>OW818685.1:0-5996854 GCA_942493245.1 uncultured Candidatus Sumerlaeota bacterium
TTTCGAGTCGTGCGTGAACAAAGTTGAATACGAGACGCCGGGCGGAACGAGGCGCACGCGCCCCTCGATTACGGGGCTGCGGTTCAAGGCGGTGTGCGACATCTGGTCCGAGAAGCAGAAACTGGGCAAGGGGCGCATGCGCGTGGCAGGCTACAAGGACGTCAACGTCTATGAAGACTACCGTGAACTGTTGGCCAAGGAGACGGACCTGGACGCGGTGATTGTGGCCACGCCCGACTGGATGCACGCCGAGCACGCCAACGCGTTCCTCGAGGCGGGCAAGCACGTCTATTGCGAGAAGGAAATGTCGAACTCGCTCGAGAAGGCGAAGTCGATGGTTCTGACGGCGCGCAAGACGGGCAATCTGTTGCAGATCGGTCACCAGCGCCGCAGCAGTCCGCGTTATATCCACGCGGTGAAGAATTTGATGCTGGGCGAGCGTCTGCTGGGCCGCGTGATGAACGCCTACGGCCAGTGGAACCGTGCCGTCCAGCAGGATATTGACATGGACTTCCCCGAGGACAAGCGGGTGACGTCGGAACGCCTGACTGCGTTCGGGTATGATAACTGGCGGCAGTTCCGCAACTGGCGCTGGTACAAGAAGTACGGCGGCGGGCCGATCGTGGACTTGGGGTCGCACCAGATCGACATTTTCTCGTGGGTTTTCCGCGCGAACCCGAAGTCGGTAACGGCGGCGGGCGGGATTGATTACTATCAGGATCACGAGTGGTACGACAACGTCATGGCCATGTTCGAGTATGAGAACGATGAGGGGACGGCGCGGGCGTTTTACCAGACGCTGACGACGACGAGTCACGGCCAGTTTACCGAGAACTTCCGGGGTGAAGATGGCGCGATCGAGATTTCCGAGGTGCCGCCGAACGGCAACACGGCGGTGCGCGAGGCGCATGCGCCCGTGGCGAAGTGGAGCGAGCTGGGACGGCGCGGGTGGCTCAAAACGACGGCGCGCACGATCAGCCGGACCGTGACGAAGAACACGCAACTGGATGTGAACATGACGGTCGAGGGGGACAAGTGGCCCCTGCCGATCGAGTTGAATCTGCCGGCCCACACGCCGCACTTGCAGAATTTCTTTGACGCCATCCGGCTGGGCAAGAAACTCAACTGTCCGCCGGAGATCGGCTACGAGACGGCGGTGGCGGTGCTGAAGGTGAACGAGGCGGTTGCCGCCGGGCGGACTCTGCATTTCGAGAAAGAGGAGTTCGAGGTTTGAAAATGAAAAGACTTCTGACAACAATCCTGCCCGTTTTTCTGGGAATAGCGGCCATGGCCGCCGCGGCCGAGGGTGAAGCCGAACGCCAGTGGGATGGCAACAAGTCCATTCCGGTCCACCGTTTCAACCTGATGGATGAAAATGGCGAGGCGATTCTGCCCGCCCAGCCCGAGACGGGTCCCGTGTCGGTGAAGCAAACCTGCGGCGCGTGTCACGACTACGCGACGATCGCCAAGGGGCGTCACTTCAACTATCTGGATCCGACCGTCAAGCCCGGGCGTATGAACCAGCCGTGGGTTCTGGTGGACGAAAAAACCGGAACGCAGCTGCCGCTGTCGTACCGGAATTGGGACGTTCCAAACATCTGGAAGCCGGATCAAGTCGGCATGACCCAGTGGGAGTTCACGAAGGCGTTTGGACGCCACCTGCCGGGTGGGGGCGCCGCCGAGCCGGAGACTCCCGAGGCGGGTAACATGCGCTGGATGGTTTCAGGTGGCGCGGAAATCAACTGCTTCGCCTGTCACAACCGTTCGGGGCGTCAGGATATGAGCGAGTGGGCCAAGCAGATGGCGCGCGAGAACTTCCGGTGGGCCGCGACGGGCGCCAGCGGTTTGGGCGATGTAAACGGGATGGCCTCGCGCCAGAAACCGGAGTGGGACAAAGACCAGGGGCCGGCGCTCGACGATCGCAAGTACGCGATTCCGCCGTCCATCAACTACGACTCGACGCAGTTTGACAGCAAGGGCCGGGCGATGCTCTCCGTGGGCAAGCCGGACGACCAGCGCTGTCTGTTCTGCCACTCGGTGGCGCAGGCGGGCGAAGAGCGCGAGCATTCGATGGGGGATATCCACTCGGCGAAGGGGTTGGGTTGCGCGGATTGTCACAAGAATGGGTTGGATCACGACGTTTCGCGCGGCGATGAGAAAATAGCGGCGGCGGACACCGCTCCGGCGGGCAAGGAAGCGGCTTCCGAGAGTACGGAAAAAGAAGCGGGGTCTATGGATTTGTCGTGCCGTGGGTGCCACCTCGGTGATGCGAAACCCAAGACGCTTGCGGACCGGGGCGGCTGGCATGCGGCGCCGCGTCCGGAGCACAAGAACCTGCCGGCGATTCACTTGGAGAAGATGACCTGTACGTCGTGCCACTCGGGCGTGCTGCCGCAGGCGCAGGCGACGCAGGTGCGCACGGCGCGGGCGAACCGCACGGGGATTCACGGGCGGGCGCAATGGTTCACCGATTCGCCGTACATTGTCGAGCCGGTGTTCAAGAAGGGCGCCGATGGCAAGATCGGGCCGTACCGGATGATGTGGCCGGCCTTCTGGGCGCGCATCGAGGGTGAGAAGGTGACGCCTTTGAAACCCGAAGTGGTCCAGAAGGTGGGAACAGGCGTGCTGGATGCTCAGGAACAGGTGGCGTTGCAGCTGTCGGCGCTGGGCAGCGGTCTGGCTGAGCTGGCCGCGGCGGACCCGACCTCGGGTGGGGAAGCGGTCCTTTTGACTCCGGGCAAGTTGTTCCGGGCGGATGCCGAAGGGCGGCTCGATATGAGCGAGTCGAAGACGACGATGACGGTGACGACGATGGTGTGGGCGCGGGATCTGAATGGGAAAATCCGTCCGCTTTTGAAGACGTTCAACGAGATGGGCGATGCGGAGCGGACCTCGATTCTCACCCTGCTCAAGGCGCTCGATCCGCAGGATGCGGCAAAACCGCAGCCGGTGTTGCGCTACAAGGGCAAGCAGTATGCGTTGGAGGTTATGCCGACGTTGTCGCCGGACGACGAGACGTCGGGCGCGGCGGTCAAGGCTGAAAACCAGGCGAAGTTCGACGCGTGGGAAAAGGACCCGAAGGCCGTCGAGAAGGCGATCTACGAGGTCGAGGGCGAGTTCTCCGAGGATGGCGTCAAGGTTAAGAAGCCGTTGCTTTTCCGTTGGGATTTCACACAGGGCCTGTCGGTGAAAGATTCGGCGGAGGCCAAGGGCGACGAGATGCTGTTGGGTTGGCTGAGTGCTGACGGCAAGTTCTCGCCTCTGGTGTCGGAACTGGTGGCGCGCACGGTGTCGGCGGTGACGGATCAGGCGCAGCCGTTGACCGAGGAGCAGGTGGGTGCGATGCTTCAGGCTCTGGCCGCTCAGGAAAAGGGTGAATATGGCTTTGTGGCGCAGGGTAAACTGTTCCGCGCGGGCCAGGATGGCAAGTTGACGGCTTCGGACCACAAGGTGGCCGAGGCGGTGTCGTGGCCGCTGGCGCACGACGTGCGGCCGGCCAGTCAGGCGCTGGGCGCGGCGACGTGTACGGACTGCCACGCGAAGGACGCCCCGTTCTACTTCGGCGAGGTGGCCGCGACCGGTCCGCTTCAGACGAAACTGGGCGCGACGGCCCAGATGAAGGACGTGATGCAGGCCGACGAGGCCCAGATCGAGCAGCAGGAGTATTCGCTCGTGATGAAGGGTTTCTTCTGGCTGATCGTGGGGACGATGACGTTGTTGATTGCGCATATCATCGTGGATGCGATCCGGCGCGTCGAGAAGAAGTTCCCGGCGTAATGAATGACAGGCGTGTGGGGGCGCCCTCCGGCCCGGAGAAGCATCGCGGGCCGGAGAGCGCGCCGCCGGTCGGTGGGAAGGAGTGTGGCTAGGTTATGGCTGAAAACGGGAAACAGGGCGCAGCGGGTGGAACGGTGTATTTTGAACGGTTCAACTTGCAGTTCCGCCTCCAACATATCATTCTTTTCACGAGCGTTATCGCGCTGGTGTTGACGGGTATTCCGTTGTGGTTTCTGGGGCGTCCGGATTGGATTCCGTGGGGACAGAATGCGTTTCAGGTACCGGGTTTTCTGGAGAAGTGCCGGGTGGCGCATCGGGTGGCCGGTTTGGCGCTGACTGCGGTGTCCGTTTATCACATGATCTATGTGATGGGGACGCGCGAAGGGCGGCGGAATTTCTTTCTGTTGATGCCGACGCCGAAGGACTTCCTGGATGTGTTCCAGAATTCGCTTTATTTTCTGCATCTGACGGACAAGCGGCCGAAGTTCGGGCGGTTCACGTACTACGAGAAGTTCGATTACTGGGCGGTCTATTGGGGTTGTGTGATCATGATCGGGACGGGGTTCAGCCTGTGGTTCAGCGACATCGTGACCCAGTACCTGCCGTGGCTGACCTTCAAGTTGTCCGCGCTGGTGCATGCGGACGAGGCTATCCTGTGCGCGTTGGCGTTGTTTGTCTGGCATTTCTATAATGTGCATTACATGCCGGGGCGTTTCCCCGGAACGCTGCTGTTTCTGCACGGGCGCATGTCGCGTGAGGAGATGCAGCACGAGCATCCGCTTGAGTACGAGCAGTTGATGAAAAAGCAGGACGGGGAACCGGGGAAGTAACCTCGGCGGGTTTTTCCACGGCTCTTCGGAAGCGCTCCAGACAGATTCAGAACCGGCCGGCGCCGGGCCTTCACGGGTCCGACGCTTTGCCGTGTGTGGGATGCAAAAGCGGGGGAAGGGTCCGCCGCTGGAAAATTAAAGTTGCATTGTGGGAAAATCGCGGGAAAAATGCGGTGAATCGTTCAGGTCTCACCCGGGCGCTCCAAAGGTTCCCGCGTATGTTTCACATCGCGGGTGTTGAAAAACAAACAGAGCATGCAGTCGTTCGTTGTCGCAGATAGGGTGTCAATCCTTATACTTGCTGAGGTCAGGATTCGCGGTTGGTGGCGTTTTGCCGAGCGGTCCGGTGTCTGGGGGTTGGACGGCCGGCCCCTGGTTATCCAGTTGGTTGTGAGGAATGGGTGTTATGGAGAAAGGCTTCTGAATCGCAGGAGTTTCGTGTAAGGGGGTGGCGGCTGGGTCGAATTTTGTGGACTATTCGGCGTATTTGGCGGAATTTGTGTTGCTTGGAAACTTGGCAATTCGGGTGGGCAAAAAAATAGAGTACGACACGGCTCGGGGTGAAGTGTTGAATTGTCCCGAAGCGAAGCAGTTCTTGAAGCGGAAGTACCGCCGCGTAGCGCAAGTGGAGGAGTAAAAACCGGGTTTCGGGACTCACGCGGAACACGGACGCCGGAACGGGTGCTGGACACGGGTCTTTTCCCGAAGTCGCCTGTCGAGGGACGAGCGGGGAGGATGTTTTCCGGATACCGGGCAATGGCCCCCGTGTTTCGTTTATTCGTGCCCCCTTTAGGAGAGGCACTTCAATCCATTTCAGGATCAGGTAAGGAGTTGAGGTTATGGAGACGAAGAATCTGGACCGCAGAAGTTTCATGAAGGGGGCGGCTGCGCTTGTGGGGTTGGCCAGTCTGTCGGGTTGCGCCCAAATGGGATTGAAGGGGTTTGGCGAGGCCGAAGTGACCAGCGCCGCCAAACCGAAGCCGATCTCGGGCAAGATTCGCCTGGCGGGTGTGGGTTGCGGAGGCAAAGGTTCGAGCGACATCGGAAATTCGGCCGAGGCCGGGTGTGAAATCGTCGCGTTGTGCGATGTGGACGAGCGGCAGGCTGCCGGCACGCGCGAGAAATTCCCGAAGGCGAAGTTCTTCAAAGACTACCGCGTGATGCTCAAGGAAATGGGCGATCAGATTGACGCCGTGACCGTTTCGACCCCCGACCACATGCACTTCCACGTGGCGGCGATGGCGATTCAGATGGGCAAGCACGTTTATGTTCAGAAACCGTTGACGCACAGCATCTGGGAGGCGCAGGAACTGCGCCGCCTGGCCGCCAAGCATGGTGTGGTGACCCAGATGGGGAACCAGGGCCACGCGGGCGAAGGGATCCGTCTGGTGAAAGAGTGGGTGGATGCGGGCACATTGGGCGAAATCAAGCTGGCGCACGTGTGGACAAACCGTCCGATCTGGCCGCAGGGCCTCGAGCGCCCCGCGGGCGAGGATACCGTTCCGAAGGAATTGGACTGGAACCTGTGGCTGGGTACGGCTCCCATGCGTCCCTTTAAGGACAAATGGCCGGAAAAATCCTTGTGGAAAGATCAGGATATCAAGGGGCAGAACGTGTATGTGCCGTTCGCGTGGCGCGGGTTCTGGGACTTCGGCACCGGCGCTCTGGGCGACATGGGCTGCCACACGATGGACGCGGTGTTCTGGGCTTTGAACATCAAGGAAGCCATGACGTCGGGCCAGGACATCGTCGTGACGGCCAAGTCCGGCGCGTTCAGCAAGGATATGGCGCCCGAGTGGGAAGAAGTGATCTATGAAGTCCCGGCTCGCGGCAAGATGGCGGCCTGTACGGTGACGTGGCGCGCGGGCGGCAAGAAGCCCGACCTGCCCAAGGGGTTGGACAAAGTGGGCGACAGCGGCCAGTTGATCATCGGCAGCAAGATGACGATCTACGACGGAACGGACTACTGCGAAAGCCCGCGTCCGGTCAATGAAACGCCCGAGAAGACCAAAGAGGACGTCAAGACGGTCAAGGCCGTTGCGAAGACGCTCCCGCGCGCCACGAAGAGCAACCCGCACATCGAGTGGGTCGAGGCCATTCAGAAGGGCGACGCGCACCATCCGGGGTCGAACTTCCTCGATTACTCGACCTACCTGACGGAATTTGTAATCCTGGGCAACCTGGCTGTCCGTTCGGGCAAAAAAGTCGTCTGGAACTCGAAGGCGTGCAAGGTCAAGAACCTCATGGGCGCTTTCTCCGCGACGAAGTACGTGAAGCACGAGTACCGCAAGTTCTGAGAGTGAACCATTCCGAGATTCGGATGAAGGGATCGAGACGATGAAACAGAACCTGAATCGCAGAAGTTTCATGAAGGGTCTGGCGGCGCTGGCGGGGGTCTCCACGCTCAGTTCGATGGGCGCGCTCGCGTTCGGCCAGGAAGTGCGCAAGCCGGGCAAGCTGGGCGACAAGATCCGCGTGGCGGCGGTTGGCGCCGGCGGTAAGGGCGAGGAGGACATTCCGGGCGTGGTGGCCGCGGGTGCGGTCATCGTGGCGTTGTGCGACGTGGATGAGCGCCGGTGCAAGGCGATGCGCGAGAAATTTCCTTCCGCGAAGTTCTACAAGGACTTCCGCAAAATGCTGACCGAGATGGACGCCGAGATTGACGCCGTGACGGTCACAACACCCGACCACATGCACTTCCCGGTGGCCAAGATGGCCATCGAGATGGGCAAGCACGTCTATGTCCAGAAACCGCTGACGCACAGCATCTGGGAGGCGCAGGAACTGCGCCGCCTGGTGGCCAAGCATGGCGTCGTGTCGCAGATGGGCAACCAGGGCCACGCCAGCGACGGCGTGCGCCAGGTGCGCGAGTGGGTGCAGGCGGGCGTGATCGGCGATGTGACGGAAGCGCACATCTGGACGAACCGTCCGGTCTGGCCGCAGGCCATGAAGCGGCCCGAGAAGACGGACCCGGTGCGCAAGGACCTGGACTGGAACCTGTGGCTGGGCGTGGCGCCCGAGCGTCCGTTCCAGGACGAGTGGCCCGCCGGAACGAAATATCGCGACAAAGACATCAAGGACATGTTCGCCACCCAGATCTACGCTCCCTTCAACTGGCGCGGGTACTGGGACTTCGGAACGGGCGCGCTGGGCGACATGGGGTGCCACATCATGGACGCCGCGTTCTGGGCGCTGGACATCAAGGAAGCCATGATCGCGGGTCAGGACATCGAGGTCGAGGCCGAATCGGCGGGGATGACGGACGACATGGGGCCGGACTGGGAAATCGTGAAGTACAGCATCCCGGCCCGTGGCAAAATGCCCGCGTGCAAACTGACGTGGTACAGCGGCGGCAAAAAACCGCCGCGTCCGAAGGATCTCGAAGAGAAGGCCGAGTTGTCCATCGGCGGGAATCTTATGTACGGCACGAAGGGGACGATCTACGACACGTCGGACTATTGCGACAGCCCGCGCCTGCTCCCCTACTCGCTCATGAAGGAACGCAACCCGATCAAGAACGTGCCCAAGACGATTCCGCGCGCGCCCAAGAACGATCCGTACTGCGACTGGGTCGAGGCGATCAAGAAGGGCGATGCGCATCTGCCCGGCTCGAACATCATGGACTACGCCGGTTACCTGTCGGAGTTCGTGATCCTGGGCAACCTGGCCATCCGCTCGGGTAAGAAGATCGTGTGGAACTCGAAAGATTGCACGGTCAAGAACATGCCCGAGGCGATGCAGTATGTGAAGAAGTCGTACCGCGCGTTCTGAGCGTAAAAGACAACAGAAGGAGAACCGGGAAATGACAAGACGGATGAGACGTCTGGTATGGGTCGCGGTCGCTCTGGCTGGGTTGCTGGGTTCGGTTGCTCAGGCGCAGCAGGTCGTGTCGCCCGACGCGGGCGCGGAGAATCTGGGCTGGCGTCTGGGGATGCAGGCCTACACGTTCAACCAGCAGACCTTCTTCGAGGCGGTGGATCAGAACAAAGAGTTGGGTCTAAAGGTCATCGAGGCCTTTCCGGGGCAGAAGCTGAGCAAGGACGGCGACGTGAAGGTGGACGTGAACATGCCCGCTGACGCGAAGAAGAAGATGCTCGACAAACTGAAAGATGCCGACGTCAAACTGGTGAACTACGGGGTGACGGGCGCGGACAGTCCGGAATCGTGGCGTAAACTTTTCGAGTTCGCCAAAGAGATGGGCATCGAGACGATCGTGTCGGAACCGGCCGAGAAGGACTTCGACCTGCTCGACAAACTGGTCGAGGAGTTCCAGATCAATCTCGCGATCCACAACCACCCGAAACCGTCGCCCTACTGGGACCCGGAAACGGTCCTGAAGGTGACGAAGGGTCGGTCGAAACGGATCGGGGCGTGCGCCGATACGGGTCACTTCCGCCGCTCGGGGCTGGACCCGCTCGAGTGCCTGAAGAAACTCGAAGGGCGTATCATCAGTCTGCATTTCAAGGATCTCGACAAGGTGGACGCGCCCGACTGGCACGATGTGGCGTGGGGCACGGGCAAAAGCGATGCCTGGGCGCTGCTGGGCGAGATCAAGCGCCAGAACTTTCGCGGGACGTTCTCGATCGAGTACGAGCACCACTGGGGCAAGGCGATGCCGGAACTGGTCCAGTGCGTTCAGTACTTCAACCTGGTGACGAGCGCGTTGGACGCCTCCTCCTTCATCGAACCGACGGAGCAGGATTTCGCGGCCAACACGATTCAGGAAGAGGGCGGCTGGGCGTTCAAGGACGGTGTGCTCGAGGCGAAGGGGAAGGGCGACGTGTGGTCGCGCCAGAAGTTCGGCGACTTCGTCTTCGATCTCGAGTTCAAGTGCGCCGAGAACACCAACAGCGGCGTCTTCCTGCGTTGCGCTTCGATTGAGGATTGGCTCAACACGGCCATCGAGGTGCAGATTGCCCAGCCGAAGCAGGGGAAGCCTGCGGAAGACTGCGGCGGGATCTTCGATGTGCTGGCGCCCGCGAAAGACATGGTGAAGAAGGTGGGCGAGTGGAACCACTACACGATTCTGGCCAAGGGGTCGCAGATCGTGGTGGTGCTCAACGGCACGCAGGTGGTCAACATGGACCTGGACAAGTGGACCGAAGCGGGAAAAAACCCCGACGGTTCCAAGAACAAGTTCAAGTACGCCTATAAGGACATGGCTCGGGTCGGGCATCTCGGCTTGCAGTATCACGGAGCGCCGATTTCCTTCCGGAATCTGAAAGTAAAACCGCTTTCGGAGATTCAGGAAAACTGAGGACAGGGTGAAGGATTCGGAGCCGCCGGCCAAACGCCGGCGGCTCCGAATCGGTTTGGTGGATCGGGAATCTAACCCGTCTGGACGGGTTTGAAGAGGGGGTTCCGGTCCCGGCGCCTGGGAAGGGCGTTGCCGCGCGCGAGCGCGGGCGAGAGCGGGCCAAGGGACGCGCGAGAAGGAGAAATGGAAATGGCGGAGAATGGGAGTGTAGCTCAAGGGGGGGGATTGGCGGGAGTCAACGCCAGTCGGCTGTTTTTGGCAAGCCGGGTCTCGTTGATTTCCACGTCGGTCGTATTTGGCGCGGTGTCGTCGTTGTTGCCTGAGTTGAAAAAAGTTTTCGAACTCACGGATACGCAGGCTGGCTGGATTGGGGGGGCGACGTTGTGGGGTTTCACCGTCTCGATCTGGATCTTTGGGCCGATGTGCGACAAGATCGGGATGGGCCTCTTGATGCGCGTGGCGATGCTGTGCCACCTGATCGGGCCTCTGATGATGATTTTTGCGGGGAAATTGAGCGCTGCCAATCCCTTCATTCCCCTCTTTGCGGGCGGTTTGATCACGGCGTTGGGCAATGGTACTGTGCAGGGTGTGGTGAATCCGCTGGTGGTGACGATTTTCCCGGATGAGAGCACTCGTGTTCAAAAAATGAACCTGCTGCACATGTGGTTCCCGGGCGGGATCGCGATGGGTGGCGTGCTTTCCTTCCTGATCGACAAAATTGGTATCAGCAGTGAGGCGGCTTTTGCCGCCTGGCAGATCAAACTGGCGCTGGTGTTGATCCCGACGATTGCCTACGGCATTCTGTTCACCGGCCAGATGTTTCCGAAGACCCAGCAGGCGGCGAGCGGCCAGTCGTTCGGCGACATGTGTGCGGGGACGTTTGGCAGCCTGGCGTTCTGGCTGTTGTTCATCGGCATGGGCATTACGGCTTCGATCGAGTTGGCTCCCGGCACCTGGATGGGTACGGCGATGAACAACGCGATGAAGGGTTTTGCGGGTGAGGGCGCGGGCGTTCTGGTTCTGGTGTACACGTCGGTGCTGGTGATGGTGATGCGTTTGTTCGCCGGTTCGCTGGCGTCGAAACTGTCCCCCATCGGCATGCTGCTGCTTTCGACGGTGCTGGCGGGCGCGGGGTTGTTCGGTTTGACGAAGGTGATTGCGAGTGGCGCCGGGATGATTTTCCTTCTGGCGACGGTGTATGCGATGGGTTACTGCTACTTCTGGCCGACCATGCTGGGCGTCACGAGCATGTGGGTGAAGAGAGGTGGCTCTCTGGCCATTTCGATCATCAATGGTTGGGGCATGGCGGTGGTGGGTCTGATCGCTGCGCCGCTGATGGGTTGGGTTTCCGAACGCAACGGCAGTGGTGATGCCGGCATGTTGGTTTCGTTCCAGTATGTCGCCGCGTCGGCGATCGTTCTGCTGGTGATCTACGGGATTCTGGCGGCCACCAACAAGAAGGATGCGTAAGAGAAGCGTGAAAGAGGGGTTTCCTCCCCGTGTCGCAAAAAGGGACACGGGGAGGAAGAATCCCTTCGGAGAGCGGAACATAAACGAAGAACCGTCTCACGCAAAGGCGCGAAGGCGCAAAGAAACGAGCCGACGCGGTTTCCCTTTGCGCTTTGGCGTCTTTGCGTGAGACCTTGCAGGAAATGGACACAGAGGATCGGGGTTTTTCCGCCTTTGAGTCTGGATTGTAAAAAACGAAATTTTTCGTTCCCATTATTCTGAGCGAAGGAGAATGTATCATGGCGAGAAAAGTAACCTTGTTTACGGGACAGTGGGCGGATCTGCCGCTTGAGAAACTGGCCGCAATGGCCAAGGATTTCGGGTACGACGGTCTGGAACTGGCCTGCTGGGGCGATCACATGGATGTGGACCAGGGCGCCAAGGACCCGGGGTATTGTGAAAAACAGTTGAAGATTCTCGAAAAGAACGGCTTGGGCTGCTGGGCCATTTCCTGCCACCTGGCGGGTCAGCTGGTGTGCGATCTGAATGATCCGCGCTCGGACATGTTTGCCCCCAAGGCTCTGGCGGGGAACCCGGAAGGGAAGCGCCAGTGGGCCATCGAGACGATGAAGAACGCGGCGCGCACGGCCAAGAACCTGGGCGTGAAGGTCGTCAACGGCTTTACCGGCTCCTCGATCTGGCATTACCTCTACTCCTTCCCGCCGGTTTCAGACGCCATGATCGAAGCGGGCTTTCAGCAGTTTGCCGATCTGTGGAACCCGATTCTGGACGTGTTCGACGAGTGTGGCGTGAAGTTCGCCCTCGAAGTGCATCCGACGGAAATCGCGTTCGACATCGTGACGGCCAAGCGCGCGCTGGCGGCGGTGGGCAACCGCGAGGCGTTCGGGTTCAACTTCGACCCGAGCCACCTGATCTGGCAGTGCATGGACCCGGTCAAACTGATCGAGTCGTGCCCGGATCGCATCTACCACGTTCACATGAAGGACGCCAAACGGACGCTCGACGGTTATTCGGGCATCCTGGGGTCGCACCTGAACTTCGGTCAGGCGGGGCGCGGGTGGGATTTCCGTTCGCTCGGTCACGGCGAGATCAACTTCGACGAGATCGTCCGCGCGCTCAACCGCATCGGGTACGAAGGCCCGCTGTCGGTCGAGTGGGAAGACTCGGGCATGGACCGCGAGCACGGCGCCCGCGAGGCGGCCGAGTTCGTGCGCAAAGTGGATTTCAAACCGTCGGCGCGGGCGTTCGACTCCGCGTTTGACGAATAATCAAAGAAAATAGAATCGCGCAAGGCGATATAAAGCAAGGAGGATCGAGTCATGGCTGAATTGGGTCGTAATTTGAAGTGGGGTATGGTGGGTGGCGGTCCGGGCGCCTTTATCGGCGAAGTGCACCGCAAGGCTGCGCGGATGGACGGTGGGATCGAGTTGGTGGCGGGCGCTTTCGACATCAATCCCGAGAAGTCCAAGCAGATGGGGCAGACGCTGAACATTTGCCCGTCGCGCGCCTACAATACGTATCAGGAGATGATCGAGGCGGAGTTGAAGTTGCCCGAGGGCGAACGGGTGGACCTGGTGTCCATCACGACGCCGAACAACTTCCACTTCCCGATCGCGAAGGCGTTTCTCGAATCCGGCTTCAACGTGCTGTGCGAGAAGCCGATGACGTTCAACGTCGAGGAAGCCGAGAAGTTGGTCGAGATCGTCAAGAAGACCGGGATGGTCTTTGGCCTTCAGCACAACTACACGGGTTACCCGATGGTGAAACTGGCGCGCCAGATGGTGAAGGATGGCGATATCGGGCCGGTTCGCAAGATTGTGGTTCAGTACGCGCAGGGGTGGCTGTCCACGGTGGTCAACAACATGCAGGCGTCCTGGCGCACCGATCCGAAACAGAGCGGCGCGGCGGGCTGTATCGGTGACATCGGCACCCATGCCGAAAACCTGGCCGAGTATGTTTCCGGCCTGCGCATCGAAGAGATGTGCGCGGACCTGACGGCGTTTGTGCCGGGCCGGCTGCTCGACGATGACGGCAACATCCTGTTGCGTTTCGAGAACGGCGCCAAGGGCATCCTGCACGCCTCGCAGATCTCGGTGGGCGAAGAGAACAACCTGGCCATCTGGATCTATGGCGAGAAGGGCGGCCTCGAGTGGCACCAGGAGCACCCGAACTACCTGTACGTGAAGTCGCAGGACCAGCCGACGCAGGTGTGGAAGCGCGGCAACGGCTACGTGGGGGCGCGCTGCGCCGCAGCGGGCCGGGCCACGCGCACGCCTTCCGGTCACCCCGAAGCGTTCCTCGAGGCCTTCGGCAACATCTATCGCAACGTGACCGACGCGGTCCGCGCGAAGTTGATGGGCGTTGCGCCCGATCCGCTGGCGTTGGACTTCCCGACGGTTGAGGATGGGTTGCGCGGCATGCAGTTCATCGAAACCGTGGTGAAGAGCAACAAGGCGACCGAACGCTGGACGAAGATGCCGAAATAAGGTATCCGTTCACGCGGAAGGGACTGGAATTGGACGTTTCGCGGCGGTCTCTTGAGAGAGGCCGCCGCGAATTCGGTTCAGATGACCGACCACGGAAGGCTTGGGGGTCGTTCTTTCAGCGGGAAAGGTTTCCGTTATCTGCGCCTGGAGAGTCTATTCCGTTTGTCTCTGAACGGACAAAGCGCACAAGGATAATTGGGGTGTCGCCCGATTCTGCGTTGTGTGCTCTGTGCGTTGAGAGAAAACAAAGTGGCATGGCTTTTTCGGATGAATCGCGGCCGGGGCCCGATTGTCAGGGAAATCCAGCCAACAGTTCATATCGCACGGGGCTCAAGGCCATGAGGGTTCGCCGTGAGTCGGGAGGTTGAGTGATGAAGAGGACGAAACCGGTGAGCCGCAGAGGGTTTTTGCGGGGAGCGGTGGCGGCGGGGGCCGCCCTGGTGTTTCCGGCCATTGTGCCGGGGCGCGCGCTGGGTAAGGATGGGACGGTGGCTCCGAGTGAGCGGTTGACCATGTGTTGCATCGGCGTGGGGGGCATGGGCTCGGGCAACATGGGGGCGTTTCTGAACAAGCCCGAGGTCCAGGTGGTGGCCATCTGCGACGTCATCCGCCAGAATCGCGAACGGGCGAAGAACGCCGTTGATGCCAACAACGGCAACAAGGATTGCCAGGCGTATCTGGACCTATTCGAGATGCTCGATTCGCGCAAGGACTTGGATCTGGCGTCGATCGCGTTGCCGGATCACTGGCATGCGCTGGCTGCTGTGGCGTGTGCCCGGGCAGGGCTGGACATCTATGGCGAGAAGCCGCTGGCTCGTTCCATTCGGGAGGGGCGTGCGATCTGCGATGCGGTCAAGCGGTATGGGCGGATCTGGCAGACGGGCAGTTGGCAGCGATCGAGCGGCGAGTTCCACCGCGGGGCCGAGATAGTCCATGCGGGCCATCTGGGGCAGGTTCGCAAGGTCGAGGTGGGGTTGCCCACCGGCAAGGTGTGTGGCGTGGTGAAGCCGCAGGCGGTGCCGGATGGTTTGGACTGGGACCGTTGGCTCGGTCCGGCGCCCTGGTGCGAGTACGTGCCGTTCAACACCCGCGACAGCGTGATGAACGACTGGCGCTGGCTCCAGGATTACTCCGGTGGTCAGTTGACCGACTGGGCCGGCCACCACATAGACATTGCCCATTGGGGGCTGGGGTTCGACCACACCGGCCCGGTCAAGGTAGAACCAGTGAATGTCGAGTTCCCGAAGGATGGCCTCTGGAATGTGGCGGTCACCTACCGCTTTATTTTGACCTACCGCGACGGGGTGCAGATCACCGTGGCGAACGATCAGCAGGTTGAACACGGTACGCGCTGGTTTGGCGAACGGGGTTCGCTCCACGTCACCCGCGGTGGCATCCAGTCCGACCCGGCCGGAATTATCAATGAGCCGATTGGCTCCGACGAGCCGCGGTTGTACCTGAGCCGCGACCACCATCAGAATTTCCTCGACTGTGTCAAGACGCGGCGGGAGACGATCACCCCGGCCGAGGTGGCCCATCGTTCGATCAGCACCGCTTTGCTGGGTGAAATCGCCATGCTGACCGGGCGCACGCTCGAGTGGGATCCGGACCGCGAAGAGATCCGGAATGATCCGGAGGCGAACGCGTTGCTGGGGCGTCCGTATCGCGCGCCTTATAGCCTGTAAAACGTGTCGTTTTCATTTGCCATACCCGTAGTTTGCCGCTATCGTCTGAAGATGAAAAGCGGGAAAAATTGTAGTACTTATTCCAGATGAGGGGGAAGTATGACGATGAGAAAGCGTTTGGGAATCGTATCCCTGGTCGTGTGGTTGCTGTATATTCTGACGGTGGTTGGCGTGTTGGCCGCGCACAATCCGAACCCGCCGCAGCCCAATGACGACATGCTCAACAAGATGCGCGCGGCGCTGCCGGAAAAGGCGACCAAAGCGCCCGCCAAGCCGCGCAAAATCCTGATCTTCTGGCGCTGCGAGGGGTTCTTCCACTCCTCGATCCCCCTGGGCAACAAAGCCTTTCTGGCGATGGGGGAAAAGACGGGCGCGTTCACGGCGGACGTGAGCGACGACATGGGAGTTTTCACCGCCGAAAATCTGGCCAAGTACGACGGGATAATGTTCAACAATTCGACCATGCTCGAGCCGAACGAGGCGCAGCAGAAGGCTATTCTGGACTTCGTAAAGAGTGGCAAAGGCATCATCGGGGTCCATGCTGCGTCGGACAACTTCTACAAGTGGAAAGAAGGCGCCGAGATGATGGGCGCGACGTTCGACGGCCATCCGTGGACGTCGGACGGCACGTGGCCCGTCAAACTGGATGAACCGGACCACGCGCTCCTGAAGGGTTTCGACCGCAAGGGGTTCATGCTCAAGGAGGAATTGTACCAGCCGGGCGGTCCCTACTCGCGGGCGAAACTGCGCATCCTGATGAGCATGGACATGGACCATGCCGACGCGCTGAAACCGGACCCGAAGAGCATCAAGCGCACGGATCTCGACGAGGGACTGGTCTGGATTCGCAAGTACGAGAAGGGCCGGGTGTTTTACTCGGGCTTCGGTCACAATGAAGACATCTTCTGGAACAAAGCGATGTTGCAGCACTATCTGGACGGCATCCAGTATGCCTTGGGCGACTACGAGATGGACGACCGGCCCAGCGACGAAATCGGGGCGAGACCCGAACCGGCCTACGCCGACGGGAGCAAGGGACTGTTGCGGCGCACCGTGCAATTGGTTGGAGAAAACGGCCTGAGCGCCTGGCACCAGCCGACGGGCGACTGGCAGGTGTTTGGCGACGCGGTTATGGACCCCCAGAACGAGAAGGCGCTGAAGGGCGCCGAGGGCAAGGGGGTCATCGTCAACGGACCGAAGGGGAGTACGAACAACATCCTGTCGGCGCTCGAACACGCAGACGTGGTGGCGCATGTCGAATTCAAGGTGCCGAAAGGCTCGAACTCGGGCGTGTATTTCATGGGCCGCTATGAAATTCAGGTGTTCGACAGCTTCGGCATCGAGAAGCCCGAGTACGTCGGTTCCGGATGCGGCGGTATCTACCAGCGCTGGGCCAACAACAAGGGGTACGAGGGGACAGACCCGCTGGTGAACGCCTCTCGGCCCGCGGGCGAGTGGCAGACCTATGATGTGGTCTTCCGTGCTCCGCGTTTCGACGCGACGGGCAAGAAGACCGAGAACGCCCGGTTCGTGCGGGTGGTCCACAACGGCAAACTGATCCACGAGAACGTGGAAGTGACGGGCCCGACGCGAGCGGCGACCTATGAAAACGATGAGAAGCCGACGGGGCCGCTGATGCTTCAGGGCGACCACGGTCCGGTGGCGTATCGCAACGTGACCCTGCGCGTGCTGGCGGAAGACCCGAAGACGCAGATCCTGCTCTACGACTTCGGATCGAGCCGCCAGGCGATGGCGACCTACGAGGAACGGATGCGCAAGGCCTCGCCCGAGGAACTGCGCAAGATAGAAGAGGAACTGATCGAGATGCTCGATTCGCCGATGGCGACCTACGCCGCGAAGCAGTGGGTCTGCCGGATGCTGCGCAACGTAGGGACGGCCAAGTCGGTGCCGTCTCTGGCGAAACTGTTGCCGATGGGCGATTACTCGCACATGGCGCGGTTTGCGCTTCAGGGCATGGCCTGCCCCGAGGCTGAAGAGGCGCTTCTGGCGTCGCTGGCGAAAAGTGAAGGCGCGGTGAAGGTCGGGATTCTGGGGACGCTCGGCCAGCGGGGCGATGCTCAGGCCGTGGCTCCTGTGGCGGCGATCCTGAAGAGTGACGCGGGCAAGGACGTAAAGCGCGCGGCGATTCAGGCGCTGGGTCGCATGGGGGGTGAAGCGGCGGCCGAAGCGCTCAACGGCGCGGAGGTGGATGCGGATCTAAAGGACGAGAAGGCGAACGCATTGCTGGTGTGCGCGGACAAAATGCCCGCCGCGAAGGCGGTGGAAATCTACAAACCTCTCATGACGGCTGAAAACACGAAAACCATCCGGATCGGCGCGCACGCGGGTCTGGCCAAGGCGACAGGCGCCGAGGCGGCTCCGGCCCTGATGGAATTGCTCAAGAGCGACGACAAGGGCATCCGCCTGGCTGCCGGGCAGATTCTGGCTTCGATCCCGGGTGACAAGGCCGGACAGGCCGTCGCCGAAGGGCTGTCGAAAGTGGACCCCGCGAGCCAGCTGGTGCTGGTTACGGCTCTCTCGGCGCGCGGCCAGAAATCGGCGGCGCCCGAAGTGGCGAAACTGGTGGCCTCGGAAAACGAAGAGGTTCGCATTGCGGCGCTTCGCGCCCTGGGCGAACTGGGCGGCGTGGATCAGGTGGACCTGGTGGCGGGCAAATTGACTGACACGGGCGAAACGGGCAAGGCCGCCGAGGCGAGCCTGGCGCGGATGGCCGGGAAAGACGTCGGCGCGAAACTGGTCGCGGCGGCTGAAGCGGCTCAGGACGCCGGGGTCAAGGCGCGGATGATCGCCGTCCTCGGAGACCGTCAGCAGACCGAAGCGGCGCCGGCGCTGGTGAAAATGCTCGACGACAAGGATGCCAACGCGGTGAAGGCGGCGGGCAAGTCGCTGGGCAAACTGGCGGGCGCGCAGGACGCCGCACAACTGGCCGAGATCGTGGCCACGGCGGCGGATGCGAAACAGGAAGCGGCGGCGGACGCCCTCAAGGCGCTGGCCGCGCGCGATGCCGAGACAAAAGCGGGCGCTATTGTGCCGGCGGTCGAGAAGGGCAACCCGCGGGCCAAGGAACTGTTGATGCCGACGCTGGGGCGCCTGGGCGGCGACGAGGCGTTGGGCGCCGTGCGCAAGGCGCTCGGCAGCGACAACGTGGAGGTACGCAAGGCGGCAATCCGCGCGCTTTCCGACTGGCGCGAGACGGCCCCCGTTCTCGAAGACCTGCAGAAGGCGGCGCAGGGCGATGCGGACGGAGCGTGCAAGATTCTGGCGTTGAACGGGCTGGTCAAGGCGATCGAGAAATCGGGCAAACCGGCCGGCGAGCAGATCGCACTCTACAGGAAAGCGCTTGAACTGGCGACGCGCGTGGAAGAG
Organism: uncultured Candidatus Sumerlaeota bacterium; assembly: GCA_942493245.1. Taxonomy (GTDB): domain Bacteria; phylum Sumerlaeota; class Sumerlaeia; order UBA8349; family UBA8349; genus DAOPYU01. The sequence continues at coordinate 18,893 of OW818685.1, forward strand.
AAACGCGCCATCGTGTCGGCGCTGGGCAACGTGGCCGATCCTGCCGCCAAGGCGTTGGTCGAGCCGTTCCTGAACGATGAAGGCTTGAAGCAGGAAGCCCAGAACGCGCTGGACAAGATCAACAAGGCCGGAAAGTAAGCGAGACCGGCGGGATTGGAATTCGAGTTCTGAAGCAGCCGGGGAGAAGCGCCGCAGCCAGGCGTTTCTCCCCGGTTCTTTTTTTGTGGGGAATGCAGACGCTCCAGATCGAGATGAAGAAACCCCAGATGAGCCGGGTGCAGTGGAGCCACAGCCTATCTGTAGGGGCGGACCTGTGTGTCCGCCCAGTGCAAGAGGTCTCTGATCCCCTGTAGATACACAAAAACCCGATAGAACGGGGATGAAAAGAATCATCGCGCAGAGACGCGGAGACCATATGTTGTAAGCCACATGAGGCACAAAAGTCACAAACAGGAAATCCCTGTGCCTTCTGTTCATTTTTGTGGCTGAAAATCGTCGAAGCGGAACCCAACGGGTGGAATCGCGCAATCCCTGGAATCTCGCAAAGCCGCCCGGATGCCCGAAACCGCGACCGCGCCAATCGGGAGATTGGCGATCCCAGGAGGACGCTTTCTTCACAAAACGCGAAGGCTGCAGTTTTCGCGGTTTTATTTGGTTGCGGCTTCGCGGCGCCAGGAGTATCGGCGTTCATCTGAGGTTCCACAAAAAAGAAAAAAAACGCAGAAGAGCGGAATGGAATTTCGTTCCGCGGTTACTGGATTGCAGAGGGCGATGAGAGGGGAATTCCCGGAAACGCGGCGCCGCCGTTTCGCAGAGGTTCTCCCAGAGCGCCGGTTCGGCGCTCTGTCGTCCACATGCAACACGAACAGGAGACGAAGCCATGTCTGCATGGAAACGTGTGGTTCTTGGGGTGGGTCTGACGGCGCTGATGTTTTGTGTGTTGGGGTGGGCGGCGGAGGTACGGGAGGCCGGGACACCGGTGGAAGTCAAACCGGCCGAGGCGCTTCCGCCTCCTCCCTTTGTTTCGGAAGTCTGGAAGCCGGCGGGTATCTTGTTGCCGAAACCGATCTTTATCGGGACGCCGAAGGATGTGAAGACGTCGAATCTCGAGGCGCGCAATCCGGGTGAGAAGCAGACGCTGCTGGCGCCCGACGACTGTGTCAACCTGGCGTTGGGCCGACCGGTCACGGCCAGTGACGAGGAGCCGATCATCGGCGATCTCAAGCAGATCACCGATGGAAACAAGGAAGGGACCGACGGGAACTTTGCCGAACTGGGCCCGGGATCGCAGTGGGTTCAGATAGACCTCGGCCAGGAAGCCGAAGTGTACGGCGTGGTGGTGTGGCATTTTTTCTCGCAGAAGTACCGGGCCTACTACGACGTGGCGGTGCGCACGGCGGACGACGCGGATTTCATTAACAATGTGCGGACCTATTACAACAACGACCACGACAACAGCTCGGGCCTGGGAGTCGGCAAGGACAAGGACTACCTCGAGATGAACGAGGGGCGGATCATCCAGACCAAAGGCGTGAAGACCCGTTACGTGCGCCTCTACTCGAACGGCAACACCTCCAACGAAATGAACCACTATATCGAGGTGGAAGTATGGGGGCGGGCGGTGAAGTGAGGACCCGCCCAGTTGCGTGGATGGGTTGTTTGGGTGAATGAATTGTCCGGAAGCGTCACGTTGAAGGGAGACAATGGTCATGGGGAAGTGTGTGGGGCTCTTGTGGGTTTGGGTACTCTTGGCCCTGTCTTCCGTTGCGCATGCGGAGGAGAGTGCGACGACCTCGACTCAGGTTACGCCCGAGGGTAAAGCAGCGGGTGGCGAAGGGTGGAAGCCGGTGGACATCGTACGGCCCAAACCGATTTTTGTCGGTGGGTCTCAGTATGGCCATGCGCCGAACCTCGAAGTACGTAAGGAAGGAGAGAAGCAGGTTTTGCTCGCTCCCGAGGGGTGTATCAACCTGGCCTTGGGAAAACCGGTGTCGGCCAGCGTTGAGGAACCGTTTATCGGAGAACTCAAACAAATCACCGATGGAAATAAAGTTGGACGAGACGGCGACTATGTCGAAATCGGTCCAGGGTCGCAATGGGTCCAGATAGACCTCGGTCAGGAAGCCGAAGTGTACGGGGTGGTTGTGTGGCATTTCTTTGCAGTTCAGGGCCGGGTGTATTTCGATGTGGCGGTGCGGACAGCGGACGATCGGAATTTTAACCGGAACGTACAAACCCTTTACAACAACGACCACGACAACAGTTCGGGCCTGGGGAGCGGAAAAGACAAGGCCTATCGAGAGTCATATAAGGGCCGGATTATTCAGACCGACGGCGGGAAGGCCCGTTATGTACGCCTCTATTCGAACGGGAATACAACGAATGAATTGAACCAGTACATTGAGGTGGAGGTGTGGGGCCGGGCGGTGAAGTGAGGAAGATCTGAATCGAGGGTGGTCAATCAAACCGTATGAAAGGGAGACGAAGGTCATGAGAAAGATTGTCTTGTTCTTGTCGGTCTGTGTGTTGTGGGGGCTGTCTGTTTTCATGTATGCGGAAAATGCCGTGACGACCGCGACTCAGGCTGTGTCTGCGGGTGAAGGGGCCTCCGGTGAACAACTGAAACCCATGGCGATTCAATTGCCCAAGCCTCAATTTATCAGTACACCTCGGCATTTTTCGGAAAGACCGCATTTTGAATTGAGAACGCCCAAGCAGGTCCTGCTTGCGCCTGAAGGAAGTCGAAATCTGGCTTTGAATCGAGAAGTGACCACTAGCTGTCAGGAGCCGTTGGTAGTCGGAGATTTGAAGCAGATCACGGATGGGAAAAAGGATAGTGAGGATGGGTCGTATGTGGATCTGTTCTCGGAATCCGCTCGTCCAGTATGGATTCAAATTGATCTGGGACAAGAGTCCGAAGTTTATGGAGTTGTGGTGTGGCACTATCATTGGGCCAAACAGGTGTACAAAGATGTTGTGGTGCGAACAGCGGACGATAAGGATTTTACGGTCAATGTTCAGACGCATTTCAACAACGACTACGACAACAGTTCAGGTCTGGGTGTCGGGAACGATAATGAATATATCGAAACGAACGCCGGTCGTATCATTTCGATGAAAGGCGTGAAAACTCGCTACGTACGCCTCTATTCGAAAGGGAACTGGAGGACTGAATCTAACCATTACACAGAGGTAGAAGTCTGGGGGCGCCCGGTCCAGGACGCAAAGGTACCGGACCCGGCTGTTCCGGAAAAACTGGGGCAGCAACCGATTGTCGTGCCGAGGCCCATGTTCATCTGATTTCGAAAAAGAGGGAGAACCGGATATCGAGGTGGATAAGGAATAACGATCATCCGGTGAAATGCAGAAAGGAGGGTGCTTTCACGTGTAAATACGCTCGGCTCAAGGGAACTCTCGTTCTGGCCGGGTGTCGAAAGAGTGGAGGGAAAAATGCACAGGGCAGTTGAAAACCCCGTTGACCTGTGCTAAGTTTTTTCACCCGGTGCGTGTCCGCCCGGGAGTAGATCGCTCGAAGACGAGCAAAAAGTAAAAAAGGAGAGTAGGATCATGCGTCTGTTGAAGAGTGTACAGTCTCTGATGGTGTTGGCTTTGCTGGCCATGCCCGCCGTGTATGCGGCCGAAGAAGCCAAACCTGCCGAAGCCGCCACGCCCGCCGCAGCGGCCCAACCCGCGGAAGCCGCCAAGCCCGCCGAAGCCGCTGCTCCGGCCGCCGCCGGCAACCTGAAGCCGCTGCCGATCGTTCTGCCCAAGCCGATGTTCATCGGGACGCCCAAGAACATCAAGACGCCCAACCTGGAAGTGCGCAAGGAAGGCGAAAAGCAGGTGCTTCTGGCCCCCGAAGGGTGCGTGAACCTGGCCCTGAACAAGCCCGTCTCGGGCAGTGACGAAGAGCCGATCATCGGCGAGCTGAAACTGATCACCGACGGCAACAAAGAAGGCGCGGATGGCAACTTTGTCGAATTCGGTCCCGGCACGCAGTATGTCCAGATCGACCTGGGCCAGGAATCCGAAGTGTTCGGCGTCGTGGCGTGGCACTACCATGCTCAGGCCCGCGTGTACTACGATGTCGTGGTCCGCACGGCCGACGACAAAGATTTCATCAACAACGTCCAGACGTTCTACAACAACGACCACGACAACACGTCGGGTCTGGGAATCGGCAAGGACAAAGACTACATCGAGACGAACGCCGGCCGCATCATCGACACCAAGGGCGCCAAGAGCCGTTTCGTGCGTCTGTACTCGAATGGCAACACGACGAACGAGTTGAACCACTACATCGAAGTGGAAGTGTGGGGCAAGCCCGCCGCGAAGTAAGCGGAGGGTTCCGTAAAGAGGCGCTCGGGTTTTCAGGCGTTTAAATGTTTGCGCAAAGACGCGTCTCTTGCGTATGATACTTTGGATCAAGCCGGGCGTCGGCTGCTGTTGGATTCGGCCGGCGCCCGGTTTCTTTTTTTGAGGAGCGGAAATCGGAAGAAGCAGATTCTAATAGAGGGGGCTGGGCCGTTGAAAGACCAGAGAACCCTGCGTATCGTGTGCGTCTGTCTCCTGCTGCTGGTGGGGGCGGGCGCTTTTTTATTTCGGGTCCCGAAACTGACGCTGCGTCCCATGCACACGGACGAGGCGGTCCATGGAGTCAAACTGGGCATTCTGCTCGATGAGGGGCGGTATGATTACAACAAGAAGGAGTATCACGGACCGACTCCCTACTATGTCTCGATGCCGATTCTCTGGGCAATGGGCGTGAAGCATTTTCGGGAGATCCCCGACGAGTTTGCCCTGCGCATTGTGCCGGTGCTGTTCGGGACGGGGCTGGTCCTGCTTCTGCTGCTGTTTCGCGACGCGATCGGTCAGCGGGCGGCGGTGTGCGCGGGGGTGCTGACGGCGGTTTCGCCGGTCATGGTCTTTTACAGCCGATACTACATCCAGGAAATGCTCCTGGTTTTCTTTACCTTCGGGGCGATTGTGGCCGGGTGGCGCTACACGCGTTCGCAACGGTTCGGGTGGGCGCTCGCGGCGGGCGCCTGCCTGGGGTTGTTGCACGCGACCAAAGAGACCTGCGTATTGGTCTATGCCTCCCTCGTGGGGGCGTGGATTCTCACGGCGCTCTGGTCGCGCTGGCTCGAGGGACGGCGGTTCGATCTCCGTTCCTATTTTCAGAACCTGCATCTGGTCGGTGCGATCAAAGTGGCGGCTGTGGTTTCGATTCTCTGCCTGACGGGCTTCTGGTCCAATCCCAAAGCGACGATCGAAAGTATCCTGACCTACGTGGTTTATATCGAGCGGGCGCTGACGGGCGACAGCAGTACGAACGGGATGAATCTGCACGACCATCCCTGGCACTATTACCTGCGCCTGTTGCTTTTCTTCAAGAACGACCCGAAGTTCTGGTGGAGCGAAGCGCTGGTCGTGGCGTTGGCTCTGGTCGGCATCGTCAAAGCGCTCAAGCGTCAGGTGGTGTGCGAGGCCAATTTTTACCTCCTGCGGTTTCTGGCTTTCTTTACGATTCTCATGACCATTGTTTATTCGCTCATCCCTTACAAGACGCCGTGGTGTCTGCTGGGGTTTTACCACGGGATGATTTTATTGGCGGGGGTGGGCGCTGTGGCGATCTACCGCCGTCTGCCCCGGTGGTGGATCAAGGCGCCTCTGGTGGTGTTGTTTCTCGTGGGCGTCTGGCATCTGGGGCGCCAGGCTTACTGGGCGAACTACCGTTTCCCGGCCGATCAGCGCAACCCCTGGGTGTATGGCCACACGAGCACGCCCCACCTGAAACTGGTTCAACGCATGCACGACCTGGCGGCGGTGTACCCGGGCGGGTACGATGAGATGGTGATCCAGGCGATGGTGCTGGAAGATGATTACTGGCCCCTGCCATGGTATCTGCGGCGGTTCAAGCAAGTCGGGTTTTCGGCGAATTTGCTGGAACCGCCATACGGACCGGTGGTGATCGCGGGCGACGTGTACTCCGAAGAGTTTGACGAACGGTTGGGCGACGCCTATGTGCGCGAGAATTACGGTTTGCGTCCGGATGTGCTCTTGAGTGTGTATATTGAGCGTGGGCTGTGGGAGGCGTTTCTGAAAACGCGTGAAACCGCGGGCACGGGCGGGAAGTGAGTGAATGGATAATTGAGAATGGATAATGGACAATTGGGGCAAAAAATGCTCGAAGGGCACGGGAAGGGCAGCCTTTTTTTGTGATAGAAGTCGGTTGTCCGGGGGATGTTTTGGGAGGGCGGGCGTCCTCGCCCGCCTGAGAGAAGCCGCACTCGAGTGTTCAATTACGGTTTTGGGGAATAAAAGGGGGCTGGCGCAATGGACGCTTCCGAAGAGGCGGGGGTGTATCGGTTTTCGCACGAGGCGATGACGACCACTTTTGAATTGATTGTGGCGCAGGCCGAGGCCGAGGTGGCGCTTCAGGCCGCGCTGGCGGTTTTTCAGGAGATTGAGCGTTTCGAGCGGTTGCTCAGCCGCTTCGACGCGTGCAGCGATCTGGCGCAGGTGAACCGCCTTTGTCCGGGCGAGCGTGTGTGTGTCACGGCGGAACTGTTCGAATGTCTGCAGATCGCGCAGCGGGTTTCCGAGGAGACCGGCGGGGCGTTTGACGTCACGGTCGGGCCGCTCATGCGGTGCTGGCGGGGCGAGGAGGGGCGGGTCAAGATTCCCTCGGACGAAGAGGTCGAGCAGGCGCGCGCGCGGACGGGCATGGACCGTGTCCTGCTGTTGGGACAGCCCGACCTGGCCGAGGTCGAGCAGGGCGCTCCCTTCGGTTTTCTGGTGGGCGTGCGCGAGGAACCGGCGGGAGGGCTGACCGAAGGTGTTGAACTGGACCTGGGTGCCATCGGCAAGGGGTATGCCCTGGACAAGTGCGTCGGGATTCTCGACGACTGGGGCATCGAATCGGCCATCCTGCACAGCGGGACCAGCACTAGTCTGGCCATTGGCGATGGCGGCGTGGCCGGAGGGTGTCTGCCCGGGGAGCGCGGTTGGCCCATTGGGGTGGGAGGCGATCACAGCGTCGCGCTGGGGTTGGATACGGTTCTGGTGTGCGACGCCGCCGTGAGTGGGTCCGGCAAGGAAGTGAAGGGGGAGCATATTCTGGACCCGCGGACGGGTCGGCCCGCGCGCGCGCATGCGGCCGCCTGGGTTATGTGTCCTTCCGCCACGCTGTCGGATGCTCTCTCGACAGCCTTTATGGTGATGCCGTCGGAAGAAATCGAAGCCTTCTGCGCCCGGTACGCGGATGTGTCGGCGATGGTGCTCGAGCGCCGCGAGGGGGCTGAACCACGTCTGTTATGTTTTGGCCCCTGGGAAAAACGCCGACAGTAGGATGCGGTGGAGTTTTGCGTTCTGGCGTTTTGCACCGGACTGTGTTAGGGTGCTTTTTATTGTTCGAACCGGATAAAGGCCGGATCTTCCGGGGGCGAGGTGTGTTTTCGAGGGAGACGGAAGGGGCGCGCGCCGCCTCGAATCGCAGGAAAGGGGTCCAGAGCGGTCATGGCGAATATCCTTACCGAACAGGACACGTTTTTTGGAACGATTGCCTTTCGCAATAAATTGATCTCGCGCGAGCAGTTGGGACAGGCCGTCTTGCTGGTTCAGACGACGCACGCGCGCATCCGCCTGGGTGAAGCCCTGGTGCGGACGGGCGCTTTGACGCCCCGGCAGGTCGAGGCCATCCTCGAGATGCAGCAGCGACAACGTGAACTCCTCCAGCAGCAGGAGGAATCGCAACCCCCGGCGGAGGAACCCCAAACGCCGCCGCCCGGCCAGGAGCCTGAAAAACTGGAGGCCGCGACCGCCATCTCGGAGCGGGAAGACACATTGCCTCCGGGAAAACTGGTTTATCGGGTTCCGGAAGAGGTTGCAAGGGAGGCCGTGGCGGCGCCTGAAACCTCGGACGAAACGCCCGTTGCGGTTGCAGCGGAAGAGAAACCCGAGGTGACGCAACCCGATACGCTTCCGCCCGCGGCGCCAGAGGAATCTCTGGTCGCTCCCGCCCCGCCCCCTGTGGTCGAGTTGCCCGTGGCCGACGAAGACTTGAAGATCGAACGCATGTCCGAAGTGGATGTGAGCGGTGAGCGCGGGGACAGTTCCCCAACGGGGATTCAGTTGGAAGAAGCCTCGTCGGTGGACGACGAGATGTTGATCGAACGCCGTCCGACTCTCGAACCGTTGGAAGAATTGAAGCCGGTCTTGGAGTCATTGGCGGTGGAGACCCCCGAGCCTCTTCCCTCGGTTCAACCGGTTTCCGTTGCAGAGGAGGAAGTCAAGCCGGAGATCGTTTCCCCTCCCGTGCAACCGATTCCGAAACGGGAGCCTGAGGAAGACGCGGCTTTCTCTTCGTTGTTCTCGATGCCGGTCCTGCCTCCCGTGGGCGCTCCGGCCCGAGTGGAAGAGGCGCAGCCGGTCGAGGAACCCGCGCCGCAGGCGTTTTCTGCGCCGGAGCCCGAGCCGGTGGTTGTCCCCAAAGTGGAGCAACCGGCTGAATCGTCTTCTTCCGTCGCCCCGCCGCCTCCCGAGCCGGCTCCCGTAGTGGCCGAACCAAAAGAAGCGGAGCCTCCCGTCGCGGAAGTTTTTGTGGCGCGCGGACCGTTGTTCGACCTGTTGCGTGAGGTGCGCGCCATGGGGGCGTCGGATTTGCACATCAGCGCGGAGGTCCGTCCCTTTGTTCGAAAATCGGGGGCAATAACCCTTCTGGATCGCCCGGTCTTGTCCGCGCGGGACACGGAGAAAATGCTCTTTTCGGCCCTGACAAACCGTCAGAAGTTGGTATTGCTGGCGAACAAGGGCATGGAATTCTGTCTGAATATCGAGGGAGAGGGGCGCTACCGCGCCACGATCGTGAAACAGCGTTGCGGGTGGGATGGTATTTTCCGTGTGGTGCGCTCGCGCGTGCCCACGGTTCAGGAACTGGGTCTGCCGGAGAGTGTGTGCCGCCTGACCGAGTACCACCAGGGGCTGGTGCTGGTGACCGGTCCGGGCAATTCGGGCAAGACGACGACTCTCGCGGCGCTGGTGGACGCGGTCAACCGCTCGCGCGACGACCATATCATCACACTCGAACAGCCGATCGAATACGTGCATGAGGCGCAGCATTGCCAGATCACGCAGCGCGAGATCGGGCCGCATTCCGAGTCGTTCGCGGCGGCGCTGCGCGGCGCGTTGCGCGAGGACCCCGACGTCATCATGGTCGGGGAACTGCGCGACACCGACACCCTGTCCATGGCCATTTCGGCTTCCGAGACGGGTCATCTGGTGCTGGGCACTCTCCACACCACGTCGGCGGCTTCGACCGTTGGACGCGTCGTGGACGCGTTTCCGGTGGGGCAGCAGCAACAGATCCGGATGATGCTGTCCGAATCCATGCGAGGTATCCTGAGCCAGCGGCTGGTGCCGCGCAAAGATGGCCAGGGGGTGGTGCTGGCGCTGGAAATTCTCTTCGTCAATTCGGCGGTCTCTGCGCTCATTCGCGACAACAAGCCGTTCCAGTTGCCGTCGGTCATGCAGACGGCGCGCAAGATGGGGATGCAGCGGATGGAAGACGCTCTTCTGGATCTCTTGAATCAGGATTTGATCGAAGGGGTGGCCGCCTACCGTCTGGCGTCGAACAAGCAGCCCTTCGAGGCCTGGAATCCGGCTAAAGCGGGCGCGCGCTGAGAAAACCGCAAGCGTTTCATACAAGGAAGGACCGGTGGAAAATGGCGCAAATGGACAGATACTTCCGGGAAATCCTGACGCGGGGTGGATCGGACTTGCACCTGGCACAGGGGCAGCCACCCAAAATGCGCCTCGGGGGTTCGATTGTGCGCATCGAGGACCAGACGCTCGACGCAGAGACCATCGAGGGGCTGCTGTCGGAAATCTGCGACAACGACCGTTGGGACCGCTTCGTCGAAAAGGGCGATCTGGATTTTGCCTACGCTCTGGGTGAAGAAGCCCGCTTCCGAGCGAATTACTACCGCCATGTGCAGGGAATCGGCGGGATCTTCCGGATCATCCCGAAAGAAATTCTCTCCATTGACAATCTGAAACTGCCCGAGGTGCTTCGCACTTTTGGCGATTTCCCCAATGGGATGGTTCTCGTGACCGGTCCTACGGGAAGCGGAAAGTCCACCACGCTGGCGGCCGTCATTGACCACATCAACCGCAACTACGAGCGTCACATCCTGACGATCGAAGAGCCGATCGAGTTTGTGCATCCGAACCGGAAATCCATTCTGGTCCAGCGCGAAGTCGGGATAGATGTCGGGTCGTTCGGGCGGGCGCTGCGCGACGCGGGCCATTCGGATGTGGACGTGATTCTGGTGGGCGAAATGCGCGATCTGGAGACCATCAGCCTGGCGATCACCGCGGCGGAAGGCGGGACGCTCGTGTTCGGCACCCTGCACACCAACAGCGCGGCGAAGACGATTGACCGCATCATTGACGTGTTCCCCTCCGATCAGCAGGCGCAGGTGCGCACCATGCTGAGCGAATCGCTCAAGGCGGTCTGTTCGCAGCTCCTGCTGAAGCGCAAGGGAGGGGGACGCATCGCCGCCAACGAGATTCTGTTGCAGACGACCGCCCTCTCCAACATCATCCGCGAGGGGGGCGGGTTGAACAAACTGCACTCGGTCATGTTGTCGGGCAGGAGTATCGGGATGCAGATCATGGACGACGTGATTGAGGATTACCGCAGCCGGGGTCTGGTGTCCGGGAGCGAGGCCTACATGAAAGCGCTCGACAAGGAGCGTTTTGCGCTGCACCGGGACGAGGAGTAAGCGCGGGCCGGGGCGAGGCGGGGGTGAGAGACAAAGAGGAGGTCGGGTTTCCAATGGATATCGGGGTGGTTGGAGCGGGCATAGCGGGATTGTCGGCGGCGTGGTACCTGCGCCGCGCAGGGCACCGCGTGGTTCTTTTCGAGCGCAATTACAAACCGGGCGGGCGCATGAACTCGCGCCGCAAGGCGGGTCTGGTGGTGGATCACGGCGATCGCTACTGGCGCCGGTCCGATGCGGTCCTCTATGAACTGATCGTCGAGAGCGGGTTGCAGGGAGAACTGCGCAGCATTGATCTGCCCGTTTTCGATCTGGGGAAAGACGGCGCGCTGTGCGAAAGCGTCGAGAAGGCCATTGACCAGGACCGGGTGGTTTTCCCGAACGGCCTGCTGTCCTTGCCCGAGGCGCTGCGCCGCACGGTGGGTGGGTTGTACTCGCTTGGGGTAGTGTCGGTCATCTGGGAGCCGTCGTCGGCCAAGTTTCAGGTTCATACCGATCCCCCCATCCGGCTGGTGGACACGGAAGTGGACGCAGTCGTGTTCGCGTGTCCGGCTCCCGAGGCGCTGGGGGTGAGTGAACCGATCCAGGGGATTTTGAACCCGGCGTTTGTGACGGGGTTGCGGCAGGTTGAATACACGCGCAGCCTGGTGATGATCGCGGCCATGGAAGCCTTTGAGCGACCCGGCTTTTACGGGGTCCGGTTGCCCCAGGGCAGTGGGTCGTTTCTGTCGTGGCTGGCGTTTGAGGACCAGAAGTGCCAGGGACGACAGGTCGAAGGGTGGGCTTCGATGGTGCTGCATCTGAATCCCGAGGCCAGCGAGGCTAACTGGGACAGGGATGAGGACGAACTGATCGAGCAAACTTACTCCGAGGCGCGCCGCCTGGTGCCGCAATTGCCCGAACGGTGGCGCTGGGCGCGGTTCAAACGCTGGCCGCTGGGCCGGCTGCGCAATGCCGAACAAATTCTGTATCCCGAAAAAGTACCCGCCGCCGACGCGGATGTTCTGGTCGAGTTTTGTGGCGACTATCGGGCGGGCGACGGGGTCGAGGCCGCCGCGTCGAGCGGACGTGCCGCCGCCGAGTCGCTTCTGGCTAAAATGGCCCACCGGGTCAAGACCTGACAAAGGGGGGAAATTGGATGCGAGCGAGCCGCCGTGTCGTCATCCCGATTTGTCTGGTTCTGGCGGGTCTCAGTCTTTAATAAGAGGTTCTTGGCGACGACTATAACCACAAAAAACCCAGTTGAGGATGGAAAACGAGTCCTTTGTCTTTGCGTTATGGGTTAAAAAGGTTTTGACCCGGCCAACTTGGGTGAGAGGTTTTCTGACTGCGCCAATCGGGAGATTGGCGATCCCGGGAACCGCCTTCTCCCTATAAAAAGGCCTTTCTGGGAGGGCGGGCGTCCCGCCCGCCTGAAAGAAAAACCGGACGAATAGGTGTTCAACTGCGGTATTCAGGTTTCTTCCCGTTACTTATCCCTTCGGCACAAACTCGGGGTGGACCCCGGCGGGGATCAGACCGGCCTCGGCGGCGCGGCTCAGGAACTCCTCAAGGGCGCGGCGGCCCTTCTCGCCGTAGTCGAGGGTCAGATCGTTGACATACATGGCGACAAACTGGTCGGTGCGCGGGTGGTCCAGATTGCGCCCCCAGGCGCCGGCATGTTCCAGGGCCTCAAGGCGATGGTGGAGTCCCCACTCGACCGATTCGCGCAGGATGCGGTCCGCGTTCTGCAGCACCTCAAGTGGCAGGTCGCGGCGGATGGCATTGACTCCCAGCGGCAAGGGCAAACCGCCGGTTTCCTGCTCCCACCAGACTCCGAGGTCCAGAATCAGGTGCAAACCCTGATCGGCATAGGTGAGTTGTCCTTCGTGGATCAAGAGGCCCGCCTGTGCTTGCCCTTCCGCGACCGTCTCGATAATCTGGTCAAAGGGTACCACCTGATAGTTGAACTCGCCAATCGCCAGTTGCAGGGCGAGAAAGGCGGAAGTTCGCTCGCCCGGAACGGCGATACAGATGTCTCCGGCTTCCCGCGAGAGGTCGGCGGGGGAGAATGGTTCGGACGCAACGATCATGGGACCGTAGCCTTGTCCCATACTGGCCCCGCTGTTGAGCAGGATGTAGCGGTCGGTCAGGTATGCATAGGCATGGGCCGACAAGGCCGTGATGTCGAGTTCGGAGCGCTGGGCCCGCTGGTTGAGCGTTTCGATGTCCTGCAGGATGTGTTCAAACTCGTACCCGGGCGTTTCGAGACGGCCCCGCGCCAGCGCACAGAACATGAAGGCGTCGTCGGGGTCGGGGCTGTGCCCAAGGGTCAGACGGCGGGTGGGAGTGGGTGAATCGGTCATGGGGGGAGTTCCTCTCTGCCAGTGTCGGCAAAAGCAATTCTGTTGCGCAATCATCCTAGTCTGTGGATTGAAGAAGTCAAGGAAAAGGTCCGCAAAAGGGCTTGTCTATTTTCGGGAGGGGCCTTCCCGGCATTTGGGGAAAGCGCAAGGAAATGTCAGAAAGATACGGTTGTTTGTTGCGGTGGAATGCTGTTTTGTGTTTGATTGAGCGTGGTGTGAGAGTAAAATATCGCCGGGCTGGAAAAATAGAAACGGGTCGTGTCCGGAATCTGAAGATCGGGAGAGATTCGGGCGACCGCGCTTTTCTGGCGGGTGGGTCTGGGAAAACTCAGAATACCCGGTTTGTGCCGGGAGCATATCAGAGGGTTGTGTGGGATTCCTATGCGCAATACGGTAGCGCTCGTGCTGGCGGGTGGCGTGAACGTGGGGTACTCGGTGCTGACGCACAATCGCGCGAAATCGGCCTTGCCCTTCTTTGGCCATTTTCGCCTGGTGGACTTTGTGCTCACGAACCTGAGCCGTTCGGGCGTCAACAATGTCGGGGTCATGATTCAATACCTGCCGGGTTCCCTCATTGACCATATCGGGATCGGGCGAGCGTGGGATTTCGATTCCACGAACCGGCGCATCAAGTTGATGCCTCCGTTTGTCGGCATGGGGCGCACCGACTGGTACCGCGGTTCGGCGGACGCGATCTACCGCAACATGGATTTCATTCAGAACAACCGGGCGCACGACGTGCTGGTCGTATGCGCCGATCATGTTTATTGCATGGATTATCGTCCGATGCTCAACCTGCACCGCGAGCGCGGCGCCGATGTGACGATCATGACCACGCAGCGCCCGCAAGGCACCGACCCCCGGCACTATGGATACGTGACGGTGGGCGACCGGGGACGCGTGTCTGAGTTTGTGGAGAAGCCCAGCCAGCCCCCCGCGCACGATGTGGTTTCGACCGGCGTTTATTTGTTCCGGGCCGATCTGTTGTGCGACCGTCTGTACGAGATGCAGCGGATGTCTTCGGACCACCACCTGCCGACGGTGGTCGTCGAGCCGCTCGTGCGTGAAGGACGCGCCTTTGCCTGTTCTTTCGACGATGACTGGCATTACCTGCCCGATATCGAGTCCTACGTGACGTTCCACCAGCGTCTTCTGCGGGGCGAAAGCACCATCAGTCCCGACCGCGATGCGGTCTTGACGGACCTGCGCGATCGCGATCTGGGCTCGCGCCCGGCGCCCTACTTCGGGCCGCTGTCCGAGGTTCAGGATTCGCTTGTGTCGCCGGGGTGTGTGGTCGAGGGCAAGGTGGTGCGGTCGGTGTTGTCGCCGGGCGTTCATGTGGCGCCCAAGGCCGTCGTGCGCGACTGCATCCTCTTCCACGATTGTTTTGTGGGGCAGGGCGCAAAACTGGACGGTGTGGTGAGCGACAAGGATGTGCGGTTCGATTCGTTCTGCCGGGTGGGCGCCCCCCTGCCCGATTCGGCCAATATCCGGGCCGGGCAATTGACCGTGGTGGGCAAAAGCGCCCGGGTGATGCAGGGGGTGGCGATCGAAGCGGGCCGAGAGGTGCCGATCCGCCAGGTGGTGACACGAGAGTGGGACTGGAACGCGCAAGGTTCCGCCGCGCGGCTTTGAGCGCGCAATTCGGGAAACGGATGTGAGAGTGGCGGCATGAGTGAAGCGATCGCAATGGTCTTGGCGGGTGGTCAGGGAAGCCGGCTCTCGATTCTTTCGGAGCACCGGGCCAAACCCGCGGTGCCCTTTGGCAGCAACTACCGGATTATTGATTTTGTGCTGAGCAATATCATGCATTCCGGCATTCCCTATGCGGGGATTCTGACACAATACAAACCGTATTCGCTGATGACGCATATCGGTTCAGGCGAATCATGGGGTTTCACGAGCCGCCAGTCGGTTCTCAAAATCCTGCCTCCCTACCGGGGGACCACTGCGGGCGACTGGTACGCCGGCACCGCCGACGCGATCTACCAGAACCTTTCATTCATCAGCCGCTTCGATGTGGATACGGTACTCGTGCTTTCCGGGGACCATATCTACAACATGAATTACAGCGACCTGGTCGAGTTTCACAAACGCCACAAGGCGGATGTGACCATCGCCACGCAACCCGTTCCGTGGGAGGAAACCTCGCGGTTCGGTGTGCTGAAAAGCGACAAGACCGGGCGCATCGAAGGCTTTCAGGAAAAACCCAAGGCGGACCCGATTTCAAATCAGGCCAATCTCGGAATTTACGTTTTCCGGCGCGCTTTTCTCGAAGAACGGCTCCGTGAGGACGCGCAGGACCCCACCTCGACGCACGATTTCGGGAAAGACCTCATCCCCCGGATGGTGGGGGAAAGTCGGTGTTACGCCTTTGAATTTTCCCACTACTGGCGCGATGTCGGAACGCTCGAATCGTACTGGGAGGCCAACATGGAATGCCTCAATCCCCGGGGCGGGCTGGATCTGGACGCCTGGCGGGTCCATACCAACTGGGTGGACGAGCCCTCGCACTTCCACATGCCCTCGCATATTTACGGAAACGGAACGATTGTCAATTCGCTTGTCGGCAAGGGGTCGTCGGTGCGCGGTCGGGTCATCAACAGTATTCTGTTCCGCGGTGTCGAAATTTGCGAAGGGGCCGAAGTGCGCGATTCCGTTCTGATGGACGGTGCGCGGGTGGGGCCGGGCGCCCGAGTGTCGCGCCTCATTTCGGACAAATTTGTCGAGATCGGCGCGCAGAGTGTGGTCGGCCAGAAAGAAACCGACACGCCACCGCCCAACCTCGAACATCCCGATCTTCTGGCGTCGGGATTGACCCTGATCGGGCGGTACTCGAAGACGCCGGAGAGTTACCGGATTGGTCTGAATTGTCTGGTCTATCCCGACCTCGGACCCGAATGTTTCCCGGCGGAGTCTCTGCCCTCGGGCGGCTCTATTTACAACCACCAGGGATAAGTTCTTGTCTCCAGAGAATATCCTGACCGTTGAGTTGCAGGCGTTTCCCAACAACAGGAAAGTGGACGGGATACGGCGGTTGAGACGGGGGAAAAATGACCTGACGGGAAAAGGGTTCCGGGTTATTCCTTCCGTGAACGAATCGGTAGGGGCGGGTTTCAAACCCGCCCACCTCGATCCGGGACCTTTACCGGGGGGGTGAAACCCGCCCCTACGGGGATTCCGATTCGGAATACGGAAAAACGCAGCGGAGGTACGCATGAAGGGTTCAAATACGGCGGGACAGAGGCCCTGCAGGCGCCTGGCGGCCTGGGGGCTTTTTCTATTACTGGTCGTGCCTTCGATTCTTCAGGCGCCGGCCCTCTGGAGGGGCGAGGCGCCCGAGTTCATGGATGTCCTCACAACCTTCTATCCCATCCGCACCCATGCCGCCCACCTGCTGGCCGACGGTCAACTGCCTTTCTGGAACCGGTCTGTTTACGCCGGGGTTCCGCTTCTGGCGAACCCTCAGTGGGGGGTGCTCTACCCAGGCCACTGGCCGTTTTTTCTCGCGCCGAATGCGCGGGTTTTCACCGCGATCAATATAGCCCACATCGCCTGGCTGGGTGTCGGAGTCTTTCTCTGGCTGCGCCGGGCGCTCAGACGCCCGGATGGACGCCAACCGCTGGCTGGCCCCCTGCTCGGGGGACTGCTGACGCAGGTGGGCGGGTGGACTTGGGCGCATCTGGCTTTCGGCGCTTACCTCCAGGCGGCTGCCTGGATGCCGTGGATGTGGCTGGCTTTCGAGCGGAGCCGTGAGGAGTGGAGCGACGCTTCGGGACGCTGGACCAGGATGGGATTGCTCTGGGCCGCCGTCGGGGGGCTGGCGGGGGCGATGCAATGGCTCGTGGGTGCGCCCCAACTGGCGCTCTATTGTCAGGCTGGGACGATTCTTTATGTTCTTTTGACGGGTTGGTTGCGGGGGGGGCGTACGGTGCGCGCGCTGATTGCGGTGTTGTTCTGGGTCGGAGTCGTTGAAGGGATCGCCCTCGGACTCTCGGCGCCCCAGTGGATGACCACCCACGCTTTCATGCGCGAGTGCGAACGCCAGAGCGGCCTGGCCCAGGCGGAGGTGGCAGCTGGCGCCGTCAGTCTGCGCGGTCTGACCCAGGCGTGGATCGGCGGCACGGGTCAACCCGAGGACGCCGAACAGATTCTCTACCCCGGATGGTTGGCTCTGGCGTTGGCCTTGACCGCCGGGGCCGGCACGATTGCGAGGCGATTTCGCAGGTCGGGAACCTCGATTTCCGGTCTCGCGCGGAAACGCGAAGATAGGGAAAGGGAAGAACGGGGTTCGCCCGAATCACGGGAAATGGATCTCGCGCGGAGGAGCGGAGACGCGGAGTGGCCGGTTGTCGCGGGTCTGAGCGCCGTCCTGGGGGTGGCGTGTCTCGTTGCGTGGAAGGGCGCGGTTCCGGTGTTGTTCCAGATTCCGCTGTTGGGCAGTTTCCACGACCCGCGCCGGGTCTTGTTTCTTGCGTTCTTCAGCGTGGTCTGTCTGGCTGCGGTCGGGTTTCAGATGCTGTGGGATGTCTGTACCGCCGGCATCCCCGCCGGCGCCCGGGTTTGTCCCACCGAGGCCCCCGGAGGAATTCCTTCACCCGGCCCGGGCCGCCCGCGTTTCCTTCCTTTCCTTCTCCAGATCCTCCTCGTTGCCGTCGCCCTGATCGCCTGTGCCGACCCCCTGTGGTTTGTCTGGCGGCAGGTGGGTATCAAGACCGTTTCTGAATCCCGGTTCCGGGACGAACAACGCTTCGCCCCGCCCGCCGGGATTTTCCCCGCCGCCTCCCTTTCCCCCGCCTCTCCGGTGCGTTTCTTTGCCTGCGACATGGGAATCCAGTACAGTTACAACTACACCCGCGCCGGATTCGGGCGGTCGCTGATGCCCTGCCTGCCCGCGTTTTATGACCTTGAGGACATCGGCGGGTACGACCCCATGATCCCGTGGCGGTACGCGCTTTACCTGCGGCGGCTCAACTCGGCGCCCGCGCCGACTCCCTCGCTCTACCCCCGCCACTTCGGCCTGGTGCGCAACCCGGACAGCCCGTGGTTGCCCCGTTTCGGTTCCGTGGCGGTGCGCGGTCCGGTGGATTGTTACTGGCCCTTCGTCGAGCCGAAATGGCTCCCGCCGGGTGAGACGGTGCGGGTGGACCTGGCGCGTGAGGGTCGCGCGTGGACGGCCGACGCGAAGGCCCTCGAAGCCGTGCGCGCCTATCTGGCCTTTGGGCGATTCGAGGGACGCGGCGACCAGGGGCATGAACTCGAACTGCGTTTCCTGAGCGGGCGGAAAGTGGTGGCACTGGCCCGCGTGACCGGGCGAGACATCGAGAGTAATCTGGAAAACCCCGACGCGGACGGGGTGCGCCTGTGGCCGGACGTGCTGAAACCCAAAGGTCTCTTGCCCGGCTTAACCCTGACCCCGGTCCATCGGGGCTTGATCGAGAAGGTTCAGATTGCGGGAGAAAAAGGGAGTTCAGACTCGAAAGAAGGCGCGGCTACCAGCGTGACGCTTGCGAACACCCCCCTGACGATAGACGCCATCGAGGTCCACAACCCGGGTGGGAAACTGGCGGTTCTGCTCTACAGCCTCGGTCTCCCCCGCCCGCTGCCGCTCTACCGCCCGGTGGGAGAACCGAACGCGCTCGGTGAGTTCGACACGTTTGCCTCCACCTGGGAGCCGGGGTTTCCGTACAAGATCGTCGTAGAACGCGGGACGGAAACGGATACCCCCGAAGGCCGCCGGGCCTGCGAGGAGCGGGCGATGCGCCAGTCCCCCACCGAGACGCGGGTGGAACTGGCCCCCGGCGACCCGGAGCCGCCGATTCCCGCTCAACCGATTCGCGGCTGGCGGTGGGTGGAACGCCGTGCCAACCGCCTCCGGGTGGCGTTGCACGAGGGGCACGCGGGGGGCTGGCTCGTCCTGCCTGAACCGTTTGCCCGTGGCTGGACCGCCCGCGTGGACGGCGCCCCGGTCTCGATACACCCGGCGGATGTGCTGTTTCGCGCGGTGCCCGTTCCCGTGGGCGCTCGGGAAGTCACAATGCGTTATTGTCCGCCCGGTTTGACGACGGGTGGCGCTGTGGCGGGTCTGACCGTTCTTCTTTTGGCGCTCGGAATCCTGCGTGCTCATAAACCCACGCAGGGGCGGGTCTGAAACCCGCCCCTGCGGAAGAACAGTCTTGTGGCCTTGTGTACACGGGGAATATGGGTTCGATCCCTCACCCTTGTCGCGAGGTCTTATTCGCGCCAATCGGGAGATGGGCGTTTCCGGGAAAAGCAATACTGGGTGTTCAACAGCGGTCCCCCCGGAAACTCTCGTTGTCCAGTAAGAGGCGATCCCCCAGTTTTTATGGGGTTATTCCGGGCTTCCCCCTAATTCGTCATTCCCGCGAAAGCGGGAACCCAGATCCGGGACAACCCGGTTTCAAACCCGGCTTTCCTCCAGATCGTCTTCCTGTTTTGTCGTTGCCGCTTCTCTGGGTCCCCGCGTTCGCGGGGATGACGGAGAAATGGTTTCTGTTTTCCTCGAACAGAAATGGCAAACTAGACAATAAGGAGTTCCTGGGTTTATCTCCGGTGGGAATACCAAAGATCGGCAACCTGGGTTGTGCAATCGAGAGTTAACAATCCTCTCTCACTTCTCCTCGGCGGAGACGTAGATATCATAGGGACCATGTGTCATGACTTTACGGAGATGACTTGTCCACTCCGGCTTAACTCTTTTGAAATCCCGTTTCTTGATAATCAGGATTTCCCGATCGCCAAGCGGGTTCTTCAAGAGTGATTTGTCTTCGTTCAGGCTGGTGAGCGGCTCGCTGAGATAAAAATCGGCGCTGTAGGGCGTGGTGTCGAAGAACTTGATCTTGTATTGCGAGTATTGCGGATCCTGCTTGATCTGCTCGACCAGATCCCGCGTCGAGCGACCGTACCCGACGTCAGTAGAGACAAACACGCAGAAATAGGCCGTGAAACAGGGGATCAGGCAGGCCATGCAAAGCGTCTGGTAGAGTCTATTTCGGCGGCGATGCATCGCGACCAGATAGAGGATGCCGGCGCCCGCCAGCGCGCCCCCTATCAACATCTCGTAAACGGGCAGGTTGTGTTTCATCTCGACATAATAGATTCCACCCATGGCCACGATCAGCAGGATGCAACTGAATACGGTCATCAGAAGCGAAGTTCTCCGCTCCTGGGCGGGCGATGTGGCCACGGCTTCTCGATCGCCGACCGCAAACCGCTGGAGCAGTCGGCTCCCCAGAATGGCCAGGGCCGGAAAACCCGGCAGGGCGTAGGTCACCACGACGTTTCGCGAAACGGTGAAAAAGAGCATAGGGACAAGCGCCCAGCAGATCAAAAAGACTTCCGTCTCCAGGAGGGATAATCTCTTCCACACCTTCTGGCGAATCGCTTGTCCCAGAGACCAGAGGAAAAGGGGCGTCCAGGGCATCAACCCGAGCGCGGCAAGGCCCCAGATCGTGCCATAGGGAAAGGCGTGCCCATTCGAATAGAGATCTCCATAGTCCTTTTTCAAGTAACGTAGGACATGTTCGTGGATGAAAAAGTAATTCAGGAATCCCGGTGTGTGATGTTCCGCCAGGGCATACCACGGCGCACAGACCAGCAGGGCCAGAAGAGTGCCGGAAAACCAGGGAAAATCCCGGACTTTTTCCCAGCGCCGGGTGATCAGGGTCCACAGGACGATGGGCGCCCCAGAGAGGACAAGCGCCACGGGACCTTTGGCCAGCATCCCAAGCCCCAGGAAAAAGAAAAAGGCGTATTTCCACAAAAGAGACGCCCGTCGGCCAGACGCATGATCCACCATGAAGAAGGCGGTCAAGGCGCCTGTCGTACAGAGTGTCAGCGTCATATCCGTCACCACATAGGCCGAGCCGATAAAGAAAAGACCCGTTGAGAGCAGCATCAGCAAGGCCCAGAACGCCTGACTGCGGCCGTAATGCTTCCACGCCACCAGGCCGGTCAACGCCAGCACGACGAGCGCGCTGAAAAAGGCCGGCAGGCGGGCGGCAAAGGCATTGTTACCCAGAACCTTGAGGCTGACGGCGGTCATCCAGAAGTGCAGAGGCGGTTTACCCCAGAATGGGGTTGCGGGGTCCAGACGGGGCGTCACCCAATCCCCCGACTCCAGCATTGCATTTGCGATTCCCGCGTAGCGGCCTTCCGAAGGATCATAGATTGGGGCTAATCCAAGTGTGAAAAGACGCAGCAGAATGAGCGCGGCAAAAATCATCCAGAGCGTTTTCTGGCGTACTTTGGGAAACTCGTTTCGGACGTTCTCTGTATTCATGCGAACCCGCCTTCTGTTCTGTTACGTGTTTGAATCTCAATGGGGGGCGCCTGGAAAATCAGCAGAAGATTTTGAATTCAAATCTGACAGGACGCCAAGATGTGGAGAGCCGTCTGACTCTGCTTGTTTTGCTTCGCCCCGAGGGGGGGAGGTGGTGATCCCGGATGGTGGAACCCTTTTTCTATGGGGAAATCTTACGCAGATCATTCGACAGTTATCTTTTCCCTTTGCCGGAACGAAATGGTGAGAAAACAGGCGTCTTGCTTCACTTTCCCCTTCTTTTCTGAAGGGCGAAGCGCTGACTTTACCTCTTGATTGCGGTCCGAACAATTCATTTCTTCAGAGAGGATGCGTTTTAAGGAAATTTTAAGGTTATGTTAAGGTTTCTGCCATTTGGTTGATTTCGTGGGGGTCTTCCGTGTGTTTTCCGAGTCGGATTCAGGAACGGACGGGCTCCATTCCGATACCGGATTGCCTTCAAAAGGATGCGATTGGGGGAGTCCTGACGGGTCGTTTTGGCGGCAACGGACTCTTACCGGATCTTATCAACGGATTGTATCAGATGCCGCAGTCCGCCGGTTTGCTTCGGGTCAGCAACTCGATCGCGTGTTGCCGTCTCATCAATTGCCTTCCTGTTGGAAATACGCTGATTGCCGGATCAATTCAACCGGTCGAGCGTGATGACATGTAAACGTCTGTCAACACGCACATATAGGATATAAGACCGGTTGGGGGCTCTACAAGAATAAAGGGCGCGCTTTTGCGACAGACCTTTTTTGTTTGCCAATCTCCCATCCGAAACGCCATGATGGAAACTTGTCTGCGGGGGAAACGGACTGCGAGTCCGGCCTTCGCGGGCCGTTTTTCGGATTTGAATTCCCCCATCGGTTCAACGGTAACCGCGGGAGAGAGGTCTTCTCATCGTTTTGCGCGCGCTGGTTGTCTTGCCCACTTTCAACAACCGTTCCACCCTGC
Source organism: uncultured Candidatus Sumerlaeota bacterium (assembly GCA_942493245.1). Taxonomy (GTDB): domain Bacteria; phylum Sumerlaeota; class Sumerlaeia; order UBA8349; family UBA8349; genus DAOPYU01. The sequence continues at coordinate 41,296 of OW818685.1, forward strand.
GGCACGTGGCTGAACAGGCGCTGGCGACGGGATTGCCCGTGCTCGTGGTCAACGACGGCTCGACGGACGGAGGCCCGGACACGCTCGAGGGGTTGCCGGTCGAACGGCTGGATTTCGCCCACAACCAGGGGAAGGGCGCAGCCATCCGGGCCGGCGCGCAGTGGGCCGCCGGGCGGGGGTATTCCCATATCGTGACCGTGGACGCAGACGGCCAGCACAACCCGGCCGAAATCCCCCGGCTTCTGGAAGCGGCCCGTCTGGACCCGGGAAGCATCGTGCTGGGAATGCGCGACTTCACCGGCAGCGGTGCGCCCGGCTCGAGCCGGTTCGGGCGGTCCTTCTCAAACTTTTGGGTTCGCGTGTGCAGCGGTCACCGGGTGGGCGACAGCCAGAATGGGTTCCGGGTCTATCCCGTCGAGGCGCTCGAACGCCTCGGGTGCCGGACGGACCGGTACAACTTTGAGATCGAAGTGCTGGTGCGGGGGCTTTGGGCCGGGCTGCGCGTGGTGGATGTCCCCATTTCGGTGCGCTATTTCGCGGGAGACGAGCGGGTCTCGCACTTCCGCCCGTGGGTGGACAATGCGCGCATTTCGTGGACCTATGCGGGGCTGTGTGTGCGCCATTTCTTGCCCTGGCCGCACCGGCGGCTTTTCAACCTGCGCGGCGACGAAGTCCATTTTTCGTTGCGCCATCCGTTTGCCTCGCTTGCGCGGCTGCACCGCCGTCTGGTGGGAGAACAGAGCGATCTGAGCGCTCTGTCGCTGCGCCACCCGATCCGTTCGCTCCGGCTGTTGCACATCGAGTGCGCCGCGCCGCACCAGGTGGCTCTGGCGGCCATGCTGGGGGTGTTTCTGGGGACTCTGCCGCTGATTGCCTGCCACACGTTCTTCATTGTGTTCTTTGCCACGCGTCTGCGGCTCAATCGCCTGGTGGCGTTCTACGCCAGCAACCTCTGCATGCCGCCGCTGGTTCCGGCGCTGGCCATCGAGACCGGGTACTTTCTGCGCTACGGGCGGTTTCTGACCGGGGCGGACCTGCACTCCGGTGAGGCGGTCTTCCAGACCCTCGTGCGGGAGGCGCACCTGCGGCTCTGGGAGTATCTGCTCGGGTCGCTGGTGATCGGTCCCGCGCTGGCATTGGCGGTGGGGGGACTGGTTTATGCCGTGGCGGTGTTTTACCGACGCCGGTTGGGAAAACAGTCTCCCCAGCCCGCCGGGACGGAGGGGACTCCATGACCGGTCAACCCCGACGCGACTATGGCGGGAAACTTGGACACGCTTTTTTTTACACGATTCTGCGCCTGTTCGGGCTGACTCCAGCCTACTTCTGTCTGGCGTTCGTGGCGACCTACTACGCGCTGTGCCGCCCCAGTGTGCGCCGCTCTGCCCGTCCTTACCTCGACCGCCGCTTCCCCGGTCAGTCGCCTCTGCGGCGGTTGTGGACCACGATTCGCTACCTCTACTCGTTCGGGCAGGTGCTCATAGACCAGGCGGCCGTCGGGATTTTGGGACCGGAACGTTTCCAGATGGATTTTCCGGATGAGGAAAAACTCAAGGCCCGCGCCTTGGAAGGCCGGGGGCTTCTCCTGCTGGGGAGCCACGTTGGCCCCTGGCAGGGGGCTATGACCACCTTTGGACGCATTCCCATTCCCGTCCATGTCCTCTTTCGGCTCTACGACCATGAACGCGGGCGCCATTTCTTCGAACTGGCTGAAAAACGGCCCGACTTTCATTTCCTGTTCCCCGAAGACTTTCTGGGAGGGTTGGTGGAACTCTCCAACGCGCTGAGTTCCGGGGAATGCGTGGTCCTCATGGGGGACCGCACCTTTGGCGCCCGGAGCCAGAAAGTTTCTTTTCTGGGTGGGGAGGCCGCTTTCCCGATTGCGCCCTACCGCCTGATCGGTGTGACCGGGGCCGATCTGGTGATGATTCTGACCACACGAATTGGGCCTTACCACTACCGCATCGAGCAGTTCTGTCTGACCGACGAGCCGCCCGAAGAGGCGCCCGATCTGTCCCGAAAACCCGATGGGAAACCCGACTGGCGCGCCCTGGGACGCCAGCGTACACAGGACATTCTGTTGCGCCGTTACGTCGCTCAACTCGAGCGCCATGTGGCGGCTCATCCCTTCCAATGGTTCAATTTCTTTGACTTTTGGGGCGAAGAAACGGACACTGGAAAGGATTGAATTCCCCCACGAAAGGACGCGGGTGTGTCGCTCGAACAAGAATTGAAAGAAATGCTCCTGCGGGAATTGAAGATCGAAGACGCTAATCCGGACGACCTGTGGGACGACGCGCCCTTGTTTGGCGAAGGAGGCTGGGGCCTCGACTCGCTCGACGCGGTCGAGATCGTCGTGCTCCTGCAAAAGCATTATCAGGTGGAAATCAAGAACATGGAAGAGGGGCGCTCGGCGTTCACTTCGATCCACACCCTGGCCGATTACATCCGCGCCCACCGGCCGATCGGGCAATTCAAAGACAACTGATTCCAAAGCCGTTCCCGGGGAAACACTGCAAAGACCCCAGGAACTCCTCAATTGTCCGGCGAATTGTGAGGTTGTCGTTTGCAGGGGGGATGCGGGAAGTACCCCGTCACTGTAAAAGCGGAGATGGTTCGGAGGTGGCACGGGCGTCCCGCCCTTGAATTGCCGACGTTTTCGTCGGCAGGGCCGGGGATTTCTGCCCCCTTATTCCGGAACTCCTTCATGGGCGGGACGCCCATGCCACCTCCAGAACCGCCTTCCTCTCTGTGTGAAGGCCGGAAGATGGGGGATGTTGGTGTCAGTAAACCGAAAGGTCATATAGACAATGAGGAGTTCCTGGGAAAGACGCCGCTCATGACCGATGCCAAGCCTCCTGTCCCCGTTACCGGCCTTGGATGTCTGTGTGCGCCCGGCAATTCGCTGGATGCCGCGATGCAGGCGCTTTACTCCGGAAAACGCGAGCCGCGTCCACCCCGTCATATCGAGTCCGATCTTGAAAAAGTTTTCCCCGTCTTTGAAATCGAGTCCGACCTGGTCCCCGAGATGGAGGCTCTGCGACGCTCGCCTGACTTCGCGGCGCTCGACTGGAGCGTGGTACCCACCCGCACCAACGCCCTGGCCCTGCTGGCCGCTGCCGAGGCCTTGCGCCAGGCGGGTCTCGACGCCGAAAGTCTTCGCCATCGCCGGGTGGGCGTGTGTGTGGGGACGACCGTTGGATGCACGCTCAACGATGGGCCGTTTTACCGAGCCTGGCGCGCCGGACGCTTTCCCGCGTTCGACACGGTGGCCCGGTACCTGAACAACAACTCCGGTCTTTATCTGGCTCGGGCGCTGCGAGCCTCGGGGCCGGTCGCCACGCTGGCCAACGCCTGTTCCTCCGGCGCGGACGCCATCGGGCAGGCCCAGGCCTGGATTCGCAATGGTTTGTGCGACCTCGTGGTGGCGGGAGGCGCCGATGAGCTTTCGCACGTGACCTATGTCGGCTTCGCCTCGTTGCTTATCACCTCTCCCGCGCCGTGCCGTCCCTTTGATCGCGACCGGGATGGGTTGAACCTGGGGGAAGGGGCGGGATTTGTTGTTTTAGAGAGCGCGCAATCCGTCACCGAGCGGGGCAAGACGCCACTGGCGATGGCCGTTGGGTATGCCTCCCGCGCCGACGCGCACCACCCCACCGCGCCCCACCCCGAAGGGCGTGGCCTGCGAGGCGCGATCATGGCGGCTCTGCGCGACGCGGGCCTGACCCTCGAAGACGTGGATTTTGTCAACGCTCACGGAACCTCGACGCCTGAGAATGACCGGGTCGAGGGTGCGCTGATGACGGCCCTGTTGCGTCCGGGCGTTCCCGTGGTGTCCACCAAGGCCTACACCGGCCACTCCCTGGGCGCCGCAGGCGGCATCGAGGCGGCCCTGACCGTGCGCGCCCTGCTCGACCAGCGCCTGCCCGCCACCGCCGGGTTCGAGAACCTCGATCCCGACTGCGGTCTCACGCCGACAACCGCCAACACCCCGCTTTCGGCCCGGGTGGGGATGTCCAACTCCCTGGCGTTTGGGGGCACCAATTCCGTCCTTCTTTTCCGCGGTGTTTGAACCGGAAAACCGATGGGGAGCGCCAGCGCGCGATCTTTCTTTCAGGCAGGCTGGAACGCCATTCGACCGTGAAACGGCCTCCTCTGGAAACTGAAACCGGAAGGTGTTTCGCATTTGGACTTGCCTCCGGCTATTTTGCGCTTGTGTCTCGGTCGTTTTCCCGGCAAACTGCCTCATAATTTCCTCGGCTTACGGGCGAGGCTGTTCGAGTTTTTTTGAAAATGGGGAAAACCCCATGTGCGAAGGGAGAGACCAACGGCCATGAAAATGAAGAAATTTCTCAACGATCCAAACAACCTGACGGTGGAATTGCTGGAAGGCTATGCCAAGGCATACTCGGACAAGGTCCGCATTGTCTCGGAGAAGATTGTCGTGCGTGCTCAGCCCAAATCGCAAGACAAGGTCGCTATCCTGACCATCGGCGGCGCGGGTCACGAACCCGCCCTGAGTGGGTTTGTGGGCGAAGGGATGCTCGACGTGAGCGTGGTGGGGGATGTTTTCGCCGCGCCGGGCGCGCCGAAAGTTCTCGAAGCGCTGAAGATGCTCAAGCGCGACGCCGGCATCTTGTTTGTCGTGCTGAATCACGCGGGCGACGTCATGAGCGCCAACATGGCCCTGAAACTGGCCGAGCGCGAGGGGATCAAGGTGCGCATGCTCCTGACCCACGAGGACATCAGCGCGGGTCTCGACACGCCGGTCGAGGACAAGCGCGGCCTGGCTGGATGTATTCCGCTTTACAAGGTGGCGGGCGCGGCGGCGGAAGCGGGCAAGAGCCTCGATGAGGTTTATGACATTGCCAGCCGTTTCAACGAGCAGATGGCCACCCTGGCCGTCGCCATGACCGGCGCCACCCACCCGCAGAATGGCGCGGTGCTCTCGGAACTGGCCGACGACGAGATGGAAATCGGCATGGGGCAGCACGGCGAGGCGGGCGGCGGACGCTCGAAAATCCTGACGGCGGACGAAACCGCCAACCGCATGATCGCGCCGCTGTTCGAGGCCGTCAAAGGCCAGACGGGCGATACGATGCTGCTGATTGTCAATGGTGTGGGCGCCACGACCCTGATGGAGATGTTTCTGGTGTACCGCCGCGCGGCCGCTTGGCTCGAAGAGAAAGGGTGCTGTGTCGTCAACGGTCTGGTGGACGAAATTCTCACCGTACAGGAAATGGCCGGTTTTCAGATGATTCTCTGCAAACTCGACGCCGACCACGTCCAGTGGCTTAAAGAACCGTGCAACACGCCGTACTGGACCGCGCGCTGAAAGCGGCCAGATACTGCCAGGAGGGGTAAAAATGAGAAATACTTTGGATCGGGATATTTTTAAACGGATGGTGGCCGAGGCTCTGGCGACCATTCGGGAACGTGAGGCGGACCTCTCGGCGCTCGATGCGGCGACGGGCGACGGCGACCACGGTACGGCGATGGTGGCCGCCCTGGGCGCCGCGGCCCAGGCCGCCGATGCCGAAACGCCGTTCAAACAGATGCTTTTCGATATGGGCTGGGCGGCGATGGGAGAAGCCTCGGGTTCCACGAGCACGCTCATCGGCGCCTTGTTCATGGGCATGAGCGATGGTCTTCAGCAGAACGATGCGGAACTGGACGCCGCTGGGGTGGCGAACATGTTTGCCGCCGCGCTCGCCAGTGTGCGCCAGCAGACCAAGGCCGACGTGGGCGACAAAACCCTGATGGACGCCCTGATTCCGGCCATCGAAGCGCTCCAGGCCGCGAAGGAACAGGGGATCTCCTCGATGCTCGAAAAAGCGACCAGCGCGGCGACTCAGGGCGCTCAAAATACAAAAGATCTGGTGGCCAAGTTCGGTCGCGCCCGCAATCTGGGCGAGCGCTGCATCGGACATCTGGACGCGGGCGCCACGTCCATCTCCCTGATCTTCGAATCGTTCGCCAATACGTTTGCGTCTTGAAAAAACTGGGGCGCTGGCGCAAATGCCCACGCGCCCGAAAAACGACCACACACAGAAGGGAAGGACTCTCCCATGGCCGATGCTGACGGGAATATCAACGCGAAAACCTATGGAATCGGAATCCCGCAGAAATGCGACGGTTTCTTTTTGAAAGGCTCGAACAATCTGGACTGGGGCGTCAAGGACCGCCTGCGCCGTATCTTCAACCCGCAGAGCGGCCACTCGGTCATGCTCGCTTTCGACCACGGCTACATCATGGGGCCGACCTCCGGCCTCGAACGGATGGATCTGACCATCGTCCCCCTGATCGAGTACGCAGACTGCATCATGTGTACCCGCGGCGCCCTGCGCACCATCGTCCCCCCCACGTCGAACAAGCCCGTCAGTCTGCGCTACTCGGCCGGCTCGACCGTCTTGACCGATCTGAACGACGAGTGCGTGATGGACATTGAGGAGGCGATCCGCCTGAACGCCTCGATGCTCGCCGTCATGGTGGCCATCGGCAGCCAGTTCGAAGCGCTGACGATCCGCAACCTGGTGGACACGATTGATCTAGGCAACCGGTTCGGCATCCCGACCCTCGGCGTGACCGCCGTGGGCAAGGATCTGGTCCGCGACGCCCGCTACCTGGCGATGGCCTCGCGCGTGTGCGCCGAAAACGGCGCGCATGTGGTCAAGACCTACTACTGCGAGAAAGATTTCGAGCAGGTGACGTCCACGTGCCCGGTGCCGATCGTGATCGCCGGGGGCAAGAAACTCCCCGAACTCGAAGCGCTCGACATGGCCTATAGCGCCATCCAGCAGGGCGCGGCGGGCGTGGACATGGGCCGCAACGTCTTCCAGGCCGACGACCCGATCACCATGATCAAAGCCGTGCGCGGCGTGGTTCACGACGGCCTGAAGCCCAAAGAGGCCTACGACCTCTACCTCACGTTGGCCCCGAAAGCGGCCAAGGCCAAACCCTCCACTGCCAAAGCGAAGGCTCCGGCGAAAAAAGGCGCGAAGAAGTAAGGGGCAATGGCTCGATATTTCGAATGCTTTCAGTTCTGTCCGGGGGTAGAAGAGATTCTGCCCCCGGATTTTTTCTATCCCAAATCCAACCCGTACCCCCTCCGAACTATGTGACCCACCCGCTGTTTTAACTTCGGCCAAAACCGCAGTAACAGCACGTTTTTTGTGAAATATTCACAAAAAATAGGTTGACTTCTTGTTTCTGGGGTCTATCATATCGTTATGTTGATCGAATTCAAAGTATCCAACTTCCGCTCCATTCGTGAGCAACAAACCTTCAGCCTCGTGGCGTCGAATGCCGACAAGGACCTGCCGGGATGCGTTATCGAACGCAATCTTCCGGGTCTCTCCAAACTCAAGTTCCTCAAAGGAGCGGCTCTCTACGGCGCCAACGCTTCCGGCAAATCGAATGTGCTGGATGCCATCCGGTTCCTGAAAAAGTTTGTGGAGACATCGGCTACTGAAATGAAGCCCGGAGACCCGACCGGTACGACTCCCTTCAAATTGGATGCCGAGTCGGCTTCAAAACCCTCCTCCTTCGAAATCACGTTTGTGGCGGAGGAAGTTCGGTATCAATTTGGCCTCTCGGTCACCCCCACGCGAGTCACCGAAGAATATCTGGTGGCATATCCCAAAGGCTTGGCCCAGCGGTGGTACCATCGGACCTACAATGAGGAGAAACACACCTACGAGTGGGGAAAATCCGCCTCAGCATTCAAACACGACAAGGATCTCCAGGAAAAAACGCGTGAAAACTCGCTCTTTCTTTCTGTGGGACCGCAATTCAATCACCCGCAACTCACGCCTGTGTTCAATTGGTTCATGAATAATCTCCGTTTTCTTGATCTTGGAAAGAATGACTTCCTTTACGATTCATTGACAGCAGTGATACTTTCCGAATCCCCAAGTTCTCATAGTTACTTTCTATCCCTCTTGAAAAATGCGGACATTGGAATTGTAGATATCCTTGTTGAGAAGGGAGAGGTAAATATTGAGATGGTTAAAAAACTTCTTAAGATGGACGACATGTCCTCAGTACAGATTGCGGACATCCGAAAAAAACTGGTGGACACTCCCTTCTTCAGGGACATGAAGATTCAACTTGCCCACCAAACTGAAAGTATCGAGCCAGTCCTTTTTGATATGGAGGATGAGTCTGAAGGGACGCGGCGTTATTTCGAACTGATTGGGCCTTTGCTTGCTTTTCTTGCTCATGGAGACATTTTCTTCATTGATGAGATCGAAGCCAGCTTGCATCCTCTTTTGGTAAAAGGTCTGATTCAACTTTTGTTTGATGGGAAAATTAATAATGAAGACGCGCAGGTTGTTTTCACAACCCACAATCCTCTTTTGCTGGATGGTGATCTTCTGCGCCGGGATCAGATCTGGTTCACGGAGAAAACTCAAGCCGGTACAACCCATCTCTACCCTCTGACCGATTATAGTCCCCGGAAAGATGAAGCGCTGGCCAAAGGGTACCTGGCGGGGCGATATGGCGCCATTCCGTACATCCCGGAAGGGTTGTTGCGATGATTCCTCCCCCATCGCGGAATCGGAAGGGTCCCAATTACCGGCGAGAGAAACCTCTCCATCTGCTGTCCGGAAAGAAATTTCTGATTGTAACCGAGGGGGAGAAAACCGAGCCGAACTATTTCAAAAAGTTGCGGGTGCGTCTCGGTTTGAAGACCATTGACGTGGAAATCGTTCATCCGGAAGGAACCGATCCCAGAGCATTGGTCTGTGAAGCAATCAGACTCAGATCCAAAAGAGAAAATGAAGCCAAAAAGCGATTCGATCGGGTCAAATACGACGAGGTGTGGGTCGTCTTCGACTTGGAAAAGATCCACGACGAACGGCGTCTTCTTGCCCGGGAGGCGATAGACCAGGCAAAAGCCCAAAACATCCGGGTGGCCTATTCCGATCCGAGTTTCGAGTACTGGTTGCTGCTTCATGAAGAATACACCGCGTCCGAGTTTAACGGGAGTAACGAGGTCATCGTACGTCTGAAAAAATACTTTCAAGAGTATGCGAAAAACCAGGAGTTCCCTCCAGAATTCATAGAAAAGATCCCGACAGCGGTCACCCACACGGAACGGTGTCGCCAGCATCACAAGACATCAACTGGAAGGGACGGAATGGATCGAAATCCCTACACAGACGTGGATTGCCTGGTACGAAGCGTGAATGAATCCGCTCGGCCAGAATCTCGATTCCCCTTATAGTCTTTATCCCTCCCACATGGCGCGAAAAACCAGAATTCGGCGCATTCCGCCGCCAATCTTTTTCCTTCAGTTCAAACAGAAATCGCCAACCTCTTATAAATCAGCATTCTGCGGCATTACTGATTTGGCGTTTCGCTTGGAACACGTTTTGCATATCGGAAGAATGGGCCATCCGGGAAAAGGGGCGACCACCCAGAAATGGGATCGGAATCCTTGCTCTGAGGCGGGGAAACGGGTATCCTCGGGCGGGTTGGACGAGTTCAAAATTGAGCGATGGAGCGAGTGAAATGTGGACGTTTCTTACGATTGTGGTTTTGGGTGGCTTTGCGGTTGATGCCTACAAGACGAGTCTGAAAAGAAACCAGATGAAATCGAACGACTTGGAATTGCTGCGGGCTTTGACGGAACGGGTGTCGAGTATCGAACAGCGCATGACAAATATCGAGACGATCGTGCTGGACCTCGAAAAGCGCTCGAAGTTCGATCAGAATCTGTCGCGCCGGGACGCCTGACCTTTTTAATTGTATTTTGGAGGGGAATGGTGTGGAGTGAGCAAACGGCGGGGGAGAAAACAGTAAAACCAGCATGGACCGGATTCTGACGGTTGGGGCCGGGGGGAAAAGTATGGCGTTGGATGTTCGGTGGGAACAGCGGTTTCAGAATTTCGAGAGGGCGACGGCGTTGTTGCGCGAGCCATTCGCGCGGGATGTGGAATCGTTGTCGGCGCTCGAGAAAGAAGGGGTCGTGCAGCGTTTCGAATTTTCGTCCGAACTGGCGTGGAAGACATTGAAGGACTACCTGGAGCATGAGGGGAAGGCGATGGCCCCGGTGACGCCTCGAACGGTGATCAAAGAGGCGTTTGCGGCGCAGATTCTGCCGGACGGTCAGGTGTGGATTGATATGCTGAACCACCGCAATCTGTTGTCCCACACGTATGATGTCCAAACCTTCGAGGCGGGGGTGTTGGCGATTCGGGACCGCTACCTGCCGGCAATGGAGTCGCTGCGCGAATGGCTTCGGGGACGGAGAGAAACGCAATGAGAGGCGGCGGGTTGAGCGAGTCGGAATGGGAACTGATCGTGGGGATTCTGTCGCGTCACGCATCGGTGCGGGGCGCGTTGTTGTTTGGTTCGCGGGCAAAGGGAACGGCCCGCGCGTCGTCGGATGTGGATCTGGCGCTCGAGGGGGTCGAGGATCCGCTCGAGGCGGAAGCGATCGCAAGTGAACTGGACGATCTGGCGCTCCCCTATCATTTCGACGTGGAGGCGCTTGGAGCCATTCGGTCGCGGGCGCTGGTGGAGCACATCGCGCGCGTGGGCCTGCGGATTTATGGGTAAATCGGCCCGGGAACGGGAAATTCGGCTCATCTGACGACACAAAAAAAGAAGACCCGGCACCGGGCGGCTCAACGCGCGCCCCGGGGCCGGGTCTTTCATTTCTTCCATGCTTCAGGTTCTTACTGGGCGGCTTTGACGTCCAGGCACTTCATCTCTTCCTGGCTGCGGACCAGCAGTTTGCCGTCCACCAGCACCAGGGGCGCCCACATCCGTTCCTTGCCCGAGTCGAGGACTTTGGCCTTGGCCAGTTCCTTGTACCCCTCGGGGCTGGGTTCGATCAGGTGCAGGGTGCCGTTGTTTCCTTCCATGTTGTAGATCAAGCCGTCGGCCAGAAGAAGTCCGCCCTTCTCGAAGAAGGGATTCTTGTCCGTCTTCCACTTCAGGTTCCCCTGCAGGTCCAGGCAGATCATGCCGTCGGCCCGGCGGTTGCCGTTGCTGTTCACATACAGGTGATCCTTATAGAGGATCGGCGGGTGGATCTGCGACTCGCATTTGTCGGTCTTGAAGAGTTCCTTGACCGCAAACGCCTCCCCCTCTTTCGCCACCTGGATCATGACGGAGTTGGCGCCGTACTCGGCGGTGATAAAGAAACGGCCATCGCCGATCGGGGTGGCCGGCGGGATCGGAATCTTGCACTGCCAGCCGTCGTAGCTCCAGAGTTTCGTGCCGGCTTTGGCGTCGAACCCGCAGACGGCGCCCTTGGGGCCGCGTTCGCCGGCGCTGATGGCGATCACCTGATCCACACCCGAAATAGTGGTCAGGGTGAGGGCGACATACCCGGCGCTTCCGGGCAGCGCTTCACTCTTCCAGACCACCTTGCCGGTGTTCTTGTCAAACGCCACCACGCCCGCCTGCTGGCTCTGCGCGGCGAGGATGATCGTGTCGCCATACAGAACAGGCGACTGCGAGAAGCCCCACATGGGCAGGCGCATGCCGAAATCCTTCTGAAGGTCGGCGGCCCAGACTTCCTTGCCCGTCGCCCGGTCGAAACACTTCACATGGCCGTAGCCCCCGACGGTATAGACGTGTTGTTCGTCCACCGTGGGGGTTTGCCGCGAACCGGGGAAGCCGCCCAGGTTGCCTCCCTTCGCGTCGTACTCGGTCCGCCATTTTTCCTGGCCGGTCGCCAGGTCGAGGCACCGCGCGACATCCTTGTCGGCCCCGGCGCGGTCCAGAATGTAGATGTTGCCGCCATAAACGGCGGGAGCGCCAAAGCCTTCGCCCAGGGGAATCGCCCACAGAACCTTGGGGCCTTCGGCGGGCCACGTGCGGGCCAGTCCTTTTTCGGGCGCAACGGCGTTGCGGGTCGGCCCGAGGTACTGAGGCCAGTCGGCGGCCTGCGCGGACGCGGCCAGGGCCAGCGCGCTCAGGCCCAGCGCCACGGCGGCCCGCATTGCGGTTTTCATAGACAACAGAAACATACAAAGTCCTCCACATCAAATTTGGGTGCCACACATCGGCCCGAGGGGATCATGTCGGTTCATACTCTGGCCAAGACGGTTCACCCTATCAAAAACCCCTCCCGTGCGCAGCAAAAATGAGAGAGAAAAAGTGATACGAGGCCGGAACTCAGGAACCCTCATTTGTCCGGCGAATGGCGAGGTCGTCGTTCGAGGGGAGAGATGCAGGACAGTCCCTCGTCCGGCAAAATGGGGATGGCCCGGAGGTGGCACGGGCGTCCCACCCGTGGATTCGGGGCGGTATCATAGAGTCTTTTTGGCACAACATCTTGTATCTCGATTTTTGTTCTACGTTCAATATAGTGTACAGCCAGCGTCTTTGGTGGGTTTCCTATACAGCCCCCAGGGCCGGGAGTTTCGGGTCTTTTGTTCCGGATTCCCTTCATGGGCGAGACGCCCATGCCACCTCAGAACCCCCTTTTTCTCTGTGTGAAGGCCCGAAGATGGGAGATCTATCCCAATGAGGTGCTCCTGGGTGGGAGTTCCTCTTTGTCAATATTCCCCAGAGGATCATTTTCCGCACGACCGGTCCCACACCGGGCGGGTCCACTTAAGGCTGCGTTTCAGGAGAAAAAGGGGACGCGACTTCTTTGCGCGCGGGGGCGGTTTTGTGGGCATGTCGTTTTTATGTCGGGTGTGGAAAAAAAAACTTGCCAGACGCCACAGGGGCAGGTATCGTCTCCTTCAAGAAATAGGGGTCACGTAAAACGCTATCGTCTGAAAAGTTTTGCAACAACAATATCTGGTGTCTGAGGGTGGTTGAAGCCGCGTATATTGGGGTCGGGCAGAAACGGGATTGGGTTTTTTGAGGCCAAAAAGGCCTTGACAAATCTTTTTCCCGCTTGCTAAACTTACCTTAGTTTCGTGGAGCAACAAACCACTTTCCATTTTTCCGCTGCATCTGACTCGAAAACAGGACATTTGTCATGTATTTCGGAGCGAGTCGGGATCCTACGACCAGCATACGCCCGCGCGACGGTCCGCCGCCGTGATCGGGGCTTTTTTGTCTTCAGGGGCATCAAGTCAACAACAACAGGGCAATGGTTCTCATGGCAACACTGAGCCTTCCGGGTGAAACGCTTTCGCGGTTTTCCGGGGGGACATTAGATTGAGGAGGGATGAAATGCAAAAGCAGAAATACTTCAGAGCCGCCATGCGGCTCCTGACGTGCCTGATCGCGGTCGGCGTTCTGGCATGGGCGGCGCCTGCCTCCGCGCAGGTGACGTGGGACGGTGCAATGGACATCGGAAGTGTGCAGGCTCCGGGTAGCAGTGTGGTCGATGGAAATCAGATTACCATCACGGCTTCCGGTACGGACTTGTGGAATGCTGCGGACGGCTTCTACTTCGCGTACAAACGGATGGTCGGCGATGGCCAGATCATCGCAAGACTGAATACGATCGAAGGGGCGGATGGGTTGACGCCCAATGGCTGGGCGAAGGTGGGACTCATGTTCCGTGAAACGCTCGAGCCGGGATCGAAGGACATTATCTGTGTCCAGACAATTTCCAATAACCGCGCGTTGCAGGCTCGCGCCACCACCGGCGCCGGTTACCTGGGCGACTTCGGGGGGATGAATGGCGTGGCGCCCTCGTGGCTGAAGTTGATGCGCAAAGGCAATTCTTTCCGCGCCTGGACCTCGGACGACGGCCTGGTGTGGACGGAATTCGCGAATCCCGCTTCGTTCAGCACGTTGAGCGTGGCACAGACGGCGTATGTCGGGATTTGTGCGACGGCGCACACCGATGGGAATGTTGTGGGGACGAACGCGGTTTCCATTATAACGAATCTCACGGATATCTCCATTACCGAGGGGACTCCCCCTTCCGTTCTTCTGGATCCGGCCTATTCGATGGGTCTGCTGGCGCCGAATTCGGGGCTGGCCACGAAGATGATTCAGGTAAAGAACGACGGTTCGTTGCCGCTGACGCTCTCTGGCGCCGCCGTGACTGGGGCGAACTTTACCCTGGTGGGTGTCAAGGTGGATGGAGTCGTTTCCTCCTTCCCCGTGACCGTCATCAGAGACGGCGCCAAGGTTGAGTTGGAAGTGACCTACAACGCGACCGCCGAAGGCGCTTTCATGGGGCAATTGTCGGTTCTGAGCAACGATCCGGACAAACCCAGCGTGACGGTTCCCATCGGCGTGGCCGTGGGCGTGGACGATCTGCCGCTCAAGGACGGTCTGGTGTGGCACTTGTCGGCCGACGTGGGCGTCATCAAGAATGGCGCGTCGGCGTTGGGTTGGATTGACCTGTCGCCCACGGGCAACGGCAGCGCCTTCCAGGCCGACGCGGCCAAGCAGCCCGCGTGGCAGGACAACATGATGGGCGCGCAGCCCGTCCTCAGCTTCGACGGCACGGACGACACGATGGCATTCCTCTCGCCCGCCTCGGTCCGCGATTTCTCCACGATCGTGGTCTTCAAGGTCAAGGACGGGGGAACGGCCAATGACTACCGCCACGTCTTCAGCACCGATGGCTGGCAGTATGGCGCCGTTCACTACCATTTCTCCAACCTGATGGCGCTGAATGTCGGCATCAACGGCGTGGATCTGGGCGGCGATGCCTGGTTTGTTTCGAACGACGCAGCGGCCAATGTCATCCCGTTCGATCAGCCGTTTATCGCCGGGTTCTCGGAAGACGGGCGTGAGTTCCGTTCGTGGCTCAACGGCGGCTCGCCGTGGGTGCAGAAGAACCGCAACGGCAAGCAGACCAAGACCCTCGGCCCGGGTCACCTCGGCGCGTACAACGGCACGGGGAACTTCACCAACATGGAACTCGCCGAAGTCATCGCGTACAACCACGATCTGACCTACGGCGAACAGAATCAGGTGGCGTACTACCTGAAGCAAAAATACGGCATCACGGACGAGCAGGCTCCCGCGATCAAGACCCCGCCGGTGCCCTACGGCGTCGTTAGGCCGCTGGGTCTCGACTTCGGTTGCGTCGAGTCGGGCGACAAAGTGACCCGGACCGTCAATATCGCCAACGATGGCGATGGCCAGATGATGGCGGAAGTCCACACGGTCAATCTGTCGGGCTGCACGATCGAAAACGTCAAGACGTTCGACGGCACGGCAATCCCCTCGGCCAACAACTACCGCTCGATGGTGGACGGTGGCACGACGATCGTCGTGACACTGGCCTACGACGGCACCAAGCCGATTGTGGCGACCGAGGCGTTGCTGGTCAAGTGGGCGCCCGCGGACGTTTCTTTCATTCAGGAAGTGAACGTCCTCATCGGCGGTAAGGCGGGTGTCGCCCTGCCGCCCGTGCAGCGCGGGCTGTTGGCTGCCTTTGCGGCCGACAACATCACGCTGACGACGGCGGATGGCACAGTGGACAAGTGGCCGGACTATTCGCCGGTCAAGAACGACCTGAACCGCTCCAACGGAGCGCCGAAACTGCAGACGAACGTGATCAACGGCAAGCCGGCGGTTTACTTGTCCGGCGACACGGCGGGCGACCGGTTCACCTGCAACGAAAACATGGTGCGCACGGCTTTCGTGGTGTGTAAAGAAGACGAAGGAACGGCGGCCAACTGGCGCGCCATCCTCGGCCACACCTGGGCCAACGATTTCCACCGCGGCGTTAATGGCGCGATCATCTGCGGCCCGCCGGAGAATTACGCGACCGCATCGACCATTAACGGCGAAACGCGTTTGAACGGCTCGGTGGTGGACTCCAATACGACCCTGGTGCCCCAGGACAAGTTCTCGCTCATTTCGATCCGCACGGCGGGCGAAGCGCGCTTCAACCAGCTGGGCCGCGACCGCGGTATGAACGACCGTCACTGGTTCGGCCACTTCGCGGAAGTCATTCTGTACGACCGCGTCCTGAGCGATGCCGAAAACCAGCAGGTCGGGCTTTACCTGCAGCAGAAGTACGGTCTGACGGGTACCTTCGCGGCGCCGCCGGAAGGCCCGAAGATGGTCGTCTCGGCGACCGCCGCCAATTTCGGCTCGGCCTATGCCGACACGAACCCGGTCTATCGGACGATCAAGATCACCAACGGCGGCTTCGGTTCGCCCGCCTTGCAGATCTACCCGCTGGCGCTGACCGGCACGGATTTCACGATCGTGGGCGCGGACCTCAACGGTGTTGCGCTTGACGCGCCGTACGGCGCGGTGGTGCGCGGCGGCGACGAGGCCGACGAACTGATCGTGAAACTGGCTTTCAAGCCGAACGCCACGCTTGGCGAGAAGACCGCCAACCTGACGATTTCGGGCAACGACCCGGCCAACGCGAGCGTGACGGTTGCGCTCAAGGGCAGCGTCGTGGCGAAAGAGGGCGCCTGGTTCTCGAAGGACATCGGGAATGTGGACATGGCCAGGCCGGGCAGCACGACGGTTGTGGGCGAGGGCGAGACCGCTCAGGTCACAATCTTCGCGGCGGGCCAGGATATCTGGAACCGCTACGACGAATTCCGCTATGTCTTCCAGGAACTCAAGGGCGATGGTTCGATCCAGGCGCAAGTGCTCGATATTCAGCCGGGCACGGGCGAGACCCTCAACGACTGGGTCAAGGCGGGCGTCATGATCCGTGACAACGTCTCGCACGGTTCGACGTATGCCATGGCCGAAGTGACGAACAACATCGGCGTTGGAGCTAACTCTCAGTTCCGTCTGAAACCGGAGCGCGATTGCACCGGCGGCAGCGGCCAGACGGCTGCCAACAACGACGGAGTTGGCGCCATTCGGAACGGAGGCTACTTCGTCCGTGTCGAACGCGTTGGTAACTTATTCAAAACGTATGCCTCCATGGATGGTGATCCGGATATCTCGCTGTGGACCAATCTGGGCACTCAGACGATCCCGATGGGCGAGACGGTTCTGATCGGTTTGGCCGTGACCTCGCATGAGGACGACCGTTCTGTGACGGCCTTGTTCTCCGGCGTGAAAACGGAAGGCGTTGTGTCGGATGTCGAGATCGCCGGCAAGACCCCCAACCGGATCCATGTCAAGCAGGGCGGCACGGGTCTGGGGACTTCCTGGGACGACGCCATGGGCGATGTTCGCGCGGCTGTTCTCAAGGCCCAGTTGAACAACTCGGGCGAAGTCTGGGTGGCCGGCGGCAACTACTACATGTCCGACACGGTCCGGGTTTCCAGTATTCCGTTCCTGGGCATGAACATGGCCATCTATGGCGGGTTCGCCGGGACGGAAACGGAACTTGCCCAGCGCGACCTGAACGCCAACAACCTCTCGATCCTGTTCAACACGGCCAAAAACAGCCGTCTGTTCGGTGTGTACTCGCAGGAAGACGCGGGCCTCTCGAACATCACGATCGATGGATTCGTGATGACGGGTGGGAACGTGCAGGATAGCGCGTGGGAAGTTTTCGAGCCTTCCGGTTCGGCCATCGTCGCCAACAACGTGGATTACTCGCTGGCCGTGCGCAACTGCAAGTTCATTGACAACCGCTGCGGCGGCCCGGAAGTGGGCGGACGCTACGGTGGCGCGATCGGCGTGGTGGAAGGCGGAAGCCGTGGCTTCACCGTTGAAAACTGCACGTTCGCCGGTAACTACTCGAAGGACTTCGGCGGCGCGATCTTCGTGTGGTGGACCAACATCAAGGTCAAAAACAGCCTGTTCGCCGGAAACTACTCGGGCGCTCAGGGCGCGGCCATCGGCGGTCTCTTCGGCCATGTCAACCGCTCGTCCGATTTCGTGAACTGCACGTTTGCGAACAACCAGGCGGGCGCCGACGGTCTGACCCTGGCGCGTTATGAAATGGGCGGGCTGTACTTCACCAACAACATCATCGCCAACAACAAGGTCGGCAATCGCCTGTTTGCCCGCGAGAACGCGACAAGCGGCGCGAAGGTCCGGCGCGACGCAGACCTGATCTTCGGCAACACCCAGAACGATCCGGCGGATGACTCGATCCTTCAGGGCGCCGCGGACATCACGGGCGATCCGAAGTTCGGCGCGAGCATCGTGGGTTCGTGGGCCTCGGTGGCGGGCGTGGCTGGCACCAGCACCACCCTTCTGACGGCCACGGGCGATGTGTTTGGCGCGGCCAACTCCCTGGTGGGCCGTTTGATCAACCCCGACACGACAACCCAGAGCCTCCAGACCCTCATCGTCGCCAACACGGCGAATTCGGTGACGGTCCTGGGCGATCTGACGGACACGGTCGTGGCGGCTCTGCCCTTCGAAGTGTTCGACTACACGATCCAGACCGGTTCCGCGGCGATTGACACGGGCTCGGCGGACGTGGATGTCAAGACCGACATCACCGGCAAGTATCGTCCCTCGGGTGCGGGCATTGACGTGGGTTGCTACGAGGCGGGTGTGGCGGCTGAGCGCTTCACCGTCACGGTGACGAACGCGGGCTTGGGGTCGGGTATTGTCACGAAGGATCCGCTCGACACCACGTACCTCAAGGACTCGAGTGTGGTGTTGACGGCGATTCCGACGGGCAGCGACACGTTTGGCGGCTGGACGGGCGTGCCGGCGGGCGACGAGATGAAGAACCCGCTGACGCTGGTCGTGGACGCCAACAAGGCAATCACCGCGACCTTCAATGGCGCCATCGTTATCACGTACTCGTTGACGGCGAACGTCAACCCGGCCGAAGGCGGCTCGGTTGTGTTGAACCCGGCGACGGGTCCGTACAACCAGGGCACGGTGGTGACCGCGACGGCGACGCCGGCGGCGGGCTACCGCTTTGTCAACTGGACGGGCGACGCTTCGGGCACGGCGGCGGCGGTGCAGGTGACGATGAACGCCAACAAGACGATCACGGCCAACTTCGAACTGATCCCGACCTACACGCTGACGACGAACGTCGCGCCGGTGGATTTCGGTACGGTGACGAAGGTTCCGGATCTGCCGAACTATGCCGACGGCACGCAGGTGCAGCTGACGGCGAATCCGGCGGCGGGCAAGCGCTTCGTCAACTGGACGGGCGACGCTTCGGGGACCAACCCGGTCGTCACGGTGACGATGAACGCCAACAAGACCGTCACGGCGAACTTCGAGGATATCCCGGCTCAGTTCACGCTGACGGTGATCATCAACCCGGTGGGCGCAGGCACGGTCGTGCTGGACCCGACGGGTGGCGTGTATGACGCCGGCACGGTGGTGACGCTGACGGAAACGCCGAATGCGACGTATCGGTTTGTCAACTGGACGGGCGACGCCACGGGTACGGCTGCGTCGGCTCAGGTGACGATGGACGGCAACAAGACCGTCACGGCGAACTTCGAACTGATCCCGGTTTACACGCTGACACTGGTGGCCGACCCGGTTGGCGCTGGCACGCTGGCGAAGACTCCGAATCTGGAAGGCTATGAAGTCGGCGCTCAGGTGACGCTGACTGCGACGCCGGCTGAGGGCTTCCAGTTCCGCGGTTGGGTGGACGGTTCGACGACGGTGACGTCGCCCTACACGATGCCCGCCGAGAACAAGACCCTCACGGCGAAGTTCAAACCGCTTCTGCCCGACCAGTACACGGTGACGGTGGTTGCGGACCCGGTGGCGGGTGGCTCGGTCTCGAAGGCTCCGGATCAGGCGACCTACGCGAAGGATGCGGTGGTGACGTTGACCGCTGCGGAAAACACGGGCTACACGTTTGACGGGTGGTACGACGGCGCGACGCAGTTGACGACCGAAAAGACCTACGCGTACACGGTGGCCGAGAACAAGGTCTTCACGGCCAAGTTCACGCAGGTTGCGACCTACACCCTGGCGGTGACGGCGGACCCGGCGGAAAAGGGTTCGGTGGCGCTCGATCCGGCTGGTGGTTCTTACGAGGCCGGTACGGTGGTGACGCTGACGGCGACTCCGGCGACCGATTGCCAGTTCGACGGGTGGTACGATGGTGCGACGTTGCTTTCGACCGCTTCGCCGTATCAGTACACGATGCCGGCCGAGAACAAGGCCCTCACGGCGAAGTTCTCGGATGTTATTCCGGGACAGTTCACGGTGACGGTGGTGGCCGATCCGGTCGCGGGCGGCACGGTCTCGAAGGCTCCGGACCAGGCGAGCTACGCGAACGGCGCGCAGGTCACGTTGACTGCGGCGGCGAACGCGGCTTACACGTTCGACGGCTGGTATGACGGCGCCACGCAGGTCTCGACGAACGCTTCGTATGTCTATACGGTGGCGGGCGCCAACAAGACCTTCACGGCGAAGTTCACGGCCAAGGCTCAGTACACGCTGACGGTGATGGCTGACCCGAGCATCGGCGGCACGGTGTCGAAGACGCCCGACCAGGCCACCTACCTGGAAGGCGCGGCGGTGACGCTGACGGCGACGGCGATGACGGGTTACGAGTTCGTCGGCTGGTACGACGGCGCGACGTTGCTTTCGTCGCTGACGTCGTACGCTTACACGATGCCCGCGGCGAACAAGTCGCTGACGGCGAAGTTCGAGTTGTCGGGTCTGCCCGCTCCGGCGAACGTGACGGCCTCGGGCAACACGTTCCGCGTGCTGCTGAACTGGGATTCCGTGACGAGCGCGACGGCTTACCTGATCGAGCGGACGGCTGTGGACTCGACCCATACGCTCAGCTGGACGGTGAGCGCGGCGGATGCGCTGGTTGGGACCGGTACGAACGCGTTTGCCGATGACACGGCCAGCCCGGCGATCCCGTATGCCTACGTGGTCACGGCTCTTGACGCCCAGGAAAACCTGGGTACGCCGAGTCTGCCGGCGACGGCGACGGTGATGGCCGAGGTGTTCGCGGCTGCGAACTACAAGGTGACGTGCAAGGGCTACACGCTGGTGCGCAGCGCGTCGAACGACCTGACGTTTGAGCCGACGATTGCCGGTTCGAACCCGGGTACGATCAAGATCGCGTTGCTGAAGAAGATGCCCTCGAACGCGGTGGACAATGCGGCCAAGGGGATCTACTACCTGACGAGCGTGACGCAGGTTCCGATGCTGCGGGTCAACGGCAGCGTCAAGACGCTGGCGTTCGACGTTCCGGTGCTGGCGCTTGTCGTGCGCGACCTGGCCAAGTCGGTTTCGGCCAAGTCGGTGACGTTCCTGACGGCGAACGAGTTCGGCTCGATCTCGATCGCGGCGACGAAGGACTCGGGCGCGGGTCTGTACGCTCGTACGTTCATCCAGACGACGAGCGCGGGCACGACGCCGATGTCGATCAAGGTGACGGGCGCGGTGGTCGAGGAAGTCGGCTCGACAGCGGCGACGGCTCAGCCGATCAAGTTGCTCAACGTGGCGTCGAAGACGTACAAGGACGCCGCTAAGGCGACGCGGACGAGTCTGGGCGCGATCGGCTCGCTGCCGGTGGTGGTCAACGAACTGCAGGTGGGCAACACGACGTCGGCTCCGGCCGAAGCGACCCCGTGCTCGATCCAGGGCAGCACGCTCAAGGCCATCACGGTCTCGGGCGGCCCGCTGGTGGCGGATGAGCTCGTGGGCGCGATCGACAAGGTGACGGTGGCGGGCGGCAACCTGCGTGCGAGCCTGATCCAGTCGTCGAAGGACCTGGTGCTGGTCCAGGCGACGGCGAAGAAGGGCGTGGGCGGCGCGGTTGGCACGGCGGGCTCTCCGCTGGCGCTGGTCGTCAAGGGCCAGCCGAGCTCGAAGGGCGTGGCGATCGGCAAGGTGTCCGCTCAGACAGGCGTTTCGGGCTTCTTCTACGCGGGTTACGACGCTGCGACGGGCGCCCCGACGAAGTCGGGCGGCATCAACATCCTCCAAACCAAGTCTGGAGTGGTGGAAGGCGCTGCGTTCCTCGACCCGGCTCTGGTGTCGAAGCTGAAAATCCTGCCCAAGACGCCGGTTCAGCCGATCGTGATCAACCCCGGTTCGTAAGAAACGGGGACAGGCCCTGAAATTTCGGCGGGAGGCGAACCCTCCCGCCGAAAGGGCGGGCCTGAGGTCAGGATCAAACGACAGGCGGCAAAAAGATTCGGGGGAGAAGCCTCACAAGGGCTTCTCCCCCGAGTTGTTTTTGGGTGGATGAAATGGGTCGGATTCGTTGGATCGAGACGTCGGAGGCAAGGGCGCTTCAACTGCGGTTTTTTATAGCCCTCGCCAAAAAGAATCTTCATTAATGACACGGAGCCAGGTGTTCCAGACCCAAGTCCCGTCAGGGACTTCGGACAATAGCCCAGCGCTTCAGCGCTGGGTTCAGGATCATCCCTTTTCCCCGCGTCCCGGAGGGACGGCTGTCGGTTCCCCCGGGTTTTCCAGTCGTCCCTCCGGGACGAATTGTCTGAGGATCGCTTTCCCACCGTTGAAACGGTGGGCTACTTTCTTGCCGTCCCTCCGGGACGGAACGGCTGATTCTCAGAACCGACAATCGGAATAATGAAGATTCTTTCTGGCAATTGCTCTAATTGTCAGGTTACAACCGCAACAGTTCCCGCGCGTTTCCGGAGAGGATTTTTTCTTTGTCAGAGTCGGAAATCGGGAAACTCCGGACATACTCGATCTGTTGGGACATGATGCCCCAGGGAGAGTCCGTACCCAACAGAATGCGATCCAGACTGTGTCCCTGAAGAATCCGGTTGAGGGATGCGGGGGAACAAAAGTCGAGACAGAAAGCCGTGTCGATATAGAGATCGTCACGGCCCATGAGGGTTTCGGTGAATTCGTCAAAAGCGTTCCATCCGCCCAGGTGAGCCAGGACGAGTTTCAGGCCCGGTACGGAGTCGAGCGCCCGGGCAAAGCGGGTGGGGGACGCGTTATCGCAGGAGTCGAAGGCGATATCGTATCCGGCATGGCTCAGAACGACCAGGTCAGCCGCGCGGGCGGCTTCGTAGAGAGGAAACACGGCCGGATCGTCCGCTTTGAACTTTTGGTACATGGGGTGGATTTTGATACCTCGGATTCCCGCCCGGGCGACCGCTTCGACCTGCTCGGCGACGTCGGGCGAGAAGGGATAAACCGAAGCAAACGGGATAACGCGTTCGCTGGCAATCTGGAGGCACCAGTCGAGAATGGGTTGAGCCTGAGCGGGTTTGGTGGCGATGTTGGCCACCACGGCCTGATCCACGCCGCTGGCGTCCATCAGGGCCAGGAGGCCGGCAAGGGTTCCGTCGGTTTCGGCCTTACAGCCGCTCCCCGTTTCGAGGGCTTCGATCGCCTTGGCGGCCAGACCGTCCGGGAATGCGTGCGCGTGAAAATCCAGTATCGGCATCTGTCTTGTGTCCCTTTCTGTGTCCGGTGTTTGTTTGGGTTGGATTTGTTTTCCGAAATGATGGGGGGCTATTCGGAAATGATGAGTCGGCGGTGTGGCTTGTCCCCCGGCTTCTCGGGTTGCTTCAAGAGTTCTTGCGCGGCTTTTGAGATGTCGGCGGCAGGCGTGGGAGAGATGGACACGGTTCCCGACGTTGGTTGTTCATTCGGGAGTGTGATACGTCCCACTGGCTCGCGCGTTCCGGTGGGTCTCCGTTGTCTGCGGGGCGGTGGCGCCACATTTTCCCCTTTTCGCGGGTCAATCGGTCTGTTTTCCGGCAACGGCGCGGCGGAGATTTTCGGAGCCGACGGAATGGCGGGAGACGGTTGGGGCGTGGGCCAGGGTTCGCGGTATTTGTCTGCCGTTGTGTCCGATCCTGGAGAGTCGGGCCAGTCTTGCAGTTCCGCGGATGGATTGTTTGAATTTCCCGTGCCGGCGCTTAGAAGAGGAGGAAGAACCGGGTCCGCCAGAACGGGTTCTGTCGGCTCGGCCGGTTTTTCCCCGGCAAAAGTCCATTTTTTTGGGGAAAAGATGCCATACTGATTGAGCCACGGCCGCATGTCTTCTCCGGCGGCCTGTCCCAGGGCCTGCACGATATCCTCGAACGTGATCGGACTTCGCCTGGGACCGATGAATTTCGTGCTCGCGTCGGCCAGCGTCAGATTCTGGCGAAGCGCCGCAACATAGCGCGCAAAAAAACCTGCGCCTCGCTCGCGTTCAAGTTCCACCAGGAGGCAGGTCCATTTCGCCGCGCAGATCTCTTCGTCGGCTGTCACTTGCTCGGGATTGGCGATATTCAAAGCGTTTCCCTTGAAATCCAGATGGCGCCAGGCGGCGGCGAATTTTTCCAGCTGCCGGGCGGCTGTATCGTCGTAACCTGCGGCGCGCAACCCCACCAGCCCCAGCCAGTCGGAGAAGCCCTGAGAGAAAGCCGCGTTGCCCCCGCCCAGCAACAGACCGCCCACGGCGCAACTCAGCACCTCGGCGCGTTGCGCGTCGTCCGCCAGGCCCGCCAGGACCACAAACCCATCGTCCACAAAGGCTCCATTTTCCGCCCCCCGGACGCGCACCTCGAGTGTTCGGCCAAACCGCCCCATGGGCGCGAATTCCAGCGGAGAGGCCACCCCGAGGTATTCGGAGAATACGGGCCAGATGCGTTGCCAGTCCGACGCGGTTTTCGAGGTCGTCTCGCAGAGCGCTTCGATACACCGAAACCGTGCCGTCTCCGTTTTGAATCGGATGGGCGGCAGAATGACCGGGGGAATGGTTTGCGATGCGCGTTCGGGCGAGGCCGTTGTCTGATCGCGCCGTGCCAGCCAACCGACCCACCGCTCGATCAGTTCCTTCTGCGCTTTTTCGACGTTCCCGGCGAGGCGGGCTTCTTCTTCGCTGACGGGCACAAACGGTTGAAACAACTCGCGCGCGCCACACAGAATCACTCGACCCTCGCCATAAAAGAAACCGCCCGTCACGACGGCGCGTGGCAATTGGACCAGAAAGTCCACTTTGAGACGCCCCTCGGTTTTCAACTGGCTGTCGAACAGCAACAGCGACAGGGCCTGGCGAAAGGACAACGCCTGCAGGTCTATGAAGCGGTTCAGCCGGTTCTCGGGGTCGAAGATCGGGATTTCATACGCTTCTGTGTTGGAAAAGAAGACGCCGAACTCGTTGCCGATCTGATTGGAGGCAAAAATAGTGGGGGACAAGGGGCGTAGATTTTCCCAACGGTTTCCCACGAATTGTCCCTGATCCTGAATGCGCGACGAGACGGGGCCGCTTTGCCCCACCAGCAGCAGTCCCCCTCCCTGTCCCACAAACCGCCGGATCGCCGTCAGTTCCTGAGCCGAATAGGGCAGGCGTTCGGTATCGTTGGCGATGATGAGCACATCGTATTGATCCAGCCGGTCGGTCGGGAGAGGTTCCAGCGAGATGGTCAAAACATAGCCGTCCGAGGGGAGCAGGCCGTACCACGAGGGGAAGTCGAACGGCATGGCGCGCGATTCGTCGCACAAAACCCGGCACAACGACTGCGAAGCGGCATGCAACTGTTGCAAGTGAGGAAAGAGAAACGCGAACAGCACGAGAATACCCAGGGAAAGGAATCTGCGCTTTCCCTGGGCTTTTCGAGGAATTGAAAAGTCCTGCCTTTGCTCCACACGGACCCTCATCGCACAACCCTCCGTTTGCACGACCCGCTACCGGCGCATGCTGACATTCGCAATCAATCCAAAAATCAGGTAATTGGTGGCCAGGAAAGAACCGCCATAGGTCACCAGGGGCAGGGGCAGCCCGGTCTGGGGCAACAGGCGGGTGGACATGCCCACATTCAGGTACACATGCAGCAGGACGATGCTGATGAGACCGCAGACCAGGTAACGCCCAAAGGGGTCTTCATTGAGAACCGCGATTCGAACCGCCCGCCACATGATGAGCAGATACAGTCCCAACAGACCCAGACACCCCACGAGGCCAAACTGTTCGCCCAGGGACGAAAACACAAAGTCGGTCCAGAAGTCCGGCAGGAATCGCATCTGGGTCTGGGTTCCTTTGCGCCACCCCTTCCCGGTCAGCTGGCCGCTTCCCAGGGCTAACTCCGCCTGATAGAGCTGGTAGTCTTTCTTCCGTTTCTCAACCTTACTCTTGCGCGTTTCCTGCGCGGCTTCTTTTTCCGCTTCCGGCGATGTCAAAGCCGGAGTTTCCACCGTTGCCGTTGCTGGCGATCCATAGAGCACCTGCTCGATTCCCGGCGGGTTCAGGATGCTGGCGATGGGGTTGATTGCCTCGGAGATCGGGCCTTTCAGGAAAACCTGGATGCGCGCCAGGGCGTACTGGCGCATGAAGGGCACTTTTTGGGCCGTGGCCAGATAATAAGTGCCGCAGAAGATCAAAACCAGGGAGATCACGATCGTGGGCCAGACGATGCGCCAGGGCAGACCGGCCACAAACAGCAGGATAAACGGCAGGGGAAGAAAGATTGCGAAGGAGCCAAAGTCCGGCTGGGAACAGACGAGCAATCCCGGTATCCCCATGAGCGCCACGGGGATGATACATTCCCAGAGATTCTTCAGGTGTTCATGCCGCCACGCCAGCCAGTGCGACAACACCAGCACCAGGGCGATCTTGGCGAATTCCGCCGGTTGAACCCGGACCATCCCCATTCCCGGGACGGGGACGTCGAACCAGGAACAGGCTCCATTGATCGTTTTGGCGTATTCACCGGGGTTGAATCCATAATGGCCGGCACAGAACAGCAACACCAGTGTCCCCAGCAGGAACAGGTACGCCACCCAGCCAAGCGCCTTGAGCCAGCGGTAGGGAACCAGCACCGCCCCGGCAAACACCCCGAGCGAGATGCCCCACCAGCGCGCCTGATCCGCCACTTTGCCCGCCACATCGGGCAGGCCATACGTGGCTCCATCGAGCACCAGCAATCCGAAGCCCGTCGTACCCAACACGAGAAGGAACAGCAGGTAGTCGAAATGCAACACATACCGTTGCAGCCAGCCGGGTTCGTTGTGGTCGCTTGTCAGCATACGGTCCATTCGATCGCTCTCAGGTCTTGTGCCCGCGGATCATCTGTTCCTGCTTGATCTCAACCCCGATCGGGTGCTGGATCAGATACAGTGTCGCCATCAGAGCGGTGACCACTACTCCCGAAAGATCGGTTCCCGATGCCCACGGGGTGAAGCACAGAACGACGCCGGCGGCGAACAGGTCTTCCAGAAACAGCAGGACAGCCATGGCCAGAACGTCCATCATGGGCAACACCAGCGCCGTTGTCTGGCGCGTCAGGCCCGCAAGATACCCCACCAGGCCCAGCGAGATACATTCCTGGGCTCCGCTTCCCCCTGTCAGGGCGCTCAACAGAAACGCAGCCAACCACCCGACTCCCACTCCCGGCCAGGAGCCAAACCGGATGCCCACAAAAATAACCACTGCGGGTACGCAGTGCAGGCTGACCCAACGGCGCAGCAGAATCGGTCCCAGCGCGGTGTCCAGATAAACGGCCGCGACCAGCGCCGTCAACGAGAGAATGATTGCCTGCTTGCGAGACACTTCCGGCACAAAGGCCATACTCACGCACTCCTCATCGGACGCCTGCCGGCGTTGGAGTGGGTGCGACAGCGGGCGCCGCCGGTGCGGCGGGCAATGTCTGCGTGGTGGTTTCGACTGGATTCGGCGCCAGATCCAGGTTGTCGTTCTGACGCACGAGCAGCACCAGAACATCCTCGATGAATCCAAACGACACCGCCGGGGTGACATCCGCGACCATTTGTCCCGACAGGTTTTGTCCGGCTCCGCCCACGGTTCCGATCAGCAATCCCGCCGGATAGAGCGAGCCATACAGGCCGGAGGTTTCCACCCGCTGGCCCGGTTGCAGGTCCACCTGGCGGTCGCGCAGGACGATTTCCAGATTGTTCTCGTCGCTCGTGCCCCGCACCCATCCCTGGATGCGCTGGGGCAGTACCACGCACCCGACGCGAATCGCGGGATCATAAAGTAGCTGGACCGTGGCCGTGTCGCGCGCCACGCGGGAGATCACCCCTGTCAAGCCTTCCATGTGAAGCACGGGGTCGCCCAGATGGATGCCGTCCTGTGAGCCGCGATTGATCAACAGCGATCGGTACGTGCGGTCACCGTAGGCCACGGCGGAAGCGGCGACATAGCGCCAGCCCCGCGATTCGGCCAGAAAGGCTGTTCCCCCGAGTCGTTCATAGCGGGCCAGCGCGGCGGCTTTGGTGTCGTTTTCCGCTTTCAGCCGGGTCAGTTCCGCCTCGAGCACTTTTTCACGCCGCCGCAGCTGTCCGGTGGTCGTGATGTACTCGAGCGTTTCCGAGACGTTTCGACCTCCCCAACTGGTCAGGCGCGCCAGCGGCGCCAGCACGTTTTGCGCGGTCTCGGTTTTTTCTTCCGGCGCCTTATCCCGCGATCGCCACACCTGCCATGCCCGGTAGGTTCCCGGCAGGAGAACCAGAACGAACAGGAGGGAGAGTGCGGTCAGCGTCATCTTCTTCACTCCTCGAATCTAACGCTCAAACGCAGGGGAATCAAGCAGGAATTGCATGGTCGTTCGGCAAAACACAGCCTTTTCCTCAATCCAGGCGGTGAGTGCAAGAGCCTGATTCTCCTCGGGTTGTGTTTTCAGGATGGGGCGGAGGTCTTTTCCTCCAGGTTCGGGATGCCCGCTGGTGGAACTGATGGGACAGGATCGCGTGAAAGAGACGGTCCGGCATCGGTTTTTTCATCACCCGGCGTGGGGGGGGAAACGGGTTCTCTCACTCACTCCCAGGGACTCCTCATTGTCCGGCGAATTGGGAGGTTGTGGTTCGAGGGGGGAGATGCAGGGAAGGTCCGGAGGTGGCACGGGCGTCCCGCCCGTGAATTGCCGACGTTTTCGTCGGCAGGGCCGGGAGTTTCGGGTGTTTTGTTCCGGATTCCCTTCATGGGCGAGACGCCCATGCCACCTCAGCACCCCCCTTTCTTTCTGTGTGAAGGCCCGAAGATGGGAGATCTTGGTTCAGGCCATCTATAGACAACGAGGAGATCCAGGCGCTTCCTCCTCCCGTTTTTTGTTTACTTTTGCGCAGGCGAAAGGAAAACTGGAGAAAGTGTGAGAGAGGGCGCCGTGGTGTGTGCCGCGCCCTGCGTTTTTCCCCAGAACGGCTTTCAGGAGTTGTTGCTCATGTTTTCCAGTTCAATTGTGAAACCCAGGAGTCTGGTGAAGGTTCGTCCGGTTGTTATGGCGGTTTTTTGTCTGTTCCTTCTGTGCTTGATGACCGGGTGCAAAACCAAACCGAAATCTTATATTCCAGATTTCGGGTTTTCGGTCAATGTGGCCAAAGTCAATCCCCGCTGGCCGGGCGATCTGAACAATCTGACGACCGCCGAGCGCGAAGTGCTCGAGGAACGGGGACGTCCCGATTATTTCCATCTCATCTGGTCCCCTTTCGAGGCGGTCGTGGATCGGGCGCAGCTCAACACCGCGATCCGCAGTGTGTCGCTGGAGAAGGACAAGGAACGCATCGGGTGGATTTATATCGAGGACAAGAAGGAAATCACGTTTCCGACCCCCAGCAAATACAAGGAAGAACCGTTGAAGGACAAGGTGAGGATCATCTGCCGCGAGGGAGATCCGAACGAGCCGAAGGTGCTTCCCAACAGCCGCGACGTGCGGGTCGAGAAGTGGCATTACATCAACTCGGGGGTTATTTACACCTTCGAGGACGATGTCATGATCAAGGAAGATCGGACCAGTGTGCCTGCCATGCCTGGATTTGGTGGAAGGTAAACCGGCCATGCAACCGCTACCCGGCAAAATTCTCCTCGACGAACGGCAGATCCAGAACCGCATTCTGGAACTCGGCCATCGAATTTCGATGGATTATGCCGGGCGCGACCTGGTGTTGATCGGTGTGCTCAAAGGCTCTGTGATTTTTCTGGCCGACCTGATGCGCGCCATTTCGATTCCCCACACGTTCGATCTGGTGGGCGCTTCTTCCTACGGGAACAAGACTCAGAGTTCGGGACAGGTGACCATCACGAAGGACGTGACGGTGAACCTCGAGGGGAAAGACATTCTTCTGGTGGATGACATTTACGACAGCGGGCGCACCTTGAAGGTGCTCATGGGTCTGCTCGAACTCCATCATCCCGCTTCCATTGAGGCGGCCTGTCTGATTGTCAAAGATTGTCCGCGACAGGACGAAATCGCCGTGCGTTACGCGGGATTCACCCTGCCCGATCTTTTTATTGTCGGGTACGGTCTGGACTACGCCGAGCGTTATCGCAATCTGCGCTGTCTGGTGGCTTACCAGCCCGACTCGAACTCGGAAGCCTCTTGAGTCGTTCTCCGAAACCGAGCCTGCGAAGCGAGACCATGACTGAACCGTGTCGAAACATCCTGCTTCTCTCGCCGCCGGGCGCGCACATCTACCTGCGCGACTACTATTGCAGCCACACCTCGAAGGCCCAGTATTACTGGGGACCGTTCGACCTGCTGGTGGTTTCCGGCATCCTGCGCGAGGCGGGATGTTTTCACATCCAGGCGCTCGACGCCATGCTCGAACGGCTCAGTCCCGAGGAAACCGTCCGCCGCGCGCTGGCCGCCGAGCCTGACGCGATCGTGTTTCTAACCGGGGCCGTCAGCTTTACGGAAGACTTCGCCCTCCTTGAGCGCATCGCGCAGGCGTCGCCCCGCAAGATCCGGATGATCGGGCTGGGCGACTGCATGCTGGCCGAGTCGCAGCGCTTTCTGGAACAGTACCCGTTCCTCGATGCGGCCCTCCTCGACTTTACTTCGCGCGACATCGTTGAGTACCTGCGGGGTGACCGCGCGCCCCGGAACAATCTTTCGTTTCGCCTGCCCGACGGCACCCTGAGCCTGGGGCCGCGCCATTGCGAGCGCGGCGAGTTCTCCCTGCCTTTGCCCGCCTACGACCTGTTCGATTTCAAGGCCTACCGCATCCCCCACGGGCGGCGCATGCCGTTTGCGGGGGTGCTGACCGATTACGGGTGCGCGTTCCGGTGCGATTACTGTATCGGCGGCGAGTTGGGGTTTCGCCTGCGAAACCTCGACAATCTGTTTGACGAATTGCGCGAACTCAAGCGGCGCGGCGTGCGCGAATTGTGGATTAAGGATCTGACGTTTGGCGCGAAGAAGTCGCGCACCTACGAGTTGCTCGACCGGATGCGCCGCGAACGGCTGGGTTTCTCCTGGGTTTGTCTCTCTCGCGTGAACGTGCTGGATGAAGATCTGCTTCGCGCCATGAAAGCCGCCGGGTGCCACACCATCCAGCTCGGCGTGGAAAGCGCCAGCGAAGAGATTCTCGAAAAGTACGCAAAAGGAATCCACCCCGACCAGGTGCGCCGTGTGGTCGAGACGTGCCGACGACTGGGTATCCGGATTCTCGCGCACTACATCCTGGGTCTGCCGGGCGATACGGTCGAATCCATCCACCGAACCATCCGGTACGCCATCGAACTCAACACCGAATTCGCCTCCTTCAACGTCGCCATGCCCCGCCTGGGGACGCTTTTCCGCCAGCGCGCGGTGGAAAGCGGATTGATCTCCTCCGACCTGAAAACGCTCGACAACTCGATCTCGCAACCGGTTTACGAAACGAACGAACTGCCCCGAGAGCGCCTCTGGGCCTTGCGCAACGAAGCCATCCGCGCCTACCACCTGCGTCCCGCTTTCATTGTCAAGCGGTTGATGGGCGTGCGCAGTTGGTACGAATTCACCACCTTGTTCCGCGAGGGGCTTTCGCTTCTGGCGACGACGTTCAAATAACCACGGAACCGCATTCCCCGCTTTTCTACCGTCTCGGAGATTCCATGCGAGGTCTGTGTATTTGCGGCAGTTTGAAAACCGGGCCGGAGGCGTTCAGCCGCAGTTTTTGTTGAAATTATTCCGGGACGTTTTCCCCTCCCACCTGTTCCAGGACCATGCGCGCATAGATATTGTTCTTGTCGGTCTCCAGATACGTTTGGGCGTCGGTACGCCCAAAAACATCAAGCATAAGCGAGATCAGTCCCGTCCATCCCGTCTGGTGACTGGCCCCGAGCCCCGACCCGTTATCCCCGTGGAAGTACTCATAGAACAAAATCAGGTCGCGCCAGTGCGGATCTTCCTGGAATACGGTCGTTCCTCCGTAAACCGGACGTTTGCCCGTGTCGTCGCGCAGGAAAATACCCGACAGACGGCGCTTGATCTCGTTGGCCACCTCGAACAACGTCATGTAATGGCCAGAACCGGTCGGACATTCCACCTTGAATTCATCTCCGTAGAAGTGGTACTGGTTGAGCAATGCCCGGATGATGAGGACGTTGACCGGCATCCAGACCGGCCCGCGCCAGTTGGAGTTTCCGCCGAACATGCCGCTGTTCGACTCGGCGGGCAGGTAATCCACTCGGAACTCCTCCGTCCCCACCTGGAAGGTGAACGGATGGTCCAGGTGAAACCGCGAGAGCGAACGAATGCCATACGGCCCGAGAAACTCATTCTCGTCGAGCAGGTAACCGAGAACCCGCTCCATCTTCTTTCTGCTGAGGATCGAGAGCAGGCGCCGCCCTTTGTAACCCGTATAACCTTCGTCGGTCGGCGCCACGTGGTTGACCAGGCCCGGATGACGCTTCCGGAACAGGGCAATCAATTCCGTCAATTTCGGGTAGCGTATCGTGGCGTCCGCTTCGAACTCTGTCGCCGCGCACAGGGGCAACAGTCCGACCATGGAGCGAACCTTGAGGCGCATGGCCTGACCGTCCGGCAATCGCAAGAGATCGTAATAGAATCCATCCTCCTCGTCCCACATCTCGTCGTGATGGTCGCCCATCCGGTCCATGGCATAGGAAATCCAGACGAAATGCTGGAGGAAATTGAAGGCGATCTCTTCGTACATCGAATCGTGTTCGCACAGAATCAAGGCTATCTCCAGCATGCATTGGCAATAGAACGCCATCCAGGCCGTTCCGTCCGCCTGTTCCAGCGATCCGCCCGTGGGAAGCTGCGCGCTGCGGTCGAAGATGCCAATGTTGTCCAGCCCGAGAAATCCCCCCGCGAACACGTTTCGGCCAGAGGGGTCTTTCCGGTTCACCCACCAGTTGAAGTTCAGCATCAACCCCTGAAACGACCGTTCCAGGAAACGAAAGTCCGAACGACCGAGCGTTCGCTCAATTTTGTAGAGATACAGCGTGGCCCAGGCGTGTACCGGCGGATTCACATCGCTGAAATTCCACTCGTAGGCAGGCATTTGGCCATTCGGGTGCAAATAGAGGTTGCGCAGCATCAACAGAAGTTGTTCCTTGGCGAAATCGAAATCCACCAGTGACAGGGAGAGCGTGTGGAAGGCCAGGTCCCACGCCGCATACCAGGGGTATTCCCATTTGTCCGGCATCGAGATCACGTCGGCGTTGAGCATGTGAAACCATTCCGAGTTTCGCACACCGGATCGGGGGGCGTTGAGCATCGGGTGGCTCTTGTGCTCGATGAGCCATTGCTCCAGATCGAAGAAGTAATACTGCTTGCTCCACAGCATTCCCGCCAGGGCCTGGCGATGTATCCGGCGCTCATCTTCGCTCAGCCCCTGTGGCGAAATTCGGTCGTAGAATTCATCCGCGTCTGCGATCCGGCTGGTGAAAATCGCTTCAAAGCCGTCGAAGGCGTCCTTTGCCGGTGTGGCCGTCGTGAGCCGCAAGTGGACCGTTTGACTGCCCCCGCCGGGTATTTCCAGGGTGTAGTGGGCCGCGGCCTTGGTCCCCACGCGGGCGGGATTCACCGCCTCCCCCTGCCCCGAGACGAGGTAAGCGTGAAAGGCGTCCTTCACATACGGAGAAGCGTTGGCCGGGCCCCCGAGGCTCTGTGTGTTGCTCTCATTCTCCGTGAACAACAGTTCCGGGGTCCCCTCGCAATACAACCGGACTTTCCCCAGATCCTGATGCGAGGCTTCAATGACGCCGGGGGCCGCCTCACACAAAGACGGTTTCGGGTTTCCCTCACCCCAGGACCAGGTGTTGCGGAACCACAGGGTCGGCAACAGGCGAAGCCGGGCCGTTTCCGGTCCCCGGTTGTACACGGTGATCCGGATGAGGATATCCTCGGGTTCGGCCTTGGCGTATTCCACGAATACATCGAAGTACCGGTCTTCATTGAAGACTCCCGTGTCGAGGAGTTCGTACTCGAACTCCTCGCGCGACCGTTTCCGGTTGGTCTCGACAAGATCCCGATAGGGGTACTCACTCTGCGGATATTTGTAGAGGTATTTCATGTAGGAGTGGGTGGGGGTACTGTCCAGGTAGAAGTAATACTCCTTGACGTCCTCTCCATGATTGCCCTCGCTGTTGGTCAGCCCGAACAGGCGTTCCTTCAGAATATGGTCCCGTTCGTTCCACAGGGCCAGGGCGAAGCACAGGGCCTGCTTGTCATCGCAGATGCCCCCCAACCCATCCTCGCCCCAGCGATAGGCCCGCGAGCGCGACTGGTCGTGGGTGAAATAGTCCCAAGCATTGCCGTCCTCGCTGTAGTCTTCACGGACCGTCCCCCACTGCCTCTCACTGAGATAAGGCCCCCATTTTTTCCAGGGGATTCCGGTCTCGCGCGTGTCATTGAGTCGCTTTTGTTCCGTGACATCAACAATTTTATCCAGGCACATGGTGGTTCGCTCCTCAGTATCTCCCAAATTGTCAGCACTGTAGTCATTGGTCAATTGAACCGGAATGCGGTACCTCCGGTGGAATCTGCGGCATGCACGCATCCAACCGTTACGCAGACCCCCAACCTTTTCCGCGACGAAAAAACAGCCGACCTTCTTTTATTCCCAACCCGTCCATTTTATTCAGGCCGCCCTTTTTTTCAACCACATTCCCGCACACGAAAACCAGATAGTTCGGAAGAATTCATATCGAGATAAAACCAGTTCAGGGCGACTTTTCTATTGTGAAATTCCCGGGTTAATGGATTCAAGATCCTGATAGTTCAAATGCCGGGCGATCAGAAGGACTGTCGAGCGCGGCTGAACCCGATACGTCACTCCGTCCACAACCGGAGCGACGGTCCAGTCGCAGATATCGTCCGGGGACTCCAGGAAGGTGTCAATGCACCGCCGCCAGGATTCGTAGGGCTTATTGAGCGACGGAATCTCGAACGAAAGCGCTTCCCAGTAGGCATTGACCATGATGTGCAGTTCGAATGCTCCCCCGAGAATACGGACACTGGCCGCCAGGGTATGCGAATCGGGGCCCCAATCCGGGTTGTTCAACTTGATTCCATGCCAGTGAACCGGCTGCTGGCGCAGGAGTTCGCTCAATGTCATGTCGTCTCGTTCGATGGGAAGGTTCCGATTCAGACGAAGAACGACGATCTGCTTGACAAAGCGGAGCATGTCTGCGTGTTTGTTCACCAGGTTCCAGTCAAACCAGCTGATCTCGTTATCCTGGCAATAGGCATTGTTGTTACCGAACTGTGTGCGCCGTACCTCGTCGCCCATGAGCAGCATGGGGGTCCCCATGGAAAGGAAAGTCAGCGTCAGGTAATTCTTCGCCTGGCGATTGCGGAGCCGTTCCACCTCCGGATCGTCGGTTGGCCCCTCAGCGCCGCAATTCCAACTCATGTTGGCGTCCGCACCATCCCGGTTCCCCTCTCCGTTTGCGTCATTGTGTTTCCCGTTGTAGGAAACAAGGTCGTTGAGTGTGAATCCGTCATGGCAGGTAATAAAATTGACGCTTTGTTCCGCTTCCCGTCCCTCGTGTTCGTACAAATCCGGACTTGCGGTGAAGCGATACGCCACCGCTTTGGCCATCCCTCCATCGCCTTTTACGAAGGCTCGAACATCGTCGCGGAACCGGCCATTCCATTCCTTCCAGCTTTCTCCCACAAAACTGCCGACCTGGTAGAGGCCCGCGGCATCCCAGGCCTCCGCAATCAGTTTCGCGTTTGACAGCACCGGGTCCGATTCGATGTCCCAGAGAATCGGAGGGGAAGCCATCGGGTGACCTTGTTCATCCCGAGCGAGGATGGAGGCCAGATCGAAGCGGAACCCGTCCACATGCATCTCCGTCACCCAGTAACGCAGACTGTCCAGGATCAACCGCCGACAGATGGATTGATTGGCGTTCAGGGTGTTTCCACATCCCGTGCAGTTGGAGTACCAGGACTTGTTCTTCTCGAGGATGTAATAGGTCTCGTTCGCCAGGCCCCGGAAACAGAGGGTCGGACCGTCCTCATTGCCCTCGGCCGTGTGGTTGTACACCACATCGAGGATCACCTCGATGCCGGCCCGGTGCAGGGCCTTGACCATATCCCGGAATTCGTCGAGAACGCCCAGCGGATCGCGCTGAGAACTGTACCCGGCATGGGGGGCAAAAAATGAAATGGGAGAATATCCCCAGTAGTTGCCCAGGCCGGCTGGGCCATCCTGTTCATCAAACGCAAACACCGGCATCAGCTCGACCGCGGTGATGCCGAGATCGCGAAGGTAGGGGATCTTTTCAATCAGACCCGCATAGGTGCCGCGCCGTTCCGCCGGGACTCCCGAATTGGGATGCCGGGTGAATCCCCTTACGTGCATTTCGTAAACGACACTCTTGATAAAGGGAATTCGCAGGGGACGGTCGTCCTCCCAATCGTAAGCGCCCGGGTCTGCGACCACGCTTTTTAAGGCCACCGCCGTGTTGTCGCCCGGTTCGCATGCGGCCTTTCGATCGTAACCGGCGGGTCGGGCCACGCACCTTCCGTAAGGATCGAGCAGAACCTTTTCCGGGTCGAATCGAAGTCCCTGTTCCGGCTTGAAAGCGCCGTGCGCACGGTAGGCATAGATTTGACCCGCCTCCAGGCCGGGCACAAACACATGCCAGTAGTGGTAGGTGCGATGATGAACCCGGGGAGCCAGAGCGATGACCCGTGAGGGTTTGGCATCGTCCACGCGATCGAATAAAAGCAATTCCACCGCGGCGCTTTTCCGGGAGAAAACGCTGAAATTAACGCCTCCCCGGCACGGGGTCGCCCCGATGGGAAAGCTCTTTCCATAGTCACAGATTGCCGGGCTGTTCATTGCGTATATCTCCTCTTCTGGAAAGATGGTATCCTCTACTCGACGGTTCCGGCCACCTGTAGTCCCCGGAGAATCGTTGCCCCATCCCGGTGACTGGGATCGGAAGGGGTTAACGTGAGATACCGAAAGATCAGATCGCGTCTTTTCCCTCATCTGCCTGGCGGAAGGGACGGTCGGAGTCAGTTCTCTCACCCTGTCCCCTTCGCGTCATTTTGGGGTGTTTTTACACTAACGCCCGGCGCCTGGCGGATCAAGTGATTTGTATCACGGTACCGAATCGTTTTGCATGCGATCCCCTTCCAAAGCGGGGATCCAGAGACACGGCACGACAGAAGATGAAGACGATCTGGAGGAAATGGGTTTGAAACCGGGTTGTCCCCCATTCGTCATTCCCGCGGAAGCGGGAACCCAGATCCGGAACCCCTTGTTTGGATTTTTCCGAGCCGTGAACGACTTCCTTGCCTCGGGTTCGCGCTTCTCTGGGTCCCCGCGTTCGCGGGGATGACGGAGAAAGGGTTTCTGTTTTCCCCGAACAGAAAAGGCAAAATAGACAACGAAGAAATCCAGGGGGCGACCCGAATAGTCGGATTTGTGGCTTGACAAATCCGACGGCAGATTTTAAGAGAATTAGGTCATTTTGACGATTATCAGGACCCTGCAGACCCGTTCCTGGAACCGGGCGGATTCCATAAACGGTCACAGGTCTGATTGTCGAACACATATTTGTTTTCTGGCGAACGACGCCAGATGAAAAGGAGCAGGTACAATGCGTTTATCTCTTGTCAAAAAACTGCGTCAACGGCTGGCGAGCCTGAGCGTCGCGTGCGCTCTGGCGGCCGTCTGGATGTGCGCGCAGGGTGCGGGTGCGGTTGAGTTGCGCCCGCCGGCGGTTCCCCTGGTGGCACACGATCCCTATTTCAGCATCTGGTCGCAGGCCGACCAACTGTACGGCGAGGAAACGACCCACTGGACGGGCAAGCCGCATCCCCTGCACGCTCTCGTGCGGGTGGACGGGGAAGTGTCCCGTATCATGGGCGCTCAGCCGGAGCAGGTCGCGCCCCTCGCGCAGAAATCGGTCGAGGTTTTGCCCACGCGGACGATCTACACGTTTGCCAACGCCAAGATCCAACTGACGTTGACGTTTGTGACACCGGCTCTGACCGACGATCTGGACATTCTGGCCCGTCCGGCCACGTATGTGGTCTGGGAAGCGGTGGCGCTCGATGGAAAGTCGCACAGTGTGCAGTTCTACCTGGACGCCAGCCCGATGCTGGCCGTGAACGAGGCCCGGCAGGACGTGGTGTGCGAGAAGGTGGAAGTCAAGGGCCTGCTGGCTGTCAAGGCCGGTTCGCGCGAGCAGAAACTGCTGAATCGCTCGGGCGACGATATCCGCATTGACTGGGGTTACGCTTACCTGGCCGTTCCGGTGGACCAGAAGGGTGGGGCTGTGGCCATCGCCCGTTCCAACGACGCGTACGACCACTTTGCCAAGACGGGTCAGGCGCTAACGACCCAGGCGCCCTTTGGCGCCGAGCCGGCCGGACAGGCGCAGATGCTGTGCGCCACGATGGATGCGGGCGAAGTAGCTGCCAAGGCGGTGCGTCAGGTGGCGATTCTGGCCTACGACGACATCAAGTCCATCCGGTATTTCAAGGCCGACCTGGACGCCTACTGGCGTCGCGACGGCCTGGACACCGCCGGGATGCTCCAGAAGGCGTGGAAAGAATTCGCGAGCCTGGAAAAACGCTGTGTGGCCTTTGATAAGGAAATGATGGACGACATGGTCAAGGTGGGCGGCGCGGACTATGCGACGCTCTGCGCGCTGGCCTACCGCCAGGCCCTGGCCGCCTGCAAGGTGGTGGCGGATTCGGCGGGACAGCCGCTGATGTTCTCGAAGGAAAACCACAGCAACGGCTGTATCGGCACCGTGGACGTGTTCTACCCCATGTCGCCCCAGACCCTGCTCTTCAGCCCGGCTTTGATGAAGGCCACCATCGTTCCGATTCTCGACTATTCCTCTTCGCCGCGTTGGAAGTTCCCCTTCGCTCCCCACGATATCGGCCAGTATCCCTTTGCGACGGGTCAGGTCTATGGCGATGGCGAGAAGGGCGAAAACAACCAGATGCCCGTGGAAGAAACCGCCAACATGCTGCTGATCGTGGCGGCGCTGGCGGACGCGGAAAACGATACGAAGTTTGCTGAAAAGTACTGGCCGCTGCTCGAAAAGTGGGCCGCCTACCTCGAAACCAAGGGTTTCGATCCCGAGAACCAGCTCTGCACGGATGACTTTGCCGGCCACCTGGCGCACAACGTCAATCTCTCGGCCAAGGCGATTGTGGCTCTGGGCGCGTTTGGCCAGCTCAGCGCGAAGTGTGGCAAGGACGCCGAAGCCAAACGGCTGACCGAACTGGCCCAGGGGATGGTGAAAAAGTGGATCGAACAGGCCGACGCGGGCGACCATTTCCGCCTGGCCTTCGACAAGCCCAACAGCTGGAGCCAGAAGTACAACATCGTGTGGGACCGCATTCTGGGCCTGAAACTCTTCCCCGAAAGCGTCCTGCGCAAGGAGATGGATTACTACAAGCGCATTCAGAATCGTTACGGTCTGGCGCTCGACAACCGCGAGACCTACACGAAGCTCGACTGGATCACCTGGACGGCGGCCCTGACGGGCAACCGCGACGATTTCGAAGCCTTGGTCAAGCCGATTATCAAGTTCCTCAACGAGACGCCCGATCGTTCGCCGATGACCGACTGGTACTTCACCGATTCGGGCAAGAAGAAAGGTTTCACGGCGCGTCCCGTCGTGGGCGGTGTTTTCATGCAGGCATTGAGCGACCCGGCCCTGTGGCAGAAGTGGGCCAAACGCGGCGCGAACACCCAAGGCCCCTGGGCGCCGTTGCAGTTGCAGTAGTCTGAAGGAGAGTGGGACCGCCGGGGCGGCGGCCCCACACCGGTTTCACTCCGGATGAGAGCGTTTCGCCCGGCATAAGGTTCGCAGGAAATTCGGGGCGCGTGGTTTCACAACCACGCGCCCCGAATTGTTTTTTTCACAACTGCTCGAACTGTCCCGGGAACTTGCATTTGCTGATGGCGTCGTCGTAGGAAATCAGCCCCTTCTGGTAGAGGTTCTTGAGCGACTTGTCCATGCTGACCATACCCATTTCGGACGAGGTCTGGATGATTGTCATGAGTTGCTCGGTCTTGCCGGCGCGGATCACCTGTCGCGCGGCGGGGGTGGCCAGCAGGGTCTCGCACGCCACCACGCGCCCCTTCTCGCCCGGAATGCCGAGCAGTTGCTGCCCCACGATGGCCTGGAGGCTGCTGGCCAGCTGGATGCGCACCTGCGGCTGCTGGTGCGGCGGGAAAACGTCTATGATGCGGTCCACGGTCTGGACCACATCGGGTGTGTGCAGCGTGGCCAGCACGAGGTGGCCCGTCTCCGCCGCGGTCAGCGCGGTCGAGATGGTCTCGAGGTCGCGCATTTCGCCCACGGCGATCACGTCCGGGTCCTGGCGCAGGACGTGCAGCAGGGCGTCGGAGAACGATTTCGTGTCGCTGCGCACTTCGCGCTGTTTGATGATGCTGCGCTTGTTGTGGTGCATGAATTCGATGGGGTCTTCGATCATGACGATCATGCACGAGCGCGTGGCGTTGATGAGGTCGATCATCGCCGCCAGGGTGGTGGTCTTGCCCGACCCGGTCGGCCCCGTGATGAGGATGAGGCCGTTGGGGTAACGGCAGAATTCTTCGACAATCGGCGGCAATCCCAGCTGGCGGATCGAGCGGATCTCCTCATAGATCACGCGGAAGGCGGCCTCGGTGTTGCCGCGCTGGCGGTGGACGTTGGCGCGGAACCGCCCGATACCCGGCAGCTCGAGCGAGAAGTCCAAGTCCCAGTCTTCCTCGAATTTGGCGCGCTGGGTCTCGTTGAGCACTCCGAGGACCATCTCGCTCAACTCCTGGTTCGACAGGGGCGGCGTGTTGAGCGCCCGCAGCACGCCGTCAATGCGCAGGATGGGCGGGACGTGCGCGCACAGGTGCAGATCCGACGCGTGGTGCGAAACCGCTTCGCGAAACAGGGGCAGGATTTCCATCAGTCCAGAAACCTCGCTTTGTCTTGGATCGGGGATAAGAAACAGAATGATACGCCATCACACAGGCGACGGGTTCTTTCTGCCAGATTCTTCCGGTTTCAGCAAGGACGATTGAGACAGAAAGTGAAGTCGGATCGGATACAAGAGGAATTTCATTCTGTGTTCCCTCATCTTAGATAAGACTCATAGTTGGTATTGACAGGAAAGGATGTCTTGAGTGAAATAGGCGGGTGAATTGCTGAAACAAGATGGAGGAAACGTGACATGGAGGCTTGGAAAAGGGAGAGTTTCAGGAGGTGGGGAAAGCAGTGGGGTTGGTTTGTGTTTTTGCTCCTCCTGGGCACTCTTCTTGTTTTCAGTCGTCCCCCGGATGATGTCCGAAAAAGCAATTGGGACAAGGTGTGCATACTGGCTGAAAATTTCCTGTTCACATTACTCATTTTTGCCCCGAAAACGTTCCGGTCTATGCGGTCTGAAAAATACTTCCGAGAGGGACGGAACAGGAACAAACAGGCACTTGCCCGGTTAGCGGAACGTTTCTCGAAAGCAGCGGATCTGTTGAATTCTTCTCGGGAAGAGAAAAACGAAGACAAAGAACGGACTCAAGAGAATTGTCTGAATGGAATCCAACAGTTGATCGCGATCGCGCGAAAAAGTCCTTTCGAGTACACCCTTCCCGTCCTGGAGGCACTGAATAGGTATGTGCAGATGGCGGAGAAGGAACGGGAAGCGACGGGAGAACTCCCTGGCAACTCGGCGCATCCGATTGCTCTTGAGAAAGCAAAGCGGGGAATCCGCGCCCTGCTGAACGAAGGGGTAGAAGGATCATCTTCTTTTTATCAGATCCATCTGACTGGCGCGCATCTGGAAGGGATGTATTTGAAAAAGGCCCATCTGTTGGGGGCATTTCTGGAACGGGCACACTTGGAGGATGCGACCCTGGCGAAAGCCTTATTGATCAATGCGCATCTGGAGGAAGCATATCTGCAAGGATCTGCCTTAGAAAGGGCCTCACTGGAATTTGCCCACCTCGAAGAGGCCAATCTGGAGCAAGCGAATTTGCGGGGGGCCAACCTGACTCGCGGCCATCTGGAACGCGCGAATCTGGAGGAGGCCAACCTGACGGGAGCCTGGTTGAATCGTGCGCAGATGGAAGGGGCCTGTTTAGGGAAAGCCAATCTGAAGAATGCGCACCTGGAACATGCCTGTCTGAATGAGGCCAACCTGGAGAAAGCGCGTCTGGTGGACGCGTATCTGACTGGAACACACCTGCAACATGCGAATCTGACGGAAGCGAACCTGAAAGGGGTGGTTCTCGCGGACGTGCATCTGGAAAACGCCAATCTGGAAAAGGCGAACATGCACAGGGCGCTTCTGGGGGGAGCGCATCTGACGGGGGCTAATTTGCGGGAGACGAACCTGGAGTCTGCCGATCTCCGAGGGGCCGATCTGTCCGCGGTTTTGGGGCTTGTCTCCGAGCAGATAGCCCGTGCCGTTGGAGACAGCCGGACAAAACTTCCGCGCGATATCGAGCGCCCGACCGGTTGGCCCGCTTATTCGGGTCACTGTGATGGACAAAGGGTCGAGTGCCGTGCGTGACAACAGACCGGGAGGAGGTCCGAGACGCATGGGAACGGACAGGAAAAGGGTTGAGGGCGGAATCTGGAGTCTGTTTCTGCGTGTCGTGGTCCGGTTTCTGGGGCTCCGCTCTTCGGGATATTCGGTCAGTGGGTATCTTCTGGTTGGCATTGGGTCTCCCGATTCCGTGGGATTTCTTCGGAGCGATCCATCGTTTGGGCGGAGAACAGAATGCGGTCCTGATTCTGGGGCATGAAGACCCCTGGTGAGCGTCCCCGCACTGCGCGTCTGTTTGCAGAACTGGCATGCAGTGACATAAGTGGCCCTCAAGGCTGGAATCGGGATAGTTTTCCTTATTGTGTGCTGTCGTGGTAAGCGGATTATAGCACGGTTCTCTGTAAACGGCATTTACAGACATCCAGAGCATGTCTGAAATAAAGAAACATTTCTTTATTTTCTGTTGACTTGTGGGCTGAAATGCCGGATGCTTTATATCGAGAAGAATTTCTCGATTCTCTTCCTGGGATCTGACGAAGACCCGGATCGCCCGTGTCGCAAGGAGTTGTACCATGCCCAAAAAGAACGCTACACCCGCTCCGGAAGGCAAGGAACCGAAGCCTCCGAAACCCAACCCTCCCGTCAAACTGCCTTTCGCCGCCTGTGCGGTTCCGCCCGCCGGAGCGCCGTCGTGCGGAGACGCGGAGATTGACACCCTGGTCGCCCAGGCGCTCGGGGCGCTGGAGGTTTTCGAATCGTTCTCGCAGGAACAGGTGGACGCCGTGGTGCGCGCCATGGCGCTGGCCGGGGTGGCCGAACGCCTGACGCTGGCGCGGCAGGCCGTGGACGAGACCGGCATGGGGGTTTTCGAGGACAAGGTGACGAAAAACCTCTTCGGCACCGAGTACATCTACCACGACATCAAGGACCAGAAGACCGTCGGGATCATCCACGAGGACCCGGAAGAGGGCATCGTCGAGGTGGCCGACCCGATCGGGGTGATCGTGGGGATCACGCCAGTGACGAACCCGACTTCGACGACGATGTTCAAGTCGCTCATCGCGATGAAGACGCGCAACCCGATCATTTTCGCGTTCCATCCCAAGGCGCAGCAGTGCAGCGTGGCCGCGGCCCGGGCCATGCGCGACGCCGCCATCGCGGCGGGGGCGCCCGAGCATTGCATCCAGTGGGTCGGCACGCCGTCGGTGGAAAAGACGAACGCCGTCATGAAACACCCGCAGGTTTCGCTGATTCTGGCGACGGGGGGTAGCGGCATGGTCAAGGCGGCATACAGCTCGGGCAAGCCTGCGCTGGGCGTGGGGCCGGGCAACGTGCCGGTCTATATCGAGAAGACCGCCAAGGTCAACATGGCGGTCAACGACATCATCCTCTCGAAGACTTTCGACAACGGCACGATCTGCGCGTCCGAGCAGTCGGTGGTGGTGGATCGCGAGATTGCCGACCAGGTGCTGGACCGGTTCGTCGCGCAGGGCGCCTACGTGCTGAAGCCGGAGGAAATGAAAAAGGTCGAGGTGCTGGCGATTGACTCGGCGCGGGGTACCATGTCCGGCGCCGTGGTCGGGCAACCCGCCGAGAAAATCGCGGAATTGGCGGGGATCAAGGTGCCCGCGGGGACGAAACTCCTGATCGCCCGCCTGACCGGCGTAGGCCCGGACACGCCGCTGAGTCGCGAGAAACTGTCCCCCATTCTCGGGTTCTATGTCG
This sequence comes from uncultured Candidatus Sumerlaeota bacterium, assembly GCA_942493245.1. Taxonomy (GTDB): domain Bacteria; phylum Sumerlaeota; class Sumerlaeia; order UBA8349; family UBA8349; genus DAOPYU01. The sequence continues at coordinate 85,419 of OW818685.1, forward strand.
CCGGGAGTACGGAGGAGGGAATCCGCCTGTGCGACGCCATCGTCCACTTCGGCGGCATGGGTCACTCGGCGGGGATTTTCTCAAACGATCCCGAGGTGATTGACGCGTATCGCCGGACGGTGAAGACCAGCCGGATTCTGGAGAACGTGCCGACCAGCTTCGGCGCGATCGGCGACATCTACAACCGCATGGACCCGAGCCTGACCCTGGGATGCGGCGCGTTCGGCGGCAACTCGACGTCCGAGAACGTGAGCGTGAAGAACCTGCTCAACATCAAGCGGCACAGCAAGCGGAGAATCAATATGAAATGGTTCAAGGTTCCCCCGAAAATTTACTTCGAAAAGGGCTGTCTGGAATACCTGCGCTGCATCCCGCGCCGACGCGCGCTGATTGTGACCGACCCGATGATGGTGAAACTCGGGATGGTGGCGCGCGCGGAAGAGTACCTGAAGCAGGCGGGGATGGAGACCGAAATTTTCGGCGACGTGGAACCGGACCCGAGCACCGACACGGTCTATCGCGGCGTGGCGGAGATGAACCGTTTCCAGCCCGACCTGATCGTCGCGTTCGGCGGCGGCTCGCCGATTGACGCGGCCAAGGGGATGTGGCTCTTCTACGAACAGCCGGGCACCCGGTTCGAGGACCTGGCGCTGCGGTTCGTGGACATCCGCAAGCGCGCGGTTCGTTTCCCGGAATTGGGCAAGAAGGCGCTCTTTGTGGCGATCCCTACGACTTCGGGCACCGGCTCGGAAGTGACCGCCTTCGCCGTCATCACGGACAAGGAAAAGGGGATCAAGTACCCCCTGGCCGACTACGAACTGACGCCCGACATCGCGATCCTGGACCCGGAACTCACTTGGTCGGTTCCCAAGTCCGTAACCGCCGACACGGGGATGGACGTACTGTCGCACGTGATCGAGGCCTACGTGTCGGTGCTGGCAAGCGACTACACCGACTCGCTGGCCCTGCAGGCGGCCAAGATGCTCTTCAAGTATTTGCCGGTCGCTTATGAGGATGGGAAAAACGAAAAGGCGCGCGAGAAGATGCACAACGCCAGCTGCATGGCGGGCATGGCGTTCACCAACGCGTTCCTGGGGATCAACCACAGTCTGGCGCACAAGATCGGCGGCCAGTTCCACGTGCCGCACGGACGGGCCAATGCGATTCTGCTCCCCCACGTGATCCGCTACAATGCCTCGCGCCCGTCGAAGTACACGGCCTATCCCAAGTACGAGTACCCGGTGGCGGACCAGAAGTACCGCGAGGTGGCTGTGGCGCTGGGCCTGCCCGCCGACACGGTCGAGCAGGGGGTGGTGAGCCTGTGCAAGGCGGTCGAGGACCTTCGCGCCGGCCTGAACATGCCCGCCACGTTCGCGGAGTGTGGAGTTCCGAAGGAGTTGTACTTCGCGCACCTCGACGAAGTGGCGCTCAACGCATTCGACGACCAGTGTACCGGCGCCAATCCGCGTTATCCGCTGGTTGAGGAGTTGAAGGAAATTCTGATAAAGGCTTATGGAGCGTAACCTGCAGAAGGAGTTTTTTACAGCCGGAGATCGCGCTCAGGTCGCGTGGTCTCCGGCTGTTTTTTTGAGAAAAGGCGTTGATCGGCCGGTTCGACTTTTTTTCGTCGCGCGCGAGCGGGTGAGGCGGGTATGGTGCAGACACGCGCGTGGCCGCGCGAGATGTATCCGGAGATTGAGGTATGACCGACACCCCCGCCCCCGTCCCCCCGCACCCGTCCCCGACTTCGCATCCCTCAGGCGTGGAAAATTCGTCTTTTCCTTCTTCTCATCTTCCAGACACTCCCGCCTCGGCTTCGCCGGACCCCCTTTTTCCTGAAGACGAACTCCGGGACAGTGAGTCTTCCAAGCGGCCTTTTCTGGAGGCTGCGGGGTTGGTGGGGGCGGCGACCATTTTCAGTCGGATCCTGGGGTTGGCGCGCGACATGGTGTTGGCTGCGGCGCTGGGTTCGACACGGGTGGCGGATGTGTTCTGGATCGCGTTCGAGCTGCCGAACCTGATGCGGCGCGTGCTGGGTGAGGGGAGTCTGTCGGCGTTCGTGGTGCCGGTGTTCGCGAAAGAGCGGCTGGAGAAAGGCGAGGAGGCGGGGTGGCGGTTTGCGTCGAACGCGCTGACCGTGCTGGCAACTTTTTCACTGGGAGTGACTGCGCTCGGAATTCTGGCCGCGAAGCCATTGTTTTCGATTTTCGGGTTCGGGTATTTCAAGCGGGGCGACATGGAGGCCATCGCGCTCGGGACGCAGTTGACGAGTGTCATGTTCCCGTTCGTGACGCTGCTGGCGCTCAGTTCGATCCTGATGGGGCTGTGCCACGCCATCCGTCATTTTCTGATGCCTGCGCTGGGGCCTGCCGTGATGAACGTCACGATGATTGTGGCGGCTTGGCTGTTTCACCGTCAGGGCGACTCGATGGTGGCGCGCGCACTGGCCGTTTCGGTTGTCGTGGCCGGTCTTCTGCGTCTGGTCATGATGTGGCGTCCCCTGGCGCGCGCGGGGTTTCGGTACCGGTTTTCGTTCCAGACGGCGTCGCCCGCCATGCGCGAGTTGTACCGCATGATGCTGCCGGCCTTTTTCGGGCTGGCTGTGGTGCAGGTGAACGTTTCCCTGAGCCGGGCGTTTGCGACCCAACTGGGCGAGGGGTTCGTCCCCTGTCTGATGTTCAGCCACCGCCTCTTTGAACTGCCGCTGGGCATTGTCGCCTCGTCGCTGGCCACCGCTATCCTGCCGCAGCTCGCGTACTACTGGCTGGCGGGGCGCCGTTCCGAACTCGAGCGTCTGGTGCGTCTCGCTTTCCGGGTTGTGTTCATCCTTTTTATCCCCGCCACGGTCGGGCTGATCGCGCTGGGACTGCCCATCGTGCGCTTGTTGCTCGAGCGGGGCGACTGGACCTTTCAATCCTCGCTCTGGGCCTACCAGGCGCTCGTCTTCTACTCGCCGAGTCTGGTGATCTGGGGCATGCTGAAGATCCTGACGCCGGTTTTCTACGCGCAGCACGACGTGAAGACGCCCGTGGTGGCGGGTGTGGTGTCGCTCCTGGTCAACATCGCGCTGAACCTGGTGGTGATTTTCGTCGAGCCGGTCCGCCTGGCGCTGGGTCACGCCGGGCTGGCGCTTGCCAATACTTTCGGCGTGCTGGCCAACGCGCTGGTTCTGATGGCGGTTCTGGAAAAGCGCGGTCTGTCTCTCTGGAACGGACGCCTGACGCGCACGGCCTTCGGCACGCTCGGTGCCGCCTGTGGCATGGGCGCCGCAGCGTGGGCGCTCTGGGAGAAAGTCTGGCCCCTGGCCGGAGTCCAGAGTCGAACCCTGGGCGGTGTCGCCCTCCTCGGCATTATCGGCGTCAGCGGCGCGTTCTATTTCGTCCTCGCCTGGGCGCTCCGCGTTCCCAACGTCTCCGACGCCTTTGCGCTGCTGGTGCGAAAGGGGAGGAAGCAGGGGAGAACAGAACCTCGCCCGAACCCGGGCAAAGACCGGGTCTGAGAGGTATCAAGACCCTTCCTGGAACCCAGCCCCTGTGGATTTCCCGTGTATTTTTCTGTTTTTCGTAAGCCATCTGGCGCCCGGAACCGCAGTTGAGCGCCAACGGCGCGGATGGATTGTAGCCTGGGGCAAGCGTAGCGTCGCCCCAGGAAAGGCGTCCCTCTTTTCAAAAGGGCTGAAGGCCCGCCCGATTGGGATGGGGAGAAACGCTTTGATAGAACGGGCTTTCAGCCCTCGCGAAGACAACCCGATCCATTCCTGGGGCGTCGCTTCGCTTGCCCCCGGCTTCTATGAATGCCATCCGGATGTCAATCCTTTTTTCCGGCTCTTTTTTCTGATTTTCCCCATTTTTCGACCCTGAATTTCAAGTCGTTACGCCTCGGGGGCGCGGGGGCTGGCCCCCGCATTTGCAAAAAAGAAAATCCGGGTCGTACTCTTTTCTTCTTGCTCCTTATTTGCTTCTTTTCTCGGTGCCCCTTCTTCTATCCGAGCCTGGATCGGGAATGATCGTAGCCCAAGTGGGTGTTGCGAGAGACTTGCGCGGCTGCCCTATCTATTGACGGGCCGTGAGCCCAGCCGGGGGTCGAGCGCACCGCGCAATTCCGGGCCGAGAAAATCAGGTCACAGTACCTCTTGCGCGTCCTTTCTGGAAAGATCAGAGAGCGTTCTCATGGCTCTCCGGCAAGCCCAATCCGAGCGGCTTCAACTCGTGCCACAGACCGCGCATCCAGCGATTGGCCACCGCCGCCACGATGACACACGGGTGCTTGCCCTGGGCGCGAAGATGTCCCGCAAAATCGCGCCACCGCTTGTCGTAGTGGATGAGCCGGTGAGCCGCCTCGATCAGCAGCGCCCGCAGCGTGCGGTCGCACGCGCCGATCAGGCCCGCGTCGGCCGGCGCGCGCCGCTCGACATGTTGCGCGGACTCAGGCCGCAGAAGCGCGCCAGTTGCTTGCCCGAGTGGAAGCGGTCGAAACGACCGATCGCGCCGCGCAGGTAACAGGCCGTCACAAGGCCGATGCCGCGAATCTGGAGCAGGCGCTCGACGAGCGGATCATCGAGCGTCTGCTCGCGCAGGCGCTTCTCGACTTCGGCGATCCGGTCCTTAAGGCGTTCCAACTCGTCCATCAGTTGCAAGACGATCCAGCGTCCATTCTCGCTCAGCGGCGCGGTTGTGCGCACCCACACGCACCACGCCTTCGACCAGCGCATCTTGACGGGACAGTCCAGAGCGCGCTGGTCGCGCAGCAGGGCGCCGCTGCGCAGTTTCGCATCACGCCGCTGCCGGGTCAGCGTATCGCGGTACCCGTTCAGGCGGCGCAGTTCGCGGATCGGCTCGGGCGCCAGCCAGACCAGGGGCACGTAGCCCACGCGCAACAGGTCGGCCAACACACGCCCGTCGCTCTTGTCGCTCTTGTCCTGACTCTGCTTCATCCGGCTCACGTAACCCGGATGCGCCAACTGAACCGACCACCCCGCGTGCAGCGCCAGTTCGTCGGCCATCGCCGCCGCGCCGCTGCACGACTCGAGGAGCGCCTCGGACGGGACCGCTCCACTCCGCCACCACGGCGCCGTAGATGGCCCGCCAGTCGCTCTTCACATCCCGGTTGACCAGAATCCGCGCCTCACTGTTCATCGCGCAAACCCGCACGCTGTTTTGATGGTAATCCAACCCCACATACAGTACACTCGTATCCATGCCCGTGGCTCCTTTCGTGTGGACTTCAGTGTCGATCTTACGCCCATCGGACGAAAATCGACAAGAGCCACGGGCCTTCATCCCCATCTACAATAAATCGCGCCGTTGGCGCTTGACACGCCCCTTCTTCGATCTCCGGTTTCTTCCCTGCGAATCACCCTTGGGAGCGATCGCGTCCGGTTGAATACTGGGGACGTGGGTTTCGGTTTCCGTGACGGACGATGAAAAGCGCGCCCCAACGGGTATCCCCGGATCTCCGAGATTTGGCTAAAAACTTACGGTTTTTCAGATAATCCCCTTGCCGCGGGGGGAGGGGCGCGTGGTATTATAGGGACATCAGGAATGGACGGTTCCCGGGTATGCGTTCGGCAGGATCGGACCTTTTCTTTCAGAAAAAGGAGATTTCTCTCATGATTCAAGATGCGATAGCCCTGCTGGTAGGCGACGAAGAATTGACCAGTGAGCAGATTACCGAGGTGGCCAACGAAATCCTCGACGGCGTGGCGACCCATTGCCAGATTGCCTCGTTCATCACCGCCTTGCGGATCCGCGGCGAAAAGGTGGAGCATATCTGCGCTTTTGCCAAGGCCTTGCGCGCCCGCGCCGATCACATCGTGACGCCGGGCGGCGTGATTCTGGACACGGTCGGCACCGGCGGCGATTGCCGCGGCACGTTCAACATCTCGACCGCGGCGGCCATCATCGCCTCGGCGGCGGGCGTTCAGGTGGCCAAACACGGCAACCACGCCGTGTCGAGCCTGTCGGGCAGCGCGGATGTACTGGCCAAACTGGGGGTCAACATCGAGGCGCCTCTGAGGGTGGTCGAGCGATGTCTGGACGAGATCGGGCTTTGCTTCCTCTTCGCCCCGTCGTTCCACAGCGCCATGCGCCATGCCGCCATCCCCCGGCGCGAGCTGGGTATCCGTTCCATCTTCAACATGGTGGGACCGTTGTCCAACCCGGCGCGCGCCACGCACCAGCTCATCGGCGTCTATGCGCCCGAACTCACCGTGACCTTTGCCGAGGTGTTGCGCGAACTCGGCTCGAAACGCGCCCTCGTGGTCCACGGCAGCGACGGTCTTGATGAAGTTACCCTGACCAGCGTGACCCAGGTCACCGAACTGGTGGATGGCAACATTGACACCTGGACCCTGACGCCGGGCGACTTCGGACTCGATCCGGTGAACCTCGAGGATCTACTGGTGGACTCGCCCGAGGCGTCGGCCGAGATTATCCAGAATATCCTGGCTGGGCAGAAAGGCCCCTGCGCCGAAATCGCGCTGGCCAATGCCGGCGCGGCCCTGTTCGTGGCAGGCAAGACCGCCTCGATTCAGGACGGTTACGCCTTGGCGAAGGAAGTCCTGGCCGAAGGCAAAGCCGCCGAAAAACTCGAAGCGCTGGTGGATCTGAGCAACTCGCAGGACTGAAACCCGTCCCGTCTGGAAGTCCGCGACCGCGAGTTTTCCTGACCGGGAAAACTCGCAAGACCTTTTTTTTGTAAACCTTTTGCCATCTGTTGCCCGGAACCGCGGTTGAGCGCAAACGGCGATTTTTAAGCTGATGGCTGATTGATTGCAGCCAACCTCAATCGCTGGTTTCCGGTTGTGGCGGCATTCCGCTCTGTTCTCTTCTGAGTCGGCGTTTGTAGGTCTGCATGCACATCAGGAAGTAGGCACAACCGGCCACAAGAACCGGGAATAGCCAGGCGGATGGGTTGGCGTTTTTTCCGATGATCGCGTTCATCATGAGACCGAGGAAACTCAGAAGCGAGGCCATACCATAACTTCGAACAATCGTGAAATGCGCAATCAACAACATCCACGCCCCCAGGACCGCCTCCGGGTAAAGATCCGTGGGTTTTATTTCCTTGGGGATCGTGAAGGGGAAAAGGCTCCAGTGGGCCAACAAGAGAAAGATGCCGAAGGCGTAGAAAAGACAGGGAACAAGCAGAAAATAACGCAGGATTTTTTCAATTCTGGGGGACAACAGGAACGCCAGCGTCTTTCCCGACCGGGGCGTTTCCTGAGCCGCATCCGGAACCGGGGTCTGTCTTTCGAGTTCACTCGGGATGTTCATTCGGGGGGATCTCCTTTTCCAGTCCCATCTCCTCTATCCCAGCAGCTTTATCCAATTCTTTTTGTGTCAGGGGACGTGACCCGGCGGGTGGGGTATCTATTCGGCTGAGAAGAAAATATCCTCCCCCCAGAAGAGCCAGCCACAAAAAAAACACTCAGCCCCAGGCGCCAGAAAATCTTTCTGGAAACAAAACCCAGAAGAAAGAAAACGGTTCCAGCCAATAGAGACGATCCCAAGATAAATCCAATCATTTTTCCCGCTCCACCTCATCCGGAATACTTTCCAGATAACGCGTGATCTGTTCCTGTGCCGGGGAGTTCCGGCGGATGAGGAATTCATTTTCCCCCGAGTTGTATTTCCAATCCTGCCGGGAACACAGGGTTTGCATCTGCCTGACTTCTTCCCATGAGATTGGGCGCGGAGGCATGATCCGGACGGTTGCAATGGCCGACATGTACTGAACACACACAATCCAGATCAAGACCAACAGTCCTACGGCACAATAGCAACGCGTCCACTTGTCCGGCAGAATCCGGCATGGCCATTTCGACCCCAGAAAGCGATAATTGAGCAACAGGCCGGTCGAAACCCCCAACAGTAAGTCCATCAAAAAAGGCGGAGCAAATCCGTAGTATCTGTCAGAGGCAAGTCCCCATGTCAGGTCAACGGCCATTATTCCGAGAGTCAGAAACACAAACACACCCATCATTGCGCTTCTTTCTTTTTCGAATACCCGCACGATCTCTCACCGCCCCACAGACGCCGAATAACAGAGTACTCCAAGCCGCTTCATCCAACCACAAAATACAGAATGGTTGACCCTTCTGTTACGGCCCCTTATCTCCCGCGCCGATCAGGGGATCGGCGTTCCCGGGGAACCCAGAATAACCCCATAAAACCGGGAGATCCCGCTCGACTGGACAACGAGGAGTTTTTGCTCGTGTGATCCGGCTTTCTTTCCTGTATCTTTTACCCTTCTCCTCTGTTACTCTATTATATGGTTCTACGGGAACCACACAGGAGTCCCCCTTCATGGCTCGTTCAAAAAGCGGCAGGAAAACCCTTGAGCGCGAACGCACACTGTTGCGCCGCTTCATCGAAGTCTATTGTCAGGAACACCACGCACCGCGGAGCGCTTCTCTCTGCGAAAATTGTCAGGATCTGTGGGATTACTCCCGGCTGCGCCTCGAGAAATGCCCGATGGACCCCAAACCGAAATGCAAGGATTGTCCGGTCCACTGCTACAAACCCGAGTATCGCCAGAGAATTCAAGAAGTCATGCGTTTCTCGGGCCTCTATTTCGTCAAGCGCGGGCGTCTCGACTGGCTTCTGCGGTACTTCTGCCAATAAACCCGAATCTTTGCCGGTCAATGGATCCGGGGAACCCAGATGGTGCGGTCGGAGTCCACTTGCATCCCGCGGAGGATTTCGTACCCTCCCGACGGAGAAACCCGTTCCATAATCCGATAGACCTGACTCCCCCCCGGTTCGCGTTTCGCCACAAACCGCGTGATGAGAAAACCGTCCGCATCCGTACGGACCTCGGGAGGGTGGAAATCCAGCGCCTTTGCCTGTTCCGGGGTCAGGGCGCCGGGGAGGGACTCTCCGGCCGGGTCTGAAGTCTCCGCAGTATCCTGTTTTTCTCCAACGGCGACCGGAGATTTCTCCGGACGCCGGGTCTGTGGTCGGGTCTCGGGAACCGAGAGTTCGACAAACCCGAGATCCTTCCAGAGGTGGAAGGTTTGCGGGCTTGAGAGCAACCGGACGAATTCGAGCGCCTGAGTCTCGGAGGTGATCTCGAGATACCCATCCAGATCGCCCGCCCGATCCACCACCCGCCAGAGGTTGTCTTCCTGGATCAGCAGCGCCCGCTCGAATGTTTGCCGGGGTTGGCCGAGTACTTCTGGGACGCCCAGGGTGAGGCGGTAACCTTCGCGCAGGCTGCTCAGGGGCAGATCCTCTCCCCAGTCCGCCGGTTCGTGGTCGCGCCACCCCTGTCGGCGCAGGGCCGGGTCGAGCGTGCTTTCGCGCAGGATTTCCACCACCTCCTGGTACTCGCCGCCGCCGGTGAACCCGAGGAACTGCGCCACAGTGGGCGCGAGCGGCCCCGTGGTGAGGGTTTTCGCCGTCAACACACAGAAAACCACCAGGCCGACGGCGCCTGTCAACAGAACCAGCAAGATCCAGATCGTACGTCGAGACATGGCTACGCGTCCTTTTGAAATGAAACGGCTCTTATTCAACCCCGAACGACACGAAATTACCTGGCGCAGTGAAGCCGCACCCAAACGGGTTGTCTCTGACGGGGCGCTTTCTTTCAGCCACAAAAATACACAGAAGGCTCCACGATTTCGTGTTTTTGTACGACTATCTCGCAGAATCTACACAGACTGCAATGATTTCATGGACAGAAAAAAAGGAACGTGTAAAACCATATAACGCAAAGGCGCCAAGACGCAAGGACGCAAAGGTATCCGGATGGAGAGGGCGGCGCGATCTCAGAACCGAACCGAAAACAGGGATGAAATGTGTGGACGACAAAAACTGAAAATCCATGAATCTTTGCGTCTCTGCACCTTTGCGACTTTGCGTTAAAATTGGTTGCGGCTCCGCTGCGCCAGGCCTTTCGGGGTTCCGGGGTCTGTATCGCTTTCCGCTTTTCCGGGTGTTACTCCTCGCGGTCCAGCCACTTCCCGATCAGGGGGATCTTGTGCGCGATGCGCGAGAAATCAATCACGCGCAGGATGTTCATGTAATCGTCGCTCCACGGATTCAGCACTTCCATGCCGTCGTCCTCGCCCACCACGGTCCAGTCGCGTTCGGCGAGAAAATCGAGCGTGTTTTCGCTGGGGGTCACGGCCATGTAGGTGGACGACATGTAATAGTATTCGTCCGTTTCCGTATCTTCGGTATCCATGGTGCGATAGGCGCTGTGCAGTCCCAACTTGGCGGCGTTGGCCTTGAGCACCGGCTTGAGGTCGTAGAAGCGGTTGCTGACGTGGAACAGAATCACGCCGTCCGGCTTGACGCAGTTGAGGTAGGCTTTGATTGCGTCCGTGGTCAGCAGGTGAATCGGGATGCCGTCGCCCGTGAACGCGTCCACGATGAGCAGGTCGTAATCGGTTTTTTCTTTCGATGTTTCGAGTGAAAGCCGTCCGTCGCCGGGGATCACCCGGATATCCCCCTCACAGTTTTCGAGGTAGGTGAACCACTTGCGGCACAGACGTTCGAGGTCGGGGTCTATCTCGTAGTAGGCGTAATGGTCGCCCGGCCGGGCGTAACTCGCGATGGTGCCCGCACCCAGCCCCACAACCCCGACCCGCCGCTCGCCCGGGATCCGCTCCAGGCAGTCGGTGATCTGTCCCCCTTCGTAATAATAGGTGATCGGGAGGGTGCAGAGTTCTTCATCCACCAACTGCGCGCCGTGGAGGGTGGCGCCGTTGTGCATGATGCGCACGATGCGCTCTCCGTCCAGAAGCGAGCGGTCGAACACGCGATAGACGCCATAGAAATTGCGGTGGCGAGCCAGATCGTCATCGTCCCATCTTTCGTACACGCCTTTGCCGATCGGTACCGCCACGGCGACAATGAGCACGGTGTGTATCAGGAATGGAAGCCGTTTATACCGGAAAGGAGCCGTCTGGAAGAAGCCCTGCCGGTTGCACCAGAAGAGCACACTGAGGACTCCGAGGATCAGGGGGTATTCGAAGAGTCCGGTGAAAATCCGGGGCGCCAGCAGGCTCACAAACGCGCCACCCACCCATCCGCCGAACGAAATCATCAGGTAGTACGAGGTCAGCCGCGCCGGGGCGGGACGCAGGAAGAACAGCAGGCGGTGCGCGACCAGGCAAATGAGGAAAAAGGCGATCGAGATGCCGAACATCGAGAGCCAGGTGTTCCCGGCAAAAGTCATCGCAAACCCGATCAGAAGGAGTTCGACCCAGAACCACTTGAGGAAGTTCATCGCGCCACCCGTTGTCCGGAATGTCAGGATGAAACTGCACAGATACAACCCCAGCGGCAGGATCCACACGAAGGGGAAAGACCCCACTTCCATCACGATGAAATTTGTCACCGCCAGCAGAAGCGCCGAGGTCGCCGCGCTGATCGCCAGCCAGTTGAAGTAGCGTCCCCCGGAGATCTTTTCCTCGACTGCCGTCGCCGGTTCGTCAGACGCAGGGACAGCCATAACGCCCTCGGTCGGTTTGCCCGGTTTGAGCGTCAGCCAGCAGGCCACCACCACGGCGTAGTAGAGGCCGTAACCCACCGACCAGAGAGTTCCTTGGAATTTCAGCCCAATGAACGGCTCGATCGCGAACGTGTACGCCAGAAGTCCGAGCAGCGAACCGGCGTTCGACGCGCCGTAGAGAAAGTAAGGCTCTTTCTTTTTTTCATTGTTGAAGTACCAGAGTTGCGCGACGACGGCGGTGGTCGAGACGGCGGCGAAGGGGAGCGCCACGTTCACCAGCAGGGTGTAAAGGATCAATGCCACGGGCATGTTGGCGTTTGGCGTGGCGGTTATTTTCAGGGGCAGGGCCAGAAGCGGCAGCAGGAGCACCGCCAGGTGCCAGCGTCCGATACGCGGCGCAATCAGGTGCGCGTACAGGTAGCCCAGAAAAAGCACCGCCTGAAAGAACATGAGCGTGGTGAGCCAGACGTGGGCGGAGGAACCAAAAAACACGGTCAGGTAACGGCCCACCAGCGGTTCCATGCTGAAGAGCAGCGTTGACCCCAGAAACGCCATAAATGTCAGAAAGTAAACTGCGATTCGCGCCTGCATGAAACACAACCCCTCGCCTTCTCTGCCGCCGGGCTGCCCCAGGCGGCGTAACGTCCGAATGAAAATCCGGCTTTCCGGGATTCGTTGCTCCCCACCCGGTATCCGCCAACAGATTCCGACTGACTATAAGGGGCTTGTGTCCGTATTTCAATGGACGATGTGGGGCGGCTTCATTTTCCGGAGAAACGATGGGAAGGAGTGGGGTACTTTTCTGACGCACGAATGATCCGCGTTGAGCGAAAAGAATCCCTGCGGGTTCCAATAGCCTGCCGAAAATGGGAGCAGAAACCGGGAGGTCTGTCATACGTCAGGTCGGTTTGAGGAAGGAGGCGACGTATTCGAGAAATCTCTGATCCACAATCCTGCGGCAGGCTATTGGAACCCCACGAATCCCGTGTGCGTTTTACGCGATCGAGAAAAACGGGGACAGGGTGTGTCTTCAGTCCGTTTGTCTGTCCCTTTTCCGTGCGCTCGCGCGCCGCGTTGTCATACGGTAATGCAGGGAATGTGCCAAAAGCAGGAGGAGATTTCTTTGGTCGTATCTTTCGGATTATCAGGGGTTTGTGAATTTCTTGCGGGTCTCTGGGGACAACGGCTGCCCGTCGAGTTGGCGTTTTTTGACAACCGATGCGCATTTTTCAACAGGAGATGTCCCCGGAATATCGGTTCCGCGCCGAGCAGACGCCTGGCGGTTCCGGAGAGGGTGGGGTTGCGGGTTGGTTTCGGAAAAGTCGGAATATGTTTACAGCGCCGAGCGCCGAAGGCTGGCGTCGGCCACCAGCGGGACGCTGAGGTCCACGTTTCCCCAGAGGATCGGCACGAGTTGACCGTCTATGAGGAGTTGCACACGGCGCACGTCGGGCAGGTTGTCGGTGACGGTGTTGACGAGGGCCTGCGCACAAAGCCATTCGGTCATGGGGCCGCCGAGAACCTGTGTGCGGATCTCGCTGGAAAGATCGAGCACGACAAGATCCTTCTGTACGAGGTAGGCGGCGCGCAGTTTCGTGTTGGCGGGCACGGCGCTGCTGTAGTTTTCGGATGCCGGCCCCGCAAGGAGCGTCTCGACGGAGAACCGGAGGCGTTCGTGGGGGGAAAGCGGTTTGGTCAGGCTGTAGGTCTGGCCTTGGAGGGAGGCGCCGTCGGAGGTGAAATAGACCTGGATGGAGTTACGCGAAGAAGCCTGCCGGGCGGCCAGTTCGCGGGCGCTGAGGGCCGACTCGTCGCCGGCGTCGGCGCCGGGCTGGACTGTCCAGCCGACGGACGATTGCGATTTCGCGTTGCCAAACCACACATACACCAGACCAATCCCCCCGACGAAACACAACACGCCGATCAGGAAGCAGACAATCACAAGTTTGGCGGACGGCCCGCTGGGCGCCACGCCGGGGGGGGTATATTCTGGAGAATTCACGCTCCGGGTTCCTCCTGAATCTGGCGCAGCCAGCGGTCGTAGAGCACGATGGTTCGCGCCAGAGCGAGCGCGGACTGCTCGACATAGTCCTGACTGGAAAGATAGCTTCGGTCTGCCGGGTTGCTCCAGTACCCCAGACTGAGGGTGGCCGCGGGCATGGAGGCGCGCTTGAGCAGGTAGAAGGGCGCCTGTTTGACCGGTTTAAAGTTGGCGGGGGGCATCTGGTTGATGCGTTTCATCTGAAGGTCAAGCAGAGACGCGAGCACGAGGCTGATACTGTCGTATTGCAGGTACGCCGGCGCGGGGGGCGGGGGAAAGGCCCCGGGCGTGGCGGCGATGGCGGCTCTCTGCCGTTCGAGGCCTTCCGAGTCCACGGCCTCGTGGGCCGTGAAGATGCGGTAGCCGCGGTTGTCCTCGAAGGGAGACCAGTCGAGCCGCAGGCTGATGAGGGCTTTGCCCCCGATGGCATTCAGAGCGAGGAGGCGCTGGTCGGGCGTCTGGTTTTCGGAGGCGCTTTTCGTGACGAGATACACTTCGACGGTCTGCGCCTGGGCCAGCAGGTCGCGGCAGCGCGTCGCGATCTGATATGTGAGGTCGGACGGCGGCGCGTCGGCTGCGGCAGCGAGGGCTTTGGAGTCGGCCTGCGGGTCGAGGACAATGAACCGGCGCGCGAAAAGCGGAGCGGCGGCGGATTTCAGGGGGCCGCGTGACGCGGTATTTGCAGCCGAGTCCGATCCCATCTGGTTCAGAATCGCCTCGGAAATGTCGCGAGGATCGGCTTGGAGAAAATCGGGCAGAGGCGGCGGCGCCAGACCCGGTCCGGGTGTTACTGCTGCGACCGATGAAGAAACAGGGTTTGCCGGAGCGAGAGCGCCGACAACGGGTGGCTGGGTGATCTGGGCGGGGGTGGGTTGCGCCACCGGCGCAGTCGTTGTCAGCAGTTCTGGAATGTTCGATTTCACGCCCTCGTAATGGTCCAGGATAAGCTGGAGGGAACGGAGGGGGATGTAGTACTGTCCCCCCGCGACCCGGAGCGGTTCGCTCGCTTCGAACAGTGTCTGGTTGATCTGGACGGTCTTCCGGGTGGTGAACAGGAAGATCGGTTCTTTGGCAATGGTGATGAGGAGGTAGGCCTGGGCGGTATTGGGTTGTTGCGAGGCGTCCTTGTCCATGGCGGTGGCCAGGCGCTGCATGTCTTTGTCCGCCAGGTAGGGAACCCCGTCAAAGGTCCTGATGGGCAAAGAAGGAACCGGTCCCCAGGGAAGGGTGACGATCAGATTGCCAGGCGCCGCCGGTTGCGCCTGCGGAATCGAGGCTGGAATCGGGATTTCCTCATGCGCTGGAGTCGGTTGAGGGACCACCGGCTGGGGTGGAACCGATTTGGGCAAAGCAGATCCCCCGATGGGGGGAGGGGCGAGTTCGCCCACCCCTTGAGCCTGCAGGAGAGGGCATGTCCACACGAGGGTGGAAAAAACAGCAAACGCCAGCGCCAGCGCGCGTGAAAAACGTCCGTGTTGGGGTAGGTTCGATGAACGGGTCATGCCGTCAGCTTCTCCGACGTGTGTGGGCCGCAGGATTTTGGATTCGCCATCATGGGCGATCTCAATCCTTGGCCGCTTTTTTCGCAACGGTCTTTTTCACCGGGTTTTTTTTCACGGTTTTTGCCGTTGCTTTTTCGGCAGGCGCCTTGGCTGCCGTCTTGACGGTGGTTTTCTTTACCGCGGTCTTTTTCACGGTTTTGACCGCTGTCTTTTCGGCAGGGGCCTTGGCCGCGGTCTTTTTGACCGCGCGCTTCACCGGGGTCTTTTTCGGCTCGACGGCGGAAATGGTTTTTTCCTCGGCCTTCTTTTCCGTTACGGGTTTGGCCGAGGTTCTTCGGACAGTGCGTTTGGCGGGCGCCTTGGCCGCAGGTGTCGCAACAGCAGGTGTCTCGGTCGAGGCCTTGGGCGCCTCGGGAGCCGTACGCGGTTTTTGCCGCAAGTCGCGCGGCGACTGGGTCGCAGACGGTCTGGCGTGTTCAACCGCAGCCACCGGTTTGCTTTCGACGGCCGGGTGCGGCACGGGCGCAGCAGCCTGGGGCGTCGGGAGCGATTCGGGTTTCTGAGAGGCGCTTGAATCGGTCACGGGCGGACGGGTTTCATCGCCCCGGGCCGCTTGTGGAGCCTGTCCCGGACGGCGCCGGTCGAAACGGCGTTCGTAACGGCGCCCCTGAGCGTCGCGCCGGTGGGGATGGGGCGCGCGCGCGGGTTGCGATTCGGACGTTCCCGAGGTTTCGCCTGCGGTTGGAGCCGAAGCCGTGGGCGCCGGGGGACGGGTGTCGGGCGTGGAGTCTCCAGTGGAGGGATGGGGTTTCGCCGTTTCGGAAGCGACCGGAGCCAAAGCGGCTTGTCCCGATTCCGAGGCAACGGAGGGGTGTTCTCCCTCGGCCAGCGGAAGCCCCGGACGCGCGAGTTGCGACCTGCGGCCGCGTTTGCGGCGCCGACTCTTTTTCCCGGCTCCGGGTTGCTCCTCTGCGGTCTGGTCGGCTGTCTCTTCGGAAACAGATTCGGCAGACAGAGAGGTCGGAATGGAGGGCGTTTCCACCTTTGCCGCTTCTCGTCTGGGCGCTCGCGCGGCAACGGGCTGGCGGTCGGTCGGAAGATCGTCCTCCCACAAGTTGTGAGCCTGTTTGGGTTTCGGGGCTTTTTCCGGGTCCGGCTGGATCACCAGGGGCGGACGGGAAACAATATTCCCCTTTTCCGGAGGCAGAATAATCCGTTCACGTTCCTCGACCCCGGGTGAGGGCTTGGAAATCGGCGGTTGGGCCTTGGGCTGGAAAGCGGGCCGCGCGGCGGGTTGTTCGGGCGCGGGTTCCGGCTCCTGATGCTGGCGCACTTCCTTGAGCGCGGGGAAGGCGATGTCGAGCACCTGGGAGATGTGATCGGCATAGTGGAATTCGAGGGCGTCTATCACTTCCTGAGGCACGTCCTTGAGGAGTTCATCCTTGCAGCGCGCGGGCAGGATGATCTCGCGCACGCCGGAGCGGTGCGCGGCCAGGACTTTTTCCTTGATGCCGCCTACGGCCAGAACGTTGCCCTTCAGGGTAATCTCACCCGTGCAGGCCAGATTCGCTCGCACCGGCACATCCGCCAGAAGCGAACAGAAAGCGCAGGCGATGGCGATGCCGGCCGAGGGGCCATCCTTCGGCGTGGCGCCCGCAGGGATGTGGAGGTGGTAATTGTGGCGGGCGAAGGCTTTCTCGGGGATCCCGATTTGTGAGGCGTTGGCGTGGAGGTAGTCCATCGCCGCCATGGCCGATTCTTTCATGACATTGCCCAGCTGCCCGGTCAGCGTGAGCTGACCCGTCCCCGGGGTTGAGTTGACTTCGATAAAAAGAATCTCGCCGCCGGTCTGGGTCCACGCCAGACCGATGGCCACGCCGGGTAGCCCGGTCCGGTCGGCCATTTCGTGGTGAACCCGGATGGGGCCGAGCAGTTCCCGGACGCGTTCGGGCCGCACGACGATGGAGTCCTTATCGCCCGAGGCGATTTTCTTGGCCATCTTGCGGCAGATGTTGGTGATTTCGCGTTCGAGGTTGCGCACGCCCGCTTCGCGGGTGTAGTTCTCGGCGATGTCCTGAATGCCTTCCGGGGTGAAACGGATGTGTTTCTCACGCACGCCGGTGTTTTCGTAGGCGCGGGGGATGAGGTATCGGGTGGCGATCTCGAGTTTCTCGCGCGTGGTGTAACCGCTCAGGCGCAGAACTTCCATCCGGTCGAGCAACGGCGAGGGGATGGGATCGAGCAGGTTGGCCGTGGTGATGAACATGACCTTCGAGAGGTCGAAGGGCATATCGAGATAGTGGTCGGTGAAGGTCGAGTTCTGCTCGGGATCGAGCACCTCGAGGAGAGCCGAAGCCGGGTCGCCCCGAAAGTCGGCGCCGAGTTTGTCCACTTCATCGAGCATGATGAGAGGGTTGTTGGAACCGCAGTCCTTGATGCCCTTGAGGATACGGCCCGGAAGGGCGCCGATGTAGGTCCGACGGTGTCCGCGGATTTCCGCCTCGTCGCGCATGCCACCCAGACTCATGCGATAGAACTTGCGCCCCATGGCCCGGGCGATCGAACGCCCGAGCGAGGTCTTGCCGACTCCAGGCGGGCCGACAAAGCAGAGGATCGGTCCGCGCACTTCCTTGCGCAGCTGGATCACGGCCAGGCACTCGAGGATGCGTTCCTTGACATCTTCCAGGCCGAAGTGGTCCTCGTCAAGGACGGCGCGGGCTTTCTGGATGTCAATGTTGTCGCGCGTGCTTTCGTTCCAGGGCAGGCTGAGAATCCAGTCGAGGTAGTTGCGGCTGACAGTGTACTCGGGCGAGGAGGGGTGCATCATTTCGAGACGGCGCAATTCCTTCTCGGCCGTCTCCCTGGGCTGAGCCGGCAGACTTGCCTTCTCAATGGCGGCGCGGAGTTCGAGGATATCGGGGTTTTGTTTCTCATCCTCGCCCAATTCCTTGCGAATCGCTTTGATCTGCTCGCGCAGCATATAGTCTCGCTGGCTCTTGTCTATGCGCTGCGACACTTCGCTCTGGATTTCCGAGCTGAGCTGGAGCAGGTCGGCTTCTCGGCTCAAAATCTCCAGAACGCGATGGAGTCGGGCTTCGAGGCCCGGGATTTCCAGAATGGATTGGCGTTCCTCGACCTTGATCGGCAGGTGGGTGATGACCAGGTCCGCCAGCCGGCCGGGGTCTTCCATGCTCGACACGGCCGTGGCCAGATCCTGGGGCATGTTGGCCATCTCGATGACGCGCAGCATCATCTGCTGGATGCTTTTCATGAGCGCCTGAACGGGCCGGGTGGAGGTGGTGTCGAACAGCAGACGCTCGACACCGGCCACCAGATAGGGTTCTTCGCTCAGCGGCTCGACGACTTTGACCCGTTCCAGGCCGTGCAGAAGAATCCGCACCGCGCCATCGGGCATGCGCAACATCTTGAGAATCACAGCCAGACAGCCGGTGTCGTGGAGATTCTCGAAAATATCCGGTCCGCCGGATTGCTTTTTCAGGAAAACGCCCACCAGACGGTCGGCTTTCAGCACGTCGTCAATGAGCGCTTTGTCGTGCTCCTGACTGACGACAATCGGGGCGATCATGAAGGGAAAGAGAACGGAGTTGTCAATGGCGATGATGGGCAGCCGCGAGGGCAACTGCAACGCCTCGATTTCATTGATGCTCCCGGTTTCTTCGGAGGTCGGCGCCGGAGATGCGGTTTCTTTCGATTTCGGGTCACTCATTGAACGGGTTTCTCCACTGTTTTCAAGTTCGGATTGGGGCAACGCCAGGGTTTCAATCTTCTATGATCTCGATGGCGATGTTACGCGAGACCAGCGGTTTCTTCTGGATGGTGACGACCAGGAAGCCGTTGGTGTATTGAGCGGTGACTCTTTCGAGGTTGAGTTTTCCCGGCAGGGGAAAAGAACGCTCGAACTGGCCATAGCGGATTTCCATCAGGTGGATGTTTTCCTTGGGTTGCGGGTTGTCTTCGCCGCGGCATCCCCGCACGACGAGGGTATTGTGCTCGGCGGTCACCTGGAGGGTATCGAGGCACACCCCGGGAATCTCCATTTTGACAATCACGCTGTGCGACGTCTCGTACACGTCCGCCGGCGGGTTCCAGACCTGCTGGGAAAAGGAGAAGGAGGGCCGGTGCGGCGTGAAGACGTTATCGAGCAGAGATTTGCATTTCTTGCGGCGCGAGTCGTCCTGAGAACCGTGTTTGTCGTCCTTGGAGCGTTCCGGCATGGGGGAATCATGTCCTTTCTTGTCTGGAGGCCATATCAAGACGCATTCGCGCAGTCCGTCTTCCGGACCACACAAAGACACCCTGTCGGATAAACGAATCCGTCCGACCTCTCTTACGCCGCCATCGGGCAGCGTCAACCCGCATTCTGCTCTTTCCGGGCCGTGGTGGTCAAAAGGTTTTTTCGATTGGGCGCGCTGGTTTTCGATTCATCTGGAAAAACAAGAGGAAACGGGTCACAATTTCGACTGAAACAAGAGGGTCACCCACTCAAGAGGATAGGGGAGAAACAAAATGTCGGCAGTCACCCGGCGTAATTTCTTGAGGTGTCTTTCTCTGGGTTTGACAGGGATGGCGTTGAATCGCTTTGCGGGCGCTGCGCCGGCGGACATCCCCGCCGCTATTGCGCCCGGCAAGGCGCAGCATCCCAACATCGTTTTCATCCTGGCCGACGACATCGGCTATGGCGATCTCGGCTGTTATGGCGCAACCCGCGTCAAGACGCCAAACGTGGACCAGCTTGCCCGCGAGGGGGTACGGTTTACCGACGCCCACTCTTCGGCTGCCGTTTGCACACCGACCCGCTACTCGCTGATGACGGGTCAGTACGCCTTCCGCAACCCGGCGGGGGCTTCGATCCTGAGCGGAGAAGCGCCGCTTTCCATAGACCCCGAGAAGACCTCACTGGCTTCGATGTTGAAGGACGCCGGTTACGCCACGGGCCTGGTCGGCAAATGGCATCTGGGTCTGGGGGAGGGAAAACCGGACTACAATAAAGAGATCAAGCCCGGCCCGCTGGAACTGGGGTTCGACTACGCCTTTTTCATTCCGGCCACGGGCGACCGTACCCCCTGCGTCTTCGTGGAGAACCACAAGGTCGTCGGTCTGGATCCTGACGATCCAATTCAGGTCAGTTACAAACAGAAAGTGGGCGATGAACCCACGGGCAAGGAACATCCGGAACTGCTGACCATGAAGGCGAGCCAGGGGCACGACAACACGATCATCAACGGCATCGGACGGATCGGCTACATGAGCGGCGGCAAGGCCGCGCGGTGGAAGGATACCGAAATCGCCCATACACTGGCGGAGAAATCGGTCCAGTTCATCGAGAAAAACAAGGATAAACCGTTTTTCCTTTACCTCGCCACCCACGACATCCACGTGCCGCGTGTGCCGAACGTCAAATACGCGGGCAAGAGCGGGTGCGGGACGCGGGGCGATGTGATCGAGGAGTTCGACGGTATCGTGGGAACGGTGCTGGAGGCGCTGGAACGGTTGGGCTTGGCGGAGAATACATTGGTGATGGTGACGAGCGACAACGGCGGCGTCATGGATGACGGGTATCAGGATGGAGCGATAGAGAACGCCAATGGGCACTTGTGTAACGGATCGTGGCGCGGGTACAAGGGGAGCCTGTGGGAAGGAGGGCATCGCGCGCCGTTTCTGGCGCGGTGGCCGGGCCGGATCAAGGCGGGCGCCACCTCCGGCGAATTGATCAGCACGGTGGACATGCTGGCCACTTTTGCGGCGTTGACGGGGCAATCCCTGAAACCGGAGACCGCTCCGGACAGTTTCAACGTTCTCCCCGCGCTGCTGGAAGAACATCCCGCGAAACCGGTAAGGGATCATCTGGTGCTGCAGAGTCTCGGGGTCAACTCGCTGGCGATCCGCAAGGGAGACTGGGTGCTGATTCCGGGAAGAGGAGGCGCCGCACAGGATAGCGCGGCCCAGCGAAGCGGCAAAGGCGCGGATGCCTTTGCCGGAAAGCAAGCCGCAAAGGGATCGCAGGACAACGCCTACTCCACGGGAACCGGCGCCCAACTCTATAACCTGAAGTCGGACCCGGCAGAAGCCAACAATCTCGTGGAACAGCGCCCGGAAATTGTGAAGGAATTGACGGAACTGCTGACGAAAGTGAAAACGCAGGGACGCAGCCGTCCCTGAGGGCTGCGAGTGCCGGTTTGGGCGGCGTCCAGAACTTCGGGGGTTTCGGCCTCAGAAATACGGCATTGAATATGAAATTGGGGGACATCTCAAAGATGTCCCCCAATTCATTCCTTGAATCTCGATGCGTTTGACAACCCCTGTGTTGAGGGATCATGCGTCTATTTCCCGAGCGGACGCAACCCCAGGTTCCGTTCAAGGAATTCCCAGTGAATCTCCGCCGCGCCGAAACTGTGATCGGAGTTCGGGATGAAACGGCTTTCGTAATACTTCCCCGCCTTGTCGAGCGCTTCGATCAACTGCCAGGCGTTGTTCGGGTGGACGTTGTCGTCCATCAGGCCGTGCATGATGAGGAACTTGCCCTTCAGATTCCCGGCAAACTCGGAGCACATCGCCCGGCGATACCCCTCGGGGTTGTCCTGGGGCAGGTTCATGTAGCGTTCGGTATAGACGGTGTCGTAGTTGCGCCAGTCGTTCGGGCCGGCGCGGTCCACCGAGGCGGCAAACACGTCCGGGTGTTTGAGAATGGTCATCGCGGACATGTATCCGCCGTAGGAGTGCCCGACGATGCCGACTCGCGTGGCGTCCACATAGGGACGCTGGGCCAGATAGCGGACCCCGTCGGCCTGGTCCTGGGCGTCCACATCGCCAAGGCGCTGATAGACGGCGGCCATGAACGCCTTGCCCCGGTTCTTGCTGCCCCGGTTGCCGATCTGCGTGACCAGGCATCCCCGGCGGGTGTCCGGGTGACCGGGCCGGTACACGTTCTCGAACGCCTCGAACTCCGGCCCGCCGTACACGTGGACAAGGACCGGGTACTTTTTCGCCGGATCAAAGTCCTCGGGCTTGTAGAGCACGCCGTAAAGGTCTGTTTTCCCATCCTGAGATTTGAACGTGTAGAGTTCCGCGAGTTGGGGCAGATCCTTTGGCCCTTCGGCGAGCCGGGCGATCTCCTTCCCTTCGGTGCTGTACAGCACGGTCGAGGGCGGGGTCGCGACGTCCTCTTCCTGCGCGATGAACCACTTGCCGTCGGGCGAGAACCGGAACTGGCGGTAGGAGCGTTCCGAGTCCGTCAGGCGTTTCTGGCCGGTACCGTCGAGGCGCACCCGGTGCAGCTGGGGCGACAGGGGATTTTTCGCGCTGTAGGCGGTGTAGTAGAGCCAGCCCCCCTCTTCGTCCACCCGCACGATATCGAGCGCAGGGTATTCGCCCCGGGTCAGGGTACAGATCAGGGAGCCATCGAGATGGCGCAGCTCGTACTGTTTCCAGAGGGTTTTCTCGGTCTCCCAGATGAACCGTTTCCCGTCACGGAGAAACCGCATGGCCGGGGCGTTTTCCTGCCAGGAGTCCTGTTTCTCGGTCACCACGACACGGGTTTTGCCCGTGGCGAAGTCGAGCGCGAGGATATCGAGTTGTTTGTGGCGCCGGTCGGTGCGGCTGATGAGCAATTCCTTGCCGTCGGGCGTCTGGCGCATGTTGTAGAGGTACTGATCCCCCTGGCCGCAATCCACCGGCGTGCTGGTACTGGTGGCGCGGTCGTACAGGGCCAGCGTGACGATGGGGTTCGCTTCGCCGGCGGTCATGAAACCTTCCGTCAGAACGGACGTGTGGGCTTTCGTCAACCCGTCCAGCATGTAGAAGTCCCGCACGGGCCGCTCGTCGAAGACGTAATAGGCGAGTTTCTTCGAATCGCCCGACCACCACATCCCGTTATAAACATAGAGTTCTTCGCCATAGACCCAGTTGGCCGTTCCGTAACGGAACTTGCGGTTCCCGGTGGTGGTGACATTGAGCGTGCGGCTGGACTTGAGGTCTTCGAGTTGGACGTTCCAGTCGCGGCACACGGCGCGCCAACGGCCGTTGGGCGAATCTTCCGTCAGGTGCTGGCGCCCCCGCGAGGGCGCGCGTGGGCGGGGTTTCTGCCCCGGGGCGGGGTTCCCCCGCTCGCCCCCGGTCTTGTCAATGGTCAGGTCCGGTGGGGCTCCAACCGTATCTTTCGGTTCAGCGTCCGGCTGGATGGCCGAGCGCTCGCCTTTCGTCAAGTCGAACTGATAGCGCTGGTCTTGGAGGGAGAAATAGAGGAATTTCCCGTCCTGACTCCACTTGGTGTTCGAGGTCACTCCCGCGCGCATCGCGTCCCGCGGAGCCGGGGTTTTGCGGGTCTCCCCTTCCGGTCTCTCGATCGCCTGTTGAGCCGTTGGCGGTGGCGTCTGGACGGTATCGGGTTGCAGCGTGCAATTCAGAAGGAATAATAAAAAGACACACAGGGAAGCAAAGGAAGCCGGTCGGCGCATGGTGGAGGGACCTCTTTCGAAGACAGGATATGGATGGGCGATGAGTGCGGAACGGGAGACATTCCGCGGGACAGGGATCTTTTTCACGCCCCGTGGGTATCATAGATTCCCCAGTCCGGACTGCAACCATTTATTCACCGGAAAATGGAGGAATCGAGACCTGTACCGCTTCTGTCCCCTTTCCCCCCTTTCCCTCCGGCATCTCCTCTCCTCTTTTTCTGGAATCCATCTTCCGGGCGTCTTGATACCCGATTGTCATCATCCGGATCAAGAAACCGCCTTCTGCAACCGCAGAATACACAGAACACGCAGAAAAAATAGGTTTCTGCGTATTCTGCGGTTTTCCTCTGTCCTTCTTTCTTTGAAAACGCATCCTCTGTGGCTCGATGCCAAGCGGTTTCTCTTTTTCGGCGGTTTTCGGATGATTCGACCGCTCCGGTCTGGTACGATGCCCGCCATGAACGAAAACGCCGAAACTCTCTCTTCATCTCCTTCGCCCGAGCCGGTTTCTCCCGCTCCACGCGCCTTCCGCCTGGTCGTCGAATACGACGGCACGCGCTACTGCGGCTGGCAGCGCCAGGAAAACGCGCCGACCGTCCAGCAGACCCTCGAGGACACCCTGGCGCGGATCACACGCCACCCGCTCGTCATCCCAGGCTCAGGCCGCACCGACGCGGGCGTCCACGCCGCCGGGCAGGTGGCCTGTCTGCGCACCACGGCGACCGATATCACCGAGCGCTCGATCCTGCGAGGCGGCAACACGCTCCTGCCGCCCGACATCCGCATCGTGTCGGTCGAGCCGTGCGCCCCCGCGTTCGACCCGCGGCGCGACGCGCGCTGGCGCCGTTACCGTTACACCATACTGAACCGTCCCGCGCCCCCGGCGCTCGACCGACACCGCGTCACGCACCTGGCGCGTCCGCTCGACTGGGCGGCCATAGACGCCGGGCTGGCGCACCTGCCCGGACGCCACGACTTCAGCGCGTTCCGCTCGGCCCACTGTCAGGCGACGCGCACGGAACTGACGATGCTCGTCGCGCGCCACGTGGCCGAACCGCCTCTCCACCATTTTGAGTTCCTGTGCCGTTCGTTTCTCCACAACATGGTGCGTCTCATGAGCGGCCTGCTCATCGAGATCGGTCTGGGTCTGCACGCGCCCGACGTGGTGGCCGACTGCCTGCGCGAACAACGCCGCACGGTCAAATTCCGCACCGCCCCCCCCACCGGACTGGTCCTGATGGAGGTGGGGTATGAGGATTTTGTCCAACAAGATTGAAAGAGAGGTGAGCCAGAGTTATTCCACCTTAGTGATACAAGAACGGAGTTACTTATCTTTCGGCGACAGATTCTCCTGCTCAAACAGATGCAAAAGATCGAGCAACTTTTCGTATTCTGGGGGTTTTGGGGCAAGAACGATTCTGAATCCGACCCATCTGAGATCTGAGTAGTAGTACATGCCATCCCAATACCGGCAAGATGAGGCAATTTGATCTTCGTAAGAATCAAATGCCGCACCCCGAACAAGAATACATCCTCCATCGGGCCGATTGAGCGGGTCCTCTTCAAATCTCGTCTCCTCATCATACTTGTGATTATAGGCATCCAGACAAATCTCCGAGACATTTCCATACATGTCAAAGAGTCCCCAGGGGTTTGGTTCTTTTAGCCCAACACGATGGATACTCATATCGCTGTTAGACTCAAACCACGCATAATTTCCCAGATCTTTCGGATCGTCACCAAAACTGAACCGGGATCTTGTTCCTGCCCGGCAGGCGTATTCCCACTCGGCATCCGTGGGAAGACGATACACATATCCATCCGGCATCCGCCCCGCCTTTTTCTCGATCTCGGTGAGTTGATTACAAAACCAAACAGCCGCCCTCCACCCTATATTGGTTGCCGGAAGGCAATCGTCCCCTTGAATCGGATAATCCTTCATGATTTTCCGAAACTCCCCTTGTGTAACCTCATATTTCCCTATCCAGAAACCATTCGTGAGGGTAACAGTGACCGGTTGCCAGTTATCGGAATATTTAAAGTGGTTGAACTCATAGCGATCCCCCATCAGAAACTGACCATCTTTCAGAAAAACCATCTCCATGCCAATTGATGGGATTCGAAAATCCTTCTTCTCGGGCGGGAAAGAGGACTGACCAATACTCAGTATTACTGCCCCCAGGAAGCAGAAAATCAGAACCCCAAACAGACTCTTTCTTGATGCATCTGAGATGATTCCTGATTGCATTCGCTTATTCCCCTTTGGAAAGAGCGGTAGATTTTACTCACATAGACAATAGTTCTGTGTACTCACAAGTCTTTATGCCCAAGTTGTACTTTCCGTCGCAGTTCCTCCAAAATCGTCTGTCGGTCCAGAGGGTTTTCGTAAAGTTTCCTGAGAATCAGGAGGTTGTGATCTAAATGGGCAGGGCGATTCAATAGGACCACATCCGGTTGCGCCTCTATTTTTTCAAGGCGTCCGGAAACATTCGATGCGTTCCCCTCTATTACGTTCAGAGCGTCCCGGCTCAAAATCAAAATCCTCCGTCTGGACGGGAGGAAGTAATGTCGCGACTCGGAGAGCGAAACAAGAAGTATCTTGAACACCTTTCCCCACATCAACCACATGATGGCCAGAATTGGAAAAATGCCCGCCGTAATTCCATTCAGAGGTCTTGTTCCATAAATGAACCAGGTCAGGAACCCCAGAAGGCTCCCAAAGCCCAGACAGACAAGCCCGAGTGGAAACATCCGCGAGAAAACGAACCAGAGGCCCCGGAGGTACTTCCGCACCAGGATCACTTTGTCCGCCTGTGTGGAAAGCGTATAGTCCTTCAGAATCAGGTCCAGCAGGGACAGGTTCACCCGCATCCGGTACCGGCGCTCCCGGACAATCTCGTACACCTGAAAAGCGAAGAAGAGGAACGACCAGAACGCAAAGCCCTTCCATCTCGAAACCATCCATTCCACCTTCAGCGCCCCCAGTATCGCGGAGACAACAAAAACCGCGAACAGAATTCCAGCGATTGTGGTCGGCTTGAAACTGCGGCGAGTGGAGCGGGGGATCTCCTCTTTCTCATCCGGTTCGGGCAAATCCGCGTCGTTCGGGTCTTTTCCCTGGCGCAAGATCTGAAGACACGACCGGGCGTCTTCGACTTCCTCCAGAAACTCCTCCTCTTCCTTCTGACGCGCCAGACGCGCACGATCCGCGTCGTCCGCCGCCTCGTCCCAGACACGTCGCGATTCCATCCGGATCTCCTCCAGAACCGTCCCCCGTTCGGAGGGGGTCTCAAAACGCTTCAGCATCTGAAGAATTTCTTCGTCCAGAACCTCCTGAAGTTTGGCATCGTCCGGTTTCGCCTTGAGCGCTTCGATCCTGTCGGGGATATCGGACTTTTTCCCGTATTTTACCCACACGGAATCCCGGTTCAGGATGAGAATCTTCCGTTTCCAGGGGAGAAAAAAATGCCGCAGAAAGAATAGCGGGAAAAAGATCAGCGATGCGACCACAGCAAAGAACCCGAACCCCAGAAAGCCCCAAATCGACTTCAGTTCCGGCTCCCGGATAGATTGAAGCAGGAAAGAAATGCTCCCGGCAAACATGCCGGGCACAAATAAAACACAAAAAACACCCACGTAGAAAAAGGAATACCAGTCCCCGATTCGCTTCTGGACCAGGAGGAGGTCGTCGCCGTGGACGTGCAGGGTGTAATCCGTCAGGACTTTTCCGGTCGGCGTCTTTCCTTCATTCCGGTAATGGACCCCCAGGAGGGCAAAAAATCCGAAAATAAAGAAAGAAAAAAGAGTGGCCATGAACACGCAAACCAGAAACGAATCCACGCCCACTTTGATGAAATGCATGAGAGAATAACTGACCACACAGACGATCAGCGAAATCCAGGCGCCGGTGGCGGAGGTAAAGCGCTTCCTGGCTGGAGAGCGTTTCGGTTCCGAACAGATTCTTTCGCCTGTATCCGACATGGACTTCCTCATCCTTACTTGATCCCAAGACCGGGCCGCTCACTGATCCAAGTATCGGGTACACCTGATAAGATGTTTTATGCAAGATATAATTTCGCATCCGATTAAATCAAGGGACATACTCCGAAGCGCGGCTCCCTCCGGTCTCCCATGAGAATTTCTCCGCTGTCGCGAGTCTTTTCTCTCAATATCCAGCCTGCCCATGTTATCGCCCCCGGTCAAACCCGTTTGAGTGGGCTTGACCGGGGGCGCGTCGCGGTGTTTTGTTTCCTGGGAGGGTGACTCAATAGACCTCGAGACGGGCGGGTTGCGGAGTGGGCAGTGTATCCACGAGGACCTGGAGCGTGGCCTGGCCGGTGGCGCCTTGCCCGTCACTGACGGAGACGATCCAACTGTTCAATCCGACGTTCTCCGCTCCCGGTGTACCGGAGAGCGAACCGTCCGCCGCAAGGGTGAGCCAGGCCGGTCCGCCGAGTTTTGTGAGAATCAGGGTCTGTCCGAAGTCCGGGTCGGTTGCGAGGCCCGCCAGGGTTCCCTGGTAGGGGAGACCGACTTGGGCCGCCGGCTGCTGAATAGGGTTGTTTTTGAAGATAGGCGCCGTGTTTGGCGCATAGGGGTAAAGCGCGCTGGCGGGGATCACCTTCTGGGAGAAACCCGGCCCCTGCCACGCCACGGCCAGATGGTCGCCTCCCTCGCCTTCTTTCATCAACGCCTCAAGGTAATAGTACTGGCCGGCTGTCAGGGAAATGGAAGCGGACTTCTGCGCCGGGTAGGTCGTCCACGCATGCGGATCCGTCCATCCATCCACAGAAGCGATTCTCAACTTGCTGGCCGGCGAAGTCGTCTGGCTCAGGTAGAGCAGGCTGCTGTCGTCCGATGCGATCCAGAAGGTGTAGGAGCCGGTGGCGGGCGCTTTCAGCAGCGCCCGAACGCGCGCGCCGTAATGGTCCGCGACATTTGAGCCAAGTTCGAATGCCGATTCCTGGTAGGATTTTGAAGTCGGCTTGTTCGGGTAGTTGGGACTGCGTGTCAGATCAACCACGGTCTCGCCGCTGATGTCGTTCCAGTATTCCACCAGGATGACATTTTCGGGCATTGTGGTGAAGGACCAGACGATGCCTTTGTTGACCGAACTGAGTCCCACTTCGTCCACCCGCCAGTAGTACGTGGTTTTCGGCTGGGTCTTCGGCGCCGTGAAAGTGGGGAGGGTCACATTCCCCTGATATTCCGCCGACGCCGGTGTCGCGTTGCTCACCGCCGTGGAACTGGTTCCGAAATAGACATTGTGCGACAGGGCGTTCCTGCTGCTTACCCAATTGAGAGGGATGTTGAAATAAGAGACCGCGGTGGCGCCGTCGGCGGGCGACGGGTTTTCGGCGCGTCCGCTCCCGGCCCGCACCTCGGTCAGGTCGGCGGCGGAAAGCGCATAATTGTACACCCGCATGTCGTCCAGCATGCCCTTGTAGAAGCGTCCGCCTGAAGAATCCTGACCGAGCATGATTGCGGCGTCGAACTGTTCGGGATCGTGGGTCGAGCTGTCAACCGCAGTGAGAAATCCGGCGCCGTTGCTCATGTAGAACGTGGCTTTCGTGGGTTCGACCACCAGAGCCACAAAGGTCCACACCCCATTGGGCACCACCAGTTTCGACGAGAAGTCGTAACGACCGCCATCCCAGTGGTAGCGCAATTCACCCCCATTGCGCAGGCTGAGTCCGGTGCAGGAATTGCCTCCACGGCAGAAAATAAGTCCGGCCCAGTCCGCCTGTGTTCCGTTGCGCTTGACCCAGCCGGTGAAGGTGACCGTGTTCGAGTTCAGGTTCAGAGCCGACGCAGACGTATAATCATCCGAACCGTCGAAGGTGAGGCCATTTTCGAAACGCCCGGCGCTCCACAGGGGATTCCCATTAAGCAGGCTATCGTTGCCGCTCTGGGAGGAATCCTTTGCGATGGAACCGTCGGTTTCGTCCAGTTTCCACCAGGCGTTCATCACTCCGGCGGTGACATCCAGCGTGTAGCGCCGTGTGGTCAGGGCATTCCCATTGGTCTGGTCGGTAAATGTGAGCAGATCGGAGTATTCTCCGGGCGGCATATCCGGCCATCCGGCCGCGGGTGTCACGGAGACCGTTGTTTTTCCACCCGCAGCAATGACGCCGCTGGACGGCGCGGGATTCGAGAGCCAGGCGGCTGTCTTGGAGACCGTCCAATTGATCGGGCTTGTGCTTTTATTGGTCAATGTGTAGGTGCGCCTGACCGACACCGGCGCGCCCACGCGTGGCGCCCGAACATAATGGTGGGTGGGAGAGACCGTAAACGGCACGGGGTCGAAAATGGATAGCGAGGGATCCCCATAGAAATTGTACACATAGTAATTTTTCAGCCAGAAGGGCAGTTCTTCCTTCGAGTTCCAGTTTGCCTCGCCGTTTGTGTCGCCATTACTCAGAATGCGCCGCGCCCAGGCGTAACCCAATCCTCCGACGGAGGAGGTCCAGGTAAAATCGCCCTGCCCGACGTAGTACCAGCCATTGCGGCTGGCGGCAATGGTGCTGATGCCGCCCTTTACCAGGATCGAGTACCCCAGGTTGTCGGTGTATTCGGGGTATCCGTTGTCGCAGGATCCCTGGAAACAGGCGGCGGGATGCGCATTGTCGAGCGCGGACGTTTCTCCGGAGGAGATAATTCCCGAAGCCCCCTGCGCCCAACCGTGGGTGTTCCAGATCGTCAGTCCGTAGTCGTGGTCGCGCCAGACATTCGCCGGATAAGCGTTGGTCCGCAGGTATTCCGGAGGCGGCAGGCACCCGTAGTCCTTGTCATAAATGCGGTCCGACGGAATCCCCTGGGGTTCGAGGAAATCGGTTTTGATCTGCTCACCCAATTGATATGCCGGCGTGACATCGTCCAGGGGCACCATCGGCAGCAACACATTGCGCCGCCACTGCCGGTCCGTCGAATTTTCATAATCCATCGTTTTCTGCAGGATGGAATCCAGTTGGGTCACACTGCCGTAGTTCGGGATGCGTCCGACATACACCTCGAACATTTTCTCCGGATTGTCCGCCTCTTCGCCATAGACGCCATTGCCGTTGGCATCCCAGTTTCCCGTCAACTCGGCATAATAATAATCCGTTGGATGGTATTCGTCCGCTTTGAGGCAGTATTTCATCGGGAGATTGCCGTTTTCGCGCGGATCGCCTATCAACAGCGCGAACTTGGCGTCCTTGGCCAGATAATTCGCCCGCAACCAGGCGCGGAGATTGTTGGCCCGCGTCTGGCCGGATGCGCCGCCCCCCCATGTGGATTCATTGTACACGGAGACCGTGAAACCCCGCGCCTGCTTGTGTGCCACAAAAGCCGCCAGTTTCGTCGAAGCCGTTTGCAGGGACGACGGAATCAGGATGAGATACCCCGTCTTGCCGGACGGCATGAGGGAGGGAGCGAGAGTCCCGTCCTCGTCGCGGAGTCCCATCGGAGCGCTGGCATAAGTCCCGGCAGCCTTCGAATAATTCGCCGCAAGCCGGGCCACCCGTTCCGGCCCGATCTGCCTCGACCAGACCGCCGAAGTCCGGTTCTGGTTGTACACCAGCGAGGCATCCAGAGCCGTCAAGCGTTCCAGGCGCGTTGTCACGGCATTGTACCGCACAAGCGGAATGGCGACTTCCACCATTTTCCAGCCGCGCAGGGAACCGCGTGAATTCACCCGGGCCGCCTGAGCGGGCCAGAATGCGTCATTCAGATAAATGTCCGTATCCTTCCCGTCCTGGATCTTTTTCCCTTCCGGCCAGTCTTCCAGAATTTTGCCGGTTTGGTCCACCGCTCTCGGGGGCGGCATGGGAGAGACAAGCCACGCCCCCGGTTCCGCCTCATACGAGGCCGTGTTCACCCGGCACTCCACCGTCGCCAGATCCGCATTGGGGGGCAACAGGAAGGAGAGGACGCGCCACGGGATTTCCGGCTCGCCAGCCGCCGACAGAGAGATCGCGGTTGTATCGAATCCAAACGACGCCACCCCCGGCGCTGTCGGGTGTGCGGTCACCTGTGCGGCCACCCGGTCGGTTGTTGCGTCTGCCCCGTCGTGAATGACAATTTCTGCGCCCCAGACCCACGAGGTTCCCGGCCCAAGGCCGAGGAAACAACAGATCACGGCATACATCAGCACTCGCTTCAAGAGGCATCTCCTTCTAACTGTTCTTGTTTACGCTTTCTTTATGTTTATTCTCACGAAGGCAGGAATGGCGATACCGGGCCACATAAACCCAGCATCCCTATTATCGCATCCTCAAGCGATAATGTCAATGTGCGGCGACACGTGGCATGCGCGCTGGCGCCCGGTCGTTTGGCTGTCCGTCTCGGAATCCGTTGAAATCGCCATTCCCTCTGGTATAGACTTCGGGGAAGCGGGGCGTTCTGCGTCGCGCAACGATTGTAGGATGGTTGATGGACTCGAACATTTATCTCAGCGGCCAGTATCTTCGGAACAACCCGGACTACCACGTGGCGGACTCCCAGTGGAAAGCCCGGCATATCCTGAACATGCTGGAGCGCCAGAACCTGCGCGTTTCGTCCGTGTGTGAGGTCGGGTGTGGCGCGGGAGAGATTCTCCACCAACTGCAACTGGCCCTGCCACCCGAAACCCGGTTCTGCGGGTACGAAATCTCTCCGCAGGCCTTCGAGATCAGCCGGTCACGCCAGAATGAACGGCTGACCTACCACTGTGGAGACTTCCTGGCGCAGGAGACGGAGGTTTTCGACCTGCTTCTCTGCATGGATGTCTTTGAACACGTGGAAGATTATCTGGGGTTTCTGCGGCGGTTACAGCCGAGGGCGCGCGTGAAAATTTTCCATATCCCGCTGGATATGTCCGCCCTGAGCGTGCTGATGGGGTCCACTATTCTCAAGCGCCGGAAGAAAATCGGCCACCTGCATTATTTCATGAAAGAGACCGCGCTCCTGACTCTGCAGGATGCGGGGTATCAGATTGTGGATTGTTTCTACACCCCGGTTGCCATCGAGCAGAAGAAAGACCTCAAGTCCCGGTTGGCCAAACCCTTTCGCCAGGCGCTCTTTCGCCTGAACCCCGACCTGGCGGCCCGGCTGCTCGGTGGGTTCTCGCTCCTCGTGCTCGTGCGGTGATCGTCTTTTTATGAACGAGAAACGGACATTCCCTCTTTTTCATCCGAAGCCGCATTCAAAGTGAAAGAGATTCTTGTGAGACAGGAAAACGACAGATTGAACCGCGAAAGACGCGAAAAGCGCGAAAAGACAGCGTCTTTGCGTCTTTCGCGCTTTTCACGGTTCAATAAATCGTCCTGTTATTCCCACTTCAAGACCCGTTTCTCTCCGGCCTTGAATTCGAGGGTTTGGACTTTTTCCCCAGACCGCACCCGGCAGGTCCCCGCCCGGTCCGCCGAGCCAAAGCGTCTCCTCGTTGAACTGCAACCGCTCCTGGTCCGGCCCGCCGAACACCATCGCGCCCAGTCGGCCATTGCCCACCGGTAATGCGGCCACCCACGCTTTCGCGGGTTGGGGATACCAGAGAATCATCGGGTTTTGTCCAAGTCTTTTGTTCCGCAATTGCGGCGCCGAATTTCCCTCCGCTCCCCACATCCAGCCGGTTCCAGACACCATCAACAAGACCGCCAGCAGCACCATGCGACGCATACGCCCACCTCTTGGGAAAAATGAAGTCACAAAACCCCCGCCTGCAAGAAAACCCGTTTCACTCCCCGGGTAAGAATTCCAATACCGCCAGAACCGGCCGATGGTCGGAAACCTCCGGCTCCGGCAAAACCCGGCATTCCACCACCCGCCAGCGATTCGCCGGACGGAACAGCACGTGGTCTATCCGATTGGATGGACGATCCGCCGGGCAACTCGGTTCCGCCGCTGCGCCGTTCTTTTCCGTGTTACCCCAACTGCGCAAGAGTTCCTGGAAGGCCGTTTCCTGAAATTCCGCGTTCAGGTCTCCGGCCAGAAGCGCCGGCGTTTCTGGAGACGCTTCAAACTGCTTTTCGATATCGCGGACCGATTCCTCGCGCCGCTGGGCGTTCAGGTCCAGATGGGTGGCCAGAAAGGCAAACTCGCCGCCTGGTGTCTTCAGGTCCATCCAGAGCAGAGCGCGCTTTTCGCCGCCCGGCAGCGGGATTGTCCGGGGGGGGCGCACGGCTTCCAGGCGCGTCAGGATCGCGTTTCCATATTGTCCCCCTCCGAACTCTATCGCCCGACCGAATGCCACCCGCATCCCCGTGAGACGGGCCAGTTCCTCGGCCTGGTCCACGCCTTTCACCCGGCTTGTCCGGCAGTCCACTTCCTGTACGGCGACCACATCCGCCCGGGCTTCACGAATCACCCGCGCGGCCCGTTCCAAATCTACCTGACCGTCGGCTCCCTCACCGTGGCGGATGTTATACGTCAGAACCCGCAGCCGCACCCCTTCACGGGATTCCGGGGATTTTCGGTGAACACAGGCCGCCACAGCGATCAGGGCCAAAACCAGGCCGATATTCCCGATCCAGAATCGAATCCCTGTCCCCCGTCTTTCACCCGGCATCGCCATTCGTCCATCTCCTTCCGTTTCCTGTCGGAATCCTTCGACTGCCCCTCCAAACAAAAAGCGCGGAATCTTCTCATTCCGCGCTTCATATCATCTCTTTTCGGTTTCTCTTTCTTCGATCCCTCCGCTTCAGGAAACGGTTCCTTCTTCCTCGACTTCCTGAAAAATGCGGTGCTGGATCGGGTACTCTTCGTTCGAGAGAACGATTTGCTGTCCCACACGCGTGTCGAGCCGCACCACGATGGGGGCGCGCAGGTTGGCGGTCATATGAATCGGGTTGTCGCGCGGAATGTTCACGATCACCATCATGGCAAAGTTTTCATCGTCGAACTTTTCCGCGCCCATCTCGCGGGTCGCTTCTTCGTCAAAACAGACCTCGTATCCCGAGACAAGCAAGTGTGGATCCATGACCACAAAGGCCAGCGAGGGGTCTTCGATCGCCTGAAGCCACTTGAAAGGGGTGCCTTCCGCGTCGTGTTCGAGCAGGACAAACCGAGAGGACTCCGGGAAACCCAGAATGCCTTGGGGGAGGGTGATAGCATCGCTGTCGGGTAATTCCAACTCCCCGAAGCGCGTCGTGCGAAATTTCATGGTTTCGGCTTCCCTCCTCTGCTCAAATCCCGCTTGTGGCCCTGTTTTTGCCACAGATCCTGCACCAGAGCCTTGTCCAACGCCTGCACTTGAGCGGCCTGGGTGTTCTGTTCCTCGATCTGCTCATAGACTTCCTGACGATGCACACTCACATTGCGCGGCGCCGTGATTCCGAGACGAACCTGATTCCCCCGGATATCAATCACCGAGATCGCGATGTTGTCGCCGATCCGTATCGTCTCACCCGACTTGCGTGTTAAAATCAGCATCTTCGCTCACCCCGTCGCCACGTCCAACCCACTTGGAGAAACACCTGTGCGCATCCTAACGGCGCTCCAGACGCCCCGCAAGCGTTTTCTTAAGAATCGAACCGTGATTTCTCCAGAAATACCAGCCCCACTCCCGATGTGGAAGCGGGCGGTTCCACAATCCGGTACCCCAACTTCTCGTATAGCGCAATGTTCCGAACGCTTTTGTAACCCGTAAAAAGGCGGTATTTCCGCGCGTTCGGGAAGCGCGCCTCGATGGATCCCATCAACAGCCGACCCAATCCCCGATTGCGGCAGTCCGGATGAACCACCAGTCGCCCGATCGAGCACACCCCCTCGGAATCGCTCCGGCCCCGGACACTGCCGACGATCCGCCCGGTCTCCACCGCCTTCAGAAACGTTTTCTCGCGAAACTCCCGCTGGATTTCGTCAAGAGTCTGTTTCAGCGGGGGGATATCGAAGTCGTTGTAGAGTTCCGCTTCTTCTTGGAACGCGATTTTCTGGAGCGTCAGAATTTCCTCCAGGTCGTGTTCCTGCGCCTCCTCCACTGTCCCCATTCCGATTCGCCCTCGATCTCGTTCCGTATGCATGGATACGCCTCTCTTCACTCCCTCAGAGTAGCAGCGGGAGCGAAAAAAGGCGATCATCGAATTGTTGCCGCAAGAGAACCCGCCCCAACGAGGCAGGTATCAACTCAGGAAGTCCATCAGGCTGGGTTGAATCACTTTCGCCGTGGCCGCCAGGACGGCCTGGTAGGCGTTTTCCTGCTTGTTCAGATTCGTGATCGCTTCCGTGATATCCACGTCGCGCGTCTCGGTCAGGAGCGTGCTGAGTTCGAGTTTGATGTCCTCGAGACGGTCCGTGGATTTCTCGAACTTGTTCGCCCGCGCGCCCACTTCCGACTGCATGCCCGCCGTCTGCTCGACCGCCTGATCGAAGGCGGTCAAAAGAGTCTGGATTGCGGGCTGGTCGTTGTTGCGGAGCGCCACGTTCGCCTGTTCGAAGATGTCGAACAGATTCACGCCATTGGGAATCCCCGCGCCCAGAAACGCCCGGTCGCCCGTGTAATTGACCTGCTGGAAAATATCGCGTTCCATTTCCAGCTGAACCACACCCGAGTCGCCCACATAAGCGCCCGCCGGCACCGTCGAAATATCAAACGTGTCGCCCGCCGCAGGCGTGTTGGAAATCTGAAGCATCAAACCATCGAACACGATGTTGGCGTCCGGTGTATAAGTGTTCCCTGCCGAAACCGGAATGCCGGTTGTCGTGTTCAACACGTCGTAGGTGTTCGCGCCCGTGAACGTGATGCGATAGGCGTCCCCGGTCACGAGAGCCGTGTCGCTCACGGCCTGCGACGTGACCGCGCCCGTTCCCGTATTGCCGGCTCCGGCGGTGGCCGCCACCTGGATATCCACAAATGGCGCCGTGTCGTCCGCGTACCCCGCGAAGAGAAAACGGTCCGAGTACTGCAGGTTGCCGATCACCGTCAGCTGGCTGGCCAGCGAGACGATTTCGATCCGGGCGGCCTCTCGAGTCTCCTCCGTCGAGGTGGCGCTGTTGGCCGCGCCCACCAGGAGCGATTTGGCGCGCTTCAGGACCGAGATCATGTCGTCGAAAGCGCCGTCGTAGAGATTGCAGAACGTCGTGCCGTTATCGAGGTTCGCGAGAAACTGTTCCTGACTCTGAATGAGACCCTGGGTGTTGAGCAAACGGCCCGCGCCCACCGGATCGTCCGACAGGTGATTGATCTGCTTCTGGCTCGCCATGATTTCCTGGACCTGCAACAGATTCGATACACTCGTCTGCATCGTCCGGCGCGAGTTTTCAAACATGTAATTGGTCGAGATGCGCATGGTCGTTCTCCCCTTCGTTTCCCGCTTCTTACCGAATCATGTCAATGGTGGTCGCCATCATTTCATCGGCAATCTGGATCACCTTCGCCGAGGCCTGATAGGCGCGTTGATACACCATCAGAACGGTGCTTTCCTCGTCGAGGTTCACACCCGAGACGCTTTCGGTGAGCGTTGTCACCTGATTCAGAAGCGCATCCTGGCTGTCGTACTGATTGTTTGCGGAGGCGGCTTCCGTTCCCAGGTTGGTGATGATCGTCTTGTAGTATTGCTGGAAACTCACCGTCGAGTTGCTCGCCAGCGCCTGCGTCTGCAACGCGATCAGGCGCAACGCATTCTGGTTATCGCCGCTCAGTCCCGTAAAACCGGCCGCGATCACATCGGTCGAGTTTTGCAGCGCGGTTGAAATTTCAACGTTTTCGCTGGCGTTCTCATACATATTGACCCGGAAATAGTCCCCCGCCACAGGTGGCCCGCTCGCGTTATCGAGCGTTATGGAGAGTCCGCCGAACGAGATTGACGCGCCGGGAGTGTAAGCTCCCGAGGCGACCGTGGCGCCCGCCGTCGTGTTGACCACTTCATACGTTCCGGGCGATGTGAAGCGAATTTCGTAGTCGTCGAGGTTCAATTGTGTTTCATCCGTGACCACCGCCGACACGATCCCTACGCCTCCCTGTGAGTTTTCCCCCACATGCGTGAAGACCGGCAACGTCTCGAAGAAATTCCGCCCCGTCACGCCATCCAGTCCTGTTCCGGCGCGGTGCTGTTCGTTGAACGCCAGCACAAAATCCGCCGCCAGACGGTCTATCTTTCGCAACTCGGCGGGCACCAGTTTGTCGCGGATCTCGATGGCCGCGCCCAGGCGCCCTTTCGTCATCTGACTCGTAATATCCATCGCCGCGCCCGTGTCGGAAACCCAGTACACGTCGCGCTTGTTATCGTTTGTCACATCGGGACGCGACTCCAGCTGGTAAGTCTGCACACCCGCCACCAGCGGCATGCCCGCTTCGATGAACAGCATGAACGTGCCCCGTTCATCCTCTCCCTGCGCCACCGGCAGAATCTCCGACAGCTGCCGCACCAGTTCGTCCCGGTCATTGTACAGATCGTTCAGCGCGATCTCGTCGTTGCGGGTCATGGCGATTGCCTGATTCTTCGCCCCAATCCGGCGAATCAGGTCGTTGGCCGTTTCGACGTTGGTATCAATCGCCTTGTCCTGATCCGCAACCTGCAGGGCCATCTGGTCGTGGTAATACTCAAACACAGAGGCCATGCTCTCGCCCCGTCCCCGCAGCGTCGTGCGCTCCGCTTCGCCTCCGGGCGCCGCGCTCAAGTCCTGGAGCGCCTCGAAAAAATCGTTGATCTCGGCGTCCAGACCCCGGTTTGTGGTCTCATTCATCAATTCTTCGAGCTGCTGGTAGCATCGTGCGCGGTCGGTCTGTTGCGCATATGACGACGTGACTCCGAGCAATCGCTTCTGCACCAGGGGCTCAATCGTTCGCTCGATGGACTCAACCCGCACCCCCATTCCATAGGGCATGTTCACCTGATTCACGCGCTGGCGCTTGTAGCCCTCGGTGTTCACGTTGGCCACGTTGTGACCGGTGATGTGCAAGCCCAACTGGCTCGTCATCAAGCCCTGCCGCGCGATGCTCAGTGTGGATTGAACAGAAGACATGGCTCCGTTCCCTTTCCCGCCCCGTGCCTAACTCGTAACCTGAATCCGGACAGCCGAACAGCCCGGCGCCATTCCGGCGCCCGCACGGCCCCCCCGTCCATACCCCCCGGCGTTGCGTTCTCCTCCGACCGGTCGGCCGGACGCCTGCAACACTTCCCCGATCAGATCCATTCCCTGACGGCAAAGCCCCGAATTGCGGGCATTCTGTTCCTGAATCCGTTTGACAACCGCGCGCATGGACTCGCGCAGTTCGCCCAGCCGCGCGGCCAGGGCCGCATCCGGGCACCGGTGCTGAATCTCGCTCAAGGTCAGATCTCCGGCCTTCAAGCCCCACTGCCGTGCCAGACGCAGGCTACTCAACTCGCGCGACTCCTCGACCGTTCGCAAACGCAGCAACAGCGTTTCCTTACGCCGCACCAGATCGAAGACCTTTTCCGGCTCGCGCGAAACCAATGCCTCACGTTCGGCGTCCGACAACGCCGCCAACTGGCTGTAAAGATCCAACTGCGCGCTTAGAACCGACGCAAGATCCTCAAACTGTGCAACCGTCATGGAAGTGATTACAGACGTTTCCTGGCGACTTTGAGCCGGTATGCACCGGCGTGTCTTCAGGAAATAAAAGAAGGGAAACACAAACCGCCTGACACATGGACCGACAGACTTGTCCCCGTCTGCCGGAAAGAAAAACACCCAAATGGGGGGAAAAACCAGAAACGCCTCGTCAACGCCGCAGTTTCTTCTGAATCGCCGACTCCCGCAACGCCGCGTCCACAATCCGCTTGGCGACCACCTTGCTCTCGACCTTGTAACTGCCATCCTCGATGCGCGGTTTGATTTCCTGGATCTTATCCATCCGCACATCCGGCAGGCCGGCCAACAATTCGGCGGCGTGGGCTACTTCGCGCGTGGATTCCGACAGTTCGACATCGGTCGCCGGAGATTCGCGTTGCTCCACCTGCTCAGTTTCGGACTTCCTGGCTATTTCCGTTACACGAAACGGGCTTCCCACAGTGGTGGGCCTTGTGACACTTTTGCGCCCGGATACCTTCATGTCTTCATTCCCCCTTTGGTGACCCCATGCCAAGTGGCTTATCGGCAGATGGACTTCGACTCTTTACTAAAAAACACGCTTTTAGGCAATCTCTTCTCCTCGAAGCGTCTTCTTTTCTGCCATCAGCCGACGGAATCTCCTCCGGAACGTCTGTCTCCTTTCTACTTATCACTCGAACCACCCGGTTCCAGACCGGGCAGGGCTTCACTCGATCGAACCACTTTCTTCCCCGGTCGAAACGCTCGCGCCACTTTCGTTCCGATCCTCGGCTACCGGTTGTTTCCCCGGCAGCGCCAACGGTAGCGTGCCATTGGCCGGATCGTCTGGAATCAACTGACGCCGCAACGCCTCGGCAATGCCCTGTTCGGCCAACTGCGGTCCCAACTGGCGCGCATATTCCGTGTCCAGAAACGACTGAAACAATTCCTCGCCCGCATTTTTCTCGATGATCCCCCCCTCGGGAACCGTCTTGCGCATCGCCTGGGTCATTTCTTCCACAAACGCCATCGTGAACAACTCGATCGCTTTCTCGATCCCGGCCGCTTTGTTGCGCACCTGCGGGTCGGATGCCCACACGGCCAGGTTCTCATAACGCCCCGTCTGGGCGGCCGACAATGCGTTCTGCGGGGTTCCGATCCCTGTTATCGAATCTATCTCGTTCATGTTCCGTGCGCATCCTTTCGCGTCACCCGTTTGCCGGGCGGTCTTACATGGAGACCAATTCGGCCTGCAGGGCGCCCGCTTCCTTGAGCGCCTGCAAAATCGCCATGATGTCCCGCGCCGTCACCCCCAGCGCGTTCAGCCCCTTGGCCACTTCATTGATCGTGACCCCTTCTTCCAGAACCTGGAATTTGCCCTTTTCTTCGGTTGCCTGGACGGAGCCGCGGGTGGACTCGAAGTTCGTCAGGATCGCGTCGTACTGGGGCTGGGAAATCGTCCCATCCTGCAGCAGGGGCGCAATAGTTTGCGAAAAATTGTCCGTCTCTTCACGCCGCTCGAAAATCAGGTTCCCGTGCGTGATCAACGCCTTCGAAATACGAACGTTTCCCCCCATCACAATCGTGCCGGTGCGCTCGTTGAAGACCACTTTCGCCGGCATGTCGGGGCTGACTTCCAACCCCTCGAGGCTCGATACAAACTTCACCCGCTCGTCCGTATTTCCGGAAGCGGGCATCTTCACCGACACCGACGCGGCGTCGCGGCACTGTGCCGTCCCTTCGCTCAGCGTGTTGTTGATAATCTGTGCGATGCGGTCGGCCGTTGTGAAGTCCGGGGTGCGCAGTTTCAGGAGAATTGCCGGTTTCGTCGAGAAAAGCGTCTCGACCTCGCGTTCGACGATTGCGCCATTGGGAATCGTCGCCGTGTTGACGTGGTTCTTGACGATCGAGGCCTGAGCGCCCGAAGTGCTGGCCGCAAAACCGCCCACGGACAGGCTTCCCTGCGCGATCGCATACACCGAACCGGCAGACTCGGGAGGCATTCCCGCCGGGCGCAGCGGTGTGGCCAGCAACACCCCGCCCTGCAGGCTTTTGGCGTCGCCCAGCGCCGATACCGTTACGTCAATCTGGGTTCCGGGACTGGCAAATGCGGGCAGGTCGGCCGTCACCATCACCGCCGCCACGTTTTTCGACTGGAAATCCTGGGCGTTGAGCCGGATATTCATTTTCCGCAACAGCGCAATCTGGGTTTCTCCGCCCAGGTCGTCGCCGGTGCCTCCAAGGCCCGAGACCAGACCGTACCCCACCAGTTTATTGGCGCGGACCCCTTCGATGTCGCAGATGTCCTTGATGCGCACCGCCTGAGTGGCTGGCGCCGCCAGGCTTAGAAACACACCGGCGGCCAGTAGAATCAGCCAGAAAGATCTCGAATTGTGCGTTGTCATGAAATTGCCTCCCTGCACACGACACCCCAACGT
Source organism: uncultured Candidatus Sumerlaeota bacterium (assembly GCA_942493245.1). Classification (GTDB taxonomy): domain Bacteria; phylum Sumerlaeota; class Sumerlaeia; order UBA8349; family UBA8349; genus DAOPYU01. The sequence continues at coordinate 126,784 of OW818685.1, forward strand.
TTTAAAATGGCCAGCCCCAGCCGTTTTAGAATGGCCAGGCCCAGTCGAACACCCGCATCATAAAGCCCGGACGTTGTTTGTCGCTCACCACGCCCCGGCCCGTCACTTCGATACGGGAATTGGCCAGGCGGTCCGAGGAGATGATGTTGTCCGCCGCCAGATCCACCGGGCGAACGATCCCCTCGACCGTCAGCACCGAGTTCTCATTATTGATCAGAGTGGTCTGTGTGCCCTGAATCCGCATATTGCCATTGGGATATACGTGGGTGACCAGCGTCGAGACGTTCGCCGTGATGATCCCATCGCGCCGCGTGTCGCCATCCCCCTTGAAGGTGCTCGTGGACTGGCTCTGGATCAGGTGCGCCGCCGAGGTGTTGTTCAACGGATCATTCCCTTTGGCGCCCGGAACCTGAAGGCCGGGCAGATTGGCCTCCTGCCCGAAGAACGACGTGATGCCCGCGTCTATGTTGCTCTCGCGCGACAGATCCGTCCCCGCATTGCCCCGCGCCGACGTTTTCACCGCCACCTGAACCGTCACCAGATCTCCGAGCCGGCGCGCTGTCGAGTCGTCCCAGTAGGTAAATCCATCCGAAGCCTGAGTGAACAGCGACCCCTCACTCAACGGCATGTTCGCATTGCGGACCTCGGTGGGTCGAACCACTGGAGGTGAATCGTACGCCGAATTGGACTGCCCAAACGAAATACATCCGGCAAACAGGAACACCCCCAATAACAACCCCGCCCAACCGAAGAAGATGTTTCTCATGGCTCACCTCTTTCCGATTTTCTAGAACGTGATACTCACTTCACCCGGCCCGGTCACAATTCCCTGCAACCGTTTGCGCGACTGGGTGTTTTCCACCGCGACTTCATCGCCCAGCGAACCCGACGCCTGGGCGGTCCCTTTTGCCGCGATCCGCAGAGCGCCCTTTTCCGCCACAATCTGAACGGCCTGGCCGCGGCGCACCAACTCCTCGCGCTCGACCGCTTCCCACGTCAAGGGTTCCCCCGGACGCAGCGCGCGCTTGGCTCGCAGGCCCGTCTTCAACTGATCTTCACCCACCGACTTCCCATCCAACTCGGAGGTCCGGGTCAGACCCGTTACCACCGCGTCCGTTCCGATGATCTGACCCGCCTCGACCGCCGAGGCCAGTTGCAACACATCCACCTGATAATCCATTCGGAAGGAACCGAACAGGGTCCGCTGGCTTACCCCATCCACCACCGGAATAGCCGAAAAAGTCGCCGTCCCGCCGCCTTTGCGCGGCAGTCGCAACTCGATCTTGAATGACAACTCGCCCGCCGGAACGGTGGCCGCCGGGGGAACCCGGAACCCCTCAACGACAAGACGATCCGGTTCTGGACCGGCATTCTGGAGAAGGGTGTCGCGCACCGCCTGTTCGACTTGCGCCGGCTCCACCTGCTGCGACTCGCGCTCGAGCGTCATGCGTTTGGGTAAAACCAGCACCGCTTCTTCGAGCGCGCCCAGCGCGCCCAGCCGTTGCCGCAGACTGGCTGGGTTCAGCGTTGCGCGCAAACCGATCGCCGGGCTTTTCCCCAGTTCCAATTCCGCCAGACGCATCCCTTTTTCATAGTCCACACACTCGATGTCGGCCACATCGGCCAACGTGTACTTGGCGGCTCGCACCTGGCAACTCTCGCGAAACAGAATCCGAGTCTGCCCCTTTTCATTCAGCGCCACAAACAGAGAATCCACCGCTTTTTTGCCTTCATTGGAGGCAGCTGGCTGCGTCTGAATCAAAGTCTCCGTGGTTGCCGCCTGTCCGGTTGGCAGTGTGGCGGGCGCCGCCACGGTTTTCTCGGTCACCGGCGGTTGCGGCGTTTCCGGGACGGTTCCCGCGCCGCACAACAGCGCCAAGCACATCCCCTGGGCCAAAACCGCTGAAAATCTAAGAAAGAATCCGTTCATGATATCACCTGCCCGTCCTGGATACCGCCCGCTTTCAGATGTCCCCTGGCGGGTGATCGTTTCCTGTTACCGCTTCACATTCACGGCTGTTTCGAGCATCTGATCGGCCGTCTGAATCGCTTTCGAGTTGATTTCATAGGCGCGTTGTCCAAAAATCATGCTCACCAGCTCGTCCACAATCTCGACATTCGAGAACTCGAGCATCCCGCCCTGGGTTTGTCCGAATCCTTCCGAAGTCGGCTCGCCCGTAATCGGCGGACCGGAAGTCGCGCTTTCCAGATAGAGATTCGACCCGATGGCTTCCAACCCCTGGGGGTTGATGAACCGCGCCAGAATCAACTGTCCGGCCACCTGCGTCGTGGCGTTCTGCCCCGCCGTGCGGTACGACACCGTCCCGTCCGTGGCCACATGGATCGTTTCCTTCATGGCCTGCTGGGGAATCGTGATTTCCGGCTGGATCGGATTGCCGTCGGGTGTCACGAGCGTGCCCTCGGAACTGAGCTTGAAATGTCCGGCGCGCGTGTAGGCGATTGTGCCGTCGGGCAACAGCACCTGGAAAAAACCTTCCCCCTCGATGGCCATATCGGTCCAGTTCCCGGACAATTTTGCCGGGCCCTGGGTGAAAATTTTTGCCGTGGAGACCGGGCGCGACCCCAAACCCAGGTAGATACCCGTGGGCACCTCGGTGTTGGCCGTTGCCGCCGCTCCCACCGGGCGCAGATTCTGATAGATCAGATCCTCGAAATCGGCGCGTCCCCGCTTGAAACCCGTCGTGTTGACGTTCGCCAGGTTATTGGCGATCACATCAATGTTCATCTGTTGGGCGACCATGCCGCTGGCGGAAATATATAGAGCGCGCATCAGGCTATTCCTCCCTTGACCTCTTCAACTCACCAGTCTGACTCCGCAGATTCCATGCCAGACCGTCCTCAGGCTCCCGATCCTTACCCCATCCGGGCCATCTCGATCACCTTCCCGGTTTCCTCGTCCATCGTCTGGATGGATTTCTGGTGGCTCGAGTACGAACGCTGTAACTCGATCATTTGCACCAGTTCATCCACGATGTTTACGTTCGAATACTCCAGGCACCCCTGCTTGACCGACACCTGATCGGCCGCGGCGACCGGACGCGACGTGACACGTCCGCCCAGATCCGAGTACAGCCCTTCCCCCTGAGGTTCCAACTGCTTCGGGTCGTTCACCATCACGATGTCCAACCGACCCACCGCCTGGTCGCCGCTGAACACTTCCCCTGTCTGGGAAATCCCGATCTTCAAGCGGCTGTTCACCTGAATAGCCCCGCCCGACGCGCCGTTGTTGACCCGCAGACCGCTGTGTGTGACCAGTTCGCCGTTCTGGTTCAGGGTCAAATTTCCCATGCGGGTCAGCCGCCGTCCCTCCGCCGTATTCACAGAAAAGAATGGCGTTCCTGCGTCCGGCTGCTTGCATTCCAGCACCAGATCCAGATCTCCGCCCGTCTGGCGAAACATCCCGGGCGAGTAATCCGTCACGGTTTCATCTATTTTGGTATAGGCCAGATCGCCCTCGAGCCACTGGCGCGGCGCGGGCAGGTTCATTCGTTCATCGGCGCTCAATTCCAGAGCCTGAAAATCCACTTCCGGCGGGCGCAGGGCAAAGACGGCTTTCTGGCGCTTGAACGCCACGGAGTTGACATTGGCCAGATTGTTGGCCACCACCGCCATCTGTTTCTCGCGTCCAATTGCGCCCGAGACAGCCACATACAGTTCTTTCATCGCAGGGCACTCCTTTCCACACGCGCCCAACAGCGCAAAAGGAATGCCAGAACGCCGCCCCCGGATTGCTCCAGGCGCGGCGTTTTCTGTTTTCTGGCTTTAAGGGGGGAAAAACAATCCCGGGGGGGAAAAGGAGGCGGAAAAACCTGCCGCCCGGCTCTTTCCGGCTCAGGCCTCACTCTCGGGCAACTGCGCCGATTCGCCGGTTTCCTGCTCGATCATGGGGGCCAGCTCGCGAACCAGCCGTTTGAACTCCGGCGGCAGAATGCCCACAAACTTCAACCCCACCTCGAACAGCCCGCTTTCCTCGTTTTGATTGCAACGCAACGCCTTGGCCAGGACCAGCAGGTGGAACGGACGCACCGGCAGGCTGATGTTGAGCTGCATCAGGATCGGGATGCGGATGTTGTGTTCCGTGAAAATACAGACCCCCGCTTCGGACAAATCCTTCGAACTCGCCACGCCGTACTCGAACGGAGTGGAGTCGGCGGACGAGAGGATCGTAAAGGTCATCTTCAGACTGCAACGAAACCGCTGGTAACGCCGTTTTTCGGCTCCGGCGGCACTTTCTTCATTCGCACCCATCATGTCTCTGCGCCTTTACCTCGTCAAGATGGCCTTGATTCCGCCACGTTTCCCGTCTGGCCCAATCCACGCGTTCACACACGCATCCCCCATCTCAGGCGTCCCGCGTGGCACGAATCTTCTACTTATCCCATCTCCTGCATAACAGCAGAACCCCTCAAAGTCAACCGTTTCCCATCCGTTCGGGTGAAAACCGCAGAAACTCCTCGTTGTCTAGACGGAGGGGGGCCTCCAGGTTTCATGGAATTATTCTGGGCTTCCCCTCTATCCGTCATTCCGCCTGATGATCGCGCAAGACCATGCCGGTCAACAATTTCGGGTAGAAGTAGGTGCTCTTGTGCGGCATGCGCAGGTTGTGCGACGCGATATTGCGGACCTGCTCCATCGTCGGCGGGTTCATGAGAAAAACCGCGCTCGCGTGCGTTGGCGCGCCCAGCATCGCCAGCGACTTGGCCGAATCCTTGACGTAGAAAATGTCCTGATCGTCCAATTCCATCTCCGGGTTGCCGATCCACACCTGGGGCAGGATGTACTGATGCAACACGGTCACATCGAGCTGGGCCACTTCCTCGTGCGTATCCGGGTCCACCAGTTCTTCGCGCAGGTTGGCGTCCTTTTTCAACCGCAGATAATAACCTTTGCCGCCCGGCAGCACCATCGCAAAGGCCGTGGAGCCTTGCCCCTTTTCCCGCAGTTCCTTCTCGATGCGCACCCCTTCGGTTTCCGGTTGCTTCAGATTCACCTGGAACGGCGTCACATCGAAGAAACACGCCAGATCTTCCAGAATTTCGGCGTGGTCAATATCTGCGCCCAACTCGGCGGAAAGCACACGGTGCGTGGGCAGAATCAACAGACCGTCGGCCTCGCAGTTGGTCAGGAACGAAAGCGTGTGCGACCACGGCTGCGTTTTTCGCCGCTCTTCGGCCTCTCTCGAATTCTTCATCTCCTGGCAATAGGTCACGGCGGTTTCGTAGCGGTGGTGTCCGTCCGCGATAAAGAAAGGCAGATCCTGAAGCCGTTTCGCCAGGCTCTTGACCTTGATCGGGTCCGACATCAGCCACAGGCGATGGATCACGCCCTCGTCATCCTTCAACTCGATCCGCGGCGCATCCTTCTTCACCACTTCCTCGATCAGGCGGTCCGATTCCTTTTCCGGGTCCGAGTAGAGGCAGAAAATGGGGCTGAGGTTGCAACGGGTCGAGCGCAGCAGTTTCAACCGGTCGGCTTTGGGGCCGGAGAAGGTGTGCTCGTGCGCCAGTATTTTGCCCTTGCCGGCCCCTTCGAGCTGGATCGCCGCAAAGATCCCCGTCCGCACGTGGACCGCCTTGTCCGCCGTCTGGAACTCCTGCTGGTAGATGTAGAAAAATTTCCCGGGGTCGTCAATCAGCAGCCCGTTGTTCTTCCATTCGCGCAGAAAAGACGCGGCGCGCTCGTACTTGTTGTTGTACTCGTCGTCGCCCATCTCTTCCTTGCCCAGAATCATACGCACCACATTATAGGGAGACTTCTGATAGAGCGCCTCCTGCATCTCGGGCGAAATCACGTCGTAGGGAGGGGCCATCACCTTCGACAGGTCTCCCACCGCCGTGGGGTTGTACCGCGTGCCAATGAAAGGAGCTACTCGTGTCATAGTCTTGCCATCTTCTTCCTGCATTAAAATGGAGTCGGGATTCGGGAACGCGCCACAGGGCGGCCACAAGTCGGTCCCTCGCGGCCGGAACAACATCCCTGTCCAGGAATCGCCCGACACTTGGGTCAAGTCTGATGCAAGAGCAGAACCAGTTCAACATTTTTTTGTGAATTGAAGCAGGCTTCTCGCCTCAGACGAAAAAGTCCCAAAAAAACCTTGCAATTCGCTCCCGTTTTTCTCCCGGAAAAACGGGCGGTCAGACCCCCAGATAAGCGTCCACGACCCGGGAATCGCGCAACAGATCCGCCGACGCGCCCGACAGAATGATCGAACCCGTCTCGAGCACATAACCCCGGTGCGAATACTCGAGCGCTTCGGCGGCGTTTTGTTCGACCAATAGAATCGTCACTCCATCGCGGTTGATCTGCCGCACAATCTCGAAAATCTGATTGACGATCAGCGGCGCCAGGCCCAGCGACGGCTCGTCAAGCAACAGCAGGCGCGGGTTGGGCATCAAGGCCCGCGCCACCCCCAGCATCTGCTGTTCCCCGCCGCTCAACGTCGCGCCCAACTGCCGCTGACGCTCCTTCAGGCGTGGAAAGTAATGGAAGGCTTTTTCAATGTTTTCCCGCACCTGGCGACGCGAGGCGAGGGTGTATCCCCCCAGTTCCAGGTTCTCCAGCACCGTACATTCCGGGAAAATATGCCGCCCTTCCGGACAGTGCGTGATACCTGACCGCACCACCTCGTGCGCCCGAACCGATCCGGCCAGCGGCGCTCCGTCGAACAGAATCGTTCCGCCCGACAGCGGTTCCAACCCCGAGATGGCCCGCAGCACCGTGGATTTGCCCGCGCCGTTCGCGCCCAGGATGCTCACAATCTCACCTGCGTCCACCCGGAGCGAAATGCCCTTGAGCGCCTGAATTGCCTCGTAATGCACCTGCACGTCGCGCAGTTCCAACATAGACGCCGAATCCTCAGACTTCGATTTCTTTCCCCAGATATGCCTCGATGACCGCCGGATTGCGCCGGATTTCCTCGGGCGGTCCCGACGCGATCACGCGCCCCGCGTCAAGCACCACCACCCGCTCGCAGATATTCATCACCAGTTTCATGTCGTGCTCGATCAGGAGAATCGCCAGTTCGAACCGTTCCTTGATCTCATGAATCAGCGCCATGAGTTCCGCCGTCTCGCGCGGGTTCATGCCCGCCGCCGGTTCGTCCAGCAGGAGCAGGCGCGATTCCGTGGCCAGCGCCCGGGCGATTTCGAGTTTTCGCTGTAACCCATAGGGCAAACTCGACGCCTTCTGATGCGCCAGGGCGTTCAAGCCGAAGATGGAGAGAAACTCGAGCGACTTGCGCTCGATTTCGCGTTCCTCGCGCCGGAACCGTGGCGTCCGCACAATCGCGTCCAGCAGGCCGTAATTCACATGCTGGTGGTAGGCAATTTTCACGTTCTCGAGCACACTCAGATTGCGCAACAGCCGGATATTCTGAAAGGTTCGCGCCATCCCGTAATGCGAAATCTGATAGGCCGGGCGCCCCGTGATGTCGTAATTGTTGAACCGCACCTCGCCGCTGGTCAGCGGTTCCAGACCCGTCAACAGGTTGAAGACCGTCGTCTTCCCAGCCCCGTTGGGTCCGATCAGGCCGATCAGGTCGTTCGGACCGACCGTCAGGCTGAAACCGTCCACGGCGCGCAACCCGCCAAAGTCCTTCACCAGGTTTTCTGCGCGCAACAGGGCAAACTCGCGTTCGAGTCCCTTGCGTACCGGCTTCACAGCGGGAATGTCGGGGTTGGTCACGATTGGCCCGTTCATGCGCCCCCCTCCCGTGCCGGTCCATTCCCAGCCGACAGGCGTTTCCTGCGCCGGAACAGATCCCCCAGTTCCCCCATCCCCAGAATGCCCTGTGGTCGCAGCCGAATCAGGACGATCAGCATCAGCGCAAAAATCACCTGTGGGTTTTCCTTCGCCCGGTCGAGCCAGTCGGCCACCCGCTCGTTTTCCGTCACCAGCGCCCCCAGTTCGGGCAGGTAACGCACCCCCGTTTCCGTCAGTCCCAGAATCAACGCGCCCACGATCGAGCCGGAAATGCTGCCGGTTCCTCCCAGGACGATCATCAGCAGCACCATGATTGTGCGCATCAGGCCGAAATCGCCCGGCGCGATCAGGTTGCGCGAGTACGAGAACAATCCGCCCGCGACCCCCGCCATGGCCGCCCCCATCACGAAAGCCTGCACCTTCAGGCTTGCCGTGTTCATCCCCATGACCTGCGCGGCGATTTCATTCTCCCGAATCGCCAGAAACGCCCGGCCCGGCGCGGAGTTCTTCAGATTGCGCACCAGCAGGGTCATCAGGACGATCGCCAGCACGATCACTCCGAACGCCCACGGTCCCTCCAGTTTCGACACGGCCAGACTCAGTCCCTTCGAACCGCCGAAAATATCCGGGCGGTAACTGTCCAGAAACACCTTGAAAATCTCGGCAAAAGCCAGCGTCGCAATCGCGAGATAGTCCCCTGTCAATCGCAGACACGGCATCCCCACGCAAAGCCCCGCAAAGCCTGCCGTTGCCGCGCCTATACCCAAACCCACAACAAAGTGTCCCCAATAAACCGCCGAATACAACTCCGGCGCGAAATGGTTCATATAGAGCATCGCCGCGTAGGCGCCCACGCCAAAGAACCCCGCGTGCCCCAGCGAAAACATCCCCGTGAAACCGTTGATCAGGTTCAGGCTGATCGCCAGAATCACGAAGATCCCGATATTGAGGAGTTCTGAAAAGATGATGTCCGCCATACGCCGATCACCCTGCCTCAGACTTGGAGAAACGCTTTATTGAACCACGAAATACACGAAAGGCACGAAAAATTACTGTTTTCGTGTGTTTCGTGGTTCAATTTGTCGTTTTCTCTGCTTACCATTTTTTATCCGAATTCGTCTCATTCTGAATGAACTTCGTATCCTCACACCTTCTCGCGCCGCTGCACTCCCAGAATGCCACCCGGACGCGCCAGCAGAATCACCACCAGCAACCCGAACGCCACCGCGTCCTTGTAGGCCGAGTCCAGATTGAAAAAGATCGCCAGGTTCTCGACCAGACCGATGGCCAGCCCCCCCACCACCGCGCCCGGAATCGAACCGATCCCCCCGACCACCGCCGCCACAAACGCCTTCAGTCCCGGCATGAACCCCATCATCGGTTCCACGTTGCGCAACATCCCGATCAGCAACCCCGCCAACCCCGCGAACGCACCGCCCAGCGCGAATGCCTGCGCAATCACCCGATCCACATCAATCCCCATTAACCGCGCCGCCTCGATGTCCTGCGACGTCGCCCGCATCGCCTTACCCAGCCGCGTCTTCATCACCAGGAAATACAACCCCGCCATCGAAAGCGCCGCCACGACCATGATCAGAATTTTTGCGTTCTGCAACTCTACCCCCAAGACCCGGCTGTAGGCCCGGTACCAGTCCAGAAACGCCACCAGCGCCGAGTCCGGGTACAACGGCCCCACCACCCGGAAATTTTTTGGCTCAGGCCGGAAGATCAACCGCGCGCCGTTCTGCAACAGGAACGAAACCCCGATCGCTGTCAGCAGCGCCACAATCCGGTCGTAGCGCCGGATAGGCCGGTACGCCAGGCGCTCCGTCAACACGGCCAGCGCCGACGCGCCCCCCACCGCCGCCCCCAGCCCCAGCGCCAGCCACACGCCCAGCATCGCCGGCGAGGCCTGTGCCGCCCAGGGCGACGTCAACACAAAAAATCCTGCGTAGGCGCCCACCATATAGAATTCGCCGTGGGCAAAGTTGATCAACCGGATGATCCCATACACCAGTGTGTAGCCCAACGCGATCATCGCGTACAGGCTCCCTGTCGCCAGTCCGTCCACCACCGATTGCAGGAACTTTTGCCCCAACTCTCCCATACCCGTTCCTTAAATTCCCCACATTTTCTCAGAAAAAAAGCGCCTCCGATGTCCCGTTGGCGCTTTGCTCAGAAAATTTATCCGGCCTTTCGCTCTCAGAATTCCCCTACGGCTGAATCGTCTTGACGAATACCTTGTCCACCTGCCCCGCTTTCGGGTCGAACTTCTGAATCACCAGACTCTTGAGCGGGTCGCCCGAGGCCTGCATGGTGATCGCGCCGGTGGCCCCCGGATAGTCCTTCAACCCCGTCAACCCCTTCTGAATAGCCTGACGCTGCTGATCGAGCGGCAACGTGTCGAATTCCGCGCCGGCGGCCTGAATCGCCGCCACCACCAGCCCCACCGAATCGTAACCCAGCGCCTCGAACGACCCCGGGTTCGCGATTCCCCTGGCTGCCGCCAGTTTCAGGAACTCGTCCAGCACGGGGCTTCCCATCTCGCGCGAAAACGCCGCCGCGAAATAAGAGTTTGTCAGGCTCTGTCCCGCGTTCTTGATCACATCGTCGTTGTCCCACCCATCGGCTCCGAGCAGGGGGATGGTCAACCCGAGGCTCCGCGCCTCGTTGATAATCAGCGGCAACTCCGGCGGATAACCCGGAATGAAGATCGCCTCGGCCCCGGCCTCGCGCGCCTTGCGCAGCTGCGCCGTGAACTCCGTGTCCCCCTGTTTGTACGACAACATCGGCAGCGACTGTCCCCCCAATTGCGTGAAGGTTTCGCTGAAGCGCTTGCACAACCCCACGCTGTAGTCGCTCGTCGTATCCTGGAACGCCACAGCCGATTTGAGTTTCAGTTCCTCGACGGCGAATTTGGCCATCGCCACGCCCTGAAACGAATCGTTGAAACAGGCCCGGAACACATAATCGCCCTGCGCCGTCACGGCGTCGTTTGTCGCCGTCGGCGTGACCAGCGCCACCTGTTTCTTCTCGCAATCGCGTCCCACGGCCAGCGCAATCGTGCTCGTAATCGGCCCCACGAGCGCCACCGCTTTTTTCAATCCGATCAATTTCAGAACCGCGTTCGACGCTTTGGTTGTGTCGTTCTCGTCGTTCTCGACTTCCAATTCGACGGTCTTGCCATTCACGCCGCCCGCCGCGTTCACTTTCTCGACCATCAGTTTCATGCCGTCGAGCGTGCTTTGCCCGTAGGCGGCCAGAGGACCGGAAATGGGCAGTACCACGCCGATTTTGACGGTTGCCGAACCTCCGGCGGATGCCTTTGGGCCCGATTCTTTTTGCGAACTCTCGCCCGAACCGCACGCCACGCACAGCGCCACGGCCCAAACCGCGAACAGTAGGAAAGCCGTCTTTCTGAAAGCCGAAAACTCTCGCATCCGCGCGTCCTCCCTCTTACTCGGCCTGGGCCGATTCCAGATGGAACTTCTTGATCAGGCGGTACTTCGCTTCGTTGATCTGGGGCTGCTGCCACATCGGGTCGTCGCGCAGCCGTTTCTCCGTCAGATCCAGCGAATTTGTTTCATTGTAGATCCGCTCGGCAATCGCGTACTTTTCCTGCGAGATCCACATCCGATCCTGCCTGCGCCACCCCATGCAACCCGCCAGAATCAGCAACACCATTCCCAGCACACACATTCGAATACTGCGCATGATTTCCTCACTCCAATACTTTCAAGATAACCACCGTGATATTGTCGTCGCCTCCAGCCGCCTTGGCCTGTTCCACCAGAGCGGCGCACGTGGCGGCCACATCATTGTCCATCTTGTACAACGCCGTGCCGATCTCCTCGTCGCTGACCATATTGGTCAGACCGTCACTGCACAGCATCAGCCGGTCGCCGCTCTGCACCGGCGCTACGAGCATGTCCACCTGCAAGTCCAGTTTGTTCCCGATCGCCCGCGTGATCACATTGCGCCAGCGGTGCGTCCGCGCTTCTTCCTCGGTGATCAGGTTGCGTTGCAACTGCTCGTTGACCCACGAATGGTCCGTTGTCAGAATCCGCAATTCCGTCCCGCGCAACAGGTAGAGGCGCGAGTCGCCCACATGCGCGATCACCGCGTTGCCATCCTTGAGCCTCAGACCCGTGAAGGTTGTCCCCATCCCCTGCAAGTGCGAATTGTGCTGGCTCATCTCGTAAACGGTCCGATTGGCCTCCTGCACACTCGCCTCGAAAGCCGTCAGGAATTCGTTCGATCCGGCGGACAGGCTGGACGGAACCGGGGTCTCTTCCGTCCCTGCCTCCAGACGGCATGCCACCGCTGCAATCGCCGTCTCAGACGCGATTTCGCCCGCCGCGTGCCCCCCCATTCCATCCGCCACGGCATACAGACTCAGCTCGTCGTTGCAAATGAAACGGTCCTCGTTACCCGCGCGCTTCATGCCCACGTCGGTTACACCGCAGGAAACAACTTTCATACCCTGCCAACTTTCCAGCCGGCCCGCAACCTCGCCCGGCGGTCTTGTCACCCCACACAAAGACCTCTCTGCCTCGCATCGGAAAAAAAAGCGCGACAAATCACCAGTCCCAGACACGGAATATAAGCCGAAAACACAGAACCCTTCAAGCAATTTCATGCCACCCCGGCGAACCCTCGGTCAGGATCTCCTCCCTGGAGAGCCAGATCGCCCGCAATATCTGCGGATTCGTCCGCTTTATCCAGGCTCCAGATCCGGGGGCGTTTGTTCCGATTCCGGTCTCTGTCGGACGCGCTTCTTTCTTGACTCGCAGCGTCGGTCAGAGGTTAATGGAATGGGGGCAAAAGCCCTGATTGTGTAGATTAGACAAGGAGACTCACTCATGCGTTCCAATTTTCGCGCTTCAGCCATCGGAGGGTTCCCGATCCGAGTTTCAATCCTGAGTCTGGTTCTGTTGAGCCTTATTCTGAGTGGTTGTATTTCACTTCCACGCCGCAGCGCCAACCTGCAGACCGAAATCCTCGTCGAGGCCGAGCATTTCTCGACTCGGTTCACCGGCGATTCCGTCCTGCTGGTCGAGTTGAACGGGGTTTTGAGCGCCGAGCCGGGAACCGGCGGCTTTTTCTCGAAACCGGGCAATCTGGTGCAACTCAAAGACATGCTCAAGAAGGCCGAGAAGGATCCGTTCATCAAGGCCGTGCTCGTGCGCATTGACTCGCCCGGCGGTTCCGTCACGGCCAGCGATCTGATCTACACCGAACTCAAACGCTTCAAGGAGCGCACCAAAAAGAAGGTCGTGGCGGTCTGCATGGGCACCGCCGCCTCGGGCGGGTACTATGCCGCCATGGCCACCGACCACATTGTGGTCCACCCGACGACCATTACCGGCTCGATCGGCGTGATTTCGATGTACCCCGACTTGTCCGGGTTGGCCAAACTGGCCCGGGTGGACATGCGCGTCCTCAAGTCGGGCGATCACAAGGATCTTGGCTCCATGTGGCGCGAGATGGACCCGGCCGAGCGCAAAATTCTTCAGGACGTGGTCAACGACATGTATGAGAGATTTCTGAAGGTGGTGGCCGAAGGTCGCCCGAAACTTGGCGCCGAGAAGATCCGTCAACTGGCCGATGGACGCATCTACACCGCCTCCCAGGCAGTGGAGCAGGGATTGGCCGATGAGATCGGGTACATCGAGGACGCCTTCAAGAAAGCGCAGGAACTGGCCGGGCTGGACGATGCCGCGCTGGTGGCCTACAAACAGCCGGGCGACTACAAGGGCCATTACTATGCCCAGAGCGCCGAAACGTCTCCGGTGGCCACCGCCCCGCAGGGCCAGAGCCTGCTCAACATCCAACTGGGGCAATCGGCCTTTTCCGCCACAGAGAGCGGCCCGTTCTACTACCTCTGGTTGCCGTAAAAGAGGGAAATCGCGTGCCAATGAGGGGGGCAGCAGCCGTCTCCCTCATTGGCCATTATCCATTGCGCATTATCCAGGATACACGACGGCCCGCCTCCTGAATCAGGAGGCGGGCCGTCGTGTATCCCGTAAGGCAATCGGATCTGTCAAACCGCGTTCTTGGTAGCGGGAGGCGGACTCGAACCGCCGACCTGTGGGTTATGAATCCACCGCTCTAACCAGCTGAGCTATCCCGCCACTCCGTTCCGGAACATTCGCACGTTCCGGCGCGTCTCCGGGGGTCTTACCCTTGGACCGTGAACTTGGGAAGGCTTCCCTTCCCGCGCCAGCGGGCCGCCGGAATGTCATGCTTTAGCGAAATCCTTTTTCGATGTCAAGCAGAAAGAGGGGACGGTCCCGAGCCGTTCTCTGTTTTTTCGTCTCGGAACCCACCTGAGAATCTCACGCCAGAAGGAACGCCAGGCAGGTTCGAGGCAGCAGACGCGAAACTTCGTTAGCCAGAAACAGGGGCGGCTTCTGGCCCGATTCGAGCACGTGCCGCTTGACCTCGACCGTGGAAAACCCATAACACGCGCCCAGAATCTGTTCCCGAAGCCACGTCTCGAGGAACATGAAGTTGTAACCCTTTTTGGCGAATTTGTTGCGAAAACGGGGCAGCAGCACCAGAAGTTTGACCAACACCCCGGCGCGCAACGTCTCGGCGTAGTCCTCCAGTGTTTCCACGTTTTGCAGGACAATCTGCTGGTAATAGCGGTCCACATAGGTTTCGGCCAGTTGCTTGGGGCCTTTTTCCTCGGTCATGGTGTCGACGATCCAGGAGTATGCCTTCAAAATCGGCTCATCGCTCAGCACCCGCTGCATGACCGTCAGTGTCGTGTCCGGCAATGCGGAAGGCAACGCCAGCGTAATCGCTCCCTTGGAATCCACTGGAGAACTCATAAACGCACCCAACCTCCACTCACTGAAACTTTCGGAACCGTCGCGGTCTTTCGCCCGGTTCCCGCTACAAAAAGCCTCTCATGATACCAATCTTCTCCCCCTCGCCGCAAGCGTTATCTCGTTCCGCAAAAACCCGCAATCGTTTACCTGAAAAAAGGTTGAGCGCCCGGGGATTTTCAACTCGCTGGACAGAGCGCGCTCTTGCCGGGGGGACCGGAAGGGCCTCTCTCATGGATAGAGAGCCTTTTGTAAAAGTAATGGGGTAAGCGGCGAAAAAGCGGGGAGATTTCTTGGCGAGAACGCATGTTCATTTACACTTTACCGCTCAGATCGCTTTTTTTCGACTTTTGCAGAGGTTCGATACTATTCAGGTGGCCCCGAAGGGGCCTCCCGATCAGTAGCCGTGGGTGACCGAAGGGAACCCACGGACAGGGAATTGCAAATTTCGCACCCTGAAGGGGTGCCCCAACGAAAGTGAAATCAATGATTGGGGAACCCCTTTGGTGTTTGATTTATTATGGGGACATATTCCGTAGGTTCCCTCCGGTCACCTACGGCTACTGAAGGGAAATCCCTTCGGGATTCAAGAACAACATCTTTCCCTTGAGCCTTTAAAAAGTATCCGGTAAGCAGCGAAGACTTTTGCGAGGCTCTATAGTTTGTTCTTTATTCAAGGGATGGGTCACCCCGGTCATTTCGGACGCCCGCGCCCGAATAAACAGGTCAATCCTTCTCAGAGGGGGCTTGCTCCAGGTGCTTTCGGGCCTGTTCGATGAGTTCGATGAGACTGAGGGTTTTATTCGGGGGGGGCGCGGCGCAGGTGCGGCCGAGCGCCGCGAAGTCTTCGGGCGCGAGGCGCTCGCGCAGACAGGCCTCGACGTCGAATCGCTCCCACCAGCAGTCGAGAATCAGGCGGCAGGGTTTTTGCTCCGGACTTTCCGCGCAACAGTAGGTAAACGGAACCTCGTGTCCAAGGCGCCGACAGCGGATTTCCAGGCGGTCTGTTTCTTCAGGCTTCATGGAATTGATTGTAGCGCGTTCTGGCCCGCGGAAGCAAGAGAGAGAATGGAGAATCGAAAAGAAGACGCGAACGCCGGGAGGGGTCTGTACGGGGTCGGGCGTGTGAAATCCGGGTTATTCCCGCCACAATTGCAATTGACAAAGGGGATTGGGTGTGGTTCTACTGGTGCAGTGTCTTTGTGACGTGTTTCCAGACAAGGCGCAAGTCTTGTTATACAAGCCTGTAACGGAGGCTCCCGACTGATGTCCAACCGCATTACCGCCAGTGTTCTGGCCTTGTTGGCCTGCCTGTTGGCCGCAGGGTCTGTGGCTGCTTTTGAACCCCCCAAACCCATCACCCCCCGGTTGACCCTGCGTTACCAGAAGCAGGGTGAAAAAGAGGAAGTTCTGGTGCGCGAAGCCATGGTGCAGGCGGTGCGCGCCGGGGTGGGACGCATCTACTTCGCGAACGTGATGCTTCGCGGCCTCGATATCCTGGACCCCTATATCCAGAAACAGGTCCAGACCTTCATCCCGCGCCACGAGGTTCTGGTGAGTGAAGTCCGCGGTGGCCAGCGCTATGTGGATGTCGAGATCGTGGTGGACATGGAGAAACTTTACCAGGATCTCTATGAAAAGCAGTTCCTCTATCGCCCGGCCCTGCGCCCGATCTATTACGCGGCGCTCTCCGAAACGCTTAATGGCGAGCCGGTGGCTTCGCAGTTCGGGCGCACCTATCTGATCCGCAAACTCAACGACCTGCCCGAGCGCCGGTTCCGTTTCCTGTGGACCGACGAGGTGGACGATCCGTCCGTGCCTGTAACGAAAAAGCAGGCCGTTTCGGTCGAGAATGTGCCGGCGGGAGCGGACGTGTCAGCGAAACTGCCCGAGGCCTGCCGCGAGTTGCAGCGCCACGAGGTGGAGTTCTTCCTCACCGGCGCGATCCAGACCAGCACCACCCGTTCCGTCGAGTTGTATCTGAACACGACGCCGACGCATTTTGTCGAGACGCGCGCCCGCATCCAGATGGTGCGCAGCGACACGGGGCAGGTTATCCGCTCGGTGGATATCCGCAAGGTGAGCGGGAACGTGGACTTGAACAAGGCGATGGAAGACTCGGTGGCGTCGGCGATGGATGTGGCAGCCACGCAGCTGTTCGACAATTTTGCGGGCATGTGGGGCAAAACGGTGCAGGACAAGGCGGACGTTCGAATTCTGGTTGCCGGCGCCAACGCGGACAATCTTAACATCCTGAACGTGTTGCTCAACACCCTGACCCCCAAGGCCGAAATTTACACGCGCTCGTCTTTCGACGGCGTTGCGGTGCTGAATCTGGGATGGAATGGGCCGATGGAGAAGCTCGTCAACCTGTTGCGCGAGGCCCGTCACCCGGAATTCAAGGTCACGCAAGTGGGGACGAACGGTCTCTTGATCGAGTTGCTTTAAGGATTTTCGGTGCGCTGACCGGTCGTTGGATCGCCGGTTCGTATTTTCTGCTTTGAGGAGTGTTCGGTCATGTTTCCTGCTTTTTCGGTTCCGTTGTCGCGTTCGGGCGCTCGCGCTCGCGAACTCCTGCTGGTCGGGACACTGGCTCTGGCATCGGGTTGTTCGTGGATTGCCAAGTCCACGGAGATCGAGACCAAACCCAGCCCGGTGGCCGACGAGATGCTGCTGAATATCGACGCGTACCGGGGCCAGGAGCCTGAGCGTCGCGATCTGAAATTTTCCCTCTCGGAAGATGCGTCTTTCCTCACGATCGACAACCAGGTCTCGACCGCCGGTTTGCAGTTCAACGGCCCGATCTGCCGCATCCGCCTCTCGGACGTGATTCTCAACACCCTCAAGAACAGCCGCGACATCCGCGTGCAGGAGTACAGCCGCTCGATTACAGAGTCGGGTGTTGACGCGGCCAAGGGAATCTACGACCTGCTCCTCCAGGCCTCCGACACCTATGCCTCCAACGATTCGCATACCAATTACCGGTCGTCCATGATTGATGACGTTCCGGGTAGATCGTCGCAGATACGCAACAACGGGTTGTCCGTGTCGCTCGAGCAGTTGCTGCCCACCGGTGGCGTGCTGCAATTGACCGCCGAAAATTCGCGCATGAGTTCACATAACCAACCCTCCACCTTCGGGCACGAGGAAGGCATGACGTTTGGCGCGTACTTCATCCAGCCGCTTCTGCGCGGCTTCGGTCCGGCAGTCACCAATGCGCCGATCAAGATCGCGATGCTGGAAGAAAAAATGGCCCGCGAAGACTTCCGCGATTATGTCATTACGGAACTGACCACCGCCGTCCAGGACTACTGGAATCTTGTTTTCGCGATCAACAATTACGAATTGCAGAACCTTTCGCTCAAACGCGCCCAGGAACTGATGCGCGCCAACCAGGCGAAACTCGACGCCGGCACCGTCGCGCCCAACGTGGTGCTTCAGGCGCAGGCCGAAGTTTCTCAGCGCGAAGCGAACGTCATCCGGTCCCGTTCCGTGATCGCCACCGCGCAGGACACCCTGAAGCGCCGCATGAATATCACCGAGGGGACTGAGCAATGGAACTACAACCTGGTTCCGCTCGACAGCCCTCAGTTTTCTGTGATGGATCTCAACGAAGAAGCGGTTTATCAGGAAGCCATGGAGGCACGGCCCGACTACCGCAAGATCCTCTACGGCATCGAACGGGCCGGGGTTCAGAAAATGGTGGCCAAGAACAACACGCTTCCCAACGTGAGCGCTGTGGCCGGGTACGATCTGAGTGATGCGGACACCTCGACGCGCGACGATTTCAGCCGGGTGGAAGGCGATACGGACGGCAGTGGATACAATGTCGGGCTGCAGGCCTCCTATCGCCTGCAGAACCGTCAGGCCAAGGCCGCCTACCGCCAGAGTCAGGATGCGGAAAAACAGCAGGAAGAACTCAAACGGAGCACGGAGGATCGCATCCGCCTCGAGGTGCGCAACGCCATCCGCAGCATCGAGACGGACTTGCGCCTGATCACCGCGGGCGACTCGTGGGTCAAGGCGGAAGACGACAAACTCAAAGCCGAACTCCAGCGCTATGAGGTGGGCTACACGACGATCTTCGAAGTGATTCAGTTCCAGGAAGACCTGGTCAGCGCCCAGGTCCAGTACCTGCAGGCCGTGATCAACTTCAATAAATCGCTCATCGAGTTGCAGCGTGTCAAGGCGTCGTTCCTCAACGATTACCGGGTCGAGTTCCTCGAAAAGCAGGCGGGGCAGAAGGAGCAGATCCCACCGCAGGCGGCCAAGCCCGCTGCCGTGGCGGCTCCCGCGACCGTTCCCGCCGCGCCAGTCGCTCCCGCGATGCCGGTACTCCCGACCGAGCCGACGTTGGCCCCTCCGGCCAGCCCGGAGACGAAGTGACAACGACATAGTTTCCCCGGCGAGGGCTGCCGGTTTTCAAAGACGAACCCCCTGCGGAGCAAAGCGCTCCGCAGGGGGTTTTTGTGTGCCAAAAGAGCCGGGGCGATTCCCCCGCACGGCTTTTTCCCGATGTCTTCAAGGATTCTCCGCAGAGGGAATCGAATCGAAATTCCTTTCGATTCCCGGCGAAAAATCTGCGCTATCCGTGGATACGTTCAGTTGACCTTGAACACAGACAGCAACCTCCGCGTCGAGGGATTCTAAGTCGACAATACCTCCGTTACCGGTCCGAAGGTATCCGACCGGGATTCCGCTCAGGCCATCTCTCACTCGCCCAAGATGTTTTTCTTCTTCTCATGTTTCTGTTTTCGCTTCTCCTTGGGAGTGAGGAGCGACTTTTTCTGCGTTTCTCTTTTGCCTTTGTCTTTCTTGCCTGTGTCACCCATGTTCGTTTCTCCTTATGTGAAGATGCTATGGAGACGGCTCAGCGGTCTCGTTCCTGATCGAATTGACTTCATACTACGCTTCTTTCAACCCCACGTCAACACTCTCTTTGCCCCAGTGGAGGACGTTTCTGGCGTTTGGATTTCACTCGGCATCGGTTTCATCTTCCCGCCGTTGTGCCCATTCGGCCCGATAGGGGCTTGCAGGGGAATGGTCGCCCAAGGCGGAATCCGTAGAATAGCGTTCCGTTACGGCGCCGTTGGCCGCCAGTTGGTCCGGTCCGGCGAGCGCTCTTCCCCGGAGCCACGAATAATCGGGGAGACTCCCCGCTCCCCGGAATCCTCAACGGAGCGCTCCCCAATCCTTCCGATCAAAGGAGTACCCCCTCCATGACAATCCTTTCAGACCTCGCCCGGCGCCCGCAGCCGATCTTGCGCGAAGTGGCCGGATCGAACACCGGCGGCGCTTGGGCGTCCTACCTCGGCGCGCCTCTCTGGCCCGCCTGCCTGCCAGCGGCAGACGGATTTTCGAGCGCGGGCGCCGCCGGGTTGTTCGATCTGTACGATGAAATGGAATCCAAGGACGGCCATCTTTTCTCCGTCTTGCAGACACGCAAGAACGGTGTGCTGAGCAGTCCGCGCAAGGTCGAACCCGCCTCGGTGGCGCGGCGCGATCTCCAGATTGCCCAGTTCGTCGAGAAAGCCCTGAACCGCATCCCGCGCTTCGGCGCTGCCCTGCTCAACCTGCTCGACGCGCTCGGGAAAGGACTGAGCGTTCAGGAAATCGTGTGGGAGATGCGCGAGGGGCAGGTCTGGGTGCGCGAGTTGAAGAGCCGCGCACCGGGTCGGTTCTGTTTCGCGCCCGACGGGGCGTTGCGCCTTTCCCCCTGGGACTCCGCTCCTGGCGGGGAGGTATCCGAAAGTCAATCGTTGCCCGAGCGCAAGTTCCTCCGTTTCACGTTCGGCGGCCTCTACGACAACCCTTATGGCCGGGGGCTGTGCGGGCGCGCGTACTGGTATTACTGGTTTAAGAAAAACAACACGAAGTTCTGGGTGGTCTATAACGAGAAATTCGGATCGCCCACCGTGGTGGGAAAATACCGTCCCGGCGCATCGGAAGAGGAGCGCCGCCGCCTCTTCGAAGTGGTCGAGAGCCTCCAGAACGACACCGGCGTCACGGTGCCCGAGTCCATCACGCTCGAACTGCTCGAAGCGCGCCGATCGGGCAACGCGTCCACCTACCGCGAACTGGCCGACTGGTGCAACGACGAAATCTCGCGCTTGGTACTCGGCGCCACGCTCACGTCCAGCGAGGGCCGCCGTTCGGGCAGTCAGGCGCTGGGAGAGGTCCACGAACGCGTGCGCGGCGAGTACGTGGAAGCCGACGCGCGTGAACTCGAAGACGCTGTCAACGCGCAGCTGGTGCGTTGGCTTGTGGATTTCAACTTCGGCCCCAACGTCGAGGTGCCCCACTGGACGCTCGACACGACGCGGAACGATTTCTTCGAGTCCGAGATCGCGCTGGACCGAGGCCTGTTGAACTGCGGCGTCCCCCTGCCGGTTCAGTATTTCTACGACAAGTACAAACGCCCCGCCCCTGCGCCGGGCGAGGAGGCGCTGCGTTACGACGATCAGAATATGTTCCAGTACCACCTGCAACACGGCCTCCTCACCGTCAACGAGGCGCGTGCCCGCATGGGCATGCCCCCCGTGCCGTGGGGCGATGTGCGTGTCAACGCGTCTCCCAACACCCACCGCCCCCTCGAATCGGTCGCGGTGAAAGATACGGTCTCCCGGGAAGATCGCCTGAACGAAAGCGAAAAGGAAAGCGAGGTCTCCGAGGAATAACCCACCCCCGGAAATGCTCCCTCAACCCCGGCCCCATCACCCGATCACCCTGGTTGCCCCGATCGGTCCTATCGGTCTTATCTGTCCTATTCCCCAAATCTCCCAAAAAAAGAAAGGAGTCACCCCCATGGATTACGAAATGGAAATCGAGGTGTTTCGCGCGGGCGATTATGGCGCGCGCGGTGCCTGGTCCGAGGCCGATCTCGACCGGATCGTCGCGGACTACTCCCCTCAGGTTCACGAAGCGCCCGTCACGCTCGATCACTCCCAGAACGGCCCCGCCCTCGGGTGGGTGCGCGCCCTGCGCCGGGTGGGTCAGGCCCTGGTGGCCCGGCTCGGCGGGTTGGACGCCGAGTTTTTGAAGCGGCTCAAAGACGGCGCGTTCAAGAAGCGGAGTGTGGAACTCTACCGTCAGGCGCCCGGCACCGGACGCCCCTACCTGCGCGCTCTCACGTTCCTCGGCGCGGCGGCTCCGGCGGTCAAGGGACTCGCGGACCCCGTTTTTTCCGAAAACGAGCCGATGGAACCCATCGAGTTCCGGGGAGACGAACGGAGTGTCCCCCTCGCTTCTCAGAAATCCGGAGACATTGCGTTCGCGTTGGAGGAACCCGTGAAGACTTTCGAGGAAACTCCGTCAACTCTGAATGAAAACCCTCTGAAAGCCGAGGCCGCCGGACCCGGAACCTCCCCGTCCCTTCCCGTTCGGGAGATCCCGGAATCGGTCCATGCGTTCTGTGACCGCCTCCGCCGCGAGGGCCGCCTCCTGCCCGGATGGGAAGCGCAGGGGCTTCGAGTCTTCCTCGCCGCTCTGGACGCCACGGAACCTCTTGCCTTCACCGAAGAAACCGCCGGGGCCGAATCCGTCCCCAGAACCTGCCGCGCCTGGTTTCAGGAATTTCTGGAGGCCCTGGCGCCCCTCGTTCCCCTGGGTGAGGCGGTCCCGACTCCGTCGGCGGAGTCAGACCTTCCTGCCGGTTGGAGCAACTTTGCCGACCCCGGCCCATCTGCCGCGTGCTTCGACCCCACCTCTGTCTCCCTCCACCAGCGGGTCTGCCGCTTTCGCCACACCCACCCGCACCTCTCGTACTCCGAGGCGCTGTGCGTTGTGGCCGCCTTTTGAGTGATGCCCCCCACTCACTCCTGATTCCCCATACCAAAATCCGATATCCCCCGTCCCTGGGACGGTTCCCCCCACTTTCCCCCCTCCAGAAAAGGAGAACAGCAAATGGCCCACTACATTCTCGACAAAGCCTACAAGGCGACCGATGCCGCGGGAGTCGAGGCCTACGCCGTCGTGGTCCACGGCGTCAACGCCGGCGAATGCCGCCTGCCCGCAGCCGCCAACGACGCCAAAATCCTCGGTGTCACCGTCCACGCTCAGACGCTTCAGAACCACAGCGTTTCAGTCCGGAAGGCCGGTATCGCCCGCGTCGTCGCGGCAGGCGCTATCGCGCTCGGAGCGCCCGTCAACATCGCCGGAGCCACGGGCCGTGTTCAAACGGTCGGTCCCCATGCCAGCGGGAAGGCCAACTGTCTCGGTTTCGCCGAAACAGCCGCCACCGCCGCGGGCGACATCATCGAAGTCTTCATCTGTCTCCACGAACGCGCCGTCGCCACCTCGTAAAGTAACCGAAAAACCGAGACCATCTCTTCGATCCGCTTTCACTCCCTCTCGAGAAAGGAACTCCATTCATGCCTGAAATCTCCCAGGTTCACGCCAGTATGGCGTTGACCAACATCAGCGTCGCGTACAAAAATCCGGCTTTCATCGCCGATACCCTTGCGCCGCCAGTCCCCGTCCGCAAGCAGCAGGACAAGTACTTCATCGTGGACTCCGACCGAGAGTCGTTTCGTTCCACCCCCGACCACCGCGCGCCTGGCGCAGCCGCCAACGAGGTGGACTTCGCCCTCTCGACCGACTCCTACTATTGCAACGACCACGCCCTGACCTCGATCGTGCCCGACGAAGAGCGCGCCAATGCCGACCCGGCCATCCAACCGGACATTGACCGAGTCGAATTCCTGAGTGAAAAGATCGGCCTGAATAAAGAGATTGAACTCGCCGGTCTCATTCAAAACACCGCCACCCTGCCGGGACGGACCCTTTCGGGCGTCCAGATGTGGAGCGACACCAACAGCGCCCCGATCAGCGATATCGAAGCCGCCCGCGCCGACATCATCGAGGCGTGTCAGTCTGTCCCCAATACCCTGGTGCTTCCCTACGACGTCTTTGTCAAACTCCGCACCCACCCCGCCATCCTGTCCAACCTCCAGTACACCCACAGCGGCGTCCCCACGACGGACATCCTGGCCCAGATTTTCGACGTCGAGCGCGTTCTGGTTCCACGCGCGGTCCAGAACACCGCCCGGCCCGGCCAGAGCGCCTCGATGGCTTACGTCTGGGGCAAGCACGCTTTCCTGGCCTACATCCCGCCCCGCGCCGGACTCAAGACCCTCGCCTTCGCCCTCACGTTCTCCTGGAACAATGCCCCCGGCTCGATCCACGGACGCAGTGTCGAGACCTGGCGCGACGACACCCGAAAAGGCGCCATGATCCGCGTCCAGCGCTACTACGACCAGAAGATCGTCTGCAAAGACGCCATCTACGTCTGGAAAAACGCCGTGGCCTGAGGCGCAAACGAGATGGTGACAGGCAACACTCCCAACAAAAAGCAGGGGCGGGTTTCAGACCCGCCCCTGCCGGCATTTCCTCTGCAAATCCGTCCCTGTCCCGCTATTTCTTCTCTTCAGCCTTCTTCTCTTCCGGCTTGGCCGTGGCTGCATCCGCCTTCTGATAAACCCGCACGTAGTCAATGTAATACTTTTGCGGGAAAATGCTGTCGTCCACCCCCTTCTGGCCGCCCCAGTCGCCGCCGAGCGCCAGATTCAGAATCAGGTAGTGCGGCTGATCGAACGGCCAACTGTCGCGCCCCGCTCCGTCGTTCTTGTAGGTGAAGTATTTCTGATCGTCCACGTAAAAATCCATCTGTTCGTTCGTCCAGTCGAGTTTATAGACGTGGAAATCCGCATACGGTTTCGCAATGGTGATCTTGCTCCCTTTGCCGGTCTTTTTCACATGGTTGTAGAGTTTTGTATGGATGTTGGCGTTGATCACATCCGGCTCGAACCCCACGTTTTCCATGATGTCGATCTCGCCGCAGGCGGGCCAGCCCCGGTGGTCCTTGTCCTCGCCCAGCAACCAGATCGCGGGCCAGGTCCCTCGCCCCGTGGGCAGCTTCGCCCGCACTTCGATGCGCCCATTCGTCCACGCCGCCTTCCCCTTCGTCCGCAGGCTCGCAGCCGTGTACTGCGCCTTCTCGAACGGCTCCTTGCGTCCCTCGATCACCAGATTCCCGTCCTCCACCCGCGCGTTCTCGTGGCGCTCCTTCGTGTAGTGTTGCAACTCGTGGTTGCGGATCATCCCCACCTCATAGCCCCACTTTGCCGGGTCGGGCAGTCCCGCCTTGTCGAACTCGTCCGACCACACCAGTTTCATGTCGTCCGCCGCCGACACCGGAGCCAACAGAATAAGCGCGTACAAGATTGCCCACAGAACCGTTCTGAATTTCATCAGGAAAATCCCCTCTCGTTCGATTTTCGATTGCGGAGACACGCCCCGCCAGACCGCGTGACAAGATCGTCCAACTTTTCCCCACAACCCCCGGAAAGTCAACCCAAGATCGTCCCGGCACAGGGAATAGTCTTGACGCGGGAAAACAAAAGAGGTTCTATGAAGGGACAGGAATTCCATCCCGCATCTTCTGTGGGACAATCTCTTGATTCGGAAAAGAGCGCAGCATGTCGAAACAGATTTCAGAGGGACGG
The DNA here is from genome assembly GCA_942493245.1 of uncultured Candidatus Sumerlaeota bacterium. GTDB lineage: Bacteria > Sumerlaeota > Sumerlaeia > UBA8349 > UBA8349 > DAOPYU01. Next base: position 151,841 of record OW818685.1, read on the forward strand.
AAAACGGCCTATTACCTCGGCGCGGTCCTTATGGTTATTGGAGGTTTGTCATTTTTTTCCGTTTTCATCTCCGCCGCAATTCATTTCGGAGACTTCAGTAACTTTGAGGAGCGGGGACGTTCCATGGCGCTCCGGGCTTTTGGCGGTATGGGCCTTTTGATTGCAGGTGGGATTATCCGAGGCATCGGCGCCGCCGGACTGGCCGGATCGGGCGTAGTGCTGGACCCCGAGAAAGCGCGCCAGGAACTCGAACCCTACAGCCGCATGGCGGGCGGGATGGTCAAGGACGCCCTCGACGAGGCTGACGTCCACCTGGGCGGCGCCCCCCAGCGGGTCGTTATGGTCAAGTGCCCCGCCTGCGGCAAACTCAACGAAGAGGACTCGAAGTTCTGCCAGGAATGCGGCAAGCCATTTTAAGAACCGGTTTTCAACCAGTAGGAAGGGAGCGCGATCATGGCCAAATGTCCCTATTGTCAGAATGAAGTCACCCTGGAGTCAGACGGATACGACAGAAAGAACGAGGTCAACCGACAAGTGAAGGGGTTCCTTAAAAAGGAAGTCCTGTATTCGTGCCCCCATTGCGACACGATTCTGGGGTTCGGTTATTTTCTTGGAGGACTGTTGACCGGCAGGCCCTGAGCGCCTCAGATCACGGCGCCATCTCCGGCCGCATCTTCCCGAACACCTCCAGCCACCCGAGCGTCAGCGCCGCCGGAATCGTCTTCGCCTGACACAGCGACTCCGCCGTCTGCCCCCAGTAAAAACCGATCCACCCCGACGCGGTCGGACGCGAACGCCGGATGAACTGCTCCAGCTCCTCGGCGGAACAACTCAGCGGAAACATCTCCTCCACGACTACCGGCTTTCCGATTGAGAACCCTTCGAGTATCTTCAGCGCTTCGTCCACTTTCCCCGACTCCGGGTACAGATGCACCGCCACGAAATCCAGCGGCCCGGCGACCCGGCTCGGCACGAAGCCTGACGTCAGACCCGGACGCTCCAGACTCCACGGCACCAGCCCGACCGTCACCAGGTGGCGCGAGTCCACCCGCCGGATCGCAGCCGTCAGTTGTTCGACCCACTGCCGGGTCACATCTGGCCGCTCGCGCCCCGCCAGGTCCCGCGTGATGAACTGCACGAAACACTTCCCCGCAAATGGCGGCCCGAGCCAGTTCTCCTGTTTCCCTCCGGGCGCCACCGGCTCGTTCATCAGGTCGTAACAGAACACCGCCGGACTCGACGCGCAGACCCGCGCCACCGCCTCCCAGAAGCGCGCCTGCGCCGCCCACCGCTCCCGTTCCCCCAGCGCGTCGTACCACGCGGGCACGTCCGCCGCGTGGTAACAACCCAACCCCGTCAGGTCCAGATAAAGCCCCGTCCGCTCGGCCAGCCGCACGAGCCGCTCCAACCGCTCGAGCGACTCTTCGTTCGGCTCCGTGGCCGACTTCAGGAACCGCCCGGTCTGGAGGTGGACCCGCACCACGTTCGCGCCCAGGTCCCGCATCTCACCGAAGTCCGCCTCCACCTTCGCCCACTCCGCGCCCCAGTAATCTTCAATCAGCCGCTGGTTCTCGTCATGGTCGTAATTGAACCCCCACGGCACAAACGCCTTTCCCGACTGCGTCCGCACAAACCCCTTCCCATCCGGGGACACCCCGATCCATTCGAGCGAGGCGGACGTCTGCTCCGTGCGCGGCATCGTCGTTCCGTCCGCTCCCGGCAGGAAAAACAATAGGCCGAAGAGAATGAGAACTCGGCAAGAGTAAACGAAAGTCCGGCAATCTCTCAATGGATTCAATCGTTTCCGCATGTTCCGTTTCTCCTTTTCGCGCGTCGGGGAATTCACTCCAATCTACCCCATTGAGGCTGGCGAAAGCAACAGACCACTGCATTTGGAGAGAGGCATCCGGCCCCGGACGGGCGGGGAGATCAGGCTCGGTCGAATGTGTCCATTTCATTGTACGTGTGTCTAAATGAATGAACATCTGTCTAAATCGGAGGACTTCGCTTGGACGCGTTCTATTTAACCTGTCTTTAATCAGTATTCTGCGTGTCGTAATCCGGTGTACCTTTTGGTTTGTTCGGGGTGCGAAATGGCACTTTCGGCGTTTTCCGGGGACAATGGATTGGACACTTTGAGCCGTGAGATCTCGATTTCGAGGTTGTTTCATTCCGATTCTGACCTTGGATTGAGATTTAGAAAATCTGTATTTTTAATTATATCAGTCTTCTATGTTTTTGCCCAGGGTTTGTCGAAAAAGTTGGCCCGGATTCTGCATATAAGCAGATCGAAGTTGAAAGCGAGTTGCATCTAAAAGCAACCGAAAGGAACACAAAGTAAACTTCCCGCCCCAAAAGCTGGATACCAACCAAAACCCAAGAGAACAGCCATTTTCCTACCCAAAACCCTCCTTGCCGCGTTGATCGGTTGTTCGTCAACGCGGCGCCCTTTTTTACCCAGGGGGTGTTCATTTTTTCGGTCTTGAAACCGCGATTTTGCGTCAACATAGATAGAACAGGAAGGGCCGGATCGAGAGAGTTCTCGATCCGGCCCTTTTCCTGTATCCCGATTCTTTCTCTGGCCGAGGATGGGGGTCTGGAAAAGATACTCAAAAAAGGAGCTCAAGTTAAGCCGCCCCCCTGCCGATACCTGAAACGGGAGCATGGACGCTTCCGTCGTACAGCGTGGGTTAAACCTCAAGGAGGAGGTGCGAACCATGAGTGATCTGCTTGAGGGCCTTACCGGCCCATCGGTGTCTCTTTTTTCTTCCCAGGAACGCACAACAACGCAGGAACCCGCCCCGGCCGGGGCGGACAAAGACGGCGCCACTCCCGTTTCCAATCAAGCGGACGTGGTCACGCTCGACCCGGGGCGCGAGGCCGCTCCCGCCTTGCCACGGGGTTTGGCCGATCTGTACGCCGTCCTCGACCAGATGGGGGCCGGACGTTCCGGCTCCGCGACTTCGCTTCGCCCGGGGAATGGGTTCGGGGGGCGGGGCATCCGTTCCGGTCTGGGGGATTTCTCGGCCCGGTCGGCCTTTGCCAACTCCCGGTCGCTGGGGTTGGGGGGTGGGATCGGCGGGGGACGGATCAACAACCTGATGAACCGGCTCGACAAAGGGTTCGACAAGTTGATGTCACTGGACCCGATTCTCGGAGGCGATCTGGCCGTGTTGTTGCGCGCTCTGGCCACGCTGGACCCGGAAAACGCCGAACAACTGCTCGAGAAGGTGGCGGACGCTCTGGATTCGCTCGCGAATCTCACCGGTGCCCAGGCCGCTTCCACACCCGACCTGAGTCAGGTTGCCCAACCGGCCCAGACCGCCCAGACGAGCGGCAGTCAGCAGGTCAGCGCCCAGGTGGTTCATTTCGAATTGGATTTCGAGATGGAGATGAGTTCCGTCACCGAGACGACGCTTGCGGAACTGCGCGATCAGGGGATTCAGGTCCAGACCACCCGACTCGAGCAGTACCAGCGTGTCAGTCTCCATGTCGAGTTCACCGGCGTTCTGGCCCAGGGGCAACTTCAGCAGAGCGACCCGCTGGTGCTGGACCTCGGGGACGATGGCGTGCAACTCTCATCCGCTTTCGACGGCGAGGCCTTCGACATCAACGCCGACGGCAAGACGGACCGGACGGCGTTTGTTCGGGGCAACGACGCCTATCTGGCGTTGGACCGCGACGGAAACGGAGCGATTGACGACGGGCGGGAACTCTTCGGCGACCAGCACGGCGCGCGCAACGGCTTCGAGGAACTGGCCCGGTTCGACGACAACCGCGACGGCCTGATTGACCGCACCGACTCGGTGTTCGAGCGCCTGCGTCTGCTCTACGACCGCAACGGCGACAATCAGGTGGGCCGAAGCGAGTGGTCCTCCCTGACCGATCAGGGGATCGAGGCGATAGACCTGCGCTACCTGACAGGAAATCGCGTGGACGACACCCGCGGCAACTCCCTGGCCGAGCGCTCCGCCTACGTGCGCTCAAACGGCCAGCGGGGACAGGTCTTCGACGCCTGGGTCGGGTACGCCTGAGCGCCGGGGACAGGCGGCCGTGTGGCGCTGTGGGGAATCTGTCGAGCCAAAGAACGCGTTTCTGGATAAAGGGGCCTTGTGCCCCTTTCTTTTTTTTGCGGTAAACATCGCCGAGGTCTGGGTTGATTTCTGGAGACCGCGGCACGAAAGAAAGCGGTCTTCGTACCACGGTCTCGCAGAATCTACGCAAGCCGCAGCTATTTCAAGCACAACGAAAACCACCTTATTCAACCGCGAAAAGCGCGAAAAACACGAAAAAAGTCAGTTTATTCCCCCGCTTCGAGCGTGATGAGGGTGATTTCCGGGGGGGCGAGGACTCGGAGGGGGGTGCCCCAGGTGCCGGTGCCGCGGTTGACGTAGAGGTGGCTGCCGTGGGGGAATTCGTAGAGGCCGGCCAGGTACTTGTATTGGAGCCGCACGACCCAGCGGAAGGGGAAGACCTGGCCCAGGTGGGTGTGGCCGGAGAGTTGGAGGTCGAAGCGGCCCAGGGTGTCCGGCTCGACAAAGGGGCGGTGCGCGAGAAGGAGGACGGTTTCGCCGGGCGATTTCTCGCGGGGAAGCGCGTCTCGGGGGTACAAGTAATTCCGCATGCTCCGGCGCAGGGTCAGGTCGTCCACGCCCACGACGCGCAGGGCGCCGTCGAGGAGAAACGTTTCCTCTCCGTGGAGGAGGCGGAACCCGGCCTCCTTGTGGAATGAGTTTGCGTGGTCAATTTCCGAGTAGGCGTCGTGATTTCCGGTGACGGCGAGTTTGCCCAGGGGCGCTTCGAGCGTGGCGAGCAGTTCGGCCTCGTGCGAGAGGGTGGAGACGTGACCATCCACCATGTCGCCGGTGCTGACCAGGAGGTCGGGCTTGAGTTCCCGGACGATGCGGACAATGTCCTCGACCCGGCTCGTGGGGGTGGAACCGCCCAGGTGCAGATCGCTGATCTGCACGATGCGGAGGGGACTTTTTTCCTTTGGAAATTGGGGCACGCGGATCGTGAGCGTTTCCACCTGAATCGAGGCCGCCTCGATGAAGCCCCAGACGGTGCCGCACACGACCAGGGTCGCGCAGGTGATGAGGGCGGCACGGGGCGAGAGGGTGGCGGGGAGGGGGTTCGGGGGAGGAGACTCGGTGTTTCGGTTTTTTCTTAGTCGGCTCGACAGCGAGTACCCCAGTCGAAGCACCAGGTTCCAGAGGTCGAGCAGGACGCCGAACGCAAAGAACCAGAAAATCCACACGGACCAGGTGAAGGCGATTCTTTCGAGGATGACGATGTCGAACCCGCGCGCAATGAACGGCAGCACAATCTGGAGCGCGCACCAGACGAGGATGCCTGCCAGCACGCGCTTCGAGCGGGGAAAGGCCCGCCATACGTGCCAGATAAGGTACACGTGCAGAAGGCTGTACACCGTGAGAAAGATCATCATGAATCGGCCCATAGAAGGGGATACTCCGAAAGTGGGGATGAGTTAACGGATCATGAAGAATTTCTAATTGATAGGGGGCGATGACAACCCCGGCGGGCGGGTTCCAGAGAATTTTCCGGAGGTTCGCGTGGCGTCTGCGTTCTTCCGGGCGGGTTTTCCACTAGCGCCGTTCGTTGATCAGTTCCCGGCGGTTCTGGACATAGGCGTCGCGGACGGCAACGTAGGGATCTACAGAGATATTGATCAACTGTTCGTAGGAATAGCGGTCGAGCGACACGTCGTTGACGACCCGCACGACACTGCCACCCGGCACGGGGTTCAGGGCGGATTCTACGGCCAGGCCGATTGTGCCACGGGGGGACGATGGACCGAAGAAGGGCCAGACGAGGTAACACCCCTGTCCGATCTTCCAGGTTCCCAGCGTCTGGTCGAAGTCTTCGTCATAGCGCCGCCAGTGCAGCTTTGTCGAGGCGGGATCCCAGAAACCGAGAAAACCCCAGGTGGTATTGACGATGAAGCGTCCCGTCTCAACCGCCGAATGGTGCGGGCGGGCCTGGAGGAAGGTGTTGAGGAAGCGAGAGGGGAACTGCAAATTCACCAGAAAGTTTCCGATGCACTCGCGCGCTTTCCGGGGAACCACTGCGCCATATCCCTTGGAAACCGGCTTGATGACCCAGAAGTAGAGTTTGTCGTTGAAGTGGAACCAGGCGACGTTCCAGTACTTGAGCGGGTCGGCGAGGTGGGCCTGTTCGGACTCGGTGTCGTATTCATCCTTCAGGGCGCCGTTTTGGGCGGCCTGGCCAGCCGTCTCGTATTCCTTTTCCAGTTCCCGATCCAGTGAGTTTTCCTGCGGCGTGTTGCCATACTCGGCGGCCAGTTCCTCATCCAGCGTCCGGTCTTGTCCGGCGCCGGATGCGACGGCTGTCCCGGCGGCCGAACGTTCCGTTTCGGCGGCCACCGGGACCGATGAGTCGTTGTGCGAACAGGCGATAAACGTCCAGGAAATCAGGGCCAGCAGGAGGCCCCGCACCCAGATGTCATTTCTTCGGATCATTGTTGAGGCTCTTTTCCTCGACGCGTTCGATCAACTCGGCGGGGGCGCTCTTGGCCAGGATTTCCTGGAACTGCGTGCGGTAATTCTGGACCAGGCTCATGCCTTCAATCCGCACGTCGTAAAGTTTCCAGGTTTCGCCGCTTTTCAGCAGGCTGTACTCGATGGGGATTTCCTTGTTGTCTGAGGGCGAAACGGTCTTGGTCATCACGCGCACCCGCGCTTGCGACCCTTCCGCTTCCTGCGTGTTCTGAATGATGACTTTTTCCCCGGAGTATTTCTCCATGTGTGTGATGTAGGTCGAAAACAGCAGGTGCGAGAACGCGTCCTGGAACTGCTTGAACTCCGGCTCGGAAAACTTCTTGGCGTTCGCCGCCAGCACCAGATTGCACACCCGCTCCATATCCACGTTCTTGAGGATCGTCAGGCGGATCTTGTCGCGCAGCGGAGGCCGTTTGGCTTCGTCGCGATAGTCTTCTTTTTTGAGGATGCGCAACACCTTGACGATGGTGTCGCCCACCATTTTCGACGCGGCGTGTTCCTGGGCCGGACGCTGGATCAGTTCCTTTTCGTCAATGGCGTTCTTGTCCTCTTCCTCCTCCGGGTCTGCGGCGGGCGTTACCGGTTGAGCCACTGCGGGCGCCACCGGAGTGGCCGCCACGACTGCGGGCGCGGTGGAGGGAGGTGTCGCGGCGCCCTGGGGAGCCGCCTCTTTCGGCGCCAGAGCGGGCGGGAGCAACGCGTTCTGGCCCCCAGCGGCGAGTGTCTGAACCATCAGGGTGACGTCCAGCGCGCCTTGTTCCGGGGTCACCGAGGTGCTCATCACCTGAAACGCGACCGCCGGGGTCAGGCACAGAACGGTTTCACCGGCCTGGCGCGGCGCGGCGGTGTCCACGGCCAGTTTGCTGACAAACGACTGGCCTTCCATGATGGAAAGCCCCTGGACCAGGAGGGGTTCGACGGTTTTCAGGTGAACATAGAGCGCTCCGCCCCGGGCTTGCACGTCCGCCTTCTCGAAGCGCGGCGCGCCGGCGGCTTGAATCCGCAGAGTGACTTTTTCCTGAGTCTCGGCGGCGCGGGCCATAAAACTCAAGGCTATCGCCACCACCACACCCATCAGAATCGCTGAGAAAACACGGGTCTTTTTCATTTTTCCTTGTTCCTTCGTACCGCAGAATTAAACTTTGCCAAACGCATATTGGCTGAGAAGCTTTTCGAGATCAATAGCCGATTCCGTTTCCGTGATCGTTCCGCCATCCGCCAGGGCGTCATCCGCTCCGCCGGGCGAGATGCTGACATACTTGTCGCCGATCAGTCCGCTGGTTTTCACCGAGGCGATTGCGTCGGCAAACACGGGCACCTTTTTTTCGATCTTGAGCACCACGACGGCCTCGTACTTTTCGCGGTCCAGTTGAATCTTTTCGACCTGGCCGACCTGCACCCCCGCCATTTCGACCGTGGCACCCTGTTTCAGGCCCGAAATGGTGGTGAAGCGCGCCGTCAAGCGGTAGTAGTTGTCGCCCATCAGTTCCATCTTGCCCAGTTTGATGGTCAGGTAACCCACGCAAACCAGGCCCAAGAGCACGAACAGGCCGACGGACATTTCCACCGTGGTTTTTTTCATGGTTGCTTCGCGTCCTCCTCCGGGATATTCGACACCATCGGCGTCTCCGGGTTCTCTTGTCCTGTAATAAATTGTCGCACCAGGGGGTCACGGCTCGCCAGAATCTCCTCGCGCGTGCCATCGAAGATGATGCGCCCCTCCTCGAGCATGGCCACCTTCTGGGAGATCTGGAACACGTCCGGGATGTCGTGGCTGACGACCACGGCCGTGAAACCGAACTCGCGCTGGTAACGGGCGATCATGCTGAAGACCGCGTTCTTGCGGATCGGGTCAAGGCCCGTCGTGGGTTCGTCGAACAGGATGATTTCCGGTTCGGTGATCAGCGCGCGCGCCAGGGCCACACGCTTGCGCATGCCGCCCGAGAGCTGCGCCGGGTACTTGTCCGGAAAATCGCCCAAGTCCAGCTGCGCGATGCGGGCCAGTACCCGTTTGCGGATTTCCGCCTTCGAAAGTTTCGTTTTTTCCTCGAGCGGCAGCGCGATATTCTCGAAGACCGTCATCGAATCGAACAGCGCCATGTTCTGGAACATGTAGCTGATCTTGCTTTTGAGCGCGCGGCGCGCCGAGCGGCTCAGGGTCAACAGGTTTTCGCCCCGGTAGAGGATTTCGCCTCCGTCCGGTCTCAGCAGGCCGACCACGTGCTTGAGCAGCACGCTCTTGCCCACGCCGCTGCGTCCGATGATGGTGGTGACCATGCCCCGTTCGATCGTCAGATTCACTCCGTCCAACACGGTCTGGTCGCCAAATGCCTTGCGCACCGAGTGGAATTGAATCAGGGATTCTGGATGCTGAACATCGCTCACAACAGGAACGTCCCCACCACGTAGTCCACAATGAGAATCAAGACGCTGGACATCACGACCGCCGTTGTGGTGGACTCACCGACGCCCCGCGCGCCGAATCCCCCTTTGCGTTTGTGCGTCGTATAGCCTTGGTAACAACAGACAATTGAGACGATCAGAGAGAAAACAAGCGCCTTGATGAAGCCTTCCCGCACATCCCTTATATCGACGAACTCTTCCATTTTGCCGATATAGATCCCCGAATTCACTCCCAACAGGCACACCCCGGTCAGGTATCCGCCGATGATGCCGATGACGTCGAAGACCGCCGCCAGCAAGGGGAAACAGATGATCGAGGCGGCCACCCGCGGCGCCACCAGAAAGCGGACGGGATCAATGTTCATGGTGTCGAGCGCATCAATCTGCTCGGAAATGCGCATAATGCCGATCTCGGCGGCGATGGAGGATCCGGCGCGGCCGGTCAGCATCAGAGCCGCAAGTACCGGTCCCAGTTCGCGGATCAGGGTCAGCGCCACGCCGGCGCCCAACAGCCCCTCCGACCCGACACGCGACAGGGTGTAATATCCATGCAACCCGAGCACCATGCCCGTGAAAAGTCCGGTGAGGCTCACCACAAAGAGCGATTTCATGCCGATGAAGTGGATTTGTTCAAGAAGACGCTTGAGACTGTAGGGGGGGAGAAGCGTTTTTAAAAGGGAATTGACAAAAAAAAGCCCAATACGCCCCATTTCGCGAATGACCTGGAGGGTCACCCGGCCCAACGAGGCCACTTGATTCTCAGCGATGTTGTCTGAAGCGGGCACGTCTGGCTCTCTCCACGACACGCACAAATGTCCCTGAAGCCCCCGCCTCCGCGCCACAAACCGCGGATCGGGCGCTCCCCGAAGGGACAGGGACGGCTACAGGAATCATAATTATGCACGGAAATCTCCCTTTCGCAACGGAAAAGTGGTGACACGGAAAAGTGGCGGATTCCCAGGAACTCATCATTGTCCGACGAATTGTGTGGTTGTCGTTTAGGGGGGATGACCCGGAGGTGGCACGGGCGTCCCGCCCGTGAAGGGCCGACGTTCTCGTCGGCAGGGCCGGGAATTTCGAGACTTTTCTTCCGGAGTCTCTTCATGGGCGAGACGCCCATGCCACCTCAAAACCGCCTTCCTTGTCTGTAGTCAATGAAGAGTTCCTAGGCGGATTCCCTCCGGGAAATGGAAGCATCTTCTCTAAGATGAATGTTCCACGTGTTTTTGGTCCCCGGTTTTTCTGTTTCCGGGAACCCCCAAAAAAACTCCAACAGAAGACTTGAACGCATTCCCGCCGCGTCGTAAGATACTCCCCAATATCACGGCGGGGCGGGAATAGCCATGGAACATGTTACAGAACTTCTGACAGCCGCGGGAATGGATGACACGATCCAACAGATGACCGAGTCGGTCGTGGCTCTGGTGGATTCCCCCGAAAGTCTGGTCCTGATTGGGATCCGGACGCACGGCGTTACTCTGGCCCAGCGGATGCGGGCGCTCCTGGAAAGTCGGCATGGCTGGCAGGTTCCCCTCGGCATTCTGGATATCACCCTTTATCGCGACGATCTGGCGCAACTGGCCGCGCAACCCATCGTGCGCTCGACCCAGTTGGATTTCGATATGGAGGACCGGGTCGTCGTGCTGGTGGACGATGTGCTCTACACCGGGCGGACCGTTCGGTGCGCGCTCGATGAGATCATGGATTATGGCCGCCCGAGCGCCGTGCGCCTGGTCGTGCTCGTGGACCGGGGGTTGCGCGAACTGCCGATCAGTCCCGACATCACGGGTCTGGCTGTCCAAACCGCGCCCGGCGAGCGAATTGATGTGCGTTTTGGCGAGGAGGGCGAGTCCATAGGGGTCTGGGTGCTGAAGCCTGGCAACGGGCCTTCCGAATAAGTGTTTTCTTACACCGCTCTGGCAGCGGTGTTTTTTTTGTCCATGCGATTGTCGGACCGTCCGACAAACCACCCGCAAACGCGGAAAATACGGAATCTATCGCCTGCGCGCCCCGGGTGCGCCGTTTCACGATAAGAGGGGGGAACTCAGTCCGATGACCACCACGCCCAAAAGCGAAACCACGATCGAAAAACCGTTCCAGCGCAAGCACCTGCTCGGACTCGAGGAACTCTCGGTGGAGGAAATCCGACTCATTCTGGAGACGACCCGGGGGTTCAAGGAGATTTTCACCCGCTCGGTCAAGAAAGTGCCCACCCTGCGGGGCAAGACCGTTGTGAATCTCTTCTTTGAGAACAGCACCCGGACCCGGACCAGTTTCGAACTGGCGGCCAAGCGACTCAGCGCCGATGTGGTCAATTTCGCCGTCTCGACCAGCAGCGTCTCGAAGGGGGAAACCCTGCTCGACACGGTTCGCACTATCGAGGCGATGGGGGCGGACTTCGTCATCATGCGCCACAACTGCTCCGGTTCGCCCTGGTATCTGAGCCAGCGCATCAACTCGGCGGTTCTCAACGCCGGTGACGGCACGCACGAGCACCCGACCCAGGGGCTGCTCGACGCCTACACCATTCTTGAGAAAAAGGGCCGTTTCGAGGGCCTCAAGGTCGTGATTCTCGGTGACATCCTCCACAGCCGTGTGGCGCGTTCGAACATCTGGGCGTTGACCAAACTGGGCGCTCAGGTGGTGTTGTGCGGTCCCAAGACTTTGATTCCCGACTCGTTCGGGAAGATCCCCGGCGTGCGCATCTCGTACGACCGTGAGGAGGCCGTGCGCGACGCCGACGTGATCAACCTCTTGCGCATCCAACTCGAACGCCAGCAGCGCAACCTGTTTCCCTCGATTCGCGAGTACCGGCTCCTGTACCAGATCAACGAGCCGCGCCTGGCGCACGCCAAACCTGACGTTCTGATCATGCACCCGGGCCCGATCAACCGGGGCGTCGAGATTTCGCAGGAGGTGGCCGACGGCCCCCATTCGGTCATCAACGAACAGGTGACGAACGGCGTGGCGGTCCGCATGGCGGTGCTCTACCTCCTGTCGGGCGCGCGCGGCCCCGCCCCTTCCGTGGGCGAGGGGGAATAGGGATCACGCAAAGGCGCAAGGACGCAAAGAACCGCATGAATCGCGCCGTTGGCGCTTTGTTTGGAAAGTGAAGAAGAGATTTGAAAGTCGGATGGGCAATATCGTCTGAATTCTGTCAGATAGAGAACATTCAAGACACTACAGAAAAGAGATCCAGGAAAAACCATGACCACGCTTCTGATTCGAAACGGACGCATTCTCGATCCCGCCAGTGGCCGCGACGAAGTGGCCGACCTGCTGGTGGTCAACGGCAAGGTTGCGCAGATCGGCTCGTGTCTCGACGCGCAGGCCGACACCACCCTCGACGCCGCCGGGCGGCTGGTTGTGCCGGGGTTCATTGACATGCACGTGCACCTGCGCGAGCCGGGACGCGAGGACAAGGAGTGCATCGCCAGCGGCACGCGCGCGGCGGCGGCGGGCGGGTTCACGTCCGTGTGCCCCATGCCGAACACCACGCCCGTGTGCGACAGCGCGCAGGGGTTGCAGTTCCTGGCCTCGCGGGCGCGCGAGATCGCCGCGGTCAACATCTTCCCCATCGCCGCGGTCACCAAGGGGCAGAAGGGCGAGGAGATTACCGAGTACGGCGACCTGGTGTATTACGGCGCGGTGGGGTTCTCCGATGACGGCCACCCGATCATGAACGCCGAACTCATGCGCCGCGCGCTCGAGTACACCAGCATGTTCAACGTGCCCGTGCTCGACCACTGCGAGGATATCAATCTTTCCGAGGACGGTCAGATGCGCGCCGGCGCCCTGTCGCAGAAACTGGGGCTGAAGGGCATCCCCGCCGCCGCCAGTTCGAGCCAGGTGGCGCGCGACATTGACCTGGCCGATTACACCGGCGGGCACGTTCACATCTGCCACGTCGCCGACGCCCGGTCGGTGGATTACATCCGCACGGCCAAGGCCAAGGGGGTGCGCGTGACCGCCGAGGCGACGCCGCACCACCTGACTCTAACCGACGAGGCGCTCGAGGGGTACGATCCGAACTTCAAGATGTCCCCGCCGCTCGGGTCCGAGGAGGACCGCCTCGCCGTGCTCGAGGGGTTGCGCGACGGCACGATCGACTGCATCGCCACGGACCACGCGCCGCACACTGACATGGAGAAGGATTGCGTTTTCGCGGCGGCGCCCAACGGCGTCATCGGCATGGAGACCGCGTTCCCGATCCTTTACACGGACCTCGTGCTCAAGGGCGAGATCAGCCTCGAACTGCTCATCGAGGTGCTGACTGCCGCCCCGGCCCGCATTCTCAACCTGGCCAAGGGATCGCTCGCCATCGGCGCCGACGCGGACATTGCCGTGCTCGACCTGGATACCGAGTATGTGATTGACCCGTCGAAGTTTTTCAGCCGCAGCCGCAACTGTCCCTTCGCGGGACGCGAGGTGAAGGGGCGTCCCTGCGCCACCATCGTCGGCGGCAAGGTGGTCTTCCGCGACGGGCGGTTCACCAACGACTGAGCAGAACCCCAAACCGGCACAAGCAACAAGGCCGAGACGGCAGGGGAAAGAAGACCAAAGAAGACCACGAAATACACGAAACACACGAAAACCGCTTTTTTCGAACTACGATCTCGCAGAATCTACGCAAGCCGCGACGATTTCATGAACAGAGAAAACAAAACGAGTAAAACCACATAACGCAAAGACGCCAAGACGCAAGGACGCAGAGGGATCCGGAGGGGGAGGGCGGCGCGACCTCAAAACTCGAACCGAAAACAGGGATGGAATGTGCGGACGACGCAAACTGAAAATCCATGAATCTTTGCGTCTCTGCGTCTTCGCGCCTTTGCGTTAAATTGGTTTTGGTTGCGGTTTCGCTGAGCGAGGTAATCTCGTGTCTTTCGTGGTTTGAGAAAAATAGGTTACGTCCCGCGCGAAAGGAAACACCGTGAGCGTTAAACAGAAAATACAACTCGAAATCAAACGGTCGGAGGTTCTCGCGCCCGGCGTGGCGCTGATGACCCTCGACCTGCCCGGCGATGTCGCGGCGGCCTGCCGGCCCGGCCAGTTCTTCAACATCCAGCCGCTCCCCTCCACCGCGCCCCTGCTGCGCCGCCCCATCAGCATCTGCGACGCGCGGCCCGACGCGGGCGAACTCGACCTGCTCGTGCAGGTGGTCGGGGAAGGCACGCGCCTGGTCACGAGCCACCAGCCGGGCGACACGCTCGACGCCGTCGGCCCGCTCGGCTCCACCTTCACGGCCGATCCGGCGCGCCCCTCCGTCATGATCGCCGGAGGCGTCGGCGTGGCGCCGCTCTATTACCTCACGCAGTCGCTGATCCGCCAGGCGGAGGCCGCCCCCCACGCTTCGGGGGCCGGGGCGCCCGCGCCCATCACGTTCTGCTATGGCGCGCGGACCGCCGCCGGGTTTGTGCTTCTGGAGAAGTTGCAACACCCGTCCGTCCGGCTCGTGCTGACCACCGAGGACGGCTCCGAGGGCGCGAAGGGGTACGTGACCGAACACGCCGCGCCGTTCCTCACGCCCGAGGCGCAGGTGTTCGTCTGCGGCCCGGCGCCCATGATGAACGCCGCGCTGGGCCTCCTGCGCGCGCGCGGCCTCGAGGGGCAGATCTCCCTCGAAAACCGCATGGGCTGCGGCGTGGGCGCCTGCCAGGGCTGCGTGGTCCCCAGCCGCCGCGGCATGATCCGCGTCTGCTGCGACGGCCCCGTCGTCCCCAGCGAATGGCTCGACGCGGTGTATCACGAATAGAGGGGAAGAGCAAAACGCTTCGACAGGATCACAGGATCAACAGGATAAAGTGAAAACAGAAATATCCTGTCGATCCTGTGATTCCGGTTTTTTCATGGACGGAACGATCATCCGCAAGGCGTCGTTCTTCCGAGCCGTTTGAAGTGAAGCATCCAGGCTTTGAGGTTCTTTCCGGGCCGGTATTGCGAGTAAAGGGGATCAACTCCCAGCCTCGGGTACCGGCCCGGTTGTTTTTGGCCCCCACCCGGTTACGGCGGCTGTCAGGCAAAAGGTTTACAGCCGCAGCGGCATGATCGAGTCTGTTGCGGCGGTCCCGGCGTTCTCGCGAATGGTGCGAGGCGGTATGTCGTGATATGGTAGAGGAAATTCTTGGCAATAGAAGCGATTGAAATAAGACATATCGGGAAGCAGGCTATGATGAGAACAATGAATGCAATTAATATTTCAGACCGGAATAAAGAGTGTTGACGAGGAGATCTTGGCTTGAAGCGATTGCACGATTTGTTCTACGTCAACCCAGGCATCAGATTAAAGTCCGAGACCAAATACCAATTCCATCTGCATCTGAACTCAAACGAGATAGCATCGAAATTCTGTATGACTCGTCGGCTTGCACATCCATGTGTCCCGATTTCATCTGTTTTCTTCAACATCCTGCCAGTTGAGATTGTGTAGAATCTCGGCACTTTCACCAAGGAAAACTGTCCCGGCTTCTTCATCGCCCTGCAGATGGTACAACATCCATGCCGTCATATAACCATCCGTCCGTATCTGCATTTCTACATGTTCGGCCCCAGCAACTCGGCCTCTGATTTTAAACACTTCATCACTCATCGTTTCATAGATTTCGACAAGAGAAGACAGCGGAGCGACACCTCCGAATTCAGCAGATGTATCTTCCACTCCCCTATCATCTGAGGTACCTGTTCCGGCTGTCATAAAATATGGAATACTGATTTTGACAGGATCATAAGTCCAACCCATATTTTTTGCCAGAAGCGGATAAGCGGCACTGCCGGTAAAGATTACTTTGTACATATTTCCGTTATCGTACATCGTAACACTAGCCAAAGCACCTGCTCCGCCTTGAGAATAACCAACAATACCGATATTCTCCGTATCAATCTTATTGTACAAAACACTGTCCATGTCGATATTCAGCATATAATCCAAAGTCACAGAGGCCGTTTTTCCTGTACCCGCCTGAGGATCATCATTCCCGACGACAATAAAGCCCCACGATGCCAATCTTTCAAAAAACGGCATGTAGTTCTTCGCTCTGGTATTACTTGCGTTTACCACGAGGATCATTGGATAAAGTTTATCAATATTTCCAAGTTCAGACGGATACCAAACTCTGATTCTGCTGATGCTGCTGTTATCCGACTTGAATTCTATCTGAGAAACTTCATATCTTCCTTTTTGGGAGTATTTCATTTCCAGAGGAGAATCACTGACATACCTTTCAAGATAGTTATCACTGAGAAAAGGCTTATTCGCATCTATCATACCCTTTATGAATAATCCGGCTATGAGTACAACAATCACCAAACATAAGATTCCAATTGTTTTTAACACTTTCTTCACCTTTTGCCTCCTTTCTTAGAATCCAACCTTGGATTGTCAATAAGTTCGAAAGTAACACGCCATGGCGCCAAGCAAGCCCTTGTTACAATAGATATCACCGAGATTAAGCCCAAAAGATCCCTCGGGCTTAGAACTCGTTTAAGATCTGAAAAGATGAGAACCAAGTGTTTGAAAAAATCCCGATAGTCCTTTTCAGGCCTATACCACCATTTTCGTACTCACGTTTTTCCCAGTAGGGCGGAGATGCCATGGCACAATCAGCACAACTGTCCGGCTGTTCGCGCAATACATCCACTGAATCGCCATTCAGTAACAAGGGTGTTTTTGTATGTTTCTTCTGATATGAAAGGAAAGATTGTCTGAGATTGCAGGCTGCAATTTCTCTCCATAATGTGGAATTCCATTCCATCCATGAAAAACCGCTTGTGCTTGCCTCAATAGCATTTATGAAATCAATGGATCCCATTACGTTGAATCTCCCGCCCCCATGAGGGAACCTGAAATTTATGACTTCTTGTTGGTTCCTTCACAAATCAGGCTTACACAGTTCGATTTTCATGTCAATCCATTCCTTCATTCCTTCATGATGTAATGATGTACGAAACACTATTGCAGAGCAAAGAGGTTTTGTGTCCCCTGCTGTGAGAAGGGTTGCACTTCATTCTCATTTTACAGTAAAAAGGGGCTGAATTCTGGAAATGTGTGATAGGACAGATCGCTCGGGAAAGGTGTTGGCGATGGTGGAGGACTTGGAAGCCGAGGTCGTGCGTGTGGTCGCGGAAGAGGCGATGGGCACGGCAGGGAAAGGTTTCCCTGCCCCCCTCTCGGTGGTGGCCTGGCAGCGGCGGGCGGAGGTGTTGACGCATCCGAAGTTGCCGTGTCTGGCGGAGTTTCATACGCTGAACCTGTCGGCTGGGTGCCCGAACGAGTGCCGGTATTGCTATGCGCAGAGCTACGCGCACCACCCGGGTTGGGGGACGGTGGCGTATTACGCCAACGCGCTGGAGAAGTTGCGGGGGGAACTGGCGCGTCCGCGGTCGGCGCCGCAGCTGGTGTATTTCAGCACGGCGAGCGAGCCGTTCGTGCCGGCGGAGCGGGTGCTGGAGGATCTCTTTGCGATCATGGCGCTGTTGCTCGAGCGGGGGACGGCTTTGTTGATCTCGACCAAGGGGGTGATTCCGGATTGGTTCGTGGCGTTGTTCGCGCGGTACCCCGGGCGGGTCCACGTGCAGGTGGGGATCACGACGGCGCGGGACGCGGCGCGGGCGTTGATCGAGCCGAGCGCGGCCACGGTGGCCGAGCGGCTGGACAACCTGGCGCGGCTGGCCGGGGCGGGGGTGTCGCGCGAGGCGCGGGTGGACCCGCTGGCGCCGGGTCTGACCGACACGGAGGCGAGTCTGGAGGCGCTTGCGGACGCGCTGGCGCGGGTGGGGGTGCGGCGGGCGGTGGCGTCGTTTCTGTTTCTGAGGTGGGGGATCCAGTTCCCGAACGACCTGCGGCTGGACGGGTGGTCGTCGGGGGCGATGCGGCGGCTCTACACGCACAAGGTGACGAACTACTGCGGCGGGGGGACGATCTGGCTGCCCCCGGCGGCGTACCGGTCCGAGCGGCTTGCGGCGTTCGAGGCGCTGGCGCGCGAGCGGGGGATCGAGGTGGTGGTGTGCCGGTGCAAGAACGCGGACCTGCCCGGAGCGCGGTGCTGCCACCCGACGGAGGCGCTCGCGGGGACGGGGGAAAACCCGGAAAACATCGCGGGGACGGGGGAGCAGTTGACGATTTTCTGAGGGGGGGGGGGAGGACGAATCGGTTCCACTGGGCCCATAGGACGTAGACGGATAAGAACCTGACGCAGCGGAGCCGCAACCAAAACCCATTTAACGCAAAGGCGCGAAGACGCAGAGTCGCAGAGATTCCGTATTTCGAAAGACCGTTGAGGTTTCCCCCACTCTTGTTATCGAGATTTGCGCCTCGTTCCCTTTCCATTCACGCCTCTCTGCGTCCTTGCGTCTTTGCGACTTTGCGTTTTGTGGTTGATTGTTCTTGCGTTACAGAAAAATCGTCGCGGCTTGTGTTGATTCTGCAAGAGAGTCGTATATAGGACATGTGGGACTCATGGGATCTGTCGAATCCTGGGGACCGAACGACCTGGAAGCGCGTTGGCGGGGAGGTGGAAGGTGCCTGAGTTGCCGGATCTTGAAATCTATTGCCGGAACCTGGATGCGCGGCTGGCGGGGCGGGAGGTGGGGGGCGTGCGGGTCGGGCGGACGCGGCGTCGGAATTTTACGAACGCGCAGATTGCGCAGGCGCTCGAGGGGGACACGCTGGAGGCGGTGCGGCGGTCGGGGAAGCAGAGCCATTTTCTGTTCCGGAGCGGGCATTGCCTGGCCGTCCACCTGATGCTGACCGGGCGGTTCGATCTGACGGCGGACCCGTCGGCGATTCGGTTCCTGCGCCTGGGGTTGGAGTTTGCGGGCGGGGAGAGGCTTGGTTGTGGGGAATCGCTCGGGGATGGGAACAAGTCGGGTTTCGAGGGTGAGGAGAGGGCCGATCCGGGAGAAAAATTAAGGGACGGGAACAGGGACGGGAACAAGTTGGACTTCACGGGCGGAGAGTGGCTGGTGGTTTCCGATCCGCGCAGTTGGGCGACGTTCACGCTCGACCCGCCTGTGGACGTGGCGCCGGATGCGCTGGATGCGGCGTTCGATGTGGCGAGTCTGCGCGAGCGGCTGTGGGGACAGACGGACAGGTGCGTGAAGGAGTTTCTGGTGGATCAGCGCCTGGTGCGCGGGATCGGGAACGCCTATTCGGACGAGATTCTCTGGGCGTGCCGCATCGCGCCGCGTTCGCGGTGCGACCGGTTGCCCGAGGCAAAGGTGGGGGAACTGCACGCGGCCATCCGGTCCATCCTCGAGGACGGCATCGCCCAGATCGAGCGCCTGGCGCCGGACAGCATCCACGGCGAGCGGCGCGATTTTCTCAAGGTTCACCGGCCCGACCGGACGCATTCTCCCACGGGTTGCCCGATCCGGGTCGAGCGCATCGGGACGCGCAAGACCTATTCGACCGAGGAGCAGGTCGAGTATCGGTGAGCCGCGCGATCGCTCGCTTTGCCCCGTTTCATAGTTCGGGCCTTCGGCCCTTATGAGAAAAAGGGACACTATCCCTGGGGCGACGCTGCGCTTGCCCCAGGCTGGTATAATTCTGAAAACCGAGGTTGATGGCAAAAAACAAGTCTTATGTTTCTCTGTTATGGGGCGAGAACGGTTTTGGTCCCCTCACCTTTTGGGTGAGGGATTGGAGCGCGCCAATCAGGAGATTGGCGATCCCAGGCGACCGTTTCTCCGCATAAAAACGGTCTTGCTGGGAGGGCGGGCGTCCTCGCCCGCCTGAAAAAACCGGACGATAGGCGTTCAACTGCGGTTTCATGATAATCACGCCGTTGGCGCTTCAATTGCGGCTTTCCGGGTGAACCGCTCGATCACTCGTTTTCTCGTGATGCCGCCCGCGCGAGTGTTTCCAGAGTCCGGCTCGGCTCAGAGCGTGCGCGGGATCTGGGAGGAGTGGTGGTGCCGGATCGGCCGGTCGAGGTCGAGGTCGAGGATGTAGCTGAATCGCGCTTCGAAGCTGAGGAGTTCCTCATCTACCGCGAAGCGCCAGCAATAGATGCCCGAGATGGTGGCGAGCGTGTCGCGCAGGGGTTGGACAATCAGGGTTTTGTCGTGAACCGATACGCTGAGTTCGTCGCGGCCTGCCAGTTTCTCGAAGTAGTCGCGAATGCGTTCCGGGCTTTTCAGGACGCGGTTCGAGAAGGTGGGGATCAGGACGGCTCGCTCGTCGTACAGCGCCAGCAGGCCTTCGACGTCGCCCGCGTTGACGGCGGCGATCCAGTCCTTGAGGATGCTTTCGGGTGTTTGCGTCATGGTTCTTCTCTCGTCGCTGGGATTTTCGCGGGGAGTGAGAAGGGAACCGCCCCTCCGTTTCCAGATGGCCCCGCCTGACAAGAACCCTCCCAATCCGGGAGGAAAAAGTCAAGTTTCCGGTCGGAGAAGAACACGAGGCGTGCGGGGGCGCATCTCGAAAGTATGACACGACACCACGCGCCCTTCATTCAACAAGCATCCCTGAAAGGGATGAAGATACGGCAGCCCAGGGCAAAGCGAAGCGTCGCCCTGGGTATGGGGTGATTCTTTCCCGTGCCCTGAATGGGCACAACAAAATCCCAAGAAATCCCTGTTTTGTTCAACCCTTGCAGGGTTGGATCATGGAAGATGTCCGTTCCCAGGGCGACGCTTCGCTCTGCCCTGGGCTATCGTATGTATAAGCCCTTCGGGCTTTTCCCGCACAGGCGTTTATTCGGCGCGATACCTCACGAAAGGTGGCGCTTTCAAGATACACAATGCGTCCGGAGACCCTTGTGGGGATCTCCGGACGCAGGGTACTCAACGCTTAAAACGGGGACGGGTGGCGATTACTTCTTCGCGATCGTCAACTCCATCTCCGTCTCGATTTCTCCGGCGAAAGCGCCGGTGTTGCGTTTCACTTTGACCTTGTACTGGCCGGGCGCCACATTCTGGGTTTTCCACGAAAACCCGCAGGTGCCCCCTCACCCAAACTCCAGGTCGGACGACGCGACTTCCTTGCCGTCCGGCCCGGTAATCGTGAGGTGCGGTTTCTGGGGAGGAACATATCCCCCTTTTTCCGACATTTCGTAAATGCTGCCGTACTCTTCGCCCTGTTTGCCCACCAGTTTCAGGTCCAGATACAGATCGGTCCCGGCGGGAAAGGAGGTTTGGGCTTCGGCGTTACCGGACATCGTCGAGTAGCGTTTCGACTCTTCGACCGCCACCACTTTCAACTTCGGCTGGCCCAGTTCGACTGTCGCCGTCTGCCCGGCCACGATGCGGCACTCCGGTCCCTTGCTGAAAGAAACCGATCCGGGGCTTTTCTGTCCGAGCGACAGATTTCCGGACGAAATCTTGTAGCGCCCCTCCGGCACCTCGGAATCCGAACCGTTGATGTCGAACAGAATGGACGACGTCTCGGAAGAGACCAGTCGCGCGTTGTTCAACTTGGCTTCACCCCCCTGGGCCATCTTGACCTCGATCTTACCCGTGGGCGTATTGTCCTTACAGAGCACCGCGCGCAGGGGTTTTTCCTTTGTGCCTTCGCCCGTGAAGCGCAGCTGGTAGAAGGTCTTGTCCTGACAGGTCAGGCTGCTCAGTGTGCTTTGCGGCATCCGGTTCTGATTCGGGTCATCCGTTTTCTTGACCAGTGCGATCGAGTCTCGGCCGAAGTCCACAAACGACCCGTCGAAACCGCCGTCCGTCAGGCGCAGGGCTGTTTCGGTGTCCCCCATTTTGGCTTTCCCTTCCCAGAAGCAGAAGGGGGCGCACATCACCTGGGGCTGATCGTTGTAGAAGTTCACCTGGGCCATCACCCGGAAGGGCACTTTTTTTCCATCGGCCAGGGTGGCGGTGAAATCGGACGTGACGAAATACGCGGTTTTGTCAATTCCGGTTGATTTCTCGACCGGCTCCAGTTTTTCGTCTTTGTCCAGTTTGCCGTTGCAATTCAGGTCAAGATAGAGCGCCTTGGCCGTTTTTCCGTCATACTCGACGGCGCCCTCTTCCGAACCGCGCAACAGGGGGAAACGGAACTGAACATGTTTGTCTTTCGCCAGTTCCAGGCTCTTGACAAACGGAGTTTCCTTCCCCATGCTGCCATAGCCCCAGAACGAGTTGGCCTGATCGGTTTCCTTCTCCGTCAGTCCCTTGTATTGCAGGTCGAACACTACGGCGCCGGGTTTGGCCGCCCACTCCTTGAACTCGGACTCCGTGAGTTGGGCCTGGGGCGCCTTCTTCTCGCCTCCCGGCATCGTCACGTCGTCCATCTGCGCCTGAACGGACAATCCCGCCCAAAGCGCACACACCACCCCGGCTCCGAATACCATCGAACGCATTCTCCGCCTTCGCGTATTCAAAACTCGGTCCCTCCTTTCGTGAAAAAAGTGAATTTGAAGCGCCCGGCAGGCGCAAAGAAACCGAAACGTCCTTTTCCGTATCTGCTTACTGTTCCCTCTGTCGGGTGGACTTGGCGCATTTTTCCTGATCGAGGATGAATCCCGGTCTTACCCAACCTGAATTCTCCCCGGATCGTATCCCTTTTCTCGTCGGATTTCAGTAAAAAAGCAGAAAAAAGTCCTGCGAAATTTCCTCCCCGGTTTACATCCCATATCCTTGAAAATCCTTCCCGGCGTCCGTGCCTCCAGAATTGACAGGCCCGGGCGTTTGTGCGACCATCGGGGGCGTTCCATTTTGCTGGAACGAAAGACGCATTCCCGGGGAAAAACGATATTTCCGGGATCACGAAAGGAAAAACACACCGATGACCCGTCAAACCACCACCGCCTGCTACAGCGCCCAGGTGCGCTGCCGAATCGTCAAGGAACCCGGAAGCCTGGCCGCCGTGCTCACGGCCATCGGCGCGGCGGGGGGGCAGATGGGCGTCATAGACCTGGTCGAGTCCGACAACAAATCGACCGTGCGCGACCTGACGGTTCAGGCCGCCAGCGCCACCCACCTCGAGGAAATCATCCGCGCGATCGGGGCTGTCCCCAACACCGTCGTTCTGGGGTGGCACGATCAGGTTTTTCTGCACCATCAGGGGGGCAAGATCGAAATCCGGAACAAGATGAACCTGACCACCCGCGACGCGCTTTCGATCGCCTACACGCCGGGCGTGGCGCGCGTGTGCATGGCCATTCACGAGGACCGCGACCGGGCGCACGATCTGACCATCAAGAAAAACACCGTGGCTGTCGTCAGCGACGGGACGGCCGTGCTGGGTCTGGGCGACATCGGCCCCGAGGCGGCCATGCCGGTCATGGAGGGCAAGGCGATGCTCTTCAAGAAGTTCGGCGGCGTGGACGCGTGGCCCATCTGCCTGGCCACGAAGGATGTGGACGAGATCGTGCGGACAGTCGAGCTGCTCGCGCCGGGTTTCGGCGGCATCAACCTCGAGGACATCTCCGCGCCGCGCTGCTTCGAGATCGAGCAGCGGCTCATCGAGAAACTCGACATCCCCGTCTTCCACGACGACCAGCACGGCACGGCGGTCGTGTTCATGGCCGCGCTCATCAACGCGCTCAAGATTGTGGGGAAGAAGGTCGAGAACCTGCGCGCCGTCGTGAGCGGCGCGGGCGCCGCCGGTATGGCCTGTACCAAGATCATGTACAACTTCGGCGTGCGCCAGATCGCCGTGCTCGACCGCACGGGGATCATCTACAAGGGGCGTAAGGACGGCATGAACGCGTCCAAGGAGTGGTTCGCCGAGCACACCAACCCGGAGGGGTTGAAGGGCGGTATCGCCGAGGCGGCGCGGGGCGCCGACCTGTACCTGGGCGTTTCCGGCCCCGGCGCGTTTCCGCTCGAGGCGCTCAAGACCATGGCGTCCGACGCAATCGTGTTTGCGCTGTCGAACCCCGAGCCGGAGATCCGTCCCGAGGTCGCGCGGCCCTATGTCCGCATTATGGGGACAGGCCGTTCCGACTTCCCGAACCAGATCAACAACGTGCTCGGGTTCCCGGGCATTTTCCGCGGAGCGCTCGACGTGCGCGCCACGGCCATCAACGATGAAATGAAGATGGCCGCCGCCCGCGCCATCGCCGGTGTGATCGCCGACGACGAGCTGGACGAGGAGTGCATCATCCCGACGGTCTTCAACGACCGCATCGTGTCCGAGGTGAGCCGCGCCGTCAAGGAAGCCGCCCTCGCAACCGGCGTCGCGCGACTGAAGGCGTGATCTCCCGGTCACGACCGGGCGCGAACAAGATGGCTCATTCTACCACGGAACATACTGAATACACGGAAAAGAGCGGTTTCCGTGTATTCGGTGTGTTCCGTGGTCATTTTCGGTTTGATGGTCTTTTCTGAAAGGGACTTTTCATGTGTCGCGATCGGATCAATCCTACAGGGCGATGTGCTGTCCTCGTTTCGGCTATTCTGCTCTCACTGTTGTCAGCCGTAAACGCTCAAACCGGCCCGGATTCCGGCGGTGCGTCCCCGGAGGGGAAATGGACTCTGACCGCAGGTGCGGACATGGAACGCGGGTATGTGATGAAGTCGCCCTGTCGGGATTTGTATGGCGCCGGGGAAAAAGTCCGGCTCTGGGCCATGCCCCGGCAGGGGTTCACGTTCACCGGCTGGCAGGGCTCTGTCCCGACGGGCCAGGAGACCGCCAACCCCCTCGACGTAACCTTACAAGCCGACGCCACGTTCACGGCGACTTTCGAGCAGATTCCCAGTCAACTGATCATTTGTGGGTATAAGTCTCCCGTATCAATTGCGCCCCAAGAACCGAGAAACGATTTCCTTGCGGTGACGGGAACCTATCCTTCTGTCGGCCTGAAAGCGGATGGAACACTGGAGTCCTGGGGAAAATCCAGCCCGGAGTTGCCTCCACTGCCCCAACCCAACACGGGATATCGGGGCAGTGAGGGAAACAGCGATTTCTTTTTGGGTCTCAAGACTGATGGGTCCATCGTGGCGTGGGGGAAAAAGTCCGCCCAGAAACAGATAACGATTCCCGCGCCCAATTGTGACTTTGTGGCTGTCAGCGTGTGTGAAAAGCACTGCCTTGGGCTCAAGCGCGATGGTTCGGTGGTTGCATGGGGAGAAGAACGGAACCCGAGAGGGAACGCCAAAACAAGTCTCTGTTCGGCACCGACCCCCAATACAGGATTTGTTGCGGTTGCCGCCGGACAAGGATTCAATCTGGGATTGAAAGCGGACGGAACACTGGTTTCCTGGGGACCTCCTGTTACCGACAAACAGCAATATACCCCTTCTCCCAATTCCGACTATATCGCGATCAGTGTGTTCTATAACAGAATTGCCGGTCTCAAAGCCGATGGCTCGATCAATATGTGGCCCTCCAGTTATGTTTGGGAAGAATTTGCAAAGATTCCTGCTCCCAATACCGACTTCAGGTCCGTGGTGATCGGTGGTTCTTTTTGTGCCGGACTGAAACGGGATGGTCGGATGATCTTTTGGGGAACCAACAATTTTTTTGGAGGCCAGTCTGTGCAAAATATCCCGTACCTTCAGATTGCGCAGGCAGGAAATTATCTGGCTCTCTTCCGGGAAAGCGGAGAACTACGGGTTGACATCCGTCCCTTTCGAGCGACCGAGGAGGGAGCGCTATGGCGGTTGACCGATGAAAAACCAGGAATCTGGCACAGCAGCGGCCACACGGTCACCTTCCCGATCGGCACCCACACCCTGGAATTCAAAAATACGGAGGGCTGGTATGGCGTCACCACCCAGTCCGTCACCCTCGCCCGGAACAAGTTGACCACGGCTTCCGGCGAGTACAAAAAAGGCGATGCGACCCTGTCCACGGCCGTGGAGCCTCAATACGGCTATGTCTGCAAGTCCCCCTACGCGGCGGTATATTCCAAGGGAACCACCGTGACTCTGTGGGCCAGGCCGTATGGGACAGCCGAATTCGATCACTGGACGGGAGATGTTCCCGCCGGGAAAGAACGGGAAAACCCGCTGAAGATGGAACCGTCGGTCAACAGCAAGGTGGTGGCGCATTTCACGCGAAAAAGTGGCTCGATTGTCGCGTGGGGAAGAAACGGAGGACGCGATTTCAGTTTTCAACGAGATGGCGGACAGTGGAATACCATCAAAAAGAACTTATCCTCCCGTTTCAAGGAATGTGCTCTCCCAAAACAAAACTCAGGTTTTGTCGCGGTTGCGGCAGGTTCGGGTTTCAGTCTGGGTTTGAAGGAAGAGGGTTCGATTGTCGCCTGGGGCGATAATCGATATGGCCAATGTCGTATTCCGTCCCCCAATTCCGGCTATCTGGATATTGTCGCCGAAGGCAGTTTTTCCTGGGGACTTCGGGAGGATGGATCCATTGAGAAGTGGGGAGGAGGACAAGGCTTTTTGATCCTTGTTCCCGGTGAACCTGAACCCAACCGGGACTATGTGGCGCTCAGTGCAGGGGGGACCGGGATAAAGATCGGTGAACCCTGTACAGATTTCAACAGACGCTCCATGGGAGATCAAAACTTTGTTGCCTTGGCGAGAGGTTTCAACCATACGATATTCCTGTTGGGAGATGGTTCCATTATGACCAAAGGAAAAAACGATTACGGACAGTGCTCCGTACCCTCTCCGAATACCGATTTTATTGCGATTTCGGCAACAGGGAATAGCAGTTTCGGGCTCAAGACGGATGGTTCGATTGTGGCCTGGGGGGAGAAGAATTGCGGACTCCTGGATATCCCCACGCCCAATACCGGTTTCAAATCTATATTTGCGACGGGTAACCGGGTGACGGCTCTCAAGACGGACGGTTCCATTGTTATCTGGGGGGAAAATTACATGGATTATGGCCAGACAACACCGCCCAAGCCCAACACGGGTTTTCTTGCTGTTTGTGCAGGGGAACAGCACACGCTCGCAATCAGTGAGTTGCCTGCCGGAAAATACAAAGTCGAACGAAATGCATACGCGAAGAGAGAAGGAATCTGGACCATCATCGGGAAATACTGGCAGGTTATATTGGGTCACAATTATTGGGCTGACTGACCTAAACCCCTTTTCTCACCGCTCGGCGAAGCGCAGGTCCTGAACGAAGTCGAGGGGGGTGATTTCGGCGAGGAAGTTGTCCGAGGGGTTGATCTTGAAGCGGGCGGCGGTTTCGACGAGGACTTCCTCGCCTTTTTCGCCACGCAGGCGCAGGCGCACGGCGACCGGGCCCTGGTGGCGGCGGAAGAGCGAGCGCAGCGTTTCGAGATGCTCGGTCGTGAGCGCTTCGGTCGGGATGAGCATGTCCACAAAGCGCGTGCGCGTGCGGCGCAGGTCCTCGAGACGGGTGGCGCGGTCCACGAGCACCTTGCCCGATTCGTCCTCGGGGCGTTTGCTGTATTTCCCTTCGATGTAGAGCATCGAGTCCACCACCAGAAGATCCCGGCACTGTTCGTACGTGCTGGGGAACACGAGCACCTCGAACCGTCCCTCGAAATCTTCCAGTTCGACGAACGCCATCGAGTCGCCCTTCTTGGTGGTGATCGCCTTGACCGAGGCGATCATCCCCACCATGGCGATGGGCGTGTTGGGTTTCATCTCGGCGAGCGAGGACGAGGTCGCCGTGGTGAACGACGCCATGTCGGGGCGGAAACGGTCGAGCGGGTGGCCCGAGAGGAAGATGCCCGCCAGTTCCTTTTCCTTGTTGAACTTCTCGCGGTCGGTCCAGTCGTCCAGAGGCGGCAGGGGGATTTCGTTGACGTTGTTGGCCGCGGCCTCGCCGCCCATCATGTCGAAGAGGGACGTCTGTCCCGATTCGCGCTGGCGGCGCGTTTCGGCGCCCATTTCGAGCGCCTGCTTCATGACGTGGAGCAATTGGGGCCGGTTGCCCTCGAAGGAGTCCATCGCGCCCGCGAGGATCAGGCACTCGATCGCGCGCGAGCCGGCCTTTGTGCCGTCCACCCGTTCGCAGAAGTTGAAGAAGTGGGTGAAGGGGCCGCCCTGGTCGCGCTCCTCGATGATGTGCGTGACCGGCCCGAGGCCGACGTTCTTGATGGCCGCCAGGCCGAAGCGGACGTGGCCGTCCACGACCGAGAAGAACGCCTGCGAGAGGTTGATGTCCGGCTGGAGGACGCGCAGTCCCATTTCGCGCGACACGCTGATGTACTGGCCGAGTTTGTCGCTTGTGCCCCCGCGCACTTCGTTGGTGAGGAGCGAGGCCATGAACTCCGCCGGGTAGTGCGCCTTGAGGTAGCCGGTGCGATAGGTGATGACGGCGTAGGCGGCGGCGTGGGCCTTGTTGAAGGCGTAGGCGGCGAACTTGGTGATGTCGTCGAAAATCTGGTTGGCCAGGTCCTCGGAGATGTCGTTCTTCGCGCACCCTTCGATGAAGGTTTTGCGCTGCTTGTCCATCTCCTCGACTTTTTTCTTTCCCATCGCCCGGCGCAGCAGGTCGGCGCCGCCGAGCGTGTAGCCGGCGAGTTTCTGGGCGATCTGCATCACCTGTTCCTGATAGACCATGACGCCGTAGGTTTCCTTCAGGGCGTCCTCCATCCAGGGGTGGGCGTAGGAGATGGGTTCCTCGCCGTGCTTGCGCTTGCAGAACTGCGGGATGTAGTCCATCGGGCCGGGGCGGTAGAGCGCGATGAGGGCGACGATGTCCTCGAAGCAGGTGGGGCGCGCCATGCGGAGCATTTCGCGCATGCCCGACGATTCCACCTGGAACACGCCGAATCCGTCGCCGCGCTGGAACAGGGCGTAGGTCTTTTCATCGGCCAGCCCGATGGCGGGCCAATCTATCTCGACCCCGTGATTTTCCCGGATCATCGCGATGCAGTCTTCGATGATGGTCAGGTTTTTCAGGCCCAGAAAGTCTATCTTCAGAAGGCCGAGTTCCTCGACCTGGATCATGTCGTACTGGGTGATGATTTCGCCCTTGCCGCTCTGGCGGTAGAGCGGGATCGTTTCGATGAGCGGCACACGAGAGACCACCACGCCAGCGGCGTGCATGCCCGGCTGGCGCACGGCGCCCTCGATGCGCATCGCGCGGTCCACCATGTCCTTGACCTGCGGGTCCGAGTCGTAAATTTCCTTGAACCCCGGCGATTCGTCGAAGGATTTTTTCAGCGTGACCTTCGGCCCTTCGGGGATCAGTTTGGCGACCCGGTCCACCGTGGCCAGGGGGATATTCATCACGCGCCCGGCGTCGCGCACCGCCGCCTTGGCCTTCATCGTGCCGAACGTGATGATGTTCGACACGTTGGCCTCGCCGTATTTGCGCCGGACGTACGCGATGACCTCCTCGCGGCGCAGCGGGCAGAAGTCAATATCGAAGTCGGGCATGCTGACGCGCTCGGGGTTCAGGAACCGCTCGAAGAAGAGTTTGTTCTCGAGCGGGTCGAGGTCTGTGATCCCGAGCGTGTAGGCGACGATGCTGCCGGCGCCCGACCCGCGTCCCGGTCCCACGGCGATGCCTTGTTCCTTGGCGTAGTGGATGAAATCCCACACGACGAGGAAGTACGACACGAACCCCATGCGCACGATGATGCCCAGTTCGTAATCCGCGCGCTCGCGCAGGGGCGTGGTGATCTCGCCGTAGCGCCGCACCAGTCCCTGGTCCACCAGCCGCCGCAGAAGATCCTCGGCCGTTTCCCCATCGTCGGGGATGTATTCGGGCATCAGGTTCGGCTGGTGCAGTTTGATTTCCGGATTGCACCGCTCGGCGATGCGGACCGTGTTCTCGATCGCGCCGGGGATGTGGCCGAACAACTGCGCCATCTCGGCGGGCGACTTGAGGTAGAATTCCTCGGAGTCGAACGTGAAGCGGCCTTCCTCGTTCAGCGTCTTGCCCGTTCCGATGGCGATCAGCAGATCCTGCGTCTTGGCGTCGCGCGCGCGCAG
This sequence comes from uncultured Candidatus Sumerlaeota bacterium, assembly GCA_942493245.1. Taxonomy (GTDB): domain Bacteria; phylum Sumerlaeota; class Sumerlaeia; order UBA8349; family UBA8349; genus DAOPYU01. The sequence continues at coordinate 181,561 of OW818685.1, forward strand.
GTAGTGCGCGTCGTTCGTGGCCACCAGGGGCAGGCCCGTCTGTTTGGCAATCTCGAGCAATTGCTGGTTGACGCGCTTCTGCTCGGGAATGCCGTGGTCCATCAGTTCGAGGTAGAAATGCTCGGGGCCCATGATGTCCGAGTAGTCCATGGCGGCCTGCAGGGCGTCTTTGTCGCGCCCGTCGCGCAGGTAGTTGGCCACCACGCCGGAGAGGCATCCGGACAGCGCGATCAGGCCGTTCTTGCGCTCGGCCAGGAGGTGTTTGTCTATCCGCGGCTTGTAATAGAACCCGTCAATGAACCCGCGCGAGACGAGGTAAGACAGGTTCAGATAGCCCTCGAAGTCCTTCGCCAACAGGACCATGTGCTGGTTGACGCGGCGCGCCTCGACGGAGGTGCGGTCGTCGAACGTCGTGGGGGAGAGATAGACTTCGCACCCGATGATCGGCTTGACGCCCGTCCCCTTGGCGGCCTTGAAAAACGACAGCGCCCCGAACAGGTTGCCGTGGTCGGTCAAGGCCACGGAGTTCATGCCGAGTTCCTTGACCTGCTCGAACAACTGGCCGAAGCGCGATACGCCGTCCAGCAGGCTGTACTGGCTGTGAACATGGAGGTGGACAAATTCGGGTGCGGACATGGGGCAATGCGATCTATGGGTAAATTTTGAAGAAGACTCTTTCGCTTCCGCAATGTTTCCAGGGCTTTCAAGCCGCATTTAACTTTACGGCCATTCCCCGTCGGAATGCACGAATGGATCTCTTGACTGACCAGACACTCTGTCTGTCATCCGGCATTCGACGCGAGTATCCTAACCCAAAAGAACCGGTTCCTCCAGAAGACTTTCGTGGAAATTTCCGTCAGGTGTCTCTCGTTGAAGCAACAGAAGTTGAATGCTTGAAAGGGGGGCAATCTATCGGTTTCATGCGAGATGGCCAAGGGGAACGATTTGTCTGGACAATCGGCTCTTCGGAAGATTAGACTAGTCTGAGACTGGTTTGAAAGGGGACGTCTCATGCAAACCGTCGGCGCTTACGACGCCAAAACCCATCTGTCCCAGCTGATCGAACGCGTCGCTCAGGGCGAACGGATTACGATCACGCGTCATGGGGTGCCTGTGGCCATGCTGGTTCCGCCTGAGGGAGCGCCGGAACGCTCGCCCGCGGAGACCATTGCCCAGATGCGCGAGTTCCGTAAGAGCATTCGCCTGCGGGGGCTTTCCATTCGGGAACTGATCGAAGAAGGCCGCCGATGAAGCCCTCGTTTGTTCTCGACTGCTCGGTCGCCATGTCCTGGTGCTTTGCCGATGAGGAAAACGCCTGCGCCGAGGCGGTTCTGGACCGCCTTGCGACGACAGCGGCCATCGTGCCCTCGCTTTGGCGGTTGGAGGCGGCGAATGTTCTGTTGTCGGCAGAGCGTCGCAAACGCATCACACAGACAGAAATGAAGCGTCTGGCGGATTTTCTCTCCGATCTTCCCATCCAGGAGGATTCTGAAACAACTCGACACGGCTTCAGGAGGATTCTGGAACTGGGGCGCACGCACCACCTGACCGCCTACGACGCGGCCTACCTCGAACTGGCCCTTCGGCTCGGCTTGCCTCTCGCCACGCTCGACCAGTCCCTGGGTCAAGCCGCCCGGGAGGCCGGTGTTCTTTTATCCTAAAAACAGCAGTTGAACCCTGCCCAAAGGCCTTGGGCGCCGGTGTTTGTCGCTCAAGTGCATCCGAGGGCGGGTTTTCCCGGTACGCCGAGGAGTCTTCCTTTCAGAAAGACGACGAAGGCGCGACTCAGAATCAGCCGCCAGCGCTCAGTCCAATCCAACTGCTCCGCAGCCTTGCGAAGGTGCTGGAAAAAGCCCGTCAAACCGCGCAAAACTTTGCGGATGGAGGCCGACTCGGCATGCAGACTCGTCAGGGTCAGCGTGGTCTGACCGGCGTGTTGCGTCTGCTTGCCCACGGCGTGCAGAAGAAGCGGGCGGCTGGTCTGCGCCTCGTGGTGTTTGTCGGGCAGGGCCAGGCGCGCGAACAGCGACCACCAGTTGTAGACCAGAGCCGTGTGGCGAGCCATGATCTGGCAGCGTTTCTGGTCCCGACTCGTGAACCCGCCCCAGCCCCACTGGTTCTTCAACTCATCGAAGACGTTCTCGCAGTCCGCCCGGTCCCGGTAGTGCTGCGCCAACGTGAGGATTTCGCCCGCGAGGTCCGTCACCAGTACGGCGTACTCGTACGGGCCCACCGTCTCGAGTGTCTCGACAAAAGCCAGTTCCAACTGTCCTGGTTGTGGACGGTTGGCCAAAAGCAGATCGCCTTTCAGGCGCCGACGCAGGACGACGACCTTGCGCTCGCGCTCCCACCCACTCAGGCGCAACTTCGACTCCACGCCCTCCCACCCCTGGCCGGCGTCCTCCCACTCGGAGCGCGCGAAGAGTTTCTCGATCAGCCCCCGTACTTTCTGAGTCTGGCGCAACTTGAACAGATAAGGCTGTCCCCGTTTCTCGCACTCGCGCATGACCGCGTCGTTGCCGAAGGCACAGTCGCCGCGCACGAAGACCGGCCGCTGTTCGGGGGACAGGGTGTCGAGAAAGGAGAAGAACGAGGGGCTCGTGTACTTCGCCGCCGTCCGGTTGCCCGACTGCACCTCGACGTCGAGCACCAGGCGCAGGTTGGCCAGAAAGTAGGTGTGGTACGTGTGCGAGGGACGGCCCGGTTTCTGCGGGTTGTAGCCCTTCACGGCCCCTTCCTGACGGCCGTAGAGCGGCTTGACGGTCGTGTCGAGATCCAGAATCCACGGCTCGCACAACAAAGCCTCGTAACAGCGCCGCAAGTGATGGGTTTGCCAGAGCGCGCACTCCTCCCCATCCACGGCCTGAAACGCCCGGCGCACCGAGTCCTCGCTGGCCACCTTCGACATGCCGAGCAATTCCGGATTCACCCCATCGGCCCGAATCGCCGCGATGTGAGCGTAGCGCGTGTGACCCGCCAGCAGACACAGCAGAGTCGTCCCCAGAATGTCGCGCTTGGCCGGGGCATTGGGGCTGTGGTACTCCAGCGGGCAATCCTGAACCCAGGCATCAAAAAGATGGGCCGTCTTGAGGAACTCGATGAAGAACGGCAATTGCCCCAGAGGCGTCACGGCCGCCTGGGGCGCCCACTCCACGTGGACCCGGCCGCCAAAAGTGTCCACCACCAGAGATTCGATCTCGGGCGCATTGGAGTCACCCAATGGGTGAGGGGTTGGGAAGAGATTTTTCTCGTTCATGCACTCAGTTTGCTACACTTGCAGAACGAGAGCAAGAGTCAACTGCGGTTTTTAGGTTTATTGGACGTGTCCTGAAAGCACCCTTCGTTCCATCGAAAAGAACCGTCCGTGTCCACCTTTTCTGGCCAGACACGGACGGTTCTTTTCTATCGTTCTTCGATTCTTGACTTAACCCCGAGATCCAATCCCTTGGATGCCGATTTTTATGGAGATCAGGAATCTTACAACACCTGCACGCCCTCGCAGGCGTCGCTGAGGAAGACGATCGGTTCGCAGCCGCGCGCCTGGTAGAAGTTCTTTGTCACGTACTCGATGACCGTCTGCGCCGCGTCGGTCGCGACCAGCGAGACCGTGCAACCGCCGAAACCCGCGCCCGTCAGGCGCGAACCGTACACGCCCGGCTGGTTGCGCAGCATATCGGTGAGCGTGTCGAGTTCCTCGCACGACACCTCATAGTCGTCGCGCAGGCTCTGGTGCGACTCGTTGAGGATCTGGCCAAGGCGATCGAGTTTCCCGTCGGCCAGAGCGATCACGGCTTCCTGCACGCGGGCTTCCTCGCCGATGGCGTGGCGCGCGCGGCGATACATCTCGTTGTCCATCTGCCCGGCGCAGGCGTCGAGTTCCGCCTGCGTGGCGGCGCACAGGCACGGCAGATCGGCGCGGACATTCTTCTTGAGCACCTCAAACGCCGCGTCGCACTTGCCGCGGCGCTGGTTGTAGGCCGAAGCCGACAACCCGCGATGCACGCCGCTGTGCGCGATCAGGATCGCCGCCTTGCCCTGGAACGCCAGGGGGGCCTGCGAGTACTCGAGCGTGTTGCAGTCGAGCAGCATGGCGTGGTTGGCCGTGCCGCAGGCCGAAATCGCCTGGTCCATGATGCCGCAGTTGACGCCGACGAACTTGTTCTCGGCGCGCTGACCGGCCAGCGCAATCTCCATGCGCGTGAGCTGCGTGCCGAGCAGGGTCTGAAGCATCCAGCCCGTGGCGACCTCGAAACCGGCGCTGCTCGACAGGCCCGACCCGCGTGGGATGTTGCCGTCAATCACCGCGTCCACGCCGGGAACCTGGTAACCGAGTTTGATGAATTCGTGGACGACGCCGAAGAAGTAGTTCGTCCAGAAATGCTCCTGGGTCCGGCTCGGGGTCAGGGGGCCTTCGTAGCGCTCGTTCATCTGCGCGGCGTAGAGGCGGAACTGGCCGTCCGTGCGGGGGGTGGCGGCGATCTGGATGGCGCGGCTGATCGCCATCGGCAGCACGTGGCCGCCGTTGTAGTCAATGTGCTCGCCGATCACGTTCACGCGGCCGGGCGCGCGGACGCAGACCTGGGGTTTCGAGCCGAACTGTTTCTCAAAAATCTGGAGGGTGTCCATGAGTCGGGGTCCTTTTCTTCTTGTCTGACGTTATAGTTATGGTTCAGGAAACCGCCGAGCCGCCATCGGGGACCGGCCGTTCTTCCCTGGAGAATCCTTACTTCGAGTAGTGCTTGTCGCCGCATTCGCGCAGGCGGCTTGCCGCCTGTTCCGGCGTGATGTCGCGCTGCGGTTCGCCGCTCATTTCGTAGCCCACCTGGAACTTGCGCACCGTCGCGCTGCGGAGCAGCGGCGGGTAGAACGACTGGTGGAGCACCACGCCGGGGTACTCCTTGCCGTCGGTGGGCAGCTGGTTCACGCCCATCGAGTACGGGAACGACACGCGGAACAGGTTGTCGTAACGGATGGTGGCGTCGCGCAGGATGGCGGCCCAGGCTGAACGCTCGGCGTCGGTCAGTTCCGTGATGGAGGCCACGGGGCGGCGCGGCAGGATCATCACCTCGAACGGCCAGACCGCCCAGAAGGGCACCAGCTGCACGAAGTGCTCGTTCTGCGAAATGATCCGCTCGCCCTGCCCGAGTTCCCACTCGAGGTAATCGCCCAGCATCGGGCGGCCATGCGCGCTCTGGTAACGGCACTGCGACTCGATCTTTTTCGCCGGCAGGGTGGGGACCGATTCGTTGGCCCAGATCTGGCCGTGCGGGTGCGGGTTCGAGCACCCCATCATGGCGCCCTTGTTCTCGAAAATCTGCACATGCCCCACGAACGGCAGAGCGCCCAGGTCCTCATACTGCTCGGCCCACAGGTCCACCACCTTGCGGATCGCGTCCTCTTCCATGACGGGGAGCGTCTGGTCGTGGCGCGGCGAAAAACAGATGACCCGGCAGAGGCCCCGTTCGACCTGCGCGCGCGCCAGCCCACTGCACGCCGAGAACGCCTGCGGGCGCTCCTCGCCCGGCATCAGCGCGGCGAAGTCGTTGTCGAAGAAGTACGTGCTCGTGTACTGCGGGTTCACGTCGCCCGAGGCGCGCGTGTTGCCGGGGCACAGGTAGCACTTGGGGTCGTACTGGGGCCGCTCGTCGGCGGGCAAATCCTCGACCTGGCCCTGCCACGGGCGTTTGGCCCGGTGGGGGGAGACCAGAGTCCACTCGTCCATCAGCGGATTGTACCGCCGGTGGGGCGTGTCGTTGTAAATCGCATCCATCGCTCGAAATTCCGAATCTTCATTGAAATGATGGGAGTTGGCGGCTTCCGAGGCAGCCGTAATCCCCTCTGACCGGGCAAATCTTGGCATAGCAAACCGGTATTTGCAAGCGTTTCGAGGGGAAGTCACAATCTGACAACGCAGAAGTATCGCCGGGAACGCCGATCTCCTGATCGGCGTTTATCTACCGATGATAGATGGCTCAAGAAAACCCATAGATTCTATGCGGAGCACAGTTACCCCTTGAACACATTCTCTCGATGCCAATGCAGGAACTGTCTGTGTGGTTGCCAGATATGGTTTTCAGGTGGGAGTACAGTTCCGTCTGGATTGAGCATTCTCCTGACCGCCTCAGGAACAAGCGAACCAGCAGTCAGGATTCTTCCATCATCTTCAATGGAGAGTATCCCTCGATCAAACATCCAATGACACGTTCTCGAGAGTGCAATACCGTTGCGTGGAGAATCTGGTCCATATTCCGATACCGGACGAATATGGGCTGCCTCAATTTCACATTTTCCCCCTCCGTTGATCAAACGGATACCCGTCATGGCGCATGTTGAATCGTATGCCTGTCGAACCACGGTCGAGAATGCGGTGTCGCGTACGTTCTGATTTACAACCCGTTGTACCTTCTTTCGTCCATAATCGACTGCGGGTTCCGCGACCATTGAGAGAGCGCTACTTACACTATCATTTGCGGGCATAAACAGATCAGCACCGCAACCACGCTGGATAATCAATGAATATTCGATATCGGGAATAGATCGTACCGCTCGTTGGAATTGTCCATGATTCACTTTACCATCTTCATTTTGAAGACTACTCTCATAGTAGTAATTGTTCTCTCTAAAGGGGACCGGATTCGGAAACTCGATGTAATCTGACATTTTAGCGTAATAGTGTCCGGCCCTTTGGCAATCCTCAATAATCTGATTAACACAGGCCGTTGCAAAATAGACCTGACGCCCTCCTCTACTTGAGTCATTTCCATCCGTTCGACGCGGTTCGTAGTACAGAATGAAGTCGCCGACAGTTTCGCGTACCGTATTCAAGTATGTTCGCGGGAAGTGGTATCTTTCCTCCGGCAGATCGTCATAGGTCGGTTTGGCTTTTGTCGTAAAGATCGCCTTGGCCATTTTGCGTTCTTCGGCTGCGTTTCAGAGTAAACGGTTGTCAGTTCTATCTTGGGGAGTAAGTCTCCGGATCTTCTATCTTTCAATTTCCAGGAGAAGATAGAACAGATCCTCCTGGGGGGCAATGAAAAACCGTCTGGTCGAATTCGTCTTGTCACGCATCGGACTTGACTGTTCCGGCCCCCGGAGGGTGTAATGGCGGGACCGGTGGGGACCACCGGTGAATGAATTCGAGTGAATGAAAAGGGTTTTCTGTGAGCCGACTGCGTTCCGACCACTACCTGGCCTTGGATCTGGGCGACCGCCGCGTCGGCATTGCCGCCGGGTGTTCCGCTTCGGGGCTGGCCCGCCCGCTCGAAACATTCGACCGCACGGCGGGCGAGGCGGCGCTCCTGCATCGCATCCGCGAACTCATGAAACGCGAAGAGGCCGCCACGATCCTCATCGGCGACGCTCTGAACATGGACGGCACGCGCGGCGAGCGCTCGGAACTGGCCCACCGTTTCGCCAAGTCGCTCAAAGGGGCCATCCGCCAGGCTCGCATCGTTCTCTACGATGAGCGGCTTTCTTCTTTCACCGCCGACGAGTGGATGGAGCGCGACGGCATCAAACCCGCCCGCCGCAAGTCGCTGCGCGATTCCTACGCCGCCGCGGCCATCCTCCAGGAATACTTCGCCGCGCAACAGATGCAGGAATCGTCCGACCCGGCCACCGGGATGGAAGAATAAGGCCGGCGGGATTCGATCGAAAAGAGTGATCCAAAAAACCGCGGTCGAGGACGAAAAACGAGTCCTTTATTCTTGTGTTAGGGGGCGAATAATGTTTTGGCTCGGTCACCTTTGGGGTGAGTCTAACTGACCGCGCCAATCAGGAGATTGGCGATCCCGGCAACCGCTTTCTCCCTATAAAAATGGACGTTTCCTGGGAGGGAGGGCGTCTCGCCCGCCTGAGAGAAAAGTCGCAGTGGCCGATTCAACCGCGGTTTTCAGGGTGATGTATTGTCGTTTGAGTCGGCCATCCATGCGGCCGACGCTGAACCGGTCAGGTTCCGGTGCGCTCTCGTTCCGTTCTCAGGCGTCGCAGCGCGTCGCGGGTGGGACGGGGATGAAAATCGAGATCGCGCCGGGCTTTCGCGATGTCGAATGTCACGTCGGGTGCGCGGTAAATCGAACTGGGGACCTCGGCCTGCGCGACTGTCCGGATAAGCGAGGCGTCCAGGCCGAAGATCCTCGCGTAAATCTGGCCAAACTCCACGCGTGAAAGTCGTTCAGGCCCTCCGAAGTGCCACACACCCGGCGCGTGGAGGCGCGCCAGGGCGGCCAGTCCGTCCACCGCGTCGGGGCCGTAGAGCGCCGAGCGATACTCGTCGGAAAACAGAGTGATCCCCTCCGCCGAGCGCAGCCCGGTGTCGAGCCAGCGCAGAAACGACCCACTGGAGGGCGATCCGTCTCCGTACAACAGGGACAAACGCGCCACGGAGCCTTGTGCGCCCATCTCGAGCGTCAGTTGCTCGCCCGCCAGTTTTGTGCGGGCATAGACATGTTTCGGCTCGGGTGTACGCGTCTCGTCATATGGGGCGCAGAGACCGTCGAACACCAGGTCGGTCGAGCAGAAAATCAGGTGTCCCCCGCGCGGCGCCAACCATTCGGCCAGTATCTGCGTCGAGCGCGTGTTGACGCGGTGAGCGCGGTCGGGGTTCGCCTCGCAGGCGACGGGACTGCTGATCGCCGCCGCGTGGATGACGACGTCGGGTTGGAGACTTTCGAGTGCGCCGCGGATCGCGTCGGCGTCCTCGAGGTCGGCTGCCAACGCGGGGATGTCGGGCGGTGGGGCCTGGTGGTGGTAAAGCCCCGCGACGTCAAAATCCTCCTGACGGGCCAGCTGGCCAGCCAGATTCCACCCTAGAAATCCCGATACTCCCGTAATCAGCAGACGCATGCGCAGTCCCTTTCTCGATGGGCATCGTAGCGCGAAAAGGGGTGGTTTGACAAGGGGATGATCGAAAACGCGAAGAAAAGAGTCGGAACAAAGTGGCGCCTGCGCGAGGGGTGTGGTAAATAGACCGTGGAGAGAGAGGCGTAAGGGCCTCCCGGAACGGCAAGGTGGAAGATTCGATGGCGGCCAAGCACACAATCCTGATCACCGACGACGAAAAGAACACGCGCGACGGCCTGGCGTGGAGCCTCGAAAGCGACCGTTACGACGTCCTGACGGCTTCGAACGGCCATGAGGCGCTCGATCTCCTGCGCAAGCACGACGTGCATCTGCTCATCACCGACCTGAAAATGCCCGGCATGGACGGCCTACAACTCCTGCAGGCCGCTCGCGAAGAGTCGCTCACCACCGCCGTGATTATCCTGACGGGACACGGTACGGTGGAAAATGCCGTCGAGGCGATGAAACAGGGCGCGTTCCATTATCTGATCAAACCCGTCAACCTCGACGAACTGGCCGAGGTGGTCAATCGAGCGCTCAAGCAACAGGATTTGCAGATCGAGAACGAGGAACTGCGCCAGCAGTTGAACGAACGCGCCGGGTTCGAGAACATCATCGGCCGCTCGTCCCGGATGCAGGCCGTGTTCGAACGTGTGCGCCAGGTGGCGCCCACCCGCGCCAGCGTGCTCATCACGGGCGAGAGCGGCACCGGCAAGGAACTGATCGCCAGCGCGATCCACTTCAATTCTCCGCGGCGCAACAAGCGCTTCATTCGCCTGAATTGCGGGGCGTTGACCACCACCCTGCTCGAGAGCGAACTGTTTGGACACGAGGCGGGCTCCTTCACCGATGCGCGCAAGCAGAAGATCGGGCGTTTCGAACTGGCCGACGGCGGAACGATTTTTCTCGACGAGATCACCGAGACGTCGCCCGAGTTTCAGGTCAAGTTGTTGCGCGTCCTTCAGGAACAGGAGTTCGAGCGGGTCGGCGGCACAGAGACGATTCGCGTGGACGTGCGCGTCGTAGCGGCTACGAATCAGGACCTGGACCGTGCTGTTCAGACGGGCGCATTCCGCGAAGATCTGTTCTACCGCCTCAACGTGGTCCGGATTCCGATGCCTCCGCTGCGGGAACGCGAGGATGACATTCCGCTCCTGGTGCAGAGTTTTCTGGAAGAGGCGTGCAGCCAGAACGGCAAACCGCTTTTAAAGGTCGCGTCCAAGGCGCTGGCCGCTTTGCGCCAGTATGCGTGGCCGGGCAATGTGCGCCAGCTGCGCAACGTCATCGAGGGAATGGTGGTGCTGGCCACGGGGCGCGAGATCGGCTTGCGCGACCTGCCCGAAGAAGTGCGAGCCGCGGGCGCCCCCCACAAGACGCTTCAGGTGCGCGTGGGCGCAACGCTGGCCGACATGGAGCGGGAGATGATCCGGGCCACGCTTGAAGAAACCGGTGGGAACCGTGCCCTGACGGCGCGCCTGCTCGGCGTCGGACGCAAGACCCTTTACCGAAAACTGGCCGAGTACGAACTGGGGTGACGCGTGGTCGGCGTCTGCAAAACAGATTCTCTCAAAACTGCGGTTGAACGCCTGTAGTCCGGTTTTTCTTGCTTCGGGCGCGCAGAGAATCCTATGGTGTCCCTTTTTCCCAGTCTGGGTTCCAGATGGTCACACTTTCAAGATGCACCTGGGCGATTCCCTGTATCGCGCTTCCTCGCCATAATCAGACAACTGGCTCCAAACGGGATCTTTTCTCCCCGTCGAATCCGAGGGATTTCACGGTCCAGCAGCCGCTTCAGAATTCGGGACGACAAGCCCGAGTCGGCTCCGTGCTCCTTCTCGTCACTCAGCACGCCCCCCTGGCCACACAAACCCAACCGCCAAGGCAGCGCCCGCAAAAGAAAGATCGGCGCCACAAGCGCCAGAAAGAAACCGGACGCATACTCCAGCGTAAACATCGGACGCAGCAACCGTTCCAGATCCCCCAGACGGTACCGCCGGAAATGCCCGGCCTGATCGTCACTCGGCGACCAGAGCCACGACCAAGCCGGAACCGTCAGGCACAGAAGACCGCCAGGGCACAACACCCGGTGGAGATCCCGGATAAAACCCGCATCGTCCTCGATATGCTCCAGAACATCGAACAGACCGATCGCGGGGACCGATTCCGGTTCAAAACCCGCATCCTGCAACGTGCCGCACACCACCTGCGGAATCTGCCGTCGGACCCGCCCATTCCACGCGCCCTGGGTCCCCGGTTCCAACAGAACAGCCTCCATCCCCTCGTCGAGCAAACGCCGCGTCACATACCCGTTGCCCCCTCCCACGTCCAGAATCGGCCCGTCGGGACGGAAACGCTTAAAAACTTCGGCGATACAGTTGTTGCGATGCCGGAACCAGAACGACGTGTCCTCCAACTGGAAACATCGTTCATTGCCATCGGCGGGATAGGACAACTCCTGGGACTGGGAAGTCTGCCAGATTCCCTCCGGATTCAACCGCAGGTTTCCGGCTCTGCTCAAGAAATCGGTGTCGTGCGACGGCATTTTGGACTCCAGATAAAACGGCTGAAACGCAACCTTTTTCGATACCCCGGGATATCCTGCATGAGAACAAGAGATCAGAACGCGGAAAAGGCGTGGATGTCCGCAACGATCCGTTCCAGATCCGATTCTCCCAGGTCGTTGAACAAGGGCAAGCGCACCACCCGGTCGCTCACCCAGTCGGTCACGGGACAATCCGTCGCGCGCGCGGCGTGCCGTTTTCCGGCGGGCGAACTGTGGAGCGGCAGATAATGGAAGACCGCCGAAATCCCGAGTCCCTTCAAATGCGCGATGAACCGCTGACGCGCCTCGAGCGACGGCATCATGAGGTAGAACATGTGGTAATTCTGCTCGCAATAGGGTGGCACGATGGGCAACCTCACCCCGTGCTCGGCGGCCCAGGGCTGCAGGGCGGTGGCGTAGGTGTCCCACACGCGCTTGCGCGCCGCCTGGATGGCTGTGCGGGCTTCAAACTGCGCGCACAAAAAGGCGGCCAGGATGTCCGACGGCAGGTAACTCGACCCCTTGTCCACCCACGTGTACTTGTCCACCTGTCCCCGAAAAAAACGGCTCCGGTTGGTGCCTTTCTCCCGCACGATTTCCGCCCGCTCGACGAACTCCTCGGCGTTGATGAGCAATGCGCCCCCTTCGCCGCACGTGAAATTCTTGGTTTCGTGGAAACTCTGGGTGGCCAGACACCCGAACGTCCCCAGATACCGCCCTTTGTACCGGGCCAGAATCGCATGGGCGTTGTCCTCGACCACCGCCACCCCGTGGCGCGCGGCGACTTCCAGAATGCGATCCATCTCGCACCCCACCCCCGCGTAATGCACCGGCAGAATAGCCTTTGTCTTCGGAGTGATAAGCCCCTCGATTTGCGTTTCATCCATATTCAGCGTGTCGCAACGGATGTCGCAGAAAACCGGACGGGCCCCGAACATAACAAAGGCGTTGGCGGTCGAAACGAACGTAAAACTCGGCAGGATCACCTCGTCTCCCGGCTCGATTTCAAGCAGGAGCGCCGCCATCTCGAGCGCATCGGTACAGGAACTGGTCAACAGCGTCTTGCACACGCCCAGTTCCGCCTCCAGCATCGCTTGGCACTTCTTTGTAAACGGCCCATCTCCGGAGATATGCCCGTTCAGGATGGCCTGCGCCACATAGACCAGTTCCTTTCCTACCAGGCAGGCGCGATTGAATGGAATCGGATCGGGGTTCAACGGATGGTTATTCCTTCATATTGAAATAGCGGGTAGCGAAAACACCCGAAAGCGCGAATGTCACCCGGCACAGGAATCGTCCTCGGACTTTTCTGGCGGGTTGATGGTTTTGTGTACCACATACACAGGCCGATCCAGCGAACGCTGGTGAATGCGCCCGACATATTCTCCGATGACTCCGATCGAGAAAAGCTGGACCCCCGAAAAGATGGAGATCGTGGCCGCCAGAAACGGAAACCCGGGCACCCGCTCCTCAATGAACAAGCGCACGGCGATCACGTAAAGGAAAATGCAAATCCCCAGAAAGACACAGGCAAACCCGAAGAAGGTGGCAATCCGCAAGGGCAACAGACTGTAACCCGTCGTCATATTGACCGCGTGCCGCACCAGTTTCCAGAGCGTATAGTTCGACTTCCCGCGCGTGCGCGGACAATGTTCGACCACGACGGACGAAAACAAGGACGTCCCCCAGCTCAACAGAACATCAATGCAAATCTCGGGGCTGTGGAAATCGTCGAACGCCTGGCGCACAGATGTGCGGAAAATCCGGAACGCCGAGACTTTCTGCGCGATCCGGACCCCCATCACCTTCTGAAGCGTGAATTTTGTGAACTGCGACGCCAGATCGCGCCACAGCCCATGCTCTTCTTGATGAGGAACGCCATATACCACGTCGGAACCGGATTCCCGAAGTTCCTTGAGCATCTTGAAAATTTCCTCTGGCGGATTCTGAAGATCATCATCCAGTGTCGCGATTATTTCAAAACGCGCAGCCCGAATTCCGGCCAACAGCGCATTGTGCTGGCCGTAGTTCCGGGAAAGATTCAATCCCCGCAGGAAGGAAAACTGTCTGGCTAATGAAGTGATAACAGCCCAACTCGTATCCCGGCTTCCATCATTCACGAGTATGATCTCAAAGGCGCAACTACACTGAGTCAGAACTCGCGAGACACGGTCCACGAGATCGGGAAGGGATTCAGCGCTGTTATAAACCGGTATTACCGCGGAAACAGAGTACTTTTTGTCATCGTTCACTCGTTATGCGCTCCTTCCCATCCCCAAAATGCTTCAGACTATTCTGCCTGAAGATATTCTCTCCAGTACAACCAATTGCCCGCACCACTCTAAAGACCTCTGTATATTGAGAATGGACGATCTGTCAGAATAACAGACAATCCCTCTCCGGTTACGGTTTCTTGATGAGATAAGCCTGTTGGATTCCAAATCCCCCTCCCGAGAATTCCTGCTCCAGATCATAGAAAATGCGATTAATCGGATTTGAGTAACCCGGCCAGGCGGCGGGATCCGTTATCAAATCGCGGAGAAAACGTGATCCCAGATAATACACCGAGGAAAACTCGTCTAATTCAAATGACAACGCCTTGGAGCACAAAAACGCCTCCAGATGATCCTTTTTCAAATAGCGGTTGAAGTCATGCTCGACGAGGGGAGGCAACTGTTTCAATGCCCGTAAGGAGTTGAGCAACATGAGAGGTTCCCAGAAGGCCTCTGACAGGAGAACACTTCCCCCTCGTTTGCATACTCGAAGACACTCTCGAATCCCTTGTTGCTGCTCGTCCCAGCTGGGCAAGTTGATTAAAACGCGTGTGGTATAGACGTAATCGAATTGCTCCTCAGGGAAGGGCATGTCGCGTACGTCGGCTTGCAGAAACTTGACCGCGCTTTCCGAAGAATTCGATGGGTGTTCCCGGAGATTTCGCTCCGCCTCGCATATCATGGGCGGAGAATAATCCACACCAATGATCTTTGCTGCGCCACGTCCCCTTTGTTGTAAGGTCGCATGACCATTGGCACATCCGACATCGAGTACCACTCCTCCCGCAGGAAAATGTCGCCCTATCGCCTCGACTTCCAGGCGGATCATCCACTCATCGCCCCAGCTCGCCACAGGAGAGGTTCCATGCTGTAATGCCTGTTGATCCCAGTAGTTCCGGATAAAATCGGTTGTCATCTTGTTGTCTCTCTTCTCAACATAGTATTCTCAGGATTCATTTGAACGGAATGATGATGTATCCGTCGATAAGCATTGATGGTGAAAGTGTTTTTTGGTGTTGGGACCTTCTTCACAACAAGGTCGCATCTGATATAAAAATCGGAACTCATTGAAGTTCAAACATCAGATCGCGCGATCAGGGGCTCGCGTTCCGAGATCCGCCCCGTTCGCAAACTCCTCCCGCAGCCGCGACAGGTATTGCCGGTAGGGGCAATCGGGCTGGGATTGCAGACAACGGTCCAGGCCCGCCAGATCGATAAACCCCTTGCGCAACGCCACTTCCTCGGGACAGCCGATTTTGACGCTCTGCCGCTCCTCGATGATACGGATAAAATTCTCCGCGTCAAGCAGACTCGTCGGCAGACCCGTGTCGAACCACGCCACGCCCCGGCTGATCAATCCCACCTGCAACGCCCCGGCATTCAAGTAATGCTCGATCACGCTCGTGATTTCGAGTTCCCCCCGCGCCGACGGTTTCACGCTCTCCGCCACCGCCACCACGTTGCCATCGAAAGCATACAAACCCGGTATCGCGTAATTCGACTTGGGCTGCTTCGGCTTTTCCTCCACCGAAACGCCCCGCCCATCCGGCGTCACCTCGATCACCCCGTAGCGGTTCGGATCTTTCACCGGATAGCCGAAAACCAGTCCGCCGCTCTCGAATTCCCGGAATTGCTCCGGGATATTCGTCTGCCCGTAGAAGATGTTGTCCCCCAGAATCAGCGACACGGGCTGGCCCGCAATAAAATCCCGCCCGATCGTGAACGCCTGCGCCAACCCGGCAGGGCGCTCCTGGGCCGCGTACGAGAAACGCATCCCCCACTGCTCGCCCGTTCCCAGCAACTGCCGAAAACTCGGAACCCACTCGGGATTGCTGATAATCAACACGTCGTGAATGCCGCACAGCATCAGCGTCGTCAACGGGTAATAGATCATCGGCTTGTCGTACACATGCAGCAGCTGCTTGCTGATAATCTGGGTGATCGGGTACATCCGCGACCCCATTCCCCCCGCCAACACGATCCCCTTGGTCAATTTCCCTGGCATTTCTGCGCCTCCTGCGGTCCAATCCCCCAAATACAGGGACAGGCATCTGAAATCGTTTTTCGCTCGCGAAAATCAACCGGAAACACCTGCGCCTCAAAAATACGAAAACCCGCCCCGAAAGTCAAGCAGGCTGAAGCCGGGCGTCCGGACGTCGGGTGCATCCCCTGAGTTCGTGAGAAGGTTCACTGAAATTTGAATGCCTGGCTCAGTCCGGTACATAGAATCCAGAGACAAACACCGGAAGGTTCGGGAGAGAAAGAATCCTGAAAGGATTCCACATACGATAGCCCAGGGCAAGCGAAGCGCCGCCCTGGGTAACCGGGCCGTCACTCTTCGTGTCCTGAAGGGGCACAACAAATCTCGACTTTTCCCTTCCTGTACCGCCCTATGTTGAACCCTTTCAGGGTTTGCAAAATGGACGTCTTTTCCCAGGGCGACGCTGCGCTCGCCCTGGGCTATCGTATGTATAAGCCCTTCGGGCTTTTCACCCCCCCCATAGATCCGGTTGATCAGAACCATCCTTCCCACAAGTTCGGGAGATGCACCCTCCGCTCCGCAGAAAGAGATGTCGCAGAAAGAGATTGCGCCACCACCCGGTCAAACTGGTAAGATACAACATGAAGAATGTGGTGGCCGACGTATGCGCCACAAGCGGTCCAGGACGGTTAAGCGACGCACGAAGAAGAATGAGAAACATGATCGCCCTGACACAATTCGAATTCATAAGAACAAAGTACGGGCACTATGCAAGCTGGGCTATCTGGGCAGAGGAAGGAGAAAGACCCAAAGATAATGTTGGAGACCTTGGTTTTCTTGACCCCAAACGCAATGCAGGCTTGTTGAATCAATTGAACCCAGGTATCATTATGGTTGGCCTGAATATATCGCGGAGAATTGAATCTCCATTCGCGAATTTCCACGATGGAAAATCCCGAGCGATTGACTACAAGATCAGGTATGCCCTGAAGGGCTCTCCATTTTGGGGTGCGTATATGACGGATATTATTAAGGATTTTGAGCAAAAAGTGTCCGGGAAAATGATGCGTTATTTGAGAATCAACAAGGTTTTTGAAGAAAGAAATGTGGAAATATTTCGTGAGGAAATGAAGGATCTTAGATCTGACAATCCGACTCTCGTCGCTTTAGGAAGAGATGCTTATACGATTTTGAACAGGAACTTCAAGAATGAGTTCAAGATTCTCAAGATACCACATTACAGCAATTATACAGGGAAAGAAAAATACAGAGAAGAAGTGAAATCTATCCTGTGTTTCGAATAAAGTAATTCCGACCATGCTCACGCGCCTTCAGGGCGCAAGGATACAGGGAAAGGTGAAAGTCCATGACCGGGAAAAAAGGCGCGGTTTGTCTGTGTCGTTTTGAAAATATGCGTGGCCCGCGAATCTTCCGTCTCGGGAGCGCTTGGATCGCGTTTTCCATCTTGTTGATGTCCACTCTGCCCCTCTCTGCCCAGAACCCCGTTTCAACCACCGACACCCTGATCTTGCGCGGCCTCAGCGACCTCTCGGCCACCGTCGTGCTCCCCTCCGGCCACCTGCTGGCGGGCGACGATGAAACGAATGAACTGCGCATCTACGACCCGAAAGGCGGCTTGCCTCAAACCACGGTCGAACTGAGCGCGTTCCTCGGCCAGCGCCTGGCCGACACTCCGGAACTCGACCTCGAGGGCGCCGCACAGGCCGGCAAGCGCGTCTATTGGATCACCTCGCACGGACGGAACAAAGACGGCAAGGAACGCCCCGACCGCTACCGCTTCTTTGCCACCGAGGTGGACGCCGCCCCCGGCGCCCCGCCCGTTGTGCGCCCCGTGGGAACCCCCTGTAAGACCTTCGTCCAACAGATGCTCCAGGCCCCGTTTGCCAGGCCGATGGGGCTGGACAAGGCTACGCGGCTGGGAGAGAAACTTGAAAAGAAAGAACGCAAACGCCTGGCACCCAAGGAAAATGGACTCAACATCGAAGGTCTGGCCGCCTCCGCCGACGGTCGAACGCTCTATGTCGGACTGCGCAACCCTTTGTTACTCGACGCCGACGGGCGCCCCAGGGCGCTCGTGGTGACCGTCCTCAACGCCGCCGAGGTCATGGACAGCGGCGCGGCCATCCAGTTCGGCCAACCCCTCCTGTGGGATCTCGACGGACTGGGCATCCGCAGCATGGAGTACGCTCCCGCGCACCGCGCCTTCCTGATTGTGGCCGGCGCCACCGAAGGCAAGTCGAAGAAACCGTTTGAATTGTTCCGCTGGAGTGGCGTCGCGGAAGAAGCGCCCGTGCGCATGCCGATCGCCGGAAAACTCCCGAAAAAGTTCACTCCGGAATCCATCGCGCCCGCCCCGGACAGCCCACGCGTCCTGGTCATCAGCGACGACGGCACCCTCCTCGTGCCCATACGCGGCGCGCAGGATTGCCTGGCGGACACCCTCCTTCCGGACAACAAATGCGAGAACAAGAACCTCCTCGACCCGAACGCTAAAACCTGCCGCGGACTCTGGATCACGCCGGAGGTCCCCCCTGTCGTACAAAACGCCAACTGAGAAGGCACTCGGTTCCAGGAACTCCTCATTGTCCGCCGAATGGTGAGGTTGTCGTTTGAGGGGGGAGATGCAGAGAAGGGTTCTTGTTCTGTAAAATGGGGAAGGCCCGGAGGTGGCACGGGCGTCCCGCCCGTGAATGGGGACGGTGAAAAGTAATTTTAGTCCAGCATCTTGCGCTTGGATTCCCCTCTGTGTCCAATATACTGTAACTGTACTTGTAGCCTCTTTTTGCAGGGTTCTGATAGCGTCCAGATCTGGGAGTTTCGGGGCTTTTGTTCCGGAGCCCCTTCATGGGCGAGACGCCCATGCCACCTCAGAACCCCTTTCTCTCTCTGTGAAGGCACGAAGATGAGAGATCTTGGTTTGGGGTCATCTAGACAATGAGGTGCTCCTGGCACGCGGTTCCGTTCCCCCGCTTTTCGGTTGAATCTTCCGGCGCTTGACGCGATAGTGCGTTCCATGTTGACGGCGGCCCCCACACCTCCCGATTCCCCCTCGCCCGCGCCAGACCGGATGCGCCGCGGCGTCGCGCTGGCGTTTCACCTGGCGCTCATCGCGCTCGCGGGGTGGCACGTGTACCTGGCCACAACGGCGTATCTGGGCAACCGCTTTTATGCCTGCGATGTGGGCAACATCAACTACTGCCTCTACTGGACGCTGCGCGGGCGGTTCTTCTGCCTTTTCACGCACCAGTTCAGCAACTTCGCCTGCCACTTCACTCCCACGCTTCTGCTCCTGGCGCCGCTGCAGGGGCTGGTGCAACACCACCTGCTCGTGCCCCTGCTCGAGACCCTCGCCCTGCTGTCGGGCGCCTGGGCGGTGGCCTGGCTTTTCGACGGCCTGACCCGCCGCCGCAATACCCGCGCCTGGCCCCTTTCCCCACTCGGACTGGCCATCGGCTGGCTCTACGCCGCCAATGTCTGGACCGGCTCGATGCTGCTGTCGTACCACTTTGAAAGTTTCGGGGTGCCCCTGCTCCTCTGGGCCGTCGCGGCGGCGGCCCACCGGCGCTGGCGCTGGTTCTGGGCGCTGGCGATCCTCGCCGTCGGCGTCAAGGAAGACTTCGCGCTCTACTTCGCCGCCTTCGGCCTCTGGTGGAGCTTCTTCGGCTGGGAAAAAGGGACGGGGCGGGCGCTCTGGCGCAAACGCCTGACCCGGGCCTGGCCGATGGCCGCGGTCGGAATACTCTGGTTCCTCGCCGGATGGTGGAGTATCGGATGGTTCGCGCGGCAGGTCGGGTACGAGTCCTCCCTCTTCGCGCCCCGCTACGCCTGGCTCGGTCCCACGCTGACCGCGAAACTCCAGACGATCCAGAACAACCCCCAACTGTTCTGGATCCCTCTGTGGCACGTGGCCAAAATGACACTCTGGACGGCGCTCTTCCTCCCCCTGCTGGCGCCCGAGACCCTGCTTCTCCTCGTGCCCGGCGCCTATG
Source organism: uncultured Candidatus Sumerlaeota bacterium (assembly GCA_942493245.1). Taxonomy (GTDB): domain Bacteria; phylum Sumerlaeota; class Sumerlaeia; order UBA8349; family UBA8349; genus DAOPYU01. The sequence continues at coordinate 201,208 of OW818685.1, forward strand.
TCATGGGACTGGCGGGCGACTTCGAGCCTATGTTCCAATTGATGTATTACTACAGTTATCCCCTCCTGCCCTTCCTGTTCGTCGGCGTCTGCGTGGCCCTCGCGCGGCTGGTGCGCCGCACCCGCCGCTGGCGATGGCGCGCCCCGCTGCGCGGCGTCCTGCTTCTCACACTGACACTGGCCGGATGCGCGCAGGTCGTCCAACCCACCCACATGGAGAGCCAGCGCCGCCTGCCCGCCGAAGTCACCGAACGCCACGGCTGGATCCGCATGGTCCTGGCCGAAGCGATCCCGCGCGACGCTTCCGTCGCCATCCAGTACGACCTCATCTGCCAGTTGCCCTTCCGCCCGTTGGTGTTCCCGGTCGAGGAAAAATGGCTCGACCAGGCCGAATACTGGGTCCTGGACTTGAAGGGCTTCCGGGGCGAACTGAAGGCGGACGAGTGCCGCCGGATCATCGAGCGGGGCCTCGACCTCGCGCGCCAGAAAAAAGCCCGCCTCCTCGTGGACCAGGACGGCCTTCTCATCTTCCACGTCCCGCAACCGGCCATGCCGGTCATCGGGACGGCGTGACAGCGATTCGGCGCCCCCGTCCATTATTCAATGGTCCATTATCCGAAAAACCGCAATTGAACGCCTGTAGTCCGGTTTTCTTTCCGGCGGGCGGGACGCCCGCCCTCCCAAAAAGGCTATTTTCAAGGGAAAAATGGGTTCCCCGGGAACGCCAATCTCCTGATTGGCGCGGGAAAAATTTCACCCAAAGGGAGAACGAATTGCGCCCCTGTTTTCCCCGCCTTACATGGTGTCAAGCCCTGTTTTTTCGTTTCAACCGCGGTTTTCAGGAGGATCCACTCCCTCCGTCCCCCGCGCAGATTCCGCCGATTTTCCCCCGTCCCACGCTTGACTTGCGCCGTCCGGTATGACAAAATTTCTCCGGATTCTGAATGAGTGGCTTCCGAAGTGAAAAACGGACGCATTCGGAATTTTAAAAACTCGAAGACGATCGCCCGTTCCGCAACGGTTTCTTCCGGGAACGTCCGTGCGACCGATCTTGCAATTCCCTTCCTGAAGAGGAGTCCGACGATGAAATCCCTGCTTTGCCTCATCTCCATCGGCCTGATGGTCCTGGTTTTCTCGGCCTGCAACGTCAACCCTGAACGCAGTGAATCTTTCATCAAGTTGAGCAAACGTGTGGAAGAAATGGAAAAAACGCTCAAGGGCGTCCAGACCGATCAGAACGACCTCTATGAAAAACTGGACCAGATCCGGAAAACGCTCGAAACCACCCCAACCGCCGGGGTGGATGGCGCCGCTGCCGACCCGGCCGCGCTCACCGCCGCCCTTCAGCGCGTGGATCAACTCGAAAAGAAAGTCGCCCTGCTGGAAAACCAGGTCTCCCTGCAACAGAAAGGCGCCTCCACAAAAGCGCCCGCAAAACCCGTCGAGAAGGAAACGGAACCGGCGCCAGCCGTTGACGCGGATCTCCAACCGCCGACCACCCCTCCGTCTCCCACGGTCGTGCCGAAATCCGCCGCCCCCGCCGCCGAAGAAAAAGCGGGCGCAAAGAAACAGGAGGCGAAGAAATCCACGGGAAAATCAGCCGCCTCCTCGTCGAAAGGGTTCTATTATACCATTCAGTCCGGCGATACGCTCGAAACCATCGCCTCCAAGAACGGCGTGACGGTGCAGCAGTTGAAAGACGAAAACCGCCTGACGAACGGATCCAAACTCCTGGGTGGACAACAACTCTTCATCCCGAAGAAATAAGCCTGTTCCGGCGCTTTCAAAAGATTCCGGCCATTTGCCCCACGCCCTTCTCCAACCGGCGTGGGGCCATGTTTTCGCCCGGAAAACCACTTCCAGAGAAACAAATCCCCCGTAATCGTTGGGTTTGCCACACGACTGTCCAGAAGAACTTCACGGCAGGCGCCCCCTATATTTAACAGTAGAAACCGGCAGTTGAGGAAACCGCATGGCACGATCCTTTCGCAAAAGCCACTTCTTGTGCAAACATCTCAAGATGGGACTCAGGCCGGATTCCCGAAAACAGAATGGGAGTCAAATGGGAAGATGGGGAAATCTCCAATCAATCTGTTCCCCGCTAAGCTCCACCGACTCGAGCAGGAGCGGGCCTTTGTGATAGAGAGATTTCCGGATAGCGGGATTCAGTTTCCTCAATTCGGGCAGAGTCATTTGCTTCTGATGCGCGATATCCACCACTGGCAATGAATTGGCATCGAGGATGTATTTCTTTTCGGAGAAGGCCGCGATCTTCCCTTCCTTCAGGGTGTATTCCCGAACCTCTCGATTTCCCGTCTTGATGCGCTTTTTATCCAAGAGTCTGGCCGGTGTTCCGGGGGGCGGAAGAACTGCCGGGTCTTTATATTCTTCCGGATCCGCGAGTATCCAGGAAGTGGAAAACACCAGTTTTCCCGTTCGAGGGGTGTACTCCAGATGGTTCTCATGACGGGTTCCATACTTGTCCCCCGCACCGCAACGATCCGAAAGAATCCCCCGAACCCGTTTGCCATTCAGTTCCAGAACCAGAAGTCGATATTCCCGAAATTGCCCCGTTCCGGAAAGATGATTGGACCACTCAACGGCAATCAACCGGTCTTTCTCCAGCCAGCGCAAGGTACATTCCTTTGCGCCACACACTTCCGGTTCACTTTGCTTTCCATCATAAAACTGAATGGTATCCAGCAGAATGCGATCCGGGCTCCCCGTGAAGGTCAGATAGATCATCTTTTCTTTCTCTATGCGCTCCTCTCCCGTTTCCGTCTTCACCTTGTTACAAAAGGTTTCCTCAACGGTCTTGTGTGCTTCAAGAAAGAGAGTTTTCGTACTTGAAGTGGAAGCGATCGGAACATGACTCCCAGAGGGAACTTCCCATTGCTCCCCAAGAGAGAGATTGGGTTGACTGCGTTTGAGATGACACTCGTTTTCAAAGTATTCGACAAGAGATGAAGAGCCGTCCCGATAAGCCATATCCAGAAGGGACCGCTCGCCTTTGTATTTGAAATTCACATCGGCGCCGGCCGCCACCAGCAACTTGACCATTTCAAGAGAACCCCGTGCTGTCGCATTACAGAGGGGGGGAACGTTCTCGTTGGTGCCCTTATTCGGATTCAGACCATTCGATATAAGACGCTGAACCGTTTTTAAATCTTTCCTGAATATCGCGTCCTCCAAGAGCGAATAATCCGATTCCCCGTTCGCTTCTGTGGCCGTACCGGGTTCGATGCGTGTCCTTTTCGCCGCGTTCGGTTTTGGAGTAGCCCCGTGTTTCTGGAGTAGGTCTATCACATCGGTACGCTGGCTCCGGATCGCTTTCTCGAGCAGGGAACACCTTGCTCCGCCATTCCAAACAATCTTTTCGTATTCAGCGCCTTTTCCCAACAGGAACCGGGCCAGCGTCAGCGTCTCGAGATCCAGCGCCGCATTCAGGGGGGTACGCCCCTCGCTATCCATCCGGTTCACATCCGCGCCTTTTTCGACCAGCAATCGGGCCATTTCCTCGAGGCCATGCTCGCACGCCAGTTGGAGCACGGTTCGTTTTTCCGTATCGGTCGTGTTCACATCGCCCCCCTGTTCGAGAAATTTCTTCACCGCGGGCGGATCGTTGTGCAGGACGGCCAGGGTCAGCGAAGTCCAGCCGAGAAGGCGACACGCCTCCTTCTCGGCCTTGACCGGATCGAATTCTGTCGAGATAGCGAATTCGTGAGACGGGAAATTGTCCTGGGCAACTGCGGGACGATTAGACCCGGACAGAAAAACTGACAACAGGAGCAGCGACAGAACAAACCGCATGGCGAAATCCTTTCGAGTCTTCCTATTTCCCCGCCTTCCGGTAGATCACTTCCGGTTTTCCGAGCAGGCCCGAGGGGTAGAGCATGTAGGCATCGCTGAAACTGTCGCCGGTGGAGAGCCAGCTGTCCGGACCGTAACCGGCCGCCTTCATGGGCGTCAGGTGCAGCGGGCCGAAGGTGTTGCGGCGCGTGAGAACGACCTCGGTCTCGAGCGGCTCGGTTCCGGAGGCCTTGAGGAGGTCGGTAATGTCGGTCTCGCGCGGTTGCCAGGCGATCGGTTGCGCCTCGAGATTGCCCCGCCGGACCTTGACGCAGGCGCCCTCGAACTGGGGTGTGGCCAGGAAGACCCGCTCGTCGGTGTCCCCTATTTTGGGTAACGAATCCACGAGGTACCGGATGCGACCCGTATAGAAAGGCAAGCCCTGGTCGGTTACCGTTCCGATCTTCAGTTTCCCGGGCAGGGTCGTCACAACCGGTTTGTTCCCGTCGAGGCGCACGCCGAAGTCCCCCGCCAGGTAGATCGCCTCCGGGTTGACCCCCTCGTGGAAGCCCCCCTGGAGTTCGAACACGTTTTCTCCAACTTTCAACACGTCCGCCGGGATGGGCAGGCGCTTGAAGGCGGGGTCAATCATCCAGCCGTCGGCGCTCGTGGCGGGCAGAGGCGTCCCGTTGAGTTTGAGGGTCAGAATGTCGGGCCGCTCGGCCAGCAGATAGACTTTCCCCTTCGGGAGCGTCTCGACCTGGAACGTGAAGCGCAGGCCGAGTTGCGCTTTGGCCTGCGGCGCGCCCTTCTTGACGAACCAGGGCTGGAGCATTTCGCCGCCGCGGTAGGGGATGCCGAGCTGCTTGCGCACGGCGCGGTCGGCCTGGAGGATTTCGACCGGGGCCTGCCACTCGCCGTTGTCCACGCGATACGAGGCGAAGTCGAGCACGCAGAGGTTCGGCTCGTCGAGCGTGTAGCGGTATTCCTGGCCCGTGATCGCTTCGCGCTTGACCTCCGTATAGGTCGGTAGAACGGGCAGGGCCGGGTCTTCGGCGGGAACCTGCGCGAACAGATGCATCCCGCCCGGGACGAAAGGCCAGGCGAACTCGAGGCCCCCGTTCTTCCGTTCAAGCGGAACGCGCGAGCGCTTGCCCGTCTGGCAATCCCACACCTCGATGGCGCCGTCGCCTTCGATGCGGATGCGGGCGTTCTCGAACCCCTTTTCGCGGTTGACGTTGAGCGTCAGGAAGAAGCGCCGGTCGCCCGCCTGACGCGCCTGACAGAAGATCTCGCTCAGGGCTTCCCCGCTTTTCGCGTCCACCACGGCCACCGGACGGCGCACGGCGGCCAGACAGGCTTTGACCACCGCTTCGCGCGTGAGCGGCGCCTGCTGGCACTGCGTGGCGAACCGGGTGGCCCGGTCGGAGGCCTCGGCGTCCACAAAGGCCGGAGCCGCGTCGAAGAAGATCACCGTGCCCCCCGCCTGGCGGAACTTGTCGAGCACGTCGAGCGTGGTCGAGCGGATCGTTTCCATGCCCGACACCAGGACCGTGCGATAAGCGGCCTTGCCGACATAGAGGACCGGTTTGCCGTTCATCTGCTCGATGCGGCTCAGGCGCTTGATCTGGTCCTCGTCGCCATAGTCGAAATCGAGTTGCGCGCCGCAGAGCCACATGAAGAGATCCTGGTATTTCTTGTCAAGCGCGGTGACCTCGGGCGCTTTGGCCGAGAGCCAGGTCGCCCAGCCGGGGTAGATTTGCGCCCAGGCGCTCTCGACCGGGTTGACGATCAGGAGGTCGCAGATGGGCGCGCCCTGGTTCATCGCCACGTGACAGCGCGAGAAGTAGTCCTCGACCGTTTCGTACTCCTTGTACCAGGTGGACTGGTGCAGGATGCTGGCCGGATAGTCGCGCTTGGCTTCGCCCTCCATTGTGTACCACGAGAGGTGCGGGCAGCGCAGGTTGATGCCGAAGAGCGTCTGCCACGCGCCGACGGCTTTGTGGCTCTCGAAATTCATCTGCCATCCGCACACGCCATAGAGTTCCGAAAGCATCCATTTCTGCCCCAGCTGGCGCGCGGAGGAAGAGAGCTGTTTCACGATCCAGTAATTGTTGTTCCCCTCGGTCAGCACGTCCACGCCGGGGTAGTCCATGTATTCGTAATAGCGCATGAGCGAGCCGTTGGGGATGGCCTGCGAGCCGAGGGTGTCCTCGTGGAGGACGTGGCCGGTCATGATCATGTTGTTCTTGCGGCACCACTCCTGGAGCGGCTTGGCCCAGTTGTCGAGGAACAGTTGCTGGATGTGTTCCATGTACTGCCACTTGACCTTCTGAATGCGCTGTCCGTCGGGGCGCAGAAAGAGTTCGGGCAGGTGGTCTGTCAGATCGTAGCCGAAGCGCTTCTGGAAGGTGGGAACAAGTTGGTCCGTCCAGGGGGTGGCGAATTTCGACTCGGACTTAACGCTCTGTCCCACGTTCTCGCACATCACCATGCCTCGGTGCGGTTCGTCGGTGAAAATACCCTGGATGGACGTGCCCAGCCGGTCGCCGCAGCGCTTCTTGTACTCCTCATGCGTCAGGTTGATAAAATGATCCACCGCCTCGCGGTTCAGTGTGTCGAGGTAAGCATTATCGTTGTAGAAAGGGTGGGGTTCCATCAGTTCGACGGCGAAGGCGAGAACGGTTTTCCCCGCGTATTGAGCGGCGGGGGTGTCCCGGCGCAGCCGCTGGCAGTCGGTGTAATTGAGTCCATCCAGTTGGCAGGAGAAGGCCGCCACCAGCGCGTCGTCCCACTTGAACTCAGCGGCGGGAACGATTTTGAGGCAGAGGTACCGCATCCGGTATTTCGGGTCCACGGTGGCCTTGCCGCCCGCCGAACCGCTCGGCCAGCGGTCTTCGTCGTAGAGCCACGCCTCCATCCCCTGCTTTCTCGCTTCGTCGGCGCAGGCGTTGATCAGGTCGAACCACTGGTCGCCCAGGTACTCGGTGGCCAGACCCGTGCGCGAGTGCATGAAGAACCCGCCGAAGCCCATCTCCTTGATGACGCCGATCTGACGGATCAATTCCCCCTTCTCGAGTTCACCGTTCCAGGACCAGAACGGCTTGCCCCGGTACTCGGCGCCCGGTTGCTCGAAGGTTTTGATCAGCGCAGAGTCGGGGGCCGCCGCAGCGGAATCGGGGGACACCCCGGACGCGGCCTGAACGGCCACACCCGCCAAACCACAAACCAGGATGACCCAGAATCGCAAAGTGAACATGAATTTCTGCATGAGGAACTCTCCCATCAGAGATATCAGAATTGTTGTACAGGTCCTATCGGTCGTATAGGACATATACGTCATATTCGACCTTTTCTCTTACAAAGAGGCCTCTCAGCCGTGGACCTTCTTGAGCGCCCAGGCCATGTTTTCCCCCAGGTTGCGCATGTTGCGCAGGGCCTCTTCGTCCTGGAGCACTTCGCCTTTCTCGCGACCGAACCCCATGTTCCAGTAGGTCGAACCGACCACGAGCATCTGGCTGATCAGGAACAGGTGGTTGATGCTGTCGAGCACATGCGTCGCGCCGCCGCGCCGCACGGCCACCACGCCCGCGCCCACCTTGCGATTCAGCAGTCCCCCGTTGGCCATGGAGACATACCCGAGCCGGTCCATGAACGCCTTGAGTTCCGAGGTCACGTCGGCGAAATAGGTCGGAGAACCGAGCAGAATTCCGTCCGCCCCGGCGGCTTTCTCGATCCAGACATTGACGTATTCGTCCGGGATGATACATTTGCGGTTGGCGTTCTCGAAGCACATCCGGCAGGCGCGGCACCCGCGCACGGCCTCTTTCCCCACATGAACCAATTCGGTCTCGATTCCCTCGTTGCGCAACACTTCGAAGACGGTGTTGATCAGAATCTCGGTATTGCCCCCTTTTCGGGGACTGCCATTGAATGCGACAACTTTCATTTCAATTCTCCTCTTTTTCGTGGCCCCCGAAAATCCCCTCGAAATCGCATTGAGGAGACGCCGGGAAAACACTACAATAAACAGCGGTTGCGCCTGTGCCTCTGCTCATGCCGGCAGACGCGAAGGGCCTCAATACTCGGACGGGGTTCTGCTTCCCTTCCGGAGGGCCTTGACAGGATCGCCGCATTCATATCAAAGAAATCGAGATTTGGCAACCCGCACATGACTGAAACAACCCCCAGTTACCTGGCCCTTTACGAATCGGGCGAACTGGCCCGCCGCGCCGAGGCCCTGCGCCAGATGGCCCGCGCCTGCGTGCTTTGTCCGCGCCGCTGCGGCGTGGACCGTTCCGCCGGGCAGACCGGCTTCTGCTGCGCCGGGTGGAACGCCCGCGTGGCCAGCCACAACGCCCACACCGGCGAAGAACCCCCGATCAGCGGCACGCGCGGCTCGGGTACTGTTTTTTTCTCTTTCTGCACGCTTCGGTGTGTCTTTTGTCAGAACTACCCCATCAGCCAGCTCGGCAACGGGCGCGAGGTGTCCGACGAGGAACTGGCCGGGTACTTCCTCTCGCTTCAAAAGATGCAATGCCACAACCTGAACCTGGTGACCCCGACGCACTACCTCCACGCGATCGTTTCGGCGCTGGTTCTTGCGGTCGAGAAGGGCTTCCGACTCCCGATCGTCTATAACACGAGCGGGTATGAAAGCCTCGACACGCTGCGCCTGCTCGACGGCATCGTAGACGTGTACCTGCCCGACATCAAGTACGGCGACCCCGCGAAGGCGAAGGCCTACAGTTCCGCGCCCGACTACATCGAGCACAACCTCCCCGCCCTGCGCGAGATGCTGCGCCAGGTCGGCCACCTCGCGTGCGACGACGACGGCCTGGCCCGGCGCGGCCTCATCGTGCGCCATCTGGTGCTGCCGGGGGCGGAACACGAAAGCATCGCGATTCTCGAACGCCTGTGCGACGAGGTGTCCCCCACCACCCACGTCTCCCTCATGAGCCAATACTTCCCCGCGCACCAGGCGCCCCACACCCCGCCGCTTGACCACCGGATAGATCCGGTGGCCTACCACGACCTGGTGGACTGGATCGAGACGACCGACCTGCGCGGTTGGGTCCAGCCCCTTCTGGAAAGCGACGAAGACGAGGCGTGAGTCTCTGTGTAAAACGCCCTCCGGGAATACCCGCCGGAGACGCACGCCGGGAACGCCAATCTCCTGATTGGCGCGGTCGTTTTTCATCCTTATGAAAGCCCAGGGAACCTGACGCAGCGGAGCCGCAACCCATCTCTTGGGATGGACCAACATCTCTGTAGGGGCGGACCTGTGTGTCCGCCCAATGCGAGAGGCCTGATCCCCTGCGATTCCCCGTTCTTTTGCCCCAGGCCCTGGCCACGGCTCCCGTCGAGCCGTTATTCCACCCGGAATGTCAATCCCCGGAATTTCTCGACAAGTTGCGGCGACGCGTTTTTCAACACCACCGTGGTGCCCGAATACTCGCGCCGATAAGGGTAGTTTTTCCGCAGCCGGTCGAACGCGGCGGCCCGTTCGGCTTCGGTGGCCAGTTCGAGACTCTGGCGCAGGGCCGCGTCGTCGCGCAGAATGGGGTAAACGGCCAGAACCGCCTCACGCAGAACATCCTCGTCAGGGCGGCCCGCCGCGTCGAGTTCCAGACGCGGCACGTCGGGCGCGGGCAGGAGCCCTTCCGTCGTCCAGGTCGGCTCGACCCCCAGCCATTCGGCGATCTGGCGATAGACCTGGACGGTCCCGTTGACCTTGCCGTCGAACGAGTGCCCGGCGATGTGGGGCGTGGCGATGAAGACCCGGTTGGCCAGTTCGACCGAAATCTTCGGTTCCCCTTCCCAGACGTCGAGGGCGGCGCCCGCGATCCGTTTCTGTTCAAGCGCGGCCAGAAGCGCGGCGCCGTCGGCCACACTGCCGCGTCCGGCGTTCATGAACACGGCGTCCGGGCGCATCCGGGCGAAAAAAGCCGCATCGGCCAGGTGCCAGGTGGCGTCCTCGCCCTCCCGCGTCAGGGGGGTGTGGAACGTGATATAATCGGCCTCGAAAAGTTCATCGAGGGGACGGTAACGCGGGTCGCCGGTCTGGCGGGCGAGGGGCGGGTCGTTCTCCAGAACGCGCATGCCGAGCGCCTGGCCCCGGCGCACGACCCGCGAGCCGACGTTGCCGCATCCCACCACGCCGAGCGTTTTCCCTTCAAGCGTTACGCCCTGACGTTCAGCCACATGGAGCAGGGTGGCGGTCACATAGTCGGCCACGGAATCGGCGTTGCACCCCGGGGCGCTGCAATGGCGAATCCCCACCGAGTCGAGCCAGGGGAGGTCCATGTGGTCGGTGCCGATGGTGGCCGTACCGACATATCGGACCGAAGACCCCGCAAGAAGGGGGGCCTTGAGTTGGGTCATCGAGCGCACGGCCAGCACCGTGGCGTCGCGCGCGTCGGCGGCGGTGATGGCGCGTCCGGCCATGCTGACCACGTCGCCCAGGGTCGAGAAGGCCTCGCGGGCATAAGGCATGTTTTCATCTATAATGATTTTCATGGGTGGGGGATCCTTCCGGTCTGGGGGTTTCGGTTCAGGTTATGCCCCCTCGGCAAGGGCTTCCGGTCTCGATGGAGTCCGGATTCTCACGGGACAATGCTGAACCCGCTCTGTTGTATCGCAGAGAGCAGGGTTTTTCAAACGAAAGGAGGAGACTGACGGAAAGGCGGCAGCGCCCCGCGTTTTCTTTCGGCGGGCCGTTTCTAGGGATTGACCGCTCTGGCGGAGTGTGTTAGTTAGTACGATGCTTGGTGTCCGGGGCTTGCGCGGGCGTGGGGGTGAGTTGCGTTCCGGCGGGTCCGAAGAATTCCTTTTGCGAGAGCGGGTAGCGATCATGAAAGATATGGTTTTGGAGCAGCGTTTGCGGCACTGCCAGCAGCTGATGGAGGCTTGGCAGCGGTTTCACCAGTATCTGATGGCGTGCATCAAGGGGCAGGAGTTCAACGCGCAGGCGGAGAACGACTTCCTGAAGGTCAAGAGCCAGATTGCCATTCTGCACGACTCGTTTCTGGCCTCGGTGCCCAAAGGCTCGCGCGAGACGGCCGCCACGTCGCAATCGGTCATCAACCTGGTGGAAAAATGCATCCTGCTGCGCCAGGTCAAGCGGCTCAATGTGGCCGAACTCAAGCGCATGGAAATGGAATGGCACGAAGCGTATCTGCTGATCAACGACACGATCGGGATTCTGCAGGAAGACGTTGCGAAACTGGCCGGTGAGAGCGAATTCCACCACAAGATGACGGCCCTGACAAAGAAGGTCAAGTCCTACGTGGGCGGCGCCACCGGCAACAAGGGGATGCAACTCGTCGTGGCGGTGGTGGTGATTCTGGTGGTGGCGATTGTGCTCCCCGTGATGGGCGTGTTCAGTTACGACTTTCTGGATAAGGGTGCGGCGCAAAAGCCGTACCGCATGGTGCGCAAAGTCGTGCGCAAGACCGTGGCCAAAGAACTCGGCTTCCGGGATCTGGCGGAATACAACTACAATGAACGGAACGCCATCGAAAACTTCCCGCCCAAAGACGATGAGGGGTTGAAGAAAAGCTTTGAGGGCCAGATCACGAATCTGGTGCAAAGCAGCGGAACCTCCCTGGAAGGAGCGGAAACGGCCACTCAGGTGTACGAAAGCGCCAATGACGCTTACGCGATGATTGTGCCACCCGGCGCGCCTGCCAAAAATGGCAAAGTCCCGGTGGTGGTTTTCCGGGCCAAGTTCAAAGGCGCGACGGAAGCCACCGATGCAAAAAACAAGGTCGGGGAGGCGCTCGGCAAAGTTCCGACAATTGCGAAGATTGCGGACGTTGGGTGTCACAGCAACGTGCTCTATGTCGCGATTTCTCCGGTCAGTGAAGCGGCGATCAAAGATGTGAAGGAAATTCTGGCGAACAACGGGAAAGCGCCGGAAGCCAAGAAGTAACGCCCCTCCCCGCGCTTTGTGAGGTCAGAGGGTGTCCTTTTTATAAACTGTTCGAGAGGCGCGGCGCCAGTGGGGACGCCGACGGTACGACACGAGGGGAGGCTGCCGAATGGAGGAGCGAACCCGCGCGTGGCTGGTGTTGACCCTCCTGCCCGATCTGGGGCGGGCGCGGATCAATACGCTGATCCGCCGCTTCGGCTCGCCCGAGGCCGTGCTCGATGCCTCGGAACAGGCGCTGACCGAAGCGGGAATTGGCGCGCTCGCCGTGCGCTCGATCCTGGATTGGCGTCATCTCGCGGCGGTGGACGACGAACTGCGCCTGATCGAAAAGCACGGTGTCTCGATCACGACGATTCTGGACGATGACTACCCGGCCAACTTGGCGCGCATGGCCGTGCCACCGCCTCTGCTCTATTACCGTGGTACGCTTTCCCCGATGGACGAAGCCGGCGTCGCCGTCATCGGCGCGCGCAAAATTTCGCGTTACGGACGCGACGCCACGCATCAGATTGTGACCGATCTGGCCCGCGCGGGAGTGACGATTGTCAGCGGGTTGGCGCTTGGGGTGGACGCCGCCGCGCACCAGTTTGCTCTTGACGCCGAGGGGCGGACGCTGGCCGTGCTGGGGACGGGTCTGGCCTCGATCTACCCGGCGCAGCACAAAACTCTGGCTGACCACGTGGCCGGGTCGGGCGCTGTGCTCACCGAGGTCTCGATGACCTCCGGCCCCAACGAGGGGTGCTTCCCCCAGCGCAACTCGATCATCGCCGCGTTGAGCCTGGGAGTGGTAGTGATCGAGGCGGCGCAACGCAGCGGCACCTCGATCACCGTCGGATACGCGCTCGAGGAGAACCGGTCGGTTTACGCCGTGCCGGGGGACATCACGCGGGTCAACTCCGTCGGCACGAACCGCCTGATTCAGGACGGAGCACGGCTGGTGACCTGCGGGCGCGACATCCTGCTCGACCTGCGCGACGAACTGGGCCGCCTGCTCGACAACCTCCCCGATCTGCACGACCCCGCCGAGGGACAGCCTGCGCCCCTGCCTGCCAACCTGAACCCGGTCGAGACGGCCGTGCTCGATGCGCTGGAACTCGATCCGCTTTCCATTGAATCGTTAAGCGTGACCCTGGCCGAGCGGGACGGCGCCGTCCCGCCTGTGGCACAGGGCGACCTGATGGCCGCCCTGCTCAACCTCGAATTGCGCGGCCTGGTCCGTCAGGAACGCGGCATGCAGTTCCGGCGGATGAAATGAGGGAGAAAGCGCCAACGGTGCGATCTTATACCAGCCTGGGGCATCGCCCCAGGAAAACCGATGGGTTTATTCCCGCAAGGGCTGAAAGCCCGCTTTATTCAGCCGTTTTGTCCACTTTCATAGTTCGGGCCTTCAGCCCTGATGAAAAAAAGGGACGCCTGTCCTGGGGCGACGCTGCGCTTGCCCCAGGCTGGTATCAATCCGCGCCGTTGGCGCTCAACCGCGTTTTTTTGGCTCAATTATCCATTTCCCATTCCAACGTCAGGAACCTCCATGTCCGAAACAAAACCCTCCGAATCGCTTATCGTCGAATGCCATGTCAGTCCTCCGCTCGAAACGAACTCTTATCTGGTGGCCGATCCCACAAGCGCACAGGCGCTGGCCGTGGATCCCAGTTGTGTGGGGCAAGAATTGCTGGCTCGGTGTCGGGAGCGCGGGTGGAGCCTGGTGGGGGTCGTGCTTACCCACGGCCATATTGACCACACGCACGACACGGCCTCCCTGGCGCGCGCCGCCGGGTGCCCGATCCTCTGTCACACCCAGACAGGCCCTCTTCTGGAAGACGAAACGCGCTGCGGCGCCCTCTGGCTCGGCATGCAGCTCGAACCGGCCCACGCCACCCGCCTGCTCGAGGAAGACGACACAATCCCCCTGGGCGGCCAGACGCTGCGCGTCCTCCACACCCCCGGTCACACCCCCGGCTGCATGTGTCTGCTGGGGGACGGAGTGTGTCTCACGGGCGACCTGTTGTTCCGCGACAGTGTGGGCCGGTGGGACTTCCCGGAGGGGGATGAAAACCAACTCGCGGCCAGCCTGCGGAAACTGGCGGCCCGGTGTCCCGACGCCACCCGCATCTACCCCGGCCACGGCCCCGCGACCACAATGGGCCGCGAACGGCGCGAGAATCCCTACCTGCTGGAGTGGCTCTGAAAGAACCCCGGTAACTGCTTTCGCCCCATAGCATACGCACAAAAGACTTGTTTTCCGCCCTCAACCGCGGTTCTCAAGGTTAAAAGCATCTGATCCTTCGGAAGTCCGCGATATTGCGTTTGCCTGTTTTGTTCCGGGATGGGAGGGGGGCGTAGAGGTCTTCTCTGAATTCGGGGGATGTCCCGTCGGATTCGGTTGCAGACTCCTTCCCGGCTTGACAAAGGGGGCGGGGTGAAGGATCATCGGGCGTGGAATCCAACGGGATCGGGTTTGATCGGATCTCATCTATTTTTGTGGGGGAGGAGATTGTCGTATGAAGTTGCGCAGGTTGTTTTCGATGGCCGCTCTGATGGTCGTTCTGGGAATTGCGGTCTCGGTGGGGGCGGCGGACTCCGGCGTCTGGTCGGTGGAGAAGGCCAACGCCTGGTACAAGGACAAACCGTGGCTGGTGGGGTGCAATTTCCAGCCGAGCACGGCCATCAACCAACTCGAAATGTTTCAGGCCGATTCGTTCGATCTGAAGACGATCGACAAGGAACTGGGGTGGCTCGAGGGGTTGGGCTACAATTGTGTGCGCGTGTATCTGCAGGACCAACTGTGGAATCAGGATAGCGAAGGCTTTCTGAAACGGCTCGACCAGTTCCTCGAAGTGGCCGACCGGCGCCACATCTCGGTGATGTTTGTGTTGTTCGATTCGTGCTGGGACCCGTTCCCGAAGCTGGGCAAACAGCGCGCTCCGAAGCCGGGCGTCCACAACTCGGGCTGGGTTCAGGCACCGGGTCAGGAAATCCTGAAAGACCCCAAGCGGCACGACGAACTGAAGGGGTATGTCACGGGTGTGGTGGGGCATTTCCGCGCGGACAAGCGGATTCTGGCCTGGGACATTTTCAACGAACCGGACAACGGCAACGACTCCTCGTATGGCAAGGTGGAGTTCGCAAACAAGCCCGAGATGGCGCTGGCGCTGCTCAAAAAGGCGTTTGCCTGGGCGCGCGAGGCCAATCCGGAACAGCCCCTTACGGCGGCCGTGTGGAAGGGCGACTGGTCGAACCGCGAGAAGATCACGCCGATGGACCTTTTCATGCTCGATTCGTCCGATATTATCTCGTTCCACAACTACGACAAACCCGAATCCATGAAAAAGGTGATCGCGGATCTCAAGAAATGGAACCGTCCGATGATCTGCTCGGAATACATGGCGCGTCCGCAGGGGAGCACGTTCCAGGCCATTCTGCAGATCCTGAAGGAAAACAAGGTGGGCGGGATCAACTGGGGTTCCGTGTCGGGCAAGACGCAGACGATCTACCCGTGGGACTCGTGGAGCAAGACTTACACGTCCGAGCCGCCCGTGTGGTTCCACGACATTTTCCGTCCCGACGGCACGCCGTATCGCGTGGAAGAGACGGATTTCATCAAGACGATTACGGGCAAGAGCGGGAAATAGGGATTGCAGGATTTGGGAGTGCGTGAGAAAACGATGCAGCCGGGGAGGCGTTTGCCATACCCCGGCTGCGTTTCATTGAAAACGCAACCCATCTGTCGAGTCGCGAGGCGTGGTTTGGATATCGAAAGATTCTTGCCTCTGGAGACCAGCCGATTGACGTTGCCGCCTTCTTCACTGGCGGTGGAACGCGCGATTCTCCAGGGCGTGGACGCCGTGGAGCGGGTGACCGGTTTGCGGGTTGCGTCCGGGTGGCCCGGCGAGGACTGGCTCGGCGTATTGCCGTCCCTGATCGAGGTGTATGAAGCGCTGCCGGACTGGTGCGAGTGGAATCGCCATATTGTGCATCGGGGCGATCGGACGTTGATGGGCGGGGTGGGGTGCGTGTGCCCGCCTCAGGAGGATGGAACGGTTTCACTGGGGTATTGGATCGGAGCCGATTACCGCCGCCAGGGATTCGCGACGGAGGCAGTTCGGGCCTATGTGGCCTGGCTGCGGAGGCAGCCGTCGGTGCGAACCATTCGTGGGGAGTGTCTGGTCGCGAACACGGCGTCGTGTCGGATTCTGGAGCGTATTGGGATGCGCCCCGCCGGTTTTTTCGAAGACGCGGAGGGGCACAAGGCGCGGTGGGAATTGGAAGGAAGCGGTTGATCCATTCTCAAACGCCAGAACGCAAACGTCAGGCCGTGAAGGCGCAAAACAAAACCTGCAACTTGACGTTGCGGTGGAGATGAAAGAAGGGAAGCGCAACCATGTCGTCCGATTTTGATTTCAGTTCCAAACCCGTCGAGTCTGGAGACTCCGGCGCCAAGGAGGTCTGGAAGCCGGGGACCCTGCTTTGTCCGGTGCCGGTGGTGATGGTGACGTGTGTCGGGCATGCGGGGCGCCCCAACATTCTCACGGTCGCGTGGACGGGGATTGTGTGTACCGACCCGCCGATGCTTTCGATTTCGGTGCGGCCGGATCGGTACTCCTACGACCTGATCCAGGAAACGGGGGAGTTCGTGGTCAATGTCCCCTCGTTGCGCGAGGTGCGGGCAACGGATCTGTGCGGCGTCATTTCCGGGCGCGAGGAGGACAAGTTCGAGCGGGCGGGGTTGACGCCCGCGCCGGCGTCGGTGGTGTCGGCGCCCCTGATTCGCGAGTGCCCGGTGAATCTGGAGTGTCGCGTGACTCAGACCCTCGCGCTGGGGAGCCACACGATGTTTCTGGCCGAGATTGTGGCGACCCAGGTGTCGAAAAGCCTGATGACGGAAACGGGGCGCCTGGCGCTCGAAAAGGCGGGCCTGGCGGTGTTTGCGCACGGGCATTATTTCTCGCTGGGGAAGCACTTGGGGCATTTCGGGTTTTCGGTGCGGAAGAAAAAGAAACGGGGCACCCCACGACGATCTTGAGGGGGGAGGCCGGGCGTGCCGGGCAGGAGATCATACTGAGGCCCGGTTTGTAATATCGAATTTTTTCACAAAGGAGTCTTTTGCAAAAGTAATTGGGTAAGTGGCGAAAAAGCGGGGAGATTTTTTGGCGAGAACGCATGTTCATTCACATTTTACCGCTCAGATCGCCTTTTTTCGACTTTTGCAGAGGTTCGATACTATTCAGGTGGCCCCGAAGGGGCCTCCCGATCAGTAGCCGTGGGTGACCGAAGGGAACCCACGGACAGGGAATTGCAAATTTCGCACCCTGAAGGGGTGCCCCAACGAAAGTGAAATCAATGATTGGGGAACCCCTTCGGGGTTTGATTCATTATGGGGACATATTCCGTAGGTTCCCTTCGGTCACCTACGGCTACTGAAGGGAAATCCCTTCGGGATTCAAGAACAACATCTTTCCTTTGAGCCTTTAAAAAGTATCCGGTAAGCAGCGAAGACTTTTGCATGAGGCTCAAAGGGTACAAAAACCGCTATTTTTGTCCCCCACGGACGGTCTGGAAGCCCCAATGGGCCGTCAGTGGGGGGAATCCGCCCGTCTTTTCCCCTTCCCCGCCTCGCTCGGCAGACAAAAAAACTTGCAATTCAATCACAATGGTGGTCTATTCCTCAAGGAAAAAGAACATTCGGGGGAGCCGGACCCGTTGACGCGGTGATATGGTGCGAGAGATAGCCAGTCGGAAGGGCGTGTCAAGGGGGAGAGAACGGGCACCCGGAGCGTGAGACCAGGAGCAGGGAAGTTCTTTGTTTTCTTTGAAGAAAACATGCAAAGACCGGGCGTTTGGGCCGGGCAAGTCGGGAGGCAGGGATCATGAATCGTCGGGATCTGTTGAAGAAAACGCTGGTGGGCGCAGGCATGGCCGCCGGGTTGGGGGCGGTGCCCCAGTGGAGTTTCGGCGCGGAGGAAGCCAAGCCGTCGAAAGCGAAAGAGGCCGTTCTGAAACTGTGCAGCCAGGATGGACGCATTCCGGGAGCCAATCTGGCCGAAAAGGTCAAGAAACTGGAAGCGTGGGGAGCCGCGGGCATCGAGTTTGGCGGCGATCCGAACGTCGCGGAAATCAAGCCGATTCTGGCCGATTCAAAGATCAAGGTCAGCGCGCTGTGCTGGGGGTCGGACAATGGCCGACTGGTCAGCATGGACTTGAAAGCGCGCCAGGAGGGGATTGACAAACTCAAGAAAGCGCTCGAGAAAGCGGGCGAACTGGGCGCCAGCGGCGTGATCTTCGTGCCCTGTTTTCACAAACAGTCGGAGCTGAAGCCCGAGGAGTTGACCAAGATCCTGATGGAAATCCTGCCCGGTCTGGGCGATTTCGCGCAGCAGCACAAGACCACCGTCCTGCTCGAGCCGCTCTGCAAGAACGAGACGTTCTACCTCAACAGCGTGGTGCAAGGTGCCCGGATCTGCAATGCGGTGAAGAACCCGGGAATCGCGGTGATGGGCGATTTCTTCCACATGAGTACCGAGGATTTGGACCAGAAGGCGGCGTTTATTGCCGCGGGCGATAACCTGCGCCATGTCCACATGGCCAGCCGCAAGAGCCGGCAGCTGCCGGGAACCGACAACGACAATTACGTCGAGGGGTTCCGCGGTCTGAAGCAGATCGGGTACCAGCAGTTCGTGAGTCTGGAATGTGGCATCAAGAAGGGGCAGAACCCCGAGGAAGCAATCCCGGCCTGCTTCGACCTGCTGCGCAAGCAGTGGGAAGAGGCGACGGTGTAGGGAGAATTCGATAAGCGTCGTTGCAAAACAGGCAGTGCCTATCTGACGTAGGAGGTGGAGAAGAGAATATGGTAAAGAAAACGGAGTTGACACGGCGAGATCTCCTGAAGACCTCGGCCATGGTGGCGGGCGCTCTGACGATGACGAGCGCGGGCATCGCATTCGGAGAAGTCCAGGGCAGCGACACGATTCGCGTGGGCGTGATCGGTTGCGGCGGACGCGGCTCGGGCGCGGCGGACAATTGTGTCGCCTCGTCCAAGGGCGTCGAAATCGTCGCGCTGGCCGATGCTTTCCAGGACCGGGTGAACGGCCTGAAGGGCAAGTACAAAGTGCCGGACAACCGGTGCTTTGTGGGCTTGGACGCCTACAAGCAGTTGCTGGCGCTCAGCGACATCAATCTGGTGATCCTGGCGACCCCGCCCGGGTTCCGGCCCGTCCATTTTGCGGCGGCGGTCGAAGCGGGCAAGAACGTTTTCACCGAAAAACCGGTGGCGGTGTGCCCGACGGGCATCAAGATGTTCAAGGAAGCCGCCAACAAGGCCAAGGAAAAAGGCCTGGCGGTGGTGGCCGGCACGCAGCGTCGCCACGAGCCTCGCTACATCGAGACCATCAAACGCATCCAGGACGGCGCCATCGGCGAGATCGTCTCGGCGCAGTGCTATTGGAACATGGGTTCGCTGTGGAACGCTGACCGCACCGACAAGATGACCGACATCGAGTGGCAGCTGCGCAACTGGCTCTATTTCACGTGGCTGTCGGGCGATCATATCGTCGAGCAGCACGTTCACAACCTTGATGTCATCAACTGGGCGATCGGGAGTTTGCCCGAAACGGTGCATTCGCTGGGCGGCCGTCAGTTCCGCACCGACCCGAAGTTCGGCCAGATCTTCGACCACTTCGGCACCGAATTCATCTATCCCAACGATGTGCGCACGATCAGCATGTGCCGCCAGATCGAGGGCGCCAACGACCGCGTTTCCGAGCGTGTGGTGGGCACGAAGGGCACGTCGGACTGCGGGGGAACGATCACGGGCGAAAACAAATGGACGTTCGACGACAAGGGTCAGCCCGTTGATCCGTACGTGCAGGAGCACACCGACCTGATCGCCAGCATTCGCGCCGGCAAACCGCTCAACGAGGGCATCCAGGTGGCCGACAGCACGCAGTGCGCCATCATGGCCCGCGAGTCGGCCTATTCGATGGTCCAGTTCAAGCGCTCGTGGTTCGAGAGCAAGTGTACGTTGAATCTGCTCCCGGCCGCCGACCTGAAGATGGATACGCCGAAACCGGTGGACCCAGTCGCGGTGCCCGGCAAGTACCAACTGGCCGGATACTCGAGACGCGGTTGACGGTCGAGCGCGCCGCAGGCGGCGACAAGCCGCCGGACGGAAAGCCAGGGGCTTTCCGCGAATGCACAGAAGGTCAGATAGAGAGCAAAGGAGATTTCTGATGGCAACGCCAGAAAGCGATATGATGAAAGTGGCCGCGGGAGTGGCCGCGGCGGGGATGATGGCGGGCATGGTGCATGCCGCCGGTTCGGAAGTGTTGAAAGTGGCCCTGCTGGGTTGTGGCGGGCGTGG
Source organism: uncultured Candidatus Sumerlaeota bacterium (assembly GCA_942493245.1). Classification (GTDB taxonomy): domain Bacteria; phylum Sumerlaeota; class Sumerlaeia; order UBA8349; family UBA8349; genus DAOPYU01. Next base: position 221,282 of record OW818685.1, read on the forward strand.
CAATGGCGCGGTGCGCAACTGCATGGACGCCGATCCGGGCGTGCAGGTGGTGGCGGTGGCCGACCTGTTCGAGAACAAGGCCAAGGGCACCCGCGAGCGGTTGATGAACGAGCAGAAGTACAAGGACCGCATCAAAATCTCGGAAGAGAACGTGTTCTGGGGTTTCGACTGCTACAAGAAGATCGCCACGGTGGACTGCGACCTGGTCATTATGGCCACGGCGCCGGCGTTCCGTGGGCGCCAACTCATGGCCGCCATCAAGGCGGGCAAGAACGTTTTCACCGAAAAACCGGTGGCGACGGATGTGGCCGGGTGTCTCGAAGTGATGGAAGCGGCCAAACTGGCCAAAGAGAAGAAACTGGCGATCGTGTGCGGGACGCAGCGCCGGCACGAACCGCACCGCATGGAACTGATGCAGAAGATCCACGACGGCGTGATCGGCGAACTGGTCGGCGGCCAGTGCTACTGGTTCGGCGGCGGCATCTGGTACCATCGTCCGTCGGAAGGGATGAGCGAACTCGAGTGGCAGTGCAACAACTGGTACCACTGGACGTGGCTCTCGGGCGACCAGATCTGCGAACAGCACATCCACAACATTGACGTGATGAACTGGTGCTTCAACGGTCCGCCGAAGAACTTCCTGTCCGTGGGCGGGCGTTGCTGCCGCGACTACAGCGAAGACGCCAAGGCGGCCTGCGCGTTCTTCAACGGTGGCAAGACCGATGGGTGGGAAAAGTACAATGGCAATATCTGGGACCACATTGTGGCCGAGTTCGAGTATGCCAACGGCGCGCGGGTGATGAGCTTCAGCGGCCACGGGCCGGGTACGGGCCGCGGCGACGAGAAGATCGTCGGCACCAAGGGCACGAGTAACTGCCAGGACCGTTGCGTGGACCACAAGGGCGCCAAATTGTACGAGTATGCGGAACAGGGCCAGCGGATCGACCCGATGGTGCTCGAGCACCGCGACCTGATCGCCAGCATCCGCAAGGGCGAACCGCTCAACGAAGGCCAGCGCATCGCCGAGAGCACGCTGACGGCCATCGGCGCGCGTATCTCCGCCTACACGGGCAAGAGCTTCTCGTGGAACGCGCTGCTGAAGATGAAACAGAACCTGGTGCCGTCGGACGAAGAACTCAAGGCCGGCCCCGGCCTGTTCCACCCGATCGCGACCGGTGGGGACAAGTTGTTCTAAGAAGGAACGCGTCGTCCGGGTTCACAGAGAGTGAGCGCGGACGAAGTGCGATGGATCCGAAAAAGAAGACCGCGTTGGCAGACGATCGAGTGTCCGCTAACGCGGTCTTACTTTTTGTGAGGGCAAGGGGATTCTTAGAAAAACGGGCCTGTGCTTTGAAAGCACAGGCCCGAACAATGCGAGGTATTTGGAGGGAGCAGTCAAATTACAGTTTTTTGTAGATCAGGAGCGCGGAGCCGGGTTTGGTCGGGAGGGCAATCCGCAGACCCTGTTCCATGAGTTCCTGGCCGGTGGTTTTCGTCTCTTCGTGCGTGTCGAGGTTGGTCACCTGGTAGGTGGCCGCCGGATCGAGTTCATGGAGCGGAAGGCGGGCCGTTTCATAGTTGCTATTCGGGCGCCGCAAAGCGACAACCAATCCCTGGTTCTTCTCCGGCGTGTCGAGCTGGTAGGCCATCCACTGATCGGCGGTCTGGGAGTAGGGGGTCAGGGGGTAGTAATCACCATAATAGAAATCGCGGATGCCGACATACTGGTCGAGTGTTTTGCGCGCCCAGTCGAAGGGGAAGTTGTCCGGCAGTTTCTGGGTTGGTCCGTCGCCGGAGTGGTTCCAGTTGATGCAGAGGCTGCTGCTCATACTGCTTCGGAATTCGTAGGTGTCGCCTTCGCGGTCCTGGCTGATGGCGTTGAGAGGAACCCAGGCGAGCAGGCCGTAGGTGTGGCACTGGTGGGCGATGGCATCGCGCGGGCCGTCGGTGCGCCAGAAGGGGGTGGCGCGCCCCACGGTTTCGAGATCGATACGGCGGCCCCCCGAGGCGCAGTTGTCGATGATGAGATTGGGATCGCGTTCGAGCAGGCCGTCCCAGAAGGCGTAAAGCCCCTCAATATAGCGGATTTCGCTCATCCCCTGACGGTCGGGGGTGTCGTTTTTCTGCCAGAAGGGGGCGGGGTCAATATTGTAGTCTTGGCGGTAGCAGCCGAGGCCGAATTCCTTGATCCGGTCGGAGATGAAGTCGGTCACGAACTTGCGCGCCTCGGGGTTGCCAAAATTCATCAGGCTGTTGTCGCCCCCGTCTTCCAGAAGCCATTTTCCGGTGAATTTCTGGTGCCAGGGGGTCCCCTTGAAAACCCGTTCGGGTTCGAACCAGACCATGAGTTCGCGTTTGTCCGAACGCAGGAGGTCGCTGAGCGCTTTGAAACCTTTCGGGTAGAGGTTGGTCTTGACGTCCCAGTACCCCACGTTGACGGACCAGAGTTCCGCCTTCTCGACTTCGGGTTTTCCGTACCACCCGGCGTCGATCCAGTAATACTCGATAGGCAGGCGATGCTCGATGAACTTACGGATGTTGTCTTCGTGGACTTCGGCAGTGGTGCCGCCCCAGTTGCCGCAGGTGATGGGCGCCTGGAGGGGTTTCCCGTTTCTCTGTGGGCAATGGTGTTTCAGAATGAACTGGCGCAGCAGGTTCTGGCCGCGCCAACGGTCCCCTTTGTAGAAGAGCGCCAGCATGCTGGGGGTCCGGATTTCTTCACCCGGATGCAGAACCAGGTGGGTTTTGGCCATGCCAGCCTGGATCTGGACGGCGCCCTGGCTGTCCGACTGGAATTGGGCGGCCCAGCGCCCGCTCCAGCCCACCGCCAGCATGACCCCGGAGTTTGTGCCTTCAAGGTTGAAGAAGGGGAGGACTTCACTTGAGGAGCGCCCGTCGTTGGGCTGAAGCGCGAATTTTTCGCCCGCTTTCATTTCCAAGGTCTGCGGGGCGAAGTCGTCGAATGTGGAGACACCGCCTTTGGCCCAGTGCAGGGTGGGGGGAGTCGAGGCAGACACCTCGAACAGAGAGTCGAGCGCCTGAATGTTTTCAAGCAGGGGGGAATCCTGTTTTCCTGTGTTTTTGAACCGGACGACCCATTCGACCGCCGGAAAATCCTTATAAACCTGGGCCGAAACTTGGACCTGCAGACCGGTCTGGGGGTCGCGGAAGGTCACTTCGCGCAGTTCGCCTCCCCCGGGCAGGGGCGAATTGCGCGTTTCCCGTTCCCAGTTCTTCAGGAGATCGCCGCTCGGCTTGCTGTCGAAAAGGAATGAGAATCGGACGGGACTGGCAGAACCAAACGCGGTTTCGGCCCATTGTCGGCTCTGGGTCAATTCGCCCGCGTCGGGTGTCAAGGCGTGGACGGAGGCCAGCGCGAGCAGGTGAAAGGCGGCTGCCCAGAGGAAGAGATAGCGGTTTCTGTAAAGATGATGTTTCATGGTTTATCCCCTTTTCGAACAGTATTGGGTAGCGGACGCCACCAACCTGGATGTCTGTAACGGGGAGGCTGGTCGGGGCCCTTTTGTCACATGGATTGGGTTTCCTGACGGACAATTTCCCTCTCAGAAGTCCTGTGCGTGAACGTGCTTTATATGTGTCTTTCAAGGGGTACAGTGAGTCTGTGTTTGGGAGACAGACTGTTGACGGCCTGGACCGGAGAGATCCACGGGTACCTGAAACAAAAACGAGGGCCGAAGCCCTCTGTTTTCAGGTGATGAAGGTGGTCGGGGTGGCCGGGCTCGAACCGGCGGCCTCAGCGTCCCGAACGCTGCGCGCTACCAACTGCGCCACACCCCGACGCGGTAAGGCGTGTATCTTTAGCGACTTTGAAATGGTTTGTCAATGGGAGAATGCGCGAAAAAACAAGAATTGTGAGCGTGGGTAGACGCGGAAAAGGGGGGAGAAGAAGAGAGAAAACCGTGCCTGCAGTACAAATTGAGAGAGAAGGAGGGCCTCCAGAGGCGAACGGTGTCTTTCGGATAGGAAACAACCATTTGGATCTGATAGAGTTACTCCGTTGTGTGACAAGTGGCTGAGGCGTCAGGGAACATTCGGGGATGGAATCGGAATGGTGGAGACAGGGAAAGGAAGAAGGGAAAACATGATCCGCACTCTTATGGCAGGTATATGGGTATTTCTGTTTTTTTCGATTCGATCAAATGGAATGTGTTCGGATGTCACATTCGATAACTTGATAAAAGATCCTTTGAAATGGGTTGTCTCGCAGGCACAAGAGGAAGGTGCTGAAGTGTATGTATTGGCCATTGATATAGATGGCGATGGCTTGAACGACGTCTTGATTGGTGAAAATCTTGTGACAAGGAAAAACAAATTCATGAAGGTCGAGCTGGATTGGTGGATTTATCTGAAGGTTCCGGGGGGATACAAAGAGGTGCTCCAGTCCGTGAATTTTAATAAGGAATACCTTGCATTGGAAAATAGTGCTACAACTGGAACGAGGGTTATCACTTTCTTTGAAGATAAAAGGGGAGACGCCCAGGCAGGAACGGTTCTCAAAGGAGATGGTCATATCTTCAGGTTTGATCCCCAGACCTTTTTTCTTCAGGAAGGAGAGGCAGTCAATTCGACGAGTGATACATTCAAGACTCTTTTCGCGAACAATTATGTGACAAGAATCAAAACGCTTTCTCAGGCTGAGATCAACCGATTCTACAAAATTAGAGTGTTCCCAGCAGGGAAAAGAGAAGATTACGAAAATGATATAATTAAGTATAAGGACCTGGAAGTCCTCCCCCGTACCGACCCGAGCAGCGACACGACCGGAACGCTGTTGACATATGGGATTATTCTGGGGAATTACACCACGTCCGAAACGCTCCAGTTGCAGGCGCAGGCGGGCGGCACCTCGCAGACGCTTCGGGCGAAGGGTGGGAAGGGCGGCGCGACCGGCAAGGATCGGAAGAAACCGGACTCGAAAGTCCCCCCGACCCCGAAGGCTCCCGAGAAAGCCTCCAAAAAAGAAAAGACCCCGTCTGTTCCCTCCAAAGGTGTTTGAATCTGAAAGCCGCAGTCGAGTATCCGGGCGCGACTTTTCTTTCCGGCGGGCGGGGCGCCCTCCCGGGAAGGCCTGTTTTCGGAGGGGGAAATGGATTTTACTGGGAGCGCCTGTTTCTTCCATTGGCCGGAGCGGACCGCTGGTGTCTCACACCCTTTCTCGTTTTTCCCTTGTGAATTCGCCTCTCAGGCCTTACTTTTCATGCCGGATACTGGCGCGGAGCGGGCGCCGGGCCTGAAGGGGATCCATTTCCTGTGAGGAGAAGGGTTTACCCCCGGTTGCGGCCCGGAATTTTCCCGCGCGCGGTACCGTTTGCCTTGGAGGCGGCGGCATGATTGAAGTCAACCATCTTCGCAAAGTCTATGGCGACACCGTGGCCGTGGACGATGTTTCGTTCGAGGTGCCCGAAGGGGAAATCCTCGGTTTCCTGGGGCCGAACGGCGCGGGCAAGACCACCACGATGCGCATCCTGACGGGGTTCACGCCCGCTTCGGGCGGGCGCGCCGTGATCGGCGGCTTTGACGTCTCGACCCAGTCGCGCCAGGTGCGTTCGATTCTGGGGTACCTGCCCGAGAGCGCGCCGATATATGGCGAAATGACCGTGCGGGGCTATGTGGATTTTTTCGCCGAGGTCAAGGGGTTGGGCGGCTCGGCCCGGCGCAGGGCGGTGGACCAGGCGATCGAGGAGTGCGGTCTGGACGACGTGGCCGAGCGGTTGCTGATGAACCTGTCGAAGGGGTACCGCCAGCGCGCGGCGCTGGCGCAGGCGGTGGTGGGCGACCCGCGGGTGGTGATCCTCGACGAGCCGACCGTGGGGCTGGACCCTCGTCAGATTCGCGGCATCCGGTCGCTGATCCGGAAAATGGCCCAGCGGCGCACGGTGGTGCTGAGTACGCATATTCTGTCCGAGGTGAGCCTGACCTGCACCCGTGTGCTGATTATCAAGTCGGGGCGCGTGGTGGCCACCGGAACCCCGGACAATATCCAATCGAACATCGAGCGCCCGAATCGGATGGTGGTGTGCGCCCGGGGCGCTTTCGACTCGGTGCATGGCGCACTCGTGCGGACGCAGGATGTCGAACATGTGCGGTTGACCGGGTCGCACCCGACCGATCCGCTGGCGGCGGGGGATTACGAGTTCCACGTGACCCTTCGGGGGCAGGCCGACGCGCGCGCGCTGCTGGCCCGCGCGGTGATCGAGTCCGGGCACGACCTGCTCGAGCTGCGTTCGGTGGGGTTGAGCCTCGAGGACGTGTTCCTGCACACCATTTCGTCAGGCGAAGTCGAGCGTGTCGAAGCGTAGAAAAGGAGAGCGGTTATGACAGAATCCACCCCGCTTCCAGAGTTCCAGCCGGATGCCGCGTCCGTTGTCGTCCCGTCCCGGGCGGGGGGCGGTTCGGGTTTCTGGCTCTTCTGGGCGGTTTTCAAACGCGAATTGCGGCAATATCTGCAAACGCCGGGGACGTATGTCGCGCTGGCGTTTTTCCTGATTCTGTCCGGTTCGCTTTTCACGCTGATCATCGGCGACTACCTGACCGCCTCGGCTCAGGTGACGTCCGGGGGGAAGCCTCTGGGTGAGGGCGAATTGCCTCTGGATCCGACGGTGCGCATCATCACGCAGTTGTTCTCGACTCTGAACTTCCTGATGCTGTTTCTGATTCCGATCCTGACGATGCGGCTGGTTTCGGAGGAGAAGCGCAGCGGGACGTTCGAGTTGCTGCTTTCGACTCCGCTGGGCAACTGGAGTATTCTGCTGGGGAAATTTCTGGCGGGTCTGAGCATGGGGGCGCTTCTTCTGGCGCTGTGCGGGGTGTATCCACTGTTGTGCCGGTCGTTCTGCCAGCCCGAGACGCCGGTCGTGCTGTCCTGTTTTCTGGGGTTGTTTCTGATCATTGTGTCCTACACGGCGTTCGGCCTGTTCGCTTCGTCGCTGACCGAGAGCCAGATTGCCAGCGCGGTGCTTTCGTTTGCGGGTCTGTTGTTGTTCCACATGGTGGGGTGGCTTTTCAAGTCGGGTACGCTGGGCGCGGTGGCCTCGGGGTTGTCCATCTACCAGCACTCGGACAGTTTCACGCGCGGGGTGGTGGCGTCGCACGACGTGGTCTTCTTCATTCTATTCACGATCTTTTTCCTGTTCCTGACGGCGCAGTCGCTCGACGCGCGCCGCTGGCGGGCGTAGCGGGGGCCGGGTGGCCGGAGGAGTAATCCGAACAATGGTGTCCCTTTTCGGAAAAATGCTGAAGATGTTGCCGGTGGCGGGCGCTTTGCTCCTGTTGTCGGCCATCGGACGGTCGTTGCATCAGGGGGTGATGGATCAGGCGTCGCTGGTGCTCATCGTGCTGGGCTTTTTGTTGTTTCTGGCCATGTTTCTGAAGGTCGAGAGCGCCAGTCTGCGCTATTACCTCAACCTTTCCGTGGTCACGGCGCTGACCCTGGGAAATCTGAGTCTGATTTACCTCATCGCGCAGAATCATCCCGTCCGGTGGGACTTGACGGCCAACAATCGGTTGAGTCTCTCGAAGCAGACCCTCGAACTCCTCGGCAACCTGCGGTACCCGGTCAAATTGCGCGCCACCGCCGCGACCAACGAGCCGTTCGCGAGTTATCTGAGTCTGTTTTCGCAGGTGAGCGACCGGGTGACCTTTGAAATCGTCAATCCGTACAAAGACCTTTCGCTGTTCAGCGAGCCGGGCGAAGAGGCCCGCCTCAACACCCTCGAGGTGTCTGCCACGATAGATGGAGAGGTCGTCAAAAACCCGGACAAGGTGACGTTCAAGGGGGAAGGCGACCTCAGTATTCTCGAGGAACCGATTGTCAACGCCATCGTGGCCGTGACACGTGAAAGGGCCACCCGGGTCTATGTCGTGGATGGCCGGGGGTGTAAGACGCCCGAGCGGTTGATGGGCGATAACGCCGAGAAGCGGTCCTTTTCTACCTTTGCCGAGGAACTTGTCAAGCGCTCGATCGAAGTGCGGCTCCTGATGCTTCAGGTGGATAAGATGGTGCCGGATGATTGCGACGCGCTGGTGATTGCCGGACCGACCGAGGACTTTTCGATGCCGGAGGTCGAGGCGGTGGCCCATTACCTGAGCCGGGGCGGGAGTCTGCTGGTTCTGCTGGACCCGACCGAGAATCTGGTGGATTCGCGCCAGCGTTTGCGTTCCCTGCTGGCGTTGTATGGTCTGAACGTCTCGCCCGACCTGTTGTGCGACGCGGCCAGTCACAAGGAAGGGTTTACGGGTCTGGCGCCGGTGATCCGCGAGTTCAGCCCGTACCACCCGATCACGGAAAATCTTCAGGGCGCCGTGGGTCAATTGCCCCTCGAAAAAGTCTGTACCGTCTCGCAGATCGAGCAGGCGGCTACCGGACTGAAGTATTGGCCACTGCTCCAGAGCACGGAAAAAAGCTGGACCATCACGCTGCGCGATTTCCAGTTTGACCGGAACAAAAGCCTGGCGTCGCATCCCGAGAGCCAGATGAGCAAACGAGTGGTGGCGATGGCTGCCGGGCCTGAGAAGAAGCCCGAATCGGAACTGACCGGGCAGAACGAGCCGCGTCTGCCCCGGATTGTGTTTTTCGGCGACTCCGACTTTCTGACCAACTCGCAATTGTCCACCCCGCAAATGACGCTGGGGTATCGGGCGGTGACCTGGTTGACCGGGCAGGACGACCTTTTCAATCTCAAAGCCCCGACAACGGAAAACCAGCCGATCTCTCTGGAGCGCAAGCAGCGCACGCTTCTGTCCATGTTCTCGGTGGTCATTCTGCCGTTCTCGATTTTCTTTGGCGGCCTGGCCTATACCACCCTGCGGAGACGCAAACGATGAAAACCCGTACGATCGCCTTTCTGGCCATTTCGCTGCTCGTGTTGAGCGCGATCTATTACTTCGACTACCGCGCCAAGGTGGATCGCGAGGAGCGGCAACTGGCCCGCGAGCGTCTTGTCGAAGCTTCGCTCGACGCGGCCGATTCGCTCACGGTGAAGAACGCCAAGGGGGAGTATGCCCTCGAGAAGCGCCCGGACCCGGCCAATCCCGCAAACAGCCAGTGGTGGATTGTGCGTCCCATTCAGGAGAAGGCCGAGCAGTCCGCTATTGTCACCCGGCTCCTGAAAGAACTCGACGGCGCCAAGCGGTTCAACCGGATGGAGGCTTCGGATGACGAGGTTGCGATCTATGGGTTGGCGGAGCCCGCAGCCAGCATCCAGATTCAGGCGCAGGGGAAACCCCTCGCCCATCTGATCCTGGGCAAGCCGACCGCCCTGAAGAATGAGTCTTATATTGCCGACGCAGACGATCCGAACACGGTCTGGATTACGGGTTCCACCCTGCGCCCGGTGTTCGAGCGTTCGCTGTCGCAGGTGCGTGAAAAAACGGTGCTTCCTTTCCCGTTCAAGCGCCTGACGCGAATCACCCAGTCTTCCTCTGCGCCGGAATTGCCCCCGGTCACACTGGCCCGGCGGCCCGATGGATTGTGGTTCCTCTATGACGGAGAAACGGTTCCGGCGCCGGATGCGCCGCCCACCACAGGCACCTGCCGGGTGGACACGCGGGTGCTCAATACGCTTTTCGATCTCTTTCAGGCGATGCCGGTGACCGATGAAGTCACGTCGGACCAATTGACCGCCATGCCGGTGTCGAAGGAGAGTCCTCGCTTCGCGCTGGCGTTCGAGTACCAGGAACTGGCGCCCGATGGCCAGACGACGCGCACGGCTCAGGCGCAGTTGCAGTTTTATCCCGCGCCGATCGGGGCGGTCGCCGGGGCGGACTACTGTGCGTTTGAGCCTCGGCGCGGCCTTCTGTTTCAGTCCGGCGAGAGATTTCAGATCGTCATGAAGCAGCGGTTCAAGATCTTGCGCGACCAGCGGATGGTCGGGATGGCGGCGGACTCGGTTTGCTGGCTTCAGATCGAATCGCGCAAGCGGAGCGTGGATCGTGTGGTGGCCTTCGAGCGCGAGCCGGGAGGCGCCTGGCGGTGTGCCAGCGATCCGTCTCTGAAAGTCAATCAGGCCAAGGTGCAGGAATATCTCACCCTCTGCCTCGAAGGGGTTCGAGTCGAGTCGGAAAAACCGGAACCGGAACCCGCGGACCTGGTGGCGGCGGGACTCGAGAGTCCCGACATCCGGGTTTCAATGGCCAATCAGGACCGGTCGGTTCGTGACGGATTCGAGATCGGTCTGACGTACGATCCGGCGAAAAAACTGGCCTACGCCTGGCGGATTTTCGGAACGGGCAACCGGGCCGAGGATGCGCCCATCGTGGCGATCGGCGCGGCGGATGTCTTGCGTGATAAACTGGCTCAGGATGAACGGTTCTTCCTCTTCCGTCCGATTCTCGACTTCGAGGCGGAGCAGGTGGGCCGGGTCGAGGCGATGGTTCGGGCGACGGATGGAACGACCGCTTCGCTGTTTTTGAGGCGGGCGGAAGGAGGCCCCTCCGCATGGAAGGGACAGCTGTCCAGCCTGCCGGAACGCAGCATCCCCAACGATGCCGCGATGTTTCTGCTCAACACCCTGCGCAGTGTCGAATACCTTCTGCCCGCCGGAATCGAGGCGGAGAAGGCGGCCAAAGAAGCGGGTCTCGAAAAGCCCGAACTCGATATCCGGGTCTATGACCTCCAGGGACAGCTGCTTTGCGGCCTGGCCCGCGGGGCCTATACCGAGGAGCGTAAGACGCTTCTGGTCAAGCGGCTGCAAGGCGACTATGTCCACGTAGGAACGCAGGCGGTGTTCGGGCCGATTGACGTGGCGCTGCGTCGCATCGAGGCGGTCCTTCGGTAGAAGGGGGCTTGGAGGCGGGATTTCGTTGCGGCCGTTGTTTCGCGCATCGGACTCTGTCATAATGGGGCTGGACACTGGGACGGGGAAATTGTCGGCAGGGGGCTGGAGGCGTAACCGGTCGTTTGTAATTTTTTCTGGAGAAAGAGTTTTTTGTGAAGGCTTCAACACCCACTGACGGCGTTCGGGTTCTGGTCTCGAACCGCAAGGCGCGTCACCTGTACCACATCGAGCGGGTCTGGGAGGCGGGGATTGTCCTGTGCGGCCCCGAGGTGAAATCGCTGCGCCAGGGGGGCGGCAGCATGGGCGACGCATACGGTGAAGTGATCGCAGGGGAAATCTGGCTCCACAACCTGCACATCCCGCCTTACGATTTCGGCAATCGCGCCAACGTGGAAGCCAAGCGCCGCCGCAAACTCCTGCTGCACAAGACCGAGATTCGCAAGATCTTCGGTCTGGCGGGGGAGAAGGGACACACCCTGGTGCCGCTGTCGGTCTATTTCAAAGGCAAGCGCGTCAAGGTGGAACTGGCGCTGGTGCGCGGCAAGAAAGATTACGACAAACGCCAGGACATCAAGGAACGCGAAAGCCGCCGGGAGATGGACCGGGCGATCAAGGATTCGAAGCGATGATCTATCTCGGGGCGAGCAGCCGGAGAAAAGTGTTTTTCAGCGCGACGCGACTCCGTGGCCTCAGATTTCTTTCTGAGCAATAAATGAACGGCGCATGTTTCAGAATTTCCGTTCCTGAGTTCCATACCCCGCCGCCGAGTCGGATCCAGTCGGTGACGAGTCGAGAAGACAATGACTTGACGCGGGACCGTGCTGTTTATGGATATGGATCGAGCCGTCAACATGTTATCTGGAGGTCAGCGGGTGAATCCTCTCAAAATTGCGACAGTCGTCCTGTGTCTGTTATTGACCTCCTGCCAGTTTCGGGCTTTGAAGAGGAATCTGGAAACCATCGAACAAACCTCTCGAATTTCCGGGCGGATCGTTTCCGGGCACGATCCCGATAAGCCGGTGCTGGTTGCGCTTTATCGGCACGACAGTTCAGCCACGGACAACAAGAACACACTCGCCACCTATTGGGTGGTCTATGGCACGGGAAGTTTTAAACTTTTTGCCAATCCCGGGCGTTATTACCTTCTGGCTTTCGAGGATTCTAATGAGAATATGACCTTCGACCCCGACGAGTGGGTGGGGTGGTATGGGGATCCGTCTTTGATCGAGACCGCTCCGGGCCAACACTACGACGACCTGGAGATCCGTCTGATGGAACCCGACCGGGGACGGCAGGAGTTGCCGGAACTCTATGCGCGCAAGTCTGCGCCCATTCGGATCAGTCGGGAATATATGAGTGTGGGCGACATCAAGGAGCTTGAAGATTCGGACTTTGACCCGGCCAATGGCCGCCTGGGCCTGTGGGAGCCGGTGACTTTTGTGCAACGGAAACTGTCCGGAATATTCTTTCTGGAACCGTACGATGCCGAAAAAATCCCGGTTGTTTTCATCCATGGCGCTGGCGGTACACCCCGGGACTGGAAATACTTGATTGACGGTCTCGACCGGGAGAAATTTCAGCCTTGGGTTTATTACTACCCCTCCGGTCTGCGATTGAGCGCCAGCGCTCAATTCTTGGCCGTGGGGCTTCGGGAACTCCAGGTTCGGCGCCATTTCCGCCCATTCAAAATTGTAGCCCACAGCATGGGGGGGCTTGTCGCCCGGGCTGCGATCGGTGAACTGGCGCGCGATTCCGCGTTCCCACCCGTTTCAACACTTATCACAATCGCAACCCCGTGGCAGGGGCATGCGGCGGCGCAACTGGGGGTGGACCATGCTCCGGCAGTTGTGCCCTCCTGGTACGACCTGGTCCCGGGCAGCCCCTTTCAGAAGCAGACTTCCGCCGAGGCTTTCCCCCCCTCTCTGCGTTACTATCTGCTGTTTGGCTACCGCGGGGTTTCGAGCGCTTTCGGCGGAGAAAACGGTGACGGGACGGTTGCCCTGAAAAGCATCCTCGACCCCGCGATGCAGAATCGCGCGGAAAAGGTTTATGGCTTTGATGAAAACCACGCGGGCATCCTGAAAAGTCCGGAGGCCGGGATGTCTATCCGGGAACTTCTCAGTCGTGAAACAGCGCAATAAGTCGGTCTGAAAAAGAAAGTCGAAGCTTCGGAAAACAAGGGATCCAATGAGGTCAGATATTGTTTTCCGCAAAGACAGACTTATTCCGGCGGCTTTTCCGGGTCTTGTTAATCACTGATTTCAGGGGTTTTAAGTAGGGGGTGAAAATGGAGCGGGAAACGGGTCTCGAACCCGCGACCCTCAGCTTGGGAAGCTGATGCTCTACCAACTGAGCTATTCCCGCTCACTGAAGAAGGGTCTTGCCGGTCTGCTTGCAGACCGGCCCTTACTTTCTTCACTTCCCCCCTGAAAGTCAAGCCTTTTTCAGGGTTTTTTCAGGAGGATTTGCGCCTGGAGCGCAAGTGTCCCGGCGAACAGGAGAGGATTGGGTTTTTGCGATTGTGGGAATCGGGAAATCGCTATCCCGCCGGGTGGGAGGGGTTTGGGGGGGATGGATTGAGAGAGGGGGGATGTGATGCGTGGGAATCCAATAATCCCTTCAATTTCAGTCATTTAGGCTGATTTTAAGCCCGGATACAGGTCTCTTTCTGGGTCTTTCTGTGAAAAAGGGGCGGGACGGAAAAGACTGGCATGGGTTTTGGTAGTTAGATAGGATAGGAGGGTCTGTCTTTTCATGAGGGGACGGCGGAGCGTCTTATCCCGCGCGGGGTTTGGTTTGCGCTTTTAGAAGGATTGCGAGGGGCCATGATAGAACAAGATGAAGCGAAAGAACTGGCGCGGATTCTGATCCAGATGCGTCTGATTGACCCGGACGAGATGGAGCGGGCTTTGTTCGAGCACCACAAGTCGGGCGAGCGGCTCGACAGTCTGATGCTCAAGATGGGTCTGTTGACTGAGGAGCAGCTGCTCGAGGCGGTGGCCCGGATGCTGGGGTTGCGTTTCACGCGGATGAACGATCTGGCGATTGATCCGGCGATTGTGGCGCGCATTCCGGCGCGTCTGGCCACGCATTACAAGATCATGCCGATCGGGATGCATGAGGGCGTGCTTGAGGTGGCGCTTTCGGATCCCTACGATGTTCACATGCTCGACGACCTGCGGCTGAACCTGCGGGCGGAGATCGAGCCGGTGGTGGCGCCGAGCAAGGATATCCAGATGGCCGTGAAGAAGTTTTACGGCATCGGCGCCGACACGATGGAAGACCTGGCCGAGGATCAGGGGCAGGTGGTGGATATTGACGCCAGCAACATCGAGGATATCGAGACGATGGCCGAGGACGCCTCGATCGTGCGCTTTGTCAACCAGGTGCTCAAAGAGGCGATCACGGACCGCACGACGGATATTCACATCGAGCCGGAAGAGGACGACCTGCGCATCCGTTACCGTGTGGACGGCGTGTTGTACGAGTCGCCCGTGCCGCCCAACATCAAGCGGTTCCAGTCGGCTATTATTTCGCGTATCAAGATCATGGCGGACATGGACATTGCCGAGCGGCGGTTGCCCCTCGACGGCAAGATCAAGGTCAAGATGGGCAACCAGGATTTCGACATGCGCGTCTCGACGGTGCCGACGCCCGCGGGCGAGAGCGTGGTGATCCGTGTGCTGACGCGCGATACGGCGTTTGTGAACCTCGAGCGGTTGGGATTCAACGAGCGGCACTTGAAGACGCTGCGCGAGATGATCAGTCGGCCCCACGGGATTGTGCTGGTGACGGGGCCGACGGGGTCGGGCAAGTCCACGACGCTCTATGCGGCATTGAGCGAGATCAATACGGCGGACCAGAAGCTGATCACGATCGAGGACCCGATCGAGTACCGGATGAAGGGGGTGACGCAGATTCAGGTGAACCCGCATATCGGGTTGAGTTTTGCTCGGTGTCTGCGCGCGATTCTGCGTCACGACCCGGACATTCTCCTGGTGGGAGAAATCCGCGACGCTGAGACGGCGGAGATTTCGATCCAGTCGGCTCTGACGGGTCACCTGGTTTTCAGCACGCTGCACACGAACGATGCGGTGGGCGCGGTGACGCGATTGATTGACATGCAGATCGAGCCGTTCCTGATTTCGTCGTCCATCGAGGGTCTCATCGCCCAGCGTCTGGTGCGCGTGCTCTGTCCGAGTTGCAAGACTCAGTTCGACCCGCCGGAGGATTTGCTGGCGCGGGTCAACATGACGAACGAGGATCGGTCGGGTTTGCAGATGTATCGGCCTCGCGGGTGTGAGGCGTGCCGGTACACGGGGTACCGCGGCCGTACGGCTGTGTATGAAATGGTTCATGTGACGGAGGTTTTCCGCCGTCTGATTGTCGAGAACGCGTCGAACGCGCAGCTCAAGGCGCAGGCGATTCGCGACGGGATGCAGCCGTTGCGTTACGACGGGTGGAAGAAGATCAAACAGGGTATGACGTCCATCGAAGAGGTGTTGCGTGTGACGATGGAAGACGACGCAGGCGTGACGGAAGAGTTGTTGAATGCGGTGAAGGAGCGGGAAGCAGCGAAGGAACGGGAAGCGAAACAATAAGACGAGCGTCGGGCGCGGCAGTGCGGGCCGGAGTGGCCGCGGGCGTGTGTGATGCGGGGGAAGGCGTACCGAGATGGGTAAATTTCTCTATGTAGCCCGGGATCGCAAAGGCGAGCGGATCGAAGGCGCTCTGGAGGTCGAGGACCGCCAGGCGGTGATCTCGCGTTTGCAGGCGATGGGGTACTTCCCGGTCAAGATCGAGGATGTGACGCCGAAGAACCGCTTCACGTTGAATCTGTCGTTCCTGAGCGGCGGGGTGAGTCAGAAGGAGATGGTGTCGTTCAACCGCCAGTTGGCCGACCTGGTGGCGGCGGGGGTGCCGCTGGTCAAGGCGTTGAGCATCATCGTGAACCAGATCCACGACCCGAAACTGCACGAGATCGTGTCGGACATCTGCAAGGCCGTGCAGGGGGGGGACACGCTGGCCAAGGCGATGCAGCGCCACCCGAAGGTGTTCAACACGCTCAGCGTGGCGATGGTGCGCTCGGGTGAGACGGGCGGCATGCTGCACGAGGTGCTGACGCGTCTGGCCGACTTCTCGGAGAGCGAGGCGGAACTGCGCGGCAAGGTGCTGGCCTCGCTGGCCTATCCGGCAGTGATGGTGCTGGCGGGTATTGTCGTGATCCTGGTGTTGCTCATCGTGGTGATTCCCCGGATCACATCGGTGTTTGCGAGTTTGAATCAGGAACTGCCCGGGATCACGGTTGTTCTGATTACCATCACGGACTTTTTGAAATACTACTGGTGGGTCGGGTTGTCGGCGATAGCGGTGACGGTGCTGGTCGGGCGTCAGTTCCTGCGGACCAAGGAAGGGCGTCGTCTGTTCCACATGACGCTGTTGAAGATTCCGGTGATGGGCGACGTGGTGCTGAAGCGCGAGCTGGCGCTCTTTGCGCGCACGCTGGGCAACCTGCTGCGCAACGGCGTGCCGATCCTCCAGGCGCTCGAAATCACCGAGGAGGTCATCACCAACGTGGTGGTGCGGCGCGATGTCGAGAAACTGGGACCGGCCATTTCGCAGGGGACCTCGATGACGGCGGTGATGAACGAAAGCCCGTTGTTTCCGGATGTGATGGCCAGCATGATCGCGGTGGGCGAGGAAACCGCGCAGGTGGACAAGATTCTGGTGCGTGTATCCGACACCTACGAGCGCGATGTCGAGCGTTCGTTGAAAACGCTGACCTCGATGCTCGAGCCGCTGATCATTCTGGCGCTGGGTCTGGTGGTGGCGTTTGTGGTGGTCGCCATGTTGCTGCCGATCATGAGTCTGGACCCGACCGGCGGAGAATAAGCCCGGGATTTCGGGCGACAGGTAGAGACGATGCGTATTCGAGACAGACTTCCGGAGTTGTGGGGCGGTGGCGCGAAGCGTCGGGCGCGCAGGGGAGTCTCGTTTCTTGAAATCATGGTGGTGCTCCTGATCCTGAGTCTGTTGATGGCGCTTTCGATCCCGATGATGAAGGGCACGTATGGGCGCAATAAGTTGTCGGCGGCGGCGCGCGAGATCGCCGCTCTGGCGCGTTACGCCCGGCAGCAGGCCGTGCTGCGGGACCACAACACGCAACTGGTGCTGGACGAGGAGAAAAACCAGTACTACCTGCGGTTGAATCCGGAGAAAAAGGTGCGGCGCGGGTCGCGGTCGAGTGTGCGCGGCACGAAGGAAAGCATGGAGGAAATGCATTCCCTGGACGCCGAGCGCGGGCGTATTCAATTTGTGGGCATTGCGACGGCCTACGAAGCCGGAAGGCGCGAGAAGGAACAGATCGTCGAGTTCCAGCGCAACGGATCGGCCACACCGGCCACGGTGGTGGTGGGGGACGTGGAGGACGATGTGGATCGGGCTTATACGATCCGCATCTCCGGAGCGACGGGGGGCGTGCGGGTCGATCAGGGGAAACCCAAAGAAAAGTGGTTCGAGAGCGCTCTGCGCAAGCGCAAGCGGTGAGAGAAGCGAAGAAGCAAAAAGGATATGTCCCCAGAATGAATCGCCAGCCCCACTCCCTCCCCCGCGTGAAACGGCAGAGCCGGGCGTTTATCCTGCTCGAGGTGCTGGTGTCGCTGGCCATCATGGGAATCGCGCTGGCGATGGTGATGGAGTCGTTCACGACTTCGATGAAAGGCGCGCGCAACGCCTCGGCGGTGACCAAGGCCAGCGTGCTGGCGCGCGATCTGATCGAGCAGTGGGAACTGACGCCGCCCGAAGAGGAAGAAAAGACGGGCGATTTCGGCAAGGACCATCCAGGCTACACATACAAGGTTCGCTACAACAAGGTGGAACTGGAGTACGACGATGTGGATCCGCCCGAAGAGGGCCGGTTGGAGTATCTGCGGCGGATCACGCTGGATGTGTATTACAAGTCGAACAGTTCCGTCACGACCCCGAAACGGGTGCTGCATGTGGAAACGGCGCTCACCTCGGGTGAGCGGTTCAGCGAGCAGTCGCGCAAGTTCAACAAAATCCGGTTCGATCAATAGGAGGCGTTGAAAAAATCATCGAAAACGATCGGTGAAGAGTGTGCTCTCTTTGGCAATATTACTCTTGTTGGCCCCGGAGGGGCCTCCCATGAATAGCCGTGGGTGACCGGAGGGAACCCACGGAAAAGTGTCTTCCTGAAAATTTGCACCCTGAAGGGGTGCCCCAAAAGGGAAAGTCGGCATGCAAAGATTTCTTCCTATTACCTGCTTCGATGAGCCGATAGGGCAACCCCTTCGGGGTTGGGAAAATTATGGGAATCTGTCCCGTGGGTTCCCTTCGGTCACCCACGGCTACTCAAAGGAAATCCCTTCGGGATTTTCGTGTTCCATCCCGGTATTTCTGTCATCCCGCGGTTCTTGTTGCAAGACGACAGTTGTCTTTACTTCCAATCGGTATAACCAGACCGCAACGACTTCTTCAGCACCTTGTCAAGGAAAGGAGCGCCCGGCGGCAGTCCGGCCATGATTAGACGCTTTGGGAATCCCGCACATTCACCGCTTTGTCGTCCGGCGCGCCGCCCGGGTGGGGGATTCACGCTGCTCGAGGTCCTGATCGCGATCGCGATTTTTGCCGTCAGTACGACAGCCCTGGTGATTTCGTTCCAGACGGCGACGAAGTCCTTTGCCAGCGGGCGCCGTACGACGGAAACGATGCAGACCCTGCGGTTTGTGGTCGAGCATATCTCGCGCGATCTGCGGGCTGTGTACTACGACACGGACTACAACAAGCGCTTCAACGACATGCAGTTTGAGATGGCGTCGAAGGAACAGGAGTTGATCCAGAAACTGAAGGACGAATCGGGGAACCGGGACAAGGATGAGAAAGGCGAGCCGGGATTTCTCGGCTTGCGCTTGAACCTGCAGTTTGTCGGGCAGGGGACCGCGGGCAAGGGGGGGACGGCATCGCGTGCGGGCAAGGCGGCACGGCCCGTCCAGCCCGCCGAAGCGGGAGAATCGGGTACGGCGGGGAAGAGCGGTACCTTTATCGAGTTTGCGCACTTCACGCCGTCGGATGGCACGTTCGACGAGTCGTCGTGGGGCACCGAACGGGTGCGCTACTATGTTGAGAACGGCAATCTGTATCGCCAGCGTTCGCCCGTGCCGCGTATCCTGCGTTTGAATCCGAACCTGGAGGAAGTGATTGAGGACGCCAGGAATCAGCGCACGGAGAAGCAGCAACGGCGCTCGGGTGGGCGGCGAGGCGAAGCCGTGGATCCGTACGGGGATTTTTCGTTCGACGGCATCGCCAAAAAAGGGTTGTTGCCGGCGGAGTTCCGTGACCGCCTGGTGAAGGTGGATTATGTCGTGGAGGTTGAGCCGGAACCGTCGCCGCCCGATCTGCTGGCCGAGCGGGTGACGGAGTTCAATGTGAAGTTTGGCTACTTTTCGGGTGGAGGTGGCGCAAGCGCGGGGTCGGACGGCACGGGGTCGTGGACCGAAACGGAAAAGTGGGATTCGGACGAGAAGGCGTTGCGTTCGCCGAAGTTCGAAGTGGATCCGATGGACCCGATGTTCATGCAGAAACTGAACGCCTACCAGGAGCGGGCGAGCGACCACCTGCCCGCCTGTGTGAAGTTGACCCTGGGGATCGAAATGCCCGATGAGAAGCGGCAACGCAAGGGGCAGAAACCGCGGATCGAGCGGGTCGAGACGGTCATCTGGTTGCCCGCGGCGCTTGAGGTGTTCTCGCCCGGCGACGACCTGTTCTTCAAGTCGTACCCGAACGCCGATGGGTCG
The DNA here is from genome assembly GCA_942493245.1 of uncultured Candidatus Sumerlaeota bacterium. Classification (GTDB taxonomy): domain Bacteria; phylum Sumerlaeota; class Sumerlaeia; order UBA8349; family UBA8349; genus DAOPYU01. The sequence continues at coordinate 240,891 of OW818685.1, forward strand.
TATGGGCCTATGACTCCCGGCCCCGGCCAACCGGGGCCTCTTCAGCCCGGACCTCGCCCACGGGGGATGACACGATGAGACAGCGCGAGGGAAGATTTTCGATGGGGGGGCGGTATTTGCGGAATCCTCTGCTTCTGTGGGTGCGTCGGCACGCGCGGCGCCGGGCGACCGTGTTGATTCTGACGCTCTGGATCGTGCTGGTTCTGACGCTGCTGGCGCATTCGCTCGCGTTCGAGATTCAGGTCGAGTCGAAACTGACCTCGACGTACCGCGATCAGTTCCGGGCCGAACAGCTGGCCCGCATCGGAATTGCCCGCGCGGTGACGGACCTGCGCAACGACCGGCTGGTCGAGCGGCCCGAGGAGACGATCAAGGATATCAACGCCCGGGAGCCGTTTGATGCGCTGGGAGACATCTGGACCGACGGGAGTATCGTTCCCCGCGTTTTCGAGGTCCAGAACTCCGATCCCGCCACCACCGCGCAGAAAATCGAGGGCGAGTACGAACTGTTCGTCATGGACGAAGAGAGCAAGATCGGGCTGAACAACAACAAGGAGGGGATGCATCTGGCGCTGAAATTTCTCCTGATGACGCTCGATGTGGACGAAAAGGACGCCGAAGAGATGGCTTATGCGATTCGGGACTGGAAAGACCCCGACGACGAGGTGGCGGCGCCCGAGGGCGTGGGGGAAAGCGAGCGCGTCTATTACGCCAAGATGCGCGACAGACTCTCCGGGCGCAGTCGGCGTAACGAGGACGAACCGCAACGCGATTTCTCCGAAGAGGAAAATGTTTTCTATCCCAAGAACGCTCCGTTCAGCACGACGGAAGAGTTGATGAAGATTCCGGGGATTACCGAGGAACTGTACTATGGGTACGACCCGGAGAAGGACCCGGAGCCGGGATTCTTCCCGGCGCGGTCGCTGGGAAGGAAGCGGAAAGACCAGCCGGTCGGGTTGCGCGATCTGGTCACGGCACGCAGTCTGGCGCTGAACGTCAACACGGCTTCCTACGAATGCCTGGCGGCGGTGTTTGGCGCGGCGCTGGGCGAGCTGGAACAGGGTTGCGATTTGGCCGATACGCTGATAAAGTCCCGGCAGGGAGGCAAGGAAGACGGGATTGACAACGACAAAGCGTTGAGCAACCTCAACAAATTGAGTGAATTGGACGGTTTTACCCCGCAGGTTCTGACGAACGCGGCCAAAGCGCTTCCCTTGTCTGTCCTGTCGGATCACTTTACGATCTACTCGCGCGCGTTCATCGGCAAGCGTCAGGAGCGCAGCCGCAGTTCGGTGAACCGCACCCAGGTGAATCGACCCCTGCCGTCGGCCCGGATTGTGGCCGAATGCACGCGCAAGGTGCTCCAGTTCCCGATCTACGAGTACGAGGAGGGGGAACAGGAGTACACGAACTCGGACGACTTTGACACGAAAATGCCCGCGTATAAGGGGATGTATGTGCCCAAGGGAGGGCGCGCGGGGGCCGGTGCGGCGGCGCGAGGCGCCGCGGCGCGCGCCCCGGCGGGCGGAGGGGGAGTGGCCACCGAGGCGTGGTTTGCCCCCGTGGTTTATTTCAAACGGTGGAATTCTTATTGATCGCGAGAACGGGGACAGACCGGGAAAAGCGCAGCGCCGGTTGACACGAGGCTCCCTGGATATTGCCGGAACGGTGAAAGTTCGATTATGGCCAACTACACGTGTCTCGAATTTCAGGACGACTGTTGCCGCGTCTATCATTGGGCGTCGAGTCGTTCGGCCTACACCCTGAAGGCGGCGCTGACGGTGCCCTTCAAGCGGGGCGATGCGGCTGTGGCGCCCGGCGAGGCGCCCGAGGCCAGTCTGGCGGTTCCCGCTCCCGGGGAAGGCGCCGGCGCCCAGGATGAAACCTTCTGGCAGAAGGAAAATGGCCAGGCGTTGCGCAAAGCGTTGAAAGACGCCGGGCTGAAGGTCGAAGAGGCGCTCGCGATTGTCCCCAAGCACTGGGTGACGCTGCGCGTGGTGACGCTGCCGGCCACGGATCCGGATGAATTGAACGAAATGGCCCGTTTCGAGGCCGAGCGCCATATTCCTTTCAACGTCGAGCGGCACATCATCGCCCACCGGGTGCTGGCCAAGGGCGACCTCGAGGGGTCGCGTGTGCTGATCGCCGCGATTGACGGACCGCCCATCGAGCAGGTGACGGGCACCTGCCTGGCTGCGGGGTTGCGGGTCACGGGCGTCGAGGTTTCGACCGTGGCGCTGGTCAACGCGCTGCGCCACGGCGGACAGTGGGACCCGGCGGAGTTCTCGACCGTGGCGTTTGTGAACGTCGGCTCGGCCAATACCGACATTCTGATTCTGCACGAGGGGCAGCCGATCTTTGCGCGCAGCATGTCCATGGGCGCTCAGCGCATTCACGAGTCGCTGGCCGAGGCGTATGTTGTCGAAACGCCTCCCGTGGCCGCGCGCCCGCAGCACGCCGCTGTGCTCGATCTGGATGTGGACGATGTGATGGACGAGGCGGAGCCGTTGCTTCCGTCGCCCACGTCCGATTCGGCTCTGGCGTCCGGGGGGGTACGGGCCAGTTTGTTCGCGCCCGACTCGACGATGGACGCGCCTGAACCGGTCCCCCCGGCACCGATGGCGGCCTCGACCCGGTTTGACGCCGGGCTGTTGCGGTCCAACCGGTTGATCCGCGAGATTCGCCGGACGCTCGATTACGCCAATCGCGAGTTCGACTGCGGCAACAGTTTCGGCCGGGTTTTTCTGTCGGGGCAGGGGGTGGCAGTACCCGATCTGGCCGAGGCGTTCCAGACGATGTTTCAGGCGGACGTGACGTGCCTGGACCCCTTCGGCGAGAGCCAGAACGCCTCGGAGATCCGGTTGCGGTGCGAGCCGTCTGTGCTGGCCCAGGAACCGGCGGGCGCCGCGTTCTCGCTGGCGGCGGGCGCCCTGGTGCGCGAGGCGGACCCGGAGAGTTTGCGGATTGATCTGGTGCCGCCGGCCTATGTGGAGGAACACGCAAAATCGCGGCGTAAGCAGCGGATCATCTATATCGCGTTTGCGTTGTTTCTGGCGCTGATGGGCGGGTTCGTCGTGGCCAAAAAGGCGTTAAACGATAAAAAAAGCCAGTTGGCGGGACTCGATGACGAGATTTCCAAGATCAAGGAACGCGTCAATGAGATCAAGCGCAAACAGATGGTGGTGGCCATCTTGCGTGACTACACTTCGCTGGACCGTTCGCCCCTGGCGATTCTGGACCGCATCAGCCAGTGGAGCGAATTTTTCGCAGCCGACCGTCCGAAGGTGAGTCTGGAAAGCTTCGAATACCAGCGCGAGAAGGTGATCTTGACGGGGTGGACGCAGACCTATCCGGACCTGGACGCCTTCGAGGCGAATCTGAAGAAGACCGGGTTTTTCGAGGAAGTGTCGGGCAAACGGGACATGGCGTCGCCTCCCAACACGCGCGAGCAGGCGGTCAAGTTCACGCTCGATTGCATCTTCAAGACCCAGACGCAGGAAAAGAAGTAGGAGGAACGGGGCGCATGGCTGGCAAACGGAGCATGACAGGACGCGAGAAGGCGATTGTGACCCTGACGGGCGTCGTGATCCTCTGCAGTGTGGTCTATCAGGTTTTTCTCGCCGACTTTATTGACGAATACAATACGACCGTCGAGGCGATCGCCACGGCGAATGAAGATCTGGCCGACTACCTCGAGACGCTCGATGATGGGGATAAAGTGGATAGCGAGTACGATGAGTTCGGGCAGTCGGTGCTTCAGAAAAAAGAGGGCAAGAGCGTGGGCGCTTCCTTTACCGAGGAATTGAACCTGATATTCGGCAAGACGGTCTCGTTGCAGCGTCCCGAGGCGGTTGTGGTGCCGCGCGCCACGGATTTTGCCTTTCTCGAGATTGACGCAAAGGGCGTGCGCGCGCCCCTGGAGGATGTGGCGGCCATTCTGCGTGAGTTTTACAGCCGCAACATCCTGGTGCAGAGTCTGACGATCGAACTGACGGGGGCGGCGACCAAAGGCCCCTGGCTGGATTTTGAAGCGACGGTGGCCCGCATTGTGCGCTCCGACGAGTTGGAACCGCCCGACCTCGCCCGACTCAGAAAACTGCAGGAAAGCCAGAAGAAAGCGACGAGCAAGAAAACCTCGGAGAGCGCGTCTTCCTCAAAAGAGGAATAGAGGTTCTGGACCCATCTCCGGATGGATGATCCGGGGGCAGGCGCGCCGCAACCCGGTTGAGGGGCGGTTCGAAACGGCAAGGAGAGTGAGCGACTATGGCTGAAAAGAAAAAAGGCTGGCTCTACAACATCTTCCTCATCGTCATGATTTTGGGAATGGGGGGGTGGTTGGCCTATGAATACGCGCCGATTCCCGATTCGGTTCGGACTCGAGCAGGGGCGCTTCTGGGCCAGTCGTCCGAGGCGTCCAGCGACAGCGAAGAGGCGGACGTCGCCTTGGACGAGGAAGCGGCCACAGGCGACGAGGCCACCACCGACACCGCGACGACCCGGGTGGCGAAGAAACCCTCGCCCACTCCTGCGCCCACCCCGAAATCGCGGGTCGTGGCCAGCAACCAGTTTGCCAACATCAACAAATTGAACGTTTTCAACCCGCTTTACACCCCGACCCCGACCCCACCTCCCAGGGCAACCCCACCTCCGACGCCGATTGATCTGAAAAAAGCGGTGCGCGACTGGAAACTCGAGTACTATCGCAAACAAAAGACGATCTGGCATTTCACGAACAAACGGGTCAAAGATCAGACCTATGATGTGGAAATCGGCAAGACGTTCACCCTTCAGGACGGCGGGCGCTCGTTCGATGTCAATATCGTGCCGGAAGGCAAGTGGGGCGTGACGTTCGTGTACCCTGGTCCGCCCGAACAGCGGGAAACGTTCAGTCTGGTGGAGCAGTGAGTCGAGTGGGTCATTTCGGCCCGGGCGTTTCTGCGGTTGGGCTGAGAATGGAGAAAGAAGAGTGTGTTTCGTCATCCCCGCTTTCGCGGGAATGACGGAGCGGTCGGAGGGCGCGAAAGAGTAACGGTTTTCCAGACAGATTTTGGTGATTGACCTGAGTCCTACCCAGGAGAATCCAGAAGTCTTTGTCCGGTGGAGCCACAATTAGCGGAAAAAGGGCACAAAAGAAGATAATTTCTTTGAATGCTGGAAAAAGCGCCCCAGAGGGGCGCAGGCGAGTAGCCGGGGGTGAAGCGAAGCGGAACCCCCGGACGTGTCCCCCAATCTTTCCCGCCCCGGATGGGGCGGAGGGGAAATAGAGGAAATCGGGATGAGTGGTGGGAAAACGCTCTATGACCTCCATGAGGTAACCGCCCTGCGCCCCTCCGGGGCGCGTCAGGAGGGGTTTTCTTCCGGGGGTTCCGCTTCGCTCCACCCCCGGCTACTACCCTTTGCCCCTGCCGGGGCAATTAACCGGGGTCGGTTCCGTTGCATAGGACTTCTGGATTCTCCCGGAGTCCGTCCGCAAAAAGTCACAATAAACTTCCCAGCGTCGGCCCGCTGGGGTATCATCCAGCGGTTTTTCCACCCGGGTTCGACGTCCGGAGGGGATGCGAAAGCGGCAAAAAGCGGTTCTTGAAACATGATATTTCCTGTACGAAGGCCCCGGTTTGGGTTCCAGAACCCGGGCGATTCTCATCTGTGACATAGAAGGTGACCGACGACCATGACAAAACCGATCCGCGCGATACTGATCCTGCTGGTGTTTCTGATGGGGATGGCGCCCGTTCTGAATGCGGCCGAAAAAACCCCTTCGCCTGAAAAGAAACCCTCTTTCCGATCCTCGCGCCTGGGTACCGTCCAGACCAAGGGGGTGCGGCCTCCGACGCCCACGCCCGCGCCGCCGGAGGGGGAGCAACCCGCCGCCGGGGCTGAGGCCGCCGCTGCGGCGGCCGAGGATGCCACCCCGCCGGACGCGGAAACGCCCCCGGAAGCGGCTCCGGAGGAAGGCGCGGAAGCCGCTGCGGCCACGCCTGCTCCGGCCCCCGGCGTTCCTGCTCCTGCCACGCCCGCTCCGGCCCCCGCTCCCACCGCTCCCCCGGCGCCGGTTGTCCGCCCCGTGACCCCGGTGACGCCCCCGCCCACGCCGATGGCGCGTCCCGCGGTTCCGGCGACCCCGCCTGCGCCGGGCAAGGCCGCCGCAGGCAATGAAGAGGTCTCGCCCAACCCCGACCCGAATGCCCCCCCGACTCCGACCCCTGTTCCCACTCCGAAAGCCCCGGCGCGTCCAGACGCGATGCCCAAACCGGCTTTTCCCCAGAAGATCTCCGAGCCGTCGGCTCCGGGGGCGCCCGGGTTGAAACCGGCGGGTGAGGGGAAGGACGGCGAAGGGGAGGCTGGGGCCTCAGGGGCCAGTGGTCTGGTCGAGTTGCCCCCCGCCAGTCTGGCGTTCGACATGATTCTGTCCGAAATAAAAGATCAGACGGGCATTACGGTCGCCACCCATGGCAAGATGCCCGACAAGGTGTCTGCCGGTGGGGAAGGCATGACGATCGAGACGGCGCTGAACAAGATTTGCGGGCCGAACAAACTCCAATGGACCAAGAGCGACGACGGAACCGGGTACGATCTGTGGGACGAGCAGACTTACCGCGAAGAGTACCAGTCCCAGAAAACCGAGCAGAAGATTTTCACCCCCCAGCACATTGACGCCGAGTTTTTCTCCGAAGCCGTAACCAAGGCCAACCTGCTCACGAAGAACGTCGGGTCCATCCAGACCGACAAGCGCACGAACCAGGTGATCGTGATTGACATGCCGGGGGTGCTGGCGCGCGTGCAGGCGCTGCTCGACCTGCTCGACGTGGCGCTGGTGACGCGGGTGTTCTATATCAAGTACGCCAACATCGAGGAACTGGTCAAGAAACTCGAGGAGTACAAGTCCGAACCGGGCACCATCGAGGTGGATGAGAAACTGCGCCTGGTGATAGTCAAGGACGTGCTGGCGAACATCCAGCGCATGGAATCGGTGGTCGAACTGCTCGACAAGCGCCAGCCGCGCAAGGTGTACAACCTCAACAGCGTGGACATCAACGGCGACGAAATCAGCATGCTCGAGGAGCAGCTCAAGGCGCTGGCGTCGAAGGACGCCTATTATCTGATAGACGAGAAGCGCGGGCTGCTGATCCTCGAGGACTCGGAAGAGGTCCACGAGGAGGTCGAGAAGTTCCTGAAGGTGTTCAACCGCACGGTGGACCAAGTGCTCGTGCAGATCGAACTGCTCGATGTGAGTCAAAACCATTCGCTGACATATGGCACCGAAATGGGTTACAACTACAAAGGGGTATTTGCCTCCCCGACGCCCACTGGAACGGGGACCGCGTCCGCTTCGTCGTTGGTGCAGTCGGCGGCGAGCGCGGCGAGCACGTTGATCGAAAGGGAGTTGTCGAATAAATTTTCGGCGGGCAGTGCGGATGGGTTGACCTTGAGTTACGCGGGTCTGCATCTGGGCGGGCTTGTGACGGCTCAATTGGAAGCGGCGCTCAGCGACAACAACACGCGAGTGCTGATGCGGCCGCGTCTGCTCATCAAGAACAACGAAGAGGCCCGTATTGACTCGACGGTCGAAAACCCCATCGCCAGCACAAGCTATGGGTATAACAGTGGTTACAACAACAACACCGACGGCAATAATAACAGTTCCAATTACAATCCCTACTACGGGGGGGGCGGGATTCAACAATCCACCGTCCCCAGCGGGTTGGAGATTACGCTGATGCCGAGTATCAGCCCGACGGGGCTGATCGAAATGGAAATTTCGATCAGCAATTCTGACGCCACGCCGGTGGAAATCAACGCGGGCGCCGGGACGAACAACACGGTCACGTCCTACCGCAGAACGAAGGACGAGGTCGAGACGGTTCTGATTATTCCCGATGGCGAGACGCGTGTCATCAGCGGGATCAATCGTCAGAGCAAGAGCGGAGGGGAGACGGGCATTCCGATTCTGGTCAAGATTCCGTGGCTCGGGCCACTCCTGTTTGGCAGCAAAACAGACGAAAGCAAGAAGCAGGACCTGATGTTCTTCATCACGCCCACCATCGTGCGCGAGATGGCGGGGGGGGGCATCGTGGCCCTTGAATTTGATGCGGCCAGCACACAGGAGAACGCCGATCCGGCGAACTCGCGCAGCCTCGATGAGGCGCAGGCGGACGCGGCCGCCGGGACTGGAGATGAGGCCGAGGCTGAAGTCGTCCCCGTCCCCCGGGGCGTGGAGGGAGAACCGATGGCGGAAGAAGGCCGTCCGGGCGTGTCGGAGAGCGAGGACACTTCGATCACCCTGCCGAGCCAGGAGCTGAAGCCGGACGGGGTCATCGAGCGTCGGTTCAGCGCGCCCCTGCCGCAGGAGAGAGATTTGAAGAAATCCCCCACCCCCCAGCCGGGTGAAGAGGAACAGGCTGCCGTCGCGCCCACTCCGTCCGAGGCGCTGCTCGACGGCGCCGGGTTGCTGGCCAAAGAGAAGGACGCGAACACCGAAGCGGGGGTGCGCAAAGCGCTCGGGGGCGCTGTGCCCAATCTGGCGGCGTCGCAGAAAGTGCTGGGAGCGGGGGTCAAGGAGACTATTTCGTCGAAGAAGGGGAAGGTGACCGGGGTGGAAGGGAAACCCACACCCGCCGGGGCGGCGACCCCGGCGCCGGGGGGCAAACCGACCCCGAAACCGGGCGCGACGCCGACTCCTGGAGCCGGCAAACCGACACCGAAAGCCACGCCGACGCCGACACCCGGCGCGACTCCGACTCCGACCCCGCCGGCTGCGGCTACCCCGCGCCCGGTTCCGACGCCCGCGCCCGTGCCGCAGCCACCGCCGCAACCGCCGCAATAACCCCACTTCAGGCGATTCCGGGCGGGGACGGGGAAAACCCGTCCCCGCGTGACCGGATGGGAGTTTGGGAGTCAGTTTTCTCATCGAAATGCGACCCCGGAACCCGGGAATAGCCGTTGAAGCGGAAAGACGCTTCAACGCGAGGGGTGGAACACGCCTGCCGATTCACAGCGGGCAAATAACGAGCGTTCCCCAAGACGCATTCAACATGCTTTCCCCGGTGGAACGGCCTTTTTCATCCTGAAAAACGCTATAGAATCCTGGCGCAGCGAAACCGCAACCAAAAAAACCGCGAAAGACGCGAAAAGCGCGAAAAACTGATTTTTTCGTGTCTTTCGCGTTTTTCGCGGTTGAATAAGGCGGTTTACGTTGTACTTGAAATTGTCGCGGCTTGCGTAGATTCTGCGAGAGAGTCATATGGAGAATTCAAGACACCCGGAAGGGGGGAGTTCCGGGGAGACAGGAAAAGACGCCGGAGGCAAGGGAGATTCGGATGGAAAGCGCCGTCGGCGCTTCAACTGCGGGTTTCAGGATGATAGGCGTTGAGGTCGCCCGGGATTGTCCGGAATCCGGAATGTCTGGGAAGTGGAAACCTGTCCTGAATAAAGGGTTGGATGCGGGGACGGGGTCGGTCCCGTCCCCGTGTCTGGCGGCGCAAATTTCCAGAAAAGGGGTTGACAATCGGGATGGTTGTGAATACGGTCTTTGGGTGAGGATGCAGTTCTTCGCGCGTGATGACAGACACGCCCACAGTTGAAGGAGGAAATCTGGATTATGTCGAGAGCTTCGGGGATGTTTTGGAAGTGCATCATGGTTTTGTGTGTGTCCGTTCTTCTGTTGACCGGATGTTCGGGCAACAGGGTCAAGTCGAACCATCTCCATGATTTCTACGACATGTTTCAGGTGGGTTTCGGGGTGACGCATGAAAGCCCGGAGAGCGGTCCGGTGCCCATCGCTTTGGGCGTGTATGCGCAGGCGACGGATTTTGTGAACCTGGGCGCGGTGAAGTTCAGCGGGCACAACTGGGAGCGTGACGGCCGTGGGGTTTTTTCCGGTCATGAACAGCACACGCGTCTGGGTCTGGGGCCGATTCAGGTTCTGCGTTTCAAGCAGGATTATGTGACGGGTAAAAAGGACTACTTCAAGACCCCCGGCACGCTGTGGGATGCGCGCATGGAAAGTCAGGAAATGCGCTGGAAAAAAGATTGGAAAAACACCCCGGCCAAGGAACTGATCTATGAGTACTGGGCCGACGAGTTGCACATTGGGTTGCCCGTGATGCACCGTGGGTATCAGTACTGGGGGCTGTTCTCGATCGAGGTCGGGATTTGCGACCCGCTGTTCACCCACTTCGGGTTTGACTTGAAGTTGGGCTTCGACCTGTCGGAAGTCAGCGACTGGGTGCTCGGGTACTTCGATATTGATTACAAGCGCGACGACCTGACGGAAGCGGAGTACCGGGAAGTGCCGATGCCGTATTCCGAGCCGGGCGCGGATCCCAACGCGACGTTTATTCCGGCCGAGGATTGAGAGAACGTCGCCGGGTGTGTGCAACGGCCGCGGCAGGCGGTCCAGAAAGCCTTGAATTCAAAGCGGGTTGAGGTGGGAGGCGTGGGGTGCGGCGGGTCAATGCCGCTTCCAGCCGGGGTGTGAGCCGGTTCCGAGCCGCCACCGCTACTGTAGGAGAGTGAGAACATGCAACTCGTGAAAAGCGGTTTCTTTTCGTTGGCGTTGATTGCCCTGCTGGCGATGGGGGGGGCGGCGCAGGAAGCTGGGATGGCCGCGCAGGATGCGGCGCCGGGTGGATTGGTCATGGAAGCGGGGGAAACGAGCGGCCCGCTGGATCTTTCGATTCCTCCGATGGACGCGCCGGAGATGAGCGAGCCGGGTCAGGACGCTCTGGGTGGCAAAGAGGGCGCGAAAGAGGGCGAAAAATCGCCTCTGTTCAAGCGGGTGCGCAATGATAAATACCCCGACGTCAGGGGGTATGAAGTGGGTGAAAGTTACGTGTACATTCCGCCGGTGAGCAAGGGGCCGGTGAAGTACATGCCGCAGATCGAGGATGTGCGCCGTTCGATGCCGGTCAAGGAAGTGTTGCCGCGTCTGGTGCAGCCCTTGCCGGATGAGACGAAGCAGCGCATGGATCGCGACACGAAGGTGACGCGGAAACTGGCGCGCGGGTTCGCCAACACGACCTGCGGGTGGATCGAGGTTCCGCGCCAGATGAGCATGGAAATGCGCGAAACGAATCTGCTCACGGGTTTTCTGGTGGGGGGCTTCCGCGGGGTCGCTTTCACGTTCACGCGCACCGGCGTGGGCTTGGTTGAGATGCTGACGTTCTGGCAGCCGATTCCCGATAACTACGCGCCGATCATGGAGCCGGAGTTTGTGTGGGACGATTCGTGGGGCGAGCCGATTCCGGTGCTTTGCGATCCGCACAACAATTTCGACCGCGATCCGGGCCGGGTGTGGTAATCGGCGGGGTGGGCCGGGCGCTTGTGTGAAGCAGAAGCGTTGTGACGCATGGCAAGTGAAGACAGAAGATTCAAGACCGGATTTCGCCCAGGGCGCAAGTCCGGTCTTTCTGTTCTTTCCTCCCGAAAGGGGAGCGAGGCTCGGTCGTGCGAGGGTGCGTCAAAGGGTAAACTTTGGAGGCCGGGGTTTCGGAATGAAGCCTGAGTCTGGAGGGAAAAAGGACGATGAGCATCGGGATGTGTGAGGCGGAGTTCTTGAGGACGGAAAAACGCCGAATGGGGGTCTTGGCGGCGCTGGCGGGGTTGGCGCTGTGCCTGGAATTCTCGCGCGTGGCGGCGCAGGAACCATATCTTTTCCCGCACTTGTTCCCCTCTGGAAGTGAAGCGGTTCTGAGTGTGCCGGAGACGGCATCCGCCTGGCAGGGGTTGGAGCGGGCCGGAGTGGTCGCGCTTCTGGAGCCGAAACAGGGGAGCGCAAACGCGTCGCCGTTCTGGAATGAAAAGGAACTGGGGTTTGCGTTCAACTGGGGGATGTTCTTTCGAGAGGTGGTGTCTTCGTTCGAGTTGGCGCTCTACCCGGCAAGCCCGAAGGGGGAAGGCGGCATGCGGGCGCTGGCTGTGGCTCAGATCAAGGATTTGAATCGCCTGCGTCAGATTCAGAAATACTTCGAGACGAAGATTCGAGAGCGGGCCGCTTCGCCCGAAGCGCCGGTGACGCGTTCTGTCGAGAGTGTCGGGCGGGTGGCGATTCTTGTGCTGGCGGATGTGCGAATGAGTCTGGCGCTGGTTCTGGATGTCGAAGGATCGGTTTGGGCTGTCTCGAACGACTCGAATCTGGCGCGGGATCTGGCGCGGCGTCTGGACAGAGTGAAACCGGGTTCCCGCGAGGGGAGTGTCGCGGGATTTGAAGGGGTGGCGGCGGCTTGGAAGGGCTGGCGCCGCGCGGTCCGCGAGGAGAAGGGGTGCCAGGCGTTTGTGACGCTGCGGGGTTATACGGCAGCGCAAGGAGAAAAGCGGGCCGGTTTGAGTGCGTTGCGGAATGTCCGGCCTTCGGCAATGGGGATCTGGCTGACGGAGACGGGTGCGCGGTTCGAGGCTTTTTCGCTCTACCGGGGCGCGTCCGACCCGGCTGATGCGCTCTGGCGTGAGCGGGCTCCGGCTGGGGCGCTGACCGCGCTGGCGGCGGGGGCGCCCGACGCTCTGGCGCAGGGCGGCGGCGTTCTGTTCGATTCGACGCGGCTGCGCCTGGCGCTGGCGTCGTACCTGAAAGAAATGGGGGGGGCGTTGCCCGCTCCGAGCAAGTCGGGGTTGAACGCGGCCTCGTCGCAGATGCGCACGCAGATAGACGGGATGCTGGGGCAGTTGAGCGATTCGCGGTTGTGGGCGGAACTGGGACCGGAGTGGGGGTACGGGTTCAACCGCTTCGCCTTCACGAAGCCGGGCCAGTTCCCGACGATAGATGCGGTGGCGGCGTTTCGCACGCGGCAGCCGGCGGTGACGCAGGAGCGGATGGCGCGTTTCGAGGCGCTTCTGACGCGATGGACGACCCGGGAACCGGCGTCGGCCCCAGCCAATGCCGCGAAGAAGCCGGGCCAGGCGGGCGCGCCGGGGCCGTCTGCGTTTCAGGATCGGGGGGTGGATCTGGGAGCGGGTGGGAAGGCGACTCTGCGGTGCCTGAGCGCGCCGGGTTTGCCGCCGGGCGTGGCTCCGTCGTGGTGCCTGTTCCAGGACCATTTGTGGTTGGGACTGTCTCCGGAGGGACTCCAGGGGGCGCTGCAGCGCGCCGCGGCGGGCAACGGCATGGGAGAACTTGCCAACCTGCGCCAGATGTCGGGCGCCGAGGGTTTTCAGGAGTGCCAGTCGGTGGCGGTGGGGCGCGCGGCGCGTCCGGTGGGGGCGGTATTGCAGGTGACTACCTCCGACCCGGGTTTCCGGATGCTTGTGCCGGCGCTGATTCCGGCACTCGAGCAGATCCGCGCGGTGTCGTGGCTTCGCAGCGGGGGCGTTGAAGGGATTCGGACGGTTGGGACCGTGCGTTTGAAATAAAGCGAGAAGAAGAGGTGGGTGTGGTTCGGTTTTTTCAGCGTCTGACAGCGCGTTGGTCGGAACCTTCCGGGTACCGGGAGGTGTTGATCATAGCCTTGCCTCTGGTGATGAGCACCGGGTCGAACAGTGTGTTGCAGTTCATTGACCGAATGTTCCTGGCGAAGTACAGCACGGAGGCGCTGGCCGCGGCGATGCCGGGCGGGTTGACGTCGTTTTGTTGCCTTTGTTTCTTCTTTGGGACGGCGAGCTACGCGAACACGTTTGTGGCGCAGTACCACGGGGCGGGACAACGCCAGCGGGTGGGGGCTGTGGTGTGGCAGGCGCTCTACTTTTCGCTGGCGGGGGGCGCTGTGGGGTACTTTCTGTTTCCGGCTATTGCGGTTCCGATATTTTCCTGGGCGGGGCATGAACCGGCGGTTATGGCACAGGAGGTGACGTACTTCCAGATCATGAGCCGGGGCGCGGTGTTTGTGATCTACAATGCGGCGATCGCGAGTTTCTTCAGCGGGCGGGGGAAAACCTGGCCGATTCTTTGGGTGGATCTGGCCATTACCTTCGTCAACATCGTACTGGCCTACGCATGGATTTTCGGCAAGTGGGGATTTCCGGAGCAGGGGATTGCCGGGGCGGGTCGGGCGACGGTGGTGGCGACGGCGTTCGGGTCGGTGGTGTTCACGGTGTTATTTCTGTCGAAGAAGCACCGGCGGGAGTTCGGGACGGGTTCCGGCTGGCGGTTCGATGGCACGTTGATGCGGCGATTGCTGTACTATGGGTCTCCGGCGGGTGTCCAGCACTTTCTGGATCTGGTGGCGTTCACGTTGTTTCTTCTGATGGTGGGGCGGCTGGGAGAGGCGACGCTGGCGGCCACCAATCTGTCTTTTCAGGTGAATCTGCTCGTGTTTCTGCCGATGCTGGGCTTCGGTATGGCGACCGCGACACTGGTGGGACGGCGCATCGGGAAGAGAACGCCCGCAGAGGCGGCCCGGGTGACGTGGAGTACTTTCCATTTGACGTTTGCCTACATGCTGGTTTTCGCGGTTTTGTACGTGGTGGCGCCTGCGTGGTTTCTCGAACCGTTCCGCGACCCGGAGAAGGCCGACGAATTCGAAAAACTGCGCCCGATAGCGGTGGTCTTGCTGCGTTTTGTGGCGATCTATTCGGTATTCGACACGATGTCTGTGATTTTCTCGTCGGCTCTGAAGGGCGCGGGAGACACGCGGTTCGTGATGTGGTATTCCATGTCGCTGGGGTGGGCGCTGATGGTGTTGCCGTCCTGGTGGATCTGCAGCCATCCGGGGCCGAACGCGATCTTCTGGTGCTGGACGTGGTTGAGTGTGTATGTGCTTTGTCTGGGGTGTGGGTATGTGGGGCGCTTTCTTCATGGGCGTTGGCGAACGATGCGGGTCATCGAGGAAGAGGTGATCCCCGAACCCGGCGTGGAGGTGTGTGTGCCGGTGGCCGGGCTGACCGGCGAGCGGGAAATCTGAAGAAAACGGAGTGACAAGATTCAGGGGCGGACCTGTGTGTCCACCCGAGGCGATGAGAAAACGGGGTGACAAGATGTAGGGGCGGACCTGTGTGTCCGCCCACGGCAATGACAGGGTATCGGGAGGAAAACAGCGATGCGAATCGCGCTTGCGCAGATCAATACGACGGTGGGAGCGTTGGCAAAAAACGCGGACCGGGTGATTTATTTCCTGGAAAAGGCGCGGGAACGGGGAGCGGATCTGGTGGTGTTTCCGGAACTGACCCTGACCGGGTACCCGCCGCTGGATCTGCTGGATCGCCCGAGCTTCATCACGCACAATCTGGAGGCGCTCGACCGGGTGGCGGCGGCTACGGAGCAGTTGCCCGCCGCGCTGGTGGGGTTTGTGCATCGCGACGAAAGCCGGGTGGGGACAGGTCTGTTCAATGCGGCGGCGTTGTGTGTGGGCGGGCGGGTGCAGTCTATTCATTGCAAGACGCTCCTGCCGACCTACGATGTCTTCGACGAGCGGCGCTATTTCGAACCGGCTCCCGAGGTGACGGTGGCGGAGTTTGGGGGGCGCCGGCTGGGAATTTCGATCTGTGAGGACGTGTGGAACGACGCGCAATTCTGGAGCCAGACGGCTCGCTCGCGCCGTTATGAGGTGGATCCTATCGAGCGTCTGGCCACGCAGGGGATGGATCTGCTGCTCAACATTTCGGCCTCGCCGTTTACCGAAGGGAAACGGACGATCAAGCGCGAGATGTTTGCGGCGGCGGCGCGGCGGCATGGCGTGCCGCTGGCGCATGTGAATCTGGTGGGGGGAAACGACAGTCTGATCTTCGACGGCTGGAGCAATGTGTTCAACCGGGCCGGCGAGATCGTGACCCAGGCGCGGGATTTCGAAGAGTCGCTTCTGGTGTGGGATACCGAGTCGCAGGCGGGCGGGGCGATGGAACCGGTGGCCGAGGAGGAGATCGCGACCATCTGTGAGGCTTTGACCCTGGGGATTCGCGACTATCTGGGTAAACAGGGTTTCCGTTCGGCGATTGTGGGGTTGAGCGGCGGGGTGGATTCGGCGCTGACGTGCGCGCTGGCCGTGCGGGCGCTGGGGGCGCAAAACGTGGTCGGGATCGCGATGCCCTCGCAGTTCTCGTCGCAGCACAGTCTGGACGATGCCGCGGCGCTGGCGCGGGCGCTGGGGATCGAGTACCATGTGGTGCCGATTTTCCCGATCTTCGAACGGTATGTCGAGTCGCTGAGTCCGATTTTTCAGGATCGTCCGTTCGATGTGGCGGAGGAAAATCTCCAGGCGCGGGTGCGCGGCAATCTGCTGATGGCCTATTCGAACAAGTTCGGCCACATCGTGCTGAGCACGGGGAACAAGTCGGAAATGGCCGTGGGGTATTGTACGCTCTACGGGGATATGAGTGGTGGATTGGCGGTCCTGAGCGATGTGCCCAAAACGATGGTGTATGAGTTGTCGCATTTCCTGAACCGCGAGCGGGAGGTGATTCCGCAAAACACGATTCGCAAGGCGCCCTCGGCCGAGTTGCGCCCGGACCAGTTCGACAGCGATTCTTTGCCGCCGTACGAGATCCTCGATCCGATCATCCGCGCCTATGTGGAAGAGGGGTTGTTTGTCGAGGAGATTGTGGGGCGCGGGTTCGAGGAGGCGGTGGTCGAGCGGGTGATCCGGATGATCGAGCGGAGCGAATACAAGCGGCGCCAGGCGGCGATCGGCCTGAAGGTGACGCACCGGGCGTTCGGGTACGGGCGGCGGATGCCGGTGGCGCGCGGGCGGGACTTCTGAGCGGGCGCATGGATTTTCTTAGCGCTGTGAAAGTTTGAAAACGCTGGAATTGAGCCGGTCGAATCGGGTACGTTCGTGCGCAAGGACTGCTTGACTTAAAGGGAGGCCTTTGCCATAGTGGGTGCGGTGCGTGGGGCCTCGAGCCGTCCACGTGGGTAGTTGTGTTTTATTGCATGAGGGAATAGGAAAACCGGGAGAGGTGGGAATGTCTCCGGGTGGGTTCTGCGGGAGTTGGGGTATTGTCGCGAAGGGCGGGTGAGTCTGTGGACTCTGCGGTACGGCAAACAGAATCCAGCAAAATCTTGCAGGCCGATGAAGCCATGTGGAATCGGGCTGCCTTTGTGATTGCCGAGGACGAGTTGATTTCCCGCACGCTATTGCGCCGGCAGCTGGAAAAAGAGGGGTACCGGGTCTATGAAGCGTCGAATGGCCTGGAGGCGTTGAGTCTGGTCGAGAAGCACAAACCGGACCTCCTGATTTCGGATTGGATGATGCCGGAGATGGATGGGGTCGAGTTGTGCCGGCAGGTCAAGGAAAACCCCGAAACGAGCAACACGTATATCCTGATTCTGACGTCGCGCGAGGACAAGGACGATCTGGTGCGGGCGCTTGATGCCGGAGCGGACGATTATCTGCGCAAACCGTGGGATGTGAACGAATTGCTGGCGCGCATCCGGGCGGGGTTGCGGATGGTGAAATTGCAGCGCAGTCTGGCGCTGCGCAATGAGGATCTGGGGCTGATGACCTACCGCCTGAACCAGGAAATCGCGACGGTGGCGAACATTCAGAAAGTGTTGTTGCCCCAGGAGATTCCCCCCACATCCGCCCTGGATGTGACGGCGTGGTACCTGCCGTCGAGCGAATGCGGGGGCGATTACTACGATGTGTTGCAGTTGACGCCCGAGCACCAGGGGTTTCTGGTGGCCGATGTGAGCGGGCACGGGGCGCCGGCGATGGTGACGATGGCGCTGATCCGGCAATATGTTCACCTGGTGGCGCGGGATTATGACGATCCGGGCGCGCTGCTCGAGGCGGTCAACCGGCATCTGTTTGACCACCTGCCGACCGATCAGTTTGTGACGATGTTCTATGCGATTATCCACACGAGCAGTCTGTTGTGTCATTATGCGTCGGCGGGACACAATCCGCCGTTGTGGTTCCAGAACAGGAAGCAGGACACGGTTCGCTTGCAGGGGTGCCGGGGATTTCCGTTGAAGTTGGTGACCCGGGAAGCGCAGTATGTGTCTCAAAAGATCCGGCTGGAGCCAGGGGACCGGCTGGTGCTCTACACGGATGGCATTCCGGAGTGTTTCAACCCGCAAAAGCAGGATTATGGGATGGAGCGGTTCCAGAATGTGGTGAATCGGCACGCGGCGAAGTGTACTCCGAACCAGTTGGAAACTTTTTTGGTGACGGATGTGATGCGTTTCAGTGACGATCAGTTGCCGGAAGACGATCTGACGCTGATGATTATCGGCGTGAACGAACCGGCAGAGCCTTTCCTGGACTGAGGACGGGCGATTTCAATCGAATAAGAGAAGGTAATCATGGCTTCGATTTTTTCTCCTCGTACATTCCGCCTGCCGGGTGTGGGCGTTTTTCTGATGGCGTTGCTTCTGGGGTTGCCCGGGTGGGCGCTGGCCGGGGCACAGGAGGATCTGGGGCCGTTGGAAATCCGCGATATCCAGTTCGAGGGCCTCAAGAAACTCAAGGCTGAGGACTTGAAAGAGAAGATCCAGAGTAAAGTCGGGAAGCCCTACGATCGCGAGAAGGTGCGCGAGGATCTCAAGCGGCTGGGAGCGCTGGCGTGGGAGTGGCCGACGGTGAGTTCCGAAAAGGTTGAAGGGGGCGTCCGGCTGATTTTCTCTCTGAAGGAAAACCCGGTGCTCGATGAGATCAAGATCGTGGGCAATACGAAGGTGGAGACCAAGGAACTGGAAAAACTGGTTCGGGTGGAACCGGGCCATGTGCTGACGCAGGATCTGGTGACCAAGGCGCGCGAGTCGGTTCAGAAGGAGTATCGGGACTTGGGGTATGTGCGCACTCAGGTGGAGGCCAGCCTGGCCCAGAAGCCGGGTTCCGAGGGGAAAGTCCTCCAGATTCTGATCAGTGAAGGTGAAAAGAAGCGGGTGGACGATGTGATCATCGAGGGCAACCAGGCGTTCTCGGCGTTTCGGTTGCGGATGGTTCTGGAGACCAAGGGGTCGTGGCTGTTCGTCCGCAATTATCTGGATGAGCGGGCTTTCGAGGACGATTTGAAGGCCTTGCGCGATTTTTACCACCGCAAGGGGTATTTCGCCGCGGAGGTGGACCGGGGCGTGTTCGATTTCGACGAGAAAAAAGCGACGGTGACGCCGCGTATTGTGGTGACTGAAGGGCCGCGTTACACGCTGCGGTCGGTGAAGACGCGGGGGAACCGGTATTTTTCGATGGAAGAGATTACGGTCTTCTTCGACAAACTGCGCGGCAAGCCGTTCGATGGGGACGATTATGGCGACGCGATCAAGCGGGTCAACCAGATGTATGGAGAGGCCGGGTGCGTGGCGACGGAAGTGCGCGACGACTTGCAGTTCGACCGTGAACAGGGTCAGGTGGATGTCACGCTGGTGATTGACGAGGAAGCCCGCTCCAAAGTGGGGAAGATTCTGATCGAGCGGCCCAATCCGATTCCGGATGACGAGGCGTCGTGGTTCACACGGACCTATTCGCGTATCGCGCCGCCGCTGAACGAGGATGTGATCCGGCGCGAGGTGACGCTGATTCCGGGCGAGGTTTACGACAAGCAGAAAGAGGCCGAGTCGGTGGCCCGGTTGCGGCGGCTCAACGCGTTCAGCGAGGTGACGATCGAGAGCCGCGCAGGCGATGAGCCGCGGACGCGCGATGCGGTGATCCGGGTTCAGGAAGGGATGACCGGGAACATTCTCGTCGGCGTGGGGTACAACGAGGCGTACGGCGCTTATGTCTGGGGCACTTATATGGAGAACAACCTTTTCGGCGAGGCCAACAGTCTGCGGCTCAACGCGATGGTGGGGACGGAAGAGTCGAACGCCGGAGTTTCCTATCTGGATCGCTTTGTCGGGAATTCACGGAATTCGCTTCTGACCGAAGTGCGGCATATCAACGCGCACCGTCCGGGGTACGACGAAAAGAACACGGGCGGTTTGACCGAGTTGGGCACGCCGATTACCGACCGCTGGAAACTCTACACGCGCGCCCGGGCCGAGTATGTTCAGTTGGATGACGCGGATAATCACCCGATCGAAGATTACAACATTGATTACGGGGTTGGGGCGTTGCGCCTGCGCCTGGTCCATGACGCGCGGGTGTATGAGAATTACCACGGGGTGCAGTCGTTCGAGTCGGCGGGGCATCTGGCTTCGGTGGGTGTCGAAGGCGGTTACGCCGACGGGACGCTGGGCAAGTTGAGCGGTTCGTACGAGTGGTTCCATAAACTGGGTGAGAAAACGGTTTTTGCCACGGATTTGAATGTCGGATTTCTGGTGGACGACGCCGATGAAATCGGGCCGACCGAGCGTTATTACCTGGGCGGAACGGATGATTTGCGCGGCTACAAGTATCGTCACGCCGGTCCGCACGACCGGGGGGATGACGACGTGCCCACGGGGGGCGCCACGAAACTGTTGACGCGCAACGAATTGCGGTACCCGTTGATGGACCGGATCACGGGCCTGATGTTCCTGGACGCGGGGTTGCTGGACCACGATGCGTTCACGTTTGACGAGGATCCGCGCGCTTCCGCCGGTATCGGATTCCGGGTGGGGTTGAAGGGGGTCGAGGCGGGGGTGGATCTGGCGGCGCCGATCAATGCCCAGTCGGACGATCAGAAGCGCTATTTCCACGTGACGTTGCGTGGACAGCAGGGATTCTCGCAAGGCAATAACCCGGAATAGGCGTTCGCATTTTCGCTGTGCAGATTCGGGCGTCGGTTCCAGGGTATCGAGGCGGGGCTGAGGAGGCTCCCATGCGGCTACCCGCAGAGACGGATACGGATTCACGGGGTTCGTTGTTGCTGACGCCTGCGGCGTGCCGCTATGACCTGCAGCACCCCCAGGAACAGAAAGATTTCCCTGCGTTTCGGCACAAGTTTGTCCGGGAGTTCGGTTATGAACCGCCCCAGCCGTTTTATCTCCTGAGCGATGTGGTCGGGATGCGGCGTTTCGATCTGTCCGCGTTTCACCGCAGCAATCAAATCCTGACGGCGTGTGAGCGGGCAATCGCCCCACTGATCCTGCGGCATTTCGAGTACGAGCCGCGCAGTTCCGGGCGGCTGGACCGGTTCTACGATCTGACGCGGTGTTCCTTTCGGATTCTCAACACCACCCCACCGGACCCGCATGAGACGGTGTTGACGGATTACTGGCGCAGTTGGCAGAAGTCGGGAATTGTGCGGGGTGAGCAGTTTCTGGAGGTGGGGCTGGCGGTTTGTCAGTTCACGCTTTTTCTGGATACGGGTCAGTGTCATTTTGTCTGGTGGGAGCGAGAGACCCAGGTGTTGAGTCCCGAGGAGACGCGGCTGGAAATCCTCGATTTGCTTTGCGACAATCTGCTGCCCCTGCGGTTCGGGGATCTGGCGGCGACCCTGGCGAAAGCCTGGAGTGAGTGTGTGGCGCTGGTTTTCGAGCCGATGATCCAGGTCTTTGAGGAGGCGGCCTCGCTCGATTCGTGGTATTATCAGAACCCCAAGTGGGAACGCTATTGGCTGGAAAACTCGCGGGTGGATCGTTTCCGTCAGTTGTGCGCGATCAACCGTCACCCGTTGTCGGGGCATGCCGTCGGCGAGCATTCGGAGTTTGTGGTGCCGAATCCCTACGAGGACGCATCTCCCGATCTGGATTATTGAGCGGTTCTCCCTGATTTTTGTTTTCGGGGGATTTCCGGGTCGGAAATTAAGGGACGGATATTGGGGACGGGACAATTCACTTGGGTTTCCGTATTTTCCTGAAAGGCGAACGATAGTTTGGAGCACGGCCGCGTACATCCCCCGTTCCGGGTTCTGGTCCTGGATGACGATCGAACGAGTTTGTATGTCCTGCACAGGCTACTGGAGGCTGACGGGATTGATGTGATCGGGTTTACGGAGCCGCAGGAGGCGTTTCTGTGGCTGGAGCGCGATCTGCCCGACCTGATTCTTCTGGACATTGTCATGCCGGGAATGAATGGGTATGAAGTGTGCCAGATGTTGAAGAGCGGTTCTCGGACGCGGGATATTCCGTTGATTTTCCTGACGGCGAAGACCGACAGCCGGGATATTGTGAAGGGACTCGAAGCGGGCGCGGTGGATTATGTCAAGAAGCCGTTTGAAAGCCGGGAACTGCTGGCGCGCGTTCATACGCATGTCGAATTGAAGCGCAATCGCGACCGGGTGCTGCATCTGCTCGAGGAACAGCGGATTGATATCGGGGTGGCCAAGCAGGTGTTGCGTCTGGTGGATGGGCCGTCTGTGAAACGGACGATGTTGTCCGCCGGTATGCAACTGTTCGGCGAGGTTCTTTCGCAACCGTGCCGGGAGCAGGGGGGAGACCATGCTTTCTTTATGAGTCTGTCTCCCACGCCCGCTTACCCGTCCGGGCGGACGGTCATCAGCCTGAAGGATCAGTCGGGTCACGATGTGGGATGTGTGATTCGGAGTATTTTTTCCGACTTGGTGCATTGCGGGTTGTTGTTTACCCATCCGGATCAGCCGCTGGCTTCCCTGATGACCGAGGTCAATCGGGAAATCTGCCAGGCGGGGCTGGGGCGTCCGGATCACTTCTTCACGGCGCTTACGCTCGAGTTGGACCATGCAGACCTGACCCTGCGGGGGCTTTCCATGGGCCACCCGCCCCTGATTCTGATCCGGAAGGGTGTTGCGCGGTTGTTTCCAGAACCGGCTGGGCCGGGGTGGAATCTGCCCGCAGGCGTGGACGGTCTGGTGGAGATGACGGTTCAGGAAACTCGGTTGGAACCGGGGGACAAACTGGTGCTGTACACCGACGGTCTGATCGAAATGCAGACCCAGCAAAAGGGGTTGCGGATTCGTCCGCAGGAACTGGCCGAGTGGGCCGAGCGTTTGCTGGCGGGGCAGGAGGACTTGCCGGTGAGCCGTTTGACCCGCAGGCTGTTGGCGGCTGTTGCGGAGCGCTGTGGGGAAACGGTGATTCCAGGAGGCGAGCGCAACACTTCGGCAGACGATGTGACGCTGTTGGGGGTGGAACTGGAGCGGGAGGTCTGCTGGCAGGAAGAGATTCTCGAACCCACCAGTGTTCCGGAACTCGAACTGATTATCCGGGCGCTTTTCGAACGTATCGCGGGGGAATGGACGGTTCAGGGGTTTCTGGGCGCCGAGACGCGTTTGCGGGTGGTGCTCGAAGAATCCCTCCACAATGCCTGGCAACATGGGAACAAGGCCCGTCCGGGAAGCCGGATCTCAGTGCGGTGGGCTTTTGGCAACGATGCCCGTCTCGAAATACTGGACGAAGGGACTGGATTCGATTATGGTCAGATTCCAGACCCCCGCACCCGGGAGGGACGGTTGAAGTTGTCGGGCCGGGGAGTCTTCCTCATGCGCTTCTATTCGTCGAGTCTGTTCTGGCGGGATGGTGGGCGGCGAGTGTGTGCGTTGTTCCGGCTGGAGCCGGAAGATCACCTGGACTGGCGTAAGGAGATGATTTCGCTCTGGCGTGTTTCGGGTCATCGAGAATCGGATGGAAAAAAGGGAGGGATGTGAGACGATGGATATTACCAAGACAATCGAAAAATCATGCGTTCGGTTGGCGCTTCGCGGCGCCATTGATCGCAAAGGGGCCGAAGTGCTGGAGAAGGAGTTCCGTTCAGTGGATTTTGTTAAAATCCGCCTGCTGGAACTCGATTTCTCGAATGTTCCGACGATCGACAGCGCCGGGATCGGCAAACTGCTGATGATCCACAAGGAACTGGCTATTCAGGGAGGCAACGTTCGCATCCTCAACGCATCGGACGATATCAGTCTTCTGTTGACGGAGTTAAACCTGAAAGCGCTTTTTGGGGTTCAATAAGACGAATCGGGTGACCGATGCGGAGTCAGCGTTGCCGGCTGAAGTGTTGAACGGCCTGTTCTTCTTCGTCGAAGATCAGCACGGCGTTCGAGATGTCCAGCACGTCGAGGACTTGGCGGTTGGGCGCCAGCAGGTTGCTGAAGCAGACCACGCCGTTGCGGCGGCCCACGTTCTCGAGGACGGAGACCAGGTTGCCGATGCCGGTGGTGTTGATCGTGTCCACCCGCTCGAAATTGATGAGGATCTGGTCATAGCCGCGGCGCACCAGATCGTGGCAGGCCTGTTCGATCTGCTGCCCGGTGGCTCCGTTCAGGTAGCCGGATGGATATAAGATGGCCAGACCGGCACGTTCCGCAATTTCCACCGTACGACTCTCCTTCACTCAACCGGATATCAGGATGTGGCTTCCGGCCGTTTCGACGTAACAACGTCGGTCTGGCCACGCGCGGGTTTCTTCTTTTCCATCCGCAGACGGGTGCCGTGCTCGAATGGCTCGAAGAGCGCGCGGTCCATGAACCGTTCGATGAGTTTCAGTCCCCGGCCCCGTTTGAAGGAGGGGCGTTCCCGGTCGTTCTCGCGCACTTTCTGTGGGTCGAAGACGTTGCCTTCGTTCTCGATCACCACGGAGCACTTCTCGGCTGAGACGGCGACCTGTACGTAAATTTCCTTTTCCGCATTCCGGCTGCTCTCGATCGCGTTCAGGCACCCTTCCAGAACGGCCATGCGCAGTTGCTGTGCCGTCTCCTCGCCAAAACCGTTACCCAGGGCCATCTCTTCGACTGTTTTGGCGGCTACCAATTCCATACCATCGCGTGGGGACAAACGCAACTCAACAGTGGACTCCAGGGCGTCCGCCTCGCCCAGTGGCACGATACGCGCGGGCCGGGACGGAAGGGTTGCGTCCGAATGGAGAGGGGCTGCCGGGGAGGAGCCGGGCTGCGGCGACAGGGGCGCGGGTCGGTCGTGCATCTTGCCCGTTGGCATTTCAAAGACCGAGTCGGGGTCTATCGTCTGGTCGGGCGGAGGTTGCGGAGTCGGCGACTGGGGTTTGGGACGGGGTTCTCCGTCCACGGGTTCGCTTGCGGTCGCTTCCCGTCCGGGAGCGCGGAACAGGTGTTTTCCCAGGGCCTGAACATCGTTCCAGTTCGAAGTCAGGAATCCCAGGGTTTCGACTCGTTCGGCGGCTTCGGGGGAATAACGGGCGTTGCTCAGAATCCAGATCCGGGTGCGCTTGACGTCGAGTTCCTGGGATTGGCGTTTTGCGATTCGCTCGATGCGGGAGACTTCTTCCGTGGTCAGGACCGGCACATCGCAGAGCACGGCGATCCAGAGCAGTTCGTCGCTGCGGTAGTGTTCGGCTCCGTCGAAGCACCACCCCACCACGCACGCCGACGCGGCGGGCGCACCGGAGGCCTGTTCGGTGAAGGCGCCGATGCAGAATGGCAACTGGGTCAAGGCGCCCCGGGCCATCTGACTGGCTTCGGCCAGGCTGGACGCCTGGTGGGCCGCGGCCGCGCGCCGCGAAAGGGTGGCGGCCTGTGTGAGGGGGACCGGTTTGTCTGGAGTGGTCAGACCGCGCTGGTGCGTTCGGAAGAGCTGCGCGCGGACTTCCTGGCCCCGGAAGGCCGAAAGGAGCAGGGAGGTGTCGCGCAGGCGTTGCGAGACGTCGCCGACTTCCTGACCCGCCGCCGGGGCTTCGACCAGCCGCTTGCGTTTGAGCACCAGCCGTCGGCGTTCGGGCGACTCGCCGTGCAACAGATGCGCCACGTACAATTCGAGCGCGTCGCGGAGCAGAGGCGTTTCGGCCACCCGCCATTGCCCGCCTTCGCAGACGGCCAGTCCACCCCGGGCCAGACGCACCAGGGCCTGCTGTTCTTCGGGCGCCAGGGGAGAAGAAGGGCCCCCATAGCGTTGGGACTCGGCCGCCAGACAATTCTGCACCACCCGAGCCATCAGGAGTGGCTCAATGGGGGCTTCGGTAGGGGGATACAGAACCTGCTGGACATCGCGCGCCGAGGCGCCGTTGCACAAGTCTTCCAGGTAGAGATTCAGGAATTCCTCGTCGAGGATCAGGCTGTTTTGTTTCGCCAGGGCGCAGCTGTGGGCAAAGTTCGCCAGCCAACGTGGAATGCCGCCCCAGAGTCGCACGTGGCGGGCAAAGACGGACGCGTCGTAATCCACGCGGGAACTCGACGCCAGTTGCTCGAAGAAATCCTGCGCGGCCTGGTTGTGCAGGGGTTCCAGCGCCACGAGGTTCGAGACATCCGGCAGAGGGGGCAACAGGGGATGCCAAGTCTGCGGGGAGACGCGCGAGGCCCAGACGCGTCGTACCGGAGCACGCTCGGTCTGGGCGGAGTGGCGGGGTCCGGACGCCTCGCCGCTCGACACCAGACGTGTCAAATAATGGGACTGCCCCTGTTCGGTCCACTGGGCGTTTTCCGCCCCGTCCAGCAGGAGATGGAGGGGTTGATCTTTCTGGATGGCCAATCCCTCCAGTTCATCGAATGCCCATTGGATGAGTTGTGCGCCGTCGCGTTCCCCGCCGCCGGTGGCCTGGTGGATCGTATCGCGGTGGTACATCTCGGCCAGAAAGGCCGCCAGGGGCGCCAGGCGTTCGGCGTAACAGAGATCCTGCAGGGAGGAAAGGGACAGGAGGTTGGCCTGCGCCAGTTCGGGAGAGCGGCGCGCAAAGGCGATCCATTGCTGGACGACGTCGAAGACAAAACGGGTGGCCCACTGAACGGGACGGAAGGGCTGGGCGGGAATCGAAATGAGAAGGGGAACTTCTGCGTCCTGGTTGTCGAACAGATGCCAGTAGAGGCGCCGCAGAAAGGTTGTTTTGCCCACACCGAGGGGGCCGTGCAGCAGGGTGTCGCGGGCAGGAAAGAGACCCCGGTCGGCTGACGGCGGATTCGACAAACGGTCCCACGCATGCCAGTGAATATCCTGGCACGAGGAGCGCGTGTCTCGTCCGTAAGAGCGATAGCCGGAAATCGCCACGCCAGCCGGTATCCTTTCCTGCGCGTGAGCAAACACAAAAACCCTTCCAGCGCCGCCTGGAAGGTTGCAGTCTATTGTAGGGGGACGGGTCCGAGTCTGTCAAAAGAAAACCCATTCTGCGCCGGTTCAATTTATGGGGGGGATTGAATCAGGAGGTGCTCATTGTTCAGTTGTCGTTCTTGTTCGAGGAAAACGGAAACCCTTCCTCCGTCATCCCCGCGAACGCGGGGATCCAGGGATGCGGCAACGACGAAAGAAGAAGACGATCTGGAGGAAATGAGGTTTGAAACCGGGTCGTCCCGGATTTGGGTTCCCGCTTTCGCGGGAATGACGAATAGGGGGGCAGCCCGGAATAACCCCATAAAACCTGGGGAATTCCCCTCTCGGATAGATCCGGGAGATTGAATGAGGGTTCGCCCCAGACAAACCGTCCGTCGAAAAGTTTCCCACAAAGGGCTTGACACCTGCCCCGGGAACCTTCTACCTAGGGAGAGAATCAAAGTCGCTGGGGGTGGAAACACCGCAGCGAGTCTGAAAGGAGTTTGACCATGCGAATTTCGAGATTTTTTCTTTCTGCTCTGTGGCTGGCACTGCTTTGTTCTTGTGCCACTCCGTTGACGCCGTTCAAGACCGGGGTTGTGCGCGATGTCGTGCTTCTCAAGTTCAAGGAGACCACTCCTCCCGATCAGGTGGACGCCGCGGTGACACGATTTCTGAACCTCAAGGATCAAATCGCCGAAATTCAGAGCATAGAGGGGGGGCTGAACATCAGCCCGGAACAGTTGAGCGAGGGATATACCCATGTTTTCGTTCTGACGTTCCGGAATCAGGTGAACCGCAACGCGTACATCAGGCACCCCGCGCGCGCCGCCTTTATTCGCTCGATGTCAACGGAACTCGAGCGGTGTCTTATCATGGACTATTTTCCCTTCGACCGGGTTGCCCAGGCCGCGCCTGCGACGGACGCTGTGCCGGTCGCGCCTACCGTTCCCGTCGAGCCGGTTGTCCCCACGGCCCCAGAGCCGGTGTCCCAGCCATGATTCTGCGGGAGGAACGAACTCTCGATAAGAACGGCCCAGCCGCCTGTCCGCCGATTCCGATTCTGGGGATGGGGGTGGCCTGTGCAGCGGGGAACAGTCTCGACGCCGTGCGGGAGACTCTGGCCGGGCGCCGGGCTTCGCGTATCGAGACCGATTCGGTCGCCACAGCCTGGGGGACGGTTGAACTGCCCGTCTATCGTGCGGACGCCGAGGACTTGGAAACCGGACTGCCGAAGCGGCAGCTGCGCCGCATGAGCCATTTCGCCCGGCTGGCGCTTTTCACGGCTTTCGAGGCGCGGCGCGACGCCGGATTGGAGACCTGGCCCGATCCCGTGCGTGTCGGTATCGTGTTTGGCACCGGACATGGCCCGCTGCGTGTCGCCTTCGATTTTCAGGACAGTTTCATTGATGGGGGCGACAAGTGCGCTTCCCCGACCAGTTTCGCCAATTCCGTCCACAACGCACCCGCGTCTCAGATTTCCATCGCGATGGGGCTTCAGGGGCCTTGTCAGACGATCACCACGCTTGACCAGACGGTCGCGGGTACGCTGATGACCGCTCTGGACTGGTTGCGCCACGACGAGGTGGATTACGTCCTGGCCGCCGTGGGGGATGAGTATTGCCCGATGAGCGGGTACGCGCACGCGCTGGCCGCCGGGCCGCGCGCGTTCACGCCGCCGATCCGGCCTTTCGATCTCGACACCTGTACCAGTCTGCCCGGCGAGGGCGTTGCCGCTTTCCTGCTCGGACGGCCTGGACAGCCGGGCAAGTATGGCGCGTTGCATTCGGTTCTTCTGGGGTCCGGCCCGCAAGAGGTCGAGCGTCAGCGCGATGTGATGCGTTCCCTGCAGGCCGTGTTGCTTGCCGCCGATGGGCAGCGCCGGAACGATCCGGCCTACCGGGCCGCAGTTCCGTCCGGTGTGCCCGTTGCGGCCCATGCCGGGCTGTATGGTTCGCTGGCCGTGAGCGGCGGATTCGAGACGCTGATCGGGTGTCTGTCCCTGGCCGATGGAACGCTCTCCTCTGCCTCTGTTCCCGATTCCGCGCCCAGGGAGTGGAATGTTGTCCGGGAGCCGTTAAAGCTGGGGCCGGGAGACCGGGTCGGGTGCCTGCAATGCGAGAGTGGCGGGAGCCAGAGTCTGGTGGTGATCGAAGCGCCGGGGATTTGAAAGGCGCGCGTAAAATCTGTTTCGGTGGAGCAATCATTTTGGCAATAGTCTGTTCTGGGAGATCTCGAAAAAATTCGGAACCCCCCTGTTATTTAATCCCCCGCCCTCAAACAAAAGAACGCAAAGGCGCGAAGACGCAAAGGCGCAGCGAAGGGCGGTTTCGAGGAATATCACCGGTTCTCTCGTCATGGGGTTTTGGTTTTCTCGCGCTCTTAATTGGGGCGGTTTTGAGCCTTGAGGGGGGAGTTGTTGCCGCGAACTCAGAGGAATTGCGCGCGCCGACGGGGACGCTGGCGGTACAAACCGCGCGCGACGGCGGGGACGCAGGCGGTACAAACCGCGATGCCGACGTGGACGCCGGAGATGCAAACCGTGTGCCGACTGGGACGCCAGAGGGACAACGGGTTGCGGTTGGGGGTGTTTCTTTGTCCCCCCAGTCCTCTCCGCCTCATTCTCTCTCCACTTCGTCCACCTTGTCCACCGAGCCTTCCGTTCAACCGCTCGGGGAGGTTGAGACACAGGCTTTTCTCGACGCCATGCATCAGGCGCTTGCGCCCATCCAGACCCTGCAGGCGCGTTTCATTCAGGAGCGCCGGGTCTCGATATTTGTGGACACACTCGTGACCACCGGGGTCTGTCTGTTCGAGCCGCCCAAGCGCCTGCGGTGGGAATTGACCGCGCCGTACGTGTCGGTTCTGATCCACAGTCCGGATGGGGTGTCGAAATTTGATGAAGAAGAGGGACAGCTGCGCAAGATGCAACTGGGCGGGGAGGAAATTCTGACTCAGGTGCTCGGGCAGATTGTCGAGTGGATGCGGGGGGATTTCGGGCGGGCGCGCGAGGCGTATCTGATCGAGGTGCGCCATACGGGGGAAAGCAATTTGTTGACGTTGCGTCCCAGGAGCGAAAAACTGCGCGAGGTGCTCCAGACGATCGAATTGACGGTCAACCCCGCGAATTACCACGTCACCCAGGTCATGATCCGCGAGACGGCCGAGGACTCGGTTCAAATTCGTTTTATTCAGGAAAAAATCAATGAGCCTCTCCCCGAAAAGGCGT
Organism: uncultured Candidatus Sumerlaeota bacterium; assembly: GCA_942493245.1. Taxonomy (GTDB): domain Bacteria; phylum Sumerlaeota; class Sumerlaeia; order UBA8349; family UBA8349; genus DAOPYU01. The sequence goes on from OW818685.1 coordinate 270,815, forward strand.
TCGATCTGAAGAAACCCCTCTGGCCGCTTCCGAATATGTTCTGAAAAAGAAGACAAGAGAACCGGATCAACAGGAGGAGGCGATTCTTACCTACCGTCCTGAAAATCCGGTTTTCCCTGTCTTTTTCTTGCCTCGCGGTCCTGTGTTTTCTTACGAATCGGAAGGATGCTCTCTCAATCTCCTGCGGGCCTGCCAGATGAGAAGGGCCAGCCCGCATGATGTCAGGACCCCATACGCGATCGCCATTTCGACGTATTCGTGTGTCTCGGGAAGATTGTCGTTGATCGCAATCATCGAGATCAAAACGGACGAGAGAGTTGCCAGCGCAGAGAACGTGGTCATCAGCCCGACCAGAGACAGAATGATCCGGCGCGCGATTTTCATGAGCGGCTCCTTCTCTGTAACGTTCCTTTTGTCCTGAAAACCGCAGTTGAACGCCTATCGTCCGGTTTTTCTTTCAGGCGGGCGAGGACGCCCGCCCTCTCAGTCTGGCCATTTTTATGGGGCGAAAGCGGTTGCCAAAACCGTTTTCGCCCCATAACATACGCACAAAAGACTTGTTTTCGGCCCTCAACTGCGGTTTTCAGGTTTATTTGATCGTAATCTCCGATCCGCCAGAGTTGCCCCGGACCGTGGCGTCGTACATGCACTCGGCCTGGATCGGGGGGTACTGGAATTTGCCCGGAGTGACCGCGTTGACGACGTAATAGTAGTGGTGCGTGTACTCGGGATCGTCCTCTTGGCTGGAGCCGAGCGAGTTGAAGGCCAGGACGACACGCTCGTCGCGGATTTCGAGGAAGGACGGCGTGACGGCCTTGTGCGGGAAGTTCGACCCGGCTTCGCCTCCGGAGTTGAGCCGGGGGTTTTCGACCTCGAACCCGGCGGGCAGGAGGTCGGACACCACGATGTTCTTGTATGTGTTCTTGCAGTAGATTTCGACCTCGACGACGTAGCTCTCGCCCTGCCGGAAGGTGTCGCTGTCGAGCGGTGAGCCGTCGCGTTTGGTCAGATGGCGGCGGATGGCGATTCCCTCGCTTTTCGACTCGGCGGCGCCCTTCTCGGGGATGCCACGGGTGACGAAGTTGACCTGGAGGACGCCGGGGCCTTCGTTCTTGACCGTGAGCGCTCCGTTGGGGCCTTTGTACCGGACTTTCTGTTGACTCTTTCCTTCGATGGTTTTCGTTTCGCCGTTGGAGCTGGTGATGGTGGCCCTGGCCGTTTCTCCGGGCAGGCGGTTGAAGTAGTCGCAGAGCGCGGCGATGATGAAGGCGTTCTCCTGCGTGGTGTAGTATTGTCCGCTCGCGATGGCGTCGGTGAGTGTCTTGGCCAGGGGCGCCATTTTTTCGAGGGTGCTGTTCATCTGCGCCAAGGCGACGAGTTCGACGGCGATTCCGCGAATTTCGGAGTTGAGGGTTTCGTCGGTTTCGCGCTCTTTGTAGGGCACGCAGGGCGCTTTCTGGAGGTATTCCTGAACGCGGGCGGGGTCCTGGGTGAGGCGGGCCAGTCCGGCGGCCAGCAGATAACGCGAGGAGCGGGGAATTGCGACCGCGTCGAAGCGCTGGATGAGGCTGAGCGCGTCCTTGTCGCCCGCGAGCGCCAGGGTATAGGCCGCGTAGGCGCGCAGGTAATAACTGCCCAGGTAGGGGTTCTGGACCGGGGTCTGCGCGATGGAGCGGACGTGTTTCTGGAGCGCTTCGAACCCCTGATCGGGCAGGAAAAACTTCTCGCGTCCGTTCTTGATGGTGACGAGCGCGTGGAAGGCATAGACCGATCCATAGCTGTTGGGTTCCGTGTGGCCGGGCCAGTAGCCCAATCCACCCGAAGCGGTCTGCATCGAGAAGAGGCGGTCAATGCCCGCCTGGATGAAATGATCTACCTGTTGCGGATTGTCGAGAGCGGCCTGAAAGAGAACCTGGTTCTTGCGCAGCAGATAGAGCGGGAAAAGTTTCGAGGTGGTCTGCTCCACGCAGCCGTAGGGATATCCGACCACATACCGGAGCGCTTTCTGGAGGCGCAGGGAAAGGTCTGGACTCGCCGAGATTTCCAGTTCGGTCAACTCGTTGTCGAGGAAGCGGGTGTTGCGGTAGGTCTGCGTTTCACCGGGGTTCAGGGCGTGAAGTTCATTGAAGGACTGGAATCCGGTGGGTTCGCAAACGGGAACCGGGTCGTTTTCGTCGAAGGTCTCAACCACGGCGCCTTGCGCGTTGACGATTTCGACGTGCCAGGCGATGTGGCCCTGGCCGATGGCCGCGCGGGCGGAGAATTCGGTCAGGACGGTGCCTTCGCCGTTCGGGGCGATGTCCAGTTCCATTGAGCCGTTGGTCTCCGTAAGGGTGCCGGATGCGGCCCAGTTGACGCGGGCGTGGCAGGTCTCGGAGGTGTTGTTGTAGAGGACGGCTCGGCAGTTGGCTCGGTCGCTGGGGAGGAAGAAGCGCGGCATGTTGGTCTGGAGGATATAGGGACGCCGGACAAAAATGGAACCGGCGGTGGCGCCGGCGGCCTTCTCGTTACTGGCCACGGCCACCAGGCGCAACTGGCCGTTGAACTCGGGCACGTCGAACTCGATGTGGGCCTGGCCGGTCGCGGAGGTCTGGACCACGCCGGACCAGAGCGCCACGGCTTTGATCCAGTTGGTGTCGGCTCGCCCCAGATAACTCGACCCGGGAGTCGCGTCCTGATCGCCGCCGGGCGCGGGTTCGGTGAAGTCGTAGGCCACCTGGTCGTAGTAGTGCGCGCGGCGGAAGTCGGGACGGCGCGAGCGCGAGAAATAACTGACCGGGTCGGGGTTGGCGTATCCCTTGATCGAGTGGATTCCCTCATCCACGGCGGCCAGTGTGATCTCCGAGGCGACGGGATTGCCTTGCGAGTCGGTCACGAGCAGATCCAGGGAGCGTTTGCCCAGCGGACGCACCTCGACGGGCAGGTTGGGCAGGGTGACCTTGAGCTCGCGTTCGGGCGCCTGCACTTTGAGGTTGGCCATTGCGAAGCTCGAGAAGGGGTAGATCTGGCTGTGGTTCTTCTCGATGGCGTGGACCACGGTGGCCTCGACCCAGACGTTGGGGGAATCGTCCGCCTGCACGAGGTAGTTGGTTGTTCCCACTCCCTGCACGATGTCGAGCGGGATCATGCGGCGGATCGAACTGCCCTGCACGACGACGAGGGCCTTACCGTCAAAGGGCGACTCGACGCGGATCTGGGCCGTCTGGCCGGGCTGGTACTGTTTGGCGTCGAGGACGACATTGATGAGGCTGGCGTCGGGCGCTTTGGCCAGTTCACAATACCCCCGGTAGGAATAAAAGGACACATTGGCGAACTGCGGCGTCCGGGGCGAGCGGACGGTCACGCGGTAGTAGCCGTAATCCTCGGGCTTGAGCGTGGTGACCGCCTGACCGTTGACCAGCGGCACCTTGCGCACTTCGATTTCCTCATACTCCCGTTCGAAGTTCGGGTCGTAGTGCGAGTAGTAACGCCGGATGTAGTAGTTCCAGACCTGTCTTTCGAGCACGACTTCCGCTTCGGTCATCTGCGCGGGTTCCTGGTTGGAGGTCATGGCGAGGACGTGGACATCCATCCCCCCGTCTGGTCCGTCGCTCCTGCCCACCCGCAGCCCCAAGGTGAGGTCCGACGGGAAGAAATTGGCCTGGACGCTGGCGTTGACAGCGCGGCCGCCGAGTTCGTGGACCTGCGCATGAGCGGTGGCGCGCATGGGAAACGTCACCTGCGGGGGAACCTTGTAGTCGAACTGGAGCGTGGCGGCTCCGTCGGAGGTTGTGTCGGCCTCGCTCAGGGGAACGGGGTTCGGGGTGAACTTGGTGTCGTTGCCAAAGATGTAATCGGGCCAGCGTTCGGATTTGTAGGCGCGGTCGAACACGACGCGCCCGGTGGCATGACGCTTTTCGGCGGGTTTGCCGAAGAGGTGCATGGCCTGCAGGCGCACCTCCTGAACCTTGCCCGCGAGCCAGTTTTTCTCGGGCAGTTCGGCGGTCACCTTGATCCGGTTGGGAACGAATTCCTCCACCTGGAATTCATAGTAGGCAATGACCCGGTTCGCGCCGGGGATGAGAACCTGGGCGATGTACTTGCCCGTGGGATGGCTCTGGAGCGTCTGGACGTCGAGGTTGCCGCCGCCCCAGATGGACAGCTGCGTCGGCTCGTCGAGCAGGGTTTTCCCGTCGGGCTTGAGCACCTGAATTTTGAGAGGGACACCGGGGACGGCGTCCCCGTAATTCTGGCGGACGATCCAGCGCAGGTGAACCGTGTCGCCGGGCCGGTAGAGCTGGCGGTCGGCGTAGAGATAACCGTCGTATCGCGCGGCGTCGTAGGCGGGCGCGTTCTCCTCGTAGGGGACTTTGCCTTCCTGGCGCGGGTCGAGTTTGAGGAAGGTGGCGTCGTTGGCGTTTTCGACTGTGGCGGAGGCGGGGGCGCCGAGTTTCTTGTTGAAACCGGTCAGGTGGACGATGCCGTCTTCGCCGGTCGTCCCCTCGCCCATCACCTGATATTTGTCCGAATACACGCGCACCGTGGCGCCGGGCAGCGGCGCGAGCGAGTAGAGGTCGTGGGCGAAGAGGATGAGTTCCTCGCCCTGCCAGTGGGCCAGCGCGCCGATATTGGTGCGCAGGAGGGCCTGGGTGAATTGCTGATACATCCCTCCCGGGGCCTGCGCCTCGAGAATAAACAGGCCCAGTTTGTTATTCGGGATCAGGTCCTTCAACAGGAAACGGGACTTGTTGAGACGGTACGGGCGGGCGCTGTAATCCAACTCGCGCGATTCGAGAAGTTCGCTGAAACTGTTCGCCGCTTCCGAATTGCTCCACCAGGCATTCTCACCATTGTTGATCAGGCGGATGGCGTGGATGAGATTGTTCGGGAACACCTGATGGATGCGCAGTGTGACGGTCGAGATGTTTTGCGATTCGACCGTGAGCGCCGCTTCGTCTCCGTGGGGGAAGTAGAGTTTGCCGGGCTGGTCGAAACGGAGGAATCCCCGGATCTGATCGGGGGTGGTCACGGACGTGGTGAGCGGTTTCTTCAAGGCATAGTTCCGCTGGAAAACCATGCCGGGCGTGAGCGTGATCTTGTATGTTTTTTTCGGTTCCCAGTCGCCGCGGATGATGTACCGATTCCGGCTTCCAGTCGAAACCTGGAGGTTACCGATCGTCGGCTCGATTGTCAGGTGTTCCTGAAGGCTCTTCGGCGTGGTGCGCTGGTTGAACGCAATCTGGACATTGAACGCCTCGTTCCCATAGAGATCGGGAACTCCAATATGGGAAATCTGGGGCGCCAGCCGCGAGTCGGTCTGGACCGTCTGGGAAAGAGGTTGGCGGAGCGTCGCATTTTCGCCAAACGTCAGGCCCGCCGGGAGAGTCAGGGTGTAGGAGGTTTCGGGTTCCCAATCGCCTTCCAGGTCGATATGCAGGAAAGCGGACGCTCCCTGATCCTCTGGAACATGAACCACCAGATTCTCTACCGGTGGCTCGATACGGAGTCCTTTCTCGATATCGTCCTTCCGGACAAGGTGGTTGAAATGGAGCGCCAATGCCATCCGGGTCACATTTTCATAGTCCGATTGGATTGTTTCCCACGAGGCCGACAGGAATTTCAGTTCCATGCGGCGGGTGAACTGCTTCGGCAGGGGCGCGGTCAGGTAGTTCCGAGCCGTACAGAAACCTTTCGGAAATTCGACTTGGAAATCCAGATTCTGCCAGTCGGATGTCTCGAATTGAATCCAGAACGAACCGGCATTCCCCCCCCCTTCGCCCAGGGCGGTACCTCGACAGGTGAAGGGGACTGTTTTCTGGGGCGGGGTGGTGGTCAGGTCTTTCAATTGCATCAGATTGGCCACGTTCTCGACCTCCGCGGAAAGATTCGACAGGACCATGCGGAATTCGACCTTCGAATCTTTTGCGCGGACCTCGGTAATCTCGATATTCGGAAGCATCCCGAATGGATTGGGAAGAAGGAATGTATTCTGCCATTTTTCGCGGCTGGTGAATTGTTTCTGCGCATCCTGAAGACCGGGTTTTATCTGGAGGGAAAAGGAACGGGGACAGTTTTTGATCTTGGCAAAAAGAAGCGTGGGTTGAAGGGCCGATTCGATAGAAATAGAAGAAAGAGTCTCGCTCGAAGAGGTGGGGTTGCCCGCCTCATCGTTCCGGGAAACCGACAGGTGGCGATTCAAATCTTCCGGCAGTACGGGGACGGGGAAACTCAGACCGATCCATACGGCTTCTTCTGTGACCCGGCTGAACCAGGCGCGGGATGGGGCGAATTGAAAAGTCGAGAGTTTGACCGGTTGCGTGTCTGACGCCAGAGGACGATTGTCCTGCGAACGCAGGAGGGGGTTGACCCGGATGGTGTAAGTCGGCGCAGTCGGAGCCGCCGAAGGTTTGAATACGATGAAAGTGGAATTGTATTGGAATTCTCCGGCCAGAGCGGGTTTGAAAAACAGGGGTGAGGTCGAGGCGCCATCCGCTGTGACGCAGGGGGCAATCGGCGCGTCGAAGATGACGGTGAGTTGGTCTTTAATCTGTTCGCCCGAAGTGGGGACCGTGCCCGTGACCCGCAACGGTTGAGCCGGGTCGGCGGGCGCCGCCTGAAGCCTCGCCGCGTGGAGGAAGAAGGAACCGCCTAAGAGAAACAGGATCATCAGGGTATTGCGGGTGAAACGGGGGGAAAGAAACGACTGGCGACACATGGGCGGATCCTCCAGGGGAACCGAAAATCGAATGGGAGGGCCTGCATGGCCCGGATGAAAGGCTGTCCGCCTGAAAAAGGGAGGATTGAGGTGAAGGAGCGTGAAGCGTGGCGCGCCAGATTGCGGTGTTGGCTACGTATCATATCTCCGGCAGTTGCGACGGTGAAACGCACATAGGATTTCTCAAGAATCCATTGGGAAGGCGCTCCCCAAGCGGAAAAATGGACCCATTCGAGACTACGCGTTTTCCTGAATGCCGGGTTTTTCGTTCTTCCCCTGGAGCCGCCCTTCGAGGCCGAACTGAACCAGTAATCATCGGATACCAAGAATAGAATGAGGCGGGGCGGAAATCAAGAAGATTCAGAAATATACGGAAAAAATCGAACGGGCGGTTGAACCCCCGTGAAACGGCCCATCTTGGGGAAATACCGTTTCCCGGGAACGCCCATTTCCCGATAGGCGTGTAGTCGCGTTTGCCGCAAGAAATCCGAGGCAACGGCCTTTGTCTGCGCGTGTTCCTGCTGTGATCGGGAGGTCGGCGATCCCAGGCGACTCCGGAATTTTCTCCCAAAAGTCGCTCTGAGCCGTCCGGAAGAATCCACAGAAGGGCTTTGCATGCGCTGCGGGGGTGTGTTATACCCATTGACCGACCGGATTTGCGGGAGCCGCCAGAAACAGTTGCGTTTTCCAAAAATCCGGGTCAGAATCGAAGGCTGTCTTGTGTTTCGCGGCGAAAATGCCGTGGACGCAGGTTTTTTGCTTTGTGCGGGACGTCTGGAAAATGCCGGATCGGGAACTCCGGGCGCCGCGTTGAACCGAAAAAACATGAGGAGACCGGCAGATGCTGGGTATGGGGATCATCGCAAAACTGATCAAGAAACTCTTTGGCTCGCACCAGGAGCGCGTCCTCAAAGCGCTCTGGGAGCGCGTGAAGGTCATCAACGAGTGGTACGAAAAGTTCGATTCACTCTCGGACGATGAAATCAAGGCCAAGACGTGGGAGTTCCGCGCGCGCCTGCAACAGGGTGAGACGCTCGATGACCTTCTGCCCGAAGCCTTCGCCGTGGTCAAGCAGGCCTGTAAGCGCAACGTGGGTCAGCGCTGGATGGCCGCCGGGATGCCGTTCGAGTGGGTGGAAGTGCCCTACGACGTGCAGTTGATCGGCGGCATGGTGCTCCACTTGGGCAACATCGCGGAAATGGCCACCGGTGAAGGCAAGACCCTCGTGGCCACGCTGCCCCTGTACCTCAACGCGCTCGAGGGGCGCGGGTGCCACCTGGCCACGTTCAACGACATGCTGGCTCAGCGCGACAGCCAGTGGACCGGTCACATCCTCGATTGGCTGGGTCTGACGGTCGGGTGCATCCAGCAGGAAATGGAACCGGCCACTCGCCGCGCCCAGTATGCCGCCGACGTGACCTACGGCCAGAGCAGCGAGTTCGGGTTCGACTACCTGCGCGACAACATGTCCACCTCGCCCGAGCATCTCGTGCAGGGCGCGCGTTCGAGCATCAGTCAGGCGCTGGCCGATGAGATCATCGCCAAGACCCGCGAGTACGAGGGCGCACGGGTGATTATGAACGCCTTCCGGACGCTGTTGATCGAGGCGCCGCAGGACAAGGCGGGCGAACTGTTGGTCGAGTTCGGCGGGCGGTTTTCGGTCGAGGAACTGGTGGTCCACTGGCCGAGCAAGGAGCGCCTGGTCGAGATGCCGGAAGTGCCCAAGCCCGCGCCCGACGTGCAGGATGTGTTCGAGGATGGCGACATCGCGGAGGGCTTTGTCCGGGTCCGGTTCATGTTCCTTAAGCGCGACCACCACTTTGTCATCGTGGACGAAGTGGACTCGCTGCTGATTGACGAGGCGCGTACGCCCCTCATCATCTCGGGTCAGGTCGAGCGCTCGACGCACCAGTTCGACAAGATGCGCCCGCTGGTCGAGACGCTCGTGAACCGGCAGAGCGATCTGGTGAGCCGTCTGGCCAAGGAGGCGGAAGATCTTCTGGCCCAGAATACCGACGAGGCCCGCTATCAGGCCGGCATCAAACTTCTCCAGATGAAGAAGGGCATGCCGAAGCACAAACGGCTCAACAAATTCATTCAGACCCCCGAAATTTCGCGCCTGCTCACCAAGTGCGAAAACGATCATATCATTGACCAGAAAAGCAAGGTCGGCGAAAAATCGATGACCTATGTGGAGGAAGACCTCTACTTTGTCGTGGATGAGAAGGGCAACAGTGTCAACCTGTCCGAGAAGGGCCGTGTCGCCGTTTCGCCCGACAACCCCGACCGCTTTCTGCTGGCCGACCTGGTCGAAGAATTTTCCCACATTGAAGGGGACGAGTCCCTGACGCGCGAAGAACGCGAGCAGCGCAAAGAGACGATCCGGCGCGAGAACGACCAGAAGTCCGAGGAACTCCACAATATCTCGCAGTTGTTGCGCGCCTTCACCCTTTTCGACAAAGAGGCGGACTACATCGTCCAGGACAACAAGATCGTCATCGTGGACGAGTTTACCGGACGTCCCCAGCCGGGCCGCCGCTACAGCGACGGGTTGCACCAGGCGATCGAGGCGAAGGAAAACGTCAAGATCGAAAAGGAAACCCAGACCCTCGCCACCATCACCATCCAGAACTACTGCCGCATGTACAAAAAACTGGCGGGTATGACCGGTACGGCCGAGACGGAAGCCGCCGAGTTCGGCCACACGTACAAGATGGAAGTGATGGTCATCCCCACCAACCGTCCCATCACCCGCATGGACTTTGACGACCGCATCTACCGCACCAAGCGCGAGAAGTACAACGCGATCATCAACGAGGTGGTGCGGTTGAACAAGCAGGGCCTGCCGGTTCTGCTCGGGACCGCCTCGGTGGACTCGAGCGAACTGCTCTCGCGCATGCTGCGCCGCACGGGCATTTCGCACAGCGTCCTGAACGCCAAGCACCTGCACCGGGAAGCCGAAATCGTGCGCGACGCGGGACGCATGGGCGCCGTCACCATCGCCACCAACATGGCGGGCCGTGGGACCGATATCAAGCTGGGGCCGGGCGTGCTCGACCCGCCCGACACGATGGAAGTCGATCCCGACTGGCCGCGCGGATTGCAGGTGATCGGGAGCGAGCGGCACGAAGCGCGCCGCATTGACCGTCAGTTGCGCGGGCGTTCCGGACGCCAGGGCGACCCCGGCAGTTCGCAGTTTTTCCTCTCGCTCGAGGACGAACTGATGCGCCTTTTCGGCAGCGAGCGTATTTCGGGCATCATGCAGAAACTCGGGCTGGAAGAAGGCGAGGAGATCCGTCACAAGTTTGTCACCAACGCCATCACCCGCGCCCAGAAACGCATCGAGGGGATCAACTTCGAGCAGCGCAAACGCACGCTCGACTACGACAACGTCATGAACAAGCAGCGCGAGGCGATCTACGGCGTGCGCCGCGAAGCGCTCATCAGCGAAGACCTTTCGCTCCTGCTGGTGGATCTGGTAAACGACTACCTCCCCATTCTGGCGCAGCGCTACGCCGTTGAAGGGGAAGCGCGCAACGTCGGCGCCGCACCCTACGATCTGGCGGGTTTTGAGGCCCACATCCGCGCCATGATCCCGGGGATTGACCTCTCGGGCATCGAAACGCCGGACGAACCCACCGAAGACTATGTGGCTCTGCTGCGCGAGCGCATCGAGGATTCCTACGAACAGCGCCGGCAGCTCTTCGGCACAGAGCTGACCCGCGAACTGGCCCGCTATGTCATCCTGACCACGATAGACAACCAGTGGCGCGACCACCTGGCGGCGATTGACGAACTGCGCGAGGGTATCCACCTGCGCTCCTACGGCCAGCTCGACCCCCTCATCGAATACCAGCGCGAAGCCACGCACATGTTCCAGGATCTGATGGGGAACATTCAGAAGATCGTCTTCGAGCACTTCTTCCGCATGAACCTGGTGAGCGAGCAGCAGAAGACCGCCCATGTGGACTACGGACGCGGCGCCGAAGTGGCCCACCACCCGCAAACCGCCACCGTGGCGGGGGGCGACGGCGAAGAACTCGTGGCGCAGGGAGCGGAACGCCCCCATCAGGAAACCTACCGCCGCGAGAAACCCAAGGTCGGCCGCAACGACGCCTGCCCCTGCGGCAGCGGGAAAAAGTACAAAAAGTGCTGCGGAAAAGACCTGTAAGACGGGAATAAGCGCGGGGGACGGTTTTCGAGAGAAGGCCTCGCCGCCCGAATTTTGGGGATTGGGCAAAATCGGCAAAAAATGGACCTTGACAGCCCGGTGGGGATTCAGTAAAGTTCCAAGCCTTTCCGTGTTACGGAAGAAAGGTCGGAGGTAAGGATAAAAAATGAAAAGAACATTTCAACCGAGTAGAAGAAAACGCGCCAATGTGCATGGATTCCGTTCCCGCATGTCCACCGTGGGTGGCCGCCGGGTTCTGAGCGCCCGCCGCGCCAAGGGGCGCAAGCGCCTGATCGTTGTCTGAGACGGAACCCTTTACAGAGCGGAATAGGACTCCGGAGACGGGCGCGCATGCCCCGCTTCCAGAGGAGCGTTCCGGGATGCATCGTGCGTTTCCGAAGTCAGCCCGATTGCTCAAGCGCCGTGAATTCCGCCAAGTTTACGAAACTGGAACCCCGTATCGAAATGCGGGGTTTCATGTGTTCGTATTGGCGCGCGCCGATTCCGAGGCGCCCACCCGTCTGGGTCTGACCGCCACGCGCGGGTTGGGCAATTCCGTCCAGCGCAACCGGGCCCGGCGGTGGGGACGCGAGTGTTTCCGCCTTCTGGGGCCGTCTCTGAAGAGCGGTTTCGATCTGGTTGTGAATTTTCACCGGCGCCTGGCCGCCGCGCCCCACTCTGAGTTCTGCCGGTTGTTTCAGGATGCGCTCGGAAAGGCCCACCTTCTTGAACCCCCGGAAACCGGTCGTTGACCGCTGGCTCTGCGCGCCGGTCCTGTTCCTGCTCTTTCTGTACAAGCGCCTGATTTCGCCGCTGTTGGGCAATGCGTGCCGTTTCTACCCGACCTGTTCGGAATACGCGCGTCAGGCCTATCTCAGTCGGCCGTTTTTAACGGCGAGTTGGTTGACAATCCGGCGGCTGGTCAGGTGCCAGCCGTTTCACCCCGGCGGGTACGATCCACTGGACCCGGATGTCGAGCAAAACGCCCCCGCGGTAACGGGAAGTGGTCCCAAAGCCTGTTGCCAGCCACCCACTCCGAACAAACAGGAGACCCCCAAATAATGGATGACAATTCCAAGCGCCTCCTCTTCTTTATCCTGATTTCCATGCCGTTGCTCTTCTTCTATCAGAGTTCCCTGGCGAAGAAGCAGAAGGCGGAAAAAGCCAGAACGGAGGCGGTCCGGCAGGCGGAAGCCCTGCAGAACCCGGCGGCGCCCGGTATCACGCCCGACGGCGTTCAGGCGACTTCAGGTGCGACATCCCAGACCCAGTCCCTCACGGATACGGGCAAGGATCTCTCCACCTCGACTCTGACCCAGGAGACCGGTTCCGAGATCGTGGTGGATACGAAGACCTACCACATCGTGTTCGATACGGCGGGCGCCCATCCCACCCAATGGCAGATCGTGGACCCGGAGTTCGCCAAAGTGGTTCAGGCGGACATTGACGCGGCGGTCAAGGCGAAAAAAGCGGACATCCCGAAGATCCGCGACTTTCGTCCGATTGACATCATCCCCCAGTATAAGAACATCGAGCCGGGGCAGGACTACCCCTTCATGGTGGTGTTGAACCAGAACGGGCGGTATGTGGATTCCCTCAACCGTCGTGTGTACACGGTGGACGGCCCGAAAACCGTGGCGGGCGACGCGGGCACAAGCGAGTCGGTCGTCGTGACCTTCACCTCCCCGCCCGTTGACGGTATCCGGCTCATCAAGACTTTCCGGTTCCCAGTGGATGGTTACCTGGCCAGTGTCGAGATGAAGGTCGAGAATGTGGCGGCTCAGACGGTGGCGTTTACCGAAAACCTGCAACCCGGTCTGGGGCTTATGTGGGGGCCGGGTCTGGGTTCCGACCACCTCACCGACACGGGGGACAACAACCTCTTCAAAGTGGCCGTGTATGACGGCGAACAGATTCACAGTGAATCGTTGAGCGACTGGCAGAAGGCCCGCAAGCAGCGGGTCGAAGAGGAATGGGTGGCCGATGGCAAACAAGGCTGGAAGTGGGCCGGGTTGGATTCCCGTTTCTACATGACGGCCATCCTGCCGCAGGAACCCTCCTCGCGGGTTCGGGGTCTTGTCAAGGGCGCGCATGTGCCCCAGGACGAGAAAGTCCTGAAGACCACGGCTGCGCCCCTCAGCGCCGAAATCTACAGCGCGCCGTTCCGTCTGGCCGCGGGCGAAAGCCAGGCGTTCCACTACACAGTGTTCGTCGGGCCGAAAAAGCGGGCGCTCCTGGTGGACGTTGACAAGCGCCACCCGGGATACGACCTGAGCAAACTCATGTTCCAGTCCGACTGGTGGCTCAGTCAGAACCTGATCCGCCCCGTCGCCCTGCTCATGCTCTGGCTCATGAACTGGTTCCATGCGCTGACGGGAAATTTTGGCGTTTCGATCATCCTGGTCACCATCGCCATGCGCCTCATGACCCAGCCCTTCACCCACATGGGCATGAAGAGCCAGGCGCGCGTCATGGCCGAACAACAGCGCATCAAGCCCCTCATTGACGCCATCAACGAGAAGTACAAGGAAGACCCGCAGAAGCGCAGCGCCGAGACGTGGAAGACCTACAAGGAGCATGGGGTCAACCCCCTCGGGATGATGAAGGGCTGCGTCTGGATGATGGTCCAGATCCCCTTCTTCTTCGCGCTCTACCGCCTGTTGCTGGGCGCGATCGACCTGCGCGGCGAAGGGTTCCTCTGGATGACCGACCTGACGGCGCCCGACGCCCTCTTCACGCTGCCGTTCACGATCCCCTTCCTCGGCAACAAATTCAACCTGCTGCCCATCCTCATGGGCGTGAGCCAAGTCTTTGCCCAGCGGCTTCAGTCCAACAACATCCAGGACCCCATGCAAAAGCAGATGGCCACGATCATGCCGATCATGTTCACCTTCATGCTCTACAACTTTGCGGCGGGTTTGAGCCTCTACTGGTTCATCTCGAACATCTGGCAGATTATTTTCCAGATTTTTGTCAACAAGAAGGTCAAGGAAGAGGCGGAACGCAAGGTGCATCTGGCGTTCGAGCAACGCCAGAAATCCGCGCAAACGGGCAAACCGATCGTTCTGATTCAGAAACGGAAGCCGGCTGCCGCGAGCGGCGGCAAGCCCACCTGGCAGGAACGTCTCACCTCCTACATCGAAACGAAAGCCAAGGAAGCCGAGGCCATCCAACGCGCCAAGGCCGAAGGCCAACCCCAGCCGAAGGGGAAAAAGGATAAGTAGCGCACAAAACGGTTCCCTTCAGGCTGAAGGGATGCGAAATGACGGAAGTTCCAAATCACACGCGCCACACGAAATCGTTTCGTGTGGCGCGTGTATTTTACAGGAGGCGCGAATTCCTCGCGCGCAGTAACGGCTGAGAATCACCCACCCGCGCCAGTCCCCGAGGAAGCGGGGTTGAGGCGGGCTTCGGCGTCGATCAGAAACGACCCGCGTGAAACGATCCGGTCGCCCAGTTTGAGCCCTTGAAGCACGGGGTACCAGGCGCCCGTCCGCGGTCCCAGCGTCACGGCTCGCGCGTCGTAGATTCCCGGCGACGACTCGACGTACACCACCTGGCGCGTCCCCGTGTCAATCACGGCGCTTTCCGGCACGGCCAAGACGCGTTCCACCTGGATCTTGTCCATCTTCATCCCACAGCCGCAGGTGCGGCAGACACCGGATTGGTCGCTCAATTCGTCGGGGTGCATGGCGCAGGCGTACCCCTCGGCCCAGCGTTCGGTCGAGGCCACCTGGATGCTTTCGAGTCCGGGAACACCCGGCGCCTGGGTGGCGCCGGGTGTGACCTTTTGCATTTTGTCGAGTCTCATGCCGCACTTGGGACAGGAGTCCGTCGCCTTGTCGGTGACCACCTCGAGGTGCATGGGGCAGGTATAGTAGTCCGCGCCGGCGGCGAGATGGGCGAGGAAGGCGTCGGCTTCGGCCTGGGTCGTGGTCGGGAGTTTCGTGGCGGGGATGGTTTTTTGCTCAGACGCCGCAACCTCCTTTTCGCCCGCAGGGGCCGGCGTCTCCTCCGTTTTTTCCTGACTGGCGATGAACGTTGTGAGAACGGTCAGGGTCAGGATGAAGGCCAGGCTCTTGAAGCCGAGGATGTTCTTTCTCATGATACGATCTCCCTTAAAGAGGGGCCTGGGACCCGTCGTTGAGGCCGGGTGGGTTTTGCCGTTGGACCCCTTCCGGGTCAGGCGGCCTTCTGCTTCTTATCGAGTTTCATCCCGCACTTGGGGCAAGTATCCGTGGCTTTGTCGGTGACCACTTCCGGATGCATGGGACAGGTGTAGTAATCGGCGCCGGGAGCGAGTTTGGCCAGGAAGGCGTCGGCGTCAGCCTGGGTGGTTGTCGGCAGTTTAACAGCCGAAGCTGCGGGGGCGGGTTTTTCCGGCGCAGGTTTGGCTGCCGCCGCCGCGGGCGTGGCGGCCTTCTGCTTCTTGTCGAGTTTCATTCCGCACTTGGGGCAAGTGTCCGTGGCCTTGTCGGTCACCACTTCCGGGTGCATGGGACAGGTGAAGTAGTCGGCGCCTGGGGCAAGTTTGGCCAGGAAGGCGTCCGCGTCGGCCTGAGTTGTGGTGGGCAGTTTGGCCGCCGGGGCGCTGATGGCCGGTTTGTCAGTCGGGGTGGCTTTCTCCACCGGAGCGGTCTTCTGCTCAGGTGTCGCCGCTTTCTTTTCGACTGCGGGCGTCTTTGCTCCTCCCGTTTTGGGCGCGTTTGTGTCCTGACAGGCGATGAGCGCTGTGAGGACCGCCAGGGCCAGGATAAGGGCCAGGCTTCTGGAACCGAGGACGTTCTTTCTCATGATGCGATCTCCTTTTCTGTTTTATTGCATGTGGGTTGTCTTTATACTTCCACCCGCCACGGGAAGTGGGCAGGTGTTTTTCCAGGGTTTATGGGTCGTATCGGTCTTATAGGACCTATTGGACCTATAAGACTGATACGACTCATTTGGAACTGTCCGGGGCAACCGGTTTTGCTTCACTCGTCGGGATCGAACCCGCCGGGCCGTATTGCCCGATCGGTGAACGGACGACCGTTGTCACATACATGCCCGGCTTCAATTTCCCGGCGGTGTTGTCCACCACCACGCGCACCCGCACCGAGCGGTTCTCGGGATTGACCGTCGGCGAGATGAAGTTGACCGTCCCATAGAAGATCTCGCCGGGGTACGACACGCTCGACACTTCGACGGGCATGCCGACGCGCACCGCCGAGACGTCGGATTCGATGACCAGGGCCTGAACCCAGACCTGCGACAGGTCGGCAATGGTGTAGAGAACCGTTTCCTCCATCACCGTTTCTCCGGGCAGGGCGGCCTTGTCCAGCACGGTTCCGGCGAGTGGGGCGTAGAGAGTGACGGTGTTCTGGATTGGCTCGTCGGGCTGGATGCGGGCGAGTTGCTCGTCGGTGAATCCGGCCAGGGAGAGGCGCTGGCGGGCGAAGGCGGTGAGTTGGGCGGCGCGCTGGCGTTCGTCCGGCGTGGCCTGGGCCGCGCGTTGTTCGGCCTTGAGAGCCTGGACGTATTCCTGGACCGCGGCGAGGAACTTGGGACTGTAGATTTCCGCGAGCGGGTCGCCTTTTTTTACAGCCACGCCCACGGTGTTGACGATCTGCTTTTCGATGCGTCCGGAAAAACGGGCGCTGATGCGGGCGACGCGGGTTTCGTCCGGCTCGATGACCCCATAGGTCCGGACCGTGCGGGTGAGGAGGCGATAGGTCACCGGCTCGACCTGGATGCCCGCCTGCATGACCCGGTCGGGCGAGACCTGGACGCGAGCCAGGGTGCCATCGGGCAGTTCCATCGGCGCGCCCTTCTTGCGCTGCACCAGATCCATGCCGCAGACGGGACATTTGTCCTTGTGTCCCCGAATCACAAAGGGGTGCATGGGACAGAAGAACTCGAACTCGCTCTCGGCCTGTTTGTCTGCCTCGCTCATCCCGGCTTCGCTTCCGGCGCGGTTGCGCTGCCAGCGTTCGAAGTAGTTCTGGACATTGTCCCAGTAACCGACCAGGAGCGCCGTGATCACGAGGATCAGGACGAACCGCAGGCGGATTTCGAGAAACTTCAGAAAGAACAGGAACTTCTTGAAAGTTCCATGATTTTCAGCGGGTTTTTCGGGATTCATTCGATTCTTCTCCTCACGGAGGATTGCGGGACACTCGGCCCGCCTTTTACGCTTCCACGGCGCCCGCCGCCTCGTCTCCATGCAGTTTACGCCACCGGCGCGCTTCGACCTGGTAGAACAGGACCGGCAGGAAGATGTCAATCACCTCGTCGGCGATGAGCAGCCCACCCAGCACGGGGGCGGCCATGGGCGCGATGATCTCGGCGCCCACGCCCGAGGCCCAGAGCATCGGCGCCAGGCCGATAATGGCGGTTCCCTCGGTGAGCAGTTTGGGGCGCAACCGGTGGATCGCGCCGGTCATCACCGCCTCTTCGAGTTCGGCGAGACTTTGGAGTCCCTTCAGTCCGCCCCGCTCCTCAATGGCGTCCCTCAAATAAACCAGCATGATGATGCCCGTCTCGGTGGCCATGCCGAAACAGGCGATGTACCCCACCCAGACCGCGACGCTAAAATTGTAGCCGAAGAGCCACTGGAAGAGGACGCCGCCCGCCAGCGCGCCCGGAACGGCCAGCATCATCAACATCGCGTGGGTCAGGTCGTGGTAGGTCACGTACAGGATCAGGAAAATGAGAATCAGCACGGCGGGAAAGACGATGCGGAGCGTCTTTTTGGCGCGGACCTGGTGCTCAAACTGACCGGTCCATTCGAGATAGGAACCTTCGGGCAGTTTGATCTTGTTGGCAATGAGGCGCTGCGCTTCTTCCACAAATCCGACGATGTCGCGGTCGCGCACGTTGAGCTGCACATAGGAGCGCAACAGGCCATTCTCGCTCTTGATCATCACCGGCCCTTCCACCACGCGCACATTGGCCACATCGGTCAGGTAAATCGCCGGACGCTGGCTGGCGTTCCCCCTGGAAGCGGGAGCCGGCGGGGCCGCGTTCATTCCGGCGCTGGCGCCCATCCCCCCCGCGCTTCCTCCGCCCGCTTCGGGCGCGATCAGGATGTGCCGGATGGATTGCTCATCCATCCGGAAGTCGCGCGCGTAGCGCAGCCGCACGGGATAACGCTCGCGTCCCTCGACCGTCTGGGTGATTGGCTTTCCTCCCAACGCGATCTCGATGACGTCCTGAACGTCGCCGATGTTGACGCCGTAGCGCGCCGCGCGCTCGCGGTCCACCTCGATCTCGACATAGCCTTTCCCGACGCCCTGGTCGGCGACTACGTCCACCGCGCCGGGGATGGAGCGCAGCGCCTCGGCGACCTGATTCGAGACTTCCTGAATCTGTTCCTGCGATCGGCCATACACCTTGGCCGCCAGTTGGGTGCGCACGCCCGTCGAGAGCATGTCCACGCGGTTGATGATCGGCTGCGTCCAGATGTTCGCCCACCCGATCTGGCGGACCGCTTCGTCGAACTCCTGGACCAGTTCCGATTTGTTTTTGTGCCAGAGGAAGGCGTTCTGGCCGAATTCCGAGGCCAGTTCTTTCGGATCGAGTTTAGATTGGATCGGCTTCAAGTCGGTATCCGAAACCCAGAGCCCCTGCATGTGGCCGAGGGATTCGATCTCGGCCAGCAGCGCTTCCTCGAAGTGGAGCATGGCCGGGTTGAAGAGTTTCTGATTTTCCTGTTTACACCACCGGCTCGTTTCTTTGAAGCGGAATGCGTTCATCGCTTCGGCCACGCCCTGGAAGAAGCCGATCTTCTCGATGCCGAACGATTCTTTCAGCGGTTCGACGAAAGACTTCCATCTTGACGGGACAGGCGCCAGCGGATCGCTGAGGTCCGGGTTCAAGCGGTTTTCGTCCCGCAGTGATTTCAGGGTGTCCTGTACCACGTGTTCCACATCCAGTTCCAGAGGCGCGCGCAGGAAGGCCGCGCGGTGACGCTTTGCCAAACCATCCATCAGAGTTTGGCGTTCGTCTGCGGAAAGAGGGGTTTGCCACCCTTGGTGTCCCTCTATCTGGGATAGAATCCGTTCGGCCACGAAGCGGATTGATTCGTCCGCCAGGGTCTCTTCAAACTCCATCTGGCGGCGGATCACGTCGAGCCGCATGGCGGTGTCGAAACGGACGCGCGCGCCATTGGCGGCGCTGTTCAGGAACGACTGCCGTTCGCCGTCGCTGGGGAATGGTTTCATCGTCCCTTCGGCGATCAGGAGGTCGGCTACCCGCCCGGCTTCGGATAGGGTGTCGTCGAGGCGGATCTTACGTTTGACCCAATGTTCACGGGGTCGCAGGGTGATGACCGACTCGACCATGTCGAGCGGGGAGGGGTCGGTGGGGGTGTCGGCGCGTCCCCCCTTGCCCACCACCATCTCGACCTCGGGGATGGCGCGGATCATGGCGTCGCGCGCCTTCAGGTCGTCGGCCACCTCGGTCACCGAGGCGCGCGGGACGGTCACGGGCATGTCGAGAATGCTCCCCTCGTCGAGGGGAGGCATGAACTCGCGCCCGAGGTGGCGCGCCACCAGAAGACCCAGCGACAGGAGGAGTACGAAGAGCCAGATGACCGTCTTGGGGCGGTTCATCAGAAAGCCCAGGACCGGGCGGTACATGTCCATGACACTGCGGATGATCCAGTTGTCCGCCTCGTGCGAAAGACGGCCCCGGATGAGGAGGGGCATGATGGCGGGAACCAGCGTGATCGAGATGATGGCCGTGCCGATCAGGGCGAAGGTTTTCGTGAAGGCCAGCGGATGGAAGAGTTTCCCCTCCTGCCCTGTGAGGGCGAAGACCGGCAGAAACGAAATCACCATGATGACCACCGAGAAGAAAATGGGCCGACCCACCTGGCGACAGGCGGCCGCCACGATGTCGGTTGTGTCGCCGGTGATCTTCTCCCGTCCGAATTTTTGAGTCAGGCGGTGGGTGGCGTTCTCGAGCATGACGATCGCCTGGTCCACCAGAATCCCGATGGATATGGCAATCCCCGACAGGGACATGATGTTTGAAGAAATGTTGAAGATCCGCATCAGGATGAACGCGATGAGGATCGAGAGAGGCAGCGTGATGACGACCACGAACACGCTGCGCACATGGACCAGGATGAGGAGGATGGCGATGGTGGCGATGATCAGTTCGTGTTCAAGGACCGTGGTGACCGTGTGGACCGCGCTTTCGATCAGGCGCGTCCGGTCGTAGAAGGGGACGATGCGCACCCCGCTGGGGAGGCCCTTCTGGAGTTCGCGGATCTTGGCCTTGATGCGCTGGGTCACCTCGAGCGGGTTCTCCCCATAGCGCATCATCACGACACCGCCGGTGACTTCCTTGCCGTCCTTCTCGAGCACGCTGCGGCGGAACTCCGCGCCCATCTGAACGGTGGCCACATCGCCCACCTTGATCGGCACACCCGTGCGTTCTTCGATCACCGTGTTGCGGATGTCCTCAAGGTCGCGAATCCACCCGACCCCGCGGATCAGGTACTCGGCGTTGCCCTTCTGGACCACGCGTCCCCCCACGGCGCTGTTGCTGCGCGCCACGGCGCCGTAGATCTGGCCCAGGGTGAGGTTGTAGGCGCGCAGACGCTCGGGGGTGACGTCTATCTGGTACTCGCGCGGCATGCCGCCCACACTGCCGACCTGCGCCACGCCCGGCACGGAGTTGAGTTGGTAGCGCACGTACCAGTCCTGGAGCGCGCGCAGGGCGCCCAGATCGTGGTTGTCCCCCTCGACGGTGTACCAGAAAATCTGGCCCAGCGCGGTGGCGTCCGGCGCCAGATAGGGCACGACGCCCTGCGGCAGGTACGTATTGGCCAGCGCGAGGCGTTCGAGCACGCGTGTGCGGGCGAAGTAGAAATCCACCGAATCGTCGAAGATGATGTTGATCATCGAGAAATTGAACTCGCTCGACGACCGGACAGTCTTGACGCCTGCGAGGCCCTGGAGGTTCACCGAAAGCGGGTAAGTGATCTGGTCCTCGATCTCGCGCGGACTGCGCCCCATCCAGTCGGTGAAGACGATGACCTGGTTTTCGGAAAGATCGGGGATCGCGTCAATGGGCGTGGTGTTCATAACCCACACCCCCACCGCCGTCAGCGCCAGAAAGCCGACGATGACGAGCAGTTTGTTCCGGCAGGAGTATTCGATGATCGCTTCAATCATGAACAGGGCGCCCCTGGTTCTTTGCAACCGCCTGTGAGATTCTCCCGCGGGCGGCGAGGTTGGAAGGTATCCCTCACCGGCGAATTTCGAAGCCGAACGAAAACCGCCTGCACTGTTTCTCTGGACTCCAGACCGGACGAGTTTATCCTACGCCGGAAATGCCGGAGCAATCAACACAAATGCGGGGAGATCGTCTTGTCTCCCGATCAAAATCCTGGGTATTGTAAAGGATTGCAGGTGGTTGAATCAAGCATTATCTTATTATCTTGACAAGATTTGTGAGAATTGATATTTCGAAGGCCGAAACGCTGCGTTTCCGTCAGTTCGATCTCCGGTCGGGTTGTCGGTTTTCAGTGGCAGAGCGGATCTTCCCCGCTTACAATAAACACTGGAAACCGGAGTCGAGACGGGAAAACGGGTTGTGGATTGCTGTCACGCGGGGAGAAAGATTGTTTCGATCCGCTCCCCGTGGGGTTGCGGCTTTTTTTTCGGCCGGTGGCGTTCAACCGCGGTCTTCTTTGGGAATCCTGGGCTGGTCGCGAATCGGAGGGCTTTATGAGACGAAAGAGAAAACTCCAGATTTTTACGTTCCTCTCGTTCGGGTGCCTGTTGCTGACTGCGACGGGGTGCATGCACACGAAAATAGAGAACAACACGCCCGCCGCGTGGCGGGCGGCGATGCAGCCTGCGCTTGATGAACAGACCTCGCGCGGGTTGGCCGAGGCCCCCTCCCTGAATCAGGTGGTTCGGCTCGCCGTGGAACGCAATCCGGGGATCGAGGCGCAGCGCCAGCAATGGGCGGCCATGATTCAGACCGAACCGCAGGCGCTCTCGCTGCCCGATCCGTCGCTTTACGAACTCAACTACAATTTCACAATGGACCAGTGGGAGAGTGTCCAGATTATGCAGGAGATCCCCTGGCCGCAGAAGATCTGGACCGGGGGCAAGATTGCGGCGACCGAGGCGGACCTCGCGCGGTTGCAGTACGAGATCGCCCTGCGTGACCTGATCGTCGAGGTGAAGAACGCGTGGTACGAACTGGCCTATCTGGACCGGGCGACCAGCGTCACCGAGCAGATCGAAACGCTCTTCCGCAACCAGTCGCAACTGGCCTACCAGCAGCAGGGAACCGGTCAAACGCAACTCAACGAGGCGTTCCGGGCCGAGAGCCAGTCGGCCCAGCTGGCCTATGACAGAATTCTCCTGACTGAGCAACGCATCACGCAGGTCGAACGCCTCAAGGCGCTGATCAACCTGCCGCCGGAAACCGCCATCGGTCCGGTGCGCCACGCGCCCGTGTACGCGGTTGAGGATCGGGTGGACCCGCTCTACCGCCGCGCCGAGCAGTACGCGCAGATCCTGCGGGTGCGGGGGCTTGAGGCGCAGAAGGCCCGATACCAGACTTTTCTGGCCAAGTTGTCGCGCCTGCCGGATTTTTCGCCGGCGTTCATGATCGAGGGTCTTTCGGGCGGAGTCGCCAATTCCTATGCGGGCATGATCAGTGCGTCCCTGCCGATCTGGGAGTATCGCAACCGCGCCCTGATTCGCGAGAAAGAAGCCGCAGAGGAAGCCATGAAGCGGGCGGCGATGGAAGAGACCAACCAGGTGCGCCGCAGCGTGGCGCAGGCCTACTTTCAGGTCGCGCTGTCGCGGCGGTTGGTGGATCTCTACGGCCACACACTGCTGCCGCAGGCCGAGTCGGTCATGCGGCAGGCGGAGATAGATTTCCGAGCTGGGGTGGTCCCTTTCACGAGCGTGTTGGAGACCACGCTGGCCTGGCACAACTTCCTCCTGGCCCACAGCCGCGCGCAGGCCGATCTGGGGCAGGCCATCGGGTGGCTCGAGCAGGTTCTCGGAACCACCGCCGAACCCCGGCCCGAGGACGCAGGGGAGGTGCTGCCATGAATCGTATGACTCTCTCCAATAATCAACGCATGTCGCGATTCTTTTCAGCAGGACGGTTCTTTGCGTCTTTGCGTCTTTGCGTGACCCTTGTTTTTCAGACGTCTTTTCGTTGTTCGATTTCGACCCTGCGGCATCGCACGATTTGCGTCGCCCTCGTGTTCTGTTCCCTCCTCGCGCTGGCGGGTTGCACGGCCCATTACAAGCAATCCCTCAGTGACTTTGAACAGAGGACAACCTCCTCCTTCTATCAGCGGACGCTCGACTGGACCGCTCGCGAGGAATCTGTCCCCACAACCGGAACCCGGACGATTGTGTCTTCCACGACCCGCCCGTCCGCATTGCTCAACGCGAAGGAGTTTTCCTCCGAGGAGGTTTCACTTCGTCTTGTGGAAAAGGTGTTGGGAAAAAAGTCGGAAGATCTGAAGAAACAGGCCGACCGGATGAAGCAACCGGCAGATCTGGACCGAGTTGTGGGAGGGCAACTGACCCTGTCCGATCTGCAACTGGCCGTCGCCCTCCACAACCCCGAGACGCTGGCCATGCGCGCCAACAGGGAGGCGGCTCTCCAGCAATACGCCCAGGCGGATTACCTCGAGGGTCTTGTGGCGCAATTCCGAACCTTCACGCGGTACCTGAACGTTGAGCCGGGCGAAGCGCTCAACAAACAGATGCAGCAGACCTACTCCCCTTATCCGGGTGTGACGGCGTTCAAGTCGGAAATGATTGCGGCGATGGTCCGCATGGCCGATCTGGAGTGGCAGCGCCAGGTACGCGACAACGCCATCGAGGCGGGGGAGAAATACTTCGAGTATCGTTATCTGGCGCAGGCTCAGGTGACGACTCGGGAGAACACCCAACTGCTCGAAGACTTGGTGCGCAACATTGAGGAGCGTTACCGCACGGGACTGGTGAATCAGGCCAACGTGCTCAAGGTCCGCAACGACCTGGCTCGTCAGAAAACCGCGCTGGCGGATCTTGAGTCACGTGAAAATGCGGTTCGGGTTGCGCTCAATGCCTTGATGGGCCGCGCGCCGGAGTCCGCTCTGGGCCAGCCGGTTGAAAGCAACCTGCGGGTTCCCCCTGAGAATGAATCTTTCTGGGAATCCGCCATGCAGAACCGTCAGGAAATCGGAACTCAGCGCGCCGAGATAGCCCGCCTTCAGGCGGCCATTCGCATGGGAGAGGTGATGAACCGTCCCCCGGCCAGTCAGGGTTATAGCGCGTTCGAACGTGGGATGATGCCGGAGTCCCAGGCCGTGCAACCGGCGATGGGAGGCGCACCTGCGGAATCTGGCATGGCTGCGGGAGCGGGTTCCGCCGACACGGGGGGCGTTGGCCCCACTTTCGGCCTCAAACCCCGCGAACAAAAGCCTCGCCTCGGGTTTGCCCAGGCGGAAGCGTATCTGGCCGAGAGCCGCAGACGACTGGAAGCCGAGGAATTGAAACTCGACAACCTGATCCGTCAGACCCGGGCCGATGGCGTGGCCGCGTTCGAGGAGATCTACACCGCCCGCCGCAAGGTTGAACTGATCGAGAAGACCACGCTCCCCGCCGCACAGACGACCTACGAGATTTCGCAAAGTGAGTATACGTCCGGCGGTTCGAGTTTCCTGGACCTGCTCGACGCCGAACGCGACCTGATCGAGACACGCCTGATGGCGCACGAGGCGCGGCGCGACCTCAACCAGGCGATCCTGCGGCTGAGCGCCGTGGCGGGTGAGATTGTTCGATAGAAGGCTGGAAAATAAGGTGGTATGGGCGTCCCGCCCGTGAATCGGTTTGTACCGCCGGCGTCCCCGCCGGCGAGGTTTCGAAAACGTATGCCGTATGAGCCTCTTGCAAAAGTATTGGGCAAAACGGCGAAAAAGCGGGGCTAATCGTTTCGGGGAGATGATTTCTGAGCGAGAACGCCTGTTCGCTTGCTCTTTACCGCCAAAATCGCCCTTTTTCGCTGGGGACGGGGCGTGCGATTGCCACTCGGCGGTTTCGCCGTTGATTTTCTCCCTTCCATTTCGATTCGCCCCGGGCCGCTCATCTCAGCAACGCGAAAATTTGACGGGCCGTCATCGCCACGATCCCGAACATCAGGTGGCACATCACCTTGGCCGCCCCGCGCACCCGCACGAACCGTCCCCCGTAGTTGTCCTTGATGTTGCTCATCACCCGTTCCGCCGCGCTGCGCTCGCGGTAGCGGACCGCCCGATGCGAATCCATCGGCAACTTCTCGCCGCGGCGCGGATTTTGATCGATGATCGGCACGTGCCCCAGCCCCTCGCTGAACGCTTTGATTTCGGGCGCGTCGTAGGCCGAGTCCATCAGGTCGTAGAGGTTGGTCAGGCGCTGGCCGGTCATCTGCGCCAGCGGGATTGCCGCCTGCGAATCGTGCAGCGAGGCGCTCGTCAGAATCGTGCTGACCGGGATGTCGCCGTCGATGCAATCGACGTGCAGTTTGTAGCCGATCCACGATTTCTTGAAGCCCTTGCTGTCTTTTTTCGAGCCCCGGTCGCAAGCGGTCGGCAGATCCTGGAGGTTTTCTTCGAGCGAGTGCCGGCCCTGTTGTTCCAGACGGCGCGGCGGCTTGGGCGCCCGCTCCTCGCCTTTCTTCGGACGCCCGCGCCGGGCTTTGGACTTCTGCGGCGCAGACTCTTTGCGGGCCGCCTTCTCGCGCCCCTGGATCGGCGTGGAGTCTCGGCTGGTATGACCTGCCAACTTCGGCCCGCAGCACTTTTTGACCATCGCTTCGTGAATCGCCTGCGGCAGAGCGGTGCGGGCGAATTCGTCGAAGGCGCGCGAGAAGGTCGCTTCGCTGGGCAAGTCGGCCCGCGTTTCCCAGCCGCACAGACGCCGCAACGGGGCGTCAGCGCCGAGCAGATCAAGCAGCGCGCGGGTGGTCGGGCAATTCCAGACGGCCTTGGCCAGAAACGCCAGGACGAGAGGCTGGCGTCCGTGGCGCGGGCGCCCCATCGGCTTGCGACCGAACGGGCTCATGAATTTCTCGATCGAAGCCAACTCGGCCACCTCGATGAGCGTCTTGTGCTTTTCGCAGAGTTCCCCCAGCGCTTCTTGCTGGAACGGGAAAAGATGTTGTTGTAGGGTAGTGAACAGTGAGGAGAGAAAGTGCATGATCCGCCATCCCTTTCGGGGTTTGTTAAGCAAGCGTATGATGCCTTTTTCTCCTCACTTTTTCACCTGAAAATCGAACGACTCAACGACTTTTGCAAGAGGCTCGTATTCTATCGGTTTTTCACGGGCGGGATGCCCGTGCCACTTCTTCCTGCCACCTCTTTCTGTCACTTCTTCTTTGTCTCATTTTCACGGTTTTTCGTTCTGGATCTCACCGGTCATGGGGACGAAACGCACGCTGATACTGTTCTTGACCTCCACCTTCCCCTCCGCGTTCTTGACAAGCACCTGCAACCGTTGACCCCACCCCGATTCCCCCACCGGGATCACCATTCGCCCCCCGACTTTCAACTGCTCGACGAGGGGCTGGGGGACGTGCGGTGGCGCGGCCGTGACCAGGATACCGTCGAAGGGCGCTTCTTCGGGCCAACCACGGTACCCGTCCCCGATGCGCACGTGTACGTTCTCGTACTTCAGGTCCTTCAAGGTTCGCTCGGCCTGTCGCCCCAGGGGTTCCACGATTTCGATGCTGAAAACCTGATTCACGATCTCCGCGAGCACGGCGGTCTGATAACCCGAGCCGGTGCCGATCTCGAGGACCTTGTGATGGATCTTCGGTTCGAGCAGTTCGGTCATCAGGGCCACGATGTAAGGCTGCGAGATGGTTTGGTCGTTTCCGATGGGGAGGGGGTGGTCGTCGTAGGCCGAGGTTTTGTATTCTTCCGGCACAAACTGGCGCCGCTCTACCGTGCGCATGGCATCGAGCACCAGGGGGTTGCGCACGCCGCGCGCTTCGATCTGGGTTCGGACCATTGTCTTGCGTTCCATGGCCCCATCACCTTCCGTTCGGGCGGCTCGCTCGCCGGTTTCGACGGGGCGAAGGTCCGCTGGTTTGTTTTTTCTGGAGTCCGTCGGGGCGGCGGGGTCGGAACAGGCGATGGCCCCCAGGGCCAGCAGAACCAGTACGGTCCACTTCCGGCCCCGGTTGGTTTCAGGTTTCCAGGACCGGTCCCTACCGGTTGGCGTATCCACGCCCGGCGCCCTCCCGTCTCAGGCGTTCCGTTTCGTCCTCGCCCGCCTCGCGCAGCGACCGGAGAAAGGTTTCCGGCGACTTTACCGCTTCTTTCGCTTCCAGGCAGAGGTACTCGATGCATTCGCGCAGGTCGTCGCGCGTGTCGCGGAACGCCTGCATGCGGTCCGTATCGCTCATGACTCGCCCGGGGATGGAATATGTCACCGGGTCCAAAAATTCCCAGTGCGCGCGCAGGGGACGTTGCAACTCGGGAGCGGGTTGCAGCCATTCGGACTCGACCACGGCGCGCGCGCGGTGGCTCAGGGTGACGATCGCGTCGAACTTTTCCTGTTCAAAATCATGCCAGGACTTGGGGCGCAGGCCGCGGACCGGGATATTCATTTCCTCGAGCGCCTGTATGGTGAACACGTGGGGCGAGGAGGCGGGCTGGATGCCCGCGCTGAACGCCCGGAAATGAAGTCCGCCCCGGTAATTGAGCAACGCTTCGGCCATCAGGCTCCGGATGCAATTGGCCCAGCAGATAAACAGGATACGCTGCATGTGATTCCCTTTCCCCTGAGTATTCCGGATTTTCTCACAGGCGATTTCCGAATTCCAGCGCAAAGCGAACGGAATCCCGTCCGTCTGACCGAAATCGGAGCAATTCTGCCTTGAAAAAATTCGAGGCGTCCCAATCCCGATCTGGATCATTCCGGCAGGAAGGATCGGACACAGATAGCGGAGTATCCTTCAAAAACAGTAGTTGAACGGCTTTCTTTCAGGCGGGCGGGACGCCCGCCCTCCCAGAAAGACCATTTTTCGAGGAAGGAATGGGTTCCCCGGGAACGCCGATCTCCTGATCGGCGCGGAGAAAATCTCACCCAAATGGAGAACGGATTGGGCCCCAGTTTTCCCCGCCTTACAAGGCCTCAAGATCTGTTTCTTCGTTTCAACGGTGGTTTTCAGGCTCAAGTACAGAAAACGGGTTTGGTTATAAAGATCCCTTTTGATTGTAATAGGAAGACTCTGAAGGCTCATGTTAATTGTAGCGCCGGTGCCGTGTTTTCGATCTTTGCCGCCCGAAGCGGGTCAAATTGTCCGAGGGCAGTTTGCTGAATGACCGGCAGCGCGCGTGTCACACCATTCCACAGAGGAAGGATCGTCTCATGCTTTACCTGCTTTTTGTCGTTGCGAGATGGGTTTTCTTTTTCTTCCTGCTCAAATTTGCTTTGAAGCGGGATTGCCATGCGGGCCTGCGCGTTCTCTCGTTGGGACTTGCAATCGGGCAGTTTTTCGTGCCGCTGGTTTGGATTCCCGCCTTTATCTGGGGGGCGCTGTGCTGGGGGGATGCGCGGGCGGGGGACTGACCGGCAGTCTCCGACTTTACGACGGCAGGTCGCGCCGGTTCCAGATGATCGCCCCTACCGCGGTCAGAATTCCGGTGACGACCACCAGAATGGCCATGTCGCCCAGCGGCCAGTCGGGGCTGCTGAAAATCTCCGAGCGTTTTGCGTAGTGAAAAAGCGAAAAGCGATTGATAAACTTCAGGTCGGGCCAGATGGCGGAGAACAGCAGAATGAATTGATCTACGACCGCATAGGCCACCACCACGCCGACCGCGCGGTTGCGCCGCTGGAAGAAACTCCCGGCTACCAGTCCCACTGCGGCCGTGGCGCAACACACCAGTTCGAAGTTGACCGCCAGATGCCAGAACCGGCTGATCGGCAGAGGCGGCTGGTAGTGAAAAAGGTGACTCCCCAGCGCTGTGGCGGCGCACAACACCGGCGCCAGCGCCAGCAGGCCCCCCAGCGTCAACAGAAGGGCACAGAAGTACACTTGGGACTTGGTGACCGCCCGGCTCAGGATCAGTTCCATGTGGCCCCGCTGTACCTCGCCCACCAGCAGTCCCGTGGGCACCCCCGCTGCCCAGCTCAGGTGCAGAATCAGTTCGATCGGGTGTTCGTAGGCCAGCGCCACAATGAAGGCGATATTGCCCGCCGACAAGGCGTCCTTGCCGATGATTTCCCGAATGGCGTTCGGCAACAGGTTGACAAAGGTCAGGAACACCTGGATATTCTGGTTCTTCGACGCGACGGCACAGTTGGCAAACTGGAGCAGAAACGACATCAAGGCGATCAGGCTCCACCCCAGCGCCAGCCGCCAGGCCCAGAAACGCAGGAGGGCGAAGGGGAAAGCGGGGCGTGGGTTCACGGTAAAGTTTCCCTTTCTTCGGGGGGGAATGAGGGTTTCGAAGCGGTACCTTCTCCGTAATATTGCGCAAACGCCTCTTCAAGCGACGGTTCGGGCATTTCCATGCGCTCGACCGGGTAGCGCGCAATCCACTTCAGGAGCGCATCCGGTTGGCCGTGGTACGCCAGACACAGAAAGCCCCCGTTCTGTTCGACCAGCCGAACATTCGGGATCTCAGAGGTGGGGAAAGACGGGATTGGCCCGGCATCCTGGAACCAGACCTTCATCCGCGTTTCGCCCTGTTCCACCAGACCGGACACGGGTCCGAGGTGGACCAGCCGCCCCGCGCGCAGCACCGCCGCGCGGCTGCACACCGTCTCGACCTCGGTCAGGTCGTGCGACGAAAGCAGGACCGCCGCGCCGCCCGCCGCGGCCTCGCGGATCAGTTGCCACACACTCTGGCGCACCAGCGGGTCCAGTCCCGTGGTCGGCTCGTCCAGAATCAACAGGTCGGGCCGGTGCTGGAAGGCGTTGATGATTCCAACTTTCTGCCGGTTGCCTTTTGAGAGGGTCCAGACGGAGCGGTCCGGTTTGAGACCGAGCCGTTCGGATAGATCGGCTCGGCGGGAGTTTGCGGCGCCCGCGCCCGGTCCCAGCGCGGCAAGCATCGTCAGGGTCCGGCGCGCGGTGGGCGCCGTCCAGATGCGGAAATCCCCCGGCAGGTAACCGATGCGGGCGTGCCGGGTGGCGCGCCCCGCCCGGCATTGTTCCCCCAGGAGAAAGATCTCGCCCGAGGTGGGCCGCATCAACCCCATCGCGCAGCGGATCGAGGTGGTTTTCCCCGCGCCGTTCGGGCCCAGAAAGCCGAAGATTTCTCCCGGCTCGACCGCAAAAGAAATGTCCTCGACGCCGAGCGTGTCGCCGTACCACTTGGTGAGGGACTGGAATTCCAATGCGTACATTCTGGGGGATTCATCCTCTTGATCGAGGTTTTCTATACGACTGTTTTTCGGAATCTACATCAGGCGCGACATTTTCTCCACGGTATCGCCCTACTGAAAAACCACAACCGCAGAGTTCGGATGAGAAGGCTGGTCTTCTTATACGAAGTCAGGAGAGAATCCTCCTTCAAGATAAATGACAGGCTCGTTTTGCGTCCCAGGAAAAGGAGGCCAGCCGTGAACGAGTATAACACAACCGAGGGCTTGGATTTGGGAGAAAAGTGTCACATTTTTTGCGGACTGGACGAGGGGGTCAGGCGCTCGGCGAGGGAGAGATTTATTTCACCCGAGGGGGCTTGGCCACGATGTTTGCGACGCGCTGAAACGTTCAACCGCGGTTTCCTGGTCCATGGCTGGTCTCCTCTTCCTGGTTTGCAAAGCGATCTCGTCATTTATTTTGAAGAAGGATTAACGCCTCACTTCGAAAAAGGAGACCAGCCTTCTCATCCGAGTAACTGCGGCTTGCCGAGCGGCAGTCATCTGTCGTTCCGCGCCAGAATTCCCCGCGTAGTGCCCGTTTGCCTTCACTCGACGGCCCCTGGGGTCTATCTGTTCACTGACCCTCCGCGTATTATTGCGTCATACCAATCAAAAGGAATACCTTTGACAGTCGTGTCGGCAACTCGTTACGATGTGAACGGAGTCCATTCTGTCCTGATGGATGTTCATGGCCGGGCGATCTCGAATGGGTTTCTCGCCGAATTGAATGCCCCAAACAATCCCTCACGGGGAAATGTATAGAAAAAAAAGAGAGATTTCGAAACAGGAGGTCAATCATGTCGGACAATCAAGATCTTGCACTCTCGGACGCCGAATCGGTCACAACCTGGTTCGCTCCAGCCGAACGCGCAGACCCGGAGCAGGTGGTGGAGATGAGCGAGTTTGTCCGGGAAAATCCGCTTTTCCTGGCCATTCTGGAATCCATTGATGGTTATCTCATGATTCTCAATGCGCAGCGTCAGGTACTGGCCATGAACCAGCAATTGCTCAAGGATCTTCAGATTGAAGATCCGAAGTGCCTGTCGGGTGAACGTCCGGGGGAGATTCTGGGCTGCATTCATGCTCACACGGGGCCGGGTGGTTGCGGAACATCTAAAACCTGTTCCACCTGCGGTGCGGTCATTTCCATCCTGGCCTCCCAAACCGAAGGTGAACCCGCCATGAATGAATGCCTGGCTACGGTTCGTCATGGCCAGGCCGAGGAGTCCCTGGAATTCCGGGTGCGCGCCACTCCCATCAAAGCGGGAGACAATGAGTTTACCGTTCTCGTATTCAATGACATCAGCGGAGACAAACGGCGCCAGGCGTTGGAGCGGACTTTCTTCCACGACATTCTCAATACCATTGGGGGGCTCATGGGTTGGAGCAGCCTGATGCAAAGCATTGATGGCCTGGACCCCAAAGAGACGGCCATGCGCATCCTGCTCCTGTCCCGGCGACTCAAACAGGAGATCGAAGATCAGCGGCGGATGATGGATGCGGAAAACGGCACACTTGCGTTGAGCAAAAAGACGGTTCCTGTGCGGGACATTACGGAGGTCATTCGTTCCGTGTTCGAAAACCACGATGTGGCGAAAGGAAAAACACTGGTAATTGGGGACGTCGAGGAACAGGAGCAGATCACCACAGACCCCATGCTTCTCGAACGGATCCTGACCAACATGACCAAGAACGCCCTGGAAGCCGTGTTAGAGGGAGAAACGGTTCGATTGGACTTCGAGCATCGCGATGGCCGACCCGTTTTCTCGGTTTCAAACCCCGGTGTCATTCCCGAACAAGCGCAATTGCAGTTGTTCAAGCGTTCCTTCAGCACCAAGGCCGAAAAAGGCCGTGGCATCGGTACGTACAGCATGAAACTGTTTGGGGAACGCTATCTGGGCGGGCAGGTCACATTCGAATCCACCGCTGAGAAAGGAACAACCTTCCGGATTGAACTGCCGTCCGAATAAGGAACCGCACGGGAGACCCGAAAACGGTTTCCGGATACGGTTATCGATCGGTTGACTGAACGTCAGCCCGGAAGAATTCCGCAGTCCATCGTGAAAGTTGATTTCGACTTGTCCCGCACCGGCTGGATAGCCAGCAGGTGCGCAAAGAGAATGTAAAAGGGTTTCTGAAAAACTGGCCGGATTTACAGGGACGATAAGATTTCATCAAAAACCTTACGATCCTGTAAATCCGGCCTATTCCTTCTCCTCAGATTTTCCGTTGGTCCACCACCCGTTTGGCTTTGCCGGCGCCGCGTTCCAGGGTACGCGGTTCGACGAGAGACAGTTTGAACGACACGCCCAGGGCGGAGCGCAGGCGGCATTCGAGGTCCTTTTCCCGCTGACGCATTTCCTTCATTTCATCGGAGAACAGTTCGGGCGAGATCTCGACCTTGATCTCCAGATTGTCCAGCACGCCCTCGCGGGTCACGATGAGCTGGTAGTGCGGCTCGACGCCGCCCAGGTCCAGGAGCACCTGCTCGACCTGCGTGGGGAAAAGGTTGACGCCGCGCACGATGAGCATGTCGTCGGCGCGGCCCACCACCTTGGTCATGCGGCGCGTCGTTCGGCCGCAGGGGCACGGCTCGTCGATCAGACGGCAGAGGTCGCGTGTGCGGTAGCGCAGGACCGAGAACGCCTCGCGCGTCAACGGGGTGATGACCAGTTCGCCCAGAGCGCCCGGCGCGGCGGGTTCGCCGGTTTCGGGGTCGAGGTGCTCGATGAGGAAGTGGTCCTCGCTGAAGTGCATGCCGTGTTTTTCGGCGCATTCGCCCGCGACGCCTGGACCGATGATCTCGGAGAGGCCGTAGTTGTCCGTGGCGCTGATGCCGAGGCGCGTCTCGATCTCGCGGCGCATCCCTTCGCTCCACGGTTCGCCGCCGAAGCAGCCGATGCGCAGGGCCAGATCGCCCGGCGCCAGTCCAGCGGCCTGGGCCACCTCGGCGATGTGGAGGCTGTAGCTGGGCGTGCTGATCAGGACGGTGGGGCGCAGGTCGCGCAGAATCTTGACCTGGCGGTCGGTATTGCCGCCCGAGATGGGAATGACCGCCGTGCCCACGCGCTCCATGCCGTAGTGCAGGCCGAACCCGCCGGTGAAGAGGCCGTAGCCGAAGGCGATGTGGGCGATGTCGTGCGAGCGGACCCCGGCGGCGTAGAGAAAGCGCGCGACCAGGTCGGCCCAGGTTTCGAGGTCGCGGCGCGTGTAGGCCACAACGGTCGGATTGCCGGTGGTGCCGGTCGAGGCGTGGAGCCGCGCCACCTCGGAAAGCGGGGTGGCCAGCAGGCCGTAGGGGTAGTGGTCGCGCAGGTCCTGTTTGGTGGTGAAGGGGATGCGGCGCACGTCGGCGAGAGATTGAATACTGTCTTCGTGGACCCCTGCTTCGTCGAGCCGCTGGCGGTAATAGGGGACGTTGCGGCGCAGGTGGCCGACCATGTTACGCAGCCGTTCGAGTTGGATCGCTTCAAGCGCGGGGCGGTCGAGGCATTCGTGCTGGGGGTCCCAGATCGTGGCGGAAGGGGCGGATTGAGTCATGGAAATGAAACTCCGTAAAGAAGATACGGGCGCAGGTCAAACCGGTTCGAGCGCAGCCGGAGAGATTTAAGCAGATTGGTTCGGTTTGGGCAATGGGCAAAAGAAACGACGCGATATGGGTGGCGGCGGATTCCGGGATATGTTATTTCTGCCTGCGAGTGTGGACTTATCTGCGATATCGAACGTCTCCGGATTATTCCACGCCCGGTAGAAGATTGTTCAAAAGGAGTATTCCCCATGCGTTTGACCCCGTTTCCGGTTCTCCTGTTCGGGTTCGTATTTCATTTTGCTCTTTCGTTTCCCGTTTTCGCTCAATCTTCTGAAAAGATATTCGGTGAAGGACGGTGCGATGAAGCGCGCGCCGAAAAACAGGCCCGGGGGCACGATGGTTGGACAACGTTGACACTCGCCGTTCTTCACAACGACCAACCCGAGGTGAAACGCCTTCTGGAGGGAGGGGGGAACATCAACACAACCGATACTTTCGGGCGTTCCCTTCTGTTTCTGGCGCGCGAGCATGAACTGGACGAGATGAGTCGTTTCCTGGTCGAGCGGGGCGCGAATGAGTCCATAAAGCCTCGAAAAGTCGATCCGTCCCAACATATGCCCGATGCCCGTCCTCTTCTCAAGGAACCGGAGCTTCAAAAGACGGTGGACGAAAACAAACTTTCGTTTGTCGAGGCTGTTCGAGGCGGGGCTGTCGAGCGGGTGAAGTCGCTTCTGGCGAATGGGGTCAGTTCCGAAACTCTGAACGCGAAGGACCGCCCTCCCCTCTATGAAGCGACCCTGTCCGGCAATCTGGAAATGGTCCAGGTGCTGGTGGCCGCAGGCTGCAATCCCAATCAGCGGTTTTTCGAGGGCACCTGTTCACTCCTCGATATCGCCTATGAATATGGGTATCCCGACCTGGTGGAGTATTTTGAAAAGGAACACCACCTGAAGCGAACCGATCCAAACCCGGCGAGGAGAGAAACCCGGACGACTCTCATTCAAAGCAAGGATTACGATCGGGAAACCACGACATCCGAAGAATTGAGTCTCCGGCAATTCAAGATCGACGAGGAACTGTTTGGGTACCCGATCCCTTTCCATTTTGTGGCAGGCGAGATCAGAACCGCCTTCTACCTTTCCTTCAAGAATTCGCCCGATCGGATTCTTCTGGATGCCGGTCAGTATCGGGAAGGAGAGAACCGGAAACCCTTCGGTTCTCGTTCGGATCTGACGGACAATATGAAGTGGTTGAAGAAGGGACGCCTGGCAATGCTCAGTTGGGATGTGGTGACTCCCGGGAGAGGTCAGAATACCAATACTTATAAGATCTTTCTTGCGGTACAGGGGAACCGGGTTCGTGAGATCTTTCGGAGTTGTTCCTGGGGTTTTGGCAAGAGTGGTCATGACAGTCATTATAATGGTTGGGAAAAGTGGAGTGTGGACCCAGGAACCGGCGATTTTGTTCTGACTCGTGGTGGAGTTAGCGATCTGACAACAAATGGGGCCGGACAATGCTATCTGACCCGCATGATCGCCCTTTACCCGTTCGATACCAGTGGAACCGAGACCGAATGGTATATTTCCCTGAGCGAAAAACTGGTCTATCGTTTCCGTCTGGAGGGCTCGAAACTGGTGTGCGTGTCCGCGAAACAGTATCTTGACGACGGGAACGAATTGCCGCTGTGCGACATTGCCGCCGAATATGGCATCAGTCTGAAAAGTCTCCGGGAACAGAACCCCTCCATGCGGAACGCCCTGTTCTGCAACGGCCCGGTCTTGATCGGGGAGATTGCGCCCCTGAAGTCGCAGGAGATCTCTCGCTGAGGTGTGGTGCTGCGGGATATTTTGTGGGTGTGGCGAAAAATACGGGGTGAGAGTCTGCTTCTCAGGCAGGCGATTTATGCCCACCCTTTCCTCTGGTATTTGAGGCGGGCGAAGGTTTCGTAGAGCCAGTTGTAGAAGACGCGCAGGCGGGTGGTGGGGTTGGTAAGGTGGCCCAGGGCGAACTTGCGGTCAATGCACGGTTGCGACACGACAGTCAGGCCGGTTTTCTCGAACGTGGCGGCGGCGCGGCGCGAGTGCGTGGGCGAGGTCACGAGCAGGATGCGCGACCACCCCTTTTCGTCGCACAGGCGGCGCACGGCCAGGGCTTCCTGACGGGTGGTGACGGCGGGGCCGACGAAGTACATCGGAACCTCGCGTCCTAAGAGGCGGGTGAGTTCCCGGGCGTCCTCGTCCGCCGAGGGGTTCCCCTCCGGCAGGGTGGTGCGGACCAGCGCGGGCGCCCACCCCTGGCGGAAGTACTCCAGTCCGCTCAGGTGGCGGTCCAGCGCCCGCTCGGCCAGACGCCCGTCGAGCGTGACGCTGCTCGACAGCACGACCAGCGCGTCGCAGGGCGCGAGCGGATCGGTCCGGATCAACTGCGCCGCGAGGGTACTCGACACGGGCGTGAGGGCCACGATGCTGAACACGAGGGCGCAGGTGACCATTGCCGCCAGAAAAAGCCGCCGGAACCACCCGATCGAGTATCCCACGAAGAGAACAAGCAGGGGCGTAAAGAGGCTCCACCCCTCGTAACCGATCATCGTGATGAAGGGAAGGACCAGCAACAGGTAACCCAGTCCCGCCGGGCAGGTGAGTGTGAGGCGCAGGCGTTCAAGGAGCCAACTGACCAGTCGGACGAGGGACAGCCGCGCCGCAGGAAATGAGGACGGTGAAGAGGGGGGAACGAGAGGGGGAGTTTCCTGAGTCATGAGAGGATGAATCCTGTATCTGTCGCTTTTTTAGAGAAATTGCCAAAAGGAATCAGCGAATAACCCTATCTTTTCCGGGAGTTTTTTCCCTCTCCGTCATTCCCGCGCAAGCGGGAACCCAGATTTGAGGCGACCCGGTTTCAAACCCGATTTCCTCGATATTTTTCTCATTTTCGTCGTTCTCACGCCTCTGGGTCCCCGCTTTCGCGGGGATGACGAACGAAGATGGAAACTTTCAATAATAAAGATTTTTTTTGGCAACGGCTCTATCCGGCCTGTTCCTGTTTATTCCTCGTCCGGAATCTACCACCCGATTACAAGTTCGGTCTCACCGTCTCTCCGGAGCTGACACCCCGTGTTGCAGGCGCAATCTCGGGGTGCTTTTGTTTTTGTCTCATCTTCATACCAGTATCCTGCGAATGTTTGAAACGTTCTCGGTTATAATTGATGATCGGCAGTTTCTTCGAATCTCCTCCCGCCTTCTCTTTAACATAAGATCGTATGGCTTCTGCACGATCCGGGGCTTTTCTAGCTTCTTGTGCGAATTCCTTGTCGTCGAGCATCTGTAGGAAACTTTCAGCGGACGCCTTTCCGAGCGGTACGAACTTTCCAGAACCATCCAGGTATTCTGTCTTATTGTCCATCCCTCTGTAAAAATATTCCAGGACTTCAGGTTGTTCAATCCTCTGCAATACAGTGAAGAGCCAAAGCCCTTTTGTCTCTACATTTGGAAAATTGTCGACTAGCCGGATACAGTATTTGACATCTTCCTTCTCTCCCATCATGGCCAGTGCTTTGGACGCTTCCAAGGCGGGAAGATTAAACCAGAAGTCAAACTGGTTTTCCAAATACTTTTGGGCTTTCTTCTCCTCTGTCAGTCCCACGACTTCATTACTGAACTCCTTTTTGACTCTCTTGAGAAGATCCATGTGTTCATTGGCTTGTGCAGCTGCAACAGAAAGACATAAACCGTTCAGGCAATCCCTGGTTTTGTCTGTCTTTGACGCTTTGTATTCCGCAATTGCTCGTTTCAGGTGTTCACCCAACATGACCCGAGATTTCTCAGAGAAATGTTCCGGACAGTATTGTTTTAGAATCCCAACCGAAGGACCATAGGCATCCCAATCGAAAGCACTCTGCAAAACATGTTCCACATATTTCTGTTGGACGGAAAGAGAAGAAGCATATTCCGCACTATTACGAGCGATTTGATCCGCCTGACGCCGGACAAAAATATCCGGGTCCTGAAAATAGGGTTCCAGAGCCGGGTACTCCTGTTCATTGAGAATATAGGTACCCCCGACGTACCCTTTTTTTGCGCGTACTTTTTCCATGATGGCGGAGATCTGAGTCCCTGAAGTGAATTCCAGTGCATATCCCCCTTCAACTGAAAAGAGGAGAAACAGGAACATCAAAATATGCGAAACGAACAACCGCCCACCACATACTCGCATTCTGGTGTGATATGCAAACACGACATCCCTCCTGTATATAATTCTGTGAATTATCGGGTCATATTGACGACAGAAAAGATCTTTCATTCTCACCACCAAGGCACCAGGACACAAAGGACTGAAATCTTAGTGCCTTGGTGTCTTGGTGGTTACAACCGTCCCCATAACGCGCAAATGTGCTTTTTCTTCAAGAACTCCTGCTTCCAATTTCATCTCCGCCGTTCCCGCCGGTGTTTTTTCGACTGTTTGGTCGCTTTGAACCACGGTTCCTGAACCAGTTCCTGGTCCATTTCCCCTTCTATTTCACAGTTGTGCTGGAATCAGCGGTCGGCGCAGTGGATACATCGGAGGCCTGTTGCGCCTGGCGTTTTTTCTGCTTTTCACTGATCGCTTGTTGACGGAGACTCTCAAGACGTTCTCTATTGGCCTTCGTTCTATTCCTGATCGGCAGTTTCTTGGGGTCCCCTCCCGCCTTTTCTTTGACATACGCCCGTACAGTCTTCACAAGATCCGAACCATCCGACATGCTTTTACGAAGTTCCTTGTCAGCAATCATGGAAAGAACGTGCCCGGCACACAGCCATCCGAGTGTTCGCCTTTTTCCTGAATGATCCACATACGTCGCAGAATTTGTCATGTGACGATAAAAATAGTCCAGAACTTCAGGCTGCCCAATCAATTCCAATCCGAAAAAAAGCATCTCTTTGGGCTCAGGATGAGGATAGGTGTCAGCCAATCGAATGCAATATTCAATCTCCTCTTTCTCTCCCATCGTAGCCAGCGCCTTGGCCGCCTCCAGGGCGGGGGGACTAAACCAACCGTCGGCCTGACTGTTTCTTGTATACTTGTTAATATTTGCGTTTTCTGTCAGATCGCCGAATTCTCCCCCAAATTTTTTCCGGATGTCTTGCAGGATATCCTTGTGTTCCGTCGCGTCTGCGGTCGAGACACAGAGAATTAAACTGTTCAGACATTCCCGCGTATTGTCTGTTTTCGTGGTTTCATACTCTGCAATGGCTCGTCTCAGTTGTTCACCCAGCATAACCCGGGCTTTCTCGGAAAAGTGCTCCGGGCAATATTGCTGTAGAATCCCGACCGAGGGGCCATAGGCTTCCCAATCGAAGGCACACTGCAAAACATGCTCCACATATTTCTGTCGAACAGAAAGAGAGGAACTGTATTCTGCACTATTACGGGCGATTTGATCCGCCTGACGCCGGACAAAGATATCCGGGTCCTGAAAATAGGGTTCCAGGGCCGGATATTCCTGTTCATTGAGAATATAGGTGCCTCCGACGTATTCTTTTTTGACTCGTGCTTTTTCCATGATGGCGGAAACCTGAGTCCCGGAAGTAAATTCCAGCGCGCAAACACCTTCAATGGCGAACAGAGGAAGCAGGAGGTTCACAAGTAACAACACACACAAACGCCCATCCCATAGTAGTGTTCTGTTGTCAGCAAGCACAATGGACCTCCTGTTCATGTGATTTATGTGATCAAAAAAAGTACCGTCTCTATATTCCGGCAATGTTTCCTCTCTCATGCGCTCACTTCTTCTTGAATATCCTGTAAATGGCATAAAGTGCGAACAGAGGCGAGAAGAAAATCAGTATTCCGATGAAAGAATCGACGCCACTCATCTCTGCTTGGTGAATCTGATCACAAGGTGGAGGATTACGGGAGAGGAACCATATCCCAAGGAAAAACTCCAGAAAACCCAGAAACATGACCACGGCGATTGTCAGCGAGAATTTCTCTGCGAGTTTCTGGTCGCTGTCATCTTCCATTCGCGGGTTCTTCTCTTCTTTGCCGTTCTGATCGAGTGTGGGGCAAAAGTTGCTGTCATCTTCCATTCGCGGGTTCTCCCATCTATATGTAGACGATAACTGATCGCTCTTCTTCTCACCACCAAGGCACCAGGACACAAAGGGCTGAAATCTTAGTGCCTTGGTGTCTTGGTGGTTACACACAACCCCACTCCAGTGTAGCGCCCGGAAGGTTCATTTTATCAAGAACGTTGTCCGAGTCTGTCCGAGTCTGTCTGCATCTGTCCCTGTTTTATCCCCGCCGTTCCCGGCGGTGTTTTTTCGACTGTTTGGTCGCTTTGAACCACGGTTCCTGGACGAGTTCCAGGTCCATTTCGCCTTCGAGTTCGCGCACGCGCGTTACGCGGACCTTGACGCGCTGGGCCAGACGGAACGTGCGGCGGGTGAAGCGACCGATCATCCGCACCCGGTTTTCGTCGGGTTCGTACTGGTCGTCCTCGATCGTCTTGGCGTCCACGTACCCCTCGACCGGGTAGTCAATGAGTTCGACAAAGAAGCCCTTGCGCGTGATCCCCGAGATCCACCCCTCGAAGACGCCGCCGACATACTCGCGCATGAATTCGAGCGCCTTGAGGGTCTCGGCCTGCCGTTCGGCGTCTTCGGCCCACTCGGCCTGCGCGTTGCAGGTGTCGGCGATTTTCTCGACCGCCTCGTCGGTAAACCGCTCGAAATAGTCCGGCTCTTTCGTCTTCCCCTGGAGCGCGTCCTTCAGGACGCGGTGGGTGAACAGGTCCGGGTAACGCCGGATGGGCGAGGTGAAGTGGCAGTAGCACGTCGAGGCCAGCCCGAAGTGTCCCCGGTTCTCGGGCCAGTACCGCGCCCGCATCAGCCCCCGCAACAGTAGGTACTGGCCGATGTGTCCGCCGTCGAGCCGGGCCATCCGGGCGACCATCGGCTGCAACAGCGCTGGCGTGGGGATGAACTTGTGCGTGGGCATCTGGACGCCGAAGATGGAGAGCGCGGGCGCCAGCTTGGCCAGCGAGTTGGGATCGGGCACCTCGTGGATGCGGTAGAGCACGGGCAGTTCCTGTTGCCGCATGTGACGCGCCACGGTCTCGTTGGCGATCAGCATGCACTCCTCGACCAGGCGGTGGCTCTCGAACCGCTCGCTCCGGAGGAGTTCCAGCACGTCGCCCGTTTCGTTACAGACGATTTTTTTCTCGGGCATGTCCAGGTCGAGCGCGCCGCGTTCCATTCGCATGCGGTTGAGCGCGCGGGCCACCTCGCGCAGTTCGAGCAGGTCGTCGGCCACGTCGGCGAAGGCGAACTCGTCGCGCCGCTGCGGTTCGTCGAAGAACTCCTGCACTTCGCCGTAGTTCAGGCGGTGGCGCGAACGAATCACCGACTCGGCCAGTTCGTAGCGCGTCACCTCGCCCGCGCGGTTGATGTCCATGAAGCAGGTGAGCGCGTAGCGGTCCCCGTCGGGCCGCAGACTGCACAGGTCGTTGCTCAGCCGCTCGGGCAGCATCGGCACGACGCGGTCCACGGGGTAGATGCTCGTGCTGCGACGCAGCGCCTCGGCGTCGAGCGCCGTGCCTTCTGTA
This sequence comes from uncultured Candidatus Sumerlaeota bacterium, assembly GCA_942493245.1. GTDB lineage: Bacteria > Sumerlaeota > Sumerlaeia > UBA8349 > UBA8349 > DAOPYU01. The sequence goes on from OW818685.1 coordinate 312,158, forward strand.
ACGTACTGGGCCACGTCGGCGATGTGGACCCCGAGCCGCCAGAGATTGTCTCCCAGTTTCTCAATCGAGAGCGCGTCGTCGTGGTCCTTGGCCGTGGCCGGGTCAATGGTCACGATGCGCAGGCCGCGCAGGTCGCGCCGCCGGGCCAGCTCCGACGCGCTGACGGGCGCGGCGAAGCGCTCCGTCTCGCGCTGGACCTCCTCGGGAAAGTCCAGTTCCACCCCCAGATCGCGCAGCAGCGCCAGCACGGTCAGTCCCTGTTCGCCCGGCAGGCCCAGGAATTCTTCGATCTCGACGATCAGAGGTTCCTCGATCCCGTGCGACCATCCGACCACGCGCGTGCGGACCCAGGCGTTGTCGGGCAACTCGCTCTTGGGGGCAGCCTTGCGCACCTCGATGGCGCGGCCGATTCGGGTGTTGCGCGGCATCAGGAAGCCGCTGCTCGGCCCGATGCGTGTGAACTGCCCGACGATGTGTTCGTGGGCGCGGCGCAACACTTCAAGCACGCGCCCCTCCTCGCGTCCGCGTCCACCGGGGTAAAGTTCCGCCTCGACCGTGTCGCCATCGAGCGCGGTCCCGAGATTGTGTCCTTGAATCAGGACGTCGTCCCCGTCCTGTCCCACGCCGATGAGGAACCCTTTGCCGCGCACGGAAACGTGCAACCGGCCCTCGACGCGCCGCGAGGCGCGGGTGGGCAGGGTGAAATACTTGCGCCGTAGCCGCACGAGCCGCCCTTCCTGGACCAGCCGCATCAGGAGAGCCAGTACGGTCTCCTGGCGTGAGTAGGGCGCGCCGACATGTTCCAGAATTTCAAACATCGGCACGGGCCGTCCCGGAGTCTGTTCAAACAGGCGCATCAGGTGTTCTATTGATAAATCCATGAGGGGGGCTTTCTGAATCGTTTCAGATTTTACCGGGACCCGTTGTTTATTCCCGTTCCCGCAGGATCGAGTCCAGTTCCTCGTGGAACGCCTGGAGCAGGTCCTGTTCGGCGCAGTGGCGCACGATCTTCCCCTTGCGAAACAGAATACCCCGGCCGTGCCCGCCCGCTATGCCCAGATCCGCCTCGCGCGCCTCGCCGGGGCCGTTCACCTCGCACCCCATCACGGCGATCCGCAACGGCACGCGGATCGGTTCCAGAATCCGCTCGACCTCGGCGGCCAGGCCGTACAGATCAATCGTGGTGCGTCCGCAGGTCGGACACGAAATCAGGTCCGGTCCGTCGTGGCGCAGGCCCATGGACTGAAGCAGACGCCGCCCCACCCACACCTCTTCCTCGACCGGACCGGTCAGCGACACGCGGATCGTGTCGCACAGCCCATCCATCAACAGAATTCCGATGCCTGCGCACGATTTTACGGTTCCCGAGCGTACCGTGCCCGTTTCGGTGACCCCGACATGGAAAGGGTAGTCTCGTTGTGTGGTCTGAAAGCGCTCGGCCAGAAGGCGGTACGCCCGCACGGTGGTCACCACGTCCGAGGCCTTGAGGGACACCTTGATCTCGTGGAAGTCCAGGTCTTCGAGGATGCGGATGTGTCCGATCGCGCTCTCAACCATCGCCTCGGGCAGGGAGAGTTGACCTGCGTGGACCCGTTCCAGGAGGGGCTTTTCGAGCGACCCGGCGTTCACGCCGATCCGGATGGGGACACGCCGCGTCTTGGCCGCGTTTACCACCGCCTCGACCCGCTCGCGCTTGCCGATGTTGCCCGGGTTGATCCGGAGCGCCGCCACGCCCGCTTCCAGCGCGGCCAGCGCCAGGCGGTAGTCGAAGTGAATGTCGGCCACGACGGGCAGGGGCGAGCGGGCCACGATGGCGGCCAGCGCGTCCGCCGCCGCGCGGTCCGGCACGGCCACGCGCACGATCTCGCACCCGGCGCGCTGAAGCGAAAGGATCTGGCCGACCGTCGCCTCCACGTCGGACGTGGGCGTGTTGGTCATGGATTGCACGCTGATCGGCGCCCCCCCACCCACGGCCACCGGTCCAATGTGGATCTGCCGGGTTTGGCGCCGGGGGAGGGGGGATTCCGTCAACATGAAATCTCCAATACGTTCTTGTGCTTACGACTTGAATATGAACTGCACCAGGTCGTTCGAGAAGAGGAAGAGAAACAGGATGATGAAACAGACAAAGAACACCATCATCACCGGTTCGAGCAGTTTGCGCGGCACCGGGCGGCGGATGAGCGTCTCGACGCAGGTGATCATGATGTACCCGCCGTCCAGAATCGGGATCGGCAGCAGGTTCATGATCGCCAGCATGATGTTAATGCTCATAAAGAGCATGAGGTAGTCCTCAAGTCCCGACTTGGCCGATTTGTAAGCCATCACCGTGATACCGACCGGCCCGGCCACGTTTTTCTTCACTTCCTTGCCCGGCTTGGTCACGAGCAGTTCCACCGTGGTATAAATCACGCGATCAGTGTACACCAGGGTCCGAATCGGGGCGGTCGTGAGGGCTTCCCACAGGCTCACGGGGGTGCGTTCCTCGCTCGGCGCGATGATGCCCAGATACCCCCACTTGGAGTCGTCCGGATGACTTTCCAGAGTCGCGGTCAGGAGGTACGTTTTTCCGCCCCGGCGGATAGCCAGGTCAATCTGCTGCTGGGGATAGCCGCTGAGCGCCTCGGTCATTTCGCTCCAGGTCGCCACCGGTTTGCCGTTGACCTGCAAGACCTCGTCGCCCTTGGCCAGGGGCATGGGAGACATTTCGTCCCACGCCGGGCGGGGAAGCACTTCGGTGTTCAGTTCGTAGTCGGCTCGGACCAGCCGGGTTTTGTCGGCGGGGGTCATGGGGAGAACGCCTCCCACGCGCGCCGGTCTCATCGCGGTGAAAACCCGCTGTTCCCGGGTGTGTGTCAAGACTTCCAGGGGTAGGGATTGCTCGAGGCGTTGTTCGCCGCGCTCCACCGTGAAATGCAGTGTGGGTAAGGGGGGCGTTTCAAGGAAACGTCTCAAGAGAAAGTTGACGATCAGGAAACGCGAACCGCTTGCCTCGACACAGGCGTTCATGGCGGTGTTGACCTCTTCCCAGTTGGTCAGGTTGTCCAGTTTGATCTTGGACGCGGTGAGTTCCTGAAGGGCCTTGGGTAACGGCAGGGACGGGTCGGGCGCTACGGCCACGATCCGGTCGCCCGAGCGCCAGCCCAGTTCATATAGCTTTGTGCTTTCCGGGACTTTCTCCAACTGATTGGGCATTTGCGTGTCGGATGGGGTCCCGAACAAATACAACAACATCCCCATCACCACCATGGCGGTCAGGAAATTGAAGGTCACACCCGCCACAAACACGGCGATGCGGATCAGGGGGTTTTTCTTGCGCAGCGCGTCCAGGTCGTCGCCCAGAACGCCGCCCGACTTTTCCACCTTGTCGGTTGGTTCGGATTTCGGCTCTGTCGGTTGGGAGGCTGGCGGCTCCGACGCGGCACTATCCGACGATTCCGGGGACGGCGTTTTTTCTTCTTCCATGTCCTCGACCATTCCCTTGAGTGCCACGAAACCGCCCAGCGGGATCCAGCGGATCGAGTACTCGGTTTCGCCCCGCACTAACGAGGTGATCTTGGGACCGAAGCCGATGGCGAACTTCGTCACCCCCACGCCCGAGAGTTTGGCCACCAGAAAGTGCCCCAGTTCGTGGATGAAGATTGCAAAACCGAACAGAAAGAGGGCGCCGAGCACCCCGATGGTATTAGAGAGAATATCCTGCATAACCCCTCGCCATTTCGCGCGCGCGACCGTCGGCCTCGCGCAAGAGTATCAGATCCAGTCCATTTGCGGAGTCAAAGCCCCGCTCTGTGTTGTAACGATCCAGCACACGGCGTACCGTGTCCGCGATTGCCGGGAACCCGATGCGGCGGCTCAGAAACGCCTCAACCGCCACTTCATTGGCCGCGCTGAGCACGGCGGGCGCTGTTCCTCCGGTCTCGATCGCCTCGTAGGCGTAACGCAGACAGGGAAAAGTGTTACAGTCCGGGCGTGAAAATGTCAAGGCGCCCACCCGCGCCAGATCCAGAGGCTCGAATCGGTTCGGCAGGCGCTCGGGATAACTCAACACGTTCAAAATTGGCAGGTACATGTCCGTCTGGCCCATTTGGGCCAGAATCGAGCCGTCCGTGAATTCCACCATCGAGTGCAGCACACTCTGCGGGTGGACGACCACTTCCACCTGGCTGGGCGGCATATCGAACAGGTGGCACGCCTCGATGACCTCGAGACCCTTGTTCATCAGGGTCGCCGAGTCAATCGTGATCTTGGCGCCCATTTTCCACGTCGGGTGCTGGAGCGCTTCCTCGACGGACGTGCGGGCGACTTCCTCGGGCGATTTGTTGCGCAGCGGTCCGCCCGAGGCGGTCAGGATCAGCCGCCGTACGGACCGCCGGTCCTGGCCTTGCAGGCATTGAAAAATCGCGTTGTGTTCGCTGTCAATGGGGAGAATGTCCACCCCGGCGGCCCGCGCCCGGCCCATCACCAGCGTACCCGCCGCCACCAGGACTTCCTTGTTCGCCAGCGCGACCCGAATGCCCCGGTCAATGGCCGCCAGTGTGGGCGCCAGACCCGCAAAACCCACCGTTGCCACCACGGCCACGTCCGCATCGGCGCAGCGTTCCACCAGGCCGGTCAATCCTTCCGGGCCGGACAGGAATTGTCCGCCGTAGCGTCCCAACGCAGCCCGCACGCGCTCCTCGGCGCGCTGTGCCGCCGTCTCGTCTGTCACGCAGACCCAGGCGGGTTTGAAGACTTCAATCTGGCGGATCAGCAGATCGGTGTTGCGGTGGGCCGAGAGCCCCGCGACCTCGAAGCGGTCCGGGAAATCGCGAATCACATCCAATGTGCTCAACCCGATGGAACCTGTGGAACCCAACAAGAGGACACGACGGGGGGATTGGAAAGAGGAGGGCTGACTCAAATCAAGTCTCCGGCACAATTCCGGCCCTTGAATCGTTCCGGATGGAATCGTTCCAAGGGCCATACAAACTTACGCTGAATTGTAACACCTCGCGTTCCACAAGTCAAAAGCCAAACGCCCACTTGTTTGGCCGGTAACGGAAAAAGGGGGGGACTCGTGGCGCTCTGGATCGCCGGACCGCTCAAATGTCGTCCGGGGGCAGCATTTCTTCCCCGTCGCAGAATTCCAGACCGTAACGCACCGATCCATCCGATTGCTGCTTGGCCCACACCAGCCGGGCCCGCCGTTCCTCGCGCTCCCCATCCACATTCAGGCGCATCTCGACCATGAGTGCTTCGGGTGAGACAAAACTGATCCCAGACTGCGAAACGTCCAGAGCGTAAGCGCCGACAATGTCGGCGTCCACGAAGAAATCCACTCCCGCGTCCAGGCAGATTCGCTCTGCCATGCGTTTGTTACTGCCTCCCTCTTTCCCGCTCATACCCAGCACTCCTTTTCGTTCGGCGGTTTTCCCCCTTGGGAAACCTCGTATCTCTTCGGCAAAACCGCAAGGGCATTGCCGCATCCACGTTTCTGAACCTGAGACTTTCGACTCCCGCTCCTGAGTCTAATGGCGACCCGGCGGGTATGGCAAGCGGGAAAAGAAAAAACCTGCGGTTTTTCTAAAAACGTTTTCCGAACACCCGCTCTGTACGGGAGTTCGGAGAGGGTGGAAGTCGTTCAGAAATGCCGTGAATCTTCCAGACGGGCCACATCCGCATCCACCATGCGGTGGACCAGTTCCTCGAATGAAACCTCGGGTCGCCAACCCAGGACGTCCTGCGCCTTGGCCGAGCGCCCCTGAAGCGTGAAAAGCTCGGCCGGGCGCTTGTACGCCGGGTCAATATAGACGTGCGGTCCCCAGTCCTCGATTCCCACGCGGCGGAACGCGACGTCGAGAAAGTCGCGGATCGAATGGGTCTCGCCAGTCGAGACAATGTAATTGTCGGGACCGGGTTGCTGGAGCATCAGGTGCATGGCCCGTACGTAATCGCCGGCGAACCCCCAGTCGCGTTTGCTGTCGAGGTTTCCCAGTCCCACTCGTTCCTGCTGTCCCCGTTTGATGCGGGCCACGGCCAGCGAGATCTTGCGCGTGACAAACTCCGCGCCCCGGATGGGCGACTCGTGGTTGAACAGGATGCCGTTGGCGCAGAACATGCCATAGCTTTCCCGGTAGTTGTTGACGATCCAGTAGGCGAAAAGTTTGCTGATGGCATAAGGACTGCGCGGTTCGAAGGGGGTTTGTTCGGTCTGTTCGCCGTTGATGTGGCTGTTGCCGAACATTTCCGAGGTTGAGGCCTGGTAGAAGCGGGCCTTGGGGGCGAAGAGCCGGACCGCCTCGAGCAGTTTCAGCACGCCCAGTGCGTTGATTTCGGTGGTGACAACGGGCTGGTCCCACGAAGTGCCGACAAACGACTGGGCCGCCAGGTTGTACACCTCGTCCGGGCGGCAGCGTTGGACGGCGCGCAGCAGCGAGGCTTCGTCGGCCATATCTCCCTCGATATAGTCCACTCGATCGGTTACGCCCAGATAATCGAGGTTCGCAAAGGGATAACGAGTGCTGCGCGGCAACAGACCGTAGATTGTGTAGTCCTTTTCCGCCAGGAGTTGCGACAGATAGGCGCCGTCCTGGCCCGTTACGCCGGTGATGAGAGCCACTTTCTTCATGGGGTCGGTTTCCTGCCTTCTATATAAGGTAAGAGAGATTACTCGGGATCGCGCACATTGGAAATCTCGATCTGGATGGAAGCCGACTGAAAGTCGGCGGCTCGGTTCTTGTCCACGCGGAACTTGATTTCACCCAGGAGGTTGACTTCCTGAACGGCGGGTGAGGCCACCTGCTGCGTGATGCTGCGCCCGATGTGCATTTGTAAAGAGGCGGGTTCCAGATTGGCCGCTTCGGCCAGAGGGCGGAACTTCAGCAGGTCCCCGGGCCGGGCCTTGTATCCGGAACTGTGCCATTCCCCGTCCGCGGGAAATTCACTCAGGACGGTCTGGCCGGCGTCAATGATCTGGGGGGGAGGTGGGGGGGGGACAATGGTTTCGACAACCGGCTCGGAGTTTTGAGCGCAACCGGCGGCCAACAGCAGCAGAAGAAAACAGAGAGGGGCAAGAAAAGGAATGGTACGGATGTTTTGGGGAAAGGGGAAAAAAAGCGGCATGGAACATCCTCTCGTGGACCCCTGAGCAGGGGCCGGGAATAGACAACAAACATGAAACGAACGGAAAACAACCGAACGAGGCGTTCGGGCGATTGAAACCGCCCTCATTCTGGCAGTCCCCCGCGTCGGCTGCAACGAAAAAGCGCGTGTTGTGGAGAAGGAATCCAAGGGAGTGCCCCATTGTCCAGATGATCTACACCCGGATTTCCCATCTTCGGACCTTCACACTAAGAGGAAGGCGGTTTCGAGGTGGCATGGGCGTCTCGCCCATGAAGGGGTTCCGGAACAGGGGCCTGAAATCCGCGGTTCTGCCGACGAAAACGTCGGCAATTCACAGGCGGGACGCCCATGCCACCTCTTCCGGCGCTCATTTTTTGCCCTCCCGATCCCGAACGGCGTCCTGGCCCCGGTGTCTCGCCCCTCTGTATTTCCGCTTTCGCGGGGACGACGAGAAAAATGCCCCCGCTTTTTCCGGAACAAAAACGAAGGGAGGGATAACAAGGAATTTCAGGAGAAGGAGACGAGGCGTCTCCCGAATGCAGAAAGAGAGGATGGAATGCTGGAAATAAATGTAATTCATTGTAATTCAGCGATGTAAATAATGCTCTCAAGAGCCGGCTTTTCTTCTATGCCGAAAGAAAAGATGGGGAAGGAGGAAAAAGAAAAAAGGGCGGAGAAGGGCGGAGCAGAGGGGCGAAAAAGTCGAACAGGAACTCCCGCCAGGCAGGGGCAGCCGCGTGACACAAGATTGATTCCAGAAAGGTTGAGAAAATGGAAAAAGCGGGAATAAAAAAAGCGCGATTTTTTCGATAATTCCTCTTGACTTCCCGGAACAAATCTATAGGATAAGCGTCTCTTGCGCTTGGCGGCAGTAACAGCAAGCAAAGAGTCGGAACCCGAAACCCTCGTCGGGAACTGATCGAGAGGCCCGGAGTCACGGAAGTACAGGCCCGCCTCACACACCCGGTTCGGGTGATGAGGCTAAGGCAAAAGCGGTAAGGGTCTCGCCGCAGGGATGGGGTCGCTTCGCGAAAGCGTTTCGACCGGAAGTGGAGGGCAACTTCAGCCGTGAATACGCTCGCGCGGCATGCGTGGGTTTCCTTACCGGTTCTTGAGTTGCATGCGCCTTCCTCCACCCCAACCCAGCCACATTATTAGAGGTGTTTACACTAAGGGAGTTAATCGCTCGCTCCTTGCCCGGAGTGTCCCGGAGAATCGGGATGCGGGTAACAAGACGAAGAGCGTTTGCGATACAGTGAATCACGGTATAGGGACTTCACCCTAATCCTGCTAAGGAGGCCTGGAATCATGGCTAAGGAGAAATTCGAACGTAATAAGACGCACGTGAATGTGGGAACCATTGGCCACATTGACCACGGCAAAACCACCCTGACGGCTGCGATCACGAAGCACCAGGCGAGCAAGGGTCTGGGCAGCTTTGTTCCCTTCGATCAGATTGACAAGGCCCCCGAAGAAAAGGCGCGTGGTATAACGATTGCCACCGCTCACGTGGAATACCAGACGAAAACCCGCCACTATGCGCACGTGGACTGCCCCGGTCACGCCGACTACATCAAGAACATGATCACCGGCGCCGCGCAGATGGACGGCGCCATCCTGGTGGTGGCTGCGACCGACGGTCCGATGCCCCAGACGCGTGAGCATATTCTTCTGGCCCGTCAGGTGGGTGTGCCCTACATCGTCGTGTACATGAACAAATGCGACATGGTGGACGATGAAGAGTTGCTTGAACTCGTCGAGATGGAAGTCCGCGAGTTGCTCGACAAGTATGAATTCCCCGGCGACGACACGCCGATCATCCGCGGTTCCGCCCTCAAGGCTCTTGAAGGCGAAGACTCGGAACTGGGCGGCAAGTCGATCGACCGCTTGATGGATGCGATCGACAGTTTCATCCCGGACCCCACGCGTGCGCTGGACATGCCCTTCCTGATGCCTGTGGAAGACGTGTTCTCGATCACGGGTCGTGGGACGGTGGCGACGGGCCGTGTGGAGCGTGGCATTATCCATACGGGCGATCAGGTGGAAGTCGTCGGTATCCGCGACACGCAGAAAACGGTGGTCACGGGTGTGGAAATGTTCCGCAAACTGCTTGACGAAGGTCAGGCGGGTGACAACGTCGGTTGCCTTCTGCGCGGTGTGGACAAAGAGGGAATCGAGCGCGGTCAGGTGCTGTGCAAGCCCGGTTCGGTGACCCCCCATACGAAGTTCCGCGCTCAGGTGTACGTGCTGTCGAAGGAAGAAGGCGGTCGTCACAAACCCTTCTTCAAGGGGTATCGTCCCCAGTTCTACTTCCGTACAACGGACGTGACGGGCAATGTGGAATTGCCCGAGGGCGTCGAGATGGTGATGCCGGGCGACAACATCGAGATCATCGGTGAGTTGATCACGCCCATCGCCATGGAAAAAGAGCTGCGCTTCGCTATCCGCGAAGGTGGCCGCACGGTTGGCTCGGGTGTTGTGGCCGAGATCCTGAAGTAATCGAATGTTCCGATTTTCGACCCGGGGGTTCGCGCTCCGCGAACCCCCGGGCGGAAACGATTCCAAGGAGTGACACTGGTAATGGCAGGCCAAAAAATACGTATCAGCCTGAAGGCCTTCGACCACCGGCTTCTGGACCGCTCGGTCAGCGACATCGTCGATACGGCCAAGCGTACGGGTGCGCGGGTTGCCGGCCCTATCCCGCTGCCGACGCGGTTCACCAAATACACCGTGTTGCGTTCGCCTCACATTGACAAAAAGTCTCGTGAGCAATTTGAGATGCGCCAGCACAAGCGTTTGGTTGACATTGTCGACCCTTCGCAGAAGACCCTCGACGCCCTGACCGGTTTGGATTTGCCAGCCGGGGTTCATGTCGAGATCCGGCTGACCTGATCCCGTCCCGGCCGCTCGATGAGGGCCTGGGGAAAACCCCTCACGGGGAGAGTACGGGCGTTAGCCATCGAGAGCGGGCCGATTCTTTGAATCGGAGAAACTTAGCGACTGCGTGGACAGGCTTGTTCAGCAGCGGTCTTTGAGCCGACGCCACGTGGAGGAATAGATTGCCATGTCGATTGGACTACTCGGCAAGAAACTCGGAATGACCCAGATTTACGATACGGACGGGACCGCCATACCGGTCACGCTGATCCAGGCGGGTCCTTGCCCCATCCTGCAGAAACGCCTGCCGGAAAAAGATGGCTACAGTGCCTTGCAGTTGGGTTTTGAGACGCGCACGGCCAAGAATGTGACCCAGCCCATGCAGGGCCACTTCAAGAAGGCCGGCGTCGAGCCGCAGCGCTATATCCGCGAGATGCGCATGGATGACACCAGCGCCTTCGAAGTGGGTCAGCAGCTCGGCGTGGACCTGTTTGAAGTGGGCGAGTGCGTGGACATCAGCGGCGTCACCAAGGGCCGGGGGTTCAGCGGCACGATCCGCCGATTCAGAACAGGTCGCGGTCCGACCTCGCACGGTTCGACTTACCACCGCCGTCCCGGTTCGGGGGGCGCTTCGGCGGATCCCTCGCATGTGTTCAAGGGGAAGAAAAACCCCGGGCAATGTGGAAATGTCAATGTGACCATTCAGTCGCTTCAGGTCATCAGCACCGACAAGGAGCGTAACATTCTGGTCGTCAGGGGAAGCGTGCCGGGTGCGACGAACGGATACCTGGTGATCAGCAAGAGCGTCAAACAGAAAAAGAAAGTCCAATAGCCGCAGAGACGTGGATCGCGCGCGGTCGCGGTCAGTAATGGGGAGTAGCCTAAATGTCAACCGTAGCGGTTTACAATACCGAGGGCAAAGAGGTCAAGCAGCTCGAACTGAGCGCCGCCGTCTTTGAAGCCGAAGTCAACACGAACTGCGTCCGCGCCGCTGTCAACCGGCAGCTCGCTCGCCGTCGCCAGGGGAATGCCTGCACGAAGACGCGTGGCATGGTGAACTTCAGTGGCCGCAAGCCGTGGGCGCAGAAGGGCACCGGGCGTGCCCGCTCGGGCAGTGCCGGCTCGCCTCTGTGGCGCAAGGGTGGAACGGTCTTCGGGCCGATGCCGCGTCAGTATGGCGGGCGCATCAACCGGAAGGTCACGCAGAAGGCGCTGGTTTCCTGCCTGAGCGATCTGGCCCGGAACAATGAAATCCGCGTGATCGAGAACATCGAGTTCGCCACGCCGAAAACTCGGCAGGTGGTGGATCTGCTCGGCAAACTGAACATCGGAGTGGCGCGCGTTCTGTTCGTGACCGATCAGACCAATGTCAACCTGGCGCTCAGCGTCCGCAACATCCCCTACGCGGATGTGATTAACTGTGACAATCTCAACACCTTCGACTTGACGACCCACGATGTCGTCATCGCCACCACGGCGGCCATCGCGCGCATCCAGGAGGTGTACGCATAATGAAACGCAGTCCCTACATCATCCTCATTCGCCCGGTGATTACCGAAGACAGCATGGACCGGACGTCGCTCAGCGAGCCGCAGTACACGTTCCTCGTGGCCCGCGACGCCAACAAGATCGAAATCGCTCAGGCGGTTGAGAGCGCTTTCAACGTCCGCGTCAAGAATGTCAACACCCTGGTGCGCAAAGGCAAACCGAAAACCATGCGCGGCCGTCATGGCCGTTGCGCTGATGAAAAGAAGGCGTTTATCACGCTGGAAAAGGGACAAACCCTCAACCTCTTCTAAGAGAGGGACGTTCTGAAGGAATTTGACACCCGGAAACGGATCAGGAACATGGCTGTTAAGACCTATAACCCGACAACACCCAGCCGGCGCACGATGTCCACCTTGAGCTTTGCCGAGGTCACGTCCACCAAGCCGGAAAAGTCCCTTGTGGTCAAGAGAACGCAAAAGGCCGGCCGCAATTCGCAGGGACGCGTGACCTGTCGCCATAAAGGCGGCGGCCACAAGCGCGCCTACCGCCTTGTGGACTTCCATCGCGAAAAAGATGGCATTCCCGCTCGCGTCGCCACGATCGAATACGATCCCAACCGCACGGCCAACATCGCGCTGCTGTTCTACAAAGACGGCGAAAAGCGTTACATTGTGGCTCCGGACGGTTTGAAGGTCAACGATATGATCGAGAGCGGCCCGCAGGCCGACGTCAAGGTGGGTAACACCCTGCCGCTGCGCAACATCCCGGTCGGTACGACGGTCCACTGCGTGGAACTGCGCCCCAAGGGCGGCGCGCGCATCGCCAAGAGCGCCGGCACGTCGGTTCAGGTGGTGGCCCGCGATGGCAATTACGTCCACCTGCGCATGCCGTCCACTGAAGTGCGCAAGGTGCATTGCGACTGCCGCGCCACCATCGGCACGGTGGGCAATGGCGATCACTCCAACGTCTGTATCGGTAAGGCGGGTCGTACCCGCTGGTTGGGTGTGCGTCCCACGGTGCGTGGTGTGGTGATGAACCCGGTTGACCACCCGATGGGTGGTGGTGAGGGACGGTCGTCGGGTGGGCGTCATCCATGTACCCCCTGGGGTAAGCCGACGAAGGGCTACAAGACGCGTCGGCCCAAGAAAGACACGGATCGCCTCATCGTCACGCGGCGCAAGAAATAAGGAAGATACGGGGCAGGTCCGTCAAGCGGGCCGCCTTTCGAGGAGACCAAGATGCCCAGAAGTCTCAAAAAGGGACCTTACATTCATCCGAAGTTGGCGGAGAAGATTCGCCGGATGAACAATACAGGCGAGAAGCCGGTCATCAAGACCTGGTCGCGCGCTTCGATGATTTCCCCCGATATGGTGGGTTATACCATCTCGATCCACAATGGCAAGGTCTTCCTGCCGGTGTTCATCAACGAGAACATGGTAGGGCACAAGTTGGGAGAATTTGCCCCGACCCGCACGTTCCGCAGCCACGGGGGCAAGCAGGCCAAGAAGGCCGCGAAGAAGTAATCTGGGGCAAGCCGCCCCGGCCAAGTAAAGGGGGCGGTACGGGTGCGCCGCGAGCGGGCCTGTATCAGGACAACGGAGAAAGTTACCATGCCCATGTTTGACGAATCGCAAGTTGCCGCGAAAGCCTCCACCCGCTTCCAGCGCTGCTCGGCCCGCAAGGCCCGGCTGGTGGCCGATTTGATCCGCGGCCGCTCGGTCGCGGAGGCGTTTCGCATCCTCCAGATGACGCATCGCCCTTCGGCGGGAACGATTATCATGAATCTGCTCAAGAGCGCGGTCGCGAATGTGGACCATGCCGAACATGCCGACACCGACGGCCTCCTGGTGGGAGAGATCATGGTGGATGGCGGTCCGATCATGTACCGCATGCAGCCCATGTCGCGTGGACGCGCCGGGCGCATTCGCAAGCGCTTTTGCCATGTCTCGATGAAACTGATCGAGGTTGCCTGAGCAGAATCAGGCACCTAAAACCCCGGCCCTGTGCCGGGGATGAGAGGCTCGGAAGGAGAGAAATCCGTGGGTCAGAAAGTTAACCCGATTGGGCTACGGCTTGGAATTATCCGCGATTGGGAATCGCGCTGGTACACCACAAGAGAAAACTATGCGAACTTCCTGCACGAGGACGTCAAAGTCCGCGCTTTCATGTGTAAGAAGTATGAGCATGCGGGGATTGATCGTGTGGGGATCGAGCGCGCAGCCAACCGTGTCAAGGTCACCGTTCATACGGCGCGGCCGGGCATCGTGATTGGACCCAAAGGCTCCGAGATCATGGCCACGGAGAAAGAACTGGCCGATCTGACCGGCAAGCAGGTCAAGCTGACGGTTTCGGAAATCAAAAAGTCGGAACTGAGCGCCCAACTGGTGGCCCAGAGCGTGGCCAGCCAGCTCATGCGCCGCATCGGCTTTCGCCGCGCGATGAAGAAAACGATGCAGGCTACGCTTGACGCGGGTGCCGGCGGTATCAAGATCGCCTGTTCCGGCCGCTTGGCAGGCGCCGAAATGGCGCGCGCCGAGTGGTATCGCAAGGGCCGGGTGCCGCTGCACACGCTGCGCGCCGATGTGGACTACGGTTTCTGCGGCGCCAAGACGAAGTACGGCATGATCGGTGTCAAAGTGTGGATTTTCCGGGGCGAGATTTTCGATAAGAACGTCCGTGTGAATTCCGCCTCCTGAGCGCCCGGCGCCGGAGGGGAGCCCGGACCGCCCCGAGTGGAGCGGACGGGGATTACGAGATAGAGCAATTGAGTGTGAGGGTTAGCCTACCATGTTGATGCCAAGTAGACCGAAGCACCGTAAGGTGCAAAAGGGAAGAAGAGGCGGCAAGGCGTTCCGCGGGAGCTCGTTGAGCTTTGGCGAGTACGGTCTGAAGGCTTTGGAATGCGGCTGGTTGACGAATCGGCAGATTGAAGCGGCCCGTGTGGCCATCAACCGGTGTTGCAAACGTACGGGCAAACTGTGGATCAGCATCTTCCCGCAGAAGCCTCTGACGGTCAAGCCGGCCGAAACCCGAATGGGTAAAGGAAAAGGCAGCCCGGAGAAGTGGGTCGCGGTGATCAAGCCGGGCCGTATCCTCTTCGAGTTGGGGGGCGTGGAAGAAGAACTGGCTGTGACGGCCATGGAACGGGCCCGTCACAAACTGCCGATCAAGGCGAAGTTCGTGAAGCGCAGCGCTCTGTAAGCGCACCATCGGAAAGGCTGAGAGAGAATCATGAAAGCATCGGAATACCGCGATCTGACCGTCGAAGAGCTCGAGTTGCGCGCTGAGGAACTGCGCAAGAGCCTCTTCAACCTGCGCACGCGCGCCACGACCAAGGAATTGGAAAACGTCTCGCGCATTCGCCAGGAAAAACGTGAACTGGCGCGCCTGTTGACGGTTTTGACCGCCAAGAAAAAGACCGAGAAGGTTCCCGCCTGAGGATTTTCGAATCCGCGCGGAGTGACTGAGATACGATACGGAGCACAACATCCATGACCAACAATACAACCGGCACCGAGAGCAGGCAGAAAGTCCGGCAGGGATGCGTCGTCAGCAACAAGATGGACAAGACGATCATCGTCCGCGTGGAACGGACCTTCCAGCACCCGCTGGTCAAGAAGTATGTCCGTCGTCACAAAAAATACTACGCGCACGACCCCGAAAACACCTGTCAGGTGGGGGACACGGTGCGGATCATGGAGTGCCGTCCCCTCAGCGCCCTGAAACGGTGGCGTCTGGTGGAAATCGTCGAGCGCGCCAAGTAACACCCGTGCGCTGCGCACAAGCGGCGACCGAAAGGATTGAGGAGAGATGATTCAGGAATATACGGAACTCAACGTGGCCGACAACAGTGGCGCCCGCCGACTGCGCTGCTTCCGCATCCTTGGCGGCACCCGGCATCGCTATGCCGGCATCGGCGACATCATCGTGTGCTCCGTGCGCGATGCGGCTCCCGACTCGAACATCAAGAAAGGCACCGTCATCAAGGCGGTCATCGTCCGTACGGCCAAGGAAGTGCGCCGTGAGGATGGGTCCTATATCCGCTTCGATGAAAACGCCGCGGTGATCATCAACACCCAGCGCGAGCCGGTCGGGACGCGTATCTTCGGCGCCGTCGGGCGCGAGCTGCGTGCCAAGAACTTCATGAAGATTGTCTCCCTGGCGCCGGAGGTTATGTGAGTCAGGCGTCGCAAAACGGAAACAGGAGTGAGTCCCAATGGCTCTGAGAATCAAGAAGAATGACACAGTGTACGTTCTGTCGGGCAAAGATCGGGGCCGCACGGGCCGCGTTCTGATGGTGATGCCCGATGCGGACAAGGCCCTGGTGGAAGGCATCAATCTGGTCAGCAAGCACGAACGTCGCCGCAGCCAGACCCAGCAGGGCGGGATTGTCTCGAAAGAGGCACCGATCCCGATGTGCAAGCTCATGCTGGTGGACCAGAAGGGCAACGGCAAGCCCTCACGGGTGCGCATGGAAGAACGCGATGGCAAGAAGGTCCGCGTCATCGTCAAGACGGGAAATGAAGTCTGATCCCCGGCCGGGCGCGCACTGTGTGGCCGTCCGTGACATGGGTTTTGATTCGAAATAGACTCGCGTGTGCCGAGCGCTTGGGAGTGCCGAAGGATGGCAAAGGAAAAGAAGACCAAAAAGGGCGATGAAGCCCAAAAGCAGGACAAAAAGAAGGGCCGCAAGATTGACGAGAAATTCGCCGTCATTCCTGCCGGTTACAAGCCCCGCATGTTGACGAAGTACCGCGAGGAAATCGTCCCCGCGATGCAGAAAAAGTTCAACTACAAGAGCCCCATGCAGGTGCCCCGCCTCGTCAAGCTGGTCGTCAACATGGGCGTGGGCGAAGCCTCGCGCAACATCAAACTGCTTGATGACGCGGCGGTCGAACTGGGTCTGATCACCGGACAGAAGGCGCGCATCAACCGCGCGCGTGTCTCGGTGGCGCAGTTCAAGGTCCGTGCGGGCATGCCCGTGGGCGCGTCGGTCACCTTGCGTGGACGGCGCATGTACGATTTCCTCGACCGCCTGATCAACGTGGCCATCCCCCGTGTGCGCGACTTCCGTGGCCTGCCCACGAACGCCTTCGACGGACGGGGCAACCACAGCATGGGCATCCGCGAGCAGTTGATCTTTACGGAAATCAACTACAGCGACGTCGAGAACACTCAGGGCATGGACATCACGACCGTCACGACGGCGAAAACCGATGCCGAGTGCCGCGAACTGCTGACCCTGCTGGGCATGCCGTTCCGCAAGAAATAAAAGCGCCATGATCTGAGGCGCCCGGGAGACCCGCTTGAGGGCCGGCCGGCGCCCAAAAAGATACAAGGAGAAGCGCCGTGTCGAGATTGTCTTTCAAGGTCAAAATGAATTTGACGCCCAAATTCTCCACCCGACAGAAGAACCGCTGCCCCATCTGCGGTCGTCCGCGGGCCTACATGCGTCAGTTTAAAATGTGCCGCATTTGTTTCCGCAGTATGGCGAATCAGGGGCTCATTCCCGGCGTTACGAAGTCGTCCTGGTAAGCGGGCTATAGAGCCGGCCAGGTGCACTCGAGCCAGCAAGAGAACCCCCCGCGCGCCGGGGGCGCCGCAAGAGGAGAAGGAAAGTAATGTCAGTGACCGATCCCATAGCCGACATGCTCACGCGCATCCGCAACGCCAATGCGGTTCAGGCGGACGAAGTTTCGGTGCCGGCCTCGCGTTTGAAGGTAGGTTTGGCCAAGATCCTGCGCGAAGAGGGCTTCATCAAGCACTATAAAGTGGCGCGCGTGCGCCGCAAAGGGCAACTGAAGCGTCGCCGCGAGCGCGAAAAAGGCAGCCCCCTCGAAAAGCAGAGCGAGATCCGTATTTTCCTGAAGTACGGTATCAAGGGCGAGCACGTCCTCAACGGACTGCGTCGGGTGAGCCGTCCGGGACTGCGCCAGTATGTCAGTTCGGCGCAGATTCCTCGTATCGAGGGGGGGCTGGGTATCTGCATCCTCTCGACTTCGCAGGGGTTGCTGAGTGACCGGCAGGCCAAGAAACGCAACATCGGGGGCGAATTGCTCTGCACCATCTGGTAATAAAACGGCCGCCGTCGGCGGTTCGACAAGGGCTTAAGGAGTAACAGTCGTGTCACGTATCGGAAACGTACTCATTCCCGTCCCGAACGGCGTTGACGTCAAGATCACGCCGGAAATGAAGGTCACCGTCAAGGGACCCAAGGGACAAATGGAACTCGACACTCAAAAACGGGTTTCCGTCAACCAGGATGGCGACGCTTTGCAGGTCTTGCGTCCCGACGACAGCCAGCAGAGCCGCGCCTATCACGGCCTTTACCAGCGCCTCTTGTGCAGCATGGTCAAAGGGGTCAATGAAGGCTTTAAGAAACAACTGGAACTGATCGGCGTCGGGTACCGTGTCGCCAAAGCGGGCACTGGCCTGACGTTCAGTCTCGGCTACAGCCACCCGATCAACTTCCCGGCTCCCGACGGCATCACGCTCGACGCGCCGGACAACACCAATGTGATTGTCTCGGGGTTCGACAAACAGTTGGTGGGCCAGATTGCCGCCAACATCCGTCGCTTGCGTCCGCCGGAGCCCTACAAAGGCAAAGGGATCCGTTACAAGGATGAGTACGTGCGCCGCAAAGTCGGCAAGTCGGGTTCCAAGTAACGTTACGTAAACGGAAGAGGATATAGAAAGATGAAACTCTCCAAATCGCAAGCGCGCAAACGCCGCCAGTGGCGTGTTCGACAGACCGTCGTTGGCACCGCCGAACGTCCGCGCATCTGTGTTGCCCGCAGCAACCGGCATATTTCGGCGCAAGTGATTGATGACCAGGCCGGCAAAACGCTGGCGGCCGTGACCACCGTGAAAAAAGAGAACGCGGGCAAGAACTTCTGCAACACCACCAACGCCCGCGAACAGGGAGTGGCCCTGGGCCGGAAAATGAAAGAGTTGGGCATCACCACCGCCATTTTCGACCGCAACGGATATCTCTACCACGGCGTGGTGAAAGCCTTCGCCGAAGGCGTCCGGTCGGCCGACGAAGAGACCCATTTCAATTTCTGAGCCAACGCGCGCCCCTTGTTTTGTTAGGGGAGAATAGCCTGCCGAGGAGGCAAGAAGCAACGTGAGCGACATGGAAGCAAGTCCCCAGATTGAAACGGCGTTCGTGAAGAAGGACCGCGTCGATTCCACAAAACTGGAACTGACCGAAGAGGTCATCCAACTCAACCGTGTGGCCAAGGTTGTCAAGGGTGGTCGGCGTTTCAGTTTCAGCGCCCTGGTGGTTGTTGGCGATAAAAAGGGCCATGTGGGCCTGGGCTTCGGGAAAGCCAACGAGGTCCCCGAATCCATTCAGAAGGGCGTCCAGAACGCCAAGAAAAACCTGATCGTCGTGCCGCGAGTGGGTCGTACCATCCCCCACGAAGTGTACGGCGAATTCGGCGCAGCCCGCGTCATGCTCAAGCCGGCGAGTGAAGGTACCGGTATCATCGCCGGTCCCGCCATCCGCAGCGTGCTCGAGTTGGGGGGCATTCAGGACGTTCTGACCAAAAACCTCGGCTCGAAGAACGTGATCAACATCCTCAAGGCGGTCATCGAGGGTCTCAAGAACATCCGCGATGCCGAGGAAGTCATGCGTTTACGCGGCAAAAGCCTCGAGGACGCGGTGGGCAAGCGTCGCGCCAAGGCGCTGCGGGAGTGCGCCGTGAAGAAAACCGGCGGCGCAGACCTCGTGGCCCAGTTGCGCGAGCGGGCTGAAAAAATCGCCGGCGAACAGGGCGATGACATGCTCGTGGTCACTGGCTTCGACGAGCAGGACGAGAACGGCGAAGACACCTATGAAGACGAGGAAACCTCGCCCGAGCGCGATTCCTGATCCCGAAATTTCCAAAGAGACTTTGAAATAAAGGCGAAAGAAAATGACGGCACAGTCTAAACGCATCCGGCTCAAGTGGGTCAAAAGCGTCAACAACCAGCGCGAGATCCATAAACGCACCATCAAGGCCCTGGGCTTTCGCAAATTGCAGAGCGAAGTCGAACATGACGCCACGCCCTGCATCCTGGGAATGGTCACCAGTGTGCGTCACCTGGTTCAAGTGATGGAGGTTTCGGAATAATGATCAAACTCGAAGAATTGCATGGCGACAAGGGCGCCCACCAGACGCGCAAGCGCATCGGTCGCGGCCCCGGCTCCGGCACGGGCAAGCAGGCGGGCAAGGGCCACAAAGGCGCGACCGCCCGCTCGGGCACCGAAAAGGGCAAGGGTTTCGAAGGTGGTCAGACGCCCCTCATGCGCCGTCTGCCCAAGCGTGGGTTCTCGAACCAGCCGTGGCAGACCCCCACATTCGAAGTCAATGTCTCTCAGCTCAATCGTTTTGAAGATGGGTCGCAGGTGGATTTCCAGACGCTGGTTGACGCCGGTCTGGTCAGCCGCAACGCCCAGCGCGTCAAGGTGCTGGGAACGGGCGATCTGAAAAAGAAACTCAATGTGAAGGCAAGCGCCTTCTCCGCCGCGGCCCGCGAAAAGATCGAAAAAGCCGGTGGCGCCTGTACTGAAGAGGACGTTGCTCGCTCCTGACGTAAAAGGCGGTCTGGTTCAACGGCGGCGCGCCCAGGAGTCTCGGGCGCGTCCCTGTGAAATCCAGAACCGTACACCCAGCCCGCTCAGAGGATGAACGGTTCCATGCTCGGCTCACTCGCAAACATTCTCAAAGTTCCGGATCTCCGCCGCAAGATCACGATTTCGATTTTGTTGCTGATGGTCTATCGCATCGGTGCTCATGTGCCGTGCCCCTTTACCGACGCCGCCCGGCTTGAAGACATGTTCGCTTCCGGGGGCCGCGGTATTCTGGACATGGTGGATATGTTTTCCGGCGGCGCCTTCAAGCAGATGACCATCTTCGCCCTCGGTATCATGCCCTATATCACGGCTTCGATTATTCTCCAGCTGCTCACCGTGGTGATTCCGCAGCTCGAGAAAGTGGCCAAAGAGGGCGAGGCGGGCCGCAAGAAAATCAACCAGTACACGCGCTACGGCACGGTCATCCTGACCGCCTTCCAGAGCGTTGGCTTGGCGATCATGATGATCCGCATGGGCGTTAAGATCGAAGGCGTGGGCAACGTGCTTTTTATTTTCACCACAATGGTGGCCATGACCACGGGCACCTGCTTCATCATGTGGCTGGGGGAAAAGATCACCGAGTTCGGGATCGGCAACGGCATTTCGATCATCATCGCCGCCGGTATCATGGCCCGGTATCCCAGCGACATCAAGGCGGGCTACTCGCAGGCCGTGGTGGGGAACATGCCGTGGATCGGTTTCATCGCCGTGCCGGTTCTGTTCGTGGCGGTTACCGCCCTGATCATCCTCTTCCAGCAGGCCAGCCGCAAGATTCCGATCCAGTACGCACGTCGCCTTGTCGGGCGTCGTGAGATGCAGGGCGGGGCCAACTACCTGCCGCTGAAAATCAACACGGCGGGTGTGATCCCGGTGATCTTCGCTTCCTCGATCCTGATGTTCCCCAGCATGTTCATCAACCTCTTCGCGACGGAAACCCAGGAAGGCCTGGCGCCGCTTCTTCAGGATTTCTTCAGCAAGGGCACCACGCAGTACAACCTCTACGCCCTGCTCGACCTCGAACGCGGGGGTATTTTCAACTTGCTCAAGATGGGCAACTTCCACAACCTGGCCTACGTCTTCCTGACCGTGTTCTTCTGCTACTTCTACACGGCCATTACGTTCAACCCGGTGGATACGGCGGACAACCTCAAGCGGGTGGGCGCTTTCATTCCGGGCCGTCGGCCTGGCAAGAACACCTCAGACTACATTGACTACGTGCTCTCTCGCATCACGTGTGTCGGCGCGACCTTTCTGGTCGTGGTCGCCCTGCTGCCCGATGTGCTCAGCTACTCGTTCGGCATCAACCCCTACTATGCGGACATGGTGGGTGGAACGGGTCTCATCATCGTGGCGGGCGTCATGCTCGACCTGATGAAGCAGATCGAATCGCAGCTCCTCATGCGTCACTACGAAGGCTTCAAGTACCGCTCCCGCACCTCGGGAGCGACGAATTACCGCTCCCGCGTCCGTTCCGCTGCTCCGACGAGCCGCACACCGGATTCCGACCGCGGTTGAGCGGGTCTCCGCCGACGCCAGGCGCCGGACGGATAAAGCACGAAAGGACAAGCGTTTCTCTCATGAATTGTGTTCTCTTTGGCCCTCCAGGATCCGGTAAAGGCACGCAGGCCGCAGCGATCTGCGAGCGTTTCCAGTTGACCCACGTCTCGACGGGCGATATGTTGCGCGAGGCCGTCCGCAAGGGCACCGAACTGGGCAAGCAGGCTCAGGCCATCATGGCCGAGGGCAAACTGGTCTCCGATGAACTGGTTGGCGGGATCGTGAAGGAAAAAGTCGCCGATCTGCAGAAGGCCGGTTCCGGGGTTCTTTTCGACGGCTATCCCCGCAACATCGAGCAGGCTAGATATCTGGACAAAATCCTGGCCGAACTGGGCGTGGCGATCGATATCGCGGCGGTGTTGGAGATTCCTTCCGAAACACTGGTCGAGCGGATCTGTGGCCGCCGTCTCTGCACCCAGCCGGGTTGCGACGGCTCCTACAATATCCACTTCATGCCGCCGAAGGTGGCGGGCAAGTGCGACAAGTGCGGTTCGGACTTGCTTCAGCGCAAGGACGACAATGAAGAAACCCTTCGCGAGCGGCTCTCGGTGTACGATGGTCAGACCCTGCCGCTGCTCGATTATTATGACGCGAAGAAGTGCTTGATTCGAGTTGCGGCAAATGGTAGTGTTGCCGATGTACGTGACTCTCTGCTGAGCGGTATTCAGCAGAAAGTGGATGGTTTAAGAGGATGATCAAGGGCGGAATGGACCGCTTGGCCGGGATAATTAAAAGTCGCGAGGAAATCGAACTGATGCGGAAGGCCGGTCGCGAACTGGCTGAAGTCCGCGAGGCTCTGGTCGCGATGGTTCGTCCCGGCATCACGACTCTCGATCTTGACAAGGCCGCTCAGGCCATGATCGAAGAGTATGGAGCGAAACCTTCCTTCCTCGGGTATGGCGCTGGACGCCGCGCCTATCCCGCCACGATCTGCGCCTCAATCAATGAAGAAATCGTGCACGGCATTCCCAGCGCCAAACGCCGCCTGCACGATGGCGATCTCGTCAGTATTGACGTCGGCCTCTTCCACTACGGGTTCCATTCGGATACGGCCGTGACGGTTGCAGTGGGCGAAGCCAGCGCCGAAACCCACCGTCTGATTGAGATCACACGGCGCTCGCTGGAAATCGGGATCGAGGCCTGTCGTCCCGGGGCGCGTCTGGGAGATGTTTCCTACGCGATCCAGTCCTATGTCGAGAGTTTTGGACTGTCGGTTGTGCGGGAATACACGGGGCATGGAATTGGGCGGGATCTGCACGAAGAGCCGCGGATTCCCAACCACGGCCCGGCGGGACGGGGAGTCCGGTTGCGCGAGGGAATGGTTCTGGCGATCGAACCCATGGTCAATCTGGGCGATTGGAGAACGCAGGTTCTCGAGGACGAGTGGACGGTCATCACGGCGGATCACAAACCCTCGGCCCACTTTGAACACACAGTCGCCCTGACCGCAAATGGGGCGGAAATTCTGACGGTGTAAGGCGAAACGTACATGGCGAAAGAAGGCAAAATAGAAGTCGAGGGCAAGGTTGTGGAACTTCTGCCCAACGCCATGTTCCGAGTAGAACTGGATAATGGCCACGTGGTGTTGGCCACCATCTCAGGCAAAATGCGGGTACATTTTATCCGAATCCTCCAGGGGGACCGCGTCAAGGTCGAGTTGACCCCTTACGATTTGGCTCGTGGCCGCATCACCTACCGATTCAAATAATCCGGAATGGCGGTTTGAATTCCGGCGCGAGAGGAGTAAGATCAAATGAAAGTGCGTTCTTCAATCAAAAAACGGTGCAATAAATGCAAGATCATCCGTCGGCGTGGCATTAACCGGGTGATCTGTGAAAACCCCCGTCACAAACAGCGTCAAGGATAAGACCCCGCAGGAGGGGCATAGGAGGAAGCATTTTGGCTCGTATCGCAGGTGTTGACATTCCGCGCGACAAGCGCATCGAAATTTCGTTGACCTACATCTTCGGGATCGGTCTGACGACTTCGCGCAAAATTCTCGCCACCACGGGCATCAGCGTCGACACGCGCACGCGTGACCTGAGCGAGGAAGAAGTCACGCGTATTGCGGCGGAAATCCAGGCCAGCTACAATGTCGAGGGCGATCTGCGCCGGGAAATCTCGCAGAACGTCAAGCGCCTCATGGATATTGGTTGTTACCGCGGGTTGCGTCACCGCCGCGGTCTGCCGTGCCGTGGGCAGCGCACCAAGACGAATGCCCGCACCCGCAAAGGCCCGCACGGATCGGCGTTGAAGAAGTAAACCGCGCATCCGGACTCGGCTCCAATGCGCGCCGAGTCGGCCCGAGGAGAGCAACGCGCTCCAACCGGTCGGCGTCTCTGAGAAGCGCCGTCTATTTTGATGCAGAGACACAGGAAAAGGAACTATGGCTAAGAGAAAAGCTGGCCCCCGCAAGATCAAAAAGAATATCCCGGAAGGAATCGTGCATATCCACGCAACCTTCAACAACACGATCATCTCCATCTGTGACAAGGCTGGCAGCACGGTGTCGTGGGCCAGTGGGGGTATGGTTGGCTTTAAGGGCTCGCGCAAGAGCACGCCCTTTGCCGCTCAGATGGCCGCCGAACAATGCGGGCGCAAGGCCATGGACAATGGACTGCTCTCCGTGGATGTGGAAGTCAAGGGACCGGGCAGCGGCCGCGAGTCCGCCATCCGCGCCTTGCAGAACATCGGCCTGCGTGTCAAGATGATCCGCGACGTCACGCCTCTGCCCCATAACGGATGTCGCCCGCCCAAGAAACGGCGTGTCTGATTCCGGCGGCGCGCGATTGGCTCAAAAGTAGAAACAACGGCCCGAAGAAAAGGGCTCTCGGATAACAGGAGGAGTAAAACGTGGCACGATACACCGAAGCTGTGTGCCGCCTCTGCCGGCGTGAAGGCAAAAAACTCAACCTCAAAGGCACCCGCTGTAACTCCGCGAAGTGCGCCTTGAGCAAAAAGAGCTATCCCCCGGGCGCCACAGGAAGCGGGATGCGCCGAGGCAAAACCTCGACCTACGGCTTGCAGCTGCGCGCCAAACAGGAAGCCAAACGCAGCTACGGTGTGTTGGAGCGGCAGTTCCGCCGCTACTTCCAGATGGCCGACAAGATGCAGGGCGTGACGGGTACGTTGCTCATCCAGATCCTGGAAAAACGACTCGACAACATCGTCTATCGTCTCGGCTTCGCCGCCTCGCGCGCCGAAGCGCGCCAGCTGGTGACCCACGGCAACATTCTGGTCAACAGCCGCAAGGTCAACCGCCCCTCCTATCAGGTGCGGCCGGGCGAAGTCGTCACCGTCAAACCCAAAATGCTTGAACACCCGTCTGTTCAGGCGGCTTTGGATTACGCGAACACCCTCGGGCGCCTGACGTGGCTCGAGTGGAATCCGGACCTGAAACAGGGCCAGATGATCCGCGTGCCGGACCGCGACCAGATCCCGATGGATCTGAGTGAACAGATGATCGTCGAACTCTATAGCAAGTAACGTCCGGAGCCGGCGTCCGGGCCTGCCGGGTTCTCCCTGATCGGGGAATCCCGTCGGCATCGGCGTCAAGCGCTCTTGAGCGTAAGAAAGGGAGGTTCCTTTTACATGGACTTCAAAACCTTGATCATGCCCCGGGCTTTGCAGTGTGAGAGCGAGACGAGAACCGATTCGTATGCTCGTTTTACCGCAGAGCCGTTCGAGCGTGGCTTTGCAATGACCGTCGGTAACTCTCTGCGCCGCATTCTGCTGAGCTCCATCCAGGGGGCAGCGATCACCGCCTTGCGATTCGATGGGGTCACCCACGAATACGAAATGATCCCCGGTTGCAAGGAAGACGTCTCGGATATCATCCTGAACCTGAAGCAGATTCACCTGCGTCTTCAGCCGGGAGTGACGGACACCAATCTGGTGCTCGAGGCTAAAGGCCCGAAGGCGATCACCGCGGGCGATTTCCAGCCCAACGACCTCGTCGAGATCCTCAACCCCACCCAGCCCATCGCGACACTGGGGCAGGGTGCGGAAGTCCGCTTCGAGTTGCACGTCTCCCTCGGCCACGGCTATGTGCCCGCCAGCAAGGAAGACGATGAAGTGGACGACATCGGAATCATCCCGCTTGACGCGTCCTTCTCGCCCGTGATGAACGTCAAGATTGGCGTTGAGGATGCGCGTGTGGGTCAGCGGACCGACTACGACCGTCTGCTCCTCGAAGTCACGACCGACGGGACGGTCTCTCCGGAAGAGTGCGTCTCTGCCGCCGCTCGGATTCTGCGCGAGCATCTGGCGATGTTCATCCGCGCCGAGGACGAAAAGGCCGCCGTCATGGAAGCCGAAATGGCCGGGCCGGAAGTCTCGCCGCTCGACGAAATGCGTGAGAAACTCGACCGCAGCATCGAAGAACTGGAACTTTCCGTGCGTTCCTTCAACTGCCTGGAAGCCGCGGGAATCAAGACCATTCGCGATTTGGTTCAGAAGAGCGAGTCCGAAATGCTCAAGTACCGCAATTTCGGGCGCAAGTCGCTCTCCGAGATCAAGAACATTCTCAAGGAGATGGACTTGACCTTCAATATGCGGATCGGCGAGGACGGCATGCCCGTCCAGAGCAAGGAAAAATAATGAGGCAAGTGGACCGCGCCCTGCGGTCCTTTTGCCGGGTACGCCCCGGCGCCGGACGCCTGGCGCGGACGATAAACGGATATCCCGAACGTAGGAATTAGAGACATGAGACATCGCAAACACACTGGCCGCCTCGGAATGCCCTGGGGACCCCGCAAGGCTCTGCTTCGCAATCTCGTTGAGGCGCTTCTGCGCCACGAAAAAGTTCGCACGACTGAGACGCGCGCCGCTGAAGTGCGCCGTTTCACGGAAGAGATGATCACGCTGGGGCGGGAAGGCAGCCAGGCTTCGCGTCGCCGCGCTTTCGCGTACCTCCAGCACAAAGACATCGTCCACCGTCTGTTCGAGGAGTTGGGACCGCGTTTCAAGGACCGCAACGGCGGGTACCTGCGCGTGGTCAAGGCCGGCCCCCGGATGGGTGACGGCGCCATGATGGCGGTTGTCGAGTTTGTGGATCGCGAAATCAAGATCATCACCGAAGAAGAGGCGGAAAAGAGCAAGAGCCGCGCTCAGCGCATGCGTGAGATGCGTCAGGCCAACGCCGCCCGTCAGCGCTGAGTCAAACAGCCACGCTGACGCTTCTCGTCTCTCTCCCCGCAGGGGGAAGGAGTCCGAATAGTGACCCGATTCATCAGAATCCCGATACTGGACCTTCCGGTATCGGGATTCTTGCCATACCCGATCACGGTTTGAAGAGATGCGCGGCACGCGAGGTTGCTTGACAATTGATGGGTGGTTCAAGTACCGTTCTGGTGGGCAGAAACTATCGAGACAGGAAATGACAGGATGGCGTCGGGAAAAGCGGATGACACCCCCAAGGTTCTGATTCTGTGCGGGGACGAAAACGAAGCTCGCCGTATCGCCAACTCGCTCATTAAGTATGACGTGACGGCGGTGGCCGCTTCGGGTGTGGACAATGCGATTCTTCGTCTGAAGGAACAGCCCTTCGACATGGTCATCGCTGAGTCGAATCTTGGCAAGTCATCCGGCTTGACTTTTCTGGCGCAGGCGCACCGATATCTGCCGACCATGCTGCGCGTGGTGATCGAGACCGCACCGCTCGAAATCAGCACCAACGCCCTCGTCAACGAAGTCGCGCCCAGCGCAATCTTCCCCGGCACGATCGATCCGGAGAAAGTCCGGCAATTGCTCAATCAAAGCGTTTCGCGTCAGGCTTCCTCCGCTTCCCCGCAGCAAAGGCCGCCCAGCCGAGCCGGAGCGCCGGCGGCGGGGCGGTTGGGCAACGCGATGGAGGAGACGGAAAAAGTCGCGTGTGTCATGGAAATTTCCATAGCGCTGACCAATCTGATCGAGAATCCGAACATCTCGCTGCCGATCCTGCCCGAAGTGGCCATGCGGGTACGCGAAGTGATTGATGACGATCAGCAGAGTTTCGCAGCCATCGCCGAGATCGTCGAGACGGAGCAGGGGATGGCCTCGCGCATTCTCCAGGTGGCCAATTCCCCGATCTATGCCGGTCTCGAACGCATCAAAAATCTTCAGCAGGCCGTGAGCCGTCTCGGGCTGCGCGAGACCCGCAACATTATCCAGGCCGTCATCTCTCAGAATCTGTTCCGCACCGAGCATCGCCACATGCTGGACATCATGCGCCAGCTGTGGCTTCACAGCATCACGACCGCCTACGCGAACGAAATGATCGCCCAACGGCTCCAGATCCCCGAGAGCTCCGACTATTTTATGATGGGCCTTCTGCACGACATTGGCAAACTGCTGATTGTTCACCTGGCTTGTGAGGGCGAGAAGAAGAAATTGTGGAAAAGCCCCAACGCGGTCAGCGAGGGGGTGATCCGGCGGGTTTTCGCCATGCGGCACAATGACCTCGGGGCGCGGCTGCTCGAAAAGTGGAATTATCCGGGAAGTTTCCAGACGGTTGTGCGCCTGCACAACGACCGCTATGACATCGAACAGCGACACGAGTCGGTTGTGGTGACCTACATATCGAACCTGTTGACGCGCAAACTGGGATTCAGCCTCTTGCCCTACGACAACGACGAAGAATTGCGTCACGCCATGCTCGACGCCTTGAATATGACCGAGATGATGCTCTTCGAGTTTGAGAACGATGTGCGGCTGACAACCGAGAAAATCAAGGCGAGCTGCTTTGCAATGTCCCGGTAACCGGTCGTTTTCGTATCCGTGTCGGGGTCAGGAGTCGTGTTTCTTCTCCTTGATTTTGCCCGGATGGGGTTTTTGAGGGTTGCCTCCCGTGCGCCGTTGCGAGTGGGTCTCGTAATGTTTCCGGGGGAGGGGTTTTTCCGGAGACGTTCGGGCGGGGGTATTTTCCTGCGCCAGGAGGTTCATCTGGTCCTGGATGGCGCTTTGACGCTGGGCGTCGGGACGTCCGCCCGGTTTTTTCAGGATGAACAAGTAATTGAACCCGCGCAAATAATAGTTCCCCTCGAGCGCGGCCGTGTGCCAATGGTTGCGCAGCAGGGTACGGTTGTTGCGCACGACAGCGACGATGTCCACCGGCTCGAAGTGTCGGCGAAGGAGAGCGAAGAGTTCAAAGCCGATGGGCTGAAAGGGCTGTCCCTTTTTGAAGGAATCCGAAACGAAGAGCGCCATATAACGGTCGGGACGCAGGATGCGGTTGATTTCTCCGATGACTTGTTCCATTCCCCGGTAGTAGGCGCCATCCTGCGCGTCGAGTTCGCCAACGCAACGTTCGTCGCCACTGTAAGTCAGGTGCGTCGAGTAGGGGGGATCAATAAAGACGAAGTCGGCCTTTTCGTCTTCGAGGGGCAGTTTCCGCGCGTCGCAGCGGAAAATGTCAGGGCGCGTGACGTTCAGGTCGTAGCCCAGGGCTCGCCGCCCGAGTTCGCGCGCGACATCGAGGGTGGTGCCGCTGCCCGCCATGGGGTCCACCACCAGATCCTTGGGTTTCGTGTAGCGTTGCAGCAGATTCCAGAGAATGTAGGCCGGTGTGGCGCCCCGGTAGTCTTTGTCTCCCTGAGTCTCGTCCCCGTATTGCTGGGAAGGAAAGTCCCAGAGGGAGGTGGTCATGGGCTTGGGTTTCTGGGCCATGTCAGTCCTGTTCCAAAGGCGTTCGAATCGAGGAAAACGGATACCGAGGTTCCGTCAGAAGTCTTTTCTACCATGAAACCGGGCGCAAAGGAACAGGAAAGCCTTTTCGTTTTGATTTTGGTGTCAGTTGCGGTAAGATGTCGCGCGCGTCGCATGGATCGCGCGGCGTAAAGGGGGAATGGGCTTGACAAGAAGAGTGGCTGACCGGAAAGTAAACGGATGCGTCCGGAAGCCGTAAGGCGCGGGAGGTGTGTGTTGGGAATTTTACAGCGGTACGTATTTCGCGAGGTTCTGTGGCCGACGGTCATGTCCATGGCGATTCTGACCTTTCTGTTGTTGGTTCGCACGGTGTTCACCGAGTCGGACTCGATCGCCGGCGCCCTGTCGGCGCAGGCGTCGCTCAAAGCGCTGGGATGCCTGATGCCGACCCTGTTGACGCTGACGCTTCCCATGTCGCTTCTGATCGGAACGCTTCTGGGCATTGGGCGCCTGACGGTGGACAGTGAGGTCAAGGCGTTCCGGACGCACGGCGTAAACCTGTTTCGCACCTTTATTCCGGTTCTGCTGTTCGGCTGCCTGACGGCGGGCGTGATCTTGTTGAACTCTCTTTATTTTGCCCCCTGGATGATGGACAAGATTTATTCGCTTCTCGACTCGGCCACGATGGGCATTGTGGATGCCATCGAGCCGGGCCGTTTCGAGGACCGCTTCAGCGTCGAAAAGCAGGACGTGGTCTTCTATTTCAAGGAGCGCGACCCGGAGACGAAGCATCTGAAGAACGTGTACATGTGTATGGAGGGAGGCGATCCGTTCGGTTTGACGCAGAAAGAGGCCGCCGGTGAGGGTAAAATTCCCTCCACACCCAAGAAGACAAACAATAAAATCTCGGACACCACGATCCAGGGATTAACGCGCGTCACGCAGATGATGAAGGAACCGCCTTCCCCGGCCATGCTGGGTTTGGGTGCCGCAGCCGCCAAGGTCCAACCCAAAAAGAGTTCAGCGGAGAAGGTCAAGGAGTCCTTTTCGCAGCCCGATCAGTTGGTGAAAACCCTGATTCTCGCTGATACGGGGGATCTCTATAACGATGAGGTCTCTGGCAAGGCGATGCTGGAATTACAGGATGGGACGATCCATTTCATGGGCGATCGTAACGATCCAGACTATTATGTGTTCCATTTCGATTCGCTCAAACAGTCCGTCATGACGGGAGGGGAGGGGATCGGGCGTTCGAGCGACGAGATTGACGACCGGATTCTGGGCTTGACGCTGACGGATATGAGGGACGAAATCGCCTATAAGCAGGAAAAGTTGAAGGATAAGCCACCGAAGCCGAAAGGTGAAAAGCCTTGGCCTGATCAACGCGATATTTACGCGATGGAAGCGGCGACCTGCCAGCGGATTTCGATTTCTTTGGCCTGCTTCGCTTTTGTCTTGATTGGCGTCCCCTTGGCGATTTATATTCGACCGTCAGGGAAGTCGGTCGGAATCAGCGTGGCCTTCGGACTTCTGCTGGTTTTTTATGGGTTTCTATATAGCGGTGAGCATTTGACCCGTTCCGGTTCTCTTGTGTTGGGTCCCTTTTTCATGTTCCTGCCGATCGTGTTGTTGTCGGGGATCGGTGCTTACTTGCTCCACCGGGTGGTCCATCGGTAAAGCGTTTCTGGCGAATGTTTTGCGAGATTCGAACAGAGATATCATCGCTGCATCGTTGCAGCCCGGACACAGTTCTTGATGGATGGCAGGTTGCAGTGTAGATGATGAAAAATATGATGGATTTTTTCGGGTCTGGACGGGTGACTCCGTGTAAGCGGGGTTCGCAGAATCTGGAACTGTGGAGGTTGGGAGTGCAGCCCTTGACGGCAGTCCCCGTTCCCCGGATGTTCTCCGGGCGGCGGGCGCGTTTTCTTTCGTTTCTGGGAATTCTGATCGTGGTGTGGGCGCTGGGGGCGCAGGCGGGAGCGCAGGCGCCCGAGGAACCCGTTACGTCCGAGACGCAGGCTGTGACGCCCGCGGCTGAAAACGCGGGCGCAAAGACGATTACGCCCATCGAGGCCGGGGTGCCCAAGGAACTGGCCGAAGGCTTGAGTATCGAGGCCCTCAACAAGAAAGACTATCTGGATTACGACGAACAGACCAACACGGCTTACTCGAAAAGCCGCACGCGGGTGTCCTATATGGTGGGGGGCCAGAAACTCCAGCTGGAAGCGGATGAGATGGAGATCAATCTGGTCCAGAAGAAGGTTCGGGCCAAGGGGAATGTCGTCCTGACCCGGGGTGAGGGAGTCGTGCATGCCAAGGAAGTCGTGTACGACTTCGTCAAACAGACGGGTTCTGCTGCCGGGGTGACAGGGCAATATGCGGATTTCCGTTTGACACCCTATGGCGAGGAATCACTGGAAGGCCCGGCGTTCGAGCGGCTGAACGAGACGGAGTCCATTTTCCGCAAAGTCGAGTTTACCGGGTGCGAGTTCGCTGTGCCGCACTACATGATTCGCGCGCGGGAAATCGTGGTCTTCAAGGAAGAAAAACTCATGATGCGCGGCGCGACGGTCTATGTGCGCGGCGTGCCGGTGTTCTATCTGCCGTTCTATTCCAAGTCGCTGCGCGAGGGATCGCCGTGGTTTGTCCGGGCGGGTTACAACTCCCGCATCGGCGCCTATGGCCGGTTGGGGTATGTTTTCCGTCACGAATTGCGTAAGCCCTCCCTGAACAACGACAAGAAAATGGAGACCGTGAATGAGGGGCGGTTGGCGCTGTTTGTGGACTATCTGTCCGAGCGCGGACCGGGAGAAGGGTTCGACTACGAGTACAATTTCCTCAACGATCGCCATCGCGGAAAAATCAATGTCTATAGTTTGAACGACAGCAATCGCGAGGTCGAGGGCGAAGAGGACATGGTGCGCGATTATGTGAGCATTTTGCACCGTTCGGAACTGGCCGAGGGGCTGGTGTGGACGGCCAATGTGGACTGGCTCAACGATGCGGAAATCTTTGACGACGTGCTCGATATATTCAGCGACAATGAACGCCAGCGCGTGATGGAGCGGCGGGCGCGTACGGCTCTGACGCTGACGCGTGAATACTATGTCGCGCGGATTCTCTTCGAGGTCAAGGATCGGGTCGGGCGCGACCGGATCAGCAATTATTCCAGCCCGTCGGATAACGACCGGGATTTCGACGAAGAGCCGGACAAGGAGATTTCGGATCGCGACGACGAGGGAATTCCCACGAACCGCTGGGGAAGCGCGAGTCTGCGCGCGCCGCAGATCACGGCGGCTACCACGTGGTTGAAGATGTGGAATCTGCCCTTCTATTACTACACGGACTTGAACATTTTCAACAACCTCGACAAGGGCCTGAACTCGGTCAGTTCCGATGACGACGCGATGGTGCGGGGTGTGGACTGGTACCAGGCGATGATGGGGCGCTGGCGTATTGCCAAGCGCACGACGTTGCTGGCGCGTGTCGGGGCGGGGGTGGGAATGGCCGCACGCGAGGATGATGAGTTCGGCTACGATTTCGAGGCGACACCCGAGGATCCCCTGACCCTGGACGACCACGACGGCGGTTTGACGTTCGTAGGGCCGGAAACGTTCCTGATCGGCAAGGAACGCTACAACCTGAAGGATGACGTGTCGGACGGTTTTGCGTATGGAGACACCATGCTGCGCCTGCAACACCGGTTCAGCGGCGCGTTGACATTCGACCTGACGCACCGGTTCCGCGAAACGACGGAAGATTCGCTGGGTGAGTGGTATGCGAGCATGGGTGATCGTTTCGTGCGCGACGACTTGTACAATTTCCGCCTGCGCGAGCACAACATTGACGCGGTGTTGCGGTATTATGTGGCGACTCCCCGCTTGCAGCTGGCGTTGCGTTCCTACCGCAATCTGCTCAGCTCCAGCGAGTTGTATGCGAACGAACCTGTGGGCGCCAATGTCGTGTCGGGCTCCTGGAGTTCGGCGGACCAGCGGTTGTCGTTTTCGGGGAGTACCGGCGTGTATGAAACGCAGATTTACGATCCGAGCGATCCGTTGCAGTACACGGACTCGGCGTTGGGCTGGCGGGCCTCCACGAACTATCGCCCGGCGAGCGGGCTGTGGTGGGCGCGACTTGGCGCGCAGTATTACGAACAGTTGGATCAGTCGAACGACAATGAAAGCGATGACGATTACGACCGCTACACCGAGGACGAGAATGAAACAACCGTCCGGACGGTGCTGGGTGGGCGTGTGGGACCGAAATGGACGTCGGAAGTGTCAAGCGACTGGAATTCGCGCATCAGCGGTTTCCGTAAATTGCGCTTCGGGTTCTCGCGCGACCTGCACGACGCCCTGCTGGTGTTCAGCGTCGGTTTCAGCAATGACATTTACGAGTCGGATAACAATGACGCTTCGAGCAACGAGATGGATTTCCGTCTGGGCATCCAGCCGAAGGCGCCGACTACGGCCAGCAAGGCGGGAATGGGGGGCTTGAAGGTGATCAACGACTCGTCCCGTACGCCGGAAGTGTCGGAACCGGTTTTCTGAGAGTCCGAAAGAAGAAAACACCCGGTTTCGGAAAACGTCCGAACCGGGTGTTCTGAATAAGCGCTGTGAGTTTGGGTCCGGGTGAAGTTCCGCTTCGCCCGGATCGCTTTTTACAGGGGTTAACCGAGCAGATTTTTGAGTTCTTCGACGAGGGCTTCCTTGTCTTTCGATTCAACCATTTGCTGCTTGATCCGGTTTTCGGTTTCCGCCACTTTTTCCTGCAGGTCGGCGTTCTGCATGAGCAGATCCTGAATGGCATTGTCTTTCTCGACGATGTGTTGGCGCACGAGCGCCAGTTCTTCCCGCAGGGAATCGGATTGCGCGACTTCCTCGCGCAGGGCGGTCAGTTCCTGTTCCATTTCGCCGATTTTCATTTGCAGATTGTTCATCTCGTCCAGAGTCCGGTCGAGCTCTTCGCTCTTGCGTTCGAGGAGTTCTTTGTTTTCGCGTACTTTGTTGAGGATTTCCTGCACATTGAGATCCGTCATGTTCCGGCCCCTTTCGTTTCGCCGCAGAAGGTGGAAAGAATCTTGATTCTACCGGGTCTGGCGCGCCTTTGTGTGGTTCGCATTCGGGAATTGAAGGCGCGCGGGACGTTTTGCTATGTCCCGGCGCGTTTGCTGCCTCGAATGGGATAAATCCTTTCACGATTAACCCCGGATTGTCAAGAAAAGGTAAGATTCGGCTCCGGATTTTCTGTTCTTGCTGGAGACGGATGGCCGGGGGATTCCGGGTGGTGCGTGCCTGTTGCCTCAAAATAAAATGTTACCGAAGGCGGGGGTATGAGGCCGCATAATTTGTCCCTTTTCGGACAGACGGCGGGACGCGGTTTGGGGAAATGCGCGCCCCGCGCTTGCCCTTGGGTCCGGGTAGCAGGCCGGCTTCCGGACTGGACCATTGTGGACTTGTATGGGTTCCTTTCTCAAGTATTTTAACCGGGCGCTTGCCTTTGGCTGGCTGGCACGCCGGGGATTGCGTCACGCCGCACGGACGGATTGTGAGCGTTTAGCGCGTTCCTTTTGAGGGGCAGCCTGCGCCTGGCGCAGGATCTCTTTCAGTTTGCGTTCGATCGCCTGGCGCAGGGCGAAGGGATCGAGGCTTTCGTACTCGCGGCGCAGTTGCTGTTTTTCCTCCTCGCTCAGGTGTCCGCTCCCGATCAGGCGGGCGTAAGGAGTGGCCGGGGCGCTGTGGTGGCGCACGAGGCGGCCGCCCTCGCGGCTCTTCGAGACCAGGCGCACCGTGGGCAGGAAGAAGTTTTGCAGCGAACGCCATTCGTGGGCATACAGGTCGTTGAGGGCCGCCGCGAGGCGCTTGTCCTCGAACCGGTCGTAGCCGAAGAGTTGACGCACGTGGGTCCACTGGCGCTGCTCGACGTGGGCGTTGTCGTTCTTGTGGTAGGGGCGGCTGCGGGTGAATTCGACCGGTACGGGGCGCTCGCGCAGGAAGCGCACGAGCGCGTGGGTGATGAACTCCGAGCCGTTGTCGCTGTCGAATCCGAGCAGATCGAACGGCAGGGTCTGCTCGATCTCGCGCACGCGCGCCACAATCTGGCGGTGGTCCTTGTTCCACACGGCGCGGTTCTCGGTCCAGCCGCTCCAGATGTCGGTCAGCGTCAGGCTCCACACGAACGCGCCCGCGAGCGACTGGCCGCAGTGGGCCACGGTGTCGGCCTCGATCCAGCCGGGCCCGTCCACCTCCTGGAAGCGGGTGCGGATGGGGATCTGTCCCTGCAGGCGGGCGCTCGAGCAGGTCCCACTGCGTCCCTTGTTCGCGCGAACGGGGGCCAGGAGCCGGTCGATCGTGGCCGGACTGATCCGTTCAAGGTCGCGTCGAACCCCCGCATCGAGCGCTCCGTAGCGGCGTTCGAAATGAGGCAGCCAGGCGGGCAGGAGCGCCGCCAGCCGCTTCGAACAGGGCTGGCCCGCCGCCAGCCAGATCGTCTTGAGGACCTTGAGCAGGGTCTTGTCGCGGTAGAGCGGGGGGCGTCCGGCCTTGCCGACGGGGCGTTTGCCCGGCGAATTCAAGGCTCGGATTGTGGACTTGCGGTGCAGGCCGAAGAGGGCGCATGCCTCGTCGAGAATTCGGCCTTTCTCGCTCCGCGACGCCTTGCGGTAACGGGGTCCCTGGGTGCGAAAATACTCCTGACGCGAGGGGTAACTCATGTTTTCTCCCATGGCGGACTCTCCCTGGATGTCGGTAACACCCATTTTGAGTCAACCATCCCAGTCCACACCACCCCCACCCCGAATTGAGGCCAGGCTTCGGTAACATTAATTATGAGGCAATTCGCGTGTTTTCTCGAAGATGCGAGACGTGAGTTTGTGCTTGCATGCGCGATCAAAAAACCTGACACTTGGAGTATTGTCTGGCGGTACCGACCGCCTGGGAGAAGGGTGCATGCCGAAAGCGAATCCCTCCGGTTATTTGTGTCTGGTTCTTCACGCGCATTTGCCCTTTGTGCGGCATCCCGAGCATGAATATATGCTCGAGGAGCACTGGCTTTATGAAGCGATCACCGAGACGTATATCCCGTTGATTGCGATGATGGAACGACTGGTGGACGAGGGAATCTCGTTTCGCCTGACGATGTCCATCACTCCGCCTCTGGCTTCGATGCTGGCCGACAACCTCCTTCAGCGGCGCTACCTGCGTCACCTGGAAGCGCTTCTCGAACTGGCGGAGAAGGAAGTGCACCGCACGCGC
Organism: uncultured Candidatus Sumerlaeota bacterium; assembly: GCA_942493245.1. Lineage (GTDB taxonomy): Bacteria > Sumerlaeota > Sumerlaeia > UBA8349 > UBA8349 > DAOPYU01. Next base: position 348,683 of record OW818685.1, read on the forward strand.
CAGTACCAGCCGGAGTTTCATGAAGCGGCCTGTATGTACCAGGATCGCTTTCAGGAAGCGCTGCGGATTTTTCGGGATCATTATCAGGGCGACCTGTTGCGCGCATTCGCGAATTTCCAGAACGAAGGCGTTCTGGAGATCATCACGTGCAGCGCCACCCATGTGTTCATGCCCCTGCTGGAAGATTTCCCCAACGCGGTGCGCGCCCAGCTGGCTGTCGCGCGGCAGACGTATGTCGAGCATTTCGGCTGTCCCCCCCGGGGCATCTGGAACGCCGAGTGCGGCTATTTCCCGGGTCTCGACATGGCGTTGCGCGAGCAGGGGATCCGGTACTTCTTTGTGGACACACACGGCCTGCTGTATGCGGATCGGCTGCCGGTCTATGGGGTCCATGCGCCGATCTATTGCCACTCGGGAGTGGCGGCTTTTGGGCGCGATGTCGAGTCCTCGAAGTCGGTCTGGAGCGCCAACGAGGGGTATCCGGGGGATTTCGACTACCGCGAGTTTTACCGCGATATCGGGTACGATCTGGAACAGGATTACATCGGGCCTTACATCCACGAGAGTGGAATGCGGATCAGCACGGGGATCAAGTACCACCGGATCACGGGGAATCCCTGCGAACTGGCGCACAAGCAGCCGTACCGGCCCTCAGTAGCGGCCGAGCGGGTGCATACGCACGCCGCGAATTTCATGTTCAATCGCGAGCGTCAGTTCGAGTATCTGGCATCGCGCATGGATCGCCTGCCCCTGATCGTGTCTCCATACGATGCCGAACTGTTCGGGCATTGGTGGTACGAAGGCCCGCTTTTCCTGGAATCGCTTTTCCGCAAGATTCACTACGACTCGGACGCGCTGGAACTTGTCACGCCGTCGGAATATCTGGACCGTTTCCCGACGAATCAGGTGGCGACGCCTTCCTTCTCCTCGTGGGGAAGCAAGGGGTATTGCGAGGTGTGGCTCGAGGGGAGCAACGACTGGATCTACCGCCATTTGCACCAGGCGACCGCGCGCATGATCGCGTTGGCGAACCGGTGCCGGTGGGAACAATCGGATGGACGGGTGCGTCTGTTGAACCAGGCCGCGCGCGAGTTGATGCTGGCTCAGAGCAGCGACTGGGCGTTTATCATGAAGACGGGTACGACGGTCGAATATGCGGTGCGCCGGACCAAGGAGCACCTCTGGAATTTTCATGAGCTGTGCCGCTTGATCGAAACCGGAACGCGCCAGGAATCTTTCTTGTCGGATCTGGAGAACCGGTACAACATTTTCCCGAGGATAGACTTCCGGATTTACGCCGACCCGGCGTAAAAGGGGATTGTCCACGCCGGAAAAAGCGGCGTGGCGCCTCGTGGGCAGGAACTCCTCATTGCCTAGTTTGCCGTTTTTTTGTTTGAGGAAAACGGAAACCTTTTCTCCGTCATCCCCGCGAAAGCGGGGACCCAGAGGAGTACGAACCCGAGGCAAGGAAGTTATTCATGGCCCGGAGGAATCAAAACAGAGTGTCCCGGATCTGGGTTCCCGCTTGCGCGGGAATGACGGATGGGGGGAGATCTGGAATAAACCCATGAGACTTGGGAATCTCCTCTCGACTAGACGACGAGGAGTTCCTGTCCTCGGGGGCGAACCGGGTATTTTTCGTATAAACCGTCCCTGAAATTTTTCTGAAGATGTCTATCCCGGTGTTCGTGTGTCGGGTTTTTATGAGGAAAGGTTTTGTTTCATGTCCACAGGCGATTTGCGGGAACTCTTGACCGAGGCGCGCTGCGCATTGGCGAACCGGAAAGTGGACGGGGCGCGCGCCCTGCTGGCGGTGTTCGGAGAGGGCGCGGACATCTCGTTGACCCTTCCCAGGGGAGCGAAACCTTTCGAGTTCTGGCGCGATGTGGGCGAGGTCTTGCGCGATGCCGGGATGGCGGAGGCGAGCGAGGCGGCCTGGCGGCGTGCGGGCGCGGCGGGGTTGGCTCCGCTGGTGGTTCGAACGCAGATCGCCGTGGCGTGGATGGTCGCGGGGGAGTTCGACCGGGTGCTGGACGACCTGCGGAATCTGGCGGCGAGCGAACCGAAGAATGCCGTGGTGGCTAATCTGTATGCGCTGGCGCTTTTCGAGAATGGACGCTTCGACGAGGCGCTGAAACAATGGGAAGCCACGGCGCGGATTTCCGCGCAGACTGCCGGGTGTCCGCTCTCGACGCAGTCGCTCTATCTGTCGCTGGGCGCGATGGCTCTGGACCGATTTCTGCAAGATCGCGCGGGTGAAGGCGTTGAGAAAAGGGAAGAGGATTCCCCATCGCAACCGGGGGATAAAGAGGCGAAGGTCACCGAAGCGGAAATCGAGCAGGCCTTGCTCGATTGGCATTCGGACGAGGCGCTCGGCTGGCTGGATGCCGAACTGGCCCGTCAGCCGCAACCGGCCGGGCACCTGCGCCTCTTGCGGGCCTGGGCGCTGGGGGATTTGAACCGCTGGCGCGAGGCGCGCGTGGAGATGGCGCGCCTGGTGGAGGCCGAGCCGCAGCATGTGCCGGCGAAGAGTTTTCTGGCCCAGTGTCTGACGCGCAGCGGGGAACCGGAACTGGCGCTGGCGGTGCTGGGAAATCTGGCGCCCGCGGGTCCGGACGATTTTTATCTGCATTATTTCCGGGGATGCGCGTATCGGGCGCTGGGGCGCCGGGCGGAAGCGCTGGGGTGTTTCCGGGTCAGTTTCGGGAACTATTTTGAGGAAAACTACCACTATATGCTGTTGCGCAGTTGGGAACAGGTGGGGCGGCTGTTAAGCCAAAGTGGCCAACCGGTCTGAGGCCCGCTTCACGCGCGCCCGGTTCCATTCTTCTTTTAACCTCTTGCAAATCAGATGTCTGGATAATTCTTCCAATCTTTTTCCGGGATGCGGGATGCCTGTTCCGGGAATCGTGAAATCGCCCACAAATCGGGATTTCCAGATAGTTTCTTGTCGCATTGATATAAGAGGAGTTACACTTTCTCCGGGGTTGTGAGCCGGGAATGTCTGCTTTTCGATAGGCGGGAGAGGCTCGGCTGGACTGGCGACTTAAGACTTTGAATATCAGAGTTATATGGTGATTCTTAGGGGCGCGGATGGGAATCGGCACAGGCTTTGCGCTTGGGCAATGTGCGAATGCTTGACAAAAGGGGAGTTCTGATGATAGAGTCCATCGGGTTGGAGACGTATTGTTGCGGGAGTTTCTTTTGCAGCTGGCTCCTGGAGCAGTGAGGCGGAAGGGGGAACGTTTCTTGCTGTTTTGTTTTTTGTTTGCCGGGGGCGGGACGCGCGGCAATCGTATAATTTGGCGATAAGGAGGAGTGGATTCTTTTGTTGAATCGCTTTCATCCCGTTTATCACAGTTATACTTATCTGGCTGGCTCGCGCATTGACATCGAGCGGGTGCTCGAGGCGAAACTGGGCAATGACGACCCGGAAGAAGTGGTGGATTTTTTCTCTGAGCCACCGCAGTTTTTCGAGCGTTTGAGTCCGGTGACGACGACAATTGGCGAGCGGCAGGTGAAGGGGCGTAACTGGACGGATATGATGATCCAGTGTTATCGCCTTTTTGGCCGGATTTTTTTGCGCGCTACGGCTTTCCTGCGCCAGTATCTCGAAAACGATCACCACGAGCGGACTATGGTGCCGTTCATGTCCATGGCGGTGGATCCGGATACGCTGGCGCGTTTGATCGAGCACGATTATGAGGCCGGCGAGACGTCCTACAGCAAGTTGATCGAGTTGTACGAAACGGGCGCTGTGGCGCCGACGCTGACAACGCCGTTTCATTGTATTCTGCCGCTGCTGCCGTCGAGTTTCGACCGGCGGTTGTGTGTGCGGCTCGGGCTGGTGTTCTTTGAGCCGGTTTTGCGCTCGTATGAGCGGTATCTGAAGAGTATTGATGAAAATCAGATGGTGATCGGCTTCTGGGCGCCCGAGGCGGCGATGGACCGCGAAACGATCCAGATTGTCTCCGACGAGTTTCAGAAGTTCGCGCAGACGCGTAAGTTTCGCAAGCCGCATCTGGTGCTGTTGCTCGATTCGCCGCTGGCCTCGCAACAGAGCCTGGACAAGTTGATGAAGTCGTGGTGTCAGTTGTCGGTGGGCAAGAAAACGCTCAAGGACGCGACGGTGATTTTCCGCGATCCGGGCTTCAGCAACTGGATGATGCACAGTCACCCGTCCATCAAGAAGATCATTGACCGCACGATCGCGAAAGTGGATGCGAACTTGGGCGACAGTGGGGTGGACTACACGTGGGCGCATTTCGAGAGCCTCGAATCGCTGACCTACTCGCCCCGGGACGCGGTGAACTACGAGCAGCGGATATTGAAGCTGTGCGAGTTGAGCTACTTGTCGGTTTCGCCCGACACGTATGTGCGGCGGAAGTTGAACGGGCGTTTCGGGGTGGCGCCGCATGAGCCACTGGTGGTGGAACTGGTGGACAAGCGTCCGGACCAGGATCCGGTGGGCGAGGAGAATATCTACGGGCGCTGGCGCGGTTGGGCCTATGCGGATGGGAAGCCGCAGGTGATGCCGAGCAAGCCGTTCGTGCGCCGCTCGGGTAAAGGGAATGAGAAGCGGCAGGGGTCGCCCTGTTGGAAGATCGCGTGGACGAAGACGCGGGACGATTGCTTTCGGATCGTGGGCGGGGATCCCAAGACGCTCAAGAGCGGGATGCTGGGGGTGCTGGCCAAACTGACGGGGGCGCGTTCGGCGGATACGGCGCGCGCCAGTGTCGAGGATTTCCTGGTCGAGTACGCGTGCATCTACTGGCGTGAGCATTTTATCCAGCACGATATGAGCGAGGCGGATATCCGGATTGACGATATCGTTCAGCGGACGCTGCGCAAAGGGTCGAAGAAGAAGACCAAGGTGTCGGAAATTGTGACGGCGGCGTTGGCCGCGCAGGCGTATTTCTTCCTGCTGGACAGTTGCAATTCGTACGCGCTCGATGCGGACAATCTGGATCAGCGGGCCATGTTCCAGAATGTGGCGATGCTGACGCTGGCGTTCAGCAACGCGATTGCCGTGTATCAGTATCTGGACGACAAGGCGGGCCGCGATGCGATGACCAAGGCGTTGCGCGAGTACCTGTTCGATTTCAAGTCGGCCTACAAGCGTTACAATCTGCAGGATTATGGTGTGTCGCAAAAGGCGTGGGACAATGCGCTGGAGTCGGATATTCAGGACTCGGATCTGAATATCGTCGAGCGGGCGGCGCGGCGTATTGCGGCGCGACAGCTCGAAGAGTTCGGGTTTGACGAGTGGCTCGACCCGGAAGATACCGAGTTGCCCACGAATGTGGGGCACCACTGGAGCGGCGAGATCAATATCCCGAATTACCAGTGGGCCAATCCGCTTTTCTGCGGGGTGCGCGAGGCGTAAGTAGGGCGGAGTGCAAAGGGCGAAGGATGGGGTGTTGACTCGGCCCCTTTGCCCTCTGCAATTACGAATTGAGAATTACGAATTACGGGAGGGGTGGGGATATCGTTGTGTCCACCCAGCCCGCATCGTCCCTCGGTTCGGGCGCGGCACACGTTTGAGGAATTTCTTGTTCGAGGGTTTTTATGGGGTCTTTCTCGCCTAAACGGCGCGCCAGACCGTCGGGTGATGTGCCCGAGGGCGACGTGCCGAAAATCATTCGTCCCTATCTTTTCGATTCTCTGAATTGGTTGAACTGCGGCATGACGACGCGGGTGGCCGTGGAGCCGGAGGAACCGCGTCTCGGGTTGGCGGCGGATCTGCCCGCGCTTCTGGGCTTGGAACCTGTTCCGGTGGTGGTGGGTGAGCAGGTGCATGGCAACCGCCTCGCCGTGGTGGGGAGTGACGTGGAGGATTCCGAGCAGGTCGAGCCGGGGGAAGTGCTCGAAGTACCCGGCGCCGACGGCGTGGTGGCGTCTGAGCCGGGGTGGCTGGTGGGGGTGTTCACGGCGGACTGTGTGCCGGTGACGCTGGTGGACCGGCGCAGCCGCCGGGTGGCGGTGGCTCACGCCGGGCGCAAGGGGACGCTGCTGGGGATAGCCGTCAAGGCGTTGCGGCGTCTGGTGAAACTGGGGTCGAGTGTCGAGGATGTGCTGGTCTGGATCGGGCCGTCTGTTTGCGGGTACCACTACGAGGTGAGCGAGGAAATGGCGGCGGAATTCCGGGATCATTTTTCGCACTTCCCGGGCGCGATCGTGGGGGAGGAGTTTCGGAATCTGAACCTGGGGGTGATCAACTGGTGCCAGCTGGTGCAGGCGGGGTTGAACCCGGATCAGATCGAGCTCGACGCGCGTTGCACGTTCGAGGACGACATGTTGTTTTACTCCTACCGCCGCGACGGGGGCACGGGCGGGCGGATGTTGACGTTTGCCCACGCACGGGGTGGAGAATAATCTACCTATTTATAGAAGCATGGATGCACAAGAGTTACTGGGTTTCGATGCGGCGCATTGTATCTTGTAACTCCGGTGTATCTATACGACTATCTCCAAAAGTCTATGCAAGTCGCGATAATTTTGAGGGGCCGTATCCTGTATATCCTGTACATCCATGTTTCCCTTCTTGGAATTCCCAGGAACAGGGGAGAGATCCACATGGATAGGCAGGATGGACAGGATGCCGTTCTCCGTGTCTCCTCTGCGCGATCTTTTCAGGCGACTCTTCGTGTTTGGGTTGCGGCTCAGCTGCGCCGTGTTTATTTTATGTGTCGGCGCCGAAAGTGTTTTTTCGGTTGACCGGTTCTCTTCTGGCGGCAATCATGGCGGAGTGGTCCGGCCTGTGGTGCGGGGGGAGGAATCCCTGGCGGCGGGACTGAGGGTTTGGCTGTTTATTTCCAGGTTGCGTGGTCGGCACTATGGCGCCGCGAGGGTGGCCGGATTCTTAAGAAGAGGAGTGTGTGGGCATGGGAAAAGTGGCGGCGAGTCTGGAAGAGTTGGCGGCGCAGGTGCGCGCGTATCAGGCCGAGGGCAAGCGGGTGGTGCTGACCAACGGGTGCTTCGATGTGGTGCATGGGGGGCACGTGTCTTACCTCGAGGATGCGCGGGTGCATGGCGATGTGCTGCTGGTGGGGTTGAACAGCGACGCGTCGGTGCGCGCGCTGAAGGGGGACAACCGGCCGATCTGCACGAATCGCGAGCGGCTCGACGTGCTCGAGGCGCTGCGGTGTGTGGACCACGTGATTCTGTTCGAGGAAGAGACGTGCGAGAATCTGCTGCGCACGCTGCGCCCGGACGTTCACGCGAAGGGAACGGACTACACGGCGGACAACGTGCCCGAGCGGGTGATTTCGGATGAACTCGGTATCGAGACGGTGATCACGGGCAACCCGAAGGAAAACGCGACCAAAACGATGATCCGCAAGGTTAAGGGGCTCGAGGCGTAATCCGGCCTGCGTCTTTTGAAAGACAGGAACCACAGATAAACACGGATGGACACAGATCTGATCTTATCGGTCATCTGTGTCCATCCGTGTTTATCTGTGGTTCCTTTTTTGAATTGTCTTTGTGCTTCTGCGAAGGACGGATAGGATCGTCGGTCGCCACGGGCCGGTATCCGGTCTTTTTCCTTTGGACTTTCCTTTCGCGTCACGCGATACTTATGGGAATTGCGCGCCGGGGGCGCGCGTTTGTCGGGGGAGGATCGGTATGGCTGGGTTTGGCGCGATGGGGAGTGGGAATGTGCGTGATGAAAGAGCGGGAGCGGTGACGGCGCCGTCGCCCGCCAGTGACGCCGGGAACGGCGCGGGGGTGGACGCGGATTTCGCGATGGGCGGCCAGGCGGTGATCGAAGGGGTGATGATGCGCGGTCCGCTGTCCTATGCTGTGGCGGTACGCAAGCCGCAGGGGGGCATTGTCATGCGGTCGCATGCCTTTGTCCCGGTGGTGAAGCGTCGCAAGTGGCTGGCGCTGCCGGTGGTGCGAGGCGCGGTGTCGCTGATCGAGATGATGTTGCTGGGCTACCGGACGCTGGAGTATTCGGCGAACGTGGCCGAGCGGGGTTTTCGGGAGATGGAAGCGGCTGCGGCGGCGAATGGGGCCGAAGCGGCGGATGACGGGGATAAGGCTCCAGATGGCGAACACGGGCGGGACGCCCGTGCCACCTCAAAGGTCTCGGCTGGTGCGCCGGATGGTGGGGTGAAGGGCGGCGGGGCGCAGGCGGCGGGGGTCGAGGATCAGACGATCCCGGCGTGGCAGATGGCGCTGATGTTCGTGGTGAGTATGGGGTTCGGGATGCTGCTGTTTGTGGCGCTGCCGAACTATGCGACGATGTTGTCGGGGCTGGAGGAGATTGACAGTCCGGTTCTGTACAACCTGATTTCGGGCGCGGTGCGGGTGCTGGTGATCGTGGGGTATATCTGGGGTATTTCGCTGATGTCGGATGTGCGGCGTTTGTTTCAGTACCACGGCGCGGAGCACAAGGTGGTGATGGCGCATGAGAAGAAGTTGCCGCTGGAACTGGACGCGATTCGCCCGATGACGACGTTGCATCCGCGTTGCGGGACGACGTTCATCGCGGTGGTGATTCTGGTGAGTATCGTGATTTTCAGTCTGCTGGCGGCGCTGATCGACGAGGTGTTTCCGGGGTTCCGCTACTGGTCGGTGTGGGCGCGCAAGCCGGCGATTATTCTGTTGCATATCGTGTTCATGCCGCTGGTGGCGGGTCTGGCCTACGAGGTGACGCGGCGGGCGGGTAGGCGTCCGGATTTCTGGTTGTACCGGTTGTTGCTGGCGCCGGGGTTCGCGTTCCAGAAGATCACGACGCGCGAGCCGGACGACTCGATGATCGAGGTGGCGCTGGCGGCGTTCCGCGAGGCGCTCGAGCCGCGGTTTCTCGAAGAGGAAGTGGAAGTGGCGGTTGCGTTGGAAACGGGGCCGGACGAAGGTGTGGCGGCTCGGGATGCTGCGGGCGTGGGGTTGAGCGAGGTTTAGGGGCAGAAAGAGTGAGTGCCCCCCTTTACTACCGCTTTCTTTGGGGGGCTGCTCGCCCCCCAGACCCCCTCGGTCGGCTGCTGCCGACGGAGCAGGCGGAGGGAGAGGGCGGATGGGTTTGCGTCGGAGTTATTCAGGGGGACATGTATAGATTTGATGTGCCTTGCGGCGTTACCGGGCGGGCAATTGGAAGAGGGGCTTGAGTGTGGGGTTTGATGGGACTGGGCGTGTGTGTCGCCCCGCCCGATAACGCCGCAAGGTTCTTCCATCGCCTTCGGCGAAAGGGTTGTATCAATTCGAGGGTGTGTATAAACTTTTCTGTGGGTGGGTTTAGGTAACGCCGGGGTTGGGTGGGGTTGCGGAGTGGTTGAGGCGCTAGTTGGGAGTTGATCCTGACGGTTGGGGTGAGTATGCTGAGCGGGTGTATTGATAGAACAAGCGACGGGGTATTTTTCGGAAGGGGGTGTGTGCGATGGATCGAGGTTCGATAGTGGAAGCGGTTCGGTCGGGGCGTGTTCTGTTGTCGGATGGGGCGTGGGGCACGTTCCTGCAACAGAAGGGACTGGAGCCGGGGCAGTGTCCGGAGTTGTGGTGTGTGGAGCGTCCGGGCGACGTGCGGGCGATTGCGCAGAGTTACCTGGACGCGGGATCGGACATGGTCGAGACGAACAGTTTCGGCGGGACGTCGCTGAAGTTGGGGCATTACGGTCTGGCAGACCGGGCCGCGGAGTTGAACGAGGCGGCGGCGCGTCTTTCGCGCGAGGCCGCAGGGGACGATCGCTGGGTGATCGCGTCGGTGGGGCCGTCGGGTGTGATGCTGATGATGGGCGAGGTGTCTGAGGAAGAGGTGTACGCCTCTTTCCGCGAGCAGGTGGTGGCGCTGGCCCTTGGTGGGGCGGACGCGATTTGTGTCGAGACGATGAGCGCGTTGGACGAGGCGGCGTTGGCCGTTCGCGCGGCGCGGGAACATACGGCGTGCGAGGTACTGGCCACGTTCACGTTTGAGAAAACGGTGAAGGGCGAGTACCGCACGATGATGGGTGTGACACCGGCGCAGGCCGCTCTGGCGATGGTCGAGGCGGGCGCGCATGTGATCGGGACGAATTGCGGCAATGGGATCGGCGGGATGATCGAGGTGGTGCGCGAGATGCGTTCTGTGTGTCCCGATATGCCGATTCTGGTGCAGGCGAATGCGGGCGCTCCGCAGAATGTGGGTGGGCAGACGGTTTTCCCGGAGTCCCCAGACCAGATGGCGGCGCAGGTTCCGGCGTTGCTGGCGGCGGGGGCGAATATCGTAGGCGGGTGTTGTGGCACGACGCCGGATCATATCCGGGCGTTGCGGGCGGTGGTACTGGGCCGATGATTTCCTTGTGTGTGGGCGGGAGGTGAAGATGCACGAGGAGTTCGATCCACGCGACTATCCTTGGGTGTCTGAGGATCCAAATGTGACATTGCGCCGTGTCCAGTGGATGTGGCGAGGGTGTCTGCTGTTGCCGTTTCTGTATTTGATTTGCGCGTTTCTGTTGGATCGTTTCTGGTTTGCGCATCGGAATGGCTTGGGGTTGTGGCCGTTGCGCGAGGCGCAGCATGGGATCGCGTATGGGTTTTATGGGGCGCTGGTGGTGGGGGCGCAGGTGGGGATGGTGTGGCTGCGGCGGCAGTATGTGGATTCGATCATTGACGCGCGGTTGCGTCCGCCGGTTCTGTCTGTGTTGATCTGGAAGCGCAGTGTGCGTCAGTTTATCTGCGCGGATCTGATTTCGTTTTTGGCGCTGGTGAGTTTTCTGGTGGACGCGGATTGGAATGCGTTGACGGTTTTGTGTTTTTGTTCTTATCTGTTGTACGCGCAGGCGTATCCCCACGCAACCCCTTAGGGGAGGGGATGAGAGGCGCGCAAGATTCGATTCCGGGAGGGTTTGAACGATGGATTCGCTGTGGGGTTTTCTGGCACGCAGAGAGCGGCTGTTGTGGGGGGTGTGCCTGGCGTTGTGTCTGAGCGCGGGGTGCGCAAGCCTGCAGAAAAAGCCGACGCCCAAGTACGATATCCCGGTACAGGACACGGTCGAGGCGCAGTGGAAATTTGCGATGGCGCTACACGAGAAGTTCGATGATCCCCTGTATAAAAGTCGTCGGCAGGAGAACGGCGAGAAGGCGCTGGCGGCGTATCAGAAACTGGTGGATGTATGGCCCGAGGCGACCGATTATGTGAACCGGTCTCGGTTGGCGATTGCACTGCTGACGGATGGTCTGGGGCAGCGCGATGAGGCGTTGGCGCTTTATGAGAAGTTGCGGATCGAGGTGCCGGATGACGACAAGGTGGTGGTGAATTGCCTGTTCAACGCGGCGAAGATTTACGACGAGCAGAAAAAGTATGACAAGTCGCAGGAGTATTACCGCGAGATCGTTCGGGATTTCGGCGAAAAAAAGGATCCCTATTTCAAGGTTTTCGTGGGGCGTTCCGAGGCGTTGCGCAACCAGATTCATGAGAAGTGAGAAGGGGTGCGGAGGGATCTGCGATTCTGGCAAGCATTTTTATCCTTGCGCAGCGGAGCCGCAACCAATTTTAACGCAAAGTCGCAAAGGTGCAGAGACGCAAAGATTCATCGGTCTTCAGTTTTCGTCGTCCTCAGATTCCCGTCCCTGTTTTCAGTTCGGGTTTTGAGATCGCGCCGTCCTCCCCATCTGGAACCCTCTGCGTCCTTGCGTCTTGGCGTCTTTGCGTTACGCGGTTTTACTTTTTCAGTTTTCTTGTTCATGAAATCATCGCGGTTTGCGTAGATTCTGCGAGATAGTAGTACGGAGTATTTCCGCGCCCGCACGAAACGGCGGTCTTCGGGCTGCCGCGCTCTATGTTGAGCCAATCTTCGCGTTCACTTCCCCTAAGCGGTTTTCCGAGCCTCCTCGTTTCCGCGTGATTCAAGACGTTGTTTCTCGGGTTATTTCTTTGTAAATCATTTCAATGAGAGTTTTTCCTCGTTTGCGAGGGTGTCGAGGAGGCGGTCGAGGCTTTTCAGGAACATGTGAATGGGTTCTTCGACGGCGTGGGTTCCGGAGCGGATGGTCTCTTCGGTTTGTGCGGCAAGCGCATACAGTTCCCGCGCGCCGATGTTGCCGGAGGCGCCTTTGACGGTATGCACGAGGCGGTGGAGGGTTTCGCGGTCGCCTGAGCGCAGGGCGGCAAGAACTTTCTCGTGGGTGTTGAGATTTTCGGAGTAAAAAACTTTGAGAACTTTCTGGTAGATTGCCGCGTTGCCTCCGAGGCGATTCAGGCCGTCTTCGATGTCCAGGATGCCGTCGCTGTGCGGCGGTTTGGTTTCCGTTTGAGTGGGGCAGGGCAGGGCCTCGGCTGGCTCGAAGGCGCCTGGGTGGTTGTATTGGGAGCGCAGAGGGCGAAGCAGGATCAGGTGGCCGATCGTTCGCGCCACCCGGTCGGTGAGAGGGGCGAGGAACAGACGCCAGGGTTGAGGGAGTGGGGAGAGGGTGATTGCCTGTGTGTCCTCGGTGGAGCGACCTGTCTGGGCCGCAGTGGCTTTCAGATTTTCGATTCGTTCTAGGAAGTTTTGAGGGAGCGTTTCTCGACAGGTCTGTCCGGTGAGGGGCGCGTTGTCTGGCCGTTTGAGCAACAGGAAGAATTGAGGATTGGCTGCGAGGATTTCATCCTGGGCCGTCACGATAAAGGCGGGGTCGGGCAGAGCGTTCAGCAACGACTCGAACCAGATGCGTTTTTCGGCTGCTTCGCGTTCCAGATTGACGGACTTGCGGTTCAGGAGAGCCGTCTCGCAATAATAGGAGGTCAGGGCGTTTTTCAGGTTCCGCCCGGTGGTGTGGACGGGGCGCAGGGAATCTCCGGCCTGAATCTGAAAGGAAATGGGGTTTTCAAGGTCGGGATCTGGAGGGCGCTGAGGGGAAGCGAACAAGTTGGGGTTCCAGGGGGCGATGGTTTGCAACAGATGCGTTTCCTGAATGGGTTTCGTCAGGAAGGCGTCGGCGCCGCATTCCATGACCGGGACTATTTCGGCGGGGCCGTGAGTCGAGGTCATCAGCGCAATTCGAATGGTGTGCCAGTCTGGGTGGGCGCGCAGGCGTTTGCAGAGGTCGAATCCGTTCATGACAGGCATGAAAATGTCGCTGAGGACAAGCCAGGGGAGGATGGGTTGGGCCTGGATGTTCTCGATGGCGGCCTGACCGTGTTCGGCCAGGCGGACGGTGTAGTTATGCCCTTCGAGCAGGAATTGCAGCATCCGGGCCTGCGTCTTGCTGTCTTCAACGATGAGGATATAGGGGGTGGTCACCGGGTCCATTTCGTTTTTGCCTGCTTGAGGTAAGTTGTCAGATATTCGGCGATTCTGTAGAGCGGCAGGACTGTGCGGGCGGCCCCGCAGCGGATGGCTTCTTTGGGCATTCCGAACAGGATCGCCGTTTCCTGCGATTCTGCGATTGTTTCGCCTCCCGCATCGCGAATTTCCTTGAGGGCCTTGGCGCCGTCGTCTCCCATTCCGGTGAGCAGAATCCCGATGCTTGCGGGTCCAAGGTGGCGCGCCACGGATTGGAAGAGGTGGGTGACGGCGGGCCGGACGTTGTGCAGGGGCGGGACGCCGGATTGTGTGATGCGCAGGTTTCGGTCAATGCCGGTGTGGGCGCCATCGGGCGCGAAGTAAATAAACCCTGGGAGGCAGATCTCGCCGGGTTCGGCGATTTTCACGGTCAGGGGAGTCAGCGGGTTGAGCCAGTTGATCATGCCGTCGAGGAAGCCGGGGGAGATATGCTGGACAACAACCAGCGGGAGGGGAAAGTCGGCTGGCAGGTTTGCGAAGAGTTGGGCCAATGTTTTGGGTCCACCGGTTGAGGCGCCGACCGCAACGAGCCTCGGGTACGCAGGGACTGGGGGGGAGCCGGATGTTTCTTTCCTGAGGGGCGGCGTTTTCTTTGTTGTTTCCCGGATGAGGGGAGGGAGGTTGTCGCGGATTTTGCTGACGGCTTTCAGGGTGGCGAGGAGGTCGTCCCATTCGCCTTGCAGGTTGCCCGAGAAGGTGGGTTTTGCCAGGAGGGCGATGGCGCCTGCGGCCAGCGCCTCGAAGTTCTGGGCGGAATTCTGAGGGCCGTACAGACCACTGATGATCACGATTGGCGTGGGGGTTTCGCTCATGATGCGGCGGGTGGCTTCCAGGCCGTTGAGGCCGGGCATGACCACATCCATGGCGATGACATCGGGTCTGATTTCGCGCGTCATGCGGACGGCTTCGAGTCCATCGGTGGCTTCGCCAGCCAGTACGAGTTTCGGGTCCGTCTGGATGATGTGTTTGAGCATCTCGCGAACAGGTTTCGAGTCGTCGGCAATGAGGACGGAGATGGGGGGGGGAGGCATCGCCAGGGTCTTTCTCAGATCAGTCTGCGCAGGGTTTCGACCAGATTGGTCTGGTCGAAACTGCTCTTGACGATATAGGCGTCGGCGCCGGCTTCGAGGCCGCGCCGACGCTGTTCTTCTTTGTCCAGCGAAGTGACGAGGATGACGGGCAGTTCGCTGAAGCGTTCGGTGGCGCGGAGGTGTTCGGTGAGAACAAATCCGTCCATCCGGGGCATTTCGACGTCGGAGACCACCGCATCCACGGGCGTTTCCCGCAGCAGTTTCAGGGCTTCCTCGCCATCCACGGCCGTGTGGACGTTGAAGCCGGACGCTTTGAGTATGTTCTTCAACAGCGTGCGCGAGGTCAGGGAGTCTTCGACCACGAGGACGTTTTTTCGAGTGTCGAGTTCGATGAGACGTTGTTTATGGGTATTTCCCTTGAGTTCGAGCGCGGAACGCACCAGGTCCGCAGGATTGAGAACGGGGACCAATTCTCCAGATCCGAGGACGGCCAGTCCGGCGACGTTGTGAACGCGTTGCAGCTGAGGCCCCATGCTTTTCACGACAATATCGAGTTGTCGTCCAATGCCGTCTATCAGGAAGGCGGCCTTTCGTCCGCCTGCGGCAATGAGCAGGACCGGGCGGCGCTGGCCGGACGGAGCGGTGTCTGGGGTGTTGACCGGGGGAGGGGCTTCGAGATCCAGAACGTCTGCCAGCATGACGAGGGGAGTGGGCCGGTTGCCGATGGTGACGGTCAGGTTCCCGCCGACGGTTTGGGTTTCTGTGGGGTTGACCAGCAGGGCTATTTCGATGCTCGGTCTGGGGATCACGAATGGACGAGCGTTCACATAGACCACCAGGCCGATAAAGGAGGAGATGGCGGATGGGACGACGATCTCAAACGCGGCGCCTTGTCCGCCTTGCGATTGGATGGTGACGCAGCCCCCGAGGCTTTCTGCTGCCGAGCGCACGATACCCATCCCCAGGCCGCGCCCGGAGATATCGGTAATCATGGGGGCCGTGCTCAGGTCGGACTCGAACAAGAGGTCGGTGAGATCCTCGACGGTCAGTGTGTCGCTTTCTTCTTCTCGAACGAGGTGGCGTTCGATCGCCTTGTCGCGGATGGCGTCCCAGTCCATCCCCTTTCCATCGTCCCGGACGGAAAAGCAGATCCGGTTGCGTTCCATGTGAGTCACAGAGATTCTGATGTTTCCCTGCCGGTCTTTTCCGGCGAGTTCGCGTTCGCCGGGAGACTCGATGCCGTGGTCAACACAATTGCGCAAGAGGTGCAGCAGGGGCGTGCGCAAGGTTTCAAGAACCCGCCGGTCCACGGTGACGTCGCCTCCCGTGAGTTCGACGGAGACTTTTTTACCGAGTTGGGCGGCCAGATCGCGGACGGTTCGGGGAATTGTGTCGAGCAGTGACGCACAGGGGAGCATCATGACCTGCTTGAGTTCCTGTTGCAGAGCCGAGGTGGTCTTGTTCAGGTCGCGAAGGCTCTGTTTGGAAAACTCCTGAAGGGAACGCAGTTGCGCCTCGAACAGGGAGAGGCAGCTATCGCGTTCGGACGGGAGAGTGGGGACCGCCTTCCCCGGAATTCGCGACTCGGGCAGACGGAACGGCGCGGCGCGTGTCCCCTTTTCTTCTTTGAGCCGCCGTTGGTGGCGCAGTTCTTCGGCGAGTTGCTGGATTCTTTCGTTGAGATGCACATAAGCCGTCTTGGCGTTGACCAGATCCTGTGTGGCCCTGTCGAGGTTTTCGAGGCGGTTCCAGCG
Source organism: uncultured Candidatus Sumerlaeota bacterium (assembly GCA_942493245.1). Classification (GTDB taxonomy): domain Bacteria; phylum Sumerlaeota; class Sumerlaeia; order UBA8349; family UBA8349; genus DAOPYU01. The sequence goes on from OW818685.1 coordinate 364,712, forward strand.
GATTCGCACAGTATCCACCGTGGACGGGGGCTCGGCGGTTATTCCGAATGGGACGGGCTGAAGGGCTGCGTTTTCGGATGGAATTCCGGTTTGTGCGAGTTCTTCCGGGTTGGGTTGAGGGGACGTTTCCGACGGAGATTCGGGGTGTTCCGGATCAGGGTAGGCGTTGCGGGTCAACCGCTCGACAAGCGACTCGAGGGTGTCGCGTTGGAGAAGTATCCGCCGGGCGGTCTCGGGAGACAGGTGTGCTTTCAGGCAATCCAGCGTTTCCAGGAGCAGGGCGGCGGTTGTCTGCGTGAGGCGGGTTTCTTTTTCGCGGATGGCGGACAAGAGGGACTCGGCCGCTTGACAGAGATCCTGGATGTCGAACAGTTCGACGGTGCGGGCGGCGCCTTTCAAGCTGTGGAATTCCCGGTACAGGGTGTGGAGATCCTCGGCACATGCGCCGACTATTGGCTCCTGGCTTTCGAGAGAGGTTTCCAGCCGCACCATCAGACGGTTCATGTCTGCAAGGCGTTCCCCAGCCTCCTCGCGGAAGGAGTCCAACAGCATGCGGAAGAGTTTGCCGGTGTCGCCTGTCATGGGAGAGACTCCGCGCCTTCCTGCTCTCAGAGTTTGAAGCGTTGAACCAGGCGCATGAGATCCTGGCCGAGGGTTTTCATCCCGCTGCTGGTCTCATCGAGTTGCCGGGCGCTTTCCTTGTTCTGCTGGCTGGCGGAGCGGATGTTTTCCATGGCCAGGGTGACTTGTTCGATGCCTTTGAGTTGTTCGCGGGCCGAGCTGGCGATGGTATCGGCCGAGCGAGAGGAATTGCTGACACTGGAGGCGAGGTCGAGGATGACCTTGCTGACGGTTTCGGCCTGCTGTTCGCCTTTGGTCACGGCTTTCGAGCCTTCTTCGGTCGCCATGACGGTGGCGGAGGTGGCTTTCTGGATGTCGTCGAGAATGGCTTTGATTTCTTTGGTGGCCTGTTTGGATTGTTCGGCGAGGTTGCGGATTTCTTCGGCCAGAACGGCGAAGCCTTTGCCCTCTTCGCCCGCTTTGGCGGCTTCGATGGAGGCGTTGACCGCCAGGATGTTCGACTGGTCGGCGATGTCGTTGACGACGGAGATGATTTCGCCGATTTTCAGGCTCTTTTCACTGAGCTGAACGGTGTGCTGGGCGATGAAATCCATCCGGTTACTGATGAGTTTGATGGCGTCGGAGATGTCTTTGACTCGTTCGCGGCTCTGGTTGGCCATCTGGCCGCCCTGACGCGCGTTTTCCGCCACGCTCGAAGCGTTGTTGTTCATGATGCTGGCGGTCTGACGCACTTCCTCCATCGTGGCGGTTGTTTCGCTGATGGCGGCGGCCGATTCGGTGGTGCTGGCGGAGAGTTGGGCGGCTGAGGCGGATGTTTCGGCGGAGGCGGCGGCCAGGGTGGTGGCGCCGTTGGAAATACTGCCCGCCAGGTCGCGCAGGTTTTTTATCATGGATTCGAGAGCGCTCCCGATCACATCGTTCGGGGAAGAGGGGGTGATTGAGGCGGCGAGCTGGCCTTCCGAAATCTTCTGGAGGGTTTGCGCCATTTCGAGCAGTCGTGTGTGCATGCGCGAGAAACTGCGGTAAAGGCCGCCGATTTCATCCGAACGGTCGAAGCTGACTTTCCATTGTTTCAATTCCCCGGCGGCGATCTCGTCCGCCACCTGAACCAGGGTTTGAAGGGGCGGAACGACCGATCGGGTAATGGCCAGGCTCAGGGTGAAACCGATCGCCAGCGTGACGACGAAGAGAGTGAGGAACATGTACTTCGATTTTTCCATCGACTGGTTGATTCTCAAATTGATGGCGTCCAGTTCTGTCTGGACTATTTTCTGAAGCGCATCCGTTTTTGCCACCAATTCTTTGGATTGCGGCAACAGGGTGTTCAGGAATGTTTGTCGAAGATCCGGTGTTGTCGCGGTTTTTTCCGCGCCCCCTTCTTTCATCGCGGCGAAGGTCGCATGGATGGACTCGTGAGTCTTCTTCAGGTCCTCCAGGAGTGTTCTCGCCTCGGGGGATGTTTTTTCGAGGTCCCGTGTTTCCGGACTCTCGATCCATTGGGTGAAGGGGCAGGCCTGGAGATTCGATTCCGCCGGGCAGTTGGCCAGCGAGTCTTGAAATGTGGAAATGGCGATGGTGGTCATCCAGTTGTAGTGGGTAGCCTTTGTCTGCAGGAGGGTTTCCTGGTATTGGCCGAATTGAGTCTGTTTCTCGGCCTCCTGCGAAAAGTGCGTTCGGCTGGTGAACGACATGACGGCGATCGTGGCAATGATGGCGAGGATCACGCCAAATCCGAGCGAGAGTTTTGTGCCGATCTTCAGGTTGTTCCACGCGGTCACGATCTTGTCCTCCGTTTGCGGTTTAGTCGCTTACAATCAGGGCCGGCTCATCGAGCAGGGCGGCGGTGTTCAGGATGGTCATGGGTTCGGGTGTGACACCCAGCACATAAGGCGCCAGAGCCGGGGGGATGGCGTCGTTACGAGGGGCCAGACACTCGTCGGTCAGGTGGCAGACCGCTCCGACGCGGTCCACGGCCAGGGCCAGTTCCATGCCGGCGTGGTGGAGCGCCATCAGGTGAGTGGATTTCTCTTTCAGACTTGCGTGGGGAATCGTTCCCTGCAGGAAACCGCCCAGGTCCATGACCGAGAGAATGCGTCCGCGCCGGCTGACGACTCCCAGGATGAACGAGGGGGTGCAGGGGATGGGGAGGATGGTTCCGGCCAGGAAGAATTCCTGCACAAAACGGGTCTCGACGGCGTATTTTTCGGTGCCCAGATAGAATTCCACCACTTCGCGCCCTATCGTGTTCCGAGAGGACCGTTCGATCCGTTTTTCCGACAGAGCCAGTGCCCGGGCGCGCAGGATGCGCTCCTGTCGCGTGGTGTTGTCGGTGGAGCGGTTTGTTTTTTCGGGAATGGAATTCATGGACGCACCTCGAGGAACGTTTGTCCGTTCAGAGCGCTTCGAATCATTTCAGCCAGTTGGAACGCGTTGAGTCCGTCCCCATAGGGAACCTGTTCATCGGGTTCATGCCCATCGAGCAATTCCAGCGCCCATTGAAACCACTTGTTGCGATTGGGGATTTCCCGGGCCATGAGAAACCCCAGATGGACGTGCGCCATGACGTTATCCGGGTCCAGATACAGGACGCTTCGGAAAGCGCGGCGCGCTGCTGTCAGATCGCCCTTTTCCTGTTCGATGACGCCGAGGAGGAGCGCGGTCCCCACGGGCCGCGGATTGTCTCGAATGGCGGCTTTGCACCAGTCGCGGGCGCAATCCAGCCGTCCCTGATCGGCGTGTCTCCGGGCGATCGTACACGCCATCTCTTCTGTCACGTCTTGATCGGGTGGGGTGTCGGGAGTTTCCGGATCGAACGATGTGTCCGAGTCGTTCGGATACGGGGTGGGCGCCGTTTCCTGAAAGGGGTCCAGGATGGAATTCAAGAAGGGTTCCGGCGCGGGAGATGGAAAGGTTTCGAAACGGGGGGATTCCGGGAGATCCAAGGGGCAGGAAGCAAGAGTCCCATCCGGTACCGGGAAGGTAGGCATCTCTTGAATTTCCTTGGGTTTCCTGTCAGAGGCGTCGCGTTTGGCGAAGACCGGCAGGTGTCCTTCGCGATGGGTGGCGAAGACGCCGGATTGTTCGACCATCCGGATTTCGGTGGCCGAGGTGACAAACCAGCCGCTGGGTCTCAGATTTTTCTCGAACATCTGAAGGGCGTGCAAGATGGAGTGGGAGGCGAAATAGAGAAAGACATTGCGGCACAAAATCAGGTCGAACTCGCCTGGACTGGGACTGGATATCAGATTGTGGACTTCGAATCGAACCATTTTCCGCGTGGCGTCCAGAAGGCGGTAGTAACCGGGGCGGATTTCCTGGAAACAGTCCTTGCGCACCTGGGGGTCGAGTCCCCGGAACGCCCAGGCGCTATAGATGGCTTTGCGGGCGATTTCGAGAGAGTGTGGGTTGATGTCCGTCCCGAGGATCTCGATCTTCCACTGTTCGATGTCGGGCACAATCCGGCGCAGGAGGAGCGCCAGGGTGTAGGCTTCTTCGCCGGTCGAGCAACCTGCGCTCCAGATGCGGAGAGTGTGACCGTGTTGCGAGCAGGCCGTCAGAAGGTTGGGGAGGATCTGGTTCTGCAGAAGCTGCAAGGTTTCGGACTCGCGGAAGAAGTATGTTTCGCCAATGGTGAAGTGCGAGGCGAAGACCGCGAGTTCCTCTTGCGAGAAAGGATGGGTCAGGAACCACTTGGCAAAAGAGTCCAGGTCGTGGTACCCGAATGCGCTGGCGGCTTGCGCAAAGGCGTTTTTCAGGTCGGAGATTCGGCTCGGGGGGAAATGCAACCCGAGGAGACGATCCATGCGCGCGGCGATCGCGTGCAGTTGGTCCAGAAAAAAGCCGTGTGGTTCGCTCCCGACGGATAGCATCGCGTTCATTCCCCGCCTGCTCGTTCGAGGGTGGGTTCCTCCGGCGCAATCCGGCGCTGTTCGTTCTGGAGGAACGCCGGATCGAGTATGGCGACGACGTCTGCTCCCACGTGGGCCACGCCACACAAATCTTCAAGTCCGGGCCAGACGCAGTCCGGTTCGACGCACTCGAGCGCGTCTGCCGTCCACACGCCTTGTACTGCGTCCACCCAGAGGGCCAGCCGGCGATTCCCCAGTTGGCAGAGAATCAAGGGGTCCGACAGGGTGATTGCGCGCTTCTCCAGTCCGAATCGCTGACGCAGATTGAGGACCGGCACACTGTCCCCCTGAAGATTGAACACGCCCAGAAGGCCTTCGGGTGGGTCGGGCAGGGGGGTGATATAGGGCGTCAGAACGACTCGCTCGATGCAACCGATCGTCAGTCCGTAGAGCCGTTGATTCACGGCGAAGACCAGGTATTTGTTCTGCTCGGTGCGCATGTCGCCTGCCGGATTTCGTGTTGTATGCAATGACGATGACTCAGATCTTCTCATCCATTCGTCTCATGGACCGGGCCGGTAGAGAGAAAGAGGCTGGAATAAAAGCGCGCGCAAATCGTTTTCTCCGGACAGGACGGGCGTCATCGGAGAACGGGTCTGAAACACTCTCTGGCTTCCCGATGAAGACGATACGATCCAACCCGCAATTCGCCTCACGAATCTGAGATATTCTGAGGGAACAGCGGAGGCCAGGTCAAGCAATTTGGTGAAGATTAAATTTGGTTTCAGGCCGAGAGGGCGCCACTGAGTTCGAGGTCTTCATCATCGTCGGCATGGGCATTGAAGCGCTGGCCGACCGTTTCGACACCGAGACCCCGCAGGGACAGCTTCTGAAAACGGGGGGCAATGGCACGCGCCCATTCCAGAATGGTGGCGGGTTCGTGCGGGGGAGCGGAAAGTCGCTCCGCATCGCCAAACCATTCGGCCTCGAGGGGGCGGTATTGTTGCAGCACATAGTGGCGCGCACCGGCGATCCACTCCGACATGTCCCGCAGGTCGTTTCCATCGAGTTCGGGCGCGACCGTGGTGCGGAATTCGTACTGGACGCCACTTTCCAGGAGCAGGCTGATGCTGCGGTCTATCAGGTCCACGTCCACGTTGCATCCACACAATTGACTGTATTTGGCTTGGGAGGCTTTCAGGTCCATGGCCACATAGTCGAGCAGGCCGCTTTGCAGAAGTTCCTTCAACACGTCGGGCCGCAACCCGTTGGTGTCGAGTTTGACGGGGAACCCCAGTTCACGCACATCGAGGATAAAACGTTCGAGGTCGGACTGGAGGGTGGGTTCCCCGCCGCTGATGACCACGCCGTCGAGGAACCCGCGGCGGCGCGCCAGAATCGCGAGTACGGCCTGTGGGTCGTGCTCTTCCTGCAGAGCGTCCTCGTCGAGCAGAAAACGGTTGTGGCAATAGTAACAGTCGAGATTACACCCGGGCGTGAAGATGACCGCGGCCATCTTGCCGGGATAGTCCACCATCGAACATTTGCGAAGGCCAGCGATTTTCATGCGACATGCTCCGGAAGGCGGTACTTTTTGCGGTCACCATATTCCTGCCGTTTGCCATTGTTGTAATTGGCCACCGGCCGGAGGTAACCGGTCACGCGCGACCACACCTCGGTGCCCGTGTTGCAGGTGGGACACGAGAAATGTTCGCCGGACAAGTAGCCGTGTTCCGGGCAGATGCTGAAAGTGGGGGTCAACGAAAGGTAGGGAAGTTTGTATTGCTGGAAAATGCGCTGAATGAGACGCCGGGCCATCTGGGGGTCTTCGATGCGTTCGCCCAGATAGAGGTGGAGCACCGTGCCGCCCGTATAGAGCGACTGGAGTTCGTCCTGATGCTCGAGCACCTCGAAGATGTCTTCCGTGTAAGCGACTGGCAGCTGAGTCGAGTTGGTGTAATAAGGCGTTTCGGGCGCGCCCGCACAGATGATGTCGGGGAACCGCTTTCGGTCGAGCTGCGCCAGACGGTAGGGAGCGCCTTCGGCGGGGGAGGCTTCGAGGTTGAAGACGTGGCCCGTTTCTTCCTGGATGTCGGCCAGCAGTTCGCGCAGGTAGTGCATGATCTCGATAGCGAAGCGCTGGGCTTCGGGGGCGGCGATGTCTTTGCCCATGAAGTTCTGCAGGGCCTCGTTCATGCCGACGATGCCGATGGTGGTGAAGTGGTTGTACCAGTACTGGCCCGTGCGGGCGTACACGTGGCGCAGGTAATGCGCCGAGTAGGGGTAGAGGCCGTTCTCCGTCTGGGTCTCGACAATTTTGCGTTTGATTTCGAGCGAGGTCTTGCTGATCTGCACCAGTTGCCAGAGGCGGGCTTTGAACTCTTCCTTGGTCGAGGCAAGGTACCCGATGCGCGGCAGGTTGATGGTGACCACGCCGATCGAGCCGGTCAGCGGGTTACTGCCGAAAAGGCCGCCGCCGCGCTTGCGCAGCTCGCGTGTGTCGAGCCGCAGGCGGCAACACATCGAGACGGCGTCCTCGGGCGAAAGGTCCGAGTTGACGTAGTTGGCAAAGTAGGGGATGCCGTATTTGCACGTCACGTCGAGGAACGATTTGGCCGACGGAGAATCCCAATCGAAGTCTTTGGTGATATTGAGAGTGGGAATGGGGAAGGTGAAAACGCGTCCGAGCGCGTCGCCTTCCATCATGACGTCGCAGAAGGCGCGGTTGAAGAGGTCCATTTCTTCCTGGAACTCGCCGTAGGTTTCCTGGCGCAGTTCCCCACCGACGATCACAGCCGTGTCGCGCAGGGTGCGCGGAGGGGTGAGATCGAACGTGAGGTTCGAGAACGGACACTGAAACCCGACCCGGGTGGGGACGTTCAGGTTGAAAACAAACTCTTGCAGGCTTTGACGCACCTGCGTGTAGGTCATGTTGTCGTAGCGGATGAAAGGAGCGCAGTAGGTGTCGATGCTGGACCACGCCTGCGCGCCGGCCGTTTCGCCCTGGGTGGTGAAGGTGGAGTTGACCACCTGCCCCAGAAACGCGCGCAAATGCTTGGCCGGACGGCTTTCAACCTTGCCCGGTACCCCGCCGAACCCGTCCTGAAGCAGCTGGCGCAGATCCCACCCGGCGCAGTAGGGGCCCATCCACCCGAGATCGTGAATATGGATGGCGCCACTTTCATAGGCGTCGCGTACCTCGGAGGGATAGACTTCGTGGAGCCAGTAGTTCTTGGTGAAAAACTCGCGCACGTAATTGTTGAGGCCCTGAACGCTCTTCTGGGCGTTGGCGTTTTCCTTCACGCGCCAGTCCTGATCGTTCAGGTACCCGGAGAACATGTCGATCGTCGCGCCGATCAGGGCGTTTATCTCGCGCGCGCCCTTGCGTTTCTCGCGATAGAGAATGAACGCCTTGGCCGTCTGGTCGTGACCGCGTTTGATGAGGACGCGCTCAATGGTGTCCTGAATGAACTCCACTTCGGCCACCCGGCTTTTCCCGTTCATCGCCACGTCGGCGATGACCAGTTCGGTCAGGTGAGTGGCCAGCGCGAAATCCGACCCGCCACAGGCCTGCGCCGCCTTGAAAATCGCCCAGGTGATTTTCTCGGGTTGGAACTTCTCAAGTCTTCCGTCACGTTTACGAATTTGTTCGATCATGGCCGTTTTCCTCTCGGAACAGGGAGTGGGAACAGACTGCTGACGAAACAACGAGAACCGGAACTGGAAATGCCACAAGACCGAGGTCTCTGGCTCAACAATGAGGATCCGCCGCTTGAACGCCTGCTGAAGTTGTATCTAGAACATCAACTCTATTTATCACACGCTCCCCGGAGAAAAGCGGCGCCGAACGCCACCGCACACACGAGGAGAAAAAGAAAATCTTGTCTCCATCCAGATCGCACACACAAACAACAGAGCGATTCGGCACACTCGTGGCCCGAAATACAGCCTGTCGAATCCCTCCTTGTTGCCCAAGGACGCATACTGGAGTTTGGGAAGACCCATTGGAAACCCACGCCCTGAAAACTGCGCGACCCAAGGCTGGGTCACCACATCGAGACACAAGATATAGTACCCCAGTTTCAAAGTCAACACAAAATATGAGGAAGGAGGCCGGTTTTGCCGGAAAGCGCAAGAACATTCATTTTCCGGAACTTGCGTGTCGGATTGCTTGCCTGAATGCAGCGCCTGCGATGCAATTTGAGGGGAGAAAAGCGGGGACGGGCGGAAAAATATGCCGGGAGGGGGGAGGTCTCCCCGTTTTTCTGTTTCGCGATTGGCTCTGGGGCAGACTGAACCACGATACGTATTCTTTTCAGCACTGAAATAGATGAGCGACAAGGGGCGTAAGCCCGTTTTCGTCATCCAGAAAAACATAGGGATGATGTGAAAAACAAAAACGTTCGTAAGACAGATACGGTTCGTATAATCCTTGTGTAACCCCGCCGGGAAGCTGGAGTTCCAGAGCGTCTGACGATTCTTCTTTTATCCCTCTGTTTTACGTGGTTCAATAAGGTTCGTGTGGCCGGGCGCCACCGAACTCCCGCGGTTCTCTTCCGCAGGTTCTCACAGCAAGGCTCTCGTTACATGGCGCAACAATCCTCTCCTCCCGATTCTCTCCAGGACATCTCCCGATGGATGCTGCCCGAAGCGCGCGAGCAGGTGCGTGCCGCCATTGATGAATGCGGAGGCGATGAGGTCTTCTTTGTCGGTTTTCCGAACGCCGAGGGCGTGGTCGAGGCGGTCGAACCCTGCGCCTTCGGGAACGAGAACGCCGTGCCGGTTGTCGAGCAGATGGTGCGTCCGGGTTGCGTGGTCATCCACAACCATCCCAGCGGCGATCTGCGTCCCTCGCAGGCCGACATCGAGATCGCCTCGCGTCTGGGTTCCCAGGGGGTGGGCAGTTTCATTCTCGACAACATGGCCAGCCACATCCGGATCATTGTCAAGCCGATCCCTCCGGAGGAACGCAAGTTTCTCGACGTGCGCACGCTCGAGAAGATGCTGGGGCCGGGTGGCCAGCTCGCCGCGGCCATGTCTGGTTATGAACACCGTCCCCAGCAGACCTCGATGTTGCGGGCCGTGACCGAGGCGTTCAACGATGACGGAATTGCGGTCATTGAGGCCGGAACGGGCACCGGCAAGTCGCTTGCCTATCTTCTGCCCGCCATCCACTGGGCGAAGGCCAACAAGGAAAAGGTGGTCATCAGTACCAACACGATCAACCTGCAGGAACAGCTGATCGCCAAGGATCTGCCTTTTCTGAGTCGGCGTCTGGGGTTGGAGTTTCGCGCCGAACTCATGAAGGGACGGAACAATTACCTGTGCCGCCGCAAGGCCGAGTACCTGCACGCCACTCCCGACTTTTTCGCCGAGGAGACCGCCGCCGGTCAGCTCGCCGCCATCCTCGAGTGGAGCAAAACCACCCAGGACGGCAGTTTGAGCGACCTGTCGTTTGTCCCCGAGTTCGACATCTGGGAGCAGGTGGCCTGCGACCCGGACAACTGTCTGCGCGTGCGGTGCAAGCATTACCAGAACTGCCATTTCTTTCAGGCGCGGCGCCGGGCTGCCATGGCCGACCTCCTGGTCGCCAACCACCACCTGGTCATGGCCGATCTGGCTGTCCGGCTCGAAACGCACAATTACACTTCGGTGGCCGTCCTGCCGCCCTACAAACGCCTGATTTTCGACGAGGCGCACAATGTCGAGAGTGTGGCCACCCAGTATTTCGGGATCGTCATTACCCGCCGGACCCTCGCGCGCCTTCTGACCCGCCTGGTCCATCGCGAACGCTCGCACATCGGCCTGCTGCCCTTTCTGCGCGACCGGCTGATCATGCTCAACTACAAATTACCCGATGCCAACGTCCAGCGCGCCGTCACGCTCATCGCCGATACCCTCATTCCTCTGCGTCAGCAGTTGACCCAGACGTTCACGAGTCTGATGGACCTGTGCGCCGAGGGGGTATGCGATCTGCAGGGGGAATCGCTGCGTCCGCGCGCGGAGATCAAACTGCGCATTGTTCCGGAGGTGGAGGAAAGCATCTTCTGGCGCGACCGTCTGCGCCGCGCCATTGACGCCGTCACGGCCCAGATGGCCAGTCTCTCGCGCGGCCTGCGCGAGGTCAGCGACGCCCTGCGCAAACTGCCCGAGGAACCGCGCGCCGAACTCGATCCGCCTGCCGGAGAATTGCGTTCCCTCTCGAACCGCCTGGCGGCCCGCGCCGACGAGTTCAAGAATTTCCACACGGTGGGCGAAAATCAGTGCCGCTGGATCGAGATCTACCAGCGCGAGAAGGGCACTCCGCCATCGGTCAAACTGGTTTCGCTTCCGCTTGAGATTCAGGGACACCTCAGCCGGAGTATCTATGCCACCACCCCCACGGTGGTCATGACCTCGGCCACCCTGAGTGTCGAGAGCCGTTTCGATTTCTTCCTCACGCAGGTGGGTCTCGACGACGAGTTTGCCGAGTCCGACACACGCGACCGCGTGGCCACGCTGCAACTCGACACCCCCTTCGACTTCGATCGTCAGGCGTTTGTCGGGGTGCCGGTGGACATTCCAGAACCCCTCGAACGCGGGTTTGCCGACTCGGCGGCCCAGTTTCTTCTCAATGCGTTGCAGATTTCGCGGGGCGGCGCTTTTGTGCTTTTCACCTCGTATTCGCAGCTCAACGATTTCCACAACCGGCTTGCGCCCATCCTCAGCGGTCTCGGGTACACCTGCATGAAACAGGGCGCCGAGAATCGCCAGGTGCTTCTGCAACGCTTCCGCAACGACCGCACTTCGATTCTGTTTGCCACGTCGAGCTTCTGGGAAGGGGTGGACGTGCCGGGCGACGCCCTGCGCCTGCTCGTGCTGGTGAAACTCCCCTTTGGCGTTCCCACCGACCCGTTGCTTCAGGCGCGGGTCGAGCGGCTCGAGTCCAAGGGCGTGGATGCGTTTCAGGAGTACAGTGTCCCCCAGGCCGTCATTCGTTTCAAACAAGGCTTTGGCCGTCTCATCCGCACTCGCGAGGATCGTGGCGCCGTGCTGGTGCTCGATAAGCGTGTGGTGACCAAGCGCTACGGTTTGACCTTTCTCAACTCGCTTCCCTCCAATGTTATCCACCGTCTTCCCGCCTTCGATCTGCTGGCCGACTTGCAGACATTCTTTGCGAAGTGACGATTCTCAGGCGCCAGGGCATCGGGTCCGATTTTGCGCATCCTGATACGGAATTTGCTTGTACTGGCGCGGAAGATGGAAAATATATTCAGAAAATGCCCGTATAACAGGTTGATCTGAATGAAGATAGGGTGATCGAAAATAAATCGTCCGCCCCGCTAAAGTTTCGTGCCAACAATGCCGATAAAGCTTTATGGGGTTTATGACAGAAGGCCCCTTGGTGGTTCTATCTGGAAACATCTGGTCTAATTGAATTGAGGAGGTTTGGGATCATGAGAAAACAACGGTTGGTGGCTCAAATGGGGCTGTTTGCCCTGGTTCTACTGCTCGGAATTCCCCTGTGTCTGGCGGCCAAGCCGGGACAGGGCGGAAAACCCCCGGAAAAGATCTCCGGGTATCGCATCAAATACACCCAGTGTGCCGTCCAAATCGCGTCGGACAAGAGTCTTTTGGTGACGGATGCCGTTGGAGCAGACAGCAGCCTGAAGATTCAGTATTTCAAGAATCTCCCCAGCGGGTTGGTTTTCGATGATGGGATCTCGACCAGCACGGCGGACGCAATTTACCTGACCGCCGGCTCGGTCATCCCCGAGGTTCAGATCCAGGGCAATTTCGGGCAGGTGTTCACGCAGGCGCCCATCGTCTCCATCGCGACGAGCGATACGCTGGCGAAAGTGTTTTCGTCGGACGCTTGTGTCAACTTCATCGAAGCGCGCGAGCTGGGGTATGTCAAGATGGCCGCCGCGGCCGATTCGTCCGCCGGACAGTATGCGACCACGTCCATTCAGACGAGCGGCACCGCCGCTCTGAAGATTCACCTGACCGGGGTGATTCTGGAAAATCTGGTTACGTCGCAGTCGGTCACCTCGCTCATGGCCTATTCGAAGAAATACGTCAACAAGGGGCAGCCGGCGCTTGCGCCTCCCGCGAAACCCGTCAGCCTGGCGGGTATCGGTCGCGTGACCCCGACGGCGTTGGCCGACCTGACGAGCAGTTACACGCTGACGGCCAATGGAATCGGCAGCCTTCAGACCAAAGGCGCGCCGATTACTCCCGACAGCATTTTGAGTACGGGTAAGATCGGTAAGATCCAAGCCTTGGAGGCCAAGTTCAGCGGAACGACAATCGGCGGACTCGTGGGCCGGACTCCCGCGGAAGGCGTGCTCCCGGTTGTCATCTCGGCGCCGGATATGGGGATGATCTACGGCCAGGCGGGCGTGCATGGCGTTTTCAACGCCGGTGTGGACGCGTTGGGTCAACCCACTCATCAGGGGATGATTCAGAAGATTTCCACCAAGCCCAACAGCGGCGCTCTCTCGGGTATTGCCCATGTCAAGGCGGGCAGCACAATCAAACTTGTACCCTCGGAAGCGCCCAACTTCATCATCTGCGCGGACGATCCGGCGAACCACCCCACGCCGCCGCCTGCCGATATCTGACAGATATCGCTTGATTGCCCCCCATAAATGATTTGAGACGCATGCAACCGCATGCGTCTCAAATCATTCATGGGGGGCAACATTTCCATCCATTTTATCTTTGAACCGCAGTTGAACGTTCCATCCACGGCTTTCCTTTCAGGCGGGCGAGTGTAGGCAATACGGACCGCAATTTTGATCCGATCGCAGTCGCTGAAAGGGCTGACACGGGAGCCTTCCCCTTCAAGGGCTGAAAGCCCGCTCCAAATGAAGCAGAACCCAACGGGCGGAATCGTAATCCCCAGAATCCCGCAAAGCCGCCAAAAACCACAACCGCGCCAATCAGGAGATTGGCGATCCCAGGAGGGCGTTTCCTTCACAAGATGCGAAGACTGCAATTTTCGCGGTTTTATTCGGTTGCGGCTCCGCTGCGCCAGGGTCTTCGGGTTTATCGCACAGGGCGCTTCAACCCCCAACACCGCTTCACATCTGTTGTTCAAACGGCAGTTGGCGTTTACGGAATTCGTCGTGGGCCTGGCGGCGGCAGGCGCCGCACAGTGTGAAGAGGTAACTTTCGTGGACCTCGTCTTCCGCTTCCTGCGGGTCCACCCCGCCGAGTTGTTCGTAGAGTTCGCGCAATTCGGCGCCCGCATCGCGTTCGAGATCTTCGGCGGTGAATTCGGGCGGGGTGGGATCGGCAAACATTTCGACCTTGAGCCGAAACGCGATTTCCGGCTTGGCGATCGTTTTGCCGCAACTTTCACAAATCTGTTTCATGATCGCAATCCCTGTTGAATCGTCAAACCCGCCTCAAACCACGAGATCATCGGGAATTTCGAGAATCTGCCCGTCGTACAACAGCTGCGCTTCCGGGGGCAGCATCGCGTTGGTCTCGAAGTGCTCCAGGTAGCAGGAAATATGGGTGAACCAGGTCCGCTTCGCGCCCACCTTGCGACTGAACGCCAGCGCTTCTTCGAGGCTGAAGTGGGTGTCGTGGGGGGTGTGGCGCAAGGCGTCCACCACCAGCACGTCCACCCCGCGCACCTGCTCCAGACTGTCGGGGGGCACCTGGCTGCAATCGGTCAGGTAGGCGAACCGGCGGCCCAGGCGAAACCCGAACACATCCACGACCCCATGCTTGAGGGCGATGGGAACGACTTCCAGCCCGTTGACGTCAAAGGCCTGTCCAGCAAGCACCTCGTGCAGATCCAGGTGGGGCAGACCTCCCCCCACCTGCACGGGGTTGAAACAGTAGTCGAACCGGGTTCGCAGCACCTGCAGGGTCGCGCCGTTGCAGTAAACCGGAATCGCCCCTTCCTGGCGGAAGTTGTACACGCGCAGGTCGTCAATTCCGTTGATATGATCGGCGTGCGGGTGGGTCACCAGCAGGGCGTCTATTCGAGGCATTTTATAGCGCAAAGCCTGTTCCCGGAAGTCCGTCGAACAGTCAATCAGGAATTTCCCGCCCGGGTGCTCGACGTACACGCTGCACCGCAGACGTTTGTTCTCGGGAACGGTGGAACGGCACGTGGCGCAATCGCACCCGACCATGGGAACGCCCACAGAAGTCCCCGAACCTAAGATCGTAATACGCATGGGAAAACCGCTCCTCGATAAAATCTGGCTCTGGGGTGACCGAAAACTAGCGCAGCAGACGCTGAACCGCGCCAAAGAGCAAAGGCAGCATCAGTTCGTGGTGGCCCGTGAAACTGTACGCCTTCCCGCCTCCCTTGGTGGGTCGGGCTAGGACGTTCATGTTGGGCCGGTACTGCTGGATCATGTCGAAGTTGGCCGCCACGAAGTTACGTGTCGGGTTGCCCACGTTGCGCGCCACATTCAACGCCTTGAGGAATACTTCGGGCATGATGACCGCCGAACCGAAGTTCACCACCACGCCGCCGTGGTCGAGATCGGGCAGTTGCCCGGCGAGAATCTGGAAATCGCGCAGAGACCCCTTCCCGAGCGAAGCGCCGTCGGCCGTGGGGTGCTGGTGGATGATGTCGCACCCGATGGCCACGTGGACCGTCACGGGCATGCGCAGACGGACGGCGGCGGCCAGAATGCTGTATTCCTCATAGGGTACCCGGCGATCCAGAATACCCCGGCCCAGTGTGTGGCCGATCCCGAACCCGCGCTTGACCCCGTCGTTGATCAGTTCGTTCATCCACTCGCCGGTCTCGCGCGCCATGCCGAACGACCCGTCTTCCAATCCCTGTTCCACGTCCTCGCTCGTATGGCCGAAACAGGCCAGTTCAAAGTCGTGGATGGCGGCGGCGCTGTTCATGGCCACACAATTGATGATGCCCTGTTCCATGAGTTTGATGACCAGGGGCGAGAGACCGCACTTGATCAGGTGCGCGCCCATCATCCAGAGCACCCGCTTGTTGTTGGCGGCGCCCACGACGATATGCTCGGCCAGGTCCAGCAGGTCGCGCGCCTTGAAAGTGCGCGGCAGACAGGCAAAGAAGTGGTCCAGCGTTCCGAACGCGTCGGGAACCCGGGCCATCAGCGACGGATCGAACTTGCTCTGCCGCTGGCGGATGGAATAGGTTTTGACTTCGCTCAGGTCGATGGGCCGACCGCCGGGACGGGTCATAATGGGTCTCAGGCTCCTTGATTATCGCACGATGACACAACCACCTGGCCGGACGAAATCGCGGAACCGCGCCTTCCGTCGGCACAAGTGACAATTCCGGGGATTCTACGCGAAGCGCGCCCTTTTCGCAAAGGGTTTCCACGCGCCCCGATTTCCGCAGTTGCCTGAGCGGGGGCGTTCTGGTAATCCTTTTCTTCTGAATTCTGTGGTGGCAGGCTTTGTTGCAGGTTTGAAAAAAATCGGCGGGTGTCGCGGTGGATTTCGACCGAACCGGAGAAAAAAGCGAATTACGATCATTTGACTGGAGACAGGGTATGAAAAGGATTCTGTACGCAACCACACTGGTTTTCTGGATGAGTATCTGCGCCGGTCGGATGATCTGGGCCCAGGCGGACAATTACGGGCCGGATAAAAACAAGCGGATGGATGCGTCGGGCGATCAGATGCACTTCGTTCTGGTGATGAAGAGCCATTTCGACATTGGGTATTCGGCCCTGGCGCGCGATGTGGTCCACGAGTACCGCACGACCATGATCGACCGGGCGCTCGAGACCATGGAACGCAATGCGAAGATGGCCGGACCGGGCGAACAGTTCGTCTGGACGATTCCCGGCTGGCCGATGGAGGCAATTCTGTGGGACGGCCAGAATCCCACCCGCCGAAAACGGATCGAGCAAGCGCTCAAAAGGGGCAACCTGGTGATGCAGGCGTTGCCCTTCACGCTCGAAACGGCCACAGCGGATGTCGAGACGCTGGCGCGCTCGTTTATCCATTCGTCGCGCATGGCCCGCCGTTACGGTCTGCCATTGCCGAACGACGCGAAAATGACCGACGTACCCGGTCACGACTGGATCGTGCCGACCCTGCTGCACCATGCCGGGGTCAAGATTTTCCACTTCGGCTCGAACCCCACGAATCAGCAGGTCAAAGTGCCACGGGTATTCTGGTGGGAAGGGCCGGACGGCTCGCGGGTACTGACGATGTATTCCAGCGGGTACGATACGGGCCTCCTGCCGCCCGCCGACTGGAAACACAAGACCTGGCTGGCCATGGTCATGGGTGGCGACAACGAAGGCCCCCCCACGGCGGAGCGGGTGCGGGAATGGATCGGAACCATCCGGGCAAAATTCCCCAATGCGAAGATCACCGTGGGACGGATGGAAGACTTTGCCGATTCTCTACTGGCCGAAAAACCGGACCTGCCTGTGATCCGGGGCAATGTCTCCGACAGTTGGATTCACGGCCTGGCTTCGTCGCCCCAGGCGATGCAGGCAATCAACACGGTACGCCCGAAACTGAGCGCCCTCGAAGCGCTCCGAACTCAGAATCTCCTCTGGGGTATTCAGTTCCGCCCACTCTCCGACACCATCGCTGCCGGTTACGAAAACAGCCTGCGCTGGAGCGAACACACCTGGGGCCTGGCCAACCAGCATTTCGTACCGGGTCTTCATGGTGAAGCCTTCCAGAAAGCGTTCGCTGTAGGGTTGCCCCCGAACTACGAACGGATGGAAGAGTCGTGGAAGGAACACGACCGTTTCGCCTTCGGGATCGAGGACGCCGTGGCACCGTCGCTTGAGGCGGAACTCCACACGCTGGCCGAGAATGTCCGGGTCGAAGGGTTTCGGATCGTGGTGTACAACCCGACTCCCTGGCCGCGTGACGGAGTAGTGGACTATGCGTTCCCCTTCATGGGTAGTGTGCGCAACCCCTCGGTGAAGGCGGTGGATTCGGGTGAGATCGAGCCGCTTCAGACTTGGGGAAAAGACAGCCATCGCATCGGACGGTTTGTGGCGCACAACGTGCCGCCGATGGGATACAAGACCTATGTGCCGGTCAATGACGCCACACCGTCCCCCTCGCTTTCGGGAAGTGCCGCCGAAGGGTGGATCGAGAACAAGTGGTTCCGCGTGACGTTCGACCCGGCCCGTGGGTGCGTGAAGAGCATCGTGGAGAAAGTCGACGGACGCGAATGGGTGGACGCGGCAGCCCCCCACGGCTTCGGCCAGTACCTGTACCAGCAGTTCAGCCGCAAGGAGGCGTTTGATTACACGAACCGCTACATTCTGGAGCCTTACCGCGGTTCGCACGGCCCGATCACAGCGAAAAGTGTCTATGTGCCGGAAAGCGCAAAGTCCGTGGCGATGGTCACCACCGGTACGACACTCCAGGTGAGCAACAACGGTTTCAGCGTCACCGGGGTCCTGTCGCCCCCCACGGCGTCGGAGGAAAATTGCCATCAGGCCAGCCTGTCGGTCACGCTCTACGAATCGCTGCCGTACCTGGACCTGAGCGTGAACGTCACCCACCACCCGGCCACGGAGAACCCCGAGGCGGGGTGGCTCTGCCTGCCGTTTGCTGTGGATGGCCCCCAGTACCGGCTGCGTGGCCCGGGGTCCGTTTACGATCCGGCCCGCGACATGATCGAAGGGGGCAATCAGGCGTTCTTCTGGACACAGGGCGGGATGGCGGTTTTCGACGGAGCGGGACGCGGAGTGGGGCTTTGTTCACCCGACACGCCGGCGCTTAGCCTGGGCGAACCGGGAATCTACCGTTTTCAGCCCACCTGGGACAATCCGAAGTCGCGTGTGTATGTGCATATGTTCAACAATGTCTGGAACACCAACTTCCGGTCGTTCTGGGAGGGAAAATTCGGCGCGCGGGTACGGCTGTGGCCGGTAGCCAAATTTCAGGCGGCGGAAAGTCTTGTGACGCCTTCCGAAGAAACACTCCATCCGTTGTTGACTGGACTTTCAAACTACCACGCGGGCCAGGCGCCGACCCAGCGCCAGGGACTGGTGATCTCACGCAAGGGGGTGACCCTGACATCGTTCGGTCCGAACCCCGACGGCGAGGGGACCTTCCTGCGGGTGTGGGAACAGGCGGGCACATCGGGCGAACTGACGATCACTCTGCCCGATGCCGCTCCCTGCAAGATGGCCCGCCCGGTGGACCTGCGGGGCGAGAAACGGGGCGAACCGATCGTAATCGAGCAGAACCGGCTGACGTTCAACCTCAGTGCTTTCGCTCCGGCAAGTTTCATTCTGGAATAGTTTATCAGGATGAAACACCCCCATATTGACTATGGAATCGGACTCTTCTCTGGGATCTTTTTGTATCCTGGGTCTCCTGCGCATCCATGATTTCTATTTTGAGACCGCCCCCCCGTACAGGAAGATCGAGAAGAATTCAACAGGGATGAGCAGGATCGCCAGGATGGGGTTTTGGACCCACAATCAGACAGCAGAAAGAAGAGATCCCCCCCTTTATCTCTTTTCGTACCTTCCCGTTGTGATCGGTTGAAGCGCTCTTTCGTTCCCTTTGTGCCGAAACGACGGCAATGACTGGTTGACAAGAGTGAAGTGGGGTCGTAGGCTCAAGGGGTAACTCGTATTCCGGGGTTCGGCGCCACGCGCCCTCCGGAACGAAAACTGGACGGGCGCCGCCCGACCCACCCTCGAGCGCAAAGAAAGACACAGTGTGACCAACGACACAAACCCAGAAAACCCCACCTCCCAACCCGAAAACCAGGACACAGCAACACCTCCGATTTTCCCCCAACCCGACTCTACCCCCTCCTGCGGCGCCGACAATCCGGACGTTCAGGAGCCGACCAACAGTCTGCCCGAAATCCAGTTGTCCGATTTGACCGAGCCCGCCCGGCAGGCCGCCGCGCGCGCCGGATGGACCCAACTGATGCCCGTTCAGGCCAAAGCGATTCCCTACCTGCTGGCCGGACGCGACATCATGATTCAGTCGCACACGGGCAGCGGCAAGACCGGCGCGTTCATTCTGCCCATTCTCAGCCAGATTGACCCCTCAAAACCGGTTTGCCAGGCGATGGTCCTTGTGCCCACGCGCGAACTGGCCTTCCAGGTCGAAAAAGAAGCGGCGATGCTGGCCGGTCCGGACGGCCCCAACACCGTGGCCGTCTATGGCGGCGTGGGTTACAACACCCAGCTCGATGCGTTCCGCAAGGGCGCCCACCTCGTGGTCGGCACGCCCGGACGCATTCTGGACCACCTGCTGCGCCGGTCGCTGCGGCTCGACCACCTGCGCTTCCTGGTGCTCGACGAAGCCGACCGGATGCTCTCGATGGGGTTCTATCCCGACATGAAGGCGGTCCAGAAGTACCTGCCCAAGTCCGGTTTTTCCTCTTTCATGTTCTCGGCCACCTTCCCGGTCAACGTACTGAGACTGGCCGAACACTTCCTGCGCAACCCCGAGACGCTGAGCCTGAGTCGCGACCACGTCCACGCGCTCGACACCGAGCATGTCTATTACATCACGCCTTTGATGGAAAAGGACCGCGCCCTTGTGCGCATCATCGAAAGCGAGAATCCTCCGTCGGCGTTCATTTTCTGCAATACCCGGGCGACCGTCCATTATGTCGCCACTGTGCTCCAGCGATTCGGTTACGATGCCGACGAATTGAGTTCGGACCTGGGTCAGGGCGCCCGCGAGGATGTGCTCAACCGCGTGCGCAAAGGCACCCTGCGCTTCCTCGTCGCCACCGACGTGGCCGCGCGCGGCATTGACATCCCCGATCTTTCGCACGTGATCCAGTACGAACCGCCGGACGACGTCGAGGCCTACATCCACCGGGCGGGCCGCACGGGCCGCGCCGGGGCCGCGGGTATCGCCATTTCGCTCGTCGGCGGGGCGGAACGCATGGCCCTCGATCGGATCGGCAAACGGTTTTCGATCGAGTTGAAGGAACGGCCCCTGCCGTCCGATGAGGATGTGGAAACCCTTGTGGGCCAGCGCCTCACCGCGCACCTCGAGGCGCGTCTGCGCGACATGGACCGCCTCGAAGCCGAGCGCGCCCACCGTTTCCTGCCTCTGGCGCAGAGTCTGGGTGAGAACGAAGACGAACGCCTGTTGATGGCCATTCTTCTGGACGAATGTTACCACCAGATGCTCCATCAGCGCACGGACGTGGAAGCGGTGGGAAACAAAAAACCGGCAGGCGGGAAACCGAAGACCTCGGATGGGGAGAGAAAAAGCCCGGAAGACGGCGCCAGCAAACCCCGCAAGCGTCGTCCCCGCAATAGTCGTTCGAATTAGAGCGGCGCATAATCTTTCGGCAAAAAACAGTCCCAGCAGGAACATCCACAGGAGCGGTCTTCTTTTTCAAGGAAAAGAAGACCGTTTTTCATGGGGACGGGCGCTCTCGCCTTTTTGCGAAGAAGGTATGCGCGTTCGTACATGTTTCCGGTCTTTTTGGGGGAGGCAACCCGTATCCTTGTCCGTAAAAAGAAAAAACCCCAAATTCCTTGAAACCCGAAAAACGGAAGAAAACTGAGTTTTTTGACAAAAGACCTTGCGTCCAAAAGGCAAACAATCGAAAATAACGCCCTTGCCTGTGCGAGCACGCAACGGAGGGACCGCGCGAGACACACATACGCCGGGAAATCTTCGCTGTGGACACATTGAGGCAACGAATCGGAATGGAGATGCTCCAGTTCCTATTTCAAACTCTGTGGAGGAATGAAAATGCGTGTTGAAAATGCGGTACGGAATGGACTTCTGGCTGGGTTGACGGCGCTGTCTCTGTCGCTGTCGCCGGCGCTGGTGAGCGCTGCCGATGCGGCGCCTGTGGCGGCGGACGCCAAGGCCCAGACGGCCGAGGTGAAGAAGGATGAGAACACGGCCAAGAAGGGTGAAAGGGGCGCTCGGAAAGACGGAAAAGAGGGACGCCCCCGGGCCGCGCATCCCGATTCGAGCCAGTGGGAAAGCCTTTTCAAGGCCGACCTGTCCG
This sequence comes from uncultured Candidatus Sumerlaeota bacterium, assembly GCA_942493245.1. Lineage (GTDB taxonomy): Bacteria > Sumerlaeota > Sumerlaeia > UBA8349 > UBA8349 > DAOPYU01. The sequence continues at coordinate 386,078 of OW818685.1, forward strand.
ACGCCGTCACAAAGGAAGGCGTCTGGACGGTGGACAAAGACGGCGTGATGACCGCGAGCCAGGACGAAGCGATCTGGACCCCCAAGGACTATGAGGACTTCACGTTGGACCTCGAGTTCAAGACCGAGAACGGCACCAACAGCGGCGTCGTGGTTCATTGCAGTGACACCCAGAACTGGATTCCGAACTCGGTCGAAATTCAGATCGCCGACGATTTCTCTGAAAAATGGTCGAAAGAACCCCCCACGTGGCACTGCGCCGCGATTTTCGGACGTCTGGCCCCGACGAAATCCATGGTCAAGAAACCCGGCGAGTGGAACCGCATGACCGTGACCTGCCGTGGCAAAATGATCAACGTCGCGCTCAACGGCGAACGCGTGACCCGCATGGACATGAGCAAGTGGACTGAAGTCAAAAAGAACCCCGACGGGTCCGATATTCCCGAATGGCTGAACAAGCCTGCGGCCACGCTACCCCTGAAGGGGAAAATCGGCCTCCAGGGTAAACACGCCGACGCCTCGATTTTCTTCCGCAATGTTAAGATTCGGGAACTGAAGGGCAGAGACGCTTCCGCTGAAAAAGTCGAAGCCAAGAAGGACGAGAAGGCCGAAGCCAAACCGGAAGAGAAGAAATAATACGTGAACTGAAAACGCTTGATTCCGTCGAGTGGCAATAGTTCAACCCGTAACAGCAGCCCCCCGCGTGGCCAGACGCCGCGCGGGGGGCTTTTTGTCAGGACTATTTCTTTCTCCCAGAGTATGCGGAGAATGCTTCCTGCGCCCCTCCGGGGCAATTAGCCGGGGTTCGGTTCCGCACAGGATTTCTGGATTCTCCTGATTCCTGTCGGGAAAAAGCCCCGATAGGTCTTGACGCTTTCCAAACACTTTGGTAATGATTTCATTGGATGAGGTGTTCTGGTTTCAGTCGGTCTCTTCGGTCTGGTGGCTTTTGCTCATTTCCCTGTTGGAATCACGGTTGACATTGAAGGTTTTTGAAGCGGGTTGTGGACGGATGACTGGCGGAGTGAAAAGGAAAAGTTGAAATGGAGAAGTTGCGTTCCGGTAAAGTCCTCATGGTTCAACGGCAGATGAGTACGAACAAGTACAAATGCCTGTTGCTGGGGACACGGCCACCCGACTTTCTGATGATCGAATTGCCCAACTACGGCAATGCCCCTATCGGCATGTTGACCGGCGACCAATGTTCAATCCGGTTTCTGAGCCACGGTGTGATCTATGGGTTCCAGACCGCGGTCGCTCAGGTTTACTACGATCCTTTCCCCATGATGTTTGTGGATTACCCCAAGCAGTTCGAAACAATCTGTGTGCGCCGGGTTCAGCGGCTCGAGTGTCACCTGCCCGCCACTGTCACCCCGGTCGAGCAGGAGGAACCGCTCTCGAACGGGTGGGGGTGGGACCAGACCTGGAAGGAACACCAGTCCGTCATCATTGACCTGGGAGAGGGAGGACTGCAAATAGCCATTCCTACCCTCGCGCCGGAGGTCAATCCACCGACTCCGCCGCCGGTCCCGCCGACCCGTTCCGACGCCGGGCGACTCTACCCACCGGAAGAATTGAACCATTTTTACCAGAAAGACCGGATCGTGTCGGTGCGATTCGTGCTCCCGACGATTGGTCCGAATCAGATTCTGCTGGTGGATGGGCGTATCTGCTGGACCCAGACCACCCCCGAGTACTTCTTTTTTGGACTGGGTTTCATGGATCCGTCCGTCGAAGTGCTTCACAATATCCAGAAGGTCATCCGGGAGCAGGACGAGTTCTTTTCGCCCAAGATTGCTTCGCCCCGCAGTGGGTGAGTGAGGAGAAGGGAAGGCGTCGTGTCCGCCCAAAGAATGGGTCGCCGATCGTTCTTTCCTCCCCCTGACCGCCGAGGGCGGCGGTCCCACACCCGATACCGAGTTGCAATCAATCGGATACCGAAAACCGCTTTATTCAACCACGGAACACACAGAACACACGGAAAAATAGCGGTTTCTGTGACTTTTGTGGCTTACAAGAAACGGTCTCCGCGTCCCTGCGTCTCTGCGCGATGATTCTTTTCATCCCCTTCTCTCGGGGTTTCACGTCTCCCTGCGGTAACAGACCTCGCGCTCTGGGCGGACACACAGGTCCGCCCCTACGGATGGGTTGTGGCTTCGCTGCGCCGTGTGTTCCGTAGTTTTTCTTTGATCGTTCTCTCTTGAGAAAATTGTTCTGTCATCAAATGAATTTGTGTCATTTTGAACGCAACTTCGTATGAAAAAGAGGTCACCCTGTCAGAAGTGCATCCGCTTGCCGGTTCGGTCGAGGATTTCGAGGTGGGTTTCGGGCAGGATGCGCCATAAGCCCTGATGGAGCGGGGGGCAGACATAGACCTGCGAGCCGTCAATGCCCCGCGAGTACCACCAGGACAGGCTGTCGCTTCCGACCAGGCGCACCGGGGTTTCCCCCTTGTACATCTTCAGAAGCTGACGCACCGCCTGGATCTTGCGCTTGTGCTGGCCGGACAGGTTGATGCGCACTTCGCCGACTTCGCCCGCCTGGCGCACGACATCTTCCAGCCGGTAGAGTTTCTGGGCCAGCAGGTACTGCTCGGACTTCCCGTATTTTTCGACGCGCCCCTCGATGAGAATCGGTCCCCGATTGGCCGTAAGGCGCGCCGAGGTTTTCGCCACCGCATGGGGCACTTTGACGACATAACCTTCCAGGTCGAACGCGATCTCTGTTTCCTCGTCCATCAGGGCGCCTTCGCGTTCGGTGTGGTCTATGAAGCCGGCGACATAAACCAGTTGTCCGTCGTCGCAATGGGCCAGATCGAAGGGCGACTTCGCGCCGATGAAACGGATCAGATCCTCGTAATAATCGAGCAGATCGCAGGAAATCGGATACCCGACGGCTTCGCGCTCGTAGCGCATGAGATCCTGCGCCGTGAATTCGCTTTCTTCCTCCGGACGCTGCGAGGCGCGGGCATTTTCACTTTCCGGATTCTGGAACGCGGAAGAATCGAACAATTGCAGTTGGGCCACTTTGGAGCCGGCCACATGCGATTCGGCATATTCTGCGTGCTGGCACCGCAGGTTTTTCAACGCGCGCTCGAGTTCGACGATCAGTTTTGTGCGGTTGGGTTCGTAGAAATCGAACGCGCCCGCTTTGATGAGATTGACGACGACCGGATGCGGAACTCCCCGTGGGTCGGTGCGCTGGCAGAAGTCGGCCAGACTCGAGAAGGGTTGTCCCCGGCGCACCGTATCAATTTCTTCATAGGTGCGCTTACCCATCCCCTGAATCACCATCAGGCCGGTGCGGATTTTGTCCTGTTCCTGCGAAAACTCGAACTGGCTGAAATTGATGTGCGGCCCCAGCACCCGGATAGCCATCTTTCGCGCTTCGCGCAGGATGATTTCAAAGCGGGGGCGCTGGCGCGGGTTCATCCGGCCGCGCGAGGTGATCGAGTGGCTCAGCATGGCCGTCATAAACGAGACCGGGTGGCGGGCTTTCAGGTAAGCGCACCAGTAACTCAGAATCCCGTCGGGCATGTGGTCCAGGCGCTGCTGCAACTGGGCCTCGGGAGTCTCGGGCGCGGAGATCCGGCGGCGTTTTCCGGCCAGCTCGAGCACCTGCACCAGGTCCACCAGCGACTTGGGACCGAGCGAGCGCAGGAGCGACTTGGCCGTGATGTTGTGCAACGGGGCGATGCCGTTGGTCAACCCCATGCCGAGCAGACGGAAGGTCAGATCGTCGTTGAGCGGGATGGAGAAGAGCGTGAACCGCTCGTCTTCATCCTGGCGCACCCAGGTCCGGGTGGTTTCCAGAACATTCAGCATGGCAAACGAAGTGAAGCGGACGCGCGGCATCAGAAGCCGATCGAGCGTTTCGGACTCGGCCTGGCAGATGCGCTGTTCCGGCGAGGCGGTGAGAACCGGCACCGTCGCGTCAATCGGTTCGCGGCTCAGCGTGTAGTGCGCGCGATCCGCCTCGAACCCGCGCGGACAGGGGTGCAGACTGTGGACCACCCGCGCCAGAAATTCGTGCTTGTGGAATGACTCGTCGCGGGGGATGCGCGGGTCGTTGACCCAGGCCGTGTGGCCGGGTCGCTCGTTCGTTGAACTCTCGTCGTCTTCGTCCCATTGCGCATAGGGGGTGGACGTCTGGGGCCGGGGGCCTAAAAGGCTTTCGTCGTCACTCGAGAAATCGAATCCGGCGTGGGTCAGCGGCAGGGGGGTGTTCTCATTTTCCGCTTCGCGAAACAAGACTTCGCGGGTTCGTTTGTGGCTGTCGGAGGGGGTCGTTTTGCGCAAGCTGGTCAGTGGCAATCCGACCCACTTCGAGAGTGTCTCGAAAAGCGCCTGGCGCTCCCAATCGAGTCGCCTTCCCACCGACGCGACATTGTCGTAGCCATAACTCTCGCGCAAGAAGGTCAGCGTTCGGGCCATCGCCGCGGTCGAGACCTCGAGTTCAAAGACCGGGAAGCGGTCGGGCGATGGGCGGAGGGGGACGTAGGGGAAGCCGAAAGACAGGGGGTTGACTTCAATGATCCCGAGCGTATAGGCCAGCACGGACGTGAGAATCGGGCCCCGGCCCGCGCCATGACACAGATCCTCGTGGCGCAGGAAATTGGTGATGTCGCGCAGCATCAGGATATAACCCGTCATGTCAATGCGTCGGCCATAGTCGGTGTCGCACAGATCGGTGTACTCTTCGTTGAGCCGGTTCTTGAGCGTTTCGTCCATCGAGCCGAACCGCATCGCCGCGCCCTGGATCACTAGATCCCACAGGAGCGAGGGAGAGTCCTGCCCGCGCTGAAAGTCGGGCAGAGGCACGCGCGAGCGGCTGCGCGGGAAACGGAACTGACACCGCCGGGCGATTTCCAGCGACGTGTCGAGCAGTTCGGGTATGAAACAGAACCGTTTGCGCATTTCGTAGGGGGTGGTGAAATGGCGCGTGGGCATTTCCGTGTCCGGCAGGGGCCAGCGCGGTTCGATCTGGCGGGGATACTGAACCAGCGCGCAATAGGCCGGCATATCCTCGGGATCGAGAAAATAGACGTTCTGTGTGGCGACCGCCGGGATGCGCAGAAAGCGGCTGAGTTCCAGAATCTGATCCATCAGATCGCGGGTGCGCGGGTGGGGGTACTCGAGGATCTCGAAATAGAGGTTCTCGACTCCCGTGGCGGCCGCCAGGCGGTTGAGGTAGTTCCGCGTCTCGTTGACGTTGCGCTCGCGCAGCCAGTGGTAGAGTTCGCTGCGCCGGGCGCCTGTGAGCACCAGCAGTCCCCGGCACGAGCGCTCGAACTCCGAGAAGGTAATATGGGGCGGCACGTCGGGCGGCTTGGTGTGCGCCCGGCTCAGCAGCGCCACCAGGTTCCAATACCCTTCTTCGTTTTCCACCAGCGTCACCAGCCGGTGGAGTCGTCCCTGGTACACGCCGTGGTCGTAGGGCAGGATGCTCAACTCGCAGCCGATGATCGGCTGGATGCCGAATTCTTCCGCCGCTTCGTTGAGTTCGAGCATTCCGGCGATGCTGTCATGGTCGGTCAGCGCCAGCGCGGGCATTTCGCACAGCGCGGCACGCTCGACCAGTTCGCGCACCCGGGGCAACGCGTGGCCGATGCTGTAATGGCTGTGGGTGTGTAAATGCACAAACGTCATGAGCAGAACGCAGCCGACGGTTTTGAGTGCAGGGCTGGGTGGCCCTGCGCGGCGCCCAGGGCCCCGCTTGATTCCGAAGCCGAATCCGCCTGGCGCTCTCTCACACGAGCGTCACCGGCAGGTTCTCTTCCTTCCACCAGCGCAGCAGCGTCTCGAGCGTGCGAAGGCCCGCCGCCGGATTCGTCAGTTCCGCCGGGGCGGCGCCGGGAAGGGCTTGCGCCAGCGCCTGCGACAATGTGGCCTCGAGCGGCTCGCGCGCCATTTCGCATGAAACGCATGGTGTCCCGCTTTCAGCAGCCAACCGCTCGATCGCGCCGGTCAGCGCATAGTCTCCGACGGCTACCGCCGGACGGTTCAAGCGCAACGCTTCGCGGAGCACTCCCGCCGAGTCGGTCACGACCAGCCGGGCGCGCGTCACTTCGCGCACGAAAGCCGGGTAGGGCAGGGGGCTGATCCCCCGCACATTGGGCCGCTGTGGCAACAGCGCCGTAAGGGCGTTGCAGATATGCGATTGCAACGAGTGGACCATGATGAAGTCGTGATCCTGGCGCGTCTGCGCCAGGGTATCGAGCGTGTCGCACAAGGGACGCAACGCGTCTGCGTGGTGCTCGCGCCGACGCAGGAACAGCAAAACGCGTGGCGCGCCGGAACGCAATCCGCGCAGGGTGGGGTCTTCATCAACCGGAGGGGGCGAAGCCAGCGCATCGCTCAGCGCGTCGTCCGCCGTCCAGCCGACCACTTCATACTGCGCTTTATCGCGCAAGGGTGGACCGACTCGATCCAGAGCCAGTTTCAGGCTCTCGGCGCAGGCCGTGTCGCCGCACAGATGCAGCCGCGTGAGCCGCGCCAGGTTCTCGGCATGGAGCCACTCGGGAAGGGGTTGACGTGTGGCGCCCGGGAGCAACTGCCCGGCGCCCAGGTGAATGACCGGAATGTCTTTGAAATAGGCGGCCACCGCCACCGCCCAGGCGCTGGCGCTGTAGCCCGCCACGAGAACCGCCGTGGGGATGTAGCGGCGCAGGGCCGACTCCATTTCGTCGAGCAGGCGGGCGTTCACCGCTGCGTCATTCAGGCGGCGAGACTTGATTCCCAGATTCCGGTCCGGCTCGATTCCCAGCGCGTCCACCACCTGTTCGAGTTCCGTGGCCTCCTGGCCCGTGAGCAGCAGCACCGGCTCGAACGGCAACTGGAAATGGGAATGCGACCGGATGGCGCGCACCAGCGAGGCGCAGGCCAGCATTTCGGAACGGGTTCCAACAACAAGGAGCAACCGGGGAACGGACATGCGAAAACGAGTTTTCCTCTACATATTTGGAGTTCAGGTCATGGACGTTGGGACACTGCGGGCCGAAAAATTCCGCGGAAGCCGGGTATAAAAAGAACCCCTGCCCCCACCGGCGATCCTCGAAAGAACGCGCCCGCGCGGGGCCCAAAATCGTGTTTAATGGACCATATCGCCCTCGCGAATTCAATCGAAAACAAAAGATTCGGCGTATCTGGTTGAATTTGTTCGGGTTGTGTGAGCGTAGGGAACTTCTGGCACTCGCGCGGGACAGGAGGTGGGGTGGCTGTTCATCTGAGTGATTGGGTTTCTGTACGACTACCTCGCAATATCGCGGTCGTTTGCGTAGATTTTGAGGGAAAGTGTATCAATACGGGCCGCAATCCCCCGAATCTCGCAAAGCCGCCCGGATGCCCGAAACCGCAACCGCGCCAATCAGGAGATTGGCGATCCCAGGAGGACGCTTTCTTCACGAAACGCGAAGACTGCAATTTTCGAGGTTTAATTCGGTTGCGGCTCCGCTGCGCCGGGAATATGCGGTTTTTCTTGCAGATACCGAATGGAGTCCCGATAATAGCAGAGTTGAAGATTCTTCGGACGGGTTCGGAAACCCTCTGGAGAAAAGCGAAACCGGGCGGTCCAGTTTCAGGGGAAATGCTCCCCGCGCGACCGGCCTCGACCCTTAGCCCGCCCCTCCTGCGGGCGTCCCTCACCTAATTTCAATTCAGGCGGTTATTCCAACCATGACGTACGCATTTTCATCCTTTCTGCAAAACCCATTTTCCAGAATCGTGTCGAGCGTTTCATTTCTCCTGCTGCTCTGCCTGGTTCCGTCTCGCGCCAGTGCGCAGGGCGTGCTCCAGGTTTCGGCTTCGGACGGCCTCTACAGCGACCGGGTCGAGATCACCTGGCAACCGATCAATGGCGTCACCGAGTACCGAGTTTTCCGTTCCGAGTCTTTCTCGGGCGAAAAGACGAATCTGGGGTTGTCGGTTAACGGCAAATCGTTCAGCGACTACACCGCGCCCGAGGCCACCCCGTTCGTCACCCTCTATTACTGGGTCCGGCCCAATCAGGAAGACACCGTGACGGAGTACGATACCGGCTGGCGCAGCCCGAAAAACCGCTCCATCTACCGCATGACCCCCCAGAATTGCCTGCTCAAAGTGGTAGAGGGAAGCAGTCTGAAACTGATCGGGGCGTCCGCTCAGTCCACGCTCAAAATTCGTTACCAGGCCACCCTGCCCGCGGGGGTCGTATTCGAGAACGGTATCGGCCTGGACCCGAAAACCAGCGACACCTATGTGGTGTGCGCAGTGGTGCCCCGCCTTGACATCGAGGGTCACATGGGGCGCATCTACACGGAAGCGCCCATCTGGCAGGTGGACGTGACCGAATCGCTGTCCGACCTGACTGCCAAGAATTGCTACGTCGTGGGGGTGAGCGCCGCGGCGTTCAAGACGATTAAGATGAGCAATCCCTCGACGCTCTGGACCTCCGGCACGCTGATTCAGGCCAACGGCCAATGGGTGCAGCCCGACTTCAAGCAGGTGTCCGTTTCGCTCACCGGCGTGGGCGCCGAGCGCATCCAGACGCCCGATCAGTCGGTGAAGGTCCGTACGTCCACCGTCAAGCGGCGCAATCCGTCGAAAGTCTATACGCTCTACCCGGCCCATGTGTACTTTGTCGAGGGCAAGGCGTTGAACATCCAGGCATCGGGCGCCAGCATTGTCGGCGACGTCCTGGCGCACGCGAAAATCAACCTTTTGAATGCCACGCGTCTTCAGTTCAAGCCCCAGTTTCCCGATTATGTCGGCGGGTGCATCGGCAGTGTGGACCTGCCCACCAGCGGCTCTGAAACGACCACGAACACGGCGACCTACCGCCACTTTGTGGCGGGGTTGAACACCGAACCGAGTACGGATCTGGACATTGTTCAGGTTCAAGCGTCCCGTTCCATCGCGGGTATCTTCATGGCGGGCGCAACCGGCGTCGCCGAGGGGGCGCTCACGCCCACTTGCGCCACGGACCTGAAGAGTGTCAAAACCCGCACCGACGCCAAGGTGGTGGGGGAGTACTGGGCGAGCGATTACGCGACCAAACTCAAGGGGGGCGACTTCACCGGTTTCGTGCGGCGGACGCTGGAGCACTGACGCGAGTTTGGGGGACCTTCCGGTTGGGAAGGCAGGGTGGAAAAATCGAGATCTCTCGTTTCTTCCGAATCCAATCCTCCATTCTGGTGATGCAGGCCGAAGCGTCTCTCATCCTGAAGAATCTGTTATCCGCATTTCATCGTGCATTCGATGGAGGATTCTCACTTCCCTTTCTCTCCGGTTCCCGTCCCCGTTTTCGCCGGCAGTGGCTCGATGGCGGTGAGCCAGCGGAGGAGACCGTAACCGTCCACCTGGAGGGTCAGGTCCTGGCCGGTGGTTTCAACCGAGGCCTCGACGGTGACATCGCCTTTTGCGGGCTTCAGGATCTGGTCGCCCCCGGCGGCGCCTTTGAGCGTCACACGCAGGTTTTCTTCAAAAGGGCTGATCCCGAGGCGCAGAACGCAGCGTCCCGGTTTGAGACGGAAACGGAACCCCTGACCGGGTGTCACTTTGACCGCCGTGCGATCGAGCTCGTTGGCGATCCATTTGCGCTCAACCAGTTCACCCGCCGACAAGAAGCCATATCCTTTCGATTCGTTGAACACATCGCCGGGCAGGACGGTCGTGAAGGGACGCTCCCCGCCGATATCCTCGGAAACGGATTCCGCGCCCGGGCCGAACTTGTAGAGGGTGGCCTGAAGCCCGGCCATCCGTTTGCGTTGTTCCTGCTGCGCCGCGGCTTCCCGAGCGGCCTGTTTTTCGAGCGGTTCGAGCGCCTGCGCGTTGGAGCAATCCCGGATATAGACAGGAAAAACCGACAGGTCAAGCCCGCCGCCCAGGTCGAGCGCTCGGCGTCCCCCGAATGCGTCCGTCACCGTCGCCTTCCCGAGGTTGAGGTTCAACTTGCCTGTCCCTTCAATGACCCAGGCGGTCAGGATCGTTTCCTCTCCCGCCTGCCATTTGTAAAGGCGGACATTTTTGTCTGGGTACGGCAGACGCACCGCGCCGCCGCGCACGCCGTCCAACTCGCGGATCAGTGTGGCGTAGGTGAACCAGGAAGGCTTGTACGTTCCGTCGTCGCGCAACAGTCCGGCTGCGGCGTGCATGCTGGGGGTCGAGCCGCTCTCACGGTACACGAACACCTTGTCCAGTCCCGAGGCCAGGGCGAGCATCACCATGCGCGGCAGCCGCGCCGACTGTGTGTACTCGTCCGTACCATACGGCCCGGCGCTGTCGTACCCGGTTTCGCTGAGCCAGACGGGCAGGCCCGGCTTGTTCGCGTCGCGCCAGGCGAGCAGCCGCCGCAGATCCTCCTCGACTGTCGTGGCGCCGGACTGGCGGGCGTTGAAGTCGTCGGTGGCGATCTCGGGCGCGATGCGACCGCTGTAGTAGTGGACGTTCAGGATGTCCACGAAGTCGAGCGGGCGCTTGCCGTCGGCGTAGGTGTAGGAGCGCAGCGGGTCCACGGCCTTGACCTGAATGCCGGCGAATCCGGCGTTGGAGATTTTGGCCTGTGGGTCCGCGCGATGGATCCCCTCGGCGGCGGCGCGCAGGAGTTCGAGATACTGCGGCATCGTGCCCACCCACGCGCCCCAACCCGCGTCGGTCAGGTTCGGCTCGTTCCAGATTTCGTAATGGTTCAGATAACCCCGGCCCGTCTGACTGTCCGGCGTTTTCAAGGCGTCGGCGGGCATCTTTTTCGCGCCGTAACGCGCCGCGACCTGGAACGCAAACTCGCCGAAATCGCGCGGGTCTTTGGGCGGATAGGCCTGCCGCCGGGCGGCGGGGACGTCCGGCGGAGCGGTCGAGGCGTAACCCGCCGTGAGGAACAGATACGGCAGGACGTTCAGCCCCGCGTCGGCGTAGTTCTTGAGGATGGAATCCACATTCAGCCCCCACGGCTTCGCCGATCCGTCGAACCGGAAAACGCCCGGCTCGGTCGAGACGAACGGCCACTTCAGGTTCTCGAACCGCACCCACCCCACGCCGAGGCGGCGCAGCATCGACGCCAGTTCTGCCTGAGCGGCGTTGATGCCGAAACGCGACTCCGCCGAGACGGTCTTGAGGGGTTCGGGCATCACAAACAGGTGGCGGTACTGCATCTGTCGGACAGACCCGGTCTCGACCCGGCACGCCAGCAGGTACGCCCCGGTCTTCAGCGGCTGGTTCAGCGCCAGATCGAGCGTTGTCGAGGTCTGCGGCTGCAGATCCGCGGAGAGAGCGCCTTGTTGGACCATTTCCCCCACCTTGGACAACTCTCCGGATTCTTTGGACGCACCCTCGGGAAGTAAAAAGGGGACAGTCAGAAGCGTAAACGTCACCTTGCACGAAACGGGGACAGCCGAACGGTTGGTCAATACCACCTGCCCGGAGGGTACCTGAGCGGGTTCGATCCAGTCGGGCAGACGAATCGCCCCCTCGACCGGCTGCTCCGAGGCTGCGGCCTCCGACCGCGCCCCGCACCACGCGCCCGGAAGCGCGGCGGACAGGAGCAGAATAAAACAGACCGTCCCCCAGAATGTGCCCCTGAATCTCTGAGTCCGGCCAAACCCTGTCGAATGTTCCATGATGAAGGCTCTCTCCCATTCCTCCGCAAATTATCAATACCGGCGATCAGGATTGTCGAATCCGTCCGGTATTTCAACCTCGAAATGCGGAAGAAGACGGGAGAGACCCCTGAAAACAGGATTGCGCGGAGAAGCGGAAACGCGGAGAACTTCATTTTTATCCACCGATGGACACAGATCTGTCTGGCACAGCGAAGCCGCAACCAATTGTTGCCCCGGTAGGGGCAAAGGTCAGTAGCCGGGGGTGGAGCGAAGCGGAACCCCCGGACTGTCCCCAAATCTTTCCCGCCCCGGATGGGGCGGAGGAAAACGGGAAACGCCTGTGAGAACAAACACCCTTTCTTGTTCGCGAGGTAACTGTCCTGCGCCCCTCTGGGGCGCGAAAATGGGGAATTTTTCCGGGGGTTCCGCTTCGCTCCACCCCCGGCTACTCACCGGCGCCCCTCCGGGGCGCTTTTCGAACCAGAAAATCGTCGCGGTCTGCGCAGATTCTGCGAGAGAGTCGTACAAAAACACGAAAATACGGCTCCCTTGCGCCCCTTGTACTGTCTTGTGGCGGATGAAATCGGCTTCGTTTGCGACGATTTTCCCCTGCGTCCTCTGCGGTGAAAACTAAAACCGCAGAGGACGCGGAGGAGGCAAACAAGCAAGATTCCCGGATAGGGAAAAGGGGGGCTCCGCGGCTCTGTGCCTCTGCGCGATCAGTTGTCGGATACCGATTCCGTGACGCTGGTTGGGGAGGTACCCGTATCGTCCCCCGCCGCCAGAACGGCGACAACGCGGAAGCCGATCCTGTGTTCAGGGTCGGTGGGCGGATCGTTGTCACGACATGACGAACGGCAGCACATCTCGCTACAGTACCAACCACCGCCGCGAATCACGCGGCTCGAACCGAAAGCGGGACCCTTGGGATCGACTTCCTCGCCAATTGCCGGGTCTTTAGTCGTATGCCAATCTTCACACCACTCCAAAACATTGCCGCTCACGTCATACAATCCCCAGGCGTTGGGTTGCCGCGAGCCAACCTCATGCGTCGTTCCGCCACTGTTTGCCGAGCTCCAGGCATACAGCCCGTCAAATCTTTCACCCCAGTAATAGGCCGTTTGGGTTCCGGCCCGCGCAGCGTATTCCCACTCGGCTTCTGTTGGTAGGCGATAGGTCATCCTAAAAACAGCAGTTGAACCCTGCCCAAAGGCCTTGGGCGCCGGTGTTTGTCGCTCAAGTGCATCCGAGGGCGGGTTTTCCCGGTACGCCGAGGAGTCTTCCTTTCAGAAAGACGACGAAGGCGCGACTCAGAATCAGCCGCCAGCGCTCAGTCCAATCCAACTGCTCCGCAGCCTTGCGAAGGTGCTGGAAAAAGCCCGTCAAACCGCGCAAAACTTTGCGGATGGAGGCCGACTCGGCATGCAGACTCGTCAGGGTCAGCGTGGTCTGACCGGCGTGTTGCGTCTGCTTGCCCACGGCGTGCAGAAGAAGCGGGCGGCTGGTCTGCGCCTCGTGGTGTTTGTCGGGCAGGGCCAGGCGCGCGAACAGCGACCACCAGTTGTAGACCAGAGCCGTGTGGCGAGCCATGATCTGGCAGCGTTTCTGGTCCCGACTCGTGAACCCGCCCCAGCCCCACTGGTTCTTCAACTCATCGAAGACGTTCTCGCAGTCCGCCCGGTCCCGGTAGTGCTGCGCCAACGTGAGGATTTCGCCCGCGAGGTCCGTCACCAGTACGGCGTACTCGTACGGGCCCACCGTCTCGAGTGTCTCGACAAAAGCCAGTTCCAACTGTCCTGGTTGTGGACGGTTGGCCAAAAGCAGATCGCCTTTCAGGCGCCGACGCAGGACGACGACCTTGCGCTCGCGCTCCCACCCACTCAGGCGCAACTTCGACTCCACGCCCTCCCACCCCGGGCCGGCGTCCTCCCACTCGGAGCGCGCGAAGAGTTTCTCGATCAGCCCCCGTACTTTCTGAGTCTGGCGCAACTTGAACAGATAAGGCTGTCCCCGTTTCTCGCACTCGCGCATGACCGTGTCGTTGCCGAAGGCACAGTCGCCGCGCACGAAGACCGGCCGCTGTTCGGGGGACAGGGTGTCGAGAAAGGAGAAGAACGAGGGGCTCGTGTACTTCGCCGCCGTCCGGTTGCCCGACTGCACCTCGACGTCGAGCACCAGGCGCAGGTTGGCCAGAAAGTAGGTGTGGTACGTGTGCGAGGGACGGCCCGGTTTCTGCGGGTTGTAGCCCTTCACGGCCCCTTCCTGACGGCCGTAGAGCGGCTTGACGGTCGTGTCGAGATCCAGAATCCACGGCTCGCACAACAAAGCCTCGTAACAGCGCCGCAAGTGATGGGTTTGCCAGAGCGCGCACTCCTCCCCATCCACGGCCTGAAACGCCCGGCGCACCGAGTCCTCGCTGGCCACCTTCGACATGCCGAGCAATTCCGGATTCACCCCATCGGCCCGAATCGCCGCGATGTGAGCGTAGCGCGTGTGACCCGCCAGCAGACACAGCAGAGTCGTCCCCAGAATGTCGCGCTTGGCCGGGGCATTGGGGCTGTGGTACTCCAGCGGGCAATCCTGAACCCAGGCATCAAAAAGATGGGCCGTCTTGAGGAACTCGATGAAGAACGGCAATTGCCCCAGAGGCGTCACGGCCGCCTGGGGCGCCCACTCCACGTGGACCCGGCCGCCAAAAGTGTCCACCACCAGAGATTCGATCTCGGGCGCATTGGAGTCACCCAATGGGTGAGGGGTTGGGAAGAGATTTTTCTCGTTCATGCACTCAGTTTGCTACACTTGCAGAACGAGAGCAAGAGTCAACTGCGGTTTTTAGGGTCATATCTTTTTCCAGTCGAGAAAGGTTCCGGCAGAATTCTTGCGCGTCATTCCACTTTACCCCCTCGACGGGTCGTTTCGTTCCTTTGTACTTGCTCGGATTCGTCCCCATCACCTTTTCGTATTGTTCCTGGGTGACTTCATAAACACCCAGATAATAGGGTTTGGTCAGTGTTACCTTGTGCTGCGGGTCATCGTAATTTCCCCGTTTCGTGTCATTGTAAGGTACCCCCATCAGGAACGACCCGGCGGGGATGCGTTTGAGTTTCATCCCGATGGAATTGGTGAGGGTGTCGTCCGGGGAGGCGGAAGGGGCGGTTGCGGTTGTGGTGCTGGTTGGGGCCGTGGCGGTGGTCAGGGAAACACCCGCTGGGGTTATCGAAACCGCTTCCGCAGTTGCCGACTTTTGCGCTTTTCCGGGATTGGGTCGCAGGATGACGTCCTTGAATTCCGCCTCGCGGAACGGGCGCGAGAGGAGGCGGAATTCTTGGATCTGGGAGAGCGGGGTCTCGACTTTCAGTTTCTCTGGTAAGAGATTCCCCTGCCGGGCACTGATCTGACTGCGGCACATCCGGCGGCGGCCGTCTCGGGTGATGGCGACAAAACCGCACTGAATGTCCGGATCCACCGTCAGATCGCGGGTGACGGCGATGAACGCGTTCCCTTCGGTGTCCTGGCCGACGGAAGTGACGCTCAACCCGTGGGGCAGGCCCGATAGGCTCCAGTTGCCCGATGTGTTGTAATCGCTGGGAATCGTTCCTTCCTCTTTCCAGGGACGAATGGTGTAACGGAGGCGCAGATTGCTCTGGGAGGGCCATTTCGCGTTGTCGTCCTCGCTCAAGATGCAGGCCATCCATCCTCCGCTTGTCACCGGGCGAACATGAGCTCCGCTATGGGGTCCAAGTTTAAGAGACTGGCCGTTGGCGTCGAGAATCTGCATCTCCGCAATGGAGTCCGAATCAAGCAGAGGGTGCTCCAGCCAGAGGTAAAGAAAATACTGACCGGGGTTTGTCATATCGCCAATGAAACTACGATTCATTTCGCCCAGTTGCTTTCGCTCTGCACTCTGGACAGCGACCGACGAGCCGTCGGGATGCCAGGCCTGATCCAGTTCCCGGTCGTGCTGGTCCATTTCCGAACTTTGCCAGGCGAGAAAACGCAGTTCGGGCTTTTTCTCGACCAGGGCCGGATCGGGAGCCGGTTCCTCGGGCGCTGGGTCGGTATTTCCGGAGGGGGAAATATAGGCGGCGGGTGGGGTCAGGGAGACAAAAACCGGTCGTTTTTCTCCGGAGGATGAGGTCCATTCCCCCACCTTCCAGATGTCCATCCCAAAACGCCGGGGCGGAATCAGGGAACCTTCAGGAGAGAAAAAGGAGAGCGTACCCTGAGAGAGGGACACCTCCCCCATCGTCTTGATCGAATCTTTCGAGAAGATTTCCGTGTGGGCGATCTCATCGAGGACACGGCAGTCGAGCGCATTGTTTGACCGTTTCTCGACCTTGATCGAGAAACGGGACGTGGTGTTGGGCAGGGTACAACTCCAGCCATCCTCCGGGTTGTCCCCCAAGTAGAACGCCAACCGGGTTCCCGCCAGCGCGCGGCCTTTCAACTCGACTCGGCTTTCACTGATCGCGCTCTGGAAAAATGCTACATCCGGTCCGATGCCCTCCTGGTATTGTCGCTCCGAGTCCGAAAGCGTCTCGGTTGACTTGGAGGCTGTGGAGGCAGACGTCAACCGGACTGGCAGGTAAAGGACCAAAACGATCAAGGCCGCGACCGAAGCCGCGGTGAGTACATATAGAATAGACCAGGCCCGTAGCCATTTGCGTCCGCCCTGGTTCTGCGCGAGCCAGCAGAGGAAAAGGTCCACCATGACCAGAAGAGGGAAAAGCAGAAGGCCATAATTTATGAACAATTGCGAGCCAACGATGACCTGTCGAGTCGCCCAGGGGATTTCCCGCGCCGTTTCCGCGTAAAGAGCGACAACAGCCGGAACCTCAAATACCAGGAGACTCCCGACCACCAGAAGCAGAATCGTATGCCACCCGCCCGCCAGAAGGACCGGCCGCCAGCCTCCGGCAGGAGGGGGAAGCGAGGACGCATTCCTTTCCAGAGGGTTGGGATCGGTTCCCGCTTCCCTCTGAGACTGGTTCACCGCCCGCCACACGCGCCGGACGATACAATAATCCACCAGCCCGATCAGACAGACTGCGGCAATCGTCAGGACAACGGAAACCAGATCCGGATGAACAATCAGGCGATCCAGTATCAGGAAAAGGTAAGCGATCACCGCATCAAGCATGAGTAACGGCAGGAACAACCCCTCGAACACGGCCAGCCCCATGCCGTAAATGCGCCCCTCCGAACGGCGGATCTGCGACACGGCCATCCAGCCGATAATCGTCATGGCAAACACCGCGACAATACCCAACTGGTGGGGCAGGGTCCGAATAAACTGACTGACCAGCCACGGCGCATCGGAGTTGTTGAATCCCGAAAATGGGATAGACCACCCCGAAATCGCCAGGAGGAACATGAGGAGAGCAAGCTGTCCCAAGCAGGCGCCGTCAATCGCCAGGCGCGAGAAGCGGAAAGGGGGCGCCGGAACCGTGGGGGGCACGGCGTCCGGAGGGAGGGACACCTGGGCGGCCCGCCACAACCGCCTCGCGCAAACGGGCAACAGGAAAGCGCCCAGCCAGACGAGCGGGACGACAAAGGCTTCTTCCGCTCCGGGGTTCCATTTCCCCTTCTCCAGGACCAGAGCGCACAGGAAAAAGAGGGCAAATCCGATGGTGGGTAGCGCCGCGCCCCAGGCCAGCCACGCGCCGCTCTTGAAAACGCTCCGCAGCGTTTCCCGACTGGCGAATCGCTTCAACAGGAAGACCAGCGGCGCCGAAGCACACCCGGCCAGAACAAAAACGCCCCCCATCCACGCCCGGGTGGACAACAGGAGACAGAGAAAACCGTACAGAACCGTCGCGGCATACGTCGCAGCCACCCCAAGCGCGGCGAACAACCCGGTGGAGGGAGGGAGATCCCCCCGGTCCGGGGTTGCGGAGGGGAAGTCGTTAGATGGGGGATTTGGGTGCTCCTCCGGGCTTTCCCTCGTTCCCACACTCCTCTCGTCAGAAACGGGGGGGGCATCTTGAGGAACAACAGGGAAAATCTTTGCCTCCAGCGGAGAGGGGGAGGCTATCTCTTTTCCAAATTCATTCTGGATGGACTCGATGACAGGAAGGGCAGGGATACTCACCGCCCGCCACACGCGCCGGACGATGAGGTAATCCGTCCAGGCGAATAATGCGAATGCGACACCGGCAAACAGAAGCGAAATCAGATTCGAGTAATAGATATTTTTGGGAATCGAATCGAATTTCAGATAGATCTCTTCTCCGATTAAGTGAAGAGAGCCGAAAAGCAGGAAATCCAGCGCCAGCAATGGGAAAAGCAGACCGGTGAACACCGGCAGCTTCAATCCGAAAACCCGTCTGGCGGAATGCCGAATCCGCGACACCGCCATCCAGCCCAGAATCGTCGTTCCCAAAGGCGCGGCAAACCCCACAACGCGCAGTATCAAACCGAGAAGATACGACCCCCACATCGCACCGTCATATTCACGCATGGGCGTGATTTCCAAACCGTGAACATTGAACATCAGGAGAGCCAGGAGAAAGAAAAGCGCGGCCCAGCAGACACCGGCCACGGCCAGAAGCGAGTGACGAGGGGACGTTTCCGTCTCGGCGAGACTCGTGGGCGCGAGGGTCTTTCTGAATTCTTCCTGGATGGATTCCACCAAGGGAAGGGTGGAATACTTCACCGCCTGCCACACGCGCCGAACCACCCACTTATCCACCCAGGCGATCAGCAAAACCACACAACCCGAGAGCAATAACAGAATCCCACGGCAGAAAAAATCGCCACTATACCACCGATAACGGATCTCACTCATATTTACGATTGCGTAAAAAAAGTAAAAAATCGCGACATCCAACACGAACAGGGGAAAGACCAGGCCGCCGAAGGTCGCCAACCGCAATCCGGTCAGCCTTCCGGACGAGCGCCGGATGTCCGTGACGGCGATCCACCCCACAACGGTTGCCAGGCAGGACACCACCCAGAATTCGGAGGAAGAAAAACAAAGAACAATAGAGGCCCGGAGAGTCTCCCAGAAGAAAGAGGCCCGGAAAGTCTCCCAGAAGTAATTGATGCGATCCGGCTCGCTCTCGATCAGGTACTGTTTCGCCTCCCCTGACAACAATATTTTCACCCACAGCCAGATTATCCTGACGGCGGCAAAAGCGCCCCAGAGGGCCAGGAGCGAAAACCGTGGAGGTGTTCCGGGGTCAGCGGGAGGCGAAGGCGCCCCGACTCTGGCGGGTTCCGGTTCGTCCTCTGAAACTCGTGCTTTCGGTTCCGTTCCCCCCTCCCCCAGCGTCTCGGCAATTGTTTCGATGTGGGTTTTCACCTCGCTGACCTGCTGGTAGCGGAGTTCGGGGAGTTTTTCGAGGGCGCGCAGAACCACTTCGTCGAGGCGGACGTCGAGGCGGACCTTGTGCGAGGGCGGTTCGAGGGTCTGGCCGGGCAGTTCGCCCGTGAGCATCTGGTAGAAGACCACGCCGAGGGCGTAGATGTCGGCGCGGTGGTCCACCTCGCGGGGGCGTTCCATCTGCTCGGGCGCCATGTAGTGGGGGGTGCCGAGGACCTTGCCCGCCTCGGTGAGGGTGAAGGAGGCGGCGATGGAGCCTTGCGGCGCGGCGGGTTCGGCGCCGCCCATCAGTTTCGCCAGGCCGAAGTCGGCCACCTTGACGCGCCCGAGGCGGTCGAGCAGGATGTTCTCGGGCTTGATGTCGCGGTGGACGATGCCGTGGTCGTGGGCGAACTGGAGAGCGTCGCAGATCTGCGGGACGATGGCGAGCGCCTCGCGGGCGGCAATGCGTTCGGCGTCGAGCAGTTCGCGCAGGTTCAGACCGTCCACGAACTCCATGACGAAGTAGAAGAGGTCGCCGACCTGGCCGAAGTCGTGGATGGTGAGGATGTTGGGGTGGTTGAGGCGGGCCAGGGCGCGCGCCTCGATGGCGAAGCGCTCGGCGAAGGCGGGGTCGCGCCCGATGTCGGGCAGGAGGATCTTGAGGGCGACGATGCGGTCCAGCTGGGGCTGGCGGGCCTTATAGACCGCGCCCATGCCGCCGCGCCCGAGGAATTCGAGGATTTCGAGCTGGGGAAACTGCTCGCGTAGCGCCTCGAGGGGCGGCAGTTCGATCTTTGCCGATGACGCCGAAACGGAGGCGCTCTCCAGCCCGGCTTTCATCAGGCATTTCGGACAGACGCCCTGGATTGCCTCGGGGCCGATTTCCTTGCCGCAGTGCTCGCATACACTCATGGTGGCCGATTTCCCTTTCCCGCAGGTGGATTCCCTTCGCACACGCTCTACCATTACCTACGGGAAACCGGAGAAAAGGTTACAGCCTTTGAACGATTTTTTTCCATCGGATTGTGAAAAAAATCCGAAAGGCGGGTTTTCCGGTCAAAAAAGACGAGGAACCTATTTTTTCGACCCCGAAAAACACGAAATTGCCTGGCGCGGCGAAGCCGCAAGCAACGGGTTGCCCCGGCAGGGGCAAAGGTCCGTAGCCGGGGGTGGAGCGCAGCGGAACCCCCGGAAGAAAGTCCTTTTTAAAGCGCCCCAGAGGGGCGCAGGGCGGTTTGTTAATGAAACAAGAACTGAAACTCCGATTTTTCCTCCGCCCCATCCGGGGCGGGTAAAATTTGGGGACGGGTCCGGGGGTTCCGCTTCGCTCCACCCCCGGCTACTATCCCGCGCCCCTGCCGGGGCGCTTTCATTCAACCTCAGAAATGTTCGCAGTTTGTGTAGATTCTGAGAGATCGTAGTACGAAAACCACTTTTCCACGGCTGGCATTTCCCCTTCCACCCTTTGCATTCCCGCAGTCCCCCCGTCCACTCTGTTCTTGACCGTCCGGGGGAAAGTGGGGAAGATGACGGCGCGTGACCAGCCGGAGGCTTCACGGCGCGTAATCGGTCGCGGGGACGTCCCAGGGTCCTTTTGTTCAATCCACTCAGGTTCGGGTCTTATGAAGGGGTACGCGCTCCTCATCGCCGGTACCGTCTTGTGCATCGCCCTGATCGGCATGGGGTTGACGCAATGCAGCAACTGTCCCTACCGCCCGGGTGAAGTCGCGGAAAAGACCCGGTATTTCTGGCTTCTGGCGCCCACCACCAAACTCGACCCCGCCCGCGCCTATTACGACCACGAAGCGTTGACGATTGACAATATCTACGAATCCCCCTTCGAGTACCATTACCTGAAACGCCCCTACGAGGTGGTTCCGCTGACGTGCCAGGAAATCCCCAAGCCCGAGTATTTCGACGCGGCGGGCAACCGGCTCGACATGAACACCACGATCAGTCTCATTGCGCGGGTCGAGTACACGATCCGGCTCAAACCGGGAATTCTGTATCAGCCTCACCCCTGTTTCGCGCGGGACGAGGCGGGACGCCCCCTGTACCGCGATCTGAAGCCGGAGGATGTGCGCGATTACGAGACGCCCAACGATTTTCCCGTGCAGGACACGCGCGAACTGGTGGCCGAGGATTATGCGCTCGGAATCCGGCGTCTGGCCGACCCGCGCACGCAATCGCCCATGCTGTCTATTCTGGAGCGCAACATTCTGGGGCTGACGGAGCTGCGCGAGGCGTATGAAAAGAACCTGGCCGAGGCGCGGAAGACCCTGTCCGGCGCCGAGGGGGGCGACGAGTGGAACGAGACGCAGGCGCCCATCCCGATGGACTTGATGGCGCCGGAGTTCCCCGGCATTCAGGTGCTCGACCGGCATACGTTCAAGGTGGTCCTCAAGCGTCGCTACCCGCAGATTCTCTACTGGATGGCGATGCACAGTTTCTCGCCGATCCCGCAGGAGGCGCTGGATTTCTACGACCAGCCGGCGCTGATCGAGAAGCAGATCGGGTTGAACCGTTGGCCGGTGGGGACGGGACCGTTCTACATGGAAGAATACGACCCCAACCACCGGATCGTTCTGAAGCGTAACCCGAACTACCACCCCGATTTCTATCCGTCGGAAGGGATGCCGGGGGACCGCGAGGCGGGCTTTTTGGACGACGCGGGGCAGCGGATGCCCTTTGTGGACCGGGCGGTGTTCTACATCGAGCAGGAGGCGGTGCCGCGCTGGAACAAGTTCCGCCAGGGCTACTTCGACGAGGAGGAGAACTTCTCTTCGGACGTGTTCGAGCAGGCCATGTCCATGTCGGCACGGGGCGAGTCGGACCTGTCCCCCGAGATGCAGGAGCGCGGGGTCCGGATCAACACGTCCGCCGGGATGTGGATTCGCAACTTCGCGTTCAACATGCTCGACGAGGTGGTGGGCGGGTACACGGAAGAGAAATGCAAACTGCGTCAGGCGATTTCGATCGCGCTCGACTCGAACGAGTATATCGACATCTTCGAGAACGGGCGGGGTGTGCTGGCGCAGAGTATCCTGCCCCCCAGCGTTTTCGGGGCGGAAGCGGGCGAGGCGGGGACAAATCCGTTCGTGAACGCGTGGGACCCGGTGCGACAGCGCCACGCGCACAAGTCCGTCGAGGAGGCGAAACGTCTATTGGCCGAGGCGGGATATCCCGGCGGGCGCGGACCGGACGGCAAGCCGCTGACGATCTACCTGGACCATCAGATGGGAAACAACCCCTCCTTCGTGGCGCAGAACGAGTGGTTCCGGCGGCGACTCGAAAAGGTCGGGATCAACCTGGTCGAACGGCCCACGGACCTGAGCCGGTTTCGCCAGAAGGTGGACACGGGCAACTGGCAGTGCCAGCGGTCGGGTTGGATCGCGGACTATCCCGATCCTGAGAACTTCCTGGCGTTGCTCTACAGCAAGAACATGAAGGTCAAGACCCTGGGCGAGAACGTGGTGAATTACGAAAACCCCGAGTACGACCGCCTGTTCGAGCAGATGGAAGGGATGGAGAACGGCCCGGAACGCAAGGCGATCATTGACCGGATGATCCGTATCACGCAGCATGACGCGCCGTGGGTCTGGGGGTACTTTCAGGTCAATTACCTGATGGCGCACACGTGGCTCAAGAACGCCAAGTACCACGACGTGGGCAAGGGCGTGGTAAAGTTCCGCCGGGTGGACGCCGAGCAGCGGTCGCAGCTCCAGCGGGAATGGAACCGCCCGGTTGTTTGGCCGGTGGTGGCGGTTCTGACGGCGGTGGCGCTGGTGGTGCTGCCGGGGATTGTGATTTACGACCGGCGCCGGAAGCGGGGAGGCTGAGGGCCATGCTGACGTATCTGATCCGCCGCATCTGTTATGCGCTCCCGATCCTGATCGGGGTGAACCTGTTGACGTTTCTCCTGTTCTTCTTCGTCTATACGCCCGAGGATCTGGCCAAGACGGCGGTGGGGGAAAAGCACGCCTCGCCCGAACAGATTCAGTCGTGGATGCGAGAGCATGGGTACGACCTGCCGCGGTTGTGGAATGGCGAGGAAACGGGGACGGGCCGGTTGACCCAGACAATTTTCTGGCAGAAAAGCGTGTCGCTGTTTTTCTTCGATTTCGGCAAGTCGGACGCGAACGACGCGCGCATCGGCGATGAGATCCGGCGGCGCATCGGGCCGTCGCTCTCGATCACGGTACCGATGTTTCTGATTCCGCTGGTGCTCAATACGGTGGTGGCCATGTTCGTGGCGTTCTACCGGGGGACGTATATTGACTTTTCGACGATGATCCTGTGCGTGGCGCTCATGTCCATCTCGATTCTGTTCTACATCCTGTTCGGGCAATTCGTTCTGGCGCGCTGGCTCAAGCTGTTGCCGGTCTCGGGGTTCGACTCGGGATGGCAGCGTGTGCAGTTTGTGGCTTTGCCGGTTCTGATCGGTGTGGCCGCGACGCTGGGACAGGGGATTCGATACTACCGGACCCTGTTTCTGGAGGAGATCAACAAGGATTACGTCCGCACGGCGCGGGCCAAAGGGTTGAGCGAGGGGGTGGTGTTGTTCAAGCACACGCTCAAGAATGCCCTGATTCCGATTCTGACGTCGGTGGTGGTGATGATTCCGTTCCTGATCACGGGCAATCTGCTGCTGGAGCAATTCTTCGCGATCCCTGGACTGGGTAGTTACCTGATTCTGGCGATTCAGACGCAGGATTTTGCCGTGGTGCGCGCGATGGTGTACTTGGGCGCGTTGTTGTATGTGTCGGGCTTGATTCTGGTGGATGTATCGTACACGCTGGTGGACCCGCGTATTCGGTTGAGTTGAGAGAGAACACCGATATGGAATGGCTGAGAACAGGACTGGATTTTCTGAGGACGACCTGGGCAACGGCCTGGGGCCAGTGGAACTGGTACGTCCAGGACGCGATTGTGGCCGGTCTGGTTCTGGGCGTGTTGGCGCTGGTGTGGCAGCTGAGCCGACGCGAGTATTGGCGGCTGGCGTATCGCGAGGTGGTGAGGCGCCGGCTGGCCGTGGTCTCGTTTGGGGTGATCTGTCTGTATGTGTCCATCGCGTTTCTGGACAGCGTCGGGTGGCACCCACCTCTGCGCGACGCAAAGGGCGTGACGTTGACCAGTCCGGAAGGGAAAACAATCTGGGATCCGAAGGGGCTTTCGATGCTGGACTATCTGCTGCGGAGCATTCGCGCGCGCGAGGAAAAAACCTTCTCCGCGCCGCTGGCCCGCGAGCAGTTCACCTCGGAGCTGATGGTGGACGAACAGGGTCAGACCCGGATGGGACACCCGTCCCTGCAATATCCGGGACAGCATCTGTTTGGAACGGACAAGGTCGGCAACGATGTGCTCTATCTGAGCCTGAAGGGCATCCGCACGGGGATTATCATCGGGGCGGTCACAACCTTGCTGGCGGTTCCGTTCGCGATTCTGTTCGGCCTGCTGGCGGGGTATTTCGGCGGGTGGGTGGATGACGCGATTCAGTATTTCTACACGGTGCTGTCGTCCATTCCCAATGTGCTGGTGATTGTGGCGTTCATGGTGATTGCGGGGCGCGGGTTGCCGCAGTTGTGTCTGGTGATGGGGATCACGTCCTGGACGGGACTGTGCCGGGTGCTGCGCGGCGAGACGATGAAGCTGCGCGAGATGGAGTTCATTCAATCGGCCAAAGCGATGGGTGTGCCCGCCTGGAAGATTCTGGCGAGGCACATCGTGCCGAACGTGTTGCACGTGGTGCTCATCACGGCGGTGCTGCGTTTCTCGGACCAGGTGCTGGCCGAGGCGGCGCTGACGTACATGGGCATCGGGGTGGACCCGTCGGTGACCATCTCGTGGGGACAGATGATTGTGGACGCGCGGCTCGAACTGGCGCGCGATCCGGTGATCTGGTGGAAATTGGTCGCCGCGTTTGTGTTCATGCTGGGGCTGGTGTTGCCTACCAATGTTTTTGGCGACGCGTTGCGCGACGCGCTCGACCCGAGGCTGAGAACGCGATGACCGAACCGGCCCTGCTCGAAGTCGAAAACCTCCAGACCTATTTCAAAACCGGAGCAGGCATCGCGCGGCCGGTGGATGGGGTGTCGTTCTCAATTCAGGCGGGTGAAACATTCGCGCTGGTGGGCGAGTCGGGTTCTGGAAAATCGGTCACCGCGCTTTCGATTCTGCAACTGCTGGCGAAGCCCGCCGGGTATATCGCGGGCGGGAGCATCCGGTTTCGGGGACGGGAAATTTCAAAACTGCCGCCCAGGGAGATGCGGGAGATCCGGGGCAATCAGATCTCGATGATCTTTCAGGAGCCGATGACCGCGCTGAATCCGGTCTTCACGATCGGCAACCAGATTGTCGAAGTCCTGAAACTGCACCAGAACCTGACCGGAGAAGCGTCGCGTCGGCGCGCGGTCGAAGCGTTGGCCGATGTCGGTATTCCCGACCCCGAGCGGCGGTTCCACGAATACCCGCATCAGATGTCAGGTGGGATGCGCCAGCGGGTGATGATCGCGATGGCGCTGGCCTGCCGGCCCGATCTTCTGATCGCCGACGAACCGACCACGGCGCTCGATGTGACGATCCAGGCGCAGATCCTCCAGTTGATGCGCGAGATGCGAGGCGAGTATGGGGCGGCGGTTCTGCTGATTACGCACGACATGGGTGTTGTGCGCGAGAACGCCGACCACGTGGGCGTGATGTATGCCGGGCGCATCGTCGAATCGGCTTCGCGCGAGGAACTGTTTGCGCGTCCGTCGCACCCCTACACGCAATTGCTGTTGCGTTCGCTTCCGTCGCGGGGAACGCGCGGACGGCGATTGGCGACGATCGAAGGCATGGTTCCGAAGCCCACCGACTTCCCGCCCGGCTGCCGTTTTTCGAACCGGTGCCCCTTCGCGATGGAGCGTTGCCACACGACTCCTCCACCAATTTTTGAGGTAATGGCGGGGCATGCGGCGTCCTGCTTTCTGCTCGACCCCTCCGCGAAAGCTGCGAGCACGGTGGCCGCACTGGAGTTGCCCGTCGCGCCGCCCAGCGCATTGCAACGCGACGTGGTCCGGCTGCGCGTTCAGAATCTCCAAACGCATTTCCCGATCCGCAAGGGCGTCTTCCAGCGCGTGGTGGGACAGGTGAAAGCGGTGGATGGCGTCAACCTGACGATCCGCAAGGGGGAGACGCTGGCGCTGGTGGGGGAGTCCGGCTGTGGCAAGACCACCGTGGGCAAAACCCTTGTCCGGCTGCTCGACGCATCGGGCGGCTCGATGGAATTTCACGACGACCGGACGGGGGTCACCGCCGATCTGGCGGCGTTGCTTCCTGCGCAATTGAAACCTTTCCGCAGGCGCATTCAGATGGTATTTCAGGATCCTTTCTCGAGTTTGAATCCGCGTTTGATGGTGGGGGAGACCATCCTGGAGGGGATGGAGACACACGGCATCGGAGAATCGCGCGCCTGGCGCGAGAATCGCGTGGCCGACCTGATGGCGCACGTGGGGCTGGACCCGGCGATGGCGACGCGTTATCCGCATGAATTCTCGGGCGGGCAGCGCCAACGGGTGGGCGTGGCGCGCAGTCTGGCGGTGGACCCAGAGTTGCTGATCTGTGATGAAGCGACCAGTTCGCTGGATGTGTCGGTACAGGCGCAGATTTTGAATCTGCTCAAGGACCTGCAGAGCGAGTTGGGGCTTTCGTACCTGTTCATCACGCACGACCTGAGCGTGGTGCAGTATCTGGCCGACCGGGTGTCGGTGATGTATCTGGGCCGGGTGGTCGAAGAGGGAACCTCGGAGGAAATCTTCGCCTCGGCTCGGCATCCCTACACGCGGGCGCTGCTCTCGGCTGTGCCGGTGGTGGACGCGGAGACGGGGCGGAAGCGGATTGTGCTGGAGGGGGACGTACCGTCGCCCATCACGCCGCCACAGGGGTGTCATTTTCACCCGCGTTGTCCCGAAGCGCGTCCCGAGTGCCGAGAGGCCTATCCCGATTCGGTGGCGTTTTCAGAAACGCACAGCTGCCGGTGTATTCTGTACCGGTAACGAGGAATTCGGTTCAGGGAATCTTTTTTTCGATCTCGGGCTTGTAATTCGGATTGGGCTGGGGCATTTTTGCGCCCACATCGCGTTGCCAGTCGCGAAGCAGGGTCCGCATTTTTTCCACGATCCGGGGGAAAGTTTTCGCCAGATCCTGTCGTTCTCCCGGATCGTCGAGCAAGTCGTACAATTCCACCTTGCCCAGTTCGTAGAATTCGATGAGTTTCCATTTGCCGAGCCGCACGGCGGCGCCGGGTGTCCACCCGCTCGTGTGATAATGTGGGAAATGCCAGAAAAGTGCTCGGTGCTGCAGTTTGGACTCTCCGTGCAGCAGAGGCATCAGGCTCACGCCGTCGCGGTGCTGGCGCGGTCGGAGAGGCAGACCGGCCAGGTCGAGAAGGGTGGGGTAGAAGTCCGTGCTCGTGACTGGAACGGAACAGACCGCTCCCGCCCGGGTCAGACCCGGCACGCGCACGATCAGAGGCTCGCGGATGCCCCCCTCGTAGCACCACCCTTTGCCCGCCCGCAACGGCAGGTTCGACGTGGGCGACTGCCCACGCAGCATGGTGGAAAGTCCCCCATTGTCGGACGTGAAGATGATGACGGTCTCATCTCCGATGCCCAGCCGCTTGATCGTGTCGAGGATTCGTCCCAGATTTTCATCCATCGAATAGACCATCGAACCGTAGGCGGGATCGTCCTGCCGCAGTTTCGTGAAGGCGTCGTGTTCGTTCCGTCGGGCCGCCGTGGGATCGAGTTTCGGCAGCGCGGCGGCCTTCTTCCGAAAACGGGCGATGTGTTTCCTGCAGGCCTGGATGGGCTGATGGACCGTGTAGAAACAGTGGAAGGCCAGAAACGGCTGATCGGGCCGTTTCCGGACATGATCGGTGATGGCGCGTATCGTCTCATCGGCCAGGCGGTCGGTCAGGTATTCGCCAAGGGGGCCGTCCGGAAGTTTGGGGTTCTTGTAAGGGACGTAATAATCATGCGTGGGTTGTCCCATGTGAGTGCCCCCGCTGTTGGTATCGAACCCCTGATTTTCAGGATCGTGTCCCTCAGCACCCAGGTGCCATTTTCCCACGAAGTAAGTGGCATAACCGGCTTCCTTCATCGCTTCGGCTATCGTGACCTCGTTCAGGGGGAGGGCGTCCAGATCCTCGGGCCCCCTCAGCTTGCGTTTTTGGGGGTCGTCCCCTGGAATCCAGTCTGTGATATCGAGTCGGGCCGGGTGCTTGCCGGTCATGATGCTGGCCCGCGTGGGCGAACAGACTGGCGCGGCGGCGTACGCGTCGGTGAAACGCACGCCGCTGGCGGCCAGACGGTCCGTGTGAGGCGTTTCGCAAAAGGTGGAGCCGTAACAGCCCAGATCGGCCCAACCCAGGTCGTCCACCAGGAAGAACAGGAAATTCGGAAGTTTCCGCTTCGGGAAAAAGAAGGGACGGGGAAGATTGCATCCGGATGCGGCCGCAACCGCTGCTCCCAGGCCCAGATGTTTCAAGAAATTTCGACGATTCATGCTGATCCTTCTACGGGAATTTTCGGGGACGGTTCTTTTCGTTCAATGTGTCTCCTGGAAATATAGAGTTTCAAGTTGGCGGGCCACGGCCTCGGGGAAGTGCTCTTCGCGCGCGTGGCGCTGCGCGGCGGCGGCCAGGCGCAGGCGCAGAGCCGGATTCGTACACAGGTCGAACAGCCGCCCGGCCAGGGCGTCCGTGTCCCCTTCCGGATACACCAGGCCGGTCTGATTGTGGACGATTTCTTCCTCGATTGTGTTGGCGGCGGCGGCCACAATGGCTTTCCCCTGGGCGAGCGCGCGGATGGCGCTGGCCGAACTGAACGCGACTCCGGGGGCGCTGCGGAAGGGGAGCGCCAGGATGTTCGTCCGTTCGAGCCGGGCGTCGCGAAGCGGCGTTTCGGCAAACCCGGGCGCGAAGTGGATGAGACGGACGCAGCGCGACCCGGCCACGCGGCCTTCGAGTGCTTCAAGGTAACCGGGGGGACAGCCACGCGGAGAGACGCCTCCAAAAATTAAGAGACGGACAGGAACAGAGGGGCTGTCCCCGTTTTTTTGTAAGTCATTCAGCCGATCGGTCAGTTTTTCAACCCCGCCAATCAGATCCTCGATTCCCTTGTTCGGCGCGATGAAACTGAAGAACGTGATGAGGATTTCGCCGGGGCGAGTGGAAGCCAGAACCGGGTCGTTGAGGGATTGAGAACTCGCGCCGCTCCCTTTTTCGGGGACGGACTCAGCAAACACGTGGTTGAGACGCTCGATTCGCGCGCCACGGTAGAGCGGATGGGCGCGCAACACCTGGCAACCGGCCTCGGTCATGGCGAGCACGGCCTCGCAGCGGCGCACAAACCGGCGCTCGATCTGGTGTTTGCCCCACGCGACCGCCGTCTCCGCCGCCTTGGTCAGGGCGACGTTGAAAAGGCGCAGGCGCGTGAGACCGGCGTATTCGGTGTGAACGTACCGGTATGGGTTCGAACAGAGTTGTGGCGGGTCGTGGACCGTACAGAAAAACCGGGCCTTGGGGAGGAGTTCCTGCAAACGGATCGTTGCCCAGAATTCGCGATGGAGGGCATTGCCCGCGTCGGCGTGGACGATGATGTTGTGTCCGTCATGCTGGAAAGGCCGGAGACCTTCCTCGACGGCCAGCAGCACGGCGTTGCGGTCGTCGCGGGAGTCAATCCGCTCGGGTACTTCGGGAGAGAGGAAGTCAATGACCTCGACACCCGAAAGTTTCTTCAAGGCTTCCAGAAAATGGTCGGAGTATTCCGAAATGGCTGTGCGCGTCGGGTCCGACGGGCGCACGTAGAGAAGAATTGGGGACAGTTTGGACGCAGAATCGGACATGGATTGAATCTGTCCCCTCCTCATTATTTTCAGATCATTTCTTCTTCATAATCGCGCGCACGGCGTCAAGCGCGGTCCGGCAGTCCGCTTCGGTGGTTCCCCATCCCGGCGAGAAACGCACGGTCCCTTCCGGAAAAGTCCCCAGGTGGCGGTGCGCGGCGGGCGCGCAATGCAGGCCGGAACGGCACAGGATGCCATACTCCTCGTCGAGCCGTTCGGCAAAGGCGTTGGGGCCAATTCCCTCGGCAACGAACGAAGCCAGCAGGGCCGTTCCGTCGAGCGGCGAAACAACCCGCACTCCCTCAATCCCCCTCAAGCCCTCGATCAGCATCTGCGTCATCGCGCGCTTGTGGTCCCCCAGAAAACCCCGGTCGGGAAACCCGTCAAGCGCGCCCTTCAATCCGGCGATGCCGTGGAGGTTGAGCGTCCCCGCTTCGTACCGGTCCGGGCGCTGCGCCGGATGTTCGGCGGACTCGGAAAGGCTGCCGGTTCCCCCCTCCTGAAGTTGCGTCACCTCGTATCTGGGGGACAGATAGCAACCGCCGATGCCCGTCGGGCCGAGCAGTCCCTTGTGCGCCGAAAACGCCAGAAAGTCGATCTCCGGCGCGCGAACGTCCAGAGGCAAAACCCCGGCGGTCTGGGCCGCGTCCACCAGAAGGGGGACACCCTTCCCGATCGCCTCGCGGATGCCGCGCAGGTCCTGGACGGCGCCGTTGACGTTCGAGGCGTGGGCGACGGCCACCAGGGCCGGTTCCGGTTCCTTCTGGATGCGCCGCGCCAGCGCGTCGAGGTCGAGGCGCCCCCACGGGTCGGTGTCGAGTGTTTCCACCTGGACGCCGCGTTCGGCGGCGAGTCGCGCCAGCGGGCGCAGCAACGCATTGTGCTCGAGCGGTGAAACCCACACGCGCGCGCCCGGTTTCAGGAACCCCTTCAGGACCAGGTTCAGCCCCTCAGTGGTTCCCCGCGTGAAGACGACGTCCTGAGCGCGCGGGGCGTTGAGGAAACGCGCCACCGTGTTACGAGTCTCGAAGACCAGCCGCGCCGACCGCATCGCGCCTGTGTGGAAGCCGCGGCCCGGGTTGGCCAGCGGCTCGGCCAGAGACACGGCGATAGACAGTCCCACCGCCGCGGGTTTGGGCCAGCTCGTGGCGGCGTGGTCCAGGTAAATCATGGCGTGGTGAACATCTTTCCAAAGAGGCTGAGATCGAAACCGTCGGGAAACGCTTCGCCGAAGTACCCCGCGAGCCACGCCATGACCGTCGGCTCGAAAAGCATCAGGAGAAACGCGGCGAGCGCCAGGTGCGGCCCGAACATCAGGTGACGGCGGACCGGACGCGGGGTTGGCGGCTCGGAGATGAGCCACGTGAGGACGGACTCCTCCTGAGGCGTGAAGGGACGGTCCGCTTCCGCCTGTCCCTCTCCGGCTTCCCCGCCGTGGAGGGTTTCCGTCAGTTGGCGCACGCGCTCGGCGCGCTCCTCCGGTGTGGCGTCTTCGGGCGCCTGCGCGGCCTTCCGTTTCCGGTTGTCAATCAGGTCCATCACCATGTAGGCCAGCCCGTGGAACGAGCCGAAGAACGACCCAAGGAAAATGCTGAGAATCGCGATCTTCCACCCGCAGAACGCCCCGATGGCCAGGAGCAGTTTGCTGTCCCCCAGACCCATCGCGGGTTTTCGAAAAACGATCGAACCGATGAATCCGATGGTCCAGAGCGCTCCCGCCCCGGCCAGCGCCCCCACGATGCTGTTGACCACCGGTCCCCACCAGACGAACGGCGTGGCCGCGACAGGCCCGGCGTGCGCCACGATCCAGGTGTCCGGGTCCACCGGCGGCACAAAGGCCAATACCAGCGCCAGCGCCACCCCTATGGCCGCGCCGCCCAGCGTCACGCGGTCGGGGATGATCCAGTAGTCGAAATCGGTGAATGTCCCCACCAGCAGCAGCCCGGTGAAGAGCAGATACGTGGGCATGGCCCAGCAGAGGCGGTATTGCAGGAAAATGGCCAGAAACAGCAGGCCCGTGAGCAGTTCGATGAGGGCGTAGCGGATGCTGAACGGTGAGCGGCACGCGCGGCACCGTCCCCCGAGCCAGAAGTAGGCCAGCACGGGCACATTGTCGAACCAGCGGATCGGCGAGCCGCAACTGTAGCAGTACGAGTTGGGCATCGTCAGTTTCTGCCCGGTGGGAATCCGGTAGATGCAGACGTTGATGAAACTCCCCCACAACAGGCCGAGCAGCGTGGCGATCACGGCATGGAAGGGAAAAAGCCAGGGATCCGTCAGATCCCGAATCAGGTTATTCAAGAGGAAAACCTCCTCGCCGCGCAAGTCAAGGGCACGATCCCCAGATCCCATAAAAGGCAGGGAACACCTCACGCGGTATCATGCCTCAGAACGGCGGCTGGGCGCAAGAGTGGAGTGGGAGGAGTGCGGTACATCCAAATGAATGTGACCCCAACTCGATCAGAGCGCTCTCGGAACAGGCAATAATAGAAAGATAGAATCCCGAAGGGATTTTCCTTGAGTAGCCGTGGGTGACCGAAGGGAACCCACGGACAGTGTTCCCAAAAATCTTCGAACCCCGCAGGGGTTTCCCAATCTCGCATGCAGATTCCTATTTGGGGCACCCCTTCAGGGTGCGAACCTCTAAATTCTCTTTCCGTGGGTTCCCTTCGGTCACCCACGGCTACTCAAGGGCGGCCCCTTCGGGGCCCATTATTCGTACATCATTTGAACCATTTCAAAACCGCACTTTGCATATCTCATTTCGGATCACAGGCATCCTCATAATACTTCACCGTGTCCGGCTTCACGTAAGCCTTGGTTCCATCAATCTTTTCCACAATCAACCACTGATGAAGCGGAAGAGGCAGATACGCGTTGTATCGGTCATAACCGGTAGAAATGCCTATAAACCGGACATTATCGAGAGATTTTCCATGATCCAGAATGATGTTATATCGGCGATCCGCCTGGATGTGATCGGTAACCTCAGGAAAGATCTCCCGGGTTGCTTTCCGAATCTTCCGACTCTCCATTTTGCTGGAAATAACCCCACACAGGATCATAACGAATATCAAAGATAGGAATACCGCCCAAAAGTACTGCATTTGTCTTCCTTTCTTCCGAAAACACAAAGTGACTCACCAGTAATATGATTCCTTCAAAAAATGATCAATAGAGAACACTATTAATCATCCGAAGCGATCCTTTTCCGGTAGATGCAAATGTCCTTTTCACTCCGCAATGTCCTCACAAGAAGAAAGTATCAGAGGGACAAGATCGTAATCTGTGAGAACGGAATTTACCCACTACCCTTGCCCCTCTTTCACGGCGCGCTCACCAGCGTGGTGTAGCTCTGCCGTTCGAGGGTGAGTTGGGCTGTTCCGTCTTGGACGGCGATGCGACCGGCTTCCGCCATGCCGCGTTTGGCGTCGGTGACGTACACGCGCAGTTCCTTCACGCCCGCGGGCAAGCCCGTGAGGGTGGCGGGGCGGGTGGGGCTGTTGTTGACCAGGTGCAGGGCCACGACGCCCCGGGCCGGGTCGCCAAAGGCACAGCTCGAAACCGCCGCCTTGTCGCTGGCGATGGGCAGATTGGCCGCGCCCGCCGGGGTCAGACCCAGTTGCTTGAGTTGCCAGAACCGCCGCGTCGGCTGCAACGGCTGGTTGCCGCCCCCGGACAGGAGGGAGTAGTCGCTGGTCAACTGCCAGTGCAGGATCGAACTCACCTGCGCACCGGCGCAGATGTTCACGTTCGTGTCAATCTCGTTCTGCGCGAACCACGGCTCGGTGAAAATCGCCCGGTACTGGTGGGCGGCAGCGTCGGTGCCCGCTTCGCCGACGATCGCGGGCACCTTGAGGCGCCGCGCAGCCTCGCCCCACAGGCGGAATTCCGCCATCGTTCCGTCGTGCCAGGAGTGAAAGCTCACGGCGCCGATATACTTCGCCGCCTCGGGATCGTTCAGGGCCGGCTCGATGAACTTGACCGGGTGCGGGCTGCACGCGTCGCCCAGGAGCAACTTCGTCTTCAGCCCCAGCGAGGCCAGATGCGCGCCCAGCCGCTTGATCTGGTCGGCATGCTCCGCCGGGGTGACCAGAATGTTGATCCCCAGGTCGGCTTCGTTGAAGGAGAAATAATCCGCCTCGGCGCCGTACTGCTTTTTCATGTGGACCAGGTACGACCCGATGGCCCGATACACCTTGTCCCACTTTTCGGGTTGCACCCGCAGGGCCTGGATCGAGGGCGGGATGCCGGGCTGCCGCGGCGTCTGCGCCAAAGCCCACTTCGGCACACCCCAGGAACTCGCAATCAGCGGCATTTTCTTCTGCGCCAGCGTGCGCGCCATTTCCATGGCGGCGCGAACGCCCGGATCTATTTTTCCACTCTCCGCCGCCTGGAGCGGGTCCACATTTTCATCGGGCTGCCACGACGCCAGCGGCATCTCGACCCGCCCCCACGCCACGCGCAGGTTGGCCAGGTTGTACTCGATCACCGCCCCATCCGCCGGACTCTGGAGCCGGAAGTTTCCCCCCACGCCGTCAAAGGCGGGACCGGGGCGCGAGGGGTCGAGCGCCAGTTTCACCGGGCTTTTGTCGATATCCCCGGTGGCCTTGAGGGTAAAGCGGGCATGGACCGATTGCCCCCTGGCGAGCCGCCCCTTACCGAGTGGGAAAGAGACCGCGATGCGTTCATCAGCCGCCGGGTCGCGCGGCAGGCGAAGGCCGTCTTGCGTGAAGACGTCGGTGTCAATAAAGGTGTCTTTCTGAATGGTTACCTCCGTGGCGGTGGTGAACGCGAGTTCCATCTGGCGGCGCGGCGCGGTCAGGCGAATGCCCTGGCCCACCCCGTGCAGGTATTCCTTTCCGCCGCCCGGCACGGTGGCCGACAAGGGGACCGCCTGGGTCGTGACGGGTCCACCGCTCAACAGGGCCTGGCCGCCCGCGTATTCCGAAGCGGGCAGGTTGACGAAATAATAAACCCCTTCCAGGTCCAGATTGGTGTCGGCGGTGGCGGTCAGGTCTATTGTTACGGTGTCGGATGTGGTGTCCTCGAGGGTCTCGCGGAAGGAAAGCCCCAGCGGGCCTTGCGGGCCGCGGCGCGTCCGTCCGCCATTGTCGGGCGGGGTTTGTTCGGGCCGGGCGGGATTGTACGGAAAGGCGAAACTGCCCGTGCAGGTGATTTTGGACCCCTCGCGCGTGAAGGTCGGGCGGTCCACCCGCTGGTCGGCGGTGAACGCGACATCGGCCCCACCCGCCCGGACCATGTGGAGGCTGGAGGTCAGTTTCATCAACTCTCCCTCGACGCGAATGCCCCGCAGGTCACCCCAGCCGTTGACCTCCGCATCCCCAAAGGCCAACCCAACCAGCCCGAAAACACAAATCGAAACCCACGCCAAGATACGCCCTGTTCTGAGCATTTTCCGATCCTTTCGGTGAAGAAAGTCTGCGAGGGAGAAGCAGTCTTCTCCGGCCAATTCATCCACGGATACGCAACTTTCGTCACATTACAATGACCGAATCGCGGCGTCCAGCGGAATGTGCGGGGGGGCTTTTCAGGGGGCATCTCGAAAGTGTTACACGACGGCACGTTTATTCCGCTCAATAATAACCAATCGGTTTTTTTGAGCGATGCCCTGAGAAGGCAGGGAACGCGCCGTTGGCGCGTTCCGTCCGACATTTTTCCCGCTTTCGAGAGATCACAAAGGGGGAGATTTTCCTGGGGCATTCTGTTCTCGCGCCAATCGGGAGATTGGCGTTCCCGGGGCGGTCCGATGTATTTCAAACTTATTTG
The DNA here is from genome assembly GCA_942493245.1 of uncultured Candidatus Sumerlaeota bacterium. Classification (GTDB taxonomy): domain Bacteria; phylum Sumerlaeota; class Sumerlaeia; order UBA8349; family UBA8349; genus DAOPYU01. The sequence goes on from OW818685.1 coordinate 421,629, forward strand.
AACCGGCAGACCAGCCCGCCCCATTCTTCCTCGTCGCGTTCGGTTTCCACGCGCATGTTCATCTGGCGGGTGAAGAAGTCGAGGATCTGTTCGCGCTCCTCGACCAGGAAACCGCTATAGACGAACACGCCATCGGCCTTCAGGTGTTCGGCAACGGGCGGCAGGTGGTCCGAGACGCGGTGGAAGAGGGAATTGCACAGGATCAGGTCGAACATTTCCCCCTCGCGCAGGGTTTCGGACGATCCAATGCGGTGGTCCATGACGGTGTCCCCGATGAGGGACTGGTTCAGGCGAAGATTCTCCTCAAAATTCTCACGGGTTTCCGGGTCAATTTCGACCGCGACCACCTCGCGGGCCTTGAGCGCGCCCGCCGCGAAGGCCAGAATGCCCGAACCGGCCCCGAAATCGAGCACCCGCATGCCGGGAAGCACCACGTTGTCCATCAGGCGCAGACAGACGCGCGTGGTGGCGTGCGTGCCCGACCCGAAGGCCTGCCCCGGTTCGATGCGAACCACGAGCGGCGCTTCGGCGCCCGGCGCCACGGAATTTTCAGCATGTTCCGCGCCCCACCAGGCGGGTTCGATCCGCAACCGTTCGGAAATGGCGACCGGGCGGTAGAAGACTTTCCACTGCGTGGCCCAGTCGGCGTGGGGTGTGGTCAGCGGGGTCAGGGTCCACGGACTGGACACGGCCTCGGCGCACGTGGCGCGCAGAGCGCTTTCGAGCCGTTGCGCACAGTCGGCCACGTCGGCCGTCTGGCTCAGGTAAATCTGCAGGGCGCCCAGTTCGGGCGCGCCCGGTTCCCCGGAGGCGTGGATAAACTTGGGGTCGTGCCAGGTGGTGCGGGCCGTGCCGAGCAGGACGTCGTCGTCAAACAGTTCGCAGGCGAGGGCTTCCGCCTGATCGAGGAGATCGGTGGACCCTTTGATCTGAAGTCCGGGCCAGATTTCGGGCGAATCGGGTGTCATGGTTTTCAGTCTCTTTCTTTTCACCCGCGAAATACACGAAACACACGAAAAGAGCGGGTATTCGTGATTTTTCAGTTGAGTCAATCAGTTTTCATGATAACGCGCTTTGAACGGTCAATCTTCTTGTTCGTAATCAATCATGTCGGAGGCGCGTTTGCCCGACTTGCGGTTGAATTTCAGACGGATGGGTACGCCCTCGAACCCGAAGGCCTCGCGCAACTGGTTGATGAGGAACCGTTCGTAGGAAAAGTGGACCAGTTCGGGGCTGTTGACAAAGAGCGAGAACGTGGGGGGACGCATCCCGATCTGGGTGGCGTACTTGATGCGCAGCTGCCGTCCCTTGCGCCAGGGCGGCGAAAGCTTCGTGGTGGTGTCCTTGAGCCAGCGGTTGAGTTCCGGGGTGCTGACCTCGCGGAGCGATTCGGTGTAGAGTTTGTCCACCAGGCTGAGGATCTTGTGGATGCGCTGGCCGGATTTGGCCGAGGTCATGATGATGGGCGCGAAATTGAGGAACCCCATTTCTTCGTGGAGCCGTTTGGCAAAGGCGCCCGCGGTATTGTTGTCCTTCTCGACCAGATCCCATTTGTTGACCACGATGACGCAGGGCTTGAACGCCTCGAAGGCGTACCCGGCCACGCGCTGGTCCTGCTCGGTGAGGCCTTCATTCGCGTCAATGAGCACGAGCGCCACGTCGCACCGGCGCAGACTGGCCTCGGCGGAAAACGAACTGATCTTCTCGACCCCGCGCTCGATCTTGCCGCGCCGACGCAACCCCGCCGTATCAATGATCGTGTAGATGCGGGCGTCGTCTTCACTGCCCCCATCGGGGATGTACTTGAAGGTGGTGTCAATCGTGTCGCGGGTGGTCCCGGCCATTTCGCTGACGATGACGCGCTCGCGCTGGAGCATCGAGTTGACGAGGAGCGACTTGCCGACGTTGGGTCGCCCGATGACGGCGATGCGCACCCCATGCGCCGTGGGGTTGAAGTCTTCGGTTTCCTCGGGCAACAACTCGACGATACAGTCGAGCAGGTCGCCCACGCCGGTCCCGCTCAGGGCGCTGATGGGGCACAGGTGTTCAAACCCGAACGCCGAGAAGGCATAAGATTCATTCGAGATTCGGGGGTTGTCGCATTTGTTGACGGCCAGAATGATGGGTTTGTTGGTCCGGCGCAGAATCTCCACCACATCGAGGTCCACGGGGTTTTCCGATTCCCCCACGTCGGTGAGGAAGACGACCACGTCGGCTTCCTGAACGGCCATGAGGCTCTGCTGGCGCATCTGCTGAAAGGTGATGTCGCGCGGTTCGCTTTCGTACCCGCCGGTGTCCACCAGGGTAAAGGCGCGCCCATTCCACTCGGCATGCTCGAAATTGCGGTCGCGGGTGATGCCGGGCGTGTCGAGCACAACCGCTTTGCGGCGTCCGATGATTCGGTTGAAAAGAGTGGACTTGCCCACGTTCGGACGGCCCACAACGGCAACCATGGGCAAGGCGGAATCGAGGATTTCGAGAGTCGGCATGGGGCGCGTCTCCTATGACGAAATAGGGACCGCGGCGGCGTCTCCGGCAACGGTCAACCCCTGAGAATATGGCCCCCCGACAAAAAGGTCAAGTTCGATCTGTAAACAATTTTACCTTGACCCGCCGAAACGCCCACCTCTGCCGGATGATCCCGAAACGGTCGTCCCCTTCTATTTGGGTGGGTCCTGGGGTATTCCCACCACAAAAACCCCTTCATACGGCTCCAGTTTTATTTCGAGCGACGCCGCGGACGGCTCGATGGCGCCCGTGATGGGACGGTAGAGAGTGTACGGCCCCGGCGCCGCGAACTGGGGACGGATCGTCTGGGGGTCTGGGGAGACACTGGCCAGAAAATAGACCGAACGCCCCTCGATCGTATGGTGACGACACAGGATCGTCGGATTCGACTCCGCGAGCGTGAGGTCGGACGGGAGTTTCTTCCGAATGGCCGCCGGGACCTCTTTCCAGTCCATCTGGCGGGCGGGACCGTTCGGTCCGAAGAGGCGCTGCATGCTTTCGCGCACGGCGGTGCGGTTCTGCGCGTTCTCGGCCAGGTCGGGCAAGGCTCCGGCGGACAGGATTGTTACCCCCTCGGCGGCGAAGCGTTCGAGTTGTTTGCACGATTCGAGGTCGAGCGCGGCCAGGGAGGGCAACACCACGCAGCCGTAGCGTTGATTGCCGATCTGGACCTTGCCGCCGCTCACCTGGGCCTCGCGCAGGGCCTGCTCGTCCACGAGGTGGGCGGCGATCTGGTTCTGCGTGAGGAGGCGCATGAGGGACTTGAAGATGACCTCGATCATTTGGGCGCTCTGGGTTTGCTTCTCCCAGTAATTTTCCCCGCCCGAGACCGGCCGCACCAGCGCCCAGGCGGATCGGATGGGATAGAGCACCGCCACGTCGCAGACCGGCTCGCCGTTCTGAAGAAACTGACTGAGGCGGCCCACGTAATCGTTGTAGGCGCGGTACCCCGCTTCGCCGATCCCGTTCCACCCCCAGTAAGAAGTGGTGACATTGACCCCGAGGGCGTAGAGGAGATTGGCCTGCCCCCGCCGTTCCGGCAGAGTGGCCTCGCGCCCACGATTGCCCAAGCTCCAGTCCGAGCACTCGGCCTGGACCAGCCGGGCTCCCGTCAGACGGGCCGCCGAGGCCGCCTGCAGGGGGACGATGAAGTCGGAACCCTGGAGCATCTGTTGCGGTTCCGCTTCGAGCATGTCAATGCCGGGCAGGTCCATGCGGCGCAGGACGGCGAGGAGGCTCCCCTCGAAGAAGACGTGGCCCAGGATGTTTTCTTCGGCCAGCGGATGGCCCGACGCGGCGATGCCGTGCGCGCGGCACCAGTCCTGAATCTGGCCGAAGTAGGCTTCGACGTACCGCTCGGTGATGAGTTCGTAGTAGTTCTGGCGCGTGACGCACGCCTCGGGCGAGTCGGAGAAAAACAGGTGCCACAGACGCGGGCGCAGGTCGTACCCCCAGCGTTTCTGGAACAGCTCGGGCAGGTCGTGGACCCAGGGCACGGCGGGCGGACGGTCCTCGAAGAGCGGCTTGTCGAGCGTGGCTATTTTTCCCTCGAGTTGCTTCGGGATCGGCCCGACGTAGGAGGCGCCCAGGGAAGGCTCATCGGTGAAAACCGCGCGGAAGCTGGACCATGCTTCGGGGGAGAGTTCGCGCAGGTACCGCTCGTGCGTCACGCGGAGGAAAGCCGCCGTAGCGCGCGGGTCGAGGACGTTGATGTATTGTTTGAACTCGCTGACGTTCCCGGCGGCGTGGGTCCCCTCGTACATGTAACGGTGCGCGAGATAGACCACGGTCCACTCCCCCTCGGGCGCGTCCCAGAGGAGCGTCCCGGAAACGTTGACGCGGGCGCCGAGATCTTCGACCGTGTCCTTGTCGCGGAACACCCCCGCCCACGCGAAGGCGCGGCAACTGTCGGGCAGGTCGAATCGCAGGGTGGCGGGGCCTTTCACCGTCTTTGTGTAACAGGCGATCCCCTGCGCGGCGAGTTCTGGGTTCGAGCGCGTGACGATGCCCCCCGCCGTCCCGCTCGGATAGCCTTTCTCGTCGTAGAGCCACAGCGGCATCCCCCGTTTGCGAGATTCCTCGACGGCGATACGAAAAACGTCCCACTCTTTGGCGTCCATCAGGTAGTTTCGGCTGCCCACGTTGGTGACAATGCCCCCCACGCCCATCGAGCGCAACAGGTCGAGCCGCTCGCCGATTCCCTCCGGCCCCTCGAGCGCCGCGGGATTCTTCATATACATGTCCGGGCCGTGGATGATCTGGAGCGGGCGGTACACGGCGTCCGGGTTCTGGAACGACTCCGGCTCAAACAGAGACGCTCCCCGGGAAGAAATGGGTCCAAGCGCCAGAAAGGAGAAGAGGAAAAGGATTGTGCGAAGCGGAATTCGACAGAACACGTGAGACCTCCTGAAACAGAATCCTCTGGACCGGATTGTCCGGGTGAACCGTTGCGGCGCGGTTCCCGTTGGAACAGAACGCTCAACCGGAAATTCCGGTTGCCGCCTGCCCGCTTATCCACCCCCATCCAAGGAATCTGTACCCTACCACAGCGCTCCGGCGCGCGCGAGAAAGAAGGGATATTGGAAAAGGGGACCGGCAGGAAATCCTCTGATGCCTATTGAAAACGGTTATAATGGCATTCAACGGCGACGTCGAGAGTCGGAAAAGGGTGTTCGGTCCCAACGCTGGGCGTCTTCTGGTTTTTTGCGCATCCACGCGAGACGAGGAAAGATTTCAGCCCTCAGGACGAAAAACCGCCGAAAAGGGTTGCCCCGCACGGAGAAAATGGCTATAAAACAGAACGTATTGATCGAGAGGAAGGGTGGGACGCCGGAACAGGAAGGCGTTTCGCACCAAGAAGTCATTCGCATTTTCCCTGAGTTCTACATAGTGAGAATCGGTTCAAGAGGTTCCTTTGATTTACGGCCATTGGAGGCCATCCAGAGGAATGATCTCCTCGGATGTGAACGTTAACGAAAAAGGGGGGGATGAAAGCGGGACGGCCCCGTATCCCAGAACCAGGAGTGCCGTACCCGGGAAAGGCTGAGGAAAACCCCAGCGACGGTCCGACCGCTGACCGGAAAAACGAGACGGTCCATTCATGAAACTATCCGATATCAAAGGTTCTTATCATCGAAAAGGAGAAGGCTATGAAATCGTGGAAACAGATCCTGAGTTGTATGGCGGTCTTTCTGACCGTTCTGTCCCTGAGCGTTTACGCACAGGCGCCCCAGGGCGATGGCAAGGGCGGCGGCATGACCCCCGAGGAACGCGCCGCGTTGGCTAAAGATTCCGCGCCGCTGACGGCCAAGGCGATTGCGCAGTATGTGGAACTGAAGGGCGACGCCGAGAAGAAATTCACGGACGCCTATGTGGCCGAGTTGGCTGAGGCCCAGAAACGCATGGCGGACGCCCGTCAGGCGAACACGGGTGACCGGCAGGCGATGATGGACCTCGGACGCCAGAATGAAGAGAAAATGAAGGAAGTGTTGGCCAAGAACCTGACGCCCGAACAGGCCAAGAAGGCTGAAAAAGTGACGGGACGGGGCGCCGGTTTGGAACGCCAGATTCAGACTCTGTTGCGCAACAAGGTGGAAAAAGAGAAAATCGAGAAGGCCCTCCCGACGCTTGTCAAGTTCGTCGAAGCGAGCCAGGAGTTGATGGCCAAGATGCAGGACAACACCCTCACGCGTGAAGAGTTCGGCCCGAAAATGACCGAACTGCGCGACAAGACGGCCACGGAATTGGCTCCCGCCATCGGCGAAGAAGCGGCGAACAAGTGGAAAGAAACGCGCGGCTTCGGCGGCATGCGGGGCGGCGGTCAGCGGCCTGCGCAGCAGTAATTTCGGGGATGAAGAACCCGGCTTTCAGGTAAAGCGACAGGGGCTGGATTCCTCAAGGGAGTCCCGTCCCTGTTGTCTTGTTCCAGATTCATTCTGGATCCCATACGTGTTGCTATCGAAAAGGAGAAAACCATGAAATCGTGGAAACGGATACTGAGTTGTATGACGGTCTTTGTGGCCGTTCTGACGTTGAGCGTCAGCGCGCAGGCGCCCCAGGGAGGCGGTCCGACGCCTGAACAACGCGCCGAATTTGCCGAGCTTGCCAAGAACTCCGCGCCATTGACGGCCAAGGCAATTGCGCAGTATGTGGAATTGAAGGGCGACGCCGAGAAGAAATTCACGGAAGCCTATGTGGCCGAGTTGGCCGCGGCCCAGAAACGAATGGAAGACGCCATGCAGGCGAGCCAGGGCAATCCGCAGGGGATGATGGATCTTTTCCGTGAAAACGGCGAAAAGATGAAGGAAGTGTTGGATAAGAATCTGACGCCCGAGCAGGCCACAAAAGCGGCCAAGGTGACGGGGCCTTTCAACACACTGAACGCGGAAATCCAGAACCTGCTGCGCAATAAAGTGGAGAAAGAAAAAATCGAGAAGGCCCTGCCCGCTCTGACGAAGTACGCCGAAGCGAGTCAGGATCTGATGAGCAAGATGCGCGATGGCAGCGTGACGCGTGAGGAAATCGGGACCAAAATGGCCGAATTGCGCGACCAGGCGGCCAAGGATCTGACGCCCGTCATCGGCGAAGAAGCGACGAACAAGTGGAAAGAAACGCGTGGCTTCGGCGGCATGATGGGGATGCGTCGCGGTGGCGGCCAGCCCCCGCAGCAGTGATCTCGGGGATGAAAAACCCGACTTTCAGGTAAAGCGGCAGGGGCTGGATTCCTTGAGGGAGTCCAGCCCCTTTCCGTTGATTCCGGGGGGACGGGGAAAAAGGGCAAAAAAATGCCCACGAACCAGCGGCATTCACTGGTTCATGGGACAAAATCAGATCCGCCCGTTTCCGTTCTCCGCGCGACTCCCTCCAGATTGCGCTTCCAACGGAAACCAGGTTACCGGTTCCGATCAGGCTTCCGGATTCTGGATGTCGCGGGCAATCATGATCGCGTCGCGGAAATGGCTCAGCGTCACGAGCGAGGCAGTTTGCGTCAGGTTGATGAGGAACAACACTTCTTTCGGTGTCGGCTTCATCGTGTTCCACATTTCGTTGGTGGCGACGAACTTCTTCAACGCGGGCGACAGGTCCGCATTGTTCTGAAGCGCCTCACGCATTTTCCGGAAACCATCCGGATCCTTTTCCAGAGCCTGAAGTTCCTGGGTCACGGCTTCGATGTCCAACACGGGCATTTCCGAAACCAGGTTTTTCATCTGGGTCGGCAGTTTCTCGCGCACCCAGATCAAAACCGCTTCCTTTTCCGGGATGCCGATGTTGGCGGCAATTTTCAGCCACAGTTTCAAGGACGGGGTCACGAAACCCTTCTCGAACTTGAAAATGGCCGGCCCCGAAACGCTGTAGCGCTCCGCCAGATCGGCCTGGGTCAGGTTGTGATCCTTGCGGAACTTCATGATGCGGGCCCCGAGAATCGAGGTTGTTTCACTGTACTTTGGCATACTTTTGACCTCCCGAAGAAAATAGAGCAAAACGGGCTTCAGGAAAGACCGTCTCCTTCGCTCAAACCAAGATCTATTCTGGACATTTCTACCAGAGCGGTCAAGCGTAATCTACAGGGATTAGAAAGTAAAAATCACTCCCGCAGTAAAGAAAAATCTCTCTCATGCTACTTGGGTCCTGATAACCCGGCCAATAAATTCCTCGATAAATCGCATTTTTTTGCTGTCTCACCCCAGACAGAGCGATACCGTTCCCCAACGCAACCACTTTTCGCTAATTTTATAACATTATAGAGAGGGCCGGATTATCAGGGAAAAGTCCGATTTTTGCATCTATCGGGTAAGGTGCCCTCGCGTTTTCACGCGCGCGCGATGGAAATCTCTTCGGCGGCGCATGTCTCCCGAAAGTCGGGACTGACCCACAGGGCGGTGAAAACGGCCTCCTGAACGGATGTCGGAGAAAACCGTACGACTCGAATTCCGTCTTCGATCAGGACGCGCCGGGCGCTTTCCACCAGATTTCCGCACACCACCCACCCGCATCCTGACTGGGAGATGCGCCGGGCTTCGGCCTCCCCGACAACAGAACCGTTCAGGCAAATCGCCACCCGACTCGGAAGGGGGGGGATTCGGTTCATTCTCCGTTGCGGGGTTTCCCCGACGGGGGAAGAGTCCGATTCCCGTCCCCGATTTTCTTCCGGGATTCCGGGCGCTTCTGGGAGAGGCGTGGCCTCGAAACACCGCAACCCTGCTGTCCGGACGGTTTCGGCATCCAACTTGTCCGGCGCTTCGCCCATCCACCCAAAGGGGTGGGGCGCCTCGCGCAATTCCTCCAGAGGGTAGAGATCGAACGCCATTTCTTCATACGGATGCACTGTACGGACCAGGTCCAGAACCTGAACGATTTTTTCCCGGGGCGCCACTGTTTCGAGGCGCGTTTCCTCGGCGCTTTCGAGCCGTCCCACCGCACCGGCCCACGGCTGTGCCCCGTCGAGCGGGCGGTAGGTGCCGACGCCGGGGGTACGGAACGTGCAGTGGCTGTAGCGTCCGATCACCCCCGCCCCGCCCTGCGCCATCGCATCTATCACCGCGTTTTCGTACCCCACGGGCGTGAACACCACCAGTTTGAGGCGATCCGACGGACCCGAAAGAAGGTTGCGCAACGGACGAACGGAGGCCAGCCCCAATTCCGAGGCCAGAAGGCAGTCCGCTCCCAACGCGCTGTTTTCCAACGCCTGCCCGACTGCGGCAACCGCGCACCGAGCCTTTAGAAGCCGTTCCACGGCTCTGCCTGGTTCCGGCGCGTCCGAGCGGAGTGTACCGGGAACGGAGGACCACAGAGGTTTCCAGAGCAGCAGGAGGTCGAGACCGCGTTCTTCGACAGCGGTCAGTTCTTTTTCCCCGGCTTCAAGCGCCCACCCAACCCGGCGTGTTTCGACGCGCCCATCTCCCAGAATCAGAGGGATCTGGAACGAGGGGGAATTCGTCCGGGTAATGGGGCTGACAGGTAATTTCTCGATGACAGAAGATGGCGCTTCCGGGGAAGCCAGACGGCTTTCCAGAAGGCTCAGGAAGTCTTGAATCGAAAGAGGCATGGGAGGCCGTAAAACGGCGCGGGGGAATGCTGGAGCGCGGGATGGTGGGCCCACTAGGACTCGAACCTAGGACCTACCGGTTATGAGCCGGCGGCTCTGACCAACTGAGCTATGGGCCCGCGATTCCCAACCGATCGAGGAATGGAACCGGTCCATTCTGCCGATGGGAATGCGATCATAATCTGCCGGGCCGGGTGAGTCAACCCGAAAGGGGGAAGTTTTTGGGAGACCTCGATCCGCGGGTCTTCTCCTGAAGGCCTGTCGCCAATCGAAAAATCAGGGATATCGGCCCCGGAGGGGCGCCCCAGACGGAAAAACGGTGGTGGGAGGCGCGTTTTCAAATCCGTCCATGCAATCTGAAAGAAGGAGGACGGGTCAGGCTTTTCGGAACAGAACCACGTAATCGGAACTGGTGGCGGGTTGGAAGGGGGACTTGTCCAGTCCGCCCCATTCGTTTTCGCATGTCAGTCCCGCTGAGGTGGCCGCCTGCTGGAGGGTGGCGGGGGATACGGCGTTGAGGAACGAAGATTCGGCCAGCGTTTCCCAGGCACCCCCCCTGGGCCGCGCCTGTGCGGCGACGAACAGGAGGAGCACACGCCCGTCGTCCAGAACCTGAAGGGTCTTGGTCAGGACGGTCTCGCGCCTCCGGACAACGCCGTGGCGGGTGACGGTCGTTTGTCCCAGGTTCCGCAACCGCTCATAATTGAGGATCTGACAGAGGACTTTCCCCGAGGGACGGGTTGCGTTGGCCGCGTGGGTCAGGACGGACGCCAGTTGATTGACGGGGTCGAAAACGCTGAGCGTGTTGCCCAACAGGAGTGTCAATGCGACATCGGGAGAGGGTTCGATCGGGAGAAGCAGGTCGGCCTGACGGTACTGGATGGATTCCGAAGCGATCAAGCGGCGCGCCTGCGCCAGCATGGACGCGCTGGCGTCGAGGGCCAGCACGGGGTACCCGGCACGGGCAAAAAGGCGGGAGTGGAAGCCGTTTCCACAGGCGAGGTCCAAAATGCGGGTCTGTTTCCGGGCGGAAGAATCGGCAAGACCGTCCGGGTGAAGTTGCCGGGCAATCTCGATCAGGAGCGGTTCTTCGCGGGCGCGGCGCTTGCGCTCATCTACAAGAAGCCTATAGACGTGTCCCATCCGCTCGAAGATCGAAACGGCCTCCTTCGGCTTCTGTTCAGGAAGAGGGGGAGGATTGGAGAGGGATTTGCGGACCATCGGCTGAAAACTCTCAATCCGTTTTTTCGTTTTTGAGGGTGTGCAGACTCTGTTCCAACTGGAGGCGCAAGACCTCGATCTGCTTTTCTGTCGCGTCGGGCGGGACGACAATCGGCTCGCCGTAGTGGACTTCTACACGCGCGAAGGGTTTGGGGATTTCCATCTGGTCCCAGGACTTCAGAACCCATTTTCGATCCAGACGGGACGCCACGGGGACTACCGGACGGCCCGAGCGCTGAGCCAGGTACAGGATGCCCGGCTTGTTGACCTGGTGGCGCGGTCCGCGTGGTGCGTCCACGGCCAGCCCGGCGAAATCGCCCGGTTGGAGGGTGTGGAGCATCTTGAGCAGGGCGCGGGCACCCCCGCGCGAGGAACTGCCCCGGACGACGTGGAAGTGGTTCAGGGTCAAAAAACGCGTCATAAGTTCGCCATCGCGGCTCTGGCTGGCCATCATGAACATGCGGGCGAAAGAATTGACAGAGCGGTCCGCTTCGTATGACATCGGCATGCAGTCCCCATGCCAGAAAGCGAAGACGTAGCGTGTTCCATTTTCGCTGACGTCGCGCCAGAGATTTCTGTCGGGCAGGACTTGCGTGAACCGGAGCGTCCAGCCGATTGTCTTGAAAAGGGCGTAAACCAACGGAACTCCCACGTAGAGCGCGAGTTTGTCGAGGAGGCGTTTCTTGAGGGGTCTTTCCAAAGCGGGGGTCCGTTCCTTCGGGTTTGTGCGGCGGAACTCGCGAACAGGTCGGGGACGGCCGCGAAATCGCGGAATCGGCTGCGGGTCTTCATTTCTTCAGAAACGTGCGAACCGCGTCCCCTTCTTTCATCTTAACCACTTGTGGGACGCATGCAAGCTGGAAGTTTCCGGTGGGCGAACGGGAAAACTCCGGGAATTCATCATGGGTCGAGCTTCACCACGCGCCCTTGGCGGCTCTCAATAGATTTTCCATACCGGCTTGGTGGAAGGCGCGGGAGGCGCATCCTTCCAGCGATGGTAGGCCACATTGAGAAGTTGGACAAACTCGGCGGAGGCCTTGAGGTTACCGGCCCGGCTCGGGTGGTCGTCACCGCCGCTTGAGGGGTAGGCCAGCGTGTTTTTCGCCACATCGCTCTTGTGCTGCACGGCCCCGTTCCACCAGCGGTGGTGGTTGCCCGTCTCCCGGCCCAGGTCGTTGGTGGTGGCGCTTCCTCCGTTCGTGGTCAGGACGTTGTAAAAATCGAAGACGAACACATTTTTCTGCGCATATCCGTCGAGCCAGTCGTTGACGAGCCATTCGTTGAACGCGCGGGCGTTGGCGGCGTAGGTGGCGTCCCCCAGTGGAGGAGCGGCCACGACAATGAACAGTTTCTCGGGATGCAGGGAAAAATAGGGCAACAGATCCATGTAGATCCCTTTGGCGTTTGAAACCGTGTGGGCATCCGAGCCGCACGATTCCCCTTTCAATGGGTTCGATTCGATAGAGGGAATGGGGTCGGAGACATTTCCCTGGAGGGCCGAGTTGGGGAAACAGGACTTGAACAGGATCACCTGGTTTTCTCCGGACGGGTCGGGGTTGGTGTCCAGGCGCGAATATTCCGAATGCTTCTCCGACTCGGCATACAGGGTGGCGGTATAGGTGGCGGCGTTAGGCCCGCGAAACCACTCCCACCAGTTGCCAATGTCGGTCCGGTCGCCGATGGAACCCGGCCCCCAGCCATAATTGGTGTCGCTGACAAAGTAATGGTTGTCTCTCAAGGTCACTCCGAGTCCGCCGTTGCCGTCATCGAGCCAGTTCTGCCCGGTCGAGTGGTGAATGAAAATCAGCCGGACTGGCGTGGTGGGCGGATTGGGATTGTCCTGAGCGGAGGAAAAAACCGTCAGATTGACAAGCAGGAGCGAGAGAAATACACAGGCGGAGAGTTTTCGGAGAGACATGGTAAAAGCCTTCCCTGGACAAATGAGTTTTCTGAAAAACAGCATTCTTTTTCGTCTTAACCGATACTGTTTAATCGTGGGGATACGAGTGGGGAATCCCCACTCCTTCTCTGGCAATGCAGTATAAGCGTCGAGTCCCGGATTCTCAACCGGAAACGGGAATCCGGGACTCGGGATCACCAGGAACTCCTCATTGTCCGGCGAATTGTGAGGTTGTCGCTCGATGGGGAAGATGCAGGGAAGTCCCCCGTCCAGTAAAAATGGGGATGGCTGGAGGTGGCACGGGCGTCCCGCCCGTGAATGGCCGACGTTCTCGTCGGCAGGGCCGGGAATTTCGGGGTTTTTGTTCCGGAGTCTTTTCATGGGCGAGACGCCCATGCCACCTCAGAACCGTTTTCTTCTCTGCGTGAAGGCCAGAAGCGGGGGGGGCGCAAACCGAACAACGAGGAGTTTCTGATCGGGATCACCGCCGCGACATCCTTGCGGTCCGTTGTTTTTGGCTGGACGGAGCGTTTTGTCTTTACTCTCCCGGTCGGTCTGGCATAAAAGAGGCGCTGTGAAGTTTTCATTGGAAAGGGCCGCAGTCGCGGCGAGACTCTATGCGGATACTCTTTGTGGGCGACGTGATCGGCGGCATTGGCCGCAGACTGGCCGCGTCTATTCTTCCCGATCTTTGTTTCGAGCGTCAGATTGATTTTGTTATCATGAACGGCGAGAATGCCGCCGGGGGCAAAGGCCTGACGCCCCGCGTGGCGCGGGAACTCTTCAAAATGGGCGTTCACGTCCTGACCGGCGGGAACCACACGTGGCAGAACCGCGAAATCTTCGACATCATTGATGACGAACCGCGCATTTTGCGCCCCGCCAATTACCCGCTCGACCCCAACGTGCCGGGGCGCGGCTACGAGGTTTACAACGTGCCGGGCACCGACCTGCGCGTGGGCGTGCTCAACCTCTTGGGGCGCGCGTTCATGGATCCGGTGGATTGTCCCTTCCGGGTCGGCCTCGACGCGGTCGAACAGCTGCAGAAAGAAACGGCTCTCATCGTGGTGGACTTTCACGCCGAAGCCACCAGCGAGAAAGTCTCGCTCGGGTGGTTGCTCGACGGCAAAGTCACCGCTGTCATCGGCACCCACACCCACATCCCCACGGCGGACGAGACGATCCTGCCCGGAGGAACCGCCTACCAGACCGACGCCGGCATGACGGGTCCCTTCGACGGGGTCCTCGGGGTTCAACGCGATATCATCATCCACCGCATGTTGACCCGCCTGCCCGTGCGCCACGAACTGGCAACGGGCGACCTGCGGTTCTGCGGCCTTTTGATCGAAGCCGATCCCAAGACCGGCCAGGCGCAGTCCGTCGAGCGGATCTGTATCCGGCGCAACCGCGTTCAAGATTGAATAAAGGGAATCAGTTGATCTGGCGCAGAAGAACCGTCAGGCTGATCTGACGCAGGACGTTGGCGATCTGCATGGCCTGTTCGCGCCGGGCAATGGCCACGGTGGCCTGTCCGTTGTTGTGGACGCGCAACATCAATTCATGGGCGCGCGGCAGGCCGCAATTCAGGGCTTTCATGAGTTGAACCACCACCTCGTCCATCGAGTGCTCGTTGTCGTTGCACAGCACCACGGCGAATTCGCGCCATGGCTCCATGTGGCTCAGGTCGAACACGATTTCGCGTTTTGCCGGAGCCTCCGCCGGGGGGGACTGAGGATGGACTTGAGTCTGTGACTCAAAATGAAATTTTGACATATCAATCGCACACAAGAAGGAAATATCGAGAACCGGCCCTCTGTCCAGAGCCTTGGCTTTCTGACCACATTGTGCCTCAATCCGGGAAGGGGTTTCAAGAGGAATTGTTCCGAAATTCCGAATTCAGCGGGTTTGCGTCCCCTCCAGAAAAAGAGAAACCGGAGGGGTTTGACAGTGGCCGCGCCGGAAAACAGCCTTATTTCCGGTTGAGCCGTTCCCCGGGGCCTGATAGAGTTTTGCGAAAGAACGGGGCGAGTCTCTTCCCGGTTCCCGAAAATGCGCTCCGTTCCTCCATTCCCGTTTGCAGGTGTTTCCGACATGACTGACATGACCCAACCTTTGTCCCCTGCGGAGACGACCTCTTCGTCGCCGAAAGTTCCCAAACACCCCTTCCTCTCAACACCGGGCGCCGCGTGGGTGGGACTGGGGGCGCTGGCGCTGATATATTGCCTGGTCGTGGGGAACCTGGTCTCGCGCGCCTATATCGATCTGGGCGACGGCAATTACCTCTACACTTCGTCGCGCATGGCCGACGGATTGATGATTTACCGCGATTTCCTTTCGCCTCAACCCCCGCTGCACCTCCTGACCGGGTTGGTACTGGTCCGGGTGGGACGTTTCCTCGAAAATCACGTGGGCCTCGAGGATGGGCCCCTTATGACCGTGCGCGTCTTCAGCATGGTCCTGCACCTGTTGACCATGCTGTGCATCGGGGGCCTGGGCCGCCGGATCACGGGAAGCCGGTGGGGTGGCGTGCTGGCCGCCGCGCTTTACCTCCTTCTGCCCCTCAATTTCTGGTGGAGCCTCGGGTACCAGAGCGAACTGTTGGAGATCTTCTGGATCTTCGGCGCCCTGGCGTGTTTCGTGCGGTTCCGTCCGGCGCCGATGATTGTGTCGGGCGTCCTGATGGGCCTGGCGGTTCTGACCAACATGACCGCCGCCCCCTATGCCCTGGCCAATCTGCTGTTTCTGTGTGTGCGCCACGGGTGGGGATTGGGAAATCCCCGGCGAGCCGGGTGGAAACTGGTGTTGTGTTACCTGCTGCCGTTCCTGCTGGTGACGGGGGTGGTCATCACGTACTACGAAGTGCGCACGGGGGCGTATTTCCTCAACGTGGTGTCGAATCAGGTCGGTTCCTATCCCAAGGGCGGTTTCTGGGGGTATGCCGTGGGTAAGGTGTTGAGCCAGGGGGGGAAAATCCTGGTCAACGAAGCGGGTTTTATCCTCATGGGGCTTTTGGGTCTGATGGCTTACAACCGGCGCGAACGAGGGATCGAACGCGAGTACCTGGTCTGGTACGCGTTGGCGCTGCTGCTCTCGTTGCTCTATGTGACCAAAGGCGGCACGATGGATTACATCTTCACCCTGGGCGAACCGGTTCTGGCCCTGTTTGGCGCGTACTTTCTGACACGCTTTTTCCGGCCCGGTTTCTGGAGCCGGTTCCGCCCCGCCTCACTCTGGCACGACACGGCCCTTTTCCCCCAGATCGTCTTCGCCCTGCTGCTGGCAACCGTTACGCTGGCCCTGCCGGTCCGGTTCTACATCGAGACGCTGAAACAGCGGCAATTTGAACAGAACGAAGAGGGGCTAGATCTGGTCGCTCATTATATTGAGCGTTACAGCAAACCGGGCGACACGATCGTGTCCGATCCCTATTACGCGTTCGTCACGCGCCGGCTTCTGGCCGAGGAGTATTCGGAACTTTTCCTCTGGACGCTGAAGTACTCGCTCGAATGTGAGGCGATGCTGTTGCAGGAAGAGGAAGTGCGCGGTCCGGAAGCGCTTGCGGCGAAACTGTTGCGGGGCGAAGGGGTTCTGGCTGGAGCGCTGGTGGGTCTGATGCCCGTTGAATTTCGGCGCAGCCTGGTGGAACGCCTGAGCGCAAACCAGCCTTTCGATCCGGCGCAGGTTACGGATCTGCTCGCGTATATCAATTACACCCTGCGCGAGAAACCGCTCTATTCCCCCGCCAGTTTTGCCAACGTGAACCTGTCCGATGAAGTCAAAGTCCTCGCGGCGGCGAACCCGATGGGCGCGGATCGCGCGCGGCTCAACCGCCTGCTCTTCGAGGCGGTCTATCCCGACCATGTAAAACCGGGCGTGGCGGCGCATCAACCGGACGGAGAGGGAATTCGCAAAGTGAAAGCGATTGCCGCGCGGTTGCGTGCGCGCAGCATTCCGATCGTGATCGCCAGCACCAGCGAGGGAAACCTTCAGACGCTACGTTCCGAAGAAATCCGAAGCGCAGTGGAGGCCTGCTACAAACCGCTGATTCCCGCGGAAAATAAGGAACTGACCGAGAAAATGAAAACCCTGAATTTCCAGATGCAGATTTTTGTCCCGAAAAGCGACACGGAAATGCAGGGAGCGGAAGTCAGGAAAGGGAACTAGTCGCCTCTGAAGGAAACGCCGGGTTGGATGCGGGTTCGGTATACCCGTCACCCGGTTCTCCAATCCAGAAAGAAAAGACCAGAATGGTGTCCGAAATTTTTTCTCAACCCGCCACCTGTCCACCTACCCATCCCCGATGGTTCAAAAGCGGCTGGTTCGCCGATGGACTCTTTGTGCTGGTTGCGATCCTGCTCACGCTGGCGTTGATCGAACCGCCCTGGACGAGGCTTGGGTCGGAATGTCTGGGAGTTCACTCCTCCGCAAGCTTTGGCGCGTTTCCCGACACGGTGGACTCCATTGCCAACTTGGTCTTTCAGAAATGGTTCCATTTTTCCGTGACCGAACTGGGCGAGTGGCCCCTGGGGCATTCCCGCTACCTGTTGTTCCCCTATGGTGGCTCGCACGGCGCGGCGTTCGATGGCCTTTTGCCCGCTGTTCTTGTGGGGGCGCTCTCCTTCCTGTTTCCGCTTCCGATCGCTTACAATCTGGCGATCCTGAGCGCATTTGTATTCTTGGCCGTCGCGTGTTACCGGTTGGGGGTGTTTTTGTGGGGACGGAGTGTGACCGCCTGGGTGACGGGTCTGAGCGCTTTGATGCTACCGTATGTGATGCAGCGGGCCGGTCAACCCAACCTGATGCACGTGTGGACGCTGCCTGTCGGGATGCTGCTCTACTTCCGCTTTGCGCAATGCCCCACCTGGGGCCGCGCGGCGGCGTGGATGGCCGCTTTCCCGCTGATGGCGTCGGCTTCGTGGTATCTCCTGATGGCGGGAATGATTTTTCACGGGGCTGCGTCGGTCGAGTTTGTTTTGTTCGGGGTACGGGAACTGGAAAAAATCGGAAAGCGGGTGGCGCGGGTTCTCGCCGTCTGGGTCGCCGGGATGGGATGTGTTTTCTTACTGGCCGTCCCCATGCTGTCGGCCCGAGGCGGAGAAGGACCGGTCCACGATCTCGCCACGATGGCGCGTTATTCGACGCCGGTTATTCAGTATTTCCTCCCTTACCCTCATTTCGGTTGGATGGGCGATGTTTCCCCGTTTCGCTACCTCCAGTCCCAGGTCGGAACCCTCGCGGAGGGGTATGCGGGCGGGCCGGTGGCTTCCCTTGTTCTCTTCGCCCTGTTTCTTTGCGTGGGGGGGCGGCGGGCGTTTATCCGCGAGCGCTTCCTTTCCGGCCTGACCGGGATTGTGGCCTTTGTGTTGTCACTGGGACCCTATCTGCAGACGGTCCGGTCTCTTCCGCCGGGGGAAGGTATGTGCCTGCCCCTCTATTATCTGTGCCGTCTGTGGGACGGTTTCACCCTCATCCATGCTCCAGGCCGACTTCACGTCATTCTGGCGCTGGTGGCGCTGGTGGGGGCGGGTCATCTGCTCCACGCAATCGAAGAGCGCGCCTGGCAAAAGGGGCGACGGGCAAAAGGACTGTTTCTGGCGGGTGTTCTGGTGGTATTCACTCTCAACGGCCTCTGGTCCTGCAAGCCTCTCTCTCTCTCATTCTTCCAACTTCCCCCTGTACCCGCGTTCTACACGACGCTGGCCGCTCAGGCCGGGCCGGAAGCCATTTTCGACGTCCCTTCCAACAGTCTGTTTTTCGGGCGCTACAGCTACTTTCAGTTTACACATAAACGCCCGATCGTCTCTTCGACCGTGTTTCATGGCGCGGAAGAACCGTTGCGCCGGTTCCTGTCGGAAGACGACCGGAACCGCTTTTTCTGGTTCGAGCACAGCAAGGATGTCGAAACGGAAGAGATGGCGCGCCGCATCAGTGATGTGGCCTATCTCGATGAGTTGGGCCGGCGCGGTATCGGGTTCGTGATTGTCCACGACACCACGCTCCAGACGGTGTCCAAATTTGTCCCCACTCTGGCTTCCCCCGATCTGCTGCGCTGGTACGATCTGATCCGTCAGGGATGGAGCACTCGGTTGCTGTACGAAGGCGAGGGCATCCACGTGTACAGCACCCATCCCCTGGACCCGGCGCCGGATGGAAAAGCGCAAAGCAGTCCTGAAAGCAAGGAGAACACGGAACCATGAAGATGGACGAACCGGCTGCGGCAACGCAGAGACCTCCGGCCCAACCGGAATCTCCCGAAACCGATGCATCAACCTTTTCGCCGGGTCGGCGTGGATGGGGCGTGTTCCTGATTCTCTGGGCGGCTCTCGTCACCTTTCTGTTTCTGGCTCCATCCGAGTGGAGTGTCTCCTGGCTGCCGTGGTTGAAACCCGCCGGGCATTTCCGCAGCCTCATGGCCCCCTATCGTTTCCTGATCGGCTCTGAGACCGCTTCGTGGAACTGGCTTGTGCCCGCCTCGTTCTGGGTCGAACTGGCGATTGGCGTGGCGGGATTGGCCTTCATGGCGTGGGTGGGACGCTTGTTTCTACGCTGTTTCGAGGTCTATCTGCCGCGTTCCGTCGAATGGGCGCTATGCCTGGTGATGGGGATAGGGGTTTGCGGCGTTGTCTATACGTTTGTGACGATGGCGGGGATGTTGACGCAGGGAGTGGCCTGGGGAACACTGGGCCTTCTTATCGTCGTTCTGAAGATCATCGCGCGTCTCGCCGACAAACCCCGTCTGGCCCGTTCGCTGGACCCGGAGTCGGAGCGGGTGGTTCGGGCTGCGCATCGCGAGAAACACCAGGCCTGGCTCCTGCGGCATGTCCATGAAAGCATGGCCCGCGAGTGGGAAGAACGTACCTGGTTCAAGCCTTCCGGCCCTGCCGCACTCGTCGAACGGCCCCTTCTTTGGGGCATGGGGATTCTGTTCACCCTCCTCACGTTTCTGATTTTCTACCACGCGCTCTTTTTCCCGGAAACCTACTGGGACTCGTTGATTCTCTACCTGGGCCACGCGCGCGCGATCTTTCTCGAACACGCCTTCCCGAACAAGGTCGTGCTTCAGGTGGGAGTGGGGCTGGGCGCGAACTACCCCCATCTGTTCGAACTGGTCGGCGCGGTGATCGCGACCTGGGCCAATCACTGGTCCCCGATTTACCTCCAGCTGGTCTCGCCCTTGGCCGGACTGGCTTCTCTGATTCTGGTTTACCACACGGTCCTGCGCCTCTCGCGCTCCGTCTTTGTCGCCGCCACGGCGACGCTTCTTCTGCGCGCCGTGCCCCTCCTGCTCATCTACCACATCTACGCCTCGAACTACTCGTTCGCAGTGCTCTACGCCGCCGCGTTCTTTTACTGCGCTTTGCGTTATATTGAGGATGGGTTGCCCGGTTACTTCGCTCTGATGACCGCCTGCGCCGCGTTCGCCGTCCACATCAACTACCTGATGGGCGCGCTCTGGTTCTGCTGGGGGTTGACGATCCTCCTGGCCCACTGGCCCCGCCGACCCACGGAGGCGTTCAAAGTGGGCGCTCCGTGGTACTGGGTCGAGGCGCCCCATGTCGAGGAATTCACCCAGCCCGAGTTCTGCCGGGTGCGCCAGTGGCTGTCTCTGGGGCAACTGATGGTCACCCCGTCCTTCTGGCTGATTTCCCTCGCGGGACTGGCGACGGGCGCCATCTGGTACGTCCGCAACTGGGTCGTGACGGGCAACCCCCTCTACGCTTTTTTCACGGGGATTTTCAAAGGAACGAAACACTTCAATCCCGAGGTGCTTGCTTCGGCGGATCTCGAGTGGCAGGCGCACGGCGCCGGAATCGCGGACATGGGGCCGACCGTCTGGTTGCGCCTCCTGCATTCCTGGTCGTTCTTCGTGAACGACTACCGTGGGGGCAACTATTGCTGGCGCTGGGCGCCGAGTATCGTCGGGCTGGCCCTGCCCGGTGCTGTGATTATCGTCCTGATGGTTCTCAAACCGCTCTGGCAGAAAAACGGGACCGGACCGGACACGCGTCCCACCTTCGTGTGGGACACCCCCACGCGGTTCGGTCTGGTGGCGTTCTTTTTCGCGGCCGTTCTGTTCGTTTACAACTACTGCCTGGGGCCGTACTACCTCTACCACCTGCTGCCCTGTTTCGCCGTCTTCGGCATATTTTTCTACTTCGCCTTGAGTGTCTGTCCCCGTCCCGTCCTCTGGTTGTTCGGATTCTGGGCCATCTTCTGCGCGTTCATGCCCGGTCTGCCGATGGCGCTCATGGGACAGAAGATCACCTCGGTTGAGGCCATGAAACTGACGCCCCTCCATAACCCGGGAATCAGCGCGGATCTCTTCTACGAAATGCGGTGGGGCCAGACGCCCCGCCTCTGGAAACGGATCAACCGGGAATGCAAGGGGAGCGCGATCCTCACGCACGAGAATCGCCACCTGCTCTTTGACCCCTCGATTAAACTGGTCCACATGGACGACTGGGAGGTCCAGCAGGTCTGGGGCAAGTCTTCCGCCGAACGGCTCGAAACGCTCAAGGAACTGGGAGTGCGTTATTACCTGAAGGTTCCGTTCGAGACGGACCACCCGATCAACGCCCGCCTCGGCCACGCCGAATGGATCGCCGACGGAACGCTGGAAAAGGTGGCCGAATTTCCGGACGAAAATGGTACGCCCCACACGCTCTACCGGTTTCATTACCCGGATGCGGGAATTTCGAATTAAAAATTACGAATTACAAGTGTCTTGAGGAAAAAATGAAGACAGACAATGTTGTTCAAACCAAGAGTTACGCATTCGCTGTCCGTATCGTTCGGCTCTATCAGCATCTGTCGGCCCAGAAGAAAGAACAGATACTCTCCAGGCAGATATTGCGATCCGGTACCAGCATAGGCGCCAATGTTGAGGAAGCTATCGGTGGACAATCAAGGGCCGATTTCGTCGCCAAACTCAGTATCGCTTACAAAGAAACCCGCGAGACGATCTACTGGCTACGCCTGCTTAAAGACACGGGATACCTGACTGAGACCGAATTCGAAAGCATCCACAAGGATGCAGAAGAACTCTGCCGAATCATAGGAGCCATTCAAAAGTCCACTAAAGGAAAACCGATTCCCCCCCATTCCTGATCCCGGATTTCGGATACTCAATTTGTAATTCGCAATTCCAAATTCGTAATTCTCAATTCTCCTTGAGCATCGTTCCGTTTTGCGTTACAGTTCCCTTTATTGCACCGCACGGGTGTGTGTCTGGACGCCTTGCGGTCACTATTTTTTATCCGCCCCGGAGGCGCCGTTTCACCATGAACCGCATCGAAAGCCACTTTGCCGAAGCCACCCGTGAGGGCCGCAAAAGCCTGATTCTTTTCCTCACCGCCGGATTCCCCAACCTCGACCTCACCGAGGCGATCATTGACCGCGTGGCCCGCGCCGGGTGCGATGTGCTCGAGCTGGGCGTGCCGTTCTCCGACCCCATCGCCGACGGACCGACCATCCAGGCCGCCTCGACCGAGGCGCTCAAAGCCGGAACCACGCTCGAAAAAATCCTCGACCTGGTGGCCCGCATCCGCGAGCGCTTCGCGCGCGAGGGGCGGCCCCAGTTGCCCATTCTCCTCTTCGGCGCCTACAACCCCTTCTACCACTACGGTCTCGAGGCCCTGACTCGGCGCGCTCAGGAAGTGGGCGTGGACGGATTCCTCGTCCCCGACCTGCCCATTGAGGAAAGCGAAGAATTTGAGACGCCCTGCCGTCGCGCCGGACTTTCACTCATCTACCTCGTCGCCCCCACCACCCCGCCCGAGCGCATGGCCGAAATCGCCCGCCACGGCTCGGGATTCCTCTACTATATCTCTCTGCGCGGGGTCACTGGCACCGCCATCTCGGTCAGCGATGAACTGCGCGAGCACGTCGCAACGCTTCGCACAGTGGCCGATCCTCTCCCCGTGGCCGTCGGGTTCGGCATCCAGACCCCGGACCAGGTGCGCCAGGTGGCCGAGATTTCCCCGGCGGTCGTGGTGGGCAGCGCCCTGATTCGCCTCATTGGCGATCAGCGCAACGCCCCCGACCTTCTGGATCAGGTCGAGGCGTACAGCCGGTCTCTCAAAGAAGCCCTCTGACGGGTTTTCTACTCGCTGAAAACCTCGGCGGTGAAAACCTCGATTTCGACGGGGTCGGACCGCCACGCATCGAACGGCAGTCCGGCTTTCTGGCATGTATGGCTCAGAAACGTTTCGGCGTCCCAGTCGTATTCGGTGGCCACCTGGGGCAGCAGCAGTCCTTTTCGTCCCCCGCACGACACAATCAGTCCATGTTCTCCCACCCGGATGTCCGCCACACCGTCTATCTTGTGGGGCAACGTCATGGCAGAGATTTCGATTCGCAAACCGGCCACCTCACCGGGTGTAACCGGAGGAAAGCGCGGGTCGCGTCGTGCCGCGTTGACCGTATTTTCGATCACCGACCGGTACAGGGGCGCCACGGGTAGGACATAGCCGATGCACCCGCGCAGTTCCTCGCCTGCGTGCAGGGTCACAAACGCACCCCGCTCGGCCCGCACGGATTCGGGCGCTTCTCCCTCGAACAGTTGGGCCTCATCGGGTACCTTGGACCCGGACGGCGCCATCTGTTCAAGCGTTGTCCGCGCCAGCCGCAGCAACCACTGACGCTCCTCGGGTTTCAACAACGGTCCCTCTTCCATCGTATCCTCCTCCCCCTCCTCTTGAGTCTGAAGCCACTATACACGATTTCCGATTCTTCAGGAGGATTTTTGTGGCCGAACGGGGCGTCAAAACCCTGACCGTTCCCTGTACCCTTTGGTGGCGCGGGTTACAGCGGGATTCTGTTTTCTGAATGGAGCCGGGTATCGAGTTAGTGCCTCGGGAAAAAATCAAAGCCTTCCCCCCTTCCTCTCAGGCCCCGCATTCATATCGCGAGTATTTGATAAATAAAGAGATAGATAATCCAGATGTCTTTTTCCCCTCATACTTTCCGCCTGAGGACGGTTTTCGCTGATTTTCATCTTCTTGCGGGGCGTTCTGGCCGATATTTTGCAGAAAAAGGGCTGGACGCAACCGCCCACCGGATTGGAAGCCGGGGGTGGCGGGATTTTGTCAGTGTGCGGAAGCGTACCGGGAATTGGAAATCAGGCAAGATGGCCATCGCGCCGAAAAGCACCAACCCGCTCATTGCATTCGTGACAGCCAATCGCGACATCATGTTGCCGATTGGGGTGATCGTGATTCTGTTCATCATGATCGTCCCCATTCCGCCGTTTCTGATAGACTTCTTCCTGACCCTGAGCATCGCCAGTTCGCTGATCATACTTTTTGTCGGGATCTACATGCTCAAGCCCCTGGACTTCAGCGTGTTCCCTTCGTTGCTGCTGTTGGTCACGCTGTTTCGACTGAGCCTCAATATCGCCACCACGCGCCAGATTCTCCTGCATGGACACACGGGCGTGAGTTCGGCAGGCAAGATCATCAGCACATTCGGTGAGTTCGTGGTCGGGAACAGCTATGTCGTCGGCGGTGTGATCTTTCTGATTCTGGTGGTCATCAATTTTGTGGTGATCACAAAAGGCGCGGGCCGTATCGCGGAAGTGAGCGCGCGCTTTACCCTGGACGCCATGCCCGGCAAACAGATGTCCATTGACGCGGACCTGAACGCGGGGTTGATCAACGAGCAGGACGCCCGCCTGCGCCGCCAGAATATCGAACGCGAGGCGGATTTCTACGGAACAATGGACGGCGCCTCGAAGTTTGTGCGCGGCGACGCCATTGCCGGTATTCTTGTCACCGGGGTCAATATCATCGGCGGGCTGATAGTCGGCGTGTTGCAGCACGACATGGAACTGACTCTGGCCGCTCAGCGTTACACCCTGTTGACGATCGGCGACGGTCTGGTGGCCCAGATTCCGTCCCTCATCATTTCGACCGCCGCCGGCATGGTGGTCACACGCGCCGTGTCGGACACGACCCTGGGCGAGACGGTCGCGTTGGAGTTTCTGGGTCAGCCGCGCGCCCTCTATATCGCGGCGGCGCTCCTGGTCTTCTTCGGACTGCTTCCGGGTCTGCCAGCCTTCCCCTTCCTGTTGCTGGCGGGCATTATCGGGTACGTGGCGTACAGTTCAACCAAGACGAAAAAAGGCACCGAACTGGCCAAGGTGGAGGAAGCGCGGGTTCAGGCCGAAGCCGCGGCGGTCTCCGCCGGACCGTCGGAACCGGAGTATCTCGAATCCATTTTGACTCCCGACATGATTTCACTGGAGGTGGGGTATGGTCTTATTCCGTTGGTGGATCAACAACAATCCGGGGAACTGCTTGACCGCATCAAGTCGCTTCGGCGGCAGTTCGCCCTGGACATGGGGCTGATTGTCCCGCCGATCCATATCCGGGACAACCTCGAGTTGAAGCCGGGCGGCTATTCCATTCTCATCAAGGGGAATGAAGTGGCCAGCGCCGAATTGATGACCAACCATCTGCTGGCGATGAACGCCGAAGAACTGGCCGAAAACCCGCTGGGCGGCATTCCCACCCACGAACCGGCGTTTGGCCTGCCGGCGCTCTGGATTTCCGAACGCGACCGCGAGCGGGCTCAGGCGATGGGGTACACCGTCGTCAATCTCTCGACGGTAATCGCAACCCATCTGACGGAAATCCTGCGCCAGTATGCGCATGAATTGCTGACGCGCCAGGAAACCCAGAAGCTGATTGATTCGATCTCGAAGAAATATCCCAAAATTGTCGAGGGGGTGATTCCCGAGATGATTTCTTTGGGACAGGTACAGAAAGTGCTCCAGAACCTCCTGCGTGAGCGCGTCAGTATTCGCGACATGTTGACAATCATCGAAACACTGGCCGAGCGGGGCGCGCTGGCCAAGAATTCGAACCTGTTGACCGAATACGTGCGCCAGGCGCTGGCGCGCAGCATCACGAAACAGAATCAGGCCGCGGACGGGAAGATTTACCTCATGATGCTCGATCAGGAAATTGAAGAAATCGTCCAGCAGGCCACGCAATTCACCGAGGACGGCCCCTCGCTGGCGATCGAGCCGGGCATGGCGCAGCGCATTCTGGACGCCGTCCAAAGGGGGATCGAACAATTCTCGATGTTGCAGATGCAGCCGATCGTCGCCTGTCTGCCCGCTGTGCGCAGTTCGTTCCGGCGCCTGACCGAGAAATTCTTCCCGAGCCTCATCGTCCTGTCGCACAACGAGTTGACTCCCGGAGCGCCGATCGAGTCGGTCGGAATTCTCCGCTTGAACAACGAGCGATAAGAGCAACGCGGCGTTTATCGAATAGTCACAGAGACAGGTATCAGACCGGCGGCACAGTTCATCAGCGAGAGGTAGAGGCCCCATGCAGATCCGGAAATTCTATGCGCACAGCCTGCCCGCAGCGGTCCGCGATATCCGGCGGATTCTGGGAAGCGACGCCGTTATCCTGTCCACGCGCGAACTCACGGGTGAGGACGAGGATATTCTGATCAACGGCCAGCGAGCCTGCGTCGAGGTCACAGCGGTTCGCGATATCCCCGAACCCGCCGCGCCCGTAGAACGGAACCGCAAACCTTCCCAACCTCAACCGGCTCCAGGCAGTCCATTTCCTGATCTTCCCACAGAACCGGCATTTCTCCCCGGAAATGGATCGCTGCGGGAATACCTGTTACGAAGCGCCAAAGAGTCCCTGTTGCCCCAGCCGCTTCCTCAAAGGGAAGCGCGTCCTGTGTCGGCTCCGACAGACCGCAAGGACGTGGCGGGGACCCAGACCCCCGTTTCCCTGGAACGACACAACGCCCGGTCAACCGGTAAAACGGCTATCCAGCAGATTCTGCGGGACTTGCACGACCTGCAGGAACATCTGGAGAAAGGCGCGGAGAAATCGCGGGAGACGAACATCGGTGTCGGCGCCATCTTCCCCAAACGCGCCGAACCGCTTGTCGAGGTCCCGGCGGAGTCTCCCCCCAATCTGATTCCGACGGAGCGTTCCCCAAGTCCGCCCCCAACACGTACCCGCCGGGTCGAAGCGGACGATACCTCGACATTGTATCCCACCAACCTGCTGAGTGGATCGGATTCGGCTCCGGTCACCGAACTTCCAGTGGACGCGAAGGCGGGGGGAAGAATCTCGCCGAAAGCGAAACGGTTCCGCGAACACCTCCACAGACAGGAAGTGGACCCGGTTCTGGCGGCCCGGATCGTCCAGGGGATGTCCTTTTCGGAACCCTCTCTGACGGAACTGCGCGCTTCCGGTTTGAATCCCGAAATGGCCATGCGCGAAGGGGCGCGGGTGACATTCCAGCAATTTGTGCAATCGGCGAAACAGTTTGTCCAGGCAGCGGTTCCAGAGTCGCGGACTGCACAAGCGATGCCCCGGAAGATGGCCCTGGTGGGACCGACGGGCGTGGGGAAAACCACCACGCTGGCCAAAATTGCCTCGCACTATGCGCTCGATCAAGGGCAGGATGTGGTTCTGGTGACGCTGGACACCTACCGGATCGCGGCGGTCGAGCAGTTGCGGACCTATGGGCGCCTGTTGGGGATACCGGTAGAAGTGGCGGCGGACGGCCAGAGTTTGCAGGAAATCCTGGAGCACTACGCCGACGCCGACTTGATTCTCGTGGACACTCCCGGCTACGGTCCGGGGGACGCGACCTCGCTGGCCCGCCTGGGCGCGGCGCTGCGCCGGATCGAGGATCTCGAAATACACCTGTTGGTGACCGCGTCGGTCCGTCCGGGCGAGATGCAGCGTGTGCTGGGGGCCTTCGAACCGCTCGGCTACAACCGGCTCGTCTTCTCGAAACTGGATGAAGCGCGTCATCTGGGAGAAGTACTTAATGCTTGGAACCACGCGGACCTTCCAGTATCATACTTTACAACCGGCCAGCGAGTGCCGGAGGATCTGGAAATCGCCAGTGTGGAGTTTCTGTGTAAGGAACTGGTGACGCGAAGAGACCAATGAAGCGGGTTTTCCCGCGCGTCTTCCATATCCCCGAAGCGCGTACCCCAATCGAGAGTGCGTTCTCGCGGTGTCGGGTGAAAGAAGGAAACCGATGGATCAGTCTTCAACCCTGCGTAAAATAGCGTCGCAGAGCGCCCGTTCCGGGCCGTCTCGAGTGCGCAGCACTCACGTCCTGTCGGTCACGAGCGGCAAGGGGGGCGTGGGCAAGAGCAACCTCGTGGTGAACGTGGCGATCGCGCTGGCGCAACGGCGCAAGCGCGTGCTGGTGCTGGACGCCGATATGGGTCTGGCCAACGTGGATATTCTGATCGGCATGACTTCGCGGCACAATCTGTCGCATGTTTTGAGCGATACGAAACGGCTCGACGAGGTGATTTGTGAAGGTCCGTCGGGGATTCACGTGTTGCCGGCGTCGAGCGGCGTGGAGTGGATGGCCAACCTGACGGTGGACCAAAAAGTGACATTCCTTCAGAAAATGGATGCGTTGAACGGGCTTTATGATATATTGTTGATTGACACGGGGGCGGGCATTTCCTCGAATGTCGTGTACTTCAACTTGGCAGCCCAAACTCGAATTGTGATGGTCACGCCGGAACCGACCTCTCTGACCGACGCTTATGCGTTGATCAAGGTGCTGCATCTGACGTATCATCAGAAGACTTTCGAGGTGGTGGTCAATTCCGTCTCCAATGAGAAGGAAGGGTTGGAAGTCTATCGGAACCTGACGACCGTTGCCGACCGGTTTCTGGATGTGCGGTTGGGGTACCTGGGCCACATTGAACGCAGCGACCAGGTTCGAAGTGCGGTGCTGCGCCAGACCCCCGTGGTGGAACTCTTTCCCGACAGTGCGGTGGCGCAGGGGTACCGCGAGGTTGCCCGGCGCATCACTCAACTGCCAATTGACACGATGGGAAGTGAGTTGGGCCTCTTCTGGAGAGCCGTGCTTGGAAAGCCGGAAGAGTAGAGTCTGTGGGGAAACGGGGAAAATGACCCGGGTTCACTCCAGATTTGCGAGGACTCTATAGAACAGGTTGTTTCCCATGCCGGGTTCGATGAACGTCAATGCCTACAAACGCGAATCGGGCCCCAGACTGCGCTCTGTGGAAGAGCGCAACACGCTGATTGAAGAGCATTTGCCGCTCGTCAAGTATGTCGCCGGGCGAATCGCGGGGCGTTTGCCTTCGCATGTGGAGATGGACGATCTGGTCAACGCCGGCGTAATCGGCCTGATAGACGCTATTGACAAGTTCGATTCCTCGCGTAAGATTCTGTTCAAGACCTATGCGGAATTCCGGGTCAAGGGCGCTATCCTCGATGAATTGCGCGCTCTGGACTGGGTTCCGCGCTCCACCCGCCAGAAGGCCTCGCGCATCGAACGGGCCTTTGCGGAACTGGAGCAGCAACTGGGCCGGTGCGCCTCGGATCACGAAGTGGTCGAGTACCTCGATGTGAGTTTCGAGGCCTACCACCAGATGCTCATGGAGGCGCGGGGGATCAGCCTGATCAGCCTGGACGAATTGCGGGGCGATACGGAAGAGTCCTCCGACCGCAATCTGCTCGAGTTTCTGACCAATCCGGACTATGTGGATCCGGCTGAATCCTTGAATCTCGACCAGGTGTATCAGATTGTGGCGGAAAGCATTGACGCGTTGCCGGAGAAAGAAAAACTGGTCATTTCGCTTTACTATTACGACGAATTGACGATGAAAGAAATAGGAGAAATTCTGGATATTACGGAGTCGCGTATCTCGCAGATCCATACGAAAGCGGTTCTGCGGCTGCGAGGGCGGCTTCAGAAGAACATCGAGGTCTGATTCGTTCGCGATTCATGGCTCGACAATAGCCGAAAGAATGCCTGTTTGGAGGAAACCCTATGCCATTGCCTTCCGATGCCAGTATCCTTGTGGTTGACGACTTTGCGACCATGCGGCGTATCATCAAAAATATCCTGAAACAGTTGGGTTACACCAACGTGGACGAAGCGGACGACGGCGTGAGCGCCCTGAGTCGGCTCAAGACGGGACGCTTCGACTTCGTGGTGACCGATTGGAATATGCCGAACATGAGCGGCTTGGATTTGATCAAGGCGATTCGGGCCGACGCCAACCTGAAGGGGATTCCCATTCTGATGGTGACGGCCGAGGCGATGAAGGAAAACATCATCGAAGCGGTCAAATCCGGGGTCAACAATTACGTGGTCAAGCCGTTTACGGCCGATGTGTTGAAAGAGAAAATCGGGAAGATTTTCCCCTGAGCCGGAAAAGAGATGGCAGTGCCAGACGGGTGGGTCATGGACGACATGCCGATCAGCCGATCGCTTTTTGAAATCTGTCAGGCCATGGTCTCGGCTGGTCAGCCCCGAGAGGTTTTGCACACCATCCTGTCGCTTTCCGTTCAGACCCTGCAGGCAGACGCAGGGTCTATCCTTTTGTATGAGGAAAAAGCCGGACGGGTGGAAATGCTCGCCTCGTTCGGCTTGCCCGAGGCGGTGGTCAAGCGCGGCTACCTGCCGCGCCCCGACAGCATTACGGAACAAGTGATGCGGCTCAACCGCCCGATGGCGATTCAGGGTAAATTGTCCAGCAGCCCGATTTATCCCGGTTTTACCGAAGGGCAATCCGTCCGTTCGGCATTGTGCGCCCCTCTGTCAATCAAGGGCAAGCCGGTCGGGACCATGAACCTGAACCGGTACCGGGAAGAGGCGCCCCTCTATAACGATCAGGATATCGAGCGGGTTTCCATCCTCGCCAGCCAGGCGGCCCTCTGTATCGAGAACGCGCAACTTCAGGAAAACAACCTGCGCCAGGCCCGAATGGCGACCATTGGTTACACCACGTCGAGCATTTCGCACTGCGTGAAAAACCTGCTGACCGGCCTGCGAGGAGGCGTCGGACTGCTTGAAATGGCCCAGAAGGCGCAGGATTGGGACTCTGCCGGGCGCGGCCTCACCGTCCTGCGGCACAACGTGGACCGGTTGTCTCTGTTGATTCTGGACATTCTGGATCTCTCAAAAGACAGCAAACCGGTTCAGCAGCAAACCTCCCTCAAGGAAATTTTCTCCAATGTCGCCGAGGTGGCTGCGTTCAAAGCCGAAAGAAGACAGCAGGAATTGACCTGGACGGTGGAACCGCCCGTGCAGTCGGCCTGGCTGGACCCGCATCAGATTTTTCGCTGTCTCTTGAATCTTCTCGACAACGCGCACGATGCCGCGGGGCAAGGGGGGAAGATTCTCCTGACCGCTTCGAAAGCCACTCCCGATCTCACCGCCGAAGCGTTCGGCGATACGACCGGCGATTCCGGTTACGTCTGCCTGACGGTGGCGGATTCCGGACCCGGCATACCGGACGACGTTCTGTCGCATCTCTTCGAGCCATTTTATACCACCAAGCAGTCTGCCGGCACCGGGTTGGGACTGGCGGTCACCCACCGTCTGGTCGAGAACCACCACGGGCGTATTCTCGTCCATAGCCATCCGGACCGGGGAACGGCTTTCCACATCCTGCTCCCCCAGCCACCCGTCACAGGCGATTCCGCCGGGTGCGCGCAGATGACTTCAGATTCCTTCTTTTCCACGACCCAATAGAATGACCCTCCATCCGGAACTTCTCTGTTTTGATTTGGGGAAAGCCCCTTACGCCCGCGCGTTGCAGGTGCAGTATGCGCTGGTGCGTCGGCTTATCGAACGGGGACGTTCGCAGGCCGCGCTGGTGCTCGTCGAGCACGACCCGCCGGTGATCACATTGGGTCGGCGCGCGCGCGAATCGCATATCCTGGCGTCGCCCCAGTTCCTGCGGACGCGCGGGGTGGAATTGATCGAATCCGCGCGCGGGGGCGATGTGACCTACCACGGCCCCGGCCAGATCGTCGCCTACCCGATCCTGCGGCTGGACCCGAAGCGCCGCCCGTTGCACGCCCACGTGTCGAACCTCGAAGAGGCCGTGATCCGCGTGGCGCGTTCCTACGGCGTTGAGGCCGAACGCGCCGCCGGGCGCACGGGCGTCTGGACTCCCCAGGGCAAACTCGCCGCCATCGGCGTCGCGGTCCACCACTGGGTCACCTATCATGGTGTCGCGATGAATGTCGCCTCGGACCTGTCGGGCTTCGACCTGATCGTCCCCTGCGGCCTTCGCAATCACGCGGTGACCAGTCTAGAGCGACTGGTCGGGAAACCGGTGGATTTCGAGGAAGCAAAGGAACGGCTCCGTTCCAGCCTCGGAGAAGCCTTCGGATTCGACGCGGTGGTGACGCCTTCACAGGAACAATGGGCAGAACTTCTGGAAAAGACGGACCGAACCGAAAGTCTGCGCTGAGAGTACGGCAGGAAGAAAGGAAGTTGATCCTTCATCATATGTTTGCCGGATTGGAGAAAATCGGTCTGTCGAGGTTTTTAGCCCCCGGGGGGGGCGACGGTGAGTTGCTGCGCAGGCTTGTAAGCCAGCCGGGGGTGACCGAAGGGAACCCCCGGAAAACACCCACCAAAACTGATCAAGCCCCGGAGGGGCGACAGAAACTTGAAGCGATAGAAAGAAGGGGAGTGCGTTGGACATGCAGGAATCGTTACCGGATCAACCCCAGGGAAAGCGTCCTCGCCTGCCGGCGTGGCTGCGCCGGAAGCATGTGGTGGGGGCCAACGCCGAGGCGGTGCAGAAACTCCTCGATGAACTGGGGCTGGCCACCGTCTGTTCGAGCGCGCACTGCCCCAACATCGCCGAATGTTTTCAGCGCCGCACGGCCACCTTCATGATCCTCGGCGAGCGCTGCACACGCGCCTGCCGGTTTTGCGCCGTCCACACCGCCGCGCCCGAACCCGTCCGCCCCGACGAACCGGAAGCCGTGGCCGAGGCGTGCGCCCGCCTGGGCCTGCGCCACGTGGTCATCACCTCCGTCACCCGCGACGACCTGCCCGACGGTGGCGCCGCCCACTTTGCCTCCGTCTGCCGGGCCGTCCGGCGGCGGTTGCCGGACTCGATTATCGAAATCCTGACCCCCGACTTTCAGGGCCGACCGGAAGATGTGCAAACCGCCCTGAGCGGCGGCGCGGACATTTTCAACCACAACGTCGAGACCGTTCCGCGCCTCTACCCGACCGTTCGCCCGCAAGCCAACTACGCCCAGAGCCTGCGCGTGCTCGAGTGGGGGCGGCAATGGGCCGAACGGCAGGGAGTGCGGCTCCACACAAAAAGCGGGGTCATGGTCGGATTGGGAGAAACACGCGACGAACTGCGTCAGGTTTTCCGCGACTTGAACGCCGTCGGGTGCGAAATCCTGACCATCGGCCAATACCTGGCGCCTTCGCCGGACCACCACCCGGTGGTGCGCTTTGTCGAGCCGTCCGAGTTTGAAGAGATGGAACACGAGGCTCGCGCGCTGGGCTTTTCCGCCGTGGCCGCCGGGCCTTTCGTCAGAAGCAGCTACCACGCCGACCGGGTGTTCCAATCGGGTCAGCCGCAAAAGAACGCCGCTGCCAACGCGGAATAAGCGGACACGGATTCGCGCTCGGAATGCGAGCGGACTTTCGCGTCCATACTTCCACCGAAAGACCGCAGTTGAGCGCCAACGGCGCGGAATCATCGTAGCCTGGCGCATCGGCCCAGCAGGAGAATCCAGAAGTCTTGGTGTCGTGGAGCCTCAAGCGGAAAGGATGGGTAAAATATCCTGAAATGCAAGCATTTGTGAACAGGGAAAAGCGCCCCAGCGGGGCGCCGGCAAGTAGCCGGGGGTGGAGCGAAGCGGAACCCCCGGACCTGTCCTCAAATCTTTTCCGCCCCGGAGGGGGCGGAGGGAAACTCGATAAAACCGATGGATTGGAAACCGCCAACGTCATTTGTGCCATGACGGCCCTGCGCCCCTCCGGGGCGCGTAAAGGGGAGGGGCTTCTTCCGGGGGTTCCCTTCGGTCACCCCCGGCTACTAACCTTTGCCCCTGCCGGGGCAATATTTTGTCCGGTTTCTACAGGAATTTTGGATTCTCCTGATCGCCCCAGGAACCGATCGGTTATTTGAAAACAAGGGCTGAAGGCCCGTTCTATCGAAGTATTCCGGCCTTTTCCTCCGCCTCCGCTTCGCTCCCGGTTTCCGGCGTCCATTTCGCCAGCAGTTCGGCGTTCTCGACCCACATCGCGAAGTAAGGCTGAGTGGCACCGCGCATCTTCATGTAGAGCAGGAAGGGGCGGTTGAAAACGTAGTGAGTTGGGGCGGGCAGACAGGGCATTTTGAATTCCGACCGTATTTCCGCGCCGCTGCGGTCGAGCCGAAAGGCAATATCCTGTTGTGCGATCCGGATCGGCTGTTTCGGTAATCGCGCATTGTTGAACGCTTTCCCCTCCAGTTCAGAAAAGTGGTGGGTGATGTTCCAGACGATGTCGGGCACCAGCAACGTGTCGTTGGTCTCCAGAGATTCATCCCGTTGTGTTCCCGGACGGTAATCCTCGATCTTTTTCTCCGCATCCGCCACGCTTTCCGCAAGCGTGGGTTTGGGTTCGATCAGAGCCAGAATGATCTGATTGGGCTTTGAGGAACGATCCAGATCGACGATATATTCGAGCGGTTTTCCGGAATGTTGTTCCCTGGTTATGTACAGAATTTTCGGTTGCCAACGAAGATTGTTGTAGGCATAGGCATCCTTGTTTCGAACTCCGAAGGAACTCACGTCTATTTTCCGGCCTGCTCGGTCAGTGAATGCGAACGCCTCGTCATTCTGAAAGTAAGGAATCTCAAACGCGATCCTGGCCTCGAGGTAGCTATAGGCGACAAACGCGTCCGGGGCGATACCGGGGAAGGTGGGGGGCGTCTTTCCGGGGAATTGTTTCTTGAGATCGGACGCGATGGTCTGGAGGATGCCCTTCTGGTTCCACCCCGCCGCGACATAGAGACTCGATGGCGGAATATCGGGGCGCGGATCGGGGGCTTTGTTCAAGGAATCGGCCATCGGCGGGTTCCCTTCGAGGACGAGGGGGGCGCTGGTGATGTCCGACTCGATTTTTTTCCACGCGGACACGAACGACGCGCACCAGATGACGTTCTTACCCGCCGGAATCGGCGCGTCGAGAGTGGGGACGACGACCGTTTCCTTCAGGTCTTTCGAGTCCCCCTCAAAGGCCGGAGGAGTGACCGGTTTGGGGGAGGGGGCCGTGTAAATTCGCCAGACTAGCCAGACAGTGGCGACCAGGATAATCAAAACCCGCCACCGTTGGATGCGACTTTTTTTCGTGAGTTCGGACATGGTCTCTCCTCAGATTCAGGATAATCTGTACTCCATCTTTTGCGGAAATGTCCACCGAATGCGGTTCTCCGCGCCTTCGCGTCTCCGCGCGATGCAGGGTGGGTCAATCCCCCGTTTTCGTCCCTACTTCCGCCTCCGCTTCGCTCCCGGTCTCCGGCTTCCATTTCGCCAGCAGTTCGGCGTTCTCGACCCACATCGCGAAGTAGGGCTGCGTGGCGCCGCGCATCTTCATGTAGAGCAGGAAGGGGCGGTTGAAAACGTAGTCAGTCGGGGCCGATTTTGGGCCAAACCGGGCCTCTGATCGCAGTTCCACTCCGTTTCTGTTCAGACCAAAGGCGATGTCTTGTTTGGCGACTTCAATGGGTTGCTTTTTCAGTTGGACGTTCAGGAATGCCCGGCCTTCCAACTCGGTAAAGCGGTGGGCGATATTCCAGACAATGTCGGGAACCAGCAACGTGTCATTGCTCTCCAGAGATCCGTCCCGGCGCGTGTCTGGAGGGTAATCCGCGATTTTTTTCTCCGAATCCGCCACGGTTTCCCCCAATGTGGGTTTGGGTTCAACCAGAGCCAGGATGACCTGATGGGGTTGCGAACTCCGGTCCAGATCCACAATCCATTCAATCGGTTGAGAATGCTTTTCTTTCCGAGCCATGTACAAAACCCGAGGTTGCTGACGGATAGAACGGTCCTGCTGCCGAATCCCGAAGGAACTCACCTCCGTCTCCCGTCCGGCCCGGTCAGTAAACGCGAGTGGCCGGTCGTTCTGAAAGTAAGGAAGGCCAAATGCGATTTTCGCCTCCAGATAACTGTATGCGACAAAGGCCTCCGGGGCGATACCCGGGAAGGTGGGGGGCGTTTTCCCGGGAAATTGTTTCTGGAGATCGGATTCGATGGTCTGGAGGATACCCTTCTGGTTCCACCCCGCCGCGACATAGAGACTCGATGGCGGAATATCGGGGCGCGGATCGGGGGCTTTGTTCAAGGAATCGGCAATCGGCGGGTTCCCTTCGAGCACGAGGGGGGCGCTGGTGATGTCCGACTCGATCTTTTTCCACGCGGACACGAACGACGCGCACCAGATGACGTTCTGGCCCGCCGGAATCGGCGCGTCGAGGGTGGGGACGACGACCGTTTCCTTCAGGTCTTTCGAGTCCCCCTCAAAAGCGGGAGGGGTGAGTGGTTTGGGGGAGGGCGCGGTGTATTGCCACCAGATGATGCCGGATGCGGCCGCCGCTGCGGCCAGGACCAGTACGAGCAGAATTATCTTCTTCATGAGCCTGTCCCTTCCTCCTTCTCCTCTTTTTCAAAGTAGAGCGACTTGTAGGGAATCATCCCCAGGATGTTCGGGGTAAAGCCTTTCAGTTCGGGCGCCTTCAGGTAGATGTTCGTGTAGTGATAGACCGGCGCGAAGGGCGGCTCGGTCAGCAGCAGCGCCTCGGCCTCTTGAAGAATCCCCATCCGTCTTGCCGGGTCCGGTTCGTTCTGCGCCTGGGTCAGGAGGGCGTCGTACTCGGCGTTCGAGTACCCGGCGCGGTTGTTGCCGTTGCCGGTCTGGAACGTCTCGAGCAGGTTGGCCGGGTCGGCGTAGTCGGCGATCCAGCTGCCGCGCGCGATGTCGTAGTCGAGCTGCTTGACCGTGTTGAGGTACACCTTCCAGTCCTGGTTCTGGAGCGTGATTTCGATGCCGAGGTTCGTCTTCCAGAGGTGCTGCGCGGCCTGCGCCAGCGCCCGGTGCGACTCGTCGGTGTTGTAGAGGAGCGAGAGCGCGGGAAAGCCCTGTCCGTTGGGGTAGCCCGCCTCGGCCAGGAGGCGGCGCGCCTCCGCTGGATCGTAGGGCAGGCGTGACGTCGGTTCGTACCCCACGCCGGGCGGCGCCAGGCTGTCGGCGGGGAGTTGGCCGCCGCGCGCAACATTCTCGACCAGGTCGCACCGGTCGAGCGCCAGCGCCAGCGCCCGCCGCACGCGCGGGTTGTTGAGCGGCGGGCGCGTGGTGTTGAAACGGAAGAAGTAAGTTCCATAGAACGGCGTAATGTAGAGTCGTTCGGGGTGCTTGCGCTGGTACACGGCGATCTTGCCGGGCGAGACGTTGTAGGTCAGATGGAGACGGCCCGTGCGGAAGGCGCGTTCCTCGGTCTGGAGGCTCTGGATCGGGCGGAAGTCCACCCCCTCGAGCCGCACGCGCGCCGTGTCCCAGTAGTGCGGGTTCCGCCGCACCCGCAGCACGTCGTTGGGGCGCCAGTCGGTGAGTTGAAACGGTCCGTTCGTGACCAGGTGACCGGGCCGGGTCCACGCCACCTCGCGCTGGTCCACCGGGCCGTGTTCCGCGACCGAGGCCTCGTGGAGCGGCAGGAAGACCGGCAGGCTCAGCATCGTCAGAAAATGGGGCGTGGGACGGCAGAGCCGCACCTCGAAGACCCGTTCCTCGGGTGCTGCGATCCCCACTTGGCTGAAATCCTCAAGTGTCCCCGAATTGTAAGTCTCGGCGTTCGCGATGCAGTAGAGCAGATTGGCGTAGGACGACCCGAGCGCGGGCGAGAGGGCGCGTTTCCACGAGAAGGCGAAATCGCGCGCCGTGAGCGGTTCGCCCGTGGACCACTTCGCGTCGGGCCGCAGGTGGAAGCGGTAGAGCAGGCCGTCGGGCGAAACCTCCCACGACTCGGCCATGCCGGGCCGGGCTTCGAGCGTCACCGGGTCGGGCGTGGTCAACCCCTCGAAAAGTGCCCAGGCGATGTAGAACTCCGGGTGCCCGCTCATCAGGTGCGGGTCGAGCGTCTCCGGTTCGGCGCCGTTCCCTTTCTGGAGAATCTGCGACCGCACGGCGTCGTCCCGTCCGCCCCCGCATCCCCCGAGGACGACCCCAAGCGCGAGCGCCAGACAAACGGCCAGGAGACGAACGAAGACCGGGAAATGGGAAACAAAACCTGGCGAAAAGGGACCGGGTACCTCAGAGGTGGCACGGGCGTCCCGCCCGTGAAGGCGGATGAAGGCCGGAAAACGGGCGAAGGCAGACAACGAACGGTCTGGCACAGCGGAACCCCGCCCGAATCTATACGGGTGGAATTCGTAGGGGTGGACCTGACCCCGCCCGAATCTGTAGGGGCGGACCTGTGTGTCCGCCCTTCGAGAAAGACCTGCCACCGCGAAACCGCCACCGCAATGGGAACCACGAAAGACACGAAACACACGAAAAACTGCGTTCTCTTCAGTTGAATTCGAATGTTGTTTTCCCGAAAAGGAACATCTCGGCGTTTCAATAAACTCAAGACGGCGTCCACTCGAAAAAATGCGGTTTTCGTGTGGTTCGTGTCTTTCGTGGTTGAATAAATCGGTTTTCGCGGTTCGTGCGGTTGTGTGGGGAAGAATTGAATTCTTCGGAAATTCAGAAATGCAAGGGGACAGATCAAACCGTTTCATCGCAGGGGCTCCCGCCGTCGGACTTACCCAGCAGGTTGGCTGAAACCCCGGGTCCTGTCAAGGTCTTTACAGAAACCGGATATGACACACAGACAAACAAAACATCATGCCCATCTATTCTCCCCCATCCTCCGGAATAGTGTCCGTTCCAGGTGTCTGGTTTCGTGCTTGACTCCTTTTCTGGCTGGCCGGTTTCAGGACGGTCGGAATCAGGAGGGGCGCGGTTCCCAGTCGCACGACCTGGAACAGGGTCGAGTTCTCCTGTCCCTTCATCCGGGCCCCCACCGCCTGTTGATACGAACGGGCGGTCAAGGCGACCAGTCCTCGCCCCCCCGTCTGCCGCAGACAATAGACCTCCTCGTCCCAGGTGTTCATTTCGCGATACCCCGCGAGAAATTCGGGATCTTCGGGTGGACGTTTCACCTTTTGAAACGATCCGAGGAACTCGCTGTGGTGAAACGCTTGCCGATCGGCCCGTCCACAAAAGTCGGCCGCCAGATCCCACATTTCCTGGGAGGCGTAGAACTCGAACGTCATCCGTTCCGACAGGACATTGAAACGGATGGTTTCTTTCCTGATTGTATCGGCCAATTCCGGAAAGGGGTCTATCATTCCATAGATGGCGCGAGCCCTCCAGATCCGACTCTCGGCATCCTTGAAAGCCTGATCCTCCCACTCCAGGGGAGAATTCAGGAACGCCCGCATTTTATCCTTTCGGATTCTCAGGAATTGGAGCATTCGGGCGTGAACCTTTGGATCGGTGATGCCGTCGAGAGTTCGGCTCGTTTCCTCACACTGGTCGAGCCACGCCAGGGACAGGGTCCGCATGTGGGGGGACAGGTGGGGAAAATCGTCGAGGTTGAAGAGCGAGGGGGCTCCGGCGGGGACGTCGGACGGGGAATTGGCCGATTCCGGCGATGCTGGTGAGGCGGTGATGGTGTGCTCCGGGACAGTCCGCGACACCCGATGCCCCCCGGAAACCTCGGGTGGGGCCACCTCGCGCCGCAGATTCGGGACGGTGAGCGCGATCAGGATAACCAGCAACAAAACGAAGACAACGCCTCCCGCCAGCGCGGCCCAGAGAAAAAAACGCCGCCAGCCACCCCGTTTCGGCGGGGTGGACGGGGTGTTGTCAGAGTTTGCGTTCAATTTTGTCATGAGATTGATTTTCCTCGAATTGTGCCTGTATTTGTGTGTGTCCCGTATTTCCCGTTCATGGACCTCACATACTATAGACGCGAAACAGGCCTTTTGGTTGGAAGAAAAAATGCATTTTTCTGAAAAAAGTTTGAGGGAACACTGAAAACATCGAGTTTTCGGGGACGGAAACCCTTTCCATCCGGTTCCCCAGTACGACTCTCGAGCCAAATCAACGCAGGCCGCGACGGCTTGGCGGTAACACGCGAGCAATCCGCCACAAAAAAGCGCAAGGGGCACAATAGGCCGTTTTTGTATGACGATCTCGCAGAATCTACGCAATCTGCGGCTATTACAAGTACAACGGGAACCACCTTATTCAACCGCGAAAAGCGCGAAAGACACGAAAAAAGCAGTTTTCGCGCTTTTCGCGTCTTTCGCGGTTTTTTCTTTTGGTTGCGGCTTCGCTGCGCCAAGTCTTTTGTGCCTCATGTGACTTACAGCAAACAGTCTCCGCGTTTCCGCGCGAGTATTCTTTACCTCCCCGTTCTCTGGGTTTTCGTGTATCTCCGTGGTATCCGATCTCTCGCCTGGGCGGACACACAGGTCCGCCCCTACAGATGGGTTGCGGCACAGCTGGGCCGGGTTGATTCCGTCCTCCAGGGGCGCCCCTGTCTCACG
The DNA here is from genome assembly GCA_942493245.1 of uncultured Candidatus Sumerlaeota bacterium. Lineage (GTDB taxonomy): Bacteria > Sumerlaeota > Sumerlaeia > UBA8349 > UBA8349 > DAOPYU01. Next base: position 461,692 of record OW818685.1, read on the forward strand.
GATTCGGTGCGTTCCATTCCCACTCAATGCGATTGCGTTCCTGATGTGTCCCTTGGGTCCCTGCCGGGAATCCCCTCCCCGCCTCTTCCTATTTAGAATCCCTTCGGTCGCGCGCGCCCTCTCCGAGCCTCCGCGTGAACATCCAACCCATTCCCCTGTGAAAGGCCCCCCTCTCATGTACGCCACCCAGACCGATCTGCTCAACCGCCTCGACCTGCGCCACCTGGTCGAACTCGCCGACGACGATGGCGACGGGCAACCCGACCCCGCCGTGCTCGACGCCTGTATCGCCGACGCCGACAGCGTCATTGACTCCTGCCTGCGCGCGCGTTACGTTGTCCCGCTTGCGCCCATTCCGCCGCTCCTGCGCAAACTGAGCGCCGACCTCGCCATCGCCAACCTCTTTGCGCGCCGCCGCGAGGCGGCCTCGCCCATGCACCACCAGCGCGCCCAGGCCGCCCGCGACCTCCTCCAGTCGCTCGCCAACGGAGAAATCCAACTCGCGGACGCCGGGCCGCTCACGCCAAACGCCCTCCCGCAAAGCACCTCCCTCGACCGCTCCCGCTCTTTCGCCCCCGAGACCCTCGATCCCTATTGAATCGAAGAACTCTGGACACACCCTCCCAAAGGTGCGAAACTATTCTCCATAGAGACAATCTGCCGGGAGGAACGGTTCGTTCATGCGTTTCATTGCGGACAATACCGTCGGCAAACTGCGCCGGTGGCTGGGGCTGCTCGGCTACGACATCGTCTATGACCCGCGCTCGGCGTGCAAGATCGTGCGCGACCCCGCGGTCGTGGCCGGACAATGGACCGTTCTGGGACGCTGTCCCTCCCTGGCGGATGAAAAAATCGGCGGTCTTCCTCCCGGGGAGGTGGCGCTCTTTTTCCCGGTCGAAAGTCCGGTCCTGACCGACCAGGTCCGCGAGGTCACCCACGCCTTTCCGCTCGATTTTTCCCGGACCCTCTTCTCGCGCTGCACCCTCTGCAACCAGCCGCTGGAAGGCCCGATGGCGCTCGACGCGCTTCCCCCTCCCGCCCGCGAGACGGTTCCCCCGCTCGTCGCGGACTGGCGCGATAGATATTTCTACTGCCCGGTCTGCCAGCGCGCCTACTGGGAAGGCACTCACACCGAGCGCATCCGGGAAGCGCTGCAAACCGACGTGGGGCTGGAACTCTGATCAACCCGATGGAGAAGAAGAAACGCGCCGCGCCAGACGAAGGCCTCGGACGATATTCAACACCCACAGCGCCGCCAGCGCCACCAGCGCCATGTCGGGGAAGGAAAACCGGGGCGACACCGCCAGATCGAGACAGACCCGCGTTCCGAAAATGATCCCCCAGAAAAACAGGGACATCCAAAAATAAACGTGTTCCCGTCCCCGGAAATACGTCAGAAAAAGCCAGACGTATCCCGGCAGAAGATAACTGAAGTGCGCGAAGGTCGCGACCGGACAGACCAGCACCATCGTCATGAGGCCCAGCGTCACCGCATCCTGCCACACGCGCCGGTAATGGGCGCGCCCCAGCCAGAGAGCCGCCAGATAGATCAAACCGACCAGCAGCCCAAACACTTTTACCGCCGGACCGAAGACCGCCTTTGACTCAAGAAGAGGCGGATAGAAAATCTTTCCCACTATCAGCGCCACCGACGTCAGCGTCCCATTATACTCCAGGCCGATCGCGCTGAACTGTGGCATCAGGCGCGTGAACAGGTCCAGTTCGTACCGCCACCACCCCGTAGCCAGGAGCAACGCCCCATACCCGGCCAGCGTGGCGCCGCACACCGCCAGGGTACGCCGTTTCCCCGCGATCCAGAGCGCCGGAACCAACACAATGGGCAACACCTTGATCCCACAGAGCGCCGCCAGAATCACGCCAGCCCACGTTTCACGTCCCGACAGATACGCCATCCCGGTAGGGGCGGACCTTTGTGTCCGTCCAGCAGTTTCCGGCGTCTCGCGCCCGCGCAGGAGCGCCCCGCCCAGAAGCGTCACCAGAAACAGGTTCAATTGCTGAATGTTTCCCGGCACAAATTCCAGACAGGCGGGCGTAAACGTGGCCACCATCAGCGGCGCCATCAGCGGCCAGTACCGGTGAAGGTCCGCTTCCGAAACAAGCGGTGCGCCCCGCCCGTGGACCGGCATTCCCGAATCGGCGTCCGATCCATCCGCTTTCGGACGGTAATAGAAAACCAGCCACAATGTGGTCCCCACGAGCAACGCCATCTGAAACAGATCCCACGCCGTGTCGGCGACGGAGAGCGGCAACCGGGCGAACGGCACGCACCACAGAAGACCGAATATCGGGTAGGTCATGGGACCGGGGAGCGTTTCCTGATGCAAATAGGGATTTTCCCCGTTCAGGAGCATCCGCGCGGCTCCGTGATAAACCATAAAGTCTATCCCATACGTGGGGAGACTCAGGATTGCGGACTTCGTCAGAAGAAAAAGAAAAGGCAGCCACGCCGCCACCCACAGGAAACGGCTGATCGGACGCGGGGAGGGTGTGTTCGGACTCTCGAAAGCCATCGGAAACCCTGAAGACAAGAACTGTAACGAATAGTGCCACACGCGAATCACACAAGAGAGCGCAACGAAACGGCAGGAAGTGGAGGCGGAGAAGGTTTCTGCTTCTTCCGCTTTTTCCGGGGTTCCGTTTCCCGGTGGCGCTTCTTCCGCTTTGAATCTGCGGGTCAGGGCATCCGCTTCAATTCCTCGACGTCCATATCCAGCGCGTCGGCGTAGGCTTCGAGTTCTTTTTCCCCGATTCCTTGAAACCCTTCCACTGTGAGGCGCTTGAGTACTTTGCGCCGCGGCAGGCCGCTGTACTGCGCAAGCAGCGTCTCGTCCATCTGGCGCCGGTGCATGTGGTAGGCCAACGGACTGGCCTTCCCCGCCAGCACCTCCTGGCGCGCGGCCTCGATGCGCCGCTCGACGAGCTGCCACGCCAACTGGTTGGCCACATTCATCGGCTCGGAACCCGCGCTGGGGATCGTCACATACCGATCCTTCTCATCCACGGCGTAGTGGAGTTTCTTCCACGGTCCGAGCAAACCGGCGTCCTGGGGCACTTCGTCCTTGCGCATCGTTTATCGTCCCCTTCACACCGGGTCACACCGCCGTCAGGTACACAAAGGCGGATGAAAACCGCCCGCTCTCCGGGATGAAACAAAGCACCCGCTGTCCCTTCTCGATCAGCGCGGAACACCGGAACTCGTCGAGCATGATGTACATCGCCGCCGAACCCGTGTTCCCCTTCGTATCGAGATTTGTGAACCACTTTTCGAAGGGAATCGAAAACCCGATGCGTTCCAGCCCGTCAAACACCCGCTGGCGGAAATACAACGAAGAGTAGTGCGGCAGAAACCAATCCACCTGATCGGGCCGCAGCGCATGCCGGGCGGCGGCGCGCTCGAGCGCCCGTTCGACGGTGGTGCGAATCACCTGATTGTTGAGGAGGCGCACGTCCTGTTTGACGGCGAAACACCCCGCCGCCACCGCTTCCTCGAGCGATCCGAACTCGCGCCACCCCTGAAGCGATCCATCTGGACGCTTGACCGCCCCGGCGTACATACAGGCGTCGAGTTCATGCGCGAAGGAGACGATCTCAATCCACTCGACCCGCAGGCAGATCGTGTCGGGTCGGGGCGCAGGTTCCACCAGCACGGCGCCAGCCCCGTCCGAAAGCATCCAGCGCAGAAAATCCGTCTCGAACGCAAGAGTCGGGTCGCGTTCGAGTTCCTCGGCGCGCAAGGCGGCCTGGCTGGCGTGGAAGGAGGAGAGGAAATAGGTTGAGGCGGCTTCCGAGCCGGTTGCCACCGCATTATGCACCTGCCCCGAGGCCACGTTCAGGGCGGCGTACTTGAGCGCCGCCATGCCGGAGACACAAATCCCGGCCATTGAGACCGTTTCGCAGGGCGCCTGGCCCAGTTCGCCGTGAACCATCGAAGCGTGTCCCGGCATCGTCTGATCGGGCGATGACGTTCCACAACAAAGACACTCGATTTCGGCGGGCGAGAAAGAAGGAGAAGGTTTCAACCGCCGCACCGCCTCAGCGGCCAGTTGGGCGTTGGTGTGGGTGATCGCGTGGGTCTGCGGGTCCAGCGCGTAGTAGCGGGTCCGAATGCCATTGTTGCGCAGAATCATCTTGCGCGTGCGCGACGGCACCCCCTGGACCCGTCCCAGGATCGGTTCCATCTCGTCGTTATCCACAGGATCGTTTGGAAGAAAAGAAGACGTGTCTGTGATGTATGCCTGCATGCGGGATCTATCTAATCTTTGTCTGGATTACTGGGCAAACGCTTGTGGAACTCAGTCATCATGTCCGCAAAAAGCGCGTAAAATTCCGCTTCGGGCAACCGGGTGCGCGTCACGGCGTTGGTCAGAGTATAGTAATCCAGATCGGCGATCACAATGTCTTTCTGCATCCGCGCATGGAGCGGGGTACCCGGCAGGGGGGTCAAAATCGTCGGGATCGGCAGTTCGATGGCCTGCTCGCGCACAAACCGCCGCAACGCCGCAAAGTCCGATTCGTCATAGTCGGGCGAGACGATGAAATCTCCCACAATCGAAATGCCCAAGCCGTGCAAAATCTCAATCGCCTGAAGGTGCTGATGAACTCCCGATCCTTTTTCCATCACTTCGAGCCGGTCGTCGAGGATTTCCTCGAACCCGATGACCACCGAATGCAACCCCACCTCTTTCCAGCGCCGGAAAAGATCGGGCTGCCGCACCACCGTGTCGGAACGCACGTCGGCGAAGAACTGCTTCCGAATGCCCGCCTGAGCGATCGCCTCGGCCAGTTCGGAGGCCAGACTCGGCTGGCCGAAGGTGTTGGCGTCCACGAGACGGATCACGGGCGTCTCGGCCAGGAGTTGGATGTCGCGTATCACGGACGCGGCAGAATGCGTCAGATAGCGGTGACCCGTCAGCGGCCCGATCGAACAGAACGCGCACCGGTAGGGACATCCGTACGCCGTCACCACAAATCCCATGTCGAGATTCAGGTGGCGCAACGCGTATTCGGGCCGATTCTGCGCCACCAGGTCGTACCGGGGCGCGCGGTCCTCAACCAGATCGGAGGGACCGAACCGCCTCGGCGTAAACGAATACGTCCCCGAAACTCCGCGAGACGCAATCCCCGCCACAGTCCCCGGATCCCCCCCTGTTTCAAGCGCCAGAACCAGTTCCCGCAGACTGGCTTTCCCCAACCCCACCGCCACGAAATCCATTTCGGGCTGGTAGAAGAACGCGGGATCGTTGCTGGCGTGGACCCCGCCCACAATCGTCCGCGTCTGAGGCCGCACCGCCTTGGCCCGGCGCGCCAACGCCAGAACGGTGTTGGCTTCGCACGTCATCGCCGTGAACCCGATCAGGTCTGACTCAAATCCCTCCACAACCGATTCAAACGTGGCCGGGTCCACCACCTTCAGGTCCAGAATTTGAATTTCGTGTTCGGGCAGGTTCCCTGCCAGCGTTTCCAGAGCCAGTGGTTCGCCCCGGAAAATCTGCTTGATCGAGGTGATCCCGTACTGTTCTTCCGGGATGCTGCGTCCGCTGTTGGGAGGATTGACCAGAAGAATGCGCACGCTCACGGCTCCAGAGGCAGAAAGTACCGCATCTTGAGTTCGATGCGTTGATCGGACTGGTTGAGATCAAACCGAGCCTGCTCGAACGACGGCGGCCCCAGAACCCCCACTGTGTCGTTCGAGACACAGAACCCTTCCCGGGGAATTCCTATGGCAGAAACGTCGAGCGCGCCGTTTACCGTTTCGTCGTGCATGATCGCAACCGCGCAGACTCCCGCCGGAATCTCGCGGAAAACCAGCGTGGCCTCCCCGTTCCGAATTGGCGCTTCGACCAGCCTGAACGCTTTCTCTTTCTCGCTCGGGAACCCGTCCTCATCCCTGAAAAGCGCGGCGCGAGCGAATCCCTTATCGTTCCGAAAGCCGTGGATCTGGACAGTGAGAGTGGAAAGCGTCTTCTGATTGTCCGGGAGGGGTCCTTTTTTTCGGGACACCCCACCCGAGGCCCCCGAAAGATCTGGCTGAGCGGCCCGATTCCCGGCGCAGGAACAGAAAAGCAATGCGACCAAAACCCATCCTTTCAGAAACCAACGGACGCGGATTACAATAGACACATTCAAAATCCTTTTCATTCTCCATAATTCCCCATCACGCCACCGGCGCCGCATGGCGAACCCGGATGGCGCTCGAACACTTCGGACACCGGACCTGCGGCGCGCCGAAACCGGGGGACAGGCTGATGTTGTGACCGCACCGGCACTGAAACGTCATCCACTTCGCATCGTCGTGCGTGATTTCCAGAGGCGGAGCCTGTTTCGCCTGCGCCTGCGCCGGAATCGGAATCGGCGGAGGGGTTCCGCCCGTTTGAGGCGACGAAATCGCTTCGGCCACCTGTTGCGCGGCGGCCAGCTGCGCCACGGGAACCGTCACCTCGCGATGGCACCGCGGACACGCCAGGTGGTCCTGTTTGAAACCCGCGGGCAACTTGATCCGCAATCCGCAGACACACCCCAGGAACAGGTAGTCGTTCGCTTTGCGCAACAGGTCGGTCGCCTGACGCATCTGGTCCCGATGCGAAATCTTCGGCTCCGACGCGGCTTCCCTGACATCGAGTGGGCGATCGCCCGCCAGAGCCGACGCCGGCAACGCGTCGCTCCCGCCTCCCACCCGCTGCCACGCCGTCTGGTAGGCTCCATACGAAACGGCTCCGCCGATGGAACGCAGAATCTGAATGCGCTCGTCAATGGGCGGATGCGTACTCGTCAGGCCGGAGAAAAAGGAACGCTTCTCCTTGAACGGATTGTCAATGTACATCGGCGCCGTGACCTTGTTGACGTTGGTCATGGGATGCTGGTCCCCCGCGATGGCTTGCAGGGCCGACGCCAACCCCTCCGGGTACCGCGTGAGCACGACCGCCGACGCGTCGGCCAGAAACTCGCGCCGCCGCGAACTGGCGAAATAGATCACCTGGGCCAGAAACGGCGCGACAATCGAAAACACCAGCGCGACCAGAAACAGAACGAGTTGCATCTGCCCGTTTCCTTCCGACGAGCGCCCGCGGCGGTGTCCCCCCGTGTAGAAAACACCGCGCAGAAAAAAATCGGAAATCAACACGATCGAACCCACCATGACCCCGATCAGCGTCATGAACAGGATATCGCGATTCAGAATATGCGACATCTCGTGCGCGACGACACCCTGAAGTTGATCGCGATTGAGCCGTCCCAGAAGTCCCGACGTGACCGCTATCGTGGCATGTTCCGGGCTGCGTCCGGTGGCGAACGCGTTGAGCGACTGATCCTCGATGATACAAACCCGGGGCGGCGTGGAAAGCCCCGCCGCGATGGCCATTTCCTCGACCACATTGAACAACTGGGGGTGGTCCTGTTTCTCGATCGGGCGCGCCCGGTTCGACGCCAGCAGAATCGAGTCCCCCTGGAAATAAGCCGTCAGCGTCATGAAAAACCAGATCACCGCGGCCACCACCATTCCGATGAACCCGCCGGTCAAATTCAACGCGCCCGTTGGATTCAATATCGAGTCCTGCCGAACCGGAGAAACACCCGGTTCCGCCTCAGCCTTCGGATAAGAAGTGCGGACGGAACTGTTCGAAGAGTGGCGCGCATGCGGTTGCGTGGAATAATTAGAAATGGCCAATCCGATGACAAAACCCAGCGCCAGCAACACCAGCGCCATGACAAACATCAAGACAATGGATTTCCGTTTGTTGGATCGAATGGCTTCCCACATGGGCAACAATCCCTCTCACGTATCGGTGGAAAAAGCACCTCGGCGCGCATCATTCCGCGCGGTTTGACCATAACACCTCACCCGTCCGCGTTCCAAGCGAAATGGAATTTCCAAGACTGAACCAAGAGAAAAAACGAAACCCTATCGCCCGCCTTCCAGCAACGCCCGGTAATTGAACCGGTCGTTCGGCGCGGCGTCGCCGTTCAACGTGAAATCGCTCCACTCGCCCGTCTGCTGAATGTTGTCCGCCCACTTGAAGTCCATCCACCGCGTATTCTTTGACACTCCCAACACTTTCTTCGGAATCGCCACCTCGACTTCCGCCCCGGCCACACTCAGTTTTACTGGAATCGGTTCTCCCCATTGGTATTCGTTCCCCTGGCATTTTTCCAGGCTTGCGGTTCCCTCCCCGGCGGCGATGCGGTTCAACACATAATCGTACCCCATCCACCCGGTCTTCGGGTTCGCGTCCGTGTCGAGGAAGAGCAGCATCCAGTTCGGATCGGTCCGGGGCGTCAGCGGATCCTTCGTCCGGGTGTAGAAATACATCGTCTCGGCGTCGTAACTCACCTTCGCCACCGTCAGGTCGTTGCGGCCCGTCTGGTTCGAATACTTGAGCGCCGGTCCCCACCCCGGGTGGTCGCGCCGGACCGGGTCGCCGATCTGGTCGCGGAACTCCGGCCCCACACCCGCCCAGTCGTCAAATTTCCCATCCAGTTGAATCGGTTTCGGGCGAACCGGCTCCAGGGGCCGCACCCCTTTGAACCGCCGGATGTTCGACACCATCTGGTAGTAATAATGGTCGCCGTGGCCGCCCTTCATTGGTTCGATGTCCCGGCTGAATTCTTCGCTGAACTGGTCCACAAACGCAACCGGTCCGGCCCCATGAAACCCGGAATCCTCCTTGTAACGCCCGGCGATCCACTCGTTCCACCCCGTGATGAACACAAACGCCGGGTCCAGTTGAAACGCCCGTTCCCACTGCTCGGCAAAGTTGCGCCCGGTCATATCCCGGTCTTTCGGTTCCGGTTCCTTCCCGTCGTGGAAGCTGCGCCCATGCGAACGCGGGTTACTCAGTACACCCAGTTTCCCCTCCACGGCGTTCTGCGCCACCCCCACAACCACCTGCTCGGTCACGCCCGGCGTCTTGTAGAACGCGTGCTGGGGCGTCACCTCGAGCCACCCCCACTCGCCGGGGCCGGTCGGTCCCTGAAAATAATCCGGCTGCGGTTTCCGGAAGGTGAAAAACTCCAGCACCTTTGCCGTCTTCTCGTCCGCCAGTCTCACCCGCAGGGTCCGGTCCACCGACGGAGTCACGGCGACCCCGTCGGCAAAAGCTTCGCCTTGGGGAAGTGTGTCCTGCGCTTGCGTCCACCATCCGATTTTCCCCTTCGCGTCGGACGCTTCGAGGTAATACCGTCCCGGTTCGAGCGGGGTGTCAAACCGCAACGTCAGCCAGGCGTTGTCCGCCACCTTCTCGAACCGCTGGCTTGCTACAATCTCTCCCTTCGCTCCCTCTCGCCGCAAGGTCAACGTGAATGCGGCGCCGGGAGTCTTCCACGTGGGAAAACACCCTCCCACCGACAACACTTTTCGATCTGAGACAAATGACTGTCCCAGAGAGTGTCCCGACCGGAGGATCACCGGCGTGTTCGTGTCATGCCGTTCAACCGCGAGCGATTCCCCCAGCAAGGCCGGATCGGCCAGGATCAGCGGCTTGCCTTCCCATTTGAACCACAGATCGGAGAACACCCCCGGCGCGTAGAGCGTGTCGTACAACTCGTTCACCACCTTCTTCGGACTCCAGAAGGGACACAGAAACGCGATCTGAGGCGGACAACCTCCCTGCCGCCGCACCCGCTCGAACACCTTCCCCAGCGCTGTGTAACTGCGCGGGTAGGTCAACTGGTTCGTCACGTCGAACACCACCATATCCACCCCGGCGTCCGCGAGCATCTGGGCGTGCTTGGCCAGAACCCCCTCGTCGTTGTTCCGGTAATAGCCGAAGATGGACTCGCCCCAGTGGTGTGGAATAGTCGGCGCTCCCCAGAGCGGACTGTTCGGGTTCCGAAGCGCCGCCGGGTCTTTCTCCAGAATTTTCGAAATATCGTACGGCCCGGCCTCGCCGCTTTCGCCCAACCAGAGAAAGTAGAAAATCCCCACTGTTTTCCCGGCCTTGGGCGCGCCGACCTGTTCAACTCCCGGTAGAGATCGCCCCAACCCATCGCTCGCCACCCACGTGTCGCTGAACGTGTCCCACGGAACCGTCGCATTCTGCGCGCTTGCGGACATTAGAAAAAGGAAGGCTCCGGCAAGCCACAAAGCAGCCCCCCGAGCCAGTTTTCCCACACTTCTCCACTGGTAGAACCCCTTCATGCCGACCTCCCTGTATGGCGATTGCCGAAAAGAACCTGTGAATAATTCTCTTCTCGGCTTTGTCGTTTTGCCGTCATTCCCGCGAAAGCGGAAACCCAGATCCGGTACGACCCCGATTTTGCCCCCTTCTGCCCTGTTTTCTTCTCTGAATTTCAGACCGGTTTCTCTGGATCACCGGCGTAGATGGAGAACATCATCGCGAATAGTTTTTTGAAACCCAAACAAGTCGGACTGCTGCTGTCCAGCAGGTTGAGCATTCTGGCAGAAGGGATTATACAACGATCAAGGCATATTCCTACAAGCGTTTTTCTTCGGTCAATCAGAAGGAACGGGAAAGTCTGGAGGTCGTGTCAAGAATCTTTCGCTCTTTTCCTTGAGGAGTCCTCTGTAACCGGTTTTTCCCTGTTCAATCGAAATGTACCCTTCCCGGTTGGGGGTCAGGGAGTTTTGTGGGTTGAGGGGGCGAAGCCCCTTTAGCCCGCGTGAGCATTTCACCGTCGAGGTTGTAGGCGTAGGTGGCGTTCTGGGTGGCCGTATCCCACCTGAGCAGCCAGTCCTGCGTGTCGTACTCCGCGGTTATTGTCGTTCCATTCACAGTGTGCGTCAAGCGGTCTCCGTTGAGGTCGTAGGGGAGGACAGGAGAATCCAGAAGTCCTATGCAGCGGAACCGAGCCCGGTTAATTGCCCCGGAGGGGCAAAGGACAGTAGCCGGGGGTGGAGCGAAGCGGAACCCCCGGAAGGAAACCTATCCGTACGCGCCCCGGCGGGGCGCAGGGCGGTTACGTCATGGACATCATAGACCGTTTTTCCACCAAATAATCCAGATTCCTCGATTTTTCCTCCGCCCCATCCGGGGCGGGAAAGATTGGGTGACAGGTCCGGGGATTCCGCTTCGCTCCATCCCCGGCTACTTACCCGCGCCCCTCTGGGGCGCTTTTCTTGCCTTCGAAAAGATAGATTTCCTGCTGTTCGCTGTTTTCCCCCGATGGGGGTTTCACAGTGCAATGACTTCTGGATTCTCCTGTAGGGGAGGAACGAAGGCATTCAACGATGAACCGGGGGCGAAAATCTCCGATTTTTCCCTTGACGAGGGCTTATCATAGATGTCCCTCGATTTCCGGACAACGAGGAGTGCCTGCTAAATGATTCGAATCCAGAAAAGTTCTTGACTGGGGGAGCGGTTTGTAGATGCTGGTAACTTGCTGGTTGTTCCTGATATGTTTCAAAAATTTCATCCTTGCTGGAGATGGGGAAGTGGACACACGGTTGCGCGTTGAAACAGGGTTGCGGCATGGCATGGTATTGTCCCATGAAACCGGTACCCGCCACGGAAACCCTATACCATTGTTCGCTCAAGGAAAGGACTGACGGAATGGATCGGGCGTTTATCGAGTTACTCAACGAATTCGTTCGCGACTACAGACGGGGGCGTCAAACTCTGGCCATCTGGTTTTGGTCCGTTGAGATATTGGGCCTGTTGGGCGCCGCCGTGGGGCTTTTATCAGGAAAGTTTCAGGGGGTGGTTATGGCAATTGTCTGTATCATCGGAATGATGGGCACATACGTTTCGTATTGCGTTTTCAAAGCGGTTCTGATGATGCGGGATCGAATGTCTCTGGCGGCGGAAGAACGCCTCAAGCGTCCGAAATAATCCAAACGAGACAATAGGGGGGCAAGTCGGTTCTGGCACCCATACATAACCGGGAAAACAGACGTCGGGGCATAATATGGAGGCAGGAATGGATATCAACCGCGACATGATTCTGACGGAGCGATGCGCTTCCGCATTCGGGCGCATGTTCTGGGCGTTTTTGTTCTTTCTCGATTTCCGCATCTATATCAACAGAATCGGGGTGGATCTATTGCCGGATTTTATCGGATGGCTTCTGATCGCTTCCGCCCTGGCGGAAATCATCCCGCTTTCTCCGAAAGTCGCGACCCTCCGGACCCTGGCCTGGTGGCTCGTTTTTCTGTCCCTCTTCGATCTTGTCAAAATGAAGGCTCCGGTGAGGCAGGGCGTCGCATTCACGACGAGGATTTCCCCGATGTTCCCGATCGGGATCGTCGCGGGTATCCTGGGACTGATCCTGATCTGGAAACTGTGTGGACTGATCATGGATATGGCGGACGCAGTCGGCGATTCCACGATCTGGGAGCGAGCCGAATCCCGCAGGAATCTTTATGTCGCTTTTGTCGTGTTTCTGACAATCGCTATTTCGATCTCGTTTCTCGCCCCCCCCTTCATGATCGTTGCGGTCATCGTTGGATTGCCACTTGCAATTGTCGTGTTTTGCCTGCTGATGGGATTGATGAAGGGAACAGAGAACATGTGCCGGGGCGGCAGAATATAGAATGCCGTTGATCAATCGCATCCGACGACAAAGCTCTCGCCATCTTCTGCCACGCTTCCCCCTTTCGGAACGATTCTTTTACGCGGACTGCTTCGTCTCCCCCAAACCCTATTGATAGGTCCGCCCCAGAATTGCCACGATCGCCCGGCGCAATTCCAGCGGGTCGTTCGGCCCCTGTTTCTCGTACACCACTTTTCCCCCGGGCTGCATCAGAAGCGTGTAGGGGAACGACCCCGTCCATTTCCGCTGAAACGCGCGAGGCAGTTCCCGACTCTCTCCGGTGAAATGGAGGTTTCGGCAGGAGGCCTGCTGTCCCTTCAGCACCTTCAGCGCGGTTTCCCGGTTGGCGGTCGCGTCGGCGTTGAGCGTAATGAGTTCCAGACCCCGCTCGCGGTACATCCTGTGGGTGCGCACCAGTTCCTCCAACTCCCGGGGCGAGGGACTGGTCCAGCAGGTCCACACCGTAATCAGCCGCAATTTCGTCGAATCGTTGCGCAAAAGATCGCGGACCCCGTCGTAACCCAGATCTTCCAGCGTGACGGGTTCTTCCGCCAGCGCCTTCATATAGGCCTCAACCTCAGGGCGCTTCGACGCCCACTTGATCGAGCACCCGAACGAAGGCGTGGTCTCGCGGGAAACAGGCTGGCCGGCCAGCAGAGCATCGAGCGCGTTGCGCACAAAGGACTCGCGGACCCCTTCGGGTTTCTCGGAATCGTCCACACTCCCCTCGTAGCGCAGTTTGCGTTCCTTGTCGAAAATGAAGAAGTGCGGGGTGGCGTGGGGGCCATAAAGACGGGCGATTTCCTGTTTATCGCCATCGTAGAGGTAAGGGAAATTGAACATCCGGTCCTTCGCGCGGATCTTGCACTCTTCGAACGAATCGCCCAGATCGGTGTACCCCATTTCGTTCAGGCGCAGGGCCTTGTTGTCGGTGGATGAAATACCGGCAAACGCCACGCCCTTTTTGCAGTATTCCTTCACCAGCGCGAGAATCCGGTCTTCGTAGGCCTGAGCCGTGGGACAATGGTTGCAGGTGAAGAAAACCGCGAAGATCGGGCTTTCGCTGAAATCCTGAAGGGTGTAAATCTTGCCATCCACCCCCAACAGGCGAAATTCCGGCGCGGACGCGCCAATCTTGAGCGGTTTGACTTCCTCGCTCTCTTCGCCCCGGACCGAGGTTCCCAGAATCACCAGCGCCAACAGGGTTCCCACCATCCCTTTCACCAGGAGTTGCTTCATGGCTGCGTTCCTTTCCGCCTCATAATGCTCCACTTCACGTGACCGTTTTTTTCTACGCCTCAGGCAAAATCCTGTCAACCGTTTTACCCCAGGGAGAAAACGCACGGCGCCGAGTCCCTTGCTGCAATTTTTCCAAACACCTTCTTTTGCATGCGACGGCACGGTGTGGTAGGTTACAGTGTCTTGTCCGCGGGAACGGAAAAATCCCGTTTCCGGCTTCTGGAAAAGGAACGCGCCCAGAGTGGCTGAAAAAATCCAGAAAACGCGGAACTTTTTCGCCGGACAAGTGTCGGAAGGAAAGGAAACGGGGCGTTCGTTCTGCGGCGCGAGCGCCCACCGGTATTGGAGATGATGCGCACACATACACGTTTTTCCCATTTCCCGGTCCAGCGGCCGGGCCTTTTCTTCCGGATTTCACGGTCTTTGTGGGTGGGCCTCCTGCTGGCGCTGCCGCTGGGAGGGTGCGAATCGTTTCGCAACTACAACAACGAAATGGCGGGCGCCCAGCAATCGTTTGCCGCCGGCGACCTCCCGGCGGCCCGACAGGAAGTGGTCAACCGGATGAGCGCGAACGAAACCCGGCTGAACCCGTGGCTGGAAATTGGCGTGATTGACCACACGGCGGGCGCGTTCGACAACAGCAACCTGGCGCTTCAGAAGGCCGCCGATCTTGTGCGGGTCCGGGAAGAAAAGGCGGTCATCAGCCTGTCCCAAACGGCGGCGGGCGCCGCCACACTCCTTGTCAACGAAAAAGCCCAACCCTACCCCGGCGAAGCGTTCGAGCGGGTTTTGATCCACACCTATCTGGCAATGAACTACGCCTTGCAGGGCGACTGGGAGAAAGCGCGTGTGGAAGCCCGGCGCAGCTGGACACGCCAGCGCGAGATCGAGGAAACCACCCAGAAACAACAGGCCGCCGCCCGCAACGAAGCCGCGCAGTCGAAACAAAAAGTGGATGCAACCGGCCTGGGACGCGAACTGGACCGCGTGTACGCCGACCAGAACGGTATCGCCGCGCGTGAGTTGAACGCCTACCGCAACGCCTTCTCGCACGTGGTCTCGGCGGTCGTGTACCGCGCGAATGGCGACCTCAACGAGGCCTACGTGGAGTTGAAACGAGCGGTGGAACTGCGCCCCAATGCGCCGGTTCTGGGACCGCTGTTGATCGAGACGGCCGCCGCGGGCGGGTTTCAGGAAGACTTGCCGCGCTGGGAAGCCGCGTTCAAGATCCGCGCCTCCGACGTACTGCGTGTCCGGGAGCAACGCCCGGCGGAACTGGTGGTGTTCTTTGAGAATGGCTGGGCGCCGCGCAAGGAAGAAATCTTTGTGCCGTTGCCCACTCCGGTCGGAATCGTCAGCCTGGCCATCCCGAAATACCAGCCTCAGCCCGGTTTCGCCAACGCGCTGGTGGTCGAAGCGGGGGGGCAGACGGCGTCCTCCACACTGCTGGGCGATGTCGAGGCGCAGGCGGTGCGCTCGCTGCGCGACCGGATGCCCGCCTATGTCATCAAAATGATCATCCGTATCACCGCCCGCACGCTGGCGGAGAACGAATTGCGTAAAAAGGCGGAGAAGCAGGGGGGCGATGCGGGGTTCATCCTGGCGTTTCTCTTTTCATCGGCGGTCAATATCGCGCTCGAACACGCCGACCTGAGAGCCTGGTCGCTCCTGCCGCGCGATCTGCAGGTGGCTCGACTTCGTCTGCCCGCCGGGCAGACAACCGTGCGACTCCAACTCGACGGGCAATCGGATGCCAGCCGCGAGGTGACGCTGAACCTGAAGGCGGGCGCCCCCACCGTCATGCTCGCGCGCTCGACCGGATCGGCGTTCTATGTGCTGCCGGATCCGGGTAACACACCCGTTCAACAGGCGCCGGGACAAAGCGCTCCCGCGCAATGAGGAAAAGAAGGGAACCGATGGTCCGTTCAGGACTTTTCAACAATCGGTAAAGAAAAAAGGAGAACGCGCATCATGCAAATGGAAAAATGGATGAAAAACCTGGCGCCGGCCCTGTTGCTCGCCTCGTCGGTTCTGGTCACCCCCCTGACCGGGTGCAGCAACCACAGCCCCAACGCCCTGATCGGCCAGCAGACCGCCACCGGCGGTGTGCAATCGGACGTTCTGGTGGTCAACCCCCGCCTGCAGAAACGCCTCACACTGCTCGAGGCCGATTCGCGCCGCGTGAACGATCTGATGCAGGTCAACGTAAAGATCCAGAACACGACCAAAAACCCCGTGATGTTCGAGCACAAGTTCCAGTGGTTCGACGTGGACAATTTCGAGATCAGCGACCCGACCGCGCACTGGAATCCGGACCGTATCGAAGGCATGGACGTCCTCCAGATCCCGGCCATGGCGCCCGCTCCCAACGCCGTCAAGTTCAAGATTCTGGTACGCGACCCCATGCCGGTGACCCACTGAGTAAGGAGAGGTCTTTGTTGCGCAAGGGCGCTCCCCGGGCGCATGATACCTGTTAGATAGTCGTCAAACCCGTTCCCCTGACGCGGACCGGAGAACTTCGATAAGATTCAAGACCGAGGAGAAAGACAATGAAGAAACAAACGACCCTGATTTGCGTCCTGCTGGCGGCCCTTTCGATTCTGGCCGCCTGTTCCGGCGCGCCCGATGTCAACTATGGCGACCCCACGGCCGTCGAGACCGTCACGATTGATTTCGGTTCGACCGATCTCCAGAGCATTGGCGAGAAGATGACCCAGTCGCTCCTGGCCTCGGGCGTCCTGGCCAACGGCCAGCGGCCCGTTCTCTACGTCGCGCAGGTCAAGAACCGCACCGACGAGCAACTCGACACCAAGAGCGTCACCGACAAGATCCGTACGGCCCTTCTGCGCAGCGGGCGCGTGCGTTTCTCCGCCGCAATGGAGGCGAACAACGAGATCGTCAGCCAGCTCGAGCACCAGAACATGTCCGGTCTGACGAGCGCCGAGACAGCCAAAAAATACGGCAAGCAGGTCGGAGCCGACTACTTCCTCTTCGGCGAAATCACGAACATCCGCAAACAGGCGGGCCGTGTCGAGGACGTGTACTTCAAGTTCACGCTCAACCTCGTGGACATCGAGTCCGGCCTGATCGAATGGGCGGATGAGAAAGAAATCCGCAAAGGTTCCAAAAAACCCGTGTTCGGGCTGTAAGCGCCCCGGCTTTTTCCGGGAAACAATGATCGAACCAGAGGCGGCGCAGACCTCCTCCTCCCATTCCGGGGAGAGGAGGTCTGCGCCGCCTCTTTTTTTTACCGGCGGAGGAGTAAAAAAGCATCTGTTCCCCCTCGTCGGCCGCCGCTTTCGGCTGGATTTCAAGTCCATCCTGCTCCCCGGAAGACGTCAAAGCCGGAGAGGTGGGGGAAGACGGAAGAGGTCGGCGGACGGTTTTCCCCACCCCTGGAGCGCCTGTTTCCCGGAAAATCGGACCGGATACCCGGAAGAAGTGAAAAAAATGAAAAAAATGCACCCAACCGATCCAACAAAATCGCGATTTTGACACTATAGTATTGGAAGGCGGCGAGAGGCTCGGTTCGAGTTCCGACGGGAAAGGCGAACCAGCGGGGCCTCAGGTTCGGGCGGCTTGACCTTCGCCGTCATGCCGCATTCCAATCTCCGCCGTTTTGCGGGGGCGCCCAGGCCTTGCTGGACTCAGGGGGAGTCCAGGCGGCACGGGGCGCGCGCCGCGCGGCTTCGGAACCACCCTTGAAAGGAGGGATACCATGATCTTGGACGTGGACCCCCAACTGTTTCACCTGGCCTGCCGGGGCGATCGGGACGCGTTCTGGCGTCTGATGCTCCCGTTCCGGGGGCTGATCTATTCGGTTGCTCTGGGTATGCTGAAAGACGAGGAACAGGCGCAGGACCAGTTGCACGACGTGCTGTTGCTCGCGTATCGCTCGATCGCGAACGTGCGCGAACCGCAGCGCCTGGCCAGCTGGCTCCATTCGGTGACGCGCAACCATATCCAGGATGTGATGCGCCGCGAGCAGCGTTTGCGGGCTGCGGCGCGTGACCTGGCGCCCAACGAAGAGGGCGCCGAGGTGGTCCCCTTTCTCGCGGTGACCGAACGCGAGGCGTCGCTCGTCCGCCTGGAGGCGGCGATGGCGAAAGCTGCCCGAACCGTTCCGCGTTGTCCTGGGCATGAAGTACATGAATCAGTATTCTTACCGTCAGATTGCCGAGATTCTGGGTCTCCCGGCCGAGACGGTCAAGTCGCGCCTTTTCGAGGCGCGGAAACTCTTGCGCAAGCAAACCGAGGCGATGACCCCCGGCGAAGAATCCGGCGAGGTCACGGAAAGCCAGAATGAAGAAGGAGTCTATCATGAAATGCGCTGAGTTGGAAACCTGCCTGGCCGATTATCTCGAGGGAGAACTGGAACCCGCCCGTGTGGACGAAATGCTGGCCCACCTCGAAGAATGCCCCGCCTGCCGGGCCGAATTTCAAGCCTACCAGCAGCAGGAAGAAACGCTGGGGGTGTATTTCCAGAACAAACTCGACCAAGCGCTCGACCAGGCGCCGAACCCACTGCTGGACGTGCCGGAAGTCGAAACCGTGCCGTCCCCGCGGGCGAAAGCCTTGCGCTGGGCTTACTGGGCCGCGGCTGCGATCCTGATGCTGGCCGTGGGGGTCGGTGGCCCGACCCTTTACCACTACCTGATCCCATCGGGGCAGGCGGTCCTGGCCACGGTCAAGAAAATCGAGGGGCGCGCGCTGGTGCTGAAGGGCGACCGGTACGAACCGCTCCAAGTGGGGGCGCAAGTCCTCCAGAATCAGAAGATCAAGGTGGCCGCCGAGGGGTACCTGGCGCTCGACCTGCCCCAGAGGGGCAACGTGCTCGAGGCGCGCGGGGGCACCAAACTGAGCCTGCACGACACCCCGGGGCGGCTCGAAGTGGCCATGAACCGCGGCAGCGTCTGGGCGCACCTGCCCAACCACCCGCGTAAACCCTTTGTGGTCAAAACGGCGCATCTCAGCGCCCGGGCCACGGGTACCGTCTATGGGGTCGAGGAGGGACTCGACCGCTCCGTGGTGACCGTCGCGGACGGGACCGTTCAGGTCGAGTCGGCCAATGGCAACAGCCAGAGTTCGGTCCCGGCGGGTGAAGGGTATGCGTCGAACCGCGGGACGTTCCAGGTGGCCGATGCAAGTGCCTGGGCCTGGAGCGACTATCAGGATGAGGTGCAGAAACAGGTGGCCTCGGTGGCGCCGGGGCTGGACGCTGCGGCTCCGGTCGAGGTGGCCTCCGCCACCCCGCAGCTGACCGTGGCGCCGTCCGTGCGGACCCTGGCGGCGGCGGGAACGGCAAGCCGACCCGCTTACGCCGTCACAGACTACCTGCCTCTCAACACGGACTACCTGCTGTTGATCCACGACTGGCCGTCCTTTCTGGGCGAATTCCAGACCACCAACAACGGGGCGTTCGTTCAGGAAGCGGCGTTCCAGACTTGGTGGAGTTCGGTCGGCGGACCGGAGGTGAGCGACCAGATGAACAAGGAGACCCATTTCCGCGAAGCGCTCAGCCTGCTCAAACTGATCTCGGGCGACATCGCCATCTCGGTGAACACCAGCCACACGGTGACCGTGGTGGCCGACTGTGCCGGTAATGAAGCGGCGGTTCAGGCGGGGATCGAAAAACTGATCAGCGAATCCATGCCCAACCCGCCGATCCAGACGGCGACCGCCGCCGAGGAGTCCGAAGGACCGCTCTACCGGGTGGGTGGGGGATATTTCGTCTTCTCGAGCAAGCCGCTGCAGGCGCGCGAGACGTTCGAGCGGATGGTGGCGGGGCAACCGACCGGGTTCTCGACGAGCGACTTTTACCAGAAGGTCCAGCGTGACGTGACGGACCCGCGTTTCCTGTTTGCCAGCGACCTGCAGGCGCAGGTGAGCCAGATCGGCAAAGAGGCGGAGGCGAAAGCGAAACACCGCAATCCCGAAGTACAGGCGACGTTCGACCTGCTCGGGCTGGACAGTCTGGACTATTTCCTGGTCTCGCCGAGTTTTGCCGGACAGGGGATGAACCAGGCGGCGCGGCTCGCTTTCGGCGACCAGGGACGGCAGGGCATGCTGAACTGGCTCGCGGAACCGACACCGATGCGGGGTCTGGACTTCTTCAGCCCCGAAGCGCCCTTCTTCGCCGCGGCGGTGTCGCGCAATCCCTACCAGATGCTGCTGGACTACCTGGTGTACGTCGAGCGGACCGAATCGAACGACATGCTGGAGGATCTGCTGAACTTCGCGGCCGCCAATCAGACCTTCTTCGAAGCGTGCGGCGGTGAGGTGGTGGTCGGGTTGGACGTGCCGATCCTGCCGGTGCCCAACGTGAAGGTCGTCGTGGAAATGACCGACCGGGCGGCGTTCCAGGATGGCGTGAATCGGATTGTCGAACAACTGCGCAAGGAATGGGCCTCCCGCGAAAACAAGCAGTCGGTCCTCGAAACCCAGATCCAGAACGGCATCGAGATCCACACGCTGATCGTCAACATGGACGAGGGCGGGCTGGTTCAGATGCAGCCGTCGTGGGCGTTCGTCGAGGACTACTTCATCGTGGGGCCGGGGCCGGAGTTCGTGCGCAACGCCCTCGAGGTGTACCAGTCCGGCAACACGATCGCCACGGACGCCAAGCGCCTTCTGCCGCTGCTGCCCGACGGGCGCACGGTGAACTTCTCGCTCCTGGTCTATCAGGATGTGGCCAAGGTGGTGCCGAAGATCATCGAGGAGAAAGTCGCCCCCAAACTCTCGAACGAGGAAAAGGCGAAGGTGCCGAATCTGGCCTTCATGGAGAACTACCGCGCGGCGGGCATCCTGTACGCCTACGCCTGGCCCACCTGCGTGGACTTCCACCTGAGCGCGCCCAAGGGGATTGATCTGAACTTCATGGCTCTGCCGCTGGTGGCCAACTGGCTTCAGCCGCGTACCCACCTGGGGCGGATCATGGCCAACATGACCACGGCGGAGAAGAACCTGAAACAGATGCGTGAGGCCGCTCTGGCCTACGCGCGGCAATACGGACGTTTGCCCGCGAGCCTGTCGGAACTGGTCGAAACGACCCTCCCGCAGATCCCGCTGGACCCATTCGCGCTCGTCAGCAACAACAGCCTGCGCCTGATCCCCGGTCCCGCCGCCAACCAGATCACGCTCTACAGCGTCGGTCCCGACGGCAAGAACGACCAGGGCGCGGTCGAGTACCAGCTGACCGATCAAGCCGCGGGCCTGGGCGACATCACCCTGCGCGTGACCCTCGGCGAGGAGGTTCCGCCCGGGCAATAATCGGGTGATAAACAGAGTCTTGCCGGATACCGAGTCAGTATGATACCTTGAAAACTCGGGGACACCAACGTGATTGGTGTCCCCGAGGATTTCGTTTCTCTCCGGAAAGGAGGATCTGAATAACCATGTTCGATTCAGAACGGAGTGGAAGACGGGCATTGTCCGAAGTGACCCTGATCGTGCGGATAGTCGGCACGGGTCTGGCCACGATTGGGGCACTCATGGTATTTGGGATTGTTTTCGTGAATAACCACGATCTGGTGAAACAGACTCCTGTATCTATTGCGAAGAGGGATCTTCACAGCCTCGCCACGGCACTCGCGACCTATGAGATTGACAACAAATGTTATCCTGTTTTGACAAAGAACAATCGCTACCCCCTGTCGGCGCGGCTGCGGTGCCTCACCACCCCGGTGGCCTATCTATCCGAACTTCCCCGGGACCCCTTCATGGACCCACAGAACACGGTTCTGGACACTTACTACTACGATCTGGTGACACCCGACAACTGGCGCCTGATCAGTGCCGGGCCCGACGGGATTTTCGAGTATGCCGAGGTCGTCTTCGACCCCACTAATGGAACAAACAGCCGGGGAGACATTTTTGTGACGCTTGATTACAATTGGGCCGGGAGAACAAGAGAGGAACAGCGAACAGACAAGCGATAGTCTCGTTCATATTCATTCCCGTCATGGAAAGGGATATCGCATCTTCACCCACGTAGATCAGACACTCGGGAATGGAGGGATCGAAACCGATATGCTGCCAGCGAGACTCCAAGACCGCAGAATACACAGAACACGCAGAAACCGATTTTTCTGCGTGTTCTGTGTATTCTGCGGTTTCTTCTTTCCCTATTTATCGAGAGAATCCTTATTCACACCCGGCGAATCGGATCATTTTAAATGCAAATTGGCATGAAAGGTTTCTCTTATGTTCCGTCCGAAACAACTTCCAAAACACACCTCGGCGGGAATGACTTTGATAGAGTTCCTGATTTCGCTGGCAATCATCGCAATAGCCGCTCTCATCCTCCTTCCGAACTATTATGAGCCAAGCCAACGCAGTCCGGTCTCCGCCGCACAATGTGACATGCGTTGGCTTGCGACAGGACTCGAGTCCTATTTTGTCGAACAGAACGGTTACCCTCCTGTGACTGACGAGAACCGGTATCCCCTGTCAGCGCGGCTGCGGGTTCTGACTACGCCGGTCGCTTATCTGGCCCAGCTACCCTCCGACGTTTTTGGAGACCCTCAGAACCCCGCTTTCCCACCCGGCGCGATGGATACCTACTACTACGACCTGGAAACAACCGCGACGACCGAGGCGGACGACACCACCTCGTATTCGTGGCAAGCGAAGTGGCGCCTGATCAGCGCCGGGCCAGACCGGATCTTCGAGTATGGCGCGGTAATCTACGACGGGACCAATGGAACCCAAAGCCGGGGCGATCTGGTGAAAACGGGCGGGTTCGGCAAACCACAGTGATTCGGGACGACCGTGTGTTTCGGGCCTTGGAGAAACAGGGGGCCGGACGCGATGGGTGTCTCCGCGGATTTTATGAAACTTGCATCCATAATGACACAAACAAACTCGGTTAGAAAACAGTTCTTTCTGGAAGGGAAACAGAAAAAAACCGAGGAACACCTGACGTAGCGGAAACGCAGAGAACCGCATCAGGTGAATCCCGGAGTCGTGTCTATTTCAAGCCGAGCCATGTATTCACTTCTCTATTCTGGATCGGGGCTATGCTCTCTAAAATGCAACCACGGATGAACACAGAGACCCCCCTTTCATGCATCCGTGTTCATCTGTGGCTGAATAACGCGTTTTGGGTATCTTACTGATCAAAACCAGGTACTATTTCCACTCGAGAAAAGAGGAAAATTTCTCTCATGTTCTGTTCAAAACGAACCTCAAAGCGCGCTTCGGCGGGATTCAGCCGGGCCGAACTCCTGACGATCATTGTGATTGTCGTCATCCTGGAAGTTCTGTCATCGGGCTACAATATTCGGGAAGCGAGCGTGCGCACCAAAGTCGCCCGAACCCAGAACGACATGCGCTGCCTCGCCAACGCAATCGAGACCTATTCCCTCGACCAGAAGCACTACCCCGTCGTGACCGAACAGAACCAGTACCCCCTTTCGGCGCGGTTGTGCGCGTTGACCACACCGATCCCCTATCTTTCCCAACTCCCTGCGGACCTGTTCAAGGACCACAAAAACGGCATTTTCCACCCCGCCCTGGTGGACGCCTACTACTACGACCTGCAAACCGTGGAAACGCTCGGGAAGAGCCTCGCCCCCTCGCGTTTGTGTGAGACGCAGTGGCGACTGATCAGCGCCGGTCCCGACCGGATCTTCGAGTACGGCAACGTGATCTACGACGCCACGAATGGAGCCAAAAGCCGCGGCGATATCGTCTGGACGAACGGGCGCGGCCTGTCGTGATCCGGGGGGACCTTTCACACCAGGTTGCGTTCAAATGACACAAACTCATTTGACAACAGAACCGTTCTCTCAAGAGAGAACGATCAAAGAAAAACCACGGAACCCCTGGCACAGCGAAGCCGCAACCCATCTGTAGGGGCGGACCTGTGTGCCCGCCCAGTGCAAGAGGATACCCTGAAGACCCGAGAGAACGGGGATGTAAAGAATAGAGCAATTGCCAGAAAGAACCTTAATTATTCCGGCTGTCGGTCCTGACGATCAGCCGTTCCGTCCCGGAGGGACGGCAAGAAAGTAGCCCACCGTTTCAACGGTGGGAAAGCGGTCCTCAACAATTCGTCCCGGAGGGACGACTGAAAAACCCGGGGGAACCGACAGCCGTCCCTCCGGGACGGGGAAGACGGGTGTTCCGGAACCCAGCGCTGAAGCGCTGGGCTATTGTCAAAAGTCCCTGACGGGACTTGGGTCAGGAACACCTTACTCCGTGTCATAATGAAGATTCTTTTTGGCAAAGGCTATATAATCGCGCAGAGACGCGGAGACCGTTGTTGTCAACCACACGAGACCCTTCCCCTTCAAGGGCTGAAAGCCCGCTCCAAACGTAGCGAAACCCAACGGGCGGAATCGCGCAATCCCCCGAATCTCGCAAAGCCGTCCGGATGCCCGAAACTGCAACCGCGCCATCAGGAGATTGGCGATCCCAGGAGGGTGCTTTCTTCAGAAAACGCGAAGGAAGATTTCGGAGCAGAAAAAAAACGGCACAAGAGAACAGGATCAACAGGATACAAATCGAATCTCGCCACATCCTGCAAATCCCGTATGAGCCTCTTGCAAAAGTATTGGGCAAAACGGCGAAAAAGCGGGGCTAATCGTTTCGGGGAGATGATTTCTGAGCGAGAACGCCTGTTCGCTTGCTCTTTACCGCCAAAATCGCCCTTTTTCGCTGGGGACGGGGCGTGCGATTGCCACTCGGCGGTTTCGCCGTTGATTTTCTCCCTTCCATTTCGATTCGCCCCGGGCCGCTCATCTCAGCAACGCGAAAATTTGACGGGCCGTCATCGCCACGATCCCGAACATCAGGTGGCACATCACCTTGGCCGCCCCGCGCACCCGCACGAACCGTCCCCCGTAGTTGTCCTTGATGTTGCTCATCACCCGTTCCGCCGCGCTGCGCTCGCGGTAGCGGACCGCCCGATGCGAATCCATCGGCAACTTCTCGCCGCGGCGCGGATTTTGATCGATGATCGGCACGTGCCCCAGCCCCTCGCTGAACGCTTTGATTTCGGGCGCGTCGTAGGCCGAGTCCATCAGGTCGTAGAGGTTGGTCAGGCGCTGGCCGGTCATCTGCGCCAGCGGGATTGCCGCCTGCGAATCGTGCAGCGAGGCGCTCGTCAGAATCGTGCTGACCGGGATGTCGCCGTCGATGCAATCGACGTGCAGTTTGTAGCCGATCCACGATTTCTTGAAGCCCTTGCTGTCTTTTTTCGAGCCCCGGTCGCAAGCGGTCGGCAGATCCTGGAGGTTTTCTTCGAGCGAGTGCCGGCCCTGTTGTTCCAGACGGCGCGGCGGCTTGGGCGCCCGCTCCTCGCCTTTCTTCGGACGCCCGCGCCGGGCTTTGGACTTCTGCGGCGCAGACTCTTTGCGGGCCGCCTTCTCGCGCCCCTGGATCGGCGGGGAGTCTCGGCTGGTATGACCTGCCAACTTCGGCCCGCAGCACTTTTTGACCATCGCTTCGTGAATCGCCTGCGGCAGAGCGGTGCGGGCGAATTCGTCGAAGGCGCGCGAGAAGGTCGCTTCGCTGGGCAAGTCGGCCCGCGTTTCCCAGCCGCACAGACGCCGCAACGGGGCGTCAGCGCCGAGCAGATCAAGCAGCGCGCGGGTGGTCGGGCAATTCCAGACGGCCTTGGCCAGAAACGCCAGGACGAGAGGCTGGCGTCCGTGGCGCGGGCGCCCCATCGGCTTGCGACCGAACGGGCTCATGAATTTCTCGATCGAAGCCAACTCGGCCACCTCGATGAGCGTCTTGTGCTTTTCGCAGAGTTCCCCCAGCGCTTCTTGCTGGAACGGGAAAAGATGTTGTTGTAGGGTAGTGAACAGTGAGGAGAGAAAGTGCATGATCCGCCATCCCTTTCGGGGTTTGTTAAGCAAGCGTATGATGCCTTTTTCTCCTCACTTTTTCACCTGAAAATCGAACGACTCAACGACTTTTGCAAGAGGCTCGTATGTCTGTTCTTTCAAAGACCCCCCCCAAAAAAAACGAGCGCGAGAACCTTTGCGGCTGGTCGGAGCCGCAAAGGCTCTCGCGCTACCGTTCCCAGGGAAGGAGGGGGATTCGGGTTATCGCGCGTTTCTGACACTTGGAACCGTGTGCCACCGCCGGTTCTCAGGCGGTGGTGTTGACAAACTGCCCCTTTCCGGGCGGGGGAGAAGGGGGAATTGCCGAGGCCTGGATCAGCGCGATGGCCTGTTCGCCCATCTGACGCTGGATATCCAAACCTTTTTTGGCGACCGCAACCGCCTGCGTGGTTCCGGTCTGCTGACTCTGGAGGGCCATTGCCGTTTGCACCACTCCCATGACGTCCATGCACTGCCTCCTGCCGGTCAAGTCTCTTCGTACCGCAGACTCGAACCTCGTTTTTCTGTTTCTATGTATCGGCAGAATGCCGGAAAACTTGAGCGAAAATCGTCCGGGGAACATTTCTTCGGCAAGGCGAAACGGGGCGTTCCGCGAATATCTGACGAAACTCGTGCCCCAGATCGGAACCGTAACTGACAGTCGTTCAATCTCCCACTGGAATCCGGCCACCAGTTCTCCGGTACCGCCCCAATCGGGTGGGGCTGTCTTTTTTTCAGAAAAATCGTCCGGCGCTTACACAATCGGGGGGCTTGACCGTTATAGATGGGTGAGAGAGGATGAACAGGGGCCATTCATCCAGAAGCCCGGGGCCCGTCAGGAGTGCGTACATGGACAAAGCCGAGGAACTCTATGCGGCGCTCATCGAACCGATCGAGGATCGCATGATTGCGATTGTCATGCGTCTGGTGCGGGATCGCGAGGACGCCGCCGACGTGTTCCAGGAAGTGCTGGCCACCGTCTGGAGCAAACTGGCCCAAATCCATCGGCATCCGAACCCGCAGGCGTACGTCCTGCGGATCTGCGTGAGCCATTCCTACGACGCCCTGCGCGTGCGGGCTCGGCGGAGAAAACTCGAGGTTCCGCTCGAACCGGAACACATCGAGGATCGGGCCGCAGCGCCCGTGGCGACTGAAGAACCCGGCGAACGGGACGTGGAAGCGATGGTGCGGGCGGCGGTTTTTTCGCTCCCGGTCCAGCAGGCTCAGGCGGTTCTGTTGCGTCTGCTGGATGGCGAGTCCTACCCCATCATTGGCCGGATTCTGGAGTGCTCCGAAATGACCGCGCGGTCGCACGTGAGCAAGGGCCGGGCGCGCCTGCGCGAAATCCTCTCCGAACAGGGCGTGGTATAATTCCCAGTTTCAGGTAGTGGCGCAGAAGGGAGAAATGAAGATGCATCGGAAAGATTCTCAAACGAGCGATTCCGAACCGGACGACGCCGACCGTCTGGTCGAACACGCCTTTCGCACCCCTTCGGATGAGGCGCTCGAGGCGCAGTTGCGCGGACAATTGCGCGGATTCCGACAGGATCTGCGCGAGCACGCCTACGTACGCCGGTTGGAGCGTCCGGTGTGGCAGACTGTCTGGAGCTGGCACCCGCGCCTGGCCGCAGCGGCCAGCCTGGGCACGGTTCTGGTGATCGCCTCCATCCTTTTCTCTCTGAGCCAGAGTGCTCCCACCTGGGCGCAGGTGGCCGAGAAGTTCAATTCCGTGAACAGTCTGACCGCAACGATCTATGTCAAAGTTCCGGCTCTGAAAGAACCCCGGCAGTGCGAGATCTGGATAGATCGCAGCGGGAAGGGACGGGTGCGTACCGGCTCGCAGGTGGTGTTCAGTCAAGGGGGGACTGTGGTGAAGGCGTTCGACGTGGAGCGGGGCGAGGAAACAACCCCGAACGAAACCGCGCGCGATATTATCCGGATCGTCGGGAGCGAGGCGACCTATTCGCTCGAAACGGTGTTGCGGATTTTCGGGGACACATTAACGGAGGCGACGCCCCTGGTGAATGCTGATGCGGTGATCTCGGAAGATCTGGTGGTGTTCGACATTCAGTCGGCTTCGTCGTCGGAACGTTGCCGAGTGTGGGCGCTGCGCCGCAGCAAATTGCCCGTGCGCGTACTGGCCGTGGACCCCGAGTCGGGGCGTGTGACCGATTCCATCCTGACCTATTCCAAGCCGCAGCCAGCCCGGTTCTTTGACCCGGATGCATTCGCCGAGCAACTCCGGCAGAACCGAGGCGCGGGGAACCGGTTGACCTATACCGACCTGGAGGAGTGGATCGGTACGGCAATCCCGGTGGAAACACCCGCCGCTCCGTGAGGCCGGAAATTCCGAGAAGATGACCTGACGGATGGCGTAACGGGAAGTGGGCCAGGCCAGAATCCGGTTCATCGCTCAGGGCAAACAAGATTTTCAAAATGAGTGAAATTTGTTTTGTGCGTGGAAAAGCGTTCCAGCACAACGGGGAGACCTGTTGTTCAAAATTCAGAAAAAGAACAAGGAGAAGGAAACCATGTCGTCGAAGTTTTGTGCGGGAAAAAGTTTCGGGGCTTTTACCCTGATTGAACTGCTGATCGTCGTGGCCATCATCGCCATCCTGGCGGCCATCGCGACTCCCAACTTTCTGGAGGCTCAGATGCGAGCCAAGGTCGCCCGCGTCCGGGCCGACAGCCGAACCCTCGCTAATGCGATGGAGTCCTATGCCATCGACAATGTCACCTACCCGTTTTGCGACCCCCAGTTGAATCACTCCTATCTCAGCGACATCCCCTGCCTGACCACCCCCGTCGCCTACATGCAGAACCTTCTGCCCGACGTCTTCCCCGGCGACGAGGACGATTCCCGCACCCGGTACTATCGGTACTATCCGGTGGACTACTGGCAATACGCGTTTCCGCAGCTGCGCGGCTTCTGGCGTTGGGTCGTGATGAGCAATGGCCCGGATCGCAAGATCGACATCACGCGAGAGAATGCGCCTTCGGCCATCCAGGGGCAATTGTGGATGGTCTATGACCCGACCAACGGCGTCCGCAGCACGGGCGACATTATCCTGACCAACCGGGGCTTTCTGGGCAACACGATGTGACCGAACAGCCCCCCCGGGAGGGGCTTCGCGAATTAAAGAGGAATTCTCTGGAATATGAGTATTGGAGGCACGAACAGGGGCAGAACGATCCGAGGAAAACACCGGGTCTGCCAGATCTGCGACAGCAATCGCACCGATCCCACTCTGTATTTACATGTTTTCTCAAGGCGGGGCGCCCGAATTCCATGAGGCGGCAAGGATATGCCGCCTCAGCGTCTTTTCGCTTAGCGTTTTGTGGTTGATCGTCCTTGTGTTGCAAAAAAATTGTCGCGCTTGCGTAGATTCTGCGAGAGAGTAGTACAGATACCGCTCTATTGTTACATCCGTGTTCATCTGTGGTTTTCTGAAGTAGGGTAAAGTCCATTGCTTTCGATTTGGAGAAAGCCATCATTTTTTGAGACAATGAACAGAATTCGCGTTCGAAGTCATTTGACTGGTTCGCTGGCGTGTGGAGAATGAACTGGTCCTGTTGCTTCGTTTGCCTCTGGGACGAATCGGTGGGGTGGGTATGAAACGAAATTCTCAAGGGGAGAAGCATGTCGAGGAAAGGATACCGTCTATTCTATTTCGGGTCGAAAGTGCTAGGCATTACGGCATGTCTGTTTTTTCTCGTTGATATGTTCCTATTCTTCCACCGCTTCTCAAATGGCCTGAAACAGATTGACTACGAACGTGTCCTGGACAGTCCCGGGCCTTTGATATTTTATCCGATTTTCCTTCTCCCATACATAATAATCCCCCTTCTGTCCCTGCTTGGGACATTTGTGGTTGTTAGGCATTTCAGGGAAATTCATCAGGAGTCCGTTCCAATCATCTCACTTCTTATAGGGGGACAAAGCTGGGTTTTCTTGTCCCGTCTGGTCGATTGGGCCTTCAAGATTTTTCCCGGCTTCTTTGATCTGGTCGGACTTTCCGAATCGAGTCTTTCCTCCAATCTGGTGGCCATTGGCCTCTTGTTGACCATAATTTTGGTGAGTCTCATATCCTCTGCCCTGTCCATTGCGGTAAAAGAAATCAGCATACCGGATATTCCAATCGAACCGGAAAACCAGGAACAACGAATTTCATGACCCGTCAGACCCTCGACGACCTCTATGCCTGCATCCACGCCAAAGGGATGCAACTCCTCGCGGAGGGACAAATCCCCGGCGATCCGTACCTGGATTCAGGATTGAACTCCGCGAACGACGCCCGTTCTGTCGACACCCGGCGCGGACTGACGCTCCTCTTTCCGCTGGAACCCAACACCACGCTTCGGATGTTGCTGGCCGACTGGCGCGGGCGGTTCCCCGAGTGGTACGTCTATCCCGACCGCGACCTGCACGTCACCGTGGTCTCCCTCATCAGCGCACGCGACGGCTACGCCCCCGGTGAAGAAGAGACGCGGCAGTATCTGGATTGCGTGCGCGCGGCGCTCGCGCCCATCCCTTCCTTTACGATCGCGTTCGAGGGGATCATCGCGAGTCCCACGGGACTCCTTCTCAAAGGGTATTACGAACAGGGCCTCGACACGCTGCGGGCGCGCATCCGGGAAGCGGCGGCCCGGTGCGGGCTGCCGCTCCACGAGCGGTATGAAACCCTCAGCGCGCACGTGAGCCTGGCGCGCTACATCCAGCCGGAGACCGATTTGCCGAAGATCGAACGGCTCGTACGGGAATACGCAGGCCGCGCGTTCGGGGAATATCCCGTCCGGGATCTTCTTTATGTCCACCAGGACTGGTACAATCACAACAGCCGTGTTCTGGCTCGTTTATCCCTCATACCGAACGGAAGGGATGAACAATTGAAGATTGAAAGTCGTCATCTGGAATTCTAAAGTAGCAACAGGCAGTTAGGGCCATTGCCAGAAAGAATTTTCATTGTCGTTGTAATGCCACCCCTTCGTTCGTCATCCCCGCGAAAGCGGGGATTCAGAGGCGTGAGAACGGCGAAAATGGAAAAAATCAAGGAAATCGGTTTTGAAACCGAGTCGCCCGAATCTGGGTTCCCGTTTGCGCGGGAATGACGGAGAGGGAGAAAACTCCCGGAAACGACAGGGAAATCGCTGATTCCTTTTAGCAATTACGATAAAACGGGAAGGGGATGCACCATGCAGAAAAAAACAGTGCGGGCTGGGATTGTGGGGGCGGGGTTTTCCGCGTCGTTTCATTTCGAGGCGCTTAAGAAGGTCTATGGAACAAACGTCGAGGTGGCCGGGGTGTATGCTCTGGACCAGGCGCAGTGCCGGGCCTATGCGGAGAAGCGGGGGATCGTTGCCTGCGCGAGCCTGGATGAATTGTTCGACCGGTGCGATATCGTCCACGTGTGCGTCACCGCCACCTCGCACGAAGAGGTCGCCGTCGCCGCGCTCCGGCGCGACAAGTTTGTGATTTGTGAGAAGCCGCTGACCGGTTACTTCGGCGACGGCACCGAGGAGTTCCACGGCGACCACTTCCCCCGGCAGGTGGCGCTCGACGCCGCGCTGGCCAGCGTGCGGCGCATCCTCGACGCCGAAGCCGCCAGCCAGGGGCGTCTCTGTTACGCGGAAAACTGGGTCTATGCCCCTTCGATCCAGAAGGAGCGCGAGATCCTCGAAAAGACCGGTTCGCAGATCCTCTGGATCCACGCCGAGGAGGCGCACTCCGGTTCGCACGCCCACACGTACGCCTACTGGAAGTACTCGGGCGGGGGCGTGCTGATCGGCAAGGGGTGTCACCCGTTGACGGCGGCGCTCTACCTGAAGCGCGTCGAGGGCCGGACGCGCGACGGACGGCCCATCCAGCCCAGGGCCGTTTCGGCCCGAACCCACGCCCTGACGCGCCTGCCCAATTTCCGCGACGAGGGCCACCTGCGCTGCAACTACCACGACATAGACGATTTCTCGATGATGCACGTGGTGTTCGACGACAACACCATCGCCACGGTCTTCGCGTCGGACATCATCATGGGCGGTATCCACAACTGGCTCGAGGTGGCGGCGAACAACCACCGCACGGTCTGCAATATCAACCCGAATACGGCGATGCAGACCTACAACCCGCTGGACGCGAACTTCGACGACATCTATGTGGTCGAGAAGACGGGCACCAAACAGGGGTGGTCCTGCCCCTCGCCCGACGAGGACTGGTTCACGGGCTACCCGCAGGAAATCGAAGCGTTCTACCGGGCGGCGGCCTATGGCGAGCCGATCGAGAGCGACAGCCGTCTGGCCGCCGACGCCATCTCGACGATCTACAGCGCCTATGTTTCGGCGGAACGCGGCGGTGCTGAAACGCCGGTTCAGCCCTTCTGATAACAGGCTCCCGCCTCCCGCCGGACGATCTGTTTCAGGTGGACGGCGGGATGTTTTTCTGTCCAGTCTCCACTTCCGGGCTGTTGTGGGAGGGAGACCGGGACGGGTTTTTCCAGTCGGGCGCGGGTATTCTTTTTGTTGACAAACGACCCGCTTCCCCTCAGGATGCTCTTTCGTCCCCGGGGTATTATGCCCGGAACGGCAGGGTTTTGAAATGACCTGCCGCATCCTTCTTACAGCGAGTACCCGGCGCTCCCAATACCGGGATAAAGATGAAACCCATGACTGACGAGACGACCCTCAACCCCTCAACCGACGCCTCCAATGCCGTCGAACAATCTGTCCCCCCCACAACGAACGAGATGCCGGAAGTGGTCTCTGCCGCCGAAGCCAATGATGCCATGGCGGCCGAGCTGCAGGAATTCGACGCGTTCATGAACGACCATCGTTATGAAATTGTGCAACACGAGGTCAGCTCCATCATCACGGTGCGCGTCGTTGCGATGCGCAGCGACCATGTGCTGGTGGATCTGGGCGATAAGGCCGAAGGCGTTATTCCCCTTCAGGAATTCGCCGATGCCAAGGGCGGCGTCAACGTCGCTGTGGGGCAGGAAATCGAGGTCGAGGTGTTGGGCCGCGATGAAGAAACCGGCCTCATTGAAGTCTCCTATAAACAGGCGCGCGCCCAGCGCGCGTGGAAAGACGTCGAAGCCGCTTTTGCCAGCGGGGTTCCGCTTCAGGGCGTGGTCTCGCGTGTGGTCAAGTCGGGCGTGATCGTGGACGTCAAGGGCGTGCAGTGTTTCATGCCCGCCTCGCAGATCGCCGACGTGCGCGTGAACAACCTCGAAGAGTGGATCGGCAAGGACGTCGAGGTGGTGATCGTGGATTTCATCGCCGGTCAGAAGCGGGTGGTGGTGTCGCGCCGCCGTCTGGTCGAGGCGAACAAGCGCCGCGCACTCGAAGAAATTCTCTCGCGCCTGAAGGCCAGCGAGGTGGTGCAGGGTACGGTCAAGTCCATCCAGAACTTCGGCGCGTTCCTGGACATGGGCGGCGTGGATGCGTTCATGCCGCGCGAGGAGATCTCGTGGGATCGTTCGGCGGCGCCGTCCAGCCTTCTGGAAGTGGGCCAGACCTTCGATGTCAAAGTGATCGACATGGACGCCGAGGCGGGCCGGATCAAAGTCAGCCGCAAGGCGTTGCGCTCCGACCCGTGGGAAACCGTGGCCTCCCGTTACCCCGAAGGTACGCAGGTTCAGGGCGAAGTGGTGACGATTACCAAGTTCGGCGCGTTTGTGCGCCTTGAAGAAGGGCTGACCGGTTTGATTCACGTGTCGGACCTGACGTGGAAGCGCGAGGCGGTGCGCATCACCGATATCGTGAAAGAAGGCGACGCGGTCAGCGCCGTGGTGCTCAAGGCCGATTTCCCGAACCGTCGGTTGTCGCTCGGTTTGAAGCAGTTGGCCGAGGATCCCTGGCTCGAGGCCGAGCGGGTTTGCCCGAAAGGCTCGAAGGTGAAGGGCACGGTCACCAGCGTGGCGCCCTTTGGCGCCTTTGTGCGCGTGACGGATGAAATCGAAGGCTTGATCCACATCTCGGAGATGTCCTGGGACAAGAAGATCAAAGACCCGAAAGAAGTGCTGCAAGTGGGCCAGGAGGTCGAGGCCGTGGTGCTGAAGACCGACGCCGCCACGCGCCGCATTTCGCTGGGCATGAAACAACTCATCGAAAACCCCTTCAACGCCAAGATGCGCGAGTTCAAGGTGGGCGCGATTTTCGAGGCCCCCGTGGCGCGCATGATCCCGATGGGCGCGTTCCTGACCCTGGCGGCGGATGACGTGGTGGGGAACATTGACGGTTTCCTGCACGTCTCGCAGATGGACACCGAGCGCGTCGAGAAGCCCGAGCATAAGTACAAAGTGGGCGATGTGGTGCGCTGCAAGATTACCAAGATCGAGAAGGGCAAGATCTCGCTGAGCCGCAAGGCCCTGCTCGAGGACGAAGAGCGCGACGCCATCCGTCAGTTCCGCTCGACTCCCGGCGCGGACAACAGTTCGATCAAGTTTGGCGAATTGTTGCAGAAGGTACAGTTGGATTCTTCAAGAGAGGCGTAAGCGATCTTTTGAAGAGGGGTTTCCCCCGTCCCCCGGTCGGGTTGAGGGAGCCGCCCCGTAAGGGCGTAAACGCAACATCCTGTTTTAAAGGTGTCTTGCGCCGCCCGCTGAAAAGCCTTTCGGAGGCTTGAAGCGGGCGGCGCTTCGCAAATAGGCGCCAAGGCGCTGTCAGCATTTCCCGCTTGCCAACTATTCGGCCGGGGAATAGAATACCCCCGACAAACTCAGGAGACCGGGTCTTTGTCTGCGGGAAATCTCGGCGCCGCGCGTCCGGAATCCACAAGGTAGGTACTCTCTTATGGCTCTGCAAACATTTGATTTCGAGAAACCCATCGTCGAAGTTGAAACGACGATTCAGGCGCTTATTGCCAAACCGGTCGACAACGAAGAGCAAGAAGCCGAGAAAAGTCGGCAACTGGCCGAACTCGAAGCGCAGAAAAGCGCCCTCCAACAGGAAATCTACGGAAATCTCACGCCGTGGAACCGGGTGCAGATCGCCCGCCACATGGAGCGTCCCCGTTCGCAGGACTTCATAGATCAACTGATAACGGACTGGAGCGAGATCAAGGGCGACCGCTATTTCCACGACGACTCGGCGGTCATCTGCGGTCTGGGCCGTTTCGAGGGCGAGCCGGTGGCGATCATCGGCCAGCAGAAAGGCCATGACACCAAAGAAAACGTGGCGCGCAATTTCGGCATGATGCACCCGGAAGGGTACCGTAAGGCTCTGCGCCTGATGACTATTGCCGAGCGCTTCAACCTCCCGATTCTGATCTTGATTGACACCCCGGGCGCCTACCCGGGCATCGGAGCCGAGGAACGCGGTCAGA
This sequence comes from uncultured Candidatus Sumerlaeota bacterium, assembly GCA_942493245.1. GTDB lineage: Bacteria > Sumerlaeota > Sumerlaeia > UBA8349 > UBA8349 > DAOPYU01. Next base: position 496,582 of record OW818685.1, read on the forward strand.
GCGAAGCCATCGCCCGCAATATCATGGAGATGTTCATGGTCCGCACCCCCCTGGTCGGGGTGATCATTGGCGAAGGCGCCAGTGGCGGCGCGCTCGGCGTCGGGGTGGTGGACCGCATGATGATGCTCGAGAACTCCTGGTACTGCGTGATTTCGCCCGAGGGGTGCGCCTCGATTCTCTGGCGCAACGCGGCCAAAGCGCCCGAGTCCGCCGAAGTGCTCAAACTCACCGCCGAGGATCTCAAGCGTTTCGAGATTGTGGACCGGATCGTCCCGGAACCGCTGGGCGGCGCGCATCGCGATTCCCGTCAGGCCATCGAGAACCTCCGACAGCCGTTGGTTGAAGCATTCGCCGAACTGAAAGGCAAGGAGATGGAAACCCTCCTCGCCGAGCGATTCAACAAGTACCGCCGCATTGGTGTCATCATCGAAGAGTGACGTGGCACTGTGCCCACCGGGACACGCCGCGATTCCCTACCGGACAAGTTGGTGCCTCCCCATGCCCCGCCGCCTCCTGGTTATTGAAGACGATCCGGCGTTCTCGCGCCGTTTACAGGCCAATCTGCGCGCCGACGGATTCACGGTCGAAACGGCCGGAACCGGCGCCGAAGCCCTCGAAGCCCTCAAAAACAACTACTACGACCTCGTGGTCAGCGACATCCGTCTGCCCGACATCAACGGACTCGAAATTCTCGAACGCATCAAACAGGGACGTGACGGGCTGGACCCCGCGCAACCCGTCTTGATGCTCACCAGTGTGCGCGACATGGAGACGGCGGTGCGCTCCATGCGCGCGGGCGCCGCCGACTACCTCACCAAGGAGTGCGAGCGCCAGGAAGTCCTCATGCGCATCGAGCGTGTGCTCGAGCAGAGCGCGATCCAGAATGAAAACCGCTACCTGCGCGATCAACTCGACCGCCAGGACCAGTTCCGCGAGATGGTGGGCGACAGCCCCTCCATGCAGGTTATCAAAGACGACATCGCAATGCTGGCGGGGCAGGACGTGCCGGTTCTCATCACCGGCGAAACCGGCGCGGGCAAGGAACTGGTCGCCCGTGCGCTGCACCGTACCGGCTCAAACCCCAAGGGTCCGTTTGTGGACGTCAACTGCGGCGCCCTGCCGGACGAAAATCTGCTTCTCTCGGAACTCTTCGGTCACGAGCGCGGCGCCTTCACCGGCGCGACCGGGGTGCGGCGCGGCAAGTTCGAACTGGCGCGCGGGGGCACCCTGTTTCTCGACGAAATCGGTGAGATGCCCCTCGAGGCCCAGGCCAAAATCCTCAAAACCATCGAGACCTTCCAGGTGACCCGTCTGGGCGGCACCCACCCGATCGAAGCGGCCTGCCGCCTCATTTTCGCCACCAACCGCAACCTCGAAAAGGAAGTGCGCGAAGGGCGGTTCCGACAGGATCTCTATTACCGAATCAACCTCATGCCCCTCGCGCTGCCCGCTCTGCGCGAGCGCCGCGAGGACATCCCGCTTCTGGCCGCCTTCTTCCTCGATCAATTCTGCGCCCAGTACCGCAAGTCCCCGCGCACCCTCGACGAGAAAGCGCAGACCAGTCTGCAGAATTACAACTGGCCCGGCAATGTGCGTGAATTGCGCAACGTCATCGAGCGCCTGATTATCCGTTCGCGCACGGAGACCATCACGCAGGAAGACATCCAGCGCTGCGGGGTGATCCTTCAGGGGACGCCACTCGCTGTCAGCGGCGGGGACAGTTTCGAACTGCCCGAGGAAGGCATCGCGCTCGAGGAAGTCGAACGCAACCTGGTGGTGACGGCGCTCGAACGCTCGGAATGGAACCAGAAGAAGGCGGCGGCGCTCCTGCGCATTTCGGTGGACCGCATGAACGCGCGCGTCAAGAAATTCGGCCTCACGCACCCCTCGTGGCGCGTCAACCGGTAACCGTCCCGAGTCTGTTTTTCGTGTATTCCGTCTCTTCCGTGGTTCTCTTGTTGTTTTCACCACCGAATACACGGAAACTGTTCCATTCTGATTTCGTGCAGTTGGAAAGAGGACTCTTTTCGTCTGTTTCGTGGTTAGAAATCGGTAACCTTTCAATGGAGACCCCAACGTCATGGCTTTTCGGAACCTGCGGGAATTGCTCAACGACCTTGAAGCGCGCGGTGAACTGCGCCGGGTTGCCACCGAGGTGGACCCCCATCTCGAAATCACGGCCCTGGCCGACCGGTCGGTGAAATCGGGCGGGCCAGCCTTCCTCTTCGAAAACCCGCGCGGCTCGCGCTTTCCCGTGGCGATCAACTGCTTCGCCTCCCACACGCGCATGAGCCGGGTCTTTGGCACCGAGCGCCCCGCCGAAATCGCCGAGCGCTACCTGGCGCTCCTTGAGGAAGGCGCTCCTCAGACCTTTCTCGACAAGATCAAAATGTTACCCAAGGCGGTCGAAATCAGCCGCGCCATGCCGAAGACCGTCAAGAGCGGTCCCTGTCAAGAGGTGGTGCAACGCGTCGAAGAAGGGGCCTCATTTGACGACTTTCCGATCCTCAAATGCTGGCCCGAGGACGGCGGCCCCACCCTCACGCTGCCGATGGTCTTCACGCGCGACCCGGAAACCGGAGTGCGCAACTGCGGCATGTACCGCATGCAGGTCTATGACGGCCAGACCTCGGGGATGCACTGGCACGTCCACAAGGACGGCGCGTCGCACTGGCGCAAGGCCCGCGCGCGCGGCGAGCGTCTGCCCGTGGCCGTGGCCGTCGGGGGACCGCCCCTGGCCACGTTCGCCTCGATGTGTCCCCTGCCACCCGACCTGGACGAGATGCTCTTCGCCGGACTGGTGGGCGGCGACCCGATCGAGATGGTCCGGTGCGTGACCTGCGAGGTGGACGTGCCCGCCGAGTCGGAAATCGTTTTCGAGGGGTACGTGGAACCGGAAGAACTGCGCGTGGAAGGCCCCTTCGGCGACCACACGGGCTTCTACTCGCTCCCGGATCAGTACCCGGTCTTCCATCTCACCGCCGTGACCCACCGGCGCGGGGCCATCTACCCGGCCACAGTCGTGGGGCGTCCGCCGATGGAGGATTGCTTCATGGGCGAGGCGGTCGAGTCGCTCTTCTTCCCGGTCATTCGCAAGCAACTGCCCGAGGTTGTGGACCTGCACATGCCCCACGCGGGGGTGTTCCACAACCTGGTCCTGGTTTCCATCCGCAAGGCCTACCCCGGCCACGCGCGCAAGGTCATGCACGCCCTGTGGGGCATGGGGCAGATGATGTTCGCGAAAGTCATTGTGGTGACCGACTCGGACGTCAATCTGCGCGATTACGGCGAAGCGGCCTGGAAAACGCTCAACCACATTGATCCCGAGCGCGACATGGAGTTCGTGATGGGTCCCGTGGACGCCCTCGACCACGCTTCGCGCCTACCGCACTACGGCAGCCACGTGGGGATAGACGCCACGCGCAAATGGCCCGAAGAAGGCTTCACCCGCCCCTGGCCCACGGAAATGCAATTGCCATCAGAGATCCTGGAACGCGCCGACCGCCTCTGGCGCGAATTGGGGTTGTGAAAAAGGCTTTTCTTAACCACGGAACACACTGAATACACGGAAAAAACAAAGGGATCTTTCGTTTTCAGTTTTCCGTGTGTTCCGTCTGTTCCGTGGTTATTTTTCGGTTCTCATCTCACAATCCGTTCGATTTCAACTTTTGGATAATGACCGAAATTGACCAGAAACCCGAGTTCCAGACCGGACGCGCGGAGGTAATTGTGCGTCTGCGCCCGGTGTTCATTGGTCAGTTCCTTGACCGCTTTGAGTTCGACAATAATTTTCGCATAACAGACGAAATCAGGCCTGTAAGTTTGAACCAGCGGTTCCCCCTTGTATTGCGGAACCAGTTCCGGCTGGACGGAAGAAGGGATCTCCTGTTTCCGGAATTCTCGTTCCAGACACTCCTGATAGACCGCCTCCAGAAATCCACACCCCATCTCGCGATAGACCTCGAACACCGCCCCCCGGATTTTGAAACTCTCTTCTTCATATTTGAGGTCGGTCATCATTGAAGCCTCCTTTCGTCTGTGGGGCGATAGTTTTCAACCACGGAATACACAGAACACACGGAAAAGAACATGGGGGCGTTCGTTTTCGGTCTTCTGTGGTTTATTTTTTCTTATTTCACAATCCGCTCGATTTCCACATTGGCTAAATGCCGAAATTGACACCAAACCCGTATTCCGCCAATCAGGACGGAGGCCCATCAAACCGACGGTTGGGCCGGTTCTTCATTTTCCGGGCCGGGTGTTTTCGTTTGCGGTTGATTGAACCAATGTTTTTTGCAGGAGACCTTCGATCTCGCGTTTGAGTCTTTTTTCCGATGCGGGCACAATCTCGTGCTTGATCTTGTTTTCCAGCGCGTCAATGATCTCTCGTTTGAGGTCTTCGAAGAAAGAATAAATGCCCGCCACAAAAAAACAAAATGCGGGTAGTGCCCCGAATCCTTTGAATGAAGCGCACACCAGGCACATCAAGAAAAATGCAGCCGTCCGATATTTCATCTTTTATCCTCTCCGAGCGGTTTCCACAGACACGCTCATATCCCTGTTTCGACAACAGCACTCCCTATTACTTCTCTGGAATCTGATGCCGAGTTACTCATCCGCTTGTTCGATATCGATTGTCTCTGTCCTCTGTTGAGCCGGAATGCCTTTCAGGGCGCTCCTGATTTCGCCCCGAGTCCCTTCTTCCTGGACAGTGGCGTGAAGAGCGACGAGATGGGAGACTTTTTTCATCTCCCGCCAGAGATCGTTTGTTTTATCGGAGAAAATTCTTTCCAAGTTCTCAATGATTTCACGACGGATTCCCTCGAGTAAGAGAAAGAATCCAACCGCTACCCCGATCCATCCGAGATAATCAACCTCCCCAAATCCTAAAAATCGGGCATTCCGAAGCGCGTGTCCCCACCAAAAACCAAGAGACAACAATGCGATTCCAACGTATTTCATCTCTTTCTCCTTCCAGAACACGTCTATATCGTGACTCGTACTTCAATCGAGAATCGGGGGTCCATCTGAATCTGACGCCGCAGGATTGCATGCGAAGGCGTGTTAGTCCTTTTTGTACACAATCGTTTGTTACTTGTCCAGAGGTTATTTCTGGACTCAATGAGAAGACTCTCGTTTCTTTCCTAAAATTTCACCCAGCCCTCATATTGTTCTTGGGGTGTTTCCCTTTCCCGGAGGGGCTTATCCATTGGGTTTCGGGTCGGACCCCGATAAACTTGCGAATGCGAACGAATCGCGCAATACTACTCCTGAAGAAAGAACGGGGAATGTCGGACGTCTGGTAAAGGCAGTGCATTCCGTCCAAGATTGCCCTCTTTCCCTTCACATAGAGCCGTTTCTATTCGTGTCAAACTCAGGCCCCCACGCCGGGAGAGTGGAATATGGGAAACGCGATGCGTCTTGAACAGGCCATTCGGTTGGCGAAAATGGGGGACACCCAGGCGGCCCTCGATGCCCTGGAAGCGTTTCTCGAACGGGCCCCGGACCATTATGAGGCGCGCGGGCTCCGAGCCTGGATGCTGACGACCGCGGGGCGGTATGAAGAGGCGGCGGACGAATACGCCCATCTGGTGGAACGCGAACCCCGGGACTTGGAAGCCACGCTGCGGTGGGCGCAGGTCTTGCGAAAACTCGACCGCGCCTCCGAGGCGCTCGAGCTGACGCGGCGCATCCTGACAATGGACCCATTCTGCCTGGCCGCGCTGGACCTGTGGCGCGAGTGCGCGCTGGAACGCCTTCCCCCTGCGAAAACCGTTTCAGCCTCAAGCGCATTGCCCGACGCCCGCCCCGCCCAGGCGGAATGGCTCAACCCTGTTCTCTCGCTTCTGGAAGAGAAGGGGATGGGGTTCCCCGTGTCGGTCCACCCCTCCGTGGGGCGGCTGCTTTACTCGTTCGCCCGTTGCATCCGTCCCAACCGGGTGATTGAAACCGGTTGTTTCCTGGGCTACTCGACGTTGTGTCTGGCCCAGGCGCTTCAGGACAATGGACAGGGACATATCCACTCGTTCGACCTGTTTGCCTCCCTGCCCGAGGGGGTCTCCTCCCCCCTGTTGCCCGATTGTCGCGACGCTCTCCAAGTGGCTCGCGCCCACGCCGAGAAGGCCGGACTGGCGCAACGCATCACCTTCCATAAAGGGGACTCGGCCCCTTCGATCGAGGCCCTCCTGCACGCCCACAGCGAACCCGTGGAACTGGTCTTCATAGACGGGGACCACCTGATCGAGGGGTGCCTGAAAGACTGGCGGGCGGTGATCGAGAGGGTACAACCGGGCGGGTTGGTGTTGTTGCACGATACGAAACCGAACGCCTGCCGTTGGGTGGGGCCGCAAGCGCTGCTCGACGAATGCCGGCGTCGGCCCCGGGAGTTTCAAGCGGTGAATCTGGCCACCCCGGAAGGCTTTGGACTGGGGGTCATTCAGAAGATCGGAATCGGAGAACCGGGAGTCTGGAACCCCCGCTGGCGGGATCTGCTCAAAGAGGCCCTTCAAAGCCGCATCTGGCAAAAACGCTGAGAGGGGCGAAGGGGGAGTGGAGAAGGCTTGAATCCAAATTATGATGTGAATAGAAATAAACATAGAAGGCCGTATGAATTGCCCCCGAATTTTCGCGCCTCTGCGTTATAGCATTTGCCAAAAGGAATCCGAGGAAACCTTCGTTTGTTCCGGAGCCTGGGGCCTTTCCGTCATCCCCGCGAACGCGGGGACCCAGAGTAGCGCGAACGGGAAAACAGGGGGGAAACCCAAGGGAAACGCGATCAACCGGATCGTTCCGGATCTGGGTTCCCGCTTTCGCGGGAATGACGGATGGGGGGGACCCCTGAATAACCCCATATAACCAGTGGCATCATCGCTCGCCTGGACAACGAGGAGTTCCTGGTTTCAAACCCGCCCGGCAGGCGTTCCAGATCGGGGAAGGGCGGGTTTGAAACCCGCCCCTACAGAAAATTTGGGTTCGGAAAACCCCCAACAGAGCATATCGAAAGGATGGGCCTTGGGGGGGACAGAGGGGAAAGACCTCACCCGTTCCCCTCGACCCGGGCGATTTCCGCGTCCGTCAGGCCGTAGAGCGCATAGACCAGCCGGTCTATCTCGCGGTCCGTCGCCTCGATCTGGCGCAGGTAGAGCGCCCGGTCCGAGTCCGACTGCGCCTCGGCCCGGCGCCGGTGCAGGGCCAGCATGGTTTCCACCTGTTTTGTCAGGGCGTCGTATTGCCGCTTTTCGTCGGGCCGGGTCAGGTCGAGCTGGCGGATGGGAATCTGAACGAGGTATTGCGAGAAAAAACGCAAATAGCCGCCACGAAAAGACGTGGTTAAATGCGAGTAAAAGAAAGAGAAAAGGTTGGAGTTGAGAATGCCCAAAAGAAAAAGTTCCGATGAGGCAATCAGGTACGCGGTATTTGCGCAGTAGGCTCCAGCGTCTCGATCCAGCATGAAATTTCCCCGCACCGACATATCAGGAAGCAACATTTTGGGCTTCTCGAATTCGGAGTAGTAATCACAGGCGCGCAATTCCCACCAGTAATCCCCCTGGTCGCACCGGGCTTGCGCCCGAGCTTCAAAGGGGAGCAGGTGCTCGAACAGAGCGGGGCAGGTTTTGCGGAACCAGTCGCGGGCCGTTTTCGGTTTCTCGCACCGCGCGTTGGTCCACCCCTTCGGGATGCGGATCAGAAACCGTTCCGCGGCGGGCGGTTCGTAGCGTTTGATGTCCCGGCCCTGAAGGAACGGTTTGATGAGCTCCGCGCTCGACGGGTCTTCCGCAATCAAGCGGTCCCGCGTCGCGCGGTCAATGATGAAAGCTTCGTTCAGGCCGGTCAAGACTCCTCGGAATATCTGATTCTCGACATATTCTCCGAGGGGCACCCCGACCTGTTTGATCTTTTCGATCAGGTCGTGGGAGGCCGTGTCGGCCAGGGACCAGCCCTTGTCTTCGAGGGTGTCGAGCCGGACGGGGTAGCGGCGCGGGGCCACGTAGTCCTCGAGGACGGAGAAGGCGAGGGTTTCGGCGCGGACGACCTGGAACTCGGTCGCGGCGGCCCGTTTTTTCTTCTCCTCTTTCCCCACCCGCAGGATGCAGGGGTAGGTGGTGGCGCCCGTAAAGACGGGCAGGTCGCCGAAGTCCACGAGTTCCTCGACCGGCTGGGTTTTCAGCCAGCGGCGCAACGGCTCGCCGTAGTTGGCGCGCATCCACTTGTTGGCCACAATGACGGAATAGAGGCCGCCGGGCGCGAGGAGGTGGATGCCCTTCTCGATGAAATAGACATAGAGGTCGGCGGTTCCGGCGAAGGCCTGGAAGCGGTCGGCGGCGTACTCTTTGAAGCCCGCGCCGAGGGTTTCCTGGCGGACGTAGGGCGGGTTGCCGATGACGCAGTCGAAGCCGCCGTCGCGGAAGACCTCGGGGAAGGCGGCGCGCCAGTCGAACGGGTTGACGGCGCGCAACTCGTCCGGGTCGGGGATGAGGAGTTTGCCGGAGAAGTAATCCGGTTCGGCGAGCGAGTTGCCGCACTGGATGTTGCGGTCGAGGTTGGGCAGGGCGCGCTCCTGGGCCTTGACCCAGTCGAGCTGCTGGCCGAGGGATTCGTCGCTTTCGCCCTCGAGGACCTTGAGGAGGAGCGAGAGTTTGGCGACCTCGACGGCCTGGGGGTCAATGTCCACGCCGAAGATGTGGGTGGTGAGGATGCGTTTCTTCTCGTGAACGGTGAGGCGCCATTCGGTCGGCTCGCCGGGGCGCTCGATGGCGCGGACGGCCTTCGGGTGCTTTTCGGGGTGGTTGGCCGCGTACCAGTCCCGGTACCAGGTGAGGAGGAACTGGTACGCGCCGAGGAGGAAGGAGCCGGACCCGCAGGCCATGTCGAGGACGCGCAGGGGGTGAGCGCCTTTTGTTTCCCCGCTCAGTTTGCCCGGGGTCTTACCCTGGGCGAGCGCGCCGACGGTGTGGCGCACGATGTACTCGACGATGTAGGCAGGGGTGTAATAGACGCCGCCGGCCTTGCGGACTTCGGGTTTTTCCTCGATGCGGGCGCGGTGCCCCTGCGTGAGGGTGATGGTGCGGCCCAGAAAGCGCTCATAGACGGTGCCGAGGATTTCGACAGGCATGACGCGGAACTCGTAGGGCGAGCCGTGCTCGAAGTAAAGCCCCTGGAGGATGGCGCGCAACGTCTTGTCGTCAATGACGAGGGAGTTGAAGCGTTTGTCGGCCTGAATGTCGAAGAGGCCGGAGTTGTACTTGGCGTCGGCGGGTTTGCAATGGTCGCGGATGAAGCGGGCGTAGATACCGTCTTTCTTCGCCAGATCGAGGAGGCTCTCGTAGCGCTCCATGCGGCGGTCTTCGGCCATGCGCAGAAAGAGGACGCGGTCGATGGTGAGCTGGACGGCGCGGTTCAGGTCGGCCTCGGAAAGGCCGGGGTTGCGCAGGGCGACGACGCGGGCCAGTTCGTCGCGCCAGCCCTCGATTTCCTTGAGGAATTCGATGTCCACCTCGGTGGTGCCGCGCTTGCCGCGGCGGCTGGCGCTCTGCTGGTCGAACGCGCCGCCCCAGACGGCCTCGCGCGAGAGGAGGTCCCACACCTCGCGCCAGCAGTCGGGGTATTCCTCGAAGCGCAGGTAACGGGTGCGGGCCGTCGAGGCTTTGTCGGACGGGCGGGGCCGAATCGTGGTGTCGTAGAGGCTGAATTCCTCGAAGTCGGTGAGGACGGATAGCGGGAGGTTGGCGCTCCAGGCGTAGCGGCGCAGCTGCTGCGCCGGGGCGGGATCGGTCTTCACGTTGACCCCGCATTTTTTGGCCTCGGCATAGAAGCGGGTGGTCTGGCCGACGCGGAAGGCGTAATCGGGCGACCGGCGGCTGCCCTGGATGTCGAGGCCTTCTTCGACAACGACCTCGCGGTACTGGGGCGCGACGCGTTTCTGGTTGCGAATGTCCCACCCGAGCGCCTCGAACATCGGATCTATCAGGTTCTGGCGGACCTGCGCTTCCTTGTATCCAGCGCTGAGAAAGGCATTCCGGTTGTTTCGGAAATGGTCCACAAGACTGGCAATCGCGTCTTTTCCCTGTTCAAAGGTTTGGATCTGGGGCATGCTGCGCTTCCTGACGGGACTGGGTTCTGGCCTGCAAACTCAGGGAAAGTTTGCCCGAGGCGGCTCGGCCTGTCAAGTCAGAGCCGCCTGAAAACCGCGAGAAAACCGCCAGGAAACCGCGAGAAAACCACCAGTAAACCGCGAAAATCGCAAAAGACGCGAAAAACAAGAACTTTTGCGCTCCCACTTGCCGATGGGGGACATCTCCCGAATTTCAGGGAAGGAGGGTTCTGATCAACCGGATCTATGGGGGTTTTGAAAAGCCCGAAGGGCTTATACATACGCTAGCCCAGGGCAGAGCGCAGCGTCGCCCTGGGAAAAGGCGTCCATTTTTGCGAACCCTGAAAGGGTTCAACAGAGCGCGGTCCAGGAGGGGAGGGGAGAGATTTGTTGGCAGAGGAAATTTAAAAGGGACAGGCCGAAAGGTCGAGATTTGTTGTGCCCCTTCAGGGCACGGAGGGTTCCTGCCCGGTTACCCAGGGCGGCGCTTCGCTCTGCCCTGGGCTATCGTATGTGGAATCCCTTCAGGATTCTTTGGGCGACGCAGCGCTTGCTCCAGGCTGGTATCGCTCCGCGCCGTGGGCGTCCAGCTGCGGTTTTCAGGTTTTTAGTTCGGGCTTTCAACCCATGCAAAAAAGGGGGATTTTTCCTGGGGCGACGTTGCGTTTGCCCCAGGCTGCGATCAATCTGGACCGTGGGCGGTCAATTCCGGTTTTCAGCAAAGCAATTTTTCCCCGCCGCATATTTTTCTTGGCTCTTTTCCTCGTCTCGCCTAAAATCCCTCCACGTTTGTTCCCGGCGAAGGCGGTTGGTGGCCGGGAACTCGAAATAACCCGGCTCGGTGGGGCTTTTCCCCGTCCGGCCCCCAGGAAATGGTCCGAAAAATGAGCGAAACGCAGAATCCGGAAGCACCCGAAGTCCAGATGACCGAGGCCGAACAGGCCCAGCAGTACTCCGAACTGGTGCAGAATCGCATCAATAAAGGGATCGCCTACCGCGAGGCGGGCGGCAACCCCTTCGCCAACCGGTACGAACCGACGCATCAGGCGGCGGGCATTCTGGCCGCCCAGGAAACACTGGTGGACAGCGACACGGTGGTGCGCGTGGCGGGACGGACGCTGACTATCCGGTCGTTCGGGAAGGCGAATTTCTTCCACCTGCTCGACTCGACGGGCCGCATTCAGGTCTATGTGCGCAAGGGGGAAGTGCCGGACGAGGATTTCGAGGTTTTCCGTAAGACGATCGACACGGGCGACATCGTGGGGGTCGAGGGGAAGGTCATGCTCACCAAGACGGGCGAGCTGACGATCTGCGCCACGCGCATTGTGCTCCTCACCAAGGCGTATCGTCCGTTGCCCGAAAAATGGCACGGACTGAAGGACGTCGAAACGCGCTACCGCCAGCGGTACCTGGACCTGACGGTGAACGAGGACACGCGCGAGACGTTCCGCCGCCGCAGCCATATCATTTCGTACATCCGCCGCGAGCTGGATTCGCGCGGCTACCTGGAAGTCGAGACGCCCATGATGCAGCCGATCTACGGCGGCGCGGCGGCGCGGCCTTTCGTGACGCACCACAACACGCTCGACATGACGCTCTACCTGCGCATCGCGCCGGAACTCTACCTCAAGCGGCTGCTGGTAGGTGGGTTCGATCGCGTCTATGAAATCAACCGCAATTTCCGTAACGAGGGGATTTCCGTCCGCCACAATCCCGAGTTCACCATGCTGGAACTCTATACGACCTGGTGGAATTACCTCGACACGATGAATCTGCTCGAGGATCTGTTGCGGGGCGCGGCGCGCGCGGTGCTGGGAACGGCGAAGGTGCCGTATCTGGGCCGCGAGGTGGATTTCGAGTCTCCGTTCGCTCGTCGCAAGATGCTCGATCTGGTGCGCGAGGCGCTCAATCTGCCCGCCGACGTGGAACTGAAGTGGGGCCCCGACGGGGAAGCGGGCGCGCGCCAGGCGCTCGAGGCCGCTCCGGCTCACGTGCAGGCCGAGGTGAAAGGTTCGTACGAGACGAGCGACGAACTGCTGGTGAAGCTGTTCGAGGAGTGCGCGGAAAAGAATCTGTGGCAGCCCACCGTTGTTTACGATTTCCCGAAGAGCCTGTGTCCGCTGGCCAAGTGCTCGGAGACCGATCCGTGGACGGCCGAGCGGTTCGAGTTCTTCGTGGCGGGGCTGGAGATGGCCAACGCCTACTCCGAGCTCAACGACCCCGAGGAACAGGCGGCCAACTTCCGCGGTCAGGTCGAGCGGCGCGCCAAGGGGGACGAGGAAGCGACGATGATGGACGAGGATTACGTGCGCGCCCTCGAGCAGGGCATGCCCCCCGCCAGCGGTCTGGGGATCGGGATTGACCGGCTCGTCATGCTGCTCACCGATTCGCCCTCGATCCGCGACGTCATCCTGTTTCCGCTCATGCGGCCGGAATGAGAAATAAAACGACCCCTCCAATCACAACCAATCCGGTTCCGCCGGAGGACGCCCCCCCGCCGCCGAGCGTGGGCGCCGCGCCTCGCGACGTCGCCTGCGAGGCGTTGCTTCTGGCATTGGACCCCGAGGCCTCCGACGGCGCTCAGGATATTCTGGACACGCTGGCCCGGAAGGCGGATCTTTCCCCGCGCGACCGCGCGCTGGCGTTCGAGATCCTTCAGGGCGTTCTGCGCCAGCGGTTCCTGCTCGACGCGGCGTGGCGTCGGCTCGATAGTTTCAAGATCGCCGAAGCGCAGGTCGTCATGCAGGAGATCCTGCATGTGGGCGCGTATCAGTACTTCTTCCTCGACCGTGTGCCGGTGCGCGCCGTGGTGTATGAAACGGTGGAACTGGCTCGGCGGCAGATAGACGCCCGCGCGGTGGGGTATGTCAACGCCGCGATGCGCCGGTTGATCGCGCAGTTCCCCAAGCGCGACCAGGCGCTCGAGCGGTTGTCTGAAAATGAACGTCCTGAGACGCGTTTTTCGTTTCCCGGGTGGCTGGCGCGCCTCATCAAGCGCGTGACCGGGCCGGAGTCCTTCGAGGCTGCGCTCGAAGCGTTGAACACGCCCCTGCCGCTCTATGCGCGGGTGAACACCGCGCTGGCGTCGGTGGAAGCGGTGATCGAGGAATTGAACCAGGTGGAAATTCATGCGCGGCCCCGGCCCGACCTGGCGGGACCGTGTTGTATCGAGATTGAAGGCCCCGCGGGACAGGCGGTTGAGACGTCCGCTTTTCAAAAGGGGGCGTTTCTGATTCAGGATGCCTCGGCCCAGCTCGCCGTGCAACTGGTCGGCGCGCAGCCGGGGATGACGGTGGTGGACTACTGCGCCGCGCCGGGCGGTAAGACCTCGGCGCTCGCGGCCGCACTGCGGGGTGAGGGAACGCTGATCGCCTGCGATGTCTCGGAGGCGCGCCTCGAGCGGCTCCACGAGAACCTGGCGCGGCAGGGATTGAGTGACTTTGTGCAGGTTCGGCTTCTGGACCCCGAGGTGGCCGAAAGCGCCACGTTTCGCGCGGAACTCAACGGGGGCGAGGGGGCCGACCGCGTGCTGGTGGACGCGCCCTGCTCGGGACTGGGCACCTTGCGCCGCCACCCGGAAATCCGATGGCGGGTCAATAACGCCGCAATCGCCCGTCTGGCTGGGTTCCAACTGGCCATTCTCGAACGCGCCTCGCGCCTGGTGCGACCGGGAGGCTGGCTCATCTACAGCACGTGCAGCCTGGCCTTCGAGGAGAACGAACGGGTGGTCGAGGCGTTTCTGGAACGCCACGTCGGCGTGTATGAGATGGTCAAAGCCACCGATGCCGAACCCCTGGCCGAGCCTTTGCCCGAGTGCCTGACCGCGCGTCTCAACCCGGCTGGGTGGTTGCGCCTGCTTCCGCCGCACGAGCCGATGGACTGCGCCAGCGCCGTCCGGCTCCGACGGATCTGATCGCCAGATTTTTCAAAAAGACACGCTGGATATTTCAAACGCCGTGGCGGGTTTTAGACCCGCCACGGCGTTTGTAATACCCCTTGTGAACAAAAAAATCATCCACCGGTTTCTGCGACTACTTCCCCTTCGGCTCGTCGGCTTTCAGCGCCTGCTGGAGGAGTTTTGTTTCTTCGGGGCGGTCGGCGGCCAGTTTCAGGGCTTTTTCGAGCATTTCGGTCCGTTGGGGTTTGGCCGGTCCACCGGGAAGGGTGGCCGTTTTGGCCAGTCCGCGCAGCGCCAGGACGCGCAGGGTACCCTGATCCGTCTCCGCGATTTTCAACAGGTCTGCCATCGGGTCGGCGGTCGGCCAGTTGGACAGGGCGCGCACGGCGGCTTCCTTGAGTTCGGCGTCGTTGCCCGCCAGCGGTTTGCGGGCGGCTTCCAACGCGGCCTGTCCCCCGAACTTCGGCAACAATTCCAGCAGGGCGGCCTGCCCCGCCTTGTCCGCCTTCGGCAACGCCTCGGTGACACACTTCACGCCCGCTTCGGGGCTCTTCAGGTCACGGGAGATCGAGGTGATCGCCTTGACGGCGGCGCCGCGGCGACTGTCGTCCTTTGCCAGAACCAGCGCATCCATCAGTTTTCCCAGGTCCGCCTCCCCCGCCACCACAGCCAGGGCGTCGAACGCGGCCTGCCAGACCTTCCACTCGTTCGATTCAGACGCCTTGAGCAGGGCGGGGACCGCGCCGGGCGTCTGCCGCGCGCGCATCGCCTTCATCAGGCTCGCCTGTTCTGGCGCGGAAGCGCTCTTCGTCAGGCACTCGATCAGTTTCGCGTCGGCGCCCGGAGCGTTCACCTGTGTCAGCGCTTCCGTGACGGCGTTGGCCAGCGTCTCCGTTTTCGACACGGCTTCGGCCAGAACCGGAATACTGTCAGCGGTTCCCAGGGGTCCCAACGCCCGAATCGCCGCGAGGCGGACCGATTCGTCCGGCGATTTCAGCATTTCGGTGACAGCCTCACGGGCGGTCTTGTCGCCCCGTTCCCCCAGTGCCGTGACCAGGAAAGCCTGCAACTCTGGTTCGAGCGACGGCAGCGCGCCCGCCCAGGCGCGGGTGGCTTCCGGGTTGCCCTTGTCGAGTTCGCGCACCAACTGGCACCCGGCTATCACCATCGGGCGTTCTTTGGATTTCAGAAGTGTCAACACGGTCTCGACGGCTTTGGCCTTGTCGCTGCGCGCCAGACCCATGGATGCGCCGACGCGAACCGTGAGGGGTTGTTTCGCATCGGTCAAGTCCCGATAAATCTTCACCGCGTCTTTGGGCGCCCGACGTTTGGCGATCAGGTCAGCGCAGGTCAGGAGCGTTTCGGAACGGGCCTGACCGAGCGGTCCGTCAGCCGGAATTCCCGACAATACTTTTGCCGACTCGGGCGATCCGATCCGTCCCAACGCGTTCAAGGCCGCAAGTGCCGTCTCCTTGTCGGGGGAATTCGTCAGTTCGGCCAACGAACCCACCGATTCTGTGTCGCCACGAATCCCGAGGGTGTTGATGGCGCCGGTCAGATTGCGCCCCTTGAGCAACGGAAGAGCCTCGCGCAATGCCGCATCCACTGTGGGCGAGGGAATTTCCTGAAGGGCGTACCGCGCCATGTCGCCCAGTTTTTCGTCGCTCAGAAGCGCCACCAGCGGCGCGACCGATTTTGTCGTCCCGACGCGTCCGAGCTGGCGGCAGCAGAAGTCCTTGCAGGCGGGTGTGGCCTGCGGCGACTTCAGCGCATCGAGCAGCATCGCCTCGAGTTGGCGGCGTTGCGCGGGTGACGCGTTCTTGACCGCGTCCTCGACCGCGATCAGGGGCTTACGTGTCTTCCCCCAGTCGTAATCGAGCGTTTTCGACACCAGATCGGCGGGCAGCGGCTCGGCACTGGTGTTCGCGCTCAAGTCCTGAATGCGGATCTTGCGCCACTGGATTTCCATCGGTTCGTCGAGACTGGTGGCATGCACCTGCAACGCGATGAAGCCCGAGGCGGTCATGTCGTCCTGAAGATCCGCCGCCGGTACGCCATTGATCCACGTCTTGATCGAGGGCCCCATTGCCTGAACCCGATAGTGGTTCCATTCGTTTTGTTTGAACGCCTTGCGGGCCGGTTCGTTGTTCTTCAGGTCGCAAAGCCAGCCGCGTCGCCCCTCGTCGTAGATACCGCCACTCCAGGCCCGAGGTTCCGGATCAATCTCGATCTGGTACCCATGCACCCGCCCGTTCTGGTAATCCGGGTAACTCTCGCTGCGGACCTGAATGCCCGAGTTCAGTTTCGGGTTAACCTTGTATTCGAGTTCCAGGATAAAGTCCGAGTAGTTTGTTTCGGTACAGAGAAAACTGTTGGGGGTTCCTTTCAAAGTTGTCCCCACAATTTCGTCCCCGTCAATGGCGTACTTTGCCTTACCCCCGCGCTGGACCCAGCCGTCAAGACTCTTACCGTCGAACAGCGATTGCCAGGGGGCTTTCTCGATGCGCTTGACGAAAGCCGACGGAGTCGTGTCCCCTTTCAGGTCGCCCAGCACAAACTGAACGCCGTCAAGGTAGTGTTGCAGAATCGAGGTGTTCCAGAACAGCGGGTGGTCGTGTCCGATCGCGCAATAGAACACGCGTCCCTGGCCATACGACCGCACCCACGAAATGGCGAAATCGCCATCGGTCCGTTGGACCAGCGGGTTCTTCATGTTCGTCTTTTCCGTGTCGAGACTCACCAGAACGCGCAGCCGATCGCGTGAGTACGGTTCGGCCATCTGGTAGGTTTCGTCGGTCACCTCAAAGGGCGTTTTCGGAAAAGCCTGCGCCAGCTGGTGATTCGGCTCCTCCACCTTCATGGTCACCTTCGAGCCCGATCCCCACGGGTGGTTGGTGAACCGCGCTCCGCCGATGTTGCCCCACTTGGGCCACTCGCGGAAGCTGGCGATGCCCGCGTGGATGATCATCAGGCCGCCGCCGTTCTTCAGGTAATTGACGAAACTTTCCTTCAGGGCCGCGTCGCGTTTGAGCGCCTGTTCCTGCTCTGCCGGGCTCATTTTCTTGAACACCTCGGGGTCGGGCAGGAAGAGTTCGTTGTTCGTGTTGTTGAACACCACGGCGTCGAACTGGGCCAGTTTATCCGGTTCGAACATCGAAATGTCCGTCGAGACCACCGTTTCGTAGGCGCCGGTCTTATTCCCCATGATCTCGATCGCCTGGCTGCCGAAAAGGATCGAGGTATGCACGAATCCATAGGACAGGTTGAAGACCAGGAGTTTGCGTTTTTTCTCCGGTTGCACGCGGGCTTTTTCGGGCGCCGCCGCCTGCATTTTGGCGATCTCCTCGGCGGTCGGGGTCACCAATTGTTGCGCCCACCCGCCCGGCAGAAACCAGACCGCGCTCAAAAAAAGAATAGTGGCAATACCAAACGACAACCGCGAAAACCGTTTCATGAGATCTCTCCTGTCTTTTTCAAACACCCGCATTATGCGCGGGCCTCGAATCATAACCTCTTTCAGAACGACAACAGGCATTGCCAGATGTAGGTGTTGGCCAGTGCGTCGGTGCTTTCCCAGACGTTTTTGAGAATCCCTTCGTCCCCCTGGATACCGGGTAATTCCGTTCTTTTCGTTTCCCACGGTACACAGACTCCCGGGGCCGGATGCGGTGTGGAACGTCCCGCCATACCCGCCTCCGGGGACAGACTCGCGCCCGCCCCCGGCGCCTGGGGCATCGCACACGTGCCCTGCGAATAGACGCCATACTCGCGCGTGAAGTCGGTCATGGCCCGGATGTTTTCGATCTTCGCGTCGTTCTGGACGATCGCGCTGGCGTCGAGGATGTATCCGCCGTCCTGCGCCACTTCGTCAATCACCTGTTTGCCGAACGCCCGCACATCGTCCGGAGTCTTGTATCCCAACAGATAATTGGGAATGCCGCCACTCAGACAGAACTTGTACCCCAGTTTTTTGTGCGTCTCAAAGATGTTTCCCTGATCCACATGGTACACAATGCTGCGTTCGGGCAATTCGGCGAATCGGTCCAGGTGGCTCTTCCAGTCGCCCTCGGCGTAGAACAGCGTTTGTTTTCCGTGCCTCCAGAACTCCTCGATGATCGGACGCAGCGTCGGCCAGTAGTGCGACTCGAAGACCTTGGGCGAGAAGAACGGCGTACACCCGCGGTGCATCCAGTAGCCGATGGGAACCAGTCCAGCCGGGTCGGCGGTGGAAAGCCCCACGTGCAGCAGATGGGGCATCAGCGCCTCGCACGCCTGGAGCACCTTGTCGGGTTGCGTCTGCATATCCTCGACCAGGCCCAGGTAACCGCGCATCTTGTCCGCGATGATGTCGAAAGGCGCCTTGAAGATGCCCGAAATGGCCGAGACGGTCCCGCACTCGCGGCGCAGCCGCGCGATCTGCGGGCCGAAGGCCGTGAAGTACTGCATCATGGCCATGCCCCCCTTGACGCAGGACAGGTTGTTGCGGTACGTCGCGGGCGCGCCGATCGGGACCACGTCGCGCGAAACCCGTGGCAGCCACACGTTGTAGAGAAAGGCCGTCGGGTCGTCAATCAGGGCGTCGTACTCATCCGCCTGCATGAACACCTCGCCCTCCGGAGGTTCAAGATATTGGAACCCCGTGTCAGGTGGCACCTGAATGCCCGGTACGCCGTAGTAACGCAACCCGATAGCCTCGGTCAACCCCGTCCACACATAGACCATGTTGGGCACCACGGCGTCCCAGTCGAAATCGCGCGCGCACGCAATGGCCGCCTCGAAGGCCAGGTTGTAGTCGTGGGTCACCTGCTGGGCGGTGTACCCCGCGTACTTCGCGGTGAATTCGGCGACAAAGGGCCGAATCGGGACACGGTCGGGTTTTTCATTCCGCATCGCCGTCACATAGCGCGCCAGACGTTCCTGATACAGTTTCTCTTTATCCTGTTCCATCCCCACTTCAGTTCCTTTCATTGAGCGTCCATTCCGAAGATTTCACAAAGAAGGGTCGCGCATGTCTTTCCTGAACTCTAAAGCATCCACGGAGCGCGCATGGCGGGGCTTAACAGGCCATTGACCCGCTCGTCGTTGGTGCAACGCTCTTTCTCGGGGTCCCACTTGATCGGCGAGTTGAGCGTCATGGCGATGTTGAGCAGGTGGCAGATACTCGCCGTTCGATGTCCCGCCTCGGCCGTCGCCATGGGAGCCTGCCGCGTCTTGACGCACTGGATGAAGTTTTCGCGGTGTCCCGGACTGCGTCCCAGCGTTTCCTCACCTGGGCCGATGGTTTCTTTCAAAAGACTCTGGCTGCTCGCTTCGAGTTCTCCCCCGTGGATGTTGATGAAAATCCACCCCTCATCTCCGATGAATTTCAGGCCGCGCGGCGGATTGCTGGTTCCAATCATCCGGACTCCGTTGGCATAGAGCGCCTCGAATTCATACTTCAGGAAAGCGTTGTAAGGCCCGTCGGGGTTGTTGCTGCCGGAGGCCTTGATCTCGATCGGGCCGGTGTGGTCGGTCTTGTTACCCAACTGGCCGATATCAATGATATGCGCGCCGCGGTCGGTCATTTCGCCGCCACCCGTGTCCATGATGAAGCGCCAGTAGAAATGGCAGCGCCGCGAATGGTAGGGCCGCCACTGGGTGTGGCCCTGCCACATCTCCCAATCGAGGGTCTTCGGGACCGGTTGCTCGGGCAACGGAGTCAGAAACCGCCGGATTTCTTCATGGTGCGGATCGTTGTTGGGCAGGTTGATCTGAATCGTGTTGAGTTTTCCGATCCGTCCGTTGCGCACCAGTTCACAGGCCTGGCGAACCGTACCGGTGGAGCGTTCGTGCGACCCCGTCTGGAGGATGCGCCCGTAGCGTTTGACCGCCTCGCACACGGCGCGTCCCTCGGCCACCGAGTTGGTCAGAGGCTTTTCGCAATAGATGTCCATGCCGGCCCGCGCCGCCGCAACGCTGATCAGCCCATGCCAGTGGTCCGGCGTACAAATCAACGCCGTGTCAATGTCCTTGCGCGCCAGCACCTCGCGATAATCGGTGTACAGGTCACATCCTTTGAACTCGCCGGCTTTAGCCCGGTCCTCATAGGCCTTCTTCACTTCCTCGTGCGCCGGTTTCAAACCGTGTGCATTTCCGTCGTAGTACCCAACATCGTTTCCCTGTTCGACGTCGCACAGCGCCACCACCTGGACATCGGACATTCCGAGGAACTGTTTCATATTCCACGTCCCCTGTCCCCCCAGGCCGATGCACCCCATCGTGATGCGATTGCTCGGCGAGGGCCGTCCATCCGCCCCCAGAGCCGAAGCCGGAATAATGGTCGGGAACCCCACCGCCGCTGCGGCCACTGCCGCAGACCGTTTGAGAAACTGACGCCGGTCAACCTGCTGCATCTTCTTCACCTTTCCACAACCCGCTTCCTCGCATTGAAAAAACAAGCCGTGATCCGAATTGAAGTTGGGGGCGCTCACTGTCGGGCCACCCCGTGCCGTGATCGTCCGGGAAAACCCGAACCGCTCATTTCACATCGCCCAGGGAGCGCGCATGCTCCGTGTCAACCACCGGTTCGCTTCCTCGTCATTTACGAAAATTTCCTGCTTCGCGTCCCACCGCAGCTTGCGCCCCGTGCGGATAGCGATATCGGCCAGCAGGCACGCCGTACAGGATCGGTGGCCGTTCTCGACCGGCGCCACCGTCTCGGCGCGCGACCGCAGGCACTCCACAAAATTCTGCTTGTGGTCGAGGCTCTTGTAGAGGTGCAGTTCGTCCGGCCCGATCACCGACCGCATCAGGGACTTGGGATTCGTGTCCATTGCGCCGCGTGTCACCCAGACCGAACCTTCGGAGCCGATGAACTCGACGCCCGACTTGACCTGTCCCGGACCCGTTCCCTCATCCGCAAAGATCACCGTCACATCGTTCGGGTACTGGTATTCGACCCGGAAGCGTCCATGCACATTCCAGAGTCCATCGGGCGGGAACTCGGCGGTTCCTTGAATTGCCAGGGGGCCGCTGTTTTCCACCCCCAGACCCCAGTGCGCGATGTCCATGTGGTGCGATCCCCAACCGGTCAACATCCCCGCGCCATAGTCGGCGATGCGCAACCAACCGGGCCGGTCGTACCCCTTTTGAGGGTGAACCCGCTTCTCCGTATAGGGCGCCCACGGAGCCGGACCCAGCCAGAGATCGTAATTCAGATTCTTCGGGATGGGCATCTCCTGCTCGACTCCAGTTCCCGGGTCAATACCACATCCCACCTTGACCGTGTGGACTTTGCCGATGCGCCCGTTGCGCACCAGTTCGCATGCAAAGCGGAATCGCTCGTCGGAACGCTGCTGGCTGCCTACCTGAAACACCACGCCGCTGCGCCGCACCGCGTCGCTGACCACCCGTCCCTCCTGGATGGTCAGGCTCATCGGTTTTTGCAGGAAAATGTCCTTCCCGCCGCGAGCCGCCGCCAGGGCCGGGAGCACATGCCAGTGGTCGGGCGTGCAGATCATCACTGCGTCAATATCGCTGCGTGAGCAAACCGTCCGGTAGTCCTCGACGGTGTCGCACCCCTTGAACGCCCCACTTTTCATGTCGTCGGCGTAGCGTTGTTCGACAATGCGCTTCGCGTCGGCCATCCGGTTCGAGTCCGCGTCACAGACCGCCACCACGCGAATTTCATTGAAGCGCATCAGGTCGCGCATGTCGTCCCGGCCCATACGCCCGACCCCGATGCACCCCATGTTAATCCGGTTGCTCGGCGCGTTGGCGCCCAGCGCCGTGGCCGGTATGATTGTGGGGAAGGCCAACGCGGCGCCTCCGGCCAGCGCGCCTTTCAAAAATCCGCGTCGCGTACAATTCTTCCTGTCAAGCATCGTCATTTCCTTTCCAGCGTGGCCTTGGGTGGATTAGCGAAGTCGCTCCAGATCGCTTCCGCCTGCGCGGCATCGAGCGTCCCGTCGTACACAGCCAATCGGTAACGCAATTCGTACGTCTGCCCCGGTTCGAACGCCCAATCCTCCTGCTGCACCGGACAGAAATTGAAGAACACCTGATTCGAGTCGTTCCAGATGCGGACCGGTTCGGGATGGCAGCGGTTCTCCGGGTTGCTCATGAAGAGAATTCCGGCGGGGCCTTTCTCGGTTGGACCGTAGATCAGACACCAGCGGGCGCGGGTTGCGTGACCGTCCTTGCGCGTTTTGCCCTCGGACGTCAAATACTCGCTGCCCGGCTTGTCCCACTCCTCCGTCGCCCGGAACCCCAACCCTCCGTAGCGATATTTGGGCAATTTCAGGGGACTGGCCGTCGCGCACCGCTCGCGGATCGCGTAATCGAGCAGGTAAACCCCCTTTCGGGTTTTCCCCGGCGCCCACACGCGAATCTGGCGATCCTCGTTCAGGACCGTCTTTTCCCCGTCTTTCGTCTTCAGCGCCACGTGGTCCAGCTGCGCCGAAAACCCGCCAAACACCGGCCCACTCTCCGTCTGGGTGAACTTGCGAAACCGCACCGTGCCCGTTCCGTCGCCGATGTTCCAGAAGTCCACCTTCTTCCCCTCGAACATCGTGTCGGTCCACGGATTCCACAACCCCATGTGGTGGATGTGGTCCTTGGGATGGATCCGGGTCAGCCGCGCCCCGGCCAGCGTCCAGAGCGGGTGCGCGAAACCGCTGCTCGTGAAGAGCGGGTTCGATCCCTCGGGCGGCGGAACCGGCGCATGGTTGAAACGCAACACGTCCGACTTGCCGATCTGAATGTCCAGCGTCTTGTCGTTCTGGCTCACCCCGACGAGGGGGCTTTCGGCGCCACGGCCGTTTTCCAGTTCATAGACGCGCTTGCTCCCCGCCGGGCTTGAGCCTTCCAGTATCCACCAGAGCCGCGCAGGTTGACCCGCCTCCACCTGACAGGGCACGTCCACTCGCTCGGTTCCTTTGAGTTCCGTCAACTTTAGCCCTTTTTCCAACGCATCGGGATCTACACCCTCCAGCGCTACTGACACGGGAGAGTCTGTTCGAGCCAGATCCCCCGCCTCAACCGTGATCGTTCCCAGGGATGCGGCCCACCCGCCTGTCTGAAGAACGAGCAGGATTGCCGAAACCCCCAGAAGATTCCAAAATGCCCTCTGTTTTCCCCTCATCGCACGACTCCTGTTCCGAAAATATACACGTGGGAAAAGGCTTTGAATCACCCCCCACCCGGCGCAACGGCAGAACGAATAAAATGCGGTCTCTCCGCACGATTTCAATCCACAAAGATCTGGTACCTAAGTTTCGCATGCCGATTATGAAAAGTCGAATTGCTGCGGTCAAGCTTTTTACCCACAAAAGCGAGATTCAATCCGATCCGGTAGAGAAACTGACGGGGCCTGTGTGAGGACGCAGACTGCGACGATTTGTGAACCACCAAGGCGCCAAGACACCAAGTTTCTTGTTGTTTCTTCGTGTCTTGGCGTCTTGGCGGTGAAATCGGAAAAGCCCCTGACCGCATTCGGAACAATCCATCCGAACCCACGGCCAGGGGCCTTTTTAACCGCAAAAGCGCGAAAGAATTCGATTCGGTGGAGAAACTGACGGGGCCTGTGTGAGGACGCAGACTGCGACGATTTGTGAACCACCAAGGCACCAGGACACCAAGTTTCTTGTTGTTTCTTGGTTTCTTGGTGTCTTGGTGGTGAAATCAGAAAGCCCCCGACCGCGTTCGGAACAATCCATCCGAACCCACGGTCAGGGGCTGAAAACAAGCCTTATTTTGAAATCTGAGCGGAAGAGAAACCGCCCCGATTCGTCACACCCGGCGATCTTACAATCTTAGTACCGGTAATGATCGGGCTTGTAAGGCCCGTCCACCGGTACGCCGATGTAGTCGGCCTGTTTCGGGGTCAGTTTCGTGAGTTTGACGCCGAGCTTGCCCAGGTGCAGACGGGCCACTTCTTCGTCGAGTCGTTTGGGCAACGTGTACACGCCGATGGCGTGTTTCTCGGTCCAGAGGGCGATCTGTGCCAGCGACTGGTTGGTGAACGAGTTCGACATCACGAACGACGGATGCCCCGTGGCACAGCCCAGATTGACCAGACGCCCCTCGGCGAGCATATAGATCGAACGCCCGTCCGGAAAGCGGTACCGGTCCACCTGGGGCTTGATCGTCATTTTCTCGATCCCCGGGTAGTTGTTCAGTTTGTCCACCTGGATCTCGTTGTCGAAGTGGCCGATGTTACACACGATCGCCTGGTCGAGCATTTTTTCCATGTGCTCGATCCGGATAATCTCGCAGTTGCCCGTGGTGGTGACGAAAATGTTCGCTTCGCCCAGCGCGTCCTCGACCGTCGTGACCTCGTAACCTTCCATCGCCGCCTGCAAGGCGCAGATCGGGTCAATTTCCGTCACCAGCACGCGCGCGCCGAAACCGCGCATGGACTGCGCGCACCCCTTGCCCACATCGCCATACCCGCACACGCACACCACCTTGCCCGCCACCATGACATCGGTGGCGCGCTTGATGCCGTCGGCCAGCGACTCGCGGCAGCCGTAGAGGTTGTCGAACTTCGA
Organism: uncultured Candidatus Sumerlaeota bacterium; assembly: GCA_942493245.1. Taxonomy (GTDB): domain Bacteria; phylum Sumerlaeota; class Sumerlaeia; order UBA8349; family UBA8349; genus DAOPYU01. The sequence goes on from OW818685.1 coordinate 521,099, forward strand.
CTTGGTCACCGAGTCGTTGACATTGATGGCCGGGAAGAGCAGCGCGCCCTCTTTCATCATCTGATAGAGGCGGTGGACGCCCGTCGTTGTTTCTTCGGACACCCCGCGCATTTCCGGGACCATTTTGTGCCAGAACTGCGGGTCGCGCTCGAGCTGGCGCTTGAGAAGAGCATTGATGACAGCCAGTTCGTGGTTGTCGGTCGGCTCGTCCAGAATCGAGGCGTCGTCCTCGGCCTTGCAGCCACGGTGGATCAGCAGGGTCGCGTCGCCGCCGTCGTCCACGATTAGATTCGGTCCCTTTCCGCCGGGGAAACTCAACGCCTGGAGGGTGCATTCCCAATATTCTTCGAGGCTCTCGCCCTTCCACGCGTACACGGGCGTGCCCGTCTCGGCGATGGCGGCGGCCGCATGGTCCTGGGTCGAGAAAATGTTGCACGAAGCCCAGCGCACATCGGCGCCAAGTTCTTTGAGCGTCTCGATGAGCACCGCCGTCTGAATCGTCATGTGGAGCGAACCGGTGATCCGCGCGCCCTTGAGCGACTGGGTCGGGCCGTACTTCTCGCGCACGCTCATCAGACCCGGCATTTCCTGCTCGGCAATGATGATTTCTTTCCGGCCAAACTCGGCCTGGCTCATATCGGCTACCTTGGAAGTCTGTCCGCTGTAGTCGGGCAATTCGATCCGCGCTGTCATCTGTATAGGTTCTCCTTTTTGTTGTTGTCCGCGCGCCGGTTCTGCCTCCACACACCGCCGGACCCTCGGTTTGCGGCAAGGTCTCGCAACCGCCTCGCGAATACCCGACCATTCCGTTGGATCATACCGAAACGCCCGGACGGGAGCAAGCGCCGTTTGGTTGAACCCGCACACCCGTGGGTTGAACTCCGCTGACAAAAAAGCCCCCCTCTTTCGGGAAAGAGGGGGGCTTCAATCGGATGACTTCTTTTTTTCAACTCAGAAATCCTGAAAATTCGAGTCCTCGTCGAACGGGATGGCCTGGGCGGCCTTACTCTTGACCGGGGGACGCGGAGAAGCGGGTCTGGATTGGGCGCCCGGATGTCCCAGCAAGCCCACCGGTTTCCCCATCGGTTTCCCCGCCGGTTTGGCGGCAGGCGACACAGCCACGACCGGACGGTGCGAACCGCTGTCCACTTTCAAATTCAAACCGACCTGCGTACCCTGGGTGTCTGCGCCCGCCCCCCCGACAATCAGATCAATGGCATGGACGACCCGTTTGACCCGCTGGGACTGAACGGCCAGTTCGGCGCTGGCCGAGGCGGATTCCTGCGAACTGGCGGCAACCTGCTGGGTCACCTTATCCATCTGAGCCACGGCGTCGTTGATCTGCCGAATGCCCTCGGACTGTTCGTTCGAAGCGGTCACGATCTGTTCGATCCCTTGCGCGACCGACCTGCCGCTCTCGGTCAGTTTCCGAATCCCATCGGCCACCTGAACAACCACTTCGGCTCCCTCGTTGGCCTGGGCCACACTGGTTTGAATCAAGGTGGCCGTGTCTTTCGCCGCCAACGCCGACCGCTGCGCCAGGTTGCGTACCTCCTCAGCCACCACGGCGAAGCCCTTGCCATGCTCGCCCGCGCGCGCCGCCTCGACAGCCGCATTCAGCGCCAGCAGGTTCGTCTGGAATGCGATCTCCTCAATCGTCTTGATGATCCCCGAAATCTTGTTCGACGATTCCTTGATCCCATGCATGGTGTTCACCATGCGCTCCATCGCGCCGCTGGCGTGCAGGATCACTTTCTGAGTCTCGTTCATCTGGACGTTGGCCCGCTGGGCGCCTTCCGAATTGCTGCGGGACTGGCTGGCCAGTTCCTCGAGCGCCGCGGACGATTCCTCGAGACTCGACGCCTGCTCGGAGGCTTCCCCGGCCAGGTGTTGACTGGCGTCCGCAATCTGGGCCGACGCGTTCGAAATATGGTTCGCGCCGTCCCTCAATTCTTCCACCGCCTGGTGCAACGGACGGGCAATGCTGCGGGCCACCAGAATGGACACGATGATTCCCAGGATCAAGACCCCCACCGACGGGAAAAGGATCGCCAGAATCAGACTGCGCATCGAGGCGTCCACCATAGCCAGAAGTTCCGTCTGGGGGATGCCGATGAACAAAATCCCAATCATCTCGCCCGTCTGGCCCAACAGGGGCATATAACCCGTCACATAAGGCTTCTTCAGGATTTCAGCCTTCCCGTAATAGGTTTCCTTGTTCATGATCGGTTTATAGGCGGCGCTCTTAGTCCCCAACTTGGTTCCGACGGCGCGCGAACCATCCTCTTGCTTGATACTGGTAATCACACGCGTGAAATCGTCGCCGTCTTTGATGAAGACCGTAGAGTCGCATCCGATGTCTTTTTGAACCGAGTCCACCATTTCGAAACGCCCGTCAATGGCGACTCCCTCTTTATCCACCAGTTTTCCCTCTTTGAGGGTCAACTGGCCGAACGCATCCTGAAGGTACCGCCCAGCCGCGTTCAGATCGCCCTTCAGGCGGGCGTCCATGCTGGCCGCCAACAGCTTTTCTTCAGCCTGCCGGGCGCTCCAGAGAGCAAAAATTAAAATGACGCTGCTGGAAAAAACCAACAACAGGGTAAACGAGGTGATGATCTTGAAACGGAGAGAAGCGTTCTTAAACATGGTTAACCCCCTTTTCCTCTGAATACAAATAGCGCAATCGCTGTGCCAAAAACAATCCGTCCACTTAACTTCTATAAACCTCTCTCTTTTCAACCCTTTGCGCATATTTTCAAAGATAAAACAGGGGCAGAAAAGGGAGGGGGGTGTTACCGTGAATTCCGTCCGGCGCCAATTGTTATTTTCAAAACACTGCTTTTATTCGAGTTACTCGTGTGTGTTACGTATAAGCAACAGTGTTTCCATTTGGTAACACTGCCAGAATCCCTTGTTGGAAAGAATGGCAGCCCCCCCGATACAAACGAGTCGTTTTTCTTCCGCCTGCCGCAAGAAACTGGCCGCAGGGTAAGGAAGGTGAAGATCTTGAGGTGGAACGACGCATTCTCAACAGGGTTGTATTCCTTTGTCTGAGCATCGGGAAGGCGCACCCGAACATGCTTGACCGCAGAAGCCGCATGAAGCGCTTCGGTCGGTTCCGGGAACACGAAAACCAGGTTAACGAGCCTCTTGCAAAAGTCGTTGAGTCGTTCGATTTTCAGGTGAAAAAGTGAGGAGAAAAAGGCATCATACGCTTGCTTAACAAACCCCGAAAGGGATGGCGGATCATGCACTTTCTCTCCTCACTGTTCACTACCCTACAACAACATCTTTTCCCGTTCCAGCAAGAAGCGCTGGGGGAACTCTGCGAAAAGCACAAGACGCTCATCGAGGTGGCCGAGTTGGCTTCGATCGAGAAATTCATGAGCCCGTTCGGTCGCAAGCCGATGGGGCGCCCGCGCCACGGACGCCAGCCTCTCGTCCTGGCGTTTCTGGCCAAGGCCGTCTGGAATTGCCCGACCACCCGCGCGCTGCTTGATCTGCTCGGCGCTGACGCCCCGTTGCGGCGTCTGTGCGGCTGGGAAACGCGGGCCGACTTGCCCAGCGAAGCGACCTTCTCGCGCGCCTTCGACGAATTCGCCCGCACCGCTCTGCCGCAGGCGATTCACGAAGCGATGGTCAAAAAGTGCTGCGGGCCGAAGTTGGCAGGTCATACCAGCCGAGACTCCACGCCGATCCAGGGGCGCGAGAAGGCGGCCCGCAAAGAGTCTGCGCCGCAGAAGTCCAAAGCCCGGCGCGGGCGTCCGAAGAAAGGCGAGGAGCGGGCGCCCAAGCCGCCGCGCCGTCTGGAACAACAGGGCCGGCACTCGCTCGAAGAAAACCTCCAGGATCTGCCGACCGCTTGCGACCGGGGCTCGAAAAAAGACAGCAAGGGCTTCAAGAAATCGTGGATCGGCTACAAACTGCACGTCGATTGCATCGACGGCGACATCCCGGTCAGCACGATTCTGACGAGCGCCTCGCTGCACGATTCGCAGGCGGCAATCCCGCTGGCGCAGATGACCGGCCAGCGCCTGACCAACCTCTACGACCTGATGGACTCGGCCTACGACGCGCCCGAAATCAAAGCGTTCAGCGAGGGGCTGGGGCACGTGCCGATCATCGATCAAAATCCGCGCCGCGGCGAGAAGTTGCCGATGGATTCGCATCGGGCGGTCCGCTACCGCGAGCGCAGCGCGGCGGAACGGGTGATGAGCAACATCAAGGACAACTACGGGGGACGGTTCGTGCGGGTGCGCGGGGCGGCCAAGGTGATGTGCCACCTGATGTTCGGGATCGTGGCGATGACGGCCCGTCAAATTTTCGCGTTGCTGAGATGAGCGGCCCGGGGCGAATCGAAATGGAAGGGAGAAAATCAACGGCGAAACCGCCGAGTGGCAATCGCACGCCCCGTCCCCAGCGAAAAAGGGCGATTTTGGCGGTAAAGAGCAAGCGAACAGGCGTTCTCGCTCAGAAATCATCTCCCCGAAACGATTAGCCCCGCTTTTTCGCCGTTTTGCCCAATACTTTTGCAAGAGGCTCTAACGTTTGGTTTTTTTGAAGTGGCGGCAATGAGGAGAGATCGGACCGAACTCCCTGTCTCGCAAAACAGCCAAGAAACGTCCCCGCGCGGTTTCTCACTCGGAAAGGAGACCCTTTCAGGAATCTCCGAGCGCCTGTCCCGCGTCAGGAAGCGCTCCACTCCGAAGAGTGGTAAACCCGAACGACTTCCTTCCCGCATGCCAGGAGAAGAAACTCATTCCACGTTTTCAATTGTAATTTGAGGCCGGGCAAAAGCCTTTCTAACCCGGCGCCATATTAGACAACCGGGTTGTCATCCGCAATTCAAATCTTGCTCAAAATCTTCAGGGGTGGGCGCCAAGGCGCTCTCTCCGTGCGATTCCGTCCAATTACCGTCTCAGAAACACAATGCGCCCCAGGAACTCCTCATTGTCCGGCGAATGGTAAGGTTGTCGTTTGAGGAGGGATGCGGGAATTTCCCCGTCGCTGTAAAAGCGGGGAAGGCTCAGAGGTGGCACGGGCGTCTCGCCCGTGAATTGCCGACGTTTTCGTCGGCTGGGCCGGGGATTTCCGCCCCCTTATTCCGGAACTCCTTCATGGGCGAGACGCCCATGCCACCTCCAGAACCGCTTTCCTCTCTTTGTGAAGGCCGGAAGATGGGGGATGTTGGTTTCATCATGAGTTGACAATAAGGAGTTCCTGCAATGCGCCCCTTGTTCGCGATTTTTCCCTTGACGGGATTGTGCCATTGGATGTTCCTTGTGGTTATGTGTAAAGTGGCTTTTTCCGTTTTTCGGCCATTTGACCGCAATTCGATGCGGACGGGCGGGTGAAAACAGGGAAATGATGCCGTCGCAGATAACCGTGTCGCCTGGGAGTGGAATATGAAGAGAATTTTCTGGCTGTTGTTTGCCCTGGTCTTTGTCGCGGTCGGCGTGTTTATCGCGTACCTCGGATTCCAGGATATGGCCAAGGCCAAAGCCAGCGCGCAATGGCCGACCACACAAGGCGCCATCACCGAGTCTTCGGTCGAACGCCACCACCGCAAAAGCGGGAACCGCAGCAGCACGACCTTCCACGCCAAAGTGCTTTACGAGTTTTCCGTTGGCGGCAATATTTTCACCGGCGATCGGGTCGCCTATGGAGACTTCGACTCCAGTTTCACGTCCCACGCCCAGAAAATAGTCGCCCGCTACCCCCAAGGCCAAAGCGTTACCGTCTATTATTTGCCTGAAAATCCAAGCGAGTGCCTGCTCGAGCCGGGTCTGAAAGCGCAGGCTTGGTTTATGCCCGGAATCGGGGCCCTCTTTTTCATGGCGGGTTGCCTGATGACGGCGCAGATGCTCAGGACGGCCTGGAGATAGGGTATCGGAGGCAGATACCGACGTTACTCTCACAAGATTTGTCTGAAGGATTTGCCTGTTTGAGATGATTCGGATCACGAAACCAGCCGCACTTCATAGACCGTCACGGGGCGCTCGACTCCGCGCAGTTCGACCCGGTGGCCTTTTCCGCAACGCTGTGTGGGCGGCAGCGGCTTGAACACCGCCTCGGTGGCCGCCAGGCCGCTCTCGCCGTGCGACTCGGCCCATTGCAGGGTCAGAAAAGCCGCATTGACCACCTGCCCCATGACGTCGGGCCGGGCGTAGTCCGGGTGCCCCACCCCGCCCAGATAAACCGGACCGTCCGCCAGGCCGATTTTGAGCGACTCGCTCACCATGCGCCGCGCCAGCCGCGCCGCCTCGAGCGCCCGAGCGCACCGGTCCACGCCGGAGAAGAAACAGAGAAACTGATCGCCCATATACTTGATCGGCACCGCCTCGTAACGCAGGACCGTCTCGGTCAATTGATAGAACAGACCGTTGGCCCATACGGCAAAATCGCGCGGGTCCATTTCGAGGGATTTCTCGAACGCCCCCCCGACGCTCGACACCCAGACCGTCGCGTCGAACACGTCGCGGCGCTCCTCCTCGCGCCCCAGCAGCCAGTCGGTCGTCACCCCGAGCAGGCAGGCCAACTCCGGCAGGACCGTGATATCGGGCGCGTTCTCGCTGCGCTCCCACTTCGAGACGGCCTGAGCGCTGACCCGCAGGGCGTGGGCGATATCCTGTTGGCGCAGCCCGCGTTTCTCGCGCAGCGAGCGGATACGCCCCGCCAGTTCTGTCAACTGCATGGCCATGTTCTCACCCTCTCGCGCGATAGAACGCCGGCAAGGATTCCCCCTCCGGCGTTCTCAAAAGGCGCCGATGGTCAATTCCATCAAATGCACGTCCTTGATCCCTCGAACCTGGGGGGACATGGACGCTTTCAATTTCCGGATCAACTCATCCTTGAATTCCATTTTCCCCTGAAGTGTCAACAATTCATCCGACGTCCGGTTCTCGATCGCTGCCTGCACGAGACGCTGATTCTCCGGGTTGGCCTTGAGCGCCGCCATCGTCGCTTCGTCCGCGCACTCCACCGCCACCCGGATGCGGACCACGGACTTGTCTTTCAAGTTCACTTTGACGACATCCGGAAAATTTTCCACGATCTGTCCGGCAGCCGGCTCCGGGGAAGGGGTGGGAGTGGGCGATCCCTCCTCTGTCACTTCTTCCTTTTTCGGTGGAATCTCGACCACATACTCCATGGTTCGATCCCGGTGCCGGAACAGAAACGGATCGAAATCCGGCTCGATCGTCCCGCGTTCGGCGGCAACCGACGGCTCGTGAGAGGCGGTCGGAGCCGGGGGGACAGGTTGCTCGAGAGCCGCCTCAAACGCCCCCGCCTGGTCCGAATCGCCTTGCGCCGTCTCCGGGCTGGACAACTCGGTGGCGTTTTTTCCAGCCGAGGCGGACGGAGGCGCTTCGGACTTTTTGCACCCGGCAAACGCCCAGAGGCAACACAACACCAACGCCCACACAACGCTTTTTCCCCCAGGTTTCCGCATCTGTTCCTCCCCCGCCCTGATCCTTCAGGTTTCTGTCGCCCCTCCGGGGCTTGATCTTCTTTTCGGCGTATTCCGTGGGTTCCCTTCGGTCACCCACGGCTACTCACCGTCGCCCCCTCCGGGGGCTGAAAACCTCGATAATTTGATCTCTTGCAATCCTTCAAACGTGAGGCTGAAGAATCAAGGTCCCCCGGAATCCAGTTTTAACGCCCCAGGCGGTTCTGAATTTCGCCGATCATCTTTTCCACGCGGCGCCCATACTCGACATAGGCGGCATAGCGCGCCTCGTCCGCCGCTTTTCCTGCCGCCGCGTCGTGGAACACCGCGCCCAAATGCGGCTCGATGGAAATCCCCCCCTCATAGCCGCTCTTGAGCAAGTCTTCCAGAATCCGGGGAATCTCCGCGTCGCCCTCGCCCGCGAACGTGTAGGTGGTTTTCCCCGTCTGCGGGTCGAACCGCCCGTCCTTGATGTGGATATAGGCGATGTGCTCTTTGACGTGGGTGTAAAACTCCCAGGAAGACTGCTTCGGGTAAGGCTTCGCTTTCGTGCGGTCATCCAGAAAAACCGGATTGCCCGTGTCGAAAACCAGTCTCAGGCCGGGAACGTTTTCCAGCAACCGGAGCGTGTAGGGCCACCCCATCCCGCCGTAATTCATGCAATTTTCGTGAACCGCCTGAATGCCCGCATCGCCAAAGAGCGCCTGCAACTCGCGCAACCGGCGGAAACGCTCGGTCTCCATCTGATCGTCCGGTTCGCGTCCCTCGAGCACGGCGAAACTCATGATGCGCACCAGTTTCGTTCCCAGGCGCTGCATCCGGGGGACCGCGCGCAACGCTTCCGCCCACGAGGTCTCAAACGGCTCGTCAATCCGTTTGCCCCAGTTGGCAATGGCGGAACCGAAGCAGTTGATGCGCACGCCGCCCGATTCCAGCTGCGCGCACACCGATTCGAATTCCGCCTCCGCAATGTCGTGGATATTCCGTCCCCCGATGTTGCGCGACTCGATATTCTGCCACCCGAGTTCCCGCGTGGCGCGAATCTGTCCCTCCAGATCGTCCGCCGCCTCATCCGCAAACCCCGTCAGATAGACCATCCCCCCGCCGCTCCCTTCGTTTCCGAATCCGGCCAATTTTTATCGAGAACCCCCCGGCGCGTCCCTCCCGGAGAAACGGCGGACGCCGCCCGATTTTGCAATCCCCGGGGGAAACAATCCGGCCCCGGTCGCGTTCCTCCATTTCTCCACGCGATTCACTGGAATGTCAAGGTTTCCCTGTAAAATCCGGAGGGCTTCGAGGGTCCGGCATCCCGCTGTTTTTTCCGGGAAACGGTCCGGGTTCCGCCTGTCGCGTCGTCCATAAATGCGCTAAAAACATTACAATTTCCACGCCCCATCCATCCGCCCCCGGTCAAAAAATAAAATCAGAAAAATGACCTTGACTTGGAAACAACCGTCAATCATACTGTAGATGTTAGGAGCTGGCCGTTTGGAGGTGGACGGTTTCGATCATTATGATTTTCTTGGCCCCGTGCCAAACACGAAAGGGAGGCTTAAGCATGTATCTTGCAAAATTGGTAAAACGCGTTTCCGGGTTCACCCTGATCGAGCTGTTGATTGTGGTGGCCATCATTGCGATCCTGGCCGCTATCGCCGTTCCCAACTTCCTGGAAGCCCAGACCCGTGCCAAAGTAGCCAGGGTGCAAGCCGATCAAAAGTCCATCGTCACTGCGCTGGAAACCTACAACATTGACCGGAAGACGTACCCCCACTCGAGCAACCTTGATGCCGCAGGCGAAAAAACCCAAAACAGACGTGACATAAACGGGTTCCTTTGTCTGACCACCCCGGTTGCTTACATCAACTCGGTTCCCATCGACCCCTTCAACCCCAAGACCAAAGACGGTCAGCCGAAGATTCACCTCTTCACGGGGAACGAAGGCAACAACAACACCGCGAAGAAGACTTTCTACGCGCTGATGAGTGTCGGGCCGAACGCGAATAACAAAGACAATACGGTTTTCGGCGCCGATCTCACGAAATTCAACGTGTTTGTCCTGCTCAAAACCCCGACGAGCGGCACGGCCCCCCATTCGACCAGTTGGGGAGTTCCCTACGATGCCACGAATGGGACAACCAGCGCCGGTGGAGTCTTCAAGATGGGTGGCAGCTCCGCTGCCAGCCGGTTCCTCTGTGTCAAACAAGGGACCGCTCTTGGAACGATGTAAACCGGTCTTGTTCTTTTTGGAGATTTGAGGGTAGGAAATAGCAATACACAGTGTGGCGGGAAAGGGTTCACCCCTTCCCGCCACACTGCTTTTTTTGCCCCGGCGCTTCATGCGCCTCGAATCGGCCCTTGAGGCTCGTCCTTTTTCAAAAGAGACTCTTCAACCTGAAAACCGCAGTTGAACGCCTATCGTCCGGTTTTTCTTTCAGGCGGGCGGGACGCCCGCCCTCCCAGAAAGGACATTTTTATGGGGAGAAAGCGGTTGCCGGGATCGCCAATCTCCTGATTGGCGCGGTTGCGGTTCCGGGCATCCGGGCGACTTTGTGGGATTCTCGGGGGATTACGCGATTCCGCCCGTTGGCTTCTACCACGTCTGGAGCGGGCTTTTAACCCTTCCAGGGCTGGGACCGGATCGGGATCGTGGTCCGTATTACCCTGAAAACCGCAGTTGAGGACAGAAAACGAATCCTTTATTCTTGTGTTATGGGGCGAAAAATGTTTTGGCTCGGTCGCCTTTGGGGTGAGTCTAATTGACCGCGCCAATCAGGAGATTGGCGCTCCCGGCAACCGCTTTCTCCCTATAAAAATGGGCGTTTCCTGGGAGGGCGGGCGTCTCGCCCGCCTGGAGTAAAGCCGGGGCGGGGACGCTCAACTGCGGTTTTCAGGATTACACACACTCGCCCCCAAAATCTACGCAAACAACCGCGATATTGCGAGGTCGTAGTACAGATCAGGAGAATCCAGAAGTCTTTGTCCGGTGGAGCACGATTGGGGAAAAGCAGTGAATACAAGAAAACAATTTTTTGAGGTTGGAAAAAGCGCCCCAGAGGGGCGCGGGTGAGTTGCTTCGCAGGCTTGTAAGCCAGCCGGGTGGGAGCGAAGCGGAAACCGGATCTGTCCTCCAATCTTTCCCGCCCCGGATGGGGCGGAGGAAAAAATCGAGAAAATCTGAATGAGGTGGTGGGAAAACGGTCTATGACGTCCATGCCCCCCCCTGCGCCCCTCTGGGGCGCGTCAGGATGGGTTTCTTTCCGGGGGTTTCCTTCGCTCCACCCCCGTCTACTGTCCTTTGCCCCTGCCGGGGCAATTAACCGGGGGCGGTTTCGCTGCCATAGGACTTCTGGATTCTCCTGTAGTACAACAGCCCCGGACAGACTTTCGGCCTGTCCGGGGCTGGCGGGATATTGACCTTGGGGTCTGTTTCCGCTTGAGATCACTCGACCCAGTCGTCATCGGCGGCGATGGGGGTGAAGCCGCGGCGGACGGTGTTTTCCGTCACGACCCGCGGGTCCATGAAGTGCAGTAGGTAATCCGGGCCGCCCGCCTTGGTGCCCACGCCCGACATGCGCGCCCCGCCGAAGGGCTGACGGCCCACCAGCGCGCCCGTGCAGTTGCGGTTCAGGTACAGGTTGCCCACGCGGAAGTCGCGCGAGACACGGGCCAGGTGTTTCGGGCTGCGGCTGAAGAAACCGCCCGTGAGCGCGAACCGGGTCGAGTTGGCCCACTCGATCGCCTGGTCAATATCTTTGACGCGCATGATCGAAAGGACCGGACCGAACACCTCTTCCTGCGCGATGCGATGCTCGGGGCGGATTCCCCCCAGGATCACCATCGGCACGTAGTAACCGCCCTGAGGCGCCGCGCTCTCGAAAAGGACCTTCCCTTCCGACTTGCCGATGCGGATGTACTCCTCGATGGTTTTCTTTGCTCCGGCATCCACCACCGGTCCCATCGCGTTGGTCGGGTCTTCGGACGGACCGATCGGCATGGCCTGGGCGCCTTGAACCAGACGCTCGATAAACCGGTCGTAGATGGCGTCGAGCACGATCACACGCGAGCAGGCCGAGCATTTCTGGCCCTGGAAAGCAAAGGCGGAGTAGAGCACGTGGGGGACGGCCTCGTCCAGGTCGGCGTCGTCGTCAATGATGATGGCGTTCTTGCCGCCCATCTCCGAGATGACCTTCTTGACGTTGGACTGGCCCGGATGCACCCTGGCCGCCTTCTCGACAATCCGCAGACCCACCTCAACCGAGCCGGTGAAGGAGATCACGCTGATATCGGGATGCTCGACCATGTAATCGCCAATGACGGAACCGCGACCCGGCACGAAGTTGAAGACGCCCTGAGGCAATCCCGCCTCGCGCAGGATCTCGACCAGGTTCCATCCCACGATCGGCGAAACTCCCGCCGGTTTGAAAATCACACAGTTGCCCGTAACCAGCGCGGCTGACGCCATGCCGCACGCGATGGCCAACGGGAAATTCCACGGGGAAATGACCGACGCGATCCCCTTTGGCTCGTAGGAGTAGAGGTTGACCTCGCCCGGGGCGGACCCGATGCGTTGCGGCACGCCCAGCCGGACCATCTCGCGGGCATTGTATTCGAGGAAATCAATCGCCTCGGTCACGTCCGCATACGCCTGATCCCACTGCTTACCCACTTCCAGAATCTGCCAGGCCGAGAGTTCGTACAAACGCCGACGGGCGATGGTGGCCGCTTCGATCAGGTAGCCGGCGCGTTCGCGCGGCGAGGTGTCTCGCCACGCGGGAAAGGCCGCCTTGGCCGCCGCGATGGCGCGCGCCACTTCCTCGCGGCCCGCTTGGCACACCTCTCCGATCTTCTCATGCGGATTGGCCGGGTTGACCGAGGCGATCCGGTCGGTCGTCTGGACTTCCTGCCCGTTAATAAACAAGGGATAGGTCCGGCCCAGATTCCCGCGCACCTCGGCGATCGCCGTCTTGAACGCCTTGCGGGTCTGTTCGATCGTGAAATCCACGGCGGGTTCGTTATGGAACGGCGCCAGTCCTCCTGGTCCCTTCGCATGGGACTTTGCGGCTTTGGCGGCGTGTTCGGCCTCAAGCCGACGGATGGTTTTCTCCGGATCTTCGAGCAGGTGCTCCGCGTCGGCATCCTCGTGAAAACTTTGACGCAGGAACGATTCGTTGGCCGTGTTTTCCAACAGACGGCGCACCAGATACCCCATGCCCGGCACCATGTCGCCGTAGGGGCTGTAGAGCCGGATGCGTTTGGCCACATTGAGCAGGCCGCGCCGCACGGGTTCGGCCATGCCGTAGAGTACCTGAAACTCGTAGCGTTCCTCGGGCACCTTCAACTCGGAGGCCATTTCCATCACGGCGGAAATCGTACGGATGTTGTGCGAGGCGCAGGCAAAGTGGCAGATGGCGTGGTTTTCGAGAATCAGTTGCGCGTTGCGCTCGTAGGCCGCGTCGGTCTCCGCCTTGATGGTATAGACCGGCACCGGCCACCCGTTCTGTTTGGCCACGACGGTTTCATAGTCCCAGTAAGCGCCTTTGACCAGGCGCACCGAAATCTGGACCTTCTGCTGGCGCGCCCACTCGATCAACTCCTGCAGATCGCAGTCCGTGTCGCGCAGGTAGGCCTGTAGCACGATGCCCAGATGCGGGTAATCGCGATACTGGAGACGCAGGCGCTTATAGACTTCGAGGGTGATGTTCTTGTAGCGGGTGGATTCCATGTCGATGCACAGGAACCCTTTCGCTTCGATGACCTTTTCGTAAATGCGCGCGATGCGATCGGCGATGACCTGCACGGAACCTTCAAAGTCCACCGGCTTGGCTTGCGAGTACAGCGAGGTGGGTTTGACGGCCACGTTGATCTTGGGAGCGTGGCCCCAGTCCAGATCGTTGTGCGCCCCTTCGAGCGCCTTCCATTTGGGCGCGGCCTCGCGCATCGCCTTGAGCAGGCCGAGGTAGGCGTCCAGGTACGCCTCGGCTTCTTCTTCATTCACGGTGGCTTCGCCCAGAATATCCACCACGCAGGCAAACCCGTCGGAGCGCAGTTTGCCAATGTTCTTCATCGCTTCGGTGGATTGCTCGCCCACGATGAACTGCTTGGCCATGTCCTGAATGTTGTAGCGGATCGCCTTGTTGAGCACCGCCGCGCCGATCTTGCCTCCCATGCCCGCCATGTTGGCGCCCCACTTGAGCACCGAGGGGACATCCTGATCTTCACCACCGAAATACTCGCGGATATGGTTGGTGAGCAGGTCGCTGGTCGAGAGATAGGGGAAAACATCCACAAACCGGAACATCTGGACCTTGAAGTCTTCGCTCTCCATGATCTTGTCCATGATTTTCCCCACCCAGCGTTCCTTGTTGAACACGGACGGCTTTTCTCCCCGGATGCTCGAGAAAAAGGATTTTCCCCGTTTCATAATCTCCGCGTTTAACGTGCTTTTCATTCTGTCGTTCTCCTGTTTTGAAGGCAGTCCGTGGCGCAAGCGCACTTTTTTGCACGAGTATGTTTTCTGACCCATCCCATCCGGCCTGTTTTATTTCGGCATTCGGTTACACCTCCGGAAGAAAACTTGACTCGTGCAAAGAATCTGCCAGCCATTTCTTTCGAGAGGTCTCCGCGTTTTCATTTGAAAACGCACGGAAAATATCGGAGCGCTATTTCGTTCAGATCGCAAACAATACGGTGTGGGACATTTTCGGGAATGAGGGAGAGAAGCAACGCCTTTTTCTCCCCGTTCCCGCCTTCCGCTGACTGCTGAAGGGCAATGCAAGTGTGCCAGAGACGCCCGAAATCTGCAAGCGGGAAAATGTGTAACCCGAAAGAACGTCCGTTCTGGAAATAGACACGGAAGATTACCCGTATCGGTGCCCATATTTTTCCAATATGAAAAGAAGTAGGCGGCTGTTACACTTTCTTTATTGACACCGTTCCGGGATTGGAGCACCATCAGAACGGGAATCGGGTTGAAATGTCGAAGCGGAAAAACCCGACTGGAATGGAGAGTGGAACATGCAGAAAAAAATGAAAGCGCTGGTCAAAAAAGAGGCCAAACCCGGCTTGTGGCTCGAAGAGGTGGATGTGCCTGAAGTCGGCATAAACGACGTCCTGATCAAGATCCACAAGACCGCCATCTGCGGCACCGATGTGCATATCTACAAATGGGACGCCTGGGCGCAGAAGACCATCCCCGTCCCCATGACGGTGGGTCATGAATTCGTCGGAACCGTGGCCGCGATGGGCAGCAACGTCACCGACCTCGAAATCGGCGATGTGGTCTCGGGTGAAGGGCACATCGTGTGCGGCCGTTGCCGCAACTGCCTGGCGGGGCGCCGTCATCTCTGTAACAAAACCAGTGGCGTGGGCGTCAACCGCCCCGGCGCTTACGCCGAGTACCTCTCGATTCCCGTCACCAATGTCTGGCACGCCGATCCGAACATCCCCAAGGAAATCACTTCAATTTTCGATCCGTTCGGCAATGCGACGCACTCGGCGCTTTCCTTCCCGGTTCTGGGCGAGGATGTGCTGATCACCGGAGCCGGACCCATCGGGATCATGTGTGTGGCGATTGTGCGCCATGCGGGCGCCCGTTATGTCGTCATCACCGACCCCAACCCCTACCGCCGCGCGCTGGCCGAGAAGATGGGCGCGACACTCGCCGTGGACCCCACGAAGACCAGTCTGGCCGATGCGCAGAAGCAACTGGGCATGCGCGAGGGATTCGACGTTGGATTGGAAATGTCGGGCAACGGTCCAGCCTTCAAGGAAATGATCGCCAGCATGTGCCACGGCGGGAAAATCGCGCTGCTCGGGATTCCCAGCGGCGATGTTCAGATTGACTGGAACACGGTTATCTTCAACATGCTCACCATCAAGGGGATCTATGGCCGCGAGATGTATGAGACGTGGTATATGATGACCTCAATGCTCCAGACGGGCCTCGATATTTCGCCCATCATCACGCACCGCTACCCCTACACCGAGTTCCAGGAGGCCTTCGAGGTCATGTGCTCGGGGATGTCGGGCAAAGTTGTTCTGACATGGTGCGAGGAGTAACCGATCGCGGTATTCGAGAAATACCTGTTTAACAAAAAACCTTCTGCGGGGGAAGGATTCATCCGGATCTTCCCCCGTTTTATTTCCAGAGATCGTTCATTACAAAACCGCTGTCGAATATCCAAATCCATTGCGATCAACCGGATTGGAGTCTCCCCCCAAAGGGGATGAGCGGAGGGAGACATGGGCGTATCGGGCAGCCGGAAAAATGCGCAACATCACCTCACGAACGACACACTGGCCGCGCGTTGCGCCGTGCGGGCGTAGTGAACCGCCGGTTTCCCGAACAGCATGACGTAACCGATCACGTGGTCGGACGGGATTCCCAACCGCTCCTTCATCTCGGGCAACAGGTCGTTGATAGCCCATTTGGCCAGCCCGCACCAGAGGGTGCCCACTCCCTGGCTTTGCGCAAGAAGATCGAAGTAGGAAAGCGCGATCAGGCTGTCTATGACCGGCGCCACCGCCGTCGCGGGCGCGGAAGCGACCACCAGATGCGGCGCGCCCCGGAACAAAACGTCCACCTGATTCTCCTCCCAAACGCGCACAAAGTCGGCGAAGAACTCCCGTCCCTCCGGCAGAGCGTTCTCGCGAACCAGCCGCGACAGACCCGCCATGACCTCACGGCGGATTTCGGCCATTTTCTCCCGCTTGTCCACCACGGTGAAATGGACCGACCGGCTGTTGACCGCCGTCGGGGCGTGCTGCGCCACTTCCACCAGACGCTGGATCACCGCAGGCGCCAGATCCACCGGCTCATAACGCCGCACGGAACGCCGCCCCTTGATAAGCAACTCCATCTGATCCGGGGACAGGGTCAGTTTTCCCAGCGCCTGGCTTTCGTCCGGATTCAGGTCCAGGATCGAAATTGCCCCGGTCGGGCAAACGGTAAAGCAATGCTGGCACCGGTAACAGGAGGCTTCCTTCTCCGGCGCGATCTCGGGACAGGCCTCCGCCATCTCAATAATCCGAGCCGGGCAATCCACCGAACACTCGCCGCACCCCGTACACAACGCTTTGTCCACCGTAAAGTTCAACATTTCACAGAACCTCCAACCTTTCAAATATCCGCCCGAGAGAGGGCTTTCCCTCGCGATGAAATGGCTTGGGAAGAACTCATCTCTTCTATTCCAAATCGCGGATGGACCTGATAGCGTAACACTGTCACCGAGATCCTGGGCCCCCAACTCCGTGACACGATGTGGATGATTTTGCAGGACAGAGAGCGGAAAAACAAGCAGGAAACCGCCTCTCACCCAATCCCAATCCCTTCATCGTCCCTGCACTCGAAAGGATGCACCATGAAAAGATTACTCTTCTTACTCACACTGACCTGCGCACTCGCGGGATGCCATCTGGCGCGGACAAACAAGCCCCTCCCCAGCCCCGACCCGGCCACCCTGCCCCAGGCCGGCGAATACTTCAATTCCCCTCAACCGGATTTCGTGCAGAAGCAGGTGGATCAGTTCCGCGAAGATAACAAGACGCGCCAGCCCGGCGGGATCGTCTTCTGCGGCGACTCGATCACCGCCGGTTTCCCGTTCGACGAAATCCTGCCCGACTACAAGATCGCCAACCGCGGCATTGGCGGCGACTCGATCTGGGGTCTGATCCGCCGCCTGGACGTTTCGGCCTACGAACTGCGCCCGCGCCAGCTGTTCCTCATGATCGCGGTCAACGACATCTTCATGAACAAAATGACCCCGCCCCAATACGGCGAGTTGTACCACTACATCCTCTGCGAATTGCAGAAGAACGGCCCCGACTGCAAGATCTACGTCCAGTCCATCCTGCCGGTTCGGGGCAAGATCGCCAACATCGAGTCCGAGAAACTGAACGCAACGATACGCGAGGTCAACCGCGAACTCGAGGCGGTCGCGGAAAAACACGGCGTGAAATTCCTCAACATCCACCCCCTCTTCTGTGACGAAAAAGGGGAAATGAAACCCGAATACTCCGACGACGGCGTCCACCCCAACCGCGCGGGCTATGAGGCCTGGGCACGCCAGATCAAACGATTCCTGAAGAAATAGAGATCGGAATTATCATAGGAACGGGCTTGTTGTGTATTTCGCGACCTGTTCCGACGGGTTACCGATTTTCAAACGAAACCACAGATCAACACAGATGGACACAGATCCCCCTATTCTCGGTATCTGTGTCCATCCGTGTTCATCTGGGGTCTCAGAAGCGGTTCTTCGCGTTTTCGCGCCTTGTCGTGATTTGGTCTTCATGATAGATTTCAAACGGTTCCCGAACACACGGCAAAACTACGTAATACTCCCATCCGGTGTTTCGGAATCAATCCTGCCCCGTTCCTGGGGATTCCTCCTCTTCCGGTTCCCCGGTCATGGCGAAAGCCACCACTCCTCCTGCCGCGTACAGTTTTTGAACCAGGGGACTGCGACTGTCATTCGCGGCTTTCATCAGGGCGCGCTGGTACGAACGCGCCGTCAGACCCACGGCCCCCTTTACGCCCATCTGTCTCCAGGAATACACCTCTTCTTCCCACGTTCCGCCAAGAAGGTCTTCCCCAATCGGAGAAGACTGCTCGGTCAACTCCATCTTTTGAAATACACAACTCTGAGTCGTGTTCCCCCAATGTTTGTAGGACATGGAAAGCTCGAAAGAAAGTCGGCTCGAGACCCTCAAAAAACAATTCAATTCCTTCTTGAACGCTTTGTCGAATTCCCGGCACTGAGAGTAGAACAGGGTAAGATAATTCGGATTGTTTCGACCATAGAACTGATCGACGCGATAATCCTCGTTCACATGTTGCAAGGCCTCTTTGTAGGGACAGGTTCCCCATTCCAATGGCAGATTCAGAAATCCCCGGATCTTCCGGGTCTTCAGATACCCCACCGCCTGCGCGCGCAAGGCCGGATCGGTGATCGTGTCGAGCGCCCGGCTCGTTTTCTCGCACTGGTCGAGCCAGGCCTGAGCCAGTTCCCGAATTTTCGGGGACAGATGAGGGAAATCGTCAAGATTCAGAGATCCCGAGGTTCCGGGACTGTCCCCGGAAACCGACAACGTCCCGGAAGTCGGAACAGAAGTGTCCTTTGAGGAATCCCGCGACACGGCCACCCGTTCCGGCCCGGAAATCTCGGGCGGTGCCACCTCGCGACTCAAGTCGGGGAGGGCGTTTCCGATCAGGAGAACCACTCCCAAAAACACCAGGAAAATGCCCCCCAGGAGTATCCAGAGGAAAAACCGCCGAAGTCGGTGTTTCGGTTGGGGGGAAACGGAAGATTGAGTTTCGGGCATGGATTTTCCTTCTATTGAATAAGATCAGACGCGTTGACGAAATTGAAGAGAGCCGGAGAAATTTTCGTCTCTATCCGGATGCCAACAGACCCGAAACCGCCGTCACGGCGAGGGGGAAGCGGGGACTTCGACGGACTTTTTACTGAACACCAACCAGTCGCCCGCCCCCCGCAATCCCAGAAAAACTTCCTGGGGGACCCGGCCCTGTAACCGGGTATCCAGAAGATGTTCATACGAACGCATCGCCTGATACGACGCCCCCAGATTGGACTGTTGCAGACAATAGAGTTCTTCGTCCCAGACGCTCACCTCGCCGAATTCCGGTGTCCGGTGATATTCCCCACTGAAAAACTGGAAGTTATCGCCCCCTTGAGACTGACGAGCGTTCCGATCACAGGCCACCGCCGCCTCAGCCCAATGACCGTCCTGGATGCAGAATTCAAGAAAAGACCGACGCACCAGAACTTCGAATTGAGTTTTCTCCTTCTGAAACGCCATGACAAACTCGCCACATTTCTTTCTGAATTCCTTCACTTCCTCGAGGCTTTTCCCCGACCCGGTCGAAAACTCTCCAGACGCGGTATAACTGATTTCCGGTCCGACATAAATTCTTTCCCGCTCGGCAGAGTAGGGACGACCAAGGCGCAAATTCTCAACCGCATTCCGATACGCCTCGAAACCCTGACGCCCCCACTCCAGCGGACGATTCAGAAGGGCCCATACTTTTTCCCGATCCTTCAGGTACCCAAGCGCCTGTGCGCGCAGGGCCGGGTCGGCGATCGTGTCGAGCGCCCGACTCGTTTCCTCGCACTGGTCGAGCCAGGCCTGAGCCAGTTCCCTCATTTTCGGGGACAGATGGGGAAAATCGTCGAGGTTCAGAGATCCCGAGGTTTCAGAAGTGTCCCCGGAAACCGACAACGTCCCGGAAGTCGGGGAGGAAATGTTTTTCGAAGAATCCTGCGACTGGGTCACCCGTTCCGGCCCGGAAATTTTAGGTGGCGCCACCTCGCGCCGCAGGTCAGGAAGGGTGATCCCGATCAGGAGAACCACCCCCAGAAACACCAGGGAACCACCCCACAGGACGATCCAGAGGAGGAACCGCCGGAACCGGTGTTTCGGCTGGGGGGGAGATGAAATCGGGGACTCGGTCATGGTTTACCTTTCTTGTTAAGAAAACGACAAAAGGCGTTTCCAGAGTTAAAACGGTGCAAAAACGATTTTCTCTCTTATTCAGGCATCGGGGGTTCCGGTGAAGCAAAATTCTTCGGCGGTTTTCCCCAGACTTTCCAGACATTATGACTGACTTCCCAGACAAACCCGCTCGGGAGACTGAGGACATACACGGCCTTTGCATTGCGCATTTGAGTTCGGAGAGAACGCTCATAGGAATTCGCAACCAGCCCCAATTGCCCGACAAACCCCATCTGGCGCCAACAGTACACGCGTTCATTCCAGAAGTCCCGATCTGTGGGACGGGAAACGCCTGTTTCGACACCCGCGTTCCCCAGATCGCGCCAATCAAAATCGCTGCTATACTGCATCCCATTCGATGCCACTCTTTTTGCCCATACTCCCGTATCTCTGAACCCCACAGCCTCGGCCCAATCCTCATAGTACACCGCCCGTTCGAATCGCAGTCGCTCTTGAAGGGCACTAAAGCCAGGATGAGCAAGAAGAGGCTTATTGTGCCAGTATGAAGAACACGCTTCGGTCTTTTCGTAGGCCGTCGCGTTGGAAAGCGTTTCCCACTCCACGGGAAGATTCAGGTGTGACCGGAGTATTTCAATATACTCGGATGTCAAATCCCATTTCTGTTTTCGCAGATCGGGGTCTTCAATGGCCAGGATATCCGGAACGATCCGGGTGTTCCAGGTCCTGACCCATGTTTCCGCTTCCCGCCGCATTGTGGGCGAAAGGTGGGGAAAATCGTCAAGGTCCAGAATAACCCGACCAGACTGATCCAGAGCCGCCGTCTTCGACGTCGGCGCATCACCCAGTTGAGGGTTTTCCCGGGTATTATCGACCCGCGCAATTTGTTCCGGCCCGGAAATCTCGGGCGGCGCCACCTCGCGCCGCAGGTCAGGAAGGGTGATCTTGACCAGAAAGACCAGAAACACACCGAAAAAAATCCCTCCTCCCAGAAGACACCAGCGGAATAACCGCCGCCAGAATCCCCGTTTCGAAGAGGTAGAAGAACTGCTGGCACTGGAGACTTCATTTGCGCCCGACTCGCTCATTTCACTGATCTCCCTCAAGTTACGCCAGAATTCAGAGACGTCCCGTTTCTCTGTTCCCAGAACCTCTCATACTATAGACGCAGAATCGCATTTTAGTTGGAAAGAAAAGTTCATTTTTTTGAAAAATTCTGATGGAAGAGGAAAACCGGGATCGGGAACAATCAGGGGACACATCTCCCAGCTTCCATCCTCACCCGGGTTACAGTCCCTGAGACGCAATCCCAGATAAACACAGATGAACCTGGCGCAGCGAAGTCGCAACCAAAACCGATTTAACGCAAAGGCGCGAAGACGCAGAGATGCAAAGATACCGGCATTTCATGCGGCCTTCGGATTGCCCCCCTTATCCTCAAATATTACTGGGATTTGTACATCGTCCCCTCTCCATTCACACCTCTCTGCGTCCTTGCGTCTTTGCGACTTTGCGTTTTGTGGTTGATTGTCCTTGTGTTACAGAAAAATCGTCGCGGCTTGCGCAGATTCTGCAAGATAGTAGTACAGATACCCCCGTTTTGTTATCTGCGTCCATCCGTGTTCATCTGTGGTTTCAAAAATAGGTTATTTCTGTCCATCCATGTCTTGTTCGAAGACGAACATGGATGGGCTGGAAGAAAGATTCAAACCGTGTTGAACACCAACGGCGCTTGCCCCGCCCCTTTTTTTGACCGCCGGTTTCTTCCCGGCGCATCACCTTTGGGGTAGATCAAATCCGGTTACGTACAGATGACTTGGGTTTTTAACAGCGGGTTTCAGGGTCAAAGTTTCCCTGCGTCGCGGGCCTGTTTGATGGCGAGGTTGGCGAGGGCGTCGGCGCGGGTGTTTTTGTCGCGGGTGACGTGGACGATCTGGAAGCGGGGCAGGAGGCGTTTGAGTTTCTGGGCCTGGGTGAAAAGGGGTTTCATGCCCTCGTGTTTGACCTGCCAGGTGAGGTTCATCTGATTGACCATGAGCAGACTGTCGGCGAAGACGTAGGTCTCGGGGCGTCCGTTTTCGGTCAGGACCTCCAGGGCGCGCAGGAGGCCACCGTATTCGGCGGCGTTGTTGGTCATGTGGCCCAGATAGCAGGCTTCTTCATAGAGAGGGGTGCCGTCCACATCGGTGATGACAATGCCGGCGGAGGCCGGACCGGGGTTGCCCTTGGAGGCGCCGTCCACGTGGACCTTGACGCGAGAGTGCCGGGCAATGACGCGGGGGTCCGAGAGGTCGGTGGGAAAATCGGGAGTCTCGGGTGTGAGCGGTTTGTCGGGCGGTTGGGACGTTTTTTCGGGTTGCACCGAGGGCGTTTTTTCTTCCGGAGTGGCCGGGGCGGTCCATTGTTCCAGAGCGCGCACGAGCGCCGCCGTGCGGGCCAGGGCCTGACGCAGTTCCACGGGTTCTGCGCCTGGGTGGGCCTGGGCCAGCATGCGCAATACGGCATCGTGGTTGGCCAGAGTGGTGAGAATCCGGGGAAGCGAAACACCGGCGGGAAGGTTCCCGAGGAGTTCGAGGATTTGTTTTTTCAGGGCAGGGGCGGTCGGTTTTGTCATGGAAGTGCTCGCTTGCAACGGGTATGGGGTGTTCGCGCGTTGGTCCAGAGAATCCTCAGGATCTCCTCGTTGTCCAGCCGAGAGGGGGAAGCTCCTGGTTTTATGGGGTTATTCCGGGCCTCCCCCTATTTGTCATTCCCGCGAAAGCGGGAACCCAGATTCGGGGCAATCAGATTCTATTCCCGCTCACTCTGGAACAACTTCATTGTCTCGGTATTCGCACTTCTCTGGGTCCCCGCTTTCGCGGGGATGACGGACGAGAACACAAATCGAATGACAATGGACTTCGATGGGGCAATACGCAAACGCGCCTTCGCCCTTCCCCGTTTCAGGGCAGGGCGGAAATAGTGGAGGACACTGTACCCGCAATCGCGGCGGAGCGCGAGTTATTTGTGGAGGAACGTTTTCTGCCGGAAGAGACGCTGGACCCGTTGGATACAGATGGTCAGGTCGTTTCGCTTGCACGGAGCCGGGAGCGCAAAGTCGGCGCCCAGTGCGGTGATGCGGGCGGCGTCCTGGAGCGTCTGGGTTTCGGCGACGATGGCCAGCCAGGGGTAAAGAGTGTGGAGTTCCTGAAGGACTTCTTCCGTGTCCTGCTCGAGGAGGCGCTGGTCGAAAATGACCGCGTGGAAGAACTGGCTGTCGAGTTCGGCTCGGGCGGCGGCGTACGAGTCGCACTTTTCCGTGCAACAGGCTTCCGGGTGCAGAAGGGTCTGGAAACGCCGGGCGCGCATTTCATCCGGGCTGGCGATCAGGATCTTCATGTGGAGAGGCGGCAGGTCGGTCGAGATTTCGACGAAGCGCCCGAAGAGGGTCTGCCGGATGGTTTCGGCCAGGGCGGTTTCAACCGTCTGGGCGGTGAGGCCTTCATCCACGGGTTGAAACATTTTGGCGGCGGCCAGTTCGGTTTCCGAGTCGGCGATGGCCAGGAGGCCGATCTGGGGGTAGGCGCTGGCCACCTGACCGAGCCAGACAGGCTCCGGCTTGCGCAGGAGGTGCGAGGCCGGACAGATAACCAGAGCGGGAGGAACGGGATGGTTCCAGTCCCGCAACGCGCTCTGGAGGTTGCGCGAGGAGGGGATCTGAGTGAGCGCATAGCCCTGCTCGCGGATCAGATGTCCCACTTCCTCCGCTTTCTGGGTCGAGGCGATATGGAGAATGCCGAACTGGGCGGGTGTGCGAAGCCGCGCGCAGAATCCGTCGAGAATCGCGATTTCATTCTCGGCCTGCTCGACCATGCTCTCGCTGATGGTCTGGCATCCGATGTCGTAGGTTTTCTGGTCGGGGAGTTGGCAGCGGCGCACGCGGACCGTCTGGATCAGAATGGGGGGGCCCTGGTGACCGGGTGAATCGAGTTGGAGACGGAGAATCTGCATGGGACGATAAGGCTCGGGGCTGATGAAGCGGAAGCCGGAGCGGCTCACATCCAGGGCGCGGACGGATGTGCGGGTGGCGTGCGGGGATTTCTCAAGGGCGTCCCAGCAGGTAGCGGGCAACCCGATCTGGTAACGTTCTTCCTGGGCGCGGCGTTCGGGCATGGCCATGTGGGGACGCTTGGTGGCGCAGGAACGGGCGCGTCCTTCGATATTTTCTAAGAGGCTATGCACATACTGGCGGATGTCGGCGAGTTCCGAATGTTCCTGACTGGCCAGAAAGTCTTTATAGTCGCAGAATTTGCCGCTCATGCGTTTGCCTTCTCCCCGCGTGCGACTGCGTGTGATTTTGACATCCCGTTTCAGTGCGAAACGGAATTTCAAGAGAGTAGTCGTCGTTCCCATCGCTGACTCCATTCTATGGAATCTACTTGAACAATTGCAAGCGCCAAGCTATGATCCATTGCTGCTTCAGGTGTTGAGGCTGAGCCGTGCCGGACGATTTGTGGGCGCAATTGTTGATGGGATGCCGTGATCGGGCGGAAATAAACGACAGGCTTGCTTCCGCTTTTTTGTAAAAGGGGCTGCACGGGATCGCAGAACAACGTCAACAATGGGGTCACCCTCGACAACAGGAACGGCTTCTGCCCCTCGGTTTCCCGATAGAAGCAAGATTTTTGCCAATGTATAAACGCCTGACGAATTCGACCCGTTTGGGGGATCGCAAAGGCCGAGGAGTCTATCGAGATGGAAACGCGGGAAAATCTGGAACTCCTGGAATGTCAAACACTGGCGCCCTACGCGGCGCGCAGCAGCGCGAGCCGGGGACGCGAGTATGCCTGCGCGCCCTGCCGTATGCGCACCGAGTTTCAACGCGACCGCGACCGCATCGTGCATTGTGCCGCGTTCCGAAAACTTGAATTCAAAACGCAGGTCTATGTCATCCATGAAGGGGATTATTATCGCACGCGGCTGACCCACACGATGGAGGTGGCGCAGATCGCCCGGACGATGGCGCGCAGCCTGCGCCTGAACAGCGACCTGACCGAGGCGGTGGCGCTGGCGCACGACATGGGCCACACGCCGTTCGGCCACTCGGGCGAAACGGCGCTTCACCGTCTGATGGCGGGTCACGGGGGTTTCGAGCACAACCGACAGGGTCTGCGCATCGTCGAGTGCCTCGAACAGCGCTACCGCGAGTTTCCGGGACTGAACCTGACGTGGGAGGTGCGCGAGGGGATCGCCAAGCACAGTACGTCGTACGACGCGCCGAGCCTGGACCGCTTCGACCCGATGCTGGCGCCGACGCTCGAGGGACAGCTGGTGGACGTGGCCGACGAGATCGCATTCAACCACCACGACCTGGACGATGCCCTGAAGCTTCGGATTCTGTCGCGGCACGATCTGGAAGAAGTGCCCTGGCTGTCCGAAATCTGCCGGGAAGTCGGGGTGGGCGGATTGTCGGAGGCGCGCGAGTTCGATCAGTACGACCGTTGCCGATTGATCGGGGCGCTGATTGACGCGGCGGTCCGCGACACGCTCGATCAGACCGAGCGCAACATCCGCGAAGTGGGGATCGAGACTATCGAAGACGTACGACAGTATGGCAAGCGGCTGGTGGACTTCAGCGCGGAAACCTCCGAGCGCAACCGCGTGCTGCGTTCGTTCCTCATGCGGCACGTGTACCGTCACCCGAACGTGATGGCCATGACCAGCAAGGCGGAGCGGTTCATCGAGAGCCTGTTCCACGTGTACCGCCGCACGCCGCAGATGCTGCCGGCCCGGTTCCAGACTCTGGGCGAAACCGAGGGGCTGGAACGCGCCGTGGCCGACTACATCTCGGGCATGACGGACCGGTACTGCATGGAAGAGTACAAGCGGATGTTTCTGCCGTGAGGGTGGAGGATTGGGAAAATCCGCGCCAAGTGTACCTGAAAAGACGAATGATAAAAACTCTTTTGGAATAAAATAAACAAGAACAGGACAGGATAACAGGATTTACAGGATACAGATCACTCTCCCCCACATCCTGAAAATCCTGTTATCCCGTCATCTTTTTTTATGAGGCATTCTCAAATTTCAGTGTTGCGGAAAGGGGAATCATCATGAACGAAGTTCGTTTTGGTTTGATCGGGTTGGGGAACATCGGGCGTTTGCACGCTGGGAACCTGCGCTCGGGCAAGATTCCACGGGCGCGCCTGACGGCGGTGGCCGACTTGTCCAGTTCGTCGCTCGCCGCCTATAGTGACATCGAGACCAACACGGAACCGTCAGCGCTCCTGAAGTCGAAGGCGATTGACGCGGTTATCATCGCCACGCCGCACTTTCAGCACACGTCGCTGGGGATTGAGGCGCTTGGGCAGGGGCTGCACGTCATGGTCGAGAAACCGATCTCGGTCCACAAGGCGGACGCCGAGCGGCTGCTGGCGGCGCACAAAAGCAAGAAACAGGTCTTCGCCGCAATGTTCAACAATCGGCTCGATCCGCATTTTCTCAAAATCAAACAGATGATTGATTCGGGCGAACTGGGCGAAATCCGGCGGACCCAGTGGGTCATCACGGACTGGTTCCGGCCCGAGATTTATTACGCCTCGGGCGGGTGGCGCGGGACATGGAAGGGGGAGGGCGGCGGCCTCCTCGTCAACCAGTGTCCCCACAATCTGGACCTGTTCCAGTGGCTCTGCGGTATGCCCAAGCGTCTTCAGGCCTTTTGTCACTTCGGGAAACACCACGACATTGAGGTCGAGGATGAGGTGACGGCCTATTTCGAGTACGCGAATGGCGCGACGGGGGTGTTTGTCTCGACAACCGGAGAGGCGCCGGGGACGTGCCGTCTGGAGATTGCCGGAGACCGGGGGAAGATCGTGCTCGAAGGCGGGAAGATTTCCTTCACGCGAAACGTGACGCCCACGAGCGAGTTCTCGCGCACCACGCAGAACATATTCGGAAAGCCGGATGTGTGGAACATCGAGATCCCCGCCGAGGGGACCGGTCCCCAGCACGTGGGGATTCTGAGCAATTTTGTGGACGCGATTCTGGACGGCGCGACGCTGGTGTCGCCCGCCGCCGAGGGGATTCATTCGGTCGAGTTGGCCAACGCCATGCTCCACTCGTCGTTGACCGGGAAGATGCTCGAGTTGCCTCTGGACGGCAAAGCGTTTGAGCGCCAACTCAAGAAACTGATGGCCGGATCGAAGACCAAGAAGACGGTCGTCCAGGTGGGAACGGGTCAGGTGGATCTGTCGAAGTCGTTCAGCGGGGCGTAGAATACTCTACATCCCTTGTCCCCAAAGAATTTTCAGTATTCAACCCCTGCTTCCGTCATCCCAGCGAAGGCGGGTATCCAGAGGAACGTGAATCCGAGGCAAGGAATCTGTTCATGGCCCGGAGGAATCGAAACTGAAGGTCCCGGATCTGGGTTCCCGTTTGCGTGGGAATGACGGGGCGGAATAAACTCCCCGGAAAGACTGGACGAAATGCCGTTTCTATCCAATCGCCCGTTCAATAAATCCGCATCCCGCTGGGGGTGGGTATCCGGGGGGTGGGTGGCTCGGCGATCGTGAAACTTTCGATTGCGTTTCCGGCCGGTTCCACGGCTTCGAAGTGGAGCCCCTGGGCGTCAATGGCGATCTTGCTGAAGTGGAGTTTGGATGCCGCGGCAACCATGTAGGGCGTGTCTTTCCAGTTGGCGGGCAGGCTGCGCAGATCCGCGCCCCCGCCGCCGGTCGAGATGTGCTGCACGCCGTTCACGCTGGCCCGCGTGTACCAGTGGTTGTGGCCCCCGATGACCGCCGCAACCCCGTAGCGTTCGCAGAGCGGTTGCACCTGTTGCTGGATGCCCTCCTGGTTGCGGGTCGGGTCGGCGGTCCAACCGGGCCAGTGCAGCAGGATAACCTTCCAGGGCTTGGTGGTGGCTTTCAGATCCTGTTCCACCCACGCCAGTTGGGGGGCGCTCAGGGTTGAAACATTGGTGGTCTGGTCCCAGCCCGCTTCGTATTGGTCCACCACGGTCACGTGGAGCGGGCCGTAATCGAAAGACCTCCAGAACGAAGTGGCGTTGGGGTAGGAGTAGGGGAAAAATGTGCGGAAGAGCGAACCGCTGCGTTCCTGATTGCCGCGCGCGGCCTGAATGGGGACCGACGCTTCGAGGGCCAGGATATTGGCCATATTGCGGGGGAAAAAGCCGTCCTGCCAGTTTGCCTTTTTTCCGCCGTCGTCCACCAGGTCGCCCCCGAGCAGGAGCAGGGTCTGGTACCCGGAGTCCTGTTTGAATAGGTTGAGAATGCCCGAACAGACGAAATCGAAGTTCGCGACGTTGGTGTGGGTGTCGCTGACCACGACGAGTTTTACCGCCGTGGCGTCCGAGGCGGGCGCTGCGCAGAAGGTCCCTGTGGCCGACACCGTACCCACCCGCACACGGTAGTAATACCGCTCGCCCGGCGTCAGGTCGGTGAAGGTGTACTGGTACTGGTAATCGCCCTGATAAACCTGAACCCCCGCGGACTTGAACGTCGAGGCGCTTTCGAGGCGCCAATCCACCACCCCCACCGCAGGGGCGTCCAGTTGCCACAGGACGGTCATCTGGTTCGGCGCGCCCGGATAGATCAGATATGGCCCCTTCAGGATACTGGCCTGAGCCAATGCGACTCCGCTTCCCGCCTGAAACAGGAACAGCGCGCCGATTCCCCACAACAGAAACCTCTTCATAAGATCCGGGTCCCTCTCCGTTTCTTGATCAATAATCCCCAAAGCCGGGTGAATTCGGATCGCACCGGGCCTCAAAGAACAGTTATTATAAGAGATTGGAGGCGGGCCGCGCTATGGAAAACCGTTGAGCGCTGGCGTCGCCAGAATTGTGTGTGTCTTTCAGAATTCCACCCTATAACAGGACTGGGCATAAAGACTGTGCAGTTCTAGGAGCGCCGTCACAATCTATTGAATCGTGCGTTTCCGATGTGAAACTTCCCGAGCCCCAAACCTTTGGAGGGAGGTGCGCATGTTGGAACCGGGATTTTTTTGCAGGGAGTTCCTGCCGTCGTAATGATTATCCGAATCCTTTGGGCGTCCCCTTTTCAATCCTTATAGGGGCTGGGGTGGGGTGGGGTGGGCAGGGTAAATGTATCCAGGACTTTCCCATCCGGTTCCACCGCCTCAAGGTGAAAGCCGTTTTCGTCAATGGCTACCTTGCAGAAATGCCGGCGGGGAATCGCCACTTTCAGGTAGGGCCATGAATCGGTCCGGGGATTCACTTCGCAGAGCGACGCGCCGCCACCGGCGGTGGTGATGTGTTGGACGCCGTCCACTTCCGCCCGGGCGTAACAGTGGTTGTGGGCCGAGAAGACCGCCGCCACGCCGAATTCCCGGCAGAGCGGCTGGATTTGTTCCTGAACGGATTCGCAGTTTCCATGCTGCCCGGTGGACCAACCGGGTTTGTGTAACAGGATAATCTTCCAGGCTTTCGAGGTGGTGGCCAGGTCGCGCCGGAGCCACTCCATCTGAGCCTCGCCGATTTTCCGCGGGTCGTATTCGTAATTGTCCTCGAACTGGTCCAGAACGGTCACGTGGAGTGGGCCATAGTCGAAAGAACCGAAGGACTGGCCGCTCGGGCAATAGGGATAGGGCCAGTATTTGCGGAACAGAACCCCATCGCGCTCGTGGTTGCCGCGCGTGGCGTGGATGGGGAGCCGGGCTTGAATCGCCTTCAGGTTGTCCCATTCCTGCCCAAAGAACTGCTCGCTCCACAGTTTTTCCTCGTCTCCATGATCCACAAGGTCACCCGAATGGAGCAGGAAGGTCTGATAATCCGGTTCCCGTTCCAGGACTTTTAAAATGCCGGCGGCGACTTTGTCGTGGCGCGCCACATTGGCGCGTGTATCGCCATAGACCAGGAACTTGACTGACGTGGCGTTGTCCTCCGGCGCCGAACGAAATGATCCGGAAACTTTCTGGTCGCCCGCCTGGAGTTCATAAACATAACGCTGCGCGGGCGCCAGCCCCGTGAAGGTGTGCTGATACTGAAAGTCATTGACATAAGTGGGGATGTAAACCGACTGCGACTCTGAGGACGATTCCGTCCGCCAGCTCAGGGTACAGGACGACGGCGCGTCGAGTTGCCAGAGGACGGTCATGGAATCCGGCTTGCCCGGATAGATCAGGTAGGGGCCTTTCTGAATACCCTTTTCGCGGGGGATCATCCGGGAAGTTTTCTTTTCCCGTATCGGTGTCTGGTTTTTCAGGTACGTTCTGGTTGCCTGGGCCGTGACACACAAGGCTAAAACAAGTGTTCCGGCCAGCAGGATTTTTTTCAGGTTTCGCATGTAGATCCCCTTATCTCTTGCGCAGGATTCGGAGGAGAATCCCGAGGGTGTTCGGCCTTCACCGAGTCGGCGTTATCCGGCGGGTCGGTTTTCTTCCACTGGGAAGCCTTTATTCGCCGGGCCGGTGGGAGCATTGACGGTACAACGCCGCCCGATCTCTGATTTCATAATAGTCAGTCCCTGACGTGGACCCTACTGAATCCTTCCATAATTCGGTGTCAGGATTTTTGCCCGCGCTCTTGACAGAAAGGGGGGGGATTCCCTATGGTAGTTCTGTTTCGGTGGGCAAATGAGGCGCGCAGGGCGACGTTCCAGAATCGGTATTTTTGCGCGCGCGAGAAAGGGCTTTTCGATGATCTACCTTGCATCTCCAACACGTTATC
This sequence comes from uncultured Candidatus Sumerlaeota bacterium, assembly GCA_942493245.1. Classification (GTDB taxonomy): domain Bacteria; phylum Sumerlaeota; class Sumerlaeia; order UBA8349; family UBA8349; genus DAOPYU01. Next base: position 551,704 of record OW818685.1, read on the forward strand.
AGGTCATGCCATACCGGCGGTGCGGGCGCAGTGGAGTGCGTCTGCCGGCGCTTTCGCTCGGTTTGTGGCACAACTTCGGAGGTGTGGACGTGTACGAGAACAGCCGCGCCATCGTGTTGCGCGCGTTCGACTGCGGGATCCTTCATTTCGATCTGGCCAACAACTACGGCCCCCCGCCCGGTTCCGCCGAAGAAACTTTCGGGCGCATTCTGCGTCAGGATCTGGCGTCCTACCGCGACGAACTGATCGTCTCGACCAAGGCGGGTTACCTGATGTGGCCCGGCCCCTACGGGGAATGGGGGTCGCGCAAGTATCTTCTCTCCAGTCTCGATCAGAGCCTGCGGCGGATGGGGCTGGACTATGTGGATATTTTCTACTCGCACCGTCCAGACCCCGACACCCCGCTGGAGGAGACGATGGGCGCGCTGGATCAGGCCGTGCGTCAGGGCAAGGCGCTCTATGCCGGTATCTCGAATTATCCCGCGGACCAGACGGCCCGCGCCGCCGCCATCCTGCGCGAAATGGGAACCCCCTGTCTGATCCATCAACCCAAGTACTCGATGTTTGTCCGGTGGGTCGAGGAGGGGCTGCTCGATGTCCTCGAACGCGACGGCATGGGGTGTATCGCTTTTTCGCCCCTGGCGCAGGGGTTGCTCACCAACCGGTACCTGCGCGACATACCGGAGGACTCGCGTGCCGCCAAACCCCACGGGTACCTGCAGGCCGAGAGCGTCAATGCGGAGACCCTGACGCGCGTGCGGGCGCTCCACGAGGTGGCCGCCGGGCGCGGCCAGAGTCTGGCGCAGATGGCCCTGTCTTGGGTTCTGCGTGACGAGCGCGTGACGTCGGCTCTCATTGGTGTCAGCCGACTTGAGCAACTCGAGGACAATCTGGCCGCAGTGGCCCATCTGACGTTCAGCCCCGAGGAACTCGACGCGATCGAGCGCATTCTGGCCTGAGGCGCAGACGAAGAATTTCGTTCCAAATCCACAAATGAACCGTTGGCGCCGGGATTTTGTTTCCGGCGCTGAACGCGCAGATAGAGCGACCGAGCACCGGAAGGAGCCGCCGGGAGGAGGGGATTTTTTTGCCTTTCCCCCGGGGTTTTCGGCGGGAGAGGGGTTCTTGTTTGTTTCAAGCGGGGGCGGGGATTTTTTTGGAAAAACGGGGTTGACAAAGCGCGGGCCAAGCGACTATTGTGAATAACGTCACAGCGTTATGCAATTCACAAAGGAGTGAATTGGTATGACTTCGGAAAAAGTGATCGGGCGGCTGAGCCTCTACAGGCGACTCCTGAAATCCCAGCAGGCGCTGGGCCTTTCCCATATTTATTCGCACGATCTGGCTGGGCTGGCGGGCAACACGGCCGCTCAGGTGCGGCGCGACCTGATGGGGATTGGGTTCACGGGGAGTCCCGCCCGGGGGTACCATGTCGGGTATCTGATCGAGGCGATTTGCCGTTTTCTGGATCCTCCCGCTCCGCAGCCGATTGTGCTGGTGGGGTTGGGGAATCTGGGTCGCGCCCTGTTGGCCTATTTTCCGCGCCGTCGCCCCCACCTGACCATTGTGGGGGCGTTTGATGTGGATCCCGCCAAGGTGGGCCGGGTGGTGTTGGGGTGCCGTTGCTATGCGTGGGAGGATATGGAGCGCATTGTTTCGGAGACGGGGGTGGAGGTGGCGGTTCTGGCGGTTCCCGCGTCCGAAGCGCCGATGGCGGCGGATCGTCTGGTGCGGGCGGGGGTGCGCGGTTTGTTGAATTTTGCCCCTGCTCCCTTGCCGGTTCCGGGGCATGTGCATGTGGAAAACATTGATTTGACGATGTCGCTCGAGAAAGTGGCTTTTTTTGCCCGGCGCGGCAGCGCGGTGGCAGCGGTGGGTTGACCCAGACGCCCCCGCCCCGCGTGTTGTTCCGGGTGTGAACGAATACAAGAGGTATCAGGAAGGATGTTTTGATCATGATGATGATTGCTGCAGCATCTCCTTCGACCCAGGCGGTTCTGGCGAAGTATCCCGCGGCGCAGCGCGATGACCTGATTCCGATTCTGCAGGAAGTGCAGGAGATCGAAGGGTTTTTGTCGCGTGAGGCGGTCGTTCAGGTGGCGAACCATCTGAAACTGCCGGCCAGCAAGGTGTATGGCGTGGCTACGTTTTACAACCAGTTCCGCTTTCAGCCGTTGGGGCGGTACCACGTTCAGGTTTGCCGTGGCACGGCCTGCCACGTCAAGGGTTCCGGCGCGATTCTGGATGCGTTGAAGAAGGAACTGGATGTGGATGTGAATCAGACTACCCGCGACGGGCAGTTCAGCCTCGAGGTGGTGGCCTGTATCGGCGCGTGCGGTCTGGCGCCGGTGATCAATATCAACGGCGAGTTTCATGCGCGTTTGACCCCGGATTCCGTGGAAGAAATCATCGAGTCCTATAAGAGCAAAGCGGAGGTCCAAAATGGCTGAGAATGTGGCAGTGGAAGAATCCTGTCCGAAGTGCCTCGAAATGCCGTGTCATTGTACCGATCCGGAGTTGTTGCAACTGTTGTCGGAGGGGCGCGCGGCGAAGTCCGGGAAGTGGAGTGAAGAGAATCTGGCGCGTTTACGGCGCGATCGCGTGGAAGAGCCGGTGATTTTCGTCGGCGCGGGGACGTGCGGTCTGGGCGCGGGCGCGGCCAAAACGATCGAGACGGCCAAGGCCTGGCTCGAACGCCGGGGGCAGGGCGGGCAGGTGGTCGAGGTTGGCTGTATCGGCCTGTGCTCGGCTGAGCCGCTCATGGATGTGCAGTTGCCCGGGCGCACGCGGCTGGCTTTTCAGGCGGTAACGTCGGACAAGGTCGAGGCCATTCTGGATTCGGTGTTTGCGCAACAGGCGCCCGAGGGCGAGCAGGTGTTGGCGCAGTTTTCCCAGGAGGGTCTCGAGGCCTGGTCGGGAGTGCCGACTTTAAACGAGCATCCGTTCTTTGCGCCGCAGATGCGCTGGGTGCTGGCCAACTGCGGTCTGATGGACCCGACGAGCCTGGATGAGTATATCGCCCGGGGGGGATACCGGGCGCTGGCGATGACGTTGCAGGGCAAGACGCCCGCCGAGGTGTGCGATACCGTGGAACTGAGCGGGTTGCGGGGCCGCGGCGGCGGTGGGTTCCCGACGGGCAAAAAGTGGAAATTCGCGCTGGCGATGCCGTCCGACAAGAAATACCTGATCTGTAACGCCGACGAAGGCGACCCGGGCGCGTTCATGGATCGCGCGGTGATCGAAGGCGATCCGCACCGGTTGCTCGAAGGGATGGCGATCGCGGCGTACGGGATGGGCGCGACGAAGGCGTATGTCTATATCCGCGCGGAGTATCCGCTGGCGATAGACCGTCTGTACCTCGCTCTGGCCAAGGCCAAAGAGGCGGGGCTGCTGGGCAAGAACATCCTGAATACGGGTTTCGATCTCGAAATCAAAGTGAAGAAGGGCGCGGGCGCTTTTGTGTGCGGCGAAGAGACGGCACTGATCAACAGTGTGGAAGGCCGCCGTGGCATGCCGCGGCCCCGTCCGCCGTTCCCGGCGGTGTCGGGCGCGTTCGGCAAGCCGACCATCATCAACAACGTCGAGACGCTGGCCAATGTGCCGAAGATTCTCGAGAAGGGCGCCGAGTGGTTCAGCGCCGTGGGGACCGCGACGAGCAAGGGCACCAAGGTTTTCGCGCTTTCCGGCAAGGTGGAGCGCACGGGTCTGGTGGAAGTGGCGATGGGTACGCGCATGCGCGACATCATTTTTGCGATTGGCGGTGGTGTGGCGCCCGGGCGGACCTACAAGGCGGCGCAGATCGGTGGGCCGTCGGGTGGGTGTATTCCGGAAAAACAGCTGGATATCGAAATTGATTACGAGTCGCTCAAGACCGTGGGCGCCATGATGGGTTCGGGCGGTCTGGTGGTGATGGACGACAAGAACTGCATGGTGGACGTGGCGAAGTTCTTCATGGACTTCATCCAGCGCGAGAGCTGCGGCAAGTGTATCCCGTGCCGCGAAGGAACGCGTCGCATGCTCGAGATTCTGCGCCGCATCACGCGCCGCCGCCGCAGCGAGAAGGGGTACGACGCGCTCGAGCGGTTCATGGGGGTCATCCAGTTGGAGCAGTTGGCCAAGGTGATCCAGGACACGAGCCTGTGCGGGCTGGGCCAGACGGCGCCCAACCCGGTGCTCAGCACGCTGCGTTGGTTCCGCGAGGAGTACGAGGAGCACGTGTACGACCGCCACTGCCGCGCGGGCGCCTGCCGCGAATTGCTGCTCTACCGGATCGACACGGAGAAGTGCATCGGGTGTACGGCGTGCGTGCGCAAGTGCCCGGCCGACGCGATTGTGGGTTCGCGCCGCGCGCCCCACTTCATCGTGGCGGAGAAGTGCATCGGTTGCGGCGCCTGTTCCGAGGCCTGCCGGTTCGAGGCGGTGATCGCCGAGTGACGAATGACGCCGCCCACGGGCGGCCCGAAGAATAAGGAGAGGGATTCTCATGGTTACCATCGAAGTCAACGGTAGAACCATTCAGGCCAAGCCGGGCGAGATGTTGCTGGCCGCTTTGCGGCGCGCGAGCATCCACGTGCCGACGCTCTGTAACATTGACGGCCTGTTTCCCAGCGGCGCTTGTCGCATGTGTGTGGTCGAGATCGAAGGGCAGCGCAACCTGGTTCCCAGCTGTGCCTTCCCGGTCAACGAAGGAATGAAGGTGCGCACACACACACCGCGGACGGTTCGCGCGCGGCGCACGATTATCGAACTGCTGCTGGCCAACCACCCCGACGACTGTCTCTATTGCGTGCGCAGCGGCGACTGCCAGTTGCAGACGCTGGCCAACGATCTGGGCGTGCGCCAGCGGCGGTTCAAGGGCGAGCGCTCGATGCACCATCTGGACATGTCCGGTCCGTCCATTGTGCGCGATCAGGACAAGTGCATTCTTTGCGGCAAGTGCGTGCGCATCTGCGAGGAAGTGCAGGGCGTGTCGGCGATCGATTTCGTCGGACGCGGCAGCAAGGCGGAAGTGGCCACGACGTTCAATCAGGGCCTGAACCTGTCGAGTTGCGTGAACTGCGGGCAGTGCATCAAGGTTTGTCCCACGGGTGCGTTGCGCGAGCAGAGCGACATCAAGCACGTGATGACCGCTTTGAACAACCCGGATTTGCATGTCGTGGTGCAGCACGCGCCGGCAGTCTCGGTGACCCTGGGCGAGCTTTTCGGGTTCAAGCCGGGTACCGATTGTCTGGGTCTGCTCAATGCGGCTCTGCGCCGGCTCGGTTTCAATAAAGTGTTCGATACGTCTTTCAGCGCCGACCTGACCATCATGGAAGAGGCGTCGGAACTGGTGCAGCGTCTCACGACCGGTGGAACGGTGCCCATGTTCACGAGCTGTTCGCCGGCGTGGATCAAGTTCATGGAACAATTCTACCCCGACATGCTCGGTCATCTTTCGACCTGCAAAAGCCCGCAGCAGATGCTCGGCGCCGTTATCAAGAGTTACTATGCCGAGCGCGAGGGAATTGACCCGTCGAAGATTTTCTCCGTGTCGGTCATGCCCTGTACGGCGAAGAAATTCGAGTCGGGCCGCGCCGAAATGAGCCACGGGCACGTGCAGGATGTGGACGCGGTTCTCACCGTTCGCGAACTGGCGCGCATCATCACCATGCGGGGCATTGACTTCCAGAGCCTCGAGCCGGAACCGGCGGACAATCCGTTTGGCCAGCGCAGTACGGCGGGCAAACTGTTCGGCGCCACGGGCGGCGTGATGGAAGCGGCGATCCGTACGGCGCATTTCCTGGTGACCGGGAAAGAACTCAAGGAACTCAAGGTCCAGGAAGTGCGCGGCCTCGACGGGATCAAGGAAGCGCACATTCAGGTGGGTGATTTGACCCTGGGGGTGGCCGTGGTCAGCGGGTTGCAGAACGCGCACAAGATTGTGCAGCAGGTGCGCGACGGACGCAAGGATCTCCACTTCATCGAGGTGATGAGTTGTCCGGGTGGGTGTATCGCCGGTGGCGGCACGCCGCTGGGTATTGATCCTGCCGACGCGCGCGCGCGCATGAAGGCCCTCTATGATATTGACCAGAAGGAAATCGTCCGCACGTCGCACACGAACGAATCTATCAAACGTCTCTATGACGAGTATCTGGGCAAACCGCTTGGAGAAAAGAGCCACCACCTGCTGCATACGTCTTATGCCCAGCGCGAAGTGGTGAGCTGAGGGCGCGGTCCATCCGCCGCCCCAGCGGGACTCTCAGGAAACGGAGAACGCACACATGGAAAGCGTCACGCAAACAGGCACAATCCTCGTCGTTGACGACGATCCGGATTTTCGCCAGGAAATGAAATACTACCTCGAACGCGACGGTTTTACCGTGGTCGAGGCCGCCAGCCAGCGCGAGGCGAGCGACCGGATTCGCGACATGAAACCCGATCTGGCCGTTATCAACCTGGTGATGGAACAACTGGATTCGGGGTTTGTCCTGTCGTATCATATCAAGAAGGCCTACCCGACGGTGCCGGTGATTCTGGTCACCGCCTCGACGGGGGACACGCATCTGGACTTCGACACGGCCACTGAGTCGGAACGTTCCTGGATCAAGGCCGATGTGCTGCTCCAGAAGCCCCTGCGCTACGAGCAGATCAAGCGTGAAATCCTGCGCCTGATCTGACAGGGTGGAGCCGGAAAATAAAGAGGGGGATTTCCGTTCCTGGGAGCGTTTCCAGAACGGGGATCTCCCTCTTCCTTAAAGAATACCGGCCGCCGTTATTTCTGGCTCTGCTGCAGAGACTCGGACGGGTTGGAAGAGAGGAAAACGAACCGAATGAACCGGGATGAACGGATCTCCTGGCTTCGCGAAACAGATGCCGGACGGCTTGAGGGCTTGTGGCAGGAGGCCAATCGCGTCCGGGTGGAAAATGTGGGCGATGCTGTTCATTTGCGGGGGCTGATCGAGTTCTCGAACCATTGTCGGCGCTCGTGCGCTTACTGCGGATTGCGGGTGCAGAACCGGCAGGTGGAACGGTACCGGATGCTCCCCGAAGAAATCCTTGAATGCGCTCATCAGGCCCGGCGTTTTGGTTATGGCACGGTGGTCTTGCAGTCGGGTGAGGACCTCGAGATTGCCTCGGGTTGGCTGGCGGCCCTGATTCGGCGAATCAAAGATGAAACCGGACTGGCCGTGACCCTGAGTCTTGGAGAACGGCGGATTGAAGAATTTGAAAGGTGGCGGTTGGCGGGAGCCGATCGCTACCTTTTGCGTTTTGAGACGTCCAATCCGCGGCTTTTCGATCGGATTCACCCCCCCGTGGGAACGGAGAAATCCGACCGAGTGGCGTTGCTGCGTGTCCTGCGTCAACTGGGCTACGAAGTGGGCAGCGGGGTGATGGTGGGGATTCCCGGTCAGACGTACGAGGATCTGGCGAACGATCTGGAATTGTTTCGCGAACTGGATCTGGACATGATCGGCATCGGGCCGTTCATTCCGCATCCGGCCACGCCTCTGGCGGTCCAGCCGGGCGCTCCGGCTCCGAACGACCAGACGCCCAACGACGAACTCATGACCTACAAGATGGTGGCGCTGACCCGTCTGATGTGTCCGCTCAGCAACATTCCCAGCACCACGGCTCTGGCCACGCTCAACAAAGAGCAGGGGCGCGAACTGGGCCTGATGCGGGGCGCCAATATCGTCATGCCCAACCTGACGCCCCCGAAGTACCGCGCCCTATATGAAATTTACCCCGACAAGGCTTGTGTGAACGAAACTGCCGAGCAGTGCCAGCATTGTTTGCGTGGCCGCATCGAGATAATTGGCCGTCATGTGGGGACCGGATCGGGGATTTCTCCCAACTGGGAGGTCCGCTTTGGAAAAAAAGCGGTTGAATTCGCAGACTCACAGGGCGATATTGAATAATTGGGTCAGGCGGGCGCTTGCCGCCCAGAGACTAAAACACGCGAGCCGGGTACCTGCCGGCTCCATTTCGGGGAGACGGTCTCCCCTGACAGGAAGTGAAAGAACATGGGTTCCCTGGTGGAAATGCAATGTGGCGCAAATGCGGTGGATTTCATTGACGAGGCGTTGTTGACGCAACTGGCGGCGTTGCCCGCTCCCGATCCGGGACGCGTGCGCGAGATCATTGCCAAGAGTCTCGACAAGCAGGCGCTGACGGTCGAGGAAACCGCTCTCTTGATCGCGGCGGAAGATCCCGCTCTGGTCGAGGAAATTTTCGAGGCCGCCCGCACGCTCAAACGGAATGTCTATGGCAATCGGATTGTCCTCTTTGCCCCGCTCTATATCGGAAACGATTGTGTGAACGATTGTGTGTATTGCGCGTTCAAGCGCTCGAATCGCGACCAGGTGCGCCGGACGCTGACGATGGAGGAAATCCGCAAACAGGTCGAGGCGCTCGAGAATGTCGGCCACAAGCGGCTCATTATCGTCTTTGGCGAGCACCCCCGCTACGATGCCGAGTATATCGCGGAGTGTGTGCGGGAAATCTATCAGGTGCGTGTGGGACAGGGTGAGATTCGACGGGTGAATGTCAATGCCGCGCCGTTTGATGTCGAGGGGTTCCGGACCATCAAGGCGGCCAACATCGGCACGTACCAGATTTTCATGGAAACATATCACCATGCGACTTATGAAAAGATGCATGGCTGCGGGACGCGCAAGAGCGGTTATCTGTGGCGGCTCGACGCGTTGAGTCGCGCGATGGAAGCCGGGATTGACGATGTGGGGATCGGGGCGCTTTTCGGTCTGGCCGATTGGAAATTCGATCTGCTTGGGCTGGTCACGCACGCGCTGTTTCTCCAGAAGACCTATGGGGTGGGGCCGCACACGATCAGTTTCCCGCGTCTCCAGCCCGCCGCCGGGGTGGACATCACGAAAGAGACCCACCTGGTGGACGACGCCTCGTTCAAGCGCTTGATCGCCATCCTGCGGCTGGCCGTGCCTTACACGGGCCTGATCTGCACCGCGCGCGAATCGGCGGATGTGCGCCGCGCCGTTATGGATTTCGGCGTCTCGCAGATTGACGCAGGAACCCGCCTCGAACTGGGGGGGTACACCGAATCGGGTGATGCGCAGGTCATGGAACGTGAACAGTTTCGTGTCGGCGACATCCGTCCGCTTGACGTGGTGATCCGCGAATTGCTCCAGGACGGTTATGTGCCCAGTTTCTGCACGTCGTGTTACCGGCTGGGCCGCACGGGGGAGCATTTCATGGAGTTCTCCGTTCCCGGGTTCATCAAGCGGTTCTGTACGCCGAACGCGTTGACGACGCTTCAGGAATACCTGGTGGACTATGCATCGCCCGAAACCCGGGCTGAAGGGATGAAACTGATCGCCACCGAGTTGGATAAACTGCCGACCGGTCCTGCCCGCGACCGCCTGGCGGAAAACCTGCGTCTCATCCGCGAGGAAGGCCGTCACGACCTGTACGAATAGAGGGGACACGGGCAAAACGCCCGTTTTAGAGCGAGACAGAGCGGCCCATTTTTTTCCCATCAAAAGGGCTTGACTTCCGGTCTCGATTTGCATATGGTATCAACCGTCTTGACTGTTTCGGGAGACAGTCTGGATGGGCCGTCAGGTACGGTTGTTTTCAGGAATCCCGATGTGTGCCGAAATGGCGGAATTGGTAGACGCGCATGGTTCAGGACCATGTGGGTTCACGCCCGTGGAGGTTCGAGTCCTCTTTTCGGCACCATTTTTTTATTCTCAAGGCGATGCGGAAAGTAGCCCTTCGATGTCTGGCGCAACGCACAATCCTGTGAATAAAACCGTGAACGGCTCTCCCCGTGTCGTTCTGTCGCGCGTGGAGGCGCCTGGCGCCGCAGCTCTGAGCTGCGGCCGCATGCTCCTGCGCTTCGCTTCATCCTTGCGTTAATCCCCACTCTTACAGCAATATACATTTTAGAGACCCGATTCGGGAGACTCCGTGTCCGGTTCTGCGGCATAAGTGGTTCGATTCTTTCCCGTTGGGAGTATCGCCAGCCACACGCCCATTCCGAGACGCCGAGAACAGAAAGCGAAGGAATCCCCATGAGCGACCGCGTTATCGTATTCGATACCACTCTGCGCGACGGCGAGCAATCGCCCGGATGCAGTATGAACATCTATGAAAAACTGGAAGTGGCCCGGCAATTGGTGCGTCTGGGGGTGGATGTGATCGAGGCGGGTTTCCCGATCTCCTCGCCGGGCGATTTCGACGCTGTTCACGCCATCGCCAGCGAAGTACAGGGCGCCGTCATCGGCGGCCTGGCCCGCGCGCTTGAAAAAGACATTGTCCGGTGCGGCGAAGCCATCCGTCCCGCCAAGCGGGGGCGCATCCACACGTTCATTGCCACGAGCGACATCCATGTCGAGAAGAAACTCCGGATGTCGAAGGAGCAGGTCATCCATATCGCCGCCGAGGCCGTCAAACTGGCGCGGACTTTCACGCCCGATGTCGAGTTCTCGCCCGAGGACGCCGGACGCACCGACTGGGGGTATATGCGCGAGGTGCTCGAGGCCGTCATCGAAGCGGGCGCCACGACGCTGAACATCCCCGACACCGTCGGATATTGCTCCTCGGAGCAGTTCGGCAACTGCATCGCCTATCTGAAACAAAACGTGCGGGGGATTGAGAACTGTGTCATCTCGGTTCACTGCCACAACGACCTGGGCATGGCGACGGCCAACTCCCTGGCGGCTCTGAAGAACGGCGCGCGGCAGGTCGAGTGTACCATCAACGGCCTGGGCGAGCGGGCCGGCAACGCCTCGCTCGAAGAAGTCATCATGAACCTGGTTGTGCGCAAGGACTATTACGGTCTGGACACGGGGATCAACACCGAGGAGATCTTCCGCACCTCGCGTCTGGTGAGCCAGATCACCGGCATGAAGGTTCAGCGCAACAAGGCCATCGTCGGGGCCAACGCCTTTGCGCACGAGGCGGGTATCCACCAGGACGGCATCCTGAAGGAGCGTTCGACCTATGAGATCATGACCGCCAAGACCGTCGGCTGGGCGGGCGACAACATCGTCATGGGAAAACACAGCGGGCGCAACGCGTTCCGTTCCAAACTCGAAGAGCTGGGTTTCACCGACCTGACCGACGCGGAGATCAACACGCTTTTCGACAGTTTCAAGGTCATCTGCGACAAAAAGAAGGAAATTTTCGACGACGACCTGTTTGCCATGGTTCAGGAGGAGATCGCGCGTATCCCGACCGTGTACGAACTCGACTACTGCCACATCTCGTCGGGAACGTCCACTATTCCCTCGGCCACCGTTCGGATCCGCAAAGACACGGAGACCATTCTTCGCGCCTCGCATGGCGACGGCCCGGTGGACGCCATCTTCAACGCCATTCAGGAAGCCGTGGGCCTCAAGGCCACTCTGGACGAGTACCAGATCGAGGCCGTCACCGGTGGCGGCGATGCGCTGGGACGTGTCAACGTCCGTCTGACGATCGAGGGGGTCTCGTTCAAGGGCGCCGCGACCAACACCGACATCACGCTGGCGAGCGCCAAGGCGTTCCTCAACGCCATCAACCGGCGCGAGATGGCGAAAGCCAATGCCAACGGGAATGTCCCCAAACCCGTCGGCAACAAGCCGTGAGTCACTCCCAGGCGGGAGTGGTGAGATAATACGAGTTATAACAGGTGTTGAACGCCGCGGTTGAAACACTCAACTGCGGCGTTCAATTTTCTCCACAACTCTTATTTTCCCCCTTTTCCCTCATAGTCCATTATCAATTGTCAATTATCCATTCTTCATCGTTTCGTCTGCGGTCGCACGTCGAACGCGGTGAAGGGCGTCTGGGGCCAGTTGGGTTCGATGGGCGCCTCGAAGGTGCCCACCCAGCCCGTTTCCTTGCGTTTGGCGCGCACGGAGCGCACCAGTTCCTCGAGCGCGCGGGCGTCGTCCACATCCACCCGGCCATCGCGATTCAGGTCGCTCATCTTGCCGCTGTTGTTCAGGTCCAGATAGATCGCGGCGCAGTTGCCGTACTGGTAGCGCGAGAAGAGGACGTATTGAACCCCCTGCCCGGCCAGACGCTCGCGTTCCGCCGGGGACATGTAACCGCGCAGCACCCCGATACGGGCTTTCTCGCCATACTTGCTTTGCGCGGCGGCGCGCAAATCTTCCAGGAAGGAGAGCAACCGGGCGTCCAGCGCGATGAAATGCTCCTTCCCCTGTTCCGAACGCAGGGCCAGTTCCGATAACTTGAAATTCGGACTGACGTGCAGGTTTTCCGTCTCGGGTGTTACGCGCGTCAGCCACTGCGGCGGGGTGTAGGACGCGGCGTTACTCTGGATCGCCGCCTTGGCTTCCGAACTCTTTTCATTCGGATATTGACCGACTTTGTACCCTTCGACCTCCTGCGATTCCGCGGCATTGAACGGGTAAAGCGTCTGGACGCGCACCTGGCCGCGCGCCACGCGGGTTTCCGTTTTGTCTCCCGAGGAAGCCACGCGTTCCTCCAGCGTAAAATCGAGTGTTTGCAGACCCGGCTGTTCCGGCGCCCGCCAGACGGCTTTTCCCGGCAGGGAGGACTCGACTTTACCCTTCGAGGCTTTCAGGTGGAGACGGCGGACGATTTTGCCGCTCGAGGCGGCTTGATCGCCCGAGTCCGCCGACAGATTTTTCTGACCGCGCCGTACCGTTTTGGCCTGGGTTCGGGTTTTGACTTTCACCCCGTCCGATTCGTTCTGGACTTTAGGCTCGGTGGCCAGGACGCGGAACTCGAGGGTTTCACCCGGCTCGACCAGCATCAGGGCGTTCTGGGCCAACTCCCCCTGTTGCGCCGAAACGATTCGGATCGCGTGGGTCGAGTCGCCCAGTTTTTCCGCCTCGGAGGCCTTCAGGGTTTTTTCCTCTGCGTTGTCCGAGGGCTCGGTTTCCGTGGGGGACGGTTCGGATTCCCCGGTTTTCACATTTTGTTCCAGGCGCTCCGGGTCCAGTTTAGGGGGCGCAATCGGTTCTTCGCCATTCGGGGGAGGCGTTTCCAGACCATCCTGCGTTGCGTCCTCCATACCCGGTAAGGCGATATCCGGCTTGCGTGGCGCCGGAATGCTTTCCGCCACCATCTCGGGATTGATGGGGCTGACGGAAGGGGGAAGCGTTTCGATGGGTTCGTCGGAGGGCGGGCGGATGGCGTCCGGCGCGGCGGACACGACCTGCTCGTCCGCCGGGACGGTGAGAGGTTTCTGGAACGGGCGCAGGAAAGGACGGATCTGCTGGCGCCAGGGGATCGAACTGCTGCACGAGACGGCCAATAGCGCCAGAAGCGTCAGGAAGAGACAACACAGCCGAGCGTACGCGTGCCCGGCATTCAAATGGGATTTCCGGTTCATACGATATCTCCCCAAATCCTCGCGAGCCGTGATGATTTAGAACCTCGTACAATCAATAGAACGTTGAAAACCGCGTTATTCAACCATGAAATTTTTCGGAAACCATATTTTCCATTTTTAAAATCGAGCACGATCCGCTTCCAGAATGTCCGCAAACGAAGTCGCTTTCATCAGACACAAAAAGCATAAGGGGCTTGGCGCAGCAAAGCCGCAACCGAATAAAACCGGGAAAATCGCGGCCTTCGCTTTTTGTGAAGAGAGCGCCCTCCTGGGATCGCCAATCTCCTGATTGGCGCGATTGCGGTTCTTTGCGGCTTTTCGCCTTTGCGTGATCCTTGTGGTTACAGTTTCTGCCATTGGATTCCGCTTCGTTTGGAGCGGGCTTTCAGCCCTTGAAGGGGAAGGGGTCCGTGTGACCCGGGGCGTCGCTTCGCTCTGCCCCGGGCTGACATGGGCCGCCCTTTCAGGGCTGGGGCCGGATCGGGATTGCGGTCCGTATTGCATACACTCTCCCTCAAAATCTACGCACACGACAGCGATATTGCGAGATAGTAGTCAAAGCGCTGTATTTTTGCGTCTTTTGTGCTTCTTGTGGCAGACAAAAAATCGGGTTGCGGTTCCGCTATGTTGCGCGCCTCCGTTTTTCCGGATCACTCGAAGAGTTTCCCCAACTCCCGGCCCCGCTCGGTGGCGCGGGTGACCGCCCGGCCGATCAGGTCCACAAATCCCCCCTCGGCCAGAGCGTTCAGCCCGGCCTCGGTGGTGCCCTTGGGCGAGGTGACCTGGCGGCGCAGTTCGGCGAAGGCGATCCCCGTCTCCCGCGCCATGACCGCCGCGCCCAGAACCGTCTGGAGCGCCAATTTCTCCGCTACCTCGGGCGCCAGACCATTAGCCTGACCCGCTGCGGACAGCGCCTCCATCAGGTGGAACACGTAAGCCGGTCCGCTGCCACTCAATCCCGTGACCGAGTCAATCTGACTCTCTTCGACCTGGAAGGCGACCCCCACCGACGAGAAAATCGCCAGCGTACTCTCGATGTCAAAGTCGGTGGCGCCCGAGCCGGGAGCGACCCCGGCCGCGCCCAGTCCCACCATGGCCGGAGTGTTGGGCATCACGCGGATGAAACGCCGGGTGTTGGGGATCGCCTTTTCCATCAGCGCGATCGGAATCCCGGCGGCGATCGAGATGAACAGGTGGTCGGCCCGGACCTGCGGCGCGAGTTCCTCCAGGGTTTGACGCATCACCTGGGGTTTGACGGCCAGAACGACCGTGTCGGCCTTCTCCAGAAGTTCCGCGCCCGACGCGGCGGCCTGAACTCCGAGGTCCGCCGTCAGGCGCAACACCTTGGCCGAGTCCAGATCGAACACCGTCACCGACCGGGCCTCGACCAGACCGCCATTGATGACGCCGCGCGCCAGCGCCGCGCCCATGTTGCCCACTCCCAGAAAACCGATCGTACCCAAACGCTCCGACATGAAAGACTCCTTATTTTCGTTCGTTCTTTGTTGTAGATTCAGTCCGTTTTTATCCTTCTCGTGTGGAACCGCCGCCTTCGGCGGTCCAGGTGTTCGGGACGCCGGCGGTACAGAAACCGCGATGCCGGCGGGGACGCCGGCGGTACAATCACCCCGTCCCTTCGAAAAGCGCGGTTCCCACCCGCACCAGGGTGGCGCCTTCCTCGATCGCCACCTCGAAGTCGTTTGTCATCCCCATCGAGAGGTGGCGCAGGTCCAGGTGGTCATACCCCCGTTCGCGCAACCGCTCCATCGCCTCGCGCAAGCCCCGGAAGACGGGTCGCGTTTTCTCGGGTTCCATCTCGAAGGGCGCCATCGTCATCAACCCGCAACATCGCACCCGGTTCAGGGGCGCCAGCCCGCGCGCCACCGCGTCGAGCGCCTCGGGCGCCAGACCGAATTTCGATTCCTCGCCCGAGATGTTCACCTGCAGGAGGATCTCGACGGACGTGTCGGCGCTTTCGGCCGCCTGCTGGATCGCCTCGGCCAGGCGCAGACTGTCCACGCCGTGGATCAGGGCCACGCGCCCGACGACCTTGCGCGCCTTGTTGGTCTGAAGGTGGCCGATCAGATGCCACTCCAGAGATTGCGTCTCGCGGTCGAAATGGTCCATTTTCTCGACCAGATCCTGCACCCGGTTTTCGCCGAGTGCGGTCTGTCCGGCGGCGATCAGGGGACGGATCTCCCCGGGCGAGTGGTGTTTGGTCACCGCCACCAGGCGCACGTCTTCTGGAGCGCGCCCCGCTCGGCGCGCGGCCCGGGCCATACGGTCGAGAACGGTCTGCAGGTTCTGGGCGATCGGATGGGGCATTTCCCGTTCGTTTCTTTCCGGCTCGATTGAGCCGATTTTCCCCCCTGTCCCCCAAACAACGGGAGAAGAGGAATTTTGTCCGGCAATTTCGCTCCCTGAAACGCGCCTGTTTACCGATAAGTCTTGACATCGGAACGCGCCCTGAGAGACTATTAGGCGGGATTATAGCGTTGAAAGCAAGACAGGGTCAATCAGATATTCGGTTGGTCAAAGAACGGCAGGGTCTCAGGGCCGTGACCGTTATTCCAGAGAGGAGGAATGCTTCATGGACGGGATGATCTCGAAAGAGGAAAGAACGATGGGGATGTTGTGTCACCTGACCGTATTGTCGGGATTCATTATTCCCTTTGGCAACATCATCGCCCCCCTGGTTATCTGGCTGTTGAAGAAGGACACGATGCCCTATGTGGACGAACAGGGGCGGGAGGCGTTGAATTTTCAGATCACCATGTGTATTGCCGGGATCATTGGGGCGGTTCTGACTCTCGTGTTTATCGGAATCTTTGTGTTAATCGCGGTCGCGATTCTGAACATCGTTTTTCCGATCATCGCCGCGATCAAAGCCAACGACGGCGTTCCCTATCGTTACCCCTTCGCGCTTCGGATTCTGTAAAGCCGGGCGGCGAGTGGATTTTTGTGGGATCGAATACCTCTCCGGTGTTCCGTGCTGAGCGGACGCCGGAGAAATTTGTTTGGGCGGCCCCCGTTTTCCATTTGTAACCCGTTAGCCATTCTCTGTTTGGGGTTTTGCGAACCCAAATTTTCTGTAGGGGCGGGTTTCAAACCCGCCCTTTTCCAATCCGGAGCGTCTGCCGGGCGGGTTTGAAACCCGCCCCAACGGATTTTTTCCTCAGATCGTCCCCCCCCTTCTCTTGGAAGCGGTGGGTGGCTAAAAGATGACTTCCATTCCCGTCCCAGGAACTCCTTATGTTGTCCAGCCGAGAGATGATTTCCCATGTTTATGGGGTACTTCAGGATGTTCTCCCCATCCATCATCCCCGCGAAAGCGGGAACCCAGATTCGGGAGAACCCGGTTTCAAATCCCCTTTCCTCCAGATCGTTTTCATCTTTTGTCGTTGCCGCTTCTCTGGGTTTCCGCGTTCGCGGGGAGGACGGAGGACGGGTTTCTGTTTTCCCCGAACAAAAACGACCAACTGGACAATGAGGAGTTCCACATTCCCGTTCTTTTTTCCTCGGAAACCCCTTGACTCCCGGGTGGGTTTGCGATAAGGTGCCGCTCCCTGAGTGTGGGAGCGAGGCGACGTTTCCCTCCCGCTCGGACGGGGAAGCGGGACCGATTGTGGGTGATTAGCTCAGCTGGCTAGAGTACTGCCTTGACATGGCAGGGGTCACAGGTTCAAGTCCTGTATCACCCACCACTTTTGAAGTAGCGACGCGCCTCTTTTCATTCGGGGCGTTTTTCTTTGTCACCATCGCACTTGGCGCCCCTGCCGCGCGGGCGGGCGTATTGCCGGGAAACCGGCCAGGGTGGGTGCGGGCGATGGCGTTTGCGGCACGTGAGACCTCCACCGGTATGCCCGTCACCGAACCTCCACCTTTGCAACCTTTCCCTTGTCTCCCATCGGAAAAAATGTACGAACCGGACGATCTGACCGCACCGATCGTGTGGTCTGAATTTTTCTCCGGAAACGGCGCCGGTGAACCGGACGGGTCCGATTCCCATCCTCCTGTCGAGGTGGAAATCGGCTGCGGCAACGGGCGTTACCTCTGCCGCGCCAGCGCCGAGCGTCCCGGCCACCTGTTTGTCGGCATCGAGCGTTCGGAAGCGTTTGCGCGCCGCTCGCGCAACCGGATGGTGAAATTCGACGTGGGCAACGTGCGCATTGTGCGGGCCGACGCGCCCACCTTCCTCGAGTCTCACTTTCCGCCCGGTTCCATTTACGATTTGCATGTCTATTTTACCGATCCGTGGCCCAAGCGTCGGCACGCCCGGCGGCGGATTTTTCAACCGGCGTTCGTTGAGTTGCTCCACCGGCTGTTGCGGCCCGGCGGACGGGTTTTTGTCAAGGTGGACCTGCACTGGTATTTCGAGGAAATTTTCGGACGATTCGAAACTTCCCCGCATTTCGAGGTGGTGGCGTGCGGGATGGATGCGCGGCGCAACTGGGATATTCTGGAAACGACCTGCTTCGAGCAAAAAGCTCTTGCAAAGACCGGGCGGACCTATTACCTTGTTGCGCGAAGCACCTGACAAATGTCCCCGCCCTTGTTTTTTATGGCTGTTTTGATTCCGCATTTCCGGTTTCCGGAAAAAGAACCCGCTTTCGGCGGTTTCGAGAAGAAGCGAGTCCTCCAGTATTCGACCGGCGCGGTTCCGCGCCAAAGGTGAAAGAGAAATGGCACGCATATTCGTCATAGACGGCGATCCCGCCTGGCAGTTTTTCCTTCAGGA
The DNA here is from genome assembly GCA_942493245.1 of uncultured Candidatus Sumerlaeota bacterium. Classification (GTDB taxonomy): domain Bacteria; phylum Sumerlaeota; class Sumerlaeia; order UBA8349; family UBA8349; genus DAOPYU01. The sequence continues at coordinate 569,766 of OW818685.1, forward strand.
TACGCTCGAGTCCGCCGGCCACGAAGTCTCGTCGGTGGCCGACGCCCAGTCGGCGGTGGAGTTGTGGGAAGAGTTTCAGCCGGACCTGGTCGTTACCGATATCCTTTTGCCCGACCAGAATGGGATTGACAAGTTGAAAGACCTGCACCGCCGCCGTCCGGGCATGCCGGTCATCGCCGTTTCGGGCGCCGACCAGGAGCGTTCGGGGGGGTACCTGCGGCTGGCGGCCAGCCTGGGCGCCACCCACACGCTGGCCAAACCGTTTGCGGGCCCGGCCCTGTTGAGCGCCATCCGCCAGGCGCTTCCCGCCGGGGCGTGGGTGTGAGGCCTGTTCCTCAATTCTGACATCTGACATCGTTCTGACTTTTTTTCTCCGGAGAAACCTGAGATGCCCTCCCAGACCCCGACTCGCGCCGAGGCGATGGCGCTTTTTCTGGAGTTCAACAGCGATCCGTCCCTTCTCAAACACGCCCTGGCCGTCGAGGCCGTGATGCGTCATCAGGCCCGCAAGGCGGGTGAGGATGAGGAGCGCTGGGGCGTCATCGGCCTGGTCCACGACCTCGATTACGAACGCTTTCCCGAGCAGCATTGTCAGAAGACGCGCGAAATCCTGACCGAGCGCGGATGGCCCGAGGCGGATGTCCGGGCTGTTGTGTCGCACGGTTGGGGCCAGTGCAGCGACGTGGAACCCGAAACGCTTCTGGAGAAGACGCTGTTTGCGATGGACGAGTTGACGGGTCTGGTGGCCGCCGCCGCGCTGGTGCGGCCTTCCAAAAGTGTGCTGGATCTGGAGACGAGTTCCGTCCGGAAGAAATGGAACCAGAAGAGTTTCGCCGCCGGGGTCAACCGCGACGTGATCGCACAGGGCGCAGCGATGCTCGGCGTGGAACTGCCGGATCTGATCTCGGACGCGATTGCGGCCATGCGGGAAGTCCACGAAGCGATCGGGCTTTGATTGGTACTAAGATCTTCCAGAATGTACGCAAACGGAGATGATTTCATCAGCCACAAAAAGCACAAGGGGCTCAAAACTCCGTATTTTTGTGTCTTACTACGAGCTCGCACTATCGCGGTCGTTTGCGTAGATTTTACGGGAGAGTGCAGGTAATACGGACCGCAATCCCGATCCGGCCCCAGCCCTGACAGGGCGGCCCATGTTAGCCCGGGGCAGAGCGAAGCGACGCCCTGGGTTGGCTGTCCCCAATTTTAGAAAAGGGCTGAAAGCCCGCTCCAGGCGAAGCGGAACCCAACGGCAGAAACTGTAACCAAAGGATCACGCAAAGGCACAAAGCCGCAAAGAACCGCAACCGCGCCAATCAGGAGATTGGCGATCCCGGGAGGGCGTTTTCTTCACAAAACGCGAAGGCTGTAATTTCCGCGGTTTTATTCGGTTGCGGCTTCGCTGCGCCGGGATCTGTAATCTATGAACTCCTTCCAGGCAGGCGCTGGAGTGGCTGGACTCGGGGAAGGATATGCAAAATAGAGGAAATCAGAATATGCCGCCGAGACGCTTTTTGAGCCGCGTGGGGGGGATCGTCCTTCTGGCGACCCTCCTGTGCGGAATCATGTGGGAAAGTCTGTCCGGGAACAAGGGGGATACTTCCCCATTTCTCTCCCAAAGCACTTTTCCTGAAAGACGCGATTATATCGCGGAACTCAAGGCACGACACGATTGCCTGACAAAGGACTGGGAAAGACGTGAGGCGGGTGGGTATATCGTCGAGAACAACGTCTGGAACAAGGGCGCCCGTTCGGACTACGCCCAGTGCGTTTTCCTGGAAGCGGGTGCGACCGGAGGGATCCGGGCCGGGTGGGCGTGGGAGTGGAACAACCCCACCAACGACGTGGTGGCGTATCCCGATATCATTTTCGGTAAAAATCCCTGGTTTGAGACTTCCACAACGAAGACTCTGCCCGTTCGTATTCGCGAGGCGGGCGAATTGGAAATTCTCCTGGAAGCCGAGAATGTGGGAGAGGGAAAGCGGAATCTGGCGTTTCAGGTCTGGCTGACAAACGAGAGCGCGGCGACTCCGAAATCGGTTACGCGCGAGGTGATGATCTGGCTGGAAAACAACGGATTGCGCCCGGCGGGCGCGAAGATCGCGGATCTGTCCCTCGACGGTAAGGCGCTCGAGCTGTGGGAGAACCCGCGCCACGGCGATCCGAACGGGCTGGAGTGGAACTACTTCGCCTTTGTGTACAAAACCCCGTTGTTGCAGGGACGGATTCCACTCACTCAGATTCTCCAATACCTGATTGAGACGGGGCATGTTTCCCCGGACGAGTATCTGGCCGGAATCAATCTGGGCAACGAGATCGTCAATGGAAGCGGTCAGACGATTCTGAACCGCTACGCGGTCCGGCATCGCGGAAAATCTTCCGAATAACTCCAAACAAAAACGCCCCGGAGACTCGAAATTCGAATCTCCGGGGACATTCTTTTCCCGGCACTCAATAGCTCGGCGCAATTACGCCCCGAGGTTCTTGTGGTAGGTCTGAAGCGAACAGACCTCTTTGTGGCCCTTCTGGTAATCGGCGATCCCTCGGCCCGCCGCGACGGCTGCCGCCAGTGTGGTGATGTAGGGGATCTTGTAGCGGATCGCGGCTTTGCGGATGTACGAATCGTCGCTCTGGCTGAGTTTGCTCCCCGGTGTGTTGACGATCAGATGGATCTCATGATTCTTGATCGCGTCCTCGACGTTGGGGCGTCCTTCGTGGACTTTCAGCATCAGCTGGGTCTCGATCCCGTTTTCCTTCAGGAAGGAATGCGTGCCACGGGTGGCCTTCAGGGTGAATCCCAGGTCGGCGAATCGGCGGGCCACCTCGAGCACACCCGGGCGGTCGTGTTCCGTCACGGTAATCAGGATAGAACCCTTCGTGGGCAGAGGCTGCTGCGTGGCTTCCTCGGCCTTGAAGTAGGCCAGTCCGAACGTCTCCGCCATGCCGAGCACTTCGCCCGTCGAGCGCATTTCGGGACCGAGGATCGGGTCCACTTCCGGGAACATGTTGAAGGGGAAGACCGCTTCCTTGACTCCAAAGTGCGGAATGTGGCGGGTTTTGAGGTTCAGATCGGCGAGCTTTTTGCCGAGCATCATTTCCATGGCCAGACGGGCCATCGGGATATTGCAGACTTTCGACACCAGCGGCACGGTGCGCGAGGCGCGCGGGTTGGCCTCGAGGACATAGACCACGTCTTTGGCGATGGCGTACTGGATGTTCATCAGGCCCACGACATTCATCTCGATGGCGATCTTGCGCGTGTACTCGCAGATTGTGTTGATGTGTTTGGCGGGAATGCTGATGGGGGGAATCACACAGGCCGAGTCGCCCGAGTGGATACCCGCCAGTTCGATGTGCTCCATGACGGCGGGCACAAACGCGTCGGTTCCGTCGGCGATAGCGTCGGCCTCCGCCTCGATGGCGTTCTGCAGGAACTTGTCGATCAGGATCGGCCGGTCGGGCGTGACATCCACGGCTGCGTTGACGTAGCGGCGCAGCATTTCCTCGTCATGCACCACTTCCATGGCGCGCCCGCCGAGCACGTAGGAGGGGCGGACCATGAGGGGGTATCCGATTTGTGCGGCGATATCGAGCGCCTGGTCGAGTGTGCTGGCCATGCCCGATTCGGGCTGCGGAATGCCCAGTTTCCGCATGATCTGGCGGAAACGGTCGCGATCCTCGGCCAGGTCGATCGTTTCGGGCGAAGTGCCCAAAATCTTGACCCCGGCCGCTTCGAGTTCGGCGGCGATGTTCAGAGGCGTCTGACCGCCAAACTGCACCACCACCCCTTCGGGTTTTTCCTTCTCGTAGATGCTCAAGACATCCTCGACCGTCAACGGCTCGAAGTAGAGTTTGTCGGACGTGTCGTAGTCGGTCGAGACGGTTTCCGGGTTGCAGTTGACCATGATGGTCTCAAGCCCGGCGTCGCGCACGGCAAAGGCCGCATGGACGCAACAGTAATCGAACTCGATCCCCTGACCGATGCGGTTCGGGCCACCACCGAGGACCATGATCTTGCGGTTGCCGCTGACCGCGACCTGGTCGGGCGCGTTGTAGGTCGAGTAGTAGTAGGCCGCGTTTTCAACGCCGCTGACCGGGACGGGTTCCCAGGCCTCGACGATGCCGAGCGCGATGCGTTTCTCGCGGATGGTTTTCTCGGGCAGGTTGAGGAGTTTCGCCAGATAGCGGTCCGCAAACCCATCCTTCTTGGCTTGAGTCAACAGGGCATCGGGGGGCATCTGGCCCTTGTAGCGCAGGATTTCTTCCTCGAGTTCCACCAGTTCCTTCATCTGCTCGATGAACCACGCCTTGATGTGGGTGCGCTTGTGCAGTTCCTCGATGCTGGCGCCCTTGCGCAGCGCCTCGTACATGATAAACTGACGCTCGCTCGAAACTTCCACCAGCATCGCCAGCAACTCGTCGAGGGAACGAGTGTTGAAATCTCTCGCAAACCCCAGGCCGTAACGTCCGTTTTCGAGAGAGCGGATGGCTTTCAGGAGCGCTTCCTTGTAGTTTTTCCCAATGCTCATCACTTCGCCCACGGCGCGCATCTGGGTGCCGAGTTTGTCGTGGACGCCCGGGAACTTCTCGAACGCCCAGCGGGCAAACTTCACCACCACGTAATCGCCCGACGGGGTGTACTTTTCAAGTGTTCCATCCCGCCAGTAAGGGATCTCGTCGAGTGTCAGACCGCCCGCCAGCATCGAGGAGACCAGGGCGATCGGAAAGCCTGTGGCCTTCGAGGCCAGCGCCGACGAGCGCGACGTGCGGGGGTTGATCTCGATGACCACCACGCGGCCGGTCTTGGGGTCGTGCGCGAATTGAACGTTGGTGCCGCCGATAACCCGGATGGCCTCGACGATGTCGTAGGAGTATTTCTGGAGTTTCGCCTGCAATTCGGGCGCGATGGTCAGCATGGGCGCCGTGCAATACGAATCGCCCGTGTGGACCCCCATCGCGTCCACGTTCTCGATAAAACAGACCGTAATCATCTGGTTTTTCGAATCGCGGACCACCTCGAGTTCGAGTTCTTCCCACCCCAGAACCGACTCCTCGACCAGTACCTGTCCGACCAGACTGACCGACAGTCCACGCGAGACGATGGTCCGCAACTCTTCCATGTTGTAGGCAATGCCGCCGCCGGTGCCGCCCATCGTGTAGGCCGGGCGAATCACCACCGGGCACCCGAGTTTCTCCGCAATGCGTTCGGCTTCTTCGAGGGTTGTGGCGATTTCACTGCGGGGCGTTTCGATTCCCAGACTGGCCATCGTGTCCTTGAAGGCTTGACGGTCTTCACCGCGTTCGATGGCGTCGAGCTCCACTCCGATGACCTTCACGTTGTATTTTTCCAGAACCCCGGCCTTGGCCAGTTCCGAGGATAGGTTCAGGCCCGACTGGCCGCCCAAGTTGGGAAGCAGGGCGTCGGGCCGCTCCTTCTCGATGATCCGGGTCAGGGTTTCGACGTTCAACGGTTCGATGTAGGTCACGTCGGCCGTCCCCGGGTCGGTCATGATGGTGGCCGGGTTGGAGTTGACCAGTACGATCTCGTACCCGAGTTTTCTCAATGCTTTACAGGCCTGGGTACCGGAGTAGTCGAACTCGCACGCCTGGCCGATCACAATCGGGCCGGAACCGATAATCAGAACCTTGTGGATGTCTTCTCGTCTCGCCATTTCGGATTTTCCCTTTCTGTTTCCTGTGGATTGGTCACCGGAAATCTAGCCCCCGCTATTATCCTGTGCGACTTTTTTGTGGCGGTTTTGCCAGAAACTCTGATAGAGGAACGCGCCTGGAGAGTCAAGAAAAGTCTTCTTGTTGCGGCAAAGACGACTGTTTTAAATCGGGTTACAAGAAGAGGGGGCTGGGTGGTGGCCCGAGGACTCGAAGGGGATTCTACCCGATCGAGAACTTCCCGTGGCCGGTGCAACTCCACTGGAGGTTCTCCTCTGGGTTTAATTTCTTTTTTTGCGGTTTCTCAGGGTAAAGTATTCTCCAGAACTGCCGATACAATATCAGACCCCCTTAATAAGCCTCCCGGCAGGGAACTCGAATGGAGGGGTGATGGGGTTGTTGTTCGGAAAAAGGGGCAATCCGCGGGTGCGATTCAATACGTGAGGTGTTTTCCCGGGATGGTTGGCGTCCAAACCCAGAACGGAAAATCATGCTCCAACCAGAAAGGACTCCTGACATGAGTATCAACAAGAAAATGGCTTGGATGGTGATTCTGAATATCCTGATCCTGTCCGGGTTGTTCCTGATCGGTCGCCATGAAATGGGGAGCCAGAAGGATCTTATGACCGACCTGGTTCAACAACAGTTCATTCCCCTGGTTGACAAGGAAGTGTTGCCTCTTCTCGAAGGGGATACACTGGCTCTGATCAATGTGGAGTTCCCCTGGGTGGCGAAACACAACACCAGCTGGATTCTCATGCTCGAGGCGGACCGCGACGTGCATCAGGCTCTTATCGCGGAGAAAGACGCATTGGGCGCCACCACGCCTGAGGAACTGGCAAAAGCCGGGAAGGACAACACCGACAACATCGAGCAGGCCCGGAAACGGATGGCGGATGCTTCCGTTGTGTTTGAATCGGAAGAAGCCAAGGCGTCTTACCAGCAATTTCTGGCCTCTTTTGACGCATGGGTAAAGAAATCGGGCGAGGTGGTCCAAAGCGCCCAGGATAAGGCCACCCGGCTCCCCTCCACCGATGTGGGAGGGGACGCCAGCAGTTTTCAGGTGATGCGCACCTTCATTGATAAACTGCAGGCGTCGGTCGAGGGCAGCATCAAACTGAATGAAGAGAAAATACAGGCGAAAAATGCGGAGGTCAACAAAGGTGTCACCTCCGTCAAGGAGCAGAGAACTGCCGTAATCGGCGTGTCGGATAAGGCGGAAAAAGAGGCCTCCCGGGGCATTCTGATTTTTGCCATTATCGGCATCGTTGCCGGTCTTTTGTCCACCCTTCTCATGATCCTGATTGCCCGATCCATCACGGGCGCGCTCAGCCAGATCATTGTCACCCTGAACACGGGCACGGACCAGGTCGAGTCGGCCTCGCTCCAGGTCGCCAGCTCGAGCCAGAACATGGCCGAAGGCGCCAGCCACCAGGCCTCGATGCTCGAGGAAACCACCGCCGCCCTCATCGGCCTGAGCGGACAAACCCAGCAGAATTCGCACAACGCAGATCAGACCAACTCGATGGCTGAGACCATGCTCAAAGCGGCGCAACGCGGAACCCAGGCCATGGAACGCATGACCGAAGCCATCCAGAAGATCAAAGCCTCCTCGAAAGATACGGCCAATATCATCCGCACCATTGACGAAATCGCCTTTCAAACCAACCTGCTTGCCTTGAACGCCGCTGTCGAGGCCGCTCGCGCCGGAGAAGCCGGCAAGGGCTTCGCCGTGGTGGCCGAGGAAGTGCGCAACCTGGCGCAGCGCAGCGCCGAAGCGGCCAAGAATACGGCCGGTTTGATCGAAGAGTCGCAGCGTAATTCGGACAACGGTGTGGCCGTGAGCAACGAAGTCGCCGGGATCCTCGTCGAGATTGCCGACGCTACCGACAAGGTGACGGCTCTCAGCGCGCAAGTCTTCTCGGCTACCAAGGAGCAGGCGGAGAGTATCACCCAGATCAACACCGCCATGACGCAACTCGATCAGGTCACTCAGTCGTCTGCCGCCAGTTCGGAAGAGGCGGCTTCGGCCAGCGAGGAACTTTCCTCCCAGGCCACGGAACTGGCGGGAATCGTCCTGAGATTGCGCGGTCTGGTGGGAGGGGCAAAACAGGAATCGCTCCAGATCGAGACCAACTGATCCGCTGCCCGGAGCATTCCGGGCTGGGTCTCGGTAAATCGAAAGCGCAGTTGAGCGCCACTCGTCTTGTACGGTGGCGCTCAACTTTTTTGTGGCCGCTTTGTTCACCCGATCATTCCGCCGTGGGTTTTTCCTTTGCCTTGAAGACCGCCTCGACCGCCTCCAGGTATTTCATGCCGTTGCGCGCGTCCGGTTCCAGGTAACTTCCCTCAGTCCATTCGTTCCACGAGTTGACGGTGATGACATGGGGGCCGTTCTGCTCGATCAGTTTTTTCTTTGTCTCAGCCAGCGCATTCTGGAATCGCTCGGGTGTGTTGCCGGAGATGGTGTTCGTGAAGGGGTAACCCGTGTTACCGAATTCCTGCGACTGGTTGGTGCGGGGACTGGAGTCCCACCCCATCGAGACGTTGGGGAAATAGGGCACGCCGAACATCCCGCGCGCTTTTTCCCAGTATTTTCCGTATTCCTGCTGAACCCACCCGTAATCGGTTTTCAGATCGTTAAGGGGGACATGGTGGATCCAGACATAGGACGTCACGCTGTCGAATCCGAGGCGCTTGACCAGGTCGGCGGCGTCCACCGGGGTGGACTCGCCGGGCAGGATCGGCTGTCCCCACACCACGGCGTTCAGGTGCAGGCCGGGCAGCCCGGCGTCCCGGGCCATCTGGCGGAAGCGGTCGAGCGCCGCGCGGGTGGCTTCGACACTGCCGAAACTCTCGGTGAGTTTGTTGAGTTCGTAGAACGAAAAATAGGGCTTGCCGTCCAGAGTCCAGTAAGACGGGTGCTTGAAGTACTTCTCAATGACAAGTCGGCAGATCGTCTCGAAGGTCTCGGGCTTGATTTTGCCGGGATAGAGTCGTTTGGCCGGTTCCGGGCGGGTATAGGGGAAAATATCGAGCCAGTCGTGGTTGGCCCACATCAGGGCGAACTTGAGGCGTTGATTGTTCGGAGCGCCCAGAAAACCCTCATCCAGCCCTTTGTTCAGAAACGGGCCATCGTCGTAGTAGTACCAGTCGAAAATGAAGGCGCTGATACCGTGATCGGCCGCTGCGGCGATTTTTTGTGCCATCGCTTTCGGGTCCGACTCGTCGGTTTCGCCCCACAGGGGGACGTTGGGTTGCAGATGGCCCGGAAAACGCGGGGTGGCGGCTCGAACCAGTTCCCATTCGCTCCAGGGACGCCCCCATTTCTTGGTGTTGCGCACATCGTCCGGGTGGTAGTTGGGAAAATAATAGGCGGCGACGGTGAACGGCTGGGCCTGGGTGTGCGAGACCGTATGAGGCGATGAAGAAGCATTTACCGGATTCATCCGATCGGCCACTTTGTAGGGGGACTCTTCTGTCGCTGTGACATTCAGCGCTCCGAGGGAAAAGACTGTCAGCGTCATTATGATTTGGACTAAACATTGCATGACCACGGCCTCCGATGTGTTATTGAGTCGTCTCCGATTTTTCTATATCAGCCGCCGATTTTATCGGGATCTGAATCTCGTTCCGTCGCAGAAACCAAGGGGTGAAGGGCGGGTTGTAGCGGGCCCAGACGGATTCCCCCACAGGGGAAAGTCCTTTTTCTTTGATCCACGACTCCAGTTTCAACTTGTGTTCACGGTAACTTTTCTCACTCCAGAGACCGGAGTAGCGCACGGTGGCCATTCGGCGAGCGGGAACTTGACGCAATGTGACTTTGGGATCCTCCGGCTGGGGAAGTGTTTCCAGGGTGTACGAGGTCGGCATCATGAAACTGACTGCCCATCGTTCCTGAACACGCTGCTGAGCTACGGGAGCGGTCATCTCGATCTTTTCCCCTGTTGCCTCTTGACTGACGGGCGCCGTCATCGCCACTTTGGCTTCTGCGCGGTTCTTGCCTGAAATATAACCAAAGAGTCTGTTGAAGGCCGTGTTTCCAGCCTCTTCAAGGTCTCCTTCTACGACGGTTTCGGCGAGAATGCAGGGTTCATAGTCCCGGATTTCGAACGACTTCTCTTTTTCGACTACTTTGTACGGCGCTTCTTCTATCGCCAGGACATTCATCACTTCCAGGGACAGAATTGTTGCTGCTATTACGATCCAAATTGAATATTTCATAATTTTCCACCCCCAAAGGCTTAGATCCAGGTAGGCCCATCGACACACTCTACGGTTTACGCTCACGCGTCCAGCAGGTATGGAGCCTGAACCCTGTTGTCCGTTCCGAATATCCCACTATGATCCCGGACCAGCCCGTTTTTCAAGGCATTTCCGATTTCCGATTTCACCGACGATACCTTGAGCAGTCTCTCGTTTGCGGATCGAGGGAAATCCGTTTGCCGCGCAGCAAGATAACCCAACCGGGGGAAGGTCTGGGTCAAATCTGCATTCTTTGCAGGGTGATCCCGCTCTTGTGATTTTCCTGCATAGCCACGCACCCGATCCGGAGGTTTTCCCTTGGGAAACAGCCATTTTTGTTGGCATAGCTCTTGCCATAACACTCGTCATGCGGTTTAGCGCCGCTGAGAAGACTTTCAACAGGAGGAAAAGCATGAAACGCATGGTTAAAATTCTCGGGTTGGCCGCAATGGTTGCGGCGGGATCGTTGCTTGTGTCGTCTGTTTCCGCGCAAAACAACGGCAGTGCCGGCAAGGGACAGTCCGTACAGTGCCCGACCGGCGGTCAAGGTCAGTGTGATGGAACGGGCAAAGGTCAGGGCTGGGGCCGTGGCAAAGGCCAGTGTGATGGAACCGGCAAGCGTATCCGCGCCCAGGATGGCTCGGGCGCCGGTTACGGTCGTGGCCAGGGAAAAGGCAAGGGTGGTCAGCAGGGAGGGGGCACCTGTGACGGTACGGGTCCCAAAGGCAAGGGTAAAGGGCGCTGATTCTGAGCGGTCTCTCAACGGATGGGACACGTGACCCTATCTGGGTGGGGCTTGGGTTGAAGTCTTGGCCCAAGCCGGAAAGAAAGGCAGTCAAGCCGCCAGCAAAAGGATATTCGGCGGCTTGACTGCTCAATGTCTTTTATGGAGCACGGGTAAAACATTGGTAAGGAGCATTTGGGCCGAGACTCCATCCCGAACTCCTGAGGTCTGGATGATTGTCTCAAGAAACGGCACGGTTTTTTCAGATAGGTTTTGACCATTACTCGTGGGCGCCGTAATCTGAATGGAACAAAGAGAAAGCGGGCGGGGATGCCTGTTGAGGATCTGCTGAGAATGTTCTGCCGACGAATCCATCTGCTCTGTGCCCTGATTGCCTTGCTTATGGCCGGCATTATCACGACCGGATTATGGCTCAACTATGAAAAGGAATGTGACGGGCAGGCCCGGGTTTTGATCGTTCGGGGCCGGACGGTTCTCCTGGCGCTCGAGAGTAGTCTGCGCTCTCACCGCCGCATGGGCGGAGGATTTGAGCAGAACGTGCAGTCGCTGGTCGAGGAATCTGCCCGAAATCAGGGGATTATCGGATTGGGGATTTACGACCGGGATGGCCAGATGCTGGCCTGTGGTGGAAAACTGCCCGAGCGGCTCAAACTCAAGACCGACTCAGAGTGGACAAGCAGTGGGCTTCTGATGGCGCAGCAGAGCCAGATCCAGGAGAACGAAGACGGTCACGCCAGCGCTCCCGGATTTGGCAGGGGGCGGGGGCGGCAGATGTCCGAATCTATCCGTGCGGCATATCAGGGGCCGATCTGGCTGGCTGTTTTGCTGGATGACGCGGAGTATCACCAGGCGCTGACTAAAGAACGCTGGCGTTTTGCGCTTTCCCTGGTTGCAGCCTTGATGGTTTTTGTTCTGGGGCTTGGGATGATTGTGCTGATCCAGCGCCAGGGACGTCTGCGCGCGGATCTGAGCCTGGCAATCGAACGGGAAAAGCGACTGGAGGAGTTGGCCCGCCTCGGAGCGGGTCTGGCGCATGAGACCAAGAACCCCCTGAGCTTGATCCGAGGTCTTGCACAGGGGTGGCTGACCCGGCCTGGCGCCGGGCAGGACCTGCGGCGCGAGGCCCAACAGATCGTCAATGAAGCGGACCGGGTGGTAGGCCGGATCAATTCCTTTCTGCTCTACTCGCGCTTGCCAGAGCCCAAGGTCCAGACCGTCGCACTCGCCTCCGTACTGGACGATCTGGTTGGGCTTTTTCAGGATGAGGCCCGATCCAAGGGGGTGACGCTCAAACTTTTGGCGGTCTCAACCGGCATTCTGGCCGATCTCGATATGCTGCGTCAGGTTGTGGTCAATCTGCTGGCAAACGCCTTGGCCTTCTGCCGATCGGGTGATACCCTAGAAATCGCTCTGTTGCCGGATCTTTCGGGTGATTCCGGGAAGGGAACCCTTTGCATCCGGGATACGGGTTCTGGAATCGCACCCGAGGATTTACCGCGTGTGACGGAACCCTATTTCACGCGTCGTCCGGGCGGCACGGGATTGGGATTGGCGATCGTTAGACAAATCGCCGAAGCGCACGGCTGGCAACTCGATATCCAATCTTCCCCAGGCCAGGGCACATCGGTGCGTATTGTGGGTTTGCGTAAGGAAAGAGACGGTCGTTCATGAGCGCACCCGACCGTCTCCCGCTCATCGCCGTTGTAGATGATGACGCCCAGCAGAGGCGGATTCTGCGAGACGCCTTACTGGCGGCCGATTATGCCGTGGTCGAGGCCGAAAATGGCCTCGGAGCCATCGCTCTGTCTCGTACACAGCCGCTGGACGCCCTGCTGCTCGATGTGTGCATGCCCGAGATGAACGGACTGGAAGCTCTTTCGACGATCAAACAGGAACATCCGCAACTCGTTGTGATTTTGTTGACCGCCTTTATTGACGTACGGGACGCCGTGACGGCCATCAAAAACGGGGCGCACGATTATCTGGAAAAGCCGGTGGATCTGGACGAACTGATCGTTGCGGTAGATGAGGCGCTGGACAGAGAGCGCGGGGGGACAACGCGGTCTTCCGAACCGGAACTTCAATTACCCCCCGGTATTATTGCCGAAAGCCATGCCATGCGCAGTGTCCTGCACGAAGCCCTGCGTGTGGCGCCCACAGAGGCGCCGGTTCTTATTCTGGGGGAGAGCGGCACGGGTAAGGAAGTGGTGGCCCGGTTTATCCATGACCATAGTACGCGCAGCCGTCACCCGTTTATGGCGGTCAATTGCGCCGCGTTACCCGAAAACATGATCGAAAGCGAGCTGTTTGGGCACGAGCGCGGAGCCTTCACCGGGGCTGTGCAGGCCAAGCCCGGCCGTTTCGAGGAGGCTTCCGGCAGCACGCTTCTGCTGGATGAGATTGGCGAGATGCCCCTGGCGCTGCAACCCAAACTTTTGCGTGTCCTCGAGGAACAGACCCTGCGGCGGCTCGGGGGAACGAGGGAGATCAAGGTGGATTCCCGCGTCATCGCCGCCACCAACCGGGCGCTGGAAAATGAGGTGCGGGAGGGACGTTTCCGCGAGGACCTGCTCTACCGGATCAATCTTTTCACACTGCATATTCCGCCACTTCGTGAACGTCGGGACGACATTCTGCCACTGGCCGATCGTTTCCTCCAGGGGCAGGGCGTACGCGAGAAGCGTTTTTCGCCGGCGGTTCAGCACGCTCTGATGGAATACCCTTGGCCCGGCAATGTCCGCGAACTGCGCAACGCAGTCATTCGTGCCGCCATCATTGCGCGAGGCTCCTTGATTCTGCCCGATGATCTGCCTGAACCCATGCGTGCGACGGACGTAAACCCGGGCGAGACGCTTCCGGTCGAGGGGTTGACGGGCGACATGGAGGAAATCCAGAAGAAGGCTATTCTGAACGCGCTGCAACAGACCGGTGGTAACAAGACACACGCCGCCAATTTGCTGGGAATAAGTCGGCGGAATCTGATTTATAAATTGCGTTCCTATGGGATGTGATGGCAAAAGATCCCGAAGTTAAATCGAAAGAGTATCCGCGATTTCGCGTCGGAGTCAGCAGGATTGTCCCTGATCCAGCATCGTCTTGGTGAAATTTTCCGAACGGCCCGCCTTGTATTGCCCGTCGAAACAGGCCAGACAGTATGACACGTCGTTGGGCATTACGCGTACCAGCCCCTCGATACTGAGATACCCGAGCGAGTCGCTGCCGATCATCTTGTTGATCTCTTCGACGCTCATGTGCGCCGCCACGAGTTCCTCAAACGAGGGAATGTCCACGCCATAGTAACAGGGGTGGGCCAACGGCGGCGCGCTCGAACGCAAGTGAACCTCGCGGGCGCCGGCGGCGCGAATCATCTTGACGATCTTGCGCGAAGTGGTCCCCCGCACGATGGAATCGTCCACCACCACAACGCGTTTCCCCTCGATCACATCGCGCACGGCGTTGTATTTGATTTTGGCGCCGAAGTCGCGGATCTGCTGTTTCGGCTCGATGAACGTGCGGCCGATGTAATGGTTGCGAATCAGGCCCAATTCAAAGGGGAGACCGGCCTCGCGCGCGTATCCGATGGCACAGGGGATGGCCGAGTCGGGCACCCCGATGACCAGGTCGGCTTCGACCGGGTGCTCGCGGCAGAGCTCGATCCCCAGTTCCACCCGGATCTGGTAAATACTGCGGTCACGGGTTGCCAGACTGTCGGGCCGCGAAAAATAGATGTTCTCAAACGCGCAGAAGACCTGGTGGTTCTGAGCGAAGGGTTTCTGGCTGTGCAGGCCGTCCTGGTCTATAACGAGGATTTCGCCCGGTTCGATATCCCGCTCGTAGGTGGCGCCCAGAATGTCGAAGGCGCAGGTTTCCGAAGCGACGACCCACCCCTGATCCAACCGGCCCAGACACAGGGGCCGGATGCCGTGCGGATCGCGCACAGCGACCAGACTATCGGGCCGCAGTACGACCAGCGAATAGGCGCCCTTGATGCGCAGGAGCGTGAGCTGGAGCGCTTCGAGGAAGTTCGAAGTCTTCGCATGCGCAATGAGGTGGAGAAGGATTTCGCTGTCGGTCGAGGTCTGGAAGATCGCGCCGGACTGTTCGATTCTGCGGCGCAACTCATCGGCATTGGTCAGGTTGCCGTTGTGAGCCACGGCCATCGAGCCGCCGTGGTAGTTGGCCAGGAGCGGCTGGGCGTTCTCGGGCCGCGAGGCGCCGGTGGTGGAATAGCGCACATGGCCGATGGCCATGTGTCCGTTGAGAAAATCGAAATCCGGTTCGGAAAAGACGTCGGCGACCAGCCCTTTGTGCTTCCGCAGGCGAATCGGCCCGCCGTCGGTGGCGGCGATGCCCGCGCTTTCCTGCCCGCGGTGCTGGAGGGCGTACAAACTCAGATAGGAGAGTTTGGCTGCCTCGGGGCAGTTGAAAATGCCCACGACGCCGCACTCTTCGTGCAGGCCGGATTCGAAACGTTCCACCCGGTCGTCTGAGGCGTTTTCCTCGGAGGACAATCCGGAATGAGCGTCATTCCGCTCAAAAAAATCCGCGGAACGGGCGCCATTTGAAAAACTGTAAGAGGGATGCATAATGGGGAAAAGCCTTGTGCGTGGCCTGTGGCCACGCCTGAGGGGATGAACCAGCCCGTGGCGATCCCGTCCCTTCCCCGCGTGAACTACCGGGAACGCCGCCGGGCCGTGTCTTGGCTGGGGAGTTCCGTCGCGGGGAAAAGATCGGATTCTGGGAAATCCAGACCTGCCCGCGAGCGGCCACGGCCAAACAACCCCTTTATGGTAGAGGCCCGCATAATTATTGTCAAGGCGCGCTTCCCGTTTGCCGGATAAAGGCGCATTTTGCCAGTTTCGGCCGGGTTTGATTACCGTTTTCAACACCGTTTCACTGCGGAGAGTTGGCAAAAAAGCGTTTACGGAAATAAAGCGCGACATTTACCAGTCCGATCAACACCGGAACCTCGACAAGCGGTCCGATGACAGCCGCGAACGCCACACCGGAATTGATTCCAAAGACCGCCACGGCCACGGCAATAGCCAACTCGAAGTTGTTACTCGACGCAGTGAACGACAGTGTGGCGCTTTGGCCGTAATTGGCGCCGGCCTTCTTGCTCATCCAGAAACTGACCAGAAACATCACCACAAAGTAGATCAACAGCGGGATCGCGATCCGGACCACATCCATCGGAATCTGAACAATCAGGTTCCCCTTGAGGCTGAACATGACCACAATGGTGAAGAGCAGAGCGATAAGTGTCATGGGGCTGATCCGGGGGATGAAGACGCGATGGTACCATTCCTTGCCTTTCGCCTTGACCAGGATCAGGCGCGTGAGCATGCCGGCGATGAAGGGAATGCCGAGATAGATAAAGACGCTTTCGGCGATTTGCCCGATGCCGATATCCACAACGCTGCCCTTGAGACCGAAGAGGGGGGGCAACACCGTGATGAAGAACCAGGCATAGACGCTGTAAAACAACACCTGAAAGATGCTGTTGAACGCAACCAGACCGGCGCAGTATTCCGTATCGCCTTTGGCCAGATCGTTCCACACAATCACCATCGCGATGCACCGGGCCAGACCGATCATGATCAGACCCACCATGTATTCGGGATAACCGCGCAGAAAAACGATGGCCAGGGCGAACATGAGAATCGGACCGATCACCCAGTTCTGAAGCAGCGAGAGGCCGAGCACTCTGAAGTTCGTGAAGACATCCCCCAGTTCCTCGTAGCGTACTTTGGCCAGCGGCGCATACATCATCAGGATCAGGCCGATTGCGATGGGAATGTTGGTGGTACCCACCTGGAAGCGATTGATGAACGACTCCGTTCCTTGGATAAAGTGGCCGACGGCAACTCCCAGACCCATTGCCAGAAAGATCCATAAGGTCAAAAAGCGATCCAGAAAGGAAAGCTGCCCGACTACTCCGGCCCGACAGCAGGCCGTTGGAGGCGGATTGGTATTGCGGGATTGATTGGACATTGAAGCGTTCACGGAACGAGTTCCTTTCATCCAAGAATTGCAGTTGAGCGCCAACGGCGCGGATTTACACCAGCCTGGGGCAAGCGAAGCGTCGCCCCAGGACAGGTGTCCCTTTTTTTCATCAGGGCTGAAGGCCCGAACTATGAAAAGGGACAAACGGCTGAATAGAGCGGGCTTTCAGCCCTTGCAGGAAGAACCAATCGGTTTCCTGGGGCGATGCCCCAGGCTGGTATAGATCGCGCCGTTGGCGCTTTCTCCCGCATTTCTCTTTCTTCCGACGCCTTTCTTCTCTTCCCGGAATTTACCCTCCGGGAGTCTTGAGTCCTCCTGATTCCAAACGGTTTGTCCTCGTAACGGCTGTAATTGTCCGGGTTTGCGTGAGTCTCGATGGATTCGGTCTTATGAAGGCCGACTTTCGAGATCCACGAGGGATGGTAGTTTGTTCAAAACAAAGTCCCGGATTTCATCGCGCACGCGGCGATAATGGCCAAGCGCTTCCTCTTCGGTTCGCGCCCCTTCGGCCAACTTGGGCGGATCGTCGAATCCGACATGAACAACCCGCGTTTTTCCGGGGAAAAAGGGGCAGTTTTCATTCGCGTGGCCGCAGACCGTCACCACGCAGTCGAACTGGATACCTGGCAGGTCGCGGAGCAGTTTCGAGCGGTGCGCCGAAATGTCCACCCCCGCCTCGGCCATGACCTGGACGGCGCGCGGGTTGAGGCCGTGGGTCTTGATCCCGGCGGAATACGCCTCAACCCGGTTTTCCAGAAGCGCCCGCGCCCACCCCTCGGCCATCTGACTGCGACAGGAATTCCCGGTACAGAGAAAGAGGACCCTCTTTTTTCCCGACATGGATATTCTCCTTGGTCTGTGTTTTAGAGCCTTTGCGTTCCACGGCTACAGAGAGCATCGCGAACTCAACCTATTGCCCGCAGCCGCACCCGCCTTCACCCGCGGAACCGCAACACGTCCCTGCAGGCGGCGCCCCCGCTTCTTCCCGCGAGGTATTGGTCTTCAGGTGCTTCTCCGCCATCTCCAGAATCGCCCGGGCGGGCGCTTCCTTGACCGACTGCGCCATCGCCACGGCCCGCGCCATATCCTCGCGCGAGACCTTCAACAGGCGCGCCTGACCGTAGTGGTAACGAAAACACGGCTCACAGTTGGCGGCGATGGCCGCGCCGATGGCGACCAGTTCCGCCACCTGCGGCGTATAGGCGCTGGGCGGATTTTCTCCCGGCGCGATGGCTGAATCGCAACACGGGGCCGCTGCTCGGGTATTCTTCCGCGCCACCACGTCCACGCTCGCGATGTAGTCTCCCGCCTTCGTCCCGACGGGCAAGTGTTCGATGATCTTGCGGTAGAGCGGATCGTTCCAGTCCACCATCGCGTCCACGTATCCCGCTTTGGGGGTCAGCGCGATCTCGGTCAGACCCGCTTCCTCCGCCATTTGGCGCGTATCGTCCAACAGCACGGCGCCCGCCACACAACCGATCAACGCCTCAACCATCCGCAACACCTCATCCGGCAACGGCTTGAGCAACGCCAGGTCCGAAACGGCCACCCGTCCGCCCGGTTTCAGCACACGCCCGATCTCGCTCCAGACCTGGGGTTTGTCCGGCGAGAGGTTCAATACACAATTGGAAATAACCACGTCCACGCTGGCGTCGGCCACGGGCAGGTGCTCGATCTCGCCCAGACGAAACTCGACGTTGTCCAGCCCGGTCCGCTCGCGGTAGGCCGCCGTGTTGCGTCGAGCTTTGACCACCATGTCCGGGGTCATGTCCACCCCGATGACGCGTCCGGTCGGGCCGATCTTCTGTCCGGCGATGAAGACATCGAACCCGCCGCCACTCCCGAGATCCAGAACGACCTCACCCGGTTGGAGCGACGCAACCGCCGTCGGGTTGCCGCACGACAGCCCCATGTTGGCCCCGTCGGGCAAGGTGGCCAGTTCCGCCTCGCTGTAGCCGACCGCCTGGGCCACCTGCGCGGCGGACGATTCCGAACCGCAGCAGACGCCCGTCCCGCCGGTTCCGCATCCGCAGGACGACGACTTTGCGATCTGGCTGTACCCTTCGCGTACGGCTTCACGAATCTTTTCCTGTTCCAGAGAGTCGGTCTTCTTCTCCATTTCGCGTCTCCTGTTCTTTATTTCTTCCCGCAGGAACCGGTCGGTTCCGTCTGTCCACCCGGACAGATTTTCCGGAGCCGCTTGCGATCCTGTTCGGCAATCTTGCTGTCTTTCAGGCACGACTGGACCCATTCGAGTGTTGCGCGAACAAGGGGAGGCGCCTCCGCGCCCGCCTGGCGAAAGTAGTGCCACCGTCCCTCCTTGCGGCACTCGATCAGCCCCGCCTGCGCCAGAATGGACATGTGCTTCGAGACGGTCGAGGGGGCCAGATCGAGCAGTTCGATGATCTCGCAAACGCACCGCTCGCGTTCGCACAGCGCCATCAACGCGCGTACGCGGCTTTCGTCGGAGAGAGCTTTGGTGAGGGAGAGAAACGGGCGCATTGAATCCTCCTATATTTCGCCACATAACGAAATATAATACAGGAGAAGGCGGATGGCAAGAGTTTTTTTTGACTTTGAGATCGCATTGGATGAGAGGACAAAATCAGCCTTTTCGGAATGGTCTCAACAGGTGCGAGAAAACTACGCCCAGATTGAGGAGCAACTTGGTGTAAAATACGATCTTCCCGAACTGCAGATGCTGAGAGTCGAGGCGGGGCTCTGTATCCTGCAAGGACTCAGTCAGGGCGGCATTTGTCTGACAAATGTTCGGCTTGAGGCTTTCCTGAAACTCGCGCTTGATTATTCGAACAGCAGCCCGGGGAAAAACTCTGAGAAGTCTGAAGACATCTTAAGTCAACCTTTCGGTTTCCTCTCAAGTCGCGGAAAAAAGTACATGCAAATGAATCTCCATAATACCATCAATACTGCCTGTGCTCAGAACCTGATTGACGAAGAGACGAAAAAGACGCTGCACGAGTACCGGGAACGATTCCGCAATGCTTTTTTTCATGCAGATATGCAGAGGATGTTTGGTGACCAGACTGTTCCTGTCACTGTATTCAATTTCAGTAACAACGAAATTGAAGGTCCCAACGAAGTTCCTGTGTGTGAATTCCCGTTTATCTTTGGAGAAGCCATGTGGCAGAACGCCAGTGCCAATGCCATCCCATACTTCAAGTATGTTGATCAGTTGATACGGAATACCTTGCCGAAGGTTTTCAAAGAATTACCCAAAGATCAGTCCAAAAGTGCGAGAGAGGATTCCCATCAAGCGAAATGATATGACAAGTATGAACCATTTCAATCGCACACGCGCAGGCGAACACACGGGTTTGTCCCTTGCAGAGAGGGTTGCGGCTTCGCCGCGCCAGGAGTTCTGCTTTTCTGGAACCTCCTTTCCTTTCCAAAACAGGTGCGTGGTGGGTGATCTGTGGGAGAAAACGCGAAGGCAATAGGGTTCTCCGGGGAATTGACATACAAAAATGTAGGGCCTGTGGCATTGAGTGGACCCATTGATTGGCGCCGTATTTTGTGAGAATCTGGATTTTTCGCTGATTTTCTGGAATCGGACGGAGGCAATCACGGAACTGGATCCCCGCCTGCTTTCCATTTTCTTTTCTAAATCAGCGCTTGCGCATTTCACTCCATTTCCCTATCCTACATTTCAGTAGGGTTTTGGCCGACACGGCCCCGACCCCTGAAGAGAGGAATCGGCATGACCGACGAAGCGAAAGACTCCGCCTGGACGCAGGTTCGGGAGTTGCAACTGATCCTGCAGATCAACCAGATCCTCGACAGCAGCGTGGACCTGAGCGAAATCCTCGAGCCCGTACTGCGCACCATCGTGGAGAACACCTCCATGATCCGCGGCGCCGTGGCCCTGCGCGACCGCATGACCGCGGAGGTCGCCATCGAGGCCGCCTACGGGCTGACCCACAGCCAGCAGGAACGGGGCCGCTACAAGATCGGCGAGGGGATCACGGGCCAGGTGGCCCAGACCGGCCAGCCGGTGGCTGTCCCCCGAATTTCCGAAGAGCCGCAGTTCCTCGACCGAACGCGCGCGCGCCACGACCACCACAAACACGACATCGCCTTCATTTGCGTGCCGATCAAACTGGGTCAGGAAGTGCTCGGTACCCTCGGGTTCGACCGCCCCACCGCGCCGCCCCACGTGCTCGACGCCGACGTGCGCCTGCTCACCGTGCTGGCGTCCATGCTGGCCCAGGCCACGCGCCTGCGTCAGGAAATCCGCGAGCGCCAGCGGCGTCTCATCGAAGAGAATCTGGCCCTCCAGGGTCCCCTGCCCGGGCGTTTCCGTCCGCCCAACCTGATCGGCAGTTCCGCCGAAATGGACGGGGTGATCGGCCTCATCGAGCAGGTCTCGAAGAGCAACGCCACGGTCCTCATCCGGGGCGAAAGCGGGACAGGCAAGGAACTCGTCGCGCACGCCATCCACCTCAACAGCCTGCGCTGCGGCAAGCCGTACATCAAGGTCAACTGCGCGGCGCTGCCCGAAAGCGTGATCGAAAGCGAACTCTTCGGCCACGAGAAGGGCGCGTTCACCGGCGCGATTCAGCAGCGCAAGGGACGATTCGAGCTCGCCTCGGGCGGCACGATCTTCCTGGACGAAATCGGCTACATCTCGCTCACCACGCAGGTGAAGTTCCTGCGCGTCCTGCAGGAGCGCGAGTTCGAGCGCGTCGGTGGCGCCGAAACGATCAAGTGCGACGTGCGCGTCATCGCCGCCACGAACCGCAACCTCGAAGAGCACATGGAGCGCGGCGCCTTCCTCCAGGATCTCTACTACCGCCTGAACGTCTTCCCCATCCACCTGCCCCCCCTGCGCGAGCGCCGCAGCGACATCGTGCAGCTGGCCGATCACTTCGTCGAAAAGTACAACAAGATCCACGGCAAGAACATCCGGCGCATCTCCACGTCGGCCATTGACATGATGATGAGCTACCACTGGCCGGGCAACGTGCGCGAGCTCGAAAACTGCATCGAGCGCGCCATGCTCATGAGCCGCGAGGACGTCATCCACGGCCACCACCTGCCCCCCACGCTCCAGACCGCCGAGTACAGCGGCACGCAGCAGTCGAAAACGCTCGAGGACACGCTCAACCACATCGAGCGTGACCTGATCATAGACGCCCTGAAATCCGCCCACGGCAACTGCGCCAAAGCCGCCCGCGCCCTCGGTCTCACCGAGCGCATCATGGGCCTGCGCCTGCGCAAGCACGACATCGAACCCAAACGCTTCCGCCCCGGCGGTTCCGTTTGATCTATTTTAGCTGAGCGGTCTCGTGTCATGGGTGTCCCCACGGGCTTCGCGGTTCTGTACCGTCGGCGTCCCCGCCGGCATAGGGATTTTGTACAACCGGCACGTCTTTGTCTCAAAGGGTGCATAGAAAAAACGTAAAACAGTAAAACAGCAGAAAGAACAGAATACGCAAAGACCGAAAAGGAACGTTTAATGTTTCTCGGAAAACTGAAACGCACGGCCATCGGATTGGGATCGCTGGTATTGGCCTCGGCCATCTGGCTCTCCTGCTTGCACGTCTTCTTTCAGCAGAAGATCGGCGATTACTTTCCGGAGCAGGGGCTGGGCTTGAAAACACGTCAGGTGGCTCAGCGGCATCTGGATGCGTGGACCCGGCCCGAACTTTTGGAGCGCGAAATTGCCAAGATGCGCGGGACCAATGCCGAGTGGGATTTCATGGGACGCAGTTTTCTGGTCTGGGCGCTGGCCAACATGGCGCTAAGCGATCCGGAGTCGAGCGCCTTGTACCTGGATGCGGCGGACCAAATCATTGCCGAGACGGTACGCCTCGAGGAAGAAAAGGGACACCTTTACTTCCTGATGGACTACGCCAAAGGAAATGACTTTCAGGTACCGCCCAACCGCAGTCTGTTCGTGGATGGAGAAATTGCTCTGATGATGGGGATGAGGCGTGTAGCGCAGGAGAAGGTGGAGTATGCCGCCCCGATGCGCGAGCGGCTTGACACCCAGCTCGAACGCATGCAGAAAAGCCCCGTCCTGTCGGGCGAAAGTTACCCGACGGAGTGTTGGATGTTCTGCAACGCAGTGGCGTTGGCCGCGCTGAAGACCGGCGACTATCTGGACGGCACCGACCACTCGGACTTCTTTCGCCAATGGATAGAAACGGCGAAGCAGAAACTGACCCATCGAGAGACCGGAATGCTCGTCTCCAGTTTCACTCCCGATGGGGTTTTCCTGGATGGGCCGGAGGGATCGTCCATCTGGACGGTGGCGCACTTCTTGGATTTCATCGATCCGGAGTTTGCGCGCGACCAGTACGATCGGGCGCACAAAGCGATGGGAGTGACCGTGGCGGGGTTCGGCTATGCCCGCGAGTGGCCCAGAGAGTGGAAGGGGAAGCCGGATGTGGATTCGGGGCCCATCGTGCCCGTGCTGGAAGCGAGCGCGGGTTCGAGCGGACAGGCGTTTCTGGGCGCAGCGACCTTCGGCGATCGGCCCTACCTGAGCGCGCTGCTGACTTCGCTGCATTTTGCCGCTTTTCCGGTCGAGCAGGAGGACACCCTCCGGTTCTGCGCCAGCAACCAAGTGGGCGACGCGGTTCTGCTTTACGCTGCCACGACCGGGCCCGTGCTGGAAACGATCCGGAAAGGAAAAGCCCAATGACGATAGCCTGTCCCTCCAAAGAACCCACATCCCGGAACCGGATCCAGCAAACCCTGCTCGCGCCTTTTTTGTCGCCGACGGGACTGCTCCTGCGAGCCCTTGCCATTGCGGTCGTTTTCGGTTTACTGAGTCTGTGGGGATTGCGCGACTATACCTCCGTGGTGTGTGGGACCGCCCCATCGGGTAATCTGGCGGATCGGACATCCATCCTGCTCGGGATGTTCTATGCCGTGGCCTATTTCGCGTTCTCTGTCGGGGCTCCGATTCTCGTTCTGGCTGCGGGTATTCAGGCGCTGCTGGAACGCGGCTTCCGCTGTCTGTCCCCAAACACAAGTGTTCCTGCTTCCCAAGAGAACGCCGAGGGGTGAGAGCCCCCCATTTTTTCGGAGCGACCGAACCTCTTTCTGATAATCTTTAGTCACATTTCAGAGATCCGGATATTCCATCCGGAACTTCTCATTGTCCATAGTCCGTCTCGGAACATGGCTAAATGCTACTCGTTTTGAAACAGATGACGGGATAACGAAAATTTGCAGGATGAGGCTGCAGGAAATCTCGAAAAGGCGTGCAATCGCTAAAAACAGCGGTTAAAGACAAACTTATGGGTAATCAGCCGGATTGGGATCACCCCAAAGGGTGATTTTCAAACAAGGTTTTGTGGGAACATTCAGAGACCAGAAGAATTCACGGAAACTCGCCGTTGGCTCTTCAACAGCGGTCTTTAGCGAATAAATAGAGCCTCCTGACACGCAGTCTCATAATAGCCCGACTTGTGTGTCAATATACGAAACGACGTGCAGCGGTATTTTATTGATCTTAGGTATTGCCAGGAGGACAATGCCGACATTGAGGTAATGGGACACATTATTATCGTTCGCTTGTTTTCGAAACCGAAAGGAGAGTCGAAGATGTTTACCATGCCGAAGCGTTTGGGAGCGGAATTCATCGGTACATTCTGGTTGGTGCTGGGGGGGTGCGGCAGCGCGGTTTTGGCCGCCGCTTTCCCCGATTTGGGGATCGGTCTGCTTGGAGTAGCCCTGGCCTTTGGCCTGACCGTTTTGACCATGGCGTTCGCCATCGGTCATATTTCAGGGTGTCATCTGAACCCGGCTGTCACGCTGGGACTGTGGGCGGGTGGTCGTTTTGAAACAAAAGCCGTCGGACCTTACATCATCGCTCAAGTCCTCGGGGGTGCCGCAGGAGCGGCAACTCTTTTTCTTATTGCGAGTGGGAAGACGGGGTTTGATGTCGCAGCCGGGTTTGCTTCCAACGGCTATGGCGCGCATTCGCCCGATGGTTACTCCCTGACCGCATGTCTGGTCTCTGAAATCGTCATGACCCTGATGTTTCTGCTGATCATCATGGGCGCCACGGACAAGCGGGCGCCGCAAGGCTTCGCGCCCATTGCAATTGGTCTGGCTCTCACCTTGATCCATTTGATCAGTATTCCGGTCACCAACACGTCGGTGAATCCCGCTCGCAGCACGGGTGTGGCCTTGTTTGTTGGCGGCTGGGCGATTTCCCAGCTTTGGCTTTTCTGGGTAGCCCCGATCGTTGGGGGTGTGCTTGGTGCGACGATCTATCGCTTTATCGGTAGTGAAAAGAACGAACCGAAGTAATGCCCGGCAAGACGCTCCGGCGGACGTGGAAAATCTGCGCGCGATGAGATGCGGAATCACGAGCGCAGGGGGCGTCCGCCGGGATCCGTGGCGTTTGTGGAAACCCCCGGTCCCCTGCTCGGGCGCGATCTTCTTCCCCTCCCACGGGGTCGAAAGCCTCTGAGTGGAGGGAGAGAAGTATTCTTGATGTTGTCCCTCGATTTTGAAACGCTCGATTATGAGTTCATGACCCGAGTCACTCAATTGTTGCTTTGCACCATTCTGGCTCATGAGAAACAGGTTGTTTCCTCTCTCTGATTTTCTGTGTAGTCCTTGCTTAATCCGCCTTTTCGTAGTATGCCGTGGCCGTTAAGGCCATGAGTCTTTTCAGTTTTCGAATTCTCAAAGGAGAACACCGATGTTTTGTTGTGCCAGTTTGTTTGCCCCGCCATCCAGGTTTTTCGGCCCCGGTTCTTGCCTGATCGGAATAACCCTGGTCCTCCTGTTCGCGTTGAATGGTCCCGGTCTTTCTTGCGCCGCAGAGGGGTACACGGTAAAAGGTCGGGTTCTGGGACTTGATGGAAAGCCTTCGGCCGGAATCGAGGTTAAACTGATCGGTACCAGCCGCAGCAATGTTTTGAAAACAAAAAAATGGAGCGCCACCACAAACCAGAAGGGATGCTTTGCGGCAAAGTTCCAGAAATCCGACCTGCCTGGAGGGGATACAACGGAGACTCTCTCGGGAAACAAGTCGAAGAATGACAAAAATACCCAAACAGCACCCACCATAAAGTACTACAGAAACGGCCGGTATCATTTCTATATTCCCCCGTCCTCAAAACACGCAGGGGCCATCGGTCCTGAATTCTGGGTACCCGAAGCTGACGAATATGAGAAAAAGGAAAGCCCCAATTCCGAACATCAGTGCCCGACCAGCGTAACCCTACAACTCGTGCCGGGCATTCCGGTTCAGGGAATCGTTTCCGACCTGGAGGGCAAGGCCCTTGCCGGCGTCAAAGTGACCGTTCTGAATGACTTTCACGCGGATACCCACACCGGCTACGGCGGGGAAGCCTGTGAGCAAGTCACCCAGACAGATGCGACGGGGAAGTATCGGTTTGCCCATGTGAATCCAGGCACTTCAATCCACTTGGGCGTTGAAGGGATCTGGCTGCGTACCCGGACCGGGCGCGATAAGGAATGGGTGGACGATCGCATCGACGAGTTTGATGTGGACAAGAAATGCCCGGGTTTGAACGTGGATTTCGTGACCTCCCTAAAGAAGGACAATTTCAAAGTTCAGGGAACCGTAACGGATGAGAACGGAAAACTGATCGACGATGCAGAGGTAAAAATTGGTTACGCGTATCGTAATAATGCCAACACGGATATAGATTACCGTGAATATAAAATAACCCAAACAAACGCGCAGGGGCAATACGAGTGCTCGCTGGAAACACCTTGGGTGAATTTCGTCCACGTGGCGAAAGAAGGTTTTGATTATTTTTACTCTGAAGGGGAGGGGGATAGACCTGAGGGGGAACCCATTCCGCTAGCGCCGAAGCGATTCGATGTGGTCATGAAAAAAGCCGGACCGAATATCTGATTTTCCGATCGATCTGCAGACATCACAACTTGCCTTCGCCCCGCTGGGGCGCTTTTCATCGTCCAGCGCAAAACAAGGCTAGCGTGTTTCTCAAAAAAAGATTCCTGATTGGCCTGTCCCTGAAAATAACAAAGTGTTGATCCTATTTTCTCCCAGTCATGAGAAATCGCCTGCATCCCCAAGGGGTCACCGAGTCATCGAGATCGAATCGGGGAAAATCCGTATCGAAGTTTTCTCCGATGCGGTAATCGGACGATATCCCTTCTCCGCGCTCCCCACACCCCCGAGTGTGTCCCGCGTTTCAAAAAACAGAGACACCCGGTGTCGAACCCGTTTTCTCTGGAAGATTCACCTTTTGTCCGCAGGCTTTTGCCCATCGCAGGGTCGCCATGAACTTGGACGACTGGGCTGGATTCTCATCGGCATACTGAAAGATTCCCCAGGATCCCCATTTACTCCAACTGCCGACGGAGGCAAAATAGCAGAACAGGCCGCCACCGGATTCGTCCCAGGTCCGATAGTAGGCGTCATAGATCTGGCCCATGCGCGGATCGGCATTGGCGGCGTGAAAAAGCCGCGTGAGCGTCTCGTTGTTTTCGCCACCCGCCACTCCGACCAGGTGCTGTCCCCCTTCGTAAGCCAGCATCTGAAAGCCATGCTTCTTCGCGACACCCTGCGTGTCTTGAATGGCCTTGAGGGAGACGGGTAGTACGACCTTGTTCAGATGCTCGAACAGTTGCTCCAGACTCCATCCGCTCACAATGGCCGCCGTCAGGTCGTCGCCTTCCTGCGGCACACTCAGTCCCAGGTAGGGCGCGATCGCCAGGGCATCCACCTGCGGCGCAGTGTTGGGATCGGACAACAGGATATTCTCCATCCACCACGTGTTCCCGGCCTGCCAGGCCAGCACGCGCACCATCCGGTCGCGCCCGCCCAACACCTCTTCCCAGATCTTGAAGATCTCGACGGAACGCCGGGCGTAGTACATCCCCCCGCCCTCCCACGGGCGTTCCGGCGCGCCCAAACCCAGTTCCTTGCCTTTCTGGATACTGTAGTCCGTCTGTTGAAACATCGAATTCCAGACCTCATTCGAGTACTCGATATAGACACGCAGGTTCGGGTCCAGGCGATCTTTCACCACCTGGGCGAAGTTGCGAACATACGTGTCGTCAGCCTGATGCGGCATACAGAACCAGGCGTCGGACTTGAGACGGTTGCACAGATCCACCATCACCTCGACCGCTATTCCTTTGCCGGAGAAGGTCGCGTCCTGCGGCTTGGGTCGGGCCGCCCACTCGCGGATTTTTGAGTTGTTCGTCTCCATCCAGTCCATAAATCGCAGGCAGGCCATCCCCTGCCAGCGTTTGAGAAACGCCGGATGAAACGGGTTGGTCTGGTACGAATCTTCAAAGCCCGGCATCAGCACACGGATGTTCCGCACGTAGTTCTGCGGATTCGTCTCCCGAATCTTCAGGAAGATGGACCCCTTCTTCGCATCCACATCGAGAACCAGGCGCCCCGCCTCCTGTGAGACAACCGTCCCCGCATTGCTCGCGGCTAATTTTCCTTCCCCTTCGTAAAGCACGGTATAGCGCCCTGAGGGGTAGTGTCCGCCTTCGATCGTACACACGATCGTCTCCGCGCTGCACCCCGCCTCCAACCGTTTGACCCACCCGTGCTCATCCAGATCGAGGGCTGGTCCCTGACCCCAAGGGCTGCCGTCCTTCTGGCTGATCCACGGACGCGAGAAACGGAAGACGTCCACAAACGGCTGTTCGGTGTTGTAATCCGCCGGGCCGGAGAGATTCATGCCCACCCGCGCCACGGACGGCGCAGTCGCGCCTGCCGTTTGAACCGGTACCGGTTCCGCGGCTTGCGCCACGTTGAAACCCGACAAACTGGCGTACACTCCCACCAGACACACTCCCAAAATCCACAAGCGGGACACCCCTCGTCCCTCTCTCCAACTTTTCACCCGAATCGTTTCCATATTGCGATTTCTTTCGGCGGGCGCGCTCTTTGTCCCGCTCAATGGGTCTTTACACAATTCTGAGCGCGATTATAGGGATATTCCACCTCTTTGGAAACGGGAAACATCCGATTCTCCCATAGCAGATTCAGTTCACGAGTTTGTAAACCAGCCAGATACCCAGTACACCGCCCACAAGGCTTCCAAACAGGGAGGTCATGGAAAAGGAATCGGCGCCCAGCAGACTGGGCAAGTAGCCGCCGATCGTCGAGCCAAGAACCATTGCGAGCATAAACATGGATTTCTGTGACATCGTATCCTCCCGTCTAATGAGCCTTCACGCGATTCTGAACGCAATTATAGAGAAGCCCCTCCTCTTTGGAAACGACAATCATGCGAAATCGGATTTGATGCGGGCCGATCGGCAATCTCCTCTTCGAACTTCCCCCGACGCGACTCTGGATGCGGATGTCCCTTGATTATGCGATTCTGTCAAAAAGACCGCTCCAACGTTTTTTCTTGTGAAGATCTCCGGAGTCCATTACAACTCCGGTTATGGGGTTCCATTTTCCCGTGAGCCGTTGCCATCCGATACCCGACTTGGAGAACAAACATGCAGCGTATGCGGTTGTCGTCCCTTGCTTTCTTCTCAGCATTCGTGATCCTCTTGCCCTCCTTGGGCGCCCTTGCCGATGACAAACCGGACGAAAAGGACATCCGGAAAGAAACAGCGGTCTCCTCCGCTCTCCCCCGGAGTGCTCCGGAAGCGCAGGGCGTTTCCTCCGCGGGCATTCGGGCCTTCGTCGAGGCGACCGATCAGCAGGTCAACACGATGCACAGTTTCATGCTCGTGCGCCACGGGCAGGTGGTCGCGGAAGGGTGGTGGAAGCCCGAAGCGGCCGATAAACCGCATGTGCTCCACTCCCTGAGCAAAAGTTTCACCTCGACCGCCGTGGGACTGGCCATCGAAGAGGGAAAACTGAAACTGGACGACCCGGTCCTGAAGTTCTTCCCGGAATACGCGCCGGCGGAACCCTCCGAAAATCTCAAGGCCATGCGCGTGCGCGACCTGTTGACCATGTCCTGCGGACACGAGGTGGAAGTGGAGTTCAAGGAAAGCGAGCCGTGGGTGAAGACCTTTCTGGCGCATCCGGTCCCGCACAAACCGGGAACCCATTTCAAGTACAACACACCGGGCACCCACATGCTCTCGGCCATCGTCACCAAAGCCACCGGCCAGCCCGTGCTCGACTACCTGCGCCCGCGCCTGTTCGAGCCGCTTGGCATCGAGAACCCGGAGTGGCCCGCCAGCCCGCAGGGCAACTCGTATGGCGGTTGGGGGTTGCGGGTTCGCACGGAAGACATTGCGAAGTTCGGGCAACTCTATCTCCAGAAGGGAAAATGGAACGGCAAGCAGATCGTCCCCGCTTCCTGGGTCGAGCAGGCCACCGACAAACAGGTGTCAAACGCTTCGGAAACAGATGCGGATGAGAAGAGCGAATGGCAGCAGGGCTACGGTTTCCAGTTCTGGCGTTGCACCCAGGGCGCCTATCGGGGCGACGGCGCGAATGGCCAGTTCTGCATCGTCCTGCCGGAACAGGACGCCGTCGTGGCGATCACGGCGGATACGCGCGACATGCAGGCGGAGATCAATCTGGTCTGGGAAAAACTGCTCCCGGCCCTGCAGAAAAACGCTTTGCCAGAAAACAAGGAAGAACAGGCCCAGCTCAAGCAGACCCTGACCAGTCTGGCGGTCCCCGCGACGACACCCGCCACGGCAAGCAAGGTTCTGGAAGACCTCTCGTTCCCGAGCGCGATCCTGAAGAAAGACAAAAAGTTCACGATCTACCTGCCGCCGGACTACGAAACGTCGAAGAAAAACTACCCGGTCCTCTATCTGCTGCACGGCCGAGGCGATGACAGCATGGCCTGGGCACGCAAGGGCAACCTGCAAGCCATTATGGATGCCGGAATTGTCAGTGGGCTGACTGAACCCATGATCGTCGTTACGCCGGATGCCGAGGTCACCTTCTACATGAACCAGGCACAGGGTAACTACCCATTCGAGGACTTCTTTTTCCAGGAACTGATCCCGCACATCGAGAAGAACTACCGCTGCCTGACCGACAAGAAGAACCGTTCCGTTGCCGGCCTTTCGATGGGCGGCTTCGGCAGCCTGCTCTATTCGCTGCACCGCCCGGAAATGTTTCAGAGCTGTTACGCCATGAGCGCGGGCATCCGCACCGACGAAGAGATCAACAAAATGCCCCTTCAAGGACTTTGACGATCGCTACAAGACCGTGCTTAGAGGTATCAAAGAAGGCGACAACCGCATCACCGATTTCTGGAAACGGAACAGCGTCTTCCATCTCGTGAAAGCGCTGCCCGAGGATCGGAAAAAAGCGGTTCGCTTCTTCCTCGACTGCGGCGATGACGATTTTCTCACGACCGGTAACGCGGCCCTGCACATCGCCATGTGCGAGGTTGGCATCCCCCACGAATACCGCGTGAAAAACGGCGCGCACACGTGGGATTACTGGCGTCAGGCGCTCCCCGACGCGCTCAACTTCATCACGCAGGGGATACGCGAGGCGAAATAAAACCGCACAAGGGCCGGCAGATCAGACTCCTCCTTGCCCGGTGGAATTCTGAATCTCCCCTGGTTTAAAAGACAGGCCAGGGGCAGAGGTTCTCCCCCGCCACTGGCCCGCAACCGTTGCCCTCACACCGGCCCAACGTCACTCCACTCGCCACTGAGCGAGACTACTTCCCCTGACCCGCCGGCGAAGGCGGACAGGGGAAACGCCGGATGATGGGATAGTCCCCAACCAGATTGAA
The DNA here is from genome assembly GCA_942493245.1 of uncultured Candidatus Sumerlaeota bacterium. Classification (GTDB taxonomy): domain Bacteria; phylum Sumerlaeota; class Sumerlaeia; order UBA8349; family UBA8349; genus DAOPYU01. The sequence goes on from OW818685.1 coordinate 601,110, forward strand.
CTCGAACTCTTTCGCAACTCCGGGACGCCGGATGCGGACCGTTTGCAGACCCTTGTTGTGGGGATTGCATGCCACAACGAGGAGCGTTTTTCCGTCAGCCGAAAGTTTAACGCGAGCAAGAGGCTCCTTGTAATAGTTCACATAACTCGGGTAGCGTTCGTCGCCAACGCGCCAGGTGGCGTGGGTCAAGGTGTAAATCTCGGGCATCTCCCAGGGAGTCTCGGCCTCGATAATGTCCTTGTTCTGGCTCGCCTGCCACATGCCGAGCACGTGGAAATTGTAGAAGCCGAAGTATTTCAGGTAGTAGTTGAGCGGGGTTTCCACACCGTTAATCGTCCGCTTGACAATTGGCTCACCGACGCGCCAGTCGGAATAGTCCTGCAGTTCCTCGGAATACCGGGTCCCGACTTCCCAGCACTGCAAGCCATCCATCACACAGTGACCAAACAGGGACAGCGCGTAGGTAGCTGACGCCGGCGCCTGGTGCTTGAGATCCTCGAGTCGCGTTTTGCCGGTCGAGTCGGTGAAGCGGTACTGGGAAAGCGGATAACCGTCCACGAATTCCACCTGAATCCAGGTCGAAAGAACATTCGGCGTCTGCGGACAGGCCCGTTTTCCCTGCTCCCATTCCTGCAAGAACGCATAGAGCTGCGAAGGCTTCGAGTTGTTGATCCAATAGACCGATGGATTGCCGAAGTTGAGGTTGCAACGCTGGAAAACCGGTTCCACATCAACGGCGGGATTGTCGTACTTGTCGCGCCACTGTTTTGCGCCCGTCAGATCCGTCACACCGGTGGGTTTGCCTTCCCAGATCGAGTCGAAAATTCGAAAGGAACTCCGCACCACCCCAATGCCCCAGCATCCGATGAGAACATCGGACCGGCGGGCGCGGACATCGCCGATGAGTTTGGCAAAGGCCTCGTACTGAGGATCCTGCCAGACGCGGCAGTTGGGCGCCTCGAAGTCGGGAATGATAATGGCGCAGTTTTCGGCATGGTGGTGGAACGGCTCGATCTTCCAGTTTTTCGGATCGGTCGGGTCGGCGGTAAAATGATCGCCGGTGTGGGGGATCCATTCGTTATCGCCGAAAAGATGGGCTCGACGCGCGCGGTCGCCGCTGGAGCCATTATGGGTCATGGCAACGGGCGAAACGTGGGTGAACCCGAAATCGTACATCGGGTTGTTGCCCTTGCGGTCCTGTTGACGCGCCTTCGCGGCTCCCTGCCACAGGGCAAACTTTCCGCGCGGGAGCGTCCAGCCGGAGGGAAACCAATCCCCCTCGTCAAAGTCATAGGCAAGCCGTTGTGTCGGGATGTGAAACCACTCCGGCAAACCGATGTTCTGCTCTCCGCCGAGGAGGAGAATCTCCTGGTAGTTTTCCTTCACCTCCCACGGTTTGTCGGGATTGTAAAACTCGACGGTCAGATTGACCGGCAATCCGCTCAATTCACGCGGGAACGTGTAGTTCTTGAGTGGCCCCTCCATGGGCACTCCCATGTTCAGGGTCCAGCGTTTGCCGCAGCCCGGCACCTGGTAGGAGTCCCACGCGGTATCCGTCACAGTGAGACCGTCTGCGGCCACTTCGCATTTCATGGCGAGTACATTGGCGTGGTTGTAAACACCCTCGGTAATCTGCGGCCAAAGCCGGGTGGCGCGGTTTTCCGCAGCGACGGGTCCGACAAGCGCCCCCAGAATCAACAGAGTGATAAGCCCTCGAATGAATTTCATGTCCTGGTCCCTGTTTCAAGTATTTGAATGTCAGAATATACACGCCTGCAGGGCGATCATCGGTGCAAAACACGCGGTTCTGAAACAGTAACCGCTGCGGAAGCATCCTTTTCACTCACCATACGCTTTCATGGGCCTCTGTTCTCTTACTGCCGCCACAACCTCCAGAATGGCTTTGCTCACGGCGTCGGGGCGTTCGAGGGGAATGAGGTGCGTGCTGTCCACCGTGACGTGGAGGCTGTTGGCGCTCAGCGCCGCCAGTGCATTCTGATGTTCGAACCACTGGTCTTTCCAGCGCTGAAAGTCCTCGGGGGAAGTATTCTCCCACAGAGTTCCCCGGTCGCTCGCAGTCAGGACGATCAATGGCGCCTGCGGAATCGGTTCCCCGGCCTTCATCCCGGCCGAGTCTTTCTGAAACGAAACCTCATCGTCGTAACGCGCTTTCATGTAAGACGTCCGCGACCGCAACGCCAGGTCAATGGGTTGAAGTTCCGGGGGAAGCTCGGGATAGAGTTTGACATAGAGAAGACGGGGAAGACCCAGGGGCGCCCAATTTTTCATGAAAGCCAATTGATAGGGATAATTCAGGAACGGACGCCGCATGGACTCCGGCATGCTCTTCACATAATCTTCATGAACGGAATCCACCAGAACCAACCCGGCCACCTCGTCCGGGTACTGCTGGGCAAAGGCGCGAACCGTGAGTCCACCAAAGGAGTGACCCACCAGAATATACGGGCCGGGAATGCCCGCCTTCGTCAACAGCGTGTGCAATTCCTGAGCGATGTTGCGGCTGGTCCGCGGCAGGGGACTGAGGTCGCTCCAGCCAAGTCCGGCTCGGTCGTAGGAACAGACACGCGCCACTTTGGAGACATCGGATTGAACCAGATGCCAATACAAACAACTGTCCCCCATTCCGGCATCAAGAACCACCGTGGGCGCTCCCTCTCCCGTCTCGTTGAGGTGGAGTTTGTACCCGCCGATATCAATCAATTTTCCCGGCGGCGGAAATCGGCGCGCATCGTAAGCGCTGGAAAGCGCCTGGTAGAGGACGCCGGACAAACCGACAAGCAAAACCAACCCCACCCCACCCAGGGCAAGACGCCAGGCCCAACGCCGCAAAATCTTAAGTCCTCCCTGTTTCGCCGTGCTCCCGGTCTCCATACAGTCCTCCCCGTGTACTTGTAATGGGAAAATCACAATCGGCGGAAACCAACCCGAACAACAATAAATCAGGTATCCCCTGCAATCAAGAAATACCCTGCAAAAAGAACCCGGACAGAAATCCCTGTGCGGGTTCTTTTCATCAGGAATTCTGATTCATCTTTCCCCTGCTTCCAACTTCAAGACAATACCCAATACGGTTTCAAGTACTTTTTCTGTCGTTCGGATCGGACAACAAGGTACGCAATCGTTTTCTGAAAGAATGCACACCCCAACCACCTGCGATCAGAAAAAGCCCCAATATCCCAAGAACGATTTTCTTTGAAATGGAAGAAGGGGGAATCTCGTAGTTGTAATATTTTTTGGGGTACTCATCAAATGATCGCTCGCTGGTATCGTTTCCAACAAGGCACAGGGGCACCACCAGGTAATCGCCATAGAGAATCCCTTCATTCAGGCGCTCTCAGGTACACCCCTCTTTTGCCGATTTAACATCCATTTTGTAAAGCCATTTGATTTTCTTGCCGGTGGCTTCAAAGATTGTTTCGATCTGATCTTCAGTCAAGTCTATCTTGTCTTCCGACTTTTTCTGGTCTGGAGTCATCTCCAGGACCACCACGGCTCCAGCGTATCGATCCCCGTCAAACTGTAATCCATCCGCATACAAAGAACTAACGGTCAGAAGAAACCAGAAGAATGTCAGGGACCATTTCATGGTTTTCATCTTTTTCCCACTGCAAAACTTTGTGGCATCGAAAAACAGCCCTCGCCCCTGTTTCAGAAGAGAGACTACAACCGCCAGTACGTCGCCGTGGGGAAATCGACTTTCGAGTAGAGGCCTTTGATGTCCACGACGATACCGCCGTCGCGCAGAAGGCTGCGAATCCATGCGGCGCCTTTCTGGGCGTATTCCTGGTGCTTGACGGCCAGGATGACAGCGTCCAGATTCTTCAATTCTTTCTCGTCGTGCAGCGTCACGCCGTAGTAACGCTTGGCCTCGGCCGGGTCCGCCGTGGGGTCGTGGACCAGCGCGTTGACCTTGTATTCACCCAGTTCCTTGAGGATGTCCACCACGCGCGTGTTGCGCAGATCGGGCACGTCCTCCTTGAAAGTCAAACCCAGCACGCCCACGCGCGCGCCGTGGGGGTTGATGCCCGCCTGCGCGAGGAGTTTGATGGTCTTTTCGGCCACGACCTTGCCCATGCCGTCGTTGATGCGGCGCCCGGCCAGAATCACCTGCGGGTGGTACCCCAGTTCGGAGGCCTTGTAGGTCAGGTAGTACGGGTCCACGCCGATACAGTGTCCCCCGACGAGACCCGGGCGAAAGTTCAGAAAATTCCACTTGGTTCCGGCGGCTTCGAGCACACTGAGCGTGTCGATCCCCATCCGGTCGAAAATCATCGAGAGTTCGTTGATGAGGGCGATGTTCAGGTCGCGCTGCGTGTTCTCGATCACCTTGGCGGCCTCGGCGGTCTTGATCGTGGCGGCGCGATGGACTCCCGCCTTGACCACGAGTTCGTAAACCGCCGCGACGATGTCCAGAACCTCGGGCGTCTGGCCCGACACGATCTTGACGATGTTTTCGAGGGTGTGAACCTTGTCGCCGGGATTGATGCGCTCGGGCGAATAACCCAGAAAGAAATCCTCGCCGCAGCGCAGACCCGAAGTTTCTTCGAGGATCGGCGCGCAGAAATCCTCGGTCACGCCGGGGTAAACGGTGGACTCGAACACGACGATGTCCCCTTTTTTCAGGTGGGGACCGACGGCGCGGCTTGCCTTGTCGAGCGGGGAAAGGTCGGGCAGGTTCGCCTGATCGATCGGCGTCGGAACGGCGATGATGAAGAAATCGGCTTGTTTCAGGATCGCGGGATCAGACGAATAGGCAACGTCGGACTGGCGCAGGTCTTCCGGCTCGACTTCGTTGGTGCGGTCCTCGTGGCGTTGCAGTTCGGCCACCCGCGCCTCTTTCACGTCAAAGCCGATCACGTGCGCCTGCTTGCCAAAAGCGACCGCCAATGGCAATCCCACATACCCCAAGCCGACCACCGCGATTTTCCGTTCCATCGTCTCACTCCCTTTTCAAGCCCGGAACCCGTACCGGAATAATCTGGATAGATCAAAGACCCTTGACTCTGGAGAACTTCGACCGAACAAACCATACCGCAACCGGACGTGGCAGGCAAGTCAGAAGTCGGTTCCCACACAAGTAACACACAGAAAATGAGATTTTTGAGCCAGAGTGATTTGAATCGCAATCCAAGCAAAAAAACACGGGAACGGGCGGATCTCATTGCTTCTTTCCCCCTTTGCGTTCTTTCTTTCTGGTCAGGTACGCCTCCCCGCCACCCGCCCGTTTTCATTTGTCCGAGAAAAATTTTCATTTTTTTGCCAAGAAATGGCTTCCCAGGCGGTCTAATCTCCGGGAGGCCTCCTGAGATGAGCGTCCGTGCCGAGTCCCTTTTCTTCGGGGTGAGCGAACCCGGGGTGGGTGAAGAAACACCCCGGCAACCCGAAATACTCGTTGACAAAAGACAAGTTACGGCCTGTAAAGTAGAGTCCCGACCGGATCGAGTCCCGGCGCCGGACCCGTCCTCTGCGCCCACAGCCGACCGGGAATTCTCGTGGCCCGTAGAAGTGAACATGGACGCTGTCACCCCGGAAGAAAAGTGCATCGTGGCCGCCCAGCAGGGCGATCTGGACGCGTTTGAAACGCTGGCGCGCCTGCACCAGCCCAATGTATTCGCCACCGCTTGGCGTTTGCTGGGAAACGAAGCCGAGGCCGACGACGTGGCGCAGGAGGTCTGGCTGCGTGTTTTCCGGGCCTTGCCCCAATTCCGTCTGGCGTCCCGATTTTCCACATGGCTCTACCGCATTGTGGTGAACCAGAGTCTGGTCGCTTTGAAAAGACGGCAACGGCGGCCGGGAGCGCGGCCCAGCGACGTGGCCCTCGACGACGAGGAACAGGGTTTCGCCCTGCCCGATCCCAAGCCGGGACCGCGACGCATCCTCGAGGGAAAAGAGACCCTGCGCGCCTTTCGGCTGGCGATGGAAACTCTGCCCCTGCGCCAGCGCCTCGTCGTCACGCTCGTTTTGTTCCAGGGACTCTCACACCGCGAGGCGGGCGAAGTGCTCGGCATCGCCGAGAAAACCGTCTCGTGGCACCTGTTCAAGGCGCGTCAACAACTGATGGATGAACTCAAGGAATATCGGTAATAGAGAAGGAGGGAAGGGCCATGCGATTCCGAAATATCCGCCCCCATCGGGAAGAACTGGAGACGCCCCCGTCCGTCTCCCACGCCTCCCAGCAGGAGGAACCGTTGGAACTTCTGGACCTGGGCGAGGTGACAGGAACCCATAAAACACCCGCGCGCGCAACGTTGCCCCTTGAGTGGGAACCCCTGCGCGCCTTCATCGAAGAGGAAAAAACGGCTCAACCCCGGCAGGATCACGCGGCGTTTGTCAAGCGGCTCATGCCCCGCATCGAACAGGAACAGATCTCGCAGCAGGTGATTCGGAACTACCGGCGCCAGACCTTCTGGAGCCGCTGGACCCTGCGCGCCACGGCCGCCGCCGCCATCGTCGGCCTGTTTCTCGTGACGTATGGTCAGCATCGCGACCTCCTGAGCCTGCGCAAGGAAGTGCGCGACCTGCGTGCGAAAGTCACCACCCTCGAAACCCGGGTCGAACTCCAGCAGGCGGGGTTGTAATAAAACCACCTCCCCGATTCTGCGCCTGAATTCCGAAGAAAATCCCCGCGCAACGAACCTGCGGGAGAAATCAGGTAAAGGCCATCATCACCATAAAATGATCCCCCCGTAGGGGCGGACCTGCGTCTCCGCCCCAGGACTTGGTTCCGCCCCCATCAAACCAACCCTGCGGAAAATCTCGACAAGAACGGCATCCTCCCTCATGGAACACCCCTCCCCCATCCCCCCCGCCGGCGAAGCGCTGGTGCGCCAAATTCAGCCTTTAATAGACACCCTCCCGCGCGACGACAACCGCGCCGTGGCCGCAGTGGACCTGCTCCTGCGCGAGGCGCTCGCCCGCCGCGCCAGCGACCTGCACCTCGAATGCAAACGCGATGCCATGCTCGTTAAAATGCGCCTCGACGGACGCCTCTACGTGGCGGCGCGCCTCGGGCTGGACTGGCGAGACGCGCTCCTGACCCGCCTGAAAGTCATGGCCCGACTCGTCATCTACCGCACGCGCACCCCGCAGGATGGCCGGCTCGAAATCGAGTGGGAAGGCCGACCGGTTCCCTGCCGTGTCTCGACCCTCCCCACCTTGCATGGAGAAAAAGTCGTGGTCCGCCTGGCCGAATCCCGCCAGGCCGAAATGGACCTGCACGACCTCGGAATGGACGAAGACCTGCAAGACCGCGTGGGGCGTCTGCTCGACGCCTCGCAGGGCGCGCTCCTGCTCACCGGCCCCGCGTCGAGCGGCAAGACCACCACCATCTACGCCATGCTGCGCGCGCTCCACCAGCGCCGGGGCGAGTCCGCCAACATCGTCACCCTCGAGGACCCCATCGAGGCCGATCTGGGCGTGGTCAGCCAGACCCAGGTGGAGGCCGAACAGGGCCTGACCTTCGAGAGCGGTCTGCGCAGCCTCCTGCGTCAGGACCCCGAGGTCATCATGATCGGCGAAATCCGCGACGCGGCGACCGCCCAGATCGCGATTCAGGCCGCGCTGACGGGCCACCTGCTCATCAGCACGGTCCACAGCGGGCGGGCGCCCGGCGTGTTTGTGCGCCTGCTCCACATGGGGGTCGAGCCGTTCCTGGCCGCCTCGGCCATCCGGGCGGTAATGGCACAACGTCTGGTCCGCCGACTTTGTCCCGACTGTCGCCAGCCGCGTTCGAGCCGCGAACAGGGACCGTTGCCCTCCCCATTCGCCTCGATCGAAACCTGGTGGGAACCCCAGGGGTGTCCCCGATGCGCGTCCATCGGCCTGCAGAGCCGGATCGCTCTTTTTGAAACGCTCGAAGTGAACGACTCGTTGCGCGAACTGATCCTCGAACGCGCCCCCGAGATCCGTTTCCGCGAACGGCTCGACGCACAAGGGTGGGAAGGCCTGACTCGCGACGCCAAAGCCAAAATCGCCCAGGGCCTCACCTCTCCCCAGGAGGCGTTGCTCTGTCTCGCTTGAAGAATAGACAAGGATTGACAAGAGGAAGACGTGAAAACGGTACAGGACAATTCGCTTTCGGCTCCCGAAAGGGTTCCTGACGTTGCATTTGATTCGGGTCTCAGGTAAAAGAAAGACCGTGAGGGAGCCTGCCGCCCCACGGTCTTTCTCGTTTCAGACACTCTTGTCACCCCCGAAATTGGAGGTCTTCCAACCATGCAATGGGAATACAAAACGCTCAAACTCGAAACAACCGGCTTTGTCGGGGGCATCCTCGACGAAAAGAAACTGGAGGCGATGATGAACCAGTTGGGCGCCGAGGGGTGGGAACTCGTGGCGGCTTTCGACACCAACATGTCACAGGGCGCCACCCGCTACGCCGTCACCCTCTTCAAGCGCCCCCGGGCGACAGGGGCTATTGAATCGTGAGGATTTCCTGTCCGTTGGGGATATGGGAAAATGGTCAAGGCTCTTCAAACTCGAACCGAGGATAATCGAATGCAACCCTTGAGACGCGCAAAGTGGATGTTGGGTCTGGTGGCCGTCGGATTATTCCTTTCCGGGGTGACCGTCTGGCCGGCGGCGTGGGAATTGCGGACCGCCATGCGGCTGGTGTGGGGGGACCGCGAAGCGACGGGCGTTCTGCATGCGTTCCTTCTTCAGGTGCTTCAGGCCATTGATTCCATCAGCGCAAACTACCCTTTCATGTTCTATGGTTACGACTGGCTGGCTTTCGCGCACGTGGTGCTGGCCATTCTCTTCGCCGGAGCGATCCGCGATCCGGTCCGCAATATCTGGATTGTCCAGTGCGGACTGATCATGTGCGCGCTGGTGCCGGTTCTGGCAGGCATCTGCATCCCGCTGCGCGGCATCCCTCTTTTCTGGTTCTGGTTCGATTTCGCGTTTGCGCCCGGCGCAGCTCTGCCCCTCTGGATCGCGCTGCGCGACATCCGGCGGGCGGAGAAAAGCGCGCTGGAAGAAAAGAAAGTCTGATTATTTCCTCGTCGTTCTTTCGGAAAGTCACGATTCTACAGGAAAGGATAACCCAGATAATGGCCGTCCCTGATTTTTTCGAAGGTTCTTCTCTGAAGACAACTTTGAAGAGAAGGTTTCCGAGAAAGAGAGGGGTTCTGGCGACACTCGTGATTGTCGCACTGCTTCTTTCTGGGGCTGTCTCCCGGGCAGAGGGAACTGCTTCGGGCGTTTTCAACGTCCGCGAGTTTGGCGCGAAGGGGGATGGCCGCGCGCTCGACACCGACGCGATCGAGAAGGCCATTGCGGCGTGCGCGGAGGCCGGGGGCGGCCAGGTGCTGCTCCCACCCGGACAGTATCTGTCGGGAACCGTGCGTCTGAAAAGCAACATGACGCTGAAACTGGAGGCGGGCGCCCGTCTGGCCGGATCGCCCGATCTGGCGCAGTACCGGCATCCCGAGCGTCCGAAACAGATGCCCGAGTCGGTTCGCTGGAACGGCCCGTGGAACCGCGCGCTGCTCCTTCTGGAGAATGTCGAGAACGTCACGATTGCGGGCGAGGGCGTGGTGGATGGTCGCAAGGTACACGACCCGCAGGGGGAAGAGAAAATGCGCGGTCCGCACGCGATCGTGATGGCCGGATGCCGGGGGGTGACCCTGCGCGATATCGAAATTCTGGACGCAGCCAACTACGGTGTCATGCTGTGGCATTGCGAGAGGATTTCCATCCGGGGCCTCGAAATTGCGGGAGGATGGGACGGAGTCCACTTCCGCGAGGCTCGCGACGTTTCGATTGTGGACTGCCGCTTCTTCACCGGCGACGACTGCATCGCCGGGCGCGACTGGCACGACGTGCTCATAAGCGGTTGCGTGGTCAATTCCTCGTGCAATGGTATCCGTTTGATCGGCCCGGCGGAAAACCTGATCATCCACGACTGCCTGTTCTACGGTCCGGGCAAACAGCCCCACCGCACGTCGAACCGGTACAACATGCTGGCGGCCATCAATCTGCAACCGGGCGCGTGGGAGAAAACGGAAGGACGGCTTGACAACATTCTGATCTCAGACATCACCGTCCAAAATACCCAGACGCCGCTGCACGTGTGCCTGCGTCCGGGCAACGCGGGCGGGCGTATCGAGGTGAACCGTCTGACCGCCACGGGTACGTATGGCTGCGCGGTTTCGGTGGAAAGCTGGGACGCAAAACCCCTTGAGAACGTCGTGTTGCGCGGTCTGAACATCGAGTTTGCAGGGGGCGGAGAACGCCCGGTCAAACCCGAACCTGTGAACCAGCCCTCGCTCGACGCCCGCACACTGCCCGTCTGGGCTTTCTACGGACGCAACATCCGGAACCTCAACCTGACCGATGTCCGGTTCTCGACGCAGAAGCCCGATCTCCGCTCGGTCGGTCTTTTCGAGGGGGTGGACCGGTTGACGCTGGACGCAATTCGATACCCGGAGGTGGAGGGGGTGCCGGAGCCTTTGTTACTGGAGAAAGTCGGCCGTTTCCAGGTAACCGATCCTAACCCGTCAAATCTGCCCTCGAAGGAAGCGGGCGGGATGTGATATTTGTAATATGGGATAATTTCGCGTCATCTGGAGTGTGGGGGATTGGGGCGGATCCTCGATAGTGTCTTGAAGGTACCTTCAAAAAGGAGAAAATCTATGGGGCAGACGTGGAAGAATAATTTTGGGAGCAAATATTGGGTTTTGAGATTGGGTCGGTTAGGCGTTTTGTTGTTTCTGACCTTTGGGGCTTTGGATTCGAGTGCGCAGGAAGTCAAAGTAGAGAACCGTCTGGCCGAGATTATGAAAGCCACGCGAGAACAGCAGAAACCGGTTCCTGATGGGAGAGAATTGTTTCTGGATGAACAAGACTACCCGCTGCTGGAACCTTATTTCAACGATACGGATGTTTATGTCAGACGTCAGGCGTATATTATCGCACACGATATCGCGTTTGCCACGACATCGACTCTGATCCAACAAAACTTTGTCGAGCGGACTTTGGAACAGGCGTTTGATTTCGAAAATGTGGATTCCAGAATCCGAAATTTGTGCAAGTTCGCGAAGAATCTGTTTTCGTCCAAAGCAAAGGCCTTGTTGGGGCAGCAACTGAAACGGGCGGAGGAGGAATGGGCACTGTCACAAGGTGGAGACGCTCTGAGAGAAAAGGAGGTGCGGAGGTGTTTCAATCATCTCATTCTCTGTGTGGCCGCCGCTGAGGATCGTGAGAAACTTGACCTTCTGGAGGAGATCAAGAAAAAATACGGTGGCGTGTTTGAGGATCTCGGCAAAAAATACTCAGTCAAGAAGAAGAGATACCACCAAAATCTTGAGAATCCCTGGTTCGATCAGCCGGCATGGTATGCCCTCATCGCGAGGGCTAAGATGGGAGTAAAAGAGGATATTGCTTTCTGCATAAAATTGGTTGATGAATTTCCTGATGTTGAGATGAAGTGCGAAACGATTTACAGAGAATTGGCGGAAATACCGCAACCCGAGGTTCTGGAGTATTTCTATAAGTCTCTGGATAGTAAGGAATCTTACGTGGACTCGTCCTCTGATACAAAGATAGAGCTCAGTACCGTCTCATTATTCTATCTTATCCAATCCATAGATGATTCCGTTCTCAGTAAGATCAAAATTTCCAACGCTTCGGATGCGGTTTCTCAGATGCGCGAATATGTGAAGACAAAAGCGGGCGGAGACCCGAAAAAACTGCCTATCCGGAGTCTCCTCGCGGAAGATTTCAAAAAGAGTCAGAAGTCCGCAAGACAACAAGTCGCCCGAAACAAAAAGGCTCAGATGGCACCTTCGAAGTAGTTCTCTGAGCGATGTTGCTGGTCTGCGCGAGGCGGTGGGCGGGTTTGCAGATGGGGCCTGACAAAGGAAGTCGGGATGCCCATCCTGTATGGAGCCCTCTTTTTCTTGTATCGAATCTGGAAAACCCGACCGGGCGAATCGGGAAGACGCGATTGGGAGAGGAGTGGGGGGATATTCCGGCCTGGGTGGTCTGATTGTGGAACCGTGCCGGCGGGGACGCCGGCGGTACAGAACTGCAAGGCTGGCGGGGACGCAGGCGGGTGCGAACTGCGTGTCGGTGGGAACGCTGGGGGTATGAACACGTTTTCTCTCGCCTGTGGGCCTGATCTTTGCTTATACTCGACCCTGAGACCGGGCGTGCAGACACGTGCGGACAGTGTCGTTTCCGCGGGGCGTTCGGGTGGTTTGTCCACTTTGTCCACACCGTCCAAAGTATTCTCCGCGTCCACTTCCTCGCGGGTGCGGTGGGGGAAGTCGCTGAACGGATGTTTTTGACACAAAGGCGAGCATTATGAGCGGACAAAGATCCCTCTGTTTATCCAGACCCTGTACTCCCGGCAACCAGGCCCATCTGTGGGTTCTCGGGGTGCTGGTGGCTTGCTGGGCCTGGGGCCTCCTTCCGGGATCGGCTCGGGCGGCCGCCCAACAGGTTCCGATGCCCACACCCGTTCCCACGCCGATCGCAATGCCCGGCCAGACGATCTCGCGCGAGGAAGACTTGCAGGCCAAGCGCGAGAAACTGCGCGCCATGGTGGAACAGCGCAAAATGGAACTGGCGCGCGAGGCGGAAAAAAACCGGGTCCAGGAGCAGCAGGCGCTTCAGGAGGCTGCCGCGCAACAGCAGGCGCCCGGTGCGCCTCAATTGCCGAAACCGGCGGCTCAACCGGGGATGCCGGGACAGCCCGTGCCCGGCCAGGTGGTGTTGCCCAAGGGCGTGGTGGACCCCAAAGCCGCTCAGGCTCCTCCCTCCGAAGCGCCTCCCTCGATCAGTCCCCAACTGGTGATGGCGATCAAGCCTTTCAGCCAGGAAGTAATGCCGGGCAAACGGTTTTATACGGAGGTGGAACTCAACGCCCAGACCGAGCACGCGTTCGACTCCGTGCGGGTCTGTATTTCATATCCCCGCCTGGCCGTGCGGCCCGTAAAAGTGTTTGACTACCCCATTCAGGATCTGCTCGACCCGGCCTCGCCGCCCCAGGCCGAAACGGTACCCGGCCGCCTGACCTACAGCGCCAGACTGGCCAAAGAGGCACGGGTACTGGGCCAGAAACCCCTCCTGCGAATCGTGTGGGAGTCGCTGGATGAAGCGGAAAACGCGGAACTGTCCCTGAGCAAACCGGGCATGCCCGAGGAGGCCCAGTCGGCGCTCCTGCGCGAAGAGGTCAACCTGCTCGACTCGAAGGCAAGCATCGGCAAGGCCTGCATCAACGCCCAGGTGGTGGTGCGCGGCGACGAAAAATCCGCCAAGACCTTCACAACCTGGAAACGGGGCTTGGCCGATAAACTGCCCGACCTCGACCCGGCCAGCGCCATCCAACTCTCCCTGCGCCCCTCGAATCCTGAACCCCAGCCGGGTGAGGAGTTTGTCATTGACGTGTTGCTGGACAATCCCAAGTACCTGGCCTTCGACGAAGTTTACCTGGCCGTCGGGTTCGACCCGGCCAGCGTTCAGGTGCTCGACTGGGATTACAACAACTGGATTCGGCGCGGCGTAAATGTTTTCGATGGACATGCCCACGAGTCCTTTCCCTTCAACGTCCACACGCGCAACGAGGTGAACAACGGCAAAGGGCGTATCCACTATCAGATGAGCAACACCATTCTGACCTCCCGTCCCTCCGGATGCCTGGTGCGGATCCATTGCAAGGCGCTGGCGGCGGACGCGCTTTCGACTTTCTCCCTGTTTCCCAGGAATCAAACCGACCTCTGGTTTACCGACATCCGGGCCAAGGGCGAGACGGTTCTGGTGCGGCCCCGTGGAAACCAGACGGACCGGGCGCTGGCAACCTCGCGCGAAACGCAGCGGCGGGTTCAAACGGCGGGCACAGTGCGGTAAGGCCGGGCAGAATGATTTTTCCACGACAGGATAACCGCATTTTGAGGATACGGATCGAGGCGTGTCGTATCCGCAAAATACCGTTATCCTTCTCTTGTTTATGCCCGAAAGGGAAACCCGAAAGGGCTTGCGCCCCCGTGCCGGAAAGCGCATAATGGTGCGGGATGTTGCGTTTGAGGCCATCCGGTAGAGGAACCTTGCATGACGAACGCCAAATCGTTTGAACAGAACCTGAAAGCGCTCGAAAAAATCGTCGAAAAACTTGAGAGCGGGTCCGTCTCGCTCGACGAGTCCATCGAACTGTTTCAAAAAGGCCGGGGACTGGGCCGGGCGTGCGAAAAGCGCCTGCGTGAGGCCGAACTGAAGATTCAGCAACTGATCGAACATCCGGATGGCGACTTGCAGACCGCCGATTTCGAGGTCGAAGACCGGGAAGACCCGGACGATGAAAACGGTGGAGCCGGTTGAAAGATGGGATACGCCCAAAACATCCCGCACAATGTTCCGTGGGACCGTATGCAGCTGGAAAGGATGCCAACGCCATGAAACCGGCGCCCTGGCTGGAAAGAATCTGTTGTCCCGCCGATCTGAAAAACCTCAGTGACGAGGCGCTTGTCGAACTGGCTGAGGAAATCCGGCGGATGATTGCCAAAACCTGTTCGCAGAATGGGGGGCATTTTGCCCCTTCGCTGGGTGTGGTAGAACTCACCATCGCACTGCACCGGGTCTTTGAAACTCCCCGTGACAAAATTGTCTGGGACGTGGGACATCAGGCCTACCCTCACAAACTCCTCACCGGACGCTATGCGGAATTTCACACGCTGCGCATGTCAGGCGGGTTGAGCGGCTTTCCGAAACGCTCGGAAAGCCCCTTTGACGCGTTCGGCGTGGGTCATGCCAGTACCGCGATTTCGGCGGCGTTGGGCATGGCTCTGGCGCGCGACCAGCGCGGCGAGGATTACCGCGTCGTGTCGGTCACGGGCGATGGCGCCATGACCGGCGGATTGTGTTACGAAGCGCTGAACAACGTCGGCTATGCCGCGCCCGACATGCTCCTGATTCTCAACGACAACGAAATGAGCATTGCCCCGAATATCGGGGCCATGTCGCGGTACTTCAACGACCTCATCACCACGAAGTTCTACAACCGCTCGAAACAGACCGCCAAGGGTTTCATCAAGCGCACACTGGGCGAGCGCGCCGTCCATATCGGCCATCGCATCGAGGCCAGCCTCAAGGGACTGATCCTGTCCGAGGAAACCATCTTCGAGAAAATGGGTATCCGGTACATCGGTCCTGTGGATGGACACGACCTGCCCCGCCTGATTGATGCGCTCACGCACGTCCGCGACCTCAAGGGGCCGATCCTGCTCCACGTCAAGACGATCAAGGGCAAGGGGTACACCTACAGCGAGTCGGACCCGGAACGCTGGCACAGTGGCGCGAATTTCGAGATCAGCACGGGCGAAAAGGTCCAACCACTCAACGCCGTCACCCAGACCGCGCCAACGCCGATGACTTTCACTCAGATTTTCAGCCAGGTTGTCACGCGCCTGGGCGAAGAGGACGCGCGCGTGGTGGCCATCACCGCCGCCATGTCCACCGGAACGGGTCTCGACGACTTTGCCCAGCGCTTCCCCAAACGCTTTCACGACGTGGGCATCGCCGAAGGGCACGCGGTGACCTGCGCGGCCGGAATGGCATGCGAGGGGTTGCGCCCCGTGGTAGCCATCTATTCGACCTTCCTCCAGCGGTCGTTCGACAACATTATCCACGACGTGGCGTTGCAGAAACTGCCGGTGACCTTCGCTGTGGACCGCGCGGGCATTGTGGGTGACGATGGGCCAACCCATCATGGCGTCTTCGACCTGTCGTACCTGCGCATGATCCCCGACCTAATGGTCATGGCGCCGCGCGACGCGCAGCAGATGCGCGCGATGATCCGCACGGCCGCCGCGTATGAGGATGGTCCCGTGGCCTATCGCTACCCGCGCGGGGCCGCCGCCGAACAAGTGGGACCGCCCACTGCCGATGCTCCGATTCCCCTGGGAACGGGAGAAGCGCTGCGGGAAGCCCCCAAGGCCTCGCGGCGCGACGTCGCGATTCTGAGCATCGGGGTGATGGCCTCTTTTGCTCTGGAAGCCGCCGACCTGTTGAGCCGGGACGGACTGGGGGTGGCGGTGGCCGACATGCGGTTCGTCAAACCGCTCGACCTCAATCTGCTCAAGCGGCTGGCCCTCGAATACGACCATCTGGTCACCGTCGAGGAAAATGTCGTGGCGGGCGGCTTCGGCGCCTCCGTGGTCGAAGCGCTTTGCGCGCTGAAACTCGAGGGAGGCTCGCCGCTTCTGATCGGACTGCCGGACGCATGGATCGAGCACGGATCCATCGAAGAATTGCGCGCGCGCTGCGGTCTGTCGCCCCGAGGCATTGCGGACGCGATCCGCCAACGGTGGTACGCCGACGGGGCGGGGAAGAAGTCTCTCACGCCAGCGTCCGTTCTCCAGACCGCAACGGCGGCCGTGTCGTTATAACACTTAAAACTGCTTCTCCGGCCACTATGGATTCCTTCTCTGGGCCTCCGTGAGGTGAAATTATCCCATAGAGTGGGCTTGAACTCTTCCGATCTTCTGATCGCGTGGGGAAACTTGTGCTTTGATACACTCCTGAAATAAACAGATATCAGAACCGCAGAATAAACAGAACACGCAGAAACCGATTTCTTCGCATATTCGGTCTCTTCTGCAACTCCCCTTTCCAGGAAAAGATGAAGATTCGGAGTATATTGGGGACGGTTTCTTGTTGCAATGTCATCGAGATCCATGCAGAGTGATCGCACTTGGAGTTGTAGTCGTTTAATTTGGCTGTAGACAAGATAAATCGCCAAGTGAGAAGTTGTAAGATGATACTCGGTGGGATGAATGTGAAAAGCAGATGAGCGCATCCGCGATTTATCACGTCTCTTTGTTTCAGGAGGTTTTTGTTCTCGATATCCTTCGCCGCCCGATATGGGTGAACTGATAGAAAGGATCGAAGCATGTACTGCCATAAGTGTGGAACATTGAATGTGGATAGCGCGTTGACATGTTTCAAGTGCGGCGAGGTTCTGCGTCAAAGCAGTCCTTCGAGAACGCAGATGCGGATGCAGGAGATCCCAAACTATCTGGTCCAGGCAATCCTCACGACCGTTTTTTGCTGTCTTCCCTTTGGTATTGTTGCCATCGTCTTTGCCGCTCAAGTAAACAGCCGTATTCAGGCTGGCGATATTCAGGGAGCGCTCAATGCGTCGCAAAACGCGTGCAAATGGAGTCGGATTTCTTTCTGGGTGGGGGTGGCCAGCGCCGTATTTTATGGACTATTTAATGGACTTCTCATCGCTTTCTGTTCGTGATTGCAGTGACCGAAATCGGTCCGGATTTCCCAAATGGGTGTGGGGTGGAGCCGTCGCGGCGGCATTGCTCTGTGGAATCTTTTTGCTCTTTTTCTTCGATCCACGGCAGACCTCCCTTTTTCCCCCTTGTCCGTTCCATTGGCTCACCGGTTTGAATTGCCCCGGCTGTGGTTCGCTCCGTGCCACGCATTGTCTGTTGCATGCAGAATTTCTGAAGGCCTTCCGGCTAAACCCTCTGTACGTGTTGTCGCTTCCTCTTGTCGGCGTTCTGCTTCTCAGGCCGTCCTGGTCCTACAAGAAATGGCTTCCGTGGACGGTCTTCTGTGTTCTGGTGGCCTATTGGATCTTGCGGAACATTCCGTTCTGGCCGTTTCTTCTATTGGGGCCAAATTGAAGGAAATCACCTTTTGCCAAATCTGGATGAACTTGGATTTTTCCAAGACTGGATCATAAGAGTGACTGTGAGTGACTCCAGATAGTGGAGATTGTCATGCGGATCAGTTTCCGAAAGACGGTTTTTGGATCCGTGAAGAACCTTTGAGTATTCAAAGGGGAACCGATGTCGAGTGAGAAAAAGACGGACGGGATAACAGGATAAATGCAGAACTCGTTGCATCCAGTTATCCCATTATCCTTGTCTGTTTTTTGGAGGGAGTATAGGTTTGAATGCACTCCGGCGCATACCCCCAAGCGGTATATGCCGAGTTGTCGAATTGGCAATTGACGGTCTGGTCTGGAGGCCAAGGTCGAGAGGAATTGAAAAAACCCCGCGCCGGGAGGAAATTGTCCGGCGCGGGGACTTTTGTTTTCTTGTTTTGAAAACTTCCGTTCTTTAGCCCGGTTCAGTCTTACTGGACCGAAGCGGGAGCCGTTTCGGCGGTTGGCGCCGTTGGAGCCATCGGTGTGGCCGGTGGGGCGGTATTGCCCGGTTCCACCGGAGCGCCCGTGGGCTGAGCGACCGGCGCTTCGGCGGACTTGACGATGGGTTTGAGCTGGTAGGTCCGTTTGCGCGTGTCGTAGATCGGGAACGGCATCAGTTCCATGACCCCGTCCAGTGGGAAAATGAACCACGGCGGGGTGCGAAACCGCTCAACCGTGCGGACCGGCTCATAGCCCTCTTTTTCCAACTCCACCTCGTAATACCAGTACCAGATGAAGGGGATGGTGACCGGGGTTTCCCCGCGCAATTCGCGGTGGAATTTGACGGTGGCGCCGGGCGGTTCCGACTCGATGATGACCCGCGAGCGAATGCAGGCGGTCGCGGACAACAGCAACAGCGCGAGCGCCGCCCCAAGCAGAATCCGATAAAAGGCCGACATGTTTCGATCCTCGTTGCAAGACGATACGGATGCGCGGTAAATCACCGGCGTCCATGCGGCGCCGGTGTTTCAAAAGCGCATGATCAGCATACTGTGTTTCGTTTCAATTGCAAGGTTTTTCCTCGGTTTTGCGGGAACGCACCCGCTCTGCAGGTCTTTTCGCGTTGGGGACTGAATCAGCGCCCCCCCGGGGGGCGGACGTTGGTGGGGCGGATCGCCAGGCAATCGTAGAGCACCCGGTCGCCCTGATAGGGGGTGGAACTGCGCCGAAGCACCCGCCAGGGGGTACTTTCGTGTGCCCCGTTGAGGGCGATCGCGTCGGCCAGGGTGCTGTTGTTGTCGAGCGCATCGAGCAATTCGCGGTTCTGGGTCAGGACGACGGGTCTGGCGCCAGGGGTGACAACCAGCGAGACGGGTTCGATCAACATGTTGGTCAATGCAAACGGCGTGGCCGCCGCGGCCACGGCGGCGGCGCTTTCGCGGGTTTCGAGCTGGATCATCCGCGCGCGGGCTTCGGGGCCGGCGACTTCCTTGGAGGCGCTGATCAGGTCCAGCAGACGGTTTCGGACTTCGTTGAGGTCCGAAACGGTTTCGAGGTGTTCGAAGCCGGGTTCCTTCTTGAGGGCGCGGGCCAGCATCGAAACTTCCTTCAGGTAGTAGTTCTTCTGATTTTCCGGAACCAGATACATCACGATGAGACGTACCAGCGGCCCGTTGGGAATGCCGTAGTCAATGCCCGTGGGACTCCAGCCGATGGCGCACAGCAGGTCGCCCTCGAAGGCGATGCGCGCGTGGGGACAGGCCCACCCCATGCCGATGGTGGTGTTCGAGGTTTTCTCGCGCGCCAGCACCAGGCCGGCCACGTCGGTGCCGGCGGGCAGGGAGGGGATGGCCTCGATCAGGCAGGCCAGCAACTGGAGCGAACGCTCTTTATCGTTGTCGGGCAGTTCGAGCAGACGCCCTTCCTGCAACGCATCCAACAGACTGTTCATTCTTTATTCTCTCCTTTTTTTCGCGCGGGACGGTACCGATTCTGGTGTCCCCAGCAGACGCCGTACACGCCCCCGAGAAAGGGGAAGATCCAGAGGGAATGGAAATACCACGGCATATCGGGTCCAGAAAGACTTCTCAACATCGAATTGTTCATCATATAGACCACGGTTCCGATCGCAATACAGATTCCGACAAACACCCCGCAAATCAGCTGGGCAATCCGGTCCAGGAAGGCGTTCCATACCCGACTCCAGAATCCCTGTTCTTTCTCGACAGGTTCCATTTTCCGTGAATCCTCAACCGTGGTCAGGCGTTATTCCCTTCCGAATCGTTTCAGGAACCAGACTTTGACTTTATGCGTCAGCACACTGTAGGTGAGCAGAAAACCGGCGATCCAGAGCCAATAAATCCCCGGCAGGGGCACGAATCCCAACACTGAAGCAAAGGGGGAATAGGGCAACCACGCGCCGAACGCCATCACCCCCAGGGTGGTCAGAGTCATGGGCAAAGACGCACAACTCTGGAAGAAAGGAATACGACCCGTCCGGATAATATGCACAATGAGGGTCTGCGTCAAGAGCGATTCGACAAACCAGCCGGTCTGAAACAGGCGTTCGAGATCCCCCTGTTCGACGCTATCCGCCGCCATCGTGGCAAACGCCTTGCAGTTAAAGAAGAACCACATCAGAGCGAAAGTCGCGTAGTCGAAGATCGAACTGATCGGCCCGATGCAGATCATGAACCATTTGATGTTCTTGATGTCCCACTTCAGGGGTTTGGCGATGAGCTCCTCGTCCACATTGTCGGAGGGGATACCGGTCTGCGAAACGTCGTACAGAAGGTTGTTGACCAGAATCTGGATGGGTTTCATCGGCAGGAAGGGAAACAGGTAACTGGCGCCCAGGACGCTGAACATGTTACCGAAGTTGGAACTGGCGCCCATCCGAATATACTTGATGATGTTCGCGAAGACCTTGCGCCCTTCCTTAATCCCCTCCTCGAGAACCAGCAGGCTCTTTTCCAGCAAGACGATGTCCGCGGCTTCTTTGGCCACATCCACCGCCGAATCCACCGAAATTCCGACGTCGGCGGCCCGAAGCGAGAGGGCGTCGTTGATGCCGTCCCCCATATAGCCCACCACATGCCCCTGCTGGCGCAGGGACTGAATAACCTGCTCCTTTTGCGAGGGGGAAAGGCGCGCCAGGATATCGGCTTCCTGAACGACCCGGTCGAACTGTTCGCCACTCATGTGAATGAGTTCATCGCCCGTGACCGAATGGTTCACGTCAAGCCCCACGTCGCGACAGATTTTACGGGTCACGAGGGCGTTGTCCCCGGTCAAAATTTTAACGCGGACCCCGGCTTCTTTCAAATGAGCCAGCGCCTGGGCGGTCGAGTCTTTCGGCGGGTCGAAGAAGGCGATGTATCCGAGCAGGGTCAACCCGCTTTCATCGGCCACGGTGAAGGAAGTTTTGTCGCGCGCAAACTCGCGGTAGGCCAGGCCCAGCACCCGGTAGCCGTCGTTGTTGAGTTCCTCGACCTCTTCGTACAGGTCGTCGCGGATCATGTTGATGAGGGGATAGATTTCATCATCCACCTGGTAGTGGTCGCAGCAGGAGTAGATTTCCTCGACCGCGCCCTTGCAGATCAGCACGTGGTCGCCCTCGTAGTCCACGACCACGGACATGCGCCGGCGCTGGAAGTCGAAGGGCAATTCGTCCACCAGACGGCAGTTGCGCTCGACGTCGAATTCGGTGTACTCGAGCACCGCGCGGTCAATCAGGTTGCGCAGGCCGGTCTGGAAGTAACTGTTCAGATAGGCGTAGCGGAGCACGTCGTCGCACTCGCTACCGGTGATGTTCACGTGGCGTTCCAGAACCACGTGGTCCTGGGTCAGGGTCCCCGTCTTGTCGGTACACAGGATGTCTATCGCGCCGAAGTTCTGGATCGAGGAGAGCTGCTTGACGATGACCTTCTTTTTCGACATCGTCAGGGCGCCCTTGGCCAGGTTCACCGTCACGATCATGGGCAGCATCTCGGGAGTCAGACCCACGGCGATCGTGAGCGAAAAGAAGAGCGCATCGAGCCAGTCGTGCTTGGTGATACCCACAATGAGAAACACGGCCATCACCAGGACAACCATGAAACGGATCATCAGCCAGGTGAAGGAACGCACACCCTTGTCGAAACTGGTTTCGACCCGCGTTTCCGAGAGACGCTCGGCGATCGAACCAAAGTAGGTGCGCACGCCCGTGTTGACCACCACGCCGCGGGCCGTGCCGCTCAGCACATTGCTCCCCTGGAAACACGCATTGCTCAACTCGTGGACGACGCGCCCCTTGATGTCGCACGGCTCGGCGTTTTTCTCGACCGGCAAAGATTCCCCGGTCAGGACCGACTGGCTGACGAAAAAGTCCTTGGCCGTGAGCAGGCGCAGATCCGCCGGGATCACCGACCCGGCATGCAACACAACGATATCGCCCGGGACCACTTCGGCCAACGGGACATCCACTTCCTTGCCGTCGCGTATCAGGACCGCGTGCGACTGCACGCGCTTGCCGAGCGCCTCGACGGCTTTTGAGGAACGGCGATCCAACACGTAGGACAGACCCACGCTCAGGGCGATCATCCCGCCCACGATCAGGGTGGACTTGAATTCACCGATCAACGCCGAGACGGCGGCGATTACGATCAACTGCACAACCAGCGGGCTGCGGCACCGGCGCAGAATGTCGCTCCAGAAGCCAATACTCTTTGTCAGGGAAATTTCGTTGCGCCCGTGCTCGTCCAGCCGTTCTTCGACTTCGTCCGAACTCAGACCCTGAAGAGTGCCTTTCAGGGTCTGGAGCGAACGGTCGGCGGGACAGGAGCACAGTTCGATGAGTCGGCGTTCGTGCTCGGAGAGGGAATGGCTTGCCGCCTCTTTAACGATCTGGGTTGAAGAAAATTTTCCGAATAAACTTCTGAGCATAACCATCTCTCCCAACCCAGCGTGCCGAACCGAGGGGCGATTGCGCGCTTCCCTCGCGACTGACGGGTGATAACTCCTGTGGGGGCGGGCCGAAGCCGGGTGGAACCGTGAATCTTATTTGCTGACAGGCATAACCACCTGATTTTTCACGGCTCGGGTTCTTTCTCACCCCGGGAAAGAACCGGACGCCTTGCACAGGATACCGCACGTGCCAGCCCCTGGTGGAAATCGGCTGGAACGGTCGGTTTGGACGCTGAACGAAACCGACGCCGGTTTCGCCTCAACGTCCGGTGGTAGAGGGAGGATGGAGCGTACCGGCGCAGGCGGATTGCTGCGGGGTCAGCCTGCGCGAGACGGAGAATAGATGGGTTATGCAAAAAAGAGGAATCGGCGCGCCCACCCACGGGCGCATTCCATTCCAAAGGGCCGGATGACCGGCATCTCGATAGGTATCAATCATGACTCGACCTCCAACAGGACCGCATCCACGCGGCCTGCCGAAGGCGAATCTGTCGGGTGAACCGGAAGAAAAACAGATTCAGAAGGGCAGGGCTGCACGCGGTTGTTTCGCGGCCCAAAGTCTCGGAAATTCCACAATGACGCGCATGTCAGGAGGACAGATGCGGTAGGTACTAGGACCGTCGCCGTCTTCCATAAGATCTCAGCCCTTTCTTTGTGGATGGTTTCCGCTGGCCGGAGGAATCGTGTGTTTCCCTCCCGACCGCGTGAGAGAGTGCCTTCATAGTAACACCTTGAAATCGGGAATCAAGCCTTTTTCCGGGGGACCCTTCAGAATGTTGCATCTGGAATGTTCTCAATGCGATACAAAGGCAACAGCGCCCCCGTTGGGGGGCGATTGCAGGTTGAGAAGGGGCAAACGGCGATTTGCCCAGAAAAAATCGTGCATCCGCTTCCCCGATTTGCTTTAATTCCGTTTGAAGCGCCATTGCAAGGGAGTGCAAAACCCTCATCATGATCACCATAGTTGACTACAACGCGGGCAATCTCAGAAGTGTACAACGCGCGTGCGCCGCCGTGGGAGCCGAATCGGTCATCACCAACGACCCGGACGCCGTGGCCAACGCCACCCGGCTCATTTTCCCCGGGGTCGGAGCCGCCCACAGCGCCATGACCACGCTCCACTCGACTGGCCTGGACGAGGCGCTCCGGACCGCCTACCGGAAAGGTACCCCGTTCCTCGGGTTGTGCCTCGGAACGCAGATCATCCTCCAGCATTCCGAAGAGGGGGATGTCCCCTGTCTCGGCCTTCTGGAGGGACAGGTGGTCAAGTTCCGCATCCAGAACCCCCTGCTCAAGGTGCCCCACATGGGGTGGAACGCGGTCCGGATCACGCGGTCGCACCCGGTTCTGGAAGGGATCGCCAGCGGAATCGAGTTTTACTTCGTCCATTCCTACCACCCGGCCGCCGTGCCGGAGGAACTGGTGTGCGGCGTGACCGAGTACGAGTACGAGTTTCCCTGTGTCCTGGCGCGCGAAAACCTGTTCGCGACCCAGTTCCACCCGGAGAAAAGCGGGCGCTACGGCCTGAAACTGATCGAAAATTTTACGAAATGGAACCCTTGAGCGCGCGGAATCAATCCGACGGATTTCAAGTGGATGAAATACGGAGTCTCTCCCATGTTAAGCAAACGCCTCATCTCGTGTCTCGACGTCCGCGACGGCAAACTGGCCAAAAGCGTCAAGTTTGTCAACACGCAGGACATCGGCGATCCAGTCGAAAAAGCCCGCGAGTATTACCTCGACGGACTCGACGAACTGGTCTTCTACGACATCACCGCGTCGAGCGACAACCGCGGCATCATGATTGACGTGGTCGAGAAAGTCGCCCAGCAGGTCTTCATCCCCTTCTCGGTCGGAGGCGGCATCCGCACCGTCGCGGACGCCACGCGCCTGCGCATGGCCGGGGCCGAGAAGATCAACGTCAACAGCGCCGCCGTCAAGCGGCCCGAGCTCATCGCCGAGATCGCCCAGTCCATCGGCAACCAGAACACGATTCTCTCGATGGATGTGTTGCGGGTCGAGAAAACCGCACAAATTCCCTCGGGCTACGAAATCGTGATCAACGGCGGGCGCACCCCGATGGGGGTGGACGCCCTCGAGTGGGCCAGACGCGGCGAAGCGCTTGGCGCCGGGGAACTGGTCATCAACTCGATAGACGCCGACGGGACGAAAGAAGGATACGAACTGACCCTGACGCGCCTGATTGCCGACGCGGTGGGGATTCCGATTGTCGCCTCGGGTGGAGCGGGCAAACCCGAGCACCTCTACGACGTCCTCACCGAAGGTCACGCCGACGCGGCCCTCGTGGCCAGCATGGTCCACTACGGCGAATACACATGCCGCGACCTCAAACAATACCTCCACGGACGCGGGGTCAAGATGCGGATGGAGTATTGAAGGCGGAATCTGGCGAAATAGAAATAGTGATCCGAAAACGGACATTCCTGGGAGGGAGGGCGTCCCGCCCGCCTGGAAAAAACAGGCAAAGGCGTTCAACTGCGGTTTTCAGGGGGATGAATTTCTTGCCGAAAAGATCGGAATAACGCTTCCGTCTTAATTATTCTCCTTGAACCGGAAATCCAGACGGGAGGGGGTGGAGTTGGATGTCCCCCGATTGCCAGATTGGATTTCCACCGCGTTGCCGCGTTTTCGATCAGTCGTTCCGGGCGGAATTGTCCCAGCCCCCATCCATTCAGGAAGGAAAATCGCCATGTCTGATACAATTCTCCCCTCCATCCCGAAGGACGTTCCCCGTCGCACTTTCCTGAAAACGCTCACCGGCGGCGTGGCCGGCGCCGGATTGCTCGGCGGTCTGGCCGCTGCGACCCCGGCTTCCCAGCAAACGCCGGCGCCCGGCGTCGCGGCTTTGACGCCCGGTCCGCGTTCCAGCAAAATCATCAAGGTGGGGGTCGTTGGGGGCAACTTCGGTCTGAGTTTCTTCTGGCACCTGCATCCCAACAGCAAGGTGACGGCCGTCTGCGACTTGCGCCCCGACCGTCTGGCCGAGATGGCCAAGACCTACCAGTGCGGCAACACCTACAAGGACTTCCGGACGATGCTACGTGAGGCCGACATCGACGCGGTGGCCGTTTTCACCCCGGCCCCGCTGCACGTCTGGATGGCCACCGAGGCGATGAAGGCCGGCAAGCACGTCATCAGTGCCGTCCCGGCGGGTATGTCGCTCGAGGAACTGGCCCAACTGGTCGAGTGCAAGGAAAAGACCGGTATGACCTACATGATGGCCGAGACCAGCTTTTTCCGTCCCGAGATCATCACCTGCCGCGAGTGGGCGCGCGCGGGTCGCTTCGGCACTATCTTCTATTCCGAGGCCGAGTACCACCACGAGGGACTGATCCCCCTGATGTACGACGAGAAGGGCTTGCCGACCTGGCGCCACGGCCTGCCGCCGATGCACTACCCGACGCACTGCACCGGCCTCATCATCCCCGTCATCAACGAGCGGCTGACCGAGGTGCAGGCGATCGGCTGGGGCGACGGCCACGAGGTGCTTCAGACCAACGAATACGAGAATCCCTTCTGGAACACCAACGGGTTCTTCAAGACCTCGGGCGGCCACAGCTGCCGCATCTCGGTCTGCTGGCACATCGCCGCTTCGGGAACCGAGCGCGGGCAGTTCTACGGCGACCGCATGTCGTACATTATGGAGCGTCCAGACGGTTCGCCCAACATCGTTTACAGCATCCGCGAGGGCAAGGAAGTGAAACTCGACGCCAACGGTTACCCCGAGGGCGACGTGAAGCGCGAGCCATTCGAGCAGCCCAACCACTGGGACAAACTGCCCGAGCCGCTGCGCATCGGGAGCGGCCACGGCGGTTCGCACACTCACATCACGCACGAGTTCATCAGCGCGCTGGTGGACGGACGGGCGCCGCTGGTGGACGTGTACGAGGCGGCGGCCTTCACCGCGCCCGGCATCGTCGCCCACCAGTCGGCCCTCAAGGGGGGCGAGGCGATGAAAATCCCCAGCTTCGACAAGACCGTGGATAAACCCAAAGCCTGATCGCGAGGTCGCGCCGACTCGGCCCTCGTGGCCAGCATGGTCCACTACGGCGAATACACATGCCGCGACCTCAAACAATACCTCCACGACCGTGGGGTCAAGATGCGGATGGAGTATTGATCCGAATTTGAAATCAAACCGATATCATTTTGAATGCACCTGGGTAGGAGGCAGTATCCCCCGAGGGGAAGGGATTGAGTGGGATGTCACCGGATTTGCACCGGATTTCACGGTTTGGGCAGAGACACCCACACCCTCCCACCCGACCCGCCATGCCCCTTTCAAAGGACGTCCCCATTGGAATCGCCCCCCCCCACCCTGTCAAACAGATTTTCGGATGGGCGGATTGAATCCTTGACGAGGTTTATACACTATGATTAAGTAAATCACCATTGCAGAGTGCAACTGGATGAGTGCTTCTAGTGGAGAATCAACAATGAACATCAATGCCAGTATTGTGGATCAGCGAATCGGTGGAATTCTTGAAGACCATCAAGATCTGTTTGGGGATGAAAAAGACCCAGACCGCAGAAAAACCAACGCTTTCACAACTTTGGTCATGTCGGCCTTCATGGGAATGCCCTTGGAAGAAGCATCTGAACTGTTGACGGATGGTGGAAACGACGCGGGCATTGATGGGATGCACATCGGCGAGGAAGAGGATGGGGAATTCTCGGTTACCCTTTTCCAGACGAAATATCGAAAAGACTTGAATGTAGAGGCCAATTTTCCGGAAACTGCCATTCAGAAAGCGATTAATACGATAGGTGTTTTGTTCGACCCCTCAAAAGATATCCAATTGAATCCCAGGATAGCGCCAAGGGTGGAGGAAATACGATCCTTGATTCGGGATGGATATATCCCGAATATTCGAATGGTTTTTTCCAACAATGGGGCAATCTGGACAAAACAGTCTCAGAATTGGATGGATCAATCAGGATTCCCCTCCGAGCAAGTTCAATGGATTCATTACAACCATGATTCGATCATTGCAGTCTTACAAAAGAAACGTTCGGTGAATGACTCTTTACGCATGCATGGGAAAGCGGTACTCGAGGAATTCAACTTTCGCAGGGTATTGATCGGGAAAGTGCCCGTCACTGAAATAGCAGAACTCTTTAATCGTCATGACGATCTGCTCTTGGAACGGAATATCCGTCGTTACTTAGGAATGCACTCAAATCGCGTGAATTCGGCAATACACCAGACTTTGATTGATCCAGAAAAACGGGAGAACTTCTTCTTTTTCAACAATGGAATCACCATGATTTGTCGGCAATTCCGGCATAACGCCCTGCAGGGGGAAAATTTCCAAGTCAAACTTGATGGCCTTCAAATCATTAATGGAGGTCAAACATGCAAGACAATCCAGCAGACCTTGAATTCTCCCGACCTTTTGTCCGCATTTGAAAGCGTCTATGTGTTAGTCCGTATTTACGAACTGGCAGACAATGATCAAGGGTTTGTCCATGACATCACCTACGCCACCAACAGCCAGAACCCGGTTGATCTGCGCGATTTGCGATCGAATGACGAAATTCAGAAACAGTTGGAACTCGGAATAAAGGAGTTAGGGTATTCCTATAAACGTCAACGAGAAGAGACATCTGGCGGTCCAACCGTTGTTACAAGTTCTGTCGTTGCAGAAAGTGTTTTGGCTATCTGGAGACGAAGTCCTCATCAAGCCAAGTTTCGAAGAAGAGAACACTTTGGAGCCCTTTACAAAAGGATATTCGAAAACCTAAATGCAGCTCAGGCACTAATGGCTGTCCAAATTTTCCGTTATGTTGAAAACCAGCGTAAACGTCCAATGATGGAGAATCCGCCGGAATTCCTCCCGTATGCCGCGCATTACATGGCGATGTTAATGGGTAATTTTTTGCTGCAAACGGTTGAGAACAACGGCATGGGTACTCAGATTACCCATCGAAACTTTAAAGAAGTATTGGTTTTGTTTGAACGCGAAAAGGAGAGTTTCCTTGTCACTTCGATTCAAGATATTTCGGTTGCCCTCAAAGGGTTATATGGAGAAGACCGAAAGTTGTCACTTCAACAACTGTCGGCAACTTTCAGGCGTGGTGACTTGATGGAATTCTTTGCACGTGGATTTTTAGATGATATTCCTGAAGTAACAGATCATGTAGAATAACGTTCTTTCTCTATCTCGACATCTATGATAAGTCCTCGTGAAGGGAAGAATCGGGAATCAAGGAACATACCGAGTTCATCCTCGTCCTTTTCCATGCCTTTCCTGCGATCAGGAACCCACGTATTCTGCCTCAACCTTCTCCTTCCGGGATGATCGGTCCTCTTGGTTCGTCCTCCCGATCTTCTGGTTTGGGAGATCTCAGGAATCCGAACCCTTTGAGCCGCCTCTCAGATCCGAAATGGTGGAGGCCAACACGTTGAGGAAGCGCTCGACTTCCGCTTCCGTGTTGCCGCGTCCGAGGGTGATCCGAAGCGAACCGCGCGCGCGGATCGGGTCGAATCCCATCGCCCGGAGGACGCTCGAAGGCTCTCCAGCGTGGTTCGAACTGCACGCACTTCCGGAGGAAGCGGCGATGCCGGCCTCGTCCAACGCCAGCAGGACTTGGATGGCCTTCGGTTCCAGACCCGCAAAACCGAGACACACATGGCCCGGCAACCGCCGGGTGGCGTGTCCCACCAGGTAGGCGCCGGGGATTCGGTCCTGGGCGAACTGGACAATCCGGTCGCGCAGTCCCTGCAACCGGGCCGTTTCCTCGGCCATCTCGGCTCGAGCCAGTTCCGCCGCACACCCCAGACCGACCACGGACGCCACGTTTTCCGTACCGGAACGCAGTCCCCGTTCCTGTCCGCCCCCATGAATGATTGGAGCGAGAGGGATGCCCTGGCGGACATAGAGCGCGCCCACTCCCTTGGGGCCATGAATCTTGTGCCCGGAAAGGGAGAGCAGATCCACGTCTTGCCGCGCCAGGTCGAAGGGGAGTTTCCCCACCGCCTGGACCGCGTCGGTGTGGAACCAGGCTCCTCCGGCGTGCGCCGCCGCCGCGAGGGCCTCGATCGGTTGTACTACCCCGGTCACATTGTTGGCCGTCATGACCGAGACCAGGCGGGTTTCGGCGCGCAGGGCCGACACCACCGCTTCCTCCGTCACCACCCCCTCCTCGTCGGGAAGAACCGTCGCGATTTCGACCCCGCGCTGTTTCAGATAACGGCAGGTCTCCAGCACCGCCGGGTGCTCGATGGCGCTCACGACAAAATGGCAATCGCGGAATCCGACGGCCTCGGCCACGCCGGTCAGCGCCAGGTTGCAGGCCTCGGTGCCTCCGGCGGTGAAGACGATTTCGTTGGGCTGAGCGCCCAGAAGATGAGCCACCTGTTCCCGGGCGCGTTCCACCGCTTCGCGCGCCAGACGTCCCGGCGTGTGAAGACTCGACGGATTCCCGAAATGCTCCTCCAGAAAAGGAGCCATCGCTTCCCGCACGCGGGCGTCCAGCGGCGTGGTCGCGGAATGGTCGAAGTAAATGTAATCCTGGAGTTGCATGTTCCCGATCCCTTTCTCTCCGGTCTCTCCGGGTTTTCCGGGCCAACCGGGATTCCGCGCGTTCTGTTGCGCCCACGCGAAATCCCGGTCGCCGGGAAACCGTCCGGATTCCTGTCCTCTTATTACCCGATGAAAAGACCCTCAATCCGGATCTGCCACCCTTCCGGGACCCGGTTCAGGTAATTGATCAGGCCGCTGTGACGCCATTGCAGCATGCACATGCGCGGTTGAAAGAAGTACCGGGCGCCGATCTTCAGTTCACTGTCCGTTTCCGTGACCAGCCCTTCGTAGGCTTCCGCGATGTAATACCCCAGATCCTTGTACCCCTGTGCGCGTGGCCCCAGCGGGCCTGTCACGCACCAGGTCATTACGCCCGTCCGGTGGTCCACCTCGCGCACAATGCCGCAGTGCGTGATCGGGCAGCCGCACGACATGCCGAGCGGACGACCGATGAGGATGTCCCCCTTCTGGATGTCCAGCTCGCGCGTGATCATCGGGTTGTGGGGAATGATCACCTCGCGTGGTCCCAGATCCTCGGGGAAGTGCTCCAGGTAAAAGTCGAAATCGCGTCCCAGACTGTCCACGAATTTCGTTCCCCCCGCCGCCAGAGGGTCAGACCCACAACAGGTGGTTCCACAGGAGGCGCCACAGGAAGCGGAGGGCGCGGCGGCTGGTGGTTGCGCGGCAGGACGGGCGGCGCCCGCGGGCGCCGCTGTCCCGCCCATTTTCTCCTTCGCCAGGTGGATACAGCGTTTGATGAAATCGGGTTGCGTCTTGAGCCGCTGGCCCAGCTCGGCGCAGGTCTTGAAACCGCACAGCCCGCAATTCAGGTCGGGCAATTGGATCGTCATCTCACTCATGATTGTTTCCCTTTCTCTCGCGGTTCTGGGATCATTCGCCCCGGTAGAAATTCTGATTGTCCAACGCCCGCACGACGCCGAAATGCGACTGCCACCCGATTTCCTTCTTCCCCACACAGATCGTGCAGGTGCCCACGGGCGGGTTGCCCCGCAATTCCATCCGATCCGAAACGTCCTCGGTCGCCAGGATCATCTCCACCAGCGGGTCTATTCCGATGCCATAGAGGGCGTTGACTTCGCGCACCTGCACCGACGGAGCCGCTTCGAGGATGCGGGCACGGAACACTTCCCGCTCGGCCTGCGACACCAGGTCTATCTTGGTGACCACGCCGACATCGGCCAGGGAGAGCATCGGCCCCACCTTCCTCGGCAGATTCATCCCGCTCGTCGCTTCCATGACCATCAACCCCAGGCCCGCGTTGGCGTAGGGGGCGCACCGCAGACACAAGCCGGCCGTCTCGACCAGCAACACATCGGCGGCTTCTTCAACTTCGGCCCATTGCAGCGCATCGCCCAGCACCAGCACACTGCAATGGTCGGGGCACAACTCGCCCGAATACACCTTGCGCGAGGGGATGCCCAGTTCCCCCGTGAAAATCTCGTCCTCGTCGGCGTACTGCACATCAATTTTCAGAAACGCCAGTTTCAGCCCCTGCGCGAGCATTTTCCGCGCGATATGACGCAGCACCGAGGTCTTGCCCGTCGTTGCGGGTCCTGCACAGATTGCCAGTTTCATGCCATCACCTCCTCGGCCAGTTCGGCCAGTTTTTCCGCCTGGGCCGACTCCTCGCGCCCCAGACGCCCGCCCAGGCGGATGACTTCGCGCCAACGCGTCAACGCGTCGTCGAACAGGCCCACCGTCTTGGCAAAGACCCGTTCCGCCTCGTCCGTCGTGATCAAGTCGCGGATGCACCCCCCGCCCATGACGATCCGCTGATCGGACAACAGCGCGATGCGCGGGTCGTGGGTGACAAAGATGAAAATCTTGCGGTGCTGGCGGAGCAGTTCGAGCGCCCGGGCACGATGGATGCCCGCGTTCTCGACCTCGTCGAGGAGCACGATCGGCGTGTCGCAGATCACCGTGGCGTCCGCAATCAACAGCGCCCGCGTCTGCCCTCCCGACAGTTCCGTCATCCGGTTGCCCGGAATCACCGGCTCGCCCGTCAACTGGTTGGCAAACGCCAGCGTGTCTTCGATCATCTGATGCACACGGGCCGGATTGGCGCTGCGGATACCGGCATGCGTCTCGAGAAACACCTGGACCGGCAGGTCGGACAGAAAGTTCGTGTGCTGCGTGATCAGAGCGATCGGGTTGCTCCCCGGATCGTTGCGGCACGAGGCGGGAGCAGGCTTCCCGTCGATCAAAATGGTGCGCCCGGTCGGTGTGTCGCCGTTGGCGAACAGTTCGATGTCGTTGATGAGCGTCGTTTTGCCCGAGCCGGTGGGACCGACGATGCTGATGATTTCGCCCATGCGCAGGTCGATCTGAGCGACCCGGTCGGGTTCGCGGACGTTCTTGCCATGTCCGCCGAGGATGCTGATCTGGTGGATCTCATTCATGATTCTTCTCCTCCTGGAGTTGCGGTCGCGCCGCATTATAAATATAGACAATAGTCTATGTCTGATTCCAGTCGCGCGGGGACGGTCTTTACCCCTTACCGGCAGCAGAGGCCCGTCTGGGTGTTGTCACCCTGGTGTACACAATCGCGGGGAAAACCTGCACCGGCGCATCCTCCTTTCCGTGAAATTCGCTCCGTCGTTTTATCGCCGGGCCTGACTCCGGGCACGCGCGCTGTCCGTGGCCGCCTGCCCGGATCGTTTCTGTTGTCCGGCAATCCCGCTTTCGCCAGTTTCGGATATTGTCTATCGCTTATATCTGATTCTGATTCCGCCCATTTGGGGACAGAACTGTCTGATGCTCGCCAGACGATTGAGACGACGCCCGAGGAACACTGCCGGTTCGAGCGGTCAACGCCGCGTCGAACTCCCCGGGGAAACCCGATCCATTTTTTTTGTGACGGTCAGTCGAATGAAACCCAATTTTGCCGAGGCGCGCATCGCGCGGCAACCGCTCGGCCCTCTGTTTTGGCGAGACGTCTCGCCCTACAATATATTTCCTATCGCTTTTGTCTTATACGGCCCGTAAAGAAAAATCACAACACATCGGCAATCGTGGTCCGCTCCAGCTTGGCCGCCACCATATCGCGCACTTCGCGAAACACCCGCACTAACGATTTCTCCTTTTCGATCGGAGTGGGTTCGTAAAAATACTGACTCACCGAGTCGGTCGGGGCCAGCGGCCCGTCGAAGAGGCGGACCACTTCGGCCACGGTGATCTCCCCAGGCGCTTTCGCCAGCCGGTAGCCCCCGTTGGGTCCCTTGGCGCTCGAGACGTAGTGGGCGCGCCGCAACGTCAGGAGGATCTGCTGGAGGAATTTCGGCGGCGCCCCGGTTCGCTCCGAGAGGACCTCGCCCTGCATGCGTTCTTCTGCCTGCCAGCGGGCCAAGGCAATCAGGGCGAGGAGTGCGTATTCACTGCGGACGGTCAGGCGCATCTGCGTCCATTCCAGACCAATGTTATAGGCTATATAGAATAGATCCCGCCGCCACGCAAGGAAAAAATCACCTGACGCACATTTTTTCTACTCCCCCCGAAGGGCACGATTTTCCCCGATCATGACATTCAATCGCTGTATCGCCCCAGGTTTTGAAGTTCTGTGATCCCTTTAAAATACCGGGGGAAAGCGCCTTCAAAACTGATGGGGGCTTCAGGTGTCCATAATTACGCTTGCTGCGACGCGGTAATCGCCTGATCCAGGTCAGCCAGGATATCTTCAATATCTTCGATGCCGATGGACAACCGGATGAAATCCTCCGAAACCCCCGCCGCCGCCTGCTCCTCACGGCTCAACTGCTGGTGCGTCGTCGAAGCGGGGTGGATGACCAGACTTTTCGCGTCGCCGATGTTGGCCAGGTGACTGAACAACTCAACCGAGCGGATAAACTTGACCGCGGCCTCGTACCCCCCCTTGATTCCGAAACCGAACACGGAACCCTGCCCCTTCGGCAGGTACTTCCGAGCGCGCAGGTAGTCGGGATGGCTCTCCAGACCGGGGTACAGCACCCAACTCACCGCCGGGTGGGCCTCCAGGTGTTTGGCCACCGCCAGTGCGTTCTCGCTGTGACGCGGCATGCGCAGGTGCAGCGTCTCGATACCCTGCAGGAACAGAAACGAGTTGAAGGGGGACAGACAGGCCCCCATGTCGCGCAAAATCTGAAGCCGCGCTTTCATGATATAGGCCGCGCCCCGGATAATCGCTTTGTCGTGCAGACCGAACGCGTCCCAGAACACCAGGTTGTGATATGAAGGATCAGGGCTGGTGATACCGGGAAACTTGCCCGAAGTCGCCCAGTCGAACCGACCCGAATCCACCAGCGCCCCGCCGATCGAGGTTCCGTGCCCGCCGATGAATTTCGTGAGCGAGTAAGCCACCAGGTCGGCGCCAAAATCGAACGGGTTGAAAATTAAAGGCGCAACCGTGTTGTCCACCATGAACGGAATCCCGTTCCGGTGAGCAATCTCCGCGATCCGCTCGAAATCATCCACATTGTTCTTGGGATTGC
Source organism: uncultured Candidatus Sumerlaeota bacterium (assembly GCA_942493245.1). Classification (GTDB taxonomy): domain Bacteria; phylum Sumerlaeota; class Sumerlaeia; order UBA8349; family UBA8349; genus DAOPYU01. The sequence continues at coordinate 635,708 of OW818685.1, forward strand.
CGATCGCTTCCGTATAGAGCAACCGCGTGTTGGCGTCAATCGCCCGGGCAAAGGCCTCCGGGTCCGAGGAATCGACAAACCGCGTCTCAATACCCAGTTTGGACAGCGTGTGGCGGAACAAACTGGCCGTGCCGCCATAGAGCGCCGTGCTGGATACGATATTCTGGCCGGCGGTCACAATATTCAAAACCCCGGCGGTGATCGCCGCCGAACCGGACGCGAACGCCACCGCGCCCACTCCCCCGTGGAGCGCGGCCAGGCGCTTCTCGAGCACATCGGTCGTGGGGTTCATGATCCGGGTGTAAATGTTCCCGAATTCCTCGAGGCCGAAAAGCCGCGCGGCATGCTCGGGCGAATCGAAAACATAGGAACTTGTCTGGTAAATAGGCACGGCGCACGAGTGGGTCGTCGGATCGGGTGTGTACCCGGCGTGGAGCGCCAGAGTGCCCGGCTTGTATTGTTTTTCGGTGGACATGGGTCATCCCCTCCCTGTGAAAACGGAATATCCGGGAAGCGTCCCCCCTCTTCGGGTTCCCATCCGCACCTCTGAACTTCCCGGCGTCCAGATTCCAGAAACCTTACCAACAGGCAGAAAGAAGAGCAAGGGGAAAGGAAAACCGCGGGGAACCATTCCTTCCTTTCGTGCCGATTTTCCTTGAGATGAAGCGGGAGGGCGTAGAGGATGAAGTCAGGAAACAAAACGAAGCAGGACGCGCCCTCCGGAACGGTCTTTCCGTACACGGGGGACAGATCGGGCGCTCAAAAACAAGGGGAAGGGAAAGCGCATCATGGCCCGCAAAAAGATCACGATTGTGGGCGCGGGCAACGTCGGCTCCGCCATTGCTCACGGCCTGACCCTCGCCGAACTGGGCGATGTGGTCCTGCTCGACATCGTCGAAGGTCTGCCGCAGGGAAAAGCCCTCGATCTGGCCGAAGCCACACCGATTCATGGATGCAATGTCTCGGTCACCGGCGTCAACACGTTCGACGAAACAGCCGACTCGGACATTGTGATCATTACAGCGGGCCTGACGCGGAAACCCGGCATGAGCCGCGGCGACCTGCTGACCAGAAACGCCGACATCGTCTCACGCATTGTGGAAGGCATCGCACCCGGTTCTCCAAACGCGATCCTGATTCTGGTCACCAATCCGCTCGACACCATGACCTACCTGGCCATGCGGACCAGCGGGTTCCCCCGTGAGCGAGTCGTGGGCATGGCAGGCATTCTCGACACGGCGCGTTACCGCGCCTTCGTGGCGATGGAACTGGGAGTTTCGGTCGAAAACATCACAGCGCTTGTCCTCGGGGGGCATGGAGACACCATGGTTCCCCTGCAGCGCCTGACCCTGGTCGGAGGCATTCCCCTCGAAGAAATGCTCGACCGTGAGGCCATTGACCGAATCGTTCAGCGGACACGGGATGGTGGCATCGAGATCGCCAACTATCTGAAAACCGGCACGGCCCACTACGCCCCCGCCGCTGCCACCATCCAGATGGTCGAGGCAATCCTGAAAGACCAGAAACGGATTCTGCCCTGCTCCGTGTGCCTGCAGGGCGAGTACGGCTTGAACAACGTTTTTGTCGGCGTCCCCGTTCTTCTGGGCGCCGGAGGCGTAGAACGCATCATCGAAATGCGCCTGCTCGACGAAGAATCCGAGGCGCTCGAACTCTCGGCCCACGCCGTGCGGAAAGAAATCGTAGCACTGGCGATTGAAGAAGGGTCCGCCTGAGAGTGGCGAACAGAACCATTCCCCAAGGCGCAGGACCGGCGCCCTCGCCGGTCAAGACGAGGTTGGGCCAGATCTAAGGAATACGTTGACCGCCAACAAACGACGCCGAGGTGGCGGTCCCACACAGAGTTGAAAACAGGGAGAGAATCGGAACATGGTATGCAAAAGATGGGAAATCGCGTTTTGTTTATTCGTCGCGTGGCTCTTACTCGGAACCGGCCCGTACGCAGCCTCGACTTCAACGACCCAGACCTCCACGGTTCAGGCCGAGGCGGAAACCACCACCTCCCAGAAGCAACCGCTTCGCACACTGACCCAGGGCGACCGCTACCGTGTGTATCGTATCGAAATGCGCGACGATATTGACAACAGCCTCGCTTTCAGCCTCCATCGCGCGGTCGTGGCGGCGCGTGCGGCCAAGGCCGACATCGTCGTGCTCGACATCCACACCAACGGCGGCACCCTGAACGCGACCGAGCAGATTCGCGATGATCTGCTCAGTATCGAAGTCCCGGTGTACTCCTTCATCAACACCAAGGCCTGGTCCGCTGGCGCGCTTCTGGCCGTTACAGGCGACAAAATCGTCATGGCGCCGCTGGCCAGCATTGGCGCTTCGCAGGTCATTATGGGAACCGGCACGACCGTGCCCGAGGTGATGGAACAGAAAATCAATTCGGCCCTCAAGGGCCAGATCCGCGCTGTGGCCAAACACAAGGGCCACCCGGTCCGCACCTGCGAGGCTTTCATTGACCGCAACATAGACATGCCCGGCGTCAAACCCAAGGGCGAAGTCCTGACCCTCGACAGCGACCAGGCCACCACCGGAACCCGTTATGTGGACCCGGACACCCACCAGACCGTGCGCCTCAAACCCCTGGCGGCCTTTCAGGCGGAAAACATTGAGGCCCTCCTCCAGCACGAGAAGATCGGCCCGGCGGACATTTTGAACTACGAAATGACCTGGTCCGAGGGTTTGGCGAGCTGGCTCCTAATCATCCGCCCCATCCTGCTGCTACTCGGTCTGGGCGCGCTCTATGTGGAACTCAAGACCCCGGGGCTTGGCATTGCCGGCGCCGTGGGCGTATTTTTTCTGGCCCTCTTCTTCTGGGGCAGTTACGTGGCGGATCTGGCCAACTATATCGAAATCCTTCTCTTTCTGGCTGGGATTGTCTTCATCGGCGTGGAAATCTTCGTCTTACCCGGGTTTGGATTGGCCGGCATTCTGGGAATTCTGCTCGTCACAACCAGCCTGATCCTGGCAATGGTCCGCCTGATGCCATCCCCCAATATCCCCGAACTGGGCTACAACTACGGCATGTTGCGCGAGGCGCTGCAGAACTTTCTCCTCGTCTTCGTGGGCGCCATCCCGCTCGTGTGGGTGCTGAGCCGCATTCTGCCGGGCTTCCCCATTTTCCGCCAAATCGTGCTTGAACCCTTTGACCCGTCCGAAGCGGCGCCCGAACCCCCGTCCGGACTGACGCTCGGCAGGCGTCCGGAACCCGAGGATATGATCGGCAAAACGGGCGTGGCTCAGACCGACCTGCACCCGGCGGGCTTCGCGCTGGTGGACGGCCGCCGCCTGGACGTAGTCACCCTGGGAGATTTTATCGGTCGCGGTCAACAGATTCGCATTGTGGAAATCCATAAAAACGTCTATATGGTGGAAATAGTTGAAAAACCCGACACGTGTAAGGTGCATCGGGAAGAGACGGGACCGGCAGAAGAAACGCCCCCCTCTCCATAAAATCCACAAAGACGCTGGAGGTTTTGAAATGAGTTTCTCGTATCGCAACACCATTCGCTTGCTGGTTCTCAGTTGTCTGACGCTGTCCTTGACAATCGGCGCGCAAGCCGAAGCGACCCTGAAGGCTCTGGTGGTAGATGGCCAGAACAACCATCCGTGGCAGGAAACCACCCCGTTTCTCAAGAGCCTGCTGGAAGAAACCGGCCTCTTCAAGGTGGACGTGGTCACCACGCCCCCACAAAGACAACCGATGGACAGTTTCAAACCGGACTTTTCGAAGTACAACGTGGTCGTCCTGAACTACAACGGCGACGACTGGCCCGAGGCGACCCAGAAAGCCTTCGAGGAGTACGTGAAAAATGGCGGCGGCGTGGTGGTCTTCCACGCGGCCAACAACTCCTTTCCGAAGTGGAAAGCCTACAACGAGATGATCGCCGTGGGCGGGTGGGGCAATCGCAATGAGAAAAACGCGGGACCGATGATCCGCTACCGCGACGGCAAGATGGTGCTCGACACCACAACGCCAGGCCCGGGCGGTTCGCATGGGCCGCAGCATGAATTCCAACTGGTGATGCGCGACACCGAGCACCCCATCACCAAGGGCCTGCCCGAAAAGTGGATGCACACCGCCGACGAGCTCTACAGCACCCTGCGCGGACCTGCGCAGAACGTCACCCTCCTGGCCACCTCCTTCGCCGATCCCGCCAAGGGCGGCACGGGCGAGAATGAACCCATTCTCTTCACGGTCAGCTGGGGCAAGGGTCGCATCTTCCACGACTGTCTGGGGCACGCCGGCAAACAAATGAAATCCGTCGGATTCATCGTCACCTACCAGCGCGGAGCCGAATGGGCCGCCACCGGCAAGGTGACCCAGAAAATCCCCGCCGATTTCCCGACCGCCGACAAGCCGACGGTGCGTGAACCCAAGAAATAACCCCCGGTAAAGGAACTCGTGTTTCCAACAGGTACACACAGCGGACCGGGGAAATTGAACCCCGGTCCGCTGTTCAATATCCGGACGCCACCCTCGAAAGTATTGACCGCCGAGATGAAAGCTTGACTCCCGAAAGAAGGACTGGACATAATCCGCTGTGCCGGGAAATCCGTCCTGTCGAAAGGAGCGCCCTCATGGGCAAAGCGCAGAAAAAGGTGCAACGGGTGCTGGCCGCCATCGAGCATCGCGAGACCGACCGCGTGCCCATCGGAGAATTCTTCTGGACCAATTTCATCCGCCGCGTCAAGACCGAGATGGACGTGCCCGCGAATTTCGATCCTTACCGATATTGGGATCTCGACATGGTGGTGATCAACCCCAACATGGACCCACGCATCACGGGTATAGAAGTGCTGGAAAACACGCCCGAACGCAAAGTCGTAAAAACCGGCTACGGCGCCACGATCGTACGCCAGAGCCATTTTCCCATGCCGCACTACGATAAATTCGAATACGACACGTTTGAGAAAATGGAAGCGCTCGTATTTGACGATCCGAAAGATCCGCGCCGCTATTTCGAGACGATTGACGACCAGATCAATTCAGTGGGCGACGAACTCAACCTGGGTCTGCCCTCCTTCGTGGATCGCGTGAACCTGTACGCCGACGATTTCTGCGTTTTTGGCAGTGTGTGCGAAATCCAGGAGCAACTCTGGCGCATCATCGGCAGCGAAAACGTTTTCTATAAAATGTGCGACGATCCCGAGCGTCTGGGACGATTTATCGAACGTCTGGGCGACTTCCTCGTCGGAATCGTCGAAGGCCAGATCGCGGCGGCCCAAGGCCGCCTGAGCGGTCTTTTCGTCTGGGGTGACGTCGCCTACCGCTGCGGCATGCTATTTTCCCCCGTATTCTGGCGGGAATACTACAAGCCGCAACTGAAACGCATCTGCGGAGCGATCCACGGCGCCGGGTTGAAGGTCATTTACCACGGCTGCGGCGATGCGCGCATCATCTATGAAGACCTGATCGAGGCGGGCGTGGACATGTACAACCCCCTCGAGGCCAAAGTCGGACTCGATGTGCTGGAACAAAAACGCCGCTTTGGAAAACGGCTGGGGTTCTGCGGAAACATCAACGTCCAGGAACTGGCCACAAACGACCGCGAGCGGGTCCGCCGCGAGGTGCTGCGCAAACTGAACGCGGCCCGGCGGGGCGGGTATATTTTCCAGTCCGACCACTCCATGCCGGACAATGTGGACCCACAAACTTACGACTACGTGATTCAACTGGTACGGGAATACGGACAGTATCCCCTCAACCTCGGCGAATTCGATGAGGAGGTCTGAACCATGCCACGCTACGGAATGCTCATTCAGGTGCGCCCGGAAAAGTTCGAGGAATACAAGCGATTGCACGCGGCTGTCTGGCCCGATGTGCTCAAGATGATTACCGAATGCAACATCCGCAACTATTCGATCTACCATAAGGATGGGTTTCTCTTCAGTTACTTCGAGTACCTCGGAACGGACTTCGAGGCCGACATGGCCCGGATGGCAGCCGACCCGGTGACGCAGAAGTGGTGGGAGGTCTGCATCCCGTGTCAGAAACCGCTCGAGACGCGGGCCGAAGGCGAATGGTGGGCTAGCATGGAAGAATTGTTCCACCTGGACTGACCCGCCCCCGCTCCCGATAGATTCCCCGGAAAGACCTGCTTCATGATCCCCGAAGAAACAATCGCCTTGCGCATGGAAAAGGTGAGTAAACGCTACCCCGGCACTCTGGCCGTGGATGCGGTGGACTTCGAGGCGCGGGCGGGCGAAGTGCATGCGCTGATGGGAGAAAACGGCGCCGGCAAGTCCACCCTGATGAAAATGCTCGCCGGGTCGTTCCACGATTACACCGGCGATATCTGGATCCGGGGACAGAAGGTCCACCTCCACTCGCCCGCTCAGGCCAAGGCGGCGGGCATCGAAATGATCTATCAGGAACTGAGTCTGGCGCAACCGCTGAGCATAGCGGAAAACATTCTGGCCGGGCGGCTCCCCGTCCGGCACGGTTTTCTCCTGGATCGCCGCGCCCTTGTGCGCGAAGCGGGAATCTGGATGATGCGGGTCGGACTGACGATGGACCCCCTGACGCCCGTCGAGGCCTTGAGCCAACACGAGCAGCAACTCGTCGAAATCGCAAAAGCCCTGAGCAGCAATCCTTCCATTCTGGTGATGGACGAACCGACCTCGGCGCTCAGCCGAACCGAGGTCGAGCGCCTTTTCGGTCTCATTCACGAACTGAAATCGCGTGGACTGGCCGTCATTTATATTTCGCACCATCTGTCCGAAGTGTTCGAAGTCGCCGACCGGGTCACCGTCATGCGCGACGGACGCCAGATTGACACACGGCCCCTGTCGGACATGACCCCCGAAAAACTGGTCGAGCAGATGGTGGGCCGCTCGGTGAACGAAACACGAATCGAACGGCTGATCGAACCGGGCGAGGTGCGATTCGCGGCAAAAAATCTCACGCGCCTGGGCTTCTTCCACAACGTGAGTTTCAACATCCGGCGGGGCGAAATACTCGGGATCGGGGGACTGGCCGGAGCTGGTCGGACCGAGCTGGCCCGCAGCATTTGCGCCATTGATCCGCTCGACGAAGGGGAAATGGAACTCGATGGCCGGGCCATCGAGACCACCTGCCTGCAGGATTGCCTGCGGCGCGGACTGGCCTACCTGACCGAGGACCGGAAACTCCAGGGACTGGCGCTGGAAATGAACGCACGCGACAATACCCTGTCCGCGGCGAATGCAAAGTCGCGTTGGATGACCGGACGCGCGAAAGCCAATTCGGTCTTTCAGCATTTTGCCCAGGACTTGTACCTGCAACCTCCCGACGCCACGCGCCAGGCATCCCAGTTTTCGGGCGGTAACCAGCAGAAAATCCTGCTGGCCAAATGGCTGGCGACTCATCCGGAGGTCTGTATCCTGGATGAACCGACCCGCGGCGTGGATGTGGGAGCCAAACGGATCATCCACGAAGCCATCGGACGCCTGGCCGATCAGGGCCGCTGCGTCCTGCTTCTCTCGTCCGACCTGCCGGAACTGATCGGACTTTCGAACCGGATTCTGATCATGCGCAAGGGCCATCTCACGCGCGAAATCCGGCGGGGCGAGACCGCCTTCACCGAGGATGGCGTTCTGCTGGCGGCCAATGCGGAAGGGGACCGGTAGAAAACGACGGCATGGCCGTCTGGAAAAGCAGGAAGGACTCAGAGGTTTCCCGGCAAGATGACTGAAACACCACCGCAGAACCTGGTTCCGCCGCAATCCGGCGCGGCCTCCCGGACGCAACAAACGTCGCGGGCGTTGCGCCTGTTGCAATCGCTTGGTATTTACCTGGCGTTGGGCGTACTGTTCTGCGTCGGACTTTCGATCAGTCCTGAAAAATTTCTCGACACGAAAAATCTGATGAGTGTGCTGCAAGCTGTGACCCTGCTGGGTATCGTCTCGGTGGGTGTTTCGTTTATCACCTACGGCGGGCATTATGTGGATCTTTCGATCCCACGCATGATCGCCCTGTCCGGTTTCGCGTCCGTGGCGGCCCTGCCCTGGGGGCTCGGTGTGAGTCTCCTGTGCGGCCTGGCCGCCGGCCTGTCGGTGGGATTGATCAACGGCTTCATTGTGGGATACCTGCGACTCAACCCGATCATCTGGACCCTGGCGATGTCCTTTATCCTCGAAGGCGCCACACGCTGGTATTTCCAGGGCAACCAGATTTACCCGGATGGAAGTTCGCCCGCCGGGGCGCAATTCCTGAATCTTTCGCAGGCGACCCTTGGCGGCCTGCCCTATGCGGCCGTGCTCCTGATTGTGCTGGCGGCCGCCGGTCTCTGGCTGATGAAAGCCACCCGCTTCGGCGCACACGTGCGCCTGACCGGCTCGGCCTACGAGGTGGCGCGGCTGAGCGGCGTGCGGGTGCGCCTCATTGTCCTTCTGACCTACCTGCTCTCCTCTTTTACCACAGCGCTGGCGGGCATTTTTCTGACCTCGTTGAACAGGCAGGCGGCTTTCGAAACCGGCGAGGGGTACGACTTCAACGCGGTGACGGCCGTGGTGCTCGGAGGTGTCATGCTCAGCGGCGGACGCGGCTCCATCCTCGGCGTCATCGGCGGCGTGCTGGTCATCGGTTTTCTGACCAATATCATGAATCTGGCGGGGGTGGGCGATTTTGTGCAACTGATCGTGCGGGGAACAGTCTTTATTACGGTCGTCGGCGCGACCTCGTGGTTCTGGCGCAAGTCTGGACGCGAAGACGTTTAAGGAGCGGTAGAGGAACCATGCCGGACAACGGGAAATTCACCGCCTTTCGCCATTGGGTCTCCCATAACAGGATTTACCTGCTCTGGGCGGCGGTTTTTGCGTTGATGGCGGCCCTGGCGCCGAACTTCCTGACGATCGCCAATCAGGCCAGTATCCTCAAGGGGGTCAGCCACAACGCCCTGGCCGCCATCGGTTTCACTATCGTGATGATCTCGCGCCAGCTGGATCTCTCGATCGGCACCACGCTAACGCTCGGCGGCATGATGACCATCGGTCTGCAACCCCATCTGGGCTGGACGGGCGCGGCAGGCGTCGCATTGCTGTGCGGTCTGGGAGTCGGGCTGCTCAACGGATTCCTGGTGGCCGTGGCCCGCGTTGACTCCTTCATCGCCACACTCGGCACGATGATCGTCACCCGCGGACTCGTGCTGATGTATTGCGGGGGCGGCAGCCTGTCCGTCTCGGACTTTACACTGGGCGCCTGGACCGAAACGCCCTTCTGGTGGATTTTTTCACCCGGTGTTCTGGTCGCCTTCGGCCTGGTACTGCTCTTCGAGTTCTTCCTCAAAATGACCCCGACCGGACGCGGTTTCTACCTCGTGGGAGGCAATCCGTCCGCAGCCTGGCACGCCGGACTCTCGGTCAAGCGCCACGTCATCGGCGCATTCCTGCTCTCGGGCGCGCTGGCTGCCCTGGCCGGCGCCCTGTTGAGCGTCACCCAGGGGTCCGCCCGCACCAACATGGGCGACAAGTCCCTGATGCTCGTCATCGCGGCGGTCATCATCGGCGGGACATCCATGGCGGGAGGCAAAGGGAGCGTCCTCAAGAGTCTGATCGCCCTGATCGCCCTCAACACCCTCTCGAATGGATTCAACTGCATGGGCGCCGACATCAACATGCAGAAGATCACCAATGGCGTCGTGCTCGGCTCGCTCATTCTCTACGACGCCATCCAGACCGCCCTGCGCAACCGGACCCTCGGCCAGCGCCCCGAACTGCTCGAAGAACTGGCCCGGGAAGAACGGGACGAAGAAAATCAGGGGTATTGCAGCCCCACACATCCGGAAGATTCTCTCGAAACAACCGCCCAAAGGAGTCCCCTCACCATGCACCGGAAAGACAACACCCTGATCGCCATCGTCTCCTTGGCCTGTGTCGCCTGCGTGGCGATTGTCGCCATCTTTGCGATGTATTTCCTGAAGACAAAACAGGGTTCCCTCCCCACTCCTTCGGCCAATATGACCGCGCCGCAACCCGCGCAGCTCACTCCCGACGCGAAAGCAGAAGCCCCCACGCCGGAAAACCAGCCGGATCTGTCCGTCACTCTCCGTTCCACCGACGGACAGCCCCTGATTCTGCCCGCCGAAACCAAGACGATCCCGGAACGCCCCGCCGATCCCCTGACTTTGCCTGAGGATGAGGCGGGACACTGGTGGGACATGGAATACTCGGGCTGGAACGTGGAAAAGGTCAAGATGCCCTCCTCGCCCGGCGACGGGCCGCGCGGCAAAAAAGTCCTCCACCTGAAGTTTGTGGATCACCCCTACACCAACGCCATGTCGCGCGGAATGAAAAAAGTCGCCGACGCCTACGGCATCGAAGTCAAGACCCTGCTGGCCGAAAACGACGCCAACATCCAGGGGCAACAGGTGGATCAGGCCATCAACGAGAAACCCGACCTGGTCATCATCAACCCCGTGGACGCCCAATCGTGCGTTCCCATGTTCAAGAAACTCAACGAAGCGGGCATTCCCGTCATCGCCAGCAACCTCCTGCCCGCCCAGGAAGCGCAGCAGTACATTCTCGCCTGGACCGGCCCCGACGACTGGGGGCAATTCCGCAGCTTGGCGCAAGACTTCGCCAAACGCATGAACTACGAAGGCGGCTACGCCATCGTGCGCCACTACGAGGGCGGTTCCCCCTACTTCTCGCGGACGTACTCCGTAATTACGGAACTCAAGAAGATTGCGCCGAAAATGAAACTGCTTGAAATGCAAACCACAGACCTCAAGGCCGAAAAGACGCGCGAGGTGGTCAGCGGCTGGCTCATCAAGTACGGCCCCGAACTCAAAGGGATTGTCAGCGCCGACGACTCCGCCGCCCAGATGGGCCTCAATAAAGCGGTCACGGAAGCCGGACGCGAGGACATCATCCGCGTGGCGGCGGGCAACAGCAAGGTGGGGATGGATGCGCTGCTCGAAGGCGCCCTGCACGCCATCACCTTCCAGTCCGCCGAGGCAGACGGCGCCCTGCCCATGCAGCTGGCGGTGGATTGGTTCAGTGGACGCCCCATCCCCCCGATCCGCTACCTCCCGATCCGCATCATCACGCGGGACAACGTGAAAGAATACATGCCGGCGCAATGGTAAAACCCCATGAAAAGGAGCCGGCGAAAGCCGGGAATCATCGCGTCAACCCGGGGGGCATCCATCCGTTCCAGGCGTCTTCTTCCTTTTCTATTTCGTCATTGATTTTCCCCCAACAGGTTGATTCTCGTCCGGAGGCTTCCTTTTTTCTGGCGTTCCAATCCCGGTTTGTGGTATAAGTATGTTCGTGTTGAGTGGCCTTTCTTAAAGCGGTTCCCCCCGAACGGAAAGGCGGTGCGTGAAAGATCTGGCTCGGAAACGCCCAGAAACAGGCAGAATCCGGTTTCGAGGGGGCGGGTGTTTGTTTCACCCGGCGGCAAGGTCATTCAGGTTATCGCCCGACGGCATCTTTCATTATAGAATCTATCTGTGGTTTCTGGACAATACGATGCCGGTTATCCGGTGAAGGGAGTCTTTTCTTTATGCCGCGTCCTGCCGCAGGGAGCACTCAGATCAAGGGGATAGATATGACAGAGAAATCCGGTGGTTTCACGCTGGTCGAGTGCATGCTCGCGCTCGTTCTGGCCACCCTCATCTTCACCGCGACCCTCTCGGCTCTCGGGTTTGCCCGTTCGCACAATCAGGTCGAGCAGGAACGCTGCCGCGCTCACCAGATTGTCTGCCAGGAACTCGAGATAGAACGTTTTAACCTATTCCCCCAAATCCGATCGGACTCGACCGTCACCGTGTGGGACAATGGCACGCCAACGACCGCCGACGACACCATGGGCACACTGGACATTACCGTGCGTGATCCGGCGACTGGCGCAACCTTGGCCAAAGCGCCAGAGCCCGCCATCCTGATCGAAATCGAAGCCACTCTGACGTGGCACCCGCGCGTGGCCAGTTGGAAACCCCGTGAAATGCACGAGACCGTCATCACCTACAAGGCACCCTGAGCACGGCTCGATCGAAACGGGAACCGCAGACGGATCTGGAGAAAGGGCGGATGAAAACAATGATCAAAAAACTCCTCAGAAGGTATTGGATGCCGGGGCAATCACTCCACCACAAACGCCGGGCCTTCACACTGGCCGAAATGGTTATCTCGGTCGGAATACTGGGGTTTGTCGGCGCCTCCACCAGTTACCTCATGCTCACCAGCGCCCTGACCGCCAAGGAACTCTACGGGACCACCGACTCACGATCCGAGCGCATGGTCGCGCTGAATCAGATCCGTTACCGTCTCTGCGACGGTCAGATCGGAACAGTCAACAAATCCCTGGCCACCTTCGGTATTGACCCGGCCGCCTGGGGTTGGCGTCTCATGACCTTCACCGATCCGACACTGCCCGGTTCACCCACCAGCATCTTTTTTTTCCGCGCCGACACCCGCGAACTGCTCTACAAGGAGAACTGGTTCGGTCCCGGAGATTTTGTGAGTTTGGCCAAAGGCCCCATCGAAGTGACATTCCGGCCAGGCACTGAAGCGGGTATTGGAGCCGACGCGCTCGTCACCATCTTCGTGAAAACCTCCTCGGACTTACGGTATGGCCAGGTGGATATTCGCGACGGGGAAACCGTAATCTATCTGCGCAACCCCGCGGCGCCTTGATAAGAAACACCGGGCTAAAACAGGGATTAACATTCGGAAAAGAACACATCGAGTTGGAAAAAAAGCGGCAAGGAGAACGCCATGTTTGAGAGAGGCCTTCTATCCAAGATCGACCGGCGGCGCGGATCGGTTCTGGTCGTTTCGGTTATCCTGTCCGTCAGTGCGGCCATGACCGCGATACTGCTCATCCGCACCATGGTGGACCACCAGCGGATCAACACCCGGCGGCGCGATATCGCCCGATCCTTCTTCGCCGCCGAGGCCGGCATCGCCCAGGTTCTGCACTGGGGCAATTTCCCGGCGGACTACGACGGGGGCGGCCCCACCGGCTACTTCTACCGCGATTATTCCGACCCCACGTGGCCCTTCCCCAACCTGACCGTCAAAACGGCAGGTGCCGCGTCCGTAACGGTGGACAGCGCCAAACTGCGGACCCTGACCGCCACCACCCCCGATGGCAGCAGTTACGAATCGGCGCACGTCTCCTCGATAGTCCTCGAGTCCCCCGCAGCCTCCGATCCAGTCACCTGTTACTTCAAAGCGCGCTGCACCGGCTCCACCGCCAACGGCTTGGATCGAACCATTCTGGTCTATCTCGAAAAAAGTCCGGTGCTCATCAATGAATTGAAACTGGGGGGCGCGTTGATCTCACTGGCCACGGCGGCACAGAGCGGTAACACCAAAGTGCATTGGGGCGAAGTCTGGACAAAAAGCGATGTCAACATGCCCGCAAAATCCCAAAGCAACCATATTGACAAAACCAGCGGCAGCTACGACCCATTTGTCAGCTACCGCACCGAAGGCTCCCTTCTCTTCGACACGACGTGGAAAGTCGGAGCGGGGAAAGACCTTTTCGATCCCCTGACCAGTACCTCGCCCGGCGACGCCCCCGCCTCGGGCGCCTACTCCGACAAACCCCTCCTGCCCGACGGCACAAATCGTCCCTACACCCAACTGGACCAGCACGTGCCGGTGGGCACCTTGAAGTTCCCCGACCTGCTGGCCGCTTACAACGATTTCAAGATCGCGGCCAAACAGCATGGCTGCTATTACGGCACCGACGCGGCGGGCAACATCTACCGCGACGGCATCGAGGATGCTGCCCACCTCGTGGATTTCAACACGGAATTCGGGAACGCCGACCGCGTCAACGACCCCTACACCCTCCTGTTCATTGATACCATTGACGGGACTGCGCCCAAAGCGGATGGCTCGAACCTGGCCACAATCTCGAACTCGGGAACCGGGGTCGGCATGAAGGGCGTCTTCTGGATCGGGGCCAACATGCTCCAGAAAGGCGCCGGTAACCCGGCAAACCTGCCGGCAGAATCGCCAGCCGCCGGACACCCGGTGACAAACCTCGCGAAGGTCTATCTGGACGGCGTGCTCTACTGTGCCGGCTACATCGACGTCACCGGCAACCCGGTCGTCTATGGCAGTGTCGTGGCACAGAACGATTTCCGGGGCTCCGGGACCTTCGACGTCTGGTACAACTGGCGGCTTAAAGACGGCCTCCAACTGCCCCAGGGCAATGTGGGATCGAACTTCCGAGTCGTATTGCAGGACAACCACGCAGACGGACCGACGCCATAACCTCTGCGGATCACCCCCTGTTGCCCCCCAGACACAAGCGCTCCGAAAACGGGGCGCTTGTTTTTTTGCGTATAGCCTATTCCTCCCGCTCCCCCATGCCGAAAAATAATCCAGAATCCCGGGAACTTCCAGAACCGCAGGGGTGTCTGAGGCTCCAGATATGGGTTTGTCTTTTTTTTGTGAGGGAGAAAACGCGAGAGTCGCGACAAAAGGGGGAATGGGACATGAAAAACGAAAAACAGAACGGAAGGCGTCTGGGCCTGGCGACCGCCTTGATGTGCCTGACACTCATGCACACAGCGTTCGGAGCCGAAGAAATCGGGTTTCCAGAGAAATTTGCCCTGGCCGAAAACCGGACCGAGGCGCTCAACAACCTGATTCCAGGCACGGAAGACCACTATTTCTATGCCTGCCTGCACGCCCAGAATCAGGGGAAACTGGCCGAGGTGGACTCCCTGTTGAAGCCCTGGATCGAGCGGTACGGGCGTACCCCCCAAGTCCAGGAAATCGAAAACCGGCAGGCGCTGCTCCGTTTCCCGACCGATCCAGCCGCCTCGATCGCTTACCTGCGCGCCCGCCTGAACCTCCACTACCCCCACGAACGCGAAGCGCTCGAAAACAAATCGAACCTTCCCACCACCCTGCCTCCCGACCTGCTTTCCCGCGAAATTCTGACAAAAAAGGCCTTCGACCTCCATGACAAGACACTGGAAGGGTTCGAAGACCACGCCCTCGACTGGCTGACGCGCGAAACGGGCCAGGCCCAACCGTCAGCCCCCCAACTAAGCCCCGAACGCCGCCGCGACCTCCTGCGCCGACTGAACCGTCCCGATTATCCGGGCCTCGTCCCCCTCATACTCGCGGACCTGAAAGAGAATGGAAGCGGCGGTTTCGGCTCGCTCCCCATCCACGGCAACCTGCTCTTGAATCAATTGGAGGAGTGCCTGAAGGGGATGCCCGAACTGCGGAACACCCCCAACTTCATCCAGACCTACCTCTCGAAACTGCGGCCCGCCGAAGGATCGGGGTGGCCCTGGGACATCCAGGAACGCCAGGCCTACCTCGAACGCCAGTGGGCCTTTGTCTCCACTCTGGAAACGGTCCACCTGTCCCTGAAAGCCCATGTCCTCTACAACCGCCTGCTCTGCGACCGCAGCCAGGGTGTGTACGACAAGGAGCGATTCCTCGCCTACCTGGCCCTGCCCCGCCAGACCGGGTACGTAAATCCCAAGTACTTGGAACAGGCTCCTTTCCAGGGGGTTCGGGTAGATTTGTCGCAAGATTTCCAACCCCTGACAACATGTCCCCCCATCGGCAATGACGAAAAACTGGTCCAGGATTTCCTTCAGCGTTTCTTCCAGAAAGACACCGGGTACGAGGCATACGCTCCCTACATCCGTGAGGACTACCTGAAAATGCTCTATGCCGAGACGCAACTTCTGCTCGGCCAGGGCGACGCGACGCAGTGGAGCGCCTGGCTTCCCCCGGCCCGGTACCAGGAACTGCGCGACCGCGTCGAAATCGAGTTCGCCCCGGAAAACAAACGCTATTTCGACCCCGAAGATCCCGTGGGACTGGATCTCGACATCAAGAACGCCAAAGACCTGATCGTCAAGATCTATGAAATCAACGCCCAGAACTATTACCGCGAGAAGGGAACCGAGATCAGCACCGACATCAATCTCGACGGCCTGGTGGCCAATTCGGAAAAGACCGTCTCACTCGACAAACCGCCCCTCCTGCGTGTCCGCCAGCGGTTCGAACTGCCGGAACTGGCCAAGCCGGGTGTCTATGTGGTCGAAATCATCGGCAACGGGAAAAGCAGCCGCGCCCTTATCCAGAAGGGCCGCCTCTCCTACCTGGCGCGCACCGGAGCCGCGGGGTATGTCTTCACCCTTCTGGATGAAAAAGGGCGTAAAGCGCCCGACGCCTCCCTCTGGCTGGCTGGACACGCCTACACCGCCGACGAAAAGGGCGAAATCGCCGTCCCCTTCAGCACCAACCCCGGACCGCAGAAAATCGTCCTTTCCAAGGGAGATTTTTCCTCCCTGGCCGAATTCAACCATGAAGCAGAGCGTTATGCCCTCTCCGCCGGGATCTTTGTGGACCGCGAGTCGGTCCTCAAACGTCGGCAGGCCCAGATTCTGGTGCGCCCCGTCTTGTCGCTGAACGGAACCCGCATCTCCCTGAAAACCCTCGAAGAACCCACTCTGCTCCTCACCACCGTGGACCGCGAAGGAATCAGCGCCACCCAGACCCTTGAAAAATTCCCGCTTTACGAGGACCGGGTGTCGAGCCACACGTTTCAGGTGCCGGAAAATCTGGTCCAACTCTCCTTCGCCCTGACCGCAAAAGTCCAGAACGTGAGTCAGAACAAGAAGGAAACTCTGACGGACACCGCCAGTCTGGCGCTGAACCAGATAGACACCACCGACAAGATTGAAGCGCTCCACCTGGCCCACACCAGTGTGGAGGGAACCGCGCAGTATTTCCTGGAACTCCTCGGCAAAACCGGCGAACCCCGTCCCGACCGGCCCATCAATTTGACCCTGAAACACCGGGATTACCGAGACCTGATCCAGACCACCTGTCAGACGGCCCCGGATGGACGCGTCACCCTCGGAACTCTGGAAGGAATTGAATGGATCGAGGCGAATGGGCCGGAGGGTGTTCCAAACCGCTGGGAACTGACGTACGACCAGCGCAACTGGCCCGCCACCCTGCATGGGCGGGTGGGTGAACCCCTGCGGATTCCGGTAATGGAAACCCTCCCGTCCGCGGCCCCCGCCCAGGACACCCCGGCGGGCGATGAAAGTCTGCGCCCGCTCTACTCGCTGATCGAAGTGCGCGGGAACGCCTATATCCGCGACTGTTTCGACTCGCTCAAGTTCGAAGCCGGATTCCTCACCCTCTTGGCGTTACCCGAGGGAGACTACGACCTCTGGCTCAAGGAAAACGGACGCCACATCCGGATTCGCCTGGCGGCGGTTGTACCGGAATCCGCCAGTCCGGCAGACACCGATTATCTCCTCGGCCAAAACCGTTATCTTGAGATGCGCAACGCCAACCCGCTGCAAATCACCCAAATCGAAACAACCGACAGCGACATCCGGATTCAACTGGCAAACACCGGTCCCAACACCACCGTTCAGATCGTGGCGACCCGTTATCTGCCCTTCTTCCCACTTTTTGGAACTCTGGGGAAAATCCCGTTCGCCGAACCTTTTTCCCGGCCTGTTGTGCCAGCCGATTCGCTCTATCTGTCGAGCCGGAATATCGGTGACGAATACCGCTATATTCTGGAGCGCAAGTATGCCCAGAAATTTTCGGGCAACATGCTCACTCGTCCGGGACTGCTGCTGAACCCCTGGATGGTGCGGCAGACCTCGACCGAAGTGGCCAAAGCCGAGGAGGGAGAAGCGGTTCAGGAGGCCCGGCCCCAGGCCGCCGCTCCCGCCACTCAAGCCCTGCCTGCCGAAGCCCCGGCGCCTCCGCCCGTCAAGGGCGACTACGCGAATCTGGACTTTCTGCCCGTCCAGAGCGTAGTCCTGAGCAACCTGCGGCCCGACGCCGACGGGGTGGTGCTCGTGAGCCGCAAGGCGCTGACCGGAAGCCGTCAACTGCACGTTTTCGCGATGGATATCGCAAACAGCGCCTACCGGGAATTGCCCCTGCCCGACTCGACCGTCCCCGCCCTGGATTTGCGCCTGCGCGCGGGCCTGGACCCGAAAAACCACTTCGCCGAACAGAAACTCATCCACCCACTGAAAGAAAAGGAATCCTTTGAAGTTCCGGACATCACCACCACCGAATTCGAGGTGTACGATACCCTGGGCGCAGCCTTCAACCTCTACGAGACCCTGAGCCAGAACGCGACTTTGCGCGAATTTTCCTTCATCACCGGCTGGCCCAAACTCGCCACTGAGAAGAAACGCGAACACTATTCCAAGTATGCCTGTCACGAACTGAACTACTTCCTGTTCCAGAAGGACCGCCCGTTCTTCAAGGAAACGGTCTGGCCCTATCTGCTCAACAAAAAAGACAAGACCTTCCTGGACCATTACCTGCTGGCGCAGGAGCCGGGCGGTCCCGGGAACAAACCCCTGGAGGCCTACCTCAAACCCCAAGCCTACGAACGGCTCAACGCCGTCGAACGTATCCTGCTCGGGCGGCAACTCCAGACCGAAACCGCCGCCATGCAGCGCCACGTCCGCGATCTGTTCGACCTGATCCCGACCGATCTGAACCGCGCCGACTTCCTCTTCAAGACCGCCCTGCGGGGACGCCTCCTGGAAACACCCGCGCCGGGCACAGTTCAAGCCGGTATGGCCGGAAGGGCCGCCGCGGGAGACTACTTCTTTGCGACCGCGGAAGGCCTCGACAGGAAAGACGCTCCCGCCCTGCTGCCCGTTTCAAATCTGGCCATCGGGGGCGCCATGGCTGGATATGGCGCAGTCGCAACGAATGGAGCGGTCGCCCTGGGACAGGAACACGCCGCCGCTGCGCCTGCCGGACCACCTAGCGGAGCCCCAACCGACGCCAATACACTCGAAGACATGCGGTTGAAACTTGGAGAAGTTCGGAACCTTGATGAGGAACGCGTGGCGGGTGCTCGGGAGACCAGCCAAAGAGGCGCCAACAGACGATTAAGCGCCGCCTCGGGGAAAGAAAAAGCGGGAGTCGAACTGGCGGCTGACAAACTGGAACTGCTCAGTGATCGCGACCTGGCCCGGCGCGGCGAAACCCGCAAGTTCTACCAGAAACTCGACAAAACCCAGGAATGGGCCGAAAACAACTACTACCACGTCCCGCGGGAACAGCAGAACGCCGACCTGGTGAAGGTCAACGGCTTCTGGCGCGACTATGCGAATTACGTGGCGGGCGGCGCCGACGGTCCCTTCCTGTCGCAACAGATGGCCGAGGCGTCCGGCAGTTTCACCGAAATCCTCTTCGCGCTCTCCGTGCTCGACCTGCCGTTCGAGGCCGCCAAACACGACGTGAAGACGGAAGAAACGCGCCTGAGCCTCCAACTGGCTTCACCCGCGGTGATCTACCGGAAAGAGATCCGTCCGGCGCAGAAACCCGAGGGCCAGACCCCGATTCTCGTCAGCCAGAATTTCTTCCGCCTCGACGACCGCTTCCGCTATGAAAACAACGAACAGATTGACAAGTACGTGTCGGACGAATTTCTGAGCCAGGTCGTCTATGGCTGCCGCGTCGCCCTGACCAACCCCTCGTCCTCCATCCAGAAGATCGAGGTGCTGTTGCAGATCCCGCAGGGCGCCGTGCCGGTCAATCAGGGCCGCGCCACCCGCAGCCTCAACGTGCAACTGGCGCCCTTCAGCACCTGGGCGCAGGAATACGCCTTCTACTTCCCTCTCCCGGGCGAGTTCGGCCACTACCCGGTCCATGTCTCGCGCAACGGCGCCCTACTAGCCAGCGCCGACCCCTTCTCCTTCAAAGTCGTCGAGAAACCTTCGAAGATTGACACCACTTCCTGGAGTTACATCTCGCAGCATGGGACGGAAGAAGAGACCCTGAACTACCTCCAGAACAACAACATCAACCGCCTCGATCTCGAACGCATCGCCTGGAGGATGAAAGACGCCGGGTTCTTCGAGAAAGCCATCGCCCTGCTCGACGCGCGCCACATCTACAACCAGACCCTCTGGTCCTACGCCATTCAGCACCAGCAGGTCGAACCGGCCCGCCAGTTCCTGGCGCACTGCAACGACTTTGTCCTGCAATGTGGCGCCAGTCTGGATTCGCCCCTCCTGACAATTGACCCGGTCGAGCGCGGCGCCTACGAGCTCCTCGAATACAGCCCGCTGGTTAATGCCCGCGCCCACCAACTCGGCAAGGAACGCACGATTCTCAACGACCGCTTTCGCGAGCAATACCAGCGCCTGATGCGCATCCTCTGTTACCGTCCGCAACTTAACGACACCGATCGCATGGCGGTTGCCAGCTACCTGTTGATGCAGGAGCGCCTGGATGAAGCGCTCGCATTCTTCAACCAGGTTAAACGCGACCAGCTCGAGACCCCGCTGCAATACGATTACTGCGCCGCCTGGCTGGCCCTGTCGCGGGACGACACGGCGGGCGCCCGCGCCCTGGCGCAGCAGTACGCCCAGTACCCCGTGGACCGCTGGCGCAAACTCTTCGAAGCCGTTCTGGCGCAGGTGCAGGAACTGGAAGGCCAGGCGCCCCAGGTGATTGACAAGGAGAGCCGGGGCGAGCTGCAGACCGAACTGGCGGCCACCGAACCCGGTTTCGACTTCAAGGTCGAGGCGCGCCGCGTCCAGATGGAATACCAGAACCTGACCGAATGTCGCGTGCAATACTACCTGATGGATGTCGAACTGCTCTTCTCGCGCGAACCGTTCATTCAGGCCGATTCGAGCCAGTTCTCCCTGATCCGGCCCAACGCGACGGACACCCTCAAACTCGATCCCCAGAAAAATACGATCGAGTTCGAATTGCCGAAACAATTCCACAACCGCAACGTGATGGTGGAAATTCTCGGGGCAGGCGTGCGCAAGTCGCAAGCCTGTTTCGCGAACTCGCTGGCGGTCCAGATCACGGAAAACTACGGCCAGTTGCAGGTTCTCGACGCCGCCACCCGTCAGCCTCAGGGCAAGGTGTATGTCAAGGTCTATGCGCGCCTGAAAGACGGAGCCGTCCAGTTCTACAAGGATGGATACACCGACCTGCGGGGACGGTTCGACTACACCTCGCTCAGCACCGATGAACTGGACCGGGTCGAACGGTTCTCGCTCCTGATCCTGAGCGACACCTCCGGCGCCGTGGTCCGCGAGGCTCAGCCGCCGAAACGGTGACGGGAACGTCGGTACCTCAAGAAGGAAAAATGAAATGCCGTCCGGCCCGATCCCTGCGATCAGACCGGACGGTTTCTTTTGTTGTGATTGCAGGATTGCAAAACAAACTCGAAATCCGTACCATGCCAGCAACATTACGGTGGCTCGACACGATATCACGGAAAGGTTGACAACATGATTCGAGGAAAAATCGCAACACGGGCGATCGGCCTCTTGGCCGCTCTTTATCTGACAACGGCGCCCCTGTGGGCCGCCGGGCCGGAGGTCACCACAACCACCTTCAACGTGCTCCAATACGGCGCGGTCGCCGACGGGAAAGCGGACAACACCGCCGCCTTCCAGAAAGCGCTCGACACAGCCGCGAAGGCGGGTGGAGGCACTGTCTTCGCCCCGGTGGGCAACTACCTCTTCGCCGGACGGCTGAATGTCCCGTCCGCCGTCACCCTGGCGGGCGTGTGGCAGTCCGTCCCCGCCCACAACGGCATTCGCGACAAGGGTTTGCCCAAACCCACCGACGACGGCACGACCTTCCTGGTGACCGGCGACGCCGGGACCGAGGAGGCGCCCGCCTTCCTCACGCTCAACACCAACAGCACCCTGCGCGGGGTCGTGCTCTACTACCCCAACCAGAAACCGGACGCCATCCCCCAGCCCTACCCCTACGCCATTGCCATGCGCGGCAAGAACCCCGCCGTCCTGGCCGTCGAGATGCTCAACCCCTACAACGGCATTGACGCCTCGAAGAACGAGCGCCACCTCATCCGCGACGTCCAGGGCCAACCGCTCCGCCGCGGCGTCTTTGTGGACAGCATTTACGACGTCGGGCGCATCGAAAACGTCCACTTCAACCCCTGGTGGAGCAACAATCCCACCTTGTTCAACTGGCAGATGGAAAACGGCGAGGCGTTCATCTTCGGGCGGACCGACTGGCAATACGTGTACAACACCTTCGTCTTCGGGTACCACGTCGGCTACAAGTTCATCAAGACGAAGACGGGCGTGTGCAACGGCAACTTCCTCGGCATCGGCGCCGACGACTGCCAGACCGCCGTGGTGGTGGAAGACTGCGCCCCGTTCGGCGTGATGATCACCAATGGCGAGTTCGTCTCGTTCCACGGCCCGGACCCCACGATGGTGGACATCCAGGACACCAACACCGGCTCGATCCGCTTCGTCAACAGCGCCTTCTGGGGCCCGTGCAACCAGATCGCCCGTATTGCGGGGACCGGCACCGTCGCCTTCGGCGACTGCATCTTCGTCGAATGGGGCGGGAAAGCGGGCGACCGCACGGCCATCCAGGCCCAGAGCGGCACCCTCCAGGTGCGCGGCTGTGAATTCCGGCAGGACCGTCCCCAGATCCAACTCGGCGAAAAAGTCTCCCGCGCCGTCATCACCGGCAACGTCTTCACCGGCAAGGAACGCATCGCCAACCAGTCCAAAGGCAACGTGCAGATGGGCCTGAACGCCGGGAACTGATCGGAACACACACAAAACAGTCACAGGGCCACCTTCTCTTCCTTAAGAAAGGCGGCCCTGACAAAACCACAGGAGGCAGGCAATGGGACTCATCAACGGATTAATGGGGCATGCCACACAGGTGTCGACAGAGACCCTGACGAAAGAATTCGCGCCACTTCTTATCGCCAATGAAAACATCGTGGCCGCTTATAAACTCATACGCGACATGTTTGTCTTCACAAACAAGCGCCTCATTATCGTGGACAAGCAGGGCATAACCGGGAAGAAAGTCGAGTACCGGACCATTCCGTACTCCAAGATTTCCAGTTTTTCAAAAGAAAGCGCCGGACTGCTCGATTTCGATGCGGAACTCAGGATATGGATCACGGGACACCCCGAGCCGATCGCCAAAGAGTTCAAGAAGGGCGACAACGTCAATGAGGTCTATCAGATTCTGAGCCAGGCGGTTCTGGGTTCGGATTGAAGGCTCAACCACCCGACAGGCGCGGCATGGGAACCGGGGACTGGAACCGGTGGCATCACGCATCTTTTCTGACCGTCAGGAATTCTCAACCGGGTGGTCGGTCAGGCATCTCGCTATTCTATTCCAACCATTCCAGCTTCCCCCCCTCAAAGCGCCCTGCAAGATCCAGAATAGGCTTGACAGACCGTCCGGTTTCTGCGATTACCTGTTTATGCAGCACATGAGTTGAGAATGTCGCAAAACGGCCGTGTAACAATGAATAACAAACGCTGCGAAGAGCGGGTATCCTGACTGGGAACCGCCTTTCAGACGGGTGAGAAGGTAAGCGGCATGAACGCGACTGTTTATATTCTGGGGATTCTGCTACAGGCTGTGGCAGGACTGATTGCCCTCTTTCAAGTGCGTCAGGCGCCACGCAAGTTGCCGTGGCTGCTGATTGCGGTTTCGTCGCTTCTGGTCGTCGCGCGCCGCGCCGGGATGCTGCAAGAAACCGTTCAATCCGGCAGGGAACTTCTATCTGTCGAGATCTTCACCCTGTTCACCTCTCTGCTTTTCTTCCTGGGTGTTCTCCTCATGAGTCGAATGTTCCACTCCGTTGCCCGGGAGCACATGGCGCTCCAGGAGAGCGAACGGAATTATCATGAAATCTTCAACGCCACGAACGAGGCCATCTTCCTGCACGATGCGGATACCGGACGCATTCTGGATGTTAACGACACAACCGCGAGCCTGTTCGGTTACGACTCGAAAGAGGAAATTCTGGCCTTGAAGACGGGGGATCTCAGCGCCAATGAATCCCCTTACACAGCGACGGAAATCCGGCAGAAGATCCATCTGGCGTTACAGGAAGGGCCTCAAACCTTCGAGTGGCTGGCCCGGAGGAAAAACGGGGAAACATTCTGGGTGGAAGTGTCCCTGCGCTGTTCCCGGATCGGGGAACAAAGGCGCATCCTGGCGGTGATTCGCGACATCACCCGACGGAAGCGGGCCCAGGAAGCGCTCACAGAGAGTGAGCGGAATTATCACGAAATCTTCAACGCCACGAACGAAACCATTATCCTGCACGATGCTGCGACGGGGCGTATTCTGGATGTCAACGACACCGCGGTGCGCCTGTACGGTTATGATTCGAAAGAGGAAATCCTGGCCGGCAATGTCGGGGATTTGAGCGTCAATGAGCACCCCTACACCGAAACGGAGGCTCAGCGCCGCATTCATCTGGCGGCCGAGGACTGCCCCCAGGTATTCGAGTGGCTGGCGCTCAAGAAAAGTGGCGAGCGGCTGTGTGTTGAGGTGTCCCTGCGAAAATCGCAGATTGGGGGGCGGCAATGCGTCCTGGCGGTGGCTCGCGACATCACCCAACGGAAACGGGTTCAAGAGGCGCTGCGCGCGAGCGAATCTCGTTACCGGACCTTGTTTGACCAGACAATGGATGGAATTGCCATTTTTGACACGGACTGTAACTTAGTTGACGTGAATGAATCGTTCGCGAAAATGCATGGCTATACTCCGGATGAAATCCGCAAGATGGGTCTGTGCGCTCTAAACTCCCCGGAAAAGATGAAGCGTTTTCTGAATGGAGAAACCCAGTATTTTGAAATCGAGCATTATCATAAGGATGGGCGCCTCCTTATGCTCGATGCCATTACCGGCCAGATCGAACTGGACGGAAAGCAACATATTCTCTCCATTTATCGCGATATCACCAAACGTAAACAAGCGGAGGAACAGGCGCGTCTTTCCTCAATGGTGCTTGATCAGATTCAGGACCAGGTGACCATTACGGACTTGAACGGTGTCATTTTATATGTCAATCGAGCTTCAGGAAAAGGCGTCCGGGTGCCCGAAAAATGCGCTTATCGGTCAAAAAACGAGTGTATTTGGGGAAAATCCGGAACAAGGGGCAACCCAGCAGGAAATCATTGAGAAAACGCTTCAACAAGGGATCTGGCGAGGCGAGGTGGTGAATTATTCCGCGGATGGCAGTGAACACATTATGGATTGCCGGACCCAGTTGGTTAACGACATCTACGGCCAGCCGGTGGCTCTGTGCGGAAGCGCCACGGATATCACCGAGCGCAAGCGGGTGGAGAAAAAACTGCGCGAGAGCGAATCGCTCCATCGGCTTCTGGCGGAAAATTCGCTGGACATGATTTCGAGACACTCGATTGATGAAACCGCCCAATATGTCGTCCGATATGTGACCCCCTCCTGTGAGGCGCTCACCGGCTACACGGTTGCAGAACTGATGGGGAAACCCGCCGAATTTCTGGTGTTTCCGGAGGACAGGGGGCGTGTATGGGATCAGGTTTCCCATTGTCTGGAGAACGGTGAACCCTATCAGGTCGAGCATCGTTTGAGCAGGAAGGATGGTTCCATCATCTGGGTTGAGGCAAAGGGGCATTTCATTCAGAACGAATCGGGCCACCCGACGGAGATTCAGTGCAGTGTCCACAACATCACCGAACGCAAGCAGGCCGAAGAGGCGCTGCGTTTGTTTAAAGATTTGGTGGAGTGTTCCTCCGACGCCGTCGGCATGTCAACACCCGAGGGGAAACACTATTATCAAAACGAAGCTTTTGATCGCCTGTTCGGCGATATTGGGGAGAATCCACCCAGCACCGTGTATGTGGACAAGGCGATCGGAAAGCAAGTCTTCGATACAATTATGGCCGGAGGGGATTTTAAGGGTGAAGTGAAAATGTTCAAGAAAGACAGGACAATCCTGGATATTTTCCAAAGAGCCTACGCCATCAAGAACCCGGATGGCTGTATCATTGGACTCGTTGGACTGCATACCGACATAACCGAGCGCAAGCGTGCGGAAGATACCTTGAAAAAAGCGCTGGACGACATCCGAACCCTGCGCGGCATTGTGCCCATTTGCGCAAACTGCAAAAATATCCGGGATGACCAGGGGTACTGGAAACAGGTCGAAGTCTATCTCCAGGACAACACCCATGCCGAGTTCAGCCACGGCATCTGCCCCGAATGCATGAAAAAACTGTATCCCGGATTCCATGAAGAATGATTCCACATCTGCGCTCTTGATGCTTGACCGGCGTCTTGCCCCTGAATGCGCCACACATCTTTCCTGGCCTTCTGTAATTCTTACATCCGTGTCCTTTCATGCTGTTCTCCAAAGGAGAACCACGAAAGAAAGTGAATTTTCGCTCTTTCGCGGTTCTATTTCCTGAAAACGGCTCAAGGCTCACTCCCCCCAAAAGAATAATAGGGAGCATCTTCCTCCAAATTGTTGTATAGAGTAAATGTCGGGAAGGCCCCGGGGCATCCGGGACTTGGGAATCGAAGGGGTATCCGGCGATTTTCCGACCCGCACGACCCAATCCACCCGGCAGGGGCGGAAGGCAAGGACGAGCAATGAGACACGGACAAACAATGACCCGCATGGATCGAAACGGCGAAGGGGGAACCGCTGAAATCCGCGGTCGAGTTCAAAATTTCGCCCCGTTTCCGGCCAACGCGCCGGGCGGGTGGAAAAGATACGGCATGAGAATAAACCGAGTCGTCCTGTTTTCGCTGGGAATCGTTCTTTCCCTTCTGGCCGGCTGCGCCACACCCGTCGGGGTCAAGAAGGTGAACGATCGCGCTTCGTACCGCATTTTGACCACCAGTATTCTGGCAACCGGCAAACTCAGCCCCTTCTCGATCCAATTTCTCCAGCGCTTCGCCCTGGTCGAACAGTACAGGAACGATCCACGCGGGACCATCGCGACCCTGCACGCAGGCCTCGGCGGTCCCGACGAGTCGAACCGCCTGTTCACGCTCTCCGAACTCTCCTATGCCTACGCCCAAAACAGTGAGGACAAAGCCGCATTCCTGTCCGCCACGCTCTACGCCTATGCCTTCCTGTTTCCAGAAAACACGGCCTTGCAGCCCTCCCCCTACGATCCCCGTCTGCGTCTCGCGGCGGACCTGTACAACCGCGGAATCGCCAACGGGCTTCGCGGGAAAGACAACGAAACCCTCAACCTCGAACCTCGGCAGATCGGTCTGCCTTTTACCATGCTGGGGATCAATCTCAATCGGGCGAGAACGTTCTACGGGGGATACCGCCTGACGGATCTCGTCCCCAGCGCCGACCTTCAGGTGCGGGGCTTGCGCAACCGGTATCGCAATCCGGGCTTCGGGACGGCGCTCGTGGCAAGTTTCGAAAAAACGGACAAGCAGACGCCTGACCGCTGGATTCCGGAGAATTCCAAGGTTCCGGTGACCGCCTTCATGCGGTTCAGCTCGCCGCGCATGGCGTTCTCCGACCACCAATGCTCGGCCACCATCGAACTGTACGACGGCGATGTGACCTCCATGACAACCGTCGGCGCTCACACCGTGCCGCTCGAGATCGAGTCCTCGGCCGCCTATGCCTATCGTCTCGAAGGCTCGGAACTCTGGGATTTCGAAATCGCCGGCTTCCGTAAACCCAACTTCCATATTTTTGGAAAAAAATCGGGGGGGGAATTGTACTTTTTGCACCCCTACTGCCCGGGACGCATCCCGGTGGTTTTCGTTCACGGGACCGCCTCGAGTCCGGCGCGCTGGGCGGAGATGGTCAACGAACTGCTGGCGGACCCGGCCATCGCCAGCCGCTATCAATTCTGGTTCTTCATCTACAACTCGGGCAACCCGGTCGCCCTGTCCGCCCTGGCCCTGCGGGAGTCCCTCCAGGACGCGGTCAACGACCTCACGCCGGAGGCCAGCGGTTCGGAGTTGCAGCAAATGGTCGTCGTCGGACACAGCCAGGGCGGCCTGCTGACGAAAATGACGGTGGTCAACAGCGGCAACCGTTTCTGGGAGGACACCAGCAAACAGCCCTTCGAGCAGGCGTCGCTCAGCCCGGAAACGCGGAGCCTGCTGAGCCGCAGCCTCTTCGTCAAACCGCTTCCCTTCGTCAAACGCGTGACCTTCATCGCCACACCCCACCGGGGCAGTTACCTGACCGAGAATATCCTGGGCAAGATCGGACGCAAGCTCATCAACCTCCCCGCAACGGTCACGAAGGTGGGGTTGGAACTGGCGAGTCTGGACCCGGCAGGGGCGGCGAAAACGGCGCTGCTCATGCCGACCGCCCTGGACAACATGGACTGGTCCAACCCCTTCCTGCGAACCCTCGAGTCGCTGCCCATCGCGGACGGAGTGCAGGTCAACTCGATTGTGGCGGTCAAGGGAAACGGCTCGCCCGAGGCGGGCAACGACGGGGTCGTGCGCTACTCGAGCGCCCACCTGGAAAAGCCCGAATCGGAACTCATCGTGCGCTCCAGCCATTCGACCCAGTCGAATCCGAAAACCATTGAGGAAGTCCGCCGCATCCTCTACGAACATGTCCATATTACGGGGAGCCAAGATTCGGGTTCGTAGAACCCCAGCTAAGCACAGATACATGAAAATGGCGGTATCTGTACGACTATCTCGATAATCTACGCAGACCGCGATGATTTTGTGGAGGGGGCAGTATCCTGTACATCCATGTTTCCCTTCTCGGAGCTCCCGGGAAACAGGGGAAATATCAACATGGATAGGCAGGATGGACAGGATGCCGTCCTCTGCTCTGCGCAATCTTTTCGGGTGACTCTTCGTG
This sequence comes from uncultured Candidatus Sumerlaeota bacterium, assembly GCA_942493245.1. Taxonomy (GTDB): domain Bacteria; phylum Sumerlaeota; class Sumerlaeia; order UBA8349; family UBA8349; genus DAOPYU01. Next base: position 664,323 of record OW818685.1, read on the forward strand.
TTTTGGTAACGGCTCCGCTGTGCCCTGTTCATCCGTGTCCATATCGGGTTGCGTTTGAAACACACATCCCGGTGTGCGGGGCTGTCTGTTATTCCCAGAAGACCAGCCGCCCCAGCCAACTTTCAGGTTTTTCGTCCGCAAAACAGAGCACGACCGCCACGGCGCTGGTGGCGGTCTGGCTTTGAATCTTGTTTCCCGTGGGGACGGTCCAGTCGTTGCCCATGATGTTGTCGGCGGGACGGCGGTTGCGCCAGGCGGTGTCGGCATTGGCCTTCATCCAAGGGAGAAACTCGGTCCGGTCGCACTCCTCGATGAGCAATTTCATGTACCGGGCGAAAATTCCCTTGAAGGCGCCGGCGTCGCCCTGGCCCTCATTTCTCAAAATAAACTCATCCGTCACGCAGAGGTTGGCCATGGTCCATTCCGCCGTCTTGATCGCATCGTCGAGGTACGTCTTGTCTTTCGTCTGCTGATACAGGAGGACGGCGGCCCCGATGAAGGTGCCCTGATTGTAAGTCAGCGAGAACCGGCCGATGCGGGTGGTCTGCCCGTCTCGATTGTACCGGATGCTGTCGAAGACTTTGCCGGTTCCATCGGTCAGCGTTTTTTTCTGCCAGTCGTAGAGGCTTTTGGCCTTTTCCAGATAGGAGTCATCCTTGAGAAGGACGGAAAGCCGGACGGCGGCGATGACCGCGGGGCTGTTGAGACAACTGTTCTTGGACGTCCGCTCGTTGATCCAATAGAGGCCGCCGCCGAACTTCTCGTCCCGGAAATTGTCATAGACAAAGTCGAAGCTGACTTTTGCCTTCTCCAGGTAGCGTTTGTCTTTGGTGATCTTATAGGCCCGCGCGCAGGCGATGGCCCACCACATGATGTCGTCGTTGTATTTGTTGGTGGTCCAGTCGGGGTATTCCTTGATGAAACCGTCATAGACCTCGTTGATCTGACGCTTGACGTCCGCGCTGCCCGTGCGGTCGTATTGATCCATGACCGTGTCCCAGAGCTGCGCCGAAAACCAGAAATCGGCTTTCTTGGTCCCTTGTTCTTCCTTGCGGAAAAATTTCGTGTCGGGGTCCCAGTAAACCTTGTTCAGCGCATTGAAGGCGGCATCCGCCTCCTCGGGGGTCACCGCCCGGACGGGGGTAACCAACAGCGACGGAGCCAAACCCACGGCAAGCAATATCAGGGTCGCCCAGAGGGCATTCTTCAGGATATGGAAACAGCGCATGCGTCGTCCTTCCCTATTACTCTATGATTTGTCTTTGTCCCAATGGGACCGAAAGAATCATTTGTGCGCATCGCGATCGGAAAATGCAAGAAAATATAAGCGGAAGATTCAATTGGAACCATTGCCAGAAAAAATCCTATTCTTGTTGTAATGCCCCCCTTCATTCGTCATCCCCGCGAAAGCGGGGTCCCAGAGGCGTGAGAACGGCGAAAATGAAAAAACATCAAGGAAATTGGGTTGGAAGCGGGGTCGCCCAAATCTGGGTTCCCGCTTGTGCGGGAATGACGGAGAGGGAGAAAACTCCCGGAAACGACAGGGGAGTCGCTGATTCCTTTTTGTAATCTCTATAATACAGACCGGTATCAATCCCGTTTTTCGGAAGGCCGGATTGGCTTTGAGAAACAGAAGAACGCCCTCGCAATGTGAAGCGCCCAGAGCAGCGCGAAGGCCATCAGGGCCACCTCGCGCGGTTCAATTCGCGGGGTCACAAGGTGTTCCTGAAAGATCCGCCCCCCCAGCACCACCGCCCACAAAACCCCGGACAGGAGAAAGAAAACGAGGCCGGTCCGACCCCGAAGAAATCCGGTGAACAACCAGACCCAGGCCGGGAAAGCCCAGACGAAATGGTGGTACTGAATGACCGGGGACATCAGGACCAACGTCAAAAGGCCCAAGGTCACCCCTTCCTGCCAGTCGGGGCGGTAGCGCCGACGGCCCACCCAGAGCGCCCCAAGATACGCCACACCCAGAACAAGCGTCACGCCGCGCACCGCCAGACGGAACGCGTCGGCGCTCGACAGGAGCGACGGCCAGAAGGTCTTGCCCGCGAGCGACGGAAGCGAGATCGCGAACCCGCGCTCCCACGCGATGAGACTGAACCGGGGCATGAGCCGGGTCAACAGATCGAACTCCCACCGCCACCAGCCGGTGACCAGAAGCAAAACGCCGTAGAGGGCGAGGCTGACGGCGCAGGCTGCGACCGCGCGTTTCTTTCCGCTCAACAGGAGCGCGGGAACCAGCGCCACGGGGAGAATCTTGATACCACACAGCGCAGCCAACGCCACACCCGCCAGCGCCTGCCGTCCGCGCAAGAGCGCCGCGCCCAGCAATGTGACCAGGAACAGATTCAGGGGTTGGATATTCCCCGCATGGAAATCCATGTAGGCCGGGGTGAACGGAACCAAGAACAAGGGCGCAATCACCGGCCAATAAAAAACCAGATCGCGGTCCGAAACCCGCGGCGCGGGTTCTCTGCCCGTTTCTTCAGGAAACGATTCTTCTGGTTTCTGAGATTGGGGACAGGAGTAAACCAGCAGCAGCCAGGCGGTCGCGGCGAAGAACGCAACCTGCGTGATGTCCCAAAGGATCTCGGCGGTCTTCTCCGGAAAAAATCCAAAGGGCGCACAGAGAATGAATCCAAAGATCGGATAGGCCATCGGCGCGGGGAGGCGTTCCTGATTCAGATAGGGGTTCTGGCCGTGGAGGAAAGGCTGAACCCCCTCGTGGTAAATCATGAAATCAATACCGGGCGTCGTAACGCTGAAGACCAGGCACTTGACCGTGACAAAAACCAGCGGCGCCCAAGCCGCCACCAGGAGGAAACGGCTGAGTTTTCGGCGGCCTTCGGGAGTCGGGATATCGGACGTCATGCGGTCGCTCGCGGTGATGGAATTACGTGCCGATGAAACCGGGGGTCAGACCTGCCCCAGTTCCCACCCCGCCCGGGCGTCGAGCCGCAGGGCGGCGTCGCGGCTCAAAGGCTCGATGTAAACAGCCGCCGCGCCGATCATGGCCGCGTTGTCGGTACAGAGCGCCGGCGCGGGGAAAAGCAGGTGCGTCCCCTTGAGATGCAGGGCCGCTTCCTTCCGGAGACCCCGGTTGCAGGCTACGCCCCCCACCACAGCCAGACGGTGGAGTTTCTCGTCGCGCAACGCGCGCTGAGACTTGCGCAGCAACACGTCAATGACCGCCGCCTGAAACGAGGCGCACAGGTCGTTGAGCAGCGACTCGCTCGCGTGGAAAGCCCTCAGGCCGCCCCGCTCCTCGATCTCGCGAACCACCGCCGTTTTCAGGCCGCTGAATGAAAAATCGTACCCGTGCGCGTGGAGAATCGGACGGGGCAGGTCGAACGCCTCCGGGTTGCCCAGCGCGCCGCGCCGGTCCACTTCCGGCCCGCCGGGATACCCCAGCCCGAGAACTTTTGCGACCTTGTCGTAGGCCTCGCCGGGCGCATCGTCCAGGGTGGAACCCAAAAGCCGCATCTCGGTGGGTCCATCCACCCGCACCAGACTGCTGTGCCCACCGCTGATGGCCAGGCCGAGGAACGGGAAATCGAACGCCACAGGGGTTGCGCTCCGGCCGCCACGCGTTACGGGGACCTGCTCAGTGCGTCCGTGTTGCGCCGCGCCATCCTGTTCGCGCCACTCGGTCGAGGCGGGTTCCGAATCGTCGGGCGGCACCTCAAGGAACCGGCTGCGTCCCTCCGGGAGTTCACAGAAAACGGAAAGCAGATGCCCCACAGTGTGGTGGACCGCTATCAGGGGCTTGCGCCACCGCCAGGCGAGCGTCTTGGCCGTCTCAACCCCCACGAGGAGGGATCCGACCAGTCCGGGGCCGCGCGTGACGGCCACGGCGTCCAGACCGCTTCCGTCCGGCGCGCACCCGGCCACCCGCAACGCTTCCGCCACGACGGGCAACATGTACTCGATGTGACAACGCGACGCGATCTCGGGCACAACGCCCTGATAAGCCTTGTGAACGGGCGTCTGGGAGGCCACGACATTGGCCAGCACCTGCCGTCCGTCTTCGAGGATCGCCGCCGCCGTTTCGTCACAGGAGGTTTCAATGGCCAGAATACGCATGCGTTTTTTGCTCATCCCCGTCAAAAAAGAATCCTGATTCCACGTTTCTGCTCCGGAAACAGAGTCCTGTCTGGCAACACCCTCCGGAACAAAACGCCCTTCATAGTGAGAGGGTTTTCCCGAGAAATCAAGCGTTACTTTCTCGCCACGCCGCTTCGCCCCATAACTCAAAAAGAAACCTCGGAACCCGGGATTTCCAATCCGCATTGCCCCGCGAAAAAAAACGAATAGGAACCTGCGGAAGAATTGTGATACAATTTCTCTTCGTGTCTTGGCTGGATGGATTCTGGCGCAAGACACCAGACATCAAGCCTTTCTGGCTGGATTTCTCCAGGCAGGCCAACCAGTGAGGGTACATTCAGGGAGGGTGTTTCATGCGGCGCTTCAATTTCAGCGGGGGTTTTTCACGTCTTTCGGATTCCATCCGACGCAAGGTTTTGCGCGCCGGACTTCCGTCCGGAGGCACGTTATTAGTTCTTGCTCTGCTGGCGTTGGCCCTTCCCCACTCCCAGGCCGCCGCGGAGACCTATAAGGTCACCTACAAGAAGTGCAAAATTTTCCAGCACTCGAATGGGGAACTCGAGATCTACCAGGCCGATCGCGCCTGCACGATCAAGATCACCCGGGTTTCCCCCACGGCTGTGGCGGGCCAGGACAGTTTTATCCTGAATACCGATATCATCCCGCGCCTCTTCACCCTTGGCGCGTCCGTCAAGCAGGTGTACACCGAAGCGCCCATCGCATCGCTCGAGGTGCGAGGCGCACTCAGTTCGCTTGTCACGAGCAATTGTCATGTCGAGCGCGTCGTGGCGGGCCATTTCGGGGTTATCAAGGAAGTGGCCACGCCCGTCTGGCAGCAGGACGGTTCTGGTGCGATCCTTTACACGTCGCTGATCTCAGATGGAACCGGAGGGAATGGAACCGGGCAAGTCCAGCTGAGCGGGGTGGCTTTGCGCGAGTTGTCCGCCCCCTTGCAGGACTTCAAGGTCATCCAGGTGATGTCGAAGAAGAACGCGGTCAAAGGTCAGACTTTTACCAGTTACGCGTCGGTGGGCGATGAGGGGTCGGAAACCCGCACCCTGTCGGCCTGGACCGTGAATCAGATTTCCCTCAAGGGGGCTTCCATCCGTCCCTGTGTCAACCTGCGCATCGGCGAACTGAAATCGCTCTCCGCCACGGGGCAAACCTTTACCGTGGGGAACGGGGTCTTCCTGCCGGGTGACGTGTTGCCCGCGTCGGCGTTCTGCCGGGGCGCCAGCCTGTCCATTCAGGTCACGGGCGGAAACTTCTTCACACCGCTGCTCTCGAACGAGGGGAAGATTGCCAAAATCGCGGTCAAGGCGGGAAAGTTTAACAGCATCCCCCAGGGCGGTTTCCTGGGCGCCACCAGCGCGGAGGACGCAGCCAACCGGCTCGACCCCGCCAACCAGATGCGCGTGCTGGCGGGAAGCCAATACCAGCCGGACGATATCGGCTCAACGGTCTCGCTTCTGGCTGCCAGCGACACGAAATCGGACATCAATCTGGTGTCGGGCCAGATGGGGGTGCGCGGAGTTTTTCTGGCGGGCGCCACGCAATTCGGCACCCCCAATTACATGGGAGCCGTCAAGAAAATCGCGACCCAGGCGAGCGGACAAGGCATCCGTGGCGAAGCGCATATCAGTCCGAATGCCCGGAGACCCGCTTTCCAGGGCGACACCCCCACCGATCAACAATTTGCCGTTATCACCGAAGACAGCGAAGAGCCTCCCACTGGACCGGCCACTTGGACATTTCTGGTCTATATGGACGGTGACAACGACCTCGAGAGTGAAGCGATCGCCGACTTCCTCGAAATGGCCCGCATCGGGTCCACCCAGGATGTCCGGATCGTGGTCCAGTTCGACCGGGTGAAGTCGTACAACTACGATTACGACAACTGGACCAACACGCGCCGTGGCATCATTCTGCATGGCAGTTTTCCCAAGTCCAACTGGGGAACCGACGCCGGTGAAAAAAACATGGGCGACGGCGAAACCTTGCGCGAGTTCGTCAGCTGGGGCAAGGCCAACTACCCCGCCGACCACACCGCCCTGGTCCTCTGGAACCACGGTGACGGGTGGCGCAGCCAGACAGCGCGCGCCCAGAACCGCTCCATCTGTACCGATGCGACCAGTAACAACGACAGTCTGACCATGGCGGAAGTCCGTCAGGCCCTGGAGTCCGCCGGGCCGGTGGATCTGATCGGGTTCGATGCCTGCCTGATGGGAATGGCCGAAGTGGCCTACGAACTCCGCGAACACGGATCGGTCATGGTGGGTTCCGAAGAACTCGAACCCGCCGAAGGCTGGCCCTACGATACGTTGCTCTACGACCTGGTCACGTCCCCTTCCCTGACCGCCGAGCAGTTCGCCGGGCGCATCGTGGACCGCTACAGCGCCAGTTATGAAGACTCCTACACCCTCTCGTCCGTGGACCTGACGCAGATGGACGCCGTGGCCGGAGCGGTCTCCACGCTGGCGCAGACGCTGATTCAGACTGCGGGCATGGAAGACCAGTCAACGGCCCAAACCGCCGCGCAAGACGTTATGAACCAACTCGACAGCGCGATTTTCTATGAACGCCACGCGAAGAACCGCCGGGGCGCGCACGGACTGGCCGTTTACTTCCCGGAAGTGGAAATGGACCCAACCTACGCCAATGTCCTCCAGTTTACAGCCGACACACAATGGGACGAATTCCTGGCGTCGTATGAAACCACCGCCTCGGCCAATACCCAGCAGGCCCGCCATTACACCCAAGCGTTCGGCGATGCGGATTCGTTCGACCTCTACGATTTCTGCGACAAACTGGTGCGTCCGGTCGTCGCGCCGGTCAACGACAACTTCGCCGACGCGCTCGAACTGGCCGGAGAAACCGGAACCACCACGGGCACCAATCTCTACGCCACCACCGAAACCGGCGAACCGGGCAGCGACCAGGGTTACACCGTCTGGTGGGTATGGACGGCTCCGGCCAGCGGCATTATCACGGTGGACACCATCGGCAGCGCCTTCGACACGCAACTGGGCCTCTATCGAGGCAACCTTCTGTCCACCGCGCAACTGCTGGTCAGCAACGACGACATCGCGTATCCCGCGAACCTTTTCAGCCGCGTGCAACTGCGCGTCAACGCAAATGAAACCTACCGTATCGTGGTCGCCGGTTACGAAGAGAACATGGGAAATATTGTCCTGAACTGGTCGTTGCAGCAGGATTGAACGGCTTCGCCTAAAAACCCTGGGGTAATTTGATCGAATCAATGCCGGTCAGGGTGGGGATGATTTTGCGGATGCTCCCGTTGGACTCGAAGAACATCCGATCGATGAATACGTGACGATCCTTGTCGCCTTTGTGCATGTGATACACGATATAGTAATCGTCTGTTCCCTGAATCTGAATAACGGAGTGATGACCGGGACCGATGATCTTCTGGGAATAATCACTCTCCAGAACCGGATTGTTTGTGGCGCGCACGAACGGCCCCAGGGGAGTTGAAGCGGTGGCATATTCAACGCGATAGGCCTGTTCTCCCCCTGCGGCATCCCAGCTGCCGGTGGACCACATGAGATAATATGTCCCTTTTCTTTTCATGACGAAGGAACCTTCGATATGAGGTCCTTTCTCCGGATCGGTTTCCACTGTCGCCACTTCCGGGCCATCAAAGGAGATCATATCTTTGCTGAGTTTCCGGACAAAAAGGTGGCTGTAAATCTTTTCGGCTTTTCCTTTCAACCAGGATCCGGGAACCGCTCCCCAATACAGATACGCCTGCCCATCGTCGTCAATGAACGCCATCGGATCAATGGACGACAGGTCGTCGCGATACGGCACCAACGGTTTGCCTAACGGGTCCTGAAACGGGCCTGTGGGAGAATCGCTCACGGCCACGCCGATTCGGCTGTCTGCGCTGAAATAAAAGTAATACTTCCCATCCCGTTCGATGGCCGCAGGCGCCCAGGCGTTCTTATTCACCTTGTCTGCGCCCGTCCATTTCAGGTCGCCAAACTTAAGAACCATCCCCTCATTCTTCCAGGAGGAGAGATCCGGGGACGACCAGACGGTGAATCCCGGTTCCGTGGCCCCCGCGCCGGTGGCGTAAAGATAACATTGGCCTTTGAAAAGGGCCGCATGCGGGTCCGCCGCCCGATCGGGGATCACCGGATTGGCCGCCTGGGCCATCGAAACAACAGCTACTAGCAGGAACGCGCAACCGTTTCTCCACAACATGATGCACCTCTTCTTTCTCAATAGGGTGTATTCAATACAACCGAATATTCAGTCCGTTTACTGCGCCTCGCGGGTGAGTTCTTCGAGGAGTTGCATGGCCTGGACCGGGGTGAGGTGGTTGACGTCGAGGCGGCGCAGACGGTCCAGAACCGGGTGGTTCGGACCGTCGAAAAGGCTCAACTGAACCATGCCCGTGTCCGCAGCGACCTTGACGCGGCGGTCGGGCGCGGGTTCCTTGCCCTGGGGGGCGTGCCCGAATTCGAGCTGGTGGAGAATCGCCTGGGCGCGGTCAATGACCTCGTGGGGCAGACCCGCGACTTTTCCCGCGTAGATACCGTAGGAGTGGTCGGTAGAACCGGGTACGATCTTGTAAAGAAACGTGATCTCGCCTCCCTGTTCGAGCACCGCCACGTTGTAATTGCGCACGCGGTCCATCGTGTTTTCGAGGTCGGTGAGTTCGTGGTAATGGGTGGCGAAGAGCGTCCGGGGGCGGCGTCCGGGGGCGTTGTGGAGGTACTCGGCCACGGCCCAGGCGATGCTCAGCCCGTCATAGGTCGAGGTGCCGCGCCCGATTTCGTCCAGAATCACCAGACTGCGGTCCGTCGTGTTGTTGAGGATGTTGGCCGTTTCGCTCATCTCGACGAGGAACGTGCTCTGACCCCGCACAAGGTAGTCCATCGCCCCCACGCGGGTGAAGACGCGGTCCACCACGCCGATGCGGGCGCTGGCGGCGGGCAGGAAACTCCCCATCTGGGCCATCAGCGTCAGAAGCGCCACTTGGCGGATGAACGTGGACTTGCCCGCCATGTTCGGACCGGTGATGAGCAGGATCTGGTCGTGCGATTGCGAAAGCAGGGCGTCGTTCGGCACAAAAGGCCGGTCGCTCTGGAGCGCCTCGATGACCGGGTGGCGCCCGTCGCGGATTTCCAACACGTCGCTGTCGTCCACCACGGGCCGCGTATAATTCCCGGCGATGGCCGCGGCGGCCAGGCCGTAGAGGCAGTCAATCTGCGCCACGCACTGCGCCAGCCGCTGGATCGAGCGGGTGTGGGTGGCCGCCTCGGCGCGCAATTGCTCGAAGAGTTCCGTCTCGATCTCCGCGATCCGCTCCTGCGCGTGGAGGAAGATCTCTTCCTTTTCCTTGAGTTCGGGGGTGATGTACCGCTCGCCGTTGACCAGGGTCTGCTTGCGGATATACTCGAGCGGCACGTTGGCAACGTTGCCTTTCGACACCTCGATAAAGAACCCGAACACCTTGTTGTAGCCGATCTTGAGGTTCGAAATGCCCGTGCGGGCGATTTCGGCCTGTCGCATGGCCTCGATCCACTCGGAGGTGTTCTGGGCGATCGAGCGCACTTCGTCGAGCCGGGCGTGGTAACCAGGCCGGATCACCCCACCGTCGCGCGCGGCATGAGGCGGGTTGTCCGCCAGAGCGCGTTCGAGTTGTTCGAGCAGAGCGGTGTGCGGGTCGAGCGCCTCATATAAAAGGACCAGCAGGCTGCACCGTGGCCCGGATACCGGTTCTCCCGCGCTCAAGGCCCCATTCTGGGCGCCATTCCCCTGGGAACTCAGCCGCATCGCCTCGCGCAGGGGTTCGACCTGACGCAACGAGTGGCGCAGGCTGGCCAGGTCGCGCGGCCCGGCAATCCCCAGACCGATCCGGCTGATGATGCGTTCGAGGTCGTGGATGCCCCGCAGGATCTCGCGCAGGCGGGTCCGCAAGGCCGTAGAGGTATAGATTTCTTCGACGGCGTCCTGACGCGCGCGAATGGAACCCACCTCCTTGAGGGGCTGAAGCACCCACCCGCGCAGGAGCCGCCCTCCCATCGGGGTCTGAGAGTGATCCAGCACTCCGAGCAACGATCCTGTCCGCCCCCCGTCGTGAATAGACTGAACCAGTTCGAGGCTGCGCTGCGTGGTGAAGTCGAGCACGAGGTAATCGCTCGGGTCGTACACCAGGAGGTGGTTGATGTGATCGAGAACGGACAATTGCGTGTCGCGCAGGTATTGCACGAGCGCTCCGGCGGCGCCGATGGCCGTGCGCATCTGTTCGGCGCCGTACCCTTCGAGACTCTGAACCTGGAACTGTTCAAGCAGGCGACGGCGCGCCGAGGCGGGATCGAAATCCGTGTCGGGCAGCCAAGTCAGAGTGGTGCGGAGCGTGGGATCGAGCCATTCGCCCTCGCGCTTGCGCATCGAATCGGGCAGGAGGACTTCAGCGGGTTGCAAACGGCCGATTTCAGAGAAAATCTTCCGGGCGGCCTTGGCTCCGGTAAATTCGGCCACCTCGAACGACCCGGTCGAAAGATCGGTGACCGCCAGCCCCCAGACCACCGCATCCGGATCGTTTTTGTCGCGCGACTGGGGCATGCGCCACGTCGCCACCAGAAAGTTGTGCGCCTTGTCGTCGAGCAGGTCCGATTCGAGGATGGTTCCGGGCGTCACAATACGCGTGACCTCGCGCTTGACCAGTCCCTTGGCCTTTTTCGGGTCCTCCATCTGGTCGCAGATGGCCACTTTCCGCCCGGCGCGGACAAATTTGGCCAGATAACTGTCCAGCGTGTGGTAGGGCACCCCGGCCAGGGGCATCTCGTGCCCGTCGCCCCAGGGGCGCTTTGTCAAGGTGATGCCCAGAATTTCCGACGCGATCCGGGCGTCCTCCCCGAACATTTCATAAAAATCCCCCATGCGGATCATCAGGACATAATGCGGGTACTGCGCCTTGATGGCGTTGTACTGGCGCAGGAGGGGGGTGGTTTTCTGCTCGGGATTGGGAGCGTCCGAATGTCTGGTCATGTCTCGATTTCACCGTAGGGGAAGGGGATCTGCCGCTTTTCCCGCTCTTTGAAGGCCGCATTATGAGAGCCAGCCGGAGGGAAAGCAACCCCAAAAACACCCAGCCCCGTGTCCCGATTTTCAGGAGATCGGAATCTCAAGCGTTCTTTTTTCAGATTTTAGACATTTAGGAATTGACTGGGGGATTTTGATTCGTATAATAACCCCCCTGAATTTCCCGCCACTAGATGGGCGGAACGGGTGGAGATTACGATGACAATTTTGATGAGCGTGTTGTTCTGGGTTCTGTTTCTTGCATACATTTTCTCGGCTGGCGTGCTGGTTCTCGTGGTGCTGGTCCAATCGGGCAAAGGGGGCGGCTTGTCGGGTCTGGTCAGCGCCGGCTCAACCCTGGGCGACACCCTGGGCGCCACGGGCGCGGAAAAGACGTTGAACCGGTGGACGACTTATTGTGCCGCGGGTTTTATCGTCTTCAACATCCTGCTGGTTGTTTTGTGCCCGAAAGTCTTCAATCGGACGCTTCTGGACGAAATCACCGCCCCCAAGGCGGACACCACACAGTCGGCCCCGGTCACCACCGACAGCGCCGCCAAGTCCGAGTCCGCTGAAGCGCCGGCTGCGGTTCCCGCCGCGACAGCGACCCCGGCGGCGGCGACGGCTACACCGGCTCCTCAGGCGACGCCTGCCGCAGCCGCTACAACCCCGGCTCCGGCGGCAGCGGCCACCCCGGCGCCGACACCCAAAGAAACCCCCGCCCCCGAAGCGGCGGCTCCGGCTCCGGCGGTTACACCCGCCCCCACTCCGGCCGCTACGCCCGCTCCAACCCCGGCGGCTACCCCGGCTCCGACTCCGGCCCCCACGCCCGCGCCCACTCCGGCGGCGGCTCAGTAAGCCGGGTTCGCGGGACACCAATGGCTTTGTCCTCTCTTCAACTTCAAAAACAGGTTCTCACAAACGGCTTGCCCGTTCTTCTGGTCCACAGGCCGGGAGAACGGGTTGTTACTTTGGACGCCTGGGTCTCGGTGGGTTCGGCGGATGAACCGACCGGGATCGGCGGCGTTTCGCATTTCCTCGAACACATGCTCTTCAAAGGCACCCGACGCCGCGGCGTGGGCGAAATTGACCGCCTGGTCGAGAGCGTCGGTGGGTACCTGAACGCGGCCACCTCGCACGATTTCACCCACTACTATGTGACGGTGGCCGCCGACGATTTTCCCGTCGCCGCCGACGTGCTGGCCGATGTCCTGGAAAATTCCACACTCGACCCGGAAGAATTGGACCGCGAGCGCAAGGTCATCCTGGAAGAGTATGCCCGCAAACAGGACGACCCGCAGGGGTTTCTCTGGGATGCGCTCTACGAACGGGTTTTCGAAAAAGGACCTTACAAGGCCTCCGTTCTGGGAGAACCGGAAACACTGGCAGCCATCACACACGACAATATGCTCGATTATTACCACCGGCATTACGCCCCGTCGAACCTGGTTCTCATCGTGGTGGGGGACGTGGAGCCGGACCGGGCTTTGTCGTTGCTCGAACAGAATTTTGCGGGGTTTAACCGGCCTTATCGTCCCATCCTTCCACCCGATTCCATGCCGACCGTGTATGCCCGGGGGGTACGCGAGGTGATCGAACGCGACGTCCAGGAGACTTACGGGACGATGACCTTTCCGGCGCCTTCGATGCGCGACAATTACGCCGCGACACGCGCCCTCGATGTGTTGCAGTTCGTGCTGGGCGGGGGCAACGCCTCGCGGCTCTATCAGGAAATCAAGGAAAAGCGGCGGCTGGCCACCTCCATCTCCGCCGGGTACTCGAGTTCGCGCCACCCGGACCTGTTCTACGTGGCGTACACCTGTTCCGACGACAAACGGGAAGAACTCGAGCGCGTGGCGCTTGATGAACTCGACAAAGTCCGACAGGAGTTGATTCCCCCGGCGGAACTCGACCGGGCACGTAAACTTCTCATCAACGCCCACCGGTTTTCATTGGAAACCTCCGGGGGGCAATCGGGCTCGATCGGTTACTACTACACGGTTACGGGCGCGCCCGATTTCGAGTGGCACTATGCCGACGGTATTCGCGCCGTAACCGCCGAGCAGGTGCAGGAGCAGGCCCGCCGCTGGTTCGATCCTGAAAAACGCGCGGCCATGGTACTGCGGCCTAAAGTTGGACTATGACCCCCGACGTTCGGACTTACACACTCGACAATGGCTGCAAGGTGCTCGTGCGGCCCACCCCGGGGAAGGAAATCCTCTCCCTCGTGGCCGATGTGGCGTGGGGCGCGCGCGACGACCATCCCGACCAGAGCGGTTTGACCAGCCTGACGATGCGCCTGCTTGTCAAGGGCGCCGCCGGACGCAGCGCGTTCGAGGTCGCCGAACGGCTCGAGTCGGTCGGAGCCAGTCTGGAACCGTATTGTTCGCACGACACATGCGGCCTCGACGCGCAATGTGCGGCGGAGGACTGGCGGCTGGCGTTCGAGATCCTCACCGACTGCCTCTTCGCGCCCAATCTGACCGAGAGCGAGTTTGAACTCGAACGCGCGCTGGCCATCGCTGAATTGCGCCGTAGCGACGACGACAAGTTTTCCCTGACCTACCGCAAGTTTCTCGAACTTTTCTACCGCGGGCACTTCTATGCCACAATGCCCGAGGGGGACGTCGAGACGGTCGAACAACTGACCCTGGCGGACGTGCGCGCCCTGCATGCGCGGGTGATGCGGCCCGACAGCGTGTTGTTGACCGTTGTGGGCAATGTGCCCGAAGACGAACTGCTGGCCGAGATCCAGCGCCGTTGGCCGAACCGGCCCGACGAATCGCCTGCCGAGCGCCGCCTGGCGGTACGCAAACCGGGCGCGGGCATGGGCGAGACTCTGTTATTGACCAAAGAGGCCGAACAGGCCTTTCTGATTCAGGGCTATGTGGCGCCGCGTACCGGTTCGCCCGACAGTCCTCCCCTGCGGCTGGTCAGCGCCATTCTGGGCGAAGGGATGTCGGCGCGGCTTTTTGCGCGCCTGCGCGACCGCGACCACCTGGCCTATGCCGTCGGGACCAGTCTGGCGGCCCGGGAAAAATGCTCGCACCTGATCCTCTACATCGGCACCAGCCCGGCCACCGCTCAGGCGGCCCGCGAAGGACTGCTGCGCGAAACAGCCGGATTGTTCTCCGAACCGCTCGCCGATGAAGAATTCGAGCGCGCCCGGCGCTATGTCCTGGGCAAATACCTCATCGCCCGCCAGACCAACACCGCGCTGGCCCACTCGATGGTTTCGGGCGAACGATTCGGGCTGGGATGGGATTGGGGCGAGTACCTGCCCGAGCGACTGAAAGCGATCACCCGTCCCCAGGTACTGGAAGTCGCCCAGCGTTACCTGACCCAACCCGCCACGACCATCCTGCATCCGACAGCCGGTTCCTTCGGCGACACCCTGATCGAGAGCGACGATTCCGACTTCGATCAGTCGGAATAGCCAAACACAGGTTCTCCCCTCGGTCACGGACCGTTTGAGCCGCCAGAGTTGATTTAATCTCCGAATATTTTACGGTTTGTGTTCAGCCTCATGCACGGCGTGAACTTCGTGCGCCGCGCTGGGCTGGGCTTCGCGCGCCTCTTCTTTATGTGCGGCGGAGGGACTTGCATCCCCCTCGCCATGAACATCTCCCGCACCGCTGGCCACGGCGTGTAACTTTTCGACAAAGTGGATGAAGCGCACATAAGCCGCGACAAACTCACGCCCTGCCGCAACGCTTTCGTCCTTGTGCGCCTTGGCGGCGGCGACTTTCTCATAACGTTCGCGAATCCCCTGGGCCACGGCATGCGTGACCAATTCAACCACCGCATCGCCCGAACCGCGCTCGATCGCCTGGTCGGCGGCGGCGATTGCGGGTTCAACTTCGGCGCCGGAGGGTTTGAGTCCGGTAAATGGCGCTCCTTCTCCGGCCCGATGGACTCGAACCAGCGTCTCGAAAAAATAACGATCGGCCAGTTCCTGCGCGTCCTTGCCCTGAGTTCGGACGGTCAGGGTTTTTTGAAAGGCTTCGCGGATCTCTTTTTCATCGTCCGTGCGAATCCATTTCAGGACTGGCGTCACCTCGCCTTTTTCCAGCGCCTTCCGGGCATCCTTGACCACGGGACCATCCAGAGTATCACAATGCGCCGAGGCGAGACGCGCGCCCAGAAAAATCGAGACCAGGATTGTGCCACAAATCCACATCAAAGCATGTCTATGCATCCTCATGTTCCCATCCTCCTCCCGACCGCAAAGATCTGAATCTAACTCAAGAAATGCTATAGGATACCAGTGTACGTTGGCGCGGTTCTTTTTTCAAGTTGTTCTTTTTCCACAGGATCTGATCGGTCTTGACTCGGCATCGGGTTCTTGCGAGTATTGCTTTAAGATTGGTTTCTTTCATCGCCGCCTCAATCCGGGAGTGAACTCATGAAAATCTGTTTCGCGTTGATTCTGTGTCTGGCCTTAACTTTTCCTTCCGCCAGTTGGGCCAATAGCGCACCGGTCCTGGTGCGGGGCATTGGCGCGGTCGATGTGGTCCCAATCAAGAACAACCAGATCCGCATGGTCCGCGAGGTGGTGGATATTGACTGCGCGTCGAGTACCTACACTGTTCAGGTTGATTTCTGGTTCAAGAATACCACAGATCAGGTTGCGGAATTGAAGATGGGCTTCCCGGTCGAATATAAGACTTTTTTTGAAGATACCGAGACGATTCAAGAGAGTTGCCGTTCGTTCAAAGTGGAGTGGAAGAATGTGCCGGTGAAATTCTCTTTTGGAAAACTTCAGGAAGGCGAGAATATTTATCGCCAATGGATCTATTGGACGGCTCATTTCGCACCCAATGAGGAGGTTACGAACCGCGTTTCCTACACCTTCCCGACTTGGAGTATTGATGCCGGTGACAAAATGGATACAATCCCCTATATGTACATGAAATATATCCTGAAGACCGGCGCTACTTGGGCGGGTCCGATTGAATCGTCCGTCGTGAAAATCCGATATGGCAAATCTTTCTCAGAATGCCGAGAGGTTTATTGTTTTCCGGATCCCCCCAATTTGACCTTCTACCCTAAGGGAGCGGTAGTGGACGAGAAATCCCGAACCGTCACGTGGGAATTTAAGAATCTGGTGCCAACTCAGGATATTTACTTCGGATTGGGAGGTGTACCGGATTTTGAGTCTCTGGATAAAGAACAGTCCCCTGTCCTCCAGAATTTTCCTCCCCCTCCGAATAAATGAGACCTCAAACTGGCCCCTGCCTGGTGAGCAAGACGCGCTTGTCTCGGCGACGTTTCCAGGAGAATCCAGGAGTCCTTGTGAAGAGACCTCTCAAGGGAGGCGCAGGAGTTGCACAGGGGCGTCTGCTTGAAGAGGGGACGGTTCATCAGCCCGCTTCAGCGGGCTCCTCTTTGCACCCGCCTTCAGGCGGGGTGTCTGAGGCTCATCCTGATTGATTTTGAAGCCGGCTTCAGCCGGGCTTTCCTTCGAAAGAGGGGGGGGCGCTTGAGCGCTTCCTGAAAGCCGCGCTCAAGCGCGCTTGCGGGAAAAGAAGGTTCCCCCAAGCCCCCCGGCTGAAGCCGGGGGCAAAGAACAGTCTGCTCAAGCAGGCCAACCTGGAGCGGACATCCCCTGAAGATTCCTCCTTTTAACAACTTCATGGCAATAATTTCATCGAAACTTTTGGATTCTCCCGGACGCGTTTCTCCGGTCCCTCAATTTCCCATAGCCAATCCCCCCGAATTCATATATTCTTTCTGGAAGGTCGCTCTGCGGCCTCTTGCGCGATTGCGGATTTGCTGCCCAGAGGATTTCTGCATCGGGAATGAAACCAACTCACGTTTACTGGGAGGCTACTCAACCATGCAGAAAACACCCAAAGGTCTTCGGTTACATATTGGCATCTTCGGCCGGCGAAATGTCGGCAAGTCGTCGCTGCTCAACGCCTTGACGCGCCAGCAGGTCTCCATCGTTTCGGAGGTGGCGGGGACCACTACCGATCCGGTGGAAAAACCGATGGAACTCCTGCCGCTCGGGCCGATCATGTTCATCGACACGGCGGGGATTGACGATATCGGGGCGCTGGGCGGGATGCGTGTCGAACGCACGCGCCAGGTGTTCGAGCGCGCCGACATTGCAATCCTCGTGGCGCAGGCGGGCGAATGGGGCGAGTTCGAACAGGAACTACTCGACGAATTGATCGCGCGGCAGATCGGGATCGTGGTGGTCTTCAACAAGTGCGACCTGCTCGATCCGGAAGCCGAGGTGATCGCGCGTCTGGAAGAGAACAAAATCCCGTGGGTCAAGACCGTGGCGGTCTATCCGGGCGAGGAATTCACCCCGTGGGCCGGAGCCGATCCGGTCGAGAACGACTGTCCGGTGGTGTTGATGCCCGGCATCGTGGAACTGCGCGAGGCGCTCATCCGCTGCGCGCCGGAGGATTGGGTTAACACGCCCTCCATCCTGAGCGACCTGGTGCCCGCGGGCGAGATGGCGGTTCTGGTGATTCCGGTTGACAAGGAAGCGCCCAAGGGACGTATCATTCTGCCCCAGGTGCAGGCGATGCGGGATCTGCTGGACCACGATTCGTACTGTCTGGTGACCAAAGAGAGCGATCTCAAGACGGCTCTCGAGCGTCTCAACCGTCCGCCGGCCCTGGTCGTCACCGACTCGCAGGCGTTCAAGAAAGTGGCGGCGGACACGCCGGACAACGTCCCGATGACGGGGTTCTCGGTCCTGTTCGCCCGGTTCAAGGGGGATCTGATCAGTTTTGTGAAGGGGGCGCTGGCCATCGAGGATCTGAAACCGGGCGACCGCATTCTGGTGGCGGAGTCCTGTTCGCACCACCCGATCCACGAGGATATCGGACGGGTGAAGATCCCCAACTGGCTGCGCACATACGTGGGGGGCGATCTCACGTTCGAACACGTCCAGGGGCATGACTTCCCGGAGGATCTTTCCCCCTACAAACTGGTGATCCACTGCGGCGCGTGCATGTCGAACCGCCGGGAAATCCTCTCGCGGATTTTGCGGTGCGAAACGGCGGGCGTTCCGATCACCAACTACGGCATCGCGATCGCGTACTCGCTCAACCTGTTCGAGCGGGCGTTGGCGCCTTTCCCGGAAGCGATCCAGATCTACCACGACTGGAAGGCTTCGCGCGCGCAATAAAACGGTCAGGAAGGAAGTTCGGATCACGCAAAGACGCCAAGGCGCAAAGAACCGCTTTGGGGAAGTACAAGAGGAAAAAGATCAACAGGGACGGACAAGATGCGGCTCTTCGCGTCTTAGCGCGATCCAGATTTATCTGCGTTTATCTGTCGTCTCCCGTGAGGATTCCGGGAGATCGTTGTGCAAAATACCCGCCCGCAAGGACGACTCCATTTTTTTCCCGGAAGGTTTGTTTCCCAGTCATGACCCGACCCAATCTGACCACCCGCCTGGGGGCTTTGACGCTCAAAAATCCCGTAACGGTTGCCTCGGGCACCTATGGCTACGGTTCCGAATACGCCGACTTTTACGATCCAGCCCGCCTGGGCGCTCTCTTTCTCAAGGGTCTGACCCTGGAACCGCGTCCAGGCAATGCGCCGCAGCGGCTTGTCGAAACCCCCTCGGGCCTCATGAACGCCATTGGGCTGCAAAACGTGGGATACGAACGGTTCGTCAGTGAAAAATTGCCCGTCCTCGAAGGGTTGGACACGGTCATCATCGCCAACCTGTGCGGTTCGGCCATCGAGGACTACGTCGAACTGGCGCGGCGGCTGGCGGAACTGGACCGGATTGACGCGGCGGAGTTGAACATCTCGTGCCCGAACGTGCGCCACGGCGGCATGGCGTTCGGTTGCCTGCCGCATTCGGCGGCGCAGATCACGCAGGCGGTCCGGGAGGTTTTCCCGAAGCCGTTGATTGTGAAACTCAGCCCCAACGTGACCGACATCGCCGAGATGGCGCGCGCGGTCGAGGGGGCGGGCGCCGACGCGCTGTCGGTGGTGAACACGTTTGTGGGTCTGGCGATCGATATTCGGACGCGCCGCCCAAAACTGGGCAATGTCACAGGAGGATTGAGCGGCCCGGCGATCCGGCCTATGGCGGTGCGGATGGTCTGGCAATGCGCGAAGGCGGTTCGGATTCCGATTGTGGGCCAGGGGGGCATCACCACCTGGCGCGACGCGGCGGAGTTTCTCTTGGCGGGCGCATCGGCGCTGAGCATCGGGACGGCGAACTTCACAAACCCGATGGCGCCCATCGAGGTGATCGAGGGCCTCGAAACCTGGCTGGCGGAACAGGGCTGCCGCTCGGTGAGCGAGGTGGTGGGGGCGCTGGAAGTCTGAAAAGTGTTCCCGTTTTCTCCGATCCGGCCTTTTTTCAAGAAAAACATGGAAAGCGGCCCGCTTTTTCAGATACTCTGAAGAAGCGGAAAAACATCCGTCAAAACGCGGCAAACAGGCGTTTTGGGGGAGGTGAGTGGGATTGTTTTTTCTTCCCGGACAATTTTCCGCCACACGAGGGGACGCGCGCAGTTGAACCAGACGCGGTGAAAACCCGCGGAAAGACAAAAAAACGCGCGACCGGAGACCGGCACGATGCTGAGCAGGTTCTGGGGACTGATCACCACAATCGAATTCTCGGACGCGTTTGATATTCTGGCGGTTGCCGGGATGTTTTACTTTATTCTGACGCTGCTCCGCGGTACTCGCTCCAACGTGGCGCTGCGGGGGATGATTATTTTCCTGCTGGCCTGTTTCCTGATTTTCTTCTTCGCGCGAATGGCTGACCTCAAAGCGCTCGAAATGATCCTGGCCAACGGTTGGATCATCATCATTATGGTCTTTGTGCTCGTGTTCCAGAATGAATTCAAGAAAGCCCTGACCGACTTGGGCCAGTGGCGCATCTTCCGGGCCTTGTTCACTCACACCGGCGAACAGATCAACGAACTGGTCAAGGCCGTCCGTTCGATGTCCTCGCGTCACATCGGGGCGATCATCGCCATCGAGCGACGCAACTCACTGCGCCCTTATGTGGATACCGGTACCCCGCTCGACGCACTGTCCAATTCCTCGCTCATCCGCACAATCTTCACCCCCTACTCGCCCCTGCACGACGGCGCGGTTATTCTGTCGGGCGAGCGCATTGTATCGGCGGCCTGCATCCTGCCCCTGACGGCGCGTCCCGACATCAGCAAGGAACTGGGGACCCGTCACCGGGCGGCGATCGGTCTTTCGGAAGAAACCGACGCGCTGGTCATCGTGGTCTCGGAAGAAACGGGGACAATTTCACTGGCCATAGACGGCCAGCTCGAGCGGAATCTGACATGCGAGGATCTGAAAAAGCGAATCGAAACCGAACTCAACTTTGTCGAAACTTCCGAAACGGAGGTGAGCGGTGAAACGGGTATCTGAGCGCGTTGCTTCCGACTTGTTCCTGATTCTCGTCTCGCTGAGCATGGCCTGCGTGGTCTGGCTGGTGGTGAAAGAGAGCGATCTGCGTCAGGATACCTATAACGTCCCCATCAAAGTGGTCAATGCGCCTGCCAACGTGATCACCCGCCTCCCCCGCGATACCGTGCAGGTGACCGCCAACGTCCCCAAGAGTATTGAATCGTGGTTGCACCCGGAGAACTTTCACATCGCGCTGGACTGGGAAACCGACCTGCCGGTGGCGCGCAGCTGGTGCGGATCGACCCGGTTCGAAGCAAGCCCCCTCATTGAGTTGGAAACATCGCGCGACATTGTGGCCCCCCTGGTAAACAGCGACTTGAAAGAACGCTTCAAACGGACCTTCAAGGTCATGATGATTGAGCCCAGTTCCATCCGGGTCGAAGCGCGTTACATCAGCCGCCGAGCCAGAATCCGCTTCCTCACACGCAACCGTCCCCCGGAGGGGTTTCGTCTGGTCGAGCCTATCGAGGCGGATGAAAACAACCCGGAAATTCTCCTGACCGCCACCGAAAATCGTTTCGCCGAACTCGATGCCGCCGATACCGATTCCTTCGTGTCTCTCGACACAAAGGAAATCAATCTGCGCGATCGAACCGAATCGTTCAGCGAATCGGTGGAACTCCTGCTTCCCCCCGATGTGGCGCTGGTGCCTGGACACGATCAACTGCGCGCACGCGTCCGCATAGAAGAAAACCAAACCACCCGGACGCTTGAAGGGATCGGCATCCTGATCCCCCCGCCGAAAGGCAACCTGACCCCTTCTTTCGAACCCCGGGTGGCGAGTGTCGTGCTGCATGGGCCGGAACGACTGGTGAAAAGCGTCAAGCCGTCGGATGTGATCGTGCGCCCGACGACCGATCCGGACGAGACGAAACGGGAACCGCAGATCCTGGATCTGATGGCGGCGCATTCGTCTTCCGCCGGTCTCAACGTGACGTTCATGGTCGAAATCCGGTCCGTTGTGCCCAAAACGCTGATGCTGCAGTTCCGGGAAGGCGCCGCGCCGGTTCCAACCCCCACACCCGGAGCCATTCCCCTCGCGCCGCCGGTTCAGACCCCCACGCCCACACCGGAATTGTTCACGTCGCCCGCAACGACAACCCCGACGCTCGAACGGCTTTCCTTTCCGCCCGAACCGACACCTACACCCGAACTGATTTCGGTTCCATCGCAACCGACTCCGACACCGACGCCCGAACGTATTTCATTTCCACCCAAACCGACTCCAACACCCGAGCGGATTTCGTACCCGCCCGGGGAACCAACTCCTACACCGGAGCCGGTTCTGGCTCCTCCAAGACCGACACCGACTCCCGAAAAAATTTCGCTGCCTCCCCCCCCTCCGACACCCGAGACGTCCCCCACTCCGGAGCAGTGAACTGAACAGAAAGACAGGATCCGGACAGCAACAGACAAACGGTCCAGACAGGAAACTTTTTCAGAATGACTCAACTCTGCGTCAATGTTGACCATGTGGCCACCGTTCGCGAGGCCCGCAAGACCACCCACCCCGACCCGCTCGAAGCCGCGCGCCTGTGCCTCGAAGCCGGGGCGGTGGGTATCACCATTCACCTGCGCGAGGACCGGCGGCACATTCAGGATCACGACCTCGAACGTATCCGCACACAACTTGACACGATGCTGAACCTCGAAATGGCCGCGACGGCGGAAATGGTCCGCATCGCGCTCGAACGGCGTCCCGACCAGGTGACGCTCGTACCCGAGAAACGCGAAGAAATCACCACCGAGGGAGGCCTCGATGTGGCGGGACAGGAAGCCCACATCACCGGCGTGGTCCACACGCTTCAGGACGCGGGAATCGCGGTGAGTCTGTTCATTGACCCGAACGCCAGGCAAGTCGAGGCGTCGGCGCGCAGTGGCGCCAGACTGATCGAGTTCCACACCGGCTCGTACTGCAACGCGCCCGCCGGACCGGAGCGCGACGCGCAACTCGACGCCCTGGTGCGCGAGTCGGCTCACGCCCAAGTGTTAGGGTTGACCGTCAACGCCGGACACGGACTGGACTGCGAAAACGTCGCGCCGGTGGCGGCCATCGCGGGGATGCACGAGCTCAACATCGGCCACAGCCTCATCGGGCGCGCCATAATAGTGGGGATTCGCCGGGCGGTCGAGGAAATGATCGAGCGCATCAACGCGGCCACTAGGGAAACGGCCCGGCAGGGATAAAACCCGTCACGGGCCGGTCACAACGGAACGGAAGAGTGGGAACGCAACACGCATGAGAATTCTTTATCTGTGCGCCGATCATGGCATTCCGATATTTGGCCGCCGGGGCTGTTCGACGCATGTGCGCGAAACGTGCCTGGCCCTGAGCGAGGCGGGACACGAAGTGACCCTGCTGTGCAGTCTGATCGGCGAGAACCGGCACGGAACCCTGCGGATACCCGCTTCTAACGGACTCGGCTTTCTGGAAATCATCGAAGCGCCCCCCAATCGCTCGAAAAAACTCGGGTACGACCTGCGCAACCTGTGGCACAACGTCTCTTTCTCTCAGAAGGCCGCTTCTCTGGCCCACCAGCGCGGGATCGAGGCGATCTACGAGCGCTTTTCACTCTATTCGGTGGCGGGCGTGCGGCTGGCCCGCCGGTTGCGCCTCCCGCACATCGTCGAAATCAACGCCTTCCTGAGCGTCGAACAGCACAAGAAGATCCATTTCCCCTGGCTGGCGCGCTGGACGGAGCGCTACATCGCGCGGCGCGCCCAGGGGATCGTGGTGGTGTCCGATCCGTTGCGCGAGGCGCTGCTCAAAATGAAAGTCCGCGACGAGCGAATCGTCAACATGCCCATCGCCGTGGACATCCGTCACTTTCAACCGAATGTGGAACGCGGGCTTGAAGTGCGTGGCCAACTGGAACTGGGCAACCGCCTGGTGATCGGGTACGTGGGCGGGCTGGCGGAATGGCACGGCATCTCGCTGCTCTACAACGTGGCACGCATGTTGCGGGAATATAAAAAAGACTTTGTGTTTCTGCTGGTGGGGGGCGAAAAACACGAAGTCGAGGCAAACCGTCAAAAAGCCGTTCAGGCTGGGGTCCAGGATCACCTCCAGTTTGTGGGCAGTGTGCCGTATCAGGAAATCTCCGGCTACGTCAATGCGATGGACGCGGCCATCGTGCCCGACACCCACTACTGGACCACCCCCACGAAACTGTTCGAATACCAGGCCTCGGGCGTACCGGCCCTGGCGCCGCGGTATGCCGCGATTCAGAAGGTCATGGACGAAGGGCGGGAAGGGCTGTTTTTCGAACCTCGCGACCTGAACGACATGGTCCGCGCTCTTATTCGAATCTCCGACCTGTCCGACAAGGAACTCCACGACATGGGTGAAAGGGCGCGCAGCCGCGTCGTGGCGTCGCACTCGTGGGAGCACAACATCCAGCGGGTGCTGGAAATGTTCGAAGCCATACGCGTCGGAAAATTGCCAGGGGCCTGTGCGAAGTGAACCCCAGGCCCGGGAGGCCAGAATCATGAACCAGCAACCGGGATGGATCCGCCAGACGGGCGCAGGGTACGCTCTGGCCGCGCTTCTTTTGTGTGCGGCCACGCTGTCAGCCGGGTGCCACAGCAACAAAAGTCCGTATCCACCGCGTCCGCCCGATTACCCCATCGAACTGACCGAGTACGACTACAAGGAACCGTACGAGGAACTCGGACAGGTGAAAACCGATCCCTACGACGACCGTCTGATCGACACACAGGGCATGGGTGAACTGCGCAAGATGGCCCGCGAGATGGGAGGCGACGCAGTGGTGCGGATTTCACGCAACAGCGACATCAGCGAGGAAGTCGGCTACCGCCCCGGCGCACTCCTGCGTGTGGGAACGAAATTCGTCAACAAGACATCGCTGACCGGCGTGGTGGTGCGCTTCAAACGCGTGGAAACGCCCGTGAACGCCCCCACTCCCGCGCTGCCGACGCAACCCGCGCCTCAAGCGGAGAAACCGGCTCCGGCGCCTCAAACGGAAAAACCCTCTGTGGCGCTCCCAGCGCCCCCACCCGCCCTGCCGCAACCCTACGAGCCTCCGACACCCGTGGGCGAATAGGTGTGAACTAAGCAGGCCGATCGCGTGGGCGACACGGCGTCAGGGGCGGTTTAAAATCAGGGGCCCTTTTCCGGGGGATACACCCTGCCGCCTGCGTCCTCGCCGGCGAATTTTCGAGAAAACACCCGCGCCTGACGCGGGCATCAATAATGATGGAGAGGATAGTGATGTCGAAATTACTGATTGTTGGCTCGATCGCCTTGGATTCCGTTCAGACCCCCTTCGGTTCCGTCGAGGGCGCCGTGGGCGGGTCGGCTGTGTATGCGTCCTACGCGGCGTCCCTGTTTACCAGCCCGGCGGTGGTCGGGGTGGTGGGAGACGACTTCCCAAAACGCGAAGTGACGAGCATGCGCGGCAAGGGGATTGACACCGAGGGGCTTGAAACCGTCAAGGGCGGCAAGACGTTCAGTTGGGGCGGGAAGTACTTCGAGGACATCAACCAGCGCGAGACGCTTTTCACGCACCTGAACGTGTTCGAGAAATTCGCGCCCAAACTCCCCGATTCCTACCGGAGCATCCGCGACGTGTTTCTGGCCAACATTGATCCGGACCTGCAGCTCGACGTCCTGCGCCAGGCCCGCAAGCCGCGCCTCGTGGTCTGCGACACTATGAACCTCTGGATCAACATCAAGCGCGACTCGCTGCTCAAACTGCTCAAGCAGATCCATGTGCTGCTCCTGAACGACGAAGAAGCCCGCATGCTGGGCGATACGACATCGCTGGTGAAAGCCGCCGACGCGATCCGCCGACGCGGAGTCGAACGGCTCCTCATCAAGAAAGGCGAGCACGGCTGCCTGATGTTTGGTCCCGAGGGGGTGTTC
The DNA here is from genome assembly GCA_942493245.1 of uncultured Candidatus Sumerlaeota bacterium. Lineage (GTDB taxonomy): Bacteria > Sumerlaeota > Sumerlaeia > UBA8349 > UBA8349 > DAOPYU01. The sequence continues at coordinate 689,788 of OW818685.1, forward strand.
TCCTCGCCGGCGCTGGCGCTGCCGGTCGTGAAAGACCCCACGGGCGCGGGCGACACGTTCGCGGGCGGCATGCTTGGCTGGATCGCGGGGCGTCCCCTGACTCCGGCCAACTGGCGCAAGGCCATCCTGGTCGGCACGGCGATGGCGTCGTTCTGCGTCGAGGACTTCAGCGTCAAGCGCCTGCGCGGCGTCACCCCGGAAGCGGTGAGCGCCCGCACGGCCACCCTGCGCGCCATGATGCAGGTCGGGAAAGTATGAACGCCGGTTTTTAGTTCAAACGTTTTCCCCCTTTTCATAGTTCGGGCTTTCAGCCCTTGTAAAAAAGGGACACCAATCCTGGGGCGACGCTTCGCTTGCCCCAGGCTGGTATAAAACGCGCCGTTGGCGCTCAACTGCGGTTTTGGGGATAAAAGAAACCCGTCTGAAAGACCATTCAGACGGGTTTCTTTTGTATGACTCTATCCCCAATACTCAAACGCGTTCATTTTCCCGACAGGGCGGGGGCGCGTTTGGAAGAGGCTTTTTTCTCGGCTGCGGCTGGGGCGGCGGCACCCGATCCGGCTGCGGCGGGCGGAGCGGCGGGGGTGGCGCCGTCGAGGCGCTGAAGCACCTTTTCCGACAGATCCACCGCCGCGCTGTTGTAGAGCACCAGTTCACCCGTCACCACCAGATCGTACCCCTCCTGCGCGGCGACTTCCTTGACGGTTTTCAGAATGAGGTCCACGGCCGGGGCCATCTTTTCCTTGTCGTTCTTTTCGAGCACCTTGTTCAGGGCTTTCTGCTCGTCCTGAATCTCGCGGTCCAGATCAGTGATCTGTTTGTCCTTCTTCTCGAACTCTGCGTCCGAAAGGATCGAGCGCTGTTTTTTCAGATCGGCGCTGAGTTTCGAGCGCTCCTCGACCTTGGCCTGAATCGAGGCGCTCTTGCTCTCGACGAGTTTCTCGACCTCGGCCACCATGTCGCGGTAGAACTTGGCCCGGCGCGTCACTCCGTCAATGTCCACGAACCCCACGCGGGTGCCGGTGAGGGGACGGGGCTGGGCGCTGGCGGCTTCGTTTTCCTGAGCCGTGGCGTGCAGGTAACCCGATTGCACCGTCCACACGGTGGCGGCAACGGCCAGAGCCGCGATCAAAAGTCCTGCCTGACGAATCTGCTTGTTCATGTCGGTTGTCTCCTTAGGTACGTCTCCGCCTGTGTCCCGGGCGGCTCTGAGTGCTCTGCCAGACAAGATCGGCCCCTGATTTTTTCAGGAAAGAACAGGGCCGACTCGATCTTTCTACAGGTTGGCCAGTTTGCAGACGTGGTCGTCTTCCGCTTTCTTGCGGAAGTGCTCGTAGCTGCGGCGCTCGAATTCCTTGTACATGGCCATGCGGCGCATCATCTCGGCAAAGTCCACCTGATGCGCGTCGAACTCGGGGCCGTCCACGCACACATACTTCGTTTCGCCGCCGACCGACACGCGGCACCCGCCGCACATGCCCGTGCCATCCACCATGAGCGTGTTGAGACTGGCATACGTGGGCACGGCAAAAGGACGCGTGGTTTCGGACACGAATTTCATCATGATGGGGGGGCCGACCGTGATGCAGAAATCAATCGGGCGTTTGCCCTCGGGCGTCTCGATGCCGCCCGCTTCGAGCATCTCCTTGAGCGGCTGCGTCACCACCCCCTTGGCGCCGTAGGAACCGTCGTCGGTGCAACAGATCACCTGGTCGCTGATCGAGCGAATCCGCTCCTCGAAAACCATGAACTCGCGCGAGCGAGCGCCCAGAATCGAAACGACGTAGTTGCCCGCCTCGTGCAGAGCCTTGGCGATGGGGTACAGGGGCGCAATGCCCAACCCGCCGCCGACACAGACCGCCGTGCCGAAGTTCTCGATATGCGTGGGCATGCCGAGCGGCCCCACCACGTCGAGGATCGTGTCGCCGGGTTTCTTGGCGCACACCTCGGCGCTGCCCTTGCCTACTTCCTGCACCACGAGGTCGAGTGTTCCGCGCTCGGGGTCGGCTCCAGCGATGGACAACGGGAGACGTTCGCTGCGCTCGTTGGCGCGCAGAATGAGAAACTGCCCCGCCCGGCGCTTACGCGCCAACTCGGGAAACTCGATAACCAGATGCACAATTTTTTCCGCCAGTTCATGGCGTTCCAGGACTTTATACATGGCGATTCCTCTCCCCTCCACAAACCCCGGCTCACCCTCAAAACAAGGCCGGATATACGCGGCAAATTGTGGCGCACTCCGCCCCTTTGCGCAAGCAAAATCCCGGGGGCAAAATCCCGGGATATCGAAACGGATGCGGATTCCACACACCTGCACGGGTGGGGAGAAACGGGACCGGACGGGGGAAACGAACCGGGTGTGGGCAGGGACGAACCGGGAGGGTGTGGGACCGCCGCCCTCGGCGGTCATCCCAATCAAACAGAACCGACGCCGGCGGGGACGCCGGCGATACAAAACCCCGAAGCCAGCGAAGACACCGGCGGTACAAAACCCCGAAGCCAGCGAGGACACCGGCGGGATGAACCGCTTTTCATTCTCCATTGTCAATTCTCCATTATCCATTCTCCATTGCCCCCGTTCCCCCTTCTCAATTTCTTTACGGATGTTCTTGCTTTATGGCGGCGTGTGCGGTATTGAAGAAACAGTGGTTGGCCTCCGATTGGGGAGAAGGGCGCCGCGCCGGTTTCGACGGGCCGGGGCGTATTCGGTTTTTCTCCTCCTTCTCGACCGGACGATTCGGTACCGGTAACACCGTCCGAGAAAAGGCGTCCCCGCCTTCTTTCCCGCTTTTCTGAAGGAAGACGGAACGGACCACGCGGTCGGAGAATGCGCGGTTTTCCGATTTTGGCTTGACAGCCCCCCGGGGCTTTTTTGTATAGTGTGAAGAGTTGGGTCTATTAGACTTTCTTTCCGTTCAGGATTGCCGAATTTCGCCTAAGGAGTGATTTCCATGACTAAAGCGGAAGTTGCCCACAATCTCGCCAAAAAGGTCGGTCTCTCGCACAAGCAGAGTGTGGAGGCGCTCGAGATTTTTCTGGCCTCCATCAAAGAAGCGTTGCAAGGGGGAGACAAGGTTTCGCTTGTGGGCTTTGGCACCTTCTACGTGAAGGAACGCAACGCCCGAAACGGACGAAACCCCCGGACCGGTACCGGCATCACGATTCCCCAAAAGGTCGTCCCGACGTTCAAGCCAGGCAAGGCGTTCCGCGACCTGGTGAAAAATCTGGACGATTCCCAACCCTCCGGACCGGCCTTGGAAGTCACCCCCGCGGAAAACTATTCCGAATCGTTCGGCCAGGAATAGGCATCGTTCCACAATGGGTGAAGATTGAAAACCCGATCGCCTGCCGGGTATCGTGCCCCCAAAGGGCGCGGGCGCTCGTCGGGAAGAGTGTCTCGAAGCAGAAGGAGAAGAAAGATGCGGCGGATCGCTTTTATGTTGTTGCTTGGATTGATGGGACTCCAGATGACAAGTTGTGCCATTGTTTACACGGCCCGGTACCAGAAGGGCGACAAGCATATCAAGGAAATCGGGCTTTTCTCTTGTCCCAAGGTCCACACGGGTATCCCCATTTACCGGGATATCGAGCAGGTCAACGACGACAACCTGCCGGTGATTCCGGAATAAACCGCATCGCGCATGCGCGGTGTTTTCTGTTCAGTGAATGATTCTTCGGACGGCCCTGTCGGAGAAAGAGATTTTTTACCCCTCCCGCCTGCGCAAACACGCAGGCGGGAGGGGTTGTTTTGTGGCGGGGGTTGCCAGGGAAACGACCGAGAACCCACCGGTCCTTCTCGATGAATGAAATATTGTCAAGGAGTTCTATGGAAGCAGGGTATAAGGGGTGTGCGGGTCTTTCACCCCCACGCCCCTCAACGGGCCGTTCTTTCGAACCCATCGCGCTTTCGTCCGATTGAATTCGTTGAGGAGAACCTCCCCACTGGACCACGTAATGAAATTGTCTTTGAATTTTGGCGGTCTCTCCGAGACGGGCCAGACCGCATAGACCAGATCGTAGAGTTTTCGCATGTCTTCCTGAGAGAAGGGAGCATTCTCGGCAAGAGTGCGAAGATCGTCGAGCGATTCGACCGGTTCCAGGCGCTTCGGATAAGGCGCCTTGTCATAGTAACTGTTACGATCATCTCGGAACATGGTAAACAATGACATTTCACGGGGAATCAGCAAATAGCGACAAACCCATTCCCCGTTTTTGTACCCAACAGCCCCTGAAGTCGATCCCCCGACATAGAACAGGCAGTAATCGAAGTCCGGCGAGTCCATTTTGATTTTCCAGACACCGACGTGATTTTCCCCAAAATACTCGATCGGACTTTTGTCTGAATTGAGGTAATCCACGGTCCACTGACGGTTGTCTCTATTCGAATAATAGAATATGATGGACAGGGAAACAAGGGTCCAGCCGATGAGAAAGACACCATAGAACAGCATAACCTCTCTGAACAGGGTCTTTTTCGTATTCACCAGGATAAACGCAATAAGAGTGAGGGGTGGGGACAGAAAAAATGACAAAAATGAAATGCATGGCAGGATTCCGAAAGCCGGATCAACTTCTGGCCCCATGTATTCCGGAGAACCGATATATCGCACCCATCCATACACAAGAAACCCCATCATCACCAAGGGGAAAAGATAAACTTTTCTTGGCAGTCGCGACAGAAATTGCAGCAGAGATCGCAATCGAACTCTTCCTTCCGCAGGGGAGTTATTCTCCCGATTCCTCTCACCCGATTCGGTGTTCTTTCAGGAGAGCCAGGGCGGCCTGGAAGGCGAGGGTGTAACCCTGCGCGCCAAAGCCGCTGATCTGGCCGACGGCCACCGGGGCGATATACGAGTGGTGGCGGAAAGCCTCGCGTTTGTAGATGTTCGACAGATGCACTTCGATGACCGGGATCTCGACGGCGGCGATGGCGTCGGCCAGCGCGACACTCGTGTGGGTGTAGGCGCCGGGGTTGAACAGAATGACATCCACCCGGCCCTTGGCCTGCTGGATGCGGTCCACCAGCGCGCCCTCGTGGTTGCTCTGGAAGCACTCGAACGCGATTTCCTCGCGGTTCGCCAGTTCCCGGATTTCCGCCTCGATCTGGGGCAGGGTAGTGGACCCGTACTTGTCCGGCTCGCGCTGCCCGAGCAGGTTCAGGTTCGGACCGTTCAACAACAGGATCGTGAATTTGTTCGGAGATTTTTCCATGGTCGTCAATCCTTTTCGTTGGGACGCCTCGTCAGGGCGCAAACAGAAATACCTGTACGTCAAATCAGGAAGCCTGAAAGGCTTCTACATACGACAGCCCAGGGCAGAGCGAAGCGTCGCCCTGGGAAAGGATGCCTCCTTGACCGAACCCTGTAAGGGTTCAACAAAGATAAAAAACTTCCGGTATTTTGTAGTGCCCCTTCAGGGCACGGAAAAATAAAAACCCCATACCCAGGGCGACGCTTCGCTCTGCCCTGGGCTGATGTATGTTTATCCCTTTCAGGGAAATTTTTCAACGTAATGGAAGTGACACCGTAGTGTAACACCTTCAGAATACCCTCTTTTCAAAAGGAATCGGATTCCGTCCTTTTCTACAATTGAGGAAGAAATACAACTATTGCGTCAGCGCTCCCATCTCTTCAATCACGCGCGACAGCACGTCGCGGGGCACATCGTTGCGGATCACCACTTCTCCCATTTTGACGGGCAACACAAACCGCAGGTGGCCGTCGAGGACCTTCTTGTCGCTCTTCATGCGGTCGAGAACGGCCTGAACCTTGAGATCTTCGATACGCGCCGGCAGACCGGACTCCTCGATCAACCGCTCCAGACGCCCGGTCAACATCGGGTCCGCGCACACCCCGATCGAGCGGGCAATGCGCGCCGCCGCCACCATGCCAATGGCCACCGCTTCGCCGTGGCGCACCCGGCCGTAACCGCTCAGCGCTTCGATGGCGTGGCCGACCGTGTGGCCGAAGTTCAGGATGGCCCGCAGGCCCGACTCGCGCTCGTCGTGCGCCACCACGTCCGCCTTCACCCGGCACGAACCGGCGACCACGTGGGTCAGCGCCGCACCGTCGAGCGCGAAAATCAGATCCAGATTTTCCTCGAGAAACTGGAAGTAGTCCGCGTCGCGGATCACGCCGTGCTTGATGACTTCGGCGAAACCGGACCGGAACTCTTCGGCGGGCAGGGTGCGCAGAAACGCCAGGTCCATGAAGACCAGCTTCGGCTGCCAGAAGGCCCCGACACTGTTCTTGGCGCGCGTGAGGTTGACACCCGTCTTCCCCCCGACGCTCGAATCCACCATCGCCAGCAGGGTTGTGGGGACTTGGATAAACTCTATGCCGCGCATGTAGGTGGCCGCCGCAAAGCCCGTCATGTCGCCCACCACGCCGCCGCCGAGCGCCAGCAGGGCCGACTGGCGCGTGTAGCCGCGCTCGATGAGGTGGTCCCAGATCCGGTGGACCGTTTCGACCGTCTTCTGCGCCTCACCTTCGGGGATTTCGACCAGTTCGGCCTGAAAACCCGCCTGACACAGCGCTTCGAGGACAGCGCCGCCGTGGAGGCGCGCGATTTCCGGATTGCTGACGACCGCGATCCGGTCGCACCGGGGCAGCGCCTCGCGCGCCTGCGCACCCAGCTCGGCCACGCAGTCCCACCCGATGCGGATGGGGTATTGCCGGTCGCCCAGACCGACGATGATTTCTTCCATGTGAGAGTCCTTCCTTGTGTCTGCGCCGGAGTGTCCGACTCCAGTAGAGAGAATGGGGGTGTTACCGGAAGCGGCGGGAGCAGAAACCGGTTCGGCCTGGGGCGGGCGATGCGCCACCACCCGCACCCGCTCAACCGTGGCCATCCCCTCGCCCAGCCATTCGGAGAGACTGGGTAGGAACGCCTCGATCTTCTCAGGGGTATCTACAATTTCGATCACCAGGGGCAAGCTGACCGCCAGGCGCAGGATGTGCGCCGAGTGCAGGTGGCTGTGGACACCGAACCCCTCCAACCCGCGCAGGACGGTCGCGCCGGCCATTTTGCGCTCGCGCGCGTGGGCGACAATCACTTCATACAGGGGCTTGCCCTGGTATTTGTCCGCCTCGGAAATAAAAACGCGCAGCAGTTCCGCCTCACCGGCCCAAGTCATGGTGTTGTGCCCCTTTCCAGAAAAATCCCGTCCCCTCTTCAGACCACCCGTCCCAGAGCATGGCCCAGGAAGAGGCACAGCAAACCGAGTACGTTTTGCCCCACCAGATTTCCCGCCACCCAGAGCCAGTTGCCATCTTCGAGCAACGCGCCCGTCTCGAACATGAACGACGAGAACGTCGTAAACGCTCCCATGAAACCGGTCAGAACGATCAACCGCAGCTCGGCTGCCGCTCCCAGACGGTTCTCCAGGGCCGACCAGATCAGCCCGAACGCGAAACACCCGACCATGTTGACCACAAACGTGCCGATCGGAAAGGTTCCCGGTGTGATCCGTTGAACCCATCCGCCCAGGCCAAACCGCGCCAGCGTGCCGACCGCGCCAGCCAGCGCCATGCAGATCAGTTTCTGTGTCATGGATAAATTCTGCAACACGTTGAAACCCTCATCTCGCTCCGCTTTGGCGCCGTCCCTCCGCCCAGACCAAACCGCAGGGAATACCAACGTCCGGTAACAACCTAGCGTCCCCCACCCGGTGAGTCAATCGAAAAGGGTTCCGGAACGATTTTCCGGTTCCGGTTCTTATCGCTTTTTCCCCCGTCCCGATGGGTTGCCCGGGAGTTCTCAAGCAATCCCCCCCCCCTCAGCCACCTGCTTCTATTTTGAGAAAATTTTAATATTTTCCTTGGACTTCCAAAGCCAATTCCTGCTAATGTGAACACAATATAGATCTGAGTGTGTCAAAACACAGACCCTTCCTGAGTGATTGAAAAAAACAGAGTTTCCCGAGTTCATTCTAATCCAGCATCCGATCTTGTCCGGCAGGTATTGAGGAGTCTCCTATGTCCAGTCCGAAATCGCTCGTAAAACGCATCTCCGATGGGTTCACGCTGATCGAATTGCTGATCGTGGTCGCGATCATCACCATTCTGGCCGCCATTGCCGTCCCCAATTTCCTCGAGGCGCAGACACGCGCCAAGGTCTCGCGCACGCAATCCGACATGCGAAGCGTGGGGATCGCGCTTGATTCGTACAATGTGGACAACGGCACTTACCCTATCGTGATCTCAGGGGTAAACTGGAACCCCCTCTCGGCGCGTCTTCGCGCTTTGAGTACTCCAGTCGCCTACATTGCCACCATTCCGCCCGATGTTTTTCCCGATCTGAAAAATTCCGCTTTCGCCGATCCGAGCTACGTGGACACCTTCGATTATTTTTCCAAGGTCAGCGATCCCGGTTCGGACAACGCCTCGCTGTTCGGGCGGTTGTGGCGATTGGCCAGCGCCGGGCCCGACCTGCACCAGGGATGGGGAGAAGTGCCCTACGACGCCACAAACGGCACCAAAAGTACCGGCGACATCTGGTTGATTCAGGGGGGCGGAAACGGCTGGCCCTACAAAAACAACGTTTGAGCCTGTGTGGCAAAGGATAGAACCTGAACCGGGGCGGGCGCGTGAAACCTGCCCCGGTTTTTATTTCCGTACTCTCTTGCGTTTCGAGATGGCCGCATCGAAAGACTCCCCCTCCGCATTGTACCCGCCCCACAACCGGTCAACCGCTGGTTGCACGTATTCAACTTGTCCAGCCGCCCTCTTTTTGAGATAAACAGGGTGGCTGGGCGCGAGTGTATCCAGACGCGGTGAACCGCTCACAGGAGAGAAAAAAATGCTGAATGTCTTGAATCGGATCCTGAAATCCCCGCTGGTCTTCGACGGCGCGATGGGAACCATGCTCTACAGCAAGGGCGTGTTCATCAACACGTGCTACGACGAGCTGAACCTGACCAACCCCCAATTGATCCGTTCGATCCACCACGACTACGTGGAGGCGGGCGCCGACGTAATCGAGACCAATACCTTCGGGGCCAATCGCATCAAGTTGAGTCGCTACGGTCTGGCGGACAAGACCGTGGCGATCAACCGCGCCGCCGTGGAACTGGCGCGCGCCGAAGCTGGAGAATCGGTGTCGGTGGCCGGGTCGGTGGGACCGTGCCTGGCGGCGGGGCAATTCCTGACCGACGCGCTCACGGTGGATCTCGAAGCCGCCTACGAAGAACAGATCGGCGCCTTGACCGAAGCGGGCGTGGACGCCGTGGTGTTCGAGACTTTCTCGAACCCGGACGAATTGCGTCTGGCCGCGCGTGTGGCGCGGCGCTTCGGCGCGCCGGTGTTCGGGTGCATGACCATGAACGATCGGGGCGAGACGGCGCTCGGTTCTTCCGCCGAGGGAATTATCGCGCTCCTGGACGCCGACGAAAATCTCGATGGTTTGGGCATCAATTGCGGCACCGGTCCCACCCAGGCGTGCGAGACGCTGACCCATGTGCTGCCATTGACCCAGAAGCCGTTTCTCGTGATGCCCAACGCGGGTTTGCCCCGTGAGATTGACGGGCGCACGATGTATCTGGCCAATCCGGAGTATTTCACCGAATACGCCAAGCGTTTCGTCGAACTGGGAGCGCGCGGTGTGGGAGGCTGCTGCGGCACAACGCCCGAGTACATCCGCATGGTTGCGCGGTCGGTCAAGGGTCTGAGCGGTGTCAAGCGGCACATCGAAGTGAAGGTTTACCGGCCTGACGAAATTACGGTCCAGGCCACGCCTCTGGCCGAAAAATCCCGTTTCGCCGGAAAACTGGCGCGGGGCGAAAAAGTCTGTACCGTCGAGATTCTCCCGCCCCGTTCGTGCGATCTGGCCGTGATGCTCCAGAAAGCGCGCACCTGTCATGTCCAGGGCGCCGACGCCATCAACATCCCCGACGGCCCGCGCGCCAGCTCGCGCGTCTCCCCCATGATCGCCGCCATCGCGATCAAGAACCAGGTCGGCATCGAGCCGATCCTGCACTACTGTTGCCGCGACCGCAACCTGATCGGGATGCAGGCCGACCTGATGGGCGGGTACGCGGCGGGTCTCGCGAATTTTCTCATCATCACGGGCGACCCTCCGAAACTGGGCGATTACCCCAACGCCACGGGCGTGTTCGACGTGGACTCCATCGGCCTGACCCAGGTGGCCAACAACCTGAACCACGGGCGCGACGCCGGAGGCGGCACCTTCAATCCCCCCACCGCCATCCTGATCGGCGTGGGCGCCAATCCCTGCGCCCTGGACCTCGACCGCGAGGTCGAGCGGTACTTCCGCAAGATTGACGCCGGCGCCGAGTACGCCATCACCCAGCCGGTTTTCGAGCCGGAAGCCCTGCTCCGTTTCCTCGATCGAGTGGGGAAATACTCGAAGACCATTCCGGTCGTGGCGGGGGTCTGGCCCCTGACCAGTTTCAAAAATGCCGAGTTCATGAAGAACGAAGTGCCCGGCGTCGAGGTGCCCGATCCCGTACTCGACCGCATGGCCACCTGCAAGACACGCGAAGAAGGCCGCGAGGAAGGGATCGCCATCGCCCGCGAGATCTGCGAACAGATCGCCTCGAGCGTGGCGGGGTTCCAGGTCAGCGCGCCCTTCGGCCAGGTGGACATCGCCCTGGAAGTCCTGCGCGGGTTGCCCACGCGCTGACGCAACAAGGGCCTGTTTCGCAGCCAACCCAGTCAGACACAGTCGAGATCTCTGGGATGCCTCTTTTTTTGCACTCCCGAAATGCGCGCAGCGCACGGAAAACCGATTCCGTGCGCTGCGCGCATTTCAGGGGGAGGCGTTCCCATGACCGTTTGTCTCCGATACTCATGTCCGAAAGGCTTGACTTGGACAGGGAGTATCGGAGAAAATGCAGGTGTGGGGAAAAACTCACAGACTCGTAGATGGACCCGTGGCAAGAAGGGAGACACGCCATGTCACCCGACCCATTGTATCGTATCATGGTGGTGGACGACGACCCGGAAATCCGCATGGTCATCGAAGCGGCTTTGACCGAGAAGTATGAGGTCTGTCATGCGCACGATGGCTTGGACGCGCTCGAGAAACTCGACAAATACGAGCCGGACTTTGTCATTCTGGACCTCCTCATGCCGCTTATGAGCGGCACGGAGGTGTGCGAAAGCATCCGGCGGAATTCGAAGTTCCAGAACATGCAGGTACTGTTCCTCTCGGCGCACGACACACGCGAGGAAATCCAGCAGGCGTACGCCAGCGGCGGAAACCTGTTCCTGTCAAAACCCATTGATCCGGCGCGCCTGTTGCGCAACATCAATGTCTTTTTCGACAACGCCCCCCTGCCCCCCCGCTCCAAGAAACTCTCGATCATCCAGGTACGAATGCTCGACCATCTCGAGGAAGAGGTTCGCCCGCACCACCCTCACCATCAAGCGAACACGCCACAGAACAAGGTTCCTCCGCGCGCAATGGCCCCGCAGGTGGGACAGCGCCAGCACAAGATCCTCGAACGCCGGGAAGCGCCCGCCCCAGCCCATTCCGCCTCGAACGGCAATACTCCCACGCGGGCGCGCATACTCGTGGTGGAAGACGACAAGGACATGGCCGAGTTAATCGTGCTTTCGCTCGAGGACTCCTACGAAGTCACGGTGGCGCCGGACGGTCTGGACGCCGTCGAAAAACTCGTGCGCTATCAGCCCGATATTCTCCTGATTGACGTGATGCTGCCGCGCATGAACGGATACCAGTTGTGCCAGTCCGTGCGGGCCAACCGCGCGTTCTGCGAGATGCCCATCTATTTCGTAACGGCCAAAAACGCCCCCAAAGACCGCGACTACGCCCTCCGGATCGGAGGCGACGGCGTGCTCGGGAAACCCTTCGAGATGGACGAATTGCTCGGAATCTGCCGCGAGGCGCATCGCAAACCAGGCTTCCACCTCCGTCCCAAACAACTGTCCTACGAAGAGATTCGGGCGTTGGAACACCGGGACGCGAAAGAAGCCGCCGTCCAATCGCGCAGCCGCCAACCGTTCGACCGTCCGGGACTGATTCAATAGAACAAGGGAAAGACGGAGCATTATCCCCAGATGACCTGGCGCAGCTGCGCCGTGTATTCTGCGGTTGAATAAAGCGGTTCCGGTATTCTGTTGATCGCAACTCCGTATCAGCAAGCCGTTCTCCGCGTCCCCACGCCTCCACGTGAGCCGTTTTTTCGCTTTCCCGTCCGCCTTTTATCTTCCAGTTGCATCCGAAGATCGTCCAATAACGATAATCCGATAATCCGGATAAGCAAATAATCAGGATGGACACCGCGTCCCTGTTTTGATAAAATTTCACCGTTTGTGGCAGAGAACGGAAAAGATGAACTTATATCGCGAAAGAGTACGATTCTTTTTTCAATCCGGCAGGGAGAATGACAGCATGATCAGCAGTTCGGCGTGGCAAAAGCGGGTGTGGACACTTTGGGTGGGGATGATTCTTTTGGGGTTGGGTGGCGTGGAGGCGCAGGTCGCCTCGGCTTACACCCTCTCGGCCTCGGTCACCACCGCAACACAGGGTTACATCATCCAGTCGCCCCAGCAGGCCGACTATCCGGCAGGCACCACCGTCACCCTCTACGCCGGCGCCCGGCAGGGGTACGAGTTTTCCGGCTGGACAGGGAATGTTCCGATGGGACAGGAAATGTCCAACCCGTTAACGCTCGCGATGGACACGACAAAGACTCTCGTGGCGACATTTTGTGTCATTCCTGGTGGTACGCTCCAATCTTGGAAGTGGTATGATTCTTCTCAAGATTCTGTTCCCACTTCGGCTACGGGTTTCATGGCCATTGCGGTAGGGGGATACGAGTACACGTATACGCATCACCGTTTAGGGCTGAAGTCGGATGGGTCCATTGTGGCGTGGGGGTATAACGATTCGGGGCAATGTTCCGTTCCGAGTCCCAACGCTGACTTTATAGCGGTGTCGGCAGGCACGGGTCACAGTCTTGCCTTGAAATCCGATGGGTCGGTTGTTGCGTGGGGTGATAATGTACTCGACCAGTGCCGTGTGCCAGTTCCCAATAGCGGCTTTGTGGCTATTTCGACGGGGGGCATTCACAATTTGGGGCTGAAATCGGACGGTTCGATTGTGGCCTGGGGAGGGGATAACAGCAATGGCCAGTTGAATGTTCCTGCTCCGAACACCGGTTTTGTGGCGGTGGCCGCAGGGGACACGCATAGTATCGGGCTCAAGTCGGACGGTTCGATTGTCGCGTGGGGGAATGATGGCGCGGGCCAGTGGAAGGTTCCGGCTCCCAATACCGGTTTTGTGGCGATTGCGGCGGCTTCTTATCACAGTCTGGGACTGAAGTCTGATGGTTCGATTGTGGGATGGGGGATAGAGGCAAGTATTCCTACACCGAATAGTGGGTTTGTGGCCGTTTCAACAGGGGATGGTTATAGCGTCGGTTTGAAGTCGGATGGTTCGATTGTGGGGTGGAGCAATGGCAGTGGCGGGGCGTGGAATCTTCCCGCTTCCAACACGGGGTTTGATGCAATTGCGGCGGGGAACAGTTGCTTGCTGGCTATCAAATCTCATGGAAATTTGAAAGTGACAATTGACCCGCCACAAGCCGTTACCGAAGGTGCGCAGTGGCGTCTAACGGATGAACCGGCTGGTGTCTGGCATAATAGTGGGGTTTCGATTTCCAGCACAGTCGGAGAACATGTCCTGGAGTATAAAATGCTTGCCGGTTGGCTGGAACCGACCACCCAGACAGTAACGCTTCTTAAGGGTAAGGAAGTTTCCGTTGCGGCGGAATACGTGGATACCCCCATGTGTACGTTGTCCACAACCGCGACGCATGGATTCATCATGAATTGGCCGATTCGACCGGATTATTTGCCAGGTACCACGATAACACTTTATGCTCAGGCCCATCAGGGAGCGTTCTTTACAGGCTGGGGGGGAAATGTTCCAGCGGGGCGGGAGATGGAAAATCCCCTAGTCTTCTCAATCACAGCCGACACCACCCTCACGGCATCTTTCCGTCAGGACAGTGGTAAGGTCAAGGCTTGGGGGACCAATGGAAAAGGGCAATGTTCGGTCCCCGAACCAAATCGGGATTTTGTGGCCGTGGCCGGAGGTGGTCAGCACAGTTTAGGTTTGAAAACCGACGGTACAATCGTGGCCTGGGGAGGTAACGATGATAACCAATGCTCCGTTTCCCTGCCCAATCAGGACTTTGTTGGGATTGCGGCTGGAAACTCGCACAGTCTCGGACTAAAATCCGATGGAACGATTGTTGCCTGGGGAAATAATTCTGCAGGTCAGTGTAACATTCCTGAACCCAATGCCGATTTCGTGTCTGTTGTCGGATCGGATGATTACAGTATGGGATTGAAAAAGGATGGCCGGATAATTGTCTGGGGCAACTATCATCGTACCCCTTCTTCCGTCCCAAGATTTCTGACAATTGCAGGCGGACATCTTTGTTTGCTCGGATTAAAACAAAATGGTTCCATTTCTGCGTGGGGCAGTTTCGCGTATGATATTACAGTTGTACCGGAACCAAACAGGGATTTCACCTCGATAATGGGAGGATATGACTTCAATCTGGCCTTGAAAAAGAATGGAGAGATTGTGGGATGGGGGAATCGGGGTTCTGGCCAACTTAACTTCGGATCCGGAACAGGTTATGTGGGCCTTGCGGCTGGGTGGAAACACAGCCTGGCTTTGCACTCCAGCGGTTCAGTCGTAGCTAAAGGTTCAAACGACTATGGTCAGTGTGACGTTCCTGCCCCCAATATCGGTTTTGTATCTGTAGCGGCAGGGTGGGGGCATTCCCTGGCAATTTCAACCCTGGGCCGTCTGAAGACAACACTTGCCCCATCCAAGGCCATTGCCGCCGGGGCGCAGTGGCGATTGACGAGTGAAGCCAAAGGGTTATGGCACAACAGTGGAGACACGGTGACGACTCGAACCGGGACCTACACGCTGACATTCAAGGACGCATATGGTTGGATCAAACCGGCGGATCAATCGGTTGAGATCGAACTTGATCGCGATACTTCCGGGACTGGAAATTACAGGTTGACCTCCTGGACGCTTGTAACCGCCAGTGAGAACGGGGCGATCCAGGTGTCACCAACTGATTCCAGTTTCCCGCACGGGACCACGGTTACGCTGATGGCGCAACCGGGCGGGGGGTACTGGTTCGACCACTGGACGGGCGATGTGCCGGTGGGACAGGAACGGATCAATCCGCTGGCGATCCGTATGGACGCCAACAAGGTGATCGGGGCGGATTTAGAGTCCGGACCGTTGCCGTCTGCTCCGGTTATTACCTCCTTCAAGATCAACAATAACGCGGTCACAGCGGTGAACCCAACCGTGGTTCTGGCTAACACCTGTACGGCCGAGACCAGCGGTTCCGCCACCCAGTATCTGGCGAGTGAGTCACCCAATTTTGTCGGCGCGGCGTGGAGGCCCTATGGAACGGTGTCTATGTTCCGGTTGTCCGAGGGAGCAGGAGTCAAAACCGTTTATTATAAGGTGAAGAATTCTGTCGGAGCGGAATCGGCCGTCACGAGCGACACGATCACGCTGGCGGGAGATGATTTTTCCGTCGTGGCGTGGGGACGCAATACCGAAAAACAGTGTAGTGTCCCTTCGCTCAACAGTGACTTTGTGGCCATTGCGGGGGGCGAAGCGCACAGTCTGGCGCTGAAAGCCGACGGTTCGGTTGTGACGTGGGGGAGAAATGTTGGAACTCTACCCTCCCCCAACAGCGGTTTTGTTGCGATAGGAGGAGGAGATCTCCATAGCGCATTCTTGAAATCCGATGGTTCGACGCTTGGGGGACCGGGAGGGACAAGTCCTTTACCCAACCAGAATATTGTCGCCATCGCGGCCGGGCATAGTCATGATTTGGGACTGAAGTCCGATGGCTCGATTGTGGTATGGGGAACTAAACTCTATGGTCTGTTTAACATTCCGTTCCCGAACCGGGATTTTGTCTCCGTGGCGGCAGGAGATTACCACTGTCTGGGTCTGAAAACCGACGGTTCCGTGGTGGGATGGGGGAATAATAATTACGGGCAGTGTACGGTTCCCTCTCCCAACAGTGGCTTTGTGGCCATTGCGGGAGGAGGGAACCATAGCCTGGGTCTGAAGTCCGATGGTTCGATTGTCGCGTGGGGAGATAACCGGGCGGGTCAATGCTCTGTTCCCACACCCAACAGCAACTTTATCGCCGTTGCGGCCGGAATGTATTTCAGTCTGGGATTGAAATCGGATGGTTCGATTGTTGCGTGGGGACAGAACACTTACAGTCAATGCAATGTTCCGGTTCCCAATACCGGCTTTGTGGCAATTGCAGGAGGTGGATATCATGCTTTGGCTCTGGCTGCCACGGGCGACCTCGAGGTCGCCCTCACGCCGCCCGAGGCGATTGCCGCTGGGGCGCGGTGGCGGTTGACGGACGAGGCCAAGGATGTCTGGCACGACACGACGGTTTATGACCCGGTGACGAAAACCACCAGCAAAACGCTCCGGTCCCGGGTCGGCGTCCACACGCTGACCTTTAAGGACGTCTATGGCTGGAACAAACCGGCGGACCAGGCGGTGGAGTTGACCACCACGGCGACCGCGCAGGCGGCGGGCGCGTACACGCGGGTGGACTGGCCGCTCTCGGTGGCCTGCACCAGCGGCACGGTCCTCGTTTCGCCCGCCGGGTCCAGTTTCCCGCACGGGACCACGGTGACGCTGACGGCGCAGCCGGACGCGGGGATGTGGTTCGACCGCTGGACGGGCAACGTGCCGGCGGGGTGGGAACGGGTCAATCCCCTGGTTCTGACAATGAATTCGACCAAGACGCTGACGGCTCAACTGGCGTCCGGTCCGCCGCCCGCCGCGCCGGTCATCACGGCGTTCAAGATCAACAACGGCGCGGCGACGGCCGTGAACCCGACCGTGACACTGTTCAGCGCCTGCACGGCGGCGACCAGCGGTTCGGCTGCACAGTACCTGGCGAGCGAATCCGCCGATTTTACCAGCGCCACCTGGCGGCCCTACGGGCCCATCCCCATGTTTACGCTGTCCGGGAACGCGGGAGTCAAGACGGTCTATTTCAAGGTGAAGAACAGCGCCGAGGTCGAGTCGGCGGTGACAAGCGACACGATCGCGCTGGCCGGGTCCGACCTGGCCCTGGTGGCGTGGGGATCAAACTTTTATGGCCAATGCGCCCTTCCTGCGCCCGGCAGTGGTTTTGTGGAGGTCGCGGCGGGTGAGAAGCACAACCTGGGACTGAAGGCGGATGGGACCGTCGTGGCGTGGGGGGACAACTATTTCAACCAGTGCCGCATTCCCGCGCCCAATCGGGACTTCGTGTCGGTCTCGACAGGGTGGTACCACAATCTGGGCCTGAAAAAAGACGGTTCGGTGGTCGCCTGGGGGTACAATAGCTCGAAGCAATGTATGGTTCCTTCGCCCAACAGCAATTTTGTGGCGATCGCTGCGGGGGGATCCCACAGTCTGGGCCTGAAGGCCGACGGTTCGATTGTGGCCTGGGGGTACAATTACTACGGCCAATGCACAGTCCCCTCGCCCAACAGCGGTTTTGTGGCGATTGCAGCGGGAAGCCATAACAGTCTGGCCCTGAAGGCCGATGGCTCGATTGTCGAGTGGGGGTACGACAATTACGACAATTGGACAATTCCCTTGCCGAACAGCGGTTTTGTGGCCATCGCCGCAGGAGTTCACCACCGACTGGCTCTGAAATCCGATGGAACAATCGTGGCGTGGGGAGAGAACGGGAAACGGCAATGTAATGTTGCCTCCCCCAACAGCGGCTTCGTGGCGATCAAGGCGGGATATTATCACAGTCTGGGCCTCAAGTCCGACGGCTCGATCGTGACATGGGGGGATAATGCCCAGGGCCAGTGTACGGTTCCCTCGCCCAACCACGGGTATGTGGCGCTGGTCGCGGGCGGGGACCATTCCCTGGCCCTGGCGCCCGGAGGCGACTTGCAGATGACTCTCACGCCGCCCGAGGCGGTGGCCGCCGGGGCGCGGTGGCGTCTGTCCAGCGAGGCGGCGAACGTCTGGCACAACGACACGGTCTATGACCCGGTCAGCAACACCAGCAGCACGGCCCTGCGGGCCCAGACCGGATTCCACGCGCTGACGTTCAAAGACCTTTACGGCTGGACGAAACCGCAGGACCGGGACGTGGAAATCACCACCGGCGGCTTGACGCGGGCGGCGGGTCACTACGACCCGATTCTTCGCAATCTGGCGACCCTCTGTGAAGGGAAGGGAAAAGTCCTCGCCGCACCGGCGGCTTTCACCGGTTCCCAATATGTTCTCGGCACCACGGTGACCCTGACAGCGCAGCCCGACGCCGGGTGGCGGTTCTCGGGCTGGACGCTGACCGGTCCCGCGCCGGCCCCCACGACCAATCCGTTCGCGCTCGTCATGCTGGCCGATACCACCGTGACGGCGCACTTCACGCAGGTCTTCACACTCGCCACCTCGCAGGTCGGCCAGGGGACGCTGGAGCAGAATCCGTCCAGCACACAGGTCTTCGACGCGGGAAGCACGGTGACCCTGACGGCCACGCCCGCGGCGGGCTTCGTCTTCGCCGGGTGGTCGGACGGCGTTGCGCCGGAACAGAAAGCGCAGAACCCGCTGGTTCTGCTGATGGATCGCAACTGGCAGATTTCGGCGTACTTCCTGCCCGAGGGGCAGAGCACCGTCACGCTCGCGGTCGAGACCGAGGGCCAGGGCGCGGTGCGCGTCGAGCCGGACCTGATGTTCTACCCGGTCGGCTCGACCGTGACGCTTACGGCCGCTCCGGGGAAGGGCCAACGGTTTGTGCGATGGGAGGGCGACGTGCCCACGGGGAGCGAGACGGCGCCGACGCTGACGCTGACGATGTCGGCCAACCGCACAGTGCGCGCGGTTTTCGAGCGGATTCCGTCGCCGCCGGTGTGGATGATCTCGCGGGCGGACCGGACGAACTCGGATAGGAGACGCGGCGGTTGACTCTCGCGTCCGACGGAAGGAGGCTTTCCGGCGGATGCTCTCGCCATCCTATAGCATGTGGCCATGCGGGATCTCGATAGGGCTCGCTCGTAGGCGTATTTTTCATTCTCAAGTGAAAGGGAAAAGAGCCGATGTGGCCAAAGTGGATTCGGATTCTCTTGGTACTTGTCGTTCTCTTTATTCTGGTTCTGGGTATTTTTTATTGGAAAACGTCTCATCCTCCGGTGGGGAGGCTTTCTTCCGTGGGTAAAGTGTCGGCCTCGGACGTTCCCGCCCGTCTTCGGTACGAACCCGCCGGTCCTGAGTATCAGGATCTTTTAGAAAAGTCCGGGGGACCGTATTTCAGCTATGAGGAAAACCTGGAGACCCGGAAACTTCCCCGGGAGGCCCGAAACGGCAGATTTGGCCGGATCATGCTGGGCAATGTGACTCCTCTTCTATTTGTGACCTATCGTCAGGAAACGGGGAATCTGTTTGACAAGATTCTCTCCAATCGGGGAAAAGACGAATACACGAAAGCGCCCAACGCGATTATCTTCGATCTAAACGGAGACCAGGATCTGACCAATGACCCCCAGTTTACAGGATTTTCGGATCGGGATCCCCACTCGACGGAAACGGCTGCAGACATTGATCTGCAATTCCCGGATGGTTCAACGCAGAAGATCGCCCTGACTTTGAGTGCCGATTCGCTGCGGACCCAAATCCGCTACTGGCTCCGGGGCAAGGTTCTCCTCGAGGGGAAGGAGGTGGACGTAGCCATCATCAACCGCAGTGCCGGCCCCCAAGGTCTTTCTCAGGAAAACAACATGCGCAATGCGATTCTTCTGCTCGACCTCAACGGGAACGGAGAATTTGAAATAAAACCGTTTGGTTATAGAGAAGGAATAGGGCCCGAGCAGTTTTTCCTTCAGGAGGATGTCTTGATCCGGGGTGTTCGGTACGAGGGTCAGTTCGACGCTTCCCGCATGGAATTGGCATTGGCCCGTTCTACCGCGCCTCAGGGGAAACTGGGTTTCAAACCCGAATTCGCCGTAAAGATCAAATCGTGGGAAGTTTTTGGGATTTATGGCGGTCCGAAGACGAAAGGCCTGTCCACATATTTCTCGGGGATGGACCGGGAGTTTCCAATTCCGATCAAAACGGAGGAAAGCCTGGGTTTATATGCCGATCTGTTTCTGGAAGTAGAATCCGGCGAAAAATTTCTGGTCGAGTTCTCGAAAAAAGGTGTTTCTATTCAAGAGGGTCAGACAACGACGCTGCAAGTCAGTCGGATCGATTCGTTTGACATCTCCCTGTCTCAAAAGGATGGCCAGATCGTTGTAACCCGGCAGGCTCAAGACGAAAACGGGATTCAATACGGGAGAGTTGAACGGGTCTCGGACTCTTCGCCGCAGACCGCCGATCCGCCTGATACCCGGAAATCGAACGGTGGGCGGATCGCATTCCAGGACGTCCAGGGGAAGCAGATTGGCCAGGGCGCCCTGGAGTATGGGTGAGACGGTACCTGCGAATACGCGTGGCGTATTCCCGAGGAGTTGAAGAAAGGCGACAAAGTGAAAGCCGTTGTAACCTGGGAGACGGAACTGTTCGGCCAGTTCAAAGCCGAGAAGGAGATTATCCTGGAGGATTTCCTTCCCCTGCCACCGGGGAGCATGGGGATGTTCGGTAATAACCAGGACGATGTGACCATGCCGGAGAAGTGAAAAGGGAGAAAAAATGTACGCCTTTAGCCGACCTCTGTAAGAGGAACTGCGAAAGACGCAAAAATCGCGAAACACGCTCTTTTCCGTGTCTTTCGCAATTTTCGCGGTTTCCCGCAGTTGCGCTTCCAGAGAGAAATCAGCCGGGTGTGCCGATAGATCAAATGGGATTTCCCCAAAGCGCCAATCTCCCGATTGGCGGGGTAAAAAAACCGCATCCCCAAAGGGACCGAGTCAAAACCGTTTTCGCCCCATCACACCCGAACGAAAGACGCGTTTTCTGTCCTCAACGCGGTTTTTCGGGTAAGAGTTCTGAAGAAAGGGCCCTTTCAAATGCGATCAAAACACGTTCGGGTTCTTACGGGCTTGTTTGCCTTATCCCTCCTTTTCGCCTTTACCGTCCAGGCCCGGGGGGCGTTTCGGCTGGAAGCGATTGGACCGGAACATGAACAACTCCATCTATCGGACAGCAAGTGGACCTGTTACTACCGCTCTGACCTCACAGCGGCCCAACTCCCCCAAGGTGCGAGGGACGTCAAACTGGGCGAATTTAAGATGGGGGATCAGAATCCCATTCTTTTCTCAGTTTACAGTTCTCGTGAAGGGGAAAATTTCGACACGTTGATTTTCGATCTCAACGGCGACCGGGATTTTACGAACGACGAGAAGTTCGCCTCTTTCTCTCCCGATTGGAGGAACGGTACCCCAGCCGGGGTTCTGGAAATCCAGATCCCTGGGGGACCTCGCTGCAAAATGGGGGTGGGGCTCTGGCCCGATGCCCTGGTGTTTGAAACGAATCTCTGGCTGCGCGGACGGTTGACGGTTGGTGACAAACAGTTCGACGCGGCGGTGGTCAGTGCAAACGGGGAAAACCTGCCGGGTAGCGGAACCCCAGTCTCTCCGGATGCGCCACCCCTGCGTTTATTTCTCGACATCGACGGGAACGGGGAGTTTGGCCAGGAACGGGAAGATCCCTTTATGAAACAGGAACTCTATTATCTGACGCCGGGCGTCAATATCCTCGGAAATCTTTACGACTACCGGTTCGACGAAACGACGCACGATATCCGGTTGATCCCTTACACGGGGCTACAGGGTAAATTGGCGGTCAAACTTGGATTTGCCTCCCAGATCAAGACTTGGGTTCTCGATGTCAGTTTTTCTGAAAAACAGTCCGAAGAAGACAGGAACTGGATTCATCTTACTGGAACAAATCAGGAATTCCCCCTGGCGGTTAAGGCAGGGAACTACAGTCTGGAAGCCACACTGGGTCTGATAACCCCGGACGGCAAGAGAATCGAATTGGAATTCTCGAAAGAAACCCCATTGTCTGTTCAGAATGGCAAGACGGCGCTGCTTGAGATTGGCAAGAATCTCGCCCTGGAAGTTAAACTGATTCAAGACAAGAATTCCCTGACTGCTGAGCGGATTCTGAAGGACGCGAATGGACTGGTGTATCTCGGTCCAGTCCGTTTGATTCCGGATGATTCCGGCGAGATAGATTCGCTGTGTGAAACTTGCGGTCAGGTGGTTCTTCTGGATGCCTCCGGAAAACAATGGAATAAAGGATTCATGGCGCGCTGGTGTTTCGGCCATTTCGTGGATTCATGGCCGCTTACGGAGGATGTGAAAGAAGGCGATACGCTCAAAGCGATTCTGACATGGGAAAATCCCCTGTTCGGGAAATTTCAGGTGGAAGACACAATTGTCCTCCAACCCTTCACTCCTGTTCGAAAGAAAGCGAACAAGAAACTCCGTCCCGTTACCTACTCGTCAGACCATTTCCCTCCCCTTGACCTGAGTTCCAGAGACTCCATCTTGTCAGGAACACAAGCGGTCAAATCTGATCTTCGGGAAACAAGGAAAACGCTTGAAGCGTTTTCTGTCGCGTATGGTCATTATCCCGAGAAACTGGATGATCCGCGTTGTGGCGATTTGTTGGGAATAACGACTCTCTTCATACGTTCTATCCAGATTACCGACCCCTTCTCTCCCGACCACGCCCCATACCATTACCGCGGAGAGAAGGACCGGTACACGCTCTGGAGTATCGGGCCCGACCAGAAGGACGATGGCGGCCAGGTGGTTTACGACCCCACGAACGGCCTGCGCTCCTCCGGCGATCTGGTGATGCACCAGCCGTATGAGGTGGAAGATCTCGGGGGTTTGCGGAAGCCGTCCGTTTTTCTGGGATGTGCGTTCGTGGGGGGGATGTTTTTTCTGGTGTTTCGAGTCGCACGGTCGCGGCGGAGGACGGGAGAGACTTCAGCGAGGTGACTTGTCGGTTCAACCGATTGTTTTGATGACCCAAGAGAGATCTGTGTTTGAAAAAGACCCGGTGAGTCAGACCACATTCCGGGAATTTCCGGGGACTCTTTTCCTGGTAACCCATTTACGATCACTCCAGAAAACGCCCGAAACGGACGTTTCGCTTGCAAAAACGGTGGCGGTGGCTTTAATAGGGTTGGTTCCTGTGCGCCTGCGACCCCCAAGGGGGGCGGGCGTACGGGAAAAACGACCCGTCGAACCGTATTTTAAGTGTGGAGACTTTTACCAATGACGACCGCCAACGAACTTCGTTCCCTGTATGTGGATTATTTTGTCAGCCACGGGCACACGCACGTGTCCTCTTCGCCCATCGTGCCGCCGGACGACCCGACGATGCTTTTCACCTCGGCGGGCATGGTGCAGTTCAAGCCCTTCTGGGGCGGGCAGGTGGAGCCGCTGCCCTACACGCGCGCCACGACGGTGCAGAAGTGCCTGCGGGCGGGAGGCAAGGGAAGCGACCTCGAGAACGTGGGCAAGACGCTGCGTCACCACACGTTCTTCGAGATGCTGGGCAATTTCTCCTTTGGCGACTACTTCAAACTCGAGGCGCTCGAGTGGGGGTGGGACTTCATCTGGAACAAGATGAAACTGCCGCGCGAGCGGCTCTGGGCCACCTATTACGAACTGGACGACGAGACGCCCGAACTGCTCGAGAAGAAGATCGGCATCCCGCGCGACCGGATCATCCCGCTCGACAAGAAGGAGAACTTCTGGGGTCCGGCGGGCGACACGGGGGCGTGCGGGCCGTGTTCGGAGGTCTGTTTTTTCACCGGTACGGCCGAAGAACTGAAACTCGCGATGAGCCAGGACGGCGAGACCATCGCTCGGCGCATCGTCGAGGAGGGGGACCTGTTCCTCGAAATCTGGAACATGGTGTTCCCGCAGTACGACCAGCAGAAGGACGGGTCGCGCCCGCCGCTGAAATACCGCGGCATCGACACCGGCGCGGGCCTCGAACGCATGACCACAGCCCTGAATTTCATCGAGACGAACGGAGTCATCCGGACGCCCTACGAAACCGACCTCCTCTCGCCGATCACAAACGCTGTCGCCGCCTCGGTCGGGAAAGAATACCGTCGGCTCTCGGATAGCGGGGCCGATTACAACCACAAGGATCGTTTCGCGATCAACGCCATCGCCGACCACGTGCGCGCGCTGACGTTCGCCCTGAGCGAGGGGATTGCGCCGAGCAACGGCGGGCGCGGCTACGTGCTGCGCCGCATCCTGCGGCGCGCGCTGCGGTTCGCCTACCTCATGGACAAAAGCGAGCCGTTCATGCACCAGCTGGTGGACGTCGTGGTGGACACGATGGGCGGGGTCTATCCGGAAATCAAACCGAACGCAGCGCACGTGGCCCGCATCATCAAGATCGAGGAAGAGTCGTTCCTGCGCACGGTGGCGCAGGGGTCGCGCATTCTGGACGAGAAGATCGCCCAGGCGAAGGACAGCGGCCTCGTCGCGCTGCCCGGAACCGACGCGTTCCTGCTCCACGCCACCTACGGCTTCCCGGTGGACATGACCGCCGAGATCGCCGAGGACGCCGGACTCACACTCGACCAGGCGGGGTACACCAGCGCCATGCAGGCCCACCAGGCCGAGGCGCGCAAGTCGTGGAAGGGCGCCGAGCGCGGCGAAGAGGCCGAACTGCTCGCCGACATTGACGAGACCTCCGGTTCCACCGGTTTCCTGGGTTACGAAACCTTCGCGTGCGAAGCGCGCGTGCTGGCCATCCTGAGCGGCGGCAAACGGGTGGACGCTGTCGCGAAGGGCGAGGAAGCGACGGTGGTTCTGGACCAGACGCCCTTCTACGCCGAGTCCGGCGGCCAGGTGGGCGACACGGGAGAATTTGAGGGACAGGGCCATTCGTCGTCGTTCATTGTCAAGAATACCCTGAAAACGCCCAACAGTCTTTTCCTGCACCGGGGCAAAGTCGCGGGCGGCACCCTGCGCGTGGGCGAGGCCCTGACGGCTCGGGTGGACACGGACCGCCGCATGTCCATCATGCGCAACCACACGGTCACGCACCTCCTGCAGGCGGCGCTGCGCCAGGTGCTCGGCGGCCACATCACGCAGGCGGGTTCCTATGTCGGCCCCGAGGGGATGCGGTTCGATTTCTCGAACCCCGAAGCGGTGAAGGCCGAGGATCTGTCCCGCGTCGAGCGGATTGTCAATGAACTCGTGCTCGCGGACCATGCGGTGTCCATCGAGGAACTGCCGCTCGATGAAGCGCGCAAGCGCGGCGCCATCGCCCCGTTCGGAGAGAAGTATGGCCACGTCGTGCGCGTGGTGCAGATCGGCGGCTTCGTGGGAGAATCGAAGCCGGTCAGCATCGAGTTTTGCGGCGGAACGCATCTGCGCCAGGTCGGGCGGATCGGGTCGTTCCGTCTGGTGAGCGAGTCGTCCGTCGCGGCGGGTATCCGCCGCATCGAGGGGACCACGGGCCTCGGCGCCTACGAACAGTGGGCCGCCACGCGTGACGTGACGGCGGGCCTCTGCCGCTCGCTCGCCGTGCGCGAGGGACAGCTGGCCGAGCGGGTCGAGGTGTTCCAGACCGAGATCAAGAACCTGAAGCGCGACCTGAAGAAGGCAAAGTCCTCGGCGGGTTCCGCCGCGGCCTCGCTCGACGACCTGCTCGCCCAGGCCACCGAAGCCGACGGCATCAAGATCGTCTGCGCCCAGATCGAAGGCGCTGACGCCGAACTGCTCCGGACGCTGGCCGACCAGCTGCGCGACAAGGCGGGCCGGGCGGTCGTACTCCTGGGCGCGGAGTCCGACGGCAAGGCGCTGCTCCTGTGCGCGGTGACGAAGGCCGAGACCGCGCGCGTGAAGGCGGGTGACGTCATCAAGCAGGTGGCCCCGCTGGTGGGTGGCGGCGGCGGCGGCCGTCCCGACATGGCCCAGGCCGGAGGCAAAAACCCCGAAAAACTCGCCGAAGCCCTCGCTCAGGCGCCGGGGATCATTAAAGGGATTATCGGTTGATCTTCCTGAAAGGAAGAATACGCAATGCTCACGCGAATCGAAATAGACGGATTCAAGAGTTTTCGGAATTTCGAATTGAAATTGCGTCCCTTTACCGTGATTTTGGGTCCAAACGCTTCCGGAAAGTCCAATCTGTTCGATGCGATTCAATTGCTTTCGCGGCTTGCGTCTGAAAGCAGTGTCGGAAGCGCGTTCGATTCGATCAAGGAGCGGGGGATTCCGGGTGAGTTGTTCAGCCAGAATGCGGACGGTTCTATTGCGAAGAAAATGACATTTGGAATCGAAGTTCTGTTGGATTCCCAACATGTGGATGTATATGGCTCAGTGATAAATCTCGAACAGACCCGCGTCCGTTACGACCTGACAATCGAGAAACGGGATAGCGGCTCGGAACCCGGTCGACTTTTTGTGACACAGGAGCGAGTCACCGCTATTTCCGCTGCCAATCAGGACAACTTCTGGTTGGATTTGAAGGGGCGAAGTTCGTTATTCAATCGAACCTTCATAAAGCGGCAACAGAAGAAGAAACCCTATCTGGAAACGGTGGAAGAAGAGGGGCAACCCAGATTCCACATTCACCAGGAAGGAAATGCGGGGCGAAGCCGGACCATTCCGGCGGCCAATGCAGAAGCCACCGTCCTGTCGAGTTGTCAGAACAGTAAGGAAACACCCACGCTCTACGCTCTACGCGAAGAGATGGCTTCCTGGCGGTTTCTCCAACTTGATCCCGATGCCCTGAGAAAACCCAGCCCAGAGTACCTTCTGAATAAAGAATTGAATTCTCATGGGAGCAACCTGCCTGCCGTTCTCGCGAGAATTCGATCCGAAACGCGAGGAGAGGATTTGGAAGGCGCGTTGGCGGATATTTCCGCCGACATGGCCCGTCTGATTCCGGGAGTTAAACGCATCTGTGTCGAGGTGGACAAGAAGGCTGGTGAGTATTCCCTGAAGATTGTTATGACGAATGGGCAGGAGTTCAGTTCGCGGGTGGTTTCCGACGGAACCCTTCGGGTTCTGGCGCTTCTGACCATGCTCCACGATCCCCGGCACCACGGTCTGATCCTCTTCGAGGAACCTGAAAACGGGGTCCATCCGCTTCGCCTCAAAGAAACGATCCGAGTGATTCGAAGGTTACTCACGACGGAAGATCAGGAGTCGTACGATCCGGATCAACGCCTCTGCCAGATGCTCATCAACAGCCATTCACCCGTAGTGCTTTCCTGTTGTCTGGATGAGACGGACCTGGTGTATCTGGATACCGTTACGCGAATAGACCCTCTCCGTCGAACAAAGGAATCGACCACCCGGGTCCGCAGAATCCATTTGCAGGGTGATCTTATAGGAGACGGACAAACGGATTTTGTTTCGGCGTTCGAAGTTCAGAGTCTGCTGGAATCTTGGCGAGACAGAAGTGAGATCTAAAAGATGGCGCGCAGTCTGACAATGGCTCTCTTGCGGGAAGGAACTACCGACAGCCTGTTTCTGTCGGATCTTCTCCGACGTCTTGTGGATGAAATATGTTCTGATATGGATTTGCTTCGTTACCCAATCGAGGTGGGACCAGTTCAAGATCTGTCTCGGGGATCGGGAATGAAACGATCTCTGGAATCGTCTAAAGAATTGGCGTTACGGGCACAGGGTTCCTTTGATCTGTTATTTGTTCATGCGGATGGAGACGGAGATCCGGACGCTGTTCGAAAACAACAAATTGAACCAATTGAGGAACACCTTCGGCAATATCCATCGAAAAAAGAAGTCCGGACGGTCGCTGTGGTGCCTGTCCGCGAAATGGAAGCTTGGACCTTGGTGGATGGTGATGCCTTGCGGCGGGTATTTTCCTGTTCCTTGTCCGATGAACAAATGGGGTTACCAGTTCCCTTCAGAAAAGCCGAATCGCTGGCTGATCCCAAGGCCTGTTTCGAAAAGTGTTTCGAAGTGATAATGGGGCGACGCAAAAATAGTCGGGCAAAGCTGCGAGATTGCAATCACCTTGTACTGATCGGCCAGGAAATCTCTTTTGATAGACTGCGCCTGTTGCCGGCCTTTCAACAATTAGAGAAAGATCTCCGTACCGCTCTTACCCGGTTGGGAATCCTTAAGGAGATTGCTTGAGCAGGAAAACAGGGGGAAAAGGGGATATGACCACCAAGCGCGAGGGTTACATTTCGTGGAGCGATTACTTCATGGGGATTGCGATTCTTTCGGCGCATCGCAGCAAGGACCCCAACTCGCAGGTGGGCGCGTGCATCGTTTCGCCCCAGAACAAAATTCTCGGCATCGGGTACAACGGCTTTCCCCTCGGGTGCAGCGACGACGAACTGCCCTGGGCGCGCGAGGCCGAGTCGCCCCTCGACACCAAATACCCCTACGTGTGCCACGCCGAACTCAACGCCGTCATGAACAAGAACGCCGCCGACCTCACCGGCTCGACAGCCTACGTCACCCTGTTTCCGTGTAACGAATGCGCCAAGATCCTGATCCAGAGCGGCATCCGGCGCATCGTGTACCTGTCCGACAAATACCACGACACCGACGCCAGCCGCGCCGCGCGCCGCATGTTCGAGATGGCCGGGGTCAAGACCGAGCCTTTCCTGTCACAGACCCAGCGCATCCTCATAGACTTCGCCCAGGAAGCCCGGGACGTCACGAAGATCTGAAAAGAAGCCTCGGAGCAGATCGGGATCACTCGATCCGATCTCATCCATACAACTCCTGTTTGTTCGTTTTCATAAAACTTTTCAGCGTTCTTTTCTTGACAATGAACCCTGTTCGGCATTCAGTAGAGCCGGACAGGGCGGGTTTTTATTTTGAGGGACAGATTCATTCCATGCGGGTGGACTTCTGAGCGGGAGAGGACGGCGGGGTATGAACCGGAAGAAGCAGGTGGCGGGGCTCTGCGCGGTACTGATTCTGGCAATTCTCGGGTACGGGTTTCTGACCCGTGGCGGCGATCACGCCCCCCGGCGCGCCGAAACCGAAAACCCGCCCGAACAGGTAAAACCCGTCCCTCCATTGGGCACGTTCGAGAGCGCCCCGTCCTCGACCCTGTCGGCGGCCCCTGCCGGAGAGAAAAAGAACAGCGTCTTTCAGATCCGGGTCCTGTGGCTCGACACGAACCAGCCGGTCGAGGGGGCAACAGTCACCCTGATCCCCGAACCGAAGGCGCAGGCGCCGGGGAAAGCCGATCAACCGGAGGGAACCCCTGAACCGGCGGATGGAACGGACAAACCGAAAGGAACCGACTCACCCGTTCTCTCCCTCACAGGTCTGACCGACAAGACGGGGACCCTGTCCCTGGAGTGCCCTCCCGACCTGGCCACAACCGGGACGTTGCGGTGCCGGGAGATCAAGGCGGAGTATCCGGGAGCGCTTCCGGTTTTTCGCCGCGGAGTGGCGCTTACGACGCCCCAGCGGGAACCGTTCCGTCTGTTCCTGTCGAAGGCATACGGCTATTTCGGGACGGTTTACCGGCGCGATGCGACGGGAAAATTCGTCCCGGCTGCGGGTGCGCGGGTGTCGGCTGTGTCGAGCGATCAGCCCAATTCGTACGAACACCCCACCCTCCCGCCTGCTGCCGTCTGTGACGATCAGGGGTGTTACGAAATTTCCTCCCTTCCCGACAATGTCGTGTACCTGTGGGGACAGTGGGAGGACCAGGTGACGGTGGAGGTGAAAACGCCCGTCATGGGGAAGCCGGGGGAACGGAGCGGACCGTTCGATCTCTATCTGGAACAGGGGGCGTCTCTCACGGCGCTGGTGAATGACAAAGCCACCCTCAAACCGATCCCCGGCGCGACGGTCGAGGTGAAGTTTGCGAGACGACAACTTTCCCGCTCCGCCACGGCGGACTCGGAAGGGTTTTGTGAAGTCAAGGGGATCCCGCTCGGTTTGATCGAGGTTTTCGCTCGAGCGGAGGGGTATGCGGACGAGTCTTCCCCGATGATCATCACAACGGATGGCAACAGCAACACGGTTCCCTTCTTCCTCGACAAAGGGAGCCGGGTGCGCATCCTCACCGTCCAGGGAGAAAGCGGAATGCCGGCTCCGAATGTCCCCTTATTTCTACAGGGCAACGAGATGGTCGTGGAATCGGTCAGCGACTCCACGGGAATCGCCCTGGTGGAGGGACTCCGGCCGAATATAAAATGGGAAGTCCAGGCCGGGGGAGATTATCGAAACGCGGAAGTCCGCGAGGGGGATGACCGGCCGGAGTTCGTTCCCGAAGTTCAGGAAACCGTTGAAGTGACCGTGCGTGTCGCGAATGCTTCTCCAGATTTTTCGCGTCATAACACCCAATATTGCGACCATGTTCCGATAGAAGGCGTGGTGGTCAACGAGTCGGAAGAACCCGTTCCGGGCGCGATTGTCGAGGTCAACTCCGACTGTTGTCATTCAAAAGCCGTTACGGATTCCTCAGGGGAGTTCCACCTGGAAAATGCATGTATCCGGATTTACCCGGCATCTGGAGAGCCGTTCCCCGACCTGAAAACCGTGAGGGATACGACCTATCCTGAGATGCGGGGCAGCAGGTATTTCGGCAATGAGAAAATAGATCTCAAAAAGCCCGATTTATATCTTCCGCGCCCCGACTATGTCCGGAGTACGGGTTCCCCGGTTTCCTGTTATGTGGGCCCGGCGACTCTGTCGGTCCGGGCAAAGGGGTATGTTTCTGTCGAAGAAACCGTACCAATTGACCGGAAGGCGCGAATCGTCCTCACAGACAAGGCCGATGCGGAAGTCAGAATCCGGGTCCTCGACAGCGAGACGAAAGAACCGATAATCGACTATTGGTATGGTTTTTCATGGCTCAGGATCTGTTCCCGCGATGGGGTATTGGTTCTGAAGGACCTGATGCCAGGACAGTACAACATGCACATTATCCGGGCGGAGGGTTATGTCGAGAAAATCGTCAAAAAAGAAATCAGCCGGAATCCGGAGGAGAACCAGATCGATATCCTGCTCGATCGCCAGAGACAATTGACGGGATTGGTCGTGGATGCCGAGACGCAACATCCGCTGGAGGGGATCGAGGTCCGCTATACGGAAACCGATATACCCGAAACAGACGCATATCCCTGCGATCTGGCGGATTTCCCTGGCGCTCAAACTTTTCTCACCGACGCCAAAGGAGAGTTTCAGTTCAGTTTCACGAAGCCGAAAAGCTACCTGATCTTTCTGTCTTCGCAATACGCCCAGTTGGGGATTCTGCTCGGGGAAATCGGGCAATATCGAAATCCCGACTCGGGGAAAATTGTGATCCCCCTGGAAAAATTCAACGCCTCTGTTTCGGCAACGATTCTGCAGAGGCCGGGGGCTCGGTTGAAGCAGAGCTGGGCTCATCTGAGCCACGTAGAGAGTAAGGAGTTGTACGGAAAGGTGGGGAATATTCCGCCCCCCCGACTTGAAGGCGGTTCTTATCTGTGGGAAGGAATTCCTGCCGGTGAATACGAACTGGGGTATGGATCCTATGGCGGATCGCCGTTCGAGCAAGATCGTTGGTCGGTGAGGATTTCCTTCCGATTGCGGACAAAAGAGAACCGATCGTTCCGGATCGAGGAGGACAATTCCGCCCGTCTCTCCGGTCGTATTCTGGGATCGGAGGGAACCGCTCTGCCCTCCGTACCCCTCCAGATCGAATCGGTGTCGGAACAGAATGGAGAACGGATCCGGCGGAATTATGTGAGGCCGTCGGATGAGAACGGCCATTACGAGTTCGACCAGATCGCGCCCGGAACCTATAAGGTCACGGAGTCCGAGTCCCGGCGTCTGCTGGACACGATCCAAGTCAACGGGGACACCCGGAAGGACCTCACCATGCCGAAATGAGGCAGGGAATCAGGAGTTCCGGTGACGGGATGGCGGAGTTCTCAACGCCCATCCGTGGATGGATGTTCCCGGAGAAAACCGATTTGTTTGACCCCGAAACACGCGAAAGCACCCGGCGCAGCGGAGCCGCAACCGAAGTAAACCGCGAAAATTGCAGCCTTCACGTATTGTACGACCATCTTCAAAACTCTACGCAAGTCGCGAGGATTTTGAGGGGGGGGCAGTATCCTGTATATCCTGTACATCCATGTTTCCCTTTTTTGAACTCCCAGCAACAGGAGGACATCAACATGGATAGGCCGGATGAACAGGATGCAATTCTCCGTGTCCCTGCGTCTCTGCGCGATTCTTTTCGGACGACTCTTTGTGTTTGGGTTGCGGCGCTTCGCTGCGCCAGGAAGAAAACGTCCTCCCGGGACCGCCAATCTCCCGATTGGCGCGGTTGCGGTTTCGGACGGCTTTGCAGGATTCCGGGGATAGCACGATTCCGCCCGTTGGGTTTCACTTCGCCTGGAGCGGGCTTTCAGCCCTTGAAGGGGAAGGGGGGCCATGTGACCCAGGGCGTCGCTTCGCTCTGCCTCGGGCTGACTGGGCCGCCCTGTCAGGGCTGGGGCGTCTTCTCGCTGATGGGGGCCTCTCAATCCTTCACGTTTCGGTCGCCCCTCCGGGGCTTGAACTTGTTTTGCGCTTTCTTCCGGGGGTTCCCTTCGGTCCCCCCCGGCTGGCTTACAAGCCTGCGCAGCACCTCACCGTCGCCCCCTCCGGGGGCTAAAAATCTCAAGAAATTCGATTTTCTCGAATCCTTCGGGTAAGACTGAAGAATCAAGGCAGGGGGGTAGAATGCCCCCGACTAGGTAGATCGTCTAGTTAGATTTGGCAGGATCGCATGGGGCACGGAATCCTCGGCACGAAAAGCAGGACATGTACCGAGCAGTATTGGGGAATTCCTGTCGGTTTTCTGCGGGAATCTGCGTCATCTGGGGATTGCGTTTATGCGTCTTGGAACCGTGAGGAATGGCTTGGGCGCTCAGGCAATCATGTCGAGGGTGGGGCGATGTGGAGCGGAGGAAGGGGGGTGCGAAACGGAATCGGAGGGGAGGAAAGTTCGGGGTTTCCCGAACCGCTGGGCGTCCGATTTGCGCAGGGCCGAGGCCTCGGGGCTTTTGGCCACCTGGCGCCACCCTTCCAGGAGAATCGTCAGGGAGCTTTTGACCGTCTGCAACCCGACCAGGTCGCTACGCCGCCCGGCCTGAAGGAGTTGCGAGATGTGGTAACTGTAGATCCGGTAGAGGTTCAGGGCCAGATCGCTTTCCACGTTGAAATTCAGTGCGTCGCACAGGGTCAGGAGAATATCGGTCGCATGGCGGAGGGGTTGGTGGCGGCGGTTCGGTTCGCCGGATTCGATGACCTCCATCGCCTGCTTGATCGCGGCGATGGCGTTTTCGTAGAGAGAGATGACCAGATCCATGCGGTCCGCAGTGTGGACCTGGGTGGATAGATAGGCTTTCGAGAGGCTCTGCATGGCCGGAAACTCCTTGCGGGGTGGATCAGGCTGCGGCTTTGGAAGTCCAGCCGGAGTAGAGGATACCCAGCGTTTGTTCCACGGTGGCCAGCAGTTTCGGGTCATTGGCCCGGTCCGCTTCGATCAGTTGCAATTGATGGTAGTGATACTGAGCGTAGAGATGACCGGCCAGGGTTCCCTCCTGCGAGAAATCCAACGCATCGCAGAGCGTCTTCAGGCATTTGAGAGCGCACTGGATCGCTTCGGCGCTCGCCGCACGCTGACCGGAGGCCACTGCGCGAATGGCCTGACGGACAAATCGAATGGTGCTGCGGTACACGGACAACAAAGGCTCCATGCGATCCTGCGTGTCGGCGGTCCACCACATCCGCAGCATTTCGAGGGTATCGCGGACCTGGGGCAACACCCGAGTGTCGCAGGAAACGAGAACCTGACAAGCTATTTCCAGTTGGGAACGATAGGGCGCGAAAAGATCGCGGGTGGCCGGAGTATCGCTCAGGAAGTCGAGGCAGGCGATCAGTTCGCGCAAAGTACACGTCGTTTCTTCGACGGACTGTAACAGGCGCAAGGGATCCTGGCCGACCTGAGCGTCGATCGCTCGCTGGACGGTCTCGATGGCGTCCGCGTAGAGCCTGGCCACCTCTTCAAACCGGTCGCACAGGCGCATTTCCTCACGTATTGCGGCGCTGCGTTCCATCGCTTCCATCGGAGTATCTCCCTTTTCTTTCTGGCGACTCGAAACTCTTATCCTTCACGGATCCCCGGTTGTTCAGGCCGGAGGGATCATCGGTTGTTCAGAAGGGTCAGCGCCTGCCTGGGGATCACATTGGCCTGTGAGAGAATCGAGATACCGGCTTCCTGTACGATCTGCGCCTGCGTCAGGTTGGCCGTCTCGACGGCCAGATCGGCATCGCGGATACGCGAGTCCGCCGCGGTAAGATTCTCCACGTTCAACATCAAGTCGTTGATGGTCTGCTCGACACGGCTGGCCAGCGCGCCCAGAGACGACCGGCGCTTGAGAACCTGTTCGGCGGCGACATCGAGGGTTTCGATGGCCCGTTGCGCATCCTCGAAGGTGAGAATACTCAGGTTCTGGATGGCGGTGGCCGGGTCCACGAAGGCCGTGGTTTGGCCGGCCGCCAGACCCAGCAGACTTTGCGCGTTGGTTCCCGCGACCAGGATGGTGCGGGGGCTGGTCAGTGTAATTGTGCCGCGCAGAGTGGTATTCAGATCGCCATTGGCCGTCAGGAGTCCCAGTTCATCGCCCACACTGCCGGTGGTGGAGACTTCGATGTTGCGGCCATCGGTGGCCGTCAGGACGAGTTCGCCCGCAGGCCCCAGCGAGGCCGTAACCCCCGTGCGGTTCTGGTTGCGATTGATGACGGTACACAAAGATCCATCGGTATCGCCCGCAACAAAATCCACGGGACCGATATTGACACCATTGATGACGAACGAGGTGGAGACCCCGTCGAGCGATCCGCCCACGATGGCGGCGCCCGGCGCGGAATAGACACCCGGCTCGACCTTGGCGGTCACACCGGTCTGGTAGGTCATCGAATTGATGGCATTCATTTTGGCCAGAGCCGAGGCGGCTCCGTCCACGCGGGAAATCTCGTCGTATGCGGACGCAGGGATCGTGATGTTGTTGATGATGAGATCGCCGTTGCCGGCGATGGCGGAGGCATCCACTTCCTGTGCGGCGGTCAGGGTCGCCACGGAACCCAGGATGTTGGTGCGGATATCTTCGATGGCAAGGGGCATTGTTTCCCCCTCGCGCGTTCCTACCTGAAGATAGACCCCCTGGAAGGAACCGTCCAGGAGGTTGCGTCCGTTGTAGTCGGTGGTGGTGGCGACGCGCTGGATTTCGCTGAGAAGTTCGTCCACCTCGGTCTGAAGGTAGCCGCGCTGGGCGTCGGTGAGCGTGTCGCTCGACGCCTCGATGGACAGAACACGGATGCGCTGGAGGATGTCGGTGACGCCACCGAGGGCCGATTCACTGACGTCGAGGAGGTTCAACCCCTCGTTGCAGTTGGTCTGATTCCGTTGGAGTCCGGTGATTTTTGTCCGCAGGAGTTGCGAACTCGACAACCCGGCGGGATCGTCACCCGCGCGGGTGATTTTTTCGCCCGAGCTGAGTTTACGGAACGAGTCTTCGAGGCGGTTGCCCACCCGGGTCAGGTTGCGATTGATCCACAGACTGAAGACGTTTTCGTTTATCCGGATGCCCATCCCTGGTTCCCCCACGCCTGTCTCTTGGGCTACCCGCCTTGGAAGCCCGATCCGTCCTTTCTGTCTCTTTGACAGAATCCACGGCGACAGCCACTATTGTGCAAGTCCTGTACCATTGGAGGAATACCCCCTGAATTACATCCAGATATCTGATAAATAAAGGGTTGCCATTCCATCCGAAATAATCTTGAGACGAAGAGAGGGTAAACTTTGCAGGCTGACGTCAGATTCCCCCGACGGGCGGGCAATTTTTTCTGGCGGCGAGTGTCAAAAGTCCTTGCCTGCCTCCTCTCCTTCCCTGAAAATACCGGAGGTGTCCGGCGCCCCTCGTTTGGGTGGCCGGTCCGTTTTCCTGACGGCGACCGACGACTCCCCAGCGATTCGGATTCATGCGACACCCCAGTCCCCCCTGAAAAAGGAATTCCCGATCCACGCCGATGACAAAATCCAAGATCTTCCTCACCCTGTTCCTGATCGTCTCCTCCCTCAGTCCGACTCCACAAGCCGCCGAATGGGTGGTTTTGCCCGAACTGGCACACCCGTATGTTTCACCTTCCCAGCGTTCAACGACCGCCACACTGGCGCTGCGTTATCCACAGATTCTGTCGAACGTATCGCCCGCCCAGTCCCCGGCTGTTCCCGGTCAGCCCCAGGAAACATCGGCCTGGATCGGTTTTGTCCACGAAGGGACGCAGTTTTTCCTGCCTGCGGCTCTGGCGGTCAAGAAGACCTCCCTGCCACCCGCCGGTCAACCCAACCTGAAAATCGGACAGGAAGTGGTGGACATCGCCACGCCGCTGCCGCTCGAGTACAAACCCGGCGATCTGACCCGCCTCCCGCAGAAGTGGAACAACGACGGGACGGATATGCCGAAACAGTTGCGAACTGAGGCGGTTCGGGCAACCGAGCGTATGCTGACCGCGGCGGAACAGGCGGGTGTGCGGCTGCGCGTGGCTTCGGCCTTTCGCAATGCAGACAAGCAGCGCACCTTGTATCTCAACAAAATCCGCCGGGCGGGCTTGAACCAGAAACTGGTGGCCAAGCCGGGCCACAGCGAGCACCAGTTGGGAACCGTGGTGGACTTGTGCGGAGCGAACCGAAAAGCGGTTCTGGTGGCCGAATTTGGCCAGACCCCCGAAGGCCGGTGGTTGCGCGAGAACGCGGGACGCTTCGGGTTTCGGCAGTCGTACACGGTCGAGAACGCCGCTCAGACGGGTTACGAACCGGAACCGTGGCATTTCCGTTACATGGGACAATCCGCCACAAAATGAGCGTATGACACACGAGGAAAGAGAGATCCGTTTCCCCGGTGTAAAGTCCTGTGCGCCGCGCAGGAATGGAAGGATCGGGACGTGCAACCGTTGCGCAACCTCTTGAATAGCCGTTTGCCTCAGTGGTACTGGGCATTGGCGCTTATTCTCATCGTTGCCACGATCGGCGTGGCGGGATTTATGGTCATTGTCCCGGGCCTGACTTTTCTGGATGCCTTCTATGCCACCGTGGTGATTCTGAGTACCGTGGGTCTGAAAGATCGTCCGTCCGAAGTGTACCATCAACAACTCATGGATCATCCCGAGATCGGAAAACAGATTCAGGTTTTCACAATTATTATGGTCGTTTTCGGGATCGTATCGGTGGGTTACGCATCTTCGGTTTTTATCCGTTCGCTCCTCGAGGGCGAATTGCGCGAAGCAATCGGTTTGCAACGAACCAAACGGAGGCTCAATTTTATGAAAGACCACTACATTATCTGTGGCTACGGGCGCATGGGAGAAACCATCGCCGACATCCTGCACGCCGATGGGCATTCGGTGGTAGTGGTGGAGGCCAATCCGGGGTTGCGGCTTTCGATCGAGGAAAAAGGGATGACCTGCATCGTGGGCGACGCCACCGATGAACATTTCCTGAAAATGGCGGTGGTCGAGAAGGCATGCGGCCTGCTGGCGGTCGCCAGCAACGACCCCGAAAACCTGTTCATCACCATGTCCGCCCGCCAGCTCAATCCCAAAATTGTGATTGTGACGCGCGCCCTGGCGCCCAACGTGGAGCAGAAATTCCGGCGCGCCGGCGCCGATCGGGTTATTTTACCGTACAAGATCGGCGCGCACCAGCTGGCACAGGCGGCGCTGCGGCCCAACGTGGTGGACTTTATCGAGATTGCTTCGCGCACAAGCAACTACGACATCGAGATTGAGGAAATTCAGGTGAACGCCGGGTCTAAACTGGCCGGGAAGCCGTTGAAGGAAGCGGGTATCCTGCGCCAACTGGGTCTGATCATCATTGGCGTGCGTCCGGAATCCAGCGCGCAACTCGAATTCAACCCGTCAGCGGACACGGTCATCCACGCGGGGGACACCCTGGTGGCGTTGGGAAAATCCAAGGGGTTGAAAGATATCCGGCCCTATTTCGAATGACGAAATGATCGCCTGACGGTTTTTCCGGGTCGCTGCGAAATAGCGCTTCCGATCCCGTTGCCTTTTCCAGCATCGCCATCCCGCGTCAGGAGACTTGCCGGTATGCCAGAAAGCAGATCGTGTTCTCGCATCTCAAATCGTTTTCAATTTATTGAAAAAAGGTTTTCTGTTGCCCGTGTCGTATTCCGATCCGGGGCAATGGCTCTGCTGTTGTTTTCGCTTCTGGCTGGCGTCGGACACGCGGAATCCGGAAAGGTCGTCTTTTCGCGCGATTTTGCCCCGTCCGAAGGGTGGGTGAAATCGGTCGAACAACCCTATCGTCAGGAAATGTGCCTCAACGGGAGTTGGGAATTTCAGGTGGTTCCACTTCCAGACGGCTGGAAACGGGAGTCCGGCGTGGTTCCGGAATTGCCCCTCCCCACTCCGGACCGGTGGGAAACCACCCGCATCAAGATCCCCTCGCCGTGGAACGTCAACACGTGGGGCGCGGCGCGCGACGTGGGGGAGGGAACGGCGCATCCCTATTGGCCGAGTTCGATGTATTACCCCAGTTACCCGTCTCTGTGGGATGGGGTGGAGATGGGGTGGCTGCGGCGCGCGTTCCAGGTACCACAGGCGTGGGAAGATAGACGGGTGGTGTTGCACTTCGAGGCGGTCGGGGGACAGACTCAGGTTTTTGTCAACGGGACAAAAGTCGGAGAGCACTTCGGGACGCACCTGCCGTTCGAGTTCGACATCACGCCTCTGGTGAAACGCAACGGGGAGAATGAATTGCTCGTCGGCGTGCGCAGCGTGCGCTTGTTCGACAAACTGAGCACGCGGTTCAAGAACATGCGGGCGCCCTACCCGCCCGGATCGAACACCGACGCGCTGTGTGGAATCTGGCAGGACGTTTTTCTTCTGGGGTTGCCAGCCGTGCGGGCCGAGGAACCGTTTGTGAAGCCGTTTGTGGATCGCGACACGCTCGAAACGGAGGTAACGCTCCGGAACGATTCTCCTCGCGAGGAAACCGTTGAAATCGAAGGAAGCGTGCAGCCGTGGGTGAATCTGGCGGGGGACAGCGTACTCGATGCGCCGGAACCGAAATGGCGTCTGGACGCGGAAGTCCTGAGTCTGTCCCCGAAACGAGTAGTGTTAAAGCCGGGAGAGTCTCGGAGTGTCACCTTGAGTGAAAAGGTCGGCGGGCGGTTGAAACTTTGGTCTCCAGACACGCCGAGTCTTTACGGGCTCGTCCTGACGGTGAAGAGTAACAACCAGGTGGTGGACCGCCAGTACACGCGTTTTGGCTGGCGTCAGTTGAAAATCGCGGGGTCGGACGTTCTGCTCAACGGACAGAAAATTCAGATGTTCGGCGACCTGCTGCACCCCTTCGGTCCTCTCGTCAATTCGCGACGGTACGTCTGGGCGTGGTACAAAATGATCAAGGACATGCACGGCAACGCCGTACGCCCGCACGCGCAGCCGCACCCGCGTCATTACCTCGACCTGGCCGACGAAATTGGCATCCTGGTACTCGACGAAACAGCCATGTTCGGAAGCTCGCTCAAAATGAACTTCGAGGAACCGGTGGCGTGGGAACGGTTCGCGGAGCAGTACGACGCGCTGATCCGGCGCGACCGGAACCACCCGAGCGTGTTCGGATGGAGCTGGGGGAACGAACTGTTCGCTATTTTCATCTACGACCAGGCGATCGGGCCGGAACAAACCGACGCGTGGTACCGCCAGTTGGCGGAACTGGGCAACCGGGGACACCGTCTCGATCCGACACGCGACTGGTTCTCGTGCGACGGCGACGAGGACGTGCGCGGCTCCATGCCGGTGTGGAACAAGCACTTCGGTCATGGGCTGCCCGATCTCGCGTTGTTGGAAAAGAACACACAAAAGCCCCGGATGATCGGCGAGTCGGGTGGCAGCTACTACGCGCGGCCCAAACAGTTGGCTGACTTCAATGGCGACCGCGCCTATGAAAGCTATCTGGGACGGAACGAGGCGTTGGCGATTGACGTCTATGACAACATCGTGCGTGTCGCACGGCCCAAGTTGGCGTTCTATTCGCCCGCGGAAACAGCCTGGTTCGGGTTGGAGCACCTCAACTATGGGTACCGCGATTTTACGCGTCTCCCCAACACGAACGACGGGGTGTGGTTCAAATCGTTCGAGGAAGGGAAACCCGGGGTTCAACCCGAGCGCATCCCGCCATATGTGGCCACGCTGAATCCCGCGTGGGACCCCGATTTGCCGCTTTACAAACCTCTGCCCATGTTCGAGGCGCAAAAATCGGCGCAGGCCAAGGGCGGACCAGAAACCTGTCCCTGGAACCGGAAACCGGAAATCAAAAAGGTGAAAGCTTCCGTACCCCCTCCCACAATCGAAGGTGTGGCATTCGTCGGTACGCCGGAGGGGAAACATCACAAGAGCCTGATGGCGCTCGGACTTCCGCTGACCGAAACCTCCGCAAATCCGTCCCCGAAACTCCTTGCGCTCGACGCCGAGACCGTGACGGAAGCAATGTTCGCGGACACAAAACCTGCGATCGAAGCCGTACTGGAAAACCAGGGAACAGTGCTCGTTCTACTGGACGGGAACGCATCGGTCCCCGTGTGGCTCAACACGCTTTTACCCGCGCCGCTCACACTTTCCGCCCGGCAGGCCACTGCGCTGTTTCCGCGTACCGCTCATGCATGGACCGCAGGGTTGGGGTTGCCGGATCTGTATTTTGCCGAAGACGAGACCGGTAAACAGATCCTCAAACAGGGACTGGACGGGGAGTTTACAAAG
This sequence comes from uncultured Candidatus Sumerlaeota bacterium, assembly GCA_942493245.1. Lineage (GTDB taxonomy): Bacteria > Sumerlaeota > Sumerlaeia > UBA8349 > UBA8349 > DAOPYU01. The sequence continues at coordinate 730,554 of OW818685.1, forward strand.
AAGGGACAGATTCTACTCAAAGCAAGCAATACCGACTGGTCGTTGTTTCACGACATGCCGGAAGCGGCCAAGTGCGGCGCGGTGGTGCTCTACGAAAGCCTGATCAAACCGAACGGCGCGGCGATGGTCGAAGCGCCCTGTGGCCGTGGGAAAGTGGTCGTTTCGGTGGTTGAGGTAAATCCTGCTTCGAAGGCGAATCGCGCATTGTGGCGCCGGATCTTCGCCAACGCGGGAGTGCGGATCCGGGAACCGGACGCGGAGGAAGGCAAGTCGGTCGAGAAAGAACACAACCTCCTGCTCGATGGACCGCCGGACGCCTCGAAATAGGCCCGGAACAGATGCCCGTCCCTGTTTTCCAAAATCACTGCGAATTTTCAGACACGCCGACACCCCGGACCGCTGATGGCGCTGCGTCCACCGTATAAGGGGGTCACTTCAATCTGCGTCGTGATGCGCTCCCTGAGGGCGGCCACGTGCGAGATAACCCCAATCAGCTTGCCATCCTGTTTCAGCTCGGCGAGGGTTTCGAGCGCCGTGTCCAGCGTCTCTTCGTCGAGCGTACCGAATCCCTCATCGAGAAACAGAGAGTCCACCCGGACGTTCCGGCTGGCAATCTGCGAAAGCCCCAGGGCCAACGCCAGTGAAACGATGAAACTCTCGCCGCCTGAGAGATTCCGGGTCGTGCGAATTTCTCCCGCCTGATGGTTGTCTATCACGTTAAGATCAAGCGGGTCGGCGGCATTGCCCCGGACCAACAGGTACCGATCGGACATTTTTTCGAGTTGGCGGTTGGCATGTCCAATCAGCATCTCGAACGTCAGCCCCTGCGCGAAATTTCGGAATTTTCGTCCCTCGGAATCCCCGATCAGGACGTGCAGTGCGTTCCACCGCTCGCTTTCCTTCTGCTGCGCGGCGATCATTTCCCCCCGGTCGCTCCAAACCTGTTTGTGGTTTTCGTTATCATTCAACTGTTGGCACAGAGCGCCTATTTCCTGTTGGAGTTTCTTCAGGGCGTTCTGCGAGGCTTCCTGTTCCTGTTCGAGCGCGTCGCGGGACTGATCGGTCAGGTTCTTCTGGCGCTCCGTTTGGAGTTTTTCCGCGTTGTCGCGCTGGCGAGTGGACAAGGCCGTTTGTTCAGCCGCCAGCCCTTCAGCCTTCCGGGTCAGCGCATTTCGCTCCTCACCCGATAGACGCGCCTCCAGAAAACGAACCTCCGCATCGAAATTATGCCGGCCAAGCCGTTCCGCAAAAGCCGCTTCCGATTCTTTCAAAACGACGGAACGTTCCTCGATTCTCTTCCGAGACAACTCGGCGAGATTTTTCGCTTCTCTCAGTCTCTGCTGCGCTTCCACGTGCGCCTGACGCACGGCGTCCATCTGCTTTCCCGCTTCCTCGACATCGGTTGCGAGGCGTTTTTCCTCGGTATCCGGGTCCCTGTCCCCAAACAAAGTCCGTCGTTCCTTCTTCAGGGCATCCTGCTCGCGGGTAAGCGTTTCGAGCGTTTCGACTTCGGACTTCAGAATCGCTTCAAGCGCTTCCGCCTGTTCGTTCCGATGCTTGATTTCAAGTTCGAGAGTCGCGATCTGTTGCTCAAGGGTTGCTTTCCTCTCCTGCAATTCCTGCCACTGCTCGCGGCGCGCGGTCAGATTGTCCAACACGGTGTCGAGGGAGTCCACAGAAAGAGTCTCAATACCGTATGGCGAAACGTCGCGCAGAACTGTGTCGCGCAGCGTCTGAAACTGCTCAGAAAGATTCTGGACCTCCTTCTCGATACGCGCCGCATCCTGCTTCGCGCTCAGCCTTTTATGTGTGGCCGACTGAGCCTCGCGCTGCGCTCCAACCAGCGCCTCACGGGCTTTTTCCAGAACACCGCGCAGGGTTTCGATCTCCTTTGTCACTTTTTCGGACGTCCGAATCAAAAAATCCGCGTCGTCCAGATTGCGGACGTTCTCCAGAAGAGCCTGGGACAGAATCGGGGACAGGTCCTCTTCCTGTCGATGCTCGATTTTCAGCGCCTTCAATCCTTCGGCTATCGAGGCGGTCTCTGCCGCTTCCTTCGCTTCGAGTTCCCGGAGTTTCTCGCCGATCTGTTCCAAGTCCTTGCCCGCTTTCACGGTTTCGATTTCCAGTTTGGACAAGATTTCTCCAGCGTGTTTCAAATCCCTACGCGCGCATTTCAGTTCGTCCCTAGTATTGTCGAGCGAGGGAACTTTACCCGCCGCGTAGGGGTGCTCGGTCGCACCGCAGAGCGGGCAGGGTTCGCCCTCCTGGAGATGTTCGCGTTCGGCCTCGAGGTCTCGGATTCTCTTCACCAGATCGAGTTGCGTTTCGAGCAGTTGAACCCGGGCTTCCGATTCGATTTTTCTCTGTTCCTGTTCCAGAGAACAGTTTTTCAGGCTCTCTTCCTGTTCAAACATTTCCCTCTGTTTTTGAGTCAGGTCGTCGCGCGATTTCCGATTCTGGAGCAATGAAGAGACCGATAGATGCGTCTTATCCAGGAGTCGTCCGCGTTCCTCGAATTCCGCTCGCGCCGCGCGCCAATAGGGCATATCGTGTCCGACCAGGATTTCCTGAAGGGCATTCTCGCGTTTGTTCAAATCATCCGCAGCCGTATTCAATTTATTCTGGTAAATTTCGACCGCGGCGGCGTGTTCTTCCGCAGCATATCGCTCCTGGGTCTCCCGCTTCCGGGCTGCGCTCAGTTCGTCCGATTTGAACTGGAACTCCTCGCTTTTGGAAAGGAGCCGATTGAACTGTCCCCGAATATGAGCCAAATTCTCGACCAGCCCGGCGTCGGCGGCATGTTCCCCGATCCGTTTCAGGACATCTACCTGGTCCTCCCGAGCCGCTTGGAGACTGCGGCTGTCTTTCTCCGTGTGGTCGTGGAGGATCTTGCTTTCATTCTTCTTTTCATAAACCGAGTTTCTCGATTGTTCGATTGGCTTCTGCTGTTCCCTTGTTTTGAGGTCGACTTCACGCACCTCGCGCGTGAGTTCCGCGGTTTTTTTCTGCTCGATCTTCTTCTGGGCCAGGTTTGTCGAAACAGATTCCAGGTTCTGACCGGCCCGTTCCGATTCCGCTTCCTGTTCTGGAATTTCTTTCAGGCATTCTTCCAGCCGTTTGTTGTCGGCGGTCTGTTCCTGACGCAACGAATCGAGCCGCGCGTAGTCGTTATCCAGTTCCAGCGCCCGGCGGGCACAGTCGAGTCTTTCGAGTTCCGGCTCGAAGTTCTTCTGGCGTATCGCCAGTTCCTCGGCCTGTTGAGCCAACCGGCGGGCTTCGCCTTCGTGGCGCTCAATCCCGTCCAGCCATTCGAGCCAACGGGAGAGTTGTTCGATCCGCTTTTGAATTTCCGCTTCCTGTGGCCCTTTTTCCTGCAGGTCCGATTGCAGGAGTCGTTCTTCTTCCGCGGAAAGCATTAGAATGCCAGCCTGCTCGGATTTCAGACGATCCAGTTCCTTTCTTTCTTCGGAATGCCTTTTCTGGACCGCTTTGGATATCTTGCTGTAGATCTCCGTCCCCGTAATTTGCTCGAGGACTTCCGCGCGTTCATTGTCCTTTGTTTTCAGGAAGGTGTCGAAACTCCCTTGCGCAAGCAGCATCGAGCGGGTGAACTGATCGAACCGGAGGCCGGTGGCCTCTTCGATTTGTTTGTCCACCCCTCGCTTTTTCTCATCGAGAATCTTGCCCGATCTCGCATCGGCAAATTCGTGCCGGGCCGGCTGCAAGTTCCCGTCGTATTTGCCCCGAGACCGATTCTGGCTCCAGCAACATCGGAACTGTCCCTTCTGCGTTTCGAACGTCACTTCGGCAAAGCATTCGCCGGTCTGGCGCGACATGATCTCGTTGCCACTCTTGTTCACGCTGTCGAGGCGGGGGGTCCGTCCGTAGAGCGCCAGACAGATCGCGTCGAGCAGAGTGGACTTACCCGAGCCGGTCGGGCCGGTGATGGAGAAAATACCGGATGAAACGTAAGCGGGATCGGTGAAATCAATCGCCCATTCGCCCACAAGCGAGTTCAGATTTTTGAAGCGCACCTGGAGTATCCGCATCCCTGTCCCCGTTATTCTGCCTGGACGTCTTGTTCTTCGACACTCTGGACGATTTCCCGGTAGGCGTTCACCAACGCCTGGCGCTGTTCTTCGGGGAGGTCGCGCTCGGCTTCGAGCCGCCGCTCAAATACCGTGTAAACATCCAGCGCATCGAGTGTTTCCCCCGAGAAGCGGCTGCTCAGCGCGCGCTCCTGAATCTGGTTGTTCCGGATACAGAGAATTTCGATCCCATTCCCTTCGACCCGTTCTTCGAGCCGTTCGCGCAGGTTCCCGATGATTTCCGTACCCTCGTACACAATCTCCAGCCAAACCGCGCTTTCTTCCGCCTTCAGAACATCTAATCGCGCGGCGATTCCGTCCCAGTCTCCCCGAACACGTTCCAGACGCTGGAATACGGGGATGGGCAACATTCTGACCTGCGCCTCGCGTCCGGAAAACTCGACCAGGCAGACGCTCTTCTCCTGCCCGGCCTCGCCGAATCCCATCGGCAGGGGGGAACCGCTGTACCGGCGGATTTCCGAACCGTGGACCTTCTGAGGGACATGCAGATGCCCCAGCGCCAGGTAATCAATCGAGTCCGGGAAAATGTCCGCTCCAACCTGCGCCAGCGAACCGACGTACAGATCGCGCACGCCGTCTCCCTCGATCGTCTGACCGCCCGCGGCAAACAGATGTCCCATTGCAACGATTGGAACGGGGACACCCAGAGCCTGACGTTTCCGTTCGGCCAAAGCGCACACTTCGGCATAGTGCGTCCGGATGCCTTCGACCATCTTGCGTTGTTTGTCTTCCAGGGTTTCTCCAGCTTCCGAGTTCCGAATATCACGGTCGCGCAGGTAGGGAACCGCGCAGACCAGGAGTTCGGTCTCGCCTTTCTGATCCTGAAACGCTAGAACTTCATCTTCGAGTCGTTCCCGGTCGGAGGCAAGACCGACAACATGGACATGCAGCGCCCGCAGGACTTTGCGCGGCGCATCCAGAAAGGTCGGAGAATCGTGGTTCCCCGCCGTGACGACGATGTGACGGCAGGAAGCCGAGTGGGCGACTCGGGACAAAAACTCGTAGTAGAGTTCCTGGGCGCGATTACTCGGCGTACCGGTATCGAAAACGTCACCGGCGATCAGGAGAGCGTTCACCCCTTCCCGCTCGATGGTCTCGGTCAACCAGGTCAGAAAGGACTCGAATTCGTCATAGCGCTTTTTTGTGTGGAGGGTTCGGCCAATATGCCAGTCGGAGGTATGGAGGATTTTCATATCGGCTTTCCGGTTCCGGTGGCTTACTGCTGAGATGAAAACTTCCACTCATCCTTGTATTTTTGACGGGCTTTCTCATGTTCCGCATAGGTGCGCGTGAATTCGTGACGCCCGTCCCCTTTATAGACGTAGAACAGGTAGTCCGACTTTTCCGGTTGAAACGCGGCCCGCAGGGCGTCCTCGCCCGGATTGCAGATGGCGCCCGGAGGCACCCCTGGGTGACGGTAGGTGTTGTAGGGCGAATCGGTATCAAGATCCTTCAGGGTCAGGGGCGCGTCCCATTTGTTCAGGATGTAACAGACCGTGGCGCAGCTCTCCAGGCGCTTCCCCTCTTTCAGGCGGTTGTGGTACACCGACGCGATGAGGGGCATTTCCTCGGGCAGCCGCGCCTCGCGCTGAATGATCGAGGCCAGCGCGACCGACTCCTGAAAAGTAAGCGGGACCGCGTTCGGGCTGTTCATGCCCGGTTGCAGTCCGAGGCGTTTGGATGAATGAATAACTTCGGAGAATTGCCCTGCCAGCCGACGGATCACTTCCGCCTCATCCAGACCAGTCGCGAACTGGTAGGTGTCGGGGAACAGGTACCCTTCGGCGTTCGCGGAGGAAATCCCCAGACTCTTCAGAAGCTCCGCATCCCCGCACAATTGCAGAAAACGCTCGCTACTGGCGATGATCCCTTTCTCCTCGAGCCGCTGCGCCATCTGCCGGATGGTCCATCCCTCGGGGAAGGTGACCTTGGCGGTCTGCGTGGCGGGCGCCCGGTTGAGTTCATGGAGAATTTCGACAGGGGGTGTCCCCAGAACGAAAGCGTGTTCCCCCACCTGCAATCCGCGTTCTGCTTTTCGCAGGTAGGCCAGTATGATGAGGGGTTCCCAATGGTCCACGACTTTGGCCTCTTCAAGTTTCTGCGCGACGGAACGGAGCGATTCACCCGCCTTGACCTCCACGCGCAAAGACGGCTCGGCGCCCGCCGGGCGCAAGTCTCGCCTGGCCCACCAGAAAAACCCGCCCACTCCCGTCAGTCCGGCCAACAGAATCAGCAGGAAGAACACACCCAGTATCTGGAACAGACACCCACAAAAGCGCAGGCAACCCCGCCGCTGCGGCCCGGTTGGCGCATCGCTCATCGTCGGATACGATCCCAGGGCTTGTTTCTTCTCTTTTTCTATCGAGTCCATCTCTCAACTTTCTGTAACCGTTTCCACCGGCTCAAACGGTTCCGCCGGGCCATCTACCGGATTGTGATCGCATCGCTTTGACAAACGGCCTTACACGCGCCACAGCGGATGCAGCCTTTTTGCGTCACCAGGGGTTTTGTCCCTGGACGCCCCGAAATACATCCAACCGGGCAAACCGGGATGCACAACTGGCATCCATTGCATTTCTCTGCGTTTATGACGGCTGGCATGAATCCCCCTCTCTGCCGATTCCTCACTTGTGGCAGCCTGTCCATTGTCGCTTTCACAAGGGGGAGAATCAACCCCAAATTCGCTATCTCCGAGGCGCGTATCGAGGGACAGACCCCATCTCGAATTATAAGCCCGTGTTCAAGAATTCCGGGAAACGTGTCGGCGTGTATTCCCTTGTTTCCGAAGAAAGAAACCCCTATAGTCAGACGCGTTGTACTCAACTGCATTTCCAGACTCGAAAGGACTCGACAACCATGAATGGACAGAACAGACGGGTGGAATTCGCCAAGGTTTTCTTTCTGGGTTTTTTCTGCGCGGTGGCGCTCATTGCGTTGATGGGTCAGCGCCTCTCTCCCGCTTCGCCACAACGGATCGGGCAGTACCAGATGCGGATAGACCGCAATAGTACCAATAGCATGGTCTCAATTTATGTTCTTGATACGACAACGGGCGCTGTCAAGGACGTTCATGCAAACGGAGTTCCTTTCGAGGGGGAGTCGGTGTACAAGGAATCGGAATCCGCTGGGAAAGAATCCAAATAGAAACAGGAAACGCTTGTGCAACACGATTTTGACTTAGCCATCATCGGCGCGGGCGTGGTGGGACTGGCCCTTGCGGCGGAAATGGCGCAACCGGGCCGTGAGGTGTGCCTGCTCGAACGCCACGACTCGTTTGGCCGCGAGACCTCGAGCCGCAACAGCGAGGTGATCCACGCCGGGCTGTATTACCCCAATGGATCGCTCAAGGCGCGCCTGTGCGCCGAGGGGCGCGACCGCCTCTATCACCTGTGCGAACGACGCGGCATCCCGCACCGCCGCATCACCAAACTCGTTGTGGCCGCGCACACCGACGAGGTCGCCCGTCTTGAGAGTTTGATGGAGAATGCGAAGCGCAACGGCGCGGGCGCGCTCGAAATCCTCTCGAAGCAGGAAACGCACCGTCTCGAGCCCCACATTCAGGCGGAGGCCGCCTTGCTCTCACCCGAGACGGGCATTGTAGATTCCCACAGCCTGATGGCCCACCTGGCGCGGCGCGCCCACGCGCAGGGTGCCGTGGTGTCGTATCACACCCGCGTGACCGGGATTGAACCGTTGAGTTCCGGCTACCGGATTCTCCTCGACGAACAGGGACAGGCGTTATCCATCGTAGCGCGTCAGGTGGTCAACAGCGCGGGGCTGGGCGCCGAGGCAGTGGCGCAGATGGTGGGCATTGAAACGGAAAGCGCGGGATACCGGCTGTACTTCTGCAAGGGAGAGTATTTCGCGTTGCGCCCCGCCCTGGCCCGCCGCGTGGGCCGGTTGATCTACCCCCTGCCACCGGAGAAGGCGGAGGGGCTGGGAGTTCACGTCACGCTCGACCTCCACGGACGCATCCGGCTGGGCCCGAACGCGCGGTATGTTGACACGTTCGACTATTCGGTGGACCCGTGTCAACGCGACATCTTCTACGAGTCCGCCGTGCGGATGCTCCCGTTTCTCAAGCCCGAGGATCTGTCTCCGGATATGGCGGGCATCCGCCCCAAATTACAACCGGAAGGCGGAGAACCGCGCGATTTCGAAATCCGGGAGGAAGCGGACCGAGGATTGCCGGGATTCGTCAACCTGGTCGGAATCGAATCGCCTGGCCTCACTTCGTGTCTGGCCATCGCGCGCCAGGTCGCATCACTGCTGGCGTGACCCACCCACCAAGACCAGAACACAGATAGCAAAGAAACCCAGACATAGCGAAACCGCAACCAAGCGAAGAATCGTTTGAGGGAAAGAATCGCGAAGAGATGCGAAGACGCGGAGAACATCTTTTTGAAACCACAGATAAACACGGATGAACACAGATACCGGAAAAATTCCAGTATCTGTGTTCATCCGTGTTTATCTGTGGTTCTGCCCTCAGAGTTCTTCGATTGCGGCGATCCCCAGGATCTCTTTCTGGATAGCGACGAGTTGGTCGCAACCGGCCTGGGCCAGGTCGAGCAGCGCATTGAATTGCTCGCGCGAACAGGGGATTTGTTCGGAAGTACCCTGCACCTCGAGCAGATTTCCGGCGCCCGTGGCCGCGACGTTCATGTCCACTTCTGCCTGCGAGTCTTCCATATAGCAAAGGTCCAGCACCGGCTGTCCCTCGACCATACCCACACTGGTGGCGGCCACAAAGTCGGTGAGGAGGACATTGTTGGTCATTTTCAATTTCTTCATTTTCCGGACAGCCAGAGCCAGCGCCACAAAGGAACCCGTGATGGCCGCCGTGCGGGTCCCCCCATCGGCCTCGATCACATCGCAGTCAATGGTCAGGGTACGCTCGCCCAGTTTGTCAAGCCGAACAATGGTGCGCAACACGCGTCCGATCAACCGCTGGATTTCCACACTGCGTCCGTTCGGCTTCCCCTTCATCCCATCGCGCGGGATGCGTTGCGCCGAGCTGCACGGCAACATGGCGTACTCGGCCGTCAGCCATCCCTGACCGCTGCCGCGCCGGTGGGGGGGCGCCTGGTCCTGAAGGGTGGCGGCGCACAACACTTTGGTGTCGCCCAGTTCGATCAGGGCAGACCCCAGGGGGTGGCGCAACGGGTTGGGGGTAATCTTGACCGGGCGCAACTGGCCCGGCTCGCGGCCATCTACTCGAATCATGAAACAGATCTCTCTTTCGTTCTTTGCCAATTCTTCAAGTCGGGGTGTCCGTCCGAGGCGAAAATCCGGCCATCGGCGTACCCGCCTGCAGCCCCGGCCTTTGCATCATGAGGAACCGGAGGTCCGAAGACAAACGCAGCACTGTCTGGAATCCATTCCATCCGCGCATGCAATTCCTCCGGGAAATCTACAGAAGAAAAAGAGGAACCGCAAGTTTTTTGGGGGGTGGGGGAAACCCGGATGAAACGCGAGATCGCAATTTGCCCGAGATCCTCCGACAGGCCCAGTGCTTTGCCCGCTACTTTGCGGTTGCATCCGGAACATTTCAAGTTCATATTCTGAAGAAGAAAGCCGATCCTGCCGCAACTGCGGCAGGGTTGTGCGTTTGGGGATAATCGCATATTTTTGAGCCTGTGATCGTATCGAGTCTGGTGATTTCATGAGTCCCACTTGTTCCATCATCCTGATCGTCTCTTTTTTACTCGCTCTGTTACTGGCAGCGGGTGTTTTCTGGCGCATGCGTCGGCGGATTCACGCGCTCGAACAGAGCCGAGACGAAATGAGCGACCGGCGCGAAGCCGTTGTGGACATGATGAACCGGATCGGCTTGTGCCTGAACACAACGCTGGATCTCGACGGCGCGCTGGTCATGATCGCCGAATATCTCGTCGAGGCGACACAGGCCGAGTCGGGCGCGATTTTTGTCTTGAATACCGCCGGAAAATCCCTGCGCGCGCGGGCGCTGGCCGGACCCTTTCCCCCGATTTTGAGACCCGCCGATGACGGCTCTTTGCGCGATATTCGAGAGCATCGAATCGCCGTGGGGGAAGGCATTATCGGTTTCGTGGCCAAGACGGGCGAGTCGCTCCTGATTGCCGACGCGGCGACAGACGCCCGGGTGACGCAGCCCCCCGAGGGATATCCTGCGTTGCGTTCGCTCCTGGCCGTCCCCCTGCAATTGCAACACAAAACGCTGGGGGTGTGTGTCCTGCTCAACCATCGCGGACCCCATCCCTTCGACGATCAGGATCTTCGCCTGACCCGCCAACTGGCCAGTCAGGCCGCCTTGACGGTGAATGTGGCGCGGCTCTACGAGCACGAGGGGGAACAACAGCGTCTGGGCCAGGAATTGCGCGTGGCGCACGAATTCCAGAAAATGCTTCTGCCGCGCGAATATCCCCAGGTGGACGGTCTGCAGATTGCCGCCTACGGCGCGCCCGCGCTCGAGTTGGGCGGGGACTATTATGACTTCCTCTGGGTTGAGAAGCCCCTCTTTCTGGGCGTGGCCATCGCCGACGTATCGGGCAAGGGAATTCCCGGCGCACTGGTCATGGCGATCTTGCGCAGCGCCTTGCGGGGCGCCGCGCCGGGGACTCTTTCGCCCCGCGACGTCTTGCGTCAGATCAACCGATGCCTGCTGGTGGACACCCGACCGGGCGTTTTTGTGACCATGACCTATGCCCTGATTGATGTGCGGCGCAAGCGGATGCGGTTTGTGCGGGCAGGCCATGAACCGATGATCGTCTGGAACGAGGCGGACCCGGAACCCCGGGTTCTGCAACCCAACGGACTGGCTCTCGGGCTGGTGGGCGAAGAAATCGGGTCCGTTCTGGAAGAGTGCGAGGTGGTCCTGCGACCTGGCGACACGGTCGTGCTTTATACGGACGGGGTGGTCGAAGCGCTCAACGCCGCCGGAGCCGAATATGGTCCGGCGCGGTTCCACGAGTGTCTGGGCCGTTGCCGCCACGCCGCGCCCGACGAGCAGATCCGCGTTCTTCTCGAGGACATCCGGGTTTTCACGGGAGGCATTCCCCAGAACGACGATACCACGCTGGTGGTGCTCAAGGTGCCATCCGAGACTCCTGAAAACCACCCGGCACGGACAGGAGGGGCGGCTTGACTTGACGTTTCAAGTCTGGCATGCTGCCCGCCGGTGTCTGGAGGGAACCCCTTCCCACCGGGAATTCGTCCGGAAAGACCGGGCGCTTTCAGGTTGATTCTGCGGACGGAGAGAGCCGATGCCTCAAGTGATTCTGGCGTTGCCGGCGTACAACGAAGCGGGTGCGATTGGGGATCTGCTGGCCGTTGCCGCGCAGGCCTTCAAGACAATACGGTCCTATCAGCCCCGGATTCTCGTGGTGGACGATGGTTCTGCGGATGCCACAGGCGACCGGGTGCGCGCATTTCAGGCGTCTTTTCCGGTTGAGGTGGTGACGCACGAACAGAACCGGGGGCTGGGTGGAGCCATCTATACGAGTCTGCTGGCTGCGCTGGCCCGTTCCACCGATCCGGACGACGTCATTGTCAACATGGACGCCGACAACACGCACCCACCCGACACGATCCCGGCCATGCTCGAGGCCCTGGAAAATGGCGTGGATGTGGTGATCGCGTCACGTTACCGTCCGGGGGCGCGTCAGGTGGGGGTGCCGTTGAATCGCCGGTTTCTGAGTTTTGGGGCGCGTCTGGTCTTCTCCTGGCGGTTGCGGTTGCCGGGAGTGCGGGACTACACGTGCGGATTCCGGGCCTACCGGGCGCGCACCATCCTGCGCGCGCTGACCACCTACGGCGAGGACTTCATCACCCGCGAGGGATTCGCCTGTACGGACGAAATTCTCGTGAATCTGGCCCGGATGGAACCGCGCCCCGTGATCGCCGAGGTCCCTTTTGTGTTGCGATACGATCGGAAACAAGGGGAAAGCAAACTCGAATTGTTCAAAACAATCCGCGCCACCTTGAAGATGCTGTTGCGGGGTTGAGACGCCTCCCCGCGTAAAAAAACACTGTCCAAAACGGACGCCCTGTGTCATTTATGACGGCCCGAGGGGATCGGGACTTGAAATTGAAGAAAAGCGGCACGAGGAAGAAACGCATATTCAGGAGGGGGAAACGAACATGACCCAGCAAGAACGCGAAAGCATGGAACTCGACGTCCTGTTTGTCGGGGCGGGACCGGCCAATCTGACGGCGGCGTACAAATTGATGCGCAACGTCCAGACCTATAACGAGAAGGCGGAGGCCGAGGGGAAAGAGCCCATTGAAGATCCCATGGTCATGGTGATCGACAAGGGCGCCAACCTGGGCAACCACTCGCTGTCGGGCGCCGTGCTCGATCCGGTCGTGTTCGCGGAACTCTTCCCCGGGGAAAACCTCCAGAATCTCCCCTTCGCCCGCCCGGTCAAGAGCGATCAGGTCTATTACCTGACCGCTACCGGCAAGATCGCTCTGCCTGGGGCTTTGGTCCCACCGGACATGCACAACGACGGCAACAAATACATCGTCTCGCTCTCCGAGATGACGCGCTGGCTGGCCAAAAAATGCGAAGACATGGGCGTCGAGGTCATGACCGAGTTTGCGGCGGCCCAACTGCTGCGCGACGGCCAGGCGGTCCGGGGCGCCATCATGGGCGACAAGGGCCTGGAAAAAAACGGCGAACCGGGGCACAATTTCGCCCTTGGCGAGGAGTTGCAGGCCAAGGTGACCGTTCTGGGTGAGGGCACGCGCGGCTACCTGGCGCAGGAACTCATCGAGGGGTGGAACCTGGCGGCGAACGCCAACCCGCAGGTCTGGGGACTCGGCATCAAGGAACTGATTGAAGTCCCGGCGGGCCGCCTGCCCAAAGGATCGGTGGTTCACACGTTCGGCTACCCGCTCGACTTCTCCACCTACGGCGGGTCGTTCATCTACGCGCTCGAGGACAACCTGATCGCCATCGGCCTGGTCATGGGGCTGGACTACGCGAACCCGCTGGCCGAGACGCACGGACTCTTCCTGCAATTGAAGAAACACCCGTTTGTGGCCTCCCTGATCGCGGGAGGGAAAGTGGTCGAATACGGCGCCAAGACCCTGCCCGAGGGGGGATACTTCTCGTTGCCGCAGCTGGCGGTGGACGGAGCGGTGCTGGTCGGAGACTCGGCGGGATTCCTCAACACGATGCGTTTGAAGGGGTTGCACCTGGCCATGAAATCGGGCGCGCTGGCGGCGGACAAGATTTGCGCGGCACTGGCGTCGGACGATTTCTCGGCGGCGGCGCTCGACTACCGGGCCGACTTCGAGGCCTCGTGGGCCGGTGAGGAAATGCGCAAGGTGCGCAATTTCCGCCAGGGATTCCACGACGGCATGATCCCGGGAATGCTGCTGACCGGCGTCCACATGGCCACCGGCGGCGCGCTGCCCGGCGGGCGCAAGAAGATGCCCGCCGACTTCGAGGGGTTGCGTCCCGCAACCGCCGGAAAGGCCACGGCCAAAACGCCGACAGACGAAACGATCTATCTCGACCTGTTGACGGACGTGTACAAGAGCGGTTCGATCCACCGCGAGGAACAGCCGGTGCACTGCAAGATCCTGGACCCGACAAAATGCCGCGATTGCTACCAGCGGTTCGCGGCGCCCTGCACGCGCTTCTGCCCGGCCAAGGTCTATGAGGAAAACCTCGGCGCCAACGGCCAGTTCGAGGGGATTCAGGTGAATTTCTCGAACTGCGTGCATTGCAAGACCTGCGAGATCAAAGACCCGCTGCGCAACATCCGCTGGGCGCCCCCGGAAGGCGGCGACGGACCGAAGTACCAGAAGATGTAAACGCGAGGAGATGTAGATACGCCTTTGATTCTTTCTTTGGGGTATGAGAAACAGGGTTTACAAGAATCTTGATCGAATCTTGTAAACCCTGTTTTCTTGGTCACGGAGTGTCATGCTCGATCAACCGATTCTCTCCACTGCCTCTTCCTCCTCCTGTTCCAGCACGATCCAGAACCCGGTTCCTGAACCCGGACGCCGCTGGCTCGGGCTGACCTGGGAATCCTGGCTCTGGATTCTGATCCCGGTTGTCTCGTTCGCCTGGTTCTGGTACTGGCGCTCGATCCAGTGGACGGGAGGCGACTCGGAGCAATGGGAGCGGGAAATCAATTTCGGCCTCTGGTGGCGCAAGCGCCAGATGTTTTCGTTCGGGTGCATGCAGCTGATGTTTCAGATCACCCACCGGCTCTGGGGCTGGAACGCCCTGATGGCCATCAACGCGGTTTCCTGCCTGGCCGGTTCACTGAGCCTGTTGTGTGCCTGGCGTCTGTTTCGGGGACGGCCCCATGCCGCCTGGTCGTTCGCCCTGGTGGCCACGGCGGGATTCACAACCCTGTTCTACGGCCACATCGAGACCTACGCGCAACCGGTGGCGGCGTTGTGCTTCCATCTGCTGGCGCTGGAACGAACCGTCACCGGAAAATGGAAACCCTGGACCGTCGTCCTGTCCTGGTGCCTGATGATGACGTTCCACCTCTCGGCGATCTTTCTATTGCCTGCGGTGTTTCCGATCGCCTTGATCGAGGTGCATCGGCAGAAACTGGGACTTTCGCAAGCGCGAGAAGCGCTCAAGGCGGCGTTGCCGGGCGCGCTGTTCTGGTTCGCGGTCTATGGCCCACTGGATTGGGGCTATGGTGAAGTGGTCGGTCCGCATTTCATCTGTCCGCTCGATAAACTCCTCGCCAACCCCTGGGTCGTTTTCACGGACGAACACCTGAAGGTGAAGTTCTGGTTCCTGGTCTGGAATGGCGGAGTGGCCGGGTTCCTGGCTTACGGGCTGTTTGCGCGGGAACTTTTCCCCGGACGCCGCGACCGGTTCACGCTCTACCTGCTCGCCTACTTCCTCTGTTACATGGGGTTCTACGCCATCTGGAACCCCGAGATGGGCGACCGCGATTTCGACCTGTTCAGTTTCCCGTGGGTGATTGCCGTCGTGGCGGTGGCGCGCCACGTCATGACCTGGCGCGGACGCGCCTTGTGGGTGGGTCTGATTCTGGGGTTCAATGTGTATCTCTGGATCACGCGCCCTGCCGTGTTTGCGGATCGAGCGCACCACGGCCGCGGGACCATCCTGTTCAAAAATCTGGGAATCTCCGGCGATCGCCCCATCATGCTCGATGAACGGATGTACCTGCGTCCCGTCAACCGCTCCGTGCCGGAGGGAACGCATCTTGTGTCCGTCTTTTTCAAAACCGGACGGGTGGATCGGGTGGTCAACATGCGGCCCGGCGAAACCTGGCTGATCCGGGGCGACAACGGGCGTCTTGAACTCCTGCCCCCCGAATGGGACCGAATCGAGGCGCCCGCGAACGGAAGAAACAGCCAAACCCTCCCAGAGAAAACGGGAGATTCATTTTACTTTTTCCACCTCCCCGGCTTTTCCCTGCTCCCCGAGACGAAAAATTCCATCTCGTGAGAGGATGACACCCGCTGGGTCAGATGTCCGGGGAAAAGAGCCAAAGAATCTTCCACAACAAGCCGTCAGTCATCTTTGGGATCTGGGAGAGGGAAATGGTTTGGAGAAAATTTAGGTCCGGAAAAACCCGAACAGGGAATGGCTAAAGGCATGAAAATCAGACGGGATCACAGGATTTACAGGATGAGGTTCCCTTCGTTTCTCATATTCAGAAAATCCTGTGATCCTGTCCGATTTTCTGTAGAGTGTCTTCAAGTGACTTTTCCACAAGGAAGGCGCAACACAATGACCCCGAAACGACCGAGTATAAGAACGCACTGGATCGCACCCCTCCTCCTCTTGCTCTCGTTCGGCGCGACAGCCGCCGAGATCAAACAGGTGGACCTCTTTCGCGCGGGCGAAGGGGGGTACCACACCTACCGCATCCCGTCGCTGATCGAGACCCGGCAGGGCGCGCTGCTGGCTTTCTGTGAGGGGCGCAAGAGCGGTTCCTCCGACGCCGGGGACATCGACCTGCTCCTGCGGCGCTCCCTCGACGGCGGCGCAACCTGGTCGCCCGTCCAGACGGTCTGGGACGACGGCCCCAACACCTGCGGCAACCCCTGCCCGGTTGTGGATCGCGAGACCGGAATCGTCTGGCTCCTGATGACCTGGAACGCGGGCCGTCAGAGGGAAGACCAGATTCAACCGGGCTTCGGTGAGGACTCCCGCCGGGTCTTTGTCACCCAATCATCGGATGACGGAGCGAGCTGGGAGAAACCGGTCGAAATCACGCAGACCGTCAAACGGCCCGAGTGGACCTGGTACGCCACCGGCCCCGGCAACGGCATCCAGCTGCGCGGCGGGCGGCTCGTCATCCCCTGCGACCACAAGACAAAGACCGAGGGGACCGAGCGATACCACTCGCACGTCCTCTACAGCGATGACCGCGGAAAAACCTGGAAGATCGGCGGAATCGCCGAGGACAAAACCAACGAGAGCGCCGTCGCCGAACTCCAGGACGGCTCGCTGCTCCTGAACATGCGCAACAACTACGGCCGCTCCCGCCGAGCGGTCGCGAAAAGCGCCGACGGAGGGTTGAACTGGTCTGCTGTCGCGTTCGACGAGACTCTGGTCGAACCGGTCTGCCAGGCCAGCCTAGTCACCACCCGTCGCTGGAACGAGGCCGGCGACGAACTGCTCTTCTCGAACCCCGCCGACCCGAAGCGCATCCGCCTGACCGTCCGCCTCAGCCGCGACGGAGGCCGCTCCTGGCCGGTGTCGCGGTTGTTGCATGAAGGCCCCGCCGCCTACTCGTCCCTCTGTCCCCTCGGAGGCGGCGAAGCCGGAATCCTCTACGAACGCGGCGACAAGACTCCGTATGAACGCATCACCTTCACCCGGTTCGGCCTGGACTGGATCGCGGAAGAGGGGAAGGAATGATCTTGGGGACGGCTGTTGAAGGTGGAACTCTGAAGAAATCATTAGGTGTTTTGATTTTCTGGAAAGTTCTCAGGCATTGAGTCCAAAACAAGATCTATAGACCCGTCAAGAGATGGAATGGGAATTGTAAAGAGAACTTACTTTTGTTCATTTCGTCCTTGAATTAGGGAAACGATTTGGGGACAATAGTTTGTTAAAATTGGCTCAGACTGGCCAAGTAAGAAATGTTGGACGGAGATGGATTCCCATTGGTCTGAAGAAGTGCCAACCTGTTCGTATCCCACGAATCAGGGAATTCCATGAAGACGGTGAATGCTCTCTCTCTTGTTTCAATTCGAATGACAGGAAGATGCTATGCGCTTAGTCTCATTTAGAATAACAAATTTCCGGTCTATTAACGACAGCGGTGAAGTCAATGTTTCTCAGATAACAGCGTTACTAGGTCGCAATGAGAGTGGGAAATCCAATTTGCTCCGTGCCCTATATAGTTTGAAGCCTGCTATTGGTATCCAAAAACTCGTTCCGGTAAAAGATTTCCCCAGACATTGTCATTTGAATGAATGTAACGACAATACTCCTGTCGTTAGATCTCGTTGGAGTCTTGATGAAGATGAAAGGAACGAACTGACAGAAATACTTCCAAGAGCCAATGAAGTTACCCATATCGAGATAGCCCGTAATTACGACACGAAATATTATGTAGATTTCCATGAGTTGACTGAGTTGAGTTTCTCTGAGTCGGACATTAAAAACAAGATAAAAAAGATAGTCGCATCTGTACAGGCTGCTGCAGAGAAGGTTGAAGGGGAAACAAGAGAACAACTTGATCTGTCTGCAGAGACCTTTGAACAAGAACTCACTATGACAGCAGATAAGATAAAGTGGGCTCAGAACGCCGTCGTCGGACTAAGAAACCTACGAAGAGGCTTGGCCGCTGCAGATGTTGAATTGTCTGAAAGACAAGATGTTATTGTTTCTGATCTTGAAGACCTTGCGGCATCAATCGCGAATGACAAGGAAGCCCAAAAAAAGGCGAGTGAATGGGCCGTCAATAAAATGCCCATTTTTGTTTTCTTAGATGAATATCCGCAGCTAAGAGGGCACCAAGATATTGCTCAGTATTTGCAACATAGACAAAATCAGCATTCCGTTGATGAGTATACGAAAGAATCTGATCGGAATTTTGAGAAAATGTGTAAAGTTGCAGGGATAGATCCACAGGAGCTGCAGCAACTATTAAGCCAAAATGAGCCGGAAAAACGGAATCATCTAGTGAATCGTGCTAGTTCTGTCATAACTAAAGAGATCAAACGATTGTGGACGGATCGTCCCCTCAAAGTCCGTTTTAATATAGATTCAAACTATCTTGATACTTTTATCTCCGATCCAAACTCAGAATACGATGTCGAAGTCAACCTCAATGAACGTAGTCGGGGACTTCAGTGGTTCTTCTCATTCTTCATAACCTTTTCGGCTGATACTAAGGGTGGACCATCTGAAAAAGCGATTCTTCTCCTTGATGAACCTGGGTTGTATCTGCACGCGAAATCTCAATCTGACCTACTTGGGCACTTGGAGAAAGACTTTAGGAACCAGATAATCTACACAACGCACTCACCATTCATGGTTCCAACTCATGCTCTCGACTCAATACGGACTGTAAATATCGCACAAGATAGGGGAACGACCGTCACCAATGATCCCACGGGGGATTCAAAGACGCTGTTCCCCTTACAAGCTGCTCTTGGTTACAATCTCGCACAGAGTCTTTTCGTTGGCCCAAACAATCTTGTCGTTGAAGGCGTGACAGATTTCTGGATACTCAGTACAATATCCACATATCTGTCAGAAACAGGGAAAACGGCTCTACACTCAGATTTAACGATAACACCGGCGGGTGGAGCACAAAAAGTTTCCTACATGGTTGCTTTGCTCTCATCAGAGCAACTGAACGTCTTGGTATTACTTGATGAAGAGAAGGATTCGAAGAATACCAAGGATGATCTTGTGAGAAGTAAACTCATCAAAGACCATAATGTGGTCTTTGTATCAGAGGCGTTCGGAAATCCTGCGCCCAAGGAAGCCGACATAGAGGATCTCCTTGATCCTGTCGTGTATGAAAAATTAGTGCGTGAAAGTTACACAAAAGAACTCAAGGGAAAACAGTTGTCCCTAAACCCTAAAATCCCTCGCATCGCTAAACGTATAGAAACCGGTTTAACGAACTTGGATATTGAGTTCCACAAGACAAGGCCCACTCGACTCTTACTTCAGAAAATGGCAAACGACCCTGCATCAATTGTGACAGAGGAATGTACTCAGCGTTTCGAAACCTTGTTCCGGACAATAAACGCGCGTTTACAGAAACACATTGATAGACCTCGTGATCCATTTGCCTGATCTCTTACTTTCCTCTGGAATACAAGTAGATTGGATTGGGTATTGTCGTCCGATCACGTGGTCCAAAAACTCCGGCGAAGACCATCCTCGAACAAAGACTGAACCGCGAAAAGCGCAAACGACGCTAAAAAACCGATGTAAATCGGGCTCTCGCGTCGTTCGTCCTTTTCGTGTTCGCGATTTTCGCGCCTTTCGCGGTTCTTTCTGTCCCTATTCCCCCAGCGCTTTGATTTCGTCCTGTTGAAGGATAAACTGACGGCGTTTGGTGAGGTGCTCCTTGAGAAGGAAGAGGCGATAATCGAGGCGTTCGAGGGCGAATTCCGGGTCCTGTTTTTCGGCTTTTGCCCGCACGACCACCTCGTCGGCCAGGCGCTCGCGCATTTCGTCGAAGACGGGGAAGAACTTCTCCTCGACAAAGACGTCGGTACAGAGTTCTTTCAGGCGCTTCAGGAACAGGGGCCGGAAGTGCGGGTTGGCCAGAAGCGGGCGCGAGAAGAAACCGCCCGGACGCCACCAGAACATCGGCATTCCCAACTCACCCATGTCGCCCTGCGGGTTCTGATCGCCTTCCATCCCGAACGTCAGGGGCATGTTGTAGAAAACCTCGCCCTCTTCCAGGCCCATGTAATACCCGCTGGTGTTATCCAGATCCCACGGGAACAGAATCCATTTTCCGCTCCCCTCGAGGTCGTGGTAGGGGTAGTAGTTGTTGAAGAACCCATCCCAGTGCGACAGGAGCGTGCTGACGGCAAAGTAGTTGACCGCCTGGGGAACGTCGAAGTTTTGCTCGATGACCTTCCACTGTTCCTCGCCCTTTGTGGATTCGAGCGCCTCGACCAGCTGTTTCAGGTCCGCGTAGCCCGTGGCCGGGTTGGTCCGCTTTTCGTGGCGGCCTTCCAGCCCCTCCCCGCGCCAGTTCATTTTGAACAGGTCGCCGCGGTTGTTGATCTTGTTCTGAGCGAGGAAGGAGCGGTTCGGCTGCTCGAAGAGCAGCTGGTACCCGTCGAGTTCTCCGTCGGTGGTCAGGCGGATGAAATCCGTCCGGAGAGAATAGGCCCCCGCCCGGCGGAAGAGTTCGAATCCCGCCGTTTCCGTCAGTGGAATGCGCACCTCCCCCTCATAGGTCATATTGACGGTTTTCATGCCGCGGAGCAGTCGGTCCTGATGGAACCGAACCTTCCGCCCTCCCTTGCGCAGGGAGATGTTGACGAAGTCGAACAACTCGACCTTCTTCGTGGCGGGGTCCACATAGACAAAGGCGGAGCGCCCCTGAGGAGGCTGAGCGGGTTTGGGCACCACACTGAAAAACCCGCCCGGTGGCCCCCCAAATCCCCCCCCCGGGAAGGGGAAACCGCCCGGGCTTGAGTCTGGGGACGGCTCACCCATTCCCAAGACCGAACGTTCCCCGGGGGGGGAATTTGGATTTTCTCCCTGGGAAAGGTCAGGACGAGGTCCAGCCATACCCGGGCCGGAACCCTCCTGAGAGGGAGAATCGGGGTTTTCTTCCCGACGGGAATTCGGAGGCGTCCCCCCAAACCCATCGGGGCGACCAGGCCCGCCGGGACCCTCAAAATCGTCGGGATCGCCAGAAGCCACTCGGGCTCCATCGGGAGACGGAGAATCGGAGTTTTCACCCGGTTGGAAATTCGGAGGCGGTCCCCCGAACCCGCCCGGTCCACCGAAACCGAATAAGCCGCCGACCGGTTGGTTCCGTTGTTCGCGCGCCGCCTTGCATTCCGCTTCGCCCACGTTGATAATCAGTCCGACGGGGATTTTGCCCACCTCGATCGGGCCGGTCACGTAGGCGGAAAAAGCGGGGCGCAGGTCGTCCTCCGCCGGGGAAAACCGCGTGTCGCCGGCTTCACTCTTCGTCTGGATTCGAAACCGGACCAGCATCCCGGCATCCTGACCCGGAATCGTGGCCACAAAACACGTCCCCTGCCATTCCATGGGAATGCGCGTCTCTTCAGATTCGACTCCCGGTCCCGCGATCCGATAGAGCAATTCCGGGTGGGCCATCCGGTGGGCATACGCCTCGACGCGGATCGGTTCGTCGGGCGCTGGAATTTCGGGCGCGAACGTGACCGAGGCCACGGCGGGAGGAAGGGTTTTGCGGAAACAGGTGTTCTCTTCGCCGGGGGTTCCCGCCGGATACGTTTCGTCCAGCGGCATGATGGAAGGGCCCCAGTTGTCCCACCGCTCTCCCGAAACCTGGGGGCAGATGCGTTCAAGCGAAGCGGACACCCCGTCCGGACTGAGCGGCCAGGGGGGGCGATTGTCAAACTTGACGCTGTCCACACGCTTCCCGTGCCGGTCGGCCAGTTCGAGGCGTTCCCCCTTGTTCTTCAGGGTGCCGGTGAATTGCCCGAGAGGCTCGACTGGGTAAAAGTTTTTGAAAACCGCCGTATCCCGGCAAACCACCAGATAGCGGCCCGCGTCCAGGGAACTCCCCTCGGGGAACTTGTACTGAATCCCCTTGAGAAAGGCCCATCCGCTCAGGTCCACGGCGCGATCCGAGGCGTTGTAGAGCTCGACATACTCGAGGGCGTTTTCGTTGTTGGGCGCGTGGTAAAAGATCTCGTTGATGACCACCTGGGGGCGGGCTTCGCCGAAATAGCCCCGGACAACGATTTCGGCCAGTAACAACAGGGCCAATGCCGCCAGGCTCACGCCCAGGATCTTCCAATACCGTACCGGTTCACGGGGGGGCATGCGATTCTCCAGAATTGCGGTTTCAGTTTCCCGGCGCGATCAAACCCAACGCTTCGCATCCATGTACGTATTTCGAGCAGCGCCGCGCCCGAAGCGCGAGCGGGTAAAGCAGGGCCGCCAGTTCGCTCTCGCGGCCCACCGGCGCTTTCCCCTCGATCACCACCAGGTGGTCCATCGGGGCGCCAAACCGGGTGGACAACGAATGCCGGCCCGACTGATCGTAATAGACCACGTCGTAGTCGAGCGTGACGCGCAGGGCCTCGTCGGGCGAGATGAAATGCTCGCGCTTGTACTCGACCAGAACGGTGGGGTCGGAGAAAGCGCCCAATGTGGCCCGGTGTTGCTCGGGCAGGGTGTGGGCCAGGCCATTGAGCAGGGTGCGGTAGGGCAGTTCTGTCAAAGGCTCGGGCGCCTGCACGTGGAAACGGTGCTTGCCGGTCACGCGGTTTCTGCGCCACTTGATTTCAAAGAAAAATTCGTTGCCGGGCGTGAGGGTGTCGTACCAGCGGACGCGCGCTTTGCGCCGTTGGCCCACCCCATGCAGGTTGGCGTAACAGGAGGAAAGACGGTGGTCGTCGAAATAAACGCTGCGCACCGTCGAAACGGTTTCATTGTACGCCATCCGGCTACAGTTTGTTTCCAGAATACGGCGCAATTTTCCGATATCGGGACGGTGCAGGGGAAATTTGATTTCCACGCGGGAAATCAGATCCTTGCGCGGAGCGCCTTCCCCGTCGAGGAGACGGAAGGAAGAAGCCACGGGTATCGTTCCTGTCAGACTCATGGCTATTCTCCCGAAGATTACAGGGTCGAGGTGATGTTCACGTAGGAGAACTCACAATCGGGAAGCCGGGTTTTCAGTTTGGCGATCACCTCGGCCGTCTCACGGGGTTTCATGGGGCGCAGGGTGATGCGAACCTGACTGCGCCCGTTCGAGATATCGAGGCGCTGCAGGGAAAATTGACCGACCGTTTCCTCGACCGCCGCGAACACGCCCGAAGCCGGGTCGTTGAAGTGGGGTTCGGTTTCCCCGGTGATGGTCACCAGAATGTTCTGCTTACGCCGGTTACGGCCCATCAAGTGGATCGAAACGATAAAGACGGACGAGACCAGAACCACGACCAGCGCGATGAGCGGCTGCTCGGCGCCGAGGGCCAATCCCACCGCGATGCAGAGGAAGAGGTAAATCAGTTCTTCCGGGTCCTTAATGGCCGCGCGGAACCGCACGATGGAAAGCGCCCCCACCAGACCCAGCGACAACGCGACCGAGGACTTGACCACCGCGATCACGCCGATGGTGGCCAGGGTCAGCAACGGAAACACCCGCGAGAGCGACTCGGAATCCGAAGGCGAGGAACTGCACCGATTGTACAGAAACCGGATGTAAAGCCCCAGAAAGCCCCCGAGCGCCAAGTACAACCCCAGCGGCAGCGAGGAAGGCAATTGGCCAACGGAAATCTGATCTTGAAGTTGTTGCCACGTCTGTTGGATGTCCTGTTGCATGGTTGACGCCTTTTCCGGAAAAAGATGAGTGGACTGGAGGGAACGGAGCGTGTTCAAATCGCGTGGAAAGCGAAAACACACAACTCCCCCATGCCGCCGGTCCGGCAAGCCCGGAGAACCGGCTAACCTCAAGAGCGTTTGCAACTTATATGCCAGCGAACCCGATATGAAAACAGCCTCTTCGGTCCAGACAAGGAAGAAAAAAAGGAGAGACCGTCCTCGCACACGGGTCTCAAAAATGCCCGAAAGAGCACAGAAAATCGGGGGGGCAGGGGCGCCCCCGTGGATGCGTTTCTTGTAGCGTCACCTCCTGCACACCCGGATTGCGCATTTTTTGCGCAATCCGGGTATGCACGAGGTGAAGGAATTGCGCATTTTCTCGAAAACGCCCAAACCACCGGCGCGTCCGTGGCTTTGAATACCGCAGTTTCCTGGCGCAGCGAAGCCGCAACCCATCCGTAGGGGCGGACCTGTGTGTCCGCCCAGAGCGCGAGGCCTGCTACCGTGGGGAGACGCGAAAACCCGAGAGAACGGGGATGAAAAGAATAATCGCGCAGAGACGCAGGGACGCGGAGACCGTTTGTTGTCAGCCACATGAGGCACAAAAGTCACAAAAACTGTAAATATTTCCCTGCCTGTGCCTTTTGTGCATTTTTGTGGCTGAAAATCGTCGCGGCTTGCGTAGATTTTGCATGATAGTAGTACGAACAAGTCGTTTGGGATCAGGAGGACTCAAGACTCCCGGAGGGTGAGTTCCGGGAAGAGAAGAAAGACGTCGGAAGAAAGAGAAATGCGGGGGAAAGCGCCAACGGCGCGGATTTATACCAGCCTGGGGCATAGCCCCGTGAAAACCGATGGGTTTATTTCCGCAAGGGCGAGTGCCACGCTCTATTCAGCCGTTTTGCCCCATTTCATAGTTCGGGCCTTCAG
Organism: uncultured Candidatus Sumerlaeota bacterium; assembly: GCA_942493245.1. Taxonomy (GTDB): domain Bacteria; phylum Sumerlaeota; class Sumerlaeia; order UBA8349; family UBA8349; genus DAOPYU01. Next base: position 755,070 of record OW818685.1, read on the forward strand.
CCCTTATGAGAAAAAGGGACACCTCTCCTGGGGCGACGCTACGCTTGCCCCAGGCGGGTATAAGATCACGCCGTTGGCGCTCAACTGCAATCTTTAGGTTGAAATAAAAAGTCGTGAAGGAAACTTGAACCGTCACCGAATCATTGCTTGACAGATGAGGAAGATTCCTGGGGGCAACGGCATAAGACTTTGCCCCCTGTTTCCCGGTTTTGTTTATTCTTCCGGCGACTGGGGCGAGGGCATCTGGCGGACGTAGAACGAACGCTGACCGATCCGTTCGCCGCTCGGCAGCACCGTCAGGTCTATCGTGTGGCAACCGTATCCTTTCAGAGGGAGGCCGTGCAGTTCGAAGACCAGGTCAATCACTTGGAGCGGGTTCTTGGCGTGAACCTTACCGCCTAACCGGAGAAGGCTTTCGGTGCCCGACTCGGGGGTGAAACGCGAAATTTCAATTTGCAGGTCGTGTTCGTGACGACAATTTGTCAGAGAAACGATCAGGTACATGCAGGGGTGCGAAGTGGGGATACTGGCCGCCAGGATATCGTTGAAGGTGCCGATCAGGCTTTTCTTGTTGGTGCGTTTGTCTTCGATCACCATGTCGCACAAGAGAATGCTGAGACAATCGGGGTTGAGGTCGGTCATAGCGGAGATTCCCTGTGGCTGTGAATTGGAGAAACGGACAATCAACCTGCGGTTGATGCAAGACGGATATTCCGCCTGTGAGGCAGGGGCCCCTGAAGGCCCCTGCTTTTCTCAACCGGTACCGCTGTTGCCGCCCCCTGAAAATTAATACCAGAACTCGAGCGCCCGTCACCCCTACGAAGCGGTCTGCGCGTGGAGGTTGTCCACCTGCTCGAAGGCCACCGAAACCAGACTCGAGACGCCCGTTTCCTGCATGGTGATGCCATAGATCGTGTCGGCCAGTTCCATCGTGATCTTGTTGTGCGTGATGATGATGAACTGCGTGCCCTTGGCAAACTCGCGCAACATGTTGCGGAAGCGCAGAACGTTGTTGTCGTCGAGGGGCGCGTCAATTTCGTCCATGATACAGAACGGACTGGGTTTGTAGAGGAAGATCGAGAACATGAGCGAAACCGCGGTGAGAGCCTGCTCGCCACCCGACAGAAGGCTGATGTTCTGGAGCTTCTTACCCGGAGGCTGACACACGATTTCGATGCCGCCATCGAGCAGGGCGTCTCCGTCCTCGACTTCAAGCAGGCGCAGATCGGCTTTACCGCCGCCGAACAACTGGCGGTATACCACCATGAAGTTCTGACGAATCTGCTCGAAGGCTTCGGCAAACAGTTTGCTCGACGTCTTGTCGATGGTCGAAATGGTCTCGCGCAACGAGTCGCGCGCGTCCATGAGGTCTTTTTCCTGCGCAGTCAGGAACTGGTAGCGTTCCTCGGTCTCCTGATACTCGACCAGCGCGCCCAGGTTGATGTTGTCCCCCATACGGTTCAGTTCGACGCGCAGGTGTTGAAGTTCCCGGGAAAGGTCCCCGCGCGTTTCCTCGACTTCACCGACCTCGGCGGTCAGTTCGCTCAAATCGCGTTCGAAGCGGTCGTTGGCGCGCTCGTGCAGGCGCTTGAGGTCGCTCTGGATGTTCAGGTGGCTGGCCTGCGCTTCTTCATAGCGGTTGGTGGCGCGGGTCAGTTCGCTCATCAGGCGCTGCGAGTGGTCGCCTTCGGCGCGCATGGCCTGGAGGGCGGCTTCCTTCTCGCGGGCCGCTTCGGCACACTGTTCTGCGACGGTGGCCAACTCGGTTTCAAGTTCCGCCTTTTCCTCGACGATGCGCTGCGCCTGTTCGTCGTAACGATCCGCTTCGTCGCGGCTGCGCTGCTGCTCGAGGCGGATGGCCGCATCGCTGCGGCTCACGCTCAGGCGTTCGGCGGCAAAGCTCGCGGCGCGCTCGCGCAGGTGCTCACGCTGCTGGTCGAGGCGCAGAATTTCCTTGTCCGCCTCGTTGACATGCGTGTTCATGCGGTCCACTTCGGTGTTGCGCTCGTAAACCGCTTCTTCCATCAGCGCCATTTCGGCGCGCTGCGTTTCAAGGAACGCCTCGAGCGCCTCGAGCGTCTTGTCGCACGCCTCGAGCGACTGGATGTGGGCCTCGGTTGTGGTTTCGCTCGACTCGGCCTTGGATTTCAGATCTTCGTAACGGCGCAGGCGCTCGTCGCGCGTTTCGCGCAGCCCGGCCAGTTGCGTCTCGCCGTTGCCCAATTCGAGGCGCAACTCGGCGATCTGATTGCGGATCAGTTCGCCCTTCGCCTGCAAGTCCACCATCGCGGTTTCGCGCTTGGAAATGCGGTGCGCCAGGTCTTTTTCCTTTTCTTCCAATTCCCGCACCGACTGGCCCAGATCCGTGATCTCGCGCTGACGCGTGATGATCTGCGAACGCCCGCGGTTGCTTCCACCCGTCATCACACCTTCGGGCGACGTGAGCTGGCCGTCGAGCGTCACGTAACGCGTGCGCATCCCCTCGCGCATCAGTTGCAGCGTGACGTCAATGTTTTCGGTAATAATCGTGCGGCCCAGCAGGAACTCGACCGAACGCTCGATGTAGCGGTCGTACGAAACCAGTTTCGAGGCCAACCCCACGACGCCGGGCCGATAGAGCACTTTCTGGAGGTTGTCCCCCAATTCGCGCGTCTGGAGCAGATCGAGCGGCAGGAAGGTCGCCTGGCCCATGTTCTCGGTCCGCAGGTACTGAATCGCCCGCTTTGAGTCCTGAGCCGAACGCATCACGACGTTCTGCACGTGGTTGCCCAGCGCCACTTCGATCGCCAGGTCGTTGGAGGAATCGGTCGCCTGAATCAGTTCGGGCACCACGCCGATGACGCCGTCGAGCAGGTGGTTCTCCGACGCGAGCATGATGGCTTTGACGCCCTCGAAGTACCCGGCGTAATCCTTGGCCAGCCGTTCGAGCGCCTTGAGCCGCGAAGCCGATTCGTGCAGTTCGCGCTCGGCCTTGCGGTGCTCGCCCTGAAGCACCTCGCGGGCGCGGGCCGCGTCAATGGCGTCCTGACGCGCCTGGTCGAAGCTGGCCTGAAGGGCCTTCAGATCGTTCCCGCGCCGGTCGAGCCGTCCGCGGCTTTCGTCAATCTGATGGGTGAGCCGTTCGAGTTCCTGTTCGTACTCGGCCTTTTCGAGGTTGAACTCCTCGACGGCCTTGTTGGCCATTTCGATCTGGAATTGGAGCCGGTTGCGTTCGTTGCGCAGCCGCATCGCTTCTTCGTTGGACTGCTCGATCTTCTTGCGCAGCGACGAAATCTGCTCGCGGGTCGAGGCGCTGTCGGAGCGCAGCCGCTCGAACTGGGCGCGGCGCGTGTTCTGTTTGGCCTGCAGGGCGATCGAGCGGGCGGTCAGGCGCGTCTCCTCGATCTTCGCCTCGGCCAGGTTGTAGGAGAATTCGTCGTGCCTGCGCGCCAGATCGGCCAGCTGGCGGTTCATATCGTCCGCGCGGCGCCGTTCGCCTTCGGCCTGCGATTTCAGGCGCGTGATTTCGTGCGCGATCTGGTTGATGTACTGCTGCTGGTCCTGTTTCGCCATGGACAGATCGCGCAACGTCTCGTCGGCAATCTGCATTTGGAGTTGGAGTTCCTCGCGCCGGGCCTGCACGGAGTCGTTCTGCGCCCGCACAACAGCCAGGTCGTCCTGCGCCTCGCGGTATTCCTTCTCGACCGCCTCGAGAGTCTCGTTGATGCGCGCCAGGTCGAGGGCCAGCAGTTTCTTCTCAACCAGATCGGCGGCGTCGCGCAATTCCTTGTAACGCTGAGCCTTGGCGGCCTGACGTTTCAGCGTGTTGCGGCGGTTGCGCGTGTCGTTGATGCGGTCGGCCAGGCGAATCAGGTCGCCCTCGGTCCGCTCGAGTTTGCGCAACGCTTCGGCCTTGCGGATTTTATATTTCGAGATCCCCGCGGCTTCCTCGAAGAGGAGGCGCCGGTCTTCGGGACGACTCTTGATAATGTCGCCCACCCGGCCCTGCTCCATGATCGAGTAGGAGTCGGTCCCCACACCCGTGTCGAGGAAAAGTTCCTGGATGTCGCGCAGACGGCAGGGCGACTTGTTGATCTGGTATTCGCTTTCGCCCGAGCGGTAGAGACGGCGGGTGATGCTGACCTCGGCGAAGTCGATCGGGAGACGCCGCCCCTCGTTGTTGATGACGAGGGTGATCTGGGCGCACCCCATGGGCTTGTAGGTGGCCGAACCGTTGAAAATCACGTCGCCCATCTTCGCCCCGCGCAGGCTTTTCGCGCTCTGCTCGCCCAGAACCCACCGGATGGCGTCGAAAATATTCGACTTCCCGCATCCGTTCGGCCCCACCACCACCGTCACGCCGGGTTTGAAGTCCACCACCGTCTTGGTGGCGAAAGACTTGAAGCCAGTCATTTCGATGCGTTTGAAAAACATAATCTGCGTATCCTTCACGCAAGGATGATCCGTTCAAAGAGGCCTGTCAAGCCGATTTCCGGCCCGGAGCGCATGTTTCGCAGGCGCCCGGAACGCCTTTTTCCCTGAAAAAACGGCTTGTCACTTTGGTGCCCCGTGGAAGACTTGCCGTAGGATCGCCTCCGCCTGATTCAAACCCTTGATAAACCAGAACTTCAGTCCCTACGTACAATATCTTGACGCGAATCCTACAAGAAGTCCCATATGTAGTCAAGAAATTTGTCGGGGGAAAAGTCGGGAAGGGGGAAATAAAGGGTAAAAACGGGCCGGGAAAGGGGTGTCTTAGGGATCAAGACCCCACAGAAAGAAAGGATTGTACGGGGAACAGAATTTAAAATCAAGGGGGGATGTGACAATTTCCCGAAATCCGGGGGGAAGAATGGGAAGCGTCGGAGAAAAACATGTCATTTCTGCCTCTGTCGGCAAAGGATTTGTTTTCCCTGGAGTCTATTTAATCGAAAGATCTGGTCTGGCAGGTTCAGACCCCTGCATTTTACTGCGGTCCCTGATAAAACAGGAACGGAGAGATACAATTCGAGAGAATCTGTCCCGATTTCCGGACGGATATGCAAAAAGTCAAAATTTCAGGAAAGCTGCGAATCAGCCTGCGTAAAGATGGGAAATTGTCTGGAAATATCCCGAAAGGAGGGGACAGAGCCAATTTTGAGCGCCTTCCAACTCACCGGGCTCTATTCAATGTGCAGGGGCTTGGAAATATTTTATTTCTCTGGGGAAGATGAGTCGAGAGGAATATTGAAGGATTAAATTTTCGGAAAAAGAATCCATAAGAAAAATCTTGCAATAGAAAACAGGGACATGTAAGAATTCGATAGTTAGTCGTAGTCTCCATCTCAAGTTACATGCACTCTCTGTGGTCCGTGCGTTTGTTCGGGCCAACCCTCTAACCAGACATAAACACAAATGTGTCTCTTCCATTTGGAAGAGGATAGAGCCCTTGCGGGCAATACACCGAGACTCATCGGGAAAAAGGAGATGTTCATGAATTACCGGAAGCGAATGATCAAGCGGATTCTGTTTCATCCAGTCTCACCCCTGTTTCTTATGTTGTTACTGTTACCAACTGGAGTCTCAGCCCAGAAGGCCGGTAATTCGACATCTTCTGCCGTGAAACAGCCGGCTCGTTCATATCGACAGGACAACCTCTCCGATTTTCTCGCCGAACGCCTTGAGAAAGAATATCAGGACTCTTCCAAGGGTGATCTGGCCGATGTGGCCCATCTCAACCGGACCCAGGGGGGAATCAGTATTCTGCAAAAACAATTCACGTTTTCTCAGACGCTCGATACATTCCTTTCAATAGATAAAGAGAAGGTGGGCACACCGTTCTTTTGCGGGCGATATGCTCAGAAAAGTGGGAATGGTTATTTGGGATCGCCAACAAATCTCTGGCTCACACAGGCGCCCGATGGTTCCCTTGCCGTTGTCAGTTGGATAGCGGCAAGGAATTATGCCGTTATGTCGGTGGGGAACCCTCAGAACCAGTTGACCAGTTATCGAGTTGCCGCAGCGGCAACAGACGGTCTGCCTGCCTACCAGATCCAATACGATTTGGGATACAATTCGGGACAAAGGATCACCATGACCAGGAGCGGAAATTCCAAGACCACGCGTCTGTCCTATCCGGCCAATGCGGTCTGTTACAATTCCCTCAACGTGGCCAACATTACACTGCGTGGACTGGGATTGAAAGAGGCTGGCGAGGTTAGGGAAGTTTCGGCCTTCGATCTGGAGCCGTATTTCCAAGGGGGAGGTTCCCGTTCCGTCCGATTTGAGCACAAGGGAAAAGAAGTCGTCACGGTGGAGGCCGGGAAATTTAACGCAAACCATATTGAAGCCTCGTTAATAGGAGGCAACAGAACCTCGCCTTCGAAAAGCCCGGAGGAAGCCATTCATTTTTGGGTTTTGGACAACGGTATCCTTGTGCGCATTCTCCGTACCTCGGATAATGCGGATACTTCCCTCGCCGAATATGTTGCCACCGGGCAGTTAGCGGGGACTGTGGAGGATTCATTCACGAAGGCGGTTGCGCTTGCGCCCAATACCCTGGTCACCGTGGATGTTCCCGCCTTCTCACGGCAAAACGCACCGTGGATTTCGACCGGCTACACTGTCAAAGCTGGCGACAAGATTGCTTTCCGGTCCACTGGAGTCGCGAAATACGATCCAGCAGATGCATATCCCCCGGTGGACGCTGACGGGCTTCCGGTTGTGGATGACAAGATTCCCTTTATTGGCGGGCCCAACTCTCCGGTAGGCGCCCTGATCGGAAGGATTGCCTCATTTGAGAAACCGAGCGAAATCTTCACGATCGGCAAGGAGAGTGTCTATGAAGCGAAGCAGGCGGGGGTTTTGTTCCTGGGAATCAACGATCAGTACGGCAAGAGCACAAATAATTCCGGCGTTCTGAAGACCGAATTCATCATTGGGAGCCTGCCGCCTGCGACACCGGAATCGCAACAGGCGGAAAAAATGGAGGAGCCAGGGCCGGCATCGCCTGCGACCGTTCAGCGGACAGGCAAAATGGAGAATCCCTACGGCGTTTTCACTCCATTCAAGGGGAAAGATGTGGCTGGCCCGGTGCAGCCGGTTGGCACGATTCTGACCATGGATATGGATCTGATCTGCAGTACCGCCAGCAGTACGGATGGCCGTTTCATTTATTCGGCATGTTGCAATGGTTCTATGATTGGCTCCTTGAGTCGGAATGCCGTTACAGGCGAACTCCAGATCGTCCAGACCGTTCAGGATTTCCGGTATCTGAATGGGGCTGTGTCTGTTCGCGTCAGTCCCGACAACCGTTATCTGGCCTCGGTTTCCTGTAATTCCAATTCTGTGATTCTCTTCAGCCGGAATCCGGAGTCTGGAATTCTCACGGCGCTGGACATGGTGTTGAATAGCGACCTGAAGGACCGTCCCCTCACGTGCGTGACGCACTGCGCGTTTTCACCGGACTCCAAATTCCTGTATGTGATTGCGTCTGGAAGCGCGGCTGTGACGGGATTCAGGATTACGGATTCTGGAAAACTGGAATGGGTGGACACCAATCTGGGTGAGGCTCAGTGTCTCGGGGATGCGCGGGGAATTGCCATGAGTCCCGATGGAAATTCCATCTATGTGGCCGCCGCGCAGGGGGATTCTCTGGTGGTTTTGAATCGCGACGTTGTGTCCGGGAAGATGGACATTCGGCAGATTCTCCGGGATGAAGAAGCGGGAATCACCGCACTGGCCGGGGCTTTTGGTGTTTCCTGCAGCTCGGATGGAAAATATGTGTATGTCAGCTCGGGTCGTTTTGGAGGAGACAGCGCGGTTCTCGTTTTCAAGGTTGGAGAGGATAAAAAACTGTCGATTGTTCAGGAAATCCTGGGGGGGCCCAATGGGTCCTTGAACTACCTGGGCGGAAATGACATCGTGGTATCCCGGGACGGTAAACGAGTTGCGGCCTCAGGCTCCGATTCCAATACGGTGGTTTGCTTCACAGTCGACTCCTCCAAGGGAATGCTCAATCCGGTTCAGACTCTGACGCGCGATGAGAAAGATCCCGAGTTCCTCCACACCCCGAACCAGATGACTTTCAGTCCCGATGGCAAATATCTTTATGTTACCTTGGAGCGCAAAGCGGTCACCGTCTATCGCTGGGACGATTAGAACTGTCTGGGGATAAAGAGAAATAGATCAATAGCCTGAAGGAAATGAACAGGCAGATTCGATTTTCTCCACTTTCCCCGAGTTTTTTGAGAACGATTTTCGGAAATTTCTTTCCCCCACCCTTTTGAAAATGGAAGGGGTGGGGGATTTTTTGTCGCATTGGTGTCCGAAAAGAGTCGAATGATGGGATACCCATTGAAACATTGAGGATTAGGGGTGATTTGTTCTGAAGGGGCCTGTAAGCGAAGAATCCCCAAAGTGCTGTGCCAGATGCGAGCACAATTGACGATGGAGCAGCCCAAAGATCGAGGTCGCATTTGAATGGGTGGTTGCGGGTCTCTATTCCTTCCGGAACCCCTCCCAAGCCGTCTGGGCCGGGTCGGAGTCGGGATCGGACGGCGTTGGCGTATCGGGCTGGGCGGCGGAGGGGGGGCAGATTTTCTCGCGGATGAAGCGCAGGTCGTCGAACATGTCGGCGTAATTTTCGTACTTGCGTCCGAACCGGGGGATGCCCCAGAGGCGTCCGAGGGGGACTTTCAGGAGGGACTCGATCTTGGGGTTGCGCAGCACCGTGTCGAAATTCTCGGCGTAATCTTTGGCCGGATGGAAGTGCTCGCCCGTCAGCATCTCGAACCACAGGATGCCCAGGGCGTAGAGGTCGGCGCTCCACGGGTCGTGGAGGTCGGGACGGGTGAAGCGGGCGTATTCGTTCGGGCGGGGGCCCAGAATGCCGAAATCCACGAGTTTGATCTGTTGCGAGAAGGTGAAGAGGACATTGCCCGGGTGGAGGCGCCCGTGGTAGGCGCCGCGCTGGCGGGCCGTGTTGAGCGCGCCGACCATGTCGTGAATCCAGGTGATGTACTGCTCGGGCTGGGCCAGACCGGGCGACTGGCGGTCGGCCAGGGAGCCGCCTTCGATGTATTCCATAATAAAGATGATTTTGCGGTCGGTCATGGGCGAAGCGAGAATCTGACCGATGTTCGGGTGCTGGATACCCGCGAGGCGCTCGAGCACCTGACGGTCCACGGCGCGCAGACTGATTTCCTTGAGCACGACCTTGCGGCCCAGTTGCGGGTGCAGCGCCAGGAGCACCTTGGCGATGCCGTCGTCGCGCAATGTGCGCTCGATCTGATAGAAACTGCTCAGGCTTTTCAGGTCCAGCGGGCGATCCGGCGGGGTTTGACCCGGCGCGACAAACGGGACGGCGGTCGGGGGCGGCGTGGGCCGGACCGAGCCGGGCAAGGGCGTTGGCGTCTGGGGAGTCGGGGTGGACTCGGGACGGAACGCGGTCTGCTGGGGGACGGGCGTGGCGCCCGGGCGCAGGAGGGTGGCGGCGGCGTCCGGTTCGTTGCGCAAGACGGTGGAGGCGGACATCAGAGTCTGCGAAATGGTTTGCGCCGACGAGGGCATCAGGATCGAAGATCCCGCCGAAGCGCCGGGCGTCTGCCCCATGAGCATGTGGGCGCGGGCCAGGGCCAGCGAGCGTTTGAAAAGGTCGAACGAACGCAGGCGCTTGTTTTTGTCCTGATGCAGCGCCTTCAGAACGGTCTGGCTCAGCAGGGTGGGAATCTGGACGTTGAGCGTGTGGGGGGGACGCCGCGGAGGCGGCGGACAGGGCTTGCCGGTCAGGAGCTCGTAGGCAATGACCCCCATCGCGTAGATGTCGGCCTCGGTTCCCACGTCCTTGGCGCCGATAAAGCACTCGGGCGCCATGTACTTGGGTGTTCCCATGACCACGTTGGCCATCGTCAGGCGGTCGTCTTCGGTAGTCTGGAGCTGCGCGATGCCGAAGTCGAGCAGTTTCACTTCGCCCTTGTCGTTCAGGAGGATGTTGGCCGGTTTCAGGTCGCGGTGGACGACCCCCTGGCTGAAGGCGTAATCGAGCGCGTCGCAAACAGGAATCAGGCAACCGATGCGCTCGACAATGTTCTTGTCGCGACAGTACTCGTCGAGAGTTTTCCCCTCGAAGTACTGCATGACGATGTAACAGACTCCGTGGTCTTCACCCTGTTCATAAACCTGGATGATATTGGGGTGGGTGAGCCGGGCGATAATCTTGCCCTCGCGTTTGAATCGCTCGGACATGCCGGGCAGGGCGCTGAGCTGGCGCTTGAGGGTCTTGATGGCCACGGGCCGGTCGAGCGCGACCTGCTGGCACTTGCAGACCATGCCGCACCCGCCCACGCCCAGCAGTTTCTCGAACTGGTAATCTTTCATGCGCGCGAAAAAGGCCACCACTTCCTGGTGGTCGTCGGCCTGACCCAGTTGGGCGCTGATTTCCTCGATGGCAAAATACTGGCCCAGTTTCTTCAACACCACCGATTGCGTGGCGACCAGGGCGTGGATGGTCAGGCCCAGGCTCTCCGAAAGTTCCTGAATCACTTCGCTGTCGCTCGGGTCGGTCATGACCAGGGTCAGGGTGTTCCCCGAGCGGTTGAGGGGAATGATCTCGTGTTCGAGCAGGAGTCTTTTGGGGATGATCCGCATGAGAGCGGGGTTGATAGAGAGGGACTCTTCGCCCAAACTGGGCACCTTGAAATGTTCCGCCAGGAAACGGCACAAGACCTTTTCGTCCAGGTATCCCAAGTCAATCAGGTGGTGTCCCAACCGCTTGCCCTGGTGCTGCTGCACCTCGAGGGCGGTTTTCAATTGTTCCTGGGTGATGAATCTCTCCCGCAGAAGCCATTCGCCCAACGGCAGCTTGCGACTGAAACGGGAACTGACCCTGGACAGAAAACCCATCGCGATTTCTACTCTCTCGGCGTCCTCGTGGAATGCGGAGTCTGGAAAATCGAATGCGGGATGAACAAAATGAAGACTCTTGCCCGGCCCTGTGACCTCCCAAACCCGTCCGAAGATTACACAGGTTTTCGGGGGAAGGCAAGTGGAGAAAGAATCCAATCTTGCTATTCCTCGTTTTTTCCAGAGATTGCCTCCCGGGTTAGCCGCCGCCTCTCGACTCCCGGCTTTTTTCCGTAACGGGAACCGGTTTTTCCACACCCCCAACACCCCTCACCGGCCCGAAAGATTTGCACCGCCGACTCCCGTTGGTTTTGCGGTCCTGTACCGCCGACGTCCCCGCCGGCCCAAGAGGTTTGTACCACCGGCCCGAGAAATTCGTACCGCCGGCGTCCCCGCCGGCGTCGTTTCTCCAGTTTTCTGAAAAGGGTGAAGAGGACCCAGGAACTCCTCTATTGTCCGGCGAATGGTGAGGTTGTCGTTTAGGGGGGGACGGAAAGTTCCCCGTCCTGTAAAAGCGGGGATGGCCCGGAGGTGGCACGGGCGTCCCGCCCGTGAATTGCCGACGTTTCGTCGGCAGGGCCGGGGATTTCTGGCCCTTTATTCCGGAACCTCTTCATGGGCGGGACGCCCATGCCACCTCCAGAACCGCCTCCCTCATCTGTGTGAAGGTCCGAAGAGGGGGGATGTTGGTGTCAGTAACCCGAAAGGTCATCTAGACAATGAGGAGTTCCTGGGAGGGGGGTCGAACTTCGGACGGCAGGCCGACTTCATTCCGCATTCCGTACTCCGAATTTCGCATTCCCCTTGACTTCCCGGGCGGCGGGTGGGTTTACTCGGGAACGGAATGTGACGTGAAGAACCGGGTGGAACGGGGGAAGGGTGACGATGCTCCAGCGGGTGGTGGCAAGGTTGTGGCGCCGGGGACCGAAAGGCGGCCAGACCGGATTTTCCCGGTTGGCCTGCTGGGCGGCGGTCGTCCTAGCCGTGTGCCAGTTCTCGCCACTCCTCACGGTCAATTCCTACCGGCCCGAGTACCACCATTTCGACGAGCCGAACTGGATCTGGGTGGGGTGCGAAACCTGGCGGCACGCGGTGGCGGGCGACTGGAACGGGGCGTTCTGGCTCGAGGAGTACGCCGGATGGGGCGCGCCGAACCCGCAATTGGGCAAACTCTTCATCGGTGCGCCGGTGGATTTCTTTCTGCGAGTCAACCCGGACGTGAAGTTGCACGAGTTCGGCAATCTGGGCGATCCGGCGGACACGGCCACGTGGCCCGACCCGCGCCTGTACTACCCCGCGCGCGTGCAGGCGGCGGTTTTCACGATGCTGACTGCGCTGCTGCTGGTGGACCTGGGCGCGACGCTCTTCGGCGGGGGGGCGGCGCTCGCGGCGGTTCTGTGGTTCGCGGCGCACCCCTACGTAGAAGTCTGTTCCTTCCGGGCGATGACGGACGCCTGCATGGCCTTCGGCGCGATGCTGGCCTTCTGGGGCTTATTCCGGCGGCGCGGGTGGGCGGTCGTTCTGGCGGTCGGAGTCGGCCTGGGATGGGCGGCGGCCACCCGGGTCAATGGGTTGTTCATGGCGCCCGTCGTGGCGCTGGGGCTGGCGATGCGCGGACGCGCGGAGGGACGGCTGGGAAGCGCCGCGCTCCAGTTCGCGGGCGCCCTGGCCATCGCCGCCGCACTGTTCTATGGCACGAACCCCCTCCTGTGGCAGGAGCCGCTCGTGGGGTTGAAACTGATCTTCGGACATTCGGCGGGACCGGGGCCGGGGCAGTGGACAACGGCGCGGGTGGCGCTGTGGGTCGAGTCGTTCAAGGGCTTGTTCTGGGACACCTGCCCGACCGGGGCGTTGCCCGGTTCCGCGCTTTTCACCCGCACGCTGCGCGCGCTGGCGCTCGTGTACGCCCTGGCGGTGCTGGCCCGTTCAACGGACCCCGACCGGCGGCGCTTTCTCGCCTGCTCGGGTCTCCTGGCGCTGCTGCTGGTGTTCGGGGTTCCGAAACTGTGGGAGCGCTACTTTCTGCCGGGCCTCCCGATGCTGTCCCTTCTGGCCGGGTACGGCGCCGCGATGTTCCTGCGCGTGGTCTGGCCCCGGCTGGAGGAAGTCGTCCACGCGGGAAGAAAGATGGAGAGCGAGAACGGGGGAAACGCGGAGAGACGGTGAAATTCGCCGATCTTGGTGGGGGTTGCGTATCGTTTATTTGAAAAAAATGAGACGGGATCACAGGATCTTCAGGATGGAGGGACTTTCTCGGTTATCCGGTTGATTCTGTGATCCGGTCTTCTCATTTTCGTCTTGTCTCTTTGAACCGACGTTTATCCGCAGATGACGCAGATCGGCGCAGATGAAAAACGCGAAGGAATTCCTTTCGCTCATCTGCGAGAATCTGCGTCCTCTGCGGATTCTGTTTCTGTCAAGCCGGGAGAAAAGACGTTTGAGAAAATGATCGCGCGGAGGCGCGGAGACGCGGAGAACCGCATCCTGTGATTCGATCCCCCAAAGTCTTTTTGTCTGACCGAGAATAAGAGAGGGAATTCGTCTTCCTGATTTATTTCTCTTGACCGAAACAGAACCTTGAGGCAAAAGAGAGTCGCGCTCAAACAAAGCAAGAAGAACGTATGCGATTCGGTACAGGTCGGCTCTGTTTCAAGTCTTCAGTTGGGATTCCACTCGAGCCTTTTCAAAAGGATGGAACATTTTAGCGGCGGGAGGTCGTGTCATGCGGTTTGTCTCGGTTCTCATGTTTTCTGCTTTTCTTCTTCTCTCGGGGTGCAATGTGGCGACAACCATGAAGGACATGACGGCCAAACAGAAGGCGGTCCAGGAAGCGATCCAGCAGAAAATGGGGCTTCAGGCGCAGGTGGGGTGGCTGGAACGGAACGGCCAGTTGGCCCAGATCACGGTGGCTTTCGAGGAGGCCGCGGTCGGGGATAAAAAGGTCTCCGAGTTGGAAAGCGCCGTCAAGGAAGCCATCCAGGCGTCGTTCCAGACCCAACCGCAGGTGCTGTGTGTTCAGATTCTTACGAAGAAACAATAGATCGGAGATCGTCAACCTGATCCAAACTCTGGCCGTGGGAACATTTTCCCCTGAGAGAAGTCCGTTCGTGAATTTGTGTGTACCGTTACTGTGCCGATGGCGGATCAGGAGAAAGGACTGAGGGAGTACGTATCCCAAGATGGTGGATGAATGAAATGGCGATGAACAGAATCAACCTCAGAAGGCGCGAAATGCGGCGCTGGTCTTTTAGCATTCTTGCTCTTTCAATTTCTTTTCTGCTGCTTTTCGGCTGCCGAAGCATGCAAAAAAAGCGTGTCCCAAATGAAATCATCACCAATTGCATTGGTATGCAGTTCAAACTTATTCCTGCCGGGTCGTTTATGATGGGATCGCCCGAGAGCGAAAAAGATCGGGGGTACGATGAAAGCCCCCGTCACAAAGTGACACTGACCAAGCCCTTCTATTTGGGCATCTGTGAAGTTACCCGAGGACAATATGGGAGAATGATGGGACCGGGCGGGGACGGCTGGGGAGCGAGACTGCCGGCCGTAGATGTAAGGTGGGAGGATGCACAGGATTTTTGCCGGTATCTCTCAAAACTCCAGAAAAATATGACGTTTCGACTTCCAACCGAAGCGGAGTGGGAGTATGCCTGCCGAGCAGGAACGAAAACGGCGTATTACTGGGGGAACGCATTTGACGAACAATATGCCTGGGGGGAAGAGAATAGCAGGGGGAGGATACGGGAGGTTGGTACTCGTTTACCAAACGCATGGGGTTTGTACGACATGAGTGGTAACGCTTGGGAGTGGTGTGAAGATTGTGAGGCCGCTTATCCAAGTGGCAGACAAGTTGATCCGGTGTGCGAATCGCCGAATATAACCAGAGTGATTCGTGGTGGTAGTTGGCGCAGTCGGTACAATGAACCACAGAGCTGCAGATCTGCGAATCGATCCGATGAAAGGCCCCGTGCCTTGGATAACAATATCGGTTTCCGTGTCGTTGCCGTGCCGGTGGCGGGACAATGAAGGGGAATTTGGGGTTTGCATGGCGAAAAAGTGGAACTACAGGGTACAGATGGGTTGGATGAGAGAAGGACGAGTTATACCCCGCAATCCCCCGGACGAAATCGTTTGACGTTTGTTGTTCGGCGCGATAGGATGTTTTCCCCAGCGGTGAAAGAGCCGCTTGTGGGTGTAGCGGAGCCGCTCGATGGCTCCTTCCGGAGCCCGCGCAACGGGCGTCTCCGAATCGGGTCAGGGCCGAAAGGCAGCAGCCATAAGGAGATCCGTTCGGGTGCGTTGGTGCGCCGGGAGGAGCCATCGAGCGGCTTTGTTTATTGTCGGGAGGCGTTCGAGTTGGGCGGTCGGGAGCGGCGGGTTTTTCCCCGGGCGCCTGCGCGTTTTCTCCGGAGTGCGGTTTTTGCTCAGATTTTTTCGGGCACCAAAATCGAAGGTTGACAAGTGGTGCAGGATGCGATTAAGTAAGCCATTGCCGGAGTCATCGGGGATGCTTCGGTTTCGCCGAAAGATGCTGATGTTTTTTATAACGCAAGTAAAATCAAGAGGAGAGGTATAAAATCATGGGCGAATGGATTGGGCGGGGCCGCAAGGCTCGCAGGTCGTACGGGTTCGACGAAATCGCGCTGGTACCGGGTTGCGTGACCATCAATCCCGACGAGGTGGACACTTCCTGGCGTATCGGCGACATGACGATCCCGATTCCGATCATTGCGGCTGCGATGGATGGCGTGGTGGACACGAAGTTTGCCGTTGCGATGAGCAAGTTGGGCGGCGTGGCCATGCTCAACCTCGAAGGCGTGCAGACGCGCTACGAGGATCCCTCCGAGGTGCTGGCGGAAGTGGCGGCTGCCACTCCGGAAAAAGCGACCGAATTGCTCCAGAAGTTGTACCTGCCTCCGATCAAGGAAGAATTGATCTCGAGGCGCGTCGAGGAAATCAAGGCGGGTGGGGGCACGGCGCTGGTGTCGGCCATTCCGCAACGCGCCGAGCGTTTTGGCGCCATCGCCCAGGAAGCCGGCTGCGACATCTTCTGTGTGCAGTCCACGGTGACGACGGTGCGCCACATTTCGAGCGCCTATAAGATGCTCAATTTCTTCGAGTTCCGCAAACAAATGCGCATTCCGCTGATGGTGGGCAACAGCGTGACCCAGGAAGTCAACCTCGAGTTGATGGAGACGGGGATTGACGCCCTGCTCATCGGCGTCGGGCCAGGCGCCGCCTGTACCTCGCGTGGCGTGCTGGGGGTCGGCGTGCCGCAGGTGACGGCGACGGTGGACGCGGCGTGGGCGCGTGACAAGTATTTGAAGGCCAGCGGCCGCTACGTGTCCGTCATCACGGACGGAGGCATGTCGGCCGGTGGGGATATCTGCAAGGCGTTCGCGTGCGGCGCCGACGCGGTGATGGTCGGGTCGGCCTTCGCCCGCGCCAAGGAAGCGCCCGGGGGTGGGTACCACTGGGGCATGGCGACTCCACACCAGAACCTGCCGCGTGGCACGCGGGTTCGCGTGGGCGTGACCGGGACGCTCGAGGAGATTCTGGTGGGTCCGGCGCACATGGACGACGGGTCGCAGAACCTGCACGGCGCGCTGAAGACCTGCATGGGCTACATGGGCGCGAGCACCATTCGCGACTTCCAGGAGTGCGAGATCGTGATCGCCCCGGCGATCAAGACCGAAGGAAAAATCTTTCAGAAGGCGCAGAACATCGGCATGGCCAAGAACTGAGCCGCCTGCGCGATTACATCTGTTGGTTCAAACGAAGGTGCGATTGGCGGGGGCCTCTTCCCCAATCGCGCCTCGTTCTATAAAGACGCCAGACCGCGATGAGGAGACTATAGACCGATGATTGTTGTCCTGGATTTCGGCTCGCAGTACAGCCAGTTGATCGCCCGCAAGATTCGCCAGTTGAATGTTTATACGGAGATTGTGCCGTACAACATCAGCCTGAGCGAACTGCGCGCGCGCAAACCCGAGGGGATTGTGCTGTCCGGCGGGCCGGCCAACATCTACGCGCCCGGCGCGCCGCGCCTCAACAAGAAGATTCTTGAACTGGGCGTCCCCGTTCTGGGGATCTGTTACGGCATGCAGGCCATCACGGTGGCGACGGGCGGCAAGGTGGACCACTCGGAGAAGCGCGAGTTCGGCCACGCGGTCGTGCGCTGCGCCGGCGGGGCCAAAGAGCCGTTCTGGCAGGGGCTGGAAGCCGAGCAGAAGGTCTGGATGAGCCACCAGGACCGGGTCGCCAAACTGCCGGAGGATTACAAGATCATCGGCGAAACGCCGACATGCCCGGCGGCCATGCGCCACAGCAAACTGCCCATCTACGGTGTGCAGTTTCACCCGGAAGTCCACCACACCAAGCACGGCAACCAGATTTTGAAGAATTTCGTCCTGGGCATCTGCGGGTGCAAGGCCGACTGGCGGATGCGCGATTTCGTGGACCGCACGATCGAGGAGATCCGCGAGTACGTGGGGGATCGCCGGGTCGTGTGCGCCGTCAGCGGCGGTGTGGACTCGACCGTGCTGGCCGTGTTGCTCCACCGGGCGCTGGGCAAGAAACTCATCCCGGTCTTTGTGGACAACGGCGTGCTGCGCCTCAACGAAGTCGAGGTGGTCAAGCAGCGTTTCTCCGAGGTGGGGATTGACATCAAGGTGGCGCGCTGCGCGTCGAAGTTTCTCAAGGCGCTCAAGGGCGTCAGCGATCCCGAGAAGAAACGCAAGATCATCGGGCGGACCTTTATCGAGGTGTTCTTCCAGTACCTCAAGCCCACGGATCTGCTCGCGCAGGGGACGCTTTACCCGGACGTGATCGAGAGCGTTTCGACCAAGGGGCCGTCGGCCACGATCAAAACGCACCACAACCGCGTGAAGGAAGTGCTGGATCTCATTCAGGAAGGCCGCGTGGTCGAGCCGCTCAAGGAATTGTTCAAGGACGAAGTGCGCGAGGTGGGCAAGGCGCTCGGCCTGAGCAAGGAACTCCTTTGGCGCCACCCCTTCCCCGGCCCCGGTCTGGCGATCCGCATTCTGGGCGAAGTGACGCCCAAACGGCTCGAAATCCTTCGTCAGGCCGACGCCATCTATATTGACGAACTCAAGAAATCGGGTGAGTACTACAACGTCTGGCAGGGGTTCAGCGTCCTGCTGCCGGTCAAGGCGGTGGGGGTCATGGGCGACGAGCGGACCTACGAGCACGTGCTGGCCCTGCGCGCGGTCGAGAGTGTGGACGGCATGACGGCGGACTGGTGCAAACTGCCCTACGACGTGCTGGGCCGAGCCTCGAACCGCATCATCAACGAAATCCGCGGCGTCAACCGCGTTGTGTACGACATATCGAGCAAACCGCCGAGCACGATCGAGTGGGAGTGAAAATAGAGAACGGCCACCCGAATAGTTAAGGAGACTGTAAACTGATGAAACCCGCTCTACTGCAAACCGATTGTCCGAAACTGAACCTCAAGGCGCGCGGCAAGGTGCGCGACATTTATGACCTGGGCGAGTACCTGCTCCTCGTCGCGTCGGACCGCATCTCGACGTTCGACGTGGTCTTCCCCAACGGCGTGCCGGACAAGGGGCGCGTCCTGACGCAGATCTCGCGTTTCTGGTTCGAGCAGGCGAAGGACGTTACGGCCAACCATGTCGTGAGTTTCGACGTGGCCGATTTCCCGGCGGCGGCGCAGGAATACGCCGACCAACTCGCGGGGCGTTCACTCCTGTGCAAAAAAGCCACGCCGCTCACCATCGAGTGTGTCGTGCGCGGTTACCTGGACGGCTCCGCCTGGGCCGAGTACCAGAAGAACGACGGACGGGTGGCCTCGGGCCACAACCTGCCCTCGGGGCTGAAACAGCGCAGCCGCCTGCCCGAGCCGATTTTCACCCCGGCCACCAAGGAATCTGAAGGCCACGACATCAACATTACCGAGGCGGCGGCGGCCGACCTGGTCGGTCACGACGTGTTCGAGATCGCCCGCTCGCGCAGCATCGCGCTCTACAAGTTCGCCCACGAATTGCTCCAGACCAAGGGAATCACACTGTGCGACACGAAGTTCGAGTTCGGCGTCGAGCCGGACGGGAACGTCATCCTGATTGACGAGGTGTTGACGCCCGACTCGTCGCGGTTCATGGTGGCCGATTCGTACCGGCCCGATTCGCCCCCGATCAGCTACGACAAGCAATTCGTGCGCGACTGGGTGGTGGGGACCGGGTGGAACAAGACCCCTCCGGCGCCGGTCATCCCCGAGGACATCATCGAACAGACCCGCCAGCGCTACCTGGAAGTGTATAAACTGATCACGGGGAGCGAGTTGGAGGTCTGATCGCCCGCGCGTTCGGGTGCGTGACAGGGGATTGAGGAACATTCGACCGGGGCGGGTGTCTGAAAAACGACGCCAGCCCCGGTCCGGTTTTGGATTGTCTTTATTTTTCTCCGGGGAAAAAACAGGAAGACCGCTAAATCCTGTGTGTCGAATAAGGAAGGGCTGAAAACAGGCAGGAGGGACCCTTTCCCTGGCTGGCGCGCAGGTGAAAAGGACTTGCACTTTTTGTCGTTTTGGGACTATCTATCCACAGACATATTCGCAGACGCAGGATTTGACGTCCAGGTGGAAGGAGAAAAACAGGCATGAAAACCAGTGGAAAAACCTCGGGAGTGACACGCAGAGGGTTCATCAAGACGGCTGCGGCGGTTTCGGCGGCCCTGGCGGCCTCCGGCTGGGTCGGGCGCGCGTCCGCTGCCGGTTCCGATACGATTCGAGTGGGTCTGGTCGGGTGTGGGGGAAGGGGGCTTCACGACACCACCATGTGTTTGAATTCGACTCCCGGTGTCGAACTAGTGGCGATGGGCGATGTGTTCAAGGACCGGCTCGATTCCTGTCTGGACGAGCTGCGCAAGGCGTTCGGACCGGAAGCCGCGAACCGCATCAAGGTCACTCCCGAGACGAGTTTCGTCGGGTTCGATGCGATCCAGAAGATTGTACAACTCCCGAATGTGGACTTGGTGATCCTGACCACCCCGCCTCATTTCCGTCCGCAGCATCTGCGCGCGGCCGTCACGGCGGGCAAGCACGCCTTCATCGAAAAACCGGTGGCCGTGGACCCGGTCGGTGTGCGCTCGGTCATCGAGTCGGCGGATCTGGCCGATCAGAAAAATTTGACCATCGTCGCCGGTACCCAGGCCCGACGCATGGTCCATCGCGTCGAACTGATGAAACGTCTGCGCGACGGAGCGCTGGGCGACATCACCGGCGGCGTGTGTATCCGCATGGGGGACGCCATGCGCGGTTGGGGTCCGGCGGAGCGCCAGCCCCAGTGGAGCGACATGGAATGGCAGATCCGCAACTGGCTCTTCCACACCTGGCTCTCGGGCGACTTTGTGGACGAAATGCACGTCCACGAACTGGACGTCATGAACTGGATGGTGGGGGCGACGCCGGAAGTGGTGACCGCGCTCGGCGGACGTCAGGCGCGCACTGGCGACAAGTTCGGCGATGTGTACGACCATTTCTCCGCCGAACTGCTCTACCCCAACGACGTGCGGGTCACCTACCTGGGCGCGCAGATTGACGGGACGGACCGCTCCGGCAACGAGCGCCTGACCGGCACAAAAGGCTCCGCCTACTCGGGCTGGGACACCAGCTGGATCAAGGGCGCCAGCCCCTACCAGTGGGAAGGGCAGTTGCCCGAGCCATGCCTGATCCAGCACGCAGACCAGATCGCGGCCATCCGCGAGGGTAAGAAACTCAACGAGGGGCGACGCATCGCCGAGAGCACCCTGACGGCCCTCATGGTTCGCATGAGCGCCTACACGGGCCGCAGCATCCAGTGGAAATGGGCGCTCAATTCCTCGAAACTCGATCTCTCGCCCCAGAAGTACGAACTGGGCGCCCTGCCCAAGCCCGAAGTGGCCATTCCGGGTTTGACGCAACTGATCTGACCGGTGTCCAACCGGCGCGCCGGGAGAGAAGCCTGGAGCGGCTCACCCGTGAAGAGGGATTGCCGCTTGCAAGAAACGGGTTTTCTAACCACAGATGCACACGGATGGACTTGGCGCAGCGAAGCCGCAACCGAATTAAACCGCGAAGATTTCAATCTTCGCGGTTTGTGAAGAAAGCGCCCTCCTGGGATCGCCAATCTCCTGATTGGCGCGGTTGTGGTTTCGGGCGTCCTGGCTGCTGTGCGAGATTCGGGGGATTGCGTGATTCCGCCCGTTGGGTTCCGCTTCCCCTTCAAGGGCTGGAACCGAATCGGGATTGCGGTCCGTATTGCATACTCTCTCTCAAAATCTACGCAAGCGACAGCGATATTGCACTGCTATAGAATTTTAATGTTGAAATGACGTACGCAATGATCCATACTTGGACATGACTATTGCCTCTGGACAAATCCGACAACGCGCCCTTGCGGCCTATGAAGAAGGCCGCGGAACTCAGGCCGAGATCGCTCGGCTCTACGGGGTGGCTCTTTCCACATTTCAACGCTGGTGGCGTCACTACCGTCAGGACGGCCAGACCGAGCCCAAAGCGCGCGGCCACAATCCGCCCGCCCTTGATGCCGACGGAATGACGCAATTGACCCGCTTCGTTGACTCCAGGCCCGATGCCACGTTGAATCAGATGCGCCAGGCACTCGGGAAAGACTGCAGCGTGGTCGCCATTCACAATGCCCTCAAGCGTCTGGGCTACCGGTATAAAAAAAACGCTGCGGGCCGAAGAACAAGATCGCGATGACGTGAAACGGCGGCGCAGCGAATGGCTCACGGAGCCGCCGCAACTGGACCCGCAACGGCTCGTGTTTATCGATGAATCCGGGGCCAAAACCAATATGACGCGCTTGTATGGGCGCATTCGGGGAGGCAGCCGCCTGCACGATTGCACCCCTCATGGGCACTGGTGTACCACCACCGTGATTGGCGCCCTGCGCTACGATGGAAGCGTCTGTTGCATGTCGGTCCCGGGCGCCACCGATCGCGAGGTCTTTCGCGCTTACGTGCGCCATGTCCTGGCTCCGACCTTAAATCCCGGCGACATTGTCGTGCTGGACAATCTTGCTGCGCATGGCGATGCCGAAGCGTTGCGATTGATTGAGGATTCTCTGGCAGAGCTCCGGTTTCTTCCCCCCTACAGTCCCGATCTCAATCCGATCGAAAAAATGTGGAGCAAGGTCAAAACCTTTCTGCGCGGCGCCAAAGCGCGTAGCGAGAATGACTTGCACGGGGCACTCCAGACGGTGTTGGCTTCCGTCACCCGACAGGATGCTGCAGGCTGGTTTGAGTCATGCGGATATACAGCATCTCAACATTAAAATGCTATAGTATGCGGAGTGTTTGGAAATAAGATGGTTTACGGTACCGCTTTGAAGGACAAGAGGTATTACCCAACCGTCGAATTGACAAGCAGTACTTTGAGTGAAATCCATCATTTTTATAGCCTTTCATGCTTCTCATATTTCGAGAGCGCCAAGGTTTCTATGGCGTCCCTCTTTGTTCAATTTCAACCCAAACCTGAAGAACCTCTCTCAGAATTCCATCCGGCTCCACCGGCGCAGGCCGATGCGCATGGGGAGGAGGATGGTGACGGCCTGGAGGAGGACGAAGACCGCCACGACCGGCGCCACGATGTAGAGGTAGAAGTGGGTGGGGGAGAGCGTGCGGACCGAGGCCAGGTAGATGGGGATGATTTCGAGGACCAGGACGGCGCTGATGTAGGAAAGGCTGAGGATCACGTTCAGTGTGCCGCCCAGGCCGTTGGCGATGCGGGCCGGGTTGTCCTCGCGGAAGTTCGGGGTCGTGGCGCCCAGGCCCACCGACAGGCTCGTCAGCCCGAACGAGATGCACAGCACCGTGAAAAACGACAGCAGGCACATCGAAGCGGGCACGCGCAGGATCCAGTTCGAGAAGAGCATGAGCGTTTCGGTCAGGGTGAAGCAGGTGACCCAGCAGAGCCAGTATTTCTGCCACACGATGCGCGTGCGGGGGACGGGCGCCAGGCCGATGACCCAGAACTGCTTGCCCTCGAGGCTCAGCATCGGATAGACGAAGCGCGTCGTCAGAATCGAAAGGATGAAGCAGGTCGCGCCGAGGTTGAACTGGGTGAGCACGGCCTTCCAGACGGCATGGACCAGAAAAGCCGACGGGCTGCTCTGGTAATAGAACGCCCGGAGGTTGGCCGTATAGACGAACAGAATGCCGAACAGAATGATGAGTTGGCTCCACTGGGCCGGGTCGCGCCAGAAGGTTTTCATGTCTTTGAGCACCAGCGCCCGCGTCGCGGGTTTCAGGGGGGACAGGCCGCGTTCGATGGCGTTGAAGATGCGTTCTCCCAGCGGCGCCTGACCTCCGGGACGCGACGCGGAGGAATCGCGCGCCAGGCACCAGCCTTTGTAGTACAGGGCGGGCGCCAGCCAGAGGCAGATCTGGATCAGCATCAGGGCCGTACTGACCAGAACCGCCAGCCAGTAGGCGAACTCTTTCCACTGCCCCCGAATCAACGCTAGCGTTCCCTGCGAAACCCACGCATGGGGCGACCAGAGCGTCGAGGTTACCTGCAACATGGACAGAATCTGTGTGAAGCTTTGCTGATCCTCGCGGAACAGAACCGACCCGGCGCCGGTCAGGCGCACGATGGCGATCGAGGCCGCCCCGCCCAGAAAGACCAGAGCCACGCTCCACTTGAGTGTGCGGCGCGCGGGCAACCAGGCGCACAGGGTCATGGTCAGGATGGCCCCGAGGCAGGCGGGAATGACCAGGAAGGGGAGGATGAGGAGGAACATGCCGGGGTAAAACCAGAGTGACGCCTCGCGCACCAGGCCGAAAGACAGGAAGAAGGGGATCGCCAGTATGGCGAAGCCCCACGAGCTGTAAAAGACCGATTCCATCAGTTTGAACGAGAAGATCGAGTCGTGCCGGACCGGCAGCGACATGTAGTACTCGATCTCCCGCGAGATGTAGGTGGTCGAGAGCGTAATGATCAGGTTCGAGAAGACCAGCATTGAGAAGAAGGTCATCATCACCATGCCGACGAGACGATCCATCAGGATCACGCCGAATTCCTCGAGTTCGCTCACGCGGCTGAAGAGGTAGTGGAAGAACGCCGTTCCGCCGACGAACAGCAAGAGCACCATGAGCAGAAACGCCACCAGGTGCACCACCAGGTGGTGGCGGATGTTCGACAGGTGGTTGTCCACGATTCTCATGCGGGTGTGGAGAATCAGGAGCACATTGCGCATGGCCGGTCACTTCTCTTTCGGGTTCGATTCATCGGCGCTGCCGCCGGTGAGGAACAGAAACAGTTCCTCGAGGTTGCCCGCTTCGCGTCCTCCGCTCAACTCGAGTACGCGCTCGCGCATCGCCTCGAGTGTCCCCAGAAACACCAGTTCCCCGCCGCGCAAGACCCCGATGCGGTCGGCGACTTCCTCGGCCACGGACAGGGTGTGGGTGGAGAGGAAGATGGCCATTCCCTCCTCGCGCGCCTTGCGTCGCAACAGGTTTTTGAGTGTGCGGGCGCTTTGCGGGTCCAGGCCCACCATCGGCTCGTCCACAATGAGGACACTGGGCTGGTGCATGAGCGAAACGGAAAAGACCAGTTTCTGCCGCATACCGTGCGAGTAGTCCTCAATGTATTTGTCTTCGGCTCCGGTGAGTCCGAAGATCGAGAAATACTCTTCCATGCGCGCCTCGGCGGTTTTGCGGGGCAGACCGAACAGATCCGCAATGAACGTGAAGAAATCGCGCCCCGTGAGTTTCTCGTACAGATAGGGGTGGTCGGGGATGTAGCCGATGTGGCGTTTGGCCTCGACCGGCGCGGTCTGGATGTCGTGGCCCATGATGAGCGCCCGCCCACGGGTGGGGCGCAGTAAACCGGTCAGGACCTTGATGGTGGTCGTTTTTCCGGCCCCATTCGGCCCGAGGTAGGTGAAGAGTTCCCCGCGCGCGATGTCGAGCGACAGGTTGTGGACCGCTTCCACGTCGCCGTAACATTTATTGAGGCCTTCGATCTGAATGGCCCAGTTGTTTTCACTCATGGCCGGTCCTCTCTGGAGGAAGCGTGGGTTCAGAAGTCGTTTGTTTTTCGGGGGTGGTGGCCGATGTACCGGTGGCCCCCTTTCCCGAAAGATCCATCGACGCCCCGAGTAGCGACGCCAACGGCGCGGCGGGTGTGAGGTGGATCTCTTTGGCCTGCGTCTTGAACTCGGCCCGGTCTATTTCCGGGAGAGTTATTTTCTCCGTCATGGCGGGGTAGGCCTGCCCGACTCTGGCCCGGGTGGCTGTTTCACCCATGTAGCCCATCAGGATTTCCCGCCGGATCGTCTGGCCCATCTCATCCACCCAGGTTTTCCGGGTGATGTCGCCCACCGTTGTCTCGAGGCGAAAGCAATCGTGTTTTGTCTTACCGACCTGGATTTCTTCCGTTCCGGCCACCCGGACGACCGCTTTCTGCATGCTCATGCCCCCGAAGGGGTCGAACGTGTCGAACGAATACGTTTCTCCCACGATCAGGTTGCCGTGACGCGCCATCATGGGCTTGACTGCGTCAATCATCGAAAGCGACTGTTTGCCGACCTCCAGATAGCCATAGTCGTAAGTCTGCGCGGTCTGTTCCAGGCCGCGCGCGATATTGCTCAAGCGGTAATAGAGGCGATTGCCCTCGGCAAATCCTTCGCATTCGAGGGTCAGCAGGGGGGTGACTGCCTGTGCGCGAAAACAGTCCACCTGAAAATCGCGTCGAAGTTGGACGGCTATTTTTATGACGACGGTTTGTTGCTGGCCGAACGCCGCGACATCGAGTGTCGTCACCTGGTCCATCCGGTAGGTTATCTGGTTGCGCCACTCCAGATTCGGGCGCTTCTCCTGAACGATTTCCAGGCCGCTGGCGCCACAACGGCGTCCCTGGCGGGAGATCCAGGACCATTCGGCGATGTCGTGCCATTTTGTGGCCAACACTTCGTCATCCACCAGCGCCTGGCGCGCCCGGATGCGTTCCGGCAGAATCCTGTCCTTGAGCAGACTGGTCATCATGATGCCCCAGAACAGCACAATTGCCGCCGGAATCCAGAATCGAGTCAGGGAATTCGGGGCGGACATTCGGGCCTCCGGGGTAAACATTTGGGGGGGACTCTCCCGCCCTGGAACGGGCGGAAACGCCCTCAGCGCCTGCGGTCGAGGCCCCCGCTTATCGTACTTCCAGCTGTAACAGAAACCGCTCAACAGCGCAAGCTTTCCGCGCGACCGGGTAATCCGGAAGTTTTCGGAATTAACAAGGGGTGACAGGGATGCGTTCCTTCTTGCGGGAGGCGGGTTTTGGTGATAAGAAGGCCAGGTGGTTCTGAATCGAAAGGGACTGGAGACGTGCAACATGGATGAACGCCAATGGAACACACTGGTCGAGGTCGTCAAGGGACGTGACATCCGTCCCACGCCCGTGGGGTTTATCATAGACAGCCCGTGGCTGCCCGGCTGGGCCGGTTGCTCGATCCTGGATTACTTTGCCAGTGAGACCGTCTGGTTGGAGGCCAATCTGAAGGCCATTCGGACCTTTCCGGAAGCCATTTTCCTCCCCGGATTCTGGTCCGAGTACGGCATGTGTACCGAGCCGTCGGCGTTTGGCGCCAAGACCGTGTGGATCGAGAACGATCTGCCGCACGCCGGGCCGATTCTCGACTCGATCGAGGATGTGGACCGTCTCCGCAAGCCGAATGTAAGAACCGACGGCCTGTTACCGTTTGTGCTGGCGCGGCTCAAACGGCAGGAATCGGCCATCCACGAGGCGGGTCATGCCATCCGATTCGCCGTGGCGCGCGGACCCCTGAACATCGCCTCGTTTCTCATGGGCACCAGCGAGTTTCTGCTGGCGCTGCTGACCGATCCGGCGCGGGCGCACAAATTGATGACGATTATTACTGACTTTCTACGCGACTGGATCGCGCTTCAGATCCAGACTTTCCCGACCATTGACGGCATTCTGTTGCTCGACGACATCATCGGATTTGTCGGCGGCGCCCAGAGCGAGGAATTTGTGACCCCCTACCTGAAACGTCTCTATGGCGAGTTCGACGTCACGGTTCGATTCCTCCACAACGACGCGGAAGGGCTTGTCTGTGCGCCTTCTCTGGCGGGGATCGGTATCAATCTTTTCAACTTCAGCCACAACCACACCCTGGCCGAAATGCGCGCCGCCTGCGGGCCGTCCGTGGCGTTGCTGGGCAACATTCCACCCCGCGACGTGCTCGCCGCCGGTTCCCCCGACGATGTCCGACGCGCGGTACGCCACGCGATAGAAGGAGTCGAAGACCGTTCGGGGATTCTGCTCTCCTGCGGCGGCGGGATGCCTCCCGGTGTCTCAACTCAGAATATTCGGGCCTTTATCGAAGCGGCGCGGGAGGCGTGAGCGCCAGAAACACAAACGGTCCGGGCGCGCCTTTCAGGACACGCCCGGACCGTTCTTTATTGGAGCGACTCATCCGATCCACGGGTTATCCCAGGATCGCCTTCAGGTCTTCCTCGGCGGTCGTGATCGGCTTGAGGCCGAACTTTTCGACAAGGACGTTGAGCACGTTGGGACCGACGAACGCCGGCAGGGACGGTCCGAGCCGCATGTCCTGAATCCCCAGGTGCAACAGGGTCAGGAGGATGCAGACCGCCTTCTGTTCGTACCAGCTCAGGATCATGGACAGCGGCAGTTCGTTGACGCCGCAATTGAACGCGCCCGCCAGCGCCACGGCGACCTGAATGGCCGAATAGGCGTCGTTGCACTGTCCCATGTCGAGCAGGCGGGGGATGCCGCCGATGTCGCCGAACTCGAGTTTGTTGAAGCGGTACTTGCCGCACGCCAGCGTCAGAATTACGCAGTCGTCCGGAACGGCCATCGCGAAGTCGGTGTAGTAGTTGCGACCGGGCTTTGCCCCGTCGCACCCGCCGATGAGGAAGAAGTGACGGATTTTGCCCGCCTTGACGGCGTCAATGACCGCGCCCGCCACGCTCATGACCGTGTTGTGGCCGAAGCCGATCGTGATCGTCTTCGATTCTTCATCCTGCGCGAATCCCGGCGCGGCCAGCGCGGCCTCGATCACCGGGGAGAAGTCGCCGTCCGCGATATTCTGGACGCCCGGCCAGCGCACCAGGCCGGTGGTGAAGATCCGGCTCTGATACGACTCGCGGGGTTTCTGGATGCAGTTGGTCGTCATGAGGATCGGGCCGGGGAAGGCCTCGAACTCTTTCTGCTGATCCTGCCACGCACCGCCGTAGTTGCCCACCAGGTGTTTGTACTTTTTCAATTCGGGGTAGGCGCAACAGGGGAGCATTTCGCCGTGGGTGTAGATATTGACTCCCTTGCCTTCCGTCTGTTTCAGGAGCGCCTCAAGATCCTTGAGGTCGTGACCCGACACACAGATGCACTTGCCCGCCACCGGGGTCACGCGTACCTGCGTCGGTTCTGGATGGCCGTAGGCGCCGGTATTGGCCTGGTCGAGCATCCCCATGACCTTCAGGTTCACCTCGCCGACGCGCAGCGCCATACCCACGAGAGCGTTGACATCGGTCGGGTCAGAGGCCAGAAAATCGAGAGACTCGTGGAAGAAGGCGTACACCTCGTCGTCCTCGACTCCGAGCACCAGCGCATGGTCCGCGTAAGCTGCCATACCCTTCAGACCGAAGAGGATCAGCGCGCGCAAACCCGCCACGTCCGCCCCCACCGCTTCAATCACTTTCGCCTGCGAGAGCGATTCTCCTGCCGCGACGATCGCTTCCAGAGTGCCGGGGATTTCCCACACCGCCGGACCCGACGGCGCCTGGGAACAACAGCACGAGGGCGCGTTTTTTTCACAGGCCTGGCGCAACGCGCTGCGCAGCAGCGCGCCCCGGCGTATCAACGAGACGATTTCAGCCGTATCGAAATTCACATTGGTCACCGTTGTAAAAAGCGCCTCGAGCAGGAAGACGTCCACTTCGTGGTTCCGAATCCCCTGCTGGCGCGCCTTGAAGCCATATTGCGCGATGCCCTTGCACACTTCCACCAGAACATCCTGGGCCACCGCCGTGTCGGCTTCCTTCCCGCAGACTCCGCGCGCCATCGCGCATCCGGTTCCCTTTGCGGTCTGCTCGCATTGATAACAAAACATGCTCATGGTTCGATCCTCCGTTTTTGAGTGTCAGGAAGTTTCATATCCCGCGCCATTGGTCGAACCGGCGGGTGTCCCCCTGTATTTCTTCTGAGATTCTACAGCGGCATTATTCCAGATTCCTTGACCTGAATCAAGACTGTCGTTTTATTTTGTGTTTTTTTTGAAGCGGTTTTCCATGTTATGGCCCGATCAGGGTATGGGGAGAGAAATGGGCTTTCGGACGGCATGCGGGAAGCCCGGGATTCATTGCCAACTCCAGCAAGATCAATCGGATATCAATATCGAGAAAAACTTCTCCTTTCCGCTTGACTAAGTGTGAGTCTTTTGCTATCAATAGTTCCGATATCGAGATGGAATTCTCGATACAGAAAAGGAGAAACCGTCAGGATGCCGGCCACAGTGGAAAGTTCCCTGGTTTCTGCGCCCCTTCCCTCCGTCCGAAGGCTTCCCCGATATCTGGTCTTTTTGAAAGAGTGTCGCAATCTCGGGCGGGTTCTGGTCTCTTGTACCCATATCTCCGAGCATCTGGCTCTCGATCCCACTCTCGTGCGCAAGGATCTGGCGCTCACCGGAATTGTGGGAAAACCCCGTGTCGGGTATCCGGTGGATGAGTTGATTTCCAGTATCGAGACTTTTCTGGGGTGGAACAACACCACCGACGCGTTTCTGGTCGGAGTGGGCCATCTGGGCAAGGCTTTGCTGGGTTTTCGCGAGTTCGAAGCGCGTGGGTTGCGGATAGTGGCGGCGTTCGACGCGGACCCGGCGCGTGCCGGGAGCGTGGTGCATGGGCGCGAAGTGCTGCCGATGGAGAAACTGGCCAATCTGGTCGAGCGGATGCACATCCATATCGGCATCATCACGGTGCCGCGCGATGCCGCTCAGCAGGTGGCGAATGTCCTGGTTGAAGCGGGAATTCTGGCGATCTGGAATTTTACGATCACTTCTTTGCATGTGCCGGAAGGGATCGTTGTGGAAAATGCGGACTTAACCCCCAGTCTCGCGGCGTTGTCCTCGCGTTTGAAGGCGGCCATCGAGACTACAGAAGAGAGGAGAATACTGGTATGAGTACGGCTGCCTGTTCCTGCGGTTGCGCGGATGCTTCCGCAACCAACCCGAAGATGCGACAGTTCAACAAGGTGTGTGAAATTCTGGATCGCAATGGTCGCGATCCGAACAAATTGATCCCCATTCTGCAGCAGATTCAGGAAGAGTACCGATATCTGCCCGAGCGCGTGTTGTCCTTTGTGGCCATTTCGCTCGGTCTGCCGCCGGCCCGCGTCTATGGGGTGGCGACTTTTTACGCCCACTTTGCGCTGGAGCCCAAGGGGAAGTATCTCATCCGGTTGTGCGACGGCACGGCTTGCCATGTGCGCGGTTCGATGAAAATTTATGACGCTCTGCGTGGCAAACTCGATCTTCCGGAAGGTCAGAATACGACCAAGGACATGCTTTTCACGGTTGAAACGGTTTCATGTCTGGGCGCCTGCGGTCTGGCTCCGGTGTTGATGGTCAATGAGGATGTGCATGGACAGATGAACCCGGAAAGCGCGACGGCGCTGTTGGATCAGATTATCGAGAAGGAGAAGAACGCATGACAACCGCCCTCCCTGTACCCGCCACTTCTCTCGAAGAATTGGCCGCCGATTACGAAAAAAAGAGCAGCGCCATCCAGCGGCGGGTGGTGATCTGTGCCGGTACCGGTTGTGTGGCCAGTGGTTCGCTGAAGGTCCACGACGCCCTGGTCGAAGCGATTGCGCAAGCGGGACTTTCCGTGGTGGTGGACCTGCATGCCGAATCGGACGCCTCGTCTCCCCTGCACGTCTCCAAGAGCGGGTGTCAGGGATTCTGCCAGATGGGTCCGCTGATGAGTGTCGAACCGAATGGTCTGCTTTACGTTAAAGTGACACCCCAGGACGTGTCTGACATCGTCGAGACAACGCTGAAAAACGGCAACGCCGTCGAGCGCCTTCTCTATGTGGATCCCAGAACTGAGATTCGGCACAAGGGGGTGGGTGACATCCCGTTCTACAGCCGCCAGATGCGCCAGGTGCTCAAGCAGTGCGGGCAGCTGGACCCCGAGGATATCTGCGAGTATGCCCATATGGGGGGGTATCAGGCAGCGCGCAAGGCTTATCTCGAACAGACCCCCGAGGAAATCTGTGACGAAATCCTGCAAAGCGGTCTGCGCGGACGCGGCGGCGGTGGGTTCCCCACCGGACGCAAGTGGCAACTGACGCTCGTTCAGCCCGGACCCAAAAAATATGTTGTCTGCAACGGCGACGAAGGCGACCCCGGCGCATTCATGGATCGCAGCGTCATGGAAGGCAACCCGCACAGTGTGATCGAGGGGATGCTGATCGCCGCCCGCGCCATCGGCGCCGATGCGGGATATGTGTACGTGCGTATGGAATACCCCCTGGCGGTGAAGCGTATCCGCAAGGCGGTCGAAGACGCCCGCGCGCAGGGTTTTCTGGGAACGGATGTGTTCGGTTCGGGTCAAGCCTTCGATCTCGAAGTGATGGAAGGCGCGGGCGCTTTTGTCTGCGGCGAAGAAACGGCCCTGTTGGCCTCGATCGAGGGCAAGCGCGGTATGCCGATGCCCAAACCGCCGTTCCCCGCCGAGTGCGGACTTTTCGGCAAACCGACCGTTATCAATAACGTCGAGACGTTGGCCAGCATACCGCTCATCATGCGCTTCGGCGCGGCCCAGTTCCGCAAGTGTGGCACCGAGAAGTCCCCCGGCACCAAGACGTTCGCCCTGACGGGTCACGTGGTCAATACCGGCCTTATCGAGGTGCCGTTTGGCGCCACGCTGCGCGAGATCGTTTACAACATCGGCGGCGGGGTCATTGACGACAATGGCGCGCTGACCGACCAGCCGTTCAAAGCGGTCCAGATCGGCGGTCCGTCGGGTGGCTGTCTGACGGAAGCCCATCTCGACCTGCCGATGGATTTCGACAGCCTGCGCAGCATCGGCGCCATGGTGGGTTCGGG
This sequence comes from uncultured Candidatus Sumerlaeota bacterium, assembly GCA_942493245.1. GTDB lineage: Bacteria > Sumerlaeota > Sumerlaeia > UBA8349 > UBA8349 > DAOPYU01. The sequence goes on from OW818685.1 coordinate 787,055, forward strand.
TGGCCTGGTGGTGATGAACCAGAACACCTGCATGGTGAAGATCGCGCGCTTCTTCATGCAGTTTACCCAGAACGAGTCGTGCGGCAAGTGCGTCTTGTGCCGCGAGGGCACCAAACAGATGCTGGCGCTGCTCGATGATGTGATTGAAGGGCGTGGCACGGTCGAGACGCTCAGTCTGCTCGAAGAAGTGGGACGCGCCGTCGGCAAGGGATCGCTGTGCGGTCTGGGCAAGACTGCGCCCAATCCGGTGCTTTCGACCCTGCGCCATTTCCGCGGCGAGTACGAAGCGCATGTGCTGCAGAAACGCTGCCCGACCGGCCAGTGCAAGGCGCTTGCCACGCCGGAGATTCTCGAAACCAAGTGCGTGGGGTGTACCGCCTGTGTGCGCAAGTGCCCGGTGAGCGCCATTACCGGCGAGAAAAAGAAACCGCACACGATCAACCCGGATATCTGTATCAAATGTGGCGCGTGTGTCAAAGCGTGCCGGTTTGAAGCCATCGTCGGAGTCTGACACACGCTTCGTGCCTGAAGCGGAATCGGGCGGGGGGGACCCACTCCCCTCTCCTCCGTCCGAGACAGACTCCAACCTCAACCGATTCAATCGCAGGCTCCCCCCGAGCCTTTGACAGGAAAGATGAAAGGACGCCAGCAATGGACAAGGAAAACGTCGTAATCGTAGATGGCCGGCCCGTCGCTATCGAAGGCGAACGCAACCTGTTGGACTTGTGCCGGAAAGCCAACATCGAAATCCCCACCTTCTGTTACCACTCGGAATTGAGTGTGTATGGGGCCTGCCGCCTCTGTCTGGTGGATATTGAAGGGATGGGTATCCAAACCTCCTGTACCACCAAACCTCAGCCGGGTATGCGCATCCGCACCTCGACCGAGGAAATCCGCCAGATGCGCAAGATGACGGTGGAACTCCTTCTGGCCAACCACGATTACAACTGCCCCACCTGCCCCAAGAGCGCGACCTGCAAGTTGCAAGACCTGGCGCGGCGTCTGGGCGTGCGCGAGATCCGGTTCAAGGCCACCCATCCCGAACTGCCGATTGACCGTTCGGCCCCCTCGATCGAGCGAAATCCCAACCGCTGTATTCTGTGCGGTGACTGCGTGCGCGTCTGTACCGAAGTTCAGGGGATCGGGGCCATTGATTTCTCGGGCCGTGGCGCCAATTGTACCGTCCAGCCCGCGTTTGGTCACGACTTGAACACCGTCGAGTGTGTTCACTGTGGGCAATGCGCCGCCGCCTGCCCGACCGGCGCCTTGACGCCCCGTTCCGAGGTCAATGAGGTTTGGAAAGCGCTCGACGACCCGAAGAAAACTGTCGTGTGCCAGATTGCTCCGGCGGTCCGCGTGGCGTTGGGCGAATCTTTCGGCGGAAAACCGGGTGCGGTCATAACCGGTCAGACGGTCGCGGCTCTGCGCCGCATCGGGTTCGACAAGGTGTACGACACCTGTTACGCCGCGGATCTGACCGTGATCGAGGAATCCACCGAATTCATCAAACGGAAAACCCAGGGCGAGAAGTTGCCCATTTTCACCTCCTGCTGTCCGGCCTGGGTAAAGTTCGCCGAGCAGTACTATCCCGAACTGCTCCCCAACCTCAGTTCCTGCCGCTCGCCGCAACAGATGTTCGGGTCGCTGGCCAAGCGGATCCTGCCCGCTCAACTCAACGTGGAGACCAAGGATCTGGTTGTCGTCTCGATCATGCCCTGTACGGCCAAGAAGTTCGAGGCCAAGCGCCCCGAGTTCACCACGGAATCCGGGCCGGATGTGGACTATGTGTTGACCACTCAGGAAGTCGCCCGCATGATCGAAGAGCGCGGGTTGGCCTTCGACCATCTCGATCCCGAATCGCTCGACATGCCCTTGGGGTTCAAATCGGGCGCGGGCGTGATCTTCGGCGCTACCGGTGGGGTGAGCGAAGCGGTGCTGCGCTACGCCTCGGAAAAACTGGGGGCGGAACGCAATCACTCCATCGAGTTCCACGAAGTGCGTGGCGATGCCGGAATTCGCGAAGCCACCATCACGGCCGGGAGTACGGAACTGCGTCTGGCCGTGGTCAATGGTCTGGCCAACGCCCGTCAGTTGGCTGAAAAGGTCCTGAAGGGCGAGGCTCAGTACGACCTGATTGAAGTCATGGCGTGTCCGGGTGGCTGTGTGGGTGGAGCGGGGCAGCCCGTTTCTTTCGGCGCCGATGTGCGTCGCCGCCGGGCACAATCTCTCTACGATACGGATCGCACGATGCAATTGCACAACTCACAGGATAACCACATGGTGGCCGCCTGTTACGAACAGCACCTCGAGGAACCGGGCAGCGAAACCGCCCACCATCTGCTCCACACCCATTACAAGAGCCGCCGGCGCATGGAAGTCGAGTCCATCTCGCTCATCGGGGCGCTGGACAAGGGCGAACGTTTGACGGTGCGTGTCTGCATCGGAACCAACTGTTACCTCAAAGGCTCGCAGGACATCCTGCAGCGTGTGGTTCACTACGTCGAGCAGAACGAACTCGACGAGTACGTGGACGTTGCCGCCACGTTCTGTTTTGAAAAGTGTGTCAGCGCTCCCAACGTGCGCGTCGGGGAGACCATGATTGGCGCCTGCACCTACGAAAAGGCGATCGAAGCGATCAACTCGGCCATCGCCAAACTGTCGTCTCAGGTCTCCCAGTAAGAAGAGACACAAATGCCAAGGGTGTCTCTGCAATAGGGGTTTTCCCATGCAAGTCGAGTCCGGGTGGACACGCAATGTGTTCGCCCGGACACCTGTACAAAAGATGTGGGTTTTCTCTCGGAAAACCGAAAACTCGGACATGGAAGCCCGCAAAACTGAAGTTGCCCCCTGGCTAACCGAAACGGAAAAGAAACGAGATCTGTCAGCGCCCCAGGCTTTCCCCATCCCTCGTCAGGAAAGAAGCGCTCATGCACCGCACCGATACCCCCCCGTCCGTTGTGTTTACCAATCAGGCCAAATGCCGCGACTGTTACCGTTGCGTGCGGGTCTGCCCGGTCAAGGCGATCCGTGTTCAGGATGGTCAGGCTTCCGTCCACCCGAAACGGTGTCTGAGCTGCGGCACCTGCATCCGCGAGTGCCCGCAGGGCGCCAAGACCTACCGCCGCGACCTGGATAAGGTCCGCGAGATCCTCGCGTCGAACAACCGGGTGGCTGTGTCCGTCGCTCCCTCTTTCGCCGGTTTTTTGCGGGAGTGGGAATGGCGTCGCCTCCCCTCGGCGTTGCGTAAACTCGGTTTCTGGCGGGTCGAGGAGACGGCTGTGGGCGCCTGGCATGCCGCCCACGCTCTAAAAGGCCGTCTTTCGGGTTCCAACGCCCGCCGCGCAACCCTCATCGAGTCGAGCTGTCCGGCGGTTGTGAATTACATCGAGCGTTACCGTCCGGACCGGGTGCCCGACATCGCGCCGGTTCTCTCGCCTATGCTCTCGCATGCCCGGCTGCTTAAAGAACTGCACGGTCAGGACCTAGGCATCGTCTTTGTCGGTCCGTGTGTCGCCAAGAAGTCGGAGGCGGAGCGTCCCGAGCACGGAGGACTGGTCGGAGCGGTCCTGACCTTCGAGGAACTCTTCGACTGGTTCCGCGAGCAGAGCATTGATCTGGCACAGCTCGAGGAGAGCGCCTTCGACGCGGAACCGGGCAGCGACGCCCGGTATTATCCTCTGCTCGGGGGGTGTCTCCAGACGGCGGAGATTGTTGCCGACACGCTCTCCGACCGGGTTTTGTCCGCCAGCGGTTTCGATGAAGTCCGCGATGTTCTCCAGACGCCCCAGGACCCCCACCTGGAACTGATCGAAGCGCTGTTCTGTCCCGAGGGATGCATTGGAGGACCGGCCATCCCCTCGGAAGGAAATCCGTTCGAGCGGCGGCTTCGTCTGATTCAATATGTCCGTGAGCAGACTCCCACGCCTGGACTCCCTGCCGCTACGCCCCACGAGAACATCTCGTTTACGGCCCGGTTCCATCCGAAACCGGTGGATGAGTCACAATCGGTCTCGGAATTAGCGATCCGTCAGGCGTTGGAACGGACCGGCAAGATAGATCCCGAGAACCAGTTGAACTGTGGCGCCTGTGGGTACCCCACCTGCCGCGACAAGGCCATCGCCGTGTGCCTGGGCCTGGCCGAGGCCGAAATGTGCCTGCCCTACATGCGCCACCTGGCCGAGCGACGCACCGACCGCATTATCGAAACCAGCCCGAACGGCATCGTGCTTCTCAACGAGCGGCTTGAAATTCTGAGCATGAACGCGGCCTTCCGGAAACTGTTCTATTGTTCCAACGCCCTGATGGGCAAACACATCAGCCAGATTGTGGACCCCGAAATGTTCGAGCGCCTTGCCGCCGGTTCCGAAGGGCCGATTGAGGCGACGGTCAACCATGAGTCCTACAACCGCATCTGCCACCAGATCGCCTACCGCCTGCAACAGGATCACCAGTTTGTCGGCATTTTCATCAATATCACGGAAACGCGCAAGAGCCAGGAAGAATTGGAACTGTTGCGCAATGAAGCGCTCCGCCAGGCTCACGAACTCCTCGAGCACCAGATCCAGATGGCTCAGGAAATGACCCGGTTCCTGGGTGAGAATACCGCGCGCGGCGAGGAACTGGTTGAGCATCTCATGGCCCTGGTTCGGCAGAACCCCTCCACTTCAAACTCGGAAGCTGGTCACGCCCATGGATTACCTCCACGTTGACACCCTGATTGCCCAGGTGGCGAAGCGTCCTCTCCAGCCGTGCGGGGACGTGGTGTGTTCCGACCGCGGGCCATCGGGAACCTTGCTGATCCTCTGCGACGGCCAGGGATCGGGTGTACGCGCCAACCTCTATGCGGAAATGATCGTCTCGCGCCTGCGCCAGCGTCTGCTGGGGAATTGCTCGCTGCGCCAGGCGTTCGCCGAAACGGTCCGCACGCTCGAGAAAAATCGGGGGATTACCGTTCCCTGGGGCGCCTGCGCCGTGGCGCGCGTTTTACCCAAGGGCGACACAACCATTCTCACCTACGAATCCCCCCCGCCTCTGTTTATCTCCGGACGGCAGGTTCAGGTGCTCCAAGCGCGCCCGTCCGTGCATGGATGCGCCCTGCCGGTGATTGGCGAGGCGAACTGTTTTCTGAAACCGAGCGAGGGCCTGCTGCTGGTCTCCGATGGGATTACCCAGGCAGGTCTGGGGCGCTGTATTCCCGGAATGCCCGAAGGGTGGGGGATCGAGGGCGTGCGCGACTACCTCAACCAGCAGATCCGCGCCAAACAGGATTGGCAAACCTTCCCGGATGTCGTTCAGAAGAAAGCGCTTTCCCTCTGGACCCGGACGGGAGACGATTGTACCGCCGCGCTCCTGATGTGCCGGCGGGGCATCACGGTCTCGATCATGACCGGGCCGTCTGTCAACCGCGACAATGACGCGCAGGCCGTCCAGAAGTTCATGAAGAGTCCCGGCATCCATGTCGTCTGTGGCGGAACGACAGCCAATGTGGTGGCGCGCGAGACCGGACGGAAACTCGAAGTCAACACCGAGTCCGCCACGTCTTTCACCCCGCCGGCTTTCGAAATCAGCGGTCTGGACCTGGTAACCGAAGGCGCGGTGACTCTGAATCAGCTCTACAATCTTCTCGACATGCAATCGGACCAGATCACCGAGAACAACCCGACCGTGGAACTGCACCATCTCATCGGGGTGGCCGATCGGGTCCGTTTTTTCTACGGACTGGCTGCGAACCCGGCGGAAGGTTCCCTGGCTTTCCGGCAATTGGGGGTTCTCCAGCGCCGTCAGATTCTCCCCATGATCGCCGACAAACTCAAATCGGCCGGTAAACTCGTCGAAATCATCGAGATATAGAGACGGTCGCGTTTTCGGGGTTGGGCTTTATCCCCGCCGACGCCACGTCCCCTGTTGTGATGATATAGCCCTTGCCAAAAAGAATCTTCATGAATGACACGGAGTCAGGTGTTCCAGACCCAAGTCCCGTCAGGGACTTCTGACAATAGCCCAGCGCTTCAGCGCTGGGTTCTGGATCATCCCTTTTCCCCGCGTCCCGGAGGGACGGCTGTCGGTACCCCCGGTTTTTCAGTCGTCCCTCCGGGACGAATTGTCTGAGGATCGCTTTCCCACCGTTGAAACGGTGGGCTACTTTCTTGCCGTCCCTCCGGGACGGAACGGCTGATTGTAAGAACCGACAATCGGAATAATGAAGATTCTTCCTGGCAATTGCTCTAACGATTCAGTTTGTCTGGAACAGCCGGCATCATGCACGGTTTTCCACAAAGGGATTTTCTGCGTCTGATCAGACGGGATTTTCGCTTCGTCGGGACTCGGAGTTATGCGTCGCTCCATCTGATTTGCGTTTCAGGAGGTAGAGGGTTCGGCAGGCGTCGGGGACGCGGGTTTTTTCGACGAGGTCGAAATAACCGAAAAACGCCTTTTCAAACCCTTCTTCGGTGTAGTCGGGGAAAATGTCCTCGCGCGTGGCCAGCAGACGCTTGACCTGCGAGTCTTCCTTGGGGACGAACTCGAGGACCAGGTAATCGCAGAGTGCGGCAAAAAAGCGGGCGATGTCGGGCAGAGGGGTGTTGTTGCCGATCGCGAGGTGGTGGATCAGAGCGAGGCCCAGCGCCACGTCGGCGTGGCCTCGGTTCTGGAAGGCCTGACGTTCCTCGTTGGCCCAGCCGATGGCGGGCGAGGGGTTGGTCAGGTCGAGCCGCAGAGCCAGGAGGTTCGGCTCGGAGGCCTGCCTGGCGGCGCGGTAGTTTTTCTCCACGGCGGCGGGGTCAATGTCCGCCGACAGGGTGTAGGCGCCCAACTGCGCGCCCAGGCGGCTGAAGAGACCCGTGTTGGCGCCCAAGTCCCAGACCGTGCGCGGTTTGAGTTTTTCGAGGAACTGACGGACCAGTTTTCCCTTCCCGTCGAGCGCTTCGTTCGAGTAGTTCGTGTCGCTGTAATAGTCGCCCCATTCGGTGCCCGCCGGGGTCCACTCGAGACTCTGGACCGTGGAGATCAGATTCTCGATCAGGGCGGTCATCTTGGCCGGGCTGATCTGAACCTGAATCTTCCGGGAGGACTCGCGTCCCGAGTCGGCATAGCGCGATTGCGCCTTGGCGTGGGAAATCAGGTGGATGAGCAGTCCGAATTTCAGGCGGGCCTTCCAGGGCAGGAGGCGGGCCGCCAGGTCGAGCGGGATGCCGTCAATGTGGGACTGCAACAGGAGTGAAAGCCGCACGTCGCACATCGCCATGAGCGCCAGCGGCGCCAGGAAGTGGCGGCAGAACTGCCCGTAGGCGATCCACGGTTCCCCGGGTACGTAACGCGCAAAGGAGAGCGTATCGATGAGAACCGGGCGGGAACCGATGAACTGGATATTGTAGGCGCTGGCGTCCTTGAGGACCATGCCGTGGCGCAGGGCTGCACGGTGGATGCGCAGGGTGGTGATCGCCGCGTCCTTCAGGGCGGAAAAGGACCACTCGAATGGGTAGGAAATAAACGGCACCACGGCGGGCTTTATGATTTTATACGCGGTTTCGGGCTGGAGCGGAGGAACGTCCACCTCGGTGTGTTCGATCAGAAGGCCTTTGGAAGCGAGGCGGCCATACAAGCCGCTCGACATCAACAGGTCGTAGTCGTCCCGATAGCGCTGGTTGATCTGGCGCAGGAGCGCGCCGTCGCGCTTAAAGACATACCCGCTCGGATCGCGGAAGGAGGCGGCGACGCGCTCGTCACTTGGGTGTGAGGTCATCATCGTCATCAATCGTGGGTTTCGAGGATAGGTTGGTCTTGGATTTCGAAGAAAGGCCGGTCGCCGAGACGATTACAGCGATTAATACGACGATTAAGGTGGTGAACCGGTGCCACCAGGTCTTGACGGTCAGAACGACCACCAGAGCGATCCCTGCAAGGAACTGAAGGATCAAACTGCCCGTGCCGGGGTCCAGATAAGCATGCGCGTCCTGCTCGAGCAGGAGCATGACCAGAAAAACCATCACAAAGAGTTGTATCATGGAACTTTCTCCCGTGGGGGGGGGTGAAATACCTGGGGATCACATTCCCCGTCAGGAACGCATCCCAAGGAATCCGCCCTGAAAACCCACCGCTCATCTCGCTTGTAAATTTCTGATTTCAGACGCTTTATGAGGCGGTTGAACTCTTCCTGTGACAGGGAAGGTCCATCATTCCCCAACTCGAAAAGCCATGATTTCCCACTGGGAATGTTCTGTCAAGACCAAAAAGTGACGGGAGGGGGCATATTTCGGGCAATGAGTGATGACAAACAGGCGCTTTCGCCGGGGAGCAGGGGGTCTGTACAACCGGTCGGCTGAGACAGGGGGGCATCTTGTCTTGTTTTTTTCCTCTTCTCCCGGAGTCTGGTGTGCCGAGAAGAACGCAGGCCTGATAAAACCACGGGACGGATGCAGTTTTCCCTTGCTCCCGGACGGTGGTTTCCACAGGATAGATCTGTTTGGTCTGGGGATGAACCCCGACGGACCAGGCTCTGACCCCATTTGACCCGATCTGCCGCTGTTTGCCAGACTCGCCGCCTGGGGGCGAGCGTCTGCGCCGGATCTCGACTCTTGAATAGACTGAGGTTACCTGTGATTTCAATGCCTCTTTCCCGCCTCGCCGTGTTTTCTGGCGCGCGTTCTACAATTCTTCTGGCCGTTTTGAGCCTCTGGCTGGCGGCGCCCGTGGGCGCTCAGGAGGCTGTGGTTCCAGATCTGGACGGGATGAAACCGGTCATTCCGGAGATTGAAAGTCTGTTGGCCGAATCTTTGGGACAGTCTCCGGTGGAACGGAAAAAATCGGAAAAAGAGGCGGCTGAACCGGCTTGGGCGCGTTTCGAGGATACGACCGGTTTGGATTTGCTCAAACGGCTCACCCCGCAACGCACGGTCGAGGGACGCGAACTCTACGATGTTGAAAACCCGCCTCGTCGGCTCCGGTTGTATCTCTACCCGTATTACATCGTCACGGGCCTGCCTCGGGATCTGGTGGATGGGTTTTTCGGTTCGATGAACTTTGTTCCCCCCTTCAACCTGCTGTTTACCGGCGCGATGTACGAGATTGTTCCCACACAGTTCCTGATGCGCCACTCGACGGATCGCCACGGTCTTTGGGGCCGGAGTAATGCCCAGGGGCATGGCTGGGTGGATGCGGAGAACGGGTGGGGATTCTTCTCCTGCCTTCATGCGCTCGAGTTCCGTCCCGTCAACGCGAAAAAACTCGAAGCGCAGACAAGCGCGAATCAGGAGCTGGCGCGCAAAATAAACGAGAAGAACAGCGTCATCAATCTGCACAACGAGCGGGTGGACGCGCTCCGGACCGAGTATTTCGAGGTGACGACGCAGTTCTATCAGGCGGGCAATTATCGCGAGGTCGTGCGCCGGTTGATTCCCTATGTCCAGATAGACCTGCGCAGCGGCCTATCGAAGGCCATGCTGGCGGGCGCTTACGGGGGGCTGTTGTGCCAGGATATTCCGGAGCGCGCCTGGGTCAGCGAGCAGTTGTCGACCCTTCTTTCGACGTGTTCGAAAAGCACGCTGGTGCAGGTCAAGCGGGAACTGGCTTTTATGAAGAAAACCTTTCCAACCCGGACGGAACCCGCGTTGTACCTGACCCAGATCGATGTGCTCATGAACAGTTACGCGCAGGCTTTGAGCGAGGCGGAGTACCTGCTCACGCTCGACGCGCAAAATCCGCTTTATCTGCGCCTGCGGGTCGAGGCGGCTCTGGCGAGCGAGAAACCGGAGTGGATCGAGCCGGCCATTGCGGCGCTGGCGGCGCAGCTGGGCGCCGATTCGGAAATCGTGCGCCATGCGCAGGGGCGCCTGGCCTTTGTGAAACAGGACTACGATCAGGTCGCCACCCTTTACAAACAGTTGACCCAGGAAGCGCCGGATAATGCGCGTTATCACTATCTGCTGGGGATGATGTGGGTCGAGCGCGCCAGCCTGACGGGTTCCTACAATCGGCCGGAGGCGGTGAAATCGTTGAAAAAGGCGGTTCGCAAGGCTCGGACGGATGAAGAGGAAGATTTCTACCGGAAGGTCTGTACGGTGGCGGAATCGCTCGATATCCCCCTTTAAGTCGTGGGTAAACCCGTGAAACCGGCTTTCCGGAGACTCAAAAGTGGGGTTTCTTCATTTCGCGCTTGACTTTTCAGGCTCTCTGGAGCAGAAGAATAGGGCCTTGAGCGCATGTCGCGTTCGAGTGGGGTGGCGGAAGGGGTTTTCCCCGGGAAGCCGTTGAAATTCGGGGTCTGATGTGGGGAAGTAGCTCAGCTGGGAGAGCACAGCGTTCGCAACGCTGGGGTCGAGAGTTCGAATCTCTTCTTCTCCACCACTTCAGTCGGGTTCTATGGATCGGCACAGAGAGTAGATTTTTTTTGCATGGTGAAACCACCCCACTCAACGGGTGGTTTTTCCTTTTTCTGCGGGTGTGGGAAAATGTTTTTGTGTTGCCACGGCGAGGGTTACCCTCGGCGGTTTTTCAGGAAGGCGTTTCTTCCGAACTTGTATCCCAGGAGGCAATGACGCGATTGCGCCCGAGCCGTTTGGCTTTGTTGAGCGCATCGTCGGCGCGCTTGATGAGTTGGTCGAGGTTTTCGGTCTCCGGCGGATCGTCTTTTCTGAAGGAAGCCAATCCGGCGCTGATGGTCACCTGGAGCGGTTGTTCGGTATCCGCCCCAAAGTGTTCCGCCTCGATCGCCCTGCAGATCCTTTCCGCTACGCGCAAGGCGCCTTCTTCGTCCGTTTCGGGCAGGAGCGCGATGAATTCTTCCCCACCATAGCGCCCGAGGAGGTCGGATTCGCGCAGCATTCGCTTCAAAACTCCGGCGATTCCCTGTAAGACCAGATCGCCCACCTGGTGGCCGTAGTTGTCGTTGAATTTTTTGAAGAAGTCCACATCGAACATCAGGCAACTCAGGTGCAAGTCATGGCGTCTGGTGCGGCCTATTTCTATTTCCGCCGACAGGAAAAAGGAACGCCGGTTGGCGATTTGAGTCAGAGCGTCGGTCGTAGCCATCTCCTGAACCATTTTCTGGGCTTCGTTCAGCCGTTTCATCACCCGCATGATGAAGGCAAAGATGCTTCCGAAAAGAAAACAGAAGACCCCGATTCCCAGGACAAAGAAGAGAAACAGCGTCTGTTTCTCAGATTTTTCGATATTCGAGATGTCGAATTGGACGCTGATGCCCCCTCGAATGTCGCCGACCCGGTAACCCTGTTTGGCGTGGCATTGCAGGCAGGATTCTTCCGTGACCAGCGGGGCCATGTAGCGGTAATATGTGCGGTCCCCCTCTTCGGAAATCCGCGTGAAACTTTCTTTTATTCCGGTTTCGAATTCCTTCAGCGATTTCTTTTCGAACTCATCTGGCAGGTTGTTGGGGTTCAGGGGGGTGAGGCTGGTGATGTGGAACCGGTAGGCCGCATCGCTTTTCTCGGCGATCTCCGAAATTTCCCGGGTCATCAGAGCCGGGTTTTTCTTGGTATAGACTTTCCCGTCCACCGCCGTGATATCGGGATTTTCGAGGTAGGGATTGGACTCGACCCCGGGTTTTTTTTCAACAAAGACTCCCCCATAGCCAGCGCTCCACCGGCGGGTCAGGACGATGTTTTCGAAATGCGCATGCGCCCGGCTTCTGAGCTCCGTTTCGATGAGTTTCTGGTTGCGGACAATCAGACCCAGAAAGAGACCCAGAATGAAGACCAGAATTACCAAGGCCACATTGAAGATGAAGGATTTCCAGATCCGGCTTGTGCTGAAGGAGATGTCGAAAGGATTACTCATAAGAAACGCCCCTCTTAATTACCAAAACTGGGACTACCTTCCAATCCGGACTTGAAAAAAGAACGCAACATGAAATGAACCATGTCACGTATCCTATCAGACATTCCGCCGGTTTGTCAAAAAGAAGGGACGTTTTAATTCGGATTTTTCACATTTTCGGATGTGTACGCATGAACGCATTCTGCGCCCGGTTCTCTGACCGCAATCTGTTGTTCAGGGATTGTGCAAGGTCTTTGCGAGGGTTTCTACCGGACCGGTTCCAGCAGCCCGAGGCGCCAGGGAATCTGGCCGTAGGCTTTTCCCGCGCGGTCGCGGTCGGTGACGCCCTGAAAGAGAACGCGCAACGAGGCCGGGTCCACTTCGAGCCGTTCGTCCACCCCGGCCCGTAAGAGCTCGGCGTGGCTGATCGAGTCGGTCCACCGGTCGGACGTGGTCAGCCGGACATTGAGCATCGAGGCGAACGTTTTTTCGGAACCGGCGGCCAGTTCTTTCCACGGACCCTCGAGCCGGTCGGCCAGATAGGCCTTCTGGTAACGCCAGCCGGGGCCTCCCTGGTCCGCCCCCCGGTCACTCTGCGCCTCGACCAGGGTCAACCACTGCGAACGGCCTTTCAGCCGGTAGGTGTGGCTCGCCTCGAAGACGTCGCCCTGAATCGCCAGCGCGGCTTCGGACCAGCCTCCGGGGAAGGCGTCGAGTGTCGTTTCCTCGCGCCAGACGTGGCCGTCGTTGGTGGTGAAGAACAGGTGGGCCTTGCGCTCGTCGCACACGATCCAGAAGTCCAGTCCCGCGTTGCCACCCGGAGCTGGGTGCGCGCCGAGGGGTTTGAGGAGGGACCAGGAGGCGGGGTCCTCGATCCGGTCCGTGGTGGCGTATGCCGCCTGGTACTCGGGCGTCCAACTCTTGTCGCTGGCCTGACAGATGAGGTACCACCGGCGCTGCGGCGTGAAATAGAAGACCTGCGGCGCGCAGAAGAATCCCGCGTGGTTCTGGAGCAGGGTCGGGGTGGTCTGCCCGGCCTCGGCCCAGTCGGAGAAACTGAGCGTTACAATGCCGTGGCTGCGCCGCACGCCCCGGACGGTACAGAACACGTGCAAGCGGTCGTTATGGCGAACAACCGACGGGTCCTTGAGCGAGTGCCATTTTTCCCCCCCACACGGCCGGGCCTGCGCGACCGGCGCGGCCAGTGTCCAGGCAAACCGTCCGGAGTCGAAGTCGGACGAGGCTGGTTTTGTTTCAGAGGAGGGTTGAGGTGTTTCGGACGAACAGAACGATCCAGACAACATCCAGATCGGGACAATCAGGTACGCGAGAGCCCATTTCGACATGTTTCGGTTTTCCTTTCTGTGTTGTTGAAAACCTCCGACAGTGAAACAGCAGAAGACTCAGAATACGCAGAAACCGCTTGTCCTGTCGTTTCTTCTGCATGCGTCGCATCTTCTGCGGTTCAAAAAAAACTCAACCGGGAAATCCATCCCTGTGCATACTCAATCTGGTTCTGTTCTTCCTCATTCCCGTTACTAAAACGAACAAGATTTCTTAGAGCGAACATACCGGATGATTCTGGAGACAACCCAACGCGGAAGACGGATAATCTTCACGAGAACCCAAATAGCCGGTATGAGCAGGAACCCGGTCACGAGTCCGATGAATCCCCCCAGGAACGCCCCGTTAATTATCCAAAAGGTGACATTCCATCCATTCTCCTGTTGAGGTCCACAATCTACTCCCCACATATATCCACCGAGAACTCCATAGAAGGACAATAGGGACACGAGGAGCGCAAGATTCATATCCACATCATCACTGGACTCTAATTCCCGATCCGACTCATTACACTTTACGGAACTGGACACGGGACAGGGGCGTCCCAAGGCCCGTCTGATTGTGGAACTGAACCGCTCCAATCCCCATCTCACTTTAGGAACAATCCAGAATGGAGAACCGACAAGCGCGATAAGCGCAATCCCCCCGATGACTGCCAGCAGGGGCGTGATGACGATTCCGAGAATTCCTCCCCAGACGCCACCCAGTTCAAATCCGGATGTGTATCCCCCCAGGCACCCCAGCATGAGAATGAATAGAAGAAACAAGAGAAAAGACAGGCCAGATAACAAGCCCCGGATACTCTGCAACCATTGTCGGCTTCTCACGAAAAGCGCACTCACAACCGAAAAAGATCTTTTCGAGCGGACATATTGGATTATTCTGGAAACAATAGAATAAGGGATATTGAGAATCTTCATAAGCACCCAGAGGCCCAGCACAAATACGAACCCGACCATGAGCCCCATGAATCCCCCAAGGAAAGGCCACACGATAAGCCAGAAAATTCCCTTCAATATGCTGTCAGGGTGAAATCCATGAGAAACTTCGGTCCCAATGATGCATCCCAAAAAGACCCCAAAGAAAGAAAACACAGAGACAACTATTCCGAGTTCAGAAATGGTACATTGACAAGGTCCCCATTTCATATTCGATTCGTTGTTCCCAGCATCTCGCGACTCAGAGCATGGCTGTTCCAAGGCATGCTCTGACGTGTCGCGAGACCGTCTCAATACTCGCTTTACCTTGGAAATTACCATAAAGGGAGAGGCAATGACGGCGATGAGGCCAATCCCCTCAATGATTCCCAGCAGCACACCGATTACAATCCCCAGGATTCCTCCCCAGATCCCCCCCAGATGAAATCCATACGAATATCCGGTCCTGCCAACTTGAATAAGGCAGAACAGGAGAAACAAGAAAACAGGAACCAAAACTATTATACCAGAAGACTCGTGTCGCTGGCTTGTCATGTCCGGTTCCGATCCGGGAACAATTTGGGGGACATGCATCTCGGCGCTATGTTACTTCAGACTCCACGCGTCCTTCCACGGCACTTCGAAGCCCTTGTCTGTGAGGGTGATGGGGAGCCAGAGGTAGAGGGAGTTTTGCAGGTCGCGCGGTTTCCAGCGGTCCCCGATGAAGATGAACGTGCCGGGCTTGTCCACCACGGGGAGGATGAACGCGCTCTGTCCCCCGAATGTGACCTCCGCCTCGGGGCCGCGGCAGGGGTTGTCGAGTTCCGTCCACGGGCCCATAATGGAGTCGGCGACGGCCGAGCGGGCCGCATTGGGCGCCCAACCGGTACACCCGGAGGCCATGAGGTAATAACGGCCCTTGTGTTTGAAGACCGCCGGGGCTTCCATCGAGCGGCCCTCGAACACGCGCACGAAGCGATCCGTGGGTTTGAGGTAGTCGTCCGTCAGGAGGACGATGTGCATCGTGGCGTTGTTTTCCGAAGCGTGGAAGAGGTAGGCCTTCCCGTCGTCGTCCATGAAGACGGTCATGTCGCGGCTCATCGAGTCGTTGGGACGGAAGCTGCCGAGGTACTGGAACGGTCCGGTGGGGGAATCGCTCACGGCCACCCCGGCGCGCGCGAAGGAATAGTCCTCGGAGTCCACGTGCATCCACATCACGAACTTCTTCGTGGTCTTGTTGTAGAGCACCTTGGGGCGCTCGATCACCTTGCTCTTGTGCAATTCGTGTTTGCGGTCGTTCTGTTCGGAGGGAAGCGCTGTGCCTTCATTCTTCCAGTTGTAGAGATCTTTCGAGGAATAGCACGACACCCCAGCCGCCTCGACGCGCGTGCCGCCCCAGGTGCGGTTGCTCTCGGGCGTCCAGGTTTTGCCGATCTTGAGTTCGCCGTGCCAGTAATAGGTCCCTTCGTGGTACAGGACGCCGCCGCCGTGGGCGTTGATCGGTTTACCGTCCGTGTCGTTCCAGACCTGGCCGGGTTTGAATTCCGACAGCGCGGGGGCGTCCGCCGCAAAGGTCGGAAGGGTGAGCGCCGCAAGTGTCAGCGTGGCCAGTAAAACCACCGTTCTCCGGACACACTGTTTCAGAATAAACCTCGAAATTCTTTCCATGATGAATCCCTTTCCTTTTCCGACTAAAATGTCCCCGAAATTTTGAAAATTGTCTCTGTACAGAGAAAAATTGAACCGCTTTCTTTCACCACGAAAGACACAAAACACACGAAAACCGCCTTCTTTCGTGTGTTTCGTGCCTTTCGTGGTTTACTTTCGGTTGCGGTTCCACCCTGCCATCCCCGCCGGTGTTATCGGTTGAAAACCTCGAGCCCCCGCCCCTGCGCGATGAGGGACGTGTAGGTTTCGAGCCGCTGGTTGGTGGCCGGGTCGGTCAGGTCCACCGTGCGGCGTTCTTCGGCGGAGAGGTAGGCGGCCTGACAGAGGCGCGTGATCTCCAGTCCGTACTCGACTCCGAGGAAGGCGTCGCGGCCCGCCAGGAAGGCGTGGCGAACGTCCACCAGTTCGTCCACATAGCCGAACAGGTCGGCCTCGTTGGGCTGGACGGGGATCAGGCCGCGCGAGGCGGTGGCTTTCTCGAGGGCGGACTCGGCGTTGGAGACGGCCGAGGCGGCGGCGTCGCCCACAAAGACCTCGAGGGGCGACTTGAGCGAGTTGATCTCGAAGGCGTACCCCGGCCCCATACCGTCCATGTAGATGCGCAGGCCCTGCTTGTCGTACATCCAGGACGTGGTGAACTGTCCCTGGACCCGCTGACCGGTTTCCGGATTGCGGAACGTGATCAGACCGGTACAGAAGTCCTCGGCGGGCGTTTTCGAGTAATCCACCCCCATGCGGTTCAGCAGATCCTGGCGCGGACCGGGCTGTCCCCATTTCAGGAGCGAGGTCTCGGCCATCACCGAGACGGGTTCGAGGAACGTGACAGGCTTGCCGACCGGGGTCAGGAGGTACCACGCGACGGCGATGCTGTGACAGGCCAGGTCGGAGAGGGCGCCGCCTCCCTGACGCACGGGGTCCCAGAACCAGGGGTTGTGGGGACCGGCGTGCTCCTCGGAGGTGCGGACGATGGACATCGGGCCCATCGCCAGCTGCTGGGGCGTGAGCTGAGAGATGGCGTTGCGCACGCATTTCATGTGCAGTTGGTTTTCGAGGTAGGCGGTGGGAAGGCCGGTACTTTTGGCCAGTTCCACGACGCGGCGCGCCTCGGCGACGGTGCGCGCAAGTGGCTTTTCACAGATGATCCCCTTGAGGGGGGCGCCTGCCTTCACGGCTTCGGCGATCTGCTCCATGTGCTCGATTCGCGCAAAGTTGGGCGCAAAGACGGCCACTGCGTCGCAGTTCCGGCACACCTCGGCCACGGTGGCGAAGGCCTGGCAGTCGCCCACTTCCTGCTGGCGCGCATACTCGGCCAGCGAGCGAGCGCTCTCGATCGAACGTGAACAGACCGCCGTCAGTTCCACATTGCGCACCCAACGCAACGCCTGAATCTGAAAACGCGAGATGAATCCCGCCCCGATGAACCCCAGTCTCAGTTTTTCCATCTGGTTCTCTCCTTGTGGGCGACGAACGCCCAGGTCTTTGCGGGCAAGCCGCCTGTGCAATTTTCTGTCCCTCTAATACCTCATTCGGTTTCGCAAATCACGCGAAATCCGACGTTATAGACGCGCTGATACGGCCGATAGGCCAGACGGAAATCGGACGTGGCGCGTTGGGGCCGGTCGTACCAGGAACCGCCCCGGATTACGTAACTGCCGGGTGTGGCCACGGCATTCAGGAGATCGGGGACAGGATCGGAAGGCGTCTGCGTACGCGTCCATTCCCAGACGTTTCCGTGCATGTCCTGAAGTCCCCAGGGGTTGGGTTTGTACGATCCGACCGGAGATGAAACCCGGTGGCCGTCATTGACACTCTCGATGGCGGGCCGCCAGGGGTGGACGGCGTAGTGGGGGAGTTTCCACGGTTCGTAGGTGCCCACCACGCGGAAAGCCGCGTCGGCCAGGTTGGCGTACGGCGAGAAATCGGCGTCCAGTCCGCCAAACCAGAGGGGGGTGGTGGAACCGGCCCGGCAGGCGTATTCCCACTGGGTTTCATCGGGTAATGCAAACTTTTCTCCCGTCTTTTCGCTCAGCCACTTGCAGAATTCCTGCGCGCGTTCCCAGGAAACCCGGCAGACGGGTTGCTTGGGGCTGTTGAGGGGAAAACCGCGTTCTTCGATACTGAACTGGAGAAAATCGCCATTCTCGATCCGGCTGTCGTGTTTGGGGTCGAAGCAGGCGTATTGTTCGTTGGTGATTTCGGTGACACCCATCCAGTAGGGTTTTCCGGTGGCGATCCGGCGTTTCGAATCCGGAATCTCCACAGAACCGGCTGGAATCTGGACCAGGTCCAACTGGATGGCGCCCGGCAGGGTGACGGTTCGGTGCGGCAAGGCGACGGAAGGCGGGGTGGAAGAAGACGCGGTGGGCACCGTGGAGTTCCCGGTCGCCGGAGGTGTTTCGACTACGGACGGAGGATTGTCGAATTTGGGGACGGGCAGATCCGGAATACTTTCGGGGTCTTCATCCACGTTGCCATAACGCGCGAGCAGGGCGCGCCGGCGCACACGGACTGAGTCCACTTTTTCCGATCCGACGATCTCAGTCCAGGTGCCGTGAGCGGGCGCGCCGAGGTCAATCCAAGTGACCAATCGGTCCCACGCCTCGGGATTCAGGCGGACGTCGTGGTGTCCCTGCCGGAGCATCTGGACGAGTTCGGAGGTGTCGGCATGGACGTCGCCGGGTGTGAGCAGGTGCATGTCGCCTTCCATTGTGGTGGTGCGGACGAAGCGCCGCAGTTCGAGATAGGACGGGGTGAACACGGTGCCGTCTCGATACGAAGCGTCGGGCGCCGGGGGATGGACCGGAGGCAGCGCGCGGAAGTCTGGAATCTTTTTGTCCTTTGCGCCGTCGTGACACGACACGCAATAGTGGTCGAGCACGGGTTGCACTTCGCGCGTAAAGGCGAATCCACGCGTGGGACCGTACCACGGCTTGATTGTTTCGGGCGCATCGCGCAGAGCCAGGGTGGGTTTGGTCGTCGGTCCCGAGTTCTGGCGTTCGTGACACCCGACACAGGAGACGGTTTCGCCCGGCATCGCGGTCATCCAACTGCGCATGAGTTGGAGCGCCTTGCCTTCGGCGTCGAGCGGCTGGATCGAGATGGGTGTGTTGGCCGGGACGCGGAACAGCGCCGAACCGTCTTCCTTGACGGGAACCGTCCCCAGAACCCGTTTGATGTCCCAGGGGCCGTCGAGACCGACCCGGTTTACCTGTCCCCCCATTCCGTGGTAGGAAAAGTGGTAGGTGAAAAGACGCAGTTGCTTGACCGTTCCTTTGGGTATCCCCTGCAATCCGGGTCCCGCATAGATGTCGGCCAGATAGACCTGTCCGTCCTTGCGCGCCGTATCGACTTTGGAAGGAATAACAGGAGGACGCTTGACCGGGCGCAATGGCACTGGCTCGAGGAGCGCGTAGTCTGGAATCTCTTTGATGAGTATCCGGTTGTCGAACACGTCCACCAGGTAGAGACCCCAGGGCGCCTGGGCATCGGGTTGGCTGGCAACGAGAAAGTATTTGCTGCTGAGCGGGTAGGGGTGGAGGAACTTGGGCCAGCTGTTGACCACCAGCCCGTCTCGGATGACCGGCTCGACTTTTTGGCCGCGTCCGGGAATGCGCTGGATCGCGCCGTCGGCTTCGTGGCGTCCCTGAGCGGGGTCGAAGAGAACGAGTTCCCCCATGCGGCGCGAATCGTGGTGGCCGCCAATGATGGCGACGAACTGCGAAGGGTGATTGGGCACGGGGCGGGCATAGAACATCGAGTTGGGCCAGTAGGAATTGCTGCCGTAGTATTCCATCTGTCCCGTGCCGTCGGGGTTCATGTGGAAAAGGATGCGCGAGACGAAATGCGGGATGTCGGAATACTCCCAGCGCAGATAGAGCACCCGTCCGTTGTTGAGGACCGTCGGACACCAGTTGTGTTCCTGATCGAAGGACTGGCGTCGGACTGCGCCCGTGGATCGGTCATAGTAAAACAGGTTGGTGACTTTGGAGGCGCCTGTCACGCAGGGGACTCCCACAAAAGGCGCTGTCGAGGTGAAAACGATGTTGTCGTCGGGCAGGTAACAGGCGTCGTAGTTATGGACATCCGGTTCTGGAATCAGGGACAGTTGAGAGGGGTTTTGTCCATCGGTCCCGGCTTCGTAGATTTGCCACAGGCCGTTTGCCGCCGGCATGGAGAAGAGCATCTTCCGCGCGTCCCAATGCAGGTCCACATCGCCGACAAATTCACCGTTCGGAGGACGGTAGAGCGTGCGCAATGCGCCCTGGGGGCTGACAGGTGAGAGGGTGACAATTTCATTGTCGTAGCCCCGGGGCGGCAGGTCGCTGTTCCCCTCCCAGTTGTTGGGTAACCCAAGATTCTGGACGTTCCGTTTGACCAATAGCAGGCGGTCGAAGTCGAGCAGGGGGTTGGCGAGCAGGATTTCGCGGGCCAGGGCAAGAATGGCTTCGGCCTGGGGCAGAACCGTTGCGTCTCCATTCTGCAAGCTGTTGCGGACCGAGTAATAGGCGGAATCGCTGTAATTGCTCAGGTCGGCAAGTTGCGCCCGCCATTTCGGCCCACTGGGATACTTCTCGCCAAAGGTTTGCATGAGGTCGTTCACGGCCAGTTTAAGCGTTGCCGGACTGATCTGCTGAATCTGACGGAAGGCCTGGTTTATCCGGGTCGCCTGGTCGGCAACCGGGGTGGGCGTGGGAGGACTCTGGGCCGAAACGGACAGCAGACAGAGCACGCTTCCCCCCAGGACTGTCATGCGGCCTAGTTTAAAAAGATTCGAAAAGAGAGAGAACATGCGAGGAATCCTCCAAAAACTTCGTGACGGCGGGTGGAATCCCAGCCGGTTGGAGTGTTATTCATGCGCGTCGAGCATCTGGCGGATGACACGCAACAAATCGCGGGGGCCGTAGGGCTTTTGAAGCAACCCTGTCTTGCTTGTCGGCGAAAAATCGTCACCGAGGTGTTGATGGCTGTAACCGGTCAGGAAAACAATGGGAAGTTCCGGCCGCAGGGCGCGGATGGCGTCGCAGGCAGCCGGGCCGTTGAGTCGGGGCATGACGACATCGAGCAGAGCCAGTTTTATCCGGTCGGCGTTTTTCTGGAACAACTCGACGGCCTCGTTTCCATCGCATGCGACGAGGAGGTGGTACCCCGCCCGTTCCAGAATCCGCACGGCCACTCCGCGCACCTGCTCTTCGTCTTCCGCCAGCAGGATGGTTTCGGTTCCCCCGACCGGAGGTGTGAATGACTTGAGAAGATTGATTTTTGTTTCATCTTCCTCCTGCAGGAGGAAGATGGGCAGACAAATTCTGAAGGAAGTCCCCTGTCCCGTTTCAGTCGCCACACTGATGAGTCCATCGTGCCGGTGGACAATGCCGTACACCGTGGCCAATCCGAGTCCGGTCCCTTGTCCGACTTCCTTGGTGGTGAAGAACGGCTCGAATATCCGGTCGCGCACTTCCTGCGACATGCCGAATCCGGTGTCGGTCACGGTCAACTGGATGTAATCGCCCGGTCTGGCCCACGCATTCTGTTCGCAAAACGCCTGGTCGAAAGAGACGTTTTCCGTTTCAATTGAAATGACTCCACCCTGCGGCATGGCGTCGCGCGCATTTACGCAGAGGTTCATCAGAACCTGCTCGATCTGCCCGGGATCGGCTTGAATCTTCCGCAGACCCGGACAGGGGACAACATTCAGCACAATGCGTTCCCCGATTACCCGGCCGATCATTTTGACCAGTCCGGCAATCGTGTTGTTGAGATCGAGGGGCACAGGCCGCAGGGAATCGCGCCGGCTGAACGTGAGCAGTTGGCGCACCAGCGTCGCCGCGCGATCCACCGCCACCGTGACTTCCTGCAGATGATCGCGAGTTTGCGTCCGGAGCGTCCGATCTTCCATCGCCAGGTAGATGTACCCCTGAATACCCTGCAGGAGATTGTTGAAATCATGGGCGATTCCGCCCGCCAGTTGTCCGACGGCCTCCATCTTCTGGGCCTGGCGCAGTTGCGATTCGAGGGTGGTCTTTTCCGTCACATCCACCCCGGCGCCGATCATGTACTCGACCGCGCCTTCGGGGCTTTTTATGGCGGATTTGCACCAGTCGATCAGGCGCTTCTGCCCGTTTTTGGCGAGCCAATGGTTGCGATACATGCCGGTCTGTCCGGTTGCGTTGGAGTCCTCGAAGACCGCCTGGACAGTTTCTTTTTCGTCGGGAGCAATGAGCGCGTCCCAGAAGGGTCTGCCCAGCAGGTCGAAGGACGAGTAACCCGTGCAGGTCTCACAGGCATGGTTGAACAAAACCACGTTGCCACAAGTGTCGAGCACCCAGACAAGCGCCTGGACGGTCTGCAGGACTGTCGAATTGAAATCGCGCTCGCGTTTGAGGAGGATTTCCGCCTGCTTGCGGCGCCGGGCATCGCGTATGGCGACCAGCACACACCGTTTGCCTCCGATTTCGGAAAGACGCAGCGCGATCTCGGCCCAGAAGATTTCGCCGTTGGGTTTTCGTATCCTGGACTCGAAAATCGAAACGCTTTTTTCGTCTGCGTTTTTGATCGTCATTTTCCAGGAATCCAGAGAGGATTCGGTGTCGTCTTCTGGAATCAGATCGGTCAACGTCAGCCGGATCGCTTCGTCGCGCTTGCACAGGAAAAGGCTCAGAGTCGTTTGATTGACATCCAGGCACTCCTGCGTGTCGGCGTCCAGAATGAAAAGCGCTTCGCTCGACGCGTTGAAGACTTCCCGGTAGTTGCACTCGCTCTCGATGAGCGCTTTCCGCGCTTCCTCGTGCTCCTGAATCTCCCGGAGCAGATTCTGGTTGGTCTGGGCCAGTTCCTGAGTGCGCCGCTCGACCGCCCGGCGCAGACGCCGGTTGAAAATATACAGAAGAGTGGCCGTCCCCGTGATGACCAGAAGCGCCGACAGGCTGATGCCGATCGTCCAGAGAAGCCAGCGTTGATCGGGTGGCGCATCCGGAGAGTAAAAGAATTCTTCAAGCGGAACCTCCGGTTCAATAAAACCGGTTTTGGCGTAGGTGTCGGCAATGTGGACCCAGCGGTTTTTGTTGATATGCCCGATCTGCACCAGATGGGGTAGAATCAACCGTCGAAGGCTTTGGGCTTCATACTCGAGTTGCGCCCGCTCCCGTTTCGGGCTGTAGCGTTCGATGATCAGATCCGCGATTTCCTGCGGATGTTCGAGCGCGTATTCCCAGCCTCGAATGGAGGCCTCGCGGAAAGAGCGAACCCCTTCTGGATCGCGCTCGATTTGTTGACGGGTTGTATAAAGGCAGTCCCCATAAAAATCGGCGGTGTAGGAATTCGACCGGATGATGTTGACTTTAGTTCCACGTTGCGCCATCTGATAGGGGGCATCCGTGATGTCGGCGCTCATGACATCCACTTTACCCTGAATCAGGTCGTCGAATCGCCACGTGTGCGGTGTGCGGATCAGGCGGTCGAGCGAAATGCCCTCGCTCAGGAAAATATCCATGAATTCCGCTTCCGTGTCGGGGTTGAACATCACGCGCTTGCCGATGGCGTCCGCCGGAGTCTTGATGCCCGAATCGGTCAGGGCTATGCCGATCTTGCAGGAATGTTGCTGAATAGCGGCCAGAACCACAATGGGTTTTCCCCGGGTGTACTCCACGAGCGGATAGGTGGTGGAGACCAGAAAGTCCGCTCGGCCGGCCAACAGTTCGCCGGTCAGATCCTGCCCGAGTTTTCCCTCGCGTATTTCCACCTCAAGCCCCGCGTCCCGGTAATACCCTTTTTCTAGGGCCGCGTAATAGCCGGCAAATTCAAACCGGTGGATCCATCTCAACTGCAAAACAACCTTCCGCGGGTTCGCCGTGTCAGCGGTATCGGTTGTCTCCTGCGCTCGCAGACACAGGGGGAATCCGCACCCGAGCGCCCAGACGCAGAAAATCAGCATCCACCTCCGCAGGTACAACCGCGGACACAGAGGCGCATGATTGCATGATTCTGTCTGGCCGAACTCTGACATGCCTGAAATCTCGGGTCTAACCGGCAAACTCCACGAAAGGGCCGAATTGGCAGATTTTCTACCCCTCAGATGCCCCCACTATGCCGAAAAGGCGGGCGGTTGTACATGAAAAAGCGAACATTTCCATTCAGACGAAAAAAGAGACGAGAGCGCTTCCGAGACAAAAAGGGGACAGATTGCCCCGTCAGGATTTTGCTTTGTTCTGAATGACGCGGTCTGCGTCGTTGACACTCCGATGACGGTTGACGACTACTTGAGGGCGATTCCCAGCTCGGTCAGAAACACTTCCATGAGAAGGTCCGAGTCGAGGAAGGGACGCGAGAGCAGATCATTTTGTTCGAGGATGACCTGAACCGCCCGCGCCAGACTCTGGGGTGAGTGCCGGCGCGACGCCTCAGCCACTTCCGCGGCCAGGTCGCGGTTGACCAGGAGCGACTGGCGCGCCATCTCCTCGCACTGAGTTTCGGTGGCCTGACCCGAAGTCAACAGACCCGCCACCAGCAGGTCGCGGAACCACGTCAGCAGGCTCGTCATGGCGTCGGCGGGCGAGCCGTCGTGGGTGTCGAGGAGGTTGCGTCCCACGCGAAAAATAGAAGGGTACCCCTCGCGATTGAAGAAATCCAGTTCCCCCACCATGCGGCGGCGGCGTTCCTCGTTCTCGCCCGAAAGGAAGTCGAGCGCCAGACCGGGTCGCCCCCCCGAGAGCGCGGCGGCCGTCTGGGCGCGCCGCATCGAACAACGCCCCACCTCGCCGAGCCATTCGCTCAGGACGCCAAACTCTACCGGCGGGCAGCGCAGCAGGGCACAGCGCGACCGGATTGTGGTCAGAACCTGGTTGATCTGCTGGGTGCAAAGCACGATATAAAGCGACGGCGGCGGTTCCTCGAGCAGTTTCAGGAGGTTGTTGGCCGCCACGACGTTCATCGCCTCAATGGGGGCGATGAGAATCACCTTGTGGGGCGACTCGAGCGGCGCGTAGTAGGCCCGCTCCTGCATTTCGTCCACCTGCCCCTTGAGGATCTGGCCCGAGGCCGACTTCGGCTCGATTACCAGGACGTCGGGGTGCGTGCCGCGCTCAACTTTTCCGAGGGCGCGTTCGGCTTTTTCGCTGCCGGGTTCCAGACCGTGGGTCACCAGCCGTTTGGCCAGCGCATATATCAACGAGCGCTTACCCACCCCGACCGGACCGGTAAACAGGAGGGCATGGGGAAGGCATTCGTGCTCGCACGCCCCCAGCAGGAAGCGTTTGACCAGATCCTGGCCCACAATGGTCTCGAAGGTGTGTTGGGGCGCCTCGAGGCGCCCCATCCGCTGTTCCATAGTTCCGATCACTTTTCTGCCTGTATCACGGTACCGGTTTTCACCGTTTCAGGTACCAGCGGGTGCAACCCTGGTCCTCGCCAATACGGCTTTAATGTGAACCATAGATGGGCAAAGGATGCAAGCGCGAATGCAGGGGAGTTTATGTTGTGTGCGTCGCTTCTCAGTAGGACTCTTTGTGTGCGGACTTCAGAACGAGTCTTGTCTGGGACTCACAATTTCAGCATTTACAGACGAAGACAATCCTGTGGGAGATCGTGGAATACTTCTTGCTCATTTTAAGAAGAAGGGTATTTTTGTCCCCAGAAATGGACCATATCGTCCGGTGTTCCAGGCGAGATTGCGCGGGAAATGTTCTGAAAGGTACAGTGCGTGTATGTGCCGCCTTTCGAGCGCCGGACCGTCTTGCGTTTTATCCTGATCCGATCCCCCGCCGCTTTTCCGAAGAGTGGTGGAAATTCGAGGAGGCGAAAAATGGCACTCTTGAGAACAGTAAAAGCATGGGTTTTTGTGGCATATTTCCTGTTGCTGGCGAGTGGGCTGACTCGGGCCGACTCCAACAATTCCAGTACCGACTGGTTCCGGGATGCGCGGTATGGGATTTTTATGCACTTCCTGCCGGGAGACGCCCGCCAACTGGCCCTGACCGATCAATTCGACGTGGAAGCGCTCGCCCGGCAACTCGAGGAAATGGGGGCAAAGTATTTTGTCCTCACCCTCCAGCAGAACTCCGGCTATTGCGTGTCGCCCAACCGGGCCTACAGCCGTATCACCAAATACTGCCCGGGCGAACGGGCGTCCGAGCGCGATCTGCCCCTGGATCTCTATAAGGCCCTGCACCCCAGAGGGATTCGCTTGATGCTCTATCTGCCTTGCCAGCCTCCGAACCGGGACGCACACGCGCAGAGAGCGTTCGGTCTGCCGGAGGGCGCAGCCGATCAGCCTCTCACCGAAGAGGTGGCCCAGAAATGGGCCGAGGTCATCCAGGAATGGTCCGACCGCTACGGCGACAAGGTGGCCGGGTGGTGGTTCGACGGGGGGTACGAATGGGTCCGCTTCAACGAATCCATCGCTCAGACCTATGCCCGGGCAGTCAAGCATGGCAATCCCAACGCCATCGTGTCTTTCAATCCCGGTGTGCGAGTCATCCGGCACACCCAGGCGGAAGACTACACGGCCGGGGAACTGAACGAGCCGTTCGGCCAGATTCCCGCCTCGCGCTGGCTCGACGGTTCGCAGTGGCACGCGCTGACGTTTCTTGGCGCGAACTGGTCGGACCGGGGCACCCGCTACCCGGCGGAAAAGTGGGCCGAGTGGGTGAAAGCCGTCACCGCCCGTGAGGGAGTCGTCACGCTCGACATGGGGCCGAACTGGGATCCGGCCAAGGGGCCGATAGGCTCTCTGGCCGCCGAACAGGTCGCGCAGGTCAAGGCGATCCGGGCGGCGTTGAACCCGACAACCGCCGCAACCTCCACCGCCAACACGCAATCTCCCGACAGCAAAGAGTGGATCTCCCTCTTCGACGGTAAGTCGCTCGATGGATGGAAAGCCAGCGAAAGCCAGAATTCGTTCAAAGTGGTGGAGGGGATGATTCAGGCGCACGGAGAGCGGTCGCATCTGTTTTATGTGGGAGGCGCGAACCGGAAAGCGGATTTCAAAAACTTCGAGTTTTCCACAGAAGTCCTGACCAGACCGGGAACCAACTCCGGGATTTACTTCCACACGGAGTTTCAGGAAAAAGACTGGCCGGGACA
The DNA here is from genome assembly GCA_942493245.1 of uncultured Candidatus Sumerlaeota bacterium. GTDB lineage: Bacteria > Sumerlaeota > Sumerlaeia > UBA8349 > UBA8349 > DAOPYU01. The sequence goes on from OW818685.1 coordinate 813,826, forward strand.
GGGCTTTGAAGTCCAGATTGACAACTCACAGAAGGAACACAACGGCTATCTGGAGATGAAAAAGACAGGCAGCCTCTACGGGGTGCGCAATGTGTACAAGGAACTGGTGCGGGACAACGAGTGGTTCACGGTGCGCATCGCCGTGCGCGGCCCGCGCGTGCAGATCCACCTCAACGACACCCTGGTGGTGGACTATGTCGAGCCTCCGGCCTCCGGGGCGGACTCGGGCCGTCGGCTTTCCCACGGCGCCTTCGCCCTGCAGGGACACGATCCCGAGAGCGAGGTCTCGTTCCGCAATCTGCGCGTGAAACCGCTGCCCGACGATCTGACGGAACCAGCCCAGGCCGAACCGCTCGATGATGTGGCCCGCGAAATCCTCCGTCTGGGGCGTGACAACTTCCCGCTGGTGGATTTCCACACCCATCTCAAGGGGGGCATCACGCTCGATAAGGTGCTGGAGCACATGCGCCGCACCGGCATCAACCACGGCATCGCGGTCAATGGGGGGATCGGTTTCCCAATTACCAACGACGCCGGGATCGAAGAATTCCGGAAGTCCTTGCAGGGCAACCCCTGCTACATCGCCCTTCAGGCGGAGGGACGCGAGTGGACCACCCTGTTCTCGGCCGAGGCCATCGCCAAGTTCGATTACGTTTTCACCGATGCCATGACCATCCCCGACCACCGGGGCAAGCGCACGCGACTCTGGATCAAGGAAGAAGTCGAGATCCCCGAGAAACAGGCTTTCATGGACCTGCTCGTGAAGAACATCGTCTCGATCCTTGATAACGAACCGATTGACATCTATGTGAATCCGACCTTCCTGCCCGACATGATCGCCGCCGAATACGACGCGCTCTGGACGCCCGAACGCATGCAGCAGGTGGTGGACGCCGCGGCGCGCAACGGCGTCGCCATCGAGATCAACAGCCGCCTGAAGATTCCGAACGCCGCCTTCATCCGACTTGCCAAGAAAGCGGGGGTCAAGTTTACGCTGGGCACCAACAACACCGACAAGGAACTCGAACTCGGGCGTCTCGAGTATTCGTTGCAGATGGTGAAAGAATGCGGACTGACCTGGAAAGACATGTGGATGCCGAAGCCGGACGGCCAGAAACCGATTCAGGTGAAAGCAAAGTTCAACAAGGGTGCCCCCAAGTCCATCAGCGCGACTTCCGCCAATACAAGCGTCCTCACGGAAACCCCCAAGCGCCTCAAACGGGCCGACAGCTTTCTGGGGGTTCACTTCGATTTCCACGCGGGCAAGGACTGCAACGAGATTGGCAAGAACACGACGCGCGAAATGATCGAAAGCGTGATTGATCAGGTTCACCCGGACTACCTCCAGATTGACTGCAAGGGTCATCCCGGCCTGTCGAGTTACCCGACCAACGCGGGCAACCGCGCGCCCGGTTTCGTGGGCGATCCACTGCGGCTCTGGCGGCAGGTGACCGCCGAGCGTGGGGTCTCGCTCTACATGCACTATTCCGGCGTCTGGGACTCCGAGGCGATCAGTCAGCACCCCGACTGGGCGGCGGTCAATGCCGACGGCAAGGCGAATGGAAACGCCACGTCGTTCTTCGGCCCGTATGCCGACAAACTCCTGATCCCGCAGCTGCGCGAGTTGTCCGGCGAGTACAAAGTGGACGGCGCGTGGGTGGACGGTGAGTGCTGGGCCTCCGTGGCGGATTACAGTGAAGCGGCGCTTCAGGCTTTCAAAAAGATCACGGGAATCCAGAATGTCCCCCGCAACCCCGGTGAACCGAACTGGTACGAGTTCCTGCAATTCAACCGCGAAGCCTTCCGCAACTACCTGTGCCACTACATCACCGAAGTGAAGAAGACCAACCCCGAGATGCAGTTGTGTAGCAACTGGGCCTTCACGGACCACATGCCCGAGGCGGTCTGCGCGCCGGTGGATTTCATCTCGGGCGATTATTCTCCGGAGGATAGCGTCAACTCCGCCCGTTTCTCGGCGCGGTACATGGCGCGACAGGGCAAACCGTGGGACTTGATGGCGTGGAGTTTCGCGCGTTCGGGCGGGCAGAAGTCCGCCGTTCAGTTGCAACGCGAGGCCGCCGTAGTCCTGGCGCTGGGGGGTGGATTTCAGGCTTACTTCACCCAACGCCGCGACGGTTCGATCAAACTGGACCAGATCCCCGTGATGGCCGAGGTGGCGAAGTTTTGTCGGGCGCGGCAGGCGATCTGCCACCGGGCGATGCCCGTGCCGCAGGTGGCGGTCCTCTACTCCACCGCCGCGCACTATCGCGAGAGCAACGGCCTTTTCCCGCGCGACCTGACGCAGATCCGCGGCACCCTGCAAGCCCTGCTGGAAAGCCAGCAATCGGTCGAAGTCCTCGGGGAACACCACCTCAAGGGACGCATGGCCGAGTACCCGCTCATCGTCGTGCCCGAGTGTGGGTACCTGGAGCTGGAATTCAAGCAGGAATTGCTGGCATACGTGCAGGGAGGCGGCCACCTGCTGCTGGTCGGACCCCAGACGGCGGCGCTCTTCCAAGCGGAACTGGGGATTCAACTGGAAGGCAACCCGCAATCCGAAACGCGTTATCTGGCCTGGGGCGACGCGTTGACCCCCACCAAGGGACAGACTCAAGCGGTCAAATTGGATGCCAAGGCGAAGGCGGTGGGGCAGATCCACGCGGCCAACGATCCCCAATCGCCCGCGCAACCGGCGGCGTCGGTCACGACGCTGGGACAGGGCCAGATTGCCGCCATCTACTTCGCCTTCAGTCAGGGGTATATCGAGAATCGCTCCGACAAAACACGGGGATTCCTGAACGAACTGGCTCGGCAACTCTTCCCCAAACCCCTCGTTGAGGTGAAAGGCTCGTCCGACGTCGATGTGTCGGTCAACCGCATGGGAGGACGACTGGCGGTCAACCTGGTGAACACCGCCGGTCCCCATGTGGAGAAACCCCTGTTCGACAGCATTCCGCCGGTCGGTCCGTTGGAGATCACGATTCAGACGGAAAAGAAGCCGGAGAAAGTCACCCTCGAACCCGGCGCACAGGCCCAGTCCTTCGAGTACCGAGACGGCGCCCTCCACCTGATCCTGCCGAAACTCGAGATCCACTCGGTTGTGGTGGTGGAGTGACCCGAAAGGCGTTCCGAAAATACTGAAACCAAACGCCCTCCCGTTCTTCTGAATGGGAGGGCGTTTGGTTTGTTCGCAAGTTTTCAGCCATCAATCGCTTCCCAACGAATGGTTTCGAGATTTCGGGAAAGAATCTGTAGAGGCGGGTTTCAAACCCGCCCGGCAGACGCTCCAAATGGGGAGGGGACGGGTTTGAAACCCGCCCCTACAGCAATTCTAATTAGAGCCGTTTCCAGAAAGAATCTTCATTGTCGTCGTAAGGCCCCCCTTTCGTTCGTCATCCCCGCGAAAGCGGGGACCCAGGGGCGTGAGAACGTCGAAAATGGGAAAAACATCAAGGAAATCGGGTTGGAAACCGGGGCGCCCCAAATCTGGGTTCCCGCTTGCGCGGGAATGACGGAGAGGGGAAAAACTCCCGGAAACGACAGGGGATTCGCTGATTCCTTTTGGCAATTGCTATAGTATCCACCCGAACAGAGAATGGGTAAATGGTTACGTTTGTTCACTTGCCTTCGTCAGGGATTCCCACTCGGTCTCCCGCCTGGAGGCCGCTGATAACCTCCACCCAGCCTTCCTTCGTTTCTCCTCCCAGTTTCACAAAACGGCGGTCCGCCCGGTTGTCCGGTCCAACGACCCACACGAATTCGAGTTGCCCGACTTGCCGCAGGGCGTTTTCGGGGACATAGAGGCGGCGCGCCTGACCGGCGGGGATCAGGAGACGGCCAAACATGCCCGGGTACAGGTCGTCGCGCTGGGGCAGCGCCACCTTCACCTGAACGGAACGCGACCCCGGTTCGGACTGCGGGACGATTTCCGCCACGAGGCCTTCCACGTTGGCCCCGAGCGCGTCAATCTGGACCTGTAATTTCTGTCCGGGTTTCAAGGAACCCGAAAGGGACTCCCGGACATAGGTTTCGAGGCGCATGCGGGTGGGGTCGTAGATCTTGAGAATCGGCTGACCCGGCATGGCCGTGTCTCCCGGCTCGACATAGCGGTCCACGACCCGCCCGGCAAAGGGCGCTTCGATGGTGGCCCAGGCTCGACCGGTTCCCGCTTCGCTGGCCGCAAGTTCGGAACGCGAAACTTCGGCCTGCGCGGTTTTGTAGGCCGCTTCCGCCGCGTCGAGCTGGCTCTTTGAGGCGGCGGAAGCGGCGATCAATTTCTGGATGCGTTCCCGATTCTGCGACGCTTCGGTGAGGCGCGCGCGCACGGCGGCTGTGGCCTGGCGAGCCTGTTGCTCGCGTGATTCCAGGTCGCGGCTGTCGAGCCGCACAAGCGTCTGGCCGGGTGTGACGGCATCGCCCGCGCGCACCGCAATTTCGTTGATCGTCGCCATGATGCGCGCGCTGATCAGGGTTTCGCGCAGGGCGGACAGCGTGCCGGGCGCTCGCTCGATCAGGGGTTCGTTTTCTTCGCGGACCGTCTCGATTTTCTGGAAGGTGGGCGCTGTAGTTTCCGGTTCTGTGAGTTTGGAGGGTTCGACCTTCTGCCGGAATACTCCGGCGAGGTACGCGATGATGAGGCCGAGCAGGGCAAGCCCCACGACCCAGGTGAAAAGACTGATGAAAGTTTTGCGATTCATGGCAGGATCGTCCTTCAATGGATTTCAGAATCGGGAGAGGCGACCGGCTTCTCGGTTGCCGGGGGATCGGGTTCTTCAATCGGTTCCTGGGGGAGTCCGTGTCCCGAACGGTGAGCATACACGAGGTGATAAACAATGGGAATCACCCCGAGCGTGAAGAGCGTGGAGGCGGTGACCCCGAAAATGATGGACCAGGCCAGGCCCGAGAAGATCGGGTCCAGAGTAATTACCACATTTCCCAGGAAGGCTGTTCCGGCGGTCAGGATAATAGGACGAGTCCGAATGGCGCCCGATTCGATCAACGCGTCCTCCAGAGAAAGCCCTCTAATCAGCCCTCGGTGGATGAAGTCCACCAGCACGACCGAGTTGCGCACCACGATGCCGGAAAGGGCGATCATGCCGATCATGGCTGTGGCGGTGAAATAGACCGGATTGGGGAACCCGGCTATCTCACGCACTCCCACAGAATTCAACGCCCAGAACCCCGGCATAATCCCGATCATGGTCAACGGGATGGCGAGCATCATGATGGCCGTGATAACCATTGAACCCGTCTGGAGCCACAGGACGATGAACATGCCGATAAGCGCCGCGCCGAACGCGATGCCCAGGTCGCGGAACACGTCCAGTGTGATCTTCCACTCTCCCTCGCCGCTCCAGACCGCCCGCGTCCCCGCAGGAAGCGACCAGTCCAACCCGGCGCCCAGATTGAAATAATGACGCTCCGCGAGCGGACGCGCGGTTTCTGCGTCGGACTGTGGCGCCTTCGAGGAAGTGCCGTGAACTTCGTCGGCCTGAACATCCAGAATCACATCCGCCGGGGGACGGCCCGCCGTGTCGGCGAACACATAGGCCACCCGTTCGAGGTTCTTGTGGTAAATGGTCTTGTCCACGGTCCGGTTCTGAAACGCCCCTAATTCCGACAGCGGAACCAGCGGGGTCGGAGCGTCGCGCCACCCGGCGCCCTGCCGGATCTTGGCTATTCCGGGGCGCCCTTTGATATAGAGCGAGGCGAGCGCGTCGGGGCTGGACCGTGTTTCACGCGGCAGGCGCAACGTGACGGGAAGCGCGTTCACCTCGGTCGGGATGTTGAGCGTCGTGGCGGGCAGACCACCCGTGGCCAATGCGATGGTCTGAGCGATTTCCTCGGTTCCCACCCCCGAGAGCGCGGCCTTTTCCTTGTCGGTCACGAACAGCAGTTGGGTCTGATCCGCCTCGACGGAAGTGTCCACTTCTACGACCCGCTCTTCTTTTCTCAGGCGTTCGGCGGTGACCTTCGCCGCCTGTTGGAAGGTCTCGTAAGGCGTGTCGGGATCTCCGTGGATTTCGGCGGTGATGGTCGAGATAACCGGAGGTCCGGCGGGCAGTTCGACCAGTTTGATGCGGGCGTTGTAACGCGAGGCGACGGCTTCCAGATCCTGACGGATGCGCAGGAGGATCTCATGCGACTGCTGCGCGCGCTGCTTCTTGGGCAGGAGTCCGACGCGCAGATCGGCGACATGCGCGCCCTTGCGCAGAAAGTAGTGCCGCACCAGCCCGTTGAAATCCATCGGGGAGGCCAGCCCCACGTAGCCGGTGAAATCCTTCACTTCCGGGACGGTCCGCAGATAACGCGCCAGATCGCGCGTGACGGCTTCCGTCGTTTCGAGCGTGACGCCCGTGTCCATATCCACCACAATCTGGAATTCATTCTTATTGTCGAACGGGAGCATCTTGAGCGGCACGAGTCGGAACGCGGGCAGGATCACCGCGAGAGCAAACAGAGCGGCGATGCCCGAGAGAAAGGCCCAGGACATCCAGCGGTGGCGCAACAGGGGACGGAGCAGGAAATCGTAGATCCGATAAAGCGGCGTCCGTCGCACGTCGTATTCCACGTGGGCCGAACCACTCTCACCCGATTCCGAGCGATGACTCAGAAATTTAAGGGACAGATAGGGGGTGACGCAGAATGCGACGATCAGACTCATGAAGATTGTCAGCGGAACATTGAGCGCCATCGGGCGCATGTACGGCCCCATCATGCCGGTGATGAAGAAGAGGGGCAGAAATGAGAGAATCACCGCGAGGGTGGACATGATAAGCGCCGGGCGGATTTCCTGAACCGCGAGCAGGACGGTTCGTTTCGGACTCCATTTCCCGATACGGAAGTACCGTTCGATGTTCTCGACATCGGTGATCGGATCGTCCACCAGAAGCCCGAGCGCCAGAATCAGCGCGAAGAGGGTGACCCGGTTGATCGAGTAGCCGAAGAACAGATTGATCAGCAGCGTGGCGCCGTAACAGACCGGCACGGCCAACGCCACCACCAGCGCCGCGCGCCACCCCAGAAACAGGCCGATGAAAATAATCACCGTAAGGACCGCGACCACCAACGCCTCGATCAGTTCGTTCACCTTTTCGTCGGCTGTCTCGCCGTTGTCACGCGTGATTGTGAAATGAACGCCGGAAGGGAACAGGCTTTTTGAAAGTTCCTCGAGACGGCGCTCGACGTCGCGCGCCACCCAGACGGCGTTCGTCCCCTTTTTCTTGGCGACCGAAATCGCGACCGCCGGATAGAGTCCGCCATCGGAAGAACGCTGAGAAGCCGGACCGAACCCGATCCAGGTGTAACTGTCCACCTCCGCCGGACCGTCGAGCACGGTCGCCACGTCCCGCAGGTAAACGGGAATCCCCTCCACCACATTGACCACGAGCGCCTCCAGCTCACGCGCGTCGTGGATGAACGTGCCCGCCTCGACCTGAAGGACCGCGTTGCGCTGCTCGATCTCACCGGCAGGCAACTGCTGGTTGTGGATGCCCAAAGCCCAGGCGACCTCGAGCGGGGCGGTGTGGCGCGCGGCCAGTGCATCCGGGCGCAGTTCCACCCGGATCGTCCGGGGTCGCCCTCCCACCACTTCGACGCGGTTTGTGTTCTGGATGGACTGGAGGTTGATGGCCACTTCTTCGGCCAGACGACGCAGTTCGGCATCGCCGGAGCGTTCCGGCTGTTCGCTCCAGAGTGTGGCGACGACCACGGGCACGTCGTCAATCTCGATTGGCTTGACGACCCAACTCTTGACGACCGACGGCACCTGGTCCACATTCGACTGGATCTTGTTGTAGATCTTCACCAGACTTCCGACGCGGTCTTCACCCACCCGAAAGCGAACCGTGACCACGGTCCCGTTTTCCCGCGACATGGAATAGACATATTCGACCCCGTCAATCTGGAAGAGCAGTTTTTCGAGCGGGGTGGCGACCTGCCGCTCGACCTGCTCGGCGGAGAGTCCCGGCGCGCTGACCAGCACATCGGCCAGGGGGACGACAATCTGGGGTTCTTCCTCGCGGGCCGTCAAGCCTAACGCCACCAGCCCGGCCAACAGGGAGAGGACAATGACCAGAACCGGCAGGGGGCCTTGAAGGAATCTGGAAACGATCCGGGAACTCAAACCCGATGTCTCATCGTCCGGTAGGGAATGCATCACGTCTGTCTCCACTTTTGCTGTCTTGATCTGTGTCCCGTCTTCTGTATCCAGAGAATCCCACAATAATCCGTTTCTTGCCAACGAAAAATCGTTGACTTACGCCGTCAAATCCCCCAAATTAAATGAGAATAACCGTTTTGCTCGCAATCAATAAGAAATAACCGGGCTCAAGAACTCAAACAACTTTCGCTCCGTCCTATTGAGGACAAGGCTTGCGACACCTGTTTTCTGGATACTGTTATTGCGGATGAGATCCCGTTCTCGTCTTCCAGACAGTCCACTTCGGAGGAAAAACCATGATCGTATCACTCGCCCTTCGTTTCATTCCCAGTTTTCTCGTCAGATCGGCCCGGAAACGAAATTGTCCGATGGGTTTGGGGTTCTTCCTGTCCATTCTTTTTCTTCCAGCCATTCTCCGGGCTCAGGACAGCATTCCGCATGCGGATACGTGGGTAACTGACGGAACTGTCAACGCGCTGGCCCAGACGTCGAGCACCGTCTTTCTGGGAGGAAGTTTTACCTATGTGGGGCCTGTGACGGGGGGTGGTGTACCGATCGGACGAGCCTCGGGGGCGCCTGTTCCCGTTTACCCGAAGATCTCTGGGCAAGTACAGGCCTGTGTCGCGGACGGTGTCGGCGGTTGGTTTGTGGGGGGGCGGTTTTCCCAGGTGGGGAATGTCTCCTGCGCCAACCTGGCCCACATTCTGCCGGACGGTTCTGTAGATGTTTCCTGGACCCCGACCACCGACGGCGATGTGTATGCGCTGGTCCTCTCGGGTTCCACTCTTTATGTCGGTGGCAATTTCTGGAGCGCCAATGAACTGCCTCGTTCCCGGTTGGCCGCGTTCGACACATCAACCGGTCAACTGCTTGACTGGAATCCCCAGGCGAACAATCTGGTTCGCGCTCTGGCGCTTTCGGGAACAACGCTTTATGTCGGAGGCGCATTCACGACTATCGGGGGGGAGTCTCGCAATCGGATTGCCGCCGTTGACGCCTCGACGGGTCTTGCCACCAACTGGAACCCGGATTCAAATAATCTGATTACCTCTTTAGTTGTTTCCGGGTCCACGGTTTACGCGGGTGGGTATTTTACTTCTATCGGAGGGGAAACGCGCAACCGAATCGCCGCGCTCGATACTTCCACCACCGGTTCGGCAACCGTCTGGAATCCCAACGCCTCGAACTTTGTGTCCGTTCTTCTGCTCGACGGCACGACGCTTTATGTGGGAGGGAATTTCTCAAAAATAGGAGGAAAATCACGGTATGGCCTGGCCGCTCTGGACACAGAGACAGGCCTGGCCAGCGACTGGAATTCTACCGCGGACTGGGCGGTTCATTCCCTGGCGCTCACCGAGGACAACATCCTCTATGTCGGAGGGTCGTTTCAGAAGATCGGTGGAGAGGCGCGGAACCGCCTGGCCGCTTTTGAACTTACGAGCGGAACCCTGACGTCTTGGAACCCAAGCGCTGGTGGATGGGTTCACGCGTTGGCGGTTTCCGGCGACACCGTCTTTGCGGGAGGCATTTTTTCCAGTGTTGGGGGTGTTTCCCGGTACTCCCTCGCAGCGATCGACCTTGCCACCGGAGCCGCGTCCGACTGGCAGGCGGATGCTGAGGATGGCGAAATTCTGGCGCTCGCCGTTTCCGGTTCGAGACTTTATGCCGCTGGAAAGTTCTATAATGTCGGGGGAGTTGTACGGAACAACCTCGCGGCGCTCGACACCCGGACAGGGGCAGTATCCCCTTGGAACCCGGATGTGGATGGCGATGTGATGGCGTTGGCTGTGACCGATTCTCTAGTTTATGTTGGTGGATGGTTTTCCGAAGCCGGGGGCGCTTTGCGCGATAACCTGGTCGCGCTGGACCAGACTTCCGGCACGGCGACCTCCTGGAACCCCGGAAGCGATGGCGAAATTCAGGCCCTGGTTGTTTCGGGTTCCACCCTTTATGTTGGGGGCTGGTTCAATCGGATTGGTGAAGAAAGCCGCTCCTATCTGGCGGCTCTTGATACAGAAACCGGGACTCCCACCTCTTGGAATCCCGGCGCTGACAAGGCGGTTTACGCCTTGGCGTTCAACGGCGCAATCCTTTATGCCGGTGGGCATTTCACCACCGTTGCCGAACAGGAAAGGCTAGGGGTTGCGGCAATAAACGCGTTGACAGGAGAAGTCACGGAATGGAATCCGGATCTGGATGGTCGGGTCTATGCGTTGGCGCTGCATGGCTCCAGACTGTATGCCGGGGGGAACTTTACCTACGCGGGCGATTCTCCTCGGGCGCGTCTGGCCTTTCTCGATACGGCCACGGGGTTGGCGGGCGAATGGAACCCTTCAGCCAACGACGATGTTCTGGCGATAAACATCTCCAGCGACGGCAAGACGGTTTTCGCCGGGGGGCGGTTTTCGAGTATTGGAAGCAATTTGCATCCCAGTTTTGCCCGTTTTCTCCCGGCAAAACGCCGACCCTTCTCCGGTTTTCTGGTTTATTGAGACCGGGAGTATCGTTGTGAGATAGGAGAGACCGGAGGCTTTCGTGCGTCAGGGAGTGAAGTAGTCGCCCCGGCCCGCTTCGAGGACTTTGAAGTTCACCTGGCGCACTTCCCCTTCGGAGGTCATGCAGGCGACTCTGTGTTCCCCTTCCGTCAGGTTCAGATACAGGGGTTTCCCCTGTTGCGCCGTCCCGACGTATTGATCGTCGAGGTACCAGTGCACGGTGGCTTCCGCGTCACGCGAACTGCGCAACCGAATCCTGTCGGCGCGCGTCTCGCCTGTCAGGATGTATTCCGACGCCGCGGGCGGATTCAGAATCTCGAGTGTCTGTTTGGAGGAAGCGCCTGGGGCGGGTGCGGACTCGCGGCTGCGGATCACCGGCGCCTTGATGCTGGCGAGATCCCAGTAGCGCGAGGATCCGGGCCAGCGCTCCACAATAGCGTCCGATTCCTCCGCGCGTCCGGGTTCGGGCCAGTGGACATCGCAAATCCGGTGTAACAGTTGTTTTCGGGCGATCAAGGCCGGACGGGTGGCCGGGCACCATTCCGCGGCGGGCAGACCGCTCCGGGCGCAAATTTTCACCTCTCGCAGCGCTTCGCCGGTGGCGGGCCAGGCGGAGGTGTTGCGCGGCTCGAGCGTGCGGAAAATCTGCGTGGCCAGGGGCAGCGCGACGCTGCTCCCCACCAGAAGACGGGACGAGCGCCCGCTGCTGTTTCCCAGCCATACCCCCACCACATACTGGCGGTTGTAGAGGAAACTCCAGGCGTCGCGATTGCCCGTCGAAGTTCCCGTTTTCCAGCAGACATGCGTCCGGGTGTCCACGGCGCCGAGCGCCTGACGGTCCACTTCGCCTGGCAGGGGACGGTCGAGCATCTGGTAAAGACTCACGCACACATCCGCGGAGAGCAGGCGTGTGGGGGTTGCGCTCGAGGTGGCGTCGTCCTGAAACACCAGAGGCCGGTATTCGCCCAGGTTTGCGAGCATGCAGTAGGCAGCGGCGAGCTGGTCGAGTCGCACCTCGCAATTGCCCAGAGCGAGTCCCATGCCATAGTATTCGGCCTCGCGGGTGAATGTGTCGAGTCCCGCTCGATTCAGAAAATCGTACACCTTTTCCGGTCCCAGGCGGTCGAACACCTGAACGGCGGGAACATTGAGCGATTCGGCAAGCGCCTGCCCGGCGGGCACCAGTCCGCGATAGTTGAGGTCGAAGTTTTTGGGGTCGTAGAGGCCGTAATCGAGCGTTTCGTCCAGCAACACTTCCGTGGGGTAGAGGTTGTCGGTTTCGAGCGCCAGGGCATAGGTGAAGGGTTTGAGCGTTGAGCCGGGGGATCGCAACGCGCGGGTGGCGTCGAACTGGGCGCCCCGGGCATCTCCACTGAAGAAATTGCCTGAGCCGACACGCGCCAGAATCTGCATGGAATCGGGATCGGCAATCACGACCGCGCCGTTGTCTATTTCATTTTCGTATTGCCGCAGGTGGCGGTTGAGGAGCCGTTCGGCGCGTTGCTGCGTGACCAGGTCCAGCGTGGTGGTCAGGTGTCGTTGTGCCTCAATGGCGGGTCGCAGGCGCAGCGCGAGGTGAGGCGCCAGGTTCGGGAAAGCGTGGAATTCCGCCCCAAGAGGCGCATGGGAGGCTTCGGCGTGTTCGGTGGGGGAGATGAATTTTTCCTCCAGCATGCGGTCGAGCACGTAATTGCGTCGGCGGAGCGCCCGTTCGGGGTTACGCAACGGCATCAGACCGACCGGCGACTTGGGCAGCGCGGCCAGCAATGCCGCCTCGGACAGAGTGAGTTCGAGGGACGGTTTCCCGAAATAGCGGCGGGCCGCCGCCTCGCACCCGACCAGGTTGAGACCGTAAGGCGCGCGGTTGAGGTAGGCCTGGAGGATGTTGTCCTTCGATGCGCGCCGTTCGAGCCGCAGCGCCTGACCGATCTGCGCGATCTTCCCCGGAATCGAACTGGACGCGATCCCGCCCAGTTTGACGGTCTGCATGGTGAGTGTCGAAGCGCCCGAGGCGACTCGCCGCCACCGGACGTTCTGCCAGAATGCCCGGCTGATGGCCCACGGATCCACCCCCCAATGACGCTCGAAACGCTGGTCCTCGGCGGCGATGGTCGCCTGGAGCAGCAGGGGGTGCATCTGGTTCAGGGGACGCTCGAAGCACCACTGCTGGCGGTCGTTGAGAAACGCATAGAGCAGGCGTCCCGACCGGTCGAGCATCTCGGGCGAGGCGTCGGCTTCGAGATAGGAACGCGTCTCCATCGGCCAGGCGAGGAGGACGATCAGGAAAAGTCCCCCCAGCAAGAGGGAAGCGAGCAGGAGACGTTTCCACGCGGCGCGCAGAATGGAAACGATTTGCCCAGAACGCGACGGGGAACACCCAAGCGCAGGCGCGCTCAGAGCGGACGAGTTTTCACTGCGCCACACTCTCGACAGGATCGGTTTCAGGCGTTTCAACATACACATCCAGTCTGACCACTTTGTGTTCCGGTCTGGCTGCGAAGATCGAGAGCTCAGACTATGGATCTGGATGACGCTCCATATCTTTGCCCAGTCCCACCTTTTCACTCACCCACGGTTTCCCGGTCGGGCGTTCATGGGCGCGCGCTCCCGGCGCTACTCGATGATTTCCACCGGTTTCCGGGTGATGGTGTCGAGGTGCTGAAAGAGGCGGTACTCTTCGTCGGTCTGGATGCGCAGCAGGAGGAAAACCTTGTCTTCTTTCCGGAACCGGATGCGGCAAAAACCCTTGTGGTGCGGCTCGGAAAGCTCGAAATGCTTGAACGCGTCGAAGGGAATGACCTTGCGTTCCCCTTTGAGAAAGGGAAGCGAGCGGTCGTGGATGATTTCATGTTTGACACCATGAAAGGTGATCGTGATGCGGTCGCGCAAGGGGCCGAAAGCCAGATAGGCGAGCAGCGCCTGAAGAATTACCGATACGCCCACCATCATCCAGTGATAGAATTCGGGCTTTGGGGGAATAATCAGATACAGGACCAGCGCGTTGAAAAAAAGACCGGCGGCGAAAAGACCCGGTACCGCATTTCCGCGGGTTTCGATTACGAGTATATTCCTTGTTTCCAGCGCCACGCGCATCCCGCATTCTCCCCGATTCTGGTTCCTGGTCCGGAGCGCCGATGCGCAACGGACCTCTTTTGTAGAGATATTTGCGGCAGGGAGGGAAAAAGTAAAGGAAAACTCCTCGAAAACTCTTGCGCTTTCCCCCCGTTCCTGCCTAAAGTCAGGATTGCTCCTGGAGCAAGCGGTGGAGACTGCCGTCTGTTCCGGGGCTGTTCTTTTTTTCTGGTGAAGCGCCACCGATGGCGTCACAACCCATGTAAAAGAGGCAAGGAGTGGACCATGAGTAAACGCGACTTCCGGACCATTTTCGATTTCTCATCGGAAGAAATCCAGCACGTCTTCGCTCTGGCGCGGGAACTGAAACGCGAAGTGCCCCAGAAACGCTTTGTCCGGCGGCTTCAGGACAAGGTGCTCGCCATGATCTTCGAGAAGCCGTCGCTGCGGACTCGATGCACCTTTGAAATTGCGATGACCCAGATGGGCGGATCGGCCATTTACCTCGGGCCGAGTGAAATCGGCCTGGGCAAGCGCGAGTCCACCTCCGACATCGCCAAGAATCTCGAACGCTGGTTCGACATGGTCATGATCCGGACCTTCGCGCAGAAAAACGTGGACGACCTGGCGCAGTATTGCGCCCTGCCGGTTATCAACGCGCTGAGCGACGAGTTCCACCCCTGTCAGGCCATGGCCGACTTTCTCACCATCCTCGAAAAGCGCGAGTCTTTCGACGGGTTCAAACTGGCCTATCTGGGGGACGGGGACAACATCTGTCAGTCGCTGATTGACCTGACGGCCCGACTCGGGTGCGAGATCCGCGTGGCCAGTCCCGCAGGGTACCATCCGCATCCCGAGCGGCTTGCCTTCGCCCAGAGGGAAGCGCAGAGAACCGGCGCGAGAATTCTGATCACCACCGACCTCGCCGAAGCCGTCGAAGGCGTGGACGCCGTCTATACGGATGTCTGGGCCAGTATGGGCCAGGAGCAGGAAGCCGAAATCCGCAAAGAGGTGTTCCGCTCCTACCAGCTCAACGCCGACAGCATCCGGGGCGCCCGGCCGGACTCCTGGATCATGCACGATCTGCCGGCGCACCGTGGCGAGGAAATCACCGACGAGATGATAGACTCGCCCCGTTCCATCGTGTTCGATCAGGCGGAAAACCGGCTCCATGTCCAGAAAGCCATCATGGTTTATCTCGACACCCTGGTGACCCGGTAAATTGTCCTGACACCAGGCGGCCCCGATGAAAACCCATCGTTCCACTCCAGAAGAACGCGCCCAGCTGCTGGCGGCCTGTCCCCTTTTCAGCGGGCTTTCGCCCGCGCATCTGGCCGAGGTGGCCGCGATTGTCCAACTGCGGTCCTACAGCGGTGGCGACATGCTTTTTTCCCAGGACGATGCGGCTCGCGGCTTCTTCGTCATCACTCAGGGCGAAGTCAAGGTTTGCCGCCTTTCGCCGGACGGACGCGAGCAGGTGCTTCACCTTCTCGGCGCCGGAGAACCGTGCGGGGAAGCGGCTGTTTTTGAAGGGACCTGTTACCCGGCCACGGCTCTGGCGCTACGCAAACTCGAATGCCTCTATGTGCCCCGCGCCGAGTTCACCCAACTGGCCGAACGCCAGCCCGTCATTCTGTTCCAGATGCTTGCCCTGCTCTCGCGCCGCCTGCGGCACTTTGTCCGATTGGTGGACGATCTTTCCCTCAAGGAAGTTTCCTCGCGCCTGGCCCGCCGCCTGCTCGAAATGTCGGCCCAGCGCAACGATTCCGTGCGCATCCGGCTCGATTCGACCAAGAGCGTTCTGGCCAGCAGTCTCGGCGCCACGTCGGAAACCCTCAGCCGGACCTTCGCCCGTCTTCAGGCCCGCAGCCTGATCAACGTCGAGGGACGCGAAATCGCCCTGCTCGACCTGCACAACCTCCGGCGCCTGGCCGAAGGGGAAAAGGCCTGAAAGAGGACGCGTTAAGGCGATAAGTGTAGGCAATACGGACCGCAGTCCCGATCCTTTCTCTGAAAGGGCGGCACATCTGGTCTAAGATCGCGCCGTTGGCGCTTTCCATCCGAATCTCCCTTGCCTCCGGCGTTTTTCTTCTCTTCCCGGAACTAGCCCTCCGGGTGTCTTGAGTCCTCCTGATCCCAAACGACTTGTTCGCGTAACTGCGGTTTTCAGGCTTTTTCCGTACGAACATCGGGTCGTCTCTATATCGGACGAGCGGTAGCGCTTTCAGGATGCGCCCGGACACGACCATTTTGGCGTATTTATGTTGAGAGAGATTGCGTCCTGACCTATTATGTTCGCATTCGATACGGCGGAGGACTTCCTCCGTAACCATAATTCAGTCTCGGAAATCGGCCGATGGCCGGGAAAGGGCTTCAGATGGACCCGAAAGGAATGGCGCAGGGACTTCTGTCCATGAAAGAACTCTTCGAACGCAGCTCGAGCTGTTTGCGCGAGGAGGATTCGCAGTTCAGACCCGCCGAGGGGATGATGACCGTGGCGGCGCTGGTGGCCCACGTGGCCTTCTCCGTGGACTGGTTCATCGAGGGGATGTTCCGCCCCGAGGGGTTCGACCTGGACTTCGAGAAACATGCCCATCAGTACACGAGCGTTCAGTCGCTGACCCAGGCGCGCGCGGAAATCGTCCGCGCGTTCACGAACGCAGCCGAGGTGATCGGGTCGAAAACCGAAGAAGAGATGAACCAGCCCCTGCCGGCAGGGCCCATCATGCCCGGCATGCCCCGCTGGGCCGCCCTCGAGGGGATTCAGGACCACACGGCGCACCACCGTGGCGCCCTGACGGTCTATTCGCGCCTTCTGGGCCTGACGCCGCCGATGCCCTACGCGTGAAAAACCGGAAAACAGATTCAGGGGTGGGTTTGAAGCCCGCCCCTGAGAAGGCACGCATGCGCCGGTTTACATCCACCTGCAATTCATGGCTGTCTTGGGATTATTTCCACAGGAGTACAACGTGAAATCAAATGAGGTCTGCCCCCCAAAGACTTCACCAGGCTTCTGCCTATTCCTGAACCTTGCGCTGCTTACATTGGCTCTCTCGACAAACCTGTCGCTGGCGGCCGAGAACGTCACCACCTCGGCCACGGTGACGGCGCCCCTGGTGCGCAAACCCGCGACGTATCCGGACGCGGCATTGGCGGGTGGCTGGGCGCAGCTGATCGTCAAACCGGGTCTGGAGAACTGCTTCAAAGTTTCGGAAACCCTCTATCGAGGAGCGCAACCCACTCGCGAGGGATTTGAAGAACTGCGCAAGATGGGCGTCAAAACCGTCATCAACCTGCGCTCGAACCATTCCGACGCGAAATGGCTGCCCGAGGGAATGCGGGAGATCCGAATCCCCATGACCGTGTGGAAAGCGGACACCCGGCAGATCCTCCAGTTTCTCGACACGGCAACCGATCCGCGGAATCAACCGGTGTTCGTCCATTGTCAGGAGGGCGTGGATCGCACGGGCCTGATGTGCGTGGTTTACCGTTCAGTGACGGGCGGATGGGGCAAGGACCAGGCCGTCGAGGAAATGAAACAGATCGGCGCGCACGACATCCTGGTCAACCTGAAAAACTACATGAAAAAACTCGACATCGAAGCGTTGCGGCGCCGTCTGCTCAATACCCCGCTCGAAGAGCGTTCTGCCGAACGGCCAGCACAATAAAGCCCTTATCTCTCTTCAGGTAGAACGTTGTGTCCCTTCAGTATTTCGCGACCATGTCGCCGCTGAGGAACCCCTTGTTGGTGTACATCACATAGCCGCGGCTCTTCGTCCCGTTCGTGGGGTCGTAGATGTACAGATAGGTGTTGTGCTGGTCGCCCGGAATCACAGCCAGGATATTCCACGGGATCATGTTAGCCCAGCTGGCCGTGGGGGCCGAGTAGGTCCGGCTAGGGCCAACAGTGGCCAGGCTCCAGCGAAATCCCTTCCGGATGGTTCGATCAATGCACCACCACGCGTCCGGATTCGACGTGGCGTCCTCGGCATCGTATCCGTGGTAGTTGTAGGTGCCGTGGCTTTCGTTCTCGCCCGAGCCGGCAATGATACCCAGCGTGGCGAAAGGATCGGGCGGCAAAGATGAAATGTAACAGACAGGCGTGGTCAGCACGCTCAGGTATTCGGACGAAGGCCGCCACGCGTGGGGCTGTTCGTCCTGCGGCGCTTTGCCGTTGTCCACATAATAGGCCTCGATCGAGTTACCAATGGCGCGCATGTCGGCCATGCAGCGCGTGACCTTTGCCCGCGTCTGCGCCTCCATGAAGTTAGGCACGGCAATCGCCGCGAGAATCGCAATGATCGCCACCACGATGAGTAACTCGATCAGCGTGAAAGCATGCGAACCGCCTGACACAGGATGCTTCCCGATTTTCATGGCTGAGCCTCCCTTTTCCGTCTGTGCATACGGTCCCACCGAAATCCGAGTCCGCAAATTTCCCTTTCACTTCGATGCAATGATTCATTCTATCGCCCCAACAAACCGGCGGGCAAGATGAATCTGAAGATGAGAAAAAGTTATCCCCGCACAGGGGAACCGTTGTACAAGGAATTCCGAGGAAAAGGATATTCTCCTTGCAATAGCACGGAGGAGTACGGGACAATTTGTCGTTTGGGAGCCAATCGGTTTCCCGGGACTCGGGCAAGAAAGATTTGGGTGGTCTGTCTCCCCATCCTGGCTCAAACCCGGGTCTGACTTAACAAGCACAAGCCTCTTTTTTCCATATGAGTGACAGGATCTCTGTTTGTGGTGGTCGAGGGAGAAAGATCATGAAAAAAGTCGCAATGATTGTATTATCTCGATACCCCTCGGATCCACGGGTCCGGAGGGAGGCGGAGGCTCTGGAGAGAGCCGGGATATCCGTCGATATAATCTGTCTGCGCGGCGAAGGGGAATCGAAAGTCGAGCGGTTCGGTCAAGTGACGGCCTACCGGGCGCTGCGAAGCACCAACAAAGAAAACCTGCTCGTGTACGTGTGGCACACGCTGGAATTTATGGTCACTGCCTGGTTCACTTTTTTCAGACTTCACATCAAGAACAAGTATGGTCTCCTTCAGGTTCACAACATGCCGGACTATCTGGTTTTCATCGGATTCTGGCAGAAACTCTTCGGTTTACCCATTATATTGGACCTTCACGACTTGACCGTCGAATTGTTCGAATCGAGATGGAAATCCGGGAAAAAGCGTTTTTTGCTCCCGTTGGTTCGTTTTGCTGAGAAAATTTCCTGTCATTTCGCGGATGATCTTATCACGACGAGCAACGGCTTTCGCGATTGTCTTGTCCGAAGAGGTATAGCGGCCGATAAAATCACACTGGTTCTGAATTCGGCGGACCACACCATTTTCAAACGCCCGGAACGCCTCCCCGAAAGTCGTGACGGAAAATGTCGGGTATTCTATCACGGAACGGTGAAGGAACGCTTCGGCATTCATCTTGTGATCGAAGCGCTCGCGCTGGTGCGCAAGGCGCTGCCGGAGGCGACCCTGACGATCCACGGGGGAATTTACGATCCCGATTACCGCGCGAAGCTGGAAGAAAGAATCGCCGAGTTGAATCTGGATGATTGCATTTTTCTGAAAGACTTCCTCCCTCTTGGAAAAATCGTGGATCTCATCAAGGAATCGGACATCGGCATTGTTCCCTATATGAGCGATGTTTTCATGGATATCGCTCTTTCGACGAAGTGCTTCGAATATGTCGCGATGGGGCTGCCCGTGGTGGCTTCGAGACTCCCGTCCATCACCTCCTTGTTTGACGACGAATGCGTCGCGTATTTCGAAGCCGGCAACGCCGAGGATTGCGCAGACCAATTGATTCGACTGTATCAGGATTCTGAAAGAAAAAGAAGGAACGCGGAAAACGCTTCGCGCGCCTATCAGGGTATTGCCTGGCCCATCATGGAGAAACGCTACGTGGACCTGATCTGTAAAACGATGGAAGAAAAGAAGCGATAACCCTGAAAACCGCAGTTGAAGCGCCAACGGCGCGGATTAATTGTAGCCTGGGGCAAGCGAAGCGTCGCCCCAAGATGGGTGTCCCTTTTTTTACAAGGGCTGAAAGCCCGGACTATGAAGGGGACAAAACGGTTGAATAGAGCGGGCTTTCAGCCCTTGCTGCATAACCAATCGGTTTCCTGGGGCGATGCCCCATAAGCGTTAACCTAATTCTTGACCTGTCGAGAGCATCCAGCGTAAGATTCGGCTTGTGCAGTGCGAATCGAGAAGCCGGAGGACGCTCATGGAGATTGAGGATGTTGTTCACGAGGATTTGGCGGACTGGCCATTGTTGATGCGCTTCCTGCCTGATGGTTGGAAGGAAAAAGCGAGAGAATTGGGCGCTTTGCGGCGCAGCGGACGCAAGTTTTGCAGTAGCGAAGCGTTGTTGCGAACGCTGCTGGTTCACCTGGCTCTGGGGTGTTCTCTGAAGGAGACGGCGTCTCGGGCGCGATTGACGGGTTTAGCCGATGTGTCGAGTGTTGCCGTGTGGAAAAGGCTGCGGGAGTCGGGAGAATGGTTGCGCTGGATGAGCGAGGCGGTGATGCGTCAGTGGGTGGAGCGCCGGCCAGAAGACCTGTTGCCGGGGCCTTATCGAATACGGCTGGTGGATGCGACGTCGATTTCAGAGCCGGGCAGCACGGGCAGCGACTGGCGGATTCACTACGCCGTGGAACTGGGCTCTCTGCAATGCGATTCCGTGGAGGTGACCGATGTGCGCGAGGGCGAAACGTTTCGGCGCTTTCCGGTCAGTCCGGGCGATTTGCTGCTGGGCGACCGGATTTATGCCAACCGTGGCGGAATCGAGCACGTGGTGCGCCACGGCGGGGAGGTCCTGGTCCGAATGAATCTGACGAATTTGCCTCTTGAGAAGGAATCGGGCAAACCGTTCTCTCTGCTGCGGCGGCTCAGAACCCTGCGCATCGGTGAGGTGGGCGAGTGGCCCTGTTGGATCGCACCGACGGGAGCCGAGCGAATCGCCGCGCGCGTTTGCGCCGTCAAGCGTGACCGCACAGCCACGCAATTTGCCTGCAAGAAGTTGTTGCGTCGAGAAAGCCGAAAAGGGGAGAAACTGCGCCCGGAAACGCTCGAATCGTGCGCCTATGTATTCGTGTTGACCACCGTTCCAGCCGAGCGCATTTCCGCCGCGTCACTTCTGGAAATCTACCGGGGGCGCTGGCAGGTGGAACTGGCTTTCAAACGCTTGAAATCCATACTGAACCTGAGCCATCTGCCCAAGCAAGACCCGCAAGGGGCGCGCGCGTGGCTACACGGCAAGATCCTGGTGGCGTTCCTTGTGGAGGCGCTGATTCACGCAGGGAACTCTTTTTCCCCCTGGGGATACCCCCTCGATCCCAGGGAGTCTCGATGACTCACAGCGGCGAAGTCATTGGAATGAAACACAATTCATGTTCCGTCAACTCTGCCGAGGCGTTTGTCCAGATCTGTCGTTGTCCGACGCCATTCGTCAATGGCCCGCCATCAGTCACACTCTGCTTGAAACACCGCGTAAGAGAACCCGACAGAATGCAAAAATTCGGAGAATCATGCAAAGAGAATTAGGTTAACGCTTATGGGGCGATGCCCCAGGCTGGTATAAAACGCGCCGTTGGCGCTTTCCATCCAAATCTCCCTTGCCTTCGACGTCTTTCCCTGTTTTCCCGGAACTCACCTTCCGGATGTCTTAAATTCCCCTGATCTCAAACGAGTTATCCGCTCAACTGCGGTACTCAGGATAACCGCAACTCCCGTCACGGCGCGCTTTTTCTCCTGTACATGCCGCGCAGAGTGCAAAAAAGTGGGAAACGCGGAATACCCAAGTGGAAAAGGCGATCACACGGGGGCTGTCGAGTCTTTTTCGTCTTTCTCTGACGAAGCGGCCGGCGAGACGCCGAAATCATCCCTCTCGCGCGGCGGCAAGACCCGACAGGTAACCGGATGAGAAGGCCCATTGCAGATTGAACCCCCCGCACGGGCCCTCCACGTCGAGGATTTCTCCGGCGAAGAACAACCCAGGCAGGAGACGGCTGGCGAGCGTGCGCGGGTCCACCTGTTTCAGTTCTACCCCGCCTCGCGTCACCATGGCGCGCTCGAAATCTTCCGTGGCGCGGATCGTGAACGGGGTCTCGGCCAGAATCGCCGCGAGCGCGGCGCGCTGGGCGCGCCCGATGTAGGAGGCGCGCAGATCCTCAGGGGCCCCCGCCTGTTCGCAAAGCCGTTGCGCCACCGAGGTCGGGAGCGACTCAGCCACGAGGGAACGGAGAAGTTTGCGTCCGTGGGAGGCCCGCCAGCAGTCCAGGCGCGCGGTCCAATCCTGAACTGACAGCCCCCCCGTCAGCGCGGCGCGAAGCGGAACGGTAGGACGCTCCTGAAGCAACGCGGCGACTTCACCCGAGAGGTCGAGCGCCGCCGGTCCCGAAAGCCCGCGATGCGTAAAGAGCAGATCGCCCGTGCATTCCACAGACGGGCGCAGCGGCAGGTCAATGCGGAGCCGCACACCGGCGAAGGTCACGCCTGCGCACTCGCCCGGCCATCCTTCCTGGGTGACGAGAGGAACCAGCGCGGGAACCGTTTGTGTGATCGCGTGCCCGGCCTGGCGCGCCAGCGCAAACCCGGAGCCGTTGGACCCCAGCGCGGGCCAGGCGCACCCGCCCGCCGCCAGAATCACGCGGTCGGCGGGGAAGGTCGCGCCGGTACCCTCCTGTGTCAGGCCCTTCAACTGCCCGGTTTCGATCCAGAGCGTCCATCCCTCCGTCCGGCAGACCACCTCCCCCCCCGCCCGCGTCAGGGCATCGCGCAACGCGTCGCACACGGAGGAAGCGTTTCCAGAAACCGGGAAGTAATGCACACCGTCCTCAGCCTGGAACCGTACGCCCAATTCGGCGAAGAAGCGCAGGAGGTCGTCGCGATCCAGCGCCGCGAGCGCCGGGCGCATGAACCGCGACGCCGCGCGCCCGAAGCGGTCCAGGAACGCCGAGGTATCGAGCGTGTTGGTCAGGTTGCACCGCCCGCCCCCGGTCGCCAGGAGTTTCGCGCCCGGTCGGGGCATCCGTTCGAAAACCTTGACCTGCGCACCCGCGCGCGCCGCCGCGATCGCCGCCATCAGCCCGGCCGGCCCCGCGCCGACCACGGCGACCCGATAATGACCGGAGGCGTGAGGCAAAAGATTGTTCATTCGGGAACCATCCTGACGAATACGCATTCGGTTTCGATTCATTCTGTCCAGAATGAAAAACATTCAAACCACATAGACACGAAGGCACAAAGACTTTTTCTTTGTGCCTTCGTGGTTTCACTAAAAACTCGAACCGGAAAAGAACCGTCTCCCGATCCTCACCTCTTCCGAACTTTCAAACCTCACCCCGCCGCCTGCACCGCTGTGATGGTGGCGACCTGGACCACATCTTCAACCGAGCAGCCGCGCGAGAGGTCGTTGACGGGCAACCGCAGGCCCTGGATGATCGGTCCGTAGGCCTCCGCCTTGGCCAGACGCTGGACGAGTTTGTAGGCGATGTTGCCCGCGCCCAGGTCCGGGAAGATCAACGTGTTAGCCTTGCCCGCTACCTGGCTGCCCGGGGCTTTCGACTTACCGACGCTTTCGACCAGAGCCGCATCGGCCTGCAACTCGCCATCAATCTTCAGGTCGGGCCGCCGCGCCGCCAGCGCCGCCGCAGCCTGCGCCACCTTGGTCACGTCGTCATGCTTGGCGCTGCCTTTGGTTGAGAAGCTCAGGAACGCGACCACCGGCTCGACCCCCACCAACTGACGGCACGAGTTCGCCGCCGCTTCCCCGATGTCCACCAACTGCTCTTGCGTCGGATCGGGAATCACGGCGCAGTCGCTGAACACCAGCACGCCTTCGGCGCCGAATGTCGGCTCAGGCAGGATCATCAGAAAGCACGACGACACGGTCTTAAGCCCCTCGCGTGTTCCGATGCACTTGATCGAAGCGCGCAACACGTTGCCCGTCGTGTTCAGAGCGCCCGCCGTCATGCCGTCGGCGATGCCCATGCGCACCAGCATGGCGCCGAACCAGAGCGGATCCTTCAACAGATCCTTGACCTGCTCGGCCGTCAGGTTTTCCTTGGCGCGCATCTGCTGGTACAACGCCACCATTTCATCGAGGCGATCGAACGTATCGATGCCGATGCACTTCATCCCGTCGAGGCTCACACCCGCCGCCTGGGCGGCCTTGGCCAGTTCGTCCGCCGAACCAATCACCAGCGGCGTTCCCAACCCCTCGTCGGCAAAAATCCGCGCGGCTTTGAGGGTCCGCGCGTCGTCGCGCGCCTCGGCCAGACAGATGGTTTTCTTCAACGCGCGCGCTTTTTCCCGAAATTTCTCCGCCAAATTCGACATGATCGTTCTTTCCTTTCCTCGTTGGGAATCGTTCGGTTGTATCCCTATACAAAGGCCGATCTGGCGGCCTTTAGAATCCAAGATGAAATGTCTCCGTCCGTGATCACTTTTCTCATCGGGGGGTTCTTCCCGGAATGATCACTCGATCATCCCCCCCACCGGGAACCCCGAACAGGTCCGCCACCACCCGATTCGCCGGCGATTCGCGCAATTCCTGCGGCGTGGCCACCTGCTGCACCTCGCCCTGGTCCAGTACCACCACGCGCTGCCCCACCGCCAGGGCCTCAGCCGGGTCGCGCGTCACAAACAACATCGTGGTCGAGAGGATTTCCTGCAACCGGACAATCTCGACCTGCATCTCCCGGCGCAATTGCGGGTCCAGATCAATGAAAGGCTCATCGAGCAGAAAAAGGGACGGCTTCGCGACCAGCAACCGGCCCAACGCAACCCGCTGACGCTGATCGCCCGACAGCGAATCGGGCTTGCGGTCCAGCACGTCCGCTACACCCAGCAATTGCGCGGCCTCGCGCACCCGACGGTCCAGTTCGTCCTTCGCCACCCCACGCAGCCGCAGCCCATACCCCAGATTGCGGTAAACGGTCAGGTGCGGATAGAGCGCGTAGTTGTGAAACACGGTCGCCACATCGCGCTCGGCGGGCGGCAGACTCGTGATGTCCAGGTCACCCAGAAAGATTCGACCTTCGGGGATTTCATCCAGCCCGGCGATCATGCGCACCAGCGTGGTCTTGCCCGACCCAGGCGCGCCCAACAGCACAACGCGCTCGCCATCCGCCAGATCCAGCGACACCTCGCGAAGGGCACAGACATTCTTCTTCTGGAAAACTTTGGTGAGGTTTTCAACACGCACTCGAGCCATGCAGGAGCCATTCCTTCCCAACCCAACGCTACAGCGTGCTCCACCGTAAAGCATCCCTCCCCCGATGTCAATCTTAAGGGAGGGAACGGTACAAAAATCGGCCCTTGAAAGGGTACTTCGCTCTCAAGGGCCGATTGCATGGACTGTTTCCAGTTTCAAAACCCGGGAAAAATCCGACTCAGACCGGTTCTTTCAACCGGCTGCGCGACTCTTCGACCAGGGTCGCGACGACAGCATCCAGCGCCGCCGAGCCGGTATCGCCCTTGCCGTGGCGACGGACGCTGACCGCGCCCGCTTCCTGTTCCTTTTTCCCGACGATCAGCATCGCGGGCACCTTGTCCACCTCGGCCTGGCGGATCTTGTTGCCGATCTTCTCGGGCCGGTTGTCCGACTCGGCGCGCAGGCCGGCGGCTTTCAACTGCGCGACAATCTGTTCGGCGTACTCGGCCTGATCGCTCGTGAGCGAGAGGACGCGGACCTGTTGCGGCGCGAGCCAGAGCGGGAAATTGCCCGCGTAGTGCTCGATCAGAATCCCGAGGAACCGCTCGATCGAACCGAAAATGGCGCGGTGGACCATCACCGGCCGGTGTTTCTCGCCGTCGGCGCCGATGTAGGACAGGTCGAAACGCTCGGGCATCGAGAAGTCCACCTGAATCGTGCCACACTGCCACGAGCGGCCCAGGCAGTCCTTGATGTGGAAGTCGATCTTCGGGCCGTAGAACGCGCCGTCGCCGGGGTTGAGCTGGTAATTGATCTCGCGGCGCTCGAGCGTCTGTTGGAGCACCGAAGTGGCCAACTCCCACACCTCGTCCGCTCCGATGCTTTTCTCGGGACGCGTGCTGAGTTCAATGTGAACATCGTCGAAACCGGCGACCCGATAGACGTGCAACACCAGGTCTATGATCTTGTCAATCTCGGTGAGCAGCTGATCGGGCGTACAGAAGACGTGCGCGTCGTCCTGCGTGAAGCAGCGCACGCGGAAGAGGCCGTGGAGCACGCCGGAGAGCTCGTGGCGGTGGACCAGGCCGAATTCGGCGGCGCGGATCGGCAATTCCTTGTAACTGTGACGGCCGGAGCGATAGACCAGCAACCCGCCGGGGCAATTCATCGGCTTGACGGCAAAGTCGCGCTCGTCGAGGCGCGTGAAGTACATGTTCTGGCGGTAGTTGTCCCAGTGGCCGCTGCGGTGCCAGAGTTCCTCGTTGAGGATCATCGGCGTGCGGATCTCGGTGTAGCCGCGCTTGTCGAGTTCCTCGCGCATGAAGGCCAGCAGCGTGTTGTAGAGAATCGTGCCCTTGGCGTGGAAGAAGGGGAAGCCGGGGCCTTCGTCGTGGAAACTGAAGAGTTCGAGGTCCTGGCCGATGCGCCGGTGGTCGCGCTTCTTGGCCTCTTCGAGCAGGTCGAGGTATTCCTTCATCTGCTTCTTGTCCGCAAACGCGATGCCGTGGAAGCGCACCAGTTGCTCGCGCGTGGCGTCGCCCTTGCGGTACGCGCCCGCCAGGCTCATGATCTTGTACGCCTTGACCAGGCCCGTGTTCGGCAGGTGCGGCCCGCGGCACAGGTCGGCGAACGCGCCCATTTCGTAGATCGAGATCACCGCGTCGGCGGGCAGATCCTGAATCGTCTCGATCTTGAAGGTCTCGCCCCGTTCCGTAAAGAACGCGATGGCCTCCTCGCGGCTCAATTCCCGGCGCGTGAGGGGCAGATCTTCGGCGACAATCTTGTCCATCTCGCTCTCAATGGCGGGCAATTCGTCGGGACCGATGCTCTGGGGCATCTGGATATCGTAGAAAAACCCGTTCTCGGTGGCGGGGCCGTCTTCCAGTTTCGCTTCGGGATAAAGGCGCTTGACGGCCATCGCCAGCACGTGGGCGGCGGTGTGGCGCAGGATCTGCGGACCTTCCGGACTCTTGTAGGTCACGATGGCCACCTGAGCGCCGTCGGTGAGCGGGGCGGTCAGGTCGCACAGGGTGCCATTGACCTGTCCGGCCAGGGCGGCGCGAGCCAGTCCGGCGCCAATGGATTGTGCCAGGTCCAGAACCGTCGAGCCTTCGGGCAGACTGCGCTGTGACCCATCGGGAAGGGTGATCGTGATCTCCATGATTGTTTTTTTCGCCTCCAATACCGCATTCTACAGGGTTTGTCCTGTTCCGGGGGCCAACCGCAGGAAGCACAACGCCACACGCCCCTCCCGGCTTTCCCCTGGGAACAAGATCACCTCGCATCGTAGGGAGAACCGCCCGACAAGTCAACAAAAACGCGGAAAAAAACCGGGAATCTCCAATAAAATAGATTCGGAATGCCCTTGACCGTCCATTCGCTTTCTGCGATTTTTCTGTATGCCCGTTTTGTTTGTGTTTCGGGACAGACCGGGCGAACCGAATTGTCAGGATTTCAGGCCCCATCTCTTATCTCAGAATTCGAAGGAAACTCGATGTCCGACACCCGCCGCGAAGCCCTCGAAAAGTTTGTCCAGTACGTCGCGAACCTCACGGGCGATGAAAAAGGGGAAGCGCAGGTCTTTCTCGACCGGCTCTTTCAGGGGTTCGGCCATGCAGGGTGCTCGGAAGCCGGGGCAACGCTCGAGTCGCGCGTGCGCGCCCGCGACAAAAGCACCCGCTTTGCCGACCTCCTGTGGTCGCCCCGCGTGCTCATCGAGATGAAGAAGCGCGGGGCCAACCTCGCGCTCCACTACGACCAGGCCCGCGATTACTGGCACGACACTTACCCCAAGCCGCGCTACGTCGTCCTCTGCAATTTCGACGAGTTCTGGATCTACGACTTTTTCAACCAGAGCGACGCCGTGGATACCGTCCGGCTCGAGGAACTCCCGCGCCGCTACCTCTCGATGGCCTTCCTCCTGCCCGAGGAGGTCAAGCCCCAGTTCGGCAACGACCGCGTGGCCGTGTCGCGCAAGGCGGCCAACGGCGTGGCCCAGGTCTTCAACGCCCTCCTCGAGCGCGGCGAGGACCGCGCCCGCGCCCAGCGCTTCATCCTGCAATGCGTCTTCTGCCTCTTTGCCGAGGACTTCCACCTCCTGCCCAAGGGGCTTT
Organism: uncultured Candidatus Sumerlaeota bacterium; assembly: GCA_942493245.1. Classification (GTDB taxonomy): domain Bacteria; phylum Sumerlaeota; class Sumerlaeia; order UBA8349; family UBA8349; genus DAOPYU01. Next base: position 841,839 of record OW818685.1, read on the forward strand.
TCACCGCCCTGATCGCAGAGGCGGCCGAGAGCGCCACCAGCACCTTCGACCTCTTCGGCCAACTCTTTCGCCAGATGGATTCTCCCGCGCGGGCGCGCGGCGGGCGGTTTCAGAACGTGGACTACTTCAACGGCGGGCTGTTCTCGAACATCGAGCCGATCGAGTTGACAAAGCCGGAAATCGCCCTGCTCCACGAAGCGGCCCTCGAAAACTGGGCGCTCGTGCAGCCCGCCGTTTTCGGCGCCCTCTTCGAGGGGAGCATGGGCCGCGAGGAGCGCCACGCCTTCGGTGCCCACTTCACCAGCGAGGCCGACATCATGAAGGTGGTCCGCCCCACCATCGAGCGTCCCTGGCTCGAACGAATCGAAGCCGCCAAAACGCTCAAGGAACTCAACGACCTGCGCCAGAAACTCCTCGAGTTTCAGATCCTCGACCCCGCCTGCGGCTGCGGCAACTTCCTCTACGTCGCCTACCGCGAAATGCGAAGAATTGAGGCACGCATTCTTCTCCGTATCTATCGTGAGTTCAGTTTCAAGACGAGCCGGAAAACCGTTTTCGAGCCACAGATCAGTTTGAAGAAGTTCTACGGAATCGACATCAACCCATTTGCCGTCGAACTGACAAAAGTCACCCTCATGTTAGGCAAGGAGCAGGCGATACGAGAAACGAAGGAATTACTGAAACTTGTAGGGGTGGAAGAGGATATTTTCGACCCACCCCTCCCGCTGGACAACTTGGACAACAACATCATAATGGGCGATGCTCTTTTTGCGAAATGGCCCAAGGCGGATGCGATTATTGGGAATCCGCCTTATCTCGGGTCTCGTTACATCGCCAAAGAACATGGTTATCCGTATGTGCGAAAAATACACGAGACTTTCCCGAATGTCCCCAAGATGGCGGACTTCTGTGTCTATTGGTTTCGGAAGGCTCATGATCGCTTGCCGAAAAACGGACGAGCGGGGCTTGTAGGAACCAATACCATCCGCCAGAACGAAACGCGCGAAGCTTCACTCGATTATATTCTGGCGAACGGAGGAATAATTACCGAAGCCGTATCGAGCCAACCTTGGAGTGGTGAGGCACAGGTTCACGTTTCTATTGTAAACTGGATTAGGGGAAACGACAACCAGAAGGGTCCTCGTTTGATATACACGCAAAAGGGAGACGATCCCTCCGGCCCCTGTATTATCGATGAAGTCTCTTCAATTAAATCAACCCTCTCGGCTTCTACCGACGTTCGAAACGCGCAAACATTAATTGTAAATACGGTGCCCAAGCGGTGTTTCGTCGGCCAATATCCATATAACGATGGATTTCTCTTGGAACCATATGAGGCGAAAAAAATGATTCTACAAAACAGTGAGGTACGGGACGTCATATTCCCCTATTTCATTGGAAGAGACTTGGTGGAATTGGGTACACCCTCTCGTTGGATAATAGATTTTGCACAGCGAGCATTGCTTGAATCTATGAAGTATTCGATACCTTTTGCCCGAGTTAAAGAGGTGGTGATGCCAGTTGTCTTAAGAAAGGCTGAGTCGGAAAAGAAAGCAACTGGCAAGGAAAGCACTCGATGGACTCGACTAGCTAATCGGTGGTGGCAATTCCGTGACTATCAACCAGGTTGCATTCTCGCAATTCAATCAGTACCTCGCTACATCACTTGCTCATATGTAACCAAGAGACAGATCTTTGAGTTTGTTGATTGCTCGATACACCCAGATCATACGCTTTCAGTATTTCCATTGCCGGACGACTACTCGTTTGGAATTATTCAATCCGGCGTACATTGGAAATGGTTTGTTACACGTTGTTCCACGTTGACCGAGCGTTTTCGCTACACCTCGCAAACCGTCTTCGACACCTTCCCCTGGCCGCAGTCACCCACGCTCAAGCAGGCGCAGGCGGTCGCGAAAGCCTCCGTGGAACTGCGCGCCCTGCGCCACCGGGAGATGCAGGAGCACGGGTGGAGTCTGCGCGACTTGTACCGCACCCTGGAAATCCCCGGAGACAACGAACTCCGCGACGCGCAAGAGGCGCTCGATACGGCCGTGCGCGCGGCCTATGGGATGAAGAAGGGCGAGGACGTGCTCGCCTTCCTGTTGCGGCTCAACCAGGAGGTGGCCGAGCGCGAGGGCCAGCTTCTACCCGTCACCGGCCCCGGCCTGCCCCCCTGCGTGAAAGACCCGAAGCCGTTCATCACCGACGACTGCATCCGTGTGGAGGATTGATTTTTAATCCCATTTTTCCCCTTCGATTTTTCTATCTTTTTGTAAAATGTCCTGCTACATTTAAGGGCTTAACAGGCGCCATCCGGTCGGCGCTGGCTCTGTCGTGGTTGAAACCTTCCTTTTTTCAGCCTTTCCGCAAGCAAATATTCTAACATTCCGCCTGGACCGGGCCGGGGTTTTCCCCTTGTGCAGGCTGGTAACATGGCGACATCCCGTCTTGAGCGGCTAGACTCGTTCCTGAAGGCCTGGAAGGCCCTTGAGCGTTGCCGCACAGGGAGATTGCCGTACAGGAGATTCTATGTCTTTTGAACAACTTGGCCTTCAGGCCGAACTGCTGCAAACGATTACGCAGCAGGGTTACACCACCCCCACGCCGATTCAGAAAAAAGCAATTCCCGTTATTCTGGAAGGGCGCGACATTCTGGGTGGCGCTCAAACGGGTACGGGCAAAACCGCCGCGTTCGCACTGCCCATTCTGCAACTGCTCGGCGGACGCGCGGCAAAGGGGCGGCAGCCGCGCGCGCTGATCCTGACCCCGACACGCGAACTGGCCGCCCAGGTGGCCGAGAGCGTGCGGACCTATGGCCGCAGCATGCGGCTGCGTTCCACGGTGATTTTCGGCGGCGTGGGTTTCCAGCCCCAGATCGACGCCCTGCGGCGCGGGGTGGATATCCTCGTGGCCACGCCCGGGCGTCTGCTCGATCACGTCAATCGGAAAACGGCCGACCTGTCCCATGTGGAAATCCTCGTCCTCGACGAAGCCGACCGCATGCTGGACATGGGATTCATCCACGACATCCGGAAAGTTTTGCAACAGCTTCCCAAAGAGCGCCAGAGCATGCTGTTCTCGGCGACCTACTCGGACGAAGTGAAGGAACTGGCCGACGGGTTCATGCGCACGCCGGAGCTGATCGAGGTGGGGCATCGCAACACGCCCATCGAAACCGTTTCGCAGGTGCTGCACCCGGTGGCGCGCTCGAGCAAGCGGGATCTGCTGGCGCACCTGGTCACCGAGGGCGACTGGCGGCAGGTGCTGGTCTTCACGCGCACCAAGCACGGGGCGGACCGCCTGGCAAAGACGCTCGAAGCCGATGGGATCAGCGCCACTTCGATCCACGGCAACAAAAGCCAGCCCGCGCGCACCAAGGCGCTGGCGGACTTCAAGTGCGGGCGGGTGCGCCTGCTCGTGGCCACCGACATCGCGGCGCGCGGACTCGATATTGACGGCCTGCCGCACGTGGTGAATTACGAACTGCCCAACGTCCCCGAGGACTATATCCACCGCATCGGCCGCACGGGCCGCGCGGGCGCCAATGGCGAGGCGGTTTCGCTGGTGTGCGCCGACGAAATGAAACTGCTGGATGTCATCCAGCGGCTGCTCAAACGCGATATCGAGGTGGTCGAGATTGAAGGCTTCAAGCAGGAAGCCTCCTCGTCGCCCAAGGCCGCCCAACCGGCGCGGAACCAGTCCGCTCGGCCGGGAAGAACGAACTCGGCTTCGCCCAGAACGCAATCGGAACGCAGACCCTCCTCCGGCTCCACAGCCGGTGGACAGAGACGCCGCCCGGAAACGTCCGGCGGGCGCCCCCAGAGAACGGAAACCCGGACAAAGTCCGATTTCGCGTCGTCGTCCCGTTCGAATGAATTCGGAAACGCCCGGCGCGAAGAGCGTCCCGACCGGGGAACCGATCGCGGCGGAGACCGCGGCGGAGCGCGAACGGAAGAACGGCGGACCGAACGCGGCGGCGAGCGCAGAGAAGAACGCGGCGCCCGTCCTGGGCGGTCCGATTCCGGACGTCGTCCGGGCGCGCCGAATGGCGAGTCCCGGTTTGGCGCGCGCGACTCGCAGAAGCCGCGTTCCCACGGCAACGCCGGTTTCAAACCCCGGCTGGTCGCCGTGGCCGACGCGCCCCAGAGCGCGCCGCGCAGCTTCGAAAACGAACCCCGCGAGGACCTGAAGAAGCCCGAACGCAAGCCGTTCTGGAAACGCTGGGGCCACGGGCAGGACGCTGCTGAATAAGTCTGTCCCCGAATAAAGAAAAAGCGGTTCTCGATCATTTTCCCCTCGCGACTCACCGGAAATCCGTTTCCGATGGTTGCGAGGGGAAAACTGTTTCGGGAATCGCTCTGTTTTTTAGGGACTGGACAATTCTGGAAATGTTCCGTATTTTTCTGGGGGTTGATGTAGCACTAGAGAAAAGGGGATTTCAAATGAAGATGAACTCTCGTCACGCACTTCTTCTCACTGTTTTCTTTTCCATTTTTTTCACCCTCTTGGCTTTCTCTGAAAACGCGAAAGGCGTTGTATCCCCTCCTCCTCAGGAACAGATGAGTTTTCTGGACAATGGGGTGATTCGGCTCGGGATTGATCTGAACCTGGGCGGTTCGATCACGTATCTGTCGGAGGCGAAGGGGCCGAATCTGGTGAACAGTTTCGACTTCGGTCGGCAGATTCAGATGTCGTTCTACTCGGGGCCGGTGCCCTATGAGCCGAACGGGAAAAAGCCCGCGCCGACGTGGGCTGGGCTGGGCTGGAACCCGATTCAGTCGGGCGATTGCGCCGGGGTGCGCTCCAAGGTGCTCGAGCACACGAACGACGGCAAACGCCTGTATGTGAAGTGTGTCCCCATGCAGTGGCCGCTGAACAACGAGCCGGGGGCGTGCGTGTTCGAGTCGTGGCTGGAACTCGACGGCGCGACGGTCCAGGCGCGCTGTAAGATTACGAACGCCCGCAGCGAGAAGGATTTCTTCCCCGCGCGGTCGCAGGAGCAGCCCGCCGTTTACACCAACGGACCGTGGTACAAACTGATGTCGTACAAGGGGGACAAGCCGTTCACGGGCGGGCCGCTGAGCCGCATCGAGCGCGCGCCCGACGACAAGCGCGAGTTCCCCTGGGAGAACTGGAAGGCTACGGAGAACTGGGCGGCGCTCGTGGGGGACGACGACCGGGGGCTGGGGATCTGGGCGCCCGACACGTTCGACTTCCTGGGCGGGTTCTACGGGAAACCGGGACAGGGCGGACCGAAAGACAACCCGACCGGGTACATCGCGCCGATCCGCAACGAGATTCTCGACCACGACATCCAGTACGAGTACCGCTACACGCTGATCGTCGGGTCGCTCCAGGAGATCCGCGACTATGTGTATAAAGTTGCCAAGCGCGACACGTTGCCCGCCTGGCGGTTCGCGGCGGCGGATCGGCAACACTGGACGTATGAGAACCTGACCGACGCCGGATGGCCGATTGTCGGGGTGTTGCGTTTTTCCTTCTCGAAACCAGGCGGGTCGCTGATCTCGCCGTCGTTCTGGATGCCTGCCGAACAGGCGCGGTTCCTGAAGATCGAAGCGGCCTGTACGGGCCAGATAAAACGGGGACGGCTCTATTTCTCGACCGCCGAGGTGCCCGGCTTCGACGAAACGCGCGCAGTGGATTTTACACTGAACCCGAACGGGGAATTTCAGACGATTCGAGTGGACCTGAGCGCGTGTCCAGCCTGGCGGGGTTTTGTGACGGGGATTCGTCTGGACCCGGCGCAGGACGCAGCGGCGGGTGATACGTTGTGGGTGCGGAAGATCGGCTTCGAATAGGAGCCACAAATAATCCTGAAAACCGCAGTTACGCGAACAAGTCGTTTAGAATCAGGGGAACGCAAGACACCCAAAGGGTGAGTTCCGGGAAGAGAAGAAAGACGTCGGAAGAAAGAGAAATGCGGGTGAAAGCGCCAACGGCGCGATCTTATACCAGCCTGGGGCATCGCCACAGGAAACCTGTTGGTTATTCCCGCAAGGTCTGAAAGCCCGTTCTATTCAGCCGTTTCGCCCCTTTTCATAGTTCGGGCCTTCAGCCCTTATGGAAAGGGACACCTCTCCCGGGGCGACGCTGCGCTTGCCCCGGGTGTCGTATCTTCATCCCTTTCAGGGATTTATTTGGGTGGAGGGAACGCGCCGCAGTGCAACACTTTCAAGATGCACCCGTCGTGTCCGGATTTCTCCAGATTGCCGGGTTTTCTCAGAACGCCTCCACGCGCCTCAAAAGGAAATCGAGCACCAGTTCGTTGCTGTTCTGGACGGGAGGAGCGGGAGAGTCCACCAGCACCAGTTCCGACTCAATGCCTACCTCTTCGCACCGCTCGCGCAGCGCGACGGCGTGTTGAGGATGGTGGAGAAAATGGTCGTGCGAGGTGGCGGGACCGAATTTCTGCGAGGCATAGAGGAAAACGGGCGGATCGTCGGGGGTCAACTGGGCGCGGAGGTCGCATTCCTCGAGCAGGGGCCGCACCGTGGGCGCGTTCGGGTCCGCGCCGGGAATCAGCCAGTAGTAGAGTTCCCACTTGGGCTTGTTGGCCGGGTCGGGATACGGTCCCACGACCGATTCCCACAGCGGAAAGTTGTAGGAGAACTGTCCGTCCAGTACCCCGACGGCAGACACGCGGGACGATTCGCGCAGCACCGGGTCCGGGCTGTCGGGGACAACCGCGTCGTCGTGAGCCGCGACATAGAGCGCCATGCCGGCGCCCGCCGATGGGCCATAAACGGCGATACGCGCCTTGTCAATGTTCCACTCGTCGGCCTTGGAACGCAGGAACTGGATGGCGCGGGTCGAGTCGCGCAGGATTTCCGGCAGGGGAGTCGAGTTGCAGAAGCGGTAGTTGACCGAGACGACCGAGACCCCCGCGTTCATGCAGATGCCCATCACATCCACCTGCGGCCAGAGGTGTGTCTTATCGCCGCCGACAAACCCGCCGCCATGGAAAAACACAACCACCGGGGTGGGCTGTTCCCGGTCGACCTGCCAGAAATCCAGTGTGTGGAGAGGCGCCGGACCGTAGGCGATATTCTGAAAAGTCGGTTCGAGCACCCGCGGAGGAGGCGGTGGGGGCGGTGGACCGAACTGCTTGCGCCACCACGCGGCGGTCACGCTTGCCACGTTCTGATGCCCCAAGGCCCCTATGCCGAACGCCAGGACGATCAGCGCCAGAAGGCCGGAGATAAGCCCGATCAGGACGCGGCGGCTTTCAATAAAGGGCACATGCATAGACTCTGTTCCGTTCAGAAGAATCCAAATCCCACCTGAAGTTCAGGGGGAGTGGAAATGATGCCGGGATTTGTAGTACACGGGGCTCACCCCACATCCCGTGAATCCCGTTATCCTGTCCAATCGGTTTTCGGTTTCTTTCTTGCCGGGATCACAGGATCAACAGGATACTGCCAGGAACCGCTGGATTTTCCCGGAATGGTTCCCTTCAATCGCTCAGTGTATGATCTCTCCCTTGACGGCGTCGCCCGGCACGTCCAGCAGTTGGATGTTCGAGATCGTCTTCATGGTCTTGTGGTCGTTGAAGGTCCAGACCACCTTCTTGTCCGCCGTGACTTCAATGATGTGCGGCGCCTCGCCGTAGTGACCGTGGCCGACCCAGTTGGTCAGAACCGTGTTGCCGTTGGGCAGGCGTTGAAAGCCGGTCATGAACACGAGGGAGATGCCCGGCAGGTCGCCGTCCTGCACCTGCCAGACGATCTTGCCCGCCGGGTCAATCTCGAAGATCTGCGCGTGTTTGGTTGCGTCGCCGCAGGCGATCAGGGTGTTGCCGTTCGCCAGGCGCGCGAGACTGTGTGGGCCGCCGGGGGCCGGAATTTCGCGAATTACCTTCCCGTCCGCGTCGTATTCCTTCACCACCTGACCGCCGTAGTGCGCCACCAGATAGTGGCCGTTGGCCAGACAGCGCGCATTGCGGAAATAGGCGTGCCCGCCGTCCTGCCCATCGGGAAGCAGACGGATTTCCTTGGCGATTCTCCCCTCCGGCGTCACTTCCAGCAGCCGTCCGGCGTTGCACTCGCCCACAAAGGTGTTGCCGTTGGGCAGACGCTGGCAAGCGTAGATCTCGCTCTTCGACTGGTAATCAAACACCACCTTCTTGTCGCGTGTGACTTCCCGCACGCCGTGCCCCGTGTTGAAGAGCAGGTTGCCGCTGGGGAGAATCCACAGATCATTACAGGTCTCGGCCGGGTATTCCCACTCCGCCTTGCCTTCGGCTGTGACGATGAAGACCTTACCGCCCGAGTAGTCGGTGCAGACAAAGGGGTGTCCCTTCCCCTGCTGAATGGCGCCGGGTACCCCGGCGCTTTCTTCTTCAGCCGCAACTCCGCGGGGGGCAATGCCCAGCAGACCAGCCGCGGCCACCGCCGCCGTGCGCATCAGCTCGCGCCGCGAGAGAAGATTCTTTTCCGTCTTCGATTTCGAGATATTCATGGGAGACTCCTTGGAGATTCAGAGAATAAGCCAAACGACCATACCCGAAAGGTCTCAGAGACCGGCACGCCGGTCAAGAACATTCTACCGGCGGAGCGAAGCCTTCTTCCACGTTTCCAAATCCTCCCGAATCCGTCTGGAATCGGAGACAGAGTTTTCCCTTCCTGCTTTTCTGATTGTTGATGAATTTCACTTCACCGTCCGGTTATGATATTGTCGGGTAGAATGCTGGACACGCAATCGTGCGATCCGACAATTCGTTTTCCGAGGGGCGGAAACCATGCGGCGTTGGTACTTTCTGTTTCTGGTTCTACTGTTGATGGCGATCGGCCAACAAAACATCCGGGCGGATGACGCGCCTGTGGATCGGCCCAGTTTCAAGGAAGGTGAATGTGACGAGAAGCGGGCCGAAAAGGCGGCGAGACTTGCTTATGGCTGGACAACCTTGACGTTGGCGGTTCTGTACAATGACATTCCCCGGGTGAAGGAACTACTCGATCTGGGGGGCAATGTGAACGCAGACGACAAACTTAGCCGCCGCCTATTGGATCTGGCGCTCCAACACGATTTGGATGAAATGAGCCTTCTACTGATCGAGCGGGGAGCACATTATGGAACCACTGCGTGCAACAAACTGTTGCCCGTGGTGTTGCAGCAGAAGAATTTTGAAAAGGCGAAACAGTTTTTCCAGAAGAGCGCCGACCCCACATCAGGGCCCGCTGACGAAAGAGGAAACAGTCGCACCTTAATGCAATGGGCCATGGATATGAAACGGCCCGATATTGTCCAGTTTCTCAAAGAGCAGGGTGTCAAGGAGGAAGCCGTGTCTCAGGCGACTTCGCCTTCCATCAGTTCAAAGGATCTGCATCGAGCAGCTCAAACGGGTGATGTCGAAAGAGTTCGTATGCTATTGGAACAGGGATCCGACGTGGAAGCCAGGGATAAGGATGGCCTGACGCCCTTGGTCCTTGCTGTTGGGGGAGAGAACTGGAGGGAAATAAAGCAGATTGGGGTTGTAAAACTTCTGTTGGAACACGGTGCCTTTATCAAGCCTTCTGAAAAAGAAGCCCGTTCTCTCTTCGAAATTGTGATACGAAATCAAGACACAGCCATGACGCGGCTTTTGCTCCAGAAAGGATACAATTCCAATGGGGAACCATCGTGGGATCGAGACAGGCCCCCGCTTTTCTGGGTAGTACAGACTGGAAGTCTGGAAATGGTTAAACTTCTGATCGACGCGGGGGCGAATCTGCAAGCGCGGTTTTACGGAGACAAGAACGCATTGGACTACGCCTATATGAAGGGCGAAACGGATTTGGTTGAATATTTCGAGAAAAAGCACAATATGACACGATCCGCTCCAAATTCGGAATTGGGGGAATCGCGCGAAGTTTCTTTCCAGAGTGAAAAGTACGGAGAAGAGATTGACACAGGCAAGTTGAGTCTGGATCGATACAGAATCGAAAAAGAGATCAATTGCTTCAAGGACGGTTCGTCTCAAGACGCCAGGATCTGGAGAAAGAAAAACTATTATCTCAAAATTCAGAATTGTCCGGACCGTATTTTACTTGGGGGAGCCGATATCGAAGAGAATGGGGAATCATCAACCATTCTTATTGGCGCCAAAGATCTGACTCTGAAGTGGCTCCAAGAAGAGCGTTTGATTCAGGCCAAATGGGAAAACTCATATCCCGGAAATGGAGCATGGAGCGAAGACCAGAATCTGCTTCTTCCGGTGGAAGGAAATCGAATCGGAACCCCTTTCTGTACCTGCCTGAAAACATTCGGCAAGATGGGACAAGGGAACTACTATCATGGAGAGGAAGAATGGACTTCCGGGGAAAATGAGAATGAATTCATTCTTACCCGCACCCAAAGCCATGATGTATCCGCATCAAGATCCATGGATTACCAAATGCCGTCCAGAATTCTGCGCATGGGTGAAAGTAACGGGGAGACTGTTTTTGTTATTGATTCGGGGCAAAAAATCCAATACACCTTCCGTCTTCTTGGAAACAAACTGTTCTGCATTTCGGCGAAGAAGTATTTTCTCAATGGAAACGAAGTGCCGATGATCAACATCGCCGAGTCTGCAGGGTTGACGTTGCCCCGGTTGTGGGGACTTAATCCCGGCACAAAAGGCGATCTCTTCTGCAAGGGAACGCTCTGCCTCGGAGAAACGGGACTCCTCAAGAGCGCGCCGCTCCCTGAGAACTGATCCACTGATGTGTCTGTTTTCCCTGTCTGTTTTCCCGTGCGCCGCTTGTACTGGGAATGGTAGGATACTCGGCGATTGAACCGTGTGCGAAGGGAGGGTGTGTGTTATGAGGTCTTTCAAAGGAGTTTGGATGATTATGGGTTTGCTTTCGTTATTGTCCCTGATCGGCTGTGCCCGCAGCACGGCTCACCTGAAGCCTGTTCAGCCCTTCGACGTCGGGCGGTACACCGGCGTCTGGTATGAGGCCGCGCGCTTCCCCCACCGGTTCGAGAAGGGACTCGAGCAGGTGTCCGCCGAATACTCGCGCCGCGAGGATGGGACCATCCGGGTACTCAACAAGGGGTACAATTCGGAGACCGGAAAATGGGGACAAATTGAAGGGACGGCCAAATTTACCCAGACGCCCGATATCGGTTCGCTCAAGGTCTGCTTCTTCCGTCCGTTCTATGGGGCGTACAAGATCGTCGCGCTCGACACACAGGAATACTCCTGGGCAATCGTCACCGGCAATACCGACCGTTACCTGTGGATTCTGACGCGTCAGGCCAAACTGCAGGAGGCCCCGCTTCAAGACTTGATCGCCCGCGCCCGGGACCTGGGTTTCGACACCAGCCGATTGATCGTCGTGAAGCAAATCGAACCGGCAGCTGAAAAACAGCCCTAGACGGACAAGATACTTCTGAAAATCCTGTGTGAATCTTGTCCATGACTTTGTCATCCCCCTCTTGCCTGGGGACAACAAATACCTCTCCCTTTGATCGAAGTGGAGCATACGCAATGAAGAGCCCTACAAAGAGAAACGGCTCGCCTGTCCTGTCCCGCAGGAAATTCATCCGGAACACCGGTCTGGCCGCCGCGGGTCTGGCGCTGGCATCCTGTCAGTCCGGACGCCTGTTTGCGCCGAAACCATCCCGGAAGCCGCATATTCTTTTCCTGATGACCGACCAGCACCGGGGCGATTGCCTGGGGTGCGCGGGGAATACGGTGATCCAAACGCCCGCAATGGACTCGATTGCGCGGGAGGGGGTCCGGTTCTCGAACGCCTTCAGTTCCACGCCCAGTTGCACACCGGCCCGGGCGGCCGTTTTGACCGGTCTTTCACCCTGGCGCCACGGAGAACTGGGGTACGGGCAGGTAGCCCAACGCTATGCCTTCGAGTTCCCGGAGGCGTTGAACAAAAATGGATATTATCTCTGTGCCATCGGGAAGATGCACTGGTACCCGCAAAAGACCCTGCACGGTTTTCACGAAACCTGGGTGGATGAATCGGGACGGGTCGAAACCCCCGGCTTTGTCAGCGACTATCGCCAGTGGTTCAAGCAGATGGCGCCGGACCTGGATCCCGACGCCACCGGTCTCGATTGGAACGACCATCGCGAAGGCATCTACGCCCTGCCCGAGCATCTGCACCCCACCGTCTGGACCGGGCAAACGGCTGTCCGGTTCATCGAGAACTACAATCGCCCCGAGCCGATGTTTCTCAAGGTTTCCTTTGCCCGGCCCCACAGTCCCTACGACCCGCCGAAACGGTGTCTCGATCTATATGAGACTGGCCGGATGCCGGCGCCCGTGGTGGGCGACTGGGCCGGGAAATATGCGCCCCACAAGACGCCTCCCGACCCGACCCTGTGGCATGGCGACCTGGGGGTCGAGCAGGCGCAGCGCTCGCGTCGGGCCTACTACGGTTCCGTCACCTTCATAGACGAACAAATCGGCCAGATTCTCGACGCTCTCAAGAAAAGAGACATGTATCAGGATACCCTGATTGTCCTGACATCCGATCACGGGGACATGCTCGGCGACCACCACCTCTGGCGCAAGACCTACCCCTACCAGGGTTCGGCGCACATCCCCTTCCTGCTCCGCTGGCCCCAGAGTATGGGGTACCGCCGGAAGTGGGGTTCCACTCTTGCGCAACCGGTCGAACTGCGCGACCTCGCCCCGACCTTCCTCGACGCGGCCGGGGTTCCGGTTCCCGAGGGGCTGGACGGGCGAAGCCTGCTGGAACTGGTGCGGGGCAGGACAAAAGACTGGCGGCCCTGGATTGATCTCGAACACAGTGTTTGCTATCGAGATTACAGCAGCTGGAACGCCCTGACGGATGGCCGCATCAAATACATCTACGACGCCACGACAGGGGCGGAACAACTTTTCAACCTGGAGGACGATCCGGGTGAGAAATGCGACCTCGCGTCCCGGGACGAATACCAGGCGACCCTCGAAACCTGGCGGGAGCGTCTGGTTCAATTCTTCGCCGAGCGGGACGAACGATTCGTGAAGAACGGAAAACTCCAGATCCGGACGAAGGGAATCGTGTTCTCCCCCCTGTACCCGAAATCGGAAACCGGACAGAAGACCTGAGCCGGAAGGCCGGGGGGAATCAAAAAATTCCGTCTTTGTTTCATGGCATGGGTCTTTCCAATATCGGACGATTCGCCGATAGAGCAGAGTGCCTCGGACGTGTTCCCGAGCGCCGGACTAGCCAGGGACGCAGTCAGCCCCCCCACAAACAGCAGGAAACACAGGAGGAGAATTCGATCAGGAAAAGACATGGGAAAACCTTTCAGTCAGGTTGATAAATTCAGGGACAACATTGCCACAAAAAGGCACAGAAGGCACAAGAACTCTTGTACGGAAGGTCGGGCATTCCTGTTTTGTGTCCCTTGTGCCTCTTGTGGCACCCAAAGAAGTTCTCCGCGTCCCTGCGTCTCTGCGCGATTCATTCTTTTCGCTCCGCGCTCTCCGGCTTGGGTGCCGCCGATTTCCCCTCGGCCTCCGTCCGCGCCTCGATCACCTCAATCGCTTTCTTCGCCGCTTCTCGGATGGGGTAAGTCACCTTGGTTGGGTTTTGCTTTTTATCAACAGTTTGCAGGGGCGCAAAACTGGTGGACTCGTTCTTGATCTGCAATTCGGTTCGATTGATGTATTCGTCGCGCCATTTTTCGCATTTCTGGTAATATGCGTATTCCTCCACACAGTAGGGGTCCGAAGAGGCAATTTCCTGCAGAAACGGAAGATCGGTTTTGTCTCCGAATTTATTGAAAGCCTCCACACAAGACAACCGATTATTCGGCAAGGTCCTGTATTCCGAATTCATCAGGAAGGACTTCATTGGTTCCCGGCCAGATTTCATATCGCCCCGAAGACCCAACGAAATTTTCAAAAGATCCCGAACGATTCCATCCGAATGAACCACCATCTCATCTCGGATAGCGACGTCCACTCCTTTCATTCTTGATAACGTCCACACATGCCGATTGAAAATTGTATCAGCAAGAGATCCAATCCCTTTTCCCTCCCAAGATCGGTGTCCAAGTTCCATGCTCGGCTTTCCAACCATAGACAGCATAGACTGAACAATAGCACGCACCTTTTCTTTCGAGAAGTTAGTAGAGGGGTCTGCTGTGAGGAGTTCAAGGACGTCATCGCGGAGATACTCATTTTGTAATCTCAATAGTACTTTTGAGATCAAATCCTGATCAAGTTCCAGACCACGAAGACACTGTATTCCGCTTCTTCGCATCTCAAAACGCTCGTTATCCAATAATGGCAAAAATAAGTTCTTTCGGGCTTGACGGGCCTTTGGAGTATTAATGCCACACAGAATACGATTAACAGAAGACCGCTGGGCCTGCCGTGTATTCCCCGACGGAATCGAATCTTTGAATCGAGCGCAAATTGCATCAACAGACGCATCACCATAAACAATCAATTCTTTGATTGCCGTGACGTTTCTTCCATCACCGTTTCTTCCGTCACTCGATTCGGAAATCAACGAAATCAACGAATCAATTTTCTCACTATTACCTGTGTTATTCACTACAACTTCTGCTAAAATTTGACTCAGGAGAAAGCACAAAGAAGCACAGAGAATGAGATGTTTCTTGGTAATTTTAGACATGCCACTATTTCCTTTCATTGAATAGGTACAGTATGGCTCTTGTGCCTCTTGTGGCCCCCCAAAGAGGTCCTCCGCGTCCCTGCGTCTCTGCGCGATTCATTCTTTTCGCTCCGCGCTCTCCGGTTTGGGCGTGGCCGATTTCCCCTCGTTCGCAGCCCGGGCCTCGATCGCCCGGATTGCACTCTTCGCCGCTTCGCGGATGGGGTAATTTTCGATGAATTTATTGGGGGCTATCTGTTTCTTCGCCTCTTCATATCGATTCAGGAATTCATCCGGTTTTTTGAGTTCTTCCGGTGTCTGATTGATATGTTCATCTCCCCATTTATACCATTGTGGCCCATCTGGACCAAGTTGGTATCCCCTTTCAATTTTATAGGGATCGGTCTCTGCCAGTTCTTGAAGAAACGGTAAATCCTGCGTTTCTCCTCCTTTGGCATACCCCTCCACGGCGTAACGTCTCAGAATGGAAGATTCCCGATACTCCGGATTTTTCATGAAAGCCGTCAGGGCCTCACGACTGGCAGTGATTTCACCCCGATTACCCAATGCAATCCATAAACATTGACGCGCAATACCTTCAGGTTGCTGCCTGATTCTGGTTCGAATTGCCGAATCCGCTCCGGGAATTTTTGCCAAGGCAACAACATGAGGGACACAGTACTCATCTGTTTTGTTGAACATTTTGTTCAGCATGTTCTTTCTGGTACGATTGCGATCCGGCTGTTTCTCAATCTCCTCAAGGGAATTGCAGATGGCTGCAACTTTTCCCTCCGTGAAACGGGTTGAAGGGTCCGCCGCAAGAACTCGAAGGGCATCATTACGAAAATTATCTCTTGTCAAAAAGGAACAGACTTTGTCGAAAAGTTCCCGATCCAGTTCCGTCCCCTCAATTGCGCGTAGGGCGTACCCGTAGGACTTCCCCCGGTCGTTGACGAAAAAGATTCGACACGCATCTTTGTTCCCTCGTTTTTTCATCATGTCAATGTATGTAATTGCCGCCAGAGACTCTGGTTCGAATTTTGAAAATGTGTTCCGTCCCCACGCCAGATCCAGAAGGATATTGTCGGCTCTGGGTTTATTCATTTCTGAAAGGATAATCGTTGCAGGCACAATAAATCGCCGTTGATCACTCCTGAGTGCCCGTTTGGTTCTTTCAATCAAGGGGTCAATCACGGGATCACCCAGTGAAACAATCGCTTGAGTCAGACTCGTTTGTGCGCTGAGATACTGAACCTCTTCCGCCTTGTCCAGCAGTCGTTCAATCCGCTTACGGTCGGGATTTGAATTTTCCGCTCCGGAAGCCATTGCTTCTACCCCCGACACATTCAACCCACACAACACGACCAGTATGAGTATTGTTATCCGAATCCAGAATCTCATCGGGCCATCTTCCTTTCGCGAAATCTGAGTAGACCGCGACGATTTATCCGCCACAAAAAGGCACAGAAGGCACAAGACTTGGGTTCGGTGTCTCTTGTGCCTCTTGTGGCCCCCAAAAGAAGTTCTCCGTGTCCCTGCGCCTCTGCGCGATTCATTCTTTCCGTTCCGCGCTTTCCGTCTTGGGTTGTGTCTCCGTTGCATCGGCCTCTCCAAAGGGCGGACACGCAGGTCCGCCCCTACGGATGGGATGCGCTTCTCTACACCCGGTCGTTCGGTTCTTGCGTAGCCTGTTTTACATCGGCAGCCACCCGCGTCTCGATCGCCTGGATCGCCCTTTTCGCCGCTTCGCGGAGGGGATAGATGATTTTGATGACACCCGGTTCGAGTCGGGCGATCTCTTCTCTGTGAATTTCCTGAAAATGGGGATTCTGTGCGTCACTCTGTCGGAGATTGATGTACGCATCTCCCCATTTGTGCCAATAAATGGACATGAATCGGGTATCGCGTTCCTGATTGTACAAATCGGTCTCGGAGAATTCTTTCAGGAAGGGGAGATCCTGTTTCTCCCCGTATTTAGAGAAGCATTCCTTCACGCAGATACTCCGCATTCCGACGAGAGTACGATACTTTGGGTTCTTGAGGAACGACTGGAGCGATTCCCGGGCTGATGCCAGATCACCCCGAAGGGTCAGCGCAATCATCAGACAATGGCGTACCCGGGTGTCCGTTGTCTTCTCAAGGCACTGTCGTAATGGTTCGTCGGCGCCTTTCAATTGGCCCAAAGCCCGTACATGAGCGCAATAGAGAGAATCCTCCTCCGTAAGGGGACGCATCTCTCCCCCGAAGCGTAATTTTCCCGGAATCCCCGGAATCGCTTCGAGCGATTTGACCAGCGCCTGAACCTTTTCTTCCACGAAACTGATGGAAGGATCGGCGGCAAGAACCTGCACCGCATCCTCGATGTGGGCGCGTTTCCCAAGCAGTTCAATTACTTTTGTCAGTAATTCCCGATCCAGTTCTATTCCCTCGATTGCACGCAGGGCGTACCCGTAGTTCAATCCCTGGTCATTCACCAGGAAGACACGGCAGGCCTTCCTGTCTCTTCGATCCACCATCATGTCCACGTATGTAACCGCAGCCAGCGCCTCGAATCCGAATTGCTTGAATGCGTTACGCCCCAAAGCCATATCCAGAAGAGCATCGTCGGCTCTGGGTGTATTCATTGTTGAAAGAATAGTTGTTGCGGGTGAAACGAATCGCCGCTGATCGCTCCTGAGTGCCCGTTTGGTTCTTTCAATCAAGGGCTCAATCACGGTATCACCCAGTGAAACAATCGCTTGAGTCAGACTTGTTTGTGCGCTGAGATATTGCACCTCTTCCGCCTTGTCCAGCAGTCGTTCAATCCGTCGTCGGTCGGGATTTGAGTTTTCCGCTCCGGAAGCCATTGCTTCTACCCCCGACACATTCAACCCACACAACGCGACCAGTATGAGTATTGTTATCCGAATACAGAATTTCATCGGGCCATCTTCCTTTCGCGAAATCTGCGTAGACCGCGACGATTTATCCGCCACAAAAAGGCACAGAAGGCACAAGCATTTGTGTCTCTTGTGCCTCTTGTGGCCCTCAAAGAGGTTCTCCGCGTTCCTGTGTCTCTGCGCGATTCATTTTTCTTGCGCCAATCAGGAGATTGGCGTTCCCGGCAACCGTTTTCTCCCCGCAAAATGGCCTCTCTGGGATGGCGGGCGTCCTCGCCCGCCTGAAAGAAAACCGGACTATCGGCGTTCAACGGTGGTCTTTTTCATTCTTCTCGCGTCACGTTTTCCGGCTTGGGGTGTGTGTCGTCTTTGCCCCGGTTTCTCAAAAGGGCGGACACGCAGGTCTGTCCCTACGGATGGGTTTGCGGTTGCGTTACGCCCGGTCTGGGCGTGGGGGTGAGAAGGGGTTGCGTTGTCGTGGTGAGGGCCGTGGCCGTTGTCGCGGTTGTGGGGGCGGTATCCGGTTGAACGGGAACCGCCGCGGGTCCAGCCGCCGGGGTGGCGGTGGCTGTGGTGGGGCGTTCCGGCAACGGCAGGACGGCCGTGGTGGGCAGGAACGTGCCGCCGCGCGGGGGCGGCGTGGGACGCATGTTGGACGGTGTGCCCATTTCGACGGGGCGGTAGGCCGGGGTGCCGATGTTTTGCGGCGCGGCGGGTTTCGGGGTCAGCGATTTCCCGGCCACGGGAGACGTCTGGGAGGGCGTCACCGGCTTAGAATCTTTCAGGAACTGGACCAGGCTGACGGCCACGGCCGCAAAGATGAGAACCGACGCGGCGGTGGACAGGAAGGACGGTTGCAGGAAGAAGGGACGCAGGCGCGAGGGGCGCTCGATTTCGACGACACGGGCTTCTCGTGAGGAGGGAGATTCCGTTGCGGTGGAGCGGATTGGCGTTGCGGTGGGAGACTCCACCCCGCCCGGTCCGAGCAGGGTGGGCTGGTCGAGGCGCAGTTTTCCCCCGCCGACCCATTCGAGGGTGACGGTTGCGCCGGGGGCGGTTTCGATCCGGTCGCCCGCGCGCAGCAGACATCCGGGGAAGAGTTCCACCGCCGGGGCCTGAGAATCGGCGCGCCGGACGTGGACGACGCCGTTGACTTCGAGCGCCTCGGCCAGGGCGGGCGCGTCGGGCTGCCAGGCGGGTTGACCCAGCCGGTCCATCAGGCCGAGCATCACGGCGTCCAGGGCTTTTTTCGGGGGACGGCACAGGTCGGCGGCTTCGCGCAGGATCTCGACCTCGCGGGCGCAGGCGGCGCATCGCGCCAGGTGCGCCTCGACGCGTTGGGCGCGACCCTCGGAGAGGGCGCCGTCGAGGTGGCGTGAAAGCGTTTTGCGGGTCGGATGCAGAATCATCACAGCAGTCCCATCTCCTTTGACACCGTGGCACGGGCGTTCCGCCCGTGTGGGTACAGACTTCTCACAGCAGTCCCATCTCCTTTGCGCTTTGGATCAGCGCCTTGCGGGCATGGCCCAGGCGCGACGTGACGGTGGTGACCGGCAGGTCGAGGTACCGGGCGATGTCTTCGTAAGAAAGGTCGTCGCTGTAGCGCATGAGCAATACTTCCCGATGGGGGGGAGACAACGCCTCGAGGGCCTGCCAGACCTCGCGCCGTTCCGCTTCGCGGCCCGGGTGCGCGGAATCGGGGCCTTGCGGATCGAATCCCGCTTCCCGCAACTCGTCGAGCGAGAGCGTGGGCCGTCGGCTCTCCTGTCGGCCCAGGTTGCGGAACTTGTTGCGCAGGATGCCCGCGAGCCAGGCCGGGAAGGCGTCCCGATCGCGGACGCGGTCAAGCGCTTCATAGGCGGCGACGAGGGTTTCCTGGGTCAGGTCGGTGGCGGTGTCGTAGTCGTGGCACAGGTGGAAGGCCAGGCCGAAGACCCGTGGCGCATGCCGCTGCGCCAGCAGACCGAAGGCCTCTTGGTTACCGGCCAGCACGGCGCGAATCAGCGCTTCGTCGGTCGAGGATTGGGTGCCTTCCATCCGCGCATCTCCCTTCCCTCGCTATCCAGTAACCGGCGCGCGGGATTTCATTCTTCCATTCCGCAAAAAAATCAAAAAAATCACCACCACCCCAGCAGTTCCTGCAAAAGGGGACAATTTTCGAACGAATAATCCGCTTCCGCCAGTTCAAACAGGCGCAGGAGGTGTCGTTTGTTGATCCTGGCCCCGAGGGAGATCAGTTTTTCGGCGTGCTCCACTTCTGGCGTTTCGAGCGCATGATCTAAAGGCGTCAAGCCCTCAAAATCCAGTGCGTTGGGATCCAGGCCGAGCGAAACGAGCAGGTCGAACGATCCAGGGGCTGTATCGTGCAATTTGGCAATCGTATGCAGCAGGGTCCATCCACGATTTGAAATCGTGTGTATGTTCAGAGACGGGTCCAGATTCAGAATGTACCGAAAAGTATCGGGAGAGGCGATCGCAGCCGCCTCCAGAATAGTAAAACCGGTATCGGTTCTGAATCGTATATCCGCGCCATAACTTATTAACATATTGACCGCTTCCAGATTGGAGTTATAAGCGGCCCCGAAGAGTGGCGGACTGCAATCCGGTTTATTGGGATTTGCTCCATGTTCGAGCAACCAGGCCATTCTTTTGTTATTGTACCAAATGACTCCCGGTGCGTCATTGTCTCCGCCGAGGGTGTAAGAAAGGAGAGGATATCTATAATATTTCGGTTCCATCAGCAACGGAACCCCACACTGTCCCACTGGATGAAACAGATAATTCCAGCAGTCATTCCAATGATTTTTGTCAGGATTGGCGCCGAACTGGGCCCCCAGTTCCATCAGGGGAAAACTGTCATGCCGGAGTCCGAAGACGAGTATCTGTTGCGCGAAGAGGTGGAGCCCGATCCAACTGGCCAGCAGAGTGCCGCCGACCCAGTAGAGCGTTTTTTTCTGGAAGATTTGAGTGACCGTCTTCTTGAGCATCACGCGGCTCCTGAGAGGAGAGGGTTGAGAATCTCGGATTTCCGTCCAGACAGCACAATTTTTCCCTCGCTCTTGACGGAGTTCTGTACGGATTGTCTGTTCTTGAAGGGGAGGGGGCGGAAAAACTCGAAGAAACTGGCGCATCCGCTTGCCGACTCGCGAGGTTGAGGGCACTCTTACTTCTGGGGCGCAGCCTCGGCCTTCTTAACGTTTGTCGTCATGATGACCAGATCCACGCGCCGGTTGCGCGCCCGCCCCTCGGCGCTGGTGTTGGGCGCGACGGGGTGGAACTCGGCGTAGCCCGCCACACTGAGACTGTCGGGGGGGAAGATGCTCTGAGCCTGAAGATACGCCAGCACGGACTTGGCGCGGAAGAACGACAGTTCCCAGTTGTCGCGGAACCGGTTGGCCCCGCTGACCTTCTGATCGTCCGTGTGCCCCTCGATGCTCAGCGCCAGTCCGGGTTTGTTGACTTGTTTGAGCTTTTCGGCAATGCGGTTGATGACCGGAATGGCGTTGGGTTGCAGGACGTCGGACCCGGAGGCAAAGAAGAGGGCTTCCCCCAGGGTGATGGTGACTCCGCGCTTGTCCGGGTGCATTTGAATCTTGCCGTCGCTCAGTTCCGCGCCCAGCTGGTTGCGCAGCTCGTCGAAGAGTTCCGCATCCGATGCGGAGATGCTATTGTCGTCGCGGGTTTCCACCAGGGGTTCGATTGGGGCCATGCCGGGCATTGGAAAGTCGGTACTGGGTCCCTGGGGGGGAGGAGAGGGGAGGTTCACAATGGTGGGTTGCGAAATCCAGAGGGGTTCCTTACCGGGACCGATCCCCGTGCTGAGAGGCGAGTAGCCAGTGCCCTCGTCGAAGACGCCCATTTTCTCGAACGCCGCCTTGATGCTTTCGCTCAACTGCTCCATCTTGGCCTGTGTGGCGGTGGATGAACTCGCGCCCAGCGCGTTGGAGTAGAGCGTGACAAACAACGC
Source organism: uncultured Candidatus Sumerlaeota bacterium (assembly GCA_942493245.1). Classification (GTDB taxonomy): domain Bacteria; phylum Sumerlaeota; class Sumerlaeia; order UBA8349; family UBA8349; genus DAOPYU01. Next base: position 863,264 of record OW818685.1, read on the forward strand.
AAACATCAGCGTCATGAAGTCGGCAAACGACACGAGCCACCGCTCGTGGTTTTCCGGTTTTTCGGCTTCTTTTTTCCGGGCCATAAGGGGCCTCCTTGCCGGACCCTGAAGCGGAAAACCGCAGTCAGGAGGTCACGGACGACAAACTGCTCGTTTGGAATGCGACCGGGTGGAACCGGATCGTTTCCCCGCCTTCGGGTTGCATCAACCGCCCGCGCTCACATACTTCTCACGCGCCTTCTCGTCCAGGTACCCCTTCAACTGTTCCTCGATGATCGAGTGGTTGATCCCTTCCTGAATCAGAAGAACGCCCTTGAGGGTCATTTCATGGTGCCGGGCGATGTGTTTGCCGATGCGTTTGAGTTTGTTGCCTACGGGCAGGCAGACCATGTTCGCCGCGCCCACGCCGTAGATGGTCGCCACGAATGCCGCGGCGATACCTTCACCCACGCGCTCAATGTCACTCAAGTTTCCCATCACGATGATGAGGCCAAGCACGGCGCCGATGATCCCGACCGTGGGCAGGTAGCCGCCGGCGGCTTCCCAAACTTCGCTTTTTTCCTTCCATTCTTCCTCGACCGAGGCGATCTCTGTTTCCATGGTTTCGCACAGCGTCTTGGGTTCCAGACCGTCCACGGCCATCCCCAGCGCTTTGCTGAAGAAGGGGTTCTGGATATTGGGGATTTCTTTTTCAAGCGCCAGGATGCCTTCGCGCCGGGCGCGGCGGGCAAATTCCACAATCTGGTGGATCAGTTCTTCCGAATCGAGTTTGACGCCCAGAAAAACATCCTTCAGCCCCAACATAGCGGCCATCACGGTTTTGATGGAGAACTGGAGGAGAATCGCGCCACTGGTACCCCCGATCACGATGATGAAGGCTGATTTTCCCAGAACGGAGGTAACGGACCCTCCCTCGAGCGCATTGCCCGCAAGAATCATCGCGACACCCCAGAAAATACCGATAATAGACGCAAAATCCATTTTGAGCCCACCTCCCCAAGATTGGGTGACTGCGTGTCAACCGCTGCCCGTCGCACGGTGGCGCCGGGCAGGCTCAACCGCCAGAAATGCCCCGCACGCCGCTCACGTTCGAGCCATTTTCCGCGATCAACATTTCCCTCTTACTTCCTTACCAAAAATACGCAGGAAAGGTCAACGTCTTTACTTGCCGATTCGGGTGTTGGGGGATTGTTTTTTTATCCGGATTCCCCTTCGCCATTGCCGCCCGGATATAAAAAACCCGCACCGCCCTCAATCAAGAGGGGGTGCGGGTTGTTATTATCAGAGAACGGCAAAATCGAAAAAGCGCAATACAGCCCTGCCGTCTCTATGTCTTTTCCCTTCCCGCACAGAGTGCGGTGGGGAAGAAACGACGGGGGAGCCGGACGCCGACCGGGATCTTACTTGGCGGCCAGAGCGTTGAGCTTCTTCATCAACCGCGATTCCTGCCGGGCGGCCTTATTGCGGTGGATGATGCCCTTTTTCGCCGTCTTGCCGATCAGGCTGAAGGCCTGCTGGGTCGCGGTTTTGGCGGCTTCCAGGTCTCCCGACACCACGGACGCGTTCGCCTGTTTCAGGGCCGTGCGCAGGGTTGCGCGTGCCTGGCGATTGCGAATCCGGCGCTTTTCGTTGGTTTTGACACGCTTTTTGGCCGACTTGACATTAGGCATGGAACTCTAATTTCTCCTCTTATGGCGATCGGTGGTCCGATTCTATTGCCCACAATGCACGATTCCAGCAGCGCTGAGCCACGGAACAGAGGAAAATTTCTATCGAAATCGAGCGTTAAGGTCAAGTAGAAAAATGCGCAGGCATGAGAAATTGAACAAAAAGGGGCCGCTGGCGGATGCCGTCCGTATTTTTGCGCCGGGGGTGGGCCAAAAAAAGAGTTGAAAGAAGGCGGGGTTGTTCTGCATGATGGACCTTCCGGCCCCATGCTGACGAAGTCCGGGTGAGACCTTGTGAAAACGCAAGTTAGGGCTTTGAGCCGATGCAGAAACTGCCTGTTAAACTGATTACCCCGGGGATGATTCTCGCTCGCGATATCCTCAACGAGAAGGGGATTGCGCTAGCCTCCGCCGGAACCGAGATTTCGGATAAACTGCTTTTCCGCATGGAGAACATGCGAATTCGACACGCGTTTGTCAAAGGGTGTCCGGTGCAACTCGCGCAGTACCTGCCCAGGAGTCTGGATGAAAAACTGGCCGATATGGAAATCGGATTTATGCATGTAGGGCAGAACGACCTGATGCGCAAGTTTCGGGTTTTGCTCAAGGCCCACTTCATCCAGCGCGAGAAAGAGGCGCGGGTGGCGGACGCCGTGGCAGACGACGACCAGAACGGTTGAATTTTTCCGGGGGCGTGCGTGCCGCCGGTTTCCTCGCCGGCGCCATCCTCCTTTTCATGAGGGTGATTCTGAAAACCAGGTGGAATGGATGGAAGAGAAACTCGACATTCGCAAACGGGTCCAGCGGCTCAAGTCACTGCCGACCATGCCGGGGGTGGTCAATGAACTGCTCGGCATGGTGGAGTCGGAGGATACGCAGGTCAGTGCGATTGCGGAAATCATCTCGACCGACCAGGTGCTGACGGCCAAGGTGTTGCGGATTGTCAATTCCCCCTTTTACGGTTTTCCCGGTCGCATCAGCACGATCAACCACGCATTGGTTCTGCTCGGCTTCGGTGTCATCAAAGGGATTGTGGTTTCGGCGGTGGTGCTCGACCTGATGGCGGACTCGCTGGTCGGGTTGTGGGAACACAGTCTGGCCGTGGCCACGGCTTCGGACAAGATCGCGCGGCTGGTCAAGGCTGAAGAACCGGAAGAAGTCTCGACCGCCGGGTTGCTGCACGACTTGGGCAAGGTGATCGTGGCGGTGGAAATGCGCGAAGAAAGTCACCGGATTCTGGAACTGGTCCGGCAGGAGAAAATTCCCTTTATCGAGGCGGAAAAAAGGATTCTCGACGGAGTCACCCACTGCCAGGTGGGGGGATGGTTGGCCGAAGAGTGGAATTTGTCGCCCCGGTTGCGCGAACCGATCATCTTCCACCACCAGCCCGAGATGGCTCACACGGCTGAGCAGCCCACGGCCATCGTGCATCTGGCCAACGTGTTGACGCGCGCTCTGCAATTCGGCTCGGGTGGCGATCCCTACATCCCGCAACTCAGCCAGCACGCCCTGAATCTGTTGGGGTTCAAGATCGGCGATCTGGCGCACCTGTTGCGCGTGGTGGATGAGGCCCTGGATGGACTCGATACAGCCGACTTCCTTTGAGAGTGTCGGGGGCGCTCCGCTCTCGATCTTTCTGTTGCATCCGGACCGCGAGCGGGCGGGAACCCTGCGCGAGTTTCTGGCGCAGCGGGGGTTGACGGTTACGATGTTTGACAACAGTTCGGAGGCGCTTGTCTCCATCTACGCCGAGCCGCCGGATATTGTTGTGCTTCATTGGCAGGTGGGACCGGACGGGGGGCGAAGCGTTGCGGAAACCCTGAAGGCCGACAACGCCTTTGTCCATTTGCCGATCCTCTTTCTGATGCCGCCCGAGTGTCTGGAGGAACTGGCGCGGCTCGATCATTTCCCCTACGACGATTATCTGCTGGAAGATGCCGCCTTGCCGGGGTTGTTGCTGCGCATCGCGCTCTGTATCGAGCGGACCCGCCGCCAGCTGGATGCGAATCCGTTGACGCATCTGCCTGGGAACGCGCGGATCATGCGCGAACTTGAAACGCGTATCGCTCGGGGCGAATCTTTCTCGGCGGTTTATCTCGATCTGGACAATTTTAAGGCGTTCAACGACCGTTATGGGTTTACCCGGGGAGATGAAGCGTTGCGATTGACGGCGCGTCTGACGGCCATCTCGGTTCGGCAGGGATCGCCCCTGGACCATTTTGTCGGACATGTCGGGGGGGACGACTTTTTGTTCCTGCTCCCGATTGACAGGGCCGAAGCGGTCTGCGAACAGTTGATCGCGCTTTTCGACCAGATGATTCGTTCGCTCTACGACGACGAGGAACGCCGCCAGGGGTGTATCCGGTCCGTCAACCGAAAAGGGGAACAGGAAACCTTCCCCCTGATGAGTATTTCGTTGTCCGTGGTGCCCAATCATGCCGCCCGCTTTACCCATCCCGGCCAGATCAGTTCCATCGCCGCCGAACTCAAGAAAGTGGCCAAAAAGCGCGAGGGGTCGAACTATGTGGTGGACCGCCGGATTGGGAATGGAAACGGAAATGGGAATGGAAACGGGCACAAGCCAGACCCGGACGAGAAGTGATCGAAATATTCCATGATTACAGATACGAACTTGATGATGAAAAAGGAGAGGGTGTGATGGGGAAACGGATCTTGAGACGACTTTTTCTTGTGTTGGGAGTGGGTATCTTGCTCCAGAGTCTGGCCACGGCTGAGGACGCTGCGGCGGTGGGGGGACTGGTCCCGGTCAACCTGTCGTGTGAATACCTCCAGAATCCCTGGGGGATTGACGTGGCCAGGCCCCGGTTGAGCTGGCAGGTGGCGCCGGTTGCGAGTCCGGCCGCCGCGCGGGGCTTGAAAGTCAGCGCGTGCCAGATCCTGGTGGCTGGGTCGACTGACTCGTTGAAGGCCGACAAGGGCGACCTATGGGACTCGGGCAAGGTCGCGGGAGACAAAACCGTTCTGATTTCCTACGCCGGTTCCGTTTTGACCTCCTTTCAGAAGTGCTATTGGAAGGTGCGGGTTTGGGATCAGGCGGATAAGGCGTCGGCCTGGAGTGAACCGGCTTTCTGGACGATGGGCGTTCTGAAACCGGAGGACTGGAAAGCGAAGTGGATCACGCTGACCCGCAAGGCCGAACGCGAGGTGCCCGAGTTTGACCCCAAAGCGCCCCGCTCGATGGAATGGCGTCAGAAAGCGGCCAGCCCGATCTTCCGGAAAGAATTTCAGGTCAAAGAGAAAATGCGCTCCGCCACGGCGTACATCTGTGGTCTGGGGTATTACGAAATGCGTCTGAACGGTAACAAGGTGGGCGACCACGAACTGGACCCCGCCTTCACGCGGTTCGACCGGCGCTCGCTCTATGTGACCTACGACGTGACCGCCGCGCTCCAGTCGGGCGACAATGCCGTGGGGGTGATGCTCGGGAACGGGTTCTACAATTCCCACACGCGCGACGCCTGGGATTTCGACAAGGCGCCGTGGCGCGATGAACCCAAACTGCTCGCCCAGATCCGCATTGAATACGAAGACGGCTCGGTCGAGACCGTGGCCACCGATCCCTCGTGGAAGGCCAACACCGGCCCGGTGGTTCTGGATGGAACCCGCCAGGGTGAATTCTACGACGCGCGGAAGGAAATGCCCGGCTGGGACAAAGGAAAATTCGACGACGCGGCCTGGAAGCCCGCCGAACTGGCGAAACCGCTCACGGGACTTGTCAGCGCACAGATGATGCCCCCTATCCGCGTGATCGAGACGCTCAAGCCGGTCAAGATCACCGAGCCGAAGCCGGGTATTTTCGTCTTCGACATGGGTCAGAACATCGCCGGGTGGGCGCAGTTGAAGGTGAGCGGCCCCGCCGGAACGAAAGTCGAGATGCGCTATGGCGAGCGCCTGAAGACGGATGGAACGCTCGAACAACTCGGCGAGTTCAAGCAGAACGCCGGGATTGCCCAGCACGTTTTCCAGGGGCCTTTCCAGACGGATACTTACATCCTCAAGGGTCAGGGAGAAGAGGTCTGGCGCCCCCACTTCGCCTACCACGGCTTCCAGTATGTCGAGGTGACGGGATTCCCGGGCAAACCGGAGGCTGGGAACATCACGGGCTGTGTGCTGCACACGGATTTTAAACCGGCCGGTTCTTTCGAGTGTTCCAACGAATTGCTCAACAAGATTCAGAAACTCACCGCCTGGGCCTATCGTGGCAACTACCACGGGTATCCGACCGATTGCCCGCACCGCGAGAAAAACGGCTGGACCGGCGATGCCCACCTGGCCGCCGAGTATGCCATGCTTTTCTTCCACAATCAGGCGGGGTACGCCAAATGGATGAACGACTTCTTCGACGAGCAGCGCGACAGTGGCGAACTGCCCGGCATCGTGCCCACCGGAGGCTGGGGCTACGCCTGGGGGAACGGCCCCGCCTGGGACAGCGCCTATATCCTGATTCCGTGGTACCTCTACCTCTACAACGGCGACACGGGGATTCTGGCCACCCACTACGACCGGATGAAACGCTATGTGGATTACCTCCAGACAAAGGCTGCGGACCAGATTGTCAGCATCGGCCTGGGCGACTGGGTGCCCGCCAAGACCGAGACGCCGGTGCCGGTGACCTCGACCGGATACTATTACGCCGACACGCTCATCGTCTCGAAAGCCGCGAAGATTCTGGGACGCGAGGACGACGCAAAGGCCTACGCCGACCGGGCCGAACAGATCCGGCAGGGGTACAACAAGGCTTTCTACAAGGGCGACGGGGTCTATGCCAACGGCAGCCAGACCGCGCTGAGCTGCGCGCTCTATCAGGGTCTGGCCGACCCGGCGGAAACAAAGAAAGTGACCGAAAAACTCGTCGCGGCGGTTCACGGCAACGGCGACAAGATTGACACGGGCATTCTGGGCGCCAAGTATCTGTTCCGCGCCCTGACGGCCAACGGTCAGAATGACGTGGCCTATGCGCTTGCCACGCAGAAGGCCGCGCCGAGCTACGGGGCGTGGGTGGATCAGGGCGCCACGACTCTCTGGGAAGAATGGCCCGGCACCGGCTCGCGCAACCACATCATGTTTGGCGACATCAGCGCCTGGATGGTCGAGGCGCTGGCGGGTCTGGCCGTGGACCCCGAGCAGCCGGGCTTCAAACACACAATCATCCGTCCCCGGATGGTCGAAGGGTTGACCTGGGCCAAAGCCGAACACCAGTCGCCCTACGGTCGGGTGGCCGACAAGTGGGAACTGAAGAACGGCGTGCTGACCCTGACGGTTTCGATTCCCCCCAACGCGACGGCTCAGGTTCACGTGCCCGCCGCGTCGGCGGAAGCGGTGACCGAGAGCGGCAAAGCGGCCAGCCAGGCGACCGGCGTGCGGTTTGTCAAGGTCGAGGAGGGTGCGGCCATTTTTGAAGTAGAATCGGGCGAGTACGTTTTTTCCGCGAAACAGAAGTGAGGCCGGATGCGGTTTCTCTCCCGGGATAAGCCCGTTGGGGGCTTCCGGGAGAGATCCCGGTTCCCGCGCCCAAGACCATCATGCGTCACAGGAGACTCTTATGAATCCAAAGCAATTCTTTTCCGGCTTGTTTGATCTCTCGTTCCAAAAACTGGTGGTGGCGCGCAGGCGGGTGGTCGAGGGACTGTACGCCTTGTGTGTGATTCTGGCGGGCGCGGGAACGCTCTGGCGGTTCATTGTGGGACTGGTCCACGCCGAACACGCCCGCTCGCTCTGGCGGGCGCTGGGGACCCTGATCGCCGCGCCGCTGGCGTTCATTCTGATTGTCGTCCTGTTACGGCTGGGGTTTGAGGCGCTCATGGCCCTGTTCGCTCTGGCCGAAAAAGCCAACAGCCTGCCCGAGGACCTCAAAGACACCCCCGATTCCTTCGAGCGGAAATAGGGGCGTCTGGCGAAAAGAGCGGTTCCCCGGCAACGCCAATCTCCTGAGCCTCTTGCAAAAGTCTTCGCTGCTTACCGGATACTTTTAGCGGCTCAAAGGAAAGATGTTGTTCTTGAATCCCGAAGGGATTTCCCTTCAGTAGCCGTAGGTGACCGAAGGGAACCTACGGAATGTGTCCCCATAATAAATCAAACCCCGAAGGGGTTCCCCAATCATTGATTTCACTTTCGTTGGGGCACCCCTTCAGGGTGCGAAATTTGCAATTCCCTGTCCGTGGGTTCCCTTCGGTCACCCACGGCTGGCTTACAAGCCTGCGAAGCAACTGATCGGGAGGCCCCTTCGGGGCCACCTGAATAGTATCGAACCTCTGTAAAAGTCGAAAAAGGCGATCTGAGCGGTAAAGTGTGAATGAACATGCGTTCTCGCCAAGAATTCTTCCCGCTTTTTCGCCGCTTACCCAATAAATTTTGCAAAAGGCTCTCCTGATTGACGCGAAAAAACGGCCCCCATGAGTGAATAGACCGCACAGCCTTATTCTCGGTCATGGGAGACACGGGCAACAACTGCTTGTACCCCGCATCAAGGTTTCCTCTGCAAGTTGACCGGGATCAGGTTCACCTTTTCGTAAGAAGAAAGATCCTTCAGAAGAAAACGCTCTATTTCGCAGAAATACGCCAAGTTTATCTTAAATACCGTGTCACTCGCGGTCTTTTGTCCCTCTTTCCCGGAAAAGATCAATAACTTTTTATACTCCGGATACGCGATAACGTAAGGATAACTGATCATTCCCGGTTTCTGTTGACTGCTCGAAGAAAAGAAAATCCCGGGAATGGCAATATCCACACTGGATTCCACCTTGTTCGGGTATGCCGGCACATCGGGATGCGGGGTTGGGCGCCCGTCCTGCGCGTATTTGTAGAAAACACCCGTGTCAGACATATACCCCCGAAAATAGGCCCCATCCAGTTTCACCTGACAGAGATAGGCCTGATTGAGCCGTTCCCGCGTCCCCTTTTGCAATTCGTCTATTTGCTGGGCGATGGGAGAGTTGCCCGGCCACCCACACTGCCGGGAGGCAAGAACGATCATATCCTGCGTATCCTGAAACGAAACATTTTCCGGTCCCTCCAGGATCCGTTTCCCGGTCACACTAGTGTTCCATTCCAAACCCTTCAGAATGCTTCTCATCTCAACTGAACCCGAGGAATTAATGTTGGGTTCTCTGTCTGTTTTGAATTCGAAACACAATCGGGTGAACAGGGACCCGTTGCGCGACTTCACAAAGAAACATTTCTTGTGGCCACCAGCGTCCCAGAATGGGTTGATGTCAAGAGATGGCTGGTACCCCTCTTCAGGGGCCACATAACCGTGGCGGGGATCTTCCACAATCCCCCCGTTCAGGACAGTTATCCGGACAATCGTTTTCTGGGGATCGTCGGGGGAAGGAAGTGACGCGAAGACCAGATCCCCCCCTTCCGCTTTCTCTCCCTCTTTGAGGTGAACGTATTCCCGTTTGAATTTCACCCGGATCTTGGAATCGGCTTGGAGAAAGTTGAAAAGAACCGAATCGCCGACCGGAAGACAAAGCGCATCCTTACACGCCCCTTTCAGGACAAAATCCGGGCTGTTAATCTTCTTCCAGAGGCGAAATGTCGAGACTTGGTGAAACCACATGTCCCGTGTTTTCATCGGTCTCTTTCCTTGTAACTGGTCCAATTTTGCCTGTTCATTTATTGAAGAAAAAAAAGTTTCCGGATCCTGCTGTTCCCTAAAATACTGGTAACCTTCTTTCTGGATGCTCTTCATGTCCAAAGCCGCGCCGTATTGTGGTTCGAATGAATAGAAACCGTTCTCATCGGTGGTTGCCGTCAATACCGGATACGGGTTCTGAAACGGGATAGTTTTCCCCCTGATTTCCAAGTTGAATGTCAGATTGACTCCAGGAACGGGATTGCCGTCGAAATCCACGACTTTTCCGTAAATCAGCATGGTCCCGTCTTCGTCTCCCTCTTTTTCCTGTTTAACCAACCGTTCCAGATGTGTGATCCATATATCCTCGATTTCTTTGGGGGAGGCATTGGGTTTGACCACCTTCAAGTCTTCCAGGAAGAGATCTTTAATTTTCCGAATTTCTTCCTCGGCCTCTAGACGAATCTTATTCTTTTTTTCTTCAACCGCTTGAGGGTTTCTCGCCTGCTCTGCCATCGCCTCCTCACATTTTTTCCTATCGGAGGCATAAACAACCTCGTTAAGTTCCAAAACCTTTTTCAATTCTTCAACATTTCCGCCTTTTATCAACGCGGCCCGATAGGCGGTCCGAGTTCTTTCCAAGGTTTTCCTGGTCAGTCTCTCACTCATGAATGCACCTGAATTCGATTTAAAACGGTTGTCCACCATTTTCTGAATAATGGCGGCTTCTCTTTCCTCCAGAGTGCGGCTGAAGAAGCCAGTCAGAAACAGTGGGATAAGCACAACCATGAGGGACGTAAAACCCGCTCGACAACGATTTTTCAGGTTCATTGAGAATCTCCTTTTCTGATGCGGTGGACGAGATGGAAAAAGCCCACACGCCGCTATGACTATACGGAACCTCATCGGTATCTCAAAGGAAATCAGGAATTTTTCTCCTCTAACCATTCAAAGTTTCCATTGTCCCCGATTTCAGGGTTGTTCATTCTGGAAGCTGCTGTTGAGGACAGAAAACGAGTTTTTTGTGGCATGGGGCGAAAACGGTTTTGACTTGGTCCCCTTTTGGAAGGTTTTATCCGACTACGCCAATCAGGAGATTGGCGTTCCCGGGAACCGCTTTCTCCCCACAAAAATGGGCGTTTCATGGGAGGGCGGGCGTCTCGCCCGCCTGTGAGAAAAGCCGGGGCCGGGGCGCTCAACTGCGGTTGTTAGGGCATATCCCGACTCTCTCAAACAGAACGACTGGCCGTGAAAATTGCCTGTATGAACCTAAAAACCGCAGTTGAGAGCCTAATCGCTTGTTTCTCAGTGATGTAGAAAGACCCATTGGGTACTGCGGAGCTGTTGGCTTTTCTGTACTTAGCCGGTCAACTGCGGTTTTTAGGATGAAGAACGCGGCAGGGGGTTCTGGCCCCTGCCGCGTTCTTCATTATCTGAAAACCGGATCCGCTTTTACTTCCCCTCGGCCACCTGGGCGTCCGAACCGGCGGCTTTCACGGGGCTTACCACTCGAAACCCGACATTGAAGACCCGCTGCCAGGGGCGAAAGCCCAGACGGTAACTCGACGTGGCGCGTTGCGGACGGTCGTACCACGACCCTCCCCGCGCGATCCGTTCGGTTCCCGCCTTGTCCGTGTTCCGTCCATCATCGCCCTGGTACGGGTAGGGTTGCGCAGCCGAGCGCGTCCATTCCCACACGTTGCCGTGCATATCGTACAATCCCCACGCGTTGGGGGCGTACTTGCCCACCTTTTCCGAGACAAACCCGCCATCGTCGAAACGCGCGTCTTTGGGAATCCAGTCGTCGTAGGGAGTGGGATTCAACAAGGGCTGACGAATCTTATAGGGGTCGTCGGCAAACTGGATGAGCATGCGGTCGGCCAGGTTGGCGAACTTCGAGAAATCGGTGTTCAGATCCCCATAGGAGAAAGGAGTGGCCGAACCGGCGCGACAGGCGTACTCCCACTGCGCCTCGGTGGGGAGCGTGAACGTCTCGCCGGTCTTCTCGCTCAGCCAGCGGCAGAACTCCATCGCGTGTTCCCACGAAACGCGCACCACGGGCTGTTCCGGCTCATTGACCGGGAAACCGTGGACCCCGAACTGATAGGCGTGTTTGGGCTCCACATGGCTGTCATGCACGGGGTCGAATTGCGCGAATTGCGCGTTGGTGATCTCGAACCGGCCCATCCAGAAGGGGGCCGCCACGGTGACAGGTGTGGCGGGACGCTCCTGTGGGGATCCGTCCGGATTCCCCATGACGAACTGCCCGGCAGGAACGAGAGTCAGTTCAAGATTGAGGCCCGGGCCGAGCGGGATCGTTCGTTTGCTTTCCGCGGCGGCCTGGGTTTGCTTCTTTGCGGCTTCCTCGGCGCTGAAGGGCCAGTTGGGACTGGAGGCCGGTTGCGCCGGAGCCGATTCCGCTTCGGGTTTCACGAAAGCGGCTTTTGCCGGAATCGGGGGCAGGGTTTCGATGTCATCCGCAATCGCGAGGTACCCTTTCGCGAGTTTCTGGCGTCGTTTGGCGAGTTTCTCGACCTGTTTGGGATCGTCAATCTCGCTCCAGGCGCCGTGGAACGGCGCGTTCAGGTCCATCCAGGTGTAGAGCCGGTCCCAGGCTTCCTCGTCCAGTTGGACGTTGTGGTGGCCCTTCTTGAGCATCTGGACCAGTTCTGTGGTGCTGGCGTGGAACTCCATCGGGTTGAGCAGGTGATAATCGCTCTCGATGCCGGGCCGCCGCACGAACTTGTGCAGTTCCGCGTAGGCGATCGAGAACTTGCCCCCCAGACGCCCGCCATTGCCCGGCGTGATGGAACTCCAGTCTTTCAGCGGCACATCGCCCCGAAGGTTCGGAATAGTTTTCCCCCATTCGTGGAGAGTTCCGTCGTGGCATCCGACGCAGTACTTGTCCAGGACGGGTTGGACTTCGCGCGCGAAACTGAAGCCGCGGACCGGTCCGCGCCAGGGTTGGATTTCCGACGGCGCCTGACGGGCGGCCAGGGTGCGGCGTGCGGGCGAGGCGGCGTTCTGCCCCTCGTGGCAACCGCCGCACGAGAGGTTTTCACCCGGCATGGCGGTCATCCAACTGCGCATGACCTGAACGGCCGCGCCGCTCTCGTCGAGCGGCTGGATGGCGATGGGGGTATTGGCCGGAACTCGGAACATGGCCGAACCGTCTTCCTGAACCGGGACGGTGCCCAGAATCCGCCGGATGTCCCACGGGCCGTCCATGCCGATCACGCCGAGCAGGCCGCCCATGGTCTGGTACCCCCAGACGTAGGTGAAAACGCGCAGGTTCTTCACCGTCCCCCGGGGAACGCCCTTCAGGCCGGGACCGGAATAGATGTCGGACACATAGACCACACCATCCTGGCGGTTCAGGTTCACCCGGTCGGGAATGACCGGTGGCTTGGGTTGTTTCTTCAAGGGAACCGGTTCAAAGTACACGTAACCCGGTTCTTCCTTGAGCAGAAGCATGTTGTCGAACACATCCACCAGATACAGCCCCCAGAGCGAGTCGGCGGTGGGCTGGGCGGAGACCAGGAAGTACTTTTCGCTCAACGGCCAGGGATGCAGAAACTTGGGCCAGGATGCATCCACCAGCTGGTCCTGGTACACCTGCTCGACCTTCTTGCCCCGTTGCGGGATGCGCTGGATGGCGCCCTGTTCCTCGCGGCGACTGACCGACGGGTCGAAGATCACCATTTCGCCCATGCGCGGCACGCCGTGGTGCCCCGACACGATGCCCACAAACTTCGCGCTGCGGTTCATGGGGTCCGGCGACGGCAGCGGACGCGCATAGAAGAGGCTGTTCGGCCACGCCGAGTTGCTGCCGTAGTACTCCACCTGATTCGTGCCGTCGGGGTTCATCTGGAACAACAGACGCGACATGGCATGGGGCAGGTCGGCATATTCCCAGCGCGCATAGAGCACCTGGCCGTTGGGCAGAAGCGTCGGACACCAGTTGTGGTCCTGATCGAAGCAGAGCTGGCGCAGATTCTGGCCATTGGCGTTCATGACGCACAAATTGGCCACCGCATTGGCGCCATCCACACAGGGAACCCCATGCATGAAGCGCGTCGAGCCATAGATGATGCGCCCGTCGGGCAGGTAACACGGGTCGTAATTGTCCACATCCGGTTCTTCCCCCGGTGTCACTTGGCGCAGGCCGGTTCCATCAGCGAGGATTTCCCAGATCTGCCAGCGCCCGTGCGAGCCGGGCATCGAGAAAAGCATCTTGTCGCCGTCGAAGTTCAGGTCCACATCCCCCACAAACTCGGTCTTCTGCGGGCGGAAAAACGTCGTGATCGTCCCGTCGGGCCGGACCGGCGAGAGGACGTCAATTTCGTTGTCGTACTCGGTGGAGGGGACAGCGCAGTTGCCCTGCCAGTTCTGCGGAAGCCCGAGCCGGTTTTCGCCACGTTTGATGAAGAGCAGTTTGTCGAAGTCGAGCAGGGGATTGGCCAGCAGCGCTTCGCGTCGCAGGTCGGCGATCTGACGCGCGCGCGCCAGAGCCTTCTCGTCCCCTTTCTTCACTCCCTCCCGTATGGCGGGTAGATCCTGTTCGAGGGTTTTCAAAGTCTGGAGGTATTCGGCGGCTTTCGGATACTGGTCGGGGAACGTCCTGGCGAGGTCTTCAATGGCCAGGCGCAGGGCCTCGGGATTCAACGTCTCGATTTCGCGCCGGGTCTCGCGGATGCGTTGGCCGATCGCGGCGGCCTGGGCATAGAGGGCGATCCAGCGCAGGCGATTTCCCTCACTGGGGCCAGCTGCAGCCAACTGGGCGGAGTCGGCCAGGAGGGGATTGTCCTGTGGGCTGGCCCCAGCGAGTTCGTTCGCGACCAGTTCGCGAGCCAAGTTGACCTCGTTCTGGTCGAAGGGAGCGTCGGGTACCGCTCCGGTGAAAGTCGAGAAGTTGCTGATACTGCTCTGCAGCGCGGGTTTCTTCAGCGCAATGTTCTTGTCCTTGTCGTCCGCGCCATACACCTCGACCTCGTCGAGATGGAGGTACTCATTGACGGGAATCTGAATACGGACGAACCGGGCTTTCTGGCCGGGCAGGGGGACGGTCAGAGGTTTCTGTTTTCCCCCGAGAAACAGTGAGCCGTCGTGCTGGTAGGCCTCTTTCCAGTTCTGGCCGTCGTCCGAGAGGAGGATTTTCAGCAACAGGGCGCGCTGAGCGATGGTGTTGCGGTTGAACACCACCACCCGGTCCAGCGGACAGACGGCCTGCAAGTCCACCTGCCACCACGACGGTTCCGGAGTGGCGTTGGTGTGAAAACCGAACTCGCCCGTCTTCAGTCCGTCGTTCCCCCCCGCGGCGTCGGCGGAAAGGCTGTTTTTCCGTTGACGCAACGCCTGCATGCGTTTCTTCCATTCCCCCTCGAACGCACGGACCGGGTCGGGAGTCAACGCTTCCGCTCCCTGAATGACGCTGGTGGTGGCCGCCGCAGGGGTATCTGGAGAGGCTTTCGTTTCGGCAGCCAACGCCGGAAGTGTCAAACTGGAGAGGGTGAACTGGAGCCCCGCCAGCAGAAGGAAAACGGTCTTGGAATCCATTGAAAGAACCTTTCCGCGGAAGATACGCCGGGAGCGCATGGTTTTTTCCATGCGTCGGGTGTTACCTTCCCCGTGTGCATGGAGAGAAAAAGACGCACACCGGGAGATAGACACAACCGTATTGCACCCGCCCTGGCACGCCCACTATAGGAAGGTTTCCCTGAAGAGTCTTTCACGATATAACGATGAAGAATATTGAACATTTTTGAGAGAGGAGGATGGAGGCGCGTCCTCCTGTAGGGGCGGACCTGTGTGTCCGCCCTGAACACGCCAGATGATAAAGAAAATCGCGCGGAGACGCAGGGACGAGAAGAACCACTCGGAAAAGGATCTTTCCTATTGAAACACCACCTCTGATCGGCGTGACGAACGAATTCATGCAAAGGCGCCAAGTCTCAAAAGAACCCCTCGTGTTTGTTCCATGTTTTGCGTGAACCACCGTTTAGAAACGGACCTATACAATTTGGGGCGGACACACATGTCCGCCCCTACGGGATGATTTTGTTCGATCCGGGTGGATACGCGCCCCACCGGATGGCCGTCTGGCGCTATTTCGCTTCCGCCTGGGGAACAGATTCTGTCTCGGCGTTGGATTCCGGCTTGACGTCCGGTTTGGGTTGGGCCGCTGGAGCGGCCAGGCGCACCACCAGGATCAATCCTTCCTTCAGGTTCGTGATGCCCAGCACCGACGGCACCCCTTCCTGAAGGTACAGGGTGTTTTCGATCAGCCCCTTCGGCTCACTTCCTGCCTCACCCGTGGAAGGTCCTTTCAGGAGCGCGTTGACGACCAGGTAGGGCGTGCGCCAGGCCTGGTACTCGAACTCGCACCGGTACGGCCCGCCGCCCAGATCCGCCGCGGCCTTCCCTTCCTTGCCCGTGGTCTCGCCCAGCGTCAGGATCGTTCGGCCCCGCTCTTCCAGATCTGTGAAGTGAAAGAACTTCAGGTCGTCCGGATTGATGCCGAAATGTTTCGCGGCCACGATGACCGGATCGTCGGAGTCCTCCTCCGTTAGGGCGGAACCGGGTTCCTTCCCATCCGTCGGTTCTGTTTTCGGCTTGAGGGCGATTTTCAGGACCGGCTGAGCGCCTGAGATCTCCTGTTTCGGTTGTGCCAGGATGACGGTCACCACGCCTTCCTGGAGAGCGCGCAGTTCGCAGGCTTTCAGGAAAAACTCCCTCCGTTTCACCTCCTGCTCGGGTCGCACCAGTCTGGCATCCTGTTCTTTCACCGCCAGCCGGGCTGTCGCCACTCCCGATTCGGGTAGGGTTCCTGCGGCAAATTGCTGCTCGGCGGTCTTCAGGATATTCTTCTTTTCTTCCAGAACCGCCTGTTCCCGCTTCAAGAGCGTCATGGCCTCTTCGTACCTCGCCTCAGACTCCCGTTTGTCAATCTGGGCCAGAAGGTCCCCAGCCTTCACCGTCTGCCCCGGTTTTACCAGGATTTGTTCGATCACGCCGTCTTGGTTGAAAAATCCGATGAATTCGGGACTGGAATTTCCCTGGGTGTCATTCGTCGTCCCCTGAAGCAGGACGACTTCGAGTCGGCGGCGCGGGACCGATTCCTCGGCGACGGATTTCAGTTCCTGTTCAAAGGCGTCTTCCATCCGGGCGATGGTTTCGTTCACGGTGTTCATCGTCTGGGGCAACGCCCGCACCAGGAGCGAGTTGGTCCGGGGATCGGCGATTGCGGTTTCTTCGGCGGTGGCCAGCGGTTCCGCCTTGTCGGATTCCCCGCCCGCTTTCATTCGCCGCACACAATGAAACCCGAGCGTGCCGTCGGCGCTCACCGCCTCGACCGAACCGTCCTCCCGGTTGACTTTCAGGTCGTATTGTTCGACCAGTTGGTACGAACTCAATTGCCGCCCGATCAGTTGGGCCGCCGCCTCGGGACTGATCGCCTTCAGGCGGTAGATCCGCGTATCGAGCGCGTACTCCTTCTCGAACTCCGCCATCGCCTTGGCCCGGTACTCGGGCAAGGCTTTCTGAAGGTCTTCCTTCTCCAGAGCCGCCCGTTTCTCGATCGCCAGTTTTCGATCTTTCTCATCCTTGTCCTTCTTATATTGTTCATACCCGACCGGCCGGATGCGCAGGTGGGTGTCGTCGGTCCAGACGGCTTCCAGTTTTGGAGACACAGATTCCATGATTGCATTCACAATAGTACCAATAGAGTATATGGTCGAATTGGTCGGGAAATTCATACTACTGATAGATAAACCTCGTGCATAGTTTTCGGCTTCCGGTCCAAATCCTTCAAAACCACTCCACTCGACTTTGAAACCGTATTCTTTTGAAAGAGAGTCGATTACTTGTCCCACAAGTGAATCATTCTCAGATATTAGTCTATTGAGCTTTGGCGCTTCAACAACCGCTTCTCTCCCCCGAACGGTCTCATCAAGACTGACCTGTGTTCCTATCATGACTGTTCGAGTGGCTGAATCGACGGTGTACACTTTTGATTCAAAACGCCCAAAACGCCGCATGGCGCCCCCGATTGCGGGAAGTTCAAACTTCTCTCCTGTTTTGCCATTCTGGATGGAGATTTGCAGTTGTTCGGAACCATCCGAAGATCGGACCGGTTTGTCGGACAGACGCAATTCCCATTCATTCAGCGTGACGGGGCATGCAGAGGAAAGATAGACCTCTTCATTTCTTTTCAATGTGGATGCGGTATATTTTCTGTGACTGGGTGCGTATTCAAGTCGTATGGAAAGATGAGCATTGGTCCCCAGTTTTTCTCCGGCATTTTCGACGAAAACAAAAACATTATCCACATAAGCACTGGTATTGTGAGGTTCCGGAAGGGTCTTCCCGCTTCTGGAGTACCGGAGCATATCCACGACTCTTCGTTCCCAATTGACGTGCATTCCGGTGTCGATATCCTCGATCTGGTTGACCGGTCCCCGGACATGGAGATGCCCCAGAGGCGCCCATTCTCCCGCAGATTTCGGGATTTCGCTTTCGTTCACTTCCCATTGGATGGTCACTCCGGCAAAGGTGCAGGATTCTCCCGGGAAAAGATTCTGTTCGATTGGGCTTGGAATGTCTTTCACTTCGGGGATCGGTTTGTTTTCCACGCGCGTGATTTTGGCGTCGCGGGGGGTGTAAACACCGGAATCCTGGACTGAGATGAGTTGAGTTTTTCCGGTCTCCTGTTGTCCCGCCGGTTGGGCGGTGGGTTGAGGAGTGGACGCAGGAGTGGGTCTGGAGGCGGTTTTCGCCGTCTCGGTCTGTGTGGTCTCCTCTGCGGAGAGGACTCCGCCGCAGCACAGCATGAGCATCAGAATCAGGTAAAGCGTTCGCATCGTTTTTCTCCTCTATCCGGGGGCCGGATTGGTGATCTCTCGTTGGGAGTGTTTGGTTCAAAGATGTTGCTGCGATCTCAGGAAATCTGTGCAACCCGCAACTTTCACGCAATACGAAAACCGATTTATTTGACCACGAAACACACGAAACACCTGACGCAGCGAAACTGCAACCGAATGAAACCGCGGAAATTGCACTCTTCGCGGTTTGTGGAGAAAGCGCCCTCCCGGGACCGCCAATCTCCTGATTGGCGCGGTTGCGGTTCCTGGCTGTTTTTGCGAGATTCTGAAAATTTCGATTCCACCCGTCAGGTTCCATTTCGTTTGGAGCGGGCTTTCAGCCCTTGAAGGGGAAGGGGACCGTGTGACCCGGGGCGACGCTTCGCTCTGCCCCGGGCTGACATGGGCCGCCCTGTCAGGGCTGGGGCCGAATCGGGATTGTGGCCAGTATTGCATAGACTCACCCTCAATATCTTCGCAAACGACAGCGATATTGCGAGGTAGTAGTACGAAAACTGATTTTGATTGCCACAAGAAGGCACAAAGAGCGGTGGAGAGTTTTGTTTTGTGAATTTTGTGCCTTATGTGGCTTACACAAGCGGTTCTCCTCGCCCTTGTGTCCCTGCGCGATTTTCTGCCTCTACTTTCTTTCTCGGGCTTCTGGTTGTGTTTCCAATGTTTTTCCCGCTCCGTTCTGGACCAGGCGGAACGAACCGTCCACCACCCAGAGGGCCGGGGGGATGGCGCGGGAGGGGGCGGATTCGACGATGGTGCGTGCGCCTTCCCGCCGGGTCACCCGGATGGGGGGCGACTGGAGAGCCGACGCCTGGACCGTCTCCTCCGCACTCTGCGCCACACGCACCGGTTCCGCGACCGGCAGCGAGCGTTCGCCATCGGGAGGGGGTGGAGTCGGAGCCGGGGCTGGAACTGGAATCTGCGCTGGAGCCGAAGCGGTACCCGGTGACCGCTCCCCGGTCTTCCCACCGTGGGAGGAAGAGGTTTCCGTTCGGACCGGAGGTGGAGTCGCCTCCGGAAGCGTCTTCTCACGTGGCGCTGTGTCCTCCAGACTCACCGTGGGCGCCGTTTCACCGGTGGCGGGCATCCGGGTTCCGACCAGGATGCCCGCAGCAAAAATCGCGGCGGCGGCGAAGCCCTGAGCCAGAAACCGCCCGAACCGACTCCGGTGCGACGGCGCGACCGGAACCACTTGGATTTCCGGGAGAGGAGGAGCCTCCTGGAACAGGATTTCCCCGTCTTCCCGGACGGGAGCGCTGTCCGTTTCGTCTTCCTGCCGGACGGTGGTGAAAAGCGCCGCGGCATCCAGCGCGTCGGCGCGTTCGAGGCCGGGACACGTCTGTTCCAGATAAACCGCGAGTCGCTTGAGGGTTTCTCGTCCGGTTTCCACTTCGAGGCGGAGTGCCGGATCGGACTCCATCCGGCGTTCAAACTCGGCGGTTTCCCGCTCGTCCATCAGGCCGCTCAGGTAGTCGGAAACCGGGTCGTCCAGTGGGTCGTTCATGGTTCCTGCTCCTCATCCGCCCTCGGTCTTCGTGTTTTTGTGTCTTCGTGTGAACCGATATTCACACAAAGACACGAAGGCACAAAGAT
Organism: uncultured Candidatus Sumerlaeota bacterium; assembly: GCA_942493245.1. Taxonomy (GTDB): domain Bacteria; phylum Sumerlaeota; class Sumerlaeia; order UBA8349; family UBA8349; genus DAOPYU01. Next base: position 882,991 of record OW818685.1, read on the forward strand.
GTTGAGCCTGGGGGCGATTTTCTCGTGTTTCTGCGTTCCCGTTTCTTGTTCCGTTCTGAACGGAACCCGGTCTCACCGCGCGCTCCTGTCCCCGGCTGGAGTGTCTGCCAGCAATTCGCGCAACCGCGCCACTGCGTTGTGGAGTTGGCTGCGGACCTGTTGCGCCGGAAGATCGAGACTCTCGGCGATCTCGGTCGGGGTCTGGTCTTCCTGGAACCGCAGGGCAAAAATTGCGCGTTGCTGGGGAGCGAGGCGTTTCATGGCGGACTCGACCAGGCGGCGCTCTTCGGCGGCGCTGGCGGCTTGCCTCGGGTCGCCGTTCCCACCCTCTTCCGCCGCTTCGAGCAGTTCGCTCAGTTCGTCGGGCGAGGTTGCGATTTCCAGGCGGTAAGCGGAGCCACGGGCCAGACTGAGCGCCTGGCGCGAAGCGATGGCCGCCACCCACGCCCGGAAGGAACCGCGTCCGTCGAACTGGCCAATCTGGCGCATCAGTCGTAGGAGCGTCTCCTGGGTCGCATCCAGGGCATCGTCTTCATTGAGAAGGATTCGATAGGCGATCGTATAGATATAGCGGCGGTATCGCGTGGCCAGTTCGGTCAGCGCCGGCTCGTCGCCGTTCGCCGCCGCGCGCGCCAGTTCCCCGTCGTCCAATGGCTGCGGTTCCCGCATTCGCTCAACCCGCTTTCGCCCACCTCGCTCGTTCTTTCTGAAGACGCCTTCGAACCCCTCTATCTATAGAGACGCAATATTTTCCCCGGGAGCTCAAAACATTTTTCATTTTTGAGAAACAGTTTTTCTCCCGTTCGCGGTTTCCGCCGGTCTTGCCCTGAAGAGAGGGTCATTTTTTTGGAGAACTGGGGCCGGGTGGCGCGTTCGGGTTTGCGGGCGCTTTCGCCGCCATTTTCATCAGCGGCACGCCAAACACATCGTTGAGGATATAAAACGCCACCGGTACGCCCAGCAGCATGCCCCAGATGCCGAAAAGATGGTGGCCGAGGAACAGAATGATCAGGACCAGCACCGGGTTCAACTTCAGGTGGCTCCCATAGATCAGCGGATTGAGCAGGTACGCCTCAATGGCATGGATGATGACCACCAGCCCAATCACCAGCGCCGCTGTTGCCAACCCGCCCGCGTTCAGCGCCACCAGCAGAATCGGTACCGTCGAGATGAACACCCCCAGTACCGGCACGAAACTGCACACAAACACGATCATGGACAACACCGCCAGCGAGGGAAGGTTGAGACAAATCAGACCGATAAAGGTCAGCAGCGTGTTGGTGCAGGCGATCAGCGCCTGGGCCTGGAGCGCCCGGCCCACCACCCACGCGAACCGCACCACCGGTTGCGCCGTCTGTTCATAAAAATCGTGCAGGCGCGATTGCCGCAACGTCTGAATTTCCTTTTCCAGCCGCGTGATGTCCAGTGTGATGAGGAAACTGAACAACAGGGCGAAGAGCATGGTGCCCGAACCTTTCGAGAGCACGCTGAACATCACGGGGGTGTACTGGCGGACGGTCTCCTCGAGGCGCAAAACGATCAACTGGACCAGCCGCTCGTCATCCTTGGACGACGTCCCCTCGCTCTGTCCCAGGAATTCCGGAACGGTTTCTTCCGGCGGGGTGAGAGTCTGGGACCGGGAGGTCGAACTCTCATCATCCAGCGCAAACGGAGACGGGATCGGGAGGAGTTGCCGCGGTTCTTCTTTCGGCGGAGCGGCTGCCGGGTCTGGTGTCGGCTTGACCGGAGGAGTGTCAGGTTGGGTCGGGGTTTCCAACTGTTCCTTGAACAGGCCGTGGATCGAAATCAGCAGGACCCGCTCCAGGCTTGGGTATTTGAGGGTGAGATTCTTTTTGGCCTCGAGAATGCGGTTTTCGACCTCATCGAAGTTGTTGATCAAGGCATTCGCTTCCCGCGCGACACGGGGGACGACAAAACTGATGAACCCGGCCAGGGTGGTCAACAACAACAGATAGACGAATACAATTGCCGGCCGGCGTGGCAGGCGGAGCCGTTGCTGACAGAAGCGCACCAGGGGAGCCGAAAAGAACGCGATGACAAAGGTCAGAAAAACTAGCCCGAAGAATCCGCGCAAAATCCACAAAAGCAGAAAAAAAATGATCCATGTCAATGTCCGGCGATTCGCCCGGTAAAACTGATCGATCGAAAATGGCACGATGACAACCCTTCCTTATTTCATTGTTCGGCGCTTCCGCGTGGCCTGTCCGGCAGGTAACCGACGATCCGCGTGAAAACCACACCGCACCGAGCTTCCATCCTATGCCTGAAGGCATCCGGAAGTACAGAAGAATGAACCCGGAGCGGGTTGCAGATTCAACTCCTGATTGTTTGGCAGACCGCGATTTCCGCTCCGATGCACTTTCGGGAAGCGGGAGGTCTTTCTATTCTTTTTCCTTCTTCTTGAGTTCCGTGAATTTCGATTCACCCGGTTCCGCCGGTGTCTGGAGGGTTCCGGAACCTGTCGGTTGTCCCGTTCGTGCGACCAGGATACCGACCGGCTGGGTGAAGTCCAGGTACGGCTTGCAGTCAATGTGCACATAGGGCAGCGTATAGGCTTCGGTTTCTCCCTTGGCATACGACACCCAGCACTCGAACGTCGTGGCGTTGTAAACCACATCCAGAACATTGTTCCCCTTGATCGGAATGGCCTTGGAAATCGCGATGATCGTCTGGGCGTTGTGGTGGCCGTAGTCCTGTTTCAGAAGGGGAAACGCCCCGCGTTCCTCGTCCTCGTACACGCACCCCTCGAGCACGTTCGGCGCATATTCGTCCTTCGGGTCGTTGTCCGGCCAGATGAGGAGGTCGGGCGCGTGCGCCTTGATCTTGACCGCCTTCTTCTCCTGACCGCTGCCGAAGACATAGTGGTACTTCTTGATCCGCTTCGCCTTTTTCAGGCGATCGAGCGCCTGGTCGAGGGTCGTGTCCTGGTAGAGAATGTCGCGGAAAAGCATCGTAAAATGGGTGCCATTCAGGTCGTACGGCTTTTCTTTCGCAGGAGAATTGCCAATTTCGGACAGGGCGATCCCTTTCGCGTTGAATCCCGTGTTGCACCCGATGTACCCGGCAAACGAAACATTCACGTGCGCGACGCCCTGCTCGGGCAGGTACACCACGATGCAGGGAGAGTCGTGCGCCTTCAGGTCGAGAATCCAGTCCAGATTGCGCGTCAGATACAAATCCCCCTTTTCGCTGGCTTTCCCCCACACGGCGATGCTGCTGCACGAATAATCGTCCACCAGCGGGATCATGTGGACCCGCTTGAGGAGATCGAGCGGCAGGCCGGTCCCATCGGCCAGTCCGCGCATCTCTTCCTGAAACTCTTTGCTGATGTGTGGTTCGCACGTTTTCCAGACCCGATCCAGCGCCTCGTTCGAGAATTCGGCGTTGCCGCTGGCCTGGACCGCGGCTAGGATGCGGGCTGTCACTTCCGTCGCTTCCGGTTTCATCAACTCGCCGAGCGAGCGCCCCATTTCGTAGGGCGTCCCTTTTACGACGCACACGGCGTACTGACGCCCGCTGTCCTCGATCTTCGTGCGGTATCCTTCTCCCCGAACCCCCAGAGAAAGTCCCGCCAGAATCAGAATCGCCAGTCCCACGCTTCTCCAGTTTCGATTCACAATCATTCGCAACATGGTATGCCCGTCTCCTTTCCATCGGGTTATCCCGGTTTTCCTTCCGAAATCCCACCATCCGGTCCTTGAGCGGGAAAGCGGTTTGTGATACGGTGCCCTTCACTCAAGCGTTGGACGGAACGCAGAGGGTTTTTCAATCTGAAACCTGAGAAACAGGGTACCAGATTTCCGATTGAAAGAAAGCGAAAAGACAGCATGTCAGAACTCCCTCTTTCCTCTGGCGCAATGCGGCAACCGGTTCCGGACGAGTGGATCGGTCCCGGACTCGTGGATCTGCAACTCAACGGGTATGCCGGAGTGGACTTCAACGGCCCGGTTGAGGTGTTGACCCCCGAGGTGTTCCACCAAGTTCGAATGGCTCTGGCGCGGCGCGGGGTCGTGGCGGCGTTGCCGACTCTGATTACCTGTTCCCCATCCGATCTTCTGAATCATGTGCGCCGGTACGTCCAGATCGTTGAAGCCGATTCGGCCCTGGTCTCCACTTTCCCCTGCCTGCACATCGAGGGACCGTTCATTTCGCCCGAGGAAGGTCCGCGGGGCGCCCACCCGGCGGAGCACTGCTGCGCGCCGCTCGACGAACCGCGCTGGCTGGACGAACTCTGGGAGGCAAGCGGGGAGCGGATCGGGGTGCTGACGCTCGCGCCCGAGTTGCCCGGAGCCTTGGACTTGATCGCCCGGGCGGTTTCCCGGGGGATCGTCGTGGCGCTGGGGCACACCGCCGCCGGGGCCGAGGCGCTCGGCCGGGCCGTGTGTGCTGGGGCGCGCCTTTCGACCCATCTGGGCAACGGGTCCCACCAGACCCTTCCGCGTCTGGACAACTACGTCCAGGCGCAACTGGCCGACGACCGACTGATGGCGTCCTTTATCGCCGACGGTCACCATATCCCGTTTCCGACGTTGAAAAACTTCATCCGGGCCAAGACGCCCGAGCGTTCGATTCTGGTCACCGACGCGATGGCCGCCGCCGAAGTCGGGCCGGGCCGGTACACTTTTCTTGGAGAAGAAGTGCTGGTTTCAGAGGAGTTGCGTGTTTCAAAGCCCGGCCAGCCCAACCTGGCTGGATCGGCCTTGACGCTCGACCGAGCGGTTCTGAACGTGGTGCGCCACTGTGCGGTTCCGTTTGCGCAGGCTTGGGCGATGGCTTCCTCGGCGCCCGCCGCTCTCCTGAAACTGAAGGGTCTCGCCGAGGTGCGGGTCCGGGTGGGACCAGACGGATTCCACCCGGTGGAATAGACCAGAATTTCCTGAATATCTCCTTTAAATTCAGTCTAATACAGATAAATAGGCCTGCCGAGCAAAAGAACTTGACACCCCTGTTCGGTTACGGTAGGGTGGCTTCCCCTGTCGGGAGGGAGCCGGAATGTCTGGGGCGCCCGGCGCAGGTTGGTCGAAGGCTTGCGCGGGAGACCGAAGGGGTATCTTGTTCGAGAAGGCCAGCGGGTTCATGCAGAAGGATTTGACACCGAATAGCCGGCTTGCGGACCCGGAAGAAAAGCTTGTCGAGGCGGGTCTTCTATTCGACACGTATGGCGAGTTGCTCACGGAACGGCAGCGTGTTTTCATGCGCCTGCATTTCGAGGAAGATCTCTCGTTCAGCGACATCGCCCGCGAGTTCAAGATCAGCCGTCAGGCCGTGCATGACTCGGTCAAGCACGCATTGTTCAGTCTGGCTGAGTTGGAACGTGTTCTGGGACTGGTGACCAAGGCCGAGGCGGGGCACAACGGTGGCAGTGTTCCTGCGGTTGCGCCCACTCTGAACGCGGGGGTCGCCGAGCGTTTGTCGAGTCTTCACCAGCAGGTGAGTGAGCGGTGCGAGCCGGTGGTGAGTGAGTGGATTTGTCAGGAAATCAGTGATCTGATCGCCCTCGTGGGTGAACGCAGTTAGAAGATCGTAGAGCAGGACGCGAAGCAGGATCATGTTCGATAACCTCGGGAAAAAACTCCAGGACGTTGTCCGCAATATGAGCGGGCAAGGGACTATTACGGAAAAAAACATCCAGGACGCCCTGCGCGAGGTGCGCCTGGCGCTGCTCGAGGCCGACGTACATTTCAAGGTGGTGAAGGATTTCATCGCCCGGGCGCGCGAACAGGCGATGGGCCAGGAAGTGTTGCGCGGGATCAACCCGGGCCAGCAGTTCATCAAGATCGTCCACGACCAGTTGGTCGAGACAATGGGCGAGCGGGTGGCCCCCTTCGAACTGGACAAGTCGGGCCTGAACGTGGTCATGCTGCTGGGGTTGCAGGGGTCGGGTAAAACGACGTTTTCGGCCAAACTGGCCAAACGTCTGACCAAGGAGGGGTGGAAACCGCTCCTGGTCGCCTGCGACATTTACCGCCCGGCGGCCATCAAGCAGTTGCACACGGTGGGCGCGCAGGTGGGGGTTCCCGTTTTCGATATGGGGACCGACACGCCCGTGGTGACCATCGCGCAGGAAGCCATCGCCAAGGCGAAGCGCGAAGGGCGCAACGTGGTCATCCTCGACACGGCCGGGCGTCTGCACATTGACGAAATGAAGATGGACGAGTTGGTGGGGCTGCGCGACGCGGTCCAACCCCGTTTCACGTTCTTGGTGTCGGACGCCATGACCGGCCAAGATGCGGTCAACTCGGCCGGGCAGTTCCACACGCAGGTGGGGATTGACGGGGTCTGTCTGACGAAGTTGGACGGCGACGCCCGCGGCGGCGCGGCGCTCAGTATCCGAGCGGTGACGGGGCGCCCGATTTTCTTCGCCGGCATGGGCGAGCAACTCGACGACCTCGAATTGTTCCACCCGGACCGCATGGCCCAGCGGATTCTGGGCATGGGCGACGTGCTGACCCTGGTTGAGAAGGCGCAGGAGGCGTTCGACCAGGAGGATGCCGAGGAACTGCGGCGTAAGATCCGCAAGGAAGCCTTCACTTTCAACGACTTCCTGAAGCAGATGAAGCAAGTCAAGAAAATGGGATCCCTGTCGAAGATCATGAAGTTCATCCCGGGCATGAGCCAGGCGATGGGCGAGATTGACGAGGGGCAGATGGAAAAGGAGATGAGCCACACCGAGGCGATTATTCACTCCATGACGATCGAGGAACGTGAGAATCCCTCGATTCTCACGGCCAGCCGCCGCGCGCGGATCGGCAAGGGGTGCGGGCTGGGGGTCGCGGCGGTCAACAACCTGGTCAAAGAGTTTGAGATGGCGCGCAAAATGATGAAGCAATTGGTGGGCGGTCCGAAAGGGCCGATGGCCGGGGGAGCGGGTATTCCGCCGGGAGCCGGGGGACGCGGTCCCCTGGGGTTGGGCCACGGGGGCGGGAAATCCCAGAACAAGGCCGAAATGCGAAAAAAGAAAAAACAGGGTAAACAAATGCGCAAGAAGAGCCGATAGGCGAAGAGAGGCTCTCTGTCAGCGGTTCCAATCGCCCGGCAGCGCTTCGGCCTTCCGGGAATTCAATAGCAGCACCGACCTGAGTGAAAGAAAGGAAAGAGGAGCACACACATTATGGCACTGGCAATTCGTTTGACCCGCGTTGGGCGCCGCAAAAGCCCCTATTATCGTTTGGTAGTCGCAGAGGCGAGCATGCCCCGCGACGGCCGGTTTGTCGAGATCATCGGCCACTATCAGCCCCTGCGGGCCGAGACCAAACTCGAAATCCTCGAAGAACGCGCGTTGCACTGGCTCAACGTCGGAGCCACACCCAGCGACACGGTTCGTTCGCTGATGCGCAAGAAAGGCATCATGAAAAAATGGCATGAGGGGCGTGTCGAAGCCAAACGCGCTCTGAAAGCCCAGAAGGAAGCCAACGCTCAGGCCAGCTGAGCGGACTTCCCCACCTGAGGTCAGCGCGCGTCCCGCCCGACCCTGCAATCGGAGGTAACGCACGCCCCTTGAGGGGCGATTAGCGGAGAATCGGAAAGCGCTCCGCGCCATAGATCGGACCGTGACAATCGTGTGGGGATTCCACGGCCCCGTTCTCCTACTCTGTGCACGCAAGCGAGGAAGTTGTCATGAAGGAAGCGCCCACCATGGAAGCACTCATCCGGCACATCGCAGAAGCTCTTGTGGACCATCCCGAGCAAGTAGAAGTCAATTGCATCGAAGGCGAGAGTAGTATCATCATCGAGTTGAAAGTCGCGCCCGACGACATCGGCAAAGTGATCGGCAAGGGGGGCCAGACGGCCAAAGCCATGCGTAAGGTTTTGAGCGCCGCCGCCACCAAACTGAAAAAGAAATCGCTCTTGCAGATCGTCGAGTAAGCGCACACCATGGCCCACTCGTCATTTAAAGGCAATGCCTCCCGGCCCGATCCGCAGCAGGGTCCAGGGAAATCTGTTGGCTCCGGCCCGTCGGCGGCCGAGTCGCTCGTGGCTTTTGGCAAAGCGCTCAAGCCGCGGGGGATTCGGGGTGAACTCAAGGTCAGCCTGTTGTGCGACGGCCCGGACCATTTCTGTCAGTGTCTCGAAAGTGGGGAGATCCTCGCCTGGAAGGATCTCCCCGCCAGTCCTGCCGCGATCCGTCCGGCATCTCCGTCTTCCCCCGCCGATCCCCAAGTAGTCGTATCGTCCGCGCCGCGCAACCCTGTTGCGCCTCTGCGAGCGCCCGAACCGGTTCGGATCGAAAGTGTGCGTTTTCATTCCGGGTACGCCCTTTTGAGACTCGAAGGGGTGGACAGCGTCGAAGCGGCGGAACGCTATCGGGGTTGTCTTTTCGGTTTCCCCCCCGATCAGTTGCCCGCAAGCGATCCGGATTCCTACTACCACCACCAACTCGAAGGGTTGAGGGTGGTAACCGTCCAGGGTGTCTTGCTGGGGGTGATCGAGCGGATTGAGGAAAACCCCGCGCACGAGCAATTGGTGGTTCGCCCTCCCGAACCGGAGTCGCGTCTGTTCCGCATCCCGATGGTCCAGGCGTTTGTTCGCACAGTGGACCTCGAGGCCGGACAAGTCACCGTGGAAATCCCCGACGGTCTGATCGAGTCTCAGCACTAGTCGCCTTTTCGTAGATCAGGCGGGAACGGGTGCATCTCGAACGTATTACACGGCACCCAGTTCTCTTCATTCAACAGGCCCTTTGGGCTTTTCTCGTCCTGCATCTCTGCGCGATTCTCTCTTTACATCCCCGTTCTCGCTTGGGTTACCTCTCCACGGCGCCCACCTTCTCCACAGGGCGGACACACAGGTCCACCCCTACGGATTGGGTGTGGCTCCGCTGCGCCAGATCCTTTCGTGTATTTCGGGACTCAATCTGGGGTTCCCCCGTCTGCTTTTCCATTCCTGGTCCGGCCCATTGTGAAGCCCACGTCCTTTGAGTGCGCCCCAGTCCTGGTCAAAACCAGGGAGGTGCGAATCGCCTTAGGGACCTTTGCAAGAACAATTCGAAACCCAACATAGGGGTCATCCGAACGGTTCATCCCGCAACCATCCACATACCCACAGGAAAGAGAATCCGACGAGGAGACCGAAGAACCTCCTCGTGTGCTTATACAATCTGCTTCATTTGGAGTTTTAAGGGGATCAATAAAAGACCCCGGTCCTATATCTCCATAAGAATCCAAGCACAACTCCTCTGCATTTCCCAACATGTCATAAAGACCCAAAGGATTCTGTTTTTTTAAACCAACCTCCTTTATCTCCCATCCGCTGTTCTCGGCAATCCAGGCAAAATCATTGAGGTCGCATGGGTTGTCGCCAAAGAAATAACGCGTTGCGGTCCCTGCTCGGCAAGCGTATTCCCACTCAGCGTCCGTTGGTAGTCGGTAAGCATACCCATCAGGTATCCGGCATCTCCGTTTCTCTGTCTCCGTAAGAATCCGGCAAAAACGCAGTGCGTCCTTCCACGACACATTTGTTACTGGGAAACTATCGTTCTTAATTTCACTCGGGTTATTATTCATGATTATCCTGTATTCTCGCTGCGTGATCTCATACTGTCCAATCCAGTAACCACATGAAATAGTTACGGTGCTTGGTCTCCAGTCAGGAGGGGTGTACTTGTATTGAAAACGATCTCCCATCAGGAATTTACCAGGACCGATATAAATCATGGAGGTTCCTGTTTCAGGAAGCAAATAGTTGTTGGATGTCTCGACTCGACATTTATCGGAAGGGGGATTTTCGCAACCAGACAGGCTTCCCCAGAATAAATACAGGACAATACTCGATGTGAGAACAGATAATTTCAATATTATCCGAGAAAACATAGCCCCCCCCCCATATACCCCCCCCGGCAGTGGAGGCGCGATCCTCCTCGCGGGGGGCGGCCGACCGTGGCATGACAAGGGGAAGATTCGCACAGGGCGCCGGATTCTGTCAAGCGGGATTGCCCGGAGGGAAAGTCCGTATTCGGTATGCCGTCACCAGATTACCTGGCGCAGCGAAGTCGCAACCCATCCGTAGGGGCGGACCTGTGTGTCCGCCCAGAGCGCGAGGTCTGTTACCGTGGGGAGACGTGAAACCCCGAGAGAATGGGGATGTAACAAATAATCGCGCAGAGATGCAGGGACGCAGGGACGCGGAGACCTTTTGTTGTAAGCCACATGAGGCATAAAAATCACAAAAACTGGAAAGTCCCCTGTGCCTTCTGTGTATTCTTTGTGGCTGAAAATCGTCGCGGTCTGCGTAGATTCTGCGAGAGAGGCGGTGGGGTCGCCATTTTTTGTCCCGGTTTCCCTGTTCCGGTCTTCACCGCCGGTTTCAACGTGAATGATTTGGATGGAACGGGGCGTCGTTTTCGCTTGCAGTCGCCAGGTCAGCGTGACATAACAAGTATGTGGTAGGGAGGTACCACAACATTTTTCGGTTTGAGGAAGGAGCAACATCATGGAAATCGGGGATCTGATTGGCGCCAGCAGGACCAAACTGAATCTGACACAGGATCAGTTTGGCAAGCGGTACAGTGTGAGCGGCCCGGCCATTTTCAAGTTCGAGAAGGGCTACGTCAAGCCGTCGCTCGAGTTGTGGCTGCGCATGGCGAAGGACATTGACATCACGGAGCAGGAAGCGGTGCTGATGTGGGCGCGCGGCAAACTGCCCAAGAAGTTCCAGAGCTTTGTGTCCATGGAGCCGCAGTCCGGCCAGAAGGCCAAAAAGAAAGAGAAGCCGAAAAAGAACGCCAACCCGGACGTTCTGCGCAAGGAAATCCTGGCCGACCGCACCGCCCCCAAGGGACTCAAGGCGTTCCTCAAGGACGAGGACATGTGGACGCTCTACAAGCCCACGGCTCAGGAAGTGGAAGTTCTGCGCGAAGTCTTTGCGCCCCTCGGTGAAGGTTCCAAGACCTCCTACCGCGAAGCGCTGCGCCTGATTCGCGAATTCGGCGAGAAATAAGGACGATTGGCGTCCGGAAATGTCGAATTGCTTGAGAACCGCAGGCTCCCCAGCCTGCGGTTCTTTTTCTATATGAATCACTCACTTCGCGGTAGGAGTGGAGAACTGATCGTTTCGTCAATGCAAGCCAGAATTTCGAGTAGATTGCCATGCACGACATGTTTGGCGGCCGCTTCAGTTTCCTTGGTCTTCGGTTCATACGCGACAGAGATACCCGCGGCCTTGAGCATACAGGCGTCGGGATCGCTGTCGCCTACCGCCAGTACACATTCGGGGCTGATACGGAGTTGATCGCACACATGAAGCAAGACATTCAACTTGCATATCTGGTGTTTTTTGCAACCATTTTCGTGTTGCATCGCCGGAGAAATAGACACCTCGCCAGTCGCAATGCCGCGTCCAAACCGCATCAAATGAGCAATACTGAAATCGGCGAACACTCGGCGCCGAATGATCTCCGTTGCCACGAAAAAGCTGTCACTGACAATACCCACGCGATATCCGCGCTTGCGGAGCGCCAAAACCAACTCCACCGCGCCCGGCATCAACGGTATGCCACGGGCCGCTTCTTCAAACACAGTTTTGGATACCCCCTGAAACAAGGCCGCAATCTGTCTGGTTCGTTCTTCAGGTGGCAACATCGCATGATCCAGAAGGGCATTCAACTCCTCCGTTTTGTTGACTCGATGGGCGAGATTGACCACGAACCGACCTTTCAACAATGTGCCATCCATATCGAATAATGCCAACTGCTCGGGCTGGCCGATTTTCTGGAAGGTTACGGCGAGTTCCGCTTGCGAGCGGCGTTCCACTTCCTCTACTTCCCGGACCTGCTGCGGGTCGAGTCGTCCATATCGTCCGGCTCTGTCTATGATCACCCGAACGACCTGCTTGGCCATGTCGCCCAGTACCTCCAAAGCCTGACTGTCGTGCTGGATGTATCCTATATCGACCTGCTCGATTGTTGCGCCAGTGGCCGCGACATCCAGCAACAGTCCGACATCAACACCGTAGTCCGTTTCAAAACGAATATTGCGAAATACGGAACGGCGAGCGGCGATGATTCCGCCGAGGGGTTGATCGAAACTGGATAGTTCTGGAAAAAATGTGAGGAGCAAGGGACGAGCGGTCAACATCGTCACTCGCCCGGAAGCGCGTGTAAACCGCGCCTTGACAAAGTCGCATCGCCCCGCCAGCAAGGGCGCAGTCATCCGTTCCACCAAGTCTTCAGGCATCTCGGAAAGATCGCCGTCGAGGAAAAGGACTATTTCGTTATGGGCTGCCCATGCGCCGTCTTCCATCGACGCGCCTTTCCCGAGCAGGGTACTGATGACAACGCGAGCGCCCGCCTTCGACGCAAGTTCTGGTGTACCATCAATGGATCCATCATCAATCACAATGACTTCCGTAACGCCGGGAGCGTGACGAACAAACTCCACGACCGATGCGACGGTAGGCGATTCATTCAACACAGGTATGATGACCGAGATCATTATTATCCTCCTGTTCGCGTATTATGCTTATTTATATTTACCCACGGCAGGCGAAACGTAAAGCAAAATCTGCCGCTCCTCAATTACCTGCTCGTCATGTTGGATCATGTTTACGGCTCAAAATTGATGCTTGCGGGGAACGGCTTGTCATGGACGACAGCAAGAAGATGTGTTACTTTTCCACATTGTGGGTGAGGCGCTGAAGTATTCTTTGCCATCTCACCTTCCGGTTATCGAGATGAATTGACGGATAAATTTCTGGAAGAATGGACGGTATATGGTGTTTTCTATTCCCTTTTTCAGCGGCGGCATCGCGAGTGGACGAGTGTGGGCTTTGGCGTTTCTGGCCGCGAGTCTTTTTTTCTTCGCCTCTACGCCGAGGTTCTGCCTGGCCGATTCGCTCCCCGGAACTCCGGACGCGTCTGTGGTTCAGGCCGCGGGAGGCGAATCTCCCGGGCGCCATTCTCCGGAACAGGCCGCCGATTCGGCCCAGACCGAAGGCGGGCATGGGGCGATTGCCGGGTACGACCCGCACGCCACCCCCCACCTTGTCTGGATCCTGCCTTTCGTGGCGCTCTTGCTCTGCATTGCGATCCTGCCGCTGGTCCACAAGACCGAGAAATGGTGGGAGCGCAACTCGAGTAAATTGATCGTGGCGTTGGCAATGTCCGGTGTCACCTGTCTCTACTACCTTTTTCGCGAGAACGGTTTTCATGCCCCGCCGGGACTGCCTTCGCTTCTGACCCTGCTGGAGCATGCGGTTCTGCTCGACTACGTTCCGTTTATTGTGCTCCTCCTGAGTCTTTACACCATCAGCGGCGGAATTCACCTGCGGGGAGACATTCCGGCGCATCCTCTGACCAATGTGGCGCTTCTGGGGATTGGCTCGGTGTTGAGCAACCTGATCGGGACCACGGGCGCCTCAATGTTGCTCATCCGCCCCCTGCTCAACATTAATAAGGAGCGCCACAAGGTCCGTCACACGGTCATCTTTTTCATCTTTCTGGTCTCAAACATCGGCGGCAGTCTGACGCCGATCGGCGATCCGCCTCTGTTCCTCGGGTACCTGCGCGGGGTTCCCTTTTTCTGGACGCTGAAACTGTTCCCGGAATGGCTCTTCTGTACGGTGATTCTTCTGTTTGTCTATTATCTCTGGGACACGTTCGAGTACCGGCGCGAAAGCCGTGAGGATCTCGCGCTGGATGAAAGCATTCGGGAGCCGATCGCGGTGGATGGCAAGCGGAATTTCTACCTGCTGGTCGGGGTGGTGCTGGCGGTGGTGTTTCTGGTGCCGGGTCAGACCTTGCCGGGCACCGCGTGGGTTGTGCCGGCGTATCTGCGCGAGGCGGTTCAGTTGGCCCTGGCGGGTCTTTCACTGGCCATCACGCCGCGTGGGGCGCGTCAGGCCAACGAATTCAATTTTACGGCAATTGGGGAGGTGGCCTGTCTCTTTATCGGGATCTTCATTGCCATGCAGGTGCCGGTGGAGTTTCTGAAGATCAGGGGAGCGTCCATGGGGTTGAGCGAGGCGTGGCAGTTCTTCTGGGCGACGGGTATGCTTTCGAGTTTTCTCGACAACGCACCGACTTACGTTGTGTACTACTCGACAGCGGGAGCGCTGGATTTCCCCGCCGGGGTCGAGGTTCTGTCGGGCCTGAAGGACGTCGCCAACGGCACGATTTCGGCGGCGCTTCTCAAGGCCATCTCCTGCGGGGCGGTTTTCATGGGCGCGATGACCTACATCGGCAACGGCCCGAATTTCATGGTGAAAAGCATTGCCGAGCAGTCGGGCGTCAAAATGCCCAGTTTTTTTGGATATATGGCCTATAGCCTTGCGGTTCTGTTTCCCTTGTTTCTGCTCGTCACCTGGATTTTCTTTGTATAAAGCGCGCTCCGAAAGGATTTTCTGCCATGCGAGTGATTCAGGGCCTGCTGGGTTTTCGACCGGTGACGTTTATTCTCGAGCGGTTCTTCCCGTCGAGTGAAGAACTGGAACGTTTTACCACCTCGTGCTTCTGGGCGGTGATTTCGGCGGGCGTGCTGAGCCTCGCGTTTCCAAAATTCGAGTTGAACTGCCTGGCGTGGATCGGGCTGATTCCTTTTCTGCGCCAGCTCTACCACTGCGGCCCGAAACAGGGATTCTGGATCGGGCTGGTTTTCGGGTGGGTCTTCTTTTATCTGAATCTGTTGTGGCTCAACCAGCTCTACGTGTTCAACCCCTGGATCGTGGTGGGTATCCCCATCATGGCGCTCATCTTTGCCTTTTTCGGTCCGGCTCTGTTTGGCGCGCTGGCGGCGCTCATTTTGCCGCACCGGGGGTGGCTGCGGTTCTTTTTTGTGCCGGCGCTCTGGACGGCGCTCGAGGTGTTGCGCGCCCAGACGGAACTGGGGTTCCCGTGGCTCTATCTGGGTCACACCCAGGTCAACTCGACGGGGATGATTCAGATCTGCGACCTGACCGGCGTGGCCGGGTTGTCCTTTGTGATTGTGCTGGTGAACCAGGCGCTGGCGGACAGCTATCGCTTCATCCTGCGCAAAAACGAGATCGGCGCCTATCGCAGCATCGTGCCCAAGTGGGTGGTGGCGGTTCTGGCTGTCGTGGCTGTGGTGGGTTATGGACAGTGGCGGCTGAATCAGGCCGGACCGGTTCAGAAGCCGAACGACTCCGAGAAAGCGTTTCGGGTGGCGCTCATCCAGCCGGCGGTCGAGCAGAAACGGAAGTTTGCCAGTTATGCCCACGACGACCCCACCGTGCAGGTCAGCATTCAGAAGCAGATGAATCTGGAACTGGACAGTCAACTGCAAAAAGCGCGAAAGTCGTGCGAGGCCACCAGCGAATCTCTGCCGAACCTCTACATTTTGCCCGAGTCGGCGCTCACCAACGATTACTTCAATCTGATCCCGGCCCTGCAGGAAATGGTGCGCCAGTGGGCGGTCGAGGCGGGCGCGCCGATTTTCTTCGGCGCCAATCGGGTGGAGGGAACGGTTGTTGATGGATTCCTGAAAGAGGGCGCTCTGTTCTATAACAGCGCCTACCTGGCCGACCCCGACAAGGGGGTGGATGTATCGGGCGCTTACGACAAGCAGCGCCTGGTGCCGTTTGGCGAGTACGCGCCCTTCCTCGGACGAATCCCCGGTTTCCAGCAGTACGTGCTCGACATGGGGAGTTTTTCGATGGGGGATGTTGCTCGCATTTTCCAGGTGGGCGAGAAGCGGTTCGGCTGCCTGATCTGTTTCGAGTCCTGCTTCCCCAGTCTGATGCGCAAGTTTGAGGCGAGCGACCCCGACTGGATGACGATCATCACGAACGACGCCTGGTACGGCCTCAGTTCCGGCCCGCGGCGCCACCAGACGCAGGCCGTCTTCCGCGCGGTCGAGACGCGCCGCCCCATCGTGCGCGCCGCCAACACCGGCATCTCCTGTGTGGTGGATCCGTGGGGACGGGTTCTGAAAAGCCTGTCTCTGGACGAGGAGAAACCGACCCAGATTCTGGCCACCGTGCCGCCCCGTCCCGCTTACCTGAAGGGACACTCAACGTTCTACATGCGCTATGGGGAGTGGTTCGCGTGGTTGTGCGTGGCGTTGTGTGGAGCCGCGCTGTTGCGTGTGTTTATCCACCGCCGGCGGGCCGCTTCCGAGGAGTGGAACGAGGAAGCCTCTTCCACGCCGCAGACCCCGTCTACCAACCGTCCCTCGAAACGCCCGGGGAAGGCCAGATAAGGGGAACCCTTTGGAATCGTTGCGTGGCCCCTTTAGCCCTTCTCCGTCGCCATCGCCTGTAATCTCGCTCCGCTCGGTCGGCAAGCAGTTTCGGGTCCAGACGGGGGAACCGCATCTGGGGTTCCTGCCGGGACTGGGCCGGAAAGATCGTGTGTTGCAGGCGCTCGACGGGATTGATCTGGACGTGGCGCCCGGCGAGGTGCTGGGGATCGTCGGAGCGAATGGTTCCGGGAAAAGCACTTTGCTCAAAATCATTGCGGGTATTACCCCCCCCACCTCGGGCGAAATCTGCGTCGAAGGGCCGGTGGGGTCGCTGATCGAGGTCGGCGCCGGGTTCCACCCCGAACTGAGCGGTTACGACAATGTGTTCCTGAACGGCAGCGTCCTCGGGATAGACCGGGCCGACCTGCAAAAGCGCATGGACGAGATCGTCCGGTTTGCCGGGTTGGACGGGTTCATGGAAATGCCCGTCAAGCACTATTCCTCGGGCATGCTGGTCCGGCTGGGGTTCTCGGTTGCGCTCCAGATGCGCCCGCGCATCCTGCTGCTCGACGAAACGCTTTCGGTCGGCGACGCCGAGTTTCAACTCAAGGCCATCCAGGCCATCGAGGCGTTCCGCGACCGGGGGGTCTCGATCCTGATCGTGAGCCACGACATCTACACCATCCTCAACCACGCGACCCGCGCCCTGTGGCTGCGCGAGGGGGGTGTGGGCGCGCTGGGGCCGACGGACGAGGTCGTGAACGCCTACCGGGCCTACATGGTGCGCAAGGCGGGCCGGGCGGCAGGGGAGATGCTGTCCCTGCAGGGCAATCTGCTCTACAGTGAGCCGCCCGCGCTCGAGCCGCCTCTGCGGATGACGCGCCTGGAAGTCAGCGGGCCGGACGGCCAACCCGCAGCGCGATTGGTGCGGCCCGGGCGCCTGACCCTTTCCGTCGCGTGGCGCACCGAACGTCCCCCGGTCGAGAACGTCCGGCTCTGCGTGGCGCTCATCCGCCAGCAGAACGAAGCCGTGCTCGTCGAGCAGGATTCGATGCGCAGCGGGCAGCGCTTCGGCCCGCTCGAGGGCGAGGGAAAAATCCGGCTCAGTTTCGACGTCTCGCGTTTCTTCAGCGATTCATTGCGGGTTCTGGCCGCCTTCTACGATCCCGCCGACCCCGAGCATGTCTGGGACCGACGTACCGCCGATTTCGATCTGGAAAATCTCCCCCAACCCACCGCCGAATCCTACGCCTATTTCCAGGACCCCTGTACGGAGATCGAACACATTCCGAATACGAACTGAAAGTCAGCCCTTTTGAGTCTTTTCTCTTTCCATGCAGTTCATTATCCTGAAACCGCAGTTGAAACGAAGAAACGGGTCTTGACGCCTTGTCAGGCGGGGAAACAGGGTCGCAATCCGTTCACCCTGCCCTGAAATAGATGAGGTTCCTGTCGGTCAGAATTCTCATAAGTGTAGGTGAACCATTCGTCCATGAGGACTGGGTGGAATATTCTCCGCGCCGATCAGGAGATCGGCGTTCCCGGAGCCCCCATTCTTCCCTTGAAAAAGGCCATCTGGGGAGGGCGCGAGCGTCCCGCCCGCCTGAAAGAAAACCGGACGACAGGCGTTTAATGCGGTATTCAGGATCATTCGTCCCGGGGAACCGGAGATTCGGTCTCCTGTTTTTCAATGGGGCGCGGGAAGAGGGTCGGACAGGCGTGGAACGAGTGTTCGACGATGTGGACCTGAGGGTGGAGTGGTTCGAGCGGGTGGCAGGGGTTTTCTTCCCCGCTTCCCACGGGACACCGCCGAATCACCAGGAAGGTCTCGTCGTCCTCGGGTGAGAGGTGTTGCTGGTAGTCGCGCAGGGTCTTCTCAATGGCTTGTCCGACTTTCCAGGCCTGCTGCCCGTGGGCACGGCTGATTTCCCGGGCCAGACGCCATTCGCCGATTTCTTCTCCCGCCGGGTTGCGCGCTTCGGACAAACCATCCGAGTAGAGAACGATGAGGTCGCCCGGGTTCAGATCGAAACGGGCCATGATGTACTGTGCGGGCACGTTGATCCCCAGAACCGGTCCGTGCGCGGGCAGGAAAGTGGTTTTGCCCGGCGCCGTGACGAGGATGGGGGGCGGGTGACCGGCGCACCCGGCCGTGACGTGACCGGCGCGCGAATCCACCACCGCATAGGCCATTGTGACCAGAATCGGCGGGTCGAACTGTTCCTCGAGCAATCCCTTGTGGATGAATTCCAGGGCGCTCGGGGGGTGGTAGAGAATATCGGAATCGGGGTGAAGCATCTGGTGGGCGTGGATGAGTTCGCGGATCACGACGGTCACCATCGCGGCGCCTACACCGTGTCCGGCCACATCGGCCAGA
The DNA here is from genome assembly GCA_942493245.1 of uncultured Candidatus Sumerlaeota bacterium. GTDB lineage: Bacteria > Sumerlaeota > Sumerlaeia > UBA8349 > UBA8349 > DAOPYU01. The sequence goes on from OW818685.1 coordinate 901,519, forward strand.
TAAAGCGCGACCTTTTCATCGCGCAGAGGCACGACGCCGAAGAAGTCGCCTCCCATCCGCTCGCAGGGCGCATAGTAACCGAAGAAGTCCAGCCCGTCAATGCGAGGAAACTCGGCGGGCAGCAGGCGGTTATGGATGCGCTGAGCCTGTTGCAGATCGGACTCGAGGATGCACTCCTGGTACTGGAGTCGGGTGTAGGCGTCCTTGAGTTGCTGGAGGCTGACTTCGAGTTCGGCGTTTTTTTGTTTGAGATCCGCCAGGAGTTGATCGCGCTGTCGGGTGAGGAAGGAGCGATCCCCCGCCCGGTTGACGGCCAGGGAAAGCGCCGCGATCTCCGGGATGGGTTTGTCGAGAAAGTCGAACGCGCCCTGCTGGAGGGCCGACTTGACATCCTCGCGCGACCCCATGCCGCTCAGGACGATCGTGACCATGTGGGGCCGCACCTTCTGGGCGGCTTTCAGGAGGGTCAGGCCGTCCATGTGGGGCATGGAAAGGTCGGTGAGGAGCACATCGAAATCCTGGTCCTGAAGCGCCTCGAGCGCTTCGAGTCCATCGGCGGCCTGACTGCACAGACAACCGTCCCGGCGCAGCACCTGCGTCACCGCCATGCGGATCATTTCGTCGTCGTCCACCACCAGAACCCGCAGATTCTCCATACGAGACCTTTCGTGAAACCCCGCTGCGCTTGATCGAAATGCGCCACCGAATGTCTGTTTCGGGCGAAACTCCTGCGATTTCTGTTACCCTACCACGTCCCTGCGTTCGAGTTCAAGGTCTATTCATACCGGAGAAGAGGCGTGTGACCATCCTCAACCGTGGACGGTCTCTCCGGTCGCGCGGCGGGTGCGGCCTTTGCTCCATTCCCGGCGCGCTTGGATGCTCTCGGGCATGAGACGCGCGAGGGGGACGGTGTTGCGAAGTTCCTTGAGGATGTGGGCTGTGGTGACTTCGACGCGTTCGGAGAAGGCGTCGAAGAGGGCGGCGATGATGCCCTGCTCGATTTCTGCCCCGCTGAATTCGTCCGAGGCCTGGACCAGCGCGGCTACGTCGTAGTTTTGAGGAGTGCGTCCGCGTTTTTTCAGATGGATGTTGAAGATGCTGGTGCGCTCTTCGGCGTTGGGAAGGTCCACAAAGAAGATTTCGTCGAAACGGCCCTTGCGCAGGAGTTCCGGGGGCAGTTTGGTGACGTCGTTGGCGGTGGCGATGACAAAGACCGACGATGTTTTCTCCTGCAGCCAGGTCAGCATGGCGCCGAAGACGCGCGCCGTGGTGCCCGAGTCGCTGAACGAGGAGGAATCCAGGCCGCTGAACCCCTTGTCAATCTCGTCAATCCAGAGCACGACGGGCTGGACGGATTCGGCCACCTGAATGGCGCGACGCATGTTGCGTTCGCTGGCGCCCACCAGACTGCCGAAGATCTGCCCCATGTCGAGTCGCAGGAGCGGGAGGCGCCAGAGGTTGGGAACCGCCTTGGCGCAGAGACTCTTTCCGCATCCCTGGACCCCGAGGATTAACACCCCCTTGGGGGCGGGCAACCCGTAATGGCGGGCGTCTTCGCTCAGGGCTTCCCTGCGCTTGACAAGCCACTGCTTGAGCAGGTCCAGCCCGCCGATCTCGCTGAAATCCTCGTGGACGCGGACGTACTCGAGGAGGCCCGTTTTGCGGATGATCTGTTCCTTTTCGGCATAGACCATTGGCGCTTCGCGCGCCGTCAGGCGGCTGGTGGCCACGAGGGTTTTGGCGAAGACATTTTCGGCCTCGTTGAGTGTGAGGCCGATGGCCGCGTCGGCGATGGTCTGTTCCCCGCCTTCTTCGAGGTCCACGGTCAGCTGGGGGTTGTTGGCCACGTCGCTGGCAATCGAGTGGAGCAATTGGCCTATCTCCCTGCGTGAGGGGAGGGGATAGTCCACGATGGTGATGTCCTTTTCGAGCTCGGGCGGAATTTCAACGACGGGCGAGAGCAGGACGACGCTGGTGTAACTCGACCGCAGGATCTCGCTCAGGTCGCGCAGCCCGCGCGCTACGGCCGCTTCCTTGATAAAGGCGTGGAAGTCCCGCAACACATAGACGGAGGGGTCGGACTGCTGCATGATCTCGCGCAGGGCCATGACCGGATCCTTGGTCCCCTTTTTCGCTTCGGGCATCAGGCCGAGGCCCTCCGTGTAGATACGGATGCCGTCGTTGATGGACCAGGTATAGAGCCGCTTGCGCAGTTGGGTGGCGATGGCGTTGAGCTCGCGCAGCGCGCGGGTTTCTTCCCACGATGCCACATAGATCAAGGGATAGCGTGCGCGGATCAGCGTTTCGATTTCAGAGTAGGGGCTGGGTTTCGCCTCGAGTTTTGCGTTCTGTTCGAGCATCAGGGTCTGGCCTTCTGACTGATTTCGGTCTTATCCTTTCAAGGCTCCGCCGGAGCCTTTGTACGCGACGAAGAAAGCGAGAGCGCTCCCCGCTATCCAGTCCGCCGCGCTGAATCCTCACCCCCCTCCGGGTATGACAACGTTCGCCACAATCGCGCAGGGTAGAAGCGTGAACAGAAAGATCGAAGTTCCAATAATAAGACGCTTGAAAGAAGGGGACATGCTCGTTTCTCCTTTTCCGAGTCGCAATCGAAAGATTCACAAAACACACTTCACTTAACCACAAAAACCGCGCAATACGCCAAAGTTGTTTTCGTGTTTTCCGGATTTTTACCGGTTATCGGTTTCCGTCCCCCCGCGTTCAATCGTCCTCACGTTCCCACGGGTCCCAGTTCTGCATGACGTTTTTCTCACGTCTGCGTTTAAAGCGGTACGAAAGCAGGAACAACAACGAAATGCCAACCCACAAGACCGTGGTACTGGAGATCAGGATGATCCAGTTGCGCATGCGTCCCAGATCCTTGAGCCATTCTTTCTCGATATCCTGAATGCTCTGGGAGCGTCCAAGCCAGAGAATCATTTCCCGAGCCTTGGCGGGCCGTTCGGCCATCTGGCGGAAGAGGGCCTGGGGCGAGTCGAGGAGGTAGTGTTTCTGAATCACATATTCGGTAAACGAGGCGCTCTGGGCATAGGCCAGGGCCGACCGCGGGGTCTCGTAGGGGAAGGAATGGGTGAGGTTTTCCATGGGGATCAGGCGTCCGGTGGCGGTGGCCCAGGCCAGGTCGAGCGACCCACCGTGCGAGCGGTCGCCCGTGAGCAACTGGGCCATCCCTTCGTGGAGCCAGTAGGGGACGCGGATTTCCCCTTGGGTCATGCGGCCCAGCAACAGGTGGGTGAGTTCGTGGCTCAGAGTTCGCTCGCGCACACCGGCTTCGGTTTTCGAGAGGCCCGCGCTATTGAGGATCATGATCCCGTCTTCGGGGATGGCGACGGCAAGGGTCTGTTCCTGCCGTCGGCCCGAAAGAGCGGTGAATTCTGTCAAATCGGCAGCCACCCGCACGAGGATGGGCGGCTGCGTGAGATTCGAGAAGTCTTCCGGGAGAATCTGTTTCAGAGAATTTTCACACGCCTCGGCATAGTAGGCGAGGTTGAGGTGGCTCTGGGAAGCCGTGACCCTGAAGTGGGGAGTGGTCAGGGTGGATTCCTCGGTCCTGGGGACAGGAGCCTGTTCTTCCCCACAGAAGCCGGGAAGCGAGAGGAAGAAAAAGAACAGAAGGAAGAAAAAGAAGGTCGGGGGGACACAGAGGAGCGAACCGAAAACGGAGTGAATCTTCCTTTTCCGCGAAAATGGATGGGTCTGTTTCCGAAAGGAGATGAGCCGCATACCGATTCTTCTCACTGGGAACACCGATTTTTAAGAATGATTCCCTGAATCCTGTTATTCTGCCTCTTCTTTTTCTCTTCCAATGGGTTCTATTCGTGCTCGATGGCGTTGAAGACCTGAATGCCGGCTTTCGCTTTCTGAAGAAACCCGGACCAGGAACGAATTCGGGTCAGTTCGCGCACGAAGATAGAAGGTCTCAGATAGAAGAGGCGGATGGCTCTGGCCCGCGCCCGGCAGAGCTGTTGCGGGGTCAGATCTCCCGCCTGGAGAACGCCGGGGCCTTCGGGGTGGTAGAGATCCCAGTTTTGGCTGGTCAACCAGCCGTTTCTCCGCGCCTGTTCGTAGAGCCGAGTGCCAGGAAGCGGGACCGCCAGGTTGAAACTTACATAGTCAGGATTGATGCGTCGGGCGAATCGAATGGTTTCTTCGATCGTCTGGGACGTTTCGCCCGGCAGCCCGAGTTGAAAGGTGGCTCGTGTCAGGATGTCCGCCTGCCGGGTCTGCAAGATGGCTTTTTCGCTCTGCTCGAGCGTAATCTCTTTCTGGCAGGCGTCCAGAATGGACTGAACTCCCGATTCCAGCCCGTAGGAAATCATCTGACAGCCGGCGAGTTTCATGATCCGGAGCAATTTGACGTCCACGGTGGCGACGTGGCTGTTACAGATCCAGGTCGGTCGGCGGCGCAACTGGGCCATGCGCGAGAAAAGTTCCAGCGCCCAGTCGCGGTTACTCGTGAGCGTATCGCCCTGAAAGACGAATCGCCGGATGTTCAGTGCGCTTTGCAGATACTCGATTTCCTCCAGAACGCTTTCAACGGAACGGAAGCGGATCTGCTGTCCCCACATAGGCCCGGTCTGGCAGAAGGAGCATTGGCGCGAACAGCCCCGGGTCGCGATGATCGTGGCGAAGGGGTGTTTCCCGAAAAACGGAAGACGGTACGCGTGGTTGGGAAGCAGGTGCCGGGCGGGCGGGAGCAGGTCGTCGAGGTTGGCTATTCGTTTGCGGGGACGGTTGACCAGGATTTCGGCAAAGGCGTCCGGAAGCCCGTCCTCGGAAGGCGAGCCTTGACCGGGCATTCTCCAGACAAGGCCGTCAATCTTGGACATGGCCTGGCGAACGTCCTCGGCGGTCCGTTGCGTGCCGGCGCCCCGGTGGATGCGAGCCAGACGGGCCAGCGACCAGATCAACTCGGCAATCATTTCCTCGGCTTCGTCGTTCAGGATGAAGTCGGCCGCACTCTCGCGGAGTGTCTCGACGGGCAGGGCGGAGGCATGCGGCCCCATCAGTCCGCAGATGGCCGCGGTGGCCCGCCCGAGCTGCGCCAGCGCCTGGGTGTCGCTGTGGATGGTTGATGTCTGACTCTGGACGCTAATGAGATCCGGTTTCCACTCGTGGCACTCTTTTTCGATCTCTTCCTGCGTCTGGGGACAGGCAACCGCGTCGAGGATGCGGGCGGTGTGGCCTTCCCCCTCGACCATGGCTGCGAGGTAGGCCAACCGGGTCTGGGGCCAGAGCGTGGCGCCCGGATTGGGCGGATTGAGGAAGAGAACGCGCAGGGGTTTCTGATCGTCTTCCGGCGCAACCGGAATGGACACAGGATGTCCCGTCACCCCGCCTGCTTTCGAAGGATTGGGAAGACCGCCCGATCTGGCGTTGTTCTGATTCTTCTTTCGAATTGGAGCGCCATTCCTCATAGGAGTGATATTTCCATTGATCTACCTAACACCCTGTGAATTCTCGGAAATCATTTGAAAGATTCCCGAAGAATTTGTGACACTAAGACGCGCTGACAAGATAGTCTATTGTGGTACCAGGTTCAAGCGCCAAAAATTTGGTTTCCGGAAAAATCATCCGTTTCGAATTGAATAAACTCCGAGGAATACGGCGAATGTGAAGTGATTCCAGATCCTTCTTCTTTCGGAGTATCCAGACTGAAAAAGTAACGAAATGCTTGACTGGCGGAAAACAAGGGAGTACAAAAAACTAATGGGTCTTCACCAGGCAATCCAACGCTGTCATAGGTGGATGGAGGATGGAATGAGTAAAGAACAACGGATCATATTGTCGTTTGGAGTCCTGCTGGTTGTCCTCAGTTGGCTTTTCCCCCCCTATGAGGGACAGTATAATTTGGGGGGTGAAAAATACACGGTGTATCTGGGGTACCACTTCATCTCTCCCTTACTGAACCAGAAATGGAGCGCGAACACCTTTCCCCAGATCAGCTGTATTCGTGTGTCCCTTCAACTTGTTACAATCGTACTGGCGACGCTTGGTCTTTTTTTCGCGGTGAAGAAAAACGATTGATCGGGTCAGGAAAAACAGAGGAAACGAGGCATAGATTTCGACCGGGAAAGTCCTTTATTGAAGAGGAACGTCCGAAGCGAACTTGGTCACCGTGACGCGGTTCCCCACTTCGTTGTAGGCAAATCGGTCGAATTGCGAACGGCTCAGGTAGATGCCGCACGGGTGGGTCTGAAAGAGTTTCTCGCTGTTCAGATCCGCCACGAACCCGCGCCAGTCGAAACCGGCGCCTTCGTCTTCGATGTTCCACTCGCACCCGCCCGGGTCCTGTTTAAAATCCACGGTTACCTTGCGGTTGGCCAGTTCGGGTATTTGCATGCGTTCGGCCAGAAGCCGCTCGTAGGCGTCGAACCCGTCGTCAATCGCGTTTTTCTTCTCCTCGCGCGAGATGCCGAGGTTCCCGTGTTCGATGGCGTTGACCAGGAGTTCCACCAGTCCCAGCACCAGGCTGGTCCTTTGCTTCTCGTTATACATGTCGCCGGTCTGGGTGACGAGGTATCCGGCGCGCCGCGGCACCAGCGTCATGGTGTTGTCGAACTCGATGCGAAACTGGCGCAGGAGCGTATGCCCGAGCACTTGCTGCTCGGCGTTTCGGGCCTGAACGATGGCTTCGTATTTGCGCAGGAGATGCATGAGTTCTCCGTGGCGAACCGGTTTCTGCAAATAATAATTGGCGCGCAGACGCAGCGCGTTGATCGCGTTCTCTTCGCTGCCCAGTCCGGTAAACATGACGACCAGAGCGTCCGGGTTGTTTGCGCGGATATTCCCCAGGAGATTCAGTCCATCTACGTTTGGCATACAGATGTCGCAGAGGGTCAGATCCGGCTTGAACTCGAGAAAAAGCTGGTATCCCTCGGCTCCATCTGCGGCCTCGACGGTTTCATGCCCCTGTTTCTCGATCGCCAGTTTCAGATAGGAACGGGCCATGGGTTCATCGTCAACTATGAGAATTCGCATCGCTCCATATCTCCACCGGTTCAACCCTAATTTACCCCTTGTCGCGGGTCAAGCCTAATTGACTGGACTGGCGACATTTTCACGGAAGACGGAATAAAAAAAGACCGGGCCGAAACCCGGTCTGATAAAAGATTCATGTTTGACTGGTGCCGGCTTCTTCAGCCGAAGAGACGACTACTCGCGCACGAGGTAGCGCGAGTTGACGCGCTTGGCGCCAAACGCCTGCTGCGAGAACTTCTCGGCGGCTTCCACATCATAGGGCTTGCAGGAGAAGATGTTGATGTAGGCCGCGCCCGTGCCTTCGGAGAAGTGACCGGTGATGGAACTGGTCTCGACGAACTGAAGGAGCGAATACCCTTTGGTATGGACGCATTTTTCGCCGAAGTAGGGCGTCTGCGCTTCCCCGTACGGGATCATGTCAATGACTTTGCACAGTTCACGGGCGTAACCCTGGATCACCTCTGCGCTGCTGATCTTGTCGAGGTCGCATTCGTAGAGATCCAGAACCAGTTCCCATCCGAAGGTGGTATTTTTCGGCTTGGCATTTTTCCTGCGTTGCGGATGCGTTGTTGCTCATTGAAGGATGGTCCTTTTTTTCACGTACTCTGGGAGTTTGAAGGCCGCGACATGGGCCTCCGGGTTGTAATAATTCGTTTGACCCCTCAAGGGGCCAAACCGTTCGCTGATTTGTTCTTCCGTGACGGCCAGGGGGTTGATCGTCTGTGAGGAGAAACTGGCCGAAAAGAATCCGCCAATATAGGTGGGCACGGGGAAGACGTACAGGGCGTTGTGCCGAAAGACCTCACGGAGGATCTCGAGGGCATTCGCCTGTTCTTCCGGTTGCAGAAACGTGGAACCGGTCTGGCGGACCAGGACGCCGTCGGGCGTCAGGATTTGAGCGATATCGGCGTAGAACTCTTTCTGGAAGAGGACCGTGGCCGGGCCGATGGGGTCCGAAGAATCCACGAGTACCACGTCAAACCGCTCGGATGTTTCCTTGACGTAACGCGCGCCGTCACAGTAGAGTGCTTCCACTCGAGGATCGGCGAAACAGCCGCCGCTGATCGAGGGAAGGAACTTTTTACTGATTTCAACCACCCGTTCGTCAATTTCAACAAGGACGGCCTTGCGCACGCCGGGATGGCGCAGGGTTTCACGCAACATGCCGCCGTCCCCCCCCCCGATGATCAGCACCCGCTCGGGAGCCGGGTGCGCCATCAGGGGAACCTGAGTGAGCATTTCGTGGTACACGAATTCATCCTTCTCGGTCGTCTGAACGATGCCGTCAAGCAACAACATACGACCATAGAAGGCGGATTCGACCACCCGCATGCTCTGATAGGGAGTCTGTTCCTGGTGCAACTCTTTCGAGAATTGGTACTCGACTTTGATAGGCGGCACCAGGTTTTCTGAAACCCAGGCGGTCTCGGTCATAGGTCGAGAATACCTCGTTTTATTTCAATGACTTGAATCTTGCCCGGCTTGAAGCCTTCCTTCAGAACCGGAACGGCCAGGAATGGATCCAGCGTACCACAGACAAACACGTCAAGAGCGGCGTATTCGAATTCGGGCCACGTGTGAATACTGATATGGGATTCTTGTAGAACCGCGACCCCTGAAACGCCCCCATACGGGGAGAACACGTGTAAGTCCATACTTAAGAGGGTCGCGCCGCAGGCGGTAATGGCGTCGGTGAGGATTGTCCGGATCTTGTTAGCGTCGGACATGTGTTGAGCTTGCCACAGCTCAACCAGCAGATGAATTCCGGCAAACTTTACCTGGCCGATTTGGCCGCAATACGATTTGGTAGCGTGGTCTGTTGTCTCCATCGTTTCGCATAAAGCCTCCAGTGTCATAAAGTCTTTCCCCACCAACAATGGCGGATCTATATACCCCCGGGGGAGCAGAGACGCAACTGTTTTTTTGTGATATTGAAAAATAGTTCGCGGGCGGTCGTGAAACAGAGGGGGATATCTCTATCTATCTCAATATAAAAGAGGGATCTGAGGACCGTTCGAAGAAAGAGGGTTCCGAGAGTGGGGGAGTGAAACGGGAGGGCGGAAAATGAACTTTTCTGGATCTCGGGATTTCAGCCAACTCTTTTCCCGGAAATCGGGGGGAGGCCGGAAGAGACGAGAAAGGGGGGGATGTGTGGGTGGAAATGTTCTAACCCTCTGTGAATTCAATGCGATAGGATAAAGGAGCATTTTGCTGGACTTCACGTCCGGCCATGTTATGCTGGAAAGGCTGGTGAGGTTTCGCCACCGTCTCGGGCAGACGGGTGGACGGAGGGAGTCCCGGAGAGACGCTTGACATTTTGGCGCAGGTGGGGTTTGCTTTATTCTCAGTCCCTTATGGCGACGGCAAAATGGGCCAAAGCGTCGCTCTTTCGGGTGAATTGCCCAAGGTGGAAGTATCTGGACGTTTTGTATCGGGTGTCGGTTGGCTGGGGTTGATTGTGGAGAGCGGAGAACCGGAACATGATCTGGATAGAGTTCTATTCCGCCGTGCTTTGTCTGCTCTATGGAGCGGTCGTGGGAGCGTATGCCTGGCGTTTTCGGCGCAGTGTGTGTCCGGCGGGGTTTTCGCCTGAGCGCCTGTTGATCGTTGGAACGATTCTTCTACATTGTGGATTTCTGATGTTTGTCGGGTTAAGAGCGGTCAGGCCGCCGATCAACCTCTTCACCGGGGGCTTGTCGGCGCTGGCGTTGGGGGTGGCGTTTGCCTATTTATTAGTGGAATGGCTCACGCGTGAGCGCAATATGGGGCTGTGGGTGCTGGGGTTGCCCTTTCTCTTTCAATTCTTGAGCGCCACGCAATTGTTTGGAGGGGATGTGGGGACGAGTGTTCCGAAGACGCCGGTTGTGGTCGTGCATGTGGCGCTGGCGCTGATGGGGTATTGTGCGTTGTCGCTTTCGGCTGCGTTTTCGGTGATGTATCTGGCCAAGTACCGCCAATTGAAGGCGCGCCGCTGGGGGCTGATTGTGGACCGGCTGCCGTCTCTGGACCAGTTGGAGCGGCTCGGGTACCGGGCGATTCATTTCGGACTGGGACTCCTGCTGGTGGGGTTGGTGACGGGCGAGTGGCTCCTCTTTCAGGAAGAGGGGCGGCTGGTGTGGGCCGATGCGAAGATCATTGTAAGTGTCTTGACGTGTGTGCTGTACAGTCTGACGATCCTCATGCGTCAGCGTCTGGCGATTCAAGGCAAGCGTTTTGCGCTGGTGTCGCTGGCGGGTTTCACCATCGTTCTGTTTTCTCTCCTGGTGGTGGACAAGTTTCTGGGAAGTTTTCATCAGTATTGAGCCGTTCATGACGAATCCACTTTACCCCATTTTCCTGAATGTTCTTGGACGCCGATGCGTGGTGGTGGGCGCTGGGGGGGTGGGTGCGCGCAAGATTGCGCCGCTGGTCGAGTGTGGCGCGCGGGTGGTTGTGGTGGCGCCGGAATGCGAGGCTTGGGTGGCCGAGTGGCACCAGGCGGGGCGTCTGGAGTGGCGCGGGCGGGAATTCTGCCCGGAGGATCTCGACGGGGCATGTCTGGTCGTGGCTGCGGCGGGCGACCCGGCGGTCAACGAGCGGGTTTTTTCGGAGGCGGATCGGCGCGGAATTCCGTGCAATGTGGTGGATCAGCCGGCGCTGTGTCATTTCTTTGTCCCTTCTGTGGCGCATCGGGGGGATCTGAAAATAGCGTTTTCAACGAATGGCAAGTCTCCGGTTCTGGCGGCGGCTCTGCGTCGGCGGTTCGAGGAAATGCTGGGTGAGGACTTCGCCGGGGTGGTCGAACTGGCGGGACGGGTGCGCGAACGGGTGCAGGAGCGCTATCCCGAGGATTCGCGGCAACGCATGGTGCGCGTGCGCGAGGTGTTGCGGGCCGATGAACTGATCGAGGCCGTGCTGGCCGGCGATGTCGCAAAACAAGGGGCGATAGTGGATTCATGGAAATCCTGCTTGTCGGAATAAATCACACCACCGCTCCGGTGGACGTGCGCGAGCGCCTGGCTTTCTCCGCCGAGGGGTTGCGCGAGGCGTTGCCGGGGTTTCTCGAACGGACGGGTGCCGATGAGGCCCTGGTGCTTTCCACCTGCAACCGGGTGGAAGTTCTGGTGGTCAAGCATGTGCCGGAATCGGACTGTTTTTTTTCGGGACGGGCGGTGATGGACGCGCTGTGCGACCTGCGGGGACTGGAGGCGGAGGGACGCCCGGCTCAAAACCATTTCTTCGAATTGCACGGGATGGACGCGGTCCGCCATCTGGTCCGGTTGTCGAGCGGGTTGGAGTCCATGATTCTGGGAGAAGGTCAGATTCTGGCTCAATTGCGCGACGCCTATGCGTTGGCGGTGGGGGCGGGGACGCATGGGCGTTACACCAACAAGGTTTTTCATCTGGCTTTTCACGCGGGCAAGCGCGTGCGCGCGGAGACGGAACTGGGCTTTGGCGGGGTGTCGGTGGCCTCGGCGGCGGTTTCGCTGGCCTCGAAGGTGTTCGGCGATTTCAGCCGCCACACGGCGTGTCTGATTGGGGCGGGGGAAATGGCCGAGGCGGCGGCGCGGCATCTGCACGAGCGGGGGATCGGGAACCTGTTGTTCGTGAACCGTTCGCTGGACAAGGCCGAGCAGCTGGCGCTGGAGTACGATGGCGAGGCGGTGGGGTTCGAGCGGCGGTTCGAGGCGCTCGAGAAGGCGGATATTGTGGTGAGTTCGACCGCCGCGCCGGGGTTGATTCTGGACCACGAACAGTTCCACCGGGTCATGGACAAGCGCCACACGCGGCCGATCTTTCTGGTGGACATCGCGGTGCCACGCGATATTGACCCGGAAATCAACGACCATGACAACGCATTTCTGTACGATATTGACAGTCTGCGCGAAGTTGCGGACCAGAATCTCGAACGGCGGCGCCGGGCGATTCCAGCTGCCGAGAAGATTGTCGAGTACGAGTTGGAGAGTTTCAATGGGTGGGTGGAGCGACTGAAGGTTGAGCCGTTGGTGAAACAACTCCATGCGCATTTCGACGAGGTGCGCCGGTGTGAGGTTCTGAAAAATCAGGGCCGGTTTTGCGACAAAGAGGCCGAGGATCTGGAAAAACTGACCCGGCTGATTCAGAAAAAACTTCTGCACAACCCGACCCGGATTCTGCGTCAGTGCGACCCGGAAACGGAAGAGGGGCGACGGGTGCTCGAGATTGTGCGCGATCTATTCGGATTGAAGTAAGGTGGTCTTCACATGCGGGAAGTAACGACGGGGACATTGCGAATCGGGACACGTTCCAGCGCTCTGGCGCTTTGGCAGGCCAACTGGGTCCGGCAACGGCTCGAACAGGCCCATCCGGGGCTGCGCATCAATCTGGTCGAGATTCAGACCAAAGGGGACAAGATTCTCGACGCGCCGCTCTCAAAAATCGGGGACAAGGGGTTGTTCACGCGCGAAATCGAGCGGGCGTTGCTCGACAAAGAGATTGACCTGGCGGTTCACAGTCTGAAGGACTTGCCGACCACGTTGCCTCTGGGGTTGATTCTGGGCGCGGTGAGCGAGCGCGAAGACCCGCGCGACGCGCTGGTGAGCAAGGGCGCTGCCTCGTTGGACGAATTGCCCCGAGGGGGCACGGTGGCCACGGGCAGTCTGCGCCGCCGGGCGCAGCTGCTGCACGTGCGGCCCGACCTGCGGGTGGTGGACATTCGCGGAAACGTCCAGACGCGGTTGCGGAAATTCGACGAGTCGGACTGGGACGGGATGATCATGGCCCGGGCGGGGCTGGTGCGGTTGGGTCTCGAAGAACGCATCGCGTGCAATCTCGAAAGCGCGCAAATGCTTTCGGCGGTTTCGCAGGGCGCGCTGGGACTGGAAATCCGCGAGGGGGACGCGGTAACGGCTGAACGGATTGCGCCAATCGAGTGTTTCGCCACTCGGGCTATTACCACGGCGGAGCGCGCGTTCTTGCACACGCTCGAAGGTGGGTGCCAGGTGCCGGTGGCGGCTCTGGGCCAGATGGTCGAGGGGTGGCTGGAACTGGATGGTCTGGTGGTCTCGTTGGACGGGCAGCATTACCTCCGTGGACGGACGCGTGGGTCGGCCCTGAAGGCGGATCGGATCGGTTCAGATCTGGCGGAGGTGTTGCTGGCGGATGGCGCGGACGCGGTGTTGCGCGAGATTCGCGACGCGGGAGAAAAGTGAGGGAAAGCGCATGACAACTGAACGGAAACAGGGCGTTGTCTATCTGGTGGGGTCCGGGCCGGGAACGGCGGACTTGATCACAATGCGGGGGATGCGCCTGTTGGCGAGCGCCGACGTGGTGGTGTACGACTACCTGGCGGACCCGCAATTGCTGCGCGCGGCGCCCGCAGGTTGCGAGTTTGTGTATGTGGGAAAAAAAGCGGGACAACACACCCTGCGGCAGGAGGAAATCAACGACCTGCTGGTCAAATTGGCCGAGGATGGAAAGCGGGTGGTGCGCCTGAAGGGGGGCGACCCCTTTGTCTTTGGACGTGGGGGTGAGGAAGCGTTGGCATTGAAAGAAGCGGGTCAGCCGTTCGAGGTGGTGCCGGGGGTGACGGCGGGCATTGCGGCGCCGGCCTATGCGGGCATCCCGGTGACGCATCGGGGAATGACCTGCACACTCGGCTTTATCACGGGCCATGAAGACCCGGAGAAGGACGATTCGGATATTGACTGGTCCAAGGTGGCCACCGGTTTTGGCACCCTGGTGTTTTACATGGGCGTGGGAAATCTGCCGCGCATTGTCGAGCGATTGACCGAAAATGGCCGCGCGGTTTCGACTCCGGCGGCGGTGATCCGGTGGGGATGCCGCCCGAACCAGCAGACCGTGAGCGGTACGTTGGCGGACATTGCGCAGAAGGTCGAGGAGGCGGGTCTGAAACCTCCGGCGATCATCATCGTGGGAGAAGTGGTCGGATTGCGCTCCGAGTTGCAGTGGTTCGAGAACAAACCGTTGTTCGGGCAGCGGATCGTGGTGACGCGCAGCCGCGCGCAGGCGGGTGATCTGGCCTTGCAGTTGACGGAATTGGGCGCCGACGTGGTGGAGTTTCCGGTGATTCGGATCGCGGCGCCCGAGGATGCGGAGCCGCTGAAGCAGGCGGCTGGCCGGGCGGGCGAGTACGACTGGCTTGTTTTCATGAGTGTGAACGGCGTCGAAGCGTTTTTCGAGGCCTTGCGGGGAGAGGGTCTGGACGCGCGTGCCTTGCATGGGGTGCGGGTCTGCGCCATCGGTCCGGCCACGGCGGGCGCGGTGGAACGTTATGGAGTGGTTCCCGACCTGATGCCGCCGAAGTATGTGGCGGAGTCGGTGGCGGAGGCGCTGGTGGGGCAGGGGCCGGTTGAGGGGAAACGTTTCCTCCTGGCGCGGGCCGACATCGGGCGGTCTTTCCTGCCGCGCGAACTCGAACGGCTCGGCGCGCAGGTCGAGGATGTCGTGGCCTATCGGACGGTTCTGGAAGAGCCGGAGAATATCGAAGAAGTTCGGCGCGACCTGATGGAAGGGCTTGTGTCGGCTGTGACGTTCAGCAGTTCGTCCACCGTGCGCAATTTCGCGGAACTGGTGGGGGCGGACGTGTTGCGCAATGTGTCGCCTTCCGTGTGTCTGGCGTCCATCGGTCCTGAGACGACTCGGACGCTGTGCGAGTGGACGGATGCCGAGATTGCGGAAGCGACGGAGTACACGATTCCGGGCCTGGTGGCGCTCCTGATGGAGCGGTTGCCAGGCAAGGTTTGAGAAGAAGGGACAGTCTGAACGTCGGGCTGTAAGAAGACCAATCTGTAGAGACAGGGCAAAAAAATGATCGGAATCTCTAAATTGTATTGTGGTTCGGTGGAACCGTCGGACGCGTTGCGCTATGGGCGCAAGTCGAAGGATTTGCCGTCGCATCTGCTTCAGTTCTCGGAAGACAAGAAGCCCGTGGTGGTGTGGAACTGCACGCGCCGCTGCAATCTGCGATGTGTGCATTGTTATTCGCATTCGCAGGACAAACAATATGAAGGTGAGATGACGACCGACGAGGGACGGCGTTTCATTGACGATCTGGTCCAGTTTGGCGCGCCCGTCATCCTGTTTTCCGGAGGCGAGCCGCTCATCCGTCCCGATCTGACCGAACTGGCGCGCCATGCGACCCAACAGGGGATGCGGGCGGTGATCTCGACGAACGGGACGCTGATCTCGCGTGAGAAGGCGACTGAACTCAAAGAGGTGGGACTGAGCTACGTGGGGGTGAGTCTTGATGGACTGCGCGAGACGCACGACCGGTTCCGGGGTGTGCAAGGCGCGTACGATGATGCGCTGACGGGCATTCACAACTGCCAGGAAGCGGGAATCAAGGTCGGACTGCGCTTCACGATCAACAAGCGCAACGTCCAGGACATCGGGGGCATCTTCGATCTGCTCGAAGAACACAATGTCCCGCGGGTCTGTTTCTACCACCTGGTTTATGCGGGACGCGGGAGCAAACTGGTCGAAGAAGATCTGAACCACGAGGAAACGCGGGCGGCGGTGGATCTGATCATAGACCGCACAAAGGATCTGCACGAGCGGGGATTGTCGAAAGAGGTCTTGACGGTGGACAACCACGCCGATGGCGTTTATCTGTATCTGCGCGTCCTGAAGGAAGACCCGGAGAAGGCGAAGAAGGTGCTTGAACTTCTGCAGATGAACGAAGGGAACAGTTCGGGACGGGGCATCGGGTGCGTGAGCTGGGACGGTTCGGTCTATGCGGACCAGTTCTGGCGGCACTATTCGTTCGGCAACGTGCGCGAGCGGCCATTCAGTGAGATCTGGAGCGATTTGGAAAACCCGCTGATGAAGCAACTGAAGGAAAAGAAACTCCACGTGAAAGGCCGCTGCGGCCAGTGTACGTGGCTGGACATCTGCGCCGGAAACTTCCGCGTACGCGCCGAGGCGGTGACGGACGATCTGTGGGCGCCCGATCCGGCCTGTTACCTGACCGACTCGGAAATCGGACTGGCCTGATGGGGCGCAGGACGCTGTATGTGTCGGATCTCGACGGCACTTTGCTCGGAAAAAATTCCCTTCTGACGGACTTCTCGCGCGACACGCTCAACGCGTTACTGGATGAGGGGCTTTTGTTCACGGTGGCAAGCGCGCGCAGCGGGGTAACCATTGGAGAAGTCTTGCGAGGCTTGCGGTTGCAGTTGCCGGTCATCGAGTACAACGGGGCTTTCCTCTCCGACCTGGCAACGCGGCGGCATCGGGTGGTGAACGCCCTGAAACCCGGCCAGGTGCGAAGGGTCTATCAGGCCATTCTCGACCACGGCTGTCGTCCTTTCGTGTCGAGCTTCGATGGCGTATCGGACCGGGTCTATTATTGCGAAGCGCCCAACGCGGGAATGGCGGATTATGTGACCAACCGCACGGATGCGCGTGACGAGCGGTTGACCCAGGTTCCGGATCTGGCCGAGTATCTGGACCATGCGGTGGTATGCTTCACGGTGATTGACGAAGAGATGCGGTTGCGCGCGTTGAGCGAGCGACTGGAAGCGCTTGAGCCGGGCGAGATTGTGACGCACCTTTTCTGTGACGCCTACCACCCCGAGTGGTTCTGGTTGACGGTCCATGACAGCAACGCATCGAAGGATCAGGCTATTCGCCGGATGATGGAGTGCGAGGGACTCGAGGACGCGGAACTGGTGGTGTTCGGAGACCACGAGAACGATCTTTCAATGTTTCGCGCGGCGAACCGAGCCGTCGCAACAGCCAACGCAACCGAAAGCCTGAAGGCTGTGGCGACCGAAATAATCGGCTCGAACGAAGCGGACAGTGTCGCCCGTTATATCGAGGTTGATTTTCGGGGACAACATCCATTTTTCGACACGGTGGAGCCTTCTTGTGAGACGGACGGGGTGGGTTGACGTTCATGTCTTCTTGACTGGAAGATGGGGGAGACATATTTTTCGTACAGATGCGGGCTTGTGAGTCTTGCATTTTTTGTTCCGGTTGAGTATGGTCCCAAGCCGGAGGTCGAATCATGCGTATTGCGGGCTTGGGGTGTTCGTTGGTAGATTTTTTATACTCGGACGTGGACTTCTCGTGTGCGGCGTTCCAGCAATTTCTGTCGCGGACTCAGGGCGACGGGGGATTGACGCCGGGTGGATTGGTCTTCCGCGATGAATTCGAGCAATTCTCCGGATTGCCGTTTGACGAGGCGTTGCGCGCCCTGGTGGGGGAACGCTCCGCCGACACGTTCAACATCGGTGGCCCGGCCATTGTGGCCTTGATTCTGGCGGCGCAGCTGTTGGCGCCCCGAGGTTGGCAGGTGGCCTACTATGGCGCCGTGGGGGACGATGAGGCCGGACGGCTGATCCTCGAAGGCGCGGGGAAAACCCCGCTGGATATTTCGAACTATGTGCGGGTGTCCGGAACCTCGCCTTCTACGACGGTTCTGTCCGATCCGCGTTACGATGGTGGGCATGGTGAGCGGGTTTTTGTGAACAACCTCGGGGTGGCGCGCGACTACGCTCCTCAGAATGTGTCCGATTCGTGCTTTGACTCGGACATTGTGTTGTTTGGGGCGACGGCGTTGGCGCCACAGTTGCATGCCAATTTGACCTCGTTGTTGCGCAAAGCGAAAGAGCGCGGATGTTTTACCGTCGTGACCACGGTCTATGATTTCCAGAATGAGAAACACAATCCGGGCGGGTTGTGGCCCCTGGGCGAAAGCGACGAAACCTACCACTATGCCGATCTGCTGGTGGTGGACCATATCGAGGCGCTCCGAGTGAGCGGCGCGTCTGATGTGGTGGGCGCATGCGAATGTTTCCGCCAGAAGGGTCTGGCTGCGTGTGTGGTGACGCAGGGGCCGCGCCCCGTGTGGTTTTACGCGCAGGGCGGCGAATTTACCCCGGTCGAGTTGATGCAATTGCCTGTGTCCGATACGGTGATCGAGGTGTTGAGCCGGGAGCGTTCGACTCTGGGTGACACGACAGGTTGCGGGGACAACTTCGCGGGTGGGGTTTTGACGTCCCTGGCTGTGCAAATAGCGGAGGGGCGTTTCGGACGGTTGGACTTGAAACGCGCCGTGGCGCTGGGGATATGCGCGGGCGGGGCGGCCTGTTTTCAGTTGGGCGGTGTGGCGCTTGAAAGCAAGCCGGGGGAACGGTTGGCTGGGATTACGCGTTTGTACGAACAGTACGGTCAACAAGTGGCGGCGGTGTGCCGCCTGAAGGCGGATCCTCTCGATTCGCAAGACTGAAAAGCGCTTGGAAAGGGGCAGGACTATGTTGGGATCGAACTGGCATGTTTTTCGGAGACTGAGTCTGTGCGTCTGTACGATTTCACTGGTGGTCTCGGGGTGGTGTGCCGAGAGCGTGACTCTCGAATCGTTGTTGGGGGAAATGACGAACCTCGAAGCGCTGACCGAGATGCCCAAACCGGCTTATACCTGCAAGCAATTCTCGAGTTACGACCAGAAATCCAAAAATCCGGAGGTGTTGACGGATGAGGACTGGTTCGCGAACGGCGACTGTGGTCAGCATTTGCGTAAAGAGACCCGCAACGGTGCGGACGAGTGGGTGCTGGCGGATGTTGATGGACCTGGCGCGGTCGTACGGTTCTGGTCCGCCAATCCGAACGACGCCGGGATTTGCCGCATCTATCTGGATGGCGCCGAAAAACCGGCCGTCGAGATGCCGATGACCGATCTGATGGGAGGCGAGACGTTCCCGTTCGTCAAACCGATCGCCCACACGCTCGCGCGCGGGTGGAACAGTTACCTCCCGATTCCCTACGCCAAGCATTGCAAAATTACGGCGAGCAAGCAGAATTTCTATTATCAGGTCAATTACCGCACCTATGCTCCGGGGACGGCGGTTCAGACGTTCTCGTTGAACACGGCCGACAGTCTGCGCGATCTGGTCAACCAGACGGCCAAGGCTCTGGCCGAACCGCTCAAGGCGGCGAAGATGCCGCAAAAGGATGTCAATGAAGTCAAGTACAGCCAGACGGTGGCGCCGGATGAACGCGTCGAACTGGCTTCGATTCCAGGACCCGCCGCGATCTACAGTCTGACGGTCAAGGTCGGCGAGACGAAAGATATGGCCAAAGCGTTGCGCGGGTGCCTGTTTGAGATCACGTTCGACGATCAGAAGCAACCCGCTGTCACAGCCCCGTTGGGTGATTTCTTTGGAACCGCGCCGGGAATCAATTCCTTCCAGTCTTTGCCTTGTGGAGTTGAGGCCGATGGGACGCTTGTCGCGCATTGGGTCATGCCGTTTGGCAAGAGCGCGGTGGTGCGCCTGACCAACCACAGTGGCGCGCCGGTGCGGATCGAGGGCAAGGTGGTCTCGGCCAAGCGCGCCTGGACGCCCGAGACGTTGTACTTTCACGCGGGGTGGCGTCAGCAGTTGGACATCCCCACGCGCCCGCGCCAGGACTGGAACTATGTGGCCGTCGAGGGGAAAGGCCGCTTTGTGGGCGGTATGCTGCATGTCGCGAACCCGGTGGTGGCCTGGTGGGGTGAGGGCGACGAGAAAATCTATGTGGACGGCGAAAAATTCCCCAGTCATTTCGGAACGGGTACCGAGGACTATTACGGTTACGCCTGGTGCGACCCGACCCCGTTCACCAACGCCTACCACAACCAGCCTCGTTGCGATGGACCGCAGAACTACGGCCATACCTGTGTGAGCCGTTACCACATCATGGACAACATCCCCTTCACCAAGTCCTTCAAGTTCGATATGGAAGTCTGGCATTGGTCCGAGTGCCAGGTCTCGATGGCCGAGACGTCGTTCTGGTATGCGGACGCGGAGTCGCAGGACAACCTCAATGCGCCCGAGGCGAAGGACCTTGTGGTGAAGGAAATACCGGAGAAGATGAAGGTCAAAGGGGCGATCGAGGGCGAGACCATGCGCCAGGTCGAAGTCGGCGGCGGCAAGGTGGAAACCCAGACGGGCGTGATCGGCGATTGGAGTTCGTTCGCGCAGCTGTGGTGGCAGGAGGGGAAGCCGGGACAGTCTCTGACCCTGGGGTTCCCGGTCGAAAAGGCCGGACGCTATGAAGTCCTGGCGGTTTTCACCAAGGCGAAAGATTACGGGATCGCCCAGTTGGAAGTGAACGGAAAAGCGGCGGGGCAGCCGATGGATTTCTACAACGACAACGTGGTGGCGACCCCTCAGCAATCGCTCGGAACATTCGACCTGAAGGAAGGAGAAAACCTTCTGAAGGCGACCCTCACGGGTATGAATCCCAAGGCGCTCGATAAGTACATGGTCGGTCTGGATTATGTGCTGTTGAAGCCTGCTCAATGAAAGGCCATTAAATGAGTCGGCGTAAGAGAGTGGGAGGCGTGTTGTTCGATTACGGGAACACGCTGTTGCAGTACTGCGATTTCAGTTGGGAGGCATTCGGGGTGCGGGTGGCGATAGCTGCCCGCGCCCTGGCCGAAGAACTTCGGCGCGACGGGCTGGCCGGGTCCGAGTACAATCCGGACGAATGGGCGCCCGTGTGGCTCACGCACTTGAAGCAGTTGGAAGAAACGGCGCATCGCACCCGGATCGAGTACGACATTTCGACCGCTCTTCACGGTCTTTTGGCCGAGCGTTTCCCGGGAGTCAACGGACGGTGGGACGCCGCGATTGACCGGGCTGTCTATGGGGTGATGCGTCAGGAACTCATCGCGAAACCGGGTGCGGCGCCTTTGCTGTGGGCGTTGAGGCAACGTGGATTGCGCGTGGGGTTGCTTTCCAATACGCAATTCCGCTCGAAGAATCACCTCGAGGACTTGCAGCGCGATGGATTGACGGAACTGCTCGACGCCAAAGTCTTCTCGGTGGACTTCGGAAAACGCAAACCGGACCCCGAGATTTTCCGTCTGGCTTTGAAGGAACTGAGAACCGATCCCGAGGAAACGGTCTATGTGGGCGACAACATCGAATGCGATGTCGAAGGGGCGCGGGCGGTGGGAATGTGGACCATTCTCGTGCGTACCCGCGACAACGTCTCGGTCACCGATCCCGGCGCGGATGGAATCATTGATGAACTCGAAGAGATTCCCGCGCTGATTGACGCGTTCGATTCAAAATGCGACGCGCGCGAATAAACGCCGTGTGTCGGACGATTTGGAAACCAGTGCCCGAAGTAAACACATTCCCCAGATTTCCGTCTGGGGAATGTTGTTGAAAAAGAGTATTCTCTTGAGCCTCTTGCAAAAGTATTGGGCAAAACGGCGAAAAAGCGGGGCTAATCGTTTCGGGGAGATGATTTCTGAGCGAGAACGCCTGTTCGCTTGCTCTTTACCGCCAAAATCGCCCTTTTTCGCTGGGGACGGGGCGTGCGATTGCCACTCGGCGGTTTCGCCGTTGATTTTCTCCCTTCCATTTCGATTCGCCCCGGGCCGCTCATCTCAGCAACGCGAAAATTTGACGGGCCGTCATCGCCACGATCCCGAACATCAGGTGGCACATCACCTTGGCCGCCCCGCGCACCCGCACGAACCGTCCCCCGTAGTTGTCCTTGATGTTGCTCATCACCCGTTCCGCCGCGCTGCGCTCGCGGTAGCGGACCGCCCGATGCGAATCCATCGGCAACTTCTCGCCGCGGCGCGGATTTTGATCGATGATCGGCACGTGCCCCAGCCCCTCGCTGAACGCTTTGATTTCGGGCGCGTCGTAGGCCGAGTCCATCAGGTCGTAGAGGTTGGTCAGGCGCTGGCCGGTCATCTGCGCCAGCGGGATTGCCGCCTGCGAATCGTGCAGCGAGGCGCTCGTCAGAATCGTGCTGACCGGGATGTCGCCGTCGATGCAATCGACGTGCAGTTTGTAGCCGATCCACGATTTCTTGAAGCCCTTGCTGTCTTTTTTCGAGCCCCGGTCGCAAGCGGTCGGCAGATCCTGGAGGTTTTCTTCGAGCGAGTGCCGGCCCTGTTGTTCCAGACGGCGCGGCGGCTTGGGCGCCCGCTCCTCGCCTTTCTTCGGACGCCCGCGCCGGGCTTTGGACTTCTGCGGCGCAGACTCTTTGCGGGCCGCCTTCTCGCGCCCCTGGATCGGCGTGGAGTCTCGGCTGGTATGACCTGCCAACTTCGGCCCGCAGCACTTTTTGACCATCGCTTCGTGAATCGCCTGCGGCAGAGCGGTGCGGGCGAATTCGTCGAAGGCGCGCGAGAAGGTCGCTTCGCTGGGCAAGTCGGCCCGCGTTTCCCAGCCGCACAGACGCCGCAACGGGGCGTCAGCGCCGAGCAGATCAAGCAGCGCGCGGGTGGTCGGGCAATTCCAGACGGCCTTGGCCAGAAACGCCAGGACGAGAGGCTGGCGTCCGTGGCGCGGGCGCCCCATCGGCTTGCGACCGAACGGGCTCATGAATTTCTCGATCGAAGCCAACTCGGCCACCTCGATGAGCGTCTTGTGCTTTTCGCAGAGTTCCCCCAGCGCTTCTTGCTGGAACGGGAAAAGATGTTGTTGTAGGGTAGTGAACAGTGAGGAGAGAAAGTGCATGATCCGCCATCCCTTTCGGGGTTTGTTAAGCAAGCGTATGATGCCTTTTTCTCCTCACTTTTTCACCTGAAAATCGAACGACTCAACGACTTTTGCAAGAGGCTCTCTTGGAAACAGCAATGCGAACAGTTGAGTCTATAAGCCGCAGTTGAGGACGGAAAACGAGTCTTTTGTGCTTATGATATGAGGCAAAAACGGTTTTGGTTCCCTCACCTTCTGGGTGAGGGATTTGACTACGCCAATCAGGAGATTGGCGATCCCGGCAACCGCTTTCTCCCCATAAAAATGGCCTTTCTGGGAGGGAGGGCGTCTCGCCCGCCTATGAGAAAAGCCGCGGCAAGGGCGCTTCAACTGCGGTTTTCAGGTTGAGGAAAAGGAGGAAAACCCGGATGCGAAAACTAGTGGCGGTGTTTCTGTTGGGGGCTGTTTGGCTGATGTGTGGTGGCTGGAAGGGATTCGAGGAGCATGAGGCCGGTCTGCGTGTCTTGATCGAAAAGATCGAGCCGGTTCGCGACCGCGCTCAGGCGGTTTCATGCCGTGTCCAGATTGAGAATCAGGGACAGGAATCGTTGAGCGGGACCGTCCGCCTCTTTGGCCTGGTGGATTCCCACTGTGCAGGGAACTCCCAGCAGGATTTCCGGTTGGAGCCGGGAGCGAAAAGCGCCCTCGACTTCCTGGTCGAGTTCGAGCCGCAGGCGCTCGCGGCCCTCTACCCGATCCATGCAAGGGCTGAGTTCACCGCGCAGGGACAGGCCCGTTCGGTTCACGTGGTCCGGATTGTCGAGACGACGCTCGAGAGAATAAAAAAGACCGGAGACGCATCGGTGTCCCTGGAACCGCAGACGGTTCCAGACGGTGGGGCGTTGACTTTTTGTGCGTTGCAGGGACGCCAGCGGGCGGCCTGGAACTATTACGACGGTCCGCTCCAGTTGAAACCCGTGGGGTGGAGTGGGGACGATGAGGTGTCCCGAGCCACCGTGAATTTCACGGAAGTGGTTCGCGGTTCCCGTAAACAGGCGATCGGAATGCACCCGGCCTGGCAAGGCGGGGGAGGCCCGGTCTTCTGCGATTATCGGGTGCGTCTGCCGAAGGCCCAGGAAGGGAAGCCGGGCGCGCGCCTGTTGTTTTCCAACGCCATCCGCGATTCCACCGAGAAAGAAGGAAAAAGCGACGGCGTGTTGTTCCGGGTCTGGGCCGGTGATCCGGAGGGAAAAAATCTGAAAGTACTCTACGAAAAGTTCACGGACTCGAAGGTTTGGGTGGATGCCTCGGTGGACTTGAGCGCCTATGCCGGTCAGACGATTCTGTTGCGATTTGAGAGTCATCCGGGGCCGAACAAAAATACCAGTTGCGACGCCAGTTACTGGGGCGATCCGGTCGTGGTGGCGGGAGAAGGCGGGCCTTCCGACCTCTTCAAAAAAGAAGTGTTCGAGGCCGTCTGTCAACGGAATCTGACGCGGGCGCGCGCCCTTCTGGAGGAACGGGAGGCGGCCGATGGAAAAACCGCGTTTCTGATGGGAAAGACTGGAGAGCGGTTTGCCTTGGTTCTCGAACCGTCGAAACGGGGCATGGTGGACGGGATCGTCTCGCTGGTCGGTCCGAAAGGGACTGTGAATTTCAAGGGTTTCAATGTGGATGCGCTCGACGTGCCGGTGCTGCGCTGGCCCAGTCGGATCGGGTCGAAGGGGTTCGAGGTCGTTTCGGAGAATGGGAAGACCCACTATGTCCACCACCTGGAACTGGACGGGAAGCCGTTCGATTTGTCGCTTTCGTTCTGGTCCGAGGGGGCGGGTGTCCGGGTGGCGTGGACGTGTTCGGAACATCTGACCAATTTCAGTCTGGGCCTGGCGGACCGACTGGCCCCGTCCGTGTATTTCGGCCACGGGTACCGCATCGAATATCCGGAAGCGTTCCAGGCAAGTTTTGGCGGCCACAACCTCTCGACGAGTCATGTCGGATGCGATTTTGACGGCGGCATGTCGCTTTTGCAGGCGCTGGACGTGCCGCCCACTTCCTTCCAGGTCGAACCGGCGGAATTCCGTTACGCGTTGCGAAGTTCGGGCAAACAGGGAACCCTGACGTTGGTGCCGGGCGAATCGGGGGCGCTGGATTGCGCGATCCGCTACTGCCCGCTCTACGACAAAAAGCCCTCCGCCGGGGTCCAACGGTTGGCGGGACGGTTCTGCTTCGACATCTGGGGCGGTTCCTATTCTCAGATCGCCGCGCGCATGCGCGAGGCGATCCGCTATGGCCTCACCGATTCCTTCCTGACCATCCACGACTGGCAGCGTTGGGGCTACGACTACCGTCTGCCCGACATCTGGCCACCGGAACCCACGAAGGGAACGGTCGAGGAGGTGCGGGCCATCGGTTCGCTCTGTCGGGATAAGGACATCCTGTGGGGGCTGCACGACAACTACATTGACTTCTATCCGGACGCCGAGGGGTATTCGTACGATTCGATTGCCTTCACGCGCGCGGGCGAACCGATCAAGGCATGGCTGAACGAGGGAATCCCGGACGGTGGGGCGCAATCGTACCGCTGGCGGCCGGACGCGTTCATGCCGGTCCTGCAGCGCAACCTGAAACTCATCAAAGAGGGCGTCGCGCCGACCCATTACTTCATTGATGTCTTCACGTCCATCGGTTATTTCGATTTCTACGACCGTTCGGGCCGGTTCCACCCGGCCACCGAAACCCGCCAGAAGTGGGGCGAGGCGTTCGCCTGGATTCGCGACTTTCTGGGCGCAAACGCCCCGACCACCTCCGAGGCGGGTGACGACCAGTTGACCGGTTACCTCGATGGCGCCGACTGTCAGTTTCTCATGCTCAGTCCGGAATCGAAACCCTTCGCGCTTCAAATCCGCTGCAAGGACTGGGAGCGCGTGCCGTGGTACGACGCCGTCAACCACAGCCGTTTCATCCTGCATGGGGTTGGTTACTCGTCGCGCTATCAATCGGACCGCTCGCGGGCCGACCACGGGATTCTGTCGGACGATTACCTCTCCGCCGAGATCCTGACCGGCCACGCCCTCATGGTGGACGCCGAAGCGTGGGGCCGCCAGGCCGTGCGCAAATACTGGCTGGCGCAAGCCGTGGCGCGCAATCTGGCGCTGCGCGAGATCGTCGGGGTCGAGTTTGACAAAAGGGACGATGGTCAACCCGACATCCACCGCCAATGCGTGGTGTGGGACAACGGAACCCGAGTTTATGTGAACCGTGGAACCAACGACTGGAAGCATGAAAAAGGTTTTGTTCTGCCCCCCAACGGATTCCGGGTCGAGGGAACGGATTGGCTGCGCGCCGGTGTCGAGAAAGCGCAGGACTCCATTTTCGAATATGCGGCAGGCAAAGCGGCTTGGTATTTCAATGCGAGAACCTTTGACCCGGACCGCCCGTGGCCCATTCGTCCGCGGGTCGAAAACTTCCGCCAGGTGGGCGAGCGTCAGATCGAGTACGATCTGGTGTGGGAGGCGGGCGCGGCGACGCCCGAACCGATGACCGTCTTTGGCCATTTCTACGGAACGAAAGTGACTCGCGAAGACAAGATCGCGTTTCAGGACGACTACCGGCCAGAACCGGTTACATCGAGTTGGCAGGGAACCGTGCGCAGCCACCGGACCGTCACGATCCCGGAGGAGGCCGACGGACCGTATCAATTGGGGTACGGGTTGTACAAACCGGGCGTCCGTCAGTTGAACCTGAGCGGCGTCCGGGTGCCCGGCGTCCGGAGCGGAGCGATCTGGGTGGGAACCCTCCAGGTGACGCGCCGAGACGACAAGATTGCCGAGATTCTCTGGCAAGTACCCCCGGAACTGCAAACCGCCACGCCTGCGTTTACAACGAACACAGGCAAATCGCCCGTGGACTTCCGCTGGGCCGAGACGGATGGCGCGTTCCGGGTTTTGTGGCAGAATTCCGGATATCGGGTGATCCCTCTGCCCGCCAGTCCGGAGTTTGACCTGACGCTCCGGTTGGATGCGCTCCGGGAAGTCAATGCGGCGCGGAAAGAAGTCCGGGTCAAGAGCGTGGTGGCGCGCGATGCGGAGGAGCGCGAATTGGGCACGGTGGAGTGGCGTGACAAGGACGGGGAAGTGTCCTGGCGCCACGACGGCCAGGCCTTCTGTTACGATCTGCTCCTGGAATAGTCCGATTCGCCGGTGTGCAGGACGGGCCGTCTTGGCGGATGGTCTGTCCAACTGGATAGACACTTTTCGTGGAAGTGTGCAAGCTATTTAACACCTTTTTCTGAATGAGGGGAGAGAAGACTCTTTCCCCTCATTCTCTTTTGGACCCGTTAAAATCGTCTATCTCTTTATAATTCAGTGTGATCTGACGTTTTCAGGAGCGATGCTGTTCTGAGAAAACAATTCTCGTGTGGAGAGGGTCTGTGTGGATGCAACAGGGGGGATCGGTGAAAAGATGGTCCCCCCGACAGGGTAAACACCGGATGAAACCGGAAAGTCTGTGGAGTTGAAGTAGTATTTATCTCGCCTATTCTCAATCATCTATAGTTTTTGTTTTTCCGTTCAGTGGAGCGTTTTCTCGTAAGTCCGGCGACAGGATTGCCACTCGATCCGGGGTAAAGTTGAGGAAAGTGTCCAACGGATTGAGCTCTTTTAGAGGATTTCCCCGTTCCGGGATGTCCGGATAATTTCAAATATCAATTTATCTCATCTGATATCAATAGTTTGTCATATTAACCGGAGATATTTCTCTCTGGCATGGAACCTGCTGTAATAAGGACAGATAAGCGGTACAGCACAAAACCCTTTGCCGAGGCGATTCGGCTGAAAGGCTTCCATAACACCCCTCCTAAGAAAGCGACCAACCTTTACCCAAGAGAACAGCCATTACCTTCCAAACAAATCCTTCCATGTCGCGCCGTCCGGTTGTTCGTCGGCGCGACGTCTCTTTTTAGCCCCCCTGTTTTTGAGGTTGAAAAAATTAAGGATGATAAAATGTGAGAGTTCCTCATGACAAACCCTTTGTCATGAGGAACTCCAAGAGCCAGAATTACTCGAAAAAACTCCCGCTTCAGTACCGCCGTTCCTCGACTTTGGGAGCCATCTGGTCGAAAGTCCGGGTTCCCTCACTCACGTCCGACTTCTTGAACGACAACAGATAACGATCTCCGGTGTGAGAACCATCCATCAGGGACATGACATAACTGTTTCCATACGGCCCGGCGTAGGCGCCGAAACCACTGGCGGCGGCAACGCCCTGTTGGGCCATCCCGATGGCGCCCTGCACCATGCCTACGGCCGACTGCGCAATGGCCTTGCCCATCGCTTCTTCGACGGCGTCGGCTGTTCCCGACGTGGCGCTGCTGGCGGCGTCCTTGGCGATTTCGTGCTGCGCCAGGCTCAGCGCCTGCTGGACGATGGCCAGCGCCTGCTGGGGAGTCGCCTCGCCCGCTTTTTCGACTTCAGCCGTGGCTTTCTCCAACGCCTTTTCCATCGCTTCCTGAGTGGCGTCCTCGCTTTTCGAATCGGTCGAACCTGTCGAGTGCGAGACGTGTTCCGAGTGCCGGATGACCAATCCCGGAGCGCCGGGCGCAGGCGGAGCCGGAGGGGCGGCTGGTGGGGCCGGAGGCGTAGCGTGGGCTGCCGGCATCGCCGGAACCGACGGAGCAGGAGGAACCGGCGGCGTCGGGGGCATTCCAGGCATCCCGATTGTATGCAACACATTAGCCCCACCGGATGGCGCTTCGATCACCAGTAGAATCCGTTCTTCCGGCGCCACGGTGGTCAACCGGCTGCCATAGCGCCCGATGGTCTCGATCAGCGTTTTGCGCAGCGTCTCAACCTTTTTGGCGTCATACTTGGGTTGTACGGTCACAAAGGGATCCATGCCCATCCCGATCATCCCTACACCGCCCATACCGGAAGTGGCGCCCACGATCACGTCGTGCGGGGACGCATGCCCTGGCGCCAGGGGATTGGCGTTCTTTTCCCAAAGATCCGGTTCTCCCGAATTCGATCCGTTCTTCGTTTCTTCCTTTTTGACCTCGATCCGTTCCGTCACGGTAAAATTCACAGGAATCGTGAAAATCGCCCCGACGGTCGGGATATAGTCGAAACGGATCTTGCCCTCGAAGGGAGACGGGGTGAACGCTTCCGGCGTACCGTACCAGTCCCCCAACCCGCTGCGGTTCAGACTTTCCTCGATCACCTTCGACATGGTCTGGAGTTCTTTGTCGCGCGCGGCGCGCGTGTCGGGCGACGGGGCCGCCTCGTTCTTCTCGGCGGAAGCGGCGCACAGGGCTATGCCCAATCCGCACACACACGCCATTCCGGCAATCCAACGCATCCATTTTTTCTTCATGGCATTCATCCTTTCATTCAGGTCGGCATCCATTTTGTCTTCAATTCGGGCGGGTCTGAAACCCGTCCCAGTGGTTCTTGGGGTGTTTTGCTTCGGGTAGGTTTGAAACCTGCCCCTACTCTTTAACGCTCTTCATCGTTTGGGCTTCCGGACTGGAAGACTCCCTTTTCTTGCTCAGGAAACAGGAAAGGCTGCTTGCGGGGTTCTCCCGACGCCGCGGTCCACTCGCTGGCCGACGGATAGACCCCCGTCAGGCGCATGAGGGTCTCGACATCCCGGTAGCGCTGTTGCGATTCCGCCCGCTGCATCCACGCCAACCCGGCCGCCGCCTGGCGGAACTCCTCCTGCATCAGCGAATTGCGTTGCGACACGGTCTGGATTTGCGTACTCGCGGACTGGGCGGCCAGCCGCGACTCGCGCGCTTCGGAAGCCACCGAATCCAATTGGGTCTTCAACGCTGCCAAGTCGGTCGTGTTGGCGCCCTTGCCCCACTGCAACGTGGTATCCCCCAGCCGCACGGTGAACTGAACCTGCGCCAGCGCGAACACCAGAAGCGCCGAGGCGGCCACACCCGCCACCCAGACCCACGGATTCGAACCAGCGCGGCGGGGCAGAGACATGGGAGGGCCGCACCATTGCGGCGCTGAAACCAGTTCTAACATTTTCGCCCGGTCCAGTTTTTCTTCTTCCTCCACCTGGGCGTAGAGCGCCTCGAAATCGAGCGGTTCAGATGGAACCGCTTCCCCCGCCCACTTCTCGACGCCCGCCACCACCCGGCGGCACATCTCGGCGGCCTCCGGATTCTCGCGCATTTCCGCCTCGATCATGGCGCGCTCGCGCGGGTTCACATCTCCCATGAGGTAAGCCATCCACCGTTGATCGCGTTCCCTGTCCTGTTTCATGACGCCACCTTTCCTTTCCCCCCATACGATTCTCCCAACTCCACTTTGAGTTTTTCGAGAATCCGATAGAGTCGCGATTTGACCGTGGTTTCCGGAACCCCCTGAATCTCGGAGATTTCCCGGAAACCGAATTCCCGGTCGAATCGCAGCAACAGCAATTCCCTTTCGTCCGGCTCCAGCCGCGCGATTTCTCCACGCAGCCGGTCGCGGGCCTCGCCCTGCGCCAGCCGTTCGAGCGCATTGGGAGCCGAGTCGTGCGCGCGGGCCATGACCTCGGCCGCATCGTCCCCTCCGGTTGTCTCGATGCGTCGAACCTGATCTCGCGCCCAGCTTTTCCGCACATTGCAGGCAATCCGGAACAGCCACGTCGAGAACGCATAGCGCGGATCGTAACTGGCCGCGTAGCGATAGACGCGCAGGAAAACCTCTTGGCGCAGATCCTCCGCGCTGTCGAGATCTCCGCACGTCTTCGCCAGAAACGCCACCACGCGCACGTCCCACCGGCGCGCCAGAGCCTCAAAGGCCTGGCGGTCGCGGTTCTTCGCAAACCGGGCCATGAGATCCCGGTCGCTGGCGTTCTCCGTCTCGCTTCTCACCGCGAACGTGGCTGCCAAAATTCCTTCCTCACACTTTCCCGCTTGAAACTCTTGCAAGAGTTCGCCGCTTCGATTTGCGCGGCTTGAAAAACTTCCGAGGCGTCCCACGTTGGTCCTTCCACCTCTCTTGTACTCCCGCCCCGGGGATTTCGACGAACCATCCTGACGATTTTTCCTGAGAATCCGCAAGACTGAAAAACCGTTTCCCATGATTCCTTGATTTCTCCCCCCAACCCCGGTAAAGTAAAAGGAGTGGGGTATGGCGTCCGGGCCGCATGTGACGGCATGCTCCAGAAATACGGCAGTCTCATTTTCGGAAAAAGGAATTTCAGAATCCTATCATGCCCGTCAAACCCATCCGTATCTACGGCGATCCCTGTTTGAAAAGAAAATCCGACCCGGTCGAGGAATTCGGCGACGCGTTGCGCGAGTTGATGGCCGACATGACCGACACCCTTTACTACCGCCCCCACCACGTCGGGTTGGCCGCCCCTCAGATCGGGGTCAACAAGCGGCTCTTCGTCATGGACGTGGATTGGGTCGAAAACGACTCGCGCAAGAAGTCCGACACCCCCCCACACCGCAACCTTCAGGTCTTTATCAATCCGGAAATCCTCGAGGAATCCGCGGAAGACGAAAGCGGCCCGGAAGGGTGCCTGAGCCTGCCGGGCATTGACGCCGATATCTATCGCCCCTGCAAGGTCCGGGTGCGCTACCGCGATGTCGAGGGGCGGGAACACGAGATCACCGCCACCGATTTCGCCGCCCGGTGCATCCAGCATGAAAACGACCACCTCAACGGCGTCCTGTTCATAGACCACCTTCCCCTGCTGCGCCGCCAGTTGCTGGCCGGGAAACTCGCCCGGCTCAAAAAACAGCAACGGGTCGGCGAGAATACCGAATCCGCGTGACACCGAAGCGCTCCCGGAGAGACGAAGATTGCGGAAAAATCCGCGTACGGTTTGGCTATCAAAAAAGATCAAAATAATCCTTGCCTCGCGCAGAATGAATGGGTAAGATCATCTGTTTGGAAGTGGGCTGCGGCCCACTTTTTGTTTTCTCAGGACAGAAAATCGAGTTTGGTTTTCTATCAGATTATCCCAGGAAGGTCGCGCACGCCGTTGCGCGGTCCCGGTAACGCAGCACAAGGAAACGCGTCATGGATCTCAAAAACTTGAAAGCCTATGTCAGCGCCGTGGCCAAAGAAAAAGATTTGGACCCGGCCATCATCCGCGAGGCCATCGAGTACGCCCTCATTTCCGCATCGAAGAAAAGCCTCTCGCAATTTCGGGAAGCCCGGGCTTCTCTCGATATGGAAACCGGCGCTCTGAGCCTCATTGTCAACAAGGAAGTGGTCGAGACTGTTCAGAATCCCCGCGTTCAGATCTCGCGGCGCGACGCGCGCAAGCAATTGCAGGATCCGACCATCGAGTACGGCGCCCTGATCGAAGTGCAGGTGGACCCCTCCGCGTTCGGGCGCATCGCCGCGCAATCGGCCCGCCAGATCGTCATGCAACGCATTCGCGACGCCGAACGCCGCCGCATCCAGGACGAATTCAACAACCGCATCGGTTCCGTGGTGACCGGTACTGTCCAGCGTTTCGATCGCCGCGACGTGGTCATGAACATTGGCCGGACGGAAGGCGTGCTGCCTCTTTACGAACAACCTCTGGGCGCCAAGTACAAACACAACGACCGCTTGAAAGTACTCATCATAGATGTCCGCGAGACCCCCAAGGGACCGCTTATCGTCCTGTCGCGCAAAAGCCCGAATCTGGTCGTGAAACTTTTCGAGCAGGAAGTGCCCGAAATCGCCGACGGAACCATCAAGATTCTGGGGGTGGCGCGCGAGGCCGGGGTTCGCACCAAGATCGCCGTCAACAGTTCCAGTCCCGATGTGGACCCCGTGGGCGCGTGCGTGGGCATGAAGGGATCGCGTGTGCAGCTGGTGGTGCGCGAACTCGACAACGAGAAAATAGACATCGTTCCCTACAGTGTTGACGCCAAGCGATTTATCACCGCAGCGCTCAATCCGGCCAAGATTCAGGCGATTCACTTGAATGAGAAAGAGAAGCGCGCCGAGGTTATTGTGGCGCAGGGCAACCTGGCCATTGCCATCGGGCGCAAGGGACAGAACACCAAACTGGCCGCCCGTCTCACCGGCTGGCGTCTGGACATCCGTTCCGAGGAAGAAGACGGTCTCGAGTACGAAGAGATTCAGGTCCGCTACCTCGAAGACTTCCTCCTGCAGGTCACCGGCATTTCGGGTCTGGCGCGCGACGCCCTGGTGCGCTCGCAGCAGCTCAATACGGTGGACAAGATCGCCTCCTCCCGGGTCGAGGATCTGTGTCCGTTCACGAACGACAACTTGGCGCTGGCCGAAAGCCTGATTACCGGCGCTCAGGAGTACGTGGAAGCGTTGCGCGAAATTCAGGCCGAGCGCAAACGCCGCGGGCTGGCCCCCGGCTTCTTCATGCCGTCGGAATTCCTCGAAGGCAAGGGTGGCGAAGAGGAAGAAGCCCAGCCGGGTCAGGAAACGGAAGCGGCCCCGGAAAGCGCGCCTGAAGAAAACGGCGAGCCGAACGTTTGAGTATAGCGCCGTGTCATTGCAGACAAAGGGGCCCCCGACAGATTCCTCGAATCGGACAATCGCCCCTTTTCCGCGATTCCCGCGGGTTGAACCCGATGCCGGAAGAGTGAATCCCATGCCACAAGGGATTTCCATGCTTGACATTTGCCTTGAAAAGGCGGTCTAATCCAGATCTATGCGCGAACATGGCGCCCAGCTGTTTTAAACAGGAGTGTCGAGCACGCCAAAACACGGCGCCAACACAGATAAGACGAGGAAATTTGCATGCGGGTGTACGATCTAGCAAAACAGGTCGGGTTGACCAACAAAGAACTGATGGAAAAACTCATAGACATGGGCGTCGAGGTGAAAAGCCACTCGTCCTCCATAGACGACAAGAGTGTCCGCGCGATACTCGACAATATGGAGAAAGAGGGCCAGAAAACAAAACCCGCTCCCGCCACTCATAAACCTGTCGGCCACAAAATCGCGCCAGAAAAGAAACCCGTGCTTCAGGAAAAAACTCCCCCTCCTCCTATGGAGACACCAGCCGAACCTGTTCCGGCCAAGATTGATGCCCGTGCCCTTGCGCTTCAGGCGCTCGAACGCGCCAAAGCCCGGCGGGCCCAACAGCATCAGGCTTTGCTCGAACATCCGGTCGAGCAGGAACCGGCTCAGGCCCTCAATGCGGTTGCGCCCGAATACCAGCGAGTCGAATTGGGAGGCGCACGTTCCCGTCAGTCTCAGCCGGTCGAAACTCCCGCACAGGAAGTCGCCGCGCCTTCGACCCCTCCGGCCGCACAACCCCAGGAACAACCCGCTCCCGCAGCCGCAACGACTCCCGTTGCTCCGTTCGAACGGAAAGAACCTCCGGCCACAACCTCTCCGATTCCCCAGACGCCGCCGACAGCCCATGCGGCGCCGGCTCGCGAAGGCGAGCGGCCACCCCGAGGACAATTCCCTCCCAGACCCAGTAAACCGCCTGTCCGCGACCAGCAACAACGGCCGGGAGGCGGGTACAGAGGAGGCGAGTCGCGTCCGGACCGGGGAGACTACCGGCCGTCGGACCGTGGCGAACGCGGCGGGCCGCCCCGTGGCGGTGGTGGCGATCGAGGAGACCGTGGCGCCCCGCGTCCGGGTACTCCTTATCCCAGACGGACAGACGAATCTTTCACGCCTGGCGCTGGCCGTCCCACTCATGGAGCGCCCGGCGCCGGACGGCCCGGTCAACCCCAGCAGCGGGTCATTCGTCGTAACGTCGAATTGCAACAGTTGCCTTCTTTACCCAAACGAAAAGCCCCCCCCGCGCGGGGCGGGAAATCGGACGATCTCACCGTCCCCACGATTGATGTGATGCGGTTGCGTCCTGTCCGGCGTCCGGGAGCCAAGAAGAGTGACGCAGAGAAAGACGCAGCCGAAAAGGCCGCTCGTAAACGTCCCGCTCTGGCCAAGCAACAGGTGGTCGGGGGCAAGAAGATTCGCCCGGGACGCTTCCTGAACATCACCGCCCTGGAAGAAACCCCAGTCGTGGACCGGACGGGCAAAGTTCCCAAACAAAAAGGAGGGCAGGGTCACAGACAGCCGGCTCCGGTTCCGCTGCCCAAAGTCTTTCAACTCTACGGCGACCTGACAGTGGCCGAATTTGCCGAACGTATCCACAGCACGCCTCAGGAAATTATCCTGAAGGCCATGACGATAGGGGAAATGCTCAGCATCAACCAGTTTATCACCCACGAGATGTGTGAACTGATTGCCACCGATCTGGGCATCAACATCGAAATCGTGGAAGAGACCGACGAACTGGACGTGGCCCATGTCGCCCAGGGCGATGTTTCCGCTGAAGATCAGATGCCCCGTCCGCCCGTGGTGACCGTCATGGGTCACGTGGACCACGGTAAAACATCGTTGCTCGATGCCATTCGGAAAACCAAAGTCGCCGACGGCGAGTTTGGCGGCATCACCCAGCACATCGGCGCCTATCGCGTGCAAACCCACCGTGGAGAAATCGTCTTCCTCGACACACCGGGTCACGCGGCCTTCACCGCCATGCGCGCCCGCGGCGCCAGCGTCACGGATATCGTCATCCTTATCGTGGCGGCTGACGACGGCGTCATGCCTCAGACCATCGAGGCCATCAACCACGCCCGCGCCGCCAACGCGCCCATCATTGTCGCCATCAACAAAATAGACAAACCGGGCGCCAACGTCTTGAAAGTCCGAAACGACCTGATGCAGCACAGTCTCATCAGTGAAGAACTCGGCGGCGACACCATCATTTGCGAAGTCTCAGCCAAGAGCGGAGTCGGCATTGACAACCTGCTGGAGATGATTCAACTCCAGGCGGAAATCATGGAACTCAAAGCCCCTCAAAACATCCGTTCCGAAGGCGTGATCATCGAGTCGAACGTGGACCCCCAGCGCGGCATCACCGCCACGGTCCTCGTGCAGACCGGTACCCTCAAAGCGGGCGATCCCTTCGTCTGCGGCGACGTCAGCGGCCGGGTTCGCCTGATGCTCGACGACCGCGGTCACCGCGTCGAGAACGCTCTGCCCTCCTATCCCGTCAAGATTCTCGGGTTGGACGGTTGTCCCCAGGTGGGTGAGAAATTCCTCGTTCTGGAAAGCGAACGCGAAGCGCGCGAAATCGCGCAGGTCCGTGAGCAGCGTCGGCGCCGTCAGGCCCAGAACAAGGGGATGCGCCCGCACATGACGCTCGAGGGGCTTTCGTCTTACCTCTCCGAGGAGACCAAGTCCAAGGATCTCAATATCATCCTGAAGGCCGACGTGCAGGGTTCCGTTGAGGCCGTCAGCGACGCCATGATGCACCTGAGCACCGAGAAGGTTTCCGTGCGCCTCCTCCATGCCGCCGTGGGCGCCGTCACCGAGACCGACGTCCAGCTTGCCATGGCCAGCGACGCCGTCATCATCGGCTTCAATGTCCGGCCCGACAGTACGGCCAACGACTTGGCCCAGCAGGAAGGCATCGAGATCAAGACCTACCGGGTGATCTACGAACTCCTCGAGGAAATCGCCGCCGCCATGCTCGGTCTGCTGGACCGCAAGTTCAAGGAAGTGGCCCGTGGCTCCGCCGAAATCCGTCAGGTGTTCAAGATCTCCAAGTTCGGCAATGTCGCCGGTTGTTATGTCACGTCCGGCACCATCGCCCGAAACGACAAGATGCGCCTTGTGCGCGACGGCAAGGTTGTGTATCAGGGCACTCTGGCCACCCTGCGCCGCATCAAGGACGACGTCAAAGAGGTTCAGACCGGTTACGAATGCGGCATGACCTTCACGAATTTCAACGACTTCCGAGAAGGCGACGTCATCGAAACTTACACCGAAGAGGAAGTTCGCCAGACGCTTTGATTTTCCTCGGGTTCAGTGCGCGCCCCGGTTTCCGTTTCCCGGAAACCGGGGCGTGTCTCTTAAGCCATCGGCACGCGGCCGCCTGACCCCGTGGAATTCAGGCCCCCAGATCATGCACGACACCCCCACGACGATTCTTGGTCTCCTGCATCTCGCCCTGCGTCTGCCCCACTGTCACTCGCTCAAGGACAAACGTTCCATTCTCAAGCCCAGCCTCCTCTACCTGCGCAAACAACACAACCTGTCCGCAGCCGAGGTAGGCGATCAGGACCAGTGGCGACAATCCGTGCTGGCCTTTGCCACCCTTTCAACCGATAAGACTATTGTGGAAAACACCCTGCGAAACGTGCAAGACTACTTCGACAGCCGCCCCGACCTGGAAGTCACCGACCAGCAGGTCGAGATCCTCTGACGCTTTCGCCCCGGCATTCGTTCACCAGACAAGGAGCCCAGTCCCATGTTGCATTCCCGAATCAAGCGCGTCCAGGAAGAATACCACCACGCCGTGGCCAACATTCTCGCCTACGAAATCAGCGACCCGCGCCTCGAATTCGTCAGCGTCACGCGCGTCAAGATCAGTAAAGATCTGCGCGAAGCCGTGGTGTACTTCAGCATGCTTCAGGACGATGAGGAATCCCTGAAACACGCCTCTGAAGCCCTCGAGAGCGCCAAAGGTTTCGTCAAACGCATCCTGGCCACCCACATCTCGCTCAAACGCCTGCCCGATCCCCGTTTTGTCCTCGACACGACCACTCGCGACGCCTTCCATATTTTCAAATTGATGCAGGAAGTCCACACCGACGCGCCGCTGGAAGAAACGGAAGAGGAAGAACAACCCGACGAAAAAAAATGACGCGCCTCCAGGCGCCCCGAAGTGAGAGTCCTGTTTCCCCGGAAACCATCCAGGGAGGCGCTTGGGTTCTCTCCTTCGGCTGCGGTAACGCGTCCCGACCCCGCACAGGAAAACGCTCCGCCCTTGCCGCCCCTCTCCGCGCAGAGGGGAAGAAAAATCTTTTATTCTCTCACATTTCCTGTTGACCTATCAAGCACAAAGTGTTTCTAATCGTTTTGCGGTTCACTCTTTGTCCCTCGAGAGCGTTCCGCGCAACGCTGAATGAGGGAAACTATCAAAGGATCGGCCCCGTACAACGAGGGCCAGGGGAGTAAGGGGTAATGGCTACAGGTACTGTAAAGTGGTTCAACAATCAGAAGGGGTACGGTTTCATTTGCCCCGACGGGGGTGGGGACGATCTGTTCATCCACTACTCGAACATTTCCATGGACGGTTTCCGGACACTGGACGAGGGACAGAAGGTGGAGTTTGAGCCGGGACAGGGACGTAAAGGCCCCGAGGCCCTCAACGTCCGCCGTCCCACCGCCTGATCACTGTCGTCTCGGAATGAAAACCAGCCCCGTCTCACCAGACGGGGCTTTTTCTATGCCCTGCTCCTTCTCATTATTTCCCTGCTCTCACCGCGTGACAAGGCCTCAAGGTCCGTTCTCGCTTGCCGGTCGCATTTTTCCGGTTCCCTCGCATTTTTTTCATTCCCGATTTCATTTCCCTGAAAAAAGTCTTAAGTCCTCTCCCTTCTTGTCCGATAGGAAAAGGAAAGGGGATCATGCGCCCAGAAAACTCACGATCTTATGCGCCCCGGAAGGAATTGTGTCTCATGTTCGGAAAAATGAAACTGGGTACCCGTATGATGCTTCAGTTATGCGTTGTGGCGGTCGCGGCCTTTGCCATCACCATCGGAGTGGTGTCGTGGAAAGCGCGCGCTATGGCCGAGTCGCAGGCGCTTCAGTATAGTGAGGAATTTGCCTACCGGTACTCGGCTATTGTGGAGTTGAAAATCAACCGGGCGGCGGAAGCGGCCCGTGCGCTGGCCCAGAGCTTTACCGCGATCAAACAGACCAACGCCGCGCCGGACCGGAACATGCTGACGGGTATTCTCGGGAAGGTGTTCGACGACAATCCGGACTTTATTTCCGACTGGTCGGCCTGGGAACCGAATGCGCTGGATGGCAAGGACGCCGAGTTTGTGGATAAGGAACAGCACGACAAGACCGGACGCTATATCCCGGCCATCGAACGGCACGACGGCAAGAAAGTCCCCAAAGCGCTCGAAGCTTACGAGGAGTACGACTATTACGTGTTGCCGCGAAAATCCCAGAAGGAAGTCGTGATCGAGCCGTACAGCTGGAAATACGGCACGAAGGATGTTCTGGTCACCACGTTCGCCGTTCCGATCATGCTGGAGAACAAGTTCCTGGGCGCGGTCGGAGTGGATATTGATGTGCTCGAATTCGGTAAATCGCTCAGAGAGATCAAACCTTTCGAGACCGGCTATGTGTTTTTCGTCTCCAACAGCGGCAACTATGTGGCGCACCCCAAGGATGATATGGTGGGGAAAAATATGCAGAAGGACAGCGCCTTTCCGGAGGCGATCCTGAAAGCCGTTCAAGAGGGAAAGCCCACCGAAATCGAGATGGTTTCCGATGTGATCGGAGAACCGTGTCGGATCAAGTTTGTGCCGATCCAGACCGGGCGGACAAACACTCCCTGGTCTTTTGCGGTCGCCATTCCCGAAAGCAAAATCGTGGAAAAAGCCAACCGGATCGTGTGGATCACCACGTGGATCGGCGTGGCGAGCGTCCTGATCCTGGTCGTGGTGGTCTATTTCATCACGCGCTCCATTTCGCGCCCCATTACTCAAACCGTCAACGCGTTGAAACTCGGCGCCGATCAGGTTGCCTCGGCCTCGGTGCAAATCTCGCAGTCGAGCCAGCGGTTGGCGGAAGGCGCCACGCAGGAGGCGGCCAGTATCGAGGAATCCTCGTCGGTGCTCGAGGAACTGGCCAGCCAGGCGCACGGCAACACAGAGAAGGCCCGGCAGGCCGCCGAAGGGGTCCAGAAGGCCCAGAACGGAGCGGAAAAAGCAAAGTTGGCCATGGATGAAACCGTGACCGTGATGGGGCAGATTAGCAAGTCGTCGGATCAGATCTCGGGGATTATCAAGACGATCGAGGAAATTGCCTTTCAGACAAACCTGCTGGCTCTGAACGCCGCCGTTGAAGCGGCTCGAGCCGGCGAACATGGCAAAGGTTTTGCCGTGGTCGCCGAAGAAGTGCGCAATCTGGCCCAACGCTCCGCCGTGGCCGCCAAGGACACGACCAGCCTGATTGAAACCAGTGTCGAGTTCTCCCGCCGCGGAGCGGATGTGGTGGATAAGGCGGCGCAAGCCATCCACGAGATTCTGGAAGTGACCGGCCAGGTCGTCCGGCATGTTGCCGAGGTCACCCAGGCGTCCAACGAACAGAGCGAAGGGATCAACCAGATCAACACCGCGGTTTCGCAAATGGATCAGGTGACCCAGCAGGTGGCCAGCACGGCTGAAGAATCCGCCAGCGCCAGCGAGGAACTATCCGCCCAGGCCCAGGAAATGGACCGGCTGGTCGAAGGACTGATGGTGATTGTGGGCGGTTCTGGAGCGAAAAGCGCCCAACCGGCGCACACGCAACCCGTCATTTCGGTGGCGCAAACCCATCAGAAATGGCTGCCGCCGAAACCCGGACAGAAACGGCTTTCTTGATCTCTGGACCTGGTAGCGACTGAAACCCAGTCTGTTTTTAGTGCGGATGGCCCTTCTGGCAAGACGTTTTGTGATGTCGGCATCCCCGGGGCAAACGGTTACGCACCGGTTTCAAACGAATAGTTCTTTTTTTCCAGAAACAGAATACGGAGGGGCGGGTTTCAGACCCGCCCCAAATTGTTTTCAAGATCAGGATTCCGGGGAAGGCTATTTTTCCCCGTTTTCGTGGAGTCGTCCCAGTTCTTTCGCGTAATATTGCTCATAGCAGTCCGGACACAAACCATGACTGACCCGCGCTTCCGTGTGGGACTCGATGTAGAGTTCGATCTGTTCCCACGATTGCTGGTCGGTCCGAATCCGGTGACAGTGCGCGCACACGGGCAGGATGCCCTGGAGGGTTTTGACGTGCGTCAGCGCATTTTCGAGATCGGCGATCCGCTGCTTCAGGGCGTCCTGAAGTTCGATCATTTTCCGGCCCACATCGAGGCGGGCGCGCAGTTCTTCGGCGCAGAACGGCTTCTTCACATGATCGTCCGCGCCGCTCTGGAACGCGGCCACCACATCGTCGTCGCCCGAGCGCACGGTGAGAACCAGCAGGTACTTGCGGTAACCGGAACGCTCCTCCCGACGGTAATTCCGGCACACCTCGATCCCATCCAGGCCCGGCATCATCCAGTCGAGCAGCGCCAGGGAAATAGAATCGTCCTGCTTCAAGACATCCAGAGCCGAGAGTCCATCCGACATGCAGACCGGCTCGTAGCCCCACCACTCCAACATGGCAATCAACATTTCGAGGGACACGGGGTCATCTTCCGCAACCAGTATCCGCATGGCCTTTCCCCTTGTCTGGTCCTGCGATTCAGAACCGGCTGATTCTTTACCCGGCAGCCGAAAAGGGGCAACCCCGCTCTTCGCCGCCGCTCCACAAGAAGATCCAACTCCCGAATCCCGACTTGCAGGAAACATGACATCCTCCCCCGAGAAACATGGGGG
Organism: uncultured Candidatus Sumerlaeota bacterium; assembly: GCA_942493245.1. Classification (GTDB taxonomy): domain Bacteria; phylum Sumerlaeota; class Sumerlaeia; order UBA8349; family UBA8349; genus DAOPYU01. The sequence continues at coordinate 942,313 of OW818685.1, forward strand.
ATATCATATAGGATGCTCAGCCGATCTGGCCATAGAAACCGACAAGGCGACCCCGGGAAAATATACGCCGCGGGTGCGCGGTTACCGGGAAAGATTCCGCCAAGCCCCCCGGCGCCGCCCGTTATTCTATACGAATACCATCAGGAAAGCGCCTTCCGGATGCCCTCCAGGGCGCGCTCGATCCCCGCGCGGTCCACCATAAGGTTTGTGACGGCCCGCAGCCGGTCCGGTCCCAGGGCCAGAAGACGCACCCCCTGCGCTTCGAGCCGTTCGGCTATCTCCTGCGCGGGCGCCGAGCGAACACCGAAAAAGACAATGTTCGTTTCCACCTCGTCCGGGTTCAATTCGATTCCCGGAATCTCGGCCAGCCCCTGCGCCAGCCGCCGGGCGTTCGCGTGGTCGTCGGCCAGGCGGTCGCGGTGGTGTTCGAGCGCGTAGAGGGCGCCCGCCGCCAGCAGACCCACCTGACGCATGCCGCCCCCCCACTGTTTGCGGAACCGTCGGGCGCGTTCGATGTCCTCCGCCGGTCCCACCAGCGCCGACCCCACCGGCGCGCCCAGCCCTTTCGAGAAACACACGCTCACCGTGCGGAAATACGCGGCGTACTCGCGCTCTGGAATGCCCGAAGCCACCGACGCGTTCCAGAGCCGGGCGCCGTCCATGTGCATCGTCAATCCTTTTTCCGCCGCCACCTGCGCCACCTCGCGAATCGCGTCGAGCGGCCAGACGGTTCCGCCTCCGCGGTTGTGCGTGTTCTCGATGCAGATCAGGCGCGATGGGGGACAGTGAATGTCCGCCGGGCGCAGGTTGGTCCGGACCTGATCCGCCGTGAAGATGCCCCGCCGACCCGAAATCAGGTGGCACGTCACGCCCGAGAGCGCCGCCGGGCCTCCCGCCTCGTAGTAATAGATGTGCGCTTCGGCCTCGAGCAGGATTTCATCCCCCGGCTGGGTGTGGATCTTGACGGCCAGTTGGTTCGCCATGGTGCCCGAACTGACGAACAGAGCCGCCTCTTTCCCCAGCCGTTGCGCCACGCGCCGTTCGAGTTCGTTCACCGTCGGATCGTCGCCAAAGACGTCGTCGCCCACCTCGGCCTCGGCGATGGCGCGGCGCATGGCCGCCGTCGGCTGGGTGATCGTATCGCTGCGCAGGTCCACCACACGGGCATTATCCAATTGTCTTCCCTTTCTTCTTTTTCAATTGTTCCTGTTACGAATTTTTCTTCCCGGTTTCCCCGTTTGGCGTCAGGGCCACGCCCCGTCCCCGCCAGACCACCTGCCCGTGACGCCAGTGATGGTAAGCCGCCCGTGTGACACAGCACCCCAGGCTGACCGCCACCATCGGGAACAGCAATACGCGATTCCACCCCTCGAGCCGCACGAACCGCCGCATGAGAAAAAGCGATGCGTACTGATACAGATACAAAACGCCGCCTGTCCCTGTCACCCAGAGCTGTCCCCCGATTCCTCCCACCGCCATCAGAATCAGACTGGACCACAACAGGGCGAACGTTCCCGGCAATCCCAGAACGGCCAGATGCGGTTTGCCCGGGATGGCGTGCAGAACATTCTTGGCGAATCCCCAGAAGGCCTCCCGGTTGCCGTGGTACATCCGGCAGTCGAGAAACCGGGTGCCCATCAGGACGCCCGTGTTGTACCCCGACCGCTTGACCAGCCCGGCCAGTTCCATGTCGTCCACCACGGACATCCGCAACCGCTCGTGCCCCCCGATGGCGCGGTACACCCGGGTTCTCAAGAGCAGAAACGCGCCCGACCCGGTGGTCGGCTTCTCGCGTCCCCGCACGCTCAAGACGGGCGCCAGCAACGGCGTCGCCAGAAAGAAGAGGGGCACCAGCATGTGTTCCCAGAACTCGACGCACACCAGGAGCGGCAGGAGCGTCAGGAAATCCAGCCGGTCGCCTTCCATCCGCCCCAGCGCCGCGGCAAAACAACCCGGCTTGTGGACGATGTCCGCATCGGTGAAGAGCACAAATTCGCTCTCAATCCCCGCCGCTCCCTGGTGCATGGCGTTGCATTTCCCCAGCCAGCCCGGGGGCAGGTCGGGGTTGTGCAGTACGCGCAGGCGGGAGTCCTGAGCGGCCAGGGCCTCGGCGATGGCGCCTGTCCGGTCGGTCGAGTGGTCGTTGACCAGAACCACCCGGAAATCCACACCCTGCTGCGCCAGGACCGACCGCAGTCCCTGTTCAAGTGTTTTCTCCTCGTTGCGGGCCGGGATCACCACCGTCAGAGACGGCAGAGACGCGGGCGTCTCGCCCGGTTCGAGTATCTCGACAACACTCAACACCCGCCAGACCAGAAGGACATAGACCGTCCAGACGACAAAAGCAAACACCGCCAGAGCATAGACCCAGATCATTCCTCAGTCCTCCAGTCAGGCATTCTGGCTGTCCGGCCTCGAACGGTCAATCGCAAAACGCGACGGGAGGCGAAGAAAACCCCTCTCGGAAGGCTTGACAAAGGGACGCTTTACTGGAGAATAAATGAACAGGCCCTCAGCGGACATTTTTTCCGCATCGCGAGACGGGTCTGTATTCCCCTCTCGGCCACGGATCGTGATGACGCATGCAACCTGAAGAATACGCCAAGATGTACGATCTGGAGGACACCTACTGGTGGTTTCAGGGACGCCTGAGCCTTGTGGCCGATCAGTTCAATCACCTGTCCCCCCTGCTCCAGGAGAGCACCCGTGTCCTCGATCTGGGTTGCGGCACCGGCCTCATGCTCCACTATCTGAACGCGCGCTGCTGGACCGCCGGTCTTGATTTCTCCAAGTTGGCCCTCGACTTTTCGCGCCAGCGCGGCCTCAATCGCCTTCTGCAGGCCGACGTTCAAGCCCTCCCCGTGCGCGGCGACTCGTGCGATGTCGTCACCGCCCTCGATCTGGCCGAACACGTCCGGCACGACGAGCGGATGTTCGCCGAAGTCCACCGCATTCTGCGCCCCGGCGGCCAATTCGTCCTCACCACCCCCGCGCATCCGTTCCTCTGGAGCGACCACGACGACGCCCTGTACCACTGCCGGCGTTACACGCGCGAAGAACTGCGCCAGAAACTTCTGGACGCCGGATTCCAGATCGAACGACTCACCTATTGCATCAGTTTCACCTTCCCGGCCATCGTCGCCTTCCGGCTTCTGCAGAAGTTGTACCATCGGCTGTTTCAAAAACCGGAACGCCCGAAAACCCACGTGATCCAACTGCCCGGCTGGGCCAATCGGTTCCTGAAGGCGACCGTCTTGATCGAAACACGGCTCCTGCGGCACTTCGACCTCCCCTTCGGGGTCACCCTGCTGGCCGTATTGCGAAAAGCGGCATAATACCAGCAAACAGCCCGGCCTCCCCCCTGAAACAACAAGAATTTTGCTGTATAACATCGAACGATTGACAAAAGCGCCGTTTTTCGCGAAACTCAGAAACCGACATTTTACCCCCGGAGGCAAAGACCTCCAGATGGGGGTTGACCGAGTGAGCCAGGAGAGACGACCCACATGAGCGACAAAACGTTACCCTTCACAAAAGACCAGATCGAGCGGATTGCCGAGAAATTTCCCACGCCTTTCCACCTTTATGATGAAGCGGCCATCCGCCGCAACGCCCGCCGACTTGTGGCCGCGTTTGCCTGGGCGCCCGAGTTCAAGGAATATTTCGCCGTCAAGGCCTGTCCCAACCCCCACCTCATGAGCATTCTGCGCGAGGAAGGCTTCGGCGCCGATTGCAGTTCGATGGCCGAACTGGCGCTGGCCGAACGCGTCGGCCTGAAGGGCGAGGAAATCATCCTCACTTCCAACGACACCCCCGCCTGCGAGTACCAGAAAGCGCGCGAACTGGGCGCCGTCCTCAACCTCGACGACATCGCCCAGATCCCCTATGTCGAAGCCCACACGGGCGGCCTGCCCAACCTGATTTCCTTCCGGTACAACCCCGGCCCCCTCAAAGGGGGCAACGCCATCATCGGGACGCCCGAAGAGGCCAAGTATGGCTTCACGCGTGAACAGATTATTGAGGGCTACCGCATCGCCCGTGAGAAGGGCGTTCTGCGCTTCAGCCTCCACACGATGGTCGCTTCCAACGAACTGAACCCGGACTACTTTATTGACACCGCCCGCATGCTCTTCGAACTGGCCGTCGAGGTCCTCAAGGAAACCGGCGTACGTGTCGAATCCATCAACCTCGGCGGCGGCATTGGGATTCCCTATCGGCCCGAGCAGAACGAGGTCAACCTGGAATACGTGAGCAACGGCATCCGCCTGGCCTACGAGGAAATCATCCGCCCGGCCGGTCTCGATCCGCTCAAGATCCTCATGGAAAACGGACGCATGATCACCGGCCCCTACGGCTACCTGGTCAGCCGCGTGCTGCACCTCAAGCACACCTATCGCGACTACGTGGGTCTGGATGCCTGCATGGCCAACCTCATGCGCCCGGCCCTTTACGGCGCCTACCACCACATCACGGTGCTGGGCAAGGAAAACGCTCCGCTCGACCGCGTCTATGACGTCACCGGCTCGCTCTGCGAAAACAACGACAAGTTCGCCATCCAGCGCCCGATGCCGGAAGCCGTTCCGGGCGACCTGGTGGTGATCCACGACGCCGGCGCGCACGGCCACGCCATGGGGTTCAACTACAACGGCAAGCTGCGCTCCGCCGAACTGCTCCTCAAACCCGACGGGCAGGTGGTCCAGATCCGCCGCGCGGAAACTCTCGACGATTACTTCGCCACGCTCGACTTTACCGGAATTTGAGAGGGTGAAAAGAATTCTTCAAGTCGTTACGGGACCGTCCGGAGAGGACGGTCCCGTACATGTTTCACGGAAGCGGAACAGGGGTTGTGGTGTTCTGTCTGTCCCCCCCTTCCCGGTCAGGAGAAAGCCTCAAGGAGGCCATTCAGGGAGAAAGGAAACTGGGAGCAATGAACCGACTGAAATTCTGGATCTGCATCCTGTTTTTTTGCGTGACTGGTCTGGCGCAGGCGGAATCATCCAGGAAAGCGATTGCGTTTACAGAGGCTGGAGCCTGCGATCTGGTGGATCTGGACTCCCGGACAATCCTGAGTGATTTCTGGTCGGGCAAATCAAAAGTGTTCTTGGATGATGCGCTGGTTGTGGTGGATGCGGATGGGAACGGTCAGGTGTATGCCGTGATTGCAACCAGATTATACCGTATTTCCATAAAAGAAAACGCCCTCCAGGGTGAGGAAATTGGGAAAGAATATGAATTGGCGGGACTTCTGTATGATAAGAAAAGAGATGCCATATCTAGTACATTGCGATTGAGAGCAGATCCCATGGCCAAATTACCGGATGGGCCGGACAGGTTGCGATTTCTCTCGGGGGAAAAATGGCTCCCGTCAAAAATTGAGGATTGTGTTTTCGTTCAGACACATTTCAGCACGAAAGATGCTACAAATGGGAGGCGGGAGTTTGGTCAAATGAAACAATTATTCTCCCAATATGCCGATCGTATGCCGGAGAAGAATAGAACTCCTTGGGTACTTTCTGGACAATCTTCTCGTCTCTCGACATTCTCTCTATTTAAAATATCTGATGGTTTGACCGAGAAAGATTTTGTGATCCAGGATCGAAATGACAAAAATTCGTATTTTTATCATTTCAAACCCAATTCGGTATCGTTTACATATAGTGATCTTGTCTTTTTTGAAGAGAAGGTACAAGATTACAGTAAGGAGACAAATATGCTCTCCGGCCCGGTATATTCCGGGAATGACCGGATTCATTTCCCTGGGAAGCCCGACTTGGTGCCGTGTAAGGTGGAGGAGGGAATGCGCCACCTCTATGTGTACGGGGGCAAAGCGTATTTCAAAAAGGGGGTGGATGTGTATTCCGTCGATATTTCACCTTCCGGGTGTGGTTCGCCGGAGAAGGTTCTGACGTTGCCCTTTGTGCCGGAACGTTTCTTCGTCTTCGAGTCGCCGAAACCTTCGAAACCGGGCACCCCTCTACCCAAGTCGGCCAGTGAAGTCAAAATACAAGGCCCGGTTTTCGATACCAGGGATCTGTATAAGTGAAATCCGATGACAAATAATCCTGTCGGGACAACGTATCTTTTCCCAGCGTATCGCTTTTGCGGGGCCACGACCGTGCAGGGTTCATCTGCGTCCCTCTGCGTCATCTGCGGATGATCTGAGGTTCAGAAATTGGTAACCCTTTGGCCATTCTCTGTTTGGGGTTTTCCGAACCCGAATTTTCTGTAGGGGCGGGTTTCAAACCCGCCCTTTCCCGATCTGGAGCGCCTGCTGGGCGGGTTTGAAACACGCCCCTACGGATTCTTTCCTCAGCTCGGGGACCCTTTCTCGGGGGAGGGACAGGTGGCTAGAGTATTTTAATGTTGAAATGACGTACGCAATGGTCCATACTTGGACATGACTATTGCCTCTGGACAAATCCGACAACGCGCCCTTGCGGCCTATGAAGAAGGCCGCGGAACTCAGGCCGAGATCGCTCGGCTCTACGGGGTGGCTCTTTCCACATTTCAACGCTGGTGGCGTCACTACCGTCAGGACGGCCAGACCGAACCCAAAGCGCGCGGCCACAATCCGGCCGCCCTCGATACCGACGAAATGACGCAATTGACCCGCTTCGTTGATTCCATGCCCGATGCCACGTTGAATCAGATGCGCCAGGCACTCGGGAAAGACTGCAGCGTGGTCGCCATTCACAATGCCCTCAAGCGTCTGGGCTACCGGTATAAAAAAAACGCTGCGGGCCGAAGAACAAGATTGCGATGACGTGAAACGGCGGCGCAGCGAATGGCTCACGGCGCAGCCGCAACTGGACCCGCAACGGCTCGTGTTTATCGATGAATCCGGCGCCAAAACCAATATGACGCGGTTGTACGGGCGCATTCGTGGAGGCAGCCGCCTGCACGATTGCACCCCTCATGGGCACTGGTGTACCACCACCGTGATTGGCGCCCTGCGCTGCGATGGAAGCGTCTGTTGCATGTCGGTCCCTGGCGCCACCGATCGCGAGGTCTTTCGCGCTTACGTGCGCCATGTACTGGCTCCGACCTTAAATCCCGGCGACATTGTCGTGCTGGACAATCTTGCTGCGCATGGCGATGCATAAAAGGCGATGCATAAAAGCATTGCATCGAAGGAATCCGAAAGATTAGAATCCCGGCAGGGAATCGGAAAGATCCCCGCTTCCACCGGTTCGCCGGGAAACGGGTCTGTCAGACAAGATCGTTCAGTATTTCGCAGGAGGAATCCATCGGGGCCGGAAGATCTAGCCCTGCGTACCATGCGCACATCGTTCTAAAAGACGGTTCCAGACATTTGAGTTCGACCACCACGCATTCCCATTCGCTTGAAGGAGCCGCTTTCATGGACGACACGCTCCGCCCCTTACAGGTCCTGCCACTCGGCATCGGGGACGCATTCACGAAACTCGACTATTCATGCACCATGCTGGTGTTCGGGGGCCGAACCACCTGCCTGATAGACTGTCCCGATCCCATTCACCGGATTCTGTACGAACGCGCCGCCTGCGTGCAACCCGCGCCCAGCGCCGAAAACATTGACCACATCGTCCTGACCCACCTGCACTGTGACCACAGCAACGGCTTGGAATCATTCTTTTTCTACCGCAAGTTCGTGCATCCCGAGGACAATCCCCCCATGCTCTACGCCCTGCCCGAGGTAGCCGAAGCGCTCTGGCCGTTCAAACTGGCCGTGGTCATGGAACGCTCCTACATCCGAGAGCTGGAGATGGACCAGACCTTCCGCCCGGAGGAATTCTACCGCATGCAGGTCGTGGACAACGGTCCGCCCGTCCAGATCGGCGACCTGCGTTTCGAGTTCCGGCGCACGCGCCACAGTGTCCCCACCATGGGATTCCGGGTCTCCTATGGAGATCGTACGTTCGGCTACAGCTGCGACACCACCTTCGACCCGGCTCACATCGAATTCCTGGCGCAGTCCGACCTGATCTTCCACGATTGCAACGAAAGCGTGATCCACACGCCCTACAAATGCCTCCTGGGGCTGTCCCCGGAAATCCGCGAGAAACTGCACATCCTGCACTTCTCGGACACGTTCGATCGCCAGGCCTCGGAACTCGCCCTCGTCCAGCCCGGACGGCTCTATACGGTGTAGATTATCTGCCGAAACCGAGAAAAACTCTCCTTGTTTTGAAAACCTGCCAAGCCCCGCAAGTAATTATGATTTCCGTCTCCGAATAAGATCTTTAACTCTCCCGTCCGCGGCAATTCGCACACAGCGGCCAGGAGGAGGTTTTGGAAAACGGAGGTTACGACTCGTCGGATTCGGTCTCTTCGCCGATGCGGACATACTTGGCGCGGAATTCGGCCAGAATTTCAGCGGCTTTTCCCGTTTCGAGGTTGGCCAGCACCTGCTGGCGCAGTTGGCGAACGTCGCTGAGCGTCAAGGAACGAATGACCCGCTTGACCTCGGCCACCACCACCGCGCTCATGCTCAACTCGTCCACCCCCATGCCCAGCAGCAAAACCGCCATGGCCGGGTCGGCAGCCATTTCGCCGCACACCCCCACCCAGATACCCGCCTTGTGGGCCGCGTCGATCGTGTATCGAATCAGATGAATGACCGCCGGGTGAAGCGGGTTGTAGAGGTAGGCCACACTTTCGTTGACGCGGTCCACGGCGAGTGTGTACTGAATCAGATCGTTGGTGCCGATACTGAAGAAATCCACTTCCTGGGCCAGCATGGGCGCCGTCAGGGCGGCGGCGGGCGTTTCGATCATGATTCCCACTTGCAGTTTGTGGTCGTAGGGAATCCCCTGCGCATCCAGGTCGGCCATGAGCTCGCGTAGAAGCGCGCGCGAACGGCGCACCTCACTGATGTCGGTGATGAAGGGGAACATAATCTGGATATTGCCGTGGGCCGACGCACGCAGGATGGCGCGCAGCTGGCTGCGGAACATATCCGGATTGGCCAGACAGAGACGGATGGCCCGCAACCCGAGAAATGGATTGATCTCCCAGTTGTCCACGCCGGAATTGGAGAGAAACTTATCCCCCCCAAGGTCGAGTGTACGACAAATGACCGCTTGGGGCGCCACCTGTTCGGCCACCTCGCGGTACACCTGATACTGTTCCTCTTCCGAGGGGATATACCCGCGCCCGATGTAAAAGAACTCCGAGCGAAATAGACCGATGCCCTGAGCGCCGGTCTCTTTGACTCCCCCCACTTCGCTGGGGAATTCCATGTTCATGGCCAGATCCACCGCATAGCCGTCGCGGGTCTCACACGGCAGATCGCGCAGCATTTTGAGCGACTCGCTCTGGCGCTTCAGGTGGTTCTGACGCTTGCGCAGATGCTCGATTTCCTCCGTAGAGGGCGACAGCGTAACCTTGCCCGTGTACCCGTCCACAATAACCGAGTCGTCCTGGTTCAGGCGCTTGAGCACCCCTTCCGCGCCGACCACGGCAGGAATCTTGAGCGCCTTGGCCAGAATCGCCGAGTGGGACGTGGGACCGCCCGCCTCGGTCACGATCGCCAGAACCCGTTTGGTATCGAGCCGGGCGGTATCGGAGGGACGCAGATCGTGGGCCACCAACACCACGTCACGGTTCAGATCCAGAATGCCGCGTGAACTTTCAGGACACAGGTTCTCGCGGATGCGCGAAGCCACATCCACCAGATCGTTTGTCTTGAGCGAAAAATGGGGAGAACTGATTTCCTTGAAAACGGCGCGCACCCGCTCGACCACATCGTCGAGAATGGACTCGGCATTGAACTTGCGCGTACGGATTTCGTCGCGGCACGCGCCGACAAGCAGGGGATCTTCAAGCAACACCTGCTGCGCGTCGAAGATGGCGCTGTGGGCCTTGTCGATGCGCGCGGCCACCATCCGGCTGGTTTCCTGAAGCTGGAGACGGGTTTTCTCGATGGCTTGTTCGAAACGGGTCAATTCCGATTCGATCTGCTCGTCGGCAATGGCAGAGCGCCGGATGGGAGGCCGCCGACTGTCGTGAATATAGACCGAACCATATCCGATACCCGGAGAGGCAGCGATCCCCTGGAAAAAGTGCTGGGTGATTTCTTCCATTTAATAACTCCCCCGGCTCGACCAGCAGGAGCGGACGCGGACCTACTCTTCGTTAAACTTCGCGTCAATCAAGGCAATCAGTTCAGCCAAGAGTTGGTTACATTCGTCTCCCACGACTTTGATCTCAATCTCGCTGCCCTGTTCGGCCGCGAGCATGATCACCCCCATGATGCTTTTCCCATTGACCGATTGCCCGTCTTTGGCGAACTCGACTTCGCAATCGGGATAGCGGTTACACGTCTGCACCAGACTCGAGGCCGGGCGCAGGTGGATACCCATGGCGTTCTGGATAGAGGCCTTACCGATTGCAATACTCATGAAGAACCACTCACTCCACTTGCTTCAGAAGATGCGAAACCGACCCCTGCGCCTGTTTGGAAAGACAGGACTCTAACCCCCCTGAAGCCAACTTTTCAGACGGCAGGCATGGCCAAATCCGTTGGCTGTATTATTGAGATTGTACAGCGGGTGTGTCAAGCGTTTTTCTGGCAAGATTCAGACCGCTTTCCCACAGACGGTCATGGTTGCCGTAATCGTAACTTCCGATTGCCCAGTGGAAACGGCCTCGATTTCCACCGGTTTTCATTTCACGCGCATTTTTCTCTTGCTTTTCCAAACGAAGCCCCGTATATCCATCGGGAATGAGTGTGCGGTGGAAAAGCTTTCCAGAAGGAAAGATTCCACCGGAAAAGTAAACGAGTACAGCACACGAGCCCATCGTCTAGTCTGGCCTAGGACACCGGCCTTTCACGCCGGCAACAGGGGTTCAAATCCCCTTGGGCTTACCAAATTTCGCGGGTCCGTATCCGGTTGGCTGGATACGGACCTTCTATTTTTCCCCCATCCTCACTCGATGCGCATTTTCATTTTCCACATTTCCTTCTTGCGTGAAAACGGCGGTTGGGTGCAATAATTCGACGGGAGTCGTTCCCGGCCCATTTCGACACAGAAAAGAGTTCTCCATGTCCTCGCATCCCAAACCGAATGTTCCCTGTCCGTGCGGCAGCGGCCTGAAATACAAAAAATGCTGTGGGAAACCCGGCGAGGCGCCCGATTTTCTCAGACAGGGGAATCTCAGGGAACAGGATGAACGCCCGGAAAACAATTTCACGGCTCCCCGGGAGGATTGGGACGATTTCGAGGAGGAAACTGGGGATATTCACGATGAATTGGAATCGTTCGGGAATCTGATTCGCGACAAAATGAACACCGCCATGCTTTCCTCGCTCCTCAACCGCTTCGGAACGATGCTTTTCCTGGACCCATTCTACTCCCGTTTCCGCCTTGATGAAAACGACAAAGCCAAGATCGTGCAATTGTTGATGGAAAATCCGAAACCGGACGAACCTCTCGACTTCGAGACAGGCAAAGCGAAAAAAGTCCTCTCGTCCATCCTCAAAAAGAAACACTACCAGACTCTGCAGGAAAATGCGTACACGCAATTGTTGGACGATTTCCAACTCACCGACGAGATGGACTGCAAAACACTCTGTTACATCCTGATGGCGGACCTTGACCTGAACGGAACCAAATCCACAATCCCGTCTATCTTCTGGATTCAGGTGGCTCAGGTCTCGGCGTATGAAAGCGCGGAGATCACCACCGATGAGATGGATCAACTCCGGTCCGCCGTCGGTTTCCTGATCCAACACCCGGAACAAATCCCGGAATACGGTTTCGAGGAGGGAATCGCGGAGGAAGAAGCCTTCCAGCGGGTTCTGCAGGATCAGAAACTCTTCAACTTGCTGTACCTCAAGATTTACATGGCATACGAACAGATGGCCGAGGCGATCGAGACAGGCGCGGTGCAGGTAAACCTGCCGGCAGAATGGGCCTTGCCCGGCCTTGCCTTCAAACGCATATCGGAGTCGGAACTCGAGGGGATGTATGATCCCGAGGATGACGAAAATCCGCTCGCGCCCGAAGACTTCTATCTCCATTTTTTCAATCCGCGCTTCATGCGGGATTGCCAGACCGCTTTGAGCGCGGCCAGCCTGCCCGAACAACCGGAATTCAATCTGCAACTGGCCCGGCATGTCTTCTGCGGCGGATCGCGTCCCCATTCCCGGAGTGAAAGGCGCCTCATTCTTGAAGCCATCTGCAAGCAATTCTACTGGCCCCTCAAGACGCTCGCGCAACGCTACCCCCAACAGGACGCGCTGTTGGCGCAATACGACCTGGATCAGACAGGCCAGGAAGAACTGGTCGAGCAGGTGATGAAGGACGACGCCATCAACGCCGCCCTCGAGGCGGGCGATCCCACACGGGCCGAGACGCTGGCTCTCACCGCGCTGTTGTGCTCCTTCGACGTGCCCGAGCGGCGGTTCCATTTCTCAAAACGCATGGCCGAAATGGCTTGTCCAGAACCCGACCGCGCGGACTAGCCCGAACCTCGGCAACAGAACGCTTCCGCTTACCGCCGGAATTCATCCCCGGCTGGTCGGCCTTGTTCAATCTCTTGCTTTTCGCCCCCCAATTCTGCTATTGTCTATTTATGGCTCGTATCCTCCTGATCTCCTGCAATCTGACCGAAGAGCCTTACGGGGTTTATCCCCTCGGGGTCACTCTGGTGGCGGAAGCCGCACGCGCCGCGGGACACGAGGTGGTCGAGTGGGACTGCCTGCAACAGGGCCTGCCCACCCGTGTGCTCCAGAATCCCATCGAATCCTTCGAGCCGGAAATCATCGGACTCTCCATCCGAAACATTGACAATGTGGACTCCGTCAAGTTCGATTCCTATGTCACCTGGTACCGCGACCTGATGGACGACCTGCGCGAAGCCACCGACGCCCCCATCGTGCTGGGCGGCGCGGGCTATTCCCTTTTTGCCGAAGAACTACTGGATCTGCTCGGGGCCGATTACGGTATCCAGGGCGAGGGCGAACGCGCCTTCTGTCACCTGGCCGAAGAACTGGCCCAGGGCTTCGCCCCAAACCGGAAAATCTGGACCGGCTCGACCTTCCAGACGGGAAACCAGTTCGGCTCCCTCCGCCGTAACCCCGAACTGGCGGGGCAATACCTCGCCGGAGGCGGCATGCTCAACGTCCAGACAAAACGAGGCTGTCCCCTCCACTGCGCCTACTGCACCTATCCCCTGCTCGAAGGCCCCTGCTACCGCTTCCGACCGGCGGGCGATGTGGTGGACGAAATCGAAGCCCTGCGCGACGTCTATCAGGCCGATTACATCACCTTCACCGACTCGGTCTTCAACGACACGCAAGGCCACTACCTTGAAATCGCCGAGGAAATGGTGCGCCGCAATGTCCAACTGCCCTGGATGGCTTTCTTCCGCCCCTGCCGCTTCTCCCCCGCCGAGGTGGACCTCCTCGTGCGCTCGGGACTGAAAGCCGTCGAGTGGGGAACCGACTGCTCGACCGATACCACCCTCGAAGCGATGGGGAAAAGCTTCACCTGGTCCGAGGTGGAAGAAAGCAACCGCGTGTTCGCGTCCGCCGGGGTGGCGTGCGCGCACTTTGTCATGTTCGGGGGTCCGAACGAAACCCCCGACACCGTCCGTGCGGGGCTGGCCAACCTGGCGCGGCTGGACCGGTCCGTGGTGTTTGTGTTCCGCGGCGTGCGCCTCCTTCCCTCCACGCGGCTCCATGCGATCGCCCTGCGCGAGGGGATCGTGGACTCCAGCCACAACCTGCTCGATGCGCGGTTCTATTACGCCCCGACGGTGGACCCGGACTTTCTCCACACGCAAATTCAGGCCGCCTTCAACGGCCACCACGACCGCGTGTACCCCCCGGGCCGGGAATCCGACAAAGTCCACGCCTTCCACCAGTCCGGCTACCGGGGCCCCATCTGGAACTTCCTCCTCACCCCACCCCGGCGCCGACGTCGGCGCGATACCGCCTGAAACCGAATGGCATCAGAAGGAACGACGTTCACGGGAAGCCCGTTCTTCCCTTGAAAAATTGCCTCTCTGGGAGGGCGGGCGTCCCGCCCGCCTGAAAGAAAACCGGACGAAGGCGTTCAACTGCTGCTTTTAGCGACATCGAAGGCGCCACGACAACAAGCATGAAACTTGGCGCTGCGAAACCGCAACCAAAGCGCAGAGAAAGTGGATCGAGGAAACAATCGCGCGGAACCGCGGAAAACCGCTTTCATGAACTGAAAGCATGGAACTTTTAAAACCACATAACGCAGAGCGAAATCGAAATCCCGAAAATCTGTTTGACAGGGTGGGGGGTGGACGATTCTAATGGGGACGTTCTTTGAGAGGGGCGAAACCGGTCAGGAATGGATTCCGGTTGTTCGCCTTCCAAACCGGCGCGTCGGAAGAATATCTGTGGATGAGCATGAATTGCGGACCAGCCGCACGGGAACCGGAAGACCAGTTCCGTATTCGATGGGGAGGAGAGAAAGGCACATGCCAAACAAGAAAATAACGAGACGAGTGGGGTTGACCCTGGGATTCAGCGTGTTGCTGGCCCTGCTGCTGTGCAGCACGGGCTGCCGTCGGCAGGATCTGGCGGTGGACGGGATGGACGCGCCGGGAAAACGGCTTTACACGGCCTGGAACCTTTGGTACGAGAATCCCGAGCGGATGTATTGCATCAACTACCAGGTGGGCGCCCGGATTCCCGCCGGTACCGAAGTCACCAACGTCCAGATCTACCGCTTGTATCGTCCGTTCCGTACCACCCATGAAGTGATCCGCTTCACGACCCTGCCCGAGGGGCGGACGTACACGGTGTTCATGGAGAAACGGTTCCACCCCGGCGTGGACATTCGCTCATATAAAGACGCCATGTTCACGACGAAGAATTTTGAGCAGTTGACGGCTGGCATGACCCCGACGGAACTCCAGTCCATCCGCGAGGGGACGCTTTACATGGGGATGAGCCGTGAAGCGGTGCAGGCCTGTTACGGACTGCCGTTTCAGAGCCGGACTCCGTCGTTGACCAACAACACGTGGATTTATCCGACGAATCGCTGGGGGTTGCAGGAAGTCACCTTCGACGCGAACGGCAAACTGGGCGCGTTCCGCAACACAACCTCTCGATAGGCCGTTTGAAAAACCGGGAAGGATATGAGGCGGCGCTGTCCGTCCGGCTCTGAGCATTCAGGGCTGGGTGGGGGGCGCCGCTTCTTCTTTTTCATAGAGGAGTCAAGTACCAACGGCACGATCAATACCCGCTTGAGGTATCGCCCCGGGAAAACAGGTTGGTTGTTTATCATAAGTGCTGAAAGCCCAAAGCGTTTACCCCTCTTCATAGTCCGGGCCTTCAGCCCTTGCATGAAAAGGGGACACTTGCCCTGGGGCGACGCTTCGCTTGCCCCAGGCTGGTATAAATCCGCGCCTTTGGCGCTCAACCGCGGTGTTCAACGATCAAACGACCACGATATTGCTTAAAATTCTATTGGGACATCCTGACGGGCGTAGCGTCGGAGTTCCTCGAACGCCGCGCGCGAGAAGGCCTCGGGGCGGGTAAAATAGAGACTGTTGTTCTGCCAGAGCGGTTCCTGTTCGATTTCCGCGCCGGACAATTCCAGCGCGCGGGACCACTCGCGCGTCTGCGGGATGGGGGAGTATTCGTTGAGCCGGGGAGTGGCCCCGGCGGTCAGCGCCAGGTCAATCGTGTCGCGGATTTCCTCCGGGGTCTGACCGGGGACTCCTGCCAGGATGTACACGCCGATCTGGTCGCGCTCGAATCCGGCTGCGCGCAGGGCCTCGACGGCGTTGCGGAAGGCGGCGTTGTCGCCGGGGCGGTTCCAACTGGCCAGCCGCTCGCGCGAGACGGTTTCGAGGCTCAGGCGGATCGTCCGGACCCCGGCGCGTTGCATTTTCTCGGCCAGACGCGGGGTGATGCGGGTGTAATGGACCCCGTTGGGGGTGTGGAAACGCACGGGCAGACCCGACTCGATCACGCGGTCCATGAGAGGCTCGAAGAACCGGTCGGAGTGTGTCAGCAGGGCGTCGTCGTAGAACGCGAAATCGGTTGTGCCCCACCGGGTGTGGTGGTCGCGCAGTTCGCGGAAGACGGAATCGGGCGAGCGGCGCCGGCAGACCGGGGCGAGTTTCTTCGAGGCACAGTAGGAGCAGTGATGGGGGCACCCGATGGAGGTGAGCAGAGGCAGAGCGTCATGACCGTGGCACAGATCGAACGCCGGGCGGGGCCACGCTTCAGGGTCCGGATCGGGCGGGGCGATACGTGGGGCCATCTCGGGGAATTGTTCGCGCAGCCAGTCGGGCAGGGTGTCGAAGGCGTCGCCCTCCAGAACCCGGTCGGCGCCCGAGTGCGCCCGGGCGTGCTCGGGGCAGAGCGTGGCGTAGATCCCCCCCAGCAGAATCGGAATCGCGCGATCGGGCCATTGCTCGCGAAGGAGTTGGATGGCGAGTTGGACGCCGGGGTACCAGTAGGTCATGCGCGACGAGACGAGGATGGCGTCGGGCGGCCCGCCCCAGCGCGTCTCGAACGCGCGGAGTTCGGCCTGAAAGAGATCCAATGGGTATCCATACCGCCGGAAAGGGCGGTCGGCCCGACGGACAGGCTCCGGAGTGGGTTGGATGCGTTCGGCGTGGTATTTCCCTGTCCCAAAGGCGCGCGGGCGCACCCCATACGGTTCCAGTCCGGGGTGGTGGCGGTCGGTACAATCCACCCACCCGACCTCAAACCCCCAGCCGCGCAGGCGTTCGGCCCAATAGAGCAGCCCGATGGGCCAGGCCCAGAGGTCGAAGGCCGCCACGTCGGTGATCCAGGGATTGACGAGCAGGAGGCGGGGACGGGGCATCCGATTTTCTTCCGAGTGCAGGACTTCCGGGGTGCGTCGGTATTCAACACCTCTCGGAATTAGAGCGGTTTTCCCCGGGATTGTCCAGTTTTGTCGTTCCGCGGCACGAAAGCGCAATCCCCCATTGAGCCGCGAAATAGGTGGCCATGATCAGACCGTAACACCCCGGAAATGAGCCTCGAAAACGTCCAATTGCCAGAGTGGTGTCGGACAGGGCGAACAGGCAGGCGCCCACGCTTGCGGCCAGAGCCGCTGAAGTCCGGAGTTCGAGCGCGCGGCTTGCCGCCTGAGCCGCCATGCTCAACAGCGCGCTGGCATACAGTACGACCGGGAGGCGCAGGGTTGGGGCTAATCCCGGCCAGAGAACGGTCAGCATTCCCACACAAAAGATTGCGGCCAGAAGGAAGGGGATGCGGTGTTTTGCCAGATGGCTGTCCGAAAGGAAAGCGGAGAAGTAGCAGATGTGTGCGATCAGAAAACTGGCCAACCCGGCCAGGAAAAGGTCGGATGGCAACATCAGGAAGAATTCGCCCAGGATCGAAGAAAGAAGCCCGGCCACGATGCGCCCCTTGTAGGGGGTACGCTCCAGAACGGGCGCTTTCCATGTGAGCGCGAGGATCAGAAGAGACGTGGGAACCTGGATTGCATACGCCAGATACGGACGCGCGGGAAACGCATAATGCGCCCCGATCATCGTGGCGGTCAAACCCGTCACTCCCAGCCCGTGGAGCAAAACGCCCGGAGACGGAAACGCCGCGTGGGATTTTTCGAGGTTGGACACTTCCATGCTACTCTCTCGCACGATCCCTGTCGTTTGCGTAGATTTTGAGGGCGAGTGCCGGTAATACGAACCGCTATCCCGATCCGGCCCCAGCCCTGACAGGGCGGCCCATGTCAGCCCGGGGCAGAGCGAAGCGACGCCCCGGGTCACGTGGTTCTCTTTTTCCAAAAAAGGGCTGAAAGCCCGCTCCAGGCGAAGCGAAACCCAACGGGTGGAAACGAATTTCCAGAATCTCGAAAAGCCGCCCGAATGCCCGGAACCACAACCGCGCCAATCGGGAGATTGGCGATCCCAGAGGGGCGCTTTCTTCACAGAACGCGAGGGCTGCAATTTTCGCTGTTTTATTCGCTTGCGGCTCCGCTGCGCCATGCTATTCCCGTAGGAAGGAGGCGGGAAAATCAGGTCTTACGTCGAACGGTTCTCGATCTTCACCCGATGAAGAAACTTCCCTCCGCCTGGGCCTGTCCCGGTTTGGGCAACAGGATCTGAAGGCCGGCGCCTCCGAGCGGCGAGGGAATCAGGCTGATCTGTCCCTGGGACTTGTCAATCACCTGTTTGCCGATGGCCAGACCCATCCCCGTGCGGACTCCGCTTTTGGTCGAGAAAAAGGCGCGCCAGATGTCGGCCCGGATTTCTTCCGGAATTCCCGGACCGTTGTCGTGAATCTCGATCATCACCATCGTGTCGTTACGCGTCAACCCCACCTCGATCCGTACCCGCCCGTTTTCCCGGCCTTCGATGGCTTCGATCGCATTCTGGATCGCCTGAACCAGCACGTGTCCCAACAGATCCCAACCCACTTCCACCCGCAATGTTTCAAATTCCGGACAGCTTTCGATATTGTCGAGGGAGATTTCCTGCCCGGCTATTTGGAGTGTGATGCTGCGCATCTTGGCGGGTGTGGCCAGGGCCAGGATGGCCTGACGGATGGCGGGCAAGAGACAGACCTGTTCCGGGGTATGTTTCTTTGTGCCCCGCAGCTTGCGCCACCGCTGAATCATCTGTTCCGTCTGACCCATGCCGGCCCGCAGAAACTGGTTCAGGTAGCGCATACCCTGTTGTTTCGCGTCGCAGTCGGGCAGTTTGACAAAGACCATGTCCAGCAGGTCGAGGCCTCCCTTGATGCCGGTGATCTGATTGTTGATGTCATGCAGAATCCGGGCGATGGACTCCTCAAACACTTCATGGCCCGCCCGGCAACTCCAGCGCCAGAACGCTGAACGCAGCCACGCGTGGAGGGCCTGTGCGGAGGTGAGGGCCTGGCGCACGGCGTCGGGGTTGAAGGGCCGGGACAGCCGGGCGACCGTCATCTGTGCGGCCACACGTCCGTTCAGATCCAGCGGGTTTTCCTTCTCCAGCAGAACCAGCGCGGCGAGGGGGAAATGGGGCAACAGCCGGGTTTCCAAGTCCTGCGCGGTCAGGCGGGTTCCGCCTTCGGACGCCAGCGGCAGACTCTCGGAGAGAAAAATGACGGAAACGGCTTCCATCTGGTCGCGGTGCAGCGTCGTGAGCCACTCGAGATTTTCCCCCGCCAGAATTCGCCATTCCGATTCGGGCAACAGAGATTTCAGGGCGGACACGGAGTCGGCCTGTTCATCCAGAATCAGGATGGTCTGGAAGGGCAGGGGGGACAGGAGAATATCCGAAGGATTGAATGGCCGGTTTTCTTCCACGGAGCGACAACCTCCCAAATCAGAACTCACGGTGTGTGGACTGGACTCTGTCCGCCGTCAACCCAGGTGACTGCGGGCCTGCATCATTTCGTCCCGGACTTTCGATTGACCGGGATCTATGTTCAGAGACGTTTCCCACTGTTCGATGGCTTCGGCCCACCAGCCGCGTGAAGCGAACAGCATCCCCAGATTGTTATAGGCAGCCACGAAGTTGCGGTCCTGCCCAATGGCCAGTTCCGACTCGCGCACGGCGGCCTCAAAACAGGCTTCTTCGTCGGACAGGTCCTCCCAGACTTCCTTGCGGGTTTCCTCTTCCAGCAACATGTGGATATAGACCACGGAAAGGTTGTGGTGGGGCAACGGGGAGTCGGGGTATTGCCCGATACATTCCTGGAGGCGTTTGATCGTTCCGGTCAGATCCCCCTCCTCGAAGAGCGCCTGGGCGCTTTTCAACAGGGCGTCCAGACTGGTGTCGTTCCCTTCTTCCTTCAACGGATTTCCAGAACCTTGAATGTCGCTGTCGGTCATGGTTGCATCCTACCCCACTCGCGTAAGATTTTGGGTATCCCTTTTCAGTTGAAGCGCGGAAACCGCCTGACCATTTTAAAATGCCGCGAAGAGCGCTGGAAAGCAAGGATTTTCAGCCGGATTTCGATCCGGATCGTGGAAAAAAAAGACGGGGATCGCCCATCGAATCGGTTTGGGAGGACCGAAAACGGGCGGAATTCGGGGGGTGTGCATCTTCTGTTTTCCGCTTGCCTTTTCGCGCAGTTTTCGAGAAACTTAACCGATTTTCTGTTGCGCCAAGGCGCGACGATGCGGCAGAAAGGTGAGAAAATGGCTCAGAATCCCCCGTCTCTGAAAGAGGGTATCCAGAATTTCTCCGTTCCCGGTTTTACCATCGGCGCCACAGCCGCCGGGCTGAAACCCAACGGAAAACTCGACCTCTGCGTCCTGATTTCCGACCGGCCCAGCATGGCGGCGGCGGTTTTCACCCGCAACCGCATCGTGGGCGAGCCAGTCAAACTCGACCGCCTGCACCTCAAGCACGCCACCCACCGCGCCGTCGTGGTCAACGCCAAGTACTCGAATGTCTGCACGGGGGACGAGGGGTACCGCAACGCACGGGAGATGGCCTCGACCGTGGCCGAACTCGTCGGATGCGAACCCGAGGAAGTTTTTGTGGCCTCGACGGGCATCATCGGCCAGCAGGTGCCGATGGACCGCGCCCTGCCTGGCATCCGCGCCGCCTTCGAGGCGCGCGCCACCGATGGCTGGGAGCAGGCCGCCCACGCCATCATGACCACCGACACCTTTCCCAAGGCTGTCTCGCGCACGGTTCAGATCAATGGCAGCACCGTCACCCTCGGCGGCATCGCCAAGGGGTCAGGCATGATCCACCCGAACATGGCCACCATGCTCTGCTTTCTGGCCACCGACGCCGCCATCGAGAAACACGTGTTGCAGGAAATGCTCCGCCGGGTGGCCGACCGCTCGTTCAACTGCGTGACCGTGGACGGAGACACCAGCACGAGCGACAGCATGATCCTGCTGGCCAACGGCCTGGCGGGTAACAAGGTGATCGCGGGCCCCGGCGCCGACCTGCGCGCTTTCGAGCAGGCTCTTGAGGATATCTGCGTCCGGCTCGCCCGGGCCATCGCTCGCGACGGCGAAGGCGCCCAGCATCTCATTACCGTCAAAGTCAGTGGCGCCCGCACCGACAAGGCCGCGCATCAGATCGCCGAAACGGTGGCCACCTCGCCGCTGGTCAAGACGGCCATCGCCGGGCGCGACGCCAACTGGGGCCGCATCGCCGCCGCCGCGGGTCGCGCGGGGGTGCCTTTTTCGGCCAGCAGTCTGACCCTGCGGATGAACGGCACGCTTCTTTTTGAATTGGGCCAGCCGGTTCCCTTTGACGATCCCGCCCTGACGAAAACGCTCGCCGAACCGGATGTCGAAATTGAAATCGAAGTGGGTGAGGGCGTCGGAAAAGCCACCGTCTGGACCTGCGACCTGACGCACGAGTACATCAGCATCAACGGCGACTACCGGTCCTAGGGAAAAAACAACGTTTCGTCCTCACAGGGGCGAAAAGCGACACAGCGAAACCGCAACCGAATATAACCACGAAAAACACGAAGGACACGAAAACCGCTTCTGCATTTTTCGTACTACTATCTCGCAAAAACTACGCAAGCCGCGAACATTTTCTGGGTTGAAAAAAGCGCCCCGACGGGGCGCAGGCGAGTAGCCGGGGGTGGAGCGAAGCGGAACCCCCGGACATGTCCCCAAATTCTCCCCGCCCCGGATGGGGCGGAGGAAAAACGGAGAAACACCTGTGAGAACAAATTTATCTTCTTGCCTGTTGTGCAACCACCCTGCGCCCCTCTGGGGCGCGAAAAATGAGGAACTTCTCCGGGGGTTCCGCTTCGCTTCACCCCCGGCTACTTTCCTTTGCCCCTCCGGGGCAAGTTGTTCGGTTGCGGCTTCGCTGCGCTAGATCCTTCGTGTGTTTCGTGGTTAGAGATCATTTTGCCTTAAGTGAACACGAGATTGTCTTTCTATATTATTGATAATATTCATGATATTTCACATCCCGTGCGGGCAGAAATAGCCCTGAGAAAATGTGAAGGTACCATATAGGTACCACTGGAACGGAATCAAACACGTCCTCCAGCCTGTAGTCGTGTGTGCGCCTTCTTATCACCCAGAAGTCCGTCCAACGCGCTTCCAAGGGTCAAGGTCTCGTGAGTCGGTAACCCGACCACGCCCTTGGCGATCTCCAATTGTCGCTTGGCCATGTATATTTCGGCTGTTTTCTTGTCTAAGATTCCGGCCATACGTTCGCGTACCAGCCGCCGATCCTGGTAATAGTGGAGGTAGAAGGTTACCTTCCCGTCCTTCCGTTTCCTCTCATAGATTTCCATGCGCCTGCCCCCGACTTGCCGCCATTGTGATCCTTCGTGGATCAGTATAAATCTTTCCCAAGTCTTTGGCAAGTGGGGGGTGGTTGTACCCTTCTATCACCCTTCTTGAAGCATCTCTGAGAATACGGGAACCTCCAGATGAAATCTTTCACTGTCATTCGCACCCACCCAGCAAGGAGGGCTACCTTCCATCCGCGTTGGTACACTTGTAGCCATCCGTTCATAGTTGACCGAAGGAGTCTGATACGCTACGGTTTGACGCAGGTTGGTGAAACGGAGACAGGCATCGAGAGCCGTTTGAACAATGAATAAGAAAGCCCTCACCGAAGCAGACATCCGCACGAAGTTCATCACGCCCGCTCTGATCGGTACGAACGGCGGCAAATGGGATGTGATTACCCAAATCCGTGAGGAAGCCTACTTCACGAATGGCCGGGTCATTGTCCGGGGTAAGACGGTCAGACGCGGTGAGGCCAAGAAAGCCGATTACCTTCTCTTCTTCAAGCCGAACCTCCCCCTTGCCGTCATCGAAGCCAAAGATAACAATCACTCGGTTGGCAGTGGCATGCAGCAGGCGCTCGAATACGCAGAAATTCTCGACATCCCCTTCGCCTACAGTTCCAACGGCGACGCTTTCCTGGAGCACGACCGCACGGGCGCCAGTGCCACCGTCACGCGCGAAATCCCGCTCGATCAGTTCCCCTCGCCCGAGGAACTCTGGGCGCGTTACCGCAAGGCGAAGGGTTATACCGCCGACCAGGAAGCCGTCGCCACGCAGGACTATTACGACGACGGATCCGGCAAGATCCCGCGCTACTACCAGATCGTCGCCATCAACCGCACCGTTGACGCCATTGCCCGGGGCGAGAACCGCATCCTGCTGGTGATGGCCACCGGTACGGGAAAGACCTACACCGCCTTTCAAATCATCTGGCGTCTCTGGAAGTCTGGCGCCCGGAAGCGCATCCTCTTCCTCGTCGATCGCAACATCCTCGCCGACCAGACAAAAACAAACGACTTCAAGCCGTTCGGCCAGGCGATGACCAAGATCACCAATCGCACGGTGGACAAGGCGTTCGAGATTTACCTGTGCCTGTACCAGGCGGTGACCGGCATTGAGGAAGAGCAGAACATCTACAAGGAGTTTTCCCCGGACTTTTTCGACCTCATCATCGTGGATGAGTGTCACCGCGGCAGCGCCGCCGATGACGCCGCTTGGCGCAAGGTCCTCGAATATTTCTCTTCCGCCACCCAGATCGGACTCACCGCCACACCGAAGGAAACCCGGGATGTCTCCAACATCGAGTACTTCGGCGACCCGATCTACATCTATTCGCTGCGCCAGGGTATTTCCGACGGCTTTCTTGCGCCCTACAAAGTCGTCCGCATCGGTCTCGACAAAGACCTCGACGGCTGGCGGCCGGAGGTCGGGCAGACGGACAAGTATGGCCAGATCATCGAGGACCGCGAATACAACGACCGCGATTTCGACCGGAACCTCATCCTCGAAAAGCGGACCGAACGCGTCGCCGCCAAGATCACCGAGTTCCTCAGGGCCACCGACCGTTTCGCCAAGACCATCGTATTCTGCGAGAACATCGAGCACGCCGAACGCATGCGCCAGGCTCTGGTGAATGCCAACCCCGACCTGGCCGCAGCCAATGCCAAATATGTCATGCGCATCACCGGCGACAACGACGAGGGGAAAGCTCAACTCGACAACTTCATCGACCCAGAGAAAACCTACCCCGTCATCGCCACCACTTCCCGGCTCATGAGTACGGGCGTCGATGCCCAAACCTGCCAGCTCATCGTTCTCGACCGCCGCATCAACTCCATGACCGAGTTCAAGCAGATCATCGGGCGTGGCACCCGCATCAAGGAAGACTACAACAAATTCTTCTTCACCATCATGGACTTCAAAAAGGCCACCGCCTTGTTTGCGGACCCCGACTTCGATGGCGACCCGGTGCAGATTTTCGAACCGGGCCCCGAGGAGTCGCCCATCCCGCCCGAAGAGACACCGGAAGGCTCCGAAGAACATCCGCCTGAGGAGGGCGTTATCATTTACGATCCGACGGTAGAGGATGAGCCGTCCGGTTCCGCCCCCACGAAATATTATGTCAATGACGTTGAAGTCCGTGTCGCCACCGAGCGCGTGCAATACCTCGACGAAAGCGGCAAACTGATCACCGAGTCGCTCCGCGACTTCTCCCGAAAAACCGTCCGCCAGGCCTATGCCTCGCTCGACGACTTCCTCACCGTCTGGAGTAATGCCGAAAAGAAACAGGCCATCCTCGAGGAACTCGCCGAAAAAGGCGTCTTCCTGGACGAACTTGCCGAACAGGTGGGCCGCGACTACGACGCCTTCGACCTCGTCTGCCATGTCGCCTTTGACCAGCCTCCGCTCACCCGGCGCGAGCGCGCCGAGCGTGTCAGGAAGCGCGACATCTTTGCCCGGTATGGCGACAAGGCCCGCGCCGTCCTCGACGCCCTCCTCCAGAAATACGCCGACACCGGCGTCAAGAGCGTCGAATCGCTCGAAATTCTCAAAGTGGACCCCCTCACGGCTTTTGGCACGCCCATTGAAATTGTCAATCTCTTCGGCGGAAAACCGGCCTATCTCGCCGCCATCCGCGAACTCGAAACCGCCCTTTATCCGAAAGTAGCCTGACCCATGGCCAACGTCTCCAACATCGTGAAAACCATCCAGGACATCATGCGCAAGGACGCCGGTACCTACGGCGACGCCCAGCGCCTCGAACAACTCGGCTGGATGTTCTTCCTCAAGATCTTCGACGACCGCGAAAAGGAACTCGAGATCGTTCGCGACGACTACCGCTCGCCCCTCCCCCGGCACCTCCGCTGGTCCGCCTGGGCCACGGACGAAGAAGGCATCACCGGCGACGCCCTTCTCGATTTCGTCAACAACACCCTCCTGCCCAAACTTAAGGCTCTCACCACGGGCGGCGACAAGATCGCCAGTCTTGTCCGCATGGCCTTCGAGGATGCCAACAACTACATGAAAAACGGCACCCTCATGCGGCAGGTCGTCAACAAGATCAACGGCATTGACTTCAACGCCTCCGACGACCGCCACATGTTCGGCGACATCTATGAAAAGTTGCTCAAGGACCTCCAGTCCGCGGGCAATGCGGGTGAATTCTACACCCCGCGCGCCGTCACCCAATTCATCGTAGAGCAAGTCAACCCCCGCCTCGGCGAGACGATCCTCGACCCCGCCTGTGGTACGGGCGGCTTTCTCACCTGCGCCATCGAGCACCTGCGCAAGCAGGCCAAAACCGAGGACGACGAGCGCGCCATCCAGGGCTGCTTCTCCGGCATCGAGAAAAAGCACCTCCCCCACGTCCTCTGCATGACCAACCTCCTCCTGCACGGCATCGACGTCCCCTCCAACGTCCGCCACGACAACACCCTCGCCCGCCCTCTGCGCGACTGGGGGCCGAAGGAGCGTGTGGACGTCATTGTCACCAACCCGCCCTTCGGCGGCATGGAGGAGGACGGCATCGAGGCCAACTTCCCCGCCGAGTACCGCACGCGAGAGACCGCCGACCTCTTCCTCGTGCTCCTCATGAAGATTCTCAAACCGGGCGGTCGAGCCGGTCTCGTGCTCCCCGACGGCACCCTCTTTGGCGAGGGCGTCAAGACGCGCATCAAGGAGGCCCTCCTCACCGAGTGCAACCTCCACACCATCGTGCGCCTGCCCAACGGTGTCTTCAACCCCTACACCGGCATCCGCACCAACCTCCTCTTCTTCACCAAGGGCGCGCCCACCGCCGAAGTCTGGTACTACGAGCACCCCTATCCGCCCGGCGCCAAAAGCTACAACAAGGGCAAGCCCATCCGCATCGAGGAATTCGAGCCGGAAAAGAAATGGTGGGGGAAACCGGATAAGCAGGGGCTGTACAGCAAGCGGGTGGAAAACGAATTCGCCTGGCGCGTCTCCATCGACCAGATCCGGGCGGGCAACTACAACCTCGACCTCAAGAACCCCCACAACCCCGACACCGGTCCCGGCGACGTGGACCACCTCCTGCCCGAGTACGAAAAACTCCTCGACCAGATCGCCCGGACCCGCGCCGAACTGAAGGCCCAGCTCGAGGAGGCCCTCACGCGATGAAAGCAAAAGCCCCCAGTAAATCAACCGCGCCTGCAACGGCGAAGCCGTCCGGCCTCGCTTCGCTCGTCGCCGAGGTACGTGGTCTTATCCAGGCCGCCCGCCAGGCCGCCGTCAGTACCGTCAACACGCTCCAGGTGATGACCAACTTCGAAATCGGCCGCCGCATCGTCGAGCATGAGCAGAAGGGCGAAAAGCGGGCAGGTTATGGCGATGAGGTGATCAACGGGCTCGCTCATGCTCTTTCCGATGAGTTTGGGACTGGCTTTTCACCGACCAGCCTTAAACTGATGCGGCAATTCTATTTGCTTTATCGCCCTCGAATCGGTCAGACGTCCTCTGACCTTTCTTTGCCCTCGCCAATTGGTCAGACCCCGTCTGACCAATTGGCGCCCACAGGTTCCTTTCAGGTTCAGCAGATACCATCCGGCAAGCCATTCGCGCTTAGCTGGTCGCACTACGTCCTGCTGCTCACCATCAAGGACCCGGACGAGCGCAGTTTCTACGAAATCGAGGCGGCCAGCGCACACTGGTCGCTCTCCGAGTTGAAACGCCAGAAAGCCTCCGCACTTTACGAACGCCTCGCCCTCAGCCGTGACAAGGCCGGCATCCAGCGCCTCGCCGTTGAGGGGCAGATCGTCGTCAGGCCGGAGGATGTGCTCAAGGAACCCTATGTCCTCGAATTCCTCGGACTCGACGAAAAGGTCCGCTATTCCGAGACGGATCTGGAGTCTGCCATCATCGGCAACCTGGAGCGTTTTCTGCTCGAACTCGGCAAGGGCTTCCTGTTCGAAGCGCGCCAGAAACGCTTTACCTTCGACGAAGACCACTACTTTGTGGACCTCGTCTTTTACAACCGCCTCCTGCGCTGCTATGTCATCATTGATCTAAAACTCGACAAGATCACGCATCAGGATCTCGGGCAGATGCAGATGTATGTCAATTATTACGACCGCCACGTCAAACTGCCCGACGAAAACCCGACCGTCGGCCTGCTCCTGTGTAAATCCAAGAAGGATACCATTGTCGAACTCACCCTGCCCAGGGACGCCAACATCCACGCACGGGAATACAAACTCTATCTGCCGTCCAAACAACTGCTGAAGAAGAAACTCATCGAATGGGCCGAGCGGGAAGGGGAGACCCTTTCCCGATGAATACAAAACCCACCCGGAAATCAACCGCGCCTGCAACGGCGAAGTCCTTTGCCCGGAAGGGTGCCGGGCAATTGGTTACGCTCCCGATTTTTCAGCAGGTTGCAGACCAATTGCCTTTTGTAGATAAAAGCCTGAAAGGCTTATACATACGACAGCCCAGGGCAGAGCGAAGCGCCGCCCTGGGAAAGAAGGCCTCCCCATCGAACCCTGAAGGGGTTCAACAGGGACAGGGGAACTTCCAGAATGCTGGGCCTTTTCAGGGCACGGGAGAAAAAAACACTCCGTTGCCCGAATTCCCTGGGGGCGCTCCATCCTCCAGAGGCAAACGGCCGGAAGCCGATCCGGATTCTCCGCATCCGGTCAATCCCGTGATCCTGTCGCGCCGTTGCGTTTCGTCCTCCCCGCTTGCGCGGGAAGAACGGAGAGGGAAGAAAAACGTCGGAAGAAAGAGAAATCCGGGGAAAAGCGCCAACGGCGCTCAACTGCGATTTTTCGGTTGAATGAAAGCAATGAAGTCGAACTCCCGGAAACCCTGAAAGACCCCAACGTATGCGGATGAAAACCTTCTTTGAAAAGTTCGACCTGTTCGCCGACGCCCCGAATGCGGTGACGAAGATGCGGGAGCTGGTGCTCGCGTTGGCGATGCAAGGAAAACTTGTTGCGCAAGACGTTGGCGACGAACCTGCATCAAATCTTTTGAAGAGGATCCATGCTGAAAAATCTCGCAGAAAGACCCGGACCGAATCGATAGAAAAGGAACTATCGAGAGACTCGGATGGAGACCGCTTCTCGATTCCTGGAAACTGGGAATGGATCGGCGCTACGACTCCAGCAATTGTGATCTCAGATCAAGGAAAAAAGGTTCAGACAAAAGATATCCTAGAATCAGGAATGTATCCAGTTGTTGACCAGGGAAAGGTCTTTATTCGTGGATACTGTAATGACTTTAAAAAGGTAATTCACGTTTCAGAGCCAATCGTTGTATTTGGTGATCACACGCGGGAAACGAAACTCATTAACTTTGATTTTGTTGTTGGCGCTGATGGCGTGAAATTGCTTCAACCCGTGTGCATAGATCCCAATTTTTACTTTCTGGCTCTCCGTTGGCTACCGCTTGAAAGTCGAGGTTACGGGCGTCATTTTAAACTTCTCAGAGCCTCGATAATTCCCCTCCCCCCTCTTGCGGAGCAGAAGCGGATTGTGGCGAAGGTGGAGGAGTTGATGGCGTTGTGCAATCGGCTGGAGGCGCAGCAGCAGGAACGCGAGGCCCGGCACGCCGATCTGTCCCGCGCGGCGCTGGCCCGCTTTGCCGACGCCCCCACCCCGGCCAACCTCCACTTCCTGTTCCACCCCGCCTATGCCATCGCCCCCGCCGACCTCCGAAAAACCATCCTCACCCTCGCCGTCCAAGGCAAACTCGTCCCCCAAGACCCCAACGACGAACCGGCGGAAGTACTTATCGATAAAATCTCGGAACTGCGCGAACAATCCCTCGCTGGAAAACGAGCCAAAGCTACCAAGAAAATTCGCGATCTCGATAGTTCAAAATGTGACCACGATATCCCTGATGAGTGGATTTGGTGTCGACTCGGGGATTTGGTACTCAGTTTCCGCTACGGAACATCAAGGAAATGTTCTCGTGATTTACGCGGTGTACCCGTCCTGCGAATCCCAAATGTCAAAGGTGGCAGGATTGATTCGACCGACCTAAAATTTACAGCCATGCCAGATTCGGAATTCAAAGAACTCCGTTTGCAGGAGGGCGATCTTCTTCTCGTTCGTTCTAACGGAAGCGAGAATCTTGTCGGGAGAAGTGCTGCGATTTCTACCGACGATGAGCGGTTCGCCTACGCAGGCTATCTCGTTCGGGCGCGTATACCTAAGGCGTTCATATTTACGCCGTACCTTCACATCGCACTTGATACGCCATCCGTTCGTAATCAGATCGAAGGTCCGATCAGAACCACTAGCGGAGTGAAGAACATCAACACGACGGAGCTTTCAAATCTGATCCTTCCTCTTCCCCCCTTGGCCGAACAGCGCCGGATCGTGGCCCGAGTGGAGGAACTGATGGCGCTTGTGGACCAGTTGGAAACGCAGCTCGCCGCCTCGCGTGCCACCGCCGCGAACCTCCTCGAAGCCCTCGTCGCCGAACTCACCGCTCAAGCGTGACCCCGGCCCCGGTCCTCCACCACCCGCCTTCTGTTTTCCCCACGAGACACCGAGGAGAACGCCACCCGCCTGAAACGGCGAACGCAGACGGTCTCTTTCTGCGGAACTGGAAAATCACAGGGGCGGAAGGCGGCGGCAGATTCCATTCTACCTGGATGCTCCCTGAATTCGCGTATCCCCCTCGACTATCGGTTGTTGGGGACTGATAACCCTGAGACCCAATGCCCGCATGAGCGCTGAACCAAAACACGTGAGAGCATATGCGGTTAATTTAGGCTCTTTCAGTGGAACGGCCCGAATAATTCCCATCTGCTGGAGTCGAGCTAATGCTGCTCGATTAGAAATGGCCAGGAGTTCTTCTCCCATCGTCTTCGGATCTGGGCCAGGGAACATACCGTGAACTGCAAACGTCTCAAGGTAGTAAATGGAGTCGGAGTCAAGTAGATCTATTGCTCTCTGAATCTTCAGCGATTTCTCCTGTTGAATCTGCCGAAGCAGATCGGCAACCAGGCGCGATATCTGGTCTTTCGTTGATGGCAGGTCGTCGCGTTGATACCGGTGAATATTGATTTGAGCAATATCGAAATTGATCTGCTCGTCGTCACTGCGAATCAGCAAAATCTCGCTTGGTGTCCGAACCGCGTGAGCGAGCCCAACTTCATACATCACGTTCCCGTTGCGTTGGCCCTGCCACTTCCCGCCTCTGGAAACCGATATGTCGGCGAGTACGATGCGGGAGTGAGCGATACCGTCGAGAATATCAGTGATAATGCTTCCAGACAAAATTGAGGCATCCACTCTGCGTGCGCGCAATTTTCCCCCGGATCCATCTTCAACGGCAGGGCGTATTGCCTCCTCCCAAACTGGAGCGAACTCGTCGTGGAATGGCATTGCGACGAACACCTCGTCTATAATCTCTGTTCTCCAATAGGTCTCAAAGAATTCTCGTGGATACATTTCACGTTCCTTGCTCGTTCTTATCCCTGGATCTGACAGCCTTCATCCACCTTGGCTACGATGGTGGAAAAGTAGCACAATTTTCTTCCAGCGTCCATGCGTTCTACACCAGCACAAGATTCGAGATTATCACGTGACCGGCGTGAATTACTGTCATCCTCCCTTGGCGGCAATTAGATTTCCTGATTCGAGAGACCTTGACCGTGGATCAAGAACTTGTCCGGTCTGCTGAAGAAAAAGGCGAAAGCCCATACGAGCCGTTGCATTGGCGATTGGCAAGATCCGTTTTTCCGTAGCAAGCAAGAGGGGGAGAAGGTCCGTTTTCAGAACCCTCTCCCCATTTTGATTGCCGCAGTCCATTTGCTTCGGGGAGACCCTTTCCCCGGAAAATCTCCTGCTACTCTACCGGGTTGATCACAATGGGCGGAGTCGGTGCCTGGGGTAGCACCTTCATCTTCGAGACCAAGGCCTGGTTTAATAATGCCGCGCCTTCTACAGTGCCTGTCTTTGTCTGCAGAATGCCGATCCCACTCGATTTCGTCGGAAGCCCCGTCTTTGCATCGAAACCGGCATAGAAGTAACCCGAAATACCCGTCTGGCCAAGAACCTTCCTGATGCTGTTCTTTGCCTTCACGACCATCGCCAGGGGATTGCCTGCCGTACCGACCGCGCCACCCCTCAGGACCCCATTGACCTGAGCGTCCATCGCCTGCAGGAGTTCCAGATCCTTGTCCGATTGGATCAGTCCGGGACGCAGGTTGCCACCCGAGACCGTTACCCTGTCGATCAGACCCACGAGTTCCTCCGCCACGACCGATCCCCCGCTGATCGTTACCACTTTGAGCACACGCCCCCGGATTGAAGAGGGAGTGGCTTCGCTCGCCGGAGCCGGAACGCCCCTGACCTCAGCCACGACCTTCGGCAAGGAGCCCACGGCGCCGAGACTCATCTTTTTCCCCTGTGCAGAACCTCGATAAACCTTTGACGCCACGCTGAGCAGTTTCACCGGCTGGCCCGTACCCGTCATTGAGCCGACTTCCTCGATCACGGCTCCCGTTGACTTGATCGACATCGCAACCGACGATGTCCCCGCCGTCTCGATGAATGTACGCGCGTAGAGGCCCAGATCCGAGGGCTTTTTCGCCCGGATCGAGATTGAGCCAAACTCGCGCGCCTTGAGGAAGGTGACCGACTTGGCCGAAACCGACTTGACCAGGCCCGAGGCTTCAAGCGAATACACCGGCACGTCGAATGCCAGCGTCTTGACGTCACCGGTGACCGTGAGCGCTGGCACTTGGGTCAGGTTCTTCAGGTAGTAAATGCCCTTGGCCGGTTCGTCCACAGCGCCGGAGTGTTCCCGCTTGAGCCGCATGATTTTGATCGTACCGGTCTTCGAACCAGTGAACGTCAGATTGTTAGATGAGTCACGCGCCATTGTATAGCCCCTGGCTGTCACCTTGTAGTTCGCCGCTATAACCGTTTCGGCCGTCACCGCCGCTGTCACCGTTTCGCTCGGCGTACCGGGATTACCCTGAGCATCAAACGCCGTGACCGTGTAGGAATATGGGACTCCCGGAACCGCAGTGTCGTCTGCGAACTCTGTCACCAAACCCACCGTCCAGGTGACCGGCATCGTGTCCGAGGTACCAGCCACGCGCGTCACCGAATAACCAGTGGCGCCTGTTACTGGAGTCCAATGGACCAGTATCATGTAGGTATTTCCAACCGCCGTTACGCTCGTTGGGGCGGTGAGGGTGTTTTCGGGGTCCTCCGTTAACGGGTTTTCTGTACTCATGGGCGAAGAATTTGCGTCGCTTCCCCCGATCCCGAGTACACCAAGGCGTACCGTCCCGCCGATAGCTTCAATGCGTACCGGCTGGTTGATCCGACCGCATTCGCTCGTCTGGCCCGCGGCAATGCGGATTGTCCCGCCGGGCTCAACCGCAGCCAGCCCACCGACAAGCGTGGGGAATGGTTCGGTTGGAGTACCGCGGGGCACTCCGCTATAGCCGAAATTAACCCAGATGATCGGTGACCGCTCGGCAAAGATGGCCCTGAGTGACATGTTTTGGGTAACATTATTGACGTTGAGGGGATTGTCAGTCGAGTAGTCTGCGCCATTAAGCGTCCATTTTACAAAGTAGTAACTCGACAATCCAACAGCCGCCACGGGCGTACAATCACCACTGCGGATGACCTTCTGGGTGGTCACCCCAGTAAGGCTCGCCCCTGGTGTCCCGTCAGTCTGAAAAGCCACCGTATATTGCTCATCGAAGATGGCTGTCACGGCCACATCAGTCGTCACGTTTGTTTCAGTTCTCGGATTACTCGTCGAACCATCACTCCATTGCAAGAAACCGTACCCCGTATCGGGAATCGCCTCGACCGGTAAGCCGCTTCCGCCATAGTCAACCGTCTGCGGCGTAATCCCGTAGATCGAACCTTTCGCGTCCGCGGTATAGGTCAGTGTGTACTGATTGATCGTAAAAGTAGCCGTGATGGTCTTGGCCACGTCCATCTCCAGAACCAATGGATTCGTCGAGGTGGTGACATCCCCCGTCCAGCCAGTGAAATGGTATCCCGTCTCAGGTATTGCCGTCAGGGTGACTAAACTGTCGTGGATGTAGACCGCCTGGTCAGGCGATTTAGCTACGGAACCGTGCGCGGCGTTCACGGTCAGGCTATACTCGTTGATTGCATACAGGCCGTCTTTGAGTCGCCAGTTGTACCAGACGTCGAACGTACCAGTACCTCTGAAGTCTTTCTGCACCACGACGCTGCCATAGACCACCGGGTTTCCGGTCACATCAATATAGCCGGCACTGTAGAGTACGCCGTTCAGATAGACTTTCGCGAGATTGACCTTCGGATGACCGGCGGCGGGGGACTCGACCATCAGGTTGGCCGGGTTGCCCGCACTAGACTGTACCATGTTGGCGCCGATCCAGAAAATCCCTTTCATTCCGGTGCCGGTTCCGGAATTCAAAATGGTCGCGAGATTCGAGCCATCCGCTTTGGGTGCTGTGCCGTCGATGGTGTCAATGAATACGTGGTCATGGGGATCGTTCACGGTGTCGGCGTTGCCGAATTCGGTGTTGAAATCTACGAGGTGAGCGGCGTCCTCGATACCGTCGCGATAGATGTTGCCTGCGGCGTCCGTGCCATAGTAACGGCCATGCTGTTTGGCGGCTACCTTGAAGTCTTCATAGGCACCCAGCAGGTCGGGCCATTTCAAGGTGCCTGCCGGGACGTGCTGGTCGAGTTGGGTGTACTGACGATAGGTTCCATCCGGCAGGAGCGGTTTATCGGAGTAGGCGCCCGAAGCCGGAGGATCGCCGGGCGAGGTGCGATTCACTGGGTCATAAATGTCATTTCCCGCTCCGACTTTCCACGTCGTGTCGAAGAGAAGGGAGCCTTCGGTCCGGTAGCTGACAAACGGGTCGTAGCTGCCGCTGGTTTTGTCAATATGGCCACATTGCGATTTTGCGGGCATGTTGACATCGCTTTTCGTCCAGACTTCACCCCAATGCACTTTCGTGTTACCGCTCTGTGGAGTGATAGCCATCGAGATTAACGCCGCGCCGAGTTGCAATAATTGGGAATCGTTGACTGCAAAATTCGCTGTCAGCGTCTTAGTCGAATCCATCGTCACGATCAAAGGATTAGTCAAGGAGGTGGCGACATCAATATCGCCCATCCAACCGGTGAAATGGTACCGCGCCTCGGGCGTAGCTGTCAGAGTCACCGTCGTGCCGTGAGTGTAAGTCACCAGGTCAGGGGATTTCGCCACCGAACCGTGAGAGGCGGCGTTCACGGTCAGTCTATAATCGTTGAGCGAGAAGTTATCTGTGGATGTCAATAACCGAAGCCCGAAGCTGTTGTATATATTATTCTGGGTGTAGATGTAGCGATTCGCCGAGCGGCAGTTATGCGTCGAATTAAGCCAGGAACCGCCACGGAACACCCGGTATAAAGATGTCCCCTGCCACACGCTCCCGTCTGTAGGCGCCCCCATGTAATTGTCATGCCAGAAATCCTGGCACCACTCCCACACGTTCCCATACATGTCATAAAGCCCAAATTGGTTTGGCAACTTCCGGCCTACGGGATTTGCGCCGCTGGCATTGCTCTCCCACCACATGTAATCGGACCTGTTTCCCGGCAACACCCCTGCCGGGCCATCTTGATGGATATCGTCCAACGGATTTCCAGATGCATCCAGAAGCGAATCGCCGAAGAAGAAACGTGTCTGAGTTCCCGCTCGGCAAGCGTATTCCCATTCCGCTTCGCTTGGCAGGCGCATGGTTACCTGACCTAGACCCATGGAAAAGAAGTAGTCGTTCAGTTTCTTGAGGAAACCAGTCGTCGGGTCACAAATGTCATCCCATGAGAGGTTATAGACAGGATAGTTCTCGCCTACACCATAATTTCTGGCGGGATTGGAACCCATGATAGCCTGCCACTGTTCTTGTGTTACCTCGTATTTTCCCATGTAGAACTCATAACCAATGTTCACCGTATGCACCGGTCCTTCATCTGAACTGCGACTGCGCTCAGTGTCGGGCGAGCCCATCTGGAACGATCCGGATGGAATGCTTACAAGTACGAGTGGTACGTTGCCCGGAAGGTAAACCGTGACTTCATTGGGAGGGGGAAGATTGGTCGCGAAATGCGCCATCAGTGTTTTCGCTGCATCCATCGTCACCACAAGCGGATTGGCCATGATCGTCGCCGAACCGCTCCAGCCTGTGAAGTGGTACCCCACCGCAGGCATCGCAGTCAAAGTCACCGTCGTACCATACGTGTAGGTCGTCTGATCCGGTGATTTAGCCACAGAACCGTTCACCGCTTCGACCGTCAGAGCGTACTCATTGATTGCGAAGTTTGCCGTGAGTGTTTTCGTCGAATCCATTGTTACCACGAGTGGATTGGTCAGGCTCGTCGCAGAGCCACTCCAACTCGTAAAGTGATATCCGACCGCAGGCGTCGCGGTTATTGTCACTGAGGTGCCGTGGGTGTAGATCGCCTGATCCGGCAACTTCGTCACCGTACCGCCATTTGCAGGGTTGGCCATGACCGTCACCGTATAGGTCGGAATCGCCTTGAACTTCGCCGTGAAGGTTTTGTCTGCGTCCGCTACTGTGTGCTGGAACGAAGTCGCCGCCGAAATCGTTGTGGTACCATCCGTCCAGCCCCGGAACGTAAAGCCGTCCGCCGCCACCGCAGTCAGGGCTACCGATGTACCATTGGCGTAGATCACTTGATCCGGAGACTTCGACACTGTACCGCTATCGGTCGGATCAGCCACGACCGTCACCGTGTAGGTAGGAATCAGATCGAAGGTCGCCGTGAGTGTCTTCGCTGCGTCCATCGTCACCTCAATCGGGTTGAGCGTGCTTGTTACTGCACCGCTCCAACCGGTGAAGTGGTACCCTGTCGTGGGTGTGGCAGTCAGGATCACAACCATCCGGGCAACGTATTTGCCGTCGCTACCTGGCACGGGACTCGCGCTGATCGTGCCCCCACCAGAAGGATTCGCTGTCAGGCCCAGTGTGTAGCGTGCCGCCACCACAGTCAACTGAATGTCCTGCGTCTCGGAAATGCCCAATGTGGCGTTCGTGAAGGTCAACGTGTCCGTATAAATGCCCACCGCCAGAGTATTGGCCCCGGAGTTGACCGACACCGTCACCGCAACACTCGCACCCGACGCCAGCGTCCCACTGGCGGAACCCGACAGGTCCAACCACGCGGCCGTTTTACTCACCGTCCAATTCAGAGCGGATTCGCCCGTGTTGCTCAACGTGTACACCTTGCTTACCGGACTGAACGGACCGCCCTCCGGTCCACTCAAGACGAAGATATCTCTCGGCTCGACCACCAACCCCACGTACTCATCCGCGCCGATGTCGAAGTCCGAACCGTCGCCACGGGGCTCCGAGGTTCCGTTCACCGGGCGCGTGTCGCCTTCGAAGTCCGTAGTCAGCGCCACCGAGCCACCCGCGTCTATGCATGGAGAAGCGGGGGAAAGACGATAAGAGGCAACAAAACTCGGATCGGTAAGAATGTTTCCGACACCGCCACTGACTCCACCCGCAATATCGCAATAGTTGACGTTGCCGGGGGAATACCCTTGGAGTTGATCCGGCGAATTGCCCCAAAAGATCGTGTTTGTCACGAGGGAGAGGCTGTCCGCACGCCCCCCAGCGCCTTCAGCGACCGATGAGCCACTTGGGCCTCCACCGTCTCCAGAGCCACCTGTGCCGGCCGCATTGTTGTCCAAGACGGTGTTGTTGGCGAGAGACGCGCCCTCGGCATAAACACCGGCTCCCCTCGCAATCCCATGTCCTCCACTAACAGGCGGAGGAGGAAGAGGAAACTCCACTGCAGGATCAACGGAAGACTTCCCGTCGCCGCCAATGCTCTTAGTAAAATTGGAGGCTATCACATTGTTGAGCAAAGTGGATTGGAAACCATACGCTCCGCCTCCGGTTGCTGTGCAGTCTCCCCCAGGAGCGCCCCACGAATAGCCGCCCCATCCCCTTGCGTCGGCGTGACCGCCCTTAGCCGACGCGGAATTCCCCAAGAGAACATTGCTATCCAACGTGGCTCTCGGGACGTACGCTCCGCCCCCTTCTCCAGTTCCGGAGCCTCCCGGTATAGCACCCCAGTCTAGACTTGCGCACCCACCAACTCCAGTGACCGCGTTAGCCAAGATCGTGTTCTTTTTCAAGGTGGCTTCCGGAGCATAAATCCCCCCCCCTCTAGCCACTCCGTTTCCGGTACCATGTAGATACGGTCCTGAGCCAACGGCATGACAAGTGTTGGATTCAATCACATTCGAGGCAATCGCACTTGCAGGAGCATACATTCCGCCACCTTCCGCTGTGCCAGAGCTCGGAGGGCCATCCCAATAACCGTGTAGGGCCTCGATCGTATTGCCCTGCATGAGATTATATGTGATAGTACTGAGACGATCACAGAAAAGCCCCCCCCCGCGGACGTAGTAGTTGTCGTAGCTATAGGCGAGAAGTACCGAATTCGACGTGAATCTGTTCCCAGAGACTATGCCCTCCGTGACATAAGCCCCGCCACCGGAGAGAGAAGTAGAATACCTACCCCCCTCGACGCGGTTCAAGGCCAAGGTATTGCCCACTATCACTGAGTGAATGCCCGGTCCGCAATAGATCCCGCCTCCACTGATGTTTGTCTCTTCGGACTCTATTCCATTCTCTTTCACGATATTGTTGACTATGGTCACTGTTCCACTCGACGTGGCATAAATGCCACCACCGCCGTGACCTACTTCCCAATCTATGCAATACCCATGTAGAATGGTGAAGCCGTCGATTGTGACATCGGCATCGGTAATCTGTATAACCGAATCCGCATACCTGCCGTCTAGGATGGTGTTTGCCACCGTTTCGGTACTCGCGGGATCGGTCGAGCGCAAAATGATGTTCTTGCCCGAGATTGTGACGTTTTCGTAATATGTTCCCGGCATAACCACAATCACGTCCCCGCTGAAAGCCATATCAACAGCATTCTGAACACTATTGTGCCAAGTGTTCCGAGTTCCGTTGCGGACCACATTGATCGCGAAGTTTGCCGTCAGCGTCTCTGTCGCGTCCATCGTCACCACAAGCGGGTTATCCGTGGTCGTCACCGAGCCGCTCCACCCCGTGAAGTGGTACCCCACAGCAGGCGTCGCGGTCAACGTCACCGTCGTACCATACGTGTAGGTCGTCTGATCCGGTGATTTCGCCACAGAACCGTTTACCGCTTCGACCGTCAGAGCGTACTCATTGATTGCGAAGGTTGCAATCACCGAGATGTTTGTCGTCACGTTTGTGTCGGTTCTCGGATTGACCATCGAGTCATCACTCCATTGCACGAAGTGATAGCCTGTTACTGGAACCGCCTCAACCGACGTGCCACTATAACCGTAATCGACCGTCTGGGATGTACTCCCAGAGATCGTCCCATTCGTTCCAGCCGTATAGATCAACGTGTACTCATTGATCGCGAAGTTTGCCGTGAGTGTTTTCGTCGAATCCATTGTCACAACGAGCGGATTGGACGTGCTCGTTGTCGTACCACTCCAGTCCGTGAAGTGGTACCCGACCGCAGGCGTGGCAGTTAGTGTCACTGAGGTGCCGTACGAATAAGTAGCCTGGTTCGGTGACTTCACCAGCGAGCCATGTACCGCCTCGACTACCAGAGCGTACTGATTGATCGCGAAGTTTGCCGTGAGTGTTTTCGTCGAATCCATTGTCACAACGAGCGGATTGGACGTGCTCGTTGTCGTACCACTCCAGTCCGTGAAGTGGTACCCGACCGCAGGCGTGGCAGTTAGTGTCACTGAGGTGCCGTACGAATAAGTAGCCTGGTTCGGTGACTTCACCAGCGAGCCATGTACCGCCTCGACTACCAGAGCGTACTGATTGATCGCAAAGTTTGCCGTAAGTGTTTTCGTCGAATCCATTGTCACCACGAGCGGATTAGACGTGCTCGTTGTCGTACCACTCCAACCCGTGAAGTGGTACCCGACCGTAGGCGTGGCGGTTAGTGTCACTGAGGTGCCGTACGAATAAGTAGCCTGGTTCGGTGACTTCACCAGCGAGCCATGTACCGCCTCGACTACCAGAGCGTACTGATTGATCGCGAAGTTTGCCGTAAGTGTTTTCGTCGAATCCATTGTCACCACGAGCGGATTAGACGTACTCGTTGTCGTACCACTCCAACCCGTGAAGTGGTACCCGACCGCAGGCGTGGCGGTTAGTGTCACTGAGGTGCCGTGCGGGAAACTGGTTCCGAGCGGGGATATCAAGATGCTCCCGTTTTCACTCGCCGTCGAAAGAGGCCAGATGATGCGGTTGTAGGCCCCTGTCACAAGGACCGTCTCGCTGGTCAAGACCTCAACCAATTGGTCTGCCGGTTTGACCCAGCCATAGACGTCTTTGAACGTCAGGGTATAAGGCCCGACTCGAGTTACCACTGTATCGGCACTTTCGTGCCACACTCCAGGCGCTTCACTTGTCAGACGCCATTGCGCCCCGGCAGCCACCGCCTCGGGCGGGGTTATTATCACCTGCAAACAGCTATTGGCCACAATCGCCTGTGAATGAGTGTATCCCTCTGCGATGGCCACAAAACCACTGTTAGGAGAGGGTACTGTAGACTGGCTGTCCCCCCACGCCACGATCGAACCGTCGGACCTAAGACCTAAATTGTG
The DNA here is from genome assembly GCA_942493245.1 of uncultured Candidatus Sumerlaeota bacterium. Classification (GTDB taxonomy): domain Bacteria; phylum Sumerlaeota; class Sumerlaeia; order UBA8349; family UBA8349; genus DAOPYU01. The sequence goes on from OW818685.1 coordinate 982,155, forward strand.
GTACCCTCCCGTCGCGATGGCCACAAAACCACTGTTGGGCGAAGGAACAGTACACTGACCATAATCATTATCTCCCCATGCCACTATCGAACCGTCGGACTTTAGACCTAGACTGTGGGCATCCCCTGCCGAGATCGCCACAAAACCGCTGTTGGGAGAAGGAACAGTACTCTGGCCGTACAAGCCCGTCCTCCATACTACCAACGAACCGTCGGACTTTAGGCCCAGACTGTGGGAATACCCCGCCGCGACAGCCACAAAACCACTGTTGGGTGAGGGAACGGAATGTTGACCATAGATGTTATCCCCCCATACTACAATCGAACCATCGGACTTCAGACCCAGACTGCGCCAAGTACTCGCCGCGAGGGCCACAAAATCGCTGTTAGGTGAAGGAGGCGTAGCGGGAACAAAGGACAAACCATTATCGATCTGCCCCCACGCCACAATCGAACCATCGGGCTTCAAGCCCAGACTGTGGTACTCCCCTGCAGCTATGGCCATAAAATCGCTATTGGGCGAGGGAACTGTACACGGGTTGTGCCCCCATGCGACGATCGAACCGTCGGATTTCAGTCCCAGACTGTGACGCGCCCCTCCAGCAACGGCCACAAAATCGCTATTGGGTGAGGGAATGATGAACTCGTCGTTGCTGTTATACCCCCACGCCTGTACCATTCCACTCGGAGCAAACCCGAACGTGGCCATCAGGGTCTTCGTTGTATCCATTGTGAGAATCAGCGGATTGGCTGTTTCTTGCCCCACCTGGACATCTCCCATCCAGTTGGCGAACCGGTAACCCTGGCGCGTGCCAGCGTAGAGAGTTACGGTGGTACCGCTGGAATAATCGCCTTGGAGGGGTGTCTGTATGAGATAGCCTTGCGTATTTGGCGCTGTAGCCGAAAGAGTGTAAGCCGACACCATCTGCGGATGGGCGGTACAGAGCAGGAAAATTCCCCACACTATCCAGAATAGAAGCCGCTTCCGAAACCGGCTTGGCGCAATTGTTGATTCTGCTCTCCAAATGGTCCCGGCACTTCCCATTCTTATGTTCCCCCAGAACAGACGGATTTACGTCTCTCATTCTCTCAAACCTTGGAAGGATGCTATCACTTTCTTCAGAGGGAGTCTATTTCAAAGCGAATTTAGGAACTTATAAACCTGTCCAGTATGAACGGCCGTGGGGAGTAAGAAATGCCCCGCTTTCTCTCCTTTTTGCCTCCAGCATGTGTTTCGGAATGCTGCGAAGATACGAAAATCAGGAAGAAAACCCCAAGAATACAGAGAGGGGGAGCAGCCCCTTTTCGGCACCTCCCCCTCCTGCATGAAGCATTCCACTTTTTCCGGAGAATCTCTTTCTACTCTACCGGATTGATCTCAATCGACTGAGCCGGTGTCTTCGGCAACACCTTCATCTTCGTCACCAGCGCCGGATCGAGGAACGCCGCGCCTTCTACCACGTACGGCGCCTTTGTCTGCAGGATAGCGATACCGCCTTTGTAGTTCGGGTTACCCGTCGTCGGATCGTACCCTGCGTGGAAGATACCCGACACACCCGTCTGGCCAGAGACCTTCGCGATGGCCATGCTCTTGCTGTTGGGTTGGGCCTGCACAAGCATTTCCCCTGGCTTGGCAGCCGTGCCAACCGCACCGCCCACCAGCACACCGTTGACCTTCTTGGCCGTCGCCTGCAGAAGCACCAGATCCTTCGACGACTGGATCAGACCGCAGCGCAGGTTGCCGCCCGAAACCGTCACCTTGTCGATCAGGCCGATCATCTCATCCGCCACGATCGGGCCGCCCGAAACCGTCACCGACTTGAGCATGTTTCCCTGGATCGAGCACGGGGTCGCTTCGCTCTGCGGCGCAGGTATTCCCATTACCTCAGCCACCACTCGTGGCAGTGACCCAATCGCGCCGAGGCTTGTCTTCGTGAGGCCCACGCTATTCTTGTACGACTTCGACGCCGTGCTGAGCAACTTCACAGGTTGTCCCGCGCCGAAAGCGGAGCCGAGGCTTTCGACCACCACACCGGTGGTTTGAAGGGTCAGGGGTGTCGATCCATTCGTCTCGATGAACGTGCGCGCGTACTGCCCTGACTCCATCGGGCGGGTTGCTGCGATTTTTGCGGAAGCCATTTCTCCCACCTGGATAAAGGCGACCTCATCTTTTGCCTGCACCGCATTCACCGCGCCCGTCACTTCCAGCAGATTAACTGGAACGTCGAAAGCCAGCGTCTTGACATCGCCCGCGATCTTGAGCACCGGCGCCTGCGACTGGTTCGTGAGGTAATAGATCCCCTTGGCCGGGTCTTCGGCCAGGTTCGCAGGGACTTTCGTGAGTCGGGTAATTTTGATAGTACCGGGAACGCCATCCGGAACACTCGGCGTGAAAGTTAGGTTGCCCGTTGTCGGAGCGTTGCGTACCATCGTGTACCCCTTGGCGGTCACCTTGTAAGTTGTCGAGACGAATGTTTTAAGTATCACTGTTGCCGCCACAGCATCGCTCGCCGTGCCCGGCTGGCCCTGCGCGTCAATCGCCGTCACCTGATACTCGTAGGTTACACCCGGAACCGCCGTATCGTCGGCAAACTCTGTCACTTCCCCCACCGTCCACACCACCGGCGTCGTATCGGTCGTAACCGCGATGGTACGTCTCACTTCGTAACCCACCGCACCCGGAACCGCCTGCCAGCCCACCAGCACCCTATAGGTATTGACTACCGCCGTCACATTCTCCGGGGCGGGAAGACCGGTATAGACCACGAAGTGTGCCATGAGTGTCTTGTTCGAGTCCATTGTCAACACCAGCGGGTTCGTTGAGGTGGTGATATCGCCCGTCCAGCCGGTAAAGTGGTAGCCATCCGCAGGGGTTGCCGTCAGTGTAACGGTGGTACCGTCTGAGAGAATAGTTCCGGACGGAGACGTTGAGACCGTACCGTTATTGTATAATGTCAAGAGCGACCAGACCTTGATATAGTTTCCAACGGCAAAAGTTGTCTCATCGGTTGTCAGTTCCACCTGCTGATCCACCGGTTTTCTCCAACCGGCGATTTCTTTGAATGTCAGGGTATGTATCCCTATTGGGGATCTTAAAACAGTACTACTGGTCTGGCTGACCGGGTCATAGACTGTATCATCGTGCCACACGCCCGCTTTTTCATCTGTCAGGCGCCACCGCGCCCCGGCGACAATGGCCTCGGGAGGTGTGAGCATCACCGCCAGGTCTCCCTCGCTGATCGCAAAGTTCGCCGTGATATTTTTAGATGAATCCATCGCCACGACCAGCGGATTAGTTAAGCCGTTGGCATCGCCCGTCCAGCCGGTGAAGTGGTATCCCGCCGCAGGCGTTTCTGTCAGTGTTACTACTGTGTCTTTGGCATATTTTCCATTAGTGGGTTGTGGGTTTTGGGTGACCAGACCACTGTTGGTCGGAATCACCGTCAAATCCAGAGAATACTTTTCACCAGGAACAGTGTCGCCAACCAGCGCCATCGAGTGATCTCTGCCTGCTACAACGGATAGGAAACCGCTGTTGGGGGTCGGAATTGTGGACTGTCCATAGTCAGTTCTTTTCCCCCATGCGACAATAGAACCGTCAGACTTAAGACCCAGACTATGTTCTCCACCTCCCGAGAGTGCCACAAATCCGCTATTGGGCGAGGGAACCGTGCATTGGCCGTCGGCACTATAACCCCATGCCACAATCGAACCGTCTGATTTTAACCCCATACTGTGCCAGTCCCCTGCGGCTACATCCACAAAGTTACTGTTAGGTGAAGGAACATTACACCGACCGTCAGAGTTGTAACCCCATGCAACAATAGAACCGTCCATCTTCAGACCTAAACTGTGTCCCGCACCGCCAGCAACAGCGACAAAACCACTGTTGGGCGAGGGTACGTCACATTGACCGAAGCTGTTACTCCCCCATGCAACTATAGAACCGTCAAACTTTAGCCCCAAGTTATGCCAGTCCCCGGCGGCAACTGCCACAAAATCGCTGTTGGGAGAAGGGACAGAATCACCCTCACCAAATATGTTACTTCCCCATGTCACAATTGAACCATCAGACTTCAGGCCCAAACTATGGTATCGCTTACCTGCGGCAACAGCGAAAAAATCACTATTGGGCGCGGGAACATCACACTGCCCGTAGTCGTTACTTCCCCACGCCACAATTGAACCATCAGACTTCAGACCCAGACTGTGGTACTGCCCCCCCGCGACAGCCACAAAATCGCTGTTGGTCGAAGGAATATCCGACTGACCGGAGTCATTTCTCCCCCACGCGACGATAGAATAACCAGGACCACCAAGATTGATGGTGTCGCTCGCAACGGAGGATTCCACTCCCTCACTGTTTTTCACCTTGAAATAGACCGTCTTCACCCCACCACCGCTGGACAGAGTAAAGATAGGAACTGGAGCATACGATTTCCAGGTCGAGCCTGCAAAATCGGGCGACTCGCTCGCCATGTATTGCACTGCTACCGGGTTTGCCGTACCCACACAGGTGTTGGGCAGTATCACAGTTGGGTTTGCCGTTATGGCTACGCCGTTGTTGATCGAAAAAGCCGAGATCACGGGTACAGATGACAGCGGTTCAAAGTTTGCCCCGATTGTTTTATTGCTGTCCATCGTGAGTACAAGCGGATTGTTCCCTTCGTGGCCTGCCAACACATCGCCCGTCCAACCGGTGAAGTAATACCCTTCAGCAGGCATTGCCGTCAGTGTTACTACTGTGTCTTTGGCATATTTGCCATTGATAGGTTGTGGATTTTGAGTAACCGAACCGCTGTCGGTCGGAATCACTGTCAAATCCAGCACATACTTTTCAACAGGAACAGTGTCTCCAGCCAACGCCATCGAATGGTAACTTCCCGCAGCAAGGGTCACAAAACCATTGTTGGGTGGAGGAACATTACACTGCCCATCAAGATCTTGTCCCCATGCAACAATCGAACCATCCAACTTCAGTCCTAAACTATGTTGCCAACCTCCTGAGAGGGCCTTAAAATTGTTGTTCGGCGCGGGAACGTTACATTGACCGTAGCTGTTATTCCCCCACACGACAATCGAACCGTTAGACTTCAAGCCCATATTGTGACTTGTCCCACCCGCAATGGCCACAAATTCACTGTTGGGCGAAGGCACATTACTTCCGGTACTTCCCCATACCACTACCGACCCGTCGGATTTCAGCCCGAGAGATTGGTCCCATCCCGCCGCAATAGCCACAAAATCGCTATTTGGCGAAGGAACGGTACAACGTCCGTCGGGATTATCCCCCCACGCCACAATAGAACCGTCGGATTTCAGACCCAGACCATGATTAGCTCCTGCCGCAATGGCCACAAAACCGCTGTTGGGCGCAGGAACGTTACATCGGCCATAGTAATTATCCCCCCATGCCACGATCGAACCGTCAGACTTAAGCCCCAAGCTAAAACCACCCGCCTCAATCGCTACAAAGTCGCTGTTGTTGTCCACGGGAACATTACACTGTCCCTCGGTATTCCATCCCCAGGCGACAACTGTTCCATCGGACTTTAAACCCAAACTATGTTGAAACCCTGCCGCCAAGGCCACAAAGTCACTGTTGGGCACAGGTACGTCACACTGGCCTTGGGTTTCTCGCCCCCACGCGACGATAGAATAACCAGGACCACCAAGCGTGATGATGTCGCTCGCGACGGTGGATTCCACTCCCTCACTGTTTTTCACCTTAAAATAAACCGTCTTTACCCCACTACCGCTGGACAGAGTAAAGATGGGAACTGGAGCATAAGATTTCCAGGTCGAGCCTGAGAAATCGGGCGACTCGCTCGCCATGTATTGCACTGCGACCGGGTTGGCTGTGCCCACACAGGTGTTCGGCAGTATCACAGTTGGGTTTGCCGTTACGGCTACGCCGTTGTTGATCGAAAAAGCCGAGATCACGGGTACAGATGACAGCGGTTCAAAGTTTGCCCCGATTGTTTTATTGCTGTCCATCGTGAGTACAAGCGGATTGTTCCCTTCGTGGCCTGCCAACACATCGCCTGTCCAACCGGTGAAGTAATACCCTCCAGCAGGTGTAGCTGTCAGTGTTACCTGAGAGTCTTGAGTGTAGGTCGGCTGGTTTGGGGATTTTGATACCGTCCCGCTGTTGGGTGGGTTTTCAGAAATGTTCACCGTGTACTGGGCGGTCGCAAGCGCTTTAAACTTCGCTGTGAAAGTCTTGTTCGAGCCCGCCACCGTATAGACATACGAGGCGTTCGTCGAAACTGTCGTGGCTCCGTCCATCCAACCCCGGAATGTAAAACCATTCGTAGCCACCGCAGTCAGGGTTACCTGTGTGCCATTGGTGTAGGTCATTTGATCCGGAGACTTCGAAACCGTACCGCCGTTGACCGGATCGGACACAATGGTCAACGTATACAGGGTGGTTGAGATCGTTTTGAACTGTGTCGGCTCCGACCATATACTCCATGCGCCGTGGTTGTCTGAGTGTCGCACCCGCCAGACATAAGTCGTTGTGTAGTCCAACACCCCCGTCGGTACCGGGATAGAGGTCAAATTCACGGTGTCTGTGGATGAGTCAAAGACCGTGACGGACCAGTCTGCAGGACTTGAAATCGACCTCATCTGCCACTGTGAGGCCGAATGAGTGTCTTCGATGTTCCAGTCAATAAAAGCGGAAGACACCAAGTTAGGCGTCAATGTAGATTCATTTGACGACGGGCTCAAGTTGCTTGGCTGAACCGGCGGTGCCTGCCCCACTTTGATAAGCGCACTATGCGTATTTGCAAGTCCTGCTCCTGCGTACCCAGAATTGTCGACAGGAGAGGGGCACTGATTCGATTCATTACGGCCCCATGACACGATTGAACCATTGGCCTTGATGCCAATGCAATGATCCGCATTTGAGTTGGCAACAATCTCAACAAAATCTTTATTGGGTGACGGCACATAATACTGACCCGAACCGTTGTTTCCCCAAACGACAATCGAACCATCATACTTCAACCCCATGCTATGAGCGTAACCTGCCGCAATAGCCACAAAGCCATTATTTGGGGGGGGGACATTACACTGCCCGTTATCTCCCCAAGCCACAATAGTGCCGTCCGACTTCAGCCCGAGACTGTGCGCGAACCCGGCCGAGACAGCGGTAAAGGCTCTGTTGGGATAAGGCACGTTGCACTGCCCGTTCCCATTATTTCCCCAAGTCACAATAGAACCATCAACTTTCAGGGCCAGAACATGGCTTGATCCACTTGCCACTCCTATAAAACCTGCGTTTGGCCCGGGAACGGTGCGGATGGTGGAATCATTAATTCCCCAGATCTTGATTGTCCCATCAGACTTCAAGGCACTCCCAAAAACATAGCCAAAGGAAATAGAAACAATATCTGCGGGAAGATTGGGCACATCTGAAACTCGCCCGTGATAATTGTCACCCCAGGCATACACTCTTCCATCTGACTTCAATCCCGCAAATGCGTGTTCTGTACCTGTGACCATGACAAATTTATCATTTGACGTGGACACATTTTTCTCGCCGTGATCGTTACAATTCCCGAAAATCTCCTGAGGGCCATCCCAAAGAATCTTATAATGGGCCTCGATCGATTTATTTGCATCCATTGAGATATTTAAGGGATTACTGCGCTCTTGGCCCTGAGGTACATTCCCCGACCAACGATCAAACATGGCCCATCTCTGAGGTTTCGCTGTCAGAGTTACTGTCGTGCCTCCGGAATATCCCAGTTGAGCCGGATTTCTAAGCACGATCCCGCTCAGTGAATTTACGTTAAGGATGAATGCTGAAGAATAGGTAGTATTGACCACTGTCACCTCGCGATCAAGGATCGTCACCGTTCGCGTGGTAGGTTCCATCCATCCATCTATGTCTTTATATTCCACCACATAATTCCCCACTGGCAGTGTGACGGTCGCTCCACTGTCATGCCAAACACTTGACAATTCCGTTTCCAACCGCCACTGGGCTCCGGATGAAACACAATCAGCAGGGGAAACATTCACCACCAAATCCCCTATGGGCTTGAGCCCGATGCTGTGCTGCCACCCGGCGGCAATTTGTGTGTATTGTTCATTCGGGAAGGGGATATTACATTGGCCTGTATCATTCGTACCCCACACCGATATGATGCCATTATGATTCAAAGCCATACTGTGAAAACGCCCGCCCGCAATCGCTTCAAAATTGGCGTTCGGTGAAGGCAACACACCTTGTCCGTAATCACTCGATCCCCAAACGATCATCGTGTTGTCGCTTTTCAGGGCAAGTGCCTGGTGAACGCCACACTCGATCGCTACAAAGCCCTCATTGGGGATGGGCACCAAACTACTCCCAAAGCCCATGTCCCCCCACCCAGTCACGGTGCCGTCATAACGCAGCGCCAGGTTGTTGTGCCATCCTGCGGCGATGGACACGTAACCGGAGTTCGGAAGCGAGATGTTGCCCTGTCCCTCGTTTGTCCTGCCCCATGTCACAACGCTTCCATCGGACTTGAGTCCCAAACTGTGTTCCACACCAGCGGCAACAGCAACAAAGTTTGAGTTGGGCATCGGAACATTACATTGACCTAAATCATTTGAACCCCAAGCGACAATGGCCCCGTCTGTCTTCAAGCCCAAATTGTGATAACCACCCGTGGCAACTTGAACGAAGTCACGATTCGGCCACGGAACTATGTTAAGGCCATAACTGGCCTCACCCCAAGGTACAAGGGATCCATCCGTTTTGAGACCAAGGTTGTGATTATATTTTGAGGCGATGGCTACAAAATCCCGGTTTGGAGATGGAACATTGCACTGGTTGTTGTTATTAACACCCCACGCCAGTACCATCCCTGGCAAAACACCCTCTGTCCAAAACGTGGCCGTTAGAACTTTTGACGAGTCCATTGTGACAATTAACGGATTTTTCATCTCCTGACCCGCCGGAACATTCCCCGTCCAGCCGGTAAACCGGTAGCCCTGACGTGCCCCGGCGTAGAGTTTCACGGGCGTGCCGCTGGGATAATCGTCTTGGCGAGGCATCTGTACCACATAGCCTTGTGTGTTGGGAGTCGTGGCCGAGAGCGTATAAGCCGAGACCTCTTGTGCGCGGGTGGCACAGAACAGAAAGACTCCCCACGCGATAAGGAATAGAATCCTCTGATGACACCGCTTCCGCGTAACCGTTTTTCTTACCCTTGCAATGGTTCTCTCTATTCTCATTCCAGAGCCTCCATAATCGCTCGATTTGTGTCCCTTGTTTTGAAACTGACGGGAATAGTATCACCCTCAGTAGACAGGGTCCATCGTCTTTCCCAAGATCACTATCGCTTCCGAACAAACCCTTCGTCCACCTGAGAAATCAACCACATCGGCACGATGGGGATGCGTTCAAACACCGCTCGGATTGTACGGTTGCTCGTCATTGTCAGCGCCAGTGGGTTAGCCGTCTCGCTTCCAACCGGAACATCGCCCGTCCACCCCACAAACCGATACCCCGGCAAGGGGTTTGCGGTCAAGATTACCGTGGTCCCGTGGGTGTAGGTGGACTGGTCGGGTGATTTCGCCACCGAGCCGTGTACCGCATCGACCGTCAGGGCGTACTCGTTGATCGCGAAATTCGCGGTCAGGGTTTTCGTCGAGTCCATTGCCACGACCAGTGGATTTGTTGAGCCGGTGACAGAACCCGTCCAGCCGGTGAAGTGGTACCCGGCTTCAGGCGTAGCGGTCACCGTCACCGTTGTTCCATGCGTGTAGGTTACCTGGTCCGGCGATTTGGATACGGAACCGTTCACAGCATCAACCATTAGAGTGTACTCGTTGATTACGAAGATCGCGGTCAGGGTCTTGGTCGAATCCATCGCCACGACCAGTGGATTCGTCGAGGTGGTAATATATCCAACCCACCCGCTAAAGCGGTACCCAACTTCAGGCGTAGCCGTCAACGTCACCGTTGTACCATGCGCATAGGTCACATGATCCGGCGCTTTCTCCACCGAGCCGTTCACCGCCTTCACGGTCAGTGCGTACTCGTTGATCGTGAAGTTCGCCGTCAGTGTCTTCGTTGTGTTCATTGTCACTTCAAGCGGATTCAGCGTACTCGTCGTCGCGCCGCTCCAACCAGTAAAATGATACCCAGCCCCAGCCGTCGCAGTCAGCGTTACCGTTGTGCCATGCGTATAGGTGGACTGTTCGGGTGATTTTAAGACCGAGCCGCTCACTGCTTCAACAATCAACACATACTCGTTGATTGCGAAGTTCGCCGTGAGCGTCTTGGTTGCGTCCATCGTCACCACAAGCGGATTGCGCGCACTTATCGCCGCACCACTCCACCCCGTGAAGTGGTACCCCACCGCCGGTGTCGCCATCAGCGTCACCGTACTGCCATGGGTGTAGATCTCTTGATCGGGAAGATTCGCTACCGAGCCATTCTCCACCTCGATTATCAGTGCATACTCGTTGAGTGCGAAGTTAGCCATCAGCGTCTTTGTCGAATCCATCGCAATTACAAGCGGATTGGTCGTACTCGTCGTCGCGCCGCTCCACCCTGTAAAGTGGAAGTTGGCTTCAGGAGTCGCGATCAAAGTCACTGTTGTACCATGCGTGTAGGAAGTCTGGTCGGGCGATTTTGTCACGGAACCTTTCACCGCCTCCAACGTCAACACATATTCGTTGATCGCGAAGTTCGCCGTGAGCGTTTTCGTCGAGTCCATCGTTACCATGAGCGGATTAAGCGAGCTTGTTGTTGAACCACTCCAACCGGTGAAATGGTACCCCACCGCAGGCGTCGCGGTCAAAGTCACCGTGGTGCTGTGCCCATAAGCCGCCTGGTTTGGCGACTTCGCCACCGTGCCGTTCACAACCTCGACTGTCAGTGCGTACTCGTTGACCGCGAAATTCGCAGTGAGCGTCTTCGACGAGTCTATCGTTACCATGAGCGGATTAAGCGTGCTCGTTATCGAACCGCTCCAGCCGGTGAAATGATAACCCATAGCAGGCGTAGCGGTTAGCGTTACAGTCGTACCGTGCGTGTAGGTTGCCAAGTTCGGCGACTTCGCCACCGAACCGTTCAACGCATCGACCGTCAGGACATACTCGTTGATCGCGAAGTTCGCGGTCAGGGTTTTCGTTGAATCCATCGTCACCACGAAAGGATTGTCCGTACTCGTCTCCGAACCGCTCCACCCCGTGAAGTGGTACCCAACCGCAGGTGTCGCGGTCAGTGTTACCGTGGTCCCGTGGGTGTAGGGTGTCTGTTCCGGCGACACGGAAACGGTTCCTGTTGTGCCAGTAACCTCAACCGTCAACGCATACGCGTTGATTGCGAAGGTTGCGGTCAAGGTCTTGGTCGAATCCATCGTCACGACCAGCGGATTTGTCGAGGTGGTGACATCGCCCGTCCAACCTGTGAAGTGGTACCCCGCTTCAGGCGTAGCGGTCAACGTCGCCGTTGTACCATGCGCATAGGTCACATGATCAGGCGATTTTGTCACCGAACCGTTTGTCGCTTCGACCGTCAAGGCATACTCATTGAGTGCGAAATTGGCTACGAGCGTTTTAGTTGAATCCATTGTCAGTACCAGAGGATTTGCCGAACTGGTGACGGCACTGGTCCAACCAGTAAAATGATACCCTGCCCCAGCCGTCGCAGTTAGCGTTACCGTTGTGCCATGCGTGTAGGTTGACTGTTCGGGTGATTTCAAGACCGAGCCGTTCACTGCTTCAGCAATCAACTCATACTCGTTGATTTCGAAGTTTGCCGTGAGCGTTTTTGTCGCGTCCATCACGACATCCAACGGGTTCAGCGTACTCGTCGTTGCACCTGTCCAGCCCGTGAAGTGATAGCCAACCGCAGGTGTTGCGGTCAGAGTCACCGTCGTACCTTCGACGTAGGCCGCGCGGTCTGGTGACTTCGCTACCGAGCCATGTACAGCCTCAACCGTCAGCGCGTACTCGTTGAACGTATAGATCGCAAAATTAGCCTCGACCGTTTTATTCGAATCCATCGTCACGACCAGTGGATTTGTCTCCGTGGTGACATCTCCCGTCCAGCCTGAAAAGTAGTAACCCACCGCAGGCACCGCTGTCAGGGTTACAGTGGTACCGTGCGGGTAGGTTGCCAGGTTCGGAGAACGAGTAACCGAGCCATTTGTCGCAGAAGTTGTCAACACGTACGTGTTGATTGTGTACACGCCTGTAAACGTAACGGCTCCATCTTTTGCCAATGTCTGTGTGGCGGGATTGGGAGAGGGTGTCGTGTAGCCGACCATCGGATTCCACGTTAAAGTTATCTCGCCAACAGGCACATCGCTTACCGTTGCTTCTCCCGTGCCACTATGCACACCTCCCTGCCCATCGGTAAAACTCCAACTGGCCGTATTGGGCGTGACGTGTACGACAACGGAGCCGGTCAGTGGCGGTGGGTCGGTTACCGCAAAGAATGGTGGCGTCCACTGCGTTGCGTTACTCTCTGCGTCCACCATGTCCACGATATAGAAGTAAGAAGTTCCAGGAAGCAGACCGGTATCGGTAAAGTTTGTCCCCGTCAGAATGGAAGCGTTCGCTTTCTGGTAGGTACCGGGAGCGCCAGTAGCGCTGCGCCGCACATTAAAGCCCATCGTGGTTGCGGGCAAGCCAGAGTCGGTCCAACTCAGGTTCATTGAATTGCCACCCGTTGCGACAGCCGAACCATTGTTCGCCGCACCCTTGCCACTTGTGTCAATTGTGAAAGTGTGCCATGTGTCGTCCGGAATCAGGAATCCATCCGCCGAAACGGCATCGCTCACTCGCAAGTGATTCAACCCATCACCCGTATCACTTTGGACGGCGAATCGCCCACGCCATGTCACCCCGTCCGGCATCCACCCCGGATGCGGTTCCACCACGCGCTGTTCATACGGTGGGGTGGAACCAAATGTTATGGACATGGCCGAGGAAGGGTTAAAGTCCATCGTCTCGCTGAAGGTCAGAGTGAAGGTGGTCCAACCCACGTTCACGGCATTGTCATTGTTGGGTGTCACAGAAAGCAGGAAGGCGGGGGTCAAATCAGTATCTGGCACACTCGACGCAGCGTCAGCACGGAAGGGCCAAACGTCGAACAACCAGTTACCCGAGCCGTCTAATGTATCCTGAAGGAAGGTCATGTTGTCAAACTCGGCCCCGGCCAGCAAGAGCGCCGTATTGGCCGCGCCCCACCAGTTGTTCTCGAAGTTGCGGTCGCCCGCCCCCACCGCTATGCTGTCCTGTGCCTGCCACCCGCGCGAGAAATTCTTGCGGTCATTACCGTATATACGGCTACCGTTGAGCGAAGCAATATTCAACGTTCCCACACCGCTATTCCCCAAGATAGAACTATTCGATACCGCGCCCGCACCGGAGGAAGCCACACCCGTGGCCCCATTGCCGACAACCCAGGAATTGACCAGAGAAGCAAAACCGTTGACACCGCTACCTGTGTTGCCAACAATTGTGGAATTGCTGATCGCGCCTTGGGCCACCCCATCGCCCGTATTGCCCGCGATGTAACCGCTCGCCACCGTCGTCGCCCCACTCATGCCCTGGCCGTTGTCCGCAACGGCGCAGTTCTGAACAGAGGTAACTCCCGAGACGGCCGCGCCCGTGTTGCCCAGAATCCGTGAGTTGAGCAGCGTCGAGGAACCCGATCCGGCAACCCCGACGCCCGTGTTCCCTTCAACCACACAACGCTCCACCGAAGATCCGTCGGTCTTTACCCCCCCGCCACCGTTGTAGCTGGCAGCGCAGGCTATAGCGCGCCCGCCACCCGATATTTCCAGCCCACGCCCCGTGTTTCGGGTCGCCTCGCAGCTGTTCACGTTTCCGCCCGAGGCAACGATGCCTCGCCCCCGGTTGTTGATCGCCACACTGTTCGTTGCTCCAGCAGTAACGGTCAACCCGTCACCCCCGTTAAACTCGGAGGAGGAATCCACAGCGCTCGTACCGTTCAATCCATTCGAAAGATTACCATAAGCGGTGCAAGCCTCCAGCGCCGTTCCGACAATGCCCGAGCCGGAGTTCCATTCAGCCGTACAGCGGGTCAGAGGTTGTCCCGGTGCGTCAATCCCGGTTCCTCCGTTGAGCGTGGCCGTCGAGTCCGTAATTTCCGCAATAACATGAGCCATCTGAATGCCATAATCGCTGTTGGAACGGGCCAGGATGTTGGAAAAATGGCGACCCTCCGTAGATAACCCAGAGTTCCAGAGTTTGGCTGTTCCATCGCTACCTCCAGTAAGAATTTTTGCCCCGTCTCTGGAGAAGGCAACGTACCAGACAGAGCCGTTCTGTGCAGAACTTGTCAAAACAGGAGTTTCCTTAGCCACATCCCACAGTCTGATTGTACCATCAGTACATCCAGTCAGAAGTTTCGTACCGTTCGGCGAAAAAGCGACAGAACCGACACTGTTTGCGTGTTCAAAGGAGAGGACCACATTGCCCGTCGCTACATCCCAGATCTTTGCCACTCGCTCACCATCACTACCCGTTGAAATCTTTGTTCCATCAGGAGAGAAGGCAACAGAACGAACAACACCCGCATGTACAAAAGTGCGAATTACATTGCCAGTCGCCACATCCCAAACTTTTGCGGTCCTATCCTCACTCCCACTCAGAATTCGGGTTCCATCCGGGGAGAATGCGAGAGCCCAAACCCAGTTTGAATGTCCATTGAAAGTACGAATCAAATTCCCAGTCGCTATATCCCATAGTTTTAGTGAACCCACTGCCGTCAGGACTTTTGTCCCGTCGGGAGAGAAGATCGCGTGGTGCATACACGCTTCCCCATGCGCAAAGGTCCGAATTTCATTCCCTGTTGTGACATCCCATAATACCGCCATCTCGCTCCATCCGCCCGCCGCCAAAACCTTTGTTCCATCCGGCGAGAGATCAACGCCGCGCGGTCCATCAAGATCCTGACGAGCAAACGTCCTGATTTCATCCCCCGTCGCCGCGTCCCATAATCTGGCAATATTGCCTTGTCCGTTCAAAACTTTTGTTCCATCAGAAGAAAGGGCCAGGTAACCTGGCCCATTTGAGGCCTGAAAGGTGCGAACCGCGCTGCCCGCCGTGCCTTCCACGAGCAGACCTTTTCCCTCTTCCACCACAATGTGGTCCAACACCGCACCTGCCGCGCTGTCGGTGATCCACAGTCTTCCCCAGTTACCTGTGGAAGGTATACTCAACGCGCTGAATTCATCTATTCCGATGTCACAGGTAGCACCAGAACGAGTCTCTCCGTCCATATCCAAAATGGGTACCCCCCCATAGGAGGTGTCTGCAGGGCCAACGCCGGTTCCTCTGTTTGGAGACAACGATCCTATATGATAGTCATAGTATTCCCATGATGTTGGTAACAACACAGAACGACTTGCTGTAATATCACCCCATACCCGGATTGTATCAATAGTATTTGATGTGACATAACATGCTAACTTACCAACTCGAATTACTCGTCGGCTCAAAAAATTCGATAGAAGTGATGGTGAGGGGACATATAGCAGCGTCTGCCGCGATTCAGAATCGTATTCCATCCGATTAATCATCCCGCTCACAACAGGCCCATAAAACAATGGATCAGCACTTATGTTGTTTGACCCACTTCCAGACCAATTTCCTTCTATATTACAGTATGAAATGGTCGGAATAGTTGCACTTCCAAGCACCTGTGCGATTGTGTTCTCCCGTATCACGCAATTGACTATAGTTATCGGCTTACCATAGTCGTAAGCATGAGACACGCCATACCCATAATTGCGCATGATATTATTATTAATTATTATTGGCATTGCGGCATCTCGACAATAAATGCCAGCAGTTTCTGTACTCGAAGAATTCCATGCTATTACGTTATTCGCGATTATCGGAGAGGCACTCCAGCAGCATATCCCTCCACCGCCATCATTACCATATGTTGAATTTCCTGAAATAATGTTATTTATAATTATTGAAGAAGAGCCAGGACAATCAATCCCGCCTCCGCCATCCCACCCCCAACCATTTGCCAAATTTCCACAAATTGCATTATTTCTGATCATTGGAGACCCACCACCACAATGAATGCCACCGCCTCTTTGTGCAATGTTTCCAGAAATAATGCAATTCGAAATTTCGAAGGATCCAGCGCAAGACACCCCGCCACCAGCGCTTCCATTCGACAGTGTAATAACAAATCCATCTATGTGAGAGTTGTCAGAGCCCACAACTCCACTTCTTGTGTTTTCCCCATCAATGACAGACACATTTACGTCAATATCCCGAGACCAATCTGACGTTTCATAGCCGCCGAAAACGTCCACATAATTCTTCATCGTTACGACTTTATCACCTGTCCCGGTGTAGCAACCAGCTGCCGCTAGCAGGACGAATTTCTTCGTCTCGGAAGCGTCAGTGATCTGATTGAGAGCAAATTGGATGCTCTCCCACGGATTTTCCTGAGATCCGTTCCCTGTCATATCCGAACCTGTGGAGGCTGAGACATAAACCACCTGCTGATAGGCATCCAAATCGACTGATTCTGTATGCGGCCCAAGGTTGTTGCCCGCCGAGATACCCCCGCTGCCGAACGGTTTCGCCACAGTAAAAACGATGGGAGACTCTGCGGTCCCCACCGCCGAGAGGTTACAGGTGGCGTCAGCGCGGACGTCCACACCTGGATCAACCTTGAACATCGCGCCGGGCTGGATCACCGTGTTGCCGCGCAACGACAGGTTGCCCGTGACATGGTAGGTTGTCGCGTTTGTGAAGGTCTGGTTGCTCTTCACACCGAAGACGACCTGTTCGTTTTCGATGGGAAGTTCGAAAGGTAGGTTGGTGGAATAGCCGCCGTCGGCAGTAACGGCGAGGTTGAACGCAACCTTTTTCGTGGCTGTTACATTGGCCACCGTCACCGTGCTGAAGGGGTCGGCGCTGTTGGCGATGGTTTTGCCGTGATTGACCATGCCAAAGTCCGCTGTGGCATCGGCAATGGGGCTGATATCGGTATCCGCCGTGGAAAGCGTGACGGAAACGTTGCGAGCAGCGGCTTTTTCCGAGGCGAGGGTGACGATGAGACAGGCGGTTTCGTTCTTGTCGAGCGCTCCGTCCCCGTCGTTGTCGTCGTCGTAGGATTTGTTGTCATCCACGGCGACGGAGCGGATGACAACGCGGGGATTCATGGGGGTTTGGAGCGCGGCAGCGGCGTCGAGGCGGCCATGACCCAGATTTCCTTCCTGTCCCCCAGCGGAAGAAAGAGCGCAGGTGGAAAGAATATGGTCGAGGATGGCAGCGGCGGACTGATCGGGATACTTGGCCTGGAGCAACGCGGCGACACCCGCCACCATCGGCGCTGCAAAACTGGTGCCGCTGCCGTAGGTGCCGTTGTACTGCGAACCGGGAATGGTGGAAAAAATCGTCGTACCGGGCGCGGCCAGATCCACGATCTTACTACCCGTGCCGAGGGCGTTACCGTTGAAGTTACTCCAAGGCGCGCGGGTGAAGCCGTCGTCCATCACCGCCCCGACACCGAGCACACTCTCGTAGGAAGCGGGATAGACGGGCGCGTCACCCTGATTTTCGTTGCCTGCGGCGGCGACCAGCAACGCACCCGCATCGTAGGCGGCGTTGCAGGCATCGCGCAGGGTCTGACTTTCGGCGCTGAAACGCAGGCTGAGGTTGATAACCTTTGCGCCGCGCGCAACGGCCCAGTTGATGGCGGAAGCCACGTTGGCCGCAGTGATGACGCCCGAACTGGTGGCTACGTCGAGTGACAGGATCGCGCAACCGTTCGCTATTCCTGCGATGCCTTCTCCGTTGTTGGCTGCGGCGGCGATAATACCTGCTACGCGGCTGCCGTGCCCAGTATCGTCCTGAATGACAGCGTTATTGTCGGCAAAGTTCCACGAATTGGCCAAATCCAGCGCAGGAGCAAGATCGGG
Organism: uncultured Candidatus Sumerlaeota bacterium; assembly: GCA_942493245.1. Lineage (GTDB taxonomy): Bacteria > Sumerlaeota > Sumerlaeia > UBA8349 > UBA8349 > DAOPYU01. Next base: position 1,000,087 of record OW818685.1, read on the forward strand.
ATGGTAACTTTCAATACCAGAGTCAATGACGGCAACGACCACGGGGGCTGAGCCACCCGCGCTCGCCTGTACATCCCACGCGGCAGGCATACCGACGAGGTTCAGGTCCGCGCTCGTTTGGGCGTAGAGCGGGTCGGAGGGTGTGTAGCAGAGCGAGCCGAGATAGTTGGGCTCGGCATAAAGGACGTTCGGGTCGGCGGAATAGGCCGCTTGAACCGCCTCCAAGTCGGTTGAAGGGTCGAAGGAAAGAAGGAAGGCGGAAGGTTGAGGGGTGGAAGAGGAATTGGCGGCTGGAGTGTTGCTGTTTGCTGTGGAAGATTTCGTTTCATCCGGCCCGTTTATTCCGGTACCGGTAGCCGATATCGCGCCTCCGTGAAAGACCGGTGTCACGGCAGACAGACCGAAGCGTTGGTCCAGCGCGCGTAGCGAGGCGGTACGGGAGGATTGCTCCGCTGACAATTTCCAAGGGGAACGGGAAGCCGAAACCTCCGTCCGAGTGTCCCCTGTCGAAGAATTCGACTTTAGCGTCATGGGTTGACGATACTTGACGATGAGTTCGCCCGATACGTACAACGGGCCAGAGGGGGCTTCGGCCCAACTGCCCGTTTTCGCCATGATGAATACAAGGGCTAAAACCAGCAGTATCTTTACCCACGCACGCCACACTGGAACACCAGTCATTTCTCGTTCTCCTTCGCCTGGTCAAGAAACTATCGTATTCATTCTCGACGATTCATCTTTCCAATTTTCTAATACAGCAACCAGAAGATGGTATCGCCACCGCCCGGAAATGTCCACCCACAATTACTAAAAGGAAATGGGAATTGGTCTCAAAAAGACTTCAAAAAGAACTTTGGGGAGAAAACCCGTCCCCAGGCTTCTCCCCAAAGTTCTTAATATCGTTTTGTTCCGTTGCTCGATCGTTTTCCCTCAGGAGTACTGTCCCATTTTTACGGAAAAGCAGGGTTAATCTCGATCTGCTGTGCCGGTGTCTTCGGCAACACCTTCATCTTCGTCACCAGCGCCGGATCAAGGAACGCCGCGCCTTCTACAACGTACGGCGCCTTTGTCTGCAGGATAGCGATACCGCCCTTGTAGTTCGGGTTACCCGTCGTCGCATCGTAACCTGCGTGGAAAATACCCGACACCCCCGTCTGGCCAGAGACTTTTGCGATGGCCATGCTCTTACTGTTGGGTTGGGCCTGCACGGTCATTTGCCCAGGCTTGCCTGCCGTGCCAACCGCGCCGCCCACACCCTTCTTCGCCGTCGCCTGCAGGAGTACGAGGTCCTTGCCCGACTGGATCAGGCCGCAGCGCAGGTTACCGCCCGCCACCGTCACCTTGTCGATCAGGCCGATCATCTCATCCGCCACGATCGGGCCGCCCGAAACCGTCACCGACTTGAGCATGCTTCCCTGGATTGAGCACGGCGTTGCCTCGCTCTGCGGCGCAGGCGTTCCCGCGACTTCAGCCACCACCTTCGGTAGTGAACCCACCGCGCCGAGGCTTGTCTTTTTAAACCCCACTTCGTTCTTGTAGGGCTTCGACGCCACACTAAGTAACTTCACGGGCTGTCCCACGCCTGTCGTCGAACCGATTGCCTCGACCACCGCCCCTGCGACCTTGATTGTCACTGGAACCGATGACGTTCCCGTCATTTCAATGAACATACGCGCATAGAGACTTTGTTCGGAAGGTTTCGTTGCCATGATCGAAATTGCACCGAACTCACGAGCCTTCAGGAACGTGACCGACTTGGCCGAGACCGACATAATCGAGCCCGAGGCATCAAGCGAGTAAACAGGCACGTCGAACGCCAACGTCTTCACGTCGCCATTGATCTCCAGCGTGGGTACCTGGTCCAGACTCGCCAGGTAGTAAATGCCCTTGGCCGGGTCGTCCACAGTGTTCGAGGGTACTGTCTTGAGCCGCATGATCTTGATCGTGCCGGGAACAGAGCCTGTGAATGTCAGGTTGTTGGCCTTATCACGCACCAGCGAGTACCCTTTGGCCGTTATTTTATAGTTGACTGCCACGCCCGCCTCGGGCGTCACCGAAGCTGTCACCGCTTCGCTCGGAGTTCCCGAATTACCCGCATCGTCCAATGCCGCGACCCGATACGAATACACGACGCCCGGCACTGCTATATCATCGGCAAACTCCGTCACCGAACCCAGCGTCCAAATAACGGGCGATGTGTTCGATGTACTCGCCATCCGCTCCAATACGTAGCCTCTTGCATTCGTCAAGGGAGACCAGTTAACCAGAACTCTGTAGGTATTCCCCACCGCTGTCACGCTCGCCGGAGCCGAGAACTCGAAATTCGCTGCCAGTGTTTTGGTCGAATCCAGGGTCATCACCAGCGGGTTGAGGGTACTCGTTGTAGAGCCACTCCATCCTGTGAAATAGTACCCCTCCGCTGGTGTCGCGGTCAGTGTCACTTTAGCGCCATGTGTGTAGCTCGCCTGATCGGGTGACTTTGTCACCGAACCGTGTACCGCTTCAACCACCAAGGCATACTCGTTAAGTGCAAAGTTTGTCGTCAATGTCTTCGTCGAGTCCATCACGAGATCCAGCGGATTGAGGGTACTTGTCGTAGCACCGTTCCACCCGGTGAAGTGGTACCCGGTCGAGGGCGTTGCGGTCAGTGTGACCGTTGTGCCATGCGCGTAGGCGACTTGCTCCGGCGACTTCGCCACCGTCCCACTGTGGGGCGGATCAGACGTAACCGTCAACGCATATTCATTGATAGAAAAATGAGCTGTCAGAGTTTTTGTCGAGTCCATCACCACCACAAACGGATTGAGGGTACTCGTAGTCGCACCGCTCCACCCGGTGAAGTGGTACCCCGTTGCGGGCGTTGCGGTCAACGAAACCGTTGTGCCGTGGGTATAGCTCGTCTGATCGGGTGACTTTGTCACCGAACCATGTACCGCTTCAACCACCAATGCGTATTCGTTGAGTGCAAAGTTTGCCGTCAACGTCTTCGTCGAGTCCATCACGAGATCCAGCGGATTGAGGGTACTTGTTGTCGCACCGCTCCACCCGGTGAAGTGGTACCCGGTCGAGGGCGTTGCGGTCAAGGTGACCGTTGTACCATGCGTATAGGCGACCTGCTCTGGCGACTTCACCACCGAACCATGCTCCGCTTCGACCGTCAGAGCGTACTCATTGATTGCGAAGTTTGCCGTGAGCGTTTTGGTCGAGTCCATCACTGTATCCAACGGATTGGCCGTACTGGTCGTCGCACCACTCCAACCTATGAAATGGTACCCAGCGGCGGGCGTGGCGGTTAAGGTGACCGTTGTGCCATGCTTATAGGCGACTTGCTCTGGCGACTTCACCACCGAACCGTTCACGGCGGTTGCAGTCAGACTGTATTCGTTGATCGTAAAGTTAGCCGTCAACGTCTTTGTCGAATCCATGGTCACAATCAGTGGATTCATCAAACTGTTGACATTGCCTGTCCAGCCAGTAAAATGATACCCTTCCTTAGGTATCGCCGTCAGTGTCACCGTTGTACCGTACATGTAAGTAGCCTGATCCGGCACTTGTAATACAGTGCAGATGTTGACCGGATTGGTCTCAACCATCAGAGACAATTGCGTCGGGGTCTCGTATGCACCCATGTCCACTCCCCCTCCTTGTACGCGGGGGGTGCCCAACAGATCGGTCGCCGGTAGATTGGGAACCGCCATAGTTCCGGCGTTAATGCAAGGAGAACTAGCCCGCAGACGCAAATCCCACTTCAGCGGGTCGTCACCCTCTGTGGAAACAAATTGCGGGCTGGCCCGCAGATTGTGATTATCTGCAGTAGCCTCACCAAAGCAGGAATAGGTGACGCTATTTAGGCTACCGACAATGTCGGTGGCGGTATTGCGCCAGACAATGCAGTTGGTCACCGTACCGGAGTTGGAAATCCCACCGCCGCTGCCAGTTGCAGAATTTCCCGTCACTGTGCAGTTGGTTACCGCGCCCAGGAAGTTGGAAATCCCGCCACCGACGACTGCGGAGTTGCTCGTCATAGTGCTATTCGTCACCGTACCAGAGTAATTGTAAATTCCACCTCCGAAGCCAGTTGCGGAGTTGCTCGTCATAGTGCAGTTTGTCACTGTGCCTGAGTTGTAAATCCCGCCGCCATCTTTAGATGCATTCGTACCAGATCCATTCTGAACCCACAGTCCATCGAGAAGGCCGTAATTCCAAACGCAGCGATACGCGTTCTCTCCATCCAACACGGTTTTATAGACCGTCACATCCCGCTCCCCAGGATTGGAAATATTACCCGACCATCCGCCGATGAGGCTTGCCCGGCCAAGCAAAACGATTTCACGCCCCTCACGGTACGTTCCAGTCGCTACTCGAATTTCATAGAGATCGTAGCCAGTTTGGACCACCTGGGTCGCGCTGGTGATGGTCTGAAGCGCATGGGCCCAATCCTGTCCCGTGGAACCATTGCCCAAGGGCGAAACATAAAGCACCACCGGCGTGGCTACCCCAGGCGTCCAAGCGTCGGGACTTTCATAGGCCCCCATGTCCACCAATCCGTCACCTCCTGGACGAGAATTGCCTACCTGATCCGTCATTGGCAGATCTTGCGTTGCCGTGGTTCCGGTGTCAATACAAGGAGAATCGGCCAACAAGCGCAGATCCCACTTCTGCGGGTCGTCGCCCACCGTGGAAACAAATCGCGGGTTGACTCGCAGATTGTGGTTGGTGTTCTCAGTCGAGGCCTCGCCAAAGCAGGAATAGGTTATCTTGGCGAGGGAACCCACAATGTCTGAGGAGCCATTGCGCCAGATAATCGAGTTCGTCACCGTGCCGTTGTTGTAAATCCCGTCGCCGCTGCCGCCGTAAGAGCCAGTTACGGAGTTCCTTATCACTGTACAGTTTGTCACCGTGCCGTAGGCGTTGTAAATCCCGCCGCCTCGCTTTGCGGAGTTCCTCGTCACTGTGCAGTTGGTCACCGTGCCGGGAGAATTCCAAATCCCGCCACCGGAGGCAGTTGCGGAGTTCGTCGTCACCGTGCAGTTCGTCACTGTGCCGGAATTGTAAATCCCGCCGCCGCTGCCGCTGGAGCCAGTTGCGGAGTTCGCCGTCACCGTGCAGTTCGTCACTGTGCCGGAATTGTAAATCCCGCCGCCGCTGCCGCCGTACCCGTTCCCGCCGCCGTTGCAACTTGCAGAGTTTCCCATCACAGTGCAATTCGTCACCGTGCCGGAATTGTAAATCCCGCCTCCGTTGCCGCCGTAAAAGCCAGTTGCGGAGTTGCTCGTCACTGTACAGTTCGTCACCGTGCCGAAATTGTAAATCCCGCCGCCGAAATCGCTGACTTTTCCATTCTGCATAGTAAAACCGTCGAAGAGACCGTAATTCCGAACGCAGCGATACGCGTTCTCCCCATCCACCACGGTTTTAAAAAGCGTCACATCCCGCTCCCCAGGATTGGAAATATTGCCCGACCATCCGCCGATGAGGCTTACTCGGCCAGGTAAAACGATTTCATGCCCCTCGCGGTACGTCCCAGCCGCTACCCGAATTTCATACAGATCGTCGCTGGATTTGAGGTCTGATTGGATGGCTTGAGTCGCGCTGGTGATGGTCTGAAGCGCATGGGCCCAATCCTGTCCCGTGGAACCATTGCCCAAGGGCGAAACATAAAGCACCACCGGCGTGGCTACCCCAGGCGTCCAGGCGTCGGGACTTTCATAGACCCCCATGTCCACCAATCCGTCACCTCCTGGACGAGAATTGCCTACCTGATCCGTCGTTGGCAGGCTCGGAATGGCTACGTTTCCAACGTCAATGCAGGGAGAATTGGCCTGTAGGCGCAAATCCCACTTCTGCGGGTCGTCGCCCACCGTGGAAACAAATCGCGGGTTGGCCCGCAGATTGTGGTTGGTATCTGAAGCCTCACCAAAACAGGAATAGGTGACCTTGACAAGGGGACCCACAATGTCGGATGTATCATTACACCAGACAATCGAGTTCGTCACCGTGCAGTTTGTCGCTGTGCCGTAGTAATGGTAGTAATTGTTGTAAATCCCGCCGCCTTCGTATGCGGAGTTCGCAGTCACCGTGCAGTTCGTCACCGTGCAGTTCGTCGCCGAGCCGGAGTTGTAAATCCCGCCGCCTTGCTTTGCGGAGTTCCTCATCACTGTGCAGTTGGTCACCGTCCCGTAGTTGTAAATCCCGCCGCCAAAGCCAGTTGTGGAGTTCGCCGTCACCGTGCAGTAGGTCACCGTGCCGTACGAGTTGTAAATCCCGCCGCCGCCATCGGAGGAGGAGCTGCCGTTTTGTACGGTAAATCCGTCCAGAAGACCCGCATTATTCACCCCCCGACGACTTCCCTGTCCGTCAACAACCGTTTGATTCGCGGTTGGATTTCGATCCGTCAGTACGGTTTCCGTCCCGGTGAACCCACCATAGACCTGGACTTGAGCTGGGATGCTGACAACCTGGGTTCCCGTACTGACATAGGTTCCCGAGGTTACCCACACTTCACCGCCGCCCCTCGACGAAGCGGTGTTCACAGCGTCTTGCAGGGTTCCGAACGCTTTTTCCCAGGAAGAACCGTCGCCTCCCGCAGCCGCGTCGGATTTCACCCGATAAACCGATGCCGCCTGCGCATTGGCGGTACAGAGCAGAAAGACTCCCCACGCGATCAGGAACAGAACCCTCTTATGACACCGCTTCCAAGCAACCGATATTTCTTTATCACCCATGGTTCTCTCTATTCTCATTCCTGTGTTCTCCCCAACCACACGGATTTGTGTCCCTTGTTCTCTGAAACTAAGAGGGATAGTATGACTTTCCGCAGACAGAGTCCACCCAAAAACATGACGAGACGGGTGGTGATGTATAGGCCGGGCACCGGCCTTTTGAGGACCGACGCCCGGGTCTTTGGAGTGAGAGGACACCCTCTGGCTGAACTCTATGCGGCTTCCTCCTCTTCGACGCTTTTTACGCCGGAGATGAAGTCCACGGCCTTCTGCGCCAGGGACGCTGCGGAGACCAGGAGGCTGGGGGACTGCTTGATGGTTTTGAGCCAGTTCTGGAGGTAGGCCGCAGCGTTGGGCAGGATCGGCTGTTCGATGCCGCACCGGGCGCAGAGGAACGCCGCACCGAGTTCGGCCACCAGTTCCTCCTTGCCGTAGTCCAGGCTGCCGAACTTGTTGCTCGCCATCACGCCTGGGCGGTTCAGCCGCTTGCTGTGGCCCGTCGCGTGGGTCAGTTCGTGGAACAGGGTACTGTGGTACTCCTCGCTCGACGTGAAGCGCTCGATGGGCGGTATGAAGATCTTGTCCGCCAGGGGCGCGTAGCAGGGCTGGTCGCCCTGGTGCAGGATCTGGGGCGGATTCGGCATTCCCGCCACAACTCCTTCCGCCGCCTCGACCGGTGTGTTTTCCCGGGTCTCCGGGGGCGGCAGGGGAAGGAGATCACACCCGTCCGTCTGCTCGACGTTGAACACGTGGTAGTACCGGAGGAAGTGGAACCAGTTTTTCGGGTCCGACTCGTCTTCTCCCTTCTTCGGAGCATGCTTCGCGAACACAATCGGGGTTCCGTGTTCCCCCTTCTTCACATGCCCACTCAACGCTTTGATCTGGTTGTACGTGACCCACCGGGGATCGGTGAAGTCATTCGTGGAAAGCAGAATGGTGTTGATGCCCGTGTAGCGGCGGTTGGTGGCGCCATTGCGGGCCACGCCCCACTTCCGGGTGAACCACGTCTTCCTCCAGGGGATAGTCCCCGCCTCCATCAGGCGGATAAGTTCCTGCATGCACTTCTCGACGGCTGCGTTGCTCATGGTACACCTCCATATTCGGACCCGCTCAGGCGGATCAAAAGAAATGCCCGCGAAGCAGCCGGAACCGCCTCGCGGGTTGGATGGGAAATGGGATTGAAAATCAGGAAAGCGCGGTGTTGAAAAACTCGTCAAGCAGTTCGGTACCCTGTCTTTCGTCCTCCATCATCTCGGCTCCCTCAATGGCGTCGATCACGGACCAGGCTTCCGGTCCTTCCAGAAACCAGTTCTCCTCGTCTGTCCAGACGCTGACTTCATCCTCGGAGTGGATGCGGTAGCAGTACCTCCCGATCCGGTCCGGGTTGCCCAGTTCACTCATTTCGATATCCTCGTCGTGAATCATGCTACTTCTCCTTTCAGTTGTCGTTTGAGTGTCGCGATGATCATATTCTGCTGCCTGATGTCTTGCTCCGCGGCCTCGAACCAGGTTTTCCACCGGTCCCGGTCCACTTCCAGGCCGCGATTGAGATGGCTCAGACCGTCCACCGCCACTTTGTAGTTCTGAGCATAGAGCGCCAGACATCCCAGAACCTCCGCCTGCTTCACCGGCGGGGCCTTGAGAAAGAATTCCAGTTGCTGGCGAAGGAAGGGATCACTGATGAAGGGATACGGTTTCATCTTTCGCCCTCCTGATCCACTCGATCTGTTCTGGCGTCCATTTCTCGGGTGTCCGCAATACCCGGCGAACGTGTTCCAGTTCCCGAGCCAGTACCTGGTCCTGCCGGATCACCGCCTGCCACCGGGTTTCCATCAGCCAGATCGAGACGGCGCGGTGTTCTTCCTGAGTGAGCTTCATCATCTCAGACACCTCCTCTCGCACAGTCTCGCGAAGTACCGGGGCGGCGCGACGTCCTCCGGTTTCCACACCGGGTTCTGATTCAAACGCCTCACAATCGCCTTGGCCTCGCCCCCGGGGATCCCCACCATCCATTCCCGCTTCTGACGGTCATAGACGGTCTCGTCCATCTCCAGGGTGTAGCCGCACGTCCGATACGTCCGGTGGACTTTGATGACGTACAAGTTCCGAGTCATAGAGAATCTCCCCCTTCTTCCTCGTCAAACCCGTCAAATTCAAAATCCGTCCGGGGCCCCACAGCTTTCTCACGTTCGTGCTCCTCGTCGTAGTAGTGACGAGGGCGGGTGTCGAGCAACAGCGTCTGCTGTTTCATGATTCAATCCCCCTTTCCGGGAAAAAAGATGCCCAACACGCGAAGCACACCTGTTCCCTGGGAGGCTCGACGCGACACCGTGGGTAGGCGTATGAGCGAGAGAGAGGAAAAGAGTGGAAGGGATGACGAGGTGTTACGTCAACGTAAGACAAACCTGAAAAACCCATCGGGAAAAAACTTCACAAACCGAATGCGGTGTGACGGGTTGCCAACTTCGTCAAATCATCATTTAACGAAGTTGGGGAATATCACAAAAGGTTGATTTGGTTGGGGTTGCAGTGGTGGTTGCGGTTCCTCTCAAAAAATCGGTAGGAGGTTGGGCTGTTTCACGCCTGGTGGATGGCCAACACGTGCATCGACCTTCCCTCCCTATAAGCACATCGGTAAATGTTTGGCATGTTACGAATGGTCGTGGTCGGTCGGCAAGGGCAGAGGGGAGGAGGGCGGGGGGTACACCCCTTTCCGGAAGTTCGACCCCTTGGCGACCGTAGAGTATAAAACACCCCAAGCAGAAAAATAGAGGGGGGAGGGGAGGCCCGTCTGCCCTTTCGGTCGCCTTTCGGTCGCCTTTCGGTCATTGCGTCTGAAATTTCTTTACATTCCCTTTCGCCCAGGACACCCGATCTCCGGAAAACAGGCTCCTGTACACGCGCTGACCATAGATCGTGGCACAGTGAGGCTGCGTTCAACGATTTGAGGGGGTTTCGGGGGTGGATTCCAATGGGTTTGTGGTGGTGGGAGGGGGCTACCCCTAAAAAGGATCTCTGATGGGACCCAAAGGGTGGAAAAATGGGGATTCCGGTCTGAATTTTCGCAAAACTTTCGTAAGTGGCCCACTTGGCCCACTTGTGGCCCACTTTGAAAAGTGAAGTGGGCCACCCGTAGAACACTGATTTTCTTATTCTTCTACATAGGGTGGCCCACTTGGCCCACTTTTTCTTCAAATCTCCACACAAGAAAAAATAAATAGGTGTATTATGTGTATGCGCGTGTGCGTGTATGTGTGTACGTGTTACGTGTATAGGTTTGGGGGTTTTTAGTGGGCCAAGTGGGCCAGTGGCTTGTGGATGATTGTGTCTTTTGCTTTTGGAGGTGGCCCACTTCATTTTTAAAGTGGGCCACAAGTGGGCCAAAAAAGGGGGGTAAGTGGGCCAAAAACCCCCGACTACCCAAAAATGAGCAGCCGGGGGTCTGGTTTTTCAGAAATGAACGGTTGGTCAGATTTGGAATTTCGGTCTTCCTGGCGCCGGCCCGTAGATGTCCAGGCAGAGTTTGGCGTACTCGTATGGATCAGATTGAGCGTAGATTGCCTCGTTGTAGTCCAAGGGGATTCCGTGTCGGATTCTGGAACTTCGTTTGATGGTGAGTGCCATCAGGGCGACGGGGGCGCTTTCGACCAGGGCTTGGAGTGCGGTGAGGAGGGCGGCGCAGTCGGGTTCGTCCGGTTCCCTTTCCGGCCAGGTGGTTTCCTGGGTGGAGTCGTCCCGGATGGTCTCGGCCAATCTGACGTTGGACGGGAGTTTCTCCACTCTTCTGGCTACAGCGATGGCGTTTTCGGCTGCGACGATCGTTGTGTGTGTCCACCCCCGTTTCAGGGATGGCTCGTGTTCGCTTTTCCAGAGGTCAATCAAAGTTTCCAGGCAGTGGATGAGTTCGTTGGTGTTGGCCATCATGATACTTTCTCCCTTGTGATTGTGAGAAGTTTGCGGAGTTCGGAGAGGTAGAACAACTCGAACTGATGTTTGGTGTCTTCCACCGTGTCAAAGTTCCCAGTGTGTGGGATTCGCAGAATCACAGCATCCTCATAGTCTGAAATAGCCCAGAAGTATTGTGTGACCTGGGCGCCATTCTCGAGGATGACGTCTTCATCACAGATTATGGCTCTGAGGCCGAAGAGCAGATCACATTGGGCTTGTTCGTGGCCCTCGTCGCTTTTTTCCCATTGGAGGGGTCGGATGCTGTAGGTCATGATTCCGTTTCCTTTCTGTTGAAGATGGCGTGGTCGGTTTCGGCCAGCATGACCAGGAGTGCGTCACGATCGGCTATGACGACGCTTCTGGGGACGTTGTTTCGGGGGTTGGTTGCGTGGAGATAGATCCGCGCGGCGGTGGAGAGTCGTTTGAGCAGGTCCAGTGTGTCACTCATGGTCGGTCTCCTCATTCTCGATGATGGCCCAGTCTTCGGCCATCAGGTCAATCTGGGTGGGTGTCCAGGGGACTCGGGCGCCGAACGGGAATCCGGGGTGGCGCGGGAGATACTCGATGTAGAGGTAGGGTTGGGTCATGAGGCTTTTATTGTTGGGGGTTTGAAGGCGAATGGTTTTCCAGGGTGACCAGGTGGCGCGGCGGACTGGAAGACCATCCTTGAGCTGTTGCAGGGCGCGTCCGAAGTTGCAGAGTTCGGGTTTCATAATCCAAGATCCTTTCTGAGTTTTTTGGCGCGATATGGTATTTGCATACGCGCTATCGCTTTCATGAATACTTGGCGTATTCTTTCAGTGGTGACGTGGTGCAGTTTGGCGATGTAATCGAATGTGCGGGGTTCTTGTTCGTCCAGACCGAAGCGCATGATGAGGACATTGCGTTCACGTTGGGTGAGTTTACACTCGTCGAGGTACTTCGCCAGTCGGTCCTGCATATTATCCGCCATCAGGGCGTCGAGTTGGGTGGCCGGGTCCTCGACGTTCTGGATCGAGGTGAGTGGTTGGCCGGTTGTCATTTTCTGCTCCAGTTCTCGGCAGCGTTTACAGCGTCGGCTACTGTAGGAGATGACCGCATTGAAGAGGTTACAGCGGCGCCTGTCTGGGCTTTTCCAGGGACAGAGGTTGCAGTGGTCGCCTTCGTAGCCGTAGATGGAAAGGGAGAATGTCATATCAGATCCTCCTCGCGCCGGCCTTCCAGCATCCCCCACAACCCAAAGAACCACTCGACCGTCACCAGTTCGCCAGGGCATGTCTTTTGTGTGGTGGGGTCGTCCCGGTGGAATCGAACGTCTTTGGGGGAGTAGCCAAGCATTTGGGCGAACAGGATGGCGTTGGTCCAGCACTTGAGTCCGCGGCCCGTTGTCGGGTCTTCCTCGTCGTAGTTGCCCAGGACTTCAATTCCGATCGAGGTGTAGTTGAACGCCTTGGCGTGGGTTCCCCGGACGCGCAGATCCCCCATGATGTGGACCTTGTTGTCATCCACAAAGGCGTGGGGGGTGTAGGTCCACCCGAGTTCGTCCAGGTAGTAGTCGCGCAGATTCTGGATGTGCTCGGGGGTGAGACCGTGTGGGCGCATGGCCAGGGATGGTTCGGCGGTGTGGTGGAAGCACACAAGGGGCAGGGGTGTGAAATGGTCACTCATTGTTCGTCTCCTTTGATGAGGTCGTGTATAACGACCAGGATGATGAGGATGGGCATGATGACGGTGAGAGCCAGGATTTTGAGCAGGTGTTTCACGATGCGGCATCCTCCCGGCAGAGCAGGAATGTGGCGCCGACGATTTGGCCGACGGCGCAACTCAATACGCCGATGAAGAAACTGTAGGGATCAATGTTCATGGTCGGCCCCCAGGCAGAGCAGGAATGTGGCGTTGGCTAGTACATGGGCCATGTGGGGCAGTTCGGATTCCGGGTCTTGGTGTTCGCCCTGGCGCCAGGCTTCGAGGTGTCGCATGAGGGCGGCGTAGTAGCGGCTGTTGGCGTCTTCGACCCATCTCCAGCCTTCGGGTTTGTACTTCCTGGCGCCGTAGGTGAGAACGGAAGCCAGGGCCTCCAGGGCTTCCGTGGGTATGAGGTCGTATCGGAGTTTGCCCTGGTCGTCCTTGCGTCCCGTTTCCGCGCCTTTGGTGTTGAACATGGGCGGAAACGTGATACCCGGCACGGTGACGTGAATCTGAGCGGTGTAGTATTTGACGCATTCCGGGCAGCGGACGGCCAGGTCCTCTTTCTCATCCCAGTCGTCCTACCTGGAAGTGACCGTCGTTCCTCCATTCCGGGGGCGGAAGCGTCTGATTACTCGGAATTGGCCGGACTGTTGGAGGGTGTAGAGGCTTTCCCCTTGCCGGGGATAACTTTTGAGAGGTACTTGGCACCGTCCTGTATGCAGCGCAGGAAAGCAGTGGACGGGTGAGTTCTTACAGAAGCCAGACCAAACTGTCGTTAAGGATGGTTAGTTGATAGATAGGGGCTGTGTCTGCTGGTTTTAGAATCCACTATTCATCGGCGATTTTATAGTCATCCGCGAAGCTGAGAAAATCGAACAGGGACCCGGAGATAAAACCTGCGAAGCGAAAACACACATCAAGACTCCAGACATCCGCCAACCGAAGCTGTGAGGGCGTCAAGGATTCCAGAGAATACCGCACCACCGCTGAAAGTCACGTAGTTCCTTCCTGTTCTCGTTTGTTCTTTCCTGTTTATCCGGCACGATTGGGATCTATCGGATGTATCGGATGTATCGGTTGTTTTAGACTAGAGAGAGAATTCAATTCATATATTGCTATCGGTCTCCCCAAACCGATACATCCGATTTCTCCCCCCTTCTCTGCTGTCATTCGCCGACCACAATTCGGAAACGATTGGCGTTCAGGTTGACGGTGTCATGTTCAAGCCAACGTCCCCGGATATTGCGCCCGACCAGGCGTTTAAGGCCGTACCCCAGCAGGCGGGGGTTGACCCTACCCTTGTCGAGCCAGCCGTTTTCCTCAATCACATCGCGCAGATCATCGTCCCCCATTTCCGCGGCTCGAACCACATCCCGCACCTGGAACAATCTTCGGGCGAAGATGCGCTCCAGGTGTTCGAGCAAATCTCCGGCGGAGTTCCGGGACCGGTCCCCGAGAGAAAGCAGGTAGGCGCGGGCGTCTGCGGGGTCAGGCAACCCAGCGTAAACAATGGCATTCCGTATCAGGGCCGAAAACGACTCAAAGGAACCCCACGGCGTCAGGTGCATGTCCGGCAGTCCGGCCCGCTGGTAGGCTTGCAGGATCGTCATGGCAGAGCAGAGCAGACTCCCGCGTTTCTCCCGAACAAAGGCTTTCAAGTCGGGAATCTTGAACCCGGTTCGCGTCTCAGGCCGCTCCTCACGCGATTCGATACGAATGGGCATCACGCGCCGCACACAATCGCCGATCACGCTCAAGTTGTTTCCTGTCACACTCCAGACGGTTGTGGCAGGGAGTTCTTGAGTCATTTCCGACTTGCCCAAAACCCGATCCCGCCAGACTTCCGCCGTGAGAAGTTCATCCAGAGCCGATCCGCCTATCCCGTGTGTGGCGTTGTCAATCAGGACGGTTTCGTCCCCGGCCAATAGAATCGCCGTGATACGCTTTCTCATTTCATCGTCATCCCCCGGTTGTGGTACGCGTGGCATCGGCGCACCCGAGACGATCAGCCCGATCACGTCCGCAAGCAGGGAACCGCCACACCCGGGCGTTGTCTTGTCAATCAGGAACAGGGGAACCGGCCCGTGAATATCATGCCGCGCCAGAACAGAAAGCACCACCGCCACAAAGGACGAAAAGTGGGAGGGATCGCGCAACGGGAAGTCTTGAACGATGTAGCGCAGACTGCGAACAGCCTTTTCCACTTCCGCTTGAGTTGGGGATTCTGACACGTTCAACCGGCAATCGCCCGCGACAAACAGGCCGCTCTCCCGATCATAGCCGAATTCATGCAACACCCGGCCACGGACAAAAACCGGATGTTGCGCAATACCGCGCAAGACAGGGATTCCCGGCCACTGGGCACGATCCAGAACCATCGCGGGAACGTGTCCCGGAATTCCAACCTCATACTCCTGCGGCGTACGTCCGGAACGATGTTCCACTTTCACAAAACGGCATCGCCTCGAAATACGTTCGCGCAGATTGGGGAGATTGATCGGCGCAATGTGGATCGTACCAAACCGCCGCACAGAGCCTTCCGGTTCCGGCGTTTCCTGCACAAGTACCAGACGGTTTCCCCGCTGAAACAAGCGTTTCTCGGATGCGAGACCCGCAATAACGGCGCGAACCATTTCCGATTCGTCATGGGACACGGGGATTATCAGCGGCGCATTTGTTTCGTCGCTTACGCCAGCACCCACCGAAACAGTATTTGAAACCGTTTCCGTTTGGGCGGACGTGGTCGCCACCTTTGCCTGTTGTATCAGATCCGAGAGCCGCGCATTCGTGACAGGCGCTGGTAAGCGACACCGCATTGTTTCCATTGCGGACAAAATGCTTGACTCTGATTCGCCACTCCGAGCCAACTTTTCGGCACCGGCTATAATCTGGCTTTCGGAATACCCTCGCTCCCGGGCAGATATATCAACATCTCCCGCCACGAGCGTGTCAGGACGGGCTTCTGTGGTTATCTGTGGAGTCATGGCTAGATCTCCACGGATGGGACCGTCTGGCCGGTGTTTCTCAACAATCGGCCGTCAAGCCACTCCTGGATCGAACGCTGATCATACCGAGCCGCGCCATGCCGGGCCCCGCCCAACCGGTAGAAACGAGGGCCCATGCCGTTATACCGCCAATTGCGCAGAGCTTTCACCGAGACGGCCAGCAAAGCAGCGGCCTCATGCTCGGTCAACAGGCGGGGGGAACAGGGTTCGTCGGATGGGAAATTGGGTTTTGTTGCAGAATTCTGTTGCGGTTTTCCACGGCCATTTGTCATAGTAATTTGGTGCCCTTTCGTTGTCCTGTGCCAGGGATTTAGGTTTGGGCCAAGCCCGGTAGGGCGAGCCCGGTTGCTGTTCCACCAGTAACCGGGCATTCCTTTTTTTACCCCACCACAACATATAGTACTTCCCAAGATGTCGTTATGCAATGAAATTCTACACATGTCCATCCAGCAACTTACGCATTATCAATAGTTCCTTTGGTAGCCCTCCAGTGCTATTCTTTTATTTCTCGCGCATTTATAGATACAAGATATTGTATTACTCCTCCAAGTGGATTTTCGCTGGAACCGTATTATACTCCACCTTTCTTTCGCAATATCTTCGTTTTTTCTTTGTATTGACCACATCCCAGAGCGTTTCAGGATCAATTTGCACAACACAAGAGGATTCCCTGCAAACGGGAGAAACATTCCCATGCAATCAGGAATGGCGCAGACTCATGGTCCAGCAGAGTACGCTACAATACAAACTCACCAGGAATTATACGTTCGTTGGCTCGCACGACATGCAGATTCCATGACACCGTCATCGTCGCTGCGGGCATGTAAATGGATCTATTCAATTCCTGTCGGACAGATCAGACCACCATCAGCCAGGTTCGCTGAACCGTAAGTACCCTGAGGACTATCATGCGGATCACGTTTTACAAATAAGGGACACACTTTACCCGCTCTTTTTTGCTGCAGAACGTCCCTCGGCAAGAACATCATCCATCAAGGTTACCGCCACTCGCAGCGGATCATCGGCCAGATGCGCGTAGCGCTGCGTGGTGGCGGTCTGCGTATGGCCCAGCAGTTTCCCGACAAACGGAAGAGACATCCCTCTGGCAATCAGGAACGATGCGTAACTGTGGCGCAGATCATGCAGCCGTACGCCGGGCAAACCCGCCGCCTCACGGACGAGATCCCATGCGATTGAAACGCCCGTGGCGGGCCCCTTCTTGCCGGGGATAATCCACTCGCCGGTACGGATCGCGTGCAGGCCGCGCAAGACTTCGATCGCCTCACGGGGGAGATAGATGGATTTCTTCCCGGTCTTCGAGTCGGGCAGATCCAGCCGCGATTGCTCCCAGTCAAGCCACTGCCAACGGGCCGTGACAATCTCGTTCTTCCTCGCACCCGTCAGAGCCAGCAAGCGGATCGCGCCTGCGATGAAAGGCGAACACCGAACCGTGCGCTGTTCCTGCGTTGTCCCTGACTCCACAAAATACGTGTACCCCTCTGCCGTTTCGGCCAGGGTGAGAACCTCAAACGCCCGGAGTAATTCCTCTGCCGAGAGAAAACGCTCACGGCTCTTCTCGCGGTAATGTGCCACCCCCGAGGCGGGATTCTTTTCAAGAAGACCCCACTTCACGGCCAACGTAAAGGCGGCCCGCAAGATGGAATGAACCTGATTCGCCGCGTAGGGCGTGTCCCGCATGGAATGGTGAAGTTGCTGCACGTGCGCCAGGGTGATGCTGTCGAGTCTTCGCGGCCCCCATTCCGGCAGCACGAAACGATTGATCTGAAAACGATAACTCGCGACCGTCGTGGGCTTCTGGTGTGCCTCCACGTGCGCCATGTACTGGACGAAAAACTCCCCGACAGTCAGTCCCGTGCGCCGGTCGGCTTTGTCCGATTGTGGATCCTGCCCGCTCGTCACCATCGCCAGAATTTCACGCGCCCGATCCCGGGCTTGTTGCACCGTCAATCCGGGAAATGGACCGACCGTAAATCTCTTCTTGTGGCGCGAGGCGTTGCGATACATAATGACGAAGACTTTGCGCCCGGAGGGCCAGACGCGCAAGCCGAAACCGGGAATGTCTTTGTCCCAGAGGGAATACTCCTGATCGCCGGGCTTCGCTTTTTCCACCGCGTCCTTGGTGAGTGTTCTGGTTGCCTTCATGGTATTGTCTCCCCGAACCTGTTGGGTTGCCTGCTTTCACAGGTTCCACATAGGTACCAGAATAGGGGAATTTGGCGGGATAAGCAAGAGTGAAGAATCTCGAAAACACCAATAAAATAGCACATCAGGGCACAGCAAAGGCATGCTGAAACACTGTTTATTCTAATTCGTGGTTAAATAAACCGGTTTTTCTCGCAATCAGGTGGAAATTCAACACCTCCCGCTTTCCTCTGTCGGTTTTTGTTGCGGATTAAACAGGACTCGTTGCAGAGTATTTGCAACTGGAGTCCGAGTTTGCGTGTGAATCCGTGGGGCCAAATGCGGTTCAGGAGGGGGACAAAATGGAAGAGAGCATCTGTTGTCCGGAGTTCGATCCGGCGCTGTGGGACGAAAAGGTCCACACCTGGGAAAACAAGCGGTTCATTCAGGACCGGGTTTTCAGCGTGTTCTACATCCCGCTGAATTTCGGAAGCGTCATGAAGCGCCTCGACGCCAAAATCCGCAAGGCCGGCGCCACCGTGCCCGACTGGCTCGGCCTGTCGGACCACACGTCCAAGTGGAACATAGACGTGTACTTGGCCGTGGACAAGGAAGTCCCCGGCGCGCGCAACGTGACCCTGAGCGGCGAGTTCCTGACCAAAGTGTACGAAGGCCCGTTCAAGGACACGGGCAAATGGTGCGAAGATTTCAAGACGTTCGCCCAAAGCCAGAACAAAACAATCGAGAAGTGGTTCATGTGGTACACCACCTGCCCGAAATGCGCCAAGAAGTACGGGAAGAACTACGTCGTGATCGTGGGGAAGGTGGGGAAGGTGGGGTGATCTTTTTCAAATTCGATTCCTCAATAAAATGAATATCCCTCCTGATTACCTGTTTGCATTATAGGAAATCCTCTACTTGAGAGGAATTGAACTCCATGAATGAATCAGAAGAGAAACTAACGGAAGATACGGGTTCGGATTCTTTTGAGAAAGGGGCGACAGAGTCAAAGCCCGTCTTGGAATCCTTGACGGGGGAGTCGGCATCCGAAAGCCAATCAAAAGTTCTCCGTTCGCGGATAAAAACGGTATTCAAGAAGCATTGGAAATTCATCGCCGGTTTCTTTCTGATCCCCTACATCGTCTCGTTCTTTTTCCTGTGGACGGGAATCAATTGTCTTGATGAAGAGATCAATATCCAGACCGGCAAGGCCCGGTACACGAGAAAATTCTGGTTTGTTCCTCTGTACATTAAAACTAAAGATACGGCTTTTTCACTCGCGCTTGAAGGGGAAGAAATAAATGCTCCTTCCAGAGAAAAATCCGGGTGGCAGATGGTGAATACTCTTTCTCCCGGCGCAGGAAATTCTATCCATTATGTCTTTCATGGTGCTTTCTACGATGCCAGGATATTGGAGAAACTTCGCGATGAGTACGGGTTGTCTCCTTCCGAGATCAAAGATTTGGCCCGCCAGACTCTTATTTCCTGGCAGACACAAGGTAGTTGCTCCACTTCGCTGATTTATAGCCGCCTGAAACTCGAAGAATCTCGGCACAAGAATCAACGAAACCCTCTTTTATAGGCAAGGTGTCGCACCTCTATAACAGGAGAATTGTCAAAGTGTCCGAAGAACTCCCCCTTCGCCTCACCGACCCGGTTTTTGCCCCCACTCCCGACCAAGTCGAATCCTGGATCGGTAAACGCGCCTGGGGGTTCTGGACGCGCTTGGCCGGGTGGATTGCGGAGACGTATCCGGGCGTTTTCGAGCCGGAGTGGCTGTTCGGGGGGAAGAAATTCGGCTGGGCGTTGCGGTACAAGAAGAGCAAACCGCTCTGCACGTTCGTTCCGGAAAAGGGGCGTTTCCAACTGCTCATCGTGTTCGGGGCCGGGGAGCGCGCGAAGGTGGAGGCGATCCGGGCCGAGCTGTCCGAACGCACCCGCACCGATTACGACGCGGCGACGGTGTACCACGACGGGAAGTGGCTTCTGCTCCCCGTGGACCGTAAAGAAGTCGTGGCCGACATCGAACGCCTCCTGTCCCTGAAACGCAAACCCCGCCCAGCCAAACCCGGCGCGTGAGAAAAAATTAGAAATCGAAAATTGAATTTACCCCCTCCTCTTCCCTTTTCGGAAGAGGAGGGGGCTTCGGTTTGAGGAGGGAGAGGTCTGTTATTCGAATTCGTTAATCGTTCCACTTGTAGACGGCGATCGCATTGTCGTCCGAGGTGACATAGAGGAATTTTCCGTCCGGGCTGAAAGTAATCTGGTTCGGGACGCGCAGGAATGCGGGGTTTTCCGGGTTGGATGTCAGGGTCTGAATCAAGTTGAGCATGCCCGTGTCCGGGTTGGTCGTGAAGCAGACGACCGTGCTGGACAGAGTCCCAGAGGCGAAAACTTTCTTGCCGTCGGGGGTGACGATGATTGCGTCTCCGCCCCGGTAGTCGAGGGGACCGTTGGGGCTCCCGTGGATTTCCTGAAGGAGTGAGAGGGTTTTGTTCTCCCCAACTTTGAACACGCTGACCGCGTTGTCACCCCGGAATCTTCCCGAGCAGACATAGACGTATTTTCCGTCCGGACTGCAGGAGACATCCTCCGCCCCGGCAAGAGCGGTCGTACCCGCCTCTCCGTCCTTGATGATCTGACGGATTTCCATCTTTCCGGACTGAACGTCGCGATCGAGCGTCACGAGCGTATTCCCTCGTGCGGACGCCACGTAAATGGATTTTCCATCCGGACTGAAGGTGATTCCCCGCGCATCTCCAAAGCATCCTTCCTCCCCCTGATTTATTGCGTCCGTCCACTCCAGTTTGCCTGGCTCCGAGACCTTGAATGCAGACACGGCTCCACTGGACGTGATGGTGTAAAGGAATCTGGAATCGGGAGAAAATGCGCAGTTCGTGGGAAAATTAAGGGTTCGATCTTTCAAATCCTCGTTCAACACCATATCCACCGCGACCAGAAGTCCCGATTCCGGGTCGCGCACAAAGAGAATCACGGAGTCGGCATGACAGGCAACCGTTGCCACATAACGGTTGTCTGGACTGAGGCGGGCGGCCACCACGCCATTCAGGAACCGGGGATCCTGGATGGTCTGGGTGATCTGGAGTTCTCCGGTTTCCGGATTGCGGTCCAGTGTACAGATCGTGCTCCCATTGCAGGCGGACGAATAGATATGCCGCCCGTCCGCCGTGATGGCGACACTGCAGATCAGGCCCAGATCCTTACCCGAGATTGTGCCGACCGGTTGCACATGGCCATACGTTTCCGTGCCATTCGGATCGGCTTGAATGGAAGTGAAGACACCGTAGGGTTTTTCCGTTTGTCCCACCCCCCGCACGGTCAGAGGCAGAGTTCGCGATGTCTGCTGGGTCTGTTGGGTTTCGGATGTTGCTGGCGGGAGATCCCCGATGATGAATTCGGTCTTCAGGACGCCGGAATTATTTCCGCTGGTTCCGTATTGGTCGTTGACTGCCAGGAAGAGGACGCCCGATTGTTTTGCCTCATAGACGCTCTCTTTGCCGATCGTGAAAATTTCACTCGGCTTGTCGATACAGGCGATCTTTCCGATCAGGGCGCCACCCGGAGAATTGGGCCCAAGGAACGGAACTGTCATCGAACCGTGATCGACTTCTTTCCCATCCGCATCCAGCGGGGAAACGGTTTCCGCGGGATCGGCTTTTGTCATTCCTGTCGCCCGGAATGCAATCTTATCGCCCGCATTCACCGAATAGCCGGAGGTGATCCACGCCGCATTTTCTGTGGAGAGGGCGGGAACGTCCATTTTGACCAGGGTATTGGGCGCGAGCGAGACCGACTTCATGAATGGATCTTCCACGGTTCCCTCCAGCCGTGTCGGCGCGACATACTCGGTGAGATAGGTCTCGGCATTCCGAGAGCTCAGGATACGCAAGATGACGCCATTGTCCAGTATCCAGAACTGGGTAATCTGGCCCGCGCGTTTTAGGGACGAGGTTGTGGGATCGCTTGTTGCGGTGACCTCGATGTGGTTTGCGTTGAAAGTCCCGACCGGAAGCGAGATCACTTCTTTCCCCTTGTGTTCGACTTTGGCTGTATAAGTAACGAGGTCTTTCTGGGCAACATCGATTTCGAAGGCCGAAATGTTCCGGCTGTCGCCCATCCCTTTCAACGCCAGCCCGCGCAACGCAATATTGGCGGCGGTGAAGGAATCGTAATTGATCGCCTCTTGCGGATACAACAGTCCCCCGACCTCGAAACTCTCCACTTTCGTCTTGGAAATCTTCAGTGCCGCGCCGTCTTTGAATTCGTATTGAATCTGGTAGGCGGGCAGGTCGTCCATCGCGGCGGCGGCGATCCGGTAACAGGTCATCTGATTCAGGGGATTGCTCGACGCCATCATCGCGTAGTCCAGGGCTGTGACATGGGTGACGGCTGTGAGCGTGCCTTCCGGAGTCTGTATCAGCCAGAAATCGGTTGGCGCGCCAAAGTGCCACCCGCCGTTTCTTCTGGCGTACTTGCCGTGAAATACGGGTGTGCCCAGGTCTTTCTGGTCGAGCGAGAGAAAAGTGTCCAGGGTTTGGGGCAGCGTGAGTTGTTTTTGCTGAATGCGGTCACCACGGCCAAGATGCTTGAGATGGGCCAGATCGGCCGCGTTGCTCTCCGGCAGGCTTCCGTATTGTTGTTGTACCCGCTCAGCGATAAAATCGGACAAGTTATCTTTCAGGTAGGAAAGATCTATCGCTTTCTCGGCGGAAGCCGTCGTTCCGGGATCGATCTGGCCGGACACTCCAGTGGGCAGAAACAACAGCGAAAAAACCAGTGCATAAAGCGGATTGGATCGGGCCTGCTTGTTCTTTTTTTCCGGGCTGTTCATGTGCGTCTCCTTTTTCTCTGAAGATGTCGGCTCTGCGCCTGAGATCTTTTGTGAAACCCCTTTTTGCTTCTCGATACTCATGTGAGTCGGTCTCGACCGGCTGTTTTGCCATACAGGGATGGCTATGCCGATGACCAGGATTATGGCCGCCGCAGCGGCCAGTGGCCGCACCAGCGGAAGAAAGTGGAAGCGGGGCCTGCGGCGGTTCAGGATTTCCTCAAAAGAGGGAATCTGAGGCGAGTCCAATCTCCTTTGCTCCCCAAACAGGCGTTTTAGAGCCTCGTCTTTCTTATCTGTATTCATGAAAGGCCTCCGATTGTTCGAGATCTTGACGGAGACGCTGTTTTCCCCGATCGTAGTGGGTTCGAACTGAACCGACCGACACTCCCATTACGTTTGCCGCTTCCTGCAGGGTCAGATCCTGATAAAAGACCAGGTGCAGGACTTCGCGCTGTCGCCGGGGGAGTTTCTCGAGCGCTTCCCGGAAAAGCGATTGCAGTTGAGAGCGATCCAGCGATTTCGCCGGTTCTGGAAGATAGAAATCAGGCTTCCCGTTGTTTTCATACCGGAGCAGTCCCAGTTTCTGAAGCCAATGACGCCGGTGTTCGTCGCTGGCCGTATTCCGGATCACGGAAAAGACCCACGTCTTGAAAGACGATTGTTTGCCATATTGTGCTCGTCCATCCAGAATCTTCAGATAGACGCTCTGGAGCACGTCTTCCGCTTCCTCAACACAGTTGTTGCAACACCGTAACGCCCATGCGTAACATGCGGTGTGATTTTCCTCTATTTTTGCCCGCAATTCGGGCAGATCCATGATTTTTCCTCTCTTCCGATATTCCATTCTACGAAGATTAGTCGGAATAACGTCCTGCTTATATGACACCTTGCATTTAATTTTATAGCACAATGTTTTGAAAGACCGGGAATAGAGGGACATGGCAGAAAGATCAAGGAAAGATCAAGGGACATCCGAATAGTATCGGATACACTTGGCTGAATCTAAAATTTTGATAATCTCCCTGTGTTCGTGGGATTTCTCCCATATCGGGAGGTTGAGAAAGATGAACAAAAACATCCATCTGTTGACTAATCCAGCCGAGGTCTCTGCCCCCGACCAAGTCGAGTCCTGGCTGGGTACGCCTGGAGTTTCTGGTCGAGTGTTACCGATTGGATAGCTTGGAACTATCCGGGCGTTTTCGAGCCGGAGTATCTGTTTGGGGGAAAGAAACACGGCTGGTCTTTGCGGTACAAGAAAAGCAAGCCGCTCTGCACGTTCGTACCGGAGAAGGGGCGTTTCCAACTCCTCATCGTGTTCGGGGCCGGGGAGCGCGCGAAGGTGGAGGCGATCCGGGCCGAGTTGTCCGAACGGACCCGCGCCGACTACGACGCGGCGACGGTGTACCACGACGGCAAATGGCTCCTGCTCCCCGTGGACCGGAAAGAAGTCGTGGCCGACATCGAACGCCTCCTGTCCCTGAAACGCAAACCCCGGCCTGTCCGGAGTGACGTGTGACCCGTTTGAAACCCGGATAAGATTTCCCCGTACCTGGCGCAGCGAAGCCGCAACCAAAACCAATTTAACGCGAAGGCGCGAAGACGCGGAGTCGCAGAGATTCAGTATTTTTCGACCGTTGAGATTTTCCCCACATTCGTTCTCGCGGTTTGTGCCTCGTTCAGGTGTCCCTGCCGAGGCAATGAACGGGGGGCTGTCACGCTGCACCAGAACTTTTGGATTCTCCTGCCTATCGTCCGGTTTTCTTTCAGGCGGGGGGACGCCCTCCCAGAAAACTCATTTCTCGCGGGAAGAATGGGAGGGGAAACCCGGAATGCCCGCAAAATCAGGGGGATCACCCCTCGGCCAGACAACGGGGATATTCTGAGCGCGATTGCACTCCACCGGGGGAAACATTTGACTTTCGGGCGGTTACCGGATAGAACGGAACCGTTATGAGGTCCTTCTGGCGCGGTTCCCTCCTCACCCTTCTCCTGTTGCTGGCCGATTCCGTCGCGCTGGCCTTTTTGTGGTTCGGGGTCTATGGAGGCCGTGCCGCGTTCAACGCCACGCAGGTTCTGGGGCAGACGCTGCCCGTTTTGAACCCGTGGACAGCCTACTCCTCGGCGTTGCCGTTCCTGTTGCCCGCCTTCGTTGGAGCCCTGATTTACTTCAAGTTCTACAGCCACCATGAGCGGATCGAAAGCCTCAACGACCTGCGCCCCATCCTCTGGGTCATGTTCTGGATTGTCGCGTTGACGGCGCTCTACAACACCACCCACAAGAGCGATTTCGGACGAACCATCGTGCTTGGTTACGCGCTGGCCGCGGGTTTCTATCTCTTCGCCTCCCGTACCCTGTTGCGCATTCTGAAACGCCGGGCGGTCTCGCAGGGCCACGGCCTGGTGCGCGTTCTGGTGGTCGGCTCGGGCGATCTGGCGCGCGAGACCCTGATGCGGCTCCACGAGCACCCGGACATCGGGTTCCGGGTGGTGGGGGTGGTCGGAGCCGGAAACCCGCAGGATTCCGCCGACTTGGGGGGGTACCCCGTCTTGGGGCAGGTAGACCATCTGATCCCGATTCTCGAACAGAATCCGGTCGAAGAGGTGTTTCTGGCCGTCCCCGAGATGCGCGAGGACGCGATTTTCGGCCTGGTGCGCGAGGTGCTGGACCGCACGGGCGCGACCTGCAAGGTGGTGGCCAATCTGTTGTATGTGATCGCCAACCGGGCCAAGGTGGATGAAATCATCGGCCTGCCGGTCATCGCGTTCCCGGGCGGACGACTCAACCCGTTCCAGTGCGCGGTGAAACGAGGGGTGGATCTGGCGCTGGCGGGGACGGGGTTGCTGTTTCTGGGGCCGCTCGCGGCGCTCTTCGCCCTGCTGGTCCGCCTCGATTCCCCCGGTCCGGCGCTTTTTCGCCACGAACGGGTGGGACAGGACGGGCGTCCCTTCTCGCTGCTGAAGTTCCGGACCATGTTCCTGGACAGCGATCCGTACTCGGAAGCGCCCGCCGATCAGAACGACTCGCGCATCACGCCGTTTGGGCGTTTTCTGCGGCGGACGAGTCTGGACGAACTCCCCCAACTGCTCAATATCCTGAAGGGAGACATGAGTCTGGTGGGGCCGCGGCCGGAAATGCCCTTCATTGTCGCGACCTACAAACCGTGGCAGGCCGCCCGCCTGCGGGTCAAACCGGGCCTGACGGGTCTGTGGCAAGTGGCGGGACGTAAAACGCTTCCCTTGCATGATAATCTGGAATATGATTTCTTCTATGTGTGCAACCCCTCGCTGGCGTTGGACCTCGAGATTCTGTTGCGCACGTTGCCCGCCGTTTTGCGCGGTAAAGGAGCTTTCTAACGATGAAAATACTGGACCGTTACGTCCTGGGGGAATTCCTGCGGACGTTCCTGATGATTCTGGGACTGCTGACCATCCTGCTGCTGATGAAGGAGGTCTTTGCCAAACTGCCGGTGGTGATGAAGGAAAGCCCCCCCTTCCTGGATGTGCTTCTTTTCTTCGCCTTCGCCATCCCCGCCGAAATCATCTTCGCCATCCCCACCACGGTCATCCTGGCCATGATGTTCAGCATCGGCATGATGGCCAAGAACAAGGAAGCGCTGGCGATCCACGCCAGCGGCATCAGCTACGGCCGCCTGGCCCAGCCGCTCTGTATCGCCCTGATCGTCATCACCGCCCTGACCTACCTGGGCAGCGAATTCCTGGTTCCCGTCTGTCAGGAGAAGTCGTTCCGGATTCAAAAGGGCACGTTCGAGAAAAAGGAGGAGTCCTTTTTCTCGCGCAATAAGAACGTGACGACCAAAGGGGTGGGAAACCGCTTCTACACCATGAAGAACTTCGACAGTGGTGAGAACGTGATGGAGTTTCCCACGATCACCGAGCTGAGCGAGGACGGGGGGCATGTGTTGCGCCGGTACGACGCCGAGTCGGCCCAATTGGTCGAGCAGGACGAAAAAGGAGAGTGGGTCGCGGTCAAAAGCCCCGAAAAGGACCACGAGTACCAGTGGATGTTTGTCAATGGTTCTTACCGGGAGTTCGATCCGAACACTGAATATCAGATCAAGGATTATCAGATGTTCGAGCGCAAGTTGATCCCGATGGAAGAGAACCTGGACCGTTTCCTCTCGACCAATCGCAAATCGAGCCAGATGACTCTGCAAGATCTGTGGCACCAGACGGTCATCGAAGCCAAACGCGGACAATCGGAGTATTACAACCACCTGATCGGCCAATTGCATGACCGGATCGCCCTGCCGCTGGCCACGTTCCTGCTCGGAATGCTCGGCTACACGTTTGCCGTGCGCGCAAGCATTCGTTCTCTGGTGCGCGAATTCGGGTTCGCCCTGACGAGTATCGTGCTCTACTATGCGCTCAAAGAGTTCTTTGGCCGGATGGGCGATACAGGAACTCTTTCCCCCGTCGTGGCCGCCTGGCTCACCACCGTCCTCTTTATTCTGGCGATTATCTGGAATTTCAAGCGCTTGAATCAGGTGCCGGGGTAAGCGGGCAACACGGGTTGGACGGGCGGAGATAAACCCACCCTCTCAGGAATTTGGACCCTCTTTTCGCCGGCGAGAACGCTGGCGGTACCGGTTTCAGTCCGCCAGAGAACCGAGTTTGAGCGTCTCCGACGCATAGCGAATGGCTGTCATCAACAGAATAAAGCAGAGCACGCCCTTGATCGCGCGGGCGGGAAGGTGTTTCTGCAGGCGGGCGCCCACGTACATGCCCACCAGCCCTCCCAGACCGAAAAGCGCCCCCAGAAACCAATCGGGCGCAACCGATGATTCGGGATGGTACGAGGCCAGGATCTGGTAAAACAGCACGCTGGCCGACGAGGTGACACACGTGCCCATCAGCGCCGCTCCGGCGACCGAGTGGACCGGCAGTTTGAAGACGGAAACCAGGAAGGGCACAATAATCGCCCCTCCGCCGATTCCATAAATCCCCCCGACCAGTCCCACCACCAGGCTCAAAGAGAACAACCCGAGCACTGGCACGCAGTAGTCTCCGTTTTGGAACTGATAGCGCAGGTGGTTCCAACTGAGTTGGGCATTCCGAACCGTAAAATCGGAAAGATCCGTCTCCGAATCCGCACGGGGCGCCTTCACTCCCGCCTCATCGGTCTTCCTGCGACCGCCGGTTCCAATTTTCAGCCCTTCAGTCGTTTCATTCCAGAGCCGAATGCCGAGGTAGAAAAGCACACAGGAGGCAAACAGGCGAAAGTGATCGGGATCGGGGAGGTAACGGACCCGTACCAGCGCCCCAATCAGAGCGCCCGGCAACGTTCCCACCACAATCAGCCAGGCCAGCGGCCAGACCATGCGCCCCTCGCGGCAATAGCGATAGACCCCACTGGGAATCGCCACCATGTTGAAGAAGTGGTTGGTGGCGCTGACGGACGGATTCACATACCCCAAGTACGACATCTGGTAGGGCAACAGGAGCACCGCGCCGGAGATCCCGCCCGAGGCGGTCAGGAGGGAAATCCCAAAGGCCACCAGAGGGGGAATCCAGGGCGAAACCTCAAGACCCGCTGCGGGGAAATACATCGTGTGTGCGTCCTCGTTTCCAATCATCGCCGGATGGCGTCCTGCCGCGCATCTTAGGAGTCCCGGCGCACCTCTTCAAGTGTTATGTCGCACAGAAAGCCGTTGTGTTTCTTCAAAACCCCACCCTCTTTTCCCGTCTCGACTGCGGTTTCCATGTTTACAGGTTGATTGAAGAATCCGGCACACGCGTTTTTTCACCCCGCGACCGCCTCATCTGAGGGTTGAGGCCGAGAACCCAGATTATCCGGTATCAGAAATAACGAAAGAAAAATAGCGCTCAAATCACCTGGAATTATTTCCATTTGCAACAAATAACGACTTGACACTGACTCTTTGTGGGATGATATTGTCAGAGTGAAATTTCATAAGCCCAGCACGGGCGGAAAGCGGGAAGAAAATGAAGCGCGTGTCGCAAGCCTTTACTCTGATTGAATTGTTGATCGTGGTCGCAATCATCGCCATTCTGGCGGCTATAGCGGTACCCAACTTTCTCGAGGCGCAAACGCGCGCCAAAATTTCGCGAGGTAAAGCCGACATGCGTTCCATGGGAACGGCTCTGGAAATATATAGAACGGACAACGGCGCTTACCCCTTGGGAGCATCGGATGTCTTCGCCACCACCGGTCTGACCACGCCGATAGCCTACATGTCCAGTCTGCCCGTTGATACGTTTCAAACCGTCAAAGAATGGTACACCTATAAGCCTTTCTATTTTTACTTCAGTTCTACTCCCAGGGAAGGCTCCTGGACGATGTTCAAAGCCGATTTCCTGTTGAATACCCTGAAAGCGCCCGCCACGGCATCCGGCTGGGAGGGAGCGAAGGGCGTGGCGGTCGATG
Source organism: uncultured Candidatus Sumerlaeota bacterium (assembly GCA_942493245.1). Classification (GTDB taxonomy): domain Bacteria; phylum Sumerlaeota; class Sumerlaeia; order UBA8349; family UBA8349; genus DAOPYU01. The sequence continues at coordinate 1,028,830 of OW818685.1, forward strand.
TGCAGGCGCGCTGGCAGATCCGTTCGCTGGGACCGGATATGGAGGGGAACTGGTCGTTACCCTACGATGCAACGAACGGCACCAAGAGCGCGGGCGACATCTCGCTTTTCGGTCCCGGAAACCCGGGAATTTTCTGATTTCCGACAATCCCCAAAGAAGAACCCGCCGTTTATTCCATGAGGAACAAAATGACGGGTTCTTTAATCTAAGAACCGCAGTTAACGCCTGTGATCCTGTCTTTCTTTCAGGCGGGCGAGGACGCCCTCCCTCCCAGAAAGGCCGTTTTATGGGGATAAATCGGTTGCCGGGAACGCCAATCTTCTGATTGGCGTAGTCAAATCCCTCAGCCAAAAGGTGAGGGGGCCAAAACCGTTTTCGCCCCATAACAGAAGAACAAAAGACTCGTTTTCTGCCCTCAACTGCGGTTTTCTGGTTTATTTATTCTCGCCGGTGCAATTTTCAATGCCGATCGCTCACCCGCCCAGCGCCTGTCCCAGATAGCGCAATTCGTCCTCGATCTCATCCGGGTGCGCCACCGTGTGAGCGATTTCCTCCCGCAGGCGTTGCCGGTACCGTTTGCGCAAACGGTGGACAGCGATCTTGACAGCGCCTTCGGTCATTTCGAGAGAATCCGCCAATCGGGCATACGACACGTCGCCACGGTCGCCACTGAGGCAAAAATGCAACCGTTCGAACAAATCGCGCTGCCCCGCCGCCGCGTATTCCTCACCCAGCTGACGCATTGCCTCCTCAAGCAGCCGCAACGCCCATTTGCGCTCGAACACCCTTTCCGGCGTCATCGCATCCACCGGCTCGATCCGGTAACGGGTGTCGGCTACCTCCCATTCAAGGGACAACACCCGTCCGCCGCCGCGTTTGAGAGTCAACCGCCGGTCGCGCTCATCGGCCAGAAAATGCTTGAGCGTCGCCAGAATGAAGGTCCGGAACCGCCCCCGTTCCCGCCGGGCCACCGCCAGAGTACCTTTTTCGAGTAGCCGCTCAAAAAAAGCCTGAGTCAAATCCTCCGCGTCGTCGCGCTGGTACCCCCGACACCGAATGAACACATAGATCGGGTACCAGTAGGTCCGGCACAATTCCTCGATCGCCTTTTCCGCCAGGTCGGTTCCGCGCTCGTCGCCTGAGTTGAGCACCAGCGTCCAGCGCGTCGTGGCAAAACTGCGCCGGGGCGCCGCCGGAGGAACACTGAGGCTTTGTCGGCTTGAAACTTCCACGAGGGACGGCGAGCCTCCTCAAAGGTGGGATGGACGAATAAGACAGAGGGGACCATGGGACCGATCAGACGGATGGGAGCGATCCGTCCACTTTTCCTCTCAAGTACCTCGTCCTTTCACACACACTCTCTCTCTCACTTACCGCTATTGCAACCCACTTCATTATCAATTATCCATTGTCCATTATCAATTACCCACTAACTCTTTCCTCAATGCTGCCGGGCGGTTGGTGGTCAAACCGCTCACCCCCGCTTCAACCATCCGGCGGGCGTCCACCACCTTGTCCACGGTCCACACCAGCACATCGAACCCGGCGTCGCGAATCTCTTTCACAGACGCAGCGTCCAACGGCCCCTTGAAACTCAAGTCGAGTCCATCCACCCGCGCCTGACGCGCCTGACCGATCAGTTCCGCCACCGTGGGACTCCACGCCTGGGTGGTCTTGTCCTGTTCGAACTCCGCGAGGTAATAGACTTGATGATCCGGCAGAGCGCGCTTGGCTTCCGCGCACACATCGAGCGAAAACGCGATGATCGCCATCTGCCCGGGACGCTTGCCCGACGCCTCGAACAACCGTTTCAGTTCCGGAACAGTCGCGGGAGAGTCCTTGATCTCGACCACCAGCCGCTTGCCCTCGGGCACGGTGGCCAACACATCCTCAAGCGCCGGAATGCGTTCGCCCGCCCATCGGGCATCCTTCCACGAACCGGCATCGAGACTCTGCAATTCGGCCAGCGTTTGCTCGGCCACGGGCTTGTCCAGTCCCCCCGTGCGTTTGGTGGTCTTGTCGTGAATGACAGCCAGTCGCCCGTCGCGGGTGAGATACACATCCACCTCGACGGCGTCTGCGCCCTGTTCCCACCCCAGCCGCACGGACGCCCGTGTGTTTTCCGGCGCATCCGCCGATGCGCCCCGATGAGCGATGATTTCCACGCGCGAGTCTCCCTTCCCGAACCATGACGTGATCGTTCGCCCGGAGGCGCAACCGAGTCCAGTCAGGACACAGGCCAGTACGGCCAGTCCCAGAAATCCCTGCCTGAAACCGCACCGACGGAGGATCATTTTCCTGTCTCCCTGTCCAGCGCCTTCTTGCCGATGTCGCGGCGAAAGAAAACACCGTCAAACTGAATCGTCTCACAGGCGGCATAGGCCTGGCGGATTGCGTCGGCCAGTTTCGGCGCGCGGGTTGTCACCCCCAGCACGCGACCGCCACTGGTAACCACCTGGCCGTTCTTCTCGGTCGTTCCGGCGTGGAACACCACCGTGCCCGGTTGCTGCGTCTTCTCCAGACCCGAGATCACCTTCCCCTTCTCATACGAACCGGGGTACCCGCCCGAGGCCAGAACCACACAGACCGCCGGTTCCGGGTTCCACTCCAGTTTCAGTTCATGCAACCGTCCCTCGACAATGGCCTCGGTCACATCGGCAAGGTCGGTATCCAGACGCATGAGCAACGGCTGGGTTTCCGGATCGCCGAAGCGGCAATTGAACTCGACCACCCGGGGCCGCCCGTCGCGACAGATCATCAGACCGGCATACAGCACGCCCTTATAGGGCGTGCCACGCTCGCGCATCCCATCCACGGCGCGCTGGAGCACGGAGTCGAAGATTTCCTTCTCGAGGGCGGGTGTGACCACCGGCGCGGGGGAATAGGCCCCCATTCCACCGGTGTTGGGGCCTTGGTCACCGTCGTAAGCGGGTTTGTGGTCCTGCGCCGACGACATCGGCAGCACCGTCACGCCGTCGGTGAACGCCAGCATCGAGGCTTCCTCGCCGTCGAGAAATTCCTCGATGACGATCTCACGGCTCGCCTCGCCGAAGATGGCGCGGTCCAGATTCTCACGCACGGCTTCTTCGGCCTCGGCCAGCGTCTGGGCCACGGTCACGCCCTTGCCCGCCGCCAGCCCGCGCGCCTTGATGACATAGGGCGCCGGGAGGGTCTTGAGGTACTCGATGGCCGGAGCCGACTCGGTGAAATACCGCGCGGCAGCCGTCGGAATGCCCGCTTCGATCATAAAATCCTTGCAGAAAATCTTGCTCCCCTCGAGCTGCGCCGCCGCCTTCGACGGACCGCACACGCGCAGGCCGTCCGCCTCGAAAGCGTCCACCATCCCGTCCACCAGCGGTTGCTCGGGACCGACAAATGTCAGATCGATCCCCTGTTCGCGCACAAAACGCCGCGCCTCGGCAAAATCGCCTCCGATCGTCAGGTTCACGCACTGCGCCTTGGGCGTGGCCGCAATGCCCGGATTGCCCGGCGCGCAAAAGACCCGCTCGACCCGCGGCGACTGCGCGAATTTCCACACCAGGGCGTGCTCGCGCCCTCCACTGCCGATCACCAGTATTTTCATTGTTCCGATATCCCTTCTCCTGATTTTTTCGTCATTTAACCTGAAAATCGCCGTTGAGCGCCAACGGCGCGGATTGATCGTAGCCTGGGGCAAGCGAAGCGTCGCCCCAGGAAAGGCGTCCCTTCTTTTTTAGGGCTGAAAGCCCGAACTATGGGAAAGACCGGAATGATTCGATAAAACGGGCCTTCAGCCCTGGACCGGGGAATAACAGACGGGGTCCTGGGGCGATGCCCCAGGCTACAATGTTTCCGCGCCGTTGGCGCTTGATTCCCCATTTCTCAATCTCCGATTCCTTCACCGCGCATCACCCTTTGGGTTGGTCAAATCCGCTTCACGACAGGTGATTTGGGCTTTAACCTCGGCTTTCAGGTTTTATTTTTCTCCAAAAATCTCACCCGCACTTCTTCCCCAGCAACGTGTGCGAGGCGCCCTCGGTGATCTGGACCTGAACCAGATGACCCTGGTCGCGCAAGTCGCCGTCGAACACAACGCATTTGTCTCCCCGCGTCCGACCCATCAGACGCGCCTGGCCGGCAATCGGGTGGTCGGAGGTCCGCCGGGCCTGCCCCTCGACCAACACCTCGAGGGTTTGCCCCACGAGCGCCCGGTTCTTCTCGACCGAAATCTGTTCCTGCAACGTGATCAACTCCGCCAGCCGCTCCTTCTTGACATCCACCGACACGTCGTCCTCCCACGTGGCGGCCCGGGTCCCCTCGCGCGGGTTGTAGAAAAACGTGAACGCAGCATCGAACCCCACCTCGCGCACCAGGTCCAGGGTCTGCCGGTAGTCGTCGTCCGACTCGCCCGGGAACCCGACGATCAGGTCGGTCGTGAAGGTCGCGTCGGGGATCTCGGCCCGGATGGCCCGAACCAGATCCAGATACTTCTCGCGCGTGTATCCGCGATTCATCAGTTCGAGCACGCGGTTGCTGCCCGACTGCGCGGGCAGGTGGAAATGTTCGCACACCTTACCGTTGCGCGCCACCGCCTCGATCTGGCGCACGCCCGCGTCGCGCGGGTGCGAGGTGATGTAGCGGATGCGCAACAGTCCCTCGATCTCCTGGACCCGCCCGAGCAGGTCCGCAAAGTCGAGCGTGTGACCGTCCGCGCCTTCCGAACGCGGCGCGTGGGTTTTCCACCCATCCTGACCGTCCAGATCCCCGCGCCAGGCGTTGACGTTCTGCCCCACCAGCGTGATCTCGCGGCACCCGCACCGCACCAGTTCCGTAATCTCGTCCACAATCGTCCCGAGGGGACGGCTCTTCTCACGTCCGCGCACGGCCGGAACGATGCAATACGAGCACCAGTTGTTGCACCCCTGCATGATCGTGACCAATGCCCGCAACGAACTCTTGCGCACGGGCGCGCCCGCCGCCTGATACGGCTCGTCGTACTCGTCGGTACAGGCGACCGGTTCGCCCCCGGCCAGCAGGTGGTCGAGCAGGGCCGATAGGTTCGGAATCGCGCGCGTGCCAAGGATCAGATCCAGGTGCGGCGCCCGCTGGAGCAACCCGGCGGCCTCACGCTGGGCCAAACACCCGCACACGCCCAGAATGCGTTCCGGTTTCGCCTTCTTGAGCGCCTTGAGCGCGTCAATACGCCCCAGCGCGCGCTGTTCGGCGCTGGCGCGGACGATGCAGGTGTTGAACAACAGCACGTCGGCGTCTTCCTCGGCCTCGACGGGTTTCCACCCGCGCGCCTCAAGAATACCCGCCATGACCTCCGAGTCGTAGGCGTTCATCTGACACCCGAACGTGACAATCTTGTAGGTTTCCAATGCCATGAAACGTCTTGTCCTTCGTTTTTTCAGATGATCGGTCAGATCCGTCGGATCAGTCCGATCGGTCCCATCAGTCCCATTGGTCCTGTTGGACCATCAAACCCGTCTCTTCGTCACCGCCCCATCTTCAGGGCGATCTTGATCAGATCCTCGACGGCGAGGTCCTGCCCTTCGGCCTCCCGCAGCGCCATCGCCACATTGCGCGACGCCACCGCAGGCGAAAACCCGAGCGACTGAAGCGCCGACACCGCGTCGTTGAAGACGCTCGGTTCGCTCGCGACCGGAGCCGACACGGCGGCCGCCGACAGTTTCGCATCGGGACGCGGCGCCTCGGACGCGGCCAGAGGCGTCAGCAACGGCGCCCGGCTTTTCAGTTCCAGCATCAACCGCCCGGCCTTCTTGGGCCCGATCCCCGACACACTGGTCAGCATATTCACGTTCCCGGTCTGCAGGGCCGACAACAGCTCGCGGATCGAAAGCGTCGAAAGCATATCGAGCGCCGTGCGCGGACCCACCCCGGAAATGTCACGAAAAATCTCGAACGCGTCACGCTCCGCCACGGTCGCAAAACCATAGAGCGCCAGCAGATCCTCGCGTACCACCATCGCCACGTGCAGTTCGGTCTCTTCCCCTTCGGCGGGCAGACGCGTCAGGGTCGAACGCGGCACGTCGAGACCGTACCCCACCCCCCCGACATCGAGCACCACATGCTCTTCCTTGACGCGAAGCAACTTGCCCCGCAGGTATTCTATCATCATGGCCGAATCTTTCGGAAACCGGGATGTCCTGAGCGAAACGTCAGGGGGCACACGGACGGAACACTTGACCGAACGGGATCACACCGGACCCAGCAGATCCCGCCGCGCATGTCACGGGTCGCATCGGACGCGCCGCACTCACGCGCCGCGCGGCGTCAGGAGCGTCACATGGTCCTTATTCACCGCCACGAACGGCGCTTCATGCACCAGTTGTCCGCCGTCGAGCGTATAGACACGCGCGTTCTCGATCGCCTCGAACTTGCGATCCGTCACGTTCAGTTTGTCGCTCAACTGTTCCCCCTTGAGGAGAATCAGGTTACCTTCGATGCGATGGGTGCGCGTGTAGAGTACCACCGCGCACGGGTTCTTGTCCATGGTCATGGGAAAAACACAATCCTTCCAGAAAAATGGGGAGAGGCACCGATCCGAAAATAAAACACCCCGCCCGCCCGGGAACATCCATCCAGACTCCCCCGGCAAACCCCACTGTAGCGTACCGAAACACAAAGTTCAACGGGAGAAGGATATGAGGAGATTTACAGAAATCGAGGAATGAGTAGGCGTGCATAAGCGTTTTCCCCTTTCCATTTGACCTCCCGTCTCAGAAGCGTATAGTGAGACGGCTGGCTATCGAGCGCTGGCGGGCGGAGCGGGACGAGGTGTCCTTGTGTCCGCCGAGGGGTGGGTTTTCTCAGTCCGAAAGGGGAAAGCGGGTCATGGCGAAAGAAAAAGCGAAGCAACAGGATCGGATGGCTTCCGAATATGCCAAACGCATCGAGCGGCTGGAACGCAAGGTGGCGCGGGCGAAACTGAACGTCCTGCTGGTGGTGACGGACATCAATCGGTTCTATCTGACCGGTTTCCACTCGAGCAACGCGGTTCTGGCCATCGAGCCGGGCGCCGAACCGGTTTTCTTCACGGACTTCCGTTATGTTGAAATGGCCCGCAAAGCCGTGAAGGGCGCCAAGTTGCAGATGCTGGGCGGGGACAAGGACCAGCTGGCTCCCTGGGCCGCCAAACGGCGCTGGAAACGGATCGGGTACGAGGGGCAAATCTCGACCCTGCGTTTCGAGGCGCTTCAGAAAAGTGTGCCGGGCGCGGGCGAGTGGATCGAGTCCTCCCAGGCGATCGTGGACCTGCGGGTCATCAAAAGCCCCGTGGAACAGGACATCCTGCGCCGGGCGGTCCACCTGGCCGACGATGTGTACGCGGCCATGCTCGAACAGGTGCGGCCAGGAATCACTGAGTGGGAAGTGCGCCGCATTCTGCGCGCCCTGACCGACAACATGGACGCCGAGGGCGAGTCGTTCGACTGCATCGTAGGCACGGGACCGAACTCGTCGCAGTGCCACCACCACGTGACGCGCCGCGCCCTGAAACGCGGGGAACCGCTCCTGGTGGACATGGGGGTGCTGGTGGACAGTTACCACTCGGACATGACCCGGACGGTCTTTCTCGGCAAACCACACGCAAAACTGAAAGAGATCTACAAGATCGTGCTGGACGCGCAGCTGCGGGCCATCGCGAAAGTGAAAGCGGGCGCGAAGGCGTCCGAGGTGGACCTGGCGGCGCGCGGGTGGATTGCGCGCAAGGGGTATGCCGAGCACTTCGGCCACGGCCTGGGGCACGGAGTGGGGCTGGAAATCCACGAAGCGCCCAGTCTGGCGGCCAAAAGCCCGGACATCCTGCGCTCGGGCATGGTGATGACGATCGAGCCGGGGATTTACCTGCCGGGGATCGGAGGCGTTCGGATCGAAGATGTGGTGCTGGTGAAACCGAACGGGTGCGAGGTACTGACGCGGACTCCCAAGGAGTTGATCGTCCTGGATATTTAATGACGCCGGACACGGTTTCCATCTATAATGGAGACAGCCGGAACGATTGCGAAGGATATATGCGGGTATTGAGTTTTGAAACGGCCACGTACTTTGGCGGAGTGGGGTATCTGGCCCCCGGGGTGCGCGACTGCGCAGGCCCGTTTGCCCCGCGCGCGGCCAGCAGTGAAGTCCTGGCGGCGGCGGAGACGCTGCTCGACCGGAACGGATGCGCATTCGAGGAGTTGGATCTGATCGCCGTCTCAACGGGACCGGGGTTGTTCACCGGGGTGCGGGTCGGGCTTTCCATCGCCAAAACGCTGGCCTGGGCGCAAGGGGGGGATCGGCGGCTGGCGCTGGTGCCCGTGCCGACGCTGGATGCCGTGGCGGTTCTGGGCGCGCGCATGATCGAAAAACAGCCGGAAACAGCCACCCCTCTCGTGGCGGTGACCGACGCCCGGCGGGGCGAGGTGTATGCGGCGCTGTTCGCCTGCCGGGACGCGCAAACGCCCCCCGAACGCCTGACGGAAGACCTGGTGACGCGTCCGGAACAGGTGCTCGAACGGTTGCTGGACCTGTTGCCGGACAGAGGCGCTTCGATTCGTGAACAGGGCCGGATCGCCTGGATCGGCGACGGGGCCGAGAAGTATGTGGAGATCCTGGGAGCCTCGTTTGAGGGCCAGAGCGTTGTGCTGCCCCGGGGGGATGCGAACCTGGCGTTGTGCGTGGCGGAACTGGGCGTTGAACGGTTCAAGGCCGGTGACAGGGCCGAAGCCGAGGCGGTGCGGCCCCACTATGTGCGCCGCCCCGACGCTCGTCTGCCCGTGGTGCAGTCGTACCTGAGTCCGGGGTTGGGACAGGAATGAAGACAGGGTTGTCAAGATTGGACTTCAGAGAAAGGATCCAAACAATTCCAATCCTTCAAATGAACAATCCGGATCTTCTCGGTCTGAATGCTCCCTTTCGTCCCGGAGGGACGGTCAGGAAATAGCCCACCGTTTCAACGGTGGGGCTTGTGCGATAAAGACGATTCGTCCCGGAGGGACGGCTGAAAAAAGATGCGGAAAGACCTCTTCATCCGTCCCTCCAGGACGGGGAAGAGGTGATCCGGCCTTCACCCAGCGCTGAAGCGCTGGGCTATTCCCAGTAGTCCCTGCCGGGACTGCAAAACGAAACACAAGGAGATTGAATGCAAGAGGAACACGAGTTGACCGAGGGTGCGTGGCAAGCCGGATCAAGTCCGGAGGGATTCCGTTCTGGATTTGTGGCCTTTCTGGGCGAGCCGAATGTAGGCAAGTCCACTTTGCTCAATGCTTTATTGGACTTTAAGGTGGCGATTGTCTCCGCCAAACCCCAGACGACACGCGACCGCATTCTCGGCATTTACACCGACGACCAGTGCCAGGCGGTTTTCGTGGATACGCCCGGGGTGATGGATCCCCTGGACCGGTTCAACGAGTGCCTGCGCGACAGCGCGCTGGAAGCCCTGCGCGAAGCGGATGCCGTGTGCCACCTGGTGGACGCGTCCAAACCACGCCACCTGCCTGCGGCGGCTGCCGAGGCGGTCAGACAGGCTCGGAAACCTCTTTTCCTCCTGGTCAACAAAACGGACTGCCTCCCCCAGGCCGAAGCGCTGATTGCGCAAACGGACGCCGGGGAACGACGCCGCGCGTGGGAGGCGATGGCGCCGGAAGGGTGGCCGTCGAATTTGTACACGGATGTACTTTTCGTTTCGGCGCTTGAAAAAAGCGGCTTGCCCGCGCTGATCGAGGCGGTGCGTGTCGTGCTGCCGGAAGGGCCGCATCTTTTCGATCCGGAAATTCTGACCGACCGCCCGATGCGATTCCTCGCCGCCGAAATCGTGCGCCAGAAGGTGCTCGAACACTGCCATCAGGAAGTGCCCTACGCGGTGGCCACCCGCACGGAAGAATTCATCGAACGCCAGAACGGCAAGTTTCTGGTGCGGGTGTGCATTTATGTGGAACACGACTCGCAGAAGGCGATTGTGATCGGGCACAACGGCACGATGCTGCGCACCATCGGCCAGGAAGCGCGTGTCGAGATCGAGGAAATGGCCGACCACGCCATCTTTCTGGAACTGTGGGTGAAGGTGCTCAAGAACTGGCGCAAAAAAGAACACGCGCTCCAGGAATTCGGGTACAAGATTCCGGCCACAAAGAACAAGCGCCGCACCAGACGCTGACAGCCGGGGGAAGGAGAGCGATTCGGCATGGAATCCACTCTGCTCACTTCCGTGTTGGGCCATCTGCTTTTTCTGGGCGCCGTGGTCTGGCTCTTTCTCTTCTTCTATGTCGAGGGCATCTGTCAGATGGACCGCCCGCGCTGGAAACGGGTGGCCGTCCTCCTGGATATCGGGTTCCTGTTTCTGGGCGTTACGGGGCCTTTTGTTTTCTCGAACCTGCCGACCATGCGCGAGGTGTTGACCCTTTCGCCCGCGACACCCGCCGGGTGGGGAGTTCTGATCGTTCTGGTGGGTATCTGGGGCGGAGCGCTGGCGGGTCAGGCCTGGGTTACCTTGCGCCTGTTGCGTCCGGAAAAAATTTCGGAGATGGTCTCCGAAAAGGTGAGCCGCGTGCCTTACACCCCGGACCGCGAACACTGGGATCTCTCGTTCGCCGATGTTTTTGGGTGCTCCCCCTCTCCAACGAACCCCGCCGTGGGGCAACCGCTCCGTTACAAGAAACGGCCCCAAACCCACCCCCCGCGCAGCTGGGCGTCGCGCATGGTGCTCGATGCGCTGGCCGTCCGGGCCAATCAGGTGTACGAGTTGCGCATCGTGGAACTGACTCTGCGCCTGCCCCGTTTGCCCCGGGCTTTCGACGGGTTCCGCATTCTCCACCTCTCCGATCTTCACCTGGGCCGGGATCTCTCCCCCGGTTACTACCGCCACGCCTTGACCTGCGCCGCGCAGCTGCGGCCCGACCTGGTGGTGTTCACGGGCGATTTCACCGGGATGGACGCCTTCCACCGCGAGGCGGTGGCCGCGCTCTCCCTCGTCAAGGGGCTATTGGGGACCTGGGTTGTGTTCGGAAACCATGACTATTACAACCGGCCCGAAATGCTGGACTACTGGCTCCGGCACGATGGGATCGAGCGGCTTGACAATCGCGCCGTCGAATTCCGCCGCCCGAACCCGGACCAGCCCGAAGCGGGCGATCAGACTCTGCGCCTGATCGGAACCGAGCACCCGCACCAGCGCGTTACCGACTGGGAAGCGCTCGTGCAGGGTACGGAATGCGTGGTTGTGGAGGAGCGGAAGGAGAGCGATGCGGAAGATTGGGAGTCCGGGTGGGACGCGACGTTCGCGTTCCTGGGGGTAGAAAAGTTGGAAACAGATTTGGATTTGGAGCAAGACCGTTTTCCCGCGAAAAAAGAGAGGCCGTCTTCAAACAAGGAAAAAGCGAACTCAGACGGGGTCACTCGGGGAAGCGTCCCTGAAGATCGCGTTTTCAAGATCGCCCTGACCCACCGGCCCGATTACTTTGCTCCCCTGGCGCGGGCGGGCGCCCACCTGGTGCTGGCGGGACACACGCACGGCGGTCAGTGGCGCTTCCCCTTCATCGGCCCGGTCGTGGTCCCCTCGGTGTATGGCCGACGTTACGCCTATGGCCTGCATCGCTACGGGGAAGCCTTGCTTTCGATCTCGCCCGGTTTCGGCATCCACACAATCCCGCTGCGATACAACTGTCCCCCGGAAATCACGCTCCTGGAACTGCGATGCGGGGACTCCGAGGGGGCGCGGAAGTCCCACCCGTAAGGTGGTTTTTACCGCCGGTGTCTTCGCGGGCGAGGATCTTATCTGAGGGGAAAATCGGTCTGGTGTCACAAGATTTTCCAGATTTCAATGATTACAAAAGGAAAGACTGAATTGCGAAAGAATACGTTACGAACAATCTTCTGTACGATTAGTGGCATTTTCTCAGGAGTATTCCTTGTATTGACATTGACCTCTTCTTTGGGGCTGGATTCGATTCTCTATGCCCAATCGCCTCCGCTGACTTCTCAGAGCGGTAAAACAAGAAGTATTGAGATAGGCGATGGCGTGATACTGGAACTGGTATGGGTTCCCGGTTCAACATTTCCCATGGGGAGTCGAAAATCTCCCTCAGAACTTGCCGAAATCTACCAGATATCGGACGAGGCCTTCACTCCAGAACAGCCCCTCCACGAAGTAACTGTAAATGGTTTCTGGATGGGGAAATATGAGGTGACAAATGCTCAATTCCGAAGACATAAGCCGTCACACATCAGCAATATTCAGGACAAAAATGGCCAACCTGTTTTTTCTTTTTTCTGCAAAAAATATCGAGGATACTCCTTTGATGGTGAGAATCAGCCCGTTGTCAACGTATCGTGGGAAGAGGCTCGTGACTTCTGTGGCTGGCTTTCTGAAAAAACGGGTGAAACGGTTCGCTTGCCTTTCGAGGCCGAGTGGGAATACGCAGGCCGTGCCGGGACCGACTCTCTATACTATTGGGGAAACGATGAGAAGTCTGTTGGGGCATATGAAAACATCTACGATCTTTCTGCCGAAAAAGAACTGAAACTGACTCACAATGCAGTAGAAACGACTGATTCCTACACTGTAACCTCTCCTGTTGGACTATTCAAGCCCAATGGCTTCGGACTGTATGATATGGCCGGGAATGTATCTGAATGGTGTTCAGATTGGTATCGGTCGAAATACTATTCAGATTCTCAAAAAATGAATCCACAAGGGCCCTTGAAGGGTAAAGCGCGTGTTATCCGAGGTGGAAACTGGGAGTGTTGTAAACATGAAATCCGCCCCAGTTTTCGCAGGGGGAGTTTGCCAGACCACAAGGCCGAAAACATCGGATTTCGGATAGTCATACAATAACCCGATTATGGGAAAGGATTTTCCTTACGATAGAACTCCATCAGGAAAATTTAGAAATAGGAAGGAAGCAGAACATGCCAGGGCAAAACCATGCCCCAAAAGGAGAGGTTGAATTGCAAAAGAATACGTTGCGGACAATCTTCTGTGCGATTCCCCTTCTTCTGTTGGCGTCCTGCAGTCATTATGTCAGAAATTGTTAACCCTTTGGCCATTCTCTGTTCGGGGTTTTCCGAACCCGAATTATTTGTAGGGGCGGGTTTCAAACCCGCCCTTTCCCGATCCGGAGCGCCTGCTGGGCGGGTTTGAAACCCGCCCCTACGGATTCTTTCCTCAGCTCGGGGATCCTTTCTCGGGGGAGGGACAGGTGGCTAAAGATTACAGAAATTGAACACAAGAGAGCGGGTCACGCGAAGGCGCGAAGCCGCAAAGAGCCTTGATCCGGCATGACACCGTTCCGGCTCAACCGGAGGCGGTTCTTTGCGACCTTGCGTCTTTGCGTGAGCCTTTGTCAGAGATCACCGTATTTTACTGCGCCAGTTGCGCCAGGGGTTGCGGACGGGGCGCGTTGTTCCGGGTCGGAAGCGAACTCAGACTCGGGATGTGTTGCGGGGGTCGCCCGGTTCCGCGCCGCGCCGGGGTCTTGGGCGCCCAGGCCGCGCCGCGCTTCGACGCCAGCATCCAGATCGAGGCCATCAACTGCGCCACGGCCTTGAACAGGTCCGCCGGGATCGGGTGTCCCACTTTTCCCTTCTTGTACAAGGCCCGCGCCAGAGGCGGGTTTTCGATAATGGGAATACCCTCGCGCTGGGCCACTTCGCGGATCTTCAGCGCGATGAAATTCTGCCCCTTTGCGGTCAGCATGGGCGCGGGATCTTTGGCCGGATCGTATTGCAGCGCCACGGCATAGTGGGTCGGGTTCGTGATGATGAAGTCCGCCTGGGGCACCTTCTGCATCATGCGCTTGCGCGCGATTTCCATCTGGATGCTCCGGATACGCGACTTGATGAGCGGATCGCCTTCCTGGTGCTTGCGTTCTTCTTTCACCTCCTGGTGCGTCATGCGCAGGTTCTTGTAATACTCATAGCGCTGGTACCAGTAGTCCACCGCCGCCAGGATAATCATCATCTCGCAGACGCGAAAGCCGAGTTTCAGTCCGAAACCCGCCATGATTTTCATGCCGGGCAAGATATCGTTGGTGTTCAGAACCGCCAGATCCGGCAACGCCTCCCGGATCGTCTTGAAAACAACATACCCGAAAAAAAGCATTTTAAAGAACGCCTTGGCGCCCTCGACGAAACGCTTCAGCGAAAACAGGTTCGAGAACCCTTTCACAATATCCAGTTTGTCCCACTTCGGCTCGAACGGGTCGCGCAGTACCTGAAACCCGATCTGCCCCACTTCGGCCACTGCGCCCGCCACCATCGCCAGCCCCAGCACCGGCAACACAATCTTCAGAAAGTGGCACACGACCAGCCAGGCAAACTCCGGCAGGGTCTGCGGCGAGATTTCCTGGAACTGGCTGAAATCCAGGAAAAACGAGCACATCTGAAGCACATTCTGGGTGAAGTAATCCTGGGCCAACCAGAAGAAGATCAGAATCGCCAGCATGGAGATTACGCGCGTAATATCCTGGCTCCGGACAAACTGTCCCTTTTCCTTCGCCTGCTTGATCTTGGTCTGGGTGGCTTCCTGGGTCCGTTCCTGACCCGCATCCTCGGCCATGACCCCCTCCTCACCGCGCGAATAACTGCAACACTGTCGTCAGTTCGTCCCGCACCACGCCCAACTGATCCGTCACCAACTGAACAAAGAAGCCGGATACGACGCTCAACACAAAAAAGCCCAGGAGAATGGCGATGGGAAAACGCTCCACGAAGATATTGATGGACGGCACCGCCCGGCCCAACATCCCCATTCCCACGTTCGTCACAAAAATCGCCGCGATAATCGGCATGCTCAGCTTGACCGCAATGACAAACATGCGGCTGGCGCTCTGGGAGAAAAACGCCCCGAGTCCCTCCGGAGTTCCCAGTTCGCCGAGTGGCGCCACCTGAAACGATTGCGCCAGCGCCCGGAAAAACAGATGGTCGCCATTGATCCCCAGAAACACCAGCAACGACCCGATGAAGAGCATTTGTCCCAGGACCGGTATGCGCGCCTGCTGCGAGGGGTCGAGGATGTCCGCCATCTGGAAGCCCAACTCATGGCCCATGACCGATCCGGCAAACTGAACCGCGGCAAAAAACAAACGTCCGACAAACCCCAGAGAAAGCCCCAGCAACGCCTCGGGCCACAGAAACCCCAACAGATCCCAGATTGTCTGAGGAAAGATCGCCAGATTCACCTCCACCAGGGGCGCAAACAGAAACGCCACGACCAGCGACACCAGAATCCGGATACGATTCGGCACAAAAGCGTCCCCATAAATAGGCAGAAAGGCGAAGAAGAAACCCACCCGGGCGAAGACCAGGAAAAAGCCTAAAACCGGTTCTATCGGGATCGAAAACATCCGGTATTTTTCCCCATTTCCCGGCTTCCGGATTATCCCACATACTTCGGCATATTCGAGATCAGTTCCGTCGTGAAACTGATCACCATCCGCTGCATCCAGCCGAAGAACAGAATCAGGACCAGCATGACCGCCAGCATCTTGGGAACAAACGCCAGCGTCTGCTCCTGAATACTGGTCACCGTCTGAAAAACCGCCACCAGCACGCCAATCACCATCGCCGCCGTCAACGCCGGCAATGCCAGAAACAGCGATGTGCGAAACGCGTCCTGCATGATGTCAATCACCACTTGAGGTTCCATAATTCACACTCCCTTTCCCGAAACACCCCCCGGCAGAGTTCCCCGCCCGGTTAAAACGTCTTCATCAAAGACCCCACCACCAGACTCCAGCCATCCACCAGAACAAAAAGCAGCACCTTGAACGGCAGGGAAACCACCACCGGCGGCAACATCATCATGCCCATTGACAAGAGAATACTCGCCACCACCATGTCAATGACCAGGAAGGGGATATAGATCAC
Organism: uncultured Candidatus Sumerlaeota bacterium; assembly: GCA_942493245.1. Lineage (GTDB taxonomy): Bacteria > Sumerlaeota > Sumerlaeia > UBA8349 > UBA8349 > DAOPYU01. Next base: position 1,044,676 of record OW818685.1, read on the forward strand.
GAACCCGATGATGAAAGCGGTTTTCAGTTCACTGATCATGAACGCCGGCACCAGCACCTGCAGGGGGATATCGTCGCGCGTCTGGGGGCGATCCAATTTCGCCAGATCCACAAACAGGGCCAGGTCGCTCTTGCGGCAGTGGTCGAAAAGAAACGTGCGCACCGGTTGAATTCCGATGCCGTAGGCATCCTTCGGAGCCAACTGTCCGGCGATATAGGGCTGAAGCGCTTCCTGGTTGATCTTCTGGAACGTCGGCGCCATGACAAACAGCGTCAAGAAAAGCGCCAGACCGAGCACGATCTGGTTGGGCGGCACCTGTTCCGTCCCGATGGCGCGCCGCACAAACCCCAGCACCACCACGATGCGGACAAACCCCGTCATCATCATCAAAATGGCCGGCGCCAGACTCAACACCGTCAGCATCAGCAACAACATGAGACTCGACGAAATCTTCTGAGGCTGCCCGACCTGGTCCAGACCGCTGATATTCAACGAAAGTCCCGGCGAAGCCGGTTGGGTGGGCGTGGCCGGGCTTGTCGGCGGCGTGGGAGCCGTCAACGGTTGGGAGGGGGGGCGTATGGGAGCCGAAGCGCGCCCCGCACCCGTATCCTGCGCCTCCACCCAACCCAGCGGCAACGCCAGCAGTAACACCAGGACCAGGATCCCTTGCCCCAGAACTTTTCCCCAACATCCCATCGTTCTCATACCCCGCGCCCGTCGGTCCGCGTCCGTGTGCCGGAAAACCGACACCGTTCCCCTGCGGACCTCTCTTCCTTCTGCTTCCATACAAGATTTGTACCCGCAGGCCCCGGACATACGGAAAAAGGCGCTCCCGAACAGGGAACGCCTCTGGTGGCTTCAGAAAACGATGAAAAAGAGCTGTGCTCCCGAACGGGAATTATCCCTGCCGCGAACCGGGTTTTTCGGAAGCGATGGTTTCGTTGACGAATTTACCCAATTGTCGCTCGAACGCTCCCGGCGACGCCGTCCCCTCCGCGCTCGATGGCTGAACCCACTCGCCCTCGAGTTCGTGAATCTCCGTCAGGCAATTGATGGACTGCGGCGTGACCCCCAGCAGGAGCGTCTGCCCGCGCACCCGCACCAGCATCAGGCAGCGACGTCCCCCGAGCATTTTGGTTCCCACGATCCGGATTGCATCCGCCCGGTTTGACGTCAACTGCGCCGACTTCGCATAGCGTTTGAGCACAAACGCAATCGCTCCGATCAATCCCAGGACCAGCGCCAACGACCCCATCGCCTGAAAGAACAGACGCCAGCCTTCCACCTCGGGCTTCGTTTCCGGCTTGGCGGACTCCTCCTGCTTTGTCGACTCTCCAAATGTCCGAATGTCCGCGTCGGTCACGCCGTTGGCCGCCTGAAGCGCGGGGGCGCTCACAAACAACACCATCGCAAGCGTGGCAAAACAGAGAAAGCGGGGAACCAGACGAAAAATCGAAAAAACCATGACAGATACAATCGTTTCCTGGGGACAAAAACTGGGGCGGCCTCTTCCGGCCACCCAAACCGCAGGTAATGGAGGAGTTCTCTTACGACAACCGCTCGATGCGTTCTCGCGGATCCACAATGTCCGTCAACCGGATACCGAATTTCTCGTTGATCATGACCACTTCGCCATAGGCCATGATCTTACCGTTCACATAAACCTCGAACGACTCGCCCACCATCTTGTCGAGCGTGATGACCGAACCTTGCTGCAATTGGAGCAGATCGTTGATGAGGATCTTCTTGCGTCCGATTTCGACCGTCACCTCGAGCGCAATGTCGAGCAGGAAATCCAGATCAATGGCACCCTGCTGCAAGCCCGCCGGGATGGCAGCCGTCGGCGCCATCAATGGATCCGAAACCCCCGCTCCAGTGCTCATGGCCTCATGCACGACGTTCTGTCCCTGACCGGCGGCCGCCTCGGCGAAAGCGTCCTCCCACGAGATTTCTTCCTCGTCTTCGGTCCCCTGGTTTCCGTTCTGCATGTCGTCCAGCATGGTCAATCCTCTTCCTTCTCTTCCTCATCCTCGCGCATCATCTTGCACGGCAGGACTTCCGTGATCTGAATCGCCTTGCCCGCTCGATAGGAGCCCGCTTTGCCCTTCAGTTTCAGCACCCCTTCGATATACACGTTCAGGGGATCGTCGCACCGCTCGCGTAACTGGATGATATCCCCCGGTTTGAGCGCCAGAACCTGACGGCCCGTGATTTGAGAGGTCCCCAGCTGCGCAATCACATTCAGAGGCACGTCGTTCAAGGTTTCCTTGATCCGTCCCACCCACGTATTGTCACTCGTCATGCTCTCGCTCTGGTAGCGGGCCTTCAACTTGTCCATCAGCGGTTCGAGCGTCGAGTAGGGGAGACAGAAACAGAGTTTCTCGCTCACATCCTCGAAACTCATTTCCATCTCGATGACCCAGACGGCGTCGCTGGGCGGAACGATCGAGACAAACTGCGGGTTGATTTCGGCCCGTGTGTGCGAGATTTTGAGTTCCTTGACCGGCGCCCAGGCGTTCTGGTAGTCCTGCAACAACAGATCCACCACCGTCTTGACGATGCGGTTCTCGATGGCCGTGAAGTCGCGTCCTTCCATCTTGTAATACGAAGTGCCGCGTCCGCCCAGGAAACTGTTCACCATCGTGAAAACCAGTTTTCCCTCCAGCACCACCAGCGCAGACCCCTTGAGCGGTTCCATGCGGAAAATGTGGTAACTCGAGGGGATTGCCTGCCCCCGCATGAACTCGCCAAACTTGCTGGCGTCCGTATTCAAAACATTGACATCTATCACGCGCTGCATGGCCGCGCTGACCGACTGGCGGAACAGACGGCTGAAACGGTCATGGACCATCTCGAGCGTTGGGAGACGTCCACGAACAATCCGGTCCTGGTTGGTGAAGTCGAAGACGACAAAATCGCTGCGCGACGGCGGCTTGTCCGTTTCGGACGCTATCGAGCCACCCGTCAACCCCGATAAGAGCGCATCAACTTCTTCCTGGGAAAGTACGTCCGCCATGTCAGGCCGATTCCCTCATCTCAAAAATAGCCGGAAAACATCTTGTCGCTCAGGCCGACTTCCTTCACATACCCCGTACCGATCACTTCATTCAGTTTCTTGGTCACCTCGCGTTTGAGGAGCATCATCCCCTCTTCCGATTCCAACTCCTCACGCGTGCGCGTACTGACCAGGGTCAAAATCGAGTCGCGAATCCGCAGTTTGGCCGCTTCCGCCCGTTTGGGGCCGTCAATCTTATCTTCATTGAAAACGATAAAGAAACCGATTCGCACGAAGCCGGCCTTGCTTCCCTTCAGGTTGACCGTGATGGATTCCAACTGCATATCCGGCGGCGGCCCCGCTTCTTCTTCGGTCACCACTTCCTCGCCTTCTTTGGCTTCTCCATGCCCCCCACTCTTCTTTTCTTCCTTGGCCGCTCCGTGGCCTTCGCTCTTCTTTTCTTCCTTGGCGGCTCCGTGGCCTTCGCTCTTTTTCTCTTCCTTCTTGGCCGCCTCGCCCTTCTTTTCTTCTTTCTTGCCCGACTCACCCGCTTCCTTGGCAATCACATCGCCTTTGGTCGGATCGGGCGCCTCTTCAGTCAAGGCGGCTTTACTTTTCTGCTTTTGCATATACCAGAAAGCGCCCGCCCCACCGCCGCCCAGCAAAACCACCGCCAGACCAATAATAATCAGCATTTTCTTCGATTTTTTCGGGGGTTCCCCCTTCTCAACCTTCTCCGCTTTCTCCGCCATATCCGTTCCCCTCACTCATCTCTTCGCATGGAATTTTGAAACCCGCCCGGACTGGGACACTCGATACTTTTCCTGTCCCCGGAAAGGGACAAAAAAGAAAACGTCCCGCCCCGCGGAACCGTTTCATCGGGAGAGAGCGCCCCATCCACGGGTTCCCTCCCCCCTTCTTATCGGTTGCGCGGAGGGATCCCTTTAGGTCCATGCTACTCCAATAAGCTCTCCAGAATCAACCAGATTGTCCTTCATTGAGGGTTTGCCCGGAGACCTCCGATGCTGAACGGGGAGAGTCGTCCCATCGAAGTCTCACACATACCGGATACCCGGCCCCATGTGCCGGAACGCGTTGTCGTCGTAGTCCTGAAACACCGACCGCAGCACCATCTGCTTCAAACGCAGCGGGCGATACGATTTCAACGGATCGTGAATCGCCTCGGGCGGTATCGAATCGAAACCGCGCAGGAGCATGTGATACACCATTCGAGTGGGCCGAACCGGATCACGACGCATGATTGCCACGCTCCCGGAACGAGATGGAAACCTTTTGCCCCTCTACCTGAAACGTAGGCGAGAGGCGTGTGATGGCTCCTTGGGCCGCCTGCTGCCGGCGCAAGGTTTCGCGCTCGCGAATTCCCATTTCACTGTAGGCCACCCGCTCTTCCTGGGTACAAAACGACAGAAGAACAGACTCCACGTTGACATTCCATCTCTTATTCATGGCGATATCCTTTCCACCCACAAACTTCTTGGAACACACCAGAAGCAATCGAGGTGCCATTCCGATTCGGAAAGTCGTCGTCTCGAAATCCATTCATCCAAGATCAAATTAAATCAGCCATCTACCTTTATTCTATCTCCGTGCAAAACCCGGCGCGAGACGCAAATCATCGAGTATTTCATCCAGTTTCCCCCTCTCGGCATCCGATTCTCGTCAACCTTTTGACTGCCGATCTTTCCCCTGTGCCCCAAAATGTCCGGCCAGCGCCATTCCGAAAGAATCGCCTCCACCGACGATCGAGTGACGCTGCCTCAGAAACCGCCCGACAAAATCCTTGCGCCTTGTGCCTTTTTCGCGCAAAATTCCCCGACCTGCCCCCAAACAACGGAAACTCACAGGGGAAGGATCGGGCCAGACTGACCCCAGACCGACACGAGGAAGTTCGACACATGACCATGGAATTGAGCAAACAGTACGATCCCGGTTCACTGGAACAGAAATGGTACTCCCACTGGGAGGGCAAGGGCTATTTCCTGGCCGATCCCGACAAGGGAACACCCGCTTTTTCCATCGTCATCCCCCCGCCCAACATCACCGGCCGCCTCCATGTCGGCCATGCTCTCAACTGTACGCTCCAGGACGTGTTGACCCGGTGGAAACGCATGTCGGGTGTCAATTCGCTCTGGCTGCCGGGCACCGACCACGCGGGCATCGCCACCCAGAACCGCGTCGAGAAAGAACTCCGCCAACAGGGTCTTGACCGCCGTCAGATGGGGCGCGAGGCATTCCTCGAACGCGTGTGGGACTGGCGCGACGAATACGGCGGCATCATTCTGGACCAGTTGCGTAAAATGGGGAGCTCCTGCGACTGGACGCGCACCCGCTTCACGCTCGACAAAGGCCTGTCCAAAGCCGTCCGGACCGTTTTCAAACGCCTTTACGATGAGGGGCTGATCTACAAGGGGACCTATCTGGTCAACTGGTGCCCCGTGGACCAGACTGCCCTGTCCGACGACGAAGTCGAATACCGCGAAGTCAAGGGCCACCTCTGGCACATCCAGTACCCCATCGAGCCTACCGCGACCGACCCCAACCCCGGTTTCATCACCGTCGCCACCACCCGCCCCGAAACGATGCTGGGCGACATGGCGGTCGCCTTCAACCCCGACGACGAGCGTTACCAGCATCTGCGCGGACGCTACTGCGTCCTGCCGCTGATGAATCGCCGCATTCCGTTCATCACCGACGACCTGGTGGACCCCAAGTTCGGCACCGGTCTGGTCAAGGTCACCCCGGCGCACGACCCGAACGACTACGACATGGGGAAACGCCACAACCTCGAGATGCTCAACATCTTGCACCCGAACGCCACGGTCAACGCCAACGGAGGGGCCTACGAAGGGTTGGACCGATTCGAAGCGCGCAAGCGCGTCGTGGCTGACCTCGAAGCCCAGAGCCTCCTCGTCAAGGTCGAAGACCATACCCACCAGGTGGGCCATTCGTATCGCAGTAACGCCGTTGTCGAGCCGTACATCAGCACCCAGTGGTTCGTTTCGATGAAACCTCTCGTGGTCGAAGCGATCCAGGCGGTCGAGGACGGACGGACCCGTTTCGTCCCGAAATCGTGGGAAAACACCTATTTTCACTGGATGCGCAATGTGCGCGACTGGTGCATCTCGCGTCAGCTCTGGTGGGGCCACCAGATCCCCGTCTGGTACTGTCAGGACTGTGACGGCATCACGGTCAGCGACCAGGAAACCGTCACCCAATGCGAGAAGTGCGGCTCGACCCACATCCGCCAAGAAGAAGACGTGCTCGACACCTGGTTTTCGTCGGCGCTCTGGCCCTTCTCCACCCTGGGCTGGCCTGAGCAGACCCCGGACCTGGCCACCTACTACCCCACGTCGGTCCTTCTTACGGCTCACGAGATCATCTTCTTCTGGGTCGCCCGCATGATCATCATGGGGTTGAAGTTCATGGGCGATGTGCCCTTCCGCGACGTCTATATCCACCCGATGGTGTTCGACGAGAAGACCAAGAAGAAAATGTCGAAATCTCTGGGTAACATCATAGACCCGCTTGACATGATCGAAAAATACGGCACCGACGCAGTGCGCATGACCATGTGCGCCTACACGATCAAGGGGTCGAATCTCTACCTGAGCGAGGAACGCTTCGAGGGGTACCAGAACTTCATGAACAAGATCTGGAACTCGGCGCGCTTCGTGTTCATGAACACCGGCGACCTCACCGCCCAGGATTTCCAGAACGGACTGGATCCCGACGCCCTTGAAATCGAGGACCGCTGGATCCTCGGAGAACTGACCCAACTGATCCAGAAAACCAATAGTTCGCTCAACGACTACGAATTCGACCAGTATGTCCACAATCTCTATCATTTCGCCTGGGGGCAGTACTGCGACTGGTACCTGGAACTGGTCAAAGGGCGCCTGTACTCGAAGGACGAGGCGATGGCCGCCTCGCGCCGCAACGCCCAGATTGTGCTCATCACCGTGCTCGAAGGGTTGTGCCGTCTGATGCACCCGGCCGCATCGTTTATCACCGAAGAAATCTGGCAACTCATCCGCGCCAACTATGGCGAAGGTCTTACCCCCACCGACGGTCAGGGACTCGGGGAGTCGCTCGCCTGCGAATCCATCATGGTGGCTCCGTGGCCACGCGCCGAAGTCTATCCGGCCCTGCCCGACGATATCCTGGAGGCGATGCGACAGGTGATGGACACCATCAGCGCCATCCGGAAAATCCGAAGCGAAATGGGCGTACCGCCCAGCCAGAGCGTGGATGTGACACTCACCAGCGACCAGGCCGGCGCTCTCGATTTCCTGCGCGCTCAGGAACACCACCTGCGCGCCCTGGCCCGGGTCGGAGAATTCTCCTGTCAGGCCACCCAGCCGCAGGCGGCTTTCGGCGCCACCGCCGTCGTGGGACCGATTACCATCCACGTGGCCCTGCCCGCCGAACTGATCGAAGCCGAGCGCAAGCGCCTCGCGAAAGAACTCGAAAAACTCGAAAAAGCCCTCGAAGGCGGGCGCAAGAAACTGTCCAACCCCGAATACGTCGCCAAAGCGCCCGAGCCTGTCGTGGCGGCCGAACGCGAACGTTTGAGCCGTCTGGAAAATGAAAGTGAAGTTCTGCGCGCCAAATTAGCGCAATTGAATAACTGACGAACTGCCAGGGAAATCCCTCCCGCTTCTCCCTGTTTTGCCTTTCACAACAGGAAAGGCAAACATCCTCTTTCTCACCAAATTCTTCAGATAAAGTGCCGTGTGTCCCGGAAATAGGGCGCACGGCTTCGGAAACCGTGGAAATCTCCCAGCGGAAAAAAGAAATATTCTCCATTATCCTATTGACGCCGACAGGGTTACGGGATTCTAATAAAAGCCTCTGGTTAGTTGACAACGATTGCTGTGGGGCAAGGAAGGTTCCAAGTGAAAACCTCACTCACACAAGAAGGCTCGGCTGCAATTTTAAGGGTCGAGGGTGACTTGGTGGCACACAACATCCCCACTCTCCAGCAAGCCATCAAAGCCATTCCATTTTCGGGATTGACCACGTTGCATTTCGATCTGGCCCAAGTGGATCGGACCGATTCGCAGGGGATAGGGATCCTGGTCGCCACTTACCACGAGTGTACCGCCCACAACATCGAATTCTGGATTGTCAATGTGGGCGATTCTCTGGCCCGCGCCCTGGCGATCTGCAACCTGAATTCCCTCCTGAACATTGTTTCGCCCGCCTATGATGAACGGGCGGAAAAAGCCAGACGCATGCGCAAAGCGCTGCTGGAGTCTTATGAGTACAGCGAACAGCTCCTTGCGTCGCTGGGCGAAGGGGTGGTGGGGTTGGATCCTCAGGGCGAAATTCTCTTTGTCAACCACTCGGCCGAAAAACTGCTGGGGGAAAGCGAAGCCAATCTGATTGGCACGTCTATTTTCGATTCCATCTGCATCGCCACTCCAGAGGGAACCCCTTTTCTCCCCGATGAACACCCCATTCAGCAGGTCTTGAGCGGGAAGAAAAAGATTTTCCGGGGCGAACTGTTATTTGAACAAGGCAACCACAAACGGGCGGAAACAAACTTTGACGCCCCGTTTGCGTGGCCATCGCTTGCTCAACGCGAGAGTCATACAACCTTGCCGGCCGAAGCCATTGCCACCGGTATTTTTCGCGATCAGAATCTGGTGGGCGTGATTCTGGGACTTCTGGATCTGCGCGAATGTAAACTGGCGCAGTATGCCAAAGCCCAGGCGGAAAAGCAGTTGCGCCATGCCCAGAAGATGGAAGCGATCGGCCAATTGTCCGGCGGCGTGGCGCACGACTTCAACAACCTGCTGCAGGTTATCCTCGGTTATATTGATATCTCGATCGAGGAAGCCCCCGCCGGCTCGAGTATCGCCCACAACCTGGGCATGATCCAGACCGCTGGCCAGCGCGCTTCGGCGCTTACCCGCCAGCTTCTCTCCTTCAGCCGGCGTCATGCCATGGAGGCGCGTCCGATCAACCTGAATCGCGTCTGTCAGGACCTCCTGAAAATGCTGGGCCGCGTGATCGCCGCGAACATCAAAATCAACTTTGTGCCAGGCTCCAATATCGGTACCATTCTGGGGGATTCTGGACAAATCGAACAGGTTTTGATGAATTTATGCATCAATGCGCAGGACTCCATGCCGCAGGGAGGCAGCATCACCCTCCAGACGGAAGACTTCGTGATTGACGACAGTTATGTGCGCATCCACGCCTGGGCGCAGTTGGGACGGTATGCGCTGCTGACTGTCACGGACTCCGGCTGCGGCATGACTGAGGAGGTGCGGGAACACGCTTTCGAGCCGTTCTTTACCACCAAGGAAGCCGGCAAAGGAACCGGCTTGGGACTCGCCACCGTCTATGCCATTGTCAAGCAACACAGTGGCCTTCTGCATCTCTACAGTGAGGTGGGAAAAGGAACGGAGTTCAAAATTTATCTGCCGGTTCAGGAAAGCCAGTTCCAGCCCGGTCCCCCCCAGGAGATGAAGACCTACCAGGCCACGCCGGGCAATCCGGAGCGTATCCTTCTGGCCGAAGACAATGACATTGTCCAGAAGGTATGCCAACGGATTCTCGATAAGGCGAATTACCAGGTTCTGACGGCAAAAGACGGTCAGGAAGCCTATGAGATTTTCATGGAACGCCGGGAAGAAATAGATCTGATCCTGACCGATGTCGTCATGCCCCGCCTCGGAGGTCAGGAACTGCGGGAGCAGGTCCGGGAAGTGGACCCCACGATGCCCATTCTTTTCAGCAGCGGGTACAGCGAAAACACGGTCCACACCCGTTTCATCCGCGACGCGGGCTTGCGGCTCATCCGCAAGCCCTACGACTCGAAAGAACTCCTGCGCAATGTCCGCATGATTCTGGACGCTTCTGTCAACCGGCCACGGCTCTATTGAAAAAACAGGACAGGGTAACAAGGGTTTTCAGGATGTGGATCGAAACTCACCGCATCCGGTAAATCTCGTATCCTGCCTTTCTGTTTCATCCTCCCCACTTGCCCCGGAATAACGAACAGGTGGAACTACTCGGAAAAGTGAAAACCGCGAGGCGCATTTTATCGTATCCCAGAATGCGCTTTACTTACCACGCGCCGCAGCCGATAATCTCCCCTTGTGCCTGGAGTGTAAACACCGTCCTAAACGGTTCCGGGCGCCGAAATGCCCCTGAAGAAAGAAAGCCATGCGCGAAAAACGCCACCAGAACCGATACGATGTCATCGTGGTGGGCGCGGGACACGCCGGCATCGAGGCCGCGGCCGCCGCGGCCCGGCTCGGCGTTTCCACGCTCCTCCTCACGTTCGACCTGAACCAGATCGGTCGCATGTCGTGCAACCCTTCCATCGGCGGCCTGGGCAAAGGCCACCTGGTGCGCGAGATTGACGCGCTCGGCGGCGTTATGGCGCTGGCCGCCGATGCCACCTGTCTCCAGTTTCGCATGCTCAATACCACCAAAGGCCCCGCCGTCCGCGCCCCGCGCGCTCAGGCCGACAAGGTCGCCTACCCGATCTGGATGCGTCATCACCTTGAAAACAACTACCCCACGCTAGACCTGGCCGAAGGCGAGGCCAGCCGTGTCTTGTTATTGCCCGACGGAAGCGTCCGAGGTGTGGAATTATCCCGTGGGGAATCGCTCGCGTGCCGGGCGCTGGTCGTCACCGCCGGCACCCACCTGAACGGACTCATCCACGTCGGCATGGAGTCGCACCCGGGCGGGCGCTGGGGCGAACGCGCCTCGGTCGCGCTGGCCGAGAACCTGCGCGGCCTTGGGCTTCAGGTGCAGCGGCTCAAGACCGGCACCCCGGCCCGGCTCAACCGGAACAGCATCCGGTGGGACGCTCTGCCGCAACAACCCGGCGACGTGCCGCCGCCCCCCTTCTCGTACCTGACGGACCGGATAGACCGTCCCCAGATTGCCTGCGCCATCACCTACACCAACCCGCGCACGCACGAGATCATTCTCGACGCGATGGACCGCTCGCCCCTCTACACGGGCAAGATCACCGGGGTCGGGCCGCGCTACTGTCCCTCTATCGAGACCAAACTCGTCCGGTTCGCCGACCGTGAGCGCCACCAGCTGTTCCTCGAACCCGAAAGCCTATCCAACGATGTCGTCTATGTCAACGGTGTCTCAACCTCGCTTCCGGCGGACACGCAGGACGCCTTCCTCCACACCATCGAGGGTCTCGAAAACGTCCGCATCCTGCGCTACGGGTACGGCATCGAGTACGACGCCTTCCCGCCCGAACAGATGCGCCCCACGCTCGAGTGTCGGGCCGTCCCCGGCCTCTACCTCGCGGGCCAGCTCAACGGCACCACCGGGTATGAGGAAGCGGCGGGCCTCGGGCTTCTGGCGGGCGCCAACGCCGCGCTCAGGACTCTGGAGCGCGAACCCCTCACCTTCCTGCGCGACGAAGCCTACCTCGGTGTCATGGTGGACGACCTGCTCACCAAGGGCGCGCCCGAGCCGTACCGCCTCTTTACCTCGCGGGCCGAGTACCGCCTCCTCCTGCGCCAGGACAACGCCGACCTGCGTCTGACCCCCAAGGGCCGCGAGGCGGGCTTGATCGATGATACCCGGTGGGAACGCTTCCTCCGTTTCCGCGATGCGGTGGACGCGGAGTGCGAACGCCTCGAAAAAACTCGTGTCAAGCCGGACGATTTCCCCGTTTCGGGGACGGGAATAGAGAGAGAAAAGAATAACACCAAGACACCAAGACACCAAGACACAATGGAAACAGAGACGGAGATCAAAACAGCGGGAATAGGGGAAAGAACGGGTATAGAGACAGAAACAGGGACGAATGCTGGAGCAGAGACTGGAATGGAGGAAAGAACCGGAACGGAAACGGACCTCTCCCTCATTCCGCGCGAAGCGATCACGCTCGATCGCCTCCTCTCGCGCCCGGAAATCACCTACGGCCACCTGCGCGCCTGGGGCTTCGGAAACCAGGCCCTCGATACCGAACCGCGCGTGGTCGAGCAGGTCGAGATCCGCACGAAATACGCCGGGTACATCGCCCGCCAGAACCAGCAGGTCGAGCGGGGCCACGGGCTCGAAACGCGCGCGCTTCCCGCGACGCTCGATTTCTCCTCCGTCCCCAGCCTGCGCAAGGAAGCCGCCGCCATCCTCACCGACCGCCGTCCCGCCACCCTCGGCCAGGCCTCCCGCCTCCCCGGCGTCAACCCCGCCGACATCACCGCGATCCTCATCTACCTCAAGGTTCATATGGCGAAAAAACAGGAAAACGCGGAAGATACGAGCGAAATGAAATGTGGGAACATAGAATAATTCCATTGAACACGAAAAGGATCGTATGGAAAAGACCGAATGGGAAAGGTTGACCGAAGAGGTCAAGGTGTTGATCGAGCAGGGCGAGTATAACCGCGGGTTCGAAAGCGCGGAGAAAGCCCTCCAGATTGCTGAGCAGACCTGGGGACCAGACGCGCCCCAGGTGGCCGAAAGCCTGAACCTCCTCGCGGATCTGTATTACTACACACAGCGGTACAGAGAGGCGGAACCGCTCTGTCAACGCGCCCTGGGAATCCGGGAGAAAGCCTTCGGTCTCGACCATCCCCTGGTCGCCGAATGTATCGGCAATATAGCGGAGGCCTATCGTGTTCAAGGCCGGTATGAGGAAGCGGAATCACTCCATCGGCAGGCGCTTGTGATTCAGGAAAGAGCGCTCGAACCAGAACATCCAGATATAGCCCTGACATTAAGCAACTTTGCACTGCTGTACAACGACCAGGACCAGTATGAACAGGCGGAGCCGCTCTACCGGCGCGCACTGGAGATCACCGAGAAAATCCACGGACCGGACTCTCCCCAGACGGCCACGGTTCTGTGCAACCTCGCGCAGATGTACTGCGATCAGGGCGACTTCGCGCAGGCGGAAACGCTGGGCCGACACGCCCTGGAAATCCGCGAAAAAGCGCTCGGCCCCAGCCATCCCGATACGGGCGTGAGCCTGAACAACCTCGCGGTTCTGTACGACAACCAGGGTCAGTACGAGAAAGCCGAACCGCTCTATCTACGTTCCATCGAAATCCTGGAAAAAACCCTCGGGCCGGACCATCCCGATGTGGCCCGAAGTCTGAACACACTGGCCAGCGTGTACCACAATCAGGACCAATACGAAAAAGCCGAACCGCTGTGTCGGCGCGCCCTGGAAATCCGAGAAAAGGCCCTCGGACCGGACCACCCCCTGGTGGCCGAGAGTTTGAACAACCTGGGATTTCTGTACCACGCCCAAGGCCGCTACGAAGAGGCCGAAGCGTTGTGCCTGCGCGCACAGGAAATTCTGGAGAAGGTGCACGGTCCCAACCACCCCAATCTGGCCACGAGTCTGAAGAATCTCGCATTCCAGTATCGTCTCCAGGGACTGAATACACAAGCCACCCAACTCTACCAACGTGCCCTCACGATTGAAGAAAACATCTACGGTCCGGAACACCCCGAACTAGTCGAGAGCCTGGAACTCCTCGGTTGGTCTTTCGAAAACCAGAAGCAATACACCCAGGCAGAACCCCTCTACTTGCGAGCGATGGCCATTCAAGAGAAAGCCTTTGGGCCCGATCACCCCGATGTGGCCGGAAGCCTGAAAAACCTGGCGGATCTGTATAAAGCCCAGGAGCGATACAGTGAGGCCGAACCGCTTTATCAACGCGCCTTGGTGATTCGGGAGAAAGCCTTCGACCCCGATCACCCCGATGTGGCCGGAAGTCTGAAAAACCTGGCGGATCTGTATAGAATCCAGAAACGATACAATGAGGCCGAGCCTCTTTACCAGCGATCTCTGACTATTCGGGAAAAGGTCTTCGGTTCAGACCATACCTATGTGGCCAGAATTCTCGATAATCTCGCCGAATTGTACTACCGCCAAAAGCGGTACGCGCAAGCCGAACCCCTCTGCCTGCGCGCGCTGGAAATAGAGGAAAAGGCTTTGGGGAGCGATCATCCCGAAGTGGCGACCACGCTCCATAACCTCGCAGACTTGTATTGCGCCCAGGAACGATACAGCGAGGCCGAACCCCTCTACCTGCGCGCTTTGGCGATTCGGGAAGAGGTCTTCGGGCCAGACCATCCCAAAGTGGCGAGAACTCTGAACGACCTCGCGGAATTGTACCACAACCAAGAGTTGTACTCTCAGGCCGAACCGCTCTATCAGCGGGCGCTGGGAATTCTGGAACGACACTTCGGCCCCGAAGACCGGCGGACGGCCGAGAGCCTCACCCATTTCGCGGAGATGTACCACGAACAGGAATTGTACACACAGGCCGAATCCTTCTACCAGCGCGCACTGGCCATTCGGGAGAAGATTTCCGGTCCTGACGATCCCGCTGTTGCGTCAGTCCTGAACGACCTCGCGGAGTTGTACCACGATCAGGAGTTGTACCCACAGGCCGAGCCGCTCTACCAACGCGCGCTGGCCATCCGGGAAAAGACGCTCGGGCCGGAAGACTTGGAGGTGGCCATTTCTCTGAACAATCTGGCGGAACTGTATCAGGATCAGGGTCGGTACGAAGAAGCGGAACCGCTCTATCTCCGGACGCTCGAAATTGAGGGAACGGCTCTGGGGAGCGATCACCCCGAGGTGGCGACCACGCTAGAAAACCTGGCCCGACTGTATCGAGAAACCGGACGCGAAATAGAAGCGGAACCCCTCGAAACCCGAGCCACCGCCATCCGGACGGTCCAATAGTTGACCGCAGAAAATGCAGAAGACGCAGAAACCGATCTGATTTTGGTTTCTGCGTCTTCTGTCTTTTCTGCGGTTCTTTACTCTTTTTCCTATTCTCGCCTGTCATCCTCACGCCAGCGAGGCCAGGTCCGGTTCGCGGGCCGCCTTGGTTTCGTCGAGGTGGCTGACGACCGTTGTGACCGGGGCCGCGATGATTTCCTCCGGGTTCGTCTCGGCGAGTTTTGCGATCTCGATCATCGCTTCGATGAACGCGTCGAGGGTTTCCTTCGACTCGGTTTCGGTTGGCTCGATCATCATCGCCTCGGGGATGGTGAGCGGGAAGTAGATGGTCGGCGGGTGGTACCCGCGGTCAATGAGCGCCTTGGCGATGTTGACCGCCCGCACGCCGTTCTTCGCCTGCCGTGAAGCGGAGAACACGCATTCGTGCTTGCACGGCTTGTCGGCGGGCAGGGTGTAATCGAAATAGGGGGACAGTTTCTTCAGGATGTAGTTCGCGTTGAGCACCGCGTTCTCGGACACCCGGTAAAGCCCCTCGCGACCCAGCATGATGATGTACGCGTAGGCCCGCACGATCACGCCGAAGTTGCCATAGAAGGGCGCGATGTAGCCGATGGACTTGGGCCGGTCGTAGTCCAGATAATACGATCCGTCCTCTTTCGCGCAGATCACCGAGGTGGGCAGGAAGGGCACGAGTTTCTCGACCACGCCCACCGGCCCGGCGCCCGGACCGCCGCCGCCGTGCGGCGTGCCGAAGGTCTTGTGCAGGTTCAGGTGGACCACGTCGAACCCGACATCGCCCGGACGGCAATGCCCCATCAGCGCGTTCAGGTTGGCGCCGTCGTAGTACATCAGACCGTCCACGGCGTGGACCATGTCGGCGATCTTCTTGATGTTCGGATTGAACAGACCGAGCGTGTTCGGGCAGGTCAGGAACACCCCGGCGACCTCGGGCGTGAGCGCCTTCTCGAAGGCGTCCATGTCCATGAAGCCCTGGCTGTTGGACGGGATGGTCTGGATCTTATAGCCCGCGATGGCCGCGCTGGCGGGGTTCGTGCCGTGCGCGCTGTCGGGGATCAGGATCGTGGTCTTCTTGTTGCCCTTGTCCTTATGGTAGGCGGCGATGATCATCGCGCCGGTCAGTTCGCCGTGCGCTCCGGCCAGCGGCTGCATCGTGAAGGCGGCCATGCCGCAGATCTCGCTGAGCGCCTGGTCCATCTTGTGCAGCATCCCCAGCGCGCCCTGCACGAGCATCTCGCCACCCGGCAGCTGCGGCATCAGCGGGTGCAGGTAGGAGAATCCCGGGTAATGCGCCACCCGTTCGGTCACCTTGGCGTTGTATTTCATCGTGCAGGAGCCGAGCGGGTAGAACCCGTTGTCCACGCCGAAGTTGCGGCGGCTCAGTTCCGTGAAATGGCGCACCACGTCGAGTTCCGAGAGTTCGGGGAGCTCGGCCGGCTTCGCGCGCAAGAGGTTCTTCGCAATCTGGACCGGCTCGGCCACATCGCTCGCCACGTTGCGGACAGCCCGGCGCCCGGGAACGGATTTTTCGAAGATCAACTGCATAAGATCACCTCCAGAGCATGGGCCAGGAAGTCAATATCCTGCTTGGTGCGCTTTTCGGTCACTGCCACCAACAGGCAGTTTGTCATCTCGGGCCAGTAGCGCCCGAGCGGGAACCCGGCGGCGATGCCCCGGTTCAGGAGTTCGCGCGTGACGCGATCCGCCGGCATGGGCAGATTGAGCACGAACTCGTTGAAGTACCACTTGTTCGGGAAGCGCATCGTGACGCCCGGCACCTCGAGCAGGCGCTTGCGGGCGTAGCTGGCCTTATCGGCGCAGACCTGCGCGAGTTCGGGCAGGCCTTCCTTGCCCAGCAGGCTCAGGAAGATCAGCGACGTCAACGCGCACAGCCCCTCGTTCGAACAGATGTTCGACATGGCCTTCTCGCGGCGGATGTGCTGTTCGCGCGCCTGAAGCGTGAGCACAAAACCCGAGCGCCCCTGCGCGTCCACCGTGCGGCCCACAATACGGCCCGGCATCTTGCGCACATACTTCTCGCGCGTGGTCATGAAACCCAGATAGGGGCCGCCGAACGAAACCGGCATCCCGAGGCTCTGGCCTTCCCCGACCACAATGTCGGCGCCCATCTCGCCCGGCGTCTTCAGAATGCCCAGGGCGATGGGATAAACCGACATGACCAGCAGCGCGCCGTGGCGGTGCGCCATCTCGGCCAGGTCGGTCAGATCGTCAATGCGTCCGAAGAAGTTCGGGTTCTGGACGATCAACGCCGCCGTGTCGTTGTTCAGTTCCTGCTCGATCCGCGCGCGGTCGGGCAACCCCTCCAGCGACGGCGTCTCGATCAGGTCAATTCCCAGATTGGTCGTGTAGGAACGGACCATCTTGCGATAGATGGGGTTCAGGCTGTCATCCACGATCACGCGGCGGCGGCCCGTGATGCGCAGGGCCATCATGATCGCCTCGTAGATTGCCGTGCCGCCGTCGTAGAGCGACGCGTTGCCGGCATCCATCCCCGTCAGGCGGCACATGACCGACTGATACTCGTAGATGGCCTGGAGTACACCCTGCGAAATCTCCGGCTGGTACGGCGTATAGGCCGTGTAGAACTCGCTGCGCGTGACCAGCGCGTCGAGCGCGGCGGGGATGAAGTGGTCGTAGAACCCGCCCCCGAGGAAACTGACCATTCCCGTGCGATTGCGGTTGGCCAGCGCCTGCATGCGGTAGCGCACTTCCTGCTCGGTCAGACCGGACGGCAGGTTCAACTCCCCGCAACGCAGTTCGGGCGGAATGTCGGCAAACAGGTCCCCGGCGTTCGCCACGCCGATCTCGGCCAGCATCTGCCGACGCTGTTCGTCGGTATTGGCTATGAATGGCATCAGTGTTCCTGCTCTTCCAGGAATTTGGCATACTGCTCGGCGTTCATGAGGCCCGCCAGAGCGCCAGCATCCGTGAATGCGATTTTGTACAACCACCCCTGTCCATAGGGGTCGGAGTTGACGAGGGACGGGTCTTCGTCCACGGCCGCATTCCCCTCGGTCACCGAGCCGTCGGCGGGCGTGTACACACTGGCCGCAGCCTTGCACGATTCGACCACACACGCCTCGTCGCCCTTCGCCAGCGTCTTGCCCACCAGCGGAAGTTCAACAAAGGTGATGTCGCCCAGAGCGCCCTGGGCGTGGTCCGTAATCCCCACCGTTCCCACCGCGCCATCCAGTTTCACCCACTCGTGTTCGTTCGTGTAAAGAAGCCCCTGGGGAATCATCCGTTTTCACTCCTTATTCTTAAAAATGACAGGACGCGGTCCTGTTCCGTATCCCTGAATTTAACCCCGTTCGATTCTTCCGGAACGGGTGTCGCCCTCACCCCCGCACATCCTTGCGGCGGCAGGTTCCCTGTTTGTACAACGGTTTTTCGCACACCGTGACGGGAATTTCCGCCCGGCCCGTGTTGACGATCAGTTCCCGCCCCGGCTCTGCCAGATGGGGGGCCACATACCCCAACCCCGCCGACACTTCCAGGCTCGGCGCAAAACCGCCACTGGTGACCACGCCCACCTCGTTGCCTTCAAACACAATTTTGTCGCCCGGATTCGTTTTGCGCCGCGAGACGCTCTGGAACGCCACCAGACTGCGCTGCACCCCTTGCGTGGCCTGAACCTGAAGCGCCTCCCAGCCGACGAATTCGTGATCCGACGGCAGGAACACATCGAGTCCCGCTTCCAGCGGTGTGTGCTCCGGGGTCAATTCCTGGCCGTAGAGCGGGTAACACATCTCCATGCGAAGCGAATCGCGCGCGCCCAGACCCGCCGGTTTCACACCCTCGGTTGCGATCAATTTGTCGAAAATAGCCACCAGGTCCTCCCCGTCGGCCATGATCTCGTAACCCAGTTCACCCGTGTAACCCGTCCGGCTGATGACACAGTCGCGCCCCAGGCACTGATAACGCCCGACGCCGAAGTACCCCATCGCGCCCGGATCGCCCGCCGTCACCAGCGGCGCCAGAATTTCGTACGCCCGCGGCCCCTGCAAGTCTATCTTCGCCCACCCCGACGCCGTCAGGTCGCGCAACGCGACCGCGTTTGTCAGATGCGAAACCAGCCACTTCAAATCGCCCTCGAGGGTTCCGGCGTTCACCACCAGGAGGAACTCCTCCTCGCCCAGACGCATCAGAATCGTGTCGTCGAGCACCCCGCCCTGTTCATTGAGGAGGAAGCCGTAGCGGCTGCGTCCGATCTTCAACGCCTGCGCGTTTTGCGTGCAGACACTGCCCAGTTCCGCCGCTACGCCACGGCCACGCAGCAGAAACTGCCCCATGTGGCTCGTGTCGAACACCACGGCGCCGGTGCGGCAGTGTTTGTGTTCGGCGAGCACCCCCTCGTACTGCACGGGCAGAAGCCACCCGTGAAAATCCACGATGCGCGCGCCCAACTGTTCGTGTCTGTCATGCAAAATCGTTTTCTGCGTCATGATCCTCGTGTCCCTGAAAAAATAAACCCTTCGGCCAGCGGTCCCAGGAACCTGCGGCCTGCCTGCGTTTGTTACGTGAGAATCAACCGATGCTCACATTCGAATCCAATACGGGTATCTGAAGAATGTTCGATCACTGCCTGTCACCAAATCCACTGTCCGCCCGCAACGCCCCTTGAGCCGCCGGGCTTTTTCACTCTACTCCTCGAATAACGCGTCAATATACGCCTGGGGATCGAAATCGCGCAAATCGTCCTCGCCCTCGCCGATCCCGATTTTCAACACCGGAATATCGAACAGATCGCGCAGCGCCACCAGAATGCCACCCTTGGCCGTGCCATCGAGTTTCGTCATGATGAAACCGGTGATGGGCGCCGCCTCGCTGAAAATACGCGCCTGGTTCAGGGCGTTCTGCCCCGTCGTCGCATCCAGAATCAACAGAGTCTCATGGGGCGCGTCGGGGTTGACTTTCTTGATCACCCGATAGATTTTCTTCAGTTCCTCCATCAGATTGCTCTTCGTGTGAAGCCGCCCCGCCGTATCAATCAAAATCACATCGCACTCGTGAGCCTCGGGCGAAGCCAGCGCCTCGTAACAGACCGCCGCCGAGTCCGCTCCCATCTCGCGCTTGACCAGCAGCGAACCCGTCCGCTCGGCCCAGATCGTGAGCTGCTCGACCGCCGCCGCCCGAAACGTATCGCCCGCCACCAGCATCACCCGCTTGCCCTGCTCGCGGTATTGTTTGGCTATCTTGCCAATCGTGGTCGTCTTGCCCACGCCGTTCACGCCGATCACCAGCATGATCGCCGGTTCTCCGGAGCGCAACCGCAACGTCCGCTCATCATGACTGACAATTTCGGCCAACGCCTGTTTGAAAACCGTGATCAGCGCGTCGGGCGATCCCGCCTTACGCGCCTCGCGGTCCTTGCGCATCCGCTCGACAATTTTCGTCGTAGTTTCGATCCCCACGTCGGCCTGGATCAGAATCGTCTCGATTTCCTCGAGGAGTTCCTCATCCGCCTTGCCGTGCAGCGTGATGGCCTCGCGCACCCGGCTGACCAGCGTATCCTTCGTCCGGCTCAATTGCCGCTTGAGCCGAGCGAAAAAGCCTATTTTTTCTCCCTCGGGTTCCTTTGCCGTCACGGCAGGCGCCACTTCAACCTCGACAGGCTCTGGCTCCGGTTCCTCCTCGGGCGCCAAAACGGTAGGCGGCTCCGGCTCGACCACGCAGACCTCTGGCTCCGGTTCAACGGGGACAATTTCTTCGATTTCAGAAAGAGAAGATTCTACTGGGGGGGCAGAAAGTGGTTCGAGGGGGGGCTCGGTAACAACCCGCCCTGAATCGGGAACCGATTCGGGTGCGCCCTCAGCCGAGGACTCTTCCGACTCAGCCTCCACAGGTTGCTCGTCGGCCCCGACTTCCGCCTCTTCGGTAGAAGTCGCGCTATCCGACTTGCCAAAAAGTCGGCTCAACCAACCCTGCTTCTTGGAGGTCTTTTTTTCCATCTTGTGAGAGAGTCTCCCGCCAGCGGTCCCTGCCCCAATCCAAGGGGGGAAAAGCACACCGTAAGGGAATCGGCGAGTATAAGCAAGGAGTATTTGTGTAAAGAATGGCTTTCTGCCCGAGAAAACATCCGCTCCACGGAATAAGGGAACCTGTTCCCCCCACCCGTTCTGAAACACGGCTTTGCCTGACTCCGGTACGTATGCTCAGGAGTCGGATTCGCATGCTCGTCACGCAGATTGTGTCATAATGGAATTATCTTGTGTTGAATCATGCGGATTTTATTGAGAAATATCCGGAAAAGAAAAAAGCCCATGCATTCCTGCGCGGGCCAGATCCGTTTAATTCCTCCGATTCGAGGACCGAAAAAGTCCCCCGCTCCCCGGAAAATCCGGGGGAGCCACGCGGAATACCGCTCAGATTCCCGCCGCGACGTTCGCAGCCTGCGGCCAGAGCGATTCCGACGCCTGTGCAAAAAAAGTTTCCAACTGCCGACGGGCCATCTGCCCCGTCTTGTCGAGCGAATCGGCCAGATCCGAATTCATCACCTGCAACCCCGTCAGAATGTCCCGGGCGTCTCCCAACCCCTGATCCACCCCCTTCAGCGCCTGATCCCGAAATTCTTGAAACTTCGACGAGTCCAGGTCCGGATTTCTCGTTTGAAAGGCCTTGAAAATATACCCCGTAATACCCTGCACAATCTGCCCGGCCATCGCTTCGGGAGTTGCCGTTTCACCCGGCTGCGATGCCACATCGGACTGAAACTGCGTCTGACCGGCGGTCTGGAACAATTGCTGCGCCTGAACGGGCGACAAGCCGGGCATGCTCTCGGACTCGACCCGGGACAACACCCGCTCGGTGACCAACCGCTGCATTTCGAGACTTTCGATACGCCCCTGGAACGCCACGGAATCTGTCCCGGTCCCGGCGCCGGTTTCCTCGGATTTTCTCAACCCCTCGCGCGAGACCTCGACCAGAGGTCTTTTCGATTCCAGCGCCCGCACCGCCTGCGGTTGAATGCCTGACAACGCCATTGCGCCTTCCTCCCTAAATGGACGCCAAAGCGTCCCTTCGTTTCGATTCGTGTCCGTCGTCCCCGTCGGCAAAACCCCGACAACCGCCGGGGTACACCGATCCGTCTCTTCTCCCTTATCGGCAGTTTCGATTGAATCTTGAGGAAAAACGTCTCCCCAACCCTGAATCGCCGTGCGATTGCCTGCTTTCTTCCTTGCTCCCTCTGGAAGACCTCGCGTAAAGTGGATAAATAGAGAGGTCAGCGGGCTGGACCTGCTCCTCTCGGGTTCACCGGAAAACCAGACAGACCATTCTCATTCAGACGGTAAAGCGAGACAGACTCACTCGCCTTCGTCCACAATACGCAAAAAGAGTTTTTCATGCTGGAAACCTCGACAGATCGAACCGCCGCGGACAAGCCGGAAATGCCCCTTTCTGCCAGGACTCCGGGCGACGGAACGCTGCTCCTGACTCTGATGGGGGTTCATGCGCTTCTGCGGCTCGCCCTGCTGAACGTGAATCAGGGCGAGTACACCGACGGTATTCTGCAACTGACGCAGTTCGAGCGAACGGACTCCTTCTGGCCCCCTCTTTATACGGCTCTGGTGTGGCTTCTGCGCCTCGGGGGCATCGAAGCCCTGACCGCCGGGCGGCTGGTGTCGGTGGCCGCGTCGGTGGCGTTGCTCCCCGCTCTCTGGTGGACCGCCCGAACGTGGGCCGGACGCCGCAGCGCCCTCTTCGCCGGCATCCTCTACACGGTTTCGCCGGTCGTCATGCGCTGGTCCATCCGGGTCATGACCGACATGACGTTTGTGTGCCTGTTCCAGTGGGCCTGCGCCGCGGCGCTGTTACTCTGGAGTCGGGGGGAAAACAAATGTCCGTCTGAGTCGGAAAAGGAGATCCACCCTTCTTTCGGAATGAAAAAGTGGGAAGACGCCCTGCGCGCGCGCCCCGGTCTCACCCTGATCGGCCTGACGGTTCTGTCCGTTCTGGCCACCCTGACCCGCTATCAGGGACTCCTGCTTGCGCCGGTGGTCGTGGGGACTCTCATTGCCCTGTGGCTGGACCGGTTGCCCGCGTCATGCGGGCAGCGCCAACGTCCTTGGGGAGCGTTCGTGGCCCAGCTGGCCTGGCTGGCATTGCCCGCGTGGTTGCTTTTCCAGCGGTTCGGTCACGTTCAACAGGTCGCCAGCCGTGTGCCCCCAGGCGATTTCTGGACCGTGGCGACCACTTATTGGGGGCGCTTCGAGATGTTTCTCTATCTGACCCCTTATATCCTGACCCTTCCGGTTTTTGTTTTCTTCATGGCTGGACTGCTGGGCCGCCCCGCCGAATCGCAGGTGGGCGGGAAAGCCTCCGGCCTTCCCTTGCGGGGGGTCTTTCTGTACTGCGCCGTCTGTGTCCTCGTGGCGCAAACGGCCTTTCTCTCGTTTCAGGAACGTTACCTGATGCCTCTGCTTCCCTTCGCGCTCGTTTGTGCGGGCGCAGGCATGGCCCGGTGCGAACAGACCCTCACGCGGTGGGGGAGACGTGGACATACGGTGTTCCAGACGCTTGTCCTCGTAACCGTTTTCTGGTCCTTCGGATTTGGACTTCTGTCGGTTGCGCTCCAGCGTGGCGCCTTCGCCGACCTCTACGACGCGGGACGGTATCTGCGCAGCCTCACCGATCTGCCGCCGGACACCCGGATTTACACGACCGAAGCCTACGGTTCTCATCCGGGAATGGAGGGGATTCATCTTTCTTTTGTCTCCGGACGTAAAGCATTTCCTATCCCGGAAAAGAATTACTGGATGCAAGGCCTCCAGCCCCCTCGCAACCTGCCGTTGATGGAACTCGGCTCGATTGTGGTCGTGGACAGCCGGAATATCCTGGGGTGGGATTCCTACGCTGCGTCCACCGATCCGGCACAAGGGTTCAGGCGGTACTGGAATTTCATTCAGTACCTGAAAACCCGCTACAACCTGAAACCCTTGAAAGACGCGGAGTTCACCCACTGCACGATCCCCCTGCTTCCCGACATCATGGGAGCGGGAGGCGAACAAAGCGAAACGGCCTGGCTGGCGCGCTATCAGAAGCAGATGTTCAAGACGTGCGTTTTTGTAGTTGAAGCAAAACCCTGAATGGGGTTTATTACAGAGGGTGTGACCTTGAAAAATCGGAGAAAAGTCGGGCTGGCCCGGACGGGACATTCACCCAGCCCCTTGCAGGCAGGAATGCGGGTACCATGCGAATACTGAACCATGCCGTCTATATCCACGCGCCACAGGAGAATTGCGCCGCGTTTCTGGACAAATTGTCCCAGGAAGGGTTTTCGTGCGACCTGTTGCCCGCCGACAGCGACCTTATGAATCGTATTCGGCACTTGGAACCCGCCATTGTGCTGCTGAGCGCCGAGCTGGGGCGCGCAAACATCGGGAAACTGACCGAAAACGTCAAGGAGTGGCTGCCGGATGTGCCGGTTCTTCTCGTGCTGCAACACGCCGAAACGCCGCAGGATGTTCCGGATTTTTCGGCGGCTGACGGCGTCTGTTACACCAGCATGCCCTCCGTCCACCTGGCGCTTCTGCTGCGCGGCTCGGTGCGATCCTCCTTCAAGATCCAGAAACTGGTCCATTCCAACCAGAAACTGAACGAAATTTCCATCACGGATGCCCTGACCGGCCTGCACAACCGCGGTTATATGATAGACCGGCTCAACCAGGAATTCAAACGCGCCGGCCGCAACCATGAAGTGCTCTCGTGCCTGATGATAGACCTTGACCACTTCAAGCAGGTCAACGACACCTATGGCCACAAGTTCGGCGATGTGGTCCTGCAAACCGTCGCTTCGCGGCTGAAATCCCTGGTCCGCGAGACGGATGTTTTCGGGCGCTATGGGGGCGAGGAATTCCTGGTTCTTCTCCCCAATTGTTGCGTTCGCGACGCCCAGCAACTGGCCGAAAAACTCCGGTCCGGACTCGAACGCGAACCCGTGACGCACGAGTACTTCT
This sequence comes from uncultured Candidatus Sumerlaeota bacterium, assembly GCA_942493245.1. GTDB lineage: Bacteria > Sumerlaeota > Sumerlaeia > UBA8349 > UBA8349 > DAOPYU01. The sequence continues at coordinate 1,069,385 of OW818685.1, forward strand.
CTTTGATGGTCACGGCCAGCTTCGGCGTCGCCTCCACCGAAAACAGTGAGGTCATCACCTCCGACCACCTCCTGCAACAGTCGGATCGCGCTCTGTACCGGGCCAAGGAAAACGGGCGCAATCGCGTCTGCGTAATCACCGAACAGGACTCCTCGCACCGCGATGGCCATCCCGAGTTGGAAAACGTTTCCGTCGCCGCCAATGAACGTATGCTCATTGATGTTGTTTCCTCCGCGGACGATGGCGGCCCCTGTGCGCGCCTGCTCGCCCAGTTCAGCGAGTATGAAACGGTCCTCCATGCCTCCGAAGAAGAATTTTTCAAAGCCTTTCGGGAACGCGAACCCCAGGTCATCCTGCTGGACCAGATTTCTTCCGGAATTGACGGACTGGCATTGTGCCGCCGCCTGAAAGCGCATGTGCAGGATCTCTTCATTCCCATCCTGCTCTCCGTGCAGGATCCCGACTCCATAGACCTCGAAACCGCTCATGCGGACGGGGTTTTCGAGATTCTGGCGGCCAATCTGCCCGAACGCGATTTTCTGGCGCGCCTGCGCTCCATGCTCTACCTGAAAAGCCTGTATGACCGGTGGCGCGTCACCTATCGAGAGTTGACAATGGCCCGCACCCGCCTCGTCAAAGCGGAGCGGTTGACCGCTCTAGGCGAGATGGCCACCGGCGTCGCCCACGACTTCAACAACATCCTCTCCGCCATTCTGGGGCGCACCCAACTGATTCGCCAGCGTGTCAAGCAACCGGAAATCCTCAAAAGCCTCAGCGTGATCGAGAAGGCGGCCATAGATGGGGCCACCACGATCCGTCGGATTCAGGAATTCGCCCGCTCGACCACCGACCAGGCCGACTATCAAGGCCTCGATATGGCCATGATTGTTCAGGATTGCATCCAGATGACGCGCACGCGCTGGAAAGACGAGGCCGAACTTCAGGGCGTTTCGTACCGGTTCCGGAGCGACTTCCCCGGTCCGCTGCCCGTGACCGGTAACCCCGCCGAACTGCGCGAAGTCATCACCAACCTGCTTATGAACGCGCTCGACGCCATGCCCCGCGGGGGGGAGATGTGCTTCCGCGGCCTGATGCTGGACAATGAGGTGATTCTGGAAGTCCAGGACTCGGGAGAAGGCATGGAAGAAGCCGTCCAGAAGCGCATTTTCGACCCCTTCTTCTCCACAAAAGAGGGGGAAGGCACGGGCTTGGGGCTCTCGGTCAGTTACGGCATTATCTCGCGCCACGGCGGGCGTATCGAATGTTCCAGTAAAAAGGGAGAGGGCACCGTCTTCCGCATCACCCTGCCCATGCGCGACGAACCCCTGCCCGAAGAAAAAACGGACGCCTGGTTGCTCGAATCGCAATCTGAAACAGGCGAAGATGGGCAAGCGCGGTCCATCCGCGTGCTGGTGGTGGATGACGAAGCCCCGATTCGCGAGATTTTCCACGAAGTTCTGACTAGTGAAACTCACACCGTGCTCGTCGCGGAATCCGGCGAAGAGGCGCTGAAAATCCTCACCCGGGAGCCGATAGACCTGGTCTTCACGGACTTGAGCATGCCGGGCATGAGTGGGTGGGAAGTGTCCATGCGCATCCACCAGTTGTATCCGGACCTGCCCATCGTCCTGACCTCGGGCTGGGGAGCGGACTTCAACCTCGAACGCCTGCGGGCGCACGGCGTTTCATACGTGCTGGCCAAACCCGTGCCGTTCCTCTCCATCACGGCCCTGGTCCACCATGTCGCGCAAGGCAACCGCCTCACCCTCGAAGATACTTTCTAAGTTGTTCCGACCTGACACAGCCTGTGAACCTGAATGCCGCCACACTTTACCGCTCAGATCGCCTTTTTTTCGACTTTTGCAAAAGGTTCGATACTATTCAGGTGGCCCCGAAGGGGCCTCCCGATCAGTAGCCGTGGGTGACCGAAGGGAACCCACGGACAGGTAATTGAAAATTTCGCACCCTGAAGGGGTGCCCCAACGAAAGTGAAATCAATGATTGGGGAACCCCTTTGGGGTTTGATTTATTATGGGGACATATTCCGTAGGTTCCCTTCGGTCACCTACGGCTACTGAAGGGAAATCCCTTCGGGATTCAAGAACAACATCTCTCCTTTGAGCCTTTAAAAAGTATCCGGTAAGCAGCGAAGACTTTTGCATGAGGCTCACCCGAAAGGAGAGTTCCGGGAAACAGGGAAAGACGTCGGAGGCAAGGGAGATTCGGATGGAAAGCGCCAACGGCGCGATCTTATATCAGCCTGGGGCATCGCCCCATAAGCGTTAACCTAATTCTTGACCTGTCGAAAGCATCCAGCGTAAGATTCGGCTTGTGCAGTGCGAATCTAGAAGCCGGAGGACGCTCATGGAGATTGAGGATGTTGTTCACGAGGATTTGGCGGACTGGCCATTGTTGATGCGCTTCCTGCCTGATGGTTGGAAGGAAAAAGCGAGAGAATTGGGCGCTTTGCGGCGCAGCGGACGCAAGTTTTGCAGTAGCGAAGCGTTGTTGCGAACGCTGCTGATTCACCTGGCTCTGGGGTGTTCCCTGAAGGAGACGGCGTCTCGGGCGCGACTGGCGGGGTTAGCCGATGTGTCGAGTGTTGCCGTGTGGAAAAGGCTGCGGGAGTCGGGGGAATGGCTGCGTTGGATGAGCGAGGCGGTGATGCGTCAGTGGGTGGAGCGCCGGCCAGAAAACCTGCTGCCGGGGCCTTATCGAATACGGCTGGTGGATGCGACGTCGATTTCAGAGCCGGGCAGCACGGGCAGCGACTGGCGGATTCACTACGCCGTGGAACTGGGCTCTCTACAATGCGATTCCGTGGAGGTGACCGATGTGCGCGAGGGCGAAACGTTTCGACGCTTTCCGGTCAGTCCGGGCGATTTGCTGCTGGGCGACCGGATTTATGCCAACCGTGGCGGAATCGAGCACGTGGTGCGCCACGGCGGAGATGTCCTGGTCCGAATGAATCTGACGAATTTGCCTCTTGAGAAAGAATCGGGCAAACCGTTCTCTCTGCTGCGGCGGCTCAGAACCCTGCGCATCGGCGAGGTGGGCGAGTGGCCCTGCTGGATCGCACCGGCGGGAGCCGAGCGAATCGCCGCGCGCGTTTGCGCCGTCAAGCGCGACCGCACAGCCACGCAATTTGCCTGCAAGAAGTTGTTGCGTCGAGAAAGCCGAAAAGGGGAGAAACTGCGCCCGGAAACGCTCGAATCGTGCGCCTATGTATTCGTGTTGACCACCGTTCCAGCCGAGCGCATTTCCGCCGCGTCACTTCTGGAAATCTACCGGGGGCGCTGGCAGGTGGAACTGGCTTTCAAACGCTTGAAATCCATACTGAACCTGAGCCATCTGCCCAAGCAAGACCCGCAAGGGGCGCGCGCGTGGCTACACGGCAAGATCCTGGTGGCGTTCCTTGTAGAGGCGCTGATTCACGCAGGGAACTCTTTTTCCCCCTGGGGATACCCCCTTGATCCCAGGGAGTCCCGATGACTCACAGCGGCGAAGTCATTGGAACGAAACACAATTCATGTTCCGTCAACTCTGCCGAGGCGTTTGTCCAGATCTGTCGTTGTTCGACGCCATTCGTCAATGGCCCGCCATCAGTCACACTCTGCGCGAAACACCGCGCAAGAGAACCCGACAGAATGCAAAAATTCGGAGAATCATCCAAAGAGAATTAGGTTAACGCTTATGGGGCATCGCCCCAGGAAACCGATTGGTTATTCAAATAAGGGCTGAAGGCCCGCTCGATTCAACCGTTTTGTTCTTTTCATAGTCCGGGCTTTCAGCCCTTGTAAAAAAAAGGGGACACCGATCCTGGGGCGACGCTTCGCTTGCCCCAGGCTAGTATAATCCCGCGCCGTTGGCGCTTCAACAGCGGTTTTTAGCGATTATGGAACTTTTCTCTTTGTACCAGAACCGCCAGAAGACCGCAGCGGCGAAGGCGCCTGCCGTATAGCAGAGGATGTCGGTCGGATCACCCACGGCCAGACCCCGGAAAGTGCCGGTGTAGGGAGCGACCGACTCGAACACCCAGGACCAGACCAGGAGCGGGATCTGTATCGCGGTCCGGTTTATCGGTATTGTTCGATCGGAATCAACCCCTCCAATTTCTGGAGTTCCGCCTCGGTCAATTTCAGAACATAAGGTTCCTTCTTCTCGGAACGTTCAGGGGACCAGTCGAAGGAAAACTCACGAATAATCGGTTCTCCTCCATAAACCTGCATGATGGGCCGGTAAATTTTCACAAACATTCTGAATACGCCCGGCTCAAGTACTTCATACACGGCCATTCCGGATTTATCGGTGAAGACATCCTGCTTGGCAACGCTTGGAGAGCGCCCCCCGCCCGCACTGTCCCAACCCAACCGAAGCGCAATGTCGGGAATAGGTTTCCCAGACGGACCTTGAACCTGAACATACACTTTTTGAATGATTCGGGGCGTAATTCGCCAAGTTCCGAAGTCACAAACACCTTTCGAGGGAACCGGAGTCCAATCTTGTTTCTCTGTTGGCGGATTCAAGGAACTGTAAACATCCAGGATCGAGAGGCTCAAACGACTGTAAGAACCCGCAGGACATGGGAAGGAAAATTCCTGCGTCCCGGAAGTCGTGGGTTGAAAAGCAAGGGAAAGAATCCCGGAATTCTTCAATCCCTCTCGCAAGACATTTATTTTATCGGGTGCATTTGAAGACGGTGCGGTGGAATTTACAGGGAGCGAAATGGAACGAGAGAGATTGGGAGGACGATTGAGGGGAATGGGGCCGATTTCCAGGCGACCAGTCAAGGAAGGGAACCGGGTACAATCCCCCTGAATTCTGGTTCGCCCCTCCACTTCCCGGATCAGGTAGAGTTTGTTGTTCCGGGAATTCTCTACGGCAGGAACAAGTACCGTCCCGGCATTGAAGACAAGCATCAGGTACTTGCGACTCAAAACCATCAGGCAATGATTTCGGAGGCTCCCGGGGGTGAGAGGAATGGTTGTTTTCAGATGAAAGAGTCCCTGCTCATCGGACCGGGTCACATCAAGGATCTTTGCCCGGTCACGGGGAAACAGATTTTTTATGACCGCTTGAGTCTGGTCTTGCAGAATGGGGGCACCAGCCTCAATCCACTTGGCTTTTGTTCCTTGCCACAATCTGGAGAAGTCAGAGGACTGCCCTCTCTGGATTTCAACAAACACCACCAACGTATTGGAGACCGGTTCATCGGTGAAATAATCCAAGACCTGCATGGCCAGATCGGTCGGCGCCTGAGGAGTGGGAGTGGGCGCAGCAGCACCGGGAACGGTCGGTTGTGCCGGAACGGGTTGAACAGGTTGAGGCTGAGACTGGGACGGAACTGGAGTCGATGTGGAAGAAGAAGGAGGTGGTGAAATGCGTTTGAAATGGAAAAAGAGTTCCATGGGAGTTTGATCATTGAGAACATATTCCGCCGGAGTTATCTGATACTCACTCCGGGACAAGGAACTCGAATAACAGGAAACCAATTTCCCTTTAAATGGAAATAATTTTTCCGTGTTCACAAGATTGCTGGATCCGACGTCAATCTGAGCCCCGGAATCCAGAGTCAACCTTATAACCATATCTCCTGTCCGTGGTTTTTCCTGATCATCGAGAACCCGAATCTTTCGCAGAGGAGCAGTCTCCACGACCAGGTTGCATTCAACCGAAGTTATGGCCGTAACAACCGGAAACCAGTCCGGCGACGACAGATTCTCCAACCAGAATGAGAATGGTACTTGATCCGGCAAATAGAGAGGTTCCCCCTCTCGAGGGTCAGCGCCACGGGGAGGATAAAAGATGAAACGCCCCTGAGAATCGGTCCAAACAATGACGCTGAAAGCGGCGCTTCTTTCTCGAAACCGATCCCAGGGGGATGTCCTGGTATCCTCGCGTAATGGGATGTAGGCCAAGGGTTTTCCGGAGGGATCACGAAGGACCCCATGAACGGCATGACGGTAGGCTTCACTTCCTTTCCGAACCAACCCCACCCTGCGCAACAAGAAATCGGAGTTGCTGCCCAAAAGGCTGAAACCTCCTTCGCCAATTCCATACTCAGGTTGCATGAAAAGAGTTTTGCTCCTGGCGTTTTCAGTACAGAGAAGAAGGGGGTGCATCGAGCGGAAAGGCGACTCAAGCGAAATCGGCCCAAGAATCAACGTGTCGGTTCCTATTTTGACTTGAAGCAAATAGGACGCATCCGGGATAGGTTGACCGGTGGCATCCAAAATATTCTCCAACGTCCGATCCTGCATATCACTATCTACATAATACTTGAAAAAAGCATCTATGGGGAACACGCAGAATCGTTCCGGCAAATTTTCTGCCTGCCGATTTGAGTCGGGAAGAAGTCTGTGACGATTGGCGTCCAAGGGATTCAGGGCAGATTCCGGGGTACAGATCAGGACTGCCGGTCCCAATAACTGACGCAATTCCGGACTCGACTGCTCACTGCCGATCACGACCTGATACTTGAACTCTTCGACCTGCGTGTCCGGGAACGGGACCACCATCACTTTGTCCCTGAACGTAACCTTGACTTGTGCTTTCCTGCTGTCTTCCGGGATACGATCTCCCTGCCGGTAAAGACGAACCTGAAGATCGGCCCCTTCGGCTTTCGCTGCAAGTGTTAGACGTTCTTCACGGGGAACTTCAGAGCGGGTGGTCGGGCGGGGAAAATTCTCATCCGTTTCCTGCGCCAAGCCCGATACTCCACCCGACGTTAACAGCAAGAGAACACACACGATTTTCCAGGGAATACAGTGCGAAAAACGGTCTGCCAAGCGGTTCATTCTGTTTCCTTTCCTCCAGAAATCCTCTAAACAACAAATGAATCATAACAGATTCTGCATGAGGATCAATAAAATAAGAACTGTTACAAAGAAGGGACAGAGCACTATAATCTTCGGGATACTTTCGGAATTTACCCAGGAAGCGCTTTTCACCCCTTCCGCATCAGGCGCGAGCGGTAGGAGTCGGCGATGACGGCGAGGACGATCACCAGGCCGGTGACCAGGCGTTTGACCGGTTCCGGCGCGCTGAGCTGATTCAGGCCGGTCTGGAGGACGGCGATGATAAGAACGCCGAGGAAGGTGTTGATGATCGAGCCGCGCCCGCCCATCAGACTCGTGCCCCCGATGACGGCGGCGGCGATGGCCTTCAGTTCCATCCCGTTGCCCGCGTTGGGGTCCGCCGTGGCGAGGCGCGCGCACTCGAACAGGGCCGCCAGACCCGTCAGGAATCCCGACAGGACAAACACGGCGACCTTGACCCGTCCGGTTGAGATACCACAGAGACGGGCGGTGGACTCATTGGACCCGGTGGCACGGGCGTAACGCCCGAAACGGGTGAGTGAGAGGGTCACCTGTCCCAGGATCACGACCGCCAGCGCGACGAAAAACGCCGGCGAAATTCTGAGGACGGGGAAAGCCTCTCCCAACCGGATGGGTAACGGGTCCCCCAGACCGGAAATCGAGGCGCCGATATACTTGGCCTCGGATTTTGTGGCCAGAGAAGCGAAGCCACGCGCCACCTCGAGCATGCCGAGCGTGACGATGAAGGAGGGAATGGCCCAGCGAACACTGATGAGGCCGTTAAACAGGCCACACAGGAGCGAGACGGCCACACAGAGCGCAACGCCCGCCCAGAGGGGCCACTTGAAATCGATCAAGGCCAGACCGAGCATGGCGCCCCCCAACGCCAGGACCGATCCGACCGAGAGGTCGATCCCCGCGATGATGAGAACAAAGGTCATCCCGGTCGCGACGATCGTGAGACTGGGAATTTCGTTGGCCAGCGTCGTGAATGTCGAAAACGTCAGGAAATACTTCCCCAGCACCCCAAAGAGACCTATCAAAAAAAGCAGGACCAGTAAGAGGCCGATGAAATCGACCAGGAATAGAAACACCCCGCGCCCCCGTCCGGAAGCGGAAGAGGGCGCGGGGGGCAAAACATCGGGAGATGAAGAAAGAGAGAACATGGGAACACTCCGAAACAGGGAACCGAAAATTTCCGGACAGAAGGACTCCTATTTGACTTCGGGCTTCGCCGCGGCGTCCACGGTTTCCTTCGTGATCAGGTCCACGGGCGTCTGTTTGTCCTGGGGCGTGGCCTGACCGGAAAGGATCTGGAGGGCGTACTCGATCCCGAAAACCGCCAGCTGGTCGGCGTGTTGATCGGCCGTGGCGAGAACCGCGCCGCTGCGCACCAGGTCCTTGATGGCGGCGATGTTGTCGAACCCGACGATGCGGACCTGGTCCTGACGCCCGGCGGCCTTGACGGCGGCCACGGCGCCGAGCGCCATGTTGTCGTTGGCGCAAAGGAGGGCCTTGAGCTGCGGGTTCGCGCTCAAAATGGCCGAAGCGACCGTGTTGGCCTTCTCAGTCTCCCACTGACCGCTCTGGGTGCTGACGATCGTCATGCCAGCGGCCTTCAGGGCGTCCTCGAACCCGAGACGGCGCTGCTGACCGTTGAACGCGGTCGTGATACCCTCAATGATCGCCACGGGATCGCCCGGCTGGAGGGCCTTGGCAAGCGCTTCGCCGATGGCGCGCGCCCCGGCGCGGTTGTCCGGCCCGACAAAGGGAATCTGGATTCCTTCCGCCTTGAGCGTTTCATTGTCGAGTTTGTTGTCAATGTTGACGACCGTGATGCCCGCCTTCTGCGCCTGAGCGCAGACATGCACCAGCGCCTTGGAGTCGGCGGGCGCGATGACGATGGCGTCCACCTGCGTGGCGATCATCTGGTTGACCAGCGCCACCTGCTGCTGCAAGTCGCTCTCGTCCTTGATGCCGTTGACCTCGAGGTCGTATTTATCCGCGTTCTGTTTCTGATGGGCCTTGGCGCCGTCGGCCATCGTGATGAAGAACTCGTTGGCCAGCGACTTCATGATGAGCGCGATGCGGGGTTTTCCTGACTTGGGCGCTTTCGCCTCTTTCCCGGATTTTTCCGGGTTCGAGGTGGTGGAAGACTCTTCGGTCTTTCCACATCCATTCAGGATGAGGGCGGACAGGAAAAGTGTCCCCAGAAATGGAAGAATACGTCTGGCGTTCATGGTTAAGATCCTTTCGGTGAGTGTTTTAATTGTCGTTTCTATCCGCGCAACAGTTTCTCAACCTGGGAACGGTCCGGCATGGCCGGTTGCGCGCCAAAGACCGTGGTGGCCAGCGCGCCCGCCGCGCAGGCAAACCGGGTCGCCGCGACCAATTCCCGCCCTTCCGCAAGCGCCACGCCCAGAGCGGCGGTAAACGCGTCCCCCGCAGCGGTGGTGTCCACCGCCTGAACAGGGAAAGAAGGGACCATCTGCGTCTGGCCGTTTTCATCGAGCGCGAAAGCGCCTGCGGCCCCCATCTTGATGACGACCCGCCGGGCGCCGCGATCATGTAGAATCCGGGCGGCGCGTGTGGCGCTCACCTCGTCCACCACTTCGATGCCGGTCAACGCCTGCGCTTCGTGTTGGTTGGGCGTGAGGAGGTCCACGGCGTAGAGCGCCTCGGGCAGTCCGTTCGTCGGCGCGGGCGCGGTGTCGAGAATTGAGTAAACGCCGTTCCGGCGGGCGATCTGGATGGCCGCAGCGACGGTCTCCTCGGGAATTTCGAGTTGAAGCAGCAGCACGTTGGACTGCGCCAGAACCGGTTCGAGCGTTTCGAGGTCCATGGGCGTCATGCGCCCGTTTGACCCGGCCACAATCGTGATGCTGTTTTCCCCACTCGCCTCGACGTGGATAAGCGCCACTCCGCTCGAACAGGCAGACGTGCTGCGCACGTAATCCGTCGCAACGCCCCGCTCGCGAAGCGCCGCGATCAACTGGCCGCCAAACACGTCGTCGCCCACTCGGCCCACCATTTCGCAGCGCGCGCCGAGCTGCGCTGCGGCCACCGCCTGGTTGGCGCCCTTTCCCCCGGGAATCAGGGACAGGTCTTCCCCGTGAATCGTTTCCCCCGGTCTTGGGATATGGGAGGTTCGGATCACGAGGTCCATATTGAGCGATCCCACCACGACGAGGCGGGGAATCGAGAACTTTCTCGGTTGGCCATTGTTGGGATCAGGCATACAGACGCCTTTCCTGAAAACGGGTTTATCGCGCGCAAAACTTCCAGCAAATCATCCGAATGATGCAATCCCGGTCGAAAGGTGTCAATCGTTTTCAAAGGCAGATTCTTGTGGGTGCAAAAAAGCGGGGAAGACGGCTTTCCGATTGCCGGAGCGGATCACTCATTCTCTTCGGTCAGTTCGGGAAAGTTTTCGTCCGGTTCACGCTGGAGCATTTCGCGCAGCAGCGGCGCATAGACGGCAGGCTCAAACCCGGCGCGCATGAGGGCATCCGTGAGTTTGCGTCGGCGTTTGCGCGGGTCCGCATCGGAAAGACGCCGGAGGCGGCGCTCGATGAACTGGCGGGCGCGCTCGGTCTGGCGTTCGGTGTCCGTGGCGTCCGCTTTCTCAAGGGCGGCCTGGATGAGGCGGTCCGCAACTCCCAACTGCCGCAGCTGCGCGGCGATCTTGCGCGGCCCATCCGGACGGGTCTTGAGTTGGTGAGAGACGAAAATCTCGGCAAACCGCGCGTCGTCGAGGTCGCCCTTTTCTTCGTAATAGGCGATGACCTGGTCAATAATCGCCGGTTCGTACTTGCGTTCCGTGAGGCGGTGGCGCAGTTCGAAAACCGAGCGGGGACGCGTTCGGAGCAGGATGGCGGCGGTCCGGCGCGCGCGAATGAAAGCGTCTTCGGCCAGCAGGGCCTCCTGCTCGGCGGGACTCAGAACTTGCCCCTTGCTCAACTGATGCCGAAGGACAACTTCCGTGTCGAGTTCGGCCCACGGCGCGTCATCCAGTTCCACAAACGTCCGCGTGGCGCGACGGTTGGCGATTTTCAGGCGCGTGATCAGACACATCGCAACACCACTTTGGAAACATGGCGCGCGCGTTCGAGGGCGAGTGCGGCCTGCGCGAGGGGGTATTCCTCACTCACCAGTTCCGCAACCGGGAAGGGACGCCGGGACAGGAACTCGATAGCGGGGGCAAATCGCCCGCAGCGCGATCCCTGAAGGCGCACTTCATTTACCACGAGGTCCGTCAGCGGGATACCGGGCGCAAACGCGCCGGGGGTGCTTTTCAGGTGGATCGTGCCGCGCGGGCGAACCAGCCGCGAAGCCAGGGCCAGAATTTCCGAGGAACCGGAACCGGTGGCTTCGACCACATGGTCGGCGCCCATCTTCTCCGGGGACGCCTGTCCCCGCTGTCGGGCGACCCAATCCAGAACCCCCGCAATCACTTCTTCCGTTGAATCACATGGGAGAGTCTCTATCCCCAACAGGCTCCGGACCCGGTCGCAGGTGGCCTGACTGCGGGCGACGGCCAGTACGCGCGCGCCACGCGCCCGGGCCACACCGGCAATCAGATACCCCAGACGTCCGGCGCCCAGCACTACCACCGTTTGACTTGGTTCAAGCGGACTCATCTCGAAGGTCTGGAGCGCGGCGGCGAGCGGCTCGACCAAAACCGCTTCGCGGTCGGACAGGTCTTCGGGCAGGAAGCGCAGGTTGTCCACCGGCACGCGAATCTGCTGCGCGAAAGCGCCATCGTGGGCGATGATGCCGGTGACCGTCCGTCGCAGGCAATGCGTCGGCAGCCCATTTTGACAGGCCACACAAGGCGATTCGCAATCAGGGGGACAGGAATTGTTGATCTCGGCGGTGGCACGACGTCCCACCAGATCAGAATCGCTTTTGTCACCAACGGACGCGACCCTTCCGACAAATTCATGTCCCAGTACCAGCGGGAGCGGAACGGGATAATCGCCCGAGTAGAGCGCCAGATCGGTGCCACAGACCCCCGCAAGGTGAACGTCCAAGACCGCTTCCCCGCGTTCGGGAACCAGCGCGGGACGGTCCTGAATTTCGAGAACCCCGGGAGCGGTCAAAACGGCGGCCAGCATGAATGCGTCCTTGTTTTCTGCGGTCGTGCTTACCGAATCACATTCGTTCCATCGGTTCGATGCCCAGCAACCCGAGAGCATTGCCCAGAATGGTCCGCAACCCCTGAATCAGGGCGAGGCGCGCTTGAGTCAGCGCGGGCTGGTCGGGCTGGACGATGCGCAGCGACGGATCGCTGTTGCCCTGCGTGAAGAAGTTGTGGAAAAGCTGCGCCACGTCGTGCAGGTAGTTGGGCACCAGGTGCGGCGCCAGTTCCGCGGCGGCGGCATCCACCACCTCGGGCAGGCGCCCGAGGGCCTGCACGATCGCCTTTTCGTCGGCGTGCTGCAACAGGTTCAGGTCCGCATTCTCCATCCCCAGGAACGGCTGCCCCAGTTCCTCTGCCTTGCGCAACAGCGAGCAGCAACGAGCGTGGGCGTACTGGACGTAATAGACCGGGTTATCCATCGAGGTGTCTTTGGCCAGATCCCAGTCGAAGGTCATCTGGGTGTCGGGCGACCGCATGGCGAAGAAATAACGCACCACGCCGACCGAAAGTTCCTCGATCATTTCCTTCATGGTGATGAATTCGCCCGAGCGGGTCGAGAGTTTCATGCTCTCGCCGCCCTTGAGAAGGGACACCATCTGGATGATGACGCACTGGAGGTCGTCCTTGGGATGACCCAGCGCGGCGACGGCGGCCTTCAGGCGCGGGATGTAGCCGTGGTGGTCACCGCCGAGGACGTTGATGAGGCGGTTGAAGCCGCGCCCGTATTTCTCGCGGTGGTACGCGATGTCCGGCATGACATAGGTGTAGTTGCCATCGTTCTTGATGACCACGCGGTCTTTCTCGTCACCGTAGTCGGTCGTGCGGAGCCACGTGGCGCCTTCGCTCTCATAGATGCGCCCCCGCTCGCGCAGTTCTTCGAGCGTTGCCTGAACGGCGCCGTTGCGGTGCAGGGAGGTTTCGCTGAACCAGATATCAAACGCGATCCCCATCGCCTTGAGGTCGGCGTCAATGGTCTTGAGGATTTCACGCACGGCAAAGTCGGTGTAGAACTGGACATCGTGTTCCGCGCCCGCTTCCGCCGCGCCGAGTTCCTCGACCATCAACTTGGCGATCTCGATCATGTAGTCGCCGCGGTAGTATTGCTCGGGCCACTCGACCGGGCGGCCCAGCTGCTCGTCCACGCGCAGGCGCAGCGTGTTACCGAGCATCCGCATCTGGACGCCCGCGTCGTTGAAGTAATACTCGCGCTTGACCTCATACCCGGCAGCGGCCAGCAGACGACCCAGTACATCGCCCACCACGGCGCCACGCGCGTGGCCGATGTGGAGCGGACCGGTGGGATTGGCGCTGACAAACTCGACGAGGACTCGCACACCGTTGCCGGTGCGAGTCTGGCCAAACGCGGCGCCTTCGGCGACGATACGGCGCAGCACCCCGGCGGTGGCCTCGCTCGCCATGCGGAAGTTGATGAAGCCCGGCCCCGCGATCGAGGTCTCGCTCACCAGTCCCGTACAGTCGAAGTGGCTCAGCAATTCTTCCGCAATCTGGCGCGGGTTGCGCTTCACAAATTTCGTCAGTTGCATGGCGATGTTGGAAGCGTAATCGCCGTGCTCGCGGTTGCGCGGCACTTCGATGAGGGGCTGAATGTCCGCGCCGGTCACCCCCTGCGCTTCGAGGTAACGGCGCATGGCCGCTTCAATGCGTTCGGCAAGTAAGGATCTCAGGTCCATGAGGAAAGGCTTTCTATGTGGTTTCTATGTCGAGTTCTCTTTTACCCGTTCAGCACCACCAGGTTGTCGCGGTGGATGACTTCATCGTAGTAGTCGCTTGTGCCCAGGATCGCGGCGATGTCGGTGGAACGGTGGCCCATGAGGCGTTGCACTTCGGCGGCGGAGTAGTTGGTCAGGCCGCGCGCCACCGCTTCGCCTTTGGGGGTCACGATCTCGACCAGATCCTGGCGTTCGTATTCCCCTTCCGTTCGGCGCACGCCCGCCGGCAGGAGGCTTTTCTTCCCCTGAAGCAGAGCGCGAACCGCCCCATCGTCCACCCAGAGGCGGCCCTGCGGCTTGATGCGGCTGAAAGCGATGAAACGCTGGCGGCGCGAGTAGCGATGGTCGCTGAACGCTCCCTCAGCGGGTAGAATCAGAGTCCCGCCCCCCTTGCCCGCCAGCAGATCGGGCAGGATGTTGGGTTTCTTCCCCGGCGCAATGATCACGGGAATCCCGGCGGAGGAAGCCAGACGGGCCGCTTCGAGTTTGCTGCCCATCCCCCCTGTGCCGACTTTGGTCTTCTCGCTGGAAACCAGCGCCAGCACCTCGGGCGTGACCCGTTCGATCACCTCGACGAGTTCCGGCGCCTCGCCCGCCACCGGCATGCGGCGATACACCCCCCCGACCGAAGTCAGAAAAACCAGCAGCCCGGCGAGCATCTTGATACCCACCAGTTGCGCCAGACCGTCGTTGTCCCCGAAACGCAATTCGTCAATCGTGACAGTGTCGTTCTCGTTGAGGATGGGGACAACGCCCATCTCGAAAAGTTTGTCGAAGGTGTAGCGCATGTTGAGGTAACGGCGGCGATCGCGGAAGTCGTCCGCGCTGACAAGCACCTGCGCCACGTGGTGGCCTTCCGCGTCGAAGGCCGCGGCCCAGCGATCCATCAGGCGGCTCTGCCCCACAGCGGCCAGCGCCTGAAGCTCGGGCACACGGCTCGGGCGTTCCTTCAACCCCATCTGACCGATGCCGGCGGCCACAGCGCCCGACGAGACGATCAGCGTCGCCTTGCCCCGCTCGATGCGCGAGGCGGCAAACCGGGCGATGCTGCCCAGCACGAGCTGGTCGAGCCGCCCCACCGCCGTCGTCAAGACCGCCGAGCCAAGTTTGATAACACACAGGTCCGGGTCATACCCGGCCAGGTCCGCGTGGGAGCGGATACAAGACGCAGAGGTGGAACGCACAGAACGAGTCGGGGTCATGGTCAAGGCCGCTTTGGCGTGGACGCCACTGGGACTTTCGCGCAGGGCGCCAGACTGGGAGAATGGGCGCCGAAGGGGGCAACTGTCCCCCCTCGCCTTATATCTTCAGATTCTTCTGAATGCTCTCAATGGCGCGCAACACGTCGGCCTGGTGGCCGAACGCGCTGAGACGGAAATAGCCTTCGCCTCGCGGACCAAAGCCTGAACCGGGCGTTCCGACCACGTGGGCTTCGCGGAGCAGTTTGTCGAAGAAGTCCCACGAAGGCATGCCGCCGGGTGTCTGGAGCCAGATGTAGGGCGCGTTGACTCCACCGAAACAAGTCAGCCCGAGCGCTTCGAGTCCCTCGCGAATGGCGCGGGCGTTGCGCATGTAGTACCCGATCATCTCACGGCACTCGGCCTGTCCCGCTTCGGACAGAATGGCCAGACCGCCCTTCTGGACGATGTTCGACGCGCCGTTGAACATCGTCGTCTGACGGCGGAACCACATGCGGTGGATTTCGCCCGGTTCCGAATTCTCACACTCGAGCGTCTTGGGAACCACTGCCCAACCCAGACGCACACCGGTGAATCCGGCTTCTTTCGAAAAACTGTTGATCTCGATAGCGCATTTCTTCGCGCCCTCGATCTCGTAGATGCTGCGCGGCAGCGTGGGATCGGAGATGTAACTGGCATAGGCCGAATCGTAGAGGAGAACGGCCTTGTGGGCCAGCGCGTAGTCCACGAAAGGCTTGAGCTGGGCGTGGGTGGCCACGGCGCCCGTCGGGTTGTTCGGGCTGCACAGATAGATCAGGTCCACTTTGCCCTGGGGCAGATCGGGAAAAAAACCGTTCTCGGCCGTACAGGGCATGTACACCAGCCCCTCGTACTGACCGTTGCTGGCTTGCCCCGTGCGCCCTGCGATGACGTTGCTGTCCACGTAAACCGGGTAGGCCGGGTCCTGGATCGCCACGACATTCTCGATCCCGAAAATGGATTGGATATTGGCCGTGTCGGGTTTGGCGCCGTCACTGACGAAAAACTCGTCCGCGTCGAGTTCCGCGCCATAGCCTTTGTAACGCTGAGCCAATGCCTCGCGCAGAGCGGTTTCGCCCTGCTCGTCGCCATAGCCCGTGTAGGTTTCCACTTTGGCCAGCGCCTCGACCCCTTCGTGCAACCCGCGGATGATCGTGGGAGAAAGCGGCTCGGTGGTGTTGCCAATGCCGAGGCGCATGACCTCCACGCCCGGGTTTTCGGCCAGGAACTGGCGCGTGCGGCGGCCGATTTCGGGGAACAGGTATCCGGCCTGGAGTTTCCGGTAATTCGCGTTGACGGTTGCCATGAAATCTCTCCCTTAAGGTTTGGACGCCGCTCTACCAGACAACGGCGGTTCGCTTTTCCTCAATTTCCGCGTTGTTTTTTTTCGGGATTCTGGGGACGGGGTGGGGGAGTCTCTTCCTCTTCATCCTCATCTTCGAAGTCTTCGTCGTCGGAATCGTCCTCGTCGGAGTATTCCTCGTCCTCATCCAAATCTTCGTCTTCGAATTCGTCCTCATCTTCTTCGTCTTCGGTGAGTTCCTCTTCTTCCCAGTCCTCTTCCTCGTCTTCGAATTCTTCTTCCAGATCCGCCTCACCTTCCGGTGTCTGTGGTTCCAGAAGCAGGCGTTCTTCCTCGGCTTCGACCATCTCCCGCAGGGCCTGACGCAACGTGTCGAGTCCCTCGCCCGAGAGGGCGGAGATGGTCAGGGGTTCAATCCCCCGCTCGCGGAAGGCCGCCAGCGTTTTCGCCACGTCATCCGGGTCGGCCAGGTCGGTTTTCGTGACAATCACCAACTGCCGCTTGCGAGCCAGAAGCGAACTGTAGGCGGCCAGTTCTTCACAGACCAGATCGTACTTGTAGAGCATGTCTTCCGGGTCGAACAGTCCCTGCTCGTCCCCCACCAGATGCGCCAGCACCTTGGTGCGCTCGATGTGGCGCAGGAACCGGTCGCCCAGACCGACCCCGCGGCTGGCGCCTTCGATCAGGCCCGGAATGTCGGCCAGAGTCATGTGCGAGAGATCTTCCAACTCCATAACCCCCAGGTTGGGACTGAGGGTGGTGAAGGGGTAAGGCGCAATTTTCGGAGTGGCGGCGGTGAGTTTCGAGAGGAGGGTGGACTTGCCCGCGTTGGGCAGTCCGACCAGCCCGACATCGGCCAGCAGTTTGAGTTCCAGAATCAGGGTCCGTTCCTGCCCCTCGGTGCCCGGTTGCGCATAGCGCGGGGTTTTGTTCGTGGCCGTGGCGAAATGCGAGTTGCCCAGCCCCCCCATACCCCCCCTGGCGGCGATCCAGCGCTGGCCCGGTTCCGTCAGGTCGGCCAACTGGCGACCGTCTTCGTCGCTGACCACAGTTCCGAGGGGAACCCGCACCATGATACTCTGACCATCGGCGCCAAAACAGTTGTTGGTCCCGCCATCCTCCCCCCGTTTTGCTTCCAGGTTGGAGTGGTATTTCAGGTCGAGCAGAGTGCCCAGTTTGGGGTCTACCTCGAAGACGACATTTCCCCCACGGCCCCCATCGCCGCCGTCGGGGCCACCTCGGGGCACAAACTTTTCGCGGCGGAAATTGATCCGTCCGCTTCCGCCGTCCCCGGCTTTGACATGAACTTTCAGGTAGTCAATAAACATGGCGTTCCAAACAATAGCAGGAGGATGGCGTAAAGAATAGCAAAAACCGCCAGACGGATTTCGCCCGGCGGTTCGAAAGCGTTCCCTTGGAAAAAACAGCCCGCTGAGCCACTGTTACTCAGTTTGCGGCCGCTTCTTCGACAGGCAGAATGTCAATGTAACGGCGTTCGCGACGGCCGCGCTGTTCGAACTTCACAATGCCCGTCACTTTGGCGAACAGGCTCGAGTCCCGGCCTTCGCCCACATTCTCACCCGCGAAAAACTTGTTGCCGCACTGCCGCACCAGAATGCTGCCGCCGGGGACCAACTGACCGCCGAAGGCCTTACAGCCGAGGCGTTGACCCTGACTGTCGCGACCGTTTCTGGAACTGCCACCCGCTTTTTTATGCGCCATGATACCGTCTCCTTATGCCTCAGGGCAAAAATCAGTTGCCCACCGAGATGCTCTCGATGCGAACTTCCGTATAATTCTGGCGATGGCCCTTTTTGCAACGGTGCCCGCCCCGGCGTTTCGATTTGAAAACAATGATCTTGGGACCACGGCCCTGTTCCACGACCTTGGCCGTGACTTTGGCCGAGGGAACCACCGGCTTGCCGAACTGGACATTCTGTCCGTCGTAAATCGCCAGCACTTCGTCGAACTCGACGGTGCCATTCACTTCGACCGGCAGGGTTTCCACTTGCAGACACTCGCCCTGGGCGACTTTATATTGTTTCCCGCCCGTGCGGATGATCGCGTACATAAGACCTTCTCCTTCACAACTTTGCGCAGGGAATCTTTCTTCTCTGTCCCATTGGCGCACTTCCCGCGCCCCACAAAGGATAGCGGTTTTATCGCGCCCCGTGAAAAAAATCAAGGACATTTTGCAATCCTTTTTTCACTTTTACAAAAACCGGGGTAAAAGACCCCCGGAAACCCCGCCGAACCACCCGGTCGGCCTTCATTTGGGCGCCTTCAAGAGAACACTCCGGGACCGGCTTCAAGCGGTCCCGGAGTGCGATAACCCTGAAAACAACCGTGTGGATCTTCGCAAGATCAGAGGTGGATCAGTTTGGCCGTCCGCACAAAGGCCAGACTGGCCAGATTGTGCAGGATTTCGGGCGTGATGGGATCGTCCACATTGATGGCCGTCATGGCCGTCTCGCCCTTGGCCTTGCGGCCCCAACTGATTTCTCCAATGTTGATTTTGGCGTTCCCCAGGACCGTACAAACCGACCCGATCACGCCCGGCTTGTCGTCATTCTCGAGCAGAATGACCGTCCCACGCGGGCGCATTTC
This sequence comes from uncultured Candidatus Sumerlaeota bacterium, assembly GCA_942493245.1. Classification (GTDB taxonomy): domain Bacteria; phylum Sumerlaeota; class Sumerlaeia; order UBA8349; family UBA8349; genus DAOPYU01. The sequence continues at coordinate 1,088,203 of OW818685.1, forward strand.
GATGTACAGGTCGTTGATGGCCACAATGCGCTTGCGGTTCGGCTCGAAGATCGTTCCGCGCAGCGAAATGGTCCGACCATTTTCCATCGAGGCCGTCACTTCCAGCAGGCCCAGGTAGTCGCGCACTGACGACGAGCGCGTTTCCGCAACTTCCACCCCGTGGGCCTTGATGCGCGCGCGCGCGTTGACAAAGTTGACGGGCAGGTCGCTGATCGGTTCGAGGAAGCCCTTGACCACCGACAACAGAATCGGGTCGGTCATCGGGTACTCCTGGAAGGAACCACTGATTGAAACCCCCAGTTTGGTGATGCGCGAGTCGCCCATCTGGACGATAAAGGCGCCGAGTTTTTCGGCCAGTTCCAGCCCCGGCTGCATCTGCTTGAGCACTTCGGCGTTGATGGCGGGCGCATTCAGGGCGGTGGTCACTTCCTGACCCTTGCAACAGTTGGCCACTTGCACGGCGACCTGGGTGGCCACTTTTTCCTGCGCTTCAACGGTCGAAGCGCCCAGATGCGGCGTCAGGACAAGCCGGGGCGCCTTGCGCAGGGGATGATCGGCGGGCAGCGGTTCGGTCGTGAACACATCGAGCGCCGCACCGGCGATTTCGCCCGCCTGGAGGGCCTCGGCCAGCGCTTCTTCATTCACAATCCCACCGCGCGCGCAGTTCACCAGAAACGCCGATTTTTTCATCCGCTTGAGTTCCGCCGCGCCGATCAGGTTCGTCGTTTCCGGCGTCTTGGGCGTGTGGATCATGATGACGTCGGCGCCATCCACTATCTCGCTCACCGATTTCAGGATGATCCCGAGCCGTTCGGCCACCTCGGTGGAGACATAGGGGTCGTAGCCCCAGACCGTCATGCCGAACGAGAGCATGCGCTTGGCCACTTCGCGGCCGATTTTCCCCAGACCGATGACTCCCAGCGTCTTGCCATAGAGTTCGACACCGGTCAGTTTCTTCTTGTCCCACAGGCCCGCCTTCATGGTCGCGTCGCCCTGGGGCACATTGCGCACAAGGGACATGAGCAGGCTGATGGCGTGTTCGCAGGTGGTCATCGTGTTGCCTTCCGGCGCGTTGGCCACCATGATGCCGCACTCCGTGGCCACGGGAATGTCCACATTGTCCACCCCCACGCCCGCCCGGCCCACGATCTTCAACTTCTTGCCGGCCCGCAACACATCGGCGGTCACCTGACTGCGCGAGCGAATGACCAGAGCGTCGTACTCGCCAATCTCGGCCACCAGTTGCTCGGGCGTGATATCGGGTTTGTAGGTCACCTCGTTCAACCCGCCGTCGCGGAGAATTTCAATCCCGTCTTCAGCCAACGAATCACTTACCAGTATCTTTGCCATTCTTCCCCCTGCTCCTTCCTTTTGTGCCGCCAACGTTCCCGCTGGCCTTTTTCCCGCGGATAATAGAGCGATCCCTGTCCGGCCTGTCGCTGGATGGAACCGATGCCTTGCATACGGATAACGGGTACATTAGGACAAGTATCGTCCCTAAATCAACCGAAAAACAGGAAGAAGCGCGGCACCCAGACGCCCGCGCTTCTTCGTTCACCCGTTCCGGTCCAGCGCCAGAATGGCGGGAGCCGATGCGTTTGCCCCGAGAGGGGCTTCAGCGCTTGTTAGTTGGACTTGCGGCCACCGGTGCCCGCCGCGGCCTTGTCCTTTTTCTCGCCCTTCAACTGCGGACGCAGGCTGCGGGTCGCCTTGCCCGCCTGCCACATTTCCGAATTGCCCATTTCGTCCAGCTCGCCCTGCAGGCGTTTCTGGTAATCCTTGTGCCCGCACACCTTCATCACGCGCTGGGCCTCTTTGCCGCTCTTGACCGCTTCGTACAACTGCTTGAAAACCGGAAGCACGGCCTTCTTGAAACGCGGACGCCAGTCCAGGGCGCCACGCTGGGCGGTGGCGGAGCAGTTCGAGTACATCCAGTCCATGCCGTTCTCGTCCACCAGACGGATCAGGCTCTGCGTGAGTTCCTCGACCGTCTCGTTGAACGCTTCGCTGGGCGAATGCCCACCCTTGCGCAGCACGTCGTACTGGGCTTCCATCACACCGGCCAGCGCGCCCATCAGCACACCGCGCTCGCCTGTCAGGTCGCTCGTCACTTCGTGATCAAATGTCGTCGGGAACAGGTAACCCGACCCGATGCCGATGCCGATGGCCTTGCAGCGGTCTTCGGCGCGGCCCGTGGCGTCCTGATAGACGGCAAAACTCGAGTTGATGCCGGCGCCCGACAGGAAGTTACGGCGCACCGACGTGCCCGATCCCTTCGGAGCCACCATGATCACGTCCACATCCTTGGGCGGAACCACCTTGGTGTACTTGTTGTACGCGATCGAAAACCCGTGCGAGAAATAGAGGGCGTCGCCCGGCTTCAGGTTGCGCTTGATCGTCGGCCAGATCGCCTTGGTGGCCGCGTCGCTCACGAGCACCTGAATGATCGTGGCGCGCTCGACCGCTTCCGCGATGTCGAACAGCGTTTTGCCCGGAACCCAGCCGTCTTTCTTGGCGCGTTCCCAGTCGCGGGTAAACTCTTTGGCCTGACCTACGATCACGTTGAACCCGTTGTCCTTGAGGTTCAAGCCCTGCGCGGGCCCCTGCACGCCGTACCCGATGATGGCAATCGTTTCGCCCTTGAGCACTTTCATCGCCTTGCTCATCGAGAATTCTTTACGGGTCACCACTTCTTCTTTCACACCACCAAAATCAATGAGTGCCATTGCTCTGTCTCCTTAAACTCAATATGGGGGGCCGTTCGGCATGACCAGGCCCTGCATGCCTCAGGCCGGCATGGTCTCTTCCAAACTCTTGAGCGCGGCCGACACGCCTGCGCCCGTTTCGCACGCATACCCCTGTCGGCGCAGCGCCATTTCCAGCGCGCCCACCAGACTCAACACCTCGAACTCTTCCACGTAACCCAACGCGGCGATTCGGATGATCTTGCCCTTCAGTTCTTCCTGCCCGCCCGTGATGGTCATGGCAAAGCGGTCGCGCATCGTCTTGACAATCTTGCCCGCTTCGACTCCGGCGGGAACCGTCAGGGCCACCACGACGTTGGCGGGCGACTGGCTGTAAAGATTCAACCCGAGCGCCGCGCACCCTTTGCGGATCGCCTGGGCACAGCGCTGATGCCGTGCCCAGATACTCTCGATCCCTTCCTTGCGGATCAAATCCACCGCGGCGTTCAGCGCCACAACCAGCGAAACCGGACTGGTCCACGGGGTGGTGTTGTCTTCCAGTTTTTTCAGGGCGCCCTTCAACCCGAAGTAGAAATTCGTCGTGGGCGAGGCGTTGATCATGGCCTTGGCTTTCGGACTGACCGAAACAAACGCCATGCCGGGAGGCATCATCAGGGCCTTCTGCGAACCCGTCACGACCACATCCACTCCCCAGGCGTCTGTTTCCAGCGGTTCGGCGGCCAGACTGCTCACCGCATCCACCACCAGGACGGCGTCGGTTTTGGCCACCACGCGGGCGATGCCCTCGATATCGGTCAATGCGCCCGTCGAGGTTTCACAATGCGTCGTGAAGACCGCCTTGGCCTTCGGGAAATCCTTGAGCAGTTTTTCGATCAGTGCGGGCGAGGCCGACGTGCTCCAGTCGATCTTTTCGACGTGGCAGTCAATGCCGTAGGCCTTGCAGATTTTTCCCCAGCGCTCGCCAAACTTGCCCCCTTCGATGGCGATGGCCTGATCGCCCGGCGCCAGCAGACTGGTGACAGCCGCTTCCATGCCACCTGTTCCCGAGGCCGTGAGCGGTACGACGGGATTCTGCGTCCGGAATACGTACTGCAGGTTTTCGCACGCCTGTTTGAAGATCGGATCGAAGTCCGGGGCGCGGTGGTGGACGATCGGCTTGGCCATCGCCGCCAGCACCTCCGGCGGAACATTGGTGGGACCCGGGGTGAAAAGTGTGTGCTTCATCATAAGGCTTTCTCTCCTCGCTCGCAGTAATCTCGACCTCACACTAGAATCCGAGACGTTTGCACTTCAACACGCATCTGGACGTTTGTCAAGAATTAGACAAAAAACTATTCCTTTTTCAAGTCCTCGATCCACTGGCGCACCTCATCGGCCTTGCTGCCGTTCAGGTCCACATAGTCGAGGTAGTTCTTCAGGGCCAGGATTTTGTTCTTGCGCTCCTGCTCATAAAGAATCCCGAGATTCAGGTAGGGATCGGCGAAATTCTTGTCCAGGGCGATGGCGGACTCGAACGCCTTCTGGGCATCGTCAATCCGTTTCTGCTCCATCAGGATGACTCCCAGGTTGTTTTGAGCCTTCTTGGATTTCGGGTCGGCCTTGAGCGCCGAACGGTACGATTTCTCCGCTTCGGCCTTTCCTTCGGGTGTCCCCTGATCGTAATAAATCTTGCCAATCAGAATCCACGGTTCGGCCGATTGCTCGTCCTCACGCGTCACGCTCTTGCAGATTTCGAGCGCTTTGGCCGCGCGCCCCATCTTGGCCAGACACGCAGCCTTCTCCAGGAGGATTTTCTGGCTGTCCGGCTGCAACTCCAGCGCGGTGTCATAATCGGCCAGAGCCTTCTCGGGGTTTTTCATGGCAATCAGACACTCCGCCCGGCCCAGCAACCCTTCGACGTTTTCCGGCTCGAGTTTCAGAGCCGCATTGAATTCCGAGAGCGCTTTTTCGAGGTCCGGTGCCTTCAACATCTGTGTGGCGCGGGCGAAATGGCCGGCAAACGTCTTGTCCTGCGGCGCTTGCGGAGTCGTTTCGGGCTTGGTGGAGGGTGTCGGTGTGGGTTTTGCCGGCTCCGCCTGCTCGTCTTTCTGGCCGAACACCACCTTATAGATCTCTTCCGTCGGTGGCAGATTTTTCTCGACATTGGCGACATTTTTCGCCGACTTGGCGTCATCAGCCGGAACGGCCCCCTCGGCCGGTTTTTCCTCCGGAGTCGGTGTGGCGACTGGCTCTGGCGCGGGTGTGGGGGTCTTGGCCGCTTTTTCCGGCTTGTCGCTTTTCGATGGAGTAGGAGCGGGAGTCGGGACGAGCGGCAGCGGGTCCACCGGCGGTCTCAATCCGCCATCCGGGAAAAGATCGGCGGGCAAAGGCAGTTTCTCGTCCTTTTGGGCACGCACCACCGCTTCATCTTCCTGGACTGGTTGCATGACTTCCTTGACCGGCTCGGGCACATTGCCCTGACGCTGCGCCGGGGTTGCCTTGAGCGCCGGAGTCGGTACGGGCATGGGAGTCGGGGTTGGGGTTGGAATAGCCTTGGGCGCTGGAGTCGGCTCTGGCGTCGGGGTGGGTGTCGGTTCGGGTGTGGGGACCGGGGTTGGTTCCGGGGTCGGGGTTGGTTCAGGTGTCGGCGCTGGAGTCGGTTCCGGCGTGGGCGTAACCTGTGGTTCAGGCGTCGGCACGGGCTTAGGTTCCGGGGTCGGTTCAGGCTGAACGAGAGGAGCCGGAGTGGGGGTCGGCGCAGGCGTCGTGGCATCGGCCAGAGTCAATTGCCGACGCGAGGAGAGAAAGGCCAGAACCGGCGGGTTGGGCCGGGCGGCGGGAATCTCGCCATTCAGGGTGGGCGAAGGATTCGGAGACCCGTCGTCCAACAGCAACGTGGGTTTTAGTCCATGAATGGACGGGAAGGCGTCGAGGTCCGGAGAAATTGCCAGTGCGGGCAAGGACGGTTCCGGTTTTTCCACGGGTTCCGGTTGGGGTGTCGTTTCGGGCTGGACCGGTGTTTCAGGCTTGATCGTCGGCGGTTCGGGTTCGACAGCCGGTTCGGGTTTCGCTTTCGGCTCCGGAGTGGGTTCTGGCTGGGCGGCCACAACGGGCTTTTCCACCGGAACCTCCGGAGTCTTGGCGCCCGCGGGAGCGCTTGCCCCGATAAGGTTGAGGAATCCGGAGTCACGAGAAGTGGGTTTGGAGGGGATGACCCTCCATTTGCCCGATTTCGAGCCGGCCTGCTCTGCAACCGGTTGTGTCTCCGGCGCTTTCGGGGGTTCGATTTCTTTTGCGGGTTCGGGTGTCACTTCAGGAGCGGGAGCGGGAGTCGGTGTTTTCTCCACATCTTTCTTTTCAGAAGCGGATGAGGAATCCGATTTCACCGATTTCTTCGACTCCACGGATTTTTCTGTTTTTGCGGTTTTCGATGACTCGGACTTGGAACTCTTTGCGCTTTTTTCGGACTTGGCCGACTTCGAGTCCTTGCCGGTTTTTTCCGCTTTGGGGGCCTTCGCATCTTTCGTCTTCGCCGCCGGTGTTTCGGCGGGCGCAGGTGTCGCTATCGGCGCCGCTGCCGGGGCGGGTGTAGCCACGGGCGTGACCACCGGCGCGTTCGGATCGGGGGCGACCACCGGAGCATTCGGGTCCGGCGTCGGCGCCACCGCCGGGGCCACTGCGGGAGCCGCCTCCGGCGCAGCCACTGCGGCAGGTTGGTCCACTGCCGGAGCGGGTGTCACCACCGGGGCATTCGGGTCAGGCGTGGGAGCCACCGCCGGGGCCACTTCGGGCGTCGCTACGGGAGCCACCAACGGAGCGGTTTCAGGAGCGGTCACCGCGGCAGGTTGGGTTACAGCAGGGGCAGGAGTTTCCACCGGAGCCGGAGTGGCAACCGGGGCAGGAGCGGGTGTGGCTTGGGCGTCGGACTTCGACGCGGCTTTTCCCTTGGCCGACTTCCCGGCCTTCTCCGTTTTTCCACTCTTCTGCGCTTTCGCGCTTTTCGCCGATTTTTCGCCCTTCACTTCCGCGGCAGGAGCCGGAGTCGCGACGGGAGCGGTGGTTGGGACAGGCGTTGCCACGGGAGCCACTGCGGGAGCGGCCACCGGTGCATTCGGATCGGCCACAGCAGGCGCAACCGCGGGCGCGGTCTCAGGCGCAGCCACGGGTGCATTCGGGTCGGGCGTGGGAAGCGCCACCGGCGCAGCAACCGGTTCTGCCACCGGAGCAACCGCAGGCGCAGTCTCAGGCGCAGCCACAGGAGCTGCAACTGCGGCGGGTTGGTCTCCAGCCGGAGCGGCCACGGGAGCATTCGGATCGGCCACAGCAGGAGCAGCCGCGGCCGGTTGGGCTACTGCCGGGGCAGGAGTCGGAGTGGCAACCGGGGCAGGAGCGGGTGTGGCTTGGGCGTCGGACTTCGACGCGACTTTTCCCTTGGCCGATTTCTCGGCTGTCTTCGCGGCCTTGTCGGTCTTCCCGCTCTTCTCGGCGGTTTTCGCCGATTTCGCGCTCTTCGTGGATTTTTCCGCCTTGGCCGATTTCTCGTCCTTCGCATCCGCGGCGGGAACTGGGGTCGCTACGGGCGCGGCTCCCTGGGGAGTACTCTCAGCAGGCGCGGCTTTGGGTGTGAGCGCTTCTGCGCCGGTTTCCGGCGCAGCGGCGCGGGGCGCCTGCGGGGCTGGCGTCAGAGCGGGGGGCGCCAGATTGGACGGTTTGTCAGACGCGGGCGCCGGAGTCTTGGCGGCTTTGGCCGCACTCGTGCCCGCTTTTTTCTTCTGCTGGCGCTGCGCGCTCTGCAACTCGATCTGCGCTTCCTCGAAATCGGGCTGTTCCTGAACGGCCTTTTCCAGGTAGGTCACCGCGCGATCCACATCCCCCGTTTTCAGGTAACAACTCCCCAAGTTATAATAGGTCTTGGGACTTTCCGACAGCGTCAGCGATTGCTGATACAGTTCGATGGCGCGCTTGTAGTTGCCATCTTTCTGTTGATTTTCGCCTTGGTCCAGGTATTCCAGGGACCGTTTCTTACTTTCGGCGGCGGAAAGCGGCTTGTAGTCCGCTCCCCACAGAGTCAACGCGCCCGCAAGCCACAAAATCGCCAGGGCGGGCAGGATGACGAAACGCAAAGAGGATACTTTCGTCGGGTTCATTTCTCAAAACTCCAGAAAAATTCGAATGGGTGTCGAACCGAATGCCTCACATCATCATCCGGTCCCCATATCTAAAGGACTCGGCATGAGCCGGGAATCCCAGCATCCGTGCCGCCAATTCCAGCAGGATGAGAGGTCATTCTTCCGGCAGGCGGGGCAAAAATCAAGCTCAATCCCGTTTTCGCCCCGCGCGCCCCAGCCCCTGTCTCCGGCGGCTGGACGTTCTTTCGAGAGACGGGAGGGGTCACTAACTCGCTTTCCCACACCCCCGAAACCCGGAATTGTCGCCGGAGTGGTCCTTTTTTGCAAGCTCAGAACGCACGCCGGTCGGCACCGCTCGCGAATGTCCTTCCCTGAAGAAAACATTTTCAGAATTCCTCAAAATAGGAATCTTGTACCGGGTGGCTTAATAACGACCGCAACAATCGAGGCGGCGCGTAGGGCATGGCGCTCCAAGCCATGCTCCTGTCCCGCGGATTTCAATTTGCCTCTTCCCGCTTGCATTTTCCGGAACAGCCTCCTATGATCGTCCCCAAGAATGCGTGGCAGAACCTGCGCGGAGACGTTTGTTCTCTCGATAATTTCAGGTTTGCATGCGCCAATTCGGAGGGCGGCCCCTGTGGACGCCCGTCTCGAAACTCCAGACAACCTGTTCGAGTGCAGAAAGGAACGCATCACACCATGACGATCCGCTTCGATTACAATGCGGTGATGGCCGATGTGATCGGCCCGCAACACGGCCTGACCAAGAAGGCCATCGAGGCTTTGCAGCCGCGCGCCGAGAAAATCCACGCCGACCTGCTGGAAAAGCGCAAGAGCGCCAAACTGGGCTTTTTCGACCTGCCCAACGACGAATTGCTGGTGGACGCCATCAACGCCTACGCCAAATCGCTCAAGGGTTACGAGAACTTTGTCGTGCTCGGCATCGGCGGTTCGGCCCTCGGCCCCTACTGTCTCCACACCGCCCTGGCGCACAACTACCACAACGACCTGTCGGCCAAACAACGCAAGAACCACCCGCGCCTCTATGTGCTCGACAACTCCGATCCCGAAATCCTGACCCGTCTGCTCGATGTCATTGACCCGAAGAAAACCGTCTTCAATGTCGTGACGAAATCGGGTGGCACGCCCGAGACCATGTGTCAGCTCATGGTAATTGTCGAACTCATCAAGCGCAAAGTCGGCGTGGGCGCGCTGCCCAAGCACCTGGTGGCGACGACCGACCGCGAGAAGGGGCTGCTGCGCCCCTTCACCACGGAAAACGGACTGGCGTCGTTCGTCATTCCGGACAACGTGGGCGGGCGCTTCTCGGTTTTCACGGCCGTGGGGTTGCTCCCGGCTGCGGTCGAGGGGATTGACATCGCCCGTATCCTGGCGGGCGCGCGCGAGATGGACAAGCGGTGCAAGAGCGCCGACCTGTTCAAAAACCCCGCCTACCTGAACGCGGCGATCCACTACCTGGCCGACACGAAGAAGGGCAAGGTGATGTCGGTGATGATGCCCTACGCCAACGCGCTGCGCGACGTGGCCGACTGGTATCGCCAGCTCTGGGCCGAAAGCATCGGCAAGGCCGTGGACCTGCAGGGCAAGACGGTCAACGTGGGCCAGACGCCCATCAAGGCGCTCGGCGCCACCGACCAGCACTCGCAGGTGCAGCTCTACGTCGAAGGCCCGAACGACAAGATCTTCACGTTCATCAAGACGGAACAGTTCCGCGCCAAGTGCCCGATTCCGAAGAGTTTCAAGGCGATCCCCGAACTGCGCTATTTTGCCGGTCACGACATGGGCGAACTGCTCAACGTCGAACTCGACGCCACGGAATTCGCCCTTGGCAAGAACAAGCGGCCCAGTGTTCGGATCGTCCTCGATGAGATCTCGCCCGAGAACGTGGGCGGTCTGCTCTACATGCTCGAGGTCCAGACGGCCTTCTCCGGCGGCTTGTACAACATCAACGCGTTCGACCAGCCCGGCGTCGAGGAAGGCAAGAAAGCCACGGCGGCGTTGATGGGTCGCGGCACCGACAAGGACAAGGTCAAGGAGCGCGAAATCGCCGCGTTCCAGAAGAAGAAAACGTACAAGGTCCTCTGAGTCCCCGCCACAAGGCAACAGCCGAAAGGCGTTTCCTGAAATCCCCCGACAGCCCCCTTCGCCCACGCGCGGAGGGGGCTGTCAAGTTATGCGGGGGGCGACGCGGAATGGATGATTGAGAATGGACAATGGATAATGGAGAATTGATAATGAACCGGACCCTGGCAGTTTGTACCGTCTGCGTCCCCGCAGACGTCCCCACTCTGAAAGTCCGTTTTCTCAAATAAGGAAAGTGAGATCTCATGGCTCGTCCAAAGCATTCCAGTTCCCGGCAGGACGCCAGCGGAGAGGGGAGCGGTGGCCCGCTCCGCCTGTTCTACGCCCCCGAAGCGGCCCAATGGGACGGCGTGACGCCCCATCACCCGCTTACCCTCCCTCCCGACGAGGCGCACCACGCGCTCCACGTCCTGCGACTCGGGGTGGGAGACCGGGTCCGTCTGCTCGACGGACAGGGGTTCTTCTACGACGCCGAAGTGGCCCAGACCGGACGCCACGAGGTCTTGGTCCGGTTGCTGAACCGTTTCGCCTCCACCTCCGAACCCGCCACCCGGCTGGTCCTCCTGATCGGACTGTTGAAAAGCAAAGTCATGGAATACCTCATCCAGAAATCCGTCGAGATCGGCGTGAGCGAGATTGTTTTCTTCCCGGCGCATCGGAGTGTGGGACGGGTCGAGGTGGGTGAGGAAGCCGAAGCGACCGAGCGCTGGAGCAAGATCGTCGTGGGCGCTGCCAAACAATGTGGCCGGGCGCGCCTGACAGAGACTACGGTTTGTCCGTCCCTCGAAAAGGCGCTCGAAAGACTCCCTCAGGACGCGGCGCGGTACCTGTTCTGGGAAGAAGAAGCGCGGGTTGTGTCCGAAAGGACAGAAGAAGGGGGCCCTCCACCCGGTTCGGACGAACTGGCCGGCTGGGCGCTTCGGCGAAACGCGCCGGGTCGGACCGTGAGCCTCCTGATCGGTCCGGAAGGCGGTCTGACGCGCGTGGAGGTCGAGCGCGCCTGTCAGACGGGATTCCAGACTTGTTCGCTGGGTTCCCGGATTTTGCGGGCCGAAACCGCCGCCCTGGCCGCCGCGTCGGTGCTGTTGTACCTCGGAGGCGACCTGGGGCGTATTCCTTCGCCGGGGAAGTGATAATGAGATTAGACAGGATCGGCAAGATTTACAGGATGTGACTTGAATCTGGTTTTATCATGTAAATCCTGTTCATCCTGTCCATTTTCCTCGTCTCTGAGAGAGAGAAGAGGGATAGAGCAATTGCCAAATGGAATCAGCGAATACCCTGTCGTTTCCGGGAGTTTTCTTCCTCTTCGTCATTCCCGCGCAAGCGGGAACCCAGATTTTGGGCGACCCGGTTTCAACCCCGATTTACTCAATGTTTTGTCATTTTCGTCGTTCTCACGCCTCTGGGTCCCCGCTTTCGCGGGGATGACGAACGAAAGGGGAGGCTTTACAACGACAATGAAGATTTTTTCTGGCAACGGCTCTACATCCCCCGATTCCTGAAAAACACAAGTGGGTCCGTCTTCACTGTTTGTGAAGACGGACCCATTCGCTTTCCTACCCGATTCAATCCAGGATAGTCAGGTTACTTGCTGTTGTAGTAGAACTCGCACCGGCGGTTTTTTGTCCGGGCTGCTTCGTCGTCGCCTGGAATAGCCGGCATTTCCTTGCCGCGCGAGATGGTGGTCAGTTTCGCCTCGTCCACGCCCCGGCTCACCAGGAACGTCTTCACCGCCTCGGCACGCTTCTGGCCAAGCGCCATGTTGTACTCGATCGTGCCGCGCTCGTCGCAGTGCCCTTCGATCAGGATCGTCCGGGACTGCTTCTTGATGAACTTGGCGCTTTTCTCGAGGTCGGGAATCTGGTCGGGCCGGATTTCGAACCGGTCATACGCGAAATAGACCGTCTTGACGTCTGTTTCCGGGATCTGTGGGCCACGGGGAGCGCGGGGATCGGGATCTCCGGTTTCCGGGTCAATGGGCGAAAGAGGACCGCCGATACTCGGTCCAGTGTTTTCCTGGGGAATCTTGATCTCAGTGTCTTTGTCCCGACAGCTCTTACACCCCACCATCGAAAGCGTGAGCGCCACCAACAGAACCACTTGCGCCAACTTGAACATGTTCTTGAATCTCCTTCTTGCCTGGAGTGCGCCAGGCGCGCTTTGTATTTTGACCTTCTCCGAAAGAGAAGGATTTTTTCGAATCTTTCGAGTGGATGGGGGAGGGGAGAGGCACCCTCCACCCATCCCTCTGTACAAACTCTTCCGTTCATTTCACTCTATCGAAAATCGGGGATTCCGGGAGCGCTCCCGATGATCGGATGATTCGAATCCCGGACACCGTACGGTTTGGAACACCTGAAGCCGGGAAGTGAATCTACTCTGTTCATTACGGTACGTTTCCCCGGGAAATCGTCCCTCGTCCTTGAATTAGCAAAAAGAGAACCATTCCTGTTTGAAAATAGAGGGACGATTTCGATCCCCCAAACGCACAGGTTCCCGACCCTCCGCAAATCCCCAATGGCGGGGTGGGAGTTCCTGTGGTACCCTTTTCTAGTGAAGCAGAGGGACTTGCCGGAGGAATCCCACGTTCCCGGCGATGCCCTTATATCATAAGGAGAAAGCAGATTGTCAAAAAAAATAGAATTGGGGGAACTGACCGACCGGGTGGAAGCGGGGCAGCGCCTCTCGCTGGACGAAGGATGCGCCCTGCTCGAACGGGCGGACCTGCTCGAATTGGGACGCCTGGCGTCCCTCCGGCGTCAGGCTCTGCATGGCAACCGCGTGTCGTATGTGGTCAACTTCCACCTGAACCCTTCGAATATCTGTGAAAACCGGTGTCGCTTCTGCGCATTCCGCAGGAAGCCGGGCGACGCGGGTGCCTACGAGATGACGCTCGAAGAGGCGCTCGAGACGGTCGAGCGCCAGGCGCCCCGCGGCGCGCGCGAGTTCCATATTGTCGGCGCGCTCAATCCAAACCTGAACCTTCATTATTATGTCCAATTACTCGAGGGGCTTCGCCAGCGTTTCCCGCAGGTCAGCCTGAAGGCGTTCACGGCGGTCGAGATTGCCTTTCTGTCCCGGATTGAAGGCGTGCCGGTCGAGACGGTCCTGAAGCGGCTGGCCGACGCGGGCCTCCAGGCCCTCACCGGCGGGGGCGCCGAGACGCTCAGCCCGCGCGTGCGCGGCGAGGTCTGTCCCGAGAAACTCGACGGGGAGGGGTACCTGGCGATCCACCGTCAGGCGCACCGCCTCGGACTGCGTTCCACAGCCACACTCCTCTTTGGGCACGTCGAGACCCCGCGCGAGCGGCTGGACCACCTCTGCCGACTGCGTGCGCTCCAGGACGAGACCGGCGGGTTCACCGCCTTTGTCCCCCTGGTGTTTCACCCGGAGCACACCGATCTATCGCACCTGCCCCGACTGCAGGCGCGCCCTATCCTCGAAATGGTCGCGCTTGCGCGCCTCCTGCTCGACAACATTCCCCACATCAAGGCCTACTGGATCTCGATGGGAACAAAACTGGCGCAGACCGCGCTGGCGTGGGGGGCGAACGACCTGGACGGCACGGTGACCGAGGAGCGCATCCACCACAGCGCCGGAGCAGCCTCGCCCCAGGCGTTGACTCCTTCCGAACTCCGCGCCCTCATTCGTGAAGCCGGGTTTGAGCCGGTCGAGCGCGACGCCCTGCACCGGGCGGTTGAGGTGATCGGGGATCCCGCCATCGAGTCTTTTTCATCGGCCCAATCGGTCGAATCTGTCATATCAGTCGGATCTGTCCCATCCGTCGAATCTGTCCGAACCCTGACTCTTCCCGGAAATTTTTCAGACTCCCCTTCCGCCCTCCTCCCGATCACCCAGGGTCACCGCCGCCTGACACCGAACGAGGCCGCCGAACTTCTGGAACACGGCGACCTGATCGCCTTGGGACAGGCGGCTCACCGAGTGCGCCAGCGCCTTCATCCGGAGCCGTGGGCCACGTTCTCTGTGGATCGCAATATCAACACCACGAACGCCTGCGCGTCGCTGTGCGGCTTCTGCGCCTTTGCCCGCAAGCCGGAGGACCCCGGCGCCTGGACGCTCGACCGCGAGGCGCTGGCGGCCAAGATTGAAGAACTCTGTGCCGTGAGCGAGCGCCTGTCGGGCGACCATCCAGGGACGAATGTCCCCAAGAATATTCCCTCAGACACCTCCGGGGGCACCCTTTCGACTCCCCCCCTCGTTCCCCCTCGCCCCATCGTTCTGATGCAGGGGGGGATGAGTCCCGACCTCACGCTCGAGTGGTACGAAGACCTCCTTCGCTGGATGCGCGCTTCCTGGCCCAGTCTCCATATCCACGCCCTCTCGGCGCCCGAGATTCTGTATCTGGCGCGCGAAGCGGGGACGGATGTCCCCTCAGCCGTCCGGCGGTTGCGCGACGCCGGACTGGACTCGGTTCCCGGCGCGGGCGCGGAAATCCTGAGCGACCGGGTCCGCATGGCCTGGAGCCCGCGCAAATGCACGGCGGACGAGTGGATCGGCGTCATGCGCGCCGTCCATCAGGCCGGGCTGAAGTCGAGCGCGACAATGGTGATCGGCCTGGGCGAGACCGCCTCCGAGCGCGTCGAGCACCTCGAGCGCATTCGCGCGCTCCAGGACGAAACCGGTGGGTTCACCGCCTTTATCCACTGGACCTTTCAGCCGGGTCACACGGCGGGGCCGTCCGAAGGATTCTGCCGCAGCGGCGCGCTGCCGCACGCGCAGGCGGGCGCGTGGGACTACCTGCGCACACTGGCCGTGGCGCGTCTGTATCTGGACAACATCCCGAACCTCCAGGCCTCGTGGGTCACGCAGGGGCGCGACATCGCCCAGATGGCCCTCCTGTTTGGCGCGAACGACCTCGGGTCCACCATGCTCGAGGAGAACGTCGTGGCCGCCGCGGGCACCCGTTTTTCCATGAGTCCGGACGACCTGCGCCAGCTGGCCGAAGGCGTGGGTTTTCGGTTGCGCCGCCGCGATTTTTATTACCGGCTGGTGACGTAAGTCGCATTGATCCGATGCACCGCTTTCGCGGACAACAGAAAACCGTTGTTTGCCTGGGTCGGGTTGTGGGACAATCAGTTGGGGTTGGCCCTGCCTGTGGAAGTGATTTCCGGCCAGGGACAAGTACCCGAGGAAAACTACCAGGAGGTTTCTTCCATGTCTCGTAAACGCATTTGCGCCGCCATAGCGGTGGTTCTGACCCTTTGCCTGCTCATTGTCGGGTGCGCAATGGTGGACTCGGTCACGTCCAGCCTGTTCATGATCTCGCCCGAGCAGGAAGCCACGATGGGCAAGAAGTTCTCGGCCCAGATCGAACAGCAGGTCAAGATCTACGACAAGGACCCGGCGGCCACGGCCTACATCAACAGCCTGGGGCAGCGCCTTGTGAAAGCGGCGCCCCAGCAGTGCGCCCAGAAGTTCGCCTTCCAGATCGTGGACAACGAGGAGGTCAACGCCTTCGCCGTGCCCGGCGGGTACTGTTACGTGCAGATCGGTCTGATCCGCCTGGCGAAGAACGAAGCGGAACTGGCCTCGGTCATGGCGCACGAGATCGGCCACGTCACCGCCCGCCACGGCGCCAAGGACCTGAGCCGCAACCAGGCCTACGACCTGGCGGGGCAACTGGCCCTGGGCGAGAACTCCGGCGCGCTGGCCCAGACCGCCTCGGCCATCGTCAAGTCCGGCGTCCTCCTCAAGCACAGCCGCGTGGACGAGTTCGAGGCCGACTCGCTCGCCGTCAAGACTCTGGCCCGCGCGGGCCTGAACCCCAAGGGACTGACCACCTTCTTCCAGAAGATGGACCCCTCGGCCAAGAGCGGGCAATCCTCCAGTTTCGCGACCCTTCTCTCCACCCACCCGCCCACGTCCGAACGCATCGCCGCCGCCAACCAGACCATCCAGACCCTGGGCAAGGGACCGTGGCGCGACTCCTCGCCCGAGTTCCAGAGCCTCAAACAGCGCTTCCCGAGCAAGTGACCCTGAGTTTTCTTTGAAAGTCACAGAAGGCACAAGAGGCGCAAAACAGCGGCTCTTGTGCCTTCTGTACGACTCTCTCGCGAAATCTACGCAAGCCGAGATGATTTTCCCCCGGTACAAACAGAAATGCGGAAGGGATGTTTTCAACCACGGAAGTCACGAAATGACTTGGAGCAGCGAAACTGCAACCAAAATATGAACCACGGAACACACAGAAACAAGACTCTTCCGTGTGTTCCGTGGTTGAAAGAACCATTTTCCATTCTTCTATTTGTACGAAGCAGGAAACATCTCGGCTTGCGTAAATTTCACGAGAAAGTAGTACGAAACAGTGGTCTTTCGTTTGTTTCGTGTTTTTCGTGGTTGACAGTTCGGTTTCGGTTTTCTGCGCCCGGAATCTGTGTATATTTGAATGCAAGTGGGTACCCGACGTTCAGTCTGTCCCCTATTCTCCGCCTCCCCTGAATTGTTTCGAGATCGGAATCGCTCCGAGCCTTTCTTTAGATCATGTTAAGAATATAACGTAAATCTCTTGTGTTTTTGAGGGTGCGAGAGTACATTCTGCGTTGTTTGTTCATGGAAGCACATGGGTAGAGGAAAATCTGAAATGACGGTTTCGACATAATGGTGGAGGTTTGAAATGCAGAGAAGTATCCGGTTCGGCCTGGGACTCGCGGTTCTTCTGATTCTGGGGTTCTGGGGGTGGCAACAATCGAACCTGCATCCAGAATCTATACCGGAGAAAAACGTCCCAAAAATTCTGGAAGTCACTCCGAAGAGAATGGAAACCCCAACTGTCCCTCCCCCTCGATCCGGTTCGGACCAGAACCCGCGAACGGGAGAAAAACCGGGGACTGTTTCAGGGACGGTTCGGGTCAAATCCACGGGTGCTCCGGTCGCGGGCGCTTCGCTTCTCGCCAGAAATGCGGACAACATTCCATTCGAAAGTCCTTTGGCTTACACGGACGAAAAAGGGAGTTATAGCCTGACTGATATCCCAGCCGGCATTCATCTCCGGGTTTATTATGTGAACTGTCCCTCGGGAGAGTACTACCAGTATGACGGGGTCTCAGGCACAGACGGCCCACCGGTTCTTTCCCTCAAACCGGGAGAACAGAAAATCGGCGTCAATATCAATGTGGTGCAGGGACAACCGGGGTCTATATCCGGCATTGTGGTCGGTAGAAATGTCCACTACTACCCCCCTTGTAATCCGGATTTGATACGTGCCCGAAGAGCGGCTGAATTGGCGGAAGAAGTCGCGTTGTCGGGGGTGAAGGTCGTTTTGGAAGAAATTTCTTCCGAAAAGCAAGAGACGGTCACAGACAAAAAGGGATGCTTCCGGTTTGAAAAACTCAAGCAGGCAATCTATATGGTCTCGGCTGAAGTGCCGGAAGGATTTGCCTATTACCCGAATGGGCGTTACACCTGTATGGTTAACCTGTTCGAAAAACTCGTTCAGGATGAGGTGAAACTTTGCTTTCTGAAGGATGGAGTGACCGTTGAGGGGCGGGTTCTGAATTCCCAAGGACGCCCCCTTGGAGGTGTGGAAATCACGGCCTTCCAGTCGGCTCGACCGGCTCCAGTAGAAGTGGGATTTAGGGAATTAAAGGTAACCACTGCCCTCTCGAATGCATCGGGTGAATTCCGTCTCAGCAACCTACCGGTATCCAGTTTTGATGATGGCCTCCGGTACCTGAGAAAAGGTGACTATTACTGGGAGTTTCGACTGCGGTGTGAATCCCAGGGGTTCTGCCCGGCTCAGATTGCGCTGCCTCCGTTTCCGGATGCATTGATACAATCTGTTATCCAGTCTGATGAAGAAATTGTAAGAACGGCGCCAAAAGAAATCTTTGGAGCACTTGATCTTCAGTATGCGGACGTCAAACTCCCGGGCGGCCAGGGAGACGTGATCTCGGGGGTCGAAATCGTTTTGTCCTCATGCGGGAGCGTTTCCGGTCGTGTTGTGGACAAGCAGGGACGCAATCTTCTCTCGGTCGATGAAGAGCAGAAGGGGGTTGCGTATATTGAATTAATTCGAACGGAGGGGGACTCGGGCGCGCTTCCGCTCAATACTCGTTTGAAAGAGGGTTCCCGTTTCCATGTCGAGAATGTTCCGCCGGGCCGCTACAATCTGCATGTCGGGTGGTCGTCTTACCAGGGGATAAGAAGAGTGAATGTGCGGGCGAAGAACGAACCCCTGGTGATACAGGAAGGCGAGACGATTCAGGACTTGGTCGTGGTGGCCGAATCCCTGGCCGATCGGGGAGATATTGCTGGCCACGTCGTGGATGCGTTAACTGGTCAACCGGTGGAGTCCCTTTCCGTCAAGGTTCTTCGCGTGGACTCGCAGAGCGAGCCGGAGCCTCAAAAGGGACAGGTATCGACCGAAAATCTGCCAGTCGGTGATTTCTCGATTCGCTCTCTCTCTGAGGGAAAGGTGACTCTGGAACTTGCGACTCCCGGCTACAAAACTGTCCAGGCCGAGGCGGAGGTATCAAGTGGTCAGACGACCGAGCGGACGTTCCAGATGGGAGAGGGAGGGGGCCTTTCCGGTCTGGTTCTGGATGCAGAGACGAAAGAACCGATCGAGACTTTTGAAGTGAAAGTTTTCCCGGGGGAAGAGGGGAACGAAAGCAAACCCTTTGAAGGGAAAATTCGTAAGGGCGAAGAGAAAAAGGGGGCTTTCTATCTGTCGGGGTTGCCCGCCGGACACTTGAGAGTGGAGATTTCAAAAGTTCCCGATCGCTCGAATCTGACAGAGGAAGTCGAAATTGTTTCTGGAAAGCTGATCGAACAGACTTTTCTGGTTCAGCGGAAGGGGACGTTGATCGGGCGGGTAACGAAGAAAGGAGAGAAAGCCGCGGGCGCCGATGTATCCACAAAAATCGAGGGTAAAGCAGGTGAAAAGAAAGTCACTGTTCAGACAAACGGTGAGGGAGACTATAAACTGGAAGGACTGAATGTTGGAAAGCATACGGTGTTGGCTATTCTAAAATATTCCGGTGGGTTCCACGATGACACGCGGGTGCAAATCATAGACCGGGCACAAGTGGAAATTAAGCCAGGCCCAGAAACCCGGCAGGATTTTGACTTTCAGGGAAACGCCGCTCTTCAAGGTTCTTTCCGTGCTTCCGACAGAAGTCTATACTGGTTTCTTTATGTCCTTGAGGGAACTGTCCCCGCTTGTGAGGAAAGAGACCCGATTCTCAACGGGAGTATTCGCGTCATCGTCTGGAATCTTCAGGAGGGAGAAAGTTACGAAATACGCCATCTGCCCTCCGGACCCTATACCCTGTTTGCCCGATGTTATAAGGAAAACGACTTCAAGACTCCTGTGGCCGAGAAGGTTCAAACCGTCACCTTGACAGACGGCCAGGCGCTGACGGTGGATTTCGACTTGCCGTGAGTCCGGGTGTGCTTTTCTTGAATCATACAAAATCGCTCTTGACATTTCGCCGACTAATTGGCAATATGGCCAAGTAGCGAGCGCGGAGACGCAAACGCATGGACGCCAGAACGCAAAAGATCTTCGATGAACGGGCCAGGATCATCAAAGCGCTGGCGCACCCGTCGCGGCTGTTTATTGTGGACCAGCTGGCCCACGGCGAGCAGTGCGTCTGCAAACTGACCGAGGGGATTGGCGCGGACATTTCGACCGTGTCCAAACACCTCTCGCTCCTCAAGAAGGCGGGCATCGTGGTGGATCGCAAAGAGGGGCTTCAGGTTTTCTACCGGCTGAAGACTCCGTGCATCCTGCGCTTCTTCGATTGCATCGAGTCGGTCCAGAGCGAACAGGTGGCCTCGAAGACGGGTGTGGGTTGTTGCTCCAGATGACTCTTTTTTTTGACTGATGCTTGGTTGTTTCGCCAAATAAGGAGAGCGGTAAATGGAAAACACAAGATGCGAAATCCCGGAGGGTGGAAACGGCGCTTGTTGCGCGGCACAAACAACGAAAACCCCTGTGCCGGAACGGTCGGCCCGGATGTTCCGCTTGATAGGGGTGGTTTTCGCGGCGGTTGCCGCGTGGTGGGTGGTTTACTCCCAACTGGCCTCTTTCTCGAAATGGCTGACATACAATCTGTTCGCCCTGACCTCGGGTTCACATCTGGGTGCGGCGGTCGAGTTCTTCCTCTATGAAGTTCCCAAAGTGTTGATGCTCCTCGTGCTGGTGGTGTTCGGGGTGGGGATTGTCCGGTCGTTCTTCACAGCGGAGCGCACGCGGGCGATTCTGGCGGGTCGGCGCGAGTCGGTGGGGAATGTATTGGCGGGATTGTTGGGTATCGTCACACCGTTTTGTTCCTGTTCGGCGGTGCCGCTTTTCATCGGGTTCGTGACCACGGGCGTACCGCTGGGCGTCACGTTTTCCTTCCTGATTGCGGCCCCGATGATCAATGAAATCGCGCTGGTTCTGCTCTTCGGTCTTTTCGGCTGGAAGGTGGCGGCGCTCTACCTCTCGACCGGCCTGACGATCGCCATCGGCGCGGGGTGGGTTATTGGTCGTCTCCGTCTGGAGCGGTACGTGGAAGAGTGGGTCTTCCAGATGCAGATGGGCGCGGGCGCCGATACGAGCGCGGGGTTGAGCTGGCCCGAGCGCGTCCAGTATGGCCGGAACGCCGTGGGCGAGATTGTGGGGAAGGTCTGGCCCTATGTGGTCCTGG
This sequence comes from uncultured Candidatus Sumerlaeota bacterium, assembly GCA_942493245.1. Classification (GTDB taxonomy): domain Bacteria; phylum Sumerlaeota; class Sumerlaeia; order UBA8349; family UBA8349; genus DAOPYU01. The sequence continues at coordinate 1,108,777 of OW818685.1, forward strand.
GGATTGCCGTGGGCGCGGGGATCCACGGGTACGTGCCCGAGGGGTTCATGGCGCAGATCATGGGGAAGGGCCACTGGTGGTCGGTGCCGCTGGCGGTGGTCATCGGGATTCCGATGTACTCGAACGCGGCGGGGATTATTCCGGTGGTCCAGGCTCTTCTGGGTAAAGGGGCGGCGCTGGGGACCGTCCTGGCCTTCATGATGGCGGTGATCGGGCTGTCTCTGCCCGAGGTTATTATTCTGCGCAAAGTGCTCAAACCGCGCCTCATCGCGGTGTTTATCGGCGTGGTGGGAACGGGGATTCTGATCGTGGGGTATCTGTTCAATTTCATTTTCTAAATTGAGGAGCCGAAACAATGAAGCGATTGCAGGTTTTTGGACCGGGGTGCGCCAAGTGCAAGCAATTGGCGGAACAAACGGAGGCGGCGGCTCAGGCGCTGGGCATCGAGTACACGATCGAGAAAGTTTCGGACCTCGCGCAGATTATGCAGCATGGCATCATGATGACCCCCGCATTGGCTGTGGATGGGGAAATCAAGGTCGTGGGCCGGGTACCGAGTATCAAGGAGATTGAAGGATTTCTGTCGTAACAGGGACGAAAAGGTTCAAACGGAAGACGAACCGGTTCACCGGAATTCAGGGGAGAAAGGGGAAGGTCTCATGAACAAGAAAAGCGTTGGATTCATCGGTGGGGGGCGGGTGGCCTCCATTTTGTTGGGCGGGTGGGCGAAAGCGGGTGTCTGGCCCGAAAAAGTGGTGGTCAGCGACCCCAATGAGCAAACGCTGGCGCGCCTGAAAGAGCGCTATCCCCAGATCGAAACGGTTGGGGCTGACAACACGCAACCGGCGGCTCAGGAAGTGGTCTTCTTCGGGGTGCATCCCCCCGTGGCCGCCGAGGTTTTGAGTCAGATTGCTCCGGTGTTGCGCCCGGAGGCCCTTCTGATCTCTCTGGCGCCGAAATGGAACATGGCTAAGCTGTCCTCCGCATTGGGTGGGTTCAACCGGATCGCGCGCATGATCCCCAACGCCCCTTCCCTCGTGGGAGCGGGCTACAACCCGGTGGCGTTCGGTTCCGGACTTGCGGAGGCGGAACGGGCCGGGTTGCTGGAATGTTTCAAGGCTTGGGGCAAAAGCCCCGTCGTGGCCGAGGAAAGTCTGGAGCCTTACGCGCTGTTGACCGGCATGGGACCGACCTATTTCTGGTACCAGTTCTACGAACTCCTGGGGGTGATGCAGGGAGCGGGGCTGCCGGACGCCGAGGCGTTCGAGGGGTTGAAAAATATGCTCTGTGGCGCGCTGCAGGTCATGGAAAAGTCGGGACTCGATGCCGCGCAGGTCATGGACCTGATCCCGGTCAAGCCCCTGGCCGAACTCGAAGCGGGTGTGGCCGAGGGCTACCGGACCAAACTCCCGGCTCTGCTTGCAAAGATCCGGCCGTGAGGGAGAACGCATTTACCGGACGCTGTGGAGCCGCAACCGAATGTAAACCACGAAACACACAAACGACACGAAAATGAGTTTTTCGTGGTTGAATAAATCGGTTTTCAGGTTTCCTGTACCTGACAGGAAATTGCCGCAGATTGCGTAAATTTCGGGAAACAGTCGCACAAAAGAAGACCGCTCCCGGGAACGCCAATCTTCTGGTTGGCGTGAATAAGATCTGACCCGAAGGATGTTATAAATCATGAATGGCTCTGAAGGAAACAAACGTTCGAATGGAATGGGAATGGTGGCCAAGGGCGCGATTCTGCTGGTTCTGGCGGGATTGGTGACTTTTGTGATTCTGGCCAAAGACCCGAACAAATCTTCAACAACCCAAACACCATCGCCGACGGAGACGTCCACCCCGCGCGAGGCGGCTTCAACCGCCCCGGCAGAAACGAACAAGACCCCCTTACCCAAACTGCTCGACTTGGGCGCGGACAAGTGTATCCCGTGCAAAATGATGGCGCCGATTCTCGAAGAACTCAAGAACGAGTATCAGGGACGGATGGAAGTGGTCTTCATTGACGTCTGGAAAAACGCGGGTGCGGGCGACGCTTACGGCGTCCAGACCATTCCCACCCAGATTTTCTTCGACGCCTCGGGGAAGGAACTCTACCGCCACACGGGGTTTTTCGGGAAAGAAGATATTCTGGCGAAGTGGAAAGAGTTGGGGGTCGAGTGGGCGGCGCAGCCTCAAACCGCGACGCCTGTTGAGGCGAGTGACGCTTCTCCGAAATAAGGTCAAGGGATGCACCCCATTTCCGAGGGTAGGGGAGCCGTATCCCGTAGGGGCGGGTTTCAAACCCGCCCTCACGCATTTTATTGCTACAGGGCTAAAAAGAAACCCTGTGAAAGGGAAACCCGCCGATCATGCAGCAACTCTTCACGACCCTTTCGCACGCGGTGGAAGGCTCTCCCGCCGTCGCACTCACCGCCGCTTTTGTCTGGGGGATTTTGAGCATCCTCCTCAGCCCCTGCCACCTGGCGAGCATCCCGCTTATTGTCGGATTCATTGATAAACAGGGCCGCATGTCCACTGGCCGGGCTTGCGCGATCTCCACCCTGTTCGCCGTGGGCATTCTGATCACCATTGCCGTGATCGGCGCAATCACGGCGGCTGCGGGGCGGATGATGGGGGATGTGGGCCGGTACGGGAACTACTTTGTCGCCGTGATCTTCTTCGTTGTGGGTTTACATCTGATCGGGGTGATCCCGATGCCCTGGTCCGGACCGGGACAGGTGGGGATGAAACGCAGGGGGTTGCTGGCCGCACTGATTCTCGGGCTGGTGTTCGGCGTCGCCCTGGGCCCCTGTACTTTCGCCTACATGGCGCCGATGCTGGCCGTCACCTTCAAACTGGCCAATACCCAGCCATTGTACGGGGTTGCGCTGTTGGCGTCCTACGGAGTAGGTCACTGTTCGGTCATCGTGCTGGCGGGCACCTCGACCGAACTGGTGCAGCGGTACCTGAACTGGAACGAGCAGTCCCGCGGCACGACCATCGTCAAGGTGGTCTGTGGCGTCCTGGTCCTGGTGGGCGGGTTGTGGTTGATTTATTCGGCGCCGTGAGTCTGGGTGGACGTTGTTCAAATTCTTATCAAGTCTGGGTCGGGTACGGGCATCCGGATTCGCCTTGCGGCGTATCCAGAAAAATAAACGGGAACGGAGGATGGGAAAGATGGCGGATTCAATGACACGGCGGATTCTGTTGAAAACGGCGGGGCTTGCTGCCGCGACGGGGTTGGCCTCGCAGGCGATGGCGGCCCCTCAGGAAAAAACCGAGAGTCAGGGGAAAATTCTGATCGTGGGTGTCTCGGCCAGTCCTCGCAAGGGCAAGACCACCGCGACGGCCATCCAGGTGGCGCTCGATGCGGCGAAAGGGGTGGCCCCCAACATCGAAGTCCAGTTGATTGATCTGGGCGGGATGCGTCTCGCCGGGTCGAATGGTGGACTGAAGCCGGGAGAGGGACCACAGGACGACATCAGTTCGGCTCTATCCGTCCTCAAATCCCCGAATCTCGGCGGATTGATCGTTGGGTCGCCCGCCTACTTCCGGGGTATGACCGCCTTGTGCAAGGCCTTCCTCGAAGATATTGCCGTCCTGCGCGAACCCCGGACGCTGGCCGACAAGCCGGTCGGGGTTCTCTCGGTCGGTTCTTACCGAAACGGCGGTCAGGAATTGACCATCGAGCAGATTCAGACGGTCATGCTCTGTTATGAAATGGCGGTGGTCGGAGGCAAGCCCGGCGCCGTGCAAGGCGCCACGCTCTGGAACAACGCCAATGACGATATTATGAAAGATGAATTCGGCATCGACACGGCGAAGAAACTCGGCGTGCGGGTGGCCGAGGCCGCGCTGCGCCTCAAGTCTTGACGAAAAACGGGTCTGACTGGGTCGAGCAGACGCAGTCAAAATCCTGACAACAGAGTTAAGGGGTCTGCCTGAAACGCAGGTTCCACTCCCCATCGGGGTTTTCCCTGGACCGTTCCGCTTCCCGGAGGCGGTCCAGGGAAAACCCCGATTTCTTATTTCATCTGGCGAGTTCATATAATCCCATCAATATCAATCCTCCATGTGTCAAAACTCGGTTCTGGACGGATGGAATGAGTTCAGTTTCATCCCCCCAAAGCGGGTTTAAGATCTCGGGCTGTCCGCGAGAACTTCCCCTTTCCTCCCGGTGAAATCCTATTTGGCACACCCATTGCACACGGTAGGCCTCAAAGCCGGACCTGTGTCAAAGACACGGTCAGGGGCGGGGTTACATCTCAGGGTGGCAGGGATGTCACACATGGTGCGGGGATTTCAAAAAACCGGGGCGGGGCTGTGCATGGTGACGCTATTGGGCGCGTGGTTGTGCCTGCAGCCCGGTGTTGCCCAGGAAACCTCGGTGCGTCAACTTCTTGCCATTGACCTGTTGACCACGGGCGACCGGAATCGGATCGTCCTGCACCTGGATCAGATGACGCCCTATACCGTTACGCCTGTGCGCAAAGGGCAACCCCTGAAAATCGAACTGGTGGGATGCGAGGCCCCGTCCTCGCTCAAGCCGAAACCGGCCACCAACGCGCTGGTGCGGGGATTCCAGATGCAAACCGAGGAAGGGATCACGACGCTGACCTTCGACCTGGCGACGCACGAACTGGATTCTCTGGACTACACGCTTCAGCGTGAAGGCATGATTATTGTACAATTGACACCCCGTGCGGGAGCCAGGACAACCACGCCGGAACCCGCTCCTGCCGTGCAGAAAACACCGCTTCCCACGCCACGTGTTCCCGTCTCGACTCCCACGCCGGAACGGGTTCGGACTCCGGAGGCGAGACCTCAGGCGACTCTACCACTGGCGCTTCCCCGCGAGAAACAGCCGACAGCCACCCCAGCCCCCACCCCATTACCGGTCATAGAGCGGCCCGTTCCGCCAACCCCGAGACCGACCGCTCGTCCGGCGGTTCCCGTTGAACCCACGCGTTCCCCAGTGGAACGCGCCGCGCCGCAGGGGGGCAAGGGCGCTCCGGAACCGCTCGACGGGAGGAAATCCTCCGGGTTTGCGTTACCGGCGAGTAACTCAAAAACACCGCTCGCGCTCAAAGGGACGGGATCGGGGATCGAGTTCATGGGGGCCTTCCCCTACTACCCCACGACCAATACGATGGAAAATCTGTTTTTCAGCCAGTTGGATTTCCCGGGAGACGAGGCGTTGAAAGAAGAACTGCGGGACGCCTATCTCAAGGAAAAGGTGCAGGACGTGTACACCCTGTGCGCCCGGCGGGGGCTTTCCCAGCGGCAGCCCAAAGCCTCGCTCGATGTTCTGGTTTATCTGATGGCCGAGTGTTATTTCCGTGAAACCATGGCGCGCTGGAACTCGCTGTCGCGGGTTCCGGCGGACTTTCCTGCCGCCATTGACCATTACGAACAGGCCACCCGCTACGCACCCGATTCGCCCCTGCGTCCGCTGGGTGACTACCGCTTGAGTCAGCTGTACGGATTGCTGGGAGGCGACGACCGCCTCAAGTCGCAGATCCTGTTGCAGAAACTGGCCAACAACAAGAGTCTTCCTTCGATCCAGTCCTCGATTCTTTACGATCTGGGGTACGATCTTTCGTTGAAACTGCACGAGGAGCATCCCCTGATCACCGAACATCTGGACATTGCGCAGAAAGCGTTCGACGAATTTCTGCGGCAGTATCCAGGGGATCAGCGCACCCCCCTCGTTCTTTTTCTTCAGGGTGAGATCCAGTACCGGCGCGGTAACTATACGCGCGCGCTGGACTTGATGGAAACAGCCACGGCCACCAATCCCCGGGGACGCGACGCGGTCTGGCCGGTCGCGATGCGGGGCCACATGGCGCTGGCCGCCCAACGGACCAGTACGACGTTGGTCAACCTGGCCAACCCCTCGACTCGAATAGACAACATTTTCCGGGGATATCTGGAAGACAGCAACGACATGGACACCCTGATGGAGTACGCGAAGTTGCTGGCCGACGCAGGCAATCGCAAGGACGCCATCCGGATTTACAACCGGGTTGCCGAGATGGGCAAGCCCAGGGAACCGATCCGGGTCCGCAAGGATCCGCTCATGCCGGTTATCAGCGAACCGAAAGTCGAACAGACTTCGGCCCAGCGCGACAAGGTGTATGCCGCGCGGTTGGCCATCACGCGTTATGCGTTGCGCGATTTGCAGCAAACCGGAAAACTGGCGCCCGATGTTCCCTACGAGGATTATCAGGAACCCATCAAGGCGCTCGACAGCCTGTTGCAGGACGTTTACAAGCTCGGCCAGGAGTCCGAATTGTTGCGCGACAAGGCGTTGCACCTGTTGGCTCTGGGGAAAAGCGATCCGGCTCGCAATGCCGAAGCGCTCGAGATGATTCTCCCGCTTCTCCAGCCCGGACGGTTGCCCGCTCACTACGCTCAAGAACTGCGCGACACCGTCTGGAACATCATTCCGGAAGTCATGGAGGGTTACCACCAGAACGGTGAAGACTGGCTGGCCCTGCGCGCTTTCATGACGTTTCGCGACTTCCTCAAGGACCACCCCCGGCGCAAGGAGATCCTGTTGACCTGTGCCCGTATCTTCCTCGACGCGAATCTGCGCCAGCACGCAGGCGAAGTGCTCGACGAGATGGGGCCGCTCGAACAGCTGACCCCCGAAGAACAGGAAGGCGTCAAACACCTGCGTCGGGAACTCCTGCTCGATCCCAAAAATCCCGAGTCGCTCAAGGCCAATGCCCCCGCCCTGCTGGGGCCGGGTTACGACGACGCAACAAAGGCCCGGGTGTTGACTCTCCTGGGGCCGGTCTATGCCGACGAAAACCAGCACGCCTATGCCGCACAGGTTTACCTTCAGGGCGCGTCGCTCCAGGGGTTGCCCTGGAAAGACCGTATCGAGTTCTACGCCAAGGCGGCCAGCGAATACGAAAATGCCCTGATGTACGACAAGGCGTTTACCATGCACCTGGCCAGCATCCGCGCGCTCGAGGAAGCCGGGGTTGCGACGGCGGCGGCAGAGGAGTGGATCGGTAACGCGTTGATGGGGATGGGCGAAAACGCCCAACGCATTCAGGATTATGCCAAAGCCGCCAAGTCTTACGAACAGTACCTGAACACCTACCCGACAGGGGAAAGCGCCGAACCGGCGCGTTACCAGTTGGGCAAGGTTTATGAAGCCTCGGGTGATAAGGCAAAAGCGCTCGAACAGTACGAGACCCTGGCCAAAACCGGGAAAAAGGAATCGTTCTGGACCCGGATGGCCAAACAGTCGGCGGACATCCTGCGGTTGCAGGACGGTGCGGGCGCAGAACCGTCGAAAACAAACTGACAGCGGGTGGTCTGGAGGTGTTTCCTCCAGGCCCTTCTCCGAAAAGCAGGCAATGGGAGGTAAACGGTCATGACGACGATCACACAAACCCCAGAGGTGAGACCCGGTTCCCCGCAGAATGGCGTGCAGCCTCCGCTTCCTTTTGCCGAACCCGGACTGGTGTGCCTGAATTCCGCATTCGATTCGGAGCTGCCCCCTGCTGCGTTTACCCAACTCGAGGAAGCTTTTCGCGCCTTCAACGACGCGACGGCCTCCTTCACCCGGCAATACTCGTACCTGGAGAAACGCATTTCGGATCTGAATGTGGAACTGGAAGAGGCCAACAACCGCCTGCGCCAGAAACTGGAAGAGAACGAACGTATGCAGGGCTATCTGTCCACGCTTCTGGAAAGTCTTCCGATCGGTGTGGTGGGCGCCGACCGGCAGGGAGGGGTGTGCTCTCTGAACCGCCGGGCGGCTGAGATTCTGGAATGCGGCCAAGTGGATGTGTCCCGCATGTCTATTCTGGATCTCCTGATTCCCGCCAATACCCCCCTGCGGTCCAAAGAAGAACGCGACTACGAAGACCCGCTCGAAATTCTGTCGCTGGCAGTCAGTTCCGGTTTCAGCACGGAACAGGCGTTGGAAATGGACATCGAGCGCGCCCGCGATGGACGTCGGCGGACTCTGAGTATCCGCATTGTCCCCACCGGCGCCAACGGCGGAAGCAACGAGTTGGATCTCCTCACCCCCCTGCTCAACTCGGTCCGCGAGGTGGCGGCGGTGTTCCTGGTTGAGGACGTGACCGATGTGCGGCGTCTCGAACAGCAGGCGACGCGCAACAACCGCCTCACGGCCATGGGCGAGATCGCCATCAACGTGGCCCACGAGATTCGCAACCCGCTGGGAAGCATCGAACTGTTCGCTTCCATGTTACATCGCGATCTGGCCGACGATCCGGCGAACGGCCCTCTGGCCGGTCACATCTGTACCGGGGTGCGGGTGCTGGACCATATCGTCTCGAATATCCTGCAATTCGCCCGGCCCCAGCGATTGTGTTGTTCCTCGTTCGATTTGAACGATCTGATTGATGAGACGCTCCTCTTCTCGGAACACGCCCTGCGCCAGAAGCGTATCCGGATCGAACGCCAAAACGGAACGTCCGGAGATCGCCCGGAGCATAAATCGCGTGTATCGGTACCCCTGTGGGCCGACGCGGAATTGCTCAAACAGATGTTCCTGAATCTGTTCCTGAACGCCATCCAGGCGACCCCGGAAGAAGGTCTGCTGGGCGTGCGATGCATCCCGAACTGCAAGTCGGTCGAGATTCAGATCTGGGACTCGGGGCCGGGATTCACCCCCGAGGCGCTCGGGAAGATTTTCGACCCGTTCTTTACCACCCGGCGCAAGGGAACGGGTCTGGGGTTGACGATCGTTCACAACATCGTCTCCTCGCACCACGGCAGTATCGAGGCGGAAAATCGTCCCGATGGGGGCGCGTTGTTCAGCATCGTTCTGCCGATGAAGACGCCGGTTCGGTCCGCTCAGTGCCTGGCGGCCGAGACCCCCTCGCAACAACCGGTCCGATCCATGCGGGTTCGACCGGGCAAGAGCGCCGCCTGACCGTTTCGGTTCAGGAGGCGTTATCACACACGGAGTTGAGAAAGGGCCTATTCGATTTTCCCCCTTTCTGGAAATACGTATCCTCCCAAGGAGTAAGACTCATGACCCCCCGCATTCTGATCGTGGACGATGAAGTCGGTATGCAAATCGCGTTGCGCGAGGTGCTTCAGCGCCAGGGCTACGACGTCACCGTGGCGAAAGACGGGCTGGCCGCCCTGAACTGCCTGGAATCCGAACGTTTCGACCTGCTTCTGAGCGACGTGCGCATGCCGGAGATGACCGGCATGGAACTGCTCGAACGCGTCCGGGTCCGCTGGCCCCAGATGCCCGCTCTGATCATGACCGCCTACGGCACCATCGAAGACGCCGTGGACGCCATGAAGAAAGGGGCGGTGGACTACCTCCTCAAGCCCTTCTCGAGCGAGGCGGTTGAGGAAGTGGTGGCCAAACATCTTGTGATCGGACGAGAAGCGGCTGCTCTGGCCTTTCTGCCGCCCGAAGAGCCTGGCGAGACGGGTGACGATTCCCGGGTGAGCGACGGAGTGGACCCCATCGCGGTCAGTCTGCGGATGCGCCAGGTACTGGCGCTGGCGCGCGAGGTCGCCGATTCGACGGCGACGGTCTTGATCCAGGGCGAGAGCGGAACCGGTAAGGAAGTCCTGGCCCGGTACATCCACCGCTACAGCGGACGGTCGCGTGGACCGTTTGTGGCGTTGAATTGCGCCGCTTTGCCCGAAGGGCTGCTCGAGAGTGAATTGTTCGGCCATGAGAAAGGGTCGTTTACGGGGGCGGTTCTTTCGAGGAAGGGCAAATTTGAACTGGCCAACCACGGGACCCTCCTGTTGGACGAAGTGAGTGAGATGGCCTTGCCCCTGCAGGCCAAACTGCTGCGCGCGCTTCAGGAGCGCGAGATTGACCCCATCGGCTCGCAACGCCCGATTTCGCTCGATGTGCGGGTGATCGCCACGACCAACCGGAATCTGACCGAATTTGTCGAAAAGGGGAACTTCCGCGAGGATCTCTACTACCGGCTTCAGGTGATTTCTATCGAGATTCCGCCCCTGCGCGAGCGTCCGGAGGACATTCTGCCGCTGGCCGACTTCTTCGTGCGCCGTTTGTGCCGGGTCAACCGCCGACCCCGCAAACGCCTGAGCGAAGCGATGCAGGCCCACCTGCTCGAACGGCCCTGGCGTGGCAATGTGCGCGAACTGGAAAACTTCCTCGAGCGGGCCGTGCTTTTGTGCAAGAGCGATGAGATCACGCCCGACAACATCTTCCTCCAGGCGGGATTCCAGCCAGTTCCGATTTCAATGGGCATGCCTGTGCGAACAATCCCCCAAGAAGCGGCCATCCGAGAAATCCAATCCGTTCCAATGGCCTCCGAGGTGTCATCTGGAGAGGAAAGCCTCGAATCTCTGTTCCCCGGGGAAGAGATTATCACCTTGGAAGAGATGGAAAAGCGCCTGATTCTTCGGACACTCGATCGAGTCAATGGGAACCGGACACGGGCCGCCGACCTGCTGGGGGTGAGTGTGCGAACCATCCGCAACAAGTTGAATCTGTACGGGTTGGGCGCCGAAAGTCAGGAACCTCAGAGCGCCGTGCTCTGAGAGAGTCCGGTGGAAGGGGCAAAACAGGTCAGCCGGGAGGAAACGGGAAAAAATGACCGGTAACCGGACACCCTTTCCCTCTTGAGTCAGGGAATTGACACTCCCGGCGGTTTCTCTTTGGTCCAACGGGCGGCAGGAAGGGTTGCGGGGGAATCTCCTGGAAAGGCCAGAAGGTTGAAAGGACGATTGTTAGGGAAGATCGCCCGGGTCTCGAAAACGGTGGAAAGTTTCCGGTGTTTCCCGGGATTTCAACCCGGTGGTTGGTACCACTCTTGCGTTTAAGGGCGGGGAGCGGAAAGAGTTGCCGATTCGCCTGCGAATTGGCGCCCGATCCCCCAGGAAGGTTTGACGATGATTGACGCGCTTTATGGACAGACAAGCCGGATCCTGGAAAAGAGTCTCGAGGTGCGCATGATTCGCCAGAAACTGCTGGCCTCCAACATCGCCAACGCCGAAACACCCGGCTACCGCGCCAAAGAGATTGACTTCAAGGCCACCATGGAAAATCTGATGGGACAGGCCGTCCAACAGGCAGAAGAGCAGCCGCCCTTGGAAATCGAACGGACCAGCGAGTGGCACTTCGACCATGATGCGCTCAATCCCGAACCCTCTCAAAAAAACGAGGGAATCGTATTCGCGGCGGGTGACAACCACTCGGTCGGCAACGACAGCAACAACGTGAGTCTCGAACTCGAGATGGGCCGGATGCAGATGAACACGATGCTTTTCGGGGCCGCTTCGCGGCTTCTGAGCAAACGTCTGTCGGGCGTGCGCGAAATAATAGATAGCACGTCGAGGACTTGATCATGCACGATATGCTCCCCATCGAAATCGCCGCTTCCGGTATGAGCGCCCAGCGCGTGCGCATGGCGGTGGTGGCTTCCAATCTGGCCAACGCCAACACGACCCGCCGTCCCGACGGAACGGGGCCTTACCTGCGGCGCATGGTGCGGTTTCAGGCCGAGGCGCCTCATTCGTTCCACGAATCGTTGACCACTGCCCGTCAGGCGACCGAAATAGGGCAGGCCGGTCCGGAACCCGAATTCTCGACCCGTCTGGCGGAAACCCAGATGGAAGGGGTTCGCGTGGCGGGGATCGAGGAAGATCCCAACATCCGCTGGACCTTCGATCCGTCGCACCCCGACGCACTGAAGACCGGTCCGAAAAAGGGGTATGTGGCGTATCCGGAAATCAGTGTTGCCGCCGAGATGACCGATATGATCATGGCCTCGCGGGGGTATGAAAGCAATCTGGCGGTGGTTAAAAACACCCGCGATATGATTTCGCAGCTGCTGGATATCATGAAGCAGTAACGCGATCCAGGAGTACCCAGCCCCGGCCGTGGGCCTGCAAGGACGAGAAGACGGCAGCAACTGACGCATAGGAAGCAATCAAGGAGCCTAATATGGCTGACGATCTCTCCATCCAGAAAATCCGTTCGATGTTGGATCCGGCGTTTCGGGTTGGAAAACCGGAACTGGACATCATTGGACCTGCGGCCTCGAGCGCTTCGCAGGCAGGCGCTCCCGACGGGACGTCTTTCTCCGATATGTTGAAAGACTCGATCACCGAGGTCAACAATCTGAAAATCGAAGCCGACCAGGCCACGGAAGACCTGGCTATGGGCCGTACCGATGACATCCAGGGGACGATCCTGGCGGTCGAGAAGGCCAGTGTCTCCTTTAAGATGATGATGGAAGTGCGCAACAAGATCATTTCCGCCTATCAGGATGTGATGCGCACGCAGATTTAACGGGTGTCGCCCGGGCGCCAGCCCCGGCGACGCCCTAAGAGTGTTCGTTTGCGAGTCCTTGCCCCGGATTCCCTTCCGCACGCCGCTGAACAGGAACCTTCCGGCGGATTCGCAAACACAACCGGCCCTTCTACGGGAATGTTGTATCGGGGGATCTCCAGACTGCACGCCGCTTCTGGTCGAGACCGCCGGTTCCCGCCAAAAGGACCGCCCCCGGAGGGGAGCAGCCTGCCCAATCCCTGCTCCCGACAACAGATCGTGAAAGACGTGGCCGCCCTGCGCCGGATGCCGGAGCGCGGTCCCACGTTTGCATTCTCCCTGGTTTCCGGCGCGGTTTGATATCGCCGGCTCGGGGGAATGGTTGCAACTCCCTGTGGAGATGAGGTGGGGTATCATGGCTTTTCCAAACATGCAGGACCTGAAGGTGCGTTTTCTGGAGATGATGGCCCAGCAGAGCAGAATGGCCAAGCTTCTGGCGGTCGGGGGGCTGGTGGTTATTTTATGTCTCGGCGTGGTGGCCTCAATGTATTACAAGAAGGGCGCACCGCACGAGTTGCTTTATGCCGGTCTGGAAACCACGCAGGCGACCCAGGTTCGCGATGAGTTGAAAACGCGCGGGGTTGAGGCCAAAATGGAGGAAAAGGCCGAGGGGTGGAGTGTGTATGTGCCCCAGGGCAGTGTGCCGGGGGAACGGGCGCTCGGGTTGCGTCTGGATCTGGCGCCCAAGATGGAAATTTCAGGGAAGAATGCCGGGTGGGAACTCTTCGATGAGAAGGACTTCGGGAGTACTTATTTCACCTTGAGTGTCAAAAAGCAGCGCGCCCTGGTGGGGGAACTGGTCCGGACCTTGAAGATGATCAAGATCGTTAAGGACGCCGAGGTGCAGTTGAATCTGCCGCCCGAGACGGTTTTCGCCAGGGAAGAACAGAATGCCAGCGCGTCCGTGATGCTGAAGCTCATGCCGAAAGCGGAGATTTCGCGCGAGCAAGTCAGCAGTATTCAGTCTTTCATCGCGGGCAGCGTCCAGAAACTGAAACCCGAGAACGTCTTCGTCACGGACGATTCGGGCAAGGACTTGACCAAGCAGGAAGAGCCTGTTAAAATTGATCCTGAAGTGGCGGAGCTGCAAAAAACGCAGCAGCGGATTGATATCTTCCGCAAACAGAAGACCGACCTGGAGAAAGATCTCGAGCGGAAGATCGTCGCCACCTTCGAGCCGACCTTCGGCGAGGGACACGTGCAGGCCGGTGTCGCGGTCGAGTACGATTACACCAAGAAAGAACAGACCGAGACGGTTATCGATAAGAAAAATGTGGTGCCGATTTCCGAAGCGCTCGAGGTGACGAGCAGCCAACCCTCGCCCGGCAAACTCGAAACGGGAATCGTGGGAGTCACCAAGCAGATGGCGCCGGGTGAAACCACCGCCGTCACCACGGGCACGAAGGGGATGGAATACGTATCGGGTAAGATTGTCAATTACGATGTTGGAAAGAAGGAAGTGAAGACCGTTTACCCCGAATACGCCGTCAAGCGGATTTCCGCGTCGGTTTTCCTCGACAGTCCGAAAGCGGTGGCCAAAGATCCGAAAGGCAATTCGATCCTGACGCGTTTTCAGGTGGATGCGCAGGGGAATATCACCAGCACCCCGAACGTGTTGAGCGAGCAGGAACTCGAAAACTTCAACGGGATCGTGAAAGGCATTATCGGCGCCGACGAAGAGCGGGGCGACACGGTGGCGGTGAAATGTTTCCCGTTCAACATGGCGGAAGAAGTGGCGGCGGAAGGCGGCCCGGGCGCTGTCAAGCGGTTCCAGTGGCAGGATTATGTGCGTCCCGCGCTCTGGGCCATCGGTTTTCTGTTCCTGTTCTTTGGAATTGTCCGCCCCTTGATGCGTGTGGTGGCGCCTCGTCCGGAGGCGGTGGCCGCTCTGGGTGGACCGGAATCTCCCTCGGCTTTGGGTGTGGACGAGCGGATTCTGCTCGAGCGCGAAGAGGCGGCGATGGCCCAGCTGCCGCCGCGTCATGAGGGGGAACACGCGGCGCGTTTGCTTGAAAAAAGTCCGGAAGAAGAAAAAGAAGTGGTCGAAAACCAGCAACTGGACGATGAGATTCTGGTTTTGACCAAAGACAATCCCAAGAAAGTGCCGCTGGTGTTGCGTTCCTGGATAGATGGGTCCGTCAAGCCGGTCTGATGAGTGGAATGCTCCCGTGAATTGCGCCTCTTTTCGCGGAGAGTGTCAACAACCCTGAAAGGACATCTGAACCATGTCGCCCCGAGATCCATCTTCCCTGTCCGGTTCAGAGAGAATCGCGGTCCTGTTGCTTTCGACGCGCGAGGATGTGGCCCGTACCATCATGGAGCGCCTTCCATCCGACATGTTGCAGCGGGTGACCAAGCACTCGGCGATGTTGCGCGATGTGTCGCCCGATGTGATCAAAGAAGTCAAACGCGACTTCATCGAGCAGATGCGCAAAGGCACGGCGTTGACCCTGGGCAACTCGCGTGAGACGATCAAGAACCTTCTGTCGCAGTTCATGAAACCGGAAGATGTGGAAAAGCTGACGCTGGATCTGGAATCCACGGGCGACGAGAGCGAGGGGCTTGACGCCATGAAATGGATGTCGCCCGACACGATCGCCGCGTTCCTGCGCAACGAACACCCCCAGACCATCGCCCTCGTTCTGGCGCACCTGGACTCGGCTCAGGCAGCGGCGGTGCTGTCGCGCCTGAAACCCTCGGTTCAGCCGGAAGTCATCATGCGCATGACGACGCTCGACCGCGTGGCGCCGCTGGTGCTTCGTAATCTGAATCAGGTGCTCAAGGAAGAACTGATTTCGTCGGCTTCGGCGCAGAGCGAAGTGCTGGGTGGGCCGCAAGCCGTGGCCGAAATCATGAACAATGTGGACAAGAACACGGAAACGAGTATTTTCGAGGCAATCGAAGAAATCAACCCGTCGCTCGTGGAAGACATCCGCGAGCTCATGTTCACGTTCGAGGATCTGGTCGCCGTGGACAACCGCGGCATGCAGGAACTGGCCAAGAACGTCAGTCAGGATCAGTTGGTGCTGGCGCTCAAGACCGCTTCGCAGGAGATCAAGGACAAGTTCTTCTCGAGTATTTCGTCGCGCGCTTCCGACATGATCCGCGAGGAACTCGAGGTGATGGGGCCGGTGAAGTTGAGCGACGTGGAGGCGGCGCAGCAGGAGATCGTGAAGATTGCCCGCCAACTCGAGGAGGAAGGCAAACTGGTGCTGGCCGGCAAGGGAGGAGGCGAGTCGCTTGTCTGACAGCCGGGTCTTCTCTTCCTCCAAGTATCCCATTCCTGATGTCGGAAAGTACCAGGGTTTTCAGTCCAATGTGTTTCCCGAGGTCATCCGGGCAAAGGGCCCGCAGATGCCCCTGTTGATTGAGCCGCTTGTGCCCGAGTCTGGAAAACGTCCCTGGGAAGACACGGATGTGTGTGGTGAAGGGGAGGAAACTCCTGAAACCCCCGAAGAAAAGATGCGGCGCGAGGCCGAGGAGTATCTGAGTCAGGCTCGTGAGACCCTCGACGCTGCTTGCGAAGAAGCCCGGCAGGTTCAGGAAGCCGCGCAGGCGGCGCTCGATGCAGCCCGGGAAGAGGCCGTTCGGATTGAGGTCGAGGCAAACGATGCGCTGGATCAGGCCCGGCGCCAGGCTGAGGAGATGGTGGCCCGCGCCCAGGTTCGAACCGACGAGATCGAGGCCAAGGCCTATCAGGCTGGGTTCGAACAGGGGGAAGAAGCTGGACGCCGACTCAACGAACAGAAAATCGAGTCGGTCATGCGGCGCCTCGAGGGAATTCTGGATCAAGTTACCGCCCAATGCGACCGGTTGGTGGACGAGCGGGAGGAAGAACTCGTCAAAGTGGCCTACCTGATTTCGCTGCAACTGATTCACCGGGAGATCCAGCAGGATCACTCGGTGGTGCTCGATGTGGTGCGGGCTGGTATCACGCGCCTCAAGCGCGCTCAGCGGCTCACCATCTTTGTTTCCCCCCACGATTTTTCCTTTATCGAAAACCACTTGGATGTTATCCAGGGCTGGACCGAAACGGGCACCCGGATTACCGTTGAACCCCAGGAAACGGTGGGACGTGGCGGCTGTCTGATTCACAGCAACGCGGGGGAAGTGGACGCGACGATCGCCACCATGGTCCGGCGCATGTTCGAGCGGATCTGGGGTGAAGACACCGCCGCCGAACTGCTCGACCCCGAATCGGAAAACCCGGTTCCTCCTGTCGAATAATCCTCCCGAACGGGGAATGGTAACGTGTTGAAAGTGCGCACTCTTCAGGGCCTTCGGAATGTGGTCGAACAGACCGACACGATTCGCGTGACGGGCTATGTCACGCGAGTGGTGGGGACGGTGATCGAAGGGCAGATGGCCGATTGCGCCGTGGGGCAGATGTGCCATATCGAGACGGATTCGGCTCAACGTCTGGTGCTGGCCGAGATTATCGGGTTCAACGGACACAATGTGATTCTGATGCCGCTGGGCGACATGCGCGGTTTGCATCCGGGCAGCCGGATTCAGGTCATTTCCTCCTCGCCCCAGGTCCAGGTGGGACCGGCGCTTCTGGGCCGGGTGCTCGACGGCATGGGCAACCCGATTGACGGAAAAGGGCCGATTGTCTGCCAGGAAGAAACGCCGTTGTACGCCGAGCCAATCAACCCCTTCTATCGGCGGCGGATCCACGAACCGCTCGACGTGGGGGTTCGCGCCATCAACGCGTTGCTGACCGTGTGTGTCGGGCAGCGCATGGCCATCATGGCCGGTTCGGGCGTGGGCAAAAGTACGCTGCTGGGCATGATGGCGCGTAATACGACCGCTGACATCAACGTCATCGGTCTGGTGGGCGAGCGTGGGCGTGAGTTGAAGGATTTCATGGAGCGCGACCTGGGCCCCGAGGGGTTGAAACGGTCGGTGGTGGTGGCGGCTACGAGTGAAGTGCCTGCGCTCATCCGGGTGCGGGCGGCGTTTCTGGCCACGGCCATCGCCGAGTATTTCCGCAATCAAGGACAGAAAGTTCTCCTGATGATGGACTCGGTGACGCGTTTCGCAATGGCGCAGCGCGAGGTGGGTTTGGCCGCTGGCGAACCGCCGACCAGTAAGGGGTACACCCCCTCTGTGTTTGCGTTGTTGCCCCGTCTGCTCGAGCGGGTCGGCATGGGACAGGAGGGGACCACAGGCAGCATCACGGGACTTTACACGGTTCTGGTTGAGGGCGACGACCTCACCGAGCCGATTGCCGACAGTGTGCGTTCCATTCTGGATGGGCACATCGTCCTCTCTCGCGACCTGGCCGACCGGGGTCACTATCCGGCGATTGACACGCTGGGCAGTGTCAGCCGTTTGATGCCCGATGTGGTGGAACCGGCCCACATGCTGGCGGCTCAGAAGATCGGCTCGTACCTGGCGGCCTATCGCCGGGCCGAGACGCTGATCAACATCGGCGCATACGCACGGGGCGCCAATCCGGAAATTGACACCGCCATCCAGATGATCGGCGACATCAATGCGTTCCTGCGGCAGGCCACCTTCGACCGGGCCGATTACGGCGCCTGTGTGGCGCTGTTGCAGCGTCTGGCCCAGCGCGATCAGCACGCGTCGGCGCCGGGGAGCGCGCCGCCGGCCCGTGTCGCGGGACGATGAGGGGTTTTTTGAACAGTCCGGCGCCGGAAGCGACGGCCCCTTTTTTCTGAACCTGAGAATCGCAGTTGAGGAGACAAGACCTCTGGCATCGGATGAATTGGAGAGACGCGGCGGGCGATCGGGAAAAGGTCATGGGAAAATTTCGGAAGGTTGAAAAAATGCGGACCGTAAGCGCCAACGGCGCGATGATATACCAGCCTGGGGTATCGCCCCAGGAACCGGGCGTTCTTTTTATCATAAGGGCTGAAAGCCCGTACTATGAGGATCATTTATCTCATTTTCATAGTTCGGGCCTTCAGCCCTTGTAAAAAAAGGGGACGCCAGCCCTGGGGCGCCGCTTCGCTTGCCCCAGGCTGGTATAATTCCGCGCCGTTGGCGCTCAACTGGGGTTTTCAGGTTGAAGGATATGCGCCATGCCGTTCCGATTTTCCCTCCAGGAAGTTCTCGATTACCGCCACCGCATTGAAGAAGTGCGGCAGGCGGAAATGGAACAGATGCGGCGTCAGGTGGAGGAGGTGCGCGGGTTGATTCAGCAGGCGCGCCAGCAGCGCGCGAATTATCGGTCGGAGTTGAACGAACAGGTTCAGCAGGGCAAGAGTTTTGCGCACCAGCAGATCTACCTGAATTACCTCAAAGCGATGGATCTGTTGATCGAGCGGAGCGAGGAGCACCTGTTGCAGTTGCAGCGCGAGCTCGAACGGCGCCGTGTCCGGCTGGTGCAGGCCTCGCGCGACCGCCAGGTGATGGATGAACTGAAAAAGGATGAGCGCAAGCAGTATCTGATTGACGAACAACGGTTGCAGACCAAGGAATACGACGAAATCGCCGTGCGGAACTATTTGCTGAGTCAGCGGGAAAAAAATGCCCGCCACGAGGAAGGAAACCCGTCATGAACCTGAAATCGAGCCTGACGAAACGGGCCATTTTGTCTGTTCGGATCGTTGTATTCTCGCTGGTTATCATGGCCAGCGCAGATTTTGCCCAATTTACCGGGTTGGGGACCGGGGTTGGTACCGTCTATGCGAGTGAAGTTGAACAGCAGAAGGAGGCGAAGCGTTCCGCACAGGAGGCGGGCGCTTCCGAAAGCGCGAAGGCCTACGACGCCCTGCTTGAAAACGTACCGATCGACCGCGAATATCTGCGTCAGCTCAAAGAACGCGAAGAAGCCTTGAAGATACGCGAACTGGAAGTCGCGGCCAAGGAGAAGGAACTCCAGAGGCTTCAGAGCGAAATCGAGCAGAAGTTGCAGAGAATCCAGAAAACGTACGCAGACATGCAGGCCGTTGCCCAGCAGATTGAAGAGGCGAACAAAAAAGGACTCGATCAGACGCAGCAGACGCAGAAAACTGTGAGCGAAGCCGCCGGCAAGAAGCGCGACCTGGAAGTCGCCGAGGCGATCAAACGCTACAAGGCCATGCAGCCTGCCACCGCCGCCGGGTTCCTGATCCAAATGGATGTGGATACCGCCGCGACAATCTTCAAGGGTCTTGCTCCCACACAGGTGGGCGCGATTTTCGATGCGATGATGGAAGAGGTTGGGACCGGAAAGGATGCCGAGCTCAAGAAGAAGAGAATGGCGGAGATTTACCAGCGCTTGGTGAACTCCCAGGCGGCGTCTAAGAAGGCGGCGATCGAGGCGGGGGTTTCCCCTGCAGCCGATGCCGCCACGTCCTCCACGCAACTCGATGGCGTTACCAAGCCCGGTTCGTAAGACATTCGCCTCCACCTCTCTTTTTTCCAACCTTGCAGGGTCGCACGTTCCTTTGCTCGTCAACAGGCCGCCTGAATACTTAAGGGGGCCAAACGAATTGAACTAGAGGACGGTGGCCAATGCAAAGCAGTTCTTCCGTTGACACGTCCAGGGTATGGAACGGTCAGATGCGCCCCGCGGACGCGGCCCAGCGCGCCAGCCGACCCGAACCCCGTTCGTCGGAGATCGCTCCAACAGCCGTGAAAGAAGACGCTTTCCCGGATGTGTTGAACCAGGCGGTGACCCCGACCGGGCAACCGGGCGCGACCGAGGCTTCCACGTCCGTTACCCCCCCGTCGGACGGCTCCGTTTCCTCTGATTCTATTGAGAAAAAAACGATTTTGTCGGACACGAATTCCGAGTCGGAACCGGGCATGACGGCGGGAGGGACTTTGCCCGCCTGGCTCACCAGTCTGCTCGATGGGCTGGCCATCCCCGCGACCGGTCTCCAGGCTTCGCTTGTCGGCTCACCTTCCGATGAGGGATCGCAGGCGGTTGCGCTTGGCGCGGTCGGAATGGGGAAGGGGCGCGCTTCGCTTGATACGCTCCTGCAGCGGTTGCAGAGTGTGCTGGAAGGCCAGGAATCGGTTCATCCAGACAGCCGTGGAATGTTGGAAGAAAGTCTCGACGCGCTCCAGAAAAACCTGGCGGAGGAAACCTCCGCCGGGACGGGCCTTTTTTCGCAACTCGAGTTGCCGGGCGACTCCTCTGGAGAAGAAACGTCTCTCCCTGCCCTCATCACGATACGCCATACGAGCGGGCAAGGGCGGATGGGCGTGGTGGATGGGAGCCGTTTGACTGAAACGGTCGAGGGGCCTTTCGCGCTCGACAGCGATCCTGAGGCGCGGGTGTTGCTCAAGAAACCCGCTTCTCTTCGGGAAGGCGACTCCGTTCTCTCTAATGGAAGCGGCTCCGATCTTCAGAATCTCGTGTCTGGCCAGGCGGTGGATTGGCGTCCTGTGACGCTCTCGGCCGATCGGTTCTCGCTCGATGCGGTCGCGTCTCTGCGCCATACGGACTTGACGAGCGCCGTCCGTCAGGCGCAGGCGGCCATCGCCGACATGACCGAGCGGATGCAGGGAGAGGTGAGCCTGAACACCGAGTCGTTACGGGCCGTTCTGCGTCTGGACCCGCCGGCGTTGGGACGTCTCAATATCCGGCTTGAAATAGACGAGACCCAGCGTGTGATTGCCTACCTCCACTCCGACAATGCGCAGACGGGCGAATTTCTGCGCCAGAACGAAGGCGACTTGCGGCAGGGTTTCGAGCGCCAGGGATTCGACTCCGATAAAGTTCAGTTTGTGTATGAAGAGGGTGAAGCGGGTAATTTCGATCAGTGGTTGACGGAGAAAACCGTATCCGTCTGAGAACGGAAACGCCGAACAGCGTGAGGAGACAGGACCATGTCCACAGCGATTGACAGTTTGAGTTCGACGACCAACACGACTAATTATACCAACGGGAAGTCTTCCGCCGAGATGGACAAGACGCAGTTCCTGACGCTGCTCATTACGCAGATGCAGTATCAGGATCCGCTCAATCCACAGGATCCCGCGGAATTCACCTCGCAGCTGGCCCAGTACAGCAATCTGGAACAGCTGATCAATGTCAACGATTCGCTTGGGAACATGGATGACTCGATCAAGGCGCTTCAGTTGCTCCAGGCCGCCTCGAACAACAACCAGACCGTCAACCTCATCGGAAAGAATGTGCTTTACGAAGGAGACGATCTCACGATTTCGGGTGGTCAGACCGACAACGTGAACTTCTACGCCAACGAGGATTTGAGCAGCGTGACGGTCAATATCATCCAGACCGATACGGCTGGAAAACAGACCATAGTGCGGTCGCTGCAATTGGGTTCCTGTTCCTCCGGGATTCAGGATATTGATTTGAGCACTCTGGAAGGAGGCGCTCTGCCGGATGGGAATTACACGGTCAGCATAGCGGCTACCAATGCCTCGGGGACGTCGGTTACCGTGCCGGCGCTGATTCAAGGTCGTGTCAGCGGGATCTATTTTGAAAATGGTCAGACCCTGATCTCTGTGGATGGGGAGCGCATCCCGCTCAACGATGTGTACAGCGTCCAGGAAGCGGCCAGCGCCTGAGAGCGACAAGTTCGAGTCACATGCGTTACCGGCTGATGGCCGGAAAATCACGTAGAAGGAAGTTCCTCATCATGTCTGTCACCAGCGCAATGTTTACCGGAGTCACGGGTGTCTCGACCATGGGACAGAACCTGCAGATCATTGGCAACAACATCGCCAATGCAAACACGGTGGGTTACAAGGCGAGCCGGGGCAACTTTGCCGATTTGTTCAGTCAGGCGATCAACACCCCCGGTGGAAACGACCAGCTCGGTTTCGGGGTGCGCCTGGAAAGTGTACAGGGGCTTTTCTCCCAGGGATCGTTTGAGAGTACCTCTCTTGTGACCGATGTGGGAATCAATGGCAACGGCTACTTCCGGGTTGAAGCGCCGAACACCGGCGACATTTATTACACGCGGGCGGGGCAGTTCCGTCTGAATCGCGATGGCTTTCTGATCAATCCCAACAATCTGTTCGTACAGGGGATCACGTTTGACGCGCAGGGAAACCCGACGGGTGACCAGCCGGGCCGCATCAACCTGAGTTCCATCACCGCACCTCCCAATCCGACGGGCAATGGTGTGGCGCAAGGGTCGGGTGTTCAACTCAATGTCAACCTTCAGGCCACGGCGGAAGTCAATCCCGGTGGAGGGTGGAATCTGGCCGATCCTGTCGGGACGAGCAACTTTTCGACCGCCATCTCGGTTTACGATTCGCTGGGGGTGGCGCACACGGTTCTGGCCTACTTCCAACGCACCAGTCAGGCGGGAACGGCAGGGGCGACTGCGAGCGATTGGACGGTGCATCTGGTGGCGGATGGGGCGGACATCACCGGGGGCACGGCTGGGCAGGCGGTCGAGGTCGGAAGCAGCACGTTGAGCTTCGATGTCAACGGACAATTGACCGGCAGTCCCCTGGTCAGCGCAGCCTTCAATTTTTCGGGTGGGCCGCAACAGAACCAGACCATCGGTTTCAATTTCACCGGTAGTTCGCAGGTGGGCACGGGCGCTTCCGTGACCAATTCCCTGTCGCAGGATGGGTTCGGCGCGGGCAATCTCGAGGCGATCGATATCACAACGGACGGCATTATCGTGGGAAAATTTTCAAACGGATTGTCGCGCAATCTGGCCCAGTTCACGCTGGCAAGTTTCCCCGCCGAATCCGAGCTGTTCCGGGCGGGCGACAACCTTTTCTCGCAGACCCCCGAATCGGGTCAGGCGCTCCTGGGGGTGGCCAATGCGGGTATCAACGGTTCCGTTCTGGCGAATACGCTTGAATTGTCAAACGTGGACTTGACCAATGAATTCGTGAATATGATCACCACGCAGCGCGTCTATCAGGCCAACACCAAGGTGATCACCACCGCCGACGAAATGCTCGATGCGGTGATACAGATCAAGCGGTAAGGGGCGAGTTCAGGTAAGACCTTTCCTGCCGATTTCGAACAATTCTTTACGCCTGTCTGAATCTTCCCGATTCGGACAGGCGTTTTTATACATTTGGATCTTATATTCTTTCTGGAAAATGCCGATAAGCTACAAGGAGCGGATAAAAGGGAGGAAGGGGCTTCCTGGAGGGGAGGCGGAAAAGGGGTATGGCGATCCAGAAAAGGGCCGTCAGGAGACGAATATGCAACCCGATCCGGACTATCAGGCTCTCCATGAAGCAGATCTGCAATTTTGCGAACGATTGACTTCTCTGGTGGAGATCATCAGTACCCTGTCGCAAAGCGACTCGATCGAGTCGTTCTATCGTCAGGCCTTGCGCCTTGCCGAGGAGCGCCTGGGATTTGAATTTGTCACGGTGCGATTCCGCGCGGCAGAACGGAAACGGTTTTCCCCTGACGCGCTCGAAACGCTCGTTTCTTGCGGTGGCTCTTTTGACGTCGAGGGGGAAAAGTCTCCCACGTGCGGCTCTGCTGCCAGTCGAAGAATTCGGCGGAAAGAATCCCCCACAACAGCCGTTGCCCCGATCTTCGATGGCGAAAAACCGATTGGCCAGATTCGCATAGAGAATCGCCGGAGCCGGAAACCGCTCACGCGCCAGCAACGCGAACTCTTGCGTCTTTTCGCGTTGGCGCTCGGATGTCAGCACACACGCAAGCGTATCGAGGCGGAACGGGAACACACCATTCAGAAATTGCAGACCGCCGTCGCCCGTATCAATACCCTGCACGGCCTGTTGCCCATCTGTTGTTCGTGTAAAAAAATCCGGCAGGATGACGGGTATTGGAGCCAGATCGAGGAGTATCTGCAGGCGCACAGCGACGCGACGTTCAGTCACGGAATCTGTCCCGACTGCGCCCGGAAACTTTACCCGGAAGTCTATGACCGTTCTCGCCGGAAAGGGACGAATGGAACTTCTCCGTCTGGTGTTGAATCTGTCCCCGGTGAGGGAAAGACTCCCGCGCCGGTCTTGGATGATGGGAAGAATTCTCCAAAGAACACCGGCGGCGGGTGACCCACTCGGCCTGTTTCCCCGTTATTCTGCCGGCCATCCATCCAGAAAATCGTCCCCGCGTGGGATCACCGACGCGCGCAGTTCGCCCTCGGCGAGTTGGATGCGCAGGTGATCGCCCACGCGCACCTGCTTGTCACGGGTGATGACCCGGTTGTCGCGGCTGCGGCTCACGATGCTGTAGCCGCGTTGCAGCACGGCCTGGGGGTTGAGACTTTCGAGCCGCGCCATAAGAACTTCCATCTTTCGGCCACTGTCCGCGCACTGGCGCTCGAGGGTGTGCTGGGCGCGGGTTTGCAATTCGTCGAGGCGTTGAATCGCCTGGCGCACCAGTTCCAGAGGCTGGCGCAGACCCCAACTGTGGAGGGGACGCGAGAGTTCCAGGCGGCGCTTCTGGACCAGGTTTTCGAGCGCGCGGCGCAATCGCAGACGCAACTGGGCGATGCCGGCGTCGAGCAGTTCGCTCTCCGGCACGGCCACCTCGGCGGCTGCCGACGGCGTGGGGGCGCGCAGGTCCGACACAAAGTCGCAGAGGGTGAAATCCGTTTCGTGCCCCACGGCGGAAATGACCGGGATGGGAAAGGCCGCAACCGCGCGGCAGACCGCTTCGTCATTGAAGGCCCAGAGGTCTTCGAGCGACCCTCCGCCACGCGCCACGATCAGCAGGTCGAGTCTCTCGGCCTCGGGGGCGCGTTCGTGCCAGCGGTACAGACGGTCGAGCGCGCGGAGAATTGAGGCGGGCGCTTCGGCCCCCTGAACCAGGGTCGGCGAAAGGAGTAAGGAAACGCCGGAGAACCGCCGCCGGACCACGTTTACGATGTCGCGCAACACGGCGCCCGACGCCGAGGTGACCAGGCCGATGCGGCTCGGCATGGGAGGCAGAGGGCGTTTGCGGGCGGGATCGAAAAGCCCTTCCTGCTCGAGTTTGGCCTTGAGTTCCAGAAAACGGCGGTAGAGATCCCCCAGCCCGGCCTGTTCGAGGGTCGAGACGACGAGTTGGTACTGCCCGCGCGGTTCATAGACGGAAATCGTGCCCCGCGCCACGACCCGCGTGCCGTCGCCCGGCTTGAACGGCAGACGCATGGTGACGTTGCGAAACATGACGCAGGAAATGACGGCATTCTCGTCCTTCAGGGAAAAGTAGGCGTGGCCGCTCGCGGCGAGGGTCCAGTTGCTGATCTCGCCTTCGACCGCCACTGCGCCCAACTGGGTTTCAATGGCGCGGCGGATCGCGCGGGTTAGTTCCGTGACACTGAGCGGGCGGGGCGGTTGCGCCACCGGGGTGGACCGGAGGGCCATGCGGGTCTTTCCTTTCTTGCGCGGACGGCGGGTTTCGCGTTAGGCTCTCCCGAGTCGGCTGGTGTGGTGTGGAAAATTCCGGATGTAAAACGACCGGCGAGGCGCCGGTCCCACATCGAACCTTTCCAATCCATACCGGATGCCAGTGTAGCCAAGACGGCTTGGAATGACAAGGTGGAAGGGTGGGGGATTCCAGCATTCTGGATTTGTCTTGTCTGTGAGGGAAAAGAAACAAACCCGGTAAAATTTTGGCCCCGGAGGGGCCTCTCTTGAGTAGCCGCAGGTGAGAACCTGCGGAAACGGATGTTCAATAAGACTTGCACCCTGAAGGGGTGCCCCAACGAGAATTGAGGCGGTGACAATGGCGAGATGGTTTGGGAAACTTTTCGAACTGGTGCTGGTGATTGGGGTTATCGGGTGTGGTGGAGGAAACGAAAAACAGACCGGTGGCCAGGATGCCGAACCGGCATCGGTTCCCTCTTCGGAACCCGCTCTGATTGTCTGGACCTGCGTGGACCCGTTCGATCCGGTCTCCGCCGCGCTGGAGGGGTTCATCGCGCTTCACAATCAGCGTTTTCCGCAATCGCCCGCCACTCTGCGGTATGTGCCGATGTCGGAGTTTCCGACTAAAGTGGCCGGACTGGCGGACGAAGACCTGCCACCGGACCTGTTTCTGGCTCTCAGTCCACAACTTCTCGAACTGGCGCGTCAGGGGGTTCTGCAACCCCTTGAGGGGCTTCCGCAGGAATTGGAAGCGTCGCTCGCCGGCATATATGGCGAGGCCTTGAACACGATGACGGAGAACGGGCGGCGGTGGGGTGTTCCTATCTGTGGCTCGATGACGCTTTGTTACACCAACCGCGACCGGGCGCAGGCGCCTTCCGAGGCGAACGGAACCTGGGAACAGTTCCGCGCGGGACAGGTGGTGCGGTGCCGGGCGTCGTCCGACCGGCTGGGCGACCTGGTCGCGACCAAACCCACTTTCCGATGGAGCGCGTCATTGGATGAAACGGAGAGCGTGCGTTCTCTGGAAACGCTGGCCCTGGCGTGGTCGAACAAGGGACTTCGCACGCGCGAGCGGGTGTTCCGTTTCCTCGCGCTTTCCCAGGAACCGGCCGCGATCGAATTGTTTCTGAGAAACGGCTCGAAACTACCCCTTCGGAAAGAGGAGTCGTTCCTGGCGTTCATCCGCCGGATTGGCGTCGAGGGGCCGTGGCTGTCGTCGTCCGATCAGCCGTCCTGATTTTTTCTTTCACGCGAGCCGTAACTCTGCGGAGGACGGGTAAAAGACAGATTCACGCAAAAGCCCAAGTCGAAAAGAACCCTATCCTGTTGATCCTGTTATCCTGTCCCCTCATTTCTTTTCGGAACGGTTGTTATCCGCAGATAACGCGGATTGCCGCAGATAAGCGACGGAAACCGCTTTTTGCCTGATTTCGCAGGTTTTGAGGTTCAATTTTTCGGTATTTTCGTGCGTTATGGAGTGCCGGCCGCTCAAATTTCCGGATTCGGGTTCAGGATGGCGTGGAGGACCACATTTTCGTAGCGTCCCCATTTTTTTGCGTGTTTGCGCAGGAGGCCCTCGCGTTGAAACCCGGCCTTTGTCAGGACGCGTTCCGAGGCCACGTTTCGTTCGAAATGGTAGGCGAACACGCGGTTGAGCCGCAGGATGCGGAAGGAGAACCCGATGAGGGCGCTGGCGGCTTCGGAGGCGTACCCCTGGTTCCAGTAGGGTTGACCGATCCAGTACCCGATCTCGGCGTGGTTGTGCTGGCTGTCTATTCCGCTCAGACCGATCGAGCCGATCAGGCGCTTGTCCTCGTCGCGCTCGATGGCAAATACCAGACTGAACCCTTTGTCTTCATCCTCTTCCAGACCTTGAATCCAGGTTTCGGCCATGCCGTCTTCGTAGGGATGGGGGATGGTCAGGGTGTTGCGGGCCACGGCATAGTCGCCCGCCAGCCGTTGGATCTCCGGCGCGTCGTCGAGCGTGAAACCGCGCAGCAGAAGACGGGGGGTCTTGATGACGGAATGGTTCATGAGTGTGTTCTTTCCAGCGCGATCTGACGCAGGCCCCAAGTGGCCGCCGACTGGTCTGCGGGGGCGTCACGCAAGTCGCGCAGGTCGGCCTCAAGACGCTCGATTTCGGTTTCTGGAAAGTGCTCGCGGACGAGCGGGTCGTTTTTCCAGGTCTGTATGTTGAGGTGAAACATGTGGGCCACCTCGGGTGAGGTGACGGTGTGTTCGCGCACCTGGCTCGATTTCAGACACAGAAGCGGCGCCTGACTGGCCAGTGTTTCAAGTTCCGGCCCGATGTAGAGGATGTTGTTTTTCCGGGCGAGGGTGGCATTGACAATCTCGAGGTACCGTTGGAAGGCCGGGTTCTCTGTCTGAATCCACTCCGTTTCCTCGAGCAGCAGGATTCCTCCCGGGCGGATCTGGGCGCTCCAGGTCTGGAGCGCCTGGGCGGGTTCGCGCAGGTGGGTGAGGATGAATCGGCCATAGAGGAAATCGAAGGGGGCGCCGGGGAAAGGCGTTTGCGTGATGTCGTGGAGACAGAACTCCACGGTCGGCAGGTCTGCATGGAATTGGCGGGCCTGCTCGATGAATCGCCCGGAGACGTCGAGTCCCGTGACCGAGGCGCACGGGACGGTCTCGGCGATCAGACGGGTGGTGAAGCCCGGTCCGCACCCCAGATCGGCGCCCCGCCATTCGGGTTCGATCCCCGAACCTTCGAGAAACGGGCACGCGGCTCCACCAAAAACCTGAGTCAGGTGTTCGAGTCGGCGGGCGGCGATGTCGGAATCTCCAAATAAGTAACTCATCAGCATGCGACTGATACCGGAAGCGCGGGGGGAATGCAATCAAGAAAGAGTCTCTGGAGGCAAGAAAAAGCATTGTCAGCGGCGGCGCAGGACGTTACCTTAGCGTCTGCGATTGAACGATCTTTGGGCGGCAATAACGGGAGCATGGAGACATGGCAAAGCTGGTGCAGTTCGGGGCGGGGAACATCGGGCGGTCTTTTCTGGGGCAGTTGTTTGCCCGGGCGGGATACGAAGTGGTGTTTGTGGACATTGACCAGGCGCTGGTGGACGCTTTGAACGAACAGCGCGCCTACCGGCTGATCGTCAAGCATGGGGACCGGGAGGATGAGACGGTCTGGGTGCGCAATGTCCGGGCGGTTCACGCCGGTGATGCGGAGCGCGTGGCGGCCGAAGTGGCCGATGCTGATCTGGCGGCTACGGCGGTGGGGGCGCGCGCGCTGGGGCCGGTTCTGGCTTTGCTTGCGCGGGGACTGGAATTGCGCCGCCAGAAACGGGGCGACGAAGCGCTCGATGTGATTCTGGCCGAGAACCTGAACCGAGCGGCGGAGGTGGCCCGGGCTTATTTGCGGACGGTGTTGCCCGCCGAGTACCCGCTGGATCGCCTGGTCGGACTGGTCGAGACCAGCATCGGAAAAATGGTCCCCCTCATGCGCCAGAGTGACCTCGAAGTGGACCCGCTCTGGGTGTTTGCCGAGCCGTACAACCGTCTGATTCTCGACAAACGGGCGTTTCTGAATCCGATCCCCGAGGTGGCCGGTCTGGCCCCAATGGAAAACATGAAAGCCTATGTGGACCGCAAACTTTTCATCCACAACCTGGGCCATGCCGCGTCCGCCTATTTCGGTTATCGGGCCGCGCCCGGCAAGCCGTTGATTTGTGAGGTTCTGGAGATCCCGGAAGTGCGCACCCGCGCCCGCGCCGCCATGATGCAGTCCGCCGACGCGCTGTGTGTCGAGTACCCCGCCGAGTTCGACCGGGCGAAACTCGAAGCCCATGTGGACGACCTGCTGCGCCGGTTTGGCAATCGCGCGCTCGGGGACTCGGTGTACCGGGTCGGGCGCGATCTGTACCGCAAACTGGTGCGGGAGGACCGGCTCGTGGGCGCCCTGCTTCTGGCGGCGCGCCACGATTTGCCGACCGATGCCATCGCTCCGGTGGTGGTGGCCGCGACGCAGTTCCGCGCCCGGGATGAGAATGGCGCGTTTTTCCCCAGCGACGAGCGGTTCATGAACGAGGAAGCGCCTCTGGGTCTCGATGCAATTCTGACCCGCGTCTGTGGGCTTTCCGAATCCAACCCGGTGGATGCCCGGGTGCGTGAAGCGGTTTTGAAAGCAGATTGAAAAGGGCTTCCAGTTTTTGCTCAAAGTAAGATCGAGAGAAGAGGAACACCCAGTAGGGAGACGAACCGATCGCGCGCGGCGTATATAGCCCTTGCCCAAAAGAATCTTCATTAATGACACGGAGTCAGGTGTTCCAGACCCAAGTCCCGTCAGGGACTTCTGACAATAGCCCAGCGCTTCAGCGCTGGGTTCAGGATCATCCCTTTTCCCCGTCCCGGAGGGACGGCTGTCGGTTACCCCCGGTTTTTCAGTCGTCCCTCCGGGACGAATTGTCTGAAAATCGCTTTCCCACCGTTGAAACGGTGGGCTACTTTCTTGCCGTCCCTCCGGGACGGAACGGCTGATTCTCAGAACCGACAATCGGAATAATGAAGATTCTTTCTGGCAATTGCTCTAAAACAATTGGGGGACGGGAAAAGGTCCCGTCCCCCAATTTGTGTTCTGGAACTTGACCCGGATTCAATCAGTCCAGAAAGATCTCTTCCTTTTTCACGTTGACAATTTTGCCGCTCTTCGCCAGGCGGTCCATGTCGATGCGGGACTTGTCACCGACGATGCCCAGGATGCGCGGGTTATTCTTGATGTGCTGCGCGTGGAACTGGACCAGGTTGTCCGACTTCGCCTTGCGGATGGCGTCGAGACGCGCCTTGCGCGGGTCTCCGGTCAGGCCCAGGTGTTCCCACGAGACCGCCGCGCCAGCCACCTCGCGGAAGGTGATCTTCGAGGTGCAGTAGAGGTTGATCAGGGACTCGATCGTTTTTCCGAATCGTTCTTCCGAGAGCGGGATGTTGGTGAACAGGTTCAGGAATGCCTCAACCGCCTCACAGGTCTTGTCCGACTGGGTGCCGATGTAACCCGTCACGACGTTCTCAGCGTTGACTCGGTCTCCGAATCCGTAAGCGGCCCGCGCGGTGTAGGCCAGGCCGCGCGCTTCGCGCAGTTCCTGGAACACCACGCCGCCCATGCCGCCGCCGAAGTAGTCGTGGAACAGCTGGGCGTCCGGCAGGAGCGCTTCCTGATAGACGCCATCTCCAAAGCCGATGTTGACGAGCGACTGGGCCATCTGGTTGTCGAGGAAATAGATTTCATTTTCCTTGATCTGCCGGGCCTTCATGAAGTGGTGGGGGGGGACGTCTTTCAGAGTCTTCGCCTGCGGGTAGAGTTTGTTGAAGATTTCCAGCGCCTTTTCGCGGGGCAGCGAACCGGCGTACGAGATGGTGCATTTGTACTCGAACAGGTTCTGGAGGGTTTTCTGGAGTTCCTCGACCGTCAGTTTCTGGAGCTGCTCCTGGGTCAGGCGTTTCAGGAACGGGGAATCCGAGCCGTAGATCGCATAGCTGCGCACGGCGCTCGCCAGGGTGTTCGGGTTCTTCTTTTCATCTTCGCGGTTGGCCAGCGTGATGGCGACGAGTTCCTGGAGGGTGGTGGGCTCCGCCTTCGGCTTCAACAATGTGTCGAGGGCGAGCGCCAGAGAGGCCTCGAAATTTTCGTCCAGGCCCGACAGGTGCAGAGTGGTCTCATTGTCCGAAACGCCGACGGAGAAACTGGACGCCAGTTTATACCATTCCTGCTGGATTTTTTCAGCCGGGAGTTTTTCCGTTCCCGTCTTGTCGCGCAGGTGGGCGGCCATTTCGAGTTTCGGGTCGTGGCGGTCGCCGACCTCGAACGTGATGGAAAGGTCGAAAATATCGTTGATCGGGTTGGGTGCGCTGAAGAACCGCACGCCGTTGGGCGCTTCCGAGACCACATAGTCCTTGCCGGGGATCACGTAGGTCGGTTCGATCGGCTGGACCGGCATGGCGAGCACGCTTTTCGAAAACTCGGACTGGCGGGTCCGGTCAATGTTGATGGGGTCAATCTGCGGTTTCTCGATCTTCAGCACTTCCTGCTGTTCGTCAATCCGCCAGCCGGAGACGAAATTGGCGCCCAGGTGGCGGTTGGCCGCGGCCACCACGTCGGCCTTGGTCACTTTCTGCAGACGGTTCAGGAGCGCGTTGACATACTCCCAGCTCTGGTATTCCAGGAACGCGCCCCGCATCTGTTCGACGCGCCCCATGTCGGATTCGTAGGAACGTTTCAGTTCGGCTTTGGCGTTGTTGATGGCCGCCTGGAGCATCCAGTCGTCGAATTCTCCCTTGCGGACTTTTTCGAGCTGCGCCAGCAGCATGTCCTCAACTTCCTGGTGGGTCTGGCCCTTTTTGGGGATGCCCATCAGGTAGAACCGCCCGTAGTCGTTGCTCGGGTAGTACATGGCGGCGGCCGAACGGACTTTCTGCTGCTGGATCAGGTTCAGGTCAATCAGGCCCGCCTGGCCGTTGTAGAGGATGGTTCCCAGCAGTTTCATGGCGTCGGAGTCAGCGTCGTTGTTGTTGGGTGCGCGGAAGGCGAGCATGACGGCTTCTTCCCCCCGGAATTTCAGGTCGAAATGTTCGCGTCCCTGGATCGGCTTCTCGTCGTATTGGGCGGGCGGTGTCAGTGGACGGGGTTTCCAGTTTGAGAACTTTTCGTCGAGCAGGCGCATGGTGGCGTCAACGTCGAGGTCGCCCGCGAGGCAAAGCGCCATGTTGTTGGGCACATAGTAGGTCTCGAAGTAATTGCGAATGTTGACGAGCGAAGGTTTCTTGAGGTGTTCGGCCTTGCCGATTGTGGGCTGCTGGCCGTAGGGGTGGACTTTGAAAAGCTTCGCCTCGACGGTCTCGTGAAAGACCCGGTCCTTGTTGTCGAGCGAAATGTTCTTCTCTTCATAGACCGTTTCGAGTTCGGTGTGGAAGAGGCGGAAGACCGGGTTCTGGAAGCGGTCGGCCTCGATGGTGGCCCACTGGGCCAGGCGGTTGGCGGGCAGGCTGACGCGGTACACCGTTTCTTCCACCGAGGTGTGAGCGTTGAGCGCGGATTCGCCCAGGGCCTTGTAGGTCGAATCGAGTTCGTTGGGGATGGCGTACTGGGCGGCCAGTTGCGCCTCGGCGTTGATCTGTTTGTAGAGTTCCTTGCGCTTCTCGGGGTCCGTTTCGCGGAAGTGCTCTTCGTAGAGCGCCTGGATCTTGTCGAGGTGGACCTTTTCTTTTTCATAATCGAGTGAACCGAGGCGCTGGCTGCCCTTGAACAGAAGGTGTTCGAGGTAGTGCGCCAGACCGGTGGTTTCGGCAGGATCGTTTTTCGAGCCGGTCCGCACCACAACTTCGGCGTAGAAACGGGGTTCCTGACGGTTGACGGACAGATAGACGCGCAGTCCATTGTCGAGTTCGAAGATACTGACCCCCATGGGGTCGTTGGCCAGAGGCGCCTGAATCTGTTTGTAACCCGCCTGCAAGGTTGAGGCACACAACAGCCAGAGGACAAGCAGGGTCGAGAGCCACGAAAGCCGAATCGGGGCGATACGCATGAAAGGATTCCTTTCCCGGTGGATGGAATAGTAGTTGGAGGCGAATCCATTCGGTTGAGCGCAGAGAGAGGAAGGTCGCTCAACGGCGATGGACATCTGATACGATAGAGAGGCGTACCCGGAAAAGTCAAGCGCAAGAGAAGGAAAACGACGGCCATGTCCCCAAAACCAAGATCGCCCGGAGCAGGAGTTCCGGGCGATCAAGGGGAGCTGGAGGTGGTTATGGCAGGGATACTTTAGGCGTGTTGAGCAGACACGTAAGGTGGTTCCCCCTGAATTTTAAAGTCCTTGCGATACCATCGCTACCAGATCCGGACACTCGGGTACAAAACGCATTGAAAACGTGGCGATTGAAAGCAGAATGGCGAAGAAAGCCAGCGACCCATAACTGGACACCGTCAAACCGGGCGCAAATTTCGTCAGGAGCAGGAGAAGGATCAGATTCAGGAAGAAGATACTCCCCATCTGCGCGAGGCCGGGCATGGAGGACATGGGTAGCAGGTGGTGATGGAGCAGGACGTTGCCGGGGATCAGAATGAACAGGCCCAGGAAAAAACCGCTCATGCCCTCCAAGTTGACCGTATCGTTGAAAAAGTAACGTAAAGCCAGAAACGCCAGAATGAGAAGCGACCACTGAATCATCTGGTGGGTGATCGGATTTTGGATGATGAAATCGAACATTTCCATGACACATACCTCCAAGCAGGATCTGCGGGGGAACTTTCTGGGATGGCACTCCAGGCGATCTGCTGACGGTTTCTTATGCAGGAGGCATGCCAGCCGCAAGCCCCGTTGCAGAATTAAGTGTGGATCTCGTAACGCGTTTAAAATAAGCACTATACTGTATTTCCTTAGGGCCGGATTCTGGAAGGTGAAGGGATTGGCGTGTTGGGGTCTTGTTTTCGAGACAAACGGGTTTTGGGGCAGAGTGTCTCTAAATCGAGAAATTCTTGATTTCGAGATACCGGGCGTTCCATCGCGATATCGCCGCTGGGTCTGAAAACCCATCGGATCTCGACACGGTCACCGGGCTAGATTGAGGAGTCCTGAGTTTTTCGGATCTCGGAAGGGGAAAGATCCAGTTGTTTGAAGTGGGCGTACAGGCGCGCCCGGGAAAGACCCGAGAGACGCGTGGCTTCGGCGATGTTGCCGTTGGTGCGGTTTAAAAGCTGGGTGAGGTATTCTTTTTCATACTGGCCCAAGTACTCGCGCAACTTCGGAAAGCGTCCGTCCGGGGGGATGGGCGAGGTGGGGAAGATCGTCTGGGCGAGGGGGAGAGAAAGGGCTTCCGGCGCAGTTTCCTCCGGTGCATAGGGGGTTTTGATGGCTGCCTGCGAAATCTGCGCGCGCAGTTCCACGGGAAGGTGGTTCGGGTAGAGGGTTCGGCTGTCGCGCGCGGCAATGAGCGCCGTTTCGAGCGCGCCGATGAGTTCGCGGACGTTGCCGGGCCAGCGCAGCGCACAGAGGGCTTCGATAAAGGAGGGCGAGGTGGTTTTCAGCGGCAGTCCGTGGCGTTCGCACAAGCGCGGAATGTGGTACGCGACGATTTCCGGAAGGTCTTCCAGCCGTTCGCGCAATGGGGGCGCGATTATGAGAAAGGAGCGGAGGCGGAAGAGGAGGTCGGCGCGGAATTCGCCCGCCTGGGCTTGTTTGTCCAAGTCGCGGTTGGTCGCGGCGACGAGGCGGAAATCGCTCGAGACTTCGCGATGGCTGCCGATGGGACGGAAGCGGCGTTCCTGAAGAATGCGCAGGAAGGCTTTCTGGTGCGAGAGGGGGAGTTCGCCGACTTCGTCGAGGAAGAGGGTTCCGCCGTCGGCCTGTTTGAAGAGTCCCTCGCGGGTGCGGTCGGCACCGGTAAAAGCGCCGCGTTCGTGGCCGAAGAGGGTGCTTTCCAAAAGGTTTTCGGGCAGCGCGGCACAATCCACGACGACAAAGCGGGTGTGGGCGCGACGGCTGTTCTGGTGGATGGCTGCGGCGAGCAGTTCTTTACCCGTACCGGTTTCGCCGGAAATGAGGACGTTGGCGTCGGTCGCGGCGGCTTGGGCCAGAACTTCGAGGCTGTCCGAGAGCGCTTTGCCGGACCCCACGATTCCTTCGCGGATCAGTTCGGTTGAGCCGATATGGCCGATCTTTTCGCGGCGGTAGTCCAGCGCACAGTTCAGGGAGGCCAGCAGGCGGTCGAGGGGGGTTCCTTTTTCGAGGTAATCCCAGGCTCCTGCCTGAATGGCGCGTCTCGCGTCTTCCGGATGGCCGGAACCGGTGAAGACGATGATTTCCGGGGCGGAAGGCAGGGCGAGGAACTGAGGGAGCACTTCGAGGCCATTGCCGTCGGGCATGCGGACATCGAGGAGGATGAGATCGGGTGTTTCATCGCGCGCAATTTCGAGCGCTTCCAGCAGGGTCAGAGCACAGCGGACGTAATGGCCCTGCCGCCCGATATGGCGCGCCAGGACGTCGTTCATCATCTCATCGTCATCCACGATGAGGACATTGGCCAGGAGTCCCGTGTTGGTCGTGACCGTCATGCCGGCCCCCCTGTCTGGGGCAATTTCCCGGCGGAGGGACTCTGAGCCGGGTACGCCGGTTTTTTGCTGGCGGGCGGGCGGGGAAATTCGTGGCGGATGCGTCGGATAGCCAGGTCAATTTCGCGCCAGTTTTTCGGGGAGGGGATGATTTCGTCGGCCTCCGGGATTGATTGAGCGCCGGGGAACTTGTTGGGGGACCGGGTACAGAAGATAATAGGCAGATCGGCCTGGAGTTCCCGCATTTGTTTGAGGAGCGCATGGGTTTGGGAGCCGGCGATCGAGTCATAGACGATTGCGGCGTCAAAAGTGGTGGTGGCTTCCTGAAGCGTGACCTGAACGAGTGAAGCGGTGGTCATCAGTTCCATTTCGTAACCGAGGAACTCGAGCCGTTCACGGAACGAAAGGGGAAATTCGTTGTGGGGGGCCGCAATGAGGAGGCGCGCCCGTGGATCCAGGGAAGAGGCCGGTGTTCTGGCAACGGACGGGGTCTGTGCGGTGGCGGCTCTTGTGGTTTTGTCTCGTGGAAGCAACAGGATGATTCCGGTGGCATGGGGGGGAACATTCTCTGATTGTGCGAGTCCCAACGATCCCTGGTGCTCGTGGACGATCTGATTGACAGTGGCGGTTTCCCAGAGGGTTCTCAGCGCCTCATCCGCATCCGGGATCGGGTGTTGCCGATTCGTTCCGTGGAGCATGGTGAGGTGCAGGCTGGCGGCGCCCGGACCACTCTTGCGGAGAGCGAGGTAGGGCTCGAAGACGGTTTGCAGATCGTGCGCCGGCAATGCGGGGGAGTCGAGGGTCAGAGTCAGGCAGAGGCAGACGCCCGGAGAGAGGCTTCCCGCGAAACGTTTGAGTTCGGTCGCCTGGAGGTCGTGGTCCTGAAGACGCATCTCAAGAGTGGCGGGAATCGCCACCAGGATGCGGGCTACCCGCAGGCAGAAAATTTCGAGCAGTCGGTGCAGACTGCGGGGAAATGCGGTGATCTGGTCGTGCTGGGTTTCAATGACGCAGCGGATCTGGCAGGACGTGGGCAGGACGGTTCTGGCCCAATGAACCGCCTGACGCACGATGCTCCCGAGCGCAACCGGTTGCAACGGTTCGGCGGGTTCATAGCCGACGCTCTGGATGTGCTGGGCGAGTTGTTTGGCGCGTTCGCAGGCCTCGAGGATCTGTTCGCGGTGGTGCCGGACCGGGTCGTCCTGCAGAGTGGTTTGCGGACGAAGCGATTCGGCATTGGCGACAATGACGGCCAGGCTGCTGTTGAGGTCGTGCGCGATGCTCAAATTGATGGCCTTGAGCAACGCGAGTTCCTGATTGTGCTCGGGGTGCCCGGGCAGGAAGCGTCCCAGTCCGATGGGATTCTGGTGAAAAATCGCGATGAACCCGATCGTTTGACCGTGTGTATCCCGTTTGCGGGACCATTCGATTTCTTCTGGGAACTCGGAACCATGCTGGTCGCGGGTGATGACAGCCAGTGGCAAGAGGGTCTCGTCGTTGTTACAGGCGTTCTGGATGCGCTCGCGCAGGTGAGTCTGGTCGTTTACTACGGACAGCGTTTCCCATGCGTATTGGCCGACGCGTTGTCCGTTCGGGCAGATGAGACTTTTTTCCCGGATGGGGTTGGCATACGTGACATGGCCGTCCAGCGCCCACTCTTCCACGCCGCAGGAAATCGCATTGAACAGATCGTGGATGGTTGTTTCCCGCACGGGGCTTGTCTCCACACAAGAATGAACGCGTTATTTCGTTCCGAGCCAATGTTTCTCAGAACGAATTGTCGCGTGTTTCCACTGGGGACGGAGATTGGGGGCGCACGGTGACGCGTTTGTCCCGCTCATTGTCCCAGTTTGTAGTGTGGCACTCAATCCCCTTGGAATCAACGGGAAATTGGGCGTTCTTGAGAGACTTTTTGACCCCGAAATGGGGTTGAAGGCGGCGCAAGCGACGGGTTCACTCTGTCCACCCCGTCCTCTTCATCTCGCTCGGACTCTCCCTCGAACATCTTCGCAAGCGGGACAGAACCGTTCACCCGGCTCATTGGGGTTTGAAAATGATCTGGGTGAGTTGGAGGTTGGGTCCCGTCTGAGGAGTGGCTCTGATTTCGATCTTGTCGTCGAGGGTATCCTCGCGCAGGATGTCGAGGACAAGCCATTTGCCCTCGCCCGCGTGGGGCCCGAGTTGTTGGGCGCGGGTTTCGATCAGAACCGACCCCGTTCGGACGTTGTTGTTCCAGTCGCTGAAATGCAGGAAGAGTTGCCCTTTGACCCCTCGCGGGGTCTGGAGGCGAACGATAAGCGGTTTGCCGAACCAGGCGGAACCGTTGGCGTCGTTCCACGCGCCGCCTTCGAGAACTTCTGCGCGGTATCCGTCTTCCTGCGCGAGAACGCGGTCCTGCTTTGCGTCCCAGCGTGTGGCCTGATTCTGGACGGAAAGGTCGGCAGCGGCTTTGATGTTGATCGCCTGTCCCGGAATGGTGCGGGGCGGTTCTCCTTCAGAGAAGAGGGTCTTTAGCAGTTTGGGGTCGAGCGTGGTTTCGGGCGCAAAAGCGGGAGAGGCGGCGTAGCGCAGGATCGAGGCGTAGAAGTGGCGCGCAGCCGGTGTTCCGGAGAGAACATTCAACCCGCAGACCAGCAGGCGGCCCTGACCCACCCGTGTCTCGAAGAGAAAGCCCAATTTGTGGTTGAGATGAAAATCGGGGACAGCCTGAACGATGGGTCGGTACTCGAGGGGCGCCGCATCGAGCAGGAAAGTCTTCGAGCCTTCCACGAGCGAGCGCCACTGCCAGTCCGTGTGGGACTGGGTCGGGAATCCCTGAAGCGCGGGATGGGTGGGATCGCACCAGAGACCGAGTTGAGCGTCCGGCGCCGGGAAAAATTTCGCGGACCAGTAAACGGAATAGAAGTTTCCCGCGTAGGCGTTGTCGTTCCGGGCGTTCAGGGGAATCAGGACGACCCGTTTCCCTTCGGCCAGGGCGCGCTGGACGGTGTCGTCATAGTGACGGACGACGAGAACGTTGTCGAGCGGTTGGGGTTCCGGTATCTCGGGATAGATCCAGAGGTTCCAGGTGTTGGAAGCGAGGGGCGGCTGGTTTTCCTGACCGGACATGAGGGACAGGGTCAACTGGTAGGCGCCGGCTCGGGTGGCGAAACCCAGCGGAATTTCAAAAGAGCCCCAGGGGGTGAGGGCGCCGGTGGACAGGGCGCGCGCCTCGAGTGTTCCCTGGGCCTCGGTCTTGTTTCCTTCTCCGGCTAGTTCCCAGCGCAACAGAACTTTTTCCAGGTCGCGGGGACCGAAGTGGGAAACCAGCGCCTGGGCCTTGAAGGTTTCGGACGAGGTCCAGGTGTATTTATCGAAACGAAGCAGGGGAACCGTCGGAGCGCAGAATTGTCGGAAATACTCGGGGGACAGGTCGCCTTTCGGGTTCCAGAAGGGATCGAGCAGCCCCACGAGCGCTTCGCCCTGGCCGGTGAAGTCGTTGAGTTGGAGAAGTTGAAACCCGGCGTAGTCGGGGGTGCGCAGAACGCCTTCGATTTCCTGACGGTATTGGATTGCGGTCCATTTTTCCGAGGCGAGTGTGAAGTCGCGGTTTTGACCGAGCATGCCGCGCGCGGCCAGGGCGTCGCGATAGACCTCGAGGTTGTGGGGTTTCAGGGGGCCGGTGTACTGATCGAGCTGGCTGTAGTCGGGGAAGACGGGGCGTTGGCCGGATTCGTGTTGGACCAGGGGAATCGAGAGGCTCTGGACGGCTTTCGAGAAGTCCCAGTCGGTGTTGGGTTTTCCGAGTCCGCGGGTCGCGCCGCCGGGCGAGGCGTGGCTGACCGAAAAGTCATCGGCGGGGGTAACCAGCCGGGCCGTACAGATTGCATAGAGGCGGCGCGGATCGCGTTGCCGGGCGTCGTTGACGATTCGCTGCATCTCGGCATAGTCGCTCGATTCGGGCAGTTCGTTGCCGAGCATGAACATGCAGAAAGAGGGGTGGTTGCCATAGGCTTCGAGGATGCGATTCACTTCGGCTTGGATGAACTCGACGACCGCCGGGTCTTTCCCAAAGACATCGGGGTGAGTCGGGCTTCGGTCTTTCATCCAGGCGTCAATCCAGAGCGGGGTCTCGGGCTGGAGGTAGAGGCCGAGTTCATCGGCGACGGTGAAGGCGGCTTCGGGCGGGCACCAGCTGTGGAAGCGGAAGTGGTTCAGACCGTACGATTTCGCGATGGTGAAGATACGTTTCCAGGACTCGACGTCGGTCGGCGGATTGCCGGTTTTCGGGAAGACGCAACATTCGATGGTGCCGCGTAGTTGAACGGGTCGTCCATTCACGAGAATGTGGCGGCCGTCGCGGGTGAGGGAGCGCGCCCCGAAGGTGACGCGCTTGAGGTCATCGTGACCGTTGGAACGGATGGCCACTTCGACCTGGTAGAGCGTGGGATTGAACTCGTCCCAGCGCTGCAAAGGACTCGCAGGGGTCAGAACGACGCTCGTTTCCGTCTCCGACGTGGTGGGGATGATGAGTTGTTCGACCTGCGCCAGGATCTGCTCGTTCTGAAAGAGGCGCACGACCAGTTTGAGGGTTGCATCGGGGCCGCTGCGGTTGGTCAGGCGGATGGCGGTCTTGACGGAAGAAGCGTCGGAGGCCGGAAAGACCTGGACCGAGGTGATGCGGTCGGTGGGACGCGCGTCGAGTCGCAACGATCCTACCAGGCCGTTCCAGATGGATTGGGTTTCGTCCGAATAGGAATGGCTCATGGTGCCGGTGTTGACAATCTGACGGTTGTCCACCCGGACGGTGAGGCGGCGCTTTCCGGGCGCGAGAGCGCCGAGCGTGTAACGGTGCGGCGTGGTGAGGCTGTTCCGGGCGCCGTACGGTTGGCCATCCACCCAGACCTGGGTTTCCCAGAGGCACCGTTCGAGGGTGAGTTCGACGACCTGATCTTTCCAATCTTGCGGAATCTCGAGGTAGCGTTCATACCAGGCCGCCCCGACGAACCGGTGGTCCTGGAGGAGAAATCCCGCGTCCAGCCGCCGGTCGGGTTCGCCCACACCCGCCTGCGCGGTGGTACCGGGCAGGGTGAGAGTCCGGGTGGTGTCGAGCGCTTTCTCGAACCATTGGGCTTCGAGGCCTTTGTCGTGGCGGTCGAGCGTGAACCGCCATTCCCCGGCCAGGTCGAGCGTGGAACTGGCCGCGAGTGGGGAGATGGCGAGGACAGTTAGAATCAGAGCGACAGACTGACCGAAGGTCTGGAATTGTTTCATGACAGAAAATCCTTTTTGCATCGAGTCGCGAATCAGCATTCTACGGAGCAGTCTAATCAAAGGGCCTCGTCCGGGCAATGGATTCTGAATTGAAAAAATGGAGAATCTTACTGAGAAAAATACGGGATTGGAAAAATCTGGGGAAAGAGAGGGGAGGATGGAGTACCTTTTGGGGACGTTTCGGAAAAAAGGCGCTCCCCCTCGACAAGCGGCTCCCTTTCCGGTATGGTGCGGGACGGGTGGAAACCGTTGGACGGCTTTCCGGGAGGTTGGGTTCATGTTGTTCTATCTGGCGCGCCGCGTTCTGGTCATGGTTCCCGTTTTGTGGATCATCGTGACGCTGGTTTTTTTCATGGTGCGCCTGGCGCCGGGAGGGCCGTTCGATCAGGAACGCCCGTTGAGTCCCGAGGCGGAACAGCGGATTCGGGCCTATTACCGGATGGATGTTTCGTGGGGACAGCAGTACCTGGATTACATGCGGGGTCTGTTGCGGGGCGACCTGGGGCCTTCGCTCCGGTCGAGTTTTACGGTGAACGAGCGGATCGGGATGAAACTGCCAGTTTCGGCGGAACTGGGCGCTTACGCGTTGTGTTTCTCGCTGGTGGCGGGGCTTTCGGCGGGGGTGTTTGCGGCCAGTCGGCCCAACTCGTGGCGCGACCATGTGCCGATGGCGTTTGCCATGACGGGCGTGTGTGTCCCCAATATTGTGTTGGGGCCGTTGCTGGTGCTGGTGTTCGCGGTGGGGTTGGGGTGGCTTCCTTCGTCCGGGTGGGACTCGGCGGCTTCCAAAGTGTTGCCGGTGGTGGCGCTGGGGACGGCCTACACGGCCTATGTGGCGCGTCTGGCGCGGGGGGGGATGCTCGAGGTGCTGTCGCAGGACTTTGTGCGGACGGCTCGGGCCAAGGGACTGGGCGAGTCGCGCGTGGTGTTGCGCCACGCCCTGCGTGGGGGTATCCAGCCGGTGGTGACGTTCCTGGGGCCTGCGGCGGCGGGGTTGTTGACGGGTTCTTTCGTGGTGGAGAGTGTGTTCGATATTCCGGGTTTGGGGACGGAGTTCGTAAACGCGGCCCGTGCGCGGGATTATACGATGGTGCTGGGGGCGGTGCTGGTCTATGCGGTGCTGATTCTGGCGTTCAATCTGGCGGTGGATGTGGCGCAGGTGTGGCTGGATCCACGGGTGCGGAAGGAATGAAGAATTGGGAATTACGAATGTGGAGTGTGGAGTATGAAGTGTGCAAATGCGAGTGGAAGAAAACGGATGTTGTCAGAGGTCCACTTCGTTTTCTTGTCCACCCAGTCTACATCTACCCCAGATACTCCGTTGGCACGGCATGGATGACTGAAACATGAATGAGTCCGATGCACAGACCCCGTTTCTTGACGCTCAGGAGGGAACCTCCCTGGGGGCGGACGCGTGGCGTCGGTTGCGCAAGAACCGGCTGGCGATGGCGAGTGGGGTGTTTCTGATCCTGCTTGGAGCGCTGGCCCTGGTGACGCCGTGGTTGACGCGGGGACAGGTGGAAGACCCGACCGTGCCCGCCTACAACCAGCAGGCGCGCGCTCTGGGGGCGATGCCTCCGAGCGCCGCGCATTGGCTGGGGACGGATGAACTGGGCCGCGATGCGCTGACGCGAATTTTGTACGGGGGGCGGATTTCGCTGCTGGTGGGACTTGTGGCCACAGCGGTGTCGGTGTTGATCGGGGTGCTGTATGGCGCCGTGTCGGGGTACTGGGGGGGCTGGGTGGATGGGGTGATGATGCGGATTGTGGATATTCTCTACGCGTTGCCCTTCCCAATTTTCGTGATCCTGTTGATGGTGTTTTTCGGGCAACACCTCGTATTGCTTTTTCTGGCGATCGGTGCGGTGGAGTGGCTGACCATGGCGCGCATCGTGCGCGGGGAGGTGCGGGCGCTGAAGCGGCGCGAGTATGTTGAGGCGGCGGTTGCGCTGGGGTTTTCGAAGTGGCGGATTCTGCTCTACCATCTGATCCCGAACGCGCTCGGGCCGATTCTGGTCTATACGACGCTGACGATCCCGAGCGTGATTCTGGTCGAGGCGTTCGTGAGTT
Source organism: uncultured Candidatus Sumerlaeota bacterium (assembly GCA_942493245.1). Classification (GTDB taxonomy): domain Bacteria; phylum Sumerlaeota; class Sumerlaeia; order UBA8349; family UBA8349; genus DAOPYU01. The sequence goes on from OW818685.1 coordinate 1,151,706, forward strand.
TTCTGGGACTGGGCGTTCAGCCGCCGATGCCGTCGTGGGGAACGCTGATCAGCGAAGGGGCAAACGTGATGGAGGAGAATCCGTGGTTGTTGATTTTTCCGGGACTGTCCCTGTCTTCGACGCTCTTCGCGCTCAACTTTCTGGGGGACGGCCTGCGCGACGCGTTGGACCCGCGGGTGTCGAAGGATTAGAGGAAGGAAAAACGGGACGCGAAAAGCGAAAGAGGGAACTCAATTGGCTCTCCTGAAGGTCGAGGACTTGCGGACATACTTTCACTCGCGTGGTGGGGTGGCGCGCGCGGTGGATGGGGTGTCGTTTGCCGTCGAGCCGGGCGAAACGGTGGGGCTGGTGGGTGAGTCGGGGTCGGGAAAATCGGTTCTGTGTTATTCGCTCCTGGGATTGATCCCGATGCCGCCGGGGCGCATCGAGAGCGGGCACGCCTGGTTTGGCGATGGGGTGGACCTGTTGAACGCGCCGCGCCGGGAGGTGAGGCGACTCTTGGGCAACCGGGTGGCGATGGTGTTTCAGGACCCGATGACGGCGCTCAACCCTTACCTGCGGGTGGGGGCGCAGGTCGTCGAGCCGTTGATTGAGCATGGCGTGTGCGGGAAAGTCGAGGCGCGCCGCCGCGCGGTTGAGGCGTTGCGCGCCGTGGCGATTCGCGATGCCGAAGCGCTGATGGAGGCGTATCCCCACCATCTTTCGGGCGGAATGCGACAGCGGGTGATGATCGCGATGGCGATGGTGACCGAACCGGATCTGTTGATCGCCGACGAACCAACAACCGCGCTCGATGTCAGCGTTCAGGCGCAGATTCTGGCCCAGATGCGCGAGTTGCAACGCAGGTGCCGGGAAGCGGGCGGGGCGATGTCCATTCTTTTCATCACGCACGACCTGGGCGTGGTGGCGGGCCTGTGTCAGCGGGTCCTGGTGATGTATGGTGGAAAGATTGTGGAATCGGGGACAGCCGAGGCGGTCTATGAGACGCCCGCGCATCCCTACACGCGGGCGCTGTTGCGGGCGGTTCCCTGCCGCGCCACCGACGGGGGCGAACTCTACTCGATTCCCGGTCAGCCGCCCGACCCGGCTTCTGGCTGGGAAGGGTGTCCCTTTGCGCCGCGCTGCGAGTATGCGGCGGAAGTTTGCCTGCGGGCCGATATGGCATTGCGCGAAGTGGCGCCGGGACATGCGACCGCCTGCGCGAGGGTGACGGAATTGGATTGTCTGGCGAGTGGCGCCGAGAGGGAGGGCGCATGAGCCTGCTCGAGGTGCGCGGACTTCAGACGCATTTTCCCCTGTCGGGTCGCTGGTTGTTCGGCGCGCCGCGTGGTTGGGTCCGGGCCGTGGATGGAGTGGATCTGGATCTGGACCCGGGTGAGATTCTCGGCCTGGTGGGGGAGTCGGGGTGTGGCAAGTCCACGCTGGGCCGCACGATTCTCCAACTCGAACGTCCCACGGGGGGGCGTGTGCTTTTTGAGGGACAGGATCTGGCGGCGCTGAGCGTGGCGGAACTGCGGCGGCGCCGACGCCATTTTCAGATGGTTTTCCAGGACCCGTACAGTTCGCTCAACCCGCGCCGGACGGTGTTCGAGACGCTGGCCGAGCCGTTGCTGGCGCATGGTCTGGTCGAGCGGCGGCGTGTGCCGGAGGTGGTGGCAGGGTTGATGGAACAGGTGGAACTCTCGCCTCGTTTCGTGCGGAAGTACCCGCATGAGTTTTCCGGGGGACAGCGTCAACGGATCGCCATCGCGCGGGCGCTGACGGTGGGGCCCCGATTGCTCGTGGCGGACGAACCGGTGTCGGCGCTCGACGTGTCGGTCCAGGCGGGGATTCTGAATCTGTTCGGGCGCCTGTGCCGCGAGCGGAACCTGGCGCTGTTGATGGTTTCGCACAATCTGGCGGTGGTGCGGCATCTGTCGCACCGCATCGCGGTGATGTATCTGGGGCGGATCATCGAAAACGGTCCGGCGGCGCAGGTGTTCGAGACTCCGAGGCATCCGTACACGCGGGCGTTGATTCAGGCGATTCCCGAGCCGGACCCGCGCCGCGAGCGCGAGCGGACCGCCCCGGAAGTGCGGGGGGAGCCGCCTTCGCCTTCGGCTCCTCCGCCGGGTTGCGCGTTCCATCCGCGCTGTCTTTTCGCACAGCCGCAGTGCCGGGAGCAACGTCCGGAGTGTGAACCGTGCGGGACGGGGCGTCAGGTTGCCTGTTTGCGGTGGCGCGAAATTTGAGAATTTTTTTGGAGGGGAAACCTGAAGATCAGGCGCTTTCTGTTTCCCGGAGGCGTGTCAGCATGGCCCGCACTTTCTCGGGATCAACCGTGGCGTACTCCTCTTCCGATCCCATGTTTTCTGCGTTGAAGCGAATGTGCGGACGGGCGCTCAGGGAGGAATCGAGCCGCTGGGAGAAAGCGGTACAATGCACTTGATCGCAACCGGTACGTTGGAGGATTTCCCGGACGTTGTGGGGACGGATACCGCCTCCCGGCAGGATTTCGATGCGCCCGTCGGCGTATTCGACAAGGCGGTGGATCAGGTCGGCGCCTTCGAGCGCGGTGCGTTCCTGGCCGCTGGTGAGGACGCGGGTGAACCCCAGCGCGATGAGTTGGTCGAGCGTTCGGAACGGGTCAGGAGTCACGTCGAAGGCTCGGTGAAAGACGACCGGACGGTTTCCCGCCCGGTCGAGCAGGCGTTTGCAGCGTTTCTCGTCCAGGGAACCGTCCTCGTGGAGAACGCCCAGGACAAATCCGTCTGCTCCCGCTTCGGCAAAGATATCGAGATCGGTTTCCATCACGTCCAATTCGGACTCGGTGTAACAGACCCCCCCGGCGCGCGGGCGCAGCATGACCAGGATGGGAAGGTGGGTTTTCGCCCTGGCTTGACGCAGGACGCCGAGCGACGGGGTCAGGCCGCCGAGCGCGAGGGCTGCGTTGAGTTCGATGCGACTGGCCCCCCCGGTTTGGGCCTGGAGGACGTCATCCACGGACCCGCAACAGATTTCAAGTTGGATACAAGGGGTTTCCGGCGGGGGTGTTTTGTTCATTGTTGTTCCGAAAGGGGCCAATCAGGGCGTACAATTCACGGGTTTTTGCTTGAGGAGGTCAACAACCTGTTCGGGCGATGTGGCTTGCAGCAGGTTCTCACAGAGGTTTTCCGAGGAAACAATGCGCGAGAGACAGGCCAGGAGTCGGACGTGGAGGCCCTTTTCGGACGAGGGGCCCAGTAACAGGAAGACGACGTGAACCGGCTCCCGGTCCCCTGTCTGGAAATCCACCCCCCGTTTCGACAGGCCGATCGCCAGCAGGCTGTGCTGAATCTGATCGAGGTAGGCGTGGGGGATGGCGAAACCGCCCTTGATACCCGTAGAGCTGAGCCGCTCGCGTTTGAGGAGGAGTTTTTCGACTTGATCCGGTTCTTCGATGCACCCTTTCTTCTCAAGGTTGTGGAGCATCTCCTTGAAAAGATCGCGATGGGTATGCGCTTTCAGATCGAGACAAACGAGATCCGGGGATAAGTATTGTTCGATGTTGACCACTCTGCGTTGACTCCCCATCTGATGTTGTTTGCGTGAAACGGTTGGGTATTTCCTGACGGTCGGCGCAATTCCGTCTCTCAGTATGCGATTTCAAACTGGACGGCGACTTCGTCGCAGTCCGGGAATTTTGGACAATTGACGCAATCTCCCCAGACCTTGTGGGGCAGTTCCCGCTTGTCCAAGGTGTGGAACCCGAGTTTTTCGAAAAATTTCACCGCGGCGGTGAGGGCGAAAATACGGGGAATTCTGAACTCACGGGCTTCATCCAGGCAGGCTTGAACCAGAGCGGTTCCGATCCCGCTTTTCTGGAGGCCGGGATCTACCGATAGCGACTTGATTTCGGCCAGATCCTGCCACACGATATGGAGCGCACAACAGCCGCGAACGCCTTCGCCGTCGTCATAGACGTAGAAATCGCGGATGGTTTCGTACAGGGCCGCCCGGCTTCTGGGGATGACCGGAGCGATTTCCGCCGCCTTGGAAATCAGGCGGTGGATGGTTTCGACATCGTGAATGGTGGCTTTGCGGATGTGTCTGACAGGCATGGGGACCTATTCTCCGAGAATCTGCAGAATGATTTTGCGCCGCCGGGGCCGGGTGTCGAAACACACGAGCGCCACCTGCTGCCAGGTGCCGAGGGTCATGTGAGCGTTCACGAAGGGGACCGTGAGGGAAGGACCTAACAGAGCGGCCCGGAAGTGGGCCGCTCCGTTGTCGTCGTTCCAGGTTTCGTGGTGGTGGTAATGCCCCCCATAGGGCGCGATCTTCTCAAAATAGATAGGAAGATCCTGCTGCATGCCCGGTTCATACTCGATCGTGGTAATACCGGCCGTGGCGCCGGGAATGAAGACCGTGATCGTTCCGTCTTTCAGGCCGCATTCGGCGAGTTTCTCCGCGATCTGACCGGTCAGATCCACCACATCGGTCATGCCACGGGTTTCGACTTCAAAGGTGATCGTTCGTACACTCATGAGATTTTGACACCTTCTCCAGAATATTCTCCGGCTCTCAGAACGGGGCTATCCGATCAGGCTTTGCGCAAGCCGGTAATGCTGGCGAAGCGCGGGGTAGAGCGCATGATAGAGGCCATAGATCTCGTTGTAACGATGCTGGGTGGTTTCGTTTGGCTCGATGGTCTGGGCCAACGGCAGGATGGCGTCTGTGGCGGCCTTGAGGTCGTCGTAGATTCCCACACCCTTTCCCGCCAGGATGGCGGCGCCCTGAGCCGGGCCTTCCCCGCCCTTGAGAATGGCAATCTCGGTCCCCAGAATATCGGCCATCATCTGGCGCCAGAGGGGCGACTTGGCGCCGCCTCCGATGAGGCGCACCTGGTCAATCTGAACGCCCAGGGCGCGGATGACTTCCATGTTGTCGCGCAACGCGAAACTGACGCCTTCCACGATGGCGCGGATCATGTGGGCGGGTTCGTGGCGGAACGAGAGGCCGACGTAGGCTCCGCGGGCGTGCGGGTCGTTGATGGGGCACCGTTCGCCCATGATGTAGGGAAGGAAATAAAGCCCTTCGGCTCCCGGCTGGATCTTCGCGGCCGCCTGCATCATGATGTCGTAGGGGTTCACGCCGCTCCTGGCTGCTTCCGCGCGCTCGGCGGTTGCGTATTTGTCGCGATACCAGCGCAGGCACATGCCCGCCGAGAGAACGACGCCCATGAGGTACCACTGGTCGGGAGGCGAGGCGTTGAAGGTGTGGAGCCGTTCGCCCGGGTCCACCTTGGCCGTGTTCGCGGGCGAGAAGATGACGCCCGACGTGCCGAGGCTGAGCATGACGCGTCCCTCGACGACCACACCCGAGCCGACGGCGCCGCAGGGGTTGTCGGCGCCACCGCCGACGATGGGGGTACCGGGCGCCAGTCCGCACTCGTTCGAGGCGGCTGGGGTGACCGTGCCGGTGATCTCATAGGAGGCGTACACGCGGGGCATCCAATCGTGCGGGATGCCGAGCACATCGAGCAGTTCGGTGGACCAGCGCCGTTCGCGCACGTTGTAAAGCACCGTGCCGGCGGCGTCGGAAATATCGGTGGCCACTTCGCCCGTCATGCGGTAGCGGATGTAATCCTTGGGAAGCATGACGTGGCGCACGCGTTTGAAATTGTCCGGTTCGTTGTTCTTGAGCCAGACGACCTTGGGCGCGGTGAACCCGGTCATGGCCGGGTTGCTGACCCACTCGTGGAGTTTGGCCGGGGTGGCTTTTTCGGTGATTTCCTGACACTCACGGAAGGTTCGGCCATCGTTCCAGAGGATACAGGGGCGCACGACTTCCCCTTTGGCGTCGAGAAAGACCGACCCGTGCATCTGGCCCGAATACCCGGCGCCCTTGATTTCCGAAGGCGCCACGCCGGAGTCGGCGAGAACCTTCTTGATCGTGTTACAGGTGGCGCGCCACCAGTCTTGAGGATCCTGTTCGCTCCAGCCGGGCTGCGGGGCGTGGAGGGGGTATTCCTCGGTGGCCTGGGCGACAATCTGCCCGGTTTCCGACATGAGAATGGTTTTTGTGCCGGATGTGCCGATGTCTATTCCGACGAGATATGCCATGATGTGAGTTCCTTTCCATTGCGGGACTGATCTGCGGGTTGAATTCGTTCTGGTGTGGCGTTGAACAGGATGCGCTGTCGCTTTTCCTCTTCTGTTTTCCAGGTTTTATTTGCTTTCGCCTTCATTTCCAAAGACCGATCCGACTGATCGGGCGGCTGCGATGAGGGGGTGGTCCAGCGGGACCTTTTTGATCTTGTTCGTTGCCTTGTCGAGGGTTGCGTACTTGATGCGTCCCCCTTTCCACACGGGCATTTGCCCCATTTCGCCTGCAACGAGCAATTCGATGGCGGCATGGCCGAACTGGGTCGCCAGCAAGCGGTCGAAAGCGGTGGGAGAGCCGCCGCGTTGGAGATGGCCCAGCTGCGTGACTCGGGACGAGAGGCCCGTGGCTTCTTCGATGCTTTCGGCGAGGCGGTTTCCAATGCCTCCCAGAACTTTTCGCCCGGTGGGATCCACATTGCCCGAGTAGATTTGCCCGGTGTTGCGCGCCGCGGCGCCCTCGGCCACGACGACGAGGCTGAAGCGTTTGCCCAAACGGCTGCGTTCGAGAACGCGGTCGAAGACGATCTGTTCACTGTAAGGGATTTCGGGGATCAGAATAATGTCGCCTCCGCCCGCGACAGCGGAGTAGAGCGCCAGCCACCCGACGGTGCGGCCCATGACCTCGACAACCATGACCCGGTGGTGAGACATGGCCGTGGTGTGGAGCCGGTCGAGCGCTTCCATGATAATGGAGACGGCGGAATTGAAACCGAAGGTGATATCGGTCTCGTTGATGTCATTGTCAATTGTTTTGGGAACACCCACCACGGGGATGCCGGCCTTGGCCATGCGGGCGGCGACGCGCAGAGTGCCATCTCCACCGACCGCGACCAGACCGTCTATCTGGTTTTTCTTCAGGACGCGCTTGACGACGTCCCAGTCTTCCTCGGGTGAAGCCAGCAGTCCCAGCCGATGGCCTTCCCTGAAGGGGTCCACCCGCGAGGTGCCCAGGATGGTGCCGCCGACACCCAGAATACCCGAAACGTCGTGGTTGTGGAGCACCCTGAAATCCTCGTGAACCAGGCCCCAGTAGCTGTCCATGATCCCGATGACTTCGATGTTGTGGTCGTTTTTCGCGGTCTTGGCAACGGCGCGGATGACGGCGTTAAGCCCCGGACAGTCGCCTCCGCCCGTCAGGATGGCAATCCGTTTCATTTTACGAGCTGACATGAGGCTTCTCCTGGATGGATGGGTTTATAAAATCGGGTTTTGAAGGCAACGACCTTCATTTCCCCCTTTTGAATGCATTGTAAGGAATATGGTTCAGAAATAAAGGGAAAAATGACCTCATCGCTTGAAATGAAACGATTTGGAAACTCCCTGATGAAACATGAAACCCGGCCCCGCGTCGAACGGCAGGGCCGGGAGAAAAAAAGCAGAAGAACAGGTGTCCAGCCGTTAGCCCCAGCTGACGTGAAGCGTTAGAAAGCCGAGAGGCTGGCGACTTCGGAACCACTGAGGATCTTGTCAATATCGAGCAGGATTTTGACGGTCCCCTTGCTCTTGGCCATGCCGAGAATGAAAGCTGTGTCAATGTTGCTGCCGAAACGGGGAGCCGGTTCGATGTCGGCGCCCGCGATGTCGAGCACTTCCGACACGGTGTCCACCAGGATACCCATCTGCACCGTTGTGCTCTGAGCCTGCACGTTTACCACAATGATACAGGTCTCGGCGGTGTCGTCGATGGTGTTCATGCCGAACTTGCCCCGCAGGTCCACAACCGGAATGACCTTGCCCCGGAGGTTGATGACTCCGCGGATGAAATCCGGGGTTCTGGGGACTTCGGTTATTTCCATCAATTTAATGATTTCCACAACTTTGAGGATCCCGATCCCGTACTCCTCGTGGCTGAGACGGAAAGTCAGATACTTGCCCGCCAGTTCCGCATTCCCCGCTTTTTCGAAAGGCTCGTTCGACATATTGATGTTCTCCTCCCCGATCCTGATCTGGTCACGAAATTTAATTGCTGACGCTTCTTTTCCCCGGTCCGTCAGAGGGACTGTAACAGAATCCGTTGTCCGAGTCAAAGTTCACTGTATTTAATCATTCAACGAACCGACTGCTTTTCTCATCGGACGGTCGGGAAAGAATCTTGATATGATTTTTTCAAAAAAAACAGGTCTGCGGAGTCCCAATCCGTCGAATCCTTTCCCGGAACGTTATCTCTCGTCTTATCTCGTGTTTTATCAGAGTTTAACGATTTTTCTTGGGTCTGGATGCGCCCCTCCGCAATGGGTATGGGAGGGGACGTTCAAAGTGTTGGGAATGGTCTTGTATCGCGGATCGGCCTGAATCCCCCCGCGAATTCTTGTGCAGGGCGCAAACCTCCAGTTCCGAAATGGCCATCTGCGTCCCCTTCGATTCGGATCTGAGTGGAAAATCCCCTGGGGCTGATGAACCCATACAACACCGCCGGAGGGGGATGATCCCCTCCGGCGTACCGGGTTCTTACGATGCTCGGTGGATTCGACGGTCACTTCCCGGCCAGCAGGCGTTTTGTGGCGTTCTCGCCTCCATTGATGAGGTACATCAGAGGCGTGGGGCGATCGGTTCCTTCGATAAAGGCGGGGCGGGCCTGCCACGGAGCGACCGAGAGAACATTGGCCAGGTCCATCCAGTATTGCAGGCGCGCCACCTCGAGATTCCACGTCATGTGGAAGTGGTTGGCCGGGGCAAACTGTTTGTATTCGGCCATGCTGGCGTATTTGGGCACGACCCAAGTGTGGGGCCAGGTGACGTTGGAACTGTTGGCGACGAACGAGGCCAGTTTCTCGGGCAGGTCCACGGTACAGGCTTCGTCCCAGATGAGGCTGAAGAGGCCGGTCAGTTGGCTGTAGGCCAGGCGGCTGGCAATGCCCTGGATGCCCCCGGGGGTGATGAAGGTGACGCTGTGTCCGCCGCCGGGGAAGTAGTAGAGTTCCGCGCCGGGCATCTGGATCTTGTCCATGATCTGCTTGACCGATGTGCCGGGCCGGGCGGCCCAGTCGAGGCTGGCGGAACCGGAATTGTCGCCGTCCACGAAGCCCCGTTGTGCCCAGAGGTCGTTTTCGGTGAAGGGAATACCGAGTTCTTTGGCGCGCCGCTGGATTTCCCACGATTCCCAGACCTTGCGGAAGTCCATGAAAAGGGGCGGATTGCCCCCGGAAAGCCACGTCTTGAAAAGCATGGTGAGCAGGCCCTGGACATCGGCTTCGGTGGCGAACGGCAGAGGCGACTTGGGACCGTTGTGGTCGAACGAGGAGTTCATGAGCGATTCGGCGATGTCGCAGATGGGCAGGGGAAGCCCGCGCCGGTCGCTGCCCCACTCGAGTTGGTTCATGAATCCGCCGCCTACGGCGTTCAGATCGGTCAGGAGATTGCGCATGATCAGGTACATGGCGAGCGACTGGTCGAGTTGGGCGTTGGCGTCTGGGTGTTTGAGGTCCACTCGGGGGCCCAGAAGGTTCAGGAGCCAGTTGCGCAGTTCGGCCAGTTCGGCTTTGTCGTATGCGCCTTTCGCGAGCATGTCGGCCAGAAGTTTCATGTCGAGACGGGTGATTTCCAGCCCAAACGTGTTACGGGTGGGCAGGATGTGGGCCAGAGCGGTCTCCATGCCCATCGAATCGTGACCGAAAACGACCACCCGCCGGCCCTTCAGACCAACGCGGGTCAGGGCGGCGTAGCACCAGTCCACCAGGGCCTTGACGGTGGAATCGGACGGTTCGGGGTCTTCGCCCGTGTCGGCCCAGGTTCCCACGTTGAGGTGGGTGAGGCGTCCGTTCTGGGCCAGCGCTCCATTGACGGCGTGGGCGAACACGACACCGGGCTTCGGGGCGCTGTTGCCGCAGGTGATGTTGACCGGGGTCTCGGCGGGCATGTGGGCCAGAAGGCTCATCAGGGAGAGCTGCGGGAATGCCCAGGTGTCGGGCGTACAGACGATGGCGTTGACCCCGGCTTCCTTGAATTGCCGGGCCACGATGTCGGCCTGTTTTTCGCCATCAATGAGCAAGGGAGTCCAAACCACCTGGACCGGCGAACCGTCGGGCATCTGGACACTGTTGGCAATGATGCCCGCAATGCGGGCGATGATGTTGGCTGACCGGGTGCGCGCCGCCTGGTCAATGCGCGGGTCGCCGGTGGCGCACACGCCAAAGGTGACGACCTGGGGGACGCTTTCGAGAGTGTCGGGAAGTTTTGTTGCCTGGACCATGAGTCTTTCTCCTTCACTGAGGGAATAATTGGGTCTTCTATCTGTTTGAGAACGGCAATTGGGTGCTGTGCCGCGAGATTCCGAAGTTATTCGCCTGCCGCTGGTGAACGTTCACGGGATTGTCTTCAACGTATTTCGTTCCAGGGAATCTGCCAAAAAATCGCTGGAGAGCGGCGCCATCAACTGTCAAACGGCGCTTCGCTCTGTCAGGCCATACCGTTTGCTCTCGACCGGCAAGACGCCTTATCTTAGACGAATCGGGGATTGTTGCGCCACGCAATAAAGCAATCGAGGGAGAAATATTTGATCGCCTGAGACGATACCGACGGGAAATGGAAAAATCCGATCTCTCTGAAGTTGACAAAGCCGCAGTGGCTCCGCATAGTGCGAACTGGATGTATTTTGGAAGAAAGATGACGGTCAGTATTTTATGAAAATGATCCTCATATTGGACACCCCGGAGCGGTCTCTCGCGGAACTCGGACAGGCCTTCCGGTCCGTGGCGCCCGATCACACGCTCGAGTATGTGTTCGAGGTCGAGCACCTGCTGGGGCACCTGCGGGCCTTGCATCCGGTAGATCTGGTGGCGCTGTACTACAGCGGGGAGCCGGGAGCCAAGAACGGCGCAGCGGTGATCGCCCGGATTCGGGAAATCAACGAGTCGCTGCCGGTGATCGCCGTGGCGGAACGCGGCAGTGTGGAACTGGCAGCCGGGGCTATTCAGGCCGGGGCATCGGACTTTCTGGTCAAGGGCGACCGGCTTGAGGAGCGCGTGGCGACCCTGCTGGCCAAGATGGGCAATGTCACGCGGCTCATCGAGCGCAACCGACGGCTGCGGCGGCAGAACCGCAGCCTGATCGAGTCCACCGGCTGGCAGAGCCAGATTATCGGAGACTCGCCCCAGATTCGCGCCCTCATTGATCAGATCCGGCGTGTGGCGAAGATTCCCCGTCCCGTCCTGATCGTCGGGGAGCGCGGTACGGGTAAGGAACTGGTGGCGCGCGCCATCCACGCTGAGGCGGGACCGGAAGAGCGTCCCCTGGTCTCGGTGAACTGCGCGGCGTTTTCCGACAACCTGCTCGAGAGCGAACTGTTCGGCCACGAACGGGGCGCCTTCACCGGGGCGGACTCGGTGGCGCGGGGCAAGTTCGAACAGGCGGACGGGGGAACCCTGTTCCTGGACGAAATCGGCTGCATGTCGCTGCCGTTTCAACAGAAGATCCTGCGCGCGGTGGAAATGGGTTCAATCACGCGGGTGGGGGGCGCGCGCGAGTTGTATGTCAACGTGCGCATCATCGCGGCGACCAATTCCGACCTCCAGGCGAAGATGAAATCGGGGGAGTTTTTGCACGATCTGTACGACCGGCTGGCGTTCGAGACGCTCCAGGTCCCCCCGCTGCGCGAGCGCGAGGGGGACGTAGAGGTGCTGGCGCAGTATTTCCTCAACCGGTTCATGCACGAGATCCCGGCCTTTCAGGGGAAATGGTTGAGCCAGGAGGCGTTGGCGGTCTTGCGGCGGTACCGGTTCCCCGGCAATGTCCGTGAATTGAAAAACATCATCGAGCGCGCGGCGTACCGCGACACGACGAGCGATATCTCGCCCGAGGATCTCGGGTTGCGGGAAGAGTTGGATGAGGTCGAGGTATCCGGCAATTTCGAGGAAGCCGTCGAGGCGTTCAAGAAGCGTCTGCTTCAGAAGGCGCTTCGAGACGCCGGGGGCAATCAGGCGCAGGCGGCCCGCGCGCTTGGCCTGACCTACTACCAGTTCCGCCACCACTACAAGAAAATCGAGTCGGGGGAGGAAGAGGTCAAGGTCTGACCCGGTCTCGTTGGGCGGCGGCGGTTCGTACCGCCGGTGTCTTCGCCGTTCTCAGTGTTAGAATCAGAGGGGATCTTTTATTCCAGAACAGGAGTTCTTCATGCAAAATCAACAATCCATATTTTTGACAACAGTCCGAATTTTTCGTGTCTCTTTTCTTCTGGCGCTTCTGGCGTTGGGCAACGCCTGCGCCCTGTGGCAGGGCCTTTCGGCCGACCAGAAGCCCTCGGTCGAGATTGCCGGGGTTCAACTCAAGAACATCGGCATGCAGTCCGCGACGCTGCAATTCAATATGGCGGTGAAGAACCCCTATTCTCTGGCACTGCCGGTGGTGGGGCTGGACTACAGTCTGGCTAGCCAGGGGGGGCAGAATTTCCTTTCGGGCAAAGCGCCCCAGCAGGGGAGTATTCCGGCGCGGGGGAATAAGACGCTCGCGCTGCCGGTCGAGTTGCGTTACAACGACCTGCTCAAGAGCCTCCAGGGGGTCCGGATGGGGTCCGTGGTGCCCTACAAGGCGCAGTTGGGCCTGTCGGTCAAGTCGCCCGTTGGAGGCTCGATGCGCTTGCCAATCCAGAAAGAGGGGGAGTTCCCGATCCCCGCAATACCGGAGGTGAAGGTGTCGGACGTAAAATGGGAAAACCTCTCGCTCCTGAAGGCGGACGGGCGGGTGCGTCTGAACTGTGTGAACCGCAACCAGTTCCCGCTCGACCTGTCGAAATTCAATTATGCGTTCTCGCTGGGGGATGTTGAGATTGCCCGGAGCGCGTTGAGTCAGGCGGTGCGTTTCGAGGCCAACGGGGGGGAAGGCGCCCTGGAAATCCCCATCTCTTTTTCACCCGCGGAGTTCGGATTGGCCATGTTCAAGATGCTGAGTGGCGACGAGGCGGGGTACCGGTTGAAAGGCGCGTTCGACGTCAAGACCCCCTTTGGCCCCATGTCGCTGCCGGTGGACAAGATGGGCCGTTCGGCGATGGGGAAGAAAAAGAAAGAGTGATTTCGCTTTCGGGGAAAGCATACTCATACCGATCTTTTTAACCACGAAACATACGAAAGACCTGGCGCAGCAAAGCCGCAACCAATTTTGACGCAAAGGTGTAAAGATTCATAGATTTCAGTTTTCGTCGTCCACACATTCCATCCCTGTTTTCGGTAAAGTGAACGAGCTAAAACCATTTTTCCCCGGAATATGAAACAAAGGCTCATTCCCCTTTCCCTACTGCGGTTTATAAAGTCTTCATCACGCTCTCCTTGTTTGAGGGACTCTTCGATAACAAGTAGAGACCTCGAACAGGGGGAGCGTGTCTTCGTTTGGTTGCGGCTTCGCTGCGCCAGGCCTCTTTGCATCGGGCGGACACGCAGGTCCGCCCCTACGGATTGGATTGTGATTTCGCTCTTTCGGGCTGTCGAAAAGGGCGGAATTCCGATTGGATGGCGGTTTCGTGGGGTCAGGCATTTGTGCGCCCCGTGCCGTAGAATCGGAACCGTTGAGGGTGTAAAGGATCCTGGAGATTAAATTGTCGGCACTTGCATGAGGGGGGGGAGTTCCGGGAACCGGAGGAAGGGATTTCAGGCAGGTCTTTCTAAAAAGGTTCAATATTCTTCATGGACGGATATTGCAAGACAGGCTCGGGGGAGGCAAGTGTAGAATAAGAATTAGTGTAAGACTCAAAACATAGAGGTCCGTCGAGGTCTTCGGGCGTGTGGGTTTTTCCTGTTTTCTATATGTGATTTCCTGAAATGGTGCGCGTGTAATTTCGTTCGTGGGATGCTGGGTGAGGAATAAAGGGAAATGCAGGAGTGGGGACGGTCGGGTGGAAACACTTTCCTCCGATCGGAAGAAACTCGACATGGAGAAAGGGAGGAGACAACCCGTGGAAAGGAACCGGAGGACACGTGTCGGTTTTACCCTGATTGAATTGCTGATTGTGGTGGCGATCATCGCGGTTCTGGCGGCCATTGCGGTGCCGAATTTTCTCGAGGCGCAGGCGCGTTCGAAAACGTCGCGGGTCATGGCGGACATGCGATCTCTCGCCACGGCGATCGAGTGCTACTCTGTGGACAATTCCACGCCGCCGATCGGCTGGGCCGAGGGCGTGGTGGCTTTTGCGCTGTGGGACTGGCTGCCCCCGCCGATGACCAATTTCGGGCCTTATCGCCAGCTCACCACCCCCATCGCCTATATGAGCAGCATCCCGACGGATCCCTTTGCCCTGTATGCGTCGGGGAACACGTATGGGGCGGACCCCAAGATGCACTTCGGGGAGTATTATCATTGGGAAGGGGCGTGGCATGACAGGGCTGTGGCGCCCGGTTCGATTGAATCGAAGGGGTACCGGTGGCACATGCGCAGTGTGGGGCCCCGGCGCCAGCCGCCGGTCCAGGGGGGGACGATCATCTGGCCCGAGGATGTCATGGCGTCTGGCTGGGCCAACTACATGTATGATGTCACGAACGGGACGAAGTCGGAGGGGTGGCTCGTCATGACCAACAAGGGGTTCTACAAAGGCGGGCCGTATTGAGGCGGGGGAAGAAATTGAAACGAATTTGACGGGATAGCACGGGATTTGCCGGATCAAAAAGAACAGCCGGTTTCCGGGTTGGGTGTTTGGCTCCGGAAATTGGCTGTTCTTATTGGGGACGCATCGAAGAATCTTCGAGTCGGATGCTCCGAAATGGGTGTTTTGTGCTCATACCCAGTTGCAATCAATCGGATACAGAAAACCGCTTTCTTCAACCACGGAACACCCAGAACACACGGAAAAGATGCGGTTTCCGTGTGTTCTGGGCATTTTTTGATCGTTCTCTCTTGATAGAGTGGTTCTGTTATCAAAAGAGTCTGCGCCATTTTGAACGCAATTTCGTATCAGAGGCTCCACCCCGGGCGGTACTCGCGACGCAGGAGGTCGTTGGCTTCCGGCACGTTGGTGATGTGCATGTTGGGGCCGTCCCATCGCAGGAATTTCTCGGTCTCGAGCGCGATGTTGCCGAGCAGGACGACTTCGGTGACGAGGCTGGCGAATCCAAACTCCGACCAGCCGGGTTGACCGCCCTTGCAGGCCTCGGTCCATTCCTTGTAATGGCCGATGGAGCGCGGCAGGGTCTTGGCGGGGCGGGTGTATTCCTTCTGACGTGATTCGGGGAGGAGGCGTCCTTTGAAGAGTTTGCCTTTTTCTCCGATCATGAGGGTGCCGCCAATGCCCATTTCACGACTCTCTTCGAGTTCGGGGGGACGCGGGGGTTTCAGGCCGCCGTCGTACCAGGTGAGGGTGCAGGCCGGCCAGTTTTCGCGCGCGGGGAACTGGTACTTGACGATGGAGGCCTGGGGGTAGGTGTCCTTGAAGAACGTGGGGGTTCCCCCGGCGCCCGAACAGAATTTCGAAGCGCTGCCTTCGACCGTTTCGGGGTGGCCGAGTTTGAGCGCGCGAAAAACGGGCGCGAAGGTGTGGCAGCCGATATCGCCCAGAGCGCCGGTTCCGAAGTCCTTCCATCCGCGCCACGAGAAGGGGTGGTAGGCCGGGTGGAAGGCGCGCTCGGGGGCCGGGCCGAGCCAGAGGTTCCAGTCGAGCGAGGCGGGCACGGCGGGGGTGTCTTTGGGGCGGTCAATTCCCTGAGGCCAGATGGGGCGGTCGGTCCAGATGTGGACTTCGTGAACGGGACCGATGCAACCGTCCGCGAGCATTTCGCACAGAACGCGGACGCTCTCTTCGGCCAGCCCCTGATTGCCCATCTGGGTGGCGACGTTGGCTTCGCGGGCGGCCCGGGCCAGTTCGCGGGCCTCGAAGACCGAGTGGGTCAGGGGCTTCTGGCAATAGACGTGTTTGCCCATCTTGATGGCCGCAATCGAGATGACGGCGTGGGTGTGGTCGGGCGTGGCGACAAACACGGCGTCAATGCCCTTTTCCTGTTCGAGCATTTTGCGGTAGTCGCGGTACTGCTTGGCGTCGGGGAACTGCTTGAAGAGCGGCGCGCCTTTCTCGTCGTCCACATCGCACAGGGCGACGATTTTCTCGTGCTTGAGTTCGTTGGCGTCGGTGAACCCCTTGCCGCCGAGTCCGATGCCCGCAATGTTGAGCGTTTCGCTGGGGGCCTTGTAGCCTGGTCCTCCGAGCACGTGGCGTGGCACGATTGTGAAGAGGCCCAGCGCCCCGGCGGCGGCTGCGCCTTGCGCGAGGAAGCCCCGCCGGGTCATCCCCCTGTTGGGGTGGTTTGACTGCATCACCTTGTCTCCTTCCGTACTGAATATGTGGAGAGCCGATTCCGCTGGCGTAATTCCCGGACCGGGAGGGTGGAACAGGGCAAGACGATCGCCTGGGGAAAAGCGTCGGACTTGCGAGGAGTAGTCTCTTACCGCCCGACAATCTAAACCATGCGGCGGGAGGGCGCAACCGAAAAGGAAGACGAAAGCAGGATAGGTGCGAGGGCCGTCAGGGACGGAATCGGGCTTGGAAAGAAGGAGATTGGAGACTGTTTTAACGCAGCAGCATGCCGCCGCTGACGTCCACCGTGGCGCCGGTCATGTAGCGCGCGCGGTCAGACGCCAGGAAGGTGACCACGTTCGCGACTTCTTCGGCTTCGCCCACGCGCCCGAGGAGGATTCTCTGGCGGTACCGTTCGGCGTTGACGGTCAGGGTCTCGGCGGTCGCCTCGGTCAGGACCATGCCGGGCGCCACGGCGTTGACCAGGATGCCGTATTGGGCGACTTCCTGCGCCAGCGAGACGGTGAAGGCGACGACGCCGGCCTTGCTGGCAGCGTAGTGGGCCTTGCCCGTGGCTGAGCCATTGAAGGCGGCCTGCGAGACGATGTTGACGATGCGGCCGGGGTGGCTGGTGGCGATCCAGCGGCGCACGAGCGCGCGCGAGGTGAGGAAGGTGCCCGTCAGGTTGACGTCCAGGGTGCGGCGCCAGTCTTCTTCGGAAATGTCGGTGACAAAACCGACCGGGGAAATCCCGGCGTTGTTGACCAGAATGTCTAGGCGCGAGAAGGCCTGTTCAGCCTCCCGGACCATGCGCTCGACGTCGTCGTTCGAGGCCACATCGCCCTGGACCGTGATGGCGCGGGCCACTCCCGCCCGGTTGATTTCGGCGGCGAGTTCCTCGGCCTCGTGGGCGCGGGTGACATAATTGACGGCGACATGGGCGCCTTCCGCCGCGAGGCCCCGGCAGAGTCCCGCGCCCAGTCCGCGCGAGCCGCCGGTGACCAGCGCCACTTTTCCGGTCAGGTTGAGGTCCATTGTGTTCTCCCCGTGTTTGCATGAAGGGTTGCAGGGCCAGGAGTATTCCTGAATCTGTTTCAGCGGAATCCCGGTGGTTCAATCCCCGTTTCGCAATCTACGGCAAGGGCAGAAGGGGTGCAACTCGAAACTGGTTTTCTGAAACAGGTTTCCAGAAACTCCTCATTGTCGAACCAACATTCCCTGTATTCGGGCTCTCACACCGACCGGAAGGCGGCTTTGAGGTGGCATGGGCGTCTCGCCCATGAAGAGGCTCCGGAGCAAAGACTTGAAATTCCGGCCCAGCAGACGAGAACGTCGGCAAATCACGGGCGGGACGCCCGTGCCACCTCCGGGCGATCCCTTCCCTCGTGTCGGACGAAGAAACTTTCCGGCATTTGACAACCTGACAATTTGCTGGACAATGAGGAGTTTCTGAAACAGGTTTCCCGCCTATTTGTGTGTGAGTGTGAGAGGAAAAATGGGCATGATTTACAGGATTGACAAGATTCTGAATCTATCTTGTTAACCATGTAAATATCGTCATACCCGGTTACATCGAAATGATTCGATCAGGACGGTATCCGGAAACAATCTTCTCTCCTCTTGCGAGAACCCTTCCTGGAGGAAATAAACTCTCAAAAGGCAGACAGGATAACGGGATTTACAGGATGTGGCGAGATTCTATTCGCATCCTGTTTATCCTGTTATCTTGTCAAGGTCGTTTTGTTCTGTTCCGAAAGTGTCCCTTGCGTTCGTATCTTTCTGAACGCAACAGGGTATCGGAGCAAGGTTGATCGAAATATCGTTGCATGTACCCGGCGCGTGTGGCAGCGTTTTGCGTTTGGGAGGCTTCCCTGTTCTGGGGAAAGCGGTCCAGGAATGTCTCTCGATAAATTTTTGAATCATACCGTGAAGGAACTGTGTCCTGTGTCGCCAAACGAGCCGAAAAGTATTCTGATTGTCCGACTGAGCGCCATTGGCGATGTGGTGCATACGCTGCCGTGCCTGCACGCGCTGCGCGAGGCGTTTCCGCGGGCGCGCATCGGGTGGGTGGTCGAAGAACTCTCGGCGTCGCTTCTGCGGGGGCACCCCGAGATTGACCAGTTGTACGTGATTCCGAAAAAACGCTGGCGCGGGCAGCCGGTGAAGACATGGCTGAACGGTGAACAGCCCCGGTTCTACCGCGAATTGCGTCAGGCCGGGTGGGACGTGGCGATCGATTTTCAGGGGCTGACCAAGAGCGGGCTTGCCCTCGGATTCAGCGGCGCGCCGGTGCGGATCGGATACGCCGGGGTGGACGGACGGGAATTCAACAAACTCTTCACCAACCGCCGCGTGACCCCGTTGGCCGAGGCCCGGCACGTGATCCAGCGTAACCTGTCCCTTCTGGAACCGCTCGGGGTACGGGTGGCGCCAGAGCGCATCGCCAGCCGATTTCCCGATTTTTCCGAGGAGCGCGTCGGACTGGCCGAGTTCTTTAAGACGGTCGGGGATGCGGGGTTTCTGGCGCTTTACCCCGGCGCGGGGTGGGAGACCAAGCGGTGGCCGACGGACCTGTTCGCCGCGCTGGCCCAACGCCTCGAAGCGACCGGCCTGCCCCAGGTGCTCGTGTGGGGACCGGGCGAGGAGGCGATGTGTCAGGAGATCCTCCAAGGGGCGGGGTTGCCTGCGAATAGCCTGATGCTGGCGCCGCGCACGAACCTGCGCCAGTTGGCCGCGTTGCTCGAACGGGCGCGGTGCGTGGTCGGCGGCGACACGGGGCCGATCCATCTGGCCGCTGCGCTCGACCGGCCGGTGGTGGGGCTTTACGGCGGGTCCGATCCCGTGCGCAACGGCCCGTTGGGGGCGCGGTGCGTGTCGCTTCTGGCACAGGATGAGCCGTGTGTCATGTGCTGGAAGACGAAGTGCAACCAGCCGGAGTTCGTGAAATGCCTCCGTGCCCTCACGCCCGACCGGGTGGCCGAGGCGGTCCGGGCGCAACTCGCCGCAAACCCGCAATAGGAAACAGAGACGGAGATAACCGAAAATTGAAAGAACGCGATTTTTTGAACCACGAAACAACGAAATACACGAAAACCGCGTTTCCTTATTGATTTAAGGGAACTCTGTAAAAACTTGATTGTTTTCGGTTGGTATTTTGTATTCTGATTTCCAGGCCTGAATCTGGATTGTGCGCTTTTCTAAGCAACCACAGATGAACACGGATGAACACAGATATCGGAGTTTTTTCCGGGGCATCTGTGTTCATCTGTGGTTACAAAATGTGGTTCTCTATTTCATCGTCCGAATGGCGGCGGCGCGCGCTTCGAGGGGCTTGGCTTTTTTCTCGCGACCGATTTCCCGGTAGAACCGGGCCTGGCTTTCAAGCGCTTTGGCCACTCTGGGATGGTTTGGATCAAAAAACGACTCCGTAAATATAAGTGCAATTTTTTTTAATTTTTCCGCTTTCTCGTATTCCCCTTTGTTTTTGTGGCGATCCGCAAAAAAGTTTGTCAGTAAAATCACAATATGGCCCGAAAAACTCTCGATTCTCTTTCTGAATCCACTCGATTGTTCGTTTTCTTCTCCAGACGGGTTCTTTCCTGGATTGAAGCGGCCGAGCAGGTTAATGAGAAGGCTTGCACCCGCAACCAGGGCCGGGCGTTTCGATCCCATCTCTTTCTTCAGTGTGGGCAGTATACGCTTGCTGTTCTTCAGGACTTCTTCCTGTTTCCCCAGGATTGCTTGCAGGCCCATCAAATTATTCAGGTTTTTACTCACATTCGGATGGTCGGGCCCCAGGGCCTTCTCGTCAATGGCCAGTGCGCGTTTGTAGAGGGACTCGGCTTGTTCGCACCGCCTCTGGGCTTTTTCCAGATCGGCCAGGGTCGTCAGGCTGGTGGCCACGTTGGGATGATCGGGACCGAAAGTTTTCTCCGCCAGCCGCAACGCTTTTCGAGCGGCAACCTTGGCGCGATCATACTGTTTCACCTTTGTCAGCGAAACGGCCTTGGCGTTCAGGGTTTTCCAATCGGTATTTTCCAAACGCTCCATGTCCTTGTCCCTCCGAATTTCTTTCCACAAGGTATTCCAATTTCCAATCCCAATTGGACTTCGAACTGGACAGAAAAACAACCAGAATCCGTTTGTTTGGGGAAAGATTCTGATCGGAACCGATGGGAGGAAACAGAGGGGATAATGGATAAAATGGGGAAGGGAAAATTGGAAGACCGCGGAACACACGGAATACACTGAACAATGCGTCTTGAAAATATCAATTTCCGTACTACACTCTCGCAGAATCTACGCAGACCGCGACGATTTTCGGGTCACAAAATGCACAGAAGGCACAGGAATTTCCTCTTTTTGTGACTTTTGTGCCTCGTGTGGCTTACAACAAACGGTCTCCGAGTCCCTGCGTCCCTGCGTTTCTGCGCGATGATTCTTTTCATCCCCTTCTCTCGGGGTTTCACGTCTCCCCACGGTAACAGACCTCGCGCTCTGGGCGGACACACAGGTTCGCCCCTACGGATGGGTTGCGGCTCCACTGCGCCAGGCGCCTTGTGCTTCTTGTGGGTGAACAAAGCGGTTCTCCGCGTCGCTGCGTCTCTGCGCGAGTTATTTCCACTATCACTTCTTACGCGTAAATGAATCGGTTTGTCTCACCGCCCGATGTTGTCTTCGTCCATGCGGCGCAGGAGGCCTTCGGGGTCGTCGAGGATGAGGTCGCGGGGTTTGCTGCCGAGGTAGGGACCGACGATGCCGCGCTCCTCCATGATGTCCATGAGGCGGCCCGCGCGGGCGAAGCCGATTTTGAGGCGGCGCTGGATCATCGAGACGCTGGGTTTCTTCGTTTCGAGGACGAGTCGCAGCGCCTTGTCGTAGAGCACCTCGTCCTCGTCCTGTTCGCCCTTCAGTTGCAGGGCGGGGAATTCGACCTGGCTGGGGTTGCGGCGCTCGAATGGGGTGGACTCGGGCGCGATCACGAGCGAGGGGCGGGGCGTGGGGGGCGCTTCGAAGCCGGGCACGTCGCTGAATTCCCCGTAGGGGTTTTCCTCGTCCATGTCGCCGTTGGAACCGGTGAGTTCGGGGAGCGAGAATTCGGTTTTTTCGTAATGGGCCGGGTTCTGCTTGCGCAGGAAGTCGGTGAGGCCTTCGACTTCCTCGTCGGAGAGGAAAGCGCCCTGAACCCGCATGGGTTTGGTGCCGGCGGCCGAGTAGAGCATGTCGCCGCGCCCCAGCAGAGTTTCGGCGCCGTTGGTGTCGAGAATGGTGCGCGAGTCCACCTTGGCCGAGACGCGGAAGGCGATGCGCGAGGGGAAGTTGGCCTTGATGATGCCGGTGAGGACGTTGACCGAGGGGCGCTGTGTGGCGATGATGAGGTGGATGCCCGCCGCGCGGCTCATCTGGGCCAGGCGCACGATGAATTCTTCCACCTCGTTCTTGGCGATAATCATCAGGTCGGCCAGTTCGTCAATGATGATGACGATGTGGGGCATGAGTTTGAGGTCGTCTGTGGGGACTCCGGAGGATGTCTGGCGTTCGCCCGAGGCCAGCGCGTTGTAGCCGTCAATGTTGCGCACGCGCAGTTGCGAGAAGATGGTGAGGCGCTCCTCCATTTGCTGCACGGCCCAGAGGAGGGCGGCGGCGGCCTGGCGCGGGTCGTTGACGACGGGCGCGAGCAGGTGCGGGATGTCGGAATAGACGTTCAGTTCGACTCGCTTGGGATCAATCATGATGAATTTGACGCGGTCGGGGGGCATGCGGAAGAGGATGGACGAGATGATGACGTTGACGCACACGCTTTTGCCCGATCCCGTGGTGCCGGCGATGAGCAGGTGGGGCATGGTGGCCAGGTCGCACAGGAGGGTTTCGCCCGAGATGTTCTTGCCGAGCGGGAAGGCGAGGGGCGCCTTGTGGCTCAGGAATTTTTCGGAATTGATGAGGTCGCGAAAGAACACCGGCGTGATCTTGCGGTTGGGCACCTCGATGCCGATGGCGGCCTTGCCGGGAATGGGCGCCTGGATGCGCACGCTCTTGGCGCGCAGGATGAGGGCAATGTCGTTCTCGAGGCTCAGGATGCGCGAGACTTTGACGCCGGGCGCGGGTTGCAGTTCGTACTGGGTGACGACGGGACCCTGGGTGACGGCCACAACGCGCGCGGAGATGTTGAAGTCGGCCAGGGCGCGTTCGAGTTCGCCACTGATCTCCAGAATCTCCTCACGGTCCATCTGGGTGTCGGCGTGCTCGGGCGTGTGAAACAGGTCCATCGAAGGCTGGCGGTATTGCCCCGAGGAGAAATCCAGTTCCGTCTGAAGCATCGCCTTGGGGGCGATGGGGGCTTCTTCCGGGGGTGGTGGGGGTGTTGGCCGGGTGTTGTGATTGATGATACGCAGCGGGGGGCGGGGTTCTTCCGGTTCGGGGGGTGTTTCCTCATAGGGATACACAGGCGTGTCCGGACTGGATGCGGACAGCGCTTCCAGGAGGTCGGGTTGCGAAGGAGGCATGGAATCCGACTCGAACGGACGGGTGATGTCGAGTTGGATGATTCGCTGGGGGCGTCTGCGGCTGAAGGCTGAGGAAGAAGAGGAGTCCTGCTCCCTCACCTCGTCGGAGAGGGACGAGGCCGTTGGAACGCTCGCTGTTTCCTTCTTCGACGGAAGCTGGGTGGGTGAGGCAGGCTCCTCCTCGTCTTCATATGGGAGGGGGGGAGCCGTGCGTTCGGTGGATTTCCCCTTTTTCCCTGACAGGATGGAGGGGAAGATGCCTTTGGCTTTAGGGCGTTCAAACTGAAGCGTGGTGACCGGGGGCGGCTGTCTCCACTGGCTCATGCGGTCGCGGATTTTCTGGAAAGTGCCGTGCAGGAGCGGCACAAAGAGGAAATCGGTCGAGAGCATGATGCCGAGCACCAGGAAGAGGGTGCAGACCAGGTACGCCCCGACAGAACCGCAAAGCCCCGGCAGATCCAGGGCGTAGCTTTTGTTGCTGGTGAGGTAACTGCCGATCACGCCCCCTTTTTCGAAGGCCAGTTCGTGGGCCGCCGTGTCGGAATTGAGCTCGAACGGCAGGCTGCGCAGGGCGCAGAGCGCCATGAGAATCAAGGCGCCCGCGAAAGCCTTTCGGGTGGGGTGGAACGGGGTGCGGCCCTGAAAGGCGTGGATGGCGGCGAGAAAGAGCAGTCCAGGGAAGACATAGGAAACCCACCCCTTCCCGAGCAGGAAGGTGGCCGCTCCGGCCATGGCATCGCCGAGAATGCCCATCCATCCGCGGTTCAGGGTGTCGCTGAGCAACGCAAGCGTCAGGAGGACAGCCAGGCCCACCAGAACGAACGCAATGATCTCACGCCACTTTTCGGCGGGCAGTCCCCAGATCAGGCGGGGCGCACGAACGAGCGGTTTGACAGGATTGGAATTTTTGCCCACGGTGCGTCCTTACTCACGCCGAATGCTGATGTCGGTGAAGGGGAAACGTCGCGGATCAAGGGGACCGGGAAAGGACTTCCGTCTTCGGCAACCGGCATCCGCAGGCATGCTTGCTTGAGTCACTCCTTGAGAGATATTTTCACCTTCTGCAACAGGTCGGAGAATTCAAAGGGTTTGACGATATAGCGGTCGCTGCCCGCCAGCAGTGCCTGCTGGATGCTCTCGCGGTCCGACAATCCGGTCAGCATGATGACCGGAATCGGAGCGGTAGCGTCGTTTTCCTTCAGTTTTTCGAGGACTTCAAAGCCGCTCAGGTAGGGCATCATCACGTCGAGGATGATCAGGTCGGGCATTTCTTCCGTGGCGGTCAACAGGGCGTCGCGTCCGTTGGCCGCGGTCACCACGTCAAATCCTTCCATCGTCAGGCCGGTCTTGATAATCAGCAGAACATCGGGTTCGTCATCCGCCACCAGGATCTTGGTCGCCATAATCGAAAGAGCCTTCCCTATATCAGATGTGAGACTATGCCTTTCTCGGATCGCCCACGGCGTTTCAACCACACTCCCAAAACGGAATTCGTGGGGAAAGTCCAACGGCCTGAAAGTGGGGCGTTTGCCGCGTCCCGCTGTCAGGCTCCTTCATCCTACGCATCGCCCGGCGGCAAAGTCAAGACCAACCCGTCCCGTGGGACGATCCTTTGTGGCGTCCCATTTCCCCCGGCATGCGGCGGAACGGAACGGGACAAAAAGAGAAGAGGCGTCGGCGTGGATTCGATTTCTCTTGCGCCTGCCCGGCTTCCTGTCCCAAAATAACGGCGCTATGCGAGTTCTCTTCTTTGTTCACCGATTTGGGCGGGACGTAGTCGGTGGCCCCGAACAGCATCTCTGGAATCTGGCCGAACAGATGGCCCGCATGGGTTGTCGCGTCGAAGTGGCGACGACCTGCCCGGCGGAGCTGACCTCGTGGCACCGGTTTGGCGAGCGGTGGAAGCCTGTGTCCAACAAACCGTCCACTGAGCGGATCGAAGTAAAAGGCGCGACCTATCCGATTGAAATCTTTCGATTTCCGGTTCGGAATCTCTCTGTGCCGGTCGGGCTTCTTTATGGAAAACTGCTCCAGCGCCGTTGGGAACGTGAAGAACAGGCCATGCAGCCCTGCGAAACTTTCCCGCTTCCCTATCGGCCCAAAGGACCGCTTCTCCTGACCGGCTGGCACCTGCCCGACCTGACTGAAGAGGGAAAAACGGCCCGGTGGACCATGCGCCGCGCCGCGTTGCAGTTGCCCCCGGCCCACCAGTCTGCGCTGCACCTGCAGGGCATGGCGCCCCGTCAGGTGACGATCCAATTCGAGCATCTGGGGCAAACCCGGAAGGTCTTCCAGGGAAAAGGTCCCTTCCAGATCAATATTCCGCTCGACGATTGCCCCGACCCCTCGATTGCTGTCTTGACGGTGGACAAACTCTGGCGGCCCTGGTCCGACACCCGGTCGCTGGGGGTGCAACTCACACAGATTTCGCTTTCCTCTCAGGGGAGCATTCACCTGGCGCCTTTCCATGTGGACCATCGTCTGCTGCGCGCCTATGACAAGAATGTGTTCATCAATTCCTATATCGAGCGCGCCCATCGGCGGCCCCATTTTTACGGACGGTTGTTCGACCAGTTGCGCGGTCCCCTTTGTCCGGGAATGGGTCGGTTTCTGGAAAAAAATGCCAGCCGTTACGACTGGGTGCTGACGGGCACACTGCCTTTCGCAACCGTTTCGACCGCCGAGGCGATCCGCCGCAAGACGCCTTTCCGGCTGGCGGTCTTGCCGTTGTTCCATGTGGACGACGATTTCTATTACTGGCGTCACTACGCGCATGCCTTGCGGAAGGCCGATCTCTGTCTGGCCAACTCGTGGTTCTCGAATGAGACCTTTTTCCCGGCGATTGCGGCCAAGTCGTATCTGGCCGGGGCGGGCGTCAACGATTCGCTGTTCCGCCGGGGTTCCATCAGTGGCGCGCGGTTCCGAAAACGTCACGGTTTTGCGCCCGATGAGAAAATCGTGTTGTGTGTCGGGCGCAAGAGCGGGGCCAAACTCTATCGCACGGTGGCCAAAGCCGTGGACAATATCCAGGATCGCGTCCGGTGCCGGTTTGTGCTGGTGGGGCAAGACGAGGATCGCATGGCGATCAATTTTCCCACGACCACCTATCTGGGAGTTTTGCCTCAGGACGAGTTGCTTGACGCGTACGACGCCTGCGACGTTTTCTGCCTCATGTCCGAGTCCGAGAGTTTCGGACTTCCTTTCGTCGAGGCCTGGATGCGGGAAAAACCGGTCATTGGTAACGCCACCTGCGCGCCGGTCGCCAATTTGATTCAGCATGGGGTGACGGGGCTTCTGGCTTCCCATCGGGAAGAACTCGAAAGATTCCTGGTCGAACTTCTGAACGACCCGGATCGGTGCCGGGCCTATGGAAAAGCCGGGTTGGAGCAATCGCTCCGGTCCTGTACCTGGCAGGTCATCACCCGCAACCTGCTCGACCGCCTCGACGCCGCCGGGAAAGAATGACCGGTTTGAATCGGATGGTAGAAAAAGTTCGGGCTGATTTCCCGCCATTGCAGTTTCGAGGGGTTCAGGGACGGATCCCGACAGACTAAACAATCGGCATCCTGCCGAAAAGCGCCCATGCGTTTCAATTCGCTTCTGTTTCAGAGTCGTCTGCATTTGAATACAGGGTCTTACGAACGCCCTGCCGTCCGAGTCGTTCGCGGAGGTTTTGCACCCCACCGCCATGGGAAACGATCGGATGGCGCGCGCCATGTCCGAGTGGCTGGCGCAGAATTCTGCCCCGTTCATTGCGGGTGAATAGGGGAGGATTCAACGAGGGGAGAGAAATTCCCTGAGTTTCCTTTTCAACCCCGAAAGACCGGAATGTTTTCCCCATTCCGAAGCGGTGCGCCACTCCTGAAATCGCCGCCGGGCCAAGGGGTTGTCGGGGAATGCGAAGGCCTCGCCGGGGTGCGCGTTTGCGTCCGTGAGGTCCGGCCCATGTCGCGGGTTTCCGGCCCACTGGACCAGAGGGGCGTAGGCTTGCTCCGGCGCGTAGGCGTGGAGCAGGTAGGCGCGCGCGTGTTCCGCCCGTTCGCGAAGCGCATTCTGGGGACACCCGGCCAGGTGGACGATCCGGTCGGCCAGTTCTGCCGCGTTTCCCGGAGCGAATCCGCCCACCAGATCTCTCTGCGTCAGATCCCGCGCCAGCTCGCACACCGGCGTGGTGAGGACGGGCAATCTGGCCGCCACCCACTCGAGGATGCGGGTCCGGCTTCCCAACTCGCCTTCCAGGTTCTGCCGGTCGCAATTGATCGCCACATCGGCATCGAGGTAGAACCCGGGCACCTCGCGCGTGTCCACCCACCCGGCGAACAGGTAGCGGTCACGGTATGGGGAAGTCTGAACCCGTTGCTGGAAGCGTTGGAAGGTTTGCTCGTCGTGTCCGCCGATCGCGCCACCCGTTGACACAAAGACCATCCGGGGAACGCGTTCCAGGGCGGATTCGAGCGCGCGGAAAAGGGTTTCCTCATCCGCCCAGGTGTTGTATCCGCCCGTCCAGAGAACCACGAAAGCGTCCTGGGGGACACGCGTCCCCCGCAACGTGCCCGGCTGGGGGGAAAACTCGGTCAGGACGGCCGCGGGAGGCAATGCGCTCACGAGAGAACAGCCATCGGTCCACCGGTTCAACCGGCCACAGGCGCCCAGTTCTCCGGTCAGAGCCAGACGTTGGGCCTGGCTGCATGCCGACAACCGGTCGGAGCGCAACAGCGCGGGCAGCACATAGTCCCACTGACGGGCCAAGCCGTCGTCGGACCCGAAGCAGCGGGCCTGACTCTGGCGTTCGGTCATGGGGTGGCCGAAGAAGTCGCACCAGAGCGGCAACGTCCCACAGGCCTGGGCGCAGGCGGCGTTGAGAATGTCGGTGGTCGAGACGACCGCCCGGTAGGTGTGGCGACTCAACTGTTCTGAGACCATTTGGGGGAGTGGGGCGGAGGGCAGGGCCGTCGTGTCGGCGCCCAGATGGGGCGGGAGCATCGCGCTCTGGCATTCCGGATTGCCTCCGGGTGTCCCGTTTTCTCGGGCGCTTTCGAGCAATCGCATCCGGTGCAGCCGGGCGCCGGTTCCCGATTCGGCGTCTTTCCCGAACCGGACCTCGAGAATATCCACATCGAGTCCGCCCCGCAGCAGGGCGCGCGCAAAGCCCCAGAGCCGCAGACCGGGCGCATAGAGCCGGTCGGGGTTTCCAAGCGGAAGCGGTCCCACACCGCACAAAAGAATGCGTGGGCAAACCCGTTCAGACGGCTTGGTGTTTTTCGGGTCGTTCACCTGCGCGGTTTCCCTTCGATCCGGCGGGTTTTCATTTCTCGGTTACCGCTTTGGCTTCTTCCTCGGCCGCCTCGACTTCATCCATCGAGACATGCCAGAACCAGGCCCACGGCATCCCGATCAGGATCAGAGGAACCCATTGACTCAGGTGCGCGAGGATTGCGCAGCTGACCACCAGCGAGTCGTTCGGGTGGATGCCCATGATGACGATACCGAAGACGAATCCCGCCTCGAACAGGCCCCAGTAACCGGGGGTCGCCGGAACCGCGATGAAGATGCAGGCGATGATAACCAGCGCAAAGGCTTGCACGAACGTCATCGAGTGCTGGAAGTCGAACCCCTTGGCCAGCGCCTGGATCGAGAGCGCGCCCGTGACCCATGTGATGATCGAGAGGGTCAGCAGTGCGGCGGCCCGTCCCGGGTGATGCAGCGCACGCAATCCCTGCGCAAACTCCTGGGTCAGATGTTCGATTTTTTTCCGAATGCCCGCCGGGATGAACCGCAGCGCGTGGAGAATCTGGAGAAACCAGCCACGCGATCGTTCGATGCTGATGGCCGCGATGCCGACGCCGAGTAGAATCGCCATGACCAGGATGCCGTTCTTGGTTTCAAGGAACTGCGCGCCGGTCAGAGTCCAGACTTTTCCGAAAAGCGAGAGAGAGAATTTCGCATCCGGAGCGATTGGCGCGACGGCCAGGGCGAGGATGAGACAGGGCAACAGCACGAGCATGTCGAGCAATCGCTCCGCCACCACAGTGCCCAGCGCCGTGCTGAAACCGGTGTTGTCTTTCTTGCCGATCAGGTAGGCGCGGGCAAACTCGCCCGCTCGCGCCGGGAACAGACTGTTGAACGCAAAGCAGATGAACATCCCGCCGGTGGCGTGCCAGAAGGGGATGCGGTGAGCCGGGCGGAAGAGCAACTGCCAGCGCCACCCGCGCACCAACACGCCGCCATAGAACCAGAAGAGGCAGGGCCACAGGGCGGAAATCCGAAAGGAACGAAACGCCGCCACCAGATCCTGCCACGTAACCCCCTGAAGCACCACATACAACGCCCCCGCGCTGATGAAGACGCCGATGAACAACTGGAGAAACTGCTTCTGTTTTCTGGTCATGTACCGGGGAACTCTTTTCTATCGAATTGCAGAGGGAGTCTGTTCAACTTTTTCGCCAGGCTGCGATGGCGCTCAGGGCCACGGCATAAACGTCCGCCACCGGCAGGCCCGATTGTTCTGCCAGCCGCCGGCACGATTCGTACTCGGGGGTGACTTTCAGGACGGCATCGTCCCAGAGTCCGATTTTGATTTCCAGCAGGCCGAGTTCCGTCTCGATGGTTTCCTTGCGGCGCGGCAGGCAGGCACGTTCCACGTCGAGCACTTTCAGACCGAACGTGCTCGTGTGGCGCAGGAGCATCTCGGCGAAATCGCCCCGTTTTTCCGGCGCGCAGAGCACCTGAATCTGGGTTCCCGGACGGTTTTTCTTCATCTGGATCGGGGCGTAGTGCGCGTCCAGGCACCCGGCGTCGAACAGGCGGCCCATCAGGTCGCCCAGGATTTCCGGATTCATGTCGTCCACTTCGGTCATCAACAGCGTCAAGCGCCGCACCCGCAGAGCCGAAGGCAGCGGTTGCAGGTCATTGTCTCCGTGGGAACAGGCCCTGTTTTTGGCCTCCTGTCCCACAAAAACGCGCAGAAAGTTGGCGTGTCCCTCGATCGGGCGCGTCCCGGAACCGTACCCGATGGACTCGACGGTCATGGCCGGTTGGGGGCCGAAGGCGCTCGCCAGGGTTTTCAACACCGTCGCGCCCGTGGGGGTGGTCAGTTCCATTTCATGGGACGATCCGTAGGTCGGTACGCCCCGCAGAATTTCGACCGTGGCGGGCGCCGGAACGGGGATGATGCCGTGGGCGCAGCGGGTGGAGCCGAACCCCAGCGCCAGAGGCGAACAGACGACCTTCTCGACGCCCAGCGAATCGAGGGCGACCATCGCGCCCGTCACATCGGCGATGGCGTCCAGACAGCCGACCTCGTGGAAATGGATCTTTTCCGGTGTCGAGTCGTGGACTTTGGCCTCGGCGCGCGCCAGTTCCTCGAACGCCGCGATGGCGCGTTCCTGCACCCGGCGGGGCAGGTCGGCCTTCTCGATAATCTCGACGATATGGCGCAGATGGCGGTGGTGGTCGTGCGTGGCGTCCACCTGTACATGGACGCGTGTGGCGGTCACCCCGGCGCGGGTCACGGCCGAGCGTTCGAGCCGCAGCCCGTGGACCCCGAGTTTTTCCTCAATCGTCTGGCGCAGGATCTCGAAGGACGCGCCCGCGTCCACCAGCGCCCCGAGGATCATATCGCCCGCCGCGCCGTAACACGCGTCAAAGTAAGCAAGTTTCATGGGATGGTTCCTTTATCGGTTCTCGAAGTGTGCTCTCATCATCGGGAGCCCGGGTTTCCACCAGTGGACGGTCGCGGGGGTTCCCCCCGTCGCGCCATCAGGCGTTTTCATTCCTAACACAGGATTCCCAAAACCACAATAGAACTGCAACCGCTGGAGAACAGTATCATGAGATCCGATAAAAGGTAATCCCTTATTCAAGGACTGTTCGCCTGATTCGAGTCAATTGATTCAAAGGACTGATTGGTGTCCCAGAATCTTTCCTGTGGCGCAGGTGAGGCTTTTCTCTGGGTAACTACTCGAAATCTCTGTATTCCCGAGTAATTCTATAGGTTATTTTTGAGTGACAGGGAGAAAGACACCTGCTAATCTGACAGCGGAGATTGTCGGTCAGAAGCCGTCGAAGCCGATGGCGCTCCAAATCCAAGGATTGAATCAAAGGAGAGCAGGATGAAGCACAACACAGTAGGTCTGTTCACGGCGTTTATCGTTCTGATCGCCGCCGTCTGTCATGCGGATGTGAAAATCGTCACCGACCGTAACGTCGGCCAATCCGCAACCTCGAATTTCAAGTTCGAGAAAGTTCCCCAACCGTCTCGGAACGACGCCGCCACCCAGGCGACCTTCACCCTCGTGGCTGGTCAGCGCGATCGCAACGGGGGCGACCTCGACAAACTCCACGACGGCAAAGTTCCCACAAAAGAGGACCAGCCGTCCGAAAACTTCTTCTTAAATGCCGGCACGGAGGGGGGGCGGATTCTGATCGAGCTCGGCGACGTGACCGGGATCAAACAGGTCAACACCTACTCCTGGCACGGCGCCATGCGCGGGCCGCAGGTGTATCAGCTCTACGCCAGCGACGGCAAGGCTGCGGGCTTCAATCCGCGGCCCCAGGACGCCGCCGATCCGTCGGCCTGCGGCTGGAAGGCGATCGCGCAAGTTGACGCCCGTCCGCAGACAGGCGCCCCTGGCGGCCAGTATGGCGTCAGCATTCAGGATTCCGCCGGCGCGTTGGGCAAGTATCGTTATCTGCTGCTCGACATTTCCGCGACCGAACGATCCGATCCCTTCGGCAACACGTTTTTCTGCGAAATTGACGTGGTCAGCGCGGGATCCGAGCCGCTCGCCGCTGAGCCTGCCAATCAGCCGGGCGGAGAAGGGACAAAAGAAATCGTCGAAGCGGGCGATGGAAAGTACAAAATCACGATCGACACTACGGAAACGCCCGACCTGACGGAATGGGCACACCAGGAACTGGCGCCGGTCGTTCGGACATGGTACCCGAAACTCGTCGAACTGTTGCCGAGCGAAGGCTTTGAAGCCCCTGCACAGGCCGAGATCGTATTCAGCGCGAGCATGCGGGGCGTCGCGGCGACGGGTGGCACGCGTGTCCGTTGCGCCGCCGACTGGTTCCGCGGCGAACTGCATGGCGAGGCAAAGGGGGCGGTTGTTCACGAACTGGTCCACGTGGTGCAGAGTTATGGCGCCGCGCGGCGAACCAACCCCAATGCCAGCCGCACGCCCGGGTGGGTGGTGGAGGGAATCACCGATTACGTCCGATGGTTTTTGTATGAGCCGGAAACGCATGGGGCCGAGATTACCGCCCGCAATCTTTCCCAGGCCCGCTACGACGGAAACTACCGCGTCTCCGCCAATTTTCTGAATTGGGCCACCCAGAAATACGACAAGGATCTGGTGCGCAAGTTGAACGCCGCCGCTCGCGAGGGGCGCTATTCCGATGAATTGTGGAAAACCTCCACCGGCCACTCGGTCGAAGAACTCGGCGAACTGTGGAAGCTTGATCTGAAGAAGAAGATAGACGCCGACGTCGAGGCCGCAGCGAAAAACAATCTCCTCACTGACGAAGAAAAGGCTGCCGGCTGGCTCCTTCT
The DNA here is from genome assembly GCA_942493245.1 of uncultured Candidatus Sumerlaeota bacterium. Classification (GTDB taxonomy): domain Bacteria; phylum Sumerlaeota; class Sumerlaeia; order UBA8349; family UBA8349; genus DAOPYU01. Next base: position 1,184,091 of record OW818685.1, read on the forward strand.
CTTCAACGGCAAGAATCTCGACGGCTGGCACAATTTCAAACGGGAGGACGTCCGTCCGGGCTGGCAGATTCGCAACGGCGCCCTGGTTTGCGCAAACCCTCAGGATGCCGGCGATCTTTGCACGAAAGACCCGTATGACTGGTTTGAACTGCGGCTCGAATACAACATTTCCCCGGCGGGCAACAGCGGCATCATGTATCATGTCACGGACGAGGGGGGCGCCGCCTGGGCGACCGGCCCCGAATTCCAGCTCGAGGACAATGAGAAGGCCGCCGATCCGGTTCGCTGCGGGTGGCTCTACGCCCTGTATCAACCGCCGATCGATCCCAAGACCGGCAAGACCCTCGACGCGACCAAACCCGCGGGAGAATGGAACCAGTTGCGCCTGTTGATCTCGCCCGAGAAATGCGAACATGAGATCAACGGCGTCAAGTATTTTGACTACGTGCTGGGAAGCGAAGACTTCAAGCAGCGCGTCGCCAAGAGCAAGTTCGGCGCCATGCCGCTTTTCGCCAAATCGAACACCGGATACATCGCCCTTCAGGGCGATCACGGCCAGGTTTCGTTTCGCAATATCAAACTGCGGCCGATTCGGTCCGGGAAATAAAGGATGCGGTTTTGCGATGCCCGCCTCGAGCGCCCAGGGCGAACGCTTTTCTCGAGGCGGGCATCGGGATCTTCAAAGCGCAATGCCTCAATCATTTCGTCTGTTTGAGCCTTGACCAGCTGGGTTCTATCCAATGTGCCGGGTAGAAGTATTGCCACGCAGAATGTTTGCGCCAGGGCCGGGACATCGGGAACAGGATCTTGACCTTCGAAATGAATTCCGAATTGGAATCTTTTCTTGGGCCAAGGGAGAGATTGTCCCGAAGACGGACTTCGGCGGCGTCCTGGCCTGGTACGAACGGGAGGCGGCTTGAGAGGGGAAGTACTGGAACCGAGGCTTTCCTGTAAAGAGGACGAAATCAGAAACCCCAGTCATAAACAGGGGAGAACCACGCTTTTCACGCGGTACTCCGCCTTCGATCCGGGAAATTCAGATTTTCTACCCCGTCTTTGTCAAAACGTGATGATCGCATCCGAGAAAACGAAATACTCCCGAGAGTTCTGAATGACAATTGCCACTTAAATTCTCCCCATCTTCATCGCGTATTCATTTCCGCACGCTCCAGGGCTTTTTGCCGCCTTCATTATGATGACAATGAGGATTCTTTCTGGCAGCGGTTTAAACCGTACGCGACAAACACGAAGGGGGCATAATGACAAAGCGAGGAAACCCGGGTCGGGTTTCCTCGCTTTGTTCATACGTGAATCGGTTTTTCAAACATCCTTCGGAGCGGGCCAGTTTTACTTGGCGGCACCCTTCGGGGCGGTCGGAGCGACGCCGCCGGGCAAGGCGGGCATCGCGCCGGGGGCCATGTCGGCCGGGGGCATCATCCCTCCCATGCCGGGAGCGCCCATACCGGCGGGCGGCATCATCATGCCTCCCATTCCGTTCTCGCTGTCGGGCGCATTCATGTCGCCACCCGGCATCCCCCCCGACATGGCGCCACCCAGCAGGAGGCCCATCACGACGCCCGACAGTTCCTCTTTCGTGGAAACTTTCGAGATGGAGTCGAGCATGGTGTCCACCATGGCCAGGGTGCTGAGGGCCTGCTGTTTGTTCTGCGGCATGTCTGCGGCCATCTGCGTCAGGCTGGCTTTAATATCGGTCACGTTCTGTTTCCAGTCCTTGGCCATGTCGGTGGGGATCCATTTCCCTTCGACCTTGGTCAGGGCCACCGAGGTTTCTTCGTTGTCGATCTTGGTCATCACGACCGCCTGATTGTCTTTGCTCTCTTTGAGCGTCACCTTCATGTCTTTGAGCTTCGCGCGGCTCTTGTTGAATTCTTCGATTTTTTCCGCCGGAAAGATACCCGGGCTTTCGAAGAAGGTGAAGACTTTCTGCATGAGCGGTCCACCGTCTTCGGCCAGGAAGGCCTTCATGTCGGGGTTGCGCAGGAACTCGATCTTCTGAATACGCGATTTGGAAATATCGGAAAGCACCTCGACCAGGGCCTTGTACTGTTTGTCTTTCTGGGCCGGGTCCGTCTGGGCCGTCTGTGTCGTCGCGCCCGCCTGTTGTTCCAAGTCCGTCAGGGCGCCCTGGATAATGCTCTGCTTCGTGCTAAGCACGTTGATCGCCTTGGGCAGCAGGGCCGTTCCCTTGGTCCAGACTTCTTCATCCATCGCCGTGCCGAACTGTTTCACCACGTCGTTGATATCCTGCTGGTAGCTGGCGGGCAGCATGGTCCACAGGGCCTCGGGCTTGGCGTCGTGGATGGCAAGGGCCGCCTCACGCACGACTTCGTCGGGAGCCGCGTCCTTATTCACGGTTTCTTTCTTGGTCTCAGCGGTTTTGCCGCCGTCGGTCTTGCTGCCTTCCGCGGGTTTTTTGCTGTCGCAAGCTGCCGCGCCGAACAGCAACAGGCCCAGTACCAGCCAACCTGCCACCTGCTGTCCCATTTTTTTGTGCATGCCACTCTTGTTTTCCATTGTGTTTACTTAGCCTCTCTTTCGTATTGTCCATGCAGTTGCCCCGTACCTGGCAAGACCAGGATTGGCCGGGGGTGTGCGTCGGATTCGGATTCCGCCCGCAATTAAGAAAAAAACACGGGGTGCGGAGGTCCTGATCAGACCGCCAGCGCACACCGTACAGAGCGCCGGACCGAGCTTCAAGTGAAAACGGGTGTGCCGGCGCGTTTTTACACAGGCAAAACGCCGGAAACGGGCGGGGGCGGGTTATGGGTGGACCAAGAGTTCCGGCAGAATCAGGGCAACATCGGTCAAGAGGCCGATGCCGAATCCCAGGATGCCCCCGAGCACTTCGATGGCCCACAATTCGCGCGCAGCGATCCTCAGGATGATTTTCTCGAACATTTCGAGGTCGAATTCCTCGATTTTCTGGATCACCAGTTGGCGGAAGTCGAGGTTTTCCTCGAGTTTATTCAGGAGTTCCTCGGTGATTTCGGGGATGGCGCTCATGATTTCGCGCATGAGCATCCCCTTGAGTTTTTCGAGCAGCTGATCGTTCATCAGGAACCCGACCATGGGGTGAACCGTCGTGAGTTTTTCTTTGAGCAGGAGGGTCACGCGCTGGTCCACCAGGGTTTCGATGCCACTCGATACATCGGGACTCTGGAGGGCGTTTCGGATGTCGTCGTGCGAGATCAGATGCTGCTCGACGGTTTGTCCGATGCTTTCGGCAATCTGGGCGCGCCGGTGGGGAATCAGACCGTGGAGTGAAAAGCCCAGAATGCGCCGTTCGCGGCGTGGGCGGAACAACATGCGAACCGCCACATAGTTCGTCACGTAGCCCGTTACGGCGCTGATGACCGGGATCGCGCAGAGTTGAAAAGCCAGAATTTTGTCCATATTTTCTTCTTTCTCCGGCGCTCGGCATCTCCGGCCTGATGGCGGAGATGCAGTTTCCTCATACCGGAAACGACACCCATCGTCAATGAACTTCAAGGCAATTTGTCCCTGTTGATTTTCTGGCGCCTTTTAGAACGCCTTTTAGAAAGTCCTTGCGAAACAAACCTCTACAAGGATACTATCCAAGGGGTGGGTATGTATTCTCCGTAATGACTGTTGTATGTGGGAAGCATTCCCCGGGGGAGAGTAGTCTCTCAGAAGAGAGAAGATTGTTTGTCTTTTGGAGTGAACGCAGATAGATCGAAAACCGTGTGTCATCCCATGCCCGGTTCTTTAACAACCGGCAAAAAGGAGATAAGACTATGAAACACCAATTAACCAATTCATGCGGTGTATCGTCTTGTTCTATTTTTCCTGTAGGGAGAGTAGCCAGTTGCGCCTTCCTGCTCATTGTTCTCTGCTTGAGCGCCTGCTCGCACAACAAGAACCTGCCCCCGCCGCCCAAGGTTTTCCCACCCGTATCCGAAATGACTCCCCTCGTCCTGGGACCGGGGGATATCATTGATATCAAATTCCGGTATGCCGACGAACTCAATGACAATCAAACCATCCGTCCGGATGGAAAAATCACCCTGCAGATGATTGATGAGATACAGGCCGCCGGTCTCACTCCCATGGACTTGGACAAACAGCTGACGGAACAATACGCAAAGTACCTCAAAGATCCCGTGATCAGTGTCGTGGTGCGCGAAGTGGTGAGCCAGCGCGTGTACGTGGGCGGCGAGGTCAACAAACCGGGCGAAGTTCTCCTGGCGGGCCAATTGACCCCCCTGCAGGCCATCATGGCGTCGGGCGGATTGGACAAGATGAGCGCGGAACCGCGAAACGTCCTGATTATTCGCCACCAGCAGGGACAGCGTTACGTCGCCACTGTGGATTTGTCGCAAGCGTTGAAAACAGGCGCCGAGGAGCCTTTCTATCTGATGGCGAAGGACATCGTGTTCGTTCCGCGTAGCCGGATTGAAGAGGTCAACCTGTGGGTGGACAAGTATATCAACCGCCTGATCCCGCAGGGATTCACCTATGCGGAACAGCTCAGCGCCAGCCGTTCGATCGGTTACTCACCGGGCTATTATGGAAGACGCTAGGCGAATCGGCCTTCCATTTCAGGAGTATGGAAGGCCATTCCCTATCTCCCAAAAGGATAAATGCCGTGCCAACGAATAACGAATACGATCTGGTTCCGGTCGAGTCAGAAATGGTGCCTTACCAGGAGCCTCAGGCATCCACCGGCATAACGCTACGGGATGTTCTGTATGTGCTTTTTCGGCACAAGTGGAAAATGTTCCTTTTTTTCATCGTGGTTTTCTCGGGGGGGACGTTTGCCGTTCTTCTGATGCCAGACGTCTATGAATCTAGGTCGCAGGTGCTGGTGAAAACAGGACGCAATCCCTTGACTAAAGATCCCATGATTAACGCTCCGACAGCCGACACGACCGTCCGTAACGAAATGGCCATCATGAACAGCCGGATTCTGGCCGAACGCGTCGTCGAGGAGGTGGGGATAGAATTTATCCTCAAACGTCCAGAACCCAAGTCCCCGCTCCAACAATATGTTGCCCGTGTCTCTAAGGCTTTGAAACCTGCGTCCCCAATCTCCCCTGAAAACGAGACATTTAAGGAATACTATCGGAATGTAGCCGTAGATGTTGTCATGCGCAGTATTCTTGTCTCCGAAAGAAGCGGCGCCAGTACTCTGGAAGTCACTTACAATGCACTCGATCCGGAAGTGGCCCACAAAACCTTGAATTCATTCATCAACCTTTTCCTCAAGCGCCACATTGAGGTCCACCGCGCGGCGATCCAACCGGAATTCTTCGAGGGAGAAGCCCAGAAGGCCTATACAGCCTTTGAGAAGAAACAGAAGGAAATGATTGAATTCTGTGAGCGGAACAATGTGAACGCATTCGACAAACAGCAGGAGGAATTGGTCAAAACGCACTCGGACCTGGGAATCAAGAAACGCGACACCGAGAGTTTGATCAATTCCAGTGAAGCTAAAATCCGTGTGTTTGAAGAACAACTCACACTGCGCAAGAAAGATTCGTCGAACAAACCTTCTGAACAACCAGCCGGGAAGGAGGAGGAGGGAGACTTGGCAACGGCCGTCACCCCCGAAAGTCCCCTGTTAGCAAGCCTGAAAAACGAATTGGTCAATTTGCAGAAGAAAGAAGCACAACTAGCCCGAAAATACACGGAAGGCGAGCGATTGTTGCTGGATGTTCGCGACGAAATCCGCGTCACTGAAGAAATGATTAAGAAAGAAGAAATGGCTGTAGCGGATAAAGCCAAGAAAGTAGCCGACTCGATCAAGCGGGGGCGCGCACTACCGGGTATTATGACGCCACTCTTGGCGTCAGACCCGGTCCTCCAACAAGTTGAGCAACTGCTGGTAGCGGAAAAAGCCACTCTAACAGGGTTACAGGCCGCATTAGTGGATTACACAAAAGATCTGGCAGAGATTGAAGGAAAATTGGTGGCCATGCGGGGATTGCAGGCTGAGTATCAAAAATTACAACGTGAGAAAACCGCATTGGAAGAATCGTACATGCGTTACCTTCAAGACAAGGAACGTTCGGAGGTATCGCGTACCATGGATGAACAAATGGTCAGTAACGTGGACATAGTGCAACCCGCTACGTACCCGTTGCAGCCTGTCAAGGCCCAGAAGACAAGAAACTTGGCCGTCGTTTTTCTGGTCGCATTCTTTGGCAGTATCGGACTGGCCTTCGGGCTGGATTTCCTCAGTCAGACTTTCAAGACCAATGAAGACGTGGAACGCTACTTGGGCGTGCCGGTCCTCACCGCCGTGTCGGATAAGGTATTCAAGCGTTGTATCTGAATTATTATCGGCTTGTTTGCGAACCGTTCGATATCACGCCCGACCCGGCTTTCCTCTACTTGAGCCCGAGTCACAAGGAAGCCTTGGGTTCCATTATCTGTGGCGAACAGATGCGCAAGGGGGTGATTGTGGTTACCGGCGAAGTGGGAACTGGGAAAACCACCATTATTCGAACCTTTTTGCGGTATATGAACCGTAGCAGGACAAGGGTAATTTATATACTCAACCCCTGTGTCACCTTCGAGGAGATCCTCGACGAATGCCTCCGGGTTCTTGAGGACAGCACTCCGGCGGAAACGGTCAACGAGAAGCTCCGAGTTGTCTCAAACGCTTTGATCCAGCACTATACGGCCGGTCAGAATGTCGTCCTGATCATAGACGAAGCGCAGAACATGCCGATCGAGACCCTCAAGCGGGTTCGGATGCTTTCGAACCTCGAAACCACCAAGGACAAACTGCTACAGATAGTCTTGGTGGGCCAACCGGAACTGAACCAGATTCTCGAGTTAGACGACATGAAACCTTTCAAGCAACGCATTGCCGCCCGGGCGACCCTCTCTCCGCTCACCTTCAAGGAAAGCCTGGAATACCTCCAACACCGCTTGCTCCTTTCGCAGGACTCCTCGACCCCGATTTTCAAGAAAAGAGCCCTGAAACGAATTGCCCAATACGCTCAAGGGGTTCCGCGTGTCATGAATGTGATAGGGCATCAGGCCCTCGTCGCTGGGTTCGGTTCCCAAGAGAAAGTCATCGGCGTGAACATTGTGACCGATGTCATTGCTGACTACACAGGACACCCCAGAAAACGGCGCACCACGTCGAATTGGGGGATGGCGATGTGGTGCCTCTTTCTGACAGCCGCCTTGATCCTCTTTGTGGTCGTGAGCCAGGTTGGCCTTTCCTCACTGCTCGAAATTCTCAGAAACTGGGGGAACAACCTCATCGGAAATCCATAAAAAGTGAGCATCACTTTTAATTGGTATCGGCCCGGGCATTGGAATACAATACAACAAATACGATATGGAGTTTCAGACCCAACAAACCGATCTTTGACTGAACAGAGGCCATCTCGCATGACAAAAACATTTGAAGCGCTGGAAGAGGCTGAAAAGGAAAGAGAACGGGTAGAATCGGGTATTCAACCCCGAAAACGTCCTGGAGCTCTCACCGAGACAGCTGTAATGGTTCCCAGCATGATGAAAACGGAAACGATTCGTGCCCTCCCGGAGCGCGATCTCGAAGATGCCATGGCACTCCTCCACCAGAACATATCCCTGCACGTCCAAGAAGGAACCGGCCAGGTTATCCAGTTCGTCGGAACTCGAAAAGACGAAGGTACCTCGGTCATGGTGCGGGAATACGCAAAGTTTTCCGCTTTCCGGCTCGGAAAAACGGTCCTGTTGCTCGATGCCAACCGCACGGAACCATGTCAGTTGCGATTTTTCAATGTCGAGCCTTCCTCCGGCTGGGAAGATTGCATTCTCAAGGGAACCCTAATTACCGATACCATTCACCGCATCGGCGAAGAACACCTTTTCGCCGGTCAGCTCTCGACGTCACCCGCTCGCTCGGCCCAGTTGTCCGACATGCCCAAGATCGGAGAATTCTTCGAACGGTTGCGACTCCAGTTCGACCTCGTTCTCATAGACTCACCCGTACTGACAGCCTCCCCTGAAGCGCTCTCGATGGCCCGAAAAGCCGACGGAGTAGTACTCGTTGTGGACGCGGAACAAACCCGGAAACAGGCCACCAAACGTGTGCGCGACCGCATTGTGGAACATGGCGGCAAGGTTCTCGGGGTCATCCTGAATAAACGCAAGTATCCTATCCCTTCATTTCTCTACAAATTTCTGTGAGTCTATGCAAGGGTGGAACAGATCATTCGTCTTGAAAAATCCCCGGTTCAGGGGATACATATTCTAAGTAGTTTCAGTTTCTTCGGCTCGGGAGAATCACAATGTCGCAGGAGTCGTTCCAAATCGGCGTCGTGGGTTGTGGGTACTGGGGACCCAATCTCATCCGGAACTTTAACGGTCTCGACGGAGCCAATGTCCGTTGGGTTTGCGACATGGACGAGAAGCGCCTGGCTCACATGAAACGTCTCTACCCTTCTGTTCAGACCACCCAGAGCTACACCGACCTGACCCAGGACCCCGAGTTGGACGCTATCGCAATCGCGACCCCAGTGCGTTTTCATTACGACTTGGCCCAACAGAGCCTGAATGCCGGGAAACACACGTTCATCGAAAAACCCATGGCCAGTTCCTACGCTGAATGTAAAGAACTCAACGAACTGGCCGCTCAAAAGCAACTCACCCTGATGGTCGGTCATACCTTTATCTATACGGCAGAGGTGCGCAAGATCAAAGAGATCCTGGATAAAGGGGAACTGGGCGACATCTTCTACATCAGTTCCCGACGTCTCAACCTGGGCCTCTTCCAGAAAGACATCAACGTCGCCTGGGATCTGGCGCCCCACGACATTTCCATCATCCTCTATCTGCTCGATTCCCTGCCTGCCACCGTCAACTGCCAGGGGAAAGCCCACATCGCCGAAGGTATTGAGGACATCACAAACATATCCCTGAATTTCCACAACGGCGGGTTTGCCACGATCATGAGCAGCTGGCTCGACCCCAACAAGATCCGCGAAATGACCATCGTCGGCAGCAAACGCATGCTCGTGTACAACGACATCCTGCCCCAGGAAAAAATCAAAATCTACGACAAGCGTGTCGAAGTCCCCCCCCACTACGACACCTTCGCCGAATTTCAGTACTCCTACCACTACGGCGACATCTACGCGCCCCATCTGAGTCAGTCCGAACCCCTTAAGGTCGAAACCCAACACTTTCTCGACTGCATCAAGACCGGCAAAACCTCCGAGACTTGTGGTGAAAAAGGGATGCAGGTGGTCCAGATCCTCGAAGCTTGTTCGGCCTCTCTGCGAGCGGGAGGTGCCGCCATTGCAATCACCTGACCCCAAAGGAGGAGCCACAAACCGACTTCCTGAGGTTGTCACAATACGATACCGTGCCCATCTTCAGATGGTATATGGATTGCTATACTCTGAGCAAGAGCCCGGAGACGGGAGCGAAAATGCAGAATCCCCGCATTTTGCATGTTTGGTTCCTTGAAAGTCCCGAAATCGAGACGCGTTTCTGTTCCGTTCGCGAGACACGTCCGGGAAAACGACTCCCAATTCCGTTTCCGGCAGTCCAATAAACCGCTGGGAATACTCTGTGAAAATTTTTCGGAGAAAAGGGACATCGTTTTCTTGCCACAGAAATGTTGGACGCGTATAATAAGCTTTCATCGGAGTGACTCTGATGGCAAGAGATTTAGATTCAAAAGAGATCGCTTGGGTCTTCAAGGTTCTTTTGGACCCCCTAAATTTGAAGTGCACAATCTTTGTTCTAGGCCAAAGGAGTCAAGTCATGAAAACCTCGACGAGACCCGGTAGAAACAATATCGTTGCTGCCATTCTCTGGACGTTCCTCTTTGCTGGCCATCTTTGGGCGGGAACCACCTACTACGTGGATTTTGACTCTGGCTCCAACACCAACGCCGGCACCCAGGCTGCCCCGTGGAAACACGCCCCCGGCGACCCCAACGCCACGAACGGTCCAAAAAACGTTGCCCTCCAACCGGGCGATACGGTCCTTTTCAAAGGTGGAGTTACCTACCGGGGGAGTATCAACATAACGGCCCAGGGAACCGAAGCCAACCCCATCACCTATAAAGGAGACGGTTGGGGAACGTCCAAGGCTATCATTGACGGTTCGGACCCATTCAATGCCACTTGGACACGCTGTACCAGCGCCGCAGACTGCGGTGGCAACCCCAACTGGGCCAACATCTGGTACACCACCGCCCCCGCAAACTTTAATATCTTTTGTCCAGTATATGAGGATGGCGAGTTTCTGTGGTTCGCCCAAGACCCCAATCCCGCCAATCCCATCTTCTATGACCGCTATCAGGAGTTCCGAGATATCCCACTAAACGACCCCAATACAACTATCACCCAAACGACTCTAAAAGATAGTAGGTATTTCACACAAAGTGATACCTCATATTGGAATAATTCATATATTATGATATGGCATAACCCCAATACAGTCACTCCTGTACCAATTACCAATTTTAATGCGCAAACGAATACGCTATCGTTCAATGACATTGGAGATGTCCTGTACAAAAATAAACCTGGTAAATACGCCATGCTTGGGCATGTAAGTTTGATTGACATCCCCGGCGAATTTAGTCAGCATAACAACAATCTTTTTGCTTGGCCGAAGAATTCAGATAATCCTAATAACCATATTTATTCAATTTCCAGTCGAAAGGTGGGAATCGAGATAAATGGAGGATGTCACTACCTGGTAGTTGAGGGATTTTTAATCCGGGATTTTCACGGACTAATAAAAGAACACGCACAAGGATGCGGAGTGAGATCATCCTCAACTATCTTATCTACAAACATAACAATTCGAAATAATGAATTCACCCAACTTAGATCATTAGAGAAAAAAGGTGCTATCTATATGAGTACCGGCTCCAATTTTCGCATCGAGAACAATTACATCCACCACTGTCAAAAAAACAACGGCATACTCGCTTCCGGTGATCGTATATATTGCGATAGAAATACGATCGAGTATATCGGGTATATTGGCATAATATATATGCGAGCGACAAACAGCCGCATTATTGACAATCTGATTCGATATACGAATGCCACCCATGCTAATGGAGTCTCTGTTTACACTAGTAGCAAAAATGTATTAATATCCCGGAATCGCATTATTATTGGGGCAGAGAATATTCCTCTCACCATTGAAATGTCGGAAAATATCTACATAATTGGCAATCTTCTGGATGGCATGGTGGACAGTCGTGGCTTCGCCAATTGGGGCGGGATGACGGGAGTCAATCCCATTTTAAATAATACTATTGTTCGCGGGAACAAAAACATAGGAGCCTATGTCGCCTCAACAGCATCGTCGTTTGTTTTTAGAAATAACATTATTAGTGGGTTATTAGGGTCGACGGTTTCAACCCTACCTACCAACAGGCAATATAATCTGTATACGACTTACAGTTGGCAGCAGAACAATGCGGCATGGTCACTCAATACGGGCGAAATATATAACCCGGCAACATCTTCAATTTTTGTAGATCACGACAAGGGGGACTTTCACTTGAAGGCTGATAGCCCGGCAATAGGAAAGGGAATAGACGTATCTTCATACTACCCAACGGATTTATTCCCAGACGTTGATTTTTCTGTTGATCTTGAAGGGAAAGTCCGTTCTGTTGGCTGGCATCTTGGGGCTTATACTCCAACAAATCGCGATACCGACGCGCCTGAAGCCCCGATAGGACTTTCAGGACATCTTGTTCCATGAGTGAAAATCCCAAATCTTCTGCCTCGCGGAGTATCACTGAAGGAGTTTTCTTATGTTCGTATGCCCCGTGTGTCGGGTTGCCTTGGAGGAAGAAACCTGCCCGTCGTGCCAATACCGCGTGGAATGGCGGGGAGAGATACCTTGTTTCTTCACCTCATCAGAAATATCAGCGCGATATCGAACAATAGCCGATTTCTACGACCACCTTTACTCGCCGGGGAAAGGTGACACCTGGGAATGTTTAGCGGAAAGAGGAAAAGTATTTAATCAATTTATTGCAACTTTAATAGAGAGAACAAAACCAATCCGGTATCTTGATATTGGATGTGGTGAGGGGCAACTAATCCGTACTGTTTCCGCAAAGGAAAAATACGGTATGGATTTGTCTTACAGGGGATTAGAAACCTTAAGAAAATGTGCCGATGCGAAGGTATGTGTCGCCTTCGCAGAGGAATTGCCATACGCTACAGAGTATTTTGATGCGATTTCCAGTATCGGTGTTATGACCCATTTTCTTGATGATATTGTTGCCAGTGAAGAAATCAATCGAGTTCTTAAGCCTGGCGGCCGCTATGTGGTGGGGGTTTATGTAAAACCTGGCCGGATTGCGGATTTTGGGGCACGTTTGAGAAGTGTTTTCCAAGATGGAAAAGGAATGGGCACTTTGTTACTCAAAACTGTCTCCAGATTCGGTAAGATCTCAAATTTTAGATCCTTTGAGATTCAATCAGAACGGAAGGATAAACAACCAATTGAGCGGTATTACACCCACAAAAAACTCCTGGATATTTTTTTGAGAGCTGGTTTTGAATTAGAGGAGTTAATTACAAAACTACGAAGACCCGACGCTCCACTTGCGGGCCAGCATTTTCGGATTTATGTGCTTAAAAAAGGAAGAGGCGCTTAGTGAAGCGCCTCTTTCAGCATGACTTAGGCGCCACCGCAATGATGTTCTCAACCATTTTCACAATCTCCAGGCACAGGGAAAAGAAATTATGATCAAACAAAACAATATTGAGTCTGTTGTCAATCACAAGGTGTGTTGCGGTTGTGGCGCGTGTGATGTCGCTTGTCCGAAATCGTGTATTTCTATCATCTATGGAGATAGATTCAATTATGCTTGGGTTGATTCTGTAAATTGTAGCAATTGCGGAATATGCTTGAAAGTTTGTCCAAGCGCGTTTTTGCTTAAGGGTGATAATCCTGGTTACAGTGGTGAAGGCATCAGTGACGAGGACGAGGGGTGGATTATTCACGCCAAAGATGAAAATGTGCGTAGGGAAGCCGCCTCGGGAGGTTTTACTTCAGCTTTAATGCTTCACATGATGGAGGAAGGGCTATGCGACGGCGCTGTGGTGGCACGAACATCTCAGAACAATCCTTTGGAAAGCCAGTCTTTTTTGGCGATGACTCGAGAGGATGTATTAAGTGCCCGAGGTTCTCGATATGCTCCTGTTCCCGCCTGTCTTGGGCTCAAGGAAGTCCTTGCTTCTGAGGGACGATATGTGTTTGTTGGGTGTCCCTGTCACATCGAAGCTTTGGAAAAGTTAAAATCGGTCCACCCCATACTGCGAGAGAGGATTGTTCTGACCATCGGATTCATGTGCGCGGGAACGGCTTCGCGTACAAGTACCCGTTCCTATCTTTTGCGCTACAATGTCGACATTTCAAAGATCAAGAAAATCAAGTATCGCGGTAATGGGTGGCCGGGCAGTTTCACGGCATATGGCAAGGACGATGACATTATTTTCCGCCGTCCTCTGTTGGAGTACAAGGAGGGGCGAGTGATAGGTGATTCGCTGTACCATGTTGTAGGCCAAGACCACTACCTGAGGTGTTACAATTGTCTTGACCATTGGGGGCGATTTGCCGATATCACGGTAAGCGACCCATGGAGTGTGGATATGCTGAAAAGTGAAAAAGTCGGCAAAAGTGGTATCTTGATTCGATCTGTAGCGGGCAAACAAATTGTCTCAGAAGCTACCGCGAAAGGTGTCTTTGATCGCAAGTCGATTCCCCCTAAGGAGCACTATAACCTTCAAAAAGCACTTGTTCAACTCAGCGTAAGTACCCACCGGTCTTGGATGCCGTTATACCAGATATTGTTTTTTGGCAGGTTTTCTTATTTCTTTGCGTTGTTTAAAAGTCGTCCCCGGGGACTTATGACTACCGTGCGGGAAAGACTCAATCTCGATTATTACAACAAACCAAAACGAATATCGACTTGATTCGGCAATCTCGCATAACCAGTTCCGCTTGGAATCTATTTCCTTCAGCGAATTACTATATAAGAGAAATTCGAAACACAGAAAGAATTTCCCTAAGAAATCTCAAATGAAAGTAATCCACTCATAAGATGAGCCGTTCAAAAGTACTGAAATCCACCTCTCTGCTCAGCGGTTCTCAACTCATTGTTTACGGGTGTGGATTCATCAAGAATGTCATTCTTTTCCGATATCTTTCCAAAACGGATTTTGGAATTGCCGCGTCGTTCAATATCACGATGTTTATGTTCTGCTTTGTGAGTCAAATATCGGTGAATCGTCTTATTGTTCAGGCCAGGGACGGTGATGATCCCCATTTCCAGAAAACCGCGCATTTCTTTCAATTCTCGGCAGGTCTTTTAGGCGCCATTCTAACATATGTATCCGCCTCTCCCCTCACACGCCTCTTTAATATTCCCGAGAGTCAATATGCCTTTCAATGGTTGGCATTGATCCCATTATTACTTGGACTGGCTCACCTCGACATCAGTCGAATGCAGCGCGAGATGCGTTTCGGCCCGCAAGTGACCTTGGACATTGTGTCGCAACTGATCGTAACGGCCGCCACCCTACCGTTGACGCTCTGGCTTGGCGACTATCGAGCGCCTCTTGTGCTGGTTCTGGCCAAAACGGCCCTGTTTATTCTGGGTACTCATATTGTGGCCACCCGTCCCTACCGTTGGAGTTTGAACCCTGTGTATGTTCAGCGTATCGTGACGTTCAGTTGGCCTCTTTTGATCAATGGGATTCTGCTATTTGCTATTCGCCAGGGGGACCAATTTTCCGTGGGAGCGGGATACTCAATGGCCGACCTGGCCGGATACAATGTGGCAGTCACCTTAAGCATAGAACCCGGGATGATGTTTCTCATGGTGCTTTCCTCCATCATGCTCCCTCTGTTGTCCCGCCACCAAGGTGAACCCGAGGCTTTTCGTGCAAAGTACATTCTTTCCTTGCAAACTCTCGCAATTGTATCCTCTTTTTTCATGGTTTTAGTGGTGCTCTCTGGCCCCTTCTTTCTCCTTCTGGTCTATGGAGAAAAAGCAACCACTTCCCATGTTTACCTCCTCTGGTTGTCCGCAGGACAGGCCCTACGTTTATTACGGGTCGCACCCAACTTAGCCTCTATGGCAAAGGCAAACACAAGTAATTTGATGATCTCGAATTTTTTCCGACTTTCGGGGGTTGGGCTGGCAGTCGTCGTGGCGATCAATAAATGGGATCTTTATCTAATTGCAGTCGCCGCGTTACTGGGAGAAATGTTGGCTCTAGCCGCCTCTCTGTTCTCTTTGGCGCACATGCAGGAAAAGGTTTTACAGGATGCACGCTTGCCTATTCTGCATTTTATCGGTACATTTCTCTTGGTGGGATTGTTAACCTACTGGGGAGTTCCCACACAAGGTTGGTCAACAGTTTTATTTGCTACGGGAATAGTGGTTGTCTTAAATTTGAGTGCGGGGTGGGTTTTGTTTCCTGTTTTCCGTCAAGAGATGCGGACATTTGTTCAGCATTTTAAGAAATAGATATTGTATAGAACCGCGAGACACTATGGAAAGCGATTGCCAATTCAGTGAATCCAAACCCTATCGAATCTGCCTATTCGGCGCAAGCTTGGACACAGGCAATATGGGTTGTAGTGCCTTGACTTTGTCATTGATTGGCTTGTTGCACACAGCCGTTCCGAATGCCGAGATTCGCCTTCTGTATGGAAACAAGAGTGGAGAGAAACGGCTGATATCGGTTTCTCCAGACACGACGAAAGAGATAGAGGTCGTCAACTGTCGTATGTCGCCGCGCTCGCGCCTGTGCGAGCATCGTTTCTGGATTTTGGGCGCCGCCCTTCTCTACCGATTGTTACCTGTTTCTTCTTTGCGCTCGCGTCTGGTTTCCTTTACGCCTTGGATCAGAAGTCTGTTCGAGTCTGACCTGATTGGGGATATCCGGGGAGGCGACAGTTTCAGCGATATTTATGGTATCCAGCGCATCCTGTTGGCCGCGTCTGAATACCTGGTTGCCTTTCTGTTGGGGAAACGGGTCGTTTTGCTGCCACAGACGTGTGGTCCGTTTCGATCGAGAATCAGCCGCATGGTAGCCCGCTGGATTTTACGCCAAGCGCCACTTATCCTGGTGCGGGATCGCAGAAGCGAAGAGGTTGTTAGGCAATTGTTGGGGGACAAGGGGAAGGAAACACGCGTAAAACTGTGTCCCGATGTGGCTTTCTCTTTGCCGGCAATTCCTCCGTCTCAGGTTGAAATCACTCCCCCCCTCGAGCCATCTCCGGAGACATGTCTTGTCGGTCTCAACATCAGCGGCTTGCTTTACATGGGGGGATACACACGGGACAATATGTTTGGGTTGCGATGCGATTATCCGAAGCTCTGTCAGGAGCTCCTTGAACGACTTGCATCCCGTCCCAAGACGCGAGTTCTTCTGATTCCCCACACGTTCGGTTCAAATCCTCAGGATGAAGGTGATAATGGCGCCTGTCGAAAAGTTTGGATGGTTGCCCGCGAGGGGGGGATTTCCAGAAATGTACATCTGCTGGAAGGGAACTACGGTCCCTGCGAAATCAAGTCCATAATTGGTCGTTGCGACTTTTTCCTGGGTGCGCGAATGCATGCTTGTATCGCTGCTTTGTCTCAAGAGATTCCTTGCGTGGGATTCGCGTACAGCCGCAAGTTCGCAGGCGTATTCGAAACGGTAGGTATGGCAGATATGGTTTTGAATATGTGCGAACGGTCTACCGATAACTTGATCGAGAATTGCATGAGTCTGCTTGAGCAGAGGCACGATATGATACAAAGACTCAGAATGGAGATTCCCTTGGCAAAAGAAAGACTGCATGAGATATTCGAAGAGGGGAGAATCGGAATGACACAACAGTTGTAGGCAACAAACGATAATGGATGTTGAAACAATTCAATATGGTATGTGTAACAGGTGTATCGTACAGCATATGGAATCTCTAACCGCAGCAATTGCAATTGTCGGTTGCCTTCTCATCCTCATCTTCAAACCAGTGGGGGGGCTTATTGTTTATTGTATAGGGACTTTCGCCTATCCACAGTACGTAACCCTGCAATTGGTTACATTGGATTTCTCTATCTCAAGAATCCTAATCTTGGTCATTTTTCTGCAATTAGTCCTGCGCTATCACCGGCTTCGCCAATTTAAATGGAATCCCATAGATACGGCTTTTCTGGCAATGTGGGGATTTATAACTATAGCTCTCTTTGACAATGAACCAACTGCGGCGCTTCTGATTCGACAAAGCGGGGCATTTTTCGACGTTATGCTGACTTATTTTTCCGCTCGATTGATAATCCGTAGCAAAGATGACTTCATGCGATTTCTCAAAGGCCTTCTTCTGACGGGATTGTACTTGGCCGTACTTGGAATATATCAATCCATCACTTGGCACAATCCAATGGGATTCTTGAGAAATTATGCCGCGTGGGACAGCATTTGGGCAGAGGGGACTCGTGAGAATCTTATTCGACATGGGTTATATCGGGCTGATGTCACATTCGGGCAATACATCGGATTTGGAATGTTCTTCGCCGCACTATCTCCACTGAGTCTCACTCTGATCAAGCAAAAAAAAGGATGGCCACTCTACCTTATTATTCCGGGTTTCATCCTGCTCTTATTAGGTTTAATATCTTCCATGTCAAGTGGACCCTTATTCTCTATCTTTACAGCATTAAGTTTTGTTGCATTCTACCCATATCGTCGTTTCTGGAAATTGGGGCTGGCTGGGTTTATATTCCTGTGCATCTTTATTGAATTATACTCGAACAGACATTTCTATGACGTTTTGACAAGGTTTGCGTTCAGTGGAGAAACTGCTCAATATCGTATTGAACTTTACGAGGAGGCATTCGGAGGCGGGATGCGCGGCCACTGGATTTGCGGTTGGGGGCTCGCGGGCCTCCAGCCACGATACCCCAACGATCCGTTTAACTGGAAACACAAGGATATGACAAGCGAGTACATAGGTGTTCTGATGCGCTATGGTCTCATGGGACTGATTCCACTTCTAACTCTGACTGTTCTTTACTACAAACGCCTAAATCTGGCTTACCAACTTGCTCAAAGAAGAAACGATCAATGGTTGATCTGGTGTTTTACTGCAGCATTGGTCGGCTGGAGTGTAGGAACATTGACGGTGGCTCAAATCAGTCAAATGGTCCAACTTTTCTCGCTTCTCATTGGTATTGCATGTAATATGCCTGGAATTATTTACGTTAAGAATTTTCATCCAATAGAAAAAGTAACCCGATATCATCAGGGGGAACATTTATGATGGACATGTCGATTATCATAGTTAGCTGGAATACTAGAGAGTACTTAATTGAGTGCCTTCAATCTGTTGAGGATACATCTTGTGGGCTGTCATATGAAACACTTGTTGTCGACAACGGTTCTGTTGACGACAGTGTTGAGGTGGTCAGGAGGCAATTCCCCAATGTGAGGGTGATTGAAGCGGGCGAAAATCTGGGTTTTGCCAAAGCTAATAATATAGGCATCACACATGCCAATGGTCGTTACCTTGCATTTGTAAATTCTGACGTCAAAGTGCTTCCAGATTGTTTTCAACGGCTTATCCATTATATGGATAAGCATTCCGAAATTGGACTTGCAGGACCACGTATTCTTAATACAGACGGTTCGCTTCAGCCATCCTGCCGTAGAGCATTTACCTTATGGACTTGTTTTTGTACAGCTTTGGCTCTTAATCGCCTTTTTCCGAAGTCGTCCAGGTTTGCCGACAGTCGCATGGAAGAGTGGGCTCATGACGAAATTCGAACAGTATCGGCTTTGACAGGATGTTTCTGGCTTGCTCGACGAGAATCTGTCGAAGAAATCGGCTTGCTTGATGAAAGTTTTTTTATGTATGGAGAAGATATTGACTGGTGCAACCGTTTTATTGAAAATGGATGGAAAGTGGTTTTTTACCCTGAAGCGCAATCTATCCATCACGGGGGAGGTAGTTCTCGAATAAAACCCACAAAATATTTCGTTGAGATGCATAAAGCGGCCTTGCGACTCTGGGAAAAAAATCATGGAACAATATCTACTATCTTGTATGTTTTTCTCGCGGTTGTCCATCACAGTGTACGTATATTCGGATACGGACTATTGTCACTATTGTGTCAACAAAATGAAGCAAATTTGTACCATTTGCAAAGGCATTGGCAATTTCTTCGCTGGCTTATTTCCGGACAAGAGGGCGAAAAAGAGAGATAGTAAAGTGGGTTGTTCCGCCCACGCAGGAAAGGGAAAAAGTTAAGATTGCTTCAAATATTTTGGGAGGTTTCGAATGGTTGGATATCGAGATGCCTTACCTTCAGTACTGCGATTAATTTCCCCACCTGTATTTAGGTTGTATGGGATTGATATTTGGGGAAAGAAACGTTTTCTTGACGAAACGATGGCGTGGGACCCGCAGAAGCGAGAACGCTGGCGTCTGGATCGTCTAAATTCCCTGTTGGAATTTTGTTGGAAGTACAGCCCTTTTTATCGGGAATTCTGGGCGGATCACGGACTCCGTTTCAAACCTCTGGGCGCAATTGAGGAACTATCCACGTATCCGGTAATAGATAAACTGGTTTTTCGTGCGAATCTGTCACGGATCAAGCCAACCTGTATTGATAAAATCCCACATAAATCCCATTCGACAGGTGGTACTACGGGCGTTCCGATGCCGTATTGTCAGGATCTGGAACTGGAAGCGCTTCGGGGAGCATTCGTGCAGTGGGGATGGGGATTGGCCGGATACTGTTTCGGTGATCCCCTTGTGTCTATATGGGCTTCCGCTCTCAGCGTGGACCCTTCCCAACGGCATGTACCTTTGAAAAGGCAGTTGCGGGGCTTCCTTTCAAACTCAATCCGTTTAGCGGGAATTCGGTTTAATGAAGAAATCGCGCGGGATTACGCAGAGAAAATGATGAAGCATCGGGCGAAATATCTTTACGGATTCCCCTCCATGATCAATGAGTTTGCCTGCCTCTTGGAGGCGATGGAGTTGAATCCTAAACTGGAAGCAGTTATTTCGACCGGCGAAATGTTGCTACCTCAGTATAGTAAGAATATAGAACGCATCTTTGGGTGTCAGGTATTGAATGAATTCGGTTGTAATGATGGAGGAGTCTTGTCGTACGAGTGTTCACTCCGACAGGGTTTCCACTACAACGATATTGAATCTATTCTTGAAGTCTCCGATGCAGCTGGTTCAGATACCGGGATGTTCATGATTACAAATCTCTGGAATATGTCTTCTCCATTCATTCGATATCAGAATGGAGATCGTGTGTGTCTTCAGGATTCATCATGTTCTTGTGGAATTCCGTTCCCGGTTATCCGTGAAGTTGTAGGACGGACGGGGGATTTGCTGACATTCTCAAACGGTCGGAGTATTACCGGCGTCGGTTTTCTACAGTTCTTTGAAGAAATACCCGACATTAACGAGATTGACGGGTACCAGATTGTTCAGCGTGCAACAGATAAACTCGAAATCAGAGTTCTTGCCCCAAGGGGATTAGGAGAAAGCAACCAGATGTTTATTCGCAAGGTGGTTAGACATCATCTTGGATCAGAAATTGCGCTTGATATCCAAGTGGTGCCTACGTTGGAGAGGACTGCACGAGGAAAATTGCGCACAGTTTTTGCCGAATTTCAGTAAGAATCAAATAGATTTGGGAAGAAAAATCTCATGATCAATAGAAATAAATATGTTCTTGTAACGCCCGCCAGAAACGAGGAACAGTATATTGAGGTTACTCTTAAGGCTGTGGTTGAACAGGAGTATCCTCCTGAGAAATGGGTGATTGTCAGTGATGGTTCGACCGACCGAACAGATGAAATTGTAAAAAGTTATGTGCAGAAGTACCCTTTTATTCAACTTCTTAGACGAGAACCGGGAGAAAATCGAAACTTCGGATCCAAGGTATATGCAATAAGGGAGGGTGTTTCCGCTGCCAATAATATAGAATATGATTTCATTGGAAACTTGGATGCAGATATTTCTTTCCAGCCCAATTACTTTGTTGAAATTCTCGGAAATTTTAGCAGAGACAGTGGGCTAGGTCTGGCTGGTGGGGCAATTCATGAACAGATACAAGGGGAATGGTTGCCAAGAAAACACAATCGCGAGAGGAGTGTTGCGGGTGCCGTTCAATTCTTTCGCCGTGAAGTCTATGAGAGTATTGGCGGCTATCTGCCATTGCCTCGAGGAGGAGTTGATATGATCGCCGAGGTGATGGTTCGCATGAAAGGATGGAAAGTTCGAACTCTCCGCGATATCCCCGCATTTCACCACAGAACCACCGGAACGGCCGAAGTCCATTTCCTGAAAGCCAATTTTCGGCGTGGCATTATGGAATACACCAACGGCTACTCCCCGCTTTTCCAAGCGGCAAGATTCTTTTCCTGGATGCGTTCTTCCCCGTTGGCAAGTCTGTATCGGACGGCAGGGTATCTATACGCAATGCTGAAAGGAATGGAATACGTTGTCCCGGCAGAGGTGATCGAATACATGCGCAAGGAACAGATGCAAAGACTGAAGAATTCCTTACCCTGGAAAAAGAACAAACCAGAATAAATCCAGCACGGCCGACACATCCAGTGAGGTTCCCCCCGTCCATTGGACAGGGATCGGGTAGGATTAAGGTGTGACGCCTGACGACCCGATCATGTTTTTTTCTCGCTTATTTGACGGAAGGGGCGGTCGGGGTCGGTTCCCGCGTCCCGTCCCCTTCGCGTCGTTTTGAGGGCATCTTTAACCTACCATTCGGCGCTGATCGGATCAATTCATTTGGTCAGCGAAATCTCTGTTTTGCTGCTTCGCAGTCTCAAAGCCGTTCGCCCAGTGAACCTCCTGGGGCGTGCGGTAGCCAAGCGACTGATGCGGCCGCTGCGTGTTGTAGAATCGGAAGTACGCCCCGAGCGCCTTGTCCGCAGCGGGCGGGTCCGCATACTCGCACAGGTACACCTCCTCGTACTTCACGCTGCGCCACAGGCGTTCCGTGAAGATGTTGTCGAAGCAGCGGCCCCGCCCGTCCATGCTGATCCGGATGCCGCTCTCCTCCAGCCGTTTCGTGAACGCCCCGCTGGTGAACTGCACGCCCTGGTCGGTGTTGAAAATATCGGGACACCCCAGACGCAGCGCCTCGTCGAGAGTCTCGACGCAAAACGAGGTGTCGAGCGAGTTCGAGAGCCGCCACGCCAGCACGTAACGGCTGAACCAGTCGATCACCGCCGTCAGGTAGAGAAAACCGCCCGCCAGGCCGATGTACGTGATGTCGGACGCCCAGACCTGGTTGGGGCGCACGATCGGCAGATCCCGCAGCAAATACGGGTACTTCTTGTGCTGCGGCGCGCTGTGGCTCAGGCCCTTGCGCGGCGCCACGGCCCGCAACCCCATCACCCGCATGAGCCGCTCGACCCGCTTGTGGTTGATCGGCTGGCCGAGGGTGCGCGAGAGGTGCGCGGTCATCTTGGGCGAACCGTAGAACGGAAAGCAGGTGTAGATCTCGTCGATCCGGCGCATCAGTTCCAACTCCTGAGGGTCGCGTTCCACCGGCTGGTAGTAGTAGGTCGAGCGCGGCAGACCGAGCAGGGCGCACTGGCGCGAAATGGCCAGTTCCCCGTGCCCCGGCTCCACCAGCGCCCGCGCCTGGCCGGGGTCAAGCGCCGCACTTTTTTTTTAGCCAGTCGAGTTCCACCTTGAGCCGTCCGATCTGCTCGTAGAGTTGGCTGGTCTCTTCCGCCTCCTTTCCCGGCCGCTTGCGCCGGTCGGCGAAAGCCCCGCTCAGGGATTCCACCGCCTGCTTCTTCCACATCACCACCTGGTGGGGATGGATGCCGCGCTCGCTGGCAATCTCATTGATCGTCCGCTTGCCGCGAATTGCCTCCAGTGCCACCTCCGCCTTGAAAGACGCACTGAAACGTCGCCTCTTTTCGCTCATTTTCCCCACTCCTTCCTGGACACAAGCCTAACAGAATACCACCTTAAAGGCCTGTCCAGTTTTCGGGGGGAACTTCACAGTTTCGACCGGCCCCTGCCGCGCTATTCGGTCGCCTCCTTAATCACGGGTGGACCTACTGATCGCCTACACGCACGACTCCTTCCCCAGTGCCTCACTGAGGGTGACGGGGTGGATGTTGCGTTGGGCGAATTCTTTGAGGAGGATTTCGACCGCTTCGACGGTAAGGTTGGCGCTGTTGTTAGCAATGTGGGCTTGATAGCGCCCGTCGTGCAGGAGAATCACACAGCCGGGAGAGAGGTGGGACAGGATGTGGTCTACAATCGCCTGAGATGATGGCTGGCGAAAGTCCCAGGGGCTGATGTTCCAGAATGCCAGTGGACGCCGCCGGAGCAGGGTGTAGAGCATCGTGACAAAATTGAGTTTGCCGAAGGGGGGACGGAAGTAAAGGGCTATGCCGGGGCCAAGTGTCCCAGTCAACGCCCGTTCGGTCTGCTTGATGTCGCACAGGGTGTTGAACGGACCGCTTTCCCACGGATGCTTATGGCCATAGCTGTGCTCGCCGATCTCGTGACCGCTGGCGATGAGATTGTGGACCAGATCGGGGTACTGCTCAACGTGTTCGCCGGTGACAAAAAAGGTGGCCTTGACTCCAGCCTGGTCCAAGAGGGTCTGAATGCGCGGCGTGGCCTCCGGGTGGGGGCCGTCGTCGAACGTCAGACACACACACCCACTAGATCGCACCCGCTTGAGGAATCTGCTTCTGAAAATGTTGCGGACCATCCAGGGTAGGACAATGTGGAACGCGGCAAAAACAACCAGCAGGACGGCGAAGACGGCCACGTAGATCATGCGCGCGCCTTGCTGCCCGCGATCAGGTCCCGCACCAAGTCCACATACCGTTTTTCCATGATGGGCCAGGCGACACCCTCGTAGGTGCGCAGGGCGTTTTCGGCCTGAACGCGCTGGCGTTCGGGGTCGGCGCACAGGGCGAGCGCCTGGTCGGCCATGCTCTGCGGGTTCCCGGCCTCGTAGTAGCTCACGCTCTCCTCGCCGAAGATCGAGGTGATGGACGGCAGTCGTGACGCGACGACCGGCAACCCCATCGCGACATACTCGAACGACTTGGTCGAAAGGGCAATGTCCATGAACGGATCGCTGAGGTAGGGTACGATGCCGATGTCCGCGTCGCCGATGACGCGGGCGATGGTTTCGAGCGGTTGGGCCTGATTCAAGAAGACGTGGTTTTTCAATCCCTCACGCTCGATGATGGATTCCAGAACCTGGGTATAGTCCGACATGTAGCTCAACCCGTAGATCTGGAACGTGCTCTCGGGCAGTTGCTTGTGGATCAGGGCGAACGCCTCGATGGCCGTGTGAATGCCGAAGCGGTGGGCGACGGTGCCGTGGTACAACAGGCGCACCTTGCGGTCGCAGCGGTTGTACTCACGCGGTTTCCGCTGGAAGATATGGTTGTCGGCGGAGTTGAGCACCAGCGTGATTTTCTCCTGGGGGATGCCACGTTTGAGGAGACAGTTCTGGAACCCGTAGCTGGTTGTGATGAGGCGGTCGGCCAGCCGGTGCGAAATTCCCGCGATGAATCGGACCAGAGGAAGCAGAAAGGACACCGGGGACTTGCCCCACCGGGACTTGTAAAGTTCGACCATCAGGTCGTGCAGGTCGAGCAGGAGCGGTACCCCACGCATTTTGTGCCACAGGCCGGCCAGAATCAGGTAGTCGGGCATGTTGTGAAACTGGATGAGTTGATAGGGAGTTTGCTTCGAATAACGCAGAAGCGCCCGGAAACTCTGGAAGAGAAAGACGAGCGAAAACCACAGATAGGGGAGAATGCTTTCTTTTTCGCGCGCCTCGGTGATGCGGTAGGCGGTCACATTGCCGAACTGTTCGACGGGTTTTTCGTCCCCTTTGCGGATGCAGAAAACGTCCACCGCGAAACCGTGGCGTTCGAGGGCCTCGGCTTCGCGTCGCACCCGCGGATCGCGAGGATACCGGGAAAGAACGACCATGGCGACATGTTGCATGCGAGATACTCCAGTAAGCCCAATGGAACCATCGCATAGACTAATTTCAAAAAAGGCTGGTCGATGCAAGGAAAATTTACACAGTTTTTCCCAAAAATTTCAGCATGACCAAGAAAAAGTCCTCCAATGGTACCATTTTAACTTGAAATCCGCTGTCCAACCGCGCAACATAATCGCGCAACGGAGTCTTTTGAGAACAGGGGAATGCGCAGCCAGAAACGGGTGAAGAAATTCTCGGGAGAGAAAACACCCTCACAATTCCGGGGTCAACCAAATTGCCGAGTGATCGGCTCAGTTTGAGGAGGATAGAGAATGAACAATCTGAATCGCAGGAACTTTCTGAAAACAGGCGCGATGGCTTCCGCAGCAGGTTCCATTCTGCTTCAGAGTTACTCCAGCGCCCGCGCGGCGGATCAAACCCAACCGGTCGGCGCCAACGACGCGGTGCGGGTGGCAGTGGTGGGTATTCGCGGCCAGGGTGGAGGACACATTGACCGCTATCTGAAAATCCCCGGTGTGCGCCTGGTCGCCCTGTGCGATGCCGATGAGGACGTCCTGGACAAAAAAGCGGCCGACGTTGAGAAAAAAGGGGCCAAGGTCAAGAAATTCAAGGACATCCGAAAACTCCTGGAAGACAAGGAAATCGACGCGATCTCCATCGCTTCCCCCAACCACTGGCACGCTCTGATGGCTATCTGGGCCTGTCAGGCGGGCAAGGACGTCTATGTCGAGAAACCCTGTTCCCACAACGTCTGGGAAGGGCGCAAACTCGTCGAGGCGGCCCGGAAATACAAACGCATCGTCCAGATCGGAACCCAGCTACGTTCCTCCCAGGGGTACATGGAGGCGGTTCAGTGGATCAAAGACGGCAACATCGGCAAGATCGTTTGCGCCCGCGGTCTTTGCTACAAATTCCGAGACAGCATCGGCCAGGTAAAAGGGCCGCAGAAACCGCCCGCTCGCCTCGATTACGACCTGTGGACTGGACCGGCGCCCCTCAAGCCGCTCATGCGCAAACAACTTCACTACGATTGGCACTGGGATTACGACACTGGGAACGGGGACATCGGCAATCAGGGTATCCACCAGATGGACATCGCCCGCTGGGTCCTGGGGTATGAAGATTTCGCGCCGCGCGTCCTGAGCATCGGCGGACGTTTCGGCTACCAGGACGACGCCAACACGGCCAACACCCAGATCGTCATTCATGATTATCCCATCCCCCTGATTTTCGAGGTTTATGGCCTTCCCATGAAGGCGGGCATGAAGGAAGTCACGCATTATAAAGGCGTACGAACGGGCAACATCATCCATTGCGAGGGCGGCTACTTCAGCTGCGGTCACGACGGCAGCGGGAAAGCCTATGACAAGGATGGGAAAGTCATCAAGGAGTTCTCGGCCGAAGGCGTGGGAGCCCATCAGGACAATTTCATCGCGGCCGTGCGCAGCCGAAAAAATGAAGATCTCCATGCCGACATCGAGGGCGGACACATCTCGAGCGCTCTCTGCCACACGGCGAACGCCTCCTACCGCCTGGGAACCCTGACGGAAGAAAAAGATATCCGGGAATCCATCCAGGACAGGGGGGAAGTGGCTATTGAAACCTTCGAGCGTTTCAAAGCTCACCTTGCCGCCAACAATGTGGACCTCGGCGTCAATCTGGCGACCCTGGGGCCCTGGTTGAAATTCGATTCCAAGACCGAACGATTTGCCGGAAACGATCCCAACATGGATCTGGTGGCAAACGCGATGATCACCCGTAACTACCGCGAACCCTTTGTGGTTCCCGAAAAGGTGTGACGAACAAAGCGCCCTTCTCCGCGGAAATTCTTCCAGAGAGAAACCCCTTTCCCTTTCCCCCCGCGAGATTCGCGGGGGGAAAGGGAAAACTACAGTCGCAAAGGATCGCACAAAGTCCTCTCATGTCTGAAACGATCTCAACCGGTTTTCCCTATCCCTATTCGGCCTTCGGGCTTCAAATCGCCTCCTCTTTCCCGATCCCGGAACTCACCCCGTCCGGAGCCACCTCGGCTGTGGACCTGACCATCGGGTTTGGAACCGTTCTTCCCAGTCCCCAGTCCCCCGAACAACCGCTCATGCAGTTCGAGGTTCGGAATCCGGGGCTCTTTGTCGAAATCCCCTACATCGCCCGTTTTCTGGTCACCAACGGCGCCTCCATCCAGATAGACCCCTTCCCGAATGCCACCGAGGAGGTCATCCGCATCTTCCTGCTGGGGGTCGTGATGGGGGTTCTGCTCCACCAACGCGGCTATTACACCTTCCACGCCAGCGCCGCTGTCGTCTCGGGAGGCGCGGTGGCCTTCATGGGATCGAGGGGGTACGGGAAATCCACCTTCACCGCCGCTTTTCAGGCGCGCGGGCACAAAATCCTCACCGATGACATTCTGGCTATCCGTTCCGTGGACGGCCAGTTGTGGGTTCAACCGACGTTCCCGCGTCTGAAACTCATGCCCGATTCCTCCCTGTATCTCGGCGAAGAACCGGTCGTACAGGGCGACCTCCACCCCGCCCTGCGCAAACACAGTCTTTATGTCCACGACAGTATCGCGCAAACCCCCTGTCCACTCAAACGAATCTACCTCCTTGACAAAGGGGAACGAATCGCCATCGAGCCGATCGAAGTGGCCCGCGCCATCCGGGAAATCCTCCCCCACTGGTACATGGTTCAGTTTGGCCTGGACGCCCTGCGGGCGCAAAATCCAACCGCCTTTCTGGAACAAAGCGCCACACTCGCCCGAACCGCTTCGCTGCGCAGGCTTGTGCGGAGCGAGTCGCTGGAGGATTTGCCGGAACTGCTCGATCTCATCCAGGCGGATCTGGACACCCCATGAAACGAAGACCCCACGAAAGTCCCCTTGACACACGAACCGGTTTTAGGGCAATAAATGCTGACAGGGTCAAGTAACCGCCCTGTTTCCAAGGATAGTGAATGGCCTCCCCTCAAGAAAACGCAACCTCACCGGGTCTTTCTCCTGAAGCCAGATTATTGCTTCTGTGCGCAGGAGGACAAAAAGGCGATGCTCTGAACTCAGCTCTCGACCAATGTCTCAGCGGTCCATTCGACTGGGATCGCCTGCTCCGCCTCTCCGAGTTTCACCAGCAGCACGCATTGCTCTTTCACCGGTTATCGCCCCATTTCCATGATCGAATTCCTACAGATACCATGCAAATTCTTCGCCAAGAATTCGTTTCAAACCAATGGCGTAACCTGAATCTAATCAAAGAACTACACCATCTTCTCCTTCGGTTCTCTGAACAGGGTATCCCCTGTATCCCTTTCAAAGGCCCCTTGTGGGCAAAAAGTCTTTATGAAAACATCGCGCTTCGGTGGATCGCCGATCTGGATTTAATGATCCGCCCAGAAGATATTCATAAAACCAAAGAAATGCTTCTAAAACTCGGCTACAACCCCGACCCGGTAATGGATGTAGAAACTGAAAAAATGCATCTCGAAGCACATTGGGAATACGGATTCCGGCACTCTTCCCTGCAGATCCGCGTGGAACTCCATTGGCGTTTCATGCCCACCCATTCGGCCATCTACGACTCCTGGTCCAACGACCTGTGGAACCGAACGGTTGCCGTATCTCTGGGACAAAATTTGTTCCAAACTCTGTCTCCAGAAGACTCGTTTCTCTATATGGTTCTACACGGGGGCGAAAAACACCAATGGGCGTACATGCGTTTTCTGATTGACTTCGTAAGGGTTGTAGAGGGATCTTGGTCACTAGACTGGAACCTAATAGCCACTCGGGCACGGGAAATACAAACTATCCCCGCTCTGGCAGTAGCTTTTTACCTCTGTGAAACTCTTTTCGACATCAAGACACCACCCTCGATCAAAGAATTCTTCCCTGCCGAACCGGAAATCCAAGCTAGGACGGCATTGATACGAGGGCGTCTGTTTCGCGACAATTTCAGCCTACCAGGCTACCGGGAGTGGTTGCAATACGTCCGATACCATGATGCACTAGCCACTTCGCAGGCAAAACGAATTTCGACCGGGTCTGCTCCTTGGCACTACTTAAAAGCGATCACCCAACCGGAATTTGGGGACCGGGCTTGTCTGACCGATTCCCTGAACCGAATTTCTTTCTTCCCCTACTTTGCCCGTATTTTTCGACTTTTCGCCCGGCATCATACCCGTTTGATCAAACGACTTCGCTGAAAATCCCGACCTCTCTGTCGTGCCAAGCAGGAGAATCCCCAAGTTGCGTTTTGTGTCGGTTTTGGGGAGATTCGACTTGGGGCCGTTTTCGAAGTCTTCGATCTCGATTTTGCGAGTCGCCCATTTCTCTCTCACAGGCAGGATTCTCCAGATTTTCCACTGGGGAGGCGGTTGTTTTTTATAGGCAACCGTCACTCTTTCTTGGTATTGTTGTTTGTGTATGGCTTTTCGGTTCCAAAGGCCGTGCGTTGAGAAAATACGCGCGTTTTTCCACATGAATAATCGGGCGCTTCTGGTGTTCCCGGATTTTTTCCTTTGAGATTGTTTGTATCCGTATATGCCCGATTCCGATCCCCCACTCCCTTCTTCCGAGTGTCCCCGCAGAGCGTCTGTTCTGTCCGGCGTTTCCCACTATCTGAAGACCACCTTGCGTGACGATGCGGTGTCGGGTTTTACGGTGGCGATTCTGGGGATTCCGCAGGCGATGGCCTTTGCCATGCTGGCGGGTCTGCCTCCCATTTACGGTCTTTATACCTCGATTTTCGCCGCCATTTTTGCGTCTCTGTGCGGCAGTTCGAGCCACCTGGTGACCGGGCCGACGAACTCGAGCTGCCTGATCCTGTTTTCCGTGGCGGCGCCTTTTGTCGGTCAATATGACCCGCTCGAGATTATCCTGCTGCTGACGTTTATCGCCGGTATTGCCAAACTGTTGTTCGGGGTGTTGCGGCTGGGCGCGATGATGCGTTACGTGTCGAATTCGGTGCTGGTCGGGTTCATGGCGGGTTCTGGAATCCTGATCGCGGCCAGTCAGCTCAAAAATCTGCTGGGGTTGAGTTTGCCCCACGATCCTTCCAATACGTTTTTCGGCATGCTCTTTCAGGCCCTGCATGCGCTGCCGAGCACGAATCCGGCTGCGGTGGGGATCGCACTCTGCACCGCACTGGTTATCGTGTTGATGCGGCGCATCAACCAGAAGATTCCCGGTCCGTTGTTTGGATTGGTTCTGGCGACGGCGGTTGCGTATGTGTGGGGGTTGGGCGATGCGGATTACCGGTGGCGCGTTCCTTTGCTGCGGGATGTTCAATCCATCCACTTGTCGCTGCGGGATCTTTTCCATGTGCCCCTTCTCCTGACTCCGGGGCATTTTGACTGGCGTCTGGTGGAAGCGCTGGCCCCGGGCGCCATCGCTCTGGCGTTCATGGGGTTGATTCAGACCTCCTCGTCGGCGCGGGCGGTGGCGGTGCGCTCGGGGCAGCGGGTGGATTTTTCAAGGGATTTTGTAAGCCAGGGGGTGACGAGTATTCTGGGACCCTTCTTCCAGAGTTTTGAGGCGGCGGGGTCGTTCACCCGCTCGGCGGTGTGTTTCGAGTCGGGAGGGCGGACCCGTGTGGCGCCGATTCTGTCGAGTGTTTTCACGCTGGTGGTACTGCTCGTTTGCGCGCCGATGCTGGACTATATCCCCCAGGCTAGTTTGGCGGGGGTGATCCTGGTGGTGGCGTTCCGCCTGACGGACCGGCGGCGGTTGGCGCTGGTCATGCAATCGGGGAGCGATTCGCGTTCGGTGTTTCTGGCCACCCTGGCCGCGACCCTTATTTTGCCCCTGCAATATGCGATCTTTGTCGGGGTGTTCCTTTCGATTGTATTTTTGTTGCGCGTGACGAGTCGTCCGGACCTGACCCTGCTCGTGCCGCGCGGGCCGGGGCGTTTCGAGGAAGTGCCGTTCGATCAGGCGCTTCCTTCGCCGATCGTGTTGGTCAACATTGAGGGCGACCTGCACTTCGCCGCCGTGGAAAATTTGGATCTGGAGTTACAAAAGGCGCTCAGCCCGCAGACGCGGGTGGTGATTCTGAGAATGAAGCGGTTGCGCGCGGTGGGCAGTTCGGCCATGGCTATTCTGGAGCACTTCTGGCAGTACCTGCGCGACCGCAACATCTATCTGGTGGCCTGTGGGATTGAAAAGAGTCTCGAGGGTCTTCTGACCCGCTCGGGCCTGCGCGAGCAGATTGGCGAGCAGAACCTGTTTTATGCCGACAACACGTTGTTCCAGTCCACGGAACTGTCGCTGGCGCGGGGACGGGCGATTGTCGAGATGGAACTCCATCGCGAGCATCCGACCGTTCCTCTGACACCCAAACTGGAAACCGGCCGGACCACGGCGCGCGAGTTGATTTCGCGCCAGTGTATCCGTTTCGGTATCGGGCACTCGGTGCGGGAGGCCATCTGGCTTTTGTCGGAAATGAACAAAGTTCACAGTACCCTGGAACCTCACCCGCTTTTTCTGCAAGACCGCGAGGGGAAACTGGCCGGACAGTTGTCGCCTTGGCGGCTTCTGGAAGCCATGACCCAGGATCTGACCCCCGAGGAGATGGAACAACTGGACGACGCGGAACTGGGCCGACGGTTTGGACGGTGTTTCGATCTGCCGATTCAGGAAATTTGCGGCACCTATCTGCCCAAGTGTCCGCTCGACACCCCACTTGTTCTGCTGGTGGCGGAATCGGTCAAACGCGACATGCAGGTTCTCCCAATTCTCGACGATGGGGGGCGCGCGACGGGCAGTGTCGGACAGCACGATCTTTTGCTGGGCCTGGGACGGATTTTGATGCCGGTGGCGCCGCATCCCGAAGACGAGGTTCATCAATAGTGTATGAAACGGGGCGGAGGAGGGATTCCGCCTCTGAAAAGAGCATGGAATGACAGATAATATTATCGCCCGCGATCTCATGAAAACCTCTTTCCTGCGTGTGGGGACGACCCACACGCTGCGCGAGGCGCTCGCGATCCTGCTTTCGCCCACTTCGCGCAGTGAAGGCCCGCGTGTGTTCGTCATCCTGAATCTGGATGGCACTTTTGCGGGGACGCTGAGTCTGCACTATCTGCTCAAGGCATTGGTGCCGGACTGGGCGTTCGACGATGCGCAGCTCACCGATCCGAAGGTGTTCGAGGAAAAACTGCTGGCGGCCATGCCCGAGCGATTGGACATGACTGTGAGCGAGGCGATGAAACAGGATCAGACTTTTGCCACGCCGACCGATCGGCTTCCCAAACTGATTCAGCTCATGCAGAGCCGCGAGTTGCAATGCCTGCCCGTTCTGGACAACAACCGGGTGGCGGGGGTTTTGTACCTGAACGATGTCTTCCGCGCGGCGG
This sequence comes from uncultured Candidatus Sumerlaeota bacterium, assembly GCA_942493245.1. Taxonomy (GTDB): domain Bacteria; phylum Sumerlaeota; class Sumerlaeia; order UBA8349; family UBA8349; genus DAOPYU01. The sequence continues at coordinate 1,216,447 of OW818685.1, forward strand.
CGCATCTGGCGTTGACCGCCCAGAGTGAATCATCCTGAAAACCCTTTCGAGTCCTCCGCCGTTCCAAATTCTCACGCGACAGGGTGTTATTGCGCCTTGACAAGAGTTCCGGCTCTCTCCAGAATGTGTCCGCATACCGCGCCTGTGTGCGAAACGGCCGAACCCCACCTCCTGCGCGAGTATGGTCTTGTCGGTCGGAGTGGGATTCTTTACACGAGTATGAAATGCGAGGTGGGACATTTCTGTGTCCGGGTGAGAGTCCAATCCTGCTTCCTGGCGAAAGTATGAAGCAGGTGTCGTACAATATAAAAGGAGAGAAACGATGAATCCCCAGGAAAAGCAGCAGTTGCAGCAAATGGCCCAAGCCATCCGCATCCTCTCGATGGATGCCATTCAAGCCGCGAACAGTGGTCATCCGGGGTTGCCCCTGGGGTGTGCCGAAATCGGCGCCTATCTTTTCGGAAAAGGGTTGCGGCACAATCCCGTCAACCCGCAATGGCAGGGGCGCGACCGGTTTGTCCTGTCGGCCGGGCATGGTTCGATGTTGCTCTATTCCTGTCTCCACCTGAGCGGTTACGATCTGCCGATCGAGGAAATCAAGTGTTTCCGCCAGATGGAATCCAAAACGCCGGGGCACCCGGAGTATGGGTGGACGGACGGGGTGGAAACCACGACAGGCCCGCTGGGCCAGGGTTTTGCCAACGCCGCGGGGATGGCGCTGGCCAACAAAATGATCGCGGCGCGCTTCGGGGTCGAGCAGGCCGGTTTGCTCGATTCCAAGTTCTTCGTCTTGTGTGGCGACGGGTGCATGATGGAAGGGATCACGGCGGAGACCGCTTCGTTGGCCGGGCATCTGAAACTGGACAACCTGGTCGTGATCTACGACTCGAACAGCATCTGTCTCGATGGGCCGACCAGTGAGTGTTTCGGCGACGACACCGCGGCTCGGTACCGGGCGTATGGGTGGAGTGTGACGGAGATTGACGGCCACGATCTGGAGCAGATCGAGGCGGCGGTCGAGGCGGCCCGGACCCGCAAGGGACAACCCAGTCTGATTATCGCCAAGACGGTTATCGGCAAGGGTTCCCCCAACATGGCCGGTTCGCACAAGGCGCATGGCGCGCCTCTGGGGACGGCAGAAATCGGTCTGACCAAGGAAGCCCTGGGCGCTTCGCCCGAGCCGTTTGTGATTGATGGCGACGTGTACGACTATACGCGTTTGCGCCTGGACGATCTGGCCGCTCTGGAGGCCGACTGGAACCGGCGCTTCGCGCAGTGGGCGTCGAGCAATCCGGAAAAGGTCGTCGAGTGGAAGGCTTTCCAGACCAAGGCGCTGCCCGCCGATTTCGACGAGCAGGTGCGCGCCATCGCGGTCGAGGCCAATGCGGCCAGCCGCAAGTCCTCGAATGTGGTCTTGCAGAGCCTGTGCAATCTGGTTCCGTTCCTGGTGGGCGGGTCGGCGGACCTCTCGTGTTCGGACCTGACGGCGATGAAGGCCGGGGGCGTGGTGTCGGCGGCCAACTACAACGGGCGCAACGTGAAGTTCGGCGTGCGTGAATTCTCAATGAGCGCGATGAACACCGGTATGGCGCAGCAGGGGATGATGCTGCCGTTCTGCGGGACGTTCCTGACGTTCTCGGACTACATGCGCAACGCCATCCGCATGGCCGCGCTCATGGAAGTGAAGGTGGTGTATCAGTTCACGCACGACAGTTTCCACGTCGGCGAGGACGGTCCGACGCATCAGCCCATCGAACAGGTGGCGTCGTTGCGCTTGATTCCGGGGCTGACGGTGATCCGTCCGGCGGACGTGAATGAAGTCAAGGGCGCGTGGTCCTATGCCATCGCGCAGGCGAAGGGGCCGGTGGCGCTGTGTCTGTCGCGTCAGAATCTGCCGGACCTGGAAGCCGCCAACCGTCCCACCTCGGAAGGCGTGGGGCGTGGCGGTTATGTGGTTTTGAAGGAATCGGGCGCGAAGGTGGATTACCTCCTGATCGCGTCGGGTTCGGAAGTCTCTCTGGCGCTCGATGTGGCCAAGGCCCTGGTTGAGAAGGGAAAATCGGTGCGCGTGGTCTCAATGCCTTCGTGCGAGATTTTCGACAAACAGGATAAGGCCTATCAGGATTCGGTGCTCGGGGGCGACATTCAGGAACGCTGGGCGCTGGAAGCGGGCGTGGACAGCGGTTGGTACAAGTACATCGGACGCGAAGGACAGACCGTCTGCATGCACGGTTTCGGCACCAGCGCTCCGAGCAAGGAAGTGGCGAAGAAGTTCGGTTTCACGACCGAGGCCATTCTGAAGCGCATGGGGTACTGAGCGATTGCGGGAACTTCTCATTGTCCAGGCAAAATACGGGGAGTTCCCTGAGGTGGCACGGGCGTCCCGCCCGTGAAAGAGGTTCCCAATGATCGCGTGTATGTACCGAAACGGGTTACGGGTTCCGAAAACCCCGCCGGGGGGGTAATACGAACCAACCTCGTCATGGGCGAGACGCCCATGCCACCTCGGGAACCGCCTTCAGTGTTGGGGCAATGAGGAGTTCCTACTGAGCGGTCGTAGGTTCCCGATGCGATGAGTAGGAAACAGGGCGGGTGTTCCGGTGTTGTTCGATTGACCCGGGACCCCGCCCGTCGAATTCCACGCAAGGCCTCGGGGCCGATGCGTGAAAGCGGGAGATGGGTTTCATGGAAGCAGCCGCCAGCAGTGTCACCTTGGTCTGGAAGATCCTTGTTTTAATTCTCTTGACCGGAGCGCCCTCGGAACAAACCGCTCAATCGCCTGCCGGCCCAGCGCTGGGACAGTACATTGCGCGTCCCGCTCCGCTTTATATTGAAGTGGATGCGCGGGCGGTGCGGAGCTTCATTCAGAAATCCGACCCGTTGCAGGAAACCGTGATCCGGACGATCACGCGCCACGCCGCGGGAGCCAAACAGGCGCCGGATCCGAATGCCGCGGAAAAGGAAAAACCGGTTCTGACCGCTCCGTTCCGCCAGCAGTTGCTGGGGGAAGTGGCAGGCGTTTTGAAGACGAAACCCGAGAATCTGGACGCCATTGCGAACAGTGTCCAGCGGGCCGGAATCTGGCTCTTGGAACTGGACGAGAAAAGCGGGCAGTGGCGGTCGCTGATCGTGGTCGAGCGCAACTCGCCCGACCCGATTCTCCTGGCGCTTTTTCAGCCGTTTCTGGGGACTCCCGGGATCGCTTCCTCGCACCTGGCGGGGGTTCCGGCGTATTCCCTGATGGTGGGGCCGCGGCGGTTCTGGATGGCCGAGGTGGGGAACAAAATAGCCCTGGCGCCCGATCCGCTGGTGCTTCAAGTGTTTCTGCACAATGCCACGGCGCCGGACAATGTCCGTCGTCCGGTGGCCAAACCGGCTCCCGGTACGCTCGCGCAGGTGGAGGTCAATGGCCCGGCGCTGTTGGCCAATCTGGAAGCCTGGGCACGCCAGCAACAGAATCAGTCGTTTCTGGCGTACGCGATTCTTCTCGATTTTGCCTCGTGGACCAGTTTGACCGCGAATTTCGACGGCCAGCGGTTGCTCGCGCAGCTCGACTACAAACCGGAAAGCTCTTTGGCGGGGATCTTCAACACGCCCGATTCGGCGCCGGCTCTTCTGGATACCTTGCCTGCGGCCAGTTGCCTGACGCTGGCGGTCAGCCTGCGCGATCCGGTCAATGTATGGAAACAGTTCTGCGCCCGCTCGCCTCAACTTTCGGAACTGGCGGGAGAAAAGAACATGAGCGAGGGGCTGCGCGAGGCCTTTCTGAAGAAGACGGGACTGGATATCGAGCAGGATCTGATGCTGAACCTGAACGCCGCCGCGCTTCTGATTCCCAAGCCCATCACGCGGCAGAACTGGGGGCACAGCGCGGTGTATGTCCTGGAGGCGCGCGATCCGGAACGCGCCAGGACCACTCTGCACAAAATGATGCTCCACACCAAACGGGACGGAAACGTGGAACCGGCGATTGACCTGACCACCGGCGAGCAGGTCTGGCAGGGACCGGGGTTCGACATGGTCTTCGTGGCCCCCTACCTCTTCCTGGCTCCGACGGGCTCGGAACTCCTCCCCAAAGCGGCCGCGTACCTGAAACCGGACGTCAACCGTCAGGAGAATCCTTCTCTGACCACGGCGATGGCGGAGCGGTTCCCCGAAGCCCGTTGGTACCTGTCGGTGGAGCCTTCGCTGCTGGCGTCTTCGAGCCGGATGAAACCGATTCGGGCGGGTTTCATGCACAAACCCGGCGCCTTGCGCCTGGACGCGGAACTGGACGGAACGTCCTTGGCCATCGAGTGGTTGGCAAGCCGTTTCGCCGTCGAACGGCCCCAGCCGCGTCTGCCGAAACTGCCCAAGGATGCGCCCGGAACAGCCGAGGATGCGGCGACCTCCGCGACAACGGGCGTCCAGCAACAACCTGCTCCAGTGACGGTGCCGGTGGATCCCCGAATGCCGCTGCAGGCTGGTGTGCCGGTCTTACCCAAAGGAAAATAATAGTGAACAGGAATCCACAGAAGTCTGACAAGTCTGTGTTCTGCCTGTTATGTCCTTTTTTCTGGCGGACAGGTTCTTTTTGTGATGTCCCGCCTACGAGTCGTTTCTGGAAAGATGAAGAACAGCCCCTGATTGACTGTGAGTCCGATCCCAGGAAAACCTTGGGAACTTATAAAAACGGGCTGCTTGTGGGCTGGATATCATTCATCCTTGGGGCTTTCCCAATCGCATTGCTGGCTTATATGCGCATTTCTGAATCCGGCTATGTAAATCATGGCGAAATGGTCCTGTGCCTGTCCCCGGAACAAGATGTTCTTCTGAGGAAAGCCATTGGAATGGTATTGGGAGGGATTCTTCTGCATTTGTTTTGTGGAACACGCATCTATTTCAGATTATCCCGGAATCCGGAGAAATCCTGCGGTTTCTTTTCGAAACTATCATTTGTCGTGTCGTTAATAATGGTCTGTTTCGGAGTTGCCAGTGCTTTGTCATTAACGACGAGATAGGAAAGTCTGGAGGAAAGAGTCTTCCCCTGTAGAATCAATCCTTCCGGTTCGCCGTCCGTTCGATGGGGGACCGTGCCCAGAGCAACGACGGCCGTGGGGATGTAAATGAAACGGTCACTGGTTGATCTCCGTTTGCGACGGTTTCGGGGACTCGAAAGCGAAAAAGCGACTCGGTTTGAAAGGCAGTTTCATCACCTTTTCCGGTGTGCCACAACCGGATGGAGAAATGGAGACCTGGTAGAGCATCCGATCTTTTTCAAAGTATGCTTTCTGATGGGTGGCATACAGATGTCTCATTCCAGTCTGCACATTACACTCCACCAGTTTTTCCGATCCCTCGAAAAGGATAGAATTTTTCCCGATCTCCGGTGTTTCGTGGCCTTGCATTACATCTTTGAAACCAACTTGTTTGAAAAATAATATGGATGGGTAAACATAAGTAAATGTCATCGGGGGAAACTTGAATACCAATACGCGGTTCATTTTCCGATCTCGAATAAGAACAGTACTCTCTTCAACACTCTCCTCTGGAACGGGAATTTCCGCCGGTAGATTGTATGCAGTAAAACCTGTCGATTGCCCGATCAAGATCCACTTCTCCTTACTCTTGGCTCTCGTAAGAATCTCCTTTTTCTTTTCTGGAAACAATTCAACCATTTTATCATGTTCAAGAAGGGTCTTGGGGAGTTCCCAACTAGGAAAATTCGGGTGATTGAAAACAAGATTGTCTATATCGGCATCTGCCCATTTCTTGTCAATCAACGTCCTAAGACCAAGCCTATGACTTTTACCGGACTGGTCGCGAGATTCAAGAGAAGTTGCGGGAGCATTCTTGACTGAGTCAAACGCCACTCCATGTGTATAACAATCTGAAGAAGAAATCCGCTCTATCATTAATTTTCCATTGATTGGTATTATCTTGAATAGAATTGTATCGGCTATAGCATAGACAACAGGCTGTCCCGATCCATTCTCGACAAAAATTCCGTCACTGATTTCCGGTCTTCTACATGGAAATTGAACCCACCCCATTGTGGTACCTGAATCGAGGTTCAGGAGATAACCGTATCCATCGCCGATCTTATCGGAACCTAAGACAATGGCTTCCTGCGATGCAATCGCTTGGCGGGCGAAACAGATGAAACTGGCAATGATTGCGAACACGAGGTATTGAAGTTTTCTCATTTTGATATCCTCCTGTAGAAACAGATGTACATCTCAGGGAATCATCTTAAGAATTGAAATCACATTCTGGAACATTACGGGTTACTGCTGGTGAATACGTAATCATCATAGCCTCAGGTCCGGAGAGATTGTAGAACACAGATGAAACTTATATCCAGTTTTGATTTCAGGTAAGAATTAATCACGAGGTTTCTCCAGAAATCAATCCTTCCGGCTCGCCGTCCGTTCAATTCGGTAGAGGATCCAGAAGATCAGGATGGTTTGGGCGAGGAGGGCGAGGGCGCCGGCGCGGCCGACCGTGCGGAGGGGGACGGCGCCCAGGGCGACGACGGCCGTGGTGATGTAGATGAACGCCAGCGTCTGACCGTGCGACATGCCCAGATCGGTCAACCGGTGGGAAAAGTGGTTCCGGTCCCCCTGCATCAACGGTTTTCCCGAGCGAAAGCGAATCCAGAGGACGCTGATGGTGTCGAAAAGAGGGACACCGAGGACGATGACGGGGGTCAGGACCGGCCAGAAAGTCGGGACACCGGGTTCGTAATAGGTGGAAAGCACGCTGAGGCACCCGAGGATGTACCCGATGAAGAGGCTGCCGTTGTCCCCCATGAAGAGCCGGGCCGGGGGGAGATTGTTCTGGAGGAATCCGATCAATCCGCCCGCCAGAACCGCGTAGAGCGCGGTCATGAACCACTTGCCCGAAAAGAATCCGACCATCCCGAAGGCCAGCGTCACGATCAGCGCCACCCCGGCGCACAGGCCGTCCATGTTGTCCAGGAAATTGAACGAGTTCATGAGGAGCACGATCCAGAAGACCGTGGCGAGAGCGCCCAGCCACGGCCAGGGCAGGAAGCCTTGAATCTGAATTCCGGCCATCAGCAAAGGCGCCGTGGAGAGAATCATCACCCCGAGTTTCAACCAGGGCCCCAGGGAACGGCGGTCGTCCAGGACTCCGAGGAAGGCCACGAGCAACGCCCCGGTCAGGATCGCCGCCAGTCGCCCCAGGCAGGAGGGGATGTTGGACAGATAGCCCCCGACGTCGGGCGCCCACCGGGCCACGAGCGGGTGAAACAGGTGGGCCAGCGCCAGGTTGAAAAAGATGACGCCGACGAAAGCGCCGACAATCGCCAGCCCCCCCAATACGGGAGTCGGCTCGCGATGCGCGTGTCGCCCGCCCGGGTAGGCCAGAACCCCCCATCGGCGCGCCAGACGGATTGTGAGCGGGATAAGCGCCAGCGCCACCCCGTAGGCTTCGAGCAGCAAGAGCGCGTAAACGGCGAACCAGGCGGTGGATTTCATGTCAGGATCGGTCCGTCAACAACCGAGGCATCGTGTTTGCATATTGAATGGCGTTCAAAATACCCGGAACAGCGCAACCGCAACCGCAACCGAAATATCAACCACGAAATACACGAAATACACGAAGAAACAGCCCTTTTCGAGTGTTTCGTGTATTTCGTGGTTGAAAACATCGGTTTCTCCGCGACTCACGCAGATTTTAAGGGACAGGAATGCAAATGACGCCCAGCAGGCAGGGTCACCCGATTTTCAGGACACTTTTGTTCCCCCTGATACATCCTGTTTACACACGGAATAGCCTCCGAGATAACCTGGAACAACGCACCCGAAACCGCAACTGAGACCGCAACCGAAATATAAACCACGAAATACACGAAGGACACGAAAAATGCGGTTTTCGAGTGTTTCGTGTATTTCGTGGTTGAAAACATCGGTTTCTCAACCATTCTGGCGTTTCTGCAGGTTGGCCCAGGGGTCGCGCAGGGTCACGGTGCGGTTGAGCACCAGATGTTCCGGCGTGGAGTCTCTGGAATCGAGACAGAAATACCCCATGCGCTCGAGCTGGAGCGTGGCGGGACCGGCGTTGGCCAGAGCCGGCTCCATCCAGCACGATTCCAGCACTTCGAGCGACTCGGGATTCAGGTTGTCGCGCCAGTCCTGACCTTCCTCGAGGCTGCCGGGGTACTCTTTATTGAAGAGCGTTCCGTAGAGCCGGACCTCGGCGGGCACGGCGTGTTCGGCCGATACCCAGTGGAGCGTGGTCTTGACCTTGCGTCCATCGGGTGCGTTTCCGCCGCGCGTCTCGGGATCGTAGCTGCAACGCAGTTCCACAATCTCCCCGTTCTCGTCTTTGACGACCGACTCGCATTTGATGAAGTAGGCATACCGCAGGCGCACTTCGCGCCCGGGCGCGAGACGGAAGAAGCCCTTGGTAGGCTCTTCCATGAAATCTTCGCGTTCGAGATACAGAACCCGCGAAAAGGGGACAATCCGCTTCCCGGCTTCGGGATCTTCCGGGTTGTTGACGGCTTCGAGTTGGTCCACCTGGCCTTCCGGATAGTTCTCAATGACCACGCGCAGGGGACGCAACACGCCCATGTAACGCGGCGCGCGCTTATTGAGATCCTCTCGCAGACAGTGCTCGAGCAGGGCCATGTCCACCGTGCTGTCGGTTTTGGCCACGCCAATGCGCTGGCAGAAGGCGCGGATGGCCTCGGGGGTGTAGCCGCGGCGGCGCAGACCGGAGATCGTCGGCATGCGCGGGTCGTTCCATCCCGAGACGTGACCTTCCTGGACCAGCAACTGAAGCCGACGCTTGCTCAGCATCGTGTAGGTCAGGTTGAGGCGGGCAAATTCGTACTGGCGCGGGTGATAGATTTCCAGAGCGTCAATGTACCAGTCGTAAAGCGGACGGTGGTCCTGGAACTCGAGGGTACAGATCGAGTGCGTGACCGTCTCGATGGAGTCTTCCAGTCCGTGCGCCCAGTCGTACATGGGGTAGATGCACCACTTGTCGCCGGAACGGTGGTGGGCGACCTTCAGGATGCGGTACATGACCGGATCGCGCATGTTGACGTTGGGCGAGGACATGTCAATCTTGGCGCGCAGCGTTTTGAATCCTTCCGGGAACTCGCCCGCGCGCATGCGCTCGAAGAGATCGAGGTTCTCCTCGACCGGCCGGTTGCGATAGGGGCTGTCTTTGCCCGGGTGGATGAGCGAACCGCGGTAGTCGCGCATTTCGTCGGCGTTGAGGTCGCAGACGTAGGCCTTGCCCTTGCGGATCAGATCCACGGCCCATTCGTACATCTGTTCGAAGTAGTCGGAGGCAAAATAGAGGTGCTCGCCCCAGTCGAAACCGAGCCAGCGCACGTCCTCCTGGATGGACTGGACGAACTCGTCCTCTTCCTTGGAGGGGTTGGTGTCGTCGAACCGCAGGTGACAGCGACCGCCGAATTCCTGCGCGATGCCGAAATTCAGACAGATGGATTTGGCGTGGCCGATGTGGAGGTAGCCGTTGGGTTCCGGTGGGAACCGGGTGACGACCCGTCCGTCGTTGCGTCCGGCTTTCAGATCTTCGGTCACGATTTCGCGGATAAAATCGGACGCTTCGGGCATTTCGGTTTCGTTTGACGGGTTCTGCTTCTCGGCGCTCATGTGACGGTGATCCTTCCTGACTCCTGCTGACACGCGGTTTCCCTGTGGCGCGGCACGGATTTCTTGTCCGGGGCAATACTTCCCCGTTCCAGAGGTCCCCCGCAGGCCCCATGTACGCGCAATCTAGCACAAGACGGGGCCTGATTCCAGAATTAAAAGAGGCGGAACAGGTTCAAAAGGGGGGGGCTGCTGTCATCGTGGAGTCAAAATATGACTGGCACCGAAAAAATGTTTTCGACAAAAAGAGATGATCTTGATTTTCAGAAAGCGGCCCATATTGGGGATGATAATGAACCGAAACGAGAGACAGGATCACAGGATCAACAGGATGGAATCGGGGACGGAAGTCTATCCTGTAAATCCTGTGATCCCGTCTTTCGTTTTTGTTTTTCTTGTGGGGAACTACTCCGAGATTCCTGTCGACGAGGGCGGAGGTGGGAACAATTGCTTGATTTTAGGGGCGGGGTGGGTCAGAATCCCAGACCGAAGCTGTGCCGGAATGACCGGGACGGCCCCGATGGATTTATCTTATCAGGCGGATCGGTCCGATTATCGAAAAAAGGATGCAACACGACATCATGACGGTTTCCCAGACAGTTCGCACCCGCGTGGCCCCTTCCCCCACCGGCGACCCCCATATCGGCACGGCCTACATGGCGCTGTTCAACTATTGCCTGGCCAAGAAGAACGGTGGGCAGTTCCTGCTGCGCATCGAGGACACGGACCAGACCCGCTCGACCCGCGAGTCGGAAGAGGCGATCCTGAACTCGCTGCGGTGGCTGGGGATTCAGTGGGACGAAGGGCCGGACGTGGGGGGACCGCACGGTCCCTACCGCCAGAGCGAACGGACGGAGATCTACCGCGAGTATTGTCAGATTCTTCTCGATAAGGGCCATGCCTACCGCTGTTTCTGTACCGCCGAGCGGTTGCAGCAGATGCGCGACGACCCGAACCGCCCGGCGGGCGCGTCGGGGTACGACAAGCACTGCTCGCGCCTGAGCGAGGCGGAAATTCAGGAAAAACTGGCGCAGGGCATCCCCTATGTGGTGCGCATGCGGGTGCCGGAAGAGGGCGAGTGCGTCATCCACGACCTGCTGCGCGGCGAGGTGGTCAGTCCGTGGAACACCGTAGACGATCAGGTTCTGATGAAGTCGGATAACTTTCCGACCTACCATCTGGCCAATGTCGTGGACGATCACCTGATGGGGATCACGCATGTGGTGCGGGGCGAGGAGTGGATCAACTCGTGTCCGAAGCACAAACTGCTCTACGAATACTTCGGGTGGGAACCGCCGGTTTTCTGCCATCTGCCCCTGTTGCGCAACCCGGACAAGTCGAAATTGTCCAAGCGCAAGAACCCGACGAGTATCCTCTATTACCGCCAGGCGGGCCTCCTGCCCGAGGCGTTGCTCAACTACCTAGGGCTGATGGGCTATACCCCGCCGAACGGGGAGGAAATGTTCACGGTCGCGGAGATGGTCGAAAGTTTCGACATCAGCCGGGTGAGCCTGGGCGGGCCGATCTTCGACATCGCGAAAATGAACTGGCTCAATGGGCGGTACCTGCGCGAGAAGCTTGACACGGCGGACCTGTTGCGGCGACTCAAAGAGTGGATGCTGAACGATGCGACGTGGGAGCAGATTCTGCCGCTGGTTCAGAAGCGGCTCGAAAAGTTGTCGGATCTGGTGCCGATGACGGCCTTCTTTTTCGCCGACCGGATCGAGTACGACCCGCAGTTGTTGCTGGGGAAAAATCAGAACGGCGAGCAGGTGGCCCGGCTGCTGCGCATCGCCGTCTGGGAGATGGAAAAGATCCGGCAGTGGAACGCGGAAGCGGCGCAACGCTGCATTCAGAACATCGCGGAGAAGGAAGAGTTGAAGTTGCGCGATGTGGTGCCGCCGTTTTTTGTGGCGCTCACAGGTTCGCCGGTCTCGACCCCGTTGTTCGAGAGCATGGCGATTCTGGGGAGCGACATGACGCGGCGGCGGTTGAATTATGCGCTCGACGCCCTCGAAAAGGCTGGTTATGGCCTGACGGGCAAGAAATTGAAGGCGCTGCAAAGCGAGTACGAAAAGACCTACAATTAAGTCCCGGGAGTGATTCGGGAGCGAACCTGTCCGGTTGTCCGGGCAAGCGTTTGGAAAATCGGGCGGCAATCGTTCCGAACGCATTCCGTCTTCAGGGAGAAACCCTGCCATGTCCCATCACCACCATGACCATGATCATCATCACCATCACCACCGTCATTTTCGTTTCCTGCCTCGCAATCCCTGGCTCCGTTTGGTTGTGCTGATTCTGTTTTCCGCTTCCATAATTTATGGGTTGATCCATTATGTGTTTCGACCGGATGCTTCGGGAGGGACGAAATCGCGTATCGAACAAGTGGAACTGGAACCGGAAGAGATGGTTCTGGATGGGAGCGAGGACATGAGTCTCGAAGACGACTCGGAGGATACCACGCCCACGCAACTCGGTATTCTCGATCGCCCGCTCGATGTGTTCAATTTTTCGAACTTGAATATGGCCGGACTCAGCGCCATCCTGAACGAGGAGGGGCTGGAACTGGTTTATCCCCCCGCCACGAAGTCGTTGTCGTTGAGCGTTCAGGAAGCGGGTGGGCGTCCCCTGGGTGAAATTCTTGCTCAGATGTTGTCGCCGCATGGCTATACGTTCATCCGGCAGGACAACCGTGTCCTGATTCTGGAGGCTTCCCCCTATGTGGTGGCCCATGAAGAGCAGGAGGATGACACGGTGCAACCGTGTCTCTTGAAGACCGTTCTGAATGTGAACCCGGAATCGCCGTGCGAGCTCTGGATTGATTCCAACCCACCCATTCACCTCAAGTTGCGGATTAATCCCTTGTTTGGCGGTGAAGCGACCGAGGAGTCGGGCAACACGATCCGGCAGGTTTGCACCATTGTGGCGCGTCGGGGGTACCGCCGTGTTTTCCGGCAGATTCTCTATACAAAAATCAACAGAATGGCTTCCATCCAGATCCAGATGGCTCAGGATGCCTTGGAGTCGGAGACGGATGAGATTCTGCTCCTGACCCTGAAACCCCTGACATGCAGCAAAGAGGGGGTGACGATGGAACTGGGTTTCGAGAACAAGTCGCCCGAATGATCGCCTCGACCTCCCGCCGGAATGGAACAGACGGTTCCGTATGACCAGTTCTTCCAGAGAAAATTCCCGGATTGTGGCCGCAATGAGCGGTGGCGTGGACAGCGCGGTGACCGCACGGCTGTTGCGTGACGCGGGATACGATGTTCTGGGGGTGCATCTGCGTCTGTGGTGGGATCCGCAGGATGTTCCCTTGTGCGCCCGGATTGAGAGAAATGAGGCTGACGCTCGCGCTGTCGCGGAGCGTATCGGGATTCCTTTCCAGGTACTCGACCTGCGGGGATTGTTCGAGGAACGGGTTGTCACCCCGTTTGTCGAGGCTTACCGCCAGGGGCGAACCCCGAATCCCTGTATTCTGTGCAATCCCGCCATCAAACTGGGGGCCTTGCTGGATTGGGCGCTCGATGAAGGGTATGGGGGGGTGGCCACCGGGCACTACGCCCGCATCGCTCAAAATCCTCAGAGTGGACGCTGGGAACTGCATCGGGCGGTGGATGCGCATAAAGATCAGTCTTATTTCCTGTCGCGCTTGAGTCAGCATCAGTTGGCGCATTTCCGGACATCCCTCGCCAGCCTGAACAAAAGCGAAGTGCGCGCCTTGGCGACCCAATGGGGACTGCCGGTGGTGGAAAAAAGCGAGAGTCAGGAGATCTGTTTCATTGCCGACGACGACTACCGCCGTTTTCTGGCCGAGCGGTTGCCGGATGGAGGCGAAGGGGCGATTGTGGACCCGGAAGGACGGGTTCTCGGGAGTCACGCGGGAGTTCACCATTACACGGTGGGACAGCGGCGCGGACTGAGGATCAGCGCGCCCCATCCACTCTATGTTCTGCGACTTTGCCCGGAGAACAATCGTGTGGTGATTGGCCCGCAGGAAGGACTTCTGGCCCGCAGCCTTGAGACAGGTCCTGTCACGTGGGGCGCGTTGGAGACGCTTGCGGCTCCCTGCCGGGCGCGTATCAAGATTCGGTATCGAACCGCCGCTGTTCCGGGTACTTTGTTTCCTGTTGACGAGGGGATGCGGGTGCGCGTGGAATTCGATCAATCGGTCCGAGCTATCGCCCCGGGTCAGACGGCTGTTTTTTATGACGAGCCGGGTGATGTGGTCCTGGGTGCGGGGGAAATCCTGTCGGCAGAGACCTGAGAAAACCGGCCCTTGCCGCTGGTTTTCCTCCTGAAGGGGTCCGAGAAAACCGTTGCGCGAGAGAACGGACCGGTTATCATGGAAGGGGAAATTGTTTCTGCAGCCCGCCTGGCGGCTTGAATCGTTCCTGCAATCCAGACCGAGAAGGCTCGTATGGCCAAATCCTCCCCGCCCAAGCGTTCTGTGCCTTCCCCGGCTGCGGAGAATTTTTCCCGCAAGGCCGTGTCCCGGCTTGTTACGGGGGCGTGGGTTTTGAGTCTGGTCGCGCTGGGCCTGGCCAATCTGATCTATCCCTTGTCCTTGTCGGAAAGCGCCGTCGGCAAGTTGGCCGGTTTCCTGGCCCTGGACCCCAAAATTTTTTCCTGGCTTCTGGCCTTCCTGCGTTTTGAGTTCTCGCCTTTGACGCTCAAGGAGAGTGTGGCTGGAGGGGCGCTCGTGGTGGCGCTGGCCTGCTGGGCTACGGGGTGGATTGGGGGTTTGTGGCCGCGCCCGCGTCTGACGCGCGGCCTTGCGGTGGCGTTGCTCTTTCTGGGCTGGTGTCTGGTTTCGGCCTTTTATGCGTCGCATCGTTTTGTGGATTCCGAATGGAACGACCAACTTTTCACGGTGGCCGTCTGGGGGCTTCTGGCCTTTGGACTTTTGCTTGCGCCCCGTACGGAGCGGCTGGAACGCTGGGGTGTGTGGAGTATTGTGGGGACAGGCGTCATTCTGCTTCTGGTCAGCGCGGCCCAGGCGACCCGCCCTTTCTCCGGCTGGATTTTCACCTTCATGAACCGCTACGAAGGCCCCTACCAGCGCAACCTCTATGGGGCGTTGATCGGACATAACACGGGCCTGGCGGTAGCGTGCCTGCCCGCCTTCTTTTTTCTTCTGGGAGGGTTGATTCAGGCGCGGGATTGGAAGTCGCGCGCCCTGACGGGTGCGGGATTGGCGCTTGCTCTCTATGTGTTGGTCGTGACCAAGAGCCGGTTTGTGTGGGTGGCGTTGCCGGTTCTGTGCGGGGGATTCGCTGTGGGTTTGCGTTCCCTGACCGGCCTGCGAATTTCTCTTCGGCGCGCCGTTTGGGTCGGGACGCTTGCATGCCTGGCCGCAGGCGGAATGCTGCTGCCCAAACTGCTCAACCCGGCGGAGACGGATCGCACGGATTTCGTGGCCCGTATTCAGTCGTTCAAGCCGTCGGTGCTCATTCAGGGAACCCGCCTGCGAATCTTGACGGTTTCGGGTGGGTTGGTGGCCCAGAAACCGATCCTGGGGCATGGGTTGGGAAGTTTCCCGATGGTGTATCCGGCTGCGCAGGCACGGTATTTCCATGACCATCCCGAGACGCGCCTGCGTCCCACCGATTCGATCGCCGACCACGCGCACAACGAGTATCTGCAAATCCTGATCGAGATGGGGATTGTGGGATTGGGACTGGCATTGTGTGCGCTTTTCCTCTTTCTGCGTGAAGGACTTCAGCGTCTGCGGGCGCTGGATGATCCGGCAGTGCGCATGCGACGCGCCTGCGCTCTTTTCGGACTGCTTTCGATTCTGTTGCACGGGTTTGTGGATTTCCCGTTTCATATTGTGCCCATTGCAACGGTTTTTCTTTTCTGCGCGGCGCTCTTTTTCGGGCCGATAACGGTTCTCGATGCATCAAAAACGATCGCTTCTTCACCGGCTGGAGAGAAGAACCCAACCGGTTCTTTGCGTCTGGCGATGGTGGCGCGGTTGACTGCCATCCTGTTTGTGTGGGCTTCACTTGTTCCCGCCGGATATTATCTTGTCAAACGGTTGCGCGCCGACGCGTTCGCGAAACGAGGATCGAACCTGCTCGCCTCTCAGGCCTTCGAGGAGGCGCGAATCGCCCTGGGAGAAAGCTTGATTTTGTCTCCGGGGCAGTACCAGACTCTGGTCGAACTGGCCGAGTGTGAGTTCAACCTGGCGGTGGACAGCCTGCGCCAGGCCACCCGGGAACGTCAGAACAATAAGTCCCAGCAGGCATTCGAGATTCTGCATCAGGGAACCGATTTGTTGCAGAGCGCCTCGGACCGGCTTCGGGACGCCAGCCGGATGGCGCATTTCGAGCCACTCTGGCCCGCATTGAAGACTGAAGACGCAGAACTGGGACCTCGTCACAACCACCTGACCTACCACCGGCTGGCCAAGGTCTCGTCGGTTTCTCAGACGCTGGACCCGAAAAACACAGTGGCGCGTCAGAAAGCGCTGGCCTACCGCGAGCAGTCCGTGCGCTACAATCCCGGCTCTTCCGATTTTGTATTTGACTGGCTCGACCGGCTCGACGCCGCGCGCGCTGAAGAAAAACCCCTCCGCCGTGAGGCCTTCATTCTGCTGGACCGTTACAACCGCGAGCTGCTCTTGCGGGAGATGGAACAGCAAGCCAACGTGGCCCTGGAAACGGAGAAACCGGGACAGATCATTCCCTATCTGACCGAAGCGCTCGAGGCGGTTCCCAACTCGAGCGTGGGTTTTCCGATTTACAGCCTTCTGACGCGAATCCGTCTGGCGGCGGACGATCTTGAAGGGTTTCGCCGTGATTTGGAGACGGTTCACCGGCTCTATCCTGAAAATCCCGATGTGGTTTTGCTCGACTTTATTCTCGCTGTGCGTCAAAAAACGTATGATCGGGCGGTCGAGTTGATGCAGCCGCTTCTCGAAACCCGCCTGCGTGGAGACGAATTCTGGAGTCTGGCGTTCGCCGAGGCGTTGTGGGCCACGGGTCGCGTGACGGAAGGCGCGGCGCTCGAACGCGAGATTCTGCGGGCTTCGAGCCAGCCTGGCCATGCGCTCATGCTTTTGGCCGACGCGCGGCGCTACATCTTCGCCGATCCGGCTGGAGCGAACCGCGCCTGTCAGGATGCGTTGGTCTATTACCCCGCTCGGCTTTCGACACCGCAGTGCGCCAGCCTGTTGCGCGATCTGGCTGTCCGGCAGGATGGGCCTGCCGTTCGGCTGACCTTGCGTTTCATTCGCGAGGGATTTGATTTTTCCGACACCTTGAGCGCGCTTCGCGCCACACTCCAGCGGCAACTGGCCCCGAATTCCGGCGCCCCGCCACTCCAACCTGTGAAAGCGGTGAAATGAGGACCGAAGATTACGATTACGAACTGCCGGAACGGCTGATCGCGCGCCACCCGGCCTCGCGCCGCGAGGACTCTCGTCTGTTGCGTGTCACGCGCCCCGGCGGGTATCTGGCGCACCACACGTTTCGCGAATTGCCCGACCTGCTGCATCCCGGCGATCTGCTGGTCTTGAACAACACACGCGTTTTTCCGGCGCGCCTGTTGGGACGGCGTCTGCCCGATGGGGGAGGCATCGAAGCGCTCCTGCTGCGGCAGGAAAACGAGAAGGCCTGGTGGGCCATGGTGCGGCCGGGAAAAAGGATCAAGTTGCGCGACCGGCTGATTTTCGTCCCCGGGCGTCTCGAAGCCACGGTGACCGCGTACGGCGAGCCGTCCAGTGGCGAGCGGCTGCTCGAGTTCTCCTGGCAGGGTGACTGGTGGCGCCTGCTGGAAGAGGTGGGACACACCCCGTTGCCCCCTTACATTCTCAAGGCGCGTAAACACGACGGGATGGAACAGGACGCGCAACACGCGATGCCTTTCGCGCCCGAAGAGGCTGAGGATCGGGACCGGTACCAGACCGTTTATGCGGGACAGGAACGCGCCAGTGTGGCGGCGCCCACGGCGGGCCTGCATTTTTCTCCGCCTGTGCTCGAAATGCTCGAACAAAAGGGAATCGAGCGCGTGTTCGTCCAGCTGCACGTGGGACCGGGCACCTTCCAGCCGATCAAGACCGACCGGGTGGAAGACCACCCGATGCACGAGGAGTTTATCCGGATTCCTCGCGAGACGGCGCGCCGGATCAATCAGGCGCGCCGCGAGGGGCGGCGCATCGTCGCCGTTGGCACGACCAGCGTGCGCGCGATCGAGACGGCTGCGTTGGACGAATCGAGCCTGGCGCAGGTTTTTCGACCCGGTCCGCCGCCCGTTCTTCTGAGTCCGATGGATCGGGCGGAGGCCGGTGTGTCTCGGATGCTGGAAACAGAATCCGGGGACGGTCCTGTCCGTCCGCTCGAGGGGTGGACTCGTCTGTTCGTGAAACCCGGTTTCCAATTTCGGGCGACGGACGTTCTGTTGACGAATTTTCACCTGCCCCGCTCTTCTCTGCTTTTGCTGGTCAGCGCATTTTCCGATACAGAAAGTATTCGCAATGCGTACCGGACTGCGGTACAAGAGGAATACCATTTTTATAGTTACGGTGATTGCATGCTGATAGATTGAATACGGACAGAGTGAGAAGACCCCCAGTTGAGGAAGGAATACCCGATGCCGAGTTTCATTCCCGATATTTCCAAGCCTGTTTCATCGCTTCAGAAATTCATCCTGACCGTGCTCCGCATGGTCATAGGCTGGCATTTCTTTTATGAAGGGCTGATCAAGATCCTCAATCCCGGTTGGTCTTCCGCGCCCTATCTGCTCGAGGCGCAGGGGTATTTCGCGGAATTTTTTCATTCGCTGGTGGCCAACAAGTCGCTGCTCCAGATGACGGATTATATGAACGCGATGGGCCTGACGCTGATCGGCGCGTGTCTGATTTTGGGCCTGGTCGCCCGGCCCGCCGCATTTCTCGGGGCCGTCATGCTGGCGTTTTATTATATGGCCCAGCCGCCCCTGCCCCACCTGGTGGACGGTATGCAGGCGGAAGGCAGTTACCTGATCGTGAACAAGAATTTGGTCGAGTTGTTCGGGATGCTCGTCCTGGCGGTTTTTCCGAGCGGCCACTACCTGGGACTCGACGGCTTCCTGACCGAATTGACCCTGCGCCGCAGCGTAGCCGCCCAGAGCAAGCAGGCCGCGATTGCCGCCAGTTCGGGGCAACCGTCCGCTCCCTCCTCCACCCCGTTGCCGATGGCCGATCATCCGTCTCTGCCCCGGCGCAGCCTGATCAAACACCTGGTATCCCTGCCAATCATTGCCGGTTTTGTGTATGCCTATCTGCAAAAACGGCAGTGGGACAACTACGAGGAGAAACACCTGGTCGCGCTGGGGGAGTCGCCCGACGCGCTTTCGGGCGCCACGCTCAAGACGCACCGGTTCTCAAAAATGGTAGACCTGAAAGGTAAGGTGCCCACGGCCAGGATCGGCGATCTGGAACTCAGCCGCCTGATTCTCGGGGGGAACCTCATCGGGGGATGGGCGCATTCTCGCGACCTGCTCTATGTCTCAACCCTGGTGAAGGCCTACCACACGGACAAAAAGATTTTCGACACCTTCCGTCTCGCCGAGCAGTGTGGGATCAACACGTTCATAACGAATCCGATTCTCTGTCGGATCATTGAAAAGTACAAACGGACCCAGGGAGGCAAGATGCAGTTTATCTCCGACTGCAGCCTGAATGGAGACCTGACCAAGGGGATCAATTTGTCGGTGGACAGCGGCGCCAGCGCCTGTTACGTGCATGGCGGCATGGCGGACACCTATGCGCAGAACGGCCAGGTGGACAAGATTGCCGAGGCGCTCGAACTCATTCGCAAGGCCGGTGTTCCGGCCGGTATCGGCGCGCACAAACTGGCCACGGTCCAGGCCTGTGTGCAGGCGGGACTCAAGCCCGATTTCTGGATGAAAACCTTCCACCACACCAACTACTGGTCGGCCCAGATCCAGAACCAGAACGACAACATCTGGTGCGAGAATCCCGAGGAGACCATCGCGTACATGGAAACGGTCGAGGCGCCCTGGATCGCGTTCAAGGTCATGGCCGCCGGCGCCATCACGCCCCAGGAAGGCTTTTCCTACGCCTTCAAGAACGGCGCGGACTTTGTCTGTGCCGGCATGTACGATTTCCAGATCGTGGACGATGTCAATATCGCGCTCGATGTGCTGGCCAGCGATCTGCAGCGCAAACGCCCCTGGCGGGCGGTTTGATAAAGTATTTCGGAGTTCTCGCGAGAACCCGCTATTTCCCCCACACTTGAAAGGTCTCTTTTTCTCATGAATGTCGCGTCGTTTATCCGGGACATCCCCGACTTCCCCAAACCGGGGATCATTTTCAAGGACATCACGCCCCTGCTGGGCAATCCCGAAGCGTTTTCTTTTGTCATTGAGGCGCTGGCGGAACGGTACAAGGACGCCGGTATTCAGAAGATCGTCGGGGTGGAGTCGCGCGGGTTCATCTTCGGCGCGCCGTTGGCTGTGCGGCTCGGGTGCGGATTCGTGCCGGTGCGCAAGCCGGGCAAACTGCCCGCCGCAACCGTGAGCCAGAGCTTCGACCTGGAATACGGTCAGGACACGATCGAGATCCACCAGGACGCCCTGAAGCCCGGCGAAAAGGTGTTGGTGCTCGACGACGTGCTGGCCACGGGCGGAACGCTCGAAGCGGCCATCCAGCTGGTCGAAGCGGTGGGCGGACAGGTGTGCGAGGCCGCCACGATCCTCGAACTCACGTTTCTCAACGGACGCGACCGTCTCAAGGGACAGGCTTATTTTTCGCTGGTTCAGTATTGATTTCGGGAAACAGTATCTCAGGGGGAAGTGGCAGAAACTCCTCATTGTCTATATGATCTTTTGGTTCACTAACGCCCACATCCCCATCTTCGGACCTTCGCATAGAGAGAAAGGCTGTTCCGAGGTGGCATGGGCGTTTCGCCCATGAAGGGGCTCCGGAACAAAAGACTTGAAATCCCCGGCCCTGCCGACGAAAACGTTGGCTATTCACGGGCGGGACGCCCGTGCCACCTCAGGGCCATCCCATCTTTTACAGCGACGGGGGGATTTCTTTTCATCTCTTTCCCTTGAACAACAACCTCGCAATTCGCCGGACATGGAATGTTTCATAGGGGAAGTGGGTAGAAAAGCAGGAAACAGAAAAATGCAAAGATGTCAGGGCCCCAGGACGATAGGAGAACGGGTTCAGTCCTGCGCCTCTTAGATAGTATGTATGTTTTGTCGTTTGGGTCCGTTTGGAAAGATGCCACTCAGAAGAGTGCCGTTCCCAAGCATTCGCAATTATCTTCCTGACAGATATTTCGGGTTATCCGTGGTCGAAAGTTAAAGACGAAATACCCGTCATAAAATTACTCGTACAAGTCGTAACCCGACACCATTGTGGCGGGAATCTGGTACGCCGCCGGAACGATAAGCAGAGCGGCAACGAATAGAATTAAAACACCACGCCCCACCTCGCAGGACTTTAAATTTTCCGTCTAAAGAACCTTTGGGGTCCGTCTGTTCTACCGATCCGACATAACCAAACTCAGTAAACCAGTCCTCACACCACTCGAAAACGTTACCGCTCATGTCGAATAATCCCCAAGCATTGGGCTTGAGCTGTCCCACATCATGCGGTCCACCACCACTGTTTTCCTTGGACCAGACATACTGTGAATCAGGATTATCGCCCCAATAATAAACCGTTGTTGTATCAGACCGACAGGCATATTCCCACTCCGCCTCGGTTGGCAGACGGTACTCTACCTTTTCCTTTTCTGAAAGTTTGTGGATAAACTTCTGGGCATCGTTCCAGGAAATACTCTCCACCGGCTTATTGGCTCCTTTGTTACTCGATGGATTGTTCTCCATCACCTTTACCCACTGTTCCTGCGTAACTTCATAAACCCCAAGATAAAATGGCTTGGAAATTGTAATCTTGTGTACAGGCCCTTCATGTATCCATCGTCCTTTTTCCGATATTGGCGAACCCATCTTGAACGACCCGGCGGGGATTTTCTTGAACTTCATACCGATAGAATTAGTGAAAATATCAGTGTCGGATTGAGCCTGAACAGTAGCGACAGGTTCCGTTTGTCCCGAACTTGGATCGCTGAGTTGAATCACCTCCTCTTTCTTTTCTTCTGTCTTCCCTGTTTCGCCCTTTCCCCATGTGTTGTACCCGGCAAGTGGCAAGACGAGGATTGAGAGAATCAGAATGTTACGGGTCCAACGTCGCATTTGAACACCTCCAGAGATTGATCTGTCCCTTTTTATGCTTCCTGATATGGAAGTGTAAATATCAATGGAACGGTTCGCAAGAAAGAAGATCAGAATTTTCATGAAGATTGAACCGGCGGAACGGAAACAGAAGGGAACAATCCACCCGATTTTTCCGGAGAACAATTTCAATCAGGGGTTTGGCCGTATGGAAACCGGTGAGGTGGGATTTCCGGGTTTTCGGGGTGTTGGAAATCCCGGATCGGTGCCCTGTTCATCTTGAGATCTTGCCCCGAGAAGACCGTTACGCAGAATTGGCTGGAGGATCGGTTGGGGAGAGGTCTATCTCAAATGTATCGCAAGAGATGGAACGGGGTTAATTTTCTAGCCAAACCCTTACTTTACTCCACGGGCCAGTTGGGAGAATCTGGAGACAGTCCACGATAGAGCGGGTGGACGGTGTAAACATCGAGGGGGCAGAACGGGTGTGGTGTGGGTGGCTGCAAACGGGTCTGCTCCAACATGCACTCTCGGTGGAAAATGGAGCGCTCCAGTCGGAGAGATGGAGGGACGAAATGGAAAACGACGTGAATACCCAAATCAAGATGAATCGCAATATGTTGATCGAATGGGCGATCCGGACCCACGGTGGATTGCAGTTGTATCGGGCTTGGAATGGCTCGGTTCGAAAGGATGGGTGGCAAAAATCGTACACCGGCAAACAGGGTGGGGTGGTGCATCTGATTGAGCAGACGGATGATCGCGCCTTTTTTGCCGAGACGGCCGAGGATGTGAGAACCGCACAATTTCTGGTCGGCCCCCTCGGAAATCGGAACGAAAAACAGCGCGCTGTCGAATCGTTGCTGGACGCTGTTTTCGGCCAGTCGGGCCAGTGGCCGAGCAATTCTGCGCACACAATCGGCTGGAAGATATAAGAGCGACCTGTTTCCCGCCCGATATTGTCAAGTCTCCCTTGACGCCTGATCGAATGGTTGCTCGGACTCGGGGAAAGAATCTCGAAGAGGTCCTTTCCCCGAGTCCCCCCGTTTCAATCTGAACCGGCTTCTTTCGCCGGGAAGCCCGTCCTCCATTTTTCTCTCTTTTTTTGCGGTAAATCGGAATGGGATTCCATAGAATGCGCCTGGTGTGCCGAAAAAGGCAGACTCTCAGGAGGAGTGATGTATGCGTCAGTTTTGGGGTGTTTTGGTTCTACTTTTTCTTGGAACGTCGGCTTTCGCCCAGCAGGGCGTCAATTCCGCCGGTTCCGGGCAGGCGCAGGGGGTGAAACCGACGCCCACTCCCACCCCGGCGGTTCAACGGGCGGGCGCGGTGGGCGCTTCAAACCGGGTGTTGATTTCAAAACCGGCGGCGGCCACGCCTCTGCCTCAGCAACCGGCCAACGCGGCGGCTCCCCAGATGTATCGGATCAGCAAGCCGGCTTCGGCTCCCGCGCAGCCCGCCGGGAACATCGCCGTTCCGGCTCAGCGTGTTCCGATCTCGAAACCGGCGGTTGAGACTCCCCGGCAGGACGTGAATGCGGCTGCCGCGGGGGATGATGCGGTTGCGGGGGACGCCGGGGTGGTTCAGCCTGCCGCCGCTCAGGGCGTTCAGCCCGCCGGACAGGGCACCCAACCCGGTTCCCCCGTGGTGGTGCGACCGGGCGCTCCGGTCGTTGTGCAACCCGGCGCTCCGGTCGTTGTGCAGCCGGGCGCGCCCGTAGTGGTTCAACCCGCCACCGAGGCAACAGCGCAACCGGGCGCCGACCCGAATGCGCCGCAGCGGGAATTGATTTCGGCGGTACCGGTGGACGGGGCGGAAGCGCCGGTGGCCGGAGCGGACGTCTATATCCTGGCCGGGCAATCGAACATGCAGGGGACCGCGAAGGTCAAGGGATTGCCGGAAGCGTTCGGTAAATCGCTGCCGAACGTGTTTTTCTGGAATGGCTCCGAGTTCGAGTCGTTGTTGCCGGGCAAGACGAAAGCCAGTGCGCGCGAGGACGAGTTCGGGCCGGAGATTACTTTCGCTGCCACACTGGCCAACTACCAGCCCACGCGGCTGATTTACCTGATCAAGTGCAATTCCGGAGACGTGGCTCTTCACCACGGTTGGAATGGCGACAACTGGGAAGGGGGCGAGGCAAAGCCCAGCCGCCAGAATTTCTATCCGGGCGAAGGTCCGGACGACCTGAACGCCGGAATCCAGTATCTCAACCTGCGCAATCAGTCCCGAGCCGCTCTGGAAAATCTGAAAAAGACCACGTTGCCTTTCCGGGTGCGGGCCATCGTGTGGATGCAGGGGGAGCACGACAGCAAGCAGTTGGAGTCGGCTCTGGCTTATGCGGCCAACCTGGCGCGTCTGAAGCGTCGGCTGGAAGAGGATCTGGGGTGCGGACCTGTGCCGTTTGTCTATGGGCAGGTGCTGCCCTACGAGCCGGCGCTGACACGGTTTGTCGCCCGTCAGGAAGTGCGCGCGAGCCAGCAGGCCGCGCATTGTCTGTCGGGTCAGCCGGTTGCCATCCGGGGCGCCTGGATGGTGCCGACCGACGGCATGCCGCTCCTGCCCGATACGGTGCATTACGCGCCGGTGGGGCAGGCCATGCTGGGCGAAGCGTTTGCGCTGGGAATGTTTCAGGCGGAAGAGGTGCTCAAGGTGAAGGCGGCGCAGGAAGCGCCGGCCGGGATACTCCCCGCTACGGGTGCTCCGACGACCCAAACCCTGACGGGTCAGCCAGCGACGGGTGCCGGTGTTCCGGTTCAACAGCCGGTTGTGGTTCCCGGTCAGCCGGTGGTCGTTCCTGTGCAACCCGGGGTTGAGCCAGTGGGGGGGCAGCCGGGAACTGTGCCTGAAGAAAACACGCTGCCTGTCTGATGGTCGTGAGTGGGGAGGCGGGGACGCATTTTCCCCCTCTTTCTTTCCAAGGGGCGGGAGAGCCAGAATTTCGGCAACCACTTTTTTTGCAACATTTTAGACCTTCACTGGAGCGGGAAGGAATTGTGGTTTTCCTCCCCTTTTCTCTTGTGAATTGTGAGGGATTCTGCCAGATTGAGAAATGAGGCCTGTGAGAGGTCGGGCAAAGCGTTTCTGTCTGTCTTCTCCAATCTCTTGACTCCTCAGCCGTTCAGAGACTTGTTCTCAGGAAGCAGGCGGTGGAAAGAATCGAGTTTTAGATATGACCTTTACCCGCCCCCACTCGTTCCATATTCCTGTGATGGGCACGGGGTTTACGATTGATACGCCACTCCGGGTGGCCCG
Organism: uncultured Candidatus Sumerlaeota bacterium; assembly: GCA_942493245.1. Taxonomy (GTDB): domain Bacteria; phylum Sumerlaeota; class Sumerlaeia; order UBA8349; family UBA8349; genus DAOPYU01. Next base: position 1,241,526 of record OW818685.1, read on the forward strand.
TTATGGCATTTCGTCTGTGATTTCGTTAGTGGACGATGTGCTGATTGAACGTGTTCGGCGGTACCACGCCGAACAGGCGGGAGAACCGTACACGGAAATCCAGTCGAAAGACGAGGACGCCCGTGCCCGGCGTATTACCGCATACTTGGATTTATTGGATGTATTGATTCAACGACAAGTGCGGGAATTGAAGGCCGCTCCGTTTGAACCGGGCAGCGAGATCACCCGTTATTACGAACTTTTGCCCGATTCCCCGTTGAAGAGTTTGTATCGTCAAATGCTGGAAACTCAGGACGGGGAGGCGAAAGCCTGTCTGCAACAGCAATTGCGCGATGCCGTGGTGAGCGGTTCGATTGACGTCAACATCATGACCAAACTCGACTGTCTTCACGTGGGGCCGGATGGTCAGCCGTTGCCGCAGAAAACCAGCGATGCGATGTCGGCCCTGCGCGGATTTGCCTTGAGCACGCCGTGTTCGTCTATCGTTTTTTCGGCAGGTTTGAATACGCACCTGTACAGTTACGCGGGGGAGTTCCCCGGTTTCATGCCCGACGAAACGGGAAAACTGCATAAAAAAATCACGCTGAAAGTCAGCGACTATCGTTCCGCCGTGGTGCAGGGCAAGTTTCTCGCCAAGAAGGGACTCTGGGTTTCGGAGTTCCGTGTCGAATCGGGACTGAATTGTGGGGGCCACGCCTTCGCTTCGAATGGGCGGTTGCTCGGGCCGATTCTCCAGGAATTCATGGAAAAGCGCGAATCTCTGTTCGAGGAATTGCACGGGTTGTATCTTCATTCCGCGCCGATTCGGAGACTGGGGTGGAACAACGCGTCGCCCCATCCGACGCTCATCACCGTTCAGGGCGGGATCGGGACAGCCGAGGAGAACGAACTGTGTCTGCGCCACTACAAAGTGGACGGGACAGGGTGGGGTACCCCTTTTCTGTTCGTGCCCGAGGTGACCAATGTGGATCAGGCGCATCTCGATAAACTGTGCGCCGCCACCGAGGACGATGTTTTTCTGAGCGACAGTTCGCCTCTGGGTGTTCCGTTCTGGAACCTTCGGAATTCGGGCAGCGAAGAAAAACGCCGTGAGCGCATCGAAGAGGGCAATCCGGGCAGTCCGTGCCCGAAGGGGTATCTGCTTTTCAACACGGAACTGAGCGACCGGCCCGTTTGTGTGGCGGCCCGGGCGTATGTGCGCAAGAAACTCGATCAGTTGAAAGCGGCCCACCTTCCCGAGGATCTGGCCCGGCGGTTTTGCGAGTCGGTGCTGGCCAAGTCCTGTATTTGCCACGACCTGGCCGGTGGGGTCAGCCTCAAACTGGGTCTGGACCCGAATGCCACCCCTGCGATCTGTCCCGGGAAGAATGCCGTGGACTTTTCGAGTCTCGCAACGCTGGAAGACATGGTCGGGCACATTTACGGACGGCTGTCCCTCCTGAAGAACGTCAACCGTCACCACATGTTCCTTCGTGAGTTGATGCTGAACATCGAGTATCTGAACAAGGAATGGGAACACTTCTCGGTGGAACTGTCGAGCCGGACTCCGAAGTATTTTCTGGAATTCCGCGACAATCTGCTGTCGGGAATCGAGCACTACCGGCGCTTGGCGGAAGAGTATTTCGCGGACAAGAAATCGCGTTTCCTGAGTGAACTTAAAGCGCTTCAGGAAGAGTTGGAGTGTCTTCCTCTTTTTACGACAAAGCCGACTTCGGCGGGGTAGGCCTGAGCGACCTCTCTTTTCTCGCGAATTCCGGCCCCGCTGAAGGCGGGGCCATTTTCGTATCCGATTCTTTGAGGACATCATGACCATTTTATCCGCCGCAATGATCTTGTTTCTCGTCATGGATCCCATCGGGAACACGGCGTGTTTTTCGATCCTGTTGAAGGATGTGGACGCACGCCGACATAAGAAGATTGTTCTGCGCGAGGTGTGTATTGCCCTGCTGATTCTGGTCATTTTTCTTTTTGCGGGGCGCGAACTGTTGGAATTCCTGGACATTTCACAGGCGTCGTTGGGGATTTCCGGAGGGGTCATTCTCTTCCTGATCGCGATCGACATGATTTTCCACGGAGCGACCAGTCGTTTCACGACGAGCGAGGAAGAAGAGCCGTTTATTGTGCCGTTGGCTATCCCGCTGGTCGCCGGTCCCTCGGCGATGGCCACGGTCATGCTGCTGATGGCGCGCGAGCCGGAAAAGTGGCTCGACTGGTTGCTGGCGCTGTTGCTGGCCTGGTTTGTGTCCAGCCTGATTTTGCTGCTCTCGAAACAGGTGGGGCATTTTCTCGGAAGCCGGGGGTTGGCCGCGCTCACCCGCCTGATGGGGATGATCCTGATTATTGTCGCGGTGGAAATGCTGATCAAAGGCGCCAAACAGGCGTGTCTGCATTGAATCTAAATACCCGAGCGCTCATCGGGAAGGAGGCGCGATGCGTAGAATCGCACTGATTTTCGGAACCCGCCCCGAAGCGATCAAACTGTGTCCCCTGGCGCTGGCGTTGCGCGACCATCCGGACTTTGAACCCTGCGTGTGCGTGACGGCTCAGCACCGTTCGATGCTGGACCAGGTTCTGGGTGTTTTCGGCATCGTGCCGGATGTGGATTTGAACCTCATGCAACCCGGCCAGACGCTTTCGGGTCTGGCGGCCCGGACGATGGAAGCGTTGGATCGGTACCTCGAGCGCGAGCAGCCCGAAATGGTCCTCGTGCAGGGGGACACCACGACGGTGCTCTGCGCGGCGCTGGCGGCGTTCCACCGGCAGATCCCGGTGGGGCATGTCGAGGCGGGCCTGCGCACCTGGAACAAACTGGCACCCTTCCCCGAGGAGATGAACCGGACGCTGACCTCGCGTCTGGCCGATTGGCATTTCGCGCCGACCGAGTGGGCGCGCGGCAACCTCCTTCAGGAGGGGATCGCCCCCAAGCGGGTGTTCGTCACAGGCAACACGGTGCTTGACGCCCTGCGCATCACTCTGGAGACGGTGCGACGCGACGCTCTGTGTTTTCCCGGCCTGCCCGCTTCTATTTTCTCCGACGAATGCGAGCGCCCGCTGGTTCTCATCACGGGCCATCGCCGCGAGAATTTCGGCAAGGGTTTTGATGCGATCTGCGACGCGGTGGTCCGGTTGTCCGAGGCGTTTCCCGAGACGGCTTTTGTCTATCCTGTCCACCTCAACCCGCGGGTGCTCGATCCCGTGCGGGAGCGGCTGGGGGGACGGCGCAACATCTTCCTGATCGAGCCGCTGGCCTATGCGGAATTTGTCGTCCTGATGGAACGCTGCACGCTGGTCCTGACCGACAGCGGTGGGGTGCAGGAGGAAGCGCCGAGCCTGGGAAAACCGGTTCTCGTCATGCGGGAGACCACGGAGCGTCCTGAAGCGGTCGAGGCGGGGACGGCCCGACTGGTGGGGACGGACCCCGAGCGGATCTTCGAGGCCGTGTCGGAACTGTTGAACGACCCGTTGGCTTATGAAACAATGGCCCGCGCGGTCAATCCGTATGGAGACGGCCACGCCTGCGAGCGGATTGTGAAGATCCTGACGGAGATCGCGGCGCGATAGGGACGAAAATGAAGATCTTTGGATACAGATCGGTTGTGAAAATTCCGGAAGGTGTTTCCGGGACAGGTGATGACGACTTTTTCGGGTCAAACATCCTTTATGGAGTAGAGCGCCAACGGCGCGCCTTATACCAGCCTGGGGCATCGCCCCAGGAACCGATTCGGTTTTCGAAAGAAGGGCTGAAAGCCCGTATTATCGAGAGGTCTTTTCCGCTTTATAGCACGGGCCTTCAGCCCTTGTCTGAATGAGGGGTGCCCTTCCTGGGGCGACGCTTCGTTTGCCCCAGGCTACAATAAGTCCGCGCCGTTGGCGCTCAACGGCGGCTTTCCGGTTGAAAGAACAAGAAACAGAATCGCCGTTCTGACTGCGGCTTCAGGTAAAAACGAGAACAATGGATTGCAGTAACCAATGGCCAAGAAAACAGAAACAGACCTGCGGACGCTTCAGGTGCCGCTGAGCATGGCGCGCGACGTGCCGAAACGCCTGCTCGAGTGGTACGACGCCAACAAGCGCGACCTCCCCTGGCGCCGGATGCGCAACCCCTACGCCACGCTGGTGTCGGAGTTCATGCTCCAGCAGACGCAGGTGGCCACGGTGGTGCCTTACTTCGAACGCTTTCTGAAAGAATACCCCACGGTCGAGGCGCTCGCGCAGGCCTCGGAACAGGACGTGCTGCGCCAGTGGGCCGGGTTGGGCTACTACAGCCGCGCGCGCAACCTCCACGCGTCCGCTAAGCGGATCGTGTCGGACTACGGTGGCCAGGTTCCCGACAAGTTCGCCGACCTGCTTTTCCTCCCCGGCGTGGGGCGCTACGCGGCGGGCGCCATCGCGAGTATCGGGTTCGACGTGCCGGTGCCCGCCGTGGACGGCAACGTGATCCGCGTGATCGGACGCCTGCTGGCGATAGACGCCGATCCGGCGTCGCCCCGGGTCCGCCAGGGGTACGAACAGATCGCCGCACAGATGGTGCCGCAGGAGCGCGCCGGCGATTACAACCAGTCGGTCATGGAACTCGGTGCGCGGGTCTGTACCCCGGGTCCGGGGAAACCGGATTGTGAGCACTGCCCGATCTCCGCCTTCTGTCAGGCGTTCACCCAGGGCGATCCCGAGAATTATCCCCCGGCCGTCAAACGGCCGGACACCGTCCAGGTGGAAGAGGCCTGCGCCGTGGTGCGCGAGGGCGATCTCTGCTTCATCGCCCGGTGCTCGGACAATGCCGGGCGCTACCGGAACATGTGGGAGTTCCCCGGTGTCCAACTGGGACCGGACGCCGAGGCCCCCGCTGTGCTGCGCGCGTTCCTGAAGCGCGAGTTCGGCCTGCGCGTCCGAGTGGGGGAGGAGTGGGCCGAGATTCGCCACCAGGTGACGCACCACCGCATCCGCAAGCGGGTGTTCCTCTGTTCGCTCGACAAGGGCGCCACGCCGGACCGGTCCGAAGAAGAGGTCGCCCAATGGGTCACGACGGATCAGATCGCCGCCCTCCCCATCGGCGCGCCCCACAAAAAAATCCTCCAACTCCTCACCGAGAGCCAGGATTTCTTCGGGGGACCGTTTGGGGGAAGTCAGTAGTTTTGAGTTACGCTATCTATAGCATTTTGTGTAATGTTGTAGTTTTGTCAAAGGGCCCCGAAGGGGCCTCCCATGAATAGCCGTGGGTGACCGAAGGGAACCCACGGAAAAGGGTCTCCAAAGATCAAGCCCTGAAGGGGCGCCCCAACAGGATGGTGATAAAACCAGAAGGGGGCAAATTTTCGTTCGATTCTTTACTCGCAAAACCGGCTATTGGTCGTGGAAAAAGAGAAAACATCATGGATCGCCCGGCTCGAAAATTTGAATCATTTATGGATCGGGTTGATGAGACCCGAAAAGAGTCTGCGGGCAGAATTCATCTGATGGCCGCCAGGAACGCGCCGCTTGTCGCCCTGATTCGACGAGGGCCCAGCCGGTATTTCCATATCATGCGATGGAATACCCAGGATGATACGATTGAGCACGGTTCCTGGTTCAAGGGGCGAATCTGGCCGTTGGACTGCGATATTTCCCTCGATGGACAATGGATGATCTATTATGCGCGTGGGAAAAAAGCGGTATCGTGGAATGGAATTTGTCGTCTGCCCTGGTTGAAAACCATTTGTGATGGAACGGCGAATACCCATTGTGGAGGTGGGGGGTATTGGAAAAATTCGGATACAATCGTCCTCAATTATTGGGAAATTGAGAATCGAAATGGAGAATTGCCGTTTTCTGTTGAAAAAGAATACTTGGCTGGACGATTGGATGGCATGGAGAGAAAGATTTTCGAACGAGATGGATGGACACGAGATCGATCAGGATGGATACAAGGAGATTCGGATCCGGGATGGTATTGCAAGCCCACTCCCCTGCATCCCACTTTATGGGCCTTTCATCGGGGAAGTTTTAACTGTGAACCGTTATTTGAATTTCATTTGACGGGATATCCCGATCTCTTGAATGAGCACGTTCAATGGGCGACGTGGGATTGTCTGGGCCAGTTGATTGTTTCACGATCTGGGAAAATTGAGCGTTATCGTCTTGAGGATCTGGAGCGGGGACAGCCTGCATTCCAGATGTCCTTCGAGGACTTGAGGCCCCCGACTCAACTCAAGACTCCTTCTGCCGAATCTGGGAGAAAGGGGGAACCTCGGACAAGTGGACGGTATTTGAGAAAGGTGTATAAGCGGAACTCTTGCGCAGAAATGGAGGATGTTGAGGAAGAAACGTTTTCCACTTTTCCTCCTGATTTTCTGGAGACCCTGTCCCTTGTACCGGAACTGGAAGAGTGGAGACCCTGTTTACAGGGGTTGCAGGATCGGGGTCTTGAAAAAGCGATCAGGCCACTTTTCCGATCACTTCAAAGTTTGAATCAGATCATGTTGGAACATGGAGATAATCCCCAGATTCAGAAGGCTCTGAAGGATTCGAGTTCGATTCTTCAAAACCTCAAAGAGTACTTGAAGACCACAACCGACCGATCTGAATTTTCAAGGTTTGATGATGCTGGGAAGGGAACTTGAGATCGGTCGGTTGAAGAATACTCCATAATGAATGGTCCAAATCTCCAAAAGAAAGGAGGTGATTGCAAATGCGAAAATCCTTATCCCTGATGGCCGGAGGGGTTTGTCTGGCGTTGTGGGTGTCCGGGGCTTCGGCTCTGGAGGTCGGCGGGTACACGTTGAAGAGCGAGAATGCCTTCCGGTACAGTGTGACGCTGGGAGCGGAGAAGGACGCCAAGCCGATGCTTCTGATCCTGGACGAATCGAAGGGGACGGGCAAAGGCTACGACGTCGCGATCGCCGACACGAACCTGGACGGGAAACTCTCGGACGAAAAAACGATTGATCAAAACAACCGGGTGACGTCCAGCGCCTCGTACTCGTTCTTTACCTTCGAGATCACGGCGCCCTTCGGCAAAGTGGACCCGAAGGCGAAGTACGCCTTCTCGGCCTATGTCTTTTCCAATCCAAACCAGAAAGACGCGACGCCGCAGCCGTCCCTGATGTGTACGCTCTCGTTCGCCCAAAAGGACGAGAAGTGGTCGTACATGCTTCTGGGCCTGAAAGGCAAGGTTGACGAGAAGAAGGATCCGGGTCTGAAACTGGTGCGGCTCGGAACCCCCTTCAAGTTGGACCTGAAGGCGGAAGTGAAAGAGGGCAAACTGGAAGTGGCTGGTGCGTTCAAGGACGCCGAGGAGCAGACGTTGCGTGTCGCCCGGCGGGGTGAGAAAGAAGTCGTGCCGCACCTGAAGGTCACCGGACCCGATGGCCAGGCGTTTGTGGACAAGGATCTCAGCTATGGGTGAGACGGAACCTGCACCCACTCCGTTGGAGTGGAAAAAAAAGGCGAATACCAAGTCGAAATGACTCTGGACCTCGGTCCCTACCAGGCTGAGTCCGGCTTGAAAGACGTAAAGAAGGCCCAGAACTGACCGCGCCGAGCGTTCGGTTCCGGGTTTCTTTGTTTGGGCGCTTTTGCCGGTTGAGACCGGAGAGGCACACAACATCAACCACGAAACACACGAAATACACGAAATAACGCGGTCTTCGTGTGTTTTGGGTGTTTCGTGGTTTTTCTATTACAATGGAGTAAACCGGATAACGGGATTTACAGGAGATGGAACGTCTGAAACCGTATCCTGTGAATCCTGTTATCCTGTCCGGTCTCTCGCGGTTTTTTGAAGTCTTTGGGAAGAGAGTATTATCGGGTCCTCTGTTGGGTACAACCTCGTATGAAATCGCCACGCCGGTGTTCCCGTTTTCGGGGACACCGGCGTGGCGCACTTCTGTGGATCAATTCGATTGTGGATCGGTTATTCTCGAATCGAGAGATTCAATCCTCAATCCTCAATCCTCGATCTTGACCTTGATCTCGTCCGAGTTGCCCTTGAGTTCCGGGGCGTACATGGCCGAGATGCGGGCGGGCAGGGCGCTGAACTGGCCAGGCGTTTCCGCGCGCATGCGGTAGGAGACGCTGTGTTTGCCGCGCGCCATCTGGCGAACGAAGAAACAGACGCGTTCGTCGCGCAGTTCCATGTAAGCGCCCAAGGCGTTGCCGCCGTAGCCGCTGCGCACTTCGACCGGCTCGAACCCGGCGGCTTTCATGTCCTCGAGCACGATGTACTCGTAATCGTTCTTGCTCTCGATCACAAGTTCGATCTCGGCCAGATCGCCGCTTTTGAGCGTGCCGAGGTTTTCGATCGGGAGGCGTTCGTACTTCTCGACCTTCTGGCTCACGGCCTGACCGCGCGCGCCCGCCACGTTAACCTGTTTGTCCACTTCCTGGAGTTTGTAGTACTTCCGCTCGATCTTGACTTCGAGACCGGCCTTGGTGATGAAGTCCTCCAGGGTGAAGTTCGTGAGGTAGGCATTGAAGTAAAGGGCACCGGTCCCCTTCTTGCGCAGTTCGACGGTGTGTTTGCCCGTCTCGACGGCATCGCCGAAGAGGACGAACTTGTTGTCGAACGTGAAGAGGTTGTCGGCGTTGATCGTGATTTCCTTCTGCTTCTTGCCGTCCAGCAACACTTCGAGTGTGAGGTCGGGTTTCATTTCCCCGGTGGCGCGCAGGTAATCGGCGAAGGCCTCGACGCAGAGGGCCGTGTCGCGGGTGGACTTCCAGTAGGTGGCGTGCTTGCGGTTGTTGAGCAGGTACTTGACCATGCGCGAGGCGACTTCGCTCTTCGGGTCCACCTGGGCCAGGAGTTTGAGGTAGTAGGCCTGAGCCTCGTACTCGCTTCCGTACCAGCACCACCAATATCCCTCGTTGCCCAGTTCCAGCCAGGCGGTCTGGTTCTCGTCGTCCTGCTTCAGGAACTGTTCGATGTTGCGGCGCACCATGTCGCGCTCTTCCACGCGGTTCTGTTTGTGGAAGGCGAGCGCCAGCATGGACTTGGCATAGACCGCCAGGTCGTTGCGATCGCGGTAGAGGAAATCGCCCATTTTCTTGTCCGCGGCATTCGCATCGGCCAGCGCCATATAGACGAAGGCGTCGAGGTTGTCGGCTTTCTGTTTCTTGGGGTTTTTGTCTTTGGCCCAGTTTTCGATCTTCTGAATTTCTTCGGCCTGGTTGCGCTTGAGCCATTCGATTCCCCGCTCCAGAACGCCCGGAACGATGGCGACTCCGTTGGCCGCCGCCATCTGGAGGCCGTGGACCACGTAGGCGGTGGTGTGGGCATAGGAGTGCTCGCCCCAGCCCGAGAACCACCCCCATCCGCCATCGGTGAGTTGCATGGCGGAGAGGCGCTGCACGCCGTTCTTGACCATGTCGCGGACAGCCTCTTCCTCGAAGACGGGGTTGCGGTCGTAACGTTGCCACTGTTTGGCGCGCTCGGTATCGTTGCCGATTTCCTGCGCGTTGAGGTTGGTGCGCTTCTCCTGAATGGCTTTCAGGTTCAGGCCCATTTCGAGGAGAATTTTCTGGGTCATGACCGTCGGCAGGAAGCGGTTGAGTGTCTGCTCGGTGCAGCCGTAGGGATAGTCCACCAGGTAGGGGAGCGCGTCCACCATCGCACCGGCCAGGGTGGGCGAGTAGCGCACTTCGAGGCGGGATTCGTCAATGCGGCGCGCCTCGGGCACGTCGAGCGCGATGGCGCCGCTCTCCTTCTCGGGACGGATGACGCCGCTGAACGATTCCGTCTTGAGCATGCCGTGGACATAGACCGGGAAGGTCATCTGCATGGCGTCCGACTCGACCTGCGTGAGGGCTTTCATGCGGATGACGGCTTCGCCTTCCTTGACGGCCTTGACGCGCCAGTCCACGCGCCCTTCGCCGTTCGCTTCCACCTGGACGGTCTGTTTCGCTTCGCCCATCGGTTCGAGGCTCTTGCCGTCGATTTCGAGGATCGCCTGGACGCTCTGCGCGTCCTTGAGGTAGTTGTGGATATTGGCCGAGAGGACGACTTCGTCCTTCTCGACAAAGAAGCGGGGAGCCTGAAGCCGCAACAGGAGGTTCTTCGAGGTCACCACCTCGGCGCTGCCTTCTCCCACCTTGGTGCCGTGCCCCAGCGCCCAGGAACGGATCTTCCAGGTGGTGAGATTCTCGGGCATCGGCACTTCGACCTCGCAGACGCCGTTGGCGTCTGTCGTCAGGGTTCCGGCCCAGAAGGCCGTGTCGGCGAATTCCTTGCGGATGGCGGCCTCGGCCATCGGGGCCTCGCCTCCCGGTTCCTGACCAACTGCGACGGACTCTGCCAGCATTCCCAGAGCCGCTCCCGGCGCCGGCGCGGCCATCGGGGCTAAAGCATCCATGTCCGCCAGCATGGAAACCTCGGACTTCGATTCCATTCTTGCGCCCTTCATCATGCGGGTTCGGGGCATTGCTCCTCCCATTCCTCCAGAGCGGCCATAAGCGTAGTTTACCTGGGCGCCGAACCAGTATGTGTCCCCCCGGCCACTCTCATCGGCCACGGTTTCACCGAAGATGCCCAGATTGGCCATGCCGTCGAGACCGGGCAACGCCCAGTTGTTGAACCGCAGATCCAGACTCGACAACGTCATGGGGTTGTGGCTCCGACGCCATTTCCAGAAGAACTCCTTAATTTCGGGGACATTCGATCCGCCCGAAATGTACTCGACCGATTTGTCATAGACCGACATCACGAGCGAACCGGTGAAGGGCTTGCCGTCCAATTCGGTGACGGAGACCTTGACCTTCGCCTTTTCGCCCGGTTTGTACTGCGCAGCGGACGGTTCGACCGAGACGTTCAACACGCGTTTTTCGGGCGGAACGACAATCTCGCGGGTTTCCGTATAGACCTTCGCGCCACTGACGGTCAACGCCTCGACGAAGAAGTTCGGCATGTCCTTCTGGGTGACTTCTATTTCCTCGAGGGCGCTCTTGCCCTTGAGGCGCAGCACCTTCGGCGCCAGACAGACGCCGTTGGCTGGGCGGATAAAGAGCAGAACGGTCGCGTTGACCTGGTCGGTGTTGATGGCCAGTTGGACCTTCTCGCCGGGGGCGTACTCGCGCTTGTCCGTCACCAGTTCGATCTCATTGAAGCGGAATTCCTTACCGTCGAATCCTTCGCCCCGAACGGTGAAAATGTAAGCGCCTTCGATGGAGTGTCCCTTGGAGTCCGTGACGGTATAGGAGAGGCGGTACTGTCCGGCCTCGGAGGCCTTCATTTGCTGACGCGCCGCGCCGTCTTCGCCTGTTGCGAGTGTCCACTCCTGCGCGACGGTCTCGACGGGTTTGTTGTCCTTGTCGTAGACGATTTTGAGGAGTTTCAGCGCTCCGCTGCCCTGGACGGGTTTTCCGTCGAGGCGGCGCGCGGTGAAATGGGACTCGATTGCGTCGCCCACGCGGTAGTACCCGCGATCTACCCAGGCGTGGACCTTGAACGGCTCGCGGGCCACGAGAACGGACCCCGTCCCGACAATGGTCCGGCGCGACTCGTCCACCACTTCGGCGGAGATTTCGTACTTGTGATCCTGGTCTCCGTGCATTTCCTTGGCCAGCGTCGTATCAATGGGGATGCGCAGCGTGCCGTCCTTGCCGATGGGAACTTCGCCCTCGGCGACGATTTCCGGCGGGTCGTTGCGTTGCGGCCACCACCAGAAATGCGGGCGCAGGCAGCCCCAACTCTTCCATCCGGGATACCAGCCGTAGTCGTATCCGAACCACCAGTAGCCAGCGCCGTAGAACCAGTCCCACGCCGCTGGGGGATACCAGCGGGCTTCGTGGGGCGTGCGGGTGACTTTGTACTTGACCCTGGCGTTTGTCACGGGCGCGCCAAAGTAGTACTTCGCCTTGACCAGGGCCTCGATCTTCTCGCCCAGCATCACGGGTTCCTGGGGCGCCTCGACCGTGACCTCGAACTCGGGTTTCTTGTATTCCTCGACGCGAAAGGTTCCCCCGCCCTGCTGGGGTTGGGGCGCTTCAACCGCGATGCGATAGACACCGAGCGGCGCTTCGTCTTCCAGAGGAAGCGTACCCTCCCATCCGCCATAGGCGTCGGTGGTGATCTGCTTCTCGACTATTTTTTCATTGCGGGGATTGTAAATCACCAGGGGGAGAGTCTGATTGGCAAAACGCGAGGCGTCGGCCTGATCGTACTGGGCCTCGCGGACCCAGATTTTAAATTTTACGTCCTGTTTTGGACGATAGACCGGGCGGTCGGTGACCACATAGGTTTTGGTCATGTTGTATTCGACATCGTGCCGGGGTTGGTACCAGACATTCGAGAAGCCCAACAGGGCGAAGCGGCCCTGCTGGGGTCCCCGGGCGATGGCTACCCACTGGAATTCCTGGGGCAGATTCTGGGCAGTGGGGGTCACCAGACCGTTTTCGTCCGAGAATTCGGCAAAATCGCGGGTCAGGATGTTCATCTGTCGCCCGGTAATTTGCGGATTCCGCAAAAACTCCATCTTGTAACCGAAGAACTCGACATTGGCCTTCTCGACTGGAGCGCCCGTCCGCGCGTCCGCGATGAAGTAGAGAATCTGGTTCTCCATCTGTTTTCGAACAATCACCGTGTTGGTCAGCCACACGATGATGCTGCTCGTGTTGCCGTCCGCCATCTTGGCTTCGAGGAGATACGCGCCCGATTTCTGGAGGGGCGTCGTGACCGTGACGCGTTTGTCAAAGTGGTTCGGCAACGGTTCGAGGTCCAGATCCCACTCGGCCACAACCGTTTCGAGGTACTCCTTTTGATTGTTTTGAACGAGGCGGAAACCGATATCGTCCAGTTGGGCTTTTTCCTGTTTCAATTCCTTGGGATTCGATTTCAGGTACTCTTTCAGATCGGTGAGGAGTTTTTCCACATGGATGGAACGCGCGACGAAATGGACTTTCTGGCCGTTTCGGAAGCGGAAGTCCACCGTAGCGCCCTGCCCGGCGAGTTGCTGAAGGTTCGATTCAAACTGTCCCCAATTCTTGACAATCTGATCGAGCCGCTTCTGTTTCGATCCATCCCGGTCCTGATATCTTGCAATGCTCATGCGCCAGTACTCGGCCGCCCGGGGATATTGGCGGCGGTTCTCGAATATGCCGGCGAGCATGTTGCAGGCTTGTTCGCCGTAACCCGATTCGGGCTTTTCGAGGATCTGCAGCAACAGACAGATGGAGTTGAATTCGCCCGGCAGATCGAAACGCTTGATGCCCGTGGCCAGCCGCGCGATGGTTTCTTCATCTTTCAGTGTGTGGAGTTGGAACACCCCGGTTTCGCTCTTCTGATCCGCCTCGGGTTGCCGCCCGCCGAAGAAATAGCCGTAACTGGCCATGGTCTGCGCGCCGAACTGGTTTTCGGCGAATTGCGCGCGTTGCATCAAAACCGTGTCGATTCGGTTGGGGTCCACCTCGACGGCCTGCATCAGGAGCCAGCGCCAGCGTTCGCCGTCGTTGCGGGCCTCCTCGAAACTCTTTGCCAGGGAATAGAAGATGGGATTTCCCGCCTCGTCCACGGGCGCGCCCTGCGCCCCGTTGAAACGCCCGGCATACCCTTCCTCATAATCCGGCAAGGTGTCGAGGTCGCTCAAGACCTGGAGTTGCCAAGCCCCGTCATATCCCCGGAAACCCATCAGCATTTCCGCAAACTTCAGATAGAACGCGCTGACACCCGAGCGGTCCGAGTCGGTCGCGAGCAACGGAAACGCCTGACGCATCAATTGCATGGCCCGGATGCGGTCGCGCTCCTCGCAATTGGCGTATTGCCCGCCGCCCCGGTGCTGGCCCCGCTCAAATTGACCGGCAATGAGGAAGCCCTGGTGGTTTGACTGGAAGTACATTTCTGCGGCCGCCTGCAGGAGACGCCAGTTCTTCGGATGCGCGGCCACGGCGGCCTCGCACAGGGCGTCCTGGTCGCGTTCCTGCTGGAGTTGCCGCAGACACTCCACCGCCCACCGGAGGCAATCGTGAGCGTTCTGCGGATCGACGGCCGGTCCCAGAATCAGGGAACGGTAGGCGTCCAGCGCTTCCTTGAAGTTCCCATCCTGCTGAAGTTTGAGGGCCTTTTCCTTTGTCATTCCGCCCCCACCTCCGTCTTTTTGTTCTACGGCTCCCACGGAACAGAGTGGCGCCACACAGATGGCCATACAGAGCAACATTTTGGTCAAAGCGCACATGACATTTTTCCTCCCCGAGAAACAATTCAAACGGTTGAGCATGACGGTATTACCCTACCATGCAAAGGAACAGACACTCCAGTCAGAAGATTGTTCCCGGAAAGAAAAGTAGGAGAATCCAAAGTCATTGTGCGGAGGAACCCCCATTTGGAAAAACGGCGAACAGAAGGAAATCGATCTTTGGGGAGGCAGGAAGAAGCGCCCCGAAGGGGCGCAGGTGAGTAGCCGGGGGTGGAGCGAAGCGGAACCCCCGGATCTGTCCCCCAATCCTTTCCGCCCCGGATGGGGCGGAGGGGAACTATAGGAAATTGTGGGTATGTATTGGGAAATCGTTAAAAATATCCGTACCATAGCCGCCCTGCGCCCCTCCGGGGCGCACAATGAGACGACTTTTTTTCCGGGGGTTTCGCTTCGCTCCACCCCCGGCTACTGACCTTTGCCCCTGCCGGGGCAATAAACTGGGGACTATTCCGCTGTATCAGAACTTTGGATTCTCCTGAAAAGATAAGGTGCTCTTTTTATTTGGGGAATTCCTTTCAGGGGAACCTCTTGCCACGGGACCGAGGGTGTGAGACGATTGGGGTCTGTTTCCGCTTGTGAAGGTGTGAGCGTTGGGGACAGAGAGTGCTGGGTCTTCAATTCGATGGAAAGGAACAGGCAATGGGTGTTCAGATTGAGATTGAATACACGGGCGATTTGCGGACGGTGGTGACGCATGGCCCTTCGGGAAACACGTTCGAGACGGAAGCGCCGGTGGACAATGGGGGCACGGGGATGGCGATTTCTCCGACCGATCTGGTGGCGGCGGCTCTGGGGTCGTGTATCCTGACGATCATGGCGCTGGTGGCTCGGAAACGCGAGATCGAATTGACGGGCGCCCGGGTGCGGGTGGAGAAAGAGATGACTTCGGCCCCACCGCGCCGGATCGCGAAGTTGAAATCGGTGGTGACGTTGCCGGCGGGGTTGCAATTGTCCGAGGCGGACCGCCAGGCGATCGAACGGGGCGCGGATGGTTGTCCGGTCAAGCGGAGTCTCCACCCCGATGTGGAATTGCAGTTCGAGTATGTTTATCCGGCTTGATACGGAGTTGCGTTCAAAATGATACAAAGAACAGCAATAGACTGGATAACAGGATTTGCAGGATAGGTTTGTTTCCACTGCGGTATCCTGTAAATCCTGTGATTCTGTCTTCTATGAAAAATTGTTTCGCAACCCTTTAGTCATTCTCTGTTCGGGGTCTTCCGAACCAAAATTTCCTGTAGGGGCGGGTTTGAAACCCGCCCTTTCCTGATCCGGAGCGCATGCCGGGCGGGTTTCAAACCCGCCCCTACGGGATTCTTTCCTCAGATCGGGAACCCCTTCTCGGGAGAGCGACAGGTGGTTAAAGGCTTACATTATTTCGGTACACTCGAGAGTGTCTTCTTGAATGCAAAAAGGTCGTGAAAATTGAATGGGCCAGTCTGGAGAAGACTGGCCCATTCAATTTGTTAAGAAGGTGGAGTCGCCGGGAAGGACGCTCAGTGGGTTTCCTGGGAACCGTTGTTGTCCCAGAGGCGGTTGACGACTTTGATCAACACGATGCCGCTGACAAGGAACACGCCCAGCAGGATGCCCGCGTAGTCCATGCGTCCGTAGAGGTAATTGCCCACGGCAAAGAGCGCGGACCAGATGGTCGTACAACCCGCCACCCAGCCGAGCAGACCCATGGGGATGTTTTCGTGCGTGGCGGCCGCTTCTTCTTTCGAGATGCCGAGTTCCTTGCGGATGCGTTCCCATCCAGGGCCGAACGGGCGCACTTTCTGGTAGAACTCATAGAGGATTTTGCGGTCGGTTTTGGGAGCCAGGTAAGCGGTTATCACCCAGCAGATGGTGGTGAAGATGACCGTGAGGATCAGCGCTTTGTGAGTGTCGAGATAAGGCGTTTCCGGGGTTCCATATTGTTTGTTCAAGACCAGGATCACGAGAGAAATGACGAAGGAACTGACCATGGCGGCGACTTCACTCCAGGCGTTGATGCGCCACCAGAACCAGCGCAACAGGTAGATCAAGCCCGTACCCGCTCCGATCTGTAGGATGATGTCGAACGAGGCTTTGGCGCTGTCCATGGCGAATACGAGGGCTGAAGAGCAGAGGAAGAGGATCAGCGTGGCGATGCGTCCCGCCATGACGTAGTGTTTTTCAGTAGCGCCCTTGACCAGAAAACGCTGGTAGAAATCATGCACCAGATAGGAGGCGCCCCAGTTGAGGTGGGTCAGAATGGTTGACGAGTTGGCTGCGATGAGGCCGCCCACCATCAACCCAATGAAACCAACAGGGAGGCAAAACAACATGGCCGGATAGGCGATGTCGTGGCCCAGCAGGTTGGGATCGAGGTTCGGGAACGCTTTCTGGATGTCGTTCAACTGGGGATAGACGATCAGCGAGCACAACCCGACGAGAATCCACGGCCAGGGGCGCAGGACGTAGTGGGCGACGTTGAAGAAGAGGACCGCGCCGAGTGCATCCTTCTCGGACTTCGAGGCCAGCATGCGCTGCGCGATGTAACTGCCGCCGCCCGGTTCGGCTCCCGGGTACCACATTGCCCACCACTGAACGGCGATCGGCATGATAAAGACGGCTACGGCGATATTCCAAGTGTTGGTGAAATCGGGCAGCATGGAGAGGTAGTTCAATCCGTCCGGTCCCTTGAGCGCCGAAACTTTTTCCACCATGCCGCTCAGTCCGCCCACCTGGGGCAATTTGAGCGCAAAATAGGCCGCTGCGATCACGGCGGTCATCTTGATGAAGAACTGGATCATGTCAATGACCAGCACACCCCACAGACCCGAATGCGCGGCGAAGACGACGTTGAGCAGGCCCACGGCCAGGAGCGTTTGCCACCGGGGCAGGCCGAAGAGCACGTTGGCGATCTTGCAGGCGGCCAGGTTCACGGTCGCCATGATAATGCAGTTAAAGAAGAATCCCAGATAAACGGATCGGAATCCCCGGACCACACTGGCGGCCTTGCCCGAGTAACGGATCTCGTAGAACTCCAGGTCGGTCATGACGCCCGAGCGCCGCCACAGACGCGCGTAGAAGAACACGGTGGCCACACCGGTCAACACAAACGCCCACCATTGCCAGTTACCCGCCACGCCCTGTGTTCGAACAAAATTGGTCACCAGGTTGGGTGTGTCGCTGCTGAAGGTGGTGGCGACCATCGAAAGGCCCGCCAGCCACCAGGGGACGGACCGTCCGGAGGCGAAAAACTCCGACGTGCTCTTACCGGCCCGTTTTCCAAAGAAGAGGGCTGGGACGAAGCAAATCAGGAGAGTTCCTACGATGATAACCCAATCAATAAGTTGCAGCTTCATATAGAATTCCTTTCCCGAACGATATGGGGAATAAACGGTTGCGGGTCAAGGACCGGGGCTGACCGTTTTAGAAATGCCGCAAGGGTTTCTTCCCGATGGGATACACGTTGAATCCCATCTCGAACAGGGCGCCGTGGTCGAGCAGGTTGCGCCCGTCAAAGAGGAACGCCGGTTTTTCCATCGCGTCGTAGATGCGCCGGTAATCCAGCTCGGCGAATTGCTTCCATCCCGTCAGCACGGCGATGGCATGGGAACCGGCCACCGCTTCGTAGGGATCCTCGCACAGGGTGACGCCTTTCAGGGTGCCCAGGTCGCTCTCGACGTAGGGGAGCGCCTTGGGGTCCACGATGCGCAGCTGGGCGCGCTCCTCGAGCAGAGCCTGACAGATGCGGATGGCCGGCGAATCGCGCGTGTCGCCCGTGTCGGCCTTGAAGGCGAAACCGAAGACGGCCAGCGTCTTGTTGGCGACGGTGTTGAACATTTCGGCCACCATGTTGAGGACGAATCGGTCCTGCTGCCATTCGTTGACGCGCACGACCTGTTCCCAGTAATCCGCCGCTTCGGTCAATCCTTGAGAACGGCAGATATAGACGAGATTCAGGATGTCTTTTCGGAAGCAGGAGCCGCCGAATCCGGCGCCCGCCTGAAGGAACTGGGAACCGATGCGCGAGTCTTTGCCGATAGCCCGCGCCACTTCGTTGACATTCGCGCCTGTTTTTTCGCACAAGGCGGAAATCGAGTTGATCGAGGAGACGCGCTGGGCCAGAAAGGCATTGGCGGTGAGTTTCGAAAGTTCGGAACTCCACACATTGGTGCGCAGGATGCGGTCTTTGGGGACCCAGTTCTCATAGATGGCCGACAGCTGGTCGCAGGCTTTGTGGCCGTTTTCCGATTCCATACACCCGACCAGGATGCGGTCGGGCGCCAGCAGGTCCGGGATGGCGGTGCCTTCGGCCAAAAATTCGGGGTTGGAGAGCACTTCGAAATGCAGGGGGCTGGCACCGGAGGCCAGAATGCGCTGCAGGGCCTGAGCGGTGCGCACGGGCACGGTGCTCTTCTCGACGATGATCTTGTCGCCCTTGGCGTGTTTGAGGATCAGGCGGGCGACGGCCTCGACGTATTCGAGGTTGGCCGCCTGTCCCGCGCCCTGACCGAAGGTTTTGGTGGGGGTATTGACCGAAACGAAGATAATATCGCTTTCTTCGATGCCCCGCGCCACCTCGGTCGAGAAAAAGAGGTTGCGGCCGCGGTTGCGGAAGACGATTTCATCCAGCCCCGGTTCGTAGATGGGCAGATTGTCGCTGTTCCACTGGCGGATGCGTTCCGGATTGACGTCCACCAGTTCGATTCGATACTGGGGACATTTGTCGGCGATGACGGCCATCGTGGGGCCGCCCACGTATCCGGCGCCTATACAGAGAATTCGCTTTTGAAAATCCACTTGCTCAAGTAGCCTCCGGTGAAGTAAGTATAATACAGGGTTGTGACGCATGTAGTGTCAGGTGAAGGGAAGAGGAGTAGTTGTTCAGCCTGGGAATCTCTTCACTTGCTTCCACCGCGCAACAATCTACCGTTTTCTTTTTTGTAAAAGCAAGGACTTTTTTCTGTCCACTGATGATGCGGTCTGATTTCTTTTCAGCCGGGGGAAAAGTGGAGAAAACGGCGGAAGGCGGCAGGGCGAAAGGAATCGCGATCCCTTGTTCTGACGGCGTGTTTGGATGTTTCGCGGGTAAAAATGGCGTTCCCTTCTCCTTTTCGAGATAAGAAGAAGGCGGTTTTCTGGAGGAGCGCGGAAGAATGTTGCGGAAACGGCTGTTTTTCTCAACAGGGAGACGCGTCTGAGCGGTTGTTTTTGTGTGGTTTTACCCGAAAGCGGCTGTTTTTGCCGGCTGTTTTTCCGCCCGATGGCCGGGGTTGAATGTGGAGAAAAGATTCTTTCATCAAGAAAAAAAGCACTTGACATTGCTTGTCTTCGATTCTAACTTTGTTGCAGGCCCAAATGAGGCCCGGGAGGCTACTGTGAGTTTCAGTACCGATTCCTTGAAAGTTCTGACCTTGATTGGCCGTCAGGGCCCCATCTCGCGGACGCGCATTGGCCGGGTGTTGAATTTCACCCCCAGCCGTGTTACACGCCTGAGCGATGCGCTGTTGGCCAGTAATCTGATTCATGAGATTGGCCGGGAGGAGTCCACCGGCGGACGCCGTTCGACTCTGCTGGCGTTACGGGAAAATCACCACGTTCTTTGCGGGGTTGGGATTTCCTACTCCTCGGTCGTGGAAGTGGTGCTCATGGACCTGCGCGCGAACATCCTCGAGGAGGAAAAGTTCGTGCTGCCGTCCGAGACCGAACCGCAAGATCTGGTGGACCGGATCGAGGGGGCGTTCAAAGCCTGTCTGGCGGATCGCAGCGATCTGGCGCAACGGGTGGTGGGGATTGGGTTGGGTGTGTCAGGCCTGGTGAATCCTTTTGAGGGGATTGTGCACAGCAGTCGCGGTTTCCCGCAGTGGCACGAGGTGAATCTGGGCTCGATGCTCTCGGAGCGGATGGGGTTGCCCGTTTATCTGGACAACGAGGTGGCGATGGCTACTCTGGCGGAATTGTGGTTTGGCCAGGGACGCGGGTGTGAGAACTTTCTCTATTTCAGCGTGGGGCCAGGGTTGCGCATGGGGATTGTGATAGACGGCAATCTGTATCGTGGCGGCACGGGCAACGCGGGGGAACTCGGGCATATCACCTATGACGACGAAGGACCGATCTGCCATTGCGGAAACGTCGGGTGTCTGGAAGTGTTTGTCTCGAGCGACGCCTTGCTCGAGCAGGCGCGCACGGCCCTGAAGTCGCACTCGACTTCGATTCTGGTGTCGAAATGCAAGAATCGTTCGGAGAATTTGCAGTTGTGGCACATTTATCAGGCGGCGGCGGAGGGGGATCGTCTGGCGCTGACGTTGATTCGAGGATTGTGTACGCCTCTGGGCCGCACCATGGCGAATGTCGTGAACATATTCGACACGGAGCGGTTGGTGATCGGGGGAAATCTGGCGCAGGGGGGACAGATTGTGCTCGATATTCTGCGCGAGCATATTCAACTGCGTTCCCTGCCGGTGCGCGGGCGCAATGTACAGTTGGAGTTGGCGGCTTTTGGTACGGGCAGTCCGTCCATTGGGGCGGGCGCCTTGATTCTGCAAAAAGTTTGCGAGGGTGAAATTACCGTTTAGGGGATCGAGTCCGTGGCGTTCTCAGGTGGAATGGCGTGGCGGTTCTCTTTGTCCGGACGGTGTTGGGGGAGAGGCTTATATGCCGAATGGACTCAGGTTTTATCGCCGCAGTTTCAATGAGGTGGTAGCCGCGGAAAAGGCGTCGAAAGTGTTCCCGAACTGGTACGGTGACCGGGAGTGCTGGCTCTTTCTGTCGCCTCACGACGACGACACGGTGCTGGGCGCCGGTCTGACGGTGCTGGCGGCGTGCGCCGAGGGGATTGAAGCGCATATCATTGTGGCGAGCGATGGGGCGATGGGTTATTGCTCGTCCGAGGAACGTTTCAATATTGCTGAAATTCGCCAGCGCGAGACGGCCGAGTCCTGTCGGCTTCTGGGGTTGGGGCCCGACCGTGTGCATTTTCTGGGATTTCCGGATGGCAGTCTGATGCAGTATGCGGGCCGCCGGGTGGCCCGACCGGACGATGTGGGGGCGGTTGAGGGTTTTGTCGGTCTTCAGAACAGTTTCACGCAGGTGTTGCGTCAGGTGAAGCCCACGCGGATTTTTATCCCCACCAGCAAGGATCTGCACCCCGATCATCAAGTGGTCTCGCGGGAGATGCTGATTTCGATTTTCCATGCACAGGGCGCTATCTGGCCGGAGTTGGGCGAGCCGATGGCCGAGGTGCCGGAAGTCTATGAGTACGCAACGTACAGCGACTTTGTCGAGCCGCCTCAGATCAAGGTGCGGGCGACCCCTGAAATGCTGCAATTGAAGTTGGACGCGATCGCCGCGTTTGCCAGCCAGAAGCAGATTGGCCTGATTGTCGAGCAGGTGCGCGAGGGCGGGCCGGTCGAGTACCTGCATGAGATGCATTTCCGGTTTTATTCGCCGAACGTTTACGAGAATTTGTTCTAACGGGTATCGAAACGCGTACCGGACGCATTGGATCGTCGAAGTGTGTACGGGGTGAAGACTGGCGACCCGTTCGACAGGGGAGATTTGGGGTGATTGGGAACGGACGGATCTGCTATCTGGGGGACGACCATCCGGACGCGGCTGCGGCGTATTTGTGCGGGATCATGAACCACTACGGTCTGGCTTTCGACCATGTGCCGAGTGGTGAAACGCCGGGTCCGGATTTTACCGGACAGGTCTATTCGCTTTATGTGGTGAGCGATTATCCGGCTGCGTGTTTTCCCCAGGCCTGCATGGAGCATGTCGCGGCATGTGTGCGGGCGGGTTCTGGATTGGTGATGCTGGGCGGTTGGGAAAGCTACCACGGGCGTTTGGGTGAGTATCCCCAGACGCCGCTGGCGCAGGTGTTGCCTGTCCAGATGCGCGGGGAGGACGATCGTAACAATTGCAGTCAGCTGTGCCTGGTGAACCGGGTCGCCGATCATGAGATTGTGGACGGATTGCCGTTTGACACCCCGCCGGGAATCGGAGGATTCAACCTCTTTGAACCGCGCGCGGGCGCTCAGGTGGTACTGAAGGCGCAGGAGTACGCCATCGAGCGTCAGCCGGACGGTGAAGTGATTTTTTGCGCGCGCGAGGAGTTTCCCCTGCTGGTGGTGGGGGCGTACGGTCTGGGGCGCACGGTCGCGCTGGCGACGGATGTGGCGCCGCATTGGGTGGGCGGCTTTGTGGATTGGGGCGATGCGCGGGTGACCGCGCAGGTGGAGGAAGACGGTTTTATCGAAGTGGGAAACTGGTATGCCCGGTTCTTCCTGAATCTGTTGGTCTGGGTGGGGCGTTTGAATCCTGGTGAGTCAGAGGCGAAAGGAGAGAGTCGGGAATGAAGGGAAACGTTCTCATTGGTCAGAGTGGCGGTCCGACGAGTGTCATCAACGCCAGCTTGTGCGGGGTCGCGCAGGCGTGCCTGAAGCAGGCGGGTGTCGGGAAAGTCTATGGCATGCAGTATGGCATTCAGGGGTTCATGGAAGAGAAACTGCTGGATCTGAGCGCGCAGCCGGCGGAGCGGATTGAAGCCCTGAAGAAGGCGCCGGGGTCGGCTCTGGGCAGCTGCCGCCACAAGGTGCGTGCAGAGGATTTTCCCCGGATTCTGGAAGTGTTGAAAAAATTCGAGATCCGGTATTTCTTCCTGATCGGTGGCAACGACACGATGGATACAATCCATCGCGTCGAGGCGCATTGCCAGGAAAAGGGATACGAGCTGACCGGGATCGGGATTCCCAAGACGGTGGACAACGACCTCTTCGGGACGGACCACACGCCCGGATTTTCGAGCGCGGCGCGTTATGTGGCCATGTCGGTGTTGCAGGCGGGAGTGCTGGCGCGCGACATGAAACGGGTGGACCAGTTTGTGGTGTTCCAGACCGTCGGGCGCGAGGCGGGATGGCTGCCTGCGGCGGCGGCTCTGGCGAAACGCAGCGAGGATGAAGCGCCGCACATCATCCTGATGCCCGAGCGGCCTTTCGAGCGCGACCGGTTCCTGGAACGCGTGAAGAACGTGTACGACCAGTGCGGGTGGGTGAGTATCGTGTGCGGCGAGGGAATTGTGGACAAGCATGGCCGCCCGGTAAGCGCCAGTGAGACCACGGACAAGTTTGCGAATGTCGAGTTTGGGGCGATGGGCGGCGCGAGCGCGGCCATGCAGTTGCACAGCCTGGTCAGCCAGACGTTCGGCTGGCGCGGGGAATTTCAGGTGACTGAGTCGCTTCAGATGTGCGCGGCGGACCGCGCGAGCGAGCAGGATGTGATCGAAGCGTATGCCTGTGGCGAGCGGGCGGTGGAATTGGCCGCGAGTGGCCGCTCGGGCGTGATGGTCAGTATCGTGCGCGAGTCGGACGATCCGTACAAGTGGTCGCTGGGTGAGGCGGCACTGTCGGATGTGGCGGTGCGGGCCAAACCGATGCCAGCGGAATTTCTCAGCGCCGACGGGATGTTCGTGTCGGATGCCTGTCTGGCTTACTTGAAACCGCTGGTGGGCGAACTGCCGCAGTATGCCCGGTTGTATTAGTCCCGGGGCGCCTGTGTTGTATCGGGATGTAAGTGTGAGTCATCTAATATACGTATGGAGGGAACTCTCATGAATCTGACAGATCCGAAGTTCAAAGATTTCGCATTGGTGAAGGAAATGCTGGAGACCGCCGAAGTGATCCGGGGGTTCAAGTATGGTCAGGGCGCCGCCGTGGCGGAAGAGATCAAGAAGGCGGGGCGTCTGTTTCTGACGGGTGAGGGTTCGAGCCGGATTTTTCCGGCCAAGAACATGATGTGCGAGATGCTGCGGGCGGGTTCTGCCGTGTCGGTGGCGACCGAGGGCGCGCGCCAGGCGCATGCGTACAATCTGCGCGATTACGTGGTGTTCGGCGCGAGCAACAGCGGCCAGACCAAGGAACTGATCTCGCTCTACACGCAGTTGAAGGGGCAGGGGCACGAGTTGCGTTACGGCCTGACCGCCAACGCGAACACAAAACTCGAATCGCTTTCGAAACAGGCGTTTATTCTGAAGTGCGGCGCCGAAGCGGCGGTGGCGGCCACCAAGAGTGTGGTCGAGCAGGCGCTGTTCTACCAGTCGCTGGTTTGCGATCTGGTGCCGGGCGGTTGCAAGTGCGCGGACAATCTGGGCCAGGCGGCCGACGCGGCGCGCGAAGTGCTCGAGATGGATCTGGATGCCGACATGGTGCAGGCCATCGCCAATGCGCCGACGATCTACTTCGCCGGACGCAACAACGGCGTGGCGGAGGAATTGACGCTCAAAACAAACGAAATCACGCGCAAGAAGAGTGACTTTCTCGAAGGTACCTATGCGGTGCATGGCATCGAGGAAGTTATGAATCCGGATGATGTTGTGATCGTTGTGGACCCGTTTGCCGAAGAGGCCGAGAAGTTCAAACAGGTGTTGTGCGACGGGGTGGGAATGAAGGTTTTCGCCATTTCGGGCACGGATACGCTCTTCCCGACGATTCGCATTCCCAAGGTCTGGGGCTTCGATACGTTCTTGCAGTTGTTGGCTGGGTGGAATATCCTTGTGCATGTGGGCGTGGCCAAGGGGATCAACCTGGACAAGCCGGTTCGCGCTCGCAAGGTGGGCAACGAGTTCATGGGTTGAGAGCGTGAACGAATTCTGAGCAACTGGCGACAGTGACTGAAGTCCTTCGCGGTCTGTTCTGTTGGACGGGGCCGCGAAGGACGTTGTACAGTAGAAGGAGACAGGGGAGCGTATGAAACCGACATTATTGGTTATGGCGGCCGGCATGGGCAGCCGGTATGGCGGACTGAAGCAGATTGACCCGGTGGGACCGAATGGGGAAACCATCATCGAGTACTCGATTTTCGATGCGATTCGGGCGGGTTTCGGGAAAGTGGTTTTCATTATCCGCGAGGAGTTCGAGGCGGCTTTCCGCGAGGGGATTATCGCTAAGTTTTCGGGCGCGATCGAGACCGACTGCGTGTATCAGCGGCTGGACGATGGCACGGACGGATTTGTGCCGCCGGCGGAGCGTGTCAAGCCGTGGGGAACGGCTCATGCGATCATGACGGCGCGCGATGCCATCCGGGAACCGTTTGCGGTGATCAACGCCGACGATTTCTACGGACGTGACTCTTTCCGGATGATGGGTGAATTTCTTGCGAAGAGCGATCCGACTTCGCTTCAGGACTCCGCGATGGTCGGTTTCACGCTCTGCAACACGCTTTCGGAGCATGGGCATGTGGCGCGCGGTGTCTGCTCGCATGGTCCCGATATGCTGTTGCAACAGGTGGTGGAACGGACGAACATCATCCCCGAGGGAAATGGGGCGAAATGTCCCGGAGACGATGGACAGGACATTCTGTTGACAGGCCGGGAAATTGTGTCTATGAATTTCTGGGGGTTCCAGCCGGTGTTCTTCACGGAACTGAAGCGGCTTTTTGGAGAATTTCTGGCGAAACGCGGTATGGACCCCAAGGCGGAGTATTTCATCACGGTACCGGTGAGTCGCCTGATAGAAGAAGGCCGGATGAATGTGCGCATCATGCAGACGCCGGACAAGTGGTTTGGGGTCACCTACCGGGAAGACAAACCACGCGTGGAAGCAAGTGTGAGCCAGATGGTCGCCTCAGGCGTCTATCCAACGAAACTCTGGAGCTGATTTCTCATGGGACAGAATTTGAAGCCGATTCTCGCGAACTTTCAGATCTATGGCGATTTTCTCAGCGCTCAGCCTTACGGCAGCGGCCATATCAACGACACCTATTGCGCGGTGGTCAACCAGGGCGGTTCCCGGTTGCGTTACATTGTGCAGCGCCTGAACCACAACATCTTCAAGAACATTCCGGCGCTCATGGAGAATATCCGCCGGGTGACCGAGCATGTGCGCGAGAAGACAAGGGCGTTTTATTCGACCGATGTCTCGCGCCGGGTGATGACGCTGGTTCCCTCGCTGGACAACCAGAGTTTTTATCAGGATAAAGAGGGAAACTACTGGCGGGTCTATGTGTTCATTGAGAAGGCCCTGACCCACGACACGTTGACGAGCACGTCGCAGGCGTTTGAAGCCGCCAAGGCGTTCGGCCAGTTCCAGAAAATGCTGGCGGATCTGCCCGGCGACCCGCTCTACGATACCATCCCCGATTTCCACAACGGGCCCAAGCGGTTTACCGCTTTCAAGGAGGCCCTAACCGCGGATTCCAAAAACCGCGCGGGCAAGGCCACGGGTGAAATCCGCTTCCTCGAAGACCACGCCTGGATCTTTGACGTGTTGCCAAAAAAATTCGAGAAGGGCGAGATTCCGCTTCGGACCACGCACAACGACACGAAGATCAACAACGTGATGCTCGATGAAGAGACGGGAGAGGGTGTGTGTGTCATTGACTTGGACACAGTCATGCCCGGTCTGGCGCTCTACGACTTTGGCGACATGGTGCGCACGAGCACGACTACGACTGCGGAAGATGAACTGGATCTCACGAAAGTGGTGATGCTGAAGGATCGTTTTGAGGCGCTGGTGCGGGGGTATCTGTCGAGCGCGGGCGGTTTTCTGAACCGGACCGAGATCGAACACCTGGTCTTCTCCGGTAAACTGATCACGCTCATTATCGGAACGCGTTTCCTGACGGATTATCTGATGGGGGATCAGTACTTCAAGATCCATCGGGAGAATCACAATCTGGACCGTTGCCGCACACAGTTTCGTCTGGTGGAGTCCATTACTGAACAGGAAAACGAATTGAACGCTCTGGTTCAACGGTTCATCAAGTAAGGAATGTCCATGCGTCGTTATCTGGTCAAGCGCGTTGATGTGCCGGTTCCCTTGACTAATCAGATTTCGGGGACGCCCTGGGAATGGGCTGTTGTCCTGAAGATAGAAGAGTATCCCTGGTATTCAAGCGGTTCAAAACAGGCGACGGAAGCGCGGGTCTTGTATGACGATGAGGCGTTGTATCTCCAGTACCAGTGTCGCGACCGGCATGTGTACTCCAGGGCGACACGCTTGAATGGGGAAGTCTGGCTCGACAGTTGTGTCGAGTTCTTTGCTTCCCCATTTCCGAATTCTGGGCCGGATTACTTCAATTTTGAGATGAATTGCTGCGGAGTTTTTCTGGCGCAGTTTGGTCCGAACCGGCAGGATCGCGCGTGGATTTCGGAGTCGCTGGCGCAGGAGTTTACGGTGGTTGCCTCCGAGCCGGGTCCGCTCCGGGACGAATTGCCCGGGGACGAGCGCTGGTGGGTGGCGGCGCGTCTGCCCTTTGACGCGTTGAGCCGGTTCGTGGGCCGTGCGGTGCGGCCCGACAGTGGGACGCTCTGGCGGGCGAATTTCTACCGGTGTGGCGGCAAGACCGATCCTCAGTACGCCTGCTGGAACCGGGTCGAAGTGCCCCAGCCCGACTACCACCGCCCGGACTGTTTCGGCGAACTGGTGTTCGAGTAACAGGAACGATCATTTTTGAATCATGTGAGAGTCTCTGGTGCCTGTTGGTGGAAACCGGCGTGAGTGTGAGATATTACGGAAAGGAAGAACAAGAGCATGCGTGTTCTGGTGACGGGTGGAGCCGGTTTTATCGGGAGTCATATTGTCGAGCATTTTCAGGGAATCGCGGAAGTGCGGGTTTTGGACAATCTGCGGACCGGATACAAGCGGAATCTGGAAGATTTTGCGGTTGAGTTTGTCGAGGGTTCCATCACCGATCGCGAGGCGGTCCGGCGCGCCATGCAGGGGGTGGACTATGTGTTCCACATGGCGGCGATGATCAGTGTGCCCGAGTCCATGGCGAAACCGATCGAGTGCGTGGAGATCAATACGATCGGGCTGCTGGTGGTGCTCGAGGAAGCGGCGCGCGCCAAGGTCCGCAAACTCTGTTTCAGCAGTTCCTCCGCGAATTACGGGGACAATCCCGTGGTGCCGAAGATCGAAACGATGACGCCGGAACCGAAAAGCCCCTATGCGGTGACCAAACTCGACGGGGAACACTACTGCAAACTCTTCCACGAAGAAGGGTGGCTCAAGACGGCCTGCATGCGTTACTTCAATGTGTTCGGTCCGCGCCAGGATCCGAAGAGTCAGTACGCGGCGGCGATTCCGATTTTCATCGAGAAGGCGCTCAAGGGTGAACCACTCGGGATTTTCGGGGACGGGGAACAGACTCGCGACTTCGTGTATGTGAAGGATGTGGTGGCGGCGAACGCCTTCCTGGCCGAGCATGAAAACCTGACCGGGGTTTACAACGTCGGGTACGGACGCCGGATCACGGTGAACGATCTGGCGCAAAAGATTATCGAGTTGACCGGATCGGCCTCGCAGATCGAGCACAAACCGGTGCGGGCGGGCGACGTGAAGCACTCGATGGCTTCGGTGGACAAACTGACCGCCGCCGGGTTCAAACCGTCGGGCGATTTCGACGCCGCGCTGAAGAAGACCATCCAGTGGTTCCGCGCGGGACTGGGGTTATAACCCGGCGGGATCATCGGGATTTTTTCTCGCGAATTTCGAAGACGGTGGGCCAGTTCTTGCCGGTGACGAACAGGCGGTCGCTCGCCGCATCCCAGGCGATCCCGTTTAAGACTTCTGCGCGTGGGTTTTTCGTTTGCGCTTCCTCAGTCAGGGAGGTCAGGTCTATCCAGGACTGAACGGCCCCCGTGCTGAGGGAGATGCGCGCGATTCGGTTGGATCTCCAGACGTTGGCGTAGAGCGTACCCTTGACGCATTCGAGTTCGTTCAGGAGGTGGAGAGGTTTACCGCCATCGGTCACGTGGAGGGTATCGCGGACTTTGTAGGAGTTTGGATCCAGAAAACGCAGGGTATCTGTGCCATCCGAGAAGATCAGGCGTTTCCCGTCGCTCGTGAGGCCCCAGCCTTCCCCGGTGTACTCGAACGGCTGCCCGATGGGTTCGAAGGTATCCAGTTGGTAGGCAAAACCGACTTTGGAGAGCCAGGTCAATTGGACGAGCCGGTTGTCGTAGAGTGCCAGTCCTTCTCCGAAATACCGATCCTCGAGTTTACGCGAACGCAGCACACGACCGGTCTCGAGTTCCACCTCGCGCACACTCGAACGCCGGTAGCGTCCCGTGCTTTCGTAGAGTTTTCCGTCGTGAAAAAGCAACCCCTGAGTGTAGGCTTCCGTGTCGTGCGGGTAGCGATTCACGACTTCAAAAGAGACGGTCGGCGCGTTCTGACTGCTGCACATGGCCCAGATGGCTACTGTGACCAGGCTCAGGAACGCGACCAGGACCAGCAGGCCGATGCGACGCAGTTTGCGCGGCTCGCCCGCCATTGTGGCAGCCGGAACGGGTTTGGATTTCTTGTTGGCTTGTTTCTTCATGGTGCTCGTTTCCCGGATTTATAGCATTTCTCAAAAGTTTTGTCCGAAAGGACTGTTGAAATCCCGAAGGGATTCCCCTTGACTAGCCGTAGGTGACCGAAGGGAACCTACGGGATATGTCCCCACAATATCCCAACCCCGAAGGGGTTACCCAATCATTGAATTTGCCTGGGTTGGGGCACCCCTTCAGGGTGCGGAATTTATAATCTCTTTTCCGTGGGTTCCCTTCGGTCACCCACGGCTATTGATGGGAAGGCCCCTCCGGGGCCAATTATTCATACGCCATAGGAACAAATCTTTTGAAAAACACTATATTTTCCTGTCGGGTGTTGCGTGTCTTATCTCTGTTTTCTTCTATCCCCGGTATTCTTCAAGAACCGTATCGAGTCGCTTTTGGAACTCTCTCGCGCGGATGGCCCAGCGGAAATGCTCTTGGGCGTGATCGCGGCCTGTCCGCCCGAGCGAGTGGGCCAGAGTGGGATTCGTGAGGACGCGCACGAGCGCGGCCGCCAGCTCGACCGGGTCGCGACCGTTCACGCGCAGACCCGTCTGTCCCTCCAGAATGGATTCCGCGGTTCCCCCGGCGTTCCCACCGACGACCGGCAATCCGTGGGCTGACGCTTCGGCAAAGACGATGCCGAACCCTTCCGTGTCCCCCGTTTCCGGGTCGTCCATGTTGGGCAGAACGAAACAATCGCTCTGCGCGTACCGTTCGAGCAGCGCCTCCCCGGAAACGGGACCGATGAACTCGACCGCCGAGTCGAGTTTCAACTCGCTCCGCAACCGGAGCAGATTTTCCGCTTCCGGACCTTCTCCGGCAATCGTGCAGGTCAACTGAGGCGCCTGTCGCAACACCTCGGGAAGCGCCCGCAACAGGCCCGCGTGGTTCTTGCGCTGAATCAGTCGTCCCACGCTGAGGAGGCGGATGGGACGGGCCGGGGAAGGCGCGGCATCGGGTGTTTCCGGAAAAGGAGTGGCGCGGTAACGGTCGTCGAAGTGTTCTTCCCCGACGGCGGGCAGGATGATCTGAATTTTCCACTCCGGAACGCCGAGCAGGTCGCACAGGCCCTGCCGGGCGTTTTCGGAGGCGGCGATGACCCACTGCGCCCGTCGGCAGACCCAACTCGCCAGGCGCGACTGGTAACGGGTCCGGGCCAGCGTCGAGGGGCCTTCGGCGTGGGTGAACACGACGAGGGGAAGGCGCAGCAGCCAGCTGAGCAGAACGGCCACCGGTCCGGTGGGGACGAGTTCCCCCGCCACCAGAAGGTCGGGCCGAACCTGCCGTGCCACGCGCCACCCGTGCCACAGCAGGCTCAGATAGACGGGGAGGAACTGGAGGCGCAGGGGGCGCAGCCGGGGCCATTCTTCCAGATTGTACCGCCAGACCCGGTAGGGGAGCGTTCGGTCGAGTTCGGCGTCCCCCGCGCGGCGACGGGTCAGAACGTGGGCCTCGGCGCCCGTCAGGCTTTCGAGCAGGTGGTGATAATAGACGCGAGACCCCCCCTGGTGGGGCAGGTAATCGTCGGTGAGGAGCAGAAGGCGCATGTGCGGTCCGGTTTCTTCCTGAGGCGCGCCCCGGCGCGCGGTGTGCCGACGCTGCGGAGAAGCCCTGCGAGATGGTTTGTATGATAGGAAGGGACACTGCCTCGAGTCAAAAGAAAACGGCAGGAAAAGGGGGGGGGCGCAGAATTTGCGCTTCTTTGTTCTCTGGTTTAATTTCCCTTCCACTTGACTTTCTCGCCTTACAGGAGGAAACTCAACATATACGTTCAAAGGAATTATAGGTCTATGCCTTGGAGGAAAGGCATGGCAACAGTGAGACAGGTGGATACTATGCCGTTCAGGCAAGAGGCCGATAAGCGAATTTCCACAGGAGCGCGATCATGGCTGACATCAAGCAGAATACTGGATTGCGGCTGATCTTCTCCATCTTTCTGGGGCTCATGTTCACCGCATTCATCGGAGTGGGCGGATACACTTTTTACCCGCCACCTGAACAGTTCAATGACCAGATTCGAGACCTCGAACGCCGAGAAAAAGAAATCTGGAATTCAAAGCCACAGGAGCAACTGACCAGGGAAGATCGGGATCAGATTCAGGAGATCGTGCGTGAACGAAACAAACTGATCGATGCCCGGGAGGCGGCGTGGAAACCGTGGGCGCGGCAGACGAGCATCCTGCTGATCGTGTTTGCCACGCTCGCCATGGCGGTCTCCCTCATCCGCGCCGATCAGTTGCCCGTGATCAGCAGCGGTCTGCTGCTGGGGGGCGTTTTCACGATGCTCTATGGAGTGGGATGGATCATCGCAACGGACACCTCCTTCACGAGGTTCCTGGTGGTGACGGCGGCATTTGTGATCACACTGGCGCTTGGGTATGCGCGGTTTGTGCGTCGGAGTGCGATACCGGCCGTCGCCGCCGGATCGGGAATTCCGGAGGGCGTCGGGCTTTCGGATATCGAGCGTCGTGTCCGGGATCTTGAAGACCGGCTCGACAATGCCGCGCAGTCACTCACCCGGAAGGATAACAATTCGAGCGACTCCTGAAGAGTGGATTCTCTTGGGTAAGTTCTGGGTCGCAGAATCCCATCTTTTGAATGGCGCCTGACCCAGGAAGCATATTCGTGTCTTGGTGTCTTCGTGCGAAATACGGTTCAAAACCTCGCGCAAAGGGGAGAAAAACGGCTTCTGAGATTGATCACACGAGGCTACGAAGTCACAAAGAACCCCTCTTGAGAAGAACCGCAGCGGCGCAAACACGAGAGAACCGCTGGATCGGTAAACAGGCGGCAGAATAACCTGTCCCCAAATTGTCTGACGTGATCAGGCTGGAAGAGACCAGTCCCTGATCCAGCATGGCGTCGGCGACATTGACGAAGTCGGCGATGTTGGTGCCTTCGGAAATCAGAAACAGCCGTTTTTGACAAGGGTCTTGGCTTCGTCTTTGCTTGAGGGGTTTTCCTATAAGGCTGATTTTGAGGTTGTTGGAAGGTTTTTTGAGTGGTGGGTGATACTGGGCTCGAACCAGTGACCCCCGGCATGTGAGGCCGGTACTCTAACCAACTGAGCTAATCACCCACTCGTTTCCCGTGCGTCCCGAGGTCTCTGGGAGACCTTTCCCGCACTTGGGGCGTAACCGTAGCAGGCTGACTTCCTGACGTCAAGACTTTTTGTGTATTTTCGGCGAACGATTTCGAATGCGGATTCTCGCGTTTTGGAAGAAAAACGGGCTTTGCAAAGACCTCCAGACGGCAGAATGCGAGGGCGGGAAAGTGGCGGCGAGACCGGATGGGGAGTGTTTCCGGCGATCTTGTTTTTGTGTCTCGCCCCCCAGATCTCGATTACGGTTGGACCTCGGTTGGGCTTGCGCTGCGCAATTCTTGCGCAGCGGGGATGGGCCGCTCGTGTAAGAGTTGCGCAGTCGTCTATTTCAACTCTTTTGCTATCAGACATCTGTCTCCTGGTGCAGAACTTGCTTTGATTGCGGATGGAGTACTATGTCATGGATACCGGTCTGTCGTCACCGGGGCAAATCAGATTCAGAGAGGAAACGCGGCGCGGGGATGAAATGTTCTCGGGAACAAACCGGCAGGCCGTGCAAAGCATTTTTTCCCACGGTTTTCGGAGGAAACGCTCCGTGGGGAAATCCCTCGTTTTTCGCCAACTTACGGGTTGATGGTTTGAGGTGCGCTTTCAAGGTTTCCCTTTAGGGTTGAATCCTTTTCGGAGTGCGTGTCTAATAAAAATTGTCGGGTGGAAAGTCTCTTCAAGCCGATTCATCGGTTCGCTATATCAATTTTTCAGGGAGTGCGTTTTCATGTTCCGCTCTGTTGTTGTCGGCGTTCAGCCGCTTTGTTTCCCCCAGTCTGTTCAATCGGGATTCCGTTCGCGCCTGTTCCTGTTTCTATTTCTTCTGAGCGTTCTTTCTACATCGGCTGGGGCGCAGACGGCTCTGACTCCCACAGGGGCGGGGACTTCGTCCAACCCGTACAAGATTGCCCGGTTGGAACATCTGGTCTGGATGCAGGAGCGGGCGGAGTCGAGCGCCGGAAAGTACTACATACTGTCGAGCGCCATCGATGCATCCGACACGTCCGACTGGAATGACGACCATACGGAAACCTCCACGCTCGAAGGGTTCTATCCCATTGGAGTGGCCCATTATCCTTTCGAAGGGTATTTCAACGGCAACGGGTACGCTATCACGGGCCTGACGGTCAATCGGCCCGATGCGGATTATGTCGGCCTGTTTGGGTACATTGGCAAGGGGGGATGGGTTCGGAATCTGTCGGTGAGCGGGTCCATGATGGGTCGGGGACAGGTGGGCGGTCTGGCCGGATACAACGCCCACGGCACGATCGAAAACTGTTCTTCCTCGGCCTCCGTGACTGCCAGTACCTACGCGGCCGGAGGGCTGGTCGGGGCGAACGGGGGGAATATCCGGAACTGCTATGCCACCGGCTCGGTGACCGGTGTCGAAAATGTGGGGGGGCTGGCCGGATGGAACAATTCGGACGGCGGCATTCGGTACTGTTACGCCAGGGGCGCTGTTTCCGGTACCGCCAAGGTGGGAGGATTCACCGGCGGGGGGACCGACGGCACGATTGTGTTGTGTTTCTGGGACATGGAAACCACGGAGCAGGACTATACGGCGGACTCCGGCAGCTGCTATGGCCGGACCACCGACGAGATGCAACAGCAGGCCACCTATGTGGGGTGGGATTTCGAGAAAGTCTGGACGATCGGCACCAGTTACCCCACCCTGCGGGCGCCGCTTTTCACTCTGGACCTTCTGGCGCTCGGGCCGGGAGTCTTGACAGGGACGGGCGGGACCTACCCCGCTGGAACTCAGGTGACCCTGACCGCGAAGCCAAACGACGGTTGCCGGTTTGTCGGGTGGACGGGCGACGTATCCGACGCGTCGAAAGGGACCAATCCGCTGGTGGTGACGATGAACCGGGACAAGGCGATCCGGGCGAAATTCGCCACGGACCTCGATGCGTACCGCTACAAGGTGAAACCGGTGAACTGCACGGTGACCGGCGGAGTGGACGGAGGGTACGTTCTGGCGGGGCAGGCCGTGACCGTGTCGGGCACCAGCGCCGCGAGTTCGCTCAAGATTGTCAAAGAGAAGGTATTGAAGACGGATGCTCCGGCCACGCATCTGCTCGATGACGCGGCGATCACCACCCTGACGATTTCGGGCGATTTTGGCGCGTTCTACAGCGAGGCGGCCATCGGCGGTCTGACGGCAGGTGGCGCGGTCAAGAGCGTCACGACGAAAGCGGCGGTGGAGCGGATCGAGGCGCAGTCCGTGGGGACGGTTCGCGTGACCGGTCAGGCGGATTCGTCCAAAAACGAGACGGCTTTTCTTTCCATCCTGACCCCGGGGCCGGGCGGAAAAATGTCGGTCGCGCTCAATGGCGTTGTGTTGCGGGAACTCGTCACGGCTCAGGAAGTCGGGCAAGTGACCGTGGCCTCGAAGGTGTGGCAGGATTTGGAAACCCGGGTCAAAACCTATTCACTGGGAGGCGTCGGGGGAGTGGGCAATGATTCTTTCCAGATGCAGGTCCTCTCGCTTGGCGCCCTGTCGGTCAAATCGGTGACCTTTGGCGGTCAGGCGCGTGGGGGCAACATCGGCACGTCCGGCAAGCCGGAGCGGATGGTAATCGGGGTGTCGGACGACCGGGTCCAGACCATCACGGGCCGGAACATCTCCTTCTATTGCACGGTTGGCGGGGGGAGTGGTGCGATCAACAAGATCGCCGCCGAGGCCACGCTCGAGGGCAAAGCCTGGGTCAAAAAGGTGGGGAAGATCACGGCGGGGACGAGCAAGTTGAACTTCTCGGTCGTGCCGCCGGTATGAGAATTTGAAATTTCCCTTTTCCTGGGATGTAACCTTCTGGCCGTTGGTGCGTATAAGATTCAATGAAAGCGCCTCGACTTAACAGGCGACTTCGTGTATCCAATACCAGAGAGCAACCAGAAGGGAAACGACCATGCGAGTCAGGCGAACGATCCAGATACTGTCGGTTCTTTTTTTTCTCATGTCGGCGCTGGGGCTTTTTCGGGCGGTTGTGATGGGGGCGGAGGCGGGGACGCCCGTCCCCAGGGGCCACCGTTTGCTCGGAATGGCTGTGTCGGAGTCGGAGAATAAGAAATTCGATGAAGCCATGGCCCTGGCCAAATCCGCGGGCGTTCAAGTCGTGAATCTCAAGTTGGATTGGGACGATGTCGAGAAAAAGCCCGGCGTGTTCGATTCGCCCTGGCCCAAGGTGGCCAACCTTTATTACCCGCATCAGAACGTTCAGTTGAGTCTGCGGCTCTCGACGCTGGACACGGGCCAGAACCGCATCCCGAAGGACCTGCGGGGGAAGCCGTTCGACGATCCGGCGGTCATCGAGCGGTTCAACCAGTTCCTCGACTACGTGCTCGACCAGATGCCGGACCTGACGCTTTCCGAACTTTCGATCGGGAACGAGGTGGATGGGGTTCTGGGAAAAGAAGAGAAAAAATGGCAGCAATACGGCCGCTTCTTCGCCGCGACCCGCGAGCACGCGCGCCAGAAGCGGAAGGATCTGAAGGTCGGGGTTTCGATCATGTTTTCGGGGCACACCGGCCCGGCGGCCCGGTTTGCCGAAGCGATCAACAAAGAGACGGATCTGGTGATGGTCTCCTACTATCCGTTGGATTCGGCCTTCAAGGTTCGCGATCCGAAAGTGGTCCATGAGGATTTCGAGACGATCTGCAAGAAGTACCCGAATCGCCCGATCTCCTTCCTCGAAGCGGGGTATCCCTCCGGCGAGCGGTGCGGCAGTTCCGAACTGAAGCAGCAGCAGTTTGTGGAGGAATTGTTCGCGGCCTGGGATCGACACGCGGACCAGATAGAATGCGTTACGTTTATCTGGCTGAACGATACATCGGAATCCGCGGTCAAGGGGTTCACGAAGTATTACGGCAGTTCGAACCCGGCCTTCGTGGATTACCTCAGTACCCTGGGGCTGAGGACGTTCAAAGGAGCGGGTGTTGACAAACCGGCTTTCACTGCGTTACAAAAACAAAGTAAAGCTCGGGGGTGGTGATGAAAAACAGGGACAGGTTGGAATTGAAGGGATCAATTGAGGAATAAATGACCGGCACGCGCATCAAAATCTGTGGCATCACGAACGAGGAAGACGCTCTGGCGACGGCGCGGCTGGGGGTGGATTTTCTGGGGTTCGTGTTCTATCCGCCCAGTCCGCGTTACGTGGAACCCGAGCGCGCGGGGGAGATTGCGCGGCGCGTGCGGGACGCGCTGGGCGCGGCGGCGCCCCGGTTCATCGGGGTGTTTGTGGACGAGAGCGCCGAGCGCGTCGAGTCCATTCGACGCACCGCCGGACTGGACGGCGTGCAGTTCTGTGGAGACGAAACCCCCGAGACGGTTCGCGCCTGCGCTCCTCTGCGCATCCGCACCCTCTCGCTCCAGACGCTCGACCGCCTGGGGCGTTTCGACGTGGACGCTTACCTGTGCGACACGCATGCGCCCGAGCAGAAGGGCGGGACCGGGTTGGCGTACGAATACGAACAGTTGCGGCCCTGGGTGGATCGGTATCGGATCATCATCGCCGGGGGGCTGACGCCCGAGACCGTCGGGCCGGTGGTGGCGAGTCTGCGACCGTGGGGGGTGGATGTGTCCAGCGCGATCGAGTCGGCTCCGGGTCGGAAGGACCCCGCGCTTGTGCGCGCCTTCGTCGAAGCGATTCGCCGGGCGGACGCCGGGCGGGAGGGACAGAAGTCCTGAATCTGAGAAAACCGCAACCGCTGGAACCACGAAATACCCGAAACACACGGAAACCACAATGACTGCAAGGAACCACGGAATACACGGAATACACGGAATACACAGAAAAATGAGGTTTCCGTGTATTCAGTGTATTCCGTGGTCCTTTGTTTTCCTGCTGTCATTCATTTTCGGGGACATCCCGACCCGGTTCCCACTCCCAGTCGTAATACCGGACCTGGCGCGGGGGAGGGGTGGTGGTGAGGGCGGCGTGGTAGCCTTCTTCCATCGGCAGGTCCGCCATCCAGTATTGTGACTGCCGGTCTATCTCCATTTTCAACTCCAGCAGGCGCGCCGGTTCTCTCGGGTCCAATGAGACGGAAAAAAGGGACAGGCTCTCGGAGAGTCCCGTCGCACGGGCTTTCAGGAACGATTCCTTCCGCGCCCAGCAACAGAAAAACGCCCGGAAACGCCACGGTTCCTCGAGCGCTTCGAGCGCGGCCACCTCGCGTTCGGAGAAGAAACGCCGCGCCAGGGAGAGGTATTCCTGCTTGGGACGCACTTTTTCCACATCCACCCCGACCTCGACCCCGCGCGCCACGGCCAGTACCACCCGTTCGCCCGAGTGCGAGAGGTTGAAGCGGTACGCGCTCCCGGCGGGTCCTCCTTCCAGAAAAGGCTTTCCCTGTTCTCCGATGCCGAACGCCAGACTTTCGGGGGACAGATTCAGGTAACGCCCCAGCGCTCGTCGCGCCATTGCCCGTCCCAGGACGAACTGGTGGCGGCGCCGCGCGTGCAGGTACCGCCTCGCCCGCCCGTGTTCTTCTTCACTGAGAAGAGACCAATCGGCTTCGTTTTCCCCCGCTTCATCGAGCCGTGCACGCCAGACATCCACGTCACCCGTTTCCAGAAGGAAGGGACAGGTGTGCGCGGGCGACCAGGTCGAAACGGGGGATCTTTCTTGTGGGTTTTCCATACACGCCATTCCTCACTGTTTTACCGCATTCAACCACGAAACACATTCGACCACGAAAGGCACGAAACACACGAAAACCGAACAATCTTCAGAACCGACGATCTCCCGGCCACCGAGTTTTTTTGTTGGGCCTTGTGGATATTCCAGACCGCAAAACTTTACATCCCTTCCTTTTCTTCAGTTTTTCCCTGTTGCGTTCGGATTTTTCTCTGGAACACATTCACAATCCAACCCGCTGTGACTGCCATTGCGAAATACTGCAAGGTTCCAGCGATACTGAAGAACGCCAAGGGCAACCAGAAGTTTCTCACCATAAATGAGACGGTTCCCTGGGAGCAGAACAGTTCATCTGCCGCAAGAAGCAGGAGCGAGGAGGGGAGATCAATGAGATCGAACAATAGCCATCCCATGAGCGCCTCTCCATGACCTTGCGCAACACTCTGCCAGATGGAAATGCCGTTCAACAGGACAAGCAGAAGATGAATCATGGCCAAAGTAAGCGCGGAAATCAATAGGGGGGAAATCCTTCTGGCATTTCTGATGAGCAGGATGGAAAGCCCGATACCCAGAAGGATCACGAAAGCAACCTGTAGCGAAACCCCCAGAGATTCGAACATGCGGTATCCCTCTTTCGTACAGTTTTCGAAACGGTAAATACCCACTCACAACACAAACGGTACCACCCGCCGGGTGCGGTGGCTGTAGGCTTCGTAGTCGGGGAAACGCTCCTTCAGCAACCGCTCCTCGATCCCCATCTTGATCCACAGGTCCACCGCCAGCACCCCCCACGCCACCAGCCGCACCCCGTTGAAACCAAGCAGGAGGAACGCCAGCGTGATCAGGAGACCGCCGGTGTACATCGGGTGTCGAACATACCGGTAGGGGCCGTGGGACAGCAACCGGGCCTCCGGTTTTACTTCCGGACTGACCCGCAGTTGCCGTCCCATCGTGACCAGCGCCCACAAAAAAATCGCCCCGCCCGGCGCCAGAGCGGCCCACCCCACCAGACGGTTCCACGGATACGCGCCCCAGAACAGCACCCCACAGATCGAAACAACCTGAACCGCCACGATGAGGCGATATCCTTCCTTTGAAGCGAAACGAGAGAGTGAAGTTTTCTCGTTCATTCGTTCTTCTTCCCGGGCACGGCGGTCGAGGCGCTTGAGCAACACCGAGCGATTTCGAGTTTCTGCCATTGTGGTGGCCCGCATCCTCGATTTTCTCATTGCATCCACGACGGCCGTTCCGGCCCCTGCAACCATGCCTCCAACCGGTTCAGCCCCTCCCGGATCGGAATTCTGGGGACATAGGCGAAGTCGCGCCGGGCAGCGCTCAGGTCGAACCAGTGCGCCGTCGCCAGTTGCCGTGCGACGAACCGCGTCAGGGGCGGCTCCTCCTCCCGGCCCAGGAGGCCGTACCCCTTTTCGAGCAACCATCCGGCCACAGAGGCGACTCCGGACGACACACTGCGTTTTACGGGTGGGACTCCCGCCGCCGCCAGGATCGAGTTGATCAGCGCCGCCATCGGCATCGGTTCGCCGTTGGAGATGAAATACGCTCGTCCCGCCGGGGAGTTCCCTTTTTCTCTCGTCCTTCTGTCCCCTTCATCCGTCCCTTTTATTCCCGGCAGGTCGGCGCCCAGTCGTTTCGCCGCCAGCAGGTGCGCTTCGGCGGCGTTCTCGACATAGACCGAATCCACCCGTTTGAGGCCGCCTCCCACCAGGCGCAGTTTCCCGGCGCGCGCCCGTTCCACCAGCCGGGGTACCAGGTGCGGGTCACCCGGTCCCCAGATCAGATGGGGCCGCAACGCCACGGTCGCCAATTGGGGACCGTTCGCCAGGAGGACCAACCGCTCCGCTTCGGCCTTGGTCTGGGGGTAGAACGCCAAAAATTGCTCCGGGTAGGGTTCGCGCTCGTCCACCCCTTCCTGGTCGCGCCCGCCGAAGGTCACACTGGGCGAACTGGTGAATATCAGGCGGGGGGCTCCATGCCGCCGACACGCCTCGATCACGTTCACCGTTCCCGCCACGTTGGCCTGATAATACTCTTCATACGCGCCCCAGACCCCCGCTTTGGCGGCCACATGAAAGACCGTGTCGCACCCCTCCACCGCCCGGCTCACCGCTTCGGGATCGCCCAGGTCTCCCCGCAGGGTTTCCAGCCCAGCCGCGCGCAACGCCGGGTAGTCGCCTCGGGCCAGCGAGCGGACCTGCGCTCCCTGCGCGAGCAGTTGGCGCGTCACCACGCCTCCCAGAAAGCCGCCTGCTCCGGTTACCAGCGCCTTCATCGCACCTTCTCCCGCGCCCAGACGGCCAGTTTTTCTCGAAAAATCTTCGCGTTGTGCCGGATGTCCACCGGAAAACCGGGATGGACCCGGATATCGCGAATCCCGCGGGTGTGCGGGTACCGCGCGCCGATATCGAGCAGTTCCTCGGTCAGTTGTCGGATCGCCACCGCGCTCCAGTTCCCCGGACGCTCCAGTTCCACACACAACACCGGGCGCATGTGGCCCGGTTCGCCCACCCCCACCAGCGCCGTACGCGCCACTTGGGGGTGCGTGTTGAAAACCCGTTCGCAGGGGATCGTGAAGAGCGTCCCGTTGGCCGTTTCGACCCGGTGGGCCTTGCGTCCGCAGAACCAGAGTCGTCCCTGTTCGTCGAAGTACCCCACGTCGCCCATCCGGTGGTAGAATCCGCCGTTCTCCGGATCGGGAATCTTGGCCAGCGCGGTCTGATCGGGCCTTTTGTAGTACTCGCGCGTCACACGCGGTCCCTTGACCACCACCTCGCCGATTTCTCCCACAGGCTGGCGCAGATCGTTCGACCAGCGCTCGATGGGGGAGTCGGTGATCCTAATGACCCGCACCTCGGACCGGGGCGCCGGATGTCCCACGCACACCCCGGCTCCTTCCGCCGTCCGGTCCGCCGTTTCGCCCAACAGTTCGTGGGTTCCGATTGAGCACACCGGCAAGGCCTCGGTGGCGCCATAGGGAGTGAAGACCTCGGCGCCCGCTTTCAGGAGTCCCTGAAAACGTTCCAGATTCTCCGGCGAGGCGGGCGCTCCGGCGGAGATGGCTCGTTTGAGGGAGTGGAAGTGTTTTTTCGACCGCTCCGCCCACCGCCCCAGTCGGTCGAGCAACGCGGGCGAGGCGAACAGGTTGGTACACTTCCAGTCCTGAATCGCTCGTGACAACCGGGTCGGGTTCGCCTGCGCCGGACGTGTCGCGTCCATGTCCGGCACCACCGACGTCATGCCGAGCGCCGGGCCGAACAGGGCGAACAGGGGAAACGTCGAAAGATCCCGCTCGCCCGGGGCGATGCCGTAGAGTTCGCGCAGGCAGCGCACCTGGTCCGCAAAAATTCCGTAGGTATAGACCGCCCCCTTGGGCACTCCCGTGCTGCCGCTGGTGAACAGGATGGCCGCCACCTCGTCGGCCTCCACCCGGGCCACGGTTTCCTCGGGCGGGGGCTCGCCGGTTGACAGGCGTTCCAACCCGTTGGTGGAATACCCGCCCCAGAACAGGCGCGGACCGACAGTCACCCGGATTCGCAATGTCTTGCGCGCCCAGCCCAGCACGACCCGCGCCATGTGGGCTTTGGGAATCCCGATAAACGCTTCCGGCTCCGCCTGGTCCAGGCAATCTTTCAAGTTCTTGAGGCCCATGCCCGGGTCAATCAACACCGGCACGGCGCCGATCTTGAAGAGAGCGAAAACCAGTCCAAAAAATTCCAGACTCGGTTTCACCATCAACACCGTCCGCATCCCGCGCGTGATGCCTACATCGCGCAACCCGAGCGCCAAGCGATTGCTCTCGTCGTCCAACTCGCGAAACGTCCAGACGCGATACGCGACGGCATCTGTCAATCGGTGTGCGCGTTGGACCACCACTGCCGGTTCATCGGGTAACCGCCGGGCCATCTGGGGCAGAAACGACGCGAAATTGACCGTGACCGGCGGTTCCTCAGCCATTCCCGGTCCTTTCGGGCGACAGGGGATGTTTCGACAGAAATCCCTGGATCAGCGGAATGATTTCCTCGCCCGCGTCTTCCAGTACATAGTGCCCCGCGTCCTCGAACCGATGCACTTCGGCCTTGGGAAGGAGGCGTTCCCACGTTTGCAGAAAGTGACGGTCGAACACGAAGTCCCGCAGTCCCCAGCAGATCATCACCGGGATTTTCTGATAATTCGACAGTGACCACTCGACCCCCGACACGATATTGTATCCCGGATCGTCCGGCTTCAGGGGGATATCCTGAACAAAGCGCAAGGTCGCGATCCGGTTCGCCCACGAATCGTAGGGCGCGCGAAAGGCCTTGCTTACCTCCGATGTCATGGGACGCCGGTTCACCGCCATAAAAGTCGCGCCGAAGCTGAACGCATTGAACCCACGCACCAGAAACGCGCCAATTGGTGTGTTGCGGCAGAGCCACAAGGTCCAGGGTAACGGTTTGGTGGTGGGCAGGTGGAAGCCCGCGGTGTTCAGCGCCACCAGTCGGCGCAGCCGCTCGGGGTGGCGCATCGCCCATCCCAGGCCGATCATTCCGCCCCAGTCATGCACCACCAGCGTTACGTCGCGGGTGATCCCCAAATGCTCGAGCAGCGCCTCCAGATCGTCAATTCGCTGTTCCAACCGGTAGGCATAACGGCTGTCGTCCGGTTTGTCGGAAAAACCGCACCCGATATGGTCGGGCGCGATGGCGCGGTACTTTCCCCGCAACGCCAGAATCACGTTCCGGTACAAAAACGACCAGCTCGGATTCCCATGCACCATCACGACCGGATCGCCCGAGCCTTCGTCCAGATAATGGTACTTCAGGCCGTTCCGATCCAGGTAATGGCTCTCAAAGGGGTACAGATTCTGGGGAACATTCGGGTGCATGCCACATCCATTTCCATATAGATGAACTCGCCCGGGATTCTCTTCCAAGCCGGGCGAAACCGCATGATAGGGAATGCCTGCGCCTCAGGCAAGCGATTTTGCCTGCCTTTCGTTTACTCTATCGGGGCATAGCCCGCAATTTCTTCCTCGTACATGCGGTATGCGCACGCGTTCATTCCCAGCGATTCGTAGGTTTTTTGAGCCTTGAAGTTTTCCTCTTCCACATAGAGCCGGAAGCCGCACACGCCGCCCTCTTTTGTGGCCAGTTCCTTCAAGTACGTGCAAAGACAGCGATAGACGCCCTGACGCCGGTAGTCTGGTTCCACATACACGCTCTGGACCCACCAGAAGACCCCGCAGCGCCAGTCGCTCCATTCGTAGGTGACCATCAGCGATCCGGCCACTTTCCCCTCGTGTGTCGCCACCAGATAGAACCCCAACTCATGTTTTTCCAACAATCCGTGGACCCCTGCCCGAACCCGTTCGGGGTTCAGGGTCTTTTCTTCGGTTTCCATTGCCATAGCGAGATTGAAACGCACAATCGTTTCGACCTCTGCCACCGTGGCTCGCCGTACCTTGAATTTTTCCATCACTAAACCCGGCCCTCTCCTGTCAATTTGAATCAGAACGGTCGCTAAGCGACTTACCAAAAAACCGCAGTTGAGCGTCCCTGCCAACGGATTTCCTTTCAGGCGGGCGAGACGCCCGCCCTCCCAGAAACGCCCCATAACACAAAAGACTCGTCTTCTGTCTTCAACGGCTGTTTTTAGGCTTAAATGCCCGCTGGGCCGGGCCAATCCCATAAAAACTTCCGGTTGCCAGCACCAACGCGTTTTCTCCACACTGTCGGACCGCTTTCAGCGCGTGTGCCGCCGCTTCCTCCGCACTTCCACACGCCTGCGCTTCGCCCAGGAATTTTTGCGCCATTTGCGCCAGATCCCGACCGTCCAGCGCGCGCGGACTTGTGGGAGTCCACGTCACACATCGCGCCACCCGGGCTGGGCCGTGCGCAAAAGCCTGGAGCATCTCCCGGACATTCTTGTCCCCCAGAACGCCGAGCATCAGGATCACGGGGCGCCCCGGGAAGTGTTCGGCCAGCGCGCTCGAGGCCGCGTTTGCCGAGGCCGGGCAGTGCGCCCCATCTACCAGAACATCCGGTTTTGTCCCAATCACTTCGAGCCGTCCGGGAATCCGAACATTCTCCAGACCCTGACGCAACGCTTCCGGTTCGAATTCCCGCCTTTCCAGGCGGGCAAATGCA
Source organism: uncultured Candidatus Sumerlaeota bacterium (assembly GCA_942493245.1). Taxonomy (GTDB): domain Bacteria; phylum Sumerlaeota; class Sumerlaeia; order UBA8349; family UBA8349; genus DAOPYU01. The sequence goes on from OW818685.1 coordinate 1,285,847, forward strand.
TCCAGTGCGCCCAGCACGCCTTGCAGGTTCCCCAACTGGTGGTGTCCCAGGACCGGGAAATGGATACCCGACAAACGGTGTCCCCGGTAGTCCAGATCCAAGTCGAACCCCCACGTTTGGGTGGTTGCCCGAACGATGGGATTCGGTTCTTGTCCCACAAAACGCACCGGTACACCTGTTTTTCGGGCCTGTTCTTCGACCACGGCCTCCACCAGGCGCCTGCGTCGGGGCAGTTGAAACCCGACCAGCGCCTGACCGGTTCCGGGCTTCACAATCCCGGCTTTTTCCCCCGCAATGGCCCGCAAAGTTTCGCCCAGTACCTTCTGGTGGTCAAAGCCGATTGTTGTGATCATTGCCACGCGCGCCGTCACCACGTTGGTTGTATCCAACCGTCCTCCGAGGCCGGTTTCCAGAACCACGGCATCGCATCCGGTGTGGCGGAAATGCCAGAACGCCATCGCTGTCAGGATCTCGAAGGTGGTTCGGAATCCCTCCAATTTGCTGTCTTCCGTCAGAACCAGACGAACCGCTTCAAGGGCTTCGATGAAGGCCTGCGGGGAGATCGCTTCGTTATCCACGGCGATCCGCTCGCGGAACTCGTCTATATGGGGGGAAGTGAAGGAGCCGACCCGTTGCCACCCCGCCGCGCGCAACAGCGACACCAGCAGTCGTGTGGTCGAACCTTTTCCCTTCGTTCCCGCCACGTGGATCACCGGTACGGCCTGTTGGGGATTGCCGAGACGGTCGAGCAGACGCCGGAACGCTTCCAGGTGCCATCCCTCTTCGTCGGTGCGCATCGGCGGGGGTTTCACCTCGTAATTCACCTGACTGAGCAGAAATGTTTCCGCCTTGGCATAGGAGCGGATGGTGGAGGGGGCGGTGATTGCGGGAGAACAAGAAGACGATCTGAGAGAAGACATGGCTGCTTTCCAATTGACACATTCTCGTGGTTAACTTTAGGATAGAGCGCGTCGTGTGGCAACACTTTCGGACAGGAGCCTGACACTTTCATGCAAAATAGATCTCTGATACGGTCCACCTTCTTGACTCGGAACATCGGGCGCTTTGCGGGCGCCGCTCTTCTTGTCGCTCTGATTTTTCTGGCCGCCTGTTCATCCTCCAAGCCGCTCTATACGGCTTACGATGAAAGCGGAGATCCAATTCTGGTCAAACAGACGGCCCTGCATGAAGAATGGGATCTGTATCACCACTGGAAACGCGCGGCTTACGCGTTTCCGGACTTTTCCATCGCCTACTCGATTCCCGCCGAGCGCATTTACGATCCGTCCAATCCCGAGGCCGACAAGGACGGGTATGTTCTCGCTCCGCCCCTCAATGACCGCCCGGCGGTACTGGTGACGGGCAAGGAGAAAAAAGATCTGGTGGACCAGGCGGTTCAGACTCGTGATCGGATCTCCTATGAATCCTCGGGTTTGACCATGCGCGAAGCGATGGAAAAGAAGAAGCAGGACGATAAGGCGAAAGCCAAAGCCCAGGCGCGCGCGGCCTCGCAGGATGCGGCCACGTCCGAGTCGGCTCACGCGCTTCCCATTCCTCAGTATTTGTACCTGTACTCGACAAAAAAATACACGCCGGTCTCGCTTTCCGACGATGAGAAAAGCATTGTGGCCCGGTATGGCGTGCCGGATTGTGTCCGCCCGCCCTATACCTGTCTGACGGGTGAGAAGATTACGGACTGGCTCTTCCTGAAAGACGCCGTGATGTTCCAATTCTGCGACGGACGGATCGTCTATCAAGGCCCGATTACCGATCGCGAGATCATTCTCATGCGCTTCGGTTATCCCAACGATATCCTGCGTTTCAATTCCACCTTCGGGCCTGTTCGCGAGACTCTGGTTTATGAAAACTTCTGGAAAACCAACCAGAGTTTTTTCTCACTCAGCGACGACAAACTCACGGTCGGTGAAGAACGATAGTCCCCGCCGGTGGATTCGCCTCCTGACGGGGGCGATTTGCCCGGAGTAGCCATGCGCGCCAGACACTTTCTCCGCTACGCGAACGCCGTGTTGTCCGGCGCCGACCGGTTGTTACCCAATGCCCGGCTCTGGGCCAGGCCGTTGCGGATGCATCTGGCCATCAATGACTTCTGCAACCTGCGTTGCCCCCATTGCCTGCGTGAGGCTCCCTCTATCAAAGTCAATCAGAACAGGTTGACGGTTGGGGATTTAAAGTTACTTGCGCCCTGGTTCCGTTCCGCCTCCTTTGTGGCGCTGGCGGGGCTGGGTGAGCCGTTTCTTCAGAACGACTTGTTCGAGATGATCGAACTGGTGCAGGCCCACGGCGCTACCCCCTCGATCATCACCAACGCCACCCTGCTCGACGAAGCGGCCTCCCAGAGGCTTGTCGGACCGCGTGGGCTGTTGGTCAATCTCTCGATAGACGCCGGAACCCCTGAAATTTTCGAGAAAGTTCGCCTCGGCGCTCGTTTTCCCGAAGTGATTGAGAACATTGATCGCCTCGTGGCCTTGCGCAGACAATCCGGCCATCCCTTTCCCGTTCTCAGTATCAACATGACCCTCCTGCGCGACACGCTGCACGAGATTCCCGCCGTGATCGAACTCGCCCGGCGGTGGGAGATCCACCATATTGTGGCGCAGACCGTCTGTTTTGTGCCGGGGCAGGATACCCGGGGGCAGGAGGTGACCAATCGCGAGGCCCAGGAGGCTCTGGCGCAGGCCGCGCCCCTGGCCGCCCGGGCCGGGGTCGAGATCCGGTATGTCCCCCTCGCCAGCGACTACGAGACTCTGGTGCGCGATGAACAACAGAAACAGGCCTACCAGCCCAGCTATCCGTACCACTCGGTTCCCAAGTCCGTGCCCGACTCGCAACGCTTCTCCTGCCCGAATCTCTGGCATCAGTTCTTCGTTGACGTCTTCGGTAATATGACGTATTGCTGTATGGCCGATTTCGGGATTCTGGGCAATATCCGCCAATCCCCTCCTGAACAACTCTGGAATCATCCCGACATGGTGGCCCTGCGTGAGCGGTTGCTGAAGGGGGATCCTCCTGCGGAATGCCGACGGTGCTACGCGTTGGAGCAATGGGGTAGGGGCAAAATGTGGCAAGCGTGGAAAGCGGAGTTTGGCCCCCTGAAATTGATGCCTTGAAGTCTTTATCGGAAAATGGAGTAGTTCCCGATGCAGTGCCGGATTTGCCAGAGCGAGATGGAGTGCCAACCCCGGATGGATATCACCTACCACGAGTGCCGCACTTGTGGGGGCCTGTGGCTCGGCGGGGGAGCGCTCGAGGCCATCATAGACAAAAAAATGCGAATCCCCTTTCCGAAACTTCCCGGTGAAAACACCCAGCCGTCCGGAACTCCCACCAGCCACTGTCCGAACTGTGCCGGGGGAACCCGGCTGATGGAAAAGGTGACGTACGCCACCAGCAAAGTGCGCCTGCACGGGTGCCCGGTCTGTTTCGGCCACTGGCTTACCCGAAAACAGGTGCGTCAGCTTATCAATATCGTTTCTTATCCGTTTCCGATAGGTTTGATCCGGAATCTGCTGGGCTTGTGACTTCGCGTTTTCTCACGAAAATTCATAGTGTCCAGAGGCTGGATTCGGTAACATGAAGTCTGAAAGCAGGTCTCAGACGTTTGTTTCCTGTTTTCTGAATTCCGACTGAAAGACCCCCTGCAATGGCCCGTTCCTCTCGCGTTCTTTCCTGCCTGTTCCCGTTGCGCCGGAGAAATTTTTTCCCGGTCGCCCTTCTTCTGGCAGCCAGTCTCTTTCTGCTTCTCACGCCTGTCTGGGCGGCCCGGGGAAAACCGGAAGTGCGCGCCCTCTGGGTGACCCGGTGGGACATTCGCACACCCGAGGATATTCGCGCCGTTGTTCGGAATGCGGTGGCGATAGGATTCAACACCCTCTATGTGCAGGTACGGGGCGAAGGCACCTGTTTTTTCCCCTCGCGTTATGAACCGTGGGCCTGGGAACTGACCGGAGGCGTGGATAAGATTGGCACCAATCCCGGTTGGGATCCCCTGGCGTTTATCATCCAGGAAGGCCACCGCGTTGGGTTGAAAGTTCATGCCTATGTCAATGTTCTCCCGATCTGGCAACAGAAAACACCCGCTCCACGCAACTCCGGGCATGTCACGCTTACGCATCCAGACTGGATCATGGTGGATTCGCACGGACAGCGCATGGATCCCCGGAATGATGATTTCTACTCGTTTCTGAATCCAGCCAAGCCCGAAGTGCGCCAGTATCTCACCAATGTCTTCACCGATCTGGTCAAACGGTACCGGAATCTCGACGGTATCCATTACGACTACATTCGTTACCCGGGCGAGGTGGGCGAGTACTCCTACGATCCCGTCACGCTGGCCGGATTCAAGAAGCACTCGAAAGGCGCTTCGCCCGCTCAGGCGCCCGAACTCTGGATGCGGTACCGCTGTTATCTGATCGACTACCTGCTGGCCGAGATGGGGATCAGTATCCGGAAGACCAATCCCAAACTCGAAATCTCGTCGGCCGTTATCGCCGACTATGAAACCGCGTTCAAACAGAAGGGACAGCACTGGCTCCTCTGGCCGGATCGCAATTATGTGGATACGCTTGTGCTCATGGCGTACCACTACGACATGAACCGCTACGCGCGTTTCCTCGAAACCAGTCTTGGAAAAACGACTCGCCCCAAACGCGGACAGGTAATTATTGGCATCTGGCCCGCCCCGAAGTGGCGTGAGAAAGGGTTCACTCCCGAGTTCATGGTTCAGCAGATCAATATGGCGCGCAACAAAGGGGCGGATGGAATAGCCATTTTCTCCTATGGCGAAATCTTTACAAACAACCAGCCCAACACCTGGGCGCAATATCTCCGGCGCTATTGTTTTGCCACCCGTTAACAGGGCGTGGTGGGTGATCCCTCTGCTATCTTGAGACAAGAGTTTCGTTTACCGCTTTCGCGCGATACAAGTCACGTAGTCGTGGGTGACTGCGTATGAAGCGGCGCCGGGGTGGCGTTGTGCGAGCTTGGCGAGAAACGCCCGTTCGAGTTCAGGACGTTGAGCCGGGTCCACCGCCTCGTAGAACGCCGTGCCTGCGCCCGACTTGAGGAGGTGTTCCAAGACCCCCTCCGGCGTGTCGTACCGGAACGTGATGTCGCCCTCCCACGCGCGCTGGATCTCAAAGTCAGCCTGACCGAGCAGTTCCCGGATGTGCTCTGCGTCACGGGGGAAATCGAAGGCGACCTGTCGGGACAGAACCGACGGATCCTCGGCCACCAGCTCGCCGAACAGTTCCAGCGGTTCGCGCGGAGAATTTTCCTTGTGGACAACGAAGGCCAGCCGGCCCCCGGGCGCCAGAGCCGCATGCGCCGCCGCGAAGAAGGGCGCCAGCGGGATGTACCCCAGCACCCAGCTGGAAAAGATCAGATCGAGTGGCCTCTGAGTGCGCAAGACTTCGAGGGCGTCCCCGTGGATGAATTGAACTCCCGTCAACCCTTTCGCTGACAGTCGTTGCCGGGCGACTTTCTGCATGTTTTCCGAAAGATCCACTGCCTGGAGGCTTCCCTGTGTCCCCAGCCGGGCCGAGAGGAGCGCGGTGGCGTAGCCTGTGCCGCACCCCGCTTCCAATGCCCGGGCCGCTTCCATTCCGTCGAGCTCTCGAACCAGATCCTCGATCGGTTGGGCCGCTTCGCTGAGCCAGAAGGTGTCGTAATCGGAAAAAACCGTGTCGTAGGCGGCGCGCAATTCCTCACGTCCCACCACACCGTTGGCCTCCGCCCGAATCTGGAAGAAGCGGGGAAGTGCGTGGTTCTGCGGCAGGTATTTCTCACAGAGGGACAGGGAAATTTCCGGCGGGAGGGGGACCGGACCTTCCGGGATGTGGGGCGCCAGAATATGGCCGATGCATCCTGTCCGGGGGCGTTTGAAAACGGTCCCCATTCGGTCCAGGATGGCCGGTAGCGGTTCCCGGGTCACGTTGCCGAACGAGAGAGGGACCAGGTTGCAGGGACAGACTTCGCCACTGCCGTCCACATACAGGTGCGTCAGTCCCGCGCCGCACCCGAACGCTTTCTCTCCCTCGAGGTAGAGAAAACTGGAAAGAATCGGGAGCGACGCATCGCGCGCCACCGTATCCTGGTAATCGAGGATTCGTTGTCGGTCCACGTCCGGAAGCAACGCGTCGGCGTTGCCCTGAAGGCTGCCGGTGGCGCATGGCTCGAGCAGGTGGACTTCCAATCCGCCGGCCTCCTGAACAAAACGGAGGAACGCGAAGAAACGGTCGGGTTCGAGCAGGCGACTCGACGCGACCGTGACAACATAAGGGTACAGTCCGGCCTCGGAGGCCAGTCGCAGCGTCTCGAGGGCCGTGTCGAACGCGCCTTTTTTCCCCCGCAACCGGTCGTGCTCGGCGGGGTCGGTGGAATCCAGGCTGATGCCGACACCGAAAAGCCCGCTCTCGCGCAACGCCTGTGCCCGCTCGGTGGTCAACCCGGCGCCGGTGGTGTTCAGGCTCAGATGCGTCCGGTTGTCGAAACAGGCCACGATCTCTTCCAGGTCGGGACGCAGGAGGGGTTCGCCTCCCGAAAGCGTCACGTGGACCACGCTCATGTCCTGGAGGGCCGTGAGGGTTTTCTTGAGAACCGGCAGGGGAAGATCCACCTGACTGCGCCCGGCGTTGTAACAGTGCCAGCAGTGGTATCCGCACCGATTGGTGACAGCGAGTGTGACGGAAAAGAGTCGTCGGTCCTCGGCGCACCCCACCGCATTGAAGTTTTCGGCCAGGTTGGCGAATGCCCGGCTGGGGTAGGGGGGAAAGTGTGTGTTGATCACATACCGTCCATTGAACCGAACCGCTTTTTCATGGGCCAGATAGTCTTTGAAAAAAGTCGCCACTTGCGGGTGCATTTTATTGAAAGGAGCCTGAGTGGCCATCTGCCGAAACAAGTCATCGCCGCGCATCGTTCTGATTCTCCTTTTGAAGGGTTCGGAACCTGAAACCGCGTTCCAGAGAAAGAGAAAGCAAACGCGAAGCCAGAATTCGAGGCTATTTTAACTCTATATTCTTCAAGAATTCCAATGGGATAACTTGCGTTGACAGAGCCCGATTTTTTGCGCCTGGGCATCCAATGCTTTTGAACACGCAAAAAACGTCATTTTCATCTGAGGGAGACGCTCTGGCTCCACGCGTCTGGAAATGTGCGTGTTTCCTTGGATCTTCAGGGAAAAAACTCTGAGAGCCACGAGAGGGTCGCGAAAGAGGCTTGAAGAGGCAGAGTGTCGTTCTGCGGATCAATTGGGGTACTTGAGCACTTCCGGATAGTGGATCTGCAGGCAGAGCGGACAAAGCCCATGTGAAAGCGAGTAGGAGTTCAATTCTTCCTGCACGCTTTCCAGTGAGGGTTCCCAGGTTCCGTCGAGTTGGAGGATGCGTTTGCAGAACATGCAGATCGTCCGGACCCGGGTACCCGGAACAAAGGACTTGGCTTTGGTGGCAGAAAGTTCTGTGGGCAGGAACGGGGGTGTTTCTTTGTCGTTCGATTCCTGGATGGTCATGGTGTTGACCCCTCGAGATGGAGTGTTACCACTATTTACAGCAGTCACAGGAAATCCGCTACGGTACCGGCACAGTTCAGGCGTTGGAACAGGAATCTCAGTCGAAATCGGTCAACCCCGAATTCAACACAAACCCCGTCTCTTTTTCCGGTAAGAAAAAAGAGACACCTTCGTCTTGCAAGCCAGCCACGCCGCCCGACAAGGAAAATGTATTGGGAATCCCAAAAATATAGATGCGGGGCGACAAATTACCTCTCAAACTGGACTTCCCCGCAAAAAACCGCGCTGATTTAATCGGATAAATTTCGAAATGTCAAGGATAAAAAGTAAGAGGGCAGGTGCAAAATTTCTGATCAGGCAGGAAAATACGCTGAAACTCTATCAAGAGAGGATATGGGAAACCAGAAAGAAATGTTCCCCGCGAAAACTGTTTTCGCGGGGAACATTCATGGTCGGATCTGGTTGGCCGCTGTCTTTTATTCCATGAACTCGATGAGGCTCTTGCGCCGAGAAGGATGGCGCAATTTGTTGAGGGCCTTGGTTTCAATCTGACGGACGCGCTCGCGTGTGACGTTGAAGATGGTTCCGACTTCCTCGAGCGTGCGCGAGAACCCGCCTCCGATGCCGAAGCGCAGACGCAGAACCTTCTGCTCGCGCTCGGTCAGGGTGTTGAGAATCTCTTCGATCTTCTCCTGCATCAGGCGGTAGGCCGTGGCGTCGATGGGGGAGGTGGCGTCCTCGTCGGGGATGAAGTCGCCGAAGTGCGAATCGCCGTCCTCGCCGATGGGGGTTTCGAGCGAAATGGGCTGTTGCGCGATCTTGAAAATCCGGCGGACCTTGTCCACGGGCTGGTCCATCTTTTCGGCGATTTCTTCAGGCGTTGGCTCGCGGCCCAGTTCCTGCACGAGGTAGCGCGAGACGCGCGAGAGTTTGTTGATGGTCTCGATCATGTGGACGGGGATACGGATGGTGCGGGCCTGGTCGGCGATGGCGCGGGTGACGGCCTGGCGGATCCACCAGGTGGCGTAGGTCGAGAACTTGTAGCCACGCTGGTACTCGAACTTGTCCACGGCGCGCATGAGGCCGATGTTGCCTTCCTGGATCAGGTCGAGGAATTGCAGGCCGCGGTTGGTGTATTTTTTGGCGATGGAGACGACGAGCCGGAGGTTGGCCTCGACGACTTTCATCTTGGCCTCCTGGGCTTTTTTCTCGCCCTGGCGGATGTCGCGGACGATGTGCTCGAGCTCCTCGAAGGTGTTGTTGGCTTCCTTCTCGAGGCGCTTGATGGTGCGCTGTGAGGTGCGCACCTGCTTGTCAATTTTGATGAGTTCCTCGAGGGTGTAGCCGCATTTCTTCTTGAGGCGCTTGGCTTCCGGCGAGTTTTTTTTGGTGCGTTTGACGATGCGGCGCAGGTCCGCCTCGGTCAGCATGGTCTTGACGAGGAGCTGGTTGATTTCTTCACGCGCCGAGTTGGTGTTTTCGTAGATCTCTTTGATGCGCCCGGCGATTTCCTCGATGACCGCAAAGTTCAGGTCCACTTTGGCGAGGCGTTCGTAGGTGTTCTGGCGCAGTTTCTTGACATCGGCCTGGAGCATCTTGCGGCGCCGGTCGGTGAGCGAGGGGTCGGCCAGGAGTTCGAGGTTGCGGAAGATGCCGTCGAAGTTGTTGAGGGTTTCGCCGAATTCTTCCATGACCATGTTGATCTTGCGCTGGCGCACGCTCGGGTTGGTTTCGTCCACGTTGGCGCGCAGCAGGTCGTTGATGTTGATACTGCCGGCCTCGATCTTGAGCATGAGGCCTTTGATTTCCTTGGCCGTGGCGCTGGCGTGGGCGATGGCCAGCATGATTTCCTGACGGCCCTCTTCAATCTGTTTGGCGAGGTTGATTTCCTCGTCACGCGAGAGGAGGGGGACTTTGCCCATTTCCATCAGGTAGAGACGCACCGGGTCGTCAATCTTCGAGGACTCGAGGGCGTCCATGTCGGCGATGTGTTCGGTCGCGGGCACGGTGCGGTTGCGGACCTGGACGGCCGAGCGCCGGGCCGTGGCGGGTTTCTCGTCGTCGGTCAGGTCGTCGCGCTCTTCCACGACATCAATGTCGAACTTGTTGAGCTGGTCGAGGAGGTCCTCGATGTCCTCGGGGTCCACCTCGTCGGGCAAGCTCTCGTTAATTTCCGTGTAGGTCAGTTGCCCGTCGCCGCGTTTTCCCATCGCGATGAGGTTTTCCAGGTGCGAATCAAGCGGATTGTCCGCCTCGGCATCTTCCGGAACGGCGAGCGCGATCGGTTCTTCCTCGTCCACATCTTTGCTCAAGACAGGAGGCAGTACCGGTTTCTCCGTCTTGGGTTTGGGCAGACTCGGGGTGGACTTTTTTTCTGGAGCGACCGGCTGGGCAACAGGTTTGGCCACCTTTTGTTCGATGGCTGCATCCGGTACAGGCTTTGCCGTTTTCGCTTTGACGGTTGCGGCGGGCGCCGATTTCTTTTCCGGCGCGGGTTTGGGAGCGGGTTTTCCCGCTTTGGTCGCTGCGACGGGCTTCGGTTTGGGCGTTTCCGCTTTCACCGTTTTCTTCGCCGGTGTCTTGGATTTTTCTGTGCTGGGTTTCTGCTTGGGAGTTGTCAAGGTTATCGCTCCGTTTGAGGGATTTCAAAATCGTGGCGCCTGAGTATTGGACCTGTTGCTCGTCGAATTGTTTCCTGTTTTTTTGGGGGAGACGGTTCGTGGGACTTGAATCGCTCCTAGTGTTGGACTCGCAAAGCTGGACTTTCTTTGGTGGCTTGTACGCGTCGCGCGTGGCGTTGCCGTAGATTTTGTTGTTGTCGTTCACAGATTTCGAGAATGGCCTGCTTGTCGCCTTCGGCGGAAAGTTGCGCGATTTTGCGGTTCAGCCGTTTGTTTTCCGCCAGATAATAATCCGATTCGATCAGGGCGATGAGGTGTTCCATGACGGAAAGGTAATCGGGCCCGACCAGGCCTTCGGTGGTAAAAATGACCGATTGGAGGAATTCCTCGTGTTGGGGCGACCCGGCGCACAATCGTGTCAGGAGGGGCCACGTGTCGCCGATGTGCTCATCGGTTTCGAGCAGGCGTTCGACCCAGTAGCGCACGAGGGCGTTCTCGATCCAGTGCGGATTGAGTTGCTGGCGAGCCAGGACGCGGGCGTCGTTGTGTTCGATGAGGATACGCAACAAACCCTTCTCGCGCTGGGTCGGTTCCGTGGCGCCCAGAGGAACGACGGTTTGCGGCTCGGAGGCGTGTTCGGCAAACGCCTCGAAGTCCGGGTGCTCGAAGTCGTCCACGTCGGCGGGAGGAGCCAGATCGGGCGGTCCGTCTTCCGTCGCCGAGACGGCCGCAGGCTGGGGTTTCGGTTCGGGGTGGGACGCCACAGGCGCCCGCCGGGCGTGTTGCGCCAGGTAGCGGCGCAGAGTGGTTTCTTCGTGTCCGAGCGCGACGGCGAGTTTGCGCACGTAGCCGTCGTGAATCATCGGCTCCTGAATGGCGGCCAGGACGGGTTGGAAGAGTTCGAGAGCGTGGACGGCTTCTTCGGGCGCGTTGAGGTTGTAGCGCTGGCGCGCCTGGGCCAGAAGGAAATCGAAGAAGGGGATGGCTGTTGCGACCACCTGGCGCAGGGCTTCGGCGCCGTTCTGGCGGGCGTAGCTGTCGGGGTCTTCGCCCGCGGGCATCAGGCCCACGGAGACGGAGAGACCGGCGGAGAGGAGTACCTCGAGGCCGCGCAGAATGGCTTTGATGCCCGCCTCGTCGGCGTCGTAGAGGAAGACGGTTCGCGGGGTGTAGCGCCGGATGAGGCGCGCCTGTTCGGGGGTGAGGGCCGTGCCCATCGAGGCGACGGCGCTGGTGACACCCGCCTGGTGGCAGGCGATGACATCCATGTAGCCTTCAACAAGAACGGCGGGTTGCTCGAGCCGGGTGATGGCCTCGCGGGCCTGATACAACCCGTAGAGCTCCCGCCCTTTGTGGAACAGAACGGTCTCGGAGGTATTGAGGTACTTCGGGCCTTCGCGTCCGGGCAGGACACGCCCCCCGAAAGCGATGGTGGCGCCCCGGGCGTTCTGGATCGGGAAGATGAGCCGGTCGCGCAGGTAGTCGTAAATTCCGCCCCCGTCGCGCTCGCGCACCAGACTGACTTCGACCAGACCGCGTTCGGAGTAGCCTTTGCCGCGCAGGTGGGTCGTGAGATCCTCCCAGCCTTTGCCCGACGCGCCGAGATGGAAGGCCTGGATGATCGGTTCGGAAAGGCCGCGTCCGCGGAGGTATTCGCGGATTTCCGCGCCGCGCTCGGGGTGCTGGAGGAGAGATTCGTAGTAGTGGGCGGCGGTTTCGAGGATTTCCCCCAGGGTCTGGCGCCAACGCAGTTGCTCCTCGTCGGCGGTGGTGATCGTGCGGAACTTGGGCACTTCGAGGTGGTATTTCCCCGCCAGAATCCGAAGCGCTTCGGTAAAGTCCACGCGCTCGATCTCGCGGACGAATCCGATGACGTCGCCGCTCTTGCCGCAGCCGAAGCACTTGAAAATCTGTTTGGCGGCGTGAACGTGGAAAGAGGGCGTTTTTTCCTGATGGAAGGGGCAACAGGCCTTGAGGTTGGCGCCTGCACGGCGTAGCTCGACGTATTGGCCCACCACCTCGACGATGTCGGCAGTGGTGCGCACCCGATCGGCAAACTCGCGGTAGTTTGAGCTAACTTCGCTCATTTCAACCTCGCGGGTAGTGTGATAGGCCTCTTGTCCCCTTGTTCGAGTGTACAGAACAAGGTCTTAGCCTTCCATTGAAGGCCAAACCTGTCAAGAGAGTCAAGATTTTTCCGCAAAAAATCCCCATCGCCCCGTTTTGGACAGTATCCAGAGAAATCAACGTGCCGCTGGCGCAGAATTCTGAAAAGAGTGGAGATAGAAGATAAGGGATCTCCTTTGGCCATTTTCTGATAACTACCCATTGTACCTATCGGCAGACCGGTTGCGCAACTTAAATGTAAATCTTGAGAAAGATTCTGTCAGGCGGGTGCATCCTGGAAGTGTTACACGACGGAGCCTTTTGCAAAAGTATGGGTTAAGCGGCGACAAAGTCGGGTTGATCGTTTTGAACGATTTTTACATTCGGGTCTAAACGCAATCCCCCTTTTGTCATCCCCGCGTTCGCGGGGATGACAAAAGGGGGACGAGTGCCGGGCGGTTTGAGTCGCAAGATCGGAGAAGGAGAGACCCTCAATACTCACCTGAAAATCGAGCCATTCAACGACTTATGCAAAAGGCTCGAAAGATTTAAATCTCGTGACGGCGTGCATAGATTGGGAACATTTCTCTCGTTTTCCTGTTCTTCGATTTGCTAAAGTTTTTGTGGAGAATGGGATGGAGACACAATGACTGCCTTAAGAATCCTGATTATTGACGACGAAAAGAACATCCGCACGACACTGGCCGTCTGCCTGGAAGGGATGGGCTGTCAGGTGGAGGCGGCTGCATCGAGCGGTGCGGCGCTGGAAGCGATCTCCCGCCTCTCTTTCGACATGGCTTTCCTGGACCTGCGCCTGGGAACGGAAAGCGGGTTGGACCTGATCCCCCGTCTGCTGGCCGAAAATCCAAGCCTGGCCATTGTAGTCATCACGGCTTACGCCACATTTGAGACGGCTGTCGAGGCGATCAAGCGTGGGGCGAAGGATTACGTTCCGAAACCGTTCACCCCCGCCCAGATCCGGCAGGTGGTCGAGCAACTGGCGGAACAGCGGGCGCTGGCGCATCGTGTCACGAACTTGGAGAATCAACTCCGGGAGTCCGTGCCCGAGGCCGATTTTGAAACAACGTCGCCTCGGATGAAAGCCGTGTTCGACCTGATTGCCCGAGCGGCCGATTCGGATGCCTCGGTGCTCCTGCGCGGCGAAAACGGCACGGGTAAAGGCGTGCTGGCGCGGGCGTTGCACGCCCAGAGCAGCCGTGCCGCGCGCCCGTTTGTGACGGTCAATTGTCCGACCCTTTCCGAGGATTTGCTTGCCAGCGAACTGTTCGGCCACGCGCGGGGGGCGTTCACCGGCGCCGTGCGCGATCAGATCGGCCGCGTCGAGGCGGCTGAAGGCGGCACGCTTTTCCTGGACGAAATCGGCGAGATTTCGCCGGGCTTGCAGGCGAAGCTGTTGCGTTTTCTGCAGGAAAAGCAGTTTGAGCGGATTGGGGAGAACCGAACGCGTCGGGCCGACGTGCGCGTGGTGGCCGCGACCAATCGTGATCTGGAAGCCGACGTCGCAGTGGGCCGCTTCCGCGAGGACCTGCTCTACCGCATCAACGTGATTGAAGTGACCGTGCCTCCCTTGCGTGAGCGCTGCGAGGATTTGCCGCGCCTGGCCCGGCGTTTTCTTGAGTTCTTTGCCCACTCGTCTGGACGTCTTGCCCCGAATCTGTCCAGGGAAACGGAACAGATTCTTCTATCCTACAATTGGCCGGGAAACATTCGCGAACTGAGAAATGCGATGGAACGGGCCCTTATCGTCTGGCCGGGTGCGACTCTTGAACCCGCGGCGTTGCCCGAACGCATAGCCGGCGCCGCTCAGTCCGGTCCGCAGCTCGGCGGCGACTCTTCATTGGAAGCCATTGAACGCGAACACATCCTGCGTGTCATCGCCCGCACATCCAGCCTGGATGAAGCCGCAAAGATTCTAGGTGTGGACAGTTCTACCCTGTGGCGTAAACGGAAGAAATACCAGGAAGAGCAATAAGTGATCATCGCGCTTGTCCGCGCTTCCAATCAATCGTCCCCTGCTAATCTTGTCGTCAATCAATACGGATCTACGGATTGCAAAATCCAAGGCGGTGGGGGGCGGTAACGTGCATTTTGCATACCCCTATTCATTCTGCGTTTTCGGAACATCCGCACATCACTGAAAAAAAGCGACTTGCCATTATTATGAATCTGGCGTGATCCCTGCTTCATAGTCTGTGCGGATCGGCTGGAACGGCATCCCGTATCGGACCGAAATAAGGGCTGGCGCCCTGCTCATCTCGAAAATGCGAGGAGGCCCATCATGACGGACCTGCTGATTATCTTAATCATCGGAGCGTTCTTCATTCTATGCGCACTGTATATCCACGGACTGGACCGACTGAGGAGGTGAAAGGCCATGAAACGCACCATGTATCCCGTGCTTTTCGTCTGGATACCTTTGGGCATTCAGACGGGTACCGGAATGGATGGCATAACGCAATTTACCACCTATCGGTCCTTCTGGCGGCTGGACTGATCGTGGGAAAATTGCTGACCCGACGTCAGTGAATTGAGGGAGCAAACAAACCATGACTCTTGACTATCAGATCGGCGCAGCGCTTTCGCTTCTGCTCCTTATTTATCTCATCTATGCGCTGCTTCGTCCTGAGCGCTTCTGAAGGACATCGTACGATGACACTGAATGGATGGTTACAGATCCTCCTTTTCTCGCTGGCAGTACTGGCCGTGACCAAGCCCCTGGGCGCTTATATGTTCCGCGTCTTTGAGGGGGAGCGCCAGCCGCTGCCGCGCATTCTGGGACCGCTGGAACGGGGGATCTACCGCCTGGGCGGTGTGGACTTTCGACGCGAGCAGAACTGGAAAGAATATGCCCTGGCGTTGATTCTGTTCAGCGCCGTCACACTTATGATCACTTACCTGATCCAGCGCCTGCAACACCTGCTGCCCCTCAACCCGCAGAAACTGGGGCCCGTGCCACCGTGGCTGGCCTTCAATACCGCCGTGAGTTTCACAACCAACACCAACTGGCAGGCCTATAGCGGGGAAACCACGATGAGTTACCTGACTCAGATGGCGGGCTTGGCCTGGCACAACTTTATCTCGGCTGCGGCGGGCATCGGAGTCGCGCTGGCGTTGGCGCGGGGACTCACGCGAAAACTCCAGACGGGCGAGACGCCCACCCTCGGCAACTTCTGGGTGGACCTGATCCGCGCCACGCTTTATGTGTTCCTGCCACTGAGCACGTTGTTGGCGCTCCTGTTGGTCTCACAAGGCGTGATCCAGAACTTTTCGGCTTGCCAGGAGGTCGCGACCCTGGAAGGCGCCAAACAGATCCTGCCGATGGGACCGGTGGCCTCGCAGGAAGCGATCAAGGAATTGGGGACCAATGGGGGGGGATTTTTCAATGCCAACAGTGCCCACCCGTTTGAAAATCCCACGCCTCTGACCAACTTTCTGGAGATGCTGGCGATCTTTTCCATTCCGGCCGCCCTGACTTACACCTACGGGCGTATGACGCGTTGCCAGAAGGAAGGCTGGGTCCTCTTTGGCGCAATGGCCGTGCTCTTTCTGGCTGGGATCATGGCCTGCTATTGGGCGGAGGCCCAGGGTAATTCCGTCGTGCGGGAACTGGCCGTTACATCGACGGGGAATATGGAAGGGAAGGAAGTACGTTTCGGGGTGGCGAACTCCGCCCTGTTCGCCACGGTCACCACCGATGCCTCGTGTGGCGCGGTCAACGCCATGCACGACAGTTTCACCGCACTGGGAGGGCTTGTACCGTTGCTCAACATCCAGTTGGGTGAGATCATCTTTGGCGGCGTGGGAGCGGGGCTTTACGGCATGCTTGTCTTTACCCTCCTCACGGTGTTCCTTGCCGGACTGATGGTCGGGCGTACGCCGGAGTACCTGGGTAAGAAAATCGAGCCGCGTGAGATGAAACTGGTCATGCTTTATGTACTGATTTTCCCGTTGCTGATCCTCGTGCTGGCGGCGTGGTCGGTGGTGGCGCCTTATGGGGTCGCGTCGCTCAATAATGCGGGACCGCATGGGCTGTCAGAAATCCTTTACGCCTTCACCAGCGGCACGGGCAACAACGGTTCGGCCTTTGCGGGTCTGAACGCCAACACCGACTGGTACAACATCACGCTGGGTCTGGCCATACTCGCCGGGCGTTTTCTGATGATCCTACCGCTTCTGGCCCTGGCCGGCTCGATGGTGAGCAAAAAACCGGTTCCCGCCGGTCCCGGTACGTTTCCAACTGACAGCGGTTTGTTTCTGGCGCTGCTGGTGGCGGTGGTATTGATCGTCGGGGCGTTGACTTTCTTCCCGGCACTCTCGCTCGGCCCCATCGTCGAGCATTTCCTGGCTCTGAATGGAAAGGTGTTTTGACCATGACTGGTGGTCCAAGATCAAAAAAAATCTCACTTTTCAGCGGTGCAATTTTGCGTCCGGCACTGCTGGACAGTCTGCGTAAACTGGCGCCGCAGCACATGATGAAGAATCCGGTCATGTTCGTCGTCGAGGTGGGGAGCGTACTGACCACGTTGCTCTGGCTGCGCGACGGGTTTCTTCATCCGCAGGGTTCCGAGCCGCTTTTGTTCACCGGCGCGGTGACATTGTGGCTCTGGTTCACGGTCTTCTTTGCCAACTTTGCCGAGGCGGTCGCCGAAGGGCGCGGCAAGGCTCAGGCGGCCACCCTGCGCAAGATGCGCAAGGAAACCCTCGCGCGCAAATGGGTGGACGATCATGAAGAGCAGGTCCCTGCTTCGTCACTGCGTAAGGACGATCGGGTCGTTTGCGAGGCGGGCGACATCATCCCCGGCGATGGCGAGGTCGTCGAGGGGATCGCCTCGGTGGACGAGTCGGCGATCACAGGCGAGTCGGCCCCGGTGATCCGCGAGTCGGGTGGGGATCGCTCAGCGGTCACTGGCGGCACCAAGGTGCTGTCGGACCGAATCGTCATTCGGATTGCGTCCAATCCCGGCGACTCGTTTCTGGATCGGATGATCTCGCTCGTCGAGGGCGCCTCGCGTCAGAAAACACCCAACGAAATCGCGCTGCATATTCTTCTCGTGGGCCTGACAATCATCTTCATCATCGCCTGTGTGACACTCGTCCCGTTGGCCTTGTATTCGGGCATTCGTCTCTCGGCCACCGTCATTGTGGCGCTGCTCGTCTGCTTAATCCCGACAACCATTGGCGGGTTGCTCTCGGCCATCGGGATTGCCGGAATGGATCGCCTGATCCGAAAGAATGTGCTCGCCACCAGTGGCCGAGCGGTTGAAGCGGCGGGGGACGTCAACACGCTTCTTCTGGACAAAACCGGTACGATTACGCTGGGGAACCGCATGGCCGACGAACTGATCCCGGCCGACGGAGTGGACATTCACGAACTGGCCGACGCGGCCCAGTTGGCCAGCCTGGCTGACGAAACTCCCGAGGGACGTTCGATCGTCGTGCTGGTCAAGGAACAATACAATCTGCGGGGACGTGAACTGGCCCCGCACGAGGTCCATTTTGTCCCCTTCAGCGCGCAGACCCGCATGAGCGGTTGCGACCTCAACGGTACCCACCAGATCCGGAAGGGGGCGGCCGAATCGGTGGCCATCTGGGTCAAGGAGCAGGGCGGATGCTGGCCTTCGGATGTGGAAGCGGCGGCTCATGGCATCGCCGATTCCGGTGGGACCCCCCTGGTCGTGACCGATGGACCGCGCGTGCTGGGGGTGATTCACCTGAAAGACAGGGTCAAGGAAGGGATCAAGGAGCGTTTCGAACGCTTCCGCGCCATGGGGATCCGCACGGTCATGATCACCGGCGACAACCCGCGCACGGCCAGCGCCATTGCGGCTGAGGCGGGTGTAGACGACTTTCTGGCCGAAGCCACCCCCGAGCGCAAAATGGAACTGATTCGCGCCGAACAGGCGAAGGGGAAACTGGTGGCCATGACTGGCGATGGCACAAACGACGCCCCGGCATTGGCGCAGGCCGACGTCGGCGTGGCGATGAATACCGGCACGCAGGCGGCCAAGGAAGCCGGGAACATGATTGACCTGGACTCGAACCCGACCAAACTGTTGGAGGTGGTCGAGGTTGGCAAACAGATCCTGATGACACGCGGCACACTGACCACCTTCTCCATCGCCAACGACGTGGCCAAGTATTTCGCGATCCTGCCCGCGCTCTTCATGGGTGTTTTTCCCGAGATCGCCCCTCTGAACGTCATGCGTCTGGCCTCGCCGCAAAGTGCAATTCTCTCGGCGGTCATTTTCAATGCCATCATCATCATCCTGCTCATCCCGCTGGCATTACGCGGGGTGCGTTATCGTCCGTTGGGCGCGGCGGCTCTTTTGAGGCGCTCGTTGCTGATTTACGGCGTGGGGGGCGTCATCGCGCCCTTTGTCGGGATCAAATTGATCGATCTTGTCCTTGTTGCGTTGAAATTGGCATGAAAGTGTGGAGGGAAACGGATCATGATGAAGCAAACCTTAATCGCCCTGCGTGTGGCAGTAGTAACCTTGATCCTGACCGGCCTGTTCTATCCGCTCGTCGTCACTGCCCTGGCTCGAACCCTTTTTCCCCATCGAGCCACCGGAAGCCGGGTCGTGGATGCGTCTGGCCGGATCGTCGGCTCGGAACTTATCGGGCAAAACTTCTCTCAGCCTGTTTATTTCCAACCGCGTCCTTCGGCGGCGGGTACCGGGTATGATGCGCTGGCTTCCGGTGGATCCAACCTGGGAACGACCTCACAGAAGTTGCAGGATCGGATAACGGCGGATATCGCACGCTTGACGGCGGAAAATCCTCAGACACACGGCCCGGTCCCCGCCGAACTGGTGATGGCCTCTGGCAGTGGCCTGGACCCGCATCTGTCGCCCGAGGCCGCCCTCTGGCAGGTTCCACGGGTGGCAGAGGCGCGCAAGATCGCGCCGGAACGCGTGCGGCAGGTCGTTGAATCGAAAATCGAAGGGCGAGACCTCGGCCTGCTGGGTGAACCCCGCGTAAATGTTCTTGAACTTAACCTTGCGCTCGACAGCCAGTTTGGTTCACCCTATTAAGGTGAATCCGGGACAGGTCGGACAGGAATAATCCATGAACCCCATGCAGACGGCCCCTCATCCCCGCCCCGAAGATTTCCTCGAGTTGGTCGAGCGCACACGCCACGGCCGACTTAAAATCTATTTGGGTTATGCCGCTGGAGTGGGCAAAACCTATCAGATGTTGCGCGAGGCCCACCAACTCAAAAAACGGGGCGTGGATGTCGTGCTCGGGTACATCGAACCTCACGACCGCGCCGAGACCGCCCGCCTGATCGAGGGACTGGAACTCGTGCCCCGCAAACAGATCGCGTATCGCGATATTTCGATAGAGGAAATGGATCTGGAGGCCGTACTGACTCGCAGACCCCAAGTCGCCATCGTGGATGAAGTGGCCCACACCAATGTTCCCGGTTCCCGAAATCGCCGCCGGTATCAGGATATCCTGGAAATTATTGAGGCAGGGATCAACGTCATCTGCGCCTTCAACATTCAACACCTGGAAAGCCTCAACGATCTCGTGGGCCGAGCCACAGGCGTCACCGTGCGCGAGACCGTCCCCGACACCTTTTTACGGCGCGCCGACCAGATTGTCACACTCGACCTGGCCGTCGAGGATCTGCTGGAACGCCTGCGCGCTGGTAAGATTTACGCCGGAGATAAAGTTCCCCGGGCGCTGGAACACTTCTTTCGCGACGAGAACCTGGCGACGCTGCGCGAACTGGTGTTGCGTGAGGTGGCCGAAAGCCTGGATCGCAAGACCGCCACAAAAATCCAGGAGCGACGCACCGCCGCCACCCAGCCTTCGGGCGGGCGCGTCATGGTCTGTACCGCCTCCTATTCGCCGCGCGCTCAAATGTTGCTGAGACGTGGCTCGCGCATGGCCGGTAGACTCAATACAAACTGGTTTCTTGTTTATGTTGAGACACCGCAAGAGGCGCCTCACCGGATTGACTCGGAAGCCCAACGACGCCTGGCCGAGACGATGGAACTGGCGCGTGAACTGGGCGCCGAGGTCGTGCGGCTCAAGGCCGAAGACCCTGTGGCGGCCATCCTCGACTTCGCCTGCTCGCACAGTGTGGGCCACATCCTGATCGGCCGTTCGCGCCAGCCCTGGTGGAAGCAGATCCTCGGACGTTCACCGGTTCACCGGCTGATCAATGCCGCCGAAGGTTTTGATGTCCATATCGTTTCGTTCGAAGAGGAGCGCGAACCGGCATGAAACTGCGAACCAAACTGTTCCTGGCCCAACTGCCCCTGGTATTGGCTCTGTTAATCATTGGCATATTGGCATTTGTGGGCCTTGGGCGCCTGGGTGGATACTCGCAGACCATCCTCAAAGACAACTATCGCAGTGTGCTGGCCGCCCAACGCATGAAGGAAGCCAGCGAACGCATGGACTCGGCATCCCTGTTCAAACTTGCCGGGCATTGGGCGCTCGGCGCTCCGCTGGCCGCCGAGCATCGCAAAGTCTTCGAGGCCGAGCTGCGCGTCGAGGAAGGCAATATCACAGAGACAGGCGAAGCCGATGCCGCCCGGCACCTGCGCACCCAGTGGGAAGATTACCAGACGAATTACGATCGGTTCATCAACTTGACCGATCCCGAGCAGTCCAGACAGTTTTACTTCGGCACGTTATCGCCTCTTTTTCTCGATCTCAAAAAGTCAGCCGATCAGGTGCTGGGACTCAACCAGGACGGGATGGTACACAAGAGCGACCATGTGCGTCAGATAGCCGCCCGCATGACCACCCTCATGCTGCTCTCCACCCTGGTTACCGCACTGGTGGGCATATTTGCCTCGATCCTCCTCACTCGCCGCCTCTTGCACCCCCTCTTTGTTCTCAGTCTGGCCACGCGCCGCTTGGGCGAGGGAGACTTGGCCGTGCGGGCCCAGATAGAAGGGCAGGACGAAATTGCGCATCTGGCGGGTGAATTCAATGACATGGCCGAACACCTGGAAAAATACCGTCGCAGTTCGCTGGGCGAACTCTTCCAGGCCCAGCAAACGACCCAGGCGGCCATTGATAGCCTGCCCGATCCGGTGGCGATCTTCGATCTGGAAGGTCACCTGATCAATGTCAATGCCGCCAGTGAACGGCTCCTTGGGCTTTCACTGGATCACAACGATCCGCTCAGCAAAATGCCGCACGAATTTGTGAATGCGCTGGAAAAAGCAAAGAGTCATGTGCTCGGTGGCCGGGGCGCTTTTGTTCCTAGGAGTTTCGATGAGGCGGTGAGTTTCCCCTCAAGCGAGGGGGATCGGTGGTTCCTGTTACGGGCCCATCCGCTCTATGGCAAGGAGGAAGGCATTAAAGGGGCCACCGTGTTGCTGCAGGATGTGACTCGCCTGCGCCGTTTTGACGAACTCAAGACCGATCTGGTCTCGACCGTCGCCCATGAACTGCGTACCCCGCTCACATCCCTCCACATGGCCATCCATCTCTGTCTGGACGAGACGGTCGGTACACTCAATGAAAAGCAATCCAACCTGCTCTTTGCTGCGCGCGAGGACTGCCAGCGCCTCCAGACGATGGTGGACGACCTGCTCGATCTTTCGCGCATTCAGTCGGGACGTGTTGAGATGAAGCGCCACCCAGTCTTCGTGCGCTCGCTTCTCGAGGGAGCCTGCAACCTCCATCAGGCCACTGCGGCGGAGAAAGGTATCCACCTCACCGCTGATCTGCAAACCCTGTTCGAAGAAAAGGTGAATGCCGATCCCGAGCGAATTGCGCTGGTTTTGGCCAATCTCATCACCAACGCAATCCGCCACACCGACTCGGGGGGGACCATCATGTTACGCGCCATAGGCCAGGACAAGCGAATGCGTTTTGAAGTCAGTGATACGGGCGAGGGGATTGCGCCTGAGCATCAAGCCCGCGTTTTCGACAAATTCTTCCGTGTCCCAGGTTCTCAAACCTCGGGCGTGGGACTTGGACTTTCGATCTGTCGTGAAGTGATCGAGGCGCACGACGGCGAAATCGGCGTCCAGAGCCAGACGGGCCAGGGAAGCACGTTCTGGTTTATCTTGCCCCTGATGGTTTAGCGGTCAGTTGACAGATGGCGTGTGCCATCGCCAGTTTGGTTCCCGGTCTGTGCTGCAATCCAGGCGGGTGGAAAAAGGTTCAAATTTTCGTGAAGTCAGGGGCATATCGGGGTGGAATCAGAGCTTTTTTACGGGCCGAGACGCCCCGAAGAGACAAGAGTATAAGGGCAAAGATAAACGCCAAAACGGTTTGTTTTCAATCGTTACAGCGTGTCGTCACAAGATTTTGAGCCAGTGAAAAAGACATCGGATTTGAACCGCCGCCAGGTATGAACTGGTCCTCTTTGCATAATGCGTGGCGATCCCTCTCCATTCTTTCAAGCGCAGAAATGCGTTTTCAACCAAGTGGCGCATTTTGTAGAGATACTCGTCATAATCCCGCAATTCCTTGCGGTTCTTCTTGGGGGGAATAACAGGCTCCATCCCCTGTTGGGCCGCCAAGTCCAGCACCGCCTGGCTGTCATACCCCCTGTCGGCGATCAGAAAGTCGGCATGCATGGAATCGATCAGCGCTCCGGCCTCTTGACAATCCGCTCGGGGACCCGCTGTAACAACCACTCGGAGCGGCATACCATGCGCATCCACGGCCAGATGTATCTTCGTGTTGAGCCCCCTTTTGTGCGCCCCATGTCCTGGTTCCCGCCCTCGGCGCCCGTTGCGTGTTGATGCACCTTGACGTGGCTTGCATCAATCATCAGCCATTCAAGATCGGGCTCGTCGATGAATTGTTCGAGCAGTTGCTCCCAAAGCCCCTTGTCGCGCCACCGGCAGAAACGCCGATGTGTGTTTTTCCAATCCCCATACTGGGGCGGAAGATCGCGCCAGGGCGCGCCGGTGCGAAGAATCCACAACACAGCGTTGATGAAACGGCGGTTGTCTTGTGCCACGCCGCCCCAAATCCCTTTTCTGCCAGGCAGGTGGGGCTCAATCAACCCCCACACTCGGTCCGAAATATCATGTCTGCTCTGCACGTCCGTCATATCCAAATCCTCCTTCGGCCATCCGACCGAAGGCACTATACCGAAAAGGAGAAGGATGTCAATCTCGTGACGACACTCTGTAGAACATCTACAAAATTCTCGCCCAGAGACTGGCTATCTTCAACAACGAATGGGACCCATACTGGGAAAAAGTCCCCCAAGCGGCATGAGGTTTTTCAAAATGGCGAGTTGCACCCTTTCATAACCATAATAAATAATCAAGATGGACACCTTGAAACTGCTTTGATAACATTCCAATGTTGGTGGTATAGAATGAAAAGATATGAGATTGCCGTGTTAAAATTCGGTTGTATATTTGGCTGGTAAGGAGAAAGCGGGCATGATTGGCCGTCCAGTGTGGCAAAAGCGGGTGTGGGTTCTTTTGGTGAGTATTATTTTCCTCGGATTCAGAGGGATGGGGGGACAGGTTGCCTCGGCTTACACTCTCTCCGCCTCGGTATCCAACACGACACAGGGGTACATAATCCAGTCGCCCCAAGAGGACGACTATTCGGCAGGGACCTCTATAACCCTTTACGCTGGCGTCCGGCAGGGGTACCAGTTCGCTGGTTGGGCGGGAGATGTCCCGGTGGGACAGGAACAAAAAAATCCTCTGGTCATTACAATTGGAACCAATACCACCATCACTGCAACCTTTCGCCAAATCAGTGGTAAAGTCTGTGCTTGGGGACTCAATACGAGTGGGCAATGTACGATACCAGAACCGAATCGAGATTTTGCGGCTGTGGCAGCAGGACCCAGTCACAATTTAGGCTTGAAAACTGATGGGACAATTGTTGCCTGGGGTGGAAACGACAACAATCAATGCGTGATTCCCCAGCCGAATCGGAACTTTGTCAGGATTGCCGTGGGAAATACGCACAGTCTTGGTCTGAAATCCGACGGGACGGTTGTGGCTTGGGGGGATAATACTTACGGCCAATGTAGTATTCCTGCTCCAAATGCCGATTTTATATCCATTCTGGCATCTCAATATTTCAGTGCGGGATTAAAGAAAGATGGACGTATAGTAAAATGGGGAAATTTTGTTTATCCCATCTCCACTGATCCAGGATATTTAGAGATAGCAGGGGGAAGACTCTGTGTGTTGGGTTTGAAATCGAATGGTTCCATCTCTGCGTGGGGGGGATTGCCGTTTGACATCGGTATTGTTCCGGAACCCAATAACGATTTTGTCTTGATTTCTGGGGGATATGACTTCAATCTGGCCCTGAAAAAAGAGGGGAGAATTGTGGGATGGGGAAATTCGAGTTATGGCCAACTCAACTTCGGATCCGATACGGGCTATGTAAATGTTGCGGGGGGATGGAGACACAGTCTGGGATTGAGGTCCGATAGTTCTATTGTTGCGCGGGGGGCAAACGACGAAGGCCAATGCAATGTTCCAACGCCAAATATTGGTTTTGTGTCGGTATCTGCAGGGTGGGAACATTCATTAGCAATTGCGTCTGTGGGGAGTTTACAGGTAACGCTTACTCCACCCGATGTCGTTTCCGCCGGAGCGCAGTGGCGCCTGGAGAATGAGAAGAGTGGGGTTTGGCACAACAGCAATGATACGGTGACGACTTGGACAGGAACTCATGCGATAGTTTTCAAGGATATTTACGGTTGGGCTAAGCCGACAAATCAGATAGTTCAGATAGATCTTGATGACGTTGTTTCGGAAAGAAGATATACCCGGACGACTTGGTCTCTCTCAACAATCTGTAACAACGGTTCTATCCAGGAGTTCCTCGTTGGGAACAGTTTCGAGCACGGATCTACAGTGACATTGACGGTACAACCCGATTCGGGTTACTGGTTTGATCGCTGGACTGGCGATGTGCCGTTCGGGCAGGAACGCCTCAACCCACTTGTTCTCCGCATGGACGCAAACAAAACAATTGAAGCGAACCTGACCCTTGTCCGCCCTCCTGCCGAGCCGGTCATTACGTTCTTCAGGATCAATAACGGCGCGGCCACGACGGCGAACCCGAACGTGACGCTCTCCAACGTCTGCTCGAATTCGACTACCACTACGATTGCGTACTATATGGCGAGCGAATCGTCCAATTTTATCGATGCGACTTGGCAGACCTACGCTTCGGTCCCTCTGTTTAGGCTCTCGAGTGACGGCACCACTAAAACCATCTATTTCAAAATTAAGGATAGTACCAACGTCGAATCCTCCGTTACTAGCGACACGATCTCGCTTATCAGTGGAGGCCTTCCGGTTGTGAACTGGGGGAAAAATGATGCCTCTCAATGTACTATTCCCTCGCCTAACAGCGGATTTCTCTCGGTTGCGGTGGGTTGGAAACACAATGTCGGTTTAAAATCCGACGGTACAATCGTGACGTGGGGGGAGAATAACTACAATCAGATCCCAGTTCCGTCACCCAACAACGGATTTGTGACGGTGGGGGCGGGGACCTACCACAGTCTGGGCATAAAGTCCGATGGTTCCGTGGTCGCATGGGGACGGAACAGTGAGGGACAATGCGACGTTCCTTTGCCCAACAGCGGGTTTGTAGCGGTTGCGGCCGGGGTTTATCACAGCATCGGATTGAAATCCGATGGTTCTATCGTGGCGTGGGGAAGTAACAATGACACAAACGGGAATTACTCCGGGCAGAGTGTTGTTCCCTCACCTAACAGAGGATTTGTGGCCGTTTCGGCGGGTGAGGTTCACTCGCAGGGATTAAAGGCCGACGGTTCAATCGTAGCCTGGGGTACAAACAAGGATTGGTTGGGGAATGACGTCGGTTTGTGTGTTGTTCCGTCGTCCAACAGTGGGTTTGTGGCGATTGCCAACGGTTGTTACGACAATCTGGCCCTGAAATCCGATGGTTCGATCGTGACTTGGGGAACCAATGTGGACTGGGAGAGGAAAAACATCAACCTATGTGTTGTTCCGTCACCCAACAGCGGGTTCGTAGCCATTGCGTCTGGACCTTATCACCATTTGGGGTTGAAATCGAATGGTTCGATCACAGCATGGGGTCGGACAACTGAAGGCCAGTGTACCGTACCCAGACCCAATCGCGGTTTTTCCGTACTTGCGGGAGGAGGATTATATCATTCAGTGGCGTTGGTTTCCAAGGGCGCTTTACAAGTAACACTTTCTCCCTCCAAAGTGGTTACCACCGGGGCGCAGTGGCGCTTGGTGAGTGAAACGGCGGGGATTTGGCACAACAGCGGGGGTACTGTTACGGCTCGAATTGGTCCTGAAACCCTGACCTTCAAGGACGTATACGGATGGACAAAACCTGTAGATCAACAAGTGGAATTCAAAACAGGTGAAACAACAATGATGACGGCTCACTATGTTCCGGTCATGTGGCCTCTTTCCGCCACATGTACCGACGGGAAAATTCTGGTGTCTCCGTCCGGTTCCAGTTTCCCGCATGGAACAACAGTTACCCTGAGTGTGCAACCAGATCCGGGGTATTGGTTCGACCACTGGATGGGCGATATACCGGTGGGGAGGGAGCGAGTCAATCCGCTGGTTCTGACGATGGACTCGACCAAGACACTGACTGCGAACTTGGTTTCCGGTCCCCCTCCCGCCGCGCCAGTCATCACGTCTTTCAAAATCAACAACGGTGCGGCAACAGTGGTGAACCCGACTGTGATGCTGGTCAACAACTGCACGGCCCAGACCAGTGGATCCGCCGCCCAATATCTGGCGAGCGAATCCCCTGATTTTAGTGCCGCGACATGGCAGCCATATGGTTCTATCCCGATGTTCAAACTATCTGAAGACACAGGAAATAAGACCGTTTACTTTAAAGTAAAGAACAGCGCCGGAATGGAATCGTCCGTCACAAGCGACACGATCTCGCTTGAGGGGGCTGGCTCCATTCGGGCGTGGGGAGAAAGTAACGCAGGCTCCTCCGAGTTCCCGAACCCTGAACTCAATGGCGGTTTTATCGCTGTTTCGGGAGGGAACGGTCATAGTCTGGGTCTGAAATCCGACGGTTCGGTGGTGGCGTGGGGGAACAATAGCTACGGTCAGTGTACGGTTCCCACGCCCAACAGCAGTTTTGTGACTGTTGCAGCTGGGGGAAGCCATAGTCTGGGTTTGAAGTCCGACGGTTCAATCGTGGCGTGGGGGAGTAATAGTTCCGGTCAGTGTACGGTTCCCACGTCCAACAGCGGGTTTGTGGCTGTCGCAGCTGGGGGAAGTCATAGTCTGGGTCTGAAGTCCGATGGTTCGGTGGTGGCGTGGGGGAGTAATAGTTACGGTCAGCGTACAGTTCCCACGCCCAACAGTGGGTTTGTGGCTGTCGCAGCTGGAGGAAGTCATAGTCTGGGTCTGAAGTCCGACGGTTCGGTGGTGGCGTGGGGGAGTAATAGTTACGGTCAGTGTACGGTTCCCACGTCCAACAGCGGGTTTGTGGCTGCCACAGCAGGGGCAAGTCATAGCCTGGGTCTGAGGTCCGATGGTTCGGTGGTGGCATGGGGGAGTAATAGTTACGGTCAGTGTACGGTTCCAACGTCCAACAGCGGGTTTGTGGCTGTCACAGCTGGAGGAAGTCATAGTCTGGGGCTGAAGTCCGACGGTTCAATCGTGGCGTGGGGAAGTAATCGTTCCGGTCAATGTTCGATTCCCACGCCCAACAGTGGTTTTTGTGCTCTTGCTGGGGGAGGATCTCACTCTCTGGCGATTGCGTTTGGAAGCACCTTGCAGGTGGCCATCAAACCCCAAGGATCTGTTGCTGCTGGAGCGCAGTGGCGGTTGACAAACGAAACAGTCGGGGTGTGGCACAATAGTGGAACGAGCCTGCCTCTCTTTGCGGGAAGAGACTATACGGTTGAGTACAAAATGATCGCTGGATGGCAAGAACCGACAAGCCAGACGGTGAGTATTGAAAAAAATAAGTTGATTCTCTTGACCGGGGAATATCGGAATATTCCGACCTGTTCGCTGACCACCAGTGCGACACACGGTTATATAGTCAATTCTCCGATACGACCGGATTATCCAGTGGGTAGTACCGTAACACTCTATGCGGGCGCACGACAAGGGTACCAGTTTACCGGTTGGAAGGGCGATGTTCCGGTGGCTCAGGAAATGGCCAATCCGCTGATCCTTACCATGGATACGACGAAAAGTCTCGTGGCCCGGTTCGAACCCGTGAGGAGTGGAATTGTGCTGGCATGGGGGGATAACAGCAAGGGACAGTGCACAGTTCCCCCTCCTCTCAATAAAGGTTTTGTGGCTCTCGCAGCCGGTTACAACCACAATTTGGGTCTGAGATCCGACGGTTCGATTCTCGCATGGGGGGATAACGGAAGTGGTCAATGTACGGTTCCCGCGCCCAACAGCGGTTTTATCGCCATTGCGGCAAGGGCAGACCACAGTTTGGGTTTGAAATCTGACGGTTCAGTCGTGGCATGGGGAAATAACAGTTACCGTCAATGTATGGTACCCGCTCCCAATAGCGGGTTTTTGGCTATTGCGACAGGTGCAACACACAGCCTGGGTTTAAAATCTGACGGTTCGATCGTGGCATGGGGAGACAATAGCGACGGTCAGTGTACCGTTCCTTCGCCCAATAGTGGGTATGTGGCCATTGCTGCGGGGGCTTCATACAGCCTTGGTCTCAAATCAGATGGCTCAGTCGTGGCGTGGGGCGAGAACCGGTATGGCGAATGTAACGTCCCAACACCCGATAGCGGGTATGTAGCCATCGCAGCTGGAACCATGCATAATCTCGGCCTAAAACCTGATGGGGCGGTTGTGGCTTGGGGGTATAATGGATACGGCCAGTGTACGATCCCTTTGCCAAACAGTGGTTTCATTGCCATCTCGGCTGCCTATACTCATAGTATGGGTTTAAAATCCGATGGTTCGATTGTGGCATGGGGAGATAACAGTTCCGGGCAGTGTACGGTTCCCTCGCCCAACAACGGATATGTTGCCGTGGCAGCGGGCGGTACATATCAGCATTCTCATTCTTTGGCAATTGCTGCCGAAGGTGTCTTGCAGGTGACCCTCAGTCCGGCAGAGGCTGTTGCTGCCGGGGGACAGTGGCGTTTGAAGAGCGAAATGAATGATGGGACTTGGTACGACAGTGGGACAAGTCTGTCCCTCTCTCCGGATAGGAGTTATACGGTTGAATACAAACTCATCCCAGGATGGCTGGAACCGACAAGTCAGACTGTGATTATGGGAAGAGGTCAATCCGTTTCGTTGACGGGGCTCTACCAGGACGTTCCAACCTGTTCTCTGACGACCAGCGCCACACACGGGTATGTGGTCACCTCCCCTCTTCGCCCGGATTATCCAGTCGACTCCACTGTGAATCTCTACGCCGGGGCCTATCAGGGTTATCGTTTCACGGGTTGGGTGGGAGATGTTCCTGCGGGTCAAGAAACAGCCAATCCGTTGCTTCTTACCATGGACACAACGAGAAGCTTGGTGGCCACTTTCGAACTTGCTCCGAGGGGAATCGTACAGGCGTGGGGAGATAACGAGTACGGCCAGTGCACCATTCCCTCACCTGATGGTAACTTTGTGGCCATCGCGGGGGGGAATGGCCATAGTCTTGGTTTGAAGTCCGATGGCTCGATTGTAGCGTGGGGAAGAAACAACACTGGTCAATGTAGTGTTCCCTCACCAAACAGCGATTTTGTTGCGGTTGCTGCGGGTTGGTTTTTCAGTCTTGGTCTGAAGTCCAACGGTTCGATTGTGGCGTGGGGAGACAATAGCGACGGTCAGTGTACCGTTCCTTCGCCCAATAGTGGTTTTATTGCCATCTCAGCAGGATATGGTCACAGTCTGGGCCTGAGGTCCGACGGTTCGATTGTGGCTTGGGGGTATAATGGATACGGCCAGTGTACGATCCCTTCGCCAAACAGCGGTTTTGTAGCCATCGCGGGGGGGAATTATCATAGTCTGGGGTTAAAGTCCGATGGTTCGATTATGGCATGGGGATCAGATTTGTTCTATGATCAAACGTTTGCGGGGCAATGCGATATTCCGGTACACAACCGAGATTTTGTAGCTATCGCGGCGGGGGATTATCATAGTCTGGGGTTAAAGTCCGATGGTTCGATTGTGGCGTGGGGATATAACGGGAATGGTCAGTGTGTCGTTCCTTCGCCCAACACCGGTTTTGTAGATCTCTCAGCGGGTTACAATCATAATCTGGGTCTAAGGTCCAACGGTTCGATTGTGGCGTGGGGATATAAAGAGAATGGTCAGTGTACCGTTCCTTCACCTAACAACAATTTCATAGCTCTCGCAGGGGGAGAAACGCATTCGCTGGCGCTTACAGTCGAGGGAACCCTGCAAGTGACTCTCAACCCCGCTGAGGCTGTTCTATATGGTGCTCAATGGCGTTTGACGAGCGAGGCTGCGGGGGTGTGGCACGACAGTGGAACAAGCCTTACCCTCTTTGCGAGGAGGGACTATACGATAGAGTACAAGGTCCTTGCCGGGTGGCAGGAACCGTTGAGTCAGACAGTGAGAATCGGAGAAAATGAACTGAGCACCTTAGTCGGGGTCTATCAGGATGTCCCGACCTGCTCATTGGTAACCTCAGCCACGCACGGATATGTCATTCCTTCCCCAGCCCGTCCTGATTATCCCGTGGGGATGCCGGTAACCCTGTTTCCGCAACCCTATCCTGGATATCGGTTTATCGGTTGGATGGGCGATGTTCCGGTGGGTCAGGAAACAGTCAATCCTCTATCCCTTACTATGGACACCACAAAGACCTTGATCGCGACGTTTGGGGTTGTTCCGGGCAGAAGAATAGTGGCGTGGGGGAACAATGATTTTGGGCAATGCACAGTTCCTTCGTCAAATAGTGATTTTGTAAGTGTTGCGGCGGGGAATTATTTCAGCCTGGGTTTGAAGTCTGACGGCTCGATTGTGGCGTGGGGGATGAATTGGCAAAAACAATGTACGGTTCCCTCACCAAATAATGGCTTTGTGGCTATTGCGGCAGGACATGATCACAGTCTGGGTTTGAAATCCGACGGTTCGATAGTGGCGTGGGGAGATAATACCTACGTTCCTTCGCCCAACAGCGGTTTTGTAGCCATCGCGGAGGGAAATTATCACAGTTTGGGTCTGAAGTCCGACGGTTCGATTGTCGCATGGGGGCTAAATGATTTCGGGCAGTGTAGTATCCCTTCTCCCAATAGTGATTTTGTAGCCCTTGCTGCTGGCGGGTACTATAGTCTGGGGCTGAAGTCTGACGGTTCGCTTGTGGCGTGGGGAAAAATCGGGAAGAATGGAGTTCTTGTTCCTGTCACTCTTCCCGCAGCAAACACGAATTATGTGGCAATCTCGGCGGGAAGTGTTTGTTGTCTAGGTTTGAAGTCCGACGGTACAATTGTGGTGTGGGGGGATGGCAGTATGGGGCAGTATACGGCTCCCTCACCCAATAGCCATTTTGTATCTGTTGCAGCCGGAAATCTACACAATATAGGTTTGAAATCCGATGGTTCAATTGTGACGTGGGGGGATAATACGTATGGTCAGTGTATTGTTCCTTCCCCCAACCGTTGTTTTGTGGACGCCGTGGCGGCAGGATATTATCATTCATTGGCGCTTGTACTTGAGGACAATCTGCAGGTGACACTCAAACCGCCCAAGGCTGCATCTGCGGGGGCACAGTGGCGTCTTCAGGGTGACCCGCCGGACGTCTGGCACGACAGCGGAGCCTCTACACCGTGTTTTACTGGAACTTATTCGGTCGAGTTCAAGGAGGCTTTGGGTTGGATACCTCCCGTTGCCCAGACTGTTACTGTCCAAGAAAATAAAATGACGACAGCAACCGTCACCTACAGGAAAGGTTGGATTCTTACGACGGGCGCCGAGAACGGAATTGTATCGAAATCGCCCGATCACTTGGCTTATGCTCATGGTACAACAGTAACCGTGACCGCAATACCTGACACTGGGTTTCATTTTGACCAGTGGACATTGGATTTCAATCCATCCAGTGCCATGGATTTACGTTCCAATCCGCTGGTAGTAACAATGGATTCGACGAAGACGCTCACGGCCATGTGCGTAATCAACGAATACCCACTGACGGTCGAGGCTCAGAACGGTTCGGTGGTGAAGTCGCCGGATCAAGAGACCTATGCCCACGGCACGACGGTGACGCTGACGGCAACGCCCGCTGTGGGTTACCGCTTCACGGGTTGGAGTGGTTCGGTGACGAGTACGGCCAATCCGCTGGACGTGGTGATGGATTCGACCAAAACCCTGACAGCGAACTTCGCGATCAACGAATACGCGCTGAGGGTCGAGGTACAGAACGGTTCCGTGGCGAGATCGCCAAATCAAGAGACCTATGCCCATGGCACGGCGGTGACGTTGACTGCGACGCCCGGGGTCGGTTACCGCTTCACCGGCTGGAGTGGTTCGACAACCAGTACGTTGAATCCTCTGGTGTTGACGATGGATTCGACGAAGACGCTCGTGGCGAACTTCGCGATCAACGAATACGCACTGGCGGTCGAGGCTCAGAACGGTTCGGTGGTGAAGTCGCCGGATCAAGAGACCTATGCCCACGGCACGACGGTGACGCTGACGGCGACACCTGAGGTTGGGTATCACTTCAGGGGGTGGAGCGGTTCGACAACCAGTACGTTGAATTCTCTTGTGGTGACGATGGATTCGACGAAGACGCTCGTGGCGAACTTCGCGATCAACGAATATGCGTTGACGATCGAGGTTCAGAACGGTTCCGTGGCGAAGTCGCCGGATCAAGAGACCTATGCCCACGGCACGACGGTGACGCTGACGGCGACACCTGAGGTTGGGTATCACTTCAGGGGGTGGAGCGGTTCGACAACCAGTACGTTGAATTCTCTTGTGGTGACGATGGATTCGACGAAGACGCTCGTGGCGAACTTCGCGATCAACGAATATGCGTTGACGATCGAGGTTCAGAACGGTTCCGTGGCGAAGTCGCCGGATCAAGAGACTTATGTCCACGGCACGACTGTAACGCTGACAGCGACTCCCGGGGTCGGTTACCACTTCACCGGCTGGAGTGGTTCGACGTTGAGTACCGCCAACCCACTGGTGGTTGTCATGGACTCGAAGACAACACTGGCAGCCAATTTTGCGGCCAATCAGTACACGCTCACTGCGAATGTGACTCCCGCGGACAGCGGTATCGTGGCACTTGATCCGCCGGGAGACGTTTATGAATTCGGTACCACAGTGACCTTGACGGCCACGCCGGTGGAGGGTAAACGGTTTGTTAGTTGGACGGGCGACGCGACGGGGAGCAATCCGCAAGTTACGGTGACCATGAATGCCAACAAGACGGTGACGGCCAACTTTGAGAATCTCGGCCCTACTACTCTGAACCTGGTGGCCGATCCTGTCGAAGCGGCTCAATCACTGACAAAAATGCCGGACTTGGGACATTATGATGTTGGTACCACGATCACGGTGGGCGTTATACCGGCGTACGGGTATCAGTTTCGTGGGTGGGTGAATGGCGACACAACCGTCTCGACGGAAGCGTCGTTCGTGTACACCATGCCGGCGATGAGCGAGACACTGGTCGCCAGGTTCAAAACCCTTCTCCCCGATCCTTCCACGATCATGGTGCTGGCCGATCCGGTCGAGGGGGGGACGGTGTCAAAGACGCCCGATCTGACCTTCTACCCGCAGGGCACGACCGTGACGCTAACCGCAGTGCCCAGCGCGGGTTACTCGTTTGTCGGCTGGTATGCCGGCGCCACGCAGGTCACGACGTCCACTTCGTATGTCATGATGGTGGGGCCGGAGACGTTCAAGACGGCTTTCACGGCAAAATTCCGTTACGACGACCAGTACACGTTGACGCTGGTGGCCAATCCGCTCAGTGGCGGTATGGTAAAGAAGACGCCCGACTGGGAATATTACGAGGCAGGAACTACGATTACGCTGACGGCGACGCAGGCGGATGGGTATGAGTTCCGCGGCTGGATGGACGGTGCCACGACGGTCTCGACGAACGCCACGTATGTTTACACGGTGGCCGAGAACAAGACCTTCACGGCGAATTTCAGAGTCCAGACCGGACCTCCGACCTACAACACACTGACGGTCACGGCGACCGAAGGCGGCTCGGCCTCGAAGTCGCCCGACCAGGCGTCCTACGCGGCCGGTGCTCAGGTGACGCTGACGGCGACGGCCACGACGGGTTACAAGTTCGACGGCTTCTACGACGGCGCGACGCTGCTTTCGGCCTCGTCTCCGTATGGGTACACGATGCCGGCGGCGAACAAGACCCTGACGGCGAAGTTCTCGAAGCTGGGTCCGGACGCCCCGACAGGCGTGACGGCTGCGGGCAACACGTACATGGTGCTGGTCTCGTGGAACGCGGTTGAAGCGACCACTCCGACCTACGTGGTCGAGCGGATCGTGGAAGGCACGACGGACACGACGTCGGTGGCGTGGGCGGTCGATGGGACCGAGTTCGCGGACGACACGGCCGTTCCGGGCGTGACGTACGCGTACACGGTCAAGACGGTTGACGGGCTGCAGAACGAGAGCGCTCCGAGCGCGCCCGCGACGGCTGCGGTTACGGCCGAGACGGTCGCGGCTGCGGCCTACAAGGTGACGGCGAAGGGTTACACGATGGAACGTGACGCTTCGAACAACTTGGCGTTCACGGGTTCGGCGGCGGGTACGATCAAGATCGCGCTGCTGAAGAAGTTGTCCAAGAGCACGGCGGACAATCCGGCCAAGGGGATCTACTACCTGCTGGATCTGGGCCAGGTGCCCACGCTGGCGATCAATGGCGACGTCAAGACGCTTGCGTTCGACGTGCCGGTGTACTCGCTCGAGGCTTCGGGTCTGGTCAAGGCGGTTTCGGCCAAGTCGGTCACGTTCCTCAAGGCGCGTGAGTTCGGCAAGGTGACGATCACTGCAACAAAGGATTCGGGCGCGGGTCTGTACGCTCGTACGTTCATCGAAACGACGAGTGCGGGCACGACGCCGATGTCGATCAAGGTGACGGGCGCTGTGGTCGAGGAAGTCGGCTCGACGAACGCGACTCCGCAGCCGATCAAACTGATCAACGTGGCGTCGAAGACGTACAAGGACGCTTCGAAGGCGAAGCGGACGAGTCTGGGCGCGATCGGTTCGTTGCCGAAGGTGGTCAACGAACTTCAGGTCGGCAACACGACGTCGGCTCCGGCTGAGGCGACTCCGTCCTCGATCCAGGGCAGCACGCTCAAGGCCATCACGGTCTCGGGCGGCCCGCTCGTGGCGGACGAGATCGTCGGCGCGATCGACAAGGTGACGGTGGCGGGCGGCAACCTGCGCGTGGGCCTGATCCAGTCGTCGAAGGATCTGGTGCTGGTCCAGGCGACGGCGAAGAAGATCAACGGCGCGCTGGTGGGTGGCGCGGTTGGTACGGCTGGCTCGGCGACGGCGATGGTTGTCAAGGCGCAGCCCGCGGCGAACTCGAAGCGAGTGGCGATCACGAAGGTGTATGGCCAGGCGGGTGTTTCGGGTTACTTCTACGCGGGCTACGGCGCTTCGTTCCAGAAGGGCGGCATCGGCATCCTTCAGACGAAGAGCGGCCAGGTGGAAGGCGCGGCCTTCCTCGATCCGACGCTGGTGTCGAAGCTGAAAGTCCTGCCCAAGACGCCGGTTCAGCCGATCGTGATCAACCCCCAAATGCAGTAAAATGGGGACCGGTGAGTTGTTCCGGCGGGAGGCATGTCCTCCCGCCGGAATGGCGGGCCTGAGATCGGATCTAGCGGAAAAGAAGCGGTACCGAGAAACGAAGTGAAACAGGGGGGAGTGACCCCGAAACGGGTTTCTCCCTCCTGTCTTGTTTTCCGTTATCCCCAATACGTTCGGCCACAGAAAAAATTTTCGCTATACCCGAAGTCCATATGGAAAGCGGCGTTCGGAGTCGTCCCTCAAAATCAACGCAAGATATGGAAATCATCCGGAGGAGGAAAATGGGATGCCGGTAACACAAAAGCCCCCAAGAATGTGACTTTTAAAGTCTATCTCCACACAAAGAACCGTTCAACAGTGGAATTTTCATCCAGATTCCAAGGGTTTCTCACCCAAATGGAATCGAAGAGAGAAGTACAATATACGGAACATCCTCTCTCCCCTCGAGAAAACAACTCCCGTGTATTCGTGTAATTTCTTGTCAAATGAGGTGGTTTCCAGTATTTATTGCTTCCAGACAGGTATGAAACCTCGATCAATTCTTTGAGGAATCATTACCGTACTCACCGGAGACAAATCCGTTTCTGCCCCGATTGAGCCCTGAAGACACATGAGATGAACGAAACTTTTCTCAAAAGAAGAACTCTTGAAAACGAGAAGACACCCGGTATTCGGGTCCCGATATACAATTGCCCTCTGACGAGAAACAGGAGACAGGTATCATGCGGTTCTCTTTTCCAATTCTTTCCTCGAATTCAGGTAAGGAGGTGTCTTGCCGAAAGTCCGGCTGCATGTCCCTGTTTCCAATATTTACCCTCGCGGTTTTACTGAGTTTCGCGGGGGGAAATGTACCGAACGCTCAGGCCCAGACGGCCGTGGCACCCACAGGGGGGGACGGGTTGACCACCGCCACGGCGTACCAGATCACCCAGCTGGGCCACCTGGTCTGGCTCGGTGAGCGAGCCTCGGCCAACGAGACGACCGGGAAATACTATCAGTTGATGAACAACATCGACGCGTCGGACACGGCGAACTGGAACGACGCGGGGACCGATACTAGTGTGCTGGAAGGGTTTCGCCCCATTGGTTCCGGTTCCACTACTTTCATGGGTGTTTTTAGCGGCAACGGGAAAAAGATCACGGGCCTGACCCTTAACCGGCCTGACTCTGAAAAGGTTGGGATGTTCGGGAGTGCCGGTTCATGGGGGGAAGGGGGACGGATTCTGAGTTTAACTCTTGAAAACAGTTCCACGACCGGGAGATCGTCTGTGGGGCATCTGGTTGGATATCTCGATGGGAAGGTCAGAAATTGCAAAGCGGGAGGAGTTATTTCTGGCAGTACCTATGTAGGAGGATTGGTTGGGTATAATATCGGGGGGACGGTCTCGATATGTTCCGCATCCGGTACGGTCACCGCCAATTTGTACTTGGGCGGCTTGGTGGGAGACAATTATTCGGGGAGTATTATCCGAAGTTCCGCTGCCTGTACCGTCACCGGCAACAGGGAAGTCGGCGGGTTGGTGGGACACAATTATAGAACCATTGCGGATAGTTTTGCTTCGGGGATGGTGACTGGAAATTCCGCTACGGGAGGATTGGTGGGCAATAGCAGTTCCGGCAGTATTCGGAACAGTTTTTCCTCAAGTACGGTTCGAGGGGATGGATCAACAGGAGGGCTGATTGGGACCACTTCCTCGGATACGATCGAGAACTGTTTCGCCACCGGTCTGGTGAGCGCACGGCAGAGTGTGGGAGGACTGATCGGATACAATGGAAGTACGATTCAAAAGTGTTTCTCGATCGGCGCGGTGATGGGGCAGGAAGATGTAGGTGGGCTGGTGGGTCACAATTACAAGACCGTCACAGACTGTTACTGGAATGTAGAAACCACTGGCCAGGCCACCTCGGCGGGTAGCGACGTCAGTTTCGGGAAAACCACCGCCCAGATGAAACAACAGGCGACCTTTTCCGGATGGGACTTTGCGTCCCTCTGGGGCATCGCTACCGGGCAGAGTTACCCCTACTTGCGCTTTTCGGCCCCTCCCTTTCTGTTGAATATCACGACTCAGGGAGCGGGTACGGTTTCGGTTCTCCCCCTGGACACGTCATATGCAGCCGGAACCAATGTGGCTCTGACTGCAATCCCCGCAGATACCAAAGTGTCCTTTTTGGAGTGGGCGGGGGTGAATGGCGACTCGACAGCGCCTTCCGCTTCCGTCTTGATGGACGCCCACCGCAGCGTGACCGCGCATTTCCGCCGTCACTACGAAATCCGGACCCTGGCCGAACTTCAGGCCATCGCCTCGGGCGATCTCGACGGGCACTACACCCTGATGAACGACATTGACGCCTCGGACACCGTCAACTGGAACGACGCGGGAACCGAACTGAACGTACGGGAAGGGTTCCGGCCCATCGGTTCTTTGTCAAATCCATCGGCCACTTCTTTCCGGGGTGTTTTTGAGGGCAACGGAAAAAAGATCATCGGGTTGGTGGTCAATCGCCCATTGGAGAGTGGAATCGGGCTTTTCGGGTGTGTCGGAAACGGGGGACAAGTTCGGAATTTGTCTCTGGAGGGCGGAAATATTACTGGCAAAACGTATGCCGGAGGACTTGCGGGGGAAGTCACTGGGGGAACCGTCGAAAACTGTTATGTCACATCCCCGGTGTCTGGAATGCAGTATGTGGGAGGGGTGATCGGATATGCCCAGTCTGGAAGCCGGATCACGAACTGTTTTGAGACCGGTTCCGTCACGGGGTATTCGTATGTCGGGGGACTGTCCGGTGTCATCTATTACGGTTCTGCATCCACCAGTTTTGCCTCCGGCCGCGTGACGGGAACCGAGTTTGCGGGGGGACTGTTTGGGAGTAGGGGGACGGGTACGACTGTCACGGCCTGTTACTGGGATCTGCAAGCCACTGGCCAAACCTCTGCGACAAGCAGTGTGAAGGGTGGGGATGGATGTTTTGGTAAAACCACCGTCGAGATGAAACAAATGGCGACGTTTTCCGGCTGGGATTTTGCCTCGGTTTGGGGAATTGTTGAGGGGCAGAGTTATCCTTATCTTCGATTTGCCCCCCCGCCGTTCCGGTTGAATGTCACCGTGCTGGGGCCGGGGTCGGTCACGCTGAACCCCGCTGGGGGTGTCTATGCTGCGGGTACCCAGGTAACCCTGACTGCCACCCCTGCCGCCGGCGCTCATTTTGTCGGGTGGACGGGTGGAGGAACGAGTGACACAACTGCTCTCTCCATTTCCTCCCTTGTGGACGGCCCGAGAAGTTTGACGGCGAATTTCCAGAAAAACTACGAAATCCGGACCCTGGCCGAGCTGCAGGCCATCGCCACAACGGGTAATCTGAGTGGGTATTACATTCTGATGAACGATATCAACGCATCGGATACCGCAAACTGGAGTGACGCAGGGACAACGGGAACCCAGGGATTTTGGCCCATTGGAACGGAGACGGTTCATTTCCAGGGAGTTTTCGATGGAAATGGACACAAGATCACGGGATTGACAATCAACCGCCTCGCCGAGAATTACGTCGGGTTGTTTGCCTCCCTGGGACAGGGAGGCGAGATCCGCAACCTGACCCTCGAAGGCGGTTCCGTGACGGGAAATTCCTCTGTGGGAAATCTGGTTGGACAAATTTCGGGGGGAAAGATTGAAAACTGTTCCACCACGGGCAATGTGACGGGAATTGGAACGTACGGGAACTTTATCGGAGGGATGGTTGGATACTGCAACTATGGAACAGTTGTAAACTGTGCCGCAGCCGGACAAGTGACGGGAAAATTGTATGTCGGGGGGTTGATTGGGTCCTGTGGGTCGCATTATGGAAACAGGGATTACAGTTCGATCACAGACAGTCACGCAACCGGCGTGGTATTGGGTAATGGATGCGTAGGAGGACTTATCGGATATAAGGGGATCGGCATAGTCGAAGAGTGCTTTGCGACCGGATTGGTGACCATTACCGCGAAATACGATTCTTGGGTGGCCGGTGGCTTGATTGGACATAATGAAGGAAAAATTTCGAACTGTTTTGCCACAGGATCGGTGACCGGAACAAACCGGTATTACGATTTGAGCCTCGGAGGGCTGATTGGCTATAATATAAGCGGAACCATCACCAACAGTTTCGCAACGGGAGTAGTTTCCGGATCGGCGATCTATAGCCTAAACCTGGGAGGACTTACTGGCTACAATAATTATGGAACAATCTTGAATTGTTTTGCTTCTGGAGTCGTGAAACGGGCCGGTACGCAGAAAGCGCAATCCGAGTACGTGGGCGGATTCATCGGAAACGGCAATAAAGTAAGCATCTCCTCCTGTTACTGGGATGTGGAAACCTCCGGTCAGTTCACGTCGGCCGGGGGCGCAGGTGTGGTTGGAAAAACGACCGCAGAGATGAAACAACAGGCCACATTTGCCGGGTGGGACTTCACAAACGTCTGGGGAATTGTAGAGGATCTGACTTATCCTTACCTTCAACCCGGTTCTCCTGCGCTTCAACTGTCCGTGTCGATTCTGGGAGAAGGTTCGGTGACACTCGATCCACCGGGCGGGGTGTATCTGCCGGGAACCACCGTCACGTTGACCGCTCTTCCTGCGGCAGGGTGGCGCCTCGACAGTTGGGTCGGTGCGGTAGCCAACCCGGCGACTGTCACGACCACCCTTCTAATGGACAGTCCTAAAAGCGTAACGGCGCGGTTTCGCCGCAGCTACGAAGTCCGGACCCTGGCCGATCTTCAGGCCATCGCCACCGGCGATCTGACGGGGTACTACACGTTGATGAACGACATTGACGCGTCGGAGACGGCGAACTGGAACGACGCGGGAACGGACACCTATCTGATTGAAGGATTCCGCCCCATCGGGCAATACCCCAGTTCCTTCGAGTCCGATACCGTTTCCTTTCGCGGGGTGTTGGACGGGAACGGGAAAAAGATCACTGGGCTGACGATCAACCGGCCCTGGAGTGAGAAGAGCGTTGGCTTGTTCCGTGCTGTCGGAAGAGGAGGAGAAATCCGGAACTTGATTCTGGAACGGGGAAACGTGACGGGAACTCGATATACCGGCGGGTTGGCCGGGATACTCTGGTGTGGTGCCATCAAAAACTGTTGGGGAAACATGACGGTGAACGGGAAAGGGGAAAATGCCGGTGGGTTGGTGGGGAACAGTGTTTCCAGTCTGATAGAGGATTGCGATGTGGAGGGGGAAGTAACGGGGGATGGTTCGGACAGCCAGGATGGTGTCGGGGGACTGGTTGGGTATAATTCTTACGGTTTCCTCACCCGCTGCTCGGCGGGTGGGAAGGTAAAAGCGCCGATGGGTGACGTGGCGAATACCGGTGGACTGGTGGGAGTCGATAACTCTGGGACAATTATTGATTGTTTTGCCAATGCTTCGGTGATGGAGGGCTATGCAACGGGAGGTTTGGTTGGTAGTTGTTCCTCAGGACTTATTGAAAACTGTATTACCGCCGGGGTGGTGACTAAAACGGATTGGAGCCGCAACCAGGACACAGGGGGATTGGCAGGAGTTAACTACAGTAAAATTAGCCGATGTTTCAATATGGGTGTCGTGACCGGTCGCGACCGGGTGGGTGGGTTGGTCGGCCGGAATGGCGGCGAGATTAGGGACAGTTTCTCAAATGGTTCGGTAAAAGGCAATCTGTCCGTTGGCGGTTTAGTGGGGACAAACGCTTCAACGGCAGTAACCCACTGTTTCGCCTCCGGTTCCGTTCAGGGAACCACGAGTGTCGGCGGGTTGATCGGGAGTAACACCGCCGCCTCGGTCACGGCCTGTTACTGGGATGTGGAGACGACCTATCAGCCGACCACAACGACAATCACCGGGGCGGCGGGGAAAACC
This sequence comes from uncultured Candidatus Sumerlaeota bacterium, assembly GCA_942493245.1. GTDB lineage: Bacteria > Sumerlaeota > Sumerlaeia > UBA8349 > UBA8349 > DAOPYU01. The sequence continues at coordinate 1,327,704 of OW818685.1, forward strand.
ACCCACGAGATGAAGCGCATAGCGACGTTTGCCGGATGGGACTTTGTGGACGTCTGGGGCATTTCCGAGAACAAGAGTTATCCCTACCTGCGTTGGTTCCCCGCGCCGTTCCAACTGACCGTCACGCTGATTCAGGAGGGGCCGGGTCAGGTGATTCTCGACCCGCCCGGAGGGGTGTACGCGCCGGGCACGACCGTGACCCTGACCGCCGTGCCCCAGGCGGGCGCCCGGTTCGCCGGGTGGATCGGCGATGTGGCCGACCCGATGGCCGAGTCCATCTCGATCGTCATGGACGGACCTAGGAGCGTGATCGCGTATTTCGGGAAGGTTTACGAAATCCGGACCCTGGAGGAACTCCAGGCCGTCGCCACCTCCGACATGACCGGTTATTTCAAGCTGATGAACGATATAGACGCGTCGGACACGGCGAACTGGAATGACGAGGAGACAACGACGCACACGCTCGAGGGGTTCCGGCCCATCGGGAAGTATTCCTCCTACTATCCCGATATCACGTCTTTCCAGGGAGTCTTTGACGGCAATGGGAAAAAGATCACCGGCCTGACGATCAACCGAACCGATTATATCTGGAACGACCGCGAGGGAGTGGGATTATTCGGTCTGGTCAGTCAGGGAGCGACAATCAAGAACCTGACGCTGGAGGGAACCTGCGTCAGCGCGTACTCGAATGCCGGCTCTCTGGCCGGGGTCAACAATGGCACGCTGACGAATTGTTCGGCCAGTGGGATCGTGACTGGCCGGGGAACGAGAATCGGGGGATTGGTCGGTATCAACAAGGGGACCATCACACAGTGTTTCGCGGGTGGAGAAATCGTGGCAAAGTATGATACTGCCGGTGGGCTGGTTGGATACAACAACAAGGGTTCTCTCTCCCGGTGTTTTGCCGGGGGAACGGTGACAGGGAGCAGTCGGGTGGGAGGACTGGTCGGGTCGAGTTTGTCCGGCTCGATCTCCGACTGTTTCGCCACGGGTCCGGTGACGGCCTCCAGTCTGGTCGGGGGATTGCTGGGAGAAAACGCCTCCGGTTCGGTGACCCACAGTTTTGCCTGCGGGGCGGTAAGCAGCACGGAGTCGTCTCCTTCCGGGATGGGTGGGCTGGTCGGGGCAAACGGCGGAACCGTCACGGGGGGCTACTGGGACGCGATCACCACCGGCTGGTCCGTTTCGGCGGGCAGCGACGCCTCCTTCGGGAAGACGACCGCTCAGATGAAGCAGCAGGCGACCTTCGCCGAGTGGGATTTCACATCCGTGTGGGGGATTGTCGAGGGGGTGAGCTACCCCTACCTGCGCTTCGGGTCGGGCGCCCCGTTGCTGTCTCTGAGTGTCACGACCGACGGGGAAGGCTCGGTGGCCTTGAATCCGCCCGGTGGGGTTTATGCGCCGGGGACGGTGGTGACCCTGACCACGACGGCGGCCCCTGGCTATCAGTTTGAAAGATGGACGGGACCGGTGGCCGATCCTGCCGCCACGACGATGACTCTTCTCATAGACACCTGCAAGAGCGTGACCGCCCACTTCCGCCACTATTACGAAATTCGGACTCTGGCCGAACTTCAGGCCATCGCCACCTCCGGCAACATGATGGGGTACTACAAACTGATGAACGACATTGACGCCTCGGATACGGCGAACTGGAACGACGCCGGAACGTCCGATCTGGATGTCCGGGAAGGGTTCCGGCCCATTGGTTTCGATTCTTTCGGAGGTTCTCGTTCTTTTCAGGGGACCTTTGACGGGAACGGAAAGAAAATCACCGGTCTGACCATCAACCGGCCCAATGGCGGTTATGTCGGCTTGTTCAGCGCTCTGTTGGGAACGGGAGAAGTTCGGAACCTGACGCTCGAAGACGTCCGGGTGACGGGCGCTTATTATACGGGAGGCCTGGTCGGATACAACTCGTCCGGGCGCATCGAGAACTGTTCTCTCGGCGGTCTGGTAAAAGGCGATTACTGTGTCGGAGGACTGGTCGGAACCCATGGCGAAAGTGAAAACGCCTCTGTGAGCCGCTCCTTCTCCACCGCCGCGGTAACGGGAGAGAACTATATCGGTGGATTGACCGGTTACAACAACAGAGGATTGATCTCCGAATGTTTCGCCACCGGTGTCACATCCGGAACGCTTTATTCTGTTGGCGGCTTGATCGGGGGCAACAGAGGAACCCTCCAGAATTGTTTCGCCACTGGCGCGGCGATAGGGACTTCCTCGACCGCCGGGCTGGTGGGGCGTAACGATGGTGGCTCCATCGCCAACTGTTTCGCTACGGGCCGGGTGACCGGAAACGCGAGTATTGGCGGCTTGATCGGGTACCCTCTGGCCGGTACGGTCGCGGCCTCTTACTGGGATCAGAAAACTACCGGCCAGCCGGACCTGATGGGACTCGTCGGGGCGGAGGGGAAGACCCACGCCGAGATGAAACAACAGGCCACGTTCGACGGGTGGAACTTTACGTCCGTCTGGGGCATCGTCGAGGGACAGAGTTACCCCTACCTGCGCTTCATGCCGCCGCCCTTCCGTCTGAGTATGACGGTGGACGGGCTGGGTTCGTTTACGAGGAGTCCGGTCGGGACCCCGGTCACATCTTCCGGCTCCGCTGCGACCTATGCCCCGGATACGACCGTCACGCTGACAGCCGGCCAGCCGGGAACCGAGTCTTACTTTGACGGCTGGATCGGAACGGACGGGAACCCCCTGACCACTTCCACCACGATCCTCATGGATACCCACAAGAGCGTGACCCTACGGTTTGCCCTCAACGAGTATCCGCTGACAATCGAAGCCGTGAACGGCTCCGTGGTGCAATCACCCAACCGGACCACCTATCCCTTCGGTTCGGTTGTCACGCTGTTCCCGAAACCGAATGCCGGGTACCGCTTCCTGGAATGGACGGGGGATATCCCCACCGGCGATGTGAAGAAGAAACCGCTGATGATCCAGATTCGGAAAGCGACCTCACTTACGGCACAGTTCGGCATCGCCCATCCGGCACTCTGGATGGTACGGTAGTGGAAGGCTGGGGTGACCTGAAAAAAATCCTTGCTGGAATCTTGTTACCTTTTGAACGAGGTTTCTATGCGACGAATTTTCCCGGGAGAACAACAGACCAGGCCGAATCGGTGGACAATACCTGAAACTTGATGTCCCCGGCCTTCATGCCTCGTTCCATGAGGTGTTGGCGATAAAATTCGGAGGCTTCTCCGGAGACCAGAAAAACTCGCAGTGGAGTCAGTTGGGAGAGCCGGCGGGCGTGCTGATAATGATAATTCTGAGATAGCTCGGTTTCCATGCGCCGGGCCAAATCCTGAAAATCGGGAGAGTCTTCCGGTTCGGGTTGGCAATAGAGGACATAACCGGGATTTACTTTCTCCGGGCTCTCCAGAACGGGCGCAAGCAGGGCGAATCGAAGGTGCAGATTCATGGATTGCTTCACTTGGGTCAGGCTATCCGCAACATGCCGGGCGTTCAGCTTTTCTCCAACCAGATCCGAAACCAGGTTGTCGCGGGAGAGCAAGTCCAGATAGGGCGCCTGACCATAGAATCCGTTTACTCGCACCACATCGTGCAGGCGGTAACGATACAGCCCCCCTCCCGTGGTCAGAATGACACTGTATTCTCGTCCCTGTCCGAGATTCCAGGCGTGGTGAACGTGGCCGGTTTCCATATCACTGAACTCCAGGAAGTGAGAACGCACGGCACAGACCTTTCCCGAGTACCGCCCGAGAGGGAAGGAAATAATGCCTTCCGTGGCGGTCAAGCCCTTGCCCTGGATGACCGCATGGGGAAACGTTTCGGCCAGTTGGGTTCGCCAGGGCTCAACGATTCCATCCGTCCAGCAACTGATGAGTGTCAGGTGGGGCCAGATCTCCCGGATATTTCCTCGCACCGCTGGATTGATTCGGCGCAATTCTTTGGCCCGCTTTGGATCAGGCGGCAGACGCCTCTTAAACTTCTCGCGTAATTCCGGAGTCAATTCGATCATCTCCGAAATTGTACCGGACTCGATGTCGCGAAGAAGGGAGTCGAAACAGAGGGACAGGGCATTGAGTAGCAGGGTCAGAAAGGACGGATGCCAGACGGAAATCAACCGAAGATTCCGTTCCCGGCACAGAAAAAGAAGAGTCAGGTATTCGAAAGACCGGGGATTGCGGACCTGGGATATTTCCGAAGGGACAGGAAAAAGAAGGCGGGTCAACAGACGCTGGATTGTCCCCAGGTACTCCGAATCGTCGGCAAAGCCTACACGCACTCTGGAATGGGTATCTTCGGGCCGGGAAACCGGATCCGTATTGGGGCTGATCGACCAGTAGTGGCGCCCGAGAAGGAGAGACGGGAGAGCCAGATACAAAGAGGCGATCCAGGGAGCGATGGCCGCCTTGAATTCGCATTGAAGTGAGCGGGTGTAAGGGATCCGTTTGGAGGCTGTGGTCGAACCGCTGGTGGGTTGAAGCAATTCGACCGGTTCGGCCGTCAGGACATTTGAATGACCGGACCGGATTGCCTCGACGGCCGTTGCGTAATCTTCGTAATCCGCAAGGGGAACAGACAGGTAATCTTCGGGTGTCCGGAGGAAATCGAAATGGTGCAACCGCCCGAATTCCGTGTTGGAATTCTGTTTCAAGATTCGCCGAAGCAGGGCGGTCTGAACAGATTTGACACGCCGGGTCGCGAGCAGAAAAAGCGCCCATCCCGGAAAGCAGGCCACGAGCCACAAGCAATTGGCTGCCAGAACACAGGTTCTCATGAAGAGGTTATTCATCCCAGGTGACCACCGTCCGCTCGATGACCCGCCAGGCATATTGATTCAAGTTCTCGCGGGTAATGTCCGCCAGGCAGGCCAGTTCATCCCCGTGGTCGAAATCCGGATTCCGATCAAGAAAGAAGCGTACATGGGGATCGTTCAGGCGTCCTTCAGGAATCTTACATTCCTCGGGACGGAGGCTGTCCCTTGATCCCCGGAACGAGATAATCCCTGTGTTGGGATCATATGCATCCGGGAACCTGGATACAGCGATTGCGTCGAGGAGTTTTGAGTATTCCAGAGGCGCAGGGCGGTCGCAGGCCGGATAGAAAACCTTGAAATACACGGGCAGGAAGCGGTAGGTACGGAATCCCTTTGAGATCAGAAACCAGTAGAGGGGAGTGTCCGGGTATTGGTCCATCAGGCGCAGCATGTAATGGCCGAAACACCCCGCCAGGTGGCTGTCGAGCCAGTATCGACGATCCACGATCGTATCGCCGCTGAAGAGGAAAACACGCGGAATCTCCGCAACCGACAACCGCAGGACTTGAAGTGTTGAGAACCCCACGATCTGTGTTCCGTCCCTCAAAAGAATGACGTGATCTTTCGCATTCAGGTCGCGAAAAAAGAGATCCTGACACACATTCCGAAAATAACGGCTGTGCAGCGTCAGCAGATTTTCTTTTTCCATGTCTGTCAATCGGCTCAGGCTTTTGATTTCAGATCTTAACGACAAATGCCATACACCTTTCCGGAAAGCACAACTACAAGGTTGCCAGTTCAAGATAGGGAATTCGGGAGGAATCGAGCGCGTGGACAAAATCCAGTCCGTCTTCCCAGCAGACCCTATAGAATCGGCTGATATACTGGAAAGTCAAGAAATGACTGCTGACCGAGCGCAAGGGATCGCGTTCGTGGAACCCCAGTAACAGGTAATGGTGGCCGCTGTTTCGATATTCCAGGTAGAGATGTTCGAGCAATGCTCGCAGAATTTCGACGTTGTCTCCCTGCACACACGGGAATGCCAGATAGAGAGAATTGAGGGCTTCTCCGGGTGCAGGCAGGTTCCGAAAACCGGTCAGACGAAGGGCTGTATTGAGAACTGGACGCATCCATCCGATTGTTGGAGCATAACTCTCCACCCGATTCTGTTTGAATGCGTGTTGATCCCATAGGGCCACGACCCCCAGAATATTCTGTCTCTCCCGGTCTATAGCCACCCGGAAGTCTTTCAGAGCCAGTCCCCGCAGGTATTCTGAACCGAAATCCTGGGTCTCAATGACGGGGAAAAACTGTCGGCGCGCTCCCTCTTTCTCCAGAAACCGGACAATGGCCTCGGGTCCAATCTCGTCGCCACGAAGAATCACAATCGGCGAGGAATGCCCGTAACGATACCGGTTGAGATTGATGGCGTAGGTGAAATAGCGCCCATCCTCAAGGTAACAGGGAAGTCCCGCTCTCCGGCTTTCCAATAGACGGCGCGCGGCAATATTGTCTTCAATTACTGTGCTTAGATAAATGGGGACAGGGTTATCCTCGTGGAGTTTCCTGAGAGCGGCATATCCACGGGCCAGCACCGTCGTCCGCCGTGCCTCAGGAATCAGGCGCAAGCCTCCCAGATACCCGATATCGGTACGCTTTCCATTGATATAAACCGGTTTGATGCTGCGGCATCCCACCCCGACCACACGCTCCCCCTGCAAGGCGACAAGGGCTTGATTCTCTTTCCCCTGAACGCCCAACCCCTGAAAGAAATCGGGATCGCGCCCGAATGCCAGTCGAACCCAGCCGGGCATCGGGGAATCGCGGATAAGTTCCCGAAGGTCTCTTTCGTGTTGCGGTTGAGCCAACTGGAATCGTACCACAGCCGAATCCTCTTATTCATCCACGCCGAGGGGTAATCCCTGGCGTTTTTCGACTTCACGTCGCGCGTTCAGATTGGACAGCCAGAACAGAACCGTCAGGAAGAGACTCCGGCAATTGCTTCTCCAGTTCAGGGCACGCCGCAGAATCCGCCTCCAACCGTAAAATGAATGCCGCGCTTCAAAACAAGCCTGAGAGAGTTCTTTGGGTGAAAGAAGCGTGGGCTGGAAAGCCACATCCCCGAAATGGTAATTAGGGGACAGCCACCATTTCTCCTGGAGCAGACGCTTTTCGTCTGACAGGCGCGCGTAAAGCGGCGTACCGGGGAAAGGAACCAGGTGGTTGAAAGCGGAGAAGAACAATCGGTGGCGCAGGGCAAAGTCCGCAGTCTCACGAAGCGTCTCACGCGTATCGGAGTCGTATCCGAAGACAAAGGTCCCATAAATACCGATCCGGTACCGGGCGAATTGGGCGATGGCTTTTTCATAAACCGGCTGCAGGTTCCCCTTGATGGCTTTGCCCGAAACGGCGTTCCCTTCCGGATTCAAGGTCTCGAAGCCCACCAATACCCCCAGGCACCCGCTGCGGCGCATCGCTTCGAGGCATTCATCATCCCCGGCCACATGAACGCTGATCTGCCCTACCCACCGGATGCCAAGAGGTTCCAACGCTCGGAACAAGGCCAGAGCGCGATCACGCTCCACGCACAGGTTGTCATCCACAAAGAAAACATTTTTCTTGCCCAGAGAGGCTATTTCCTGGACCACATCCCCGACGGGTCGAGCAGAATAGGAGTGTTTATAGAAAGACGAGATGGAACAGAAGTCGCAATTGAACCGGCACCCGCGGGCTGTCTCCACCAGGGCCAGATTCATATACCGCTTTCCCGCGAACAGTTTACGGTCGGCGAAAATCCCCGCCAGGTCTGGACGCGACGTGGCTTCATAACGCGGTTGAAGGTGTCCCGCTTCAAAATCTTCCAGGAGGGTTTTCCAGACCCCTTCTGCTTCCCCCACCACCAGGGCATTGGCATGGGGCGCGGCGTCTTCCGGCGCCAGAGTGGGGTGAAAACCTCCCATGACAACCTGGACCCCTCGTTCCCGGAATCGCGCGCTGATCTGGTAGGCCCGCCGGGCCGAGTAGGTTTCCACACTCAAAGCGACCAGATCGGTCGGGTCGTCATACGGGATTGAATCGAAACGGTCGTCATAGAAAACCCGCTCCCAGGAAGAAGGGGTCAATGCCGACAACTGCGCGATCGCGAGAGGTTCCATCAACCAGGAGTTGGGGTATTCTTCACCCGGCCTCTTACCGACACACGGGTAAATGAATGTGATTTTCATCGTATCGCCATTTCTCCTTTGAAATCCTCGGGATCGCCCAGTCTCGCCCCCTGCTTGCGATGAATCTCACGCCGATTGACGAAGTTCCCGATCAGGTAGGCTCCGGCATTATATAGACTCCGCAGGTTGGCTTGAGTATTCTGACTGCGCCACAGAATACTTCCAAGGCTGTTCAAACGGGTTCGTGCCCGATAACACCCGGCAGTCAATTCCGTGGCGCTCATGCCATGTGGATGAAAAGTGGCTTCACCATACCGGTAGGAGGGATCGCGCCACCAGCAATCGTGGATCAGCCGTTCTTCTTTCCGGAGTCGCTCGTAAAGCGGAGTACCCGGCATCGGGGTCAGAGGATTGAAGTTGGCCAGAAACAATTTTTGCTTCATGACAAAATCAAGACTCCGCTGGAAATCGTCCTTCGTGTCGTGATCGTAACCGAAAACAAAAGTGCCATACACCATGATTCCATGAGCATGAAACCTGTGGATCAACTCTTCGTACCGGTCGGCACTCTGTCTCCGCGACTTGTGCATCTGCGCCAGGTTTTCATCCTTCAGTGTCTCGAAACCGACCGTCACCGACAGGCACCCGCTTTCGGCCATCAGGCGCAAGGTCGTGTCCCTGGACGCTACGTCCAGTTCCGTCTGGCAGGACCAGCGTATTCCCACCGGTTTTAGCCGTTGGAGCAGTTCCAGCGCCACGGATTTCTTCGCAAACAGGTTGTCGTCGGTAAAGATGATACCCCGTGCCCCGCTCGCCGCAAGTTCCTTAATCTCCGCCACTGTTTCATCCACGGGGCGATATCGGATACTGGAACCGTAAAAGGCATGGATGGAGCAGAAATCGCAACTGTGACAACAACCCCGCCCAAACTGGACGAGACGCATCGGGCCATACCGTTTTCCGCCGAAAATGGTTCGATCCAGATGTGACCTGGCCAGGGGAGGGTACTGACTGCGATAGACCCGTTGCAGCCGGCCCCGGCGGATGTCTTCAATGACAGACGGCCAGGTATCCTCAGCGTCACCGACGACAACAGCATCCGCAAAATGGAGAACTTCCTCGGTACAGAGTGTCGGATGATATCCTCCCATGACCACCGGAACACCCATTTGCCGATAGTACGTTGCGATCTGGTAGGCGCGACGGGCGGAATAGGTATCCACGGACAGGGCGACCACATCCGTGTGTTCATGAAAGGCAATCGCTTCGATACGTTCATCGTAGAATTTCAACCGGATGTCCCGGGGTGTCAAGGCCGCCAGAATACCGAAAACCAGTGGTTCAATGGCATCTCTGGAAATACCCGGGGTCATGGCGGGGCGGATGAGGGTTATCTGCATGATTCCGAATTTCTGGTTTGTGTTGGCAGGCTGTTTTGCGTCAGAATTTCTTCTGAGTTTGCCTTGTCGGAGATGCACACGGGGACCAGGCCTTGTGCCTTGACCACCGCATCCGGGCAGTTGAGGCAATGCGTCACCTGACCGTCCGCCCCGACTTCCGCCGGGCATTGGAAGAGCAGACGTTTGGCTTCCAGTCGTTTTCCTGGTCCGAAGGATTGCATCAGGAATTTCAGGTTTCCGGAAAAATCCCCGCCGGTGATCGCGTTCAGGAGGAGTTGTACTCGCATCTGAAGATCGCTTTGTTCCCGATACATGGGATATTTCCCTTTGAGGCGGAGTGAAAGGGACAGATAGAGTCTTTCGAATCCGCTTGCCTTGATTGAATAGTGCGCAGGGTTACCCTGGCGGCTCCGACAGGTGGAGACGAGGTAGGAAAGCCAGCGTGGGTCAAGGGCATTTCGATTCGATCCCAGGTAGGCAAAAGGACGCAGGTTCAGGCTCTCCAGAAGATATTCGATGATCTGTCCATTGGTGAGTGTATCGGTTCGAGGGAAGTCCGGGTTGTGCAGCCTTCCCTGTAGCCCCAAAGCCAGATCGCCCCGAATCTCCGCGATGTTTTCCGTGTTCCGGAACAGGGTCACAAGCAGATAATTGATATGGGGTGATCCCAGAACACATTCGACCATATCGCGGACTTCCTCCATACTGTCCTCAAAAGCGGTCATCGTGAACCCGACGTCAATACCCTGTCGGACGATGCGAGCGGCAAGGGTTTCCCGTGCCTGCTTCAGTTGTTCCCTCGAAGGGTTCGGCACAAGGTCGGGTCGGATTTGTCCCCGGTCAAGGTGAACGAGGACAATATCCAAGCCATTTGCCTTCAGGCTTTCCAACCGGTGGTCATCGAGCAATACTCCGTTTGTGAAGATTTGGGCACACAAACCGTAAGATTTGACAAGGCGCAATATCTCATCCAGATGGGGATGAAGAAGGGGTTCGCCTCCAATGAGTGAGACCGATCCGAGACGCCGGCGCGCCAAAAGATCTTTCAGTTCCGACTCCACCTCCGCGACAGACTTAATTGCCTGTGGCAGGGAGTTGTAACAGGCGCGACAGGAGATATTGCATCCCCGGATGATGTCGAGGAGAGCATGCGGGACAGTTTGGGGCCCCCAGGGCAAGTGCCATGCATCCAGACTCAATTCGCAGTTCCTTTCATTACATGAGACGACTCAGAAACGGGAGGCAGGCGCAGCAACCGTTCCGCCCGGTTGAAAATCTGTTCCGGGACGTCCAACTCTTTCAGGGTCAGAAACGCCTTGTCAAATGGATTCTCGATCCGGGTCAAACCCATAGCCCGACGAAGACCGATACGGCCGATATACCACAACGGTAAAGCTAAGGCCGGGAAATCGGATCCGAAAAGGATTTTGGACGTCAGATCGGGATCGCGCAAAATACCCCGCAAAGGCCCCCCATGAAGAGGCAGTCCAAACGCGCTCAAATCTCCATAGAAATTCGGGTACTCTTTGGCCAGATTCGCCCATTGACCGAACCGGCAACGTTCATGCAGATAAAGACGTGTTCCGCAATGCGCCGCGATGACCGTCACTCCCTGACGCAGAGCGGGTATCAGACGTTCCGGATCATTCAGACGATTGTCGAACATCGGCAGAGTATGTTCGATGCCGGTGTGGGTCAGCAGAGGGATGTTGTGGTATCTCATGCGTTCATAAAATGGATAACACCGTGAATCGTCCGGCACGATATTCTGAGCCGAGGGAATCCACTTGATCAGACAGGCCCCACGTTCCACCACGCGATCCAATTCTTCAATCGCATCTTTTCGATTAGGGTGGACGCTGGCGCCGAACAGCAACCGGGAATTACCCGACACAAAATCGGCGACATAATCGTTTCCGGTCATGATCCGTGTGTGTTCCTGATCAAACGAACCGTCTTCCCGATAAGCCCCATCGAGCGCTAGCAGAACGACTCGATCAATCCGGCTTTCCCGAACCCAACGACTGACAAGCGATTCCGTATCGCCACCCTTCCCACGGGCATACAGTTTTGAACGATTCAGGAACAACCGCAACAGGCGGCTTTGTCTACTGGGAGGACACAGGAAATTGCCTCCCACACCACTTGGACCGGACAGATGCGCATGGATGTCGAAAATCATTCCCGAACCCGCTTTTCCCCCTGCCATTTTGAAAACGGAGGCGATATCAGGAAGGCGCGGGTGGGTTCATCCGGCGCCAGTTCCGTTCCGGCGGTCAGAAGGGAATACCCTCCCACGAGGGTACGAGCGCCAACTTTTACAGGCGCCAGAAGTAACTGCGTCACACCGGCATCGTTTCGAGCCATTACATGAGGGTTGAGACGAACTCCCGCCCCGAAAATGACATCATCGCCGATTTCCAGAAACGAGCGATCCAGGACGCGCGTACCGGGGGCCCAGTAAACCAACCGACCGATCCGGGAGCCCCAGAGCCTCAACCAGGCGCTGTAGGCCGAAGGAATCAGCCGCATCGCCTCTTCAAGAAATGTCAGGCGGCAGAAAAGCACCTGAAGGTTGAGCAGCGTCCACCACTTGAAAAAATCGGGTGAACCGATTTGGATCACCGTCGAACGCATGGGAAAACCTTTAACAATGACCCGAGCCAGCAGCGCCGGTAGAAGGAATAGAACTGCCAGCGCTGCCGACAATCGCCAGTACCATTCCGCCCAGTGTGCCATCAGCATCCAGCCGGTCCCGATCACATGCAGCAACGGTAGATAACTCAAGATCAGAACGAACAGACGTTGAGGAACCGACAGACTGTGAGCGGCCATCGGGGAGTGCGCCCCCGGTGACCGAGAAGTTTCTTTTCCCGGAGCGTCGGTTGGACCTGTCTCGGGATTTTCCTCCTGAAATCTCATCCCCTCATTTTTCCCCCGGATATTTTCCGATTCCCACTGCCAGAAACATCTTTCGCCACCAGGGAAGGGCTCGCGCCGTGAGGACGGGATTATCGAGAAAGTTGACGCCGGAATGGATTGCGGCGATTTTCCAATCCCCCTCTTTTTTTACCACAAGTGCCGTCCAGCGGGAGGTCATGGTCACCTGTCGCCCGTTTTTCCGAACGGTATAGATATCTTCGGAAGTTCCGTAACAATACCCGGTATTCGTATCCACGAATTGAGTCAGGATTTCCGCTTTGGGCGCCACGTGAAAGCTCGAAACCGGGGAATCGTCCCGACACAGCATCTTTTCATAATACGCCTTGATGGAGGCGCGATCGGTCAGAACCGTCTGATCCACAGCGGTCAAGACGAAATTGTCCGTGAAGAAATCGGTCAGTCTATCCAGTTCCCGGTTGTTGAGCGCCTCGGCCGCTTCTGTCAGTAGTGTTCGCAACGCCGCATGATCCGCTTCGCGGTCTTTTTCCGCACCGGCAGGAGCCTGTTGCGCCATCGAATTCATGGCAAAGCAGACAAGCATCACGGTCACCCACAGCATTTTCATCCATCTCAAGTTCATTTCTCACGTCTCCTTCCAAGATGTTAGACCGTCGTTACTCTGGCACAGGGATTCTTACTTGTCAATCAGCCTGGTGATACAGGTGAAGTCTTGTTGATAAGCGATTTGCGTCCAATGAATCGGTAATATGGGATCTGAAATCCCGGCATCAAAACGACCGAACTCGTTCTTTCCTGGAGTGCAACCTGTTCGAAATGCAGTTGAAGGCAAGGCAGGTGATCGGGAGAGGGATGGACATTTCGCATCCCGAACCACATCGGCCAGAAGGTCCGGGTCCAACCTCCGTGGCGGCACATGCCCGGCGATGGAAACTTTTGCGAGACGTAGTAGTCCACCACTCCAATCAGGCCGCCCGGTCGAAGCAGATCGAAGGCATGGGTGATGGCGTCGAACCAGTTGGGAGTCATCGTCAGGGAATAAGAAAAGGTTATGAGATCGGCAGCGCCTTCCGGTGGAACAAATTCCGCCATGTCCGCCTGTATTGTAGAAACATTGTTCCAGTTTCGTTCGGCAATACGCCGACGGGCCACCTCCAGCATCGAACCCGAGAGGTCCACAATATAAACCTTGCGCATGGTGGACAGACGGTCATCAGCCTTTTCAAGATTGGCTCCGGTTCCTCCCCCCATATCCAGCCAGATTCCATTCAGAGGTGGGATAAGGTCCCGATACAGGCTTTCCCGCCCATGCAGCATGTTTTGCCGGCGCCGGTCGTACCCGGCGGCCTGTCCCCGATAGAAACACTCCAGACGCTCCTGATGGGTTGTGCCTCGAATTGGCCTGTAAAGGAGGTGCCAGGCGAAGCGGATATCCTCCAAAAGACTCAATTGGCAATCTCCCCGCTTCCGAAGGTGTCGGCCCAGTGCGAAGGATCGGGTGGGGTACCTGGATCGCTGATCGTATAGGGATGGGCAAAACGCGCCTCGTGGTACAGACGTTTGACGAAAATGCGATACGACAGATTCCCCACGAAATTGACCGCCGCCGTCAGGTTCAGGCCAGCCACTCGTTTCCAGATGTGCCGGAAGCCAAACGTTTCGCGGTAGGCCCATTTGAACCCCGCATACAATTCCCCGGGACTCATCTTCATGGGTTGGATCACCACGTGCATCGTGTCGTAGTCTTCCCAGTTGTAGCTCAGAATTCGTCCCTCAGCCTCCAGACGCTTGAAAAGGGCTGTCCCGGGAAAAGGCGTATAGATCGAATAACGCGGGATATCCACCTTGAGGTCAATTGCCTGTTGGACCGTTTCGGCAAACACCGACGGCTCATCGTCGTCCATCCCGAAGACAAAGCACCCCTGGATGGTGATCCCATACTCATGGAGCGCGTCAATGACGGAGCGGTATTCCCGGGCGTTGTTGAAACCCTTGTAGATGTCGCGCAGATTGCACTGGTTGAGCGACTCGAACCCAAGCAACAGGTACTGACACCCGCTCTGGCGCAGCAGTTCAAGCAGGTCCGGATGATGCGCGATATCCACAGTGGCCAGACCGCCCCATTTTTTTCGAAGCGGGATGAGCGCCGTCAACAGTTCCCGCGAGTAGTCGAGGTCATCGAGCAGACTCACGTCGTTGAAGGCTACCAACCGTCCCCGGATACTCTTGACATCGGCCACGACATCGGCCACGGGGCGCTTGAAATAACGGGGCCAGACAACGGGGACTGTACAAAAATCGCAGGCCCGGCGGCATCCCCGTGTGGCATGGACGGTGTCGGGCATCATGTAACCGCTTCTCCGCTGGAGATCGCGCCGGGGCGTGGGGACACCGGTCAACCAGTCCCCCTCCGGGATTTCGTCCCGATAAACCCGGGCCATCCGCCCCTGACGGAAATCCGCCACCAGACGCGGCCAGACACGCTCGGCCATTCCAATCACCACGCTGTCGGCGTGCTCCATCGCCTCGCCGGGCAGGATCGAAACATGAATCCCACCCAAGACGACGGGGATTCCCCTTCGTCGGAAATGATCGGCAATCTGGTAAGCCCGTACGGCATTCCCGGTGATCACACTGATCCCCACCAGATCCGCATTTTCTTCCAGAGGAATCGTGTCCACACTCCCATCCACCAGTTTCCATTCGATATCCCGTTCCAGGGGCAGCAGAGCCGCCAGGGTGGTCAGCGACAGCGGCGCCTCGCGCATCGAGCGCAGATGGGGACCGATTTTCAACTTGTGCATATGCGCATCGGGCATCAGGAGCAGGATTTTCATGCTATAGTCTCTTTCTATACAAAACTCCACGAGGGTTCTTATTTGGGCTTCGAATTCAACCCGGAAGTGAACTTTCCAGATATTGAGCAAGGGCCTGTTGTTTGTGATAGACTCCTCTTGCTCAAACCTTGGAAAGGAGAGTTGCACTGCGCTCGATGATCTCCGTCTCGAACGGCATTGTGTGCAGTTTTTGGATCTTCAGCCGCACTTCATCCGACTGAGTCTGCAACCGACGCAAATAATGCCCGGCTCGTCGGTCTTGGCGTCCCTCCGTACACCTTCGTCTGCGCTGTCTTGTTCTTGCCCGTACCGGTGTCCATCACCAGTAGGATGCGGTTCTCGCCCCGGGCAATGGCGTCAACGGTACTGTTGATGGCGGCGATTTGGTAGTAGGTGGGACTTTTGCCTGATCCATCGTCGAAATAGTCCTGCGTGGCGACGGCTTCCTGGTCGGCGGTATAACCCTTCGCCTTGCGGTACCGCCCAGAGTTCCTCGGGCGAGGGGAACTGATCGCGCGGGATTTCGCGCGTGACAGTGGCGCTGGCACCCGTGCGGTCGTGTTCCAGGAAAGCGTCGCCGTTGGAACTGTAGGCGAAGGGGATGTCGAGAATCTTGGCATATTCGAGCGCCTGCTGCATGCCACTGCCAACCGAGTGATTGTTATCTTTGGCTTCGATGACGGCAATGGGGAGGTTCGGCTTGAAGAAGAGAAGATAATCGGCTTTCTTGGCTTCACCACGTTTGACCGTCTTGCCTCGAACGATGACCCGGCCATTCGTGAAGTAGACTTCCTCACGGATTTGGGTCATCACATCCCATTTGTCGCCGTTCGTGCCGATCAGCGTGGGTGTGATAAACTTCGTGCGGATGTCTGCTTCCGTGAGGGCTTTTTTGTCCATCTTCCCAGCGGCTCTCTGTGTCTATTTTCAACTTACCGACCTGCGCCAAAGCGTAGCGTATCAGACTCCTTCGGTCAACCGTGAACGACTGGATAGCGTGATTGTCCGTGCGTAAGGATTGGCTGGGATTGGGATTCTGTTCCTTTGTGATCTGGTACACATACACCCGGGTGGCAAAGAGATGGGGTGTTCGTTGCCGGGCACGGAAAGCAGATGCCGATACAATTAAGGGGATGACCTTTGAGAGGAAACGGGGTTCAGGGAAATTTATGAGTGCAACTGGAAGGTTGGGAATACCTTTTCTGGATTGACTATGAGCCAGGAAGCCAGAAAATAGTATCCCCCACCGTGCTTACCATATACTTACCGGCGGTATTGAGGCTTCCGTATTCTGCGAAAGGCTCGTCTTACATCTCTAATTTTTTCAGCGTCTCACATGGAGCTGG
Organism: uncultured Candidatus Sumerlaeota bacterium; assembly: GCA_942493245.1. GTDB lineage: Bacteria > Sumerlaeota > Sumerlaeia > UBA8349 > UBA8349 > DAOPYU01. The sequence continues at coordinate 1,344,090 of OW818685.1, forward strand.
TGATGGGACTCGAACCCGCAACATCCTGATTACAAATCAGGTGCTCTGCCAATTGAGCTACACCAGCGTCTGAGGGGGGGAAGAAACGGAACGGATGTGTCCATTCGGACTCTTTGCCGGTTTTTCCCTTTTCAAAATTGTTGGTCGAGCAGGCGCTCGGCCAACACGCTCTCTGTGTAGCGTTTCCGGGGGGATTCTGTCAAGTCCCATTTCCGATTCTGGCCATTTCGGTTTTCCCGGATTTCGATGTGAAACGGGAGCGTTTCAAGGAATTCGCTTGAGTTCCCGGCAGTATCTCGACACAATTCCATCGGCTTTTTCGGGCTTGGGTCTGGAACGCTTCGGCGGTCTTGTGGGTTTCCGACAGAACGGTTCGGCTTCCCAATCGGAAGAGGGATGGTTCCACCATATTTCGGCTTGTGGAGATGAGGTTGCGATGGCTTTCATTCTGGGACTCGACATGGGCACGTCCAAAATTTGCGCGCTGGCGTTGGACGCCGGGTCGGGTGAGCCGGTTGCCGTTGTCTCCGCCGCCAATCGGGCGGATGTCGGGGAGCTTCCGTTGGGGTGGCGCGAACAGAATCCCGATTCCATTTTCCAGACGGTTTGCGAGTGTCTGCAAGGGCTTCTGGCTGATCCGTCGGTACGTGGCGCGAAAATCGTCGGGGTGGCTGTGACGGGCCAGATGCACGGGGTGTTGCTGGTCAACCGCCAGATGGAACCCCTGACGTCGCTCATCACCTGGCAGGACCAGCGGGTGGCTGGGCCGGTTCTCGATTCCGCCCGCGAGGCGCTGGGACCACAGGCGTTTGCCCGGCACGGATGCCACCTTCACACCGGCTATGGCGCCGCGACGCTGAAGTGGTTGCTTGCGCAGGGAAGGTTTCCAGAGGGCGCCTGTGCGCTCAGTCTGGCGGACTACCTCGTAGCGCGTCTCACGGGCGTTCGGTCCACCGAGCCGACCCACGCCGCCTCGTGGGGCATTCTGGATCTCCAGCGGGCCGATTGGGACACCGAAGCCCTTGCATCGCTGGGGATTCCCCCTGAAATCCTCCCGCCGGTCGTGCCCAGCGCCCAACCGGTGGGCATTTTGCTTCCCGATGTGGCCAAAGCATTAGGGCTTCCGGAAGGTGTTATGGTTTGCGCCCCGGTGGGGGACAATCAGGCCAGCGTCATCGCCGCAGCCGGTCTGGAACTCGATGCCCTCGTGATTAACCTGGGAACCGGCGGGCAGATTTCCGTTCCGAGCCGGGAGTGCGTCTGCGCGCCGGGTCTGGAAACGCGCCCGATGCCGTTCGGCACGTGGTTGACCGTGGGTGCCAGTCTGTGTGGCGGGTGGGCGTACGCCTATCTGTGCGATTTTTTCCAGGCGGTGGCGCAGGAGATAACGGGTCAGGCGGTTTCGCGCGAGCAGGCCTTCGCGCGTCTCAACGCCCTGGCGGCGACTGCGCCAGCGGGGTGCGAGGGGTTGCGCGCCGACACGCGTTTTTCTGGTACGCGCAACGAGCCGTCTTTGCGCGGAAGTTTTCAAAATCTGGATTCGACCAATTTCACCCCCGTGAATCTGGCGCGGGCGGTTCTGGAGGGCATGGTGCGGGAACTGGCCGATCTGGGGCGCCTGGCGGGTCTTGGGAATGCATCTCGGGTGGTGGCCAGCGGGAATGCCGTCCGCAAGAACCCGATTCTGAAAGCCATTCTGGAGGAAACATTCCAGATGCCCTGTTCTCTGGCCCAATATTCGGAAGAGGCGGCCCTGGGCGCCGCTCTCTGCGCGCGTCGTTCTTTGGGATTCTGAAAAGATTGGGAATAGGATGGTTCCGGGGAGATTTCGCCTTGCGATGCAAATCCCAAGGTAGAATGAATGGGTGGAAGAATCCTGAAAAGTTTTCAACAAGTATCCATTGCTAATTCCCGGATGGCTTGGTATCTTATTCCGTTTCGTACCCGCTGGAGAGACTGCGGGTGTACCCGGAAAGGAACAGAAGCGCGTTGCCTCACCTGATGAAGGACTTTTCAAGATGTTTCGCAACCCTTTCCTTTCCAATCTTCTATGATGGTTTTCTCGAAAGGATTTGGGGCTAGATGCCGACGGTGGATAAGATTCGCAACCTCGCGATCATCGCGCACATTGATCATGGCAAGACGACACTGATTGATTCGATTTTCCGGTGTGCCCGGGTGTTCCGCGAGAACGCGCGGGTGGCCGAGCGCATGATGGACAACAACGAACTCGAACGCGAGCGCGGCATCACGATTCGTTCCAAACACTGCTCGTTCCACTGGGGCGATTACCTCATCAACATCATTGATACGCCTGGACATGCGGACTTCTCGGGTGAAGTCGAGCGCGTGCTTTCAATGGTGGATTCGGTCCTGCTCCTGGTAGACGCGAACGAAGGACCGATGCCGCAGACGCGCTACGTCCTCCAATTGGCCCTGCGCCTCGGGCTTCGGCCGATCGTGGTTGTGAACAAGGTGGACCGCCCCCAGGCCCGGCCCAGTGATGCGCTCGAAAAAACCTTCGACTTGTTCTGGGAATTGGGCGCGACTGAGGAACAGGCCGACTTTCCCGTTCTCTACGGTTCGGGGCTTGCCGGGTGGCTTACGGCCGACTCCGATTGTGAACCGGTCGAGGGCATGGAAGATCTCTTCAAGACCATCATCGAGCATGTTCCCGCGCCCAATTGTAATCAGGACGGTCCTTTCCAGATGCAGATCAGTACGCTGGCCTGGAGCGAATATGTCGGGCAGATCGGGTGTGGACGGGTTCTTCAGGGCCGTTTGAGAGAAGGCGACGGTTTCACGCGTATCGCGACCCGCTGGCTCGACCCGGCCGACCACAAGGCAGGGTGGGAAGTGATGAGTAAGTCCTCGGAGCGGGCGGACCATCTTTGGGAAACGCGCGGTTTGGCCCGGGCCGACGTGCAGGAGATTGTGGCGGGCGACATTGTCTGGATCGCCGGACCGCGCGAGATTCAGATTGGGGACACTTTCTGTGAGCCCAGCCTGCAGGACGCGCCCTTGCCCCCCCTTGAGATCGAAGAACCGACCGTGTCCTTGTCTTTCATTGTGAATCAAGGGCCTTTCGCGGGTCAGGAAGGAAAAGCCGCCACGTTGCGTCAGATCAAAGACCGTCTGGAGAAGGAATTGCACGTCAACGTGGCGTTGCGCGTCGAGGATGTGGGCCGCTCGGACGGAGTGAAAGTCTCCGGACGTGGCGAATTGCATCTGTCCATCCTCATCGAGGAAATGCGCCGTGAAGGATTCGAGCTGTGTGTCTCGAGACCGGAAGCCATATTGCGGCGCGATGCCGATGGGGAGTTGCTCGAGCCGATCGAACAACTCGTGATCGAGGTTCCGGAAGAATATCAGGGGATCGTGATCGAGAAACTGGCCAAGCGTAAAGCGGACTTTTTGAATATGGAAAACACCGGCACGGGAATTGTCCGGTTGTTGTTCGATATCCCCACGCGCGGCCTGATCGGCTACCGCAACGACTTCCTGACCGACACGCGCGGTTTGGGTATTCTCGCCTCGCGCTTCTCCTGTTATGGCTCGTGGCGCGGCGCGATTGCGCTGCGCAACCGCGGAGCGGTTGTTTCCAACGAAACGGGTAATGCCACCGGGTATCAGATCGAGAGTCTGCAGGAACGTTCCACGCTCTTCATCGAACCGATGGAAAAGGTGTATGCCGGCCAGATCGTGGGCGAGAACTCGCGTCCCGAGGATCTGCCCTGCAATCCGACCAAAAAGAAGGCGCTCACCAACCACCGTTCGTCGAGCAAGGACCACACAGTGGCCCTGAACGTGCCGCGCACGTTCTCGCTCGAACAGGCGCTCGAATGGATCGGTCCGGATGAACTGGTGGAAGTGACGCCCAAATCCATCCGCATGCGCAAAGCCACCCTGTGTCCCGACCAACGCAAAAAGGAACAGCGGAGCCAGATGGCGATGGTGGTATAGCGTCTCCGAAAGACCGTATATTGGGAAAGTTTCAGGCCGGTTCCGGTTCGAAGTTTGAACGGGAACCGGCTCTTTTTTTGAAAACAAAGACTCTCTGTTCACAAAAAGTCGGGCGGTTTCAAGGTTGACCATCGGGGGAGAACCCCTTACCATAGAATGTGTTTTTTCCTGTGGCGTTGGGGGGCTGTGGAGTTTTCCTGCGCTGTACAGAGTGCCGGAAAGGGAAGTCTTGGATGTTCGACACTGAAGGCCGTGGGGGCCGGTGGGGCGGAAGAAGGATGAAACGGATGTTGTGGGATCTGGGAAAGAGCCGTTTGGGTGGAAACGTGTTACGTCGGCGTTATTCTGAACAGAAGAAGAACGCCTTGCGTTCCAGAAACGGCTTCCTCCGCTCATTTTTCTGTAGAACGGCCCTGATCGCGGGGCTTTTCCTGGGAATCACCTCTTTTGTTTTCTCCGAATCGCAAAAAGGACCGGAAGAAAAAACGCTCCACGACACTTGGCCCGCTTGGCGGAACGATTCATCCCATACCGCCGTCACTTCCGCAACCCTGACTCCGCCGTTGTGGCGCTCCTGGACGTTCAAACCGAAGGCGGGACCGCGCCCCACGGGGACGGTTTCGAAAGAGGAACCATCTGCCATCCCGGACGATCTGACGTTTCAGGTGGTTTCCGGCGAAGGACTGGTCTTCTTCGGTTCCTCGTCCGAGGACAGTGTCTATGCGCTCGACCTCGAAACCCGACAGGTGCGCTGGGTTTTCTCGACGGAAGGGCCGGTTCGGTTTGCCCCCTTCTATGACAGGGAAAAACTCTTCCTGGGTTCGGATGACGGAACCGTCTATTGTCTGAAAGCCGCGACCGGGCGACTGCTCTGGAAACACCGGGCCGGGCCCAGTTCCGAGCGGCTCCTGGGGAACGGACGTCTGATTTCGGTCTGGCCGGTGCGCGCGGGTGTACTGGTTCACGACGACGCGGTGTATTTCGCCGCCGGGGTGTTTTCATACGAGGGACTTTACGTCGGCGCGTTGCGCGCCTCGGATGGCCAGGTGGTCTGGCAGAAAGACTCGATTGACGATCGAATCGCCGAGACGGAGCAGGGAAATGTTTCGTTTCACGGGTACCTGACTGTTTCCGGTACGAATCTGCTCGTGCCGGTGGGACGGGAGAAGTGCCTCTCGTTTGACCTCAAAACCGGTGCCTCCCCGAAAGTCGAAAAGAAGGAAACGAAGCGGCCCGCAAAACCGGTAGTCGCCGACGATTCGGAAGCGCCGCCGCCCATCGTTTCTTTGGAAAATGTCCCACAGAGAGAGTCAATCGGTCTGAACGAAACTCCTCAACTGCAGAAGACGGCTTCAGAACCGGGAAAATCGGAAGAAGTGACAGGAACAGAGCTCGCGGAAGGGTGGCTGATGGAACTCGACCAGGTCGCAAACGGCGCGATGGTGTATCTGTTGACCCCGGATGCGGTCTGTGCCGTTGAAACAACGGCTTACGCGCGCGCATCGGCGCGTGTGGCCGCAATCGCAGAAGAACGGCGCGACGCAGCCCGTCTGCTCCGTTCACACACAAAGAATGGACGCGACAAGACGCCGGAAGCGCAGCAAGCCGCCCAGCGGTTGGAAAAACTTGACGCTGAAGAAAAGCAACTCAAACAGGCCACGCTCCGGTGGACCCGCGAGGTCAAGGGGGGACACTGTCTGATGCTGGCGGGTCAGACGCTCTACCTGGGCGGAAACGATCAGGTACAGGCCCTGGACATCGCGGATGGGAAACCGCTCTGGTCGGGACCGATTGACGCGCCCGCGCGGGGTCTGGCAGTGGCCGACCGACGCCTGGTCGTCAGTACCGAATCGGGCGCGCTCCACTGTTTCGAGACCGGCGTGGCGGGACAGGAAACTTCCATTTCCGCCGAGGTGGCAGCCCGTTCCATATTGCCCGAAACCATTCTTCCGCAATCGAACGCCACACGTGCCGCCGCGATTCTTGAAAAGTTGGAGAAGGGACAGGCCGAACGAGGCGGGTGGGCCTTGATTCTGGACTGTGAAGAAACGGGATTGATTGAAGAACTCGCCGGGAAAACCCGGTTCCAGTTTGTGGGCCTCACGTCGAGCGCGCGGAAGGCCGCGAGTCTTCGCGAGAATCTGAAACGCGCTGGATTGTTGGGAACCCGCGCGGTGGTGGCAGACTGGAATCTCGAGGATCTGCCGGACGCTTTCGCCGATCTGGTCGTCAGTGGCGATCTGGCGTATCCGGGGGACGAAGAGTGTACCCCGGAAGCGATCGCCCGGGTGGTCAAACCGTATGGGGGACGGGCGTTTTTCAAGTCGAATTGGAGTCGTGGATTCAACGATCTGGCCTGGAACACATCCGATTTCTTCGGCAACCTGGGCGCGACCTCGGAAACAACCGGGACGGCGCATGTTTCCCCTTACAGTCTCGATGCCCTGGCGACTTACGCGCAGGAACAGGCCGGCGCCGGATGGAAGATTGTTTCGCAGGGCGCCGGAGAACTCGTGGTCTCGCGCGAGGAACCCATCGGCGCGGGGACATGGACCAGTCTGTATGGAAACGCCGAGAACACGGCGTGTTCAAAAGACCCGTGGGTTGATGGCTCATTGGGGGTACTCTGGTTTGGCGGGAGTGAAACACCGGATTTACTGGCTTCTCCGGGGCGGCCCATGTCGGCTGTGGCGATGGCGGGACGGATCTTCACTTTGAACGGAGAGAAAATCGTCGCGCAGGATGCCCACAATGGAACGCGTCTCTGGGAACGCGAACTCCCCGGCGTTTTGCGGATTCGTGTGGATGTGGACGGGGGGAATCTGAGCCTGACGCGCGACGGATTGTTTGTGGCCCTTCAGAATCAATGCCTGCGGTTGGACCCTGCGACCGGGAAGACCGTGTCGGAATACCCGGTTTCCGGCGGGAGCGGTTCGCGCCGCTGGGGGTACCTTCAGGCGCACAGCGGACGGGTGTTTGGAAGTGCGGCCACGCCGCTCTCGTCGAATTTCAGCGCTTTCAGGAAACGCTTCCAGGAACTGGGGCGTTGGCCCACGCCGCAGGAGGCGGATGGTTTGTTTACGGGTGAGAAGAAAACGCAGTACGAGTCTTTCTACGACCGCTGTGTCGCTCCGAATCTCAACCATCCCGAGGCCATTTTTGAGGCCATGCGGCGCAATGGGGAATTCTGGCTCTACGAAGAAGGCTTCCCGTCCTGGAACGGTCCCGCCACCCCGGCGGGCGCGTTGACCGACCGGTTGCTTTCGAGCGACTCCGTTTTTACGCTCGACGCTCAGACCGGAAAAGAAATCTGGAACTACCGGGGGAAGCGAATCCCCAACACGGCGATTGCGTTGGATGGCGCAACCCAGGGGGCGCGTTTGTTCTTGGTCGAGGAAGGGGTGGCCGATGTGGAAAAATCCGCCGCCATTCGAGAAATCACGCAACTCGTGGCCACCGGCGCTTATTCCGAGAGTGATGAATCGCTCTTGAAACCCGCGGAACGGGATGTACGCCGCCTGGTGGCTTTGGAAGCCGACACGGGAAAGGTCTTGTGGAGAAAGACTCTGGATATGACAGGGTGCGGTGGCGATCGAATGGGGATGGCCTGTGCCCGGGGACTGGTACTCCTTTACGGCCAGTATGCGAACGAGGACGACGCGTTGTTCCGCTCGGGCAAATTGGGTTGGAGACGGGTGACCGCCGTGTCGGCGGAGACCGGGCGGGTGGTCTGGTCGCGTCCTCTCAATTACCGGGGACGCCCGGTCGTGGCCGGGGAGACCCTGGTAGCCGAACCGCGTCTCTTTGATCTCCGGACCGGAAAAATCAAAACGCGCAAGCATCCGCTGTCGGGTGAGAAAACGGAATGGATGATGGCGTCCGCCGGCGAGAGTGCCAGTATTGCCACCGCCTCGTCCAGCACGCTCTTCATGCGGTCGGGTTTTCTGGCCGCTTCCGACTTGCGGCGCGATGAGGGGATGACGTTTTCTCGAGGGGAACGTACAGGGGGGTGGGTCAATACCATTCCGGCCTGTGGGGTCGCATTTCTTGCGGAATCGGGGGGCGGGAAAATTTCCTTTTCGCCCGCGACGGTGGTTCTGAAACAGACCCGCCGTCAGGCGCCGGGCGCGTGGGGACACTTTGTTTCAGAAGGCCCCTCTTTGCCGGTCCAGCGACTGGCAATCAATCTGGGCGCACTGGGGGACAAACGGGAAACAAATGGGAAAGCCCCCGTTTCTGGAACCCTCTGGCTGTCTTACCCAAGACCGGTCTCATCGAACGGGAATCAACTCTCTCTGGATCTGGCTGAAGAGATACTGCCCGGTCTGGGTTTCTTCGCGGAGGACATCCGAGGCTTGGAAATTTCGGGGACGGAACGCCCCTGGCTCTACACCTCGGGGTGTCTGGGTTTTCTGGGAGCAAAAATTCCCTTGATCGAACCGGAGGAGGGCAAGAAACCGGCGGAGTATCTGGTGCGCCTGGGCTTTCGGTCTTTCCCATCGGACCGGAAAAACAAACGGGTCTTCGATATTGCGCTTCAAGGCGTCTCTGTAGTTTCCGGGTTCGATCCGGTCGTCGAGGCTGAAGGGGCAGGGAAAGTCGTCGTCAAGGAGTTCCCGGGGATTCAGGTCCGAGACCAACTCGAAATCCGTTTTACCCCACGTTCCGCAACTCCGTCTGCCGAGGAAGCGCCCCTCCTCAACTATATCGAGGTGATCCGAACGAGGTAGGGGCAGGAACAATGCGTCTGAAACCGATGGCCAGTGACACGAAGGACTACCTGCTTTCGACCGGGATTTTAGATTGGACGGACCCTGCTGTCAACGCGCTGGCCCGTTCCCTCGCGTCCGAAAATGGGGATCGTATCGTGACGGCCCGTCAGTGTTTCGAGTGGGTTCGCGACCGCATCCGCCACAGTGTGGATTTCCGGATGAACCCTGTCACCTGTTCCGCGTCGGAGGTTCTTCAGTCTGGAACCGGATTCTGTTATGCCAAAAGCCATCTGTTGGCGGCGTTGCTGCGCGCCAACCGGATTCCAGCCGGGTTGTGTTACCAGCGGCTATGCCTGGATCCCGCCGCGGGTCGTTTCTGCCTGCACGGACTGGTTGCGGTGTTTCTGGAAGAAGGCGGGTGGTACCGGTGCGACCCTCGGGGAAACAAACCCGGCATCGAGGCTGCGTTCCATCCCCCGGTCGAACAGTTGGCATTTTCCCTGAATGAACCGGGAGAATGCGACTACCCGGAGATTTGGCCGACCCCATTGCCCTGTGTGTTGGACCTGTTGCGCAGTTTCAAAACCTGGGAGACGGCGCTGGAAAACCTTCCCGACTGGCCGGTCCCTACAATTCCGTTTTCTGCTTGAACGACTCCAGATTGACCGTTTTCCCCACGACAATCAGAGTTTCCGAAGCTTTGAGCTGCTTGTTCGGATGGATAGGCACTTGAACTTCTACGACGATTTTGCCTCCGACTTTCTCGTGTGACTTGACTCCGATTACCGTGACATCGGATATCTTGCGGACTTGGAGTTCCGCGAGGCTCTTTCCCACAAAACTGGCCGGGCAGGGTATTTCAATGATTGAGGTGTCGGCGCCCAGCGGGATGAATTCCGCCAGGTCGGGCACCAGCAGTTTGTGAGCCATGCGGGTGGCCATGTCGCGCTCTGGGAAAATGACCGAGGTCGCCCCCACCATCTGGATCGCGTCGGCCTCGAGTTCGCTGTCCACCTGGACCAGGATCTGTTTGATCCCCGCCTGACGCAGGAGGTTGGTTGTCAACACCGACATGTCGAAGTGGCGTCGCAACGCCACGATCGCAATCTCGGCGTCGTACGCCCCGACGCTTTTCATGGCCTTCGAGTCAATGGCGTTGGCCCGGACGGCTTTTGCCACATATTTGCTGACCCAGTTGACTCTTTCCTCATCCAGATCAATGGCCAGCACATTGGCGCCTCCTTGCGAGAGGGTTCTCGCTATCTGGGTGCCAAATGTTCCAAGTCCTATCACGAGAACGGTCTTTTTCATGTTCGGAGTCCTTTGAAAAACCAGAGTCTTAGCCGATCAGGATGTCTTCTTCCGGGTACGAATAATTCACCCGGGGTTGCTTGCCCAGAATCGAGGCCGCCAGCATCGCGGGGCCACACCTGCCCACAAACATACAGGCAATAATGACCAGTTTCCCCGCACTCGACAGGGTGGCTGTGATTCCCGTGGATAGACCGACGGTTCCCAGTGCTGATACCACCTCGAACAACTGCTCCAGAAAGGCGCCCCGGTGTTCGGTGGGTTGTACTTGATACAACTCGGTCACCTGCAGCAGGACCATCGCGATGACCGTCACCAGAAAGAAGCCCGCCACGGCCACAAACGCCTTGGCTTGCGTTTCTACCGAAAGGCTGCGTTCCATCAGTTCAACACGCGGACGGTTGCGTCCCCGCGAGCGTAACACGGCGTACAACGTCGCCAGGGTGGTGGTTTTAATCCCACCGCCTGTAGAGCCGGGTGACGCCCCGATGGCCATCAGCAGGATCACAATCAGGAGCGTGGCGTTGGTCAATTGACCGGTGTCAATCGTATTGAAACCCGCCGTACGGGCGGTGACAGAAACAAAGAGACTCTTCAGAAGGCGTTCCCCAAGGGGACCGCTGAGAACCAATGTGTTGTGCTCCAGGGCCAGCACCAGGAAGGTTCCGATAAAAATCAAAAGAAGTGTCGTGCGAATGACAACTCGCGAATGCAGGGCCAGCATGGCCTGCGTCTTACGCAGGCGCGCTCGGACCCAGAGCGTGATATCCGCAGCGACGACAAAACCCAGCCCGCCCATCACGATCAATCCCATGATGGTCCCGCTGACAATAAAATCCCGGTGGTAGTCCATCAGGTTGTTGGTACGCAAACCGAAACCGGCGTTGCAGAACGCCGACACCGCATGGAAAACCCCGTGCCAGAGCGCCGTCAGGTGGGGCATGCCGTAAGAGTAGTGGAATTGCATGTAGAGGATGAGGACGCCGGTCACTTCCACCAGGAACGTATAGAGAAACACCATCTTCAACAATTGGGAGGGAGAAATGCTGGGCAGCAGACCGTGGGACTGTTCCAGTAGCTGGCGCTCGGAAAACCCGAGTTTGCCCATTCGCAACAGGATAATCAAGTTGGTGAAGGTCAACATGCCCAGTCCCCCCACCTGGATCAGGATGACCACGACCACTTGTCCGAAGAAGCTGAAATCTTTCCCCGTGTCGAGCAGGGTCAAGCCGGTGACACAAACGGCAGAAACAGATGTGAACAGCGCATCAATGAACTCGATTTTCTTTTCCCCACTCGCGGAACAGGGCAGAAAAAGCAGGCAGGCGCCCACCAGAATGACCACGGCGAACGACAGGGGCAACACTCGCTCCGGTTCCAGAAATGAACGAAAGAAGGCTTTGACTCTCCGCATCGGGTATCCACTTCAGAACAACTTGAGAAAAAGCGAGTGTCGGCGAAACATTGGCTTTTCAGCCCCTCGGACACAAGAGAAGTTTCTCGGGTATGGGGGCGATTTTCAAGTAGAATCGGCTGTTTTCGCCAACTTCCTTTGTAGCAACCGAGTTGTAGCGGCGGATTGGGTGGGGAACAAAATCCGAATTAAGGGACAGAAATAGCGCTTGACACGAACCGGTCCCTGACTTATGGTGGGGTAGTTTGTTGGGGCAACATACTAAATAGTGGGCGGGCGAACCGGCCCACTCCGATTTCAGGAAAGCGAGACAACTCATGGCTGAATTCTTCACGGGTATCGAGAAAATCCAATTCGAGGGACCGCAATCGCGCAATCCCCTGGCTTTTAAACACTATAATGCGCAGGAAACTGTGCTGGGCAAGACCATGGCCGAGCATCTGCGCTTCGCCGTCTGTTACTGGCACACTTTTAAAGGCTCCGGCGCCGACATGTTCGGTCCCGGCACGTTCAAACGCGCTTACAACGAGTCCAGCGATCCCATGACGGTGGCCGAAAAGACGCTCGAGGCCGCTTTCGAGTTTTTCACGAAACTGGGGGTTCAGTACTGGTGTTTCCACGACCGCGACATCGCGCCCGAAGCCGAAACGCTGACTGAAACCAACAAGCGTCTCGATAAGATCGTCGCCTTGGCCAAGGCCTATCAGAAGGACACCGGCGTCAAACTGTTGTGGGGCACAACGAATATGTTCTCGCACCCGCGTTTCATGTCGGGCGCCGCGACCAACCCCTCGCCGGAAATCTTTGCCTGCGCCGCCAGTCAGGTCAAGAAGGCGATGGAAGTGACCCACGAACTGGGCGGGGAAGGGTATGTGTTCTGGGGCGGACGAGAAGGGTATGAAACGCTCCTGAACACCGACATGGGCCAGGAACTCGACCATCTGGGGCTTTTCCTGAATATGGCCGTGGATTACAAGAAAAAGATCGGCTTTCAGGGGCAATTCTACATCGAACCGAAACCGAAGGAACCCACCAAGCATCAGTACGACTTCGACTCGGGCAGCTGTTACGCGTTCCTGCAGAAGTACGGACTGGTCGAGCACTTCAAACTGAATATCGAGGCCAACCACGCCACCCTGGCCGGCCACACGTTCCAGCACGAACTTGAGTTCGCGGCCGCCAACGGCCTGCTCGGCTCGGTGGACGCCAACCGCGGCGACCTGTTCCTGGGTTGGGACACCGACCAGTTCCCCGTGGACCTCTACGACACCACCCTGGCCATGTACACCCTTTTGCGCGCGGGTGGGTTCACGACGGGTGGTCTGAACTTCGACGCCAAGGTCCGGCGGCAGTCGGTGGACGGGGCGGACCTGTTCCACGCGCACATCGGGGGCATGGACGCCTTCGCGCGCGGTCTGAAGGCGGCTGCGCGGATGATCGAGGACGGTGTTTTCCAGAAAACGGTCGCGGCGCGGTACGCCGGTTGGAAAGAAGGCTTGGGCGCCCGGATTCTCAAAGGCGAGGCGGGGTTTGCCGAATTGGAATCTTACACGCTTGAAAACGGGGAGCCTCAGACGGTCAGCGGTCATCAGGAAATGCTCGAAAACCTTCTCAACGAATACATCTGAGGACGCTTCCTCCCTGTTTGTACCAAGAATTCTACTCCGGCCCTTGTCCTTTCGCGATTGGAAAGGACAAGGGCTGTTTCTCTGCGCTCTCCTCGTTTCCCAATATCCTTGCAACCCCGTTGGAAATGGATTAAACAGGAAGACATTGGACCGGACGGTCTATTCCCTGTTTTGCGATAAGGATGCTCGACTCACCATGACCACACCGATTTCTGTTTCCTCCTCGAAGTTTATCCAGATTGCCGAGATGCTGCATGCTTCGATCCCCGAGCCGGGGAAGGCGATGACGGCTCTCGAGGCTGGGGGAGAGGCCGCTTTCTCGAACCCGAGCGCGGCATTGGAATATGTCACGAACTTGATCGCCGAAGAAGCCGATTTCCGGGCGGATTATATTGATGTGAACCTCGATGCGCTCAACAGCGCCGATCCCGCCGGTCAGATGCGCCAGTATGTGAAACTGATCGGCCAGTTCGGTAAGGGGACGCCTCCGTCGGTGGACAGCTCCAACACGGAGGTTCTGGAGGTGGGTCTGGACGCCTGGAAGAATCTCGGAGAGGAACGGGCGCCCGCGCTGGTCAACTCGATTCCCTACCATCAGATGGAAGCCTATCAGCCGATTCTGTCCCGCCGCGCGCAACATCCCTTCCGGGCGGTGTGTCTGTTGACGGGTATGGAGGGGCCGTTGCCGTCTGCCGAGGCGATTGTCGAAGCGGCCCGCGACATGTTCCGGCGGATGCGGGCATTCGGGTTCGAGCCGGAGGATCTGTTCTTCGACGCGGTGACGCTGGGCGTGATGTTCGATGGCTGCCTGGACAGTTTGTGTATGCCCAAACCCACCCACGCCCACAACGCATTTCAAGCCATTGCGATCATGCGAAACGATCCGGAAATGCAGGGCGTCCACGCGATCTTTGGCGCTTCGAACTGGGCGCATGGGGTCAAGAAACGCCGGGTGGGGCATCTGCGCGCCTACATCGAGGCGGCCCGCCGGCGGGGACTTGACGCGGCGATTGTGGACGTTCGGCGCGAATTCGACACGCAGGCTGCTCCGGCGGAGCTGGTCGGGTTTGTCGAGGCTTTTGCCGCTCTGGACGGGGGGGATGACTCGATGGAACGGTATGGAGAATTGATGCACCAGGCCCGGCAGGCGGAGTGGTTGTGACCGAGCAGGACCGGGGATTTTCAAAAAGTTCCGGAAATCGAAGGGAAGGCGTCTTGCATCCCTGTCAACACCAAAATAATGATTGCAATTTGCCGGAGGATCACTATAAAGAGAGTCCGGCTTGAATGCCGGTGGTTGTTCTTGTGTTCCTGAAGCGAAACGGCCCTGACAAGTGGGGTGGACGCAAGGGGTTCTTTCTCAAACGAGTGTATAGGCGTCTGAAGGTTGGGCGTCTTTGAAGTGCGGAGAGGTGACCGAGTGGTCGAAGGTGCACGCCTGGAGAGCGTGTGTACCCTCTGGGTACCGTGGGTTCAAATCCCACCCTCTCCGCCATTTTATTTTACCGACTTTCCCCTCATTTATTCCCAATAAGCGATTATTTTTTCTCTGTCGAGTATTCTTTCGGTCCCAGGCGGATCGGGGGGGAGTTCCCCTTGGAATCGGACGCTGTGGGCGGGTTCTCCGGATCCTCTTTCCCGTCTCTTGCTTCCTTAAACTCCCGCCATTTTTCGTCGAAGGCTGTTCCCGTCTGGTAGAGTCCATAAAGCGGCACATCGCGTTCCGGATTCTCGACGGGCGGGAATGTGACCACGCGTTTGAAGTGTTCCCCGCGATCCTCGTAAAGCAGCCAATCCACGTCTCCAAAAAGCCCCCGGCGGTATTGCAGCAAGTGGTAGTCCGCACCCTTGTCTTCGTTCAGGATGATGCTTTTTTTCAGCAGTCCCCAGCGCTGGTAATGTCGCAACACCTCGATGTTGAGCGCGCGCGGGCACACGGTGGCGCCGTCGGGAATGGTGGCGTTCAGGACTTTAAGCGCATCCCCGTCGAGGCCTTCCCCCCAGTAGGTCATCTCAAAACGCGCGAAGGCGCGTTTGCGCCCGCCCGCCAGTTCATTGAAATAGGTCAAATAATAGGGACTGACCGACCAGAATGCCCAGACGCCGTTCAGAATCAGGAGCGTCAGTACGGCCAGAAAGACCCGAGGCGCGCAGGCCACAGTGGGCGATTTCCGGTCGAAATGCCCGCCGATGCGCACCAGCACTGCACCGCCAATCCCGGCCAGGATGGCGAGAAAGGGGAAAGCGGGCAGAAAAAGGCGCTCCCCGTCGTACTTGGGTGATCCCAGCACGATGGGGATCAGGCAGGGCAGAATGGCGGCCCACAGGAAAAGAAACCCGACGGACTTCTGTTGCGGGTCGCGCACGGTACGCGCCACGCCCAGCGTGGACAGGATGAGGGTGACCAGAGGCACGGTCAAGGCCGTGATCGTCAGGGGATAGTGCCAGGGAACCGGCTCGGTTGTGTTGGTGTAAATTTTTCCCAGGAACAGAAGGCCGATCTGACTGTGCGAGGCATTCCAGAAAACATATTGAATCAGATGGATCAGGGGCTGGTCCCACAGCCAGGGCCAGGATAGAAACATGACCGCCGGGCCGATGAAAATCATCGAATAGGCATTGTTGATCGAGCGCTGGCGGTGGAACAGGAAAGCCCAGGGAAGAACGATCAACGGCAAAAACGCGCCGTTGATTTTCGTCGAGAGGGCCAGACCGAAGAACACCCCGGTCAGGATGGCCCACTTGCGGCTGTCCAGCCCCCGGACAAAGGCGTACACCACCAGTACGGTCAGGAACACCGTGGGGGTTTCCGTCAACGCAAAATGGGCGTGGCCAAAGATGCGGGGCATGAAGAAATAGGCCACGACGGCGATGCGCGCCGTGATGCGCCCACAGTGAAGGCGCGCCAGCAGATAGAGCGCCACGAGGGTCAAGCCATACAGAACGGCGTTGGGCCAACGCATGGCAAAGAGGGGAAAGTCTTCCGACCGGGGGATGGAGAGCCCCAGAGCCACCAGGAACCGGGTGATCGAGGGATGCCCTTTCGGTTCCATCTTGTAGGTGTTCCACCAGAGTTCAAGATCCGGTCCCTGGATCGGGGGATAATCTCCCGAGAAACACTCCTCGATCCAGTTCAGGGTTCGGGATCCCGCTTCCACGTAGTAAGCCTCGTCCCAGCACATGCCAACACGGGGCGACGTAATGATGACCGAAGCGGTTCCGAGCACGAAGAGCAGCGCCAGCAGCCACTTTTCGAAGCGTTCGCTCAGGATGCCGCTGAGTTCCGGGGAGTCGGTGCGAGACCCTTTGATGAGTTCTTCTTCATTGGTGTCCTGACCGGCTTCGGGCAGGAGCACGGGAGCATAGAGGCGTTTGCGGCGTTCTTCCGGGATGGGGGAGGCAATAGACCAGGGTTGCGCGCCGTCTGAAAGCGGTGCGTGAGGAGTTTTTTCGAAATCGAACGTTTGATCTCGTTTCTCAGGTGGCGATGTGGACGGGTTAGGCCCCTCTGACACTTGATAGATCCTCCTCAGATTTCGGAATGCGGACGTTTTAACATCAATCCCGTGGGGGGCTTGATTATTATAACAATAAAGTACCCGATGTCCCGATCCCGCTTTGCCCTTCAGGGCTGATTTCCGTCGAGACTATACAAGGCGCTCTGACAGAAAGCAAACCTTAACCGCTTTTTCCCGGGGTCGAAAAATTTCCGGATTGGCGGTTCCGGCGATGGTCCTCGAGCGCGCCGCGCAACAGTGCCGCCAGATGCTGGGCTTGTCTTCCGACTATTACGGCGCCTCGGCGGGCCGCCTGCTTGAACGGCAGAAAGGAGGCCGCGCAACTCACCAGGAGGACAAAACAGCACGAGATAAAAAGTCCCAGGCGGAAACTGAACGGCTCGTACTGGATGCGTACGCGTGATGGACCTTCCGGAATCGAGACCCCCATCATGGCGGAATTGACCCGTTTCAGCGGGAGCGCCTCATTCTCCCAGCGGCACACCCAACCCGGGAAGGGCGCCTCGTTCAAAATCAACTCGTCCGCGGTTTCGACGCTCTTTTCGACAAGATAACCATTGGGCGACCCCGCAATCCGCTTGATGTTCAACGTGTCGGCATCCCCGGATTTCAGAAGTGCGCTCAGAGTCGGGGTGGACCCGGAGGCATCGGCTTGCAGCGCCCCTTCGCGCAGGTAAGTGAGATTGGGCTGGGTAACGCTTCGGGGGATCATGCTGTCGGGACGTGGGGGCACATCGAGCGCGCTCAAATCGCAGAAGTTCTGTAAAGCGCTTTTCCAGGAAAAACGGGGCAGATAGTCCAGATTCTCATAGAGGGCGACTTGTTTCTGGCAGACGGGCAGGAGTTCAAATTCGTCGGACTGTTCCGTGTTCCAGGGGCGGAAACTCTGGACGGCGATGAGTTTGAGGTGCATCTGACTCAACTTCTCATCGCTGACGGCGCTGAAGATCCGCATGTCTATCTTGTCGAATCGGTCCGGTCTCTGTTTGTCGGTTTTCTGGGTCATGAGAAAGTACAACTGGCCCATCAGCGATTCGAGCTGGGCATCGGTCAGGACTCTCCCGCTCAGAACATTCAGGTTGCGAATGCCCAGTTGCTCCTGAAGATCGAGGGGGAGAAGTTTCAGGATGTGGCGCAGGTGGGTGTAGCTCAAAGGTTGGTCGCACAGAAGATAACGGACGTTGAGCAGGCCCATGAGGTGGGGATCGGGCGGCAGACTGCGCAGGTTGCGGGTGAATCGGCCCATGATGTCGCGGGGATTGTCAGCGTCAATGAATGCGCGGAAGTTCAGACTGGGCAACAGCCCCTCTTCATAACCGTTAATTGCGTCTATTCCCCAGAGGGTGTTCAGGTTGGGTTGAAGGCGCTGATTCTGAAGCAACGCCCCCATTTTTTTCCGTTCTCGGTGGATCAGAAACTGATTCTCCTCCAGGTCGTACTGAACTTCGCTCGTGAGGTGAAAGACGCGGTGCTCACCCGGGTGTGTGAGGAGGTAGTCGGTCACAATTCCCCGGTCTTCCAGGATCATATCGGTATCGTTGAACCGAAAGGCCTGATTGCGGCTGAACAGATACAGATCGAACAGGACCACGCACAGGATCAGCAGACAGATGAGTTTGACCGTCTTGTCCTGAATCCGCCGCCGCTCGCTGAGGTAGTGGACAGTCTGATTGAACCCGATAGCCGCCAGAACCGCGAGCGAAAGCGTGACAAAGAAGAGAAACCGGGCGGGTACCCGGAAACCTTCCCCCCCCGGCAACAGCATCATTAAAAATCGGTAGGGGAGGCCATTGCAGACGTTCTCGCCAAAAGCGATCAGAAGCGACACCAGGGTGAGGACCATGAAGGCCCGCACCGCAAACTCTCGGATCAACAGGCACACGGCCAACAGGGCGAATGCCAGCGTGGCCAGGCCCGCATAGCAGGTGACCTCACTGTAGGGATAATGATACACGTTTTTCTCGTGAAACGCCTCGTGTAACCCCGTGGCCGGGTTCCCATAGGTTTGGGGCATGAGGAGGGTGATGAGGTGATTGGGGGGGAAAGAACCCACAAACATGCGGTTGGGATCGTCCATCGGGCGCACCGACAGGTTGGCCAATTCCTGTGACGGCAGAATCTGAGCGGAAGCCAGGCCCACCCCCAGAAAAACGCCTGCCGCCAGGCAGGCCATTCCTCGAACCGGGAAGAGTTCGGTCTTGCGGCGGTGATAGAAATACACGCAGTAACAGATCAGAAGACACATCAGGTAAATCAACGTGTAGGCCACGTATTGCGGGTGCCCGGCCAGAATCTGCATGGCCTGAAAGAAAGCCAGCAGCAGGGTGCTTTTCAGGTTGGGCCGCCGGATCAGGATCAGGGACTCGGCCAGAATCCAGGGAACCCAGCTGAGCGTAGCCAACTGGTTGACGTGGTCGGTGTGGGCGCCGACAAACCCGCAACATCCCAGCACGATGGCCATGAACACAGACGCAAAACGGTCCAGATCGAGGGTTCGCCAGCCGAGAAAGTAGGCGCCGAAAGCCAGCCAGACCAGACTGCAGAAAAGGCTGAAATTCAGAGCCGCCGGAGCCGATTTGAAAAACAGGGTGAGGATTTGCGGGGGGTAGAGCACACCCGCCTGAAAAGTCGCCAAGAAGGGCGCCCCCAGCCAGGTGCCCGAATTCCACAGGGGGATCACGCCGTTGAAGACCGCATGCCGATAATGGGTTAGAGCGGGCAGAAAAAGACTCATCCCATCCCCGCCGTAAGACATTCGGAGCGGGTTCAGGAGCGGTTGCCCATAGAAAAGCGCCATCAGGCCCAGGATGAGCAGAAGGTCCAGCGTCGTTTTAGACAAGGTAGGGCGTTTGGGCGGAAACAGCGTCCAAAAGGTCATGAGCGTTTTCCCGATCTTTCTGGGATGGCTTCCAATGGTGGTATTTGTAAAATGTTGCCAATCGGCGACCGGAAGTAAAAATAACCGGAAACACGTCGAATCGCAAATGATTTTGTTGCAAGGAGATGATCGGTGTCCGGCATCTCAGTCCACGGAGACGAGCAATTGGATCGAAATCCCCTGGGGCTGTGGAGTCGCTGTCAGACGCAAGGCATGGAGATGGCGCAGCACACCCAGAACGGTCTGCCAGAATTCGAAATCCGCGCGCACGTCCTTGGACCAGATATTGGCGGACCGATGCAGGCGCTGAGCGTAGTCGTACCCCGTTTCGAAATCGGCAAAGAGGCACAGCACCGGCGCCACATCGTTGGAGGACCAGATCGGTTGCAGCATGGGGTGGTCCAGAGGGCGCAGCCGGTTGTTTTCCGTGGTGGAAGGGGGGGGGGGACTCAGGACCGACTCAACTGTCCCCCCCTGCCGGTTCACGTGGCCAAACAGGTTTTGCCCCTGGACCTGAAATTCGACGGTTCCCGCCTGAAAGAAACGGGTGGGAGAGCCTTTGGGACTGTTACGGGCGATTTGTTCGAGCAGGGTGGCGGCGTTTCCCGGGCTGGCCAGTTCCCACCAGATCTGCCCCTGCGGAGCTGGAAACAGGGGGTTGGCCACCATTCCGGTCACGGCGACTCCGGCGGAAGCCTCCATCGGCTCGACAAAGTCTTCCACAAATCGCACACCGGTCAGGGAGAGCCAGTTTTCTTCGAACTTTCGCACGCTTTTGACGTAAGCCCTGGTACCAGCCATCCGCTGGCGCAGGTCGAGCGCGAATTTGCGGAGCGCGGGAGATTCGAGCGTGAGCGCCAATGCCGTGCCCACCGGGAGCGCTTCGAGGCGCTGGCGTGTCTGCGAGCGGTCGGTTGTGGGTTGCTGGCTGGGGGGAGGCGGAGTGTCGTATTTCCAGAACGACTCGAGGTTCAGGCCCGACTCGATCAGGTCCAGATTGAATGCTCCCCATCGAATATTTTGGAGTTTTTCGTCGGCATAATCGAGCCAGAATTCCCAGTGCCGGTCCGACGCGATGTCGGCGGGCAGGGAACGGATGGTCTGCGAGAGGGACTGAGGAGCGACAAAGACATCGAGTCCTGCCAGACGTTTGCGTTCTGCCGCGTAGTCCGAAAAAACCGAGGTTCGGGCCAGATTGGCGGAAGAATTGGAAGGGACCGGGGACAATTTCCGGTCAATGACGCCTTCCAGCCATCCCCAGTCTGCCGAGCGGAGTGAGACGACCACGGTATCGCCGAAGCGGCAGTAACTGAAGGCGCGCTTGGATTTTTCCGCATTGTACCGGTAGAGACGATGCCGCCGGTAACGGCGCTCTTCGAGTGCGAGTTCCGGGTAACACTGCGCGACAAATTCGGCGAGGTTTTCCTCGAAGCCCAGGTCGGTTCGGGCAATCGCGATCAGCCCGCCGAAGCGGGAATCTTTGTTGTCGGACGGGGGGGGCAGAAATGCCAGACTGAATTCGCGCCCGAACCAGGTCTGCACGAAGTCGTGGGCCGCGGTCTTCAGGAGTTTGTAGCGGGCTTTGTCTTTTTCGTTCTGGAGTTTGCGCCAATCGGGATCGGTCAGGAGAAGCGACAGGAAGTCCTCATCCTGCTGAATCTGCTGGAGGGCCTTCAGTTGGTTGAGACGATCCAGAAATTGCCCCAGATTGCGCCAGGTGACCAGAACCGCCGTATCGGGAGGCAGGAGGGTTTCCGGCTCTCCGTAGTAGTTGCGTCCGGAACGCCATTTGAGCCACAAAGTCAGGACCGTCAGAAGGAAAAGAAGGACCACTGCGCCATGCAGGGCCCTTCTTTTCCAGGTCGAACGCGGTAATGCGGAGTCAGCCGGTTTACTTTTTGTCATCATGGCTGTTGCTGAACAGCAGGCCGTGCATCAGATCCACCGAGTAACGCAGTTGAGCGTCTTCGGTCACCGGGTGTTTCTTGGCGGGCTGACGTTTCTTGCGCATGTAGAAAGGAACGCTCTCATCCTCTTCGGTCATGGTGGGTTTCAGCAGTTTTTCATCCAGACCGCCCTCTTCGTCTTCGGACTCAACCGAAGCGTTCTTGTCGTCTTTCGCTTCGGTGTCCGGGGCGCTTTCTTTCTTTGTCTCGGCGTCCCTGGAGTCGGCGGGTTTTTCTGTCTGAGTGTCCCCGGCGGTCTTCTCCTCCGGTTTGCCCTCTTTGGCGGCTTCGCCTGTCGGTTTGGCTTCGGCGGATTTTTCCTTGTCGGACTCGACCATCACCGGGTCGCCCAGAAGCAAGCCTTTTGTCAGGAGTTTTTCATACTGGGCGTCGGAGACCTCGACATGGACGTCCGGCTCTATTCCGACCAGGTGCATACTCTTGCCGTCGGGGCCGGCGTTGTTGGGGGTGTAGTACTTGGCCGTGGTCAGGCGAATGGCGTTGGGCAGGTCGTTGGAGTTCTCATCCTGTTCGAGCGAAACGCGCATGGGGGTGATGGTCTGAACCAGCCCCTTGCCGTAGGTGTTTTTCCCTTCCGGTCCCACCAGAATGGCGCGCTTGTGATCTTGCAGGGCGCCCGCCAGGATTTCGCTGGCACTGGCCGTTGCTTCGTTCACCAGCACGATCATGGGCCAGTCAATCTTCTGATCGCGTGGGGAAGTGTACTCCTTGTTCTGTTCCTTCAGGCGGCCCTTGGTCGCCACGATCATCTGGCCCTTTTTCAGGAACAGACTGCTGACGTCAATACTCTCGTTGAGCAGGCCGCCACTGTTGAAACGCACGTCGAGAATCAACCCCTGAACTTTCTGGTTGTTCATCTTGTCCAGAACCTTCTCGAGATCTTCCGTAATGGTTTCGTTGAATTGAGTCAGGCGGATGTAGCCGATGTGGTTTTCGAGCAGGTACTTGAAGAACGGCGTCACATAGTCCGCTTCGTCCACGTTCGAGTACACGCTCTCGATCTTGATGCGGTTGCGCACGATGCTGAAGGGGAGGCGTTCTTTTGTGCTGGGCCGGAAGACGGTGATATTGACCTTCGTGCCGGTGGGGCCGGTCAGGAGTTTGACGGCCTCAGTCGAACTGAGACCCTCGGTGGATTCCCCCTCGATCTCGATGATTCGGTCCCAGGCGCGCATTCCCACACGCGCAGCCGGCGAACCGGGGATCGGAGAGATGACGGTCAGGAGACCGTTCTGGTCGAGGTTGATATGGACACCGATCCCCGAGAAGTCCGCCTCGATGGATTGTTCCAGTTTCTGGAAACTGTCCGAGGTCAGGTAGCCGCTGTGGGTGTCGAGGGCTTCGAAAACCCCGTTCAGAGCGGCTTTGAAAACGCGGTCGGGGTCCACGTCCTCGACATAGTTCTCCTCGACATGGACTATGACTTCCGCCATGACTTCCGAGAAGCGCTGGTATTTCTCGGCGAAGTCTTTTCCCGCCACCTTGGCGCCGGTTTCCTTGCCGACCTTGTTGTCTTTGATTTTCTCCGTGGCCCGCACCCGCTGGTCAATCGTGGCCACGAGGTAAGCGCACACGCAAAGCAGAAGGATGCCGGTGAGAAGGAGACCGTTCTGGAGTCTGGCTGCTTTTGCCGTTCGGAAATCCATTGAAAAATTACTCCCTTGAGTTCGAGGTCGGGTGGTTTCAAATGCGGACTGGTTGCACCGGCGGTTCCACCCGTTTATCCCGGTCGGCGATCCGTGTGAAACGAGGATACGGCGGCTTCCCGGTTTGTCACTTTTTTAGATGTAGCATAGCTGCACCCGGTTTGCAATGGAAGCCGCAGGGAGAACGCAGGAGGATTTTGATCGGGATGAATCTGAAAAAAGTGGGCTGGAACTGAAAAAATGAGAAAAAATGCCGCGGGCGTTCAAAAAAGAACTTGCATTCCGCCGTCAACTTGGTACACTCAGCGGTCCTTACGCCCTTGGATGGGTGGCAGGGAGTAAGTACAGATTGTGTCCGCGAAGCGTCGGAACCTCTCAGGAGTGGAAGAATCATGGCTCATCGTTGTGAATTGACTGGTAAGAAGAATAACGTGGCGAATAGCGTCAGCCACTCGAACCGCCACACGAAGCGTTTGCAGAAGGCGAACATCACGACCAAGCGGCTCTACATCGCTTCGCAGAAGCGTTGGGTGAGCCTCAAGGTCAGTACCGCTGCGTTGCGGACGATCGAAAAGGTGGGGGTCGAAGAGTTTTTGAAACGCACGGGCGTGACGTTCTAAGGACGTTTCCCTCAGGGTTTCCCGGATGACGTTTTCCACTGGCCTGCCGTCTTCGGATGATCGGCGGCAGTTCAGGGTTCCCGATTCGGAAAATCCGGCTCTTTTTCTTTCAAGACTGGCAACCGCCGAAAAGCGATGGCGCTTTTCGGCGGTTGTTCTTTTCTGAAACGCGTAACGGTTCCCGTGTCTTTTTTGATTTGCGATTCCCGGCGAAGTGGAAGATTCTATACGTAACCCCTAAGACACCTGTTGCGGGGGGCACGAAAGGACGGTTTCCCGATGAATGACCCCTGTGGCGATTGCCCGGAATGGACAGCGGATTCCGCAGTCCCGGAAAGTCGGCTGGTTTCAGAAGAGGTGGGGGCCAAGCCGTTCTGGCGGGTGGGCCGCCTGGGGATGCTGGCGTTTGTGACGGGTTTTTCCGGGGCGGTCATGCCGGGGTCGCTGCTGGCTGTGACAATCGAGCAGACGCTGGTTCAGGGATTTCGGGCCGTGCTGGGCATCCTGGCCGGGCATGCTTTGCTGGAGCTGGTTCTGGTGGCGCTGCTGGTGCTGGGATTGCGTTCCGTGCTCGAACGGTCGCGCGTACGGGGATTCATCGGCGTGGTCGGGGGGATGGCGCTCTTGTGGATGGGGTGGGACATGGTGCGCCATGTCGCGGGGATGAGTCTGGCCCTCTCCGCCGATCGCAAGGAAGCGTATTCGTTTCTCAAACTGGTGCTGGCGGGCGCCTGTGTCAGCGCCGCCAACCCGTATTTCACCGGGTGGTGGGCGACGATCGGCGTGGGGCAGTTGGCTCACCTGGCGCCTCGGAATCCCCTCGAGTATCTGGTGTTCTATCTGGGCCACGAAGGCGCCGATTTTGCCTGGTACGGGTTTGTCGGGGTCCTGCTGATCACGGGCCGCCGGATATTCACCGACTGGATGTATCAGGGCCTGATCCTTTTCTGTGGCGCCGCGATTCTCGCGCTCGGCGTCTGGTTCCTCGTGTCGGGCGTTCGCCTCTGGCGGCAGGCGCGGGTCCAGTCGGCTTGAAATCGCCTGGCCGCCTTTTGTCTGTCGCGCATTTTATGAACCACGGAATACACCGAACACACGGAAAGAGCGTTGTTTCCGTGTGTTCGGTGTATTCAGTGGTTGAAAAAATCGGTTTTCGGTATTCTGCTGAGAGCAACGGGTCATGCGGGGTACTCAAAGTTTGAGGAATCGAGGCTGTTTCATGGGGGCAACAGGTTTTGCGCGAACGGGGTGTCGAATCGGGAAGGTCGCGGTGTTTCTGCTTCTGGGGCTTTTCGCGACGATGCGGGTGGCTCGGTCCGCCGATGCCGAGCCTGTGACGGGGTCCGCCGACCTCCGTCCGGCTTTTGAGAAGTGGGGTCTCGGTCCGCGCGTTCAGGGGGAACGTGGCACCTGCTCGGTCTTTGTCCTGACCGGCGCGCTCGAATACGCCCAGGCCAGCAAGCGGGGGCAGGCAACGCCGCTCAGTGTCGAGTTTCTCAACTGGGCCGCGAATCAGGCTGCGGGGCGAGTACACGACGGCGGTTTCTTTGCGGAGCTCTGGAAGGGGTTCAAGGCTTACGGCGTCTGCCCGGAAACGGACATGCCCTACCAGAACGAATTCGACCCCAACCGCGCTCCCAGCCCGGAAGCGAAGGAGCATGCAAGCCAGATGCAACAGGTCGGCTACCGGCTGCACTGGATCAAACGGTGGGACCCGAAGACCGGATTGAGCGAAAAGGAACTGGACCGGATCAAACAGACGCTCGACCGCCAGTGGCCGGTCTGCGGCGGATTCCGCTGGCCCCACAACCCCGTGCAGGGGAAGGACGACATCCTCGAAACGCCCCCGCCCGAGGGGGTGTTCGACGGGCACAGTGTCCTGATCGTCGGGTATCGGGACGACCCGGCGCAACCGGGCGGCGGGACGTTCCTCTTTCGCAACACGAACAACGAAGGCCGCGAGGGCCGCATGACCTACGCCTACGCCACCGCCTACATGAACGACGCCGCGTGGGTTGATTTCAATCCGGAGGATGAAGAAAAATAGTTGTATTGCCCCCGAGTTCGGATGTGGTACATCAGAAGTGGAATGTGATAGTCAGGGCAAAAGTTTTTTTGTTTGAACTTACCTGTTTTTGTGAGTGGGAGGTTTATCCATGACTGAAACTTGTTATCTTTGTGGAAATCCGGGTATAACAAAGGACCATATCCCTCCCAAATGTTTCTTTCCAGTGAAGTTCCCCCCGAAAACTGGACAGGCCTTTAAGGTGGTATTCTGTTAGGCTTGTGTCCAGGAAGGAGTGGGGAAAATGAGCGAAAAGAGGCGACGTTTCAGTGCGTCTTTCAAGGCGGAGGTGGCACTGGAGGCAATTCGCGGCAAGCGGACGATCAATGAGATTGCCAGCGAGCGCGGCATCCATCCCCACCAGGTGGTGATGTGGAAGAAGCAGGCGGTGGAATCCCTGAGCGGGGCTTTCGCCGACCGGCGCAAGCGGCCGGGAAAGGAGGCGGAAGAGACCAGCCAACTCTACGAGCAGATCGGACGGCTCAAGGTGGAACTCGACTGGCTAAAAAAAGTGCGGCGCTTGACCCCGGCCAGGCGCGGGCGCTGGTGGAGCCGGGGCACGGGGAACTGGCCATTTCGCGCCAGTGCGCCCTGCTCGGTCTGCCGCGCTCGACCTACTACTACCAGCCGGTGGAACGCGACCCTCAGGAGTTGGAACTGATGCGCCGGATCGACGAGATCTACACCTGCTTTCCGTTCTACGGTTCGCCCAAGATGACCGCGCACCTCTCGCGCACCCTCGGCCAGCCGATCAACCACAAGCGGGTCGAGCGGCTCATGCGGGTGATGGGGTTGCGGGCCGTGGCGCCGCGCAAGGGCCTGAGCCACAGCGCGCCGCAGCACAAGAAGTACCCGTATTTGCTGCGGGATCTGCCGATCGTGCGCCCCAACCAGGTCTGGGCGTCCGACATCACGTACATCGGCCTGGCGGGCGGTTTTCTCTACCTGACGGCGGTGATCGACTGGTTCAGCCGTTACGTGCTGGCGTGGCGGCTCTCGAACTCGCTCGACACCTCGTTTTGCGTCGAGACTCTCGACGAGGCGCTGCGTCTGGGGTGTCCCGATATTTTCAACACCGACCAGGGCGTGCAGTTCACCAGCGGGGCGTTCACGAAACGGCTGGAGGAGAGCGGCATCCGGATCAGCATGGACGGGCGGGGCCGCTGCTTCGACAACATCTTCACGGAACGCCTGTGGCGCAGCGTGAAGTACGAGGAGGTGTACCTGTGCGAGTATGCGGACCCGCCCGCTGCGGACAAGGCGCTCGGGGCGTACTTCCGATTCTACAACACGCAGCGGCCGCATCAGTCGCTTGGCTACCGCACGCCCCAGGAGGTTCACTGGGCGAACGGCTTTGAGACTGCGAAGCAGCAAAACAGAGATTTCGCTGACCAAATGAATTGATCCGATCAGCGCCGAATGGTAGGTTAAAGATGCCCTCAAAACGACGCGAAGGGGACGGGACGCGGGAACCGACCCCGACCGCCCCTTCCGTCAAATAAGCGAGAAAAAAACATGATCGGGTCGTCAGGCGTCACACCTTAATCCTACCCGATCCCTGTCCAATGGACGGGGGGAACCTCACAGAGTGGAAGAATATCCGTACAAAAGAGGCTATACTTAAAAAGCAACTGATAACTGTCCCGGCCTGTTCTACATGTAACTCAAGTCGAACTCTGGATGATGAATATGCTTGGCTATGTATTTCGATGGTGAGGGGACAAAATGGATTTGGATCTGAATTGGCAATTTCCAAGTTAAAGAAAAAACCGGAGTTGGGTAAGAAGTTGGCATTGCATGTGGTCCCGGTGGACTTCTTTGGTATAGAAATGGGAACTTTTGAGGTGGATTTGCAGCGATTAATGAGATGGGCAGTAACAGTATGTCGTGGGCTCTGGTTTTACAAACATAGAGTAAGACCATCCTACCCTGTGTATGCTGTTTTTGGAGAAATCCGTACACCAGATCATAAAATAGTAAGAGAAGTTGATGTATTTCATGAGATATGTAGCAAAGAGATAAATACGGTTCCTTTTGAAGGGGAAAATCCGGAAATTTTCACTTTTAGGACACTTTACGATCAAGAAAGAGAATTCCTTTTAGCCGAAATGTACTTTTATGGGGGCATCAGAATAGAAGGGGTATCTTTCCCTGGGATACGTCCCACGAATCTACAGAATAGCCGCTAAAGTAATCAGGATGCCCATCTGCGGCCTTCGATGAACTGGACAATCGCCCGGGCGGCATCGAGCATGTCCCACAAACGCGCCATGTCGTCCGAATCAGGCCGCATAAAGCACCTCACGCGTGCGCAGAATCTCGCGTTTCCGCCAGGGATTGCGCATCGCTTCTTTTTCCACCAGATCCACAGGCCGTCCCAGGCGGGTTTCGAGTTCCACCTGCATTTCGAGCAGATCAAACAGATCCCACCCGGCTTCTGGCTCGAAGCTGACCAGAAAGTCCAGATCGCTTGCGGGACCGAAATCGTCCCGCAAGGCGCTGCCGAAGAGCGAGAATTCCCGGACCCGCCATTTTTGGCAGAATTCACACAGGGTCTCTCGATCCATCTTGATGTGGGGGTTCATGTTTCGGGTGTTCCTTTCCCGGAACATCGTCTCTCCTCGCGTTTCACCCGTTCCCGGAAGAAATCGAGGTCTCCTGCCTCATGTAAAATATGGGGGATTTCGGTTCCTGAATCAAGCTTCTTCAACGTATTCAGTCTATCCCGGTCTGGATGGGGAGGTAGTAGAAAAGCAGGAACCGCGAACGACGCGAAAAGCGCGAAAACAAGAAGGTTCGCGTTTTCACGTTTTTCGAGGTTCACATATTGGTTGTGGCCTTACCCAGCAATCTGGGTCTTGTTGATTCGCGAATCAAACTGTGGCGGCCGGTTCGGGCGTTTTCGGTATCTTGGCAGCCTGGCTGTGTTTCCGTCTGAGGATTTCCAGCGCGCTCTGGAGTTCTTCGCACCGGAGGAGTCGAGCCGCTCCCAGGAAGATCGCCGTGCCCGCGCCACCCGCGACCAGGAGGTTGGCCAGCGCCATCTGCCAGGAGGCGGTGAGGTACCCGCCGAGGTGGGTTCCGATCAGGAACCGCACGCCCCAGCCCGCCGCCGCGGCGAGGCCCGATGCGGTCAGGATCTTCACTAGCGACAAACCCAACCCCTCGACGTACAGGCCGGTGCGGCGGCGCAGAACCAGGAGCATCCAGACCACATGGATCATGGCGGCGATCGATCCGGCCAGGGCCAGACCCTGGTGTTGCCACAGCTTGGAGAGGGCGTAATTCAGTCCGATGAAAATTACCGTCGAGCCGGTTCCGACCAGGATCGGCGTCTGGGTGTCCTGGACCGCATAGAACGCGCGGTTGAGCAGGGACTGACTCGAAAAAGCGAACATCCCGATCGAGAGCAGGACGAGCATCTGGGCGGTGAGTTCGGTGTTGGCGGCGGTGAACATATTGTACTGCATCAGAATGGCGATGAGGTCGGTCGCGAAGACCATGAGGAACAGGGAAATCGGGATACTGAGAAACCAGAGAGTCTTGAGGCCGCGCGAGAAGGCGTGGCGCATTTCGTCGCGTTTGCCTGCGATGGCCAGGGCTACCAGCGTGGGGTACACGGCGATACTGATGGCCTGACCGACAACCCCCAACGGCGCCTGCATGAGTTTGTTGGCGTTCTCGAGTCCCGAGACTACCCCGTCGGCCATTGTTGAGGCGAAGATCCCGTTGATGAAGCTGTAGGCTTGGGGCAGTCCCAGGCCCAGCAGAACCGGCAGCGCCAGTTTGCCAATCTGTCTGACCCCCGGATGGCGCAGGTTGAACGACCAGTGGTACCGCGCGCCCATCCGACGCAGGCTGTAGATCGGCACGATGAAATTGCCCACGATGGCGCCCACCAGCACCCCCCAGGTCATCCCTTCCACGCCCAGGTACGGGCCTAGCAGAAAAGCGCCGAGGAGGATGCTTAGATTGTAGATGTTGGGGGCGAGGGCCATCGCCATGAAATGGTTGCGGGCGTTGAGGGCGGCGATGAAGACGCCGCCGAGGAAGAAACTGATCTGGCCCGGCAGGATGATGCGAGTCAGGTGAGCGGTGAGGGCCTTTTTCTCCGGACTGAAACCGGGCGCCACCACCCACATCAGGGGTTCGGTGAAGACTTCGCCCAATATTACCAGTGCGCCGATGAACAACGCCAGAAACGTGGTGATGGTCGAGAAGACCTCCCATGCGTCGTCTTCCTTCCCCTCGGAAAGGTATTTGGAGAAGACCGGAAGGAAGGCCGAGGAGAAAACGCCCCCCGCCAGGAGGAAAAACAAAAGATCCGGAATGCGAAACGCCTGACGGTACACGTCGGTCTGGGCGTTCAAGCCAAACACGATCGCGATGACGGATTCGCGTCCCAGTCCCAGAATCCGGCTGCTCAGGTTGGCCACCATCAGGAGTCCGGCGGCCCGGGCGACGGTGTGTACCGTGGTCTTGGGAGGGGTGCCCGCACCGGCGTCGGTTGTCGAATTTTCCATGAAGAGCCCCAGGTTCCTTTCTTTCCCCCCTCACTCAAACGTAAAACTATCGGGTTTTCGGGCCGATAGAGTCAAGGACGATCTTGGAGGCGGTAAGGATGGCGATAGGACTGATCGGACGGATCAGACTGATAGGGATGGGTAGTTGGTGGCTTTACCACGTCACCTCTGCCGCCGGGGCCTGAATCACAATGTAGAGCGGCTCGATGTCGAGGAGGACGTAGCGCCAGCCGCCGGTGTGGGACTTGAGGCGTTGCGAGGTGACGCGTTCGCCGGTCAGGTCGTAGAGTTCGGCCTGGGCGCCTTCGGGCCAGTGGAACGAGGCCACCGATCGTTTCCCTCCGGCGCGGCGCTCTTGGGGGATCCAGGCGGCGAGGATGGTTTCTTTCTGACGCGAGAAGGAATAGACCTCCAGGTCCTGACTCTCGAACGCCCAGTTCTCCGTGGGTTGCGCGTTGGAGAGGCGCTGGAGGGCCGTGACCCAGGCGAGCGCCTGAAGGCGGGGCTGGCCGGGGTCGGGTCCGGCGGAGGTTCGGGCGAAGAGACCGGCTCCTGCTTTGTCGTCCGTCGGGTCGAGCAGTTGGGCGGCGGTGAAATAGTGGAAGTTGTGGTACCGCGCCCAGATGAGTTTCTTGAGGGTTTCGCTGGCCTGGAGGCGTTCGTAGCGGATGCTGTTGTTGGCGCAGGGGAAGGCGGCGTGGCTGATGGCGCGCGGCTTGAGGGCGAAGGGTGTGTCGCGCGTGAGTTGGTCGAGGAGGGCGTTGATTTTTTTCGCGTCGGAGAGGGCGCCGTCGGCCCGGAAGTCGAGCACGTCGAAAAGTCGGGCTTCGGGGTTCTTGAACAGGTCGGGCAGGAAGGTCGGTTTGGTCGAGACGGGCGCGATGCCCCCCAGGGCCACCGTGGCGCGGCGCGAGCGGATCTTGATGGCGTTGTACTCCATCTGAGCGAGTGTCCCCCAAGCGGTGGCATCCCCCGGAAAAGAGGGACCGTTGGGTTCGTTCCAGAGGGCGAATTCGTCGGTCTTGAGTCCGTCGCGCATCAGGAGCGCCTGGAGGTAGGCGGCGTTTTCCTCCGCATTGGGAGGGGGGGCGTCGGTTGCCTGAGAGGGGTTTGAGGCCCCTCCCAGAAGGGCGATGAAGCGGATGTTGCGGGCTGCGGTGTCGTTGGTGAACTGGTCGAAGACGCGCCAGTCGGTTTCCCCGGGTTTGGCCGGGTCGCACAGGTCGGCGTGCGCCAGGCTGGTGCGCAGACGCCGGATCCCCAGGCGCGCAAGGGCGTTGAGGGTAAACGCATAGTCGGAGTCGGGGGTGTTTCGCCCCGCTTTCAGGTCGGCGGCCAGACCGGGCTGATTGGCTGCAAAGAAAGGGTCTCCCGGTGGGTCCGGTGGTTTGGGGAGCAGCAGGAAACTGAGCCGGTCCGCCGTCTGCGTGTCGAGATCGGGCGTCCAGTCCTGCCGGTTCCACCAGAAGAGGTAGTAGATCCCGTTTTTCAGGCCGCCAAAGTAAAGGACATGTTCTCCATCGGCGAGTTGGCCGTACCGGAGTTGTTTTCCCAGGCCATCGAGCAGCATCCAGCGCCCCTGCGCCTGAGGGGGCAGTTCGAGGCGCGCCAGATCGCCTTCGGTGAAGAGGCAATTGTCGCTGGCGATGCGGAGGACAGCCTGTTGGGCCGCAGCGCTGAAATTCAGGCTCAGGAAGCACAAAAAGGGGACGAGTGAGAGTCTGAAACGCAGGCGCATGGGGGGAAAACTCCGGGAAAAGGGTGCAACGGCGCTTGTTCCCACCGAATAGAACGATTCTATTCGGAGACGGGCGACTTGGCAAGGGGGATGGTTTCCTCGGGGACGAATCGGACCCAGGTGCGCTCAAGCGCTTCGCGCAGGCGGTTCAGGTACTCGGTGTGCGGAATCATCTCAATGCCGAACTGCGCGAGGTGGTCGGTGGGGAACTGGGTGTCGAGGAGGGTGAACCCCTGGGCGCGCAGGTGGTGGACCAGAAACGCCAGACTGGCTTTCGAGGCGTCGCGGACGGTGTGGAACATGGATTCCCCCATGAACGCACCCCCCAGTGCGATGCCGTAAAGTCCCCCGGCGAGTTGGCCGCCACACCACGCTTCGACGCTGTGGGCTTTTCCCTGTTCGTGCATCTGACAGTAGATTTCGATGATTTCAGGCGTGATCCAGATCTGTTCCGGGTCTTCGTGGGTGCGCGAACAGTGGAGCATGACCTCTCGGAAGGCCTGATTGATGGAAAACTGGAATTTGCCGCTGCGCAGGGTTTTGGCCAGGCGGCGCGGCACGTGGAATGTCTCGAGGTCCAGAATGGTCCGGGGTTCGGGCTGGTACCAGTTGATTTCGCCGGTTTCTGGGTCGCCCATTGGAAAAATACCCTGACGGTAGGCGTATTCCAGAAGGTCTGGCGTGATACGCATTTGAGGCGGGTGGGCGCTGTTCGTCTGGTCCATCATGATTCACCGGAAATGGAGCGTATCACCAATTTTTTCGGAGATCAAGTTCAAGGTGGAGAAGGAAACAGGGCACTTGTTTTTCACGAGGGAAAAAGTTGTTGGAATGTGCGGTTCCAGCGGTTTTTTGTCAAAAGCAAATTTCGGTAAGAAAATGATGGCGGCCTGGTGGGTGGGAAAGCGCTGTGCCTTTTTCACGCGTGGAAAATTACCGAAATGTACGGTTTGCTGTGGCCTATTTACAGGGAGCGTGGTACGGTAAGAAGACGAGTATGTTGTGGGGGGACTGAACAATAAGGGGGGTAGCGGCCATTTCCACGCGAGTATCCAATAAACTCTTGATCTTGCTGCCGGTCGGCGCGCTGGTGTTGTGCATCGCGGCTGTGGCGTATTTTTTCCGGCTGGATGCGAAAGATCCGGCGGAGCGCGAATTGCGGGTGGCCGTCGAACAGAACATTCCCACAGAGGAAGTCAAGCAGATGGCGAACCCGGGCACCCTGATTCCCGGCAAAGGAAAGCCGTCCACGTTTTCA
This sequence comes from uncultured Candidatus Sumerlaeota bacterium, assembly GCA_942493245.1. Taxonomy (GTDB): domain Bacteria; phylum Sumerlaeota; class Sumerlaeia; order UBA8349; family UBA8349; genus DAOPYU01. The sequence continues at coordinate 1,377,331 of OW818685.1, forward strand.
GGCAGTTGGCCCCAGTTCCGCGGTCCGCAGCGCGACGGGATTGCGCGCCCGCAGCGTAAATTGGCCAAGACGTGGCCCGCGGGTGGTCCGACCGCGTTGTGGAATGTGGAGTTGGGGCCGGGTCACGCCGGCGCGGCGGTGCATCAGGGCCGGGTTTTTGTGATGGACTACGACCGCACGAAGGAAGAGGACGTGGTCCGGTGCCTTTCGCTCGATACCGGCGAGGAAATCTGGCGTTATACCTATTCCGCGTCGGTGAAGTACAACCACGGCATGTCGCGTATTGTGCCGGCGGTGACGGACGAGTATGTGGTCACCCTGGGGCCGAAGTGTCATGTCCTGTGTCTGAAGGCCGCGACGGGCGAACTGGTGTGGAAAAAAGATCTGGTCAAGGAAAATGGTACGGTGGTGCCGTTGTGGTATGGCAGCCAGTGCCCGTTGATTGACGGGGACAAGGTGATTCTGGCGCCGGGCGCCAAGCCGTTGATGATGGCGGTCGAACTGGCTACGGGCAAGGTGGTGTGGGAAGCCAACGCGCCGAATATGGAAGGGATGACGTATTCGTCCATTCTCTCGATCGAGTTCAAGGGCCAGCGCCAGTATGTGTACTGGTGCGGGAATGGCGTGGTGGGGGTGTCCGCGAAAGAAGGCAAGGTTTTGTGGACGAAGCCCGACTGGAAAATCAAGGACGGCAACGTTCCGTCCCCTGTCTGGGCGGGAGAGGATCGTCTTTTCTTCTGTGGCGGGTATGGCGTTGGCGCGTGCATGGTGCGGTTGGAGAGTGGCGCCGACGGGACGATCGCGCCGAAAGAATTGTACCGTCTGAAGCCCGCCGGTTTCGGTTCGGAACAGCACACGCCCGTGTTTTACGAGGGGCGCCTCTATGGCGTGGACACGCGCCAGAACAACAAGACCAAAATGGTGTGTCTGAATCCGGATACGGGCCAGCGGGTCTGGACGAGCGGGACCGATACGAACTTCGAGTTGGGGTCGTACCTGATTTGCGATGGGATGATTCTGGCGCTGGACGGGGAGACAGGAACGTTGTTTATGCTCCAGGCCAGTCCAGGTGGATATAAGGAACTGGCGAAGGCAAAGGTCTTGCCGGGTCATTTCGCGTGGGCGCCCATGGCGTTGGTCGAGGGGCGGTTGTTGCTGCGCGACGAGACCCGGATGTTCTGTCTCGATCTGGGAGCATGAGCGGAGGCGGAATCCGGTCAAGGGGCCGGGAAGAGGAGGGGTGGATCATGCGTTTTCCGGTTAACAGACGGTGTTTTTTGAAATCGGCCAGCGTGGGGGTTGCCGCGGTTGGGACGGGAGCCGCAAAGGCGGCGTTGGCCGCCGATCCCAAGGCGGGAACGACCGCCGAGGGCTTGAACCTGCCGAATGAGTTCAAACCGGTGGGAGTACCGATTTCCTTCGGGAAGGATTCGCCTCTCGGGGTGGCGTTTGACACGAAGGGCAATCTGTATGTCGCGGTGGCGAAATCGGTTCGCGTTTACGACCCGCAGGGGAAAGAATTGCGTGTCCTGACGGTCTCGGACGTGGCGCGGTGCGTGGCGGTGGATGACGAGGGGATGGTGTATGTGGGGTTGAAGGTGAGTCTCGCCAAGTTTGACGCGTCGGGTCAGTCGGTTCTGACGTGGGGAACCGAAGGGCGGGAAGCCGGGCAACTCCAGTACGTGACAGGGCTTGTGGTGGAACCGAAACGCGGCGCGCTTTATGTCTGCGACGCGGGGAATCGCAAGGTCCACTGTTACTCGCTGAATGGCGATTTTGTGGAAAGTCAGGGCGGGTTCAATATTCCCAGTCCCTATTTTGACTGTGCTCTGGACCATCAGGGTCGCCTCTGGGTGGCCAATACGGCGGAGCATCGTCTGGAACGGTACGACTCGGACTGGAAAATTCAGGAACAGTGGGGTGAGTATGGGACGGCGCCGCATCAGTTTTCCGGATGCTGCAATCCGACGAATTTTGCGTTCCTGGCCGAGGGGGTCTGTGTGACGACCGAAAAGGGGATTCCGAGGTTGAAAGCTTACTCCAGTTCGGGCAAATTGCTGGCGTTTCTGGGTCCGGACGCGTTCTCGGCAGGAGTGGCGGGTCTGGATGTGGCCGTGGATGCAGCGGGGCGGATCGCCGTGGCGGAACCGAAGGCGAATCAGGTGCGTTTTTACCGGCTCGAACCGAGCGCCGGAAAGGGAGCGAAGGGATGAGGAAGCAGAAGGAAATCTCCCGTCAGGAGTTTCTGACGCGCGTGGGACAGGGCGCCAGTTTCCTGTTGCTTGGGGGTATTCTGGGCAGTCTGGGCGCGCGGAATGTGCGTGGAGGCACCGTGTGGCAGATTGACCCGATGAAGTGTACGCAGTGCGGCCGTTGTGCCACCGAGTGTGTGTTGGATCAGTCGGCGGTGCGGTGTTTCCATGAATTTCGCATGTGTGGATATTGCAACTTCTGCACGGGTTTTTTCGAGACGGAGCGCGTGGCGCTGGACGAAGGCGCGGAGAATCAGATCTGCCCGGCGGGAGCGATCAAGCGCAAGTTTGTGACCGATCCGTATTTCCAGTATGAGATTGACGAACTGCGTTGCGTCGGGTGCGCGCGCTGTGTGAAGGGATGTACCCAATTTGGCAACGGTTCGCTCTATTTGCAGGTGCGGCACGACGTATGTGTGCATTGCAACGAGTGTTCGATCGTAAAATCGTGTCCAGGAAACGCTTTTGTGCGGGTGCCGGCCTCCAAGCCGTATCTTCCCCGGCTGGGAGGCGAGTCTTGATCCGATTGCGGTGGTTTGTGCCGGTGGCGTGTTTTCTGATTTTTTGTTTCTGGCCGCATGGGGTCGAAGCGGCGAGCGCGGTGGATCGTTTTCCCCCGCCGGACCTGGGCAGCGAGTATGTGTATCCGAGTTCCTCGCAGGCGCCGGCTCGCGCGGGGTGGTTGGGATGGGTGGATCTGGGCGCGCTGGTGGTGGGGTTGACGTTGGCGTCTCTGATCGCGCTGCGGTGGCGCAGTCGCCGCCGGATGCTCCTTTTGTCCATCGCTTCGGTGCTGTATTTCGGATTTTACCGCAAGGGGTGCGTCTGCCCGATCGGTTCGATTCAGAATGTGGCGCAGGCGTTGTTCGACAGTTCATTCGTGCTGCCGTGGGGAGTGTTGGCTTTCTTTGGACTGCCGTTGATGTTTTCGCTTCTTTTCGGACGGGTGTTTTGCGCGGGGGTCTGTCCGCTGGGGGCCTTGCAGGATCTGGTGCTGATCAAGCCGTTGCGGGTGCCGCGTTGGTTGGATCATGGGTTGAGTTTGTTTCGGTATTTCTATCTGGGCCTGGCGGTGTTGCTGGCCGCGACCGGGACGACCTACCTGATCTGCCGGTATGATCCGATTGTTCCTATCTTTCGTTTCTCCGCGAGTTATCCCATCTGGATCTGGAGCGCCCTGGTGGTGGCGCTTTCGCTTTTCGTGGGGCGGCCCTATTGTCGGTATTTGTGTCCCTATGGCGCGTTGTTGGGGTTCTTTGCGCGTTTTTCCGTGAAGCGCACCTCGATTTCGCCAGCCGAGTGTGTGGTGTGTGGTTTGTGCCGGGACGCTTGCCCGTTCGGCGCGGTGCGTGAAGGGGGCAAGGATTCGGAGGAGGGCGCATGATACGCAACCATCGGGAGTTCTGGCGGGGTTTGTCTCTGCTTCTTCTGCTTTGCATGCTGGGAAGCGCGGCGGGGTATCTGGCTGCGCCCGCCTTTGCGCGCCAACATTATGCGGTGCGAATGGCCGAGCAGTTGTTTGCGCAGGAATCGCGGGACTTGAAGGCCGAGTCGGTTGAAGAAAAGATCCGACTCGACCAGGAAAAAAACTCGTTCGAAATGCAGGCCGTCCGGACGTTGGGGCTTGCTCCGAATCAATTGTACGAAGAGGCCCGGGAAATCCACCGCCGGTTTCGGATCGGGTCGCTTCTGTTCGGTCTCTGGTGCGGTCTGGTGGCGGGATTGAAGTTGCTGAATCTGTTTATTGCGCGGCGAGGCACATTTTACGAAGCCGACAAGGCGCATTGCCTGGCGTGCGGCCGGTGTTATCTGGCTTGCCCGATCGAACACAAACGGCTGGGACGGTTCGAGGAACTCGAAGCCGTGGTCGCGACCGGGCATCTGCCGGAGCGCGGCGTTATTTCTCATACAACACAGGATACCCTTCATGGATAAGTCACGGACGATCGCTCTTTTTCTGGTCATTGTTTTTGGAATCTCGCTTCAAGTTTTTGCCTGGCTCCTGGGAGCCGCATATTTCCGGGACACTTCGGTGGGCCTCCTGACGACGCAGTCGCTTCCGCAGAAAAAGAAGGAAGTGGTCAAATTCTCCGAAGACAAGTCGCAGGCGGCGAAGTTTGCCGTCGCGCAGAATCAATTGCGTGAAGAGGACAAGGAACTGCGGCGCGAGTATTTCGGGAATCGCCGCAAGTTCGCCTGGGCGGGGTGGATTATGCTCCTGATGGGTATCGGTTTTGTGGCTTCGGCGCGCTGGTACGAGTCGCTCTCGGCCAAGCCGACGCCGTCGGTGTTGGACCCCGATGTGCGTGCCCGTCAGAACAAGTCCTGGGGGCGCGAGCGCCGAACGGGGATTCTTACCGTCGGGATTGTCAGCGGTGTGGGGTTGGCGACGTTGGCCGCGCTGTGGATTTTGATCCCTTCGCATCTGGATCGTGAAAAAGAGGAAGTTGCCTCTGGAATTCCTTCCGTGCCGGGTGACAAACTGTTCAAACAGAACTGGCCGGAGTTTCGCGGGGCAGGGAATATCGGTCTGGCTGCGGACGGGGATTGGCCGACGACCTGGAGTCTGCCGGTTGCGCCGTCGGCTGAGACGGCTGGCGCCGCGTCAGCCCAGACTACGTCGGCTACGGCGGTTGCGCCTCTGCCGCCCAGTCAGAATATCGTGTGGAAAACGGATGTCTCGTTGAAGGGCAAGAGTTCCCCGGTTGTGTGGGGTGGGCGGATTTTCCTCACAGGAGGAACGTCGGAGACGTTGTCTGTGGCGTGCTACGACCGGGTTTCGGGCGCGTTGCTCTGGGATTCGAAGGTGGTTTGTCCGGTGACGTTGCCCGAGGAATTTTCGGTTTATGAGGATATGACAGGATACGCCGCTTCGACTCCGGCGACCGATGGCGAGCGGGTCTATGCTATTTTCGCGACCGGCGTTGTGGCTGCGTTCGACTACGCGGGAACTCAGGTGTGGGCGCGGCACCTGGGCGCTCCGGAGAGTACCTACGGCTATTCCGCGTCGTTGCTTTTGCATGAAAAAACATTGATCGTGCAGTTCGACCAGGGGATGGATGTGGAGGAAAAGAAGTCGAAACTGTTCGGTTTGAATACGGCCACGGGTGAGGATGTGTGGACTACGCCTCGCCCGGTGAAAAACTCCTGGACTTCGCCGTCTCTGATCAATACGGGGACGCGTCTGGAACTCATCACCAGCGCGCCGCCGTTCGTTATGGCTTACGATCCGGCAACGGGCCAGGAGTACTGGCGCTGCGATGGCATGAGCGGCGATGTGGCGCCGTCGCCCACCTTTGCGGGCGGGATTGTGTTTGTCTCGAACACGGGCGCGCAGCTCATGGCGATCAAACCCGGTGGAAGTGGCGAGCTCACGACCAACACGGAATACCTGCTGTGGACGGGGACGGATGGACTGCCCGACACTTCGAGTCCGGTGAGCGATGGAACGTTCCTTGTGCAGGTGGCGGGGGACGGGTTGACGTGCATTGACGTGAAGACGGGGAAAATGCTCTGGGACAAGACGCTTCCGAGCGCCACGTCTTCATCGCCCATTCTGGCGGGCGGGCGCGTGTATTTGTCGTGCGACAATGGGACGACCTATATTTTCAAGTTGAATGCCGAGGGATATCATCAGGTCGGTAAAGGTGAAGTCGGGGAGGCGATTCTGGCCACCCCGGCGTTTGCGGACAATCAGATTTATATCCGGACGAATAAGAGTCTGGTTGCCGTGGGGGCGCCAGTCGAGGCCGCCGCTGATGCGGCACAGAAGTAGAGGAAAGACGGCGCGGCTCAATTTGACGCGCGGCTGGAGCTGACATGTGTACGAACAAACCCGCCAGTTTGACGGATGAGGAAATTCTGACCGCGACCGACGCGATTGTCGCTCGCTGCGGGCGCTCGCCTGAGTCGGCTATCCCGATCCTGCAGGCCTTGCAGACGGAGTTTCGCCATCTGCCGCGTGTGGCGCTCGAGCATGTGTGCCGCACGACCGACATCAAACCGGCGCAGATCGCCGGGATCTCGACCTTCTATTCCCAGTTTCGCCACCACGGAACCGGGAAGCACCTGATCCAGGTCTGCCACGGCACGGCGTGTCATGTGGCGGGCGCGGAGCTGGTGACGGACGCAATCCGTCGGCATCTGAACCTCAAGGACCAGGAGGAAACCACGGAGGACGGCCTTTTTACGGTCGAGCGGGTGGGGTGCGTGGGGTGTTGCTCATTGGCGCCGGTGATGCTGATTGACGGGGTGACGTTTGGACACCTGGACGCGAACAAAGCCGTGGACTCCGTCGAACAATTCCTGCGCGACGAGGCGGCGGGTCTGCACGATCAGAAACGCGAGGAACGGCGGCGCCAGAGTCAGGATCGGAAAGCCAAGGGGCGGCCCGAGGTGGAACTGCGCGTGGGCTTGAACTCGTGCTGTATCGCCAGTGGTTCGATGCAGGTGTGCGAAGCGCTCGAGAAAGCGGCCGCCGAGACGGGTGCGGATGTGGTGGTCAAGCCGGTCGGGTGTACGGGGATGTGCCACCGGGTGCCACTGGTCGAAGTGGTGGCTCCGGGGGGGCAGTCTATTCTGTATGGCGACAACAACGAACGCCGCGCGATCCAGATTGTGCGTCAGAACATCCAGCCCAGAGGGCTTCTGCGTAAGATCGGACGGGCCGTGACGACCGCGATCGATCTGTTGGTCAACGACGAGGCGTGGCACGACATCAACGACCACGAAGTGAATCCGAAACACGGTCCCGGTGGGGCGTTTCTGGATCGGCAGGTGCGGGTTGTCACCGACCAGTGCAACGAGTTGGACCCGCTTGACATTGAGGAGTACATCGAAGCGGGTGGTTACGATGCGTTGCGCGAGTGTGTGAACGGGATGACGCCCGACGAGATCATTGCGATGGTCGAGCGTTCCGGGATGCGCGGGCGCGGCGGCGCGGGTTTTCCGACGGCCAGAAAGTGGCGTCTGACGCGAGAAGCGCCGGGCGAGCGTCGGTTTGTGGTTTGCAATGGCGACGAAGGCGACCCGGGCGCGTTCATGGACCGAATGCTGCTCGAAGCGTACCCGCATCGGGTCATCGAAGGGCTGGCGATCGCGGCGCGCGCAGTGGGAGCGAAAGAGGGGTACCTCTATATTCGCGCCGAGTACGCGATGGCGGTGCAACGCATCGAGCGGGCGATTGCGCAGGCCGAAGAGCGCGGGTTGCTGGGCCGGGGTATTTTCGGAAGCGACTTCGATTTGACGCTTCGGGTTATGCGGGGCGCGGGCGCGTTTGTGTGCGGGGAGGAAACGGCCCTGCTCGCTTCGATTCAGGGGCTGCGAGGGATGCCTCGTTTCCGTCCGCCGTATCCGGCTCAGAAGGGGTTGTGGGACTGTCCAACGAATGTCAACAACGTCGAGACGTATGCCTCCTTGCCGTGGATTGTTCGGCACGGGGCCGAGGCGTTTGCCGCGTTGGGAACCGAGCATAGCAAAGGAACGAAGGTGTTTGCCCTGGCGGGCCGCATTGAGCGGGGCGGTCTGATTGAAGTGCCGATGGGCGCCACGATTTCCGATATTGTGTACCATATCGGCGGGGGCGTAAAGGGCCAGGAGGCGGGACGTCAGTTCAAGGCCGTTCAGTTGGGAGGGCCTTCGGGCGGTTGCGTTCCGGCGCGGATGGCGCATACGCCGATTGATTACGAGGCTGTGCGCGAGACGGGCGCCATCATGGGATCGGGCGGGTTGGTGGTGTTGGACGACACGACCTGCATGGTGGACATCGCGCGGTTCTTCCTCGATTTCACTCAGAAGGAATCGTGCGGCAAGTGTACGTTCTGCCGGTTGGGTACGAAACGGATGCTCGAAATCCTCGAACGTCTTTGCGCGGGTGAGGGGAAACAGAAGGATCTGGACGAACTGGAGGAACTGGCTCACCAGGTCAAAAACGGCAGTCTGTGCGGGTTGGGCAAGACGGCGCCCAATCCGATTCTGACGACGTTGCAATATTTCCGCAACGAGTACGAAGCGCACATCGCGAGGCCGGGCCATGCGGCCACGTGTCCGGCGGGCAAGTGCGCCGCGCTCATCCGGTACGAGGTTCAGACCGGTTGTATCGGTTGTACGCTCTGCGCGCAGCAGTGTCCTGTGGGGGCGATCGAGCCGACACCTTATGAAAAGCACAAGATCAACTCGACGTTGTGTGTGCGCTGCGGCGGATGCCGCAATGTGTGTCCCGAGGGCGCCGTGGCGATTGTGCCGCGCAAAGTGGCCGCGCCGGTTAAGCCGGAAGTAGAAAATGTCGGGGCGCGTTGACGGAGTGTCTCAGGCCACACGAAAGAATGAACCATGATCGAATTCAAGATTGACGGACAAGTGATCGAGGCGGAAGCCGGCATGACGGTTTTGCAGGCGGCGCGCCGGGCGGGTATTGAGATCCCCTCGCTGTGTTACCATGAAGGGCTGCCGCACCAGACCTCCTGTTTCATCTGCGCGATTCGCGTGACGGGGAGTGAATCCCTGCAACCGGCCTGTGCCTTGCCGGCGGCGCAGGGGCTTGAGGTGGAGTTCCATTCCGCCGAAGTGGAGAAGGCGCGCAAGACCGCACTGGAACTGTTGTTTTCAGACCATGCGGGTCGCTGCGAGGCGCCTTGCGCGATGGCTTGTCCGGCCAGTCTGGACATCCCGGCTTTCCTGAAAGCGGTAGAAAAAGGGGACACTTCCGGCGCGCTTGAGGTTTTGTCGCGGCGTCTGCCGCTGGCGGGTGTGCTCGGGACGGTGTGTGCGGGGTATTGCCAGAAGGCCTGCGTGCGGCGGCGCTACGACGAGCCGCTTTCGATTCGGTGCCTGCACGGGCGCGTGGCGCAGGAGAATATGGCGAGCGGCGCGCCGTGGCTGCCGGGAAAAAAGGCGGCTTCCGGGAAAACGGTTGCGATTCTCGGCTCCGGTCCCGTGGCCCTCTCGGCTGCGTGGTTTCTGTTGCAGGAGGGACACGTGTGCCGATTGGTTGAAGAGGCTCCGCGTGCCGGAGGCTCCCTGCGCCAGTTGACGCAGGAGGGACAGTTGGAGGAAAAACTCCTCAACGGCGAGATTGCGCTGATCGAGCGTCTTGGCGCTGAGATTGTCTGTGGAAAACAGGCGAGCGAAGGGCGTTCTCTGGACGAAATGCTTTCCGCGTTTGATGCGGTGCTGGTGGCCGATCCGGTGACGGACGGAAAAGAAAAAGGGAAGGGATCGAGTTCGACCGCGGAGTTGAAACCGGAGAATCTGTTTCATGCCACGTCTGTGATTCCGGACGAAAAGAATGTCGTGCGCGCCGTGAATGCGGGGCGCACGCTGGCCGTTTCGATTGGGCAGTATCTGGCAGGAGAACCGGTGACGGGTCCGGAGAAACCGCTCTATTTTGCGGCGCGTGAGCCGTCCGAGGAAGAAGATCGGGCGCTGTTCGCTCTGTCCGGCGCGCCGGAGGCTCCCGCTTCGACCGACGCCGACCCGAAGCGGGAGGCGGCGCGGTGTCTGCAATGCAGTTGTGTGAAACGCAACACGTGCCGGTTGCGTCACTATGGCGCCCGGTATGGCGTTCAGCCGCAGCGTTTCAAGGGGGAACGCCGTCGCATGGAGCCGGACTTGTCGCATGGCGACGTGGTGTATGACCCCGGCAAGTGCATCCTGTGCGGTTTGTGTCTGCGGGTCGCCGAAGCGGCCGGGGAAGCGCGGGGGCTCAGTTTTGTGGGACGCGGTTTCCCCACGCGGGTGGCGGTTCCGTTCGGGGGACAGTTACTCGAAGGCCTTGCCCAATGCGCGCGGGAATGCGCAGCAATCTGCCCGACTGCTGCGTTGAGCCTGAGACCCGGACGCGATTGAACATGTGAAAATAACCGCTATTGGGACCACGAAATAAACGACACAACACGAAAGAATGCGGTTTTCGTGTCGTTTACTTCGCGATTTTGTCCTCTTTGTAAATCTCCTATAACTGACTCACATACTTTTCCGCCAGCACGATTGCGCCGACCAGGTTGGCGTTCAGGCCGCGGTCGTCGATGATGGAGGGACGCAGGTAACTCAGAATCCCCTTGTGCCCGAGGATGCGCTGACAGGTCGGGCCAAAGTGGGGGAGGGCGTAGCTGGGTTTGCCCCCAAGAAAAATGGGGACACCCGGACGGCAGCCGTCCTCGAGCGCCTTGTTAATGACCGTCTCGGCGGCCTCGGCCAGAAGACGTCCGAACAGGCGGTCCACTTGCAGGGCCGAGTGGGCGCGCACGGCGGTCAGGCGCGCGATGATCGGGCCGGCTTTCTCCGGATCGTAGATCAATTCGCGTTCCTGCGGGGTCAGGTGCATCTGGTAGGTGTGGTCGTTGTGGGTCAGGGCGCGAAACATGCGGTGGCGGCCCGGTCCGGAGAGAACCATTTCCGCGCGCAGGTTTTCCGTGCTGCCCGACGGTCCCAGGAGCGGGCCGTCCACGGTCGTGTCTCGTCGCAGGATGTTGAAGAAATGGTCCGGATCGGCTCCCGCGTCGGAGAGGAAGGAACGCGTGACTTCCTTACTCAGGGGGGTGGCGTACCCCGGTTCGCTGGTGTAATGAAGCGAGGCGTCGTCGCCGTTCCAGTCCACAGACGGGAAGCGGATCTCTCCGTCGGCGCTGACCCACGCGCCGCCCCAGCCACCCCCGAAGACCCAGTAGAGAATTTCCGTGCGGGCCACACTCCACTCGGCCAGAGCGCCGGCGTTAGCGTCGTTCTCGATACTGACGGGCGCCCCGATACTGGCTTCGATGGCGTCGGCCAGATTGAAGCCATTGAGGAACGGCAGATTGGAGGCCAGAACATACGAAAAGTCGCTGGCCAGCAGACCGGGGGTCGCAATACCGACGGCATGCAGATCGGCAAAGGTCTTGTTGTACTTCTTGAGCAGGTGATAGACGCTCTGAGTAAGCGCTTCGGTAATGGATTCGGGCGTCTGGCCATAGCGGCTGCGGGGGAGCAAGGTTTCCGCCATCTGATTGTCGTGGTCCTTGAACAATCCCACCTTGGCGCCGGAGCCGGTTCCCAGATCAATCCCGATGAAGTATTTCTTGTTGTCCATATCTGAAACTTTCCCCCCAGGAGCATAAGCCGTTTTCCACGACTACTGGCCACAGATTGGGATTCTGAGCCAATCTGTGGGGATAACGCTAACAGACAGAAGCGTTTTGTTCCAGAAGAAATCAGCCGACTGAGAGTCATCTGAAGCGACCGTCAAGGGGCTGGGCTTTCCCATGCGGAATCCAGTTCGAAAACTTCCAGCGAAACGATTTTGGCCTCTCCCCCCTCGGCTTGGAGTTCGAGGAAGTGGTTGGTCAGGTCGGGCAGACACCAGGAGGTCATGGAAATCTGGCCGCTGTTTCCAAAAAGTTCAATACTGGTACGGTCCAGGAGAATCTGGAGTTGTACGCGTCCGTTCTGGAGTTTCAGGGGCGCTGTTTTTCCCAGACAGGAAATTTCCCCTTTGGCGGGGTTGTAACGGATTTCTTCGCCGCGCAGAGCCAGACGGATCGAAGTGGCCTGGGCGGGTTCAAGGGTCATCCGGATGTCGAACAGATCACCCGTCAGGCCCGAGAGTGGATTCTCGCCCGGTTTGAGGGACAGGTTGTTCCATTTGTGCGGTTTCTTGTGGAGTTTCTCAATCTCGCGCGCGGGATTGAGAAAAAGACGCGGACCTTCCGCGGTGGTGCGCACGGTCATTTCGCAGGGGAAACTCATCTGTTGGTTGAAGGGCATTCCGGGATATTGGCTGTTATTCATCCACGCGATCTGCAACCGTCGTCCGTCCGTGTCGGGGATGTCGCTCCAGGTTTGCGCCGCATAGAAGTTCCCGCCCCAGTTACTGCGATAGGGGCCGTTCTCGGGTTTGAAGGTTTTGCCGTCAAAGGAGCCGAGGAGGTAGTCGCCGGTGGCTCCCCAGAAGAGCCAGGTCTTCCGGGCGGGGTCTCCATCAATCGCAATCTCGAAGAAATCGGGGCATTCGGTCACGCCGGGCAGTTGGATATTGCAGAGCAGATCCCACTGCTTGAGATTTTTCGATCCATAGAGCGCATAGTCGTTTCCGTCGAGATAAAGCGCCATGACCCACTTCTGGGTGGGCTCGTGCCAGATGACTTTGGGGTCGCGATTTTCCGCCTTGATGTGACCCAGTACCGGATTCTGCGCGTACTTGGTCCAGGTCTGGCCCCGGTCGTTGCTGTAGGCGATGCTCTGTGTGAACGGTTTTCCGGCGGAGGTGTAGAAGCAGACGAGTGGGTCTTCCGAGCCGGTTTTGAAGCCCCCGGTGTTTTTCCAGTCCACGACCGCCGAGCCGGAGTAAATGGTCCCCAGCGCGTCGGGTGTCAAGGCATTCTCGAGTTGTTTCCAGTGGAGCAGATCGGGACTGACGGCGTGCCCCCAGGTCATATTTCCCCAGTTGATCCCTTCGGGGTTGTGTTGGAAGAAAAGGTGATATTGCCCCTTGTAGTAAACCAGCCCGTTGGGGTCGTTGAGCCAGTTTTCCCGGGCGGTGAAGTGAAACTGCGGGCGGTATGTTTCACCGTAAGGCCGGGTGCTTCCCACCAGAATACCTTTCGGTGAATCCTGCTGCGAGAAGCAATCACTCAGATTGCTTTCAGCACTTGCCCCCACTTTTTTCTGGAGACGCAGTCTGCTGCGCGCGCCTTTGCTGGATGCGACATCCCAACTGATCCAGCCGGGACGACTCGAAGGTTTCCCTTGAAAGGAAAGAAGCGTTTGGGTGTTGGCGGTCAATGTTATCTGGACCTGGTCGGCGTTCTGACTGGGCACGTTCACCGAAAAGAAAGAATGGGTGACTTCCACCTCTTTCTCGGTGATGAGAAGGCCCTGCGGGGTATTGCTCTGTTCAATCTGGTCCACGTTGATATGGCCCCATCCGCCCTTGTTCAAATCCACGATCTGAATCCGTGCGGTTTTGCCTTTGAGTTCGGCCACGTCCCAGGTGTTCCAGTCCAGCCTCTCGCTTCCGCCCGGTTGGGTGTTGGGGCCGGTGGCGGTTCTGACCGTTTTGTTGTCGATCAGCAGATTGACACACGTTTCGCCCGGGTATTGGCCGCCCCCGATCAGGAAACGGAGATAGGGCCGTTCAATCGAGAAAGGCGGCGAGGTGAGCGTACCGGTGGAAGCGTCACCCTTGTGATAGGAATTGACGAATCCCTTCCCGATAAACCCGCTCATGGGCATCTGGCCGGGCAGCGCGTCGTGCGCAGGTGTTGACCCAAAGGCTTCGCCCGCTGTTTCCCAGGCGCCGTAGTCCGGTTGCTCGAAATCGGCGACAAGCAGATTCTCTTGAGAACGGGCGCTGGATGTAAAAAACAGCAAGAGGGCTAACTGCAGGATTGCGCTGCGGAAAAGTCTTGTGTTCAACATGTGTGTTTCACCTTTCAGAAGTTCATGGACATCCATATTCCCGGTACCTTCCCGTATATTGGCCGGTTTGTCAAGAAACAGACGAAAACAGACGAAAATGCCGCCGGTTTTGAAGACCGGCGGCAGCATTTCACAGGATCGAAGACGAGAGGATGCGAGGTTTCAGGTTTCCTGCGGGTAACGAACGCTTGGCGTGAAGAATAGATGCTGGTAGTCTATGATCTCTCGAACGGATTCAATCAAATCCACGGTCGGTTCTTGAAATCCAAGCCCAACCAGATAATGGGCCGCTGCTTGTCGGTTCCACTGAACGGAGCAGGGAATATCAATGAATTTCTTGCCGACAGGCTGCGGGATTTCAAAACTCAGTTGACAGGGATACCCCTTCTGCATGATCTCGCGAAAGAATTCGGAACGATAGAGGCGACGCTCGTTTTGCGGGATGCGCTGGAGAATTTCCTGAGTCGCCTCACTCAATTCGCCGATATCCAGCAAAGGAAACGCCACCTGACACCCACCTACCGCCAGATCGAGAAGTATCACTCTCATTTCCGGATGGAGAGGACATTCCGCTTCCTCTGTTTCTGCGTTGGGCGAGGTCATCTCCTCTTTGCTCTTAAAAAGAAAAGGCGTTGTTTCCAGGTCGAGCGCGAGAATACCCGTCAGATTGCATTCCAGCCGCTCGTGTTTTCTCAAGGCTCTTTCTTCGATATGTTTGGGACAACGCAGGATCAACATGGGGAAGGGTTCAACGATGACGCGCTCGATTTCGGCCTTGAACCCGCGCAAAGTTCCGTGATCCAGGAAACGAACGATGCAGAGATCCCCATTCTGCGAAAAAAGCGGACTGCCTTGGTACAGAGGAACCTCGACCAGGAGAAAACAGGGATCGTATGCCCCGATGACGCGCGAAGAAGTTTTTATGTTCTGACCGCCCATTCGGCGTTCGACAAAAATCGTCATTCCGATCGAAAAGTGTTTGGCCAGATTCTCAAGTTGTTTTGTCATAGGATCTTCCGAATTGAATTCTGGATACAAACCGCTTCCTTTTGCTATGTTGCACAGAACAGTCCCGAATGGAAGAGAAAAATACAAACCGGAAACTCAAAAACTCAGTTGCTTCAACGCGAATGGGCCGCTTTCAAGCGGTAACCCTGTGAGGTCAAGGGCGGATATGACTCCAGATATCGGGTAAAATCCGGACCCCAGAACCGGTCGTTGAACATGCGGGGGGTGATGACCAGATACCGAATCCCTTTGCTTTGCACATAATCCAACAGTTTCCCCTCCCGGATGGCGTCCGCGGCCTCGGGGTTGACCACTCCATCGAGGTTGATTGCCGGATGCGACGAGAAGAAGCCGACTGTCCCCGAATCTGTGATTCCAAATGCTTCTCCGGGTTGAAGGTTCGGTTGGGCTTCAAATGCCTCTAAAATTTCGAGGAAAAAGGAACGTGGCCGCGCAAGGCGTTCCTGGGCATTGTTCCAGGTTTTATATCCCAGAAGGGCGAAGACCAGACAGGCGGCCACCATTGGAAGGATCCGTACAAGGCGGTTGAAACGGCCGTCGTGTTCTGAAACCAGAGAGGTCGCAAATTGTGCCAGTCCGCCGCTCAACAGGGCCAGGAATAAATTCGGGGTTGCGTAATACCACTCTCGCGTGGCCAGGCGGAAGAATTTGTGGGCTATTCCGAGCGCCAGAACGGCCAGCGCCAACGGAAGCAATTCCACAAAAGAACGCGCAATCCCGCGACCTGCCGCTCGCCCTCGGGTCGAAACCAGTGCGCCACAGACCCCCGCCAGAAACACGAACCAGAGCGAACCCAGACCCGAATAATAGAGAATGGCCGGGAACCATCCCCCCAGAAGTCGCAGACGGTGCAGGGTAAAAGTCCAACCAGTTGCTCCCGGGTTTTCCTCAAAAAACGCGATTTTTCGAACACTGGGCAGCGCAGAGGCGCTTCCCTGGACAAAGGAACCGAAAGTGTGCCAGTTCCAGAGTACCCACGGCAGAGTTACCAGAAAAGCCAGAAAACAGGCGGTGGCCAGGTTTCGACAGGACTCGGGTCGGTGGCGCATCCGCCAAGCCAGCAGGAGGCCGGTCGCTCCCAGAAAAAAGACATTGTCGGTTCGCACCAGGTAGGTCAGGCCCATCAGAACGCCCAACGCCAGAAAACGCCGGAAGTCGGACTTTTCGGGACACTGCGTTTGAGACAGGCCGATGGCGCAGGAGGTTGTGAGCGCCAGCAAAAGGGCGTTCAGAGGCGCTTCCAGACCGCACACGGTCAAGACTTGCATCCAGGGGTTCAAATGAAAACAGGCGGCTCCGAAAAACGCCGAAGCGCGGTTGCACCTCAATTGAAGGAGGATTCGATAGACCGTCAGGGCGGTCAGGATTTCCAGGACAACTCCAAGCAGCAGGATCAGACGGATCGCCGTCAAGTCGTCGGGTGTCCACCGGAAAAAAACAGAGCAAACCAGCATCCAGAGCGGGTGGTATCCATTGTGCCGGATGCCGCCCGCCGACACAGACCCTTCTCCGTGCGCGACGTTCCGGGAGGTTTGAAAATAGTAGAATGCGTCATCCATGACCGTCTGGGTCACCAGCGCGTCGCGGGACCGTGTGATCCAGTAGGCCTGTGGGAGTGAGCCGGCCAGCAGCAGAAACGCCAGAATCAGGGACAGAGGAATAAAAGTGCTTCGAGTGCCCATTTCCGGCCCTTCTCTGGGAACAATGCGCATTCGGGTACTGTAGTGGAACCCGTTCCAAGGCGAATCTAATGGATAATGACCGCCAAATCCAATGGAAAAACAAAAACGGGCGCGGGATTCTATCCCGCGGGCCCGGGAAAACGGAAAGAAAGGCAAGTGGCGTCAGAGGGGATGGGGACCTTCTGAACCGTAGGGGTAGGGTTGGGGTTTCTTGCGCAGCTCCTCGATTTCGTGCAGCGCGGGGGTAAAGAGATCCCACGCAATCTCGAGTTCGTCTTTGCGGATGAAGAGACTCTTGTCACCCCGCAGGACGTCGAGCAACAGGCTTTCGTAGGCCTCGGGCAGTGTTCCCTTGAAGGTGGCCTCGTAGCGCAGGTTCAGGCTGCATTCCGCAATCTGCATCTGGGGGACAGGGACTTTGTTGAGAAATTGCAGATGAATCGCCTGATCGGGCTGCACCCGGATGACGAGTTCGTTGGCGGGCAGGGGGGGCGTCTCCGTTTGGAAAATGTTCGGCGTTACCGGGCGAAAGCGGATGCGGATTTCCGTGCAACGCGTATCGAGGGCTTTACCTGCGCTCAGGACAAACGGAACACCGTGCCACCGGTCGTTCTCTATCCGCAGCGCCACGCGCGCGAAAGTCGGTGTGATCGAATCGCCTGGAATATCCGGATCGTCGGTATAGCCGGGCATTTGTTTGCCGTTGAGGTCGCCCGCGGTGTATTGTCCCAGGAGAAAATCGGCCGCGTGCAGGGGGTGAGCCTGACGCAACACGCGTACTTTTGCGTCGCCGATGGCGCGAGCGGTCAACTCCGCGGGTTGTTCCATCGCCAGCAAGGCCACAATCTGGAGCAGATGGTTTTGCAGGATGTCGCGGATGATGCCGTATTGATCGAAGTACCCCGCCCGGCCCTCCACGCCAAAGTCTTCCTTGAAGCAAACATGGACGCTTTCGATGTGCTGGTGGTTCCAGAGCGGCTCGAAGACGCGGTTGGCGAACCGCAACACGATCAGATTCTGGATGACTTCTTTCCCCAGGTAATGGTCAATTCGGTAGGTTTGCGATTCACTGAAGACGCGGGCGGTATTCGTCACCAGGTCGTCTGAGGATGCCCGATCGTGCCCGAACGGTTTCTCGATGACCACGCGTGAGAATCCGGGCGCCTCGTCGCCACAGTTGATCAGGCCTGAGTTTCCCAATGCCCGCGCCACGTCCAGGAACAGGAAGGGGGGAATGGCCATGTAGAAGGTCCGGTTGGCCGCTCCGTTCCCCTCCTGGGCGCGCATGTTCTGATAGAGTTCCAGATACGAATCCGGGGAGTCGTAGTGGCCCGTCACATAGAAACAACGGTCCAGAAACGCTTCCATCTTCTCCTGACACGATTCGCCCGGTGTGTACCGGCAGGTCAGGTACCGCATAATGGACTCGCGGTACTCTTCACGGGTTTTGGGCGAACGCGCGAAACCGAAAACGTTGAAGCGCTGGGGAAGAAAATCCTGACAATAGAGCGCAAAGAGGGCCGGGAAGATTTTCTTGTGGGCCAAGTCGCCCGACGCTCCGAGAATCACGAAACTCAAAGGCAAATCCGACTGGGGATACGAGGGATTCGGCATGGTTTCTTTCCTTTCTTCCGCGGAACGTCCTTTTTTTGAGGGGCGCCACGGTCAGCCGGGTTCCGGGACCGTGGCGCCCCCGAAATCAATCCAGAGGCTCGAATTCGCTCTTTGAGACGCCGCACTCCGGGCACACCCAGTCGTCTGGCAAACTCTCAAAAGGCGTCCCTGCCGGAATGCCGGAATCGGGATCGCCCACGCTGGGATCGTAAATCCAGCCACAAATACCACACACGTACTTCTGCATCTTTTTTTCCTCCTGAAATAAAATGATCCGTCTCAAGACGGCGGATTGTACAGAGAACCGAAACGCCCCCCGGTCGGGAGTCAAACACATGAATACCTTATTATCACGACATCCGTCCGACAGGGGAGTACCGCGAACAACTTTTCCCGTACATCAGGTCTCTCCAAGACTTCGACACAACAAATCTTGTCATCAACAACATCAAGGACGACCATCCCCTTCTTTCCACACCGGATCTCGATGTTGGAGTGTCCTGGTCCGTAGCCTCCCTCTGGCTTCGCTGCGGTATAGAAGGTTGCACAGAAATCATCACCACAGCGGCAACGATCCACGATCGGTAACGTTACAATTTGTGATGCCAGATCGGAGTGTCCCTCGTAACGAAGCGCTTCCTCCATTTCAGCCGCGAAAACAGGGAGTGCATCAACCAGTAAGGGTTCCTTCATCTACGTTTATTCTCCTTCGATATAGAGTTCCCTGTGAGGCTTTAGGGTATAGTATCTCCCGTAGTTCGTTAAAGACGTTATCCCAAAGCGACATCCAACACCATCATCAACGCAAAGCCCCCCAGCGCGCCGGAGGTGGCTGTGTCGGAGAACCCGTTGCGTTGCGATTCGGGAATCAACTCTTCGACTACGACGAAGATCATCGCGCCCGCCGCAAACGCCAGCGCATAGGGGAGGAGCGGTTGCATGGCCAGCACCAGCCACGCGCCCACAACCCCCGCGATCGGTTCGACAACGCCCGAGGCTTGTCCATACGCAAAGGCCTTGAAACGTCCCATTCCTTCGCGACGCAGGGGCATCGAGACCGCCAGACCCTCGGGCAGGTTCTGCAACCCGATCCCGATGGCCAGCGCAATGCCCGCCATGGTCATCTGGTGAATCTGTTGCGGGTCGGTTGCATGGGCGATCGCGCCGAAAGCCACTCCCACAGCCAATCCTTCCGGGATATTGTGCAACGTGATGGCCAGCACCAGCAGCACACTGCGTTGCCACGATGTTTTGATCCCTTCCGCCTCGCTTATGTCGAGTCCAAGATGGAGGTGCGGCAGGATTTTATCAATGCTGAAGAGAAAGAAACCGCCGGCCAGGAAACCGATGGTGGCTGGCTCCCAGCGCCCTCCCGACATTTCGATGGCCGGATTGAGCAACGACCAGAAACTCGCCGCGATCATCACGCCCGCCGCCATTCCCAGCATTCCGTCCATGACTCGCTGGTTGACATTCTTGGTGAAGAATACAGGAAATGCGCCCACCGCTGTCAGAAACCAGGTGAACAGGGTGGCCATAAGGGCGGCAAGAACAGGCGAATGGTTTTCAAAAAATCCGGCAAAGGTTTGTTCCATCTGTTTCTCCCGTTCATGAGAACGAATTCCGAAAGGATTCGTTTTTTTGTTCTGCGTTCAACCTTAAAATTCTGGCGCAGCGGAGTCTCAACCGAATTAAACCGCTAAAATTGCAGCCTTCGCGGTTTGTGAAAAAAAGCGCCCTCCTGGGATCGCCAATCTCCTGATTGGCGCGGTTGCGGTTTCGGGCGTCCCGGTGGCTGTGCGAGATTCCGGGGATTGCGATTCCGCCCGTTGGGTTTCGCTTCGCCTGGAGCGGGCTTTCAGCCCTTGAAAGGGAAAGAGGGCGTGTGACCCGGGGCGTCGCTTCGCTCTGCCCCGGGCTGACATGGGCCGCCCTGTCAGGGCTGGGGCCGGATCGGGATTGCGGTCCGTATTGCATACACTCTCCCTCAAAATCTACGCAAACGGCAACGATATTGCGAGATAGTCGTGCGGACTAGATTGCCTCACCTTTGCGCCGGATGGTCTGGTGCCCATCCCGTCCGATCATGACCAGGGAATCGGGAGGCATTGAGGCGGTGATCCACGTGTTGCCACCAATGGTCGAGCCTGCGCCAATCACCGTGTCGCCCCCCAGGATCGTCGCGCCCGCATAGATCGTCACGTTCGACTCGATCGTGGGGTGGCGTTTCCCGCCTTTGAGAATCGCGCCCGATTCGTCTTTCTTGAAACTCAGTGCGCCGAGTGTTACGCCCTGATAGAGTTTGACACCGTCCCCGATCTCGGCGGTTTCTCCGATGACGACGCCCGTTCCGTGATCAATGAAGAAATGCCGCCCGATATGAGCGCCCGGGTGAATATCCACCCCCGTGTGGCTGTGCGAATACTCCGACATGATCCGCGGAATCAGAGGCACGCCGCTCAGATAAAGTTCGTGCGCGATCCGATGGACGGTGATGACCGTGATGAACGGATAACTCGTACAGATTTCCTCGAGTGAGGACGCGGCTGGGTCGCCCTCGAAAGCCGCGTCAATGTCTTCCTTGAGGGCCTCGCGGATGGCGGGCAATTTTTCCAGAAGATGGGTCACCACCCCGATGGCGGAATGGTCGCATTCGGCCGACTCACAGTTCTGAAGCCGGCAGCGGTACCGGAAGGCCTTCGAGACCTGCTCGGTAAGAGCATCCGCTATCTCGGCCAGCAGACCGCCGATATAATACCCCTGATTCGACCGGCGAACCGAGTCCCCCCCGACATAGCCGGGGTAGATGATTTTGAAGAGCGCCGTCAGAATCTCATAGACCGCTTGCCGCCGGGGCAGATTGTACCCGTCAATATGGTTGATACCCTTGTCGTCCTCATAGGTGGCCTCAATGGCTTTTACCACATTGGCGAGATGTTCCTTTTGCCACTTTGCAAGATCCGGATGCACGATCCTCACCTGCCTTTCATTTGTTTCGCATTCCCGTTTCACAGGCCTGGATGCATTATTGGCCAAGTGAACTGACTCTAACAAGATTCTGTTCTATTATCAACCGTCTTGCTGTCCAATATCTGAGCCAATTCTTCCGGAGAGTGCGTGGGGGACAGGCAGGTACGATTGTGGCATACATAGGCAGCCGGTTGTCCGTCTATCGGTTTCTTCCCGGCCAGAAGCGGCATACGCTCGACCGCCGGACCCTCCTCGCGCTCTTCCGAAGCGCGAAAAGCCAGAATCCGGTTGGGTAGAAATCGCTCGGACAGGACTTGCCGAAACCGTCGGATACCCTCCGAGTTCCGTTCCCCGGTCAGGACGATATCGAGTGGAAGGCTCAGATGAAAGTCCAGGGAGAGTAACAGGTCAGTGCAGGCGAGAGGATGCCGGGTCAGCCCGTCTGCCACAAGGGAGAAAACCCGCTCAGCCCGGTTCGTATAATCCGGCTTGTCCAGGAAACGTGCCAGTCGGAGCAATCCCAGGGTCGCGGAAGCGTTTCCGGAAGAAATCCCATTGTCCCAGGCCGGCTTCGTTCGCACCAGCACGTTCTGATGATCTCCAGAGGTATAGAAAAATCCCCCTTCCTCTTCATCCCAGAAGTCCGTAAGAAGGGTTTGCATCAATATATCCGCTTCGCTCAACCATCGGGAATCGAAGGTGGATTCGTACAAGTCGAGAAAACCCAGGATGACTTCGGCATAGTCGTCGAGGAACCCGGGGATGGTTTCCGGGGACGCGGTGTGTTGAGGGGAGTAACAATGCGACAATTTTCCCTGGTCGGTCATCTTGTCCAGTAGAAAGCGGGCGGTTTCCTCCGCGGCCACCCGGTAGGGTTCCGAATCCAGGATCTGGGCGGCGCAGGACAGGGCCGATAGTGTCATCCCATTCCACGAGGCGATGATTTTGGTGTCTTTTGAAGGACCGGGACGATTGGCGCGGTAAGCAAAAAGATCGGAGCGAAGCGTTTCAAGCCGTTTGGCGTCGAGTTCTGGCGTCGGCCAGCGTTCTTCCGAGGGGTGGCCCAGTTGCAGAACCGCCCCCCCTGCTTCGCAAGAGCCGGAAGGGGTGACCCCATACAGGGAACAAAGGAAAGGGGCATTCTCCTGACCGGCCGCTTCCTCGATTTTCTGCGGGGTCCAAAGGTAAAACTCTCCCTCCTCGCCATTGTTGTCGGCATCCAGCGAAGCATAAAACCCTCCGCAGGGATCCCGTATCTCACGCAGAAGAAAATCCAGCGTGCTCACGGCCACCTGTCTGTACCACGGCTTGTGGGTAATTTGCCAGGCTTCGAGGTAGGTCATGACCGCCGATGCGTTGTCGTAGAGCATTTTCTCAAAATGGGGGAGGCGCCATTGCCTATCGGTCGAGTAGCGGTGGAAGCCACCGCCGATCTGGTCGTAAATTCCCCCTCGCGCCATGCAGTCGAGTGTGAAGTCGGCGATCTGAAGCGCCTCGTATTGTCCGTTCCGGGCGTATTGAAGCAACAGAAATCGAAGGCCCGACCAGGAGGGAAACTTGGGTTGCGATCCGAAACCACCCCAGACGTGGTCGAACGTCCGGAAAAAATCATCCATGACCCGGCTGAATAACGTGCTGTCCGGCTGGTTCCCATTCGATCGAACCGGCCTCCAGAATTCCCCCAGGGCTTTCCGCATTTCGGCGCCGTCCTGCTGGACTTGGTCGGTAGAATCGCGCCAGGCCTCCACAATAGATTGCAGAACATGTCGAAAAGCCGGGAGACCCGCGCGCTCGACCGGCGGGAAGTACGTGCCGCCCCAGAAGGGCGCGAGATCCGGTGTCAGGAAGACATTCAGAGGCCACCCTCCGGAACCGGTCATCAATTGGACCGCCGCCATGTAGATTTCGTCCAGGTCCGGTCGTTCTTCGCGATCCACCTTGATACTGACGAAATGTTTATTCAGAATTCGGGCTACCTGGGGATCTTCAAACGATTCTCGCTCCATCACGTGGCACCAGTGACAGGCCGAATACCCGATGGAAAGAAAAATCAGTTTTTTGTCCCGTTGCGCGCGTTCCAGCGCGGCGTCGGTCCAGGGGTACCAATCCACCGGATTCCCGGCGTGTTGGAGCAGATAGGGACTGCTTTGCCCCGCAAGGTGGTTGAGAATTTTCCCCTCTTGTTTCTCACTCTGGTCCGAGGTGTCAATGTCCGGCATCATGGTCGCACTGTCTCTCGTGGGCCGAAGCGGATGTGTCTCAAAAAATTCCTTTGGAAATTAGCGCATCCGATTTCCCTGTTTTCATTCGAAACTTCGGGGGGATGGATCTGAGTCAGGAAATACCGTGTTGGTTCGATGTCTCGGCTATTTCATCCCACACAACTTCCGAAACGACCTCTCCACTCAGGCTGAGGGTGATTTCCTTTACGGGCACGGAGGAATTGGCCAGGATCGTGGCCTGGCGCACCAGACGGTTCAGCCCGGAACAGCACGGCACTTCCATGTGAAGAATTGTCAGACTTTTCAGGCCCGATCCCTCCAGAATCCCCACCATTTTGTCAATGTAATCTGCGACATTGTCCAGTTTCGGGCAGGCCAGCAGCATCGCGTGTCCCTTGAGGAAACGTTCGTGGAAATTAGCAACGGCCACCGGAACGCAATCCGCCACAATCAAAACGTCCGTATTGTACAGAAATGGGGCTGTTGGAGGAACCAGGCTCAATTGAACCGGCCAGTGAGTCAATTGCGACGGCGAGAGTGAGGATACATTCGGTTGGGGAGTGGCTTTTTTCACCTCGCCCGGTTGGAACCGGGTTGCCGCCGGACAGGACGAGGCAAACGCATTCAGATTGCGCACCGCCGACCCTGGGCATCGGCCGCCCGTGTGCGCCGCTTGTTGCCGTTGACGCGCCAGGACCGCCTCCTCATCGAACGCGTCCGCTTCCCGTTCCTCAATCGTAATCGCGCCTTCGGGACAACTCCCCAGGCACGCGCCCAGACCATCACAATAGACCTCGCTGACCAGCCGCGCTTTGCCGTCTATGATCTGGAGGGCGTTTTCGTGACAATTGACGATACAGTCGCCACACCCCGTGCATTTGGACTCGTCTATCTTGATGATTTTGCGTCTTGGCATTGTGGGAACCTCCAGAGTCTGATCTTTTGTGTTGAAACAGTCTTGATTCGTGTTTTCATTTTCCCGGGCGGAAGGCCTGAAGCCGGACTGTCCGCCCGGGAAAATGACCGACAGAGAATTATTTCTGTTCTGCCAGATACTGCGACACTCCGTCGGCCGTGGGGGCCATCGCTTTGTCTCCGTTGTGCCAGTTGGCCGGGCACACCTCGCCATGTTGTTCAAAGTGGCGCAGGGCGTCCAGAGTCCGAATCGCCTCGTCCACGCTGCGGCCGATCGGCAGGTCGTTGATCACGGCATGGCGAACCACGCCTCCCTTGTCAATCAGGAAGAGGCCGCGCAAAGCCACCGAACCGGGTTCCAAGAGCACGCCGAAACTTTTCGAAATCTGATGGCTCAAGTCCGAGACCAGCGGGTACTGGATGTTGCCGATGCCGCCTTTTTCCAGCGGGGTGTTTTTCCACGCCAGGTGGGTGAAGTGCGAGTCCACCGAAACGCCGATCACTTCGCAGTCGCGTTTCTTGAATTCAGCGAGTTTCTTGTCGAAGGCGACGATTTCCGTCGGGCACACGAAGGTGAAGTCCAAGGGGTAGAAGAAGAGAACCACATACTTCCCCTGCTGGGCGGACAGTTGGAACTTATCATCGAAGGTATTGTTGGGCAGAACGGCGGTGGCGGTGAAATCCGGGGCTTGCTTCGTCACGAGGGTACACATGTTTGGCTTCTCCTTGTTCAAGTGATTTGAGGACTCGGTCCGTCTGCAGGACGGGTCGGTCAATTGTTACCGGTCTCGTTCGTCTGAGTCGTTTGCGGCATAGGCCTCCCATAGGCCTCGAGCCGCATGGGTCTGCTTCTCGCGCTCAGCGCTTGCTCGTATTTTATATGCACAATCTCTTATCACACCGAAGAGCAAAACGCAACCATCATCCTCGCTGCTGGCCTCGCCTTCGTCGGCCAGAATAATCAGTTCGCGCGAATAATCGAGCGCTTTGCGGATGAATTGGCACGAGAGAGTATTCATGATTTCAACCTCGCTTTCGCTCGGTGGTGTCGCATACGGTTCTCTTAGATGCATCTCTTGGGCCAAGTGTCTGAAAAATCGAGGAAGTTTCTTATCCTATTGGTATATAAGGAGATAGATTTGTTTTGTTGATGAGGTTTCTATGGGATCTGTTTCATAATTGTGTCTCGGGAAGATTCCTCGAATGTCTCACCTGTTGCCTTGCGTCTCAATTCAATCAGTTTTGAGACACTCGTTTGTCCCGCTCAGAAGAGAGTTCAGGTTTAGGGAAATGAGTCTCACGGGTTGACGGAAGGCCCGGAATCCGATACAATACGAAACAATTGAGATGGATTCTCAATCGTGCAAACAATGTGCCGGTGGCGTGAGCCGCTCAAGCAACGGTGGGGAGGAAGTAACATGAACTGGAAACGGGGAGCGAGCGCGATCCTGATGGGGATATTGGTGGCGGTTCTGAGCGCCAGTGTTTCCGCGGAGACTTTGCAACAGCGGATTGATGCCGCCAAACCCGGCGAGGTGGTTGAGGTTCCGGCCGGGGTCTATCAGGAAACGATTGTCGTCAAGACGGGAGTCTGGCTGGTAGGCGCGGGACCGGATCAAACCGTTCTGGACGCGGGAGGCGCCGCAACGGCCGTGAAACTCTGGAATCAGGCGGCCCTGGTTGGGTTTACGGTCCGCAACGCGGTGACGGGTGTGAGCAGCGCGGATGGCTTTAACGGGATTTTCAACTGTCGTTTCACGGGTGTGCGGGCGATGGTCGTCAGTCTGAATCGCGGCGGCGGAGTGGTGGCAAACAGTTGGATCGAGGGGAATGGGATGAGTATCGGCGTTCTGCTCAACGCCTGTAGCGCCTGGCTCGTCAACAATACGGTTGCCGGACACGCGGAGGGGGTGCGTACCTGCAACTATTTCGATCCGACGTTGCGCGAGAATCGGATTGTGGACAATAAGACCGGTCTGATGGTGGGGCCCGGTATGCAGACCATCCTGGAAAAGAATCTGTTTGCCCGTAACAGCGCCGGGGATGTGAAGGGACAGGCGTCGCCGGAGGTTGATCCCGCCGCTGTTGCGCCCGGACAGCCCGCTCAACCCGCGCCGCTGGACCTTGAGGCCTGCCGTCAGATGATGAAGAAGGCCGAGGAGGACCAGGTGACCCGCCACCCGCTGCTGGTGTACGATCTTGGCGAAACGCTCGGGGCGTTCGATGTTACGGCGTTCTTCAACTGGGCCACCTTTGCCGTTTCCGCTTCGGAGCCGCTGACAACCCGCATTCAGCAGTATGAAGCGTTTGATCTGGTGGGGGAGAAGCCGCTCGAGGCGCAGTTCCAGGCGGATTATTCGTCGCTCAAACTGCCCACGGTTCTGGTCAACAGTCCCTCGATTCTCGAGCAGGGAACCTATCGGTACGCGCTTCAGAGCCGGTACGAAAATCCGCCTTCCTACTATCAGGAAGATTCGGGCGCGCTGGTGTTCAAACGCGAAACCACGGTGACCAACCTTCAGATCGTTCTGCCCGCCGGGCAGATTCCGACGGCGGTCAACTACCCGGCCACGTTCGAGCGCAAGGAGGGTCGAGTGGTGGTCAAGATTGTCTCGATTGGAACCAAGAAGGTCGAGATCCGGATGCGGGCCGAGGGTGCGGGGGAAGATCCCTACCACCTGCTGACTCGTTGATCGAGTGGAGTCTTCATCTCGTTTCGGGGCCGATGTCCCCAAAAGAATTCGCGGGCGGAACGTTTGAAGGCGTTCCGCCCGCGCGTGTCTTCTGAAGAAGACTTGTTTCTTACGCCTCGAAGCTGTCGGCGGCGCGGTAGGCGGCGATCAGGGCTTCTTCGCCTTCTTTGTCCTTCTTGCTCTTGCCGTGTTCCATACAGAGCACACCGTCATACTTTTTCTCGTACAGGTGTTTGAAAACACTCTTGAAATTGATCTCACCGGTTCCCGGTTCCTGGCGGCCCGGATTGTCTCCCAGGTGGAAAGTGGCAATTTCCGACCAGGCGCGGTCAATGTTCGGGATCAGGTTCCCCTCGGTGATCTGCTGGTGGTAAATGTCGTTGACGATCTTGCAACTCTTGCGGTTGACGGCCCGGCAGATTTCAAAGGCCTGGGGAATCTTGGTCAGGAACAGACCCGGATGGTTCCAGCGGTTGAGCGGTTCGAGCACGAGCGTCACGCCCGCTTCTTCCACCGCATCGCAGCAATAGCGCAGGTTGTCAATGACGTTGGCCGTCTGGTATTCCCACTCCAGCCGGTCGTCGTACTTGCCCGGCACCACGAGCGCATACTGCGCGCCACACCGCTTCATGATCTCGACGCTCTGTTTCATTTTGTCGAGGAGCATCTTGCGGGTTTCTTCTTCCTTCAGGACGAACGTTTTGGCGCCGAAGTCGGCATAGAGCACGTACGGCCCGAGGGACATGCCCAACTCTTTCATTTTGGCGCCGATTTTCTCCTGCATTTCCGGCGATTCGCCGGGCAGGCCGTTGTGGAACATCGCCCGGAAACCCTGCTCGCGCATGAAGGTCAGGCGGCTGAGCGCATCGCCTCCCGCCAGTTTGCCGAACTCCCCCCAGCCGGGGGCGTACTTGAGTTTGAAATCGCCACTCTTGGGTTTGGGGGTGTCCTGCGCCCAAGCCGACGCAACGCCCATGGCGCCCGCGGCAATCGCCAGGGAACCGGCCTTCAAGATCTCTCTGCGGTCCATAATGTCTCCTTGTTTTCTTTCAGTTCATCCCAATACAGGCATTGGGAACAAGACTCGGGTTTGGGGGTTCCGGAATGTACGGGAAACTTGACTGCCCCCGCGTTTCCAGAAGTTCTCAACCCGAACCGATGGCGCAAGAATACCACCGGCCCAAAAGCCGTCAAGGGAAAAAGACCACGGGAAGACGCGTTTCCAGGAGGAAAACGATGGGCAAGGGTTGGGCTTTTTTACAGGAACATACTTCCGCCCTGTTTATCTCAAACCGTTTCGTCCTTCACCACATTGCTGAGCGTTCCCAGGTTGCCGACTTCGACTTCGACCAGATCGCCCGGTTCGAGGAAGACGGGTGGGGTCCGGAAGACGCCCACTCCGTGGGGGGAACCGGTGGCGATGACATCGCCGATCTCGAGTGTCACGAACCGGGAGATGAAGGAGATGAGAAACGCGACCGGGAAGATCATCTGCCCGGTGTTCGAGTCCTGCATCACCTGGCCGTTGACCCGGCATTGGATTGGCAGATTCTGCGGATCTCCCACTTCATCGGGTGTCACCAGATACGGCCCCATCGGCGCAAACGTGTCGCAGGATTTGCCCCGTACCCATTGGCCGTCGTTCTTCTGGAAATCCCGCGCGGTCACATCGTTCAGGTTCAAATACCCCCCCACATATTGCAGGGCGTTTTCTTCGGGGACATTGTGTCCCTTTTGTCCGATGACCACTCCCAGCTCGGCCTCGAAGTCGAGTTGCCGGGTCTCCGGAGGACGCATGATCGGCGCGCCGGGGTGTTGCACCGCTGTGGGAAATTTGGCGAACAGGATGGGGGTCTGGGGTTCCGGGACGTTTTGTTCCTTGCAGTGATCGCGGTAATTCTGCCCCACACAGACAATTTTCCCGGGACGCCCGACGGGCGCCTGAATCTGAACCTTGTCGGGATGGAAAAGCAGGGTTCCCCCCGTGCTCTGGTTCAAGGCCCAGGTGCAGCTTTCTACGATCCGGGCGCGGACCTCGGGCGTTGCCTCCAGATAGTCCCGTCCGGTCTCAAAAGAGCCGGGGGTGTCTTGCCAGTGGGCCAGATTGTAGAGTTGATAGCACGAGGAGATATCCAGAATGCCCAGTTGGGTCATGGCGCCCAGGCGGGGCTTGTTGGAAGTGTTCAGGGCAAAACTGACCAGTTTCATATCCGGATCTCCTCGTTCTTTTGTTGTCTTGTCACCGCGCGCGGGGCGGGGAAATATCCGAAACAGACCGTTTCTGTCTCTGAAGTTACATCAGCAGATTGTAGATTTCCACGACCCGCTGGGCCGTTGTTTCCCAGCTGAAGCGTTTGACATTCTCGCGCCCCAACTGGGCAAACTGAGCGCGCAGGTCCGAGTCGGTCAGGATCATGCGCAGTTTTTCCGTAATGAGGTCTTCGTCTCCTGGATTGACCAGCAGTGCGCTGCCGCAGGTCACCTCGGGCACCGCCGCGTCCGCGCCGGCTAAAACGGGCAGGCCGGAGGCCTGCGCTTCGACGATCGGAAGCCCAAACCCTTCCCCGCGCGTGACAGAGAAAAGCAGGGTCGCGCGCGCATAGAGCACGCGTTTTTCCTCCTCGGTCACTGGTCCCAGTACCCGGATATTTTCATCGAGGTTCATCTCGCGGATGATTCGCTGGCACTCGGGCGGCAATTTGTCTCGTCCCAGTATCAGGATGAACTTGAGTGCCCCGAGGGTGTCCGGGTGTTGCTGGCGAACGCGGCCAAACGCGCGCAACATGCGCGGCAGGTTCTTGTTCGGGCTGGCCGTGCCGATGTACAAGAGATAGTTCTGCGGCAGTTTCAGATTTTTGTGGACCAGTTCCTGCAACTCGTCTTCCGGGGGCGAACAGTAGATTTCTTCGACCCCCGAGCGGATGACGATCGTTTTGTGCTCGGACAGGGGAAAATACTGGGACAAACTATTCTTGGTCGCCTCGGAAACCGTCATGAGCCACGTGGCGGAGCGGATGAAATGGGGCATCGCGATCCGTTGAAAGAACGCCGCTTTCCCGCCCCGGAACAGGGCGTGTCCCGTATGATCCGGGTTGTCGTCTGTAGTCAGAAGGTTCAGGTCGTGGATTGTCAGGATCATTCGCTTGACACCCAGGAGGGGGGCCATGGGCGAAAGGCTGTGGAGAAAATCGCACTTGGCTCGCCGCACGCGTTGCCCGAATGAGAACAGGGTCCGCATGCTGACCGGCAAGCCGGGGTAGGTGACCACCTGAAAATTTTCGCCCAGACGCAGGCGTCGCGTGAAAGAGGAGTGGATGAAAACGACATACTCGTTCTCCTGATCCACTTTCGCCAGATTGTTAAGCAGGTTCTCACTGTACTTGGCGATCCCCGAGTAGTGGGCGTTCAGGTAACGGGCGTCGATGGCTATGCGCATGGCGGTTCCTTGGGGCCATCCAATTCGTTACCGGGAAGTGGGGATACAGGCCTGAAGTGTCTGGCGGAACGCTTCCGCCTCCTGGCGGGCCGCTTCGGCGAAATCCTTCCCTTTCGATGCATAGAGCACCGAACGCGACACATTGACCAGCACGGGGGCCGGACATTTGCCCCAGGCGCCCTGGACGGCCGCTTCAGCCGAACCGCCCTGACTGCCGACTCCCGGCAACAGGAACGGAAGTGAGGGCGCGGCCTCCCGGACGGAGGCAATCCGGCTCGCCTGTGTGGCGCCGACCACCAGCCCGACATTCCCTTGGGCGCAACGCTCCTCAAGGGCGCGCGCCACCTTCAGATACAGACGCCCCGGCACCTCGAAATCCGCCGCACCGGGATTCGAGGTCAGACACAACACATAGAGGCCTCGATCCGAGTATTCCAGGAACGGTTCAAGCGTGTCGAGTCCCATGTAGGGGCTGAGGGTGACCGCGTCCGCGTTCCAGAATTCGAAAACAGACTTGGCGTAACACCTGGCCGTATTGCCGATATCGCCCCGTTTGGCGTCGGCAATGACGGGGATGGTGTCCGGCACCGCTTCCAGGATTTTTTCGAGGGCTTTCAATCCTTCGATTCCCAATGCTTCGTAGAATGCCCAGTTGGGCTTGTAGGCGCAGGCCAGATCCGCCGTTGCGTCAATGATGGCGCGGCAGAAGCGGGCCACATCGGCGGCGTTGCGGCGGCGGAAAACGCTGGGCAGCAGGGCCGGGTCGGGATCCAACCCCACGCAGAGGAGAGAACGATTCTTCTGTTGGGCGTTGGCAAGTTTCTGGAAAAAGGCGCGTGGTTTCATGGGGTGATTCTATGCTGTCCCTTCGGCCAAGTCAAGGTCAGAGAATGCCTGATTGACGCTTTTGTACACGAGTCGAATGGAGAAGCGATTCACTTCTGGACCATGATGTCCAGGATGAGCCGGTCCGTTTCGCTCATGCCTTTCGAGCCAACGGTCGCCAGGTTCAGGATGGTGCGCTCGACATCGTTGTCTATGATGCCGTCATTGGCCGAGGCCGTCACGCCCGCCAGAGCCAGGATAGCCGCCTGGACGGCGGCGCTGACTCCCGTGGCGACCTTCAGGGCGCACCCTTCTTTGGCGCCGTCACAGATCATTCCGGACACATTGGCGATCATGTTGTTCATGGCTCCCTTGACTTCCCGCAACGCCCCGCCGAGCAGGTAGGTGATGCCGCAGGCCGCTCCCGCCGCCGCCACCACGCAACCACACAGGGCCGAGAGGCGTCCGAGCGACGTTTTGGTGTGGATGGCCAGGAGGTTGCTCAACACCAGAGCGCGCAGCAGGCGCTCGTGCGAGGAACCCTGGCACTCGGCCAGGGCGAGGACGGGGAGGGTGGCCGTCAGACCCTGGTTGCCACTGCCCGAATTGCTCATGACGGGCAGACCGCAGCCCGACATGCGGGCATCCACCCCGGCGGCGGTCAGGGACATGGCGTGGGTCATCGGATCGTCGTGCAGGATCGGACTGGAGGCCAGCGTTTTCCCGACCCGCAGACCGTAGTCGCCCCGGAATCCTTCCTCCGCGGCGGCCCGGTTCATTTCGGCGCCTTCATAGAGGAATTCGACTTCCGCCAGATCCACCTCGGTGGCGAAGGCGTAGATGCGGTCGGTATTCAGCGTCTGTGCCGGTTTTTGCGCGGATATTTTGGTTGAAGAAAACCCATTTAACTCTTGTTGGAACAATATATGACCGTTGAGCGCGACGGATTCGATATGGGTGTGGCGGTCGCGGATCACGACCCGGGCCTCATCGGTACCCGCGCGGCAGACGCTTTCGATATACAGGGTGCCGGCATTTTCCAGAACCAGAACCAGCACCCGTCCCTCGCGGACAAGTGTTTCTGCCTGGAGTGCCGTGGCGGGCGCAATGGTTTTGAGCACTTCGAGCTGAGCCTCGGATTTTCCGCCCAGCGCGCCCAGGGCTGCCGCAATCGGCAGGCCCTTTAAGGTGGTGTGGGGGACGCCGACTCCCATGCCGTTCTTGAAGATATTGGGGCTGACATGGACGGTGATGGATTCCGGCGCCCGGCCCAGCGTTTCGGCTGCGCGGGCACAACCGAGCGCCACGGCGATCGGTTCCGTGCATCCCAGGGCGGGCGCCACTTCATCTTTCAGCAATTGAAGAATACTCTGGAATTCCGAGGTCAACATGCGGTTTCCTTTGCGCCGAAACGGCTCGATTTAGTAGAATGAAGCGGGTTTGGGGGTGTTCCGTAAACCAGGATCTCTTTTATTGCATTGCTACTTTCAAAACGCATCGAAATCGTTACATAGGGCCGTGTTTTTGTCAATTGGACAATAAGTCGGTCTCCGTGTGGGTCAACCAGGATCGGTGAAGAAAAAATCTCGTTTTCCGGGAATGAGGGTGAACATGGAAGAAACAGGAAAATATCGGGAACAGCCAGCGGCCTTACTCGTTCCGGAGGCGCATGCCCAGGAATTGAAACGCGAAGCGCTGCGCCTGCCTTCGTGGGATTTGTCGTACCGACAGGTGGGAGAGGTGGAACTGCTCCTCAGTGGGGCCTGTTTCCCCCTTCGGGGGTTTCTGGGACAGGCCGACTCCGAGTCTGTTTACCAGACCCTCCGGTTGGCCGACGGGACGCTCTGGCCCATGCCGCTCCACCTGGATGTGACGGAAGCGTTCGCGGCGGGGTTGCATCCGGGGGATCGGGTGGCGTTGCGCCACCCCGAGGGCATGGTGATGGCCGTCCTGACGGTGGAGGACGTGTGGTTTCCGGATCGCGAACGGGAGGCCGAGGCGCTGTTCGGGACGGGGGACGAGCGGCACGCGGGGGTGTTTCGACTGTTTCATGAGACCAGCCCGGTCTATGTCGGCGGGCGGCTGGAAGGGATCGAACTTCCGGTCCATCACACCTTCAAGGCCTGGCATCTGACCCCGCTCGCCCTGCGCCGGGCGTTTGAAGAACGGGGATGGTCACGGATTCTGGCGTTCCATGCGCCCCGCCTCATGCATCGCGTGGAGGTCGAGCAAACCCGTCGCGCCGCCGAACAGGTGGGGGCGGGGCTTCTGGTTCTACCGGCCGTGGGGCGCGCATGTCCCGACGATCTGGACTATTTCTGCCGGGTACGGTGCTATCAACGAGTTGTTGAACAATACAACTCGAACTCCTCTCTTCTCAATATTCTCCCTGTGTTTTCTGCGTCTGCTGGATCTCGCGAAACGCTCTGGCATGCGCTGCTGTCCAGAAACTACGGATGTACCCACTTTCTGGTCGAGCGGGATTGTGGGGAATCGGACGAAAAGACGGAATCCGGATCGGGAGGGAATGGAAACAACGCCGCCTGGCCGTTGCTGAAGCGGCATGAGGACGAAATCGGCATCGAGATGGTGGCTTCGGAGGAACTGGTGTATCTGGAGGACGAGGGGCGGTATGTGCCGCGTTCCGAATCGCGCGAGGAGGGACGGACGCTGACGCTGTCCCGCGAGGAGGTCGAGCGGCGGGTGCGGACCGGAGGCGAGATCCCCGAATGGTACTCGTACCCCGGCGTGATCGAAGAATTGCGCCGGGTCTTTCCTCCCCGGCGGGGACAGGGGTTCACCGTTTTCTTCACCGGCTTGTCCGGTTCCGGGAAATCCACGCTGGCCAACGTCCTGGTGGCCCGGCTGCTGGAACGGGGCGGGCGCCCGGTGACGCTGCTGGACGGGGATCTGGTTCGGAAAAACCTGTCGAGCGAGCTCGGTTTCTCCCGCGCCCACCGCGATTTGAACATTCTGCGGATCGGGTTTGTGGCGAGCGAGATTGTCAAGAACCACGGCGTTGCGGTCTGTGCGCCGATTGCGCCCTACCGCGGCATCCGGCGTCAGGTGCGCGAGTCGGTGGCGCGTTACGGCGGGTTCATCGAGGTCCATGTGGCCACGCCCCTCGAGGTCTGCGAGCAGCGCGACTGCAAGGGGCTTTACGCGAAAGCGCGCGCGGGGCTTCTCAAGAACTTCACGGGGATTGACGACCCGTACGAAGCGCCGGAACAGGCCGAACTGATTCTGGACACCTCCAAAATTCCCGTTGACGAGGCGGTCGAGCGGATTCTTCAGTACCTGGAAATGGAGGGGTATTTGGAGATGGGTTGAGGAGTCAACAAAGTATTGAAGAAACGACTCTTGTGTTTTCGGGTTGAAATCCGATCAGCAGTTCGTTTGAATTCAAAAAGAAAGCGCAAGCATTTCGCAGAATTGATCGAAGGGGGAGGAATATGAACGAAGTTTTGGCATCTCTGTCCAAATGGTTTTCGGAACGCCCCCGGTGGCTCCAGATCGCAGCAACGCGGCTTCTTCAACAGTCTGAACTTACTGACAAAGACGTCTCTGAACTCGCAACCCTGTGCCAGCAGGAAGTTGACGGAAAGTTACCCAAAACGGCCTGTTCCTTTCCCACTTCCGCATTCTCCGAGGGAACTCCAGGCACCTTACGTTTGTGTTCAATCAGTGATGTCGAAGGAGTAAACGCTCTTGCTCCGAGGAAGCCACTTGAGTTTGGTAAGAGCAATATCACGATTGTTTATGGTAACAACGGGTCAGGAAAATCCGGTTATGTCAGGCTTCTCAAGCATGTATGCGGTGCCCGCGAGACGGGTACACTTCACCGCAATGTCTATAAGCCCGGCTCTGCCGTACAGAAAGCCTGCATTTCGTTTGAGCAGGATGGCATTTTGAAGACTCATACCTGGTCAGGGCAAGGTATCTGCGATGACCTCAACAGCGTTGATATTTTCGACACTTCGTTTGGCAAGGTCTTTGTCAGCAGTGAAGACGAGGTGAGCTACGAGCCGCCGGTTCTATCGTTTTTCAGTTCGCTCATCCTCGCATGCGAAAAGGTCGCATCCGCCCTGGATGCCGAGGCCAATCGTTACCAGTCTAGAAAGCCGAATATCCCGGCTGACAAGAAGGTAACTCCTGAAGGTATCTGGTACGAAGCCATCAGAGCCCAAACCACCACCCAGGATATCGAGACGCATTGCACGTTTAGCTGCGTTGACGAGACCGAGATGCAAACGCTACTGCAGCGCCTTGCCGAAAAGGCACCAGCGGAAAAAGCGAAGCAGCTGAGAAAGCAGAAACAGCATATCGACACTCTGGTCCAGGATACCAAGAAGTATCTGGTGCAATTATCGGACGAGAATTACCGACGGATCATTGCTGCCAAGAAGAAGTCGATTCTCAAGAAGACAGCGGCAGATACGGCGGCGGAAAAGGTGTTCTCCGGCAGTGAACTGGAAGGAATCGGGTTTGACGTCTGGAGAGATCTTTGGGAAGCCGCACGGAAATACTCCGAATCGGCTGCCTACAGAGAGGTCAAATACCCGAATGTTTCTGATGGTTCCCATTGTGTCCTATGCCATCAGCCCTTGAGTCAGGGGGCCAAGGACCGATTGATCTCCTTCGAAAGTTTCGTAAAGGGTGAAATGCAGAAAGCCGCATCGGATGCGGTTAAGGAATATGAGACCGCCAGTCAAACTATCGAGGCGTTACCGGCATCGGAGACGCTGAAGGCACGTATCGATGCGGCTGGCATTCCACAGGATGAAGTTGCCAGCCAAGTGACGGATTTCTTTGCTCAATTGCAGGCCAGAAAAGACCTGCTCCCTGGGATTGATTCCGAAGAAGCCATTCCAGATCCTCTGCTCTCACCGAAATGGATCGAAGAAGCCAACGCCCTGTCGAAAAGCCTCGGTGAACTCGCGGCAAAATATGACGAAGACGCCAAAAGCGACAATCGAGAGGAGATCAAGAAAAAGCTAAACAGCCTGCAGGCCAGAAAGTGGTTGTCTGAGCACCGCACTGCCATCGATGAAGAAGTTAACCGATTGAAGATGCTGAACCAGATCAAGAAAGCCAAGGATACGGCCAACACCACAGTGCTATCTAAGAAGAAAGGGGAACTGGCGGAGGTATTGATCACAGATGCGTTTGTGCAAAGGTTCAACGCGGAACTCAAGGCCATCGGTGCATCTCTGGTGAAGGTAGAACTCGTAAAATCAAAAGTCTCCAAGGGCCGAGTCCTTCATAAGATTCAGCTTCGAGGAGCCTCTCAAAATACCATCACCGATATTTTGAGCGAGGGCGAAAATCGAATCGTTTCCATTGCAGCATTTTTGGCCGATGTCAACGGCAAGAGTAACCAGGCCCCTTTTATTTTCGACGATCCAATATCCTCGCTCGACCAAAGCTATGAAGAGGCCGTGGTTCAAAGGCTGATCGAATTGTCTCAGGATCGACAGGTCATTATCTTTACTCACCGCCTGTCCTTGCTGGGAACGTTTAGGCATTTTGCTGAGAAAAAGACCATCAAGTTCAATGTGGTGAGCATCCGCTCTACGGACTTGGGGACCGGAGAGCCTGCTCCCATTCCACTTTCACAGAGTGACATTAAATCCGCCCTGAACAAACTCATGGATCAGCGGTATCGGGATGCAAAGAAGGCGAGTGAAAACGGCGAATTTGAATATGCCGATATCTTGCTGAAGTCGATATGTAGCGACTTCAGGACATTGGTGGAGCGTTCTATAGAAAATGATCTGCTGTGCGGGGTGGTTCAAAGATTCCAACGACCGGTCCATACGTTGAAACTCAAGGATCTGGCCAAATTGAAGGACGCGGATTGCAATCTCCTTGATTCGCTCATGACAAAGTACTCTGGGTTTGAACATTCACAATCTGAAGAATTACCTGTAGAACTGCCAAAACCAGACGATCTTCTGGCGGACATGACTGTACTTAAAAACTGGCGCGAGGAATACGCAAAGCGCTCCATTTCTTTTGTGTCAGGGTAATAGCACGAAAGTTCTGCATGCATCAGACTGGCACATCTTAATCGGGGAATACCCTACCGAACAGGATGGCTTGAGACTGCTTGAATCTCGCGCAGAGGCGCAGGGACGCAGAGAAGGGGACGGTTCTCTGCGTCTCGGCGTCTCTGCGCGAGTATTACTGGACATTTCCAAAAGGAATCATGATGTTCCCCGATCCGTCCGATTCGGAATGAGTCACCCGATCCACCCCGATTTGTGATTAATTTTAAGCGGCGCACCCGCCTTATGGCCGATGCGCCGCGCCTGTCTCGCAGGGGGGACGTTTTTGTACGGGCGGACCTGTGTGTCCGCCCCCCTGCAGCGTACGCTCTGTTTATCCTTTCAGGTCAACCACAAATCCTGCAATCACCATCCAACAACCGCTCAAACGTAAAGCCGGTTGATTTTCATTTCGCCTTGACGTCGTAGCAGAACAGAAGGTCCTGGTCGCGGATGTAGAGTTTGCCGTTGGCGACGACCGGGTACGCCCAGGCCGGCGGCGTGCGGCGTTCGGGCTGTTCGAAACGGCCCCGCTCGAGGTACTCCTTCGCGCTCGGCTCGATCAGAAGCACCGTGCCGTTCTCCATGCGGTAGTACAACCGCTTGTCGGCCATCGTCAGCGAGCCCTTCGCCTGGCGGCCCGCGGTCGCGCGCTGGTCCCACTGGACCTTGCCCGTCTCGAAATTGAGGCAGGCCAGAGCGCCGCCCTCATTGCCGCCGGTGGCGCCGTACAGGCTGCCGTCGAACAAGATCATGCCGCCATGATGGCTCTGCATGTCCTTCGTGGCATAGACCTCCTCGGCCTTGACGCCGCCATTGGAATCCTTGCTCAGCATCACCAGACCGCCGCCGGCGCCATACGCCGACGAGGCGAACACCAGGCCGTCCTGGCTGAGCGGCGTGGAACAGTTGATCCCCATACCGTTGGCCGGTTTGTCATAGCGCCACAGGAACTTCCCGTCGGCCGCGGCGAATCCCGCGAGCGCGTTCGAGAGAAGTTGCACATACTGACGCTGCCCCTCGAATTCGATTGCGATGACCGAGGAATAGGACGCGCCGCCGCCGGGCCCGCCGCGGCCGCCGGGACGGCGTCCGCCGTCGGCGGGAGCGCTTTCCGCTGCGGGAGCTCCGGCAGCGGCGCCCAACGACGTCTTCCAGATCGTCTCGCCGGTCAGTTTGTTCAGGGCGACCAGGGCCGCGTCCGCGCCGCCGGGCGTGCAGATGACCTTGTCGCCATCAACCAGCGGCGATTCGCGGAAGCTCCACATGGGCATGCGTCCGCCAAAATCCTCCATCAGACTGCGCTGCCAGACAATCGCGCCGTCTTTGGCTTGGAGACAGGCCACGTTTCCGGCCAATCCCTCAACATAGAGGCGTTCGCCATCAACGGTCGGCGAGCATGAGGGGCCCTCTTTACTTTGCGGCGTCCGCTGATTGAACGCCGCCCCTAGGCGGGTCTTCCAGATTGTCTGGCCGTCTTTTTCGGACAAGGCCCAGACGACCTCGTCCTCTCCGAGATTGCTCATGAAGAAAATTTGCCCGTTGGCGATCGTCGGAGCGCTGTCTCCGCCGCCGAGTTTGTCCACTTTCCAGGCCAGCGCCGGTCCCTCTTTCGGCCATTCCTGGAGCAGACCGGTCTCTTTGGATATGCCGTTTCGGTCGGGCCCCCGCCATTGCGGCCAATCGGCGGCCTCGAGGGTGGTCATGGCGAAAAACGCCAGGCACATGTTCAGCGACAACAGTAACCAGATTCTTCTTTTCATTTTTCGCTCCTTTGGTTGATTGTATGAATCGGCAAATCGGAATTAGGGGAATACCCCACTCATTCCGCCCGTCTGCCAATGTGATTACATGCTGAGAAAAGATTGCCGGAAAACAAGAGACCGGTCAAGTTCATTCGTAGTCTCCTGCAAGCCCCTCTGATCCTTCACGTTTCTGCCGCCCCTCCGGGGCTTGATCCTATTTTACTGCATGTTCCGTGGGTTCCCTTCGGTCACCCACGGCTGGCTTGCAGCCTGCGCAGCAACTCACCGTCGCCCCCTCCGGGGGCTGAAACAGGAAGAAATACTCTCTCTTTCGAGCCTTCATATCCAAGAAGAAGAATCAAAGTTATTCTCTATTTCCTGAGAAAATTGGCGTTGCTTTTGCAGAGGCGCAGCGGAGCCGCAACCCGATTTCTTGTTTGTCACAAAATGCACAGAAGGCACAGGAATTTCCTGTTTTGTGACTTTTGTGCCTCATGTGGCTTACAAGAAACGGTCTCCGCGTCCCTGCGTCTCTGCGCGAGCATTCTTACATCCCCGTTCTTTGGGTTTTCGTGTATTTTCAGGGTATCCGACCTCTCGCCTGGGCGGACACACAGGTCCGCCCCTACGGATGGATTGCGGCTTCGCTGCGCCAGGTATTTCGTGGTTTGATCTGCGGCTTTCTTCTGTTCCCGTCTTGCGGCCAATCTGTCTCATTCCGGGTGCTACTTCGTATGAGTCTTCCACGGGTTATTCCGATTTGAGGGACGCCATGTCGATGGAGAAGCGGTATTTCACATCGGACCGGAGCAGTCTTTCGTAGGCTTCGTTGATCTTCTGGATCGGGATGACTTCGACGTCGGCAGTGATGTTGTGTGTGCCGCAGAAGTCGAGCATCTCCTGGGTTTCGGCAATGCCGCCGATGAGCGAGCCGGAGAGACTGCGGCGTCCGAAAATAAGGCCAAAGGCGGCGACGGGGAGAGGTTTCTCCGGTACGCCGACCAGGGTGAGGTTGCCGTCGGTGGCGAGCAGGTTGAGATAGGCGTTGATGTCGTGCTCGGCGGAGACGGCGTCGAGGATGAAATCGAAACTGCCGGCGTGTTTGGCCATTTCGTTGGCGTTGCGGGAGATGACGACCTCGTCGGCGCCGAGGCGGAGGGCGTCCTCCTGTTTGCTGGGTGAAGTGGTGAAAACGACAACGTGTGCGCCGAGGGCGTGGGCGAACTTGACGCCCATGTGACCGAGGCCCCCGAGGCCGACGACGCCCACCTTCTTCCCCTGGGTGACGCCCCAGTGGCGCATGGGCGAGTAGGTGGTGATTCCGGCGCAGAGGAGAGGCGCGGCTCCGGCGAGGTCGAGGTGGGCGGGGACGCGCAGGACGAAGCGTTCATCCACGACGATACTGTCGGAGTAGCCGCCGTAGGTCACGCCGCCGAGATGCTTATCTGGGGAGTTGTAGGTGTAGGTGGCATTGCGGCAGAACTGCTCGAGATCGGCTTTGCAGTGAGGGCAGTCGCCGTCCGAATCCACCAGGCAGCCGACCGCGGCGAGGTCGCCCGGCTTGTATTGGGTCACCGCCGAGCCGACCCGGGTGACACGCCCGATGATTTCGTGACCGGGAACACAGGGGTAAACGGTGGGCATGACCTCGCGCCACTCGTTGCGAACCGTATGCAGATCGGAGTGGCAGACACCGCAGAAGAGGATTTCGATCTGGACGTCGTGTTCGGTTGGATTGCGCCGCGCAATCTGGGCCGCCGCCAGTGGCGATGTCGCGCTGGCGGCGGAGTAAGCCTTCGTGTTGTGCATGGTTTGATGCTCCTGTTCTTATGGGTTTGCATTTCGGGTCAAGTATGGTTCGTCACTGGCCTTTTCCATCCAGTCGGCGCTCTTGCCGTCCAGTTTTTCCACAATCGCGATGTGCGTCATGGCCGGGGGGCCGTTGTTCCGTGCCAACGCTTCTTATTCGGCGGGAAGCCGATCGCGTTCCCCGGTTGAACCAAGCCATTCTTACCGATGTTCGTATGAACAGTTGCCAGAGAATCATTGAGCCACTTTGAGACACTTCATCTGGGTCTGGTCGCGGATCAGGAGTTTTCCATCGGCAAGCGCCATCGGCGCCCAGTTCTGGTTGCTGCCGCCCACTCTTGCCGCCATCGGATCGCTTCCCGCAGTTCCTTCCGCGAACAGCGCG
This sequence comes from uncultured Candidatus Sumerlaeota bacterium, assembly GCA_942493245.1. GTDB lineage: Bacteria > Sumerlaeota > Sumerlaeia > UBA8349 > UBA8349 > DAOPYU01. Next base: position 1,418,349 of record OW818685.1, read on the forward strand.
GCTGACGCCAGCGGCTTGAATCCAGACGGATCAGGCTCGATCAGGTACAACGACTTCGCGCCGTCGCTTGCCAGAATCACGCCGTCGGCCAGAATCATACTGCCTTTGTTGAAGTTCGGCTCTCGTTTCGTTTTCCACGAAATCTGGCCATCCATGCCCATACACACCAGGCCGTCATTCCGACTATTGGTTCCGTATTGCGCGTAGAAATAGCCCTTGTACAGGATCGGCGGCTTTGTCTGATCGCCAAACTCCTTGGTTGTGAAAACCTCTGTTGCGCCGTAGCTGCCATCGGCCTTTTTCTCGACCTTCAGCATCGTTGCGCCGAGTTCATATCCACCGACGATCAGCACTTTGTTCTCACCGGCGTCAACGGCGCTCGGCACCGGAATGTGACAATGCCATTTCTCATATTCCCAAAGGATTTTTCCCGTAAGGGGCTCTATCCCCATCACCTTGCCCATTTTGGTTTCATTGGAGTTCGACTGGGTGAAAGGATTCGTCGAAGGAGTGATCATCACCACCTGGTCTTTCCCATCCACTTTTACGACGGCCGGGCTGACATAACCGGCATCGCCCCCAAAAGGCGGTGTTTTCCATTTCACCTCGCCCGTGAGTTTGTCATACGCCACCACCCCGGCCTGGGGCGACTGGGAAGCCACAATCAGCAAGTCGCCGTAAACCAGAGGACACTGTGTAATGGCCCAGATCGGAACCTTGTCACCGCCGAAATCCTTCCAGACATTCTTGTTCCAGACGGGCTTGTGGGTGTTCAGATCTACGCAATACAAGTCGCCGTTATGACCGCAGGAATACACGTGATTGCCATCCACCGTCGGCACACTTCGCGAGCCGGGAAACATAACCGAGCCGGGGGCGTCGTAAGCAAAATTCCAGAGTTCTTTCCCGTCGGCAAGGTTCAGGCAACGAAGGTTGTCCCCGACTTTATCGTCCCGATCGAGCAGATAAACCTTCCCCTCTTTGACGACAGGTCCACCAAAACCTTTGCCCACAGGAACCGTCCAGAGTACCTCGGGACCATTCTGCGGCCAGCTGCGCAAAATGCCTTTCTGGGCTGAGGCGCTGTTCCTGTTCGGCCCAAGATATTGGGGCCAGTCCTCCGCGAGGACATTTGACATGCAAACGAATATGACAATCACCGGAATCAACTTTGATCTGAGGTTCATTTTCGTTCTCCTTTCGATACCTGACAATCAAACAATCAAACTATGACCAATCAAATTATAGACATTCTGGAAATCCAAGTGGTATAACAGGAATGGAAGATCCTTGAACGATCCTGCAAATCTTACCGATAGGTACCCGAGAGCGCGAAAATGAGCCACCCGAATTATGAGCGTGACGTTCACCGGATGCAAGCCAATAGAGACGAACTGGTCCAGCGCATTATGCGGGCCATTGCTGAGGATGGGGATCTCGAACCTCAACCGGGCCTGCATCTTTTTCGTATCTCTTCGCCCACGAAGCCCGTTCATCTCGTTCACGAACCAACCTTCTGCGTGATTGCCCAGGGGAGCAAAGAGATTCTTCTGGGCACGAACCGCTACCGGTTCGATCCTGCGCACTACCTTCTCGCCTCGGTTGGGGTGCCGGTTGTGGTCCGGGTTATCGAAGCGTCCGAGGCTCACCCGTATGTGAGTCTTCGTCTCGATCTGGATACCTCGCTTATCGCGTCGGTCATGATCGAGGGCCCCCGTCCTTTGTCCCGGGGCAATCCGGATCTGAATGCCATGGACGTGAGTCCTCTGGATGAGGGATTATTGGATGCCGTGGTCCGGCTCGTCCGGCTCCTCGATTCTCCGGCTGATTTTCGGGTTCTGGCGCCGCTCGTGACTCGGGAGATCATCTATCGCCTTCTGACGGGAAAGCAGGGCGACCGGCTTCGTCATCTCGTGGTTCAGGGGGGGCACATGCATCGCGTCGCCAAGGCTATCGAATTGCTCCGAAAAGATTTCGACCAGCCGCTTCGGATCGAGAACATGGCGCGAGAAATCGGAATGAGCGCTTCCAGTTTCCATCACCACTTCAAGGCGGTCACCGCCATGAGTCCTTTGCAGTTTCAGAAGAAACTTCGGCTATATGAGGCGCGCCGCCTGATGCTCGGCGAGGATCTCGACGCGGCGCGGGCCGGCTTCCGGGTGGGCTACGAGGACGCCTCGCACTTCAGCCGGGATTACAAGAGGCTTTTCGGCGAACCGCCGCTTCGCGATGTGGAACAGTTGCGGGAAACGGTACGAGGATAGATAAAGGAAAGACTCCATTTTGTGCTGAAAGAAGGAAAAAAAATGTCACGCATTCGAATGTTCTCACTTGTCGCGGTTCTGTTCGCACTCGGTCTTTCCGGGTCCGTTCGGGCGGCCTCCCCTTCGGTCACCGCGAGTTACGATCTGAAGGCGACGAGTTTCTATCCCCTGGCTGCGTCCGACAGTGGTTCCTTTCCCGGGAAAGATTATGCCAGTGTCTCGACCCAGATTGATCGCACGATCGAGGATTTCCATGTCTCGGCCAGTCCCTATGTCCTGACCGAGATGGGCAAGATCCACATGTATTCGCAATGCGCGACCCGAAAAGGGGGCGTCACTGTCAAACTGACCTCCACTTTTCATGACAATGTGGTCGCGAATCTCAAGAGCGGGAACGAGGTGATTCAGAAACTGATCATGTATCATGCCTTCCTGGAAGGGAAAAAAGATGGCGCGGGGGAAATGCGATCGGGCAGTCTTGATCTCGAAATTACGATTGTGAACACCGGTTCCGCCAAGAAACCGAAGAATATCACAACCATCATGACTTTTGCCGACAGCTGGGGCATATCCTTGATTGATCCTCATAAGACACCGCCGGTTGAACTGAACCTGAATCATGGGGATCGGTTGACGATCGATGCCAAACAGAATTTGTCGGTTTTTATTGATTCGCCCAATGCCGGATACGCCTATGACATCGCCGACTTCGGCAACACGACGCATCTGTTTATTGATCCTCTGGACGCGGATGTGTCGCTGGTCGCCGAGAGTGGGCACGATTACCGGGCGCCCCGGTTCCCGCTGGTTCTGGCCGCGGACGGGGATGGAACCGTGACGGCCCAGCCCGTTCTGGAAACTTACCCGATGGGGACCACGGTGACCGTGACGGCCGATCCCGCCGGGGGCAATCAATTTCTGAACTGGACCGGGAATGTCCCGGCGGGGCACGAACTGGACAACCCGCTCAGCCTGGCCATGACGACCGACACCTTGCTCACGGCGCATTTCGCGGTTGATCCCGACACGCTGGCGGCGCCCACCGGTTTGACCGCCACGCAGGGTGAGTTCTCGTACAAGGTCGAGGCCGCGTGGGATGCCGTGACCAGCGCCACGCACTACCGGCTCTGGCGCGCCGTCGAGGGGGAAACCCAAAAGGTGGACCTGACCGGATGGCAGACCGCCCCGTCGTTCCGAGACGAATCCGCGATGTCGGGTGTGCATTATCAGTACTGGGTTCAGGCGGCGGCAGATGCCGTGGGGGCGCACGGCAGCCTGCTTTCATCTCCGGCGACCGGTTGGGTTGTGGGCAGCCTGGCGGAAGAAAAGGTGTACCGGGTGACCTATCGCGACTGCCAGATTCAGACCGACACGCCCGAGGCGTCGGACCTGTTGTTCACGGGTGTAGGCTCGAAAGCCTCGATCAAGATCGCGTGGATGAAAAAAGGGATGCCTTCCAACGCGAGCAACAAGCCGGGCACCCACTACGTCACGGTCCGGACAATTCCGCAGCTGCGGGTTGAGGGGAGCCTGACGTCGCTCTACTGCGACGCTCCGGTTGCTCGTCTCGAAGTGACGGGCGAGGTCAAGCGTTTGACTGCCAATGACGAGATTCGGGTCGTGGAGGCGGGCGGAATCGGTTCGATTCAAATGAAGGCGCAGAAGGACGCGCAGGGTTCGCCGGCGCAATATGCGTGGACTTCCATCGAAACGGCGCAGAGCGCGACGCCGATGTCGCTTCAGGCGTCGGGGGTTCTGGTCAAGTCTCTGGTCGCGAACCAGCCGGTCAGACAGATCAGTGTGGGGACGAAGAAATATGTGGATTCCGCCACGCGCGAGAAGCGGTTGAGCCTGGGCGGTCTGGGATCGGTGGAGCGGGTGGTGGACGATGTCTGGGGAACCGTAACGGTTCCCGAGGAGGTGGGTGAAGGCTCGGTGGTTCATGCTACCTCGATCGAGCGAATTCGCACGTCGGGCGCTCCGATTGTTGCGGATGAGATTGTGGCGCCGACCTCTTCGATCGAGGCGGTCAGCGTATCGTTCAACACGGGGACGTTGTTGGTGGCGCAGGGTAATATCCGCGTGCCTCGGATCAAGAGTCAGGCGACTTTGAAACTCTTCGTCGCTCGGGCGGCAAAACTGAAAGGGGGGACATTGGCGGGTGGTTACCTTGGATATGCGGGCGAGCCGCAGGCTATGCGTGTCCTCTTCCAGAACGCCACGGCGATTGAGGGACAGTCGGGCGTGTCGGGTCTGTTCGTGGCGGGGTATCAGGAACCGAACGGGAAGCCTTCCTACACCGGCTCGATCCAGAGTATCACGACAAAGACGAATGCTCCGGAGGGCGAAGCGCACGTCTCGCCCCAAGCGCCCCCCATCAAGTTCAAACCCAGTCAGGGAGGGTTTGAGGTGAAGACGGGGCCGGAAATAAAATAGGATTGGGTCTCGAAAACCGCCAGTTGAGGGCAAAAGACGAATAGAAATGAAACCCCGGAATACACCGAATACACGGAAACTACATTTTTCCGTGTATTCGGTGTATTCCTATATTCAATGACGCGGTTTTTTTATGAGGTCTTCAATCGCCTGTCCGCCCGCGCTCAGTCCTTGTAGGACCGTTTGAGGGCGGCTTCTTTTTTGTGGGCGTCCTGGGCCAGTTCGATGAGGCGGGTCAGGAGATCCTTGTAGCCGATGCCGGTGGCTTCCCAGAGTTTCGGGTACATGCTGATACGCGTAAAACCGGGGAGCGTGTTGATCTCGTTGACGAGAACCTCGCCGTTTTCTTGCAGGAAGAAATCCACGCGGGCAAATCCGGCGCATTCGAGCGTCAGGAAGGTGCGGACGGCCAGTTCCTGGATGCGCTTTGTCGTTGCCGGGTCGAGCCGGGCGGGGATTTCCAGACCGGCTCCGTTCGCGTCCACGTATTTCGCGTCGTAGCTGTAGAAGTCGGCGTGGACCAGGATTTCTCCGGGAACTGAAGCTTGGGGGTGCTCGTTGCCCAGCATCGCGCATTCGATCTCGCGCCCGACAATGTTTTCCTCGATGATGACTTTCTGGTCGAACTGGAAAGCGAGCGCCATCGCGGCGTCGAACTCGACCAGGTTGCGGACCTTGCTGATTCCCACCGAAGAGCCCAGATTGCAGGGTTTGATGAAGAGCGTCTGGCCCAGTTCCGAGGCGACTTTCTCGTAGGAAACGGGGGCGCGTTCGAAAGCCCGAACGATCTGGAACCGGGGACCGGGGAGGCCCGCCTCATGCAGCAGGCGTTTCATGACATCCTTGTCCATCGAGACCGCCGACCCCAGGACCCCCGCCCCGACGAAAGGGACGTTGAGCAACCGCAGAAAGCCTTGGAGGCATCCGTCTTCACCGAAAGAGCCGTGGGCGATGGGGAAGAAGAGGTCGATCTCCTCGACGGTCTGGCCCGAGGCGGCTTCCAGCAGTTCGATCCGATTGGCTCGCCGCACGGGCAGGACTTCCATGGCCAACGGGTTGACGTGCTGCCCGGCGCCGATTCCCTCCGCCCCGGTGACGAGGGGTTGTTCGGGCGAGGCGAGGCGCCACGCGCCCTGTTTGTCCAGGCCGATCAGAATACCGTGATATTGATCCGAATCCAAGGCCCCGTGGATGTTCCGGGCCGATTCGATGGAAACTTCATGTTCCCCGCTGGGACCGCCGAAAAGGATGCCGATGCGTTGCTTCAAGATCTGTTGCCTCCAGATTATTGTAGGGGAAGGGGCCGCATGGGATGCGGGAGGCCAATCCGCAGCGTATCATACAGAAACCATCGGGGATTGCAACGCAAAGCCGGTAAAATCCTTGCGGATCTTACCGGCTTTGCGTGTTGTCTGTCCCTGGAGTGCGCGTTTAGATGGCGCGTCCTCCGCGTTCCCCGGTCCGGATGCGGATACAGTCTTCCATCGGGGTGATGAAGATTTTTCCGTCGCCGACGGACCCGCTTCCATTCGTCCGGGCTGCCTCGATGATGGTTTGGCAGGTGATGTCCACAAATTCGTCGTTGACGGCGATATCGAGGCGTGTCTTGGGGATCAGGTTCGGGATGACTTTCTGACCGCGGTAGATGTTTTCTCCCTGTTGTTGACCGTGGCCGGAGACCCGGGTGACGGTGATGCGTTCGATTTCGGCGGCGATCAGGGCTTCGCGGACCTGGTCCAGTTTGCTTTCGCGGATGATGGCGGTGATCATTTTCATGGTGGTGCGTCTCCTTATTCGAGAATCGTAAAAGTCAGTTGCAGTGCGTTACGACAGGTTGAGCATGCCGTAGCCCTGTTCGCCGTGGATCGAGTGGTCCAGACCCGCCATTTCCGTAGCAGCGTCGGCTCGCAGACCGAACACCTTATCCACCAGCAGGACCAGGACCGTGGTCACAAGGGCGGCGTACACGATGGCGATTCCCACCGCTGTCGCCTGCACGCCCAACTGATCCCAGAGGGTCCAGGACCCCTTCGCGGCTTCGCGGGCGGTGGCCATCCAGCTGTCACGGATGAAGAAAGTCAGCAACAACGCCCCGATAGTCCCACCGACTCCGTGGATACCGAAGGCATCCAGACTGTCGTCGTACTTCAGTTTCTCCTTCACCTGAATGGCCAGGTAACAGATGATCGCAGCACACGCTCCCATGATCAACGCGCCCGAGGGCTGTACCACACCCGCGGCGGGAGTCACGGCGACCAGCCCGGCCAGCACACCCGAAGCAAAGCCGAGGGCGGAGGACTTGCCACGATGGATCGCTTCCACAAGCATCCAGGTCAAGGAACCACTGGCGGCCGCCACCTGTGTCATGGTCAGAGCGCGGGCGGTGTCCAGCCCGCTTGAGATGGCGCTGCCGGCGTTGAACCCGAACCAGCCCACCCACAGAAGGCCCGCGCCGATCATGGTCATGACCAGGTTGTTGGGCCGGACGGAGAGTTTCGGGTGCCCGCGCCGCGCGCCGAGCCAGAGCGCCGCCACCAGACCGCTCACGCCGGAGCTGATGTGGACCACGGTGCCGCCGGCGAAGTCGATTGCGCCCGCCGCGCCCAGGTTGAACAGGAAGCCGTCCTTGGCCCACACCCAGTGGCAGAGGGGGTTATAGACCAGCAAGGCCCACAGGGCGATGAAGATACAGTAACCGCGGAACCGCACGCGTTCGGCGAAAGCGCCCGCAATCAGGGCCGGGGTGATGATGGCAAACTTACCCTGAAACATCGCGAAGACATATTCGGGGATACCGGAGTCGAGGATCTTTTCATCTATGCCGCGCAGGAGGAAGTAGTCCCAGTTCCATCCGCACCACCCGCCCAGCGCGCTTTGACCGAAGCTCATCGAGTAACCGCAGACCATCCAGAGAACCGCGATGATCCCCATCGCGACAAAGCTGTGCATCATGGTTCCGAGGACGTTTTTGGTCTGGACCAACCCCCCGTAGAACATGGCCAGACCGGGTACCATGAGCAGCACCAGGGCGGTTGAGGTGAGCATCCAGGCGGTACCGCCGGAATCCACTTTGGGCGCGGCGGCTGGTTCCTGTGCCCAAAGAATGCAGGGGGCGCAGGCCAGCAGCACAAGCGCAAGGGATGCAATTTTTCTCCAATTTACACGACTCATCGGGTTCTCCTGACTGTTACGAAAATGGTGTTTCAGGCCGGACGCCAGAACCTACGAACGCGTAGGGCCCCTTTCCGCCATAGGGAAGGACTCATCCCTGAATGGGACTACAGCACGGGTTGTGCCATTTGTTTAAAAGAATCAAATATCCGTATGGAATGCTTTCATACTTGAAGATAAGAAGCGAAAAGGACGGAATCCAGAATCCGGATGATTCCTACAAAAGAGTAGGATTGGCTTCAAATCCCCTACCGCTGGGTGTGGAAGACCGTCGGGGGGAATGGGGGATATGGAATTTTCGCGGCGTCCTTCCAGTGTGAAGAACGCCGCGAAAATGGAGAGATCGATTGAAATCTTTTTGGAGGGAACTCCGTCAGGGTTTGGCCGCGCTGACCGGTTTCCAGACGAACGAATCCCAGTAGGCTCGATCCGTTTTGTAGCAATCAATCGCCGCATCGGCGGGCAGGTCGGCGGGCAGGATGCCGTACCGTTTGAGTTCCCGGATGTAGGGCGCCGGGGGGCGGAATCCCGGCATGTCGAAGCGCTTGATCGTGTCGAGGTGTTTCTTCGCTTCGGTGACGGCGGCCAGGAGTTTCTGGTAATCCGGGTCGTGGGTGTCCTTGAAGACGGATGGGTGTGTCTTCACGGTTTCGGGGGTTCCCTCTGCGCCGGGTTTCGCTTCGTTTGTCTTCTCGCCTTCGTCCTTCACCACACAGAGTCCGTATCCGAAATCGGTTCCCAGAGTGCCGGTGGTCGAGGCGGCCAGCGGCGCCAGGAGAAGGGGGGACATTTCGGGGCGGGTGAGGTTATAGACGATATGCCGCGTGAATCGGTAACGCTGTTTGGGATCGCCCATCCGGGCTTCCCAAGGAGGAAGCGCCCGTTCGTCGGTAATGGATCGCGGCAGCGAACGCAGTTCGGTGTGGCACGAGGCGCATCGGCGGTCCACCACGTCGAGGGCGGCCTTGACGGCGGGCCACTCGAGGTCGGGCCGGTCAATGTTATTCTCGTTGTATCCGCCGATCATGCCGGAACCGAGCGCGGCGTAGGTGCCGGGGTAGGGGCCGCCTACTTCGATCCAGTAGCGGATCATTTTGCGTTCCGCTGGATCGAGTTGGACGCGGTGGTGAGTTTTCCGTCCCGGCTCGCCGATTTTGTCCATCAGAGGGCTGGCCGTGGCGCCGATCGAGCGGGGCGCCTTGTTGCTTTCGGGGCGGTTGCGTCCGTCGGCGACCTGGTCGCGCGTGAAGAGGTTGTAATAGCTGTGGGAATAGAGGGGGCCGCGGTCGCCGGTCAGGATAAGGCCCCCCTCGCGTTTTTCGGGCTTGTGGCACTTGACGCAGTGGCGATCCAGAATGGGTTGGATGTCGCGCGGGAAGTCGAAGACGTCGGGGATGCCTTCGATGGGCTGGATCTGGCTGGGGCCGCGCTGGAGGGCCTGCAGGGAGGGCCGACCGGTGTTGACCGCCGTGCGGGTGCGTTGTTCGTGGCACCCGACGCAGCTGTTCGTTTCGCCGGGCATGACGGAGGTGAAACTCTGCATCCGCTTGAGGGAGTTTTCGTTTTCGTCGAGCGCGATGAAAAAGAGGCTGCGCACCGCGGGCGCGTCGAACGCGGCCGAGCCGTCCGCTTCGACGGGGACTGTCCCCAGGATGCGTTCAAGCGTGAAGGTGCCGCCGTAGCTGAGGGGCTCCATGCCGCCCGTGTAGTTGATCTGTTTCGGGAGGGATTCGACGATCAGGAGTTTCTTGATTTCGCCTCGGTTGATTCCTTCCATGCGGCGGCCCTTATAGACATCGGTCAGGATGAAACGACCGGTGGGTTTCTCGAGGTCCACGCGCGAGGGGATGATTCTTTCGCGCGGGTGTGGGCGGATGGGGCGCGGTTCGTGGATCCAGACACCCTGTTTGCTCAATTCCTCGGGAAGGCTGTAAATTCCCTGAACCTCCCCCTTGCGATTGAAGACGTGGATATTGTTCTGGATGGCGGCCATGAAGAGGTCCGCACTGAGCGGGTAGGGGTCGCGGTAGTCGTTGTTTGGGATCACGGTCCTGGCCGACCCCGTGTCGTCCGGGCCGGATTTGGGCGTGACCAGGGTGGGGGAACCGGCGTGCTCCTTGCTGCCGTGGCCGGGTGAGAAGATCGAGAGGACTTCGCCCGTGCCGGGGATCGGCTTGGCGTCTATCATCAGCGTTCCGGTTTGCAGGTTGCCGTACCAGACCATCTGGCCCGTGCCGTCGGGGTTGGTGGTCCAGAGGTGGTGGTAGTGGACCTGCGAGCGGTCAATGTATTCCCAGCGCTGGTAGAGGATGCGTCCGTCCGGCAGGAGCCAGGGGGTGTTTTCCTGTTCGAGGTTGGCCGAGATGGGGCGGATGTTCGAGCCGTCGGCGTCGCTGCGGTGGAGGATGGCGACCTGGGTGAGCCAGCAGTTGACCCAGCGGCGGCAGCGGCTCGACGCGAAGACGAGGCCCCCGTCGGGCAGGTAGATCGGTTCGAGGTCGTCGTACGGCCCGTCGGTGAGTTGTTTCAGGTTCGACCCGTCGGTGTTGATTTCGTAGAGGTGGTAATTGTCGGTGTTGGCTTTCCGATACGAGAAAAGGATCTTCTGCCCGTCGTAGTGAACCTGTGGGTCGCGGACGGAGCCTTGCGGGTCGTCGAGGAGGGTTTTGACCTCGCCTGTGCGGACGTTGAGTTTACACAACCGCCCCTGGCTCCGGTAGGCCTTCCGGTTCGTGTCGGCGGCGTAGTAGCTGAAGTTGGCGTACCAGTGGGGATCGTCCCCCACCTGACGGCAGGCAAAGACGATCTCGTCGGTTCCGAGGTTTTGAAGGATCGTCTCTTTCGCAATGACGGGCGGAGGTGGCGGGGGAGGCGTGGGCGCAGGGGGTGGGGTAGGTACGGGAGGGGGAGTGACAGCAGCGGGCGACACCGGGGGCGTATTGTTGTTGGGAGCCTGGGCGAACGCCGGGAGGGCGCAGAGGCTCAGGCAGCCGATCAGGAGGCAAGCCAGAAAGGGAAGAGTGGGGTTCTTGCGATTCCGCATACGGGGTGGTTCCTTTTTCAGGGGGAATCCGGGGAAAGAGGGAAATTGGGGGGATGGTTGACGAGAGAAAGAATATCTCTCAAGGTTCCGCGCGGGGCATGCTTGTTCCCGCTGTCCGGAGTTACGTATATGGCCTCGTTCCGGAAACGAGTGTAGGCATGCGATTTGAAAATTGTCGAGAAGAAAGTGGGGGATCGAAAGTCTGAAGCAAGGAGGGGCTTTACACCTGTTGGGGTCTTTTACTGGGACGTGCAGAACTTCTTTTTTGAAACCACAGATAAACGCAGATGGACACAGATACAGACGGAAAAGTCTCGCGGTATCTGTACTACTATCTCGCAGAACCAACGCAAACCGCGATGATTTCATGAACAGAAAGAATGGAGCGTGTAAACCCCTTAACGCAAAGACGCCAAGACGCAAGGACGCAGAGGGTTCCGGATGGGGAGGACGGCGCGATCTCAAAACCCAAACCGAAAACAGGGACGGAATGTGTGGACGAAAAAAACTGAAAATCTATGAATCTTTGCGTCTCTGCACCTTTGTGACTTTGCGTTAAAATTGGTTGCGGCCTTGCTGCGCTGTGTCCATCCGTGTTCATCTGTGGTTACAGGGGGGGCGTAGTATGAAAGATGCCGTTTTCGAGTCTTTGGTGGTCGAAAAACCCCGTTTCTCTTTTCCGCTCCCGATCCGGATTCAGATGTTTTGGGAGGAGACGGAGGGAGTCTTTTCCTTTTGGGTGGCTTTCTCGGAGGTTTTGGGGGTGGGGGAGGCTTGCGTGTCCGGTTGCTTCCGGTCCTTGCCGACCGCATCGCCCTTTGGGCCATTTGGTCGCTGTGTCTGGGAGGATTTCTCCGCCTTCGCCTGTAACTGGAGCGTCTCCGAGGTGGTGTAATTTCCCAGAATAATCCCGTACGTCAACATCGTCCCGGTCGTGTCGCTGTTCGGGTCGGTGCGGGGGAGGGTTTTGAGATCTTCATACATAATGATATCATTATTGTAATCCTGTCTCTTTCCCTTCGGAAACACACGAATACTATAAAACCGGTTAACCTCGGACTGAGAAAGCGTCTTGATTTTTGGCTCATAATTTTTGGCAAAAAGAGTTTTGAATGATTCACTTCCCGAGTTGATTAATTCCCCGATATGGGGGAAAATGAACTGTGTATCGAATGAATATAGATGCCCTGTGCCGCTTGTCACCTCTTCTTTGCCATCACCGCTTTCTATATCTTCGTAAAAAGTGATAACCTTGGCCCCATTTGTTCCTCTATTATCGAGGGCAATGTAGTTCCAATTTAAATAGATAGTGTGTGCTACTTGTTTATAGCCCCCCTGTACCTTCAGGTAGACAGCCCAATCCGATTCTTCCTCATCTCCAGAGCTTTCCCCCGGTTGAGCGTGGCTGATCAAAACATCATTCAATCCATCCGCGTTGATATCAATGGGCAATATGTACACTTTTCCTCCTTCCTCTTGGGGCTGTGCAACAAAACTGCGCAAAGGATCCCGCCTCAATTTGTCGAATGTCTGCGCGGGACAAATTCCCTGTATCAAAACGAAAAAGAATCCCACGAAAAGAACTCTATTGATTTGAATCATCGTCTTCAGTCTCCTTCCGTTATTATCGAAAACTGGATAGAGGGGAGAAATTGCTTGTTCCCGCTGTCCGGAGTTGCGTGTCTGGACTCAGCCGGAAAAAGTGTAGGCATGGGGTAGGGGAATTGTCGAGGAGAAAGTGGGGGGATGGAACGGCTGAAGCAAGGAGGGGCTTTACACCTTTTACTGGGACGTGGAGAACTGCTTTTTTTGAAACCACAGATAAACGCAGATGAACACAGATACAGACGGAAAAGCCTCGCGGTGTCTGTGTCCATCCGTGTTCATCTGTGGTTACATTGGAGGATTTTCGCACATCACTCGGACAAACTTTTTAGGGAGCATAAATCTCACTCCTCATGTTGAAATGTTTATCCGGGTGAGATTTACTGGATGGGAGGGGTTTGGGGGTGAGGGAAAGGAAGCCGGGTCATGAGGTCGGCGAGGGTGATGAGGTCGAGGCGGTTGTGTTCGAGGATGGAGGCGACCTGCCAGGCGTTGCCGGTCTGGACGAAGGCGCGGTAGGCGGCGGGGATTTCGCGTCCGGGGATGTCGCCGGTGCGCTGGCGTCCACAGACGTGGTGTTCGAGGGTTTGCAATTTACAGTTTCCAAAGCTGCGGCCCCAGATGCGGCGTCCCAGGTGAAGGAGATCGAGGTGGGTGGCGAAGGGGGCGCGGGGGAGACCGAACGTGGCGGCGCGCAGGTAGAGATAAGGGACGTCGAAGCTGATGCCGTTGAAGGTGACCAGGAACGAGCGGTTCTCGGCGAGATGGCCGAAGTGGGCGATGGCGGCGGCTTCTTCACGGTAGTCGCGCGCGAAGTATTGTTTGACGGTCAGGTCGCCGTTTTCCCAGACCATCGCGCCGACGAGGAAAAGGGGCGAGTTGCTCAGGCCGGTGGTTTCGAGGTCTAGGAAGAGGAGGTGTTCCGGTTCGAAGGGGATAGTGGAATGGCGGAGGGGGAGCCAGTGGTGGAGTGGCGATTTAGGGTCGAGCAGGTGGGCGTGGAAGCGCGCGGAGAGGGCGGCCATTTCGTCGGACAGTTGTGAGACGGGGGTGTTGATGAGGTAACAGGGGTGTTCGCCGTTTTCCTTCCGGATCTCGACGCCCGGCGCGGCCTCGGTCAGTTCCACGCGGGGACAAGGGAAGAATTCCAGTTCGGTTGTGTCCTCCCGGGGCGGCCAGTCGGGCGGGGTGGACGGAGTGGACGGGGTGGACAGAGTGGAGTGGGGGGACTGGATGGACCGCGAGGACCGGGGGGCGCGGGAACGGGTGGGGGTGCGTTGTTTCTGGAGGCGCTTGAGGATCTGCTGGCGCGCTTTTTCGAGGTCGAGGGGGGAGGGGGCGTCTGGGGACGGTTCGTCGGGCGACAGGGCGCCGATGCGTTCCTTGAGTTTCTTCAGGAGGAGGTCTTTGTTGTCCGGGTTCATGTCGGGTTTCCGGGGTTGAAAAACTGAATCACGCAAAGACGCCAAGGCGCAAAGAACCGCATTCTGTTGACGTTCGTTTCATTTGAATTGCGCGACGGTGACGGCCAGGCCCCCTTCGCGCGGTTCAGCCAGTTTGTGGGAACGGATCAGGGGGTGGGAGGAGAGGAATTCCCCGACGGCAGTCCGCAGGACGCCGGTGCCGAACCCGTGGATGACGCGCACCTGGGTGAGATGCGCGAGGATGGCGCGGTCGAGGTACTTGTCGAGGTTTTCGAGGGCTTCCTCGACGCGCTGGCCGGTCAGGTTGATTTCGGGCAAAACATTCTGGAGGGTGATGCCGGTTGTGTACCGGAGGGAGGAGAGGCGCTGGGGTTCCTCGACGGGGGCTTTGGCGCGGTGGAGTTCCTTGAGCGCCGTGCGGACTTCGAGGCCCCCGAGGAGGATCGTGGCCTGGCGGCGCGATTCGTCAATTTTCAGGATCTTGCCGGGTTGTTCGCCCTTGCCGATGAGGGCCCAGGCGCCCACGGTGGGGGTGAAGCGGCCCTCCTCCTGGCGTTCGGCAACCGGTTTACTCGACGCGAGGATGCGCTCCTCGCGTCGCAGAAGGGTGTCGAGGCGTGCCTGGGATTCTTTCTGGTCGCGTTGCAGGTCGGTGCGCGCCTGCGCGAGGGCCTGACGCGAGGGGAGGTTGGCGATGCGTGTTTCGAGGTCGCGCCGGGCCTGATCGAGCAGGGCCTTGTATTCGCTTTCGAGCGTTTTTTCCGCTTCGAGTTGGGTGCGGTTGACCTGCCGGCGTTCCTTGTGAAGTTCGTCGCGCTCGTGGTTGGCGCGGCGTCGGGCGGCTTCGGCCTTGACGCGTTCGCGTTCGAGCCGCTGTTCACTCTCCTGGAGTTTCTGCAACATGTCCGAGAGGTCGCGTTCCGCCTTGGGCATTTGCTCGATGGCGGCGTCCACGATGGCCTGAGGCAGTCCCTCGGCCAGGGCGATGGTGAAGGCCTCACTGATGCCCGGGGTGTCGAGTTGCATTTCGTAGAGGGGGCGGTGACTTCTCGGGTCGAGGCGGTAGGAGGCGTTGCGCCCGTGGGGCGAGTCGTGCGCCCAGTCTTTCAGGGTGCTCAAGTGGGTGGTGACGAGAGTCAGGGCGCCCTGACTGGTGAGCGCTTCGAGGATGGCGCGTCCGAGGGCGCCGGCCTGGGTGGGGTCGGTCGCTTTTCCCAGTTCGTCGAGGAGCACGAGGGCGTTTTTTCCGCAGTGTTCGAGAATCCACGAAATGCGCCGGATGTGAGCCGAGAAGGTGCTCAGGCCGGCGGAGACGCTCTGGTCGTCGCCCATTTCGGCGAGCACCTGCCCGAAGAGGGGGAGGCGCGAGTCCACGGAGGCGGGCACGGGGATGGCGCTCTGGACCATGCAGGCGGTCAGGCCGATGGTCTTGAGCGCGGTGGTCTTGCCGCCGGTGTTGGGGCCGGTGATGACCAGGACGCGATTTTTCGTTTCGAGCCGGATGTTGAGGGGGACACTTTGGGCTGGGGTTTTGAGATAGAGCAGGGGGTGGTGGGTGATGGCCAGATGAAGCGGTTCGCCGGGCGCCACGTGGGGGCGGTGGAGGTTGTGGCGGTGGGCCAGTTGGGCGCGCGCGTGCCAGAGGTCGAACTGGATGAGGATTTCGCGGTCGGTCTGGAGCGCGGGCAGGTCCACCCGGGCTTCGTTTCCCAACTCCTGGAGAATCTTGCCGATTTCTTCCTGCTCGAGGATGCGTTCTTCGGCGACATGGTTCGCGGGTTCGACGATCTCGAACGGCTCGATGAAGAGCGTCTCGCCCGAGTGGGACGAATCGTGGACGATGCCGGGCAATCGCCCGCGCGAACCGGCCCGCACGGGCAGGACGCGCCGCCCGCCGCGCTCGGTCCAGTAGAAATCCTGGAGGACGTCGCTGCCCTGCATCTTGTTCAGGATGCGGTCGAAGACTTTCTCGATGTCTTTTTCGAGGCGGCGGATGCGGTTGCGGCAATTGCGGAGCGCCTCGCTGGCCGAGTCGCGCACCTGGCCTTCCGGGTCGAAGATTTCGGCGATGCGCGCCGAGAGGGTCCGGAGGGGGTCAAGAGGCTCAGCCGCCTGCCAGCAGAGGGGGAAACGTTCCTGGGCGTCCAGCAGCTGGCGGCGCAGGCGAAGGACGGTCGAGAGAAAATTGCGCAGACGCAGCCAGTTGGCCGGTTCCAGAAAACCGCTGGGGACCCCCAGCCGGGCGATGGGTTCTTCGCAGTCATCCAGTTGCTGGATGTTGAGTTCCCCACCCGAATCGAGGAGGGTGAGGATTTCCTCGACGGCGTCCCAGTGGTAGCGGATTTCTCCCAGATCGGTCCAGGGGCGCGTTTGCCGGATTTGCTCACGGGCCGCCGGGGATTGGGCGAGAGCGGCCACATATTCGAGGACGGCGGGGAATTCGAGGCGCTGGAAGGTGATCTCGTCCATGTTTTCGGTTGTTTCGTCTATTCGGTTTCTTGTGCCGGTTCTTCTTCGAGGTAGGCGTAGAGGGTCTGGAGCAGTTTGTCGCGTCCGGCGGCGTTTTCCGCCGAGGTGGCGATGGGCCAGTGTTCCTGGGGGAGGCCGTAGTACTCGCCGATGGTTTTGCGCATCTGCTGCAAAGCCCCAAACTTGAGTTTGTCGCTCTTGGTCAGAACGATCTGGGCCGGGATTTCAAAGTGGTTGAGGTAATCCACCAGTTGGTCGTCGAGTTCGGAAGGTTTGTGACGGGCGTCGAGGAGGATGATGAGAAGTTTGAGGCGGGAATTCTTCGAGAGGAATTCCTCGATCATGTGACGCCATTTTTCCTGTTCGGATTTGGGCGCTTTAGCGTATCCGTAACCGGGCAGGTCCACGTAATACCATTTCTGGTTGATCCGGTAGAAGTTGACCAATTGGGTCAGTCCGGGACTCTGGCTGGTCTTGGCGAGGCGTTTGCGGCGGACGAGGCTGTTGAGCAGGGAGGATTTTCCCACGTTCGAACGTCCGGCAAAGGCGACACAGGGGAAGTCATCGTCCGGATAACCGGACCGGCGCACGGCGCTGATGGTAAATTCGGCTTCGTAGATTTCCCAGGGGATTTTTTCGGGACTCATGAGGCTCCGTAATCCTTAATAACAGGGCTGCGCCCCTTTGGCCACCGTTGGAGGCCAAAGGGGCGCGCGCGGGTTTGCGTTTGTGTCGCTCCGGGCGGTTATCGGTTCGTCCGGGTGTTGCGTTCGCTTCGCGTGGCGTGGACGCCTGTCGTCAGGGAGGAGCGTTTCCGGCCCGGTTTGCAGGGGGGGGCGGCAGACTTCCTGATGGCGGCGTCGGAGGCCACGGGTAACAGGGCGAGTTCCAGCACCTCGCAGACGTTGCGCACGGGGATGAATTGAATCTCCTTGCGGACGTTGGGCGCGATTTCTTCCAGATCGTCCTCGTTATCGAAGGGGATGATGACCTTGGAGATTTTGGCTCGATGGGCGGCGATGGCTTTTTCTTTCAGGCCGCCAATTTTCAGAACCTTCCCCCGCAGGGTGATCTCGCCCGTCATGGCCAGATCGCGGCGCACGGGGCGGTTGCTGAGGGCCGAGACGAGGGCGGTGATCAGGGTAACGCCCGCCGAGGGACCGTCCTTGGGGATGGCGCCTTCGGGCAGGTGGATGTGGATGTCGAGTTTCTCGTAAAAGTTCTCGGGGATGTTGAGTTCCGCCACATGCGCCCGGACGTAGCTCAGGGCGGCCTTGGCTGATTCCTGCATCACGTCGCCCAGTTTTCCGGTCAGCAGCAGGTTGCCTTTTCCGGACATGGTGGTGACTTCGACAGCGAGGATTTCGCCTCCGACCTCAGTCCAGGCCAACCCGGTGGCAGCGCCGACTTCCGGTTCGGGGTCGAGTTCGAGTTCCTTGAAATGCACGGGTCCGAGGAACTCGCGCGCGGCCTGCGCGGTGATTGTGAAGGTCTGGGGTTTACGGGCGCTGGCGACTTTGCGGGCCGCCTTTCGGCAGACGGACGCGATCTCGCGTTCGAGGTTTCGGACGCCGGCTTCGCGGGTGTAGCTGTCGATCAGGCACTCAAGCCCTTCAGTGGTGAACTCGATCTGTTCTTTCGTCAAGCCGTGTTGGACGGTCTGACGCGGCACCAGGAAGTGGCGGGCGATTTCGAGTTTTTCGATCCGGGTGTATCCGGCCAGACGGATGATTTCCATGCGGTCGCGCAAAGCCCAGGGAATGCCGTCGGTGGTGTTGGCCGTGGTGATGAAGAGCACCTTCGAGAGATCGAGGTCCACTTCCATGTAGTGGTCGTTGAACGTGTGGTTCTGCTCGGGATCGAGCACTTCGAGCAGCGCCGAGGCCGGGTCGCCCCGGAAGTCGGAGCTCATCTTGTCAATCTCATCGAGGAGCATGACGGGATTGGCCGATTCGGCTTTCTTGAGGAGCTGCACGATCTTGCCGGGTAACGCGCCGATGTAGGTTCGGCGGTGTCCGCGGATTTCCGCCTCGTCGCGCACGCCGCCGAGGGAGAAGCGGACGAATTTCCGGTCGAGCGTCCGGGCGATGGATCGGGCCAGACTGGTCTTGCCGACCCCGGGAGGGCCGACCAGACAGAGGATCGGGCCGTGCATGTTGTCTTTGACGAGGCGCAGGACCGCCAGGTATTCGAGGATGCGCTCCTTGACTTTTTCCAGGCCGTAGTGGTCCTCATTAAGAACCAGAGCGGCCCGGCGCATTTCGAGTTTGTCTTTGGTGTGGACTTTCCACGGGTAGTCGAGCAGCCACTCGATGTAGGTGCGCGAGACGGTGGACTCGGGCGACATGGGGGCCATGCGCGAGAGGCGGTTGAGCTCGCGCAGGGCTTTCTCGCGCGCTTCCTGGCTCATCTGCGATTCGTCAATGGCCGTCTGCAACTCTTCGAGTTCCACATCGTCGTCGCTGACGAGTCCGAGTTCTTTCTCGATGACCTTGAGTTGTTCGTTGAGGAAGTATTCCTTCTGGTTTTTGCCGATCTGGTTTTTGACCTGGCTGAGGATTTTGCCTTCCATGGCCAGGAGTTCGTTTTCGGAACTGAAGATGCGCGAAAGGAAGAGAAGCTTTTCGGCCACGTCTTCTTCTTCGAGCAGCGTTTGTTTGTCGTTGGTCTTGAAGGCGGCGTAGTTGCCGATGGCATGGCAGAGGGCCAACGGGTCTTCGAGGTTCTTGATGTTGAGGAAGAGGTCTTCCGGGATTTTGTCCGAAAGGCGCGAGTAGGTCTCGAACTGGTTGACCACGGCGCGGCGCAGAGCCTGAAGGTGCTTGGTCTGGCGCGGTATGTGGTGCTGGATCGGTTCCACGTGGGCGTTGATTGCGTTGCCCGGCGTGAAATAGTGCAGCACGCGCGCGACGGTCAGGCCTTCGATGAAAATGCGCATCGAGTTGTCCGGGAGGCGTTGGACCTGGAGGATCTGGCTGATGGTGCCGATCTCATAGAGATCTTTCGGTTTCGGGATTTCCGGATCCGTGGTTTTCTGGGTCACGAGGAAGATGCGGTCCCGGTCGCTGGTGGCTTGCTCGACCGCGGCAATGGACGGTGCCCGGACCACAAAGAGTGGAGAAATGCTGTTGGGGAAGATGACGACTTCGGGTAGCGGCAGAACGGGCAGGATTTCGACTTTTTCCAGCGTCGTTTCCGGAGGGGTCGTGCTTTCAGTTTTGGCTGTCATGCGGTTCTTTGGTGGCTCCTTAAGCAATGGTTCTGTGGAATAATCTGGTGCGGCCGGATTTGCCGCGCAAGCGCTCGAAGGGGAGCGGGTCCGGAGCCGGCGTGTGGATCTATGCCGACTTGGTGTCCTCCCGGGCCACGAATTCCGGAGGTTTCTGGCCCTTGACAAAGGGCGCCCCGATATTGCAGGCGGCGACCTTGCGAGCGCGTTCGGGCAGTTCGAACATGATATCGAGCATGATGGTTTCGAGCACGGAGCGCAGGCCGCGCGCGCCGGTTTTGGTCTCGGACGCCTTCTGTGCGATGGCGCGCAGCGCATCCCGCGTGAAGTTCAGTTCCACTTCTTCGAGTTCGAAGAGGCGTTTGTACTGCTTCACGAGGGCATTCTTAGGCTCTTCGAGGATGGAGACCAAGTCGGACTCTGTCAGGTCGGCCAGGGTGGAGATGACGGGGAAACGGCCGATGAACTCGGGGATCAGGCCATATTTCACCAGGTCGTAGAAACAGACCTGGCTGAGCATTTCACCCAGGGGATAGTGCTCGCGCGAGCGGACCTCGGCGCCGAAGCCCAGCGAGCGTTCGCGGACGCGGCGTTCGATGATTTTTTCAAGCCCACTGAAAGCACCCCCGCAGATGAAGAGGATGTTGCGCGTGTTGATGCGGATGTACTCCTGATGCGGGTGTTTGCGTCCGCCGGTGGGAGGCACGTTGGCGATGGTGCCTTCGAGGATTTTGAGCAGCGCCTGCTGCACACCCTCGCCGGAAACGTCGCGGGTGATGGAGACGTTTTCCGTGGTCTTGGAAATCTTGTCAATTTCATCAATATAGACGATTCCGCGTTCGGCGCGCTCGACGCTGCCGTCGGCGGCCTGCAGGAGGCGCAGCAGGACGTTTTCCACGTCCTCCCCGACGTACCCCGCCTGAGTGAGGGAGGTGGCGTCGGCGATGGCCAGCGGCACATCGAGGATACGGGCCAGGGTTTGGGCGAAGAGCGTTTTGCCACAGCCGGTGGGACCGAGCAGGAGGATGTTGCTTTTTTCGAGTTCAACGTCTTCATTGGCGTCGTTGAAAAGCACGCGTTTGTAGTGGTTATGCACCGCCACGGACAGGACGCGTTTGGTGTGTTCCTGGGAAATGATGTATTGGTCGAGTATTTCCTTGATTTCCGAGGGCGCGGGGACGCGTTCCAAGGTGGGCGGCTGGGTTTCCTCGGCGGTGTGAATGCCGCGGTCGCGCACCAGTTTTTCGTTGCATTGAGCGATACACTCGTCGCAGATATAGACCGTTGCATTTGGATCGCGCTGTGTCAGCCCTTTGAACAGTGTACGCACACTGTGCTGGTCGCGTCCGCAGAACGAACATCTGAGTCTCATGGGATTCTTTTCCTTTATCGGGCCTTTTGGGGCCGGATTTTTACGGGGATTCCCCGGAATGTCGCCGCCGATTTTCCACGTTTCTTGCCGGAACTCGGGACTTCCGGGAGGCGGACACCGCCGCGCCGTTTCACCATTCCGTTATTCTGGATGGCTGGTTGTTTTCACAAACACGCGCGGCCTCCGGTTGGGGGTTGCCAGAAGACCCTTCCGGAAGATCTTCCTCTTCCTCTTCCCGGTTCAACTTCCAGCAGCGATACACACGGAAGGGAGCCGATTTCCGACCCACTCCGAGGCTGATTTGGGCAAACTCGCCCATCGTTTACTACTTTATAGGACTTTCCGGGTTTTGGCAATTCAAAAACCGCCGGATTTTGGAAGAGGAACGATTGGGGGGGAGAATCTTTCAGGATCGTCTCCCTCTTAATCATTTCTATTGGGATAATTCGGGATGTTGATCTGTCAGAGGTTAAGAATACATTCGAATCCTTTGTGCGTTCGATTTGAGGCGTTTAGATGGATGGAGTGGGAATTGTCCCGTCGTTCTTGTGTGGATTGCCAGACCGCGGGAGAAGAACCGGGGAGGCATTCTTAAAGTCTGAGTGCCATACCGGTCATGGCTCAAGGCATCGCGAGGAGAACCGTTGCCACGGCACGAGCCGGGAGTAGAATGTTCGAGGCGTCTTGCCGGCTCCTTTTGAGGTTTGTTGTGGCGGACGTGGTATAAACCTCAACCGGCTTGGCAAATCCCAGAGCGCAGCGTTTTTCCTCTCTGGACAGGTTCACAAGAACGAGCGCAATTTCATTCCCCGTTCCTTTGTAGGCTGAGCACAACAGGCCATTCTCATAGGATTGGGCCTTGTCTATCTCACATTTTATCCGGACCATGCCCGGGCGGATAAAACGGGAATAGTTGCCCAGCGCCCAGAGCAGTTTGCTCTCGCGAACCGCCCCGTCGTGAATCAGACTTTCCGCCCGTGTGCCCATCCTGCCAGTGTCTCCTGCCGAACCGTCATCCAGATACACAAGGCCGTCTTTGAAGTCCCCCTGCGACAAAGCGAGCCACCATTGCCACGACCGGGCCTGAGCGAGGGTGAGATCATGGTGGATGATGCGGGCCACAAAGAGAGCCGTATCCATTCCCAGATCGCGCCGGGGACCGCCCCCGATTTCATCATTCTTTTCCAGAATGCAATACTCGCTCTGCCAGTAACCCAGATCCGGGTTCACAGATTTCAGGGCGTCGTGGAGCATCTGACGGTACTCGACCTGTTTGTCCAGGGGCCAGACGGTGAAGTAGCTGTGCGCGGAGATGATTCGTTCCACCAGAGGCAGATCCCCCACATAAAAGGGCGAATCGGGGCTGAAAAAGAAATGCGCCTGATCGTCCCGCCCGTCATCGTCCATGGTGGTTCCGATGTGCCCGATCGTTCCCGCCTCGCCGATCACCAGACGGGTGGACAATTTGCGCCGCGCCATTTCTTTCGAAAGATACCGGGTGAGGGCGTACAACTCCACATTCCGGCCCGGCGTTCCCTCCTGTTTGCCTTCATCCCAGGCCCACTGCGGTTCGTTGAACGGGCTCAGGTAATCGAAATGGAATCCCTCCCGGTCGAAGTGTTCCAGCACATCCGTCAGGAAGATGGCGTAATCGTCCATTTTTCCCGGTTTGAGGTTCAGGCTGGAATTTCCCTGAGCCGCATAACCTTTTTCGTTCTGGGCCATGTGGACCGGCGGGGTATTGATGAAGGCCAGCAGTTTTTCCACCCCTCGAGCCTTGGCCGCCTTGAGAAACCACTGCTGCCCGGCCTGCTTCGACCAGTCGTAGGTTCCATCCGGCTTTTGAAAGCATTCCCCCCGGCGCCAAGGGTTTCGGATGCCCGAGTCGTCTCCCTGTTCTGTGGTTCCCGCCGTGATGTTGAACCGCCAGATAGACAAACCGATTCCCTTCGGCTGTCCCTCTGCGTCCACCTCGCGGCTGAACAGGAGGTCGGCAATTCGTTCCCGCTTCTCCAACGGCCAGTTCTGGCCCACAAACTGACACTGCCAGGCGTCGGCAGCGCCAAAACCGTCCATTGTCTGATAGGGAATCCGGGAATCTATACGGATTTGCAGGGTGTCGGTGGCGAGAACGGTTTTACCGATCGGCAATAAGAATGCGCAGAGGCAAATCAACGTACGAAGAGAACGACAGGATATCATGTGAGTCTCCATTCTCGGCGCCCCGTTTATACACGCAACCGGCATCTCATCACCTTCATGCCGGTCGGGTTTTCGAGGCGAATTCTGTCGTGATGGCTCGTCTGTTTCGTGCTTTTCTTCTGGAATCCTTGAATCACCGCTCTGGATGGCGGGTTACATCAGGGATTCAACTGGTGAGCCAGAGTGAGCAGTTGCTCGATGGCGCTGGAGAGCTTCTGTAACTCGGACGTTTTGGGAACATGCATCAACAGGGGGTCTTCACCTCGGACCGAGACTCGCGACGAGCTGGAGACGATGATGGGGAGGTGGGGGCCGATTTCGTGGCGAATGCCCTGATAAACGGTCCCCCCCGTCATAATCGGCATCATGATGTCGAGGATGACCAGGTCGGGTTTGAAGATACAGATATCGCTGAGGAACTTCAGGGGATTTTCCTGTGTTTTGACGACATGTCCCTGGTTGTTCAAAAAGAGTTCAAGAGTTCTCAATACATCCGGGTCATCGTCAATAATCAGAATACGAGCCATTCCATAACCACCTTTTACCGGGCCACGCGTTGCATGGTTCCGGCTGAAAAGAATACGTCACACCATCGGAATCATAAAACGTCGCGAGACCAGAAGCAAGTGTTAGTCATTTCTGAGAACGTTCTTTCTTCACCAAGGAGAAGGGGCGGGTAAACCCGCCCCGGTGGTCTTGTGTGGGAACTAAATGGAACGCCCTTTACCCGCCTGTTTGTGAGCCGGTAAAGGGCGTTCAGTTGTCGGGAGGCGAGTCATGCCCCTTCGGTTTACCCTTCTTTTGTGGCTGAGGAACCGACAGGCTCTTCAGAAGGGTGGGTGGTTTCGGGTCGTTTGATTTCGAAGCGGATCTGTTCGTTTTCGTCCAGAACAGCCTCGATCTGGTCACCTTCGACGATTTTGCCTTCGAGGAGGAGGACACTCAGCGGGTCTTCAATGTATTGCTGGATGGCGCGGCGCAGGGGGCGCGCTCCATACTCGCTGTTGTAACCCTTTTCGACCAGGAAATGGCGCGCATTTTCCGAAATCGTCAGGTTGATGTTACGTTCGGCGAGTCGGCTGTTGGTCCGGCCCAGCATGATGTCTATGATTTTGCTGATGTCCTCGGCGGTCAGACTCTTGAAGACGATGGCCTCATCGAAACGGTTGATGAATTCGGGGTTGAAGACCTTGCGCATTTCCGCCAGCACACGCGACTTGATGGCTTCGTGATCGAGCATCTGGTCGTCACCGCGGAATCCCAGGGAGCCGCGCTTGAGGAGCTTCGTGCCAATGTTGCTGGTCAGAATCACGACGGTGTTGCGGAAGTCCACCACATGGCCGAAGGAATCGGTCAAACGTCCTTCATCGAGGACCTGAAGCAGGAGGCTGAAGACGTCCGGGTGGGCCTTCTCTATTTCATCGAGGAGGACGACACTGTAGGGTTTCTGGCGCACCTTTTCGGTCAGCTGGCCGCCTTCGTCGTAGCCCACATATCCGGGGGGGGCGCCGACAAGGCGCGAGACGGCGAATTTTTCCATGTATTCCGACATGTCCACGCGGATCAGGGCGTCTTCGTTCCCGAAGAGCAATTCGGCGAGGGCTTTGGCCAGTTCGGTTTTACCGACGCCGGTCGGACCCAGAAAGACGAAGGTTCCGGTGGGGCGGGCGGGGTCTTTGAGACCGGAGCGCGAACGACGGATGGCGCGTGTGATGGCTTTGATGGCTTCTTCCTGACTGACCACGCGTTTGGCCAGGTCTTCTTCCATGCGCATCAGGAGTTCGGTTTCTTTCTCTTCGAGGCGGGTGACGGGAACGCCTGTCCATTTCGAGACGACCATGGCGATGTCGTCTTCGCGGATGGTTTTTCGGCATTCTTCACTGCGCAGCTGGCTTCGCCAGTCGCGGTTGGCTTTGTCCAGTTCTTCCCGCGCCTGATCGCGTTCGAGTTTGATGCGGTGACACTCCTCGAATTCCTGTTCGGCCGACAGGCGGGTGATGCGTTCGTCAAGATCGGTGATATGTTTCTCGAACCCCTTGATGTAGTCGGGTTTGACGGCGGCTGTGAGGCGCGCCCGCGAACCGGCTTCGTCAATGAGGTCAATGGCCTTATCGGGCAAGGCGCGATCGGAAATGTAGCGGGTGCTCAAGCGCACGGCCGAACGCACGGCGTCGTCTGTGATGATGATATTATGGTGTTCCTCATAGCGGGAACGCAGCCCCTGAAGGATCTTAACGGCTTCATCGCTGTTGGGCGGATTGACGCGGATGGTCTGGAAACGGCGTTCGAGAGCGCCGTCTTTTTCGATGTGCTTGCGGTACTCCTCGAGTGTGGTGGCGCCGATGCATTGCAGTTCGCCGCGCGAAAGGGCGGGCTTGAGCATGCTGGAGGCGTCAATGGCACCTTCTGCCGCGCCCGCACCGACGAGGGTGTGGATTTCGTCAATGAAGATGATGATGTTGTTCGAGCGGCGGATTTCGAGCATGATCTGCTTGAGCCGCTCTTCGAATTGGCCGCGGTATTTCGTGCCGGCCACGATGGCCGCCAGATCCAGCGACAGGAGGCGTTTGTTGGCCAGGAGTTCCGGGATGTCGTTGGTGACGATTTTCTGGGCCAGACCCTCCACGATGGCGGTTTTACCGACGCCGGATTCGCCCAGCAGGATGGGGTTGTTTTTGGTGCGGCGGCACAGGATCTGGAGGATGCGCTCCATCTCCGTCTCGCGCCCGATGACGGGGTCGAGTTTGCCTTCGCGGGCCAGTTGGGTCAGGTCGCGGGCGAAATTGTCGAGCGCCGGGGTTTTGCTTTTGTCTCCCCGGACTGCCCCCCCCGCCTGCATTTCATCGGGCTGGTTAGCGGATTCCTGAGCCGGCGCGGCGGCGTTGTGGCCCTCGATAAGGCCGACAATTTCCTGTTGCGCCTTTTCGAAGTCCACGCCGAATTCCAGGAGGCACTTGGAAGGGATGGTATCTTCGGCCCGGATCAGGGCGAGCAGCAAGTGTTCGGTCCCGATCCAGCCGTGGTTGAGCTGCTGGGCGACGGCGTGGGCCAGTTCCAGGATGCGCTTGGCCTTGGCGTTGGGGGCGAAAAGTCCGACTGCCGGTCCTTTGCCTTTTTCGAGGCGGGCCTCGATGCCGCGTTTGAGTTCATCGAGATCCACATCCAGGTTGCGCAGGGCGTGTACGGCCACCCCCTGGTTCATCCGGATGATCCCAAGCAGATAATGTTCGGGTCCGATATAGTCATGCCCCAACCGCCCCGCTTCATTCATGCTGAGTTTCAGGACGTCGCGCATGCCAGGGGTGTAGGGCGTCTTTTCAAAAGTCATACCGTCTATCTTCTCCTTACGATTCGTGGGAACGGGCGGTCTTCGCAACTTGGATCTCCGGGGATTTGCTCTCGCCGGATCGGGTTGCGCCCCCCTTTCCCTACCTTATGTAAAGGGTAACACGAACCGGGGTGGCTGTCAACCACTCGCAGCATCGGGAATGTTTGCGTCAAGTGAACCGATTGTTTGTCCAGGCATGGGATTCAGAAAAATTCGAGTCGTTATATTGAAGTTACCTGAGACGTTTCCTGTTCTTGCCTGAGCGCAACTGAAATTCTTTCTGGCTGGATGTGTCCGATTTGCCGTGTTCACAGGAAGGCCGGGAGGAAGATCGGATCGTCTGAGTCTTAGGAGCGGCTTACCGGATCTGTACGGCCCGGTTCTCCAAATATCCGGTTTGAGAGCCTGCAATTCGCGAAAAAAATATCGAATTCTGCTTGACAGTTTGGCGGCAACAAAGGAATGATTTCAGCAGGCGTTTTTCAGGCGGACTATCGCGTCCCCGCGTCTTCAGGCACGATCCAGATGTCCCCGCGTTTGGAGCCAAGTAAACTATAACTTTCCGGACGTTCGATCTTTCGGGACGTTTGGGAAGGTCAAAAGATAAGAGCGAGAGGCAAGAGGAATTTCCATGTACGCGGATTTTGCCATCATCCTTATTTTCGTTCTGTTGGGCGTGGCCTTTGTGGCGGGCGGTTTGATTGTGGGGGCGTTTGTGCGTCCGCGCAAGGGGGGCGATGAGAAATTGACGGTTTACGAGTGCGGCGAACCGACGATCGGTTCGACGTGGATTCGTTTCAACAGCCGGTTTTATACGGTGGCGCTGGTGTACCTGCTGTTCGATGTGGAAGTGGTGGTGCTGGTGCCGGCCATGCTGGTTTTGCGGGAATTGAAAGTGTCCAGCGTGGGGGTGTACGCGGCTCTGATCAGTTTGCTGGTTTTTGTGGCCTTGCTGGTGTTGGGGCTGGCCTACGAGTGGTTCTATGGCAATCTGGACTGGATCGGGCAGCGCGAGGAAGCGGCGCTTGGGGCACAAGAAGAGCAAGCGGCTGGCGGCGCGGGAGGGCAGGAGCATGTCTGATCCGGTTCGCCTTTCGAGTTCTCTCAGCCCGGTGGCGCCGCGGAGTGCGGAAGAATTGTTGCAGGAAATGGTGCCGGATCCGGCTGAACGGCAGCGTTATCAGAGTTATCTGGATGAAGCGCAGGCGGGTGGGCTGGGGAATTCGGTGCTGGTGGCGCCGTTCGACGCGGTGGTCAATTGGGCGCGCGCCAGTTCGATCTGGCCGTTGACGTTCGGGTTGGCCTGTTGCGCGATCGAGATGATGGCAGTGGGCGCCAGTCGGTTCGACCTGGATCGTTTCGGGGCGGGGGCGTTCCGTCCGACGCCGCGTCAGGCGGATTTGATGATTGTGGCCGGGACGTTGACGCACAAGATGGCGCCTCGTCTGAAGCGGTTGTTCGAGCAGATGCCCGAGCCGCGGTTTGTCATGGCGATGGGGGCCTGTACCATTGGCGGCGGGCCTTACTGCAAGTATGGGTACCACGTGGTGAAGGGGATTGACCGGATTGTGCCGGTGGATGTGTATGTGCCGGGGTGCCCGCCGCGGCCCGAGGCGCTGCTGGACGCGTTGTTTCTCCTGCAACGCCGGATTTATGAGGATAGCCCGTTCGGGCGGAAACTGCCGGGTGCGCGCGGTTGAGTGAATGGAGTGATGGAACGTTGAAAATAGACGAAATTCACGCCCGTTTATTGACGCAGTTTGGAGACTGCGCGATTCTCCCTCTGGCGGCGCTGGAGGCGGGCGACCCGTATATCGCGGTGGCCCCGGAGGCGTTGCACGCGGTGTGCCTGTGGTTGCGTGATGAACCGGAAATGGCGTTCGACTACCTGCGGCTGATTTCCGGCGTGGATTGGACCGACCGGTTCGGGTCGGTCTATCATCTGTATTCTTATAGCCGGAACCATTCGGTGACGCTGCATGTGGACCTGCCGCGTGAGGCGCCGCGGGTGGCTTCGGTGGCGGACGTGTGGCCCACGGCCGACTGGCACGAACGCGAAGCCTACGATCTGGTCGGGATTGTGTACGAGGGGCATCCGGAGTTGCTGCGCATCCTGTTGCCCGACGACTGGGAAGGGCATCCGCTTCGTAAAGATTACCTGATGCCGGAAGAGTATCACGGGGTGTCCAATGTCTGAAACCGCCTCCCCCACGCCCATTCGTCAGGATTCTCTCCGCACCGAAGAACTGTTGATCAACATGGGTCCGCAGCACCCTTCGACGCACGGGGTGTTGCGTCTGGTGATTCGGACGGATGGCGAGATGGTGCGTGAGACGTGGCCGCATCTGGGCTACCTGCACCGTTGTTTCGAGAAGGTGGCCGAATCGGTTCCGTATGCTCAGGTGGTGCCTTATACGGACCGGTTGGATTATCTGGCGTCTATGAACAACGCACAGGCGTTTTGTCTGGGTGTGGAGAAACTGGGGCAGATTGAAGTCCCGGATCGTGCGTCGGCGTTGCGTGTGATGATGGCGGAATTGAACCGCATCGCCTCGCACCTGGTGTCGTTTGGCACCTATGCGTTGGATCTGGGCGCGTTTACGCCGTTCCTCTACGCGTTCCGCGAGCGCGAGATGATTCTGGCGATTTGCGAGAAGATCAGCGGAGGACGGCTTTTGTACCACTATCCCCGCATCGGCGGAGTGGCGCGTGACATGACTCCGGGGTTGGATCAGGAGATCCGCGACTTCCTCAAGCAGATGCGCCGGGTGTGGCCGGAGTACAACGCGCTGTTGAGCGAGAATCAGATTTTTGTGAAACGTACGGCGGACGTGGGTCCGGTCACGCGCGAGCAGGCGATTGCGTGGGGGTTCACAGGGCCGTGTCTGCGCGGCAGCGGGGTGAAGTTCGACTTGCGCAAGGCTCAGCCCTATTCGGGATACGAGAAGTACGACTTCGAGATTCCGGTGGGGGAGGGGCTGAAGGGGACCGTGGGCGATTGCTGGGACCGGTACTGGGTGCGCATGGTCGAGATGATGGAGAGTTGTAAGATTATCGAGCAGGCGTTGGACGGATTGCCCGAGGGACCGATCCAGTCGAAGGTGGCCAAAGTGTTGCGGCTGCCCCAGGGCGAGGTGTACGTGCCGTGCGAAAATCCGCGTGGCGAGTTGGGTTTCTTTATTGTGTCCGATGGCAAAACGCAGGCGCTGCGGATCAAGGCGCGCGGGCCGTCGTTCAACAATCTGAGCATCACGCACGAGGTGTGCAAGGATGTGCTCATCGCCGACGTGGTGGCCATTCTCGGTTCGATTGATATCGTGTTGGGTGAGGTGGACCGGTAGGGGAAAGCCCCGAGAGGTTTTGGAGAAAATCGTCGAGAGGATTGAATAGACGCAATGCAGGACGCCATCCAACAGATCCACAGTGGAGTGTTTGGCTTGTTGTGGCCGGAAATGCTCCGGTTGCCCACGTGGCTGGTGCTCAGCGTGGGTTTTGTTGTGGGGGGCGCTCTGGTGCTGGCGTGGATGGCGCTGATGGCGATTGCCTGGACGTACGGAGAGCGACGCATCGCCGGTTTTATTCAGGTGCGTCTGGGGCCGAACCGGGTGGGGCCGCAGGGGATTTTGCAGCCGATCGCCGATGGGATCAAATGTCTGGCCAAGGAAGACACGATTCCTGCGGTGGCCTACAAGTTCATGTACACGTTGGCGCCGTTGCTGGTGTTTCTCGGCGCGATGATTCCGTTTGCGGCGCTGCCGTTCAGTCAACGGCTGGTTCTGGCCGATATGCCGCTGGGGCTTTATTACATTCTGGCTTTTGAGGCGATCGAGGTGATCGGTATCTTGATGGCGGGTTGGGCGCCTGGGAGCAAGTGGTCGCTGTATGGCGGGATGCGTCTGGCTGCGCAGTTGCTCTCGTACGAAATCCCGATGGGGTTGTGTGTGTTGGTCATCGTCCTGTTGTCGGGTTCCCTGAATCTGGGCGAGATTGTGGCGTGGCAGTCTCAGAATGCGTGGGGGTTGGAACATCCGTGGATTCTGGGGTGGGCGATTTTCCGCTCCCCGGTGACCTTCATCACCTTTGTGATTTTCTTCGTGGCTGGGTTGGCTGCGTCCAAGCGCGCGCCGTTCGACCTGCCCGAGGCGGAGAGCGAACTGGTGGCGGGTTACCACACCGAGTACAGCGGGATTCGGTTTTCGTTCTTCTTCATGGCTGAGTACGCGGCCATGTATATCATCTGCGCGCTGTCGGCTGTGCTTTTCCTGGGGGGATGGTATGGTCCCGTTCCGTTGCCGGATGTGGCGCCGGACAGTTCTCTTGCGGCCCGCTGGGTTGAACTTGTTGGGCTTCAGGGACTTCAGGGCGATCTTTCCACGACTCAGAAGATTGTCTGTGTGGGTAGAACCCTGTGCGAGACCCTGTTTCAGGGCGAGGGGTTGCGGATTCTGGCGCATGAAGCCATTGGGGCGTTCAACCTGTTGCTCAAGGCGTTCGGGTTGTATTTTGTGATGATCTGGGTGCGTTGGACGTTGCCGCGTGTGCGCATTGACCAGGTGATGTATCTGTGTCTGAAGGTGCTGTTGCCCTTCTCGTTGGGGTGTGTGATTTGGGCGTTGATTCAGGTCGCGTTGTTTTAATTAGAGGATGTGTTTCATGAGTTCCCGCACACGAAATGCCTTTGCCGCGTACTTTTCCGACCTCTGGGCGGGTATTGTCACGACTTGTGTCGGGATGCGCCTGACTCTTCGTTACTTTTTCTCGAAACCCGTTACGATGCTCTACCCGGAGGAACGCCCCGAGGTGCCCGCCGGGCATCGGGGATTGCATGGGTACGAGGAATCGAAGTGCATTTCCTGTAAGATGTGTGTGACTACGTGTCCGGTGGATTGTATTACGCTCGAAATGGTCGGGCGGGGCAAGGATGCTCTGGTCACGCGTTACGACATAGACTACAGCAAGTGTCTTTTCTGCGAGCTCTGTGTGGCGGCCTGTCCGACTCAGTGTCTCTGGATGACGGAAGTCTATGATCTGTCCTGCACGTCGCGTCAGGCCTGCCAGCGGCACTTTGCGCGCCCCAAGACGCAGGAGGAAGTGGCGGCGCACGAACGCCTGATGGAGCAGAAAGAGGCCGAGAAGAAGGCGCAGGCGGCCGAGGCGGCCCGTAAAAAAGCGACAGAGGCCAAGGCGCAGGCCGACAGGACGGAGTAGCGGTTTGTATGGAACGGGGGGGAAAGCCCCGACCGTTCAATTCGAGGAGAACAGGAAGGCCCGACAACCTTGCAAGGCGTACAGATCAGTTTCTGGTTGATTACGGTTCTGGTGGTGGTCTCCGGTGCGGTGGCCGCTTTCTCGCACAGCATCGTGCGAGCGGCCTATTCGCTCTTTTTCACGCTGGCGGGTATGGCCGGATATTATGTGTTGCTGGGATCGGACTTTCTGGCCATCACGCAGGTCATCATCTATGTCGGTGGCATTCTGGTCTTGTTGATGTTCGGTGTGTTGTTGACCAATAGACCCGTGGAGCGGGTGCGAAAGGGACGGCTGGCGCTCTATGTGGTGGGGAGTTTGGCGAGTGTGGCGTTGCTGGGACTTGTGCTCAACCACATCATCCTGCAAACGCCCTGGGTGGAGAGCGCCAATCTGCCCGACCCGGAGTCGAATCTGCCGCTGATGGGCAAGATGCTCCTGGGTGAATATCTGGTTCCGTTCGAGTTGGCGGGGATGACGCTTCTGTTGTGTCTGATCGGCGCGGCGTATCTGGTGAGGCGAAAAGAGAGATAAGACGATGAATCCCGGTTTGCAGACCTATCTGATGGTGGCCGCCCTGCTGTTTGTGTTCGGGCTGGTGGCTTGTGTCTCGCGGCGCAATGCGATCGGCATTCTGATCGGGATCGAGTTGATCCTCAACGCCGCGATCCTGAACTTCATGGCGTTCTGGCGTTTTGGCGGGATGGTGAGCGAGGGGCCGAACGCCCTGGTGGGTCCGATGTTCGGGATTTTCATCATCCTGCTGGCGGCTTGCGAGGCGGCGGTCGCGCTGGCCGTTCTGTTGAGTCTGTTTTTCAATTTCGGCTCGGTGGATGTGGATTCCATCCGGCAGATGAAGAGGTAGTAGCGCGCGGGCGTTTTCCGGTCTTCCTAGACCGGACACTCTCATGAACAATTGAGGTAAGCCACTTGGGTCTGACTGTCATTCTTGCACTTCTGATTCTTCTGATCCCGCTGGGTACCTTCCTGGTGATGGCGATGTTTCACAATCGCCTGCCGCGTCATGGCGATTGGCTGGCGACCGGGGCGTTGGGGGTGAGTCTGGCGTTGTCCTGCGGGGTGGCCGCGCAGGCGCTGGTTTCCCCTTCGCTCATGCTGGCCAACTGGAATTTCAACTGGTTGCCGATGACGATGGGGCGCGTGCTCCAGGGCGGTCTGATGGTGGACCGGCTGACGGCGGTGATGCTGGTCGTGGTGACGCTGGTGAGTTTTCTGGTCCACCTGTTCTCGACGAAGTATATGGAAGGCGATGTGCGTTTCGGACGGTACTACTGCTGTTTGTTGCTGTTCACGACCTCCATGCTGGGGCTGGTTCTGGCCAACAACATGTTGTTCCTCTTTGTGGCGTGGGAACTGGTGGGACTTTCCTCGTATCTGCTGATCGGGCACTGGTACGAGAAGAAGTCGGCTTCCGACGCGGCCATCAAGGCGTTCATCACCACCCGCGTGGGCGATGTGGGGATGTTCATCGGGTTGATGATCTGTTACTGGAAGGTCGGCTCACTTCAGTACGCCGACATTTTCGCGGCGGTGGCCAATGGCACGTTGTCGGGCAATTGGCAGACGATTGCCGGGTTGGGGATTTTCCTGGGCGCGATGGGCAAGAGCGCGCAGTTTCCGCTGCATGTCTGGTTGCCCGACGCGATGGAAGGCCCCACGCCGGTCAGCGCGCTTATCCACGCCGCCACGATGGTGGCCGCCGGTGTGTACCTGGTCGGACGCGTTCTGCCGATCTTCGATGAAACGACGTTGCTCTTCATCGCCTACACGGGCGGGATCACGGCGATCTTTGCGGCGACCATTGCGCTGGTCCAGGACGATATCAAGAAAGTTCTGGCCTACTCGACGGTGAGTCAGCTTGGCTATATGATCATGGCGTTGGGCGTGGGAGGCTATGTGTCGGGGTTGTTCCACCTGACCACGCACGCGTTCTTCAAGGCGTGTCTCTTTCTGGGTTCGGGCGCGGTGATCCACGCCATGCACCACGAACAGTCGTTGAGCAAGTACGGCGGGTTGGGTAAGAAAATGCCCATCACGGCGACTTTTTACCTGCTGGCGACGCTGGCGTTGTGCGGTGTGCCGCCGTTTTCGGGGTTCTGGAGCAAGGACTTGATTTTGGGCGACGCGCTCGGATTTGCGATGGTCAGCGGGAAGCACTGGTTTTTGCCCGCCGCCGGTTTTACGACCGCGTTCCTCACGGCGTTCTATATGTTCCGTCAGTACTTCCTGACGTTCACCGGCAAGCCGCGCGACCCCCATGCGTACGACCACGCGCACGAGGTGAAATGGCAGATGTGGCTGCCGCTGGCGGTGCTGGGATCTCTGGCGCTGGTGGGGGGAGGCTTCGGCGGGTGGTTTGGCAAGGTGGTTCCGAAAGTGGACGGGGTGGCGCAAATTCGTCAGTACCAGGAATTGGGTTACTCCAATTCGGCTATTGAGGAGGCGCTCAAGAACGCGCCGGTTGCCGATGCCACCGTTTCCGAAGGACATGGCGCCGAGGGCGCAGAGAGCGTCGGAGGACACGAAGCCGCGCCTGCCGAAGGGCATGGCGAAAGCAAGGAAGCCGTGATCCACCACGCGCATGTGCTGGCGATGAAGTTGTCCATTTTTCTGGCGTTTTCCGGCATCGCGCTGGGTTTCCTGATGTACTTCGAGCGCAAGAACGGCCGCTCGGTTCTGAATCCGGCGACTCTGGCGAACCGATTCAGATGGGTCCACAAACTGCTGCTCAACAAGTATTATTTCGACGAGTTGTATTGGGCCGTGCTCATCATGCCGGTGCGGTTGCTTGGGGTTTTTATGGCCCAGTTCGACCGGCGCGTGATTGACGCGGTGGTGGACTTTGTTGGAGTCTTCGGAAAGACGGCGGCCCGAGTGGTGGATTGGGCGGATCGTTTGTTCGTGGATGGTTGGTTTGTGACGGGGTTGGCGCGGGGAACGGAACTGACCGGCGAGGGGCTTTCCTATGCGCAGACAGGGCGGGTGCGGCAGTACCTGCTTTTTACGGTGGCGGGGCTGGCGCTTCTGGGCGGGATTCTGGCGCTGGTTTTCTGAGAGCGGGAATGTTTCAACAGGTTCCCGTGTTCGCGGGTGTGTTTGACAGGTGGGATGCGGCTGATTCAGGGATCGGGTGAAGGACGAGAAACACATGGACAAATTACTACTGACTCTCATCACTTTTTTGCCGCTGCTCGGAGCGGTGGTCATGTTGCTGGTACCCGGCAATCAGCCTCGACTCATACGCAGTATCGCGGTGGTGACCACGGGCGTGGTTTTCGCTCTGACCCTCGGCTTGTGGGCGGGATTCGATCCCGAGTCGGTCAGGGTTGGAGCGGTTGGGTTGGGCGGTGAGGTGTACCAGGGTTACGACGCCAAGACGCTGGTCGAGGTGGCGTGGATCGCGCCCTACCACATCTATTACCGCATGGGGGTGGATGGTCTTTCCGTTCTGCTGATCGTGATGACCGGACTGCTTTCGTTTCTGGCCACGTTCACCGCGTTCTCGATTCAGAAGCAGGTCAAGAGTTTCTATGTCCTCTACATGCTCCTGATCACGGGCATGATGGGGGTGTTTTCGGCGCTCGATTTCTTCCTGTTTTATGTGTTCTGGGAAGTGATGCTGCTGCCGATGTACTTCCTGATCGGGATCTGGGGCGGGCCGCGCAAGGAATATGCGGCGATCAAGTTCTTTATTTACACGCTGCTCGGGTCGGTTCTGATCATGATCGTGATGCTGGCCTACTACTTCAAAATGCAGACCTTCGAAGGGGGCAAGTACGCCGACTTCGCTTTCAACATCCCGCAACTGGTGGCCCTGCGTCCGTTCCATGTGCCGGGCGGGCCGACCCTGTTCCAGCACCTGATGTTCTGGGGACTGTTTATCGGTTTTGCCATTAAGGTGCCGATCTTTCCCTTCCACACCTGGTTGCCCGACGCGCACGTCGAGGCGCCCACGGCCATCTCGGTGATTCTGGCGGGCGTGCTGCTGAAGATGGGCGGGTACGGTATCCTGCGTTTCAACTACCCGCTGCTTCCCGAAGTGGGCGGTTCGCAGCCGGTGATGGTTTTTCTGGCGATTCTGGGAGTGGTCAACATTCTCTACGGCGCATTCTGTGCCCTGGGGCAGACGGACTTCAAGCGGCTGGTGGCGTACAGTTCCGTCTCGCACATGGGCTACGTGTTGCTGGGCATCGCGGTGCTCAAGGAAGAAGCGGTCAACGGCGCGATCTTTCAGATGTTCGCCCACGGCATCAGTTCGGCGATGATGTTTATGCTCGTCGGCGTGCTCTATGAGCGCGCCCACCACCGCGAGATCGCGCGGTTCGGCGGGGTCGGGGTCCAGATGCCCTTCTACTTCGCGATGTCCATCGTGGGCTTCTTCGCTTCGCTGGGCTTGCCGATGCTGATCGGGTTCATCGGCGAAGTGATGGTCTTTCTGGGCGCGTTCACGTACAGCCCGTGGATCACCGGCGTGGCGACGATCGGGATGCTGCTGACGGCGGCGTATATTCTCTGGACGATGCAGCGGGTGTACCTGGGGCCGGCCAATCCGGCCCATGCCGAGTACAAGGACATGAACTGGTGGGAGTCGGTGGGCATTGTGCCGTTGGCCGTCTGTTCGGTGCTCTTCGGCGTGTTGCCGACGATTGCCCTCGACATC
This sequence comes from uncultured Candidatus Sumerlaeota bacterium, assembly GCA_942493245.1. Classification (GTDB taxonomy): domain Bacteria; phylum Sumerlaeota; class Sumerlaeia; order UBA8349; family UBA8349; genus DAOPYU01. The sequence goes on from OW818685.1 coordinate 1,454,820, forward strand.
TATTTTCCCTCGACGCAGCTGTTCCTGAAACTGGTGGAGAATTTCAAGTAAGGGCAAAGGGTGTGGACTGATGACCCTGTGTGAATTCTGGAGTACCTGCAGCGCCCTGCTTCCCGAGCTGATTCTCGGGGTGGCGATTTGTGTGCTGATTCTGGGCGATATGTTCACGCCTCTGAACAAGAGCCGGGAGGTCTGCGGTGTGCTGGCTCTGTTGGGACTGGGGGCGGCGTTCGGCGTGACGGTTCAGCGGATGATGGGCGGCGTGGGGAGCGGTTCCGTTTTTGGAGACTCGGCGGCGGTTGAGAATTTTACCCTGTTGTTCCGCCTGATGTTTTTCGCCTCGACGGCGGCAGTGGTGTTTTTCTCGATGCGCACGCGGGAACTCGCCGGGTACCGGCACGGCGAGTATTACTCGCTGTTGCTTGGCGCTGTGCTTTCGGCTTCTCTCCTGGTCGCGTCGCGCAATCTGGTTCTCTTTGTGGTGGCGCTTGAGACGCTGTCCATGTGTTCGTACGTTCTGGCGGGTTTCATCAAGCACGAGCGGATTTCAACCGAGTCGGGGCTGAAGTACCTGCTTTACGGCGCGGTCGCGTCGGGTGTGATGTTGTTCGGTATCAGTTATCTCTACGGCATGACGGGCACGATCCGGATTCCCGAGGTGACGAACGCGCTGGTCCGGCTTTCCGAGGCCGGGTCGCTGAATCCCGAGACGGTGCTTCTGGCGTTCCTGTTGCTTCTGGCGGGTCTCGGCTTCAAGATGGCGGTGGTGCCCTTCCAGTTCTGGGCGCCGGACGTGTATCAGGGCGCTCCGACGCCGGTGACGGCGTTTCTGGCCGTTGTCTCGAAGATTGCCGGGTTCGGCGGGTTGATGGTGATTCTGTCGCCGTTGTATGCCGCGGGGGATGCGGCTGCGGTGGTGTCGGCCCACGCCCGGGCGATGCACCTGCCCCTGCTGCTGGGCGGGATCGCCGTGTTGACCATGACCTATGGCAATCTGGTGGCGCTGCGCCAGACGGACATCAAGCGGCTGTTCGCCTACTCTTCGATCGCGCACGCGGGGTACCTGTTGATGAGTCTGGCGGTCTTCAATGCGGAGTCTCTCCGGGCCGTGCTGGTTTATTTCGTCATCTATCTGATCATGAATCTGGGCGCGTTCTGGCTCATCGTGGTGCTGGTGGACCGGTTGGGCGGGTCGGATTTGGCCCGGTTCCGGGGGGCGCGGTTCAAGTCGCCGTTCCTGTTCTGGACGATGTTCATTTTCCTCGTGTCATTGACCGGCCTGCCGCCGACATCCGGTTTTGCGGCCAAGTTGCTGGTGTTTGGCGTGGTGGTTAAAGCCGGGTTGGGGGCAATGGGAACGGGCGGCGCGAGCGGCGCGCTGGGCGCATTGACGCTCGAGGCGTGGGCCTGGTTCGGGCTGGTGTTCGCGGGGGTCATCAACAGCGCGATCTCGCTGGTCTATTACATGAAAATCGCCCGCGTGATGGCGTTCGAGGAACCCACCGACGAAAAGGCGATCCCGATGGATTGGCTGGACCGGGCCGTGACGGTGGGGTTCGCCGTGGCCACGCTGGTGTTGCTCTATTTCGCGCCGGTGCTGGCGCTGGTGGATCGCGCATTGTAACGACGAGACAGACCGAAGGGTAATGCGGGGACAGAGGCATGCATTTCGACAAAGACAGAATCCTCACGGCTCTCAACGCGGCTTTCAGCGCCAAGTACTACTCGCTGGCGCAGTACGTGCTCGACGCGTCTCCCTATGTCCGCCCGGGCGAGGAAAAGCTTCTGCGCGAGATCAGACTGGTGGCCACGTGCGACCGGCGGCTGGCCGATCAGCTGGCGCAGGTTATCGAGCAACTTGAGGGTGTGCCCCAACTGACCGTGATCGACTCTTCCGTCGCCTATCTCAATTACCTGTCCCTGCAATACCTGTCCGGAGTGTTGTTGCAGGGGTTGCAAAAGCAGCAGATCCTGTTCGATGACGGTCTGGCGCTGGTCCGGGACGTGGAGCAGGTGAGCGGTGAAGAGGGGCGCGTGAAGGCGGAGGCGAACCGGGTCTTTCTGGAACTGCACGAGACCACGCGCGGCCAGATTCTGCGCCTGCGCGAAATCCTCGCCGAACCGCTCGAAGCGCCGTCCGAACCCGCGCCCGCATCAGTCTGACGCTGAGAACGGGCCGTAAACAGCAACCACAAATTTCATCTGCATATCACCATGAAATACCGGGCGCAGCGGAGCCGCAACCGAATCAAACCACGAAGATTGCAGCCTGCGCGTTTTGTGAAGAAAGCGCCCCTGGGATCGCCAATCTCCCGATTGGCGCGGTTGCGATTCCGGGCATCCTGGCGGCTGTGCGAGATTCGGGGAATTGCGCGATTCCGCCCGTTGGATTCCGCTTCGTTTGGAGCGGGCTTTCAGCCTTTTTGGGGGAAAAGGGGACACGTGACCCGGGGCGTCGCTTCGCTCAGCCCCGGGCTGACATGGGCCGCCCTTTCAGGGCTGGGACCGGATCGGGATTGCGGTTCGTATTGCCTGCACTCGCCCTCAAAATCTACGCAAACGAAAGCGAGATTGCGAGAGAGTCGTACGAAGCGATCTTTTCCCTATTCCGAGACCGCCTGACTGTAGAGGGTTGCGTATTGCTCGATGGTTTTGGCGAGGGAGTAGTGCGCGCGGATTCTTTCACGCGCGACGGCTCGTTGTTTGACCTTTTCCTCTGCGGGTAGGTCGAACATCGCCTCCCATGCTTCGGCCATCGCCTGCGGGTTACGGGGGGGGACGATTCGGCCCGTGTCCCCGATAATCCGCGCGGAGTCGCCTACGTCGGTGGCTACGCAGGGGACGCCGCACGCCATCGCTTCGCCGATAACCTGCGGGAACGACTCGGTAATCGAGGCGGAAACGGCCAGGTCCAGCGTGGCGGCGAGGCGCGGGATGTCCCGCCGGTCCCCGAGCAGGCGGCACCGCCCCGTCAGGCTATTCTGTTCAACCCAACGGACAAGTTGCGGGTTCTGTTCCGTCACGTCCCGACCGCAGAGGAGGAAGTGCGCGTCGGGCTGTCGGCGCAGGAAGAGTCCGGCCGCCTTCAGAAACCCCTCCTGGTCCTTCTGCGCGTCGAAACGCCCGATCAGTCCGATCAGCGGCGCCTCGTCCGGGAGGGCATATTCGCGCCGCACTTCGGCGCGCGCCTCCGGGTCGGGACGGAACACGTCCAGGTCGAACCCGTTGGGGATCACGAGGAGTTTTTCGCGGGCGTACCCTTGCTCGGCGTGGACCTGGAGGCTGGCGTGCGAGTTGCACACGATGCGGCGGGGGAGCGTCGCGGAGAGCCGGGCGCACAGGCGCATGGTCCAGATGGTCGTGCGTTTGCTTTTCTCGGGGTCGAGGTGGCTGTGGCGGATGTTCCAGAGGATGGGCGCACGGCTGACCGCGCGGGCGGTCAGGCCGCCGAGCAGGTCGGCGTGGTACATCCACGTCTGGACCACGTCGGGCCGGAACCGGCGGATGAGCCGGGCCATCTTGAGCAATCGGAGCGGGTTGGGCGCGCCGGGGCGCAGGCCCAGGTCGTGGACCGGGATGCCCAGCTCGGCGATCCGGTCGCCGATCGGGTGGGTGCCCACCAGCGAGATCACCTCGCTCTGGAACGTGTCCAGGTCCAGGTGCGTCAGCAACCGCAACAGCATCATCTCGGCGCCGCCGGTGGCCAGACTGGAAATGATATGGAGCACTCGAATCATGCGCGTGGGTGTCCCGAAAAAGAATTCCAATTCCAGTTAAGAAGGACATGAAGGCCCCTTCAAAACGGAAGCATAGCAAGCCATGACCCGTGAAACAAGGCATTTGCGGTACTACTGTACTTGTGTTGTCACAGAAGTGTTGGTTTGGATTCCTGTGGTGTCATTGTGGGAAAAGGTTGCCACGATTCGGTGGGCGGCCAGATCTCGTTCGGACTTGTCGACGCATCCGTACATGATGTTCTGGAATTCCCCGCCGCTTTTCCGCTTTATCTGAATATAGAGACCATAGGGGGCCACATTCATGTCACGAGGCTTGTCGTCATAGACAAGCGTAATGGTTTTGTCCACTCCATCCACAAACACGATCTTTTCCGCTTGGCCGATTCGTTCTGCACGGATGAGCCACCGGATGTAGTCGTCATAGGTGACTCGGTCCATCAAGGCCACTTTCCATCGGGAACGTTTCTGGCAATTCTGGGCACAGAAGTCCTGATAAAAAGAGAACGACTCCCAAATGGGATAATCTTCAAGCAAACTGTTGGGACTCCAAGGTCTTTTACTCCCCACCTCCCGTAAAAACTGATCGCGGGTCCGAGACGACGAAATATCCATCAGGCACTCTGTTCCCTGAAGCATTTCTCCGTTTTTCGCACTCCGGCTGGAGATTATTTCGTGGTTCGATTGTGTTACGGTTGTCTCTCCTGCGGGTGCCGCAAATCGGCATTCCCTGAAATCCCGGACTTCCCACTTTCCATCGTTTCCCTGTTGAGATTGAAATTCGGCTTCCGAAAGATTCTCGACGGGGACTGTATGATGGAAGTCTGGCATTGGGCTGTTGTATTCGTAAGAATATTTGGTCAATTGAAGTTTTCGTGTCTCATAAAAGACAGCGATTCTGCTGCGGTTTCGAGTGGAACCGGCAGGAGAAGGGACTGGAGAAAGTGCGTAAATGCATAGGAGAATGAGGGGTAACAGAATGAGGATAATGAAAAGGATCTTTTTCATACACTCTTTCCCGTTCTCTGTCGCGACTTATAGAGAGGCTCATCGCCCCAGATGTTTTCTCACCATCCTGGTCACGCGTTTATACACGACTCGGGGTCGTTCTTCGAGCCAAGGTTGTGGGGGCGGGTTTGAGAGATCCTATTCCCTAAGACGACGGATCTGGGAAACTGTCTTTCAGTTGGATTCGCTGAAAATCTTCTTCAGGGGAAATGGGGCGGCTGCGCCAGAATTGAGCCACTTCGCAGGGGAGGGCGTGCCAGTAAACATCCGAGTATTTGGTCTTGGCGTATTCGAGGAAGTCCCGGTAAAACGCGATGGGGTATTCGTCCACGGCTTTTTTTTCCGCACCGAGATACATGTAGTCGGGGTGTGTGTTAATGAGGGCCATGCCGCCATTTTGCGCGATCCAGTCCAGTTTCCGTTTCCACATGGACGCATCGCGGTGGCAGAAAATGGTAAACAGGGTCATATCCTGGGGGATTGTGTAGGGGAGTTCGATGTAACCGGGACGTCCACGCCTGGCAGGTACCCAGACGGGGAAAATCGTCCCGATCCCATCGGGTTGGGGTTCGAAGGGGTCGGTGTCGAAGGTGGAGGCGTCGTATTGGAAATCGAGGTCGAGAAGCCAATCCAGATTGTGGTGCATGGAAGGGGACCGGAATCCCACCGCCCCCCATTCTCTGGCGTACTGGTTGATTTTCGTGGCCCGGCGGAGGAATTCTTTCCGGGAGGAGTAGAGTTTTCCGTCGTGTTTCAGGCCATGTACCCCGACTTCAAACCCTCGGCTCTGAAGTCCCTTCCGGACGCTTTCCTCAACATGGTAGCGTTCGGGAACGAAATTGAAGGAAGACCGGAGGCCCAGTTCTGTTTCGAGTTGGACCAGCGCTTCGAGGCGCTGACAGCCCCGCACGCATTCGACGTCGTGGGTCAGGACAAACGCAAATTGTTTTCCCCCTGGCCAACCTTCCCATTGAGCGGGCTTTTTTTCGGATCCGGGTAAAACAGGCCATTTTCTGGAGACGGATTCAAGACGCCTCCGCGCCACAAAACGCCGCATAAACAGTCGGCAGCGAGCAGGCAGACCCGGTCGTATCATGTAGAAAATGCGTGTCATTAAAGACAACATATCAGTGGCGTTGCCTTTTGTTTGAGAGTGATCCCCAGCCGCTTTTCAAGTTTGACCATATTCCTATGCCGTATATTTGTAAAGAAGCCTTCCTGCAAATTTTAAGACAGGAATCGGAAGATTCTGGCAGACTTTTCGGCCGACCGAAGCGGCGTGTGGCCGTTCCGTTTCGAATGTCTCCCGTTCCAAGTTGTACGTGTGATAGGCAAGTACAGACTCGATTGGAGACCAGGTGTTTTTGAATCTGCGAAGGCCCGAGTCTTCCATATCTGTCCGTCCCAATGACAAGACTTCAAATCCCCTCTGCCGATACAACTGGAGCGCACTCCATATCAGAAGATTATTGGCTCTCAAGTCTTGGAAAGCATAGTCAGAAGCTCCAAACTTGTAAAGAGAAGATTTTCCAAAATGAAAAAAAATGGCGCCTGCCAGCGGGCGTTCGCCTTGAAAGGCGAGCAAAATGTTCCCCAGGCCTCGATTCAGAACATGGTTGTAAATGCTGGTGAAGAAAGAAACGGGTTGAGGGGGGACGCCCAACCGTTTGCGGGTCTGGCAGTGCAGACCGTAGTAAGCGTTCAGCGTCTCGAGTGAGAGGGTATCCCGAATGGTTACGCCTTCGCGCTGGGCTTTGTTAAGATTGCGGCGTGTGGAGGAAGGGAAGGACGCCAGCATGGCCTCCTGAGAGGGAAGAAGGGGGATATCGTGTTGCCAGAAGTGGTCGGATTCCGGCAGTCCCGCCTGGCCCAGCCCGCGTAATTGCACGGTACGCCATTTCCGTTGGCGCGCGAGGCAAAGCGTTTCGTCCAGGACTTGTCGAGGTTCGATATTTCCCTGCAAAAGAGGCGGGCAGAAATCACTGAACGGCAGGGAAACGGCTTTTTTCCCCAGAAGCGGGGTCTTGATTTCCACAACGGGGAGCATGGCTCGGGCGCCGTCGGGGGTCTCTCCTGTCAGATAAGCCGGCTGGAAACCGTAGGAGTCCACCAAGACCCTGGCCCAAGCTGTCGTGTGGAACAGGGTCGCGGTTGGAAATTCCATCAACCGGTCGTCCCAGTCCGCTGTTTCCAGGGGATTTTCCACGCGAATGCGGAGAGTCATGGCGTTCGGTTTTGTCTTTTCTTATAGATTCCTCGGGGACACAAATCACTTGTTCTCCGACGTCATTTCTTTTCAAAATGTGTCGGAAAGACCATGGAACGCGTGTACGCTCCCGTCTGGCGGAAATGGGGTTACTTCTGTTCCAGTTTCCTGAGGACCCGCGCCGGGTTCCCTGCGACGACCGTATGGGGGGGGACGTCTTTGGTTACAACACTGCCCGCGCCCACAATCGCGTTTTCGCCCACTGTAATCCCACACAGGAGGGTCGCGCTTGAACCGATGGACGCTCCTGTCTTGATGGTTGTTTTCTCACACACCCAGTCCGCTTCCGTCTGGAGGCTTCCGTCTTCGTTTGTTGACCGGGGGTAGAGGTCGTTGATAAAGGTCACATTGTGGCCGATGAAAACGCGGTCTTCAATCTCGACTCCTTCGCAGATGAAGGTGTGGCTTGAGATTTTGCAGTGGGCGCCGATCTTGGCCCCTTTCTGAATCTCAACAAAGGTGCCCACTTTGGTGTCATTCCCGATTTCACACCCGTACAGGTTGACAAAGTTGAAAATCCGCACGCCTTGTCCGAGTTTGACATCGGGCGTGATCACGCAGGTCGGGTTGGTTCTGAAGGGTTCGGTTTCGGACATCTTCTTCGATCCTTTTCTGAGGACTTTACCCGTCGAAACAAGGTATATCCGGGTTCTCCGCTTGCCACTCTATTCGGTGGCGCCGTCTGGAATCTCAAGTGGCAGACTTACGACTTCCATACAGTGTTTCGTAGTAGGTCTGGTATTCTCCGCTCAGAATTTCCTGCCACCATGCCGGATGTTGCTGGTACCAGAGTACCGTGGAACGCAGGGCTTCTTTGAATTGGACGACCGGTTTCCACCCCAACTCGGTTTCAATCTTGTGCGGATCGATGGCGTACCGCTTGTCGTGGCCCAACCGGTCCTCGACATGGGTGATGAGGCTCTCCGGTTTTCCCAGTATTTCGAGGATTTCCCGCACGACTTCGATGTTTTCCCTTTCGCAACGGGAGCCGACGTTGTAAACCTCTCCCGGGCGTCCTCCGTGCAGGACCGCATCAATAGCGCGGCAATGGTCCAGAACGTAAATCCAGTCGCGGACGTTCCGGCCATTGCCGTAAACCGGGAGGGGTTTGTCGTGCATGGCGTTGAGGATGATCAGGGGGATCAATTTCTCCGGGAAATGGTAGGGACCATAGTTGTTGCAACAGCGCGTGATGAGAACTGGAAGCCCGAAGGTACAGAACGCAGCCAGTACCAGGTGGTCCGCCGCCGCTTTGCTGGCCGAATAGGGACTTCGGGGGGCAAGGGGAGTGGTCTCTGTGAAATAACCTTCCGGTCCCAACTCTCCATACACCTCATCGGTTGAAACCTGCAGGAAACGCCCTATCTTGTGCCGACGCGTGGCATCCAGCAGATTCTGAGTGCCCAGGACATTGGTCGTGAGGAATGCTCGGGCATCCAGGATGCTGCGGTCCACATGGCTCTCCGCCGCAAAGTTGACGATGGCCTCCACCCCTTGGGACACGATCGTTTCGACCGTCTGGAAATCTTCGATGCGACCCTGTACGAAATGGTACCGGCTGTTTTCCGCCATATCCTGAAGATTGGCCAGGTTGCCGGCGTAGGTCAGCGCGTCCAGATTCACGACCTCGCAGTCGGGATGCGTCTCGAGCAGGTGTCGAACGAAATTTGAACCGATGAATCCACAACCCCCGGTGACCAGGACTTTCATTTCCGGATCTCCTTGACGCATTCGACCACGTATTCGATTTGCTCGTCGGTCAATTCCGGGAACATGGGCAGCGAGACTTCCGAGGCGGCGGCTTTTTCGGCCACCGGGAAACTGCCCGGGTGGTACCCGAGGGAACTGTAGGCATCCTGAAGGTGAAGCGGCACCGGGTAATGGATGGCGCAGGCAATTTCTTTCTCGGCCATGGCCTGAATGAACTGTTCCCGGTTGTGGGTCCGCAGGGCGTAAACGTGGTAGATGGGTTTGGCCCACTCAGCCACTTCGGGGGTGCGGACTTCGGTCAGACCCGCCAACAGGGTGGTGTAGCGCTGACCGTGTTGGCGCCGCGCCTCGTTCCATGCATCAATCCGTTTGAGTTTGACGCTGAGAACCGCCCCCTGAAAACCGTCCATGCGGCCATTCCAACCCGGCACGGAGTGGTAATACTTGCGGGTCTGGCCGTGATCGCGCAGCACGCGCATTTTAGTCGCAAGTTCTCCGTCGTTGGTGACGATCGCGCCCGCTTCGCCGTAGGCGCCCAAGTTTTTGCCCGGATAAAAGCTGAAACAGCCCGTGGCGCCAATGGAGCCGGCTTTGCGTCCCTTGTACAGGGCGCCGTGGGCCTGGCAGGCATCCTCGACCACCGGCAGGTTGTGTTTGCGGGCGATTTCAAGAATGGGATCCAGATCGGCCATTTGTCCATAGAGGTGGACGGGTATGATGGCCTTGGTACGGGGCGTGATAGCAGCTTCGAGCAATGCCGGGTCCATGTTGAAGGTGGCTTCGTTCACATCCACAAACACCGGTTTTGCGCCACAGAAGGTGATGGCTTCGGCGGTGGCGATGAAGGTGTTGGGAACCGTAACGACCTCGTCTCCCGAGCCGACTCCCAGAGCCAGCAGGGAAAACCAGAGGGCGTCTGTCCCGTTGCCGACTCCAATCGCGTGTTTGCAGTCGCAATAGGAGGCGAATTCTTTTTCGAATTCCTCGACAAAGGGCCCTCCCGCGAAGGCGGTACGATCCAGAACGTTTTCAAGTGCGGAGAGAATTTCGGACTTGATGCTCAGGTACTGTGTTTTCAGATCCAGGAATGGCACCTTCATAGATGGGGCTCCTTTTTGTACGAGTGTGTGCGCCACAGGAATATGACCCGGCGATACTATACACAAAAAGAGGGGCGAGTTTCAATCCCCGCCCCTCGAAAAGACATTTTTTTTGTTCACAATACCCCTATGCGTTTTCGGGCGCCTCTTGCGGGAGTTGATTGCGGCAACGCAGGGAATCGGCAATCTGTTCGACAATGGCCAGAGGCGTTCGGATCAGTATTTCGACATCGAGCCACAAAGACATCTCGCGGGAATACTGAATGTCCAGCCGCGCCATCTCGTTGAAGGTCAACCGATTTTTTCCACTGACCTGCCACAGTCCGGTCATCCCGGGGACGGCGTCGAAGCGCCCATTGTGCCACAGAAGATACTCTTCCGATTCGTAGGGAATGGGCGGGCGCGGCCCCACGAGGCTCATTTCGCCGCGCAGGACATTGACCAGCTGCGGCAGTTCGTCAATGCAGCTTTTACGCAGCAGGCCTCCAAAGCGGATAATCTCCGGCGCATTTTCCATCTTGGTCATCGGTACCCCGTTTTCGTCCGTGCTGTGAATCATGGTGGCCAGCAGGTTGCGGTGTTTCGACGTGTCCACATTTAAGTGCATCGTACGGAACTTCCACAGGGTGAACGATTTGCCCAGATACCCGACGCGCTCCTGCTTGAAGATGGGCGAACCGGGAGAAACCAGGCGGATGAGAACCGAAACGAAGAGGAAAAGCGGGGACAGCAGCAACAATCCCACTCCCGCTCCCAGAATGTCTATGAGTCGTTTCCACACCGGCAGAGACGACGGAAACACCCGTTCTTTCAGGCTTGGAACTGTTTTGGCGCAAAGTTGCGGAAGCGCTTCTTGTGCCGGTCCCACTTTGTCCGGGGCATCGCTTCTCTTGATCTCGGAGGCTTCTCTGTCATTGTCCGCTTTTCTTTTGTCCTTGCCGCCTCCCAACCACCCTTTCGGGTAGCTATAGACGTTGTAGGGCAACGCCTTTTCCTGCACATCGTTGTCTATGATTTTGCGGGCGAAACCGTCTGCCTGTTGGGCTTCCGTGTTGAAAAGCATCAATCCCAGATTCTGCGAGTCCAGCCAGCCGATCTCATCGGTCATGCGCGTTCGTTCCATAAGAATGGAAACAAAACGTTCCAGGAATTTCAGGTCATCGGCGCGTCGTCCCAAGTCGAAATCCACCACCGAGAATCCATGTCCGTTACGGTCCGCTCGTGCGCACTCTTTGGCCAGCAGGTTTTGGAATGTTTTTGGGGAATGCAGATCCTTCAGGTCAACTTCCTGAAGCGATTTGCCAAACAGATTGACGCATTTTCCGACCGGTTTGCTCCGCAAAACAGAACCCCCCGTCTTTGGTGGAGCAACGGTCCTCTGTTCTCCGATCATCAATCTCGAGAAAAACATGACTCTTACCACCCTCTCTGTCGTCTGCCACGTGAGTCCTCAACTGGAAAAAACAAAGTCAAGGTTTTCTTCTCTATTCTTCGAAACGTTGTGGTGTTTCTGTGCGTGTTTCCATTCTTCCATGTTGTCGCTGTTATTGGCACGGGTCGCTGATGATTACAGCCCCGTCTCCCTCTTCCTCCGCTTTTTTCAAGCGTTTGTAGATGATGGACAAAAGGCCGCGGGCCGAATGGTGGTCTTGAGGATAACAGCCGATCGCGAAGGTCATCCCCAGACCGCTGCAACTTTCCCGATACCGCTCGATTGCGCTGACAGCGCCCGACGTATTGGTCTCGCTCATCAAAACCGCCCCGATCGAGTTTCCAAACTCGAAATAGACATCACTGTTGCGCAACGTGTTCTCGAGCAATTTTTTGGGACTGATATCGACACTTGGCTTCAGCATAGCGACCGTGACAAACCGACGATAACGTTCGGCCAGGCACAACTCGTGGTCCAACATCCACTCCAGATCAACAACCCCCCGTGTCGTTACCATTGTTTCAGTCCTTCTCTCGGATTTGCATTTTTCTCTTTACACCTACTCTGTTGAATACTGCGTCCTGATTTTCTCAGTTATTGCTCTTTCTGTTCAAGTCACTCTGAAAGAACAGAACAGCCCTTCTGTTTTCTCTTCCGTACCCCTAAGATCTGAAAAATCAATGCATCCATTGATGTTTCGGGTACATGCTGCTAATCTGAAGCAATCAGAATGCCAGAATATCTGATCCCCATATATTTCGTGGGGCGTTTTTCATAATATGTTGAGAAAGCAGTGTTTATGTGGATATCCTAGAGTTTGTTGGAGGGGGGGAGGAACACGGTTGAAATGGAACGCAACTGCATATGTTCACTCATGAGCGATCAGGTGTTCAAAAATGAGCATGTTGTGTTCATTTCCGCACTCATTGACCGTTTGGAAAACTCGGATTGGAACTGAAGCGCCGGATTCCGCACGTTTCGATTTTCCGGCGCAAGGTGCTGTAGCTGACACCGAGTAGATCGGCCGCGTGACGTTGATTCCAGCCGGTTTGTTCGAGGGCGTCGGTGATGGCTTGCCGCTCGGCAGCCAGCACAATCTCGTCCAGGCGCGAGATGGAGGGAGAGGGACCGTAGGTGGCTGTGGGGGAGGCAAAGGGTTTGGGGGGCGTGAGGGGAACCTGGGCGCTCGACAGGGATTCCCAGATGGTGTTTTCATTTCCGGTCAGACTGAATCGCCGGATGATGGATTCGAGTTCCCGGACGTTCCCCGGCCAAGCGTATTCGGTAAGCTGTTTCATTGTCGAGGGGGAGATCGAGAGGTCTTTTGCGTCGAACGACAGATTGTATTTACTGACAAAATGTGAGACCAGCAGGGGAATGTCGCATTTGCGTTCCCGAAGGGGGGGGAGCGAGATGCGGTAGTCGTTCAACCGGTAAAACAAGTCGGCCCGGAACTGTCCCTGGGCGATCATGGTTTCCAGAGGGCCATTGGTGGCGGCTATGATGCGGGCGTTGATGGTTCGTGTCTTGGTGTCCCCCAGGCGGCAAAATTGTTTGTGCTCGATGACTTGGAGGAGTTTGGCTTGAAGCGAGACGGGAATTTCGGCAATTTCATCCAGGAAAATTGTGCCGCCTGCCGCCAGTTCGAATCGGCCTGGTTTACTGCGGTCGGCGCCTGTGAAGGCGCCGCGTTCGTGGCCGAAAAGTTCGGATTCCAGAAGCGATTCCGGAATGGCCGGGCAGTTGATCTTGACAAATCCCGAGCGGCCCCGGTTTTCAGAGATGGTGGCCAGAAGGCGGGCGACAACGTCCTTGCCGGTCCCGCTTTCTCCGCGAATCAGGACGGTCATGTCGGAACCGGCCACTTCGGTCACCTGCCGGCGCACACGTTCCATGGAGTCACTCTCGCCGATAAACCCGATGCCCCCTTCCAGCAGTTTCTTGATCGTCGTTTCATCTTTTTCCACTCGAACCTGAAGATGATTGCGTTCTTCGGTCAGGCGTTGCACCAGGCTGCGATTTTCGTGTTCGAGTTGGTATTGATAGGTGGCGCTTCGGACTGTCTGGACCAGATGGTCCATGCTTTCCGGTTTCCGCAGGTAGGCGAAGACACATTCGTGAATCGCTTCGATGGAGGTTTCGAGCGAGGGATAGCCGGTCAGGATGATGAATTTCGTTTCAGGGCTGACTTTTTTGAATTGGCGGATGAGTTCCAACCCGTTGGTGTCGGGCATACAGAGGTCAACAACCGCCACTTCAAACTTGGATTCCTGAATGACCTGGATCGCCCGTTTGGGATCCTGGACGGCCGTGGGTTTGAAACCGACAGTCCGCAGGATCTCTTCACAGCAATCCAACACACATTCTTCATCATCCACGATCAGGACATTGATGTTCTCAAAACCCATGGTTCTGTCTCCCCAGGTGTTCAACATCCATGAGGAAGGTTTCCAACCCGGCGGAAAGGTTTAAGTCGGTTTTGGATAGTAAGTTCCCCAAAATCATTTTTCTACATGACAAGAGATGCGTTCGGTTTCCACGACACGTTTTGTGTCTATTCGTCGCAGCGCCCTTGTTCTATTTTTGCCATTTTGAGGGGATTCAGTCAAGGGAATCTTCCAAAATTGTCAAGGCGCCCTGGAAATGTCGCCTGTTCCTGCTTTTTATACACGGTATGTTGACATCATTACACATAGCCGACGTCATTAAAGATCGGACTCAGACCCCCCAGAAACGACTTTCGTATGACATGGGTCAAATTCTGGAGGGTCCGGTTGGTATCGCGACCCTCCGCGGGGTTTTTTATGCGTTTGGAGTGGTTGCCGATGGGCGCTATTTTTCGGTTTTGTCGTCAAGCGCGGCCGCGATCTTTTGCGCGAGTATTTCCACGTATGGTTCGATCAGCATTCCCCGGGGATAGATATTGATGGTTTCTATTTTAAGACTTTCACCCAGAATATCGTGCCATCCGAAATACTCTCGTTCGTGTCCTGCAAAAAACGTCTTGGGCTTGAAAAGCAGAACTCGGCCAGCATATTTCCTGGGGATGTATTCTGTTTGCGCTTTTTCGTTGGCCTGGTTCACGCTTAAGTGAGGGGAGTGGGGGCTATTCTTGTCACCACGACACCTTCTGTTCGCCAACGAAGACAACCCGATGTTCATTCCCGTTTTCATGCGGCTGATTTCGGTTTGCGCTTTCTGCAGGAAGAATTTCCACTTATTTCTGGGATCGAGATGCTGCATGTTTTTAAAGTGGAACCACAGGTTCAACACCCTGTTCCAAGACGAGAAAAGCTTATTGGCTGCCCTGCCGAGTTCCTGAATGTTATAGGTTTCCAGCAGGATTACAAGACCCACTTTGTGGCCTTGATTTTGCAGTTGCAGAGCCATTTCGAGCGTGATCGTTCCGCCCATGCAGTATCCGCCGAAGTAGTAGGGGCCTTCCGGCTGCACAGACTGGATTTCCTGAATATAACGGCTCGCCAGGGTTTCGAACCTGGGATGGTACTCCTGGTCCGAGAAAAGCCCTTCGGATTGCACACCATAGACGGGTCGGTTTGGCCCCAGATGCCGCGCAAGATCCCGGTAGAGCAGCACGTTTCCCTCGCCTCCATGAATGAGAAACAACGGCGGCTGGTCGCCGTGAGGTTGTATCGGTTCGAGGATGCGCCAGACCGGCTTTCGTCCCGTTCGCCGTATTTCTTCAGCCAGCCCTCCCAAGGTAGATACCCGAAAAAGCGTAGCCAACGGCAAACTTATCCCGAGAATCTTTTCCATTTTTGCAAAGAGTTGCGCCGCGAGAAGCGAATGCCCGCCGATCTCGAAGAAATCCGCCGTTGTCGAAATGGGTTTGACCTTCAAAAGACTCTCCCAGATAGCGGTCAGTTGTTCTTCCAGATCGTCATGGGGTGCAATGTATTCCGTATCCTCCCTCTCCTGTCTGGAGTGGATATAGGGGAGAGCCTTGCGGTCCAATTTTCCGTTGGGCGTCTGCGGCAGCGCTTCCACCCTGACGAAGTCGGACGGAACCATATAACTCGGCAGGCCCGCCGTCAGGTGTTCTCGCAAGGAAGCGGCCTTGGCGTTTTTACCGACGACATACGCGACCAGGCGCATGTCTCCTCCTGGCGCAACCTCGCGAACCGCCACCGCGGCCTGTTCTACAGAGGGGTGAGCGATCAATTCCGACTCGATTTCCTCCAATTCGATTCGGAAACCTCGCACTTTCACCTGTTGGTCCAGGCGGCCCAGAAAATCCAGTTTCCCGTCGGCGCGTCTTTTCACCAGGTCGCCCGTGCGATAAAGACGTCCGGTTCCTTCCGGGATTTCCCCCTCGGTTTCCGAAACAAACCGCTCCCGCGTCATCTCCTCTTTTCCCAGGTAACCCAGCGCCAGGCCTTCCCCGCCAACCCACAGTTCGCCCGGAATTCCGATGGGCAGGGGGATTCCTTTGCCGTCCAAAACATGAAACTGTGTGTTGGCGATGGGAAATCCGATCGGCGGAGTCTCCTGGCCCGGTTCGACTCGGCAAGCCGCAGACCAGACAGTGGTTTCCGTTGGTCCATACAGATTCCAGAGTTCGGCGCCCGTTGCGAGAATTCTGTTTGCGAGATCGCGGGAAAGCGCTTCGCCGCCACATAGCGCTTTCAGGCCGTTCGCCTTTTGCCATCCCGCCTCCAGTAGAATGCGCCAGGTCACTGGAGTTGCCTGCATGACGGTCGCCCCGGTTTCTTTCAGCAGGTCTGCCAACGCTTTTCCATCCGATATGCTTTTTCGTTCCGCGATCGCCACCGCAGCCCCACTCACCAGCGGCAACAACAGTTCAAGCACGGAAATGTCAAACGACAGAGTCGTAACAGCGAGCAAAACGTCCTTGCTTGAAAGCCCCGGTTCGATTCGCATTGATTCCAGAAAATTCGTGATCGCTGAATGAGGAACGACGACTCCTTTGGGTTTTCCGGTGGACCCGGATGTGTAGATCACGTAGGCCGGGTCTTTTCCGTTTGCTTTTGCCGGTGGAATCTCCGGGGCCTCCCGGTTCCAGTCGCCATCCATGAAAATCACTCGGGCGCGGCCGCACTCGGGCAAGTCGCTTTCCAGTTTCTTTTCCGCCAACACCACGTCCAGTCCCGCGTCCTGCAAAATGTAGTCCAAACGCGTTCTGGGAAAAGCCGGGTCCAACGGCACGTAAGCGCCGCCGGCCTTGTGGATCGCCAGAATAGCCTCCACCATTCTTTCGGAACGTTCCAGGAATATGCCCACCCGGGTTCCGGGTCCGACTCCGACGCTTCTCAGATATCGCGCAAACCCGAGGACTCGGTCTGCCAGTTCGGAGTAACAGACGGTCTTTCCGCCACAAGAAACCGCGAGAGCTTCGGGTGTCCGACGCGCTTGCAACTCGAACAGGTCCACAGCGCGCGCATCCCGTTGAAAATCTCGTCCCGTCGCGTTCCAATCTCGTTGAAGCCGCCGGTCCTCGTCGGTAAGGAAAGGCAGGAAGCCCACTTTTTCCGAGGGGTTTGCAACCACTCCCTGCAGCAATTCGAGAAAATGGCCCACCATCCGGCGGGGCGTGGAGGCTTCGAACAACTCCGTGCTGTACTCCACCACGCCCATGATCTCCGATCCCGCTTCCCACATGTAAAGCGACAGGTCGTATTGGGCTATTCCCCGATCCAGAAATTCCAAGTCAAACTGAACATCCGCCGCTGTCTCCTCCAGCATCGGAAAGTTTTGAAAGGCGAACATGATCTGATAAAGGGGGTGGTGATTCAGGTCTCGAACGGGTTGAGCGACTTCGATTACCTCTTCGAAAGGCAGGTCGCTATGGGCAAAAGCCTCCATCATCGCCTTTTGTACGCGCCCCAAAAGTTCCTGAAAAGAGGGATTGTCCGACAAGTCCACTCGAATAGCTAAAACGTTTAAAAAACACCCGATCAGGTTCTCCGACTCCACATGGTTCCGGTTCGCCACCGGGATTCCCACGATGATGTCCGTTTGTCCAGAATAACGCGCCAGGAGAACCTTGAAGACCGTCAGCAACGTCATGAAAAGCGTTACACCCGCGTCGGAACTCAATGTTTTTAGCGACGCAGTCAACGTTGAGGATAAATGAATGGGTTCCAGCGCCCCTTCGTATCGGAACTCAGCCGGACGCGGATAGTCCGACGGCATTTCCAGAATCGGCAGTGGTCCCCGCAATTTCTCTCGCCAGTACCGCTTGTGCTCTTCCTTGTTCGGCGAAGATTCCCGCCCCTGTTGCCACACCGCATAGTCCAGGTACTGGCACGAAAGTTCCGGTAGCGCGCAGGCCCGTCCCTCGACCAAGGCGCCGTATATTTGGATGAGGTCTCTCAGGAAAACTCCAAAAGACCAACCGTCGGCTATGATGTGGTGGATAATCGTTGCCAGTAAGCAGTCGTTCTCACTCACCCGGATCAGCAATACTCGGAAAAGCGGCCCTTGTTCCATATTCATGGTTTTTCGGGCTTCCCGAGTTACCATCTGCCGCAAGGCTTCATTTCCGGGGACAGGCGCCAATTCCTCTACGTTCAGCGCCTCCATCACCAGATTCCCCTCGGTTTTCACCGTGGCATAGGGCTTGCCTTCATCCGAACGAAAAACGGTTCGCAGGGTTTCATGCCGGGACAGGATGGCTTCCAAAGCGGCCCTCAACACATCCTCGCGTACTTTCCCGGACAACCGAATACCCCAGACCAGGTTATACGAAATGTTGTCAGGCTCAATCTTTTGAATGAACCACAATCTCTTTTGCGATGAAGTCAGCGCATTCTTATCCGCTTTGGGAACGAGAGGGATTCGTTCAAATTCGGATTCTGCGACTCCGAGGCTCGATGTTTTCTCGATTACTTGTGCCAATCGCCTGATGGTGGGGTTCTCAAAAACCGTTGGTACGGGGATTTTGACGCGCATTTCCGCCTGAATCCGCGAAATGACCTGAGCGGCCAGAAGCGAATGGCCTCCCAGGTCGAAGAAGTTGTCCTCCGCGCCGATGTCGTCAATGCCCAGAAGGTTTTCCCAGATGGCCGTGAGAGCCTTTTCTATTCTCTGAGCAGGTGAGGTTGCTTCCGGATTGATGACCTGAAGGCCTCCAATGGATGTGTCGGTATTGATTTCCCGCTCCTGTAGCGGAACGTGGGACTCCGGATCGGGATTTTTTTTCCGAAACGGGTCAATCCAATGTTTTTTCCGCTCAAAGGGATAGGTTGGCAGCGGGATGCGACGCCGTTGTTCCGTTTCATGGAAGGCGAACCAGTCAATTTGTGTTCCGGCAAGCCAGAGTTTTCCCACCGTGGTCATGAGGATCTTTGTGTCTGGCTGATCGTCCTGGGGGTGACGCAAGGTGAAGAGCACAGGCCGCGAGGAAAGCGCCTTGCCATGCTGTCTGACAAACGTGCAAAGCGTATTGCCGGGTCCCACTTCCAGGAATCCGAGATCGGGATTCTCGAACGTTTCCCGGAGTCCGTCTGAGAACCGGACGGCCTTGCGAATGTGACTGGCCCAGTAGGCGGGATCCACCGCTTCTTTGTCGGTAATCCAGGTTCCCGTCACATTTGAGAGGAGTGGGATCGTGGGCGCGTTTCGCTGAATCTGACGCACTTTTTCTTCAAAGGGTTTGACAACAGGCTCCATCATGGCGGAATGAAACGCATGAGACGTACGCAGCCGGCGGAAGACGATTTTTTTCTCACTCAGCAATGTTTCGAACTTCTCGATGCGATCGAACGGGCCCGATACGACACAGGAGGTCGGCGCGTTGATGGTGGCGATTTCCACCCCTTCGTCAAGCAATGGGAGCGTCTCGTCCGCCGACAAGGACACGGATGTCATCGCGCCCGCCGGTTGAGCCTCCATCAGGCGGCCTCTCTCGGCCACCAGCAGCAGGGCGTCCTCAAGGCTGAACACACCGGCCAGGCACGCGGCGACATACTCGCCCAGGCTGTGTCCGATCACCGCTTCGGGAGCGGGCATCCATTCGAGCAGCGTTCTGGCCAGGGCATACTCGGTGGCGAAGAGCGCGGGTTGCGTGATATGGGTTTGTTGGAGTAGTTCGGCCGCTTTCTCGATCCCGTCCGCATCGGGATACAAGACCTCTCGGATGTCCATCTCCAGCGCCGGAAGGAGGATATTCGCGCAACGGGCCATTTCCTTTCGGAACACGGGTTCGGATTCGTAGAGTCCGCGTCCCATGTTGGGATATTGGGCGCCTTGTCCGCTGAACATGAAGACGAGGGGTCTGCCACCGGCATTTGTCTGGCCACTCCAAAGCTGGTCCGACTCATTTTTGTCGAGCACATCGAGCGCATCCGCGCAATCCCGGCACAACACGATGCGGCGATGCTCAAAAGGCCTGCGACCGACCTGAAGCGTCCAGGCTGCGTCGGCCAGATTCAGGTTCGGAGTCTTTCGGAAATGCTCGGCCAGATTTCTCGTGGCGGCGTCGAGGGCGGAACCGGTTTTCGCGGAAATGGGGAGAATCAGCCACTCTTTTCCGGACCCCGTCGGTTCCTCCTCGGGCGCTTCTTCGAGAATGGCATGGGCGTTGGTTCCTCCCACACCCAGGGAACTGACTCCTGCCCGGCGCGGTTCGCCACGGCTTGACCATTCCGAGAGGACGGTGTTGACAAAAAACGGACTGTTTTCTATGTCGAGTTTAGGATTCGGTGTCTTACAATGCAGACTTGGTGGAATCTGACGATTTTTCAGAGACAAAGCGGTCTTGATCAATCCGGCGACGCCGGCCGCGGCGTCGAGGTGACCGATATTACTTTTGACCGATCCGACGGCACAGAACTGTTTTTGATCGGTGGAAGCGCGAAAAGACTTTGTAAGCGCTGCGATTTCAATCGGATCGCCCATGGGAGTGCCCGTCCCGTGGGTCTCGATATAGGAAATCGTTTCCGGGCGCACTCCGGCCAGGGCATGCGCCAGGGAGATCACCTTTATTTGTCCCTGGACGCTGGGCGCGGTTAACCCGATTTTAAGCGCTCCGTCATTGTTGACCGCAATGCCTTTGATGACGGCATAGATCGTGTCGTTGTCTTCCAGCGCGTCTTCCAAGCGCTTCAGGACGACGACGCCAGCGCCTTCCCCGAAAACGGTTCCATTCGCCTCTGCGTCGAAGGCTCGGCAGCGGCCGTCAGGAGAGAATATCTCGCCTTCGTTGTATTGATACCCACTTTTTCTGGGGAAGTTGAGGTAAACTCCGCCACAGAGGGCCATGTCGCAGAGGTAATTCTGCAGATTCAAACACCCGACCTGCGTGGCGACCAGGGAAGTGGAACAAGCCGTTTGAATGTCCAGGCTCGGGCCGGTCAAGTTCAACAAATAGGATGCCCGGGTGGTCAGGTAATTATTGTCGTTTCCGATAATGCCCAGCATGTCTCCCACGGAGTTCCACAGGCCCGGATTGGAAAGAAAATTGAGACGAAGATAGTGATTGACGCCGCAACCGGCGAAAACCCCGATTAGCCCCGGGTAAGTATTGGAATCGTACCCCGCATTTTCGAGCGCTTCCCACGCGCATTCAAGAAACAGGCGGTGCTGCGGATCGGTGATTTGAGCTTCTCTGGGGGTGAATCCGAAAAACGGGGCATCAAACTCTTCCGCATTGTCCACAAAACTGCCGCGTTTCACATAGTTCGGGTCGTCGAGCTGGCTGCGATCCACTCCCGCCGCTATCAGTTCTTCGTCCGAGAAGGTCCGTATGGATTCCACGCCGTCGCGAAGATTGGCCCAGAAAGCATTGATATCTTTGGCCCCAGGGAAACGACCCGCCATACCGACAATGGCGATCTCATCGGAGAAGTCTCTCGTTTCGTTTTTCGACATGAGGCCTTACTTCTCACTCTCAACCAGATGGACTCAAGCGCGCCCAACGCGCTTTTCTCTTTTACATCGGCCTACCGATGGGCGTCCACGGTTCGTTTTTGCTAAAGACATCAATTTTCGAGAATTCACATAAACACCCGAATGTTAGGGTTCCCCCCGGCGTTCTTTCTTCCGTTGCAGGGCCGCGCGCCTTTTATCGGCCCGGTTTTGGAAATTCTCGTCAGAGGGTGTCGCTGTTGATGGCTTGTGGTCCACAATGGCCGCTACGGCCGAGATCGTGGGATATTGAAACATGTCGATCATGGAAATGCTCAAGCCGTGGGCCTTGTGAAGCATTTCGATGATTTCCGGAATCAAGATGGAGTGGCCACCCAGATCGAAGAAGTTGTCCTCCACGCCGACTTGTTCGATTTGTAACACTTCCCGCCAAACAGCGGCAAAAATGCGCTCGGTTTCCGTCCGGGGCGGGACATAGGGCGCGATTCTATGCTCCAGAAACTGTCGAGTTTTGCTTTCCCGGGAACGGATCATCTCAAGAATCCGACCGGGGAGGCTCAGATCGGTTGCAATTCGTTGCAGGCTCCTGGGTTCAATCCAGAGTGTTTTCTTTCCTGAAGATACAAGGAGTTCAGATCCGTTCTTCTCCTCCCGTTGGTCATTCGCGTCGCTCGGCTTGCGATCCTCCGGGGCGAAAAGAATTTCCGCGGCGCAGCTGGCGGGATATGAGTATCGCAATTCGTCGTTTTCGGCTTTCTGGATCCGACCGCGGGTTTGTTCCAGGAACTTCAACGCGGGTTGGTTCTTGCGGGTCGGGCGAAACAGCACTTCCACCTGTTGTTTGCCCCGTTCCAGGGCCACCCGCCCCAATTTGGCCAGCATCTGGTGTTCGACTCCTCGGCCCAGGGCGCGACAACTCAGCAGAAATGTGTCCGTTTTGAGGCTTTCCCCCTCTGCCTGGAATACGATCAACCCGACAATGCCGTAGTTGCCGAACCGGTCCTGTACCTCCACCACCAGAATGTCGTGATCCGGCGAGTCCAGGAGCGCTTGCAGATCGTTTTCCGAGCGGCGGATGGTGGTGGTGTTGAATTGATTGGTACGCAGGGTCAGTTGGGAGGCTCTGGCGATTTGCGAAATCGCGATCGGTGAGATATGGGCTCTTATTTCCAGCCCGGTCAGGAATTCCTGTAGCGTCAGCGACTCTTTCCGCAGTTGATCTCGATCTTTTTTTTCCTGATAGGAGCGGGTTCTGTTTTTATCCTCCTCGGTGACGTTCCAGCGATCGAAAACCCAGACGTGGTCGAGAAAACGGGGAATTTCTTCGAGGTTTTGCGGCAGTTCGAGGACCGTGACCTCCGGACAGTTCGAGCGCACATCGGCACATTCGATGGGATTGTCATCGAGGAAGATGAAACTGTCGAGATTGAGGTTCATTTCTTTCGCCAGGGACCGAATATTTTCCGATTTCGGTTCCCAGTTGATTCGATAGGAGGCGAGATGTTCCTGTTTCAGGGACATTTCCTGACGTTGAGTGAACACTTTGAAAACGTCATCGGCATTGTTTTTACTGCAGAGGCATAGGAGCATACCCGTGTCGTGCAGCGAAACGAAGAAATTCTGAAGCGCCTGGTGGGGAGGACCGATCTGCAGACCGTCCACGCCATCTTCCCCCACAACTCCCTTCCAGAGGGTTCCATCGCAGTCCAGGACGACCACTTTGTACGGTTCCGAAAGCGTCGCGTGGATGGAACGGGTGATCGCCGTAGCGAAAGAGACGAAAGACTCGGGTGTGTAGGGGATTGCAGAGTGGTCCGCCAATGGGTTGTCGTATTCGCGAATCGGATAGATCGCACTGAACTTCGATGGACGTATAAAGTGCCCCCCCACGATTCCTTGAATCTCGGAATCCAGACGCTCCTTGAGGTTTTTGAAAAGCGAGGCTTGGTCCGCATTCTGAAGCGTGGCGGCAGAGGCGGGGCATAAGAACACGAAGATTGGCAAGGTGGAGTTTTTCACGGCGAATCGAAGAGCCTGGACCAGTTCATCGGCGGTCCGCTCGATGTGTTGGCTGGATTCGTCTCGATCAGGTTTGGGCGTGTCGGATCGCCCTGTTTCGCCGTTCAGCCAATCCTCGAATCGGATCAGAACGATATTGACGCCTTCTTTCTCACTCAGAAAGAGGCTTTGAGGATCGAGCAACTGTTGAAATATCTGGTTGTATGGAGCGATCTCTATGCGGAAGGGCATTCCGAGTTCCTGCATCCAGAATGACAGGGGACTTTCGAGCGGCTCGGCAGCGAAAGTGGAAGCGATTGCTATTCTGCCCGTTTGTTTTTCCGCTGAGAGCTGTGCGGACGAAATCCCGGCGTCGGTCGGTGACACGGTATCTTTCCCCGATATTTTCAGACCGATATCCGAGAGCGTCGAGTGGGGGTTGTCGGCAATCCGTTCCAGAATATGAACGTATTGCTCGCACATTTTTCGAACCGTACTCTCCTCAAAAAGGTCCGTATAATACTTCAGAACTCCCTCCAGGGTTCGTCCTGTATCTACGAATTCGAGGGTCAGGTCGAATTGGCCCTCTTGTTGTTTCATGGGGTAAGGTTCAAGCCTCAGGGGACCGATGGTGGCTGATTCTGAAAATTCAGGCTGTTTCGCGAGAATGAGTGGAACGGCTGGGCCTACGCTGTTGCGGTTGTTCAGGACAAAAAAAGCCTGAAAAGCCGGCGAACGGTCTGCGTATCTGCGCAGATTCAACATTTTGACGAGGGAGGGGAAAGGGTAGTCCTGGTTTTCCAATGCGCCCAGGAGCGATTCCCGTGTTTCTGTCAGGCACTCTGAAACCAACGGATCGTTCTGCAGGGTGACCCGAATCGCTACCGAATTCATGAAGTAGCCTGATACACGATCAAAATCGGCATTGGTTCGTCCGGCGGCTGGAGTCCCCACCACGATGTCGTTCTGGCCGCTCAGGTCCATCAGCAGCAATTGATACGCGGACAAGGCCACAGAAAAAAGAGTGAATCCTCCGTTCGAGGCGGTTTGGCGGACACGGCGATAAAGATCGGACTCGATGCGGAAGGGCCAGGAAGCGCCGATATGCCTGAACCCCGTGGAGCGCGGTTGGTCGGCAGGGAGTTCCAGGGGAGGAGGCTCCGGCAAGAGATGATTTCTCCAGTATTCGAGTTGCCGTTTCCCCTCTTGGCCCGCAACCAGTTGCCGCTGCCATTCGACAAAGTCGGAGTATTCGTATTTCACGGCGGGAAGAGCAGGCGCTCGGCCCTCAGTCTCTGCCTCGTAGAGAACGCCCAGTTCTTCCAGGAGTAATCTCAAGGACCAGCCGTCGAGAGCGATATGATGCACCACCAGGAGCAACACCCGATTTATCGGACTCGCTTCGTACAGGGTGACTCGCATCACCGGGCCCTTTTCCAAGTCGAAGGGTTCGGCATAGCGTTCATGGACCTTGCGTTGCAGATCTTCCTCTGACCAGCCGGAAGCGTCTATCGTCTCAAAGCATGGGCGATGCCGTTCATTCGTTCTTTGCTCCGGTTCCGGGCCGTGCCATGCATAAAGGGAGCGTAATGCCGAATGGCGCTCTTCCAGCAGCGCCAGGCATTGCCGCAACCGGTCCGTATCCAGATCGGAAACCACCCGTCCGACCACCGCCACGTTGTAAGCCGGTATGTCCGGCAGCAGATGGTGGAGTAAATAGAGCGCTTTCTGACCTTCGGACAGCGGATAGGGTCCGCCTGGGGCGGGTTCTCGTTTTTCGATCGCCTGCGGGGAGGGCGAGATTGCGGGCGCGTCAACAGGGCCTGTCGGACCGGAATCGTCGCGATACTTGGCGATGGTCACGGACAAGGGGCGCCCGCTCAGAATATCGGAGATGGAGATATCCAGCCCAAGCGCGGAGGACACGGCGTTGCGAACCTCCATCGCCCCCAACGAATCGAGGCCGTAATCGAAGGCGGATTTGCCTGTTTCGAGATCGTCCGAATCCAGAGAGAGAGCGTTTCCAAGGGCTTGCAGGAACACTTTCTGGAAATCCCCGCCTTGTAGCACCGTGCGATCCGCTGGGAGATGTCGCGCGTTGGCTGAGTTTTCGAGTCGTTCATTTTCGTCTGTTTTACGGCCACAAGCGACGAAAAGCTGCCGATAGATGACGTGGTTCCTGCTCAGAATCATCCCGCCCCATTTCTCAACAAGACGGTCCAGAACTTCACGGGCCAGGAAGCCGGTTTCGACCAGGCGCAAAGGAATGCCCGAGCCTTCGGCTTTGAGAAAAGCGGCGTCGCCTGTCAACGCGCTGTGGGCCGTCAGAATCTCGAAACTGGAGATCGAATATCCCGCGTTTTCAAGGTGGATGGGCAATTCCCGGCCTATGGTCGGATTGCCTCCCTCTGACCGGCGGGCCTGGCAGTACGCTTCGTAAAGAAGATCCAATTCCGGTATATCCGGCAGGGTGCGTTCATGATAGGCGAAGTCATTGTCAATCAGAACGAGCAATCCACCCGGTTTCAGGATACGCCGCGCTTCGGCCAGCGCCTTGTCCGGTTCTTCGAGGTGTTCGAGCAACAGCCGCATGACGACCGCGTCATATCGGTCGTTCTCCAGGCCTGTTTCATAGGCGGATTTTTCCGCGATCTCACATCCCTCGATATTTTCGCTCTGGAGCCGCTTGCGAGCGGCGTCGGCCAGCAGCGGCGCGATTTCCACTCCGTGGACACTCAAATCCGGGAACTTCTTTTTCAATAGAGAGAGATAATAGCCGCTGGCGCATCCGATGTCGGCGACGAGGCGCATGTCGGAGAAACCGATGGATTCCAGGAGAACCGCTTCGCGTTTCCAGAAAAGGTCCACCTGCGCCTCCAGGCGCTTTGCCTCCTCATGGGCTTTCAATGCGAATTCCTGGATATTATAAGAACCGTGAGTGGTCATAGATCAATTTCCTCTATCAAGCCGATCAAGCCCAGGAGGAAAATCCGCTGAGGTCTTTCGGTGATGCGTGAGAAGGCGGGACGGGAGATGCGCTTGTTCGATCGGTTGAACAGGCCGGCGATGTGTATCATACAAGTAACTCCTTGATTGACAGTAAGCCATGATCTGTTTGGCGACTGTATCATGCCACTTCTCGGCCAGGGAGTCACTTTTTCAAAATGCTGTTTTGGACAATAGTGGACGTTTTTCTTCTTTTGGGGGCTGTTACTTGGAATATGCCCTCAGTCGGATTCCGCACTTCAGGCTGTCGCGGATGATTTCCGGCCGTGTGACTTACCCCATTTCCAAGATAATCCTAAATGAAAGGGTTCCTTCTCGTCAATGTTCTTTTCTTCCGCTTTGGGTGTATGCGGTACGGCCTTTTCAGGATTGTATTATCATTCTACAAGTCTGGGTTTGCAGGTGATATGGGGGAGGGAAGGGGCTGAGTCGTCTGGATGTCCCCAGGCCAGTGAATGGACCGGGGCGCGAATGGATTTGTACTTGACGCCCCGCCCGGACAAAGGCAGAATTCCAAGAGCAAGAGGTGATGGGTTCTCAGAAGAGGTTCCTGAAGACGGGGAATTGCGTATTGCCGAGTCGGCGCACGAGGCGGGGTGTCAACCCGCCGGAAGTTCCCGGTCTATCTCCAGAAAGAAGGATGGGCACACACATGCAGAATCTGTCGAGACGCGAATTACTCTACCGGTCGCTGGCGGGCGCGGGCGCTTTGACGATGGCGCCGATGGTGCTGGCGGGCGCCGAGATCAACGGCGATGCGGTCAAGCCGCAGACCGCCACGTCCCTGGTGCCACTGGGCCAGACGGGTATCCGGTGCTCCTTTCTGGCGATGGGGACCGGGGTGCGCGGCGGCCAACGCACGTCGGAGCACACGCGCATGGGGGAGGAAAAGTGCTCGGAGCTGATCCGCTACGGCGTGGAGAAGGGGATCAATTTCCTCGACATGGCCGACCTCTACGGCACGCATCCCTTTGTGCGCAAGGCCATCGCCGGGTTGCCGCGCGAGAAGTTCACGATGCTGACCAAACTCTGGACCTACCCCGACCGGGTGATCAAGCCTTCGGGCGGCGCCATTCAGGAAGTGGACCAGTACCGCAAGGAATTGAATACGGACATGATAGACATCGTCTTGATCCACTGCATGCAGGAGAAGGGGTGGATCGAGAAACAAAAGCGCGTGCGCGACGAACTTTCGGAATTGAAAGCGAAGAAGGTCATTCGGGCCGTCGGGGTGTCGTGCCACAACTTCGACGCGATGAAGGCGGCGGTCGAGCACCCCTGGACGGACGTGCTGCTGGCACGCATCAACAACAAGGGCGAAAAGATGGACGCCAGTCCCGAAGAGGTCTCCGAACTGCTGCTCAAGGCGCGCGCAAAGGGCAAGGTGGTCATCGGCATGAAGATTTTCGGCGAGGGAACGCTCGTGCAGCCCGAGCAGAAGGACGCGTCCCTGAAATACGTCCTGGGCAAGGGCCTGGTGAACGCCATGACCATCGGCATGCTGAAGAAGGAAGAAATGGACGACAGCATCGCCCGTATCAACGCCACGCTCAAGGCGCTGGGGTAAGTCGTTTTCCTCAATAACATAAACAAGAAGACACGGGGCCTCAATTGTTGACGGCCAATATGAGGATATGTAATTTCATCAAAAAGTGTTCTGTGTTCATGAAAGCAGGATTTGGCTGATAATTCTGTTTGGGAGAGGACTTAATGGTGACCAGCTTTGAAAAATATGGAGAATGGTGGTTACCGGAAGAGCCTGATACGAAATACCCGGGAGTTCTTGTTTCTGACTCTGAAGAAGATTTTGAACTTCGGTTAATTGGTTCTTTCCATGATAGAAATGTATTCTATGATCGACTCTTCAATAATGGAAAAAACTGTTGCTCAGAGGTGATACTCGGCGAGACGGAAGATGGAAATGAGTACACGCTATATGATAGTCAATTAGCCAATTGTACTCCAATGACACAGATATATTCACCGAGTATTGTTCTTGAGGGTAAACATTTCTCAAGAACCGATGAAATGGTATTTCATAGTATGACAATGTGCTGTAGCCATTTGGGCGAATGGCTGCAAGTTTCAGGTAAAAAAGTCAAACATGAAAGCAGAGGCTTGGGAATGCCTCCAAAGATTACCGCTGAGTATCTATTACCAGAGCCGGTGACAATACCATATGACAAGGGACACATTAGTATTGGTCTTGATGGGCATGTTAAAGAGTCAAGGTTTGATGGGGATTTTGTGGTAAGTGAGAATGTCTGTATTTCTGTGGTCCCGCATTTACCTGTTCATATGACCGAATTTCTTAAAGAATGTTTGCCGCCCGTCATGCATTTTTTTACCCTTGGAACAGGCCAATCACTTTCAATTATTGAGTTAAGAGGTAAGGCTTCCGCTGATTGTCAAAACCGTTTAGAGGAGGAGATAAAGTTCGCACCCAAGATTCGACTATATAGAAGGGGAGTACATTTCGAAAAGCCAGATGAAAAAATACATTGGTTCGAGATGATATTCACATATCCCAATATCAAGCCTGATTTTGAAAAGTGTTTCTCTCTTTGGGTAAGCCTATATCGAGATATTGAACATGTGATGCAACTCTTCTTTGAAAAGGTTATCACACGCAAAGTTTTCTCTTCCAATTCTTTTCTGAATTCAGTCCAGGCTGCAGAAGCTTATCATCGGTTCCGTCGTGATGGAATCGATCTTCCTGAGAGGGAACATCAGAGCCGGATCAATAGCATCATTGATGCTTCTCCACCAGAGTATCGTGGGTGGCTCAAAATGAAACTTCATTTCAGCAATGAAGTGATATTTCGAAAAAGAATAGAGGAATTGCTGACTGAACGTAAAAATCTTTTTGAGTTTTCCTTACAAGATGTTGAGACACACGTGAAGCACATCACCGAGATTCGAAATTATTTCACGCATTACTCCAAGAAAGAAAGACCGAAGTCCGCTACGGGCCGAAATTTCGTTGTATATGATCTGCTAATGATGTGGACGGTAATCGCTTGTTTTCTGGAAGATATGGGAATCGAACGTACAAAGGCACATGATCTGATCCGAAATTGTAACGCTTTCTGGCGTTTCAAGAGATTATGTGAGAGATCGAAATTAGATGTTGAGAGAGTTCCATAATCAGGAGAATTTATTCATGAATAATCCTGGTCCCGGATTTTTCGACTGGAAGCGAAGGATGTTTATTTTCCTGCTGGTTGCGGCTGCTCTGACCGGGGGGATACTTGCGGGCGTGGGCGCTTTTACGTTCGGCTATGCCAATGGACTGAGTTATTTGCGCCGCGACCCCGAGGGGTGCGCAAACTGCCACATCATGCAGGATTACTACGACACGTGGTTGAAATCGAGCCACCATTCGGTGGCGGTTTGCGTGGACTGCCACCTGCCGCATGACTTCGCGGGCAAGTATGTCGCCAAGGCCGATAACGGTTTTTTCCACTCGAAGGCCTTCACGTTCAACGATTTTCACGAACCGATCCAGATCAAGCCGCGCAATCGGCGCATTGCGCAGAAGAATTGCCTGGTCTGTCACAAGGATATTGTGCAGGAGATGCTTCCCGAGTCCCCGCAGGGGGAAACGCCGAACTGTGTGCAGTGCCATGCGGATGTCGGGCATCGGCTACGATAAAAGCCGCGATGCAAGTAGATGGGTTTGAGACAGAAAGGGACTGAAGATGAGCGATGAAAAGAGCTGGGAGACAAAAGGCCGCGATAACGGACTGACAGGCATTCTCGGGCGGATCTCGGTCACCCGTTTTCTGTTTTTCCTGGCTGGACTGTTTATCGTTACGGTCGTGGCGACGATCGCCGTCACCGCTCTTCTCGTCAACATCTATGGCCGCAAACAGGAGGCGCGCGTTCCGTTCGTTCGGGCTGTCGAGGTGAACGAGACGACCACCGCCCCGGAACCGTGGGGCATGAACTGGCCGCGCCAGTTCGACAGTTACCAGCGCACGGCCGATACGGCGCGCTTCTATGGCGGTTCGAGCGCCATGCCGGCCCAGAAACTCGAGGCCAATCCCTGGCTGGTCCGCATGTACGCGGGCTACGCCTTTTCCATTGATTATCGCGACGCGCGCGGCCACGCCTACATGCTTTCGGATCAGTTGGCCACGCGCCGCGTCACCGAGCGTCCCCAGCCCGGCGCCTGTCTCCACTGTCACGGCAGCATCATCCCCACATACCGGCGTCTGGGCCTCGAAGCGTTGGGACAGCCCGCCGGCGCCGATGTGCTGGCGGCGGATTTCAACTGGCCCGCCGTGCAGAAGGGGTTTGAACTGACCTGCGCCATGTCGTATCCCGATGCGCATGCCGAACTGCTCAAGACGCCCGACGGCGCCGAGACGCCCAGCGCGCATCCCGTGAGTTGCGTGGATTGCCACGACCCCGAGACGATGAAGTCCCGCGTGAGTCGTCCGGGCTTTGTGCGCGGTATCGCGGCTCTGGCGGCGGGCGAGGCCGAGGCGCCGCATCTGCCCAGTATCGAACGATGGAGAAAAGGGGACAGGAGCCGTCCCTATGACCCGAATCTCGACGCGTCGCGACAGGAAATGCGCAGTTTCGTCTGCGCCCAGTGCCATGTCGAGTATTACTGCGGGCCGAAGGAGACGCTCTTCTTCCCCTGGGACAAGGGTCTGAAGGTCGAGCAGATCGAATCGCTCTATGATGGCCATAAGTTCCCGAACGGCGAGGCCTTTGCCGACTGGAAACACGGCGAAACCGGCGCGCCGGTCTATAAGGCGCAGCACCCCGAGTTCGAAATGTGGAGCCAGGGCATCCACGCCCGCAGCGGCGTGGGATGCGCCGACTGCCACATGCCCTACCAGCGCGAAGGCGCCATGAAGGTCAGCAGCCACTGGGTGCAAAGCCCGCTGCACACGATCAACAACTCCTGCCAGACCTGTCACAAGGCGCCGGAAGCGGAACTGAAGGATCGAGTCTTGACGATTCAGAATCGCAACAAGGCGCTGGTCGCCCAGGCCGCCGCGGCGATGACCGAAATGCTCGATGCGATCCGCGCCGCTCAGGCGGCCAATCTCCCCGCCGAAAAACTGGCGTCCATCCTCGCGCTCCAGAGGAAGGCGCAGTGGCGGCTGGATTTTGTCAGCAGCGAGAACTCGCTCGGGTTCCACGCCCCTCAGGAAACGGCGCGCATACTGGCCGAGTCGATTGATTACTCGCGTCAGGCGGCCCTGCAGGCGCTCGCCCTGCGCCTCCCCGCCGCTCCCGAGCCGCAGACCCCGCCCCCGCCGCCCGCTCCCGTCCAGGGCGTCACCCCCCAGGGCGTCGCGCCGGTCGCGCCGTGAGAGAGGTTGTTGAGGCGTTCTATCCCCTTTGTCCCGGTCTTGCCGATCCCGATTTTTGGGAAGGGCTGCGCGCCGGGCCTTCCGAGGATGGGGGCGAACCGGTTTCTTCACCCCGGGATGGAAAAACTCCGTGAACGGATCGTGGGACTGGATGCATGGGTTTTCCGTGGGTGTCTCTTGAAAGTGCTACCGATTGGAGCCCAGACCGAAAAGAGGAGGTCCCTTTATGTTCCGGTACTTCCAAAACAAGCGAAGCCTGAAAGGTTTCTACATACGACAGCCCGGGGCAGAACGTCTTGATTGATCGAACCCTGTAAGGGTTCAACAAAAACAAGGAACTTCCGGGATTTTGTAGTGCCCTTTCAGGGCACTGGGGAGAACAACCGGATACCCAGGGCGACGCTTCGCTCTGCCCTGGGCTAGCGTATCTCAATCCCTTTCAGGGATTTTCCCAGAAATGACGGGGACAAGACCGTCGTGTAGCACTTTCAAGATGAACCCGTTTCCCGTTCGCAAAACCCTTTACCCTTGCCCGTTGTCCTGTTATTTCTGGAAATGAAAAGGATCGGGATGCCCGCCGGTGTGCCCTTCCGAAATAACCTGTGTGAAAAAGAGAAGGCAGGGATCATGAAGCGAATTTTGTGGTACGCCGTCACACTCAGTCTGTTTGGTGTCTTGTCGCGAGGCGCTCTGGGTGCCCCTTCGTATGCGTCGTCGTATGCCGTGGTGGTTTCGAGCGAGACGCTGGCGAAACCGGAATGGAAGGCGGTGGTGGAGGCGCTGGTTGAGAAGCGTCAGGCGCGTGTGATCTCCTACGAGGGGGAACTGGAGTCGGCGCTTCCGGCTCTCAAGGAGTCGTTCCCGAAGTACACCTGTTTCGTGGCCCGGCCCGAGGAGACGGGGTTCAAGCAGATCGCCCGGATCTACCGGATGACGCGCAAACTCGATGAAGATCCCTACAACGACACCCTTTGGGGCGTCATCACCGGTTACACCGCCGAGGACGCCCTGCGTCTGGCGCAGGCGACCGCTCCGACGGTCGTCAATACGGCCCTCATCACCGCGGGTGTGGGGAATGAGCGTTACAAAGAGTCCTTCTACATCAGCGACGGAAGAAAGGGCGAGTTCGGGTGGAAGAAGTCCGACGGCACGACCGGTAAGGACAATCAGGGACAGGTGGACCAGACGCGCCGTTACATCGAGCAGTTCGAGGGCCTGGACCCCGACGTGATCGTCAGTTCCGGCCACGCCAGCGAGCGGAACCTCGAAATGCCGTTCAGCACGGGCAATATCGTCTGCAAGGATGGGAAATTGTTCGGGTACCTGACGAAAGAGCGCCTGATTGACGAATCGGGTCAGGCCAGGAAGGGCCAGATTCAGGGTGAACTGCTCCCCATTCGCGAACCGAAGCGTCCGAAACTTTACCTGCCGATCGGCAATTGCCTGATCGGCGACATTCCCGACCGCAACTGCATGGCGCTGGCCTGGCTGGGGTACGGGAAGGTCAACCAGATGATCGGTTACACCGACACCACGTGGTTCGGCGCGATGGGGTGGGGCACGATGCGTTACTGGGAGGAAATGGGGGGTGTGGTGCCGCTCAACGAGTCTCTCTTCTTCACCAATCAGCAACTGCTGAACCGGCTGATCGTTCAATTTCCCAAGACCGCCGGACTGGAGTTCGATCTGTCGAAGAAACTGAATATCCAGGCCATTGGGGGGGGAGTCGTTCAGACGATGACGCCCGAGGAACGCACGAAGCCGTCAGCCCAGGCGTCCATTCGCGAGAACATGGGATTGCTCTGGGACCGCGACATTGTGGCGTTCTATGGCGATCCGGCCCTGGAGATCCGCCTCGATTCGCAGTACGCCTCGCCGGTGCATAAGGTCGAACTGATTCAGGACAAGCCGAATCTGTACCGCGTGGTGATTCACGTACGCAAGGATCACGGTGATCCGAACAAGGACAGTGCACCGGTGGGGGTCTTTTTCCCCGAGCGTCTCGGCAGCGCCGAAGTGCTGAAAGGCGCCGAATTCAAGCCGGTCATCACCGACAACTTCCTGCTCGTGACCGCGCCGGGTCCCTGGAAAGCGGGACAGGATTACATGATCGAGTTCCGGGCCAAACCGCTGTCCTGATACTGGGCGCAGAGGAATCGCGACCCCAATATGAACCCCGAAATACACGAAGCACACGAAAACCGCTGTTTCGTGTGCTTCGTGTATTTCGGGGTTGCAGAAGTCGGTTCTCGGTCTTCTTTCGATTGTCGCCCGGCGTCAGATCCAGTTCGATTCGCGCGCTTTTCGCATGGCCTGACTGTAGGCGATCATCGAATTTTCATCCCCGTCGAGTGACGCGAACGTGCCGACGAGTTCAACCAGTTCCGGGGCGGCGGGCAGGAGGCCGATGCGTTTGTCGGCGTCGGCGATGACGGCGTCGAGGCCGAATTCCTGGGCCTTGGCCACAAAAGCGCGGACGTGTCCGATCCGGCGTTGTTTGGCGCCGTACGCCCAGTTCGAGACGCCGAGAATCGCGTGGGTCTCGTGCATTTCCGGGTTCTGCCGGATTTTGCGGATCGCGTGGAAGGCGTTGTACGTGTGCGACGGTTTGAATTCGCCCATGGCATCCATGCACCCATCCGAGGAGATGCTGAGGGTGACGGTGTCGAAGAAGATCTCGTCCGGTTGGAAACCGGCCTGCCGGGCTTTCTGGAACATCTCGCGCGCCGCTTCGAAAATCGCGTCCACGGTTTTCATCGGCCCTTCCGGTCCCACCAGAAGGCACACGACCGAAAAACGGTGCGCGGAACGCAGCGCCAGGAGCGGCTCGAACTTTTCCAGGTCCACGTACGAAATGGAATTGATCAGGGGCGCGGGTTCCTGATCGTGTGTCAGGCGGAACCATTCGTCCAGTCCGGCCAGCAGGACCTGCACGTCCGAACTGTCCACCGAGGGCGGCGTTCCCAGGCCGAAGCGGTGGATCTGCCGCATGTACTGGCGCATGAGAGCGGGCGCATCCGACGCTCCGAGCGCGTCCAGGTTCACATCAAGGTAGTGGCACCCCAGGCGCGCCTGGGATGCGATGATTTCCTCGAGCATCTTCAGGCCCCGGCTTCCCTCTGTGAAAGCCCGGTCGCCCCGGTTGAGCAGGTACTGCATGACCGCGCCGGACAGGGGAATCGAAGCGTGGAGCCGTTCGCCGACCTGGATGAGCTGGCCCGCTCGCAGGGGAAATTGACCGGCTGTGTGGTCGCGTTCGAAGTAATAGTTCAGCAGCGAAGGGGTGTTGCGCAGTTGGGGTTTTCGGGAGGGGAAAATCTTTTCCCGATACGGGTCGAGAGCGCCTTCCTGGCTCAATCGAGCATAAAGCCTTTCCCCGACGCAAAGATGGTGGGGATTGTTGCCGCAACGGCCCTGGGGGTCGGCATCGCCACAGGGTGGGTTGGGCACTTTTTTCTCACATCCCCCCCAGGTACAGACATAGGCATTATCGGGCAGAAAACAATCGCCGCAATGCTCGCACTGGTAGAGCAACCCCTTCGCCAGGCCTTCGGCGCAATTGAAGAGACGGTAGAGCGCGCCTTCGCGTTCCGCGGAGTCGTTGAACGGCTGGAGGACGGCTTTCGCGGCGCCATACAGAGGCCCGTCTTTTTCCAGCGCCATCTGATGGACCCATTTCGAAAAGGCCGCGGGATGATCGGTCTCTTGAACCTGACGTTCCGGCATGGGGAACGTCAGGCGATCCCGGTATTCCCGCCAGTCGCTTATCGCGAGAGTTGTTTCCACAATCTGTTCGATTTGCTCGATACTCTCGAATTCGCCCGGTTTTCCCAGATCCACTCCGGCGTAACCCAACTGGCGGAACATGGCGATTTGCTGCCCGGTCCGCTCGAATGGGTCGGTCACTTTCTGACCTTGCAGGTCGGCCAGGAAAGCGTCGCTGACGACGCAGCCCGGCAGGGTCTGCAGGTAACGCGCGATCGCGTGGGTGACCACTAGGACATTGCCCAGGATGGGAACTCCGCAAGCGCCGAGTTCGCGGATAAGGTGTTCGGAGCGGCTGGAGTCCCAGCCGCACTGGCAGGTGAGGAAAGCGGCTCCGGCGGCGATTTTCTTGTGCGCCTTGATATACTGCATGGCCAGAGAGCCTTCGGTGTACTTGAAGGGCGAGACGGCGGCGCCCGCCTCGAGGAGGGGGATGGCGGCGAATTCATCCGCCGACCGGGTTCGTTGAAGAAACTCGATATTGAGACGCTGGATCATCTGGAGCAATCCAAGCGAATCGAGTTCGAAGACTCCCTTCGACGAACTCGTAAGATCGCCGGTCAGGGCCAGAACGTGGCGGATACCGCTTCCATAAAGCGAGAGCAGAAGGGCGCGGATTGCATCGGCATTCATATCCTTGCCGGTGATGTGCGGAGCGATCTCGATGGATTCCGGAAAATCGTGTTGCCGCAGGATAGCGAGCGAGGCCAGGTGGTCGTAGGAGATATTCCCTCCGGGGTTCTGCGTCAGAGAGATGCTGGCAAACTCGATGCCCTGCGGCGCGTACTTTTTATTGAGTTCGGCCAGTCCCCGGGCAATCGAAGCGACATGACGCACTTCGGTTGCATTGTGTGGCGTAAACTCCACATTGATGGCAAATTGCCCGGCACGGATCGTTTCCAGCAAGCCCATAATGAATCGACTCCATCCACTCTGGAGGGATACGGATTCTCAATGCTCTTGCCGTGCTGGACCGATAGTATCGGGACTATGCCGTCGTGATTGTGCGATGGAGCCTGGAGGTAGTTTGAGGGGCATGTCAGAATAAAAAGGTTACGACTCTCCCGGTCTTGGGCCTCATTCCGCCAGAATCGGTTTCTCATGTTTGAGGATACCGATTTGTGGGGACAGCAAGATGAATCCACTTCTTTCGAATGGAATCATCACAAATCCAATTGGGTTTGTCAATCTTTTTTGTTTTCAGGGTGTTCGGAACTCACCGATCATCCTGATCCTCCTCGTCTGGCTTTTCGTCCAGATCGTCTTCTTCGTCATCCTCGTCGTCAAACTCGTCTTCTTCGTCCTCGAACTCCTCTTCCTCATCCTCCTCGGGGGATTCCTCTCCCTCGTCGAAGGAGTTTTCCTCTTCCGTTGTGTCTTCTTCCGGGGAAGAGGTGGGTTCCGATTCCGCCTTCCCCACTTCGCTCTCCATATTTGTTCCGTCTTCTTCCGAAGCGGTGGTTGTTTCCGCATCGCTGCTGGTGGCCTTGGCCGATTTCTTTTCCGGCTGCGGCGGCGGGGGAGCGTCGGGGTCGTAGGTTTCGATGGCTGCGCCGCCCAACAGGCCGAAGGGGACCAATTGAGGGACACGGTTCCAGAGGCGGCGGTCGTTTGCCGGGAGGGCATCATAGATTTCCGGCCCGGCCTGAGGATCGCGCGTCAGGCGGTCGGCCACGTGGACGGGACCGTAGAGGTTGTAGAAGGTCGAGGCGATTTCAATCTCGAGCGTGTTGATATCGTTGCGCGCCAGACGGGTGATTTCAAGCCGTTGGGGCGCAAAGGTGAGCGTGGCGGGTTTGTGCTGGCCGATGCGGGCGACTATGTGCGCGCCCGCCGCGCCTCGGGCGCCGGGTGCGCCCCATGCGGGGCAGAGCGTCAGGAAGTAACGTTTGTGCCGCTCGGACTCGAATAGGAAGTCCTGACGATAGACCATCCGTCCGGCGTAGTAGGGGTATCCCTGCTCAGTCCAGCTGCCGTAGCTCAGCGTGCGCGGCTCTTCGGTCAGGCTCCCCTGTCCCTTTTCGTCGAGTGTGACACCGAAATCGCCCGCCAGAATCGGCGCTTCCAGAGCGGGTCCCGTTTCGCCCGTGGCGCTGAACGGTTCCGTAGCGAGGAAGGAGATTTCGAGGGTGTTCGGTCCCTGTTGCAACAGCGGTCCGATGTCGAGCGAGAGGAAACCCGGGGCGGGCAGCCATGGACGGTCTTCTCCAGTGGTGTCCGATTCGTTCGTTTGAGGCTGTTTTCCGAAAGCCTCAACCGTTTCCTCGAAATCCTCGTCGCCATACTCGTCCGCGTCCTGGCTTGTCAGAATGCCTTCCTCGTCCGTCTCAACGGGTTGTGTGTCCCCGTTTAAGGTTTCGAAGGAAACGGCTTCTCCATTGACGCGAACCTGAAGACCCGGATTGGGTTCCAGAATGAGGCGGATGTTGCGCCGGCGTGGATGGACACGCGATTCGAACTCGAACGCAAGACTGACGGGGATCGGTTCAAACGGGGTATCCGGCTGTTCGGCGGTTTTGCGCGCGAGTTCTTCCGCCAGCGCGGCGCGAATGAACTCGATGGGCAGAAGCCGCGCCCCGCGGCCCAGATTGGCCGAATAGGCTTCGCCCGCCACGTGCGCCCGGCATTCCTTCAGCGGGAGCACATTCGGGTCCAGGCGTTCAAAGTTCCACGTCTCATCGAGCATTTCGCGCGACGAGGCGTGGGGGCGGCGCTGGTGGAGCGGTTCGGTCAGGTCAGATTGTCCCCCGACGGAGAAGAGTGTTGCGCCCGCCGCATGGAAGTTGAAATTGAAGGCCTGCGAGTTGCGGTCGGCGTCGGAGTCCTTGAGGAGAATCTGAGGCGTCCAGGGGTCGAGTACACGCACGGCGCCTTCACACGACACTTGAACGCGCGCTTCGACCGATTCGCTGCGCGAAGTGTTGTTGACCAGGAACAGTTCGTGCGAGGGGGTCTTGCGGTGTTGCACCAGAAGGGGAGTGGTGTCCTGTCCCTGGGCGCGAATCGAGAACGCGCGCGGGTCGAGGCGGTTGAGTTGGAAACACACCTCGCGCCCGGCGCGTTCGACGATCTGGACGTTGGCGAATTCGTCGGCCATCTTCTCGAAAAGATCGTCCGCCGGTTCAAAATCAATCAGGGGCGCGATGGGACGCGCCACCAGGACGCATCCCCCCTTGCGCGCGAACTTCCGGATCTTGCGGACAGTACTGCGCCGCCACGAATGGGCGGGAGGGACGACCAGGATGGTGTATTCCCCGCCCTGTCCGATCCAGAACGTGTTGGCGTCGGCCAGGCCATGCTTCTCGATCAATTCCTCATCGCCCAGATCGTAATCAATCTGGAAGTTCATGAGCGCCTGCAACAGGTTGCTGTACGCCTGTTCGATTTCCTCGGCCCGCTCGTTGATCTTGTTCTTTCCCAGAACTCCCGAGAGGTTGGGCGGCAGGGGTGTTTGCGCCACGGCCATGAGCGATTCGGAAGGGGAGAGCACCAGTACGTTCACCTGACGGCGGCTGGGGTACAGCAGTCCCTCGAGGCGCTCAATTCCCGCAGCGACTTCAAGCCAGCCGGGCCACCACGGCTGGGTGTTGCGGATGTCCGACGCGCCCGCCAGGCGCTTGCCCACGGCCCGCCAGGTTTGGGGCCGATCCGGCCCCGCCAGGCGCAGAGCGCCCAGAGTCAGGCTCCGTTCGGCAAATCCGCGAAAATCCACCAGCGGGTTCTGCCGACCCTCGCGTCCGTCGAACACTTCATTGAGGACCGGTTCGCGCTCGAACTGGTGCGAGACGGAAACGGCTTCTTTCAAAACCAGCGGGGAGGCGAAAGTCGAACCGGCGTCGTGAACCGCTGCGGTCTGGGCGGGCGCCAGCAATCGCATGGCGGGCGCCCAGCCGTCCAGCGTCTGATCGAGAAGCGTCGAGGCGTGCGTTGCCTGAAACGCCAGAAGGCGGCCCGTTTCCTGACTCCACTCGGCCGCAGGAGTCAGAAAGCCGTCCTGAAACAGCTCCGCCATCAGGGTTCGGTAACGCCAGCGGAAACGCCCCGCTCCCGGACCGTCGAACCAGAGATAGGGCAGAAGGCCGCGCAGTTCTTCGCCGTCCCAGCGCTGGGTGTACAGGCGTGGCAGATCGCGTGTCCAGGGCGCCAGGCCGGAAGCGGCCCGTCCCGCGAGCGGCAGCAGGATGGCGGCTTCCGCCGCAGCCTCCCCGTTTTGTTTGACGGTCGGTTGGATTTGTTCTTCGATCCAGCGGCGCGTGACATCGCGCGAGAGAAAGTTGAGCGCCGTTCGTCCCGCGGGTCCGTTTGTGGGCAAAGTCCGAATCACCCGCACGGCCACCAGCATGTCCTCTCGTTCCTGGGGTTCCGCCATGTCCGGCGTCCACGTTTCGAGGCCCGAGACCGCCTGCCCCTCGGCCAGAGTCAGGCAATAGACCCCCTGCACGTCCCACTCGCCCAACTGTTCGGTTGCGTCCTGAGGGCCCAGGCAACGTTCGAGACGCAACCACGAGGCGGCCTCTTCTGGCGTTGGGGATTCGACTGCGTCGGCATTGATCCACGCCAGACGCCGGGGTTCCCCCACGGGGGCGGTTTGCATCCAACCGGAAAGATCCATCTATCCGCTTCTCGCTTTGCTTCGATTTCAATCGGGTGTTTCGAGTGTCAGTTGATACCTTACCAGACAGGGATACCCTCGTCCCCCATCCACTTCCGAGTATCAGGATTCTGAGTGTATCATCCCGACCGTGTCTTGTCAGTCCATCAAATCTTCGATCGCGGCTTCATCTTCGAGCATCAGGGTTTGCCGGATGCTGCGATGCCGTTCGGCGCGGACGATGGATTCGATCTCTTCGATCACGCGATCGAGGTCGTCGTTGACGACCAGATAGTCGAACAATTTACACCGGGCGATTTCGTTCGTGGCATTGTGCAGGCGCAGGGCGATGACGTCGTCGTCGTCCGTATCGCGGTCGCGCAGGCGTTTTTCGAGGATTTCCGTTGAGGGGGGTAACAGAAAGATCGTCACCGATTCGGGTTTCATGCCTTTGATGGAGCAGGCGCCCTGAACATCGAGGTCCATGGCGACATCCAACCCCTCGCCGAGCAGGCCTTCAACCGTGTCTTTCCGGGTCCCGTAAAAGTTCCCATGAACCTGCGCCCACTCGTAGAATTCCTTACGCTCGATCATTTTCAGAAAGGCTTCGAGCGAGACGAAGTGGTAGTCGCGTCCGTCTTCCTCGTTCGGGCGGGGGGGACGGCTGGTGACCGATATGGAATAGGACAGGCTGTCCATTTGCTTCAAGAGCGCTTTCAAAACGGTGGACTTTCCCCCCCCGGAGGGCGCGACCAGGACAAACAGGGTGCCTTTGCGTTTCAGGGAAATAGACATGATTTTTCGACTCCTCAGAACTCCGAAATGATCTCTTTCCACCCGCCTGGCGATTGCCAACGGATGATTCAACGGCGGGGCGCCGGTTCTGACACCCCAACAGCCCCATCACAGATCGGAAAATTTATCACAGCCTCCGGCGGCTGGCAACAGAAATGCCGGAACGGCGCAATTCTCTCATTTTCCCGCATCAAGGGCTTGAAACAGGAGAGTTGGAGTGTTCAGCGGGCGGGATCGAGCAGGTTGAGCGCGCGTCGCTTCACGCCGCGCAGAACGCGCCGGAGCAGGGGAGGCGGGGGCGCCTGAGCGTCGCGACGGGCCGTTTGAAGCCCATGCGTCTTCTGCCGGTAAGTCTCGATGAGCCAGACCGCCAGATCGTTGGGGAAGAGTCCGAACGCCAGCCCCTCGAGCACGGGAATATGCGTGCGGAGGAAGGGATCGTCGGCCAGGGCGCGGATCGTGTCGCGAGGCAGTTCGGCATGTTGCGTGAGAAGGTAGAGGAGGTTCCAGAAGCGGAAGGTTTCCTCCGACAGGGGGTTTTCGAGCCGTGGGAGGCTGGTGATGCGCGTTCCGGGAAACAGAGCCAGTTCAAACATCTGAAGGTAATAGGGCGCGGGCAGACGCAACAGAAAGTCGAACGTGGCGCGGCAGTCTTCTTCCGTTTCGAAGGGCGTGTTGGTGAGACCCTCGTAGGCCAGAACGTCCACGAGATTTTCATCGTGGATGGTGTGCGCCAGTGCGACGACTTTGTCGAGGTGGGCGGGCCGACTGTAAATGTCACGGCACATGCGCTCGCTGCCGGACTGGAAGGCCAGGGTGGTGCTGATCATGCCGGCGCGGCGCAGGTCGCGCAACATCTCGGGGGTGGTGAAGGCGGCGTGCGAATACCCGACAAAGGGAAGACCAATACGCTTCTCGTAGAGGGGCGCGAATTCCTGAATCCAGTCGGGGTCTTTGACGAACACTTCATCGAAGAACGAAATGAAAGCGTCGAAAAACCCCTGACCGGCGCGCATCTCGAGCTCGCGCATCACGTTGTCCACCGACCGGCGGCGCAGGTACCGCTGGCCTTTGTAAAGACCGCGCAGTTCACTGTGCAGGCAATAGGTGCAGGAAAAGGGGCACCCGCGCGCCGTCACGATCTGGTAATGGCGCGAAATGGAGTAAGCCGGATCGCGCGAGTCGTTCTGAATCCGGTCGTCGTCAATGATGATTTCATTCCCGCCGAACATGGGGAAGGCGAGACGGTCGAGATCCTGGATGAGCGGGCGGACCGGATTACGCGTGATTTTCCCCCGGTCGCGGAACCACATGCCAGGCAGGTCGCGTCGCTCCGGCTGGGCGAAGTACTCGACCACCACTTCATCCCCCTCGCCGACACAGACCATGTCGGCGTACTGGATGCAGGTTTCGGGGTTGAGCGTGGCGTGGACTCCGCCCCACATGACCGGGATTCCGGGAATTTCCTGGTGAAAAAGTTCCGTAAGGTGTTCGGCATGGGCCAGATCTACCGAGGTGAACGAAATGCCGATGACCGAGGGGCCGATGCGTTTCAACTCGTCGGTGAGCAGGCCGGTTTCCTCTTCGGTGGCATGGCGCGGGTAGGGGACCAGTTCATGGCCGCGCGGATGGACCCGCACCACAAACTGTTCGCCCGCCTCGGCCAGTTCGCGCGCTTTTTCCCGCGAGACCTCGCGTGAGTAGAAAAGTTTGAAGTGGATCAGGTGCGACTCGATACCGGCGGCCTGACAGGCGGCCACCACATAACGCGGGCCGATGGCCTTCTGGCTGTTCAGGGTGATCATGGCAAAAACGGGACGTTCCATAACCGAGCAGGCGTATCCTCATTCGGTGGGCTGTCAGCCCGGTTGCGTGGAAGTTCCCTCCGAATCGTCTCGAAACCACCCGGCGGGACATTGACACCACTCGATTTTACCGGAATGCTCTCGGTTTGCAAGCCGTTTTACGATCCAACTCTCCCCACGGGGAAGAATCCTTGACCGATCCACTGTTACGGCGTAATCTTGAGGAAATGGAATCTCGCATCGGACGCGATGCGAAAGGAGGCTTGAGCCATGCGCGCAAGAAGGGGCGGTGCGATTCAGAGAAAGACGCGTTTTTGCTTCTCGGGACGAGTTCTGTTGCTGAGTTTCATGTTTTGCGTCGGGGCTTGGAGTCCGGCGCTTGTGACGGCCCAGGACTTTGAGAACTGGCTGAAGGCGGGTCAACCTCAGAATGCGGCAGGCCAGACCACTTCCTCCGCTCTTCAGGCCCGTCCGGCCATTTCGGGGACACATAAGTCTCCGGTGGTGAACGGTCTGGAACAGCAGACGAGCGAGACCCTGAAGGCGGTTGGTGCGGACCGATTGAGCCAGCGTATCACGCTCGACACCGCCCTGCCGCTCCAACCGCCTCGAAATGTGCCGGAAATCCTGACACAATTGCACGAAATGACGGGTGTGGATTTTCTGGTGACCTGCGGCGAAGTGCCGGCGCAGGCGTTGAATTTCGACAAGATTCCCTTGCGCGAGGCGCTCGATGCCCTTCTGTTGCCCTTGAATCTGACTTGGGAAGAGCAGGGGGGAATTGTTCTGGTCAAACGCGAGAAAGTGGAAGAACAGGCCGTCCAACTGAACGACGCGGAAGTGCAGATTTTCAAGACGTTCCAGAGAAAGCGCTGGTTCGAGCGCCTGCTTTTCAGCTCCCTGCCGAAAAATGTTCCGGTGTCTCCATTCCGGGTTGACGAACAGCGGAATGTGTTGTGTCTGACCGCCGGAAAAGCGCGGGTCGAGGCGTTGGAGCGTTTCCTGGAAACGTTGCGGCCATTTGGAAAGCCTGATTTACAGGGGCTGTTGATTCTGTTGACTCCCCGAGGAGAGGCGGAGAACATCCGCCAGGAACTTGAAATTGTGGAAGCCCGAAATTACGCATCCACGGCCGGTGTGAAACGTGTTTTCCATACGGGCGGGGACTACCTGGTTCTCGAACCCGTCCCTGGCGTCTCACCGGAACTGGAAAAAGCGCTTTCACTGGCGCTCGAACAGGGGCGTCTCCAGATACCCAATCAACTCGACACGCTTGAAATCCATCTCGACTCGATCAAACCGGGGGATGTGCAATCACCCGAATACCAGAAATTCTTCAGGCGGGTTTATGGTGAACTGGAGGCCTTGCTGTATCAGGGTGTCTCACGTCCTGTGGCCTTGCAGGATGGGAGGAAACTCTTGCCCGCGCGGGAAAGCCTGGAGCAGAACAATGACGCCCGCCTGACGGTTGTGGATTTTCCGCACCGCATCGCCGCGGTCCAGCGTTACCTTGAACGCGCCAAACGCGAAGCGGAGGTTGCTCCCGCGGTTCCGACTCCGACCTCGGAGCCTTCGGTTCCCTCGCAAAACAGTCCGGAAACTCGCGGAGTCTCGCGTGGGGGCGGTGAAGAACGCATGGAAATTGTGCAGTTGCGATACCAGACCCCTGCCACGATGGCGACTCTTCTGGATCAGATCCATCCGGCCCGGGGGAATACCCGTCTGGCGGCGCGCCGGGCCAGACGGCCTGTGACAGAG
This sequence comes from uncultured Candidatus Sumerlaeota bacterium, assembly GCA_942493245.1. Lineage (GTDB taxonomy): Bacteria > Sumerlaeota > Sumerlaeia > UBA8349 > UBA8349 > DAOPYU01. The sequence continues at coordinate 1,498,970 of OW818685.1, forward strand.
GAACTGGTGACAGAATTCACCCTCCACAACCCGGAAGACGAACGCGTGTGGCGCGATCTGGCCGTGCGGTTGGTGCGGGTTGCGGGTGATGAGACGGGCGCTATGTCTTCGGGCGGGGCGCAGACCCGGCGCGAGAGCGAATGCGAACTGGCGGTGCGTACGGGCATTCGCGGATCGCAACGCCTGACCCTGCGCGAGTACGACTCGCAGGTCCTGGACAACTACGAACTGACCGCAATCCGCATTCGGGTGGGCGGTGGACGCGCTGGCGGCAGCGTTACGATCCGGGCGCGATACTTCCCTCCCGTCTATTGATTTTTTCCGAGGAATTTGTCTTCCTCAAACGCCACGCGGAGACCGTTTCATCCGAAACTTGACTTCACGCGGTTTCCACGCCAGAATAGGGAAACCGATGGTGCGGTGGCCTGTCCACTGCGACACAGAGGTCGTATTCTTGCAGGAAGCCACAGGATAGATTGCTATGGAACCCGTCATCATGCCGCTCGCGCAGCGTGCCGCGATTCTCCGAAAACTCGAGTGGGTGGCCGATCTCGCAGAAGACGAACTGGCCGAACTGGCCCGCTTTCTTCTGGTGTTTCAGGTGCAGAAGAATGAAATCGTGTTTCGTGAAGGCGACGCGGCTTCGTATTTCGGGTTTGTGGTGGAAGGCAGTCTGGATGTTTTGAAGAATCTGGCCGAAGGGGGGTATCAGGAATTGGCCGTTCTGATGCCCGGGCATACTTTCGGCGAAATGTCGTTGATTGACAGTTTGCCGCGTTCGGCTACTGTGCTGGCGCGGGAAGATTCCCAATTGTTCTTCCTGACCGATGGCAATTTTTACAGCCTGGTGGAGGAAGCCCCCCAGGTTGGGGTCAAGATTCTCATGGCCACGGCTCGCCATCTCAGCGAACGCCTGCGCCAGACCAGCGATTGGCTGATCGAGGCGCTCGGTTGCCCAATCCAACCCTCCCGGTGACGTGTTTTTCTTTTGCTGTTTGTGTGGATTTCGCCATTTTCGGGGGAATGGCGAAGGGTGTCTGAAATTATTTAATTATAAATAGTGAGAACTTGAGATGTTTTTTTTGGGGATAGTGCGGTTCATGAGAAGCATCTCTTGCGTGTTTGAATAGAAAAGAATTTCGGACTTTTTCGAGCCAGCCACAAAAAGGGGAGAAGGCATTGTAAGCCTTTTATTGTCAGTATTTTAAGATCGTGTCAAGTGTTGGAATTGACGGGTCTAAATCTTGTGCTCTCAAACCTGTAGGAGGGAATCGAGGAAGCCGTTTCAGAGAAAAAAAAGGCTTGCTTTCGGACGGTCGAATGTTTATTCTACCCCCTGTTTTGCCTGCTTAGAATCATTATCAACGATGAATCATACTGCGTATCATACACTGATAAAGGGCGAAAGCCCGTTTTTATGGAATGGGATTGACAATTGGGCAGCGAACTGAAAAGCGAAATCTGGGAACAAGCGCTCGAAGATCTGCGGTGCCAGGTGGATGAAGAGAACTTCAACACCTGGATCAAGACTGCACGGTACCGTGGCACTGAAGATGGCACGGTGCATCTCGATGTCCCCTCGGCTTTCAATCAAGCCTGGTTGACGCGCAACTACCGCGAGCGGATCGTGGACACGCTGGGCCGTATCGCCGAGCGTAAGGTGGATGTGACGTTTCATGTGTCGCCAATGATGGAAGAGATGGCGGCAGAGAGTGAAGCGTTGGCGCGCCGTTCTCAAGCCTCGCAACCTGCTGTGCAGGCGAGTGTGGGCGAGCCGATGGATTGTCTGGAGTCCGCGGGCCTCTCGCCCGCGTTGACGTTCGAACAGTTCGTGGTGGGTGAGAGCAACCGGTTTGCCCATGCGGCGTGCCGTGCGGTGGCCGAGCCGGACACCGAGGCGTGGAATCCTTTGTTGGTGTGGGGAGGCGTGGGACTGGGTAAAACGCACCTGTTGCATGCCACCGGGCATGCCTTTCTGAAGCATGCGCCGAAAGCGCGCGTGCGTTACGTGAATTCCGAGCGTTTCATGAACGGGTTCATTCAGGCGATCCAGCAGGGGAACATCTCGCAGTTCCGCGAGACGTACCGCAGCGTGGACCTTCTGTTGCTCGACGACGTGCAGTTCCTGTTTGGCAAGGAAGGCACGCAGAACGAGTTTTTCCACACGTTTAACGAACTGCATGGGCACCACAAGAAGATCGTGCTGTCGTGCGACCGTCCGCCGAGTGAAATGTCGAATATCGAGGAGCGGTTGCGCAGCCGGTTCGAGTGGGGGCTGATTGTGGACGTGCAGGCGCCCGATCTCGAGACCCGCGTGGCGATCCTGCGCCAGAAGGCCGACATGCACGGCTTCGCCCTGTCGAACGAGGTGGCGATTTTCATTGCCGAGCGCATCAAGACGAACATCCGCAAACTCGAAGGGGTGTTGACGAGTCTGCGCCACTACTGGTACCAGACGCGCAAGCCCATCACGCTCGAGAGCGTGCAGCAGGTGCTGGGGCATTACGTGATCGGCGAAGAACCGTTGCGCGTCACGGTCGAGCGTATTCAGGAGAGCGTGTGCGACTTTTTCAACATCACGCGCCAGGACTTGAACGGGCATGGCCGTCACAAGAAGGTGACCTTGCCGCGCCATCTGGCGATGTATCTGTGCCGTCTGTTGACCGATTTGTCGTTTCCGGAAATTGCCGTGCATTTTAATGGGCGCAACCACACGTCGGTTCTGCACGCCTACCGTAAGATTCAGAAAGACCTTCTGCGCCAGTCCGAATTGCAGGATGTGACAAATTATCTTGCAAAGAAGATTCAGGAAGGCGCAAAATAGGCCGTCTGAAAACGGTTCGAAGGAGGAATCGGACGTATGCGATGCAGTGGGCGGAAGTGGTTGGTACGGCAGAACGGGCGGCGCGGGTTTTCGTTTCTCGAGATCATGATGGTTGTGATGATCATCGGCATTCTGGTGGCGGTGGTGGGGCCTAAGATTCTGGGAAAGACGGACAAGGCCCGCATTTCGGCGACCAAGTTGCAGCTCAAGAATATCCGGACGGCATTGAACGATTTCGAGATGACGGTCGGTTCGTTGCCGACTTCCGATCAGGGGCTTGAAGCCCTGGTCAGTCGGCCTTCCGACATCCCCGAGGACCAGTGGGAGCAGAAAATGGAAGAACTCCCCAAGGACGCGTGGGGCGAGGCTTTTGTCTATCGGTGTCCGGGAGAAGGCGAGCGCGAGTACGATCTGTTCTCGAAGGGCAAGGACCGTAAGGAAAGCACGGAAGACGATGTCAACGCCTTCAAGACAGAGGATTCCCAGAAGTAAGAACTCCTGAGGATTTCAACTGACGGGAAAGTCCGATAGCGTTTTGAGAAGACGAGAAAGGCTTGGAACTTTGTTCCGGGCCTTTTTTCATAGGAGGGGACGAATCGTTGAGATTTTCAATACGAGTCCTCGGGAAATGACGCGAGAAGCAGGGTGGCGATGAAAAAGAACAAGAAAATCAAACAACGGGATCTGGCCGTTCCGGCGATGGCATTGCGTACGGGCAAAGGGGCGCATGTTGAGCAAAAGAAGAAGGCCAACAAAGGGATTTGCAGGGAAAAAGTTGAGAAAGACCAGGATGCGGAAGGCGAGCATCAGGATTGATTCGAAGTTGCGTTCAAACGAACAGGTTTTTTCCGCCAGGGCGGGTCAGCGGTCCAGAAGGTCTGAAGGCCAGAGTCCGAAGTCTTCATCGGCGTGGGAAGGAGGCTGCTTCTTGCCGGGTTGAGGGATCGGTTCGGGAATGGAGGAGAGTGAATTCTCCGGTTCTGTATCGGAAGGTTTTGGGGACACCGGTTTGCGGGTAGGGGGGCTTTTCCGTTGTTGCGCGGCCCTGAAAAGCGCCTGTTTCTCAAGAGCCGCGTTCAGGGTCTCTTCTTTCTTTTCGATCGTTTTCTGAATATCCTGCAATTGCGTCATTATATGCCGGATTTCCAGTTTGCGGAAAGAGGTTTTGGAACGTTTTTCCGGTTGGGGATCGTCACTCGAGGGTGTTTGAGGTGGCACGGTTGCCTCAATCTGAGAAATGGGGACAGGGAGTGTCTTTTCCTCCGAGGGATCGGCGCTTCGATCAATTTCAGCAGACGGAGTCGGAGGCGATGAGGAAACGGTTTCCACGGGAAGTTCGGAATCTATTTTTTGCTTCCGAACCGATTTTAGAGGTTCGGTTACCGTAGCGCTTTTCGGAGTCGCCACCGTTTTTCGAACCGGTTTGGACGTCGGCAGTTTCCCGCGCAGCATGAGCACGAACGTCCGGAACATGTCCGGATCGAATTGCGTCTGCATTTCCTCTTTCATCACGCGCAGGGTGTCGAACGGATTCAGAGCCGATCGGAACGTGCGCTGGGTCGTGAGCGCGTCGAACGCATCCGCAATGGAGCAGATGCGGGCATAGGGGTGGATCTGGCGGCCCGCCAGGGCATAGGGGTACCCCAGACCGTCCATTCGTTCGTGATGTTGCAGCACGACGGCGCTGGATTCGGTTGTGGCGACTTTGAGCGTTTCGAGGATACGCTGTCCGTAACCGGGGTGCTGCTTTATCTCGCGCCAGTCGGTCTGATCGAGCGGTCCGGACTTTTCGAGGGTTTCGGGGCGCACCTTGGTTTTACCGATGTCGTGCAGAAAGAGGGCAAGGGCCAGCTCGACCCAGTCGGTCGGACGCCTCTGGTCGAAGTGTTCCATGGCCAGCGCCAGACCGTACAGGCCTACATTCAGCGAGTGGGTGGGGGGGGTATAGCGCCGGTGGGCCAAAGCCCAGAGCGGACGCCGATTGTCGGACGATTCGAGGAAAAAATGGGCCAGTTGCTCGGTACCGACCCGCAACCGGTAAACGTGCAGGCTGGTGGGCATCTGGAAGACCAGCCGCAGGAGGCTGGTCAGGTGCGAGTGAAAGGCTTCGCAACGGGCCTCGAGCGGGGTGGCTTTGTCGCCGAGGATCTGAGGCAGCGTCGTTTCCTGGTACTGCAGAAGGGCGTCGGAGTCCTGACGCAGCACATAGAAGCGTTCTCCCGCCGGCAGGGTACGCAGGGCGTCGCGGTCGGCCCGCGAGACGGTTTGTCCCGCCTGGCAGGCATACTGAAACCCTCTCTTGCGGGTTCGCGCAAAGACGGGGAAGGGAAGTTCCAGACTGGTGGTCAGGAAAAGAGGGACAAACGGCTGGTAGAGCGCCGCGTCCTGTTGCGCCTGCGAACTGGCGAAGTTCCCTGAACTGTTGGGTGGAATATCCATGCGACTCGCTTCTGGAGGGTATCCGCAGGCCCGTGGGAATTGATCCGGTTGGGGTACAATCTCATAGTTCGGAATACGGCCGCGACTTGCTCCGTCTCTATCTATGAGCCCAAAGGGGGGGAAACGTCAAGGGAAAGAAGAGTGTCGGGAGTTGAAGAAAGCGTATCGGACGGGTTGCTTCGATTGGGAAGGAATTCGCTTCCGTCACAGAACTGTCCTCCATGAGGCTCGATACCCGGTTTACCGACGGTTCCCGATTTGCCTCAGGAGCAACAGACGGGGACCGTCGCCGCAGCCGGTGATTTCGACCTGCCAGAAGGGCGGCTCGAGCCAGCAGGGGCGGTGTTCGGCCCACTCGATGAGGAGCACGGCCTGCGGGTCGTCGAGGTAGTCCTCCAGCCCGAGGCTGGCCAGGTCGGCCATCTCGGCGGGTGCTGTTCCATCGGAGGGACCGGAACCGAGGGTGGCTTCGAGCCGGTAGAAGTCGGCGTGGTGGAGAGCGAAGCGCCCCTCGTAACTTTTTACCAGGACATAGCTGGGGGATGTGACCGTTTCGTGGATGCCCAGTCCCCGGGCGAGTCCCCGGGCCAGACAGGTTTTGCCCGCGCCCAGATTGCCCGAGAGGGCGAAAACTTCGCCGCCCTGGAGCGAGGCGCCCAACAATTTTCCCAAGGCTTCGGTTTCGTCGCTCGACCGGCTCAGAAAGAGAAACGAGGGTGGTTCCGAGGATGGATTTTCTGGATCGTTCGTTTCCCGCATCCGCTCGAAAACTGTCCCCCAATCCGCCGCCGTCCAGAGGAGGGGGGCGGTTCGATGACAGGCCTCACGTTCGGATTGGGGAAGTTGTTCGAGACAGGCGGCCCAGGATTCCGGACTTTCGGTGGAATCGGGAATGGTTTGAGGTCGTTTCAGATCCGGCGCGATTTCCAGAAGCGGCATCAACGCAAAAGCGCGTTCCGCGAGGCGTGGGTGGGGGAGTTCCAGACGGGGAGTCTGAATGACACGCTGACCGAACAGGGCCAGATCGAGGTCTATGAGGCGTGGACCCCACCGTTCCCCGTCAGGCTGGCGGCCCAACAGGCGTTCGATTTCCTGCATCCGGTCCAGCAACGGTTCCGGTTCGAGGCGGGTCCGGAACTCGACCGCGGCGTTGAGGTAATCAGGCTGGTCGGGCCGGGTGCCCCAGGGCGGGGTCTGGTAGAGATGGCTGGCGCGGGTGAGTTCCACGCCGGGGGTGCCGCCCAGTAAGAAAGCGGCGCGCCGCAAAAGTTCGGCGCGCCGTCCCAGATTGGACCCGAGAATGGTATAGGCCTGGGTCATTTCGTTCATGTGGAGTATCTCAATGTTTCCCGAGAACCTGCGCGCTCTTATCCCATGTCCTCAATGCGGTAGAAAACCGACGCGGACCGGACGACTGGGAGGTTGTTGATCTTGATGGTGGCGGCCCGGATCTGGGCCTCCTTGGCCCGATGCGTCAGAGCGAACACGTGGGCGCATTTGTCCTGCGCGAATGCGCTGGGTTGCTTCATGGCCTGAATGCTGACGCCATGCCCGCCCAGAATGGCCAGCACCTGGGCCAGAGCGCCCGGCTCGTCCATCATGTGGAAACGATAGAGGTACCGGGTTTCGATGTTTTCGACCGGACGAAGGTTCTTCTCGGTTTTCGGTATGCAGAGGCGCATCTCGCGCTGCAGGCCCCCCTCGGCCATTCCCGAAGCAAGCGCCATCATGTCGCTGAGGATCGCGCTCGACGTGGGGTCCGGGCCTGCGCCCTTACCCGAGAGGATGACCGAACCGGTCAGATTGCCGTCAATGCGCACGGCGTTGAAGACGTCACCCACCGACGCCAGGCGCGAGTGCGCCGGAAGCAGGGTGGGGTGGACGCGCGCTTCGATGCTGCCGTCCGGGTGTTGCTTCGAGATTCCGAGCAGTTTGATGCGGTACCCCATCTCGCGGGCGAAGTCAATGTCGAGTTTGGTGACGCCGCAAATGCCTTCCCGGTACACGTCCTCGAAACGGATATCCTGTCCGAAAGACAAGGTGGCCAGGATGGCGAGTTTGTGGGCCGTGTCGTGGCCTTCCACATCGTAGGTCGGGTCCGGTTCGGCGTACCCCAGTTCCTGAGCCTGGGTCAGCGCGGTCTGGAAATCCAGTCCCTTTTCTTCCATGCAGGTCAGGATGTAGTTCGAGGTGCCGTTGATAATGCCCCGCACGGCGGTGATGTCGTTGGCGGCCAGTCCCTGGTGCAGGGTTCGGATGAGGGGAATGCCACCGGCCACGGCGGCCTCAAACAGCAGGCACCGTTTGTTCTGAACCGCCGTCTTGATCAAATCCATGCCGCGTGTGGCCATGAGGGCCTTGTTGGCGGTCACGACGTGTTTGCCTGCTTTCAGGGCGCGGTCAATGAAGTTGTAGGCGATGTCAATCTTTCCGGTCAGTTCGAGCACTACATGAATATCCGGGTCGGCCAGCAATGCGTCTGTGTCGCTGGAGAGGATGGCGGGATCGTATGGAGCGTTGCGCACGGTGGTTGTGTCCACGTCGGTGATTCGCGCGATCCGAATGGGGTGCGGGAGGCGTGCCGAAATGAGTTTCTGGTTGCGGTCCAACGCACGGACCACGCCTGCTCCGATATTTCCAAATCCAATCATGCCAATGTTCAGCGGCTTTTCCATAGCGTCTTCGTCCTTCTCGATCGAACCTTCCTGCCTAAAAATTTCCGACAGGTTCGGCGGCCCGCAATAACAGATTATATGGGCCGCGCCTCATTGTGGGTTGATGGTGCCCGGAATGCAAGCGATTTTCTCAAAACTGTTCGACAACCGAGGAAAGCGGATCAAAAAACCCGTCCCCGTTGAGGATCTTATTGCGGACTGGCCGGGAGGGCCGAGGCCGTGGGGGCCGCGAGACAACGGTATCCTTTGACGACGGTTTTGCGGACTCGAAATTCATCGAAACGGTCGAATTGGGTGGGATACTCGTCCAGAATTTTCAGAAATGTATCGTCCTGGTCTTCGGCTTTATCCATGAAGAGCCACACGCGCTGAAAGTCCTGTGAGGCGGCCTGAATCTGTTCCAGAATGTGGGGGGGATCGTCTTCGTCGTTGTCGTTGTTGTCCTCTTCGATGCCCTTGAACTTCATGTAGGGCATCCCATAGAGCGGAAACGCGTACCGGCGCGCGCCGCCGGACCAGAGCAAAACGCAATCGCCCGGCTGGTAGTGTTTCTGAACATAATAGAGGGAGTCGCGGACGCCCGGTCCGGGGTAAACGGCCTGCGTGAGGAATGCGATCATAAAGAAGACCCCGTAACCCCAGCGCACGAATTGACCGAAACGGTTCTGTGGGGGATAGCGCAGGGCCAGAACGGCCAGAATGGTGACGGCGCCGAGCATGGGGATACCGTAGCGCGCCGGGCGGACCTTGGGATTATTGAGCAGTTCGGAAACCATGATCATGAGAACCGGAATGGCGATCCAGTAAAAGCAATAGCGCAGGAGCAGTTTTTCCCGGGCGAGTGTTTCCTGTTGGATGTCTTCACTCTGGAGGTTTTCCGGTTGGAGAGGGGGGAGTGACCGGTAGCGCCGAATGCCCTGGATCAGGAAGACCAGGAAAAAGAAAACGCCGGACGTGATCAAGACATTTTCCATTTTCGCGGGGGGAAATACCCACGATTCCCGAAACGAGGTCGAGGTCAATGCCCCGAGATTCTTGACGACTCGAGTGACGCTTGGCGATTTGAAGGTCAGTTTGGGCTTGTAGTAATCGTTTTTGCGCAACGTGGTGAGAAAAAGCGGCGCGATTGCCAGGACACACAAGGCTACGACGATGAGAAATCCGGCAAAAAGGCGGCGGTAATAGACCAGCATGAACACCAGATGGGTGATCAACTGGAAAGCGAAGATCAGGTGCAGACTCATCCCGAACAAAACCGCCACGCAGTAAGCCAACAGAAATGGCCATCGCCTGCTGACGATGTAGGAGAGCAGGCAATAGACGCAGAAAACCGACACGGCTACCAGAAGCGAGTACATCCGGGCTTCACGCGCCGACCAGTAGAGAAACGGCTGGAAAAAGAAAAGTCCGATGGCCAGCAGAAATGTCCGGCGGTCGCGCAGAAACGAACGCGCGAGAAAAAAGAACGCCAGGAACGCCAGCGCCGCAAAAAAGGTTGAGGCGGCCCGAAGCGACCAGTCGCTGGCGCCCGCCACCTGGCACCAGGCTTTCATCATCAGGAAATAGGTGGGAATATGTCCTGCCTCGAACCGATTCTGTATCAGTTCTTTCACGGGCATCTGGATCACGCCATAGGTTCGGAACTCATCCACCCAGAAACTGTGGTGGGTCAATCCAATCAGGTGGACCGCAATGAAAAGCAGGGTCAGAAGAATTCCGGCCCGCGGGGTGGTCAGGGAGTCCATCCAGGCAGGGCGGGCCTTCTGTTCGTTCAAAAAAGGGGAAGCGGCTTGCATCCAATTACTCCTGTGGCGTCCGAGACTATCCGTTTCCGAAACCGCTACTCGAACGCAGGGGATTCGTGGAATTCTGGAGGCCAGGTCCTGCAAATGCAAGTTTTATCTTGAAATCTCCGGCTTTTCGGATTGATCCTCCTTCCGTCTGCGATTAGAATGAGACGTCGGTGGGTTCCGGGCGTGAGAGAGTTGGGCACGCACCCGGTTTCCGCATCAACGTGCCCGATTCTTTCAGGAATGAACCGCTTGCTCCATGACCCAGACTCCTTCATCCGCCTCTTCCGCCCAACCGTCTTCCCCGGTCCGTCCTGAAACGCCGGAGGGATGTGTCGCGGGCAAGTCACTCTCGCCGTTGAGTTTACGCAAGCGACTTCTGTTTCTGTCGGTTCTGGCGTTTTTCTCCCTGATTTTTGCCCTTCTGGCTGCGGAGGGGGTGTTGCGTCTGGTCTGGCCGCAACCGTTGGCCGCACCGCTGTATCGGGAAACCGAATTCGGGTATTCCCTCCTGCCGAATCTACGCGACGAGTCAACCCAGAGCGATGCGGGTGTTTCGTATCGCCTTTCCACCAACCCGATGGGGTTCCGGGGGCGTCGCGAAATAGCGGTTCAGCCCCCCCCGGGAACATTGCGGGTTCTGGTGTTGGGCGATTCCTTCCCGTTTGGAGTCGGAGTCCCCGATACAGACTGTTTTCCCGTTCTGGCGGAGAGTCTGTTGAATACCGCCCCGACCTCCGAAACCCAGACAGCCCCTCCCTCTCCGGCTTGGGAAGTGGTGAATTTGGGGGTTCCGGGTTGGGGGACGGAGAATGCGCTGGCGTTCTGGCAACAGAATGGGCGCGATCTGCAGGCGGACTTGCTGGTTCTGGCGTTCTACAAGAACGACTTTTCCGACAACATGCGCCACGAGTTGTTTCAGGTTCAGGATGGGAAAGTGGTCGCGTCTCCGCGTTCTAACCCTTCGTTTCTCAAACGGGTGGCCCGCGCTGTTCCGTTCTATCGGTTTCTGTGCGGGCATTCGCACCTGGTGAATTTCGTGCGCAGAGCCTTGGTTGTAAGAGAGAGTGCCTCGCATTCTGTTCCTCCATCTGGCGCTTCCGAAACAGTGTCTTCCGAATCGTCAAAGCCCACCGCAGATTCTGGGGAGGGCGCCACCTGGGAGGCGAAGCGACAGGTTTGGGCTGTTCAGCTTGCCCGCGAGAAAAGCGTGTATCGGGCGCTCATGGAATCCTTGCTTCAAGACGCGAAATCCCGCAAGATACCCGTCCTGATCCTGCTTCTGGCCGGAACCGAGGACTTGGTGTACCCCTGGCCGTCGGATCAACTGAAAGAAGCGACTCGCCTGGCCCGGGAGTGGGCCAGCGCCGGTTTGACCGATTATTTGGAAACCCTCGAAGTGGTGAGGGGCGCCGAACAGGCCGGAACCCCCATCTTCCTTCCGAAGGATGGGCACTTTTCGGCCGAGGGTAATCGTCTGGTGGCCGAGAGACTCGCGGAAAAGATCCGAAAAATGCGTTTATCCGACTCGCAACCGGACAAATCCCAACAGGAAGGCGCGCCATGAACGTCGCGTTGCAACGCAGCATTGACCGGTGGCTGGGCGTTCCGATCTGTTGGTTTCTCACGCTTTTGCATCGGATCGGGCGGCGGCGAGGGAACCGCCCCTGGCCGCCCCGGCAGATCCTGTTCATCCAATTGCCCGAGGCGGGCAGCCTAGCGTTGGCGTCGCCGACCGTGCGGCGGGTGCGGGAACTGTTCCCGGAGGCGCGGCTCCATTTTCTGGTTTTCGAGCGCAATCGCGAATTTCTGGAATTGCTTGAGTTGATTGCTCCCGAGGACATCTGGACCCTCGACGACCGGACCTTTTCCCGGTTTTGCGCTTCCGTCTGGCGTTTTTTCCGTCTGGCACGGAGGAGGGGGATTGACACCACCCTGGATCTGGATCTGTTTGCCCGCGTTTCCATGATTCTGGCCTGTCTGAGCGGCGCCCGCAATCGGGCCGGGTTCGACAACTACCGCGCCGAAGGGCTTTACCGGGGGCGGCTCCTGACGCATCCGGTCTCATACAGTGTCTATCACCACATCTCGGCCAACTTTCTCGCTCTGGCCGAAACCCTGGCGCAGGCCGAACCGCTGCAACCTGCCTGGAAAGGATGCCCCGAGGAAATTGTCTCGCTACCCCGGATTTTGGCCAAACCCGAGCGGGTGGCGGCCATGCGCCAGCGAATCATGGCGCAGTGCCCGGCGTATGGCGATTCATCCCGCCTGGTGGTTCTGTCCCCGTTTTCCGGGAATCTGTTGCCCATTCGGGCCTGGCCGGCGGAGCATTACGCGGTTTTTGTCCGGCAATTGTTAGAGGCCGATCCGTCGGTTATTGCGCTCGTGATCGGGTTGGACGAGGCGCGCGAGTACTGTGTCCCTCTTTTTTCGGGGGTACAGTCGCCCCGCCTGGTGGATTTTATCGGCCAGACCCGCAATATCGCGGAAGTGCTGGATCTGTTGCATCTGGCCCATCTGTTTGTTTCCGCCGACAGTGGACCGCCCCATTTCGCATCCCTGACGGGAGTGCCGTCCATCGTCTTTTTCGGGCCGGAGTGTCCGATGTTGTACGCCCCGCTGGGCGAGAATATCCGGACCGTCTATCTGGGCCTGCATTGCAGTCCGTGTGTGTCGGCTTTCAACCATCGCGACACGCCGTGTACCGAGAATTTGTGTCTGCGCCACATCGCGCCATCCGACGTTCTGAAACTGGCTCGGGAATTGCTGAATTCGGGAGGAAGCGATCTCTCCTGATTTTTTCGGTTTTCTTCAGGAACTTGGCCTTGCCGCCGGTGTCAGAAGTGGAGTATTCTTGGAGGATCGCAGATGCCTCGACCCACCGTCTGCGGCCCCACAGAAACAAAAAAAAGTCCGCCCGTACGAAACGGCGCTCAAAGGAAAGGAATGACGAACATGAAACGGATGATTCCCGCAATTGGCATCCTGATGGCGTTTACGCTGACCGGTTTTTTGCCGATGGCGCAGGAAGCCGACAAAGAGTCCCAGAAGAAACCCGAGACCCTGGCGGAGAAGGTCAGCTACATGGTGGGGATTCAGATGGGAAACAGCGTCAAGAAAGTCCCGACCAAAGTGAACATGGAAATTTTCATGCGGGGTTTGAACGACGCTCTGGAAGGACGCAAACCTCTTTTCACGGAAGAAGAATCGAAGCAGATCCAGAAGGAATTCATGGATCAGGTGAAGAAGGATCGCGAGGAAGCGGGGAAAAAGAATCTGGAAGCCGGAAAAGCATTTCTCGAGGAAAACAAGAAGAAAGACGGAGTGGTCGCGCTTGAGAGCGGCTTGCAGTACCTGGTGCAGCGCGATGGCGAGGGGGCCATGCCCACCGAAGACGACGATGTCACGATCCACTTTCGTGGTATGACGGTGGACGGGAAAGAGTTCAACAAGTCGTACAAGGGCGAAGCGCCCACCGACTCGGATAAACCGCTGATTTTCCCGCTGCGCCGGCTCGAGGATGGCCGCGGCGCGGCCATCGAGGGGTGGCTTCAGGCCATGCCGCTGATGAAAGTCGGCTCGAAGTTCCGTCTCTTCATCCCCGGAGAATTGGCCTATGGCGAGCGCGGGTTGCCGAACGTGGCGCCCAACGCGACGGTGATCTTCGATGTCGAATTGCTCAAGGCTGAGAAGAGCGCATTGACCGAAACGGAAGAAGGCGCCACGGATGAGGCCGCTCAACCGGGCGATCAGGCAACGGAGGATGGACAAACCACGAAGAGCGTCGAGAAGAAAGCGGACGAAGAGTCCAACTGACAACCGCTTTTTCCCGGTAGGAAGAATGTCTTGAAAGTTCCCAATCCCACCCGCCGAAAGGCGGGTGGGATTGTTATTTTGGGGAATATCCCGTTTCAGGTGGGAGCCTTTTTCCATTTTTCGTTCGGTCAGGCAGTTGACTTTCCCGTTCGTGATTCTTACAATCCGTCTAATAGTTTGAGGCGATCAACTGGTTCCATTTCTGTGTGGGAGAGAAAAGGGGACACATATGCGTAAGATGGCTTTGAGGTCGAGTTTGGGGGTGACCGTAGTGGGGATCCTTGCGATTTTCTGTTTTTCCGGGACTCCGTGGGTTTTGGGAGCCGAATCGTCGCTGCTTCTGCTCGATCTGAAAGGGGCGGATTCGCAGTCTCGAATCAAGACCGCCTATAATGCAAAAGCCGAGAGCGTTCAGAACGATCAGGGACAGTCAATCCTCCGGGTGCAGGCTCCCGTCAGTCCCCATTGGCCCGGCATCACCCTCCCCGCGCCCAATGGCGTGTGGGATCTGTCGAACTTTGCCGCCGTCGAAATCAAGGTCCGCAACACGGGTCAGGAACCGCTTCCTCTCGGAAGTCGGGTGGACAACGCCGGGGCGGATGGAAGCAAAAACTGTGCGACTGCCGGCGAGAAGGTGGCTCCCGGGGAAACCGTCACGCTTCGGTTGCCCCTGGGTTCGGCGCCCTGGCGGTTGAGCAAGCCGCTCAAACTGAACGGGATGCGCGGCGCGCCCGCCTTCAATGAACCGATTGATCCCGCGAAGGTCACACAGATCCTGGTGTTTCTCAACAATCCCAAGACCGAGCACACATTCGAAATTCTGGGGATTCGCGCGGTGGGGCAGGCCCAGACGCTCGATTCCGACACGTTTATCCCCTTCATAGACTGTTACGGGCAGTTCAAACACGCCACCTGGCCGGGGAAAATCCAGTCGGACGCCGACTTCCAGACGCGCCAGGCTGACGAGGAAAAAGATCTGAGAGCCTATCCGGGCAGTGAGGCATGGGATAAGTGGGGTGGTTGGGCCAAAGGGCCGCAACTGAAGGCGACGGGCTTTTTCCGCGTGGAGAAAAAAGGGGACACCTGGTGGCTGGTGGACCCGGACGGGCGGCTCTTCTGGTCGCACGGGGTGGACTGCGTGACCGCCGGGAACGCCGTCACACCGGTGACCGACCGCGAGTCGTACTTCACGGAACTGCCCCAGGCCGGGTCTCCCTTCGAGCGGTTTTATGGAACGGCCAGCTGGGCGCCGCATGGTTTCTACAAGGGGAAATCCTCCTATCGTACGTTCAATTTCACCGCCTCCAACCTGCAACGCAAGTATGGCGCGGAGTCTTACCGCGCCTTCGCCGATCTGGCCCACCGCCGCCTGCGCAGCTGGGGCATGAACACCATCGCCAACTGGAGCGACGCCAGCATTTTCGAGATGCGCCGGACTCCCTACACGCAGACGGTTCATATCAACAATCCCCCGCTCCTCGAAGGGAGTGAGGGGTACTGGGGCAAGTTTTACGACGTGTTCGATCCCGCCTTCCGCGAGCAGGTTCGCCGTGGCATGGAGGGACAGCGGGGCAAAAGCGCGGGCGACCCGTGGTGCCTGGGGTATTTTGTGGACAACGAACTGAGCTGGGGTGGCAACGATCTGAATCTGGCGAAGTGGACCATCGCTTCGCCCGCCGGACAGAAGGCGAAACTGGCCTTCCTCGACGATCTGAAGGCGAAGTATGGAACCGTTGACAAACTGAACGCCGCGTGGGGAACCTCCCACGCCTCCTGGGAGGCGTGGATCGAGAGCCGCGCGGTTCCCGAGTCCGACGGCGCGAAGGGCGATCTGGGCGATTTCTCGACCCGCATGGCCGAGACCTATTTCCAGGTCTGCCGCGAGGAGGTCAAGCGCGTCGCGCCCGACACCCTCTACCTCGGGTGCCGTTTCGCCGAACACAACGACCGCGCGGTCCGCGCCGCGGCCAAGTCTTGCGATGTCATCAGTTTCAACTTCTACACCGAGAATGTGGTCAATGTGAAACTGCCGGATGGCGTGGACAAGCCGATCGTGGTGGGCGAGTTCCATTTCGGCGCGCTCGACCGCGGGATGTTCCACACCGGCCTGCGCGGCGCCGCGAATCAGGAGGAGCGCGCCTGGAAATACAAAAACTACGTCGAGGGTGCCCTGCGCCACCCCAATATCGTCGGAACTCACTGGTTCCAGTACGGCGACCAGGCCACCACGGGCCGCGGCGACGGCGAGAACTACCAGATCGGTTTCCTCGACGTCTGCGACACCCCCTACCCGGAAATCGTCCAGGCCAGCCGGGAAGTGGGGGAGGAACTTTATTCGTTGAGGAAGTAAAGCCTTGATTCTTCATCTTGGGATTGAAGGATTGGAGAAGATCGGATTTATTGAGTTTTTCAGCCCCCGAGGGGCGGCCGTGAGTAGCCGGGGGGGACCGAAGGGAACCCCCGGAATAGATCATAAAGTAGATAAAAGCTCTGAAGGGGCGTCCAAAAAATGAAGGAGGGGAAGTAAAGGGGACGGAAAAAAAACAATTCAACGTTCGTGGAAACTTTGTTATGACAATTATCTTGAATCCATTGAATGGACATTCGTCGATAACACAAAAATTATGTGACAACAGTTCTTTAGTACTAAAGGATGGGAAAAAGAAGGAGAATAACGATCATAACTGTCATGAAGCGGAATACTACCTGGAGGAAGGAAAGGATACTGGTGATGATGAATAAAGCGGTTCTTTTACTGGCGCTTGTGATTCTGTTTCAACAACAAGTGTGTCATGGATACATATCAAAGCGATTGATCAAGGATCCTCTGAAATCTTCAGTCACGCAAGCCCAGGAAGAGGGGGCGGAAGTGTATGTGTTATCCATTGATATCAACAATGATGGACTGAATGATGTGCTGATCGGTGAAAACCTTGATGACAAGAAGAATGAGTTCATGAAGGTGCTTCCGGCGTGGAAAATTTATTTGAGGGTCCAGGGGGGATACAAGAGAGTAACCCACACGATTTCTTTCAACACCAATTACATTGCCATAGAGGACCTTGGGACCAGTGGGACGAGGGTAATCACTTTTCAAGATGACAAGGGGGGTGATAACCACCCGGAATACAGTCCGGGAGATGGAAGTGTTATCTGGATCGATCCCCAGGAATTTGAGTATCGGCAAGGGCAGAAAATCAATTCAACGAATGTGGAATTTGAGCGCCTTTTCTCTAATAATTACGCGAAAAGAATCAAAACCCTCTCGCAATCAGAACTCAACCGGTTTTACAAGATCAAGGTATTTCCTGCCGGGAGGAGGCAGGATTACAATAAGGGAATTTTGAAGTATAAAGACCTTCCAGAATTACCGAGAACCGACCCGAACAGCGACACGACCGGGACGTTGTTGACGTATGGGATCATTCTGGGGAATTACACCACGTCGGAGACGCTCCAGTTGCAGGCGCAGGCGGGGGGTACCTCGAAGGCGCTCCGGGACAATGCTGCGTATTTGACCTGGTATAACGAGACTGAAAGAGTATTGCGCAGGAGGTGTGCGGAGAGAGATTCCCTCGATTGGAAGACGGTGGAGGGGCATCTCAAAGAGTACTATGCGAATCTCGAAGAGGATGGAGATGCGGAACGGGAAGCCCGACTCGGGAAGTTAAAGGAGGCTGTTCTTGAGAAATCGTCTGACGAACGGATTGGACAGATACTGGTGTACATCCGGAATCATCGAGAGGAACTTGGGGTGCCGGCTGAGTTAGGCGAATACGGTGAAGAACCCTACCTAAGAGATGAAAAATTGTATCTGCAATGTCTGGGGCGTCTAAAACATTCTCCCGATTGCCACAAAACGTTGGCAATCCTGGAGAGTATCCGAAAAGATCTTAATCTGGATGGTGCTTCTGCACTATGGTATCTCGAGACAGAACAAGAATTACGCGCGAGATGCGAGGAAACGGAAAAATGAAGGAGACTCCATTCAAAGTGTGTGCCCGGAGTGAAAAAAATCAGACAGGAGACGATTTTCCAATGACCCCCGAGAAGAAATCAGGTAAGCGCGACATCGAGAAAGACTATCCCCGCAAGCAGTTTGTGGCGAAGCTGCGCCGGTTGGCGGACTGTCTGGAACTGGACAAGCCCTTCCGCATCCAGGTCGCCGGGCAGCGCGTGGCGGTGCCCGCCCGGGCCTCCATCACGATCGAGCACGAGCGCGGTTCCTCCGAGGAAGAGATCGAGTTTCAGCTCAAGTGGACGCTCGACGAATAACGTTGTCAATGCGTTGCGAGACGGTTTTTCATTCAACCGCAGAACATTCAGAAAAGCCCGAATTCAACGACGAGACACAGGCCGCTGGAAACCACGAAATACACGAAGCACACGAAAAGAGCGGTTTTCGTGTGCTTCGTGTATTTCGTGGTTCACATATCGGTTGCCGTTTCGCTGCGCCAGGATTTCGCGGTCAATTTCGGGAGTTCGGTTGGCTTTGTTCGAGATTCTGTCCCTGGCCGCTTCAGGATTGCTTTTTTCTCAGACACGTGTAAAATTTAAGAGACAGGTGAGCGTCACCTGTATTGAGAAGAGATCAGGAAGAGGTTCTGCAGGATGGTCAGTGGGACCATTTTCGATATCAAGCGGTATGCGATTCAGGATGGGCCGGGGATTCGGACGACCGTTTTTCTGAAGGGGTGTCCGCTCAACTGCTGGTGGTGCCACAACCCGGAGGGGATCTGTCCGGATGTGGAGACGCGCGAGCGGCTGGCGGTCAACGGCAACGGGGAGTCCCGTCCCGAGACGATTGGGCGGGTGGTGAGTGTCCCGGAACTCCTCGCCGAGATCGAACGTGACGTGATCTTTCACGACCAGTCGGGGGGCGGCGTTTCCTTTTCGGGCGGGGAACCCCTGATGCAGCCGGAGTTTCTGCGCGCGGCGCTGGTGGCGTGCCGGGAACGGGAAATCCACACGGCGGTGGACACGTCCGGGTACGCGGAGCCCGAAATCTTCGAGTCGGTGCTGGATCTGGTGGATCTTTTTCTGTTCGACCTGAAGGTGATGGACGAGGCGTTGCACCTTGAGTACACGGGTGTATCGAACCGGTGTATTCTGGAAAATCTGCGGCGTCTGGACGAAATGGGGAAAAATGTGATTCTTCGTTTTCCCGTTATTCCGCGCCTCACGTTGACGTCGAAAAATATCGCCGAAATGGAAAATTTTCTGAAAGTTTCGCGCAGCTTGCGTCGGTTGTCTTTATTGCCGTATCATGGAACAGCCGACGGAAAGTATCGGCGCTGGGGGTTGACGAACCCGATGGCGGGAGTGGCGTCGCCTTCGACTGAAGAGATGGCGGAATTGCGGGCCCGGTTCGAGAACCTGGGCCTTGAGGTGAGCATCGGAGGGTGACAGGAAGATGAACGAGCGGATTCAGCATTTGCGCGAGCGGAGTTTGAACACCCGTCCCAGTATTTCGGCCGAGCGGGCGATTCTGATGACGGAATACTATCGGAGCCGGGAATCGCAGGGGCTTTCGAATCCGATGAAGCGGGCACGGGCGTTTCGTTATATGATGGAGCGCAAGACCGTCTGTATCAACCCCGACGAGTTGATTGTGGGCGAGCGCGGTCCAAAACCCAAGGCGGTCCCAACCTATCCGGAGATCTGCATCCACTCGCTTCAGGATCTGGATATTCTGAATTCGCGGAAGTACACCCATTACGATGTGCCGGCCGACGTGCGCGAGGTGTACGAGAAGGAGATTCTTCCCTTCTGGACGGGTAATTCCCAGCGCGAGCGGATTCTGGGCGAGATGGCGCCCGAGTGGCGGGAGGCCTACGAGGCCGGGATGTTCACCGAGTTCCAGGAGCAGCGCGCGCCCGGGCACACGGTGCTGGGGGATAAGATTTTCCGCAAAGGGATGCTCGACATCCAGTGCGACATCCGCGAGGCTATCGCCGCGCTGGATTTCATTGGTGATCCGAACGCCTACGACAAGCGTGAAGAACTGAAGGCGATGGAGATTTGCGCGGGCGCGGTGATTCTGTACGCCGAGCGCCACGCCGAAAAACTGGAAGAACTGGCGCGCGAGGAACAGGACGCAGCGCGCCGTGCGGAACTTGAGGCGATGGCGCGTGTGTGCCGCCGCGTGCCTGCCCACGCGCCCGAGACGTTCTGGGAAGCGCTTCAATATTACTGGTTTGTTCACATCAGCGTCATCACGGAACTCAACACGTGGGATTCGTTCAATCCGGGACGGCTGGACCAGCACCTCTGGCCTTTCTTCGAGCGTGAAAGCGCGCAGGGATCCCTGAGCCGCGAGCAGGCGAGGGAACTGCTCCAGGCGTTCTGGGTGAAGTTCAACAACCACCCGGCCCCGCCCAAGGTGGGCGTGACGGCGCAGGAAAGCAACACCTACACGGACTTCTCGCTCATCAACGTAGGTGGGGTGAAAGCCGATGGCAGCGACGCGGTCAATGAACTGACTTACCTGATTCTGGACGTGATCGAGGAGATGCGCCTCCTGCAACCCAGTTCGATGGTTCAGATCAGCAAGAAGAATCCGGACCGGCTCGTCAAGCGCGCGATCAAGATCATCAAGACGGGTTTCGGGCAACCGTCCCTGTTCAACACCGACGCCATCGTGCAGGAACTGGTCCGTCAGGGCAAGAGTCTCGAGGACGCCCGGTGCGGCGGCGCGAGCGGGTGTGTCGAGAGCGGCGCGTTCGGGAAAGAGGCCTATATCCTGACGGGGTACTTCAACCTGCCGAAGGTGGTGGAACTGACGCTCCACAACGGTGTGGACCCGCGCACGGGCAAGCGCATCGGCCTTGAAACGGGGACAGCCGAAAGTTTCGAGAGTTTCGACGCGTTCTTCCAGGCGTTCGAGAAACAGGTGCGCCATTTTATCGAGATCAAGATTCGGGGCAACAATATCATCGACGCGCTCTACGCGCGTTACCTCCCGGCGCCGTTCCTGTCGCTTGTGGTGGACGATTGCGTGGCGCGGGGGATGGATTACAACCAGGGCGGAGCGCGGTACAACACGAGCTACATCCAAGGCGTGGGGCTGGGAAGTGTCACCGATGTCCTGACGGCCATCCGGTACCATGTGTTCGACCGCCGGACGCTCTCGATGCCTGAACTTGTGTCGGTGCTGGAAGCGAATTTCCAGGGAGCCGAGGAACTGAGGCGCAGCCTGCTCGATGAAACGCCGAAGTTCGGCAACGACGACGACTATGCCGACGGGGTCATGCGCCGGGTGTTCGACATGTATTTCAACGCGGTGGATGGGCGACCCAATGTGCGTGGGGGCGTGCATCGCATCAATCTGCTACCTACGACCGTGCATGTCTATTTCGGCAGCGTCATTGGGGCATTACCGGATGGACGGTTGGCGGGCGAACCGCTCTCCGAGGGCATTTCACCGGTTCAGGGGGCCGACCGCAAGGGGCCGACCGCGGTCCTGCTGTCAGCGGCCAAGATGGACCACCTGAAGACCGGCGGGACGCTGCTCAACCAGAAGTTCTCCCCGCATCTGTTTGACAACCCGGAAACGGTGGAGAAGATGACACACCTGATCCGGTCCTACTTCCGGATGGACGGGCACCACATCCAGTTCAACGTGGTGAATGCCGAGACGCTGCGCAAGGCGCAGCGCGAGCCGGAAAAACACAAGGACTTGATTGTGCGGGTGGCGGGGTACAGCGATTATTTTGTGGATTTGACCGAAGACCTCCAAAACGAGATCATCTGCCGCACCGAGCATGAAGTGATGGTGTGAGACTATATTGGGGGGGCGGGATTTGACAGGATAACAGGATTAACAGGATAAGGTTCTTGATTTTTCCTATCCTGTAGATCCCGTTATCCTGTCAAAATTTTTTCATTTCCCCGTTTGATTGCGTCGGATGAGGTAAATCTGGAAGGTGGCCATGAGGGCGATAAAGACCGCGGCGGTGGGAAAAGCGGCTCGGTCCCAGTTGAAGAGGATCATGCTGCCGCTGCCGACAAAGGGGCCAAGACCCGAGGCGGCGCCGATGATGGCTTCATGATTTCCGCCGTGTCCGGTGTCTGAACCGCCCTGTTCCATCCCATAATAGATGCTCGAAAAATAGGTCAGGCCCAAGATGGCGCCGAAGAGAAACTGCGCCGCCAGAAGGCCCGCGTAGCGATCGGTGAAGGAAAAGTAGAGCAGGGCCAGAACGCCCAGCGTCTGCCCGACGATGAACACCCGCCCCGAGTAGTGCCAGCCGTGCCAGAGTGTCAACAGAACGTTGGCCGCGAAGAACCCCACCATCATGTTCGACATCAGAACGCCGTACCGCACACCGGTCAGGCCATGCGCGTTAGCGTACTCGGGCAGCAGACCGCGGATGCAGGCTGCTGCGACCCACAGGGCAAAGTTCGCCAGAAAGGCCAACCGGACGAAGAGTTTGCGCGTCTCGGGGGAGACGTGCTGGTCTTCGTGCGGGGTGAACTTTCCGGGCCAGGGCGCATGTTCGAACAGGCGGGGAAAACTGGCCAGCAGGACCACGACCAAGCCGATTGCTGTGGCAACCTGGAAGGGGAGGGCGGGACTGATTTCATAGAGCCACCCGAACAGGGTCGTGCCGGTCATGTTTCCCATCACCCAGGCCACAATGAACCAGCTGATCCCCCGTTTAATCTGTTCGGATGTCTGGTTTTCGGAGTTGGCGCCCTCGAGGGCGGGCCAGATCAGGCCGCTGGAGACGCCACAGAGGAGGCAGGGGCCGATGAGCGCCTGTGCGGAGTGAACCATCAGGGTCCAGAGACTCGTTGCCGCCAGCGTCGCACCGCCGACCCAGACGGCGCCCCGGAAGCCGAGGCGGCGGTGGATCCGGTTGGCCGACAACCCGCAGATCACATAGAAGAAGCAGGAAGCCAGACAGTACACGCCCAGAAGCGCTTTGCTGGCGCCCAGTTGTTCTTTGGCGAGGAGAGGCAGCAGGGTGGCTGCCGGCATGTATCCGAAACTGCACAGAAACGCGGCCAGGAAAATGAATTGGGGACGGCGAAAGGGTCTGAAAATGGACATGTTATTGAAGGCCTGCTGGTTTCCAGGATAACTTTGGGATTCGGATGGGTCGTTGTGGAATGAACCGCCGGACGATCCCAATGCGCGTTGTTAAAATCGCGGGTTCTCTCCTTCTTGTCAATCGGCAAATGGATGGAGTGCTCTTTCGATTGATTCTGTTCGAGATAACCGGTCTGAAATTCTGGAAAGCGTGGTGATCCGAGGGGCATTCGGTGGTTTTCTGGCTGATCCTGATGTTCTGGAGTTTGCGAACACGGTTCCTCTCTCCTTGGGGAAAATGGCCTTTCGCAGAAAAAAATATCCAAAAGTCTAATCAAGTCTTATTTTGTGACGATAAGAAGAGTGACAGCTGAGCGCCGGAACGTTGCGCAGGGCGATGGGGTGGCCTTTGTTTCCCCCGATCTTGTACGTTTTATCTGGAGATTGTCCCGGGTGTTACCGTACTCTTTCATATAGACTGCATGGCATGAGAAGACGAAGATGAATCGGCAACCCCAACAACGTTATGAGTCGGCCTGGTTGGCTTGGGTCATGCGGCCTACTGCCGCAACAGACGGGAGGAGGATCACATGAAGAGAACAAGGCGAGAAGTCATGGGTGCATTAGTCGCGGGTTCTTCGGTGGCGCTGGCGCTGAAGGAAGGGCTTGCAGGGGCGCAAGAGTCAGCGGGCGCAACCGTCAAGATCGCGAAATCGAACGCGGGACAGCACACCCCGAAACCTTTACCCTTTGACACGAAGAAGCTGAACGGTATCTCCGAGCGGCTGATTGTGTCGCATTGGGAGAACAACTACGGCAGCGCGGTCAAGAACCTGAACAAGGTCGAGGAGGAACTCGATCGCGTGACAAAGGACACGCCGGGCTTCCTGGTCAGTGGCCTCCGGGAGCGGGAACTGACCTTTACGAACTCGATCATCTTCCACGATCTTTACTTCGCCAATCTCGGGGGAGAGGGTAAAGCGGGCGGAGGGATCCAGGCGGTTTTGTCCGAGGCGTATGGGAGTTTTGGCCGTTTCGAAGAACTCTTCCGAGCTACGGGTGCGAGTCTCGGCGGGGGAAGCGGCTGGACGGTGCTGGGCTGGAATTTCCACACCGGAAAACCGGGGATTTACTGGTCCGGGCACCACACGCAGTCGCTGGCCTTTGGCGCACCCTTACTCGTCATGGACATGTACGAGCACGCCTACCAGATGGACTACGGCGCAGCCGCTGCCAAATACATCGAGGCCTTTTTCCAGAACATCAACTGGCAGGAAGTGAACCGTCGTTTCGAGCGGGTGACGAAATTGGGCGCCCTGTTTGCTCCGGAGGGGAAATGACGGAGGGGCGTCTGGATGAAGGGGATCGGAGTCTTCCGTGGGCGATGGAACATTCGCTCTGGCGGTCTCGATCCGGAGAACTTCGGTATCCGTCTGCGCGGATTCTTGTGCGGGGACAAGTGGGTTTATTCACCTTACGGTTATCCCGTGCATTTTATTGAGAAATTCCGCAGATGGCGCCTTATGCTGTAGTGGAACGTATCTTTTTCTATGACAGGCAATCGAAAGAGGAGGGTATTCTCATGCTCTGGTTCTCCAGATCGGGTATTCAGGGTCGGATTCTCATGATTCCGGTGATGGGAATCGTGTTCCTGGTTCTGCTTCAGGCGGGTAACTCCCTGATCGGAAAGAAGGTGTCGGAGGCGGTGACTTTCCCGGCTTTCGAGAAGCAACTGCTGGGCGGGTATGAAGGGCTGCTGAAAGAAACCGTCAACATCCAGGCGCAAATTCTGGCGGACCGGGTCAAGGAATTGAAGACGCGCGAGGAGATCATTGCAACGATCGAGAAGGAGACGGATCTGGTTCGTTTCTTTGACGATAAAAGCGGGTATTTCTTCGCGTACGATCAGAACGGCATACGGGTCAATGTTCCGACGAACAAGAGTCAGAACGGGAAGGATTGTTCGGAGCTGAAAGATCCGAATGGGGTGTTTTTCATCAAGGAGATGATCGCGGCGGTCAAAAAGGGGGGGGGCTTTGTCAAGTACGACTTCGACAAACCCGGAAAAGGCGTTCAGCCCAAGTTGAGTTATGTGGCGCCCATTGGTGTGACGGAATTCTGGGTGGGGGCGGGGGTTTATATTGATGGGGTGAATGACGAACTGGCCACTCTAAAGGCGAATGTTGGGAAGGAAGAAGGGACTTATCGAGTCATTCAGTGGGTTTGTTTTGGAGTGGCAATTGTTCTCTTGAGCTTACTGTCATTGTTGATTGCCCGTGGGATCAGTCGTCCGATTCTGTTGGCCGTTGCGGATTTGCGGCAGAGTTATGCGGGAATCGGGGGGGCTTCGAACCAGATTTCCCTGTTGAGCCAGAAACTGGCGGAGGGGGCCACGACTCAGGCGGCGAGTCTCGAGGAATCCTCGTCGGCGCTCGAGGAACTGGCGAGTCAGGCGCAGGGTAATTCCGAGAAAGCGCGTTCCGCCACGGACGGCGCCAGGAAGGCCCACTCGACTGCGCAGGAAGCGAGCGGGGCGATGCGCCAGACGGTCGAGGCGATGGAGGGAATTCGCGAGTCGTCGAGCAAAATCACGGGGATTATCAAGACCATCGAGGAGATCGCTTTCCAGACGAATCTGCTGGCGCTCAACGCGGCGGTCGAGGCGGCGCGCGCGGGCGAGCACGGCAAGGGGTTCGCCGTGGTGGCCGAAGAGGTGCGGAACCTGGCCCAGCGGGCCGCTCAGTCGGCTCGGGACACGTCGGGTCTGATCCAGACCAGTGTCGAGCAGTCGAAGCGGGGGACCGAAATTGTGGGACAGGCGGCCCGGGCGATTGATCAGATTCTGGAGATCGCGCAGGGGGTTTCGGAGGAGGCTCAGGAGGTCAACACGGCATCGGGCGAGCAGTGCGAGGGGATCAACCAGATCAACCTGGCCGTGGCCTCGATGGACAAGGTGACCCAGACCGTGGCGGCCAATGCGGAAGAGTCGGCTGCTTCGAGCCAGGAACTGCTGAATCAGACCACCGTTCTGGAGCAGGTGGTCGAGCAGTTGGTGGCGTTGGCCGGGGAGAGCCGGCGCACGGGCACGGTGGGCCCGTCTTTTGGTTTGCCGGTTATGGAGGAAGAATATCCGCCCGTCAGAGTGAGTTTACTCGACAGGCCCAGGTCAAAGTGATCGGTTGCAACGCGTGAGAAAAAGCGTGTCCCCTTGGGATGGGTATGACAGGGATGATCTTTTTTTCTCATTTCCCAGAAGACGCAAGTAGCTCTGAGATTACATTTTTGAGAGGGGGGGACAGTTCGATGCGTGGATCTTCGAGGTTTGGAATTCAAGGCCGGATTCTGACAATTCCGGTAATGGGGGTGGTGTTTCTCATCCTGTTGCAGCTTGGCAATTCTCTGATGCAGCAGAAAGTGGCGCAGGGTGTTACGTTTCCGGCCTTCCAGAAAGTATTGCTCACAGGGTATCAGGATTTGTTGAAGGAAACGGTCAGTATTCAGGCCCAGAGTCTGGGGGATCGGATTAAGGATCTGAAGACGCCCGAGGAAAAAATGGCCCTGATCGAGAAAGACACGGACCTGATCCGGTTCCTCGAAGATAAGAGCGGGTATTTTTTCACGTACGATGTGTCGGGAGTTCGGGTGAATGTCCCGACAAAAGATAAGAAGGAAAATGGACAGAATTTCATCACTCTGAAAGACGGAAGCGGGAAACTTTACATCGAGGAAATGTGTAAAGTGGCCCAAAAGGGGGGCGGTTTTGTCAACTACGACCATAAAACGGACAAGGGGATACGGCCGAAGCTGAGCTATGTGGAGCCGATTCAGGGAACCACCTACTGGGTGGGAGCGGGGGTTTATATTGATGGGGTGGAGGAACAACTGGCGAATTTGCAAAAGAGTGTCGGGGAAGAAGAGTCAAACTATCGGGTTATTCAGTGGATCTGTTTCGGTGTGGCCGTTGTTCTACTGGGAATTCTCTCCTTTTTCACCGCCCGTGGGATCAGCCGTCCGATTCTGAGAGCTGTTGACGAGTTGAAACAGAGTTATGCGGGAATCGGGGGGGCTTCGAACCAGATTTCCCTGTTGAGTCAGAAACTGGCGGAGGGCGCGACGACACAGGCTGCGAGTCTCGAGGAATCCTCGTCGGCGCTCGAGGAACTGGCGAGTCAGGCGCAGGGTAATTCCGAGAAAGCGCGTTCCGCCACGGCGGGCGCGAAGAAGGCCCACTCGACCGCGCAGGAAGCGAGCGGGGCGATGCGCCAGACGGTCGAGGCGATGGAGGGAATTCGCGAGTCGTCGAGCAAAATCACGGGGATTATCAAGACCATCGAGGAGATCGCTTTCCAGACGAATCTGCTGGCGCTCAACGCGGCGGTCGAGGCGGCGCGCGCGGGCGAGCACGGCAAGGGGTTCGCCGTGGTGGCCGAAGAGGTACGGAACCTGGCCCAGCGGGCCGCTCAGTCGGCTCGGGACACGTCGGGTCTGATCCAGACCAGTGTCGAGCAGTCGAAGCGGGGGACCGAAATTGTGGGACAGGCGGCCCGGGCGATCGATCAGATTCTGGAGATCGCGCAGGGGGTTTCGGAGGAGGCTCAGGAGGTCAACACGGCATCGGGCGAGCAGTGCGAGGGGATCAACCAGATCAACCTGGCCGTGGCCTCGATGGACAAGGTGACCCAGACCGTGGCGGCCAATGCGGAAGAGTCGGCTGCTTCGAGCCAGGAACTGCTGAATCAGACCACCGTTCTGGAGCAGGTGGTCGAGCAGCTGGTGGCGTTGGCCGGGGAGAGCCAATCGGATGCGCGGCGAATCGCGGCGCCGGTTATGGAAGGTTGCGAGCGGATGGAGGTCGGTTTGCTTGACCATCGCCGGTAAGAAATGGTTGAGTGGCATCATCTTGAGGAAGAGGCCGGTCTCTCGGATTTGAGACCGGCCTTTCTCATGAGAGGGCGTTCTTCCCGACAGGGATACTCTCTTTCGCTCCACCCGAGTGGAGAACGGTCATTCGGGGAGTTTCCAGGCTTCCAGATCCTGGCCGCACCCACAGGTTTTCTGGTACCACTTGATTTCCTCGCCACAACCGGGGCAGACCCACTGCCGTTTTTGCTCCTGAAGCCATTTTTCTACCCCGTTCTGCCTGATGAAGTTCAGATTGGGTTCCATGGTCCAGTGGTGGGGCCATTGGTCCTGCATGAAGGTTTTCATCTGGGTACACGGATACTCATTACAGAAACAGCAGGCGGTGATCTCTTTTTTGCGCGCGCACTGTCGGAAGTGGCAATTGCCGACCGTTTCGTCCACGTTTGCGCTCCGGCATCCGTCGCAATCCAAAGCGCCGCAGGCGCCGCAATAGAGACCACAGGGGCCGTACTGGGATTCTTTCATAGGAATTTCCTCTTTTCCAAACAGGATACCGAAGTCAATCCGATCCATTTTTTGTCTGAAAGAACATATATCCATATTTTTGCAGAGAGCAATCTATTGGGGCAACTGCTTTGTTGAAAAACGATCGGCCAGCGGCATTTCCCGCCAAGCTAAAACTCGCGCCAAAATTTACCCCCGTTTAGGGTTGACCTCTCGCGTCTCTTCTGGAAGAATTCTCACGTTTCCGATAATAAGTCTCCGACCCTGTCGTGGGACCGTTTTGAATCGTGTGGGATTGTTATGGCGTCAGACAATGTGGGTCTCCTCGAAAGTCGTGTGTCAAAAACAGGAGGAGATACGAACGGGATGAAAAGGAGCGTGGGGCCATGCCAAAGATCGCGATGATTGGGGCCGGAAGTGTGGTTTTCTGTAAGACGTTGACTTCGGACATTCTCTCAACGCCTGCGTTGCGGGGCAGTGAGATTTGCCTGATGAGCCGGACGAAACCGAAGTTGGACCGGATGGAACGCTTCATCAAACGGATGATTGACGAGAATGGCGCAACGGCCACGGTGTGGTCCACGCTGGATCGGCGCGAGGCGCTGAAAGACGCCGATTATGTGATCGTGATGATCCAGGTCGGAGGATTCGAGGCGTTCGAGATGGATTACCAGATCCCGCTGAAGTATGGCGTGGATCAGTGTATTGGCGATTCGCTGGGGCCGGGTGGGGTGTTGCGCGGCTTGCGGACGATCCCGGAGTTGTTCAGTATTGTGGCCGATATGAAAGAACTCTGTCCGAACGCGTTGTTGCTCAACTACGCGAACCCGATGGCGGCGTGTTGTCTGGCGCTGGGTCGCGTGATGGAGAATGGGCAGTTCATCGGGTTGTGTCATGGGGTCCAGACGACGCTGGATCTGATCGCCGGGTATCTGGGGGTTCCGAAGGACCAGGTTGAGTTCCTCTGCGCGGGGATCAACCACATGGCGTGGTTCCTGTCGCTGCGCGACAAGCGCGACGGGCGGGATCTCTACCCGACTTTCCGCCAGTTGTGTGAAGAGCCGGGACATTATGTGAACGAAAAGGTGCGTTGCGAAGTGATGCGGCATTTTGGGTATTTCATGACGGAGAGCACGGGGCACCTGTCGGAGTATGTGCCGTGGTTCCGTAAGAATAAAAAAGCGCTCGATCTGTATTGCGACGAGCCGGACTTTGGCGGCGCCACGGGCGCGTATTATCAGTATGCGAAGATGCTGCTCGACAAGTACAAGGATGTGGATTATCTGTCTTTCGAGTCGCCGAAGATCGCCTGCCGGAGCGTGGAATATTGTTCTTATATTCTGGAGGCGCATCAGACGGATCGGGTGTTCCGTCTGAATGGCAATGTCCGCAACGACGGGTATATTGACAACCTGCCGCAGGGGTGCTGTGTTGAGGTGCCGGTGTATGTGGACCGGTTGGGGTTGCATCCCGTGCGGGTGGGAAAACTGCCCGCTCAGTGCGCGGCGGTGAACATGAGCAACGTGATGGTTCAGGAGCTGTGTGTCGAGTCGGCGGTGACGGGCGATCCGGAGTATGCGATGCAGGCGATCGCGCTCGATCCGTTGACATCGGCGGTCTGCACACTGGCCGAGGCGCGCGAGATGACGCGGGAAATGATCGAGGCCGAGCGCGAGTGGCTGCCGCAGTTCGAGGGGCGTTCGCTCAAGCCGTGTCCCACGATTTCGATCCCGAAGGATGTGAAGCGGGCCGAGGTGCCGCTCGATCCGGCGCTGGCGATCGCGAATCGTTTCTCGAAACTGGCGGAGCAGAAGGTGTGAGGCGTTCCATGTGGAAAAAGATGAAACAGGACTTTGACGCGGTTGACGCGATTCAGGAAATCAATCTGGAAAGGGAAGAAACGATGAAAAAAGGAATGAATCGGGTATCGGGGGGTGGAGCATGGTCGGGGCGTTTGATGGGCGCTCTGTTGCTGACCGGGATTTGTGTGGCGCCGGGCTGGAGTGAGGAATTGAACTTCCAGCGCGAGAAGATCAGCGATTTGAAATTTGAGGCGGCGTCGGCCTGCGATGTCAACAAGGACGGGAAACTGGATATCGTATCGGGCGAGTTCTGGTACGAAGGTCCGGATTTCAAGAAGAGCCACAAATGCGCCACGATCAAAGAAACGGGCGGATATCTGGACGACTTCTGCGACTACCCGATGGATGTGAATGGGGACGGGTACACGGATATTGTCACCGGCGCGTGGTTCGGGCAACCGATGCGTTGGCTTGAAAACCCCAAGGGCGAAGAGAAGGAATGGCCGGTCCATGAAATCGCTCAGGTGGGGCCGATCGAAACCATCCGTTTCTGGGATGTGGATGGGGACGGGGTGGTTGAGGTTTGTCCGAACGCCGGGGGGAATGTGGTCTTCTTCAAGTTGGATCGGGACACGAATGGGAAAGGGACCGGAAAGTTCACGCGCTACGTGGTGAAAGAGGGCGGTTGTGGACATGGGCTGGGGTATGGCGATGTGAACGGCGATGGCCTGGGCGACTTCATCGTCCCGGAAGGCTGGTTCGAAGGGCAGAAAGAACCCCTCAAGGGGCCGTGGACGTTTCATGGCGATTTCAATCTGGGAAGCGCGAGTGTGCCGGTTCTGGTTCACGACGTGAACGAGGACGGCAAGGCCGACCTGATCGTGGGTCAGGCGCACGACTATGGTCTGGATTGGTGGGAGCAGGGCGTGAGCGCCGATGGGAAGCCGTCGTGGACCAAGCACCGCGTGGACAGCGAGGTTTCGGAATACCACGATATGCAACTTGTGGACCTCAACAAGGACAAGAAACTGGAACTGGTGACGGGCAAACGCTTCCGCGCCCACAACGACAACGATCCCGGCGCCGCCGATCCGGTCATCACCTGTTATTTCACGATTGAGAAGGGGAAGTTCGAACGCCACGTGATTGATTTCGGCCCGGCCACGGATCACAGTGGCGTCGGGATTTATTTCTGGGTCGCCGATATGGATGGCAACGGTTGGGAAGACATTGTCGCCCCCGGTAAGGAAGGATTGTATCTGTTCCGGAACATGGGTAAAAAGTAGGGGCAGACCCATGTGTCCGTCGTTGAAAAAAATCGTGTAGGGGCGGACCTGTGTGTCCGCCCCTATCCATTTGGAACCGCCGGACGATTCTCGAACGCTCAGGCTGAGGTGGAGGCGGGATCGACCACGATCACCGCCGCACCGGTGAAGCGGCCCGCTCGCAGATCGTCCAGCGCTTCGTTCGTTTTCTCGAGCGGGTAGGGGTGGACTTCGGTGCGCACGTTGGCCAACGGGGCGAGAGCCAGAAACTCCTCTCCGTCGCGGCGAGTGAGGTTGGCGACCGAACAGAGGTGGCGTTCTCCCCAGAGAAGCGAGTAGGGAAACGAGGGAATGTCGCTCATGTGAATACCCGCGCAAACGACCAGCCCGCCTTTCTCGACGGCCTGAAGCGCCTGAGGGACCAATTCGCCCATGGGGGCGAACAGGATCGCGGCTTCGAGAGGGGCCGGGGGCGTTTGCGACGAGTTGCCGGCCCACACAGCGCCCAACTCGAGGGCGAAATCTTGAGCGGCTTGATCGCCGGGGCGGGTGAAGGCATAGACTTCGCGTCCCTGGTACCGGGCGATCTGGATCAGGATATGGGCGGCCGCGCCGAACCCATAGAAGCCAAGGCGTTGCGCGTCTCCGGCCATGCGGAGCGCGCGGTAGCCGATGAGACCCGCGCAAAGCAGGGGAGCGGCCTGAAGGTCGGGATAATTCGGTGGAATGGGAAAGGCGAACCGCGAGTCGGCCACGCAATACTCGGCGAATCCGCCGTTCAGGTGATACCCCGTGTAGCGCGCGTGGTCGCACAGGTTTTCGCGTCCTGTTTGGCAGTATCGGCATTCGCCGCAACTACTGCCCAGCCAGGGAATTCCGACGCGGTCACCGATGCGAAAGCCTGTGACCGCGTCCCCGACGGATTCCACGATTCCGATAATCTGATGGCCCGGAATGATCGGGTATTGGGTGTCCGTCAGGTCGCCATCCACCACATGCAGATCGGTACGGCACAGGCCGCAGACCCGTACGCGCAGGCGGATCTGGTGGGGATTGATTTCGGGGACGGGAACCTCGCTCAGGCGAAGTTTCTGTCTGGGTGCGTCGAGTAATAGGGCGCGCATGGGGCGGTTCTTTCGAAAACAAGTTGGATGGGGCCAAGCCCCGAGAGATTTCTGTATTCTTTTTAGCGGGACCGCAGAGTGGCGTCAAGAGAGGATGGGGCCTTTTCCACGAGTGGCATTGCGCTTGACGGAGGGGTTTCCGGGTATCAGAATCATTGGGAGTGTCTGGTGGAGAACTGGAGCGGTCTTCTCGTGGCGTGGAATGGGCCAGGGACGGTCTGGAATTGTGAAAGAGGATCTGCTGTGATGAAATTCTGGCGGTGGGTGTTTCTGTTTCTTCTTCTGGCGGGGTTTTTGTTGGCGGTGCAGAGCAGTCATTTTTTACACGCATTCCTGCGTTTGCAGGGAGGTCGGCATTTCATTCGTGTCGTGAAGACCGGTTACGTGTTTGGAACGGTCTGGTTCCCCCTTTTGCTGGCAATGGGTGGGGTGTTTGCATTCTTCCAGTGGCGCCGGGCTGGACGGGACAAACGGTTGGCTTTTGCGTCGGTCGGATTGCTGGCCACCGCTTTTTCCTGTGCCGGTGTGGGGTTCTATGCCACCTATGTAGAACCGCACCATCTGGTCGTGAGGCAGGTGACGGTTATAACACCCAAAGTCACCGCGCCAGTCCGTATTCTGCATATGAGTGACATTCAATCCGCCCGGGTGGGCGGGTACGAGGCGCGTGTGTTCGATCAGGCGCGGGCATTGAATCCCGATCTGGTGCTGATGACGGGGGACATGTTGCATCCGATCGCCCCGGCGACCTTCGAGTCCGAATGGCCGAAGTTGCAAGAGTTGATTCAGAGTTTGCGGCCAGTGGGTGGGGTTTGGGGTATTTTGGGGAGTACGGACGGGTGGATGGAGGATCTCTCGGCTGAGGATCATGAAGGGTTGAATCTGCTGCGTCTTCAAGCGGGGAATGTGGATTTGCCACAGGGGCGGATGGCCCTGTTCGGACTGCCGCTGGCCGAGTCGTGCGGGCTCGGTTCCGACCCGCAATCCGTCCGCGAGTGGCTGGAACAGGCTGGATCGGACGATTTCAAGATTCTGTTGGGGCATGTTCCCGACTTTGTCCTCGAGGTCCAGAATCTGCCGGTGGATTTGTGTCTGGCGGGGCATACGCACGGGGGACAAATCCGCATTCCGTTTTTTGGTCCGCTGGTGACGTTCAGTGGAGTGCCCAGAGATTGGGCGCGGGGGTATCGCGAGGAGGGGCAGACTCGGCTGAATGTGTCGGCTGGCGTGGGGTGCGAACATGCTGGCGGGATACCGAATATTCGGTTCAATTGTCCGCCGGAGATGACTCTGATCGAGTTGCGGCCCGCGCGGTAGAAACCGTTGACTTGCCCGCCGGAGTGGTTATAATCGGTCCGATCAACCGTTGCTCCTGAGTTTCGACTCATGCGGGGGGGCTGCGGAAATGGCCGCGGGGGCGGCTTTTTTTTCTCAGAAACAGGCAAAAGGAGCCGGAAATGAGTGGGTATTTCGGAGTCATCTCGAAGAGCGACTGTGTCACGGATTTGTTTTACGGAACGGATTATCATTCGCATCTCGGAACGGTGCGTGGCGGCCTGGTAACACGCAATGGGCAGGGTTTCTGCCGTTTTATTCACGATATTACCACGTCCCAGTTCCGTTCCAAATTCGCGAACGATATTCCCAAAATGTCCGGCAATTGCGGGATTGGCGTTATCAGCGACTACGAAGACCAGCCGCTCATCATCGGTTCGCATCTGGGTCCCTATGCGATTATTACCGTTGGCAAGATCAACAATATGGAGGCTCTTGTCAAGAAGGCGTTCCAGTCGCGCACGACCCACTTTACCCAGATGGATATGGGGGAAGTGAATCCGACGGAACTGGTGGCAGCCCTGATCAACCAGGAGCCCACTTTTGCCGATGGGATTCGAAATGCCCAGGATCTGATCGAGGGATCCTGTTCGATGCTTTTGTTGACCGATGAGGGGGTATATGCGGCGCGTGACAAGTTTGGACGAACGCCTTTGATTCTGGGTCAGAAGGCGGGCGCATACGCAGCCACGCTCGAAACGTGCGCGTTTGGTAACTTGGGCTATGAGACGTTGCGCGAGTTGGGGCCGGGTGAAGTCGTGCTGATGACGCCCGACGGGATCGAGCAGAAACAACCGCCCCGCGAACGGATGCAGATCTGTGCATTCCTGTGGATTTATTATGGATATCCGGCTTCGACCTACGAAGGGGTCAATGCCGAGATGGCGCGCTATTGTACCGGCGCGGCCCTGGCCCGGCAGGATTCGGTCAAGCCCGATGTGGTGGCTGGGATTCCCGACTCGGGAACGGGACATGCCATCGGGTATGCCAATGAGGCCAAGATCCCCTTTGCCCGTCCCTTCGTCAAATACACCCCGACGTGGCCGCGGAGTTTCATGCCCCAGGATCAGAAGGTGCGCGAACTGGTGGCCAGCATGAAACTGATCCCGATCAAGGAAATGGTGCAGGGCCGCAGTCTGCTTTTCTGTGAAGATTCGATTGTACGCGGCACGCAACTGGGGGACACCGTTCAGCAACTTTTCGAATATGGCGCACGGGAGGTTCATATGCGGCCCGCCTGTCCGCCGCTGGTGTTCGGGTGCAAGTTCCTGAATTTCTCGCGCTCGCGTTCCGAATCGGAACTGGCCTCGCGCAAGGCGATCAAGGCTCTGGAAGGCAAGGAAGACAAGAACCTCGAGGAATACGCCTGTACGGGTTCGGAAAAACAGTGCGCAATGGTCGAGCGGATTGCCAAACAATTGCGCCTCTCTTCGCTTCAGTACCTGACGTTGGAGGATATGGTGAAGGCGATCGGACTGCCTCGGGAAAATCTCTGTACCTACTGTTGGAATGGCGCGGAATAAACGGGGCGATCGTTCCTTGTGTTTGTGGGGTACAGGAAAAGTCTTTTCCCCAATGGATGGGGTTTTACAAAGTGGGCGGGCGTTTTCGCCCGCCCGATCTACTTCAGGTTAATGTGAGGACGTTTTGTGAAACTCTCAAAATTCGGACAACGCATGACGCGTACTTCGGGTATCAGTGAACTGATGGCCGACTTGGGAGAGGCATTGGCCGGAGATGCCGGGATGCGGATGCTGGGCGGGGGGAATCCGGCGCATATTCCCGCGGTCCAGCAGCGTTTCCGCGAGGAAATGCAACGCATTCTCGGGACGCCGGGCGCGTTCGAGCGGATGATCGGGAATTACGACACGCCCCAGGGAAACCGCGTGTTTATCGAGGCGCTGGCGGCGTTACTGCAACGCGAACTGGGGTGGCCGGTCAAGCCTGCGAACATCGCGCTGACCAACGGCAGCCAGAGCGCTTTCTTTACGTTGTTCAACCTGTTCGCCGGGGAATGCGAGGAGGGATCACATCGAAAAATCCTCCTGCCGGTGACCCCCGAGTATATCGGGTATGCGGATGTGGGTTTGACGGAAGATTTTTTTCTGGCCCGGCGTCCGCTCATCGAGCATCTGGATGCGCACACGTTCAAGTACCATCTGGATCTCCAGGGGCTGGAGATGCCAGGCGATGTCGGGGCGATCTGTGTGTCGCGTCCGACCAATCCCACCGGCAATGTGCTGACGGATGAAGAGGTGGCCCACCTGGGCGAGCTGGCGCGGCGCTACGACGTGCCGTTGATTCTGGATAACGCTTACGGTCTGCCGTTTCCTGATATCATTTTTACCGAGGCGCGTCCGGTCTGGAACGAGCGGACCATTGTCTGTATGAGCCTCTCGAAACTGGGTCTGCCGACCGCCCGGACGGGGATTGTGATCGCTTCGGAAGAGATTATCCGGGCTGTGTCCGAAATGAATGGAATTCTGGCGCTGGCGCCCGGAACATTCGGGGCGGCGCTGACGGCTGACATGGTTCGCAGCGGGGAGATCATGACCCTGAGCCGCGAGGTGGTGAAGCCTTTCTATCAGGAGAAGGTCCAATGGGCGCTCGAAGTGGTCCGGCGGGAGTTCGAGGGGCTGGACTATCAGGTCCACAAACCGGAAGGGGCAATTTTCCTCTGGTTCTGGTTCCCCGGCTTGCCGATTTCCTCGCGTGAACTTTACGAACGGCTCAAGCGGCGCAAGGTGCTGGTGGTCGGAGGGCATTACTTTTTCCCGGGATTGACTGAAGAGTGGCGACACAAACAGGAGTGTATCCGGGTGACCTATTCGCAGGACAAACAGGTGGTGGCCGAAGGCTTGCAGATCATCGCGGAAGAAGTCCGGCGGGCTTTTTCGGAAGGGTGAGAGACAGGTGAGGACGAGGGGTTCGTGTCAATCAATCCGGTAAGGGACAAGGCACTGTAGGGGCGGGTTTGAAACCCGCCCCTACGGGTGTTGGGAATGGGTTGTTCGGAACCTTTTCAGCCCATTTCCCCAGTACATGAGAATCAAACAGGGAACATCAGTTGATAGCAGAAAATGAGCGTTTCATGGCGGGCGGGCGTCCCGCCCGCCTGTGAGGAAAGCTGTGGCGCGGGCGCGTCAACAGCGGTATTGGGGATCAAGAGATCTTTCCTGTTTTTTCAATTCGAGACTGATCCCATGCGCGGAGCAGTTCTGGAAACGGAGAGAAGGGGAGGCTTTGACCCAGGTTGACACAGTGGGTGCAGGAACAGTCGAGCGAAGCGATGGTGCGGCGCTGTTCTTGTGCTTTTTCACATTCCCAGACCCGGTTGAAATCACAGTTGAAATCGCGAATGTTGCCGATCGGTTCGAGGAGTTCGCAGAGCCGGACGTCGCCGTTCGGCTCGAGCACGCCGACCACCGTCCCGGCCAGACAGGGGAAGCGCAGACGCTTTCCCTGCAAAACGTGGCATTGCTCGCGGTGCAGGGCACGGATGTGCGAGAGCATCAGGGGGGCGTCCTGCGCATGGCGCTTTTGTAGCGCCTCGAAACTGAGGGTGTTGCAGCGATCCTGAATGTGCCTGAGCGCCTCGACAGGCGGGGGGCTCAGTTCCGCCGAGGGGTGGCTGTTACGCAGGGGTTCGACGGTGTAGTAGTCGGCCTGTTGAAGCGCATGGAGGGTTTCCAGAAGCGGGACGACTTCGCTCACATTCTGTTCCATCACGGTGGTGAGTGTGGTGACCTGAAGCAGCGGATATTGCTCGCGGAGGCGGGCCAGTTCACAGAGGGTTTCGAGCGCTTTGCGATACGCGCCCGGTACGCCCCGGATCTGATCGTGGGTTGTTTCGAGTCCGTCGAGTGAGACGCCGACCACCATGCGGTTTTGAGGGTGACGCTGGAGGATCTCCCGGGTTTTTTCCAGAACGACCGCCGTCTGGAGGCCGTTGGTGGGGAGTACGAGGGCCTGTTCGGTGCGGGTGAGGAAGAGATCCACGAGGTCGGGCAGGTTTGGCTCGAGCGTGGGTTCGCCACCCGAGAGAAGAAGTTTTTCAAACGGGGGCATTGAGGCGGCGATGGCCTGGTATTCTTCGAGGGAAAGGTTGGCAATAGGAGAATTGAGTTCCTGCCAGTAGAAACAGGTGGCGCACCGCGCGTTGCAGCGGTTGGTGACGAAGAGAGTCAGGACGTCGAACCGGGGTTTTCGGCGGAGGTTTCGGAGGGTGGTCAGGAGGTCCATGAGGGGCGGAATCTTTCGTCACCGGGGGAAATACAGACAGTCTATTCTATGGCGGGAAGTGGTTTGAGGCCAGCGTTTTCGAAGGCGAATCGGAAGTAATTTGGAGCAAAGTGTTAAGATTCCTTGAGTTTCTGCCGATACTAAGGTATAAGAGAGGTAGGGATGGGGTGGCTTTCTAACCACCCGGATTCCTGAAGGAGGCTCCAATGAAAGACAAAAGTTCCCGCACAAAGAGGGTGGCCGAGGTGCTCGATGAGATCCAGTCCTATCTGGATAGCGAGTCGGCCCGGATGGAAATGCCGGGGGGGATGGGGGCGATGCCGGTGGATTTGCGGTTTGTGAGTGCAAGTCGCAACAGTCTGCCTACGCCGGTGCTCGCCACGCAGTATTACCTCTCGCAGCATCGGAAACTGGCGCCGGAACTGATCGAG
Organism: uncultured Candidatus Sumerlaeota bacterium; assembly: GCA_942493245.1. GTDB lineage: Bacteria > Sumerlaeota > Sumerlaeia > UBA8349 > UBA8349 > DAOPYU01. The sequence goes on from OW818685.1 coordinate 1,537,114, forward strand.
TTTCTGCCTAGTGAATTGTTTATCCTCTGTTGAGGAATGTCAGGTTGCGGGATAGGAAATTTAATGAAAATGCACGGTCTTTGGACCGTGCATTTTCATTTTGGAGAAGATGGAATCGCCCGAAAATCGGAATCAGGGGCGTAGCCGTGAACGTAGAATCCAGGCGGATACGATGCAGACGAGCGAAAACAGGATCAACGCTCCGACGGGTATCAGGAGAGGAGCCGTCGCCCCCGAGTCGGGAGTCAGCGCACGAAGCAGGGCTTCCAGCCCCCAGTTCAACGGGGAAACGACGCTGAGCCGGGCCAGCGTTTGCGGCATGGCAAAAACGGGGACCATGATGCCGCCGATGGCGGAGGCAATGATGACGGAGACGGCGCCGAAGACCGACGCTTGTTCATGGGTCGAAGCGGCGCTTCCGATCAGCAGCCCCAGGCTGGTGGCCGCCAGGGCGACACTCAACGCAGCGGTCAGGAGTGGGAAGGGACGCAGGACGAAATGGGCGGGTTCGATGCCCAGCGCGGGAAGCAGGTAAATGCCTGCCACGAGGATAAGACCGAATTGCAGGAGACAAACGCCCAGATAGGCGAGCAATTTGCCGAGCAGGATGGGGAGGAAGGAGCCGGGCAGGGTTCTCAAGCGGTTGAAGGTGCCACTTTGCCGTTCGCGGATGAAACCGGCCGAGAGAGGGACGACGATGAAGAACATCGCGAAAACGCTCCAGGCCGGAATGTTCTGTTGGCTGGCGTTGGGATGTTGGGTCGGGCCGTTGCCGGGGGTGTATCTCACCCGGAAAGAGTGGGTGGGGGCTTTCGGAGGAAAATTGTGGTTCTGCATGAGGGACAGAGTGAGCGCAGTGGTTATCTCGCGGCTATTCAGAAGACGAGTGACGGATTGAGCGGTCTCTTGTTCCGATTTTCGAAAACCTCCCGTATTCGTCAGAACATTCAGGATGATCTGGATTTCCATTTCGTTGAAAATTTGCGAAAGGCCTCCCTGAATACTCTGGCGGCTGGGCGCCAGCATTTTCGAATAGAAACAGAGTTCGGGCAGGCACTCGTTATCGAGGGGCTGAAGGACCGGACCGCTTGAATCGGGATTCTGGGACGGGGAGGTGAGCAGATTCCTGATATTCTGCTGGGTGAGGTAGCGTTTGAGCGCTCTCTGGACGAGGGCCTTGGAGGCGCCGGCGGGCAGAAAAAGGCAAACCTTGGGTTGGCCTTTGGCTATTTGGGCGCGGATTTCCTCATCCGAAAGAGGGGGATCTTTCGGGGGTTCGGAGACTCTGAACATCCCGCTTGATGTCAGGGCGTAGTTCATAATCCGGCCCAGTTCCGCGTGGTCGCGGTTCACAAGGAGGATTTCGGTCGCGGAGCCTTCCATCAGGCGCAGCGTGCTGTCCTGAACGAGCGAAATCACGATGACAAGCGCCAGAGGCATAAGAAACAGCAGGACGAGCGCCGGACGGTCGCGGCGTAACAGGAGGAGGTCTTTCTGGAGAGTGGCGAGCAGTCGGTTCATGTTATTTCTTTGAGATGACCAGTAAGATTTCTATTTTCAGTCTTTGAGGTCTTTTCCTGTCAGATCGAGGAAAAGGTCCTCGAGCCGCGTTTCGGTTCCGTTCTGGCGCAGAACCTCTTGAGTCGGACCTTCCGCGAGGATTTTTCCCCGGTCCAGAATGGCGAGGCGTGTACAGAGTCGCTGCGCTTCTTCCATGTAGTGGGTGGTATAGAGAAGAGTGGCGCCCGCCCGGTTGATTTGTTCTAGGCTTTCCAGGATGGCGTTGCGCGATTGGGCGTCTATGCCGACGGTGGGCTCATCGAGGATGAGGAGGCGCGGCTCGTGGAGGAGTCCGATGGCGAGATTCAGGCGCCGCTTCATCCCGCCTGAGAAGGTCTTGACCGGGCGGTCGGCACTCGACTCGAGTCCGGCCAGGGCGAGGCATTCTACGATTCGTTGCACGAGGCGTTTTTTCGGAATCCCATAGACGCTGCCGAAAAAGTGGAGGTTTTCACGGGCGGTCAGGGGTTCGTACAGGGCGATCTCCTGGGGCACCAGACCGAGGAATTGTCGGATTTCCCGGAATTGCGTCTGAAGGTCGAAGCCGAGCAGTTGGGCGGTACCGGAAGAAGGACGCAAGGCTCCCGACAGGATGGAGATCAGGGTCGTTTTGCCCGCGCCGTTTGGACCGAGCAGACCGAAGCGTTCTCCTTCGGGGATGGTCAGGGACACGCCGTCGAGCGCCGGGGTGGCCGCGTTCCGGTAGTGTTTGACAAGGCGATCGGTCTGGATGGCGTCCACGGGTTTGGTTACTTCCTTCAGATGTGGGGCCCGTTGTTCTCTTTTCCGCCTTCCATCCCTGTTCCGGGGACAGGCGAAAGGTCCGAATAGCGCTTCACTATGGCACGCTCAGAGCGCGCGGCGCAAGTTCCGGAAGAAGGTTTTTTCTTCCTGGGCGCATTTGTCGAGTCTCTGTGCCAGATCGTCGAAAGAGTGGGTTTCAGTCGAACGCCCCTTGCAGAATCGCGCGCCCTCGACAGCGAACTGGGTCCAGAGGTCCCCGATACGGGTCATTTCCTGCGAGAAATCTTGCAGGAGCGGTTGATTCAGGACTTCCGCCGCTTCCTGCAGAAATGCGGCGTAGAGGTAGCGGAATCCGGCGCCACCGGTTCCTATTTCTTCCTGCATCCGGATGACCTGGCCCAGGTGAAGCGCCGGCCAGGGGGCCTCGAGTTTTCGGGGCCACTGGCGCAGGTGGCGGGCCAGGGCGTGGATGCCCCAGACGCCCAGATAGGGGGGGAGGGCGTAGAGCATCGAGAAACAGGTCCACCGGATGCCCCGTTGGATGGCGCGTTTGAGATCGGGATGAGGGGGTGTTTTCTCGATGAAGTACATCCGGCCCTTCGGGGCCAGCGCGCCCTGGGCGAAGCGGGCCTTGCGCAGCGCGCGCGCGGGACAAGTGACCACGCGGTCGAGCAGGGGATCGCTCACGAGGTATTCGTCTCCCTGTTTTCCCACCACGATGAGGTTGTGGGCGTTGAAGTGGAAGCGGAGCGCCTCGGGCAGGAAGGGGAGCCAATAGACCCCGACCTGCAACCCGGCAATGCCGCCGCTTTCCAGAAAAAGGTCCAGTTCGTTCATGGCTGCCGCGGGGTCGCGGAATTTGCGTGTGACGATCTGGACGCCGAGTTCCCGCGCGGCGCGGCTGAAGATCGAACCGGGCAGCGAGCGGTAGGTGGTCAGGGGTAAGCGGTCCATTTTGAGGAAGGGGAAGAAGCCGAAAAACAACCCGGCGCCGATACCAAAGGCCAGAGGCTCACTCAGGGGGATGCCCGCCTGGGTGAGGAGGTTGGCGGTGACGCCGCTTTCGCAATGGGCGCATTGGCGGTGCTGAAATTCAAGGGGCACGGTCGAGAATCTCCTGGTGATATTCCTGACGGTCGGATCGCCTATCCATTTGAGAGACAGTCTCAAGGTTTCTCAATGTTTTGAAGTGTCTGAGGAATAGACTTCCCCTGTCCTCAAATCACAATTGGGCGGCGTGACACCCGCAGCAAGACCCCCCGGTCCAGATCGCGTCCGAAAATGCTCTCCAGAATCAGGATCGGGCTTAACGTGACCCCGTTTTCCGATTTGATGGAGAGGGAAACCCCCGCCTCAAAATCCGGACCGGGGTTCCAGAGTGAGAACCCGCGAACGAATGCCCGGGCGTCGCGCTGCTGAAGTTTCCCCTTCCGCAACAGTTCGATCGGCCACGTCTCGCTCGCCAGAAAACGCTGAACCGCCGCGGCCAATTCCATTGGATCGGTGGGCAACGCAGGCACGGCCTCTCCCATTCGGCGCCATGCGATCTCATACCCATACTCACTGATGCTTTGCTGAAGCGAATCCTCCTGCATCGGGGTCTCCTCAACACCGCACCAGTCCAGCCCCGCCACCCGGGTGACACGGCACAGTTTCTGGAGACAGGTCTTCAGATCCTCCCGTTTGGTCAGATAGACATCGGCCAGTTCTCCCTGTCCCTCCATTCCAAGAGGAAGAGGGGGGGACAGGCTGATGCGCGGTTGCGGGTTGAACCCCTGAGAGTAGGCCACTGGCAACCCACTCATTCGCGCCAGGCGATGGATCACCTCGGCCAGATCCAGATGCGAAATGAACCGCAGCGCGCCGCGCTTGGAAAAGCGCAGCCGCACCCGCATCACCGGGGCGTCCGACTCGGACGGCACTTTTCCTGGAACCCGCCTGGGCTGTTTCGGAAGCGGTTCTTCTTCCTTCAGACCCACCGCATCCGAAGCCAACACGTGCTGTTTGGGTGGCTTGCAGGCCGCGCATCCCGCGCATGCCTCACGCACGCAATCCGGCGTGGTCCGCCCGATCCGGGAAAAATCCCGTTGGGTTTCGAGGAACGCGTCACCCGCCGCGCAACTCAGGTGCGCGTAAGGGAAAATCTCATTGTCCGCGCGTTCGCGCTGCGCATACCACGACGGGTCCAACCCGCATGTCTCGAACGCCTTCCACCAGACCTGATGCTGAAACAATTCGCTCCACGCGTCGAACCGGCAACCGTTCCTCCAGGCCTCCAGAAGAACCTGTCCCAGCCGTCGGTCCCCTCGCGCAAAAACGGCTTCGAGGATACTCGAATCCACCGGCGAAGTCTTGAACGCCACGGCCTTTTGCGGCAGGCTGTTGCGCACATACCGCAGGCGGCGTTGGATCTCGGTCGGGGAAATCTGGCCCGCCCACTGGAACGGCGTGTGCGCTTTCGGCACAAAGGGCGACAGTGTCACGTTCAGCGTCAAACCCCGTACCCGCTGGTTGCGCGCACACTCCAGAGCCCCCTGCACGATGCGCACAATGCCATCCAGATCCTCGTCGGTCTCGCCCGGCAGGCCAATCATGAAGTACATCTTGAGCGTCTTCCAACCGGCACGCAGCACTTCGCTGATGATTTCCAGAAACTGCGCCTCGTCCAACGGCTTATTGATAATCTGGCGCAACCGTTCCGACCCGGCCTCGGGAGCAAATGTGAAGGAAGACTTGCGCACCGACGAAATCTCGGCCGCCAGCGCCACATCGAACGAACTGATACGCAACGACGGCAGAGAAACGGACACCTGCCGCTTTCCCAGATCCCGGTTCAGCGTCCGAACCAGCGGCACAATCTCGGAATAGTCCGCCGTGCTCAGGCTCAACAATGTCACACAATCGTCCCCCGTCTGTTCCAGAGAACGATTCACGATCTCGCGCACCTGCTCGATCGGTCGCTCACGCACCGGGCGCGTCAACACTCCCGCCTGACAGAAACGACAGCCATTCACACACCCCCGCCGAATTTCGACCACCGTACGATTTTGAACCGTCCGGATCAGCGGCGTCACGGGGCACACAGCCCCCAGACTTTTCGAAATGTCATAGATCCGAGGCTCAACACGCGTCGGCGCCGTTTCGTCCAGCGGAGTGATGGAGCAGACCGTGCCATCTTCCCGATAGGCAACCTGATAGAGCGAGGGGACATAGACGCCCGGAATCCCGGCCAGGGCGCGCAACAACTGTCCCCGCTCCCAGCCTCCCTCCCGGGCCTGCGCCACAACCTCCAGCATCTCGAGTAACACTTCTTCGCCATCGCCCAGCACAAACGCGTCGAAGAAGTCCGCCAGCGGCTCGGGCGAGTACGCTTCCACTCCCCCCCCGATCACCAGCGGGAAACACGACTCGCGCTCGGACGCCAGGAGGGGAATCCCCGCCAGATCCAGCATTTCGAGGATGTTCGTATAACCCAGTTCATGCTGCAAGGTAAAGCCAATCACCTCGACCGTACCCAATGGCCGGTAGGTCTCCAATGTGGTCAGAGGCAACCCCGCCCGGCGCAGCGCATCCGCATAATCGGGCCACGGCGTATAGACCCGCTCGGCCGAAAAGTCCGCACGCGCGTTTATAATCTCATAGAGCAAGCGGAAACCATGATAGGACATTCCCACATCGTAAAGGTCAGGAAATGCCAGCGCGATTGTGGCTCGCACCCGGGCCGGGTCCTTGACGACCGCATTCATCTCTCCACCGACATATCGGCCCGGTTTTTCGACCGACGTCAGGAGGCATTCATATTCGGCTGGAAGAGAACAAGAAACCGTTTCGAGCCGCGTTTTCTCTCTGTTCATGGCTTGATTGCCCATATCCATATCGTTTCCATCCCTTGTCAAATCCATCACCGATCGGGTATCCTTCCAGTCTCACTTCCGCTTGCGTCCAGAAAGAACCGGTCCTCAGGCAGTCCCCAAGGCGGTTCAACTCTCTATTTTTATCTTCACAAATGGAAAGAGGCAATCTAGAATCGCCAAGGACCGTGGAATTGCAGTCCTGAGCGTATTTTTCTCTGAAAGCGAATCTCCCCGATGGCTCGCAAGACCTTGAAATTTCCGATAGACCGGGTGGCGGAAATCCTTCGCGAGGAAACGGCGCACATGCAGGTGCCCATCGTGACCGAATACGCCCGCAGTCAGCGGAATCCGTTTCATGTACTGATCAGCACCCTCCTGAGCCTCCGCACAAAAGACGCCTGCACCGCCGAGGCCTCGCGACGACTTTTCAAACGCGCTCAATCGCCTCGAGAAGTGCTCGAACTCGACGTGGAGACCCTCGCCGGTCTGATTTACCCCGTCGGATTCTACAAGACCAAAGCCCAGACCCTCCACGACGTCTGCCGGGTCCTGATCGAGCGTTTTCAGGGACAGGTACCCAACAAGATTGATGAACTCCTCTCGCTCAAGGGGGTGGGACGCAAAACGGCCAATCTGGTTCTCACCCAGGGTTTCGGACTGCCGGGCATTTGCGTGGACACACACGTCCACCGCATCACCAATCGGTGGGGATATGTCCAGACAAAATCGCCCGACGAGACCGAAACGGTTCTACGGCAGATTCTGCCCGCCCGCTACTGGATCGAAATCAACGACTGGCTCGTGGCCTACGGTCAGAACCTTTGCAAACCCGTTTCCCCGTGGTGCAGCCGATGCCGTATCCGTCCCGATTGCCAGCAGATCGGTGTCGAACGGTCGCGATAGAGATAGACAAGCCTTATGGAAATCAATCGCGTTCCAGGCGGTCGCGTTTGGGCGCCAGCGCGGCAGGACCGCTGCGCGACGGACGGGACGGGTAGGCCACCCGGTGGTGGAAACGCCCCAGAAGCGTCTTGATGAACGACTCGCGAATCACATGCAGATCGCGCAGTGTCAGATCGCATTCATCAAACTGGCCGTCTGCGAACTTGTCCGTCACAATCTTGTGAACGCACATGCGCAGTTCGTCTTCGTTGACCGACAGTGACGTAAAACGGCTTGTCGCGGTGGCTTCAACCGCGTCGGCCAGCATGACAATCGCCGTCTCAATCATCTGGGGCTTCGGACCGGGATAACGAAAATCGCTCTCGCGCACCGGGTCCATGCTCCGCGAATTCTCGAACCGCTTGAGCGCCTCGACGTAGAAAAAGGCGATGATCGTCGTGCCGTGGTGCTGGGGAATAAAGTCAACAACCCGCTCGGGCAATTTATACTTGCGGGCCAGATCTACCCCGCCCTTGACGTGGTTTTTGATAATCATGGCGCTCATGTGCGGAGAAAGCTTGCTGTGCAGGCTCCGCTCTTCGAGCGAGATGGCATTCTCTCCGGCATACTTGGGTTTCAGGATCTTGCCAATATCATGAAAATACGATCCGGCTCGCACCAGCAACGAATTGGCGCCGATCGCCTTAGCCGCGGCTTCGCTCAATTTGCAGACATTCAAGGAGTGCTGAAATGACCCCGGCGCTTTCTCCTCGAGTTCCTTCAGGAGCGGATGTCCCAGTCCGGTCAGTTCCAGAAGCCCGATATCCGTCACCACGCCGAAGAGGCGCTCGAACACCACCAGCGTCGGCATGGTGACCACGCCGCAGAAAACTCCATTGACCAGTCCCCATCCGAACAGATCCCAGCGTATTCGATGGGGATCGTCCATAAAATGTGCCAGCAGAATCATGATCGCATTGACCAGCCCGACAAGAAAACCGACCTTCAGCACTTCCTGACGCGCCTGAGCCTTTGTCAAGGCGGTCACCGACATGTATCCCCCGAAAAGCGAGACCAGGAGCACACGGAAATCCAGACCGGTCCGAGCCCCGAAAACCAGACACCCCGCCGTCACCAGCAACATGCCCGAGCGGGAATCAAACAGGATCACCGCGAGCATGCCGATCATCGCCGCCGGGAAAGCGTACCCCGCGGCATCCGGAAATCTCTCCGCATTGACCACTTTCAACGCCAGGTGTCCGAACAGAAGCGCCAGCAGAACCGGCAGAGCCACCATAAAGACGGTGCTGGTGTTGAAAGTCAATTCCGGTCGAAATTGACGAATGAAGTAACAGACCAGCGAGAGGAGAATCGCCACGAATAACGCGATTCCTCCAAACCGGCGAAGGTTCAGGCGCTCGACTTCATCATACATGGCCCGAATCAGTTTGTCCTGTTCGAGACTGATTTCATACCCCGCAGGCGCCAGAATATCGCCCGCCTTGAACGATTTTCTGGGCGGGTTGGAATTCAGATTTTCGATGGCCCGGTTCAGTTGCCGCTCGGTCTCCTCGGCCAGAAATTTGACATTCGGTTCCACATAAGCCTGAAAAAGCAGGATCAGCATCTGCTGCTTTTCTCGACTGAGTTCCCGTTCAATCTCGTTCTGCCGGGCAAAATAGTCGGTCAGGTACGATCCCAATCCATTCAGATCGATCAGATTGTCTGGATTGATCAAGACATTCTCGGAATCGAACGCCACCCGCTCAGTCTCATACCGCTCCCGATAGAGTTTCAGATTGTCCACAACCGTTTCGACCGGTCTTTTCAACGACTCGCTTAACGTCTTGCGAAGAGTCTCGTCCTCACAATTGGCCAGAATCAAATTCGCGGCTACGTCGGGCGACTGAAACACCACCTTCTGTTCGTCACGCACCCATGTCAGCAGCGTCCGGGCCTTATCGGGCGCCGAAACGGTTGTATCCGCCTGAATCGCCCGGGCTTTATCAAAAACAGCCTGAATCCGTTCGGCAACACGCTCCGCCACCTTCTTGTCGTAAGTATAGTAGAACGGTTTTTTCTTACGCAGTTCCGTCTCATCCTTGAACAGCGCTTCCTGATCCTTGACGGTGAAAGCGACCTCGGAGACAATATTCTGCTTGGCCACCTGTCCCGATTCCCACTCGGCCCGCTCTGGAATGATGCCGGGATTTACCAGAAACAAGGTCAAAAGGAAAACAGCCGCCAGCGCGCCCCAGCGTCCCACACGCCCGGCCAGAAACTTCGTTCGGCTTCCCATCACCAGGGACTCGCGTTGCTTGTTCTCCCGGCGGAAGATATTGTCCGCTCCGATTCCGGGGATGCCCTTCCCAGCTCCTCCCCGCGACTCGGAGGAGGCTGGAGACCCGGATGGGCGGTCTTTTTTAGTGCCAAATATCCCCAATTTCGAACTCCTTCGGTTTACGAAACACCCACACAACGACCCACAGCGCTTTTAGTGAAACAAATCCCTTCCCTTAAAAACCGGAACTCGGTCACTTATCCTCAGATGGAAAAATGCTCGAAAGAGACCTTTACGCCCCCTTCGAGCCATGCGTTTCATACGCCCGCACAATCCGCTGAACCAGATCGTGGCGCACCACGTCGTGGTTCTCCAGAAAGACATACGCGATGCCTTTGATGTTTTTCAATACTTTTTGAACATGGATCAGGCCCGACTGGGTATCGGTGGGCAGGTCCACTTGCGTCACATCCCCCGTCACCACCGCTTTGGAATTTATCCCCAGGCGCGTCAGAAACATCTTCATCTGCGCCATCGTTGTGTTCTGTCCCTCATCCAGAATGACAAACGCATCGTTGAGAGTTCGTCCCCGCATGAAAGCCAGTGGCGCAATCTCGATCACCCCGGTCTCCAGATACTGCTTCACCCGTTCGGGTTCCATCATGTCGTAGAGTGCATCGTAAAGCGGACGTACAAACGGGTCGAACTTGGCCGCAATATCGCCGGGCAGAAAACCCAACCGTTCACCCGCCTCCACCGCCGGCCGCACCAGGATGATCCGCCGTACCAGCCCTTCGGTCAGATTCCACACCGCCAGGGCCACGGCCAGATACGTTTTCCCAGTCCCCGCTGGACCAATCGCGAACACGATGTCGTTTTGTCGTACGGCGTCCACATAGACCTTCTGCCCAGGAGTCATGGGCCGCAGGTGCCGCGAACGGTTCGGAACCGGAATCCGGTCCAGTAGAACCTGCGAAAGTGTCGGCAAAGCCGCATCTTCCGCCGTCGCAGTAGTTGAACGCAACGCCATCTGGACTTCCTGATTCGACAGCGAACGTCCCGTGCTTCGCTGGACCAGCAACAAGTCTTCGAGTACCCCCGACGCGCGCTCGACCACCGACGGCTCGCCCGAAATGACGATCTCATTGCCGCGTACCCGAATGGTGGCTTCAAGGCCAGATTGAAGCATCCGGATCTTGTGATCGTTGCGGCCACAAAATGCAAGCAGTTCGCTCGGGTCCAGAATCAGCGTCTTTTCCGTCGTAGAACTCAACTTGGCTCCTCGAAACACCATGATGCGAAAACTGGGAAAGGCCTCATATCCATCGTTCTTATACCAAGAACCCCCCACGGGGACAAGATTATTGCGCCCCTTCCATCCGGAAAGAATTCAGCAATCCGGTTGTCCGGCCCGTCATAGATTTCCTCCCGAAACTCCCCCTGTCCCCTTCTCGATCCACCCTCGTAAGTCGGACACCGCCGACAGGTCCGGCAAAAACGAGAAACGGGCGCATGGAACCGATTCCACGGCCTGTTGCGCTACGTCCAGCGCCACCGACAGGGAATTGCCATCCCACGAGGGGAGAAACGCATGACTGAGCAACCCCGTCATGGCGTCCCCCGGACGTCGAACTTCCACCCCGTTTTCCGGTGCATGTTCCAGAAAAAAGACTCCCCCCAGCAGCGCCGAACGATTCGCATACAATCCCGACGATCCGGGCCACGGCGTTCCACACACCCGGATTTTTCCCGTTTCATCGCGCCACATCAGGTGGCTTTCATCGCCCAACACCCGCCCCTGGCCCGACGCCTGCCACAACCCGGCCAAGGTACTTTTCCCCGCACCGGACCGCCCGGCAAACAACCACGCCCATCCCCCATACTCGATACACGCCGAATGGACCAACAAGGCCCGGCTCACGCGCGTCAACAAGAGCGCCGCCAGTTCAGAGAAGGTATAGGCAAAGGGGCACGATGGACGATCATCCTCGGGGGACACCCACAAGCGCCCGGTTCCCCCGTCCAACCCAAACTCCACGCGGCGCAACACACGATCGCTTCCGAAAGGAATAGCCTTGATCGCGGTTACCCGATCCCCATCGAGAAACACTTCCCACCCCGTGCGATGCACAAAAGCGGGCACTCCCTCCGGCTTCAGGAGAGAAACCGCATTTTCCACGCACAAATCCAACGCCGGCGTACTCTTTCCCGCATCGGAAAAATCGGCAAGCGCTCCGGCGCAACCATTTTTCCGGTCAAGCGGCGAGGCCAGAACAAGCGCTCCAGACGCGCTTCGGGCCTGAAGTTTCAACGGACCGATACGGCACGCCACGTTGCCCGTCGTCCGGATCAAATCGTCCTGCGCCTTCATTCTCCGAATTCCCCGCCATCGGGTGTCCCGCTTCGGTTCTCGAACTGAAACACGTGAGCCAGAGACAAATGGAAACAAACAAGAGATGGATTGCTCATTGTGGGTACGCGCAACCCGCATGCGCGTTGTCGTGATTGTGTCCCGTACACTGGCTCCCGGCCTGGCCATATTGCCATCCCAGATGCTCGCGCGTGGTCTGCACCACCACCCGCCGCACGCAGGGCCGCTCGTAAAGAGGCCGTTCGCTCATCCGTTCTGTGTCCTGGCTGTTTTCCATATTTCCACTCGAAACTGAATCTGATTCGGCGGCTTTTCAGCCGCGCGAGACGACACTTTTCACAATCCTTCAATTCGGACAATTCGCCGGTGTGTCGTGGTAATGCCAGGTACAATGCGACTGCGCGTCCTGCTTCCCGGACGCCAACCGGGTCGTTTCCACCCGAACCCGCGCTACACGCGGGGAGACATAGGGAAGTCTGGGCGAACCCAAAACGCCCCCAACCCCCTGCGAATCCTCGCGTTCCGGCCTTTGAGGAGAACCCATTGTCTCACACATGACAAACCATCCCTCTGATGGAAAACGGCTTTACGTCGTACAATTGTTGAAACCGGTATCGTGATCGTGAAGCGTGCAGAAGGTACTGGCATCCACCTGTCCCAAGGTCAGACGCGCCGTCTCGACCCGCACCCGTATCACTCTTGGTGGACAGTACGAAACACGCGCCCGCCCGGCCTCTTCCCGATCCCAGGAACCCGTCAGATCTCCGGCTTGTTCTTCAACGCGCACCATGACCGTCCGCCTCCTGATGTCCCACTCCCACACCCGCTTCTTCCGCCAACCGATGCACCGCCCGCGCCCGCGCACACTGAACCGGCGCTGGACGCTCCATCGAACCCGTTTCGAGGCGGTTCCGCCCCGCACATGGCATACAGTATTTCAGATCCGGACACGTAACGCAAGCCGAACGCACCACACGCTCGCGTTCGATCAACTCCGCGATCAACGTCTCCCACCCCTTCCGAAACGATCCGTTCCGCAGAGAATACGCCGGCTCGCGTAGCAACATGCACAAACACAGGTCGCCGAACGGCCCGATGTGAAACGTCCAAGCCCCCGCTACACACACCACCACCTTGTCCGCTCGCTTCAAAGCCCGTCCCTGCGCTGCCTCCCAATCGCGCCGTTGCTTTCCCCATACCTCGCGATGCAACCGCGAATCGAGCACCCTTCGGACCCCTTCTTCCGGGGGAAACGCATGCCGGAACGGTTCCGGATTTCCATCGAGACGCGGGAAGAGGTCCGTGTCGTAACTGAAATCCAACCCCCGTTCCGCGCAAAGATGCTCCAGAAGTTCCATCTCCTCCGCATTTTCCCGCATGGCCAGGCTCTTCACACCCAGATGGGGAACCGCCTCCTGTAAAAGGTCCAACCCCGCCAACGCCCGCTCAAACGCCTCCGGGCAACCACACACCCGGCCATAGGAAGCCGCCGACGCGCCGTACAGCGAGACCTCGCACAGCACCGGCGGATAATCCCGCAGGAAAGCCGCTACTTCCGCGTCCACCAGCGTGCCATTGGTGAACAGTGTCAGCAACATCCCCTTCTGAGCCGCATACCGGTAGATCTCCCGAAAATCGGGCCGTAAAAGCGGTTCTCCGCCCGTAATCAGCAACCGCAGACACCCGGCGTCCACCAATTCATCTATCACCCGCCGGATTTCACCCAGCGACAACTCCGGTTCGGACCGGTACGCTCCCATGTAGCAATGCACACACCGCAGATTGCAGCGCCAGGTTATCTCCAAACTCCCCGACAGGGGCACCCGCCCCTGCGAACGCACCACCTCCCGGGCATACTCGTCAAACGACACCGTTTCCATCAACCCGCCCACCAGTTTCTCTCACCCATGCACCCGAACTTACTCCGTTACTCGTTCTACCAAACGCGATTCTCTCAGTTCTTCCAGAAATTCCTCGATCTCAGAGATCACTTGAGCATGCGTATCCGCCCCTTCCACCGTACTCAGGTCGAACACGTCGGAAACCTTCTCGAACAATTCTTCCAAAGTCACCGGCCGCTCCAACGCCTCCCAGATGACTCCCCCGACGGTGTTCAGGCGATACAGATACTCCAGTTGCGCCGTGCCACCTTCTCCCACCTGTACCAGTACCGTCTCTCCCGCTACTTCCCGCCGTACAACCCCATTGGTGCGCACATAACGGGCGGTCAACTTCGGATCAGTCCCTTCGCTCATTTCTGTATCCAATCTGACAGAGAATAGCCTTCTTGACACATCGAGAATCAGTGTTACACAGGACCCGCAACCGGGTCAACCTCGATCCATACAAGAACCTCCGGGTAGAAATGCTTGATGCCGTTCCACGCGCAGGTTATGCTGACCCTGCGTGTGGAGAAACCTCTCCCACGCGCCACCCAGACACGCGGCAGGAACCCTATGAATCCTTCTTCTCTCACCCCACGCCTTCAGGCTCTCGACGCCAGACAACAAGACCAGCTGGGTCTTTTGGCCCAACTGCTCCTCGAAGAGAACAAAACCACCAACCTGACCGCGATCCGCGATCTGGAGGGAATTCGCTCCCGCCATTTCGAAGATTCCCTGGTTGGCCTTCAAGTACTGGAAAACATTGAGATAGGAAAATCCAATCCTCCCGACAGCCCCCCACGCCGTCCACGCCTTCTCGACGTCGGATCGGGCGCTGGCCTGCCGGGTCTTGTTCTGGCCATCGCGCTGCCGGACTGGGAGGTGGTCTCGCTCGAAGCCACCGGCAAGAAGACCCGTTTTCAACGGTTGGTTGCCAAGACGCTGGACCTCAAAAACGTGTTTGTGGTGGAAGGACGCGCCGAAGAAATGGCCCACCACCCCGAGTACCGGGAACAATTCGACGTGGTGACGGCCCGGGCGGTGGCCGCGTTGCCCCTGCTGACCGAACTGTGTGTTCCTTTTTTGCGCCCGGGAGGGCATTTCCTGGCCTGGAAAGGTTTCCGCATCGAAGAAGAACTTGTCACCACCCGGGAGGCGTGCAAACTCCTCGGAAGTGGGATTTCCGGTCAGGTTGCCTACCAGATTTCTCTGTTTCCCGGAGAGAGTGTTGCCGATGAAGCGTGTGGAACCTGCGTTCCCGACAGTTTGCCCCTGGAGGAAAACTCAGTCCCAGCGCTTACCCGGGATGTTTTCCCGGGTCAAATTGTGGTCATCCGCAAGATATCCCCGACTTCCAAACGCTTTCCCCGCACAACAAGCGCCATGCGCAAGCGTCCTCTGGGGAGTTGACCCTTGCGCCTCGTTTCCACCCAATCGAGCGTTTCTTGATCTTTTCTGATTGCCAGAACAGGCGGGATTGGCGTATTTTTCGAGACGCACGTTGTGCCATGCTTTGACAAACCCTATGTAACAGGAGACTACCGATGACTTTCTTTTCATCCAATTCCGTGTCGCGTCGCGGCTTTATGAAAGTTGGCGCGCTCGCAGCCGCTTCCATGAGCATGAATCTTCCCGCTCTGTTGGCCGCCGAGCAGAAGAAAATCCCCGTCGGGCTGCAGCTCTATTCCCTGCGCGCTGACGCCCCCAAGGATCTGGCCAAGACGATCGAGGCTGTGGCCAAGATGGGCTACAAGGGCGTCGAGTTCGCCGGCTATTACGATAAAAAGGCTGCCGAACTGCGCAAAATGCTCGACGACAACGGTCTGGTCTGCTGCGGCACCCACACCCAACTCGACACCATCAAGCCGGAAAACCTGGCCGCCACCATCGAGTACAACAAAACGCTGGGTAACAAGTACCTCATCGTTCCCTACATGGACCCCAAGACCAAAGAGGGCTGGCTGGAAATGGCCAAACTGTTCAATGAGCAACTCCCGAAGGTCAAAGCCGAGAAGATGTACCTCGGTTACCACGCCCACGGTCATGACTTCACCAAACTGGGCGATACCTCCTGCTGGGATCTCTTCTTTGGCAACACGCAGGACGACATCGTCATGCAGCTCGACACGTCCAACTGCATGGAAGGCAAAGCCAACCCGGTTGAAGTGCTCAAGCAGTACTCCAAGCGCGCCATCACGATCCACTTGAAGGAATGGGGCGGCCCGTCGCCCGACTCGGTCATCGGCGAGGGTAAGGTGGACTTCAAGTCCGTCTTCGACATCTGTGAGAAAAACGGTGTGACCCAGTGGTATATCGTCGAGCACGAAAGCGGCACGAAGCCGATGGAAAACGTCAAGGGCTGTATCGAAGCCTTGAAAAAGATGGGCAAGATCTGAGCGAACCCGCTCCGTTCTTCAATACAGAATCCCCGTCCGGACACCCTTCCGGACGGGGATTCTTTTACCTCAACGCAGACACTGTGCCGCCGTTTATTCCAAAGGCTGCAACGCGATGTTTCGCAGGTTGAGGGGTTGCCAGTTTTTCGCGTCTTGCGGGCGAATCTTGACCTCCTGATCGCCAGTCTGCTTGATTTCGATCGAACCGAGATCCACGTTCTCGAATTTGTCCCAACTGCCGGTGTTGGGGGCCTTCCCGGTAACCGTCTGTCCGGCAATCTCGACCCCGAATTCAGAAGCGTCGCTCGTCGAAGCGCAACTGGCGGTGACTTTGAATTTTCCCGCCTTGGGGAAACGGACCTTCCAGGTGGCCCAATCCTGCCCATTGTTCCAGAAACCGATATTCGTCTGGCCGCCTTTTTCTTCCGTCTTGATCTGGTCGCCATGTAACTCCGCCAGATCGGCGGAGAGGGCGAAGACACCCTTGGCATCCGCCTTGACAACCTCGGCCTCAACGACGAAAGGAACCGCCTTGAGGTCGCTGCCGGCGATTTTCAGCGCAGCGGTGAATTCAGACACTTTTTCTTTCGGTAAGGTGACCATCAACCCCTCGGCGGTCTGTTTCCACTCGAGTTTGGCATCGGAACCGAGCAGGCTGACAGACTCGATCTTGTTGATAGTCTCTCCCGCCGGTTTGGCCAGGGAACGCACCACGAGTTGTCCGTCCTCCGGCCAGCCAAGCGCGATGGCGTAGAGTGTGGTCCCCTTCGTCGTGAAACGAATTTCTTTGGCGTCGTACTTGAAATCTTCTTTGAAATTGCCCCCCTTGACCTTGACCTTGCTCTCGCCATACACCTGCCAGGGCCGCGTTCCATAAATCGCTTCGCCGTGAACCGCAATCCAGGTCGCCATCTGTTCGAGCATCTGTTCGACCTCGGGGTCCAGCGATCCATCCGGACGCTGGACGACGTTCAACAAGAGATTGCCATTCTTACTGACATTGTCCACCAGCATGTGGATGACCCATTTCACCGGCTGGAACTTCCAGTTGCGGTTGTAATACCAGTCCCCAATCGAAGTGTCGGTCTGCCAGGGATACGGATCAATCTTGGGGAGAATGCCACGCTCGATATCCTGGACCCACCGGCCCCCCGATTCCTGTTTGCAGTTATAGACCACTTGGGTCTTGCCCCCCTCGCGAGCGGCGCTGGCGTTGTAGAAGTGCGCCACCATGCTCAATCCCACTTCATTATTGAACGGAATCGCCCCATCCGTATAGAGGAGGTCGGGCTGGTACTTGTCCACCAGTTCCTTAATTTCGTTGTACCACTCCTGGTGCCACTTGGGATTTTTGCTGTACCACCCCGTGTCGTCCGGATCGGCTTTGAAATGATAGAGTTCCTGATACTTGGGGTCGGCTCCGTCATAGGGGACTCCTGCCTTCGGACCGGTCTTGTCCGCCTTGTGGCTGGACTGGAACCAGGTGAAACTCGCGCCCAGGTGCTCCGAGACGCCAAATTTCAACCCCAGCTTCTTCGCAGCCTTCTGCCATTCACCGACCACGTCGCGTTTGGGGCCCATCTGGACGGAATTCCATGTGTGGATTTTCGAGTCCCACAGGAAGAAATTGTCGTGGTGCGTGCCCATGCTGACGAAATACTTGGCCCCGGCCTTTTTGTACAACGCCATGAGACGTTCCGGATCCCACTTCTCCGCCTTCCACTGCGGGATGATGTCCTTATACCCATACTGCGACGGGTGGCCGTAATTCTCCGTGTGATACTTGTAATGCTTGTTCCCTTCCTCATACATGCCGCGGGCATACCAATCGCCATCCATCGGAACAGCCTGGGGGCCCCAGTGCGCCCAGATACCGAATTTCGCGTCGCGGAACCACTCGGGATACTGGTACTGTTTGAGCGATTCCATGTCGGGCTTGAACGGCCCCTCAGCCATCGGACAATTGATCTTTTCCTCGGCGCCAGCCCAGGCGCAAATCCACAACAGACTGATTGCGAGTAGTTTCTTCATGTCGGTTCTCTTCCTCCTCGTCTCGATTTTCATGTCTCAGCATGATCTGAAAAATGCCCGTTCCAGACGGACATGCATTTCCCGGTGTCTTGGGGCTCTTTTCCGATTTGCCCCTTTGGGGGCAGGAGTGAAGCCCCCCTGTTTTGTCCGGATTTTCCAGACGGCCCAGATTCGTTATCGTTAACGAAACGTGGCGTCCCAATACGCCCTCTGGCAGCCAACCTGTGCCAATCGGAGAAAATCTCCCGTTGCGTTTCCGATCCAGCATTCCGAGTCTCTCAAATCGTCTCCCTCGTTTTCAACCTTTTTTTGACCCAAAACGCATGAGGAAAATTCCCGATTCACGAAAAACCTTCGTCATTCAGAGACATCGCCGTCCTTGACAAGAAGCGGAAAAAGTACACAATAGACACATGGATGGTCCGCATATATTCTTTTGCTGAAAACGAACGGGAACAAACGCCGGTTCTTGCAGAAAGAGATAGATCTAAACACCAGATGCGCATATTGTTTCTGAAAAACACTCTGATAACTCTTCGCGACAGGAGGAAATACTTATGAATCGCAGGCGGTTTGTTCAGACCCTTCCCGCTCTGGCTGTACTGAGCGGCGCCGTGTCCAGTTTCGCGCAGGAAACCCCTTCCCCGCAACCGGCTCTCTCTCCCATTATGCTTCCAAAACCTCAGATGGAAGGGGGCAAATCCGTGCTGGAAGCGTTGAAGGCGCGAAAGACCATCCGCAATATTAAAGAGGATAAATTGGCTCCCCAGATGCTGTCGAATCTCCTCTGGGCGGCCTTCGGCGTCAATCGTGAGGACGGAGGGCGAACGGCCGCCACCGCCAGCAATGCTCAAGAGATAGACCTCTACGTCGTATTGCAGGAAGGCGTCTATCTGTACGAAGCAACGCCACACCAGTTGACCCCAGTCGTCGCAGGCGACCAACGCGGAAAAGTTGCCGACCACGGTCGGGGCGGGGCGATGGCCAAGGCTCCCGTGAATCTGATCTTTGTCGCGGACCTCGCCAAATATCCCAAAGCGCGGTTTCAGGAACCCGGTCTGAAAGACCCTGAAATCCAGAAATCCTACTACAACGTGGCTACCGGCCTGATTGCCGGGAATGTCTATCTGTTCGCCGCTTCGCAAGGCCTGGCCGCCTGGTTCCACAACTGTAACAAGGAAGGGTTGGCCAAAGAACTGAAACTGCGCCCGGAACAACACGTACTCTATGGACAGACAGTGGGTTACCCCGCATCCTGATTTGAACAGCAAAACGGCGCCCTCTGCGCGAGGGGCCGGGGAATCCGAATCGTACCAACCTTGTTAAAGGAGGCTGCCATGAAAAACCCGAAGTTGAGGTGGATTGTCGTATCGAGTGTTTTGATCCTCTGGGGTGTATCCAGTATCCAGGCCGCCGATTGGCCGCAGTGGCGCGGCACCAACCGGGACGGGAAAGTGACCGATTTCAAGGCGCCCCAAACCTGGCCTAAGGAACTGACCGCCAAGTGGAGAGTTCCCGTCGGATCGGCGGATGCAACTCCCGCTCTGGTGGGCGATAAACTCTATGTCTTCACGCGCCAGGGGAATGAAGAAGTCACCCGTTGTTTGAATGCCGCGGATGGGAAAGAAATCTGGATTGAAAAATATGCGGCGGATGCGGCCACCGGCGCTGCCGGACGGCACCCCGGTCCTCGGAGCTCTCTGACGGTTTCGGATGGGAAGATTGTCACCTTGGGCGTTTGCGGTGTTTTGTCCTGTCTCGACGCCACCGATGGCAAACTGTTGTGGCGCAAGGACGAGTTTCCGAAAGTCGTCCCCAAATTTTTCACCAGCATGTCCCCCCTGATCGTGGACGGTCTGGCGATCGCCCACCTCGGAAAAGAAGGTCAGGGCGCGCTGATGGCATTTGAACTGGCTTCAGGCGCCCCGAAATGGAAATGGGAAGCGGAAGGTCCGGGCTACGCCTCGCCGGTTCTGATGACGGTGGACGGGGTGAAGCAAATCGTCACCCTCACCGAAAAGAGCGTTTCAGGCGTGGCGTTGGCCGACGGCAAGTTCCTCTGGCAGATTCCCTTTGCGTCGCAGGAACGGTCTTACAACACCGCGACCCCCATCGTTGAAGGCCAGACGGTCATTTACACCGGGCAAAGCCGCGGCACCCACGCCGTGAAGATTGTAAAACAGGGGGAGGTCTTCAGCGCCGAAAAGATTTGGGACAACGCGGAAGTCGCCATCCAGTACAACACGCCGGTTTTGAAGGACGGATTTCTCTATGGTCTTTCCGACAAGGGTTTCTTTTTCTGCCTGAACGCCCAGACGGGCCAGACCGCCTGGATCACCACGAAAAAGGAAAGCGGTTTTGGAGCGATTGTGGACGCCGGTTCCTGCCTGCTGGCGTTGCCGGAACAATCCGGTCTCATCGCCTTCAAACCCACGGACAAGCAATACGAAGAACTGGCTCGGATCAAAGTTTCCGATACGCCGATCTACGCCTATCCGGTCGTATCGGGAAACCGGGTGTTCGTCAAGGATCAAGATACCGTGGCGCTTTTTGTGATTGAGTAGGAAGTACAGAAACTTCGGGCTATTTCGGGCTTCGTGGTTGCGAATTTTCTGTGCAACCACGAAGCCCGATTGCTTTCAACGGGGAAATTATTCGGATGGCTCTTCCCGATACACCGCGAAATAGCTGCCCTGCCCAGGCACAAATTTAATCAGAGGCGCCAGCAGGGAGACGTGGGCTTCACCGCGCAGTTCCCCATACTTTGTCTGAATCTGCCGGATGAAACCCGTATAGAGCGGCTCTTCCGTGGCACGATCATAACCTGCCCGGAAGATACCGGACACCAGACCATCGCCCGCGACTTTGGTTCGAATATTATCCGCCAGCACCAGCATCAGATCCGGCCGGTCGGGATATCCCATCTTCCCCCCGGCATAAGACTTTGCAGCCAGGCGCTTGGATCGGGCCTCAAGCACATTCAAGTCCCCATCACAGACAATCCGGCTGACACGGATGTTCCCCTGACAGGTCTGCTGGGCCACACCGAGCGAAAAAGAAGCCGAGAGCGCCGAAATCCGGTTCAATTGTCCGAAAATAGCGTCCGACAAAATTGAGCCACCGCTCACCCGTATCGTCTGGATCGAAGGAGCGTTCAGCGTATCGGGATCGTAAACCGACCCGCGCTCAACCGCCTTTCCAGATAACACATCTGGCTCCACCAACCGCAATGAGCCGATGCCGCCGACACTGATGGTTTTGTTCCGGGAAGAATCCCGGTAGCATTTTGTCATGACGGCCAGTTTGACGACGGGTTGCTGGACACTGAGGTTTTCCAGCACGACGCCTTTCAACTGGATATTCAGTTTGGTCAGAGGATCGGTCTCCTGTGTCAGGATATCGGCCCGGGCAAAGGTCGGCTGTTTGGCCTTGGCGTTCTTGCTGGCTTCGACCTTGATCGTACCGGCCTTCCCTGCTTCGAGCAGCCGCAACCCAGCCTTCGCCGACAACGATTTCACATAACCGGAAACACGAACATGGTGGATCGGAGCGGTAGACTGGAACAGCCGCAGGTCGCCTTCAACTTCTATCAGCGGGATCTCGGTGACATTCCGGTAATAGCGGACGGTGTCGGTGCCCGATTTCCAGGCGCCCTTGTACAAGTCTATTTTGACCGTCGAGTTGAGTGAACATCCGCTGAACTTCAGACCCGACGTCACACTGTCCGATGTAATGACACAATTGACCGCCGTCAGCCGGTACGTTTCCGGGAGGGGCGAGTCGGGATTGGTTGAACCGGTGGCCGGCCCAGCGAAGGAACTGGGACTTCCTCCCTGTGAGTCCCGAGCCGCCACGACCCAATACCGATAAGCACTCCCACTGGCCACCGTATCGTCATAGTATTTCAGTTCGGGAATCCATGGCGTAATCGCCTCCATTTCCCCCTCGGGAGAATTGGCGCGGAAAAGCTGGTAATGCGTGGCGGACGGTACCGCACTCCAGGAAACGGTGATCAGATACGTGGAGAGATTGTTCGTGGCCACGATACTCCGGGAAGCGGTCAGCCGCAGGTCGAACATCGCCGTGATCGTCCGGGTCGTATCCAGAGTCAACACCAGCGGATTGTCTGTCTTTTGCGCCTCGGAAACATCTCCGGTCCAGCCCAGGAAGCAGGATCCCTCATTGGGCGAAGCCACCAGCCGGACCTGCGTTCCGGATGGGTAGAGCAATTGATCCGGTTCCCGCAAGACCGCTCCCTTGCCCTGCCCCTCCTGTTTAACCGTCAGGGGCACCAGTATCCGTTCGAAGACCGCCTCAATAGCCGTATCCTGGCTGATTGTCAGAGTCAACGGATTATCGCTCTCCTGGCCCACCGGAACATTGCCGGACCAGCGCTTGAATACCCACCCCTCTGCCGGTACAGCGGTCAACACCACCGAATCCCCCGTATCAAAATCGGTCCGGTCGGGCGCCTTACCGATGGTTCCTTCTCCCGTGTGGGTCACCGTAAGCGTATTCTTTCCGGAAACGCCGAAAGAAGCCACCAGCGTCCGGGTGGAATCCATGAGAACCGTCAAGGGTTGGGTCATGGACTGGCCCGCAGGGATATCCCCAAACCATCCCTTAAAAACCTGGCCCATACCCGGCGTGGCGGTCAGTGTCACCGTTGTGCCATGCGCATACGTCTCGCTATCTGGGGTCTTTTTCACGGTTCCATCGCCTGCCACATCCACATCCAATCGGTATTGGGCTACTTCGAAGGTAGCCGTCAGCACCTTGTTGGCATCCATTGTTAACATGACAATCCGGGCGTGAGCCTGATCGGCGGGTACATCTCCCGACCAGCCGGCAAAGGTCGAACTGGTCGAGGGATCAGCCACCAGCGCCACCAGTGTTCCCTCCGGGTAGTTCAGCAGATCGGGGTTTTTCGTCACAGAACCAGTTCCCGGCCCATCGCGTAGAACCGTCAGCGAACAGGCGCCCTTTTCGACATAGAGCGCCGTGGCTTCCGTCGTCTGGTCCTGCAAAATGGTTACCTGCTGGGGAACCGGCTTTGTCCAGCCCGCCACATCTTTGAACTCCAGCGTGTATTGCCCGACGCCACAGGTCAGGGTGTCCTGGGCGCCATGCCACACGCCGGCGTCTTCGGATGTCAACCGCCATTGCGCGCCCGCTTGAGCCGTTTCGGACGGCAGCATCGTAACTTTCAAGACTCCACTGGGAACCGTGACATGGAGGGTTGCGGTCGCCTGCAGGGTCCGCGTGGAATCCTGGAACTCACCGGTCAACAGAAGCGTATCGCCAAACTGACAGGTATCGGAAAGACGCAACACATGGCCCGTAATCGTAGCCTTACCGGCCGGTTCCACCTTGAACGCTGTGGCGCCGGTCACTTCGCCCGTTTTCTGATTGGCGTATCTCAGGCGGGCTTGCAGGTCGTACACCCGCTCCTGAAAGACTTCAAAGTCCGAGCTATAAACCGGTTCAACCGACGGGGGCGCCTCGGATTCCACCAGTCCCAGTTCCAGAGAAGCGGGCAGTTCGCGCCGGTATAGTTCCGCGTACCCGTCACGCCAGGCAACCGCCAGAACGGACCCATCCTTCGAGAATCCAGCGCCCGCCAGTCCCGCCGCCAATTGGCTCGGGGCATTCGATGGATAGAATTCCTGTTCCAGCGCCATCCGATCGGTCTTGTAGAGACGCGCGCTGCGAAGTCCGGCGGGCAGGCGGACCGAAGAAGCCCCCCCGGGTCCAACCAACAGGGATTTCCCCGTGCTGGAAGCGGCAAGCACCCAGTCCTGGACTCGATACTCCTCGTTAAACCCCCAGGGAGTTGAGAAAAGCTGAACGGGTGAACCAATCGGAACCGGTTTCCCCTGTAACGGATTATTCAAGACCGCATCCGACGAATCGAAAATTTCGAGATAATAGGAATACCGGCTCAGCGAACCGTTCTGTTCTTTTGCGCAGGAAACCACAAAACAGATCGTTCCAGAATCGCTCACCAGAACCTTGAGTGGGTCATGTTGTGTCGCACTCTCGGCCAGCAACCGTCCCTGCTGGTTCCAGAGGCAGAGCCGGTGTCCAGCGGTGACCACGCCCGCCAGAAGGGACGCTCCCCGGAAGTCCAGCGAACTGGCCATACGGCTGTCCTCTCCGAGTTGGGCGAAATTTGCCAGATTCCAGAGGCGGGTACGGGTATCTACGGCGCCCAGATACTGTCCCTGCGGCGAAAGCGCAAACGGGCCGGACTCCGCAGTCAATTGCAGCGCTTCCCACGTTTGTCCCAGAACCGTGTCGTACAGATAGATGGATTTCATCAGCCGGATAGCCAGCAATTCCCCGTCACCGGTCACATCCAACCCGGAATAGACCGGTTTCGAGAAATAGGCGGATTCGAGAATCCGCTGGCTCGAAGTCACCTGTTTCAGCGGATCGAAGTTCCACTGGAACGTCCGCTTTTCGCATTGTGTGAACAACCGGTCGTTACCCACCACCCGCATATCCACCAGGGGCTTGGTGTGGGCCACGGAATCGCGGTACAGGCCACGACTGCTCTCCCAGAACTGAAACGATCCCGAAGGCGTAAACGCTTCCTGAGAAGCCGCGAGGTTCTTTGTTGTGAGACCGAAATTGACACTGCTCCTGCTCAGACTCGAACGCCGGCCCGTCAGGAAGTATTTCCCCGTCGGGTCCATCAGAATCCTGGCCACCTCGCCCTCTTGCGGCGCAATTTCGAGCATCCGTAAAAGCGAACCGCTTTTACTGTCATACACCCATAGAGACGGCGGATTCTTGGTCGCCACATAGAGATCCCCCGCAACCATCATTGCGGCGGTCGGGGTCTCGGGCAACGTGTACTGTTGCAATACAGAGGCGTCTGTCCGTTTCAGAACCACCGCGCTCTTGTCCTGGCTGACGCTGTAGAGGATCGGCAACGCCTTGTTCGCGGCGTCGGTGGTGGAACCGAATCCAACCGCCACCACAGACGCAGAGTGCAGAGTCGGACGCGCCTGGACCACTCGGCCATCCACCCCGTTCAGAAGCGCCAGCGCGCCATCATCGCCACCGGAAAGCACCGAGTTCGCATCCAGGGCCAGACTCCGAACCGCTCCCATATGGATCTTCTTCATCCAGACGAGTTGACTGGTTAAGGCGTTGTAGAGTCCGACATTCCCCAGCGTATCCCCAAAGGCCATGAACGTCCCATAACCCGCCGCAGCGGTGACAGGCGCCTCGTGGTAGTAGGTCTGTACGGGCGTGGTGGGATCGTCCACGTTCCACAACCGGAGGGTTCCATCTTCTCCCGCCGTCAGCAATTGGTCATTGTTACAGAACACGACTGCCCGCACCGCGCCGGAATGAGCGACAAATGTGCGTTGCAGCGAATTGTAACTTGGGACGGATGCCACCTCATAGAGGCTCACGCCTCCCGAGCCGAATCCCAACGCCAGTCGCGACTGATTCGGACTGTAGGCGCCCGACAAGCCGTCTCCGCCTCCCGTTACCGCAAACCGATCCCACACGGTCCCCGGCGCCTGGGCGATCAAGTGACTCTCGATGGACTTGGTAACTTTTCCATCCGAGAAAGTCCCCGTAACTGTATAGGATCCCGAGGGCGCGCCGGGATTCACCTTGACCTGATTCCCGACAATCGTCAGGTTCTGCGCGTCCACGGCCGTCAGTGTCACCCGGTCGGTTGCATCTTCCTGATACCCATCGCCATAGCGCGCGGTATAGAAGAAGGGGCGGAAAACCCCGACCGGAACGGAATAACTGGGAGGATTCACCTCCAACTGCGCCACCGGGTTTTCCCCGATCGTCACATGCGCCTGCGCTTCGAGCCAAAGCCCCGCCTCTTTGTAAACGGCGCGTACGGTGAAATCGCCACTGGCGCCCGGCGCCACTGTCACGACATTGTCGCGGACAGTGGCCTTCGCGGCTGGCGCGACCAACAGCGAAAACGTGGTGTTCTCCGTGCCCGCCTCGGGCGTCACATCCAGAACCGTTCCGTCCTCGAGTGTCATTCCGAACCGGTAGGCTTGCGATTGCCCAGGGAGCAGAGACCGCTCGGACGGCGTTATCGTCAATTGGACGGGCTTGATGCGTTTGAACACCTCCACATAGTTGTAGCCCCATCCGATCAGGATCTGATTGTCATGTTCTCCGAACTGGACCGAGATAGCCTGTGTGTCGCGGACATTGGCGTGTTGCGCGTAGAATGAGCGCAGAACCCGGGCCGTCTTTGTGTCGTACAACCGCACCGTGTTCCCGCCGGCAATCAGCAGAAGCGTTCCGTCATCCGAGAGCGCCGCATCGTTGATCTTTCCCTCGAAGGGACAGAGAATCCCCGGTTCGTATGTGGGCATGTCGTAGAACTTGACTCCCACCGTCTCGAAGACCACCGCCATCTGCCGCCCATCCGGGTGGTAGAGCATCTTGAAGGGACTGGCGGCGACATCCAGGGTGTTGATGATATTGTACAGCGTCGCGTTCTTGTCCAACGTGCGCATGGTTCGGACCGCGCTGCTGGGGCTGCTCATCGCAAATCCCCAGAACCGCCCATCGCGTGTAAAACCGCTACGGTACTCTTTATTGACCGTTGCGAAATTCGAAAACTGTTCACCGGTCAACATTGAGTACAGCCGGTCGCCCGCGGCCAGAAACGATCCGTTGGGGGAGAGCGACAGCATGTTGTAGTCCCCATGCTTCTGCCCCGTGGGATGCGTCCAGGGTTTCCGAATCAGAGCGGTAAAACCGCCTTCATCGGAGACAAGCGACATGCAGATTTCATCCTCGGCATACGGATTTTTGGCCGTATCGAGGTTTTTCATCCAGGCCGCGCGTACCCCATCCCGGGAAATATCGTATCCCTGCATCTGATTCAGGTACGTCGTGTTGTGAATCGGTTTCCCCACCGCACGCGGCAGGAGTGTTAACCCATGATCCGTCATACAGAAAATCCGGTTGCCATCCACCGACATGCGTGGACGGAAATCCGTGATTCGGGCGTCCTCCGGATTTGTGTCCTGAAACGCGCCGTTCACCCCCCATTTACGGATAAAACGCCCGTCGCTCAGGCGGAAACAGGCATTGTCCGCCGACTCGATCAATTGCTTGTTGTCCGGATACGCCTGTGAGGCCGTCGCGGGCAGATAATCGTATGAAGTGACCAGCACCCGCTGGGTCTGCCGGTCGAAGCAGAGCGACCCGAGGTACTTGTTCCAGTGTTCGAGAGGTTTGCTGAAGTCCCGGGAAAACTTGCTCAGGTTCTCGCGTGAGTAAAGAGGGATCGAGTACAGTTCGTCCACCGAGTCGCCGTAGATCCGCAACCGAACCACATCGTTCGCCGGATTGACGACCTTGATTCCCTGTACCGGATCGGACGCCACGTCCGTCGGACTCAAAACCGCATTGGCCTGGTTCACCCCGGTCACCAGGGCAATGCGGGTTCCGTCATAGGAAACCGCTGCCCCCTGCACCACCTGACCGTGGGTCGAGATGGTTCGCAAAATGGTTCCATCCAACTGCCACAGGTTCACCGTTCCAAAATCCAACGCGCTGCTGCCCGTGATGAAATGGGCGCTGTCGCCCGTGAACTGCACGGCGGTCACTACGTCCGAATGCCCGGCATAGCGCCGAATTTCAGCGCCCGTGTATCGGTCCAGCAGATAGGCGAACCGGTCGCTCGCGCCCAGCAGTACATACTTGCCATTGGGCGAGAACGTGGCCGTCAAGATCTGATATCCCGGCGAACTGAATTCCCAGTTCCGCCGCTGTGTCTCGACGTCGAGCAGAATGGCCTTGTCCTGACTGATGACCAACAGATCTTTCAAGTCTGGAGACGGTTCGGCGGCGGTGATCGTCATGTCGCTGAAATAGAAAGAAGAACGCTTGCCATCCGAAAGACCCCAGGTATTCAACACCCCGTCACGCGTCACGGTGACCGCATACGCGTCGTCGGACGAGAACCCGGCGTAACGAATCTGGTCCGAATGGTCCTTCAGCATCATCAGAGGGATGTTGCTCCCCGCGTCGAACACCCAGGCAGAGCCAGTGTCGTACCCGACAATCAGTTTGTCGCCCGCTTGATTGAATCGTGCCGCACACATCCGTCCGCCGGGGCTGCGGTAATCCAAAGCCCACTTCGACAGACCCATGTGGCCATCCGTCACTTCTCCGCCCGGCGCGACCCAGCGGGTCCAGGGCAAGTCACCCATCACCCGCAAATCAGGAGACACAAGCACTCCGTCGGAACGCAACGCCGCCGAAAACTCGTCCCCCGCCTGCATTTTCAGCCAATCCACCACAATCAGGTAACTGCAAAGCGCAAAAGTGGAGGACGGAACAGCGCCATTCGTCAACTTTTCTCCGGGCGTAAACGGCTTGGTGAATTGAATCGTCCCCGTCGTACCGGATAATTCGATCTTGCCGGTCGCCAGAATCACATCGCTCCCCGCGTCCAGAATTCCATCCTCGTCCACATCGCGGCACAGCAACGCATTGCCCAGATCGCCTGCCTGAACGCCCACC
The DNA here is from genome assembly GCA_942493245.1 of uncultured Candidatus Sumerlaeota bacterium. Classification (GTDB taxonomy): domain Bacteria; phylum Sumerlaeota; class Sumerlaeia; order UBA8349; family UBA8349; genus DAOPYU01. The sequence goes on from OW818685.1 coordinate 1,565,649, forward strand.
ATGTCGCGCAGATCCAGACGCAACCCCAACACCTCGCGCCCGGGTGGCTGGAGCAGAAAGCCCGCAATCACCAGGCCGGGTCGGGGCTTGACTTCGCTCAGAGTCTCCGGGAACCACTGGGGAGATGTTCCGAGGATGGTGGGGGATTCCACCGCATGCCGCACAGGCGTCACACTCCCGTCCACAGGAAAACCGTCCCGCACGGCGATGTCGTCCGGTCCCACCGAAACCGTCACCAGCTCATCTCCACCCAGGAAACGGAAACTTCCCATCAGGAGATAGTCGCCATTGGCGGGCACAGCCATTTTGAAAACCAGGGTTCCCGTCGCGCCTTCATAGTCCATCTGAAAGTCGGGATTCAACACGCGGACCGTTTCATCCGCATCGGCCAGCCCATTACGGTTCGTATCCTGTACCAGTTCGAACCCGACAAAATTGTCCGGCATCATGCCGGCCACCTCGGCCAGATGGAATGTGACCTGCTCGATTGTCATCCGGGGACTGCGGAATTGCAATCCCAGCAATCGTACCGCGCTTTGCGAAGGCTGACCGGTCATGTCATCGCTGAACTGGCCGTAGGAGGGATCGGAAAGCACAACCTTACCCTCCATGAAGTAGTGATAGACCGGACTGACATCGGACCCGAAAAGAGGTGTTCGAATTCTCGAGTTGTTGTCCATCAGCTGCACGATAAACGCATCTCCCAGGGACAATCCCTGAGCGTCGGCCAGCAGGATGTACCCCTTCTCGGGGTCTTTCTGAGAAAGGAATGGCTGTTCGAATATCAGATAAAGATTTTCGTCCCGCGCCACAATCGCCGGTGTTCCGCCCACCCGGCGGTTTTCCCCGGAATCCACATTGCCATTGCCGTTTGTGTCTTCCACCAGGCGGAAGTTTTTCAACTTGTTCCAATCGAAGATCGTGTCTCCCGCGACCCGATCCTGTACCCGGAACACCAGACGTTCGAGTTGAATCTCAGCGGGTTTGACGCGGAACCCCATCAGTTCCACGCCCGTCTGATTCTGCTGGTCGAACAGATTGCTGGTTTCCTGTCCCGCCACCGGATTCAGAAGCCACGTGGCCGTTCCCGGGTTCTCGATTTTGAATTGCGCATAGTCCACGTAATTCGAGACCGGGTCTCCCACTCCGCCCGGATTGCTCGAATGCCGCGGCCCGGTGGGGGATCCCCACCAGTTATTGAACGCCGCCAGGCGGTAAGGCCCCGTGTTTTTGATGGCATACAGGGTATTGCCCTGAAATTCGTTGTTCGAAATGGAAACGGAAGCGGGCACCCGGTCGAAATAAAGCGCACAGTGATTGTTGTGAATCAGGCTGTCCGTAATTTCCACACTCGAACGGCTATGCGAGACAATCCCGTAGAAAGGCGCCGGTTCGCCCGCGATCCGCCCGCTTCCCAGGTAAGAATTGCGCAGGGCCAATGTACTGGTGTCTCCGGCTTCATTGCCCACTACCAGAAAGGCCGACCAGGAACCGGTCCCGTCACCCGCCTCGCCCCACTCATACCCCAGCAGTCGGCTTTCCGAAATTTCCGCCCGTCCGCCATTGACAAAACGCAGGGCAGAGGATTTTTTCAGGGGTTGCGTGGTGAAATTCGACCGCAGCGTCGAGTTGCTTACCGTCAGCGTCGCCCCGTCGAAAATGCAGGGGGCGTTGTCGAAAAACACGTCCAGCGTCTGGATCGTGGCATTGCGCGTCCAGGTGCCCCCACGCGCGCGCACCACCGGCTGGTCGTCCACCGTGGTGAGTTGTATTCCCACACCGGCCAGATCGGCGTTGGGCGCAAACTCGATACCTCCTCCCAGAAACCCGCCGAAGGAAGATTTCTCGATGGAGATTTCCGAATCCGGCGCTGTTGTGATGGCGTACTTGGTTTGTCTGCCGTTGGCTGTATCGCACCGGAACTGACATTTCGCGACGAGCAGACTGCCCCCGTCCATGTCCACCGCCGCGTCCTGCCAGGCCCAGCTGTTCCAACTCTCACTCTGTTCGAATGTGGTCACCGAACAACCGCGCAGTTCCACGCGGCCGGTCTTTTCGAGAACCAGCCCGTCCACCGGCGCATTGTTCCGATTTGCGAAGGTTTCCACTTCGAGCGTACAGGTAGTGAGTTTCAGAGTCCCACTGGTCTGCCGGATTTGACTGAAAAGACGGAGCGGCAGTTTCGTCGCCTCGGCATTGCGTGTCTGCACGCCCCCGTGGCTCACCACCGCGTTGTACTCGTTTCCGGTAAACACAACATTCGACGCGATACCGTTCAAATTGCTGTTGATTTCCCAACGGATGCCCGCGCGAAAACCGGAAATGCTTGTGTTCGAAACCTGCGCCTGCGCCGCGGGCGCTGTCATGATTGCGTACTGCGTGCGTTGACTGGTGCTGCTGCTGTCGCAGACAAACTGGCATCCATCCACCAGCAGGCTGCCGCCATCCAGATCAATCGCCGCATCCGGCCAGGCCCAGTCGTTCCAGCTGACGCTTTGCTCGACAGTCTTGAACGAGCACCACCGCATTTCCAGACGCCCGCTGCCGTCCACCACCAAACCATCCACCGACACCCCGTTCCGGTTTGCCCAGGTGTCGGCTTCGATCGTACAATTCGACAGTTTCAAGGTTCCGGCGGTTTGTTTGAGAGTTCCCAGCAGACGAATTGGCAGGCTTACGGCCGAAACGTTCTGGCTCTGTGTCCCCCCATGACTCACAATGGCGTTGTATTCGTTTTCGCTGAACACGACACTCGATGCGATTCCGATCAGATCGCTGTCCGGTGTCCAGTTGATCGGCGCCCGGAACCCGGAAATCGAACTGTTACGCACCTCAACATGCGCGTTGGGGGCGGTCATAATCCCGTACTTGGTCCGCGGACCTGTGCTGTTGTCGCAGATCAGTTGGCATCCATCCACCAGCAGGCTGCCGCCATCCAGATCCACCGCCGCGTCCCGCCAATCCCAATCGTTCCAGGCGTCGCTTTGTTCGACGACCGTCAGCGAGCCACCGCGCAACTCGATGCGGCCTTCTGGCCCGACAACAAAACCATCCACGGGGACATTATTCGAATTGGCTGAGGTATCCGCCAAAATTGAACATCCGGACAAGACCAGTGTTCCCAATTTCTGATTCAGAGAGTGTCCCAGAATCCGAACAGGGGAAGCGGCGATCTGGACATCCCGCATCTGGTCGCCTCCCAGAGACACCACCCCTTCGCAGAACTCCACCTCGATTCCGTTCGGAATACGAAGGCTCGCGTCGGCGATCCAACGGACCCCGGCCCGGAAACCCCGGAACACGCAACCCGCCTGGATCGTTACAGCGGCCCCGGCGTCCGCATATACCCCATACGGCGTCCGGTAATCGCTGACATTGTCCGACTCGAAAGCGCAACGGCTCAGGGTCAGGTGCGCGTCGGCCTCCGCCGCGATTACGGCAGCCCATTGATCCCAGTCGGCTTCCCACGCAGCATTTGTTTCATGGCTGACAAACGTACACCCCTCAAACACCGAGCGGCTGGCTGGCACCAGATGGATCAGATTCTTGCGACTGGCATCCGGCTGGGCGTTTGTGTCCCCCAGAAAGACCGCCCCCTGCGCATCCAGTTCACCCCGGCACACCAGTTGGCCATCGGATCCGGCCAGTTGGACCAATACTCCCGGTAGAATCGTCAGTTTGGCCCCGGCCACAATTTCCACGGCCCCCCGGACTTCGTACGTGCCACTGGTTTCCCCCCAGACCGTATCTTCCAGAATTGGCTCGGCGACAACCCGTACCGCATCCCGATCCAATTGCGTCGCGGTGAAGGGGGTATCCTCGACCGGGTCCGCCCCCACGGGTCCATTAATTTCGCGAATCCGGAATACAGCGGCGTCGTTCACCGCATCTGCATCGGCTTCCGACGCAATCCGCACTGTCAACGGGAGTGACCACGCCTTGTCGGGGATAGTAAAAGCCCCGCCCGAGACCACCGAGAGTCCCTCGGTTCCGGAAAGACGAACGATTTCACCTTGAACCGTTCGGCCAGGATTGGCCGAAAGACTCACTTTCATGGTCAACGAGTCATTTTCCGGGACAAAAACAGACTGGGGAAAAACCCAGAAGGAGGGCAGGTCTGAGGCCGCCGAAGCGGAAACAGGGGAGACGCTGAGGGAGGATTCCTGAGACACCGAGGGATCTGGCGTCGTTTCATCCGGGAAAGCGTTTTGTTGTCCAAACGGGAAAAAGATTCCCACGATCAGGATGAAAACCGGTGACAGAACACCAAAGGTTTTCCGCATGTAATGTCGGCTCCCTGGGAGTACTTCCCTGTTGCGCAGTCTCAGCAACGCTTGAATTATACAGTTCATTTTGAGATTGAAAACGGTCCGAAAGAAGAGCGAGAACAACTGGTTATATTCGTTTTATCTCGAATCTGGCGGATTGTTTCCCCGGGATGTCGGCTCATCCCCCGGCACTTGGAACAAACGCCTTCCTCTTGTCGCATTAAACCGCAAGAAAGTCAAGAGTAATCCTCCAGGAAATGCAAACGGACAATTTTTGTAACCTTTCCCGTGATCTTCTCGATTGAGGGAAACATTGGAAAGTCTGGAGTTATGAAGGATTTCTCGCCCGTCTGTTTTTGAGACGAACCCAACCGTATCCCATCTACCGATAGAACAGCATCTCCCGTGCCAGATTTTGCAGAATCATTTTCCTGCGAGAAGACGGGCAGGTGTTCAACGGCGCCATCTCCTCGTTTCCAGGTTCTCTTTTCAATCGGTTGCAGGGGTGTGACCCGAACCCCATCGGTTTCAGGCTTTCAAGGCCTCCTGAATCTTCTTGTTGAGGTCGGAAGCCTTGAACGGTTTGTTGATAAGACGAACCCTTTCATCCAGAATACCGTGATCGGCGATCACATCGTCCGTGTAACCGGACATGAAAACAACTTTAATGTCGGGCCGGACACTTTTAACCTGCTCGTACACCTGCCGTCCGTTCAGGCCGGGCATGATGACATCCGTCAACAGAAGGTCTATTTGTTTGGAACTCCGCGCGATTTCCAGACACAATTCGGGATCGGGAACTTCGATGACTTCGTAGCCCATGCTTTTCAGCATGCGACAAGCCAATTCACGCACGATTTGCTCGTCTTCCACCACCAGAATGACCTCTCCCTGTCCCGCGCGCGCCCCTTCCTCGACGCTCCCGGCCATTTCCTTGCGATCCGACTTTATTTCCGGCAGATACAACTTGAAGACCGTCCCCCGTTCGGGAGCGCTCTCCACCAGGATTTCGCCCCCGTGTTGCTTCATGATCCCATAGACCGTCGCCAATCCCAGTCCCGTGCCTTTCCCCACTTCTTTTGTTGTGAAGAACGGATCGAATATCTGGCGTTGTGTTTCCGCATCCATTCCATGTCCCGTGTCACTGACCGAGAGCAGAACATAGGGACACGCCAGCAGGGCGGCCGGATGCGCCTGATTCTCCGCATCAAACGAAATCGCCTGTGTCTCGATCGTCAACACCCCCCCTCCCGGCATCGCATCACGGGCGTTGACACAAAGATTCAGCAGAACTTGCTGCAATTGCGTCGTGTCGGCTTTCACCCGCCCCAGGCTCGGCGCCAGGATCACCAGGAGTTCGATGTCCTCTCCCAGCAGGCGGCGCAACATTTTTTCCATACTCTCAACCAGAAGATTGAGATCCACGGGTTTCATTTCAAGAACCTGTTTTCGGCTGAAAGCTAGGAGTTGGCGTGTGAGATCTTTTGCCCGCAAAGCGGCCGATGTGATCTGCAATATTTCCTCGCGCCAGGGCGAATTCTCCGGCAATCCGGTCTCAATCAGTTCCCCATACCCCAGAATGACCGCCAGCAGGTTGTTGAAGTCGTGAGCCACTCCGCCCGCCAACCGCCCCACCGCTTCCATTTTCTGGGCCTGGAGCAATTGCGCCTGCAAGTGTTCTTTTTCCTCTTCGGCATGGTTGCGCTCGGTGATAAAACGCGCCTGCTGGATATTCTGATAGGCTTTGAGCGACAATTCGTTGGCGAACGAGAACAGCATGTTGGCCACCTGAGCGAACTGATCGCGGGACATGACCGGCACCTTGGCCAGCGCCCGGCGAAACTCCTCTCGGTCGGCGCCAATTTCATCGGCATAGCGCAACATCTGTTCTTCGTTCTGAGTGGTGTCGCGGACCTGTCCGATCAGCCAGTTGGCGATGTGTTTCCCCCCGACCATGATACTGGCGCCTGCGTCCCACAATCCTCCACTCAGGCACGGACTGACGATCGGCCCTCCGGGATTGCAGCGCCCCAGGGTCGCATCGGACTTATAACAGTTGGCTAAGCCTTTTCCCGTTTTGCGAATGACATCAATACACAGACTGCAGAAATTACTCGGGTGTGTGATGGGGGTTCCATCCGGCTGCGTGATGATCGAGGCGACTCCTGTGGCATTCGCAAAACTGTCCTGGATACTCTGAATCTCCTCGATATTAAACAAATCGCCAAACTGAATGCCGGCGGGATCGTCCAGAGGCCGCGTGAGGGCCACAATCTGCGTGCGAACCGCTTCTTCGGCGCGTTTTCGATCCGTGATATCGCGGAACTGGCTGAAAAGGAGCAGGGGTTGCCCCGGTTGTTCGAAAAAAGTGTTGGTCTGTTCGAGCCAGAGGTTATTTCCGTTCCAGTACCGTGTCTCGACCTCCTGCCGGGGCGGAATAGCCCGGCGCAGGAACTCGTCTCGATACATTTCCGAAATCCGATTCCGTTCCATCTCGGGGTACACCACCACCAGGTTCTGTCCCTCCAACTCCTCCCGGGTCTTCTGAACCAATTGGCAGTAAGCCGGGTTTATCTGAATGATTTCCCCCTCTGCGTCGGTCAACCGCATGCCATCCACCGAATTCTCCCAGACCAGAGAAAAACGTCGCCCGACCGCCGTTTCCGCCTCGATCCGCTGGCGAATCTGCTCCGTGTGCTCACGCACCTTGCGCTGCAGCAGAATCACCCACCCCACCGCCATCAAAATCAGCGCCAGCAACCCGCACCCGAACGCGATCGCGTACCGTGGAGTCCACCACGGGGGTTTTTGGAGAACCTCGACATCATCCGCACTTCGCAACAACAACAGAAACGATTTCGGCTCTCCCCGTTCATTCATCTGAATCGAACACACACCGGTCAGACGAACCAGACTGTCGCCTTTCCACAAAGGCAGCTGGATCATCTTGTTCCCTGTTTCAAAATGCGCCTCAAAGGTTCCTGCCCGCCCCTGAACAATCAGCGTCGGCGCCGCGGTTCCCCCTGTATCGTTCAGTAACCGTCCCTCCATCGTGACCAACTCGCGATCGTACAATCCTTCCGATAGAATATCCGAAGCCAACGCCGGTTTCGGCTCGATGCGCTCGCTCTCTTTGACTGAACGCAGAATCGCATCTTCCAGACGTATCGAGAGACCATCTGCAACAGGAAACCCCACGACATCCAGAGTCTGTCCCATCTGGAACACTTCCTGCGGGGAAGTGTTGATCCAGATCCCCCCACTGGCATCCTGCAGGCAAAACTGCTGCCCCGGCGCCACCAGCGTCACCACCCCCCGAACATGGAGGCGTTGCATCCCCAGGATTTCCAGATTGCCCTTGCTGACCGAGCCGATTGGCCGAACCGCCTCGTTGTACGGGTCCGCCGGCGCCGGACTCAATATCTGAATACAATCTTTGTCCGGCACATGGAGCTTCAGCCCCAACACCTGATCGAGTTTGTTCAATTGTGTCGAAGAGACCCCCCGAAAGCGAACCCGCGCATTGATCAGATTGTGAAAGGGCGCGCCTGCGTTCGGATCGGGTATGCTGACATCAAACTTCCCGTTCGGGTTTAAAACATGCAAGATCGCATGGGAAGGCGCATCGTCCACCCCCCGCACCACCCCGTCCAATTCGACCCACGCGCAGTCGTAATAGGTCGAGTACAGTTCTTTCAGACCCAGACGCAGCGGTTCCGGCAATTTACCCGAACCGATCAGATGCGCCGTCACGCTTGTCACGATCGGAACCACATCACCTGTGTTCGTGAAGCCCTGGAGTCCCACGCGATCGCCCGTTTTCAAGCCGTCCAGCCACCCCTGGACATAGACGGCGCCCGTCATATCCTGCAAGAAAAAGTGCTGCCAGGCGGAATCGGCGTACGTGACAACTCCGTCGAGCTCGACCGGATTGGAACGGGATGCCTGCGCGTTACTGAGCATCCGGATGTCGCGAACACTCTGCAACGTCACATCTGGACCTGGGGAAACTTCTTTTTTCGCTTCAACCGCGGGCTTCTCTCCGAGAATCGAATTATAGACCCCATCTTCCAGGACGATCCGTTGATCAATAATCGCGGGGAATGCCCACACATCCAGCCGGTCGTCCAGCGTTCTTGGATGCGTACTGAAAGTGCGCACCTCGATAGATCCCGTGGGATCGCGCAACACAAAAAACGCTCCCTGACTCTCAGCCACAACGCCCTGAATCCGGACCCGCGGCGCTTCTACGGACGGCACCGGTTTTTCGATCAGACTTTGAATGGACATGACGGGCATTTCAGTCAGCGGGACTGTCGGGTAGGATATCACCCGGATACTTGCCATATCGGGGATAAAAAGAGCCGCGCCGTCTATTTTCCCATCTTTATATCGAATCGCGCAGGTTCCCTGCACTTTCACCCGTGTCCCCACCAGAGAATCGAGATCTAGATCCGTCGGCGTTTCCAGAACCCAACAGGCCAGCCGCACCTTTCCTTTCAGAATATCCAATTTGACTCGATTGTCGGCAAACATCGCCAATCGGATATTCCCCGTCACCTCCACCCGCATGGCGGAGGCTTGCGGTGACAACAAATCCGATTCCTCGACACTCATCGGCAATGGCATCTCGTTTTGCGCCAGAATCCGGAACTGCGGATTAACCACCACATTCGCCTGATTTTCAAAAGCCGTTTTTCCTGTCACTTCTACCCGATCGCCCGGCTTTGGATAGGATGTCAGTTTCTGGGGTGAGAGCGTCAAACCCATCGTGGCATCCTGCAGATAGATCAAATTCCACTCCTCGTCGGAGTAGGTCACCACCCCCTGAATACGCACCTCCTGTCCCGACATGCTCGTTTCACGATCCAATGCGTAGAATTGCGCAATCGTCGTCACAACCGTTGTGTCGGCCCATCCGGAAATCGGGGACAAGAAACCCAGAGCAAGCAGAAAAAACAGAACTCGACAAAGGAATATGAAAAAGGTCGAGCAGACGGAAATAGACAATCTCCCGTCCCCGGAACCGGTCCACTGGCAATTTCTCTTAACCGGAGAAAAAAATATTCCGGGAAACACAGATAATCTTAAAGACAGGAAGTCGTTCATTGCACTCTCCTGGAAAATTACCCTACTTGATTCTGATTCAGAATACTCCGATCACCTGTCGCCCGCAATCCTTTTTGACAGGCAGGAGTCTCTGAAAAACAGGTCTGTGGGTAAGAAGGGGCGCCTCCCTTTGTGGTGAACTCTTCTTGGTCGAGTTCCTCACAGATTCCCCCCTGCCTGAAAACGGGAAAACAGGTGGAAACCGAGGGAAACGCGATCCATCAGAACGTTCTGGATCTGGATTCCCGCTTGTGAGGGAATGACGGAAAGCGCGATTGTGTTTGGGCTTCATGCAAAAAAATGCATCAAAATCGCCCTACAAATTCGTTCACAGAGCCTCAATGATCGAGTCCCACGAAAGCGCAATTCGTGGGACTCGATCATTGGGGGGATCTTGGGGGGCTAATTTCAGTCGGTGTGCTTCAACTTTTGAGGAGCGGTTTGAGGTATGCGAGACTGCGGATGGCCTGATCCACGGTTCCGCATTCGACTGAGAAGACGATGTCGCGCGGTGTCTTGTTACTTACGATCTCGATCATCTTGGCCCAGTCAATGACGCCATCGCCACAGGCGCAGCCAACGGGAGTGCCGGTGACCTTGCCACGTTCGGCTTCCGATTGCAGAATGGAGATGTCTTTCGCGTGGAGGTGGACCAGCCGAGTGGCTACGCGTTCCAGCCAGACGGCGGGATCCTGGCCCGAGAGGTAACTGTTACCCGTATCGAAGTTGACACCGATGGCGGGCGACTCGACCAGGCCGCAGATGCGGTCGAGTCCGTCGGGTGTTTTGCTGTATTGCTGGTGGGGTTCAATGCCCAACAGAATGCCGCGGGGCTCCGCCACCCTGGCGGCTTCCTGCAGGGTGTAGCGCATGAGGATGTGGTCTTCCTCGACGGTGGTCCAGGCGGGTTTCGGCCCTTCATCCGTATTGACGACGTTTGTGCCGCATTCCGCGGCAAAGCGGATGGCCTGTTTCAGATACTCAACACTGATTTCGGGTTTGCAGAGGGGCGTGTGAGCCGAAAATCCGGAGATCCCGATTCCCGCCTCTTCGCAGCAGCGTCGCACCCGAAGGGGATCGTCGAGCATCGAGACACTGTGGAAATAGCCCGCTTCGCTCAAGAGTTCGCGTCCCCAGTGCAGCATGGGTTCCACGTAGTCGTACCCGATTTCCGCCGCTTTTTGCACGCCCCACTCGAATGATTTATCCTCGTGGCGTACAAACTCCATGTTCACTCCCAGAAAGATCTGGCCCATTTGTCAACTCCTTGCGCTGAACGATTCGTTTCAAGTCTGGCGTTTGGAAACGGCCAGACGGATTCCGTGTCAGAGAAAATCTTCCTGTCGTTAAATCCCCAATCGAATTGCCATTCCAAGTTTGAGCATACGAGGTGGCCGGATGGGCGTAAAGGCTTTTTTCGTCCATTATTTTTCAGCGGATTCAGCATTTTTCTTGTGTGAGATATTGAACATGCGAGAGGATTCTTCGGCATCCCCTGTGGCTGAGAATGAAAAAAACGCGCTTCCGCGTTCTTTTTCGTGCATTTCGTGGAGACGTGGCTTATGAGTAGGACCGAGACACAAGGGTGTGAACCGGGAGCGACGTCATGAGCAAGTGGCCATTGATCTATCAGGAGCAGGATCACAAGTTTGAGGCGGACCGTTGCGAGGCGCTGGTGCGGGCGGCCGAGGCCGGACAGGTACGTCTGGTGGCTTTGGCACGGGGTGGATACCCGGGGTGGCGCTTGAGCGCCCGGCATTTGCCGGGACTCAGCAGTGTGGGGTTCTGGGATGCGCGGGGCAGTCAAAAATGGGGACTCGATTGGCACCGGAATGAGGGGATCGAGATCACCTATCTGGAAACGGGCCGGATGGCATTTTCTCTCGAACGTGAGAAGTGGACGTTGGATCCTGGGAGCATGACGATTACGCGGCCCTGGCAACCGCACCGCGTCGGAGATCCCCATATCGGGGCGGGACGCCTCCACTGGCTGATTCTCGATGTCGGGGTACGCCGTCCGCATCAGACCTGGCAGTGGCCCTCGTGGATTGTATTGACTCGGGAGGATATGAAAGAACTGACCACACTTTTGAGTCACAACGAGCAACCCGTCTGGCAGGTTTCCGATTCGCTGGGCGCGTGTTTTCGGGAGATTTCGGGTGCGCTCGAGCGCAGTGGGGCCAATCCCAATATCTCGCGCATGACGGTGTACCTCAACGAGCTGCTGTTTCTTTTGTTGGAAATGTTGCGCAGCCACCATGTGGGGCTGAATCCGGGATTATCGAGTTCCCGCCGGACGGTGGAACTCTTTCTCGAAGACCTGCGCCGGAACCCGGAGAGTCTTGCCGAACCCTGGACCCTGGAAAGTATGGCCGAACGGTGCGATCTTGGAGTCACGCATTTCGGCAATCTGTGCAAGAAGGTCACCAATCTGACGCCCGTTCAGTTTCTGACGCAATACCGTCTGGAAACGGCCGCTGGAATGCTGCAGAACAAGGCCGATTTGACCGTCTCGGAGATCGCGTTTGCCTTGGGGTTTGCTTCCAGCCAATATTTCGCGACCGTTTTCCGAAAGCGCTATGGGTGTTCGCCCACCGACTATCGGGAGGGGAGAGGGGGCGCCTGAAAGACCCCTTCAGGATAGACGCGCCGCCGCCTGCAGGCGCCAATCGCCTGGTAAGAGGCGCTCACGAGTGGATGTGTTCTGTTTCAGAGGCGGGATCCGGTTGTCGGGTGTCGGGTGCCGCTTTCTCTGACGGGGTTTCCAGAATTTCACGCAGTTTGTCCATCAGGATCTCGACGGTGTAGGGTTTCTGGATGAAACCCGCAAGACCTTGACCGAGAAAGTCCTCCGTGACATTTTGTTCGTTGTATCCGCTGGAGAGCAGGATCTGGGCATTCGGTGAGATCTTGCGCATTTCCAGGAAGGTTTCGTGTCCCCCCAGTTCCGGCATGGTCAGATCCAGTACCACACAGCGGATCTGTTCGTGGTGCTGACGGTACTGTTCGAGCGCTTCTATGCCATTGGCGGCCTGGAGCACTCGGAAACCGGCTCGTTCGAGCATTTTTCGGGTTGTGTTTCGGACCGAAGGTTCGTCATCCACAACCAGGATGGTTCCCGAGCCGTTCCACTTCCGGGACGGTGGCTGGTGCTTTGATCTGGGTTGTTCAAAGTCTGCGGGGCCTTCTGCCGCGGGGAACAGCACACGAAAGGTGGAACCCTGCCCCGGCTGACTGTTGATGCGCAACGCGCCCCGATGGCCTCGGACGATTCCCAGGACGGCCGCCATTCCCAGTCCCCGCCCCGTGAACTTGGTGGTAAAGAACGGTTCGAAGATGCGGCTCTGGACCTTCCCATCCATCCCGCAACCGTTGTCTGTTACTTCCAGGTACACATAGCGTCCCTCGGGAAGATCCTCCTCGATTCGGCTCTGGCTCAGGTAGGCCGCGTCGCAGTGCATGACATCGGTCGAAATGCGGATCACGCCGTTCTGGTCCCCCAGCGCTTCCGACGCGTTGACAATCAGGTTCATGATGATCTGGCGCATCTGGGTGGCGTCGGCGCTGACAGGAGGAAGACTCTCCGCGAAGTCGTATTGGAGAAGCGCGCGCTTTGAGACGGAGACTTCGAGGATGTGAACCATCTCGCGCGCCAGGCTGGTCAGGTTGACTTTCGAGATGACAAACTGTCCCTGTCCGGAGTAGGCCAGCATCTGTCTGCACAAGTCGGCGGCCCGGTGCGACGCGATCTCGATGTCTTCGAGGTATTCCCCGAGAGGCGAGAAATTGTCTATTTCCTGCAGAGCCATGTTGACGTTTCCCAGAATGGCCATCAACAGGTTGTTGAAGTCGTGCGCAATACCACCCGCCAGGACGCCCAGACTTTCGAGCTTCTGGGTGTGCTGGATTTTGTTCTGCAATTCCATCCGTTCCTGTTCCGCCTGAACGCGGTCGGTAATGTCCGGAAACACGATGATCCCTGTGGTGATGGCGCCCTCCCGATCCCGAATGGGGGAGGCGTTGACCAGGATGCGGCGCTCCGAGCCGTCGCGCCGCCGCAGGACGAGTTCCAGATCCCGGGTGGTCTTCCCCCTGGAGATGGTGCGGACCAGCGGGGTTTCTTCGAGCGGACAGGGGGTGCCGTCAGGATAAAAGAATAACCACGGAGAGTTTTCTGGGTCGTCCAGCAGTGGGAAGGGATTTTCTGTTGGAAGCAGGTCGTAGATACGGGACGCTTCGCGATTGATGTAGCGGATCTGGCAACTGGGGGCATCGGCGATGAGAATCCCGACGGGAGTCTGTTCAATGGCTGACTCGAGCAGGGCACGGGCCTTGGCCAGTTCCTTTTCCGCCGTGTCGCGATCCCGTATGGTGTGGGCCATCTTGCGGTTGAGCGAGTTGATCTGGTAATAGCGCCAGATAAAGAATGTGGCCAGACTCAGGGCCAGAATCGCGCTCATGATCAGGAAGATGCGTTTGGCCGTCCAGAAGGGTTGGGGTTTCCCATACCATTTCTGGTAATCCTGCACATACACATTCGACTGAACATATTCCGACAGGATGGGATTGATCTGGTCGAGCAATGCCTGATTCTCTTTCGAGAACAGAAATCCTCGTTTTCTTTCTATCAGGGGAGGGCCAGCCTCTTTCACTCGGTCGCTGATCCGCATCAGACGCAGTTTGTGTTCCAGAATCGGCTTTGGAAAGATGAACGCATCCAGGTCGCCTGAAAGAAGACGGCCCAGCGCCATGTCCATATTGGGGAAAGATTGCAGGTCCGTATTCGGCCAGTTTTCCATTTGTGAGGTGATCGCGTCATCTACCAAAACACCCACGCGGTGTCCTGGCAGGTCCGATGCGTTCTTGATCGAGTAGTTGTCGGCCCGGATAAAACAGGAGATCGGAACCGTCTCGAACTCTTTGGAAAACAGGAATTCACTTTTACGCGTATCCGTGATGCTGATACCGGGAATCAGATCCGCTTTCTCTGTGCGAATCGCCTGCAGGGCTTCTTCCCAGTTTTCCACGACATAGTAACGGATCTGAAACCGTGCGTTCAGTGCCACGCGGTTCAGAATGGCGATGGCAAATCCCTTGGGGTTTCCGAATTGATCGACTGAGTAGAGAGGGGGGTAATCTCTGATGACGGCGGCTGTGATGATACGCTCGGGAAGCCTCTCCAGTCCGTCCTCTGGCTTGGAAACAGTTTGATCCTGCGCCTGGCCGGAAAAGGGCAGGACGAACAGGAAGAGAAATGTCGAAAGTAAAACACTGAGGCGCATCGAAAGGTACCGGATATGCGGTCCTGACCTGGGGGATAGGGGGGCTACATGCACAATTTCCCCTCTTCAGTATCAGTTTACAGGATGGGAAAGACAAGGAAAAACAGGCAGTCCCCGATCGGGCCGGGACTCGATAACGGTTTATTCAAAAGTAAAAGCAAGGTTCTGTGTAGCGCTGGAGTCCGGCAGAATTGCGTTATCCTGCGGATTCATGGAGGCCTTTCCCGTCAATTTCGAAATCGTAGAATTCTCCCAGCCCGCGCCAGGAAAAAACACGCAGTTGCTCGCGAACCCGAATCGCATCGCGCTCGGACCGTGCGACCATCATGATGAAACCTCCGCCGCCCGCCCCGACACATTTCCCGCCCGATGTGTAGGGTGAAGCCGCCGCAAACAGGGTCTCGAGGGTGTCCGAGGTGGTGGCCGGACACATCAGGCGGTAGAGCATGCGGGTCCGCGTCATCAAGGCGCCGAAGCGCTCGAAATCGCCCGCCTGCAAGGCCTCTCGCATCTCGAATGCCAGGTCGTAGAGGGCGCTCAGAGCATGCTGCACCCGGGTGTCGCCCGCCAGGTAGCCGCCGACAATTTCCTGAAGCATGTTGAAGGCAATCCGTCTTTTCCCAACGTAAAAAAGCACCAGACGCCGATTCAGTTCCTGGACGATATCGGACGGCAGTTCGAGAGGTTCGAGGAGGGGTTGCAAGACGAACGAGGGGGTGGCGGGTACCCGCGCCAGTTTGATCCCGGGCGCCAGAGCGCCGATCTGGTCCTGCCACCCGCCGCCGGACGTGAGCAATTGCTCGAGGTAAAGTGTCTGACGGAAGAGTGTTGCCAGATCGAGAGGGGCGCCGAAAAGCCGCCGCAGACAGGCAATGACCGTGGTTCCCAGGATGCTGCTGGTTCCCAGGCCGCTTCCTTTGGGTGCATCGCTTCGCGTAACGATGCGCAGACCGTGTCCCCAATCTTCGAGTCGTTCTTCAAGTTTTGGAGCGCCGGTTTCCGTCTGGTTCCTATCGAGCGAGCAGAACCCCACCGCGCTCAGGCCGGCTTTGACCAGGGCGAAGGGATCTTCGAGATTCTGAAAAAGGGGGAGGTCGTGGCTGGTACTCAGAACGCCTGCGCCATGCGCGGACTCGCTTTCGATCCGAATGATCCGTTCTTCGATTTTCTCGGCATACGCGCGGACTGGATACTGGCCATTCAAGCGGATGGCGGCGCTCAGGATTATGCCGCCCTGTTCGAGGCATTGGGGCGGGGTGTCCGTCCAGCCTCCTCCAAAGTCAATACGCGCGGGGCTTAGAATTCTGGCGCTCTCCTGCCTGACCCGACACAGGTCGAGCGGTTGGGTCTGGGCGACGCCCTGGCTGACGGCCTCAGCCACTTTTCGGAGCGCTTCGCCTCGCGCATGGCGCGCGCAGGAACGGCGTTCTTGCGCGTTGGTCAGGGTTGTTTGCGGTTGAGCAAGGGGGAGGGTGGACCGCGAAGTGGCCTGGCGCAATTCTTCGGAAGCCAGCAGTTCGGCCTCAAAAATGTGAAGGCGTGCTGCCAGCAGGGGATGTGTGGCTTCGGATTCCCACTCCCGCACCGCTTCCCGCAGGCGCTCGAATTCCGCCACCGTTCCCAGGGTCTGGAAACTGGATCGGGGATCGCCTTGTTGTTCCAATTCCATCCGGATATTCGCAAACAGGCTCTCTTGTATTCTTTCCTCGCGTTGTTTGAAACCGGCCAGGTAGTCAATCCGTTCGAAGATTTCGGAGAATGAGACGCGGGGATGGGCGCGCCAGCGTTTTGTCTGTTCCGGAAGATTTTGGTTCGACTGAAGCCAGAGAGCGATCTCGAAGGCGTCGGTGTGGTCTTTCGCTTCGCGGGCCAGAGGGTAAAGGCGGGCGTTCCAGAGCGAGTATTCGCTCGCTTTCAGGTCTTTTTCCCAAAGGTCTTCACAAGAAATTTTACGCTCGGAGAGCCAGTGCTGAAAATCCTGGCCTTGAAATCTGGTTCCGCTGGAGAAGGAAGTCTTGGGGTTGTCCTCGATTCCGTGCGCGCAGTAGGCGGTCGGGCCGGTTTCCGCTGTTGGGGAGCCAGATGGAAGCAGTGAAATAGCGAACAGCGCGACTTTGGTTCCCACGGAAAAGTCCTGCTCGGTTTCAATGCCGCGCAAAAGCGCGCTCGCTCCGACCTGAAAGGTTCCGGCAAGACGGCATTCGGCCACCAGGCTCTGAGGGCCGATTGTGCCACGCGCCTTTTCGAGATAGGAATTCTGAACATGCGCGGTGGGATGCGTCTGGACACAGTCGGGTATTCGGGAGGCCAGCGTTTCACGCGCGCCGAAGATGGCGGCAGCGTTTCCCGATGCAGCCGGGCTTTGGTTTTCGGTTTCGGGGGTGGAGAAGGTGTCGATAATCTCCCAGAGGTTCCCGAGATGTACGAACAGGGAGGTCTCGAACACGTCGAGCCAGAACTCAGTGCCACGCAGCGCGTCCCACAAAGATCGGCGTACGAAAGCGCGTCCTCCAGAATTGTCCCCTAAATACTGCTCTTCGGACATTCCCCGAACCAACGGCCAGGCAATGTCTGTGTAGAGATCAATGCCTGCCCCCTCCCGTTGCGGATTTTCGATCAGTCCGAGGCTGGGAGCAGGGTTTTCCCCTTCGCGGGCTTCTGCAAGTCCGGCCAGGCGAGCCAGCGTGGCGCAAACAGAGGGAGAGAAACGCAGGATGCCCGCTCCGTCCACCAGAGCTTTCCCGGGAGCGCAGCACGCGCCGGACTGGATCAGTTGTTCGGGCGTGGCTTTCTGGAGGTAACGGTCCACCCGGCGCCCGTCCGCGCTCGATACATAGACGCCGTGGTGCGCGGCTAACTCCAAGGGTGCGGGAATGCCAATCCCCGAGCATCCTGAGCGTTGCCAGTGCAGGTGGGACGGATCGAACACCGCCAGAACATCTCCTGAAACGATCACCAGTCCTTCGCGCATCTGTTCGGCGCAGGCGCACAGGAAAATATACAGGGCGTCAAAAGCGCTCGCGGCCCGGCCATGCATAACTTCGAACGGCAGCGACGCAAAGATCTTGCCCGTTCCGGCGTTGCTCGGAACCCGGCGTCCTTCGCCGCCACAGTGCATCAACAGCACGCGCTTACCCAGGAAAAAATCTTCGGATTTCTTGAGAGAAGGATTGTTGCGCAGGGCCTCTTCCGCATACTGTTTCAGCGCCCACAGCGTCGCGCCGCCCGATCCGATTCGTTCGCCCTCCCGGTCGGGCACAATCAGAATCTGTGTCTCAGGCGGGATCATACCGATCTCACGCCGGCGGGCGATTTCCACTTCATACCCCCGGGCCTGGTCGGGATTGGCCGCTGTCAGGATAAGAGTGTCCCAGGCGGGGCGGCGCTTCCGGCCGGATTGCCGTTGGCGGTTCCATTCATAGACGGTGGAATTCCAGATCCGCTGGAGCGTGTGCATTGTATCGGACATGATCGAATCTTTCTCTTACCGGCGCCCAGTTTCTTCAGGGGTATCCTAATCCCGATCCGGGTGGGCTGGCCAGAGGTTTCTGTGGAATTTTGATGTCCCTGGCTGAACGATTCTTCTGCAAACGGAACGCCGGGAGATTGTTCAATATCTCACAATTGAAAGAGATGGGAACCATTGTAAGATAATGGACGAAAAAAGGCTTTACGCCGGTTGCGCCGGGCCGTATGCTCAAGGTCAGAAACAGGGAGTGTTTTTCAGAAGATCGGGAGAGTTTTCTCAGAGTGTTGGGTTTTCGCAAGGGAACGCGAGAAAACGGGTTTAGCGCCCGGAGGAAATCTGGCCAAAGGAGCGGGTTATGAACAGGACGCTACGATGGGTTGCCGTTTGCCTGGTGGTGGGGATATGGACAGCGGGGGGCGGATTGAACCGGAGGGTGGACGCCCGTCCGGCCCTTCAGGGAAGTCTTGAGGAAAAGGACGGGGTGTTTGTGGCGCAGGAGGGAGAGAAAGTCCTCATGCAATACAAGTACAAAGGTGTCCCTTTCAAGCCCTATGTCCAACAACTCTATACGCCGAGCGGTGTACAAGTGTTACTCGACGCGCCATCCGATCATCTGCACCACCACGGCCTGATGTTTGCGCTCGGAGCCAATGAAGTGGATTTCTGGACCGAGGCAGAAAAATGCGGAAAGCAATTGACCCGTACCATCAACGCCCATTCTCCCTGTTCCCTGGACTCGTTGAACCGGTACAGTCTGGAGTCCGAACTGGACTGGGTGGCCGATGAAAAGCAACCTCCTGTTCTGAAAGAAACGCGAACAATTGAGGTGGCGGCCTGGCGGGAACAAAAAGCGACACTTCTTAATTGGGGTTCCGATTTCGTGGCTCCCAAAGGCGCCAAATTGTTCGGATCGCACTATTTTGGCCTGGGAATGCGCTTTATCCCGAGTATGGACAAGACGGGCGTGTTTCTCAATTCAAGCGGTCAGCCGGGGGAGATCGTGCGGGGTGACGAACAGAATGTCTCTGCCGACTGGTGCGCTTATCAAGTTTCCTCCGAAGGAAAGCCTTTGACCGTGGCGGTGTTTGCGTCTCCGCGGAATCCGCGTCATCCGGCGGTCTGGTTCACCATGAAGGAAGCGTTCGCCTACCTGTCGGCCACTTTGAACCTGTACAAAGAACCGATGGAACTCAAACCGAACGAAAAATTGTGTCTCCAGTATGGGGTGGTCTTGTGGGATGGCATAGTCGCTCGGGAGGAGATCGGGAAAGCCTATCAGGCGTGGGTGAAAATTCAGGACAGAAGCGGCAGGTGACAGAGAAAAGTAACACGAGAAATCAATAGGGAAGACCTTTGAAAGGAGAGGAACATGTCGGAAAGAAAGCGTGTTTCACAAAAGGGGAGCGGGTTGTCCCGTCGGCGGTTTCTGGGCGCCACGACTTCGGCGGCTCTGGCTCTGGCGGCTTCGAGCGGGTCGGTTTTCGCCCGACCTGTGGGCGCAAACGAGCGGTTGGGCGTGGCCGTGATCGGGTGCGGCGGGCGCGGTACCAATCACATGGATATTCTGAAAAGTCTGAAAGACAGCGGACAGAATATCGAGATTGTGGCGGTCAGCGACGTGTACCGGCCCCGGTTGGACGACCGGGCGAAGCGGTTTGGCGCCAAGGCCTACATGGACCACCGCGAACTGCTGGCCGACAAGAATGTGGATGTCGTGTGTGTCGCCACGCCGGATCACCAACACGGTCCACAGGCCATTGACGCGATCAAAGCGGGAAAAGACGTTTATTGCGAGAAACCGGTGACGCACTGGAGCCAGTTTGAAATCACCAAGAAACTGGCGAAGACGGTGGCGGAGTCCAACCAGGTGTTCCAACTCGGAACGCAGGCCATGTCGGATGGCTTGTGGGCCAAAATGCGCGAACTGGTCAAGGTGGGCATGATCGGGCAACCCATCCACGCCGAGGCGGGATTCTTCCGCGTGGGCGACTGGGGCGAACGGGGCATGCCTGTTGACGACCCGAATGCCAAACCGGGTGCGGACCTGAACTGGGAAGCGTTTCTGGGGGATCGCCCCAAGCGCGACTTCGATGTGAGCCGGTTTTTCCGCTGGCGCATGTATGAAGACTACGCCGGTGGTCCGGTGACCGATCTCTACCCGCACTCGCTGACGCCCGTTTTCTCTGTCCTGGGGGTGGGAATGCCTTCCATGGTGGTGGCCGCGGGAGGCAAGTACCGTTACGAGGAACGCGAAGTTCCCGACACGTTCCACATGCTGATTGATTTTCCCGAGAAACTCACCGTCACCATGATGGGTACCCAGGCGAACGATTATGCCGCGACGGGGCAGCGGGGTGCCGGTTCGCGCGTTCCCGTAGTTCGCGGCTGGGAGGGGTCTCTTTACCTCGATCAGAAAACGAACAAGATTCAGTTCGTTCCCATCGAGGGTGGAGAGAAGAAAAGCGAGAGTTTCCCCATCGAGTATGGGGAAGACATGGCCGGTTACTGGGTCAAGTTCCTTGAGTGCGTCCGGAAACGGCAGAAGGAAACGCTCAGCCCGATGGATCTGGCCTTCAAGGTCCAGACCGCCTGTCAGATGGGGATGCTGGCCCTGCGCGAAGGCAAAGTGGCCCGCTATGACGCCAAGGCGGAGAAAATCGTTCTGTAAACGCTTTCTTCAGGGTTGTTTGGAATCCACATATTCCCCCGGTGGCCGGGTTTCAGGGCCATCGGGGGAATGCTGTTTTCTTGAGGGGTGTGGGTCGAGAACGGAAGTAGTGTTGGCGCTGGGCGAGAGAAAGGCGCATAATTAAAGGGTCGTAGAGCCATTGTCTACTTGGAAGAGTGCCCTCTTTATTTCCACTGGCGCGGGGACATTCGGGAAGAAAGGAAAACAGAGTCATGACTGGATCCGCAAAAGCGCATACCTGTCAGGAATGTGGCAGTCATCACACAGTGTTTATCCATCAGACTTCCTACAATCGCTGTTCCGAGTGTGGACAATTGTTCACCTCCTCTGTCGAAGAGGAAAGCTGCCCGTTCTGTCGAAGCCGGCGTCTGGAGCATGAGGCGGGGCGTGTCGGGCCGTTGTGGACGTGTCTGGAATGTCATGCGGTGCATTATCCGCGTGAGGACCGTTATGGATCCTCGGGCGATTCCGATTTTCTTTGAGTTTCTCGAACCGGATATTTCCAGCCGGCTAGCCGATTTCTCGGCTCGCGGACGACAGCGATTTCCATTTCTCCTTGATTCGCAATCAGGACGTTGACGGCTATGATGTCTTAAAACGTGTCTGGAAAGAGGATCTTTTTTTCTCTTTCTTCAAGAACCGGAAAAAGATTGCGTATAGAAAACCGACTGTGTATAGTGCGGAAACTTGGAGGAAGAATGGGGATATATTTCCAGGAGCGGAATCTATTTTCATGGAGGCGCATTATGCGTAATTGTGACAAGAAGGAACGAAACATTGTTTCCCGCCTGTTTCTGAGTATCGCGTTGATTCTGTTGATGGCGACTCCAACCGCCTGGGCGGGCCGTAACATCATTCTTTTCATCGGTGACGGCATGGGGTTTGAGCACGTTCAGGCGGGGCGACTTTTTGCGCACGGAAACGACCAGGATCGTTTGAGTCTGGAGGATCCGGTCTTGTTTCCCTGTCAGGGCCAATCTGTCACGGTTCTGCCCAATGGGACGATTACGGATTCCGCCACGGGCGGGACGGCTCTCGCGACTGGCTGGCAGTCCGCGGTCAGTGGTGTGATCAGTGAGGACAACGGGGTTGCGAAAACGACTATTCTTGAAATGGCCAAATCGCTGGGTTTGCGAGTCGGTATCGTCACGACGGACTACATCGCCGGCGCGACACCCGGTTCATTCGGCGCGCACGAGCCCAGCCGAAGCAATGAGACGGACATCAAGTACGATTACCTCTGGAACGACACGAACCACAGCGCCAGTCTTCCCAACGTGATTTTCGGGGGCGGGCGTTTCGACAACCCCTATATTGCAGACGCTCTGGCTCAAAGCTACAGTTTCGTTGACACGCGCAGCGCCTTGCTCGGTTTGAACATCCCCGGGTTGCCAGCGCCGCGTGTTCTGGGTCTGTTCGATGCCGAGAGCAACACCAGCCACTATATGACGGACGAGTATGATCGTCCGTTGAGTTCCACCGAACCGGATCTCGCCGAAATGACGAATAAGTCTCTGGAAATTCTGGATGACGAACCGAATGGATTCTTCCTGATGGTCGAAGGCGCGCTGATTGACAAACTGAGCCACTCCGGTGACAGCCTTCGGGTTCCGTCCGAGGTTGCCGGTCTGGATGGGGCCGTGCTGGCCGCACTGAATTGGCGCTCGGCAAATGCGCAGGGAGAGAACACCCTGATCCTGATTACGGCCGACCACGAGACCAATGGACTGAATGTGCCCGACGGTCAGGTTATCCCGGTCGGAACGAACCCCACTATGAGTTGGTCGGGTGGGGGCAATCATACGACCGCCAACGTCCCGGTCTTTGCCACCTGGCCCGCGGCTCTCAACGGCAAGATCGTGGACAACACCGAAGTTTACTACATCATGGAAGATTACCTGACCGGTGGACTGGCGCCAGCCATTGAAGGTGTGACTGTTTCGGGCATCGGCGCTACGCAAGCCGTTGTCAGCTGGACCACGCGTGAACCGGCAACGAGTACGGTTGAGTATGGCTTGGATGCCACGTATGGCATGAGCAAGACCAATTCTGCCCGAGTCACGCAGCACTCGGTTACGTTGACCGGCCTGACTGCTGGAACAACCTATCACTTCCGGGTTTCCTCGAACGACCTGACAGCGAACGAGGGAATTGGGAACGATTCTGTGTTGACAACTGCGGAACCGTCGGTGATTCGCGTGTCGAGTATCGTCATGAAATTGAGTGTTTCCAAGCGCAGCACGAAGGCGTCGGCTACTGTCAAGGTAACCGACCAGAGTGGTGCGGTGAAAGCGGGTGCGGTTGTGACGGGCGACTGGCTCTTCAATGGCGTGAGTATTCAGTCCGGTGCCAGGGCCACGACCAAGAGCACTGGCCTGGTCACGTTGACATCACCCAGTAAGACGGTCAAAAGCGGGGACAGTTTCACGTTCCGGGTTACAAATCTCAGCCTGAGTGGCTACGGATACGATCCGGCCCTCAATGTGGTCTCCGAAGCGACGATTCCCGTTCCCTGAGCGTGATCGTTCAAAACTTGTACATGGCCCGCCCGGAGTAACTCCGGGCGGGCCATGTGTATTTGCCCCTCCCCAATAAATGTCTTGACCGGGGTTGAACGGTTGTTCAATACTGTTGTTCTGAACGTTTGTTCAGAACAACAGTTCAGGCCGGGAGGTGTCTAATGAAGGAAAACAGTCCCGAGGCCCGAAGCCGAATCCTCGAGGCGGCGGGGAAGGTTTTCAGCGAGCGGGGATTCAAGGCGGCTACCGTGCGCGAAATCTGTCGCCTGGCCGGGGTTGGGCTGGGGTCCGTCAATTACTACTTCCGAGACAAGGACGGGCTTTACCTCGCCGTACTCGAAAGCCTTTTCTCCAGAAGTTTTGAACGTTACCCGGTGGATGTGTGTCTCGATGAGAGTCTGCCGCCCCGCAAGCGGCTGCGATTGTTTATCTATCTGTTCCTGTTGCGTCTGGCGGGAGAGAATGCGCTGGATGTGCGGGGCCGTCTCCTGGCTCGTGAGATTGCCGAGCCGTCCCCTGTTATGGACACTCTGATCGAGCGGTTTCTCAAACCCCAGAAGGACGCCCTGGTTTCGATCATCCTCCACTTGCTGGGGCCGGCGGCCACGCCACAGAACGTGAAGTACTGCGCGTTGAGTATCGCGGGGCAATGCCTGCATTATTTTTACGCCCGTCCCATTATTTTGCGCCTGAGTTTGGAATTGCCATCCGGTGAACAGGCGCTCGAGGAAATCGCCGAGCACATCGCACAGTTTTCGCTGGGGGGATTGGAAAGAATCAGAAAAGGAGGAATTCCCTCATGAAAAAAAGAATGATTCCGGTTTTGATCCTGCTTTTATTGGGTGCCGGAGGATATTGGGGCTATGGAAAATTTAGGAAACAGACCGATCCCGATCTGCTGATGGTTTCCGGAAACATAGAAGTAACCGACGCGCAGCTCAGTTTCCGAATTGCCGGGCGGATGATCGAGCGTCTGGTGGATGAAGGACAGACCGTTCAGGCCGGACAGGTGGTGGCGCGTCTGGACAGCACGGATCAGGAACTGGCTGTCAGCCAGGCGGAAGCCAATGTGGCCTTTGCCAAAGCCACTCTGGCGGAGCTTGAGGCGGGGAGTCGCCCCGAGGAAATCGCTCGGGCCCAGGCTCAAGTCGAGCAGGCGCGTTTTGTGCTGGCCGAACTCGAGAACGGAAGCCGGGTTCAGGAGGTCGCCGATGCCAAAGCCGAGCTGGAACGGGCGGAGTTCGCCGCCAAGACCGCTCAGGCGCAGTTGGAACAGGCGAAGAGTGACGAAGAGCGGTTTGCCGCCATGCTGAAGTCCGGAGTAGTCAGCCGCCGCGAGTACGAGGTGTACCACACGCAGGCCCAGACGACTCGGAGCAATTGGGAGGCTGCGCAGGCGTCCGCCAGGCGCGCCCGCGAGCAACTCAGCCTGCGCGAGGAAGGGCCCCGTCAGGAAGCGATCCGACAGGCGCGCGCGGCGCTCGAACAGGCGCAGCAGCAGTACGATCTGGTCAAGGCCGGTCCCCGCAAGGAAACGATTCAGCAGGCGCGGGCCAAACTCGATGTGGCCGAGAAGGCCCTTTCACAGGTTCGGCGGCAACTTGAATACACCCAACTGACGGCGCCGTTCAACAGTGTGGCGCTCAGCAAATCGGCTGAGGCGGGTGAGTATCTCAACCCCGGTTCGCCGGTGGTGACGGTGGGCGATCTGGATCATGTCTGGCTTCGAGCCTATGTCAGTGAGACGGACCTGGGGAAAATTCGATTGGGAGACCCGGCGGACGTGACCTCGGACTCGTATCCGGGGAAGGTTTATCGGGGGAAAATCAGTTTCATCAGCAGTCAGGCGGAGTTCACGCCCAAATCGGTTCAGACGTTCGAGGAACGGGTCAAACTGATGTTCCGCATCAAGATTGATCTGGAGAACCCAAACGGAGAACTCAAACCCGGCATGCCGGCGGATGCCCATCTGAAATTGAATCGGTGAAGTCATGGATGGATTGGCACACACCCTGATCGCCGAGGGACTGACCAAGACCTTCGGGTCGCTGGTCGCGGTGGACAACGTCAGTTTCCAGGTGCGGCGCGGCGAAGTCTTCGGACTGGTCGGGCCTGACGGGGCCGGGAAGTCCACGACCTTGCGCATGCTGGCGAGCATCCTGGATCCCACGAGTGGATCGGCCCGCGTGGCGGGGTTCGACACGCAGAGCGAAGGCGAGCAGGTCAAGGACAACCTGGCCTACATGAGTCAGCGTTTCGGTCTCTATCCCGATCTGACCGTTCAGGAAAACGTTCATTTTTACGCGGACCTCTACGGACTGTCCCGGCGCGAACGTGACAGCCGGTTGAACGAACTTCTCGACTTCAGTTACATGCGCCCCTTCCGCAATCGCCTGGCCGCAAAACTGTCGGGCGGAATGAAACAGAAACTCCAACTGATCTGCGCCTTGATCCACACGCCCAGGGTGCTCCTGCTCGATGAACCGACCAACGGGGTGGACCCGGTCAGTCGGCGCGACTTCTGGCGCATCCTCTATCAACTGCTCAAGCAGGAGGTGACGATTCTCGTCTCGACCTCCTATCTGGACGAGGCGGAGCGGTGCAATCGTGTGGGGTTTCTCGATCATGGCCGACTCCTCAATCTGGGTTCGCCGGTGGAACTGAAGCGTTTGATGCCCGGTCGAATTCTGGGCATTCAGAGCCAGCAGGCCCGTAACGTCTGTAAAGTTCTGGAACGGCATCTGGAGTGCGAGTCGTCCGCCGTTTTCGGGGACAGTGTCCATCTGGTTTGCCGCGATCTTGAGACCGCCCATCAGAAGGCGCGCGAAGCGCTGGACAATGCCGGTGTGCCCTATGGCCAGATCGGGGAAGAAAAGGCTTCGCTCGAGGATGTGTTTGTCAGTCTGTTGGGACAATCCCGGGAAGTTGTCCAAGAACCGGGTGGCGTCGCTTCAGTGAGAGACGGGGCGGCAGGGGAGGTCTTGCACACTTCGCATCCGGCAAATGGTTCGGAACTGGCGGTCCGGGTGACCGATCTGAGTCGTCACTTCGGCGACTTTGTTGCGGTCAATCGGCTCAGTTTTGAAGTGCCACAGGGTCAGATATTCGGGTTCCTGGGGCCGAATGGCGCGGGCAAGAGTACGACGATCCGGATGTTGTGCGGCCTCCTGGCGCCCAGTGGAGGAGATGGGACCGTTGGGGGATTCGATGTGCGGACCCAGGCCGAGGAGATCAAGCGCAACATCGGGTACATGAGTCAGAAGTTCTCGCTCTACGACGATCTTAAGGTGGAGGAAAACCTCAATTTTTTTGGAGGTATTTATGGGTTAAAAGGGGACCGTCTGCGGGAACGCAAGGACTGGGCGGTCGAAATGGCCGGACTCGGTGGCTTGCGGGATCGGCGAACCGCGGTTCTCAGCGGTGGGTGGAAACAGCGGTTGGCGCTCGCCTGTTCGATTCTCCACGATCCACCGATTCTTTTCCTGGATGAACCGACCAGCGGGGTGGACCCGCTCAGCCGCCGCCGTTTCTGGGATCTCATCTATGACATGTCCGACCGGGGGCTGACGGTCTTTGTCAGCACTCATTACATGGAAGAAGCGGAGTATTGCGACCGTCTTGCGCTCATCTACCGCGCCAACATGATCGCCATCGGGACGCCGCAGGAATTGAAGACCCAATATAACCAGGACGAAATCCTCAGCATACAGTGCCCGCGTCCCCAGGAGATTCTGGATACGGTTGCCCAGGTTCCGGAGGTTCGGGAAGTCGCGCTCTTTGGGGCAGGGTTGCATGCGGTGGTGGGGGATGCCGCGCTTGCGGAACGTGCCATCCGCGTCGAGTTGGACCGTCTCGGCGCCGAAGTCGAACGCATCGAGCAAGTGTCGCCGAGTATGGAAGACACGTTCGTTTCTCTGATCGAGGAAGTGGATCGGCGCGACGCAGCCGCAAACGAGGGATGAAATGATGGAGGTGGGGCTATGATCAAATTCCAGCGTCTGAAAGCCGTGGCCTACAAGGAAACGCTCCATATCCTTCGCGACTGGCGCAGTCTGCTGCTGGCGCTGGCCATCCCGATGTTTCTACTTCTGCTCTTCGGCTATGCGCTTAATACCGACCTGAACAATGTCCCCACGGTGGTCTGGGATCAGTCGAATACGCCGGAGAGTCGGGAAGTGATCGGCCTGTTTGCGGGGTCGCCTTCTTTTTCGATTCGGGGGCATCTCGACAACTACCGCGACTTGCAGAAAACGCTCGATAGCGGCCGGGCGATGGTCGCGGTGGTCATCCCGCGCAACTTTGCCGAGCGTATCGCGGCAGACAAGCCGGTCAGTCTTCAGGTGCTGGTGGATGGCAGCGACTCGAAGCGGGCGCGCCTGGCCCTGGGCTACGCCACCAGCATCGGTCAGGTGTTCAACCAGAAGGTCAACGCTCGTCGAGTTGAGTTACGCGGCATGCGGGAACTGGTGATTCCCGCCGAGATGGACGCCCGCGTCTGGTACAACCCCGACCTGCGCGGCCCCAACGTCATTATTCCGGGCATCATCGCAATCGTGATGGTGGTGATCGCCGCCATGCTGACCAGTGTGACTGTCGCGCGCGAATGGGAAATGGGGACGATGGAGCAGTTGATCAGCACGCCGATCCGAGTGCCCGAGCTCGTGCTGGGCAAGGTCGTCCCCTATTTTGTCATCGGCATGGCCGATGTCGCGATAGCCGTGATTATGGGCAAATGGTTGTTTCACGTGCCCCTGCGCGGCAGTGTCGCGCTGCTTTTCGTTCTTGCGGCCATTTTTCTCACCGGCGCGCTCTTCTTTGGCCTGATGCTCAGTATCGTTATGAAAACGCAGATGATCGCCAATCAAATTGCGCTGGTGGCCAGTTATATGCCGACATTGATGCTGAGCGGGTTTTCCTTCGCCATCGCCAACATGCCCGAACCCATTCAGATCCTGACCTATCTGGTTCCCGGGCGGTATTTCATCACGATTCTGCGCGGTATCTACCTCAAGGGCGTTGGGCTGGAAGTGCTCTGGAGCAGCGTGTTGTTTCTGGTTCTTTACGCGGCCATCATGGTCACGGCCGCGCACAAGAAGATGCGTCTGAAACTGGAGTAAAGCGACTGGTCCGAAAACGAATTTCCGAAGAGAAGGACATCCTCCATGATCGAGCGTGTTCGACAGATGCTCATCAAAGAATTCCTCCAGATGTTTCGCGATCCGCGCATGCGGATGGTTGTATTCGCCATGCCGGTCATCCAGATGTTGATTTTTGCGTTCGCGCTCACCACGGACGTGACCCACATCTCGCTGGCGGTGCTCGATGACGACAACACCCCCGCGTCGCGCGAACTGGTCAACGAGTTCACATCGAGCGATCACTTTCAGATCAACCGGTATCTGAAGACGCCTGCCGATGTGCGCCGATCGCTCGATCAGGGCCTGTCCCGGTCGGTTCTCCACATCCAGGCGGGCTTTGAGAACGACTTGGAGGGAGGTCGTACCGCTCATGCGCAATTTCTCTCGGATGGAGCGGAAAGCACCGACGGAGCGGTCATTGTCGGGTATGCGAGCTTTTATCATGGAACAGTATGTCGCGCGCAAGCAACGCGAGAAACTCGACGCCCATCCCATTCCGGGCCTCAAAGCCAGCCCGGTTGGGGTCGAGACGCGCGCCTGGTACAACCCGAACCTCGAAAGCAAACACTATTTTGTGCCGGGCCTTATCGCCGTCATGTTGATGGTTGTCAGTCTGTTGCTGACAAGTCTGGCGATCGTGGCGGAAAAGGAAATTGGAACCATCGAGCAGATCATGGTCACGCCGATCCATCGGATGGAATTCATTCTCGGGAAGACGATCCCCTATCTGATTACCGGCTATATCACTCTGACGATGATGTTGTTGCTGGCGCTGGTGATTTTTGACGTCCGGGTCACAGGCAGTTGGTTCCTGCTCTATGCGATGGCGGGGGTTTATATCGTCGGCAACCTGGGCCTGGCGTTGACCATCAGCGTGAGCGCTTCGACCCGGCCCCAGGCGTTGCTCACCGCCTTTTTCCTGCTCATGCCCGGCGTACTGCTCAGCGGATTCATGTTCCCGCTCGACAACATGCCGACAATCGTGCGGTACGCCACCGTTCTCAACCCCATGCGCTGGTTTCTGGAAATTCTGCGCGACGTCACGCTCAAAGGGAGCGGTGTGGAAACACTCTGGCCCGCCATGCTGGCGCAGACCGTTCTGGCCGTTCTTTTCCTGACCCTCGCGGCCAGCCGGTTCCGGAAGACACTGGCGTGATTCTAAAAACCGCAGTTGAGGACAGAAAACGAGTCCTTTATTCTTGTGTTATGGGGCGAAAAATGTTTTGGCTCGGTCACCTTTTGGGTGAGTCTAGTTGACCGCGCCAATCAGGAGATTGGCGCTCCCGGCAAACGCTTTCTCCCTATAAAAATGGGCGTTTCCTGGGAGGGCGGGCGTCTCGCCCGCCTGGAGTAAAGCCGGGGCAGGGACGCTCAACTGCGGTTATTAGGGTGATCTGTCTTCTATCTACGACTACTCCTCAGCGCGGCAGCGTTTCAGTCATCCGGTTCTGCAAGCGCGTCAGGGTCTGTTCGAGCGCCTGGGTCAACCCCTCGGCCACCGAGGTGGGTCCTTTGTCTTTCAGAGCCACTTCTTCCCGCGTGTTTTCATGGAATACGATAGAGACGGCGTTGCCCGGTTTTTCCTCCACGAGGAGAAACTGCATTTCCAGAACGGCTTTGGGGTTGCGTTTGTCGGAGAGATCCGCGTAGAGGGACGTGATGGAACTCTCGATCACGTGGGTCGAGTCGAGTTCGCTCGATGCGTCGAGAACTTTGGCGAACAGGCCGCTGGCCTCGATCCACAGACGCGTTTCCTCGGCGAGCATGTTGGCCGGGGGCAGGAAGTACTCGTTGTAGAAATCCGAGTCCCACGAAACAGGGGAGAGGCGATAGACGAATCCCCGGTTGACATACTGGGGCGAGATGCGGAAGGGACGCAGGTTCAACACCCGCGTGGCCGCATGGCCGGACGGTTTCGTCTGTTGGGACGGCGTGACGTCCAGCATGAAGTAGTGTTTGTCGGGCGCCTGGGGTTTCGAGAAGATAAAGCCCTTGCAGCCTGAAAGAGAGGTCAGGCAGACAAGACCGATCGCCCAGACGCTCAGGATGTTCGAAAGTCGGGTGGAGGCTTTCATGTGGATCACTCCAGTCTCTTGGGGGGTGGCGGAGTGCCGAAAAGTGTGCCCGAGGGGTTCTGGCGGGCCGTTCGGCTCAACTCTTTCATGTCTTCACTGACTCGGCGCAGGTTATCGAGCGTCGTTTCGATCCCCTGCTGCTGGTTCGTGATGATCTTGTCCATCTGGCGCAGGGTGTTTTTCAGGTGTTGCACAGATTCGGGCAGCGCCTCGTTGCCGAAAAACAGGTCTATTTTCTTCGAGGCGGAACTCACGCTGTCCGACGCTTCAGTCAACGATTTTGCCAGGGACGTCATGCTTTTGTGTGTGTCCTCGACGAAAGAGCGCACGTCGGTTACGGCGCCTCCGGCGTTGTTCATGACATTCTCGAGACTCTTCATTGTCTGCGTTGCGGACTGCGTGGCCGAGGTCACGTTGAGGGCGGCGTCGGCGGCGCTCTTCAGGATGGTATCCACTTCGGGCCGGGTAAGCAACTTGCGGAATTCCTGACCGGAGGCCTCCCAGGCCAGAGTCACGCTGGTCACGTCGGCGCGCACCTGGGCCAGCGTGTCGTTCAACGACACCTCGTTGAATTTCGTCAACAGTTGCGCCACTTGCGCCATGATCTTGTCCAAACTGTCGCCCCACCGGGCAATGGTACTCGGAGCCGAAGGAATGTAGTAATACCGGGCAGAATCCTGATTCCAGGTCATTTTGAGCGGTTCGATCGGCTTATTGGTTTTAGCGTCAATGACGTAATCCACCTCGAGGTAAAGCATGCCGGTGACCCCCTGGGGCGCCAGGCGGCAACGCAAGCCCCGCTTTTCGATTTCGTTGGTCATAATGGCGCCAAGGTCTTTCGGCAAATGGCCGCGAAACGTATCCGGGTAGAGCGTGAATCGCACCAGCGCATAGCGCGGGTCGGTTTCGGGATTGCTCTGTTCGTAGTAGTTGTGGACGAACGATATTTCCGTCACTTTCCCGACCTTGACCCCGCGGTAACGCACGGCGGCTCCGACCTCAAGTCCCTGAACCGATTCGTCAATGAAGGTTTCGGCCCGGACCTGCTCCCGGAAAAGCGCGCCGGCTCCCCACACCAGCAAGGCGACGGTGAGGATGGCACAGCCCAGAAGGACGAACATTCCGATTTTGAAGTAGTTGGGTTTTGCGCTCATGGGTCCATACGTCCGATGATCGTGATTTGTCTCGGGCGTGTGGCCGTTCCGGCCGTGTTTGACTCGCCCGAGTTCGATTCCTAAGTATTACCCGCTCTTCGGTGGAAGAACTGTTGTACCCACGGGTCCGTACTGTGATCTCGAAGATCGAGGGGGGTACCGGTGGCCACAATACCTTTCTTGCGTTTGTCGAGCATGATGACCCGGTCGGCGATGGCGAAGATACTCTGCAATTCATGCGTCACGATCACAAAGGTGATATCGAGGCTGCGCGCCAGACGCAGGATCAGGGCATCCAGTTCCGCCGAAGTCACCGGGTCCAGTCCCGCCGACGGTTCGTCGAGGAAGATGATCTTCGGGTCCAGGGCCATTGCGCGCGCAATGGCGGCGCGCTTCTGCATCCCGCCGCTCAACTCGGAAGGCATGTGGCCGGAGTACCCCTGAAGTCCCACCAGTTTCAACTTCATCAGCGCAATGGTGTCGATTGCGTCGTCGGGCAGACGGGTGAACTCTTCCAGGGGAAGTCGCACGTTTTCCAGCAGAGTCATGGAACCGAATAACGCTCCGCTCTGATACGCCACCCCAAAACGCTCGTGGAGATCTTGGAGTTCCGCGGCGCCCGCGTTGGCGATATCCAGCCCTTCGATGAAAATGTGTCCCGCCGCGGGGGTGTAGAGGCCGATCATGTGTTTGAGCAGCGTACTTTTTCCACACCCCGATCCCCCAAGGATCACAAACACCTCACCCCGGTACACCTCGAACGACACATCGCGCATGATCACATCGTCGCCGTAGGCTGCCGTCAGGTTCTTGACACGGATCACCGTTTCGGCGCTGCTGGGAGCGGCGGAATCTGGGTTGGAGGAAGTGGGGAGAAGATCCGTCATAAAAGACTCGTGTCAGATACCCAGATAATAGTAAAGAACGGAAAAGAATGCATCGCTCAGGGCGATCAGGACAATCCCGCTCACCACCGCGCTGGTGGTCGAGGCGCCCACGGCGCTCGCCCCGCTCGAAGTCTGCAACCCGCGCAGACACCCGATGCCGGCCACCAGCAGCCCGAAGACGGTTGCCTTCACCAACCCCCCCAGCACGTCAATCAGGTCGGAGGCCTTGATCACCTCATTAAAATAGGCCACGATAGGCGTTCCCATCAAAATCAGAACGACGGCGCCCCCGAGTATCCCCAGCAGGTTCGAAGCAAGGGTCAGGAGCGGGGTGATAAACGTAGTCGCCAGAACGCGCGGCACCACGAGAAACCGGACAGGGTTCAATCCCATCGTCTTCAACGCGTTGATTTCCTCGTTGATCTGCATGGTTCCCAGTTCGGCGGCGAAGGCGGAACCGGAACGACCCGCCAGGATGATCGCCGTCATCAGGGGGCCTAACTCGCGCAGCATGGATTTGGCGATGAGGTCCGCCACATAGATCTCCACGCCGAAAGAACGCAAAATGACGGCTGACTGGAAGGCCATGACCAGCCCCACGATGAATCCGATCAGCAAAACCAGAGGCAGGGCGTTGGCGCCGGCCGTCTCGACCACCAGAAGTGTATCGCTCCACCGAACCCGCCGGGGGTGGCGGCAGGTGTGCCAGAGCGCGGAGGTCAATTCGCCCAGGAACGAGATCAGTTCGTGCGCGTCCTCGAGAAACGAGAGCGTGGATCGCCCCGCTTCCTCGATAGCCGAATGTTCCCGTTTGGGTTGGTGGCGTTCCCCCTGGAATTCACCCGGAATGAACTGATCGAAAACCCGCCGGTACGAATCGGCGAGATGGATGATCTCCATCTCGCCTCCCAGAAGCCTCTGCTTCTTGCGCAACTCGAACAAAAGGCCAATCCCGGCCCCATCGCAGTATTCCAGGCCCGAGGCGTCCACCGTGATCTTTTTGCGTCCGGTTTTCTCGATCAGTGTCATGGCCGATGTCCAAAGATTCGACACCGACGCGGTATTCAATTGCCCCGTCAGAGCCAGAACGGCTCCTCCGTCCGTATCTTTACTCTGAAGCGTAAAGTGAGCGGTCATTTTCTTGGGAGACGAAGGGGGGGAAGTGGAAGAAACGGAGGTCATGAACTGGCCGTTCGACGATTGGAATGACGGGTTGTCCTCATATGATTGAGATCAACCGGCGGTATTTTACCCACGCCCGACTTTTATTCGCAATGGGAAATCTCGAACGTATTTCCTCCGAATTCCACTTTCCTTGATTCTTCAGCCTCACGTTTGAAGGATTGGAAGAGATCAAATTATCGAGGTTTTCAGCCCCCGGAGGGGGCGACGGTCAGTAGCCGGGGTGACCGAAGGGAACCCCCGGAAAAGAACGAAAATAAGATCAAGCCCCGGAGGGGCGACAGAAACCTGAAGAGGATCAGGGCCACTTTTCAGTGGCGGGAATAGTTGTTGACAGTTCCCCGGGGGTTTGTTCTAATGCTAATCCGCTGGTTGGACGGACCGGCGCTTACAGGGCCTTGTGCCCTTCATCCTACCCCGTTCCCCGGAGGGTAAACCGGATATGTCGATCACATTGGAAAAGAAAAAAGAAGTCATTGAGCAGTACAAAACCCACCCCACGGATACAGGCTCGCCCGAAGTCCAGGTGGCCATTCTCACGGAACGCATCAAGAACCTGACCGAGCACTTTAAGACGCACGGTAAGGATCATCACTCGCGCCGTGGGTTGCTGGTTCTCGTCAGCAAGCGCAAACGCTTGCTCGAGTTCCTTTCCAAGACGGATATCGAACGGTACCGTAAATTGATTTCCCGCCTCGGCTTGCGTCACTAAGAGCCAGCGGACACGTTTCTCGAAACCGTCCCGTCTGAGATCAGGCGGGACGGTTTCTGGAAAAAGGGCACAAACGCGCCCGCTTGAGCGGACGCGATTTCATATCCCAAACACTTCCGTTTCCGGAACCGGCAAATCTGATGTGGCATCGGGATTTTAAAATCGAAGGTCTGGCTGTCAAGCGGGCGGACCTTGGGTTTTAAAACCCCGAGAAGTAAGTCAGATACATGTCGGACCCGTGCGGCAAGCGGCAGGAGTCCAGGTGAGCGCAACGCTGGAAGGGCGGCCAGCAGCGACTTTCTTGAGGAGGGATGCGTTTCCCCTCCAAAGAAGAGTCGCGTGTTTTGGCTTGTAGCCTTCTTTGCATGCGCTTTGCTTGGTTTCTGTGTTTTGTTGCGCGCCGGATTCGGCAGGAAAGGTTGACACAACATGAGTGAAGCAGTCGAAACACAAACCGAAGCCATCCCCTTCGGTTCCAGCGCCATCAGCAAACACACCGTCACGATCCCCTTTGGTGGAGAAAAAACCCTGGTCCTCGAGACGGGCCACATTGCCCGGCAGGCGCATGGTTCCATTCTGGCCCGCGTAGGCAATACCGTCGTCATGGCCAACGTGGTCCGGTCGTCCAAACCCATCGAGAACGCCGATTTCTTCCCCCTGACGGTGGACTATCGCGAAAAACACTACGCCGTGGGCCGTATCCCCGGCAACTTCTTCCGGCGTGAAGGGCGGCCCAGCACCGCGGAAACCATCAATGCCCGTCTGATTGACCGCACGATCCGGCCCCTGTTTCCCAAGGGGTTCTGTTACGACGTGCAGGTCTATCTGACCGTTCTGGCCATGGACCAGATCAATCCGCCGGCAGTCGTGGCCATCAACGCCGCCACCGCGGCGCTGGCCATCAGCGACATTCCCCTCTCTGGCCCGGCGGCGGGTGCGCGCATCGGGCGGGTGGACGAAAAACTGGTCGTCAACCCGACCTTCGAAGAACGTGAAAACGGAACGCTGGACCTGGTGGTCGGCGGCACGAAAGCGGCCGTCACCATGGTCGAATGCGGTTCGAAGTTCCTGACCGAAGAACAGATGCTCGAGGCGTTGCAACTGGGCCATGCGAGCATTCAGGAACTTGTCGCGGGTTTCGAGCAATTAGTCGCGTTGTGTGGCAAGGAGAAAATCCTTTTCGAGGAACCGCACGTGGTCGCCGAAATCGAAGCGGCTGTCGAAGAATTGGCCGGCGCCGATTGTACGGCCGTTCGCCAGATTCAGGACAAGAAAGCCCGCGAGGAGGGCGAAGACGCCCTGCGCCGCCGCGTGGTCGAGGAATTGACCCAGCGGTTCGCTTCCGCGCCGGGTGAAGAACCGAAGTACAAAAATCTCAAGAGCCAGATCGAAGAAGCCTTCGAGTCGCTCTTCAAGCGCGCGGTGCGCCAGATGATCCTTCAGGACCGGGTGCGCGCCGACGGCCGCAAACTCGACGAAGTGCGCCCCATCCAGATCACCCTGCCGTTTCTGCCCCTCACGCACGGTTCGGTGCTCTTCACGCGCGGCCAGACGCAGTCGCTCGGCGTCGTCACGCTGGGCACCATCGGCGACCAGCAGAAAGTGGACGACCTGATGGGGCTGTCCAGCGAGCGTTTCCTGCTCCACTACAACTTCCCCTCGTACTCGGTTGGCGAAACGCGCCGAATCATGGGGCCGGGCCGTCGCGAACTGGGACACGGCATGCTGGCCCAGCGCGCCCTGGCGCCGATCCTCCCCGAGGAATCCATTTTCCCCTACACCATTCGCGTGGTGTCTGAAATCACGGAAAGCAACGGTTCCTCTTCGATGGCCTCGGTTTGCAGCGGTTGTCTGGGGCTGATGGAAGCCGGTGTGCCGATCAAGGCGCCGGTGGCGGGCGTGGCGATGGGGTTGATCAAAGACAAGGACGCCGTGGCCATCCTGACCGACATCATGGGGATGGAAGATCACCTCGGCGACATGGATTTCAAGGTCGCCGGGACGCGCGACGGCATCACGGCCCTGCAGATGGACATCAAGTGCGACGGACTGAGCCTCGAAATCATGCGCCAGGCGATGGAACAGGCCCGCCAGGGACGTCTGCACATCCTGGGCAAGATGGAAGAGGCCCTGCCCACGCCGCGCACGGAACTCTCGCCCTGGGCGCCGCGCATCGAGATCGTCAAGATTGACCCCGAGCGGATCGGTGACCTCATCGGACCGTCGGGCAAGCATATCCGCGGCATTCAGGACTCGACCGGCGCCAAGATTGACGTGCAGGAAGACGGAACGGTCTTCGTCTGCACGAGCGATCGGGCCGCGATGGAAACCGCCCGCCAGATGGTTATTGACCTGACCGCCTCGCCCGAAGTGGGCCGCATCTACAACGGCAAGGTGGTGCGCATCACCGAGTTCGGCTGCTTCGTCGAAATCCTGCCGAAGAAAGACGGTCTCGTCCATGTCAGCGAGCTCGATTTCAGCCGCGTCGAGAAGGTCACCGACATTTGCCGCGAGGGCGACATCATCAAGGTCAAGTGCATCGAGATTGACCCGACCGGCCGCGTGCGTCTGAGCCGCAAGGAAGCCCTGCGCGACGACCCGAACTTTGTGCCCCCGCCCCAGGAAGAGCGTTCAGAGCGTTCCAGCCGTCCGCCGCGCAGTGGTGGATCGGAAGGCGGCGGTAAGCCGCATCATCACGATCGCGGTTCCAGAGACTCCGTGGATCGCGGTGGCTCGGACCGCGGTGGAGATCGCGGTGGAGACCGGGGTGGACGTTCGGATCGCCATCGCCATTAAGCCGGACCGCGAGGTCCTTTGAGTTCGGTTCTTTTCCAGGCCGCGTCCAGAAAGTTGTAGTCTTCTGGACGCGGCTTTTGTATTTTTGCCTGGGTCTCACCGTTCAGACGCGGATGTCTTTGTCTCTGCCTGATCCCCAGTTGTATTCAGAAAGATATGAACGAGAAGGACTCTTTCGGAACAGAACCAGACAAACGGGACGGGATCAACAGGATACGAATCGAATCTTGCCACATCCTGTAAATCCCGTTATCCCGTCTGTTTTTCTTCGGTTCTTTTCCTTCAAAAAGGACTCTCACAAAGAGATGGAAGATGGTTTCCGGATGCCGCCCGGATCGTGTCATTTTGAATGCAACTGATCATGAAATTCCTTGAATCGAGCCCCCATGATGACGAAACCCCATCTTGAATTGAATCCTGAAGTGAAATCTTTGGCACGGATCGTTTGGGACTACCACCACCTGAACCATCAACTGGAGAAGGCCGATTGTATCGTGGTCCTGGGGAGCCACGATCTGCGGGTCGCCGATTGGGGCGCGCATCTGGCAATGGAGGGCTGGGCGCCGTGGATTGTCTTCTCGGGCGGTCTGGGCAACCTCACGCGCGATTGCTGGACCCGGCCTGAAGCGGAACTCTTCGCCGAACGGGCCGAGGTTCTGGGGCTGCCACGAGAAAAAATCCTGATCGAAAATCAATCCACCAACACCGGGGAAAACATTCTTTTCTCGCAACGGCTGCTCGAAGCGCAGGGGATTGCGGCGGAAACGGCCATCCTGGTGCAGAAGCCCTATATGGAGCGCCGCACCTGGGCCACCGCCCGGGTCCACTGGCCCCACAAGCGCCTGATCGTGACTTCGCCTCCGATCCCGTTCGAGGAGTATCCCAACGAGGAAATCACGCCGGAAGCGGTGGTGCATATCATGGTGGGGGACTTGCAGCGCATTCGGTATTACCCGGAGAAAGGTTTCCAGGTGGCGCAGGAGATCCCCGAACCGGTTCGAGCCGCCTTCGCGCGTCTGGTGGCTTTAGGCTACGTCCACCATCTGGCGCCGGATTTGGGGACTTCGATTTGAGGGTTGCAGGAAAAGAGGGGGGAGGGAGGGCGGTTTCCCCTCGCCCGGTCGAGAATCCGCTTTATTTGGACCACTGTAAATTTCGCTCCGTGCCGGGTCTTGTGGCCTTCAATCACCTGCTGGGAGTGTTGGGATTTTGAGCCACTACCAGCCTGACCCCCTCACTCTTATCCTTTGCCAGTTTTGCCAGCGTTTCTGGTGAAGTGTTGGGATTCTTAGCCACTGCCAGCCGGATATACTCATTCTCATCCTTTGCCAACTCAACCAATGTTTCACGCTGTGTATTTGAATGTTTTGCCACGGCCAGCCGAACATCCACTTTCTCATCCTTCGCCAGTTCTGCCAGCGTTTCATGCGGCGTATTGGAATTCCTTGCCACGACCTCTCGGACAGCAATATCTTTGTCCTTAGCCAATTCAACCAGAGTTTCTCGCGGCGTGTTGGAATTCCTTGCCACGTTCCACCGGACACCCACATCATTGTCCTTTGCCAATTCAACCAATGTTTCACGTGGTGTGTTAGAATGTTTTGCTACGCTCCACCGGACAGTCTTATCATTGTCCTTAGCCAATTTAACCAGCATTTCACTCGGCGTGGTAGGATTTGAGGCCACAGTCCTCGACTCTGGTCTTAGAACCCTGTAGAGGGTAAGGGACAGCATGAGCAGCATGAAGAATAATAAGTAGCCAACACCAATGCCACCAAAAATCTGGGACATTTGTGGCGGGTCAATTATGCTCTTTCTGTTTTCACCTTTCGCCATTTCATCTATCGTTTCATGCGGCGTGTTGGAATTTTCAGCCCTTCCCGGATTGTCTTCAGTCATGTTATATCTCTCCTGTCCTGCCTATACATTTTCCCGTTATTCGCTTGTGGTTTGGATATTCCCGAAATTTCCCACCAATTTTGCTGCATGGATTTACGTTTTGGTCATGCGCCCGCCCGGTCGAGAATCCACTTGATATGGACCGCTGAAGACGCCATGCCGCGCCGGGTCTTTGGTCTTCCTGATTCAGCCTGTCCGTAATCTTCCCACGGGAAAGTCTTTCTTCCTGCCAGCTGCGAATCAGGGGAAGAAAGTCCGAGTATTCCGACCGCGCCGCGCTCTTTCGCCTCGTTCATGGATTTCCCGTTTGGGGTTCAATTTTTGGAATAGAATAATCTTCCAGTATCGCCAATCTAGATGGACACTGAAGGCCGTGTGCCCAATTTGTGCCCAGCGAATGCCCAAAATAGCAAAAAACCGCCGGTTTGATACCCGACGGCCCTGAGCCTGCTCTTTTTCAGAGCGTTGATTCTCTTGATATTCTGTTGGTGCCGAAGGTGGGAGTCGAACCCACACGAAGTTGCCCTCGGAGGATTTTGAGTCCTCTGCGTCTGCCATTCCGCCACTTCGGCACAGGCGCATGCCCTATATTGCGCAGCGGGCGTTGAATGTCAAGTAAAGAGTCGAAAAAATCGCACAACAGTCCTGAAAAATGGGGAAAAACAGAAGAAGGCGTTTACCGGTTCACCGGTATTCCGTTGTGGTAGAGGCTGTACTCGAACTTGGGCCGGACGACCACGGCGGGCCAGTTCGAGTCGGTGCGATAACCGCGCGCGCCGGTTAGCGAGTAATCGTCGTTGACGCGGAAGGAGAGGGAATCCAGTTGGGTGGCGCGGATCAGGTGGGGGACACTCAGGATATTGACGTCAATCGTGTAGGAACCGTCGGTGAAGAGGTTCGCGGGAAGGTGGCACACGGCTTTGTGGGCGCCGACAGGATGCTCTTTGTCTTTCCAGGTGAGATCCTGGAATTCTCCGGCGAAAAAGAGCGTGGTTCCGGACAGGTCCCGGATCTGGAATTGCGAGGTCAGAAAGTCCGGTCTCAGGACTTCATATTCGATTTCCAGGTTGATCGGCTGGTTGCAGGAAAAGTCCACCTCGGTCTGGCGGGTGGCGGGATCGAGCAGGCGGACGCTTTTGAGCCGGACCACATCATCCCCAGGCGCTTCTTCGAGGGTGGGCCAGACCTGTTCCCCGTGGCTGGCAAAATGCTTGTCCAGGTAGGTCGAGATCACCTCTTCCGTGGGGCCGTCCAGCACGACCTGCCCTTTGTCGAGCAAAATGACGCGCTTGCAGAGGCTGCGGATCGCCGACATGTTGTGGGAAACGAACAGAACGGTCTTGCCTTCGTTCGAGACGCTTTCCATGCGGCTCATGCTTTTCTCGCGGAAAGACGCATCGCCGACGGACAAGACCTCATCCACGATCAGGATGTCCACGGCCAGGTGGGCCGCGACGGCAAACCCCAGGCGCACCCGCATCCCGCTCGAGTAACGCTTGACGGGTGTGTCGAGGAATTTTTCGGTCTCAGAGAAGGCCACGATCTTGTCGAACTGCTCGTCAATTTCGGCTTTCCGCATCCCCAGGATCACGCCGTTCAGATAGATGTTCTCGCGTCCGGTGAGTTCCTGGTGAAAGCCGGTTCCGACCTCGAGCAATGCGCCCACCCGGCCGTGGATGTCGGCATATCCGGTCGAGGGGGAGGTGATGCGGGAGAGCACTTTGAAGAGGGTGGATTTTCCGGCTCCATTGCGTCCGATGACGCCGGTCACTTCCCCTTTTTTAATGTCCAGATTGATATCGCGCAACGCCCAGAAATGCGAGTCGTCGAGGTGGTCGTTGCGGAGTTTTGCCTGAACCTTCTTCGCCGAACTGCGCAAGGTGTTTTTCATAATCCGGGGAAGATCCATCACGGTCTCACGAAAGGTCCGGCTCAGGTCCAGCCCCTCGCCCAGCCGGTACTGTTTCCCCAGTCCTTCGATGTGTATGGCTGTGTCGTTTCCCATGTTAGACCGTTTCTGTCAAACCGATGCTTAAACAATATCCGCGAATTGGTTTTCCACCCGGCGGAAGAAGAACAACCCGCCCAGGAGGAAGAGGCACATGACCGGCACCCCGATGGCCAGGAGGATCAGGGGCGGTTCCTTGAACAGCAGAGCCGACTCGATCAGCCGGGTCTGGATGGTGCCGTCTTCCAGTACCTTGACCACTATTTTTTGAGCAAACCCCTCGACCATCTGGACCTTTTCCGGGATTGAACCGGGGTTCAGGAGGACGGTGTTGACTTCACTGAGCATCCGGTGGTGCAGCAGGCACCAGCGGAACCCCTCGACGACGCCGGACATGGGGTTCAGACCCCACAGGTAACGCCAATTGCCCCAGTCCGCCGGCAACTTGCTGAACGGGAAGATCACCGTGGCATACATCCAGATTTGAATCAGGAACGGCACCAGCATTTTCACGTCGCGGAACCGCACGTTGAGTGCGGCGAAGAACAGCCCGACCCCCAAAGCGGTTCCCATGGCGATGAGCACGAGCACGGGCAGAAAAACGATAGCCACAGTTGGGACCAGTTTGTACCAGGCCATCAGGATCAACAGGAGCACGAATGCGATCAACAGGTCAATCAGGTAGGCGATACACAGGCTGAGGGGGATGAAGAGGCGGGGGAAGTAGATTTTTGTGAGCAGATGGCTGGCGCCCACCATGCTGTTACTGACCCCCGTGAGGGCGTCGGCGAAGTATTTCCAAATGATCAGACCGGCCATGTAAAAGACGGGCTGGGGCAAGCCGTCGGTGGGCAGTTTCGAGACCATGCCGAAGATGACGGTAAAAATAAAGGTGTTCAGGATGGGATTGAAAATGGCCCACGACACGCCCAGTAGGGTCTGCTTGTACTTGACTGTGATGTCGCGCAAGGAGAGGAAATAGAGCAACTCGCGGTTTTGCCACATTTCCGCAAGGTTCAGTTTGATCCACCCCTTCTGGGGTTGAATACGCAGGAACGGGAGAGCTGTAGGAGCGCTCGGCACGGGTATTTCCTTCCTTCGGGAGAGGCAATCAAGCCCGTTGAAGATATGAACCAAGAGCCGGGGGAAGTCAATTCTTTTCTCGGAAACGGCGGACTCAAGAAACAGAGATTGCCGGACTGGGTGGCGCGTGTTATGAGTGGGGACAAGGGAGGGAGACCATGAGTCTGCAATTCTATCTGGGCCGGGCCGGCAGTGGCAAAACCTTTCGGTGTCAGCAGGAGATTGTGGCGCGGTTGCGTCAGGATTCCCGTCCGGCGCGTCCGTCTCTGTGGTTTCTCCTGCCCGAGCAGGCCACGGCTCAGGCTGAGGCGGCTCTTCTGCGCGAACCGGGTATCCAGGGCTTTGCGCGCGCCCAGGTTGTCTCGTTCAAGCGACTGGCTCACCTGGTGTTGAGCGAAACCGGCGGAGCGGCTTTCGATTTTTTGAGCGAGCAGGGGCGCCAGATGCTCCTGCGCGCCCTGGTGGCGGAGCATCGCGACGAGTTGCAGATTTTTGCGCAATCGGCCCGTGAGAGTGGCTTTATCGCCCGTCTGGCCCGGACTTTTACGGAACTGGCCCAATTCCGCCACTCGATGGACTCGCTCAAGGCTCGGTTTTCCGATCTGGAGGCGGCGGGCTTGGGCGAGTCGTTACTGGCGCGGAAACTGCACGACCTGGAACTCATCGGGCGCGCCTGGGAAAAGCGGCTCGGCGAGCAGTTTGGCAATCCCGATCATTTTCTCAACGAGTTGGCCGGACGCATCGAGCAGTCGAACCTGCTGGCGCAATCGGAAGTCTGGGTGGACGGTTTTTCCTCCTTCATGCCCCAGGAGTTGCGTGTGGTGGAAGCCATCCTGAAGAAAGCGGCCCGGGTTCGGATGTCGCTGCTCCTGGACCCGGCGGATCGGGGAGACGGGGAGGGGAACGGCGATTCAACGCGCCTCTTCGCTCAGAATGAGGAGACCTGTCGGCGTGTCCTGGCATTGGCGTTTGAAGCCGGGGTCGAGGTGGAAGAACCGCTCTGTCTGCCGGCGACCGACCATCCCACCCGCTATTCGAGCGTTCCGGCCCTGGCACAGTTGGAGGCCCAACTGTGCCACTGTTCAATGGTGGCCGTCGGCACTCAGGAGGCCGGTTTGTGTCTTCCGGAACCGTTGTCGGCGTTGCCCGAGATACTGCCTCCCCTGGTGTGTGTCGAGGCCGCTTCGCGCCGGATTGAAGTCGAGGCGGCGGCCCGCGCCATTCGGCGTCTGTGCCGGGTCGAGGGGACCCGTTTTCGCGATATCGCCGTGACGGTTCGCGATCTGGAGCCTTACGAGGCGTTGATCCGGGCTGCGTTTGCCCGCCACGAGATCCCGTTCTTCCTGGATCAGCGCCGGGGGATGGGACACCACCCGCTGGTCGAATTGATCCGGTCGGCCCTCCGTGTTCTGACGGGGCGCTGGGCCGCCGAGGATGTGGTGCGGTACCTGAAGACGGATTTTGCCCCGTTGACCCGCGACGAAGCCGACCGGATCGAGAATCAGGTTATCGAGTTCGGCTGGCGGGGAATGGCCCAATGGCTCTCCGAAAAAGCGGTACCCATTCGAGTGGCCTCTTCGAAAAACCGGACGGAAAAAGAGGAGGGATCGAAGGCCCTTTCACAAATCCGCCGCCGCGCTCTGGCACCGCTTGGCCAATTACAGGCCGTACTGCGAGACGACGCAGAAGGGCCGAAAGGGGATGTCCGCACGTTCGTGCGGGCGTTGGTCGAATTGCTCACGTCTCTGAATTGTGACGGAATCATGGAGGAATGGGTCCGTCAGGCTCGTTCGGAGGGGAATCTTGATCTGGCCGAAGAACACGAACAGGTCTGGGACGCGGTTCTGGGGCTTTTAGGTGAGATGGAGCGCAGTCTGGCGGGGGAGGCTTTCCCGCTCTTTGACCTGGTCTCGACACTGGAAACAGGTCTGGAGAGTCTGACGCTCGGGATTGCGCCCCCGGCGCTCGATC
Source organism: uncultured Candidatus Sumerlaeota bacterium (assembly GCA_942493245.1). GTDB lineage: Bacteria > Sumerlaeota > Sumerlaeia > UBA8349 > UBA8349 > DAOPYU01. The sequence continues at coordinate 1,609,830 of OW818685.1, forward strand.
AGGTATTGATCGGGACGATCGAGCGTTCGCGTCAGCCGGAGGTGCGCGCCCAGTTTATCCTCGGGTTGAACGAGCATCTCTTTCCCAAGATTCCCATGTCTGACGTCATTCTTTCCGATTCCGACCGCCATTTGTTGTCGGAAAAGGCGCGGATGGAACTGGCGCCTTCCTCGCAGGTGCGGTTGTTTCACGAGCGGTATCTGGGCTATGTCGCCCTGACGCGCGCCTCGCAGAAGGTCTGGGCCAGTTATGCTCTGGCCGATGAACGGGGAAAAGCGCTGGCGCCTTCCGGGTTTATCCGTGTTTTCCGGGAATCGGGAGCCAACTGTGAACCTCCGGTGCAATTTTGTCGGATCGGACACGCCTGGCTTCAGGACGACATCGGCGCGGTCGAGCGCCCCGGTCAGGCGCTCGAGGGGGTCATGCGGCGAAAGGGGGCGTTTCAAGACCAGACGCCGAACGCGGCGTGGAACGCGTTGGAATGTCTGTTGGATCGGGAGTCCGGTACTTCGGAGCGTCTGAGGCGTGTCCGCCGGGCCGCATCGGTGGGGCGTTCCGAATCGCTGGAGAGGTGGGTGCGGGAACGCATGGTCAAACTGGACACAGAGCCGATGACGGTCTCCCGCCTCGAGCGGTATGCCCAGTGTCCTTTCAAGTATTATGCCGAGAACCTGCTGCGCCTGAAGGAACGCGAAGAGTTTGAACTCCAGTCAAAGGATCTGGGTAACTTCCACCATGCGATTCTCGAACGGGTTTTCGGGATATTGGCCCCGGTATGGGGAAAGGCGGCTCCAGAACCCTTGCTGCGGTGTGGATTCAATTCGGAAATCCTGAGTTGGGGCGAGGTTCCCCAGGAAAAAACGTTTGAGGCGCTGGATCGGGCGATTGAAGAACTGAATCAGGAACACCTGTATCGGGCGGCTCAACGGGGGCAACGGGTGGCGTTTTTCAGCGCCCGCGCCCGGCGGCAACTCGGAGATGTTCTGAAAACCTGTTGTGCGGAGGGGGCGGCCAGTCGTTTTGCCCAGGCTGCGGCCGAATTTGAGTTCGGATTCGATCATTCGGCCTGCAAGGCGCTGGAATTGGACTTGGGGGAAGAAAAGCTGTTTCTCCGGGGCCGGATGGATCGAGTGGATCTGGCCCGGGATACCCAGGGGCGTTGGCGGGTTCGGATTCTGGACTTCAAGAGCAGTGAAAAGAAATTGGATCTCCATGAGGTGTGGGAGGGGCTGGCGTTGCAATTGCCCCTCTATCTGGTGGCGTTTCGGGACAATCCCGACTTGATGGCGGAACCCGCGGGCGCGTTCTTTTTCCCGTTGCGCAAGAAGGCCGAGAAAAAGATCGAGTTTTCCGGATCGAGTGTCTCCCCGCGGTTCGACAGTGACTCGGCCACAGCTCCGATCAAAATGCGCGGCGTGTTCAACCTCAACGCGCTGGATTCTTTCTGTTCCCTGCAACCCGGGGAGGGATCGCCTTTTATCTCGGTCAAACTGAAGAAAGATGGAATTCCCGCACAATCGGGTGACTGGTTGGAGTCGGAAACCTTCGGCAAAATTCTGGATCAGGCTTGCGACCGGGCGGCGGATTGGGTCACGCAGATTCGCGCCTGTCGCATTGCCGTTTCACCTGTCCGGATCGGGAGTTTTACGGCTTGCAACATGCACTGTCCCTTCGGGGACTTGTGCCGCGTGACCCCACAACAGAAACGTGCGCGAACCCTGCCGAAACTCGGACGGAAAGCCGTTCTGGAAAAACTTCGGACCGACAGTGTGGAGATAGGAGAGTCGTCCCTCTGAACATCTTCGATTGTTGCCGGATTGTCGAAAGCCTTTTGCCCGCCCCACCTCCCAGAGAAGGGGGGGCAATCTGAGGAAAGAATCGTAGGGGCGGGTTTCAAACCCGCCCCTACAGAGAATTCGGGTTTGGAAAACTTCAAACAGAGAACGGCTGAAGAGTTCCGGATGGTTAGTCGAGATACGACTTCCGGTTCGACTCGAGGGCCGGTTTCCCAAGCGCCCGAAAGACTTCCAGCAATTGTTCCGGCGACAGATCTTCGGCGCGCAGGTTGAGGTCCAGCCCCAGCCGGGTCAGCGCTTCGGCAACCTGTTCTTTGGTGAGTTGCCCGTGACTGGCCGCCATCAGGGAACGGCTCATAAACTTGCGCCGCTGCGCGAAGGCCGCGTCCACAAAGGCAAAGAAAGACTCGCGTTCCCTCGGATCGGCAATGAGGGGACCGCCTGGGCGCGGGGTCAGGCGCACCAGCGCCGAGTGGACCTTGGGCGGGGGAAGAAAACTGCCCGGCGAGACGGTGAAGAGGGTTTCCGCTTTGTAACGCGTGAGAATCTTTACGGCCAGAATGCCGTAATTGCGATGGCCCGGCGCAGCGGACAGCCGGTGAGCCACTTCGCGCTGCATCAGAAGACAGATCGAGGCGAACTCGACCGGAGACGCGATCAACTTGAACAGGATGGGGGATGTCAGGTGGTAGGGAATGTTGCCCGCAATTCGGATATTGAGTGTCTCGCCAGCCTCGGCCAGCGCGGGCGTTTTCTTCACGGTGTTTTCCAACACCTCCTGGAGGTTCACCTTCATAAAGTCGGCATAGAGAACCTGCACATTGCCCATCGGCAGGAGTTCGCGTTCGTGGATGGACTGGAACCGTTCGTCGAGTTCCACTGCCAGAAGGCCGCCCGCGTGGGGCGCGATCAGTTCTGTCAGGTTCCCCAGGCCGCACCCGATTTCGAGGACCAGCGAATGCGGATCGGGTGTGATTGAGGTGGCGATTTTCTGAAGCGCGCCCTGGTTAACGAGAAAGTTCTGCCCCAGTCCTTTCTTCAGTGCCAGCCCCGCCGTGCTCAGGATGTGCGAGAGTCGGCTCATGCGGCGTGGAGCGGCGGCAGAGGGCTTCTCCTCCGGAGTCTCTCTCCGGGATCTTTTCTCCAATGGCTTGGGTTTTCCGCCAAGGGCTTTGTCGGTCGCTTTCCCTCTCGCAGGCTTGCCGGCTGCTTTCCCGCTGGCGGTTTTGGCGGGAGCCTTCCCTCCGGTGGCTTTGGCGGGCGCTTTCGCCTTTGCCTTCGGTTTTGTCGGACGTTTCGGCTCTTTTTCTTTTCTTCCCCAGGCCATGTGGCGGTTCTTTCTTTCAAGTGAATTTGGATGACCCGCATGCGGGTATTGGCGAATCGGGTGTTACCCTCTCAACAGAGTCAACAGGTGAAAGCCCGTTTCCGGGTCGCGAACGCGTTCGGCGTTCAGGCCGAGCCATTCGATGATAACGACTTCCAGGATCAGGAAGCAATCCGCCGTTTCGCGCGGACACCCCACGAGGGCTTTGTCCTCACGCCCGATTCCCGCGTGCAGGTGGAGCGACGGTTTCCCTTCGCAGGGAAACAGGGTTCCGACACCGACGATTTCCCGCGCGTCGTCGAAGCGTTGGACCATTGGTTGAAGATTTTCCAACGAGTGCGGGTTGGCGGGACCGGTGATTACGCCTCCGCGCCGAATCCCTCCCAGAATGAGGACGGAAGCGCACTGGACGTATTCTTTCTCGGCGAGGCCTTCGATTTCCGCATAAAGCGATTCGCCTTCCTCAAGCCGGGCCACAAACGTGCGTCCGATCCGGCATTCCTGGTATTCCATGATGAAGCGTTCTCCCTGTTCGTGGCGCGATGTGGATAGAGAGTGCCGCAGAATCCGTTCATTCTGCAATTCCGGGCATTCCCACTCGATGAGCATAGACAATCGGCCTGGGGAATGCCAATTATTTCGATTTGATTCCTTCAACCTTGCTTTTATTGATGTTCCTTCCAGTTCCTGAGATTCGATTTCAGTCTTTCCAAATCTGAAGTCAAGTGCTATAGGTTCCATCAGAAAAAAATCGGAATTCCGAGGAATCTGAAACCATCCGGTGAGGAGGGGAACGTAAAATGTGGATTCGCGTCTGTCTGTTTTGTCTGTTTGGTGTGCTGAATGTGTCATTGCCTGCATCTACCCCGTTGTTCGATTTCGAGACGGATGCGGAAGTGAGCGCGTGGAAAAGCCTGCCCGAGCAGGCAAAACATCTGAAGCGATCCCCCTCGTTTGCGACGTCCGGGGCTTCTTCGCTGGTCTTTGCCACTCCCGCCTGGCGGCAGGGACTGCCCGAATGGCCCGCCTTTGAGGTCAAACCGCCGGTCACGGACTGGTCGTCGTACGACCGGCTGGTGGTGGACCTGGTCAATCCGGATATCGAGCGGCATTCTTTCGTAATGCACTGTTCCGACAGCAAGGTGCCCTTTCGTCAGGGTTTGGATTATTCGTTCGATCTGCCGATTCGGGGGCATCGTCGTTTTGTGATTTCCCTTGAGTCTTTCCCTTCCACCGTGAACCGGGCGGACATTGCGTTGCTCCATTTCTTCACCGAACGTCCCAAATCGGATCTGACGCTCTATCTGGACCATGTGACTTTGTTAAAAGCCGGGGAATCGCTTCCCGCCGAGCCTGGGGCGGATTTTGTCCGGCAGTTGGCCGCCCTTCAGGCACAGACCCTCTCCGAGAGAGAGGCGGTGGCCAGCCAGTCGCTGGAGATCGCGCGTTCCCTTGCGCGTGACCACGCGGATCTGGCTAAAACCGTCGAACCGCGTTTTACGGTGTTTTTCGAGCGCCTGAAACAGATTCGAACCGACCTGGCTTCCGGAAACCTTTCCCTTGAACAGATGGGGCGTATTCAGGCGGAACTGGAACGGTTTCCGGGACGGGTTGAAGGGGTGGTCGCACTGGTGCGTTCTCAGGTGACGTTTGCCCGGGCGGGGTTCCCCTTTTCGGACGTTCTGGTAGGGACGGCCACATCAATGGAGAAGATCCTGCCCCGAGAGGGTTCGTTTTCTCTCCAACCGGTTCGGGAGGTGGAAATCTGTCTGGCTCGGCGGGAAAAAGAGAGTTTCCAGGTTCTCGTCCAACCGACGGAAAAAAGCCTGGAGGGGGTATCGGTTCAGGTCGGAGAATTGAAGTCCTCCACGGGGGAGGTCCTGAAACGGGAAAACATCCAATGCGATGTGATGGGATATGTCGAGACGAAGAGCGTTCCCCGCTACGGATCGTCCCAGGTTGGCTGGTGGCCCGATCCGATCTTGAATTTTCTCGGACCGATCAACATCGCATCGGGCGATCTGCAATCGTTCTGGATTCGGGTCAACGCGCCCGAGGATCAGCCTGCGGGTCTGTACAGTGGTTCCCTCACGATTTCGGGTGAAGGGATTGCGCCGGTTTCTCTGAAACTGCGGGTTCGGGTTCGAGCCTTCACGCTTCCCAAACAGAGTCCCCTGCCTCTGGCGATCACCTTTGCGCCGGACGAATCCCCCCTGGAGACGACGAAACAGGAGCAGGCCGAGTGGCGGAAGTCGGAGAGTTATCCGCTCAATGCCTGGAGAAAGCACAAAACGGAGTGGGTGGATTTCCTGGCCGACTATTACATCAGTTACGACAGTCTCTATCATAGAGCCCAGCCTGATTTTGAGATGTTGTCGCGGTTGCACGACCAGGGGCGGTTGGGGATGTTCAATCTGGGATATTATGAGTATCCGGGTTCCGAACCGGACGCCGAAACAAAATGGCGCGAGGGGCATCTGCCCCGGCTTCGTGAGGCGTACGCCGAGGCGAAAAAACGGGGACTTCTGGACCACGCCTATATCTATGGGTGCGACGAAGTGGACGAGGCCTTTTTCCCGGTGGTTCAGAAAGCCGCTGGAATCCTGAGACAGGAGTTCCCCGATGCGCTGCTGATGACCACCACGCGCGATCCAAAGTATGGCGTGGATTCGATTCTTCAGTCCATCCAGGCGTTCTGTCCCCTCACCGAAAAATTCGATGCCAACCAGGTGGCCAAAGCCCGCACGGCGGGCCGACAGGTGTGGTGGTACATCTGCTGTGGGCCGCTACATCCCTATGCCAACATGTTTATCGAGTTCCCGGCCATCGAGGGACGTCTGCTGATGGGGGCGATGAGCGCGAAGATGCGCCCCGACGGCTTTCTCTACTACCAGATCAGTATCTGGAACTCGCGCAAGCCGATCGAATCCGGTCCCTTTACCGACTGGGACCCGCGCAGTTGGACGACCTTCCACGGCGATGGGTCCTGGACCTGTGTCGGACCGGAGGGAAGACCCCTGCCCACCATTCGCCTTGAAAATTTCCGCGATGGACTGGAAGATTACGCCTATTCGATTCAACTTGAAAAGCGGATTCAGGAATTGGAAAAACTCCCGGCGGAGGGGCTGAAGGCCGATCAGAAACAGTGGTTGCAGGAGGCGAAAGCGGCCTTGCCGGTACCCGATGCCTTGATGAAATCGCTCTCCGAGTATTCTCGCGACCCGGCGGTTCTCTACGCCTGGCGTAACCGGATCGGGGACCTTCTTGACAGTTCGACCCGGTGGGAGAAGGGGACCCTCTGAAATCGCGTGCCTTTCTGTGTTGAACGGGAAAACGAGAGGGAGATCGTGCATGTCTGAGTTTCAAAGTGTTTTGTATTTCTCGGTGAATCGCCTGCATAACCGTGTTTCCGAGCCCCCGCACCCCGCCGGTCACGTGCGGAGTTGGGGGGCGGTCTGGATTCTGTGTGCGACCGGTATGCTCGTGGCGGTCGCTGCGACGGCTCATGCGACACCGCATCCCGATTCGACGAGTGGTACGGAACTTCTTCGCGATCCCTCTTTTCGGCAGGGTTTTGTTCTGTTGCGTCCGGAACCGGGAAACAAGGTCGAGTGCGGAACTGTCCGGGGGAGCGAGGGGGGGAACCCTGTCTGGCAACTCGCCCAGTGGTCGAGTCGGTATCCGTTCGACGCAACGACCCCAATCACACGGAGAGACGGAGGGCCGTTCCAACTCGCGAATCCGGCACGGTCGGTCTTGTTTGGCGACGGTGTGCTTTCCCTCGCGGTGAACGCGGCGGCCGAGTATGGGGAACATTCTCGAAGAGCAGAGGAACCGTGGGTCCATCTGCTCGTGGAGCAACCGATCGCCGAGCAACCTCGTCTGAGGCCGTTGACTTCTCTGCGTCTGCATTGTGAGGCGCGGCGCGTCCGGTCCGAATTGGTGCGTGCGGACGGGTACAATCCGCGTCTCCACGCGGCTCAGTTCCTGATCTTTCTTTCCGTTCAGAATCTGGAAAAAGGTTCGCCCGGTTTTGGCGATTACCTCTGGTTTGGTGTGCCGATCTATGACAATCGCCATCGGACCAGTTCGACCTATGCCGCTCCCGATACCGCTGGGTCGGGGAAATACATCTACACGCCCGGCTCGGAACACTACACGTCGGCCAGCGCGCACGACGAGGGGTGGGTGACCTTTGACGCGGATCTCCTGCCCCTGATCCGCGAGGGACTCACCACAGCGCGCTCTCAAGGATTTCTCAAAGGACTCGAGGACGATGGGCTTTTCCGGATTGCCGCGATCAATATGGGATGGGAAGTGCCGGGGACCTTCGATGTCGAGATGCAGATTCGGCGCCTCAGTCTCCTCTCCACAACTCGTTGAATGGCAAGCGATCCTGTTCGCCTGAGGTCGGAAGGCTCACTTTTGAAGAAAACGATTGGAAACATTTGCACAATATCCCGAAATCTGTCTCCGAGTTGAATTCCAGAAGTAGATATTGGGTTTCGGCCTTGACCCGGACTGCATCCTGCCTCTATGCTCCCAACTGGTGCCAGCGGGCAGGAGGGTGAGGGGGATTTGTCAAACAGGATGGAGGAAGTGTAACCCTTGAAAAGCGATATCGAAATTTCTCAGAGCGCGAAGATCGAACCGATCCAGACGGTTTGCGCCCGTTATGGCATTGAGGAGCAATACCTGGATCCGTATGGGCGCCATAAGGCCAAACTGTCTCTCGATTTACTTCGGGATCGCGAACCGCGGGGAAAATACATCCTGGTGACGGCCATAACGCCTACGCCGCTGGGGGAGGGGAAGACCGTTACGACGGTCGGACTCTCCATGGCGTTGAACCGCCTGGGCAAGAGCGCCGTGTGTACCATCCGCCAACCGAGTCTGGGGCCGACCTTTGGTATCAAAGGGGGCGCGGCGGGGGGCGGGTACGTCCAGGTGGTCCCGATGGAGGAATTCAACCTTCACCTCACGGGGGACATCCATGCCGTCTCCATCGCGCACAACCTCTGTGCGGCCTACATAGACAATTCGCTCTTTCAGAAGAATCCGCTCAATCTCGACCCGCACTCGATTCTCTGGCGGCGTGTGGTGGATGTGTCCGACCGGGCGTTGCGCGATGTGATTGTGGGACTGGGCGGCAAGCCCAATGGCCATCCCCGTCAGACGGGATTCGACATTGCGGTGGCTTCCGAGGCGATGGCCGTGCTGGCGTTGGCCTCGGACCTGAAGGACTTGCGCAAACGTCTCGGTCGTATCGTGATCGGGACCAACCAGGCGGGTCAGCCGGTCACGGCGGATGATCTCCAATGCGCCGGCGCCATGGCCGCCGTCATGGTCGAGACCATCAAACCCACCGTCATGCAGACGCTCGAAGGAACGCTGGCGCTGGTCCATGCAGGCCCGTTCGCCAACATCGCGCATGGGAATTCCTCGATTTTGGCCGACCAGATCGGGTTGCGGTTCTTCGATTATGTGGTGACCGAGTCGGGCTTCGGCGCCGACATTGGAGCCGAGAAGTTTTTCAACATCAAATGCCGCACCAGTGGTTTGAAGCCCGCCGCCGCTGTTCTGGTGTGTACGGTACGCGCGCTCAAGGCCCACAGTGGCAAGTTCCGGATTGTGCCTGGAAAACCGTTGCCCGAGGGGTTGATTCAGGAAGACCTCGAATCGCTCCAGGCGGGATTTCCGAATTTGCAGAAACAGATCGAGAATGTCCGGAAACACGGAATTCCGGTCGTGGTGGCGATCAATCGTTTCCCCACCGACACGGAAGCCGAACTCAACGCGATCAAGGAAGCCGCGATGAGTTATGGAGTCGAGGCGGCGGTTCACCACGAAATGCACGGAAAAGGGGGGGACGGGGGCCGCGATCTGGCTGAGGCGGTGGTGCGCGCCGCCGAGATGCCGAGTGAGTTTAAACTGCTTTACCCGGACGAAATGGCGGTCGAGGAAAAGATTGAAATGATCGTTCGGGAAATCTATGGAGGCGACGGCGTGGACATCCAACCCCAGGCCAGGACCCAGATTGCCCAATACAAACAATGGGGATTTGGTCACCTGCCCATCTGTATGGCCAAGACGCACCTCTCGCTCAGTCATGAGCCGAAACTGACGGGCCGCCCGACCGGTTTCCGCGTGCCGGTGCGTGAGGTCCGTTTGTCGGCGGGCGCGGGATTTCTCTATGTGCTGTGTGGGACCATGATGACCATGCCCGGCTTGCCCGCGGAACCGGCAGGCAACAAGGTGGATATTGATGAGAATGGCCGGATTGTCGGGTTGTTCTGATTCCGGCCAGTTACATGTCATTGTTTACTTGAGAGGAATCCCGCATGCGATACCGATATGAAGATTGGTGTCATGTTATGAGAATTAAGGAGGGAGGATGGTATATATCGGGTTTTTATCGATCAGTTTACTATGCATTGGGTCCTATAGCGAAGTTATTCGTCGCTCTTGTTGCGGTCCTTGAAATTGTGCTAATCCTTTTATTCTTGTATTATGCTGTTTCTATTGAAAAACAGTATTCGTCTTGCTTGTGGATAATACCGATGATTTTCGTGATATATATTCCACCTGGCTTTAGTAATTTTTCCATATTAGTTTTTGCCATGTTTTTTTTATTGGGGGGGCTTCTGAGTCTATTTTTGGGGGATTCGCATATTACTGGCGTATTGTTTGTAATTATTGTTAGTCTGGTCTCCAGAAAGAAAGAGATGATCATCAAGAAAGTAATAGAAAACAAGATGTGGGTATCGAAGAGTACTTTTGAGTGCTTGGCAGAGAGATCTCTCATAGTTCTTTGCTGGAAAGGTCACAGATTAACTGATACATATAACGTGAATGACTTCGCTCATAGTTCTCAGGATTCTAAATAATGTAAAGATTCACACGGTCGCACGAGAGCGCAGCTGGCTGGCAACAAGGTGGATATTGATGAAAATGGCCGGATTGTCGGGTTGTTCTGACTCGGAAGACCGGCGTTCTTCTTTTTACTTTTTCCTGGGTTTTGGTTGGACTTTTTCGACTGCGTCACATAAGGTGGCGCAGTCGGTTTTATTTTTATATGTACGTGAAAGGACAGGGTTCCATGAACGACACAAGGAACGGTGAGAGTCGAATAACAGGAAACGTATGGGTCCGATTCGTCGGGCTTTTCCTGATCCTGATTCTGGTAGCGAGCGCCGGGGCGGACGACTGGCCCAACTGGCGGGGACCGCACTACAACGGTTCGTCCGACGAAACGAATCTGCCCGAGAAGTTCAGCCGCACGGAAAATGTACTGTGGAGTGTGCCCCTCAAGGGCGACGACGGCTCTGCGACCCCCGTGGTCATCGGGTCCCGGGTCTTCATCAATGCGGCGGAAAAGACGGAGAAAGGAACCGCCCTGTTTGCGATCTGTTTGGATCGGAACACAGGGAAGACCCTCTGGAAAAACCAGGTGGCCACGACCGACCGCGTTGTCCGCAACCAGAACACGTGGGCGTCTCCTTCGCCCGCGAGCGATGGAAAGAATGCTTTTTTCCTTTATGGAACGGGCGACCTGGGGGCGTTCGATGTCGAGGGAAAGCCGCTCTGGTCCCGCAATCTTCAGAAGGACTACGGCCCGTGGAATATCTTGTGGGACTATGGTTCGAGTCCTTTTCTGTACAAGGGGAAACTCTATATCTCGGTGATGCACACCGTGAAACCCTACGAACACAGTCCCAAAGAGGGACAGGGCGCCAATGAGTCGTACCTGTTGTGTCTCAACCCTGCGACGGGGAAGGAACTCTGGAGACAGGTGCGTCCCAGCGACGCTCAGGGGGAATCGTTCGAGGCGTTTACCACGCCTTTCCCCTATGACAACAATGGGCGCGAGGAACTCCTGATGCTGGGGGGCGATTATCTGACCGCACACAATCCCGAGACGGGCGAGGAATACTGGCGTTTCTGTTATTCCCCCGAACATAAGGTCTTCTGGCGCATTGTCCCGTCGCCCGTGGTGGCCGACGGCATGATTATCATCGCCCGGCCCAAGTTCGACCTGGTTTTTGGATTGCCGGTCCTGAAGGACGCGAAGGGGGTTCTGCCTTTCGAAAAACTGGCCTGGCAATACAAGGGCGCGACGACCGATACGCCCACGCCTCTTTATTATCAGGGACGCCTTTACATCGTTCATGACAACCGGAAGATTGTCACCTGCCTGAATCCCAAAACGGGTGAGAAGATCTGGGAAGGCGATCTGACTAAAGAGGCTCAGGTCAAGGGGACGATGCGGGGTTCTCCGGCGGCGGCGGATGGAAAAATCTACTGTGTCACCATGAAGGGAGAGGTCGTGGTGCTCAAGGCGGGCGACCGGTTTGAAGTCCTTTCGAAGGCCGATCTGGGTGGCTCGTCGAGCAGCGCTTCGGTGGCCATCGCCGATCAGAAGATTTTCATCCGCACGAGCGAAGATCTGTTCTGTATTGCAAAACAAAAGGCCCAGTGAAGACCAATGCCCCCGGTTCCATTCTGTGGATTGACTCAAGGAGTCTGTGAAATATAGGGAAAGGATGAGGCTCCATGAGAAAAGTGTCTGTTTCGTGGATCTGTTCCGGTCGAAACCTCCAAAGGGTGGGTTTCTTGTGGGCGTTGAGCGTTTGGACGATTCTGCCCGTTGCAGCGGGCGACTGGCCCAACTGGCGCGGCCCATCTTATGATGGCGCCTCTGAAGAAGCCCATCTGCCCGAGCGATTCGGCCCTACGGAAAATGTGCTCTGGAGTCAGGCCATGCCCGGCCCCGACGCCGCGACTCCGCTTGTGATCGGGAATCGGATCTTCATCAGCGCCACGGAAAAGGCCGGGAATGAAACGGCTCTTTCCGCTCTTTCTCTGGATCGAGACACGGGACGCGTACTCTGGAAAACGCAGATTGCCACAACCGACCGCAAATGCCGGATGCAGAACACCTGGGCATCGCCCTCGCCTGTGAGTGACGGCAAACGGGCCTTTTTTTTCTACGGAACGGGCGATCTGGCGGCGCTCGATGAAAAAGGGGACATCCTCTGGACGCGGAATCTCCAGAAGGACGAAGGCCCCTGGTTCCTGATGTGGGACTACGGCGCGTCGCCCCTGTTGTACAAGGACAAACTCTATATTGCCGTGATGCAGCGGACAAAGCCCTATGAATGGAGTTTCCCGGGGCAGAATGCCGAACCGGCGCAGGGGTATCTGCTCTGCCTGGACCCCGCCACGGGAAAGAATCTCTGGAAGCAGAAACGCCCCAGTGACGCCAACGACGAATCGCTCGAAGCCTACACCACACCGATTCCCTACAGTGTCCACGGACGCGAGGAAATCCTCGTGGCTGGGGGCGATTACCTCACCGGCCACAATCCCCAGACTGGGGCGGAACTCTGGCGTCTGTGTTACTACCCCGAGCATCCCAACCACAGACCCCTGGTGCCGTCGCCTGTGGTGAAAGACGGGAAAGTGTTTGGAACGCAGGGAAAATGGGGCATGCCGTTTGCGCTGGCCATCCCTGAAGAACCAAAGGGTGAAGTGCCCTTCAACTCGCTGCTCTGGACCCAGAAGGCTCAATCGTCCGATACCCCGTCGCTTCTCTATTACCGCGACCGGCTTTATATCGTCCACGACGCGCGGAAAACCATCCAGTGTCTGAACCCGCAAACGGGCGAACAGATCTGGCAGGGGGAATTGGGTGGGGACACGTTCTTCCGCAGTTCGCCCGTGGCCGCCGACGGCAAGATCTATTGTCTCAACATGAAGGGGAATGTGGTGGTGTTGAAAGCCGGGGATGAGTTCAAGATCCTTTCTGAGAACGAACTGGGAGGCGGCTCCAACACCTGCGCAACGATTGCGATTGCCGACGGAAGACTGTTCATTCGCACGAGCGAAACCCTGTTCTGCGTGGGAGAAAAAACGGCGGAGAAGAAGTAAGCAATGACGATTTTCCGGCGCGCGATCTGGCTGTCCCTGATTTTCTGTGTGTGTCTGTTCGGCGGATGGGGAATACCGACTCATGGGGCGTCAGGGGAACAACAACCCTCTGCGCCGAAGATCTATTTCTACGATATGACCGAACTGACCCGCCTCAATCTGGGCGATCCGGTTCAGGCGCGGTGCGCGTGGGACACGGCTCATCTGGTGGTGTCATTGCAGGGGATTGTCAACCGCCGCGAGGCTGTTCTCTTTGTACGGTTTGATGCGGCGGTGGACGATTTCTGGTTCTCCTGGTTGCGTGAACCGGGCAACTGGTTGGCCGGGCGCGAGGTGGTTCGTCTGGACTCCCTCGAAGCGTTGCTGCGCCAGTTTCAGCAGAGTGTCCAGGGCGTGGTCCTCTACAAAGAGGATGTCTGGGCGACCTCGAACCTGGCCAGCACTGTGGCCGGGGTCGAGGACCGGGTCTGCCTGCGTTTCGATCCTGCGTCCGACAGTGTCTGCCAGCGCGTTCTGGCGCTCGATCTGCCTTTCCTGAAGGATGCATTCAAACTCTACCAGCCGGATGGCTCCCCGCTCTTCGCGGGGAAGGGAAAGATTCCGGGGACAGACTTGAACTCGACGGGCAGCGCGAAGTGCGACGCCTACCTCTGGGCGAAACAGCGTTTTCTGGACGCTGGTTTGTGCGATCCCCGGTACCTGGCCTATTACATTGACACCTACTGGATGAAGAATCCCACGGCCAGTTCGTTCAGCAACGCCACCGTGACCAATCACGATTACTTCATCTCGAAGAAGGCCTTCTTCTTCGACCTCCACGTCTGGCCCGAGGAAGCGCCCGTGGACGATCCGGCACAGAAACCCGGGACGGATGTCGAGACCCTGCGTTCCCTTCTGTTCTCCGCCTGGAAACGCGCGAACGGCAAGATCCTCCAGATCGGCGGCTTCACCCCCTGGGTCTGGAAATACACCAGCCACCCCGGTGCGGGGAGCAAACACGACGGCGTGGATACCGAGTGGAAGTACGCGCAGATCATCTCGCAATACAACGGCATCATGGACGCCGACGCGCTGGGGTATTCCGGTATGGCCAACGCGTCCTTCTACACCCATTTCCCGTTGAAGGACCATTATCCTCAGAATCCCCGGCCCACTCTCGAATCTCTCAAGGCGCAGGGGTATGTCCTGCCGGACGGCCAGGTGGCGCCGCATCATTACGTGGCCGTTTACATGGGCGATTACGACTCCTCCGCCTGGTTGCAGCGGATGTTGCCGGAGTTCTGGAATGACCCGGCGCGCGGTCAGATCCCCTGTTCCTGGGCGTTCAATCCAAACCTCGATCAGAGGGCGCCCCACGTTCTCCATTATGCGCGAACAAAACAATCGCCACAGGATTGGTTCATTTCCGGGGACAGTGGAGCCGGGTACCTGAATCCGGGCATGCTTTCCGTCAGTCAACGCACAGAATCAGGGACATCCGACGGATGGGATGTCTGGATCGAGCACAACAGAGCCTATTTCAAGCGTTACGATCTTTCCATCACCGGATTTGTGATTGATGGCCATGCGCCCGGGATGGGGGAGCGGGGATTGGACGCCTACCTCGAGTTTTCTCCGGACGGTCTTGTCGGTCAGAAGGTGCCCCGGCAGGCCCTGCATAAGGGACAGATGCCCGTGACTCAGATGCGTAACGATTTCCATACTCAATCGCCGGAAGAAGCCGCGCGCGGTCTTGTGGGACTGACTCAGAGCGAACCGGCGGCGGGACCGCATTTCTTCTTTGTCCGGACGATTCTGAAGTCTCCCTCCTGGCACAGGGCCGCCTTCGACAAGGCCCGTGAGGCCGAACCCCGCATCCGCCTGGTGGACGCTTACACGTTCTTCTTGCTCGAAAAACAGCACGAAAAGAACAAGACAATGGGTGGGACGCCTTTGTCCTGAAATCCGTCCGGGACTTTCTCGTCTGAAACGGGGCCCAGAGGTCTTGGGCCAATCTCGATGGATGAGGCTCTACAGATCGAACAGATTCCCCGGGTTTAAGAGCCCCTGTGGATCGAAGACCCGTTTAAGCGCCCGCATTTCTTCAATTGTTTCGGGGCCGTACATCAGTTCGAGAAACGCCGTTTTGAGTTTGCCGATGCCGTGTTCGGCCGAGACGGAACCGCCCATGGCCACGACTTCACGCGCCCATTCCAGATAGAGTTCCCGCCCTTTGGCATATTCGTCCGGATCGCGCGGCAGAATGTTTACATGCAGGTGATTGTTCCCGATATGACCAAAGATCACGGATTCCAACCCCGAGGCTTTCAGACCGCGGTTGTACAGGATCATGATTTTCTCCAGACAATTGTCCGGGACCGACATATCTGTCCCCAGTTTCGTCAGGCCGGGGTGTTGTTTGCGCCGCTCGTCAATCAGCAGGTTGACCGCTTCCGGCGCCGCGTGGCGGAAGCGGGCCAGACGCGCCAGTTCGCGTGGCTCCGTGGCGAGCCAGGTGGCGTCTTCATCTCCGTCGAGAGCGACCAGAGCGTTTGAGGCGTTGAGTACCGATGCCGAGACCGTTTCTTCGTTTTCGCCATGAAATTCCACATAGACCGCCACCTGTGCGTCGGCGGGCGTATCGGGGATCTCTGCGAACGCCGTATTTTCCCGCTTGTGCTGGCGCAACAAGGCCAGAACGTTGCGATTGAAAAACTCAATCGCAACGGGTTGCAGGGCCGTTTCATGAAATTCAAAGCCGTGGACTCTTTCACCCCGGAGAATTCGCACGAATTTCAGCGCGTTTTCTTCGTTCGGCAGAAAAACGGTCATTCCCCAGATGAAAGAAGGCGCGGGAGCCAGCCGCAATTCGATTCCAATCAGAACCCCCAGAGTTCCTTCCATTCCCGTGAAGAGATCCACCAGATCCATCTCGGAACCGGTTCGGTATCCGGCGGCGGACTTCACCGCGGGTGGATCGCAGCTGAGCAATTGTCCCCGAAAAGTTTCTCCGGACTCCAGTTTCAGGTGAAACGCCCGGGCCTGAGCCTTGTGCTTCCCCCGTGTCAACTCCAGAAGAGTTCCATTCATGACAACGGCTCGGAGCGATTCGACATGGCGAGCCGTTGGACCGTAGGCAAAGGAGCGCGCTCCAGAGGCGTTATTGGCAACCATACCCCCGATCGAGGCCGAGGTTTCTGTGGGATCGGGTGGGAAAAAACGAGGTCGCGAATTTCGAAACAGACCAAGCGCCTTGCGCGATTCTTCGCTCCAGCCGTCCGAGTCGAATTGTTGATTCTGCAAGGTCTCGTTCAGGTCGCACAGCAGAATACCCGGCTCGACTTGTAGAAAAAAAGAATCGGACTCCGGTTCGTAACGCATTCCCAGAATGCGGTTCATTCGGCTCATATTCAGGATCAGCCCGCTATTCGGAACCGCCCCGGCCGTGATGCCCGTCCGTGCGCCTTGCACGGTGACGGGTTGTTGCGTGCGTCGGGCGAATTCCAAGGCTGCCCCTACTTCCGCTTCCGTCCGGGGGAATGCGATCCACTGAGCGGCTCCGCGTTTGCGCGATTCGTCTGCCAGATACGTATCGTATTCCGATTCCAACTTCCGGATCAGATTTTCTTGCATGGGTGTGTTCCTTTCCGTACGCGCTCGGGGAAACGGGGACATGGTCGTTTGAGTGGATTCTCAACGGACGGAACCGATGATAACAACCCAGTTGCCCCTGGATGTGTTGACACGCGAATGCCGTTGCCTTCAGGAACATCCTACCCTGGAAGCAACGGTTCCTGCGTACCGAAAATAGAAACTCCAGAATCTGGAAAAACACCCTGTCACAGGAAAATCCGGATACCCGGCGCCTTTATTTGAATATTGAAGGTTTCATTTCTGGGGTATTGTCAGTCTCGGTAACAGGTTGCCTGTCCAGTTTGTCGTGCCCGCGGTGATATCCGCGGAACAATATCTCATCCCGGTCATGCACCGTGTAGAAAACCATCGCATTTATCTCTTTATTGACTTCAAATGTTGCGCCGTTACTGATCAGCGTGACGCCTGGAAAAATCTTGAATCGAACAATTGCTTTGGCAGTGGACTGCCCCTTGATCTTCTCGGTCAGATCCTCCACCTCTTTGAGGATCTGGTGTTTTCTCTCGTCTTCGGCCTGTTGAAATTCCTGTCTCAGGGAACGCAACCGGTGCGTCAGCTCCGGACGGACTCCAAACTCGATCAGGGTTTTTGTGGGAATGCGTGGATTCCCTAGGGTATGCGTGTCAATCCCTTCGCAGGCAACAATATGCCCCCCGATGATGCATTTCGCCTGATTTTTGAGGAAAACCCGCCCATGCGTGAAGACATTGCAATTGACCAGCGCCTGGTTGACATACAGATCGCCCCCGGCAATGATGTTCGCATTTTCCGCAAAACGCACGGTAATGTCGCCTTCCGCCTCAATGGTGATCCCTTCTTTGCCATAGAGGCCGCCGCTGATGATGATGTCCGCGCCCGACTTGAGCATCGCGCGATCCACCAACCCGCCGACTCGAATATGACCTCCCGCCACAACACTGAAGGATTCCAGCACGTCGCCTCGCACCACCACATCGCCGTTGAACTCGATACTGCCGTACTTGAAATCCACATCGCCGTCAATCGTTTGAATCTGATCCACCGAGATTCGGTTCCGGATCACTTTCACGCAGCCATCGGTTTTCGAAAAGACGCGGCGTTTGTCATCGGAGAAGAGGACATTCTTGCCCGGATTGAGAACGGCCGGACGGCCCGGTTTGGCCGCAATTGGAAATCCCAGGACATCGCGTCCATCGAGCGCCGGGGTCATGGGGAAGATCTCGGCGAGTAACTCGCCCTCGAGGACGTTGTTTATTTCGTTGCGCTTGCGGAAGTCTATCTTGGCGCTGTCGTCTTCCTCCCACAGCTTTTCCGCGATTTTGCTCTCAAAAGTAAACTTGATGTAGCCATCCTGACCGTCATGCGGCGCAACCGCCTGGGCAATGCAGAAGGGCATGCCGCCGAGGATCTGAGGCAGAGACGCCTGGATGGCTTTCACATCTACATTCTTGACGCCCGATTCCGTCAACGCCATAATCAAGTCATGATAACGGACATGACTGGCATCCACATTCGGCTTTTTCTCAAGCGTGGCGGTCCGTCTGCCTTTGTCCATTTTGACGACAAAAGGAACGCCCGTAAGGTCAATGGACAGTGTGAGTGGAGGTGTGTCCATAAATATCCATCATCAGGAAAAATCACAATGACACAACGAGGCCATTGATTCTCGCGGGAGGGGACAGGAAGTGAGTTCGATTCCCTGCCAGCCATACAGCCAATGACTTACCTGTCACACACCCATTTTCATTGTGCGCGAGAAAACCGAGTATGGTCAAGAGATTCTTTGAGTTCCGAGGGATTGAAAATGCGGAATATACTCCCCCGCGTTTCCGTCTGCGCGGGGCGTATATCGGTCATTCGCCGGGTTCAGCGTCGAGTGACCGTGATCTTGAAGACAAACGAGGATTCGTCATTCGAGGAAGAACCGGACTGGCTCACCTGATAAGATCCTTTGGCGCCTGGGGTCGCTTTCGCCTGAATTCCTCCCCCGCGCAACTGATCCAGCACCCACTGTTGATTCTTCCCCGGAGCGGTACAGGTCAGGGTACCCAGCGTTTTGCCGAGTCCGGCGGATTGACTGATTGTGGCGCCCCCCCGGAAGAGGCTGGCCACATCCTCCAGGGAAACCCCCGTACCCACCTGGACCGACACCACCAGGCTCACCGACCCGGATCGAGCCTGTTTCGCTTTGGATTGAACGGGCGCTTCCGACGTTTTCTTCACCTGCGGGGCCTCCGGCCGTCCAGAGACGGAGCGGGGAGTCGGTTCTTTCTTTCGAGCCTTATTGGCAGCGTTTGACGAATCGTCCCGATCTGCCTGCTTGACGATGTCCCCCAAAGTCGTTGGCTGGGGGGGCTGTCCTGTTTTGGACGGCAAGGGAGTTGCGGGCGGACGAACCGACTGCGCGATATCGGCAGCGATGGTTTCTTTTTCCTTCGTTACCGGGCTTCCCGCTACTGTAGTGGGAGAGGCCTTGGGTTTGTTCGCTTCAGATTGGTCTATCAATTGCCGAGCCAACTGCGGCGTTGCCCGCTTTTGCGGCGCGGGAGTCTGTGGTTTTTCTTCCGGCTTGACAGATGCCCCCCCGTCTTTCGCTGTAACCGGCGGAATCCCCTTTTCGGGATCTTTTCCTGTGGGCGTTCGAAAAACCGAAGCGCCCTCTCTCGCCGTTGTCCGTTCTCTTGGAAGAGAAAGATGGAGAGTATCTTTTTTTTCAGAAACGGCTGCGCCTGCCGTTCCAGCTGCGCGAGTGGGGGCTGCGGCGGAGGGGGGAGGCGTTTTGGAATCGCGGGATTTTTTCTCATCCAGCGGGAAAAGCCGATCCACCGGAGAAGTCCCCGTTTTCTCGCTGATTTTCAATTGGGAACTGGGTGTGGGGGGCGGTGTGGGAGTGGAAATACGCTCCATGTCCTTTGCCGATTCCTCTTTGGCCCCGCTCTGGCGGGCCGTTTCGTCCTGAGCCTTGGCGGATTCCGGCTGAATGTTTCTCGCCGCAGAGAGCGGTGTTGGAGCCGCGGCAGGTTTGGCCACGGGTGCAGCTGCGGGGGCATATCCGAGGCGGTTCTCGTCGTCCGAGTCTTTCGCCTTGGGTTTTGCCGCTTTTTCATCCCGGGATGCGCCACCCGCCGCGCCCGAAAGGGTTTCGGTCTTTTGAGTTTGAGACGCCGGTTTCTCTAAATTGGCTCTTTTTCCCGAGAGCATCTCAAGCGCTTCGATCGGCTCGGCGAAATTGACTCCCAGTGCGCTGGCGTCTCTTGGGGGAACAGAAGGGGCGCCCTCTTGGGGCAACTCAGGGGCTGGTTGGGCATCCGCTGCGTCGGTTTTACCCAATTCTTTGGATGAACCGGTGGCTGCGACTCCAGCCTTTAGGGTTTCCGGCGTGACACTTTCAGTCAGAAGCGGAATGGACGGAGCGATCTCGGGGCCGTCTCCTGGCGCGGGTGGGGGGGCAAAAAAATAATCTCCGGCTGTCTGAACAGGCGTATTCCCGTCTTCCGCGGCTTTGTCTTTCGATTCGGAAACGGATAGTGTACGGCTCGCCTGGGGGGTGGTCTCCTTTTGGGGGCTGTAGGCGAGTTTGTCCCGCAGCCCATCTTGCCGCAGGCTCGGATTTAGCTGGGGCAGCATATGGTAGAACAGCGCCACAGCCAGGCATGCCGCGGCCAGAGTCTGCACCTGCCAGCGTGAACAGACCGTGCGCACCACGGAAAAGATCGTCGCCTTGCGTTTGGGAGATTCAGATGCGGCGGCTATGGAAACCGTTTCTCCCTTGGCTTCCGCCCGTGCCTGCGCCAGAATCCGCTCGCGCAACGAGGCCGGAACGGGAGGCGCTTTCAGAGTCCGAAGCGTTTCGACAATCAGGTGGTACGCCTCGAACTCATGGCGCAAATCCGGATCCTGGTTCAGGGCGCGATCAAGCGCTTCAAGACGTTCTCCCTGCAGGGGCGCCTCAAAATGCTCGTCGAAAAGGGCTTCCAGTTCTTTCCTGTCCATGATCCGATTCCTCAACCACACCCGTCATAGCCTGACAATATATGGACGTCTGTGTCTCTCTCTCCCACGCGGCCTTTTACAACAGGTCGCGCATACTCTCGCGCAATTGATGCCGCGCCCGGTTGATCCGGGACTTGACCGTGCCGATGGAGCAGTCGAGCACCTCGGCGATTTCCTCATAGGACAAATTCTGGCCGAAACGCAATGCCATCACTTCGCGGAACTCCGGCTGCAATTGGGCCAGGTGGACTTCAAGCGCCTCCTTCAACTCCCGCGCTTCGGCCTGCTGACGCGGATTCGGTCCCGGGTCCGGGATTTCCAGCGCCCGGGGGTCTTCCTCCGAGAACGTCTCGTCTATCGAGTCGTGTTTGTCGCGATGACGGCGCTGGTGGTACTTCCAGCGGTTCTTCACGCGGTTCACCGTGACCCGGTAGAACCAGGTGCCCAGACGCGACTCGAAGCGAAACTCTCCCGCGTGGCGGAAGAAACTCAGGAAAACCTCCTGGGCGATGTCTTCCGCCTCGTCGTGATCGTGAAGCAGGTGATAGGCCAGTCCGAACACCTGATTCTGGAAGAGTTGAATGAGTTGATCAAACGCCTCCAGATTCCCCTGCTGGCACGCTTCGACCAGACGGCGCTCTTCCGCCTCGGCAACCAGGCTTTCGCCACGGCTCTCCTCTGGGGCCACCCGGTTGCTCTCTATAGTCTCAGACACCATGCGCATCGGAAAGTTTCATCCGTCAGGAGGTTTTTTTCACAAGCTGCCGGATTGTGGCAAAAAGCAGAAGGTTCTGCAACGGAAAACCGGCAATAACCCGGATAGAAAAATCGCGTCCGGGCATGTCTTTCGTTCCGGTATCTGATAAGGGTATCGAATCCGAGGCGCTGGTTGTCTTGAAGTCATGCCCCGGATCGTTCCTGTTCGGAATGGTTTCGTCGCAGGTTTTTTTTCTCGTTTGGGGTATTAGGCCAACCTGTTCATCCCGAGGTGCATCCCGAGGTGCTATTGACACCGGAAGGCAAATCGGTTATAATAAAAAGCCGGTGCCGAAATGAACGGCGCAAAAGGTGGGAATTTTTTCAATCAAAGACAGGCAGCAGCCCGGCCCGCGCCGGTACGCGAAGCAACATCTTCAGATGGGTTGAGGAACGACCCGAGGGTTGGAGATTTCATGCGTTTCTCTGTTTTCTTTTGTGACAATTGCGTCGAGCGGTTTCGTATTCCCGTCTCTCCCGTCTTGTCTTGCATCAAAACCGCATTATTTCTTCTTTGTCTTCTGGGGGTGACCGGCAATGGGGGCGAACAACTCTTTGCCGCGCCTTTGAACGACTACCTGCGTCTCACTGAAATCATGTACAATCCAATTGATGGGGATCCGGGATTCGAGTATCTCGAATTCCACAACATCAGCGCGTCTGTTACGCTCGACTTGAGCGCCTGCCGTTTTGCGCAAGGGGTGACGTTCACGTTTCCAGCCGGTTCGACGATTGCTCCGGGAGGGTTCCTGCTTCTGGTGGCCGCTCCCAATACGAGCAACTACGCGGGTTTCCGGACTCACTACGGGCTCGATACATCGGTTTCAATTGTCGGACCCTATTCCAGCAAACTGAGCAACAACGGGGAAATTCTCCAGCTACTGGATTCCGGCGGAGGGACGCTTTTCCAGTTTGCGTATGGAGTGGATGGCGATTGGCCGGACCGGGCCGACGGGGGGGGGAGCTCGTTGGAGTTGGAAAAGCCGCTGGAGACTTTGCCGGTGGATTATGGGAATGACAAAAAGTGGCGATCGAGCAAGAACTACCGCGGATCGCCCGGAAAGGCCGGGCTTTCCCTCAAAAAGTCCGTAGTCATCAACGAGGTTTTGAGCCATACCGACCCGCCTCAGTACGATTCGATCGAACTCTTCAACAGCTCCGATGCCGCGGTGGCGATTGGCGGGTGGTGGTTGAGCGATTTCAGCGACCAGAACTATTTCAAGTACCAGATCCCGGCGGGTGTGACGCTCCAGTCCGGCGAGTACATCGTGTATAACGAAACGCACTTCAATCCCACTCCCACAACTCCCGGTCCCAATGATTTCAGTCTGAATGGCGCTCATGGGGATGAGGCGTACCTGATGGGAAAAACCAGCGACGGGATTGTTTACTTCGCGGATAACGTCCAGTTCCCAGCCCAGAAAAACGGCGAGAGTTTTGGTCTTTATCCCAATGGTTCCGGTGTTCTGGCTCCCATGGAAACGCTGACTCTGGGCGAGATGAATAGTGATCCGAGAGTAGGACCGCTTGTGATCAGTGAATTGCATTACAATCCCGGCGCCATGCTCAACGCCAATGAACTGGAGTTTGTCGAGATTTACAACCCGACGTTTCAGACCGTGAGTTTGAACAACTGGACGGTGGGAGAGGGAGTTAACTTCGCCTTCCCGGCGGGAACTTCGATTCCTGCTTTGGAGTGCCTCCTGGTGGTCCCGTTCAGTCCCACCGATCCTTCTTCGGCCACAGCGCGCGCCAATTTCTTGAGCGCCTACAGCCTGGCGCCCACCACGCTCATGGCAGGGCCTTACTCCGGTTCCCTCAGCAATGGAGGTGAACGCATCCGGCTTTTCCGACCCGATGAACCGCCAAGCGACGAACCGGCATTTTACCCGCAATTGCTCGAAGACGAAGTGGATTATTCGGACAGTTCGCCCTGGCCGGTTGCGGCGGACGGCACGGGGCAGTCCCTCACGCGTAAGGAACCGACCCTGTGGGGCGATGAGGCGACCAACTGGTTGTCTGCCGTGCCCACACCCGGAACCATTGGCGCCACCAAGACGCCTCCGTCCTTCGAAACGCAGCCCCTTACATCGGCCACAGTGGGAACCCCCTACAACTATGTGTTCATCGTCAAAGGAAATCCCACCCCGAGCGTTGTGGTCGAAAATCTCCCCGACTGGCTTCTGTTCAACGGATTCGATGCCCTGACCGGGACGCCGGCGCCTGGGAACATTGGAGTGACGCCCACCATCACAATTCGCGCGACCAACTCGGAGGGAGTTAGAAATCAGGAGTTCCAGATCACGGTACAACCGCTGTCCGGCGATCAGCCATCCGGCCTGTGGCGGGTGTATTGAGCCGTCCCTGTTCCACCTCGATCCTTCATCCTTATGTTTGAAGGATTTGAAAACCTGGATCTATTGTGGTTTTCAGCCCCCGGAGGGGGCGACGGTGAGTAGCCGTGGGTGACCGAAGGGAACCCACGGAACACGCAGAAAAATACGATCAAGCCCCGGAGGGGCGGCAGAAACGTGAAGGATCGAGGTGTTCCATGCGTTTGCAGAGTATTCAGATTGATGTACACAAGACCCCCACGGCGATTCATACCGGCATAGAAGCGACAGGAAAAGCCCGGTGAACTCGTATCAGAATCGGAAAGTCAGGAGAAGCCATGCAAGTGCGTTCATTCTGTTCCAAAGCGTTCGATGTTGCGTTCTTGAAAGGCAGACGGGGATTTCTTTTGTTTCTGATGGGGTGTCTTCTCGCACTCGGGATGGGGCAGGCTTCGACTGTTTGCGCTCAACAGTCCCAATCCCCCCTGGTGATTACCGAATTTCTCGCTTCCAACAATTCCGGTTTGCAGGATGAAAATGGCGATTATTCCGACTGGATCGAGATCCACAATCGCAGCGCCGCGGCGGTCAATCTGAACGGGTGGTACCTGACCGACGATGCCAACGATCCGGTTTTGTGGGCTTTCCCGAGCAAGACTCTGGATGCGGGCGCCTACCTGCTGGTGTACGCCAGTGGCAAGGACCGACGCAATCCAGCGGCCAATCTTCACACCAGTTTTCAGATCTCGTCCAATGGCGGCTATCTGGCCCTGGTTGGTCCGGGGCCGGTTGTTCTGCACGAATTCAACCCCTATCCGAGTCAGTCTGCCGATATGTCCTACGGACTGTACAGTTTGAATGTCGCGATGGTGAAATCAGGAGCGGAGGCCGCCTATAAAGTGCCCACCGCTGCCGACGCCTCGTTGAACTGGACGGCAACCGGCTTCAACCAGACGTCCTGGAGCAAAAGTCCCACGGCGCTGGGTTTCGGCGCCGCAGCCGCCACGGGCATGGTGTCGCACTGGCTTCTGGACGAAAACACGGGAACGACTGCGATTGATTTTGTCGGCGGCAACAACGCGACCCTCAATGGCAGCGCCGCCTGGGCGCCCACGGAGGGGCAGGTGGACGGGGCTGTCCGACTGAATGGACCGGGGTCGTATCTTTCGGTGGGCAACGAATCCAATTTCGACTTTACGAACGCCATGACAGTGGCCTGCTGGATCCGCCCCGACACCTTTGACGCCACGTGGCAGGCCTTTGTCTGCAAGGGCGACTACAGCTGGCGCCTCCATCGCGCCGGTGACACCAATTTTCTCAACTTCGCCTGTAATGGTCTTTCCCAACTCGATGTGACCGGAACCACGAATATCAACGACGGGCAATGGCACCATGTGGTTGGAGTCTATGACGGCGCCAATCTTTATATCTATGTGGATGGCAACCTGGATGGCAGTATCGCCAGCACGGGTCTGATTGACAACACGGGCGATCCGGTCCAGATCGGCTCGAATGCCTCCATGTCTGGCCGTGAGTTCAAAGGTCTGATGGATGATGTCTGCATCTACAACCGCGCCCTGACCGCGGAAGAGATCGGCGCCCTTTACACGTCCACGGCCACCCGCACCGACTTGCGTGGCGTAATGCTCGGAATCAACGCCTCCCTCTGGACCCGGTTTACCTTCACGGGACAGGACTTGGCGCAGTTCGACCGGATGACGCTCAGCATGAAGTATGAGGATGGGTTTGCCGCCTTTCTCAACGGTTCCCCCCTGGTCAGTTCCAATGCGCCGTCTCCACTTGCGTGGAATTCTACGGCCCTGACGGATCGTCCGGATGAGAGTGCGGGAAATTTCCAGGAATTCGACGTGAGTTCGGCCATGAGCCAGATTCTGTCGGGTACAAACGTCTTGGCCATTCAAGCCATGAACGACGCTGTGAGCGATGAGTCTTTCACCCTATTGCCTGAATTGCGCGCTTCCAGCGCGGAGGATGCGGCTCAATACTTCACCTCACCTTCGCCCGGTGGAGCCAACACGGCTTCCGGCCTGATCGGATTGGTTGGAGACACAAAGTTCAGCCACAACCGCGGCTTCTACACCACGGCCTTCAACCTGACCATCACCTGCGACACGCCCGGAGCGGAAATCCGGTACACCACCAATGGAAACACTCCGACCAAAGCGAATGGGACTCTTTACACGGGTCCGATCGCCATCAGCAAGACCACCCCGTTGCGGGTGGTGGCTTTCAAGGAGGGGTGGAAGCAAAGCAATTGTGACACTCACACCTATATCTTTCTGGCGGATGTGATCCGCCAGTCGTCCAATGGCGAAACGCCGGGGACCGGCTGGCCGACTGGATCGCTCAATGGACAAACCATCAATTACGGCATGGACCCCGACGTGGTCAACAACGCCACCTACTCCGCTCAGATGATTCCGGCCCTTCAGGCTATTCCCACGTTCTCGATCGTGACCGATCTGAGCAACCTGTTCAACGCGAGCACCGGTATCTATGTCAATGCGCAAGGCGATGGAGCGGAATGGGAACGGCCTGCCTCCTTCGAACTCATCAATCCCGATGGAACCAAAGGTTTTCATATCAATGGTGGGTTGAGAATACGGGGTGGTTACAGCCGCAGCGGCGACAACCCCAAACATGCGTTCCGTCTTTTTTTCCGATCTGAATACGGCGAAAGTAAGCTGCGATACCCCCTTTTCGGTGAAGAGGGCGCCAACGAGTTCGATAAAGTGGATCTGCGCACGGCTCAGAATTACTCCTGGAGTTTTGGAGGCGACTCGAACAATACGATGGTTCGGGAAATCTGGTCCCGCGATACCCAGCGCGACATGGGGGATCCTTACACGCGGGGGCGCTACTATCACCTCTACATTGATGGGCAGTACTGGGGGATTTACGATACCCAGGAACGCGCCGAATCCAGTTTTGCGGCAACCTACATGGGGGGAGACAAGGACGACTACGATGTCTTCAAGGTGGATACGAATGGGTACGTCATTTATGCCACCGAAGGTTCCATGACCTATTGGCAGTCGATCTGGAATCTCGCCACCGCGGGCTTCAACAATGCCAATTACTACCGCGCTCTCGGCTGCAACCCGGACGGATCCCGGAACCCCGCCTATCCCATTCTGCTCGATCAGGACAATCTGATTCAATACATGTTGATCACTTACTACACAGGGAACTTCGACGCCCCCATTTCCGCTTTCCTGAACAACGAAAGTCCGAACAATTTCTACGGGATACTCAACCGCAACAACCCGACCGGGTGGAAGTTCTTCGCCCATGATGCGGAGCATACGCTTTTCAGTGGGGGCTGGGGGGACGACCGGACTGGACCCTGGCCGGCTGGAAATACCTTCAATAAATCCAATCCCCAGTGGCTCAGCCAGAAACTCATGGCTCACTTGGAATACACAACTCGATTCGGCGACCTGGTGCATCGCCATTTCTTCAACAATGGCCTTCTCACACCCGCCCAATGCAAGGCGCGCCTGCAGGAACGAGCCAACCAGATTGATCTGGCCATTATCGCCGAGTCGGCCCGTTGGGGCGACTCCAAGACCGGCACGCCCCTGACCCGCAATGCGCACTGGCTGCCGGCGGTCAACTGGATTCTGAACCAGTATTTTCCCACTCGAACGGCAACCGTTCTGAACCAGTTCAAGACCAAGGGATGGTATCCCAGTGTCGAGGCGCCGGTCTTCAGTCAGCATGGCGGCCGGGTTCCTCGAGGTTATGATCTCACCATGACGCTGGGTGGAGGAACTACGACCGGAAAAAAAGTGATGTTGCTCCCGCGGGGATCGGCCTGGCGCTATCTTGATGACGGTTCCAACCAGGGGACGACCTGGCGGGCCGAAGCCTTCAACGACACTGCCTGGGTTTCTGGAAATGCCCATTTCGGGTACAATGATGGGGATGAAATCACCACCCTCGACTTTGGACCGGACCCCAACAACAAATACATCACCTACTACTTCCGCACGCCCATCACCGTTACCAAAGCCGCGCAATGCCAGTCGCTGGTTTTCCGGATCTGCTACGACGATGGAGCGGTTGTGTACCTGAATGGCCAGAAACTCGAGGCAATTAACTTTCCGGATCCAAACAACATTGACTACCTGACGACGGCCAACAGCACTCCGAGTGAAACCGAATTCTACGAATACGCGGTTGATCCCTCTCTCCTCAAAGAGGGACAGAATGTTCTGGCCGTCGAGATTCACCAGATGTCGTCCGGCAGCACCGATGTCAGCTTCGATTTTGAACTCGAAGGCACTTGGCCGGACGACTCGCAGGCCACCGGAAAACCCGTCTATTTCACCATCAACAACACCGACCCGCGGTTGCCCGGAGGCGCGATCAATACCGCCAATGCGCAACTTTACACCGGGGCGACCCCCATCAATTACACCCGGGTGGTCAAGGCGCGTACCTACGACAACGGTCAGTGGTCCGCGCTCAATGAGGCGCTCTTCCTCGTCAACGATCCGGCGACCTCCCTCACGCTGACTCTCAGCGAGGTCAACTACAATCCGGCAACTCCTGCGGCCACAGAACTGGCCGCCATGCCCGCCGTTGTCAAAGACGACTTCGAGTTCATCGAATTGACCAACATCAGCGCCACCTCGATTGACCTGGCGGGCGTCCAGTTCAATCAGGGGATTACCTATGTCTTCAATTCCGATCCTTTGAATACTTCAATTCTCGCGCTCGACCCCGGCGCCCGGTGTCTCCTGGTGCGCAACAAGGCGGCGTTCGAACTGCGATATGGAACCGGATTGCCCATTGCCGGGGTGTATCAGGGATCATTGTCAAACAGTGGCGAAACGATCAAGGCGCTCGACGCGGCGGGGAGTGTGCTGGCTCTCTTCGAGTACAAGGACAGTGGCTCGTGGCCCGGACGTCCGGACGGCGATGGCAGTTCGCTTGATCTGGACAACCAGATGGGATTGCCCGTCCCTGCCTATGACGACTCAGACGCTTGGCGCGCCAGTGTGGAATTGTACGGGTCGCCGGGAAGAGCCGGTATGGAACCCCGAGACAATGTGGTGATCAACGAAGTGCTCAGCCACACCGATCCGCCGCAAAGCGACTCGATCGAACTTTTCAACACATCGGCGACTCAGGTCAGCATAGCCGGATGGTACCTGAGCGACTCGAGCGACAACTTCTTCAAGTTCGCCATTCCGTCTGGGGCGCTCCTCGACAAGGGCGGATATATCACCTATAACGAAAGTAACTTCAATCCGACTCCCTTGACTCCCGGTCCCAACGACTTCGGGCTTAACGGCGCCCACGGTGACGATGTCTATCTCATGGCGCCCACCAAGCGGGGTGGGTGGTACTTTGCCGACCATGTGGACTTCGGCGCCATGAAGAATGGCGAGTCCCATGGACGCTGGCCCAACGCGACCGGTAAACTCTATCCCATGCTCCACAACTCGTGGAACTCCGCCAACCTCGGACCGCGTGTCGGTCCTCTGGTCATCAGTGAGGTTCACTACAACCCCGGCGCCATGCTCAACGCCGGGGAACTCGAATTTGTCGAAATCCACAACCCGACAGGTGTTGCTGTGGATCTGACCGGCTGGATGATCGAGGATGGCGTTGAGTTCGCCTTCACAACCGGAACCCTGATCGAGGCGGGGGGCTATCTGGCCGTCCTGTCCTTTGATCCGGCAGACCCGACAAAAGCGACGCAGTTGGCCAACTTCAAATCCACCTTCGGCATAGACGCTTCGGCGTCTCTCACCGGTCCCTATTCCGGCGCGCTTTCCAACGGCGGCGAGGAAGTGCAACTCCTGCGGCCCGACGATCCGCCCACCAATGAACCCTGGTACACGCCCTATCTGCTCGAGGACGAAGTGGACTACAACAATCAGGCCCCCTGGCCGTTGGCCGCAGATGGAACGGGAAAATCGCTCGCGCGTAGCGGCGCCTCTCTCTGGGGCAACGACGCTACCAGTTGGCAGGCTGCCACGCCCACGCCTGGGGTGAATCCCAGTGCCGGAAGTCCGAAGATCACCAGCATTCCGAAAAAGGAAGCGATGGCGACCCAGGTCTATCAATATACGATCACTGCCACGGGTATCCCCGCGCCGACCCTGACCGTACAGGGGCTTCCCGCGTGGCTTCTCTTCAACGGAACGAATACGATTTCGGGAACGGCGCCCGATATGGCTGTTGGCTTGAGTTATACCCTCACGATCACAGCCCAGAATGCGCAGGGACAGGACATTCAGCAGTACACCCTCACCATTGTCCCCTATCGCGCTCCCGAAAAATCAATGTGGAAGATCTTCTAGCAAGAACTCTCTGAAACCCCCCGTGGGTGTTTTACCCAGGACCGTAAAAACAAATCGTCCCCTTTTCCCGATAAGTCGCCGGGAAAAGGGGCGGTTTCATGATCGGAAAGCGCTGCGCACGCCGGTTTGTGTGGATTTGTCCGGTCGCTTTTCCTACAATTCCTCCATCAGGTTCTCGAACACGGGAACCGCTGTCCGTTTCCGGAAAGACTGTCCATGCCCACCTACCGAAAAGAACTCCATTTCTGTACCGCTCGGATCAGCGAAATTCTCAACATCACGGAGCAGGTCGAAGCGGCTGTTGCGGAAAGCGCCATCCGGGAAGGTTTGGCGCTCGTTTACCCCATGCACACCAGTTCGGCCGTTTACGTCTCCGATTCCGACTATTCCCTGACCCAGGATTTCGCCGATTTGCTGGGCGACCTGGTGCCCGACACCCGCGACTATCGGCACGACCTGACCGATTACAAGAAGAATGCCGCCGGGCATCTGAAAGCGATTCTCTCCGGACATTCCGTCACCTTGCCGGTCACTGCGGGGGGACTCGATCTGGGGATTTATCAGACAATTTATTACTTTGAATTTGATGGAAAGCGTCCCAAAGAAGTGCTCGTCAAAATCCTCGGAGATCGTTAATACGGAGTTTCGGCTATGAAATGGATTGTCCCGCTCAGCGATGTCACCGTCGGCGAAGAAGAAGTCGCCGCCGCATCTGAAACCCTGCGGTCCGGCTGGCTCACCCAGGGCGCGCGTGTCAAGGCCTTCGAGGACGCTTTTGCCGGTATGCTCGGAGTGCCGCACGCATTGGCTGTGACCAACGGCACCGCCGCCTTGCACCTTGCGTACGCCGCAGCCGACCTCGAACCGGGCGATGAATTTATTGTCCCCGCTTTGACCTTCATTGCCACGCTCAACGCCGGTTTGTACTGTGGGGGACAGCCGGTTCTGGCCGATTCCGTCTCGACTCAGGATCTCACCCTGTCGCCCCAGGACGTCGAACGCAAGATCACACCCCGTACCCGTCTGATTGTCACAATGTCCTACGGCGGGTTTTGTCCCGACATGTCGGCGCTCCTCGAAATCGCCCGGAAACACAATGTCGTTCTGGTTGAAGACGCCAGCCACGCCCCGCTGGCCGAACTCGACGGGCGCAAGATCGGAACCTTTGGGCTTTCAGGCACCTTCTCGCTTTTCAGCAACAAGAACATGACGGCGGGCGAGGGGGGCGTGGTGGTGACCCGTGACGACAAAGTCGCGGAAAGGGTCCGGGTCATGCGTTCCCACAGCATGACCACGGTGACCTGGGATCGGCACCACGGGCACGCAGCGGAGTACGACGTCACCGGATTGGGTTTCAATTACCGTTTCGACGAATTGCGAGCGTCCGTCGCCTCGGTGCAGTTGCGCCAACTCGAACAGATCACACAACAGCGCGTTCAGGCTGCCGAAGGATTGCGTCAGGCTATCGCCGCTCTCGCCATCGAGGGGCTGGAGATACCCTTCCAGAATCCTCGTGGAAAACCCGTCCACCACCTCTTCGTTATCCTCTTGCCCGATGGAACGGACCGTCCGGCATTCCGGAAAGCCCTGGCCGATGCGGGTATCCAGACTTCCATGCATTACCCGTTGCTCCACCGCTTTTCGGGAACGCAACGCCTCTTTGCCGAAGATCCGGAATTCCCGGTTGTCGAGGGATTCATTGACCGTCTGGTGACGCTCCCCATGGGGCCGCATCTCTCGCCCGACAAGATCGAACTCATTGCGAAGAATATTGGTGCGTATTTCGGGAAGTAAGAACTCGGATCACGACCCTCCGGCTGACATTTTGGACCGCTTTCCATGCCGTTATGTATGGAAGAGCCGACTGCACAATTCCAGAAACTTGAAGAAGGGGAGCAGAGGGTTGAATCCTTCGGTCCGGGGGATGTGACCGTTGAGATAGAGGTAGATCGTCACATGATTCCATGCGGCCAGCAATAGACCGGTTCCGACCGTCAGAAGTTTGTGTCTGGGGAAACGCTCGATGAAACAGGCGAAACCGAACGCGAAGAGGCTGCTCACAACGATGAAACGCCTGGCTCCGTAGGAATAGCCGATGGGCCAGCAGGAATACACGTACCAGAGGATCAGCAGGGGAACGATCGCGGCTCGCAGTGCGATCCCGGCGCGTGGCGAGAAGAGAAACCACACCAACCCACCGCAGCCAATGAAGGCGATGGGGGTCCAATAGAATAACCCCCGGAAAGTGGAAAACAAAGTCGCAAGGAGATCGGGTTGCATCCAGTGAAAACCGACGTCCACCTGCAACCCTTCGCGCAGCCAGTCGCCCCACATGAGCCGCCACATGAGAACTTGAGGAAAGAATCCGATCAAGAACGCCGTACCCACAACCAGGCTCGTCCAGGCGTATGAACGCCACGCCCTGGAAGGAATCGGGCCGGTGGTTTTGTATTGGGAGGCTATCTTCCACAGGAGCAGGACGGCGGGGTAGGCAAGCACGACTCCACACTCGATTCGCAACAGGGCCAGAAGACCTACGCATAGGCCCAGGCTCGCCCACGTGAGAAGGGTGTCCTGGCGATCCTGAACTTTAAACCCCAGCATCAGGAGCAGGTTGAAGATAAAAAGGGACTGAAGGTGAGGATTGCAGGGAAAGTGGAGAATCTGGAAAAGTCCCTGGAAGGCGAGGAAGAAGAGGAGCGTGGTCAGCGAGGAAAGACCCGGAGAAAAGAACCGCTCCAGGAGTCGCCGTGTGGTCGCGAAGGCGCATGCGCCCCAGAAAATGGCGCCGATCAGGACGGCAAATTGATAGGGGAGACTGTAGCCGTCCAGGGCGAGTTGCCAGATCCCGGTTTTGTTCCCCAGCCAGGTCAGAACATGGGCCACGGCAAAGAAGGGCGCGTGGAAGATCGGAAAGCCGACGGGGAACATGTTGAACAGGAGGCCGGTTTTCGGAGAACGGGGAAATCCGAGCAACGTGTCGCGTCCATGCCCCAGGTAGTTGAGTTCCCCGAATTCGTTCTCGAAGTTCAGATCGTGGTCTATCCACAACGAACGCAGGAACGCGTAGTAACACTGCCCGTCGCTGCCGGAGATGGCCCCATAGGGGT
Organism: uncultured Candidatus Sumerlaeota bacterium; assembly: GCA_942493245.1. Lineage (GTDB taxonomy): Bacteria > Sumerlaeota > Sumerlaeia > UBA8349 > UBA8349 > DAOPYU01. Next base: position 1,643,025 of record OW818685.1, read on the forward strand.
ACTCTTCCGTTCGAGTGAAGAAAAGGGAGAACGATTCGACGACCAGGATCACGACAAAAAGCCAGAGGCTGAATCGGGAGAACAGATTTTCCCATTTCTTCGAGAACTCGCCGGGAGACGAAGGAGGAATCGGCAGAGGAGATTGGGTGGGATCGGACATGAGGAACGTTCTTTCATCCATCGCAAAGACTCGAAATAGACGTTTCTTCCCGCCATTTCACACGATTGCTTCTCCGCTTCTATCAGAAAGATTGGTTTCCCCGCAACCCCAAACCCAGACACGATTCGCTTGACTGTCCAGTGGAGCCGGGTAAGATAGAAGGACGTTGTTCGTGCCTGGGTTGGATCGGGACGGATAGCCGCCAGTGTTTTCCGCTCGCTTCTGTGTGTCTGGCCTTTAATTCTGGAAGTATGGGTTTATGTTCAATCTTTTGCATTTTCTCTATCCATTTTTCTTGAATCCCGAACACAGTCAAAGATGCTCAAAGACATTCAGGAATGCCTATTCCTCATTGCCCGGCGGAAGGCACAGCATGCACCCCTTTTCCCTCCCGGCAGAAAAATGGTCCAGAAAAGACCCATTCTCCCCGGGATCAGTATGGGGTGCCGCACTTTTCAACCGGCTTTTACATCTATTGCTATTCATCTTGATCTTTTTGTGGCAACTTATATGGGAAACCACCCTGCGCAATATCCCCATCACTTGAGGTCCCATTTGTTGCATCATAGGTTTTTAACAATACATATTTATACATATCTGAAAGACTCTCCCGGTTTTTGCCCATTTCCTGCAGATCAGAAAGACTGATATCAAAATCGCGATCTGGCCCTCTACTCCAAACTAAAAATACGCAACCAAGGTTATCCATTTTGCTACAAGGCCAGTAGCGAAATGAACGTTCTGAGTCAGAATCGAGCGCCCAAGGATCAACTATCGTTGGAATCGAATTCAATGAATCTGGTTTACCTACACGTTGATACTCACGCACTTCCGAGAGAGATAGAGGGCAAAACCCATTGTCATCCCAATAATTATAAATATTCATACACAAGGGTCTTAGATACGCCCTAACGCAAACCACTTTTGAAAATTTGTTTGGACCAAAATTTTGGTACGAAAATTGCAACAAGATAACACAAATTATTACTTTGTAAAGGCGCTGTATCATTGTCGATGATGAAGCAATAGATAGACAGAGAAAACATAGAGAAAGAGTGTCACTTACCCATGACACTGAATCTTCACCTCTCCAACATCTAGAAAAGACCCATAATACTCCTGCACACAATAGAGATGTATGACAGACAATCTTTCGATATTTCCACGGCATCATCTATATCCTTCCACTATATTCATTGCTACTGCTCTGAAGTCTCTTTGGGATACACCTTATGCCATTCTTTCAGGTCATTTTCATCATCCCAAAATAGAAATAGTGTTCTTGATTTGGTCCGGCTGTCAAAAACTCTTTCCTCACCTGCTCTTCCCGTAGTACGCATATCCATGTCAATAATAATCCATGAATTTGGATCATGCTTATTGCAATAGATTTTGAAATTTCTGATGTTTCCACTTTCCATGAAGTCAACAATAGACTCTTGAGCAAGAAGAGCATTTCCCTGATGCTGCTCAACAATCACTTGAATCTGACTCTTCAGTCGACGCAATTCTTTCTCTCGCTTCTCTATACGCTTCCCATGCAATGGAGCCATAGCGATGTAACTGATAAAAAGTAGAACTATAATAATATAAAAAATATCTTTTGCTGACATAAGATAGACTCATCCTTTCAAAACACTTTTTACCAAGTATGAGGGGTATTCTCAGTGTCTGTTCATAAGCGTCCAGATTACCCCGCGTTCCGGCATACCTAATCTTATCCTGACGTGGCGGGAATGGATGGCCAAGGGTACCAAAATATTGAAAAGTCCGATTGCGGGTAAATTGCCATACATTCCAGTGTCAAATTAGCAGGAGTCTTTCTGTTTGTCACGCAAGAAGAACCTGCAAAATTACGTGGCAGGAGAAAAATGCAGGCTGTTCTCTCATGAACAACCTATGGGGTGCCGCACTTTTCAACCGGCTTTTACGCTGATCTCAATGAGAAGCAATAGAGAGGTATTTGAAACAATCGTTGGGAACTATATTTGTGAGGTCTGCGCTGGAATGGAAACAGAAATGAAGAGAGGAGAGTAAAATGAGTTGGGATGACTGTGCTAAAAAAATGCAAGAAATCACAGGAGTAAGGACGGGAATTAAGTTTGGTTCGGAGGCATTTGTTGTGGGGCAAGAATGGGTTATGGATGAGGAATTGTGTTTTGGAAGAGACCGGGAAGGTGATTGGCATTTGTGGATAGCCCATAACGATGGCAGAACAACCCCAATCCAGAAAGACAACCTCATGGATGTCTGTACGTACATGAGCGATAACAAGAAAAACTGTCTGCAAGGGAAAATGCGATTGATTGAAGCAGCACAGATGATTTCGGATTCCGGGAAAACGGTTTCATGGATTCTTAAAGAAACAGATATTTGGCCCCCCCCCTTCCTTGTAGAATATGGGGAGGGAAAAACTTAGAGGAGCGCTGGCGGCTATTGTGCTGGCATTCTTCTGTTTTTGATGCTCTCTAAACTCTTGCCGAAAGGCTGGGGTTTTGTTTTAATCAGATGGCTCTGTAGGTGGTTGATTTAAATTTTTTTATGCTCAGAAGTTCTAAAACATGGCAAGAAATCTTTCTGATTCCGCAACCCCAATAAAATCAGGTATTTTTGCAAGTTCGTTATTTGGCTTTCTCTATCCCTACTGTCGCCGCTACAAATGGAAATACGTCTGGGGTGTGGTGACGGTGATCGTGACCAATGTCCTGATGGTTTGGGCCAACGTCCTGGTGGGGCGCACGGTGGATGTCATTTTTCGCCCGGATATGAGCGCCGCCGGGGTGGCAGGGAATATCGCCCTGATTGCCGGTTGTGTGGCGGCGGGGTCCATCAGTCTCTATATGCAGCGGATTCTCCTGATCGGTACGTCGCGGGTGATCGAGTACGAACTGCGCAACGACTTCTTCGGGCATCTGATGCGCCTGTCGGCTTCATTTTTCGACCGCAGCAAGACGGGCGACATTCTGGCGCGGGCGACCAGTGACATCGAGCAGATTCGCATGGCTTTGGGACCGGGGATTCTCTACCCCTTGACGGCGGTGGCGATTCTGCCGGCCACCCTCTGGGCCATGTTTTCGGCCAGTTGGCCGGTGGCGCTGTTCAGTATGGCGCCCATGTTGCTCCTGCCTCTGGTCGTCTCTCTGATGGCCAATCTGACCTATAAGCGCTCGCTCAAGGTACAGGAGCACTATTCAGACTTTTCGGGACGGATTCAGGAATCCATCACCGGCATCCGGGTGGTCAAGGCGTATGTCCAGCGGGAACACGAACTGGCGACGCTCGACGAGGGGAACCGGCGCAACGCCGCTTTGAACCTGGACCTGGCGAAGGTCAGCGCCGCTTTCCATCCCACCCTGATGACCCTGTTTGTGCTGGGGACGATTTCGATTCTCTGGAATGCGAACGATTATCTCACAGACGACGCCGCGCTGGCCGCTTCTACGAAGATGCTGACGAAGGGCGATCTGTTGTCGTTTGTGTTGCTTTATCGCTATCTGTTTTTCCCGATTCTGCGGTTTGGATGGGTGATCAGCGCGATGCAACGGGCGGCGGCCTCGATGTTGCGGTTGCGTTTGATCTGGGACCAGAAACCGGAGATTCTGGATTCTGAAGAGACGGACACTTCCCTGGACCGGGTGGAAGGCGAAATCGAGATTCGGGACTTGACTTTCACCTACCCAAAGGCGAATCGTCCCGCTCTTGTCGGTGTCAATCTGAAATTGGAGGCGGGCCGGACGCTCGGGATTGTGGGGACGGTGGGGTGTGGCAAGTCCACGCTGGGGCGCCTGATCGCCCGGTTGTATGATCCGCCGCAAAACACGGTCTTTCTCGACGGGCACGATGTTCGGCGCTATCCACTGGCCGTGTTGCGCGGAGCGGTGGGTGTCGTGTTTCAGGAAACCTATCTCTTTTCCGATACGGTACGGGAAAATATCCGCTTCGGGCTGTCCGCGGAAGTGAGTGAAGAATGGGTGGACCGCCAGGTTCGAGAGTCGGCCCGCATCGCCGCCGTGGAGGAAGAAATCGAGCGTTTGCCGAACCGGTACGACACGGTGTTGGGGGAGCGGGGTGTCAATCTTTCTGGCGGACAGAAGCAACGCGTCTCGCTGGCGCGCGCAGTGGCGAGCGGGCGGCCGATTCTGATCCTGGACGATGCCTTTTCGAGTGTGGACACCCACACGGAAGAGCGTATTCTGCGGGGGCTGCGCGATGTTATGAAAGAACGCACGACCATCCTGATCTCGCATCGCATCTCGACGGTCCAATTGGCCGATGAAATTATTGTGCTCGAAGAGGGACGGATCGCCGAACAGGGAACGCACGCCGAACTGTTGGAAAAGCGCGGTCTCTACTACGCCATCTACGAACGGCAGTTGCTGGAAGAAGCGGTCGAGGAGGCCAATGGCCGATGAGCGCTCCGTGGAAAGGCGCTGGCGCCCAGTATGAAGAGAGCGAGTTGGGCAAGGTGTTCGATGGACGCCTGGCCCGGCGGCTTTGGGATTATATGCGACCGTATGCCGGTTGGATCGTTGTGGCGATCATTCTGGCTTGCGGGGCCGCCGCGTTGCGCATCGCCGGTCCCTGGATCGCGCGTTACATCATTGACCATTTCCTCCCCACCAGCACGCCCGAAAAGCGTCACATGTTGAATCTGGTCTGCCTGCTCTACGTGCTGGTGGTCCTGGGAAATCTGGGGGTTCAGATTGCGATGGGGTATATCACGGCGCGGGTGGGGCAGGCGGCCATCTATGAATTGCGTCGCGATATTCTGGAGAAAATCCATCGTCTGTCGTTGCGATTCTTCGACCGTACGCCTTCCGGGCGTCTCTTGACGCGAACCACGAGTGATGTTTCGGTGCTCTATGAGATGTTCGGTCAGGGGGTGGTGGATATTTTCACGGATGTGATCCTGCTTCTGGGGATTCTGCTGGCGTGGCTTTTGTTCGACTGGCGTCTGGCTATTCTGCTTTTTCTGACGGGGCCGCTTCTGGTGGTGACTTCCTACAATTTCCGCATCAAGGCGCGCACGGCTTACCGCGCTGTGCGGTTGCGCATCGCGGCGTTGAATGCGTATCTGGCCGAGGTGATCAATGGGGTGGGGACCGTTCAGAGTTTCAATCGCGAGTCGGTCTGTCAGAAGCGTTATGCGCGGCTGAATCGGGAATACAGCGACGCTCAGTTTGACACGGTTCGCGAGTACGCTCGCTTCTTTCCCCTGGTTGAGGCCATTTCTTTCCTGGCGATTGTCTGTGTGCTGGCCTATGGCGCGTGGCAGGTGGGAGGCGTGCGATTCCACGGCGGGAAACCTCTGACGCCCGGCGATTTCTTTCTGTATTTCCAGTACATCAATTGGTTTTTCATGCCGATCTCGAATCTGGCCGAGCGTTACAATGTATTTCAGGCGGCGATGGCCTCGTCGGAGCGCATTTTTCACCTCCTGGACGAACCGGAGGAGATGCAGGACCCCTCCGCGCCCGTACCGGTGGAACCGTTGACGACTTGCGTGGAATTGCGCGATGTCTGGTTTTCGTATCTCAAGAAGGAGGACGCTTCTGCCGATAAGAAGAAGGAACAACAGGCTGGCAGTCTTCTCTACGGGTTGGCGAACGGGAGCGACCAATGGGTGTTGAAAGGGGTTTCTCTCCGCGTGAATCGGGGAGAGACGGTGGCGTTGGTGGGGGCGACGGGCGCCGGCAAAAGCACGGTCATCAATCTGGTTACGCGCCTCTACGACGTTCAGAAGGGCGCGGTGCTGTTTAACGATCGGGATGTGCGTCAGTATGCTCAGGACGATCTTCGCCGGCGGATGGCCGTGGTGTTGCAGGACGTGTTTCTGTTCTCGGGAACCATCGAGGACAATATCCGGCTGGGCAATCGCGAGATCACGCGCGAGCAGGTCGAGCGCGCCGCGCGCCACGTCAACGCGCACACGTTTATTGAACAGTTGCCCAAGGGGTACGACAGCGAAGTTCTGGAGCGTGGGGCTACACTCTCGACCGGTCAGAAGCAGTTGCTGGCTTTCGCCCGGGCCGTGGCGTTCGATCCCGATCTGTTGATTCTGGACGAGGCGACTGCGAACATTGACACCGAGACCGAGACATTGATTCAGGACGCGCTGGCGCGGATCATGCGCGAGCGCACGTGCATCATTGTTGCGCACCGGCTTTCGACAATTCAGAACGCCGACCGGATTCTGGTCTTCAGTCACGGGACGATCCACGAGGAAGGGTCGCACCAGGATCTGCTTCAGCGCGATGGTCTGTACCGGAAACTCTACGAACTCCAGTATGCCAATTTGGGGTGATTCTGTGCGGGAAGTGTCCGGTTGTGTCCGGAAAAAGTTCAGAAAAGGTCTTGCGTCTGAATTTCGGACGTTTGTAGAATCGTCCGGGTCTGGCCATGCGGGCCGCCTGATGGGAAAGGGGAGTTTTATCCATGAGCGCTACAATACAATTCCATGCTGCGAGTACAGAAGAATTGTTTGAGGTGATCGGTTGCGCCGACCGCGACCGGCTTCTGGATATTGGCGTCACACTGGGGACGGAGTTCCGGGTTCCTGCGGATGAGGAGGGCGAAGAGTTTAGTGAGGACGAATCGGACGAGGCCTCCGAGTGGGACCATCGCGAGGAAGAGGCCGATGCCGCGCAGGAGATCATCACCAAGATGATTATGAGCGGTTTGCCTTCCGATCTTGCGGACGATGAGGCCTATGCGGTGCAGGACTACTTCGCCGCGACTCTTGCCCAGAATGCAGAGGCGTATCTGTTCGATTCAGAAGAATTGTCCGCGCTGCTCGAGGAAGATTTCGGCGAACCGGTGGCGACGCACGCCTTGGGGTATTTGACGAGCGGGATAAAAGAATCGCAGTTGTTGGAATTGTGCGAGTGGGTCGCGGAGCAGGAGGCTTCCCGGGATCTGCAGACGCGCCTGCACATGTTGCTCTTTGGGCGCTTGCCGGAGGCGGATGAGCCGACGTTCAATGATTCGGATGAGGGGGCCTATGCTGCTCGGTTCGGGTACTTGACCTGCCACGAAGTGGCGCTGGTGGCCGACGAAATGAGCGAGTGGGCGGAAGCGGCGGAAGGGGAGATTCGGGCGCTGGCGTGCCTGTTGGCGACCCTGATGCACTATTGCGCTTCCCACGCACGGGATTTGATCGTCACCGTTGAAGAATGATGTAATCAATCCGACCTTGTCTGTATAGATTGTGGATGTCTTAATGCCTTTGAATTGCCAGACAACCTTGGCCGCGCCGGTATTTTTTCACGGTTGTGGTTTGCACAGCGGCTTGGATTGCCAGGTGCGGATTTTGCCCGCTCCCGCGGGACACCGTATCCGCTTTGTCCGGACGGATCTTGACGGGCTTCCTGAAATCCCCGCCGATATTCGGGTTGTGAGTACGGAGCCGATGTTGCGTCAGACGGTGTTGTGTTCGCCCGAGGATCCATCTGTGATGGTCGAGACGGTCGAGCACATTCTGGCGTCGTTGCATGGCATGGGGGTTGACAATGCGCGGGTGGAGATGAATGGTTCCGAGCCGCCCATTGGGGATGGGAGCGCGCGGGAACTGGCCGAATTGCTGCGCGCCGCCGGGGTGACGCATCTGACGGGGGAGCCGCGCCGCACGTTCGACATCGCGCGCCCGGTGGTGTTTTCCACGAATGGCGCCCACCCGGTGGAGTTCAGCGCCTGGCCCTCCGAGAAACTGACCTTGACTTATTTCATGGAATACGACCATCCTGTGATCGGCTCGAAAGTGGTTTCGTTCGAGATCGAGCCGGAGCGGTTCGTTTCACAGATTGCGCCTGCGCGCACGTTCTGCCTGTTTCAGGAGGTCGAGTACCTGCGTGAAAAGGGATTAATCAAAGGCGGATCCGCGGAAAACGCAATTGTGGTGGGAGATTCTGGCATTTTAAACACGGAGTTGCTCTGGGAGGACGAACTGGCGCGGCACAAGTTGCTCGACCTCCTGGGCGATCTTTTTCTTCTTGGCCTTCCTGTACGGGGCCATATTCAGGCGTGGCGCAGCGGGCACAGTGCCAACGCCGCATTCATCCAATTCCTTAGAAAGGAATTTACGCAAGCATGTCCGACGTGACGAAGAGTCCTATCGTGATGGATATCAATCAAATCAAGGAGATCATTCCGCACCGTTACCCGTTTCTGCTGGTGGACCGTGTTGTGGAAATCAACTATGAAACGCAGACGCTGGTGGCGATCAAGAATGTGACGGCCAACGAGCCGTTCTTCGTCGGGCATTATCCCCACTATCCCGTCATGCCCGGGGTGCTGGTGGTCGAGGCTATGGCGCAGGCGTCCTGTATCTACATGTTGAGCGTGCCGGAAAACAAGGGCAAGACCCCTTTCTTTGCGGCCATTGATGGGGTGAAGTTCCGCCGACAGATTGTGCCGGGTGACCAACTGCGCCTTATCTGCGTACAGCAGAAGATGAAGCGGCGGGTGGCCAAATGCCGGGTGGAGTGTTTCGTGTATGGCGATCTGGCGGTCGAGGCGGAATTGACCTGTATGCTGGCCGACGCTCCCGGGCAGGAGTAAGAACCGGAGAAGAGCCGGGTGGAAAGGGGAGCCGGTCGAATGACCCTTGGCGAACAACCTCTTGTGCATCCTACGGCGGTGGTGGACCCTTCGGCGCAGTTGGCGCCGGGGGTCGAAATAGGGCCGTATGCGTTGATTGGGCCGGGTGTGGTGTTCGGCGCCGGCTGCAAGGTGGCGGGCCATGCCGTGATCCATTCATGCACGGTGCTGGGCGAGCGCAATCAGGTGTTTCACCATGCCGTTCTGGGATCAGATTCGCAGGATCTGAAGTTTCGGGGCGAATCCACGGGTTTGACAATTGGAGATGGAAACATTTTTCGGGAGTTTGTGACCGTCAACCGGGCAACCGGGGATAACAAAATCACGCGCATCGGCAATGGAAACGTGTTTCTGGCCTATACCCATGTGGCGCACAACTGCGAGGTGGGCAATGGGGTTGTTCTGGCAAACTCGACGCAGCTGGCGGGGGAAGTGGTGGTGGAAGACTGCGTGACGACTGGGGGGCTGGTGGGAGTGCATCAGTTTTCCCGCATCGGCGCCTATTCCTTTGTCGGGGCATGCAGCAAGGTGACGCAGGATATTCTCCCCTTTGTGTGCGCGGATGGCCATCCGGCGAGGCCGCACGGATTGAACCTCGTGGGATTGCATCGGCGGGGAGTTTCGGACGAACGGCTCCATCGGATCAAGGACGCCTACCGGTTCATCTTCCTGCATGGACAGCGGTTGCGCGACGCCCTCGATCAATTGGAGGCGCGGTATCCCGGTGACCCGGACGTGGCCCGCATCGCGCAATTCGCCCGCGTGTCCACGCGCGGACTGGCGCGTCCGCGTGACATGGAGATGGATGTGGATAAATTGGCCGGAAACGGCGGCGAAGAATAAGAACAGGCGGGCGTGGTTACGCCCGCCTGTGCCAACCGGAATTCTCTCTCAACTTCAATTTCTCAATCAAAGAGTCCAAGGCGCCCGGGTGGCTACGGAAAGCAAGCCGTTGGCTTCCGGGTCGTTGAGAAATTCCTCTTTCTCGGGTGACCATTTCAGCGGACGGCCCAACTCCTTGACGATGCCTCCCAGCAGCATGAGACTTGCAGATCGGTGGGCTGTCTCGGCGTCGCAGATCGTTTTCCCACGCGTGCGGACACATTCGATGAATTCGTTCGAGTGGCCGGTGTTCCGGGGCAGACGCTGGTCCCCGGGACCGAGCGGCGAACGCAGAATGCTGGCCGGATACGACGCGATGGCGTCGCGGTCCACCGCGATACGGCCTTCCGTTCCTACAAAAATAACCCCACCCTGAGAGCCGATCGGTTCATTCGGATACCCCCGGCCATACACCACGACCCCGTTGGCGTACCGGTAGGCCGCCACGCCATTGTCCACAAAGAGTTCCACCGGTCCGGTCCGGTCGGCGTCGAGTCCCCATTGCACGATGTCATAGTGATGCTGTCCCCAGTTGATACCGCCGAAACCGAAACGGTGCGCATCGGTGAAGCCGGGGTAGGGTTCCCAGGGCGCAGGGCCGAGCCAGAGATCCCAATCCAGTTCCGGGGGAACGGGCTGGGGCTGGGGCGCCCGATCGGCCCAGACAAATCCGCCTCCGTCCACACAGGCATAGACTTCTTTGAGCTGCCCGATGCGCCCGTTTCGGACGAGTTCGCACGCCTGGCGGAATTTACCGCCGTATTCCGAGCGCTGCTGAGTGCCCGCCTGAAAGACGCGTCCGTGGCGCAGAATGGCCGCGCGGGCCGCCTGGCTTTCGGCCACCGTGAGGGCCGAGGGTTTTTCGCAATAGACGTCCTTGCCCGCCTCCGCGGCCCGCACGGTCATCATCGCGTGCCAGTGGATGGGCGTGGCGATGAGGACGGCGTCAATATCGGGCCGGGCCAGGACCTCGCGGAAGTCGGTGTAGGCTTCGCAGGCTTTGTAACTGCCTTTGGCGTAGGTATTCGCATAGTGTTCGTTGGTCCGGTTGGTGGCGTCTTCGCGTCGGGGCTTCCAGACATCGCAGACCGCCAGCACGTGGACGTCGTTGCGTCCCACATACCCTCCCTGGACGTAGGTCCACGCGCCTCCCAGCAGGTGGCCGCCCCCCTGGCCTCCCACGCCGATGAACCCCATCGTGATGCGTTCGCTGGGGGGAATGGCTCCGTCTTTCCCCAAGGCGGAAGAAGGGATGATCGTGGGCAGAGCTGCCAGGGCGGCGACCGAAGCCGTGGCTTTTTTCAAGAATTGACGGCGGGTGGTACGGGAAGAAGGCATGACGGGATACTCCTGACCGAGTTGGGAATCTGGGTACCGCACAAGAATGGCAATACCTTACTGGATTCTTTCGGGCAGTGGAAAGAAAAATCTGAGCGTCGCCCCGTTTTTCTTTCCCGCATTCGGGGCGGGAGGTCGAGTGTCCCTATTTCATTCTGGCTTAGGCGGAGAGATAATCTTTCAGATCGCATCCGGCCGGCAGTCGGATTTCCTTCGGTTGGGGCATTCCCGCTTCCTGGAAAAACCGCGCAATGCGCCGTGTGCCGTCCAGAGCCACCTCATCTTCGTCCAGAACCAGAAACACCTCGATGCCTTCGAACAAGTGGACCCATTCGGGTTTGAAGTGCGCCCAGCCGGGGATGCCAACAGCCGAGAAACCGTTCGATTCCGCCGCCAGCACGTCGGTTTCCCGTTCGCAGAACAGGATGCGTTCCCCCTTGACCCCCGCCAGCGCGTCGCAGTTGTAGAGGCCGGGGAGAGGAATGCCCATGCTGATCATCGGGGGGAGTTGCAACTCCTCGGCGCGTTTGCGGTCAATGGGGGGCAGGGCCTTCAGATAGATCGGTTTTCCTTCCCGCAGATAGGGGATGACCAGAAAAGCCAGGGAATGCTTGAAATAGGGCCAGAAAGCGGGGAGATACCCGGTTCGGTCCGGATTCTCAGTCAGGAGTCCGGCGTCAATCAGCGTTTCCGATCCCAATTCCTTCTCGATCCGTTCCATCAGGTCGGCATAGCTCGCGCCACACAGGCGTATCCCCAGGCGTGTTGCGGTTTCGACGTTCAGACCGCGTTCCTCGAGCCAACTGACCACAAAACGCGCGCTCTCGAGGGGCCAGCAGCCTGCCAGAAAAGCGGCATAGGCCTCGCAACGCTGCTCGGACGAAGCGGGGATTGGGGTGTCTGCGGGCGACTCGTCTGCCCCCGCTCCACTTTCATTGAGGCCGTCTGCCTGTCTTTCACCAGTCGTTTGCTCCAAAGGGATTTGTTGAAGATCGGAATTCTTGTCATCTGAAATTTGGGGACTTGGAAGATCCTGTTCATGCTGTTGTTGGGCGGGCTCAACGTTGCCCAGTTCCGCGAAAAAACGGTCCGAAAACAGGGAGGAGTGGGGTTCTGTTTCCGCAGTCGGTGCGACGATTTCGTCCGCGACGGTTGGGGGAATCGGGCGTTGAGCGGGCTGATCGGTTGCGTCTGGACCTTCTGCATGCTCGACCGGTTGTTGAGGGAGAGAACTGGGCGAACTGGTTTTGTCTTGCTCGGCGTCTGGTTGTGTTGTGACCGAGGAGGCAGGAAGGGTTTCCTGGGGGAAGGACTTCCAGCGGGATTCCGTCCGGACACCGGGAACCGACAGAGACTCCGTCTTCTGTGCCTGAATGATCTGTTCCAGGTACTCGAGCGTGCCCTGGAAGCCCCCGCCTTGAACCAGCCGAATCAAGGTCAGGGCGTCCCCACCCGTGCCGCAACGGTGACAGAGAAACACCCGGTCCAGGATGGCCAGTTCTGGTTTCTGGACTTCCGGCAATCCCGGATCGTCCGACGTTTGACATTTCGGGCAGAAGTAATGCTTCCCCTCCTGTCTCAACCCCAGATGGGCGGCCACCTGGCGAAGATCCGCGGCTTCTTTCAGCGTGCGGATACGTTCCCAATAACTTGGCTGGGGTACTGTCGTCTTGTCAGGCATGCGAGGCGGATCCTTTTCGGGCATTTCACCAGAGTTGTCAAGGGGCGTAGAGCGCTTTTGTCTGTTTCGCGGGAGGTGTCGGTTCCTTGTGACGGTCTTGAGGTCCGGGCATTGGAACGGGTTCAATCGCTTTGGGTATTTTCTGGCGGTTTCCATGCCAACCGCTTCTTTATACCCTTTTTATTCGGTTTTGACAACAGAACTTTTGGAGTTCGTCTCGGAATGTGTTTGCGTCGTGTTCTCCTAACTCTTTTTGTGACAACAATTCAAGGTAGGTGTACCTCGGGTTTGGGTGTCCGGTTGGCGTGGCGGCTTTCGCAATGCCGATGGAGAGATTCGGTATCCCTGTTTTTCAGTCGGACTCTATTCTTCCCTTGAAAAATGGCCTTTCTGGGAGGGCGGGCGTCCCGCCCGCCTGAAAGAAAAGCCGGACTTGGACGTTCAACTGCGGTTTTTGAATCGCGAGTTCCTGTTCTTTCCCCTTCTTTCATAAGGGGTTTGTTGTTTCAGCTTTTTCATCGGTGGCAAAATAAGAAGATCTCCTTTTTTACTTGTTTCCCCGTTGCTATTTTCGATGCCGGTCGTTTTTTTTGTTGATTTCTTTGAAATGTTCATTTCCTCCCATATTTGAAGGGACACTGGCCCCAAGGGCCAATCTCCATTTTATTTCAGTCTGGATTGTTTCAAAATAAAATAATGTTGGCCATTATGGGGCAAAGTTGAGGATCTGAATTCTCCATATTGAAACAACGGTTGAAAAAAGAGGTGCTTTTTTCTCTTGAACTGCCACTCCACTTGAGAGTAGGGTGTATGCGTGACGATAGGAGGGCTTTCCCTGTGTGCAGTGTTTTTGTCTGGTGATCTGAATCTCACGTGAGAGGGGAAACTCGGGCGGGGTTTCTTGTTGTTCAGACGGGAGCATTTGCAGAAGAGAAAGCCGTTCCATGTCAATTTTACTCATCCAATAGGAGGGACAGGGTTTATGAACAAGCAACGAGGGAGTCTTGCGTTCCTGAAGACGTTGCGAACTTTCCTTTTCCTGGGACTGGCGCTGTGTGTCGGCATGGCGGCTCAGGCTCAGGATTGGGAAGTCAGTAACATCGGGGTAACGAATCCGGATGAAAATGGGTCTGTGGTCTTCGACGGAACAGGGGCAACACTAGTGTCGCCGCCCAGTGGAGATATCTGGGCCGGTACGGACAAGTTTACGTTTGGGTACAAGGCGTGGACGGGCGATGGAAGCATTACCGCCCGGTTGGACAGCACCGATATGGTGTACGCGTGGGCTAAGACGGGCGTGATGTTCCGCCAGAGTCTCGACACGAATGCTCTCATGGTGGATTGTGTTTTGACGCCGGGGAATGGTGTGGCGCTTCAGGACTGGGTCAACGGGGGGGCTGGGAGCTGGAACACTGGGGGCATTACGGCGCCTGTCACGCTTCGGCTTGATCGCCAGGGCGACGTGTTCACCGCCTATTTTTCGAAAGATGATGGCGTTACATGGGCTAGGGTGGGTACACCTCAGACTATCGCCATGACAAATCCCGTGTATGTTGGGCTTGCGGGTTGTGCCAATGCGGGTCCCGGACCGTACACGACGGCCTTCTCGGACATTCAGATTACCGCTGAATTGGAGCCGGTGCCGTTTCCGGTGGTGACACCGGCAGCGGGCGTGTATATGGGGTTGTTCGCGCCTGCGGCTGGGACTCCGACGGCTAAGAAGGCGTTTACGATTACCAATACGTCACCTGGATCTACGTTCAACGTTTCGGCTGTAGCTGCAACGGGGACTGGGTACTCGGTTGTGACGGAGGAGATCAAGAAGAACGGGGTCGCCGCGACGTTGCCCACGGCTGTTGGGTCGAGTGATGTTCTGGAGATTCCGATCACTTATGCGCCGCCGGCCACAGAGGGGTTATACCTTGGCTCTGCGACGATTACGGCGGATGCCACAGTGCCTACCGTCAATCTGTGGGCAACGGTGGCTCAGCCCTCCAATTGTCCGGTCACGGACGGCATGGTCTTCCATGTGGACTCCTCCTCCAACGCGATGATTGTGGAGAACGACGGAGCCACTCCGAAACTGAAACGTTGGGGCGACCTGTCCGGGTATGGTCAGGACATTCGTCGCGATACGGTGTCGGTGCGCCCGCTGTATATGGCGGATGGCATGCTGAATGGCAAACCGGCGATCGAATTCGACGGAACCACGGGACTTTGGGGACCGGTGGATCTCACGGTCTGGCCGAGAGCGGAAGCTACGGTGGTTTTCGTCGCGAAATGTATCACGGCGAAAGACAGTTTCCTCTTCTGCTTTGCCAACTCCGACTTCGCTAACCGGATGGGATCGCATTTCCCCTGGTCGAATAACAATGTCTATTGGGATTTTGGCAATGGCAACTCGGGAGGCCGTATCAACGGCGACTGGACCACGCTGGGCGGTGATCCGATGGTGGATGGCCAGTGGATGTTCCAGTCATCTATGAAGTCCAGTGGTCAGTGGGTGTACGCAAATGGTACGTTGGTGGCTTCGGACGCCAATGCCAGCACGTTCAATCCCGACAGCATGGGCAATTTCCAGATGGCCTATGGCGCCGACGGCACCTGGAATGGCGACATGTATGAAATGATCATTTTCAACCGGAAACTGACCCCGGGTGAAATGAACGATGTGGGGTATTACATCCAGAACAAGTATGCCCTCCAGGGCACTTACACCGAGCCCAGTGCCAAGTTTACGGCGACGCCGAACGTCATTGACTACGGCTATGCGGAACCCGCCGCGGGCAAGGTCACGCGCGATATCGTCGTGAAGAACGACGGAAGCCGCGGAAAAGACCTGACGGTCTCCTTGACCGCGACTCTGGGCGCGGCTTACACCATCGAGAGCGTGGTCCGCAGCTCCGATCCGCAGCCGGTGGCCGGCAACAACTATCAGACGGTCTTGACCGTGGACGACACGTTGACCATCAAGGTCGCTTTTGATCCCACCAAGACCGCTCCGGCCGGAACCGAAGGGTTGGTCTTTACCCACAACGGCAATCCCGCCGGCACGAACGAGACGGTGGACCTGTTCCTCTTCGGGCGGCCGGGCAAGCCCAACATGCCGCCGATCACCGATGGGTTGTATCTGTTCGCGGCGGTGGATAATGTCACCATGGCCCGCGACGGAGCGCCGGTGTGGAACTGGACCGACTACTCGGGTACGGGTCACAACATGACGTTGCGCGGCGGTTCCCCGACGTACATTGCCAATGCCGTCAACGGCAAACCGGTCATCCGGTTCTCGGGTGAAGATGCGGCCTATTACCGCTTCACGACCTGCGAGGACACCCGGACGGTGTTCCTGGTCCTGAAGGAAGACGCCAGCGCCGCGGGCGACCAGCTCATGGCGCCGGTTCTGGGCAACTGCGGTCCCAGCAGTGAGTGGGGGGGGACGACTCCCGACTTCTGCCGCGGGGAAAACAAGGCCATCTTCAATACCAATACGGACGGTTCCGTGTTCACGGGCGATTTCGTGCATCCGCAGGTCAAAACAGCGGAAGTGCGGGTCAATGGAACGGTTGTCAATGCCCTGACGGCGCCGGTTCCCAACAGCATGTCCATTCTCTCCATCGGTATCAAGAATCCCGAGTGGGGCGCTTGGGCGGACCAGATCGGTCGCGACCGCGACAATACCACCCGTGCGTGGAAGGGTGACTACGCGGAAGTGATCATCTACAACCGCGAGCTCACGGCCAAAGAGATTCAGCGCATGGGCGTGTACCTGCAGAATAAGTACGGGATTGCCGGTACATTCGTGGGCATGGAAGGGCCGGAAATGGCCGTTGCGCCCACCAGTGTGGATTTCGGTCGGGTGCCCAAGGGAGTTAATCCCTACACGCAGACGATTTCGGTTTCGAACAGAGGCTATGGTTCGCCCGAGTTGGAATTCTCTTCAATCGCTGTGACGGGTGCGGCCAATTTCAATATCGAATCCGTGACGGTAAATGGGGACTATGTGACCACGCCGGCTTTTGCCACGTCGCTTGCGGGTGATTCGGCGGAGCGGATGGAAATAGACGTTTCCTTTGCCAGTGCGGCAGCGGGCAGCTTTACGGGGAATCTGGTACTCAAGAGCAACGATCCGACCGCCCCGACGTTGACCATTCCGCTTCAGGCTGTGGTCCCGGATGTCTGGTTCGACATGACCGGCGCGTGGAACAATATGGACATCGGCGCTGTGGGCGCGGCTGGCTCCGCGACGATGACTCCGGACAAGAATAATCCCACCTATTTCTCGGTCAGCGGGTCGGGTGCGGATATCTGGAATAACGCAGACGAGTTCCATTTCGCCTACAAGCAGGTGACGGGTGACGCGGAAATCGTGGCGCAGGTGGATTCGCATCTCTTTGGCACCAACACCGGTTGGTGCAAGATCGGGCCGATGATTCGCGAAACCCTGGATGCCGGTTCCAAACACGTGTTCGCGGCCAAGTGCCCCGCGTCCGACGACGGGGGAACCAACAGTATCTTCACCCTGCAGGGACGTACGACTACGGGTGGCGGTTCCTTTGACGCTCAGGACAGCGGCTGGGGCACACGGGTGCCTTATACCAGTCACCCTGCTTGGCTGAAGATTCGTCGCGTGGGCAATCTGTTCTACGCCGAGGCTTCGAAGGATGGCGCCACGTGGAGCAAACTCAGCACCAACCCGGTTAATGTCCCGATGAGCGCGACGGTGTACTTCGGTCTGGCGGTGGGTGTTGGGGCCGATGGAGAAATGGCGACAGCCGAATTCTCCAACGTCGTGATCACCTCGCTGGAATCGGGCGATCCGATCCCGACGGCTTATGTCAAGCCGGTGGCCACGGGTACGGGCGATGGTTCCTCGTGGGCCAACGCCACGGCCGACTTGGCGGCCGCTGTTGGCCGTGTCAAGTCCAGTGGCGACGGCGAGGTGTGGATGGCGGCGGGTGTGCACAACCTCACGCAGGTCGTGGAGTTGCCCGCTAATGTCGCGATCCTGGGCGGTTTTGCGGGGACGGAAACGGAAGCGTGGATGCGCGATCCGAAGACGAACCTGACCATCGTCAACCAGACGGGAACCAACCAGCGCGTCTTCTCGATCAATAATGTGCAGAACGCCTCTCTCGATGGTCTGGTCATCTCGGGTGGTAACAAGACGGGCACCAGCGAGCATGGCGATGCGGGTGGCGCGGTCTATGTCCGCTATGCGGATGCTACCAATGCCATTCGCAATTGCGTGTTTGTCAACAACTCGACAAAGGGTTGGGGTGGCGCGCTCTCGGTCTTCGACGGTTACAACACGTTCGTGGTCGAGAACTGCTACTTTGCCGGCAACCAGTCGGGCGACAACGGCGGCGCGGTGTTCTCGGCGTGGTCCGGTGTGACCTTCCTGAACTGCGTGTTCGCCGGCAACCTTTCCGCCGTCGATGGCGCAGCCTTAGGTGGAAATTACCATTACACCACGGCTGACCGTGCGGTGGATTTTGTCAACTGTACCTTTGCCGACAACCGTGCGTTGAACAACGGGATCATTTATACGTTCCAGAACGAATATGGCCCCGTGACGTTCACGAGCAGCATCGTGGCCAATAACGACTTCGGCGGACCGCTTTTCTTCGAGGGCGGCGCTGAGGTGAAGCGCGACACATGTCTGTTCTTCGGAAACACGACCACGACGCTGGAAGGCGCCGTGACGGGTGGCGCCGACGTCTTGGGCGACCCGAAGTTTCTCGGCGGCGTCGGCGGCACGTGGGCCAGTGTTGCGGCGGTGGCGGGAACGAGCACAACCGTCCTGACGGCGAATGCTAGCGTGTTTGGCGTGGAAAACTCGATGGTGGGCAAGCTGATCAACCCGAACACGACGGGGACGACTCAGAGCCTTCAGTCGCTCATCATCGCCAACACGGCCAATTCGGTCACCATCATTGGAAACGTGGCCGATGCGGCGGCGGGCATGACCTTCCAGGTCTTCGACTATGCGTTGCAGACGGGTTCCGCGGCGATTGACGCCGGTGTGCTCACGGATGCTGTCACGGATATTCGTGGAGTCGTGCGTCCCGACGGGACCGCTTTCGACATCGGCGCCTATGAGTTTGCGGCTGCGGTGCCGGACTACTACGGTCTGACTATCAACGAGGTCGGACTGGGCAATGTTGTCGTGGCTCCGCTGGCTGAAACCTATGTCGCCGGAACAACCGTGACGTTGACGGCGCATCCCGATGCCGGGCAGCGTCTGCAGGCCTGGTCGGGTGATGTGCCCGCCGGTCACGAAAACGACAACCCGTTGGTCATCACCCTGGACGCCAACAAGACGATCACGGCGACCTTCGAGCTGATGCCGACCCAGACGTACACCTTGACGGCGAACGTCAACCCGGCCGAAGGCGGCTCGGTTGTGTTGAACCCGGCGACGGGTCCGTACAACCAGGGCACGGTGGTGACCGCGACGGCGACGCCGGCGGCGGGCTATCGCCTTGTCAACTGGACGGGCGACGCTTCGGGCACGGCGGCGGCGGTGCAGGTGACGATGAACGCCAACAAGACGATCACGGCCAACTTCGAACTGATCCCGACCTACACGCTGACGACGAACGTCGCGCCGGTGGATTTCGGTACGGTGACGAAGGTTCCGGATCTGCCGAACTATGCCGACGGCACGCAGGTGCAGCTGACGGCGAATCCGGCGGCGGGCAAACGCTTCGTCAACTGGACGGGCGACGCTTCGGGGACCAACCCGGTCGTCACGGTGACGATGAACGCCAACAAGACCGTCACGGCGAACTTCGAGGATATCCCGGCTCAGTTCACGCTGACGGTGATCATCAACCCGGTGGGCGCAGGCACGGTCGTGCTGGACCCGACGGGTGGCGTGTATGACGCTGGCACGGTGGTGACGCTGACGGAAACGCCGAATGCGACGTATCGGTTTGTCAACTGGACGGGCGACGCCACGGGTACGGCTGCGTCGGCTCAGGTGACGATGGACGGCAACAAGACCGTCACGGCGAACTTCGAACTGATCCCGATCTACACGCTGACACTGGTGGCCGACCCGGCCAACGGTGGTACGGTGGCGAAGGCTCCGGATCTGGCTGGCTATGAAGTCGGCGCTCAGGTGACGCTGACGGCGACGCCGGCTGAGGGCTTCCAGTTCCGCGGTTGGGTGGACGGTTCGACGACGGTGACGTCGCCCTACACGATGCCCGCCGAGAACAAGACCCTCACGGCGAAGTTCAAACCGCTTCTGCCCGACCAGTACACGGTGACGGTGGTTGCGGACCCGGTGGCGGGTGGCTCGGTCTCGAAGGCTCCGGATCAGGCGACCTACTCGAAGGATGCTGTGGTGACGTTGACCGCTGCGGAAAACACGGGCTACACGTTTGACGGGTGGTACGACGGCGCCACGCAGTTGACGACCGAAAAGACCTACGCGTACACGGTGGCCGAGAACAAGGTCTTCACGGCCAAGTTCTCTGCGGTGCTCACGTACACGCTGACGCTGGTGGCCGATCCGGCCAACGGTGGCACGGTGTCGAAGGCTCCTGAGCAGGCTGGCTATGAGGCGGGCGCTCAGGTAACCTTGACGGCTACGCCGGCGGATGGCTTCCAGTTCCGCGGTTGGGTGGATGGTTCGACGACGGTGACGTCGCCCTACACGATGCCCGCCGAGAACAAGACCCTCACGGCGAAGTTCAAACCGCTTCCGGTTGGAACCTACACGGTGAGTGTGGTGGCTGAGCCGCTTGAGGGTGGTACTGTTTCGAAGGCTCCGGAACAGGCGACCTATTCGAACGGCGCGCAGGTCACGTTGACTGCGGCGGCGAATGCGGCTTACACGTTCGACGGCTGGTATGACGGCGCCACGCAGGTCTCGACGGACGCTTCGTATGTCTATACGGTGGCGGGCGCCAACAAGACCTTCACGGCGAAGTTTACGGCCAAGGCTCAGTACACGCTGACGGTGATGGCTGATCCGAGCATCGGCGGCACGGTGTCGAAGACGCCCGACCAGGCCACCTACCTGGAAGGCGCGGCGGTGACGCTGACGGCGACGGCGATGACGGGTTACGAGTTCGTCGGCTGGTACGACGGCGCGACGTTGCTTTCGTCGCTGACGTCGTACGCTTACACGATGCCCGCGGCGAACAAGTCGCTGACGGCGAAGTTCGAGTTGTCGGGTCTGCCCGCTCCGGCGAACGTGACGGCCTCGGGCAACACGTTCCGCGTGCTGCTGAACTGGGATTCCGTGACGAGCGCGACGGCTTACCTGATCGAGCGGACGGCTGTGGACTCGACCCATACGCTCAGCTGGACGGTGAGCGCGGCGGATGCGCTGGTTGGGACCGGTACGAACGCGTTTGCCGATGACACGGCCAGCCCGGCGATCCCGTATGCCTACGTGGTCACGGCTCTTGACGCCCAGGAAAACCTGGGTACGCCGAGTCTGCCGGCGACGGCGACGGTGATGGCCGAGGTGTTCGCGGCTGCGAACTACAAGGTGACGTGCAAGGGCTACACGCTGGTGCGCAGCGCGTCGAACGACCTGACGTTTGAGCCGACGATTGCCGGTTCGAACCCGGGTACGATCAAGATCGCGTTGCTGAAGAAGATGCCCTCGAACGCGGTGGACAATGCGGCCAAGGGGATCTACTACCTGACGAGCGTGACGCAGGTTCCGATGCTGCGGGTCAACGGCAGCGTCAAGACGCTGGCGTTCGACGTTCCGGTGCTGGCGCTTGTCGTGCGCGACCTGGCCAAGTCGGTTTCGGCCAAGTCGGTGACGTTCCTGACGGCGAACGAGTTCGGCTCGATCTCGATCGCGGCGACGAAGGACTCGGGCGCGGGTCTGTACGCTCGTACGTTCATCCAGACGACGAGCGCGGGCACGACGCCGATGTCCATCAAGGTGACGGGCGCGGTGGTCGAGGAAGTCGGCTCGACAGCGACGACGGCTCAGCCGATCAAGTTGCTCAACGTGGCGTCGAAGACGTATAAGGACGCCGCGAAGGCGACGCGGACGAGTCTGGGCGCGATCGGCTCGCTGCCGGTGGTGGTCAACGAACTGCAGGTGGGCAACACGACGTCGGCTCCGGCCGAAGCGACCCCGTGCTCGATCCAGGGTAGCGCGCTCAAGGCCATCACGGTCTCGGGCGGCCCGCTGGTGGCGGACGAGCTCGTGGGCGCGATCGACAAGGTGACGGTGGCGGGCGGCAACCTGCGCGTGGGCCTGATCCAGTCGTCGAAGGACCTGGTGCTGGTCCAGGCGACGGCGAAGAAGGGCGTGGGCGGCGCGGTTGGCACGGCCGGCTCTCCGCTGGCGCTGGTCGTCAAGGGCCAGCCGAGCTCGAAGGGCGTGGCGATCGGCAAGGTGTCCGCGCAGACAGGCGTTTCGGGCTTCTTCTACGCGGGTTACGATGCTGCGACGGGCGCCCCGACGAAGTCGGGCGGCATCAACATCCTCCAGACGAAGTCCGGAGTGGTGGAAGGCGCTGCGTTCCTCGACCCGGCTCTGGTGTCGAAGCTGAAAATCCTGCCCAAGACGCCGGTTCAGCCGATCGTGATCAACCCCGGTTCGTAAGAAACGGGGACAGGCCCTGAAATTTCGGCGGGAGGCGAACCCTCCCGCCGAAAGGGCGGGCCTGAGGTCAGGATCAAACGACAGGCGGCAAAAAGATTCGGGGGAGAAGCCTCACAAGGGCTTCTCCCCCGAGTTGTTTTTAGAAAGACGGTTTCGATAAAAACTGCGGTTGAGGATGGGAAACGAGTCCTTTGTTCTGTCCTTTGTTCTTGCGTGATGAGACAAAAAAGGGTTTGACCCGGTCACCTTTTGGGGGAGATTTTCTGACTGCGCCAATCGGGAGGTTGGCGTTCACGGGAACAGATTTCTCCCCATAAAAAAGGCCTTTCTGGGAGGGCGGGCGTCTCACCCGCCTGAAAGAAAAACCGGATGATATGCGTTCAACTGCGGTTTTCAGGATAAACCGGGATGGCTGGATGTTTCCGCCCGTCTGCTGGAAAGGCAGAAACGAATGAGGATCAAGAGTTGTGGTTGGGTGGATCTGGGAGCGGATTCTGATGCCTGCGGCGCCATTTCGTTCGCAGAGCCTGGATGAACGAAGTGGGCAGGAGGGTGCTCACAAGGAGCGCAAGGATCCGGATGGAAAAACGCTGACGCAGGGAACGCATGAAGCATTTGCGCGCTTGCGATGGGTTATGGCGCAGCAACGCGATGAGGCCCCAGTGCCAGAAGGCATCGGCGTAAATGGTGGCGCGATGGGGTTCGTAGCGGTTGGGGTTACGGACAAAGGCCTGTTTGAGGATCGAAAAGTAGGCCTCCTCGACCTCGTTGTTTCCCAGAGTCTTGGAAAGGCTGGTGGCGCGCACATGGACAACCACGAGGGGTTCCGGGACTTCGAAAACGGGGGTGTGTTCTTCGATGCGAATCCAGAGATCCTGATCTTCGCGTGAGGGAAGGGTCGGGTTGAAAAGTCCGGTTTTCTCCAGAATGTTACGCCGAACGGTCGTGGCCGGGGTACACTGGTAGTATGAGGGCCAGATCAGACGGGGGTAGATTCGGATTCGGTCGAAGGCTTGTCCGCGGATATCTTCGTGGCCGTCAGGGAATCTCCGAATCGAGTGGCAGAAGGTCAATCCGATGTTGGAATGATCCAGCATCGGTTGGAGGCATTTCTGAAGCCGCCCGGGAAGCCATTCATCGTCGGAGTCGAGAAAGGCGATGAACTCTCCTTGGCTTTGCTTGATCCCGGTGTTGCGGGCGGTGGCGGCTCCGGCATTTGCCTGATTGAACACTCGGATCTTGGAGCCAAACGAGGCAAGTACCTGTTGCGTGTTGTCGGTCGAGCCATCGTTGACGACGATGATTTCTTTATTGGGATAATTCTGATCCAAGGCCGATTGAATGGCCCGGGTGATGAAGGCTTCACTGTTGTAGGCCGGGATGATGACCGAGACCAGAGGTTGCATTCAGAACGGTTCCCCCATCGTTCGTGGTTCGAGATTGGCAAGGGGGGTGTAACGGGGCATTTTCCGGATGCGCGCGGCGCGGGACTCCTGCCCTCCCGGGTCGGCGTGGATTTCGGAATAGTCCCGCACGTCGTACACATAAACGGGTCGGTAGATGTGCCGGGCATGACGGCCCGAAAGTTCGAACAGGCACCAGTAGAACGCCATGTCGTCCGCGTTGGCCCAGTATTGGCCGGTCTCCGGGTCAATCAGGCTTTCTTCGCGCACATGGGGGAGAAGCGCATCGCGGAAGGAGTGAAGACTGCCTCCGTACCAGCGGTCGTCTCGGAATGCGTTTTGTTCGATTGTTTTTTGGGGATAAGGCCGCGCGAGCGTTCGCCAGGTCCCGTTCGGATAGATGTTGGTGTTGTAGGTCATCCAGACGTCCGGATCGTCGTACACTTTATTGAGAAAGGCGAGAACGCCCGGGTCGGGAAACCAGTCGTCGCCGTTCAGTTCGGCAATGATGGAGCCGATGGGTGCGAGTTGGAAGCCCTTGAGGGTATTGGCGCACCCACCCTGGCGTTGGGTGTTGTGGATGTACTCGACGGAATGACCCGGGTGGGTTTCGAGCCAGTTCTGGATGAGTGTGTGGGTGTTGTCCGTCGAGGCGTCGTCAATGAAGATGTGGCGCATCAATTGCCGGTCGCAGGTTTGGGTAAAAACAGAGTCCAGGCACCGGATTGCGCCTTCCCCCGCGTTTCGTTCACAGGAGACGATGCAGAAGAACTGCTTGTTTCGGGGAGTGACGCGGGCGTAATGTCGGGCTTCTCGCAACCGATGAAAGCGGGCCTGGAGGGTCAGAACCTGGGTCTTCCATTGGAGGGGGATCAGTTTTTTAAGCGCGGACAACACGTTTCTGTCTCCAAGGGTGCTCGGGTTTTATTTCCCGGCAACTCTTCTTTCTGGAAATGATTCATGCCTGTTTCGGGGAAGCACCCAGTTGTTGGACCTGGCAAACGACTGTTTGTAATTGTTCGTCGGTGAGGCCGACGGAACAGGGGAGACTGAGGCCCTGCCGCACGAGCCGGTCGGCGGTGGCGCAGGTCCGGGTCTGGCTTTGGGCGTGCGCTTCGGACTGGTGCATGGGTTGCCAGAGTGGCCGCGTCTGGATTTTCGCTTCGGCCAGCGCGCGCAGAAGGGAGCGGCTGTCGCGGCCATAGAGCGCCTCGTCCACCAGAATGGTGTAGAGCCAGAAGGAACTGGTGGCCCACGGGGCCTCGGGCATGGGGGTGATGCCGGGGAGATCCTGAAGCGCGGCATTGTAACGATGGGCAATCCGGCGTTTGGTGGCGATGTAGTCGGCCACCTGTTCGAGTTGGGCACACCCCATGGCGGCCTGCATGTTGGTGAGGCGATAGTTGTATCCGATTTCCCGGTGCCGGTACTCGAGCGGGTCGTCTTTGGCCTGTGTGGTCAGGTAGCGGGCTTTTTCGGCCCATTCGGGGTTGTCGGTGACCAGCATACCGCCCCCGCCCGTTGTGATGAGTTTGTTGCCGTTGAAACTGAAACAGGCCACACTGCCCAGACTGCCGGTCATGCGACCTTTGTAGAGGGTTCCGAGGCTTTCGGTGGCGTCCTCAATGACGGCGAGATTGAACCGGGCCGCGATTTCAAGAATGGGATCGAGGTCCACCGGATGGCCCAGAATGTGAACAGGGATAATGGCCCGGACCCGCCGTCCGGTGGTACGGTTACGAAGCGTGGCGCCGTCCCATTCGCAGTCCTGTTCGAGGAATTCGACGACTTTTTCCGGGTCCATCTGCCAGTAGGTGGGTTCGGCGTCCACAAAAACGGGCCAGGCGCCCGCGTAACGGATCGCATTGACCGGCGCGATGAATGTGAGGGTGGAAACGAGCACTTCGTCGTCGGGTTTGATCCCGGCGACCAGAAGCGCGATGTGGAGAGCGGCAGTTCCGTTGACGGTCGCGACGGCGTGGTGAACTCCAACGAGTTCCGCCATCTGTTGTTCGAATCGGGACACATAAGTGCCGACGGATGAGACCCACCCGCTGTCGAGGCAGTCCTTGACGTATTTCCACTCATTCCCTCGGATTTCGGGGACACAAAGCGGAATCGAGCCGTTTTCAGCGGGCGCGCCGGGTTCATACGGTATAGACATGGGGACGGTACCTCTCCAGATTGTCTCGCATCCAGGCGATGGTGCGCTCGAGGCCTTCTTCCAGGGTGACACGGGGTTCCCAGCCCAGGCACTGGCGCGCCCGGGTGTTGTCGGCCAGGAGGCGGTTCACTTCACTCTGCTCGGGGCGGATGCGTTGTTCGTCGCACTGGATTTGGGCCTGACTGCCGGTGAGTTGGATGATCAGTTGCGCCAGATCGCCGACCGAGATTTCACGCCCGGAACCGAGGTTGAATGTCTTGCCCAGCGCTTCGGGCGCTATGGCGGCGGCCAGGAATCCATCCACCGTGTTGCTGACGAAGTTCATGTCGCGCAGGGGAGAAAGGCTGCCCAGGCGGATGGTTTCAACACCGGCGAGGCACTGGCTGATGATCGTGGGAATGACTGCGCGAGCCGACTGACGGGGACCGAAGGTGTTGAAGGGGCGGACTGTGACGACCGGAACCTCGAACGAACGATAGAATGCCTCGGCCATCTTATCTGCGCCGATCTTACTGGCGGAGTAGGGCGACTGGCCCTGAAGGGGGTGGTCTTCGTCAATCGGAACGCGAAGGGCAGTGCCATACACTTCGCTGGTCGAAGTATGCAGGACCCGAGTGACCCCGAGATCGCGGGCGGTCTGGAGGATGTTGAGGGTTCCTTCAACATTGGTCCGGATGTAAGACTGCGGAGCGCTATACGAATAGGGGATCGCAATGAGAGCGGCCAGATGAAAGACATACTCGGCGCCCTGCATGGCCTGGCGCACACTGTCGCGGTCGCAGATGTCTCCGGCCAGAACGTCGAGGGTCTTCTTGCAAGGAGAAGAGTCGAGCCAGCCCCAACTGCCCAGAGCGTTGTAGTGGACCAGCGCGCGGACGGTGGCGCCTTCCTCGGCCAGACGTTCGGTGAGGTGGCTGGCGATGAAACCGCCGGCGCCGGTCACGAGGACTTTCTTACCGGACCAGTTCAATTGTGGAGTCTCCCATTCTGCAAGTCTTCCTGCGCCTGTTTGTAGTCGTCGGGTTGCCCGATGTCGAGCCAGTATTCCCGAATCGGAAAGCTGATGACCGTGCGGCCTTCGGCAATCAGGCGGTCAATGAGATCGGTCATGTCAAATCGTTCGTTGTTCGGGATGAACTGGTAAACATTGGGCTCGAGGAGGTAAATCCCGGCATTGACGAAAAACGTATAGAGGGGTTTTTCGCGCACCTGCGTGATTTTGACCCCCTCGGTTTCGATGACCCCGTAGGGGATCTGGAGGTCGTAGCGGCGGACGGCGACGGTCAGGTCGGCCTGGTGCTCCCGGTGGAAATCGAGCATGCTGCGGAAGTCCACCTTGGTGAGGATGTCGCCATTGATAACCAGCATGGGCTGGTCGGGTTTTTCCATGAGTCCCAGGGCGCCGGCAGTCCCCAGAGGGCGGTCTTCCGAAACATACTCGATGTTGACGCCGAAATCCTGACCGTTGCCGAAGTGTTTTTTGATTTTCTCGGGCATGAAGTGGGTGGTGACATTCACCTTTTCGATTCCGGCATCGCGCAGCTGGTCAATGATATGTTCCATCAGAGGGCGGTCTCCGACCGGGAGCATCGGCTTGGGGGTTTCGTCGGTGAGGGGGTAGAGGCGTTTTCCAAACCCGCCGGCCATCACGACCGCCTGAATGGGCAGAAACTGTTCGGGCATCAATTCATCGAGGGTGACGAGATCCACCACCCGTTGCTCCGCGTCGAGAAGGGGCAGTTGGTGGATAACATGTTGCTGCATGAGTTTCAGGAGTTCACCGTTAGGGGTCCCCTGCGGGGCCGAAAGAGGCGTCCGATTGTTCTTACGATCCAGAATCAGACTGACAGGATGATCGAGGGCGATTCCCGCAAGTATGGTCCGGCGGATGTCGCCATCCGTGATGGTTCCCAGCAGGTGGCACTGAGAATCGGTGACCAGGACGATCCCTTTGGAGTTGCGGTCTATTCTTTCTATTGCCTGGTTGATCGGTGTTGTCGGTCCCACCAGGAAAAGTTCGAGATCTTTTGTCATGCAGGGTTCCTTTTCAACTCGCGGGCGGGAACGCCCGCCACCACCCATCCATCCGGGACGTCTCGAACCACAACGGCGCCCGCTCCGACAATGGCGCCGGAACCGATATTAATGCCTTGACGGATTGTGGCGCCAGCGCCTACATGAGCGGCCTCCCCGACGGTGACTCCGCCCGCCATCTGCGCTCCTGTGGCGATATGCGCATGATCGCCCACGATACAGTCGTGCTCGACAATGGCGCCCGTGTTGACCAGAACATTCACGCCAAGGCTTGCGCGCGTGTGGACGATGGCATGCGGCAATATCTGGCACCCGGCGCCGAGCCGCGCGGATGGAGCAATATAAGCCGTTGGGTGAATAATCGTCAAGGGGGGAAGCCCGTGTTCAAGCCCGGAATCGAAGACTCGCCGACGGGGGACATTGTTCCCGGCGGACCCGACCCCGGTGACGAAACAATCCGCTCCCTCCCGGATGAGTCGGGGCAATTCCTCTTCATTTCCGGTAATGGGGACACCCAGAATATCCGTTCCCCAGAGACCGGAGTCGAGATCGAGCGCCGCGCGGGCGATGTCCTGCCCCGCTTCGCGCATGGCTTCGATCAGGACGGCGGCGTGCCCGCCACCTCCCAACACAACCGCGAAGCGATAGGGGGATGGGTTTTTATCCGGCATGGCGCTCCTCGGTTTTCTTGTATTCATTCTGGGGTGAGTCGGAAGGCCAGTC
The DNA here is from genome assembly GCA_942493245.1 of uncultured Candidatus Sumerlaeota bacterium. GTDB lineage: Bacteria > Sumerlaeota > Sumerlaeia > UBA8349 > UBA8349 > DAOPYU01. The sequence goes on from OW818685.1 coordinate 1,671,591, forward strand.
CAGGAACCGTTTTCGGATCAGACGATCATCGAGCGCGACGGTTTTCAACCGCTCGACGATCCGGCTGGCGGCGTGACCGTCTCCATAGGGATTTTCAAGGCCATCGAGTTTCCGGTGAAATTCGGACGATACGGCACACGCGATGGCTTGCGCGATTTCGGATCGGGAACAACCGGTGTCTATAACATTTCGAGCGCGGACACGGCCTTCCTGACGATCCCCGATATTGACGACCGGGAGTTGGAACGAGGGCGCTTCGAGGAGGCCGCTCGAGGAGTTTCCCACCATCGCCAGCACGTGACGAAGCAGGGAAAAATAGGCTTGAGCGCCCATGTTTTCCACGCGCCAGACATCCGTTCTTTTTCGAGCGTATTGCTCAATAAGAGAAGCGATGATGCGCCCCCCCGTGTCGGCGTTGGTCTGGGTGAAAATGACGGGGTGGCCGCAGGAGTCGAGCGCCGCCAGAAGTTCCTCGGTAAAGGACTCCGTTTGTTCGTAGGTGAGGGTCGGTGGGTGGAAGGTGACCACCAGAGGCGGCGGGGTGAGACTGAATCCGAACCGCGATTCGAGTTCGGCGGGCGATAGATACTGCACGGTATGGAGATGGTCGAGCGCGGGCGCTCCCGAGATCGTGATGCGCCACGGTTCTTCGCCGAGTTGTTCCACGCGGCGCGCGTACTGCGGCGTGGAGACGAAATGCAGGTGACTGAGTTTGGTCATCGAGTGGCGCAGGGGATCGTCAATGGCGCCGGAGGTGACTTCGCCTCCGTGGATATGGGCCATCGGGATTTTGAAAGGAAGCGCGGCCAGGGCGGCGGCGTGCATCTCAAACCGGTCGCCAAGCACGACGAGAAGGTCGGGGCGGGAGCGCGCATAGGCTTGCGCAAAGCCCAAAGTCCCGAGTCCCATGCTTTTCGAGATCCCTTCGGGGGAGTCCGAAGAGAGCAGCATTTCGACCCGTTCGGCGATTTCGTATCCATCGGCTTCGATGGCGTGGACGGTTTGGCCAAATTCCGGAGAAAGGTGCATTCCGGTCACGAAGAGGCGCAACCGGATGTCCGGCTCGGCCTGAAGCGCGCGCAGGACCGGCTGGTAGATGCCGTAATCGGCCCGGGAACTGGTCACGACACCGATGGTTCTCATGTCAGATCCTCTAGTTTGATCAGCGAACCTCGGACCAAAACCCCGCCCGGTAGATCGGCTCGGACGCGCCGCCCCATGATGTACGGACGCATGGTGGGGGGGAGACCTGTTCCGGGACGTTTGACGGTTAACATCTCCTCCGTAATTTGTGCGCCGGCGGGGATATCGCAGGCGGCGGTGAGGCTTTTCCGGGCGACACTGGCCGTCTCGGTCTCACTGGGCGCGGGGCGTTTGCATCCGGTGCCGAGCGCTTTCTCGACATTCCGAATGGCTTTGACAAGTGTGATCAATTCGTGCGGTTCGAGCGATGCCCGGTGGTCCGGCCCCGGGAGGTCGCGATCGAGCGTGAAGTGTTTCTCAATGATACAGGCGCCCAGCGCGACGGCCGCGATGGAGACCTCATTGGTCCGCACATGGTCGGAGTACCCGACCGGGGCGCCAAACGCCTGTTGAAGCGTCAACATGGCGCGCAGATTGACATCCTGAGGTGCGGCTGGATAATTGCTCACACAGTGCAGGAGGGCCAGGTCGGGATTGCCCGCCGCCTGAATGGTCTCAACCGCCGTTTCGACTTCTCCGAGAGTGGCCATGCCGGTGGAAACGATCATCGGTTTGCCTTTTCGGGCAATGTGCGCGAGGTAGGGGAGGTTGGTGAGTTCGCCCGAGGGGATTTTATAGGCGGGGACCCCGAGCGTCTCGAGAAAGTCGGCGTCCTGCTCGTCAAAAGGGGATGAAAGGAAGAGAATTCCAATTTCCCGGCAATGATCAAGGAGGCGGCGGTGGTCGTCCGCGCTGAGTTCGAGACGCTTGAGCATTTCGCACTGAGACTCGTTGGCCCCGGTGGTTTCAGTCTGATAGCGCGCTTTGGGGGCGTTCTTGCAGACGAGGCGTTCGGCGCAGAAGGTCTGGAATTTGACCGCATCGGCCCGCGCTTCCTTCGCGGCGGTGACGAGTGCCAGCGCCTTTTCCAGTTCGCCGTTGTGGTTGACCCCCGCTTCCGCAATGACAAAACAGGGACACCCAATTCCAACGGAATAGCCGCCAATGGAAAGCGTTTTCTGCATGAGATGTCCCCCCTTTAATTTTCTTTTTCAGGCTGTCCGGCTGGGCCGGTTGAAGTCTCGTGATTTTCTCAGTGGACGTCTTCCTCCAGAATAAGATGGTAGGCTTCGATGGGTCGCCGAGTGGTTTTACCGATCAGGCGGGCGGATTGGTCGGGAGGCAGTCCCAACGCCTCGGCGCGCATGAACAGCAGGTCTTCTTCCCGGATTGTTGCGTCCGCAGGCAGATCGTGCGCGGCGACCAGGCTTTTTTTGGAGTACTTCCGATACTTGATTTCCGGTTCGCTGAAGGGACTGGGAGCCGACTCGCCCTTGGCTGCTTCGATCTCGCGCACCATCGCCACAAATCGCGCGAACTCGTCTGGATTCAGGGCCGCCTGGTGGTCTATTCCCTTTTTCGAGCGGTCGTGTGTGATGTGTTTTTCGAGAATTTCCACTCCCATGCCCGCCGCCGCGGCCGGCAGCCAGAAGGCCGAGTCGGAGTTGCCGTCGCTGTGGTCCTGATATCCAATCGGCAGATCGAACAGATCGCGCAGCGCCATCATGTAGTCCAGGCGGATGGCGTCGGTGGGGGTGGGGAAGTTCTGATACCCGTACATCATCCAGATGGTTGAGGACGAGGTCTCGCGAATCCACTCGACCGCGTTCTGGATTTCGTCGAGAGTCGAGGCGCCGACGCTCAAATCAATCCGCTTGCCGGTGGCGGCAACGTAACGCACGAGGAAAGGATTCGAGAGGTCCGAAGAGTGCAGTTTGTAGGCGTCCACACCGATGCTCTCACAGAAATCCACGCTTTCGCGCTCGTACACACAGGCGATGATCTGCATTTTCGGATATTTCTCGCGCGCGTAGAGGGCGAGCGATTTCCACGCTTCGCGCGGGAGTTCGATGCGTGTCAGGACACCGAAATCCGGGTGGTGGGGGACCATGATCTCGCGGGCCAGCCAGATCTGGAACTGGATGGCGTCGGCGCCCGCCTGGCCGGCTCCGTCAATAATCGTCCGGGCCAAGACTGGGTCACCCTCGTGCGAACACGCCATTTCGGCAATCAGATAAATCGGCTTTGAAGAGGACATTCTTTCTCCTGAAGCAAGGAAGCGCATGAATAGGAAGCGGAAACCGCATTACCCCTGTAAAAACTATCGAAACAAGCGGCTGACTTCAACAAGAATTTCCAGAACAGACAGGACGGTTTTCCTGTGAAGAACGATCCCGTTATTCCGAAATCTTCCTTATTCCAAGCCACGCGAGCGATTGCGGGATGGAGATGCGAGGTTTTGCGAAAGAGAATCCCCGGCAGAAGTTGCTTCTGCCGGGGACGAAATACACTTCTTCAGATCAAAAGGCTTTGCCCCCGTCAGGGGCCGCCAACTCAGGGGTTGTGTTCGATGAAGGAGCCGTAGTCTCCTCCCGCAAAATTGATGCGTTCCTTCGACCATCCTTCTCCAAGAATCCGGGGATTTTCGGGGTAGATTTTACTGGGTTTCCTGGTCGAGAGCAACCGGACGGAGCCGTCAAAATTGGCATAGAGATTTCCTTCTTCCCATTCCCCTCCCGCGACAAAGAACCCCTGAATCCCGACATCGCCATACCCCAGCCGTATGTCCTTGTTGGGCATGGAAGGCCACATCCCCGAGGCGAACAGGGTGTCGGATCCGGCGTACAAGTATCCTGTCTGGCCGCCGATGTAGTGGAAATAGTTCCCGAGGCGGTACCGCGAGTATTTCGACTGGAGTTTGGTGATTTCTCCATCCACGTAATACCCCGCGCCCAGAATATCTCCCCCCGTTATTTGTGCCGAGAAGGCGGGACCTTGAACTTCCACATAATCCGGGAAAAGCGACCCGCTGTAGAATTCCTTATAGGTCGTGCCATTTTCTGTAATGGTGAAGAGGACTCCCTTCCCTACGATCGAACAGGCTTTGGTGGGGTTCTGGGCGAAGATTTTGTAGGGCATGATGGCGGAACCGACCGAACTGTCGGACGTGAGGTACCAGGGCCCGCCGCCCGTGCAGGAAAGCTGGGTGAGTTCTTTGGCCCAGATGTAGTTATCCTCGGTGTAGGGGATATAGCTGAGGCTGACGTCTTTTTCTCTCGAGGCGTTAATCCATTTCTTGGAGGCCATCTTGATCGAGACTGTTTGATCGGGGGCCCAGAGTTCCGTAAGACTGACACCCGAGAGGTTGACGGTTTGTTTCGGAAGCCCGCCCGAAGCGCGGACCGCCGGGGCGTTCTGGTTTGCGTAAATGGACGTGTAGAAAATTTCTCCGCCCATGGTGGACGAGGATTTGGCCAGAGCCTTCATTTTCACGGTTGTGATGTTGTCTCCCGCGACGATCTCCTCGATGAAAGCCTGGTCGGTGGAGATGGTTCCGATGCTGCCCGCGACATTCAGGTGCGTGATATTGGCCTGGGTCGAAAGACTGGTGAGGGAGCCGGCGATGCGGACTTCGCGGATTTCCCGGTAGTTGCTCAGCCCTTTGCGTTTTTTGATCTTGAGCGTTCCCACCGCATTCGGATCGTCCAGGATGATCTGGCCTTCGTCAGTGATGGTGGGCTGAAGCGTCTTGCTGTAACGGTCTTTGTAGGTGACGTCGTATTGGCCGGCGATATTGTACTCGAGTTTGATTTCGACGGCGGCGCAGGCGTTGTCTATGTTGTCTATGTCGGCCTGTGAAAATCCCAGATTGTCCGCTGCGGTCAGCAAGGCGAAATACAAATCCTCATAGTCGGAGCCGGTATTGAGGAGATTGGTCTGGCATTCGTAGAAGAGTTGGGCGGCCTTGACAATTCCGAATCCGGTGACGGTGTAGCCATTGAAGGAGTCACCATCGGTCAAGAGATAACAGAGTTTGTTTCCCACGCCGGAATTGGTGTGGACCCCTCCGTTGTCGTCTGTCCCGTTGTAATAGTACGAACTGCTCATGGTGTCGGGACAATAGTAGGCCGGGGGATCCTGCATGTCGCGCAAAGTCCCGCCGATCGCCGTCAGGTCTTCACCAATTTCCCAGCGAACTTCCGCGGCATCGTTTCCCAGGGTGTTGGTCAAGTCAATCCACTCGCCCCACATGTCGGAAAAGGACTCGTTGATGGCGCCCGACTGGTTCTGGTAAACCAGCGCAGATTCGTAATCGGTCACGCCATGCGTCAGTTCGTGCGCCACGACGTCGTCAGCCACAATCCCGTCCCCGAAATACATGCGGCTTCCGTCCCAGAACGCGTTGTCGTAGGGGGCTTGTTCTCCGGCGGGCACGAAACGGACGGTGGCGCTGAGCGTCATGCCGCCGTTGTCAATACTGTCGCGCGTATGTTGAGTATCGTAGAAGTCGTAAACGGAGCCAAAGCAGTCATAGGCCAGGTCCGCATCGAAAATGCCCGTGGCGGCGTCGCCTTCTGCGCGCACCAGTGTGCCGTATTGGTCGCCTGGAACATTGTTGCGGTCGTAGATTTCGCGGTCTTTGACCGAGTGCAGGAGGGAGTAACGCACCGCGATGGCGCCGGTGTGGGCGTTGAGCAGTACGAATTCCCGGGGCAGGGGGCCGGACGCGGCGGTCACGATGGTTTTCCACACCAGTTGGATCTCACCGGAGTTGCCTACGAGGGCCGGGTCGTAGATCAGGAGTTCAGGCACGGAGGCGTTCAGAGTCGTTTGAGAGTATTGCGTCTGCAGCGCCTGGATCGCGGCGGTTTGGGCCGCCTGAGCGGTTACGCTGGGGGAAAGTGAGAGGCGACCGGAGTCAATCGGCGCGGAGTGGGTCATCACATCGCTCAAGACAAAAGCGATGGCTCCGTCGTTGACCTGAACGGTCATCTGGCCCGCCCAGACGGGAATGCCCGCATAGGTTTGAGTGAGACGGACGTAGGAACGGTTTGCCTGGGTGCGGACGCGTTGGGACTGGAACTCGTTGAGCGAACCGGCCGAGGTGAACGCGCCCTGGTATTGCTTGATGAAGGTCTGAGCGGTCTGAACCGGATCCTTTGCCGAACTGCCCGATGGGCGCAGCGAGGCGTTTTGGGAAGCGCTGAGGTAGCGCACATGGCCGCTTGGAGTGCGGACGATTTTCAAAGGATCGAGTGGCGCAAGGGCCTTTTGCGAGCGCTGCAGGTGGCGCAGGACGGTGGCCGGATGGGTGGCGCTTTCTTTTTTCTGAGGCGGTTTCTGGGTCGGGGCAGTCTGTGCGCTGGTGGTCAGCGCCAGCCCAACGAAGAACAGCGAGGTCAACAGTAGCAGAAAACTGATTTTACCTTTCATCGGAAATTCTCTCGTTTCTTTGAATATGATGGGAGGGAACCGCTGTGAGTTTCCTCCGAGAAAACTTATTCCCCATCCTCACTTACAGATCGGCAAAGGGTCGCGCTTTGCCAGTTGCTTCCCCTGTCTTTGTGTGTGGTTTCCCGGACACTCGGGGTCAACTTATTTATTTTAACTTTCTCCGCTTCCGCCTGCAAGCAATTGTTACTTTCCCGTACTTGCCCGATTGGCCGCATGTCTTGAAGCGGAGGCGAACGGGCGTCAATCGGCCTCTCCCCACTTTCCATGTTGGACTTCAGATTGTGGCGATTGTTCCCGCCAGAGTCGCTGTTTCTTTCGCTGGTCTGAAGAAGGGTCGATTAGACGGAGTGGAGAATCCCGGAACATTTTTCACTTGAGGGCATGCTACTGCTTGCCATGCGGGGGGGGGACGTGGTAGGACAATGAAAATACTACGCGGGACAGAAGCCTTGTTCCATGCAGGGTCTCAAGTTGGCAAGGCGGGGTTGAAATGCCCGGTGTCGAGTCCGGGTCGCCAAAGCAGGGGAGAAAGGGAGAACGAACCCATGTATCAGATTCAGCATTTGCTCGAATCCATGGTGAAGTGTGGCGCGTCGGACATGTTCCTGAAAGCGAATGTGCCGCCTGCCTTGCGGGTGGATGGCCGGACCGAGCCGATGGATCAACCTCCCTACTCGCCCGAGCGGGTTATGCTGATTGCCAATGAAATGATGAGCGAGGAACAGCAGGCCGAGTTCGAGGAATCCAACGACATGGACTTGGCGATTGCTGTGGCCGAACTGGGACGCTTTCGTGTCAATGTCTATCGGCAACGCGACACTGTAGCGGTTGTCTTGCGTCATATTCCGGCGCCCGAGTTCAATTTCGACCAACTCAACCTGCCCCCGGCGGTCAAAATGCTGTCGGAGAAGCGCCGTGGACTGGTGCTTGTGACGGGGATTACCGGTTCGGGCAAGTCAACCACCCTGGCCACGATGATTCACCGGATCAATGAAACGCGCCACTGTCACATTGTCACGATTGAAGACCCGATCGAATTCATTCACACCGATCTGAACTCGATTGTCAGCCAGCGCGAGGTGGGGATTGACACCGAGAGTTTCGCGTCGGGTTTGCGGCACGTGCTGCGCCAAAGCCCGGATGTGATCCTGATCGGGGAAATGCGCGATTTGGAGACGATTCAGACGTCCATCGCCTCGGCGGAGACGGGGCACCTGGTTTTCAGTACGCTGCACACGACCGACGTGGTCCAGACGGTCGAGCGTATTATCAACTATTTCCCCGGTTACCTGCAGCATCAGATCCGCATGGAGTTGGCCTTGACTCTGCAGGGCGTCATCTGTCAGCGTCTGTTACCGTTGGCGCATCGGAAAGGGCGTATTCCCGCGACGGAAATCATGGTGGTAACGGCGATTATCCGGAAACTGATTCATGAGGGCAAGAGTCTGGAATTGCGCGATTATGTCGAGGATGGCGGCCATGTGGGGATGATGACTTTCGATCAGTCGCTCTTGTCTCTGTATCGGGAAAACTTGATTACTTTCGAGGAAGCGTTGGCCAATGCCTCCAGCCCGGATGAGTTTCGTCAGGCGGCCGATGGGATCACGTCGGGAGTCAAGGCGCGCGAATTCAACCAGGATTTCTGAGCATTCAGAGAGGGGGGCGTACGGGGAAGCAGTGGGGTGCTTGTGGACTGTTTTCCTGGGATGGAGAGGTGGGACAAAAAAAGGAGAATGTCATTCTCACTTTCATGAGAACGCCACTCTCCTGATTTTTTGTTTTCTTACCCGAACGGATGAATCGTCTCAGCCGTGTCCACCTTACACTTGAGGCGACATCGGCATCGAGTTCGGGTTGTCACCAGAGCAATACTGCATCGTAACCTTCGAGATTTCTCCCAACGTGCAAACGCTCGGTTTCTCGTACGGCATTTTTTCCATCATTTCAATCACCCCATTTCTCAGACTTCCAGGACAGACTTGCGCTCTTTTTGTGAGGCTGTAATCTTCCCAAACCTATTGTCGCCGGGATAGATCGTCCTGTCAATGCTTTTTAATCGGGAATGTGACATCGCCCTTGGTAGCTTCTAGAACGTATACCCTCCGATTACACAGGTCTTTTCGGCAACATCCCCCAGTGTGGTAATTTCGGGCTTCGAGTATTCTTTCTTCATTTGAATTCACCCCCTCTCTGGTCTTGTTTGTATCGAACTGGTGGATCGTCCGTTCAGTTCAATCTTGTCATGCGCCGCACTTTTGCGACGCCCATTTACTGGCTTGATTCAATGGGAAGGTCGGGAAAGCCTCAATACCTTCGACCGTACCCACCACCACTTTCCCACATCTCGCGACCCACGCATGCGCTTCAAAATCTCGCGCGGCGGGGCGAGAAACACCGATGTTGAGTTCTGCCGGACGGCCCAACAGCGCCAACATCACGACTCCAGTCAATGCCCGGGGCAAACACATGATCCTTCCCGGCATCAACGAACAGGCTCTTTCGATCGAGAGGGCCACGAGCCCATCGAATCGCTCATCCTGGCGGCCTTCCGAAACCCGCGGGCCGTGTTCCCCAAGCCAGAGGCTGAAACGGTACAGGTGACGGAAGGTTGCTATCTTCAGCGCGATACGAACCGCCAGAAGCACTCCCCACGTCATCACGAAGACACTTCGTTCCTCGAGGGGGAGAGAGAAGAACCGGATCAGCCGTCTAATCATTGACCTGCAACAGTCCTTTCGACAACATGGAGTCCAACGCTTCGCATACATCGTTCCGGCAGGACTCTGGATCTACTTCGTATTCTTTGACCAGAATTGCGGCGATCTCTTCGGCCGTCCGCGGTTCTTTCGACAGTTCCCAGATTCGGGTCGCAACCGGGTTCAATTCGTGATATGTCCCGTCCGCCAGATTCAGCAACACCGCGTTATTCTCGACCGAACAGGCAACCACATCCTTCGAGGCCACGACCTTCTCTATTCTTTCTACCATTTGCCTGGTCTCTCGCAATCGTTTCCTGAATTTACTTCTCTTTCAACTTCTTGAGAAGGCCGTATTCAGCGTTTACTGGCGCTGCTGGTCTGCAGCGGAGTCGCGCTCGCTCCTGCTTCTCCCGAATTGTTGATTGAGTCGCAGATGTTCTTCGCCACTTCGTAATACTTCCAGTTGAAAGCCAGATTGGCGGTCAAAATGGCTTGCCACAGGGTCATATCTGGATTCCCGTCGTAGTTGGTATCCACATAGTCGCTCCACTCGATTTGTCCCCACTCGATGTTCAGCATGGTCGCCAGGTATTGCTGTTGCGCCCGTTGCCGCATGGAGGCGTTCTTGAGCCACAGAATGTCGTACATCTCCTGCAGACTGTCCACCTGCACCCCACCCAGTATCCAGATTGGCAGGAAGCTGGACAAGGTTTGTTTGCTGACCTGGGCTTTTTTGTTTTGCAGGGCGCATTTCACCTGATGTTTCCAGAAACCTATGGTACGCGGGGTTCCACATGTGTCGAACTCGATCGAACAGGTGGCGGAAGTTGTGTAATCGCCGGGTTGCGTGTAAATCATGTCCTGATAGGCGTTCCCCTGGGAAAGAAGCAGGTACACGCTGCGTCCCGCCGCTTCGGCGGCCACGGTGATCGAGAAGGTTTGGGGTTCGGGGTCTGGTTCCGGACACGGTTGCGGTTTGGGTTTGTGGCAGTTTGCCACCAAAGTGGTCCATGTTACGTTTGAGAGGTCTATCACAGCCTGAAATTGTCCCTGCGAGTCCGTTACACCTTCGATGAAATCGGCTGCGGACCCTTCAAAAACGCCTTTGTCAGTGAACAGGGAAACAGGTTGTCCACATGTCTGACTGGTGCCTTGCGAGGCGGTCAACACAACAAGAACGCGGTTGGAGTTATTGGGATCCTGTGTCAGGTTCAGTTGCAGGGAACCGGACCCGTCTCCTTCAAGAAGGCGTTTTCCCGCGGAGGCTTGTAACGCGTCGGTGGTTGCGTTTTCAATAACCAGATCGGCTCCTGTTTTGGCGGCATCCGTCATAGGCATCTGCGATGGCGGCACTGGAGCGACCGTAGGGTAAATGGTATAAAGCGGGAAACCATCGTAGAGCAGGTGCCACACGGAGTTCTGGATAGTCGCTCCTTTCAACTTGGTCTCAGGGGTCCCAAGCGGTTCCAGAGGGAACTGATTCACGATGTAGGCGATCTGGTCCACTATCTCATCGGAAATTAACGTGGCTTCCTTCAGTAACATCAGGTCGAAGGAGTCAGGGTTTGTGATCCCATCGGTTTCAATGTCAAAACAATAGGCTTGCTGCGGTATCGCATCAACGGTTATCGGAATCATGCCAACTGAGGCATTGTACGATTTCCTCTCGTGGTTCTTGTAAATATCAGCCCCCATCGCCGCTTTGCTCAACATGTCCTCTTCCCCGAGGAACGTGACATTCACGACCGAGTTGGCGGAAACAAAACTTACGGCCATGACCAGTATGACCAGAGACTGCGCGATTTTTGTGAGCGTTCTTTTCATCTTTCTATACTCCTTCATCTTTCTCGTAAAACGAGAGGCTCTTTTCTCCTCGGTTGCATGGGTGATTATGATACTGCCTACCCAAAGTTGAAAATTAGACTTCAGGTTGACTTTGTAGAAGCAAAACTCGGGCCAGGCAGAGGAAATGTCAGTCATTTACTTTTATTTTTTGTATAACATTGAATTTAATAGAGTTGATTATTCATTTTTGCTGGTTGAAGAGAAAGCAGTTTTTCTGAGTGTTTCGGTTGCTCATATTTGAACTATCAAAAGTGAACAATCCTGCTGGGATGAGTACTTTTGGACAGGGGAAAAGACAGGTCGCCAGGGTGGGTTCTGCGGTTCGGGTAGCGGGAGAGATATTCGATGGTTTCTGTCTATGTCAGGGTAAGATTCCTGAGAATTCTGGGGTTCGATGAAAAAAAGACAGGAACTTCAAGATAAACTTGCTCTATAGGGAAAGAGCGCGTTACAATACAAACCGAATTCTGCGTCATTCCCGATTGTACTGGTTACATTGCAGGGAAGAAGGTGTTTTCGTGATGAGATTTCCAAATGCGGTGGCATTGTCGCTGGCCTGTTTGCTTCTCTGTTCAGTGGGAGGCGCGGGAGAGGCTTCTGGAGCGCAGCCGATTCGATTGGGCACTCCGGCGGAGAGACGTCAGAGCGCGGCCCAGCTGAGAGAAAAATCGCGGGGACTGCTGGATCAGGCGTACCGAAAGGCCCGAGTGAAAGGGTGGCGGATTCGCTCGCGTTCCGGCGAACGGCCCTATGCGCTCCAGTTTATCAGGGACGGCTACCCGGTCTATTATGGTGTCTGCAATTATTATGGGGCTGTTTCCACGGCTGCCGATCTGGTCCGCATGACCACGCCGTACGATCTGACGGGCAACGGGGTGCGGGTGGGGGTGTGGGATGAGGGAGGGGTTCTGGCCACGCATGAGGAGTTTACGGGACGGGTGACGTTGCCGGACGGGGAGCCAGTGAGCAGCCATGCGACCCACATGGCGGGGACGATTGCCAGTGCGGGATTCAACTGGCGGGCGATCGGGATGGCGCCACTGGTCCTGGTTGATTCGTATGGATGGGAGGAGGAGGAGGCCGAGATGGTATCGGCGGCCGCAACCGCGTCCAGGCAATCGGACAAGGTTTATCTCTCGAATCACTCCTATGCGATCCTGGCGGGATGGGAATTCGGGATCGATTTATCTGGGTATGAGGGGCCACACTGGATTGGCACAAAAACCGAGGGGGAATGTCAGTACTTCGGCCAGTATGATTCGATTTCCGTGAGTTGGGACGAAATCTGCCACAGCGCTCGGTATTTTCTGCCGTTCAAGTCGGCGGGGACGCAGCGGAATGACGTGCCGCCCGCGGAGGGAGAGGTGTTCTATTATTTTGATTTGCTTCTGGATGACTGGACGTCCAAGACCTTCGATTCCGGGTCGGATCCGGGAGGAGATGGAGTGATTCACGGCGGCTTCGACACGATCACCGACGCGGGGTGCGCCAAAAATGTGGTGACGGTGGGGGCGGTCGCGGATGCGGTTCTGAATGGCAAGCGGTCCCTGGAGGCGGCTGATATGGCGGCGTTCAGCGGGTGGGGTCCGACCGACGATGGCCGCATCAAGCCGGATCTGGTGGCCAATGGGGTGGGAGTGTATTCCACCAGCGCCGAATCGGACGATAGCTATTCGACGCGGACGGGAACCAGTTCCGCGGCGGCCAACGCCTCGGGTTCGGCGGCGCTTCTGGTCGAGCAATTTCGAAATCTTTTTCCCGCTCTGGCGATGCGTGCCAGCACGTTGAAAGCGCTGTTGATTCATACGGCGGACGATCTGGGCAATGCGGGGCCGGATTATGTGTTCGGGTGGGGGTTGATGAATACCCGGGCGGCGGCGGATCATCTGAGGATGTATGCGCAGTCCCCCCAGTCTCCTTATCTGGTGGAGGGGCGTTTAATTGAGACCCGGAAACAGGAGGCGTTTGAGGTCGTGTGGGATGGGGTCCATCCGATTCGCGTGACACTGTGCTGGACGGACCCGGCAGGGGAGATGCGGTCGCTTTTGAACGATCCCACGCCGGTGCTGGTCAACGATTTGGACCTGCGGGTGGAAGCCGAGGGGACAAGCGCTTCTCTTCCTTATGTGTTGGACAGAACCCATCCCTCTGTGCCCGCGACGCAAGGTGTCAATGGGGTGGACAATGTGGAACAGGTGCTGATTGCCACGCCCGTGTCCGAGAAAACCTATACGGTGGTTGTCGAGTGTCCCGGACTTCAGAGTGCGGGCGGGACGCAGGAATATGCCCTTCTGATTTCGGGCATTCGCCCGACGCAAAAGGCTTTTGGGACGGGGATTTGGGCCATCCATTAATCCTGAAAACCGCAGTTGAGCGTCCCTGCCCCGGCTTTACTCCAGGCGGGCGAGACGCCCTCCCTCCCAGGAAACGCCCATTTTTATAGGAAGAAAGCGGTTGTCGGGATCGCCAATCTCCTGATTGGCGCGGTCAGTTAGATTCACCCCAGAGGCGACCGAGCCAAAACATTTTTCGCCCAGAACACAAGAATATAGGACTCGTTTTGTCCTCAACTGCGGTTTTCAGGTTAATCTTTGCGCGGTGTGTTTTTCGGGGGGAGGAAGGATCGGGGGGGCTTTACAGGGCAAAAAAAAGGTTCCGCCCGAAAGCGGAACCTCAACATCTCAACGCGTGGAGGCTATTACTGCGGGCGAACGTTGGTCGCCTCGGGGCCTTTACGCCCCTGAGCGGCCACAAATTCAACCTTCTGGCCTTCTTGAAGTGTCCGGAAACCTTCGGCGATGATGTTGGAGTGATGGATGAACAGATCTTCTCCACCACCGTCGGGCGTAATAAAACCATACCCTTTTTGCTCGTTGAACCACTTGACTGTACCGGTGCTCAAATCACTTACTCCCCTGGCTCTGACTTTTATGAGAGCCTTGTTCTTTTTCCTCGATGTATTGCATATACATCAAGGATATGGCTTTCGCCATATACCCACTCACATAAAATCGTAACGGATGAATTGACGGGGTGTCAAGCCTTAGTTACATGTTTTGAGGTTTTTTTTGCGAGCCGGAGGGAGAAAAAAAAGGTTCCGCCCGTAGGCGGAACCTGAGCATCTCGATGCCTGGAAGGCTGCTTAGTGCGGGTTGACGTTAGTCGCCTCGGGGCCTTTACGTCCCTGGGCGGCCACATAATCCACTTTCTGGCCTTCTTGAAGTGTCCGAAAACCTTCGGAAACAATGTTGGAGTGGTGGATGAACAGATCTTCCCCACCCGCGTCGGGCGTAATGAAACCATACCCTTTTTGCTCGTTGAACCACTTGACAGAACCTGTACTCAAATTACTTACTCCCTTGGCTCTAACTTTGAGAGCCTGTTCTTTTGCCCGGAGCTTTAGGCTCCGGCGATACGGCTTGCGCCAGTACCACTGTATAGAGGATACAACGGGGGCGTTGGGATGTCAAGCCTTTATTTACATATTTTTCGTTTTTTTCTCAAACAGTATGTTACTCTTTTTCAGGAAAGTTCCGAGACTTTTTGAATCAGTGGATTTTCCCTTCCGAAACTCTTGGCGATTGGCGCGGAATTCGGTAGAATCGGGGGGTCGAAGTGGGAATCGAACGTCTCTCCGGATGGGATGGGGGGGCGCTATCCATGCCTGAATGCAGGGGAGTGTTTCATGCGCAAGAGATCCTTCATGTTTTTGAGTTCAATCGTCTGGGCGATACTGCTGGCGGGGTTTTCCAGTGTCGCGGGGGCGGATTCGCAGTGGCCGATGGGGCGCGGGGATCTGGCGCGCACGGGGAAGGCGTCCGGCGACCTGCCCGAGAAACCGCAGCGCCTGTGGCGTTTCAAGATGAAGGGGGCGGTCGAGGCGGAGGCGGCGATCTCGACGGGAACGGTCTATGTGGGGAGCGCCAAGGGACAGTTTTGCGCGCTCGATCTGGCGACGGGGCAACCGCGCTGGACGCAGGAGTTCGACACGGGGTTCGATGCGGCCCCCAGTGTGGTGAAGGACCGCGTGTTCCTCATGGACACCGCCGGGACGCTCCGGTGTCTGAACACCCTGAACGGCCAGACGCTCTGGACGACGGAAACCGCCTCTGAGAACCATTCCTCCCCGGCCTGGGTCGAGGGGAAACTGCTGGTGGGTTCCTACAACCAGAATTTGTTCTGTCTGGACGCGGAGAACGGCAAGACGTTGTGGAAGTTTTCGACCGAGGGGCCGGTGCATTGCGCGCCCACGATTGCGGGAGGACGCGCCCACATCTCGGGCTGCGATTCGAAACTGCGCGCGATCGAGGTTGCGACCGGGAAAGAGGCGTGGTTTGTGGAGATGGAGAGTTATTCCGCGGCGAATGCGGCGGCGTTCGGCGGCGGGGTGTATGTCGGGCACTACGGAGGGGCGGTGCTGGCGTCGGATCTGAAGGATGGCCACGCGCTCTGGAAGTTCACCCCGCCTCAGAACGATCAGGTGCCCTTCCATGCGGCCTGCGCGGTGCAGGACGACGTGGTGGTGGCCGCGAGCCGGGATAACAATGTGTATTGCCTGGAACGCACGTCCGGGAAACTCCTCTGGCAGTTCCCGACAAAGGGAGAGATCGACGCGGCGCCCGTGATCGTCGGGACGCGGGTGTTCGTGGCCTCGCGCGACGGGAATCTGTACGGTCTGGACCTGAAGAGCGGGGCGAAGGTCTGGGTGTACGAGTCCGGTTCCTCCTTCAAGGCGGCCCCGGCGGTGGTGGCGCCGAAACTGGTCGTGGGGGACGTGGACGGTTCCGTCTATTGTTTCGGCCCGGCGGAAGCGGCGGCGGCTTCGGGGCAGGCGGGGGTGAAAGTTGAGGGGGGTGCCAAAAAGCCGTAATGGAGAGAGCGTGGACCTTACGTCAGAAATGTGTAGGTAAAGGTGTTGCGTAATGAGTAGACGCAGAAAATTCCTTCTGGCCGGCGTTGTTGCGTTCTTTGCAGGGCTTGTTGTCTATTTGTTGTCCTCAAATAAAGAGGGAGAGAAGAACCTACCGAGCGATTCTGTATCTTCTGACGTTCTCCCAACCAGGCCATTGGCGCATGAAGATGGGATTTCTTCACCGACACTGCCCTCAGTTTCTCCTGTGTTGGAGGAATCCGTTTCTCAGTCTATCCCCGTCCTGGTGACATGGCGAAATTCACAGGAACCGGTTGAGAGTGTATCCGTAACGTTGTCCCCTTTATCCCCATCAAAGGCGGTAAATGAAAAAATCCAACCGGTGACAGGGTTAACGAATAAATCTGGCCAGACAACCTTAAAATTCGCACCCGATATTCTTCTACCGCGAAACCTTTGCTGTCAGGTACAGGTGGATGGACCAGGGGCTGCTCCCTTACTCATTGAAAATGTTCGAGTTTATACAACACAAACGTTGGAATTGGCGATTGACAAGGTCTACGATTTTTATGGAACGGTTTATTGGAATCCTCAAGGAACCGGGATGGTTCCCGCGCCGGGTGCCCAAGTTGCTGTTGTGGGAACTACACCAAATTCTCAGGTAAAAAGAGATTCTCCATCGGTTTTAGCTACTGCGACCACCGATGCCCAGGGGCATTATGAAGTCCGGGGATTCCCGGATAGTCCGGTTCATATCTGGGCGCGGCTGGGAGAATTTGTTATGGTGGACTCCCCAGTGACGGCTATGCTTGAGCATGGAAAACGGAGTGGGCCCTTTGACCTCCACTTGGAGCATGGTTTGACGCTTGTCGCGCTCGTGAGTGACAAGGCGACCCTCCAACCAATTCCCAATGCCACCGTGGGGGTCGAGTTTGCAGGTGGAGGACTTTCGCTTTCCGGTACGACAAACGGCGAGGGATTCTGTAATCTCGTGGGACTTCCAACTGGTTCGTACCAACCTTTTGCACATGCAGAAGGCTATACGTACGAGAACATTTCGATAGAAGTGACCCGTGATGCGGATAACGCGGTTGCTTTCTATCTTGGTGAAGGTGGCAAGGCACGAATACAGACAATTGAGGCCGAGACGGAACAGCCGATTGGTAATGTAGGCTTTAAGGTACGGGTTCCATACAGAAGAGCAAGCATCAATGCCCAAACCGATGATAAAGGTCTTGTATTAGTTGAAGGAATTCCAATTGGACCTAAAATCTACTTGAATCCAAACGACGGGCAACACGCGTTGCCCAAGATTTCTATCGGTGGGAGAAGAGGTGAAACTAAAGAAGTCGAGACATCCTTTATTGCCGAGAAAGACAGGATTGTGGATGTCGTATTTAGAGTGACATCGAAACCGTCCGATTCCACCAATATGCACGATGAATCCCCCAAAGAACGACACTCTATTGAAGGAGAGGTTGTGGATGAAGCGGGTAAGCCCATACAGGGAGCGTTGGTGACGGCTATCTCGGAGTGTTGTTGTGCCAAGACAATGACAAATAGCGAAGGACAGTTTTGCCTGGAGAATGTTTGTCTCAAGATTTATCCATCGAATAAGACCCCGCTACCGGATATAACAGCCATCAGGAAAGAGGATATTTCTTATGAGCGTGAAATTGACTTGGATCACAAAGAACTTTATGTGGGTCGCGAGGGATATGTAGGGAAAGATGGAATCGAACACCCTTATTATATTGGTCCTGCAACCCTGAAAGTTGAAGCCGATTTGTTTTGTCCCGCAGTCGATATATTGACAGGAATAAACCAGAAAGCGCGTATCGTACTCCACGAGAAATCGAAAGGCATATTGACAGGACGCGTTCTGGACAATGAGACTAAAGAACCCGTCTCGGATTACACAATAGGATACAATCAACTTCCATACTCGGACGTGAAGCGGGTTTTTTCAAAAGAGGGGACATTTAAATTGTATGGGCTTGCGGTTGGCGAAGGAACAATTGCGGTCATCGCCGAAGGTTATGCTCAGAAAGTTGTGTCCGTCAAACCCAACGAGAAGGGAATTGAAATCCTGCTTGATCGTCCAACAATTCTGACAGGTATAATTGTGGACGGTGAGACGAAAACCCCACAAAATGCAATGGAGGTTAAACTTCTGCTTCTTGTGGGCGCCCGGTCTATGAGTGAATCATGGTTGGCCGATTATCCTCCGTTCTCTTCAGTGTTTACAGATCCGAGAGGTCGTTTCCAGATCAGCAATCCATATGATTATGGAACACTGTTTCTGGTCTCGCAGGAGTATGGATTCATGGTTATCCCTCTTGAGGACATATCTCAATATAAACAGCAAGATTCCGGGGAAATAGTAATCCCCCTGGAGAGGAAATCCGGAAAAATGACTGCGGCCTTCTTTCAGGGGGCAAGAATGCTTTCCGATGAGGGGGATCCCGTATTGTGCAGCGTGGAAAATGAGACTCTGTACCGCATTCCCGATCCAGAAAAGCTGCAAAATGGCACATATACGTGGAAGAATCTAAGAAAAGGAAATTACATGATAATTTCAAAATTTATAGATGTTGGGAAGAAGGCCGATCGAATGTGGAAGGCCGCATTTGGTTTAGGTCGCCATGAAGTTGACAAAATGATTGTTCTTGGTAGAAATGACTCGGTATTTCTTTCAGGCCGCATTCTGAAGTCTTCAGGAGAAGTTTGTTCCAATGTTCATGTAAACCTGACTGCGTCTTTAGAAGAAGGTGGAAATCATATCGAAGTTTCCTATGGATGTGACTCTGATGCGGGAGGTTTTTATCAATTTGAGAACATCGCGGCGGGAATTTATACGTGTACAATTCAAGAGACAGACGAGGAAAGAGTATTAGGGACTTGGGATGGAATTATGATCGATGAAGTTGCTCGTCGGGATTTTATACTTCCAAATACAGAGAAAGATGCGAAATAACATGATGGGTGTTACCAAGGACAATCTTCTTGAGTCTCGAACATTTACCTGTTCAAAAAGCACGTACTATTTTGCGTTCTGTAAGAAGCGGGCTTTGGTGTTCTGTTGACTCTGAATATGGAAAAATGGTGAAGGGTGCATTGTTGAAGATCGAGCAGAAATACACATTAACCTGAATCGAGGAAGTAGCTCCTCCCATGCGCATTGTCTATCTCACCGCCGGATCGGGTTCGATGTATTGCGGCAGTTGCCTGCGCGATGGGGCGCTGGCCGCGGCGCTCAAACGGCTGGGGCACGACGTGGTGTTTATCCCGACCTACACGCCGCTCAAGATCGAGGCCGAGAATGTGGCGGTGGATCAGATCTTCTATGGGGGCGTGAATGTTTACCTCCAGCAGATCACGCGGTTTTTCCGCCACACGCCGCGCTTTCTGGACCGGTTGCTGGATTCGAAGAGGTTGCTGCGGTGGGTTTCGAAACTGGGCCAGTCCACGTCGGCGCGCGATCTGGCGCGGTTGACGCTGTCGGTGTTGCGGGGCGAAGAGGGGAACCAGGCGAAGGAGTTGCACCGCCTGATCGAGTGGCTGGCCACACAGGAACGGCCCGAGGTGGTGGTGCTGTCCAACACCCTGTTCGCGGGCCTGGCCGCGCCGTTGCGCCAGCGGCTTGGGGTTCCGGTGCTCTGTCAGGTGGCGGGGGAGGACATGTTCGTCGAGGATTTCCCTGAACCCTGGCGGACGGAGGTGCGGCAGGAGTTGTGCCGTCAGACCGCCGGGGTGGATGCCATTCTCGCGCCGAATAAATATTATGCCCGTTTCATGGCCGATTATCTGGGCCTGCCGGAGGAGCGGGTTCGGGTGGTTCCGATTGGGATTGATCTGACGGGGTTTCCAGACGATGCAGATTTGAAGGATTCCGGCCCGGTGAGGGCGGAAGCGGGAGGGGCCGGAGGACGGACAATCGGGTATCTGGCGCGGATTTGCCCCCAGAAGGGGCTTCATGTATTGGCCGAGGCATTCCGGATTTTGCGCTCCCGGCCCGAGACGGCGGACTGCCGGTTGCGGGTGGCGGGGTATCTGGCTGGGGAGTTCCGGGGGTATTTCGAGAAGGTTGAGTCGGACCTCCGGGCGTGGGGACTTTCCGATTACTTCGAATATGTGGGGGAGCTGGACTCGGCGGGGAAGCGGCGGTTCCTCGGGGAACTCGACGTGTTTTCGGTCCCGGTGGTGTATCCGGAGCCGAAGGGACAGTTTGTGCCCGAGGCTTTGGCGGCGGGTACTCCGGTGGTGTTGCCCCGGTTGGGGTGTCTGCCGGAGTGGGTGGAGGCGACGGGTGGGGGGATTCTGGTGGAACCGGGAGACGCGGCGGCTCTGGCCGACGGGTTGTCTGCCCTGTTGCGCGATCCAGCCCAAGCCCGCGAACTGGGGCGTTTGGGCCAGGAAGCGGTTCGGGCGCGGTTCAGTTCCCGGGCGATGGCCGAAGAGACGGCGCGGGTTCTGGAAGCGTTTGTGCGAGGTTGTTCCGTCAAAACGAGGTGATCCCCATTCTTGGGCAATCCCTTCAGATTCGCCAGCGCAGTTAACGATCTTCCATCCCCATCAGACTTCTTTTTTCGAAAAAACGGCTTGACAAATCCCCACTCCGTATGGTTATAGTTAGTTTGTACGAGCAACGAACAAACCGTGCGGCACCTAAGGACTTCCCGGCAGTTTTCCACCATTTCAATTTCTCGGTTTCCCTCGATACCCGTCTGACAGTCCACATAGAAATAAGAGTGGAGCGAGAGGGTGACAATTCAAGGAGAGTAGATAACGCTAACAACCCCCTCCTGGCGGAAAATGCGGGAACACGTTTTTACCCTGATCAAACTGCTGCTGGTTATTATCGTCATCATGGATGTTACTTTCGTGTCGTGTGTTGAATTTCTTGAAAGCCTAAACTGTGTTCCAAAACTTTGCACGTGTAAGTGCTCGTGTGAGGGTACTCGGCGCGGCGGCTTCGACAATAGGCCTGATCCCCAGGGAAGCCTGTGCTATTGTGTCCGCCGATAATGATGCTGAATGGTTCCCTTATATTTCGGATAACCTTACATCCACATTTGGAAAGATCAAGAAAGGTTAAGACTCCAATGCTCATGACACTCAAGCGCAAATTGTCTGCCCTTCATGGAGTAACTCTCGCTACGGCACTGATAGGCGTCCTGCTGATCCTCGCCTCCGCATCTTCCGATGCTGCGGAAAATGCCAATATCCTCTGGTATGCGCAGCCCGCCCCGATATCGCCCCGCCCGGCCTGGACCCGGGCCTTGCCGATCGGCAATGGCCGTCTGGGCGCCATGCTCTTCGGGGGTGTCCCCGTCGAACGTATTCAGTTCAATGAAGACACCATCTGGACCGGCGAGCCTCATGAATATCAGCACGAGGGCGCCGCCCAATATTTACCTCAGATCCGCCAACTGTTGGCCGAAGGCAAACAGCGCGAGGCGGAAGAACTCGCCGGTCGTGTCTTCATGAGCGTTCCGCTGGGCCAGAAATCCTATCAGCCCTTCGGCGATCTGACGATCTCCATGACCAGCCAGACCCAGCCCGCCACTTACCGTCGCGAGTTGGATTTGGACACCGCTATCGCCAGGGTGAGTTACGAATTGGATGGCATCCAGTTTGAGCGCCAGGCCTTCGCCAGTTTCCCCGATCAGGTGATTGTCGTGCGCCTCACCGCGTCCAAACCCGGCTCCTTGAACTTCACCGCTTCCCTCAGCAGTCCGCATCCCGTCGCCACCAAGGCCCTTGCCTCCAAGCAGCTTGCCATGACCGGCAAAGTCGCCAGAGGCGCCATCCGGTTTGAGGCGCGCCTCGCCGTCCAGACCGAGGGGGGGACGTCAATCGTGGACGATAAGAAGGTCGCCGTTCAGGGAGCCTCAGCCGCGACCCTGATTCTGACCGGCGCCTCCAGTTTCAAGAACTACCGCGACGTCGGCGCCGACCCCGCTGTGGGCTGCGATGAAATCATGAACAAGGCCGCCGGCAAATCGTTCGAATCTCTCCTGGCTGCGCACGAGAAGGATTATCAGGCTCTCTTTGGCCGCGTCTCCCTCGACCTGGGCCGCACTCCGGCTGCCGACCAGCCCACCGATGAGCGTCTGAAGGCCATCCGCGCCACGCTGTCCGAAGCCCGCAAGACCTTTCCCCCCGCCCCTTCGGGACAGCCCTTCCGCGGCGACCAGGGGGACCGCTACGTCGACGTCGCCATCCCCGATTCCGATCCCGCCCTTTCGGCTCTCTTCTTCCAGTATGGGCGTTACCTGTTGATCTCCTCCAGCCGCCCCGGCAGTCAGCCGGCCAACCTGCAGGGGATCTGGAACGACTCTTTGAACCCGCCCTGGGACAGTAAGTGGACCACCAACATCAACCTGGAGATGAACTACTGGCCGGTCGAGGTGACCAACCTCTCCGAGTGCCACGAGCCGCTTTTCGACCTGATTGACGACTTGACCGTCACCGGCGCCAAGGTGGCCAAGGCCCACTACGACGCGCCAGGCTGGGTGCTCCACCACAACACCGATATCTGGCGCGGCGCGGCGCCGATTAACGCCTCCAATCATGGCATCTGGACTGGCGGGAGCGGCTGGCTTTGCCAGGACCTCTGGGAGCATTATCTCTTCACCCAGGATAAGGAATTTCTGGAAAAGCGCGCCTACCCGGCGATGAAAAGCGCCGCGGAGTTCTACGCCGCCTTCCTGATCAAGGATCCCGAGAGCGGCAAACTGATCGCTTCGCCGGGCAACTCGCCCGAGCAGGGCGGGCTGGTGGCTGGGGCCACGATGGATCACCAGATCGAGCGCGAACTTCTGGACGCCACGGTCCATGCCGCGCGCATTCTGGGCCGGGATGAGGAATTTGCCACACGCCTGGCCGGCATCCGGGACCAGATCTTCCCCAACAAGGTCGGCCAGTTCGGGCAGCTCATGGAGTGGATGGTGGAGAAGCCAGCGCTGGACAATCCCACCAACACGCACCGTCACGTTTCGCATCTCTTCGGCGTTTTCCCCGGCATCGAGATCAACCCGGCCACGCCAGAGTTGTTCAAGGCCGCGCGCCAGTCCCTTATTTACCGTGGCGACGGTGGCACCGGCTGGAGCAAGGCTTGGAAAATCAACCTCTGGGCCCGTTTCCTGGATGGCGATCACGCCCACAAGATGCTGATTGAGGCCCTCTCCGGCAATACCGATCCCAACCTGTTCGACATGCACCCGCCGTTCCAGATAGATGGCAACTTCGGCGGCTGCTCCGGCATCGCCGAGATGCTGCTTCAGAGCCATCTGGGCACGATTGATCTGCTCCCCGCGTTGCCCAAGGCCTGGCCCGCCGGTTCGGTCAAGGGCCTGCGCGCACGCGGCGGCTTCCAGGTGGATATGGAATGGAAGGGCGGCAAGTTGACGACGGCCACGATCAAGAGCCTCACCGGCACAGTCGGCAAGGTGCGCTATGCCGGGAAGACGGCAGACCTGAAACTGAAACCCGGCGAGTCGAAAGCGCTGGATGATCAGCTAACCCTTAAATAATGGAATGATGAGTGAGTGGCGCGGGGGCGACTCCCTTCGCGACAAATTACAGAAAGGGCCAGGATACAGGTCATGAGGTGGAAACAATGAAGCGTTCGGCCCAGTCCGATTTGCTTCAAGCGGCTTCCGTCACATTGCAAAGTGTACCCGCAGAGTGTAACTTATGAAGACAGACATCATGAAAACGTTGCTCGCAGTTTTATTCGCGCTGGTCCATGTTACCGGACTGTCCGCGCCGCCAGCGGCCTCCCCGGCCGATCATCCTGACGGTCAAGATGCCCTAAAATCGAAACACGTCCCCGGGGAAAACCCCCTCATTCGGGACGTCTTCACTGCCGACCCTGCCGCTCTGGTGCATGGCGATACGGTTTATCTCTACGTTGGCCATGACGAGGCAAAAGGGAAAGAGATGTTCACCATGAAGGAGTGGCTCTGTTACTCCTCCAAGGATATGAAGACCTGGACGTCGCACGGCTCCATTCTGAAACCCACGGATTTTGCCTGGGCCGAGAAGGATGCCTGGGCCTCTCAGGTTGTTGAAAAGGGGGGGAAGTTTTACTTTTACACCACGGTGCAGCATGGCGCGCCGGAGGGCGGAAAAGCCATTGGTGTGGCCGTTTCGGACAGTCCCACCGGTCCCTTCAAGGACGCACGCGGTTCCGCGTTGGTTGTGGATAAGATGACGAAGGGGCGTACCGGGTGGAATGACATTGATCCGACCGTCTTCGTGGACACCGACGGAACCAGTTGGCTCTGTTGGGGGAATGGCGATTGTTACATGGCCAAACTCAAGCCGAACATGACCGAACTCGACGGTTCCATTGAACGGATCGAACTGCCCAATTACGTGGAAGGTCCGTGGCTCCATAAGCGGGGGGATCTTTACTATCTGACCTATGCCATGATCGAGCGGGGGCCTGGCAAGTCTCAAGCGGAACAAATCGGTTATGCGACCGCTCCGGCGATCACGGGTCCGTGGACCTCGCGCGGAAAGATCACGGGGCCGGCCAAGAACAGTTTCACGATCCATCCGGCGATTATCGAATTCAAGGGTCAGTGGTATTTCTTCTACCACAATGCCGCGCTGACTCTGCCCAATGGAGAAAGTGGGGCGCTTGGCCGTCGGGCTGTTTGCCTGGAGTATCTCGACTACAACGCGGACGGCACGATCAAGCCGATTGAACAAACGACCCAGGGCGTCAGTGTTCCGCCCAGTGCGAAAGATCTCAGTCAACTGGTCTTGGCGCAGGCCGCTCCGTCCCAGGCAGGAGTCGTGGCAGAGGATTTCAAACCGTCGTCGCTCAATCAACCGGGCAGGCCGTATCCTCAGGTCAACTCCGAACGTCGCGTCCGCGCCCGCGTTGTCGCGCCCGAGGCTCGGAATGTCCAACTCGATATCGGGGGGAAGAAATACCCTCTGACCAAAACCGACGACGGAGCCTGGGTTGGCAATTCGGAACCCCAGGACGAAGGTTTCCACTACTACCAGATCGTGGTTGATGGGGCTCAGGTTCCCGACCCCAACAGCCTGTATTTCTACGGTTGCAGCCGTTGGGGCAGTGGCGTGGAAGTCCCCGCCCAGGACCAGGACTTCTATGCTCTGAAAGACGTTCCCCACGGCCAGTTGCGCGAGAATCTCTATCTTTCCAAAATCACCAACGCCTGGCGACGTTCTTTTATCTACACGCCCCCGGATTACGACAAAGATCCGTCCAAGCGTTATCCGGTTTTGTATCTGCAGCATGGCAGTGGTGAAGACGAGACCGGTTGGGGGGATCAGGGCAAGGCAAACCTGATCCTCGACAATCTGATCGCCGAGAAAAAAGCCGTTCCGATGATCATTGTGATGGACAACGGTTACGCATCCAAACCCGGTTCGGAAGCCGGACGCGGCAATTCGGCCTTCGAGGAAGTGGTGATCCAGGAACTCATCCCGATGATTGACGCTCAATTCCGCACTCTCGCGGACCGTGAGCACCGAGCGATGGCCGGCCTCTCCATGGGAGGCAATCAGACCTGTCAGGTGACGTTCCACAACCTCGACAAGTTTGCCTGGATCGGCGCTTTCAGCGGAACCCTGAATGGGCTCAGTACCGAGGCGCTCGATCCGGCCACCGCTTTCAACGGTTTGTTCAAGGATGGCGAGGCGTTGAACAAGCAGATCAAACTCCTGTGGATCGGTTTGGGTACAAAGGAGCCCAACCCGTTCCCGGGCGCGGTCGGTGCGTTTCGTGCGATGTTGGACAAGGCCGGTATCAAGCACGTTTACTACGAGTCGCCCGGAACAGCGCATGAATGGCTCACCTGGCGGCGCGATCTGAATCAATTCGTGCCGCTGCTCTTCAAGGATTAAATCAAATTGCACCAGGGCGCTCGGACGACCTGGCGACTCTTATACCCAGAATAAGGAGGAATCTTATGAAAAAGGCAGTCGTTCTTCTTGCATGTCTCCCCTTACTGATCGGTCAACTCGCCCTGGCGCAATCCGCACCCCCGACCGGGACCCCGGCTGAGGACTTCAAACCGTCCTCGATCAACCAGGGCGGAAAACAATATCCCCAGGTCAACTCGGAACGCCGTGCGCGATTTCGTATCGTGGCCCCCGAGGCCCAGAGCGTTCGTGTCGATCTGGGCGGAGGAACGGTTTTGACCAAGGGGGAAGACGGCGCGTGGGTGGGTACCACCGCACAGCCGTTGGATGAAGGTTTCCACTACTATCAGGTGAACATTGATGGGGCCCAGGTTCCCGACCCCTCGACCTTGTTCTTCTACGGTTGCGGTCGGTGGGGCAGCGCCATTGAAATTCCCGCGAAGGATCGGGACTTCTATGGCAAGAAGGATGTTCCCCACGGCCAGTTGCATCAGAATCTTTATTTTTCCAAGAGCGCCGATTCCATGCGCCGGTGCTTCGTTTACACGCCTCCGGATTACGACAAGGATCCGACCAAACGCTATCCCGTGCTGTACCTGCAGCATGGCATGGGCGAAGATGAAACCGGATGGGGCAAGCAGGGTCACACCAATCTGATCATGGACAACTTGATCGCCGAGGGAAAGGCCAAGCCGTTCATTATCGTGATGGACAATGGCGGGGGTATCGGGGGCGGTGGCAGACCCGGTGGCCCCGTTGCAGCAACGGCCGCGACACCCGGAACGGCTACGGCCGGCAAAGGCGCCGCAGCGGACGGTCCACCGGCTCCGGGCGGCCCCAGACGGTTCAATTTCGGCGCTTTCGAACGGATTCTCGTTGATGAGTTGATTCCTTTCGTTGATGAAAACTATCGCACCCTGGCCGATCAGCCGAATCGGGCCATGGCTGGTCTGTCCATGGGCGGCATGCAGACCCGGGCCATCACCCTGGCGTATCTCGACAAGTTCTCCCACATCGGCATCTTCAGTGGTGGCAGCATCGCCCCCAAGGACATCGCCGATATGGACGCTTTCAAGCAGAAGGTAAAAATGGTGTTCGTCAGCTACGGCAGCCGCGAGAGGGGCGCCGATGGCAAGGCGAACGTCGAGGCGCTCCAGCAGGCCGGCGTCAAGAGTGTCTTCTATGAATCGCCTGAAACGGCGCACGAGTGGCAGTCCTGGCGGCGCAGCCTGTATCAGTTCGCACCCCTGCTGTTCAATGAAGGTTCTTCCTCCTCGCCCGTTTCGACCGTGGCGACCCAACCGGCAGCGGCCCCTGTAAAAAGCGACTCGACCGGGTCGGCCGCCAAGACGATCCGGATCAAGGCGGGTCAATCCACTCCGTTCACCGATTCGGCTGGCAATGTCTGGTCGGCAGAGGAAGGTTTTGAAGGCGGTGCCACAATTGAGCGCGATCCAGCACCGACGATTGAGGGGACCAAGGATTCCGGCCTGTTCCTGAACGAGCACTATTCGATGGATTCCTTTTCCTGCAAAGTTCCCAACGGCAATTACCTCGCGAAACTCTACTTTGCGGAGACGTTCGAGGGAGTGACCGGTCCCGGCGGGCGCGTGTTCTCTTTCACTGTCCAGGGGCGCGAGTTCAAGGACTTCGATATCTGGGTCAAAGCCGGTGGCCCCAACCGCGCCTATATTGAATCCGTACCCGTGGAAGTGACCGACGGGACGTTCCGCATTACGTTTACGCCCAATGTTGAAAATCCGGCGATCAACGCGATTGAAATCATCCCGGAAACTGGAGCCAAGACGGAAACGGCAGCCTCGGCGCCTGCCGCCAAGGCGATTCGGATCAAGGCGGGACAGTCCACACCGTTCACCGATTCTGCTGGCAATGTCTGGTCGGCAGAGGAAGGTTTTGAAGGCGGTGCCACAATTGAGCGCGATCCGGCACCGACGATTGAGGGGACCAAGGATTCCGGCCTGTTCCTGAACGAGCACTATTCGATGGATTCCTTTTCCTGCAAAGTTCCCAACGGCAAGTACCTCGCGAAACTCTACTTTGCGGAGACGTTCGAGGGAGTGACCGGTCCCGGCGGGCGCGTGTTCTCCTTCACAGTCCAGGGGCGCGAGTTCAAGGACTTCGATATCTGGGTTAAAGCCGGTGGACCCAACCGCGCCTACATTGAATCCGTACCCGTGGAAGTGACCGACGGGACATTCCGCATCACGTTTACGCCCAATGTTGAAAATCCGGCGATCAACGCGATTGAAATCATTCCGGAAACTGGAGCCAAGACGGAAACGGCAGCCTCTGTTCCTGCCGCCAAGGCGATTCGGATCAAGGCGGGCCAGTCCACGCCGTTCACCGATGCGGCTGGCAATGTCTGGTCGGCGGAGGAAGGTTTTGAGGGGGGAGCGACGATTGAGCGCGATCCGGCACCGACGATTGAGGGGACCAAGGATTCCGGCCTGTTCCTGAACGAGCACTATTCGATGGATTCCTTTTCCTGCAAAGTTCCCAACGGCAAGTACCTCGCGAAGCTCTACTTTGCGGAGACGTTCGAGGGAGTGACCGGTCCCGGCGGGCGCGTGTTTTCCTTCACAGTCCAGGGACGCGAGTTCAAGGACTTCGATATCTGGGTCAAGGCCGGTGGCCCCAACCGCGCCTATATTGAATCCGTACCCGTGGAAGTGACCGACGGGACATTCCGCATCACGTTTACGCCCAATGTTGAAAATCCCGCGATCAACGCGATTGAAATCATCCCACAAACCGGCGACGCCGCAAGTGCGGCGGTTCCTGCAGCCCCTGTTCCCGCTGCTCCGGCTCCAGAACCCGCCAGTACGCAACCCGATGCGGCAGTTTCCACTTCCACCGGGCCTGCCGTTCTGACAATTGATGCGGGCAAAGTCACGGGCGCCGTCAGCCCCATGTTGTACGGGTTGATGACCGAGGAAATCAATTTCGCCTACGAGGGTGGAATCTACGGCGAGTTGATTCGCAATCGCACGTTCAAGGCCAACGCGAAGAATCCAATCTTCTGGGATGCCGTAGGAAATACGTCCATTTCACTGGATACGAAACAGCCTCTGAATGCCGCGTTGAACGTGAGTCTGAAACTGGACGCGAGCAAGGCGTCCGAGAGTGCGCCCAGCGGGTTTGCCAACGGTGGCTACTGGGGAATTCCCGTCCGCCCGGATACGAAGTACAGCGCCGCGTTCTACGCCCGCAGCGATGACTTCTCCGGTCCGTTGAATCTCTCGCTGGAAAGCGCTGACGGCAAGACGGTCTTCGCCACCGAGAAGATTTCAAAGATCACCGGCGAGTGGAAGAAGTATGAAGCCACCCTGAAAACAAAGGGTGATGTCAAGCCGTCGAAAGACAACCGATTGGTCGTCAAGACCGAAAAACCCGGAACAATCTGGTTTCAGAATGTCTCGCTCTTTCCTCCCACGTATAAAGATCGCCCGAATGGCACACGTCCGGACATCATGCAGTGGCTGGCCGACATGAAACCGGCATTTCTGCGCTTCCCCGGCGGCAACTACCTGGAAGGCAGCAACATGGCCGAGCGTTTCAACTGGAAGGAAACCATTGGTGATGTTTCCGAGCGTCCCGGTCACCGCAGTCCGTGGGGCTATTGGTCCACCGACGGTTTCGGCCTGCTGGAGTTTCTGGAGTGGTGCGAAGATTTGAATATGGAACCGGTGCTGGGCGTTTTTGCGGGTTACACCCTGGACAAGAAATATGTCGAGCCGGGACCCGCGCTGGAGCCTTATGTTCAGGAAGCGTTGGAAGAAATCGAGTATGTCATCGGCGACAAGAGTACCAAATGGGGCGCACAGCGTGAGAAGGATGGACACCCCAAACCGTTCAAACTGACCTATGTCGAAGTCGGCAACGAAGACTGGTTCGACCTGAGCGGCAGTTACGAAGGTCGCTTCGCGCAATTCTACGACGCCATCAAGGCGAAGTATCCGGACCTGAAAGTCGTCTCCACAATGGGGTACGAACACCCGAAACAGGTCGTTCGCAGCCGCGTGCCCGACATGGTGGATGAACACTATTACCGTTCGATGGAAGAAATGATGCTGCACGCGCTCGACTACGACAAGTATTCGCGCACGGACAAAACGAAGATTTTCTGTGGCGAATGGGCCACGCGGGTCGGATCGCCCACGCCCAACATGGCCGGGGCGATCGGCGACGCCGCCTGGATGACCGGCATGGAGCGCAATTCCGACATCGTTCTGATGTCCTGCTATGCGCCGCTTTTAGTGAACGTCAGCCAGGTTTCCGGACGGAATCGCTCAATGCAGTGGAGCTCGGACCTGATTGGCTATGATGCGCTGAACAGCTACGGCTCGCCCGCGTATTACGCCCAGAAGATGTTCAGTACCCTGCACGGTGATGAAATCCTCGCGACCGATTCGCAGAACATTCCGACACGCGCATGGAAACCGCGCGCGCCTCGCGGCGGAGAGTCCGCTCCGCAGCAACTGCGCGAGGTTTTCTTCTGTGCCACTCGCGAAAGCAAGAGCGGGACCATTTATCTGAAGGTCGTGAACGCTGCCGCTTCTGCGAAGAAAGTCCAGATCCAGATCGGCGGCGCCTCGAAGATTAAAGCCGAAGGCGAGATGGTGTCATTGGTCGGGAGCAGCCTGGATGACACGAATTCTCTCGAACAACCCGAGAAGATCGTGCCGCGCACTGAGAAAGTGGACGGGTTGAGCGCCGACTTCACGCGCGAATTTCCGGCGTTCTCGGTCTCGGTCCTGAAACTGGAAACAAAATAACTCTCGACGCCGCTTATGACGAAGGGTGTCCCTTATTCTGAAAACAAGGAGTAATTCCATGAAAACCGCGGTAATCCGTCTCGTATGGCTTCCCTTACTGGTTGCTCAACTTGCCCTGGCGCAGACAGCGCCCTCCCCGACCGGGGCTGTGGCAGAGGATTTCAAGCCGTCTTCGATCAATCAAGCCGGCAAGCAGTATCCTCAGGTCAATTCCGAACGCCGTGTCCGCGCCCGCGTTGTGGCGCCGCAGGCTCAGAATGTTCAACTCGACATCGGGGGTAAGAAATATCCCCTGAAAAAAACGGACGACGGCGCCTGGATCGGCGACTCGGAACCCCAGGACGAAGGTTTCCATTACTATCAGATCGTGGTCAATGGGGCTCAGGTGCCCGATCCAAACAGTCTGTACTTCTACGGCGCCAGCCGCTGGGGCAGCGGCGTTGAAGTCCCCGCTGCGGACCAGGATTTCTATGCGCTCAAGGACGTCCCTCACGGCCAGTTGCGCGAGACTCTTTATTACTCCAAGAGCACCACTTCCACCCTCCGCTGCTTCGTCTATACTCCTCCGGATTACAACAAGGATCCGTCCAAGCGGTATCCGGTTCTGTATTTGCAGCACGGCGGCGGGGAAGATGAAACTGGCTGGGGCAGCCAGGGCCATGCCAACCTGATCATGGACAACCTGATTGCGGCCGGAAAAGTCAAACCGTTTATCATCGTGATGGCCAGCAGTTATGTCGGCGGTTACGGCGCCGGTCCGCGGTTCGGCGCTCCTCCCCGTGGTGGCGCTCCGGCGGGGGGGCCTGCGGGCGGTCCGCAAACTCCGGCAGGTCCGCCTCCTCGCGGTCGCGGGATGTTTGACTTCAGCGCTTTCGAGCGAGTCCTCATCAACGAGTTGATCCCTTACATTGATGAACACTATCGTACCCTGACCGATCAACCGCATCGGGCCATGGCCGGTCTGTCTATGGGCGGCATGCAGACGAAGGCGATCACCCTGAAGCATCTGGATCTGTTCTCCCATATCGGCATTTTCAGCGGCGGGAACATTGCTCCGGCGGATATTCCCGACATGGACGCTTTCAAGCAGAAAGTCAAAGCTGTGTTCGTCAGTTACGGAAGCCGTGAGAACGGCGCGGCTGGTAAGGCCAGCGTCGAGGAACTGAAGAAGGCTGGCATCTACAGCGCCTACTACGAATCGCCCGAAACGGCGCACGAGTGGCAGTCCTGGCGGCGAAGTCTGTATCAGTTCGCCCCTCTACTGTTCAATGAAGGAACTTCCCCCGCGCCCGTTTCAGCTGCGGCGGCTCAACCGGCCCCCAGACGCGGCGACTCGCCCGAGCCGGACACGCGCAGATTCGGCGGACAGATCGAACTGGGTCCGGACGACAAACCCGCTTTCGACGATCCGCCCTCGGGGTTTAAGGCCAAGCGTGACGGTATCCCTCATGGCGAACTCAAGATGGTCGAGTATGATTCCAAGACGGTCGGAACGCAGCGAAAGATGCTCGTCTATACGCCGCCTAGTTATTCAAAAGATAAAAAATACCCCGTTCTTTACCTTCTGCACGGCATCGGTGGCGACGAGAACGAATGGCAGCGGCTTTGCAGTCCGGAGAACATCCTCGACAACCTGCTGGCCGACGGGAAGGTCCAACCGATGATCGTGGTCATGCCGAACGGACGCGCCCAGAAGAACGACCGCGCCGATGGCAATGTTTACGCCACAGCGCCCGCTTTCGCCGCGTTTGAAGGCGATCTGCTCAACGACGTGATTCCCGCCATTGAGGCCCAATACTCCGTTCTTGCCGACCGCGAGCATCGCGCTCTGGCGGGCTTGTCGATGGGCGGGGGACAGTCTCTGAATTTCGGTCTGGGCCATCTCGACACGTTCGCCTGGGTCGGCGGGTTCTCATCGGCCCCGAACACAAAACCGGCCGCAGAACTGGTGCCGGACCCGGCGGCAGCCAAAGAAAAACTGAAACTGCTCTGGCTCGGTTGCGGCAACAAGGACGGCCTGATCCGCATCAGTCAGGGACTCCACAACTACCTCAAAGAGAAGGGTGTCCCCCACATCTGGCATGTCGATTCCAATGCCCACGACGGGACCGAATGGTCCAACAATCTTTATTTGTTTGCCCAGCACATTTTCAAAGAGAAAGATGTGGCCGCTCAGAA
The DNA here is from genome assembly GCA_942493245.1 of uncultured Candidatus Sumerlaeota bacterium. Taxonomy (GTDB): domain Bacteria; phylum Sumerlaeota; class Sumerlaeia; order UBA8349; family UBA8349; genus DAOPYU01. The sequence continues at coordinate 1,704,365 of OW818685.1, forward strand.
AGCCGATGAAAAAGATGTAGCCGCTCAGAAAGACAATGAGAAAGATGTGTCCGCGCCGAAAGGCGATGAGAAAGATGTGCCCGTGCTGAAAGACGTGTTCAAGGACTTCTTTCTGATTGGCGGCGCATTGAATCAACCAGTCGTCACAGAAAGAGATGCGAAAGCGGCCGCGATCGCGGCGAAGCATTACAACACGGCCACCTCGGAGAACGACATGAAGTGGGAAAGCGTGCATCCCCGGAACGACCAGTACAAATGGGATGCAGCCGATAGTTTCATGGCTTTTTGCGAGAAGAACAAGATAACCGCCATCGGCCATTGCCTCATCTGGCACGGCCAGACTCCACGGTCGGTCTTCAGCGACGATTCGGGAAACCCCTTGACGCGCGACGCTCTCCTGGCGCGCATGAAAGACCACATCATGACCGTTGCCGGCCGTTACAAAGGCCGCATCAAAGGTTGGGACGTGGTGAACGAAGCGCTCAACGATAACGGCACGTTGCGGAACACTCCCTGGCTGCGGATTATCGGCGAAGGTTCCCCGGACAAACAGTACGACTTCATCGAGAACGCCTTTCGGTGGGCAAACGAGGCGGACCCCAATGCCGAACTTTACTATAACGACTATAATCTCGAGGTCTCAAAGGCCAAGTGCGATGCGGCGGTTGCGATCGTCAAGCATCTCAAGTCCAAAGGGGTTCGGATTGACGGAGTCGGTATTCAATTGCATGGAGGGTTGACGTACCCCAGCGTCGCGGGACTTGAGTATGCCATCACGAATCTGGCCGCCACCGGCGTCAAAGTGATGATTACGGAGATGGACATTCGGACGCAGGCTCGCGGGTATGTCGGCGCCGACATCAGCCAGGTCACCCGGCAGAACGATCAAAGCGCCGAGTCGGCGGAAACCCAGAAAAAGTTGGCGGACAAGTACGTTGAACTGTTCAACGTGCTGCTGAAGCACAAGAAGGACGTCACGCGTGTCACCTTGTGGGGCGTCTATGACGGCGCCACCTGGATCGGCGGTGCTCCTCTGTTGTTCGATCGGAAGTACCAGCCCAAAGAGGCGTTCTTCGCGTTGGTCAAGGCCGCCCAGGCCAACAGTTAAAGGAATCCAAAGCCTGATTGGGGCTGAGTTGTTGCTGCGGAAGTTTTTTCGCGCATTATCATTGACACTTGTTTGCAGGATCGGCGAAGTATAAGTCAGACAGGAAATGGCGTTTCGATTTTTCCGGTATTCCGGAGACCCAGGAAGAGATCGAGAAATGAAACGATTGTGCAGTTGTATCGCGGTGATGCTGGTTGCTGTGGGTTCCACATTTGCCTCGGCAGCGAGCGCCAGTTGGAAGGACGAGGCCAACGCGCGGATTGCACAGATCCGCCAGCGCGACGTGCGAGCGCGCGTGGTGGACGAGCAGGGAAAACCGGCTGCGGGCCTGTCGGTCGCCATCCGACAGGTCCGCCAGACGTTTCCGTTCGGGGCCGCTGTGGGGCCGTCCCTGTTGCGTGACAAACGCTACGCCGATTTCTTCAAAGCCCATTTTAACTGGACGGCGTTCGGGAATGAATCGAAGTGGTATTCCAACGAACGAGTCCAGAACCAGGAAGACTACCGTATTGCAGACGACATGCTGGCCTGGTGTGAAGCCAACAAGATTCCGGTGCGGGGGCACTGCATCTTTTGGGAACCGGAGAAATGGCAACCTCGTTGGCTCCGGGATCTCTCGGGCGAACCGTTGCGCCAGGCCGTCGAAAAACGTCTGACAAACGCTGTGACCCACTTCCGCGGCCGATTTGTCCACTGGGATGTGAACAACGAGATGCTTCACGGGACGTTTTTCAAGGATCGACTGGGCGAAACGATCTGGCCGTGGATGTTCAAACGAACTCACGAACTGGACCCCGACGTGAAACTCTTTGTCAACGACTTCAATGTTCTGTCCGTGGATAAGGATTTCGAGAAAGTAGAAACGGATGAGTATGTCTCCAGTATCCGTCGTCTTCTCGACCAGGGGGCGCCGATTCACGGCATCGGAATTCAGGGACATGTCTGGAAGGAAGACATTCTGGCCACGCCGGGTGTCGTGAAAGAGCGGTTGGATAAGGTGGCAACCCTGGGTCTCCCGATCTGGATCACCGAGTTCGATGTGGCCGATGACGACGAGACGAGTTGCGCCGAAAAATTGGAATTGGTCTATCGAACCGCTTACAGCCATCCGGCGGTCGAGGGGATTATCATGTGGGTTTTCTGGTCGGGAGGATCCTGGCGCGGTCCCAACGCGGGTCTGGCCCGCCGTGACTGGACGCTCAACGAGGCCGGGAAGCGGTATGAAGCCTTGATGAAGGAATGGTCCACCCAGACATCCGGCAAGACCGATGAGGACGGCGTTTTGTCGTTCCGGGGTTTCCACGGCGATTATGAGGCGACAGTAACCAGAGCCGACGGGACGAAAACGGATCTCTCTTTTTCAATTGAAAAAGGGGAAAAACAGCAAGAAGTGCGGATTCAACTCAAGAAATAGCCTCAAGACTCTTCTCATGGAGAGAACCAGTTATCGCATTGACAAGGCGCACGGTCCCAAGTCGGATTTCGACCGATTAATCCAGGAGGTATTCATCATGTTCCACCGTATCACCACGATCCCCACCGCAATCGCACTGGTGTTGTCTATTGCGTTCTCGATGCCGCAGGCGAAGGCCGCCTCCGGACAGTCCGATGCAACTGACGCTAAGCCCAGATCCTGGATCGCCGACAACGGCAACGGCACTTACTCCAATCCTCTTTTCTACGAGGAATTCGAGGATCCCGACATCATCCGTGTGGGGGAGGACTACTATCTCGCCGGTACGACCATGCACATGAATCCGGGCCTCATGGTCCTGCATTCCAGGGATCTGGTAAACTGGGAACTGGCCAGCTATTGCATTGAGAAACTCGACCTGGGCCCTGAGTTCCGTCTTGAAAACGGGAAAGGGATTTACGGCGCGGGGATCTGGGCGCCGTGCATCCGTTATCACAAAGGCATGTTCTACATCTTCTCGAACGTGAACGGCAAGGGGCTTCAGGTTTTCCGCTCCGAATCCCCCAAAGGCCCCTGGAAACACAACCAACTTCCCGGTTTCCACGACCTGTCGGTCTTGTTCGACGACGATGGCAAAATCTACCTTGTTTATGGGAACAAAAATCCCTACACCTTCGTTGAACTGAACCAGGATCTCACTGCGGTGGTCCCGAACTCCGAGTTTAAAATGGACGCCCCGGGCATGGGCGAAGGCCATCACCTTTACAAGATCAAGGGAAAATACTATGACATCTCCGCCATTCCCGGCGGAACCGTTGACCAGATGGTCGCCCGCGCCGACTCAATCAAAGGCCCCTGGACTGTTGAGCGCATGGTTCAACTCGAGTCCCTGGGTGTTCCCTCCCGGGCGCCCTTGCGCGGCAATGGGCCGGGTTCCAATGACCGAGGCCTGACCCTCCACCAGGGCGGCATGTGCGACACCCCCTCGGGCGAGTGGTGGAGCGTCATCATGCAGGACCACGGCAGCATCGGGCGCATGGTCTCCCTGGTCCCCATCACCTGGGAAAACGAATTCCCTCTTATTGGCCTGCCGGGCAACCTGCGCAAAGCGCCCAACACCTGGGTCAAGCCCAACACCGGCGCCCAGGTGGAACCCAAGCCGGCGTTTCTTCACGATGACGATTTTGACGGTCCCAAGTTCAAGGCGTCGTGGCAGTGGAATCACGTCCAGGATGACAGCAAATGGTCTCTCACCGAAAAGCCCGGCGTGCTGCGGCTCCATTCACTTCCGGCGAAAGATTTTTACGGCGCCCGCAACTCCCTCTGCCAGCGTCCCCTCGGGCCCGAATCCATCATGACCGTGGAACTCGACACCTCCGGCATGACCACGAGTGACACGGCCGGCGTGGCACTGCTGAGCGCTCCCTGGGCCTGGATTGGCGTGACGAAAACCGCGGACGGCCTGAAACTGCAAATGGTGGACAACACGGGCAACAACCCTCGTCGCCGGGGCGGTTTTGGTCCGGGCGCTCCGAACGGACCTCAGGGCAACGCCAGACCGGCCGCTCCTGCCGCGATCCCGGCGACCGTCAGCCCGACCGCGCCTCCCAAACATCTCTGGCTGCGCGTCGCCTGCAATTTCGACACCGACGACGCAATCTTCAGCTGGAGCGCCGACGGCAAGGAATTCACGCCGCTGGGCAAGCCTTTCACGATGACCTTCCAGTTGCAGACTTTCCAGGGTGTGCGTCCCGCGCTGTTCCACTACAACACCTCCGGCCAGCCCGGCGGGTATGTGGACTTCGATAACTTCATCATGGACGCCCCGCGTATCGCGGGTATCGAGCGTGAAATCCCGATGGGCAAGACCGTTGTTCTGACCAGCGGCGCCGACGGCAGTTTCCTGGCCGCCGACACACAGAACAGCACTCTGGTCAATGTTGCGGCTGATACTTCGGGCGCAGTGCCGAAAAACGCCAAGTTCCAGGTTGTTGACCTGGGTCTGGGCCGCGTGGCGCTCAAGACCGCTGACGGTAAGGTGGTTTCCGCGGGTGAAAAGGGCGTAGTCCTCAAGGATCTTGCCGGAGCCAAACCGGGTAACGCCGAGTCGTTCCAATGGATCAACCTGATGCGTGGCGACACGATGTTCCTGTCGCTGACCAACCATCGTTACCTGGCGACTCAACCCAACACCCCCGGCCCGGCGACGGTTTCCGCCACCGGACCGCGTCCGGATCGCAAGAGCGGCGCGGAATTCAAATGGAAAGTGGTTGACTGAGAGGCGCGCCTCCAGTTGCCTGACAACAAGCCGTCAGCATGTTGCGCGCGCGCCGACAGAAATTTTTCGGCGCGCGTAGCGTGTACGCTCAGTTTTACGCGAAGGAGTTCATATGTACTGCCAGCGCCTTTCCGCTCTTCAAATCTGCGTTGCGGTCCTGTTTGTTGCGGGTGCCATGACGCTGCATGCCGCAGAGCCGACGCCCGCGCCTGCGGCCGCGTCCGTCAATGCCGTCATTGATGCCGGCAAGACGTCCGCGCCGATCAACCCCAATCTCTATGGGATGTTCATCGAACACGCCGGCAACCTTGTTTACGCTGGCATGTGGGCTGAGATGCTCAGCGACCGCAAGTTTTACTACCCCGTCGTTGTCGCCGGTCAGAATCCGGAGCCGACCCCTGAACGCACTCCCGGCCGCAGTCGCCGTGGCGGCGTCGTTCGCCGCTGGAATCCCGTCGGCCCAGCCGAGTCCGTTACCATGGACGCGAAGAAAGCGTACACCGGCGACCATTCTCCCGCGGTCGAGCTGAGTGGCGACGAGCCGCGCGGTATTCGCCAGACCGGCCTCGTGCTCATGAAGGACAAGGAGTACACCGGTCGCGTTGTCCTGGCTGGCGACCCAGCCACCCAGGTGTTGGTTAGTCTCGTCTGGGGAACTGGCGACACGGATCGCCAGACGGTCACGATCGACAAACTGACCCCCGAATACGCCAAGTTCCCGCTCGTTTTCAAATGCTCCGCCGATGCGACCGACGGGCGCATCGAGATCGCGGCCACGGGTTCCGGCGTTTTGCGCATCGGCGCCGTCTCGCTGATGCCGGCCGACAATAACCAGGGGTGGCGGCCCGAGGTGGTCGAGGTTCTCAAGTCCCTTCGTTCCGGCGTTTACCGCTGGCCCGGTGGCAATTTCCTTTCCGCCCACGACTGGCGCGACGCTATCGGCGACATCGACCAGCGCCCGCCGATTCTCGACCCCGTCTGGAACGCCGTGCAGCCCAACGACGTGGGAACCGACGAATTCATGACCCTGTGCCGCCTTACGGGTGTCGAGCCGTACATCTCCGTCAACTCCGGTATGGGCGACGCACGCTCCGCAGCCGAATATGTCGAATACGCCAACAGCCCCGCGACCACTCCCTGGGGCGCCAGACGCGCCGCCAACGGCCACCCCGAACCGTACCGCGTCAAGTACTGGAACATCGGCAACGAGATGTGGGGATCCTATCAGTACGGTTACATGCCCCTGAAACAGTATGAATACAAGCACAACCTCTTTGCCAGGATGATGCGCAAAGTCGATCCCGGCATCGTCATCATCGCCAGTGGCGCCATGCCCGATACCATGACCGGGTCCAAGGAATCCCTGAAGCTCGGTGACAAACTGGTCCCCGAATATCTCGGACCCGCCGACTGGACCGGCGCCTTGTTCACCAATTGTCTCGACTACATGGACATGATCAGTGAGCATTACTACAACTACAACACCCACTTCGACCTCGCACAGGGAAAACAAGTGCCCAACGATCCCAACGAGCCGCTTGTGGATTGGATGCGTCGCCCCGCCAACCACACCCGCCTCAAGTACGAGGAATATCAGGAATACCTCAAACTCATCCCCGCTTTGCAGAAGAAACCCGTCCCCATCGCTCTGGATGAGTACGCCTACGCGGGCGGCAGTAACAGTTACAAAGTCGTGCCCGCCTATGCCTGGAACTTCCACGAGATGTTCCGTCACTCCGACATTTACCAGCTTGCCTCGTTGACGTTTATCACCGCCACTTACACGTCCGCCCGCGGACAGGCCGTGCTCAATCCCACCGGCTTGGTCTTCAAATTTTACCGGGACAGTTTTGGCTCCATCCCGGTGAGTGTTTCGGGCAATTCCCCGCAGCCCAAACCCCAGGATCCAGTGGGAGGCGAGCAGCCTGCCGTTCACGCCGGCAGCGACACCTTCCCGCTGGACGTGGCCGCCGCCTGGACGGCTGATCGCAAGGCTCTCACGGTTGCCGTTATCAACCCAACCGAGTCGGTCCAGACGTTGAGTCTCAAGATCGGCGGCGCCGATCTTTCCGGCAAGGGCACCCTGCGCCGCATGGCGCCCAAGAGCCTCGCGGCCACCATTACCATCGGCGAGGAACCGGGCGTCAAGATCGAGGAAGAGTCCCTGGATACCCTTCCCGAGAAACCGACGTTCGCTCCGTTCAGCGTGAGCATTTACGAATTTCCGGTCAAATGATGACAGAATAAGATGAAGATGTGGAATAAGAGGTTTAATGATGAAGAAATCTATTCTCCCGTTGTTTGCCACGATGTTGTTGTCCGGTAGCGTTCTTTGCGCTTCCACGGCCCAACCGGGGCCTCAGACAACCGGGATGAAAACGGAACGGAACATTCCCTATGTTGAGAAAGGCCACCCAAATCAGGTTCTGGACCTTTTTCTGCCCGACCAGCCATCCGGCAAACCCCTGCCTCTGATGATCTGGATTCACGGAGGGGCGTGGATGGGAGGAACCCAGGCCAATCCCCCCGTTCTCTACCTGGTGAAAGAAGGCTTTGCCGTTGCCAGTATCCAGTATCGCATGTCCGGAGACGCCAAGTGGCCGGCCCAGGCTCACGACTGCAAGGCGGCCATCCGCTTCCTGCGAGCCAACGCGGCGAAATACAACCTCGATCCGAATCACTTCGGGGTCGGCGGCGATTCGGCTGGTGGACATCTGGCCGCCTTCGTCGGGACCAGTGGCGACGTGAAGGAAATGGAAGGTGATCTGGGCCACCCAGACGTCTCCAGCCGCGTCCAGGCGGTTGTGGACTGGTTCGGCCCCACGGACCTGACCCTCATGGATCAACAGTCGGGTCCCAACAGCGAGGAACAACACAACGACGCCAATTCCCCCGAATCGCGCCTCCTGGGCGGGCCGGTACAGGAAAAACGGGATCTGGCCAAAACCGCCAATCCGCTCACCTACATTGACAAGAACGATCCCGCTTTCCTGATTATGCACGGAGACAATGATCAGATTGTCCCCCTCGGCCAGAGTGTCATTCTGGCCAAAGCGTTGAGCGATGCGGGTGTTGAGGTGACCATGCAAACCATTCCCGGGGCCATGCATGGGGGGCCACAATTCCACAACGCGGATAGCCAGCGGCTGATGAACGAATTCCTCTCACGAAAATTGAAAGTAATCGCCAACCAGGCGTCAGGGCCTGTGGGTTCCAAATGAACGAATCGTTGATTCTGTAACAAAACTATCGAAGGAGTCTTACCATGAACAAGTCCATTCTCTCATTGCTTGCCGTCACGGCGTTTTTGTACGGCAGCGCCCATTTCGCTTCCGCGGTCGAACCAACCTCTCAGACTCAACCCGCTGCGCCGTCAACGGCAAGCGTGGACGTCCCCAAGATCCCTTTCACTACACCGCTTCAATGGAAATCTACAGGGATACTGGTCAAGCCGGTGTCCGACGAAACACACACCATCGTCTCCGTAAAAGACCCGACCGTGGTCCGCTATAACGACCTGTGGCACGTCTTCGCGACCGTCTATTCAACCTCCGCCAGAACCTGGAGCATGGTGTATCTGAACTTTAAGGACTGGGCCGACGCTCCCAAAGCCCAGCTGCGCTTTATGGATCTGAATCCGGGGTTAAAGGGGTACCATTGTGCCCCCCATGTGTTCTACTTCCGTCCTCACAAGAAGTGGTACCTGATCTTTCAGTCGCAACAGCCGCAGTACACAACCACCGACGATCTTTCCAAACCGGAAAGCTGGGCCAAACCCCAGGATTTTTTCTCAAGCAAACCGGTCGGCGCGCCGCAGCTCTGGATCGATTATTGGGTGATCTGCGACGAAACGCACGCGTATCTGTTCTTTACCGGCGATGACGGCCACATGTATCGCAGCCGAACCAAACTCGAAGATTTCCCCAAGGGGATGAGCAACCCGGAGATCGTCATCAAGGGCACGCGAAATGACGTCTTTGAGGGGAGTATGACGGTCAAGATCAAAGGGACCGACACCTATCTGACTCTGGTTGAGGCCATGGGCCCGGCCCGGTATTACCGCGCCTGGACGTCCAACCGCCTTGATGGCGAATGGACGCTTGTTCCGGATGCCAGCTCCTGGCAGAAACCCTTTGCCGGGATCAACAATGTGACCTTCGAAGACGGTGTGACACCCTGGACCCGGGACATCAGTCACGGAGAGTTGATTCGCGACGGATATGACGAAACCATGACCGTTGACCCGAACAACTTCCAACTGCTATACCAGGGGCGCGATGCGTCGGTAAACGGGCGATACGAACTGTTGCCCTATCATCTTGGTCTCCTGAAATTGGACCGTTCGAAGAAGTCGTGGAGATGATCTGACGTCCGAATGCTCTCCCCCGGTCAATAACTCAGGGATCGTATGGAAGGTAAAGAGACGCCTCCCCATATGTCAGAAAAGGAAATCGATCCAATGAAAAAGACCGCTCCAGTAAAATCCCGGCGCAGTGGCTCCGCCGCTTCCCGTTTACCCGCCTATAAGAATCCCGCACTCTCGCCCCAGAAGCGCGTCCAGGATCTGCTTTCGCGCATGACCCTGGAAGAGAAAGCGGCGCAGATGATGTGCGTCTGGCAGGAAAAGGTGAAGAAACTTGTGGACGCCGAAGGTAATTTCGATCCCGCCAAGGCCCGGGCGGCCTTCAAACAGGGACACGGCCTCGGTCAGGTGGGGCGTCCCAGCGACGCCGGTGCGCCGGCTGCCGCGCCCGCGATGGGACGCACGGCGCGGCAGATGGCCGAGCTGACCAACGCCATTCAGAAGTTCTTTCTCGAAACCTCGCGTCTCGGCATCCCGGTTGTTTTCCACGAGGAATGCCTGCACGGCCACGCCGCGCGTGAAGCGACGAGTTTCTGCCAGCCCATCGGCCTGGGCGCCACTTTCAATCCCGCGCTGATCGAGCAACTTTTTACCATGACCGCCTACGAGGCGCGTGTGCGCGGCACGCATCAGGCGCTCACCCCGGTGGTGGATGTGGCGCGCGATCCCCGCTGGGGGCGGGTCGAGGAGACGTACGGCGAGGATCCCTATCTGAACACGCGGCTCGGCATTGCGTCCGTCCGCGGTTTTCAGGGCGACGCCACGTTCAAGGACAAACGGCGCGTGATGGCCACGCTCAAGCACTTTGCCGCGCACGGGCAGCCGGAGTCCGGCCAGAATTGCGCGCCGGTGAACGTCTCGGAGCGCGTACTGCGCGAGACGTTCCTGCATCCGTTCCGCGACGTGCTGCGCGAGGGCGGCGCGGTCAGCGTCATGGCCAGTTACAATGAAATAGACGGCGTCCCCTCCCACGCCAGCCGCTGGCTCTTGCGCGATGTGCTGCGGAAAGAGTGGGGATTCAAGGGATTTGTGGTCTCGGATTATTACGCGATCTGGGAACTGGGCTATCGGCCCGACACACACGGCCATTTTGTCGCCAGGGACAAGAAGGAGTCCTGCAAACTGGCGGTCGAGGCGGGCGTGAACATCGAGTTGCCGGAGCCGGATTGTTACCTGCACCTCGTCGAACTCGTCCGTAAGGGGGTGCTCAAGGAGAAACAGTTGGACGACCTGGTGGCCCCCATGCTGCATTGGAAGTTCCAGATGGGGTTGTTCGACGATCCGTATGTGGACCCGGACGAGGCGGATCGGGTGGTTGGCTGCGACGCGCACCGCGACCTGGCGCTCCAGGCCGCAAGGGAAACGATCACCCTGCTCAAGAACGAGGGCCAGGTCGCCCCGCTCAACCGCGCAAAGTTGAAGACCCTCGCGGTCATCGGGCCTAACGCCAACCGGCCGTTGCTCGGCGGCTACAGCGGCGTGCCTAAACAAAACGTCACCGTGTTGGACGGCATCAAAGCGAAGGTGGGTGACCGTGTCAAGGTGGTCTATTCCGAAGGGTGCAAGATCACGAAGGATGGCTCCTGGCAGCAGGATGAAGTCGTTCCCAGCGATCCGGTCGAAGACCGCCGCCAAATCGCCGAGGCGGTGAAAGTCGCGCGCAAGGCGGATGTGATTATTCTGGCCATCGGCGGCAATGAGCAGACCTCGCGCGAGGCCTGGGGTCTTAACCACATGGGCGATTGCACCAGCCTGGACCTGGTGGGGCGGCAAAACGAACTGGTGGACGCGATGGTCGCGACGGGTAAGCCGGTGATCGCGTTGTTGTTCAACGGTCGTCCGATTTCGATCAGCGATCTGGCCCAAAAGGTACCGGTCATCTTCGAGTGCTGGTATCTTGGACAGGAATGCGGCCACGCGGTTGCGGACGTTCTGTTCGGTGACGTGAATCCCGGCGGTAAACTCCCCATCTCCATCCCGCGTTCGGTTGGCCATCTGCCCGTGTACTATAACCACAAGCCGTCGGCTCGCCGTGGCTACCTCTGGGACGATGTTTCGCCGTTGTTCCCGTTCGGTTTTGGTCTCAGTTACACGACGTTCAAACTGGAAAACGCCCGCCTGGCGAAGAAGAAAATCGCTCGCGACGGTTCGACGCGCGTCCGGGTGGACGTGACCAACATCGGCAAGCGCGCCGGGGCGGAAGTCGTGCAGATGTACATCCGCGACTGTGTCAGTTCCGTTACGCGTCCGGTCAAGGAGTTGAAGGGGTTCGAGAAGGTCTGGCTTGAACCCGGCGAGACGAAGACGGTGGCGCTGGACATCACGTCCGACTCCTTGGCTTTCTATGACGTCAACATGAAATACGGGGTCGAACCGGGTGAGTTTGAGATCATGATCGGGAGTTCGTCCCGCGACGGCGATTTGCAGAAAACCGTCTTGACCGTCGTATAGTTCAATTCAGTCGGTCAAGAGATTTGCGGAATCTCACCGGATTTTTCAGTCATCGGAGTATAAACAATGAACAGTCCTGTCCAGAAACTTTCTTTCGTCGAGAAGGCAGGTTACAGCGGTGGGGATGCCGCCGCAAATTTCGTCTTCATGACGATGCTCCTTTTTCAGACCAACTTCTACACCGACGTGTTCGGATTGAGCGCCACCGCGGCGGCGGCCATTCTGCTCTGGCCGCGTCTGTGGGACGCGATGTTTGATCCCATCATGGGTGTGTTGGCCGATCGCACCAAGACGCGCTGGGGGCGGTTCCGTCCGTGGATACTCTGGACTTCCATCCCGTGGGCCGTGGTGATGGTATTGGCGTACACCACGCCCAAGGGGTGGAGCGCGGCGGCTTTGTTCGCCTATGCCGCGATCACCAACACGATGCTCATGACGCTCTATTCGATGAACAACATGCCGTACTCGGCGCTGGGCGGTGTGATGACCGGCGATCTGAACGAGCGCACCAGTCTGAATGCGTTCCGCTTCATCTCGGCGAACGTGGCGCAGTTCATCGTGGGCGGTTTCACGCTGCCGCTGGTGGCCAGGTTCGCCGTGGGGCACGACCGCCAATACGGCTGGCAGATGACCATGACCATCTGGGCGGTACTCTGTCTGGTGTTGTTCCTGATCACGTTCTTTACCACGCGCGAACGTATCCAGCCGGTCGTGGAGATAAAATCGTCGCCTAAACAGGATTTCTCCGACTTGTTGAAAAACGCGCCTTGGCGTGTCATGGCGGTGATGACGCTCATTCATTTCGCGATCCTCTCGTTGCGAGGTGGTGCCAACTACAGTTACTACCACCATTACGCCGACAAGGCGGCGATGTTCGATTGGCTGCAATCCCTTCACCTGACCGCACCGCCGCTGGCCCCCGGCGAAGCCCCCATTGGGATTCTGGACAAATGGCTGGGCTATATCGTCCATGCCGACAAGGCGAATCTGGCCAGTTCGAACGTGGCCGATGTGTTCAACAGCATCGTCAACGCCCTGGGAACGGCCACCACCATCGTCGTCATCCTGCTCTCGGCGTCACTCGCGCGGAAATACGGAAAGAAGGCTGTCGCCATCGTCGGCTTTGCCCTCTCGACGATCAACGCCTTCGCCACCTATTTTCTCCGGCCCACGGATGTCGGCGGCATGGTGGCCCTGGCCATCGTCGGGTCGATCGTGTATGCCCCGACGATCCCGCTGGTCTGGGCGATCTTCGCGGATTGTGCGGATTACTCGGAATGGAAGATGGGTCGCCGCTTTACCGGGGTGGTTTTTGCGACCATCGGCTTCGCCCTCAAATCAGGATTGGCCCTGGGTTCCGCCGGCCTGCTCTGGATCCTGGTCGGGTTTTTCAATTACGACACGCAGGGCACCCCTCTGTTTGTTTCCGGTGACGCCAATCACATCGCGTCCTTTTCAAGCATGCCCGCCCTTGCCACCCGGTTACAAAGGGCCGACGATCCGTTGTCGGTTTACGTGAAAGAACACCTTTCGCCGGAAACGCAGCGCGAGTTGGCGAATTTCCAGGAGGCGAGCTCGAAACCGGGACCCCTTGAGGAATTGCTCATCCAGGACTTCAACAAGTTGATCGCAGGCCCTTCGATCTACGAAACCAATCGCTTCGCCGGCGTCACGCTGCGAACCGGAACGAAAGAACTGCTGGAGAAGATCGGACAGAAACATACGGAATATGACGTCCTGTCTTTGAACCGGCTTCTGTTGGAGGAGGTGTATGAAAAGGAAATCTCGCGACAGCATAACCAGCCCGACGAATCGCGGCAGGGCTTCCGCTGTTGCCTGGGGATAGTCGTCGGCATCTTGTTCGCGATCTGCACGGTGTTGCTGGCCGTCTATCAGTTGAACAAGAAGATCACCATCGAGATGGCCGAGGAACTCGCCGAACGACGGAAGAAATCTGTAACCCAAACCACTTGAAATCCAAGATGTCTGGAGGCTATGAGAATGAAGAAAATCTTGTTCGTGCTGGCACTCATGCTGTCCCTCAACGCAGCCGCTTTTTCTCAGGACCCTAATTTCTACCTCTTTCTCTGTTTCGGGCAGTCCAACATGGAGGGCTTTCCGGGAATTGAAGAGCAGGATAAAGGGCCGGTGGATGAGCGCTTCAAAATGCTGGCAACCGTGGACTACCCGAAACAGGACAGACAAATGGGGAAATGGTATCCCGCCGTTCCGCCGTTGAGCCGGCCCTACGCCGGTCTTGGCCCGTCGGATTATTTTGGCCGAACGCTGGTTTCCAAACTTCCGGCGAACATCAAGGTGGGTATTGTCAACGTCTCTATTGGCGGTTGTAAAATCGAACTCTTCCAGAAAGACGCCTGGCAGGCGTATGCCGCGACCGCGCCGGACTGGATGAAGGGGACCATCGAGGCTTACGGGGGGAACCCTTACCAGCATCTTGTCGAGATGGCTAAACTGGCTCAGAAAGAAGGGGTCGTCAAGGGAATCCTGTTGCATCAGGGCGAATCGAACACGAATGACAAGGAATGGCCGAACAAGGTGAAGGGCGTTTACGAGAACCTGCTCAAAGACCTGAACCTCAAGGCCGAAGAAGTGCCCTTGCTCGCGGGCGAAGTCGTGGGGGCGGACCAGAAGGGCGCTTGCGCAAGCATGAACAAGATTATTGGCGAGTTGCCGAAGACCATCCCCACCGCGCATGTTGTTTCTTCGGAGGGGTGCGCCAGTCGGCCCGACCATCTGCATTTCACCGCAGCCGGTTACCGGGAACTGGGGAAGCGCTATGCGGAGAAAATGATTTCGTTGCTAGGCGTGGCAGCCCCCAATGCCGCCGCCGTGATAATTCTCAGTCCGGATAAACAGATCAAGGTGGAAATACGGACAGATGTGGAGGGGCGGTTGACATGGTCGGTTCAACGCAAGAACCAAACCGTGCTCCTTCCATCTCCTCTCGGGTTAACGGTGGATGGCGTGAACTTGGGCGAATCGGTGACACTCGGCCAGCAAAGCGCCAGCGCTATTCATGAAGAATATTCGACTTGGGGCAATCATTCCGTGGCGGTCAATCAGTGCAATCAAACTGTTATCCCGGTCAAAAATAAAAAAGGCATCGAATATGAATTGGACGTGCGGGCCTATGATGACGGGGTTGCCGTGCGAATGCGTGTCCCGATGAAAGGTTCGACGGGGCCGTCTGCAATATCTGGCGAGACAACTTCCTGGGGACTGCCTTCGGGTTCGCTTGCCTGGTGGGCGCAATATGACGGGAGCTACGAGACCCCCTGCAAATCCGATTCACTAGAGGCCATCCCGGAAAACATGCAACTTGCGCCTCCCCTGACTTTCAAGGTCAGGGACGATCTCTATGTGTCCTTAACCGAGGCTGACAATGACTCCTTTCCGGATATGGGCTTGGCCCGCAGTGGAAACTTGCTCAAGGTCACCTTTCCTCCCTCGCTGGATGGTTGGAAGCACGAAGGGGCAATCGTTACCCCCTGGCGTGTCGCAATCATTGCTGAAGGACTGAACAATCTGGTCAACAGCGACTTGTTGACCAATCTTTGCCCTCCTCCATCGGACAAGTATTCTTTTCCAGAATGGGTTAAACCCGGTCGTTCTCTTTGGCAGTGGTGGAGCATTGGCGCTCCCCGTATGGAAGACCAGAAGCAGTGGGTTGACGCAGCGAAAAGACTGGGGTTCGAATATTATCTGATTGACGACGGCTGGCGAAACTGGGCCGCTCCGGGAAAAGACCAGTGGGCGTGTCTTAAGGAAGTGATAGACTACTCCAAGACGCAGGGGGTCCAATGTCTTGTATGGGTGAATTCAGCAGAAATGCGCAGCCCGGACGGCAGGCGAAAATATCTCGAAAAAGTTGCGGCTCTGGGGGCGGCCGGCATCAAGATTGATTTTATTCCACCCTGCACGCCTGAGATTACTCGCTGGTATGAGGGAGCGTTGAAAGATACCGCGGAATTGCGGCTACTTTGCAACTTCCATGGCGCGGTAAAACCCACCGGTCGCCGTCGCACCTGGCCCCATGAGTTGACGCGCGAAGCCGTGCGCGGACATGAATATCACATGACACGCTATCGCCGCGTGCAGGCCGCCGACCACGATGAGACGGTTCTCTTCACTCGCTTCCTCGCCGGTCCTGCGGATTACACCCCCACCGCCTTCGATCCGCGAGAAATGGTCGGCTATACGTGGAGTCACCTGCTGGCACAAGCGGTCAATATGACCTCGCCCTTGTTACACTTCGCCGGGAAGTACCAGGACTTTCTCGATAATCCTGCTGAAAATCTGCTGCGCCATCTTCCAGCGACATGGGATGAAACCATTGTGTTGCCGGGCAGTGAGATAGGGAAAACGGTTGGGTTCGCACGGAGACGTGGAGAGGATTGGTACATCGGCGTGCTCAACGGCGGGGAAGCCGCCACTCTGCTGATCAATCTGTCCTTCCTCGGACAGGGGGCATGGCAGGCCGATATGTTCTGCGATAATCCCGATAATCCGGCCACCTTCAAACGCGAAACCCGGACCGTCACCACAGGCGACACGTTCACTGTCTCCATGAGCAAGCGTGGCGGCGCAGTCGTCTGGGTCACGAAGGCTCGATAGAGATGTCTCGCTGTGGCAGAATCCAATCCACTTTCTTGCGGGAGGACCGCATGAGGTGAATTCGCGCGAGGTCAATGTTCGACAGAGATAAACTAATAATTTATGAGGTGCTCGGATGAAAATACGTCAATTGCTAATGCGCGCACAACAACGAGTGACCGGTTTCACCATCGTCCTGATCATTCTGGCGCTCTTCGCCACGAACGCGATGGCCGCACCCACTACCGCTCCCAAACAGCCTGCGGAAATGTATCCGTTGTCGTCGGTTCGTTTGCTGGATGGATATTTCCGCGACGCGGTCTCAGCCAATCGCGCTTATTTGCTGGCTCTCGAGCCGGATCGCCTGCTGGCGCCGTTTCTGCGCGAGGCCGGGCTGACGCCGAAAGCGAAAGTTTACGGAAACTGGGAAAGCAGCGGGTTGGACGGTCACTCGGCCGGTCATTATCTTTCCGCCCTGTCCGATATGATCGCCTCCGGGCATGACGCCGATGGGGAACTGAACCGCCGTCTGGATTACATGCTTGGCGAACTCGAACGCTGCCAGAAAGCCGGTGGCAACGGCTACCTGGGCGGAATCCCCAAAAGTCGCGAGTTGTGGGATAAAATCGCGTCGGGTAATGTCAAGGCCATCTGGGATCGGTGGGCGCCGTGGTACAACGTCCACAAGACCTTCGCCGGTTTGCGCGATGCCTGGCAAGTCGCCGGTAAACAGAAGGCGCGCGATCTGCTCGTCAATCTGGGCGACTGGTGCGTCCAGCTGACCTCCGGCCTTTCCGACGAGCAGATGGAACAGATGCTCGCTCACGAATACGGCGGCATGAACGAGGTGATGGCCGACATCTATACCATCACGGGTGACGAGAAGTATCTGACCACCGCTAAACGTTTCTTCCATCATGCGGTTTTCGATTCGCTTATTCGACACGAGGACCGTCTCACCGGTCTTCACGCCAATACGCAGATTCCCAAGATCGCGGGATTGGAACGGATCGCCGCGCTCACGGGAAACGAGGAAGAGCACTCCGGCGCCCGGTTTTTCTGGGAAAACGTGTCCCAAAAACGGAGTGTCGCTTTCGGCGGCAACAGCGTCAGCGAGCATTTCAATCCGACTGACAACTTCACGAAGATGCTGGAAAACCGCGAGGGGCCCGAGACCTGCAACACCTACAACATGCTGCGCCTGACCGAGCAACTCTTTTCAGCTGAGCCTCAGGCGGCCTACGCCGATTTCTATGAACGCGCGCTTTACAACCACATCCTTTCCTCGATCAATGTCCAGAAGCCGGGTTACGTCTATTTCACGCCGATCCGCCCGGATCACTACCGCGTTTACTCGAAGCCCGATAGCGGCTTCTGGTGTTGTGTCGGCACGGGGATGGAAAATCCCGGAAAGTACGGCGAGTTCATCTATGCCCGGGCCAAGGACGGGATTTACGTCAATCTGTTCATTCCCTCCGAACTCAAAACGGACAACGGAGTTGTCCTGCGGCAGGAGACCCGGTTCCCTTACGAATCCGCGACGAAACTAAGCCTGAAACTGGAAGAACCCCAAAGCTTTACGTTGCGTCTGCGGCATCCGGCCTGGGCGCCTGCCGGTGGCTTCTCGGTCAAAGTCAACGGCGAGACTATCAATCTGGATTCGAAGCCTTCTTCCTACGCGGAAATCCGGCGGGAATGGAAAAACGGCGATACCGTTGACGTGGATCTTCCGATGCACACCCGTGTGGAACGCCTGCCCGACGGCTCCGACTGGGTGGCCATTCTGCATGGACCGATCTTGCTGGCCAATCCCGACGGCACTGAAAACATGGACGGCCTGTTCGCGGATGACGGACGCATGGCGCACGTGGCCACCGGTCCGATGATTCCGCTCGACAAGGCGCCGAGTCTGTTCACGACTCAGGAGCAGTTGCTTTCGCATATTGTTCCCGATCCATCCGCCGGGCCGCTGAATTTCCGTATCAAGGATGTGATCGAACCGGCCACACCCGAAGGCTTCTCGCTGGTGCCGTTTTTCAGTCTTCACGAACGGCGTTACCAGATGTACTGGGAACTCACAACACCCGAAAAGATCAAGGCTCAAAAGGAAAAACTCGCTGCCGAAGAGCGCGCCCGCGCCGCGCGCGAAGCCGCCACGATTGATTGGGTTGCGGTCGGAGAACAACAATCGGAAGTCGAACACGAATACAAGGGCGAGGAAACGGAAAGCGGCATCTTCAATGGCCGCCGCTGGCGGCACGGCAAGGCGATCCAATACACGCTCGACACGCGCGGCGAAAAGGCCGTCGTCCTCGAGGTGGCCTACTCGGGAAGCGACAATGGCCGCAGCTTCGATATTCTGGCCAACAACACGAAGATTGCTTCCCAGGAATTGCGCAACGAAAAACCGGGTGAATTCATTACGAAGCGCTATCCGATCCCGGAAGAAGCGCTCAAGGCCGCTCCCAATGGACGCGTGACGATCAAGTTCGTCGCAACCCGGCAGTTGGCTGGCGGTCTCTTTGATGTTCGTTTCATGCGCCCTGGAAAATAAAAACGCGTGAGCGCTGTTCCCCGCTGAGCGAATAACTGATGCAGGCCTGAGGAGTCATTTCCTATGAAAATCAATGTTTCAACAACCAGAAGAGGGAACCGTCTGTCGGTTCTTGCCCTTTACCTTCTGTTGTCGGTCTCTGCCTTTTCATTCTCAGCCGTGGCGGTTGAAACGATCCCCGCTCCGGGGACAAAGATGCCTCCGGTCACAGGCGATCGGGTGATTACGGCAGCCGATGTCACGGTGGAGCGGGTGGGCACTTCGATCTCGGTTTCCGACATAGGCGAGCCGGTGGGCGGGGTGACCCTGTCGCCGCCGCGCTGGGTAGAAGCCACGGGAAACTCGGTCGCTCATGCCCTGGTCGAAGGGTCAATCGCTCCCAGGGACCCGAAAGGGAAACCCATCAATTTTCGCGTCCTGCTTCCGGCCAGTTGGAGCCGTCGGGCCATCCAGATGGGTGGAGGCGGTTTTAACGGATTCGTGCCCATGCTGCGGGGCGAGCAACCGAATTCGCCCACGGCAGGCTTTGCCCGTTACGGAAGCGACTCGGGGCATCAAATGATGGGCAACGACTGGGCGCTCAACGAGGAAGCGATTCTCAATTTCGGCTACATGCAGATGAAGAAGACGCACGATGCCGCGATGGTCATAATGAAGCGCGTCTATGGCGAGGCGCCTCGCTTCAACTACTATATCGGCAATTCCCAGGGGGGACGCGAAGCCCTGACGGTCGCGCAGCGTTATCCAGCGGACTACGACGGTATTGTCGCGAATGTTCCGGTTGTGAGCTTGTCCTCGCTGATGCTGGCGCCCGAGCTGATCCGTATCCAGGAAAAGATCCTTGCCAACTGGGTTCCCCGCGCCAAAACAAATGCTATCCGCGCGGAATTCATACGTCAGGCGGACAAACTCGATGGGCTGGCCGACGGAGTTATCAACAACTACATGGCGGCACGCGCTTTGTTCGACTTGTCGCAGGGCGATCCCAAACGCAATCCCTGGGCGGCTCTACGCGCTTCGGATGGTCAGGATCCGAATCCGGCAGATACATCCACCAATGCCCGACTGACGGATGGTCAGATCGAGACGCTGAAACTCGTTTACAGCCTTTATATGTTCGCGACCCCGCTGGCAAACGGCGTAAAATCCTTCGGCATGTGGGTACCCAACACCGACCCGTCGGGCAGCGGCTTGATCGCCGACCAGCGGTTTCGGGGTCAGGAGGGAGCGGGTGACAACGCCCCCCTGCATGGCCATCTGGGTGTTCTCGGCGTGACGGGATTTCTCATGCAGAATCTCTCGGCGAACCCGCTCGATTATGTCGAGGGTGGTCCCTTCAACAAGCGGCGTGAGCAACTCTCCGAGTGGCTCGACTCGACCAATCCCGACCTTTCGGCGTTCTACAAGCGCGGTGGGAAAATGATCGTGACCATTGGCACAAACGACACGTTGGCGTCGCCGGGGGCGCAGCTCGATTATTTCCAGTCGGTGCTTGACAAGATGGGCCGGGAGCAGGTGGATGCGTTCGCCCGGTTCTTCGTTCTCCCGCAAACGGGTCACGGTCTGGACGGTCGGAGCTGCGAGACGAACGGCGACGGACAATCCGTCCCCGCATTCCAGATCCCCAACCAGTTTGACAAGACCGCCCTGATCACCGCCTGGGTGGAGCGCAACGAGGCGCCGGGCAAGACGCTGGTCGTCAAGGCAGGGGAGCGCAGTCTGCCGCTTTGCTCGTACCCGAATTATCCCCGTTACAAGAGTGGGCCGCCCGAATCCGCCGAGTCGTACGAGAGTACGGAGCCGTGACCTGTTTTTGAGGATTTGCCGAAAACTTCCCCCGTTGTG
This sequence comes from uncultured Candidatus Sumerlaeota bacterium, assembly GCA_942493245.1. Taxonomy (GTDB): domain Bacteria; phylum Sumerlaeota; class Sumerlaeia; order UBA8349; family UBA8349; genus DAOPYU01. The sequence goes on from OW818685.1 coordinate 1,724,992, forward strand.
GAGGACAGAAACATGCCTCTGAATACGCAGTTTCGAGCCGTCAGGACGATCGGTGTCAGGTTTTATCTGCTGTGGATGTTGGCGCTGTTCCTGCCTGTCGCGCAACCCGTTTGGTCGCAGGAAGAACGGAAGACCGTCTCGCACGTAAAACCCCGGCTGATTGTCCTGACCGATCTTTCCAACGAACCGGACGACGAGGAGTCGTTTGTCCGGTTGCTGGTGTATTCGGATCAGTTCGATATCGAGGGCTTGATCGCCACGACCTCAAACTGGTTGAAGCAGAAGCCGCGTGAAGACCTGATCCGGCGCGATCTCGCAGCCTACGGCGAGGTGTGGCCGAATCTGGCAAAACACTCGCCCGAATTTCCACGGGTGGACAGTCTGCTCTCAGTAACTCGGACGGGGCAGGAAAACTTGGGAATGGCGGACGTTGGAGCGGGAAAGAGTTCGAATGGCTCGAAGCGGATCATCGAGGCGGTTGACCGCGCGGACGACCGCCCGATCTGGGTTGCGATCTGGGGCGGGCCGAACACGCTGGCGCAGGCGCTCTGGGACGTGCGCGCCTCCCGGACTTCCGCCGAAGTGGAGAAGTTTGTGGCGAAGATACGGGTATATGCCATCTCGGATCAGGACGACTCGGGGGCATGGATTCGGCGCGAATTCAGAAACCTGTTTTATATCGTCACCCCGTCCAATCCGACCAGTTACGAGGAATACTATCGCGCGACCTGGACGGGCATTTCCGGCGGACGGGGCGATCAGGCCGCACCCGGCTATCATTTCGACAAGGTGGACAACCCCTGGCTCGAAGCCAATGTAATCAAGAATCACGGTCCACTTGGCGCTCTGTATCCGCGCCTCCAATACATCATGGAAGGCGATACGCCCAGCTTTCTGGGGTTGATCGACCACGGGTTGGGCTGGGAAATCAATCCCGCCTACGGCGGCTGGGGAGGACGGTACGCGCTTTTCCAACCGGCGGGTGAAACCCGTCCTGTCTGGACCGACAACGCCTCGACCCGCGACCGCGTCGAGGTCGAAAAAGACCGTACCGAGACTTCCAACCAGGCCACCATCTGGCGCTGGCGGGAACATTTCCAGAACGATTTTGCCGCCCGGATGGATTGGTGTGTGGCGGACGATTTCAAGAAGGCGAACCACAACCCCCACCCAGCGCTCAATGGCAATCGTTCCACCGACGTGGTCATGATTTCAGCCCAAGCCGGCTCTACGGTCAAACTGTCCGCCGAAGGAACGGACGCAGGCGATGAGGGACAAAGCGTGAATGTCACCTGGTGGATCTACCGCGAGGCCGGTACTCTTGAAGGAGCGACCTTGAAGCAAACTGACGGATTGAAGACGGAGGTCGCGCTTCCCGCAGGCGGTCGCTCGGGTTCCGTGCATGTTATTCTGCAGGCGGAGGACGATGGCGCGCCGCATTTGTTCGCGTACCAGCGCATCTGTATTCAAGTGACGCCTTGACACCGGCACCCAACGAATGCGTTCTATCAATCTGCGTTCGTTTTGTGCCGTTGGGTTATGAAAAGTGGAAGACCAGAGGAACCGGACATGCGCTCGATCCAGGATGACATGGGGGAATTGCGGCGGCAACTCGAAAAGGGATCTATCCAGAAGGCCTATGGAGCGCTGCTCTCGTACATGATGGCCCTGCGGACGCGCTTTGCGCGGAAGTACGGAATGGCCGCCGTCTCCGGCTTGTACCCGGGATACATGGACATGACGTATTTCGCTCTTTTTCCCCCGTTTCTCAAGGATCGCGACCTGAAGGTGGCAATCGTTTTCAACTACGACGCCTTCCGGTTCGAAGCCTGGCTTGCGGCGCGCAACCGGAAGGTGCAGCGGGAGTACTGGGAACGATTCAAAGAAGGCCATTGGGCGGCGTATCGTGTTATCAAGCCGGCAAAAGGAAGCGACGCCATTATCGAGTGCGACCTGGCCGAGGATTTCGACCTCGGCGATCCCGACGCCTTGACCTCAAGGATCGAAAACGCGACAGCCGCGTTCATTGACACCATCGAACAATTTCTGGGAAGCCCGGAGTCCGGTATTCGATAGGGTGACCCACAGGCGCTTCGTCTCGCAATGCTCGTGAGATGGATTTTCACCGGAGGAGGTAAACTATGAAGACGATAGCAGGTATCTGGTCATGGGTACGCGTTTTCTGTCTGAACCACGAACGCGCCGCGCGCGCGCGCGTTGATCGCATGACTCGGATTCCGAGCGGGAGAACCGGGATGTGTATTCCCGCTTATCTTGCCCTTTTGTTTCTTCTGGCGCCGACTCTTGCCTGGTCGCAGCAGGCCAATGTCAACCTGGACTACAACCCGCAAAAGAACACCGAAAATCTGATCCCTTTCAGTGCTCCACTCAACTCGCCCGACGTCCGCGACGACGGAACCGTCACGTTCCGGCTGAAGGCGCCCGCCGCGAAGGAAGTGCGGCTTACCGGCGCCGTTCTCACCGTGATCGAGAAATCGGGCGGCAAGCCCATGCCCTTCACGAAAGGCGACGACGGCGTGTGGACCCTGACCGTCGGCCCGCTCAAGCCGGACATGTACATCTATGGATTTGACGTGGACGGGGTGCGAATCGCCGACCCCAGCAACAGTGTCGCCGGATTTACCGCCATGCCGCCCTACAGCCAGCTGGTCGTGCATGGCAGCGGTCCGGCGTATTACGACGCGCGCAATGTGCCGCACGGCACGGTGACGCGTCACGTCTATCATTCGGATGTCACAAACGGCGAGCGTGAACTTTACGTTTACACGCCGCCCAGCTATGATAAAAGCAAGCGTTATCCCGTGCTTTACCTTGTGGGCGGAAGCGGCGATCTGCCGTCCAACTGGGTGTACGATGGTCGTGTGAATTTCATGATGGACAACCTGCTGGCGGAGGGTAAAGCCGTCCCGATGGTCATCGCCATTCCCAACAATCAGGTTGTCCACCGCAACAATCCCCGCCACGTCGAGTTGACGTTCAAACTGTTCGAATCGGAACTCCGGCAGCATGTCATTCCGCTGGTCGAGCGCGAGTACAGCGTCCGCAAGGACCCGAAGGGCCGCGCCCTGTCGGGGCTGTCAATGGGCGGGCGCCATACGATGTTCGTCGGTTTCAATTCTCTCGATCTGTTCGCCTCCTTCGGTGTGCTCAGCGCCGGCGACGTTGACAGCGAGAACTCGATCAAAAAGTTTCTCAACGACCCGGAGGTCAACAAGAAGATTGATTACCTGTTTGTGGGGCAGGGGACCGTGGAAAACCAGGGGCCGATGGGCGGCCGGTGCGTGGCGCTGCATGAGGCGCTTCAGAAACACAATATAGCCCACGAGTATTACGTCGGAGGATACGGCGGCCACGACTGGGCCACCTGGCGTCACTTACTCTATTTCCGCTTTCTACCCAACCTGTGGCAAAAAGATTGACATTGCAGAAAAGGAACTATCGGTATGACGAAGAAATTGTGTCTCGTTCTCATGTTTGGGGTATTCACGGTCGGGTTGTGTCTTGCGCAGTCGCTCGAGTCGGTCAAACCCGAGCCGGTCAAGGTCGAGGGAGGATTGGTGCAGGGTACGTCTGAAAACGGATTGACGGTTTACAAAGGCATCCCGTTCGCCGCGCCGCCGGTGGGCGATCTCCGCTGGCGTGCGCCTCAACCCGCCGCCCAATGGGAAGGCGTGCGACAGGCCACCCAGTTTGGGCCGTCCCCCATCCAGGGGTCGAGAAACGGTTCGGACATGAGCGAAGACTGCCTGTATTTAAATGTCTGGACGCCCGCAAAATCCGCAAACGACCGCATTCCCGTGCTTGTGTGGATATATGGTGGTGGATTCGGTGGTGGGTCCACTTCCGAGCCGAACTACAACGGGGAAAAACTGGCTCAAAAGGGTGTGGTACTGGTGAGCATCAACTATCGTGTCGGAACGCTTGGGTTTCTGGCGCACCCGGAATTGAGCGCCGAGAACAAGGAGCACGCTTCCGGGAACTACGGCCTGATGGATCAGATCGCAGGCCTTCAGTGGGTGCGGAAGAATATCGCCGCTTTCGGGGGCGACCCCAATAAGGTGACGATTTTCGGCGAGTCGGCGGGGGGAATCTCGGTCAGCATGTTGTGCGCGTCGCCGTTGGCCAAGGGGCTGTTTCACGGCGCCATTTCGCAGAGCGGTGGTTCGTTCGGGCCTTCGCGTCCCACCACCTATCCGGGCGAGAACATGAAACGCCTGGCGGATGCGGAACGCGAGGGGGAGGCCTTCGCCAGGAACGCGGGCGTGGTCTCCATCGCGGAACTGCGGAAGATTGCTCCCGACAAACTGCCGGGAGGCCGTGGTTGGCCGATTGTCGATGGCTACGTGATTCCCGACGACCAATACAGACTCTACGAGGCGGGGAAGTACAATGACACGCCCATTCTGGTGGGCTACAACTCGGACGAGGGCGCGAGTTTTTCGCCCCCGAAATCCCCCGAGGAATACATCAACGGTGTCAAGAAGCGTTACGGCAAGTTCGCCGACGAACTCATCAAGGCCTATCCCACCGACACGGACAAGGTTCCCAAGACCGCGCGCGACCTGGCCCGTGATGCGGCATTCGGGTGGCACACGTGGAGTTGGGCGCGGCTCCAGGCGAAGACCGGTAAATCCAAGGTTTTCTATTACTATTTCGACCAGCACCCGGATTATCCGGAAGGTTCGCCCCGGGCCGGTTCCGGTTCGCCGCACGGCATGGATGTGTCCTACGTTTTCCAGCATATCAACCCATCGAGTCCGCAGACGACGAAGACGGACCTGGAAATATCGGACGCCATGGGGACCTACTGGACGAATTTTGCCAAGCGCGGCGATCCCAATGGAGAGGGGGTTCCCGAGTGGCCCGCTTTCAGCGACGCCAAGCCGGTCGTGATGTACTTCAGCCAGACGCCGCACACGGGGCCGGTGCCCAGCGCCGAATCGCTCAAAGCCCTCGACACGTATTTCGCCTGGCGTCGGACGCCGGAAGGCGAGGCGTGGGCAAAATAGGCCACACCTGATTGAATATTCGTAAGCATTTAGCCATGTATCGTGACGGACAAGAAAACGCGCCCCAGTGGGTTGCGGCACCTCACCGGTGCCCTGGTGGGGCACTCACTCTGGGCCAGCGGGGTTTTCCGGAACTCCAAGATTTGGCTAAAGATACCCGATTTCATTCTCCTCGGTTTCATTTTCCAAAAAATTGACGGCGGTTTTTGTACGAATAGAAACCGAGCGTGGAAAATCTTCAAGCGATGCTGGGAATCAGTTTGCACAATTGCGCGAAAACACTTACATGCGTACGCGTTGGTTGAGTGGGTATCGGATTCTCGTTCATGGTATGCAGCTGTTTCCGGTTTCTCCCAGGAGAATTCTCTCCTCAAACCGATATCAAAACCTCCCCCCCTGTGGGACGACCGTGACCCTGGAAAGACCGTGATCTTGGACTTGATAATCCGCGTGCTGTGGGCTATTTTCACGGATCATGTTTGTCGGCGAGGGGAAGGAAAGGGTTCGGTCATGGTGTCCAAGATTCAGACAGGCAAGAAAAAATCCAAAGCGCCAAAGGCTAAGGCCGTCGGCGTGTCGCCCAGGAAAACCCCGCGCACTCACAAACCCGACGATATGACGCTGGAGCAGTGGCAGATCGCTCTGCGCCACGAATTCGGCCAGGAACAGAAGTTCAATCTGGAGAACCTGGGTGCGGAACAGGTCTTTTCGGAGTTCCGCGTCACCAACCCCGCCAGCGTCGGCGTCTATCGCGTCGCCATCCGCGGCGAAGCCCCGGGCATCAATTACTGCTCCTGCCCCGACTACGCCGTCAACACCCTGGGCACCTGCAAGCACATCGAGTTCACGTTGGCCGCGCTACGTCGTAAACGGGGCGGCAAGACGGCCCTGGATCGCGGCTTCAAGCCCCTCTTCTCCGAAATTTACCTGCGTTACGGCCTCAAGCGCGAAGTGGCCTTTGGCCCGGCCACCGACTGTCCCACAGCGCTGCGTACGCTGGCCGCAAAGTATTTCGACGCCCATGGTCTCCTCAAGCCCGAGGCCTACGCCCGCTTTGACAAATTCCTGCGGGAGGCTTCGCACATCGCCCGCGAGGTAAACCACGAACTGCGATGTTATGAGGATACGATCGGTTTTGTCGCGCAAGTACGCGACCAGGCCTGGCGGCTCGCCATGATCGACCAGGCCTTTCCGCAAGGGATCGAAAGTCCCGCCTTCGAGGGCCTGCTCAAGGTTTCGCTTTACCCCTATCAGCGCCAGGGAGCGCTTTTCGCGGCGCGAGCCGGTCGCTGCCTGCTCGCTGACGACATGGGCCTGGGCAAAACGATCCAGGCTATCGCCGCCTCCGAGATCCTCGCCCGTACCGGCGGCATCGAGCGTGTGCTGATCGTTTGTCCCACCTCGCTTAAGCACCAGTGGCAAAGCGAGATTGCCAAGTTCACCGACCGCACGGCCCAAGTGATCGAGGGATCACTGGCGGTACGCGAGGCCGCCTACACATCCGAGGCCTTCTTTAAGATCACCAATTACGACGTAATCCATCGCGACGCTGAAGCGATCCGCCTCTGGGCGCCCGACCTGATCGTGCTGGACGAGGCTCAGCGCATCAAGAATTGGAAAACCCGCGCCGCGCGCACCGTCAAGCGTCTGCCCAGCGAGCATGCCATTGTGCTGACCGGCACGCCGCTGGAGAACCGTCTGGAGGATCTGCATTCGATCGTTGAATTCGTCGATCGCCACCGCCTGGGGCCGACCTTTCGTTTTTTGGCCGAGCACCAGCACGTGGATGAAGTTGGCAAGGTAATCGGCTATCGCAACCTCGGCGAGATCGCCCGAACGCTGGAGCCGATCCTGCTGCGGCGCACCAAGCAGAAGGTCTTGCGCGAACTGCCCGAGCGCCTGGACAAGACCTTTTTCGTGCCGATGACCCCTCAGCAGCAAAAGCACCATGAGGAAAACCAGGAGACCGTGGCGCGCATCGTGACCAAGTGGCGCCGCTACCACTTCCTCTCCGAGGCCGATCAGCGCCGCCTGATGATCGCCCTGCAAAACATGCGCATGGCCTGCAACAGCACCTGGCTGCTCGACCACGAAACCGATTTCGGCGTCAAGGCCGACGAACTGGCCACGCAACTTGAGGAGATCTTCGAGCGCGAGGGCGCCAAGGTGGTTGTTTTCAGCCAGTGGGTACGCACTCACGAACTCCTTCAGCGACGCTTCGAGGCCCGGCGCTGGGATCATGTCTTTTTCCATGGCGGCGTGCCGGGTCCCCAGCGCAAGGGGCTGGTGGAGCGCTTCAAGGAGGACCCGGACTGCCGCCTGTTTCTGGCCACCGATGCCGGAGGCGTGGGGCTCAACCTGCAACACGCCTCGGTGGTGGTGAACATGGACCAGCCCTGGAACCCTGCGGTGCTTGAGCAGCGCATTGGGCGTGTCCACCGCCTGGGCCAGCACCGGCCGGTCAGCGTGATCAACTACGTGTCCCAGGGGACGATCGAGCATGGCATGCTCTCGCTGATCGACTTTAAGAAGTCGGTTTTCGCGGGGGTGCTCGACGAAGGCAGCGACGAGGTTTTCCTGGGCGGCTCGCGCCTGAAGAATTTCATGGATACGGTCGAGCGCGCTTCTGGTGGGATTCCACCGGCAATGCCGTCACAGGAGACGCCCGATCCCACGTCCGAAGAAGTCGTCTCGGAGACGCAAATGGACACGGAAACAATGCGGGGGACGACGGACACACCCGCCGCCGCAGAGGGCGTGTGGGCAGAACTGGCCACCGCAGGCCTGGCTTTTCTTGAAAAACTGGGTCAGGCACTTCAGGGATCGCGCACCGGTGGGCCAGGTGGTACGGCCACGCCGTCCCCCAAATCGCCTCCGAACATTGGACTGCCCGAGACGCTGCTCTCGCGCGACGAACGGACCGGCCAGATCAGTCTCAATCTGCCGTTGCCCAAACCTGAGGTTCTGCAGAACGTCGCTGATCTGCTCGGCAAACTGGCCAAGATGGGGAAATGAATGGAGACTTTCCGACCGCATTGCGCTTAGGCGCAATGCGGCGGGCCACCAATCAATGGGGTAACTTCCCCCCTCAAAAAGAGGTAACTTCCGTTTCAAGTCCCCGGTTATTCGAGGTCGTAACCGATGGCAGGATAGCCGCGCTTGCGGCGCTGGAACATGCGGGCCAGCATGGCAACACGCAGATCGGTGTAATCGTAAACGATCACTTCACGTTTGCCATCGTACAGACGATGTAACCGTCCGGCATATTGGGCCAGAATTCCGCGCCATGAGACCGGTAACGCGAGGAAAAGGGTATCGAGCCGTGGATCGTCGAATCCCTCGCCGAGATATCGGCCTGTGGCGACGAGAACGCGTGGTTTATCGGGTTTGATGGTTTCGAGCCGTTGTTTGAGCAAACGCCGCTGTTTCACGCCCTGGCCCCCCTTGAACGTGATGAGGTTTCGCAATGTTCCCCCAGAAGTGCGGTCAGGGTGTCCGCATGTGCCGTTTGCTCGGTAATCACGACGGGGGACCGGCCTTCGAGAAGCGTGGAGGGAGCGTGTTGAAAAGCGAACATCTCATTTCCTTCGCCGGAGAAAAATGGAGAGTTTTTTCCTGCCGAATGTTGTGAGGAAAGGAGTTGTCTATTCAGATCCCTGCCCCTCGGCCCGAGTCGAAAATCTCCGTACCTTTCAAACAATGGTTCTAATTTGATCAGAAAAATTCAGTTACACCCGCCCCATTTTTCCCTCCAATCGAGACGATCCTCTCCGAAAACACGGAACGTTCCCCAGCCTTCGGATGACGAATCAATCTGAATCTGTTTTAGTTATATAGATTATTAATTTGCACACTCCATGAATTCATCTGTAATTACCTCATTATATCGAGCCTCTTGCAAAAGTCGTTGAGTCGTTCGATTTTCAGGTGAAAAAGTGAGGAGAAAAAGGCATCATACGCTTGCTTAACAAACCCCGAAAGGGATGGCGGATTGAAGTTCCCCCCGAAAACTGGACAGGCCTTTAAGGTGGTATTCTGTTAGGCTTGTGTCCAGGAAGGAGTGGGGAAAATGAGCGAAAAGAGGCGACGTTTCAGTGCGTCTTTCAAGGCGGAGGTGGCACTGGAGGCAATTCGCGGCAAGCGGACGATCAATGAGATTGCCAGCGAGCGCGGCATCCATCCCCACCAGGTGGTGATGTGGAAGAAGCAGGCGGTGGAATCCCTGAGCGGGGCTTTCGCCGACCGGCGCAAGCGGCCGGGAAAGGAGGCGGAAGAGACCAGCCAACTCTACGAGCAGATCGGACGGCTCAAGGTGGAACTCGACTGGCTAAAAAAAGTGCGGCGCTTGACCCCGGCCAGGCGCAGGCGCTGGTGGAGCCGGGGCACGGGGAACTGGCCATTTCGCGCCAGTGCGCCCTGCTCGGTCTGCCGCGCTCGACCTACTACTACCAGCCGGTGGAACGCGACCCTCAGGAGTTGGAACTGATGCGCCGGATCGACGAGATCTACACCTGCTTTCCGTTCTACGGTTCGCCCAAGATGACCGCGCACCTCTCGCGCACCCTCGGCCAGCCGATCAACCACAAGCGGGTCGAGCGGCTCATGCGGGTGATGGGGTTGCGGGCCGTGGCGCCGCGCAAGGGCCTGAGCCACAGCGCGCCGCAGCACAAGAAGTACCCGTATTTGCTGCGGGATCTGCCGATCGTGCGCCCCAACCAGGTCTGGGCGTCCGACATCACGTACATCGGCCTGGCGGGCGGTTTTCTCTACCTGACGGCGGTGATCGACTGGTTCAGCCGTTACGTGCTGGCGTGGCGGCTCTCGAACTCGCTCGACACCTCGTTTTGCGTCGAGACTCTCGACGAGGCGCTGCGTCTGGGGTGTCCCGATATTTTCAACACCGACCAGGGCGTGCAGTTCACCAGCGGGGCGTTCACGAAACGGCTGGAGGAGAGCGGCATCCGGATCAGCATGGACGGGCGGGGCCGCTGCTTCGACAACATCTTCACGGAACGCCTGTGGCGCAGCGTGAAGTACGAGGAGGTGTACCTGTGCGAGTATGCGGACCCGCCCGCTGCGGACAAGGCGCTCGGGGCGTACTTCCGATTCTACAACACGCAGCGGCCGCATCAGTCGCTTGGCTACCGCACGCCCCAGGAGGTTCACTGGGCGAACGGCTTTGAGACTGCGAAGCAGCAAAACAGAGATTTCGCTGACCAAATGAATTGATCCGATCAGCGCCGAATGGTAGGTTAAAGATGCCCTCAAAACGACGCGAAGGGGACGGGACGCGGGAACCGACCCCGACCGCCCCTTCCGTCAAATAAGCGAGAAAAAAACATGATCGGGTCGTCAGGCGTCACACCTTAATCCTACCCGATCCCTGTCCAATGGACGGGGGGAACCTCAGATCATGCACTTTCTCTCCTCACTGTTCACTACCCTACAACAACATCTTTTCCCGTTCCAGCAAGAAGCGCTGGGGGAACTCTGCGAAAAGCACAAGACGCTCATCGAGGTGGCCGAGTTGGCTTCGATCGAGAAATTCATGAGCCCGTTCGGTCGCAAGCCGATGGGGCGCCCGCGCCACGGACGCCAGCCTCTCGTCCTGGCGTTTCTGGCCAAGGCCGTCTGGAATTGCCCGACCACCCGCGCGCTGCTTGATCTGCTCGGCGCTGACGCCCCGTTGCGGCGTCTGTGCGGCTGGGAAACGCGGGCCGACTTGCCCAGCGAAGCGACCTTCTCGCGCGCCTTCGACGAATTCGCCCGCACCGCTCTGCCGCAGGCGATTCACGAAGCGATGGTCAAAAAGTGCTGCGGGCCGAAGTTGGCAGGTCATACCAGCCGAGACTCCACGCCGATCCAGGGGCGCGAGAAGGCGGCCCGCAAAGAGTCTGCGCCGCAGAATTCCAAAGCCCGGCGCGGGCGTCCGAAGAAAGGCGAGGAGCGGGCGCCCAAGCCGCCGCGCCGTCTGGAACAACAGGGCCGGCACTCGCTCGAAGAAAACCTCCAGGATCTGCCGACCGCTTGCGACCGGGGCTCGAAAAAAGACAGCAAGGGCTTCAAGAAATCGTGGATCGGCTACAAACTGCACGTCGATTGCATCGACGGCGACATCCCGGTCAGCACGATTCTGACGAGCGCCTCGCTGCACGATTCGCAGGCGGCAATCCCGCTGGCGCAGATGACCGGCCAGCGCCTGACCAACCTCTACGACCTGATGGACTCGGCCTACGACGCGCCCGAAATCAAAGCGTTCAGCGAGGGGCTGGGGCACGTGCCGATCATCGATCAAAATCCGCGCCGCGGCGAGAAGTTGCCGATGGATTCGCATCGGGCGGTCCGCTACCGCGAGCGCAGCGCGGCGGAACGGGTGATGAGCAACATCAAGGACAACTACGGGGGACGGTTCGTGCGGGTGCGCGGGGCGGCCAAGGTGATGTGCCACCTGATGTTCGGGATCGTGGCGATGACGGCCCGTCAAATTTTCGCGTTGCTGAGATGAGCGGCCCGGGGCGAATCGAAATGGAAGGGAGAAAATCAACGGCGAAACCGCCGAGTGGCAATCGCACGCCCCGTCCCCAGCGAAAAAGGGCGATTTTGGCGGTAAAGAGCAAGCGAACAGGCGTTCTCGCTCAGAAATCATCTCCCCGAAACGATTAGCCCCGCTTTTTCGCCGTTTTGCCCAATACTTTTGCAAGAGGCTCTATCGTGTATTAATTTGGGTGCCAGCCAGTCCTCTATAATTTTCTTGACACGTGAATAAAATAAACAGATGCTTTGCACGTGCATGATTTCAGGGCGCTTGGGGTGTGGATATTGTTTCCACTAAAACACGTAATCGTTTTCGGCTGTATGAAACCGAATTGCATGGGTGATGGGTTCAAACAGCCAGTCCACAAGGAGGTAAAACATGTTATATCTTCAGGCGATGGTTCTTATTCTGTCGAGTATTTTTTGCGTCAACATCTACGCCGGCGAATCCCGGCCTGTTCCGGCGAACGGGGCCCAGGGGGTTGAGTTGCCCGTCACGTTGAGTTTCGCCCCCGGCGAAACCATGGAGGGCGCCTCCGCTCATTTCATTTTTATCGGTACTGATAAGGCAAAGGTTGCGGAGGCCTTTTATCGCAACCACGCGAATGTGGATGTGTATGAGTTGAAGACTCCTTCTTTCAAATTGTCGAATCTGAAACCAGAAATGACTTATTACTGGCGGGTCGATCTTTTCAATGATCAGATGGAGTCGCTGCGGACAGGCGGTATCTGGAGTTTTACGACGAAGAAGTCCAGTGGAGTTGTTTTTACACCGGATTTGAATGTTCGGCATGACCTCCTGGCCGGTGGCGTCGGTGAGACGGGATTTGATGGTTTCATCGGAAAAGGGTCGGGAGAAACTGCCGCCCGCATTGAGATTGCCGATGGTAAGCTGATTCTGGCTTCATCGAAGGGGCGCTATGAGGGCGATGCCCGTCCCCTAGGGCCACTTGTTTACAAAAAAGTCCAAGGTGATTTCAAAGTGACCGCCCGCATTGCGGAGTATCAACACACGGCCTTCAACAATGTTGGGCTGATGGCCAGAGCTGCCAACATCGAAGACGCCGGCAAAGGAGAAGATTGGGTCAGCGTCGATTATTTTCCGCTCTACGGAGGCATCTACGCCCGCATGAATGACGAAGGCCGTCGCGTGGAGGTCTGCGACAGCGGACAGGGGAAAAACGCCGACCGATGGATGCAACTCGAAATGCAAGGCAATCTGTTCTTCCTCCGGCATAGCGCCGACGGTGTCAAATGGGTCGATTTGCCTTGTAATCCGATCGTACGCAATGATCTCGTCAATGTGCCGTTGCAGGTAGGCGTCTTCAATGCGACTTATAGCGACAATCAAGGAACCGCGGCCGTCGAGCAGTTTACGCTGGAAACCCGCCCGCAGGTTCGGACTGCTCGCGTTCATTCTCCGGAAAACGGGCAGGTCGATGTGCCCAATGCGTGGCGACTGTCCTGGATTCCCGGCGTCGGAGCGCATGATCATGACATCTATCTGGGTACGTCTCGCGAAGCCGTGAAGGTCGGTCATCATCAGATGGCAAAGGGCGACAGCGTTTACCAGGGCCGACAGGAAAGCGCAAACGCGCAGTACTCTTTTTCCGACCTCAAAGACGGGCAGACCTATTATTGGCGAATCGACGAAGTGGACGGTGAGACGATTCACGCTGGCGATGTCTGGGAGTTCACGATCTACAACCGGGACCTGAGTGATTTCAAGAAATACGGGCGTTCTGCGGAACTGACCCAGGCCTGGAGCGTTAAAGGAAATGGCACTGTTTCATTGGTGGAGACTGAAAATGGGAAGGGGATGAAACTGGAATTTGATCAAGCCCCGGCCGATTGCCCCTGGGCTGTAGCGGCCGAATATACCTTCGGAGAAAATCAGGACTGGTTCAGTTCCCTATACGCATTCCGATCCTTACTGATCGTGTACAAAGGCAAAATGTCGAACGGCGCCGATAGATTGAGCCTGATCTTCGAGGACAATGACTGGGGTTCCCGCCAGACCGTTGTCGAATGTCCAGACAGCGCAACGCGCCTTGGCAATGAGGCCTCGACGGCATGGAATGTCGATCTTCAGCAACTGGTTCAGAACAATCCGACATTCCGTCTGACCGATGTGAAGAAGATGAGCGTCGCGGTCGGCGCACCGGTCGGCAAAGCGGGCTCCGTGATCATTGAAGGTATCACGATCAATACACAGCGCGATTCTGACAAATGGCCCCCATACATACACGCTGAAAAGTTTGTCGAGGCTGTGCCGTTCGACAAGGTGAAGGTTACGGACGGTCTTTGGCGCGAGCGGATGGATGTGAATCGCAAGGTGAGCCTCCCTCATGTCTGGAAGCGTTGCGAATCCTCACTCAAGGACAATGGGGAAGTATCCAAACGACTGGATAACTTCCGAAAAGCCGCCAGCGAAATAGAAGGCGGATTTACCGGGATTTATTTCAACGACTCCGATGTGTATAAGATCATTGAGGGAACGGCCTATTCGCTGCATATGTATCCGGACGCCGAATTGGAAGCCAGCACGGACAAAGTGATCGATTCGATCGCCGGGGCGCAATGGGAGGATGGCTATCTTTACACCTTCTACTCACTGCCCAAACGTCAACCTGAGCTGCGTTGGAGCGATGAGGGATCGATGCACGAAACGTATTGCGCCGGACACTTGTACGAGGCGGCAGTCGCCTATTACAAGGCCACAGGAAAGCGTAAACTGCTGGAGGTGGCCATCCGGTCTGCGAACAACATTTGCGAAACCTTTGGACCGGAAAAAAGAACGAATCCATCGGGACACCAGGAAGTCGAAATCGGCCTGATGAAACTCTACGATGTGACCGGAGACCGGAAGTATATGGAGATGGCCAAGTTCTTCATTGATGCCCGGGGTCGCTCGGTCAATGGCCGTCGTTTATATGGGGACTACAGCCAGGATCACATCCCGTTCATCGAACAGGAAAAGGGCGTGGGACATTCGGTGCGCGCCGGATATCTGTTCTGCGCGGCCGTGGATGTTCTCATGAAAAACCGCGACGAGGCCTATGCCAACTCCACAATGCGTTTGTGGGACAATATCACGAATACGAAGACCTACCTGACCGGCGGTATCGGTCAACCCGGCGGACCGGAAGGCTTCGCCGGCGAGTACGAGCTGGGTAACGATTGTTACGCCGAGACCTGCTCGGGCATCGCTTTTGCCATGTGGAATCATCGTTTGCACAAAATGACCGGCGAGAGCAAATACATGGATCTGGTCGAACGCATTCTTCTGAACAACACGCTCAGCTCACTCTCTTACGAAGGGAACAAACATTATTACACCAATCCATTGACGACTGATGGACGCGAACGTTGGGAATGGCCGGGGCATGATTGCGCCTGCTGCCCGTCGAGCCAGGTGCGAACGATCGCGTCCATCAGCGGATATGTTTACACTCACAATCAGGATATGATCATCGTCAACATGTTCATGCCGTCCGAAGGGACGATCTCGATGGGCGACAATCCTGTTTCGATCAAACAGGAAACCGGCTACCCCTGGTTCGGCAATGTGAAGTTGACCATAAACCCGAAGAGGTCTGCGAAATTTTCCGTCAAATTGCGGATTCCAGGCTGGGCGCGCAACGAACCGATCCCGGGGAACCTGTACAAGTATTTGGGGGATAAAAGTGAACCGGTCACGGTAAAGGTTAATGGCAAAACCGTCGATGCGTTTGTTGCGCATGGATATATCACACTCGATCGTCAGTGGGAATCCGGTGATGTGATCGAATTGTCTCTGCCCATGTCGGTTCGTCGCGTGGTGTGTCACCCGAATGCAAAAGCGAACGAGGGGTTGGTTGCCATCGAACGGGGTCCGATCGTTTACTGCGCCGAGTTCAAAGACAATGAGGGATTGGACGTGCGTAATCTGAAGATCTCAGACGACGTGACTTTCGATGCGACCTATGAAAAGGGTTTCTACAATGGCGTAGTTACCTTGAAAGGTGACAATGGCATCAAATTTATCCCATATTATCTGTATTCCAACCGCGGCAAGGGATGGATGCGGATTTGGATGCCTCGACAATAATCCAGGGCGATTTTGAAAATCACGACATTACGAGGATAATCCAAGTGAACGTTTGCACGTTTGCCTTGATGACATCCATCGCTTTCGCTTCATGTACAGTGGCGCAAACCAATGCGCCGGTCACTTCCCAGGAGAAATTGTTTCCGTTGCGCGACATTCGGTTGACCGGCGGGCCACTGAAAGAACAGCAGGATCTGAACCGTAAGTATTTGCTGAAACTTGAACCCGACCGGCTATTGAGCTGGTTCCGCAAGGAAGCGGGATTGGAAGAGAAAGATCCGCCTTATCATAGGATGGGAGTCCAAATCTCCATTCCTGCCGGGACACAACAAGTCCCGAACTGGAATCTGTTTCCGATGCCGAGGGAAAGATTGTCCGGAAAGCGGACCTCGGTGGTGTCTTGGCTTGGTACGAACGGGAGGCGGCTTGAGTTGAGAGGCAACATTGGATCCGAGTTTCTCCAGCAAAGATGGCTGCTCTCGTCATGAACAAGGGACAACTGCATCGGTTCTACTTTGACCAGAAAAATGCAGTTACACTCGCCCCATTTTTGTCCCCAAAATCGCGACAATCCTCTCAAAAGAGGAGAGGGAGAAAGCCCTTTTCGGACTTTCTCCCCCTCTTTAATTCCTTTTTTTCTCAAGCGCTTTGTTCGGGCGGGAGGCAAGCCTCCCGCCCGAACTCGTTACCGCCTTTCCCCGTGTCTTACGCCCCGGGGTTGATCACGATCGGCTGAACCGGTGTCTTGGGCAGGATTTTCAGCTTCGACACCAGAGCCGGGTCGAGGAACGCAGCGCCTTCCACCACTCCGGACTTCGTCTGGAGGATGTTGATGCCGCCCGACTTCGTCGGGGCGCCCGTCGCCGCGTCGTAACCCGCGTAGAAGTAGCCCGAAACGCCTGTCTGAGCGGACACCTTGCCGATCGCCACGCCCTTCGAGCTCGGCTGGCCCTTGACGACCAGCGCCAGCGGAGAGCCGGCCGTGCCGACCGCGCCGCCCACGCCCTTCTTCGCCGTCGCCTGGATCAACACCAGGTCCTTCGACGACTGGATCAGGCCGCAGCGCAGGTTGCCGCCCGACACCGTCACCTTGTCGATCGCGCCCACGAGCTCGTCCGCCACCAGCGGGCCGCCCGAGACCGTGATGGCCTTGAGCGTGCTGCCCTGGATCGAGCACGGGGTCGCCTCGGCCGGAGCCGACGTCGTGTTGCCCACCTGCAGTTCGTTGACCACCACCGGCAGCGAGCCGATCGCGCCCAGACTCGTCCGCGTCGCCTTCGAGGCGTCCTTGTACGTCTTCGACGCCACGTTGAGCAACTTGATCGGCTGAGCCGTCGTCGCGGTCGAGCCGACTTCCTCGACCACCGCGCCCGTCACCTTGATGGACATCGGCGTCGTGCCCGCGCTCGTCGTCTGGATGAACGTGCGAGCGTACAGACCCGCGCCCGAGTCCTTCGTCGCCGCGATCGAGATCGAGCCGAACTCGTTCGCCGTCAGGAACGTGACCGACTTGGCCGAAACCGACTTGGCCAGGTCGCGCACGACGAGAGCCAGCACCGGAACGTCGAACGCCAGCGTCTTGACGCTGCCGTTGACCCGCAGCATCGGAACCTGCGTCACGCTCGTCAGGTAGTAGATCCCCTTGGCCGCATTGTCCACCGCGTTCGAGGGCATCTTCTTCAGCAACGCGATCTTGATCGTACCCGGGTTCGAACCGGCAATCGTCGGCTCAAACGTCAGGTCGTTCGACGCGCTGCGCACCAGCGTGTAGCCCTTGCACGTGACCTTGTAGTTCGCAGCCGCGAACACCTCGGCCATCACCGTCGCCGTCGCCGGCAGACTCGGCGTACCCAGGTTTTCCTGGGCGTCAAGAGCCGTGACCACGTAGGCATACGGGATCGCCGGGCTGGCCGTGTCGTCGGCAAACGCGTTCGTACCGGTCCCAACCAGCGCATCCGCCGCGCTCACCGTCCAGCTGAGCGTATGGGTCGAGTCCACAGCCGTCCGCTCGATCAGGTAAGCCGTCGCGCTCGTCACGGAATCCCAGTTCAGCAGCACGCGGAACGTGTTGCCCGAAGCCGTCACGTTCGCCGGAGCGGGCAGACCCGACAACTCGAACTTCGCCGTCAGCGACTTGTTCGCCGCGGGCATCGTGTAAGCGTACGACGTCAGCGACGAAAGCAACGTCGCGCCGTCGTACCAGCCCACGAACTCGTAGTTTTCAGCCGCCGTTGCCGTCAGCGTCACCGCCGCGCCCGCCGCATAGGAAGCCTGATTGGGCGTCTTCGACACCGTGCCGCCGTTGGCCGGATCGGCCGCCAGCGTCAGCGTGTAGGTCGGAACCACGACGACCGCCTTGAACTTCGCCGTGAAGGTTTTGTTCGCAGCCACCGTGTACACGAAGGAAGCCTGCGTCGAGGCCGTCGTTGCACCATCGAGCCAGCCGCGGAATGTGTACCCCTCGGCCGCCACGGCACTCAAGGTCACCTGATCGCCGTTGGAGTAGGACGCCTGGTCCGGAGCCTTCGAGACCGTGCCGCCCGCAGCCGGATCGGCCACCACGTTCACCTGATAAGTCGGAGGCCCAACCTGAACTTTGAACTTCGCCGTGAGGGTCTTGTTCTCGGCGGGCATCGTGTAGGGCGACGTCACCGTCGTCGTACCGTCGAGCCAACCGCGGAACTCATACCCCTCCGCCGGAGTCGCCGTCAAGGTCACCTGAGCGCCCGCTTCGTAGCCGGTCTGATCCGGAACCTTCGACACCGTGCCACCGATGGCCGGATCGGCCACCAGCGTCAACGTGTACGTGAGCACCTGCGTGAACTTCGCCGTGAAGGTCTTGCTGGCGCCCGCCACCGTGTGAGCGTACGAAGCGTCCGTCGAGACCTGCGTTTCACCGTCGTACCAACCCGTGAACGTGAAGCCGTCGTTCGCCACCGCGGTCAACGTCACCACCGTGTCGTTCGGGTAGGTCGCCGCATCCGGAGATTTCGTCACCGTACCGCCCGACACCGGGTCGGCCACCACCGTCACCAGGTACTGGCCTGCGACGATCTTCTTGTAGTTCGCCGTCAGGGTCGCAGCCGCGGCCGGCATCGTGTACTCGAACGACGCGTTCGTCGAAACCGTCGTCGCGCCATCCGTCCAACCGTGGAACGCCCACGTGTCATCCGCAGCCGTCGCCGCCACCGTCACCTTCGCTCCAGCCAGGTAGGCGGGCAGGTCCGGCGTCTTCGTCAACGCCGAAACCGCCTCGGCGGGATTGGCCGCCAGCGTCAACGCGAACGTCGGGAGCGCCTCGAAGTTTGCCGTGACGGTCTTGTTGCCGTCCATCGTCACCTGGACCGACGTGCCGGTACCCGTGGCATCGCCCGTCCAGTCCACAAACTGATTGCCCACCGCCGACGTTTCCGTCAGCGTCACCACCGTGCCGGCGTCATACACGCCACCCGTCGGGTCCAGCACGACCGTGCCGCCGCCCACCGGGTTGACGATCACCGTCAGCGTGAACTGCTCCGGCGGAGTATCGAAGTTCGCCGTGACGGTCTTGTTGGCGTTCATCGTCACCGTGACGACCGGGTTGGTCCCCGAAGCGTCGCCCGTCCAGTTGACGAACCGCTTGCCCGCCTCCGCCGTCGCCGTCAGCTGCACCTGCGTGCCGTCGGCATAGTTCGGCAGATCCGGAGCCTTCGTCACCGTACCGAAACCTTCCGGCGCGACAAGCGTCGTCAGCGTGTAGGTCGGGATCAGTTCGAAGTTGGCCGTGATCGTCTTGTTGGCGTTCATCGTCACCTGCACCGCCGCCGTCGTGCCCGAAGCGTCGCCCGTCCAGTTGACAAAGCGGTAGCCCGCCGCCGGCGTCGCCGTCGCGGTCACCACCGTGCCCTCATTGTACGGACCCGTCGCCGGGTTGAGCGCCACCGAGCCGCCTTCGGCCGGGCTGACGTTCGCCGTCAGGGTGTAGGCGGTTGGCGTCCAAGCGTTGAAGGTCGCCGTGATGGTTTTGTTGGCGTCCACGACCAGCGTCAGCGGGTTCTTGTTCTCGTCGCCCGCCGGCACACCCGTCCAGCCGCCAAACGTGTCCTGACCCGTCGGAATCGCCGTCAGCACCACGCTCGAACCCTTGAGGTACGTGGTGTCGAGCGGATCCTTCGTGACAATCCCCTTGCCTGTGCCCGCGTTCGTCACCGTGACGGTGAAACGCTCGGCCGCCACACCCGCCTCGTAACAGCCCACGTCAATGCCCGCGCCCGAGGGCCGGAATTTGCCGGTGATGTCGGTTTTGACGCCGTTTTCGGCGCCCGCGTCAATCGCCGGGGAACCGGTCTGGAGGGTGTAGTCGAACACTTCGAAGGGCAGAGCCGCCACGACCGTCTCCGTCAGATCGCCCAGGACCGTCACCGAATTCGCCGTGTTGGCGACGATGAGGGTCTGGAGGCTCTGGGTTGTCGTGTCGGGATTGATCAAACGGCCCACGAGGGAGTTGGCCGCGCCAAACACATCGCCCGTGGCCGTCAGAAGGGTGGTGCTGGTGCCAGCCACGCCCGCCACCGAAGCCCACGAACCCACGATGCTCGCGCCGAACTTCGGATCGGCCGTGATGTCCGCGCCGCCCTGAAGGATCGAATCGTCGCCCGGGTTGTTCGACGTGTTTCCGGCGATCAGAACCGTATCGCGCCGGACCTTCGCGCCGCTTGTCGCGGACTCGCGCGCAAAGAGGCGATTGCCGACCTTGTTGTTGGCGATGATGTTGTTGGTGAAGTACAGCCCGCCCTGCTCATAGCGCGAAAGGATCAGGCCGTTTGTACCCGCCTGATTGTTCGCGAACGTGCAGTTGTCGAAGTTCGTCGAGCGGTACACATGGCCGAA
This sequence comes from uncultured Candidatus Sumerlaeota bacterium, assembly GCA_942493245.1. Lineage (GTDB taxonomy): Bacteria > Sumerlaeota > Sumerlaeia > UBA8349 > UBA8349 > DAOPYU01. The sequence continues at coordinate 1,745,515 of OW818685.1, forward strand.
AAGTCCACCCGCGACCGCGCCCTGAACGCCCGAGTAGTTCCCGGCGAACAGGCTGTTCTTGACCTTGATGTTGGTCCACCACACGAAGATCGCGCCGCCGAAGTCCTTCGAGTAGTTCCCGGCGAACACGCAGTTTTCAACGGTGAAGCCGCGGCTGCCGCCCTCGACCACGCCGATCGCGCCGCCGTAACGTCCGCCGACATCTGGGCCGCCGCAGCGGTTGCCGACGAACTTGCAGTTGCGCACGGCCACCGTGTAGTCCACGTTGTTGGCCACGATCGCCGACCCGGAAGGCTCGAAAACTTCCCACGCGGTGTCGCGCACGTTGCCGCCCGTCATCACAAATCCATCGATCGTGACGTTCGAGAGGCCCGCGTCTTCCTGCGAAACCACACCGAAGAGACGCGTGTTGTCGGCCGTGTTGTAGAGGATCGAGAAGTTGTTGGCGTTCAGGTCGCGCTGGGAAAGTTCCGTTTCCGTCCCGGCGAACCCGCCATAGATGGCCATGCCCTTGTTTATGAAGGGCACGCTGGAAACCTTGACCGCGTCGGACATGTAGTAGTTGCCGCCGGCCACCCAGACTTCGCCCGAGTTGTTCAGCATGGCCTTGAGAACGGCCTTGCGGACATCGCCCATGGCGTCGTCCCAGGAAGAACCCAGACCCGTGCCGCCCTGCTTGACATGGATCCGGTTGGGTGTCTTTCCGGCCGCCTCGACATCGGTGACCGCGCCTTCGGTCTGCACGCTGTCGAACATGGCCTCCGCATAGCGATCGTCCTCATGCGAGGTCAATGACAGACCGATCAGGACTTTTTCACCCATCGGGATTGTTTCTTTTCTCAACTCCAGCCAGTCCACACCGTCCATCGAGGCCGAAGCGGTGAACTCGTTGCCGACACGCGCCACACGGACATAATACGATCCGTTGCGGATGGCGCCCACGCCGTCGTTATCGGTGGCCGTCTGAGCGCCCGCTCGCGTGCAATCGCGTTCGGGAACCGGGCGCCACTGCGCGCACGTACCCACGGCCACATTGTTCGTCACAACCGCCGAGAACCAACGCGAGCCGGCCGAGACGTCTTCGCGGATCATGACGCCGGCCTTGACCCAGTCGTTCAGGGCCTCGCCCTCGTCCGCTGTGATGCTCAGCACGGCCGCCTGGATGGCTCCGTCACCCTGAAGTTCCTGGAACGTAAAGCGGAATTCGTCGTCGCGGTTCCACTGATCGCGGCCTGCCGCCTTGATCGTGAAGATGCCGTTGTCGAGTTTCGCGCTGCCGGGCTTGGTGGCGTCGATGTTCCCGATATCCTTCGAGAACCAGGCGCCCTCTTTCGCCACGACACTACCCTTGAGCGCAACCGTCACGCTCGGGTTGGCCGGGTCGTTGCCCGTGATCGTCAGGTTGGCGGTCTTCTCGCCCAGCGTCGCGTTGGGCAGAAAAGCCAGTTTCACGATCAGTTCGTCGGCATCGTCGCCGCCGCGCACCAGCGCGCCGTAAGGCGCATCGAGCGCAACGCCGTTGAGGTCCGCGCCCACGATCGTGAAGTCCGTGCCGGTCAGCGCCAGCGGATTGATCAGCAACGCGGGCGAACCGAAGCCGCCGTTGGTGATCTTGATGTTGCGATAAACCGGGTTCGTGTCGGCATAGGCCGAACCGAAATTGGCGGCGGTCGCCGAGACGACCATCTTCGGGCCTTCCGGAGGCGCCGTGAAAGTGCCCGTCAGACCGTACTTCTGCTGCAGGTAAAGCCCGACCTGCTGGGTTTCGGCATCGCTCAACACTCGGTCGTACAGAAGCACTTCCGCATAGTCGCCGAACCAGAGGCGATCCGTGTAGCCGCGGTCGCGTCCGATCTGATTGCAGCGCACTTCACCCGTGGTGCGGAACGAAACAATGCTAAACGGTCCCTGGGGAAAAACTTCCGCATTGGCGTCCACCACCGCGCCGTTCAGGCGCGTCTCGCCATTGAGAGTTGCCGCGACCGCGTAGTTGTTCGGAGCGCCACTGAGGATCGTGCCATTGGCGCCACGGTGGAAATCGGCGTTGCCGGAATGGCCCAGGATGCAGCGCCAGTTGAACGTGGTGCCTTCATCTTCCTTCGCCACCACAAATGCCGTCCGCACCATGTTTTCGTTGCAGTTAAACCAATCCCCCGCGGTATCGCCGGCCAAACGCACCACTGGATGGCTATTGAGAACGTTCGGGATCAGTTTGGGGGCGCCTCCGGCGCGCCGAAGGTTATTCTTGACCGGCGAATAGTCTGGCCACGTGTCCACCGTGCCGTCCGTCCGGGTCGCCGTGATGTTGTCAGCCGCGGCCGCCAGCAGCAGGCCCCTCTGCACGGGCGGCAGGGCGATAGTGCCCTTGCCGAAAATCGGAACCTGCTGCTCGCGGATATAGGACGCATCCGTCGGCGCCCATTTAAGCAGAAGATTCTCGGTCGAGGCCATCGCTTTCGTGCCGTCGTAGGCCAGTGTCACCACAATCGTCGTGCCGGCATCCACGGTCGAACGGTAGTTGTTGGCCGAGGGGATTGCCGTGCCGTCGAACGTCTTGACGCTTTCGATCGTGCAGCCCGACAGATTGACCGTGTGGACTTCCGCCAGCATCGCCGCGTCGCCTTCGTTTGCAAAATAGACATCCTTGGTCACTTTACCCGCGGCGGAATCTATACACGCGAAATCTACCATCGTCGGCAAGGCGAAGCCATAGGGCGCCGGAGGCGTGCGAACCTCGGGCGCTTCCGTGTCCGTAAGGCCGTATTTCTGCTTCAGATAGTAGGCCACCTGATTCTGTTCGCCGTAGGAAAGATCGCGGTTGTAGGCGATGATTTCCGCGATCTCGATATTGGAGAAGTTCCCCGTGCCGTTGTACGCGCCGAGGTGGCCCGGTCCCAACCGCTTGCTGGCGCCGCCCACCAAGAGGTTGTGCACCACCGGTTCCGCCCCATTGAGCCACGAACGGAACTGCTTGCCGTTGTCCGTGAACGAGGCGATAAACGTCTGATCGAAGGGAATGACATTGGTGGCGGCGTCGCTTGACCGGAAGAACCCGTCCGAGCCGAGGCCCCCTTCAACCGTGTTTCCACTGATGCCGACGCTCAACCCCATGCCATTCGTGAAATGGTGGTGGATGGCGCCCGCAGCGAAGTTGTCCGTGCTGAAAATGTGCCGGTAGGCGTTGGCCGTTCCTTCGCCCTTGACCCTGAAAACGACGATGTTGGAGAGATTTGTCATTGTCGCCGCCTGGCCAAAGCCCATCGTCATGGCGATACCGTCAAAGAGAACGACGGGCTGCGTACCCATTGTGGCTGTCATCCAGTCAGGCTGCTTGGTGGCATCTGTCTGGTATGCGCTGCCGTTGCCCGTCCCTGCCTGGTCCACCCAGCCGGAAACCTTTGTGCCGCTCTTGATGACACCCACGTCGGCCGACAAGTGCCACACCAGGCCGTCCTTGACCGGCAAGGCGTCCGCGCCAACCGCGGCCATGAGAGGAACGGTCGCCGAGGGATTGGCCGGATCGTCGGAACCCACGACCATCTGACCCGAAAAAGCGCCTTCAGCGGCTGCGGTGTAGCCCACCTCGACTTCAACCTTGGCGCCGCCGCGGTTGATCGTGATGGGAAGCGCGGTCGTCTCGCCGTCCACCTTCACGTCCACCAGAGAAAAACCCGCGCCCGAAACCGTCAGCGTGTTCAGTGTCAGCGGAAGCGAGCCGGAGTTTTGAATCTGGAACAGTTTGGTGGCCAGGCCCGAATTCGGGGCCAGCAGACCCAGCGAACACGCCGGATCCATCACGACCTCGGGAGGCGATCCCTCTTGAACCGACACGTTCGAGAAAACCGCAACCGCGGCATTATTGGCGTCATGCGAAGTGACGCACAAACCGACATAGGCGTTGCTGGTCAAGTTACTCAGCGTGTGCGCCGTTTGTTGGGTCCACGTGATGCCGTCATCCGAACGATAACCGTAGAGAACGTTGCCCTTGCGCAGCAATCTGACCCAGCTCGGAGCATTCAGGCCGCCTGTCGTGCTGCTCCCGCAAGTGCCGCCGGTGGTGTCGCGCCACCCCATGCTGCGACCGCTGGTATAGGACTGAATCATATAGGTCATCACCGAGTTGGCGGCGAGGGCGCTGCGGAACATCACGCCCACCTTCGTCCAGCCGTTGACGGGGTTCCCCCCGTTGATGTCGGTCATAGACTCGACCTTGGCGGTAATCGTGCCGTCGCCCGACAATTGCCGATACACATAATAGCCGGCATCCGCAGTACCCCAGATATCGGCGCCGGAAGCGGTGATCGTGTACGTGCCCGCCGGATCCTCGATATGGCTTCCCGGAATATTCACGGTTCCGAGATCCTGTCCGCCCTCCCAGGCTACCTGCGCGGAAACGGGCGCCGCAAAGAGCAACAAGATCCCCCATGCGAGCCATAAAAAGATTCGTTTCCGCTTCCGGGTCGAGGTAGCCGTTGACTCTGTTCCCATAATAACATCCATCATCCCCATACTAGTATTCCCCCATTCAAGACGAATTGGTGCCTCCCATTTTGTAACGCTTGGAGAGACTTTATCTCTATCACCTCCCTCCACGAATGTCCACCCAAAATGAATCGGAAATGACCGAAAGACTGAAAACCCAGGAGACGAATCCCCAAGGCACAATTTGCGTCCCACCAGCCTCAGCGGGCGCAGAAACGACAGAGCCAGGGACGTTTCGGGACTCTTGACCCAGTACCGATCCTCCAGGAAGGTGCGGTCCCTGACATGGTGCAGGTGGTCTTCGATCCCCCAGTGTCCCGAATCAGAGAGGCCAGGCGCCCCGCATCGGCCAAGTATCCAAAAACTCGCAAAACCCTTTGTTGATTGATTTTCCAGATCCAGATGCTGCGCAGCCGGGTTCATACCCTGAGAATCACCCCCAGGGTGGACGCGCGATTTCTGATCCATGATCGCGATACAAAGTTCACCGTCCAGTTCAAGGATTTCTGGAAGGATGCGGGGACACGGTGACTTAACAGGCGCAACTGTCTAAAAAACCGGGAGCACTACAGACCGCCTCAGAGTGGAGAAAAGGAGGACGATGGAGATCGAAATGAGGGGGGGAACAGGAAAATATCCCCATACAGAATTGATATTTCAGATGATAGTGAAAAGTAAAAAATGACCACCTATAACGAATTTAAACTTGATATTGCATGCATTGAGGGATATTCTTATTTTATTCGGTATAGTTGGCGACATAAAGAGCAGGATGAGGGGCTCGGTTCAGAATCTTTCTCACGGTAAACAAGATGGGAAAAAAATCGGGTTTTCAGGATGGAGCCTCCGTTAGCTCGCGCCTGTCACCCAAACGGGGAAGTCTCGGTAAACACCGGGGATCTGATCCGTGGTTCTGTTTTCTAGTTTTTGGACTGCATTCTGCTGTGAGAAGAAGACGGCAAAATATCCGCCAGGGTTGGTTATCGAGGTCCCCGGAGTGATGTGACCCATGACACCGGGACAGTCACCGTCACGGTCAGAGATGTCAGAGGCCCGAGAATCGATTTTGTTTTTTACGCGACGGGAGTGTTCGTACTGAGAAGGCGGGGATTTCATGCCTGCCGGAACAAGGGAGGTTCAGTGACTATGCGCGAAGCATCCCAGGAAGAGGGTGGAGTCCCCAGGTTATTCAGCGGTCTCCGGATAGTGCTCTTTTTTGTTCTGTTCGCGGCCATTTTCGGCGGGTCAATCCGGGCCCGGGACATCAAAGAAGATATTCTGCGATTCCTGATTGGGAAAAGCAATCCGTCCGCCACGCAGATGGAAACCCTGGATCTGAATGGCGATCAGGTGGTGAATGTGGCGGATGTCATATCCGCGGAGAAACAGTCGCCACCGGTTGTCTCTTTCACCTTTCCGACTCAGGGGATTTCCGAAAGTGTCGGAACATTCAACCTGACCATCGCCACCGATTTGGATTTCAAGGGGCCTGTCGATATTGAATTTTCCGGTACGGCGGCGATCGGAACGGATTACACCACGGGCGCTCTTTCTTCCCCGATTCGCATCCAGGGGCCGTTGGCTCAGATTCCGTTGACGATCCTCAACGATGCCCAGGCGGAACCGGTGAAGATGATCGTTGTGAGAATCAAAGACGGAGTGGGGTACACGGTGGGGGATCTTTCCGTCTGTACCCTTTACCTGATGGATGACGACGGGGCGGGCAACCCGGCTTTCTTTGTCGCATCGCAAAGTTCGATGACCGAGGGGAGTGGAACGGCGCAAATTCAGGTCGGTTTTGGCCGGGCATTCAATGGAACGCTCAAATATGCAGTCGTTCCGGCCTCAACGGCCACTTCCGGTCAGGATTACACCGCCTTGAGCGGATCGGTGGCGGTCAATGGTTCGAGCGCGACGATCGCCATCCCGGTGCTTCAGGATCTGGAGGTGGAGGGGACCGAACAACTGTTTCTGAATCTGGAGGCGGGAACCGGTTATCAGGTTTTCACCCCGTCTTCCCATATTTTGAACATTGTGGATGACGAAGAGACCTGGCAGGGGGTCTTTCAGGTCCAGGATCAGGCACGGCTCGATTTCCAGATGGAACTTCACCGGGGGGCGGATGGACAGACTCAGGCGTTTCTTGTGAGTGACGGCAATGGAACGTTTCCCAAGGGCAGTCTGCCGGTCACTCTGGGTTGGACCGAGGGGACATTCTCGGCGCAGGTGGCGCCTTTCGACATTCCGAAGTCTCAGACCATGCTGGACGAGGATTTTAAACGGGGGTATCAATTGAACGCCGCCAATATGATGCCGAGTCAGTATGTTTCGAGTGACTCGATCTACGGATTGTACTCGGAGGAGATTCTGGCGGTCGATCGTTCGGCATCCTACCTGGACCGGACGATTTCCGGCGGTTTCCTGCTGATCCGGGGCATTCAAAAGGTAAAGATGGTTGAGCCGTGATTCTCGATTGGGTCCGGTTGGCAGAGCGTCGAGGTTCGAGCAATACGTGAGGCAGGGAACAGGGATGAATAAGGGGGGCGTCATGATGAACCGGGTGACTCGTTTGTTTTGCCTTCTGGCGTTGCTGACGGCTTTGCCGCCGGTCCACCTCGTTCTGGCCGTGAACCGGGCGGAACAGATGGATACCAAGGCCGTGTGGGGCGATTATACCAATACTCTGACGACGGGCGTGGATGTGTCCGAAACATCGGCGCCTCTGCACTTGTTCAATGGTCATGTGGGGCCCTACGCCGTACCGGGCAGCGGACTGGAACCGGTAATACCCGCCGGGGGCGATTACCGGTTGGAGGAAAGTGCGTTCGGCCAGCCGGTTGCCCGCGACATTCCATATTCCGGCTTTGAGGAGGATGCGGACCGGACCGCCCGGAAAATGCTGTATTGGGGAGCGGGGGATGCTTCCGATCGTTTCGACCGCAACAAAGCGGCCTTCCGGTACAAGGACTTGTTGTATGGAATGGAGGGGGGGGACTCTGTTTCCAAAATCCGGGCCCGATTTGAGAACATGGTCGATTATTACGGGGACGCGGAGTCGTCCAGAACCCTCGAAGCTGAAAAGATTATCCGGGACGCCCTGAAGTACAATCCCTGGCACGCCCAACTGCGGTCGGATTTATTGGACATATTCTATGACCGGGCGACGGCTGAACAGATCCTGGCGCGCGAGGCTCTGGTGAAGTGTTATCAACAACGGCTCGAACCGGTCGCTCCGGGAAAATTTGTCATTGAGGGCGAGATCGAGGCTTTTGAGAGTCTGTTTCCCAACTATCGCAAGGCGCTTCTGCCGTATTTCGAACTGATCAAGGACCCCATGGGAGTGGCGGCGGATGTGTACAGCGACACTTCTGAATCGGCTCCGCCTTTTGGATATGTGCTTTTGCAATCGGAGGAACCGCAGCGGTCGCAATATGAAGCCACCTTTCAGAAGGTCAACAACGAGGGCACAACGGTTTCCTGGCCGGTACTGGATGACGATGGCAATGGTCAGGTGGACAACCGCGCGCCGAAAGCGCTGTATGCGGGTTACAAGGATCTGGTGCTGGTTTTCAACCTGGAACAGGATTTGTCCAAGGCCGCGGTGGAACTGGCCCGACTCTATGTCAAGCGGGGAAGCAACGGCGACCGGGAAAAGGCGTTGAAGTTGATCAATGAATTGCAATCGTCCACGTATGTGGAAGGGAATGTGATGCTCGGGGCATTTCCGGATTTTGTCCCCAGTTCGGACGATACGACTGGCTTCAGTGCGGCCCTGGCGGGCTGGCGTGTCGGGGTGACGGAACTGACCTCAACCCAGCAGTTTATCAACGGCAAGGCCAATCTGCTGGGATTCGACGAGGATTTCCTGATGCTGGTCCAGAGTTTCTCCCAGGCCGGCAACGAGTTTTTCGATTCCTATGACGCCATTTACGAATGGATGACCAAGGATGACAATGCTCCCTTGAACTGGGCCGACATATCTTGGCAATATGCGAGGGAAAACTACGATAACTATCGGGGTTATTGTGACGAACTGGCCACGCAGTTCTCCGATAAGAATGAGACCCACAACAGCCGCCTGTTCGAGATTTGCGGGAAGCGGCGGGGCGAGGCCGGTTACGACACGCCGGAACGGAATGACGGGTGTGAGATCAATCTGCAGATTCAGAGTATCGATCTCGCCAAAAACAAGATCGAGCAGAACAAGCAGGAAATCACCAATCTGAAAAAGCAGATTGAATATGAGGTTGAACGGCGGGGGCAGGAGAAAGGAATCAATAATGCGATAGGCTCCATCTATATCGAATATGGCGATAAACAGTCGGACCTGACCATGGAAATCGGCGCCATTTCCGCGGCCCAGGCGCTCGCCAATGCGGCCGCAGAGGCCGCATCTTCTTTTGGCGATCTGAACATTGCGGGAGGGGTTGCCCATTCCATCAATGCCGCTCTTCAGGCCGGCGCCGAGATCGGGAAAGCCTGCCTCCAGGGTGACAAAGAAGAACTGCAGGCCGAAGAGAACATGAAGATCAAGGCGAAAGATGATGAACTGCTCGATGTCAACAGCCAGGCCAATATCAAGACCTGGCTCCTGCAGATGTCGAGTCTTTCGTTGCAATCGTCGGAAGCGGTGATGCTGTTGAGGCAGGAGTTTTCCCGGTTGGCTGCCCTGTATAACGAGCGCGATGAAATCGAGCGGGAAATGGACGAATGCAACGACCTGTTGAGCGAACGCTATTTCGCCGATCCCATTCACCGCCTGCGTATGCAGGACACCGTGCTCGACGCCCAGTATGCCTTCGAAGAATCCCAGAAATGGGTCTTCTATGCGGCCAAGGCGTTGGAATACAAATGGAACGAACCGTTCATTCACCCCTATGAGAATATCGACTGGTCCACCGCTTCCATCTTCAAACTGCGCAATGCCACCGAACTCAGTTCCATGGTGCGGGCGATGCAGAACTTCGACGGCCTGCACAGCACGGCTGGCCGGGACGACTATTACGACTGGTTTTCCTTCCGTGACGACTTTCTGGGGTATAAGTATGCCGATGGAGGAACCGTCCTGTACTATACCGACCCGGTGACGGGCGAGTCGAATCTGGACGGTAAAGAAATGCTGCATCGCTATCTGCGACGTCTGGTGGAAGCCGCCGGATACCGGTCAAGCGATCGGAATGTCTATCTGACTTTGAATTTCAGTTCCATTCGCCAGATTCCGGCCGGTTTCTTCTTCCAGGGTCCCCAATACGACGACTACGGGAACCTGATGGCGCCCGGCATGTACAACGACAAGATTGACTGGATCAAGATCAACCTGCCCGGATCGCACACCACCGGTAAGGAGACCATCAATGGTCAATTGAGTTATGGCGGAGTCTCGATGATCCGCAACCAGGATATGGGGATCGTGAATCCGGATGATCCCTCACGGGTTTCGGGCGAAATGACCGCCTACAGCACCCGCTACTGGTACTGGCACGGCGCCTCCGGTTCCTGGCGCTTTACGGACGCCATGACTAAACCGGCCCAGATGCAACTTTCCTCCAGTAACGAATCCAAAGTGCCCCCCGACACCGTTTCCCAGATCAACGGTTTCAAGGAACGCAGTGTGGCGGCATCCGAGTGGAAACTCGTCATTCCATTGAAAGTGGACAACGTGACGGTCCTGAAAATAGACGAACTGGACGACATTGAGTTTTACGTTTACCACTGGGCGTATGCCCGGCAATAGACCTCCTCGAGGCTGCAAGCAAGTTGGATGGGAAATATCCAGACGTCCGATAGGTTAAGAGACAAGAAAGGGATTCTCAAATGTCAGTCAAGCCCACAGTGTCCATCGTGGCCGTCATTCTTCTTCTGTCGGGTCTGGTGGCTACACAGGCCCAGGATGCGTCGGTACCGCAGTTGATCAACTACCAGGGGCGGTTGACCGGCGCGGATGGGAAGGAATTGCCGACAGCCGATTACAAACTTTCGATCAGCCTGTATTCCGATCCCACCGCCACCTCCACCTCGGCCAAAGTCTGGGGACCGCAGACGTTCAACGTCCCGGTGGTCAAGGGCCACTTCAACGTCATTCTCGGTCCGGTGGACGCAAACAATGTGAAAATCCAGGATGCCTTCACGACCTCTTCCATTTACCTTGAAGTAACGGTCAACGACGCCTCGATCATTAAACCCCGGCAACAGATTCTGAGCACCCCCTTTGCCCTGCGGGCCCTGCATGGGGTCCCCGTGGGGACCATCGTTCCTTACTTCGGATTGGTTGCTCCGGAAGGATGGGTGCTTTGCGATGGGCGGGAGATCGATAAGAAAGCATCCCCCCATCTGGTCAATCTGGTTGATCATCTCCGCAATCCAAGGATCGTGGGTGAAACCTACGCGCAGAGTCAGAGCACAACGGAATCGTCAAAAGCCTGGATTCCGGACATGCGCGGGCGTTTGCCACTCGGCCAGGACAGTGCGGGCAGTGTAGTGGCTGCGGCGCCCGCGAAAAAACTGGGAGGAATCGGAGGCGAAGAGTTGCACACCCTGTCCACGAATGAATTGCCTAGTCACTTGCATCAGTTTCAGGATTACTATTACGCAGAAAGCACGAGTGTTCTTTTTAATAATCAGCAAGGTTCACACGATCATGACTACGACAATGGCCCGACATCAGTTTTCAGTCACAATACGGAAAGTACTGGCGGCAACCAGCCCCACAACACAATGGCGCCTTACCTGACGATGAATTATATCATCAAGTATTGAGTACGGGAATTGGAACTGCGATCCAGAAAAGGGAAGAAAATCTTCGGCGTTCGAAATACAGAGTCGAAAGGGGATTCGCAAATGTCAAGCAAAGCCGTCTCGTTCACTGTTGCCATCATGATTCTTCTGTCGGGAGTGATCGTTCACGCCCAGGAGGCCACGGTCCCTCAACTGATCAATTACCAGGGACGTTTGACCGGAGCCGATGGGAAAGAATTGCCGACGGCCGATTACAAACTCTCGATCAGCCTGTATTCCGATCCCACCGCCACGACCACGTCGGCCAAAGTCTGGGGACCGCAAACGTTCAACGTCCCGGTGGTCAAGGGCCATTTCAATGTTATTCTGGGGCCGACGGACATCAACGATGTCAAGATCCAGGATGCCTTCACGACCGATTCTGTTTACCTTGAGGTTACGGTCAACGACACCTCGATCATCAAACCCCGGCAACGAATCCTGAGTACGCCCTTTGCTCTGCGGGCGGATTACGCCGTCTCGGCCTTGTCGGCCTTACACGGGGTACCGGTGGGCACCCTGGTCCCTTACATCGGCAGTACCGCTCCGGAAGGATGGGTCCTCTGTTCAGGGCAGGAAATTGACAAGGACGCCTCTCCCCATCTGGCAAAATTGGTCGCTCTTCTCCGGCAGGAAGGATTCTCCGCTCCGGGTTCTCCAGACTCAAAAGCGTTTCTTCCCGACATGCGCGGACGCATGCCCCTGGGTTTGGACAACATCGGGGGGACGGAGGTCGGGCGAATCACCCAGCCTGCGGGGAAAATGATCGGCGGGAGTGGCGGAGAAGAATCGCATCTTCTTTCCGTCGCAGAAATGCCGAAGCATTCGCATGGTTATACCGCTCTTCTTTATGGCGGTGGTAACGAGTATGCCTGGGGTGTGAACGATATGAGCCAATACGGTAACCTCTCGACTGGAGTAACCGGCGGAGACCAGTCCCACAACAACATGCCGCCTTATCTGACGATGAACTATATCGTCAAGTATTGAAGTAAAGCCGTGCCTGACAGGGATTACAGGAAAGATCGGAGAACGGTCATGAAAAGGGATTTCCAAACGATTTCAATACTCAGCCTTATTCTGGCTTCTTTTCTGATAGTTCATTCAGGGGCCTGGGCCTCCGTGACATCGCCCCCCATTGAGGTGAACGGCTACCAGGGCGATCCCCTGGAAATTCCGATCCAACTGTCGGCGACGGCGGCGGTAGCGGGGATCAACGGCGAACTGAATTTCGACCCGGACTTTCTTGAAAATCCCGTCGTCAACCTTGGCCCCGGCGCGGAAGATTTCACGGTGCGTCAGGCGCTTCCCGTCAACGGGGTTCTTCGCTTTGTTGTGTATCCCAGTCCCCTCAATACCCTGAAACTCGACACGGTAATCCTCAAAGTTTCCCTGACGGTTTCGGCTGGCCTGACAGAGGACGCGGATACCACGTTGACCTACACCAATATGGCGGCCAGCGACTTTGACGCACATACGATGAGCGATGTTTCCTTCAGTACCGTCACCGCGCATCTGCGCGCTTCCGGCGTTCCCGAAGCGCCCCAGAATCCGATTCCTGTTTCAGGAGCCATCGGGGTGGACATTGCCGCCAACCTGGGCTGGTCCGTGGCGCCCGGCGCGGACTCGTACAAGGTTTTCCTCTGGAAGAGCGCGGATTCGAAGCCCACAATACCGACGGCTGTTGACCTGACGACTCCTCAATACGACCCGCCGGCGGATCTTGAATACGACACCCCGTACTCCTGGCAGGTTGTCGCGGTCAATGTGGATGGCGAAACAGAAGGGGCGGTCTGGACGTTTACGACGACTCACGATCCGGTTGCGAAATACACCCTAACGTTGGTGGCCGACCCGGCCATGGGCGGAACCGTGTCGAAGTCGCCGGATCTACCCTCCTACGTGACCGGAACATCGGTGACGCTGACCGCCGTGGAGAACGGGGGGTACAAGTTTAACGGGTGGTACAATGGGGAAACCCGGATTTCGTCGGAAACAGTCTGTACCGTAGTGGTGACCGGAGATACGACCTTTACGGCAAAATTCTGGGCATGGCACTTCCCCTCGTTGACTTTGGTATCTGATCCAGGCGAGGGAGGAACGCTGTCGAAGAAACCGGATAAAGCGAGTTATGAACAGGGAGACAAGGTGACATTGACCGCGACCCCGGCGGAGGGGTATGTGTTTGTGGCCTGGTATGACGGCGTCACGACGCTTTCGACCGAACTCTCCTTCGAGTACACGATGCCGGCGGATGACAGGGCCCTGACGGCCAGGTTCAAACTGTTGCCACCCAACGAATTCACGATGACGGTGGTAGCCGCTCCGGTCATCGGCGGGACGGTGTCGAAGTCGCCCGACCAGGCGACCTATACCAGCGGGACCCAGGTGACCTTGAGCGCTGTGCCGGCGGAGGGTTACGCCTTCACCTGGTGGACGGATGGCGTCACGTCGGTTTCGTCCGAGGCTTCCTTCGTGTACACGATGGGGACTGCGAGCAAAATCTTCACGGCGAAGTTCAAGAAGGTCCCGGTCTATAACGTGGTCGTGTCGGCCGTTCCGGGCAGTGGCGGAACGGTTTCCAAAACGCCGGATCTGTATTCGTACCGGGAGGGCGTTCAGGTGACGTTGCAGGCGATTCCGGCGAACGGGTATGAATTCCGGGGCTGGACGGATGACTCGACGACGGTTTCGACGGCGGCCTCGTTCCTGTACACGGTGGCGCCCGTGAATGTCACGTTCAAGGCGAACTTCAAACTGCTTCCGCCCAATCGGTTCACGGTGACCGCGGTGGCCAGTCCGGCTAATGCGGGTACGGTGACGAAGTCGCCGGATCAATCCTCCTACACAACGGGGACCACGGTGACGTTGGCTGTGACGGAGAATGATGGGTTTAAGTTTATTGCCTGGCTGGACGGCGCCACGACGGTTTCGACGGAGTTCTCATTCCTGTACACGGTGACGACGGAGAACAAGGTCTTCACGGCAAAGTTCCGGACGATTCCGCCCCGTCTGCCCGCTCCGGAAAACGTCCAGGCAACGGTGGATGCCTCCTCCTACCTGGTCAAGGTGACGTGGAACCCCGTGCCGGATGCGACGCACTACCAAGTGCTGCGCGCGACGGCAGGTCAGGCACCGGTCTCGGTGGCGTTTGACAACTGGATCGAAGGCACGTCGTTTGCCGACGACTCGGTGGTGCCGGGGGTGAACTACCTGTACTCGGTCAAGGCTTCGATCAATGTGGGCGAGCGCGCCAGCGACGCGAGCACGACCGCGACGGGCCGAGCCAAGGCCGATCCGTCGGTGGTGGCGAGTCATTACAAGGTGACGTACCGGAAGGGCATGCAGTTGCAGAAGGTGGTTGTGAATGGAGTCGCCGACCTGGCCTTCAATGGGGCGGGAGTGCCGAACGCCTCAATTAAAATCGCACGGCTCAAGCGCCTGCCCTCGGCAACCACCGATGATCCGGCGAAGGGAATTGCCTATCTGCTGGGCGTAACCGAGATCACAAGCCTCACGATCAATGGCGATGTCCGCACGGTGTTGGTGGCCGCGCCGGTGTATGACTTGGAGTCGAACGGAGTGATCAAGACGCTGACAGCGACCGCGCCTGTCAACCATCTGGCCTTCAAGGAAGCGGGGCTGCTGAAACTTTCCGCAACGAAGGACAGTTTGGCCGCGACGCCGTACTTTGCCCGCACGCGCATCACAAGTGGTAACAGCGCGCTGGCGCTTTCGATCCTGACGTCGGGGGTGGTGCTCGAGGACCTCTCCATCCTGCAGCCGGTCAAGATGGCGAAGGCCGCGACGAAAACCTACAAGACGGCGGCCCGTGTCAAGACCACTAGTCTGGGAGCGATCGGTCTGGCTCAGGATTTCGACTCGAAGGTGGGGGTGGTTTCGGAATACAACGCGAACGGTCCCTGCTGGATGTTGCTGGGCGGAATTGCGGGCGTCACGAAGACGCTTGTCTCCGTCACGAACGGTTCGATCGAGGTGGATTCTCTGGAAGGGTACCTGGACAAGATCCTGGTGTCGGGTGGCAACATCCAGTGTTGGGAAATCGTGTCGAACATCGACATCCGGCTTCTGCAGGCCAAGGCTAGGAGGGTGGCGGGTGTGGCAGTGGGGGGACGTCTGGGGACACTGAACTCTCCGGCCGCCATGACGGTGTGGGCGAAGACCAACTTTGGCAACATCGTGGGCGACAGCGGGATTTCCGGTCGGTTCGTGGCGGGTTACACGTATGCCAACGAGGTGTACTTGGCCAACTACCTGGGCGCGATTAAACTGATCGCGACGAAACCGGGTTCGAAGATCGAAGGGCATGCCGATATGTCTTCGGCGTATGTGGCGAATCTGAAGTTCAAACCGTCGAAGCCCGCCGAGACGCAGTTCGCAGTCCACACGGCCGCGAATCAGGAACCCTAGTGAATGGTAAAGTGAGCTAACCCGCAAGGCATATCTGGGGAGAAGATCCAAACGGGCTCTTCTCCCCAGATTCTTGTGTGCTACGGATGGTCACAAGTCGCGCTCATTGGAGGGAGTGTCTCGAAAAACGAACTCATACTCTTGGGGGAAAAACCGAGAATAGCCCTGCAAATAAAGGCGATTGTGAGTCGAAGAATTTTCTCCGTCGTTTGCGGAAGGGGAAGTAAAATTTAGCCGAATTTCCTTCGCCGGAGAAAAATGGAGAGTTTTTTCCTCGTCGAGTATTGTGGGGACAGGATTTGTCTCGTCAGATCCCTGCCCCCTCGGTCCGAGTCGCAAAATCTCCGATTCTTTGGCCCAAAATCCGTCTCCCTGCCCCTCTGTGCTGCCCTGTTTTCTCCCGTTGGTTCGACCGACTCCATTGTCGGATTTTGAGGTCAATCCCTTTTTTTCCGTGTCCGACTCCTACTTCGACTCCCCTGAAGGGGGGAAGAAGTCCGAATCGTGTCCGGACGCTGGAAGGCTTGAAACTCGCAAAACCCTTTGTTTATTGGGGATAATGAAGAATGCCCTCCCGGACTCGAAAATCCGGGAGAGCGTCTTGGTTTTTTGGAGAATGGTGGAGGCGGCGGGAGTTGAACCCGCGTCCGAAAGTGTTGCCGAAAACGCATCTACAGGTTTATTCCATCCATTTAAACGGTTCGCCGAAACGCGCGCCGATGGACAGGCTCGTGTTTCAACTATCCCGGTAGGGTCTCGCCCTTGGCCCCCGGGCGGAGGCGGTTGGGCCAGCTTGGTAGTCGGCGCCCTTAACACAGTCCCAAGCAAACCATGTCAGAGCGGGCTACCTAATTAGGCAGCCAGAGCGAATTGAGTTTCGCCAGTTACTTGTTTGCCACCACTTTTTACAGGGCCTGCGGTGACCGTCCCTGACCTGCAGCGCTTTCTTCATCCACCCCCGTCGAAACCGGTTCGCCCCCACATTAGGTTGTGACCGGGGTTGACTGGCCTTTACTCACAAACCGGTCAACCGATTGGGTGTGAAACATGACCCTGCGTAACCTCACGCCTTGTCACATTTATATGATAGGACGTACACCCGGAAAAAAGCAAGTTAAACCGGTGGAGCGTCCATTTTCTGACCGGATTGAGTGGAGGTGAAGACGCTTCTCCGACAGGTTTTTGGTCGCATTGAGAAATCCTTCCTTGTGGACTCGACTGACTTTCTTTTTTCCAAGAATTTCAGAAATGGAGCAAAATCTCGTGAAACCCGGCCCGAAATGGGAGAATTGCTTGCGTCTGGAGAGGCTTCACGGTAACATTTCGCACGTTCGTATGGACAGTGTTTCGGGAGGAGCGGACCAATTTCGAAGGAGGTTGAACAGATGCGTGGAAAAATCAGATGGGGTGTGGTTGCGGTGGTCCTGATTGCCACAGTGGGACTGTCGGGATGCGCGCTGATATCGAAGAAGCGGTTTTATACCAATCCGGTGATCGCGGATGAAAAGACGGAACTGGCGGATCCGACGGTTCTGTTCCACGACGGAATCTATTACCTTTACGCCACGGAGGGAAGTACCCGCCTGATTCACGCCTATACGTCATCCGACCTGGTGCATTGGACCAAAGGCCCCCTGGTTTTCTCGCCGGGCGAGAAAGGCGTCTGGGCGCCCGATGTCTTTTTCGATCCGGTGACCAAAAAGTTCTACCTCTACTACACAGTCAACAAGCGGATCGGCGTGGCCGTGGCGGATCGTCCGGACGGAAAATTCGAAGACCTGAAGAAGACCTTTTTCACGAACGCCATTGACGCAAACATGCTGCGCGACGACGACGGGCAATACTATCTCTATTACGTGCAACTCGACGATTTCAGAATTCATGTTCAGCGGATGAAAAGTCCGGTGGAAAAGGCAGATGAACCGCCCGTTTTCCTCTTCCAGCCCACGGAACCGTGGGAAAAAGCGAAGGGACGCGTCACGGAAGGCCCCTGGGTCATCAAGCGGAACGGCACCTTCTACATGCTCTACTCCGGTTCCGGCGCCGACTCGCCCTTCTATTCCGTGGGGTATGCCACCGCTCAGAATCCCATGGGACCGTTTGTGAAGTATCCAGGGAACCCCATTGTGAAGGGGGAAAACGGAATTTTCGGCCCCGGACATGGCTGTACGGCCGTGGATCGCAAGGGTAACCTCTGGCATGTGTACCATCAGAAGAAGAGCGATGCCGTCAAGTGGGACCGGGACATCTGCATAGATCCGCTCTGGTTCGACAAGGATGGGGTTTTGCACGGCAAGGCCACGAGGGGAACGCAAGAGCCGGCGCCGTGAGAAACCAGGAAAAGGAAACCGCTCGCGTCCGATCTTTCTGAGGGAAAGTCCGACACGAGCGGCTCCATATTTTCAAGGCATAATAGGCTTGCCAAAGAATCCGTATTCGGATAATATCCGTTCCTCTTTGTGGGTGGGTAGCTCAGTGGGAGAGCGCTGCCCTTACAAGGCAGTGGTCGCAGGTTCAACCCCTGTCCCACCCACCAATGTTTTTCAGGGAAATTCCCCTCTCGAAACCGCCTCTCCGGGGCGGTTTTCTTGTTTGGGGCTTTCTCGGCCCTCAATCGAGCGTTCCCCGGAAATAGGCCACATGCGCCGGACAGCGGCATTTCTTGTCCCAGGGGGTGGAGCACTGACGGATCAGTTCGACCTGTTCGTCGCCCTCCTCCTGGGAGATCGGGCCTCGGATCGAAACCTCATCGTCGTCCAGGAACGGTTCGTAGCACACCTGAACCGTGTAAACGCCGCACGACTCGCAGTAGTAGTAGCAGTCGCTGACCTCATCGCCCAGGACGCTTCCGGATATGGCCGCCACCCACGCGCCCCCTTCCCCGGTTTCCAGAACCTTTCCGCACTTTGAACATTCCATGAGACAACCCTCCCGGTCCGGTCAAAACCGCCGATGTTACGGATTCGATGGAAATTTCATATCCAAAGCCTACCAGAAACAGAGAGGGGCCGGAAGAGGAGAATGCGGTCACATCCCCAGCAACCGGCTCTGCCGCAACCAGCGGGCGATCAGGAGGCCCAGCACGAGAAGCGACCCGATGCTGACGAACGCGCCCTGCTGGAATTCCAGCGGACGGTACGCCAACTCGACCTCATGCGTACCCGCCGGGACGGGAATGCCGCACTGGGCCACGTTGGCGGGGCACACCAGCATCGGCGCTCCATTCACGTGCGCGCACCAGCCGGGGTAATAACTCTGGCTGCAAACCAGCAGGGCGGGCTTCGGCGTAGAGACGCGAAAACGGATCTGGCCGAAACCCTTCTCGATCACTTCAACTGTCCCCTGAATGTCGGGCGTTTGTTTTGCGCTTTGAGCGCTGGCGCTGGTCGCCGTTTCCACGCCCACCAGCGCGAGGGGATTGCCCCGCACGAGCGCCTGGCGCCGCAAGTCCACCTGGCCCTGTGCCAGGAGCCGGAGGTCGAACTCGGTCTCCATGTTGTCTGGAATTTCAACCGGGTCGCAGAGCCAGGCCTCCCCAAACGGCTCCCGAATCCGGTAGGCCCACATCACCTGTTCCGCGCCTCCCTGGTCGGCCTGCGGGAAGCGCCACTCCGCCACCTTCTCGATGGCCGGGTCTTTCAGGTCCATATACGAAAGAGCGATGCGGCAGTTCCACGCGGCCAGAAGACTCCAGTTTATTTTACCCGGACCGGAATCGGGCATCAGCATGAAGGCGCGTGGATTCTCCTCGGGAGACAACCCCGTAATCTGATTCACAAACAGGCCGTAGCGCTTCGAGTTGATCGGGTTGTACCCCCGCATCTGAGGCAGACCATACATCATCGGACGGTTGGTGATCAGTTCCGGCTGGTTCTGGTCGTAGTGCCAGTCCATTAGACTGTCCAGCCACACAAACCGCCCGCCATCGCGAAGCGCCTCCGTGAGGAACTCGACACACGCGGTGCGCGGGTAGATTTTCTCCTCATAGGTGTCCTGCGGTTCCGAGACGATAAACCGCCCGCCATAAAGCAACAACTGCCCCATACAGACCGCCACCAGAACCCAGACCAGCGCGTGCCGGACCGATTCGCGGCCCCGCCAGAGGAGGATACCCAGAAGCAGGCCGCCGAAAATCAGACATTGGAGCGAAAAGACCCCAAAACCGTCCCGAGCCAGACTCTTCAGCAACGCCAGTTTGGGCGCGAGCGGGTGCGCCTTCAGTCCCTCGATATTCAGCATGGGCATTCGGAAGGCTTCGATTAACGACGAACTGCACCCATAGAGGATTGCACCGGCAGCTGTCCCCAGAATACAGACGACCGCCAGCGCCCGGATCGTGCCCGATTTCCCGTTTTCCTCCTCCAGTCGGTCCCGAGCGTTGACCAGAGCGTCCAGCATCCACGCGCTCAGGGCCGCCATCGCAAAGGCGAAGTGCATGAGAAACCGCGCCGGCACCCGGAAACGATCGAACCCGGGCACCAGGTGATAGGCGAACCAGAACAGCGGTCCGTTCTTTCCCAGCGCCAGCAGAACCGACAGAACCAGGACCACCAGCAGAAAGACCTCGAATCGGCTGATACGTCGGTTTGGAAGGATCTCCCGGCAATCGAACGGCCATCGCTTTCCCAACCGCCAGCGTCCCAGCAGATAGATCAGAAAGAGGGTCAACGGAAGCGCAGTGAGATAGGCGGTCACCTCATGGTATCCCATCTGTCCCCAATACCCCTCCTCGTCGTTCGGGTCACCGAAAAAAAGGGGAGAAATCAGGGTCAGGAGCATTCGTGGTTCCAGAGACCCGTCTGCCACATAGGCCCACTCCGCCCCCTCCGAGCGTCCCCAGGTCTGTTTGATATAAACCTGAGTCGGGAGGATCTGAACCGCGCAAATGCCGCACGCCAGCGCCACCGCGCCCGCGTAGAGCGCCAGCGGCTTCCATCGGAAAGGCAATCCGCCGGTTTCCTGCGGTTCTTCTTCGTAATCGGTCGCCCAGTCTATTTCGTCTTCAGATGTTTTCTTTGAAGAACACCAGGTTCCGATCAGCACATAAAGTGAAAGCGCGCAGAGGTTGTAGAACGCCAGCTGGGGCGCTCCGGCCAGAATCGTCAGCGCGATCGCGAGCGCAAACGCGCCGAAATCCCACGCGCGCCGGGCGGTTCCTTCCTCGAACGACTCACTCAGGCGATCCCAGCACAACAGCAACCACGGCAACCACGCCATGGTCATGGGGAAGACCACGATCCCCGCCATCAGATACTTGACGGCGAATCCGCTGAACATGAACAACCCGCCCGCCAGACACGCGGCCCCAGCCGACTCGACGCGTCGCCGCATCCAGAGGCACATTCCCCAGCACCCCAGAAAGAAGTGAAACAGCGTGACCAGCGAGAAGGCCCACGTCACGGGCAGAATCCAGTAGGGGAGATTCAGCGGATAGAAAAGCCCGACCTGAATGTCGGCCTGGAGGGGACAGCCGGAAAAGGTCAACGGATTCCAGTGCGGGAAGGTTCCCTGCCGCAGACTTTCCCGCACCACTTCCTTGTAAGGCAGCGCCCAGTTGATGATGTCGCCGCCGGTCAGGGTCTGTCCCCCGAACAACAGCGGCCACCCCAGCGCCACCGTCAGCGCCAGAGAAAAGAGCGCGGAACCGACCGGAAATTTCCAGGTTCCACTCTCGGTCCACTCGGAGTCGGAAGAAAAGAAACGCATCACTGGGGCCTCTTCGTGGATTGCAGAAGTTCTGCGCTACGGAAAGCCTTTGCCATCCGTTTCATGATGGTACGAGTATCGCGCTGCGCTTCCATCTGGAGACCCAGCCCCAGATAAGCCGTGCGGCGGCGTTCATAGAGTTCCCAGGAATCCAGTCGCTCGAACACGCGCGCCAGATGTTCCACGCACTCCGGGTACCGTTTGGCATCGAGCAGATAGCGCGTGTAGGCGCTCCGGCAATCGTGGTGGTCGGGCCAGATGTCCAGTGCGGTCCGATAGAACGCGTCCGACTCGGCGTCGAGCGCGCTTGCCTGGGCCTTGTCCCCTTGTGCTAGCGCCCGGTTCCGCGCTTCTTCCCGCCCGCGCGCCTGCTGGTATCGCGCGTCGGAAACGACCGGCAGCGCCGACAGCCAGACGCAAAGCCCCGCCAGCGCGATCCCCCCGGCGATTCCAAGCACCGTCCCCCAGCGGGGGCCTTCCACCCAGAACCGCAACGCTTCAACCTGCCGCATGTCGCGCGATTCCACCGAACCGCGCAGCCACCCTCTCTCGAACGTCACCGACGGCAGGATAAACGCCCCACGGCCTTCCGGATCGCCCCGGTCCAGCATGGCGCCCAGCGGCAGCAGGCAACAGAACAGCACCGTCAGGTCCGGCAGCAGGAGGGGAAACGTCATCATCGAATCCAGACTCCAGGCGCTCAGCGCGCCAATCGCGCCCCAGGCTACCCAGGCGTCCAACGGTTTCTTCCACCCAGCCGCCCGGCGCGCCACACGCCCCAGGGCCGCGAACGCGCTCCACACCATCCACACCAAGAGCAACGCGCCGATCGGCCCCAGTTCCGCCCAGGTCTCGAGGATCGTGTTATGCGCGGAGTTCGTGTAAGCCCCTTGGTAACGCAGCCAGTTGGGATCGTCGGGCAGGAAAGGCGACTGGACGCGCGGGTACCAGTAGGGGAAGCACCCCGGCCCCACCCCCTTGACCTGGTTCTGGCGGATCAGTTCGAAGGAATTGAGCCAGATGACCGCCCGGGTCGGACCGCCTTCTTCCCAACGCTCCGAGCCGAAAGCTTCCTGAAAAATCCCCGGACGGTGCGGGTTGAGCGGCGTATCGGTCACCAGCCACAAAATGGCCAGCAAACACCCCGCCCCCCACACGGCCAGCCGCCCGCGTCGGCGACGCCAGACCCAGCCCAGCCGCTGCCGCCCCAACCCGATCAGGACGAGAATCGAGGAGAGAATCAACGCGCCGTTCCCCCCCACGGACCAGCAGACCACCAGCGCGGCGGCGCACAACCAGAGCGTCGCGAGGAGTATCGCGATTCGCCAGAGACCTCGGACGTGGAATAATAACAGCAAAATCGGCAGGTACAGCGTCGCCAGGAGCGCCGCAATGAAGTCCGTGTTGCCCAACCCGGCGGTCACAAACCCGCGCCAGTCGCCCAGTTTATTCTCCGCCAGCGCGATTCGGGGGAACCATTCCGGCCACAGTCTCGCCCACTTGGCCTGCATGTCCTGAAACAGCGCCCAGAGGGCCGTCAGGCCCGCCGTGAAAACCAGAAGCCAGAGTGCCTGAAGAATCCGTTTCCGCGACCGCCAGCCCCACTCCTGCCACGCCCAGGCAAGCACGCCACACGCCCCCAGCCACACCACCCGGTCCCGCGCCAGACTTGGACTCGACGCCACCGGCCACATCAGGAGATTCCAGAGCAGAAACGCCCAGAACAAGACTTGTGTCCGATGGATGCGCAGCACGATCGGACGCCCCGCCATCGCCCCTCCCAGAGCCAGCGCGCCCAGCCCGGCGGCGAGCGCCTGTCCCCACAACATCTTGGGCCAGATAAACGGAGAGTACGCCCACGGCAAAAAAACCAGAGACATCAACGCCACCGCCGCCAGCGTCAAAATGCCTCGAACCCGGTCCAGAGAGTCTTGTTCCCGCACCCGCATGTTTTGCCCCTGATGGTTTCCAGAAAGGTCGTTCCCCCAAAGATAATCCCGAGGGAGTCCCAGAATCTTTTCTTGCTTACGGTTCCAGACAACCGTGTCCCGATCATGGCGGATTTCCGCCCCGTTTGTCAATGCGAGGTTCCAAGGGAATTGTCCGGATATCTTTGTAGTGAATATCTGAAAGGGGAGAAGACTCGGAGAAGGCTTCTCTTGACGGAAGAAGGAAGAAACCCTATTCTGAATCTATTGAAACGAATCTGCGGAAAGCATTGCGCCGGGCAGGAGGATTTCCATGCCGCTCGCTTTCCTGAACCGCCGACAGGGACTGGTTGCTCTGGGAGCCTGGGCGCTGAGTGGACTCCTGTCCGGATGTCAGGAACAAACGCAAACGGAACCGCCGCAACTTCCGAATTCGGGAAAACCCTCCGGGGGTTCCGGCGAAAAGGAGGACGCCTCCATGATCGCACTGACCGTCACCAGTTCCGCTTTCCAGGAGGGACAACCGATTCCTGTCCGCTATACGGGCGACGGGGCGGACGTCTCCCCGCCTCTCCAGTGGAGTGGGGCCCCCGAAAAAACGATGGAATACGCGCTTGTCTGCGACGATCCAGACGCGCCGATCAGCGAACCGTGGGTCCATTGGGTGGTCTATGGCATCCCGGCCAGTGTCACGTCCTTTCCCGAGGGGAAACCGAAACGGAGCCTCCCATCAGAACCCGCCGGGATGAAGGAGGGGATGAATTCCTTCCATAAGACCGATTATGGCGGACCCGCCCCGCCCCGGGGCCACGGGATCCATCACTACTACTTCCGGCTCTACGCGCTGGACAAAAAACTGGAAATTCCCCCGCACACCACGAAGCGCGACCTGTTCAAAGCGATGGAAGGTCATGTCATCGCGCAGGGGCGCCTCATGGGAACCTACAGCCGGTAAACGGATGGCCGGTCCTCTCAAAAACGATCTTTTCCTATAGGACTTATGAGACCATAGGTCCTATAGGAAAGCCGTTGAAAGGGGATGTTGTGTCTTCGTTACTTCTTGAAGGCCGCCAGAATGTCCGCGTTGGCGGGCATGCCGCGTTGCGCAAAGACGATCTTTCCCTCTTTGTCTATCCCATAGACGGTTCGCTTGGTGAACAACAGTCCCTTGGTGTTGTAGGCCTTCGCTACTTCGCTCTTTTCGTCCACCAGCAGCGGGAAGGGGTATTTCTGCTTCTCGATGAACGCCTTGTGCGACTGGGCGTCCGCCGGGTTGACCCCGTACACCACCGTGTCCGCCGCCTTGAAATCCTCGAAGTCGTCGCGGATGGCGCACAACTGCTTGGTACAACCGGGCGTCTGGTCACCGGGGTAGAACACCAGCACCACATTCTTTTTCCCCCGGAAATCTTTCAGGGTCACGGTCGTTCCCTCCTGGTCCTTCACGACAAACAGCGGCGCTTCAGTTCCGACTTCCACGGGGCTTGGTCCCTCCTCTTCCTCGGTCTTCACGGATGTGTCCTCCTTCTGTTTCTTTTCTCCCTGCGCCTCTTGAGTCACATCGAGCGTGCCGGAACCGGAGCCAATGACATTGCAGGAGGCTTTGACCTTGACCTTGTCGCCCGCTTTCAGAGCGCCCACTTCAAGTGTCAGGGTCCATTCTTTCTCCGAGGGTTGGGTGGTGTACGTCTTTTCTACGACCGACTGGTCGTTCACCAGGACTTCCACCCGTTCAATGTAGTGCTTACTGGCATTCGAGACCCCGTGTGTGATCCCGACGGTCAGGATCCCCGAGGCCGGATCGTAACTCAACACCGGCGATTTTGGGGGATGCGCAAACCCCGTCAGGGTCACCATCCCAAACAGAACCACCAGAACTCCCACTCCCCAACCCCCGCATATTCTTTGACGCATTGCCTGTCCCTCCCTTTGAAGATTTGTACAAGCCCCCCGCTCTTTCACAGGCGTCTCGTTATGCCTGGGCAAAGGGGGAATACGATTCAGTTGTTCAGACTGGATCGTATTCTAATCCTATATCTCGTTGAGCGCAAGACTTATACCAATCGGATGTTCTCCGAAAAATGTGTTGCCTCCGGATACCCGAATCAACCGGGATCAGGCACGGAACAAGGGGTGGTTCTTTCCAGAACGGGCGGAATGCGAGGGGCAATCACCTTCTGACCGGGTTGAAAACCGAGGCGTCTTGAGTGTCTCACGCGTGTCTCACAAATGGGGCGTGTCTCGAAAAAGAGAGACATGCAGGGGGGCCTCTCTCGCCGATCTTTCGTTCGTGCCCCAGCCATTTCTGTCCGTTTTGTTATCCCAGTTCCTCCAATCCCCCTCCCCGTCTTCCTCCTGGAATTCTGGCATCCGATATGCTCATTATTCAAGGGACAGTTTCCCGGCAGTGTCTTGTGCCGGGCTACTTTTCGTGTCAGGGAGGACGGGATGTTCCATGCGAGCGTATGCATTAAATAGTTGTGTCTGAGCGCGGGTATCGGTAGTCTGATTCCGGTGTTTTGGTTTGTTTATGGGACACGGGTGGGGGTATTTTTCGGTTTTCTTCAGGAAAGGAGAAACGCGAAGATGGATGTTCTTTTGTTGTCACGCTTGCAGTTTGCGGTCGCGGCATTTTTTCACTTCTTATTTGTTCCCTTGACGTTGGGGCTGTCGGTTCTGGTGGCGGTCATGGAAACTCTGTACCTGCGGACGGGCGACGCCGACTACCGGCGCATGGCCCGTTTCTGGGGCAAAATGTTTCTCATCAATTTCGGCATCGGGGTGGTAACGGGCATCACACTCGAATTCCAATTCGGAACCAACTGGAAGAATTACTCGACTTACGTGGGGGATATTTTCGGGTCGCTTCTGGCGATCGAGGCCACCGTGGCCTTTTTTCTTGAATCCACGTTCCTGGCGGTGTGGGTGTTTGGCTGGGACCGGGTTTCGCCCCGACTGCACGCCGCGAGTATCTGGATCGTGGCACTGGCGGGCAATCTGTCCGCCTTCTGGATTCTGGCGGCCAACGCCTGGATGCAACACCCCGTCGGGTATGTGCTCCGCAACGGGCGAGCCGAGTTGGACAACTTCTGGCCGATCATCACCCAGACGCCCGCCCTGCTCGCGTTTCTCCATACGGTCAGTGGGGCGTTCATCCTCTCGTCGTTCTTCGTGATGGGGGTCAGCGCGTACCATCTCTTGAAGAAAAATGAAGTCGCGTTTTTCAAGAAATCGTTCCAGTTGGGTACATATGGGGCTTTGGCCGCCTGTTTCGTCATGCTGACCAGCGGGCACGGTTCAGCCGTAGATGTGGCGCATATCCAGCCGGCCAAACTCGCCGCAATGGAGGCGCTCTGGGAAGGGGGGCCGAACCGCCCCATGACCTTGTTCATGATTCCGGACGAAAAGAACGAACGCAATCTCCTCAATATCGGATCGGTCCCGAACGGATTGAGTCTGTTGGCCTATGCCCGTCCAGACGCCGTGGTCAAGGGGTTGAAAGACTTCCCGAAAGAAGACCGTCCCCCGGTGACCCTGACGTTTCTTGCATTCCGCGCGATGGTGGGACTGGGGACGCTCTTCCCGCTTCTGGCGTTTCTCGGATGGTTCTGGCGAAAGCGCCTGCCGGAGAAACGTCTCTATCTCTGGGCCATGCTGTTGGCCATCCCCTTGCCGTATCTGGCCATTGAAATGGGGTGGATGGTGACCGAAGTGGGGCGCCAGCCCTGGATCGTTCAGGGCCTGATGCGGACTGCCGAAGCGGTGTCGCCGCTCGATACGGTTCAGGTCGCGCTTTCGTTGGCGGGTTTCTTCCTGCTCTATTCTATCCTGGGCATCACGGATTTCTACCTCTTGTCCCGCTTTGCCCGGCGCGGGCCGGAACCTGTCGAAAAGAATCCGCCGGTTTCGGAACCGGAGAAGGGAACGGAAGGAGGCGAACAACATGCTTGAGACCACCTGGTTTGTCACGTGGGCGCTGTTGTGGGCGATTTATTTTGTGCTGGACGGCTATGACTTCGGGGTCGGTTCTCTGATGCCGTTCGTGGCGAAGAACGAAGAGGAGCGCAACACCGTCTATCACAGTATCGAACCGTTCTGGGATGGCAACGAGGTCTGGTTGATCACGGCGGGCGGCGTGACCTTTGCAGCGTTTCCGGCAGCCTATGCGCAGCTCTTCAGCGCGCTCTATTCGCCGTTGATGCTGATCCTCTTCGCGCTCATTCTGCGCGGTTCCGCTCTGGCGTTGCGCCCCGAGATGGAGTCGGCGTCGGCCCGCCGTCTGTGGGATGGGTGTTTCGTTCTGGGGAGTTTCCTGCCGGCGCTTCTGTTCGGCGTGGCGTTTGCGAATCTTCTGCAGGGCATTCCCATCTCGGCGGATGGCCGCTACACCGGAAGTATTCTGACCCTGTTGAATGTCCAGGGGCTTCTGGGCGGGGCCGTGTTCCTGTTCCTGTTTCTCATGCACGGCGCTGTCTGGCTCTCCTTGAAGGCGGAAGGGCCGGTCCAAGCGCAGTCCGAGAAGATTGCCCGGATACTCTGGGCGCCGCTCGTGCTCCTGGTCATTCTTTTCCTGGCCTACTTGCAGGTGCGCAACCAGCAGCTTTCAGGCAAGGAATTGCCCGCCTTCTTCCCGTGGCTGGTGATCGCGGGAGCCATTCTGCCCCTGTTGGCGTTGCGATGGTTGATCGGAAAGAAAGCCTGGGCCAGGGCGTGGAGCGCTACGGCGCTTTCCATCGTTTTTGTCTCGATGGGGGTCATTCTGGCCATGTACCCGTATCTGGTGCGTTCCAGTCTTGTGGACGGTTTCAGTGCGACCATCGCCAACTCGGCGTCGAGTCCTCTGACTCTGAAAATTATGTTAGGGGTGGCGTTGTTTTTTGTGCCTCTCGTCCTTCTTTATCAGGCCTGGGTCTATTGGATCTTTCGCGGGAAGGCGCGGAAAGGAGAAATGGGATACTGATTGAAATCGGGATAAACAAACGCGAGGGGAGTGATTTTCGCGGGAATAAGAAGTTTTTGTGTGCCGGAACGGGTTCCTCCTTGTCCCGGCGCGAGACAGGAAGAATTTTGATTCGGTCATTTAGTGATGGATATTTGCAAAAATGTCTGTTATACCGGATTATGGAATCTTGAGTGTTCGGAAACCGTGTCTGGCATCCCCAGAAAGGTTTCCGAAAAACCGCCCGGAGAGTGCTGTGAATCTTTCAGAAACTCAAGGGTGTGTCGGGGCGCTCTTCAGGGTGTGTTCGGATGAGCGGGATTCTCAAAAGACCCAAGGATCAGATTGGTTTTGCCATGCAACCCACGATTACCTATGTAAACAATCTGGCGCACACGAAGGTCGAGGAGTGTTACCAGTGCGGCAAATGCACGGCCGGGTGTCCCGTGGCCGAGCGGATGGACTTCACGCCCAACCAGTTGTTGCGCCTGGCGCAGACCGCCCAGTTCGAGCGGGCCTTGCGCTGTGAGGCCATCTGGATGTGTGTGTCGTGTCAGACCTGTACGACGCGCTGTCCCAAGTCGGTCAATTGCGCCGGTGTGATGGATGCCCTGCGCCAGTGCGCGGTCGAGCAGGCCGTGGACGCCCCGGCGCAGATGCGCACGGTCCAGTTTCTCAAGGCGTTTCTTCAGAGTGTCCGCCGCAACGGACGGGTCAACGAGGTCGAGATGACCGTTCTGTTCAAGAACGCGGCCTTCTTCAAGGATCTGAGCATCCCGATGCTGATGAAGGATTCGCTCCTGGCGCCGAAACTCTTTGCGCGCGGGAAGTTCCACGTCATGGGCGAGAAGGTTCGCGACCGGGCGCTGGTGGACCGCATTTTCGAGCGGTGTATGAAGGCGGATCTCCACTCCGCCAGTTCTTCGGAAGGGCATTCGCACTGATGATGGAGATCGGGTATTATCCAGGTTGCGCGCTGCACGGTTCCTCGAACGACTACGAGAAATCGGTGCAGGCGTGTATGGGCGCCCTTGGGGCGCGACTGAAGGAATTGGACGATTGGATCTGTTGTGGCGCGTCGGCGGCCCACGTCATCAACAAGACGCTCTCGCTGGCCCTGCCCGCGCGCAATCTGGGTCTGGCCGAGCGCGATGGAGTCGCCGAGGTTCTGGCGCCCTGCCCCATGTGCTCCATGGAGTTGATCAAGGCGCGGCGCGAACTCGTTGGCAACCCCGTTCTGCGTCGGGAAATCTCGGAGATAGTCGAGATTGGGCTGGAAGGCAAAACCGATGTGGTCAACTTGATCCAGGTCTTCCAGAAAATCGGACTCGAGACCATCCGCGCGGCGGTCAAGAAACCGCTCGAGGGGATCAAGGCCGCCTGTTACTACGGGTGCCTGTTGACGCGTCCCTCCTCGGTCCTCGAGTTCGACGACTGCGAACATCCCCGCTCGATGGAGAACGTTCTGGACGTTCTGGGCGCCGGGTCGGTGGACTGGAACTACAAGACCGAATGTTGCGGGGCGGGCATGACGATGGCCAACGAGCCGCTCATGCTCGAACTCTCGAACAAGATCCTGGCCAATGCGAAGGCGCATGGGGCCAACTGCATCGTGGTGGCCTGTCCGATGTGCCACGTCAACCTGGACATGAAACAGGCCGATGTGGAACGTCAGTACGGCGCAGACTACGGCATGACGGTGTATTACTTATCGGACCTGGTTGGACTGGCTTTGGGTCTCTCCGAGCAGGATTTGGGTGTGGACAAACATTTCGTCGTAAAGCGGTAACACGGATATGAGCAGAATAGGCGTATTCATTTGCTGGTGTGGCGAGAACATCGCGCGGACGGTGGACGTGGCCAGGGTGGCCGAGGAAGCCGCAAAGTTCCCGGGCGTGCGCGTCGCCGTGCATTACAAGTACATGTGCTCGGACCCGGGCCAGTCGCTCCTGCGCGAAAGCATCGCCCGCGAGAAACTGGACGGCATTGTGGTGGCTTCGTGCTCGCCCCACATGCACATGAAGACCTTTCGCGCGGCGGCCAAAGCGGCGGGCCTGAACCCCTACCGGGTTGAGATGGCCAACATCCGCGAGCATTGCTCGTGGGTGCATCACAACCGCGACGAGGCAACGGCCAAGGCGGTCCAGCTGGTCCGCATGAGTGTGGCCAAGGTCTCGCAGAACAACCCGCTCGATCCGATCCGGGTGTCGTTGACCAAGCGCGCGCTGGTGATCGGCGCGGGCGTGGCGGGTATTCAGGCCGCGCTCGACATCGCCGACGCGGGCCACGAGGTGGTGCTCGTCGAGCGCGAACCGTCGGTCGGCGGCAAGATGGCCGGGTTGTCCGAGACGTTCCCGACGCTGGACTGTTCGCAGTGCATCCTGACGCCGCGCATGGTCGAGGTGGGGCAGCATTCCAACATTCGCCTTTACACCTATTCCGAGGTCGAGTCGGTGGACGGGTACCTGGGAAATTTCACGGTCAAGATTCGACAGAAGGCCCGCTACGTGGACATGAGCAAGTGTACGGGCTGCGGCGAGTGCTGGACGAATTGCCCCTCAAAGAAGAACCTGAGCGAATTCGACTACAACATGGGCTTCCGCAAGGCGATCTACATCCCCTTCCCGCAGGCCGTTCCGGCGCGTCCGGTGATTGACAAGGAAAACTGCACGCGTCTGAAAAAAGGCAAAGGTTGCGGGATCTGCGAGAAGAAGTGCGCGGCGGGCGCGATCATGTACGACGATGTGGACAAGGTCGTCGAGGAAAAGGTCGGCGCCATCATCGTGGCCACGGGCTACAAACTCTATAAGATCGGCCAGGAACAGGACAGCGAGAAGTACACCGGCTATGGCGAGTACGGGTACGGCCAGTACAAGGACGTGATTGATTCGCTCCAGTTCGAGCGCCTGGTGTCGGCTTCCGGCCCGACGGGTGGAGAGTTGAAGCGTCCCAGCGACGGCGCCACGCCCAAGAATGTCGTGTTCATCTCCTGCGTGGGGTCCCGCGACAACGCCAAGGGGATGGGCTACTGCTCGAAGATCTGCTGTATGTACACGGCCAAGCACACCATGCTCTACAAACACAAGGTGCATGAAGGCCAGGCCCACGTGTTCTACATGGACATCCGGGCGGGGGGCAAAAACTACGATGAGTTTGTGCGCCGCGCAATCGAACAGGATGGCGCGAACTACATCCGGGGCCGCGTCTCGAAGATCACCCAGGAAAACGGCAAACTGATCGTACGGGGCGCCGACACGTTGACCGGTTTGCCTGTGACAATCGAGGCCGACATGGTGGTGTTGGCGGCGGCGATGCGCCCGGCGGACGGCATCGAAGAACTGGCCCAGAAACTCAAGGTCGGCTACGACGAGTACCGCTTCCTGAGCGAGTCGCATCCGAAGCTGCGTCCGGTCGAAACGAACTCGGCGGGCGTGTTTGTTTGTGGGGCCTGTCAGGCGCCCAAGGACATCCCCGAGGCGGTGGCGCAGGCTTCCGCCGCGGCGGGCAAGGTGCAGGTGATGTTCGGCAAGGCGGAACTGACGCGCGAACCGGAAATCGCCAAGATCAACGAGCAGACCTGCGCGGCCTGTTATGCCTGCGTGCGCGCCTGCGCTTACAACGCAATCGAGAAGGCGGAAATCCTCGACCGCAACGGCAACCTGATCAAGCGCACCGCGCGGGTCAATGCGGGCCTCTGCATGGGCTGCGGCACCTGCGTGGCCGTCTGTCCCAGCAAGAGCGCGGACCTTGAAGGGTTCAGCGAGCAGCAGATCTACGCAATGGTGTCGAGTCTGGTGTAGAACTGAGACGACCTCGATCTTTCAACTTTTGTTCAATATGGATCGTGAGTCGAAATGGAGATGAGGTCTCGGCCTCAAAGATGTGGTTTTGGTTCCGGAGATGAGGTCTTGGCTCTGGAGATGTGGTCTGGCCCCGAAGGGGCCGCCCTCGAATAGCCGTAGGTGACCGAAGGGAACCTACGGAGAGAACGTCCTGAGTGTATGCACCCTGAAGGGGTGCCCCAACATGAAGGGTTGAGGAGAGGTGGAGAACGTATCAGGGACTATTTGATGGAGAAAGGTTTCCTGGCAATCGAATATGAGCGAACTAAAAGCGTTTGAACCCAAAATCGTGGCTTTTGTCTGCAACTGGTGTACCTATCTGGGCGCCGACCTGGCGGGCACGAACCGGCTCGAGTATCCGGCCAACGTCCGCATCGTGCGGCTTCCCTGTACCGGACGCATCGACTTTAACCTCATCGTCAAGGCGTTTGAGATGGGGGCCGATTCGGTCCTGGTCTCCGGGTGCCACCCGGGCGATTGCCACTACACCGCGGGCAACTACCACGCGCGCCGCCGGTGGATGATGTTCCGCGAATTGCTCAGCACCCTGGGCATTGACATGAACCGCATCCATTTCACCTGGATCAGCGCCGCCGAAGGCAAAAAGTTTCAGGAAACCATCATCGAAGTCACCGCCAACGCGCGTCAACTGGGGCCTTACCGGGCGTATCGCGAAATCTGCGAGGAATCTACATGCTGAAACAATTGCGTCAAATCTGTAAGGAGTTGCTCGAAGAAGGCAAGGTCAACGCCGTTATCGGGTACGGTCAGGACGCGCCGGGAAAGCCCGCGTATCCGATCTTTGTCACCAAACCCGCCGACGTGACCCAACTCGTGTGGAACCACCAGTGCTACAACAACCTGGCCGTCTATCTCACCCAGAAACGCATCCGAGCGTTGTATCCCAAGGTCGCGATTGTGGTCAAAGGGTGCGACGCCCGCGCCGTCACGGTGCTCGAGAAGGACTCGCAGATCAGCCGCGACGACGTTGTGGTGATCGGCATGGCGTGCGAAGGGGTGGGGGAGCCGCGCGAGCCGAAGTGCAACGCGTGCGACGTCCACATGCCGCAGAACGTGGACATCACCGTGGGCGAAGTGCCCAACCCGCCCGTCACGCAGGAGCAGCGCTTCGCCGAACTCAACGCCTTCATGAAGAAGACACCCGAGGAACGCATGGCCTACTGGAAGGCAGAACTGGCGCGTTGCGTCAAGTGTTACGCCTGCCGCCAGACGTGCCCGCTCTGTTATTGCCAGCGTTGTCTCGTGGATAAGAACCGTCCGACCTGTATCGACACTTCCGCCACGCTGAAGGGGAATTTTGCGTGGCAGATCACCCGGGCGTTTCACCAGGCGGCGCGTTGCGTGGGGTGCGACGAATGCACGCGCGTGTGTCCCGCCGGCATCAATCTGCGCCTGCTCAATCAATCGCTGGCCCTCGCCGCCGAAAACTGTTTCGACTTCCGCGCCGGCATGGACGCCGAAGCCGAACCGGCCGTCGGCGCCTACAGCTTGCAGGATAAGGAGAATTTCATCCGGTGAGCAATCTCATCTCAATCCAAGCCATTACGAAACTCGTGGACAACTGGCTCGAACAGGACCGCCCGGTAGCGGCCCCTGTTCGCCTTCAGGACAACCGGGTCATGTACCAACCCCTGACCGCTTCGAGTCAGATGGTCTCCGACGGATTTGTCCACGCCGAAAACTCGATCAAGGAATTCTTCTTCCCGCGAACCGAGAAACTCTACAACTACAAGTTTGTCGGACAGGATGTCGAACTGACCGACGCGGCCGTGGACGACGCGCCGCGCCTGGTGCTCTTTGCGCGCCCCTGCGACGCCGCCTCGCTCCCCATCCTCGATCATGTGTTCAACTGGGACTACAAGGACGAGTTCTACAACCGCCGCCGCCGGGCCACAACCATCGTGACGCTGGCCTGTGCCACCCACGACGCCAACTGCTTCTGTACCTCGGTGGGCCTCGCGCCCGACAGCGAACAGGGTTCCGACGTGCTGCTTCTTCCCTTCGACGGGGAAAACTTCGAAGTGCGCATGTTGACCGACAAGGGACGCGATCTCTTCCGCGATCTGGTGAAGTCGAGTGACAAGACCGCCCAGATTCCCGAAGGTCCGGCGAAAAAATTCGATGTGGCGGAAGTGCTTCAGTTCCTCGAAGAAAACTTCGACAGCCCCTTCTGGGAAGAACAGACGCTGCGCTGCCTGGGGTGCGCGGCCTGTGCCTACAACTGCCCCACCTGCCACTGTTTCGACATCGTGGACGAGGGGAACGCCTGTGGCGGATGCCGCGTGAAAAACTGGGACGCCTGTCAGTTCTCGATGTTCTCCCTCCACGCCTCGGGTCACAACCCCCGCAGCGTTCAGGCGCAGCGGCAGCGTCAGCGCATCCAGCACAAGTTCCGCATCTACCACGAAAAATTTGGCACGCTCCTCTGCACGGGGTGCGGCAATTGCGGCCGCAACTGCCCCGTCAGCCTGGGCGTGCTCAACGTGGTTGAGGCGATCCACCGGCACACGGTGAAAGCGAGCGAAAAGGATTGACGATGGAGAACATCTACAAACCGGACCTGATGGAAGTCCTGGCCGTGCGCCAGCAGACAAGCGACGTCAAATCCGTCCGCATTCGATTCAAGGACGAGGAAAAAGGCCGAAAGTTCAACTTCCGCGTGGGGCAGTTCGGCATCTATTCCCTCTTCGGCTCTGGCGAGTCCACTTTCAACATCTGTTCCAGTTCCAACTGGAAGGACTATATCGAGTTCTGCTTCCGCAAGACCGGCAAAGTAACCGAGGCCTTGTGGCAGATCAGTGAAGGCGACACCATCGGCTTTCGCGGGCCGTACGGCAACAGCTACCCCACCGAGGCGTGGGAGGGGAAAAACCTGGTCTTCATTTCCGGGGGCATAGCCATGCCGCCCGTGCGCTGCGCCATCTGGTACGTGCTCGAAAATCGCGCCAAGTATGGCAACATCACGATCGTCTATGGCGCCCGGACGGTGGGCGATCTGGTCTTCCAGGACGAACTGGACAAGTGGGCTGAGTACCCCAACGTGCGCGTCGTGCGCACCGTGGACCCGGGTGGCGAAACGCCCGACTGGAAGGGCGAAATCGGGTTCGTGCCGACCATCGTCGAAAAGGCCCAGATTCCGGCGGACAACACCGTCGCGCTCGTCATCGGTCCCCCCATCATGATCAAGTTCACCCTGCCGGTGCTCGACAAGGCGGGGATTGCCCCCAAAGACATTTACACCAGCCTCGAAAACCGCATGAAGTGCGGTCTGGGCAAGTGTGGCCGTTGTAACTGCGGCCCGGTCTATGTGTGCAAGGAAGGTCCCGTCTTCACGCTCGAACAACTCAACAATCTGCCGATGGATTATTGATCGGGGCGTTGTGGAGGATACCACGGAGAAACGGTTTGGAAACCGCTGTCAAAACTGAGAAAGTGCTGACAGCGGTTTGTTTCATTCTGATAACCGCAGTTGAGCGCCAACGGTGCGGATTTATACCAGCCTGAGGCAAGCGAAGCATCGCCCCAGGAAAGGCGTCCCTTCTTTGTTAAGGGCTGAAGGCCCGGAGCATTGAAAATATTGTTTTCTCCCACTCTGGAGGTTCATCCATGACACCGCTCGCTCTCAATGCCCTCTCCCGCGAGGAGTGGAAAACCCTCAACGATCACGTGGCGCGCGTGAACCGCGTCGTCGCCGGATTCCGCCTGGTCCAGATCCACACCGTCGCGCAGGGCGCCGGACTCTGGGACTACCTGTCCGAACCCCGGACCCCCGCGGCCGTGGCCGGTCACGCGCACTGGTCCGAGCGGGGCGCGCGCATGCTCCTGGGCGGTCTGCTTGCGATGGGACTGGTCGAAAAGCAGGGCGACTCTTACCGCCTCCTGACCGATACCCCCGTGTGGCGCGACTGGTCCGACGTCGAGTACCGCACCCGCCTCATGCGCCAGAGCATGAGCCTTCTGAACGCCAACTCGGCGCGCGTGTTCGACTCGTTGCAGGAACCCCGTTCCGCGCAGGAAATCGCCGAGAAAATTGGTCTGCAACCGCGCGGTGTCCGCACGATGCTCGAAGACGTGACCGACTCCGGTCTCCTGACACAAGAAGAAGACCGATACCGCAACACCCCGACGGCCTCCGTCTGTCTCTGTTCGGATGGCCCGGTCTCAATGCACTACATCCTGGAGCACAATCTTTCGCTCTGGGAGAACTGGTCGCGACTCGAGGATGCGGTTCGCACCGGGACCGCTCCGTGTTGCTCCCAGTGGGAGAAGAAGGAAGGCGAGGACAAGGCGCTCCAGGCCTTCATCCTCGGCATGCGCGACATCGCATCTCTGAGCTGGACGGAGTTCGAGGGATCTCTTGACCTCTCCGAACGCCGCCACCTGCTCGACATCGGAACCGGCCCCGGCGCCTACCCCATCCGCTTCCTGCAGAAGTACCCCCACCTCCGGGCCACCCTGTTCGACCTGCCGCCCGTCGTCGAAATCGCCCGGGGCGAGGTCCACGCGGCGGGTTTCGACGACCGCGTCTCGTATCGCGTCGGCAGCCTCTACGAGGACGACTTCGGATCGGGTTACGACGTCATTCTGGTTTCCAACATCATCCACATGATCGGCTCCGAGGGCAACCGGACGCTCGTGCGCAAGTGCTACGACGCGCTCGCGCCGGGCGGCATCCTGGTCGTCAAGGACTTCTTTGTCGCGGACGACTACTCAGGTTCGCCCCTGGCGCTGGTCTTTGCTCTCAACATGCTCGTCAACACGCAGCAGGGCGACACGTACACGGTCAAGGAAGTCGGAGAGTGGACCCGCGCGGCGGGTTTCAAGGAAGGCCGTCTGGCCCATGCCACGCCGGAAAACGGCCTCTGGGTCGCCGAGAAACCCTGAGGGCTTAATGGATTTCGTATGTTTCGCGTATTTTTTTTGAGACAAGACAGGTCTTTGCGACCTTGCGTCTTTGCGTGAGACTTTTTCCGAACGGTTTCAGGTGAGGAAGTCGTTTCCCCGCGCCCGGTATTTTTCTTCATTCGTTTCCAACAGGCGGCCTTTTTACGCCTGCTCCGCCTGATGCGCGCGAATGCAGTCCGCCATCGTCCGCACAGACGTGAAAATCTGCCGCGCCTCGTGCCGGTCCTTGATATTGACCCCATAGTGGTTGCGCATGATCACGATCAGTTCCAGGCTGTCGAGCGAATCCAGCCCCAACCCCTCGTAAAACAACGGCGTGTCGTCCTCGATCTCCGAAGGTTCCACATCTTCGAGTTTCAACTCCCGCAGGATGATCGTTTTCAGTTCATCTTCCAGTCTCAAAGCAGACTCCTCGCTCAAGGCCACGCGCATACACGTAGCGCTCTCAGGTTCCGTTCGGCAACGTTTGGAATATCCAGGAGGACACACCTTTCAATCCCATGCCCGAAACGGACAGGCTGCATAGATATACCCGTTTCCCCGCCGCAGGTCAACACTCTCGAAGCCCCAATGCCATTTTAAGAAAAAAATCGGTTTCGCGGATTCTCAACCCGCAGGACCGGATTCCGGTTTCCTCCGCATTGTCCCGCCCAGCCGTTCTGTATCTCTTATTTCACTTGAGGCGGAGTCGGTTCTTGAGCGGTTTGCCTGTCCACAAGCGAAATCATCCACATGGGTAAATGGGAGAGGGGCGAAAGCGCGATCGAATGAAAAACTCCACCCGAGATAAACTTGAAACCGGATTTGTTGAGTGGAAGAGAGATTTGCCCATAGGTGCTGTCTCCCCAGGCCACGATTGAACCGTCCGATTTCAGGCCGAGGCTGAAGTCCCATCCGGCTGACAGAGCCACAAAACCGCTGTTGGGCGAGGGGTAGATAGACTGGCCGACGTAGTTTCCGGTTTCATTCAAATTCGATCCCCATGCCATGATTGAGCCATCTTTTTTCAGGCCCAGGCAGTGGGCTCTTCCTGCCGAAATGGCAATAAAGTTCCCGTTGGGAACAGGAACGGCCTGCAGGTTGGCGTCCGGACCACCCCAGACCACAATCGAACCGTTTTCTTTCAGGCCCAGACTGAAGTTCTTGCCGGCCGCAATCGCGACAAAACCCTTGTTCGGTGATGGAACGCTGCATTGTCCCTCACTGTTTCGCCCCCACGCGACAATCGTCCCGTCGGATTTCAGGCCCAGACTGTGTCGTTCTCCCGCCGCGATAGCCACAAAATTGCTGTTCGGGGAGGGAACGAGGCATTGGCCATCCTGGTTCCATCCCCACGCGGCTATCGAACCATCGGATTTCAGGCCCAGGCTATGGCACACCCCTGCGGCTGCCGCCACATAATCGCTATTGGGAGAGGGAAGGAGGGTTTGGCCATGATTATTCCATCCCCAGGCCTCAATCGAACCATCGGTCTTCAATCCCAGATTGTGGCCGCCTCCCGCCGCAACGGCCAGGAAAGCTTTGTTCGGTGACGGAACATCCAATTGCCCATTATTGTTGGTCCCCCAGACGGTAGCCGAGAATCCTTCCCCCCCGAGTGTGATCGTGTTACTTGTGACAAGAGATTCGACATCTGCGCTGTTTTTCACCTTAAAATAAACGGTCTTGATCCCGTTCCCCTGGGACAACCTGAACATCGAGAGATACCTGTAGGGTTGCCAGGTGGCATTCGTGAAACTGGGTGATTCACTCGCGAGGTATTGCACGGCCGAAGCGCTGGTTTGACTGTCGCTGGTGTTGGATAATAGAATCGTCGGGTTTGCGGTCATTGATGCGCCATTATTGATGGAAAAGGCTGAAATGACCGGGGCGGGAGGCAACGGCCCGGAGATAAAACTCGTTCCGATCGTTTTGTTGGCATCCATCGTGAGGACCAGCGGATTGACCCGTTCCAGTCCGCTCGGAACGAGGCCTGTCCAGTGGTCGAACCAGAAGCCGGGATCCGGTTGGGCCGTCAATGTGACCGTGGTCAGATGTGGGAAACTGTTTCCGGCTGGCGTCTGCAGGATAGAACCGTTGCTGCTTGACGTGGTGAGTGTCCAATTGACCCCCGTGTAGGTTCCTGTCGCAAGAGTGACTCCGCTGCTTGTCAATTTCACCTCTTGAGTCACTGGGGTGACCCAGCCGTAGAGGGTATTGAATGTCAGGGTCTGGAGACCGATCTTTCTTGCCGTATCTCCACTCTCGTGCCACACGCTTTCCGCTTCACTTGCCAGACGCCACCGGGCCCCGGCTGCGACGGCCCTGGGGGGAGTGAGGGTCACCTGCAGGTAATTTCGGGTCAGGGCCAGCGAATGATATTGGCCTGCGGTGATCGCCAGATACTCCCGATTAGGCTCTGGAATCGTACACTGGCCATAGCTGTTATCCCCCCAGGCTACAAGCGAACCGTCCGATTTCAATCCCAGACTGTGGCGGCCTCCTGCGGCGATGGCCACAAAGTCCTGGTTGGGTTCGGGAACCGTACACTGACCGGCGGTATTGTTTCCCCAAGCCACAATTGAACCGTCGGATTTTAAGCCCAGACTGTGGGCCATCCCTGCCGAGATGGCCACAAAATCTCGGTTTGGAGAGGGAATGTTACACTGACCCGAGATGTTACTTTTCCACGCCACAATTGAACCGTCGAACTTTAAACCCAATCGGTGGCTTCCCCCTGCCGCGATGGCCACAAAACCGCTATTGGGCGATGGAACATCAGTGTCCCAAGTCACGACAGAACCGTCGGATTTCAGGCCAACCGAATTGTCATATACTCCCACTGAAATCGCCACAAAATCGTTGCTGGGCGAGGGAACCTCTGCGGTACTGCTTCCCCATGGGACGATCGAGCCGTCAGACTTCAACCCCAGACAGTGAGAGGATCCAGCCGAAACGGCAATGAATTCCTGGTTGGGCGAAGGAGGATAATAGAGACCGTTATTGTTTTTCCCCCACTGCACAATCGAACCATCGGATTTCAGACCCAGATTGTACGAATAGCCACCTGCTAGAGAGACAAAACCCCTGTTATGGGGTGGTACCACGCCCTGGCCCTCGCTGTTATCCCCCCACGCCACGACGGGCAGACCGGCATCGCCCAGCAGGATGGTGTCGCTCGTGACGGACGATTCCCCCTTTGTGTTGTTTCGGACCTTGAAATAGACCGTTTTTTCACCTTTTCCCTCTGTCAGGGTGAACATGGGGACGATACCATAGCGCTGCCACGTCGCGCCGGTAAAGTCGGGCGACTCGCTGGCTTGGTATTCTACGGCAGTCCCGCTTGTTTCAGCCGTACAGATGTTGGTTAATGTGACGGTCGGATTGAGCGTCGCCGGGGCGCCGTTGTTGATCTTGAAGGAGGTGATAACCGGAGCCGGAGGCAAAGGCCCGGGTTCGAAGTCCGCCTCGATTCTTCGATCTTGGGCCATCGGAAGAACCAGGGGATTGACCCATTCAAACCCAGTCGGCACATCGCCCGTCCAGCGCTCGAACCAGAAACCCGCGTCGGGATGGGCGGTCAGGGTGACTGTTGTACCGCGTGGATAGACTGCCAGATCGGGTTCTCGCGAAATGTACCCGTGCTTGGCCGAAGTCTCCAGCGTGTGCGACGCAGGCGCAAGCGCCAGGGCGCCGTCTGTCCCCGTTGCAATCGTCAGAAAACCGCTATTGGGGGAAGGCATATTGTCTTGATGGTACCAATTGTTTGCTCCCCACAGGACCGTCGAACCATTAGATTTCATGCCCAGACTGTAACCGCCCCGGGCCGCAACAGCCACAAAATCCCGGTTGGGGGCTGGAACGTTGCATTGTCCGTATCCGTTTATTCCCCACGCCACGATCGAACCATCGGATTTCAGAGCCAGGCCGTGAGATTCTCCCGCTGCCAGAGAGATAAAGTCGGTATTGGGTTCGGGAATGTTGCATTGCCCGTAGTCATTGGCTCCCCATGCCACAATGGAACCGTTGGATTTCAGTCCCAGACTGAATGCATTACCCGCCGAGAGATCTACAAAATCCCGGTTGGGAGAAGGAACCGAGCATCTATTGTAGGAGCGATCTCCCCACGCCACAATCGAACCGTTGGATTTCAAACCCAGACTGTGGGCGTATCCCGCTGCGACAGCGACAAAGTCGCGGTTTGGTGACGGAACCGAGCGTTGTCCCATATCATTTTGTCCCTGTCCCACAATCGAACCGTCGGACTTTAGACACAAATAATGCGTTCCCCCCACCGCAGCGGCTACAAAATCGCTGTTGGGTGAAGGGTGAGGAACCTGGATATTGCTGTAATTCTTCCATGTCACAATTGAACCATCCGATTTTAAACCCAGATTGCATAAATCTCCAGCCGAAATGGCTACCCAATCGCGATTCGGTGCGGGAACTTCATTGCTTTTCCATTTTACTCCATCGTCCTTGAAGCCCCACGATACGATTGAAGATTCGGTCTCGGTTAGCCGGATCGTATCGCTCGTGACGGCGGATTCCGCGTTTGCGCTGTCCTTCACCTTGAAATAGACCGTTTTGATTCCATCGCCACCGGACAGGGTAAAGAGGGGAACAGACGCATAAGATTGCCAGGTGACGCTGGTAAAATCGGACGATTCGCTTGCCATATAAAGATGGGTCGAACTTGCTGCCCCTGGACAGACATTGGACAAGGTCACCACCGGATTCGCTGTTGTGGCCAAGCCGTTATTGATTTTAAAGGAGGTTATGACGGGGGTCCAAAGCGCCGGTTCAGCAATAAGCGCCAGCGAATGATATCCTCCCGCCGCCGTATTTCCCCAACCGATGTTGAGGGCGGGCACCGCGCACTGATCGAGGGTGTTGTTTCCCCACGCCACAATTGAGCCGTCCGTTTTCAACCCCTGACTGTGACTGTTTCCAGCCGATAGGGCACGGAACCCACTGTTGGGCGCAGGAATGGAGCATTGACCTTTGCCGTTATCCCCCCACGCAATGATTGAACCGTTGGCTTTCAGGCCCAGACTGTGATTCCCGCCCGCCGCGATGGCGACAAACTCGCTGTTGGGCGACGGTACGGAACATTGACCTAAGGTGTTGTTTCCCCACGCCACGATCGAACCGTCGGCCTTCAGGCCCAGACAGTGAAGATCGCCCGCCGAAACCGCCACAAAGCCGCTGTTGGGGGAAGGAAGATCGAGTTGTCCCGACCCATTGTCTCCCCAGCCCACAATCGAGCCATCGGCCTTCAGGCCCAGATTGAAACCGTGTCCCCCCGCACACGCCACAAAATCGCTGTTGGGGACAGGGACGTTGCATTGCCCGAAACTGTTGTTGCCCCAGGCCACAAGCGAACCGTCAGCCTTCAGACCCATGCTCTGGTAATACCCTGCCGTCACAGCCACAAACCCACTATTGGGCGAG
Source organism: uncultured Candidatus Sumerlaeota bacterium (assembly GCA_942493245.1). Taxonomy (GTDB): domain Bacteria; phylum Sumerlaeota; class Sumerlaeia; order UBA8349; family UBA8349; genus DAOPYU01. The sequence goes on from OW818685.1 coordinate 1,787,976, forward strand.
GGAACCGTACACTCACCGCTTGCATTGAAACCCCACGCCACAACCGAGCCGTCGCCTTTCAGTCCCAAACTGTGAGAGATTCCACCCGCCACGTCAACAAAGCCGGCGTTGGGCAAGGGAATGGCGCACTCGCCGTTGTTGTTGCTGCCCCATGCCAAGAGGGGGAAACCGGAACCGCCCAGGGAAATCGTATCGCTCGTGACGGCAGACTCCGCGTTTTCGATGTCCTTTACTCTGAAATAGACTGTCTTGATCCCATTACCACTGGACAATATAAACAGGGGAACAGATGCATAAGACTGCCAGGTGGCGCTGGTGAAGTCGTCCGACTCGCTTGCCTGATAGTACGTTACCGTCGCGGTGGTTGTGTTCGTACAGACGTTCGGCAGTGTCACCGCCGGATTGGCCGTCGTGGCTGCGCCGTTGTTGATCTTGAAGGAAGAGATGAGCGGTTCGGCCTGAACGCCCGCAGACCCAGCCAGGGACAGGATGCCCCACACCAGCAACCGCTTCACCCCCGTGCGCCACACCGGACTTCCGATCATTCTTGCGCTCTCCCTTTGTCTGTTCGGGAAACAGTCGCAGATCTTTGCTGTTGTCCCTGTTTCGGTCTCTGGAAGACTACCCGCAAAGGGTAGTACGAGGGTTATGAGAAATCAACCCAGATCTGAAAGACCCGGAAAATCGCTTGCCCAATGCGGAACCTTGAGACTCCGGATCAGGACCTCCACTCTCGTGTGAGCCGTTCCTCCGCCTGCGAAATCAGCCACATCGGCAGGGGGGGCATCCGCTCGAACACCGCGCGCACCATGCGGTTTCCCGTCATGATCAGCGTCAACGAGGGGACCGTTTCGTTCCCCGCTGGCACATCTCCCTCCCACCGCACAAACCGATAACCCGAAGCGGGGACCGGTCGGAGTGTCACGGTCGTTCCCTCGGCGTAGGACGGCTGCAACGGCGAAACCGTCACGGTCCCGTTCTCGGCCAGAACCTGCAGCGTGCAGGGATACTCGTTCGTATCGAAGGCCTGGGCGCTGGCCGACCAGACCTCGCCCAGCGTGCTCCGGGCTACGGTCCGATACACATAGCGGGTGTTCCGCTGGAGCCCCGAGATCTTGATCGAGAACGCCCCGTCGCCGCGCGCGCCCAACTTCTCGACGTGCGTCCATGCCAGCGGTTCCAGTCCGCCGTCCTGCTGTCCCCAATACATAAAGACTTCCGGTTTCTGGTTCCCAGTCGAGGAAAGCATGCCATTCAGGCGCGCCGAGTTCATGCCCAGGTCGCTGGCCGCCTGGTTGGCCAACTGAAGCCCGGAAATGTTGATCCGCCGGGTGATGACCTGAGTCACCGCGCCCTTGGGGTCCGAGACCGCCGCGTGGAGGTAGAAGGCTTTCCCCGGCGTGGGATGTACCAGCGCCGACTGGTGGCCCGGCGCGCCCGGCAAGGCCTGACCCACCGGCACCAGATCCGAATACTCCAGATCGGTCCACGACAGATTGACCCGCGTCTCCTCCCCATCGCCATCCGTCGAAGTCCAGTTCGCGTCGAGCTGCAACCCCTCCGTCGTCCAGCGGGTCTGGATCGCGTCGAAGCGGAATACCGGCGGAGCGTTCTGGCCCACGAAAGACCGGTCCCACGCAGTCAGCGCTTCCCCCTCCGCCCGCGCCGAAGCCCGAGCTACGGGGACGCTGGCCGGACGCGACGCAGCCGTGTATTCTGCGGGCAGCGCGCGCAGCATCCCCTGCGCCGAACCCACCTCATAAGGCGTGTAGAACACATCCCACAATTCCCCATCGTTGATGAAGTTTCGGCTCACCTGAGGCGACCCGTCCAGTTCCACCTTGTGTATCCAGGTCTCGCCGCCGTCGGTGGACTTGTACCACTTGAAGTCGTACTTGATCGGATCTCCGTCCGGATCGCTGCTATAGACCAGCACATCCACAATCAAGTCCTCATCCGCGTCTGCGGGCTGCGGAACCACCTGAACGATGGGCTGGGTAGGCGGCGAATTGAAGATCGAGAACTGGGTGGTCTTCATCGTGCTCCACGCCCCATGCGCATCCTGCGCCCACGCGCGCAGCGTCCACGTCTGGTTCTTGGCGATCGAGGCCGACGTCAGTTCCGCATCGGTGCTGAGCCGCACACCATTCAGGAGCCACTCGTACCGGTACCCCGCCATCGAGTCGCCATCGGCGTCTGTCGTCTGGACCACCGGCTTGATCACATCGAGTTTCTTCGGCTTGGTCGGGGTGATGCCCACAGCGGCGATGACCGGCGGTGTGTTCACAAACACCCCCGTGGAACTCTCGGACCACGCGCCAGCGTTTCCCGCCTGGTCGAACGCCCGAACGCGGCAATACACCGTTTTCCCGAGGGGACAGACCAGCATCTTTTTTGTGGCCAGCCCCATGTTCCCATCGAACAGGTCGGCGGCGCCGGGTGCCGTCCCGATCTGGCACCGATAACTCGCGATCCCGCTGGAGGGTGTCGGGTCCGTGGCCGCAAACCACGAAAACCACACCGTCGTATCCAGCGAGATGGTCTCGTCGCCCACCGGAGCCGACATGACGCCCGGCGCGACCGTATCCAGAAAGATCGAGTCGTTCACCGCCCGGATATTTCCCACCTGGTCGGAGATTTCCGCATAAACGATCGTGGCGCCGTTGGGCTGCGAAAGAACCCAGGAACGTGAAGATGCGATGGGTTCCCACGGAGTCCAGTTGAGCGCATCGTTGCTGAAACGCATCTCAAAGACACCGGCAGGCCAGGTGCCCGGATCGTTGGCCGCAAGGGACAGGGTGACCGTGGTCTGGTTTACATAGGCGGCCCCGTCCGCGATACTCAGGCTGGACAGGGGAGCGGTATTGTCCAGCACACAGAGCGGACTCAGGTTGCCGACCGGGCACAGGTTACCCGCTGCATCCTGGGCGGCCCCCGCCTTGACGGAGATCCCGACCGTTCCATCCCCCGATACGCCGCCCAGTGTCACCCGGTAGAAGGTGGCGCTCTGTTGTTGGATACTCACCGTCGAGTAGGACGTACCCTGCGTCTGGACCTGCACGTCGTCCGGCGACGAGAAACCGAACACCGGCTCGGTGAATTCCAGAGAGTAGGTCACCGTGGTCGCGCGGGTGGGAGTCGGCGTCAAAAGTGCCTGATTTTTCAGGGACGGTTTCTGGGTGTCGATTCGGATGGTCAACGGCAGGGAAGCGGGGGATTTGTTTCCCGCCGCATCCCGGGCCACGGCGGTCAGGGAGTGTTCCCCGGCGGTCAAGGGGACACCCACCCCCGGTGAGGCAAATGTGCTGGTTGTCCCTTCCGCCACGATTCGCCCGCTCTCGACGATTCGAACTGTCTGCGCGTTCTCCGCCAGACCGGTCACGCGCACAGGGGTTTTGCTGGTCAGGTGATCGGTGTTGGTGGTCCCCAGATCGTCGGCTGCCACCAGATCCAGCGTGGGCGTTGTGGGCGCCGTGTTGTCCACCACGATCGGATCGCCAGGTCCGAGATGCGGATTGATGTTCCCCGCAATGTCCACGCACGATGACGGGTTGATCTCCAGCGTCAGAAGGCCATCGCCCCCGACCCCGAACAGGTGAACCTCATAGTCCCGGTTCGTCTTCTGCAGAATAGTCGTCGTGGTGCAGGTTGTGTCGCCCGTATGGTTGATCGCCAGGAGGGCCTGCTGCGGGAAGCCGAACACGTCTTCCGAAAAGGCCACTCCGAACGCCACCTGAGTCGCCGAGGTCGGCCCGGCGTCCACCGGCTCAATCGTGGCCGTCGGAGGCGTCGTATCGGAAACGATTTCTACCCCGATCGTCCGCGTGGTGTCCATGGTCACTACGAGCGGATTCGCCTGTCCCTGCCCCGCCGGAATATCCCCTGTCCACTGCACGAACCGGTAATACTGATCGGGCCGTACCGACAGAGTTACGGTCGTTCCGTGCGGGTAGTCCGGCAGGTCCGGAGACTTGGTTAGGACCGCATGGGCGGGAGTGGGGATAGTCAACGCGTACCGGTTGATCTCAAAGTTTGCCGTCAGCGTCTGGGTCGAGTCCACGGTGAGAGTGAGTGGATTGGCGGTCGAGTTGACCGTCCCACTCCAACCGGCAAAGTGGTACCCCTCGTCCGGAGTCGCCGTCAGCGTTACCGCAGAACCATAGATATAAAGGGCCTGATCCGGACTTTTCAAGACGCTGCCATGCGCCGCCTGAACCTGGATCGAATAGTTGGGTTGGATGGCGAGCGAATAACCACTTCCTGCGGCGATAGCCTCGAATCCCCCGTTGGGGGTTGGAACAGTACATTCTCCTTCCATATCGAGTCCCCATCCCACTATCGAACCATTGGATTTCAATCCGAGACAGTGGTCTCCCACGAACGACATGGCAACAAAACCCGTATTGGGCGAGGGAATGTTAAACAACCCATTTATATCGTCACCCCATCCGACAAGCGAACCGTTCGATTTCAACCCCAAGACACACATATTGGCTGCAGTCACTGCGACAAAGTCGCTGTTAGGCGAAGGCACCGTCAGTTGATCCCATTCTAACAAGCCTTCTCCTCCCCACATCACGATTGAACCGTTCGACTTCAAACCCATGTTATAAAACTCACTGGCTGCCACCGCCACAAAACCGGTATCGGAAGTGGGGATATTACATTTCCCGGCACTGTTGTTCCCCCAAGCCACAACCGACCCATCGGACTTCAGGCCAACACTGTGCAAAGAGCCAGCCGCCACCGCCACGAAGCCGGTGTTGGGAGTTGGAATGTTACACTGACCATAGTTGTTATCCCCCACGGCAACAATGGACCCGTCTGATTTCAGGCACAGGCAGTGCTCCCCTTGGGTCGAAATAGCCACAAAGTCACTGCTTGTATCCGGGAATGAGGTACCTGCCAATGACACGATTGAACCATCTGATTTCAAGGCCAGAGTGTATCGATAGGATCCCGTTACCGCTACAAAATCGGTATTGGGGTTGGGCATGTTCCACCCTCTATTCACCCCCCAGACTTTCACCGTGCCTTTCGTTCGCGCATAGTTCGCCGTCAGGGTTTTCGTCGTATCCATGGTGATTGTCAGCGGATTGGTCGTTTCCAGTCCCGTCGGGACGTCGCTCGTCCAGCCGATGAACCGGTATCCCTGCCGAGCGCCCGCGTAGAGTTTTACGGAGGTCCCCAATTCATATTCCGGATACAGCGGGGAAGTGATCACATAACCATGTCGGGCGTTGGTGGTCAAAGTACAGGAGGGAAGTTTCTGGTAGGTAGCAGTCGCCACAATCGTCTCATCGGTTACCACCTGAATCTGCTGGTCTGCCGGTTTGGCCCAGGTATGGACATTTTTGAATGTCAATGTATGCGAACCAAATTGTGCCCCCACCGTTTCACCACTGTTGTGCCAGACCCCGACCGCCTCGCTTGTCAAGCGCCACTGTGCGCCATCCGTTATGGCTGCCGAGGGAGTGAGGGTTACCTGCACTTTCCCCTCTCGAACAATAGCCAGAGAATGACTATCTCCTCCTGCGATGGCTATAAAGTTTGAGGTTCCCCCCGTCCATTGGACAGGGATCGGGTAGGATTAAGGTGTGACGCCTGACGACCCGATCATGTTTTTTTCTCGCTTATTTGACGGAAGGGGCGGTCGGGGTCGGTTCCCGCGTCCCGTCCCCTTCGCGTCGTTTTGAGGGCATCTTTAACCTACCATTCGGCGCTGATCGGATCAATTCATTTGGTCAGCGAAATCTCTGTTTTGCTGCTTCGCAGTCTCAAAGCCGTTCGCCCAGTGAACCTCCTGGGGCGTGCGGTAGCCAAGCGACTGATGCGGCCGCTGCGTGTTGTAGAATCGGAAGTACGCCCCGAGCGCCTTGTCCGCAGCGGGCGGGTCCGCATACTCGCACAGGTACACCTCCTCGTACTTCACGCTGCGCCACAGGCGTTCCGTGAAGATGTTGTCGAAGCAGCGGCCCCGCCCGTCCATGCTGATCCGGATGCCGCTCTCCTCCAGCCGTTTCGTGAACGCCCCGCTGGTGAACTGCACGCCCTGGTCGGTGTTGAAAATATCGGGACACCCCAGACGCAGCGCCTCGTCGAGAGTCTCGACGCAAAACGAGGTGTCGAGCGAGTTCGAGAGCCGCCACGCCAGCACGTAACGGCTGAACCAGTCGATCACCGCCGTCAGGTAGAGAAAACCGCCCGCCAGGCCGATGTACGTGATGTCGGACGCCCAGACCTGGTTGGGGCGCACGATCGGCAGATCCCGCAGCAAATACGGGTACTTCTTGTGCTGCGGCGCGCTGTGGCTCAGGCCCTTGCGCGGCGCCACGGCCCGCAACCCCATCACCCGCATGAGCCGCTCGACCCGCTTGTGGTTGATCGGCTGGCCGAGGGTGCGCGAGAGGTGCGCGGTCATCTTGGGCGAACCGTAGAACGGAAAGCAGGTGTAGATCTCGTCGATCCGGCGCATCAGTTCCAACTCCTGAGGGTCGCGTTCCACCGGCTGGTAGTAGTAGGTCGAGCGCGGCAGACCGAGCAGGGCGCACTGGCGCGAAATGGCCAGTTCCCCGTGCCCCGGCTCCACCAGCGCCCGCGCCTGGCCGGGGTCAAGCGCCGCACTTTTTTTTTAGCCAGTCGAGTTCCACCTTGAGCCGTCCGATCTGCTCGTAGAGTTGGCTGGTCTCTTCCGCCTCCTTTCCCGGCCGCTTGCGCCGGTCGGCGAAAGCCCCGCTCAGGGATTCCACCGCCTGCTTCTTCCACATCACCACCTGGTGGGGATGGATGCCGCGCTCGCTGGCAATCTCATTGATCGTCCGCTTGCCGCGAATTGCCTCCAGTGCCACCTCCGCCTTGAAAGACGCACTGAAACGTCGCCTCTTTTCGCTCATTTTCCCCACTCCTTCCTGGACACAAGCCTAACAGAATACCACCTTAAAGGCCTGTCCAGTTTTCGGGGGGAACTTCAGTTACTGTTGGGTGAAGGAACGGTACACTTGCCATAGCCGTTATTTCCCCACGCCACAATTGAACCATCGGATTTCAGCCCTAGACTGTGGTATCGCCATCCACCTGCGATGGCCACAAAATCACTATTGGGCGAAGGAAGATTACACTGGCCATTGGCGTTACTTCCCCACGTCACAATCGAACCGTCGGATTTCAGAGCCAGACTATGGGAATATCCCGCCGCGATGGCCACAAAACCACTGTTGGGCGAGGGGATATTACATTGTCCTTCATCGTTTCTGCCCCACGCCACAACCGAACCATCGGATTTCAGACCTATACTGTGCGATTCTCCTGCCTCAATGGCGACAAAACCACTGTTGGGAGAAGGAACGTCACATTGTCCCTTGTAGTAACTCGACTTGTCATAGTTTATTCCCCACGCCACAATTGACCCGTCGGATTTCAGGCCCAGACTGTGGTAAAACCCCGCCGCGAGAGCCACAAAATCAATGTTGGGGGAGGGAGCGGTACACTGACCGAATTCATTGATTCCCCACCCTATAATTGAACCACTGGATTTCAGGCCCAAATTGTAGTAATACCCCGCCGTAGCTGCCACAAAGTCACTGTTGGGCGAGGGAACGGTATTTTGACCATAATCATTATACCCCCAGGTCACGACCGAACCATTGGACCTTATGCCCAGGCTGTGGCTTGCCCCTCCCGAGACGGCCAAGAATCCGCTGTTAGGCGATGGAACGGTACACTGGCCTGAGAGATTATAACCCCACGCTACGACCATTCCACTCTGAGCCGCCCCAAACGTGGCCGTCAGGGTCTTGGCCGCGTCCATAGTAAGAATTAACGGATTGGCCGCCTCCTGTCCCGCCGGGACGTCGCCCGTCCAGCCCGTAAACCGGTACCCCTGACGGGCGCCGGCGTAGAGGGTGACGGTCGTACCCGAGGAATAGTCTGCCAGTTGGGGAGACTGGATGAGGTAACCCTGTGTTCCGCTGGTCACAGTAGCCGAGAGCGTGAAGGCCGACGCCACCTGTGCGCTGGCCGCGCAAAGCAGAAACATGCCCCAGACCAGAAGCGGTAGAATTCCCCTGAAGTGGCCCGAAAACCCGCCTGTTGTCCCGACTCTCCGAATACGCCCCGATCCTGTCATTCCACCCGCTCCCTGCAATCCAGATTTATTACATCGTCTTATCAAACTCTGTGATAGAGTATCCATTCTCCTTCATAGCAACAATAAGAAAATGACTCTGAGAGGACGGAACTTTCCGATTTCTTCCGAGCCACCCTTTTATGTTTCCCCGCGCCGGGGTAACAAAACCGCGGTGCCGTATAGCATCGGGAATTCGCCGCCATCGGGAATCTTCCATCGGGAATCTTCCTTGACTCTTGGGAAGGGACTGTGTCAAGGTATTATGTCTGCCCGGAGCATGATGACAGGGCGCGTCTTTTTCGGAATCCTGTTCTAAAAGATTGAATTCGGGGGCGTCTGGTCAGACGGAAAGACAGAATGCGCCTCGATCTTGCATTCCGGAACCGGTTTCGATAAACGCCAATTCGAGTGCGCCATCGGGAGTATGGATCTCTATGCTTGAAAATGAACTCCGGCACTTTCGTGAGGCGGTCATCGAAGTCATGAAGACGATGGCGAACCTCGAGGTGCATAGCAACAAGGTTTTTGAAAAACATGCCGTGGGCTGGCCGAGGGCGGATGTATCGGGGAATATCGGGCTGGTGGGGGATAAACTGATCGGTGGATTCGCCCTCCTGTTCCCCCGGGACGCCGTCCTGACCATTGCCTCCAATATGCTCTATGAAGAATTTACGGACATCACGGTGGATGTCTCGGATTGTGTGGGCGAACTGTGCAATATCGTCTGCGGAGGCGTGAAAAAACGCTTCTCCGAAGACCTGAAAATGCGCTTCAACCTGACTCAGCCGACGGTCATTCGGGGGGAAAACCACACCCAGTACCACATGATCCACCACCCGGTTTCAGTTATTCCTTTCAACTTCGACGATAAAGAATTCTACCTGGAAGCCTATCTGGTGGACATTACGGGGCTGGAGTCGGAAAGCGAAATTCGCAAGCGCGTCAGTTCCATTTCCTGACATTGATCTGAATTGTTTTCCTTTCGACAACGAACGGATTCTCTGTTCCGGTTGGACGATTTCCGCGGTGTTTTCCTCGAAAACACTTGCAAATCCACCGCTCGGAAGAGTAGGATTGTTTTGTAGGCCGATAACAACTGCAAAACCGCAAGTTTTTTGTTGTACCGGACCGGAAAAGGTCGGGTTGAGGTTTTGAGCCGTTCTCTTTGGAAAGCGCTGATATCAGGCTTGAAAGGGAGTCGAAAGGCGGCTCGTTTGCGGTTGTCCACCGGGAGCGAAGAATTGGGCCTCCGAGGTGGGAATGCGGGTTATTGTTGAGAAAGGAGGGCCTGATATGCCGAGCGCAGGCGCAAGACATGTGGTGGGTAAGTACTATTCTGCGCGCGAAGTGGCCGCTGTGCTGGGAGTGGAGGCGGGGGCGATCCAGGGACTGGTAACGGCCGGTCTGTTACCCTGTCGGCACAATAAGAATGAACTGATGTTCACCCGCGGAGACATCGTGATCTACCTTCAGCGGGCACGTGAAGTCTCCCAGGAAACGTCAAACCAGAGCGTCGCATCCTCGTCCGTCAAAAAGTAAACCGGGTGTTTCCAGGCTTGCCGCCATCCGACACGCGCAAACGTGTCCCCGAAATACAAAAAAACAAAGAATTCACGGGAACGACAAAGTCGGACGCAGGGGAAGTGTTTACCATTCCACCCCCAGCATCAGGCAGTTCAACCCGCTTCCAATGCCCAGAAGGCCGACTCGGTCTCCCGCTTCCAGAAACTCGCGTTCCTCCGCGATGGCCAGTGTGATGGGTAGCGCGACGGTGCCGATGTTGCCGAAAAAGGGATAGGTGATGAAGTCCCGGGCGCTCGACAGACCCAGGGACTTGAGCACCGTCTCGCGGTGTACGGCGCCCACCTGGTGACAGATTGTTTTATCCACGTCTTCGACTTTCCAACCCAGTGTGTCGAGAAAATCGCGGAAGGTTTGAGATCCCAACTCCACGCCATTTTTCTGGACCGCCGCCGCGTCGGTATAATGCAGGGGGGAATACTGCCGACTGCACACAGACCCCAGCGGGGTTCTGGCGCGTTGCCCTTCCCGGCTGGCGGGTTCCATGCCCCAGGTGCAAAGTTCGTGGAATTGCGGAGCGGAACGCGCCGCGCCTCCCAGAAGCCGCCGCCGTCTTTCCCGAGACAACGACGCATCGGTCAGCACCACCGCGACCGCACCCGATCCACCCGTCAGGGTGGCCAGGCTGGGGACAAAGGTCTCCATGTTTCCCGCTTCAAGCATGCGCGCGATCATGACCTCGTTGATCTCGCGCGCGGTCTCGCACCCGATTGAGATCCCCGCTCGGATCTGTCCCAACTCGATCCGGTTGGCGATCTCAACGACTCCGTTCAAGACGCCCAGGCACGCGTTGCTGATGTCGTAAACAAATGCGCGCCCCCGCACGCCCAGGCCGTCCGCGATGCGGCAGGCCGTGGCCGGCTCGAAGTGTTCACGGCACACCGACCCATAGACCACCATGCCCAGGTCGGACGCGTCCAGTCCCGACGCCTCGAGCGCTTTCCGCCCCGCCGCAATCGCGCCCTGCGAGATCTCGAATCCATTGGGCCACCAGCGCCGCTCGTGGATGCCGGTCATGTGCTCGACCTGCCCCACCGGGATGTGCAACTTCTGGTACAAAGGCGCCAGGCGCTCTTCCAACTCCCGCGTAGTCACCACCACCGGCGGCAGCTCGTAGCCGAACGACTCGATATGGACTTTCGTATAACGCATGATTTCTCCACTGATACTGTTTTATAGAGTTTGCCAAAAGGAATTTTCATGATGACGCGGAGTCGGGTGTTTCAGATCCAAGTCCCGTCAGGGACTTCTGACAATAGCCCAGCGCTTCAGCGCTGGGTTCAGGATCATCCCGTTTCCCCGTCCCGGAGGGACGGTTGTCGGTTCCCCCAATTTTTCAGTCGTCCCTCCGGGACGGAACGACTCATTGTAAAAACCAGCCGTTGAATCATGACGGTTCTTTCCGACAATTTCTCTAAACCAGCCGCAGCGTGAAATCGTCCATCTGGTAGATGACCTTGCCGTCGGCCATCAGGTACCCGGCGGCGCGGATCAACCGCCGCGCGTCGTCAATCTCCGTCACCACCGCCTCAACCGTCACCAGACTGTTTTCCGGAATCACCTGTCCCCGGTAAGCCCACTGCTGCGTTTCACCCAACGCCATGGATTCGAAGCGCGCCGTGGATGGCAGCGTGTGAGAAGTCGGATTCTGTCCATCCCCTCCGCCCCAACGGTGAACCGCTGCGACCTTCAGCAGTTGCTGGAAGGTTTCCAGACCGATCGAACCCGGGATGACGGGGTCCTGATAGAAGTGCGCGTCGAAGAACCACCCCTTCGGGTCCACCGGTTTCGACCCCCGGATGAATCCCAACCCCTTCGGGCCGCCGTTGGGCACAAACAGATCAATCCGGTCCAGGAAACGCAGGTTGGCGCGTTGGTCCGGTTGCAGTGCGGCCAGATGTTGGGCGGTCAGGTGAATCGAACAGAGACCGCCGATCCGCTCTTCCGAAGGGAACGGAAAACCCACCGGGTAGTCGAATGTCAGGCCTCGGGCCACTTCGGTTTTGGAAGGCTGATAAGGCGTCGCACCCCGGATGCCCACCTGATTCGCCAGGGCTTCCTTCGAGAAGAAACCGAACTGGGTCGTGCCTTTATAGAGCAATGTTTCGCGCGACGGCGAAGACTCCGGCGCGACCGGGTTCAGCGAAGGGTCGAACCACTTGGACAGGGGAATGGAACGGGAGAATCCTTCCAACCGATGGACCTCAAAATCGAACTCCTGGATAATCATTCCCCCGGTCGAGGCCACCTTTTTCATCTGGGCCACAATTGTCAGGGCCTTGGTCGCGGGGGTAATGGGAGTCACCTGAATGGCCTGCCCTCCCAGGTTGCGGAACTTCAGGTCTGTCGCGCTGGTCAGTGCCGACCCCGCATACGCAGCCAGCCAGCCGCACGGCTGCAACGCCACCTCCAGCAGAACCGCAAAGGGCATCGTCGGATTATCTTCACGTTCAGATCCGGCAGCGAGTTCATCCGTGAACCAGTACCAGGCGTCCGCCGGTAGATCGTACTCCGCGCGCGCCGCCGCTCCGGCTTTCAGAACCCACGGTTCCCCCACCGTTTCCACCACTCGGTCCAGGAACTGGTACGGGGGCCGGGGCAGACGCGCAATCCGGCGCTCCGCATCGAATACCCGATATCGCTCCCCATAGGCGTCCGAAGGACGTCCGTTCGAGAACGCCAGAATGCTCTCAAAGTTGTAACGAGGTGGCACGGGCGTCTCGCCCATGAGCGGTTGAGGTGGCACGGGCGTCTCGCCCGTGAAGGCGGTTGCTTTTCTGTCTTCCTGCTTCTGCCCCCACAACCGCCGCAGCCCCTCGCGCGTCAGGCCGGTCATGCGGACCGACATGTTGCGGATGTCCACGATCCGTTTCCCGTCGCCATACATATAGACGTCGGCCAGGGCGTAAGGGGTCTGCCCGTCACCGGTTCCATCCGGCGCTCCATACCCCAGTTCTTTCACCAGCACCTCGTAGGTGACCTTCCGCGTGTCCGAAAGCACCTGCCCCCGGCAGATCAGCTGACTCGCCTGACCGGGGATCGGTTCACAGGCCACTCCGTCCGCTTCCCCCACCCACCCCATGCGCAGCAGGAAAATCCGCAGCGTGTGGAAACAGCACTCGTACATCAGCGTACCCGGCATCACGTTGTCGTCGCTGAAGTGGCACGTCAGGAACCAGTCGTCCGGGTGGATATCGGCTTCCGCCCGGATGAAGCCCATCCCATAGCGGCCTCCTTCCGGGTCCAGCAGCAACACCCGGTCCACCAGTTTCAGACTACCCCGCTCCATCGGAGGTCGCGAGGATGCCGGAGGTTCGTTTCCGCCCGGGATCACCAGCGGATTTCGCAACCCCAGTCCTGCGAAGGCCGGACCGAAACACCCAGCCAGATCCCCAACCCGCAGAGCGTCCAGCTGCGCGTCGTTATACGACTCGACCGCCATCGGCACAAACGTCTCCCAATCCGTGGGACGGCGTCCGGGAACCTGTTTGCGCGCTTCGGCGGTCAGGACGATCCCCTGTCCGTTTGCCAACTCCTCGTTGGTGAAGAACCCGGCGCACCCGTTCCGCATCGTCAACAGGGGACGGCCCCCCACGGTCGCGTCGTACTCGAACAGGAACAGGTGGGTCGTGCCTTGGCGAAAGAAACGCAGAATCCGGATATCGTATCGGATTGTCTCTCCCGCGCGGGGCAGCGAGTCGTGGAACGTGATGGTCGCGTCGAGCAACCGGTACACCGCCAGACCCCGGGTCCGGAAGTCCGCCCCGAGGTAACCCGACAGGAAAAGGTCCGCCTGACCCGCTTCGACGGTCACGCACGTCGGCATGCGGCCCGCGTCCAGATACCAGGCGCCCGGCCGCACGTCGTGTTCCGTCACCACACGACCATGCGCGCCCGAACACGGTTTTTCCGGGTCGCTCAGGTAGGCGGCTTCCCCTTCGACCAGCACGACCCGGTCCACCAGCATCAGAGGATCGTCAGGCAGACGCACCCGCGTCGGATAGGTGTCCACTTCCGCAAACTGAGGTCCCAGAACCTTGGCAATGGACCCGATCGCAAACTCCAGACACTGCGCACGGTCCAGGAACGGCTGGACCCCGGCGGGTTTTGAAGAGGACGACTGGAAGGGGAGAGGAACAAGTCCAATCTCAGGACGAAAATCGGGGACTGTGGGGGGGGAGGCAAATCCAGCCGTTGGACCCGGAGTGACCGGCAATCCCACGGCAGCCTGTGCCAGCGACATCTGAAGCGACAGGAGACTCGACAGGGTCCCCGTCAGGCTCTGCGTCAGATTCAGGAACGACTCGTGTGCCTGCAACTTGGCCGTCTCGGTCTGGCGAATTTGTTCCATCAACTGTCCCGCGCCCGGCACCATCCCGGCCAGTGCGCCTGCCACCGGCATCGCCGAGTCTGGCATCCCGGCTGGGACGGACGGTTGAACCTCCCAGGCGGTTGGGGGGAAGGGGGAAACGGACGGTATCGGCGTAACCTCCGGTCTCAATTCCGGAAGAGGAGGCTGGATAGCTTCCGGGTGAGAGGGGACTTGCAGACGGGTTCTCACCAAAACGGTTGAGGAGGTCTGAGGCTCCGGCTGAGGCGCCGGTTGAGTTTTCACGGGTTTGCGTTCGGGAGGGGAGGGAATCCGGTAGGGTTCCTCGCCCCCCACGGCGATCCGTAAAGTCGGGCGGTCCGCCCCCGCCAACAGATCCGCATGCCCGACCACTTCCGTATCCTGGCCGTACAGGACGCTCAGGTCCACGGGGACGCGCTCGGCGATCAATTGCCCCAGCATTCGCAGAACCAGCGACACAGAATCCTGCCCCGACGCACACGCCGACCGCGCCCAATGGGGACGGTCTTCTCCCAGAATTTCTCCGATCATTCGAGAACACGAAGCGCCGGGACCCATCTCGAGGAACATTCGCACCCCATCCTCGTAGGCGGCATTGATCACCTTCGGATAATCAATACCATAGAGAGCCTGAGCCAGGATGGCGTCGGCGGCGCTTTCGCGGCTGATGTTGTAGGACGTTCCCCACGCGCCGCTGTAGAACCGGATGTCGCGGGGGGGAGTGGTATCGAACAGGTGGAGTTCGCGGTAGGGCTGTTCCACCTCTTTGGCCACTTCGCAGTGGACGGTGGTGACCCCCTGAAGCGGGAAAAACTCGCAATCGAGTTTTTTCACCAAACGGTCTACCGCTTTCCGGTCCCCACCGATCACACATTCGTGTAACGTGTTGACAATCAGGCGATAAACCTTCTTGTGGTCCTGGAGCGAGGCGCGCACCACCTTGGCCGGACGGTCAATCACCCCCAGAACCCAGTCCACCGTCTTGCTCGCGGGGAGTTTCCACGCACGGCGGACCGCGTCGCACCGCCCCGCCAGATCGGTCGTAAACAGTGTCGAGGCGTTCATCCGCTGGAGCATCAGGTCTCGGTCGGTCCAGGCCCGAAGCGAGAAAAGCCCCGCCGATTCTCCCAGACTGTAACCGATCACGGCGCGTGGACGAATGCCAAAGTTCTGGATCAGGTCCGCAACGGCTGTTCCCAGGGCTACTTGCCCGAAAATAAAGGCTTTGTGGTTTTCCTGAAGTTCGGACGGGGCTTCCCGCGTCCAGAAAAAGTCCGGTTGGAACTGGTCCCGGAGGTATTCGTTCTGTTGGTCCTGATTTCGGTAAACTTCGGGCCATTCCAGAGCCAGATCCCGTCCCATGCCGAGGAAATGGTTCCCCGAACCTGGGAAGATGAACCCGATCTCGCCTCCCAGATAGGCAAACGGATCCGGGGAGAAGAACACCCGGTCGCGTGCCGCGGGGGAAGCGCTTAACGGGGAGTCACCCGGACGATTCCCGCCCCCGCCCAGACGCTTTTCCGAATCGCGGACCAGCGTCTGCTCGGTTAACGTCAATTGTTCCAGCAGTTCCTCCACAGAACGGGCGATAAAGGAGACGGCCAGGTGCCGCGACGATTCGTCCCGGTTCTCGCGCCACCAGAGTCGGGCCAGTTGCTCGATGTTGGCGCGGGGGGATCGGGTCACGTGCGCCCGGAGCCGGTTGAACCCCGCCGTCAGGGCGGAGACGGTGTTCGCGGCGATTACAAACAACGCTTCGCGCCGGGCGCCCAGGGGTTGTAACTTGTCTGTTTGCAACAAGGGATCGCGGCTTTTGTCTGCGCCCTGCAAGACCACATGGATCGAATTTCCCGCCAGTCCGACCGCCCCCACCCCCGCGACGCGTGGATCTTCGGCCCGGTTGCGGAGCCAGTATTGGGGGTGCCGGGGAAACCGGACAATCTCCCGGTTTGTATCAATGGCCGGATCGGGTGTTTCCAGAAGGCGGCAGGGAGGGAGAATTTCGTGATAGAGGGCCAGACACGCCCGGACCAGCGAGGCCAGTCCCGCTGCATGCCCCGTGTCGCCGATATCCGCCTTGACGGAACTCAGGAGGCAGGGGTCCGGGCGATCAGTCTGACTCAGAAATTCAGTCAGGCTTTGCGCCTCGACTCGGTCATTCGCGGGATCGCCGGTGGCGTGGGACTCGAAATAGCGGAGAAGACTTGGGTCAACTCCAGCAGAATCAAAAGCGCGTGTCAAGGATCGGCTGTAAACGGACGGATCAGGCGTGGAGGTGAACGGATTTCCTCCTCCCGAGATTCCAATCCCTTTTACGACCGCGTAAATCCGGTCACCGTCGCGGATAGCATCCGAGTACCGTTTGACGACCACGGCGGAAGCCCCTTCGCCCGCCACCCGGCCGTCGGCTTCCTGATCGAACGGACGAGCCTTACCGGTGGGGGAGTAGGGGGCGTGGAGGTGAGCCCCGGCGAGATTGCGCAAATCGCCCGCCATGTCAATGGCGCCGACCACGGCCACATCGAGCGAGTGTTCCTGCAAGGCCCAGAAGGCGGCCTCCAAGGCCTGCAGGCCCGAGGTTTCTTCACTCGAAATCGTAAAGCTGGAGCCACCGAAACGAAACTCGCGGGCGATGCGGCTGGCCACCACCCCGCCCAGAGCGCCCATGGTTCGATTGGCGGTCAGGGGGGGACTGCAGGCGTCGCGCAGTTGCTGGACCCATTCTTCTAATTGAGCCTCGTCCAACGTCAGACCCGCCAGGCGCGCCCACTCGCGGGCCTTGGGCAGGAGGTTCCAGCGCAACGTGAAATTGGTTGTGTTCGGGTCCAGACCCAGGCCGATGAAAACACCCGTCTTAAAGCGGTCGTATTCACGCAGCTTCGCGTCCTCGACCGCCTCGGCCGCCACCTGCATCATGAGCAGCTGTTGCGGCAACATATCTTCCAGTTCCCGGGGAGGGATGCGGAACTGGTCCAGAGGAACTTCGACTTCACTCAGGAAGTACCCCCGCAGATTGTCACGATTCAGGCCTTGACGGCGGAACCACGGGGTCTTTTCCAGGCCACGCCACCCAGTGCTGGTAGATGTTTCGATCAGATCCCCCCCGCCGAGCGCCCGTTCCTGAAAGGCGCGCAGGGTGGACCACTTCCCGAAAGCGGCGCCGAGACCCACGACAGCAATGGGTTCGGGTTGGGGAAAACTCGAGTGCCCCGAAACAGAAGCGCCCGGTTCTTCAAGGGAGGAAATTTCCGGAATTCGGCTATTTATAGAACTGGATTTTGTCTTGTTATCAATGAATTCTTCAAGCAGGAGGTGCGCGTTGATCCCGCCGAAACCGAACGCGCTCACGCCTGCCCGCCGGGGGATGCCGGGTGCGCGTCGTTCCCACGGTTCGCTCTGGCTCAGAACCCGGAAAGGGCTGTTTTCCATCCCCAGACTCGGGGCAGAAGCGGCGAAGTTGGCGGTGGGGGGCAGGGTTTCCTTCTGAAGGGCTAAGATTACTTTCATCAGCGCGGCAGCCCCCGCCGCAGTCAGGAGGTGTCCCACGTTCGATTTGACTGAACCGATGACGCACTTCCGTCCCGAGTCGAGTGGGGTTTGGGTTGAGGAAGGCGTTAAGCCGCTCCCTTCCCAGAGCGTCAGAAGGCTTTTAAATTCAACCGCATCGCCCACCGGGGTGCCGGTGGCGTGGCATTCGATCAGGTCCACTTCATCCGGGTTCCACCCCGCCTGTTCGTAGGCCGGGCGCATGGCGCGGACCTGACCGTCCGAGATTGGGGCGAGCAGACTTCCGCCGATGTCGTTTGACAAGCCGGCTCCCTGGAGAACGGCATAGATACGGTCCCCGGCCTTCAGGGCGTCGTCGAGCCGTTTCAGGACGAAGATTCCCGCGCCTTCTCCCACGACCAGACCGTTTCCCCGTGCGTCGAAGGGAGCACAGACCCCGGTGGCGGAGAGCGCCCGGAGTTGGGAGAATCCCATCTGGGTGTAAAGACAGTCAGGCCGGGAAACCCCACCGGCCAGCATGGCGTCGGCCCGCCCGGTCAGAAGCGCGTTGGCGGCCAGTTTGATCGCATAGAGCGAGGACGCACAGGCGGCGTCTAGGGTGTAAGCCCCGCCACCCAGCCCCAGCGCATAGGCCAGAAGACCCGCGGGTAATCCTGTCACGCAACGATTTAACGGGTGAGACTTAAAGGGCGTCCCGGGAGTCGAGGGGAGGAGGTTGGAACTGTCGAGCGCGCGCAGGACGCTTTCTTCGAAGGCGCTGCCAAGTAACTCGTGAGCCAGTGCGCTGGATTTCTCGGTGGGGAGGGCCAGATTGCCCAGAATGACCCCAATCCGGCTTCGGTCCACGTCTTCCAGTCGGGCGTCCGAAAAGGCTTGCTGTCCCACAGAGAGGGTGAGTCGGTAGAGCGGATCGGCGGTGGCCAGAAACGCCGGGTCGAGCGATAGATCGGTCAGGTCCGAGTCGGCGGGCAAATGATCGAGGAAGCACCCCCGCTTGGAGTAGGCCTTGTCCGGTGCGCCGACTTCGGGATCGAAGAGGTCATCCGGATCGAGGAGCCACCGGCCCTCCGGGACTTCCCGTGCCACGCTGTGTCCCTCCCGGATCATCTTCCAGAATCGGTCGAGTTCCGCAGTGCGCGACTCACCCTGTTCCCCGGCCAATGCGGGAAACAGTCCGGCCAGACCGACAATGGCAATCTGCAGGGGGGAATTTTCGGTGCGGCGCGTATCCATTCAACCTCTTGGACCCGGTATTGCGGGAGACACAAGGAATTATCGGATGTTCAGTCTGATCCGATCAGAGCGAATTGGCTTGAAACGCCTGGATCAGAGAGGCGTCCATCACGCATTCATAACCTTCGATCCGAGCTATGAGAGCACTTGAAGTTGTGTCAAGCAACTCAATATCGGACAGGGCCTTATGTTCATTTGAAGACCGGACTTTCACCACGATCCGGACCCCTTCCGCCGGGAACGTCGGGCGGAATTGCCGGTATCGTTCAACGCGAACGGGAAGGGAGGGATGGCCGGTTGTTTCGACGCTCCAGAGGATCAGGGCCTGAAAAACCGTATCCAGAAGCGCGGGATCGCTGATCCAGGTGTTGCGGAGCGGGGTCTTGAACCAGTTGATGGGTTTGGCGCTGGAGCAGGCCTGAAGCCGGATGCCGTTCGCTCCGCACCCCTCCACCGACTGGATAAAAGCCAGGCCGGGACCGTGAAAGAGGCTTTTCCCGCCGTAGATTATTCGATTTGCGGGCCAGGAGGGTAATTGCAGTCCATTTAACCCAGCGCTTCCGCTCTCCAGTTCCATCCCGATTTGAATCAAGGCTTTAGCGTGAAGAGTTGAGCGGCCATCCTGACCGTGGGAGCGCAGTTCGGTTTCCGCCAGAAAGATGCCGTTGATTTTACGCGCTTTGCCGGCGTGAATCTGGAGGGCGACCGTTTCGCCCGCATCGAGCCGTACCCCTTTGAGGACTCGGAAGTCATCCAGTCCTTGAAACAGAAGGCCGGGATTCGCGTGGAGCGCGCCCTGAGCGAGCCACTCGATCATCAGCGCGGCGGGGAGTACCGCCTTGCCCCCGAAGACGTGCGAACGCAGAATGGGACAGGATTCGAGACTGAGCGTCTGATCGAAGGCTGGGGGAATCTCGCTGGCTGGGCTTGAAGTAATACTTTCACTATGTGAGTTAACAACCTGACTGTCAGGCCTTTCAGATTTCATGAAGTCGGTTCTGGAACCGGTTCCCAGCAACACGACCTCGACCGGTTTCGAGGAGCCTGCATAGGTGGCCCGCAGTTCGTCCACCAGATGCCGGGCGCCCTGCTGCAAGCCGATGAGCGCGATGCCTTCTTCCTTGAAGAGGCTTTCCAGAGCCGGGTTGACCATCCCCCCTGCCCACGGTCCCCAGTTGAGGGAGAGGACGCGGCAGGCGGGGCGTTGCCGCGCTTCCTGCTGGGCCATTTTGTTGAGGACTTCGTTGGCCATGGCGTAATCCACCTGACCTTTTCGGCCCAGACGTCCCGTGGAGGAGGAGAAGAAGACGATGATGCGCAAGTCTTCATTTTTCAAGGCTTCCAGGCAGTACCTCGCCCCTTCGGACTTGGTCTCGAAGACGGTGCGGAACTGTTCTTCAGTTTTATCCTCGATCAAGCGATCCGCCAGGACGCCCGCTCCGTGGACAAGTCCCCGGATAGGGCCAACCGTCTGGCGAATGTCCGTGACACAGGTGGCCACGGCGGCCTGATTGCGCACGTCCACCGAGTGATACTCGACCTCGGTCGCGCCTGCCTCTCTGATTCTGGTCAAGTTGTGGAGCACTTCTCGATTGGCGGCCCAGCGGCGGTACTGCACGCCGATTTCCTTGGGCGAGGTGTCTTTCCCGGCCTGTTCCGCCAGAACGCGCTTGATTTCCCCTTCACCTGTCAGTCCAGCCAGCCACGTGGGTTCCGGCTCCGGAGCGGGACTGCGTCCGAGGAGAACGAGTCTGGGCTGGAACGTCTGGGCCAGAGCGATGGCGGTCTCGGCTGTCACGCCGCGGGCGCCGCCGGTGACCAGCACCACATCGCCCGGTTCGAGCGGGGTGGCGTTTTTCTGAGAAGGCAGTGCGGTGGCGACTAGATCCAGTGTCTGGAGGCCGTTGGCCGTAAGGCCCACTTCCCGCGGACCGTCGAGGAGGAGTTCCTGGACGACGATGTGGGCGATTTCTTCGAGGTTGGAGAGGTCGGATGACAAGTCCAACGCCTTGCAGGAGACTTCCGGCCATTCCCAGGCGGCTGTTTTGGCCAGACCCGCCATTCCGCCTCCCAGAAGGTGGGCGGGTGGGGTGAGGGTATGGAGTCCGAAGTGTCCATCCTGTCGTGAAAGGGTCAGGAAGGCGGCGGCTTCGTGTTCCTGAGCGGCATGGCGGAGGGCGGGCGCGGCGAAGCGGGCCAGTTGGACTGCTTCATTGAGAAACTGGGCCCCCACACCTTCCTTCGGTTCAAGGATGAGGAGTCCGGCCAGCGATTCCGGACAGACGGTCTTTTTCAAGTCGCGGAACGAGAGGAGTTTAGGCCGGAACTTGAGGGCGCAGAGGCGTTCCCGGAGCGTCCAGGCCAGTTCACATCCGTCGTTGAGAATCCAGATCTGACCGCCCTCCTGGAGGGGGACCGGTTTGCGATTGGAACCATCCAACTCGACGGATTTCAGGATTCCACGTTCAAGGGGCCGATCCAGAGCGGAGATGCTTGAAGAGACGATTTGTGGCGCCGGCTTTGGATCGGGGGGTTGAACGGTTGATTTTGCTGAAGAAACAGCTGATTCGGAGAGGAAAGCGACGACCTGTCCGAGGGTTTGAAGGGCGCTGAGTTGGTCAGGCTGGACTGTGGGCGCTTCGGGGAGTTGTTCCTGGAGCGCCGAGAGAATTTCAACGCGCTTGATGGAGTCAATCCCCAGATCGGAGTCGAGTCCCATGTCGAGATCGAGCATTTCCGGGGGGTATCCGGTTTTTTCCGACACGATCTGGAGCAGGCAGGCGGCGACCTTGTCGGAGGATGGGCTTTCCGATGATTGTTGTGGAGGGTCCGCTTGGATTGAAGCGACGGAGGCTGGGGAAGTCGTGGAGGCTGTGGAGGTTCCAATCAGTTGGGCACTAAGGTGGTTGGCGATGTCGCGCAGGGTCTGGAGCGCGCCCAGTTCCTCGGGTCTGATGGCCGGGATATCGGGGAGTCGTTCCTGAAGCGCGGAGAGGATTTCGACCCGCTTGATGGAGTCAATCCCAAGGTCGGAATCCAGCCCCATGTCGAGTTCGAGCATTTCGGCGGGGTAACCCGTTTTCTCTGAGATGATCTCCAGTAGTACTTTCAAGATTTCATCGTAACCCGTCTGATAAGAACTCTCTTGTGATTGTGGCCTGGTTCCGGTTGCGGCACCTTGTCCCAGGAACTCGACGATCTGACGCAAAGTCTGGAGCGCGCTCAAGTCTTCGGGCTTGACGGTCGGAGCGCCGGGCATTCTTTCCTGGAGCGCCGAGAGGATTTCGACCCGTTTGATGGAGTCAATCCCCAGATCGGAATCGAGGCCCATGTCGAGTTCGAGCATTTCGACGGGGTACCCGGTTTTTTCGGCGATGATGCCGAGGAGGGTTTTTTCAATGGCGTCAAGCGCAACCCCTTGCTTCGGAACCGGAGCCGATTGCGGGACTACCGGGCCTGATGATGAGGCAACCTGAGGCGCGAGGAAGTCCACGATTTGTCGCAGGGTTTGAAGCGCACTCAAGTCTTCCGGCTTGACGGCGGGTGCGCCGGGGAGTCGTTCCTGAAGGGCGGAGAGGATTTCGACCCGCTTGATCGAGTCAATCCCCAAGTCGGAATCCAAGCCCATGTCGAGTTCGAGCATTTCGGCCGGGTAGCCGGTCTTTTCGGCGATGACGGCGAGGAGGACCTGAGCCGTTTCGGTGGCCGGGGCCGGTGTTGTCTGGCTGGGCGGAGTTACCTGAACCGGAGCCGGAACGGGGGCCGGGGTTTGAACTGGCGCCGAAGGCGGCGTGTAAGCGGCAGGAGCGGGTTGCGGAACCGCTGGTTGTTGTGTCGGCATGGAAACCGGCACGGTGTTCCAGGCGGGTGCGACGGGTTGCGAGGGTATTCCCAGCGAGGTCTGAACGACCGCGTTCTGTTGGAGAATCAGAGATTGGAGTGATTGCTGGGCGGCGTTCTGGCCCTGAAGGTATTGCGTGTGGAGGCGGGCGGTTTGTTCCTGCATCTGTTGCAGGGCCGTCATGTTTTCCTGAGTCGCCCGGAGAATCTGGGCGAGCGCCTGCGAGTCGAAGGTCGGGGCGGAACCTTGAATTCCCAGCGGTTGGGAAATCGGAGTGGGAGTGGACGGGGTGCTGACGGGAGCCGGTGTCGCCGGAAGCGTGTTGGCGTCTATCAGTTTCCGGGTGGAGGGCGCTTTGGGCGGCTTGGGTTTGAAGTGGTTGGCGCCACAAATGGGGATGGTCAGAACCGGTTTTTTCCCGGTTTCGGCGATTTCGATATCGAGGGCGGGTTCGTCCCATTTTTCCAGGGCGACGGCGTGGCCGAGTGCGGCCAGTTGGGCCAGAAGACGCGCGAGGTCCGAGGAACCGGAGCGTTTGCCACGCGAGGCGTCCACAGACAAAGCGGAGTGTGGTTTATCAGATAAGATGGCCTGAACCAGTCCTGTAGCGGTTGCTCCAGGGCCAGCTTCGACGAAGGTGCGGATTCCGGCGGCGTAGAGATTTTCGATCTCGCGGATGAATTCGACGGGCCGGGCGAGTTGTCCGGCCAGAAGGAGCCGCGCCTTGACGGGATCGGTGGGATAGACTTCGCCGGTGGTGTTGGCGTAAACCGGATAGTCGGGTTTGTCAAAGGGAACGCGTCCGAGGGCTTCGAGGAAAGGCTCTTCCGCGTGCGACATGGCCGGACTGTGGAACGCGGCCGGGACGGCCAGACGGGTTGTCTGGATTTTGCGTTCCTTCAGGAGGCGCTGGGCGGTTTCGATCGCTTCCGTCGGTCCGGACAGGATGGCCTGATTGGGCGCGTTCTTGTTGGCGACGATCAGGTCGAGTTTCTCTTCCCGAATGAAGGTTTCCAACTCTTCGGCGCTCTGGCGTACGGCGAGCATCCCGCCCGGGTCGCCTTTGCCCTGGGTCATGAGACGGCCCCGGATGGCCGAGAGTCGGTGGAGTGTCTTTTCGTCGTAACTGCCTGCGGCGCAAAGCGCGACGAGTTCGCCGTAGCTGTGCCCGGCGAAGGCGCTGGCCTGGATGCCGAAACGTTCGAGGACGCGCCAGGCGCCCAGACTGAGGGCGCCGATGGCGGATTGGGCCACGTCGGTGGCGCGCAGAGCCTGATCGTTGGCTTCGGTGTCCTCCTGGGTGAAGGCCGGGTGGGGAAAGATCAGGTCGCTGAGACGGGGTTTGTCCGAAAGCCGGGTGTTGCCTCCCCGATCAGTGGCGAAGCACTGGTCGGCTTCGGCCAGCAGGCGGTGCATTTCGGGGAACTGGCAGACGAGGTCGCGCAACATGCCCGTGCGGGTTCCGCCCTGCCCGGGGAAAAGAACGGCCAGTTTGCCGTTGGCTTCCCCCTTCTGGAACCAGACCCCCGCCGGGAGGTTCCACACGGCGGCGTCGGGTTGCTGACGGAGCCGCTGGAGGGTGTCGGTGAGGAGTTTGGGCAGGTCGGCCGTTTCGCGTTCCACGACGAGGCAGAGGCGGCACTCGTCGCCGACCTGAAAATCGGCGCGTTGCCGCGCGGCCAGCGCGCGGAAGCGTTCCCAGGATCTGGAGGGGGAAGAGGCTGTCGAGGCGCTGTCGGTCAGGCGTTTGGAAAACTCGTG
This sequence comes from uncultured Candidatus Sumerlaeota bacterium, assembly GCA_942493245.1. GTDB lineage: Bacteria > Sumerlaeota > Sumerlaeia > UBA8349 > UBA8349 > DAOPYU01. Next base: position 1,812,375 of record OW818685.1, read on the forward strand.
GACGCTTGTGGCCAGAGAAGTTGAATCCGGGGCTGAGAAGGGGAGGATCTGGATGTCCTGATCCCAGTCCACTTGAGTCTTTTCAGGGCTGTGTTCTTCCAGCAGGCAGTGGAAGTTACTGCCGCCGAACCCGAAGGCGCTGACCGCCCCGTAACGGGGATGGTCGGGCCGGGGCATCCAGGGCCGGGGTTGGGTGTTGACGTAGAAGGCGGTTTTCCCGGCCTCAAGGGAACGGGTGGGCCGCTCGACCTTGATGGTGGGAGGCAGGACTTTGTGGTGGAGCGCCAGAGCCACTTTCATCAGGCCCGCGATGCCTGCTGAGGCTTTTGTGTGGCCGATCTGGGACTTGACCGAGCCGAGGGCGCACCAGGATAGAACATTGTCGGGCTTTGAGTAAACATCGGTCAAGGACTGGATTTCCGCCGCGTCGCCCGCCTTGGTGCCGGTTCCGTGGGCCTCGACCAGTTCGATCTGGTCGGGGGTGACCCGGGCCTGTTTGTAGGCGGTGCGGAGCGCTTTGGCCTGTCCTTCGGATTTGGGGGCGTAGATGGCGAGGCCTTTGCCGTCGCTTGACGATCCCATTCCTTTGATAATCGCGTAAACCCGGTCGCCGTCGCGTTTGGCGTCTTCGAGGCGTTTGAGGACGACGACGCCGAGGCCCTCGCCCAGGGTGGTGCCGTCCGCCTGATCGGAGAAGGGACGGGCGTGGCCGGTGGGCGAGAGGGCGGGGGTCTTGCAGAAACACATGAACATGAAAATGTCGTTGAAGGTATCCAGACCCCCGGTGACGACCATATCGGCGCGACCGGTCTGGAGTTCCATGACGGCCATGTTGACGGCGCCGAGCGCGCTGGCGCAGGCGGCGTCCACGACGCAGTTGGTTCCACCCAGGTCGAGGAAGTTGGCGATGCGGCCCGCCGCCACATTTCCGAGAAGGCCGGGGAAGGAGGCTTCCTGCCACGGGACATACCCGGCGGCGATGCGTTCGACGACCTCATCGGCGACTTCGGCGGGGACTCCGGCGTCGCGCAGGGCCCGCCGCCAGAGGGGGTGGCCGAGGCGCGCCCCGAGGGGCAGGACGAGTTCAAGGGTTCCCGTCACGCCCAGAATGCAACTGACGCGGTCGCGGTCGAAGGCACGGTCGGGGCCATAGCCGGCGTCGCGCAGGGCCTCGCGCGCGGCGATGAGGCCGAGCAGCTGGGTGGTGTCAGTGGCTTCAAGGGCGTTGGGAGCGATGCCGAACTCCATGGGGTTAAAGTCCACGGGGCTGAGGAAGCCGCCCCGCTTCGCATAAATCTTGTCGGGGGTTTTGGGGTCGGCGTCGAAGTAGTCTTCGGGATTCCAGTGGGTCTCGGGGACGTCGGTGATGGCGTCCACTCCCTTGCGGATGTTGGCCCAGTAAGCCGAGGGGCCTTCCGCTTTGGGAAAAAGACACCCCATTCCCACGATGGCGAGGGGGACGGGCTGGGGATACTGTGTCGGGGCGCTAGGGTCCGTGTCGTTGGTTGGGACACGGGACGGGACGTCGGGATTGCTGCTCAACTCAGGTACTCCTCAATCTGTCCAAGTTCCAGGGGGATAAGCGGTACGGTCTGCGGTTCGAGGCGGATGCTCTGGGCGCGCAGGTAGTGAAGCCGGGTGGCGACGGCGGCGCCGTACAGGAGATTCATGGCCACCGGGACGATTTCTCGTCCTTGCGGTTTTTCGAGGAAAGAGCCTTTGGTCCATTCATTGAAGGCGCCCATGGCCGGTCCACACCAGACCTGGTAGTCCATGCGGCGGTCGGGGACTCCGGTCTGTGCCCAGCGGGCCGAGAGGCCCAGGTACCAGCGGAAGGTGAGGGCCATCTTGTGTTTGGGGTCGCGTTCGGCGCGTTCGATCTGGGCGGGGTCGGTGCGTTGGAAGAATTCGCAGGTCTGACGCCAGATTTCGTCGAGCGGAACTTTGAAAATGGTTTTCTCGAGGGTGGCGAGGTCGGCAGCCGGGATTTCGTCGAGGCTGTTGCGCGAGCGGTAGATTTCGTAGAGTTTGGCGGCGCGCATGGCAAACATGGTGCCGCGTTTGAGGACTTGGAGGTTGACCCCCATCTCGAACATGTCGGCAGCGGGGGCCATGGTGACGTCGGCCTGACCGGCTTCGGCCAGCATCTGGCGCACCACTGGGGAAGTTCCCGATTCAACACACGCCTGGTTGATGGTGCCGGTGACGACATAGGCGGCGCCCATGGCGAAGGCGGCGGCTGTGGACAGCGGGGTTGCGATGCCCCCGCCCAGACCGATGCGCAGGGGGACGGGGTAGTGGTGTTGGGCTTGCAGACGTTCTGCGAGGGCCAGGATGGTGGGAAAAAGAGTGACCGCGGGCCGGTTGTCGGTGTGGCCCCCGGAGTCGGCTTCGGCGGTCAGGTCCTGAGCGACGGGGACCTGGGCGGCCAGAAGGGCTTGTTCCGGGGTCAGGTCGCCACTGTTGACGAGTTCGCGCAGGAAGCGTTCGGAGGGTGGAGCGAAAAACTTGGCGGCCACCTCGACGCGGGAGACCTTGGCCATGACGCGATTGGGGGTGATGATTTCGCCAGCCTGAAAGAGGGGATCGCGCCCGTCGGCGCGGTGGATGCCGTGGAGGCGGTAGCGCACAAGGGGCAGGGTCAGGTCCAAGAAGGCGGACGCTTCGATCAGGTGGATATGGCGGCGGATGTAGAGATCTGCCAGGGCCGCTTCGAGGTGCGGTTCGTGGGGGCTGTGGATGAGGTTGAATCCGAAGGGGGATCCGACCGGGAGGTTCGTTGTGATGCGTTCGATGGCCCGTTCGACGTCGGTGAGGCTCAGGCCGCCCGCGCCGAAGAAGCCGAGCATCCTCGCCCGGCTCATGGCTTCCACGATTTCGCAGGAACTGATGCCGTTGGCCATGGAACCGGCTATGTAGGGGTAACGCAGGCCGTAGTCGGCGCAGAAGGTCGGGTCGCCGAGGTTTTCAAGCCGGACCGGGGGGATGTAGGCGGTGTTGGCGGATTCGTCCCATGCGGCCGCGTCCGAAACAGCGACGGCGCCGTCCTGTAGGGTCAGGAAAAGCGGACGCGCGACACATCGGATCGCTTCACAAAGAACTGATTTATCTGAGGATAATGTTTGGTTGTGTTCCATTGAACCGCGCCTTCTTTACGAGCGCTTTCCCCTGCTGGTCATGTCTCTTCCATGCCCGTTGTCCACTCGGGCACACACGCTTTTTGAACTATCCCGTCTCGGGCTTGGAAAGTCAAGTTTTCGTGGCAGAATTCGACAGGATTGCGGAGCGCGGAACGCAAATGGGGAATTGGAATGAAGGGGGCTGTGGAATTCTCGGAACCGCATTTCCGGGATGGAGGGGAAAAAGGAACAAAGAACCGAATTTTCCCGGGGTTTGTCCCGATTTTGTTTGCAGGCGGGGTGTCCCTTCGGTAGATTTACGGAAGACAACCGACCAGTTCAGGAAGGTCGGATGAGTTTTGTTGTGGCCGTTTTTCGGAAGTATTTTGAGCGGCTTGGGTGGGAGACAGGGAACCGGGGTTTTAAGTCGGGTTCCCGTTGGGCGAAAGGGTGGTGAGAGATCATGGACTGGTATTACGTGGAAAATGGCGCTCGGATGGGTCCGGTGACGGAATCCGCTTTTCGGGATCTGGTGGGTCGGGGGGTGATCAAGCGCGACACACTTGTCTGGTGCGCGGAGATGAAGAACTGGGAACCGTATCGAGCGGTTCAGGCGCTTTTCCCGTTGGAGAATCCGTCGGAGCAGGAGACGATCATCATGATGCCCGGCGCTTCGCCCGGCGGGGGGACGACGGGTTCGCAGACGTTTTGTTCCGACTGCGGGCGTTTGTTCGATCGCTTTTCCCTGGTGGATTCGGGGAGTGGATGGATATGCCAGGAGTGCCGGGACGCGCGGTTTCAGTCGCCCCGTCCGGGCGCCTTTGTCGAGCCTCGTTTCGAGTATGGGGGGTTCTGGATTCGGTTTCTGGCGAAGATTCTGGATGGATTTGTGTTGTTTTTCATCCAATTGTTTCCTCTGTTACTCCTGAGCGTGGTGATGGGAAAGCCGTTGTTTAATTTCGACGTGGGAATGGCGGAGCAGAGTCCTGATTTTTCCGTCGTGATGGGGAATTTTATTTATTCTCTTTGTCAGTCCTTTGTGCAACTGGTGATATCGGTTTCGTACAAGACGTTTTTTGTGGGGAAATATGGGGCGACTCCGGGGAAGATGGTGTGTGGGTTGCAGGTGGTGCGTCCGGATGGCGGCCAGGTGACGTATCTGCGGGCGTTCGGGCGTTTCTGGGCCGAAATGTTGAGTGGTCTGACGTTGATGATCGGGTATATCATTGCGGCTTTCGATGACGAGAAGCGGTCTCTGCATGACCTGATCTGCGACACGCGGGTGATTCGGAAGTAGGGTGAGAGTGGCACATAATTCCGGGACGAAAGGGGTTTTCCGATGGCGCAGCTGGAGGTGGGGATGAGGGCGCCGGGTTTCGACCTGGTGGACCAGGCGGGGCGGCTTCATCGGCTGTCCGATTACGCGGGGAAGCCGCTGGTTCTGTTTTTCTACCCGAAGGCGAACACGAGCGGGTGTACGGTGCAGGCGTGCGCGGTGCGCGATGCCCGGGGGGAGTTGGGCGAGTTGGAAGTGGCGGCGGTGGGGATCAGTCCGGACGCGCCGGACTTGCAGCGGAAGTTTGACGAGAAGCATGGATTGGGTTTTCCGCTTCTGGCCGATACGGAGCATGCGGTATGCGAGGCGTATGGGGTGTGGGCCGAGAAGACGATGTATGGGAAGAAGTACTGGGGGGTGGTGCGTTCGGCGTTTCTGATCGGGAGTGACGGGCGCATTGCGGCGGCGTTCTACAAGGTGAGTCCTCTGGACACGGCGCCGAAGTTGCTGGCGGCGTTAAAGACTGTTGGGGGCAAGAAGCGATAGGACCGCCGAGGCGGCGGTCCCACACGGGTTGTGTTTTTTTTGAGAAGAACAATTGAACGCCCCCGCCTTGAGGAAATTCTCAGGGCGGGGGTGTTTTGTTTTGAACGAGAGGGAGGCTAACGTGTTTCTTACGGAGAGTCTCAACTGGCGATGAGTGGGTGGAGCTCGTCGAGGGACTTGAGAAGCAGGTCGGTCAGGGTCGGGTCGAATTTTTTTCCACGTTCGGCCTGGAAGTATTCTGCGAGTTCCTGGGGGGTGCGGGTGGTTTGGCCGGGGTTTGCCTGTCCCCGCGTGACGAATGCGTGGGCCAGGGCGGCGATCTGGGCCATTGGGTCTATCTGGTTTGCGGCCAGTCCCTGGGGGTAGCCTGTTCCGTCCCAGCGCTCGTGGTGCTGAAGGGCAATGGTGGCGGCGAGTTGGAGGAGATCGCCTTTGTTTCGGCTCAGGATGGTGTGGCCGATCATGGGGTGGGTTTTGAGCGTTTCCATTTCGTCGGATGTGAGCGGGGGCGTTTTTCGCAGGAGGGTGTCGGGGAGGCTGATGGTTCCAACGTTCTGGAGGGGCGCCGCGAGTTGGAGGAGTTCGGCTTCGTGTTCGCTCAGGCCGGTTTTGCGGGCGAGCCGTTGGGCGATTTTTCCGACGCGGCGGGCCTGGTTGCTTTCTTCGGGCGCTCGGCGTTCGATGATTTCACTCAGGACGCCCAGGATTTCGCGTTGGTTGTTGCGGGCTTCCTGGTTGAAGTACACGTTGTCGAAGGCGGCTGCAATGTTGCTTTCGAAAGCGGTGAGGAGGTCGCGGTCGAGTTCGGTGAGGTGGTGGTGTCCCTTGAGGAGGAGCAGATTGCAGGAGTTGTTCCGCGTGCGGAAGAACCCGATGTAGTGGTTTTCGGAGAAGACGCTGTGTCCTTCCCGGGCGGCCTGGTTGATGAGGGCCAGGACGTCCTGGCCGACGGCGTCACGCAGGGGTTTATCGGTCGCACAGGTGAAATCTCCGGTTCCAGCCAGGACCTGGTATTCTTCTCCCTGTTGGACGACGGCGAGTCCGGATTCGTGGGCGTAGAGGGCGGATTCTTCGAGGTGAAAGACGGCGGTGAACTGGGTCAGAAGGCCGGCGGCGAAGCGTTTGAGGGAACGGAATTCGAGGAGGCTGGCCGAGGAGTCTATGATCTGGCGCAGGCCCATCCGGCTGCGTTCAATGGCGCGCAGGTCGCGGTAGCCGCGCAGGGCGGCGGTGACGGTGGTGAAGAGTTTTTTGGCGGTGAGTTCGGTTTTCTCTTTGTAGTCGTTGATGTCGTATTCCATGACGACGGTGTTTTCGGGGGCCTGGCCGGGTTGGCCGGTGCGCAGGATGATGCGCACGAAGGTGTTGTGGATTTCCTCGCGGATGAAGCGGACGACGTCGAGTCCGGCGTGTTCGGTCTCCATGACGACGTCGAGGAGGATGAGGGCCGTGTCGGGGTGTTGCTGGATCATGGTTCTGGCTTGTTCACCGCTGTAGGCGCTCAGGAACTGGAGTTCACTGGACTCGAAGGTGTAGCGGGCGAGGACCAGGCGCGTGATGCTGTGGACTTCGGGGTCGTCGTCCACGATCATGATTTTCCAGGGCCGGGTGGAGCGGGGAGTCTGTGTATCTTCTCCGGTTTCGGCGGCCAGGAAGAGGTTGTCTTCATCGGGGAAGAGGATTGGGTCGTTGTCCATTGCCATGCGTGTGTGCGCCTCTCGTGCTTTGTGTGGGGTGAAAGCGTTTGCCGCCGGGGTCAGGCTGGGCCTGCAAGCCGGCGGAATTTTCGATGTCTTTTCTTCCCGTTATTCGGGGTTGGCCTGTTTGTCTTTCAATTCTTCCGAGAGCATGTCCACGACGTTTTTGAAGACGGCCTGATTGCGTTCGTTGAGTTCCATGAGGGTTTTGTGGGCTTCGAGCATCATGGAGGCCATTTGCTGTCTGTCTTTTTTTTCGGTGGGAACGTGTTCAAAGCGCTCGGGCGCGGGTTCATCCGCGCTGTCGAAAAGGAGCACGAAGGCTTCGTCGAATCCCATGCAGCGCAGGAGCTGGTTGATGGAGTCCTGGGAGGAGAAGAGGGTGGGGACGTGGCCGCACTGGCGCCTGAGAAGGCGGGCGATGCGGGCCAGGAGTCCCAGGTTGGTGCTGTCTATGGATTGGGTTTCGGTGAGGTCTATAAAGACATCCTGACAGGCCGTGTCTTTGAAGAGGTTGTCAATAAAGGAGTCGAAACCGAGTCCGGCTGTGTAGCGGATGTCTCCGATCAGTTTGATGAAGCAGGTGTTGCCCTGGGTTGCGTACAGGATTTCTCCCTTACCCATTTGGTTTTCTCCTTCTAATCATGAGGACGGTGATGTCGTCGGGCAGTCCCACTTGCAGGTCTATGCCGGAGAGACTGATGACCTCGCTGAGATTTTGGTCCATGTCGTGTGTGAGAAACTGGAGGCGTTCGAGTTTTTCCGCCGTTTCGTTTCCCGGGAGAATTTCGAGAATGCCGTCGGACCAGATGGTGAGGAGGCATTCGTCGGGGAGGACGATATCATGGTTTTCGTATTGCGAGAAGTCGAAAAGCCCGAGGGGAGTGCCTCGAATCTCGATGAGTTGGGTTTTCCCGTCCGGGGTGGTCAGGACGGGAAAGGGGAATTGTCCGGCGTTGGCGAAGGTCAGACGGTTGGTGTTTTTCTCGAGGATGCCGAAGAAAAGGGTGATGTGTTTGCCGAAGTCTTCGGAGAGGAGTTCGTAATTGAGGCGTTTCAAGATGGCGGCGGGGTCCAGGAGAGATTGATCTTTGCCGGTTTTATAGTCGCGCAGGTAGCTGCTGACAATTGTTTTCAGGATAATGGTCATGAAGGCGGAGGAAACGCCGTGTCCGGAGACGTCGGCGCAGTAGAAGCCGATGTGGTCGGGGTCAATTTCGAAATAGTCGAGAAAGTCGCCGCTGACGGAGAGCGAGGAGGCCAGATAGCGGCTGAAGGAGTAGGGGGGGATATTGAGGTTGTTGGAAGGCAGGAGGCGCAGTTGGAGGCGTTTGCCCGCTTCCTCGTCTTCGCGGATCATTTTGAGGGTTTGTTCGAGTTTCTGGTTGGTGTCGCGCAGTTCGGAGGTTCGGGTCTGAATGGTGACTTCGAGTTCGTCGCGGATGTTGGCGATGGTGATGAGGGAATGGTAGGCGCGCAGGGAGGCGGTGACAGTGGTGAAGAGTTTCTTTGCGGTGAGTTCGGTTTTTTCCTTGTAGTCGTTGATGTCGTATTCCATGACGACTTTTGTTTCGGGCGCCTGGCCGGGTTGGCCGGTGCGCAGGATGATGCGGACGAGCTGGTTGTCTATTTCTTCGCGGATCTGTCGGGCGAGTTCGAGGCCGGCGTATTCGTCCTCCATGACGACATCGAGGAGGATCAGAGCGGTGTCGGGGTGTTGACGGATTTTCTCGCGGGCTTCCCGGGCCGAGAAGGCGTCAATGAATTCGAGGGGGCGATCTTTGAAGGTGTAGCGGCTCAGGACCAGACGGGTGAGGTTGTGGACTTCCTCGTCGTCGTCCACGACGAGGATTTTCCAGGGTTTGTCCGCGTCGGATAGTTGCTCGACGTTTTCTTCTTCGGCCAGAAACAGTTCGTCGCTCACAAGCATTCTTCTTCTTCCTTTACGGGCGCCAGGTTGTTACGGGAGAGAGGGCAGACGATGGAGAAGACGGTTTCCTGTCCCGGTTCACTGGAACAGTTGACCCGCCCCCCGAGGGTCTGCGTCACGAGATTGTAGAGGATGTGGAGTCCCAACCCGCTGCCGCCGGTTCCACGGCGCGTGGTGAAGAAGGGGTCGAAGACTTTCTGAAGGAATTCTTTCGGGATTCCTTTTCCGTTGTCGCTGTAGCGCAGGTGGAGCATGCCGTTTTCCTGATGGATGTCCATGCGGATCTGGCCGTTCTCGACATTTTCCAATCCGTGGACGAGGGAGTTCATGACCAGGTTGGTGAGCACTTGAGAGAAAGCCCCCGGGTAGCTGTCGAGCGAGAGGTCGTCGGGACAGTTGATGGTGATGGTGTGGGACGTCTTCTTGAGTTTGGGGCGCAGGCTCAGGAGCACTTCGTCAATATAGCTTTTCAGGTTGAAGACCCGGCGTTCCTGACTGGACTGGTCCACGGCGACTTTTTTGAAACTCTGGATGAGGTCGGCTGCGCGCATGAGGTTGGAAAGAATCATGCTCGAGGAGTCTTTGGCAATGAGGAGGAAGGAGCGCAGGGAAGAGGCTTTGAGTTGATTCTGGGCGAAGAGTTCGGAGACTTCGCGGGTTTCCTGTTCGAGGTGCGACGCGGCGGTGACGCCGATGCCGACGGGGGTGTTGATTTCGTGGGCGATGCCGGCCACCAGGCTTCCGAGCGAGGACATTTTTTCGGATTCTACGAGTTGGGCCTGGGTCTGCTGGAGGCGCGCGAGAGAATCCTGAAGGCGGCGGTTGGTTTCGTTGAGGTCGGCGGTGCGCTCGGAGACCAGGTCCTGGAGGTGATCGCGGTGGCGGGCGAGTTCCTGTTCCGCTTCGCGGCGAACGGTGACTTCGTGCTCGAGTTGGGCGTTGCTTTCAACGAGTTCCTGGGTGCGGACCTGGATGAGTTCTTCGAGGTGGTCGCGGTGGCGGGCCAGTTCCTGTTCGGCGATCTTTCGTTCGGTGATGTCGTAACTCATGCCGACGAGTCCGATGACTTCGCCCTTGAGGTCGAGGAGGGGCACCTTGGTGGAGACAAGCCAGAGGGGCGTGCCGTCGTCGTTGGTGAACATTTCTTCGCGGTTGTACACGGACTCGCCCGTTGACATGATGCGTTTGTCGTCGCCGTCGGCCTGGTAGCCCAGTTCGTCTTGAAGGATGTCGAGGATGGTTCTGCCGAGGGCTTCTTCCTGCGCAGTCAGGCCGAGGTATTTGAGTTGGGTGGAGTTGATGATGAGGTAGCGGCAGTTGCGGTCCTTGACAAAGATGCGCGTGGGCAGGATGTCGATGAGGGTGCGCAGGAGATTGCGTTCCTGGACCAGGGCCTCGTCGGCGCGCTGGCGTTCGGCGATTTCGAGTTGGAGATGTTGGTTGGCCTGAACGAGGTCGCGTGTGCGCTCCTCAACGAGTTCTTCAAGTCTTTCCTTGTGGTTCTGGAGTTCGGCTTCGGCTTCGCGGCGCAGTTCGATCTCTTCGTTGAGGTCGTTGATCTTCTGGCGGATGGAGTCGCGCATGTGGTCGAAGCTTTGCGCGAGGACGCCGAGTTCGTCGTTTCCGTGGATGGGGATAGGTTCGTCGAGTTTTCCGGCGGCGATTTCGGAGGTCGAGTGGGTGAGGTTCTGGATGGGTTTGGTGAGTTGGCCCACGAGGAGGATCATGATCACGATGGTGAACGTGAGGACGGAGAGGGCGATGATGGCGTTCACACGGATGATTTCGACGATTTTTCGGACGGTTTCTTTCTGGGAGATATTGGCCCCGATGTAGCCGAGTATTTCGTTATTGTACCCGATGGGGGCCAGGATGGTGTCATAGCGTTGTCCGGTTTTGTCTGTGAACATCTGAACCGTTTTGGGGGAGACGAGGTCTGTTTGCGGGTTGAACGCGGGCATGTCGAGTTCGCCTTCGCCCATGTCTCCGTGGGCGGTATAGATGTTGAACTGCACGCCGAGGTTTCTTCCGAGTTGCACCAGGTCGAGTCCGAGTTTGCTTTCGAGGACAAAATGGCCGAGGGTGTCGCCTTGTTGGACACGATAGACCTCATCGGAGAAGGTACACTTGTAAGGGATATGGGCGATGAGGGCGATCTGGTCGTTTTTAATTTCGAGGGCGAGAGCCTGAGTGGCGGAGGTGTGGGTTTCGGGGAAGAGTTTGGGGATGCCGTCGAGCGCGGTCCGGACGGGCAGTCCTTTTTCATCCTGCCCGTAGAGGGTGTAGTGGGTGCTGACTCCGTCTTCTCGTTCAATGGCAACGGTTCCCTTGAGGGATTGGGCGTAGAAATGGCTCATCCAGGAATAGGCGTTTCCCTGTGGTTGGAAGTAGTAACCGAGGTTTTCGGCCTTCAGGGCGATGGCGAGGTCGCGGATGTTGAGAGGGACGCTTTCCGAGGGGTAGTTGATGAGCGACATGGCTCGGAATTCCTGAGCGATGTCGCGTTTTTTCTCGAAGTCGGAGAAGACCCGGTTGTTGTTGTCCAGCAGACGGGTGAGGTCGCGCTCGAAACTGGTGATGGCGGTTTGCAGGCGCGTTTCATTTTGTTCCCGGGTTTGCCGGAATGTCAGAAGGGCGGTGGCGATGGTGAGGCTGAAGGTGGAAACCAGGACGATGACGCTGATGAAGAGGATCAGTTTGCTGCGAATAGTCAGGTGGCGCATAATGGTTTCTCTCCGCTTGTTTTACGTCCTGCCGGTGGCGGGTGTCATTCGGGGATGGGGACTCGCTTGAGCTGTTCGATGTCGTCTTTTCCCAGAATGCGCGAGCCGGTATCAATGAGAGGGGGAACGGGGCTGAACCCGTGGAGGCCGGGCACGGCGGTGGCGCCCTGGAGGGGGTTGGAGGCCCCATACATCATCAGGAAGCCGTAATAGCCCATCAGATAAGGGTTCTGGGCAACCGTGCCGCGGATTTCGCCTTTTTCGATCAGGTCGAGGACGGGTTTGCCGAAGTCGAAGGCGAGGATCTGAACTTTGCTCTGGAGGTTCATTTCGCGCATGGCCTTGGCCGCGGCCGGTCCGGCCTCGCCGTGGGTGCCGAAAAGCCCGCGGATTTCGGGGTGGGTGGTCAGCAGGACTTTGAAATTGCGTTCGGAGGCTTTCTGGTCGCCGCGGTCGTCGAGGACGTAAATTTTCGTGCCGGGAGCGTTTTTCTCGACGCCGTCGCGGAAGCCGCGCAGGCGCTCTTCAAGGTGGACGGTGCCTTCGTTGTTACAGACGCCGATGGCGCCTCCCAGTCCTTTGAGCCATTTGGCCATGGTTTCTCCGGCCATGACTCCCATACTGTAGTTGTTCGATCCGATGAATCCGAGGCGTTTGCTTTGCGGGGCGTCGGAGTCGAAGGTGACGACCGGAATGCCCGCTTCAATGGCTTTGTTGATGGCGGGATCGAGGGTGTGGGAGTTGCCTGCGGTCAGGAGGATGCCGTTGACTCGCTTTTCGGCCAGGTCCAGGATGGTGATGGCCTCGCGGGTGGAGTCCCAGGTTTCCGGTCCCACCAGTTCCACTTTGATGTGGGGTCCGATGCTTAGGGCCGCGTCGTGCATGCCGGCGTAGGCCCAGTTCCAGAATTCGATGCCTCGGAGGAAGACGACCATTTTGTAGGTGCGTGTGTCGGTGGCGTTTGTCAGCGGGGCGGTTGTCTGCCGAGTGGCGGGTTCCGGGGGTTTCTGAGGGGCGTCTTGCGCCCAGGTATTCAGGGCCAAGAGTGCGAGAAGGCATGTTGACGCCGCGATAAGGCTGGCTTTATGGAAGTGTGTCTGTCCTGACAATTGCATAGGCTTGTCCATCCCTGTACCGGAATTTCGGAATTACTTTGGAGATTCTGAGGGGTTCTGTCAAGAGGTTGCTGCGATTTCGGCCAGGGTCTTTTCGGCGGTGGGCAGAACAAAATAGAAGTCGGAGCCGGATCCCGGCTGGCTCTCGACGTTCATCCATCCGCCGTGCAATTCGACGAAGTTTCGAGCCAGGGCCAGTCCCAGTCCCAGGCCGCGTTTCTGAAATTCGTATTCTCCCGAGGAGTGGTGGGAGGGGTCGAAACCGCAGAAGAAGGGGTCAAAGACGTGGTGAATTTCGTCCTGAGAGATTCCGATTCCCGTGTCGCGGACATGGACGTGGACGGTGCCGTCCTCCGGGTTGTGAGCCGTGAGGGTGATGGTTCCGCCGTCGGGGGTGAATTTGATGGCGTTCATGAGAAGATTGATGAGAACGTCCTGGATTTTTTCCACATCCACGTAGAGGTTGGGAAGATCGGAGGGGATGGAACATTCCAGTTTTTGTTGGCGCAGTTCGACAAAGACGACCACTTGCTCGATGGATTTCTGCACGAGATCCCGCAGGGCGATTTCGCTGGTGGCCAGGGTGTAGGCGTACTGTTCGGCATAGCGCATTTCGACGGCGTTGACCACGAGTTTTTCCAGTCGGCGCATGGAGCGTCTGGCCATATCGAGGAGGCGCTGGATTTCGGGTTGTTCGGAGGCTATTTTCCGATCTACCAGGTCGAGGGTGCCACGCGCCACGCTGATGGGGGTTTTCAATTCGTGTGAGGTGATCGTGATGAACGAGGATTTCAAGGTGTCGAGTTCGACGAGTTCGCGGTGGGCTTCTTCGAGGGCGGAGTAGGCGTAGCGCAGGCGTTCCTTGCTGCGCTCGATGATCCAGAGGTCGCGGAAGCTGCGCAGAGCCGTGGTGATGGTGGTATAGAGTTTGGTGGTCGTGAGTTCTGTTTTCTCTTTGTAGTCGTTGATGTCGTATTCGAGGATGACGCGGTTTTCGGGCGCCTGGCCGGGTTGGCCGGTGCGCAGGATGATCCGGACGAAGCGGTTTTCGAGATCCTGGCGGATGTAATGGGCGACGTCGAGACCCGCGTGTTCGGTTTCCATGACGACATCGAGCAGGACGATCGCAATCTGGGGATTGTCGGCCAGAAGAGCCTTGGCCTGGATGGAGTCGTAGGCGCTGAGGAATTGGAGGCGGCGTCCTTCGAAAACATATTGGCCCAGTACGAGTCGTGTCACCCGGTGGACTTCTTCCTCGTCATCCACGATCAGAAGTATCCACGGCTCGGGTTCCTGGTTGGTCTCCATTTCGTTGCTGGATTCTTCGATCAGTTCGAGTTCATCGTCGATCTCGATGTTTTCGTTTGGCGACTCGATCGGCTCCGTGTTCCCCTGTGTCATGATTTCCCTCCTCGCTTTATTGTTGGTATTATCTCATTTGGGCTCAACGGTGTCAAATGTGAAAGCGGTTGGGAAGGGGTCGGGGCCAGGAACTTCTCATTGTCTGTATTCCCCCAGAGGATCATTTTCTGCCGGAGGCCGGTCCCACACCGGGCGGGTCCACACGCGCCGACCCTCCCCAACGCCCAACAGGACCGGTTTTCTGGACAATATGAGGAGATCCTGGGGGGCGGGGAAGACGATTTCCTGTTGCGGAAGGAATCGGTTCAGCGTGTTGGGCGCCGGAGAGGCGGTCTGGGGGAGCGGAACGCGCCTAATCGTTGGGTAGCGTACCTGGTTACAAGGGGGTATGTGTGCCGTTTGTTCAATCAAATCAATTGGGTAATCCTTGACAGGGTGGACGGGGTTGGATAATAATAGAGAGCTGGGCGTTCTGTATGTGCGGGCGCAAGAGGTCGGGGTATATTTGATCGGGGTGTTGGGCGGTTCGGTTGGAAAGCCGGTGGGTCTGGATGCCGGTGGCGGTGTTTGGGGGCGCGTTCGCGCGGTTTTCTTTGGGTCTTTCCCCTGGAGTTCCGGGGTGTCATTTCTGTGTAAAATCGAGTCTCCTGCCAGATGTGTGGATGGGAGGTGGATGCGCGAAATGTCTAAAGCGGTTGTGTTTGACAGGCCAGAGGACCAGACGACCGCTCAGCGTTTCGAGGCGAAGTACCATTTGACTGAGCATATGGCGCAAATGGTTCTGGATTACATGGCGCCCTACCTGATGACGGACAAGAACACCAAGTGGGGGCAGGACTACACGATCAACAGTGTTTATCTGGACAATCCCCGCCTGTCGCTTTTCTGGAGTTCCAAGTGCGGTGAAAAGAATCGTTTCAAGCTGCGGATTCGCAGCTATACGGACAAGCCGGAAGATCCGGTTTTTTTTGAAATCAAGCGACGGGTGAATCAGGTGATTCTGAAGCAGCGGGCGATCACAACGCGCGACACGGTGGATCGGATCCTGCGGCGCGAGGAGGTGCCGTTCAACGCCTTTTTGAAGCCCGGGCCGAAGGAGCGCGAGAACCTGTGGCAGTTCCGCGACATGATGGAGGCCATAGGCGCGGTGCCGCAGACGATGGTGCGGTACACGCGCGAAGCCTATATGAGCAATCTCGAGGAGCCCGTGCGGATCACGTTTGATCGAAATCTGGCGGCGTTGCCGGTGCCGGAGTACGATCAATCCGTTTGGACATACGGGCCGCACTGGACGAATCTGGATGTGGTGCCGGTGATTCTCGAGATCAAGTTTACCAATACGTTTCCCCGCTGGGTCCGGACGATGGTGCAGCGCTTCGGGTTGCTGCGGGCCGAGTTTGCGAAGTATGTGGCCTGTATGGACCAGTTGAAGCGCGAGGGGAGTTTGTTTGCCTATCAGCAGGATCACAATGAGGACCCGTTGTACAGCAATATCATGATAGATTGATTCGCGCAGGAGTGTGTTTCATGGGTGGGATTAAGGAAATTCTGTCATTGGGAAATTTCAGCGGTACTCCTCTGGGGTTCGCCGACATTCTGGGAGTGTTTCTGACCGCCTTTCTCCAGGGGCAGATGATCGCATGGGTGTATATTTATACCCACCAGGGGCTTTCGTACTCACGGGCTTTTGTTCAGTCGCTCGTGTTGCTGACGATGTGTGTGAGTCTGGCGATGATGGTGATCGGGAACAATCTGGCGGTCGCTTTCGGTCTGATCGGCGCGCTGTCGGTCATCCGGTTCCGTAACGTGCTCAAGGACACGCGCGACACGGCGTTCATTTTCATCGCGTTGACGTTGGGGATGGCGACGGGGACGCGGATCTATACGATCAGTGTGATGGGGATGTTTGCCCTCATCTTTGTGTTGTTGTACCTGCATTGGACTTCTTTTGGAAGCCGTCACACGAGCGACGGTTTTCTGCGTTTTACGATCAACAAGGGCGAGCAGACCATGTCCACGGTGCATGCGCTGCTCAACCGCTATTGCCGCCAGATGCAGCTCATGTCGCAGCGTTTTCAGGATAATGGATTCGGCGAGATCGCCTACCGTCTGGTATTGCGCGATCCGTCGCGCAGCGATGAGCTGGTGGAGCAGTTGGAGTCCCTTTCGGGCATCTCCAAGATCACGTTCGTACTCCATGAGGAGCAGGCTGAGGTATGAGTGTCCATTTCCACAACCACCTGGATGAAAACTCGGTCACTTGGGAAAACCGGTTGAAGTTGCTGACTCACCGGTATGCGCCGGCGCTTGTTTTTCTGTTGGCGCTTGTGGGGATTTTCTTTCTGTCGCGCGGTGGTTTGCTGGAAGGGAGCGCCGCGGGAGGCGCGTCGGGCCATTCTTCCCGAAATGGGTCGTGGTTGCAGCAAACGCAGAGCGATCCTTCGGGCGAGATGTTGTATGAGGACCCGTCGAGTGAGGCGGGAGATGGTTATCTGCATTTTACCATCAACAAGGGAGAGCAGAGCGTGGCCAACGTGCAGGCTTTGTTGAAGCGGTATTGCCGTCGGGTCAACCTGGTGTCGCAGCGTTTTCAGGAGAATGGTGTTGCCGAGATTGTCTATCGGTTGGTGTTGAGCGATCCTTCCTATAGCGATGATCTGGTTGAGCAGTTGGAGTCCCTTTCCGGTATTTCCCAGATCACTTTCATGTTGCACGAGGAGCAGGGTGAGGTATGAGCGTTCCATCCCACGGTAATCCAGGCAGCATCATCACCCCGTTTTCGGTTCGTCTGAAGTTTTTCGCCCGTCGGCATTTGCCGGTGGTGATTTTCCTGTTGACGCTTCTGATTCTTTACGTTCTCTCGCGCGGGGCTTTCCGGGGGGGAATCGTGGCGGTCGGGATCGTGGAAGCGGTCAATGCGGATGTGAGTCCGACGATTGACGGGCGGATCGAGCGTATTGATGTTCAGTTACTCCAGCGGGTTCAGAAGGGCGATCCGGTGGCTGAGATAGTGTACGAGGATCCGGTGCGCGAAGCCGAGGTTCAGATTGCGCTGTCGAAGCTCGAGGAACTGCGTTTGAGTCTGGAGGTGGAACGCGCCAAACTGCGTTACGACTATGAGGCCGAGAAGCGTTCGGAGCAGCGCGACATGATGACCGAGAAACGGCGTTTCGAGGTGGATGTCGAATCTGCCGAGATTGATTATCTGGATCGCACGGTGGAACAGGCGTCGGACCGGGTGGCTCTGGCGCGGCTCGACGTGCTGGTGGGGTATCAGAAGCGCCTGCAGGAAAAGAAGGTCGGGATTCCTCAGGAGTACGACAGCATGGTCATGGAGCGCGATACGCTGGCGAAGAAGATCGAGGTGAACAAGGAGGCGATCCAGTATGCGCAGCGGCGTCGCGAGGAAGCGCGCGCTCGGCGCGATTCCATGACCACTTCCACACTGACGGCTTTTCCGATTGATGAGATTCTGGCGCCTTTGAACAAGTCCATCGAGGTGCAGGTGTCGGTGATCGAGGGACTCAAAAAAGGCGTTCGGCAGGTGTTGCGTTCTCCCATCTCGGGTTCGATATCCGATATCCCGGTGGTCGAGGGAATGAATGTGAGCAAGGGAACGCCCGTGCTCACGGTCAATGCGGAGGGGTCGAACCGGATTTTGGCCTATGTGGACGAGACGCTTTGCCGGGATATCGAGGTGGGAACGAAAGTGCATATGATTTCCCGGCGTTATCCGGGCAAGATTCTGGTGTCGCAGGTCGAGCAGATTGGTACGCGGGTCGAGCGCTATCCGATGCGGTTGCTTCCCAAACAAGACTTTTCCCGCTATGGTCTCTCAGTGATTGTACCGATGCCCGCGGAAGCGGCCAAAGGTGGACCTGGGCCGAGCGATTTGTATCCGGGTGATGTGCTCGATCTGTGGTTCAAACCGGAGAAGTGATCTTTCATACCTGAGTATTCCCATCTATGGGGTGGCGCCGCTCGCTGTAGAATTTTTGTCACCATCTCTCCCGTCAGGAGATCCGTTATGATGTGCGTTCAAGGGAAACTGCTCCAAGTCGTTTCATCCTGTTGTGGGCCTTGTCCGGTTGCCGAGTCTGTTGTCAAAAAGGGGAGGCTGGGGCGGTTCTTTCTGTTTCTGGCGGCTTTCTGTCTGTTTTCCGTGGTGGCGCGAGCGCAGGTTGTGATCAACGAAATCCATTACAATCCCGATGTCAACACGCAGCATGTCGAGTTTATTGAATTGTACAACGCGGGCGGTTCGGGGGTGGATCTCTCGGGGTGGTATTTTTCTGACGGCGTGTCATATCAGTTTCCGGCGAATACGTCTCTAAATGCGGGAAGTTATGTGGTGGTGGCGCAGGAGCCGGCGGCGGTGGTATCGAAGTATTCTGTTTCTGCGGCCTTGGCGCTGGGGCCTTTCACGGGCGCGTTGAAAAGTACGGGCGAGGCGGTCGTGTTGCGCAATGCGGCGGGGGATAAGGTGGATGAGGTGGAGTATCAGTTGGGGTTTCCCTGGCCGACCGTGGGCGATCCCGTGCCGGCGACGAGTGCGGGAAGCGGGCGTTCCATACAACTCCTGAACCCTTCTCTGGACAATAATCTGGGAGCCAGCTGGCGTTCGGCCTATCCGACCCCGAGCCGGGTCAACAGTGTCTTCTCGACCATCGTGCCGCCGCAGATCCGGCAGGTCGAGCATACACCCAAAGAACCGAAATCGGGAGAGACGCTTCTGGTTTCGGCGAAGATCACGGACCCCGATGGGGTGGCGAGCGTGTCGCTGGGCTATCAGCCGGTACGACCGGGAGCCTATGTGGCCAAGTCGGATGCGTCTTATACGTCCTGGACGGCGGTTACGATGGTGGACGACGGGACGCAGGGTGACGCGCTGGCCGGGGATGGGATTTATTCCGGACGGATTCCGGCCTATAAGCAAAAGCATCGTTCCCTGATGCGGTATCGTCTGACGGCCAGCGACACGAAGGGCGCCAGTATTCAGGTGCCTTATGCCGACGATCCGCAGCCGAACTTTGCCTACTTTGTGTACGATGGCATTCCCACGTGGACGGGTTCGATACGGCCGGGTGTGGCGGCGGATGTGACGTACAGCACGGAAACGATGCGTTCGGTGCCCGCCTTTCATCTCATCAGCAAGAAGCAGACGGTCGAGAAGTGTACCTGGCTCGACCAGTACAATGATCCGACGCACGATTCGCAGGATTTGTATATCGGGACTCTGGTGTATGACGGCGAGGTGTTCGATCACGTTTATTTCCGTCCGCGTGGCGGGGTGTGGCGTTATGCCATGCGCAAGAACATGTGGAAGATCAATCTGCTCACGGGGCACGAAATCCAGTTACGGGACAACTGGGGGGAAAAATACAAGGAAAAGTGGGACACGATCAACCTGGGCGCCTGCATCCAGCAGGGAAGTTTCGGCTACCGCGGCGAACAGGGGATGTTCGAGGTGGTGGGGTGGCGTCTGTTCGAGTTGACGGGCCTGGAAGCGGCGAAGTCGGGGTATGTGCAGCTGCGGATTATTGACGAGGCGAATGAGAAGGGTGAATTGAACGCCGCACATTCCCCACTGACGAGCGCCGGAACGCAGTTTGACGGGGATTTCTGGGGCCTTTTCATGCTCAATGAGCAAATGGATGGGCATTTCCTCGACGAGCACGATCTGCCGGACGGCAATCTGTACAAGATGGAAGGCGGGTCCGGGGAACTGAATCATCTCGGTTTTATGGGGCCTTCGGACAAATCGGATCTCAACACGTTCATAAATGGCTATAATGCCAATCCGACGTCCGCCTGGTGGCGAGCCAACTTGGACCTGGGGGGCTATTACAATTACCGGACGATTGTCGAGGCGATTCACCATTACGATATCGCTTATGGAAAGAACTATTTCTACTACCGGAATCCGGAGAACGCGTTGTGGGCGCAGTACGCGTGGGACTTGGATCTGACGTGGTCGAAGGCTTACAATGATGGGAACTCGAACGATTCTTTTACGAATGCAGGGATCTTCAACAATGCCGACCTGACGATGGAGTATCGCAACCGGGTGCGCGAGTTGTGCGACCTGCTTTTCAATCCCGATCAGGGGGGGATTTTGATTGATGAAACGGCATCCTTCATCTACAAGCCCGGACAGCCGAGTTTTGTGGATGTGGACCGGGCCATGTGGGATTACCACTGGGTCATGGCCGACTCGGCGTATCCGACCTATACAAATGTGTCCCCAAATCAGAACAAAGCCGGTCAGGGGCGTTTCTATCAGGCTGCCCCGACGAAGGATTTCGCCGGCATGGTGAAGATCATGCAGGACTGGGTGATGAGCCGCAGCGACTGGATGGTCTCGAGCCTGGCGGCGGATGCGAGTATCCCGGCGCGTCCGGAGATCAGTTCCGCTTCGCCCGCTTCGTTCCCGGTGAATGACCTGACTTTCGAGTCTTCGGCCTTCTCTGACCCGAATGGAAACGGAACGTTCGGGGCCATGCAGTGGCGTATTGCCGAGGTCGAGCCGTTTTCCCAGGCGTGGGATACGCTCAATCCCGGCAGCACAGGGGGCGGGGTGCGTCATGATCTGGTGGAAGGGGGGGAGACCTGGAATTACTTTCCGGGGACGGCGGAGCCGTCGCCGATGAACACCAAGGCGTGGCGGATGCAGGGTTTCGACGATTCCGCGTGGGCCTCGGGCGCCGCGCCCATCGGGTACGATTCGTCGCTTGCGATGGGAACGCAACTGACGATGAGCGGGCAATACTCGACCTTCTATATGCGCAAGACGTTTACGGTGGAAGATCCCTCGAAGGTTTCTGATCTTGTCTTGGAAGGCTTGATTGACGACGGAGTGAATGTCTGGATCAATGGCACGTGGGTGGCGTCGTACAATGTGACGGGAGGCGAGGAGCAGGCCAACACGGCGACGGCGAGTCGGGCGATCGATGACAATAATTTTATCGGTTTGACGATGCTGGCGCAGCCGCAACTGGTGGCCGGGACCAATACGATCGCCGTGCAGGTTTTGAATGTTTATCTGTCGGGCAGTTCGGATTGTTTCATGGACTTGCGGCTGTATTATGAGGAAGACAACACAACCCCCGTGCCGCCGCGCCCGGAATTGCCTCTGGCCAAGCCGCTCAAGTACGAGGTGACGCCGGTTTGGCAAAGTCCGGAAATCACGGCTTTCAATACCTCGGTCGCGATCCCTCCGGATGGGTTGCGGGTGGGGAGTACGTACCGTGTGCGCGTCCGCCACAAAGACAACACGGGGCGGTGGAGCCACTGGTCCATGCCGGTGCAGTTCGAGGCTGGTGAGCCTGAAACCAGTGTCACGCTTTCCGATCATGTGCGGCTGAGCGAAGTGATGTACAATCCGGGTGACACCAACCCGGATATGGAATATGTCGAATTGTATAACAGCAGCACCACGGCGACGCTGGATCTGAGTGGCGCCAAGTTCACTTCAGGGATTGACTATACGTTCCCGTTGGGGACGACGATGACCGCAAACAGTTACCTGGTGGTGACTCGTACGGACCCGTTGAACAACTTTGCTTCGTTCCGCCAGTACTATGGGCTCGACGCTTCTGTCCCGGTCGTTGGACCCTATCTGGGGCGCTTGAGCAATGAGGGGGAGACCGTGACTTTACGGACCGCCGCGGGTGGGACGGATCTGTTCTCGTTCTCGTATGGGGTGACGGACAATTGGCCCGAACGGGCCAATGGGCGTGGCAGTTCGCTCGAGGTGAGCGATCCGGACGGGACGCCGCTGGCCGATTACGCGCGCGCGTCGAACTGGCGTCCCAGTACGGATGTCATGGGCTCGCCGGGCCGCGCCGGTACGCCGCCGGTCCAGTCGGTTGCGATCAATGAGGTGCTCACGCACACCGATCTTCCCCTGAAGGACAGCATCGAGTTGTTCAACCCGACTGCGGGTTCTATGGACATGAGCGGGTGGTGGCTGAGCGATTCGAGCGCGAATTTCTACAAGTTCCCGCTTCCGTCCGGAACGACGTTGGCTTCCGGCGCGTACAAGGTTTACAACGAAGACGATTTCAATCCGGCGGCGCCTCCCGCCGGGCAGGTGGCTTTCGGGCTGGATTCCTCGCATGGAGACCGTCTGAGTCTGATCAAGCCGGATGGAGCGAAGCGTCTGTTTGTGGACTGGGTGTCGTTTGATGCCGCCGCGAATGGCGAGTCCTTTGGCCGCTGGCCCAACGGTTCGGGTATCCTGTACCCGATGGTGTCGCGGACGCTGGGGGGTGAGAACAGCGGACCGCGGGTGGGACCGGTGATTATCAGCGAGGTGCAGTACAATGCGGGAGCGGCCCTGAACGCCGCCGATCTGGAGTTTGTCGAAATCTGCAACCCGACGAGTGTGAGCGTGAATCTGGCCAACTGGCGCTTGAGCGACGGGGTTTCTTTTACATTCCCCCTCACGGGTGTCGAGTTGGCGCCGTACGGGGTTCTGGTGGTGACGCCGTTCGATCCGCTGAATGCGCTGGACGCACAAAAACTGGCCGATTTCCGCACCGCTTATGGGATTACGGATGCGGTGCGGTTGCTGGGACCATTCAAGGGACAGTTGAGCAATGGCGGAGAGCGCGTGCGGCTCGAACGGCCGGACGAACCGCCGTTGGAGGAGCCGACTTTCATCCCTTATCTGCTGGAGGATGAACTGCGCTACGATGACAGCGCGCCCTGGCCTGCGCTGGCCGATGGGGGCACGGCGCAGGATCCGTATGGCCGCTCTCTGACGCGTCTGGCGTCCAGTGTCTGGGGACACGAACCGACGAACTGGAGCGCGGCTACTCCGACGCCCGGGACCACTCCGTTCGGGGCGGACACGGTGGCGCCGAAGATTACCAGCGTTCCGTCCGAGCAGGTTTTCATGGGGCAGGCTTATACCTACGTATTGTCGGCCACCGGAACGCCCGATCCGGTTTTTTCGATCGAGGGATTGCCCTCGTGGCTTCTTTTCGATGGCCTCAAGACCTTGTCGGGAACGCCGATGGACGACGATCTGGGCAATACGGGCCTGATCACCGTTCGGGCGACCAACAGCGCCGGTCAGGACACCCAGACGTTCTCCATTCAGGTGACGGTGGAAAACGTGCCGCTCGAAGACCCGACGATCTGGGCTATTTATTGAGGGGATTTGGAAGATTGTCGGCATGATGTTTCGGAAGCGGCTCCGGTCTGATGACGAGACCGGGGCCGCTTTGTTTCAGCGGAACGGAATTTCGAACGAGAGATGCGTTTTTTTGGAAGAACCTTCTTGACACGACCACTTCAAATTCGTAGACTCACTCCCCGCTGGTGGTTGTTGACCGTCAGCGGGTCCTCCTCGAAGAGAGGCGGATCGAGTACCCGGAAAAGTGGGGGTATAGCTCAGCTGGGAGAGCACTTGACTGGCAGTCAAGGGGTCTGGGGTTCAAATCCCCATACCTCCACCATCTAAAGCGAATACTTGAATCGCGCTCTCGGAAAATATCCGGGAGCGTTTTCAATTTTGGGGATCGAGGTTTCTGTTCCGGAAGTGGGCCGTCTGGATGGGTTCCAAATCAGTGTTTTCGCCTTTGTGTTGTTGACTTTAATCGTTTGTAAACAAAACCACAGTTATTCATGATTGCTTCCCTCCGGCTGCCGGAGTATAATCAATCCGGTTATACGAAGGCCGGATGGACTTGGAAGTTTTCTTTCCGCCTGAAACGATTATTCCCATCTGGATTCAAGGTGCAGGCGGGTTTTGTGCTACCCTTCCAGTGTCTTCGACCGGTTGTCCGGAAAAGAAGACGCGGGATGGAAAAACGGAAATGAAGGAATTTTTCTGGGGATTTCTTTGTTTTCAGATGGGGCGTGTCCGTCGTCTCCCCGGTCGGAATTCGAAGAATACTGGTGCGTCGGGTGTTTTGTGAGGGGTGTATCCCCTTTTCTTGTGAAGGTTCTGATCCCCCTGAGCTGAGCATAGACCCTGCGAAAGGATGATGTGCAAATGAGAAAAAGAACATTGGGAATGTGTGTTGTCGGGTGGTTGGGAATCTGTGTATTCCTCGTGTCGGGAACTCCGATGGCGGGCGCTGTTGCGGCCAGCGAGTACGGGTATCGAATCCGGTATAAGGGTTGTGCGATTGCGGTGGCTCCGGATCAGTCTTTGCAGATTGGCACCCAGGGCGCCGAGAGTTCGGTCAAAATTCAGTACATGAAGAAACTGCCGGAGGAACTGTCGTTCGATGTCAACGATATTTCGACCAATGCGCCTCCCGGAACCCTCTATCTGCGATTTACCCAGGTGATTCCTGCCGTTGTGATTCAAGGCGATATGGGAAAATTCTACACGGAGGCGAAGATCAAGAATTTCGCGAATCTTGGCGTTTTGTCCGACTTTACGGCCAAAAATGCCGGGGTGGAGATTATTCAGACGAACAGCCGGTTCGGCTCGATTAAAATGTCGGCTCAGGCCAATTCCGGTTATTGGGAGTATGCGACCTGCTATCTGATTGCAATGGGCCCCAACACTTCTCCGCCCATGTCTGTCCAGGCGTCGGGGGTTGTTTTCGAACACGTAATTTCTCTAAATCCGATTGCGTTGTTCAAGGTGACCTCGAAAAAGTGCCTGGCCGGTGTGCCCGCTCAGAGCTGCATCAGCGTCGGAGGGTTGGGGCGTGTGACCCCCGCCGCAAGAGCCGACACGGGAACCTCCTATCGATTCGAAACTACTCGGGTTTCCCAACTCCAGGTCTCGGGCGGGTATATGGAACTGGATGGATTGCTGAGTCTGGAGCCGATCGAAAAGATCCGGGCCGTCTCGGTCAATTTTGGCGGGATGAGTCTGGGAGGGATTGTGGGGTTGACCAGTTCTGCGTCGGACATGGTTGTGGACGCTCCCGGTATCGGGTCGATTTACGGTCAGGTGGCGGTGAAGGGCGGGTTTTGGACGCCTGCGCAAGACCGGGCTTCGGCGCTTTACCACCAGGGAACCATTGGGTCCATTTCGACCGGTAAGAAAGGTCTCTTCTGGGGGATCGCTCATGTCGCGCCGGGCAGTTCGATCAAGTTCACGCCGTCCGCGCATCCTAATTTCTGGGTCTGCACAACGCCGGAGTGATTACATGGAGCCGAGACAGACATTCGATTCTTTTCTATTTTTCCCGGAACAATTCTTGTTTTTTTGAAAGGTTGGGTATCTGATGAAGAAACACGCGTTTATTACCCCGGTTTCTTTGTTGGCCGGGATTTTCGTTCTGGGTCTCTCTTTCTGGTTGGTTTCCCCCGCCGCCGCTACGAGCGGCTATCGCATCCGATACCGGCATTGTTCGATCGAGACCGACCTGAATCGCAGTATCGTCGTGAAGGATTCGACGAGCAGGGCCAGTTATGTCAAGATCCAGTACGTCAAAATGATTCCCTCGTGGGTGACGTTCAACGGAGCGGGGACTTCCACCAATGCGCCCGCTGGTACGGTTTACATGACGGAGCCGCTGACCATCCCCTCGGTCGCGATCGGTACCGATCTGGGGACATTTTACTCGGAAGCTCGGGTGATGTATCTGGCGTGCAGCGGTTCGGTGTCGCAGGTGCGGTTCAACAAGACGTGGGCCGATATCATTGAGTCCGGTCGCACGTTCGGCTCTCTCAAGGTCTCGGCTCAGGCGAACTCCACGCTGTCGGAATACGCCACGATGGTGATGGGGATTTATGGGGCGTCTCCGTCTGCGCCGATGCCGGTGCAACTGTCGGGTGTCATCCTGGAGAACACAATTATCCTGAATGTTCCCTTGACCTCAGTGAAGGTGAGTTCGAAAAAATGCCGGACCACGCTGCCGCTTCAGGACAAGACGTTTGTCAGCATGGCCGGGATCGGACGGGTCACGCCCGAGGCGCTTGCCGATGCGAGTGGGAAGTATAATTTTGTGACGCAAGGGGTTGATAAACTGCGCGTCGTGGGCGCCAACATCGTTCCCAACAATCTGCTCAGTCATACGGCCATTCCTTCAATTCAGGCCGTTTCGGCCCGGCTCGATGGGAGCAGGCGGGGCGGGACGATCGGTTTGTCGCTCGGGTTGCTCCCCCAGTCGGAGTTTGGCGCGCCCAGTTTTGGAACGATTTATGGGGATGTGGGGGTTTATGGGTATTTCTGGGCGGGTCCGCAGGGCTATGCGGATATCCCCTTCCACCAGGGGACCATCCAGAAGATTGCGACCCATCCCAGGAAGGGACTTCTGCTCGGGACCGCTCATGTCATGCCGACGAATGAGATAAAGTTCGTTCCCAAGGACCATCCGCTCTTTGTGGTGTGCGACGATCCGGGCGCGGCGCATTGAACCGGCGGGGATGGTGGGGCAAAGTCTTTCTCTGAGGGGAAAAGTGTCTGTCAGGGTTGCGTGGACGCTTCCGAGATATACCACCGTCTTTTGATTTTCTTCAGCGTGCAATGGACCGTACGCGCTTCGTTGATTGCTTGACCGTCCGTCAGGGCGCCTTCAAAGAAGGCTCTGGCCTGGGCGGTGGCGTCGGTCTTGGATTGGAACTGAATGGCGATGTTCTGAAATTTCAGACTCTGCCGGGCGAACTGGAGGCGGAATTGCCCCAGGACGCGCACGATTTCCTCGGGGGGAAAGGGACCGGAGAGGAGCGGCAGGTCGGTTTGGATCGTCAGATCCGGGGTGACCAGACCGGTGATCTGCTGGAGGGGGTAGGCCATGGTGAGCACGCTCTCCTCTTTTTTCTTGAGCATGTAGTCCTCGGCCTTTTTGAAGAGATTGCGAATTTTTTCTTCGTCACTCTTGTAGAAGAAGAAAAAGGCGGCAGCGGCGGTGGCCACGATCAGACCGGCGGTCAGCAGACGGGATGGAGTGAACATGCGGGGTGTCCCTTCGTGTGTATTGGGGGGAACCTGTGGTTGGGTCAGTCTTCGCGTTCGGGCAGGTTTTGCGCCTGGTGGAAGTGTTTGTCGAGCAGGTGCAGGCCGATAGGGAAGATGTCCGGGTTGAGCTGGAGGGTCCGGAAGGCCAGTTCCGCGGTCCATTCGAGCGCGAGGGCGTTCTGGACCGCTTCGGCTGGGGTGCGCCCCCAGGTGTAGGCGCCGTGGCCGTGGATCAGGATGCCGGGGGTTTCCAGCGGTTTCTGGTCGCGGTACCGCTCGACGATGAGGTTGCCGAGTTCGGGGGCGTAGTTTTCGGTTTGCTGGCGGCTCATGCTGCGGGTGATGGGGATATCGCCGTAGAAAAAGTGGGCGTGAGTGGCGCCGAGGCACTTGATGGATTTCCCGGCCTGAGCGAAGATGGTGGCGTATTTCGAGTGGGTGTGGGCGATGGCGTTGATTTCGGGGAAGGCTTCGTAGAGCCGCAGGTGCGTCAGGACACTGGGCGCCGGGGCGGGGGAGCCGTCCCGGGGAAGGCCGTCGAGGCCGGTCAGCGCCATTTTCTCCGGTTCCAGTTCGTGGAACGCACTGTGGGCGGGGCGAATGGCGAGCGCTTGCCGGGAGCGATCCAGAATGCTGAAACTGCCGATGTTGAGCAGAACCAACTGGTGGTTCAGAAGGGTCATGCTGGCCTGAAAGGCGTCGTTCTTGAGGGTTTCGAACATAGGGGGAAGGGCCTTGCGCTAGAAATGCCCCCGGAGCGGCTCGCGTTCCGGAGTCCAGATCGAGACAAATGGTCTGTCTCTGTAAGGGTGGACTATAGGGGAGGCGCCAGTCTGTGTCAAGGTCTGCGCACGAGGTGGTTGTGCCTCCCGAGGGGACGGTTCTGTCTTGAAAAGGTTTGGGGGGCGTGTCATAGTACCCTGCTCCAGGAGAACGGGTGTGGAAGAGTGCGACTGGAGTTCAACCCACGGGGAGAAATAATCGGAAATGGACGAGCGGGCGAGGGGGGGATCGAGGGGAGTGGCAGGGGAGGCTCCAGGGCAGTCGGTAGGCTCTCTGGCGCTGGTGCTGCTGGTGTTTCTGGTGTCGGGCGCCAGTGGGCTGATCTACGAGGTGATCTGGACACGGGTGCTTCTGACGGTTTTCGGCGCGACCATCTATGCGGTTTCGACCGTATTGGCGGCTTTCATGGGGGGGCTGGCGTTGGGGAGCCTGTTGGGGGGGCGCGCGGCGGATCGTGTGCGTCGGCCTTTGTTGTGTTATGGCGTTCTTGAACTGGCGATCGCCGTGACGGCTGTGGCGGTTCCGTGGATGCTGGGGCTTTTTGACCCTTTGTATCGGGCGGTCTATGCGTCGGGTTCCGCTTCGTTCCTCAAGTTGAGTCTATTGCGATTTGTCTTGTGTTTTGCTGTGCTGCTGATTCCGACGACGTGCATGGGGGCGACGTTGCCTCTGCTTTCGCGCTTCCTGGTGCGCCGGAGCGCGGGGTTGGGCGGGCGCATCGGGGCGCTCTACACGGTGAATACGACGGGTGCGGTGGTGGGAACGTTCCTGGCTGGTTTTGTCTTGATCGAGTGGCTGGGGGTTCAACACACGATTCTGGTCGCCGCTGCGGGCAGTGCGGGAGTGGGTGTGCTCGCGTTGTTGCTTTCGCGGAAATGGGAGAGGACTTTGCCGGAGGGCTGGCAGTCGGCTCTCGAGGCTGGAGAATCGGTTGTCTCGGAGTCGGCGCCCCAGGCGATGGACGGGACGGACGAGAATACGCTGGATCGCGAAGACCAGGACGCGATGCCGCGCTGGATGCCGGGTCTGGTATTGTGCGCGTATGGGGTATCCGGTTTTCTGGCGTTGGCCTATCAGGTGTTGTGGAGCCGGGCGCTGGTGTTCCGGTTTGAGTTTTTGAAGAATACGACCTATTCGTTCAGCGCGATGCTGACGGTGTTTCTGGTGGGCCTGGCTGCGGGAAGCGCCGTGATGTCGGCGCGGATTGACCGGCAGCGTTCCCCTGTGCGGCTGTTCGGGTTGTTGCAGGTGTTGACAGGTCTGGCTGGGGCGTTTTCCCTGATCATGCTGATGTGGGGGGTACCCCTGGTTCCGTTGCCCGATCCGTTGAATATGGAAACAAATACGATTGACTGGGGACTGTCGGTTCTCAATGTGTTTGGCCTGACGGTTGCCGTGATCGGTTTCCCGACGTTTCTGATGGGGATGGCTTTCCCTGTGGCGGCGCGGATTTGTGTGCGGCGCTTGCAGTCGGTGGGTTCCGGGATTGGGCGTCTGTATGCGTTTAATACCGTTGGGGCGATTCTGGGGAGTTTCACGGCGGGCTTTCTGTTGATTCCGATGCTGGGGTTGGCGCATGGCTTTCTGGCGCTGGGGTTTGTTTATATTCTGATGGGATCGGCGGTGCTGGTGGCGAATCCGCTGGACAGCGGGCGTCACCGATTTTTCTGGCTGGTGTTGCCGATACTGGCGCTGGTGGTGTTTTTCTTCCGGGCGTCGGACGGAAGGCAATATGCCTTTCAGGATCTTCCAACGGATGAGAACGGTAAGCCGCTGCATCAGATGCTGGGGTACGAGGAGGGGCCGCTGGCGACCGTGGCCGTGGCGGAAAACTCGATCGGGTACCGGACCCTGTATGTGGACAACGTGGGGGTGGCGGGGACGGACCGGATTCTGTTGACGGACCAGAAGAGTCTGGCGCACATTCCGATGCTGTTTCTGGAGAAACCGAAATCGGCTCTGACGGTGGGTTTCGGTTCGGGTGGGGCGTCCTGGTCGTTTTTGCGCTATCAGGAACTGGAGCGGGTGGACTGCCTGGAGATTTGCGAGACTGTCCCCCGCATGGCGTCTCTTCTCAAGGATTCGAACCACGGGGTTCTGGATGAGTGGGATGGGGGGGCGTTGTCCGGCAAAAAGTTTCACGGCGGGCGCTATCGGGTGATTCTGGACGACGCCCGGTCGTATCTGCGGTTTTCCGAGGCGCGTTACGACATTATTGCGACGGATTGCACGGATCTGCGATACAAGTCGAACGCCAATCTCTACGACAAAGAGTATTTCGAGTTGTGCCGGAAGATTATTACCGACGACGGCATGGTGGTGGTCTGGATGCCGCTTGGGGGGATGTCGCCGGAGGTGTTCGCCTGTGCGTTGCGGACGTTTGCCGAGGTGTTCCCGGGCGAGCAGACGACGTTCTGGTACATGAACAACGAGCCGACGCATTACATGCTTTTGCTGGGGACCAAACAGCCCTTGCGGATCAATCTGGCGCGGATGCGCGAGCGGTTGGGACGTCCCGAGGTGCGCTCCGACATCGAGGGGCTTTATCTGCATACGCCGGAGAAAATTTTGTCGTGTTACCTGGGTTCGATGGCGGACTTCGAGGGGGTCTTGAGCGGTTTGACGCAGGTGATCAACACGGAAGACCGGCCGTTTATCGAATTCGAGTCGCCGAAGTCTGGATATGGGGATGAACCGTTGTTGACCAATCTGGACCTTTTGCCCCGCCGCCCGGCATCG
This sequence comes from uncultured Candidatus Sumerlaeota bacterium, assembly GCA_942493245.1. Lineage (GTDB taxonomy): Bacteria > Sumerlaeota > Sumerlaeia > UBA8349 > UBA8349 > DAOPYU01. Next base: position 1,842,539 of record OW818685.1, read on the forward strand.
GTGTTGGATCGCGTGGAAGATAAGGCCGCTTTTCCGGAGGTGTCCCAACGGGTGGAACGGTACGCATCGGCTGTGGACGACGTCCTGGCCGGACATGCGGCGTCCCGGCGGTTGCGGGTGATGGAGGCCTGCGAGGCCTATCTGAGGGCGTTTGAAAAGAATCCAGAGGATCCGTGTGTGCGGTTCTTGTTGACGTTTGATGAGTTGCTTCGGTTGAGCCGGAGGCCGATTGAGGCCGATCCGCTCAAGGCTGCCTGGGCGCGGTTGATGCTGGCCGACATTCAGGTGGTCAAGAAGGAGTACGACGCGGCGGCCCGGGGGTATGACGAGGTGATGAATCAGGCTGGCCCGAACCTGAACACGCAGGTGATGGCGTCCTCGTTGTTCGATCGGGCTGCTCTGGGGATCGCCCGGTGTTATCTGGGGTTGGGAAACTATCGCAAGGGGTTGCAACACCTCGATCAATACAAGTCGCGCGTTGAAAACCTTGACGATTATGAGACGATCCGCAAGGGGCTGGAGGAATTGAGTCGGGGGCAGTGAGGAGATAAAGATTTCGATCCGAATCGGCGGGAAACGTTCGATTCGGCGCCCGGACGGGCGGAAAGGACACGGTTGAGAGATGCAAACGCGATGGGAAAAGAATCGAATTGTGGAGTCTTTTTTTTCGACGGCTGTCGGGAGTGTCCTGTTTGTTTTGATTTTACTCTCGGCGGGTTGGAGCCGGGCGGAGGAGCAATCGGTCAGTTCTGCCACTCTGCCCGCTTTTCAGGAAATCCAGTCCCAGACGGCGTTGAAGACGATTGCGGAGGTGACTGCCCGGGTGTCCAGCCTGCGCGGGATTCCCTGCAAGACGCCTCTGAAGTCCGGGTACCTGGATTCGGCAATGTTGAAGAATCTTGTCGAGAAAGCTTTTGAGAAGTCGTTGCCGCCCGCGGAGCGGCTCGGGTTCGAGCAGTTTCTGAAAAGCCTTGAGGTGATCCCGCAGGATCTGGATCTGGTCCAGATGATTCAATCGCTGCTGGATGAACAGGTGGGGGGGCTGTACGACCCGGAGAGCAAACGGTTGTTTGTGCGCGAGGGCTTCGATATCGAGGGGAGCGCGCTGGCCCGGGCGATTCTGGCGCATGAGATTTGCCATGCGTTGCAGGATCAGGCTTACGACCTGCGGAAGATGGGGATCGAGTCGCAGGAAAATGACGATCTGGCGCTCTCGATTTCGACTCTCGCCGAAGGGGACGCCATGTCGCTGCTGGGCGAGTACGTGGTGGCGCACGAGGCGGGCGGTTTCCTGCGCGACATGCCTCAGGCGCTTTTGATGGATCAGTCGGCCTTGAACAACGCGCCGCATTTCTTCCGGCAGCAGTTGCTTTTTCCGTACATCCAGGGACAGGCGCTGGTGCAGATGGCCGTGAACAGGGGGAAAGACGGGCGGCCCCGCCTGTTTACCGATCCGCCCCGTTCGACCGAAGAGGTCTTGCATGCCGAAAAATATTTCGGGACCCGTGAGACGCCGGCGCCGCTGGCGCTTCTGGATAAAGGGGGAAAGATTGCGGAAGGGACGTTGCAGCCGGCAATTCCCCCGGCGCCCGACGGTTTCAAGCGCCTGCGGGTCAACACGCTGGGCGAGTTTGGGGTGAGAACCTTGCTTGAGGAGCGGCTGGGCGCCGGTATTGCCAGCGAAGCGGCGGCCGGGTGGGGGAACGATGCCTATGCGGTCTATGAACGGGACCGGAAGGCGTGGTGGTTCTGTTGGGAAACGGCGTGGGATACGGGTCGCGACGCGGAGGAATTTCAGGGGGCGCTGGTGACGTATTGGCGTTCTGTGGCCGGTCAGCGCGACCTGGGCGATTTACGATCCGCCAGCCAGACGTTCTCGGCGAAGGGGTGGAAGGTCGAGATCAAGCGCGTGGACAAGCGGGTCGTTGTGGCGTGGGGTAAGGATTGAACGTTGGGAGTATCTTGAAAGAATGAGTGGTTTCGATTCGTATGCAGATTGATATTCTGACGCTTTTTCCGGAGATGTTCGAGGGGTTTCTCGCGCACAGCATTCTGGGGCGCGCCCGGGAGGCCGGGCGGCTGGGGGTGCGGCTGGTGCAATGGCGCGATTATGCCCTGGACAAACATCGCGTCGTGGACGATGCGCCCTACGGCGGTGGGGCGGGGATGGTGCTCAAGTGCGAACCGCTGTTCCGGGCCATTGAGGATTTGCGTGTCCCCGGCGAGGTGTTTCCACAGACGCAGGTGGTGTACCTGACCCCGCAGGGACAGCCTTTCAACCAGGCTCTGGCGTGTGAACTGGCCCGCGACGCCCGGCGGCTCATGCTGGTCTGTGGACACTATGAGGGAGTGGACCAGCGCGCGTGCGACACCCTGTTCGACCGCGAGATTTCGATTGGGGACTATGTGCTGACCGGAGGGGAACTGGCGGCGGCGGTGGTGGCGGATGCCGTGGCGCGCCTGTTGCCGGGGGTGTTGGGCAACGACGAGTCGGCGCTCCACGAGAGCCATATGACCGGGATTTTCGACCACCCGCACTACACGCGTCCGGAAGTCTTCCACGATCTGGCCGTTCCTCCCATTTTACTGGGGGGGCACCATGCAAAAATCGAGGCGTGGCGGCGCAAAGAGGCGCTTCGCAAGACGCTGCGGGTCCGGCCCGATTTGATCGAGAAGGTGGAGTTAAGCAAGGCGGATCGCAAGATGCTTGAGGAAATCGCGCTCGAAACCGCCGAAGGCGGGGAGGATTCGGCTGGATAAAGCGTTTCAGGGACACGTGTGTATTTTTTACAACGAGTGAAAGATCGTCTGGAATAGTGTTGTTTTGTTTTCGTTCTTTTCCGTTTGTCTTTGAATTTGGCTGGGAATGGCGATATTTGCCGAACCTTTTTTGTATATCGGGCGTCTTTCCCTCGTCGAGCGCTCCTGTCAGGCTGGGACGGCAAGAAAGGCTGCCGTCCCAGTGTTTTTTTTCTGGACATTCTATCACGTGTAAGTTAACGTAGTAGAGAAGGGAAAGCCCGCAAGAAAACAGTTTTCGAGTGTTTTGAAAGAGGCGCTTTTGCTTTCTGGCTTGTGGTTAAATTCGGAAGTTTATTTGCATTGGGACGAATCCGCCTTTTCTATTGTTGAATGAGGAGGACGGTTTTCATTCTCCCTGTCTGGGCGGACGGGGTGAGTTTTAACTATTATCTTGAGGAAGGGAAGGTTATCACATGCGAAAGAGTCATTATCGGGTAATGAGATTGGCTTTGGTGGCGGTTCTGCTCTGTGTGGCGACTGTGTCGGCGGTTCGGGCTGACATCGCCACGGCAGGCACTCTGTTCGTGAACCTCGACTCCACGGCGTTGCCGGTGGGCGAGCTGGCGAGTTGGGCAAATACGGGGACATTGGGCGGAACCTTTGGAAGTTCGACCCTGAATCCCGTGGTCGGTAATGTGGTCGGGGTCAATGCGGTGACGTTTGAGAACAACGCCTGGTTGAAGTCCGACTTTGTCGCGCCGGCCGAGTTTACGGGCTCGAGCGACTGGTCGGTCGAACTCTGGGCGCTGAATCCCTCCATCGGGGGCGATGAGGGGATGCTCACGTGGTCGAACCGTGGCGAAGAGAATATGAATGCGGCCTGCTGTTACAGCACGGCTCCCGTATGGGGCGCCTTTGCGGGTTGGGCTGCCGGAGACATCGGCTATGGCAATGCCATCCCGCCCGCAGCGGGGATCTGGCACCACATCGTGTTTACCTACGCGGGTGGAGCGGGGGGCCAGCTTGTTATCTATGTGGATGGGAAGCTGAATAATCAGGCAGCCAAGAATTTGAATATCCATGGGCCGGGGAATACCGTGGATGACCCGGTGCAGGAAAATCCGGTGATCGTGGGCGGCTCCACGGGTGGAGATCCGCTGGGTCTGGCGGCGGAAGCAACCAACCAGTGGTTTACCGGTTCGCTTTCCAAAATCCGTATCCATGACGGCGTGTTGACGCCCGAGCAGGTTCTGGGCAACTACGACACGGAGAAAGCGGCCTACCTGAGTGGGGTGCTGGTGGTGACTGAACCTGCGATCAAGGCGTTGAATTTCGGGATGGTCGCCCTCGAGGATGGCCAGACCGCGCCCAAGACGGTGATCGTCAGGAACGACGGAACGGCGGACATCACCTTCAACACGCCGGCCGTGTCGCTGACGGGCGCCAACGCCGATCAGTTTGTGATCGTGACGCCGTCTTTCGACACAACGCCGTTGACGCCTGGGACTACCCGGACGATCCAGGTGGCGTACGACCCGAGCGTTAAGGGCAACCATGTGGCGCAGCTGGCTTTCAGCAGCAGCAGCCCGGTGGCCACCACGGTGGATCTGTCGGGTCTGGGTGGCACACCCGACGCGTTGGTCACGGCTGGGGATCTGCTGGTCAACCTCAACGCGAAAGATTTGACCGCCGGGGTGTTGCAGACGTGGACGAACGCGGGCACGATCGGTGGCGAGTTTATCAACCCCTCGGGGGCCTATCCCACGGTCGAGAACGCGAACGGGGTGCGGGCGGTTACGTTCAATTCGACGTGGTTGAAGTCGGATTTCCTGACCACGCCCGATTTCACGGGCAACAGCAACTGGTCGTTCGAGACTTGGATGTTCGAGCCCTCGATTACCTTCGAAGAGCAGGTGGTGACCTGGGCGAATCGTGGCGAAGAAAACATGAACGCCGCGTTCATTTATGGAACAGCTCCGAACTGGGGCGCGTTTGGCGGTTGGGGCGCGGGCGACATCGGTTTCCTGAACGCGACGCCTCCCGCTCAGGGCAAGTGGCACCTGATTACCATCACCTATGCCGGCGGGGCGAACAGCCTCCTCAAGGTCTATGCGGACGGTGTGCTCAATAACAGCAAGACGATGAGTCTGGCTATTCACGGTCCTGATGATGGTCAGGCGATGCCGATTATCCTGGGCGGTTCGACGGGTAACAATGCCAACGGGTTGGATGCTGTCGCGGAAGGCTGGTGGTTTACGGGTTCGCTGGCCGCCGTGCGGTTCCACGGGGGCGAGTTGACGGCCGATCAGGTTTTCAGCAACTACATGTTTGAGAAGAACGACTACATGTTCCCCGCTCTGGCGCTGGATTCCCCCGCTCTGCCGGTGTTGAACTTCGGACCGGTGGCGTTGGATGCGGGCGCCAGTGCGCCGATGACGCTGACGCTACGCAACTCCGGTGAGAGCGCTCTGATCTTTGCCAACCCGGCTTTTACGATCGCGGGCGCCGATGCGGCTCAGTTCAGCTTGGTCACACCTCCGCCTGCATCGCTTGCGGTTGGGGCGACCTGCGAGGTGAAGGTGGCTTTCGATCCGGCTTCGGCGGGTTCCAAACTGGCGCAGTTGACGTTGCTGAGCAATGCCGATCCGATGGTGGTGGATCTGATCGGTTTCGGCGGTAACACGGCGACGGTTGAGACGGCGGGCGACCTGCTGGTGAACCTGGATCCCAGTGGTTTGGCTGACGGCCCGTTGCAGTTCTGGACCAATGCCGGTACGCTGGGGCAGAATTTCACGCCCTGGTTCGATGCGCCAACGGTGGAAACCAAGGCGGGGATCAAGCAGGTCACGTTTGCCAAGACGACGCAGGGGGATTATCTGACTTCGGACTGGTTTGTCCCGGAAAGCATCGCGGGCGGCGACGATTACTCGTTCGAGGTCTGGGCGCTGAATCCCGAAATCGCGACGGAAGAAGTGCTGGTGAGTTGGGCGCTTCGGGGCGGCAATCCGGATGGTTCCGCCGCTCAGGTGAACTACGGTTCCAGTCCCGATTTTGGCGCCGTCACACACTGGGGGGCGCGCGACATGGGGTATCTGGGAGGCGCGCCGGCCGCGCAGAAGTGGCACCACATTGTGGTGACCTACACCGGTTCGACCGGTGGTGTGCCGGGAGTTGAAAAGGTGTATGTGGATGGGGTGCTCAACAATCAGGAAAGCAAGGTGCTCACGATCGGAATGCATCCGGAGGTAGAGGGGAGCCCCAATCTGGTCTATACCGCGATTCCGATGAATCTGGGAACGGCTTTGGAAGCGGATAGTTCGGCGAATGCCGGACTCAGTTACTCAGGCGCTCTGGGTCGGGTGCGGGTCCACTCGGGCCAGCTGACCGACGCGCAGGTGCTGAACAACTACGTGGCAGACGCGCCGAATTATGCCGCGCCGACCGTCAAGGTGATCGAGCCGGCCACCGGTAATGTGCTTTTCCCGGCTCAGGCCGTCGAGGCGGGTGCAACGGCGCCCAAGTCGGTCCAGATTCAGAACATCGGTCTGACCTCGCTGGTGTTCAGTGGCGCTGGGTTTGCCATCACCGGTGCGGACGCCGACCAGTTTGCGCTGGTCACGCCGTTGGACACAACTGACGTTGCGGCGGGTACGATTCGGACCGTCCAGGTGGTGTTCGATCCGAGTTCGACCGGTGTCAAAAGAGCGGCTCTGACGATTACCACGAATGCGACGAATGCGTCGGTGGATGTGGCGCTGGTGGGTTTTGGCGGCACGGCGACGGATGTTGCCGTGGCGACGGATTTGCTGGTGGACTTGGATTCCGCCGAATTGCCTCTGGGCGTGTTGAACTCCTGGACGAATGATGGTTCGCTGCTGGGAACCTTCGGGGGCTCGACTGCCCCGCCGACCGTCTCGATTGTGGACGGAGTCCGCGCGGTCGAGTTCAATCAGACGTGGTTGAAATCCAGCTTCCTGACGACGGAAGGGTTCACGGGCGCCAGCGATTGGTCGCTTGAGGCGTGGGTCTTTGATGCGTCCGTCCCGGATGAACAACAGGTGATCACGTGGAGTAACCGCGGTGAGGAAAATATGAACGGCGCCTTCCTCTATGGAACCAATGCCAACTGGGGCGCGTTTGGTGGCTGGGGCGCGGGCGATGTCGGCTACGCGAACGCTGTGGCTCCCGCCGCGGGTGTCTGGCACCATGTCGCCATCACGTATCCGGGGGGCGTGGACGCCCTGCTGAGTGTTTACGTCGATGGTGTGCTCAACAACACGAAGACGATGAACCTGAATATCCATGGCCCGGCTGATAGCCAGGCCATGCCGGTGATGTTGGGTGGTTCGACGGGGGACGCCGCCTTGGGACTGGATGCTACAGTCACGGGCTGGTGGTATTCGGGCTCGATGGCTCAAGTGCGGTTCCATGACGGTACCTTGACGGCCGATCAGGTGTTGCAGAACTACCTGGTTACCCAGCCTTCGAGACTGGCGCCCGCTCCGACCGGCCTGGATCTGGCCGCTGCGGATGACACGGGTGTGTCGGCGACCGACAATATCACGAAGAACACGGCGGATCTGACGATCAGTGGGACGGCGACCGCCGATACGACGGTCAAGATCAAGGAAGGCGCGACGGTTCTGGCCACGGGTACGGCGGTTGAGTTTGCGGCGGGACTTAACATTGCCCTGGCCGAAGGGACGCACAACATCACGGCGACCTCGACCGACGCTTCGAGTGTCGAGTCCGACGTGTCGGACGTTCTGACGATCGTGGTGGACGCGACTGCGCCCACGCTGGCGCTTTCGAGCACGGCTCCCGAGCCGGTGGTGACTGTGCCTTTCCCGGTGACGGCGACGTTCAACGAAACGGTGGCGGGCTTTGAAGCAACCGATGTTGTGGTCGCCAATGGAACAGTGGTCGGGTTCACCGATGTGGACGGGAAGGTCTATAACTTCAACGTGGCGGTTCCCGCCGCTGCGACCGTTACCGTGGATGTCGCGGCGGGCGCCGCGACAGACGTGGCCGGGAACGAATCTCCGGCCGCCACGCAGTTGGTGCGCACGTACAATGGTTCGGTGACACAGTACACGTTGACGGCGAATGTGGCTCCTGCCAACAGCGGCAGTGTGGCGCTGGACCCGGCGGGTGGCACGTATAATGAGAACACGCTGGTGACTGTCACGGCGACGCCGAATGCGGGCTACCGCTTTCTCAACTGGACGGGCGACGCCACGGGCGTCGAAACGTCGGTCCAGGTGACGATGGACGGCAACAAGACCGTCACGGCAAACTTCGAACTGATCCCGGTTTACACGCTGACGCTGGTGGCCGATCCGGCCAACGGTGGTACGGTGGCGAAGGCTCCGGATCTGGCTGGTTATGAGGTCGGCGCTCAGGTGACGCTGACGGCGACGCCTGCTGAGGGCTTCCAGTTCCGTGGTTGGGTGGACGGTTCGACGACGGTGACGTCGCCCTACACGATGCCGGCTGCGGACAAGACCCTGACGGCGAAGTTCAAACCGCTTCTGCCCAACCAGTACACGGTGACGGTTGTCGCGGACCCGGCCGAGGGTGGCACGGTTTCGAAGACGCCGGATGCGGGGAGCTATCTGACGGGCGCTCAGGTAACCCTGAACGCGGTGGCCGCGGAAGGCTACACGTTTGACGGGTGGTACGACGGCGCCACGCAGGTCTCGACGGACCTTTCGTATGTCTATACGGTGGCGGACGTGAACAAGGTCTTCACGGCCAAGTTCTCTGCGGTGCTCACGTACACGCTGACGCTGGTGGCCGATCCGGCCATCGGTGGCACGGTGTCGAAGGCTCCGGATCAGGCTGGCTATGAGGCGGGCGCTCAGGTGACCTTGACGGCGACGCCGGCGAACGGGTATGAGTTCCGCGGTTGGTTGGACGGTTCGACGACGGTGACGTCGCCCTACACGATGCCCGCCGAGAACAAGACCCTCACGGCGAAGTTCAAAGTTCAGGTTGGGCCTCCGACTTATCAGGTGAACGTGGTGGCCGATCCGGTCGCGGGCGGCACGGTCTCGAAGGCTCCGGACCAGGCGTCCTACTCCAACGGCGATCAGGTGACCTTGAGTGCCGTGGCGGCCGAGGGGTACACATTCCGCGGCTGGCTCGACGGTGCAACGACGGCCTCGACGCAGGCTTCCTTCGTGTACACGGTGGCTGCGAACAAAACCTTCACGGCGAAGTTCAAGGCGGTCGTCGTGGTTCCGACCTACACGCTGACGCTGGCGGCCGATCCGGCCAACGGCGGCACGGTGTCGAAGACGCCCAATCAGGCTTCCTATGCGGCGGGCGCGGCGGTGACGCTGACGGCGACGGCGATGACGGGTTACGAGTTCGTGGGCTGGTACGACGGCGCGACGTTGCTTTCGTCGCTGACGTCGTACGCTTACACGATGCCCGCGGCGAACAAGTCGCTGACGGCGAAGTTCGAGTTGTCGGGTCTGCCCGCTCCGGCGAACGTGACGGCTTCGGGCAACACGTTCCGCGTGCTGCTGAACTGGGATTCCGTGACGAGCGCGACGGCTTACCTGATCGAGCGGACGGCTGTGGACTCGACCCATACGCTCAGCTGGACGGTGAGCGCGGCGGATGCGCTGGTTGGGACCGGCACGAACGCGTTTGCCGATGACACGGCCAGCCCGGCGATCCCGTATGCCTACGTGGTCACGGCTCTTGACGCCCAGGAAAACCTGGGTACGCCGAGTCTGCCGGCGACGGCGACGGTGATGGCCGAGGTGTTCGCGGCTGCGAACTACAAGGTCACGTGCAAGGGCTACACGCTGGTTCGCAGCGCGTCGAACGACCTGACGTTTGAGCCGACGATTGCCGGTTCGAACCCGGGTACGATCAAGATCGCGTTGCTGAAGAAGATGCCCTCGAACGCGGTGGACAATGCGGCCAAGGGGATCTACTACCTGACGAGCGTGACGCAGGTTCCGATGCTGCGGGTCAACGGCAGCGTCAAGACGCTGGCGTTCGACGTTCCGGTGCTGGCTCTCGTCGTGCGCGACCTGGCCAAGTCGGTTTCGGCCAAGTCGGTGACGTTCCTGACGGCGAACGAGTTCGGCTCGATCTCGATCGCGGCGACGAAGGACTCGGGCGCGGGTCTGTACGCTCGCACGTTCATCCAGACGACGAGCGCGGGCACGACGCCGATGTCCATCAAGGTGACGGGCGCGGTGGTCGAGGAAGTCGGCTCGACCGCGACGACGGCTCAGCCGATCAAGTTGCTCAACGTGGCGTCGAAGACGTACAAGGACGCCTCGAAGGCGACGCGGACGAGTCTGGGCGCGATCGGCTCGCTGCCGGTGGTGGTCAACGAACTGCAGGTGGGCAACACGACGTCGGCTCCGGCCGAAGCGACCCCGTGCTCGATCCAGGGCAGCACGCTCAAGGCCATCACGGTCTCGGGCGGCCCGCTGGTGGCGGACGAGCTCGTGGGCGCGATCGACAAGGTGACGGTGGCGGGCGGCAACCTGCGCTGCGGCCTGATCCAGTCGTCGAAGGATCTGGTGCTGGTCCAGGCGACGGCGAAGAAGGGCGTGGGCGGCGCGGTCGGCACGGCCGGCTCGCCGCTGGCGCTGGTCGTCAAGGGCCAGCCGAGCTCGAAGGGCGTGGCGATCGGCAAGGTGTCCGCTCAGACAGGCGTTTCGGGCTTCTTCTACGCGGGTTACGACGCTGCGACGGGCGCCCCGACGAAGTCGGGCGGCATCAACATCCTCCAGACGAAGTCCGGAGTGGTGGAAGGCGCTGCGTTCCTCGACCCGGCTCTGGTGTCGAAGCTGAAAATCCTGCCCAAGACGCCGGTTCAGCCGATCGTGATCAACCCCGGTTCGTAAGAAATGGGGAAAGGCGGTAACGAGTTCGGGCGGGAGGTCTGCCTCCCGCCCGAACAAAGCGCTTGAGAAAAAGGAATTAAAGAGGGGGAGAAAGTCCGAAAAGGGCTTTCTCCCTCTCCTCTTTTGAGGGACTGGAAAATCAGTTTTCTTCTTGAAAGTCTTTACCATCGCTCTAAGTCTGTATATGGTAGAAGGTAGTTGCGGGTGTCGGCAGGGTGTGCGGACTCGCGATTTCGGTCTATCGGTGGGTAGCCGAACGATTTTCAGAATTCTATGAGGAAAATGAGGTGTTGGATTTCTTTCTGTTAGCCGATTCGGTTCTCGCCGGACAGGAGTTGTCCCGCGAGCAGTGTCTGGAGGTTTTGTCCGTTTCGGACGAGGATTCGCTGGGACTTGTGTCAGCGGTCTGGCTCGTTCGGCGGCATTATCATGGGAAACGCGTTCAGGTGCAGGTGCTGAGTAACGCAAAGAGCGGGCTGTGCAGCGAGGATTGTCATTACTGCTCGCAGTCGTGCGTTTCGACGGCGGAGATATCTCGGCATCCTCTGAAAGCGGTGGAATCCTTGTTGAATGACGCGCAGGAGGCCCGCCGGTTGCAGGCCCGGCGTTTCTGTATGGGGTTGAGTGGACGCACGCTGTCGGATTCCGAGGTGGAAGCCTTGTGTCAGTTGATTCGGGAGATCAAGGCTGAGGTGGGGATCGCGACGTGCTGTTCGCTCGGTTTCCTGACGCTTGAGCAGGCGCGTCGGTTGCGCCAGGCGGGTCTGGACCGGGTGAATCACAATCTGAACACGAGCGAGCGGTACTATCCGTCCATCTGCACCACCCACACGTTTGCCGATCGGCTGCGAAATCTGGAAATCTGTCAGGAGGCCGGTCTGGAGGTGTGCTCTGGTGGCATTGTGGGACAGGGGGAAACGGACGAGGACGTGGTGGACCTGTTACTGGCGTTGCGCCGGATTGGTCCGGATTCGATTCCGATCAACTTTCTGATTCCGGTGCCCGGGACGCCCTTTCAGGAACAGGAGACGGGTTTGACGCCTCTGCGGTGTCTTCGCATTCTGGCGTTGGCGCGGTTGTTGCACCCGGCGGCGGATATTCGGGTGGCGGGTGGACGCGAGGTGCATCTGCGGAGTCTGCAACCGATGGCCCTGTTTCTGGCCAATTCGATTTTCGTGAACGGCTATCTGACCGAGGACGGACAACCTCAGGATGAGGCGTTGCGGATGGTGGCGGATCTGGGGTTCGAGATCGAACTGGAGGGCGCCGCGGGCGCGCACGTCTAAATGGGCCAGGAGTTTCTCGAAGAGGAATTGAAGCGGCTTGAGAGCGAGGGATTGCTCCGGCGGACGCAGGCGTGGTCCCAGATGGGGGGATGCATTGCGCTCGACGAGGGCCGGACGCTTCTGAATTTTTCGTCCAATGATTACCTGGATCTGGCGCAGAATCCGCGGGTGAAGCGCCGGGCCACCGAGGCGATCGAGCGGTGGGGATGCAGCGCGTCAGCTTCGCGTCTGATGTGTGGGACGCTCGAATTGCACGAGGAGTTGGAGGCCGCGCTGGCCCGTCTGACCGGGGGAGAGTGCGGTCTGGTCTTCAGCAGTGGTTTCGGGATGAATGTGGGCTTGGTGTCGGCACTGGCGGGGCGGGGGGATGTAATCTTCGCCGACCGGCTCAGCCATGCGAGCTTGCTGGATGGCGCGCGGTTGAGCGGGGCGTTGCTGAAGCGTTACTCGCATAATGATGTGGACCATCTGGAGCGGTTGCTCGAGGTCACGCCCTGCGAGGGTCGGCGGGTGATTGTGTGCGAATCGGTTTTCAGCATGGATGGGGATCGGGCGCCTCTGGTGGAGATTCGGGCGCTTGCCGACGAGTTTGAAGCCGTCTTGCTGGTGGACGAGGCGCATGCTGTTGGAATCTGGGGGCAGGGAGGAGGACTGTGTCGGAAATTGGGAGATTCCACCCGGCCTGACCTTCTTGTCGGCACACTGGGCAAGGCGCTGGGGAGTCTGGGTGGCTTTGTTGTGTGCAGCGCGCGCTGGCGCGAGTATCTGGTGAACCGGGCCCGAAGTTTTATCTATGCGACGGCGTTGGCTCCGGCTTGTGTGGCGGCGGCATTGGGCGCGGTCGAGGCGATCGAGCGCGATCCCGGTATGGGGGAGCGCCTGTTGGCGCGCGCGCGGGTTTTTCATGGACAACTGCGGGAACAGGGATTCTGTCTGCCGGAGTTCGAGTCGCAGATTATTCCCGTCATGGTGGGGGAAAACAAACAGGCGGTGGAATTGGCTTCGCGGCTTGGGCGGGAAGGATTGCTGGTGACGGCGGTTCGGCCTCCGACGGTTCCCGCCGGAACGGCGCGACTGCGCCTGTCGGTCACGCTGGCGCACGATGCGGAACATCTGGCCTGGGCGGCGGAACAGATCGGGCGTGTGGCGCGCGAGGTGGGCTTGCCATGAACCACCGGATGCCGGATTTTCTTCTGATTCCCGGTTGGGGCGCAACGGAACGGGTATGGGACCGGTTTCTGGTCAGGTATCCTGAGGCTCGGGTGTCGCACGCTGCGTGGAACGATTGTGTCCTGGATTTGCCTCAAGCGATTGCGAGTGCGTTGGACCGCTTTTCCTCGCCGTGTGTTCTGGTGGGGTGGTCGCTGGGGGCGTTACTGGCGTTGCGGATTGCTCTGGAATTTCCGGATCGGGTGGAGCGGCTGGTTCTGATTTCGGGGACGGCCCGGATGCCGGAGGCCGTGGGGTACGCGGGAACCAACCCTCGGGTACTGCGAGCGATGCGTTCGCGCCTGACGCGCGATGCCGGGCGGGTGCTTTCCGAGTTTGCGGCCTTGTGCGTTGAGCCGGATGGAGACGCCACGACGTGTGCGGAGTATCTGGAGATGGCGCACACGCAGAGCCTGGAGGCGTTGGCGGCGGGGTTGCAGGCATTGGCCACGTTTGATTTTCGGGGACGGGTACATGAAATATCGGTCTCCACGCTTCTGTTGCACGGTTCGGAGGATAAGGTCATTCCTCTGAGTCAGGCCGAGATTCTGGCTTCTCAATTGCCAGACGCCCGTCTGGAAGTTTTGGAAGGGTGCGGGCATGCTCTGCCGCTCACGGCGGCGGGGGAACTGGCTCTGGCGATCCGGAGGTTTCTGGCATGACGGAGCGGCGGGTGGATAAAACGGTTCTTGCCCGGAACTTCTCGAACGCAGCCGGGCACTATGACGCTTGGGCAACGGCGCAGGCGGAGATTGCGGCGGGTCTGGTGCGGCGGTTGCCCGAGGTGGCGCCGGTGACCTCGATGGTGGACCTCGGGTGTGGGTCCGGGTTGTTGAGCGCCCTGTTGTTGGACCGTTACCCGCAGGCGCGGTTGCTGGGTTTGGATATGGCCGAGGGAATGGTGGCGGCGTGCCGGGCGCGTTGGGTGGAAATGCCGCGGGCGCGTTTTGTTTTGGGGGATGTGGAGGATGAGCGGTATCTCAAAGAAGAGGTGGATCTGGTCGCGAGCAGTTGTGTGGCGCACTGGTTTTCCGATCCGGAGCAAACTCTTCGGATGTGGGGGCGCGCGTTGAATCCGGGGGGGCTTCTGGCGTGCGCTTTTCTGGTCGTGGGTTCTTTCTGTGAACTGGAGGCGGTCTACCGAGAGGCTCTGGGGCGGGAACTTGAGGGACTTCATTTCTGGGACGTGGAAACCGCCTGCCGGTTTGCCGCGCCGGATGGGTTGAATGTCTTACGGCGCGATGAGGAACAGATTCTGGCCCGTTATGACTCCCCGCTTGCCGCGTTGCGTTCGTTCCGGCGGATTGGGGCTGTGTTTCAGGGACAGGCAGACTACCTGGCTCTCAATCCAGCCCAGACGCGGCGTCTGCTGGCGTGTTATGGCCAACAGGCCGATGCTGAGGGACGGGTTCCCGTGACCCACCGTGTTCTATTTTTGGTTGCGGAGAAATCGAAATGATCTCGGGCATGTTTGTCACAGGGACAGGGACTGATGTTGGAAAAACACTGATTGTTGCGGGGGTGATGCGCTGGTTCCTGAAGCGCGGGGTGAATGCGATGGTGATGAAGCCCGTCCAAACTGGGGCGGGACGCAATGCCGATGGGCGGATGGTGGCGCCCGACGTGGAGTTTGTGTTCCGAACGGCGGGATTGCGCCTGGAGGAGGAGACTCGGGGACGGGTGGCCCCTTATCTATTCGAACCGGCCTGTTCGCCGCATCTGGCGGCGCGTCTGGCGGATTGTCCGATCCGGATCGAGAAGATCCGGGAATGCGCGCAGTGGCTGGCTGAACGGTACGATCGGCTGGTGATCGAAGGGGCGGGTGGGTTGATGGTCCCGCTGGGAGACGAGGGGACAATGCTCGACCTGGCCGCCGCTCTTGGGTTGCCGACGCTTCTGGTGGGACATTCTGGTCTCGGAACGATCAACCACGTCCTGTTGTCTCTCGACGCGCTCCGACGGCGGGGCTTGACGCCGATGGGAGTGATATTGAACGACTGCCAGCCGGTCCCGGAATCCAGCCGTTTCATCCACGACGACAATGCGAACGCCATCGAGACGTTCGGTTCGGTACGCGTTCTGGCCCGAGTTCCCTACCTGGGGTTGGAACCGGATCTGGCGATGTTGGATACGGCTTTGAACGGTTGCGATTTCATGGGGGGACAGTGAAAGGGGACGGGATAAACATGTGCGAATATGCGGAAATGCGCCGTCGGTCGGCTCGGGCTATCTGGCATCCCTATACCGAGATCACTTCTTTCGAGCGATCCGAGTTTCCGATCGTGGAGTGGGCCGAGGGGTGTTTTCTGTATGAGTTGGATGGACGGGCACTGCTCGACGGGATTTCGTCCTGGTGGTGTGTGAACCTGGGGCACAGCCATCCCCGGCTGGTCCGGGCGATTCAGGAACAGTCCGAGCGTTTGCAGCATACGCTTCTGGGGGGGATGTCGCACCCGCCCGCAATCGAACTGGCGGAACGCCTGGCGCGGTTGGCGCCCGGGGGGCTGGGACATGCCATGTTTGCGGGGGATGGATCCGTGGCCGTCGAGGCGGCCCTCAAGATCGCCCTGCAGTATTGGGTCAGTCGTGGTGAAACGAACCGTACGCGCTTCATTTCGTTGGAGGATGGGTACCACGGCGACACGCTGGGGGCGATGTCGGTGGGGTATGTCGAGACGTTCCACCGTCCCTTCCGCGGAGTGGTGCAGCCGGCCCTCCGGGCGATGTCGCCCTATTGCAACCGGTGCCCGTTCGGTTTGCGGCCCGAATCGTGCGGGGTGAAGTGTTTCGATTCGATGGCGGATCTGGTCCGCGAGCATCATGCAGCGTGTGCCGGTGTGATTGTGGAGCCGCTCTGTCAGGGCGCCGCCGGCATGCGGATTTATCCGGAGGAGTACCTGCGCCGTTTGCGCGAGTTGTGCGACCGGTATGGGCTGTTGTTGATCGCCGACGAGATCGCGGTGGGGTTTGGTCGGACGGGGGCGATGTTTGCGTGCGATCGCGCGGGGATTGTGCCGGATATTCTGACGCTTGGGAAAGGGTTGACTGGCGGGATGTTGCCCATGAGCGCAACGCTGGTGAGTGATGAAATTTACGACGCCTTCCGCGCTCGGGACGGGCGGACGAACACGTTCTACCACGGCACGACGTTCTGTGGAAACCCGATCACGAGCGCGGTGGCGCTGGCTGCGTTGGGAGTGTACGAGGAGGAGCGGATTGTCGAGCGGTTGTCCGGATCTGTTGAAATTATAGAACGGGGTTTTGAAAGCCTCTCCGGTTATCTGAACGATTCGCCGTGGCGTGTGCTGGGGATGATCGCGGCGATTGAAGTGGCCGATTCGGCGGGAGGGGCGGTTCGCGCCCGGAACATCGGAAAACGCGCCTATGAACGGGGGCTTTTCACGCGTCCTCTGGGCGCCACGGTCTATCTCTGGCCGCCGCTCAATACACCGGCAGCGGATTTGCGGCGCATGGTGGAGATTTTGATCGAGGCTGCGGGGGAACCGCTGGACAAAGACTTGGCCATGAAGGAAGATGTTCCTGTAACGTTTTGATTTTATTCTTTGCTGCTGAGACGAAACGAGAACTCTTCATGAAACGCACACTTCTGATCTTTGGAACCAGTCTGGTTCTCTTTTTCACGCCCTGTGTCCAAGGGACGGCCGGGTTGGCAGCCCCCCCCGACGAAATCACCGAAACGCAGGGAGAACGGCTCATCAGTGGCGTTTATCCCCACCTGACCGCGTACAGCCAGAGTCACAAAAGCGGTCTGTTCAATGCCACTGGCTCAGATGAATGCGGCATCGGCGCCGTTGTTCCCTGGGCGGGGAAACTCTGGATAATTACCTATGCGCCCCATCGTCCCGAGGGCAGCGAGCACAAACTGTATTCCCTTGATGACCGGATGCGGATGACGATCCACCCGGAATCGGTCGGGGGAACTCCCGCCGCCCGCATGATTCATGTCGAATCCGAACAACTCCTGCTGGGACATTATGTCATCGACAAAACCGGCAATGTCCGTGTCATTTCCCCTCAGAAAATGCCGGGCCGTATCACGGCCATCGCCCGCCACCTGACCGACCCCGCCCATTTGGCCTATTACTACGACATGGAAGGTATGCTCTACGAGGTCAATGTCCACACTCTCGATTTCAAGAAACTTTTCAACGATTCCGTTCCGGGTGAACACGGCAAGGGTGCCTATACGGCCCAGGGAAAACTCGTCGTGGCCAATAACGGCGTCAGTGGGGCCCATGACCATCCCAAAGAGTGGCAGGTTTCCCGTGAATTCCTCAAGAAAGGGCAGGAAGACCGGGGGTGCCTGGCTACCTTCGATGGCAAGGCATGGGAGGTGGTGGAAGTACGTCAATACACCGATGTCACCGGTCCGCAAGGCATCCGGCCCACTTCCGACGGAGTCAACCTTCCGCTCTGGACCATCGGCTGGGACAAGCGGGCGGTGCGCCTGAAGGTGCTCGATGCGGGAAAGTTCCACACCTATCTTCTCCCCAAGGGGTGCCTCAACAACGACGCTTCGCACGGCTGGTTCACCGAGTGGCCCCGCATCCGAGAAATTGGGGACGGGAAAGCCCTGCTCGACATGCATGGCCTGTTTTTCGATTTTCCGCTCTCCTTCAAGCCCGGCCATACCGCCGGACTTCGTCCCCTGGGTCGCCATCTGCGTTACATTCCCGACTTCTGCAACTGGAACGGTCGCCTCGTTCTTGCCACGGACGAGGCGAGTATTCAGGGCAATTCGCTTTGCGGGCAACCCCAGTCCAATCTCTGGTTTGGTCGGTATGAGGACTTGAAGACCTGGGGCGATGCTTCCGCGGCTGGCGCCATCTGGGTCCAAGACCAAGTCCAACCCGGTGTTTTCTCCGACCCCTTCCTGGTCAAAGGCTTTAAAAAAAGCATCGGCCACTTTGCCAGCGATACCGACTGCGTTTTTACGGTTGAGGCCGACGTTCTGGGAGATGGGAAATGGACACCGTACACCGCCGTCCAAGTCGCTGCCAACGGGTATGCTCCGCATCTTTTCCCAGCCGACTTCGACGCCCAATGGATTCGGGTGAAGTCCGACACCTCCTGTACGGCTTCCGTCAGTTTTCACTTTTCCGACACGCGATTCCATGACCCGAACGGCAGAGGAAAGGACGCCTTCGCCGCCCTCGCCGACGTGGGTGACGCCGACAAGCCTCTGACTCATCTTCTCTTTCCCTCCAATAAAAGTCGCGACCTGGAACTCATCTCCCTGGAAAAGGGACAGGCTGTCCGTTATGATCGGCTCAATTCTGAAACCTTTCAATTTTCGAAAAGTGAGGATGATGCCGCGTTGCTCAAGCGCCTCGACACTGTGCCCGATTTCACCGTGGACGCAGCCTCGGTCGTCATCAAAAGTGAGGGCAAGACTCTCCGCCTCCCCAAAGGCAATCCCGCTTTCGATCAGGCGTTTACGGACGGTTGGCCCCGGTCCCATCGCGAAGTCGAGTCCGAGCGCCTTCTGGCCAACATCCACGGCACCTTTTACGAAGTTCCCTTCTGGATCGTCGGGCAGCCGGGTATCTACTACAAGATGAAACCCGTCTGCTCTCACAACAAGCAGATCATGGACTACGCCACGTGGCGCGGTCTTCTCATTCTTTCCGGGGTCAAGCCCGCCGCTGACGCCGCCCACAACCTCTTCAAATCCGCCGACGGTCGGCAGGCGCTCTGGGCCGGGGGCATTGACGACCTCTGGCAACTGGGTAAACCGGTCGGCCACGGGGGGCCCTGGTACAACACCTCCGTCAAGGCCAACACCCCCTCCGATCCCTACCTGATGAACGGCTATGACCGGAAAATACTGACCCTCAAGTCCGACACGGATTGTACCGTCACGGTCGAGATAGACTTCGATCTTCAAAGCGGTTTCCACAAGTACCGCACGTTCCAATTGAAATCGGGCGTAGAAGAGAACTGGACATTCCCGGACGGTTTTGCCGCTCACTGGGTTCGGTTCGGGACTGATCGGGATTGCACGGCCACGGCGCAGCTGCTTTATGAATAATCGTTCATGGGGTGAAAGATAAGTCGTTTGGGGTGTTGGGGATGGTAAGAACCTTGTGGACATTCTAATCGAGTCAACGGTGGAGACGTCGGGTGGGATGGCGAACTTGTGTGACGATCTCCCTGTAACGTTCTGATTTTCTCATCTACCTGTTGGTCCCATGTGTCTGAACAGAGGGGAACCTCGTACTCATATCTGCTCCGGTGATATGAGGCGCTTCTTCTTGACACAGAAAGATGTTTTCTCTAAAACTGAATCCAGAATCAGGAATAGGGTCGGGAAAAATGTGAGAAGAGGGATATGGGAAAATGATTCGGAGCATATTCGGATGGATCAAGACGGGCTATAAGCGCTGGCGCGCCAGGGAAGACGAAGTGTTTGAGTGGTGGGCATCCCTGATTCCCGGCAGCAATCCCGGTAGCGCTTTTATGTTGGTGTGTCTTGTCGTAATCTCCGTTCCCTATTTTCTGTGTGTTCATTTCCTGGATTCCGGGATCATCCGGGAATATATATCGCCTCTGTATCATGCTTCGATCTTGATAAGTTTTTGTGTGAGCATGTCCATTATGACCCGCTGGAAATCCCGGGTTCCGGCGTCTCCCCAGGAGGGAATTCAGCCCTTTCTCGAGAAATGCGCCAGACGGTCTGTTTCACTCGAGGAGATTACGTTGTCGGGTGTCGTTCTGATCAACGCGCAGCTTCAGGGCGCGTTTCTCAAAGGGGCTGGTCTCAAAGGCGCCAATCTGGCGTTTGCCAATCTGGAAGGCGCGAATCTCGATGGCGCCTGCCTGGAGAAGGCGACTCTCACAAAGGCCAATTTTTCGGGAGTCAGTCTGGTGGAAACGGACCTGACGAATACCGATTTGTCCCAGGTCAGGGGGTTGACTCCGGATCAGCTGACTTCGGCCAGGGGAAACGCGTCGACCCAACTGCCTGCCGGGCTCGCACGCCCGACTCATTGGTTTTCTTTCTGAAGGCCGATCCTCTTCCTTTTCTGGTAACCTATTAACAGTCTGTTACATGCGGTGGGTTTTCTTCTGGAACCGCAACGGCAGGAAACTGCGAAAATCGCGAAAAACACGAAAAAAGAGTGTTTTGTGTCTCACGCGGTTCCCCTTATAGAAGTTGACTGAAGGCTTGTCTTTCCTGAATAATCCTCCTTATTGGGTCTGAGTGGGAAAAGTGCAGATCGGACGGAACCCTTTCACCATTCGCTGTTCGGGGTTTTCCAAGCCAAAATTTCTTGTCGGGACGGGTTTCAAACCCGCCCCGACGAATGGGAACCCCCTTCTCGGGGGAGCGACTGGCGCCTAAAGGCATAAAGGCTTACGATCGGACTATCCATTTCGGGTTTGTTCTGCGATTCTGGTGTTTGTGCCGCCTTGTTAAGGCGGTGCGGGGACTGGTTTCCGATGGAATCCGGAAAGAGTGGGTTTGTCCCGCGGGGTTTCCTATTTCAAATTGGGGAGTTGTCATGGCCAAGCATTCGAATTCGGGTTCGCGCCATCTGCCGCGCGGGCTTTCGATTCTGTACGAGGATCGGGATATTCTGGTGGTGGACAAACCCGCCGGGTTGTTGACGATTGCCACGGACGCCGAGAAAGAGCGCACGGCGTATCACCACCTGACTGAGTATGTCCGGAAGGGACAGGCGCGTTCCCGCAATCGGATTTTCATTGTTCACCGGTTGGATCGGGAGACTTCCGGGGTGCTTGCTTTCGCCAAAACTGAGGAGGCGAAGTTCACGCTTCAGGAACATTGGGAGGAGACGGAAAAGACCTATCTGGCGGTGGTTCCGGGGCATTTGACCCGGCCTGAAGGGGTGATCGAGAGTTACCTGGCGGAGAATACGGCCCACGTGGTTTATTCCACGAACAACCCGGAAAAGGGGAAGTGGTCGCGGACGGCGTATCGGGTGGTGCGCGAGACGAAGGAACACTCGTTGCTGGAGGTGGACCTGCTGACGGGGCGCAAGCACCAGATTCGCGTCCACCTGGCCAATATAGGCCACCCCGTGGTGGGGGACAAAAAATACGGTCAGACCCCCGATTCCCACGGGCGTCTGGCGCTCCACGCGCACCGTCTTGCGTTTGCGCATCCGTTCACGGGGCGGCGGCTTCAGTTCGAGGCGAAGGTCCCTTCGCATTTCTACAAGATGGTCGGGAGTATCGAGTCGTCGGAGAAAATATCGAATCCTCCGGTTTCATCGGATGGAGAGACGGCCCGAATCGAGACGGCTCAAAAGCCGGATCAGAACTGAAAATAGATGAATTTGGATTTCCCGAACACGCCAAACAGGATGATGGCCATGACGAGCAGGTAATAGAGCGGCCAGCGGACGATTTTCGGCTGGGCGCACAGCAGGTCGGGGAGCGATTTTTCTCCGCGCAGCGCGTCAAAGGTCCAGATGAAGGCGATCCCCCCCAGGGCGATCAGGTATTCGATGGAGAAGGGGATCTGGTGCAAATCGAGGAAGTGGATGCCGAGGTTCCGGAGGATTTGGAATGCGTCCCCGACGCTGTTGGCACGGAAGAAGATCCAGGAGAACACGAGCAGGTGGAACGTCAGGAATATCTGAACGCCAGTTCTGATCCCGGATTTAGGTTGTTTGGAACGTTTCTGTTTTTTCTTTGCGAGTCCCGCCCAGAGCACGGGAGCGGAGAGGTAGATCCCGTGTAACAATCCCCAGATGACAAACCCCCAACTGACGCCGTGCCAGAGGCCGGAAATCAGGAAGGTGATGAGCAGGGCCAGAACGGTCCCGCCGGTTCGCCAGTTGCGCCACTGCATCTGCATCGGTTTGAAGAGGTAATCGAGAATCCAGCGGGAGAACGAGATGTGCCAGCGGCGCCAGAAATCGGTGACCGAGGTGGCCAGGTAGGGGCTGTTGAAGTTCTGGGTCAGGCGGATGTTGAAGAGCCGGGCGGAACCGAGCGCCATGTCCGTGTACCCGGAGAAATCACAGTAGATCTGGAACGCGTAGAAATAGAGGGACAGAAGAAGGGAGAGGCCGGTGTGGGCCTGTACGTCTTCGAACACCGGGTCCACAAAGGTTCCCAACCGGTCGGCGATGACGACCTTTTTGAACAGGCCCCAGGCGAAAAGGAGCAGTCCCATCCGCATGTTCTCGTAGTCGAAGCGATAGGGGGTCTTGAGTTGGGGCAGGAGATCTCCGGCGCGCTCGATGGGCCCCTGGAGGAGTTTGGGGAAGAACGCCATGTAGAGGGCAAAGTCGTCCAGACGTTTTTCCGGCTTTTCGATCTCCAGGTAAAGATCCGCCAGGTAGGAGATGGCCTGGAACACATAATAGGAAACGCCGATGGAGACCCAGATTCCGCTGGAGGCGGAAGGAAGGAACGGCAAGCTTCTTGAACAGCAGGAGAACCAGCGCATTGCCCGCCACCCCGCTCCAGAAAACCACTTTTCGGACGCGTTCGGTCTGGTTGGCCTCCAGTTTGCGCCCGATCAGCCAAGTGAAGACAATGACGAACCCCAGGACCCCGAGGAGATAGGGCACCTGGAGTGTGGCGTAAAACCCGGCGCTGGCCAGAAGCAGAATCCCCGTGCGCGCACGTTGGCCGGTCAGGGCGAAGACGAGGTACACCAGGGGAAGAAACAGGGCGTAGGAAAGGGAATTGAAAGCCATCGGGAAATCGAGAACTCCTTGGGGTGCATCTGACTCGAACGAAAGGTAACAGAAAACGGGCGCCGCTGAAAGCAGGAACTTCCCGCGACTCGGATGAATCGCGGGAAGTTCTTTGGGTCAAATGGGTTTTGTTCTCTCGTGTGGACTCACCACTGGTCTGTGCGGAAGGGGAGCGCGGGAAGCCCGGCCTTGTTGCGCAGGTTCGGTTCGGCCCGCTGATCCCAACCGAAACGCACCGCGACGGGCTTGGCGACGCTGGGACTGGAGACGACGACCGTCTTGCCCTCAACCGTCGCTTCGGCGTTGACGAAGTTCTTGTCCTCACCGGCGATCTGGAAGAAGTTCAGCGCCTTGCCGTCGCGCGATTCCAGACCGGCGCCCACCAGATCGAACGAGATGCGGATCTTGTTCTTTTCGACCTTCATGGACTTGTACATCGGTCCGCAGTACACCAGGTCTTTCTTGCCATAGGTGTTGGCCAAAGCCCAGAGAGCGAGGCGTTTGCCCACGTCCTGTTTGTTGGCTGGGTGGATGTCGCGCAGGTTGGAGATGTCCATCGTGGGGGCGATGCCGGTGTTGGGAATCTGGAGGGCGGCCATCTGGGCTTCCCACAGGGCGGGAAGAGTACCGGGTACTTTGTCGTCGCCGTAGATGAACGGAGCAATCTGAACGAAGAGGAAGGGGAAGCGGTCCTGCTGCCACACCCGACGCCAGCCGTTGATGAGCGCTTTCATTTTTTCGTAATAGAGCATCCCCTCGCCGTTGTTCGACTCGCCCTGGTACCAGATGGCTCCACGGATTGCGAAAGGCACAATGGCGTGGATCATGCCGTTGTAGAGGGCGGTGGGCTGCTGGCAGTCGGTGATGGTCGCTTGCGCCGGGTTGGGCATGGCGGGCAGGGGCGCTCCGGCTTCGAGGGCGCGGCGCGTGGCATCGGTCCATGCCTGCCACTCCGGTTGGTTCTTGCTCACGTTCTGGCGGTACTGGTTGTCCAGGTCGTTGATCGTTTTGCAGATGTCCTGAAGTTTCGGATTGGCGGCGAAGCCCACGGGCGGGGTCCACGGCTCGATGCGGGTGCCTCCCCAGGCGCTCTCGATGAGGCCCACGGGGATGTTGAGTTCCTTGTGGAGTTCACGGCCAAAGAAGTAGGCGACGGCCGAGAAACCGGGAACCGTCTGGGGTGTGCAGATTTGCCAGGTGGCGTTGACGTCGTCGGTGGGCAGTTGCGCCACGAATTTCGGGATGTTGAACAGGCGGATGTTGGGGTAGTTCGCTGCGGCGATTTCTGTCTGCGCGTTGTTCGAACCGCCCACGCTCATCTCCATGTTCGACTGCCCGGAGCCGATCCAGACTTCCCCGACCAGGACGTTCTTGATCTCAATCGTCTTGGCGGCACTGACGGTCAGGGTCTGGGGTTCTGCGCTGGGCTTGACGGGGTCCAGGACCACTTTCCACTGGCCCTGGGGGGTGGCGGTGGTGGCTTTTTCCTGAGCGCCCAGTTTCACCTTGACGATTTCACCCGGGGTGGCCCATCCCCAGACCGGGAGGGGCTTGCCATGCTGAAGAACCATGTTGTCGCCGAAGACTTTCGGGAGGCGCAGTTCGGGGGCCAGAAGGGGCGAGGGGGCCACGACACTCATGGGGGTGGCCATCGGGCGGCCACAGGCCATGCGGGCCGCGCAACTGCAGGATTTCTGCATGGGACAGCCTTTTTTGTTTTGCATCTGGCACTGGGGAGTGTTCTTTCTCAATGCCGACTGGTGGAACTTCTTGATCGGGCACTGGCAGGCGGCCAGAAATCCCACGCTCAGGAGGAGCATGCACACAAGCAGGATTCGTTTCATTTCTCTCGGACTCCTTACTTCTACGACAAGTTGGGTTTGCATGGGTAACGAACGGCCCCAGGGCATGCGTTCGACAATGACCGATTTCGATTCTTGTATCGGGGAGACCCCAACCACTTTAAGTGTAACTGTAAGTGGGTCGGAGCCGAGATTCAAGGGTTTTTGTCAGAGAAGGCGGACCGAGGCCTTCTGGATGGTCTGAATGCCCGGGGGAGTTCCTGATGCAACATTCCGGGAGCGGCGTGGGGCGAATGGAGGGTTCTTTTTTCCAATTCGGAAATCTGGAGTCTGTTCCCGTAACGCCCGGAGCAGGGATTTTCTCCGGTTTTTCAATGAATTGTGTAACAGGAATAAATTCAGCACGATGTCAAGATGGCGCGCATTTTCTTTATATTTCTGTTGCGTTCCTCGAAAAGCGGGGGTAATTTCTCCTACGGCCTAATTGTGGGGTAACCTGTCATCTCGCAAGACCGCCCAATTATACCTGGTTCAATGGTGGTTCAAGAATCGGCAAGGAGAAAGAACGTGTCTGCACTGGTGATTATCGGAACCCAATGGGGGGATGAAGGAAAAGGGAAGATTGTGGATATCATCTCGCGCGAGGCGCAGGTGGTCGCCCGTTATCAGGGGGGGAACAATGCCGGCCATACCGTCGTAGATGGCGACAAGAAGTATATCCTGCACCTGATCCCGTCCGGTATTCTGCACGAAAATTGCCTCTGCTTTATCGGAAATGGCGTGGTGGTGGACCCGGAAGCGCTTGAGAAGGAGATTCTCGAAATGGAAGCGGTCGGGTTCTCCTCCGTGCGCAACCGGTTGAAGATCGCCGATGGCGCCCACCTGGTGCTGCCCTACCATCGCCTGCTCGATGCGGCGCAGGAAAAACTGCGCGGCAAGGGGAAGATCGGCACCACTGGACGCGGGATCGGATGCACCTATGGCGACAAGGCCACGCGCCTCGGGTTGCGCCTGGGCGATCTGCGCTACCCGGATGTGGTTCGGCGCAAGATCCACGCAATGGCCGATTTCTATGAACCGATGTTTCAGAATGTTTACCATGAGCCGATTCCGTCCGCCGATGCGGTGGTGGAGGAGGTCCTGAAGGTCGCGGACCTGATGGTGCCGATGCTGGTGGACGGGGTGGCGTGGATCAACGAGCAGGTGGACGCGGGCAAGCGCATCCTGATCGAAGGCGCGCAGGGGGTGTTGCTCGATATAGACCACGGAACCTACCCGTATGTGACGTCGTCGAACCCCTCGACGGGCGGGGTGTGTACGGGTCTGGGACTCAGCCCCAAGAAAGTCGGGCGGGTCATGGGGGTCACCAAGGCCTACACGACGCGGGTGGGGGAGGGACCGTTCCCGACCGAGTTTGATGCCGAGTTCGGTGAAAAAATCCGGACGATCGGCGCCGAGTTTGGCGCCACGACGGGCCGTCCGCGCCGCTGCGGGTGGTTCGACGCGGTGGCGGTTCGCCGGTCGGTTCTGGTTGGCGGGATGGATGAAATCGTTCTGACGAAAATTGACGTGCTCGACCAGATCGAGACGGTGAAGATCGGCGTGGCCTATCGGATTGACGGGAAGGAACTGTCGGTTTTCCCTTCGTACCTGAACGCCGATACGCCGGTGGAAGTGGTGTACGAGGAGATGCCCGGTTGGCAGGCGCCCGTGGGCGGTTGCATGACCTACGAGCAGCTGCCCCTGAACGCGCGCCGCTACATCGAGCGCATCGAGGAATTGCTCAAGGTGCCCGTCTCGGTGGTGTCGGTGGGCGCCGACCGCAATGGCACGATCATCCGCAAGGCGTCGTTCTTCTGATTCGTTTAAGGTAAGTGCTTTCTTCTGGTTTTCATGGGCCGGTATCGCGAGCAATGGGATCAACTCCCGGTTCGGGTACCGGCCCGGTTGTTTGCGGCGCCTGCCGGCGTGAAAATGAGAAAGGTCTTCTCGAAACTTTTTCCACGATCGGCTTGTTTGTCGCAGGCCGCTGTGCTACGCTTTTAGGGATTCGGGTTGGCGTGACACGGAGAAGAGACCGGGTTGTGTCGGGTGTTTTTCCCTTTTACGTGCGTCGTGACCGATTCCACTACCCGATAGACCGCCCCCGGCGGGAGAAGCGGTTTATATCGGAACGAAAAAGGAGAGGTGTGATGAGAAGCATGAGAAGGGGTATCTGGGGGGTATTGGTTCTGGCGTTGGCGTTGTTGACGGTTCAACCGGCTCGTGCGGCCGTCGAAGACTGGATGACCGATTTCAACGCGGCCAAGGAAATTGCCGCAAAGGGAAAATTGGATATTCTGGTTGATTTCAGCGGGTCGGATTGGTGTACCTGGTGCCAAAAACTGGATGCTGAAGTTTTCAGCAAACCCGAGTTCCTGACGGAGGCCAAGAAGCAGTTCGTGCTGGTGGTGCTCGATTTCCCCAAGCAGGAAGAAAACAAGGCGAAGATCCCCGAGGCGTTGCGCAAAAGCAACGAGGAACTGGCCAAGACTCTGAATGTTCAGGGGTTCCCGACGGTTTTCCTGATGGACGCAAAGGGCGCTCCCTATGCGCAGACCGGTTACAAGGAAGGTGGGCCGGAGGCGTATCTGAAACAGTTGCAAGAGTTCCGTGACAAGAAAGCGCAGAAAGACGCCCTGCTGGCGAAACTCGAGGGGACGACGGGCCTGGACCGCGCGAAACTGCTCGATCAGATTATCGAACTGACGCCCCAGGAATTCGCCGATAGTCAGTATGTCACCGAGATGGAAGAGATCGTGAAACTCGATGCCGACAACAAAGGCGAGTTGCGCGACAAGTACCAGTTCCGCGCGCGCATGATCGTGGCCGACAAGGCCAAGAAGGCGGCGACGGAAAAACTGGGGGCGGGACAGATGGCGCAGCGGGCGCAGGATGCGGCCAAAGCGGATGAGAGTTTCAAGAAAGCCGATGAAGATCTGAAAGCTGTCGCCGCTCTCTACGATGCGATTCTGGCCGACTTGCAACCCAAGGGCGAGAAGTTGCAGGACGTCTGGTTCAACAAAGGCGAAACGAGTTTCCTCCTGAAGGATCTGCCGGGTGTCCGCCAGAATCTCCAGAAGGCCCTCGATGCGGCTCCGACCAGCCCGAAGGCCGAAATGATCAAGCAGATGCAGGCGCGATTTGCCGAGAAACCGGCGGTGGAAACGGGGCCGGTGGCGCCGATGCCCGCGCCGGGCGCTGATCCCGCGGCGGCCCCGCAGGTGGCTCCCGTGGTTGCTCCGGCTGCTCCGGCCGCTCCGGCCAAGTAACTGAGATCCGATTGTTGTTTTCAAAAAGGCGCTGGTACCCCGAATGGGCGCCAGCGCCTTTTGAACATGTTCTTCCGTTCGGTGCGCAGGAAATGGGGAATTTCCGGATATTTGTTGGGCATGTGAAGGGTCAGGCTTGACCGACTCGATTTGCGCGAAAGGAGTGGCGTATGAAACGCGCTCTGCTGGTGGCGATGATTTTTGTGATGGGTCAGATGGGGTCTTTCGATTCGAGCGTTTACGCCGGACAGGCGTGTGAGACGGAAAGTTTTGCCTTGCCCGCCTTGAGCGCCTGTCGTCTGGTTGCGGAGGATGCGGGATGTTCGGATTCGTTTGTGAACGACCATGCCGAGATGGTGGAGTTCCAGAAACAATTGATGGATCTGTGCAGCACGAGTAAGACGTTGAGCCGCAGCGCGGTGGCCGATCTGCTCAAGCAGGCGCCGGCGACTTGCGATCTGTCTCTGCGCAAGTCTTCCTGGTGGCAATCGAGTCGGGACAGTGCCTCTTTGTATGAGGAGGCTCGAAAAAGTGTGCTGATGGTGGGGTGTCGCTACAAATGCGAAAAATGCTCGAACTGGCATTACAGCACGGCCAGTGGTTTCGCGCTTTCAGCCGATGGTGTGGTGGCGACCAACTACCATGTGATGGATCGGGAAAAGGAGCAGGGCGACACGTTTGCCGTGCGCACGTGGGACGGGAAGGTCTATGCCGTCACGGGTATTCTGGCCGCAAGCAAGTCGTTCGACCTGGCGATTCTCAAGACCGAGGGGCAGGAGTTTCGGCCCCTGCCGGTTGCCGAATCGGCGCCGGTCGGTACGCCGGTCTATGTGATCAGCCATCCCACGAATCATTTCTATGTGATGACCGAGGGGATCGTTTCGCACAATTTCATCGAATCGGCTCATCAGGGAGGGGTTCCCGGCATGGCGATCACCGCCGATTATGCCGGCGGGTCGAGCGGGGGACCGATTCTCAACGCCCGGGGGGCGGTGGTGGGCATGGTCAAGGCGACCTCGCCGGAGATTCGGGATCTGGTGGATTTCGCAGGTTCCAAGGTGGGGAACATCCAGATGGTCTGGAAACTCAGTATCCCCTCGATCAGTCTCCTGAAGATCACGGGGAATGCGGCGCGTCAGTAGAGAAGATTCCTGAGATTGGATTAATTCCACAAAGAAAAAACTCCCCGGCGCGGTTGCAGCGCGCCGGGGAGAGAGTTTTTCCAGGTCTTCGAGAGGGAGAGAGGACTCAAGTCCTCCCGGTAGTTTCCCGCGACTAAACGCGCAGGGCGTGTCGGCCCCGTTCGAGGCCGACCGAGCCGGTGCGGACCATTTCCAGGATGCCGAACGGTTCCACCAGGTCGAGCAGGGCCTGTGTTTTGTCCTGACTGCCCACGATCTCGATGATGACCGAGTCGGGGCTGACATCCACGATACGGGCACGAAAGACGTTGGAGATCTCGATGATCTGCGAGCGGTTCTCCACGGTCGAGGCCACCTTCACCAGCGCCAGTTCCCGTTCGACGTGCGATTCGGTCGAGAGATCCTGAACCCGGATCACGTCAATCAGCTTGCGCAGCTGTTTGATGATCTGTTCGATGACGAAATCGTCGCCCCGGCTGACAATGGTCATGCGCGAGATGGTGGGGTCGGACGTTTCGCCCACGGCCAGACTGTCAATGTTGAATCCCCGGCTGGAGAACATCCCGGCGATGCGGGCCAGAACCCCGATATGATTTTCAACTAAAACACTGATCACGTGCCGCATATCAGGCCATTCCTCCCATCATTTGTTTGACGCCGGCGCCTGCCGGGATCATCGGGAAGACGTTCTCGGTTTCCTCGACGATGAACTCGGCGAAGACGACCTTGTCGCTCGCCAGCATGCGTTCGAGCGTGGGCGCGACTTCTTCGACCGTGGACGCCCGCAGGCCTACCGCACCGAAAGCCTCGGCCAGTTTGACAAAGTCGGGCCGATAGGGCATGTCATCGGCGGTGGGCCGCAGCTGCGTTCCCGAGTAATTGCCGTTGTAGAACATTTCCTGCCACTGGCGCACCATGCCGAGGTAGCCGTTGTTGAGGATGACGACTTTGACGGGCAGGTTTTCGTTCACCGCCGTGGTGAGTTCCTGCATGTTCATCTGGATGGAACCGTCGCCCGCAATCACCACCACGTGGCGGTCCGGAAAGGCCGTTTTGGCGCCCAGCGAAGCGGGGAATCCGTAGCCCATGGTGCCCAGGCCGCCGCTCGAGAGAAAGTGACGAGGTTTCGCGAAGCGCCAGTAGTGCGCCGTCCACATCTGATGCTGGCCCACTTCGGTGACCACCATCGCATCGCCTTTCGTGATGCGGTGCAATTCCTCGATCACGAACTGCGGGCAGATCTTGGTTTGATCCTTGCGGTACTGGAGCGGGTACTGCTTTTTCCACTCCGCGCACTGCGCGATCCACTCGGGGTGTTCCTTCTTTTCCACGAATGTCAGCAGTTGCTCGAGGATCTTACAGCAATCTCCCACCAGCGGGATATTGACCGGGATGGATTTGGAAATGGACGAGGGATCAATGTCAATGTGGATGATGTTTTCGCGGCGCGGGGCAAATTCCGAGAGTTTCCCGGTCACGCGGTCGTCGAACCGGGCGCCGACGGCGATGATGCAGTCGGTTTCATGCATGGCCCAGTTGGCGTATTGCGTACCGTGCATCCCGAGCATGTGGAGGGCGTAGGGGTGGTCTTCTGGGAAGGTTCCCTTGCCCAGCAGCGTGGTCGTGCAGGGGATCTGACACCGCTCAGCCAGTTCCACGAGGTACTGCTGGGCCTGTTCGCAGTTGGCGCCGCCCCCCACATAGAGCAGGGGGCGTTTGGCCTTGGCGATGGCGCCGGCGGCTCGTTTGATCTGACGGATATTGCCTTCCGTGGTGGGACGGTAGGATCGGATATCCACGGTTTGGGGGTACTCGTAGTTTTCGAGTACGGCCTGCTGGATGTCCTTGGGGATGTCCACCACCACCGGACCGGGTCGGCCGGTATTGGCGATATAGAAGGCTTCCTTGAGCACGCGCGGCAGATCTTCCACCGAGCGCACGAGGTAGCTATGCTTGACGAAAGGCCGGGTGAAACCCACCACGTCCACTTCCTGGAAGGCGTCATTGCCGATGGCCGAGGAGACGACCTGGCCGGTAATGGCGACCATGGGGATCGAGTCCATGTAGGCGGTGGCGACCGCCGTGGCGATGTTGGTCGCGCCGGGGCCCGAGGTTACCAGGCAGACGCCGGTACGTCCGGTCGCGCGGGCGTATCCATCGGCCATGTGGCCTGCCGCCTGCTCGTGACGTACCAGTATGAACCGCGGCATTCCTGGGCGGTTCAATACGTCGAACACCTCCATGATGGCTCCACCGGGGTAGCCATAGAAAACTTCGACGCCCTCTTGCACCAGGGCGTCCATGACGATTTCGGAACCTTTCATTGCTTTTCCCATTGCTGTATCACTCTCCATCTTGCAACAGTTTCCCTACCCGAAGAAACCTAGAATCAGAAACTCTATCTTAGAGAAAAACCTGTGCGCAACAGTTTTCTCCAGGGAAAGACGATTTTTCTGCGGAAACGAAACGGCGGCCTCCTCCTGAAAAGGGGGCAGGCCGCCGGAAAAGCGGGATGGGCCGGGTTTGATTCTCAAGATTCCGGCTCAGGTTTTCCCAGCGCTTCGATGTCGCGGCGCATCCGCGCCAGATCGGCGGGTTCCAGAGAAAGGTCCACGCCCTTGAGGTTCTCGGTGAGTTGGCTGAGGGTGCGGGCGCCGGCCAGAAGGTGCGTGACGCCGCGCTGGGCCAGGGTCCAGGCGACGGTGAGCTGCGCCTGAGTGCAGCCGTACTTGTCGCGCAGGTCGTGCCAACTGGCGAGCAGGTTGAGGATGCGCTGGCGGTTTTTCGGCGGCATCCAGGGGTTCCAGGCCGAATAGCTGCGGAACTCTTCGGGTTTGAAAACGCGGTCCATTCCGATCTTGCCGGTCAGGAGGCCCTGCTCGAGCGACATCCAGGTCAGCGTGGCCACGTTGTTTTCTTCGCAGTAGGGGAACATCTCCGATTCCGCCTCGCGCCAGAGCATGCTGTAGCGCAGCTGATGGCTGACGAGCGGGGCGCACTCGCTGTATGCCTGAATTTCGTCCATCGAGAGGTTACAGGCGCCGATGCAGCGGATTTTCCCCTGTTTCTGGAGGTCCACAAGGCACTCCATCGTGTCGGCCACGGGGGTTTTTTCCGGTTCGACCGCCGGCCAGTGGGTCTGGTAGAGGTCAATATAGTCGGTGTTGAGGCGGCGCAGGCTGTCTTCGATCTCGATGCGGATCGTGTCGGGCCGCAGGCTTTTGCGCCACGCCCGGCCGTCGAATGACCCATTGTCGGAGCCACGTTCGTCTTGCCACCAGAGGCCGCATTTTGTGGCGACGATGACCTTGTCGCGGCGTCCGGCGATGGCTTTGCCGACGACCTCTTCGCTGTGTCCGAATCCGTAGGCGGGTGCGGTGTCAATGAAATTGATCCCGTGATCGAGGGCGGTCTGGATAACGCGAATGGATTCGGTGTCGTCCGGTTTTTCGCCCCAGACAACGCCGCCGCCGGTGACCCAGGTGCCCAGCGCCATGACCGACGCCTCGATTTCCGAACTACCCAGTTTGTGATAACGCATGTGGTGGATTCCTTTCCGTCGGGTATTCGCGGGGTGGGAACAAAAATCTCGTTCCCGGTCCGTTGGCTTTTGAAGCAGGCGTGATTATGCCCCACGGGTTTTCAAGATGCAAGGGGAACATCCTGGAGAATTCAATGGCCTTGATTCGTCGTCGTTCGAAACCGTCGTTGGCGTTTCCCATCCGCATATCTTCTGCCTCTGACGTATTTCCTCTCTTCCAGGAACTCACCCTCCGGGGGCCTTGTTTTCCCGGCACATGACAATCCGATAATTCCGGAAAGAAGAATCGAGGTCAATGCGATCGGTCTATTGACTTCGCCTGAATCTGTTGATACAATGTAGCAACACTATTTCCGAAACGGAGGTAATGCGGGGATGGAAAAACATCTGGTCAAACATGGAAACAGTATGGCCCTCGTGATCGAGAAGCCGATTCTCGACCTGCTTGGAGTGGATGCCGAGACGCCATTTCATATTTCGACCGATGGGCAGGCGCTGGTCTTGACTCCCGTCCAGAACAAGAGGCGGCGCAAGACGTTTCTTGCATCGTTGGAAAAGGTGAATGCTCGATACGCCCATGACCTGAAAAAACTGGCGGAATGACCATGCCGCCCACTTTTCTCTCGTTGGCCGAGGTGTTGGAGATTCACCAGGATCAGATTGCGCGATATGGAGGAGAGCCGGGAATACACGATTTGAATCTGCTTGAATCCGCGTTGGGGATGCCGTCAGCGGCGGTAGGGGGAATCTATCTGCATGGTGATCTTTTTGAGATGGCTGCCGCCTACCTGTACCACCTTTGTCAGAATCACCCGTTCCGGGACGGCAATAAACGCACGGCTGCGGTCGCAGCGTTGGTGTTTCTGGATCTGAATGGTTATGAGTTCGATGCTTCACCGGGAATCCTGTTCGAATTTGTCCTGGCTCTGGCCTCCGGGATGCGGAGTAAATCTGATGCCGCTCTGTTTCTTCGTCAATATATAAGGCCTGCATGATTCTTCCCCCTGTTTCTCTGGATGTGGGTTTTCGAATCCGTGTGCAAGCGCGAATTTTCTTGAATCGGTGGGCGGGTTGGGTCAGGCTGAAAAGGGTTTTGAGGCTCGAGGTTCTGGCGGGGAAGGTCGGGTCAGGCTCGCAGAAGGCGCTGGAGTCCCGAAAGGGAAAATGTCGGGTTGCGGGAATGGAGCCGGATTATGGCGGAAGCGATTCAAGAGGTGTCGGTGCGTCTGGGAACGTCGGGGTGGCTGTGCGACGATTGGCGCGGTGTTTTTTATCCGGATGGAACGCCCCAGGAACAGTACCTGGCGGAATACGCGAAGCATTTTCGCTCCGTCGAGGTGGACGCGACGTTCTATGGCGCGCCGCGCTTTAACACGGTTAAAAAGTGGGCGGAAGCGACGCCCGAGGATTTCATCTTCTCGGTCAAGGCGCCACGTTCCATCACCCATGTGGATGTCCTGGCGAACAACTGTATGCCGAAAGTCAATGGTTTCCTGCGTATCATGCGGCAGTTGCGCCAGCGGCTCGGACCGATTGTGTTTCAGTTCCCGTATTTTTCGAAACGTTCCGGGATCACGTTGACTGAGTTTCTGAAGCGTTTGAAAACCTTCCTGGACGCCTTACCGCTCGGCGAATTTCAAGTGGCTGTGGAGATCCGGAACAAACTCTGGATTCGGGATTCTCTTCTCAATCTGCTGGCGGCGAAAGGGGTGGCGCTGGTGATGATTGACCACCCGTGGATGGAGTCGCCCCAGAAACTCTTCACCCTCAAGGGCGTTCTGACCGGCTCGTTTGTCTATATCCGATGGTTGGGCGACCAGCGCACGATCCAGTTCAAAACGGAACTCTGGAATCAGACGGTTGTCAATCGGCAGCTCGACATGGGCCGCTGGGTGGCTCCCATCAAGGTCAGTCTGGCGCGCAACATGCCGGTGTACGGCTATTTCGCCAATACCTACTCCGGTTTCGCGCCGGCGGATGTGCAGGCCTTTTCCAGGATGATTCTCTGACCCGAAGTCGGGGAATCGGAACCCCCAGAAGCAGAAAAATCAACCGGGCCTGAAAAACGGAAGACCGAAAAACCCTGGCGCAGCGAAGGCGCAACCCAATTTCCTGTTTGCCACAAGAATCTTGGGCAGCGGAGCCGCAACCCATCTGTAGGGGCGGACCTGTGTGTCCGCCCAGGCCAGAGGTCCGATACCACGAAAATACACGAAAACCCAGAGAATGGGGATGCGAAGAATAATCGCGCAGAGACGCAGGGACGCTGAGATCTTTTATTGTACGCCACACGAGGTACAAAAGACAAAAAAACAGGAAATTTCTGAGCCTTTTGTGCATTTTTGGGGGTTGAAAATCGTCGCGGTCTGCGTAGATTCTGCGAGAGTGTAATACGAAAGGCACGAAAATGAGATTTTCGTGCCTTTCGTGGTTAAAAAGAATGGGCTTCAGCCGTGTTTCGCTCAGGAGCGCGGTTTGGGCTTATTCCGCGGACCGCCGCTTGTTTTGTAGGGCTTCCCCCCTGCGGGTTTTCCCGTTTTCTTCCCTGCGCCAAAGCCACCGCCCGCCGGTCGTGCCGACGTCTTTTTCGCTCCGAAGGGTTTGTGTGAAGTGCCACCACCGGAGGGCTTGAACGGTTTCCCTGTTCCACGGCTGTCCGCGCTTCTGGGACTCCGATCGGATTTGCCGTACCCACCTTCCTCGGGACGCGAAGCGCTGCGGTAGGGTTTATCGGGTCTGTCGAATTTTTTCGGGCCACCGTCTGTCGGCTTGAACCCGCCGCGCGTGGCGGGTCTGGTCGCCGGACGGGCCGCTTTGTTACCGTACCCACCTTCTTCGGAACGCGAGGAACTGCGGTAGGGTTTGTCGGACCGGTCGAACTTCTTGGGACTCCCGTCGCCCGGATTGAACGTGCGCGAGGTGGGTTTGGCTGCGGGACGCGAGGGTTTGCTGTATCCACCTTCGTCGGTACGGGAAACGCTTCGGTAGGGCTTGTCGGGTCGGTCAAACTTTTTCGGACCGGCGTCTCCACCCGGCTTGAATCCGCGTGGGGCGGGTTTTCCGGCGGGACGTGCGGGTTTGTTGCTGTACCCGCCCTCTTCCGAACGCGTCGTGCTGCGGTAGGGCTTGTCGGGTCTGTCGAGTTTCTTCGGGGCGCCGTCTGTCGGCTTGAATCCGCCGCGCGTGGCGGGTCTGGCCGCCGGACGGGCCGCTTTGTTGCCGTACCCCCCCTCTTCCGATCGCGTTGTGCTGCGGTAGGGCTTGTCGGGGCGGTCGAATTTCTTCGGACCGGCGTCTCCACCCGGCTTGAATCCGCCGCGCGAGGCAGGTCTGGCGGCCGGGCGGGCCGCTTTGTTGCCGTATCCACCTTCTTCCGAACGCGTCGTGCTGCGGTAGGGCTTGTCGGGTCTGTCGAATTTCTTCGGGGCGCCGTCTGTCGGCTTGAATCCGCCGCGCGTGGCGGGTCTGGCCGCCGGACGGGCCGCTTTGTTGCCGTACCCCCCCTCTTCCGATCGCGTTGTGCTGCGGTAGGGCTTGTCGGGGCGGTCGAATTTCTTCGGACCGGCATCTCCACCCGGCTTGAATCCGCCGCGCGAGGCAGGTCTGGCGGCCGGGCGGGCCGCTTTGTTGCCGTATCCACCTTCTTCTGAACGCGTCGTGCTGCGGTAGGGCTTGTCGGGTCTGTCAAATTTCTTCGGACCTGCGTCTCCACCCGGCTTGAATCCGCCGCGCGAGGCGGGTCTGGCTGCGGGGCGGGTGGGTCTGCCGTACCCACCTTCCTCGGAGCGTGGGGCGCTGCGGGCGGGTCTTTCGGACCGGACGGATCTGGATGGTTCTGCGGCTCGGGGCATTTCCGGCGCTTTCGGAGGCGCTATGGGAATCTGCGGGTGCGCGAGATCAATCGTGCGTTTTTCCGGATCGCTGTTCTGGCGGTAGTAGATGACCGTGTTGCCGATCTGCCCCACCTGCTCGCACCCGGTCAGTTCCGCCAGTTCGGTACTCAGGGCTTTCTTTTCTTCTTTGCATCCGATGAATCGGACCTTGATGAGTTCGTGTTCGTCGAGGGCCAGTTGGGTGGCCTTGACGAGCGCAGGGGACAGCCCCATCTTGCCGATTTTCACCAGGGGTTCCAAGTGGTGAGCCAGTGCGCGCAGGTATTGACGATCGGCTCCGGTGAGGGTGGCCATGGTAGTGTGATGCTCCTTTCGAGCAGGTTATAGATTACCTTCAAATCGGCATTGAATGCGACCCGAATTGTCGAGTTGCAGAACGCGGGTAAAGCCTTCCCAGCCGAGCCGGACTGCGCCTCCCTGAACGTCGCCGTCCGGGAAAAAAACGAACACCGGGTCGGCGGCGGTATCGCCGGGTCCGCGGAAGGAAAGAAACTGCCAGGTGACTTCAGCTTGCGAGCGCGACGAAAGGCGGGT
This sequence comes from uncultured Candidatus Sumerlaeota bacterium, assembly GCA_942493245.1. Classification (GTDB taxonomy): domain Bacteria; phylum Sumerlaeota; class Sumerlaeia; order UBA8349; family UBA8349; genus DAOPYU01. Next base: position 1,879,574 of record OW818685.1, read on the forward strand.
GGACTGGACCTGATAGGAGGCGGAGGTCCGGGCGCCTGTTCCCTCGATCGCATCGGCGGAGCGCACACTCCACTGGTTTGTTCCCAACGCGAAATGCGCTTCGATGAGCAGTCCTTTTTCTCGACCGTAGCGTCGTCCGTTTTCAATGGCTTGTTGGATCTTTCCCGTCTCCGCTTCCAGGATGCGGCGCATTTCCTCGCGGGGATAGCCTTGTCCGGTGTTTTCGGAAGTTTTGGTTGACTCCCGGGTTGGGGTGGGAACCGGAGTTGGGGGGGGAGTCGGATTCAGCGCCACCTGAATGGGTTCCGGTGTGGGGAGGGGCGTGGGTGTCGGAGTGGGAGTGGCGGTTGGCGCTGGAGCGGGTTGCGGCAGGAGGGGCGCGGTATAGGGGGACTGGTTGGGAACGGATTGCCAGGTCGAGGTGAGCAATATCCCGGTGGTTTGGGTGGAGGCGGTCTGGGTTACGGGCGCGACCGGCTCGGTCACCGTGGATGGGACATTGGAGAGAGGGAGAGTGTCCGATGGGGTTGTCTCAGTGCTCTTCGAGGGTTTGACTGCCGTATCGAGGGTTCCCAGAAGTTGGCGCGCGGCATATTGCCGACGGGCCAGATCGTCGCCACAAAGCGGCAGGGTACCCATCAAGGCGCTCACGACCACAAAGGCCGCCAGCAGTTTTTCCGGTAGCGACACTCGGGAACGCAGGAATTGTTTCATCTGAAAAGACATCGTGTAAAATCCTTGCGTGTGGTTCCTGTCCGCGTCTCCTGGCCTGTATTTTGACTCCGCCCGGCATTTCGCCGGTTGTAGATAAGTACAGCATTTCACATTTTTTGGCATTTGTATAGCAATACTGGAACGTTTTTGTTTGAATCCGTCAAGGGGGGGCCTGGGGCCGATCGAGGGAAATCCGGGGGAGTGGTTGGCGGAGAAGGTGGAGAAAAGAGTTGCGAACCCATTGTGTTGTTGCGTCCCCGTCCGAGTTTGTTGAAGATAACGCTTGTGAGAGAGAAACGAGGCTTTCTGATGTCGCTCAAGCGATCCGATCTCAACGCCGTGATAACCTATACCTTACTGGGATTTCTGTTGTTATCGGCCTGGTTTTTGCGCTGGCGCTATATCGGAACGCAGTGGCGAGTCAATCGTTTTACGGGAGCCGTGGAAAAGCATGTCTATCCCGAGGGGGAAGGTGCGGGGAAGTGGATTCCCGCCGATACCCCGGACATCGAAATTGCACCCCAGTGATAAGCGGAATTCGGATGTTTTGATCCGGAACAGAAGATCGTAACTGTCGTTTCATGGGAGGAATCCCAGGCGCGCATCCTGCAGATTGGAGAAACCCAACGTACTATGACCAATTCCCACACCCCCAATGGTTCGAGCAAATCGCCGGACAAGAAATCGCACAATGGTTCGGGCCACCGCCGGAAAACAGCCGATGAACACCTCCTGGCTACTGTTCCGGCTCGTGAAATCGAGTTTCTCCACTCCGACCCGTGGCGCGTTCTGCGCATCATGGGGGAGTTTGTCAGCGGGTTTGATTCACTGGCCGATCTGGGGCCGGCGGTCACCATTTTCGGGTCGGCCCGTACCAAACCCGACGATCCGATGTACACCGCTGCGGTCGAGTTGGGACGCAGGTTGGGGCACGCCGGGCTTTCCATTATCACCGGCGGTGGCCCTGGGATCATGGAAGCGGGCAACCGGGGCGCGCGCGAAGCCGGAGCGCGTTCCATCGGTCTGAATATCGAATTGCCGTTCGAGCAATCAACCAATCCCTATGTGGACGAATCCATCGAATTCCACTATTTCTTCGCCCGTAAGACCATGTTCCTCAAGTATGCGATGGGGTATGTGATTTTTCCGGGCGGATTCGGGACGATGGATGAATTCTTCGAGTCGCTCACGCTGATTCAGACGGGCAAGATGCGAAACTTCCCCGTGGTGCTGTTCGGGACCGAATTCTGGGGAGGACTGATTGACTGGATGCGCGACAAAATGCTCGGGGAAGGCAAGATCTCCAAGAGCGATCTGGACCTGTTGCTCATGACCGACTCGGCCGAGGAAGCCTGCGCGTTTATCGTGCGCGCGACCAATGAGGAGAACTGGCGGACGCCGATGGAGGAAGGTTCGCGTCAGTCCATGCGCGATGTGTGGGGTCGGAAATAAGGTCGCTGAAAACAGTAGTTGAGGACAAATGACGAGTCTTTTGTTCCCTTGTGTGATGGGGCGAAAACTGTTTTGGCTCTTTCCCCTTTGGGTGAGGTTTTATCTGACTGCGCCAATCAGGAGATTGGCGTTCCCGGGAACCGCTTTCTCCTCGTAAAAATGGGCATTTCATGGGAGGGCGGGCGTCTCGCCCGCCTGCGAGGAAAGCCGTGGCAGGGACGCTCAACTGCGGTTTATCGAGGGGCGTATCGCATCACTCATTGTCATCGGGTTCTTCGCCGCCGTGTTTGTTTACACGGCGGCGTTCGTCTTTCCAGGCGATCCGTTTGCGCCCGCGTTTGGCCCGGTCTTTTTTGGCCTGGACGGGGTCCAGCGGGTCGGGCAGGATCGCGGGCGTGGAGGGAGCGCCTCCGCGCAGCCAGACTTGGGGTGGGGGCGCGAAGGGGAGGTATTCGGGCGGTTTCTGGGCCGCGGCTTTTGCGGCGCGTTCGCGGCGTTCGGTCTGGTGCTGCTGCCGTTTCTCGATGGCCTTGCGGTTGGCTTTTTGCGCTTCGCCGCGGAAAGCCACCTCCCGGTCGGTCAGAGATTTTTCCATCTCGACGTAGTCTTCCCAGGCGGACCAGTCCACTTCCCGGTCGCGCAGGGCCTGCGCGCGCAGCCGCACCTGTTTGGCGTTCAGAAGCCCTGTGATCCACGCCTCGGGGATGCTGTCCTCTCCGAATCGGGCACCGAGCAGCGCGCCGGTCAGGGCGCCGACGGTGTCGGTGTCGCCTCCTCCCTGAATGGTGGTGAGAAGCCCCTCGGAAAACTGGCGGGCCGAGAAAGCCCGGTAAAGCGCGGCGATGACGGACGCCGGGGCGAACGCGTCGTGGAGCTGGGCGATGGGGTGCTCGGGTGCGGCGGCGTTGGCCTGGGCCAGGAGGGTGTTGTGGGCCATCTGGTCGTTTTCCTCACGCAGGAGGGTGGCCAGGGGTTTGAGCGCGCTTGAAAAGTGGTGTACAGACCCCAACTGGCTGTCGGAGATATACTGGGGGTATTCCAGAACCAGGACGTCTTCCCATTCGCGGACCCACTCGGGCAGTTCCCGCGCGATTTCCAGGGCGAGGGCGGGGGAGTCGGGACGCTGGTCTGTAGAGGCGGCCTGGGTCAGGCGCGCGACGGTCCACGCCAGCGCGAGCGCCGCGGCGATGGAGCGCGGGTCGTGGTGGGTGAGGAGCGAACATTCAATGGTGGCGCGCGCCAGCGCCTGTTCGTCGTGGGCAAAATAAAGGCCCACGGGCGCAATGCGGGCGGCGGCGGTGTTGTTGGGGACGGAATGCCCACAGGCCAGGGGGTCTGGGGCGTCGGTCATGGCCAGAACGGCCCGGCGGAAGAAGGGGTCCACGGCTCGGTGCGCGCCCAGGGGTTGGTCCTGCGGGCCTTCCTGAGCCAGGCGGACGTAGAGTTCGGCGAGGGCGCTTGTGTCGGCGTGGCCGTAGATGGCGAGCACGTCGGCGATGGCCAAAGCCTGCTGGGTCGCGTCGGTATAGAGTCCCTTGAGCCGCCACTTCCCCGGACGGTCGGGCAGAAGGGCGGTCGAGTCGGTATATCCCGTGACTTCGCCCGCCAGTTGGCGAATGTAGCCGTCTTTCATCCCTTCAAACGGAGCGCCCAGCGCGTTGCCGATGGCCAGCCCCAGGAGGGTTCCCACACAAGTGTCCACGTTTTCAAACCTTTCGTTCGGGTTGTCTGAGATCGAAACTAATCACCGGAAGAACGGTTTCCGAATCCCGGAATACATGAGGCCCCTGTGCGATGAGATTGCCACCGAGAAACCGCGAAAGCGCGAAAAGCGCGAAAATTCGTTCTCTTTCGCGACTTTCGCGCTTTTCGCGGTTGAATAAAGCGGTTCCCACTTTTCGATTCTCGTTTCGTCTGGATTTCGGGGGGGATTGTGAGGGGGAAAACTATCCGGTCGCCCGGTTCCCGAGGCCGCGCAGGTAGGCTTCGCGGCGGTCCGGGTCTTTCAGAATTTCGTAGGCCAGGTTGATCTGTTTGATCTCGCGCTCGGCCACATCGCGAATCTTGGTGCCCAGGTGTGCCACGCGGTCGGGGTGGTATTCTTTCAGGCGCGTGGTGAACGCGACTCGAATGTCCTGAGGCGAAGCGGTGTGCGGCACCCCCAGGATGTTGAAGAAGTCCTGTTGTTCGCTGCCTTCGATCGGGGCGCCACAGTTGCAGCAGTAGGCGCCTTCGCTCAGGCACCCGCACCGTTGACAGATTTCGCGGATTTCGGCGGGACGCCACCCGAGGCTCAGCTCCGGTATGAGTCCGGCGGAACTGTCGGGCTGGCGGGCCTCCTGCTGGGTGATCACACGGGTCTGACGGAACAGCAGGCGTTCCTCGGGCGTCAGTGAACGCGACATGAGGTCGCGGCAGTGCTTGCAGCCGAAATACTCGCTGTTGGGTAACAGATAAAGGTTGCGCACCCGGCGTTTACAGGCTTTGCCGTTGATGACCAGGGGGCAGACGAACCAGAACCACTTTTTCCCCTTGTAACTGCGTGTGATACGCAGCGAGACAAAATAATCCAGATTCGATTCGGTGCGGTGGAGTGGGTCGGGCAGGACTTTGTAACGGAAGCGAAGCTTCAGGGAGTTGTCGGACGTGTTATGGACGAGTTCGTAACACATGCTCGATTCGCGTCCCGCTTCGTTCCACCGGCAGGTCCACAGCATGTTCGGTCCCCGATGCAGCACACCGATCTGATGCATCTGGGCCATGTTTAAAACGCGGTCATAGACCCGTTCGAGGGTGCTCATGGTTCAACCTGGTCCGTTCCGGGGAGTGTGCCAATTTGCGCAGGCGCCGGTTTTTCATGTCCCGCCCCTCCACGGGGGGTATTATACTCTGCGGCGCTTCGCGAATGCAATGCAAACGGTTTGGGTGTCGAGTCCGACCCTAGAATGAGGCCGATTCGACACCGGATTGACGTTTGTCAGTGGGTTTGGACATCGGAACCCGCCCCTGGGGTGGTTCAAGCAATATCAGGGCCATTCATTGTATTTCGGTTCTTTGGGGGGGGAAACTCTGAAAACCGCTTGACGCGCGATTATTTATGGCTATATAGTTTATATGGAAACTATTCGGAGGGATACATTTCATGTCTCTTGCATCGGAGTTGGGGTTGAAAAAACCGTTTGAGGATCTCGCGCACGAGGCGTTGCTGAATGTCTATTTCACCACCAGTTGGATCAAGAAGACGGCAGGGCAGTTTTTTCAGGCCTACGGGTTGACGGATGTGCAGTTCAACGTGCTGGTGTTGCTGAAGTACCAGTGCGACGCAAACGCGGGGTTGACTCAGGCCGAGTTGAGCCGGATGATGCTGGTAAATCGTCCGAATGTGACGGGGTTGGTGGATCGTCTGGAGAAGATGGATCTGGTGCGGCGCGAAGCGGTGCCGGGCGACCGCCGCAGCAACCGGGTTGTGTTGACTGAGGTGGGGGAGCGGAAGGTCCTGGAGGTGGAGGACGGTTACTACCGGTTGGTCCACACGGTCATGTCGCCTCTGGATACCGGGGAGCAACGCCTGTTGATCGGGTTGCTCGAACGGGTCCGGGGGCCTCTGGCGGGGGGAGCGGTGGAAGGTGCGGATCGTGGGGAAAGGGAGAGCGTGTCTGATTCTGGAAAATTACCGGGTGCGTAGGCCCGAATTCGGGTTCTGAGAAGGAGGCGTGTCATGGATGGGGTTGTCGTTTTACTCTTGCTTCTGTTGTTGGCGATTGTGATCGGGTCGTTCTGTGGATTGGTTGCCGCTGTACGAATTTCGGGTATAAATACGCGTCTGGAGTCTGCGGAGAAAGATCTGTATCGCGCTCTGAGCCGGATTGTGGCGCTCGAGGACAAGATCGAACGCGGTACGGAGGAGGCGAAACCGGAAGCGACGGTCGCCCGGATGGCCGAGACGGTTCAGAAGGAGGCCCGGCCCGAGGTGGCGGAGATGCCCCCGCCCATTCCGGTTCCGCGCCCGGAGTCGGTACTCCGGCCCGAACCGCAACCCTGTCAAGTCCCGGTGGGTGTTGAGATGACGGTGGCTGAGAGTTCTGTTCGACAATCGGAAGAACTGGACTTATCGTCTGAAGATCTCCATAAAATGGCCGAAGAAGCGCTTCCCTTATCGCCTGAAGATCTTCAAGCATTGGCCGATGAGGCGCTTTCCGTTTCTCCTGAATCGCCCCAGGTGATAGCCGCGTCGGTTGCACCTGCGATGCTTTCTGTTGAAGAACACCGGCAGGCTTCGGGAGGGGATTTGCCAAGGCTGAAAATGCCGTCGCTGCAATTCGAGCAGGCGCTGGGGGCCAAGTGGTTCGTCTGGATCGGCGTGGTGCTGATGGTGATTGCCGGGGGGTATTTCCTCAAGTATGCCTACGACAACGCGTGGATCGGGCCGAGAGGCCGTCTGGCTATCGGGACGCTGTTCAGTGCGGGCGCGCTGGCAATGGGGCATTATTGCTGGCGTAGGGGATGGCGGTTTCTGTTCCAGGGGATGACCGGGGGCGGTCTGGCGGGGTTATACGGGTGTGTTTTCTTCTCGATGCAGGTGTATCACCTCGCCTCGTCGGGGCTGGCCATGACGCTGGCCACAGGGGTGACGCTGCTGGCGATTGCATTGTCCGTGGCGCACGAGGCGATGTCGGTGGCGGTGCTGGGGCTGATCGGCGGTTTCCTGAGTCCGATTCTGCTTTCAACCGGCGAGAATCATCCGTACGGGTTGTTTACCTATGTGTTCATCCTCAATCTGGTGGCGCTGGGTACGGCGTATTACCGGCAGTGGCGGGTTTTGGATTCGCTGGCGTTCACCGCGACGGTTCTTCTGTATCAGGGGTGGTTCCTGAAGTATTTCCACGCGCCCGATCAGCCAAGCCAGATGATACCGGCGTTGCTCTACACGTCGCTGTTCTACCTGTTATTCCTGTTGATTCCGATGATCCACAGTCTGGTACGGCGGATTCCCGCCAAGCCGGAGGGGTTGGCGCTTCTGGCGTTGAACGCGATTCAATCCGTTTACTGTTACTATCAGGTGCTGTTTGTGGATTACCGTCAGGCGCTGGGGGTGGTGGTGCTCCTGCAGGCTATGCTGGTTTTCGGTCTGTACCGGGTCTATTCGGTCCGCCTGCGCGACGATGTCCGGACCATGGAGAGCCTGCTGGTGATCGGTCTGGCGTTGACCGTTCTGGCGGTTCCGATTCAGCTGAAGTTGTATGCCGTGGCGTTGACCTGGGCGGCGCAAGGGGTGCTGTTTGTGTACCTCGGCGTGCGGTTCAATCGCGTGCTTCTGCGCGTATCGGGCGCGGGAGTACTCGTTCTGGCCGTCTGGCGCCTGCTGGGGGAACTGCCGTTGCACACGGCGCCCTTCGTGCCGATTGTGAATGTGCCGTTCTGTTCGTGGGGCGCGATCATTGCTGCGTTGGGGGTGAGCGCGTGGCTGCTGGCGCGCGACAAGCAGTGGGCGTCTTCGTGGGCATTGGCGGGGCTTCTCGGGGTATCGGCGTATGCGGGCGGGTGTTTTCTGCTTTCCCTGGAAACGGAACGCTGTTTTCATCTCCAGGTATTCGATGCGTCGAATGGGGCGTTCGAGACGGCTATGACTGCGCTTTGGGCGTTTATTCCGGCTTTGAGTGCGCTGGCTTTGTTGAAGTGGCGCGAGAAGTTGATTGGAGTCTGTGTGCTGATTGCTTATGGGGTGGGGGCTCTCATTTTTCTGGTGGGGTTGGACAAGTACTTGAACGGAATCGGGGGCTTTGTCTGCAACGTGAGTTTTGGGGCGCGGCTCCTGGGGGTGGGAGCGTTGAGCCTGGGCGCCTGGATATTCGGGCGCGATACCACCCGATGGCCGTCTACGCGGGAACTGGTGGGGACGATGGGGGTATTGGCATATGCGGCCGGTTGCTTATTGCTGTCACTGGAAGTGAAGCGGTGTTTCGATCAAGAAATGTTCGACGCTGCAAATGGCGGCTTCGAGACAGCTATGATTGTGCTCTGGTCCTTGATTCCCGCCTTGAGTGTTCTGGCGTTTTGGAAGTGGTCCGAGAAACTGGTCGGGGCCTGTGCGTTGGCCGCCTATGGCGTGGGGGTTATTTTCTTTCTGGTTGGATTGAGCAAGTACATGCAAGGAGTCGGAGGCCCCGTCGTGAATGTGGATTTAGCGGCCCGGTTTCTGTGGGTGGGGGTGTTGAGCCTGGGCGCCTGGATATTCGGGCGCGATACCACCCGAGGGCCGTCTTCGCGGGAACTGGTGGGAACAATGGGGGTCTTGGCCTATGCGGTCGGTTGCTTATTGCTGTCGTTGGAAGTCAAACGGTGTTTCGATCACAAAATGTTCGATTCGTCGAATGGCGCATTCAAGACCACCCTGATGGCGCTCTGGACCGTGATCCCGGCTTTGAGCGCGTGGGTTTTGTTGAAGTGGCGGGAAAAACTGGTGGCGGGCTGTGTGATTGTCGCTTATGGAGTGGGAGGATTCTTCTTTCTGGTGGGGTTGGGTGAGTACTCCAACTGGTCGGTGTTTCCTGTCCTGAATCTCTGTTTCGGAGTTCGGCTCCTGTGGGTGTGCGCCTTGTGGTGGGGCGGTCGGGTGGCGTGGAAACTGGAGGAAAAAACCTTGCGGTATGTGGGCAAGATTCTGGGTCATGTCTCGCTTGCCATCCTTCTGGCCATCGAGCTGATCCGGATGGGAACAAAGGACGCTTATCTGCCCGAGCGGATGGCGGTCAGCCTGATTTCAGCGGTGTGGGCGCTGCAGGCGCTCGGGTTGATCGTGGATGGGTTACTCCGGCGGATGCGTCCAGTGCGAATTCTGGGTTTTCTGCTGTTTGCCATCACGCTGGTGAAAATCTTCCTGATTGACATGACGGAACTGGAAAAGGTCTATCGCATTATTTCATTCTTCGCCACGGGCGCCCTGCTGGTGGTGGCGGGGTATTGCTACCAGCGTTTCGGGGTGGTTCTGCTGGGTGAGGACCAGGAGACGGAAGGGCAGCCGGGTTCAGACGCAGTGCGGCTGGGGGGACTTGAGGCACGAAAGGAGCCGGAGAAGGAGGAAAAATCATGAGACGGCTGGTCTGGGCGGTCTTTCTCTGGGCCATATGGGTACCGGGCTGGGCACTGAATATCGCGGAGTGGGGGGGAGAGGCTGCGGTGGAAACCGCGCAGTCCGCGGCGGGTTTCCACAGTCTGACGATCGAGCCGTGGGTGTTCGACGCCTGTCGTTCCTCCAACCTGGCCGACTTGCGGATTGTGGATGAACAGGGAAACGAGACGCCGTATGTTCTGTTCTGGGGACAGGAAGCGACGGGCGCGTGGCTGGAGTCGCCGCAGATGCCGGAACTGTTGCCTTGTCCTCCCGTGTCAGTGGAAGTTCGGGAGGATGAAAAGTCGCGCGAGACGGTGCTGAGCCTGGATCTGGGGTTCCGGCATCTGCCGGTCGAGACGATCACGATTCAGGCGGGTGACGCGCATTTTTACCGGGATTTCGAGATCGAGGGACGAGATGCCGAACGCGAGGATGTGAAGCGTCGCACGGAAACGGGGTGGGACACTCGGGAGGTCGAGTCGCCGTGGCAGAATGTGACGCGGGGGGTACTTTTCCGCGTGCTGGAGCCACTGGGGGTTCGGGAGCAATTGACGGTGAAGAATCTGCCCGTTTCCTTCCGTTTCCTTCGCATCCGGATTCGGAATCAGGACAATCCGCCCTTAAAAATCGAACACGGGGGAGTACGGGTTTTCCGGCGCGAGGTCAGGCTGGTTTTCGAAGCCGGCGCCGGGAAGGTTTACCGGCTCCTTTATGGCAATGGGCAGGTCGGGCGTCCCTTATACGACCTCAAGGTGTCGGTGGCGGAACTGGGGAAAGAAGGTTTGCCCCAGGCGGACCTGGGCGAACGCGTGGAACATGCAAAACCGGAGAAGGCGCTTCCCTGGAGTGAACGTCACGCTCTGCCGATCTGGATCAGTACGATCGCCTGCATGGTCGCGATTTTGTGGCTCCTCGTGACGCAGCTGCGCAACGTGAAGCCCACGCCCCCGGACGGGGACGCGGGGTGACGAAAGACAGGGGCAATCTGCTCGGAAGTGGCCAGATGTAAGCGCCATTATCCATATTCACCGGGGTTAAGGTGTTCTTGACGTGGTGAAGGGATTCTCGTATAATGCGCTATCCTCTGAGTTGGATGGAATTGCATGGGGTGGGAATCTTCATCGCGATGCCGGAGGAGGGGTTCTCGATGAAAAGAGGGGATTGAAAATTCTGTTGGGTTTTGAGATGCAGGATCGTTTCCGTATGAGCGAACAGATGCCGGGACAGGGACAAATCTTGAAGGAACTCGAAGCGCTTCGGCTGGAGAATGCGCGGCTGGGTATTCTCGTGGCCGATCTGGAGTCGGGCAAGCAGGCGTTGCATCAGAAGCTGGAACGGCTCGAACAGGCTCTGACGGGAACGGGTTTGGGAATGTGGGACTGCGATCTGCGATCCGGTGAAACCTATTATGACCCGGGCTGGCACGAGATGCTGGGGTATGCGCCGGGTTCGTTGGGTAATGCTTTTGACGCGTGGAAGAGTCTGGTGCATCCGGACGATCTACCGGGTGCTCTGGCATCGCGTCAGGCGCACATCGAAGGGGTGACGGAGGCATGGGACTGCGAGTTCCGCATGCGGGCGCGCGATGGGGGGTGGAAGTGGATTCGCCTGCGCGGGCGCGCGGTGGATCGCGACGCGGACGGGATGGCTTTACGGATCGTGGGAACGAATAAGGATATCACGCAGTGGAAGGTGGCGGCGGATGCGCTCAACCGCAATCGCGAGCGGTTGCGGGGGCTGGTGGAATGCAGCCAGGCGGCCATTTTCGCCATAGACGAGCAGAATCATCTGCACTACAGCAATCCGGCTCTGGAGAGTCTGACCGGGTACAGCCGTCTGGAGTTGCGCAAAGCCCAGGACGCCTGGTTTTTTGTGCATCCGGACCAGTACGAGGAGGCGCAACAAACGGTTGTCGCCTGTTTAAAAGGTGAGTCGGGGTATTGCCGGACCGAGTTCCGGATTGTGGACAAGAGTGGCGCTTTGTATTGGCTGGATGTCTCCATGCGCCGCATTCAGGAAGGGCCGTTGCGGCTGGTTCTGGTGACGGGTTTCGATATCACGGCCCGGAAAAAGGTGGAGGCGGAACTGGCTCGTCTGGCGACCGCCGTGGAACAGGCCGCCGAGGTGATTGTGGTCACTTCGACAAACCGCGTAATCGAGTATGTGAACCCTTCTTTCGAGCGTTTGTCCGGTTTTTCCCGGGCTGAAGTGGTGGGACAGGACATTGAGGTTTTCCGCAGTTCGTCCGATACGGAGTCGCAGCCGGCCATTGTCTGGCAATCGCTTTTACGGGGGGGCGTGTGGACGGGCCGGGCGGTTTACCGCAAGCGGGACGGTTCGGCCTACCGGGCCGAAGTGACGGCTTCGCCTGTGCGCGATTCGCAGGAGCGGATTGTGCAGTTTGTGTTTGTCATGCGTGACATCACGATGGAGGAATTCATCGAATCGCGTTTGCGTCATTCTCAGAAAATGCAGGTTCTGGGGACGCTGGCCGAAGGCATCGCGCACGATTTCAACAACCTGTTGCAGATCATTCGGGGGTATGCCTCGATGGCGCGCGATCAAGTCGAGGAGGGGACTCTGCTTCAGGAGTGCGTGACGGAGATTGATCTGGCCACGGAGCGGGCTTCGGAATTGACCCGCCAGATTCTCTCGATTTCGCGCAAAACGACGCAGGAGTTCCGGGCGATTTCGTTCGAGACGATCCTGAAAGAAATCCTGTTGCTGTTCCGTCCGACTCTTGCTCCCACGGTGGCGTTGCGGCTCGATTTTCATCCCGACTGCCCCCCCGTTTTTTCGGATCCCGAGCACCTTCGTTTGATTGTGACGAATCTTTGTACCAATGCCAGTCAGGCGATGGGAGAGGCCGGAGGGGTTCTGGAAATCAAGTTGGAGTCGGCGTCTCTGGAGTGGACGGATTGCGAATCCCTGGGATTGACGCAACCGGGCTTGTTTGTCTGCCTGACGGTTTCCGATCAAGGCGTGGGGATGGCGCCTGAAATTCGGGAACGGATATTTGAACCGTACTTTACGACTCGGGAACAGAATGGGGGGACGGGCTTGGGGTTGGCTATCGTCCAGGGGATTGTTGAAAACCACGGGGGAGTGGTTGTCTGCGAGAGTGTTCCGGGCGCGGGTTCCTGCTTCCGGGTGTATCTGCCCGCGTGTCAGAGCGATTCCCGCTCCGATTCGGAAAGCGTGGCGGTAGAGTCGCCTCTGGGTGGAAACGAAACTCTTTTGTTCGTGGATGATGAGGAGCAACTGGTTGAGACAGCCCGTCTTGCTTTATCCTATCTGGGATATCAGGTGCAGGGTTTCACGGACAGCGAACGGGCGTTGGAATCTTTCCTGGCGGATCCTTGGAGCGCGGATGTCGCTATTCTGGATCAGCGTATGCCGAACTTGAACGGTCTGGATCTGGCCGAGCGGCTGTTGGGGATACGTCCGAATTTTCCGATCATCCTCTGTACTGGATTTCCGGACGAAGTCGAGCGGGAGCGGTTACGGGCGTTAGGTGTTATGGAGTTTCTGACAAAACCGATATCTCCAGCGGATCTGGCGCTTTGTGTGGAGAAGATTTTGAAACAAGCAAATACGGTGTAACCGGACATTGACGAGGGACGGGCGGTTGGACGCAAGATGAGGGCAGGCCGAAGCGAAAAACACATTCTTTTGGTGGACGACGAGCGCAGCATTCGTCAGCCGTTGGTATATGAATTGCGGAAAGCGGGTTTCTTTATCTCGCAGGCCGACAATGGGAAAGTGGCGCTGGATGCGATTCACGCGGCCCGGGATGTGGAAAATCCGGTGGATCTGGTGATTACCGACATCCAGATGCCGGTGATGTCGGGTCTGGATCTGCTGGCCGAGATCCGCAAACAGCGGATTAACGTCCCCGTTATTCTGATTTCCGGTTATAGTACGAAAGAGACGGTTGTGGAGTTGAAACGCCTGGGGGGATGTCAGGGGTTGGTGGTCAAACCATTTTCGCCGCAGGACATTCTTGCGCGTGTCCACAAGATTCTGACGCCTGAAATCCGTGGTTCGCTCGGTGCGACTCCGCTGGTTGGGGGGCTGGTCGGGGGCCCTCGGCTTGTGCCGGGCGTTTTGCGCTCTCCGATTCTTCGACCCGATCCCTTGCGGGTCGCTCGGCCTGAAGTCGAGCGGGGAACGCAGTTGCGGATTCTGAATTTTATCGCAACATTCTCGAACGAACTGAACAACATGCTCGAGGATCCGGATCTGGTGCTGCCTGTCGAGTCCTCCGTGGCGCTTCAATTGCGGCAGGTTCTCAATCAGAAGAATGTTTCCTTCGAAGATGTCGCCCAGATTGTGAGTCACGATCCCGCTCTGGCGGCTCGTGTTCTGCAAGTGGCCAACTCCTCGATTTACGCGTCGCTCGAGCGGGCGCGCAATCTCAAACAGGCCGTGAGCCGTTTGGGGCTCCTCGAGGTTTGCAATATCCTGAATGCGATTGTGACGCGCGATTTGTTCAAGCCGCCGAGCAAGCATCTCGAGCAGGTCATGCACAAACTCTGGTTGCACAGCATCAGCACGGCTTACATCAATCAATTGGTGGTTCGGCACCTGAATCTGCCGGCGGGTCCGGATTTTTTCATGATGGGATTGCTCCACGATATCGGAAAACTCCTGATTCTACACCTGGTGAATCAGGGCGAAAAGAGCGGACGATGGAAAGAGGGGGAAGTGTCGGAAGATATTTTGATCCCCTTTTTTTCCATGCGCCACCATGATCTGGGAACGCGCCTGCTGCAGAACTGGGACTACCCGGAGGCGTTTCAGAAAGTGGTGCGTCTGCACAACGACGATCGAAATATCCGGAACTACGACGAATCGGTGGTTGTGACGTTTTTCTCGAATCTTCTGACCCGGAAACTGGGTTTCAGTCTGGTGCCCTATGTGGGGGATCCTTTGACCAACAGTGGCTTGGTAACCGCTTTGAATCTGAGTCGTAGAACCATCAATGACATTGAACTGGCTGTGCTCGAGATCATCGAGAATATCCGTCAAAGCAGCCTGGTTCTCGAATAATTCTTCTATTCCGGCTGGGTTGTGGGGAAAACGCCGTATTCCCGTCCAAGGAGACGCATGAACTCGCGTTATTGGTTGAAGCGGATTCAGTACTTTGCGATGCGCCACGTGGCGCCGTTGACGCCCGCTCAGGCGCGCGCCTGGCGCTCGGGACCGCGCGTGTATGCCAATAGCATTCCCAAGGCCGGGACGAATCTGCTCAAGCGGCTGTTGAATCTTCTGCCGTGTGTGGTGAACTCGTGGACGTACCATCTCGACGATTGGATTCCCGGGTGTGAGGCGCAGCTGTCCACGGTAAAACGGGGACAGGTGGTGACGGCTCATGCGCCCTGGAGCCGGGAACTCTCGGGGCAACTGCGCGCGGGAGACTTCCGGACGTTTCTCATGATCCGCGATCTTCGCGACATTGCGGTCTCGAACTCGTTTTACATCTATAAGGACAAAACCCACCGTCTGTATCCGTATTATCAGTCGTTGTCTTCGGATGCGGAGCGATTGACGGCTTCGATTGCCGGTATTCCGGGGATGTTCCTGCCGGATGGAATTCGTTCCAAATCCTGGGGGGAGCATGCGGCTGGGTTCCTGTCGTGGTTGAGCGAGCCGGATTGCCGGGTGGTGCGTTTCGAGGATTTGATCGGCTCATCGGGAGGCGGTTCCGACGAGAAACAGATTGAAACGGTCCAATCGGTGGTGGAGCACCTGCGTGTGCAGTTGCCGGAAGCGGAGGTCGCCCGTGTGGCCGCTCAGACATTTTTCCCCGGCGCCCGGACGTTCCGGCAGGGACGCATCGGGGGGTGGCGCAAGTATTTCAATGACGAACACAAACGCGTTTTCAAAGAGACGGCCGGTCAGGCGTTGATCCAGATGGGCTATGAGCGCGATTTGGAGTGGTGATTCTACGTTTGGGGAAGATCAGATCCTGCCTGGAAAGTTGCCGTATGTCGCGCGTATTGTCTCCTGTTCCCAAGCATGAAATACTGGGTATTCCATTCGATCTGGTGGATTACGCTTCCGTTTTCTCGGTTGTCGAGGGGTGGCGCAGTCAGGGACGGCGTTCCTGGCTGGCGATTACCAATCCGCACAGCATTATGGTGTGCCATCGCGATCCGGAGATGCGCAACGCCACGGTGGGTGCGGGGATGGTGCTGCCCGATGGGGTGGGGATCACGCTCGCGGCGCGGATCCTTGGGTACTCCCATCACGGGCGGGTGACCGGTCCCATGCTCATGTTACGGTTGTGCGACTGGGGACGGGAGAAGGGGTTCCGCCACTTTTTCTATGGAGGTGCGCCGGGAGTGGCCGAGGAACTGGCCGCTTGTCTGATCGAACGGTTTCCCGGACTTCAGGTGGCCGGTTCCTATTGTCCCCCTTTTCGGCCTCTCACGCCGGAAGAAGACGAGGAAGTGGTTGGCAGGATCAATGCCGCCCGCCCCGACATTCTCTGGGTGGGATTGGGGGCGCCCAAGCAGGAAAAGTGGATCGCGGCGCATCGGGATCGGCTTGAAGCGCCGGTTTGTGTCGGGGTGGGCGCGGCGTTCGACTTTCATTCAGGCCGCGTTCCCTGGGCACCGGCGTGGGTTCGGAAAGCCGGTCTGGAATGGGTGGTGCGGCTGGTTCTCGAACCGCGCCGCATGTGGCGGCGCAATTGGGACAATGTGATTTTTCTGACTCGGGTTTGCTGGATAAGAATCTCGGGCTTGTGGAGGTCGCGGTCCGATTCCTCCTCTTCAGCCTGATTGAACGGTCTGGTTGCGCCTACGGTTTGTTCGATTTCCCGGTTCGTCCAATCTTTTCGAAAGGGATTGTTTGAAACCCGGGAATGGTCAAAGCGGGCGACTCGGGGCGCAGTCGGTAATCGCCCAGGTCGGGATTGACGAACAAAGGGTCCGCATTCGGCAGATTGTCTTGTTGTATCAGGTAGGTGGACGTTTCGTAGCCGTTTCCCAGATCGTGTGTCCATCGGGGCACTTGGTACCCCAGGTTACGCAACACCTCGTTTCCCCAGGGGCGTTTGGCCTCTTCGAGTCCGTCTTTCAGAATCGCTGCGAGTTTCGGGTATTGGACGCTCCACGGGGGCTGGGTGTAGTGATACTGTTCGATCTTGGCGAGCAGGTCGGTACTGGTCCAGCCGGGGTTGCCACCCGGCGTGATGAGTTTCGATCCCCGCTGGTCAATGTGGACGGCGCTCTTGCACTCGACGAAAATGTTGTTTTCGATTCGGTTGTCGCGTCCGCCTCCGATGAGCACCGCCATCCCCTGGATGCGGTAGAAAAGGTTCCCGAAGACGAGGTGCCCACTGTCGCAATCGTCCAGATAAACTCCGTGTACTTCTGCGCTCTCATAGACGGCGCTTCGCACGTCGTGGATGAAGTTGAAACGGACGATGTTTCCGTGGCTCCCCCAGTCGCGCCCCGCGTACAGGGCGCCCGCGTCGCTGACTTCCTGGCAGACGTCGTGGATGTCGTTGTATTCGATCAGGTGGTCGTTTCCGCGGTAGCGGATGGCGAAGTGGGGCGCCTGGTGGATGTGGTTGTTTCGGACAATTTGTCCGACTCCGACCAGGTCCACCGCCGGAGTGTAGGTTCGTACCCGGCGCGAGAAATCCTGGATGTCGCAATTCTCGACCGTGTGACTGGAGGGTTTCAGGGTGGCACGGTCGCCGCCCGAGAGCAGGACGCCGCCTGCGCCACAGCCATCTATCTCGCAGCCGTTCACCCCGTTGTCGCGTCCCCCTTCGATTCGGATTCCGTACAGTCCCACATTGCGCACGCGGCAGTTGCTTATCCTGATATTTGAACTGTTCCGGATCACCACGCCATCGGTTCGATTCGCTTCGAGGATCAGATTTTCGAAAACAAGGTGTGACGCATCCTTCACCTCGATCAGAGGCAGTTGGAGGACAGAAACGCGTACCCGGGCATTTTCCAGAGACGATGGCGGCCAGAAGTACAGGGCGCCAGACGGACGGTCGAGAAACCATTCGCCCGGCGCGTCGAGTTCTTCGATCAGGTTGAAGGCGTAGTAGGGCAGATTTTTCCCGAATCCGTATCGGGGTCTGGGTTCCACGGAGAGGGTGTGGGCGTCGGGATTGATTGCAAACCCGATGACGGTTTCATCGGCCCACGGTTTGCCGAAGTACCCGTGGAGCATCAGGGTTTTACTGCCCATCCAGCGTGTGGGCCGGTCACCTTCGTAAAGGAAACTCTGGCCACTCGATTTGGGAGGTGTACCCTGAGAGAAGGCGAATCCCTGATTGGGCCAGCGCGCCAGAGTCATGGGGGTGTCGTTGAAGAACAGTTCGAGCGGCGCGGGTTCCAAGGATCCAAAACCGGCAGGATTCACTGCGCCGTAATTCGAGATACCCGTCTCCCGGAGATTGCAGATCAGGATATTTTCCCGGGCCGCCGGGTCCAGTTTATCCCAGCAAGGTTCCGTGGGCGTGAGTTTCTTGAATTGTGAGGCAGGGACGGGGATGGCGCCCGTGAGGCGGGCCTCTCCGGAGGCGGGACCTTGAAAGATCACGGTGGAACGGGTTGTCCCTGAATCCTCGCGGGAAAAGGTCAGCGGTTTATTGAGTAAGTATTCCCCGGCGTGGATTTTCACCAGGAGGGGATTGTCCGACTTGTCCGGGGTTTTGCGAATTGCATCGCGGGCTTTTTCCAGAGTTGCAAAAGGTTGCGTTTCTGTTCCTGGATCGGTATCGTTACCATCGGGCGCAACATGGAACTCTGTAGCGGTAACATTTAACGAGGAAAGTATGAGGCATCCGGTAAACAGGAGACGAAGAAGAGGGTGGGGCATGGTGGCTTCTCCCGCAGGGACAGTTTGGGCCCGATCTTGCGGCTGACAATGGAATTATTTTGCGCTTTATGGGGAAAAACATCTACATTCTTTTTCACCACGCTTGACCTTCGCGGGCGAATGCGGTAAAGAAAATCCCCGGAAGTACAACTCAGGGAGAAAGGCCGTTTGCCCTGTGGGCCGGCATACTAAATTCAGGAGGTTTTCCATGAGAATCAAGGCAGCATTGGGAGCACTGTGCGCGTTTGGCCTGATGTTTGGCGTCGCGAATGGTGCGGACGAACCGCAGAAGCCCTACGGGGAATTGGGGCACAATGGGTGGTATGTGCATGACGACAAGCGGCCCGAGGCGAAGGTGATCACGCCGGGCTTGCCCAGCACGCTCGAAAAGCCGGGCACGGCGCCCTCGGACGCGATCATGTTGTTCGACGGAAAAGACCTGTCGAACTGGGTGTCCGACAAGGATGGCACAACGCCTCCCACGTGGAACCTGAAGGATAACGCGATGAATCCCGTTCCCAAGTCGGGTGACATTCGCACCAAGCAGGCGTTCGGCAGCTGCCAGCTGCACGTCGAGTTTGCGACGCCCGCGGAAGTCAAGGGAGACAGCCAGGGCCGCGGCAACAGCGGGATTTTCCTGATGGGAAAATACGAATTGCAGGTGCTCGACTCTTACAATAACAAGAGTTATGCTGATGGCCACGCCGGATCGATCTATGGACAGAAACCCCCGGAGGTCAACGCGGTCCGCAAACCGGGCGAGTGGCAGATGTACGATGTCGTTTTCCATCGTCCCGTCTTCGAGGGCAACAAGGTGGTCAAGCCCGCGACGATCACGGTTTTTCTGAATGGTGTGCTGGTTCAGGACCACTGGGAAATTCAGGGCACGACATTCCACAAGCGCAAAGCCGCCTACGAGCCGCATGCGGACAAAATGCCTCTGAAACTCCAGGATCACAACAACACGACCCAGTTCCGCAACATCTGGATCCGCGAACTGTCTGACGAACCGATGCCGAACGGGCCGAACAAATAAGCCGTTCATAATTTGAGGTTCGATTTTCAAAGTCACAAATTGGAATCCCCGGGGGAATGCTCCTCCGGGGATTTCTCATTTTCCGGGAAGAAAACCGGGCGGAATGGGAGGTCAGGGAATGGGTTCCCACCAGACGTCGAGAATCCCGTCGTCCCAGTAATCGGGGGGCAGAATCAGCGGAATGTCGGTACCCGGAATCATCAGTTCTCCCGGTTCATAGGAGAGTAACAAAGGGCCTTCGAGGACCAGTTCAAGCATGGAGGGGATGTGGGGAGTCTCAGTTTCCTGAGGGGATTCTCCACCCGCGCGTTCGCGGATTTCACTGTCCGGTTTGAACCAGGGGAAGAAGGCCGACATGAAGGCGGGGAGGATGGAGGGTGCCTGGGCTTCGGGACGAAACAACGGATTGGCCGGATTTCCCGCGCGGGCGGCCAGGGTCTCGATTGTGCGTTCTCCGTCCCGCAGGGCTGTCGCAGCCAGGAGGATTTCCGGCCGCGCGGGCGTTGCCGCTTCAGCCGAGGCTGCGGTTCGCGACCAGATGGCTGGTTGGGCGGGTTCAATCACGCGGCTTTCTCCCAACCCCTGGCGAAGCACGGTCAGGTCGTCGGGAGTCAGGTTGGACTGCCGGACGACAGACGGGTTGGGAGAGAGCGAGGACCGCTCGGCGCTTCCGGCGGGCAGATCTCCCAACAGGAGGTGCAATTGCACGTTGCCCGAGGCATCTCGTCCGGCGAAGCGGATTTCGACACCGTTCTGGGAAAGGGTGCGGACCAGATTACCCAGTTGCTCGCTCGACAGGGAGCCAAAACGAAGGGGCAACAGCGGGGTTTCCGAAAGCGCGGGTTCGGTCTGGCCGATAGGCAGACCGCCTTTCTGGGCCAGTTGGGTGGCGATACCTTCCAGACGTTGGGCGATCTGTTCGATCACGCGGTTCAATTCCGGTGTTTCGGTCAGACCCAACAGGAGCAGGGCGCGCAGGGCGTTCTGGGCGCGCGCGGGCGAGACCGCACTCAGGTGTGCCAGACTGGCTTCAATCTGTTGCAGAGTCGTTTCCGAAAGGAACGCGGTTCCCTCGGGGGCGCTCAAACCGAAAGTCTGACGCAGGAGCGTGTCGAGCCGGGCCGTTGCCTGGGGTCTGGAGGTGGAAGCCGATTGTGGAAGAGATCCTGTCGCATCGGATATAGTCGCAGTACCGGTTTTCTGAAGATCGAAGGGTTGGATCGGGGAGCCGTTTGTCAGACCGGTGGCGCCGTAACGGGCGAGGGCCTGGTTGAGCGAGAGATTGAAAAGACTGTTCTGGCTCTGGGGGGTTCCTGTTGTATTCGTGGCGTGCAGCGTCTGTAAGATATTCTGAATGAATTGCTGGATGTCGTCCGAAGGCGCGGTTTGAGTGGCATTCTGGAGTATTCGGATTAGCGTGTCGGTCATGACCGGTTTTTCGAGGAGCGGACGGAGGAGCGCGCGTGTCGAAGGATCCTGGAGAATCGCATTCAACTCTTCCTGGACATTCGGTTGATTCAGAATTCGGACGGCAGCATCGGCCAGGGCGGGTTGGCTGAGCAGGCGCAGAAATGGTTCCCTGGTTTCGGGCTGGGCGAGCAGACTGGAAGCGGCCGACTGGATTTGAGGCCGCTCGAACAGACGCGCTGCGAGTTGGATGTTTTCCGGTTGGGCCAGGCGGTCGAGCAGGGGGAGAGCTCGGTCGGGCTGGCGCAACAGGGCGCGCAGAGAGTTTTGCGCTTCTGGGGAAAGAAGCAACTTTTCGAGTGTCCTCTGGATTTCCGGGTTCTTTTCGGCGGCGCTCCAGAGATTTTTCAGATCGGGACGGGTGAGGAGGTCGAGCGCGGCGCGTGTCGAAACGCGGTTGGCCAGGTCTTCTACCAGACGCGCGAGTCTGGAAGGATCGTTTCCGAGAAGTTCCAAAGTTTGTCGAGCGGTTTCGGGTTGGCTGAGCGCACGGGCCAGAGTCTGCAATTCGGTTGCGGAAATCCTGGGCGCGCTATCGGAGGGAACCGTTTTCCCTGTCATATCGAGTCCGAGTATCTCCCGGAGCGCCTGTTGAGTTTCCGGATCGGACAGAACCTCGCGGGCGAGTGTCCCGTTTTGGGGGCGGGCCAGAATGTCGAGAACGGCGGAGCGGAGAGCCGGGTTCTGGAGGGATTGCCGGAGGATGGGCGCCAGATTCTGTTCCGCGAGTTCCGGGGACAGAGTCTTGGGAGAAGACGCGGTTTCGATCCGGGCCAGAAGGCGCAGGGCGATTTCCGCTTCCGCTGTCGGCGGAGGGGGAGGGACAGGCGAAGCGGGATGCGCCGTCGAAGACGGGACTGGGGGTGTCGGTGGCGTGGCCGGTGTTGCCGGCGACGGAGTGGGTGGATTCGAAACCGATGGGGGGGGCGGGGTTGAGGTCGCGGTTGTTGTTAACAGGCTGTTTTTCAGGATTTCCGTTATGCGTGGATCCTGGAGAGAATTCAGAAGGTTTTGTGCCGCCGGACTGGGTTGGGGCTGCTGATTCAGGCGCGAGAGGATATTGAGCAGCGCCGGGCGTGTTTCGGACGATTCAAGCATCTCGGGCAGAAGGGCGCGTACCTCGGGCCGGGTCAGGAGTTGCTCGGCGGGCGCCGGGGTTCTGGCCTGACTGAGAATTTGGAGCGCCTCGAACCGCAACGCGGGTTCTTGTGTCAGGGTTTTGGCCAGAAAATTCTGGACATGGGGGTTTTCGAGAAGCGTGGTTTGTTGGGGAGAATTCTTTACCGATGCCAGGGCCGACAGGAGGGGTTTGGCGAGTTGGAGGTTGTCGAAGAGTTGGGCGGCCTGGCGTTGTGTTTTGTCCGATCCAAGGAGGGCCACGAGGGTGGTTTGCGCCTCGGGCGATTCAAGAATGGAACGGACGGTGTTCGACAGTTCGGGCCGTGCGAGGACTTCCAGTGTGGCCGCTCGGGTCGTGGCGGAAGAGAGAAGCTCGGGGATGCGGGCCATGACTTCGGGCCGTGCGAGAACGTCCTGAGCGACACGTGCCATTTCGGGCCGGGCCAGAATCCGCAAGACGGACACGGAGTCGGTTGTGGGTTGGGGCGCGGTGGGGAGGGCGGGTGCGGAGAGCACGCGGGCCAGAAAAGTCCGGGCGTCGGTGGCAGAGAACGCCTGCCGGGCAATGGCGGCCATCTCGGGTTGGGAGAGAATGTCGAGCAGCATGGCCGTGTCGGTTCTGGAGAGAGAGGGCGTTCCCGGGAGAGCGGACAGTTGCGATAACGCCTGATTCAAAGCTTCACGCGCCTCCGGCTGCGAGAAAAGTGCGCGCGCGGTCTGGATCATGTTCGGCTGGGTCAGGATGCGCAGAATCGTGGTGACTTCTTCCGGGGGCTTGGAAACGGATTGAGAAGAAGCGGAGTCTGGGGATTCCGGGATTGTGACCGGCGAGGTCTGTTTGAGGACTTGTATCAGGACCTGACGGGCTTCCGGCGCTTCAAAGACTTGACGCGCCACATCGGCCATTTCGGGTTGCGCCAGTAGTTTCAGCGCCGTGGAAACGGCGGGAGCGGGAGGGGCTTCGGGAGGCGCTGTCGAGACGGGCGCTTGTCCGGAGATCAGTAGTTCCTGAAGCGAAGCGATGGCTTTCGGGGTGGAAAGCGCCTGAGCGAGAGCCTGCGAGACAGCCGGAGGGGGAGTGGCTTGCGTGATGATTTGCAGGGCGGTTGCCCGGTTCTCCGAGTTTTCGATCTGCCGTCCAATTTCCGACGCCAGTGTGGGCGATTGGAGAATCAGGCGCGCTGTCGCCTGCATTTCGGGCCGCGCAAGAAGGGGGAGGAGGACGTCGCGAGTTTCTGGAGTGGAAAGAAGCGTTGCCAGACGATCCTGCTGAGCGGGTTGTGACAAAACGCGATCCAGCAGGGGGAGTTGCTGGGATGAAGCAAGCGTCTCGATAAGCGCGCGGGCCGTGGCGGGAGCATCCAGGAGACGCGCAGCCAGTTCTGTTCCGCCCTCCGCCGCCAGCGCGTTGGCCAGGGCGTTGCGAACACCAGGGGCGGCGAGCAGGGCTTGGGTTTCAGAGGCTTGAGCGGGCTGGGTCAAAAGGGAGACCCACGCATCCCGGGTTAGAGGTTGGGCCAGATACGCCGGAGTGTTCTGGGCCAGAACCGGGGATTGCGCCAGGGTTTGCGCCAGAGATTCAAGACCGGGTTGTTGGGCGATCTGGAGAACCTGCGCGGCCTGTTGCACGGCTTGAGGTGTCACGGGTTTACTGGAGAGGTCGAGCAGACCTTCCAACGCTTGTCCTGTGGGATGAGGAACCGGTTTGGGGGGCGCAGGTTGAGACGATTGGTTTTGCGGAGTGGGCGCCGATTGAGTTCTAGTGGCGGACGGTTGAGGAGGCGAAGGAACCGGCGGTACAGATGGCGTCTGAGGAACTGCCGGGGGTGTCGAAACAGGGGCCGGTGTGACCGTCGGAGCCGGACCGGTTGTTCCGGGAGTGGGGGAAGGCAAGTTCTGAGAAGGCGCGAGAATCAGACGAGCCAGTTGAGCCGCTTCCGGTCTTGCCAGGGTCGCGAGAATCGGCGCGGCGGTTTGAGGCGTGGCAAGTTGCTGGATCACCGCCTGCCGCACGGCATTGTTGGAGACGACCTGCCGGGCCAGGCCTGCCAGTTCTGGCCGGGAGAGCAGTTCCAGGGTTGTCCTGATAGACGCTTGCGTCTCGGCCGGGTTGGAGTGAGTCGGTATTGAACCGGTGTTTTGCGGCGGTTGCTGGGGGAGGCGGGTCGTAATGGGCTGGCCGGAACGAGGAATCGCCTGAGTCAGGACTTTTTCCAGCGCCTGCGCCGTTGACTGGGTTTGCGACTGGAGCGCCCGGGAGGATTCTTCCTGTAAATCGGGCCGGGCCAAGAGACGCAGGAGGGGCGCGGCGGTTTCGGGTTGACTCAACAGACGAGGGATTTGGGCCTGGATGGCCGGATACTTGAGAATCGTCTGCGCTACCGGGGTGGGCGCTTTCTCTGCAATCGTTGTGAGCAGGCGCGCGGCGGTTTCCGGAGGGGCCTGTTCCAAAAACTGGGGCAATGCCTTCTGGACTGCTGGAAGCGTCAGAAAGCGGGTGAGGGCCTCTGTGTTGGCGGGCGTTTGATCGGATGTCAGGAGACGGTTCAACCACTCCGAGACCTGTTGTGGGGCGGCTTCGAGGGTCTGGTTCAAGACTGCCCGGCCTTCAGAAGTTTGTAACAGGGTGGCGAGGCGTTGGATGGCCTCGTCGGGGGACGCCGCCTGGTCGGACCAGATCTGCACGACCTGTTGTGCAATCGCCTGCATTTCGGGCCGGGTAAGGATTTCCAGAAGGGGAGGGCTGGTGGTGGGTTGGGACAACAGGGTGGCTGCGGCGGGCAGCGCGTCGGGTTGACTTTGAAAAAGTGACCGCGCCGCCTGAGCCATTTCCGGCTGGGCCAGAAGTTGCACCGACACTTCCTGGAGCGCGGGGTCTTTCAGAAAGTGGACCAGCCGAGTCTGGACCTGAGAGGCGGCGAAGAGTTCCTGGACCTGTGCGCGCAACACGGGGTCCGCCAGCACGGCTCGAATGGCCGCTTGACCGGGCGGCTGTGGAGGCGTACTCCGGGACGTTCCAACTGGCGCTTCACGGGAGGAAGTCTGAGAAGCCGGTGGTTGAGATTCTATCGGAGATGAAACGGGCGGCTGAGTTTCCCGCACAGCTGTCGAAGACGCTGTTGCTGGACGAGAGACAGCAAGTGGGATGGTTCTGGATGGTAGTCGGTAACCGTAGGTGTTTGGCAGCGGTTGGGGTTGTCTGGGGGCAGTGGCTTCGGGCGGGGGTTGGGTGGGAGCCGGCGCCGCTGGCGCTTTTGTCGGTTGTTGAGCAATGGCGAGTTCAACCGGAGGTGTCGTGGGTATTGGGTTGGGGGTCTGGGGTGTTTGCGGAGGAACAGGTGAGGGGACGGGCGATTGCGGAGGGGCGGGAGTGGATGTTCCGGGTTGGACTGGTTCCGGCGTCGGTGTGATGGTCGAACCGGGTGGCGGAGTTTGAGTCGGTTGGGGCGGTGTTGAAACTTGTTCAGGGGGAACAGGTGGCTGGGGTGCGGTTCCCTCTGGTTGGGGTTGTGTCGGTAAAACGGACTTCGGCGCAGGCGGTGGCTGGGGAACTGGGGTCGGGACGGAAGGGGATGGAGAGGGTGTCGAGACGGGCGCCTGGGTGGAAGGTGGAGAAGTGGTCTTGGTCTGCGCCGGTTGGACCTGTGGGGGCGCAGCAGGGGGAGCCGGGGAGACGACGGGTTGCGCGGGTGGCTGGGATGGCTCCTGTGGTTGAGAAACGATCGGTTGCGACTGGGCTTCGGTTGGGAGAGCCTTGATGGACTCGGACAGGATTTGCATTACGGAGTCGGCCACGCGCTGGAAACTGGTGGGCGATACGAGGATGGTGTCGCCCGCCGTCGCTTGCGTTGGTTGAGTCTTGGCGGATTGTGGGGGCTGTTGAGGAGCGGGCGTGACAACTTGACCCGTGACAGAGGCCGATGCGTGGTTCACCGGGGTTTCCGAAGGAGAGACACCGGTGGCGGAGGTAGAGCGAGGTGTTCCCGGGGCGGTTTGACCCCGGGGCGCTGTGGGTTCCGCGGCACGTACGGCCGCCCGGATCATTTGCTGGAACTGGGTAATATCGAACGACAAGGTATGCGCCTCTCTGGGGACGCCTGGTAACTCGACCCGACTTCCCCATCATAAACGCTTTCGCGTGAGGGGCCAAGAACGATCTTCAAGTATCTGTTTTTCGGGTGCGTTTTCGGGAAAGGCGGGAGGTCCGAGAGGAGGATTCTGCGTCTCGGCTGTATCCCTGGATCTTTCTCCGCCTGAGCCTCTCATTGACAGAAATGGCGATTTGGAGTAGGTATGCAAGACCTCGTTTTTCGGGGGGAAGTGGCGGAACGGGAAAATGGGCCGGAAAGAAGGACATCTGGACATGGATCGCAAGTTGAAGATTCTGTTACTGGCGTCGGAAATGTCGCCGTTGGCCAAGAGTGGCGGGCTGGCGGATGTGACGGCGGCGTTGGCGATCCATTTGAAGCGGCGTGGACACGATGTGCGGGTGGTGTTGCCGTTTTACCGATGTACGCATGAACGGGTTCATCAGGTGAATGTGGAACTGGCCTCGATGTGTGTGCGGATGGCGCAAGGGGAGGAGTGGTGCTCCGTGCTCCATGCGCACCTCGACGGAGGCGTGCCGGTTTACCTGATCGAGCATGACCGTTTCTTCGACCGGGCGGGGCTTTACCACGATGAAAACATGCAGGACTACGGGGACAATCCCCGCCGGTTCGGTTTCTTTGCGCGCGCGGCGTTACAGTTGTGTATGGATATCGGGTTTGCGCCGGACATCGTGCATGCCAACGATTGGCAGACGGCGCTGGCGCCCGCGTATTTGAAGGTCTGGTTCTGGGACCAGGGGGAACTGGGCCGGGCGGCGTCGGTGCTGACCTTGCACAATCTGGCCTATCAGGGGGGGTATCCTGGCGATCACTATGGTTTTCTGGGGTTGGGCGCGGACAATTTCCAACCGGCCATTTTTGAGGACCACGGGCGGATCAATTTCCTCAAGGGGGGGATTCATTTTGCCGACGTGGTCAACACGGTGAGTCCGACATATGCGCAGGAATGCCTGGAGCCGGGTGGGGGATTCGGTCTGGCGCCATATCTGACGGACAAGGGCGACCGGTTCCGGGGGATTCTGAATGGCGCGGATTACCAGGTCTGGACCCCGGAACACGACCCGATGATTCCGGCGCATTTCAACGCCGAGGATCTATCCGGCAAGGCCATCTGCAAACGGGAAATGCAGCGGGCGTTTCTGCTCCAGGAGAATCCGGAAGTTTGTGTGATTGCCCTGATCGGGCGACTGGTGGAGCAGAAGGGTTTTCAGCTGTTGAGCGAGGCTATTCATGCGATCCTGCGCGACATGGAGGTTCAGTTTGTCATTCTGGGGACGGGTGATCGGCATCTGTCGCACCACTTTGGCACGCTACCGGCTCGTTATCCGGGCCGGGTGGGATCGTTTATTGGGTTCAACGACGAACTGGCGCACCGGATCGAGGCGGGCGCCGACTTTCTGGTCATGCCGTCGCTTTTCGAGCCGTGCGGCCTGAATCAGATATATTCGCTGCGTTACGGCACCTTACCCATCGTTCGCGCCACGGGGGGGCTGGATGATACGGTGGATCAGTACGACGAGCGGACGGGGGAAGGGACGGGTTTCAAGTTCTGGCAGCCGACTCCGCGCGCGGTGTACGACACCGTCGGTTGGGCCGTCAGTACGTGGTACGACCGTCCGGCGCATATTGACCAGATGCGTCGGCGTGCCATGCAAAAGGACTTCTCCTGGGAACGGTCCATCCTGGCCTACGAAGATCTCTACGACCACGCCCTGCGTGTGAAATTCGATTACGATCACCGGAACCGGGTCTGATACCAAGTCGCAATCAAGAGGATATCGAAAGCCGCTTTATTGAACCACGAAATACACGAATAACACGAAAACAGCAGAAAATTCAGTTTTCATAGTACGATCTCGCAGAACCAACGCAAACCGCGATGATTTCATGAACAAAAAGAATGGAACGAGTAAAACCCCATAACGCAAAGACGCCAAGACACAAGGACGCAGAGGGATCCGGATGGGGAGGAAGGTGCGATCTCAAAACCTGGATCGAAAACAGGGACGGAATGTATGGACGAAGAAAACTGAAAATCTATGAATCTTTGCGTCTCTGCATCTTTGCGACTTTGCGTTAGAATCGGTTGCGGCTTCGCTGCGCCTGGGTTTTTCCGGTTCTATTGGTGATCCCCTTCTGTTGTCCCCCGGATCATTTATTGGCCGCAGCTTTCTGGGTGTCCCCTTTTTGTTTCTCATTTTTCGGGTCGGATGCTTCGGATTTCTTTCCGGAGTCGGATTGGGGCGCTTCCTTGAAGACGTCCACCACGACCGCTTTGATTTGTTCGATCTTCTCTGAGGCCACTTCCAGACTGGCGCGGACGGGACGGGTCGTGTTGGGTTCCACCTGGGTGAGGAAGGTGTTGACGGTGTCCAGAACCTTTCCAGATTTGTCATAGGCGGTGACTTCGAGCACGACAAGCCCGAAGGATTCGGAGGTGGGGTTGCTCAGTGTTCCCTGTGCCAGGGTGAGGCCGGACGCTTTTCCGGCGGCGTGGGTCCAGGGTTCGAGAGAGAATTCCGGGCGGGTTGACGATTTGGGCGCGGGTTTGGATTGCTCTTTCAGTTGGGCTATCTGTTGTTCCATCTGCGTCGCTTTTTCGAGGGTTTGAGTGTTTTCGGTCTTCAAACTCGCGTTTTCGGTTTGCAGGCGGGTGATTTCGGCCTGTTGCGCCGGGTCGGGGGCGGAGGGTTCCTGGGGTTGCATGAGACGCTTGCGGTAAGTTTCGGTTTCTTTGCGCGCCTCTTCACCTTTTTTGCGTTCTTCTTCCACGAGGGCGGTGAGGCGCGCGATCTCGGACTTGAGTTCGGTGACTTCCCCTTCCTTCTTGGTGACTGCGTCCTGGGCCTGATTGGTCCGGCTTTCGTCCGCGTCGAGGTATCGCACTTGTTGGGCCGGAACGGTCACCTTCCCCGCGGCGGTGAAGAGGATAAACTTGCTGCCGTCGAACGTGACGCGACGGGCTTCGACCTTCACCCCGTCGTTTTGTTCGACCTGGATGGCGTGGATGCTCGGGACGCACAGGAGCGCGGTGACGATGAGACTAAGTCGGACGAACGGGTGGGTTGAGAGGCCTGAAAACATGGGATCACTCCTGTAGGGTTTAAATCTCCGAAAGGGACTTGGAGCCGCTTTCGGGGGGTGTCGAAATGGTGGAATCTTCCGAAGGGAAATTGAATAAAGGCAGGTCGGAACTGGTCACGGGTTCACTGAAGTTCGAGACCGACACACCGACCAGCCGGACCGGACGCTGGCGCGCCTCGGTTCGGTCGAGAAGGCTGAGGGCGACGCTGGCGATTTCCCGGGCGGCCTGGACCGGGCGCGGGTAACTTTCCTGCCGACTTACGAGTTCGAAGTTGGCGTAGCGCACCTTGATGGTGACGGTTTTCGCGTACAGGTTTTCTTCTTCGAGATACTGGGCGATTTTCCCCGATTGATCGGTCAGGGTCTGGCGAAGGGTTTCTAGGTCCACGACGTCGCGGTCGAATGTTTTCTCCGTGCCGAACGATTTGCGTTCGTATTCAGTGACGATCGGGCTGGGGTCCAGGCCTCGGGCGTAGTCGTAGAGCCGTTCGCCCCATTTCCCGAACATCGAGTCGAGCATCTCGTGGTTCTGCTGGCGCAGGTCGGCGATGGTGCGCACGCCCGCGAGGTGCAGTTTGCGCTGACTGACCTGTCCGACTCCCGGGATGCGCCCGACATCGAGCGGGGCCAGGAAGTCGAGGACTTCCGCCTGCCGGACCAGAACCAGAGCCTGGGGTTTGCGCAGGTCGGACGCGATCTTCGAGATGAACTTGCACGGCGCAATGCCGATCGAGCACCAGAGGTCGAACCGTTCGAGAATTCCGGCCTGCATCGCGCGGGCCACCTCCAGCGCCGCCTCGTCGCTCGACGCCAGCGCGCTGATGTCCAGGTACGCCTCGTCTATCGAGGTCTCCTCGATCTGGTCGGTGAACTCGCGCAGGTACGTGAAGATGGCGGAGGAGAGTTCCACGTAGCGTTCCATGCGGGGGCGGACGCAAATGGCCACGGGACAGAGTTCCTGGGCGCGGCGCATGGGCATGGCCGAATGGATGCCGAATTTGCGCGCCGGGTAGGAACAGGCGGCCACCACGCTGCGCGGACCCGATCCGCCGACCAGCAGGGGCTTGCCCACGAGCGAAGGGTTGTCGAGGGCTTCGACCGAGGCGAAGAATGCGTCCATGTCGAGGTGAAGGATGCGTCGTTCCATCGCGCCATTATCGGGCGCAACGGCGGGCGGCGCAAAGGAAAAAGTGTGAAAAAGACGGGAGGTCGGCGATAAAATTGCGGATTCAGACTTCATTTCTCGGGGGCCGGAGTCTCGTTGAGGAACCGGGGGCCGCGCGCCTCGAAGAAACGGCGGCGCGGACCGGGGAAGTAACGGAACCAGGCCCGGTCGAAGATTTCTTTTGTTGTGATGAAACAGGCATTGTCCCACCCTTTGACAATGACGCCCGGCGCGCCGAAATCGGGGACTTGGCCCGTTGCGCCCTGGAGCCTGTTGATGAAACTCCCGTCCGCCGCCCGGGAAGAAATCAGGACGAGGTATTTCCCCTCTGGGCAGGTTAATTTGAACTCTTTGAAGGTCTGACCGGAGACCAGCGGGTAATACTCCGGCGCAAGCGGACGGCCATTGACGGTGTAGCGGTTGTCTTTATATTCGAGTGTTTCCCCTTCGACCGCCAGGACGCGTTCCCACCCATTCTGGGCGTTTACAATATAGAGGGTGGGATCGAGACTTCCATCCGCGATCTCAATGGAATACTGGGGCGGGTCGTACCGGACCACGTCACCGGGACGGGGATCGCGGAAGATGAAGGTGAATTTCTCCCCGCAGATGGCGTCCCCTTTTTCGAACGCGGGTTTCATGTAGTCGCCCCGGACGTGGAACAGGGTGAAAAGGGGCCACCCGGCCCAGCTCATCATGGCGCAGACGGTACCAAAGAAGCCCAGTAGGAAGAAGGGATAGGTCAGGAGGGCAAGTCGGTTGCGGAAAGTGAAGAATTGTCCGTTGATTGTGGCCGCAGTGGTCAGCGCGTCGCTGTAGGAGAAGAGCATGACGGAGAGGGTGGCACAGACCAGCAACGTACCCGCGTAGGCCGCCGTGATGTATTGGACGGTGAGGGCCAGAACGCAGAGAAAGGCCAGTCCGAAATAGAGGGCTTTGCGCGGTTGGTGGTTGTAGAGTTGGCCGATTCCTGGCGCCAGACCGAGGAGACCTGCCCACAGGTAGAAGCGGTGGCGCACTCCTTCCGGTGTGGGGAATTCAAAAAGGGCGCGCACCCGGCGGCTCAGGCGGCTCGAGAGCCGCCCACCGAAAGCCCGCAGGTCGGGGCCGTTGTGGACTTGGATGTCGCTCTGCGGCGCGAAGTCGGGCTGGTGGGTCAGCAAGGCTTTGCACTTCAGACAGCGCTCGCGCGTGTCGAGGTTGTTGAATCCGCAGACAGGGCATTGTCTCATCGGAAAAGGCGTCTTTCTGAGATTCGGAGTGCCTGGTTCAAAACGGTGTTTCGGGGGCGTTCCTCGGTTTCGCTTCTCGCTCCATACTATGCAGTAAGTGTCCCTCGGAGTCAAGCGCGTCGGGAGGGAAGGGAATCATGGACAATGGGTAGTTGATAAGGGATAATGGATCGGAGTGATAAAAGGAAGGGCGTTTCGCTTCCTGTGCGGCAAGGGATGAGGTGGAAAGGGAATGATAGTGGAAGAGAAACGCATTGTGGTGGTGGGGGGCGGGGCATCGGGGATGGTGGCGGCCATTGCCGCCGCGCGGTTGGGCGCTCCGACGCTCGTTATTGAACGGATGCAACGGGTGGGGAAGAAAATTCTGGCGACGGGGAACGGGCGGTGCAATCTGGCCAACCGCTTTCTGTCTCTGGATCGGTATCATAGTTCGGATAGAGGGTTTGTGGGAAGCGTTCTGGGTCGGTTCGGTCTGGAACAGACGCTGGATTTTTTCAGGGAGTTGGGGATCGAGACCCGCGAGGAAGAGGAAGGAAAACTGTTCCCCCTGTGCGGTCAGGCGTCGAGTGTGCTGGATGTTTTGCGGTACGAGATGGACCGGCTGGGCGTCGAAACGCTCTGTGACGCCCGGGTTCAGAGTATCGAGGCGGGTTCGCGTGGGTTGACTTGTGTCTGTACGGACGGGCAGGTTTTCCCGTGCGGGCGGGTCATTGTCGCGGCGGGGGGGAAGTCGTCCCCCAATCTGGGATCGAACGGGGGGGGATACAAGATCGCGCAGGCGTTGGGACACCGGGTATCGGAGCCTTTCCCTGCGCTGGTCCAGATCAACCTGAACGCTCCTTTTCTCAAGCGTCTGTCTGGGCTGAAACTGGACGGTGCGGCGCGGGCCAGGGTGGGGGGAAAAGTCCTGCGGACCGAGGGGGGTGAACTGCTTTTCACGGATTATGGGCTTTCGGGACCGCCGATCCTCCAGATCAGCCGGCTTTTGTCCCAGGCAACCACCTGCGGGTGGGAGGCCGCGGTGGAACTGGATCTGTTCCCCCAGTGGAGCGAGGCGGATCTGGTTGAGCGGCTGAGTCGGCGGTTTCAGGAACAGGCCGGGAAACCGCTCGAGTTCAGTTTTGTGGGGTTCTTGCATAAACGACTGGTTCCAGTTGTGTTAATGGCGGCTGGCATCGAATCGAAGGGGACGTGTGAACGGCTCGATCCGGCGTCGGTAAAGCGTTTGGTCGCTTTGTTGAAGGGGTGGGAAATTCCGGTGACGGGCACGCAGTCGTGGATGCATTCGCAGGTGACGGCTGGCGGGGTCGAATTAAGCGAAGTGGAGGCGGAAACGCTGGAGTCGCGCCTGGCGCGGGGGGTGTATTTTGCGGGAGAAGTCCTTGATGTGGATGGCGATTGCGGGGGCTTCAATTTGCAATGGGCCTGGTCTTCCGGCCATGTGGCGGGAACGGCAGCCGCGCGTTCGGCGCTTCAGAACGGCGAACGGTGATCGAATCCTCGATAGACCTCTTATTATATTAAGGAATAGAATTCGTGTTACGTCTTCAGAATATCACCCTGGATTTTCGCCATTCCGCCGAGGCGTTGCGGCGGGCGGTTCTCCTGCAACTGGGAATGGAGTCTCGCGATCTGATTTCTTTTCGCGTTTGTAAGAAATCTATTGATGCCCGAAAGAGAAGCCATATTCAGTTTATTTATCAGGTTGATGTCGAAGTCCGCGATGAAGGGGCTGTTTTGACCCGTTTGGGGGCCGACAGCCTGGTAAAACCTGTTCCCGATGAATCTTACGTGATGCCTGTTGGTGCGGCGCAGGCCGCCTGCGCCGCTTCCGGTCGGGCGCGACCGATTGTTGTCGGGGCGGGGCCGTGCGGGCTGTTTGCGGCTCTGTTGCTGGCCCAGGCTGGATTGCGTCCTGTTCTGCTCGAACGGGGGAAGCCCGCTCTGGAGCGGGTGCGTGATGTGGCGCGTTTCTGGGAAACCGGACAGTTGGACCCGGAGTCGAATGTTCAGTTTGGCGAAGGCGGGGCGGGGACTTTCTCGGACGGAAAACTGACCACCCAGATCAAGGAGCGGGGCAACCGAATTCGAAAAGTGCTTGAAGAGCTGATTCTGGCTGGCGCGCCGCCGGAAATCGCGTATGAAGCCAAGCCGCATGTGGGTACGGATCAGTTAGTTGGGGTGGTCATGCGTTTGCGCCAGGCAATCGAGGCCTGTGGAGGCGAGGTCCGGTTTGGGGCGCATGTCACCGGATTGCAGGTGCGGGAGGGGCGCGTTCAGGGAGTTCGGTTGGCCAGTGGTGAAGAACTGGAGGCGGGCGCGGTGGCGCTGGCCATTGGCCACAGCGCCCGCGACACGTTTCGGATGCTCCACGAGACGGGTGTTCCGATGGAGGCCAAATCGTTCTCGATCGGTGTTCGGATCGAGCATCCCCAAGGGGTGATTGATCGGGCGCAATATGGTGCGTTCGGGGGCGATCCTCGCCTGGGGCCGGCGGAATACAAGCTGGTTCATCATTGCGCGAATGGGCGGTCGGTTTATACGTTCTGCATGTGTCCGGGCGGGCAGGTGATTGCGGCTGCCAGCGAGACCGGGGGAGTGGTGACGAACGGCATGAGTGTGCATGCGCGTAACGATGCCAATGCCAACGCGGCAGTTCTGGTGGGAGTGAACCCGGACGATTTTCTGATTCCGGAGTTGTGCGCGGAGGGGAGATCGCCTCTGGCGGGAGTCGAATTTCAGCGGCATTGGGAGGTCCTGGCTTTTCGTGCGGGAGGCGGGGATTACAGTGCGCCCGCGCAGACGGTGGGGGATTTTCTGGCTGGGCGCGGCAGTGTGTCTCTGGGTGCGGTTGAGCCGTCGTATCGTCCCGGGGTGTGTCCGTCCGATCTGGCTGGGTGTTTGCCGTCCTTTGCCGTCGAGGCGTTGCGACAGGCCTTGCCGGTGTTAGGACGCAAACTCGGTGGGTTTTCCATGCCGGAGGCGGTCTTGACGGGTGTCGAGACGCGCAGTTCCTCGCCGGTTCGGATTGTGCGGGGAGACGACTTCCAGAGCGCGGGAGTGGCGGGGTTGTTTCCGGCGGGCGAGGGGGCGGGATATGCGGGGGGGATTGTTTCTGCCGCGGTGGATGGGCTTCGTGTGGCGGAGGCGATTCTGGCTGACTGGGGAAACAGCCGGTGAGTTGTGTTTTTCGGCTCATCGTGTTACAATTCAGGTGGTGGCGTGCGTGGGAAAAATGTTGTTGCGGGGGGGCGACTTTTTACTATTCAGCCATCCATGTAAAGTCTTGCGCTACAAAACAAAATATGGTATTGTTTTAAAGTTGAGTGTTTGAGTGTAGTGATAAGCGCCGATTTTATTGTAGTTGTGGGAAAACTGCCGAATCAGCCGCCTGTATTTTTCTGAATCGAAATGTGTTGTGCGAAAAAATCTTCTGAAAAACGGTGTGGTCGGCAAGGCAGAGTGTGAGGTGGTTGTGAGTGGCCCGTGTGTCATTCAGTAAACCCGAAACTCCAGGAGGTAATCATGAAGAGGGGAAGGGAAATGTACCGAGCTTATCGTTGTATCCTGGTTCTGCTGTTCATCCTGTTGGCTGCGGCGCAACTTGACTGTTCGGCTGCCACATGGCCAGTCTCGACCGGCTTCGAGGTCTCGGAGGGGTACGTTGCGGGACCCCTGGGGGGGCAGCAAGGCTGGTTGACCACCAACACGGTGGAAGTTCAGGCCAATGTGAAACACTTGGGGGAACAGGCGGTGGAGTTGACGTCGCAGAGTGAAGCTCTCTACAGTGTGACGGCTCCTGCGGACAAGAAGGTCTGGATCGAAGCGTTCTGCAAGACGACGCCGACGACCGAATACCCCACTCTACCCGCTCCCAAAGGCGTGTCGTGTGTGCTGTTCTTCCACGCGGATGCGGATAAGGGCATTACCTGCCTGGATGGCGATGGTCTCGGAGGCGGCACGTGGGTCTATACCCAGATTCAGGCGACGGAATGGACGCGGATCCGGGTGTTGCAGAACTACGAAACGCACGAATGGGATCTTTATGTAAATGGAAACCGGGTGCTCGAGGGATTGGGCAATGCCTATAACAACGCGGGGTTCGAGAAGTTCGAATGCCACGCCAGTGACTCCGGTTCCATGTTCCTGGATGACTTTGCCGCTGCCGCGGTGCCCCGGTACGCGCTGAATACGGCGACGGCGGGCGCGGGTACGGGTACCGTCACGAAGAATCCCAATGTGGCTTCTTACGATGAAGGCTCGACCGTGACGGTGACGGCGGTTCCGAACGCTGACAGTCTGTTCAGTGGTTGGACGGGTGATGTGACGGCTGGGAACGAGCAGACCAACCCGCTGGTCGTGACGATGAACACCACCAAGACCCTGACGGCGAATTTCACCCTGAAACCGGTTGAGTACCTCCTGACGGTGAATGTGAACCCCGCCAACGGTGGGACCGTTGCCTTGAACCCGGCGGGCGCTTCTTATCTTGAAGGTTCGACGGTGACTTTGACGGCGACGTCGGCGAATGGTTACCGGTTTGTCAACTGGACGGGCGACGCCACGGGTACGGGGACGTCGGTTCTGGTGACGATGGATGGCAACAAGACGGTGACGGCAAACTTCGAATTGATCCCGACGTATCAGTTGACGTTGGTGGACAGTCCGGTTGGAGCGGCTCAGACGTTGACGAAGATGCCGACTCTGCCCGCTTATATCGAAGGGGCCCAAGTTACCGTGGCTGCGACGCCGACGATCCTGTATCAGTTCCGTGGCTGGATGGACGGTTCAACGACTGTTTCTGCGTCCGCTTCGTTTGAGTACACGATGCCGGCTGCGGACAAGACCCTGACGGCGAAGTTCAAGTCGCTTCCGCCCGATCAGTTTACGGTGAGCGTAGTGGCGGACCCGATCGAGGGCGGTACGGTGTCGAAGATGCCGGATCTGCCGACCTACCTGGTTGGGACGCAGGTAACGGTGAATGCGGCAGAGGCGGAAGGTTACACGTTTGACGGTTGGTACGACGGCGCCACGCAGGTTTCGACGGATGTTTCGTATGTTTACACGGTGGCCGAGAGTAAAACCTTCACGGCTAAGTTTACGGCGCTGCCGACCTACACGTTGACGCTGCTGGCCGATCCGGCCAACGGCGGTACGGTGTCGAAGACGCCGGACCAGGAGGGTTACTGGGCGGGTGCGGAGATCGCGTTGACGGCTACGCCGGCGGAGGGGTATCAGTTCCGCGGGTGGTTGGATGGTTCGACGACGGTGACGTCGCCCTACACAATGCCGGCCGAGAACAAGACCCTCACGGCGAAGTTCAAAGCGGTGGTTCAGACGACCTATCAGGTGACGGCGCTGGCCGATCCGGCCAATGGCGGCACGGTGTCGAAAACGCCGGATCAGGTGTCCTATCTGGATGGCGATCAGGTGACCTTGAGCGCTGTGGCGGCGGACGGGTACGCGTTCCGCGGCTGGCTGGATGGCTCCACGACGGTCTCGACGAACGTTTCCTTCATTTACACGGTGGCGGGCGCGGACAAGACCTTCACGGCGAAGTTCAAAGTGGTTCCGGAAGGTCAGTTCACGGTGACGGCGGTGGCCGATCCGGTCAATGGCGGAACAGTATCGAAGGCGCCGGATCAGGCGTTCTATCTGAGTGGTACGCAGGTGACCCTGACCGCGGTGGCGGACAACGCCTACACGTTCGATGGCTGGTATGATGGCGCTACGACGGTCTCGACGGATGCTTCCTTCGTTTATACGGTGGAAAGTGTCAATAAGACCTTCACGGCGAAGTTCACGCTGAAGCCGGTTTATACGCTGACGGTGATGGCTGATCCGTCCATCGGCGGCACGGTGTCGAAGACGCCCGACCAGGTCTCTTACCTGGAAGGTGCTGCGGTGACGCTGAACGCGACGGCGGCGGCTGAGTACAAGTTCAGCGGCTGGTACGATGGCGACACATTGCTCTCCGAGTCCGCTTCGTACGCCTACACGATGCTCGCGGCGAACAAGTCGCTGACGGCGAAGTTCGTGGAGAAGGGGCTGCCCGCTCCGGCGAATGTGACGGCTTCGGGCAACACCTTCCGTGTGCTGGTGAACTGGTCGTCTGTGACGAGTGCGACGGCCTACCTGATCGAGCGGACGGTTGTGGGTACGACCCACACGCTCAACTGGACGGTGAGCGCGGCGGATGCGCTGGGTGGGACCGGTACGAACGCGTTTGCCGATGACACGGCCAGCCCGGCGGTTCCGTATTCTTATGTGGTCACGGCTCTTGACGCCCAGGAGAACTTGGGTACGCCGAGTCTGCCGGCGACGGCGACGGTTACGGCCGAGGTGATCGCGGCGGCGAACTACAAGGTGACGGCCAAGGGCTACACGCTGGTGCGCAGTGCGTCCAACGACCTGACGTTCACCCCGACAATTGCCAATTCGAACCCGGGCACGATCAAGATCACGCTGCTGAAGAAGATGCCCGCCAACCCGGTGGACAACGCGGCCAGTGGAATTTATTACCTGACGAGTCTGACGCAGGTTCCGGTGCTGCGGGTGAACGGCAGTGTCAATACGCTGGCGTTCGACGTTCCGGTGGTGGCTCTCAGTGTTCGTGATCTGGCCAAGTCGGTTTCGGCCAAGTCGGTGACGTTCCTGACGGCGAACGAGTTCGGCTCGATCACAATCACGTCAACGAAACCCTCGGAAAGTGGCATCTACGCGCGTACGTTCATCGAAACGACGAGTGCGGGCGCCACGCAGATGTCGATCAAGGTGACGGGTGCGGTTGTCGAGGAAGTCGGTTCGACAGCTGCGACGGCTCAGCCGATCAAACTGCTCAAGGTGGCTTCGAAGACGTACAAGGATGCCGCGAAGGCGACGAAGACGAGTCTGGGCGCGATCGGTTCGTTGCCGAAGGTGGTCAATGAACTCCAGGTCGGCAACACGACGTTGGCTCCGGCCGAAGCGACCCCGTGCTCGATTCAGGGCAGCACGCTCAAGGCCATCACGGTCTCGGGCGGTCCGCTGGTGGCGGACGAACTCGTGGGCGCGATCGACAAGGTGACGGTGGCGGGTGGCAACCTGCGCGTGGGCCTGATCCAGTCGTCGAAGGATCTGGTGCTGGTCCAGGCGACGGCGAAGAAGGTCAGCGGCGTTCTGAAGGGCGGCGCGGTTGGTACGGCCGGTACTCCGCTGGCGCTGGTTATCAAGGGACAGCCGAACACCAAGAAGGTCGCCATCGGCAAGGTGTATGGCCAGATGGGTGTTTCGGGCTACTTCTACGCGGGTTACAACGCGGCGACTGGCGCTCCGACGAAGTCGGGCGGCATCAACATCCTCCAGACCAAGTCCGGAGTGGTGGAAGGCGCTGCGTTCCTCGACCCGGCTCTGGTGTCGAAGCTGAAAATCCTGCCCAAGACGCCGGTTCAGCCGATCGTGATCAACCCCGGTTCGTAAGAAACGGGGACAGGCCCTGAAATTTCGGCGGGAGGCGAACCCTCCCGCCGAAAGGGCGGGCCTGAGGTCAGGATCAAACGACAGGCGGCAAAAAGATTCGGGGGAGAAGCCTCACAAGGGCTTCTCCCCCGAGTTGTTTTTAGAAAGACGGTTTCGATAAAAACTGCAGTTGAGGACGGGAAACTAGCCCTTTGTTCTTGCGTGATGAGACAAAAAAGGGTTTGACCCGGTCACCTTTTTGGGGAGATTTTCTGACTGCGCCAATCGGGAGGTTGGCGTTCACGGGAACAGATTTCTCCCCATAAAAATGGCCTTTCTGGGAGGGCGGGCGTCCCGCCCGCCTGAAAGAAAAACCGGACGATAGGCGTTCAACTGCGGGTTTTTAGATAACAACGCGAAGGTAGGACGCTACAGAGAATGAGCTGATCTCTTTGCCCCCTCGTCTGAAAACCCTTGAGCCTTGCGTTCCTGTGGGTTACATGGTTTGGCGATCTCTTTCAGTTTGAATACTCTCTGGTCTCATGAGAGTGAAACGCTCTCGAACGAGTCGGGCAAAGGTTCGATGCTGAACTGGGGCGAGTCTGTGTGGGCCTCGCGCATCCGTTCAAAGAGTTTTTCCGCGATTTCCCGATGTTGTGCGGCGATGTTTTTTCGTTCTTCGGGGTCTTTCTGCAGGTCGAAGAGTTCGAGTTTTCGGGTTTTGTGGAAGAAAATGGCTTTCCAGTTGCCCTCGCGTACTGCGCGTTTGCCCCCTTGCTCCAGAAATTCCCAATACAGATAAGTGTGCTCGCGCTGGGGTCCAGATTTCTCCTGGAGAACAGGGAGGATCGAGAATCCGTCCAGATTTTGAGGGAATGCGCAGCCGGCTACCTCACAACAGGTCGGCAGGATGTCCCAGAAGGCCGTCACCTGCTCGCAGACCCATCCAGCCCGAATTTTCGCGGGCCAGCGAACCAGAAGCGGGACGCGAATTCCCCCTTCGTAAAGGTCGCGTTTGATGCCTCGCAGGGAGCCGCTGCTGCGGAAGAATTCCGGGTCCGCTCCTCCTTCCTGGTGGGGACCGTTGTCACTCGAGAAAAAAATGAGTGTGTCGCGGTCCAGATCCAGGTCTTTGAGGAGAGTCAGGAGGCGTCCCACGTCTGAATCCAGTCGGGAGACCATCGCGGCAAAGGCCGTTCGAGGTTGTGACTGCGCATTGTAGCCCTTGAACCCATAGGGCGCGTCTGTCTTGCCGAAAGGCTGGGGTTCCGCGAACTGGCCCCGATAGGGCTGCATGTCCGCTTCGGATGTGTGCAATTCGGCGTGGGGGAGGGTAAAGGGGAGATAGAGAAAGAATGGTTTTTCCCGATTGTCGCGCACGAAGTCGAGGGCTTCCCGGGCGATGAGGTCTTGCGCATAGACCTGCCGTCCGCCGTTTGCGTTCTCCGCGAGGGCGATTTTCTCCTGGTTGCGCCACAAATGGTCGGGGTAGTAGTGGTGCGCCTGGGCTTGACAATTATAGCCGAAGAAGTAATCGAATCCCTGATGGTTCGGATCGCCCTCGGAACCGGGGAACCCAAGTCCCCATTTGCCCATTGCCCCTGTTGCGTATCCGGCCTGCTGCATCAGCCGGGCCAGCGTGGCGGTTCCTTTGGGCAGCGGTTTCTGGCCCTCCGGTTTTACCTCGGCGTTGCCTCGGATGGGGGTATGTCCCGTGTGTTCTCCGGTCATCAGGCACGAACGCGATGGAGCGCATACGGTGCTGCCCGCGTAGAATTGCGTGAATTGGACACCTTCGGAAGCCAGAGTGTCCAGATGGGGTGTGTGGACTTTTTTCTGTCCGTAGCATCCCAGGTCGCCGTATCCGAGGTCGTCTGCGAGGATGAAAATAATGTTGGGCTTCCGGTTCGCCGGGCTTTGCGCAATGGCTGCGCAATTTCCGAGCGTGAGTGAGGCGGTAGCCAGGCCGAGACCTTTCAGAAAATTGCGGCGTTTCATGGGTTAGCTCCTTTTGATCCGGAGATTGGAGAAATTGTGGGAACATTCTCGTCTCAGGCGTTAGATGTTCCGGACGATTCCGGGGTGTCAGGTGGCGGTCCTTCGTTTGATCGTTTGAAGAAACGGGCGTACAGCGCTTCCAGTCCCACCGAGGCAAACCACGCGCCGGCGGGGATGAGATACACCAGAAATCGAGGGTAGAAATAGGGCAACCCGAAAACAGGCAGGCAACCCATCGCCCAGAATAGATAGAAACAGAAGGCTCGGCGATCGGACTCGGAGACGCATTTTCCGATCACTCGTTTCAGTTCGAGGACCAGTCCTGCGATTGCGAGCAGCAATCCCGGACCGAACACGCTCCAGAGGCCGCGTGCCGTTCCGGTGAGGCCGCGTTCTTCGAATCCTGTCCCTTTCAGGATGTTTTGAGAGGGGGCAAATTCTCCAAAATTTCGAGAGATTTCGCCGAAACGTCCTTCGATCAGGCATCCGTAATAGAGAAGCGGCAGGACGCCCGCCGCCAGCCAGAATCCGGCGAATTGGAGCGCCATTTTCCCGCGGTCTCGATTCTCGAAAAGAAGGAAGCCTTGAAAACAGACCAGGGGCGCCACGACAGTCAGAGCGCTTTCATTGAACAGGATGGCGATGCCGGTCGCCACACCACTTCCGAACAGGAAACGCGCGTCGCGGGTATGCCAGGCTCCGCAGAACAGATACAGGGGAGCCACGCAGAAGGCCCAGGTGGCGCTCAGTGTGATGATGTTCACGGTCGGGCTTTCCAGAACGCGCCAGAAAAACCACAGACCCAATATGCCGCACCAGGCGGCTCTGAGTGTGGAGCGATCCGGGTTGGAGCCACTCCAAAGCCCCGCCATCCGAACCATCAATGTCAGGGCTGAAAACGCGGTCAGAAGTCCCAGAAAAGTGGCTTCTGGATAGAAGCGCGTACCCCAGCTCCATCCGGTCCGTTCATACACAAAGAACACCCGCTGGTAGAAATCGGAGGGGGTGGTCGAGACCGAGACCAGGGTGTGGGCGAGTCCGGCCTGCAAGGGGAGCGCCAGAGCTAGGAATCCCGGACGTACCCGACTTCGAAAGAACAGGTCGCGTGTGTCGAACCGTTTTTGCGCCAGCAGGCGGGTATTGCCTAGTGCCCAGAGGTCGTCGTGGCGTTTTGGACCGTACCAGAGGGGATGTGTCAGGACCCCGCCCGCGAAAATCAGTCCCAGGAGGAGAAGAGCGGGTTTCCACCAGAAATGCCGGCTCCAGAAGTCCCGAGTGTGGAGCGCGCGCCACAGAAGGCGCAGGTTATTCCACAGAACGGGGAGAAAGATTCCGAACAGGAGGAACCAGGCGAGAAAACAGACCGCCGAGAAAAAGAGAGCGCTTCCCACCGCCAGTTGGGGTGTCTGGGTCTGTGTGAACTGGAAACTGACTCGATCCACAGTCAGGAGGGGCTCCGGAGAGTTTGTCCCCGTATTTTTTGCGTAAATCCAGAAAAGGAACCCCTGGGCCTCCGAGAGATAAGGAGTCAGATCGAGGGTCTGTTCCACCCAGGCGCCGGCATTTTCACTCTTGGGAAATTCCAGATCGAACTGTTTGTCCAGGTTGTTCTTCAGGCCCAGGGTGATTTGGACCGTCTGGTCGTTTCGGGCGCGAACGGTTACGCGTGCCTGTTCCCCCGGTTCCAGAAACAGACAGTAGCCGAGCCGTCCCACGCCTCCCGCTGGCAGCGCCAGCGCATAGCGAGGGATACCGTGGACCGGCTGCTGGACGCTGACCATTTCTTCTTGGGGGAAGGGTTGCGGAATCCATCCGTCAAACAGATCGCGCGCCTGGGTCAGATCGCCGAAATCTCCCGGGGACAGGGCCGCCTCGAAGGTTCGGTCCGACCGGGTGCGCAGGGCGCCGGTCAGCATCCAGGTAGTCACGGCCAGTGTCGCCAGGAAAACGATCGTCCAACGCGCCCGCGCGCGCCACGGGTTCTTTCCGAGGGGTTCCCGGGGCTGGATGGGGGCGGATGGGGAGTCTGAGGACATGGGGATGTTATGGAAAAAAAGCCTATGATTCTCAAGGGAAATCCGATAAAAGCAATAAGGGTATGAGGAAGGAGTCGTTCCTTCCCTGGGGCAAGCGGGTTGAAGTCGGTGTCCGATGGGGAGTGTCCCACCGGTTTTCCCCGTTCCCTGGGTTTGCAGTCAGGCCCGTTCCCGACGAGCGGTATTGTTCAGAGAGGCCTCTTTGATGGCGCAAGCATCCGCATTGAATGTTCTGTACAGTCTGTTGCGTTCCATGCGCCCCCGGCAATGGCTCAAGAACCTGCTTGTGTTTGCCGGGATTATTTTCTCGCACAACTACGGGCGCCTGGATTTGCTGGAACGGTCAGTGGTGGGTTTTGCGCTTTTCTGTCTCTTGTCCGGTTCCGTCTATATTCTCAATGATCTTCAGGACATCGAGTTGGATCGTCTCCATCCGGTCAAGCGCAAACGCCCGATTGCATCGGGCGCTGTGAATCCCACGCTGGCGCTCTGGTTTGCGGTTGCCGGTGTGCTGGTTGCTCTGTCGTGCGGATTCTTTCTCTCGTTCACGTTTGGTGTTGTGGCGCTTCTCTACTTTCTGTTGACTCTATCCTATTCGTTCTATTTCAAGCATGTGGCGATCATTGATATTCTGTTGCTGGCGTTGGGTTTTGTGTTGCGGTCGGTGGCGGGGGTGTTCATCATACGCGTTACCGACGGGCCGTCTGTGCCGCTGACTCCCTGGTTCATCGTTTGTGTTATGTTTCTGGCGCTTTTTGTCGCGATCTGCAAGCGCCGCTCGGAGCTGGTCAATCTGGGCGAGGCGGGGGAATGCCGGAATGTACTGGCCGACTACAACTTGGCCTTCCTGGACCAGATCATCAACATTTCGGCGGGAATGGCCGTCATTTCGTACTCGCTCTATCTGGTTACGACAGAGAAAAACGATCTCTCCGGCAATCGGGGGCTTCTCATGCTTTCCACGCTGCCGTTCGTGATTTTTGGTGTCTTCCGCTATCTACTGCTGGTGTACAAACGCAATGAAGGCGAAGCGCCCGACAAGATCATCTTCAAGGATCGCGCCCTGGCGATCAATGTTTTCATCTGGCTTGTTATT
This sequence comes from uncultured Candidatus Sumerlaeota bacterium, assembly GCA_942493245.1. Lineage (GTDB taxonomy): Bacteria > Sumerlaeota > Sumerlaeia > UBA8349 > UBA8349 > DAOPYU01. The sequence goes on from OW818685.1 coordinate 1,923,483, forward strand.
ATGATCTTTCTTCACAAACCCAGTTGAGGTCTTCTCTCGGTTCCGGTGGGTTCAGGAGTCGCATTTCAGTCCGATCCGTCGGAGCAGATTCGACAGGCGCACCAGTCTGCGGCCTTTCAACTCGCGTAGCGATTCCTCAAGTTTCTCCGACTCCCGACGCAAGGTCTTAATCGTCTCGTCGTCGCGGATGCCCGGGCCGTCTTTACCGGTTCGCACGGTGGGACTCTGGCACCAGGCGGCCAGCGGCGCAATGGTGCGGTCCCACGTGAACTGTTCCTGGACCAGCCGCCGTGCGTTTTCCCGTTTGCTCGCGGTTTCATCTGGAGAGTTGAGGAACCGCTCGACGAAAGTCTCGACGCTTTCAGGAGGGGCGGTTGGGTCCAGGCGCCACCCGGCATCGTATTGGGCGATCCATTCGGCCAATTCATGTCCGGTCTGGGTCAAAACGGGCAATCCGCACGAAAGGTACACCACCGTGCGTGAGGGGAAGGCCAGTTCGCGCTCCGCGTTCAGGGCCATCAGATCCCATGCGGCGCCGAAGCGGCCCAGGTCCTCCTGCAATTGGGTGAACGCCCGCGCCGGTTCAATGTGGGCGCGGTTTGATGTGGCGATGCGTTGCAGGATAGAGTCGAACTGTCCCCGTGAGACGTCGCCCGCCGGGTGGGTTGCGCCGATGAAGGTCAACTGGCCCTGATTGCGCCGTTCGAGCGCGCACAGGAGCGCGTCGAGACCACGCGAAGGGTCTTGCCAGGGAAGGAGCAGACCCGCGTACACAAAGGCCGTGGGGTCGAACTCCCGGGGCGTGGGCAGTTGCGGGGACACACTGAAAGGAATCACCGGCAATAGATTCGGGTCCGTGGGGTCGAATCCGCACTGCATCGCGAACGCCAGGAAATAGAGGCGTTGACGTCTGCCGGAACAGGTGAGGAAGTCCGCTCGCCGCAGGGCGGCCAGTTTATCGGCCAGATCGCGTTCGGGGTGGGCGCTTCCCCAGAAATGCCGTTCGAGCAGGTGGGGGCCTGCCAGGTCAATTGCCAGAGGACAGTCCACGGGTCCAAGCCGGTCCATCAGTCCCCAATGCTGCATGACAAGGACGGAGGGTTTGCGGGCGCGGATGTGATTGGTCAACGCGTTTCGCTCGAAGAGGAATGGTTTCAGTGGCTCCGTCTGTTCGGGGGACAGATGCCGCACGGCGTCGGCGGCGATGGCCGGTTCAGCCTCGAGGCCGCAGGCGCGCAACCCCTGCACCAGCGACCAGGCGCGCAAGCCGGCTCCGGTGACCGGTATGCCGGGAAAGGGAAGGGGTTCGGTTGTCACGACGAGCACAGACATGGCTCATGGTCATCTGCAAGCCGTTTTGTGTCAACAAAAAACGGGTTGCATTCCTCCTTTGATTTCAGTAGAAATAGGACAGAAACCGCAGGGGGCGGTTTGGTTTTTTGCCTTCGTCCCCGGGGTTGTGCCATTTGTGGCGGCGGTTTTGCGTTTTTCGTTCGAAGACATGGACCATGCCCCAATTCCCTCTCCAGAACCGGCAGGTTTCGTATCTCAAACTCTTCTCGAATTTGAATCATATCGTCAACCGCACAACGGATATTGTCCAGTTGGCGCATTCCGCTGTTGAACTCATTCAGTCGGTTCTCGAGGCGGAGAATTGTTCCATCATGTTTTTGAATCCGGAGGGGACGGCTTTGACCATGCTGGTTTCCTCCGTTCTTGCGGAGGATGTCTGTTCGAATATCTGCATTCCCCTGGGGCAGGGGGTCGCCGGGAAGGTCGTGCAGACGGGACAGCCGATTCTGCGTCTCAGGCGTTTCGGACATTCGGTTGAGAAAACGGGGGGTCTCTCGTCCCCGAAATCTCTCCCCCGCCGGACTTATCGGACCGATTCCTTCATTTCCGTTCCCCTGCGGGTTGAAGAAACAAACAGCATTATCGGGGTCTTGAACGTCACAGACCGGCTGGATCAGGAGGACTTGACCCAGGCCGATCTCGATATGTTGCAGGCCATCGGAGGGTTGATCGCCAGCGCCATCGAGAACCATCGTACCTGGACCCGGGCCAACGAGGCGCGTGAGCAACTTTCGGAGATGGTCAACGGGTTGCCTTTGGGGATGTTTGCCATCTCGCGAGACGGTCTGTTGACTCTGTGCAATCGCGCCGCCCGTCAGTATCTCAATCTCGGCAACAGCGAGGGCATCAACTTCCCCTGGCGGCATTTCTTCCCCCGGCAGGCCATTGTTCATATCGAGAACGCCTTGCAGGAACTCGATAATGGTCGTCCTTCAAGCGCCGAGTTTGAGATTGAGGACCAGTCTTCGGGCAAACAGCGCGCGGTGCGGCTTTCGGCTTTGCAGATCGAGGAACTCGCTTCGGTGAACGCCACGCATGGGATCTTTATCATCGAAGACTTGCGCCAGATGCAGGAACTCTATGAGTTGCGCCGCAGCGATCAGATGAAGTCCACTTTTCTGTCGCTCATCTCGCACGAATTGCGGACGCCGCTGGCCGCCATCAAGGGCGCCGTTCACCTGCTCAATCAGGTGGCGCCGCCAGCCATGCGCGAGAGTATGCAGAGCATTTTTGCCATTCTGTATCGCAACAGCAACCGTCTCTCGCGTGTCGTCAACAACATCCTCGACGCGATGGACATCGAGTCCGGCGCGTTGCGTCTCTACCGCAAGCGTATTGACATGCATGCGATTCTCATGCGGATTGTGGATCGGTACAAGGGGTCCGAAGACAACCGGGGCGTTGAGTGGAAAATTTCTCTCCAGGCCACCCAGCCGGTGATCTACGCCGATGAAGGGCGCATGAGCGAAGTGATTGAACACCTCCTCGAGAACGCGGCGAAGTTCGTCTCGGAAAATGGGGCCATTTCCGTGACCACGGCCTCGAACGGCGGCCACTGGGTTCTGAAAGTCTCCAATACTGGCCGGGAGATTGATCCGGCGCTCAAGGAGCGTATTTTCACGAAGTTCTACCAGGTGGACGCTTCGCTCACGCGCCAGATCGGCGGGAGCGGAGTGGGTCTGTTTCTGTGCCGTGAGATTGTTCGGTTGCACCAGGGCGACGTGTGTATGGACACGGATTTTACTGGCGGCGTGTGCATGACCGTCTCGCTGCCCGAGTCCGAGGAAGGCGCCTGAACGCGCCGCCCGTGCCTTGGGAGTAAGCCACCGTTGCATCGGGGTTGCTGAGGATCTTAATCTTCCTGCAATTTCCCCGTTCGCACGAACTCGAAGTTTACGGGTACTGTCACCTTCTTACCTGTCACCGACACGAAGGTCACTTCGCCGGCCCCGAACTCGACATCCTTTACCATCTGAAAGTCTTCCGGGATCTTCGCGATCCCCTGGATGTAATTGACGAAAGTCGGTCGGTTCGGATTCAGTTCGATGGCCGTCGGAATCCCCTTCTTGTTGAGATCGTTGGGCTGCGCCGAAATCGGCATGCCTTCGTTGAGGTAGCTGCAAACGTCCTCCAGACCCAGACAGCGGTTGCGACCGTTCCACGGCTCTCCGTGGCGGCCGTGGTTCTCGATCCAGAAGACGGTTGTCGGCAGGATGCGCGGGTCGCGCATCGAGAACCAGAGGTAGCCGCCATCCTGGTTCGTCGCGGTGGTCCAAGCCACCTGCTGTGGAAGTTTCTCCGCCTTTTCGCTGAAGATGGCCAGCAGGTCCGCAAAACCGGTTCGGGCCGGAAAGGACGTGCAGTCGGCGGGCTCGGAGTCTTTCCACGCCAGCGGCACCTGGCTCAGACTGTCAAACTCTTTACCGATGGCGAACGATTGATACTCGCGCTTGGCCGGGTCGCTGAAAAGAACGGGTGAGGTCATGCCGAACTGGATTTTGCTGGTCGCGATGCGCAGCGAACCTTCTTTCTCCGGCACGGACAGGATGGCGTGGTGACCGATCGAGGTTTTGAGCGAATACCCCTCGAGCCGCTCCTGACTGTAAACCACGTTCTGGCCGTCCACCAGATGGAGGGTCTTGGTGACTTTCCCGGATGGAGTCCGGGTTTGCAGTGAGAGGGTGAGCGTGGCGACGGCGCCGGTCTTTGTCGAACCCACCAGTGACCACAATGCGCCCGCTGGTTCGCCGTGTGGGAGGAACTTCATGCCTTCATAAGGCTCGCCGTTTCCCCCGAAGGGAAGACAGAAGAAATCGCCGCGCAGTGGAACCAGCACGGGCGGATCGAGCTTCAGGTCCTCGTCCTGCCAGGGAGTCACGTGATAGGGCTGAACGGTTCGGTCGCTGTTCAGGCCGAAGGTGACCGGCGCCATGTGCGCGCCGGTCTGCGTGATGGCCAGGCGGACGGAGTCGTTATCGAGTAACCAGCAGGGTTGAGACGAGACCGTTTCGATCTTCGGCCCTTCTGCCACAACGGGTGCGCTACCCCAAATACAAGCGCACAGGCCCAGGCAGATCCATTTCCAATTCATTCTCCAATTCATGGTTTCCCCTTTCCGGATTTTATGGTTCGTATTTTCTTACCGATCACCCAATACCTGGCGCAGTTTGGCCCCCAGATCGTTTCGAGTGAACGGTTTCTGGATGAAGTTGACTCCTTCGTCCAGAACGCCGTGGTGGGCTATGACATCGGCCGTATAGCCGGACATGAAGAGGCGTTTGAGTCCCGGGTAGAGCGCGAGCAGCCGTTCGGCCAGATCCCGCCCGTTCATTTCGGGCATCACCACGTCGGTCATGAGCAGGTCGATCCGACCATTGTACTGTTCGGCCAGTCGAATGGCCTCGGCCGGTTCGGAGGTCGCCAGCACCGTATAACCCATGCGTTTGAGCACCGTTGTGGTCAACTCCAGAATTGGCTGCTCGTCCTCAACCAGCAGCACGGTTTCGCAACCTTTGTTCGTCTGGTTCGTTGAACTCTCCTGTGGCGCTTGTTCGATTTTGCCAAGGTACCTGGGGAGATAGATACTGAAGAGGGTACCATGGCCGGGTTCACTGTACACATTGATAAAACCGTTATTCTGCTTGATAATGCCGTAAACGGTAGATAACCCAAGGCCAGTGCCTCTCCCCAACTCCTTGGTGGTAAAAAACGGCTCAAAAACTTGAGCCAGCGTTTCCTTATCCATGCCGCAGCCGGAGTCACGCACGGTGAGCCGCACATATTGACCCGGGAGAGACTCTGTGTGTTCGGCAGAGTATTCGGAGTCAAGCGTGACATTTTCTGTTCCGATGGTAATTTGACCGATCCCGGCGATGGCATCGCGGGAATTGACACACAGATTGGCCAGCAACTGATCGATTTGTGACGGGTCTATCTTGACGGTCCAGAGTCCCGCCATCGGTTGCCAGGCCAGCGCGATGTTCTCGCCGATCAGGCGTTGCAGCATCTTAAGCATGCCTTCCACGGTCTCGTTCAGATCCAGTTCCCTGGGGGCGACGGTTTGCTTGCGGGCAAAAGCGAGCAGTTGACGGGTCAGGTTGGCGGAACGTTCGGCGGCCTTGCGGATTTCCTGCAGGTCGGCGTAGAGGGGTTGAACCGGGTCCACCTGTTCCTGAGCCATTTCCGCATGGCCGAGGATCACGCTCAGCATATTGTTGAAGTCATGGGCTACGCCGCCTGCGAGGCGTCCCACCGATTCCATCTTCTGGGCCTGCTGGAGCTGGCTTTCAAGTCGGCCCTTTTCCTCCTCTGCCCGCTTGCGTTCGGTGATATCCAGGGCGGAAAAGGTTACTCCCAGCGACAAGTTTTCCGGGGCGATGGGAGTGGAACTGAGTAGCACGTCAATCGTTGCGCCATCCTTGCGCCGCCACCGGGTCTCCACCGTACCGGTGCCGTGTTCGCGTATCTGGTTGTATTTTTCCCGCCCAACAAACTCAAAGTCTTCGTCGTTGAGATAGAGAATTCTGGAACTTTTCCCCAGCGCTTCTTCCCGAGCATACCCGGTTATTCTGCAGAAACACTGGTTGACTTGGGTCAGGATCCGATTGACGACAACCCCAATGCCGACAGGAGCGCTTCGAAAGATGCTTCCCAGATAGTTTTCACTCGCCTTGAGCGCTTCCTCGGCCTGCTTGCGGGCGGTGATATTCTCCTGACTTCCCCACGCGTGGACAAGGAATCCGTTCTCCATGATCCCAATGGAATTGTTGGAAAAATAGCGCACAAGACCATCGGTTCCGGTCTCTTCCGTTTCTTCCCCTTCCAGCCGGTAATTCGATTCGACAAATTTGCGAATTCCGTTTCGGTTTTGGGGGTGATCCGGTCCTCCATGCAATTCCACCAGCCGTGTTCCCATTAAATCGGCCGGGCTGGAAAAGCCATGCATCTTGACAAAAGCAAGGTTGCACTCCGCAACGAATGCGTGTGCGTAGAGATAATCCACCTGCTCCTCGGCGCCCAGATGCAACGGCATCGGGTCATCCAGGTCCAGGCGGTAGATCCCCTCCGTGGTCTCATCAATGAAGGTCCGATAGCGCGCCTCACTCTCCTGGAGCACTTTTTCCGCCCGCTTGTGCTCCCGGTTCGAGATTGCCAGCGCCACCTGGTCGGCAATCTGACAGGCAAATGAGATTTCATCGTTTTCCCAATGGTGCGGTTTATCCACATGTTCCAAGCAGATTGTGCCGAGAGTTTGACCCCCGCAGCGAATGATCGCGTCCAGCATGGACACGATCCGATTGGGTTTCAAGTACCCTTCCACGTATCCTGCCGTGCGCGGATCGGTCAGCGCATCGTGCGCGTCCACGTATTTTTCGCTGATGAGTGCGGCGAATTCATTCCGGAACTCGTGTTCCAGGAGCACGGTCCCGAATGAATGGGTACCGCATGCCGCTTCGTAGTTGTCAAGGCAGACCAGGCGGGTTTCGTTTTCTTCGAAGAGCCAGACCCCAACCCGGGCGACCCCAATTGCGCCGGATACCGCCTCGGTCAGTTCGATGGCCAGTTCTTTCAGCGCGCCCTCCGCCAGATTCACCGAGGAAGCGACAGCGGCGACAACCTCGGCTTCCCGCTGCCGACGCGCCATCGTCTGGCTCGTCTCCGCCTCCGTCCGCTTACGCTCGGTGAGGTCGCGGACAAAGGCGCAGTTGATCTCCTCGGAACCAAACTGCACATAATTGGCCACGATTTCCACGGGGATCAGACGGCCGTCTCTGGCGCGGTGTTCGGATTCAAACTTCAGTGAACCGCGCCGCCGGAGTTCGGCAAAGTGTTGCGGCCATTTCTCCGCATCATAGAGGCGGTCTATGTCCTGAACGGTCAATCGCAACAATTCTTCGCGGGTATAGCCGAGCGAAAGGCATGCCGCCTCATTGGCATCCGCAATACGGGCGTCGGGGGTCATCCAGAAGATCGCATCCAGAGCGTGATCTATACTGAATCGCGTCAACCGCAACGCCTCCTCCGCCTCGAGCCGTTCCATTTCTCCGGCCGCGCGCACGGCCACCAGTTTCAGAACTTCTTCGGCCAGATGACGGTTCGTCAGCGGGTGGCGTCCGATCACCGCGATCAGGCCGATTGGCTGGCCGGAATGGTTCCAGAGCGTCACGCCGACATAGCTCTCGGCCCGCAGATCCTGAAGCACCTGATCGCGCGGGAAGAACTGGCACACGCTGGCGGGGAAACAGCAAACGGTCTTGCCCACCACGTCGGCGCAGGGGGTGTCTTTCAACGCATACGTCACATTGTCCTCAAAATGGCCGTCGCACCAGACGGCCACCGTCCGGGCAGACAATCCGTCTGCATCGAGGCGGTCTATGCAGACAAAGTCCATTGCGAGGTTTTGGGCCAAATATCGAGCCAGTTCCTCAAAGAACAGGCCCTCCACTGCCCCGCTGCTGGTTCTGGCCAGAAAACCCCGAACCTCTTCGATCCGTTTGCGCTCGGTGATGTCGCGCCAGATACAGTGATAGACCGGGTGGCCTTGAATATCCAGAATTTGTGCCGTTACATGGATATTCCGAATTTCTCCCTGTCGGGTACGTTGCCGGGTCTCAAAATCGGCCCGGCCATTGCGGAGCACGTCTGTTATGCGTCCCTTTGTTTCTTCCGCCGTTTCTTGTACTTCCAGATCGAAAATGCGGAGCTGTGCAAATTCTTCGCGGGAATACCCCAATTGCCGGTGAGCCGCCGTGTTGAATTCCAGAAATTTCGCGGTTTCAGGATCTATAATGAGGATGCCGTCAGGTGACTGCTCGAACAGAATACGCCTGTATGTCGATTCTTCCCTCAGAAATTCCTCGGCCCGTTTGCGCTCGGTGATATCGACGAATGTAATAACGATCTGTTCAATCTCTCTATTTTCATCAAAAACAGGATACCCGGATGCCAGGACCCAGGCCTGATCGTGGGTTCCTGGACGGTTTACTCCAACGATCAGATCGCTGAACGGTTCGAGAGTGGATAGTGTCCGAACTACGGGATAGTCCTCGATCGGAAGACGGGATCCGTCTTCCCGGATGAAACACCAAGTCGGATCGGGAGCCTGTCTGCCGAACATCTCGTCTTCACTCAGACCGAGTATCCGACAAGCCTTCGGATTGGCGAACTGAATGCTCGTATCGGGCGCATGCATCACAATACCCGCGTCCATGTGTTCCACAAGGAGGCGAGACCGGGCTTCGTTCTCATACAATGCTTTTTCGGCCTGTCGGTTTTTCTGGAGTAGATTCCACTCACGCAAGACCCGTTGCGCGATGTGTGGCATCCGGGCAAAAGTTTGAGGCGATTTGACCACGTAATCCAATGCACCCGCCTTGATGGCCTCCACAGCAACTTCTTCATTGCCGTAACTGGTCATCAGTATGACGGGGCAGGGGCCGTTTTCCGATGGCGAGGTCAAGACGTCCACTGCGCGGCCATCCGGCAGATTGAGGTCCATGATGGCCAGATCCGGCGCTTGATCCGCCACCAGATCCCGGTATTCCCGCAAACAGGATGCGGTCCGGATCTCAACGGGCAGATCGGCTGACTGGAAAGCGCGGTGAATCGCCTCGACATGCGCGCCTTCGTCTTCGAGAATCAGGATGAACAGAGGGGGGGGCGTCATGATGACACATCCTATCTCAAATTGGATATTGATTCCATGCCAGCCAGTAGTAACCGAAGGATTCCATCAACTTCGAGAATTTGTCGAAATCAACCGGTTTTACGAGATAACTCCCGACGCCATTGCCGTAGGCGGCGAGCATATCCGATTCGGCGGAAGAGGTGGTCAGCACGACCGTGGGAATCGTTCTCAGGCTTTCGCTCTCCTTGATCCGCCGCAACACTTCCAGTCCATCCACCTTGGGCAGACGTAAATCCAGAAGAATGAGGTCCGGATTGGGGCTGGCTTGCGGATCGGTGTAAGCGCCTTGCCGGAACAGATAATCGAGCGCCATCTGACCGTCCTCGACATGAATGATTCGATTGGCGACCCGAAAGTCTTCCAGGTTCCGCCGGACGATCTCGGCATGTGCCGGATCATCTTCCACAAGCAGGATGGTGATCGGTCCGCCTCTTATCATGGGTGTCTCCTTTTTCTATTTTGATCCCCGTCTGGTTTTTGCCAGGGTGAAGCGGAATGTGGTACCCTGGCCCGGACCAGGCGATTCCACCCAGATTCTGCCGCCATGCACTTCCACGATGCGGCGAACCAGGGCCAACCCGATACCGGTGCCCGGAGTGCTGGGATCCAGCCTTTCAAACAAGCCGAAAACTTTCGCGATATGGCGAGAATCAATACCCTGCCCATTGTCTCGAACGAAGAATATCACACCCTCATGACTGGCTTCCACTCCAATTTCCACACGAGGGGAGGGTTGGTCGCCCATGAATTTGACCGCGTTGTCGAGCAGGTTCTGGAAAACCTCGACCAGGCGCGGACGGTCTCCGAAGAGCAAGATCGGTTCCGGGGTGACTTCCACCTGGACTCCCCGCTCGGCTATTTGTCCGGCGACCAGATCCTGCGCTTCGCCTGCTATTGCCTGCAATGAGGATTCCACAGGCGGATTTGTTTTTCGTCCGATGCGCGAAAGTTCAAGCACCTCGTCCAGCAGGCGCGACATTTTGTTTGCCGCGCCATGAATATAACCGATGTCCTTCTGCATCCGCTCCGAGTCTTGTTTTTGAATATCCTGCTCCAGATAACCCAGGAAGGTCATGACGGTCACCAGGGGGCTTTTCAGATCGTGTGAGATGGTATAGGTGAAGCGCGCCAGTTCTTCGTTTTTCTCCCGCAGTTCCTTTTCTCTTTGTATTCGCTCAGTGATGTCCTCGAACACGGTGGCGAATTGATCCGGTCCTGGCGAGACGATGGAAATGAAAAAGTGTTTCTCAAGTGCCTCGAAATAGGTCTCAAAAGCAAGGGGTTCACCGGTGCGGGCCACGCGTCCGAATTCTTCCAGATAGGGAGAAGGGGTTGTTTCATACAGCACACTGCCCAGTAGCCCGTGCGCCTTTTCCGCTGGAAGGCCGGTATGTTTTCCGTAGGCGGGATTGGTGTCCAGGATGCGATAGTCCACGGCCTGACCGGAGGCGTCATAGATGAGTTCATGCAGCGCGACCCCTTCGGCCATGCTTTCAAACAGGGAGCGGAACTTCACTTCGCTTTCGCGCAGCGCATGATTGATTTTCTGCAAATTGCGATGCGAATCGGCCAGGTTCTTCAATAATCTCGAAACCACTCCTCCCGTGAAAAGGACGGTGACACTCACAATGATACGAGACAGAATCCTTTGTGGATCGTGAATCGGTAAAAGGTAAGCGGTCCAGGAACTTTCTTCGTGCCTGAACCAGAGCAGCCCGAGCAAGGTATCTGCACTCCATAGCGCCAGAACCAGTCCAATGGTTGTCCAGAGGGTGATCCTGCTGGCATGATTCAACCAATTGTCTTTTCCGGTATCGGACGGTTGTTGCCACCAGGAAGAAGAGAATGCCAGTACGGGAGGAACAAACAAAAGCGCTCCTGACGAATGCGCTATGAACCATCGAAGCCATTTTGGACCGACCGTCTCAAGCGGAATTACGCCCAGCAGCCATTGGGCGCCAATTCCGCCGGTTGCCGTCAGGGCGGGAGCCAGAAACAAACTGGCGACAACCAATTTGAAAAGCCGGACGGATACATTCTCCGTCTCGACGTTTCTTTTCATATTGGCCCACGATACGGCCAGCAGGGGGCCTGCCGTATTCATGACCGCAATACCGGCGGAACAAGCCCAGCTTGCTCCCAACGAGAAATGATTGGCCAGCAGGGTTCCCACCGCAAGCGCGGGAGCAATCCGCCACCCCCAGTAAAGCCCGGCAATTATCGCAACGGCGGCCGCTGGCCAGATTGGCATAGGCAGAATGCCGACATGGCGGAAGAAAAGCCAGTTCAGATGCGAAACGGCCCAGTAGGCCAATGCCACCATTCCATTCGTCAGTAATATCTGCCTGGCAAGCTTCACACTTCTACCTCCCTTAGGATTACTCCCGGGAAATTCGATCCCGGAGTGGCGACTTCGACAAGTGGATCCTGTTGTCGGTGTCGAACAGATTGAGAATGGTCAGAAACGTTTGGATTCTTCTTTCTCCACTCCGTCATCGCCTTGTTTCATCATTTCGCTCAACCGGTCAAATTGTATTTTCAACTCGGCCATATAGCTTTCGGCTGTTTTCAAATCGCCCTCTCCGGCCGTTTTTTCTATTTCAAAGGCCACGGTCCGCAAGCGTTCCCCACCGACATTGGCGGACACGCCTTTGATGGTGTGGGCCTGACGCCTGACGCCCGGAAGATCGCCCATTTCGAGAAACGCCCCCAGGGTCTGGATCTGTTGAGGGATGTCCGTCAGAAAGGCTTCCAGAATCTCCTCCACCAGATCCTCGTCTCCCATCAGGCGTTCCAGCATTCCCGCTTTGTCCCAGATCGGCAGTTCAGGGGCCTGTGCTTCCCGGGTTTCCTCCGGCTCTCTTTTTTCCTCCGGTTCGCTTTCATTCCTGTTTTTCGGTAGCCATTTTTCCAATACTTCGGCCAACGCCCGCGGTGTTACCGGTTTGGGCACATAGCCGTTCATACCCGCCGCCAGGCATTCTTCTCGATCGCTCTGCATGGCGTGGGCGGTCATGGCAATGATGGGAACGGCATGGTTGAGGACTCTGGATTGCGGACCGCGGATTTGACGGGTGGCTTCCAGCCCGTCCATCACGGGCATCTGCACATCCATCAGGACGGTGTCGTAGGGGATGGTCTCAAGCGCCTGGAGCGCTTCCGCTCCGTTGGCCACGGCGTCGGCACGCAGGCCGAACTTTTTGAGAATGCCCAGCGCCACCTGCTGATTGGTGATGTTGTCCTCGGCCAGCAGGATACGCGCTGTGTTCCCGGAAAAGAGGCAAGAAAGATCGCGGATCGAATGGCGCGTCACGATGCGTTGCGTCTGGCCGGCGTCCCGGTTTGCCAGAGCTAACGAGAGCACACCGAACAATTCCTGCTGCCGTGTCGGTTTGGTCAGATAGGCCGAAAAGCCGATTTCCTCGAAGTGGTGGGCATCGCCTCGTGTCCCCAGGGAGGTCAGCATCACCATGCGGGTGTCCGTCAGGCGTTCATCCGCCTTGATTGCCAAACCCAGCGTTTCTCCGTCCATGACCGGCATCTGCATGTCAATCACGGCGATCCGGAAGGGGTCGCCTTCCTCCAGTGCCCGCAGGAGGATCTGAAGCGCCGTGGGACCGTCGTATGTTTCCGACGGGCGCATCCCCCAGAAACGTACGCGCGTAGTCAGGATTTCGCGACTTGTGGCGTTGTCGTCCACAATCAGGATTCGCACATTTTGCAGATCCACCGGCAGAAGCGTTTCGGATTTCGCTCCCTCGGACTGTTTGCCCAATCTTGCGGTGAACCAGAATTCGGAACCGGAACCCTCTGTGCTTTCGACGCCGGCAGTGCCCCCCATCAGTTCGGCCAGTTGTTTGGAAATGGCGAGACCCAATCCTGTTCCCCCATACTGTCGTGTCGTCGAGGCGTCCGCCTGCGTGAACTTGTCAAAGATTTGTCCGATTTTATCCTGGGGAATGCCGATGCCTGTGTCGCGTACCGCAAAACGCAGCAGAAGGTTGTCGCTGGATTCGGACTCGAGTGTGACCCGAATGGCCACCTCGCCTTGTTGGGTGAATTTGATGGCATTGCCTGTCAGGTTGGTGAGGATCTGGCGCAGACGGCCCGGATCGCCCCGGAGCAGGACCGGCACCTGAGGATTGGCCGCGCAAAGCAGTTCCAGACCTTTTTCCTGGGCGCGCAGGGCCATGGTCGTTGCGAAATCGTCCAGGAGGTTCTGCAGATCGAAATCCAGGGTTTCCAGGTCGAGTTTTTTTGCCTCAATTTTCGAAAAATCGAGGATGTCGTTGATGAGGCTGAGGAGCGACTCGCCGCTGCTGCGCACGGTCTCGGCGTAGCGGCGTTGCTCATCGGTCAGGTCCGTATCGAGCAGAAGGCCGGTCATGCCGATGACGCCGTTCATGGGGGTACGGATCTCATGGCTCATGTTGGCCAGAAACTCGGATTTGGCTGCGCTGGCCATCTGGGCCTCGACCGCCATTTCCTTGGAGAAAAGCGTTTGTTTCTCCAGTGCCGTGTTCATTTCGCGCAGCTCTTCCTCCGCTCGCTTGCGCGCGACAATGTCCCGCATGATTCCCACTGAGTGCCAGCCGTCTGGAAGTTTGAGCGCGGATAGAGACAACTCAACCGATATCTCCTGGCCATCTTTGCGGCGGGCCTCCAATTCCAGGGTGTTCCCAACCGCATGACCCTGCCCGGAGTTACAGAACCGGGCGAAGGCCTCCTGGTGGGATGCGTGATAGCGTTGCGGAGCGAGCAACGAGTGCAGGTTTTTTCCGATCACTTCGCGACTCGTATAACCGAAGATGCGTTCTGCGGCTGGATTCCAGAAGGAGATGGCTCCCTGCGGATCCATCATCAGAATGGCATCCTGTGCGGACTCGGTAATAGCCCGCATTCGGGCCTCTTCCGCGCGTAGCGCCTCCTCGGTCTGCAGGCGATCGGTGATGTCTTGAATAATCGCGTATAACAACTCTCGACCATTGTCGGGGATGGGGCCGGCATGGACTTCCACATCTCGGATTTGCCCGTTGGCCAGGCGGTGCTTGAAGACGAAGACATGACGCTGTTCGATCCGCGCGGCCTCCATTTCCCGCAGGATCTCGTCCGGCGGGAGTGTGTTGATATCGGTCATCTTCATTTGCCGCATTTGCTCAAGTGAGTACCCATAAAACACGCAAGCGGCTGAATTGGCGTCTATGATGGCCCCGTCCTGGGGATCCAACAGCAACTGGACAGACCGGTTTTTCTCGAACATGGCGCGGTGCCGTTCTTCGCGCTCCAGCAGTTCTGTCTGCTGCATCTGGATGCTCCGGTCGGTGTGACGAAGCAGGACAAAGAGAAACCCGAACAGTCCGGTCAAGAGCACCAGCATCCCCCCGATGCCGACCGCCAGAAGTCGGTTCTGCATCGTCTTGATGGTCGTGATGTTTTGCAGAAGGATCAGATCGCCCACCTCCGTGCCGGATATATCCTCCAACGGAGCGACCATGACCAGCCAGGACTGGCCACTGAAAACTATTTCCTCGATGACTTCCCCGTGTGTATGTCCCTGTTCCCCGATGAAACGTTCCGCTTCGAGGGGGAAATGAGGGAGGGACGAATAGATCAGCGCGTCGTTGGGGAAACGATTCCAGTCGGCCTCCCGCCCGAGCATTTTCATGCCCGCCTCCCACGCTGTCCGGTCCAAGGCTTGCTTGTGAGTTGTCAAGGCGATCTCGAAACCATCCTTGGCGTGCAAGGTCGCCAGAATATCCTCGATCTCCTTGCCCAATTCCAGATAACCGATGAGTGTGTCTCCATCATGGACCGGCATGACCGATCGCAGGGTAAAGGTGCCCAGGGGGCCCAGTTCGAGACCCGACGCGGTTCTGCCGGTGCGTTCCGCTTCGAGGAGGGTTGAGCGGTTGATTTCATCCCCATATTTTCCCGGTTTATGAACTCGGAGCAGGCAGACGCGGTCCGGTCCGATGAAATAAAAATGGGTGAGGTTGTGGTCGGTCTTGAGCTTTGTGAAGACTGCTTCGTAGTCGGCCAGCAGGCGCTCCCGATCCCCGTTTTTCAGAGAGGCGCGCAGTCCTGCGTCCCGCAGCAGAGTTTGTCCCAGAGCGTCCAGGGTGCGCGATTGTTCCACCGTCAAGACGGCGAGATCGCTGGAAACCTCCTCCAGCACTTTTTCGCTGGACTGGTTCAGGCTGTCATGCTGTTGCTTGACCAGCAGGGCGCAAAAGCCGCAGACCAGAAGAAGAAGCACCGTGGTCAGGGGAAGCAACAAGCGGCGCTGAATGGGTTTGACCGAGGTATCCGCGCGCGTGTGGGCCGCGATGATCCACGAGGCCAGAAGGATCAGGACTGCCAACATCAAACTTGCGGGCAGGGCGACACGGGCGGTGACCTCCCATTTCCAGGTACGGGCGTCAATATCCATCCCCAATACCGCGATCAGGTCGCCGTTGGCTGGATCAGTCAACGGAACCAGCGCCGAAACCCACGTGCCCCAACGGTCGGAAGCCGGACCTTCAACGGTTGCAATACGGCTGTCCAGCACATGCAGAAAGGCTTCGGTCACCTCTTCATACACCTGACCGGGAGGGGAGTAATCTTCCGAGTCAACGGCTTCGGAATCACAAAAGACGAATACGGTCCCATCGGCCTTACGGCCCATCAGATAGACGAATCGGCACTTTTCGTTGGCCTGCCGGATAAGGCCGAGCTGCTGCTTCAGGCGCTGATAATCCGATGAATTCAAGTCGGCTTCGGTACCGCTTAATGTCTTGACACAATCAATATCAATTGTGTGAGTCACCAATTTCGTCTGTTGGAGCAGGTCTTCCCGCATTGCGTGATCGGCCTGTCGTACCGTCCACCAGGTAAGCAGTGTGCCTGCGGCGAGGAGAGCAAAAAGAGAAAATAGCGGAATCCGGAAGGAGGCCGACTTTTCAGAACCCGAATCTTGAACGGAGAAGACATTCATAATTTGTTCAGCCCTATTCATCTTCTTTCTTCTGATAGAACATGGCACTAACGGTTCGGCTCGAATTCCGGTAAAGACCTGTGAAGGGCTTTGCGGCGCCGAAATAAGGGCTCCGGCTCCTCCCTGATATTGCCCAATCTCTGAAAAGGCAAATTTTGTTCAACTCTGCCGAGTATATGGCTACATTCCGGCAGAAAACAAGTTTGATTTACTTGGGAACTTCCGGAAGAATGGGGAAAGCATCAGGTTGAATCTGGTTGTGGTGAAACATATGACCCATAGGTGGCCGAACGGATGGTATCTTGAAGTTGTTGGTCCGCTTTGTTCAGGCTGATCTTCCCGCAGAAGGCCTGTTGATGTTTGTCAGGAAAAAGGATTATGGAGAGACTGCGATGACGAAAATGCTACGGGTTTTGCTTGTGAAGACGGGGCTTGTTGTTCTGATGATGGTGACTGGTGCGTGGTGCTGCCGAGCCGAATCTATGTTTGAGCAATTCAAGACGCCTCCCGATTCTGCACGGCCGGGTGTTTACTGGTATTTCATGGACGGCAATCAGGATCGCGCGGGAATGGTGGCCGATCTGCAGGCCATGCACCAGGCGGGGCTGCGCAAGGCCCTTTTTCTCGAGGTGAACATTGGCGTACCCCGAGGACCGGTGGATTTCATGAGCCAACCGTGGCAGGAGAACTTCGCCCATGCCGTCCGTACCGCCGATCAACTGGGCATGGAAATCATCCTCGGTACCGGTCCCGGCTGGTCGGGGGCCGGGGGGCCGTGGATTGATCCCGCCCGTTCGATGCAGCACCTGCGCGCCAGTTCGGTCCAGGTCACCGGCCCCGGTCCCTTCACCGGAGTCCTGCCGGTTCCAGAACCGCGCGCGGCCTCGACTTTTGCCGGGCTTTCCCCGGAACTCGACGAGAAGCGGCAAGCCTGGCACGCCGATGTCGCAGTTCTGGCCTTTCCCACTCCCGCCAAGACCGAACCTCTCGAATTGTTGGACGTCAAGACGCTCTACGAGACGCAACCCTATTCCATCTGGAAACAGGTTCCCCGGTTCATACCGACGCAGGCCGTTTACCCGGAGTCGCCCGCCAACAGCGCAATTGATCCGGCCGGGGTGCTGGACCTCACTTCGCGACTGCGGCCCGATGGTACGCTCGAGTGGGAAGTGCCGCCGGGCCAGTGGACCGTCATGCGTTTCGCCGCGCGCAGCACGGGCGCGACCACCCGGCCCGCCCCCACGCCTGGCCACGGATTCGAGACCGACAAGTTCAGCGCCGAGGCGTTTTCCTACCAGTTTGAACAGTTCCATAAGAAACTCATGGACAAGATCGGCCCCCGCCGTCCCGGACGGGGGTTGACGTCTCTCCATCTGGACAGTTGGGAGATGAGCTCCCAGAACTGGTCCGCCGCTTTCCGCCCGGAGTTCCAGAAACGCCGGGGGTACGATCCCCAGCCTTTTTTTCCGGCCTATTCCGGCCTCCTGGTCGGTTCGCGGGAAAAGACCGAGCGCTTTCTCTGGGATCTGCGCAGGACCGCGCAGGAACTGGTGATCGAAAACCACGCGCAGGTGATCCGTCGCCACGCGCATGAGAACGGCCTGTACTATTCGAACGAACCCTACGACATGAATCCCGCTGGTGACATCGAACTTGGCGCAGTCGCGGACATCCCCATGTGCGAGTTCTGGAGTTCGGAAGTGGACGCCGTCTATAGTTGCGTCGAGGCCGTTTCGATTGCCCACACGATGGGACGGCCCGTGGTCCGCGCCGAGGCTTTCACGTCGCCCGGCGGACACGGCTATCAGGACAACCCGGCCGACCTGAAGAACCAGACCGACTGGGCGCTCGCCCTGGGAATCAATGACATTATCTTCCATACCTTCCAGCACCAGCCATTGGGATTGGAAGGTCCCAAGCCGGGTTTGGCAATGGGACCGTACGGCCTCCAGTGGAACCGGAACCAGACCTTCTGGTCTATGATTGCCCCCTATCACGATTACATCGCCCGCTGCGGCCAGTTGCTCCGCCAGGGCGTGACCGTTTCCGACATCCTCTATCTGGTTCCTGAGGGCGCTCCCCAGATTTTCCTCGCTCCCGAGGACGCTTTGGACGGCGCGGGGCTTTTGCGCGAAAAGAAGGGTTATAGCTTCGATGCCGTCAGTTCCGGCATCCTCATGGCGCGCGCGAAAGCCGGGAAGGATGGACGCATTGTCTTCCCCGAGGGGACATCCTACCGGGTACTGGTTCTACCGGCATCCGAAACGATGACGCCGGAACTACTGGCGAAGATCGAAGAACTGGTACGCGAGGGAATGACCGTGATTGGAATGCCTCCGCGGAAATCTCCGAGTCTGGCCGGTTATCCCGAGTGCGACGAGCGGGTACGGACGTTGGCGGGAAAGATCTGGGGCGGGCAGGAGGTACCCGGTCAGGTGACCGAACAACCCTATGGAAAGGGCCGGATTGTCTGGGGAGGCGAGGCTACCCCCAAGGCTGAAGGCGACAAGTTGTATCCCCATTACGAATCCACGGCCGGGCTTCTGAAGAAATGGGGAGTGGCGCCGGGATTTGAAGCGACGGGCCCGATCCGCTACCACCACCGCCGCACGGAAGACTGGGACATTTTCTTTGTCTCCAACCGCGAAGCCCATACCCTCGACACCGTCTGTACTTTCCGCACGGATGGTTCGGCGCCTGAACTCTGGGATCCGGTTACGACGGAACGAAAACCATTGGCCCGTTCCGAGGATCGAGGCGATACGGTCTCGACGCCGTTGCGTTTTGCCTCGCACGGAAGTTATTTTATCGTCTTCAGCCGAAAAGCCGCCAGCACACAACCGGACAATCAGAACTTCCAGGAGGAGAAAACAATCGCCACCCTGGACGGGCCTTACGAGGTGACCTTCGACCCGGTCTGGGGAGGTCCGAAAGAACCGGTGACCTTCGAAAAACTGGTCTTATGGAATACCCACGCCGACGCGGAGATTCGCTATTATTCAGGCAAAGCCCTCTACAAAAAGACATTCGACAGTTCCACCGGTACAGCCGACGGCAACCGGCTCTTCCTCGACCTGGGTGTCCTCCACAAACTGGCCCGCGTGAAACTCAACGGGGAGGATCTGGGGATCGTCTGGACAGCTCCCTTCCGGGTCGAGGTCACCGGTAAACTGAGAACCACTGGCAATGTATTGGAAGTCACGGTAGTCAACACATGGGTTAACCGCCTCATTGGGGATCAGCAACCGGGGGACAAGGGAGTCCGACCGCTCAAGTGGGAATCCGGCCTGCTCGCCGGCCAGACCTACCCCGCCGGGCGCTATACCTTTACAACAGCGGACGATTACACGGCAACCTCACCCCTGCAGGATTCCGGTCTCCTCGGGCCGGTCACTCTGCAGTCGCTTCGGTAATGTGTGAGAAAACCGAAAGGAAACACCATGAACCACCTTGAACGCTTTCGGGCCGTCATGAATTTTCAGCCGGTGGACCGTCTGTCACGATGGGAACGGGTCATCGTCATTGAGGCGGTTTGGCTCGATGTCCCACGGCGACCTTGTTAACCGAGTCGCCAATCTTTCTGTCGAAAAAAACTCTTGCTCCATTTTATTGTGAGCAAGAAGACAATACGACTTACTTATCCGACTTCGAATCGGTTCCTGTTGACAGAATGCACGGACGGAACAGAGAATCTCCAGATGTTCAAAATTCCACAATGGAAAATCTTGTATGGAAAAACGTTTTACACGCGCAAGCGGGTTCGTCAGGATGCAATCTGAGACTGAACTGAAGAGGAGTCTGGGAAATGAAAAAGAACTCGATGTCACGCAGAAATTTTCTGGCACGTTCCACGGGGGCGGTGGCCGGGATGGTGGCTGCGCCGTATGTGATCACCTCCACGGCGCTGGGTACTTCGGCGATCCCACCCGCGAGCGAGCGGGTGACGATCGCCCACATTGGCGTGGGGGGGCAAGGTTCCGGGCTGCTGAGCAACTTCCTCGGAATTGCCGAATGTCAGAGTGTGGCTGTGTGCGACTGCTTCAAGTCCCGGCGCGAGGAACGCGCCAGACAGATTGATGCGCATTATGCCAGCCGTGCCGACAAGGCGTCCTACAAGGGATGCCGGATGTTCAGCGATTTTCGGGAACTGCTGGCCTGCGGCGACATTGACGGGGTGGTGGTGGCCACGCCCGATCACTGGCATGTGCCGATTGCGCTGGCTGCGGCACGGGCCGGCAAGGACATGTATGTCGAGAAACCGCTCGGGATCAGTCTGGAATGGAACAAGGTCCTGCGCGATGCGGTGAACCGCTACGGCGTGGTCTTTCAGTACGGAACGCAGCAGCGATCGTCGTATCCGTGCCGTTTCGGCTGCGAACTGGTGCGCAATGGGCGGATCGGCAAAGTCCACACCATCCAGGTCATCGCGCCGTCCGGGCTGGCGGGGGGAAGCACGAAGCCCGTACCGGTTCCCGAGGGGTTTGATTACGACAGGTGGTTGGGACCGGCCCCCTGGAGTCCCTATACCGTGGATCGCTGCACCAGCGAAGGCACCTGGCATGTGTACGACAATGCGCTGGGGTTCATTGCCGGTTGGGGCGCTCATCCGCTCGACATCGCGCAGTGGGGAAACAAAACCGACCACACCAGCCCGGTCGAGTATGAAGGGACTGGGACGATTCCCACCGAGGGGCTTTTCAATACGTTGACCAACTGGCAGGTACGGTGTCGTTATGCCGACGGGGTCGAGATGACGTTCACCGACGGACCGGGGGATTTGACCCGGTTCATGGGAACGGAAGGGTGGGTGAATGTGCGGCGCGGCGCGGTGGATGCCGAACCCAAGTCGCTCCTGAAGTCCATCATCCGGCCCGAGGAGGAACACCTGGTCACCAGTGAATTGCACGCGCAGAATTTTGTGGATTGCATGCGTTCACGCGCACAGACGTTGAATCCGATCGAGTCGGCCATCCGATCCGACGCCATCAGCCACTTGAGTGACATCGCCATCCGGACGGGGCGGAAAATCAAATGGGACCCGGTGCAGGAGGTCATCATCGGGGATCCGGAGGCTGCCCGCATGGCGCATCGTCCGATGCGTGAACCGTGGCACATGTGACCAGGAGACGCGAATCGAACCTCGGGGAACATTTCGTCCACAGCTCTCGAAATTAGCGCTCGTTTGTTTCCTTACGCATAGAGAGTCGAAAATCGGAAAACGAGATGAAACTGCTTTCCGGGCCGTAACTGGCGTGGCACAATCCCACGGCTACGGGCAATCCAGACATGTCGCGGCGCAGAACCGGCGAGTCGGGCATCTCGACCCAGCGTTTTCCGTCCGCACTGGTGCGCATGTGGAAGGAGTCACCCTGCCGCTCGATTTGCAAATACCGATGCGCATTCCAGGCGAGCTGGTTGCCCTTCTGCGACCGGGAACCGCCATCGAAATTCGTCACCATGTTTCCGATGTTCCAGATCGGAAAGAACGAGAGCTGGATCAGATCCTCACCCCTGTCAGCATCCGCCAGATTTGGAACGCGCACCATCAGCCCCCCCTCGGTATTGCCCGGTGTGCGGCGCTGTTCGAGACCGGCATAATCGGCAACCTTGACCTCGACCAGAAAATCTCCCTGGACCGTCTTGTAGAGCAACGGTCCATGCGGCTTGCCTCCATCCCAGACCGTCCCTTTCGATTGCAGACGAATCTGACCATCTCCGGAAGTGACCGCCTCGGCGGCGTTTTCTCCTGTGGCGAGGACTCCCTCCCAGATTGTTCCCTCCACTCCCTGCTTCAGGTAGTCGTGGGCGGCCTGAAAAGTGTCCCTGTATTCCTCAATCAAGTTTTGATCCGTTTTCGCCTCGACGGGCTCACCGGGAGCGGTCACATTACCCAGAGAATCGCGGACCGTCACGGTATAGGCGTAGCGGGTGTCGGGCTTGAGACCGGAGTCGAAGAAGAAGGGCGTGGCGATCCAGCCACTGTCGGCTTTGCTCTGTCCGGTAGTCTCGACAAAGCGATACTCGACCAGACCCAGTTCGGAACGGGCCGACTGCGCCGCCATTGAGATGGCCGTCGCGCTGATGGCGCGCGGCGGGGCCGTGAATGTCGCCGGACTGGGCTGAGGCGCCACCCACTCGCGTTTCCAGACTTCGTGCAACTGCGCCAGTTCTCCCTCCGACAGAGCCCGGCGGAACACCTGGACCTGCGCCAGCGCTCCGTTGAAACCGGGGGTATTGCCAGTTTTGCCAAGGACCAGACTTTTCAAACCGCCTGCCGACAAAGCCGATTCTTTCGCTTCCGAAAGAGAAGACCCATTCAGCGATGCGCGCCAGGTTTCCCCTTCCAGAACCAGGGCGATCTGATTCCACTTCCCGGCGACAAGACCGGCAACGTTCCGGGGCGTGACCCAGAGACTCTGGTTTCCGTTGGAAACGGTCAGAATACTGACCGCTGGATCAAGCGGCTGTTCGTCAGAAACCCAGACACTGGCCAGAAGCGTCCGTCCGTCGGACGGAGTATTTGAACTGTCAGCGGAAAGGGACAGACAGTCGTTTTCATGAAACCGGACGGCAATTCGCCCTCCAACATTTTCAACAACGGGAGCATTCTCACTCTTGCCGGTAAACGCCTCTCCCCAGGCGCCCTGATTGCGCCACTCGAGCAGGGGGCCATAGTCGAGTTTCGCCGAGTCGGCATGAACCAGCACATCCGCCTGGGGTTTATCGTCGGCCATTTCCTGAATTTTCTTTTCGTACATTGCATGGTCATAAATCCGCAACGAAGCCAGATACCCGTCCAGATACTCCGATCCCGGTTCGGAAGCGCCGACATAGACGGGCCGCCCCTCGTGCATCATCAGCATTTTCGCTTCCGCGCCATCGAGTTTCCCATCCACATACACCCGCTCGACCACCCCATCAAACACCACGGCAAGGTGGTGCCATTCGCCCGCTTTCGGCGGAGCTTCCCGGAATCCCATATCCGCAAAACCCCAATGCCCCACCACTCCGAACTCCCGGTGGGTTCCGTACCCGATCTGGGCGGTAGCCGCGTCGGGTCCGCCGCGCCCGGCCCAACTCACAATACACTCGCTCTCCCCGATCTCCGGATTCAGAACCCAGGCGCTGACCGTAAAACTGTTGTTGCCGGAAAGCGCCCGAGGTCCGGTGAACGACGCCTTCAGAATCTGTTTCCCTGAAAAACGCAACGCCTTGCATCCTGCCGCCAGATCCACCCGCGGCTTCGCCTCCCCCGCCGCAAACTCCCCACCGAGCGTTCCCTTGTTCTTCCAGGCGGAGACGGAATCGCCGAGCTGGAGGTCTGCCACATCGAGCGAAATGAGGGGATCACTGCCCGATGGGGTCAACTGTGGGGTAGAAGCAGCGGTTTCGGGTTCTCCCTTCTTCTCTTTTCCTGCGGCTACGACTTGCTCGAAAGCGCGCGAGGCCATTTCTTCGAGAGGATCGTCCGGAGCGTCCTGGAAGGCTTTGAAATTCCAGATCGCTCCCAACAAACCCGGGTATTCGGTCCCGGTCACCGTGATGCGCAGATACCGCGCTTCGACGTCGCCCTTGTCCACCATCGGACTGCCCCAGCGGAGGTTGTTGCGCCGGTCGGCGAAGGTCTTCCACTCCTTCCCATCGGTCGAGTACTCGATCAGGTACTGGTAATACCAGGTGGCATACTCGAACTGCGTCTCGGTTCTACGAATGCGTTGAAGAGTTTCCAGATCCACGGTCAGGTTTTGCCCCATGTGGTTGCCGGCGGGCCGCCAGAGCGTGGCGTTGTTGTCGTCCACGGCATATTCGGGCTTGTACTCATGGTTGCGTCGGACCGTATCGCGATAGAACGAAGACGCCGTGACCGGCTTTCCACTCGCGAGATTCGGAGAACGCTTCGGTTCGCCTCCCAGATACCCGATCCCGCGATGTGTCGGTTCGACCTTCAGGATTTCTCCCTCTGCGCCAAACTGCATTTTATCGGCACAGACCTGCCGATGCATTCCGTTGGGGGTCAGGGGAATATCGTGTCGGTGATACACGATGAAATAGTCGCCCTGGTTTTCCTTCAAGATCGAGTGGTGCCCCGGCCCGTTGACCGTGTCGTCGGCGTTCGAGGCCAGAATCGGGTTGTTCGGCCCCATCTTGAAATCGCCATCAGGACGGTCGCCCACGGCATATTGAACCCGGTAGGTGCCGTCGTGGCACGAACCGGACGAATAGGTGAAATAATAGAGCCCGTTCCGCTCGAGCATGAAGGGCGCCTCGAAAAAGTCCTTCGCCTGAGTATTGGGAATCTTTCCCAATTTCCCGAACGTTTTCATGTCGGGGTTGAGTTTTCCGACCCCGCACCCACTGTTGGCATAGATACCCCAGGTGCCCCAATACAGATAAATCGAACCGTCCTTGTCCACAAACGACTGGGTGTCGAGCGTGATCACATTGGGAACCTTCTTGTCTTCAATCAAAAGACCGTCCTCACCCACCAGCGGGGTCCAGGGACCGATGGGCGAATCCGATACGCCACAGTAGGTGAGGCAGGGCTGGTTGTAATACAGGTAGTAGCGCCCATCGGTGTGTTTCATCACATCGGGCGCCCAGTAAACCGGCGTTTTCGGCCAGTTCATCGGGACCAGCGTCCAGTTGACGAAATCCTTCGAGACCCAGACCTGAGAGGGGCCGCGTCCCCCTCCGTTCCCGTCCGTCGTGGCGTAGAGATAGTATAGATCGCCGAACTTCTGGATCGTCGGATCGGCAAAATACCCCGGCACAATCGGATTGAAATTGCCCGGCGCGTCGAAACGCGTATCCTCTGAAGCGCCGCTTACAGGTGATGCAAAGGCGGTCAGCGCGGCAAGTATCCAGAGCAGGCAGCCAGGGAACCCGATAAAAAGCCCCCCATTTGATCGAAGAAATCGTGCTGAAGGCTGATTTTTTAAAAGGCCGGCATTCCTCATCGAAACGGTTTTCCTTTCGTTTTTGCGGGGGAGAGCAGAGCGCCTCAGAAAATAGACCACGCGATTTTTGCACGTGTTAAGAGTACACGCCCGGGAAAGTGGGAGTCAAGAAAAACCGAATCTCCCGAACGCTGTCATTCGACCGTTTCGCGCCGGATTTTACGTCAAGAATCCTCTTGTATTTTTCCAGGACATTGGCCATACTCCTTTCCCCAAGTGGGGCTGTAGCTCAGTTTGGGAGAGCGCGGGCTTTGCAAGCCTGAGGCCGTGGGTTCGATCCCCATCAGCTCCACCACTCTCCAAAAACACAGACGCCCTCCCGGACTTTTGAGTCGGGAGGGCCTCCTTCATTCGGAGTGTTTTGTCGGAGCGGATGCCGGTTTTTTTTCAGGGAAACGGGAACTTGCTTTGTGTGGAGAGAATAAATACCGGTGGGGGAATCAACTGGGCCATAGGAGGGAAATATTTCCATGAGTTCTCTATCCGATAAGTATCTCGTGACCGGTGTTCGCGGCATGTTGGGACAGGCTGTTCTGGCAGTTTTGCGCGCGCAGGGGAGAGCCGTGAGCGGGACGGATCTGCCGGAGGTGGATCTCACCGATCCGGCTGTTGTTCGGCGGGTGTGGGAAACCGAACGCCCCACCCATGTCATCCACTGCGCCGCTTACACGAATGTGGATGGCGCGGAGTCCGACGTGGAACTCTGCACGCGGGTCAATGTCCGGATGCCGGAACTGGTGGCGCGCGCCTGCGCGGAGACGGGTGCGCGGATGTTGACGATCAGTACTGATTTTGTGTTCGATGGCCAGTCGAAGCGTCCGTATCGGGAGACGGACCCGACGGGGCCTCTGAGTGTCTATGGTCGGACAAAGTTTGAGGGAGAACAGGCGGTCGCCGCCGTTCTCGAGGACCATCAGATTGCGCGGACCGCCTGGTTGTTCGGTCCCGGCAAACGTAATTTCGTTTCCGGCATGATCGAGCGAATGCGAAAAGGCATCCCGCTTCGCGTGGTGGACGATCAGTGGGGGTCGCCCACCTATACGGGTGATCTGGCCGAGCGGTTGGTGGCGCTGAGCCGCTTGGATGAGCGGGGGGTGTTTCATCTGGTGAATGGGGGGATGACGACCTGGTGCGGCCTGACCCGCAAGGCGGCGGAACTGGCCGGATTCGACCCCAACGCGATCGAGGCGATTGACACTGCGTCCTATCCTCTTCCGGCGCATCGGCCCGCGTGGTCGGTGCTGGATTGCTCGCGGGCGTGGAGCCTCGGGTTGTCCCCCATGCGCGACTGGACCGAGGCGCTGGAGGAATACGTCCGGCTCCATGCGAGCGATCTATAAGGACGGTGTGGGGCAAATAGAGAAAGATCTTTTGATGGCGCGGCATGCCGTCGAAATGCCACCCACCCAACTTCGGACACTTCCCGGTGAAGTGATTCAGGATTTTCCTGAACAACGTCTCGGCCATCTCGTCGCTGCGTTCACGGCTGGCGCGCGAGATGGCCGAGATATATATTGAGATCCAGCGGTAAGATGCTGTCCACAATGAGTGCCCGCGTGTTTTCGCTCGGAGTGCTTTTTTGGGGGGGCATGCTGAAATTTTTGGAAAAAAGTTGCCTTGAATTCCGCTGGGGCTGTATGTTGAGCGCAGTCTAGACCAAGGGAGGGAAAGGGATAATGTTGCAACGGTATCGGGCATATCAGGGGGTATTTTTCAATTGGAAAAAGGTCTGGATCGGTTTGCCGATCCGTTTAGTGGGAATGCTGGTCTTCTGCTGGCTGGGCGGTCTTGCTTATGCCGCGGGGGACTCGGGTTTGTGGGTCGAGTCGCCCGATGGCCGCATTCGGGTGACAATCCACGTCCAGGGGCCGTTGGCCTACAGTGTCTCATATGCGAAGCGGAGTTTGGTGGAACAATCTCGGTTGGGCTTGTTGTTTCAGGATGGCAGCCAACTCGGGCAAGATGTGGAATGTGTCAACAGTGTGGTTCTGAGTCAGGATGCCGTGTGGGAGAATCCATTCGGGCGCAATCGTTCCGTTCGGGATCGCTACAATCAGCAGACGTTCCAATTGAAGTCGCGCGATGGGAAAGGACCGGAGTTCGGGCTAGTTGTTCGGGCGTACGACGAGGGGGTCGGGATTCGCTATGTCTTGCCGAACAATCCGGATGAGTTTACGTTGAAGGCCGATCAGACCGAGTTCCGTTTTGCGGCTTTGAAACGCGCCTGGCCGGGACGCGAGAAAGGGTTCTCGTCCGATTGGCAGTATATTTACCGGGAAACTCCCGCCGAGAAGTTGGTGCCGGGGGCGTTTATGGGGTTGCCGTTGCTGGTCGAGACACCCGCCGCTTACGCCCTGGTTCATGAGGCGGATGTGAGCGACTGGGCAGGGATGTTCATTTGTACGGATGGACGGGTTCTGGCTTCGACGGAAGCGATGAATGGGGGAGACGCTCCCAAGTCGTTCGATCTGGATGTCACGGGTCTCGATTCCATTGTGTTGGAAGCGGACAGTGAGGGTGAGATGGCTTTCGATCACACCACCTGGGCGGACGCGTTTCTGACAAAAACGGATGGGACAAAGGTTCCGGTCTCGAACTTGAAACTGGAGGGTACCCAGGGATTCGGAAGTCTTCAATTGAATCAGAGTGTGGACAAGAAGCCGATCCGGCTGGGGAAAAAGGAGTACGCATCCGGTCTGGGAACCCATGCGCCGGGACAGATTGTGGTCCCGCTCGGGAAGCAGTACGCGCGGTTTTCTGCGACGGTGGGGATTGAGGATGAAACCGAGGGGAAGGGCAAAGCCAGTTTCCGGGTGGTTGCTTCCTCGGAATCGTCTCCCGTTTTCCATGTGGCGCTTTCGCCGCGGCTCGATGGCAAGGGGGCGGTGGTGAGCCGGGGGCCTCGGCTGTCTCCCTGGCGTCTGATCATGATTTCGAAAAATCCGGGGGATTTTGTCTGTTCCAATCTGGTGAACAATTTGAGCCGTCCGAGTGTGATAGACGATGCGTCCTGGGTCAAACCGGGGGTGACCACGTGGGATTGGCTGGCGGCGGTGGGGAGCAACAAGCCGGCAGGGGATACCGCGTTGAATCTGGAGTGTGTGAAGTTTGCTCAGGAGATGGGATTCGAATATCACCTGGTGGATGACGGGTGGTACCGGGGCGGTTCCGGAAAAATCACGACCCCCGATGGCGCGGTGGATCTGAAGACCATCCAGAACGAGACGCACGACCGAAAGGTGGGATTGTGGCTCTGGTTGAACTGGACGGATCTGGATAAGTTCGGCATTGAGAAGGGGATGGAGGCCTTTCATGACTGGGGTGTGAAAGGTTTGAAAATAGACTTTTTGAACCGTTACGATCAGGAAATGGTCTGCTGGGTGGAGCGCGTCCTGAAGGCGGCGGCGCAAAATAAAATCATGATCAATCTGCATGGGATGTATCTGCCCAATGGCCTGGCCCGGACCTATCCGAACTTCCTGACACAGGAGGGGATTGCCGGGATCGAAGAAAACCTGATCGGGGATGGACGGATCACGCCCACGTCTCAAGTCACGCAGGTGTTCACGCGCATGGCGGTGGGGCCGGGAGATTTGACGCCCGGTTGGATGAATGTGGTGGCGTCCGAGAAGTTCAAACACCAGCGTCCCTTGCTCACGCAGGGGACGCGCGCGCGCCAGTTTGCCCTGATGATGACCTACGAATCGCCTCTGCTTTGTCTGTCGGACACGCCTACGCACTATCGCGAGGCGCCGGAGAGTTTGTGGTTCCTCAAGTCGGTTCCGACCGTCTGGGACGAGACCCGGGTACCGTTGGGGGAGGTGGGACGCTATGTGGTGGTGGTGCGGCGTTCCGGCAAGGACTGGTGGCTGGGCGCTCTGAGCGACGAAAAGGCCCGCACGCTCAAACTGCCGCTCGCGTTCCTCGGGGAAGGGAAGTTTGAGGTCCATACCCTGGGGGACCATCCGGATAGTGGAACGGATCCGAAGTTGATGAAGGAATCCACCCGTTCGGTGACCGCGCAGGACAAGTTGGAAATTCCATTTGCGCCCGGAGGGGGGATGGTGGCGCATTTTACCCGGAAGTAGTCCGGGGCCAGTACCTTTCTTGTGGAAGGTCGTTCGATGGCCTTTTTCTGTATGAGGCTTTTCGGAAACACGGAATTGTTTGACTTTGGGGTGAAAATGACCTTTGTTTGTTTGCCTCAGATTGTGTGAATGCACTCGTTCACTTGATTGGGTGTCTGGTATTGTACACTATTTTTGAAAGGAATCTTTTCATATGTCGCATCTCAATCGTCGTAAATTTCTGGGCAGTATTGCGGGTAGTGCCGCAGTCGTGGCGGCGGTTTCGCCTCTGGTGAAAGCGTCGGCCCAGAATCCGGCGCCCGCTTCGTCTTCCGCTGGCGCCGCCTCCACCCAGGGCGCTCTGGCCGAACCGGCTTTTCGCCCGCTTCCGTTGGGGACGGTGACCCCGGAGGGGTGGCTTAAGCGCCAGTTGCGGATTCAGGCCGACGGTTTGAGCGGCCATCTGGATGAATTCTGGCCCGATGTGGCGAAGAGCCAGTGGTTTGGCGGGAAAGCCGAAGGATGGGAGCGCGCGCCCTACTGGCTCGATGGGGCGATTCCCCTGGCGTGGGTGCTCGATGACGCGGCCCTGAAGGGGCGGATCAAGCGCTATGTCGAGCATATCGTGGCCAACCAGCGCGAGGACGGGTGGTATGCGCCCTATCCCGCCGACGCGGGCGCCAAGGCCTATGACATCTGGTCCATCCTGTTGGCGAACAAGGCGTTGCTGCAATACCATGAGGCGACGGGGGACGATTCGGTTCTGAAAGCGGTGATGAAGAACCAGAAGGCCATGCTTGCGACACTCGACCGCAAACCGTTGTACGACTGGGGGCAGTTCCGTTGGTACGAGGGGTTGATTTCCGTCTATTACACCTATGAAAAAACGGGTGAGGCGTGGTTGCTCGACCTGGCGCGCAAACTGCACGAACAGGGGTTCGACTACAAGACGTTCTTCGAGGGAGAAGATGTCACGCAGCCCACGCCTCGGCGCGGGCAGTGGCGATTCGACCGGCATGTGGTCAATGTGGCGATGTCGCTCAAGGCGTACGCGTTGTCCTGGCGGCTTACGAAGGACGAGGCCGAGTGGGCTTTCCCGGCCAAAATGATCGAAGTTCTCGATCGCTATCACGGACAGGCGACGGGAATGTTCACGGGGGACGAATGCCTGTCTGGAAAGAATCCCATTCAGGGGACGGAACTTTGCGCGGTGGTCGAGGCCATGTATTCGCTCGAACAGGTTATTGCGGTGACGGGTGAGGCTTCTTATGGCGACCGGTTGGAGCGGATTACGTTCAACGCTTTGCCGGCGACTTTCTCGCCCGACATGTGGTCGCATCAGTACCTCCAGCAGACGAATCAGGTCCAGTGTACGGTCAATCCGGACTTCATGTGGGGCACCAATGGCGCCGATTCGAACCTCTATGGTCTGGAACCGAACTTCGGGTGTTGTACTTCGAACCTGCATCAGGGGTGGCCCAAGTTTGTGGCCAATCTCTGGATGCGGACAAAGGACGAGGGGATCGCGGCCATCGCCTACGCGCCCAGCGCGGCCAGATTTGAGGTGAAGGGGGCGCCGGTGCGTGTCGTGTCCGAGACGGATTATCCCTTCCGCGATACCATCAAGATAACCGTGACGGCGGAAAAGCCGACAAGTTTCCCACTCATGCTGCGGGTTCCCGCGTGGAGCGATGGGGCGGTGGTTTCCGTGGCTGGCGGCTCGGAAGAGAAACTCAAGCCGGGCACGTTTCACACGATCGAGCGCGAGTGGAAGGATTCGGTGGTCGTGACGTTGCGTTTCCCGATGAAGCTCAAAACTTCGCGGCGTTACAGCGAGGCTATCTCGATCGAGCGCGGGCCGTTGGTCTATTCGCTCAAGATCGGGGAAGAGTGGAAGCGGATCAATGCCGACAAGCCGTTCCGCGAACTGCCCCACGGGGACTTCGAGGTGCGGCCCACGACGCCGTGGAATTACGGGGTCCTTGTGGACGAAACGAAGCCCGAGACCAGTGTGACCTTCGAGGAGAAACCGATCGGCGAGAAACCGTTCTCTCCGGAAGGCGCCGGGGTGGTGGCGAAGGTGAAGGGACGGAGAGTGCCGAATTGGAAACTCGATCATGGCTGGGCGGGTGAAATTGAGCCAAGACTGCGCGAGTCGGGTGAACCGGTTGAGGAAATCACGCTGATTCCGTATGGGTGTACGAACATCCGCATCACGGAGTTTCCCCATCTGAAGGGTTGATTACGGATTTGAGAGAAAGGGGGCTGGAACGGGGAGACCGGCCCATCCCCTCTTTGGAGTATCTGGATGCAGGTTGTTTTGCCGGGGGGCATGAGTCTTGTCTGAGACTCCAGATCGGATTCGAGGGTGGAGGAGGATGTGTCATGGGGAAGGAACGCGTGTTTTCAAAACAGTACGGAGTTCTTATTGGGGTGTTGCTTGTCGGTTTGCTGATGGCGGTATCGGTCTGGGCCGAGTCCACACCGACTGCTCCCAAACCGCTCTCCTCATTTGATCCGCAGGCGAAGGAACTTCTGGCCAAAATGACGCTGGAGGAAAAAGTCGGGCAGATGTGTCAGCCCGACCAGTCCGAACTGAAGGACCCGGCTGACATTGAGAAATATTTCCTCGGGTCGCTCCTCAGCGGCGGTAATTCAGACCCGAAAGCCGGAAACAGTCTGAACGCCTGGAGTGACCTGCTCGACGAGTATCAGAAACACGTCTTGAAGACGCGTCTGGCGATCCCTCTGATCTACGGGGTGGATGCCGTGCATGGACACAACAATGTGTATGGCGCCGTGGTGTTTCCCCACAACATCGGACTCGGGTGTACCCGCAACGCGGATCTGGTCGAGAAAATCAGCCGCGTCACCGCCGAGGAAATTCGCGCCACGGGGATCAACTGGGCGTTCGGACCGTGTGTGACGGTTCCACGGGATGAACGATGGGGACGGACTTACGAGGGGTTCTCGGAAGACCCGGAGATCGTCAAGGTGTTGGGAGAAGCGGCGGTCAAGGGTTTTCAGGGGAGGAACCTGGCCGACCCGCTTTCCGTCGTGGCCTGCGCCAAACACTTTCTGGGGGATGGCGGAACCACCTATGGATCGGCCAAAGGGGGCGATGGTCGGAAACTCGACCAGGGCGACACGCAGTGCGATGAAGCGACGCTTCGCAAGATCCACTTGCAGGGGTACCTGACCGCGGTCAAGGCGGGCGTCGCCACGATCATGCCGTCCTACAGCAGCTGGAATGGGGTGAAGTGCTCGGCGAGCAAGGAACTGCTCACCGATCTGCTTAAGAAGGAACTCGGGTTCGAGGGGTTCCTGATTTCCGACTACAACGCCATTGACCAGATTACACCGGACTACAAGAAGTGCATCGAGATTTCGATCAACGCGGGGATGGACATGGTGATGCTGACCGGTCAGTACCGCGATTTCTGCAAGTTCCTTAAAGAACTGGTTGAAGAGGGCAAGATCCCCATGTCGCGCATTGACGATGCGGTGACGCGCATTCTGCGTGTGAAGTTCGCAATGGGGTTGATGGACAAGGACCGCTCGCCGCTGACCGACCGCCAGTTGTGGAACACGTTCGGTTCCGCCGGCCACCGCGAGGTGGCGCGTCAGGCCGTGCGCGAGTCGCTCGTGTTGTTGAAGAACGATAAGAAGGTGTTGCCTCTGGACCGGAAGATCCCCCGGATTCATGTGGCCGGGATTGGCGCGAACAACTTGGGGATACAGTGCGGGGGGTGGACGATCAGCTGGCAGGGCGATGTGGTGGACCAGTTGCCCGGCGGGACGACGATTCTGGATGCCTTCCGGCACTCCGTGCCAAAGGAAACCAAGGTGACCTTTACCGCGGATGGAACGGAGGCTCAGGGCGCCAGTGTGGGCGTTGTGGTGATCTGGGAAAGACCGTACGCGGAGTTTATGGGGGATCGCGAGAACCTGACCCTCGACAAGGAGAATCTTGAAACGCTGGCCAACATGAAGAAGGCGGGAATTCCGCTGGTCGTGGTTCTGTTGACCGGACGTCCGGTGATGCTCGAGGGCATTCTGGACCAGGCCGACGCCGTGGTGGCCGCGTGGTTACCGGGGACCGAGGGACAGGGTGTGGCCGACGTGTTGCTGGGAGACTTCAAGCCCACGGGAAAGCTTTCAGTTTCGTGGCCGCGTGACATGAAACAGATTCCGATCAATGTCGGGGATCCCAATTACGACCCGCTGTTCAAAGTCGGATATGGGTTGAGTTATTGAAATGAAATTTTAGTGGGGGGGGGGACCGCTGTGCGTTTGTGTCGCTTTCTGCGCTTTCTAGGACTATGTGTTTGGGTCTGGACTGTGGGATTCGGTTCAGACCCAAACGCCCGGGCCGAAGAACTGCGCGTGGACTTCGGCGCGGAAACGGGCGGGGTGATCCGGCCTCTGCATGGAGTGAACGGTGGGGTCTTGACCACGGGGGAAACGGTGGATCTGACGGCCCACTGGCGGGACGTGAAGATCCCGTTGACGCGGTTGCACGATTGCGAGTTTCCGCGTCCGGATCTGGTGGATCTGCATGCCGTTTTCCCGGACGCTCTGGCGGACCCGGAGGCGCCTTCGAGTTATCAGTTTGCGCGGACCGACGATTATCTGGCGGCGATTCATAACACCGGGGCGGGTGTGGTTTACCGCCTGGGAGAGAGTATTGAACATTCCCGGAGGCGGTACTACGTCCACCCGCCGGTGGATTATGCAAAGTGGGCAGGAGCGTGTGTCGGGATCATCCGGCATTACAACGACGGGTGGGCCAACGGTTTTCAGTACGGCATTCGGTATTGGGAAATCTGGAACGAGCCGGAGAATCGCCCGGCCATGTGGAGCGGCAGCGACGCGGATTATTACCGGTTGTATGCGACAGCCGCCCGGGCCATAAAGACTCGTTTCCCCGACTTGAAAGTCGGCGGGCCTTCGGTGGGGGCGACGGGCGAACTGGCGGGAGACCGTTTGCAGGCCACGCCCTTTCTGGAGGGGTTTCTCAAGATGTGCCGGGAAGAAAGCGTCCCGCTGGATTTTTTCTCGTGGCACACCTACACGGACGATCCGTCTCTCTATGCGCGCAAAGCGCGTGCGATCCGGGCCTGGCTGGACGGCAAGGGGTTTCGGAACACCGAGATTCACGTGAACGAATGGAACTACCTGCCGGGGAACGACTGGAGTCCGATGCTGAGTGTCGGTGAGGGGGAAAAACGGCGGCAGTGGTACGAGGAACAGGGGGGCGCGGCTGGCGCCGCGTTCGTGACCTCTGTCTTGCTCGACCTGCAGGACAGTCCGGTGGATGTGTCCAATTTTTATAGTGGGGACACCAATAATTTTGGCATTTTCGACCGTTTTGGCGCGCCCAAGAAAACCTTCTACGCGTTCAAGGCGTTTGCCCGCTTACTCGAGACGCCCGTGCGGGTCGGAGTATCCGGCAATCAGGCGGGGCAGGCGGTCCTGTGCGCGGGACTGAATCGCGAGCGCACCGAGGGAACGGTTTTAATCAGCCGTTATCGCGCATGTGAACCGAATTTCGACCTTGTGGTGGAACGGCTGCCGTGGCAGGGGGAAACGACATGCCGGGTTTTCAAACTGGATGCCCGGTCTTCTCTGGAGTGCGTGGCAGAAAAAAAATTCTCCGCGGGTTCCGCGGTGCGTTTGCCGTGTGAAGTGGCGCCCCCTGGCGTTTTAGTTGTCCGAATGATCGGGAACTGAGGATTTCTGTTGAAGCGTTTTTTCTCTATAGGTTGAGGAAGAGGCTTCTGGAATGTTTTCAGGAAAGGCCTGGGAGGAATAAGGAGCGATCTTTTCATTATAAGATAATCCATTTTTTGAGCCGGGAGTCCATTGCCCGGCTTTGTGGATTCGATTACGCTCAGGGCGTGATCTGTAGAATTGAGCGGTGGCCGCTCGGGTGTGTTTTCCAGTTTCCCCAGTTTTTTCTAAGCGGATTTGAAGACGTATTTTCCTGTTCCTGCTTTTCGGGCGCAAGATTTTGGATCGCTCTTTGTCATGGCGTACAGAATTCTTCACTGTCCGATTCTGAACTTGACAGATATTGTGTGAGCGGCCTATTCTCGATTTGTTCGGTAAAAAGAATCATTCTCTTATTCGTTTTCAAAGGTTTGAGTAGATTTGGGGTGAAGCGGCCTTTTCTCACGATCAAACGTTCCTGAAATGGACGTTTAGGCTGTTTTTCTGAAGTTGCGCTTTCTGGTTTTTACATGTGACTCAATTTTAGGGCCGTTTCCCTGTGCGGAGGAAGTCGCCAAAGGGGAAGAGGTTGCTTTTAATGGTTTGTATTCCTGCTTTTGCGAGGGCTTGCTTTGTGCCTTGCTGAAAATTTAGGGAAGGGGTTTTTGTGCAGGTTCTCTGCTGGAAACTTTCTGGATGTGAGATCCTTCCGGTTGCAGGGAGGAAATGGCGTCCGGGTTTTGGATAAGGTATACTGGGAGGCGTCCTCCTCTCTTTGGCCAGATAACAGATAACAGAATCAGTAAAGAAAGGAATCGAACCATGAGTAAGCGAGCGTCCGGTCTTAAATGGTCAAATTGGTTGGTTTTGATGTCGGTTGTTCTTTCCCTGCTCGGAATGGCACAAGGGGTCCAGGCGCAGATGCCTGTGACGGATGGACTCATTTGGCATCTGGACGCTTCTGCCATTACGGGAGTCGCGGACGGCGGTAATGTCGAGACGTGGTCGGACAGCGCCCCGGCTGCTCCCGATGGAACGGCGAGCGCGGTCCTTACGCAAACGCCTCCGACGTTCAAGCAAAACGCCATCGGTGGCAAGCCTGCCGTTGCGTTCAATGGCACCGATACGGTGTTATCTTATGGAAACATTTCGGGAGTGCTGACCTATACGCTGATCACGGTTTCGCAAACGCGGGTTTTTGACAACACGATGCGGCACATGATCAGCCACGATGGCTGGGTTACCGGCAGTGTCCATTACCGTTACGACGGTACGGGCAACCTCTGGCTGGACGCCAATGGGGAGGGGGGGATCGGGACCACCGGCTTGCTCATCGATACACCCTACCTGAATGTGTATCGCGACAATGGAACCAACGTCCTGACGGCGGTCAACGGGGGAACACCGGCGACGTTGACGCCGACAGCCTTCCCGACCAAGATTTTTGGACCGGGAGCCTTGGGGGCCTGGAATAATGGATCGGCATATGAGCGTTTTGCCGACATTGATCTGGCCGAAGTGATTCTCTTCGATCGGGCTTTGACCGATACGGAACTCAATGATCTCGGTTTCTACCTGGGGTTGAAGTATGGGATTGCCACGGGATACAAGGGGCCGGAGCCTGCTTTGGGTTTTGACAAGTCGCAGGTGACCCTGCCCACGCGTACTCCCGGCGCCCCGGAGATAACCGCCAGTTTCACCCTCTCGAACGTCGGCGGGACAGGAGCCACGCCGTTGGAGATAACGGCGATCAATACGGGTTCGCTGGCGCCTTTTACCATCAAGAGTGTGGTGAAGAACGTGACCCAGACGCTTTCCTCTCCCTATGCCACGAGTCTGGATAAGGAGGCGGGCGATCAACTTGTCGTGACGGTTGCCTTCTCGCCCGCGGCTGAAGGCGCTTTTCAGGGGAGTTTGACGGTACTGAGTAATGATACCGCCAATCCGAACCAGCAGTTTGATGTCATGGCGGTTGTCGGGGAGTCCGGATCTCCGGTGACGGACGGTCTGGTTTTCCATGTGGATGCCTCCACGGGTGTGGTGAAAGATGCCTCGAACAAAGTGGCCTACTGGGCGGACTTGTCGGGGAACGGGAACGACATGGTCAAATCGCTGGCCGCTGGACAGCCCGAGTTTGTGGACACGACGGTCAATGGGCTACCGGTTATCCGGTTTGACGGAACGGATGACAACATGGCGACCGGCGGGCCGGTGTCTGCGAACTGGCCCACGGGTGAGGTTACCGTGGTGTTCCTGGCTAAAACAAACGCCGCGCAGAACAACTATGTGTTCACCATGACGTCCGATCTGGGTACGAATCGCATGAGCGCTCACTTGCCGTGGGGCAACACCGTGTACTGGGACTTTGGCGATATCAACGCAAATGGGCGTCTGAGTGGTGTCTGGGAGTCGCTTGACGCCCACAATCTGTGGATGATGCAATCTTCGATCAGCGCTCCGGGCCAGAAGGTTTTCCGCAATGGCGAACTGATGGGTTCCGATGCGAATGCATCGCAGATCACGGTGGACAATCGCGGTTTCAACATCGGGGGGTTGTCGGGTACCGCCTGGCCGGGCGATCTGGCCGAGATGCTGGTATTCAACCGGGCGTTGACGGGGGGCGACCTGAACGATGTCGGGTATTACCTCCAGCAGAAGTATGGTCTGGCCACCAATTACACAGAACCGAAGGCGTCTTTCAACGTCACGCCGAACGTCATTGACTACGGTTTTGTTGAACCCGCCGAAGGCAAGGAAATGCAGGATATCGTCGTGAAGAACGACGGCAGCAGAGGTTCCACCTTGCAGGTGTCGTTTACCTCGACGCTTGGGAGCGCTTACACCATTGAAAGCGTTGTGCGCAGTTCCGATCCCCAGCCGGTTGTGGGCAACAATTACCAGACCGATTTGGCGGTGGGTCAGACGTTGACGATCAAGGTTGCCTTCGACCCGACGAAAACGGCTCCGGCGGGTACCGAGCAGTTGACGTTCACCCACAATGCCAGTGGAGCGCCCGAGACGGTGCCGCTTTATCTCTTTGGACGCCCGGGCAAACCCTCCATGCCGCCGATCACGGACGGTTTGTATCTGTTTGCGGCGGTGGACAATGTCACGATGGCTCGGAATGGAATGCCGGTCTGGAACTGGACCGACTATTCGGGTACGAACCACGACGCCGTGTTGAGCGGCGGGTCTCCGACCTATGTCACCAACGCGGTCAACGGCAAGCCAGTCATTCGTTTCGGGGGCGCAGACGGCGCTTACTACCTGTTCCCCACCTGTGAGGATACCCGGACCGTGTTTGTCGTCTTGAAAGAAGATGCCGACGCCTCTGGGGAACAACTCATGGCGCCGGTTCTTGGCAACAAGTTCAATACGACTCCGGATTTCTGTCGTGGCGCAAACAAGGCCATCTTCAATTCAAATACGGATGGCAGCGTTTTTACGGGCGACTTTGTTCACCCGCAAATCAAAACGGCGGAAGTGCGGGTCAACGGTTCGGTGGTCAACGCCGAGCAGACTGCGGTTCCGAACAATATGTCCATCATCTCCGTCTCCGTCAGCAATCCGGAGTGGGGCGTCTGGGTGGACCAGATTGGCCGCGATCGCAACACGGCTGAGCGCGCGTGGAAGGGCGATTATGCTGAAGTGATCATCTACAATCGCCAGTTGACGGCCAAAGAACTGCAGCGTGTGGGCGCGTATCTCCAGACCAAGTACGCCATTACCGGCACCTATGTGTCAACTCCGGAACCGGTTATCTTCACCGATCCCACCTCGCTTGATTTTGGACGCGTGATGGTCAACTCCGAGAAGCAGGTGGCGCGTATTCTGGTGCGGGACGCGGGTTATGGCGCCACGCCGCTGAATATTACCGGGATTACCGTGACGGATCCGGCCTTCAAGATCATTCATGCGGTCAAGAATCAGGACACGCTTGTCGAGGCGCCGTTTGCCACTAGTATGAGTGGCGATGCGGGCGACTCAATGGTCATCACGGTTGAGTTTACGCCCCCCGCGACGGCCGGGACGAAGACCGCGAACCTGGCGATCGCCAGTAACGATGCCGCGCAGCCCAATTATCTGATTGCGCTTTCGGCCAACGTCGTGCAGGCGCAGGCCCAGACCGATTCGCCCATCCAGGATGGATTGGTGATGCACTTGGATGCCAGCAAAGGCCTCACGGTGGATGGAAGTGGATTTGTGACGAACTGGACGGACTTGTCTGGCAATGGCAACGACATGGCCCAGGCCACTGCGGATGCGCAGCCCATGCGCGTGAACAATGTGGTGGGCGGCAAGCCGGTTGTTGTGTTCGACGGTTCAAATGACGTTCTGCAGCGCCCGGCGCCTTTGAGCGCGAACTGGCCGACCGGTGAAATCACGCTCTTCTTCATCTCCAAGACGCTGGCGATCGGATCCAATTCTATCTGCCAGACGTATCCGGACGATACGGCGAACCGCTTCAACATCCACTTGCCGTGGAGTGACAGCAACATCTATTGGGACTTTGGCAATATCGGTGGAGCCGGCCGTCTCAACAGGGTCATTGATACCGTGGACCATCACATTATGTGGACCTTCCGTTCCTCCATGACCGAGTCGAACATGCACATCATTCGTGATGGCGTGATCGAGGCGCAAAAAGCAGGCGCTACGCCTTTTAATCCGGTCGGTAAGGGATTCCAACTGGGGGCGATGGGAACAACCGGATGGAACGGGGAAGTCGCCGAGCTCTTGATGTTCAACCGTCCTCTGGATGAGACGGAAATCAACGATATCGGGTATTACCTGCAGCAAAAGTACTCCTTGACGAACACGAGTTTCATGGGGCCGTGGAAGAGCATTGGAGTCACGCCGCTGGATATGAATTTCGGTCTTATGCCAACAGGCTCGGCCCCGCGTCAGAAATCCCTGAAAATCTTCAATGACGGTTCCTGGGGAACCACGCTGAATGTGTCGTCGGTCAATCTGGGCGCACTCGGGGGTTTCAAACTGGACAGCGCAAAATTGAACGGCGATGATCTGGCCGCTCCGTATGCGGCGGCTTTGAAGCGCGATACCGGCGATACGCTGGAAATGACCTTCTCGTTCAACCCCGCATTTCCCGGTCTGTACACAGCCGATGTTACGATTTCGAGTGACGATCCCAACTCCGCAACGCTGGTGGTGCCGTTCCAGGCGAACGTGACGGATTGGGCCAGCCGCGACATCGGTGAAGTCGGAGCGGCGGGCAGTGCCAGCGAAGAGGGCGGCTCGATTACGGTTCAGGCGTCGGGCGCCGATATCTGGGGCGACTACGACGAGTTGCATTATGTGTATCAGAAATTGAATGGAAACGGTTCTATTACGGCCCGCGTGAACAGTATCGAGCCGAATGTCAACACTTGGAGCAAGGCGGGCGTCATGGTGCGCGACAGTCTGCTTCCGGAGAGCAAAAATTTCATGACCCTGGTCTCGAAGGGCAATGGAGTGCTCTACCAGTGGCGGTCCGAAACGGGTCAGGCTTCCCTGAACATTCCCGTGGGGTTGCGGGTTTCCAAGACGGCTCCCTATTGGGTGCGGATTTCCCGCTCGGGGAATGTCTTCCGCTCGTTCATTTCGGAGGATGGAGTGACCTGGGTCGCCAAGGAATCTCCCGATCTTGCCGACAGCGGACCGGTCGAGATCGAAATGCCTCAGGAGGTCTATATCGGTCTGGCGTTGACGTCGCATGCCGATGGCTCTCTGGTCACAGCAGTATTCGATCAGGTTCAGACGACCGGAACGGTGACTTCGGCAATGGAGCCGCCCACGCGGGTTTTTGTGAAAGGAGACGCTACGGGGACAGGTTCCGGTGAAAATTGGACCAATGCTTTCACCGATGTCCAGACCGCAATCAACCAGGTTGCGGGAGTGTCTTCTCCGGCGGAAATCTGGGTGGCGCGGGGAACCTACCTGATTGAGAACACATTGGCGCTGGCGTCGAATGTCAGTCTGCTGGGTGGCTTCGCGGGCAATGAAACCGAGGTGGGCGAACGCGATTCGGAAAAGAATCTGACGATTCTCTCGCAGGTCACGGCGGGGCGGCGTGTCGTGCGCATGAATCGCATCGCGAACGCCGTGGTGGATGGCTTCGTGATCACGGGTGGAACGACCACTGGCACGGGTCTGGCCAATGCGGGGGCGGGTTTGCGCGCGGAATGGCTGGGAGCGGGTTGTGCGATCAACAAGTGCGTCTTCGTGGATAATGCCACGGCTGGAACCGACGCCGTGGCTGGGGCGCTCTATGTTGAAGACACGGAGGACTTGCCGGTCACCGGATGCGTCTTTGCCGGAAACAAGGCCAGTTACCGAGGCGGCGCGGTGCGTACCACGCGTTCCGATGTGAGTTTCGAGAACTGCGTGTTCAGTGGCAACTGGTCCGCATTCCCCGGCAATGCCATCACAACCTGGTCGGGCGCCGATGGGATCAAGATCACCAACTGCACGTTTGCGGACAACTGGTCGCCGGAAGCGGGCGTGGTCTATGGGCAGAGCGGCGAGACCTTGTTGACCAATTCGGTCTTTGCCGGAAACACCCAGACCCTCGGGGTGCTCGCGGCGGATGCGGGGATTGTCATCGAGCGAGACAGCAACCTGTTCTTCGGGAACGACAAGAACGCCCGGTTGAATGGGGTGATCGTCGGGGGAGTGGATCTCCTCGCGGATCCGAAGTTCCAGGCTGGAGTGACGGGAACGTGGACGTCCGTGGACACGGACAGCAGCGGTACCGTGACGGTCCTGACGACCAGTGGAACGCCCTTTGGCGCGGACAATTCGCTGGTGGGGATGCTGATTGTGCCCTTTGCAGACTGTACCACCAACTCCCTGGCGTCTCTGGTGATTGCCAACACGGAAAATCAGATTACGATTCTGGGCGATGCGTTTGGCGCGGTGTCGGGTTCCAGTTTTCGCGTGTTGGATTATCGTCTTCAGGACGGTTCTGCCGCGCTGGATGCCGGGACGGATACCGGACTCAACACGGATATTCTGGGCAATCCGCGTCCGCAGGGAAATGGTGTGGATCTGGGCGCGTATGAATTTGCGTCTCTGTCCGCCCTGACGCTTGTGGCCGATCCTGCCAATGGGGGTACGGTCTCGAAAACGCCCGACAAGGCGGGGTATGCGTATGGGGAAGTTGTGACCTTGCAGGCGACGGCCGCGGATGGATGGGCTTTCAAGGGCTGGTTGGATGGCGCGACTACGCTTTCGACGGCAGCGTCCTATGAGTACACGGTCGTCGGAGGAAGCAAAACCCTCACGGCTCGATTCGAGGAACTTGCGCCGAATCAGTTTACGTTGACGGTAAATGTGGCTCCATCGGCTGGTGGTTCTGTTGCGCTCAATCCGGCGGGAGGGGTGTACAACCAGGGTGCGGTCGTGACCCTGACAGCGACGCCGGTGGCGGGTTACCAGTTTGTCAACTGGACGGGGGATGTAACGGGTACGAATCCGTCGGTCCAGGTGACGATGGACGCTAACAAAACCGTGACGGCGAATTTCGAGATGATTCAATTCATGACGCTGACGCTGGTGGCCTATCCGGCCAACGGGGGGACGGTCTCGAAGGCGCCGGACCTGCCGGCCTATCTGACAGGCGCTCAGGTGACGCTGACGGCGACCCCGGCGGACGGTTATCAGTTCCGCGGTTGGCTGGATGGCGCGACGACGATTTCGACGACCGCGACGTTCGAGTACACGATGCCCGCGGATCATGTGACGCTTACGGCGAAGTTCAAGACGCTTCCGCCCAATCAGTTCACGGTGACGGTGGTGGCGGATCCGGCCAACGGGGGTACGGTCTCGAAGACGCCGGACCTGCCGGCCTACCTGACAGGCGCTCAGGTGACCCTGAACGCGGTGGCGGCGGAAGGCTACACGTTTGACGGGTGGTACGACGGCGCCACGCAGGTTTCGGCGAACGCCTCCTATGTTTATACGGTGGCCGACTCGAACAAGACCTTCACGGCAAAGTTTGCGTTGTCGCCCAAATACACGCTGACTCTGACGGCCGATCCGGCCAATGGGGGGACGGTTGCGAAGACGCCGGACCAGATGGACTACCTGGCGGGTGTGGAGATCTCGTTGACGGCGACTCCGGCGGATGGATTCTCGTTCCGTGGCTGGTTGGACGGAGCGACGACGGTTTCGGCGGAGGCGTCCTATGTGTACACGATGCCCGCCGAGAACAAGACCCTCACGGCGAAGTTCAAAACCCTGCCGCCCGATCAGTACACAGTGACGGCCCTGGCCGATCCGGCCAACGGTGGCACGGTGTCGAAGACGCCGAACCAGCCGACGTATTCGGTCGGGACGGTGGTCACTCTGGACGCGGTGGCGGCGGATGGGTACACATTCCGTGGCTGGGTGGATGGCGCCACGACGGTTTCGCAGACGGCGTCGTTCCAGCATACCGTCACGGCCGAGAACAAAACTTTCACGGCCAGATTCAAGGTGATTCCTGTGGTTCAATATACGGTTGTCGTGGTGGCCGATCCAACCAATGGTGGTACGGTCTCTAAATCGCCGAACAAAGCGACCTATTTACAGGATGAGGTGGTGACCTTGAGTGCCGTGGCGGCCGAGGGGTACACATTCCGCGGCTGGCTCGACGGTGCAACGACGGCCTCGACGCAGGCTTCCTTCGTGTACACGGTGGCTGCTAACAAAACCTTCACGGCGAAGTTCAAGGCGGTCGTCGTGGTTCCGACCTACACGCTGACGCTGGCGGCCGATCCGGCCATCGGCGGCACGGTGTCGAAGACGCCCGACCAGGCCACCTACCTGGAAGGCGCGGCGGTGACGCTGACGGCGACGGCGATGACGGGTTACGAGTTCGTGGGCTGGTACGACGGCGCGACGTTGCTTTCGTCGCTGACGTCGTACGCTTACACGATGCCCGCGGCGAACAAGTCGCTGACGGCGAAGTTCGAGTTGTCGGGTCTGCCCGCTCCGGCGAACGTGACGGCCTCGGGCAACACGTTCCGCGTGCTGCTGAACTGGGATTCCGTGACGAGCGCGACGGCTTACCTGATCGAGCGGACGGCTGTGGACTCGACCCATACGCTCAGTTGGACGGTGAGCGCGGCGGATGCGCTGGTTGGGACCGGTACGAACGCGTTTGCCGATGACACGGCCAGCCCGGCGATCCCATATGCCTACGTGGTCACGGCTCTTGACGCCCAGGAAAACCTGGGTACGCCGAGTCTGCCGGCGACGGCGACGGTGATGGCCGAGGTGTTCGCGGCTGCGAACTACAAGGTCACGTGCAAGGGCTACACGCTGGTGCGCAGCGCGTCGAACGACCTGACGTTCGAGCCGACGATTGCCGGTTCGAACCCGGGTACGATCAAGATCGCGTTGCTGAAGAAGATGCCCTCGAACGCGGTGGACAACGCGGCCAAGGGGATCTACTACCTGACGAGCGTGACGCAGGTTCCGATGCTGCGGGTCAACGGCAGCGTCAAGACGCTGGCGTTCGACGTGCCGGTGCTGGCTCTCGTCGTGCGCGACCTGGCCAAGTCGGTTTCGGCCAAGTCGGTGACGTTCCTGACGGCGAACGAGTTCGGCTCGATCTCGATCGCGGCGACGAAGGACTCGGGCGCGGGTCTGTACGCTCGTACGTTCATCCAGACGACGAGCGCGGGCACGACGCCGATGTCCATCAAGGTGACGGGCGCGGTGGTCGAGGAAGTCGGCTCGACCGCGACGACGGCTCAACCGATCAA
The DNA here is from genome assembly GCA_942493245.1 of uncultured Candidatus Sumerlaeota bacterium. Classification (GTDB taxonomy): domain Bacteria; phylum Sumerlaeota; class Sumerlaeia; order UBA8349; family UBA8349; genus DAOPYU01. The sequence continues at coordinate 1,967,984 of OW818685.1, forward strand.
GTTGCTCAACGTGGCGTCGAAGACGTACAAGGACGCCGCGAAGGCGACGCGGACGAGTCTGGGCGCGATCGGCTCGCTGCCGGTGGTGGTCAACGAACTGCAGGTGGGTAACACGACGTCGGCTCCGGCCGAAGCGACCCCGTGCTCGATCCAGGGCAGCACGCTCAAGGCCATCACGGTCTCGGGCGGCCCGCTGGTGGCGGACGAGCTCGTGGGCGCGATCGACAAGGTGACGGTGGCGGGCGGCAACCTGCGCTGCGGCCTGATCCAGTCGTCGAAGGATCTGGTGCTGGTCCAGGCGACGGCGAAGAAGGGCGTGGGCGGCGCGGTTGGCACGGCCGGCTCGCCGCTGGCGATGGTCGTCAAGGGCCAGCCGAGCTCGAAGGGCGTGGCGATCGGCAAGGTGTCCGCTCAGACAGGCGTTTCGGGCTTCTTCTACGCGGGTTACGACGCGGCGACGGGCGCCCCGACGAAGTCGGGCGGCATCAACATCCTCCAGACCAAGTCCGGAGTGGTGGAAGGCGCTGCGTTCCTCGACCCGGCTCTGGTGTCGAAGCTGAAAATCCTGCCCAAGACGCCGGTTCAGCCGATCGTGATCAACCCCGGGGCGTAAGAAACGGGGACAGGCCCTGAAATTTCGGCGGGAGGCGAACCCTCCCGCCGAAAGGGCGGGCCTGAGGTCAGGATCAAACGACAGGCGGCAAAAAGATTCGGGGGAGAAGCCTCACAAGGGCTTCTCCCCCGAGTTGTTTTTGAAAGGCCCAAATGGAAAATTGAAGTAAAAAATCGCATGAGAGTAAAAATGGGTACGTCAATGTAGAGAGAGGAAAGTTGCGCTTCAGAGTTAAATTCGGGTATGATTACAGCGCTTGAAATGAGGACAAGACCGAGGAGGACAGGGAGAGCGATTCATGAATGTGCGGAAGCCGAGTTGTGGAAAGGTAAGTCTCTCTGGGACAAACCGTTTGTCCCTTTCCTTATTGCTGTTGTTCTCTCAATTTTACTTTCTCGGATGGAGCCAGGCAACGGGGAATACGGACTGGTACCAGTTCCGTGGGCCGCAACGCAACGGCGTTTGCGCAGAGCAGGGCTTGTTGGGTGAGTGGCCGGAAGGGGGACCGAAAACAGCGTGGACTGTTACGGGAATCGGAAAAGGCTATTCGTCGCCCATTATCGCGGATGGAACGCTCTACATCACCGGCGACGTGGGGGAAGACCTGATTATTTCGGCCTTTTCTCTCGATGGACAGAAGAAGTGGTCGGTGAAGAACGGGAAATCGTGGAAGGCTTCCTATCCAGGCGCGCGCTCCAGTTGCCTCTATGAGGCCGGACGGCTCTATCACATGAACGCGCATGGGCGCGCCGTGTGTCTGGACGCGGTGGATGGCCGTGAAATCTGGGCGGTGGACATACTTGAACGTTTCGGCGCCAGGAACGTGACGTGGGGCATCAGCGAATGTCTGCTGCTGGATGGCGACCGGTTGATTGTAACTCCCGGGGGGGAGAAAGCCTTGACAGCGGCGTTGGACAAGCGCACGGGTGAGACGGTCTGGATGGGTGAACCATTGCGATTTCTGAAAAAAGAAGGGATGGGGGGGACACCGATCGAGAATCCCAGGGAGGTGACTGACCAGGCGGGTTACGCCTCGCCCGTGCTTCTGGAGGTGGGAGGAAAACGTCTGATTGCCGGTTGCACGTCGCGTCATTTCTATTGTGTGGATGCCGCGAGCGGGAAAATCGTCTGGAAGTGGCTGGTTCCCGCGCCCTACGAGGTGATCGGGGCGATGCCGTTGGTTATGGGTGACCGACTTGTTTTTTCGAGTCCCGATCAGTTTGGGAGCGAGTGTTTTCAGGTGCGTGTGACAGGGGACCAGGTTCAGTTCGATTCTCTCTGGAAAAGCGATCTGGACAATTGTCACGGAACGTTGGTGGCCGTCAACGGGCGGATTTATGGGTCGGGTTACAAACGCTTCAAACCGTGGACTTGTCTGGACGCGGATTCCGGGAAGATTCTTTATTCGAGAGACGATCTTTCGATCGGTTCGGTGATCTGGGCGGAGAACCGGTTGTACGCGTTGTGTCAGAAGGGGGAGATGGTTCTGCTCGAACCGACCGAGACTGGATTTGTGACTCGGGGACAGTTTCAATTCGAGGCGCGTCCCAAGAGCGAGGATGCCTGGGCGCACCCGGTGATCCATCAGGAACGCCTTTACCTGCGTTACGACGATCGGCTTTGTTGTTATGATGTGAAGAAGAACTGATCCTCTCTTTGGGTATGGTAAAGAAACTCATTCCGTAGAGACATATTCACGGCGGCATTGCCCCGCGTTGCCATTGTCGGCGAACAAAACGGTCAAAAAAGTACGCTTTTGAGAGGAATCTGCGATTACCCGTTCAATTGGTTGCGGGTCGAATCCTTCCACGATTGAAGCAAGATTGGAAATTCAAAATGTCGTCGATATTTCGAATGCAACCCGTTTGTCTGGCCTTCTTCTGGTTTCTCCTCCTGTCAGGAGTTCCTTCCGGATGGGCTGTTGTGATTCCAGTCGGTCCTGGAGACGATTACCGAAAGATCGAGGCGGCCCAGGCAGGGGACGAAGTGGTTATCGCACCGGGTGTCTATCGGTTCCGGGTCCATCTCACGGTTAAGGCGCCCGCTGATAAACCGATCGTGATCCGGGCGCAGGATCCGGCGAATCGGCCGGTGTGGGATTTTACGGGAACGCTGGTGGAAGACGCCCCCGGCAGTTATTCCGCTGGGGACCGTGGACGCGGCGGGTGGCAAATTGCGGGCGCCAGCAATTACCGCATCTCGGGCATTGTGTTCAAGGGGTGCCGAACGGCCTCTTTCAACTCCGCCGGAATTCGATACACGGGAACCCGTGGCCTCGTCGTCAAGGATTGCCTGTTCCTGGAAAATGACAATGGGATAACCGGCGGGAATAAGGAGAGTGAAGCGACGGTCGAGTTTTGCGAATTCGACCGCAACGGCAACTTGAACGCGACGGATGGACCCACGCACAATCTCTACATTTACGGAGGCGCTTTCGCGTTGCGTTACTCCTATGTTCACGACAGCGTCCAGGCCCAGAATTTTCACATCAGGGCCAGAGAAGCGCTCATTGAATACAACTGGTTTGCGCGGGCGCGTTCCTATGAGGGCGACCTGATGAGCGATGACGATTTCTCGGGCGCCGGTCCTCACGCTCAAACGATGGTGTTGCGGGGCAATGTGTTTTTGCAGGATGCGAATCCCGAGAACCGTTCCCACATTGTCGTTCTTTATAACGACACGGGTGTTCAGAATCTCACCCTGTCGCTTCGGATGCTCCACAACACGCTGATTGCAAATGGGGGAAAGGCGGCCTTCGCGCATCTCTCCAACGCCAGTGGCACGACCATGACCGCCGAAGTGTCCAACAACGTCATATTCGGTACGACCCGTCCCACACTGGTCGAGGACGCCGCGCGCGGCACGGTCACGGGAACGAACAACTGGCTGGCAACCGGGGTGGCTCCCGGTCCCTTGTCCAATTCCGTCTTTTCGGATGAACCCGGCTTTCGGAATGCGGCATCCGGCGATTATGTCGCCGCGCCGAACAGTGTCCTTGTCGGAAAAGCCGCTCAGTCTGTTGTCGGGCTTCCCAATCGGGAGTATTACCGCAATGAAACACTCACGCGCTTGTACCGTCCCCGGAAAACGGCGCTGGATATCGGAGCATTCGAACATACCACGGAAGGAGAGGGGATCGGTCCCTACGCGTCTCAGACGCCATCTTCCTCCGTGTTGATTGTGCGATGAGTTTTTGTATGCTTTAGTCCATCTCTGCGAGTAAGTGGAAGCGGGAAAGAAGAAAGCGGCCTCCTGGGATCGCCAATCTCCTGATTGGCGCGGTTGTGGTTTGTGCTCCTTGCGATTTTCTCAGTTTTCCGCAGTTGCGGTTGCAGAGAAGATTCGAAGTGTCTTGTGAGAGAACGTCCCCCCCCCCTGCGCCTCTGCGTCTCCGCGACTTTGCGTTAAACTGGGTTACGGTTCCGCTGGGCCAGGAGGGTACCCTTTCTCATTCCCCTTTTCCATTCACGGGAAATTGCAGAATCCGCACTGCGTGACCGGCGCTTCTTGCATCCTGCTGCTCCGCCACACGCAATGTCAATTCGTGTCGGCCCGGCGTCAATTCCGTCGCGAGCATGCAGGTGCGGGGGTAGTGTAACCCCGCGCTGTATTCGTGGTAGAGGTTGCTTGTTTGGACGGGGGCGCCATCCACCGACCAGGCGACGATTCCGGCGTCCGGTCCGGCCAGGACATATAGCCCGACCGCCGTCCCTGAAAACACCAGTTTCGCTTCTGCTCCCGGCTGGGTGGAATAAAGCAGAGATTCCCGCGCGAACCGTTCCCGGCATTCCCCCTTCAACGATTTCCAGTCGGGTGTCCCGAGTGTCCATCCTGCGTCGGCCTGGGCTTTTTCCGGCCCCACGAATATCCCGTCCCCATAATTCCACTTGTCCAAAGATTCCTTCGGGAGATTATAGGGCGTGACCGCCGCATCGGCGGCCGGTTCGCCCTTCCAGCAGGCCTCCATCAGGCGTTCCACCGCATGCGCATAGATCGCGTTCCCGAAGGGGGCCGGATGGACCCCGCCAAACTTCTCCCAGTCGAACTCGCCCGCATCTATCCGATCTGTTACCTCGCGGGCCAGATCCAGAGACGGAATCCCGTAGTGTTGCGCCACTTTTTCGTGACTCTGGATTACCAACGGTGTTTCGCCCTGCCGGAATCGGTCCATCATGAACGGGTTCACAAAATAGAGGAACACCACATCCATGTTCGGGTTCTGCTGGAGCGCCTGCCGCAGGATGCCTTCCATCCCCCGGATGCACTCGCTTTCGGTGTGGTTGGCGTCCTGTTGATCGTTCACGGCAAACTCGACTAGAAACAAATCCACCGGGCCTTTGCTGAGCACATCGCGCTGCATGCGGAAGGCTCCCGTGGTCGAGCAGGTGGAGGCGATCCCTGCGTTCATAAACTCGAATTGCGTTTCGGGGAACCGGCGTTTCAGTATCTCGCACACCATCGGGCGGTACCCTTCCATCTCGGTAATTGATCCGCCCAGAAACGCCACGCGTCCCTGTTTCTCTTGCAGAAAGCGCGTTCTCGAATTCTTCAGCCCCTGCCGGACATTTAGATATGGGGACACTGAAAAGGTCGCTTCATTTTTTCCCCGTTCAATGTTTTGAAAAGGCTTATCCGTATCGGATTTATCTGCGGCAGGTACCATCGCGCAATCAAGCGAACAGATGGTCAGTAACGGCAGAAAAAGGCAGAATCCCACGCATTTCATGGTCCCGTTCCTTTCAGGCTTCAGTTTTTACTCTCCAGGATTCAGAAAAAAGACCGGGACGGATGCAATCCACCCCGGTCCTGGGTCTTGGGCTCGCAATTATTTCTTGTTCTGACTCAGGGCAACGCCGTCTTGATGTCGTTCAACCCGACTCCCAATACCTTCTTCGCGATCTGGTCGAGATCGGCTTCCGGGCCTTCGAAGTGGAACGTCCGGTGACAGTGGACCATCGCCTTGCCCGGTTCCAGAGCGCCCGCGGGCGACGAGGTTTCCAGTTCGTAGAACGGTCCCAGTGGTTTCCCGGTCGTGGTCGGACCATCGTTGTACGAGTTGACCACATCGCCCGAGAAAGGCTCTTTCTGGTCTTCCCACATCGAGTTCACATAGTCCGTGGCTCCGGCGGGTTTGTCGTATTGAACCAGGGTGAGCAGTTTGTTGGCCGAATCGTAGCTGCCTGCGATATTCCGCGCGCGTTTCGGGGACAGGCCGATTTTGCTCCGGTATTTCCCGTCGCCTTTGAAGAACAACACATCGTCCTTCACCACCAGCCGCTCGGCTGGAACCTTGCCGAAGTACGTGTCGTTGACCTTCGGCCCGAGTTCCGTTTCGCTACCCTTTGTGAACGGGATCACGATCGTCGTGGTGGGGGAGTGTTTGAACATCCCGAGAATCCAGATCGAAAGCAGCCCCTTCTCCTTCGTCCACGCCTCTTTGCCCTTGTTTGTTACCGAGTTCTTCGATTCGTAGGCGACTTGTTTAACCGATTTTGGAATCGTTACACCCAGCAATTCCCCCGCCTTCTTGTTGTCGAGCAGAGACACCGTCCGGTCTATCTGAACGTCAAACGCCGTACCGGACCGGTTGATGACCGTCCCCGTTTTCTGGCAGGTGACTTCACTGTCACTCTTCGAGACAACCTGATAAGGCTCCGTGTCCATGATGGGCGGCGTTTGCCAGTTGTCCATGTCATAGGGCGTCCCTTTTTTGAAGAAGAGGGCGAACTGTCCCCCTTCCGGTCCCATCCAGAAACGGTCCTCTCCTCCAAACGCGTTGAAGTGCTCGACGAATTTTCCCGACTCGATCAGGCTGTAGTTGATCCAGCCGTAGCTGCGCCCCTTTTCCCCGCCCGAGGCGCTGGTCATCACCCGGCCCTGGTATTTGGGGATGACCGCGACTTGAGCCTGTCCGTCGGCGCTTTTCAGAATCACTGCGCTGGTCTGTTTCTCAAGGAAGGCGGCGTCGTCACCGAAAGTTTTTTCTTTTTCCTGAGCATTGCAGAGGATTCCTGACGAGAGAACCAAGCCTGCCGTCAGGGATGACAGAAGCATTTTCTTCAACGAATACATGGAGAGACCTCCTGATGGGATGTGAGGGATGCGACACTCCGATTGTTCAGGCACCGGATAGGGAGAGGCGTCACTTGAACCTTCCATGCGCCTTGATCCCTCGACATGCGATTCCTGCCGGAATTATCTCCGCAAACGACAGAATTATGCTGCACCTCGAGCCGGCCTGACCTTCCGGATCATGTCTTGTGCTCCCAAAATCTGTATCAGAAATACGGCAAAAAGTATCCAAAGGCAAGTATTTCTTCGAGGAACGCGAGTCTGGATTCTCAACGCGTAGTCGAATTGGACCGGCGCGACTTTCCCTATTGCTCGGATGATTCCAGCCGGACCGGTCTGAGTTTCTGGACCAGCAGCGCCAACAGGTACACGGCGCCGGCAATCAGGATGATGACCGGGCCGCTGTAAAGATCGTAGGCATAGGCGCAGGCCAGCCCGCCGCTCGTGAACACGGCGCACAGAACGACCGACAGCGCCATCAGGCTGCGCAACTTTCGCGTCAGCAGACTGGCTGTGGCCGCCGGCAACGTCAACAGCGCAATCACCATCAGGATCCCCAGAATCTTGACCAGCAACACGATCGTCAGAGCGGTCAGGCACAGAAGCAGCAGGTAATAAACTTCGACCCGGATACCGCGCAGGCGCGCGAACTCTTCATCGAAACAGATCGCCAGAAACTGGGGAAAGAACAGCCAGACCGCCCCGCCGACCAGCAGATCGAGACCGCCGACCAGCCAGAGATCCGTGTGTGACACCAGGGTGATGTCTCCGAAAAGATAACTCATCGGGTCCACAAAACCGGGCGTTTTCTGGAGAAACAGGAGACCTGCGGCCATTCCCAGGACCCAGATGGCGCCGATCACCGTGTCCTCGCGCTGTCCGGCCCGAAGGCTCACCAGTCCCACAAGAATCGCTGCGGCCAGCGCGGCGACCACCGCGCCCATCATCGGGCCGCACCACGTCCACCCCTGGACGCGCTCGAGGTACAGACCGGCGCCGATCCCCCCCAGCACACAGTGCGAAATCGCTCCCGCCAGATAACTGATGCGCCGAACGACCACATAGGCGCCGGTCATGCCGAAAGCCACACTGGCCAGAAGCCCCACGATCAGCGAGAGGCGGACAAACGGCAGGTCGTGCAGGGCTTGGAGAAAGTCACTCATGGCGGTGCCCTTTGTCCGAACAGATATGATCGTGGCGCACCATCAAAAGGTCTGTCCCCCCGTAGATTTCCTGAATGATCTCCCCCGTGATGGCGCTCGTGGGGTGGTGGACCACTCGCCGGTTTACACACACCACGCTCTGGACAATGTTGGACACAAACCCCAGATCGTGCGAAACCAGCAGGATTGTCATGCGCGCGTTGAGCCGAAGTAGCGTTTCATAGAGACGGTTTTCAGCCCGCTGGTCCACATTCGAGGTCGGTTCGTCCAGGATGAGCAATTCCGGTTGCGAGGCCAGCGCCCGGGCGATCAGGACGCGCTGGCGTTGGCCCCCCGAAAGATCCGAGAAAGGCCGATGGGCCAGATCGGATAACTCGACCTCGTCGAGCGCCTCATGGGCAATCTGGTGGGCGCCCCTGGAACGCAGCGACTCCGAAGGCTTGCCCAGACACCCCATTTGGACGATCTCCTCGACCGTCGCCGGGAAAAGCGGGTCGTAGCGGGCGTGCTGCGGCACGTACCCCACTCGGTGGCGCGATTCGGTGGGTGGACACCCGAACAGGCGTACCCGTCCACTTTCTGGTTTCAAAAGCCCCAGAATCAGTTTGAGCAGCGTCGTTTTTCCCCCACCATTCGGTCCGACAAAACAGACCAGTCCCCGCTCCTGAATCGCAAGCGAGACGTTTTCGAGAACGGGCGCCCGGCCGTATCCAAACGAAACCCCCTCAAGTTGGATCGTCGGGGAGATGGGAGGGGACAGGGTAATGGGATTCGCAGTTTCCATGGCGGTCGGGTCCATCACGGCGTTTCTTCCCGGAATGCTTCTTCAAGGTTTTGGGCGATCGTGTCCAGGTTCTTCAGGACATCGCGCGCCAGCGGGTTCAGCGGTTTGACCTGCGCCCCGATGGCCTCCGCCAGGATTCCGGGACTGCGCTGGTTGAACTGCTCTTCCGAGAAGAGAACCCGCACGCGGTCGGCCCGAGCCTGTTCCACCAGTTGCGAGAGTTGCCGGGCGGTGGGCGCCTTGCCCTCGATTTCAACCGCTTTTTGAACCAACCCATAGTCCTGGGCAAAACACCCGAAGGCGGGATGATAGACATAGAAGGAGCGGCCCCGATAGGGCGCTAGATGCTGTGCGATACGTTGGTGGACAGCGTTCAGATCTTTCAGGAAGGCTTGAAGGTTTCCCGCGTAAAAAGTTTTCTGAGAAGGGTCTGATTCGGATAATATGGAGGCTGTTTTTTCCGCCTGAACCTGAAGAAAACGGGGGGAAAGCCAGATGTGCGGGTCTGTCGCGGTCAGGGTACCGGAACTGCCGGAATCGGTCGAAACAGGGGCGACCGAGTCTGGATGAGTGGCTGTCCCTCCATCCGCATGTTCGTGTTCATCGCTCCACTTCCTCAGAATCCCTGCGGCCATGTCTTCAATTTTCAGGTTCGGATAGGCTTGCGCGATTTTCTCGGTCAGGCGTTCCTCGAAGGGGGTTCGGGAGGTAAAAAGCAGATCGGCCTTTGCAATACTCTGGACTTGCCGCGGCGAGATTTGAAACGTATGGGGATCTTGGCCGGACTGGATCAGCGTCTGGACCTGGACCCGGTCTCCGCCGATCCGCTCGACCAGAAAAGCCTGCGGTTCGATGGCGACCACAACGCGTAGAGGGGATTGCGCCAGGGCAATTGTTTGAATCAGCCCGACAAACAGAAGCAAACACCCGAAACGCTGGAAGGTCTGAACGAGATGTTTCATGATCTTGCGCCTTTCAGTGCGAATGATCGCATTTCTGTGCCGCGCCACAGACCAGATGCCGGGCGTGGCAGTCCTCGCATTCCGTCACCGCATGATCGGTCACGAATGTTTTCCAGTGGCGGCGCTGGTCGGGGGTCAGGAGGCCGGTTCCCCCACAGAGCGGACAGGAATTTTCCAGCGCGGCCAGAATCGCGGCCCGGATGAACTCCGAGCGGTTGGGAATTCCCTCCATCGCTTCGGTCAGCGATTCGTCCGCTTTGAAGGTGATGATTTCCTGTTTCCGGGGTTGCGCCATGAAAACACCTTCCCGCTCATGAGAATTCTCTGACCTATTTCGAAGGTAACACAAAGTAATACTGCCGGGCAAGGCAAAAAATGGGGAGACGATGTCGACCTCTGATTCTAAAAACCGCAGTTAAACGCCGATCCCCTGATCGGCGCGAAGAAAACTCACCCGAAGGGTGAGCGGATTTCGACCATTTTCTCCCCGTCTTAAAAGGCGTCAAGAACTGTTTCTACGTTTCAACTGCGATTTTCAGGCTGATTCATTGTCCACGAATTCTTCCCTCAACTGAGATTCCAAGGATGAAGGGTTTAAGGCTCGCCCACAATCGGCGGGTTTCCCATCCTTTGGGGCGGGCTTTCAGCCCATTACAAAAATGGGGACGGCCCACCCAGGGCGGCGCTTCGCTCTGCCCTGGGTGGACATGAATCGCCCTTTCAGCGGCTGGATCCGCATTTTCACTTCATCGGAGTCAAAAACAGAAAGGATTGACGTGTTTCGAAAGAAACACAATGTTTCTTGTGTTCTGTCCGGTTGGGGAAGTAAAATCTCCTCGGAAATGGATCATGTGTTTACCGGGTTCCAGTCGAGAAAATCGAGGTGGATGAAGAACGGCTTATTCCGATCTGATTGTGTGAACGCAACGGAAGGAGAAAAACATGAGAGCCAGATTGTGTATCGCGGCGATTGTTTGTTCGACTATTCTGTCCGTCGGTGGCAGCGGGGTCCATGCCCAGACGGCGACCTGTTACAAATCGGGCGAGACGGGCGTTTTCCGGGTCGAAGTCGCCTTGCCCGCTTCGGTCTCGCTTCAGAATGGAATCTTCACGGCACGTGGTGAGGGGGAGAATCTCTACGAGATCTACCTGGATTGGTCCGAATCGCTGGAAGGGCGGTTGTCGGAGGCGGTCGAACGGCGATTTGATCCTCAAATGACGCCGGAACAACAGCGGGAGATCGAGGAGATCCAGAAGGAACAGACAACCCTCTTCGAACAGATGAGCCAGAAAAACGAATCGCTGTCCAAAGCGCGAGAGGAGCGGGTGAAAATCTGGGAGGAGGTCCGGAAACTCAAGGAGGCAAACGATCCGGCCAATGCCACGCCTCTGGCCGAACTCGAAAAACAGGCCAGCGCGAAGAGTGAAACCATCACGGCTCTGGAGAAGGATCTCGCGCCTTTCCAAGCGCAGCAGCAGGAATTGTCCAAGCGCCAGCAGGTGATTTATCAGGAGGCTTACAAGAAACGGGAAGGCGTGCAGGAACCCAAACAACCTGAAGGGCCAGCGCCGAAACTGGTGGTGTATGGCCGTTTCCGCGCGCCCGGCAAGGCCTCCCTCGCGCTCTTCCAGCGCGACGCCGCGCAACTGCTTGCGGAACCGAAGCCGGTCCAGACGATTCCGCTCGATTTGCCGAGCGCCGATGGAGGCGATGCGGCGCTTCTGAAACAGTGGGCCGAGGCGCGCAACAAAAACCTCCTCGTGCGCATTGTGGACAGCCCGTACACAAGTTACTACCAGTACGCCGTTCTCCAGTCGGGAGAAAAGTATGGCGCCGAGAACTCCGCCGAGGTTCAGCGTATCCTCGGGGGAGAGAGTATGGGGCGTCCGAACCGGGAATTGGACTTCTACGCCATGAGCACGGGGGCGCTGGCCATTCAGGAGTCGCTCCAACTCGAAGAGATGACCGGACGTCGTCAGATTCCGGAAGACCGGACCGTGGACCTGGCGACCCTGAGTGGCCCGACCATCCAGTCACATCCTTTTCAGGAGATGCTCCAGGGGCGGACTCCCGTGGTTTTTCCGGTGGCCAAACTGGTGCCATTCGACAATTACTACTGCCATTTTTCGAGCCTCTCGAAAGAAATCGAAGCGACCGATCTCCTCAAACAGTGGGGAACCAGTCTCCTGCGCTCGGCCACGGTGTCCGCGCGCGACTCGGATCTGCCGAAGCGTTACATGGATCAGCTCTGTCTGGATGTGTCGCAGCTCGCGCGGCTCTTCGGTGATCTGGTCATCGGTGAGATGGCGATTACGGGAAGCGATCCGTTTCTGCGCGAAGGGTCGGATGTCGCCGTCTTGATCGCGGTGAAGAATCGCCCCATGTTCGACGCGATCATGCAGACCTATCTGGCGCAGACCCTGGCGGCCAATCCCGGAACGCAGGTTACCAAAAGCGATTATCAGGGAGTGGCCATCGAGATTTACGCCACCCCCGACCGGCGGGTGAACGCCTGTATGGCCTGGGTCGGCGAGTACAAGGTCCACGCCAACTCGTTGCCGCTCTTGAAGCGGATTCTCGACACGGCGGCGGGGCGCGGACGTTCGATGGCGGAGAATCTCGACTTCCAGTACATGCGAACCATTTTCCCGGGAGCCGCCGATCAGGAAGACGGATTCCTGTACTTCTCCGATGCGCATATCCGCAGACTGCTCAGTCCGCTCTGGAAAATCGGAGAACAGCGGCGCGTCGTCTGTCAGAACCACCTGCGCATGATCGGAAACGCCGCCACGCTCTATCGGACGGATAAGGGATTGCGTCCAGGACAGAAAAACGCAGCGCTTACGGTTGAACAGCTTCTCTCGGAACAGTTTCTCAAGAAAGAGGTCACCGTGTGTCCGGATGGGGGCGCCTATACCCTGGATGCGGAGGGGGTAGCGCAGTGTTCCTGTCACAACCGGTTGCGCTATTGTACCCCCGTGGCCGAATTGACTCTCGACAAGGTCTCGCAGACGGAAGCGCAGGATTACAAGACGTTCGTGGACCGGTACAACAGCTATTGGAGCCGGTACTTCGACCCGATCGGGATTCGGTTCTGCCTGAAGGACCGCATTGAGGTGGAGACCTGCATCCTGCCGTTGATCGAAAATTCGGTCTATAACCAGCTGCGCGAGATCATTGGCGGCGTGCCGGTCCAACTGAGCAGCGAGGCTTTGACCACCCGCACGATCGCGTCCATCTCGGCCAAGGTGACCTCGGCCAGTGAACCAATGCGGGGACTGGAACAGATCAAGCGTCAGATCTTCCCCGCGCTGCCTCCGCTCTCGCAGTGCATCGGCTCGAATCTCTCGATCAATCTCTGCGACAGCGATGTGTTGTTCACCTTCGCGGAGGAGGGGATGAACCTGTTTGGCGGATTCGGGAATCTGGGGGATCAGTTGTTCATCGCCCTGATCGCCTCCTCGATCAATCTGCCGATTTATGCGGTGCTGGATCTGAAGGACGAGGCGGTCGCCCGCCAGTTCATTGAAGAGGGATTGAAACTGGCCAGTCGGCAGTCGGCGGCGCAGAACCGCGGCGGGCGCAATGAGGCTGCGGTCGAGCGTTATGCCGCCGCCCCGCACGGCACGCACGAGGTTCAAACCCTGGTCTTGCGTCTGTTTATTGTCAAGATCCGGCTCTATTACACGATGGCGCACAACAAACTGGTGGTCTCGACGAAGCGGTATGTGTTGGACGAAGTTCTGGACGCGCTCGACACCCAAGTCTCGGGTACAGTTCTGCGCACCGAAGCCAATTTGCGCGTGAACGTGCAACCCCCCGCCTTCCAGCAACTGCGGACGGTGGTCCGGACCGGTTGGCAGGAACGGATGCGCGAGGCCTGCCTGAAAAACCTCGAGAATGTGCGGGTACTGGCCGAACTCTATGGGGCGACGTCTTCAACGGCGTTGACGGAAATGGCCCGCCTTATTGACGGTGTGTCGTTGCGCTGTCCCAATCAGGGGGAGTATCGCTACGACGCGGCGCGCGCGATTCCCTATTGTACGGTGCATGGGGACTGGAACCACCCCACCCAGCCCGCGGGCGCTCAGGAAACGGAGGGAGTGGTGCGTTTTCTCGCTTCCCTCAAGCTGCTTTCGGTGGACTTCAGTTTCACCCCGGAAGGCATTCGCTCCAAGGTGACCCTGGACCGGAGTGGCGCAGGAGCCGTGCCTGTGGCTGCTTCTCCTGTCCCCGCAGCGGCAGCTACAGGGAGTTTGCCCGGAAACGTGGCAAAGTAGGGACAGCCTCTCATACTCGGAATCAAAGGTTTTCTCATAGAATTGAAGGTTTTGGAAAGCAGAGGTGGAGGGAGGCCGGAAGTATCGGCCCCTCCGCCTTTTTGTCGTTCCATGGGGGGAGAGGTTCCCGGATCTCTGGCAATACGTCACGTCTATTGTAAACAAGACGTTCTATTGTAATGGCTTGATTCGAAACGATCTGTTATTCCTTGTTGCGCAATATGGGGAAATGGGGTGGTGAACGAGATTGAGTTCACTCCTTATGAAGACAGGTCGAAGATATTCGGATTGTGGAGGAATGTCGTGAAATCGTATGAGGTACTCCGGAAAGTAGTCCATCAGGCTGGGGTCAAGTCTGTGGCCTCGGACATGAAGTTGTCGTCTTCTCTGGTGTACAAGTGGTGCCAGGAGTCGGAACAGCCGCAGGCCACTGGAACCGACAATCCGTTGGACCGTCTGCTTCAGATCTGTCAATTGACCGACAACACGGAACCGGTCCAGTGGCTCTCTCAGCAGTTGAACGGGTTTTTCGTTGCCAATCCGAAGCAGCATCCGGAGGAATTTCTGCCTCTTTTCTCCGCGACACAGAAACTGTTGCGCGAATTCACGGATCTGTTGACGGCCATCTCCCAAAGTGTCGAGAACGATGGGGTGATCAGTCAGCCCGAAGCCTCCTCGATTCGGTTGGAATGGGAACACCTGAAGTCGCTGGCCGAAACCTTTGTGGTGGCGTGCGAGAGAGGGATTTACTGCGAATCGGAGAAAGATTCCCAGTGACATCTTGCATCAGTGGAAAACAAGAGGAGGGTGGAAAGATGAATAAAATGTTCAAAATCGCGTTCCTGGCGATCATTGTGGGAGGACTGGTTCTGGCCGGTATTCCAGACGTCTTTGCCAGAGGCGGCAAAGTCGGAGGCGCTCGCAGCAGCGGAGGTTCGAGATCGTTCTCGCGGCCGAGTTCGGGAAGCAGCCGATCCATCTCAAAACCTTCGACCCCCTCGAAGCCTTCGACTCCCTCGAAATCTTCCAGCAGTCCGTTCGGCAACAAGAAGGCGACCATCAGCAATCCGCAACGCAGCCAGAGTTCGTCCACGGCCAAGCCGGCAGATTCGACCACTACGTCCAATAAACCGGCCGGCGCCGCTACGCAGACCGGCTCGCCCCAGTCGTCCAGTGCGAAAAGCGCCACGACCCGGCCGATGAGCGCCGCCGATCAGGCGACCCTGATGAAAGCCAGAACCCAGGGTACGGTCTATACGAATAAGACGGAAGCCGTCAAGGCTTTCACCTCGAACCCGGAAATTAAAGCTAAATACCCCTCGACATTCCAGGCGGAACCGGCGGTGCGGCCCGACTTTATTCCGCAGACGACGAACCTGAACGGAGCGTCTTACCCGGTGACCTACAATGCCTTCCAGGGGAGGTACGGTTTTATGGGGCCATTGGGGGTCTGGATGGCGTACGACGCCCTGTCGGATGCCTCCATGCACGATAAACTGATGAAACAGAACAATTATGTGGTCCAGACCGCCGAAGCGATGCCCGGTACGGCTCCTGTTACATCCGTTGCGCGCCCGGTTCAAACCGTTCACAGGGGGCCCGGTTTCTTCGGTACCCTTCTGATGTTCGGGGGGTTGGGTCTCATGGGATGGCTTCTTTTCTCGCTCATGAGAAAGAAAAGCCAATTCTGACCGCGATTCAATACGCGTGAGAGTCATCAATGGCGTCAGGCCGGTTCCTTAGCCCTCGGACGTGGGGAGGAACGACGGCTCCCGGGGAGCGCTTTGTCTGTGCGGGATGCAAATGAAAGGATGGGACGGTACGATGGCAATTGATCTGGACAAATATCAGGCGGAATTCTGGAGAACGGTCAAGGTCGGTCAGACGGTGGTTCTGTCCGACGAACAGGCGATCGAGGACGCACTCAAAGCGGGGAAGGGCAAGACCGAGATGGACTATCTCGTCAAGTCCATACGGGTGATCGAGGATCGCAAGACGGGGATCGAATGGCGTTTTCTGCGCCTGGATACGCCGGACAACACTTGGGTCCTGATCAAGATCGTGGACCGGGAATTCGACCTGCGTGTGTACTTTGAACCGGGCGACTTCCAGCAGGGCGACCGCCAGGACCTACTCGACAACGAGTGCTATTGGATGTTCGACGAACCGGCGGATCCTGACAACTATTGCCTGAACGATTTGCAGTTTGCCCAATCGTTCGAGATTGACGGGTCTGTGTACGCCCGGAAGCCGTTTGGGATGTTGGCTGGCGTCATCCGGGAAATCCCGCCGGTCAAGGAATTGGATGGGGTGATGGCGTGCGTCTGCGAGTACAGAAGCGATGGAGAAACGAAGAACCCGGAAGCGATCTTCATCGAGATGGGGGGGGAACGCAGTGAAAGAGGAGGATTCGTTTATGTTCTTCTAGGAAATCCGATCAGCCAGGAAGACATTGAAGTCATCTAGCCTCAAGAAAAGGAGAACGATCATGAGTTGTTGTGGAACCACGGAAAAGAAAGAGTTGGAAGTCCGGTTGACGACGCCGGAACAGATCGCGGCGGCGTTGAAGGAGTTGGGATACGTCGTCCAGACGGTCGCGGACGGGATTGTGGTGACTTCGCTTCAGGGGCGCTTCCCGGTGGCCATTCAACTGCGTGAGGCGGAAGTGAAGATCACGCTGGAACTGTGCGAATGGAGCCGTATTCCGGAGGGGCTCCAGGCGGAAGTGGCGGTGGCGGCTCTCGATGCCAACATGCTCGATGCGATCGCCCCGTTCGCTTTCGGAATCAATACCGGCGCGGAAGTGGAAGAGGAAGGTGCTCTTCTGGTACTGGTGGACTCCATCGGGAGCGATTTCCTGACAAAGGACACACTGGATTACTCGATGAAGGCCTTGCTCGAGGCGGTTGTCGCGAGCCGCGATGTACTGGAAATTGCGTTCGCCTGACCCTGGGTCGGGCAAAAGAATACGATTGTGCAGAGGTTGAAGGGGGAGAGAAAACCATGGGATTGTTCAAACAGATAGCCAATATCTTCCGCTCGAAGAAGATCGAGTTGGAAGAAGCGATGAAGAATCCGGAGCGGGACATCCGGCTTGCCATCATTGACAGCAAGAAGCAGGCTGTGGATTTTCAGGCGCGCATCTCGGAATTGAGCCGCCAGAACAAGATGCTCGAGCGGCAGTTGGAAGAGAAACAGGCGAAGGTCGTCAAGCATCAGGAAATGGCCGCCAAGGCCGTCGAGACCGGCAATGAGGCCGATGCCTTGACGCTTCTGGAGGCGCAGGGACGCTATGAGGCCGAGGTCAAATCGTTGCAGGACCAGATCGCGAAGAATCAGGCCGATCTCGAATCCGCCCGCAAGCAGCTCATGGCCATCCAGAGCAAGATCAAGGATGCCGAAATCAACGAAAGCCGCCTGAAAATGCGCCTGGAGTCCGCCAAAATCCGCGAGAGCCTCGCCAAGGCGCGCTCCGAGATGTATTCCGACGATAACCCGCTGGTCGCTCTGAACGATTTGTCCAAAGCCGTGGACAAGGCTGAAGCCTCGGCGGAAGCCGTCGAGGAAGAGGTCGGGATGGAATCGGGCAATGTCGAGCAGAGTCTGGAAGAGAAGTACGCAAGTCCGGCTGCGACCTCGAACGCTCAGGAGAAACTGGCCGCGCTCAAGGCCACGATGGGTAAGTAAACATTTCCCGGAGCGCCGGATAAGCCGGTATCCGCATCATAAGAAAAGCCCCGGTCTCCGGGGCTTTTCTTTATGTCTTCATCGGTCCCGCATCTTGTGAACCTTGTCTCTTTCAAAAATCCCTCAGCAGATTTTCAGCAGATCGTGCATCCGCAACATTCCCACGGCGCGGCCCTGTTTGTTGACCACCGGCAGGACCGAAATCTGAAAGGGACGGTCCTCCATCAATTGCAGGGCGTGCGCGGCCTTGTCTTCCTCGCACACCACGGTGGGGTTTTTCGTCATCAGGTCGGACGCCTTGAGGTCGAAGAAGCGTTCCCGTTGTTTGAGGGCGCGTTTCAAGTCGCCGTCGGTGACGATCCCCACCAGCTTGCGCGAGCGCCGGTCTGCGATGACATTGACACCGCCCAGACGTTTTTCGGTCAATTCGGCCAGAACTTCGTCAACGGTGGCGCCGGGCAGGATCATGGGGTTCCGGTCGCCCCCATGCATGAGGTCGCGCACGGTGAGGAGCAGACGCCGCCCGAGGGAGCCGCCGGGGTGGTAGAGGGCAAAATCCTCATGGCGGAAATTGCGCTGTTTGCTCAGCACGCCCGCCAGAGCGTCGCCCACGGCCAGAGAGGCCAGTGCGCTGGCCGTCGGGGCCAGGTTCAGGTGATCGGCTTCCTGGGGCACGTCAAGCCGGATGATGCAATCGGCGGCGTGGGCCAGATCCGAGTCGGGGTTGCCCACCATGGCGATGATTTTGGCGCCGATCCGACGGATGGGGACCACGATGTCGAGCAGCTCCGCCGTCTGGCCGCTGTGGCTCATCGCCAGCACCACGTCGTCGCTGTGGACCATGCCCAGGTCGCCGTGCAGCGCGTCGGCGGCGTGCATGAAGACCGCCAGCGTGCCGGTGCTGGCCATCGTAGCGGCGATCTTCTGGCCGATCAGGCCCGACTTGCCGATGCCCGTCACGACCAGTTTGCCCGGCGATTTCTGAATCAGGCGCACCGCCTGAACGAACCCCTCGTCCAGCGCCAGCATGGTCCGTTCGAGGCTTTCCATTTCTTTTCCCAGGATGGCGCGCGCTTCTGTCAAGATATTGACTGCCATGAGACTGTTCTTTCTCCGTTGTTGCGAATCTGTCAGGGAAACGGCTTCCCTTATACATTATATATAGAGAGATGGGTTCAGCGTTTTTCCAATTGGGCCAGCAGGGCGTTGATCCGCTCCTCGAGTGTTTCGAGCGTGCCGTCGTTTACTATAAGGGTGTCGGCCATCTCTTTGCAGGCCTGGAGTTGCTGGCTGTTCGGGTCGCCGTTCTGCATCTGTTGTGCTTCGGCGGCGGCAAATTCCTCAAAGGTGACGGGGTCGCCCTGACGGGCGCGGCCCCGACTCCGTTCGTACCGGGTCCGAATGGAGGCGTCCACGAAGACCATCGAAAAATCGGGTCGGGCGCGCAGGGCCTGGACTTCGCCGCTGTGGCGAATCGAGGTGACCACGGCCTGTGGAACGTCTGTCAGGTGGCGCAGGGCGCGTTCGGCCAGAACTTGCGGGCCGAACTGGGTGCGCATCTCGTTGCCGACCTGGGTCAGCCGGGGGATGGTGATTTCCTCGCCACGCTGGCGGATCTCCTCGCGGATCATGTCGGAGAGTGAGACGTGGCGAAATCCCTTCTGAATGAGGATTTCGGCAACAGAGTCTTTGCCTGCGGCGAAAAAACCAGTGACTCCGAGGATCATAGGGAACAACCTCCTCTCCTTCATAATAACACCATTGAGGAAGATGCCCGGAATCCGAGGTGGAATCAAGTAGAAAAACGGCCATCGGCCAGTCCACGCCAGGAACTCCTCATTGTCCGGCGAATTGTGAGGTTGTCGTTTGAGGGGGGAGATGTGGGGAAGTCCTTGTTCTGCAAAAATGAGGATGGCCCGGAGGTGGCACGGGCGTCCCGCCCGTGAAGGGCCGACGTTCTCGTCGGCAGGGCCGGAGATTTCGAGTCTTTTGTTCCGGAGCCTCTTCATGGGCGAGACGCCCATGCCACCTCAGAGTCGCCTTCTTCTCTGGGTGAAAGCCCAAAGATGGGAATGTGGGTGTTCGTAAGCCGAAAGATTCTTTAGACAATGAGGAGTTCCCGGAGGTGGCACGGGCGTCCCGCCCGTGAATTGCCGACGTTTTCGTCGGCAGAGTCGGGAATTTCAGGGCTTTTGTCTTGGAGTCCCTTCATGGGCGGGACGCCCATGCCACCTCAGAACCGCCTTCCTCATCTGTGTGAAGGCTTACCAATGAGCCAAAAACCGCGGTTGAGGACGGAAAACGAATCCTGTATTCTTGTCTTATGGGGCGAAAAATGTTTTGGCGCGGTCACCTTTGGGGTGAGTCTAACGGACCGCGCCAATCAGGAGATTGGCGATCCCGGCAACCGCTTTCTCCCTATGAAAATGGGCGTTTCCTGGGAGGGCGGGCGTCTCGCCCGCCTGGAGTAAAGCCGGGGCAGGGACGCTCAACTGCGGTTTCTAGATGAGGAGTTCCGGCCACTCCTTATCCAACGGGACGACCGGGGAAGAGGCTCGAAGCCGGGGAAAAGTTGGGGAGAAGTGCGGATGGTGTGGATTTTGCTGACCTTCCTGATTGGGGGTGGGGAGAGAGGATGTTTGTCAGAAAAAATGACAAAACGCGAAGTTCTCTGCGGTCTGAAATGCCCGGAAAAGGGGGGCTTTCTCTGTCCAATCGGCCCACGCAGTCCACTCGGTCCAGTTCTTTACCGCCAATCCCCCGCCCGGTTCGGGGGGGAAAAGCGAGGCCCTGGAAAGAAAAAAGACTTGACCATTTTTCGAAAATTCTGGTACGGTGCCATAACGGCTGGGCAGGGAGCCTTGAAAAAGAGGCAATATCCGAGTTCCGGCGGATGAGACAAATACCGGAATGTGGCTGCGTACAATCTAAACTGGCCTACGTGGTTAGAGGAGCCTGAAATGCGATTGATACGAACAGACGCGGAACTTTCTATAGGGCGCCACTGGGCGGCTGGCCTGTGTTGCGCCCTTTTTTTATTGGGTGGAGTTGGAAATCTGCAAGCGGCGGCGGCCGCCAAGGCGGCGCCTGTAGCGGCTCCAGTCAATTCGATTTCGGTCTCGAGCGCTCAGGTCGGCGGGTTGCGTGCCTTTCCGGGGCGGCTTCTGGGGGTCATCGGAAGTCAGATGACCAACAAGGCGATGATCGTGCTCGATGGGGTGGAACAACCGGTTCTGGTGTCCCAGGGCGATCTGGTGGCGGGTTACACGGTTGAGAGTATCGAAGAAGACACCATTTCCATAAAACAGGGAGACGCGAAAGAGGATCTCTTTGTCTTTAAGACATTGAAATATGTCGCGTCCAACAAGTCGGCCAAGATCGTCAAGGACGTGCCGACCGAGTCGGAACTGGCTGCGGCCAAGACGCCTAAACCGTTCAAATCCCGAGTGGGGTCGCGTCAGTTGGCGTCCGCCGAGCCGGAATACGAAGAACCGGTGCGTGTTTCGTCTTCTCGGTCGGTGGTGCGTTCTTCCTCGATCAAGTTCAACCACCCGATTCGGAATGCCGGGTATGTCTCCTCGTCTTTCGGTTATCGTGTCAGACCCAAAGGCCAGGGGGGGTATGGCAGCAAGAATCACAAGGGGATTGATCTGGCTGTGTCCACGGGAACGAAAGTCTATCCCGCAGCACCGGGTGTGGTCAAGAAAACGGGTTACTCGTGGAGTCAGGGAAACTATGTTATTGTATCGCATGGTGGCGGTTATGAGACGCATTATTACCATCTGAACAACAGGCGACCGATTGTCCGTACAGGACAATCGGTGCCGGTCAATCAGATTATCGGGTATTCGGGTGATACGGGTATTTCCACGGGGCCCCACCTGCATTTTCAGATTGAGAAGAACGGGCGTGCGGTCGATCCTGCGGATTATGTCACCTTCGGTGGCCGTCGTAGTAGCCGTCGCTAGTCTCATGCCTTATGGATCTTCTCGCATTCGGTGCTCATCCCGACGATATTGAACTGTTCGCTGGCGGTTTCATGGCCCAGTGCGTGGCGCAGGGCCATGCGGTGGGGTTGGCGCATTTGACGCGAGGCGAGCGGGGAACCCGGGGAACGCCCGAGGAGCGTCGCGCCGAGGCTTTGCAGGCGGCTCAGGCGCTCGGCATCGGCGCGGATCGGGTGGCTTTTCTGGATCTGGGCGATACGCTTGTCGAAAACACCGAAGCCAACCGGCTCGAGGTGATTCGGGTTTTGCGCCGCTGGCGGCCCCGGGTGGTGTTGCACGGCCACCCGCTGGACCGCCATCCGGACCATCGCAAGGGGTGCCTGCTGGTGCAGGATGCCTGTTATTATGCGGGGCTGGCGCGTGTGGACACGGGTCAGCCGCCCTGGCGGCCCGAAAAGCGGATTCAGTTTCTGAACAACACGCTGCCAAGCGAGCCCCCTTCTTTCATCGCGGACATCACGCCTTTTTTCCCCCAGAAACTCGAAGCTTTGCGCGCCTACCGCTCCCAGTTTCACAATCCGGACTATTCCGGTCCGGAGACGTACATCAGCACACGCGAGTTTTTCGAGCAGATCGAAATTCGCGCACGGTTCTATGGGGGTCAGATCGGGGCGCGTTATGGCGAGCCTTTCATGACGCCCGAACCGTTGGGGCTGCGCGCGCCCCTGTCTCTTTTTCTGAATCCTTCTCTTTGATTTTTTCAGCCATTCGTTCGTTTTCTTTTGACCGGATGCTCGGTCTTCCTCATAATATAGCGAGAATGCTCTCGGAAAATGTTGGAGTGGATTTGTGGGCAACGGAACCCACGATCCAATTCCTGTGAAATGAAGGCGTTATCCAACATCATCTGGTGGTGTGTGGGAATGCTGTACTTGGGAAGTTGGCCTGTAATTTGCTTGAGTAGGGATGTGCCGGAATATGGCCGGTTTTGCGGAAAAGTTTGACGCTCCTGTTGCTCTTGCGGAAAAGGCGATCGTTCAGTAACTTCTCTATTTCCTGTTGTTTGGAGATCTCGACCATGTGTTCCGGAAATGTGCCGTTTTCCCGGCGTATTCAAAATAGGCAAGTTTTGTCGAACGGGTTCCCCGCATTTCGAATCCAGGGAGCATCGGCGGCTTCTGGTCTGCTACCCGGTAGCAGGTGGGGGGTGCGGGTGTTCCTTTTCTTTTGTCTTTTGGGGTGTCTCTGGACCCTGACAGCCTGCTCAACAGTGCCCAGGAAGTTGATCGAGCCGCCGTTCGATGGGCGGGAACAGGGGGACGTGCCTGCGGAGGGGTTGAAGGCGCGTGAGGCCTACCGGTTACGGGAAGGCGATTCCCTGAAGGTGATGGTTCAGGGGTACGAGGAGTTTTCCGGGAACCTGAAGGTGGATATGGAAGGGTGTGTGCGCCTGCCGTACACCTTTGAAAGGCTCCATCTGGCCGAGAGCACGCTGGCAGAAGCGGAGGCGTTAATCGGTAATGCGTTCCGGCCTTATATTGTGGGCGATCCGCCGGTGGTGTTGACGCTGCTGAAAGCCAACAGTCACTTCTATTATATTCTGGGAGAAGTTTCGAAACCGGGGAAGTATCCGATTGCGGATGAGTATGTGTTTGTGCGGGAAGCGGTGGTGCGCGCCGGGTGGTTGAAGTCGACGGCGGGTCTGACCCGGGCCGAGTTGGTCAGTTCAAAGCCGGACCGTCACGAAAAGCGGGAAATAGATCTGAAGAAGATTCTGCGCGACGGCGATTTGACGGAGAATTACCTGATCGAGCATGGCGATATTATTTATGTGCCGCCGACGCGTTTGCGTCAGTTCACTTCGACTCTGGCGTATTTCCTGATGCCGGTCGGGGTGTTGAGCGCGTACTTCCACGGTACTCAGGGGATCATTGATTACACGCAGGACGAGATTCCGCTGGAAGATGTGCCGGATAGTTTCTACTCGGGGCAGTATGGGTATTATGGCAACTATGGCACTGTGGGCGAGTACGGGTATTCGAGCGGTTTCGGTTTTTGAAGTTGTGAAAGAAATTGAAGGATCAGTTTCCCGAAGGTGATTTGCCATGCCGATGCAAACCAGTCAAATCAGTGTACGTGAAGTGTTGGAAATCGTCTTTGCCAACAAATGGTTGTTCCTGTTGTGCGTGTGTATCGGGCTGGTGGTGGCCTATTTTGTTTCAGAGCAGAAGGTCAAGACCTATCGAGCCGAGGGGAAACTGGTGGTGCAGAATCCTTTCTCGAACGACCCGCTCACGAAAGGGGTCAGCGAGCAGGTCAACAAGCAGATGAGCGATGAGAGCAGTCTGGAATTCCGTTTCAACAAGTCGGTCGAGAAGTTGCTGGATCTGCAGAACCTGCAGCGGATTGCGCAGAAGCTCAAGGTTGCGGGGTTCAATCCGGCCGATCTGGATGCGTCGGCAAAAGCGTTGCGCAATTCTCTGGTGATCGGGTTGAGAGCGAATACGATTACCATCGCCTGTTCGATGCCGGTTCTGAAAGTCGAGAATGTGCAGGAGCGGACGTCGGTGCCGGAAGATGTGGCCAAGGTGACGAATGAAGTGGGCGATGAATTGATCAAGGCGTATGAGCAGGTACGCGATGAACATATCCAGGATGCCCGGAAGTTGTTGCAGGGTTTGCGGAATCAATACGACCAGAAGGTGCGGGATGCGGAAATCGCCTTGGGCAATTTCGATCAGTTGTACCGGTTGGATCTGTTGGCGGATCCGGCGGAGCTGGCCAATGACATGAACAGCATCAGTCTGGAGAATTCCACGCCGGGTTCCCTGGTCAAGCAATACGAACAGAGCGTGGCGCTGCACATGCAGACGACGGTCGAGTTGCTGTCGAAGCGGGCGCAGCGCGAGGAACTTCAGAGGCAGATCGAGGAGGAACCGGAGTTTTATACGGTTTCCTATTCTTCGGCGCAGTCGTCGAATTACGAACAGTCGCAGAAGCGGTATGTGGAGGCGGCGTCTCGGCTTGAAAGTCTTCGGAAAACGCGGACGGACCTGCATCCGGAGGTACGCAAGCTGGCGGCGGAGGTGGAAGAGTTGCGGGTGCGTCTGGAGTCGGTGACCGAACCGGTGGTGAAGGAAGAGCGGCAGGAGGCGAATCCTCTGCGGGTGGAGTTGAAGCGGCAGATCAGCCAGATGGATTCCGAGATCGTGGGGCTGGAGCAGCAACAGGCGGCGATCAAGAATGACGTGGAGGAAATCGGCGAACGGATCAAGCGCAGTCCCAGCAGGGCCACGGAACGCAACCAGTTGATGGCGGACCTGCAAGTCTGGGAAAAGATGCGTAAAAAGGTGATCGAGGATATTGCCGAATCCGAAACGGCCGTCAATTTATCGACCGGCGATCGTTCGATGCGGTTCAGCTGGCTTTCGAAGGCCGTGGTGCAGAGGGTGGGGTCGAATGAACAGTTTATACTCATCATGGGAGTTTTTATCGGCGCCGTGGTGGGGGTGGTGTTGTGTTTTGTCCGAGAGTTTACGGATACCTCTTTCCGCAACATCGAAGACGCCAGCCGTTATCTGGATCTGCCTGTTCTGGGGGCGATTCCCGAAGTGCCTGGAGTTCCGCGCCGTCGGCGCATCCGTAGTCAGAAGCGATCGTCATCCGTCGCACATCTCACTTGATGGTAGAGGTAAGCGCTCATGTATTTAGAACATTTTGGACTTCGTGAAGAACCGTTCCGCATGACTCCCGATCCCTCGTTTTTTTTCCCGAGCAAGCAGCATCGGGCGGCGATAGCGGGTTTGCTGTATCTTGTGGAATACCGCAAGGGGTTTGGAGTGCTGACGGGGGGGATTGGCACAGGCAAGACGATGCTGTGCCGGATTCTGCTGTCGCGTCTGGGAGCGGACACGCAGACGGCGCTGGTGGTGCATCCGCCGCGCAAGCGGGGCGATCTGCTGCAATCCATCATGGATGAGTTTCAGATTGCGTGCGAGGAACGGAGTACGTACCGGCGGGTCGAGCGGATCCAGCAATACCTGGTGGATCAGATGCAGCAGGGGCAGAATGTGGTCCTGATTATTGACGAGTCGCAGCATCTGGATGCCGTGGTGCTTGAAGAGATCCGGATGTTGTCGAATATCGAGACGGAAAAAGAGAAGATCCTGCAGATTATTCTGGTGGGACAGGAAGAACTGCGCGATAAACTGGCTTCGCGCGAGTTGTGTCAGTTGCGCCAGCGGGTGGTGGTGAATTGCCACCTCGATGCGTTTTCGTTCACCGACACGTGCGAGTATATTCAGCGCCGGGTGGATGTGGCGGGGTTGCCGGGGGTTCGGCTCTTCAGCGAGGAAGCGCTGGATTTGATTCATGGGTTCTCGGAGGGGGTGCCGCGTGTGATCAATGCCGCTTGCGACCGGTGTCTGTTGGCGGAGTATGCCAAACGCAATGCGGAAGTGACGGCGGATACGGCGCGGGCGGTTTTGCGCGAGTTTGGCCGGTTGACCAAGCCGGTTGCCATTTCGCCCCCGCGCGGGATGCGGCGAACTCTGCTCACCGCCAGTTGAGAGGGCGTGTGACAAAGGTTCAATGTTTGACGAGGGATGCACAGAGCAGGGCGGTCTTGGTTGGCAAGGCCGGAGGCAATGACGGGGGCGGAGTAGAAGAGTGAGTCGTTTTCTTGACCAGATCCGCAAAGCGAAAGAGGCGCGTGAGCAACTGGCCAATCCGTCCGGTGTTCCTGAGTCCGAGATTCTTATGCCGGCAGAAGAGTCGGCGGATTCTTTGGGGAGTGGGAGCGGGGCTGCGGTTCCCTTGCCGCCCCAGATGTCCGGGGCTGGCGGAGAGGCGTTGTATCCCTCCGAACTGGTACGGGCGGGGGGCGTTTCCCCTGCGCCTGGGCAAAAAATGCCGGAAGAAGCGGCGGAGAGCGATGTTCTTTATCCGCCTGATCTTGCGGATAAGAAAGCTTCGTGGAGTGGTCCTGCGTACGAACGATTGCCGGAAGGCGATTCCGGGGAGGATTCGGTTCCCGCTTTCAATATATCATCGGCTCGCCGCACCGGCGGGGGCGCCGGAGGAGGGCGTCGGACACTTCGGCGACGGGGAAGCCGGCGCGAGATTCCGATACCGGGTCCGGAACGCGATCCGGATGCTGTGAGCCGGATTGCGCAGATTTCGTTGCGTCCAGATCCTCGAATTTTGAGCTTTTACGACCCTCAGGACCATGTGTGTGAGGAGTATCGGTTGCTGGGTAAGAATATCCTGCACACGTTTGCGACGACACCCGACGTGGACATGTCGCTCGGGAAAGTGGTGGCGCTGAGCAGTTCGGCGCGCGGTGAGGGGAAAACGCTGACCAGTGTGAATCTGGCCATGACAATGGCCCAGGATTTGTGCGACCGGGTGATTCTGCTCGACGGGGATTTGCGGCATCCCAAGGTACACCGCTATCTGGGGGTGGCGGGATCATCGAATTTCAACGATGTGTTGATGGCCGAAGATCCGAATGCGATTCTGGAAGATTGCATTGTGCGGACAGAGAGCGGGTTGCATCTGCTGATGTCGGCGCCTTGTGGGCGGAATCCGGCGCAGTTGATTGACAGCGACAACATGACCCGCCTGCTCGATATTCTGAGGAAGCGTTATTCGCTGATTATTCTCGATACGCCGCCGGTGTTGCTGGCGACGGATGCCTTGACGGTGGGAACGCGCAGCGATGGCATGCTCTTTCTGTTGCGGGCGCGCAAGACGCAACGCGAGCAGATTCAGGAAGCGCGTCAACGCATTGCCCGTCTGGAGATCCGGATGCTGGGTTATGTGATCAACAATGTCCGGAGTTTCCTGCCTCAAATCTGGCGTAAGTACTATTACGGCAACTATTGACGGGTATGTGTTGGCGGTCGGCCAGCAATTGTTCTAAACCGGGAACCTGAGTTTGCCGATAAGGATCAGAGGGGCGGGGAGATGCCCCTCTTTTCTGGCAGCTGGGGGGTGTTTGATGATTTTTGTCGAGTTTCTTTTCTGGTTTTCTCTTGCCCTTCTGCTTTTTACCTATGCGGGTTACCCGCTTCTTTTGGGGTTACTGGCGCCGATTCGTCCGAAACCTGTGATTCGTCCGGGTGTTTTTGAACCGACGGTGAGCTTTCTGGTGGCGGCTCGCAATGAGGCACGCCATATCGAGGCCAAAATTCGCAATATCGCCGAGTTGGATTACCCGCCAGAGCGACTTGAGGTGTTGATTCTTGACGATGGGAGCAGTGACTCGACAGCCGAGCTGGCTCGCCAGGCTTTTGAGCGTTATCTGGGAGGGGGGCGCTATTGGGCCACGCGTGTGGTTTCTTTGGGTGCCCCGTTGGGCAAGGCGGCGGCTTTGAACCGGGGTGGGGAGGAAGCGCGGGGTGACATTCTGGTGTTCTCGGATGCGGACTGCCTGATCAATCGTGAGGCGGTTAGTTTGCTGGTCAAGCCGTTTGTGAATCCGATTGTCGGTTGCGTGGCCGGGCGCTATGTGGCGGGTGGGGTTCGGGGCCGCAATGCCGGAGGGGTCGGGTTGTACTGGCGGTACGAGGGGTATATCCGGACCAAGGAAAGCGAATCGGGGGGGCTTCTGGGAGCTTCGGGCGCGTTGTATGCGTTGCGGCACGATCTGTATCCGGTTTTGCGTCCCGGCTTGGTGAATGACGATTTTGTAGTGCCGATCACCGTTTCGTTGCGGGGTTTCCGGACGCTTTACGAGCCGAATGCGGTGGCCGTGGAGGATGAGTCGCGCAATGTTGAGGTGGAGTTTCGGCGGCGGGTGCGGATCATGGTGGGCAATTGTCAGCATTTGTTTCTGTTTCGGGACTATTTTTCCGGGAAGCGGGGACAGTGGCGTTTGCTGGCGCAGATGGTTTGTCACAAGTTTCTACGGGTGGTTTCACCGATCTGGTTGATTCTGGCGGGAGGTACGGGGATTGTTCTGTCGCTTTCCCAGTTGGGAACTTGGGTGGATGCCGGTCTTTACCGGATTCTTCTGGCCGGACAAGTTTTGTGCTATCTTCTGGCTGCCGCGGGTTTTTTCTTCAAAGGGTCGCACCGATTTTCGAAGTTGATGACGTTGCCGTACTATTTTGTCATGCTGAATGCGGCGGCTTTTCTGGGAATGTGGCATTTTCTGCTCGATCGTGGGGTGGTGACGTGGGGAGCGCCTGAGGCGAATGACTCCCTGACCCGTAAGGAATGTCCGCATGGATGAACAGCGAATTCGCCTTCAGACGTTCGCGTTTGACAAGTCGCACGAGTTGCGTCCCCCGAGTGAACGGGTTTTCTACAGTGTCATTTTCGGGGGTATTTTTGCTATTTTTATTATCACCTATCCCTACCGGGATATTTCGATCCCCACCCTTGTTCTGGCAACGATCGGTCTGGTTGGAATGGCCGGTTTAATGGCGGCGTCCTGGTTGCGTCCTCAGTACTATTGGGCCAGTATCGCTTTTTCCATGTACATCCCGTTCAGTGGCGAGTATGCGGGCGATTTCAATCGGCTTCTGATGGGGATGAATTTGACCAATCTGATGATGGTTCCGATTCTGTTTCAGTGGCTGATGCAGCGTTCGCAGTTGAATGAGCCACTATTGCGGTTTCATGCTCCGGATTTGCCGGTCCTGATCTTTGTGATTCTGAGCAGTATGTCTGTCTTGCGGGTGGGGATTGATACGGGGACGGACAGTTTTCTGGAACAGTTTATCCGTCTGAAACGCTGGATCTCTCCTTTCCTGGTTTATTTCCTGTTTGTGAATATGGCGCGCAACGAACGCGGGGTACGGTTCATTGTGGTGGCTATTTGCACGTCTCTGACGGCGATCGCGGTATTGACGATGAAGGAATCCTACGATATTGGTCCTGCGGGAACCTGGGACAAGATTCGCGTTAAAGGGGTATTGGGGCAGGCCAATGCAACCGGGGCGTTCTTTGTCTATTATTCGTTGATCTTTCTCGGATTTTTCCTCTGTTATTGGCGTGATAAACGTTCCTGGCTTCTGCTGATTCCGTTCCTGATGTGTGGACGGGCCATGACGCTTGCCAACTCGCGCGGAGGGCTGATGGCGTTCACGTTGGCCATTCTGGGGACGTTGTGGTTCCGTTCCAAGCGGTTGTTTCTGTTGGGTATGGTGGGGTTGGTTCTGGCCATTCTGTTTCCCCAGTACCTGCCCGAAACGATTTCGGGGCGTTTGATCTATGGAACATTCCGCCCAGCCTCTATCGATGAGTGGACGCCTGCAAGCGCTCGGAGTACTCAAAGAGTAAGCACATTCGACGCTGGCGCACGGATCGAGGAAGAACAGACTCCGGGTAAACTGGAGGGAGTTACGAAACAGATGGATTCCAGTTCCCAGGGACGTATGGCGATCTGGAAGGCGGGGTATCAACTTTTCCAGGAACGCCCGTGGTTTGGACATGGGTATGGGACATTCCCAAAACTTGTCGGAAAGTACAATTCGGAGTTGTGGAACCGCGATCCGCACAACTCCTACCTGGGAATCGCAGCCGAGATGGGGGTTTTCGCTCTGGTGGCATTTGTCCTGGCCCTTCTTCTGATTCTCAAGAATTGTCTGCATGTTTATCATTACGCCCGCGATGAGTTCATGCGATCGCTGGGATTGGCGAGCGTGGGGATGTGCATGGGGTTGATGTCTGCGAATTTTTTCGGCTCCAGACTCGATACGATCGAACTGACGGCTTATTTCTGGATCATATCCGCCCTGGTGGTTCAGTACGACACGGATCTGCGAGCTCAATTGCTTGCGATTGCCCGGCGTGGACCACGTCTGGTGGTGGATCCGTGGGCGGTGGGGGAAGAGGAGGAAGAAGAAGAGGAAGAAATGGGCGAAACATTTTAAGAGGTTTCATGGAGAATCAGACTCTGTGAGAATTGTGT
The DNA here is from genome assembly GCA_942493245.1 of uncultured Candidatus Sumerlaeota bacterium. Classification (GTDB taxonomy): domain Bacteria; phylum Sumerlaeota; class Sumerlaeia; order UBA8349; family UBA8349; genus DAOPYU01. The sequence continues at coordinate 1,998,413 of OW818685.1, forward strand.
GCAGAGGCCTACACAATGAAAGCATTTCTTGGAAGGGGGAGATGGCTCCTTGTCGGGGTCGTAAGGAATGGAACGGGATTTAGGCTCAACTAGCGCAGATTGCCCGCTGGAAAACCGTCTTCTGCCTGTCTTCGAGACGTTTCGTTCTCGCAGATGGATATGGGGGGGCGTTCTGTGTGCCCTTTATCTTTTGACCCGATGTCTGTATCTGGATTCTGATGCGCCACCGTGGAATGTGGCGCAATATGGCGCCATAGATGAGACTTATTACACCATTCCCGCTTTCAATCTTTTCCATTATGGCACTCTCTCGCACCAGGCCATTCCGTTTGTTCCGGATGACGGGGGGCCTTTCGCCTATCTTCTGAATTTGTTGACGTGGGTTGCACTGGAACTTTTCGGCAATACCTTCTATGGCCTCCGAGGCGGAGCCGTCTTAGCCGGTTTGATTCTCCTGCTTCTCTTATCCCTCATTTTGAATGCTTCGCTCAAAAGATCGGGTGAAGAGGGGAGGAACGGCGTTTCCAACCCACGCTGGATTGTGGTGGTCTGGTTGTTTTACCTGTTGACCGATTTCAATTTCCTGTTGGCGAGCCGTACGGCCGAGCCGACCCTGACGCGGGCCTTGGCCTTGCTTTGCGTGTTGGGATTGGGTTACTCGACTCTGTTACAGAGTGATTCCCCTTTAACCGGGTGGAAATCGGCTTGGGCCGGTGGAATCGCAACGGCGTGCGTGGCTTTTGTTTATCCGAACAATTTTTTTCTGATACCGGCTGTTTTCATGGCCGTGGTTATCTGGAATTGGCGCTTCGGCAAAAGGAGCCTGTTGCGTTCTGTTTTTTGTTTTATATTGGCCTGCGGGTTCTGCGCTTTTTTGTATTGGGGTGTCGTCCGTTTCCTCCATGGCCGCGATTTGTTCTATGATCTGAATTGGATACGGAATGCTTGTGGTGAACGGGTACGAGAACCCGCGGTTTCGGATCTTGTCGTCGGTCTTCGTTCCATTTTTCGAGCCAATTTGTTTCGTTACAGTCCGTGGCTTTACTTTGCTATTTTGGTTGCGCTCCCGGTGTTTCTCCACAAAACATTCACGATGCGAAGAAGCGGCGATCTTGTCTTGTTGTGTGTTCTGTTTTTTTTCGAGATACAGAACATGTTTACTTCCGATTACGACTTTCCCAGCCGGAAGCATTTTCTGATATTGCCGGTCGTCTCGGTGCTGGTTGTCGGTGCGTGGGATTATCTGCCGATTTTCCGGACACAGATGCTCCAGACTGTGTCGCGGCGAGGGATGTTTGCCGGATATTGTGTCTTGGCGTATTTATGGGTGTTGCGGTTTCAAGTTGGTAGCGCCGGGTTGCCGGGTTCCACCGGCCAGAAATTGATCTGGTTCACAATTCTGAGTGCCGGAGTGACCACTGCCGTCGCGTTCCTGGTTTTATGTCGGATTTTTGATTTTCGATCGTTTTGCCAGTTTCTTTCCGTATGTGTGTCCGTGGCCATTTTGCTTCCGGGGATTGGTGCCGCCTGGGTCGTGATCTACCGGAATCCTACCTACACCCATCGAGATGCCATGAAAGCCCTCGCGCCGGAAGTTGATGGAAAGATTGTGGTGGGATGGAGCTACCCCATGCGGTTGTATAACGCTTCCATTCCGGTCCTGAATACCTATATTTATGTTTCGGACGAGAAACGTCGGGAGCAGATCCGGGAAATGTGGACGCGGATTTACCGGGAAAAACTGGCGTTGTACACGATTCGCGGACCCGAGCCGTCACCGGCGACTTTGGGAGTCCCGGTTGAGCTGGTGCGGGTGAAGGTGTTTTCCACTGGGTACTGGTATTCTTACAAAGATCTGATGTGGTGGGAATTATCTCTGCCGGAGGGAACCGACTGGCAGGGGAAAACACTCCAACGAACAACCGGATTCTCGGACGGTGAGGGCACTGTCCTCGGATCGAATTCTGGATCAGAGACATGATTCAATCTTTCGGATATTCTCGCGTGGGCGGAGAACTGAATTGGAAAACGGTTCATTGGGTGGGGAGGAAGAAGAGGAAGAACTGGGAGAAACCTACTGAAAGGTTTTCTGCTGAGGAAAGATCAGGGAGGATCGGGTCCGGGGGGATGGGAAGAGGAAATGTTGCTTTTTTTCTTATGGATTTTTGGAATCGGTGCGGATGGGCGCACTCCGTAAAACTCGTCGTGGAGCGTGTGGTTTAATGGGGAGAACTGGAAGTCCGTCTTTACGTGTGGGAGTGGATGTCCGTATCTTGCAGGGTGAAGATGCGTACCGGGGGATCGGGCATTATACGCGTGGATTGACGGAGGCGCTTCTTTGTATGGCTCAGGCGCGTCAGGCGGGGCAGGAGGCCGGGGCGCCCCTGGAGATCGTATTGTTCTGGGATGCCGAGCGTCCGCAGCCGGATATCCGGTGCGAGGGCGCCGCGGGTATTGTGCCGGTCGTTTCCAGAAAAGAGGGACGGCTTCGGTCGAAACTGCGCGCGTGGGGTTTTTTCCCTGCTCCAGACGCTTGTGCTCTGGATGGAGCGGCGCGGAAAAACGGCTTGGATGTCCTGCATATCAGCAGCCCGTTGCATGGGCCATTTGACTGGTCCGTCGGGAGAGGTTTGCCGGTTACGGCGACTGTTTACGATCTGATTCCCTGGCAGATTCGCTCGCAGTATCTCGATATCTGGCCCGCCGGTGTGCGGGAGCGTTATATCAACCGTTTGAAGCGCTTGGGTATGATTCAGGGGATACTTGTGATTTCGAACGCGGTCAAGCGCGATCTCGAGGAGGGGTTTCGTTTTTCTCCCGATTGGATACAGGTGGCTTACCCCGGTTTACGTCCCTGTTTTCTGAGCGATTCTCCTTCGGAAGTGGCGGGGGACTTGCCGGCTGATGGGGCGCTGGGGGGAAAGCCGTATGTGCTGGCTTTCGGTTCTTCAAATCCCTCGAAGAACACCAACGGGTTGTTACGAGCCTGGCGAGAGTTGCCTGCCGCCATCCGCCAGACGTTTTCTTTATGTCTCCTGACTCCTGAGGGTGGAAAAAAGGGGGGCGAATTGTTTGGAGAAGCGGAGGGGGGCTTGCCCGAAGGGGTTGTGTGTCTGGCAAATCCGGGAGATGCGGACCTGGCGCAACTGTACCGCCATGCCCGGGCTTTTGTGATGCCATCCTTTGCGGAAGGATTTGGTTTGCCGGTTCTGGAAGCGATGGGGTGTGGGACGCCGGTCGTGGTGTCGAATCTGCCGGTATTTCGCGAGATCGCCGGAGAACGGGCGGTTTATTTCGATCCGGCTCAACCCGCTCGGATGGCGCAGGGATTGATCTCGGTCCTCGAAGATCGTGAGTCGCAGATTCAGTCTTCCGAGGCCGGACGCATGCGAGCGCGGGGGTTTACCTATGCGCAGGCGGCGCGGGTGGCGGAGGGGCTTTTCCGGAAGGTGGCTGGAGGGGACAGCAAGGGTTTTTCCAAGGTGTAACGGGGATGCGATTTGCGGCCTTTTTTCAAGTACCGGGTTTCTGCGTCCGGACTGTGAGAAAAGTATTGTTTGCGCTCGGTGGGATGCGGTAAAGTACCGCCGGTGGACTTGAAAACGGTTCGGGTTTCTGGCAGGCTGGTGTGTCTTGATAGGGGAGAGCCGGGATTGTCCTGTAACCTGAGACGGGGATGATTTCTGTTACTCCAGATCGCATGGGGGAGGTATTCAGATGCTGGTAACGCGCCGGAGTTTTCTGACCAAGGCGGCCGCGGCGGGGGTGTATCTGTCGGCAGGGCCTGCGATTCATGTTCTGGGCAAGGACAAAAAGTACCGGATCGCTCTGATCGGAAGCGGGTGGTGGGGGATGAATATCCTCAACACGGCGATCGAAGCGGGGAATTCGAAGGTGGTGGCGATGTGCGATGTGGACGCCAACCAACTCGATCCGGCTGTGAAACGTGTCGAAAAAGCGACCGGAGATTCTCCCAATCGGTATGAGGATTATCGGGAATTGCTGGCCAAAGAGAAACCGGAGATCGTGATTGTCGCGACACCGGACCATTGGCATCCGCTCATCACGATTGCGGCGGTTGCGGCGGGCGCGCATGTGTATGTCGAGAAACCGATCAGTCATACGATTCTCGAAGGGCGGGCGATGGTCAATGCCGCGCGGGCGGCCAACCGGGTCGTACAGGTGGGAACGCACCGGCGTGTTTCGCCGCACAATATGTCGGGTATCGAGTTTCTAAAGTCGGGTAAAGCGGGTAAGGTGGGGATGGTGCGGGCCTTTGTGCATTACGGTGGCGGCGCGGGTGCGCCTGTGCCGGATTCCGAGGCGCCCAAGGGACTCAATTGGGACATGTGGTGCGGCCCGGCGCCGCTCCGGCCCTATAACAGAATGATCCATCCCAAGGGATTTCGGATGTTTCTGGATTACGCCAATGGGCAGTTGGGCGACTGGGGCATCCATTGGTTGGATCAGATTCTCTGGTGGACCGAGGAGAAATTTCCCAGGCACGTCTATTCGACCGGGGGGCGTTTCATCAAGAAGGACAACACAGACGCGCCCGATACACAGGTGGTCAATTTCGATTTCGAGTCGTTCACGGCCGTCTGGGAGCATCGTCAATTCGCCGCCAATAACGCGGAAAAGCACAGTATCGGGTGTTACTTCTATGGTACCGAGGGGACGTTCCACATGGGGTGGCAGGATGGGTGGACGTTCTATCCGGCGGATGGCGGCAAACCGGTGGTGCATGAAGATCCGAAGTTGAACAAGCCGGACGATCAGAATATTCGTGAACTGTGGGCGGATTTCATGCAGTGTGTCGAGACAGGCAAGCGGCCGGTTTGCGACATCGAGATCGGGCATCGTTCCACGGCGATGAGTCTCCTGGGGATGCTGTCGCTCAAGACGGGGCGGAGCCTGGCGTGGGATGGAGAGAAGGAGACGATCCTGAACGATCCGGAAGCGAACAAGTTGTTGAAGCGTGAGTACCGCGCTTCGTGGCAGTACCCACAGGTGGGATGAGGGGATCTTCCCTGAATGGGGAGCGTGTTTTGGGACACGTCCGATGGGTCGTGAGACGATCAAGAAGGAGTTTTGACAACGGCAGAGAGGGGTATCCTCTCTGCCGTTGTGTTACGGGGAGATTGGACGCACGACTGAGGCGGTGTGGGTGAGAAACAGGGGAGCCTGGCATGGACTGCGAAGCGATTGTAAGCGCTTTCGGGAGTTTCGAGAGAGAAAATCCGGTTGAATCCTTTGAAGCGTTCGAGATGCGGGTTTGGCCGGTATTGCGCAACTGGTTGGGTTTTCAACTTGCCTGGAAAAAGCCCCCCGCTCAGCGTGTGTCCGGTTGGGCTGCCATCCAGAAAAAAGGTCGCTCGTTTTCCTCTCTGTTAAGCGACTTTCTGCGTTTCAGGATTCTTGAACGGGATGAGCGGTTTCTTTCAAGCGAGAAATCAAAGTCGGCGCGGGATGTCGTTATTCTGACCGACTCCAATCGGTGTTTTCTGCGCGAGGGGCGTCTTTTTCATTATATCGCCGATCCGGCCGTTCGGGAACTCGACCGGCTGGGATTGGCGGCTGATGTCTGGGATCTTGGGAAAACGGGTCCGGGGAACCGTGAGATCAAGCCGGTTTGGCTTCGTCGCCGTCTGGATGCCGAGATTCGGCGCCGTTTGTCGCTGGCTCGGGTTTCGGGGGAGTTCGCTCGATGGGAAAGAAATGCTCCTTCCTGGTTTGGGCCGTTTGGCCGCTGGGCTGGGGAATTGCTCGGACGTCCGGTTGACTGGAGCGAGGTGGCTGCGCGGTTGCGGTATGTCTGTCTGGTGGCTCGTATCTTCGAGCAATGGCTCGGGAAAACCCGTCCGCGTTTCCTCGTGGTGGATTGCTGGTACGGTCTGACGGCAATGGGGGCCATTCTGGCCGCTTCGCGTCAGGGAATTTTTTCTCTGGACATCCAGCATGGATTGCAGAGCGCCTCGGAATTCGGTTACAGCAACTGGACGAAAGCGCCGGTAGAGGGGTATGGCTGTTTCCCGGACGCTTTCTGGGTTTGGGGACGGGAGAATGTCCAGGATCTGCATGCGCACAATTCGCCCGCTCTTGTGGAGGAAGGCCGTGTCGTCGCTTGTGGCAATCTCTGGTTCAACCAGTGCCGGTACCATGCCGACGCGGTTTTGCAGCAGGAGATCGGGGAACTCAAACGGTTGACTTCGGGGTATTCCCGTGTGTTTCTGGTGACGCTGCAACCGAGCCAGAGGGTGGAAGAGGCTGTGTTGCCCGCCCTGCAAAACAGCGCGCCGGATGTTTTCTGGTTCGTGCGATTGCATCCGCGGATGGCCGCCGAGGAAAAGCGCCGGGTCGAGCAGATGGCTTTGACCGTTGGGGAACGGGTGAATGTGGCGGACGCTTCCCGAGTCTCGCTCTATGCGCTGCTGCAGGTCGCAAGTGTGCATTTGACCGGTTATTCGACCTGCGCGCTCGAAGCGCTGGCGTTTGGAAAACCGACGGTGTTGGTACATGCGAGTGGGCTTTCATTATTCCGCAAGCAGATCGAGCAGGGATTGATGATTTTCGAACCGGAGCCGGAGCGGGTTGCGGATGCGATCGGAAAAGTGGGGGGCATTCGACCCGAAGACTGCGTGGAGGGCGGGAACGGCTTTTTCGCTTCCGAGGTGGAAAGCCGTAAGGGATTGCGCCGGATGTTCCTCGGAACAAGGTCTCCAGAAGCGTGAGGTTTTGGAGGTGTGGGGAAAAAATTGGAAGCCCGCCGTTCGGTTGCATGGGAACGGCGGGCTTCCAATTTTGGGGGAGGGTTCCGATGTGAGAATCGGGATTACGGTTTTTTTGTGTAAACCGTAAATTCGGTTCCCTGAGCCGGACTGAACGAGGGGAGCGTTTTGCAGTACGCTTCGCCCCAGAATTGGCCGATCTTTCCGATCGTTGCGAATTTCCGGATGGCGCCATTGCAGTCTGGAGTTCCATCTTTTTTGATTCCCGCGATGAAAATGCCCGAAACGCCCTTGCCGCCATAAATGGATCCCATATTCGGCGCGACGGCGGTCATTTTATCCGGTTCGGACGGATAGCCGATGAATCCGCCCAAATACGTGTTGTCGTGCTTGAGGGATCTGGCATCCAACTGATCAATAGACTCGTTACTGTGGATTTCGCGCGCGCGCAGATTGGCCTGAATCGCAATCTGCGAGTCGAGTGTGAAGAGACAGCCAGCCGTTTTGACCGTCGAGAGATCGGCCAGAATCTGATCCACCGTCACAGAGGCTCCGCAGGTCTGGATGGAGTGGATCGAGGGGGCCTGAAGGATGGAGTCCTGTGGCATTTGTTCGGCTGTCTGGCCGATGGCCTCCGCCGCAACACGGGCCACAGGCCCGATGCCGCCGAGGCTCAGGCGTTTCTGCTGGCCCCCCGTTTGCAGATTGGCCAGGTATTTTCTCGAACTCACCTTGACGCAAATCACCGGCTGGTTGATGGAAAAGTCGGTCAGAATCACTCCGCACAGTTGTATATAGACCTTGGTGTTGTTTGCCTCCAGTTTTCCCGATTTCGCGAATTTTTCTCCCGTCGAGTAAATGGCCGTGGAGGCGTATTCGGGGGTGGTAGAGTCCTCAGGCATGGAGTTGCTGCAGGCGGAGAGTTTAATTCTTTCAAAGCTTCCCGCTTCAATCAGGGCGATGGAGGCGTTCTGGCCGGTCAGGGACATGACGTAGCCCGTGGCTTCCAGTTTTTCAATCGAAACGGACGATTGGAAGGTTCGCATGTCCCCTTCGATACGGACGAGCGGGACGGTGGACAATTTGCGGTAGGCCACCTTGCCCGGGATGTCGGGACTGTTGGAGGGGCCTTTCAAGAGTTGGATGTTGACGGAACTCAAAAGCGATGCCCCCTGGAATAGAAGGCTGCCGGGTTCGAGTGTGTTTTCCTTGAAGTCGCACCGGGAGTACCGAATGGCATACCAGGCTTCCGGTTCCGTCTCGAGGGCGATAAAATTGGCGGTCAGCGTCCGGGTACTGTCCATGACGAGGATCAAGGGATTGGTGGTTCCGGTGGCGTCACCGCTCCAGCTTTCAAATTCGTAACCCTCACTGGGCGTTGCGGTGAGGGTGACCACGTCGCCGTGAGAGTAGAACGCCTGATCGGGCGATTTTGTGACGGCGCCGTCCTGAGCATGGATGGTCAGGGTGTACTCGTTGCGCGCAAAGTTCGCCACCAGGGTCTTGGAGGAGTCCATGGTAACCTCCAGAGGATTGGTCGCGTCCGTGGCGTCACCGCTCCATCCGATAAAATGGAAACCGGAGGCGGGGGTGGCGTGCAGTATCACTTGGGTGCCATACGCGTAGAGCGACTGGTTCGGAACGATCTCAACCGTGCCGTTTTCGGCCTGAACGGTCAGTGGGTATTGCGTTTTTTCAAACTGGGCGGTGAGGGACTTGGCGGCATCCATCGTGATTTCAAGGGGATTTGCCGTTTCCTGTCCGGACGGCACATCGCCGGTCCAACCGGTGAAGGTGTATCCTGTTTCCGGAAGGGCTGTCAGAATCACTTGGGCGCCATATGTATAGAAGGGAGCGTCCGGGACTTTTGTCACCGATCCGTTTGTGGCGTTCACGGTCAATACGTATTCGTTGATCGAGAAATGGGCCGTGATGGACATCGCCGAATTCATCGTGATCTGGAGGGGGTTGACTGTTCCCGTGGCGTCGCCGCTCCAGCCGGTGAAGTGGTAACCCGGTGCGGGTGTCGCCTCCAGGGTGACCAGGGAACCGTGCGGATAGAGGGGCAGATCGGGCAAGGCGGTCACGGCCCCATTTTCTGCTTCGAGGGTCAGGGGATAGGTGTTGATCTCAAACTGGGCGGTAAGGGTTTGGGTCGAATTCATCGTGATCTGGAGGGGGTTGTCGGTACTGACGGAGTCACCGGTCCAACCGGTGAAGTGGTATCCTTCCACGGGGGTGGCCTGAAGGGTGACGAGTGCTCCGTGCGCATAGAGCGGCTGGTTGGGTTGCGCGGAAACGGAACCGTGCTCGGCCAGAACCGTCAGCGGGTACTGCTGGAGCGTGAAGTGCGCGGTGAGTGTTCTGGTGGATTCGAGAACGACTTCAATCGGATTTGTATGTGCGGCTCCGTTGGGGACATCTCCGCTCCACCCGCTGAATCGGTATCCGTAGTCCGGCACCGCTTCCAGAGTGACGGTTGTGCCGTGGGAGTAGGTCGGGGCATCGGGGGTCTTGATCACGCTGCCGTTTTCCGATTCGACAACCAGGGCGTACTGCCGGAGTTCAAAATTGGCTGAGATCGTCTTGTTCGAGTCCATGACGACTTCAAGGGGATGGGTGGTGCCGGTCACGTCGCCGCTCCATCCGACAAAACGGAACCCTTCATCTGGCGCCGCCTCAAGGGTCACTGTAGTGCCATACGGGTAGAGGGGCTGATCCGGCACCGGGGTGACGGAGCCGTTTTCGGCCTGAAGCGTGAGTGAAAACTGTTTAAGCGTAAAGAGGGCTGTGAGGGTCTTGGGGGCGTCCAGAGTGATCGTTAGCGGGTTGTCGGTTTCGTGTCCGGCGGGAACGTCGCCGCTCCAACCCACGAAGTCGTACTCCGGATCGGGGATGGCTTCCAGCATTACCTGCGAGCCTTGGTCATAGAGAGGCAGGTTGGGAGTCTTGAGAACGCTGCCGTTTACCGCCAGAACCGTCAGGGGGTACTGGATGCGGGCGAAGTTGGCCACGAGGGATTTGTTTGCATCCATGACGATGATCAGGGGATTGGCCATTTCCTGTCCCGCCGGAACATCGCCCGTCCATCCCTGGAATTGAGAACCGGAATTGGGGATTGCGGTCAGGGTGACCGTGGCACCCGGGATAAATTCGGTGGCTTCGGGATCCAGAGCCACCGAGCCGTCTCCCTGGGCGCTTACCGACAGGGACCAGGCCAGAGGAGTGTATTCGGCTGTGGTGGTGGTGAGCGCGTCCAGAACAAGGTCGAGGATTTGGTCGGCGGGGGTGTTCCAGTCTGCCAGGTCTTTGAATTCCACCGTGCAGGAGGTGGTCTGGCTTTCAATCATGTCACCACTGTTGTGCCACACGCCGTCGGCTTCGTGGGCCAGGCGCCACTGGGCGCCTGCGGTGACGGCATCTGCTGGTGTGAGGGTGACTTGCACAAGATTTATGGGATCCTGAATGGCCAGACTGTAGTTGGCGCCAGCCGCGATATTCCGATAGCCGCTGTTGGCTCCCGGCACCGTGGTTTGTCCGCTGCGTTTGTCTCCCCAGGTGACAATGGAACCATCCCCCCTCTGAGCCATCGCGTGGTTTGTACCCGCGACGATAGCGACAAATCCGGTGTTGGGGGTGGGGATGTTGCACTGGCGGTAACCGTTATAACCCCAGGCGACAATCGAGCCGTCGAGTTTCAGGCCCATACTGAAATTCCCGCCTGCGGCAATGGCGACGAAATCGGTGTTGGGGGAGGGGATGTTACATTGACCCTGATTATTGGTTCCCCATGCCACAATCGAACCATCCGACTTGAGGCCCAGGCTGTGCCCTGTCCCCGCCGCGATGGCGATGAAGTCCCGATTGGGATTCGGGATGGAAGCATAGGGGACTTGCCCACTTCCCCACGCGGCAATCGAGCCGTTTGCTTTCAGCCCCAGACTGTGGTTGGCGCCCGTGGCGATGGCGATGAAGTCGGAATTCGGGAGGGGGATTTTGCATTGTCCGGCGCTGTTGCTTCCCCAAGCGGTGATCGAGCCGTCGGAGTTGAGCCGGAGGCTATGCGACACACCCGCCGCGATGGCCACAGAATTTGTGTTGGGTTCCGGCACATTGCACTGGGTATAACGGTTGTAGCCCCAGGCGACGACCGACCCGTCCGCTTTCAATCCGAGACTGTGATTCGTTCCACCCGCTACCGCCACATACCCGATGTTGGGTTGGGGAACGGAACATTGTTGGTAGGTATTCAGGCCCCAGGCGCGTACTGCGCCGGGGTTCTGGGTGAATTCAGCCGTCAGAACGGTGTCGGTCTGGATGGTGAAGACGAGGGGGTTCTCGGATTCCTTGCCAGCCGGGATATCGCCCGTCCAACCGGCAAATTGATAGCCCGGATTGGGGGAGGCGTAGAGGGTGACGGTGGAACCGTCCACATAGTTGACCTGATTGGGGATATCCAGAACGGTGTGGTTGGGCGAGAGGATGATCCGGCCCTGATCGGCCTGGGTTGTCAGAGTCCACGCTTTGAGAAATTCTACGGGGATCGAATTGAGTTGATCGGGCTGGATGGAGATCTGTTGCGTATGGGTTCCCCATCCGGGGGCAGTCTTGAACAGGATCTTATGGACCCCGGCCGTGAATCGGACTGTTTCATCCAGGGTATGCCACCCGCCGTCTGCCTCATCGGTCAGTTGCCATTGGATTCCGGCGCTTACGGCTTGTTGCGGGGCGGCGGTGATTTGCAGAAGTCCTTCTCTCTTGATGGCCAGGGTGTGGTTGGTTGCTCCGGCCACTCCGATAAAGTCGGAATTGGAGACGGGTAGTGTGCATTGATTCGCGGTGTTGTTGCCCCATGTAACCATTGAACCGTCGGTTTTGATTCCCAGGACATAAGTAGCCCCGGCATGAATTGCGCGGAACCCGGTGTTGGGCGAGGGAATCTTATACTGCCCATACGAGTTGTTTCCCCAGACGACGACTGAGCCGTCCTCTTTCAGTCCCATCGAGAACACGGAACCGGAGGCGATGGAAAGAAAACCGGAATTGGGAGTGGGGATGGCACATTGCTTGGACGTATTGAGTCCCCAAGCGACAATGGATCCGTCGGCTTTCAGTCCCAGACTGTGGTTTGCGCCGGCGGCAATGGCGACGAAATTTGCGTTGGGTTCCGGTACGTCGCACTGGAAATACCGGTTATATCCCCAGGCGGCAACGGATCCGTCGGCTTTGAGCCCCAGACTGTGGTAGGTACCCGCCGCAATCGCCACAAACCCGGTGTTCGGGCTGGGAACCTCGCATTGTTGGTAGGTGTTGCGTCCCCACGCCTGAATGACCCCGTCGGCGTTCAGACAGAGATTGTGCAGACTTCCCGAGGCAATGGCGGTGATGCCGGTGTTTGAAGTGGGCGGATTGCACTGGCCATACTGGTTATTCCCCCAAGCCACGACAGTACCGTTGGATTTGAGTCCCAGGCTATGGTTGGTACCGGCTGTCACCGCAGTAAAGCTGGTATTCGGGGCGGGTACAGCCAGTTGGTTCTGGCTGTTGTTTCCCCATCCGACAATTTGTCCCTGCATTTGTTTGAACACGGCGGTGACGGAGGTGTCGCCTTTAATCGTCAAGGTGATTGAACTGGCGGACTCGTTTCCGGCGGGGATGTCTCCTCGCCAGTTATCGAACCGGGTACCGGGGTTGGGGATGGTGTAGAGGGTTACGGTGGTACCGTCTGGATAGACGGCATAGTCGGGCATGGCCATCACACGCCCGTTTTCCGCTTGTGCGGAGACGGTATAGGTTTTTTTCGCGAAGTGAGCGACCACAACCTTGTTGGCATCCATGACGAAGGTCAGCGGGTTGACCGAAGCGGAGCCGGCAGGAATATCGCCGGTCCAGTGCGTAAAGGAGTACCCCGATTCCGGCTGCGCCTTTAGCGTGACCAGGCTTTCGTGAGGTAATTTTGTGCGATTCGGGGAAATGGAAACCGATCCGTTCAGGGTGTCGGTTGTCGAGAGTGTCCAGATGTGCGGAGTATAGACGGCTGTGACGGAAGTGAGGAGGTCTTGCAGAACGGTGACGGATTGGGTGGTGGGGCGGTCCCATCCGTACACGCCGTCCTTGTATTCGAGGGTGTAGGTGTTTTCCGGGAGGGAAATGGTTTGGCCGTTGCTGTGCCAGGTTTTGGGGTTTTCAGCGGTCAAATGCCATCTGGCTCCGGCGGTTACAGCGTGAGGGGGGAGAATCGAGACTTTCAGGGAACTTTTTCTTTGGATCGCCACCGAGTGGTACTGGCCGGCGGAGAGGGCGATGAAGGCCGTGTTGGGGGTGGGGACTCGGCATTGGTTGTAGGAAGTGTTGCCCCAGGCGACAATCGAGCCGTCGGATTTCAGGCCCAGACTGTGGCGCCAGCCCGCCGCGATGGCGATGAACCCGCTGTTCGGGGCGGGAACCTGACACTGCTTGTAGAGATCCTGGCCCCAGGCGACAATCGAGCCGTCCTCTTTCAACGCCAGACCGTGGGCGCTTCCCGCCGCGATGGCGGTGAAGCCGGTATTGGTGGTGGGGAGATTCAGTTGACCGTAGGTGTTGTCGCCCCAGGCGAGGAGCGAACCGTCGTTTTGCAGAGCCAGACTGTAGCTGGTGCCAGCGGCGATGGCTTGAAAACCGACCACCGAGGTCGGTGGGAGGCTTTGCGAGGTGCTGTTGTCGCCCCAGGCGAGAATCGAGCCGTCCGATTTCAGAGCCAGGCTGTGGCGCGAGCCGGCGGCGATCGAGATGAAGTCCTCATTGGGTTCCGGCACTTCGCACTGCCCGTCGTCATTGCGTCCCCAGGCGATCACCGACCCATCGTCTTTCAGTCCCAGCGCATGCCCCCATCCTGCCGCCACCGCGGTGAAGCCGGTGTTGGGAGTCGGGACCGTACACTGGCCGTACTTGTTGGTTCCCAGCGCGACAATCGAACCATCCAATTTCAGGTTCAGGTTGAATGTATCGCCGGCTGAGATGGCGGTGAATTGGTTATTGGGGTTGGGGAGCCGGAGTTGGCCGTATGAATTGTTCCCCCACGCCACCACGGTTCCTGTTGTTCTCTCCTGACTCTGCGCGTTATAGGCAGGCAGGGCGCAGAGTAGCAGGGTACAGAGAAAAAAAATGGGGCGTACAGGGTGCGAATGGCGGGCGATTCTCGAATAATCCATTGTGACGAAGTCCTCTCCGGTGGCCGTAACTTTTTGAGTTTTGAATTTTTCCCGATGTTCGCGGAAAATTTTTCTTCTCGTCAGGACAGAAGGCTTGTGCTGCAAGCGGTTCACTGTCACTGCAAGATTTTTGCACTGCTACATGTATCAGCAATACGCATCTATTTATAGCAAGATTTGGGCCAGTTCGACTCCGTTTCGCGTCTAAATTTGATGCGAGCATTTGGTGCGCAAAAATCAGGGGAAAACTTCTGAACGGATGGTTTTCGGATCGCCATTTTTCTGTATCGGCGCGATTTTGGCCTCTTTGCGCGTGTTCATTTTTGAAGCAGTTGTTCAAAAGTGAGTACTCTTCTGTGTTTTGTTACTGTTTTATGTTGTACAAATCTAAATGACCACTTCATATCAAAGAATGGCTTATGTTTCTGCATTTGTAGTAAAGAAGAGTAAATGTTGTAGATTCTTTTAGGTTCCTGTTTTCACTTGAGTACTTTTATTGCGGCCCGTGACGGGGCCCATGTGGAATATGCGCGGCCGTTGTGTCGCCATCCGGTTGTGAGACTCTATTTGTAAATGAGTTTTCACAAATAGATATTATGCACGTGAAAAAAAACGAGGTGCGACTGGAGGTGGAGCACGTTTCTGTTTCTGGTTCTCTGTGGATAGTGTGAGGAATACTTCCCAGGGGGGAATGGAAAATCTCGGATCACAATCAGGCCTATTTTACAGTCGAGAATTTCATTGACACGGCTCTGGAAAAGAGACAAGATCGGAACGCAACGACAAGAAAAGGGAGTACATTTGGGGTTTCCCATCCCGCGGATTCAAAAATTGTTCACGAGTAAACTTTTGAATCTGCAAATCCAGTTCTGAATCGGGGTAGAAAGGAATTCATTCCGTGAAACGCGATCTTTTTTTCTGTTTTCTCTTTCTGGTTGTCTTGAGCGCCTGCTCTGCGAGATCGGGACGGGCAGGGGGGGATGTGAGAGCGCCTGAGGGTTGCCCCTCGATTGTTACAATCAATCCGCCGGAGGAAGATTTCTTCTCGAAGCGGCTTGACTACCACGGTATTCCGATCAAGTCCCACCAGGTGGTGGTGGATGAGGCCCTGTACGAGGCTTGGAACCGGCTGGATGGGTTGTTGAAAAATCAGCCCGAGGTGTTGGCAAATCTGGTGGCCGCGGGAGCGCGTTTGCACATCATCGGACGAGATCAGGTGACGACCGACCTGCCCGAGTTCCGGCAGGATAAAGGGGTGAAACTGCCCGAATACAATGGGTTGACCCGGGATGAGCGCACTCGCGGCATGGGGGGGCTGATGTCGTCGTGCGGGGAGGAGAATCTCCTGAAACTCGAAAAAGACCGCTACCGGGGGCGCGACATCTGTGTCCATGAGTTTTGCCACGGGATTTTCGATTGCGGGCTGGATGATGCCACACGCCGCAAGTTTGTGGATCAGCTCAAGCGCTCAAAAGAGAAGGGACTCTGGGTCGGGTCGTATGCGGCCAGCGGGCGGGGCGAGGAGTTTCTCTCCGAATTGACGATGTGGTACGTGGGAACGCATGGCGACCTGGGGATGAAGGGCGCGAAACCGGAGAATGGCCGGGAAGGGTTGAAAAAATACGATCCCGAGGCGTTTGCGTTGCTGGACGATTTTTATGCCGGGCGTCTGAAAGTCGAGAAAGTGGAAAGAACCCCCAGGACTCATCCCTGATCGTTCAGGGGGAGGGCGGGTGGTTTCAAGAGGGGAATTTCGATGCCGGGCGGGCATCGTGTTCATACCGGGGGTGATCCCGGGTACAATTCTATTCGGAAATCTGCCGGATGAGGCAGAGAGAAAGGAAACCCATGTCGAAGAATTGTAAGATTTCTTGTCGAAGTGTTCTGTTTTGCGGGCTCCTGGTGATGTGTCTGTTGAGCGAGACGTTTGCCCAGCCTCCTGATCCTGCGCAGAAGGCTGCGGACGCTCAACCCACCACTGCTACCCTTTCTGTGGTGGCGGGAGTGGATCGTGTGGTGGTGTTGCCGGGAAAAACCTACCTGAACGGGTGGGCCGGGTATGGTTCAAAAGAACAGCGCGGGCGGCGTGGACGTCGGCGCGGTCCCGAGGCGGCGCCTGCGCCTGTCCCGACCGGTCCCGCACCGACGGTGGCCTGGAGCAAGGAGTCGGGTCCGGGTACGGTGAAGTTTGAGAATGAAAAAGCGGCGGTGACGACCGCCACGTTCTCCGAGCCGGGCGATTATGTGCTCAAACTGACGGCGAAAAATGACAAGGCCACGGTTTCTTCGACTCTGAATGTGATGGCGGCGTTGCCTCCGCCGGTCAAACAGCTCGAGGCGGTCAATACCAAGGCTTTCAAAGTGAACAGCCCGTTGTGGAGCAGCCGGGTCAAGGCCTTGATCGTCAATTGGATTCCTCATTGCATTGACTATTGCAACAACCGCAGTCTGCCACAGGGCGGTATTGACAATTTCGAGGAAGCGGCCAAGGCGGTGGCGGGACAGCCGCATGGAAAACACAAAGGGTACCCGTTCTCGAACGCCTGGGTGCATCAGACGGTCGAGGCGATGTGTATTGCCCTGATGGTGGACCCGCAGGGCGACCCGGAGATCATCGAGGCGCAGAAGAAAATGACGGCGACGCTCGAGGACTGGATTCCGAAAATTCTCGCGGCGCAGGAACCGGACGGGTACCTCCAGACCCGTTTCACGCTTGATCCCGAGGTGAAGCGGTGGGACGATCGGACCCGGAGCGAGCATGAGGGGTATGTGGCGGGGTATTTCCTGGAGTCGGCCATCAACCATTACATGATGACGAACCGCAAGGATGCCCGGATGTACGAGGCGGCGAAGAAACTGGCCGATTGCTGGTACAACAACATCGGTCCGGCGCCCAAGAAGGAATGGTTCGACGGGCACCAGGAAATGGAACAGGCGCTCGTGCGGTTCGGGCGGTTTGTGAACGACATGGAGGGCGCGGGCAAGGGGCAGAAATACATCGAACTGGCCAAGTTCCTCCTGGATTCGCGCAAGAATGGCAGCGAATACGATCAGAGCCAGCTTCCCGTCGTCCAGCAGTACGAAGCGGTGGGGCACGCCGTGCGCGCCATCTATACTTACTCGGGCATGGCCGATGTGGCCGCCGAAACGCACGATGTGGATTACCAGAGCGCCGTTATGTCGCTTTGGGACAATCTGGTCAACAAGAAGTATTATGTGACGGGCGGGATCGGCAGTGGCGAGACCTCCGAAGGGTTTGGCGGGAACTATTCGCTGGGCAACCACGCCTACTGCGAGTCGTGTTCGAGCTGCGGCATGATTTTCTTTCAGTACAAACTGAACCTGGCCTATCAGGACGCCAAGTATGTGGATTTGTACGAGGAGACGCTTTACAACGCATTGCTGGGTTCGATTGACATGGAAGGGAAGAACTTCTATTACACGAACCCGCTCGAGGTGGATGGCCCCCGCACCCCTTGGCATGTGTGTCCCTGTTGCGTCGGGAACATCCCCCGGACGTTACTGATGATCCCCACCTGGACATATGCCCGGGGGCAGGACACGATCTATGTCAACCTGTTCATCGGCAGTACGGCCACGATCGAGAAGGTGGCCGGAACCGATGTCGAGATGGTTCAGGTGACGGATTATCCGTGGAACGGCAAGGTGGCCATCACGGTCAATCCCGCTCAGGAGAAGGAATTCACCGTCAAGGTCCGGTCGCCGAAGCGGGATGTGAGTTCGCTTTATACGGAAACGCCCGAGGCGAACGGAATCCTCTCCATGTCTGTGAATGGAGAGCCGGTCAAGCCCACGCTGGACAAGGGGTATGTGGTGCTGACTCGCAAGTGGAAGGCGGGCGACAAGATCGAGTTCGAGTTGCCGATGACGGTTCAGCGGATCAAGGCGAGCGAAAAAATTCGCGCGAATGTCGGACGGGTGGCTTTGCGGTATGGCCCGATGATCTACAACATCGAAGGGTTGGATCAGGATGTCAATCAGGTACTCAGTTCCGATTCGCCTCTGACGACCGAGTGGAAGGCCGATCTCTTCAAGGCCGTGAAGGGCGCGGCTGAGGGGGTGATGGCAATCAAGGGACAGTTTGCCAACGGTTCGCCTCTCTTGGCGATTCCGCATTACGCCCGGAACAACCGGAGTGACCAGGCGACCGAGAAGGCGCGGGAGGAAGCGGCCAAAGGAAGCGGTGTGGACTATTCCGGCGCCACGGCGGGCGAGAACAACGGCGCTGCTCAGCAAGAGCGTCGTCGGCCTCGCGTGACGCCTTCGATCGTTTGGATCAAGGATAAATAATCTGGGGGCAGGCCTATTCAATCTGAAGAAAAGGATTCGATGCCATGAGCAATTTCAAAAACGTATGCGCTTCGTCGGTTCTGGCCTGTTGTCTCGTGGGGACGGCTCTGGCGGGCGCGGCGGACCCGATCAAGAACGCGATTCCGTACGCCGCTCGTCCGCTTCCGCTCACCGATGTCCGGCTGACCGGCGGGCCGCTCAAGAACGCACAGGATCTCGACGCCAAGTACCTGCTCGATCTCCAACCGGACCGGATGTTGGCCTTCCTGCGCATTCGAGCGGGTTTGAAGGAGAAGGCGCCCGGGTATGGCGGGTGGGACGGTGGGAAAGGCAAACAACTCACGGGTCACATTGCCGGGCACTACCTCTCGGCGGTGAGTCTGATGTGGACCGCCACGGGGGACGTCCGGTACAAGGAGCGGGCCGACTACATCGTCAAGGAACTGAAAGAAGTTCAGGATAAACAGGGCGATGGGTATCTGGGTGCGCTGACCGATGACAAGGGGACCGATGCCAAGACGCTCTTCAACGAGGTGGCGCAGGGTAACATCCGCTCGGGCGGGTTCGACCTCAACGGCCTCTGGTCGCCGTGGTATGTCGAGCACAAGATCTATGCCGGGTTGCGCGACGCCTATCGTCTCACGGGCAATCCGCTGGCGCTCGAGGTGGAGATCAAGTTTGCCGCCTGGGCCGAGGGGATTCTGTCCAAACTCAACGACGAGCAGATTCAGAAAATGCTCAACACCGAGTTTGGCGCGATGAACGAGGTACTGGCGGACCTCTACGCCGACACGGGCGACAAGCGGTGGATGGCCCTGTCCGACAAGTTCCAGCACCACGCCATCGTGGACCCGCTGGCGCAGGAACGCGACATTCTGGGCGGAACGCATGGCAACACGCAGGTGCCCAAACTGATGGGTTCTCTCATGCGCTATATTTACACGGGCAGCGAGGCTGACGGTAAAGCGGCCAGGTTCTTCTGGGACCGCGTGGCGCAGCACCACAGCTTCGCCACCGGCGGCCACGGGCGCAATGAGTATTTCGGCCAGCCCGACAAGTTGAACGACATGGTGGACGGGCGCACCGCCGAGACGTGCAACGTCTATAACATGATCAAGATGTCGCGCACGCTCTTTTCGCTCCAGCCGGAAATCCGGTATGCGGATTTCCACGAGCGGGCGTTGTACAACCACATTCTGGGTTCGATCGATCCCACGGACGGCTGGACGTGTTACATGACGCCGGTGGGACGCGGAGTCCGGCGCGAGTATGAAGAGAACATGCTGGACGGCGGATTCACCTGTTGTGTGGGGACGGGTATGGAAAGCCACGCGCTGCACGCCTATGGCCTGTACTACGAATCGGGCGACAAACTCTGGGTCAATGTTTACGCGCCCTCGAAGGCGGAATGGAAAGCCGCCGGGGTGAAACTCGAGATGGAAACCGCGTTCCCGGAAGGGGAGACGGTTTCATTGAAGATTACGGCCGAGTCGCCCAAAGAGTGGACGCTGGCCCTGCGTCGTCCCTGGTGGGCGGGTGAGGGGTTCAGTGTGAAGGTCAACGGAGAGGCGGTGAAGGATCTGCCGAAGGCGGGCTCCTACGTCGAGTTGAAGCGGACCTGGAAGAGCGGCGACACGGTTGCGTTGACGTTGCCCAAGGCGCTTCACGAGGAACCGCTGCCCGACAATCCGCGCCGCGTGGCGCTGATGTGGGGACCGCTGGTGCTGGCGGGCGACGTGGAGCAGGAAATGGCGGGGCGCGAGGAAAGGCGGCGCGCGCCCCGGTCCGCCGGACTGACGATCCCGGTTTTTCTGTCGGCCAACCAGCCCATCGAGAAATGGCTCAAGCCGGTCGAGGGAAAACCGGGAACGTTCCGGACCGACGGAGTGGGGAAGAACCGGGACGTCGAGTTTGTGCCGTTCTACCGCCTGCACCGCCGGGCCTATGGCGCGTATTGGGATCTCTACACGCCCGAGGAGTGGAAGCAGAAGGCCGACGCGTACGCAGCCGAACAGGCAAAGCAGCGCAAACTCGAGCAGGCCACGGTGGCGTTCGTCCAGCCGGGCGAGATGCAGCCGGAGACCGACTACAAGTACCAGGGTGAAGGCGCCCGGGTGACCCGTGCGATGGAACGCGCGGCGCGCAGTGGGGGGCAGTGGTTCTCGTTTGAAGTCCCCGTGGACCCGGAGCGTCCGATGGCGCTGATCGTGACGTACAGCAGCGACGAGCGGCAGCCGAAGGCGTTCGAAATCCAGGTCGAGGGGCAGCGTGTGGGTGAGCAGACCGTTGATCGGCGCACACCCGAACAGGAACCGAAGTTCTTCGACGCCGAGTACAAGATTCCGGCGGAACTGGTGAAGGGCAAGCAGAAAGTGACCGTGCGCTTCCAGGCCGCCGCGGACAAGCAGATCGGGACGGTTTGTGGCATCCGGATGATCCGCGCGGATGCTGAGCGTTGAGTTGAGGGCGCATCTGACGGTAACCTGCGGAAACAAGAACAAATAAGAAGTGTGAGGGACACCCTGCCTGAGCTATCCCATTCCTGGGGGCGGTCTCAGGCAGGGTCGTTTTTGCTATCCGGTCATTTTTCCCCTGTTGCAAACGGTCATGCGATCTGCAACACTCTGGTATTGTCAGGATTGAATCGCTCAGCCTTTTGTCGCGTTTCCCGCTCAGGGAAGTAGAGGGACAAAAATGAGAGGGGATACGCATTTGCCTCCAGGAGGAATTGAGCGGTTCGAGGTTTTCATGTCAGGCAATTTTGAGGCGAGGGGGGAATCGTAGAAGTCAGAAAGCCCCCCGAAATACCAGAATCCCACGAAAATGACTTTCGTGGGTACCTTTAGGAGGATTTTCGACATGTTGGTTCCTGTTTTGAAACGGTCATTCTTCTGGGGGGTGCTCTGTTGCCTTGCCTATTTCCCGAACCTTCTATCGGCAACCGATCGGGTTCCAGAGGCCTTGGCGTCCTGCAATGTTGTCTGGGATTCACCCAGTCTCGATCACACGGGTTCGATGCCGCTGGGCAATGGTGAAATCGGCCTGAATTCCTGGGTGAATCCGCAGGGAGAACTTCATTTCTACATCAGCCGAACCGACAGCTGGGATGACAACTCCCGGCTTTGCAAGGTTGGGAAGGTGATCGTCAGCCTGTCCCCCAATCCCCTCGCGCCCGGTTCGTGGTTTCAGCAGGTTTTGGATCTGGAAACCGGGACGATCCGAATTCAGATTTCACCTGAAGGGCGCGATTCCCCAAAGCCCGTAACTGAAATCCGACTCTGGGTGGATGCCAATCACCCGACCATCCATGTCACTGCAGACAGTCCGGAACCCTGTCAGGTAACGGCGCGTTTTGAACTCTGGAGAACCGAGCCGCTTGAACTTAAGACGATCACTTGCAGTGACATCCAGACTGACCGTTCCAGGCCGGACGAGAAGCATGGGCCGACCATTGTCGAGCCCGATACCATTCTTCAGAATCTCGATGGGCGGATCGGGTGGTATCACCACAACCGCAAGTCCCTTGGACCTGCAGTGACGCTGAAGATCCAGGGGTTGTCCGATTATCCCCTCGAAGACCCCATTTTCAACCGAATCTTCGGCGCCCTGATCACCGCCGATCGGGGAATCCGGCGCGATGATAAAACGCTTACGACGCCTGCCGGTAAGTCCCACCGGGTGGCGGTTCATGTTCTCACGGCCCACCCCTTGACCCCGGAAGCCTGGCTCCAGCAACTGGGGCGGCAAATCCAGACTGTCGAATCAATCCCCTTTGAAACGCGCCGGGAGCAGCATGAGGAGTGGTGGCGCGCGTTCTGGAATCGCAGTTGGATATTCATCTCTGCCGCAGAGGACGAAAAACCCGCGTCGGTCCTCGAAGAGAACAATCACCCTGTCCGCCTGGGTGTGGATCAGCTTGGTCAGAACCGGTTTACCGGAGAGATGGCTCGTGTCAGTCTTTTCGACCGGGCACTTTCCCCTGACGAGATCCAATCGCTTGCGCAATCCCGGGAAACACCGTCTGTTGCGCAGGCAGGTCTTCTGGGCCGTTGGACCGTTGTTCAACCGGGGCCGGTTGTCGAACCGATTCCGCACAAAGCCCTGACCGGAGCGTTCTCGATCGAGGCTTGGGTTCGTCCGGAAAAACAGCCGGCAGGGGGGGGGCGGATCGTGGACAAGATTACGCCTGGCGCTCAAAATGGGTTTCTTCTTGACACGTGTCCGGGTAACAGCCTGCGGTTCATTGCCGGTTCTACGACATTAGTAAAAAATGATTGCCTGGAGGTGAATCAGTGGAGTCATGTGGCGGCCACCTTTGACCCCACTAGCGCGAAGATGCAGATTTACCACAACGGAAAATCTATCGCCGAAGGCGACATTCCACCAGTACCGGGTGTCGCAAGGCTCACCCAGAGTTACCAACTCCAACGTTTCATCAACGCATGCGGGGGGCGGGGGCGTTATCCGATCAAATACAACGGCAGTATTTTTACGGTTCCCTCTGACCGAGATCCGGCCACCAACGCTGACTTCCGGCTTTGGGGACCGGGTTACTGGTGGCAGAATACCCGGCTCCCTTACATCAGCATGTGCGCGTCGGGCGATTTCGACCTCCAGAGATCCCTCTGGCGCATGTATGGGGACGAAGTTTTGAAACTCTCCAAATTCCGGGTTAAGCGATACTTCGGCTTCGACGGAGCCTACTTTCCTGAATGCATCTATTTCTGGGGCGCGGTCTTCAATGAGTCCTACGGATGGACCCCTTACGAGGATCGGACCGATAAACTGCAGGACGCGCGCTGGCACAAGTGGGAATGGGTGTCCGGTCCTGAACTGGTTTACATGATGCAGGACTACTACGATTACACACAGGACAAAACGTTTGCGAAAGAAACCTTGTTGACCACCGCGCAAGCCGTTCTGGACTTTTTCAACAATTACTACAAAACGAATGCCGCGGGAAAACTAGTGATGAACCCTGCGCAGGCCTGTGAAACCTGGTGGGAATGTACCAACCCCATGCCCGAACTGGCGGGACTGCATGCGGTCACCCAGCGCCTGCTTTCACTTCCGGAAGAGATCACCACGGCAGAACAAAGGGAATTCTGGACGATTTTCCAGAAGAAACTGCCCGACCTGCCCGTTTGCGAAATCGAGGGGGAGAAGATGTTTGCGCCTGCAGAGAAATTCGACAAGAAAAGCAATTGTGAGAATCCGGAACTCTACTGCGTGTTCCCTTTCCGTCTTGCCACCTTTGCGACGCCGAACAAGGATCTGGCCATACGCGCCCTTGAAAACCGGGCCGATCGGGGTTTTTTCGGCTGGCGGCAGGACGATCTCTTTATGACCTATCTCGGGTTGGCCCAGCAGGCAAAGGAAAACATTCTCCAGCGCGCCGCCCGATCTGACACCCAATCCCGTTTCCCCGCTTTCTGGGGACCGAACTACGACTGGGTACCCGACCAGGATCATGGCGGGGTGTTGCTCCGCACGGTCCAATCCATGATCCTGCAGACGGATGGGTCGAAGATTTTCCTTCTGCCCGCCTGGCCCAAGGGGTGGAATGCCGATTTCAAACTCCACGCTCCCTATCGCACTACTCTCGAGGGACAGGTACGCAATGGAAAACTCGAAGGGTTGAAGGTGACTCCGGAGGAAAGAAAGAAGGATCTTACGATCCTGAAAGCGCAATGATCCGCGGGGTCTCGATCGCGCCGGACTTTGTCCGCATGAACGTTTGACTGAATGCCGTGTCACGCGCCATCGTGTGTCTCGATTACTCGGAGACGACTCCGATGCGCACCGTTCCATCAACGGCTTCGATGCGCACCGGCTGGTTGATTCGGATGCATTCGCTCGTCTGGCTTGCTGTGATGCGGATGGTTCCGTCCGGCGTAACCGCCGCCAGACCCTGGGCGAGTGTGTGGAAGGGTTCGGTTTGAGTCCCTTGGGATAATCCGTTGTAACCGAAATCAACCCAGATGATCGGGGAGCGTGGGGCGAAGACCGCAGTGAGCGAGATATCCTGAGTCACTGAGGCGACCGTGAGGGGATTGGCGGTCGAGTAGTCCGCACCATCGAGTGTCCATTTCACAAAGTAGTTATTTGCCGAGCCGACAGCCGTCACGGGTGTGGAATCGAGGCCCTGAAAGACCGTCTGGGTGGTTTCCCCGGAAAGCGTCACGCCCGGCGTCCCGTCCGTTTGAAAAACGACCGTGTGGGGAATCGAAAAACTGGCCGTGACGGTCACATCGGTCGTCACGTTCGTGTCGGTTCTCGGATTGAGCGTCGAACCGTCGCTCCACTTCACGAAATCGTATCCGGTCTCCGGAACGGCGGTGACCGGCGTTCCGTTCGAACCGTAGGAGACGGTCTGCGATGTCGCTCCGTCGAGCGTTCCGTGGGCCTCGGCCACATAGGTCAGGGTGAAGTCGATACTGGCATAATGCCCGCTGGCGCTGGCTGTGCCGCCGTTTGTGACTGTCACCAGTTGATCGGAGGGAGAGGTCCATCCGGTGATGGGTTTGAACTCCACCGTATAGGAACCGGTCGGGAGGTTGCTTTCCGTATCACCGCTGTTGAGCCACGTCGAGGTTCCCGTACGCCGCCACGTTGCTCCGGCGTCAATCGCCCCTTGCGGGGTGATGGTCGCGATCAAGGAACCTGCAGGCGTAAAGGTTCGGGTCAACAGATTCGACGCCAGGTTGCTGTTCCCCGCCGCATCGGTAAACTGTCCGGCCTCGACTTGGGCCGATACCGTGCCGGGGCTGGTTGTCACGAGGTCGAAGGAGTAGGTTGTCCCCGAACCCGTGAAGTTCTGGAGCACGGCGCTCGTGACCGTCACATCCTCGGCGGTAAAGTCGGCGGCGGCTTCGTTCAGGGTCACCGTGACGGGGATGGGGAAACTGTTGGTCGGTTCGGTGGTGGTCGAGGCGAGCGTGACGGTCGGCGGGTCGAAATCTACCGTGACGGCCGTCAGGGCATTGACGAGACCATACCCGACGGAGTTGTCCGGAGTGTCAGCCTGTGAGGCCGTCGAGGTCAAGGCCTGTTTCAGTTGAGCCGGCGTGAGTGAAGGCTGATCTTCGAGGACGAGCGCGGCCAGCCCGGCGGCGTGGGGACTGGCCATGCTTGTGCCCCACATGACGTAGTAGTTCGCCGGTCCGCTTCCATCCAGATTGAACCCATCGTTATCTATGATGTTCGATGTGTTGATCGCCAGACCGGCTACGGACTCGCGTGTGGAGATGGTGGCCGCACCCGGGGCTACGATGTTCGGTTTCTGTGTGCCATCAATACGGGGGCCCAGACTGCTGAAGGGGGCGAGGGTTCCCGTGGTGAAACTGGAATAGGGGACGAGTTGCCCCTGGAAGTTGGTCCATTCCCGGCGCTGGGTCCAGGCTCCCACGGCGATTGCGCTATCGGCCATGGCGGGATTGGTGATGGTATAGGCCGGGTCGGGATTGTTGAAAGTTCCATAACCGGAGAGGTAGTAAACATGAACTTTCGGGGTGTTTCCAGAAGTGGCTGTGTTTTGAAGATTGAAATTGTAGGTTTTCGGTGTCCCGGTTGGCTGTTTTGTGGCCAACACGTAGGACTTGGATTCGGTCCCCCGGTTGCTCGAAGCTGAGAAAGATTGAGTCAACGTTTCGCTGCTGTCGAGATTGGCGCAGGTCAACGTGAGATTGCCGTCTGTTGCCGAACCGTCGCGCCAGATGAGACGGAAAGAGACGTTTGTTCCGGCGGGCAAGAGATTCGAAGTGGTGTAATTGAAAGACTCCGAGGTTGTATTGGGCGCCACGTCAACGGAATAATGCACGCGCTGCGCCGCCATATTGCCGGTGGCAATGAAACAGACCATGCCTCCTGCGACTGCGGCGTCGATCGCCTGGCATATCGCATTGCTCCCGTCCATGTAGGTGTCGGATCCTCCGTAGCTCATGGAGAAAATGTCGCATCCCACAGCCAAAGCACGGTTCACGGCTTCTATTTCATCCGTTTCACTGGCCAAGGCATTCGTATCATTGCCGATTTTGTAAAAATAGAGTGTCGCGCCGGGCGCAACGCCCTTGTATTGCCCCCCCGATAGTTCTCCGCTTCCGACCGCGATTCCGGTGACGTGTGTGCCGTGGGCGCTCTTTGTATTCGCCACGTTTGTCCCCCAGGTTGAAGGGCCGGTTCCATCGGTCATGTCGTACGCTTCGGCCGGGGTGGGAATGTCTGGGTGGGTCAGATCGAGACCGGAATCCGCAATCGCTATTTTCACGCCCGCGCCGGTTCGGGCCGGCACGCCCCACCCGTTGTAAACGGCGTCCACGTTTGTCTGGATCACGGCCAGATCGTTCGTCGGTTCGCTGAGGTTTTCGGTGGTTTCCAGTTTCAGGATTCGAGCATCGGACTCGACCTGATCCAGGCTGGAATAAAGGACTGTGGCCAGGTAGAAGCCGAGGGGATGTCGTCCCGCAACAGGGGGGACATAGGTCTCGTGAACCTCGATCCCCTGGTTTCGCAGGGTGGCGATCTCCCTTGAAGTCAGCGGTGTCGCAACATACAGCGCGCAATCTTCGGCGTTCAGATTGCTTGCATTGAGTCCCATTTTCACCAGGTTTTGGGTATGAACGTCGTTTCGCACCCCAGAAGGCCGCATCTTAGCCCTCTGGTGCATACGGATTTCTGCAGAAACTTTGGACGGAGTGGGGATGCTCTGCGTTTGTGCGGCGACCAGCGAGATTCCAGCCCCCATAACGAAAAGCATCGTCCATACGCAAAATGTAAAGTTCAAGACTTTGATTGGAAAACTCCTTGGGGACGGTTTTGAGTTCCGGGTCATCCCTCTGACGCTGAGCCCTTTCGCGTCACTCTTTTACAAGCACAAAGGGATTTGCGCTTATAAAACAATAGCAAGGTTTAAGCCAAGTGAAAATCGCCATGAAGGAAAAAAATACCCGAGATTCTGAGGGAGGCAAAACGTCGGCATTTCGTGATTTCTGACTTTTCCGACTTTATCGGCGTGGAGCCGGCAAGCGTCCCGTTTCTTTGTACAAATTGTTTGCGCGTACTCAATTCTGGGTAAGTTGTTCAAATATGAACAGTGTCTCTTGCTTTGTAATAAGATCGAGTTGGGTTGTTTTGTCAGTTCATTACCCGTCTCCCCCTGGTTGGGGGTCATGTGATCCGGCCCCGTCTTCTCAAACTCCGAACGGAAATGTGCCGAAGCAGTTGACGGAGCAAACGGGCTGCCGTTATCATGAGGGTGGTCTCTTTTTCCCGATTGTGGCCGCCCGGCGTTGCAACTCGACTTTGTGGCAAGTCAGGAGAAGGATTCCGTCTTCTTGAATACCATGTTTGCTTGTCTCAGATCAGGATCAGAGACAAGCGTGGAATCGGGTACGAGCTACATGCGAATTTTTGCGACAGGCTGGAGTGAAGGGTACGACGGGCCGGGGCGGCGCTGGGTCGTCTATTTGAAGGGGTGTAACTTGAGTTGCAGATGGTGCGCGAATCCCGAGGGGATAGAGGGCGCGCCTCAAATGCTTTTCCGGCCGGGAAGGGCGGCCCAACCGGATGCGGCTTGTCCGGAGGGGGCGGTGGTGGGGTCCGACGGAAAGTGGTGTCTGTCGAGGGAACAGTGTGTGGACTGCCGCGACAGAAGGTGTGTCCGGGTCTGGCGGCATCCGGCGTTCGAGTGGGTGGGGGAGGATGTGACGCCCGCCGAGATCGTTCGGTGGGTTCTGAAGGCGAGAGGGTTGTTTGGGGCCGATGGCGGGGTCACGTTCGGCGGGGGAGAGCCGACGTTGCAGATGGAGGACGTGCTCGAAGTCGTGCGAAGTTTGCGCGGGGAAGCGATCCATACCGCCATCGAGACCAACGCAGCCACGGAGGCCTTTGTCTCGATCCTGGGTGAGGTGGATCTGCTGATCTGCGACTTTAAATGCTTCTCGTCCGAGTTGCATCGCGAGTGGACCGGGTTGGATAACAATCTGGTCCTGCGAAATCTGCGCCGGGCGGTGGAGATGCAACCTTGGATGACGGTGCGTATTCCGCTGATTCCCGGGTTCAACGATTCTCCTGAGGAAATGAACCGGATGGGGGAGTTTCTCCGGGAGTTGTCGGATGCGCGCCAGGACAGGGTGGCGCGAGAAGGATGGTCCCCGATTCGAGTGGAAATCTTGCGTCTGCACCACCTCGGGGAACCGAAGTACGCCGCGCTGGATTGGGTGTATCCGATGGCGGATGTGGGGGCGCCGGATCGGGAGCGGGCCGAGGCGATGGCGGCGATTCTCTGTTCCTGGGGACAGGCGGCTGGGGTGGTTTTGTGACGAAGAGCGACTATCCGAAGTCTGGAAGGGATCTGGATATGACGGCAACAACGGAATCGTGGGCGGAAATTCTGCGCGAGGGGGTCGAGAAGGTCCGGGCGGCGAAACGCCGCCAGACGCTCGTGGAGGACTGGTTCTTTGTCCAGGAAATCAAGATGGAGGAGCGCGAAGCGATGCGGCGCGAAGGACTCGAGCCGGACGGTGCGCTCGGCCAGGCCCGGCTCCTGTGCCGGGTGGCGCAACGGATGCCGCTTCATATCGAGGCGGGCGCGGCCATCGCCGGCAGTCAGGACTGCGCCTTCTCGCCCTCCTATGCGTTGATCAATCCGTCGTTCAAGGTCGAGGAGTTCGCGGGTTACTGCGATCCGACGGCGATCTACAACGATATTGCGCCTCGCGAGGAGGCGGGTCTGACGGCGCAACGCATTGCGCGGGTGCGTGAATACTGGGCGGATACCGATTATGTGCGGGATCTGTATTCGGTTTATCAGGCCACGGGGGATGAGACGCGCGAGGTGGTGTATTTCGTCGAGCCGGTGACGGGCCATACCATTCCCGACCTGCGGGAAGTGTTGCGCGTGGGAACCGTCGAGGCGCAGCGGCGGGCGCGGGCGCTCGGGACGGAATATGGCGAGGCGATGGCCACGGCGCTGGATGCGGTGGCGATTCTGGGAGAACGCTACTGGGATCTGGCGCGGCGTCTGGCCCGGGAAACGGAAGACGAAAACGAACGGCGGCGTCTGGAAGCATTGGCGGCGGTTCTCGATGTCGTTCCAAAACAAGGCGCAGGAAACCTGCACGAAGCGGTTCAGAGTTTCGTGTTGTTCTGGCAGGCGATGGCGCTGGAACAGGCGCCGAATCCCTACGCGTTTTCGGTGGGGAACATTGACCGCGTTCTGTTGCCTTATTACCACTCGGGGGGCGAGACGCGCGAAGAGGCGGTGGAACTGGTTCGCCACCTCCTGTGTTTCTACCAGGTGGGAAACCGTTGCTGGGCGATCTCGCAGAACGTGATCGCGGGAGGACGGGATGCCGCAGGCCACGATTTGACCTGCGAGATGACGGAGATTGTGCTCGACGCCTTCTTCGCGACCAACGATCCGCAACCGGCTCTGTCGGTCAAGGTGCATGCGGGCACGTCGGAGTCCCTGTATCGTTCGCTGGGCCGTTTTTTCTTCACGCCGGGTCACAGCACGCCGTCGCTTTTCAACGACGACATGATGTTCGATGTCTTGCGCGATCAGGGAGTGGCCGAAGAAGACCTGCCGGACTACGCCATTGCCGGATGTCAGGAACCGCTGATTATGGGAAAGTCGTCCCTGAATACGACCAATACGTGGCTCAATCTGGCGAAAATCCTCGAATTGACGCTGAACGATGGCCGCTCGACCCTGACCGGCAAGCAATTGGGACCGACCTGGGAAGAACTGGGATATCGGGATTGCGCGGAGGTTTATGCCGATCTCGAAAGCGCTTTTTTCCGCGTACTCGATGCAATGCTTCCCCACATGCAGGAAGCCGGGAATGCCTGCGTTCGCCTGTTGGGGCAACACAGGCCGGTCCCGTTGACATCGGCGGTGATGGAAGGTTTGCAAACAGGCCGCGACATGCGCGATCCGGAATCCCCCGGAGTGCGATACAACGCCAGTGGTTGCCTGATCCACGGTCTCTCGGTGGTGGCGGATTCGTTTCACGCGGTTCAGCGGGCGCTCGAGGCAGGGGAGTGGACCGCCGAGGAACTCCGCCGGGCGCTGGAGACCGATTTCGAGGGACAGGAGTGGATGCGGCTCTTCCTGGCGCAACAGGAAAAATTCGGACAGAACCACTACGAGGTGGATCAGGTGGCGACACGGTTGGCCGCAGAGGTCAGCGACCGGGTGCGGGCGCTGAAAAATTCGGCGGGAAACGCCTATCTGGCCGACTGGTCCACGCCCAGCACGCACCTGCTCTATGGCTACTGGGTTGGCGCAACACCGGATGGACGGCACGCGCGCGCGATGCTGGGTTATGGTCTCGATGCCCGTCCGCAACACCGAACCCCGTCGCTCGAGGACCGCATGCTGTCCGCGCACAAACTGCCGTATCGGAAGATGACCGGGGGGTACGCTTCGCACATCGGTTTGCGTCCGGATCAGGCGGCCCGCTCGGGGACTCTCGAAGAGAAGGGCTTGTGGATGCGGGACAGTGTGATTGCGCCTCTTTTCCGTCTGGGCGAAAAAGCAGGGGAGACGCCCTACTATGTGTATTTCAACGTGGACAGCGCGGCCAATCTCCGCGAGGTGCTGCGCAATCCCAGGCGGTATGCGCCGGAGGGAATTTACATCATGCGGATCCACGGGACGTTTGTGAACTTTCTGGATCTTTCTCCGGCGATTCAGGAAGACATCATCGCCCGGCTGGAACCGGAACTCGCCTGCGTGTGAGGGTGGCATTCAGAGCCCGATCTGTCCAGGACGCATCATTTCTTCTTGTCGCTTATCAGGTCAAGCGATGCCTGAAATGCTTGATAACCCTTCTGCCGTGAGGCAGGATGAGGCTCTTGAAATCGGAGGATGCCAGAACATGGCATGACGGATTTTTCGCAGTCCCGGAAAGATTCGGCAAAATGATTACACATGAAAGGATGCCTGTCATGACAGAAGCACCATCAAAGTTGAGCGCGGTTTCATTTTCTCTTCAGAAGTCTATCCGTTTGTTCGGCGCATGTTCCCTGATTGCCGTTGTTTCATTGTTTTCGAATGGGGCCAGTGCCGCTATCCCTTCGGAGGCGGAAGTGCAGGGGTGGTATGAGGGGAAGGGCAAAGACCAGTCGGGCGAGTTCCGAATCGAAGCGCGGGTTGTGGCCCAGGGAGAAGGAAACTATAAAGTGCTGGTCCGTGCGATGCAGGAAGGGGACAAGGGCGAAAATGCCGAGTTCACCGGGAAAACAACCGGCGAGACGGTCGAATTTCAGGGGCAGGTGGATGGCGCGGAGTGGAAGGGCCGTCTCGCGGAGGGCGTGATCAAGGGGGACAGCAATCAGGCTGGAACCTTCGAGGCCAGGCGGGTCGAGAAAAAGTCCCCAGCAACGGGCAAAAAAGCGCCCGAAGGGGCGGTTGTGTTGCTCGACGGTAAGCATTTTGAAGAGATGGTACGGAGTAATGGCGCCGAATGGGATCTCGGGGAAGTGGGCAAAGATGGCTCAATCCAAGTGCCCAAGGGGGGAATGAAATCCAAGCACGAGTTCGAAAACAGTTTCAATCTGCACGTGGAATTTCAGAATCCCTTACAGCCGAAGGAACACAGTCAGGGACGCGGAAACAGCGGCGTCTATTTGCCAAACGGCGATGAGATTCAAGTACTCGACTCCTTCGGCGAAGCCACCTACGTGGGCGGGTGTTGCGGCGGCTTGTATCGCTACAAAGATCCCGATTCGATGGAAACCATCGAAAGCCTGGCCAACAATCCGGAAAACAAATATCCGCTCACTTCGTTTCCGCCCCTGACCTGGCAGACGTACGACATCGAATACCGGGTTGAAAAGAAGGACGGTCAATATTCGGGAAAACCCCGGGTCACCGTTTTCCACAATGGGATCAAGATTCACGACAACGCGGAATTGAAAAATGAGGCCCGCAAGGGATCTTTCCAATTTCAGGATCACGGCAATGCCGTGCGTTACCGGAACATCTGGGTGCAACCGATCGCCGAAAAGTAAGGGGGGGACCCTGCGGCTTCGACAATTGCCCGGCGCAAGATGCAACCGTGCCTGTTGCTGAAGGTTTGGGGGCAAACTTCAACCCTCATGGAAAGAGGACGGCCCGAGCGGATTGAGTTCCGTTCGGGCCTTCTCATGAAAAAGGGATGTTTTGTGGTGGGTGTAAGTCGGGATTGGTCGCAGGTTAATCGTCGAAGCCGGGTGGCCAATATGCCCAGACGGGGTGCCCACAAAGAAAAAGCCCCTCTGGTGGGAGGGGCTAAATTACACGGTAACAATGGTAGGCGTGATAGGACTCGAACCTATGGCCAACGGCTTAAAAGGCCTACATTCATATGTTCCTAACTCATTATAAAACAGTATTGTAGGTATTTTAAAAAGTATCTGCGTGACCAAAATGTGACTACTTTGAAATAGCACTCGAAAAAGCTCACATTTTCTTTCACCCCTCTTTTTGCCCGATTGCGATGATTTCCGCCGTTCGTCCGAAGGTCAATTTCTCGACAGCCAAGGCCGTCGCCTCTGGCGCGAGGTGGGCATATCTCAAGGTCATGGTCATAGAGGTGTGGCCCAAAAGTTCCCTCACCGTGTTCAGGGGAACCCCGGCAATCACAAGATGGCTTGCGAAAGTATGCCGAAGGTCATGCGGTCTCACGTGCCCCAAACCGGTCCGGATCGCCGCCCCTTCAAAATCCCGGACAAAGGATGCTCGCTTTTGAAATACAAGACTCCCCGATCCTTTGTCTTTGGTCGTCGCCTGTAGCCCAGCCAGAAGTTCTTGTAAGACCTGATTCATGGGGATGTGCCGAACGCGCTTCTTACCTCCCCGGATACCATGCTTCGCCGTGTAGAGGCTCACAAGGTCACGTTGAAGGTCAACATCACCCCATGTGAGGGAAAACATTTCTCCACATCGTGCCCCCGTGTTGAGCAGGAACAGAACGGTTTGGTACAAGTAACGATTTGCCCCCACTCGTGTCTTGTAGTTCCGTCCGTTGCGTCGTATAACCTCAACCTCGAATCCGTTCTGAAGGCCGTCCAGAAGCCGTTCAACCTCTTCCCCCCGGAGCCACCGCCACGCATCTCGACCGGGGTCTTGTGCGCGCTGTAGGCCCTCGAGAGGTAACGCCCCCACCAGCCCCAACCGCCGCGCCCGGATCGACGCCGATTTTAGAAGGTCGGTTTTCTTGTTGACCGTTGCCGGACTTTCCCCAGCCGCCAGAAGTTCCTGCCGCCAAGTGTTCACGCTTTCGAGCGTAACAGCCCGGAGTGGAGTCTGCGTCCCGAACCTGTCTTTGATTTGTTGGATGCGCGCTTCAAGGGTTTTGGTATGCCCGGCAGAGAACACCGCTTTCTTATCGGCCAGAAGTCCATCCAATGCCGCTCCCAGCGTCAAGGCTTCACGAGTTGGTAACCCCACCACGCCCTTGGCAACTTCCATTTCCCGCTTGGCCCGGTAGAGTTCCGCCGTCTTGCGGTCTGGGATGCCCACCATGCGTTCGCGGACTCGCTTCCCGTCCACGCGGTAATCCAAGTAGAAAGTGGTCTTGTCTCCCTTACCCTTCCGCTCGTAAATTTCCATGCTCCGCCCCCGATTTGCCGCCATTGCGACCTTACGTGCCTCATTATATGACTTTCCCGGGCCTTTGGCAAGCGGGGGAGTGGTTGTGCTTTCGGGCCAGGTCCGTCTTTGATGTACGCGTAACTTCGTGGAAGGAAACTGAGGAAGGAATGGCACGCAGACAAGAGAAATCAGGTATGCGAAATACCGTCTCTCACCATCGCGTACAAACTGCGCCCCGCGCCATAGTAGGCATCATAGACGTGCTGGAACACGGCGGTCGTCTTTTGCTCGAACAGTTCCGGCGTGTAGGCTCTCGGCAGGCGCTCGTCCAGAACCTTCTCGATGGTCACCAACACTTCGGCGCGAGCCTGCTGACGCTTTCGCCAATCCAGCACCAGTTTTCCCGCCTTCAGGATGGATAGCAATTCCCGAGCCGTGGACTTCACCTTGTCCCGGTCAGCGTCACTCATTTCGATCTGCGGCTTGGTCAAGAGGTCAAAGAGCGCCAGTTCCTCTTCATTCAGATGCTCACCTACGCCCCGCTTCTCTTCTTCATCCAGGCTCTGGGCAAAGTCCACCAATTGCTGGAAGAGTTCCTCGGCATTGAGGCTGCCCGCGTTGTAGGCGTCAATCATCTTCTGGAACCGCGCAAGATAATCCATGCGTGTGCGGTTGAGCCGCACCAGAGCCATGAGTTTCTGTGCCACAGCCCCCTTGAGTTTCTCGTTCAGGGTCCGCTTGCGGCCCGACTTGAACTTCTCGGCCAGTTTCTCGAAGTCAATGTTGCTCAAGTCGATCAGATGCCTGTCGTCTCCATAGGGCGTACTGGCCTCTCGGATGACGTACCCCTCCGTGGCGATGGAACGGTCCAGCAGATCTTCCACTTGATCCATGACCTGCGAGATATCCGCCAGCGGAGTCAGTGCGCGAATCTTTTCCGCAATCACCTTCACCGGTGTCACCTCGGCGCCAAACTCCCGCGCAGCCGGATCGGGCAGCACGGCCTTGTAGAGCCGCAGCACCGCGTTAGCCAGGTCCAGATACCGACGCTTGATTGCCTCCGAGATGACCAGCGCCTCCACAGCGTCATCGAGCAGGCGGACACAATCAAACTCCCTGGCAACCTGGATCGCCGCAAGGTCCACCTTCTGCTCCTGGCACAACGTCCGCGTTTCTCCCAACACCTGCCGCAACGCGGCCACCAACGCCGACTTGTCCTCCACCGGACTGTCGCCACCCCCGCCCGCCCCGTAGATGGCCAGCGCCTTCTCCAGATTGCGGAAAACCCCCGCATAGTCCACAATCAGGCCGCTCACCTTGCCGGGATAGACCCGGTTGGCGCGCGCGATCGTCTGCATCAGCGTGTGGTTGCGCATCGGCTTGTCGAGGTAGAGGGTAGAACAACTCGGCACATCGAAACCCGTCATCCACATGGCGCACACAAACACCAGCCGGAAGGGATCATCCGGATTTTTGAACTTCGTATCTAGATCCTCTTTCACCATGCGCAGACGGTGCGGGCGAATGTCCAGCCCCTTCTCGCTCATCTCGGCGATCTCGTTCTGACCCTGCGAGACTACCACCGCCATATCGGTCTCCTGCATCCGAACGAGGCACGTCTGGATCTCCTGCAGGGCATCCCCTTCGGCTTTGGCCGCCTCCACTTTCAGCACGGCGATCTTCTCCGCCCAGTGCTTCTTCACCTTGTCATACATCCGGATGGCCGTGGCCTTGTCGATGCAGATCATCATGGCCTTACCCTGGAAGCCCCGCCCCGTGAAGTGCGCCACCAGGTCCTTCGCCACCGCCTCCAGCCGGTCGTCGCGGGTGATCAGGTGATACTCGCGCGAGAACTCCCGTTCCAACTTGGCCTCTTGCGCCTCGTCCAGTTCAGCCTCTTCCAGCAGGCGCTCCATTTCCTCATTCAGGTTGTCGTTCACCAGTTGCAACTCGGGGATGCGGTTCTCGTAGTACAGCGGCACCGTCGCGCCATCGGCCACCGACTGCCGGAAGTCATAGACGCTGATGTACTCGCCGAAGACCTGCCGCGTTCTCTCTTCGCCCACGATCAGCGGCGTCCCCGTGAAGGCCAGGAAGGCCGCGTTGGGCAGCGCCGTGCGCATGTTCAGCGCCAGCGTGTCATACTGGCTCCGGTGCGCCTCGTCCGTGATGACGATGATGTCCCGCCGTTCGGAAAGCACCGGGTGCGTTTCGCCGCCCTCGGTGCGGAACTTGTGGATTAGCGTGAACACATAGCGATGGTCCTCGGTCAGCAACTGCCGCAGGTGCTGACAACTCTCCGCCTGGGCGTGCCCCTCAGTCACCACGCCCGCCGAGGCAAAGTGTTTGTAAATCTGTCCGTCCAGTTCCTGTCGGTCGGTCACAATCACAAAGGTCCAGTTGCCCGGCGCCTTGCGCAGCACCTTCTGGGCAAAGAACATCATGGAGACACTCTTGCCGCTTCCCTGGGTGTGCCAGAAAACCCCCAGTTTTCCCTCCCGCTCCCGGATGTCGGCCAACGCATCGAGCGCGTTGTTCACACCCAGGTACTGGTGGTTCTTTGCCGTCAGTTTGATCAGGCCGCCGGGCGCCTCTTGAAACAGCGTGAAGTTCTCCACCAGGTCCAGAAACCGGGCCGGATCGCAGACTCCGCGCAGCATCGTCTCCAGCGACACCCGCCCCTGTTCGTCCTCGCTCCCCACCTTCTTCCACTCGGCAAAGTGTTCCCACCCGGCGGTCACGCTTCCCACCCGGCTCTGGCTCCCATTCGAGAGAACAATCAGCGCGTTGCACCAGAACAACTGCGGCACCGTGTCCTTGTAGTCGCGCAGGTTGCCCGTGAACGCCGTCTCCAGCCGCCGGTGCGCCGCCTTCAGTTCGAGAAACAGCAATGGCAGCCCGTTCACAAAACCCACCAGATCCGCCCGCCGCTTGTGCATCTCACCCGTCACCCAGAACTGCGAGCACAACAGAAAGTCGTTCCGGGCCGGATCGTCCCAGTCCACCACCCGCACCACTTCCACCGTCTCGCCGTCTCCGTCCGGGTCGGGCACCGCCACGCGCACGCCGTTCTTCAGCAGGTGGTAGATTTCCCGGTTCGCGGCCACCCGGCTCATCCGCGAGCGATCCCGCGTCAGTTCCTCGATGGCCTGGTCCACGGCCTCGGTGGGCGCCTCCGGGTTGAGCCGCTGCAAAGCCGGGCGCAAGCGGGCGGTCAGGATCACCTCGGATTGCGTCTCCCGCCCCAGCGTGCTCGCGCCACGGTCGAATTCCTGGTAGGCGTTCACCGTTTCCCAGCCCAGATCACCCAACAGGGCAACAGCCGGTTGTTCAACGAGGGCGTCTTCGGTATAACCGGTGGGGGTCATGCTTTATCTTCTTTCGCGGGCAGATAGCGTTTATTCGGGTCATAGGCGCTCTTGCCAATAGCGACGATTTGTCCCGCTTTGACCATGCGGGCAAGATGCCTTCTGACGGAGCGATCAACAAGCCCTGTTGCTTCCACCAGTTCTTTTATCGAAGCGCCCCCCTGCTCTTCATATCGCTCAACACAGGCAAGGATCTGCCTCTCGACCGAATTCTCGGCAACCGGGCGCTCACGCTGTAAGGAAAACGTGACGCGGAAATGATACCCCAACTCCTCGAACTCCGGGTTTGGGAATCCGCCTTCCTGGCAGCTCGCCTGCATGCGTTGAAATCCACTGCCCCATTGCTCGATCAGATTCAGTTCCTTGAAGACCCTGCCGATGACCCGATTGCGCAACTTGGACAGACCCGCCCGCAGGTTGTCAATTGTCAACCCCCCAGTCAGGAGACCCGGATTCTCGATCTCGATCCGGTCATCGAAAATCGCTACGCGGATCGGCGCGCCCCGTTGCGAGTAATCCGCATGGACGATGGCATTGGTGAGCGCTTCCCGAACCGCTTCCAGGGGGATGTTCCAGACATCCTTGCGCCGCAATTCCCCAAACTCGGCCCCCCTCGACGCATGTTTTTTCACGAACTCGAAGGCCTCTTCCAGCGCCAGGGGCAAGTGTGCCCGGACGTCCCGCTGGTCCAGAATCGTCGCCTTGCTCTTGCCACCAAACCGACCGCACTGAATCCAGGCGTCCGGGAAGCGCCGCGCCCGATCGCGGCCAAAGAGCAGAACCCCCCCAACCGTCGGCACCAGTCGCCCCTGATGCGGCGTCAGCAGGCCCAGCGTCTCCGGACTGCTCTCGGTCCACTCCCGCAACCCGGAAAACAACCCGGACGCTACCCGGACGTCCAGGTTGTCCGGGTTGATGTCCGGCATCGGCTCCTCGTCGTAGGAGAGGTTGAGCGCCGAACGTCGCATTTCAGCCCGCAACGGCCCATCCGTCTGCCGATTGGTCGAACCCACCCGTACCAGAACGCCGTTTTCGATCCCCTGCGCTTTCAGCCAGTGCGGACGCAAGGCGCTCGGATAGACCTCAACGGCCAGCAGGGTGCGTCCCTTCCAGTTGACCAGTTCCACGCCCGGCGCCAGGCGCGGCTCGATGGAATCGGCGATCAGGTTGCACAACCGCTCTTCCTCATCCAGCGGATTCTCTACCCCCAGCACCGCCCGCGTACCGTCCTCAATCCCGATCAGCACAATCCCCCCAGCCGTGTTCGCAAACGCCGTCACGGTCTTGAGAATATTCTTCGGCGACGACAAATCCTGCTTGAACTCCAGAGTCTTTCCCTCCGGACGGGTCAGCAACTCTTCAATCTTCATACCCCAGCCTCCTCGGGAAACACGATCCCCAACACTCCCAGCAGGGCAATGATTGGCCGCTCGATCAGTACCTCTTCGGCGCAGACGCCGCATGGACCGCCCCATCCGGACTCGGTTTTCCAATCATCTTTTCGCATCATATTCACACCTCACTCTTGCGCTTCCCCAGGGCCAATCCTCAGGCTGAGCCACCAATGCGGCCTTTACCGGATTCAGGGCAATGTAACTCCTGACCGACTCGAAATGACCCGCATCGCGAATAAAACGATCCCAATACTCCCGCTGCCACACCTGCGAACTTTTCTGAGGGTCTCCCTGGGATCGCCGTACCCCCGTACGGCCCGCATCAACACACCCTCCACGCCCCCTATGCGCATTGATAAACCGCGCAGTATAGTTCTTCCAGGACAACACAATCTTCCCCAATGCAACCCCTTCAAACGGCTCAATCAACACATGACAATGATTCGGCATAACCACCCATTCAAGCAAGCGGTAACGCTCGCCATCAAAACGATTCCAGGTATCCACAATACACGCGGCAACTTCCGGTTCCCGCAGCACACAACAACCATACCCGGCATCGAGATACGTTTCAATCCGCCGACGCAATTCCGTTTGGCGTTTCTCATCACTCAGGGCCAACGACTTTGTTTCCGCCTGAATCTTTTCCAATGCCACGCGCGGAAGCGAATCGGCCAGACGATAGGTGATATGCTGGATTACACGAGGTGAATCGAAATGCGGGAGGTATCCCCGCGAATTCCAGCCACGATTTTCCTGGGAGTGCTGGGAGCGCCGCTCCCCAGAGCGGCAATCTCCTGTATCGTCCCCATTTTTTCTAAGGCCACTCCGTATGGAGAGGGTATTGCAAGTGCCGCACCGGGGTGCGGCGCTCCCAGGACTATTGCTCCCAGGTTGATCGTTCCCGGTGTTCCCAGGACCGCTCATAGTGCAGCCTCCTCGGGAACCGCGATGTCCAGTGCCGACACGTCCACCTCGCCCGAGATCAGCCGTTCCCCAGAACGGCAATTGCCCTCCCTCTCGGACCGCCGCTCCCCAGAGCGGCAATCGCCTGTATCATCCCCATTTTTGCAAAAGGCCACTCCGTATGGAAAGGGTATTACACGTGCCGCACCGGGGTGCGGCGCTCCCGGGTCTATCGCTCCCAAGTTGATCGTTCTCGGTGTTCCCAGGACCGCTCATAGTGTAGCCTCCTCGGGAACCGCGATGTCCAGTGCCGACACGTCCAACTCGCCCGAGATCAGCCGGGGCAACAACAGATCGCGTGTACGGCGGAGGGTTTGGATTTGGCGCTGAAGTATAAACGTCTGCTCGGCCATCGGAATTGTCATGTCGCCAAACTTCTTGAGCAACAGCGTGGGTGGAATGAGCAGGTCGGCCTTCTCAAAGGTGGTGGCTGTAACTGCGGGATAAGCTGCGCCAGTCGCGTTGTTTGTAAGGTAGGCAACGAAATCATCAGTGGTTGTGGCAAAGTAAAGGAATGAGAACGGAACGGTGGTCGCCGTCAGTACGGCGAATCCGGTGGATGCGATGGTGTTTGGCGCTGGATGCATTACCCGCGCGTGTGATCGACGATTCGGACGTACGCACGACCAAAGCACATCTCCGTGCTGAACGATACGTCGGGCACGTCCAGGTGCATTGGCAAATGTACAGGTGGTCATAGAGTCAATCTGGCCGGGACTAACGGACGAAATATCGATGTAGTGGAGTTCTTCTGGAGCATTGTGGCTTTTGATTTGCGCACGGTTCACTTCAGCGACATCCGCAAGCCTCTTCACCGCCCACCCCTCGGGAATCGGGCCGAGGGAGGAATCGGTGAAGCGGGCTTGTGGGTGGCCGGGGAAGCGGAACTGGACGAACCACTCGCGGTAGAGGTTCTGCGCCATCTCCTCCAGAATCTTGATCCGCCGCAGGTTGTTCTCGATCAGGTCGTCATAAGCCGAAAGAACCGCCGCAATCTTCCGCTGCGTAATCAAGGGGGGGAACGAGACATGTAAATCGAGCAGATGCGGCACTTTTAAACTAGGTTGCGCTACACCTATGTTAAGATTTTGAAGTCTTGTTTGGGTATGACCTGAACTTAGATAATAGTATAAATAGTTCCCATGTAATTTTTTCTGCACCGGTCTTAATGATATAATATTTTGGGCAATACAGCCTCGGGGTTTATCAACATAGGAAACCCGACCTATCGCGCCAACTGTGGTAATGAGAATATCGCCATGTTGTGGATGGCCAGTACGAAACCAAGACATATAGGTCTCATTTGAGACATATTTTCGGATTAGTCCATAATCCACCTCTTTTCGGCTACCACTTATTGCATTAACTTCAATAAGATCTATACCCGATGAAGAAAGTGGCGGTGTTTTCCCACGATTATCAACAACAAAACGGATATATTCCCTCAATTGTCCTTCACTCATTACTCCCCCTCCAACAGCTTCGCCACATTCTCAGCGATTCGCTCTTCGTTCCCGTTTTCCAGCCGTTTGTGGGCCAGGACGATGGCTTTGTGGAGTTTCGCTTGCAGCAGGTCTTTAGGCGGTAGTTCCACCAGATATTCGGCCACATGAATGCCAGCGTTGCCCAGTTCCAGCAGTTCGATCTGCTCCTGTTTCTTGCCCGCACAGAGGATCATGCCAATGGGGGATTCCTCGCCAGGCTGGCGTTCGTGCTTGTCGAGCCAGCGCAGGTAGAGTTCCATCTGCCCTTTGTGCTCGGGCCGAAACTTGTCCAGTTTCAGATCGATGGCAACCAGGCGGCGCAGGTTGCGGTGGAAAAAGAGGAGGTCGAGATAAAAGTCGTCCCCATCCACGGTGATCCGCTTCTGCCGCGCAACGAAGGCAAAGCCGACACCCAGTTCCAGAAGAACCGATTCCATCTCGCGCATGATGGCGGCTTCCAGGTCTTTTTCCTGAAACACGCCGGTGAGTCCGAGAAAATCGAGAAAATAGGGATCGCGAAAAACCAGATTGGGGGTGAACTTGTCCTCGAGCCGGAGCGCATCCAGTTCGGTGCGGGCCAGTTTCTCCGGCTTTTTGGAGAGAGCGGTACGCTCGTAGAGCATGGAGCCGATCTTCTGACGCAGGGTACGGACGCTCCAGCGTTCGATGCGGCACATTTCGGCGTAGAAATCGCGCTGAAGAGGCTGGTCGAGGGGAAGAAGATCGCAAAAATGCGACCAACTTAATGTTTGCGACAGTGTCGCAACAAGTTTGGGGTCCGGGAAGACTTCATTGAATTTGAGCATTCGGGTCAACGCGGAATAGTTGAAGCCCTTACCATAGTCCTGCGCCAATTCTTGCGACAGTGTCGCAAGAATCCGTTCGCCGTACTCCGCCCGTTCGCCTTTGAGAATCTCTTCGTTCACTCGCTTGCCGACTTTCCAGTAAAGGAGGGTCAGACCCACGTTGACCGTAGCCGCGACCCCTTGCCGGGCCTCCTCGATCATCCGACGAAGGTCCTCCAGAAGCGGAAGCGACGTAACCGGCGGTGAAGAGTCTATTTTCTTCAGATCACGCTTTTTTCCCGCCATCACTCCCCCTCCAACAACAGCGCCACATTCTCCGCGATCCGCGCTTCGAGTTCCCGTGCCTCGGCGTTGAGGGTTTCGAGTTCCTCGTTCTGTTCCTCCAGGCGTTCTTTGAAGTCGAAGTCCTCCTCCTCGCGCGCGGTCACGCCCACATACCGCCCCGGATTCAGGCTCCACCCCTGCGCCTCGATCTCGGCCAGAGTTGCCACCTTGCACAGCCCCGGAACATCGGCGTATTTCGACTTTTTCCCGAACGGCTCGGTCAGCAGGTCCGCCCCGCCGTGCAGGTTCTCGACCGCCTCGCCCCGGTAGAGCCGGACGATGTTGGCCAGAAACTCGATCTGCTCAGGCGTCCAGTCGCGGTGCGCGCGGTCAATCTGGCGGTAGAGGTGGCGGGCGTCAATGAAGAGCACCTGGTCGGCGCGGGCGGTCTTGCACTTGCCCCGGTCGAAAAACCAGAGCGTACAGGGCAACGTCACCGTGTAGAAGAAGTTGGACCCCACCGACACCATCACATCCACGGCATGCGCCTCGATCAGTTGCTTGCGGATCTCCAGTTCCGAACTGCGCGCGTCCGACGCCGAGTTGGCCATGACAAACCCGGCACGGCCTTTTTCGTTCAGCGCGCTGTAGAAGAGTTGAATCCAGAGATAGTTGCCATTGTCGGTGCGCGGCAGGCCGAACGGGAAGCGCCGGTCGTCCTTCAGGCGCTCCTTGTCCACCCGGTCCACGTTGAAGGGTGGGTTGGCCATCACGAAGTCGAACTTGCCGGTGGATTCGTGCAGATCCTCGTAGTAGGCGTTGCCCTGGCGGATGTCCCCCGCCAGCCCATGCACGGCCAGGTTCATCTTGCCCAGGCGCACGGTCTCGGACACCTTCTCCTGACCAAAGACGCTCAACTCGGCGCCGGGGTTCTTCTGGTGTTCCTCGACAAACCGGGCGCTCTGCACAAACATGCCGCCCGACCCACAGGCCGGGTCGAAGATGCGCCCGTGGAAGGGCTCGATGATGCCGACGATCAGCTGGACGAGGGCCGTTGGGGTGAAGAACTCGCCCCCCTTCTGCCCCTCGCTCATGGCGAAGTGGCCCAGGAAGTATTCGTAAATCTTGCCGAAGGCGTCCCCCTCAAGGTCCATCGGCACCGAGTTCAGCGTCTTGAGCAGTTCCTTGAGCAGGGCGTTCTCGAAGCGGTTGTAGGTCTTGGGCAGCACGTCCTTGAGGTCGGGATTCTCCGCCTCGATGGCCCGCATGGCGTCGTTGATCGCCGCGCCGATGTTGTCCCCCTCGGGCAGCCGGATCAGCGCTGAGAAACGCGCCGCCTCGGGCAGGTAGAGCACGCCTCGCGCCTGATAGTCCGCCGGACCGACCTTCCGCCGACCGCTGCTCGCCCCTTCCAACTCTTTCGCCGCCACCTGGAACTTGTGGTCGGCATAGCGCAGAAACACCAGCCCCAGCACCGGCACCGAGTACTCCGAAGACTTCAACTTGGAATTGGCCCGCAATTCATCCGCCGCATCCCAAAGCCGCGCCTCAATGTTGCCACCGCTATGATTCATACCTGCTCCCTTTGATTCTCAGGCGTCTTCAACTCAAGACGATCTCATTTCCAGTCCGAACTTACCTCCAAGGCAAAGGAAAGCCAGGACTCACCCCCTTAGCCGCTCCCGCTGCGATTCAAAAACCACCTCTAATCAACTGAAAAACAGCCCAAAAAGCAATAGAAAACCGAGCATGTAAAGATTGGAATTACTCTATCTCAGAAAACATAAAGGCCGGTCTCCGTCCCCAGAGCCAGCCCCAACAGAGCGGAAAAACCATTCCCCCGGTCCCTTCTTTATGGCGCAGGGTTGATCTCGATCGGTTGCTGAAAACCGCAGTTGAATACCTATCGTCCAGTTTTTCTTTCAGGCGGGCGGGACGCCCGCCCGCCCAGAAGGCCATTTTTCAAGGGAAGAATGGGTTCCCCGGGAACGCCGATCCCCTGATCGGCGCGGAGAAAATCTCACCCAAAGGGAGAACGGATTGTGACCCTGTTTCCCCCGCC
The DNA here is from genome assembly GCA_942493245.1 of uncultured Candidatus Sumerlaeota bacterium. Taxonomy (GTDB): domain Bacteria; phylum Sumerlaeota; class Sumerlaeia; order UBA8349; family UBA8349; genus DAOPYU01. The sequence goes on from OW818685.1 coordinate 2,042,569, forward strand.
TTACAAGGCGTCAAGGCCTGTTTCTTCGTTTCAACTGCGGTTGAACGGATGTCCAGGGCAATACCTTCCGTGTTTGAGAAGCACTATAATTTCGGTTACATGCAAGAGAGAGAATTAATCCGGAGTCAAGGAAGTTCCTGAAATCGTCTCTATAAAGACCGATATTTTCAGACAAAATCTGAAGGGCGGTTTTTTATGCGTTACTTGACATCTTGCTCTTGACAAATCGTTTTATAATACGGATACTCATATCCGGTTTCTGGTATCGCGACCTTTCATGAAACAGTTTTTTCCAGTAACTACTATACAATGTCAAATGTGCGTGGCAAAGAATCGCACGGGGAAATCCGCAAGGTCAATAAAAGGAACAGGCGGCATATGGCGGATATTCTGATTGTTGATGATGACGGAGTCACTCGTTTGAGCCTGGAAGCCTTGCTGGCCGCGGAGGGTTTTGCCTGCGCGACAGCCAGTTCCGTTCCCGAGGCGCTTCAGTGTAAAGACCTCGAACAGGTAAAAATCATCCTGCTGGATGTTTATCTGCCGGGCATCAGCGGTTTACAGGCAATCCCCACATTTAAAGAACATTGCCCCCATTGCGAATTCATCATCATGACTGGAGACCCGAGTCTGGAGACCTCACTCGCCGCGATCGATCACCATGTTTTCTCTTACCTGATCAAGCCCATTCCAGCCTCCCATCTCACGCGCATCGTGCGTTCGGCTCTTGCGCACCACAACCTCATTTCTGAGAATAAACGGCTTATGGAACTGCTCGAGTGCGACCGGGAACGTCTTTCCCGTGAGTTGCAGCAGGGGAGACAGGCGCTGGTCCGTCAGATCGCCGTCGGCGGCGAACTGGTCGGCGAAAGCGAGTCCATCCGAAATGTTCGGCAACAGATTGCCCAGGTAGCCCCGTCGGACATGAACGTCCTGATCCGGGGCGAGTCGGGGACGGGTAAGGAGATTGTGGCCCGGCTCATCAGCCATTTCTCGCGCAACGGCGGCAAGGTGGATACCTTCGTCAAGATCAACTGCCCGGCCATTCCCGAGTCTCTCCTGGAGTCCGAACTCTTTGGACACGAATCCGGCGCCTTTACCGATGCAAGACGTTCCAAGCCCGGACAGTTCGAAATGGCCAACAAGGGCACCATTTTCCTGGACGAGATCGGCGACATCCCTTTCTCCCTTCAGGCAAAACTCCTCGAAGTCATCGAGAATAAGGTCTTTTACCGTCTCGGAGGAACCCAGCCGGTGCAGGTCAGCGCGCGGGTCGTTGCGGCTACCAATGTCTCGCTCGAACAGCAAATCGCGGAGGGGCGCTTCCGGCGCGATCTTTTCTATCGCTTGGCTGACTTTTCCATCGAACTTCCCCCTCTGCACACACGCCTGGAAGACATTCCCCTGCTTGTCCGCCATTTCATCCGCAAACACGGCAAACCGCTTGGACGCGAGCATCTGGTCCTCTCGCCGACCGCGTATAAGGTCATGACCCAATACGCCTGGCCGGGCAATGTCCGCGAGTTGCAATCCGTCATCCGGCGATTCCTGTTGACCGGAAACGAAAACAGTATTCTGGACGAGATGGCATCGAAAACCCCGCAGACCGCTGTGGCCTCACCGCACGCGAAAGTTGACCGGGGAACTCCGGCTTCTCCCTCCGCCCCCCCCGGACAACTCCGGGAAGGCGAGCGGCGCCACATTCTGCAGGTTCTGGACCAGGTCAAATGGAACCGGCGCGAGGCGGCCACCCTCCTCGGAATCGGCTACAGCACATTGCGCCGGAAAATTGATGAATACCATCTCAAACAGGATCGCGCCCTACCCGCGGCGTTCGACGTTCCTGGCGGCATCTCCGACCCTGCGCATGATACCGAGTCGCCTTTCGCGGGCTATCATTGATCCCCCACGCCGGGAGACATGCTCCGGCGGCGTTCTTCCGTCATGCCACAAAAACTCTTCCTACCTGAAAGTCTTTCCAGGGACATGCAATGTCCACTCGGGGCGGCGCACCGACGCGTTCAAGTCCCGGCTTCCCCCATGCGCCCCAGGCGCATCCGGACAAAGCGGTTACTTGGGCGGGTATCTGTAACCCTTCTGGACGATATGAAGTATCCATTGAAAACCAAAGATCATCAAGAAATATACCTCCTGCTCACAAAAGTACTCAGTTTTTAACACCTGTAGATCAAAATGAGCACTTTGTGAGCAACTTTCCAGAAACCGTCCCTTGAACCACTGGATTGAGAAATTCGCGTAACTCCGCCATTATCAACAAGAGGAAAAATTTTCCCACCGCCCGGAAATTCTGGCATTCGTATTGCATAGACACCACACAGCAGCAAACGGAAACGCTTGAACAGGTACAGAACGGACTTCGCTCTATGTAAGGTATGGATCATGATGTTTCAGTATGCCGATCTGGAGAATCTTGTGGAGCATGAAGTGGCTCTGGCCAAGCGGCATCGCCGATACATCTCACTGGTTTTCATCGAGATGAAACAGCCCGTTGTCAAGATTGAAACCTTCTATGATTCTTGTGTGCGTCGGAGCGATATTTTCTGCCCTATTAACGAATACAGCGGAGTCGTCGTTCTGACCGAGACCAACCGCGACGAGGCGGCGCAGGCTGTGAGTCGCTACAAAACCTGGTGCCGGGACTTTGCGGCGGCCGACCTCCGAACGGGGGCAAACTACTACCCCGATGAAAATACCGAAGCGCCGGACCTCATCGAAGGCGCGCGCTGCGCCTTTCTGGCCACGGAGCCAAAGCGTAAAATGCTCGGATAACCCGTGATGATGCGGCAATTCGGGCCATATACGGGTCCATTCGGGGAAGCGAAACATGCCTTTTGTGTCGCCGGAAGGCGTTCGAGGCTCATCAAAAGAGACGCGTTGAGGCTGTGGTTATGAAGGAAGCACGGATACACACTCCCGTCGCAAGGCGTCGCCCCGCAGGTCTCATCGCGGTTCTGGTTCTGGTTGTGTCCTTCGCGGCGCTCTGCCCTGAGTCCGCGCGTTCAGCCTCGCCGAAGCGCCGTTCTCCAATTGTCGACCGGGCTATCGTCCCCCCGTTTGCCATGCATCTGACCCAGAATGACGTCGAGATCGCGAATCTCGATGAAACGGGCCAGATTCTCTCCAGCGGCGCCGTGGGCATCAAGGTGGGCAATGCCCTGCTCGGCTGGCGCATCGTCTGCCAGGCCGGGGACGCCCAGGGGCCCGACGGAGCCAGAATCGCCGCCTCCGATATCCGGATTCTCGCCCGGCGCCGGCTCGATGGATACGGCCTGGCCCCCACACCGGCCGATAAGCCGGTGGTGGTGGTCCAGGGCAGCGCCATCGGGGGACCATCCATGCGCGAGGTTGGCGCCTTTGCCGTGCAGGCGCAAATCGGCCTCGACACCCCGCCGGGCGTGTATAAGGGCGTGCTGCGCGTCTATGCCGACGCCCCCAACAGCCGCTCTTTTCCGGAAGGCATATCCTCCGGCGCTGACCGGGGCGGCATGCCCGTGCAGGAAGTCCCCCTGACCTTCTGCGTGCCCGAGTCCTTCAGGATTTACGTGTCCGAGGAAGCCATGAACTTCGGCTCGGTCCAACCCGGCCTCTCGGGTTCGACTTTCTTCACCAGCCTGAATACGCCCCGGGTGATGATCGAGACGAATCAGCGCCGATTGCAGGCCCAGGTGGTCATGGACGCGCTCCGCCTCGTTGGATCGGACACCCTCTGGATCGCCGGTAAAAGGACCGCCATCGCCTGGGGAAGAACTCCCGCCGAAGCGCTACTGAGAGCCAGGACGGCCCCGATCGGCCAGAATCAGTTCGTTTACCCGCTCGACAAAGCGGGCCGATACACCTTCTACCTCGCCGGGCGCGTCTCCATCCTGATGTCCGACGAGCCGGGGAACTACCAGGGGCGGGCCACCATCACCGCAAACGTCCAATAAAAAGACGCGGAGGTTGTGTGTTGTATCATTCCCGAGAAAACGGAGATCCTGAGAACCGGGAATACTGATAATAGGAAATTTATCAGGACAGGATTGAAACTCAAATAAGCATGGATGGCTCTGAGTTTCCGCTCGCGCGGAAATACGGAGGGGGAGAAACTCGCGGAAAAGGCGGACAAATCCGCGAGAATTCGCCCGAGGTGGAAACAACAAAAAGTTGGCAACCGCGACGCGAAAGCAGACCTGAGGTTGCGCACGATCGAGAGATCGGATCGCGTCATTCCAAAATTAAACGGCTTGTCGCCCCGGGCGACCGAAAGGAGGCGCCAGAAAAAAGGGACTGAAAGCGCGCATGACGCCGGGTAGCCCGCCCGCGAGCCTGCGCGTTATCCAAAAAAAATCGGGCTTCGGCCGAGGCGGCCCAGAGCGAGGAACCGCCCCGGACGGTGATCCACCCCAAACCGCTCTCCTTAGATCCGATGATGCAACGATCCACTGCCCCCAAACTGGTCGCGAATGGGGTGGCGGGGAGCAAGACGCGAAACCGGCACGGACTACATTCCACCTTGAAAGAGGATACGTACCATGAAGAAAATGCTCGTTGTTCTCGCCACCCTGGCCCTTCTGGCCATGTCCGCCACCTCGTTTGCGGCCATTAATCCCTACAACCCCGCCCAGACGAACGTCCCGGTCACAGTGACTGTAGAGAAAATCGCCGAAGTCTACACCAACACGTCGCCTGTCGCTCTTAGCGTCAAGAATTTCGGATCGTGGGGCACCGCAGTCGAGCGCACAGTGACCGTTTTGACAAACGTCGCGGCTAAGATATCTGTCTCCATCGACGGCACAATTGCGGAGGACTTGCGCTTTTGGGTATTGGTTAAGCCCCAGCCTCTTGCTGACTGGGTCGAAAAGCCGATCATTGGTTCGGTTGCAGACACTTCTCTCCTTTTCACCCACACAGACATGACCCCCAAGCAGGCCTTTACTGCTGCTGCTGCTGCCCCCGGTGGTGCGTCGGTCCCTACGCCCATTGCTTATACCGCCGAATCCTCTTATGCGGCCACGCTTCCCAATACCTATAACTTTACCGTGGTTTGGTCGATTTCGGAGTAATTAACGCCAACGTGCATTCCAATACCCGGGGGGATAATATCTCCCTCCGGGTGGTGGACCGGAATGCACCAGGTAAGGCTGTACCCTGAAAGGGGGGGACAAGAGCATGAGTCGTCCAACGCAACCAGGCAAGCGTCCCTTAGTTCAGCTCTTTGTTGCACTAACGATGTGCATGATCTGTCTCCAGGCTTTTGCTGCAGTATCACCACCCAGAAACGTTCCGGTGAACGTGACGGTGGAGCCGATAGTGGAAATCATCTTGCCAAATTCTACGGGTAGCGAAGGAATCACGATGACTACGGTAACAAACGAGTTCTTTCGCGCTGGTCTCCTGAACAAGGTGAAGACCACTCAAGGCAGCATAGGAATTGGTCTCATTACCAACTATAAGGGCACTCTCAGGTGCCTTGATACCGTCCTGTTGGAATGTGGATCGAGATCCTATACTGTGCCGGTCGGGATAGTACTGCAAGGGGTTTCCCAGGCCTATTCCGCAGGTGATTACACCTGCTTGGACTTTGAGCCTGGTTCCCATACGGGGTCCAATGGGGCTACCCTCACAGCCAGCCTGTCAAAAGTCTGGCTAGGTTACGAGGACGCCCCCGGCACGTATACGGGATCTGTAATTCTGGAGTACATCCCTCGTCAGTAAGAAACCTGAAGACGATTCGACCCGGGCGGGAGGCTATCTCACCCGGGTTTGTCCTTTGTCGGTAGTGTCCACGTTCTCTCTTTTTGCTTGCATTGTCTGAACCCTGATTTTACCCTTGCGAGGGATGTCGATCACAGAAGATTCACCCGCAGAAGCACTGGCTTTGGGTCAGTTGATTGTCGTGCGGCGCCAGTTCTTTCAATGGCGCGAAAGATGTGTAGATAATGATTCACTCGAAGTACATCACCGATTGTTGCACTCAAATCCTGCTCGTTGCAGTCACGACCCTCGTGGCTTGCCTGCCCACCAGCGGATGGTCCCAAGGCTTCATGGTCAAACCCATGAGAATCACTCTGACCCCCCGTCCTGGCATGGAAGCCACGCAGGTTCTGGAACTGCGCAACTCGCAGGCTGGTCAGACCGTCTCGCTGGAAATTGACAAAATGGAAATCAGACAAGGGGAAAACGGCGCGTGGCTCGCTGACAACTCTCCCAGCACGGCTACACAAGCCATCGCGCCCCGTTCTTGCCTGCCGTGGTTGAGCGTCGACGCCCAGTCGGCTGATGTGAAACCGTTGGAAACAGCCAAGATTAACGTGAAAGTACGGGTTCCCTCGAACGCACGGGGCGTATATGCTGCTGCGATCACCGCCCAGACCAAGCGCGATCCGAACGTCCAAGGCGTCGGTACAGTGATTCGTTTCCTGATCCCCGTGATTGTCCAGATCCAGGGACCGCCGTCGCCTCAAAAGGTTGAGATCGTCGAGACTGGACTGACAACCTCGACTTTAAAAGTCGAAGGAAAATCTCCCGAGACGGTTGTGACACTGGACGTCGCGAATCGCGGAGAAACCTTCCCGATTCTCAAGTCCAGCGTTAAGATTGCCAGGTCTGAGGGAAATAGGTGGCGTCCCGTTTCAACGGCAGATTTTGAAGAGAGGGGCCTTCTTCCAGGACAAACCGTGAGATTCACCAGTAATGTGAAGCGTAATTTCCCATCGGGAAAGTACCAATTGACAGCCGTGATGTCGCTCGACGGGCGCCCAATGAAGCCGGTGGTCCGAGAAATTGATTTTGTGGGGGACCCCAGCGCGGCGCCGCTGGCGTCAACCGTGGAACTGGCCATTGAACCTCAACGCATCGAGTCTGATGTTATCCCCGGGGGGCGTCGGGCAGTCTATGTGACTCTGCGCAATCCAACGGACGAATCTCTCAATATCACATGCGACGTGGCACAACCCGTCGATTTAGAAGGTATTATACTGGGTGAGGTTCGAGGAACGGACTACTCCGCTCACAAATGGACCAGCGTCACCCCCACGCAGTTCTCGTTGAAGGGAAGGTCTGAACGAAAGATATCCGTACAGTTCGTATTTCCGAAAGATGGGCTGACAAAGGCCGCGTATTACGCCACTCTGAACTTGTTAGCAACACACACGGATGGACAACCAGCAGGCCTGCTCAAGTCACTCATTGTCGCCACAAACAAGAAAGTTCCGCCGATGCCTCGGATGTATGGTCAGACTTTGACCATCACACAAGCAAACGGAAACGAGTATACGGTTAGTGCTGTTTACGCGAACGTGGGGGGAGTCTATCTGGATCCCACCTGTCAGGGCAACCTGCTGTCCGGAAATGCCCTGTCATCGGTAAAGGACTTCTCAATGGCGCGGAATCCCGGTCCTGTTCTTCCCCTCGGCACCCCTCGCTTCTACGGCACGCTCGATTTCTCCGGTGTAGCCCCAGGGGGCTATATGCTGCGGGTGATTTGTGGCTATGCCGGCGGCCAAGGCATTGAGACAGTTCCGATAAAGGTGACCGACGTAGAGGGACAGAAGCAGGTTGAGGTGATTGGCGAGACCACGATGGAATAATGGGGATCGGAAGACGGTAGGCCATGAACCTCCACAATCTTTTCGCGAAATGTCGGATCGGCGGCGCACGGCTTGCGGTCTTGGCCCTGTGCGCCGCCGTTCTGTTCTCTCTCCTGCTTCCCCCGTCTCTCGTTGCCCTGGGGGATACGGGCCTCCCCTCCGCCAGCCAGTCAGCCGACGTGCAGATCAGGCTCACAGTCACGGCCCCGGATGAAGAACCGCCGCCGGACAACAACGGCTGTACCGGACCGTTCCGCCTCTTGCCGCTGGTGGTCTTCAGCGAGGGGGAACCGGGGAAGTCGCTGAGCCAGGGCTTGACCTTATCCAGCCTCTCCCGGAGCAATCTCCTCTTTACCGCCGGCGTGGTCTCCCCGATCCCGAACCCGGATGGCACGGACGCTTTCTCCTGCGCCGCATGGAGCCGGGTGTCGCCGGCCTCGTTCTCGCTGGCCCCGCTGGCTTCGCGCGCCCTCGCCCTGCAATACACGATTCCCAGGAGCCTCGCCGCAATCCCCTGGTTCTTTGGCCGCCTCCGCATCGTGGCCACCGACCCGCAGGGAAGGCCGGCTGGATCGCTCGAGCGCCTCGTCATTGTCCATAACAAGAAAGCCTCCGCCGCCGGGCCGCAGCTGAGTTGCCTGCGTTTCTCGTGCGCCCCGGATCGGGGGCGCGCCAAAGTGCTCGTGACCTGCATCAACACCGGCAGCCAGCGCCTGACGCTCACCGCCGAGGGTTCCCTGCGCGACCCACGGGGTCAGCAGCCGACCCGCACGATCCCGCTGTCCGCCACCCCGAACCCGGTTCAGTCGTTCTGCGAAATGAACCTCGCGGGCACGCTGGGATTGGATACCGTGGCGGACGGTGAGTACGAACTGCAGGTGATTTGCCGTTATGAGAAGGGTTCGCTGCCCCTGAAAGCCCCGGTGCGGGTTTCCACGGGGCCCAGCGGCAAGACAATTGCCATCGTCGGTCCGGTCGTGGCCACAAACGTGCCAGACCCCTCCTGATACGAAGTGGCATTGGAAATGGGCCGAACGACAAGCCATTTTCCATGTCAAAATGGACATCAAATCAGACAGGATTCACAGGATTGCGGGAATGACGGGGGGCGAACATCGGGGACAGGCGCTTATCCAAAGTCTGAAGCTTTCAGCCACGCTCTGCCGGTACAGAAAGACCGAACAAAAATAGACTGCAAATAAACGTATCTTTTTTGATTGCTGGCATGGTAATTGTTTGTATAGCACAATGTGACAGGATTAGGACGTTTTTCCCCTATTTTCTGTCAAAGATGAAGACACAATCAGGAGTCTTTTATGACATTCCCGTTGAATTCGTCCCCGCGGCCCCTTGTCCGGGTTCTTGTCCCGCTTTTCCTCTCGCTGTTTCTCGGACTGGCGCCTGGGCAGACTCCGGCTGAGCCTTTGTCTTCGATCCCGACAACCAAGGCGAATACGTTTCCATCTTTGAATGGTCCGGCTCCGACAACGCAGACCCTTCCTGCGGCGGCGGGTCCAACTTCGCCCAGTCTGCCCCGCGCCATCATGGCTCCGCCGCCCCCGCTCGTTTCTCCGAAATCGGCGGATTCCCTGAAATCGGCGGATTCCCCCACAAACATTTCCCCCCAACCTGAGGAATCTTCCCAGGTCACGTCGAATGGTCTGGTGACTAATGTTTTCATGGACAGCGACATTCGGCAGGTTTTGTCGGATATCGCTACGCAGACCGGCCAGATCATCGTGGCCGATGGGTCGGTGCAGGGGATGGTGAGTTGCGAACTGCAAGACGTCACGTTGGAAAAAGCGCTGCGGATTGTTCTCTCGATTGGCAACTACACCTGGAAGCAGATGGATGGTTTCATTCTGGTGGGTTCGGCCGATGCCGACAGTCCTTCCTTTTCCTCTTTCAGCGAAACCCGGCTGGTGAGAATGAACCACATCTCCGCCTCTGCGGCCGTCGCGATGTTGTCACCCTCGATGCAGAAATACGCAAAAACAGCCGGAGCGGGGGCGGTGTCCTCATCGCGCCCCAGCCCCAATAGATTGTTCACGAATACCCTCAATCCCGGTTCTTCCCTGAATTCAGAATCGGCATCAAATATGACGTTCTCGTCAGGTGCGAGTGCTTCGTCGAACACAGATTCCTCTGCAAATATGATATTCCTCACCGCGCCCCCTCTGATTCTGGACTCCATTGAGGCGGCCCTGAAGCAAATGGACCTGCCCCCGAAACAGATTATTCTGGATACGCGGGTCGTTGTTATGGAGAACGCCAACGTATTGGAATTGGGGGCGGAATGGAACTGGCCCACACTTTATGGGGGGATGTTCTCCGACTCGACGTATCATGGCGCAAACGCTCAGCCTGGGACGAGCTGGCCCTGGGGACTGCAGATTGGCTATACGCCTTCCAAAGAGTTCACCAACTCGCTGATGGTGACACTGAACCTCCTGGCGCAGAACTACGATGTTACCGTCAAGGCCAATCCTACTGTCGTGGCTCAGGAAGGTAAAGAGGCCTCCGTCGGCGTGATAACCGATGAGTACTTCGAGATTCTCACCCAGGGCTTCTACACCAATTCGGACTTACAGAAGATTCAATCGGGTACCACGCTCAAGATTACGCCACGCGTGGGGGATGATGGAAAAATCTCGCTCGACATGAACGTCGAGGTCAGCGACGTGATTGCGCGCGGCAGTAGCGACCTCCCCGCCGTCACACGGCGTATCGCCCAGAGCACTGTCGGCGTACAGGATGGCGGCACGGCCGTGGTGGCCGGACTTCAGGACAACCGTACGCGGAACAATCACCAGGACGTGCCGGGGCTATGGCGAATTCCGTACCTGGGTCGCCTGTTCCAAAACGATTCGCTGTCGGATTCTGCGCGGCAGGTGGCGGTGTTCGTGACGGCGCGGCTTGTACCTATTGGCAGCCCGGATGACCCAGAGCCGGTCGTGCGAAAATCCATCAAACCCGTGGATCGCGAACTTTTTCAGGCGGAACTGCGCAATTACCTGAATACGGTTGGGATGAGCGATCTCGAAACGCAGGATGTCCCCTCCCAGGCAATGGGTCGTGCCGTTCCACAAAAGGAGAAAAAGTGATAATGCCTCTTTCGCGTTACCTGTTGGCGCCCTCAGCCGTGTTCCTTTTCATTCTGGCAATAGCGTCGTTTGGAGCAGTTGGCTGCTCGCAGACACGGCCTCAGCTGATGCCATTGAACAATTCGGAAGTCGCTGCGTTGAAAGCTGAGGATATCGGTTGTCTGATGCTCCGGGCCGGATTGCCCTCCGATCAGATTCTCGAACAGGGGGCTGACTTGCGCGATGCTCTGGCGCAGCAGGGCGCGGCGCAAATCCGTCTGGGAACCCGCACAGAGGCCATTTTCGCTGTGCATCTGCCCTATATTCACGTCAGTACTCGGCAGCGCGGAACCTTCATCTACCATGTGTCGAGTTCTTCAAGTGGCAGTGTTGTCGATGAGATCAAACCCGCGCAATCGGTGGAGCCGGTCATAAGCGCGTCGGTTTCCACCGCACCAGCGGTGTCTGTGCAAACGAAACCAGCTGCCGTGACAGTATCTGCTCCTTCACCTGCGTCGTACCCGAAAGCTCTGGCTGCGAAGCCTGTAGTCGCAAAACCGGCTCAGAAACCAGTCGAAAAACAAGAGCCGAAACCTTTGGTCAACCCGGTATTGCCAATAACGCCGCCTCAGCCGTCACCATCCGGGACAAAGCCTTCTGTGGCTCCGGCCCAGCCGAAAGCCCAATCGGATACGGCTGCGTCTGTGACACCTTCACCCGCGCAGACCGCTCCAAAACCCTCCACCCTGCCCGGCCCGACCTTTCCAAAAATTGTGGGGATACTGTCGGATGGTATGCGATCCTCCAGCAGCAAGTCGTCTGCGCTCTCAACAGCCGCCCCTCAACCCAAACCTGCAGCAACAGGGAAACCGATGGGCGCCAACGTCGCTCCGGCTCATCGTCCCACGCCGCTTGGACTGTTGGGATCGTGCGCAATTGGAGCGATCGTGGTGGATGATTGGTCGTTCTATTGCGGGCTTGCCGCAAATGTTTTTTCTACCACCCGTTACCCGAAAAAAACAGCAATAGCCTCCTGATAGTTCCTGCGTGGGAAAGATGCTTACCGTTTCACCGTTCCCGATGGCCTTCTTTTTGTCTCATAGTAGGCTCTCCTTGAATTCCTTGTGAGTGATTGTTTCTTTGGGATTAGATCGAATCTGTGAGGCTCTACCGGCAAGTATTTGGTTTGCTTAGAACCTCATTGGGTTTTGTGAGTTCTCATGTATTGCGGCTGCTTGTCATCATGTGGACCAGACACGCCATTTGTCACTCCCCAAGGGAATCTGGTAGGGATCTTGCCTCTGCTCTGTCTCCGGAAGGAGGTGTGGGTGTCTGCTCCGTCGTGAAAGAATTAAGCAACAGCGTTCCCAAGAGACAACCGATTGCATTCGAGCGGTCACGCGCTGAAATTAGCAGTGGAAAGCGTTGACGTATCATGATATCGGACTTTTATCCTCACTTGATTTCAACTCATAAGTGCAACTTTCTCTCTCCTTATACCCGTATCTGTTTTCCTTCCACAAGGACTTCGTGCGGGGTCAGGTAGCCCAGGGTTTTCCGAGGGCGGTGGTTCAGGAGGTCCTGGACCATTTTGACCCACTCGACTGAGAGATCTTTCAGCGGCATTTTCTTGGGGAAGTACTGGCGGATCAACCCATTGGTGTTCTCGTTCAGGCCGCGTTCCCACGAGTGGTAGGGACGGGCAAAGTACACCGAAACCCCCAAGGCCGCCGCGATGGCTTCGTGCCCGGAAAACTCCTTACCGTTGTCAAACGTCAACGTCTTGAAGATTCCGCTCAACGGCTTGGCGCAGCGCAGAATCGCATCGGTGACCTCGGACGCGCTCTTGTGCTCAACCGGTTCGATGAGCACGTACTGGCTCTTGCGCTCCACGAGCGTCACCAGTCCCCCCTGATGGTTCTCACCGATCACGGTGTCCCCCTCCCAATCGCCCCGTCGCACTTTGGCGTCCACCACCGACGGGCGCTTCTCAATCCCCACCCGATTGGGGATTTTCCCCCGTTTGTCGGCGCTGCCGTAGCGCTTCTTGCGCTTGCGGTTCGAACGGCGCAGATTCAGCCACAAAGTTCCTCCCTGCTTCTTGTCAGCCGCCAGGTACTGGTAGATGCGCTCGTGGCTGACCTTCACGCCGATGTCGCGTTCCATGCGCCCGGAAATCTGCTCAGGGCTCCATTGCAGACACAGTTTCTCGTCCACGTACCGGTGCACGTCTTCGGTGAACTTGACGGCTTTGGGCGCATTGCGGCGTCGGATGTCCGCCAGTTCCTGCGCCTGCTTGGGGCGGTAACCATTCCCTCCCGTGTTGCGCCCGATCTCTCGCGAGATCGTACAGGGGGGGCGCCCCAGCAAGCGGGCAATCTCGGCAATGCTTTTTTCTGCTTTCTTCAGCGCGTGAATCTGGTATCGTTCTTCTCGGGTCAGTTGTTTGTAAGCCATCTGTGCGGTGCTCCTTTCCAGGGTGTGAGCAAAAGGAGTGTACACAAACAACTGGCCCTTGCTCAATATCTGGAAAGTTGCACTTCAGAGTTGAATTCGGGTCATATAGGACTGGGTATCCGTACCATGTTGTCCTGAAAAGTAGACACTGTCCCGGTTCAGCGTAAACTGAGAGTGTTCGTTTCAGTTTAATTAAAACGGACGGTCGCTCCTTTAGATTTATGGTGCGTTTTCTAGAGAAAGAGCAGGTTTTTATCTTATAAGAGAATATATACCGGAAAAAGGGTGGAGTGACAGAAGACTTTAAAAACCAGATTGTTAAAATAATAGGTTGCACAGAAAAGGCTGTAATAAAACCTTGACAGAAATGGGGCTGTCTGGCTAACTTGGCATAGACTAAATTGGTTCTCAGTTTCCGCCAAAATCTTAGAGAATTATTTGTATCCGTTGGTCATCTCGGGAATGACAGGAGTTGAAGAGCATGCGAAAACACATGAACAGGTGCTTTATTGTGTCAGTTCTATTTGGGCTATTGTCCAGCGGGGGTTTTTCCCAACCGAAGAATGTGATTCTGTTCATCGGTGACGGCATGGGGCCTGAAGTATCGGTTCAGTCTTTGCCAACCGTGACCCTTGTATCGCCAGTCGATCAAAGTACCGTCCAGGAGCCAACGCTAACCTGCGACGCTTCGGATTCGGCCGGACTGCAATCAGCCACACTTTACGTTGGCTCCAACGCTCAAACAGTGTCTTTCAGGGGTCCTTCAGAGATTGAGGACATTTATCTCTCCGCGTCTTCTCCCGACAGCAACTATGGTTCAAATGCCCTTGTGCTGACGGACGGAGAGAACCCTGTTGCCAACAGTCTGCTGCGTTTTGGCAACCTGATCGGAACCGCAGGAGGACAGGTCCCCCCAGAAGCGGTGATCGAATCGGCCACTCTGGAGATCAACTGCACGAATGTCGGGACAACACTCTATATCTATCGCCTGAATGAAGGGTGGGATGAAGATTCGGCTACTTGGAACACTCGGGACGGCTCTGCTCCGTGGAGCGATCCTGGCGCCAATGGCCCTGCTTCTCATGATTCGGCAGGGTTAACCGGTACTTTCCAGGTGACGGGTTCTCGCACAGTGGATATGACTTCAATCGTGCAGGACTGGAGTGATGGCGCCCCGAATTATGGTGTTGTTCTCGTTAATTCCGGGGTGGATGGTGTCCAGTTCGAGTCGAGCGAATCGGGGGTTTCTCCTCAACTGACGGTGACTTGGAGGAGCATGGTGTGGCAACCCGTTGAAACAAAGCCTCTTTTCGGGACGGATGCTACTGTTTCCTTTACGCCGACTCTGGCTGATTCTCAAGATTATGTCTGGAACTGTCTGGTTACGAATACTCTCGGGGCAGTGGCGTGGGCTCCTGTCACATATGCTTTCCGCTTGGAGGCCGCAGCTCCGATGGTTCCCGTCTTGGTCGCTCCCGGCGATGGAACTGTTCTTGCAGATCTTTCTGCAACGCTTGAGGTTACCGTACAGGATCCGGCTGGACAGGCCATGGACGTCACCTTTATGGGGCGTAGAAAAACTGCCGGAGCTTTCACAATTGCCGTGATACCCGACACACAATTATACTCAGAAAGTTATCCTGATATTTTCCTTGCTCAGACCCAATGGATTGCCGACAACGCCGCATCCCAAAACATAGTCTTTGTCTCTCATGAGGGAGACCTGGTTGACGACCCGGAAAACATGACTCAATGGGCCAATGCCGACCGGGCAATGACCATCCTTGATAACGCAGGCATTCCCTATGGGGTATTGCCAGGCAACCACGATGCAGGTGTCTCGGGCACAACCAATTACAACCAGATATTCCCGCCTGATCGCTATTCTGCACAACCTTGGTACGGAGGACATTACGCGTCTTCCAACGATTCCAGCTATCAACTGTTTTCCGTGGGAGGAGACGATTATCTGATTTTGCACCTGCAATACAATCCCGATTCGGGAACCGTCGCATGGGCTGACGGCATTATTAAAGCAAACCCGAAACGGAGAGTCATCGTCACTACGCACACTTACCTGGATGCTACCGGCCAGGTGAACTCCTTGTGGAATGCGCTGATCGCAGACAATCCCAACGTGTATTTTGTGCTCTGCGGACACATCCCCGATGAAGTTAGGCGGACTGATGTTTCGGGAGGACACCCCGTTTATCAACTTCTTGCTGATTATCAAAACCGGCCAAATGGTGGAAATGGCTGGCTTCGTTTACTCCGTTTTGTTCCGGAAGAGAACACGGTGTGCGTCGAGACATATTCCCCAACATTGGATATGTACGAGACAGACGCTAACAGTTCTTTTACGCTGGATTATGACATGAACGAATTCCAGGAAATAGGAACGGTTCACGGTGCAACAAGTGGTTCCAATGTTTCCATCGCCTGGACTAATCTGGAAGCGGATGTCGAATATGAGTGGTATGGTGTTGTCACCAACACTCTTGGCAAGTCTTCGCAGAGCCCAATCTGGTCGTTTACCGCCACAGACCCCGCGGGTCCCAATACTCAGCCGATATCCCAGGATGATTCGGTCGTGTGTGATGAAGATGGCTCCCTATCAGTTTCCGTTCTTTCAAATGACCGCGATCCAGACGGTGATCCTCTGAGCATTGTCAGTGTCAGCCAACCCGCCAACGGCTCTGCCGTAATGGACGCAGGCAACAATATCGTTTATACTCCAGCCCTGAATTTCAATGGCTCGGATACATTCACCTACACGATTTCTGACGGCCGTGGGGGGAATGCCGTCGGACATGTTTATGTGACGGTAACTCCTATTAACGACGCTCCCTCCTCGCCGCAAAATGTTGTGGCGGTGGCTGGCGATGGGAGCGTAAACCTGTCTTGGGATGCCAGCACCGATCCCGACGGCAATCTTCTCGGATACATTGTGTACCGCTCAACGGTGTCAGGAAACAACTTCACGGCAGTCTCGCCTATCGTTGCCGGGGTTTCCTACTCCGACCAAGGACTGGAAAACGGTACGACCTGCTACTACCGGATGACGGCAGTGGATGATTCGGCTCTGGAGAGCGCTCCCAGCGCCGAGGTGAATGCGACCCCGGCTGGAATTCCCGTGAATGCCTATGTACTGCAAAACCCCTCCATTGCGTACGGAGTATTGGGAGGGGGAGATGTTGCGGGGCTTGCCGCCGCTGGCGACGGACAGACGCAGACGGTCTCTGAATCTGCGGCGGATCGCACGGGAGCCTCGAGCCTGATCGTGGAATACACTTTGTTTACTCCAGCATCCCCGACAGAAATCACATCACTTGAATTATTGATGGCCTTGACGTGGGATGATGAGGCTTCGGATGCCTTGCACGTTGAGATACGCCGTGGCGCCTCTTGGGAAGACATCGCACAGGCGGCTTTGGGGGGAACTTGGACCGCAGCCGTTCCTGCCGACTATGTCGATGTCTCTGGCAACATTGTCGTCCGCTTCACCGATTCTGTTGCCGTCAGGAGAGAAAAGAAAGGGGTTTTAAAAATCGACATGCTGTTTGGCCGGATTGAAGCAGAACCGGTCATCCCCGATACAGCACCTCCGACAGTTTCCAATGTGACGGTGGTGGATGTCGTTTCCGACTCCGCACGTGTTACCTGGAACACGGATGAAATGGCCAGTTCCATAGTTCGCTACGGAGAAACAGAATCTTTGGGCAGTGAATTGTCAGATTCCGGGCTGCGAACGGCCCATAGTGTTTTGTTGGAAAACATGAAGCCCGAAACGACCTACTACTATTCCGTCGTGTCTGTTGATGCGGCGGGCAATATCAGTCAGGATTCCGCCGTGCAAGCATTCACAACGCCCCAGGCGCCGGAACTTCAGGCAATTCATGTGAGCCGTGTAGATCTGACGCTCGTGTTGGCAAGGAAGACAAAAGCCATCGCGACTGTAACGGTATTGGACATGCAGAATCAACCTGCCCCTGGAGCAAACGTTGTGGGCGACTGGTACTTCAAAGGGGTGATTGCATCCTCTGGCAGTACTGCTGCGACGGATAGCAACGGGGTCGCGGTCTTCACTTCTCCGGGAAAGAGCGTGCGCTCGGGAGACGATTTTCTGTTCCGTGTTACTGATGTGATTTTGCCCGGCGGGTTTCTTGATGCAGCAGCAAGCGTGCTGGAAAACACTGTTGTTGTGCCCTGATAGTTAACCATTTGTGTACCGGCTGGATGTGAGGGACATCCGACCTTTTGGACGCAGGGATTGTTGAAGTTGGAGGGAGGTGGAGGGAGCGTCTCGAAAAACGAATACACTCTCTTGGTGTGAAAATTGTGAATCGACTGCAATTCACGACTGTCCAAACAAAAAGGCTAAAGGAAAGAAACTTGACAGCACTAGGATACAGGAGTTAAACAGACTTCTCAGAAAGCAAAAGAGGAGAAGGTCCGTTTCCAGAACCGTCTCCCCATTTTGATGGCACTTTCAATTCCGATTCATGTCCCAGCGCTTGTCGTCGGGACAGTCTCCTTTTTGGCAGTTAGGGGTTGATCTCAATCGGCTGAGCCGGTGTCTTGGGCAGTACCTTCATCTTTGACACCAGCGCCGGATCGAGGAAAGCCGCGCCTTCCACCACACCCGTCTTCGCCTGCAGGATAGCGATCCCACCCGACTGCGTCGGAAGGCCCGTCGCGGCGTCGTAACCGGCATAGAAGAAGCCCGAAATACCCGTCTGAGCAGACACCTTGCCAATCGCGACCTTCTTGGTGTTCGGCTGACCCTTGACGACCATCTCCGTCGCAGAACCGGCCGTGCCAACCGCGCCGCCCACCAGCACGCCATTAACCTTCTTCGCCGTCGCCTGAATCAACACCAGATCCTTCGACGACTGGATCAGGCCGCAGCGCAGGTTGCCGCCCGCCACCGTGACCTTATCAATCGCTCCCACCAGTTCGTCCGCCACAAGCGGTCCACCGGAGACCGTCACCGACTTGAGCATGCTTCCCTGGATCGAGCACGGGGTCGCCTCGCTCTGCGGCGCAGGCGTTCCCGCGACCTCAGCCACCACCTTCGGTAGCGACCCAATCGCACCGAGGCTGGTCTTTGTGAGCCCCACGCTATTCTTGTAAGATTTTGACGCCACGCTGAGCAACTTCACGGGCTGTCTCGCGCCGGAAGCGGAACCGAGGCTTTCGACCACCACGCCGGTGGCCTGAAGAGTCAAGGGCGTCGAGCCATTCGTCTCGATAAAAGTCCGCGCGTACTGACCCGACTCCATCGGGCGGGTTGCTGCGATTTTTGCGGAAGCCATTTCCCCCACCTGGATAAAGGTGACCCCATCTTTTGCCTGAAGCGCATTTACAGAGCCCATCACTTCAAGCAGATTGACCGGAACGTCGAATGCCAGCGTCTTGACATCCCCCTCAATTCTGAGTAGAGGCGCCTGCGACTGGTTCGTGAGGTAATAGATCCCCTTGATCGGGTCTTCTGTCAGGCTCGCAGGGACTTTCGTGAGTCGGGTAATCTTGATGGTACCGGCTGTGCTCCCCGGTACCGTTGGCGTAAAGGTGAGAGAGTCCGCCGTCGGAATGTTGCGCTCCATGGTATAGCCCTTGGCCATCACCTTGTAGGTCGCCGGAGTGAATGTTTCAGGGGTGACTGTGGCCGTCGCCGCTTCGCTCGGTGTACCTGGCTGGCCCTGCGAGTCAATCGCCGTGACCTGATACGCATACGTTACACTTGGAACCGCGGTGTCGTCGGCAAACTCCGTCACCGCGCCTACCGTCCACTTCACTGTTGTCGTATCAGTTGTATCCACAATAATACGCTTGACCCCATAAGCCGTGGCGCTTGTCACCGAGTCCCAACCCACCCGAACCTGGTAGGTGTTGCCCACCGCCGTCACGTTCTGTGGATCGAAAAGGTAGGGATAAATCTCAAAGTTTGCCGTCAGGGTTTTGGTCGAGTCCATGGTTACAACCAGCGGGTTTGTCGAACTGGTGGCATCGCCAGTCCACCCGGCAAATTGATATCCCGAATCGGGAATCGCCGTCAATGTCACCTGGGTACCGTCCGGGAAATGCGTTCCAGCCGGAGAGACCAGGACGGTGCCGTTCTGACATACCGTCGAAAGCGGCCAGGCAACACGGTAGTTTCCCACCACACGAGTTGTTCCGCTCGTCGTCAATTCCACACGCTGGTCCACCGGTTTGCTCCATCCCGCGACCTCTTTGAACGTCAGGGTATAAGTCCCCACTCGTTTCTCCAGAACCGTACTGCTGCTTTTAGTGACCGGATCATAGACCGTTTCGTCGTGCCAAACCCCTTCCGCTTCGCTCGTCAGGCGCCAGCGTGCCCCCGCGGCGATGGCCCTGGGTGGAGAAAGTGTCACCTGCAGAGAACCGATAGGCACGATTGCCAACGAATGAGTATCACCAGCCACAACAGCCACAAAATCCCGGTTGGGGGAAGGAACAATACACTGAGAGCAACTATTATCTCCCAAAGCCATAATCGAGCCATCGGACTTCAGCCCCAGACTGTGGCGCCATCCACCTGCAAGCGCCACGAAACCCCGGTCAAACGTGGAAACGGCACACTCTCCGTAAAGATTCTGCCCCCACGCTACCAGCGAGCCATCGGACTTAAGACCCAGACTGTGTTGGTCCCCGGCGGCAATGACGATAAAACCGCGATTGGACACGGGTACGTCACATTGCCCGGATTGATTGTCTCCCCACGTTACAATCGATCCATCGGACTTCAGCCCGAGACTGTGGTTCTCTCCTGCCGCAAGAGCCACGAAGCCGCTATTGGGCAGGGGAACCGCACCTTGACCGAAATCATTGTTTCCCCACGCCACAATTGAACCGTCGGACTTCAAACCCAGACTACGGGAACCGCGCGCTGCAACGGCCACAAAACCACTATTGGGTACAGGAACCGAACACTGACCGGCGCGATTGTTTCCCCACGCCACAATCGAACCATCGGACTTCAGACCCAAACTGTGAACGTCTCCCGCCGCAACGGCCACGAAACCACTGTTGGGTGCGGGAACGGATCCCAAGCCAGATTCTCTGCTTCCCCAGACCTCAATCGAACCATTGGACTTAAGCCCCAGACTGTGAGATCCTCCCGCCGCAACGGCCACAAAATCGTTATTGGGAAAGCTGATCGTACTCTCACGCAGGAAATCCGACCCCCACGCCACCACCATTCCACTCGGAACAGCCTCAAATATCGCGACCAGAGTCTTGGATGTGTCTATCGTGAGAGTCAAGGGATTGTCCGTTTCCCGCCCCACCGGGACATCCCCCATCCAACCGGAGAAACGATACCCCTGATAA
This sequence comes from uncultured Candidatus Sumerlaeota bacterium, assembly GCA_942493245.1. Lineage (GTDB taxonomy): Bacteria > Sumerlaeota > Sumerlaeia > UBA8349 > UBA8349 > DAOPYU01. The sequence continues at coordinate 2,063,051 of OW818685.1, forward strand.
GCCTGCGGAAACAGTTTCACCGGCATCCCCACGGGATAATCCGGCCGCCCGGGAACGGGAATGACATACCCATGTGTGGAGGTTGTCACCAATGAGCAGGTCGGCACGGCCTGATAGACCCCCGTTAAGGAGGTCTGCGTATTTTCCCCGATACTGACGGTCTGGCTCGTCGGTTCCTGCCACCCGGCCAGCACTTTGTACTCAACCGTGTAATTCTCTCCGGTACGGAGGGATTGAGACGTTCCACTGTCGTGCCACACTCCGTCCGCCTCGTCCGTCACCCGCCACTGCGCCCCGGCGGTCACCGCCTCGGACGGATTGATCGTGACCTGCAAAGTACCCTCGATACCAAGTGCCAACGATTGAGATCCACCCGCCGCAACCGCCACAAAACCGCTGTTGGGGAAAGGAACCGTACACTGACCATACGCATTACCCCCCCACGCCACAAGCGAACCGTCGGACTTCAGCCCCAGACTGTGATTGTACCCGGACGCAAGGGCAACAAAATTACGGTTGGGAGAGGGTGAAGCAGCGGAAACATAATCAGAGCCATTCCAGATTTTTCCCCACACCACAATCGAGCCGTCGGATTTCAGACCGAGACTATGGTATTCTCCCACCTCGATGGCTACAAAGCCGATGTTGGGTAAAGGAACATTGCATTGTCCCGTGTATAACCCTGATTGCCCCTCAACATTGTTCAATCCCCAGGCCACAATTGAACCGTCGGACTTCAAACCCAAACTGTGATAGGTTCCTGCTGCAATGGCAACAAAACCCTTGTTCGGTAGTGGAACAGCACATTGATTGTACCCGTTGTCCCCCCAGGCCACGATTGAACCGTCGGACTTCAGACCCAGACTGTGGTATGCTCCCGCAGAAACATCCACAAAGTCGCTGTTGGGTTCCGGCACATAACTCTGGCCCTCAAAATGTCTCCCCCACGCCACAATCGAACCATCCGATTTCAATCCGAGACTGTGTTTCCAACCGGCGGAAATGGCCACAAAGCAGTCGTTCTGTTCAGGAAGAGAACATTGACCATTCACGTTGTTTCCCCATGTGGCGACCGAACCATCGGACTTCAGACCCAAGCAGTGGCTTCCACCTGCCGAAACGGCTATAAAATGACTGGCTGTAAAAGGGACAGAAAGTTCCCCTATATTTTTGTCCCCCCAGACCGTCACGACTCCACCCGGTACCGGTTCGAATGTTGCAGTCAACGTCTTGCTTGAATCCATCGTCACAAGCAACGGATTGGCCTTTTCCTGTCCTGCCGGAACATCCCCCTGCCAACCAGAAAACTGATAACCCGGATAACCACGGGGAAACAGTTTTACCCGCATACCCACTGGATAATCCGGACGTTCCGGTGCAGAAATGACATACCCGAGTGTGGCACTGGTTGTCAGCGAGCAGGTCGGAACAGACCGATATACCGCAGTCACAGTAGTCAACTGGTCCTTCTCTATACTCACCGTCCGGTTCCGAGGCTCTTGCCATCCGCCAAGCATCCTGTACTCAATCGTATAGTCCCGGCCGATCGGGAAATAGGACACAGTCCCACTGTTGTGCCAGACCCCATCCGTTTCACTTGTCAGTCGCCACTGAGCCCCGACCGCCATGGCTTCAGATGGAACGAGGTTCACCTGAAGAGAACCTTCGAGTACGATCATCAGCGAGTACTTTTGTCCCGCCTCGACCGCCACAAAACATCGGTTGAGAATGGGAACTCCATATTGACCTTCATAGTTGTTCCCCCACGCGACGATTGAACCATCCGACTTTAACCCCAGACTATGATCGGCCCCTGCCGAGATTGCCACAAAGCCGCTGTTGGGTGAAGGAACCACACATTGACCCAAGTCATTCATGCCCCACGCGACAATTGAACCATTCGATTTCAAACCCAGAGAGAATGCCTTTCCCTTCGAAACGGCTATAAATCCGGTGTTGGGAGAGGGAACTTCACTTATACTTCCCCACGTCACGATCGAACCGTCCGACTTCAACCCCAGACTACCGGTTCCACCTGCAGCAATGGCCACAAAATCCCTGTTCGGCTGCGGGACATCGCACTGGCCATAAGCATTCCATCCCCATGCAACCACGGAACCATCGGACTTCAATGCCAAGTTGTGAGCATCTCCTGCAGAAATAGCCACAAAATCGCTGTTGGATGAGGGCGCTTCAGCCGCAACCCAACCCGTACCATTGGAAATGGTTCCCCAAGCCAGAATCGAACCGTCGGACTTTAGAGCCAGACAATGGCTGAATCCAGCCGAAACCGCCATAAAATCACTGTTGGGGGATGGAAGAACAACGGGGACAAAAATCGAACCATCGTAGAAAGATCCCCACCCAGCAATTGAACCGTCCGCTTTTAATCCTAAACAGTGACTCTCTCCTGCTGCGAGAGATACAAACCCACTGTTGTTGGAGTCAGGAGGTGCAGCAGAAACCCAAGATGTACAGTCCCAGATATTACCCCACGCCCGAATGGTCCCACTGGGCGTGAGACCAAATGTAGCCGTGAGAGTTGTCTCCCTATTCAGGGCAAATACCAACGGGTTGGACATTTCCTGTCCCTCTGGAAGATCTCCTGTCCAGCCAGTGAACCGATACCCCTGGCGAGCGCTTGCGTAAAGGGTCACCGTCGTACCATCCGGATAATCGGCCTGTTGAGGCGACTGGATGAGATACCCCTGGGTTGCGCTGGTCACTGAAACCGAGAGTGTGTAAGCCGAAACCACCTGCGTGCCAGTCGCACAAAACAAGAAAACACCCATCGCGATCCAGAATAGAAACTGTTTCCAAGACCGCTCCGGCGTTGTAATTGATTCTGTCCCCAAAATGATGCGCACTAATCCCATTTCTATCTTCTCCCGGTTCCGATATGCTTGGGTTTCCATCTTCCTGAAAATTCGAGGTAGAATATCGCCTTCACAAAACAGTGTCTATGAAATAAAAATACAGAATGACTTTCAGACTGGGTCCCAGCCCTTCGAGGACCGGAGGTTTTTCCGTTTCTCGAATAGGGTTGTCATGATCGGAGGAGAAAGACGGGGCGGGTCTTGACAGAATTACTGGATTGAAGCCACTGAATTGCAGTTTCTTCCCCTCTGAGGCTTCCCCCTCTTCCGTTCAAGGGCTTACTCAGAGAGATGAGTTCCCCCAGACTCCAGGACAGTCTGGGGGAATGAAGGATTCGTTTTCAGAGAGAGTGAAGTCCCGAGTGGGTCGATTGCCGCCGTTTGCCTCCAAGGGTAAACGGCGGCAATCGTGAAGGAGGAGTGTGGTCGCGCCATCAGTCTTCTTCGGCCGCTTCCTCCTCTTCGACACTTTTCACGCCGGTGATGTAGTCCACGGCTTTCTGGGCCTGGGACGCGGCGGAGACCAGGAGGCTGGGGGACTGCTTGAGGGTTTTGAGCCAGCCTTGCAGGTAGGCAGTGGAGTTGGGCAGAACCGGTTGCTCGATGCCGCACCGGGAACTCAGGAAGACGGCGCCGAGTTCGGCCACCAGTTCCTCCTTGCCGTAGTCTTCACCCCCGAACGCGTTGCGCGCCATCACCCCCGGACGGTTCAGGCGCGACTCATGCCCGGTCGAATGAACCAGTTCGTGAAACAGCGTCGTGTGGTACTCCTCGCTGTTTTCAAAGCGCTCGATGGGGGGAATCAGGACCCGGTCCTTGCCGGGTGAGTAACAGGGCTGGTCCCCCTGGTGCAGGATCGACGGCGGATTCGGCATTCCCGCCACGATCCCTTCCGCCACCTCGACCGGCGTGTTGGGGCGCGTCTCCGGCGGCGGCAGCGGAAGCAGGTCGCACCCTTCGGTCTGCTCGACGTTGAACACGTGGTAGTACCGGAGGAAACTGTACCAACTCTTCCGCTCGGTTTCCTCTGACTCCTCTTCCTTCTTCACCTGCTTCGCGAAGACAATCGGGGTTCCGTGTTCGCCCCTCTTCACATGCCCGCCCAGGACTTTGATCTGATTGTACGTGACCCACCGGGGATCGGTGAAGTCATTCGTGGAGAGCAGGATGGTGTTGATGCCCGTGTAGCGGCGGTTGGTGGCGCCGTTGCGGGCCACGCCCCACTTCCGGGTGAACCACGTCTTCCTCCAGGGGATTGTTCCCGCCTCCATCAGGCGGATGATTTCCTGCAGGCATTTCTCGACTGCGGCGTTGCTCATGACACACCTCACATATTCGGAGTTCTCAGGAGACCCGCTCAGGCGGATCAAAAAAAAATCCCGCGAAGCGCTTTCAAACGCCTCGCGGGTCGGGTGTGAAAATGGGATTGAGAATCAGGAGAGCGCGGTGTTGAAAAACTCGTCAAGCAGGCTGGTCGCCTGTCTTTCGTCCTCCAGCATCTCGGCTCCCTCAATCGCGTCAATCAGGGGCCAGGCTTCCGCGCCTTCGAAGAACCAGTTCTCCTCGTCCGTCCAGACGCTGACTTCATCCTCGGAGTGGATGCGGTAGCAGTACCTCCCGATCCGGTCCGGGTTGCCCAGTTCACTCATTTCGATATCCTCGTCGTGAATCATGCTACTTCTCCTGCTATGAGGGCGTGTGTCAAGGGCGATTGCGGGAAAATTTTCCTCGAACGACTCAGATCCGCCTGCTATCCGTGCTCGAAGCACCAGTTATGTATGCGATGCAGAATTGGGGTTGCGCAATCTTTCAACGTGGGTCCAGGCCCACCAGGAGAATGCGCACAACCCAAATCGCAAGATCTTTTCGTTCGCCGGATCATTTTCCGCGCTTGGAGCCGCTGACTCTCTTCCTCATGGTTGTGGATTTCTGGCGCTCAAGCGCCGTTCCTGCTAAACTGTTCCGTGCCGGGGAGCCGGCCTGCTACCTCGGTGGCTATACGGACACGGGGTGTTGTCGCACTGTCGATGACACCCTCTTTTTCCGGGTGTCCGGCAGCCCAAGCTGGCCTCCTTTTTTGGCGCTCCGCGCCCGTGTCGGCGCTTCCTCGACGGGCTTGGGTTGATAGGGTTGGCCCGTGACGCTGATGCGCCAGAGGATGATGACCAGACGGCGCGCCATCCCGGCGATCGCCTTTTTCTTGTCTCCGGTGTTTCGAAGCAGTTGCGCGTATCGTTCCCTAGCCCAATCATCCTTTGCCACCCAGCGCCAGGCGGCTTCGATGATCGTTTTGCGCAAGCGCGCGTTGCCGCACTTCATCAGCGGTCCCTGGCGGGTTGTCTCGCCCGTGCGCGAGACCAGCGGCGCCAGGCCCGCCACTTCGCGTCCGTCGTTGAAACGTTCCGGAGCAATCAACTCCGTGCGCATCGCCATCGCCGTGACCGGACCGACTCCCTCCACCGTCTGCAGAGCCTCGGTGGCTTGTTGGTGACGCTCGGAGGCGGCCAGCGACTTCATGGCTGCGTCGGCTTTCTTGACCTGCGCGTTGTAGTGATCCAGATCGTCCAGCAAAAAATCGAGCGAGAAGCGCAGTTGCGTACTCAGTTTCAGTCCGCGCAAGGCCACGATTCCCCGGCGCGACCACGTGCGCAATTCCTCCGGTTGGGGGATGCCATGCTGCAGAAGGAAACTCTTGATTTGCTGCTTGATGCGGCGACGTTTGGCCACCGCGTCGTCGCGTGTGCGAAACACCTGCCGGTCCCCCTCCTCCTCGACGGTGGGAACGCGCACGGGCCGCAGAAGATTCTTGGCCGACCACAGGGCGAGTTTGCGGCTGTCGAGCCGGTCGCTTTTCGCCTCCTGGCCCGTGCTTTTCGGCGTGCGCGAGGGGGCGATCACGTCGGCTGTGAATTCCGCCTCCCGCAGCGCCCGCACCAGCCCGTACCCCGTCGGCCCCGCTTCGTACACAACGCGTCCCACGCTCTGCTTGCAAGGCGCCAGGCTCCGGATCAACGACGCCGCATCCGCCGGTTGCGTCCAGCACGAAACCACCGATTGCCGCTGCTCGCTCCAAAGCGTGACGCTGAAGGTTCGCTTATGCACGTCTATCCCCACCTCGACTTGCTCTCCCCGCATCAACCGGATTCCCTTGTTGCCGTCTTTCGTCTGTGCTATTCTTGTTTTCATGGTCGTGGTGCTCCTTTCGGTGTGTGTGCTGGTGACTATGATCACGTTTTCACACCATGAGCGCCACGACCTTCATGTTATCTTTCAGTTGGCGTTTCAGTGTCGCGATGATGAAGTTCTGCTGCTTGATGTCTTCCTCCGCGGCCTCGTACCAGATTTTCCACCGGTCCCGGTCCACTTCCAGGCCACGATTGAGATGGCTCAGGCCGTCCACTGCCACTTTGTAGTTCTGCGCATAGAGCGCCAGACATCCCAGAACCTCCGCCTGCTTGACCGGCGGGGCCTTGAGAAAGAATTCGAGTTGCTGGCGGAGAAACGGGTCAGTGATTTGTGGGTAAGGCTTCATGGAGCGCCTCCTGGATCCATTCGATTTGTCTGGGCGTCCACCGCTCAGGTGTCCGCAAGACCCGGCGCACGTGGTCCAGTTCGCGGGCTTCGAGTTTGTCCTGCCTCCAGACGGCCTCCCATCTGCGTTCTGTCAGCCAGATCGAGACTGCCCGGTGCTCGTCCGGGGTAAGTTCCATTGTCATGCTGCGGGTCTCCTTTCGCACAGCCGCGCGAAATACCTCGGGGCCGCGATGTCCTCGGGCTTCCACACCGGGTTTTGGTTCAACCGTTTGACGATTTCCTGCGCCTCGCCACCCGGCACGCCCACCAACCACAGGTGGCTTTCCCGGTCATAGACGGTCTCGTCCATTTCCAGGACAAACCCACAGGACTTGTAGGTTCGATGGACCTTCACCACATAAAAGTTCGATCTCATTGCGGGTACCTCCATATTCGAAGAGATGTTTTCCAGCCCATGGCCGGATCAAAAAGAAAGCCCGTGAAGCGGTCTGGGCCGCCTCACGGGCTTGAAGGCAAAAGTGGGGGGGGCTATTCTTTCATCATCTGCCATTCCCAGTAGTCGGGAAGGGAATTGTTCATAGCGGGAACTCCAACAGGGACATGGGTCAACCCTCCATTTTGAATTTGTCGCGGGCCTCTTCGGCCTTTTTCTTCAGGAAACTGAAGTGCTGCGCCAGGTTGTTGTAGCGGCGCCAGCGGTCCAGATCGTCTGCCGGTGGAAGCAGCGTTCCTTCTCCGTCATACACCTTGTCCTTCCCGTGGAGGTGATAGAGGTGGTCGAACCTGTCCGGGGGAAGGTCAAGCCGGAGAATGCCCAATACAAGGTTTACCAGGCGCCAGGAGTCCCACTTGGCTTTCGCGTGAAAGGTGACAATCGGGACGTCTCTTCCTTCCCGGTCACGCGCAACCAGTTTGTGTGGCTTGTTTCGCATGGCTCAATCCTTTCTCTCCCGCCAGAGGTCGTCCAGCAGGAGAGCGAGTTGGTCTTCATCCTCGACCAGGTCGAGGTCGGCGTAGAGTTCGTCAAGAGTCATGAGATGTACTCCATCGCCGCCTTACGCGCCAGTTCCACCCGGCGACAGGCAGGCATATGAGGATGGTCGCGCCGAAATCGGGCGTAGTAGTGACAGGCGGATTCCCGGAAAAGATCCCAAACATGGGAAACGGATTCCGGAGTGCCGAAGAGAGGCCGGTAAACCAGGACATAATACCGGACTTCATCAACGAAAACGTCAGATCCTGTCTTTTGCCAGATCACCAGGCGCGGGCCCCCGCCTTTCTGCTGGCGAATCGAGACTTCGAATCTCCCGGTGTGGCGCAGGGTTTCCACTATCGGACCGATAGACTGTTCAAAGACAGTCGCGGCCCCGTAATTGTCCGCTTTGAGTAGAATCATTTCAGTTCCTCCAGAAGGGAGCCAAAATCCTCCCTGTCTTCTCCAGATGCAACCCACGTGCGGTCCACCACGTCCCAGTCCTCTGGAGTTCGCCCGTCCGGGCTGTCCCATTCGACGATGTGCGTGTGCCCGGTAGGAGTCCAGGCCAACGCCCGAAACACGCCACGCCTCCAGATCGGGCCGTGCGTGACGTGTTTGGGATGGCGCTTCGAGTTCACGATCATGGCCATTTCCTTTCAATACAGCCGGAAAAATGTGTCCGGGCCGATCACGCCAAACAAGGCCCGGATGTTTTCGTACTTGAATATCCCCCGAAAGTCGGGGCGACTCTGGGCGTGGGAGAAGTCAACGACACGGCCCTTCCAGTCGATGACGGCCCCCCATACTTCCATGCCGCACGTCGGGCAATGAACATAAGCCGACGAGTGGTCGGGGAAAGCATCCCCGTAATGACAACAGTTCCCGTGCCTGTCCTCCTCGTACCCGCAGTTCGGGCACCCGTCCTCGCGGTGCTGTGCCCAATCCTTCTGATTTGCCATCCGGCGCATTTTGGCGTTGTGTCGGTGCAGACTCTTTCTCATGGTCTTTCTCCTTTCGGTCTCATCAGTGGGTGCCAAACGCCCAGACGCGCCCGTGCCGGCACGCGTTTCGACCTCAGAACGGCAGATACTCCTGCTGGGATTGTTGGGCGGTGAGGCGCGCCACCACCGCCTGGTGCCGGGCGTTCTCTGGGTGGCGCTCCGACAACGTCAATGCCAGGGCCAGAGGGGAGAAGGAGCCCCGACGGGCAACACGGAAGTAATCCTCTTCTACTTGCTTGAACGCCCGTGTCAGGCGACGTGTCGGTCCGCCAAAGTAGATGGTTTCTTGAAGGGCGTTGTACCGGTCAACTATGGTTTCAAACAGGTCGTCGCTCAGGGGAAGGCTGGTTGTGGTCATGATAAGGCTCCTTGGAGAGAAAGAATGAAAGGAATCAAAGATCCCAAAAACATGCGCAAGCCCCCTGTTGACAGGCATGTTCAACAGCCTGCGGAAGGCAATAAGGGGGAAAGAAATGAAGGGGAAACGAGACGACAAGGAGTGAGGGAATAAAGGGTAAAAGTGTGCAAGGTGAAGAAGGGAAGAGGTGTTACGATGCGGATGTACAAGGGTTTAGAACCCTTGGGCAATTTTCGTGAGGGGTTTCATCCGGTTGGGGGTACAAGTTGGGGGGTCTGGAAGGGGTCAAGTTCGCTAAATACACATTTAACGAAGTTGCGGAGTGCTGATTTCAGGGGTTTTAGGAGCACAAACCTTCCCGTCGTACATGCAAGCGGTAGAGCGTTGGGCTGTTACGAGGGGTAGGGAAACACCAGGTGGGGGTCGGTTGCGGTGAAAGTAAAGAAATATCTGAAGCAGGGTAAACCATGGACTGCTCAGCGGGTAGTGGGGCCAGGGGGGCCACCCCTCTTCGCGCTTTCGACCCCTTGGTCGTCCAATAGTGAAAACATCCCTTCTTCTCTTACACAGGGGGGGGGCGTGTCACCCTCTCGGCATTTCTTGTGCCAACATAACGCCGGCAGTGTTTGTTGTTACCAACCGATGCTTGTTGTCACCGCTCCCGGATTTTTTTTGACTCGACCGGCCTCAGACCGTGAAATCACGGTTCGTGTTTTTGTGTTCTGAGGGTGAAATTTCACTCTTTTTTGGTGCCTCCACCAGGTGGAATCTTCGTGTTTTCTTCGCTTTCAGATTATACGTAAAAAAGGGGGGTGTACCCCTCGACCGGGGCCGTATGGGGCCCCAAAAGGGTGGAATTCGCAGAAATGAGTAACTTTTTTTGTGAAAATTTAGGCGTGTAAACTTTTCTTTACAATCGTAGTTGCCAATGAAATCAACATTGTCACAAGGTGTCACACCCTTGATCTTTTACCTGTGACAGATAAGCCCTTTATTTTCAATCTTGTCACAGGTGTCACAGGTGTCACAGGTAAAAATGAAACAATGTGTGTGTGTGCGCGTGTGTATGTGTACGCGCTATGTGCGCACACATGTACGCACATGTGCGAGTTCGTTTGGATTTTGCCTGTGACACCTGTGACACCTGTGACACCTGTGTCCATGTTATTGATTTCATTGAGGATACTCTTCGGCAATTTGTCACAGGTAAAAAATTGTGCCTGTGACACACCTGTGACAGGTCTAAAGGGCAAAAAGAACCCCCCGTGGCCGGAAAGTCACGAGGGGTGAGGGGTGGGTGGGGGGTGAAAGGGGTCAGTCCATGGCTTCGAGTGCGACCAGGAAGGCGGCGTTGGTCAGTGCGTGTTCGAGGTGGGAGTTACCGGAGTCAGGGTCTATGACTTCACCGCGTCTCCAGGCTTGGAGGTGGCGCTCCAGGGCGGCGTAGTAGCGGTTCTCGGCGTCCGGGACTTCCCTCCAACCGTTGGGAGAGTACTTTTTGGCGCCATCGGTCAGGATCTGGGCCAGGGACTCGAGGACTTCGGGGGGGATGAGGTCATACCGGAGTTTCCCCAGGTCCGCTTTGGCGCCCGGCGTGTGGATGTTCTGGGGTTCTTGGCTGCTCTCTCTACCCGTCCGGGGGCGGGTTTTGCCTCTGGCGGGGCCGGATTCAAGGATTTGGGGGTGTCTTGGCGGAGGTCGAAGTCGTTTCGGCAGCGGGGGGTGTCGATACAGACGAGTATGTTGCGCCTTTTGCACCGGTTGTGGCCGTCGAAGTGTTCGCATTGGCCACAGACTTCGGATTCCGACCCCAGGATGCGGCTGAGTTCGGTCTGCTGGTGGGGTTTGAAGCCATGTGCGCATCGGGGTTCCCCCGGATAGGTGAGAATGCGGTGGTATGTGCACAGGTCATGGCTTCGATCCAGGAGCTGGCATTGGCCGCACGTGACAATCTGGCCGGTGGTCTTCTCTTTGGACGATTCCTGGGGGACGTGGATTTTTTCCGACCCGAAGAAGGGAGCGGCACACATTGTTTTGCCTCCTTTTTGGGCTTGTGGGTAGCAGTCTTCGATCTTGCGTCGGAGACTCTTTTGGCGTCCAGGCCATTGCAGTTTTTCGATGGCTTTGCGGAATATCTGGTCAATGCGATTCCTGGTCACGTGATACTTGTCTGCGATTTCTCTGCGCGCCATAGGTTTTTCATGGGTGACCCCGGACCAGAGGAGTATGATCTCTTTTTCACGAGGGGTGAGGTATGTGGTGAGGTACTGTAGGAGGACGGTTTGGATGAATTGCTTGTCGATCTGTTCCCGTGGCGATGGGCCTGGGTCCACGATCGCGAGCGGGCAGTCCTGGCATGGGGGATCTTCCAGGGGCGTCATTTTACTTCCATCCGTTCTGTTCTTTGAAGAGAGAACAGGCCAGTCTGTTCTTGTCGGTCGGGATCGGGTCGCCTGGCATTGCGATACACGCATACACTGGATCGGGTGTGGGTGGTTCGGTGTATTCCGTTTCGTAGTATTCGCAGTGTTGGCACTGCCAGATTGTGCCACAATCCCGGTTTTCTGTTCCCATGTCTTTGTAGTGGCGGCAGTCGTCGCAATCGTGTCTGACGATTGGGAATTCCTGGTTCATGTTCGGCGGGTTTGCCTTGCAATGTGCCCACCTTGACCCTTTTTCGAGAGGGTATGCCCACTTGCACGTAAGGTCATAATCTCGCTTGAGTTTTGCCTGTTCGGCTTCTGTCCAGGATTTTTCTTCGTCAGTCATTTTCGTTGCCCTTTCTCCTTTCGTCATTGTCCCCTCAGTGTGTCCCACACGGGGTCACTGAGTGGTGGCAGTATGTGAAACCGGACACGTTGCCCGTTTATCCTTTGCTGTGGTTTGAAGTGCGGGAAATTTTCCGCGACCTTCAGTTTATTGATTTCTTTGCCGAGTTTAACACCGGCAATTTGTTCATTTTTCAATCCGGCTTTAAGTTGAAATGCTTTTGACATTTCATCCCGGAGAATTATCTGAGGGTGGTCTTGCCAGTCACCGTTCTGGATGCTCGTGTGAATCCAGGATTGGGGGACTTCTCCACACTCAATCAAGTCGGCCAGGAACTGTTGTGTTGGGGAGTACGATGAGACAATTTGTTCTTCGAGTGCATTTGTGCGCGGGATGCCTTTCCTCGGCGCCCAGTCTCCGAGTGGCCAGTTGAGCAGTTCGTAGAGCATGGCCTCGCGCCCGCCGCTGTTCATCTGGTGAAAGACCGCATCCCAGAACGCATCGTCTCCTCGCCGGGTTGGAAGAACATTGAACATCGCGTATCGGCGTTCATCATCTGTGGCCGGGATAACCCAGTGGGCGTTGGACGTGATCATGATGTGAAGGAAGTTCTTCACGTGGTAAACGTCTTTGCCCTTGGGTTCAACTCTGAGGGTTTCTGCGGTGATCCGGTCCTTCAGGATCTCCTGGCCTTCTTTGTCGCCTGCCCAGGTGATCTCGTTCACGAGGCTGAATATGCAGTTGGCCATGTAGGAGTTGTATTGCGTGGTGAGGTTGATTCCGCCTGATCCGTTGTTGCCGTGGGCGCCAACGATCTTGCAGATTTCTTCCCCGATGACGCTCTTTCCGGTTCCCTTCAGGCCGCGTAGCACGAGGGCAACGCCGGGTACTTTTGCGGGGTACTGGAACATGTACGCAAACCATTTCATGATGTAATTGAAGTGCTCGTTGGCTGTTTCCGGCCCTTCGGCCATTGCGATGTTTTCCCAGATGTGGTTGCGGAGCAGGGACCAGTCGCCTGGGACGGGTTGAACGGCCCACCCCTGCCAGGTATTCAGGTAGTCTGGGCCACACTGGCCTGTTGGATCGAAGATCGGGCCTTTACTGTAGTTTGTGCGCATTTTCCATTCCAACCATTTCTTTGCGATGTTTACGAACTTAGGTCCGTATTTTGTCATGATCTCAATACGATCGTTTGCGTGGTAGTTGAGGAAGTCGCCTTGTTTGTAGGCTTTGTAGTGGTTGTAGCCGCGAGCGTCTTTTTCCCGGCGCATGATTTCAAACGCTCCGAGACCCAACACGGTACACCATTGCGCGTTCATACTGTTCATTTGGGCTATGAGAATGGGTGACGGGTCATTCTCCAGGTCGAGTTTGACTTCTTCATCATCTTCTTTTTTCTTGCGTGTTTTCTTCTCGGGTTTTGCTGGTTCCGCTGGCGCTTCCGGTTGCTCGATGGCGGTGAATTCCAATACGGATTTGCCGCCTGGTTTCCCCTCGGCGTAGTGGTACACGTTGTGAACGGTTTTTGGAATGTCCTGTTCCAGGTTGTGCTTGTCGTTGTAGTCTTGCAGGAGTTTTGTGAGTGTTTCTTCGGTTACTTGTTTATCATGCGCCTTACACGCGAGTTTGTACAGGGCGTCGTTTCGTGTCCCCTTCACAGGGGGTTCCATGTGATTGAGCAGGGCAACGATCCATTCCACATCTCGAGGATCGTCCTTCACGACAATCTGTTTGTCTGAGTCGTCGCGATATTGCTTTGATTTTGGGAGTGGCAGTATGTCCTCCAGCCATTTCATGACTGGAATGATTGGGACGTTATGCAGGATGGAATACGCTATGGACGGGATGGCAACAACGAATCCGCCCTGGCTTCGTGTGTCAATGCCTGGCCCCAGTTTGCTGACAGTGTTTTGCGATGCGCCCCAGAAGTAGTGGTGCTGTCCCCCGCTCTTTGTTTTGACTGCGTATGTGAGTGGGCAACCGCCGTGTGGGGCGCAGAGTTCTTCCCATGCCTTGATGCCGTTGTGGCCATTCTTCACATCCAAGTCAACAACGATCAGGCCGGACTTTCCGGTGTCAATGCCGAAGTTGGTGTAGCCTTCTTGTTTCCATTTCTCTTGTTGCGCGATGTCTTCCGATGAGTGTTCTCTCCACCCCGTTTCGGGGAGATAGTTTTTCTTCAACGGGAGATAGTAGATGTCATGTGCTTTGGCTGTTTCAGGCATTCTCTTTCGTCCTTTTCGATGACGTACTGGAGGATTGATCGGAGCATGAGAGACTTTGGGATGCCCTTTATCCGGGTAATTTTGTTCAGGTTGCGCGTGCGGCAAACAGCCGGGTCTTCAGAGATTGAATCGCATCCGCCATTTCCAGACTCGAAACCTTGAGCGTGCCGCGCAGGTGAGCCATCAGCAGTTCGCTGGCCGCACCCCCTTCGTCATTGAAAATCATCCTGCATTTGCGTTCGAACGCACCGGGGGCGTCCACGCGAATCAGTTTCGCCCCAGCAGCCAGAATGGCCGCTCCACCCAAGTACTCAGAAACAGCCAACTCATTCGACTTCTCACTATCTTTTCGCCCAATCATTTCCGGCCTCCTCTTTCGAGCAAGTTGCGCACAATCTCACCCCGTCCGATCTTGCGAGACCCCTCAAGCAGGCTCAACAGGTCCGCCTTATGGACACGTCCATGCAACCGGCGCACAGGAGGCTTGTCCGGATCGTCCGCGCAACGCCCCAACCACGACTGCAGGCCGCGCACAGACCGCCCGCACAATCTCGCCGCCTCAGCCAGGGACAGGTACGCCGGATCAACCGGTTTTCCCGGCTTTCGGTCCACCAGGATCGAGATTCTGGTGTTCAGGTCACTGAGTTGGGATTGGATCTCTTGAAGGGTTTGATGCAACAGGGTGTCGTTCATGCGCTCTTGCTCCGTTAAAGTGTGCAGCCTTAAATCTTGCTCTGCACAGATCTACGGTGAACGTTCACGCTATGAAGGTGGAAAAAAGAAAAACCCCCGAAATTCCCTTATTTTTCGGGGGTGAAAAAAATACACTTTCCACGATGCTCAATTATATTTTCCACGATCCTCCGGAGGACCGCTTACCGAGACCCATTTGTGGTCCTAACTTGACCCATATCAGCAGCACCACGTCCGCCATATCGTCGATCTACCAGCGCAAATCTATCGACGCGATAGACTTTATCCCTGAAATCATATTTGATGGGGCAATTTGATAGGTTGACTATTTTCTCTAGTTTTCGACGGATGTTCTTGACGGCCGACTTGACATCAATCGAAGACTTTGTTTCGCGCGATTTATACTTGTCTGGATTCACTGATCCTGTTTCGGCTAAGTGCAAAAGCAGATACCAATTCACATTGGGTTTTCTTGCCTTTTTGTCCCAAAACTCAGCCCCCTCGCATGTCAATGTTTTGATAACTTTCCCCCGTGCTTCAATGCGCAATGTTGAGTCATCCATAAAGGCAACCTTTACATCTCCCCAAGTATAGTCGGGGAATTTTCCCTCCTCATCCTGTACCCCGTCAGGTTGATTTTCCGTTTTACCGGCCAATTTTTCGGGTTCCGCCGTCTTGGGCGGGTTCGGCATCGATAAGATCGGCCTCGCATAATATGTCCTTCAGACTCCGCGCGCCCGGAATGTGTGCTCTTTGCTCCCAATTCGTTACTACATCAACAAACTCCCGCATACGATTATCATTATTCAGGGTTATGCCATACATTTCCTCAATACTCTTGACGCGGTGGTACAAGAGAGTTCCATTTTGTATCGCCTCGCGAATCCTCAGGACATTGAAAAGTTTCTCTGGTAAGTCGGTGTGGTTTTTTCCAGTGAGTATTTTCCTCTCAAAACTCGACTTTTCGTACGGCGATAAACCCAGATCATTTTCTTCGCGTTCGATAATTTTCCTTTCCCTCTCAATCATTTTCTCCATTTCTTCAGGAGACATCCGCTCTAGTACAAAGAGGAATTCACAGATAAGTCGCCTTTTCGGCCATGTTGCTTCCCACTCGTCTTGTGGTTTCCATTTTGTTTTCTCATCCCACCATATTCTCTCCCATTCCGTCCAGAAATAGAATCTTTCTGGGAACAAGTGTTCCATGGACGTCTTATAAAATGAAAAGCGCGTCTCCATTTGTTCTGTCCAAGGTTCCAATATCGTGGGGACGGTGCTCAGTAATTCAGCTTTCGTGATGTATTCTTCGTTCTCGGAAGGATAGCAAATCCTCATAGCCAACTCCCAGATCTCGGAAGCCAGACGTTTGGTACTTTCCTCGTCCAAATTTTGTCCAGTTCTCTTGGCCATTTCTCTCACACGTGTGAGAAGCCGTTCGGTTACTTCTTCCGGACACCTGTTCATAGGCACAATATGTGATATTACCTGGTCCTCAAAAGGAATGTAGATGTCACTCATGACAAACTCGCTCCGCTCCAATAATTCGATTCAAGGCGAAAGAGAAGGATGACCCGATAGTTCCCAAACCAACATACACAAATGTAGCCGTTCTGGTCCAATTCTGCAAACTGATTCCCGTCCGTCACAGAACAAGCGTTAGTCGAATAGATCCAACAACATACGGCTACTCTCTGCTGGCTCTGAAGGCTTTGGGGGTAAAAGTACCTGTAAGATCGGGGGGGGGGGGCTATAGAGTGTGAGACTCAAAATCTGTAGAACTATGCGTGGCATGATCCCAGATGCGAGTGCTCCTGGCAATCGCCACCTGTCCGCAAGTCAAATGCCAAGCCGGATCTGCGTCTTGTGCACGTTCTCGGAATGCTTGTAAAACTTTTGGGTACACAGGAACCACCCCCGACCACCCCTTCCGACAAATGAGTGAGGGAAGAACGCGATCGAGTCGTCTGACTTCACACCTTAATCCGGCCGATTCCTGTCCGAAGGACGGGAGTAATCTCATCTGGATTCTCAGAGACGGCTTTCGGTGTCTTCCGTGGGGTATCGGTTTCTATGTAGAGGGGATTGCCCGGTCTTTCACGGTACAGAGGAGTGGTTCCCGGTTATCTATAACCGGGGAAGGTGAAGGGTAAAACGGTATTTCAGGGCTCGACTGAACCGGCAAAAGACCTCTTTCAGTTCCAAAACCTGACCGATCAAGGCAAAGTTCAATGATCAGACGAAAATGTGAACAAAACGTGAACAAGGCGCACGAAAAAGAGGGTCAAAACGGGTCAATTTATCTACTCTCCCGTAAAGATGGTCCTTTTCGGTTTGCTTTTCTTCTTGCTGCATTGTATTGATTTTCTTGTATTTATGTCTGGATTTCTGTTGGTATGCCCGACAGGATTCGAACCTGTGACCTTGAGATTAGAAGGCTTGAGTGCGATCCACACCGTTTTTACCTCGAATAACCGGCTTTCCTCCCACTCCTTATTCACAGCAATAAATTTCCGTCTGCGTGCTGGATCGTCGATTTTCGCCCGAATACGTTCAACCTATAATTGCCCAATAGGCCGTCCTCTATCGCCACGCTAAGAGTAGGAAACTTGTCAAAGAAACGGCCAGAATTTGCGAAATACTTGCCTTCCAATCTTTGCACCAAGCAGGGAATTCCCTGATAGATCTCGTCCTGCTTTGTACCGGACGGTGAATGGCGGAAAGTGTACCACTTGGATGTCAAGGTAGCCCGTCTTGATGGAGGTGTCCATAAAGATTGGTTCTGGTTTCGCGCATTGGAAACAAAAGACCATGTGTTTCCGCCTGAGAAGCAGTCTCAGCAGGAGACATTGCCGGAGTCTTCTCGGTACGATACCGGGTTTTCATGAGCCAGATTTTGGGTAGATTGGGTCGGAATGACTATTCAACACATTGTCAAAACAGGCGACAGGCCAGTCTTAGTAGCAAGAAACTTAACCCATCAATACGAAATGCTCAGATGGGATAGAAATGTGACCAAAACGTGACCAAGCAATGCGAAAAGATGGGTCAAAACGAGCCATTTTTATGACTCGCTTGTTAGAAAAACCCTTGCAGGTTTGCTTTCCGATCTCTTGTAATCTCTTGATTTTAGGGGAGTTAGAGGGGGATTAAAATGGTAGGCGTGATAGGACTCGAACCTATGGCCAACGGCTTAAAAGGCCGCTGCTCTACCAACTGAGCTACACGCCCACCTTTCGGTGTCTGCCAACTGCGTGGGAAAAGGCAAGTACACGCCTCTCCTGCGTTAGCAGGAGTGGAATCCTATGGATTTCAGGGGGAATTTGCAAGACTTTTTGTCGGACTTTTTTGCCGGATACGGGCGCCATGAACGCTTGCCTTTTTTATCGGTCGGGATTAGCCTGAGCAGGTCATTCGAACGGGGTTTTGGAAACTCCCGGTGGGGAGAGAGAGATAAAATCGAAATACGGAGTTTCTCCTGTGTCTCCCCTGTGTGGAGCGAAGAGAACCGGAGAGTGTAGATTGGGGGAAGCGATGCGGAAAACAGGGCTTTTTGTTTGGGGTTGGGTGGTCTGTCTCGGGTGGGTGGGGTTTTCTACGACTAGTCGGGTCATGGGGGCTGAGGGGACGGTTCGGTGGGGGGGCGGCACTTCGCCGAACATGGTCTCGAGCGCGACGAACCTGCCGGATGACTTACAGAAGGTCAAGCCGCTGTGGATGTTGCCTCTGGGGACGCACCAGTACAGCATCCCGACGGTGGACGGCGGGGACATTTTCGTCACGACGAACGATCTGCGGTTCGACCGTCCGGGGACAAAGTCCACGGGAGGCGGGGTGTTGATGTGCGTGGACCGCTCGACGGGGAAACCGAAGTGGCGTTTCCGTTCGCCCCGTTTTAAGGAGGGCGTGGTTGATCCCTATCATTACGACCAGTGGGAGTGTGGGTTCGCCTCCGGTCCGGTGCTGGACGGAGACCGGGTCTATCTGGTTGGAAATCGCGGAGAGATCCTTTGTCTGGATCGGCAGGGACAGGCAAATGGCAACGAGGGGCCCTTCGTCGAGGAGGCGCAGTACATGCAACTCCTGCCGGGCGAGGGAGAGGCGCTTCGTCCGGACGATGGGGACCTGATCTGGCGTTACGACCTGGTGAAGGAATTGGATGTGGTGCCGCACGACGTCTGTGGTTCCACGCTTTTAATGCGGGGAAATCTGTTGTATGCCAGTACGTCGAACGGGATTGACGGCCCCCACAAGACGGTACCGCATCCCGACGCGCCGACGCTGATCGTACTGGACAAGCGGACCGGGCGGCTGGTCGCGCGTGATGGGGAACTGATCGGGCGGCGGATGTTGCACTGCAATTGGGCGTCGCCGGTCTATGGCGAGGTGAACGGTCAGGGACGGATTTTCTTTGGAGCGGGTGATGGGTTTCTCTATGCCTTTGAACCGGTCCGAGAGGATGTCGCGGAAGTCCAGACCTTGAAGAAGGTGTGGGCCTACGATTGCAATCCGGAAAATTACCGGACAAAGAACGGCCAGCTGGTGCCCTATTCGAGCAGCGGAAAAAATACGCCGGAAGGGCCGAGTGAGATCATCGGAACACCTGTTTTTTATGAAAATCGGGTCTATGCGCTCCTGGGTCAGAGTCCGTTGCATGGACCGGGACAGGGAAACCTGGTGTGTGTGGACGCCGCGACGGGCCAGCCGGTCTGGACGTCGAATCGGGTGAACCGCAGTCTGGCGACCGTTTCGGTCGCCGACGGGTTGCTCTATGCGGTGGATTGCGTGGGGCAATTGTTCTGTTTCGACGCGAAGAGCGGGGATCTTGTCTGGTCGCACAATCTGGAGGGCAAGGTGTGGAGCGCCTCGACGTTTGTGGCGGACGGTAAGGTCTATGCGGGGACGGAAACGAATCAGGTGTGGGTGTTGAAGGCGGGGCGCGAAAAACAGGTGCTGTCCCGGACGCGGGTGGGGGCTATGCCCATCACGCCCACGGCGGTGGATGGGATACTGTATCTCCCGACGCAGACGCAACTGATCGCCTATCCGGGTGGAAAATGATGAGGAGACGGGTACCGGACTCGATACAATGAATTATAGGATGGGGTTTCATTTTTAAGCGTGAGTGAGGTGAAAATGTCAAAGAAGTGGAGATACTTGAATGTCTTATTTATCGCCTTGTTTCTTATGTATCGGGTGTTTTTGAGATCAAGCAGTCTCGAATATCGTTTTCATCATCATTTGTTTCTCAATGTTCTCTTTGGGATATTGATTTCCCTAATCATAGCCTCATGTATCGCGGTATTAATAACGAGCAAAAACGTGATTATCGGCGCAATGAGTGCGATCATAATCTCGTGTATTGTCTTCATTCTCGTGTTTGCTCCAGATACGACAGGCGTGCTTGAACGGCAACTTGGAGGTAGAGTGAGTCACAATATGAGAACTCTACGTTTCCTCGTAGAGGACTATAGAATACAAAAGAACACTTATCCGTTATCTTTGAATGATATTGATTATGATCGAGAAGTTTCAGTTTTCGGTGATGATTATGTAAAATTTGGGCCATCTTCAGAGTCTAAAAAGGAGATAGCAACGCGCGATCCTTTTGCAAAACCTGATGAAGAGGAGCGAGTTTACAGGTACTGGTTCCAGCCGAGTGCAGTAGAGGGGGAAGCAGATGAATGCTTTATCTGGAGCAGAGGACCGGATACCCAATTCGATATCGAGCCGGAAATTCTGCAAAATATTCTCGAAAATGAGGGCCTCAAGGGTACGATAAGGTACTTGAAGCAAAAAGAATATGATGTGACAAATGGATGCAGGAGTTCAGGGGACATTATTTCGTATTTGTAATCAGACTGAATAATAAAGGAGACAATCGAATGCAAAAGCGGAATGCGGCGATTTTGTGGGTGAGTGCAGTGTTGTGGATTCTCTGTCAATCTGTGGGGTTGTGCGCCGAGGCGCAACCGGTGACGGTTGGCAAGAGCGACAAGACTCCTTCCTTGGCCAATGGACTATTGAAGGTGGATTATGACACGGCTTCGGGCCAGGTTTCGGTGACGGGGTTGAAGGAGGGCCAAGCCTTTAAGGCCTCAGGCGACCTGGGGAAGAAAGCGGGAACGGTCAAGATTGAGGCGATCGCCTATCCAGGTTTCGAGGACGGTCAGGCGCTGGTGGTGGACCAGGGCGAGGGACGGCGGTGCCGTGTTTCGCTTTTCCCCGGTGTGCCGTTTGCCTTTTTTCAGCCGATTATCGGAAATGAAACAAAGGAAGACTCGGTGATCGAGAAATTGAAGGCATTCAGTTTGACGCTGGACCTGGGGACTCCGTTTGAGGGCCTCAAGGCGCTCGGTACCGCCGGTTTGACGGCGCCGGACCAGCACAGCGGCAGCTATTTTTTCCTGGCGGTGGCCGATCCGAAGACCCGCGCGGGGGTGGTGAGTGGATGGGTGAGTCAGGAACGGGGAAGTGGGATTGTGTTCTCGGGACGCCAGGAGAAAGACGTCCGGATCGACGCGCAGACGGATTATGGTCACCTGCTTGTGAAAGCGGGGAAAGAGGCGGAGGGGGAAATCTTCGCCCTCGGGTTCTTTGCGGACGCGCGGCTCGGTCTCGAAGACTTCGCCAACCAGATCAAGCGCTATTATCATATCCAGTTAAAGCCAATCCCGTCCGGGTATTGCACGTGGTACGCCGAGCAGTTTGGGGGCGCGAGCGATGAGAAGCATCTGGCCGAACTGGCGGCGCTGTGTGCGCGCGAACTCAAGCCGTTCGGGTTCGACTTTGTCCAGATTGACGATAAGTGGCAGTTGGGGGCGGAACGGCACGGTCCGGCGAAGAATTTCACGAACCACCGTCCCGACGGTCCTTACCCGAGTGGGATGAAGAAGACGGCGGATTACCTCAAGGGCCTGGGACTGACTCCCGGGATCTGGTTCATGCCGTTTGCGGGAGACCATTTGGACCCCTTCTTCAAGGATCATCTGGACTGGTTCGTCCATCTCAAAGACGGGTCGGTGTTTGAATCCATGTGGGGCGGAACATCGCTCGACATGACGAATCCCGACACGCAGGCGTATTTGCGCAGTGTGGTAAGGCGCATCGCGAAGGAATGGGGATATACCTACTTCAAGATGGATGGCCTCTATACGGGGATCGCGACCGAGAATATTTATGTCAACAACGCCTACAACCCCAAGGATAGACTCGGGGAAGGGATATTCAAGAATCCGGAGAAGACGAATATCGAGGCCTATCGAGACGGGCTGAAGTTGATTCGCGAGGAGGCCGGACCGGATGTTTTCTTCCTCGGGTGCTGCGCGTCTCAGGACTTGCGTTCGCTTGCCGGGGCGTTCGGGTTGCTGGACGCCATGCGGATCGGACCAGACAATGGCGCGGACTGGGAAAGTCTGACGCGCGGGCCGTGGCATGGGACGAACCGTTACTTCCTCCACGGGCGGGTTTGGTACAACGATCCCGACCCGCTGTATGTGCGGGCCAGTACGCCGATGGAACAGGCGCAGTTGATTTGTTCGTGGGTGGCGTTGAGCGGGCAGTTGAATACCAACAGCGACTGGGTGCCCGGTCTTCCGCCCGAGCGGTTGGACCTGTTGAAGCGCGCCATGCCGAATCATGGGTTGATGCCGCGTCCGGTGGACCTGTTCGAGAATCCGCTGGCCAATGTCTGGCTTCTGACGGACGAGCGGAGCGGGGTCCGGCGCGATGTCGTGGGGATTTTCAACTGGGATAAGAGCAAGCCGTTGCATGTGGACCGTTCGGTGGCGGAAATCGGGTTGCCCCAGGCGGATCAGTACGGGGCGTACGACTTCTGGGGCGGGCGTTTCCTGCGTCCGTTCGGGGATCGCCTGGTGTGCGATGTCCCCCCGGCCTCGTGCCTCATTCTGGCGGTTCGTCCTGTGGCCGACCACCCCGTTCTGCTCAGCACCAACCGGCATATCACGCAGGGGGTTGTGGATGTGAAGAGCGAGCGGTGGGATGCGGAAAAGCGGACGCTCGTCGGGGTAAGCAAGGTGGTTGCGAACGATCCGTATGTTTTGCGTCTTCTGGTTCCGACCGGAGCAAAGTCGTTCAAGGCGGCGAAGGTCGAAGTCTCGGATGGAGTTCAGGCGAAATTCTCACAATCGGGACCGCAGGTGGAGGTCGTCCTGAACTCCAAAGAGAACCGGGACGTCGAATGGCGGATCATTTTTGAGGACGCGGCGGTAGAACTGGGAAAACCGGAACCGGTTCGCAATCTGAAGGTGAAGCCGGACTATTTCGAGGTCACCCTGGGTTGGGAAGCCAAGTTTGCCTCGGGGTATCGGATTGAACGAAGTGATGGTCAGACTTTTGAGGTGACCGACAAGCGTTTTGTGGACGCAACGCTCAAGGGCGCCCAGAAGTATTCGTATCGGGTCAAGGCTGTCGGTTGGGATGGCGTCCTTTCGGAAGCGGTCGGAGTCGAGGGGGTTGAGATGAAAGCGCTGAAGCGTCCGGCTGATTCTCCGGCTCCGGAAGTGCATATTTCCACCCTGGAAGCCGTTGAGGCGACGACCGGGTGGGGAAAGATTGGAAAAAACAAGTCGTGCGATGGTAACGCTTTGACCGTCGCGGGGAAGACGTATTCCGAGGGGATGGGCGTTCACGCCACGTCCACCCTGGTGTACCGGATTCCGGCAGGCTATGAACGTTTCGTGGCGGTGGTGGGACTCGATGACGAGAAGAAGGACGATGCGCGGTCGAGTGTGGTGTTCGAGGTTTATGTGGATACTCAGGAGGTGGGTAAGACCCCGGTTCTATTGGGGAAAAGCCCGGTCTTGTGCGACAAGACGGTACGTTCCTGGGCCTTCGATCTGGAACTGGCCAGTCAGTTCAAGGTGATCCGGCTGGTGGTGAGCGATGGGGGAGACGGGAGTACTTCCGACCACGGCGACTGGGTGAATGCGGGTTTCCTGAAGAAATAATTCGGTCTGAGTGGGAAACAATGCGAGTGGACGAACCGGCGGGGTCGAGGAGATCCCGCCGGTTTTTAACTTCTGATACGAAGTTGCATTCAACAGGGTACGAACAACAGGCAGTCTGCCAGGACAAAATGCTTCACCGATTGGACAGGATAACAGGATTTACAGGATACGGTTCGGGTTCCCTGCATCCTGTAAATCCTGTTATCCTGTCCTTTGTTCTTATGTTCAAGGGGCAAAAAAATGTTCTGGCTCGGTTACCTTTTGAGTGCGGTTATGACTGACCGCGCCAATCGGGAGATTGGCGGTCCCGGCAACCGCCCTTTCCCCATAAAATGGGCGTTTTCTGGGAGGGCGGGCGTCTCGCCCGCCTATGAGGAAAGCCGGAACAGGGGCGCTCAACTGCGGTTTTCAGGATGAAGCGTCTCTGTGTAGATTCGCATGAACGCTTCGGCGCGCGCTTCTTCCGTGTAGCGGGTTTCGGCGCGCTGGCGGGCGGCCTGGCCCATTCGGGCGCAGCGCTCGCGGTCGCTCAGCATCTGGGTGAGTTTGTTCGCGAGGTCTTCTTCTGAATTGGGCTGGGTCAGAAGCCCGGTTTCGCCATTGACGATGATCTCGGCGATGGGGTCGAGGTTGGCTCCGACGGTGGGTCGTCCGCAGGCCATCGCTTCCAGAATGGCGCGGCAGGTGCCTTCGCTTCCCATACCCAGAAACAGGGTCACATCGCAGGCCGCGTAGGCCAGGGGCAGATCGTCCTGGCGGTAGAGGCCGTTGTGGACCTGGCCGCGGTAGCGGGGATTCTGGATTTCAGAGCGAAACCATTTCTTGAGCTCTCCACGCCCAAAGATAACCACATGAGCGTTTGGTACTTTTTCAAGCAGGAGCGGAACGGACCGCATGAGCCAGCGTACTCCGCGCCCGGCGCGCACGCGCGCCACGATGCCCGCCACAGGGGCGTCGAGCGGAATGCCGAGTTCTTCGCGGATGGCCGTGCGGTCCAACTCCGGGTGGAACCGGTTCAGATTGACACCTCCGGCGACACTGGCCACGGAACCGGCGGGCATGCTGAAGGCGGTTTCGGTGCGTTGCGCGACATGGCGCGAGACACAAACCACTCGATCGGTAAGGCGAGTGACCAGTTGGCGGTGGAACCAGTCCGTGTGGGGATCCCGGCTGCCGTGGCGCGTGCGGATCAGGAGCGGCCGCCCGGCGTTGCAATGCCGGGTGAGCCAGAGCGAAAGAGCGGCCAGCCAGTGGTCGTGTATCAGGTGGCAGTGGACGATGTCCACCCGGTTTTCGCGGCAGAAGCGAGGGATGGCCCTGAGGTCCGAGAACGTCTGGAGGGGGTGCATGCGCCGGTTGAGGTGAAAGAGGTTGACGACGTTGGCGCCCGTCGCCTTGGCTTTCTCTTCGAAGGTACCTCCGGGTACGCAGCCGATCCAGACCCGATGGCCCTGACGCATCTGCTGGAGGGCGAGGCTGGTCAATGGCTCCGCCGCGCCGGTCCAGCGTTCACTGCTGGCCAGGTGCAGGATGCGGAGAGATTGATTTTGCGTCTCTTTTATATCGTTGATGTTACGTGTCACTGTTTCATGCACCGCCCGAAGGGAGAAATGGAGCGCAGGCGGTCAATGATCGGAGGCAGGTGCTCGATCACGAACTCGACTTCTTCGGCTGTGCTGTAGCGGCTCAGGCTGAAACGGGTCGAGCCGTGCGCCCGCGTGAAGGGGACCCCCATGGCGCGCATGACGTGGGACGGTTCCAGGGAACCGGAGGTACAGGCCGATCCCGAAGAGGCGCAGATGCCCAGCGCATCCATGTGCAGCAGAATGGATTCGCCTTCAATGAACTCAAAGCTGATGTTGGTGGTGTTGGGAAGCCGATTGACCGGGTCGCCATTCAAATAGGCGTCACGACAGGACTTAAGGAGGCCTTCTTCAAGTCTGTCGCGAAGTGCGCGCACCCGTGTGTTTTCTTCCTCGAGGTGTTCCCCGGCCACTTCACAGGCTTTCCCGAGACCGATGATGTAGGGGACATTCTCGGTACCGGCGCGCTTGCCATGTTCCTGATGTCCCCCGGTGATGTAGGGCGCCAGGCGTGTGCCCCGGCGGATGTAGAGCACCCCGACCCCTTTGGGCGCGTGGAGTTTGTGCCCCGACAGCGCCAGCAGATCAATCGGGGTTTTGGACAGGTCAATCGGGATCTTGCCGACCGATTGAACGGCGTCGGTGTGGAGGAAGGCGTTCGATTCCGCGACAATCTCGGCGATTTTCTCGATGGGGAAGATCACGCCGGTCTCGTTGTTGGCGTGCATGATACTGACCAGGGCGGTTTCATGGGTCAGGGCGGCTTTGAGTTCGTCGAGGCTGATCTGGCCTTTGCTGTCCACGGGCAGTTCGGTCAGGCGGTAGCCGTGCTGGTCGCGCAGGTGGCGGCAGGTGGTGCGCACGGCGGGATGCTCGACACGAGTCGTGATGAGGTGGCGTTTCTCGGGGTAGGCTTCGAGAATGCCGTGGATGGCGGTGTTGTCGCTCTCGGTGCCGCAGGAGGTGAAGACGATTTCATCCGGTGAGCAGTTGAGCAATGCTGCGATCTGCTCGCGGGCGTGTTTGAGGGGTTTGCCCACCTGCCCTCCGAACGTGTGCATGCTCGACGGGTTGGCGTAGAGTTCGGTGAAATAGGGGCGCATGGCCTCAAAGACTTCATCGGCCACGCGGGTGGTCGCGTTGTTGTCCATGTAGATCGTCTTCATGATTTGTGCTCCTCGACCACCAGATCTTCGGCGACGAACTCGCGCAGTTTCGCCTCGACGAGGTCTTTGAGCGTGACGGGAGAGGCCGGGCAGTTGGAACAGGTGCCCCGGTAGGCGACGAGAACCTGGTTGCCCTCGACATCCAGAAGTTCAATGTCCCCACCGTCTTTGGCCAGCGAGGGACGGATTTCGCGGGTGATGGTTTCCTCAATCAGGCGGATTTTCTGGATGTTGGACAACTTTCCCGGGCGTTTCGAGGGCAGGTTGGCTGCCGTTGCGGCGCCGGCCAATCGGTCAATGATGTGCTGGATTTCCGTCTTGCACCCGCCGCATCCGCCGCCGGCTTTGCAGTAGTTGGTGACCTGTTCGACGGTGGTGAGGTTGTTGTCGCGGATGACATGTTCGATTTCGATTTCCGTGACGCCGAAACAGGTGCAGACGACCCGGCCTTCGAGTTCGACCTTCTGGTCCGTACCGGTGCGGAAGTTGCGGATGGCGGCTTCGAGCGCCTCGCGGCCCATGACTGAACAGTGCATTTTCTGTTCGGGGAGTTCTCCGAGATAATGGGCGATATCCTGATTCGTCACCTTTTCGGCTTCCTCAAGGGTCATGCCTTTGATCATTTCCGTGAGGGCCGACGAGGAAGCGATCGCGCTGGCGCAGCCGAAGGTGAGGAATTTTGCGTCGAGAATTCGTTCATTCTCGTCGAGTTTGAGCATGAGTCGAAGGGCGTCCCCACAGGCCAGGGAGCCGACTTCTGCGGAGCAGGTCGGGTCTTCCATTTCGCCGACGTTCCGGGGGTTGATGAAGTGATCTTTGACCTTATCTGTGTAATCCCACATGGTTGCGTGTGTCCTTTCCTTTACGTCCAAAGTTGCCGATCGCCCGACTGGCGGCTGGGAACCGGGGCGTATCCTTACTGTGTTCAAGATAACTTAATTGAGCGGACTGGGCAATCCGAATCTTGGGGTTTCTCGGGTAAAGCGCGCCGGTGAACGGGGAATTCGATTGACAGGCTGGATGGGGGTGGGCATTACTGGAGGAGGTTCTGGGGGAACACCGTTTCCGAAAATGTGCATGTTCAAACAGGGGCGTGGAAAAAAGGAAGGAACGATTCTCACGGGGTGGCATTCCAAGGGGGGGACACCATGACGAAGAACCCTGCTGTCCGCTTGCGCGAAGCGGTGGAAGAGGATGTGCCACAGGTGGTGCGGCTTTGGGGCGAGATGATGCGCGAGCACGAGGGGTTTGAATCTCGGCTGCGTCTTACGGAAAACGCCTTGCCCGCTTATGAGGTCTATCTGTTGATGCATTTGCGCAGCAGTCGCTCGTTGGTGCTGGTGGCGGAATGGGAGGAGGCGGTCTGCGGTTTCTGTTGCGCCTATGTTGCGCAGAATCTGCCGATGTTCGAGCCGCCGGAACTGGGGTATATTTCCGACTTGTGTGTCGAGTCGGGGCATCGGCGGGAAGGGATCGGGGCGGCTTTGCTGGAGGCGGCGCGCCAGTGGTTTCGGGAGCGTCAGGTGCTGGATCTGCACCTGCAGGTCTATGTGCGGAATGAGAATGGGTTGGGATTCTGGAAATCGCAGGGGTTTGAACCGTTCTTCCAGAGAATGGCGTTGAAGTTGGGGAAAAAGTGAGGAATGTTTCGAGATGACGTGTGAGCCAATGTCGCCTGTTTTCACTTTCAAGACAAGTTGGGGGTGGTGCGCTGCCCAGGTGAGCGTGGACGGGGTTTGCCGTTTCGCGTTGCCGATGGCCCACCCGACCGAGGTGGTTGAGGCGCTCAAAGGGGATGAAAAGGGGCCTCGGAGGCGTTCGGTTTTCGAGGCGCATGGCGGAGGGTGTTGTGGAGGAGGTGGAGAAGAGGGACGTCTGACACAGATCTCGAATCTCCTGATAGACGAGGTCCGCGCTTACTTCGAGGCGCGTTTACAGGCGTTTTCGGTTCCGTTGGATCTGGGGGAAGCGTCCGATTTCCGAAAACGGGTCTGGGAAGCGTTGACCCGGATTCCGTTCGGTCAAACGGTCGCGTATGGGGAACTGGCCCGTCAGGTCGGGTGTTCGAGCGCTCGCGCCATTGGGGGGGCGGTGGGGGCGAACCCCTTGCCGTTGCTGGTCCCGTGCCATCGGGTACTGGCGGCTGCTGGAGGCTTGTGCGGTTTTTCGGCGCCGGGTGGGATCGCGGTGAAAAAGCGGCTCCTGGAGTTTGAGGGAGTGGCGTGTGACTGAGACCGAAGTGGCACGGCCGTCCTCGGCCGTGATGAGCGTTTGAAAAGTGTTTCGCGGGGGAATTCCCCGTTTGGCTCACGATTACAGGAAGAGGTCCGGAGTGGTTCAGCGTATTCGGGTGGCTCATATCATCAACTCGATGGAAGTGGGAGGGGCGCAACGTCAGTTGGCGAATCTGATGCGTTCGCTCGATCCCGCGCGTTTTGAACAGTGTCTGATTTGCCTGGAGCGCAAGGGCGCTCTGGGGGAAGAACTGGAACGGACCGGGTTCCCGGTGCTGGCTCTGGGCAAACAGGGGCGGGTCCACCCGGCGATGCTCTGGGCGCTGGTGCGGGAACTGCGCCGTTGGAAACCGGATGTGGTTCATACTTCCGTCTTCACGGCCAACCTCTGGGGACGGCTTTGTGCAATGGTGGCCGGGGTACCGGTTCGCATCGCGCACGAGCAGAGTACAGTTTCTCTGGAAAAGTGGTACCGGCGGGTGCTGGATTGGATGTTGTCCTGGGGGACCTATCGGATTCTGGCCGTTTCGGAGGATTTGCGGGGACGTGTGTTGGCCGAGGAATGGTTGCGTGCTTCCAAAATAGAGGTGCTTTACAATGCGGTGGATTGTGAGGCGCTCCGGTTGGGTTCGAGGGAAGAGGGAAAAGGTCCGGCGTTGCCCGGTCGGCCCGGTTTTCGTGTCGGACTGGTTGGGCGGCTGGAATACCGGAAGGACCATGTGACCCTGGTGCGCGCTGCGGCGCGGGTGGTGGAGCGGATGCCCGAGGCTACGTTTCTCCTGGTGGGGGAGGGGCCGGACCGCGGGAAGATCGAGGACGCAATCAAGACCCTGGGCGTGAGCCGAAATGTGTTCCTTCTGGGCGAGCGGCAGGATGTGGCCTGGATTCTGGGCCAGTTGGATCTCTATGTGCTGTGTTCAATCACCGAGGGGCTTTCGCTTTCGATTCTGGAAGCGATGGCGGTGGGGGCGCCGGTGGTGGCGACCCGGGTGGGGGGGAATGCGGAACTGTTGGACGAAGGCCGGGCGGGTGTGCTGACGCCGGTGGGGGATGCCGAGGCGCTGGCCGAGGCGATTTTGAATCTGTTGAAAGACCCGGATCGGGCGCGGGAACTGGCGCGCCGGGCGGGCGAACGGGTCTCCGAACGCTTCGACGTCCGCGCGGTGGCGCGGCGTCTCGAGGCGATTTACGAATCGGGAGTCCGAGAGGCGGGGAGGTTTGTATGAATCGGACGGCCTCGCCACTGGTCTTGATGTATCACGGGGTGGACCCGGGCGATGGCCGGTATGTGGGCGCGTGTTCGGGTTTGCTGGGGTACGTGTTGAAGCGGGAAGAGTTTCTGAGGCACATCGAGGCGCTGGAAGCATCCGGGCGGCGCGTGGTGGACCCGGTGGCGTTTCTGGCGCAGGGCGCGGTTCTTGGAGCGGGGGACGTGTTGTTGACTTTTGACGACGGGGATCGGAGCGATTATGATGTCGTGTGG
Organism: uncultured Candidatus Sumerlaeota bacterium; assembly: GCA_942493245.1. Lineage (GTDB taxonomy): Bacteria > Sumerlaeota > Sumerlaeia > UBA8349 > UBA8349 > DAOPYU01. The sequence goes on from OW818685.1 coordinate 2,092,918, forward strand.
CCGATTCTGCGGGAAAAAGGGTGGCGGGCGCTTTTCTTTGTGACGCCGGGGTTTGTGGGGCGCTCGGGACAGACCGGGTGGGGGCAGTGGCGGGAAATGGTGGCGGAGGGGATGGCTTTGGGGGCGCATGGCCTGAGCCACCGGTTTCTGACGACGATGACTCGGGAGGAACAACGGTTCGAGTTGACCGAGAGTCGAAAATGCATTGAGGCCGAGACGGGTTTCGAGGTGCGTTCATTTTCTTTTCCGGGTGGGCGTTTCAACCGTCGGGTTCTGGAGGAAGCGGGGGCGGCCGGATATGAGAAGGTGTTCACGTCCATCCCGGTTTCCACGAAGATGTGCGGTCAACTCCAGGTGATCGGTCGGGTGGCCGTGCGGGCGACCTTGACGGGGGGGCGGATGTGCGATTTTCTGGAGCATCAGGAGGCGCGTCTGAGGCAACTGCGGAGAATTGATGGCGCTCGGCGGTTGGCGCAGGGGGTGTTGGGTGAACGGTTTTACCCCGGGGTCCATCGTTTCTTGTGGCGGCTGTTACGGAAGTGATATTTGGGGATTCCCGAGTGGGGCGGAATCTGGTAAAGAAGAACGAGTGGTTTTCTGGAAAGGATAACGCGATGGTGTTACGGGAAGAGATCCAGACGATTCTTTCTCTGCAGACGGCGGAGAATGAGATATTGAAGGTCGAGTCGGTGGTCAAACGCTATACAGAGGCGCGGCCTGTGTGTCAGGCGCGGCTTCAGCGCGCCCGCCAGAAAGTCGAGGAGTGCAAGACGTCGGTGCGCGCGCTCGAAAAACAGGTGCGCGAGACGGAGCGCCAGGTGACGGAATGGCGGGAGAATCTCAGAAAGTTTACGGCCCAGCAGTTCAAGGTCAAGAACCAGAAGGAGTACGACGCGCTGACGGCTCAGATCGAAGAGATCCAGCAGAAGATTTCGGATGCGGACGAGAAGGGACTGGCGTATCTGGAGCAGGAGGAGGCGCTGGCCTTGAAACTGACGCAACTCGAGGAACACCTGGTGTCTGAAGAGAGCGATTGCCAAGCCGAATTGCAGCGGATTGATCTGGGGCTGGCGGAGAATACCACTCTGCTTGAGAAGTTGCGGGGGGCACGGGCGGTTCTGGCGGAACGGGTGGACCCGGCGTTTCTGCAGCGTTACGAACGGATGCGCGATCGGTTTCCGGGCGATTGTGTGGTGGCGTTGCGCGACGGAAATTGCAGCGGGTGCCACATGCGGGTGGTGCTGCATACGATTCAGGCGTCGAGTCAGGGGGGGGGCTTGTCGGTCTGCAATTCCTGCCATCGCCTTCTGTATGTGCCGGATTCTTGATTTCAAAGGAATTGTGCGGAGTTTAGGGCGGTTTCGGGCGGGAGTAAAAAAATGTCCAGCCTCGTAAAAAAGGTTCACGTTTGTAGAAAAACTGTCCGATAAGAGAGACAGGAGAATCGGAGAGGCAGATTCTGAGGGTCGGAGCGGTGGGTGTGAAGGAGAGGATGATGGGAAAAGATATCCTGTTGGATGCCGGGACCAATGAAATGGAATTGTTGGTTTTTCGTCTGGGACCAACGCCTTACGGGGTGAATGTTGCCAAAGTGAGAGAGATCATACAGCGCGTCAATACGATCGAGATTCCCCATGCGCCGCCTGCGGTCGAAGGGAGTTTCTCCTTGCGCCAGGAGGTGCTGACGCTCGTAAATCTGGGGCGTTATTTCGAGATGGAGGGTGAAGAAACCCGCCAGGGTAACGGCATGATCATTGTGGTGGAGTTCAACAAGGTGCGCTGCGGGGTTCTGGTGGATTCCGTCGAGATGATTCACCGGTTGCGGTGGGATGAGATTGAGCCGCCTTCGAATTATCTGACGAGTCTGGGGGTGCCGATCACGGGTTCGGCGCAAGTGGATGGCAAGACGGTGTTGGTGGCCGATTTTGAAACCGTGATTGCGGATATTCTGGGAATCCGGGTGCAGGAAGTGGCGGAGAGTTCGGAGCGCTCGCCGGTCGAGCGCGTCCATGTTCGCATTTTGTTTGCGGATGATTCCGAGACGTTGCGGACCGGTATTCTACGGGTGCTGGCGAAGGGGGGGTATCAGACGGTGACTTTGGCCACCGACGGGCAGGATGCGTGGGAGAAACTGCAGGCCCGGCGCGCTGAGCCTAATGGCCCATTCGATCTGGTCTTGAGTGACATCGAGATGCCGCGGATGGACGGTTTGCACTTGACCAAGCGCATCAAAGACGATCCGCAGTTCCGCTCGATTCCGGTGGTGTTGTTTTCGTCGTTGATCAGCATGGACAACCTGAAGAAAGGTCGAATGGTTGGCGCCGATGAACAGGTGAGCAAGCCGGAAAGCAACGAAATGCTGATGGCGATCGAGCGTTGTCTTGTGAAAGCCGGGGTGTTGAAATCGGATGCATGACAGGCGCTCAATATGATTTTCTGGTTGTATGGTTTTTCCAGAAAGGAGTCTCTGGACGGCTGAAGCCCCTGTGGATGGCGGGGGCTTTTGCGTTTTTCTGCCGATTCGAGGGTTTTTCGGAACCCTGCCGAGAGGCGGAAATAGAATTGATCGGGAATTGATTGGGCTTGACAGTTTTTGCAGGAAATCGTCAAATGCTCAATTTGTAGCGGGAGTTGCGTGTTATTTTACAGTGATGGGCCGGACATTGTGGCAATCTTGGCTCGAGGCGGTTGGATTGGCCGGGTGTGTGTCGAGTTTTTTTGACCGGATACCGGAGGGATGCCATTACGAAAAGGGGATTCAGATGTCTCGAAAAGGGACTATCCTCATTGTTGAAGACAACATGGACCATCTGGAACTTTTCTCGGAGGTCTTTGATGCGGATTTTGAGGTTCTGGCCGCCAATGACGCGGACCAGTGTTTCGAGATTCTCAAGGAACGTCATTGCGATCTGGTGATTCTGGACTACTATCTGAGCAGTCGCTTCTCGGGGTTGGACATTCTGTCACGGATTACCGATCTGGTGCCGGGGTTGCCGGTGATCATGGTGACGGCCTATGGGAATGAGGAGTTGGCGGTCAAGGCGATCAAGCATGGCGCCCGCGATTATGTGCGCAAGACGCTGGACAACACGTATCTGGATTGTATTCGGAAACATGCGGAGGATATTCTGAGTGTCATGGTTTCGCGGGGAGAACAGATGCCCGCGGTTCTGGTCGCAGAAGGGGTGGTGGAGGGAACCATCCCCGTTCCTTCCAGTGAGTGGCACGATGTGTTGCATTTTTTCGGTCGGCATCAGGACGTATTTCTGAAGAATTGGCGGGAGCGGATGTCGGCTCTGGCTGAGGAGGTCAATTTACCCGAGTCATTCCTGATGAGTGAAGATGAAATGAGCCGTTTTTTCGGCGCGTTTTTACAGGATTTGCGTCCCGAGATCGGAAAAGCGCAGGCGACGGCGCGTTTTCTGGAGCAGATGGCGCTTGTGCAGGATGCCGAGGCCAAGAGTTTGCTGGCGGCCGAGTTGTTGAATCTTTCTTTCAAGCAATCGGTCAAGGCGGTATTCGAGCATGAGTATTTTGTGCCCTATGAATTGCGTCTGGCGTTTCTGGATTGTCTGGCCCGGATTGTGGATGAAAATATCCTGTCTCTGATTCAGGCTTATCAGAAGCTTCTGGAAGGGGCCACTTCGCAGATCCGGCTTACAGAGCGGATGGCCACGAAGTCGGCTCTGATGACGACGCTCCAGCATGAGATCCGTCAGCCCCTGGCGTATGTTTACAGCCGTATCGAGTTGCTTCTGCTCAACCCTGTCGCCGTAGGGGAAGGGGCGCTTCGGGATCTGTTGAGTAATATCGTGCGGATTCAGGGGATTCTCGACCGCATCGAGCACGACAGCCACATGCACACCAAACAGTATTCTGATGATTTGAATCTTCTGGATTTACCGGAGAGGCCCTCGTGACCGAGACGCAGGCGCTTCCTAGAATCTTGATTGTCGAGGATGAGGAACCTTTGCGGTTGCTCTACCAGGAAATTCTGAGCAGTGAAGTCTTGACTGGCCGGTCTTACGAGGTGACGTCGGTCGAGAGTGTGGAAGCGGGGGTCGGGTTGTTGCGCTCGCGTCCGTACGATGTTCTGTTGACCGATTACCGGTTGCCGGGCCGCAACGGCATTCAATTGATTGAGGATGTGCGGGCCGCGCAGTTGAATACGCAGTGTTTGTTGATTTCAGGGTTGGTGGATGCCAATCTGGTTCGGATGGCCTACGAGGCGGGCGCTTTGAACTGTTTGCGTAAGCCTTGTTCCGTTCAGGATCTCGTGGCTGCGGTGGCCGATGCTGTTTCCACCTGCGCGCGTCGTCAAGAGCATGGGGCAGGAGAACTGTCCGGCGCCGAAGAGGAGGAAGCGTTGCTCGAACGCGCTCGCAAGGCGCTCGAGGCGAATCAGACGGATTCCGTCTTCATCGACCTGGGATATCGGATTTTAATGTGCAATTCCGCTTTTCAAGAAGAGTATGGGGACCGGCGAGGCGCGACTTGTCATGAGGTGATTGGGGGGTGTGCGTCGCCTTGCCCGGGATGCCAGGCTGTGGCCGCGGTGGAGGGGAAGAGCGCGCGGGTTATGTTGCGGCTGGGGCGTTCACCCAAGGGCGCCAAATGGGAGATCGAAGAGCGGATTACGCCGTTTTTCCGGGAAAAGCAGGTGGATCTCCAGGGACTCTTTCTGAGTTTTACCCCGATTTTGTCGCTGGATGGGATGTCGCACAAGGTGGAGTCCGAGGGAGAGGCCGATGGGAAACAACATTGACACTCGGAGCGTCTTGTCGTTTTTGTCTGAGCGGCGCACGGAATTTTTGAAAACGTGGGCGCATCTGGCGCGCGAGGCTTTGCGTTGCGAGCACGGGGCGTCCAACGAGGAACAGGGGAACGTTGACGAGGAACATCTGGAGTTGCTCTTTGACAATTATGTGCTGAGTTCGTCGTCGCAAGGGGAATATGGCGAAGAGGTTCGGGAGTTGACCTGTCGTAAGTTTGAGGAAGGTTTCAGTCTGTCGGGTCTTTTTGTTCTGAATTCGACCTTTCTGGCGACGATTCGTCAGATGTTGCGTGAACAGTACCCCGGTGCATTTGAGACGCGGGTGAGTTATATCGAAACATTGTCTCAGCGGATGTTGGGGGATGAGATTTCTCTGGCGCGTCTCTATGAGACGCATTTGCGTCTCCTGAATGAACAGATTCAGGAAAAGGCGGAGACGTTGAAACTCCAGAATGACGTGCTGGTCAAGTATGTGGATATCGCCACGCACGAATTGCAGGCGCCTTTGTGGTCCATTCTGGGTTTTTCGTCCAAACTTCAGCGATTGTGGGCGGGGCGGCTGGACGAGAAAACCCGGCACTGCCTGGAGCGGATCAGCGCCAATGTGTCTGAAATGCACACCTTGATCAGCGATGTGACGCAGATGCTGACCCTCGATGCGGATAAAATGTTGCGTCGGGAGGTCTATTTGTTCGAGTTGCTGGAAGAGGCGGTGGAGGGAATTCAACACGAGGTGGATGCCCTCTTCCAGTGCGATTTCAGCGGGTGCGCCGGTGTTGTTCTGGTGGGGGACCGCGCGATGTTGCGCGAACTGGTTTTTCACCTGTTACGCAATGCGGCGCAATATGTTCGCAGTGGCGAGCATGGTGTTTTGCAGGTATGCGCCGACGAGCGTTTTCCGGCTGCCGGAGCGCCCGTCCTGCACCTTACTTTTGTGGATCAGGGGATCGGAATAGCGTCTCCCTACCGGGAATTGGTTTTTCGACCGATGGAGCGTTTGAAAGAGAATGAGGCTGCGGGTTCGGGCATGGGCTTGACTTTATCGCGCAGAATTGTTGAAATACACGGAGGCGCCATCGAACTGGAGGATGGCAAGGCCGGTGGCTTGTGTGTTCGTGTCCGGTTGCCGAAAACGGCTTTCAGATGTGGCTGATAATTGTGTGTCGAGGGTAGATGGAGAGGGAGCAAATGGTGACAAAGAAAACGCTTTTGAGAACGATTCTGCTGGTGGAAGACAATGAGGATCACATCGAGCACGCACTGGATGCGCTGGGTGAGGTGGGGTTGGTGGATCAGGTCAAGGTGGTTCGGGACGGTCAGTCGGGCTTGGATTATGTTTTCCGGCGGGGCGAGTTTGCCGACCCGAAGAAAGCGCCACGGCCGGGCTTGATTCTCCTGGATGTGAAACTGCCCAAGATGAGCGGGTTCGAGGTGTTGGAACAAATCAAGGCTGATCCGGAATTGAAGGTGATTCCGATTATCATGCTGACCACAACGGGAAATCAGGAAGACATCGAACGGGGCGCCAAACTGGGCGCCAACGATTACATTGTCAAGCCCGTGGTGTTTGAGACCTTCATCGAGAAGGTGAAGGGAATGGGCAGTTACTGGGCGTTGATCAGCGACTTGGCAAAGTGAGACCTTATGAGCAATCTTGAAATTGTACAGCAATTCATGGACCCGCCTCATCTTCTGAAACTGGCGCTGGATCTGCTCGATCTCGAGATCATGTTTGTGGATCGGAATTTTCGGATTCTGTTCATGAACCGGGCGAAGCGAGACGTGTACCCCCAAATTCCGATGGGCGCGGGGGTGACCTGCTATGAGACGATGGAACACTATGGGGAGCGTTGTCCTCATTGTGTGGCTTATCGGGCGATGGAGAGTGGCGAAGTCCAGTGCGACAACCACTATACGTCGGTGGGTCTTGAGGGGGATATCCGGCATATCCGGATATCGGCCCTGCCGGTGTTCGACGAGTCGAGAACTGTGATCGGTGCGATCGAGGCGGTTTACGACATTACGGATCTGGTTGACGCGAACCGGCAACTCGAGACATTGAACAAAGAGTACGAAAGTGTGATCTACGCCCTGTCGCACGATCTGCGCAGTCCGCTGGTCTCGATCGAGGGGTTTGTCCGCAAGCTCGAAAAGAACCATTTGAACATGGAGGACGAAAAGGCGCGGCACTGTGTGGAGCGGATTCGTTCCAATGTCCACATGATGAACGATTTCGTGATGGTTCTGCTCGATACCTCGCGTATTTCGACGGGCAAGTTGCAGATGGAGCCGGTGGATACCGACGAGGTGGTCAACGAAGTTCTTTCGCAGTTTCAGGAACAGGTGGCGGTTCGAAAAGGTCTGTTGACCCGGCAGGGGACTTTTCCGACGATCAAAAGCGACCGTATCCGGCTGATGCAGGTTTTCAATAATCTGGTCGGGAACGCGTTGGCTCACAGTGGAACCCAGGAAGGTCTGGAGATCGAAATCGGGTGCGACGGCAAAGTTTTCTGGGTGCGGGATAACGGTCCCGGCATGTCGGAGGGGTTTACCAAGAAAGCCTTCGAGCCGTTCTCTCAGGCCACCAACACCCAGGGCGATCATTTCGGAATGGGGATGAATATCGTCTATAAGATTATCCAGAAGCATTCCGGGCGCACGTGGATTGATTCCACGCCGGGTGTGGGAACGTGCATTTACTTCTCGCTGGACCCGCGCCACAAGGTTGTCCGCCGGACCGCAGTCCGACAACGGGCCCCCAACTCGGAGGACGTGAAGGTCTGAGCGTGTGTGCGTGATTGGCGAATGGGGGGCTTCCGAAAAAGGGAAGTCCCCCATTCGCTTTCAGGGAGTTGCCGGTTCCGTTTCGTAGAGCAGGGCCTTCTGGCGCAGGGGCTTGAACCGGTCCAGACCCGGTTTCCACGCCTCTAAAATGTTTTCCAGCGATTTTCCCGCCTCGATCTGTTCCCTCAACTGCTTGTTGCCCGCCAGAAGGTTGAATATGCTTTTCCACTCATGTCGATCCGGGTAAGTGTCGTGGAAGACCTTGACCAGGGCGACTCCGGTGGTAACGGGAGAAAAGCGCGCGGGATCATCCACGCGGATGAAGACTCCCTGGCAGAGTCGGTTTTTGAACCGGGGATCGGGCGCTTTACCCTCGATCACCTGGGGGGTGAAGTGGGTGGGAAGGAAAGTCACGCCCGGAAGCTGGAGTGCATTCAACTTCTGACAAAGTGCGGAGGCGTCAATTCCCGGCCCTCCGACATTCAGGAACGGTTGGAGGGTTCCGCGGCCCTCGCTCCAGTTGACCCCTTCAAACAGGCAGGCGCCCGGATAGACCCAGGCGGTCTCTGGAGTCGGGATGTTGGGGGACGGTGGAATCCAGGTCAGGCCCGTGTCTCGGAAGGACATCGCGCGTTTCCATCCCCGCATGGCGATCACCTCGAGTTTGGCCTCAAGACCCGATCCAAGCCATCCCTGCTGGTTGTAGAAACGCGCCAGTTCACCCACGGTCATGCCGTGGCGGATCGGGAGGGGTTTCAGACCGACGAACGAGGCGACGGATTCTTCAAGTATCGGTCCTTCGACGGCCAGGCCGCCGAGGGGATTCGGCCGGTCCAGGACAAAGAGGGTCTTTCCCGTTTCCGCGCAGAATTGCTGCACATAAAAGAGTGTCCAGATATAGGTGTAGAAACGCGCCCCCACGTCCTGCATGTCGAAAACCATCACGTCGAATTCGGAGGCCAGCTTGGCGTCCGGTTTGTGTTTATCGCCGTAAAGGCTGTAAACGGGGATGCCGAACGCCTTGCTGTCGGAAACCTCGGCTCCGGCGCTGGCAGCGCCGGTAAAACCGTGTTCGGGTCCGAAGAGAGCGGTGACACGCAGGCGCGGGTGGTGGGCCATGAGTTCGACGATGTGTTTGCCGGCGGCGTTGATGCCCGTCTGGTTGCTGACAATGGCGATGCGTTTGTCCCAGAGAGGACGGAAATCTTCCGATTCCAGAACGTCGAGTCCGGTCTGGACGCGCGGGGGATTGGGGGGCTGGGTGGCCTGTGAGACAATCCGGTGGAACTCGAGGCGCACGGAACCGCTCGCGGCTTTCTCGCGGCTGGGGTGGACGGCGTTGGTGAGCAGGATGGCCACGACCTGGTTTTCCGGGTCCAGCCAGAGCGAAGTGCCGGTAAAACCGGTATGGCCGTAGGAACGGGGACTGCTCAGGAATCCGCCAACGGATTCTTTGTCCGTCTTCAGCAGCCAGCCGAGTCCGGCCTGGGGTGCGAAAGCAGGAGATTGGCAGGTGTTGAGTTGGGCGACCGCTTCGGGCGAAAGGATGCGCACGCCTTCATACTCGCCATGCCCGAGCAGCATGCGTCCGAATCGTTCCAGATCGGTGGCGGTGGAGAAGAGGCCCGCATGGCCGCTGACACCCCCGAGCGCGTAGGCGTTTTCGTCGTGGACCACGCCGGTCATGACGCGCTTGCGCCAGGGGCATTCTTCCGTTGAGGCGTAACGAGACGCGGAACCATTCTTCAGGCTGCCGGTGGGCAGGTAACGCGTCTGTTCCATTTTCAACGGCGTGAAAATGCGGTTGCGGGCGAATTCGTCCAGGGGTTGGGCGGAGACTTTCTCGACCACGAGGCCCAGCAGGATGAAGCCCAGGTCGCTGTAGCGGCGTTCGGTTCCGGTTTTGTATTGGAGGGGTTCCGTGGCGATGGCCTTCAGGTATGCCTCGCGTCCCGTCAGTTTGTCGTAGTATTTCTGGAACGGGGGAAGGCCGGTGGTGTGGCTCAGGCAGTGGCGCAGGGTGATGGCGCGTTTGTCCGGGCGGTCGAGTTCGGGCAGGTATTTCGAGACCGGGTCGTCGAGTTGGAGTTTCCCTTCGTCCCAGAGCATCAGAATGGAAGTCGTGGTGGCGACGACCTTGGTCAGGGAGGCGAGGTCGAAGATCTGGTCTTTCTTCATCCCCTTTTTCCTGGGTGTCAGGCTGGCGTGGCCCACCTCCGTGTGACAGAGGGTTTGCCCCTGCATGTTCACCAGCGCGACCGCTCCCGGTGTGGCGCCGCGTTCGACCGCCTGTTGGAGGCATTGCGTGACGGCGGGTTCAAGCGCGGGAAGGGCGGGGAGGGGAGATGCGGACGGCGATTGCGCTTCGACGGGGGGGAGAGGGGGAGCCGTGCGTTGGCATCCGGACCCGGCCAGGAGGGAGAGGAGCAGGAAAAGAAGAACTCCTGGGAAACGATTTGGAGTGTTCGAATGGGAGGATGGAAGAAAAGGGCACAGTCGGTTCATGTTTCGCTCGCTCGTCGAAGGGGTTGTTTTCTGACCTCGGGTTGTGGGGACGTGGCGCGATCAGGTGTTCTGGAGGTGGTACGTCCCGTTGATTTTTCTCATTAAGCCACAAAGGTCTCGAAAAAGGCAAACCATCAAGCGGGATTGGTGTTGTTTTCTGGATTTGTCCGTTTGATTTCCGGTAAGCCCTTAGCCACCCACCGCTTCCCAGAGAAGGGGCGTCCCGATCTGAGGAAAGAACCCTTAGGGGCGGGTTTCAAACCCGCCCCTAAGGAAAATTCTGGTTCGGAAAATCCCCAACAGAGAATGGCTAAAGGGTTTCGATTGCCGTCTGGCGGTCCGGGGGCTGGGGGCGGAACTGAGTTGGAGAATTCGAGGGCCGCAGGAATCGTTTTCCGATGCGGGTGAAAATGCTTTGAATTTTTGGAGAGCCGTTTTAAGGTCTGAATGGACGGTGGGCGGAATTGCCTGTGTCAGTGGTACGAACTGCGATCCCGACGGGAATCGGATAGACTTGGATGGAGTAGATGGTGATGGCCAGCGAGCCGGTGCGCAATCGGGTTTATTCGACGGTACGGGAACCGGAATTGTCGGTTCTGGTGACGACGTATAACCGCAGCGTGGCGGTGCGAGACTTGCTCGAGTCTCTTGCCTCTCAGGACTTGGCGCGCGAGCGGTTCGAGGTACTGGTTCTGGATGACGGTAGCCGCCCGGAAGAGGCGCGGGCGGTGCGGCGGTTGGTCGAGGAGCGCGAGTGGCCGTTTGCGCTGTTGTTTGTCGCGCAGCCGAACGCCGGTCCCGCCACGGCCCGTAACCGGCTTGTCCAACGGGCGCGGGGCCAGTGGGTGCTTTTCCTGAATGACGACGTGGTTCTAAATCGGGGACATCTGTCCACGCATCTGACGTTGCAGGCGCAGAATCCGGAGGGAATCGTGGCGGTGCGGGGGACGACGGTGTGGCCGCCCGTGGGACGGGACAACGCTGTCATGCGGCATCTGCGGAGCCAGATATTCCGGTACGATTTCGATCTGGCGCCGGGGCAGGAAAACTGGGTCTATTTCCACACGTGCGATCTTTCGCTGCGCCGCACGGTGTTGCTCGACGAACCGTTCGACGAGGGGTTTCGCTATCCGGCGTATGAGGACACCGAACTGGGGTATCGGTTGTACAAGAAGCGGGGCTTGCGACTGATCCTGACGTCGGAGGCGGTGAGTACGCACCGGCACGACTATGGCGCGTGGGACCTGATTCGGCGTGGCCGCATGATGGGGCAGGCGGCCTGGGACTTGATGGATCGGCATCCGGAACTGACGGAGGCCTTGCGCGATCAGTATTACGGCGTGTCGCGCAGGCGGCGGATGCTCCGGGCGCTGGGGTTTCTGGTGACTCTGGAAATGGAGAAATTCTGGGAACAGGTGGAACTGATTCTCTATCTGCGGAATCTGGAACAGGCGGAGCGAGAGAAGGGGAGGCGTTGAAGTGTTATTATGGGTGGATTGGGAAATGGAAAGGCCCCCTCGCCCTCTGCTGGGCCGTGACCTGAACCTTCACCCGCCGGGCCGAAGCCCCAGACCGGAGGGGGATAAGAATGCTGCTCCCGATTGCTCCGATTGCCCGATTGCAGAGTTTAAGCTTCAAAACTTGAAGAAAGCCATCTCAACAGTGATTGGAGCTCCGGCTGTTATCTTGAGCATTACATTCAAAGCTGTGGAAGACTTCCATGGAAACCGTGACCATGTTCTATCTATCGAGAGGATGAAAATTTATGAGAAAAAATTTGAGGGTTATTTCTCTGATATTCTGGGGGCTCTGGCTTTCCTGTTCCTTTCTTTCTTTTGCGCAGTTTTCCCCACCACCTGCCGATCCAGAAGTCGCACGCCAATGCAATGAAGCGGATGCGTTCTATTTGAAGGCGGATAGGGGGGGGGAGACCTTAAGTCGGTCGCTTACAGACAATCTAATATCACAGAAGAAGGGCCTCTCAGACAAAGAGATTCTGGAAAGAATAGAACGGGAGGTGAAAGGTGAGGAGGAAAAAAAAGAGAGAAAAATTGACATTTTCGTCCTTCAAGATCGAGGACGCAATTTGCCATTGGCAGATCATAAGTCTCTCTGTGGAGCCGCATTAAGTGGAAAAACCCCTCTGGCTGCCACGGAGTTGTTTTCCGTTTATCTTCTTCGTTCCGTTCTCGACAAAAAGCCCACAGATGCATATTCGGAACTTATCATTGGACAACTGGCAATAGAGAATCAAGAGCAGAAAGGGAAAAAGACGGAACGACTGGAGGCCGAGAAGAATGCGCACCAACGCGCAATAAATCGTCTTATCGAGGTCGGTATCCCCGTTGATAAACAGACGATTTTGAGTGTTACCACCTCCAGAATCGCTGCTGACGCAGATCTATCGAAGAGTGATACCTGGAACTGGTTCGAAGAGCGTTCAAAAGCGTTTGTTTCTCCGGCCACAAAATGTCCAGACAGGCAATACTATCTTACATATGCCTGTGAAGAGTCACAGGTAACAGAACTTGGTGACTTTATCTATGGCCCTCCGTCAAGGTTTGTTCAGGAACAAATAGAGAAGATTGGGTCTACGATGGTTCTGCAGGAAGCCTTAGCGGAGTGGAGGCAGAAAACTCAACCCAAGGAGGTCCAAAATGCGTATCAGAATCTCCAATTGGGGTTGACACTGTTGATTGTAGATCCTCAGGACAGTCATCTTGATAAAGATCTTCTGCGTCAAGCGGTTTTGGCATCTGGACCGGATCCTTTGAAGATGAAATGTGTGGCATATGCCCGCCGATTACTTTGGGATAAGGTACAGAGCAAAGAGCCTGAGAAGTTATTCAAGGAAACGTACGCGGCATGGAAACAACTGGGTACGAAGACGGTGTATGGGTTGAGCCTCGATACGCAGGCCGAACTGGAAAAAAACTTGGAATCTGTGGGATACCAGTGGTTATTGGTTCGCCTGATCCAGCAGTATCCACTGGATTGCGTGAAGTGGTTCAAGGAAGTTTTCGATGAAAATGCTGGGAAACTTGAGAAGGAAAGCCAGGAATTCTTCTGGCTTGGTTTTACCAGTGCTTACGATGGCCAGGGTATATATTCAGTTCCCAAGGAGATGGATCAAGCGGCACTTGCCGTTGAACCTTATGTCCCAGACGCCCTTATCAAAGTCGAGAAAGTACGGGATCGCCTGATTGAAAGACGATAACCATCTATATCGAAGAGGAAATCGAGGGATGCCCTACCGGATGGATTCGCATTGCCAATGAATTCAGACATCTGAGATTCCGCCGTGTTGTTGTTCCGCGTTACGGGTGTTTCATCGAGTCCTCATCGTCCGGCAGTGCCACTCCGATGTTCCCGTCAGGTGGGCGGGGACGTCTCCCCGCCATGAAACGGCATTTTTCCTGGGTGGGGCGATTTACTTCCGATCTTTCCATCCAGCCATCAGGTTGCGGATTTTCTCGCGATCCCAGTTGGGCGGTTGGGGTTTGTCGAGGTGGGCTTCGATTTCTTCGAGGGTGGGGGTCTCTGACTGGACGCCCTGGGGGGGCACTTGGGCTCCGGCGGCCCAGACGAGGGCGTTGAGCAGGGTCTTGCGGTAGTCGTCCTGCGCCAGATTGTAGTGGGCGTGCAGGCCGGTGAATCCAAAGCCTCGTCCGCCCCCGGGGCGTTCGTAGATCCAGGCGAGGGTCTCGGCTTTCCCCTTGTTGGCGCGGACTTCGGGATTGCCGCTGTGGGGGCCGTCCGGTCCCTGGCGGGTGGAGTCGGGCGGGGCGGCGGTCAGAATCGGGGTGACGCCCGTGCCCTTGGGGACAAATCGCATGTTGAAGTACCACTCATCCAGAATCGTGAAGGGGCGCACGCCGTTTGCGACCGGATGCTGGGGCAGGGACTGGATCTCTGCCGTCCAGAAGGGGTTGGTGGACCAGTTGAGTTCGTAGAAACCGCCGATCCAGTGTTGCCACTGTTTGCCGAAGCCGTTGTTGGGCGGGATCAGGGCGTAGTGGAAAATGCCGATCCCGATTCCACGTTGGGCGAGAGCGTCCACCTGGGGGATTTTCTCGGCGTTCAGGATATTGCCCTCGCCCCCATCGCTGTTGAAGACCACGGCGTTGGCGTTGTCGAAGGCGGTGGGGTCCTGGGGCCAGCCGTTGGCATACACGGCAGTCTCAATTTCGGGGACGGACTTTTTGAGGTCACCGGCCAGAAGTTTGAATCCGGCCAGGTGTTCGTGCGACATGTAATCGTGGCTCTTCGGTCCTGCAACGAAGACTATTTTCTTGCGATTTTCGAGGGGCAGGCGTTTGAGACGGATATCTTTGAACTGGATGGTGAGGGGAGGCCCCGCGTGGATTTGCAGGGCCAGCGCGCCGGCGAGATCGCGTTCGCCGGTCTGGTTGTCCATCAGCTCCGCGGTGGTGCGCCCGTTGATGTTGAGCGTGATGTGAGGCCCCTGGGCCAGGATGTGGTATTCGTTCCAGTCGTCCGGCTTGAAGGCTTTGAAGAGTTCCTGCGGATCGCCGATGGATTCGGAGAGCCGTTTCCCGTCGGCGGCAAGGGTGATTTTTTCGCCACGTGGAGCGAGCATGCCCCGACCCTGTTCGTCGTAGAGAGCGCCGACATAGTCCCCTTTGCGGTCAATGTCCGCCTGATAGCCGATGGCATGGCCGTCCTGGGGGATGCGGCTTCGAAACTGGATGCCGGAGTTCGCTTCCGGGCCGCCCTGAATGCGGAACTGGAGTTTGAGTTCAAAGTCGTCGAGTTCGCCGAACTGCCAGACGAGGAACTGATTGGCGGTCACCGGATGATCCGGTGTCCCCGTGGCTGTAATGGCTCCGTCCTGGACGGACCAGCAGGTCATGTCGGGCGCTTTCCATCCGTCGAGTGTTTTTCCGTCAAAAATGGGTTGGAAACCTTCCTCGGCGCAGGAGGCGGGAGTCGGCAGGTTGGTCAGCAGCAGAAGTGCGAGAAAGGCGAGACAGGACGAGCGGGATTTCATAAAGGGGCTCCTTTATCCGGTTACAGGTGGGGTTTGACAAAACCTGATGTCTCATAAATCGAAACGGCAACCTGATCATAGGTTCTGGATACGAAAACTGCAACAGAATGCAGGGAACATGTGTTTCAAAAAATGAGGACGAACCCCACGGGGAGGTTCGCCCTCATTGGCTCCTGATTTCGCGAATCTCAGTTCTCAATCGGGATCTTGAGATCCTGAAGCGTTTTGCGGACCCAGGCGAGGGATTTCTCGATCATGGGGCCGCCCTGGCCTTCGCATTCCATGCTGAGGACGCCGGTGTAGTCGTTCTGGTGGAGAATTTCGAGGCAGCGGCGGATGTTGTCGGCGTTGACGCCGTCCCCCAAGGCGCAGTGGCTGACCGCGATGCCGGTCTGGCCGCCGCGGGCGAGGGCCGCGAGGGATTCCGAGACGTCCTTGACGTGGACGTGGGCGACCTTGTCCACGAACCGTTCGAGGTAGGCCACAGGGTCCTGTCCGGCGATGAAGGTGTTGCCCGTGTCCATGTTGAGGCGCAGGTAACGGCTGTCACAGAAGGCGAGCATGCGTTCCATCATTTCGGGCCGGGTGGTGAAGTACCCGTGAGGCTCGATGTTGACGATGATCTGGTGGGCTTCGGCGACTTCGAGGATCTGTTCGTAGCTGCGCTTCATGAGGTCCATCGCCTCTTCATCGCTCAGCCCTTTGGGGGCGTGCATGCCGTCGGTGGTGTCCACACAGGGACATCCGATGAGTTTGGCCCACTGGATGGCCTTGAGCACATAGGGCACGCCGCGCAGGGGGCCTTCCTTGCCGGAGAGGGGGAAGGCGGCGTCCACTTGCGAAAAGCGGAGGCCGTACTTCTCCAGTTTCCGGCTCAGAAGGGCGGGGTCTTCGTAGAGGGCGACGTGGGGCTGGTACCCCAGGCCGTGGATCCAGCTGACTCCGTCAATCAGACCGCATTCGATGTAATGGAGGTCGTTGCGTTGCGCCCACTGCATGCAGGCCTCGAAACTGAAGTAGGAGGAGTTGAACGCGTCTGTGTGAAAACCGATTTTCATGGGGGACGTACCTTTCCTGGGGCGTTGCCTTGGATTGTTATGAAAGCGCTACCGCGCTTTTCGCCGGCGAGGACGCCGGCGGTACAAGGTTACTTTGAATCGAAGTCGAGTCCTGCGGCCCAGGCGCAGCCTTTGCGCAATAGTTCGCCGACGCCCGCGCTTTCGAACGCTTTCTCGTCGTGGCCCAGGAGGCAATGGAACGAGCGGCCTTTGCCGGGATTCAGGACGAAGGCGATCGGGTAGTCTTTGTTGTCCACCTTCGAGCGGGCTGAGGCCACGACTTCGATCGGGGTGGTTCCGGCGGCGCAGGTGTAGAGTTCGTCTTGCGTGTCGAAGGACTGGAGACCCCTGGCAGCTGGATGCTGGCTGTTGGTGATTTCAACACGGAAGGCGCCCCAGGGATCGTGGCCACGCAGTTTCGGGTCGTACACGCGCCCGGCGAGTTTTTCAAATTCGGGCCAGTCGTTGAAGGCGCCGCAGGCGAAATGCAGAAGCACCAGCCCTTTTCCGTTCTCGACAAAGCGCTGGAGGTTTTCCCGGGCCTTCTGGTCCGGCGCAGTCGTTTCCCAGTTCATGAAATGCAGGATGATGGCGTCGTATTGATGGATGGCGGTGGAGTCGAGCATCTGGGGATCTTCGACAACCGAGACCGTGAATCTTGGGTCGGCCTCCAGTACTTTGCGCAGACAGGGAGTGGTCTGGCGCCACTTGTGGCCGGGATAATCCTGACCGGTGACAATGAGCAGGCGCGTCCGGCGGTTCTCCGGCGCGGTGGCGGGATCTTGCCGGGTGATTTCCTGGTCCGATTCGACCAGCCAGATTTCATTGCAGATAGCGTTGGAGGGGCCCTTGGCCTGAAAGGAGATCCTGACCTTGTCCGCTTTTGTCATTTCGAGGGGCAGGGGGAGTCGGGCGGTGGCGGGTCTGGCATTGGGATCCTGTCCGGAAGGCAGTTTCGTGGCTTCCAGTAATTGCTGGGACTTCTTATCCGCCCCGGTTGCGGTAACCGCCTGCACCCGGCCATTGCCATCGGTGTCCAACCAGCTGAAGCCGACGGCGTAGTGTTTGTCGGGCTTGAGTCCCGTGGCCTCGAAGGTCACTTCGGGAGCGGAGAATCCCGCCGTATAGAGAGGAGGCGCGACTTTCTGATTGTTCACGGGCCAGGCGTACACGTTGCCGTTGATCTGCTGGAGGCGGGGTTGGATTTCCGGTGCGGTCGCCGTCTGCGCGCCACAGTCCAGGTAGGCGGCCAGGGTGGTTTCGGGGGGCAGTTGCCTGGCGATTTCCTGTTTGTGCGATTCGATGGTTTTTTCATCGTAAGGCGCCGGATCGAGAGGACTGACCGGCTGGAGCGCCTTTTGCAGCAGTTCCCTGGCTTTCGTGAGAACATCCGCATTCTGACTGGTTTTGACGAGTTTCTGGAGCGCCTCCGCCGTGGCCGATTTCTCGGTGCTGACGGTTTTTCCGGCAATCGTCAGGATGGCCTGTTCGGTTTCCGCCTGGGTGTCGGCGTCTCCGAGCATGGAAACGGCCAGGCCCAGCGCGTCGGTATCCTGCAGTCCAGACAGAGCGGAGAGGAGCAGTTTTCGGGATTCGGGGGTGTTGGCAATCTTTTTTGCGCTCTCGAGTTTTGCAACACGATCCGTTGAGGCGGAGGAAGCGAGGCGGAGATAGGCGCGCAAAGCGAGGGTTCGGTGGGTGTCGCTCTCGGCCTTCTGCGCGACTTCGAGCAGGGTTTTTCCGGCTTCCGCATCGGGCCAGTTGGCCAGGGCGCGAATGGCCGCGTCGCGCGTGTTGGCGTCGGGGCTGGTCCAGGATTGAGTGAGAACCGCCAGGCCGGCGGAATCCGCCACGCCTGGCAGGAGGGCGAGCAGCAACGGTTTCGCTTCGGGCTCCGCGATTTGCAGGGCTTCGCGGACCGGTTTGGATTTCTCGGTTGTGGCGTCTTGTTGGGTGCCCAAGGCGTTCAGGGCGCGCTGCGCGGTCTTGATTTCCGCGTCGTCTTTCAGAGTGGCATAAACCCGGATGACTTGGGTGTACACATCGGGCGCCTGGAGGGTGGCGAGCGCTTCCCACGCGACTTCACGGGTGGTGGGGTCGGTATCGCTCAAGGCCTCGAGCATGATTCCCCCCGCCTGCGGGGCTTGGCGCGCGGTAAGCGCGCGCAGCAGTTCGGCGCGGACGGCTGAAGTTTCGGAGCGTGCGAGTTCGGCTATCTTCGAGTCAATATCCTTCCCCTGAATGCGGGCGAGCGTCTTGCGGGCGGCCTGCGAAACGGGTTGGGATTGCGAAGCGGCCAGTTCGGCCAGAAATTTTACATCTTCCGCCGTGCCGACGGCGCTGAAGGCCGCAACGGCGGCGGTCTGGACGGTTTCGTCAGGGTCTGTGAGGTATGGCCGCAACAGGGCGCGGGTTTCGGGCGTCGGGCGTTCACTCAGTGCCTCGATGAGCAGGGGTTGGATTTCGGTCGAAAGCGTTTCAAGTGTCTTGCCGAACGCTTCAACCGAGTCTTTCTCGGGAAAGTTCGGGACCTTTCGGATGGCGATTGCCTGAAGCACCGGTTGGCCCGACTGAATGGCTTGAAGCAGTTGCGGCAGGGGAGACGGTATCGTGGGATTGGACTGACGGACACGGACCAGGCCCGCCAGTACCGCCAGTTGGGTACGATCCGAATTGTCCAGTTTCTTGGCTACCTCGTAAAGCCGGGCTGCTTCTTCCCCATTGGTATGGGCGATGCGGTCGGCGCAGTCGAGGAGCGACTGGACAAACGCCGGTGTGTTTTCTCTGGACGGTTGGAATTCGCACAGCGCCTTGGCTGATTCTGGCGAGGCGATGAGACTCAAGGCTCGAGCTGCCTCGCGGGCGATCTCCGGGTTTTCATCGCGAAGTTGTCTGGCCAGGGCTGGACTGGAGGGGATGTCCTTCAGGTCGCCCAATGCTTGGATGATTTCGATCCGGGCGGTTCCATTCAGGTCCGTCAGGGCACCCCGGAAAGCCTCCCGGGTGGCGTCGCCGGGAATACATTGAAGCGCCCGGCGGGCGACTGCCGTTGTTTCCGGATTGCGAAGCAGGGGGATCAACGTCGGTACCTGTTCGGGGTCGCCGACGAGCGCCAGTTGCTTGCAGGCAAAAAGTTTTGCGGCGAGCGGGGTGTCCTTGCCCGAGACAATTCCGGCCAGGGTGGTGGCCAATGTCGGCCGTTTGGCCGAATCGGACGAATTGCGGGCGATGTGTTCGTTGAGAACGACCAGGATTTCTGTCCCCTGATCGTAATCGTAGGTGGCCAGTTTCTTGAAGGCTTCTTCTGGCGTGATGGAAGTGGTGGGTTGCTGGGCCGGGGCCCAGAGAGTGAAGAGTGTGAGAAAGGTCAGGGT
The DNA here is from genome assembly GCA_942493245.1 of uncultured Candidatus Sumerlaeota bacterium. Lineage (GTDB taxonomy): Bacteria > Sumerlaeota > Sumerlaeia > UBA8349 > UBA8349 > DAOPYU01. The sequence continues at coordinate 2,112,424 of OW818685.1, forward strand.
ACTCAGTAGAAGCAGGGCACGGAAACGCGAAGACGCTTGCATGATCGGACTCCTTTTTCAAGAAAGCTGTGGGTGTACGGAGTTTGGAATGACTGCTCCGCCTTTTCCGTCCGGTTGTAAAACCGTCCGGAAAAGGGGAGTGGAAATCTTCAACGAATGTTTCAGAGATGCCAGGGACTGCGCATAGGACGGCTGAGCATACGGTTGGCCGCTTCGTCTCCGACGAATTGCTCTTTGGACCAGTCCCAAGTGAGTTTGCGGTTAAGCCGCGAGGCGATGTCGGCGATGAGGGTCATCGTGGTGGCGCGGTGGCCGCCTTCGACGGGCGCGGCGGGTTCGCGGCGCGAGCGGGCGCATTCGAGGAAGTTGCCCATGTGGTCGTTGGATTCGTAGAGGTGGGTGTCGCCGGGTTTGAGGTTGAGTTTCAGGAGCGAGGCGGGTTCGGCCTGAATGCCACCGCGGTCCACGTGGACCCAGCCCTTGGTCCCTTCAAACAGGCACCCGTGTTTGAAGGTGGTGTCGTCGCAGAACTGGAGTCGCGGTCCCTTTTCGGGGATGCAGTTGACGTTCCAGGTGACGGAAGTATCGGCGATGCCGGACTGCGGGAAGGTGGCGGTTCCCTCGAGTTGCATTTTTCCGGTGTGCAGAAGCGGTTCGCCCCACAGGGCGATGTCTATGTGGTGAACGCCCCAGGATTGGATCCAGCCGACGCAGTAGTCGTAGATGAAATACCAGTTGAAGGTACACTTGAGATCGTTGTAGGGGGTTTGGGGCGCGGGGCCGAGCCACATTTCGTAATCGAGGTCGGCGGGGACGGGGGCGGGTTTGGCGTCGGGAAGCGCGCGGCCTCCGGGTACGGCGATCTTGATGGTTTGCAGGTCGCCGAGGTACCCGTTGCGGGCCAGTTCGCAGGCGAAACGGAAGTTGCGGTCGGACCGCTGCTGGGTGCCGATCTGGAAGACGCAGTTGTAACGGCGGACGATTTCACAGAGTTTCTGTCCCTCTTCGACGGTCAGGGTCAGGGCTTTCTCGCCATAGACTGACTTTCCGGCGCGGGCGGCGGCGCCCATGATGAGGGCGTGCCAGAATTCCGGCGCGGCCACGACAACGGCGTCAATGTCGGACCGCTCCATGATCTTGCGGAAATCGGCGTAGGTGTCGCATCCTTTGTAGGTACTCTTGTCGCCGAGGGTCGAGGCATAGTGGTCTTCGACGAGTTTCTTCTGTTTTTCCTGTTTGGATTTGTAGGGGTCGCAGACCGCGACGACCTGAGCCTCTTTGCGATTCAGAAGATCCTGAATGTGGTTGGGGCCGCGGTCTCCCAAGCCGATGACACCGAAGGTGAGCCGTTCGCTCGGGGCGGCAAGACCCCGCGCCAGGGCCGAGGCGGGGACAATGGTGGGGAAGGCAGCCAGAGCCGCCGCTGTTTTCAGTAACTGTCGGCGCGAAAAGGAGTGAATGACCGGTACCTTGTCTTTTTTTTCCGGATGCTGTTGGTTTTGCATGGTGTGTTCCCCGCTTTTCAGTTAATCAGGCGGAACGTAGATTCCGCAGGGCTTCCATTAAACCGTGGCAGATGTTTTGCTCGCCGATGCGCGAGCAGATGCGTGGGTCGAAGATGGCCTGGAGTTTGAAACCTTCCATGGCCGACAGCATGAATTCGACCGCGCGTTCGGGATTGGCGCAGTCGAGTTGTCCGGCGTCGCGCGCGTCTCGCGTCAGGCCGATAAAAAACTCGCGCACCACATCAAGGAACTGCGCCCAGCCGCTTCGGATCGTTTCGTCGTACAGGGAGAGGGTCAGGACTTCCATCGTGAAGACGCGGTTTCTCTCGTCGAAGAGGCAACTGCGGACAGAGTATCGGATGGCGGCTTCGAGTTTTTCCCGGGGAGTCCGGGCTTCTTCGAGAGCGGCGTGGATACGGATCTTCCAGTTTTCGTAATAGTGTCCGCAGGCGGCGGCGATGACTTCCTTCTTGGAGGAAAAGTGCCAGTAGAGACTGCCCTTGGTGACCTGGGCGGCGGTGGCGATGGCGTCCATGTTGACTTTGTCTATGCCGCGTTGCGAAAAAAGATCAAAGGCGCACAGAATCAGCTGGGTGCGGGTGTCGGTTTTCTCCGGGGTGTGTGAAACGGTTTTTTCGGACATTCGACCGGTTCTACTCCTTGAGTCGTTTCAATTCAGAGCCTGAAATTTCCACTCCGTACTACTCAGTATGGTATCCGAGTCTATCTAAGCGTGTGGAGCAGATTGAGTCAAGAACTTTATTTCGAAAAATGGAGATGGGGTCTGTGCTCCGGTTATAGAAGGCAGGGAGAATTGCTGGCGGGAAAAAAGTGGGATAATTTGAACTTGCATCGAATTGTCCGGGGCGATATGGTCCAAAAGATAAGTGGGTGAAAACGGAATATTTCTGAGAAATGAGAGATTCTTATGTGGACTTTCAGATCTTTCCTGCGCCTGACAATCGGGTGTGTTTTTGTGTTGGGCGGGTCTTGCCGTGTTTTCGCCGGATGGCAGGATGAAATTCAGAAGGATTGGCTGCTTCAGGAGCAGACTCGGTCGAAGGAAGTGATGCGTGCGGGGCAAGTGACGCCTCAATCCGATGCGGCGGGGGGATGTGATGGTATTAAGAGCGGGTTGTGGGGTTTTCATACCGATCATGAGGAAAGCCCGTGGTGGCAGGTGGATCTGGGGCAGAGCGAGGCGTTGTCCGAGGTGCGGGTCTGGAACCGTTGCGACAATGGAATGGAGAAAAAGGCGTTCCGGTTGAGGGTTCTTTTGTCCGATGACGGAAAGACGTGGCGCCAGGTTTATGAACATGATGGGACGCCCTTCTGGGGGTATCCGGGCGATCGGGCCTTGAAGGCGAATCTGACCGGGCAGTCGGGGCGTTTTGTGCGGATTCAATTGTCGGGGCGTTCGTATCTGCATCTGGACGAGGTGGAGGTGTTCGGCACGGCTGATGCATCGAAAAATCTGGCTTTGAATCGTCCTGCGGATCAGAGTTCAATTTCCCAATGGTCCACGGTGAAGATTGTGAAGAATCCATCATCTGTTTCCTGGGCGCCGCGTGTATTGGAAACAGTCGCGTTTTGCGAACGGCTGGTGAAGGAACGCTGGGAGGAAGGGGTGGCGGTTGATGTACCCGTCCGGGAGTTGGAAGCGTTGCAGGGGGAGTTGAAGAGTGTTGCGCCGGAGCGGGTGGATCGGGAGATGTATTTCCGGGCGCGGGGGATTCAACGCCGGCTCCTGCTGTCGTCGCCGCAGTTGGCGGGTTTCGATTCGCTTCTGTTTGTGAAGCGGGTTCCGGGGAGCTTCGGCCACATGTCGGACCAGTACATGGGGTGGTGGTCGCGTCCGGGAGGCGGGCTTTATCTGTTGCGCGATTTCCGTGGTGATAACCCGCGGGAGGAGTGCATCAGCGGCGCCTTCTCCGAACCGGGCAGTTTCCTGCGTCCGATGGTTTCGTTTGATGGAAAAAAGGTTTTGTTTGCCCATTGCAAGTTCTATCCGAATCTGGCGGCCGAGCCGAACAAGCTGAACAAGGACAATGTGCCCGAGGATGCGTTCTACCATCTGTATGAGATGAATCTGGATGGCACGGGGTTGCGGCGTCTGACGTGGGGCAAGTATGACAACTTCGATGGACGCTATCTGCCGGATGGGCGGATTGTCTTCCTTTCCACCCGGCGGGGGCAGTCCGTTCAGGTGGGCGCCGAGAGCGCGGCCCGGAGTGTGGCCGTCAAGGATTTGCCCGATGCGTATGTGCGCTGTGGGGGTGGGCCGGAACGGCCCTGCGCGGTTTATACGTTGCACACGATGAATGCCGATGGGTCGAATCTGGTGGCGATTTCGCCGTTCGAGATGTTCGAGTGGACTCCGAGCGTGGGAGCGGATGGTCGCATTCTGTATTCCCGATGGGACTATATTGACCGTGACAATATGCCGTACATGAGCCTCTGGTCCATGAATCCGGATGGGACGAATTCGCGGATTGTTTACAAGAATTATACCCATTCGCCCCATTGTACGTTTGAGCCGATGAGTATTCCCGGCTCGAACAAGTTGATTTTCACGGCTTCGGGACACCATGCGCAGACGATGGGCAGTCTGGTGTTGCTCGATCCTACAGTCGGCACGGAGGGCGCCAATCCCATCAAGCGGTTGACGCCGGATGTCCCGTTTCCCGAGATCGAAGGTTGGCCCGTTTCCTTTTTCGAGAGTCCGTGGCCGTTGTCCGAGCGGCTCCATCTGGTGGCGTGGGGAGCGGAAGAGGGAATCGGTTACGGGACGCTTCGTCCGAAGAATGGGATGGGGCTTTATCTGTTTGATGCGGAAGGCGGTCTGGAGATGTTGTATCGGGATCCGGAGATTACGAGCGCCAATCCGATTCCGGTCCAGGTTCGTCCGGCGCCGCCGGTGTTGGCGAGTTCTGTGGAATCCCTGGGTTCCCAGGAAGGATGTTTTCTGGTGGCGGATGTTTACGAGGGGTTGAAAACGATTCGCCGGGGTGAGATTAAGGCGCTGCGGGTAGTGGCTGTGCCCGCCAAGACGCAGCCGGTCATGAACGCGCCCCAGTTGGGAATCACGGCCGATGACCCGGGCAAGTGTGTGTTGGGGACAGTGCCTGTCGAGGCGGATGGATCGGCGTATTTCCGGGCGCCATCGGGGGTGATTGTGTTTTTCCAGGCGCTCGACGCGCAGGGGATGACGTTGCAGACGATGCGCAGTTGCACGTATGTTCAACCGGGTCAGACTTTGAGCTGCGTCGGTTGTCATGAACCGCGCAGTTCGGCTCCGCCGCGTAAGCCGGTGTTGGCCTACCGGCGCGAACCGTCACGGTTGACGCCCGGACCAGAGGGATCCTGGCCGTTGCGGTTCGACCGGCTTGTGCAGCCAGTCTTGAATGCGCGATGCGGGGGATGTCACGATCCGGCTCAATCGGCTCGGAATTCCGAAATGGTGGCGTTGGGATCGGGAAAACTGGATCTGAGCGCCGAGAAGTCTTACGAGTCGCTGGTGTCGTATGGAAAACCGAGTGTTCGCGAACAGGTTCGCCAGCGCTATGCCGCCGGTGTATCGGACGAGCGGGGGAGTGGGGTGGCGGTCAACAGTCCGATTCTGCAGAAACTGCGGTCGGGGGAGGGACACCACGGCGTCACTCTGGATGAGGCTGACTTGGAGCGCCTCGTGACTTGGCTCGATACCTATGCGCAGCGATTGGGGTCTTTTTCGGACGAGCAGGAACGGCACTTGATCGAGTTGCGCCAGCAATGGCGTGGTCTTTTGTCTGAGCGACGTGTGCAGAATCCGAAAATAGCAAAACGGCCTTTTTGATTTTGAGCCTGTTTGGGCTTTTTTGCGCGCCAATCCTCGTTTTTGAGGAAAGGTGTATTGGGTGTTCAAGAGCGGACTTTTTGTCCGATGAAAGGGAACGTTCTCGAAAACAAGGTTGCATCCCCGCGCGAAAATGGCTATAGAAAGAAAGTCATGCGCGAAAAGAACAGAAAGCGATGGGAGGTTTGTGATGATGCAAGGCAACAAGGTACGTTTCTGGGCGCGAGGGTGTGTGGCGCTGGTTCTGATGCTGTGCGTGGGTGTGTCGGTTCTGGCGGAAGATTATCTCTCCCCTGTGGCTCTGGTGGCGGACTCGGCGGGCAAGACGTTATATGTGGCAGCCAAAACCGGTAAGCAGGTGGTCTATGTGGATACCGCGTCTGGAAAAGTGACGAAATCGGTCGCTGTGCCGGGTTCGTTGACGGGTCTTGCGATCAGCAATACCGCCGCTCGGCTTTATGTGACGGATGGTTTACCTCAGGGAAAAGTGGTGATTGTGGATTTGAAGACCGACACGGTGGCGGGTGAGATTCCGGTGGGGCATACGCCTGGCGCGCCCGTGCTCAGCCCGGATTCGAAAACGCTCTATGTCGCCAATCGTTACAACAACAACGTCTCGGTGCTCGATGTGGAAAATAAAAAGGAAGTGACCCGAATCGGGGTGGCGCGCGAGCCGGTGGCGATGGCGTTGACTCCCGATGGAAAACTGTTGGTGGTGGCCAACCATTTGTCCGATATGGCGGGCGATCAGGACGTTGTGGCCTCCAAGGTCACGTTGATTGACACGACCGCCAGTAAGGCGCTCAAGGATATTCAGTTGCCCAATGGCTCGACGGGATTGCGGGGCGTGTGTGTGTCTCCCGATGGGAAATTCGCCTATGTGACGCATATTCTGGCTCGCTATCAGCTGCCGACGACGCAGTTGGAGCGCGGGTGGATCAATACGAACGCGTTGAGTATTGTGGATCTGGCCAAACAGGAGTTGTTGAATACGGTTCTACTCGACGACGTGGATCTGGGCGCCGCCAATCCGTGGGATGTGGCGATGTCGGGAGATGGAAAGTTTCTTTGTGTGACGCATGCTGGAACGCATGAGGTGAGTGTGATTGATGTGGCGGGATTGCATGCGCGGTTGGCCAAGGTGGCGGCCGGGGAGAAGGTCTCGGACGCTTCTTCTTCGTCGGCGGATGTTCCGAACGATCTGGCTTTTCTGGTGGGGCTTCGCCGCCGGTTGAAACTGGACGGGAATGGTCCTCGCGGGCTTGTGTTGGTTGGCACTAAGGCCTATGCCGCCGAGTATTTCACCGACACGGTTGGGGTCGTGGACATTGCGCCCGAGGCGCGGCCCGATTGCAAGGCGATCGAACTGGGGCCGAAGAAAGAGTTGACGGCGATCCGCCGGGGGGAGCGGAATTTCCACGATGCGGATTTCTGTTTTCAGAAGTGGCTGAGCTGTGTGAGCTGCCACCCCGATGCGCGCACCGACTCCCTGAACTGGGATTTGTTGAACGACGGGATGGGGAATCCGAAGAGCGCCAAGAGCATGTTGTATTCGCATGTCACGCCGCCGGTGATGATTAAGGGAGTGCGTCCTGATGCGGAGACGGCCGTGCGCGCGGGAATGAAGTTCACCCTGTTCTCGGTCCGTCCCGATGACGAATCCAAGGATATGGATGCGTACCTCAAATCACTCGAGCCTGTCCCGAGTCCGTATCTGGTCAATGGCCAGTTGAGCGAAGCGGCGGAACGCGGGAAAGTGGTTTATGAGAAGGCCGCCTGCAACCGTTGTCACACGGGCGATTTTCTGACCGATAAACGGAAGTACAATATCGGAACGGGGATCGGCATGGAGAACGGGACGGAGTTCGATACGCCGACGCTGAAGGAAGTGTGGCGGACGGCGCCCTATCTGTACGATGGCCGCGCCCGCACGATGAAAGAGGTTTTGACGCAGTACAACAAGGACGACCAGCACGGCCTGACGTCGAAGCTCAGCGAGCAGGAGATCAACGACCTGGCGGAGTATGTGCTGTCTCTGTAGGATTGGGAAAGATCGTTCTTGAGACGCCGATCGGCGCTGATTGTTTCTTTTGAGGCGGCCAGTGCCGATCGTGTTTTCTCTGTTGTCTCAATTCTTCCGTTAAAAGGCTCGGAGGAGGTTCTCATGCCCAAGGTTCTGGTGGTCGAGGACAGTAAGGCGTTTTCTTCAATTCTGAGAACGCACATCGAGGCGGCGCTTCCGTTCAGCGTTGTCCTGGCGCCTTCCCTGGCAGACGCCCGGGTCGCTGTCGAGTCTGCTGCCGAGCCATTTTTCGCCAGTTTACTGGATTTGAACCTGCCGGACGCTCCCAATGGGGAGGTTGTGGATTACATCATTGGACAGAAGATCCCGGCGATTGTCTTCACGGGCGATTTGGACGCGGCCGTTCGCGAAAACACTTGGTCGAAGCGGGTGACCGATTATGTGCTGAAGGAAAGTATCGCCAGTGTGGACTACCTGGTTCGCCTTCTGGGGCGTCTGCATCGGAACCGGAGTATCAAGGTGTTGGTTGTGGACGATTCGAATGTGGCGCGCAGTATCATCATGGACATGCTGGAAGTGAATTGTTTCCAGATTGTCGAGGCGTGCGACGGCGCGAGCGCTCTGGAGGCGCTGGAGAAGAATCCCGATATCCGCATGGTGATCAGCGACCACATGATGCCCGATATGGATGGGTGTGAGTTGACCCGCCGCATTCGCCGAACGCACAGTCTCGATAAGCTCAGCGTGATCGGGATGTCGGCGCAAGGGAATCAATCCTTGTCTGCCCGTTTCATTAAAAATGGAGCCAATGATTTCCTTGCCAAGCCCTTTTCCAAGGAAGAATTCTCCTGCCGTGTCAATCAGAATGCCGAATTGCTCGATCTGATGGAAGAGATCCGGAATTTGGCGGATCGCGACTCGTTGACGCAGCTTTACAATCGCCGATTCTTGTTCAAGGTTGGAGAAGAGCTGTGCAAAAACGCGCGACGCGGCAATCTGAAACTGACAGCCGCCATGATAGACATAGACAACTTCAAGCGGATCAACGACCTCTATGGACATGATACGGGTGACAAGGTCATAATTGCCGTGGCGGACATTCTGCGGGAGAGTGTCCGCGAGTCCGACCTGGTGGCTCGGGTTGGCGGAGAGGAGTATTGCGTTCTGCTCACGAGCCTGCGTCTCGATGCCGCGGATGTATGGCTGCTTTTTGAGCGAATCCGGGAGAAAGTTGCGCAGTTAAAACTTCGCTTCGGGGAGGCAGAATTCGGAATCACGGTCAGTATCGGTGTCTGTACAATGCTCCGGGATTCTTTGAATGACATGCTGATCCAGGCCGATCAGGCGCTCTACGAGGCGAAAAATCAAGGGCGCGACCGAGTGGTTGTGCGAAACGCGTGAGACAGGAGGAATGAGAATATAATGGAGAGCCGAGAGACGGTTTACTGGCTGGATCTTTTTACTGGAACGACGTGGGACGAATTTCTGGAAGCCGGTGGACTTGTCAGTGGTTTCTCGGCCAGAAAACGTGCGACTGTCCAACAGGTACAGCCGGGCGATGTTCTTTTGTGTTATATGACCGGTGTAATGCGTTGGGTTGGTGCGCTTCGTGTCGTTGGACCGAGTTTCGACAAGTCCGCGATTTGGAGCTATGGTGATTTTCCGGAGCGTCTCAACGTCGAAGTGATTATTGCTCTGCCTGCGGAACAGGGGATTCCAATGGTAGAATTGGAAGGGAAAGTCGCTTTTTATGAAGGTTCTCAAGATGCGGGTAAGTTCAAAGCATTCTTGCGTGGCAGTCCCAAGCGTTTTCAACGAGATATGGATGGAGATCTGATTCTTAAGATGCTTCATCAAGCGAAATCGAATCCATCGGTGCGTCCTGTCGATCCTCGAAAACTTAGCCGGAAACCATTGTTTTCCGCGTCGCAAAGAAAAGGAAAGCAGATAGTTGAGACGGTGGTATCTGTTCCAGACTTTGAACCCGATGGGTTTTGTTCGGGAGATGTAAGCGTAGCAGTCGAGTCGTCAGAACAAACTGTCAGCAAACACACCGAGATCCAGTACCAGTTGCTCTTGCTTGGATCTGAGATGGGTTTCGATGTCTGGGTGGCTCGCAATGATCGGAGTCGAATCTGGAACGGTCAGGTTCTCAGCAAGATGTCGCAGGTTGTTGATTCGCTTCCTACGCAGTTCAATGAAGCAACGAATCGAACCATAGAGTTGATTGATGTTCTGTGGCTTCATGGGAACAGTATTGTAGCAGCCTTTGAAATCGAAAGCACGACTTCCATTTATTCCGGACTCCTGCGGATGAGCGACTTGTTGGCCCTTCAACCAAATCTTGAAATAAACCTGTTTCTCGTAGCGCCTGAAGAACGGCGGGGAAAAGTTGAACAGGAGATACTTCGTCCTACGTTCAAATTGCGCTCGAAACCCCTATCCAATATATGTGGTTTTATCGGCTTCGACGATCTGGTCAAGCGACTCGAACTCATACGGAGTATGAATCTTGCCAAGTCTTTGAAACCGGATTTCCTGAAGGAAATGGCGGAATATTTTGGATAGGATCGGGTCCGTGATATTGTATCGCGAGAGAGGTAGACATTGTTTTGAGAAGAGAGGGTGGATTTCAGAGCGGGCTGTCAGCCTTCTCTGAAAATTGGAACACAAAACCCGGGGTGGCGCTTTGCTCCGCCCCGGGTTGACATTGGTTACTCTTTCAGATCTGAATTCACATTTCAGTTCGTTTCGTATTTTCAGGGCTACCCGCGATGTGAACCGAGTTCGGAAACCTTGTTCGCTCAACAGCGGTATTCATCACTTGTTGTCTTGTGTTTCCTTGGGGGTCTGCGAATACCCCAGAGGTAGAATTTTGAAACGGCCACCGACTTCGATGGGGTCGCCTTCGTAGCCGAGTTTCTTGAAGTCAATGTAGTTTTCTCCAGAGTTGTAATCCGCCGCGTTGCCGCCTTCGAGGCCGAGGTTTTTCTTCAGGTCGAATCCCTTGTTACAGAGCGCCTTGTAATCGAGGCTCTTGGATTCCTGGTGGCAGCGGTCGCAGGTTCGCTCGGATTTCAGGGTGGTGTGGCACTGTGCGCAGGGAAGGGCATACTCTTTGGGCATGACCTCGTGTTCGGCGCGCCAGTACATGGCGGTTTCCTGCCATTTGAATTCCCCGCTGTAGGGGAGGCCGGCGTCCTGCATCCCGTTCTGGATCGCACGGTTCCAGTCCAGGGTTTCCCAGTATCCGTCCGGCCCGGAGAATCGGGGGATGGCCAGAGTGTTGCTCTTGGCGTCGGCAGGTTGTTTGCCCCGCAGGACCATGAAGGGGTAGATTTTCGAGTCCGGGTCGGCGATGTTGCCGAGTGGGTATGTGATGTTGAGGAGATCGGTGGGCGTGAACGTATCGCCCTTCTGGTACAGGCGGGTTTTGCCGGAGTACCAGGCAAACTGGGGCTTGATGTTCTTCTCCCAGATAAATTCTCCGAACTTCCAGTTGTAATCGGGTGAGTTGGTCGAATCGAGTTTGGGTTGTCTGTTTTTGTCGCCGGCTTTGGACCAGTCCCACCAGGTTTTCGTCGGGTTGGATTTGGCGTAAAGGGGGCTGTGGCAGGTGGTACAGGCGATATTTTTTCCGTGCCGGTTGAGGTGGTAGATGAGGGGTCCCTGGCTGTGCGGTGTGTCTGTGTGGCACGCTTCGCAGGAGACGGTCCCTTCGATGGTGGCCAGGGAGGAACTTTTCCCGGGTATTTTATGTTTGCGTGTCTTGTGGCAGTCCTCGCACCGCATGCCGTAGCCGCCCATGTGAATGTCGAATTCGCGTGTGGGGGTCATGAGTTGGCCATTCATGTAGGCGTGCTGGGTGGGGTCGTCTTTGTCGTTCTGGAAGTGGCAGGCGCCGCAGGTTTGACGGCTGGTGCGTCCGACTTTTTTCGCGACGGCCAGCAGATCCACGTCGGATGCGGGCAAACCGGGTTTATTCGGGTCTTTTTTGTAGAGTCCGGTGGTGTCGTGGCAGACCAGGCAATCAATGCGGCTCTTATCGGAGAAGTCGAAGTCCTTGTCTTCCCAACCGTAGCCGCAGTGGCAGCTGGTACAGTTGGCCCAGTTGCCCGGCAGCGCGATGCAGGAGTTGTTCAGAGCCGTTGTGGCTTTTCCAGAGGCGGGTTTTCCGGCCAGCGCTTCGGCGCGGGATGCGGCGGTTTTCCAGAGCCAATGGGAGGACTTCATGAAGTCCTCCGCCTGTTCGGCGTGGCAGCGCACGCATTCGCCCGTGACTTCCGACGGCGTGGGGGTACCGGTCAGTTCGATCAACTGGGAGTGGTCTTTCACGTTTTCCTCGTGGCAGCCGATGCAATCGGTCGGTGCGCGGGGGTTCTGGCTTTCGGTATGGCAGGTGACGCATTGGCGGTGGTAGGCGGCCTTGAGTCCCAGGCGCCCAAAGACTGTTTTGTTGAACGATTCCTGGTGACAGGCGTTGCAGGCGGTCGTGTCGAACTGCTCTTTGGAGTCTTTGGGAGCGGCGTGGTGGCAAACCGTACAGTTCTGGGTAACAGCCGCGTGTTTGGCATGAGTGAAGCGCACGGGCTGGTAGAAATCGTCTTCCTTCTTGATGATGGGGCTTTCCAGAAGGAAGAAGTCGTATTCCAATTTGAGGACGAGGAACTCATAGAGAGAGTTACTAAGAGAAAAGGAGCGATTGCTGCTGGTTTTCCGTTCGAGAGACGGGTCTTTTTCGACCACCTCGACGATCAGAGTCGGGGTCGGTTTTTGCGAAAAGGTTTTGGCTTTCTCCAGGTCGGGCGCTTTCCACGTTCCTTTGTCTGAAGGGGAAATCGCCTGGGTACCCGTGGTTTCGGCTTCGACCGTTCCGGGGAAGGCAAATTGCAGTCCCGTCAGTACGGACAGGATGGAGACAAAGAGGAAAAGATGCGAAAAGAGGGTCCGGATCATGTTCTTTTCTCCTGCGCGTGGATGCTGATGACGGGAAGGTAGATGGTCGCGATTCGATAGATGAAAATGATGCCGGCGACCAGGCCGATGGAGGTGGCGAATTCGCCGATCGAGGGAAAATAGTGTTTGTCGCCGTAGGGTGGGGTCATCCCGACGATGAACACGTTGATGCGGTTCATCAACACGCCGAGGATGATCATGCAGCTGGGGATGAAGATCCCCCATTTGGCGCGGCGCATCTGGGGCAGGAGGAGGAGGCACCACGGTACGATCACGCCGAAGATCACCTCGACCAGGAAACAGATGCTTTGTGTTGAACCGTCCAGCAGATGGATGTAGGCGCCGCGGTAGATCAGGTCGCCGATCTTGAGGAACATGTAAACGCCCAAGAGAAAAACGATGAAACGCGAAAGGCGCGACAGCACCTCCATCTCGGGTTTCAATCGCAGCCATTTGGCCATGAGGATACGTTCAAAAATCACCATCGGGAAGCCCACGGCGATGGCCGAAGTGAGAAACAGGAGAGGAAGCAGGGGGGTGTACCACAGCGGGCTGAATTTCGAGGGGGCCGGCAGGGGCAATCCTCCCAGACTCGACTGGTGCATGCACGAGAGCACGACCCCCAGAATGATGAAGAGCCAGAGGAATTTCTGGAGAATTCTTCCCAGAATCTTCAGAACCGGAAATCTTCCGGAAAACCGTTCGATCAGGAGAGGGACAAATTCGGTGTAGAGCACCGTGAGATAACACATCACGCACATGGCGACTTCGAAGAGTAATGAGTTGGGCTGCGGGTGGATGAGGGGATTGTACAAGGCCCAGGGGCGGCCCACATCAATGATCAGACCCAGCACCACGGAGGTGTAACCCAGGGTGGCGATGAGGAGCGCCGGGCGGATGACCGAGGCGTAGTAGGTGCGTCCCAGAATATAACACAGCGCCACGGTGGTGAACCCGCCGGCCGAGAGGGCCACACGCGATTCGACGTCCACGGCGACCCACAATCCCCAGGGCCAGGCGTCGGTCAGGTTCGAAATGAACCCGATGCCTTTGGTGAAGCGGGCGATGGTGAAGGCGAGGCCAATCAACATGAGGGCAAAGAGGGTGACGGCGCCGGAGGACCAGAATTTCACTCCGACAGGTTTCGCGGGGTGGCTGCTCATTTCGGGGCCTCTTTCTCCGCTTTCGGGGTGTATTCTCCGCTCCTGGCACGATTCGAGAGGAACATCACGCCGGCCAGTGAAAAGAAGAGCACGATGGGGGACCAGAGGTACTTGAACAGGGAGTGCTGGATGGTTTCGGGCAACCGGGGTGTCGGTTCGGGGGGGAGTTTAACGAAATCCACCTTCTCGAAGGGGACATCGGAGATGTACATCCAGGAAGTCCCCCCGACTTCGTGTTGGCCGTAGATGTGCTTCACGTAACGGCGGGGATTCTCCTCGATCCGTTTTTGCGCCAGGGCGAGCAGGTCGTTGCGTTTGCCGAATGTCATGGTTTCCATCGGGCAGATGGCCGCACAGGCGGGTTTACCTCCCTGGCTGATCAACTCGAAGCAGAAGGTGCATTTGCGGACCCGGGGCGTGAGGGGGTCGTTGTACTCGTAGGCGGGGATCTGAAAGGGGCAGGCCATCATGCAGTAGCGGCAGCCGACGCATTGGCTCTTTTCGTAATAGACCGCCCCGTTGTCTTTTTTGTAGAGCGCACCCGTCAGGCAGACGCTGACGCAGGCGGGATCCTGACAGTGCATGCACTGGCTTTTGACATAGGTGGGCGCCAGGCGGTTAAGTTTGTCATACTTGGTCCCGGAAAAATAACGGTTGATGACGGTGTAGCTGTTGGCGTCGGGTCGGCGTTGCTGGTCCAGAACGCGCAGGTCGTCGAAGGATCGGGCAGGGGTGGGCAGTTCGTTTGCGATGGCACAGCCTTGCTCGCACTTGCGACATCCGATGCAGACGGAGAGGTCCACCAGGCATCCATACGGATCGGCGGGCGCTTTGGATTCCCATTCGGCGACAGGGAAAGCCGCCGCCGATGAGGCACAGGAGAGCGCAAGCGTTCCTCCCGCCAGTCGTTTCATGAACTCTCTGCGTTTCCATTTCATTTTGGATCCCTCCGTCAAGAAATGCAGATTCAGCGGTTTGCTGGGTGAATACTGACTGATTGAACCTGTTCTCAGACCGACTCCACTCGACCGGCTATTTTGTCAGCGGGGTGACGGTTATCCTGGGCGCCTGTGGCGAAGGCGTTGTCCGGGTGGTGTCTTTTGTTGTATCGGGAGTGTTTCGGGCAACCCCGCGTCCAGTATTGGTGACGGGGGAATTCCGATCGTACTCAAAAGAAGGATGGCAACCGGTTGCGCACGATCCTCCCGTTTTTGTCAGGGAGAGTGTGAGAGGCATTTCCCATTTGCCGAACGCGATTTTTTTCCGGATCAACCGCGGTTGACTGGTCGCATGAGGCAGGTGGCAGACTCGGCAGGAATGGCCTTTTTTCCCCTGAAACACATGCAGGTGGTGCAGGTTCTGGTTCCCGTTTCGGAAGTCTGTGTCGGTGCTCTGTTCTGCCTCGATGGCGGCCTTGTCATGGCATTTGTAACAGGCCGCATACAAGGACGTCTCGTACTCGGTGTAAAACTCCGTGGGGAGCGGTTGTTCGAGCAGGTTGGGGTTTGCGCTGCCGTGCGCCCGGTGACAGGCCGAACAATCGCCTTCCTTCATCGGCGCGTGCAGGGATTTGGCGTCTTTCAACTCGTCGGCGATGCTGGCAATGGTTTGTTCGCCGGATTTGATTGTCTGGCTGTGACAGGTGAGACAAAGTTCCTGGGCCGGTTTTTCGAGCAGGTGTTTTTGTTGGGAAAAATGGGGGGAGTGGCAGTTGCGGCACGTTTTCCCCTCGGTCATGGCGCCGTGAGGATGTGAGAGTTTCTGAGACTGGTCGAGAACGTCTTTGTGGCAGCCTGTACAGAGTTTCGATTCCTCTTGTTTGAGCAGGTTGGGGTTTTCGCTCTCGTGAGCGCGGTGGCATTGGGAACAGGTTTTGCCGGAGGCATGGAGCGACACGGCCGTTTGGGCTTTTTCCTCGAATCGCTTGTGGCAGGTAAAACAGAGATCGTCCCGAGTGGTTTTGAGCAGCCCCTCATGGTCCGACTCATGTGCGTTGTGGCATCCGAGGCATTTTCCTTCTTTCAGCGGGGCATGGGCTGTCTCGGGGTGGGTCAGTATCCGGTCGTGGCAGTTGGTGCAACCGTCCGGGCCTCCGCCACTTTTGAGCAGGTGTCTGCTGCTGGAGTGGACTTCGTGGCAGACCGTGCAATCCTGTTCGTAGGGTTGATGCTGGTTGGCTTTGGGTTTTTCGTTGGGATGACACTTAAGACACAGCGCGCGTTTATCGGTGATTTTTTCGAATTTATGGCGGTTTTCAAGCGGGTTGTGACAGGATTCGCACCCCTGCTCTTTGGAAAACCCGTGGGAGAACTTCTTGTCGCCAAACTTGACGTGGCATTCCGACGTGACACAATTTGTTCCCAGTTCAACCGGAGGGGTCGGTACGGGTGTGGGTTTCACCGTTTCCTGAGAAAAGCCTGGTATTGAAAAGCTCCAGGAAAGGATAAAAACCAACAGCAATCGGATGGGGGTGGACTTTCCGGAACGCATGGAACAGGACACGCCAGGCTCTCCCTTCACTCTCTCTGAATTTTGAGTTCAAACCCGCTTTCGACAAGAATACACCACATCTCACCAGATAGCAGGAAGAATACCCAAAGTCAACTCTTGAAAGGTGTTTGAACTTGACTATTGGGGGATCGCCTGTTTAATTTGGGAACCCAGTTCTGATGGGATGGAAAGGTATGGAATAGAATGGCCCTGACAATCGAGACAATCATCAGTTTGTGTAAACGCCGTGGCTTTGTTTTTCAGAGCAGCGAAATTTATGGCGGTCTGGCTTCGACCTACGACTACGGTCCGCTCGGCGCCGTCCTGAAGCGCAACATCAAGGACGCCTGGTGGCGCGCCATGGTGGATGAACGCGACGATATCGAAGGGTTGGACGCTTCGATTCTCATGCACCCGCGTGTGTGGGAAGCGTCGGGTCATGTCGAGAATTTCAACGATCCCCTGGTGGATTGCAAGTCGTGCCGCAAACGTTTTCGCGCCGACCGCATCTGGGTGGTTTCGCTCATCGGTCCCAACGGGGAGGACTGGGGCGAAGTCGGTCCCATCGAGGCGGGTAGCGCGCCCGATGCTGTCGAGGCGGCCATTCATAAGGAATACAAAAAGAAAGGCGCGCCCGAAGGCTTGCGCACCGATCCCAAGACGGTGGCCGAGGTCCCTCAATCGAAACGCACCCGGTGTCCCGAGTGCGGTGGCGAGCTGACCGAGGCGCGCGAGTTCAACATGATGTTCCGCACCACGCTGGGCGCGGTCGAGGAAACCGGGCTTTCCGTTTACATGCGTCCCGAAACCGCTCAGGGCATTTTCGTCAACTTTGACAACGTCCAGACCAGCATGCGGCGCAAACTGCCCTTCGGTATCGCCCAGATCGGCAAGTCCTTCCGCAACGAGGTCACCACCAAGAGTTTCATCTTCCGCACGCTCGAATTCGAACAAATGGAACTCGAGTACTTTGTCATGCCGGGCGAAGACATGGAAATGTACGACTACTGGCGCAACCAGCGCTTCGCCTGGTACAAGCGTTATGGCATGAACCCCGACAACCTGCGCCTGCGTGACCACGAAGAATCCGAACTGGCCCACTATGCCAAGGGATGCTGCGATGTCGAGTACAAGTTCCCCTTCGGATGGTCGGAACTCGAAGGCATCGCCAACCGCACCGACTTTGACCTGAAGCAGCACGCAAAATGCTCCGGAAAACGAATGGAGTACTACGACCAACCGAACGACCGCCACATCGTGCCTTACGTGATTGAGCCGTCGGCGGGCGTGGACCGCTCGCTCCTGGCCTTCCTGTGTAACGCCTACGAAGAGGAGCAATTGGAGAATGGGCCGCGTGTGGTGATGCGGTTTCATCCTGATCTGGCCCCGCTCAAGGCGGCGGTGTTCCCCCTGTTGCGCAATCGTCCGGAGCTGGTGGAAAAGGGCAAGGCGCTCGCCGCCGACCTCCGCAAGTTTTTTCCGGCCCGCTACGACGACACGGCGGCCATCGGCAAGCTCTACCGTCGTCAGGACGAGATCGGGACTCCTCTGGGCATCACCGTGGATGTCGAATCGCTCGAAGACCAGTGCGTGACCGTGCGTCACCGCGACACGATGGTTCAGGACCGCGTCCCGATGGAACGTCTGGCCGAATTCTGCACGGACAAACTGAACCTGATGCGCCAGGAGTTTTCGCGGTAGGCAGGACGGAATCTTCTGGATGGATATTTCACGAAAGACCGCTTCCTGCAAACTTGCAGAGGAGCGGTCTTCTTTTCGAGAGGGTGTTTTCTGTCCAGAAAGGAAAAGGTATGTCGGTTTTTCCCCGATACGGCCTGTGGATTTTGATCGCTTGGTTGTGCGGGATGGCGCAAGCCGTTCCTGCGGAACCCGGCGGTGGGAGGGAAATCCGCGGGGTGACGTTTTTCTATCTCGACGGAGCAAAACAGGATTTCCCCTGGGTGCTGGAACACCAGCGCGACCCGCTTGTGCGCGCGCGAATTGAAAACCTGCTCGAACAGTACCGAGCCGCCGAGGTCAGCTGGATTCGGCTTCTGGTCGCCACCGATCATTTCTCGGACCGATCGGTCATCCACCCGGTTCCCACCCAGCCTTTGATTCAGAAGGTCAACGATTTCATGGCGTTGACCCGAAGCGGGCCGAATGCGGGACAGTTTACCATCGAACTGGTTCTGCTGCCGGAACAGAAGAGTTCTCGATTCACCGATACCGCGCCTTACGAGCGCGACAAGCGGTGGTACCAGACGTGGTTGGACCACCTGAATTATACGAACCTCGGGATGGTGATGCTCGGGGGAGATCTGTCGCCCTGTCTTCTTTCCGGCGGAGAGGGAGACTCGGGTGTCGAGTCCATCCCGCAGAATCACGGCGCCTGGATCAAGTCCATTTGGGCATGGAAAGAAGCGAATTATCCGAACGTCTATGCTTCTTATGAGGTAATCGGGATTCAGACGGGCAGCCGCAACGATCCGCGTCTGATTCGAGATTTGGCCGTCTGGGTCAAGGCCAATACGCCCAAGATACCGGTCGTTGCGGCAGCCCTTTACGTAGAACTCCAGCCAGGCAGTTCCTGGCGCGACTATGCCGACGCGACGGCCCGGATTCTCGACACTTACCATGCCGCGTCGAATATTCCGCTCTGGATAGATGAGTTTGGTAAGTCCAGTGGAAACACGTGGACGCCGGAGGATCAAAAGGCGGCCTATACCGGATTTCTGACCGCCACGGTTTCCTGGCGGCGTAAGGGCTATCCGATGTTTGCCTGGGTGGCAGGGGACGATTCGCCCAATGACGGGAAGAACTCGTTCGGGCTTGTTTCGGGTTTTGAGAAGACGAAACCGCTCATGCGTCCCGCATGGGAGGAACTAACGCGCTTTTACCAGTTTGCGTACCCTTGAAATACAGACATATCATCCAGATTCGAAGTTGCTTGAGCCTTGTTTGCTCTTTTGTAAACAAAAGAATATATCCAAACTAATACTTATCAGTTGTTATCTCTGTTGAACAGGTTCCTTGGAAATTTGCAATCGCATGGAACCTAAAACCTTATCCCGCCAGATAATCTGCGACTTCGGCCAGGGCCACCTGTTTTTCCGTTCTCTCCTCGAGGTTTTTCACCAGCGCCACGCCCTGTTCGAGTTCGGCGCCTCCCAGAACGACCATGCGGTTGATGTTGTCGCGGTTGGCGGCGCGGAGTCCGGCCTTGAAGCCTCGGGCGCTGAAGTCGAAAGTGACGGGAAGACCGGCCTTGCGGATCTGCTGGGTCAGCGTACAGGCCGCCGGGAGGCAACTCTCCTCGAGCGCCAGGACAAAGACCGCTCGTGCCTGATCGGGATGGGGCGGCTGAATACCCGCTGCCTGGAGCGCGATGATGAGGCGTTCGACGCCGAACGCGGCGCCCACCGCCGGGGTCGCGGGACCGCCGAGTTCCTCGACCAGTCCGTCGTAACGCCCGCCGCCCAGGGCGGCGTCCTGCGCCCCGAGGCCTTCGAGCGAGATTTCGAAGACCGTGTGGGTGTAGTAGTCGAATCCGCGCACGAGGGACGGTTTGAGTTCATAGGCCACTCCGAGGTCGTCGAGGGTTTTCAGGACCAGCTGGTAGTGGGCGCGGCTTTCCTCGTCCAGAAAATCGGCCAGGATCGGGAAATCGGCGTAAATATCCTGACAGGTGGGGATTTTGCAATCCAAAACCCGCAACGGGTTGATCTCGGAACGCCGCTGGCAATCGGGGCACAACCGGTCGCGCACGCTCGCCAGACGTTGCCGCAGTTCGTTGTTGTAGGCCTTTCGGGAGGCCTGATTGCCGATCGAGTTGATGCGGGTCCGGGTGCCGGAGAAGCCGAGCTCGCGCAGGTACGTGTCGAGCATCGAGATCACCTCGACATCGGCCAGCGGGGAGGCGCATCCGAAGAACTCGACCCCGACCGTGTTGAATTGACGCTGACGGCCCGCCTGGGGGCGTTCGTAGCGGAACATGGGTCCGAGGTAATAGACCTTGGGTTGGACGCCCTGCTGCTTGAAGGCGTTGTGCTGCACCAGCGCCCGCACCACGGGAGCGGTACCTTCCGGCCGCAGGGTCATGCTGCGCCCCTTGCGGTCGGGGAAGGTGAACATTTCCTTCGAGACGATGTCCGTTTCCTCGCCAATGCTGCGCGAGAAGAGTTCCGTCCCCTCGAAAATCGGGGTGCGGATTTCCTGGTAGCCGTAGCGGGCGAAAACCCGGCGGGCGGTTTCTTCAATCATCTGAAAATAGCCGACTTCGTCGGGCAGGATGTCTTTTGTTCCACGAGGCGCGGTCAATGCCATTTTCGTACGGTTCTCCTGTTCTGCGTGACCTCCGGAGGAAGTCTTTTGCGCGCATGGGATGCGCACCGTTTCAAAGGATAATGGATTTAGAAGATGAAATCAACAGGAAGCCCGTTCAGAAAACAGGATTGTACCCCCAAGATCTTAACCTGCAAAATCGAGGATGGCGTGTGTATGGAACCAGGGAAAGTGAGGGCGAAAAGATGTCGTCGTTCGACGTTCCCGGCAATCAGGGGTGATCCTGGAGGTTCGCTTCTTCGGTGTCAACCGTGGGTTGGAGTGCCCCGGGGTCATGTCCGGCGGCGTTCTCTCCGTCCAGGTGGATACCGGAGAGGTCCAGCGTGTTGAAACGTTCGCCCGGTTTGGGTTCTCTGGGACGCTGGGGGTCTTTTTTGGGCGCCTGGGCAGGGACATTGGGAGCGGCGACGGGGCGTTCGCTGGACGACGGATGTCGAACCTCTTCGCCGGGTTTTCGGGTTGTTTTCGGGGTAATCAGTTGAGCGATCGAATGTTTGTAGATCAGGTGCTGTTTGGCGCCGACATGCATCACAATCGTGAAATTGTCGAATCCGCGGACGAGTCCCTGAAACGTTGCGCCATTGAGCAGCATGATTTCGACCGGGATGGATTCCTTGCGGACCTGATTGAGGAAACTGTCCTGAAGATTGACGGTTGCAGATGCCATTTGAGTCGCTTTCTTCCTGTCACGCGCAGCCCGAAAAAGTCGAAACGCCTTCTGGTGCGGCTACCCGCTCTGTGCGGGTGGGAAAGGTAGTTTATTGAACGCAAAGGGGAGGGGAAAACACAAGCATTTTCTGGATGATTCCGCTGTTTTTTTCCAAACCCCGGCTGGCGTCCAGCCACAGGGCGCCCGGCCACTGGCGCAGAAGGACGATTTGTTGTTTCGCATAACGTCGGCTCAGCCGCTGAGTTTCTTCGATGGCGGCTTCCCGCGTTGTCTCGCCCCGCAGGAATCGCAGCATCTGGGGATAACCCAAAGCGCGCATCGCCGGCCACTCTTCCGTGGCGCCCTGGGCGGCCAGTCGGGCGACCTCCTGGGCGAATCCCTGACGCATCATCTCTTCCACCCGGCGGTCAATTCGAGTATAGAGAAGGGGCCGGTTGGCCGTCAGGACGAAACGATACGCTTGCAGGGGCTGGTGTTGGCTGCGGCCCTGAGCCTGGAGATGGCTCAAGGGTTGGCCGGAGGCTTCATAGACTTCGAGCGCCCGGACCACGCGCAGACGGTCGTGCGGGTGGATGCGGTGGGCGGCTTCCGGGTCCACTTCGCGCAGCCGCTCGAAAAGAGAAGTTCCCTGATCCTGATCCCACTCCGATTCCAGCCGGGTCCGGCGCTCGGGATCGCGTTGCGCCCCCTGGGCCTGGAAAAGCCCCGCTGTGAGGGCTTTGAAGTAGAGACCTGTCCCTCCGGCGACGATGGGACGGTGTCCCCGGTTGACAATCTCGCGGATGCAACCCTGGACATCCCGCAGCCAATCCGCGACGGTCCAGGTCTGGTCCGGCTCGACACATCCGGCCAGATGGCAGGGAATCCCATCGAGTTCCTCGGGGGTGGGTTGAGCGGTTCCGATCACGCAGCCGCGATAAACCTGCATGGAATCCGCCGAGACGATCTCGCCCCCGAGGCGTTTGGCCAGGGCGATGGCCAGGGCCGTTTTGCCTGTGGCAGTGGGGCCGGCCAGCAGAATGGGGAGGTTTGGAATTGGATTGGGGAGGGTTGGGAGAGGGTGGAGGGACATGGAAAGGGGTCTCATTTGCCGGATTTTTCATTTTCCACTCAACTTTATAGTGCATTCTGCCGATGGGATCAATATAGTTGTGGGCATACGGCAAGGTTGCGAAGCTGCTCATACTTTTCTGCATACCCTGTTAAGGAGTGTTATCGGTGAGCCTACAAATTTTGGTAGTGGACGATTCCATGCTGATCCGCCAGGTGGTCAAGAAAGTGGTCCGCCAGGCGGGGTTGGATGTGACGGGCTTTCTGGAGGCCGCAAATGGCCAGGAAGCGCTCGATATTCTGATGAAGACGCACGTGGATCTGGTGTTGTCGGATATCAATATGCCGGGCATGGACGGGATTGAAATGCTCATGCGGCTCCGGCAAATCGAGCGGCTTCAGGAACTCCCGGTTATTATGGTGACGACCGAGGGGAGTGAGGAGCGGATCAACGAAGCGATGGACCTCGGGGCGTCCGGCTATGTTTTGAAGCCCTTCACGCCTGAGCGGCTGGTGGAACAGTTAGGCCCCTTGGGGTTGTTGACCAAACGGGAAGAGAGTGTGGAACCACCGCCCGACTTGTCCGATCCCTCGGCCTTCTAAGCCGTACGGGCAAGCTCTTTCTTCGACGCTTTCTCGCAAGGCGGGGGGGATGTTTTTGGAACCGGAAGGAAACGGGAGAGTTCTATGAACAAGCGCAATTACGATTTGCTGGTGGAGTCCACGCGGGAAGTTTTTGAGACCATGTCCTTTATGGAGGTGATTCAGAATGACCCGATCACAACCAGCGCTGAGATCCCCGGTATTGATATCACGGCGGTGATTTGCATTGCGGGTGAAATTTCTGGAATGTTGGGTGTCCATTGCTCCAAGCAGTTTGCCGCGGAATGCTTCGATATGATAACGGGAGGGGAAGGCGGGGATCCCACGTATCACCAGATGTGCGATACGGTGGGGGAATTGGCGAATATGATCGCCGGAACGCTCAAACGCCGCATGTCAAGTAAATTGGATTTGTTCGATTTGTCTCTTCCCAGCATTTCGGTCAGCAGTGGGCAGCGGCTTTTCTATACGGGCGCCAAGGATGATTTTCCCCGCTTGCTGGTGCCCTTTGTTTTGTCGAGTGGAGAAAAGTTTTATGTGGAACTCCTCTATCACAGGCGTTGAATCGTGGATGTGCTGAGAGCTGGACGTCGGTGTTCGCGTTTTTGTGTAACCTTGAGACGCGAAGCCGATTCGGAGAGGTTTTTACCCGATCGGGGAGATGGAACGAATGCCGAATATTGTGGTAGATATTGCCGACATGAAGATCGCGACGGGCAATGACAGCAGTGACGAGATCACGACTTATGCCCTGGGGTCCTGCATTGGGGTGGCTATTTACGATCCGGTCACCCGAATTGGGGGCATGTTGCACTACATGCTGCCGGAAGCTTCTTTGAATATCGAGAAAGCGCGTGAAAATCCCTACATGTTTGCCGACACGGGGATCCCCATGTTGTTCCGGAACGCTTATCAGCAGGGGGCGGTGCGCAGCCGGCTGCTGATCCGGTTGGCGGGGGGCGCGAATGTCATGGATTCCTCGAACTTTTTCAACATCGGCAAGCGAAATTATCTGGCAGCACGCAAGTTGCTCTTCAAAAACAATCTGCTGATCACCTCGGAAATGGTGGGGGGGGTGTCTGGTAAAACGATGAGAATGCGCCTGAGTGATGGACGAGTGGAAATCAAACTGCCCGGCGGGGAGGTGCGTTACATATGATCTCCATTGACGCACTGAAAAAAATGGTCCAGGAAATTCCGCCGTTGCCCGATCTGGTGTTGCGTCTTCTGGCGATGTGTCGGGATCCTGAAATTCCGCCGCGCGATATTGTGGAGGTGATCAAACTCGATCCGGCCATCACGATGAAGGTCTTGCGGTTGTGCAACTCGCCCTTCTACGGATTGCCTCGCAAAGTTACTTCATTGCAGGAGGCGTTGGTCTATCTGGGAACCGACGCCCTGGTCAATTTTGTCCTGGCTGGTTGTCTCTCGAATTTCTGCGGCCAGGAAAACAAGGGCTATGGCCTGCAAAAAGGAGAATTGTGGCGTCATGCCGTAGGGGTGGCCATTTGTTCCCAGAAAGTAGCGGAGCATTCGGACCCACGCCTGAGCGGGTCCGCGTTTACGTGTGGTTTATTGCACGATATCGGCAAAATCATCATGAATTCCTTTGTGGCCGAGGCCTTCCGGAAAATGATCCTGATGGTCGAGAACGACGGGTACTCCTTTCTCGAAGCCGAGAAACTGGTGCTGGGATACACGCATCCAGAAGCCGGAGGAGACATTGCCGAGTACTGGAATCTCCCCTCGGAAATCGTCGAGTCCATCCGGTATCACCACGACCCGATGCTGGCGACCGAGCACCAGAAACTCGTGGCCATTGTGCATGTGGGCAACATTTTGTGTGTGAGTTTCGGGATCGGAGTGGGATCGGACGGTCTGGCGTATCTCTTCCACCCAGCGGCATTGAATCTGTTGAACATCAGTATCGAGCAGTTGTTTCAACTCTCCGTGGAGATTCACGACCGGTTCAAGAACGCGGAGGCCCTGCTCAATATCACCTGAGAGTCGTTTGAAGCCATTTCCGGGAATTTTGGGGCAGACAAAATGGAAGAAGCCCGCGTACTCCTGACAAGAGCGCGCGGGCTTCTTAGATTTTCTGTTTTGGCACGTTTATCGTGCTTTATTCGAACTCGCGGCCAAACGCCTTGTAGAACTCTTCGGTTGCCGGGGTCAGGTCTGCTTTCTCGGCATCGGTCAGGTTGCCGTCCTGCAGGGCCGCCTGTGTTTTTCCGAGCCAGTCGGCCTTTGCTTTTTCGTAGTCGGCGGTCTGTGTTTTACTCTTCACATTGAGGGGGGCTTTCTGGAAGTCGGCCAGCGTGGTCTGAAAATCCGGACCGGTGGGCGCCTCGGCTTTTTTGGCCAGCTGCTGGCGGAAAAGCAGAAGGTAGTCGCCGTTGTTCTGGCATTGCGCCTCTTTGTGCATGATAAAGAAGCGGCCTCGAATGGCTTCCAGCGCTTTCAGCGATTCCTCGGCATTTCCTTCTCCCAGGGACTTTTTAACCTTGCCCGTCAACAGGTACTCCTCACGCATCCACGTACACCAATCGGTGACTTTCGAGTCGTTGATCTTGGCGAAGCGTTTGGGATAGGTGGCTGAGGTTTTGCCATAGAGCGCGACAAAAGTGGAAACAAAGTCCGCCTCGAAGACCTTGGCTGCGTCGGCCACTTTTTGAGCGGCCAGGGCATCCACCGTTTCTCCATAGGCTTTGGACAGTTTCACCATCGCCGCATCCCAATCTTTATCCAATTCGGTAGCGACCGCCTGGTCGCTGGGGGCGGAACCTCACCCACATTTGGCGGTTTGCGGCAGCGCGACGCTCAGCGCCGCCACCAGTATCAACATCCACGCGCTTTTATTCATGCTGATCCCTCCTTAATCTTGCGGTTCGGGTGTGCTTTGGGGAACACCCCATTGCGGAAATTATTCTATCTCAGGTTCCGTTTGCGTGCAACCTCAATTCCTCCGCATGTCTCCGTGATTCCTGTTCCTGTCCGGGGGGATGGGCGCGTTTGAGATTTGTTGCGACTCGCAGGTTTGTCTTGCCTCCAGAGGCTTCAACCCGTATGATATATTCTGTCAAAAGGACCAACAGGCGTGTGTTTGAAGGGGGTATCTCAGGGCGTATTGTCATATGGATAAGGAGATCGGGTGATGGCGCACATACAGTTGCGGGGATGGATGTATTTTCGACTTATTTCGATGGTCGTATTGATGACGGGGGGCGTGGGCGTTTCGGTACAGGCCGCATTTGACGCCGAGTGGACGTTCAACAACGATTCCTATATCGCCTATACTTTGACGAGTGTTTCTTCGACGGATTTGTATTCGGGGCCATTGCCGGCCAGCAACCCGACTCTGAATCTGGCGACCGGCAAGCGGTACCGGGTGACCGTGGTGAATCCGGTTTCGCATCCGCTGCAGATTCTGGCAAGGGGAGCCACTTCGGCAACGGATACGGTTCTTTTGTATCAAGGAGGAGGGGCGGGCAGTTGGGAATCCGATGCCGGTGTCAACTGGCAGGATCTGGCGGGGGGCGTTGTCGAGTTTACGCTGACTCCCGCTTTTGTCGCCGCCATGAACGAAGGAGGGAAAAGCCCAGGGTATCGGTGCAGCCTCCACGCCAGCATGATGCGAGGCGGTTTTGTGGTGACCCCACTTCCCGAACCGATACCGGATCCGTTACCCGATGTACCCAAGGGGAGTATCACCATTGAGTTCGAGACGGTGGTAGAAGGTTTACCGGCCCCGCTGGGAGTGTTGGACACGGGGGATACTTCGGGGAGTCTTCTTGTGTACGATCAGTCCGGGCTGGTGGTCATTGTCCGGAACGGCCAGCGTCTCGCCACTCCCTTTCTGGATGTGCGGGATCGGTTGGTGAAGTTGGGGATTCTGGGTAGATTCGACGAAACGGATTATGACGAACGCGGATTGCTGGGAGTCGCGCTTCATACGAATTTCCTCACAAATGGGCGGCTTTTTACCTACACGTCGGAACCGACTTCTGGGACGGCGGATTTCCCGGTGGCGCGGACGTCGGGGGAGAACGACCACCAGAGTGTTATTGCGGAATGGCAGGTGGACCCGCAAAACGCGGACTCTGTTCTGCTTTCTTCCCGTCGCGAGATTTTGCGGCTGGACGAACCGCAGTTCAACCACAACGGCGGGGATATGGCGTTTGGTCCCGATGGGTATTTGTATATCGGTCTGGGAGATGGAGGAAACGCCGACGATGAAGGGGAGGGCCACGCCACCTATGGGAATGGTCAGGATCTGCAGACCGTGTTGGGGAAGATGCTTCGGATCGCGGTGGATGGAACTTCCAATTCTGTAAATGGACAATATGGGATTCCTCCGAACAATCCCTTTGTGGGGGTGACTGGGATTGATGAGATCTATGCCTATGGATTCCGCAACCCCTATCGTTTCAGTTTCGACGCGTTGACGGGGGATCTGTATGTGGGCGATGTGGGACAGAACCATGTGGAGGAAATTGACCGGGTGACCCGGGGAAACAACTACGGCTGGCGGTATCGCGAGGGGGGATTCTACTTCGATCCGAATGGCACAGGCGACGGGCGGGTGGTCACACAACCCGTGGAACCCAAACCTTCGAAAACGCCGGTGAACCCGGTGGCGCAATACGACCACGGGGACGGACTGGCGGTGGTCGGGGGGTATGTGTATCGAGCGGGAGCGATTGCGGGTTTGGATGGGCGCTATGTGTTTGGGGATTTCACGCGAGGTTTCGATGCGCCGTCCGGGCGGCTTTTTTATCTGGAGTCTCCGGGTAATCAAATTCGCGAGTTCAGAATTGGCCAGACGGATCGTCCTCTGGGGCTTTTTGTGAAGGGGTTCGGTCAGGACCGTCAGGGGAATGTTTATTTGTGCGCGAGTTCGGCGCTGGGGCCTTATGGCGCCCAGGGGAAAGTCTTGAAAATTGTGTCGGTCAAAAAGTCGCCCCTGTGGTGGGTTTATTGAGGGGATTTGAAGAGGGACCGGTTGTGGGTGAGGGGAGGGAAAGAGGAGTGAGTCCCAGACGGTGAAGGCCGTCTGGGATTATCCTTTTCTCGAGAGGTGTTTTAGCCTCGCGCCGGTGGCCTGTTTCCGCTATGTAAAGGAGGACCGTTTTGCCTGTCGGCTGTCTGGATCGGGAAACGGGGAAACAGAAAGTCCGGTCGAGGAGTCTTGGGTGCCATCACGCGCAGAAACGACAACGCTGGAATATGAACGGCGGATCAACCGTGTCATCGACTATATCTCGGCGCATCTGGCGGATGAGATGCCACTCGAGACGCTGGCGCGCATTGCGCCGTTCTCGAAATTCCATTTCCATCGTATTTTCAGCGCTTTGACGGGGGAAACCCTTCAAGCATTTATCCGTCGTCTTCGATTGGAGCGTTCGGCTCATCAGTTGCTTTTCGACCGGCGCTGTTCCATCACCGAAATCGCGTTCCGGTGTGGCTTCTCGAGTTCCCAGAACTTTGCCAAGAGTTTCAAACTGCACTTTGGAAAAAGTCCGAGTCAATACCGTCGGGAATTCGATTTCAGGGACCTGGAGGCTTTCGACCGTCGTTTTGGAAACAAGGATCGCAATCCTGGAAACATGGATCGCAAGGGGGGAGAAGACTTCTCCGACGCTTCCGTCTATCTTCCCGGCAGCATGTTGCGCATGCCGCCAATGGGTCCCATCGAGGACAACAGGGAAAACAGGAGGAAATCCATGAACATTGAAGTCAGGCAGATTCCGGGGATTCGTGTCGCCTATGCCCGTCACATCGGGCCGTATGGACCGCAGTATATCGGTCCGCTCTTTGAGAAACTGATGCGGTGGGCCGGTCCGCGTGGGTTGTGTCACCCGCAGGCGGTGATCATCGGGATGAGTTGGGACAATCCCGAGATCACGCCCGCAGAAAAGTGTCGTTACGATGCCTGTATCGGAGTGTCGGACGATCTGGTTCCGGATGGGGAAATCGGGGTCGAGACGATCCCGTCCGGTCAGTATGCGGTTTACCATTGCGAGGTGTTCAACAACGATTTTGAAACACCGTGGAATGCCTTGATGCGCGACTGGCTGCCTTCCAGCGGGTACCAGCCGGCCGATCAGCCCTGTTTCGAGCGGTATTACAACGACGCGGCGAGCGATCCCGAGGGGAAGTGGATTGTGGATCTCTGTCTGCCAGTCAAGCCGTTCTGAAACAAGAGTAGAAACTCCTTGAAGTAAAAAAGAGACGCCCTCTTTTCCCAATCGGGAAAGGAGGGCGTCCGTCTTTGAGAGAGGTTGGCTGTTACGGCTTCGGTTTCAGAATCACATAGGTCGGCAGGCCGATGCACTGGAAGTGCTCCAAGGCTTCCCTGACCCCGGGGATTTCTTCGTTTTCGGCCTGGAACTTTACCTTTATGAAATCTTCCAGGCGGGTCTGGACGGCCGGGTCGCGGAAGGTGGTGGCGTCCATGGCCGAACAATTTTTGCACCACGTGGCCCAGAAGTCTATGAAAACGGGTTTCCCTTCGAGTTTCGCTTGAGTCAGAGCGGGCGAAAGGGCGGTAAACCAACCTTCTGTATTGGCTATTTGAGACGTGGCCGCCTGAGGGGGCTGTGAAACCGGGTGGGAGGACTTCCAGAGATCCACACCCAGATATCCGTAATAGGCGGCGAAAATCAGGATCAGAACGCCGAAGGCTTGCTTGACCCGGTTCATCCAGTTGCCGGGTTTGGGCAGGAGGGACAGGCCCGCGCCGGCGAAGGGCCACGGCAGGGCCATGCCCAAACCCAGGAGGAAGGGGAGGGCCAGACCGCCGGGATTCCCGGCGGCGTAGGTCTTACTGGCCAGCACGACGACGGCGATGACGACGGGCGCCACGCAGGCGCCCGCCAGGAGGGCGGAGACGCTGCCCATGAATAAAACGGTGAAAAAGCCGACCTGTGTGGTATTTCCTCCGGCATTCCCTTTCCTGAATCGCGTAAAGTCTATAGAGAAAACATCAAACATAGCCAGCGCCAGGAAGACAAAAAGAGCGGCGATGGCAAAATTGAACCACGGAGAACTGTTCAGAGCGCCGAACCGTGCGCCCGTCAGGGCGGCTGCCAGGCCAAGCACCCCGTAGGTGAGCGCCATCCCAGCGCCATAGGCGGCGCCGAGCGCAAAACCCCGACCCCGCGAGCTGGCCCGCGCTCCGGCGCCGATGATCGCCAGGTTGATGGGGATCATCGGCAGAACGCAGGGGGTGAGGTTGAGCGCCAGCCCTCCGATCAGGATCAGACCGATCAAGGCCCAGAGACTGGAACTCTCCAGGCGCGAGGTCAGGTTGTCGGGAGCGGTTCCATCCGCCTTCAGCGAGTGGTCGAGAAATCCGAGAAAGACCTCGCTTTTCTGGTACCCCTCCGTTTTGCCGGCGATTGAAAAGTCTTGGATTTGTTTTTGCCACGGGTCCGGGATGTCCTGAGGGATCGTTGTTCTCTTTTGTTCAGCATTGGGACTGTTTGTGGGGGCTTCCATTGCGGCGGAAGCGCCGGAATCTGGAAGCGCTGTGGTTTGCGTTGTCGAGGTCACCGTCAGGGGAATGTCCAGTTTATTCGTGGTGGGACGGAAACAGAGAGCTTTATTGCAACCCTGATGGGAAACGGAGAGGGAGAGCGATTTGAGGCTGGGAGGCGTCTCGATGTCGTAGAGGAGGGTGACGTTCGCATCGTATGCCAAGACTTCCTGTTGGGTGATCGGGTCTATTTTTTTGTGGGCAGGCGGGGCGGGTTGCGGCTGCAATTTTGCCGGCCCTGTTGTTTCCACCCGAAGGGTGTCGCTGTAGAGGTAGTGTTCCGGGGGGACCGTGAAGGTGACTTTCAGGATCAGGCCTCCCGCCGCCTGACGTTCGAGGGTGGCTGAGGTGGTGAAGGGATCGGTGGGAGTGGTGGGGGTGGTCGAGAAGGGGTTGGGTTGATCGCCGAAGAAACTGTCCTGCGCCTGGAGGGGGGGCAGAAGAAACCAGAAGAGCGCGAGTGTGAGAAGAGTGACTGAACGGTAAACTATTTTGAGCATGGGAGGACGTTCCTTACAGAGGATGAGTCGGCGGGATGACTCTTCAATGGGATTGGTTCCACCATATAATGACAGGAAAGCACGATTGCAGCCAGTTTCTACGGATTTCTTGATGTTCTGTATAGGATTGATTTTTAAATTGTTAGGAACGACGCTTCACTCTTGATTCGGAGTGAATGTGTGGCAGAATGTTTCACTTTGTGTATGTGAGACACGAGGCGCGTCATTTTGTCCCGAGATTGGGCGGCGAAGTCATTCCCCGGCTTGTTCGTCTAGGAAGCGATAGAGGGTGGCTCTGGAAACCCCGAGCAGGTGAGCGGCTGCGAGTTTGTTGCCCCGGGTTTTTGCCAAAGCTTCTCGCACATCGGCGGGGGTGAGTTTGCGCCGTTTCCCGAGCAGGGGAGTGATGGGTTGCGGGGCTCGGGGGGGGCGCTGGAGGGGCAGGTGCTCGGGTTCGATGGTGTCGCCTTTGCATTTGACGAGGGCAAACTGAATCCAGTTCTGGAGTTCGCGGATATTGCCGGGCCAGTCGTATTCCATCATGAGGTCGAGTGTGCGGGGAGAAAGCGGGATGTCGGAGCGTCCGCGTTCAGCGAGGGCACGTGCCAGGCAGTGTTCGGCGATGAGTGGGATATCCATACGCCGTTCCCGGAGGGGGGGAATGTTGATGGGGACCACGCAGAGACGATAGTAGAGATCTTCTCGGAACCGGCCTTCCGCTATTTCGTGGAGGATATCTTTATTGGTGGCGCTGATAACGCGCACATCCACGTGGACGGTTTTTTCGCTGCCAACGCGTTCGAAGGTGCCTTCCTGGAGGACGCGGAGGAGTTTGACCTGCATGGCGGGGGAGATGTCGCCGATCTCATCGAGGAAGATGGTGCTGCCGTGGGCGAGTTCGAAGCGTCCTTTTTTGTCGCGGATGGCGCCGGTGAAGGCGCCGCGGACGTGACCGAAGAGTTCGCTTTCGAGGAGAGTTTCGGGCAGGGCGCCACAGTTGATGGGGACAAAGAGGCGGTTGGCGCGACCGCTTTCGCGATGGATGGCGGCGGCGACCAGTTCCTTGCCGGTTCCACTCTCACCCTGAACGAGTACCGAGACGTCGGATTTGGCGACATCGCGGATCAGTTCGAAGATCTCGACCATGCGGCTGTCGCGTCCGACGATACCGGCAAATTGCCCCGGTTCGTTGAGTTTGCGCTTGGTGTCCCAGTCCTGGGTGCGGTCTTCTATCGTGGCGAGGCGGCCCAGGAGTTGGCCCTTGTCGTCCCGCAAGGGGTTGATTGTCATGGCCACCCGACGGGTTTCTCCCTGACGGGTGGTGATGTCGAGGGTTTGGTGGACGGTTTTTGGGGGCTCGAGATCCGAGATGGGTTCCCGGTACAGACAGAGCGCGCCACAGAAGCCGCTGGGGAAGACCGTGTGGCAGTCTTGTCCCAGCACGTCGTTGCGGTTGAAACCGGTGAGGGTTTCGGCGGCCTGGTTGAAGTAGAAAATCCGGCGCTGCTGGTCGTGAGCCACAATGCCTTCGGAGAGGTTTTCCAGGATGAGGTCCGCCTGACGTTTGGCTTCGGCGAGCGCTTTCAAGTATCCCTGTTGGAGAAGGTCGCGTACGAGTGGCTGGATCTGGTCGCGTATCTGGCGCATGGCGATTTTCAGAACCGCCGGATCGTTCCCGTTCATGGGAGGGACGGAGAGGGTCCAGTGGACCCGGGTTGGATTGCCGGGCAGGGTGGGAACCGAGGGGGCGGTGGAGCCCAGGGAGACAAGGACGTCGAATTCGCGCGAGAGGATGGAGTCGAAGGGGCAATTTTGCAGGTTGGATATGTCAATCCCGATTTCGGCCATCGTGTCGAGCGCGAGTGGGTCTGTTTGTTGTTCCTGAGTGCAGGCGCTTGTCAGAAGGAG
Organism: uncultured Candidatus Sumerlaeota bacterium; assembly: GCA_942493245.1. Taxonomy (GTDB): domain Bacteria; phylum Sumerlaeota; class Sumerlaeia; order UBA8349; family UBA8349; genus DAOPYU01. Next base: position 2,145,008 of record OW818685.1, read on the forward strand.
CGGTTCCTGTGTCAGAAAGCGGGCAAACCCGTGGGCTATACGGTTGAACGCCTCCTGGGTCGAGATGAAAAGGATTCGGATTGGGGAGGTTTGAAGAGTCATGAGGGGCGCGTTTCCATCTTGGAACAGGACTTTTATGATCGGCATTAGACAGGATTCAGGCTCTCTTTTCAAGAGAGTTTTCGGTTTTCATTCGATTGGTTTTGCCCGGGCAGGGATCTGCAGAGCGCTTTTGTTTTGGGAGATCACCTTATTGATATATGGGACAGGAATTTGTTTATTGGAGACAGATTGGCGGTTTTTTGGCGAACATGTCGAATTTCGACAATTTTCTGACGATTTCGCTTGACGCCGTGAAAAAAGGTGTGCGAGGGTGTCCCTGTGTGGAAGTCCGAGTGTGTGGGTTTCCTATCGGTGTTCATGTGGATTTCCCAGTGCTTGAAGTGGTTTCTTCGTGTGTCATGCAGATTCTGAGGTTTTCGAAATGTTCTTGATTCTTCGATTCTGCGTATTTGTGCAGGAGGGTACTTTATACGAGTGAGGTTCTTGGATCGCGATTGCGCCTGTTCGAGTGATTTGTAATGTTCCTGTTGTTATCCTGTTGAGGAGCCTGACTGTGAAAACCGCAAGGTGTGTGTGGGGTACGTCTCGGAGACGTCAATTCCTTCTGTTTTTCCTTTCCATTATTCCCACCAGGGTTTGGAGTTTTGTTTCTGTTGAGGCGCTCAATCGGCTTTCGTGTGAGAGTCGGGAGAGGGGATTCTTTCTGTCTGGTTACCGATACTGTTTCTTTTTCAAAGGCTTGAGGGGGGCTTATGCCGGACTATTTTAAGAGTCCTACCTTCTGGAGTCTTTTCTTGTTTGGCGTGGTGTCCACGTCGGCTTTGACGCCGTGTGTGATCTGGAGCGCGACGCAACTGGGTATTCTGGACCGGGGGGGATACCGCCGGGTGGGGATCTTGTCGCGGCCTTTGCTGGGTGGGTTGGCCATCGCGATTCCTTTTGTTTTTGTGTGTGTTCTCGGGTATTGCGAGCCGACGAACATGTTTAAGATTGTCCGCTTGAATATTGATCCGCATGCGTTTCTGGTGCTGGCGGGCGGGAGTCTGGCGATCGTCGCGCTGGGCGCCTATGACGACGTTCGCGGGACGCGGGTCCGGTACAAACTGGCTGTTCAGATAGGGGTGGGGCTGTTTGTGGCTCTTTCGGGTTATACCTTGAATCGTATTGAACTGCCATTCGGGAAAGTCGTCAATCTGGATATGTTCACGGGCACTTGTCTGACGGTGTTGTGGATTGTGGGGATTACGAATGCGTTGAATCTGATTGATGGGGTGGATGGTTTGGCGGCGGGGGTGGCTCTGATCGCCTGTTTCGGTTTCGGGGTGATTGCAATGCAGAAGGAGACCACGTTTGTGGTCCTGCTTTCGGCTTTTCTGGGGGGGAGCCTTCTGGCTTTTCTGGCTTACAATTCGTATCCGGCCCGGGTGTTCTTGGGGGACACGGGGAGCATGTTCCTAGGGTTTGTTCTGGCGACGATCGGGTTGATGGGCAATTACAAGTCACAGATTACGACGATCTGGTTCCCGGCGATCCTGGTGTTGGGTTTGCCGATTCTGGAGACGGTTCTTTCGATGCTTCGGCGTTTTGTTCAGGGACGCCCGCTTTTTGCAGCCGATGCGCATCACACGCATCACCGGCTGTTGCGCATGGGGTTGTCGCAACGGCAGGTGGTGTTGGTCTTGTATGGGGTATCTTTGTTACTGGCAGGCGCGGGGATTCTCAATCAGGTGATCCCGAAAGGGCATTATGCCTGGTGGGCGCCGCATCTTCTCTATGCGTTTACGATTGTCGGGGTGATCTGGGGCGCGGGTTATGTGAATCCGCCCGAGTCCTTCAAGACGTACTGGCATTTGCGCAGTCAGAGTGTGGTGTTGCGGGCCTTGTCGCAATACGCCACTCTGGCATTGAGCGGTCGGCGGGGGGTGGCGAACGCCAATGATATTTTTCATGCGATCCGGGCGGAACTGGGCTTGGATTTTTTTTCGGCCTGGTTTGAGGAAGGTCCTGTCTTGATCGGCTCTTGTGGTGTCCATCCCTCGGATGGTTCGGATCTGACGCATCTGGATTCGGTGGAACGGATGCGGGTGAAATCGGCGAGCGGGCAACATATCATTATCCGTTTTCGGATGGATAAGGATTCCTCGGAGCATGAATTGGACGCGGTGATGGCGTGTATTGTCCGGATCTTTGAGAATGCTCAGATTTCGTTGAAGAATATTGCGGAAGAAGAAAAGGCGCGCGAGGAAGCGGCTTTGTGGAAAGAGATGCTGGAGGTCAGCGCGGGAAGGCTGCCCGGGACGAAAAGGGCGGAATAGGTCTTGCCGATAGGTCGGGTTTATTCTAATTTTATAAAGGGGTTCTACCCCGGTTCGACGGTGTACGGTTGCGATGGGGTGTTCAAGGTATCTGTGCGGAAAGTCTTTCAGTCTGGAGAGGAACCGCTGAGGAGGTCGGAGTACGATGAGGAAGGCGCTTGAAAAGATTTGGAACGGTGCGAGCGGCTCGGTGGGGCGCTGGATTCCGCTGGCAGTGGTCGCATTTTGCATCGGCGGGTTGGGGGGGTGCGCTTCTTCCACTCCCGTGGCCGTGCCGGTGACGGATCGTTTGCCCAAGGCGGTGGTGCCGCAGACGGACGATCTGATTTTGAAGCCGGACGATCACATCGAGTTGCGGTTTCTGTATTGGCCGGAACTGAATGTGACGCAACCGATCCCGAAGGATGGGAAAATCAGTGTGGGTGAGGTGGGGTACGTTCAGGCGTCGGGTTTAACGCGCACTGAATTGCAGTCGTTGTTGGTGGAGAAATACAAGACGATTTTGCGCGATCCCGTGATTGATGTGATTCTGCGTTCGCGCGCGCCTCGTTACATTTATGTCGGGGGACAGGTTATGCGGCCGGGGGTGGTGACCTTGATGCCGATGCTTTCCGTCGGGTCGGTGTTCCAGAGCAACACGGGGAATATCCTGCACGGCGAGAAGGTGACCTTGAGCCAGGCCATTCTGACCATGGGCGGTTATGACGATGCCACGGCGCTCAAGGAGAATGTGGTGGTGATTCGTTACGTGGAAGGGAAGCGGTACGCAGCGGTGTACGACATGAGCAAGGACTTGTCTGCCGAGATAGCGGAGTCGGTGCTTCTGGAGCCGGACGATATTGTCTATGTTCCGCGTACGCGCATTTCCGAGATCAATATCTGGATTGATCAGCATATCAATCAATTGTTGCCGCAGCGGTTGTGGGCAACCTATTCGGGCCATCCGGTGTCGGGCGGTATTGGAGAATAGTTTTCGCATCAGGAGAAAGGGAGTTTCTCATGCAGGATCCCAAGACAGTTCGAGCCGTGTATTTCTCTCCCCGGCAGGAGAGTTCGCTTCGCGATATTCTCTATGTGTTGTTTCGTCATAAATGGAAGATGTTGATTTTCTTTGTGGCGATGTCAACCACGATGACCTTTCTGGCGTTGACGGCCAAGGACTTCTTTCAATCCGAGGCCAAGGTGTTGGTCAAGATCGGCCGCAATGCGGCGGCGGATCCGAGTGTGACCGGGCCGATGCTGAGTGTGTTGACCACGAGCAAGGCGGAGGTCAACTCGGAAATGGCCATTCTGCGGTCGGAGTCCATTCTGGAGGATGTGATTGACGGGGTGGATGTGGTGACCGGAATCAGCGGGGACCCGAACGAGGGCGCCGCGATGAAGCACATTCCGGGTTTGGGAGTGGATCATATTCTGGCTCGGATCGAAGAGGCTGCCAAGGAGGATTCGGCTGGAGAGGGGAAAGTTGAAGAAGGGAAGAAGAAATCGGCCTGGCAATCGGTTTTGGGGAAACTGACGCTGGACTCGCTTCTGAAGCATCTGGGGTTGACGCCGGATCTGAGTCCGCGCGCGTCGGCGCTGGCGCATTTGCGCGAGGGGATCGAGATTTCGGTGCCCGAAGAGAGCAACGTGATTGATATCCAGTTCAAGACGGTTTCGCCGGTTTTGTCGAAAGAGGTGCTGGACACGCTGTTGAGCATTTACCGGATTCGGCATATCCAGGCGCACAAGTCTCAGGCCGCCGACACGAACTTTTTTGTGGACCGGGTGAAGGAATCGGAAAAGAAGATGCTCGATGCGGAGAAGGAGTTGGAGGCTTTCCGCACGCGGTTCAATATCGTGTCGCTCGAGGAGCAGAAAAAGGCTCTGCTGACGCATATCATGACGCTGCGCAACGAGCTTTCGAATGGCAATGCGGAGATGAAGGGCGCGCAGGAGCGCGTCACTTCACTGGAGAAATCGCTCGAGGGACGGCCAGAGTATATCGAGATTGAGGTGGTGGATGGATTGCCCAATTTTGGAAAGGGCGATATCAAACAGCAGTTGGTGGATCTCAAGGTGGAAGAGGCCGAGGTGGCGCGGCGTTACCTGGAAGGGGCGCGTTCGGCGGTTCAGGCTCGCAAAAAGGTGGAGGCGGTCGAGGAATTTCTGGCAACGGAGCCGGAGAATTATACGAACATCACCACGGGTGTGAATCGGGCGTATCAGGATATTGACGCGAAGTTGCAGGAGGCCAAAGCGACATTGGCGGCGTCTCTGGCAAAGGTACAGCCGATCGCGCAGGAACTCGAGGCGCGCGAGCGTGAACTCGATGAGTTGAACAAGCATTCGGTGACGCTGGACCAGTTGGATCGGACGGTGAAGGTCAACGAGAAAGAGTATCTGGAGTATCGGACCAGTTACCAGCGTTCGGTGGTTTTGAAGGATCTGGACAAACTGGAAGTGGGGAATGTCGAGGTGATTCAGAACGCGACGTTGCCGTCGGCGCCGCTGGGGTTGAATCGGGTCCGGCGTGTGATTCTGGGCTTTTTCCTGGGATTGTTCGGCGGGGTGGCGCTGGCCTTCTTCAGCGAGTTCCTCGACAACACGATCAAGACGAATGAGGATGTGGACAAGCATCTGGGGCTGCCGGTGCTGGCCACGGTGACGCAGGACGAGTACAAGTCGTGCCTTTGAGACGTGGCGTTGAAACCGGTTGTGCCGGCTGAGGAGCAGGGGCGATGTATCTGAACTATTACGGGATGCACAAGGAACCGTTTCATGTGACACCGGATCCGTCGTTTCTGTATTTCAGCCCGAGTCACAAGGAGGCGCTGGCGGGGATCATCTACGCAGTTCAGAAGCGCAAGGGGTTTGTCGCCGTGACGGGGGAAGTGGGGTCCGGCAAAACCACGGTGATCCGTTCGTTTCTCGATAGTGTCAAAGGGGAGCAGTATAAAATTGTCTATGTCTTCTATCCGAACCTGACGGTGCTCGATTTTCTCCATACGATTTTTCAGGAGTTGGACATTGCGTGCGAGAGTTCGGATGTGTCGGAGTGTGTGCGTGTCTTGCAGTCCTACCTGATCGAAGTGTACCGGCAGGGGGGGACGGTGGTTCTGGTGATTGACGAGGCGCAGAGCATTTCGGTCGAGACGCTCGAGAACCTGCGGCTGTTGTCGAATCTGGAGACGAATGAGGACAAGTTGTTGCAGATGGTTCTGGTGGGACAGCCGGAGTTGGACGAGAAACTGGCGTTGAACGAATTGCGGCAGCTGCGTCAGCGGATTGTGATTCGGGCGCGGATCGAGGCGTTGACCGAGGAGGAAAGCATCGAGTACATGCGACACCGCCTGGCCTTGGCCTCGCGGGTTTCTCAGGATGTTTTTACACGGTCAGCGCTCAAGATGATCGCGAAGCGAGCGAAGGGGAATCCGCGCATTCTGAATGTGCTGTGCGACAATGCGCTTTTGGCGGGGTACAGTCGGCAGGAGAAGACGATTACCCCACCGGTGGTGAGTGAAGTGTTGGCGGACTATGACGGGCGATCTTCTTACGGCCCGAGGCGGAAAGCGGGTGTGGTGTCCGGGGTGCGGAGCATGTTTCAGAAATGGACACGGAGGCGTTCCGAGAGTCGGCGATGGGTGGGAGATCCGGATACCGATTTGAGTGACTGGGGAACGGGTTCCGTGGATTATCTGGCATACAGTCGGCGCCAGGAAATGGCGTTGACGGCTATTACGGGTTCTTTGCGGGCGATACCGGTATCGCCCGTAGAAAGAGTGGAAGGGATGGATTCTCATGACGCGAATATTTGATGCGTTGGAACAGGCCCGGCGGGAACAGGTTCGGGGGAGCGCGAATCAGGCTGCTCCGGACGAATTGGGTGGAGGGGGGGACACGTGGATTCCGGCTCCGCGGACAGGTGGCGGGAAAAACGCGGGCTACAGTCCTTCCATTGAGCGCGCCATGGTCGGACTTTACCAGCGGATTTATACCGAATTCGGGGACTCGAGCGGCAAGACGGTCGAGTTCATCGGGGCGCACCGGGGCGAGGGAACGTCGGTCCTGATCCGGCAGTTTGCCCTCGTGGTCGTTTCCAAGATGTGCAAGAAGGTTCTTCTGCTGGATGGCGATCAGGAACACCCCGTTTTGCTTCAGAGCTTCGGTTTGCAGAGTTCGCGTGGCTGGCAGGAGGTGGTCGAGGGGAAGACCGAGTTGAACGATCCGGCGGTGGTTTGCCGGGTGGGCGATTCGAACTTGTGCGTGGCGGAACTGAAGCGGGATTTCTCTCAACCGGTGTTCACGTTGCCGGGGATTCATGAGTTTATGGCGGCGGCGAAGGAGTCTTACGATCTGGTTTTGCTGCGCGTGCCGCCGGCTGGGGTTTCGTCTGACGGGTTTGGTTTCTCGGATAAGGTGGACGGGGTGGTGATACTGGTGGAGGCGGAGAAGACGCGCTGGCAAGTGGCGGACAACACGCGGATGCGGATTCTGGAGCAGGGCGGCAAGGTACTGGGTGTGGTGTTGAACAATCGCCGGCATATCATCCCGAAGTGCGTGTACAAGAGGATATAGACGTTGTCCTTCCCATGGTTTGATGCTGTTCGTACCCATATTGATAAGAAGATTCCGGCGGACTCCCTGCGCAGACGTTTTGCCCAGGGGGCTTTCTGGTCGGTTGTGGGAGCGTGCGTTGCTCATGGTTTGAATCTTGTGAGTGGGATTGTGCGTGGGCGTTGGTTGGGGATGGATCTCTTCGGGTCGTTCGGATTTGTGACCAGCACCATCGCCACATTGGGCATATTTGCGGGGATGGGTTTGGGTTTGACGGTTACGAAATACGTAGCCGAGTTTCGTCAGTTGGATCCCGCCCGGGCGGGGCGTATTGTTTCGTTGGTTTTTTGGATGACTTTTATTTCGTCGGCTCTTGTTTCGATTCTTTCCGCGATCATGATGCCCTATTTACCGGACGCGGATTTACAGCGCTACGATCTTGAATTGCAATTGGGGTGTCTGCTTCTGTTTGCCAACACGTTACTGGGGGTACAGAATGGCGTTCTGGCGGGTTTGGAGGCGTTTCGGACCATTGCCTGGGTCAATTGTCTCCTGGCAATTTGCACGTTTGTTTTCAGTCTGGGGGGGATGTTCCTTCTTGGAATAGAGAGTAAGTTCTGGGGATTGTGTGGCGCGGTTGGAGGCATGGGGGTGGGGTCTGTTCTGACGTGGGGCGTCAGTCAGTATCATGTCCGCGAGGAATTGAAGAAACATGGGATTCATCTGGCGTGGAAGGGCGCACTGCAGGAACTGCCGCATGTCTGGCGGTTTACGTTGTCCGCATTTGTGAGTTCGGTGCTGTTCGGTCCGGTCGTTTTTATTCACAATTTGATGATGATGAAACAGCCGGGCGGGGACATCCAGATGGGGCTGTTTACGGCGACTCGGCAGTGGAATAACGCAATTCTTTTGTTGCCGAGCATGGTTTCCAAAACCACCTTGCCGATGTTGACAAACCTGTGGGCGCAACGTGAGTATGGAAAGTATCGCAAGTTGTTTTGGGCGAATACCGGACTTTTCGCGGCGCTGGCGCTGGTGGCGGCTGTTCCAACCGCTCTGTTGTCTAAGTTTCTGATGCAACTCTATGATAGCCGTCATGAAAGTCTCGGCATAGATTTCGCGAGCGGGTGGCCGATACTGGTGTGTGTGTGCGTGTATTCGGTGTTGTGGGCGTCGAACATGTCGCCGGGGCAGGCAGTCTGGTCCTTGGGGATGAAGCGGGCCGCTAACGTATTTGCCCTCTTGCGATCGGTGATTCTGCTGGGAGTTTATTGGTACCTGTTGTACGACCCGAATGGCTTGTTTCAACGCATGGGTATCAAAGTGCAAGGGGCGATGGGTTTGGCCTGGGCTTATCTGATCACATATATTTTGCAGACCCTCTATATGATTCCCTTTATTCTTATCATGGTGCGGCGAAAGATGAATAGGGCTGTGCCGGGGGAACGAGGAGAGAACGTGGGTATTGTGGAACCGGATGGAAATATTTAAGGGAACGATAGGGCCGTTGGAGAACGATCTGAAGATTGCGCGGCGAGGGCTGGATGATGGCGCAAGGCGATACAGTTCTGGATGAAAGTGTCGGCGGGTTTCCTGAAGAAAAGGGAAGGGACGATGACGCTGTTATTTCCCAAGACCGGTTTCCGCCTGCCTTGAGCCGTAATTATCTGCCCGAGGGGCTGCGCTGGGCCTGCATTTTCCTGGCGCTGGGGTTGTTCGTCGGATTTGTGAACGAGTGCTACCGCATGTCGTATATCCAGCGGGCTACGATTGTGATTGAAGGGGATCGGCAGTTTTATGCCCCGGAGGACGTGACGAAGTACAACATTTGGGTCAAGTCCATGGGCTACGCGACCTACGGTTTGATCTGCGCGGCGGCTCTGGCGACTTTCAAAAGTGGTTGTCCCCGTTTTCTTCCCATGATCTATATGTATTTATATGCAGGGATGTGGCTGTGTTCCATCTATCTGGTTCTGGGACTGACAACGCACCCGATTCAAGTCTTCAACCGGTGCTCGCGTTTTTTCAGTTGGGTGGCGCCGGGCAGCCTGATTTCGATGGGGCTTTTCTTTCTCTCCGCAAATCCCTATGCCTGGCCGGTGATCCGGAAAATTCTGTATCGTTTCACGGTTTTTGTCTGTGTGGCATGGATTTTCTTTGCGCTTCACATGGAGAACGCGTCGCGTGTCCAGGCGTACCGTTGGGTGTTCTCGTCCGGTCTTGCTCTGGAACTCCTGGCGCTTCTGTCGCTGGCGGCCTGGCGCGAACCGGGTGTCAAGTGGTATTACCAGGTGGCGCGTTATCTCCCGATGGGATTGTTGGGGCTGACGGCCGTTTTCCTGCAGGCGCGTCTGGTGGTGGTCATTTTTCTGACTCTGGTGGTGGTGTATGGAATCGTGCAACGGCGCAGTATGGGGATTGGAAAAGAAAAACCGGACGAGGGATTGTCTTTCAATGCTGTGTTGTTGCTGGCTGTGGTTTTCTTTGCGTTGTTCGGGTATATTGCCATCAGTGAAGATTCGATTGTCGGCCGTTCGGCTGAAGGGCTTTGGGATCGGAAGTTTGTGGACACACGGACGAATCAGATCAAGCCGTTTTTTGAGAAACTGACGCCTTCGATCGCGTTGTTCGGGGCGGGCTATCCCTGTGAGGGGGAGTACAGCAGCACGGGCAGCAAGGGAATTGACTGTGGTTACCTCAACGTGCTGTATGTTGCCGGTTTGCCGATGCTGATTCTGTTTGTCTCGATGCTGGTGGCGCCGGTGTTGCGGTGTCTGCGTCTGCCGCTCAGCCGCGAGGATGCCGTGGTGGTGGTGGCGGCTTTTGCCTATGTCCTTCGTCTGATGTCGTCCACTCTGCCCCTTCTGTCGGTCGAGTTTGTGCTGGCCTTGTTGTTGCTGGGTCGGACCGCTTTCATCCTGCATGCGGCCAAAGAGGAAGAGGCGCGGCAGTTGGAGTTGGTTCGAGAACAGTATCTGGCGCGTGCGCGGGTTCAGGAAAAGATTTCCTGATGTATTGAGGGGACAGCCCCAACGGCAGGTTCGGGGGGAAATCGGAGGAGTCGGGAGCTGGCCAGGTGAGAGCGCTTTGGTTTACGACGATTCCGATGCCCGCCGTGGACAGACGGTTGGGTTTGGGCCTGGTGGGTTCCGGTGGCTGGATGTCCCAGCTCCTCGAAGAACTGAAGGCGCGCGGGCAGGTGGAACTGGCCGTTGCGACGGCTGGGAATGGGTTGCCGGATCTGGAGTTCGAGGCGGATGGGGTGACTTATTTTACCGTCCACGAAGGTTCGCCGCTTCGTCCGTTGCATCGCGAGGCGGAACTTCGGAAGTGTGCCGCAATTGCCGAGCGATGGCGGCCCGATCTGATTCACGTGCATGGGTTGGAGCGCTTTTTCGGTCTGTTGGAGTCGCGGCGTCTGGTCGAGGCTCCAGTTGCGATCTCTATACAGGGTGTGCTGGCGGAAGTGTCCCGGAATTTGTACGGACGGCTTTCGTTCTGGGATCTGGCGCGCATGGAACGTTTGCGCGATGTGGCACGAGGTCGCGGCTGGTGGTGGAACGGGTGGCGGTATCGCCAGATGGCGCAACGTGAAGCGGAGATCGCGCGCGGAGCGCGTTTTTTTATGGGGCGGACGGGGTTTGACCGGCGTTTTGTGCTGGGTTTGAATCCGGAGGGGTTGTATTATCATGTGGACGAATTGCTGCGTTCACCTTTCTTCAATGTGCAGTGGAGCCTGGAGACTTGTGTACGGCATCGGATTTTGTTCGCGAACGCCAGCCATCCCCATCGTGATATTGACACGGCGCTGGAGGCGGTGGCACGGTTGCGTGGAGAGTTTCCGGATGTTCGGCTCTGCCTGCCGGGTGCAATCAGGGAAACGGTGGGATATGGCAGGCATCTGAGTCGCCGCATTGCCCGGATGGGTTTACGGGAGCAGGTCGAATTTCTGGGATTCATGAACGCGGAACGGATGGCGTCCGAGTTGAGCCGCGCTCATGTGTTTGCCACGTCGTCGCTGGTTGAGAACAGTTCGAACAGCCTGTGTGAGGCGATGCTGGTGGGACTGCCGTGTGTGGCGAGCCGGGTGGGAGGTCTGCCGAGTTTGGCGAAAGACGGAGAGAGTGCGCTTTTCTTTTCTCCGGGTGACTCAGAGGCAATGGCCGACAGAATTGCCTGTGTTTTCCGGGACGATGATACTTCGGTTGGTCTGGGGCGTGCGGCGCGCGCACGCGCAGTAGAACGACACGATCCCGATCGGGTGGTGGCGCAGTTGATGGGGGCCTATTCGGATATTGTGACGCGGGGATGAGTGGGTTGAAATTGGAGGGACGCAAAAATGGGGGACAATAAGACGCCAGTAGAATGGCCGATTCGATTGGTTCGGTACTCCGAGCGTCTGCGCGTCCTGTGGCATACGTTGCTGAACCGGAAGCGGGCTGCATGGTGGAAGGTCGAACTGGGGCGTGGATGCCGATTCTGGGGTCGGACTTTGTTTCGCCGCGCGCCCGGCAGTTCAATTGGTGTGGGGGAGGAGTGTCAGTTCCGTTCGGCGGTCTGGTCGAACCCATTGGGGGTTTCCGGGCCTTGTATCCTGAACACGATTCGAGAAAATGCGCGGATTCGAATTGGCCACCGGGTGGGGATGAGCGGAACGGTGGTGTGTGCGGCGGAAAGTGTGGAAATCGGGGACGATGTGTTTTGTGGAGCGAATGTCAAGATCATGGACACGGATTTTCATGGGATTCGCTTTGAAGATCGGTGTAACGGCGGAGCTTCGGCTCCGGTTCGAATCGAGGAGAAAGTCTGGCTGGGATTGAATGTGATCGTCCTGAAGGGCGTGACAATTGGCGCGGGAACGGTTGTGGCGGCGGGCAGTGTGGTGACGCGGTCGCTTCCGGCGGGTGTGATTGCGGCGGGCCAACCGGCAAAAGTGGTGAAGGAGATCACCCGCAGTGTCGACTGATGAAAAAAAAGCGACAGGCGTATGCCGCCACGTGGTGATCGTTGGGGAGCGTTTCACGTTTCCGCGGGGAATGGCGAATACAAAGCGGGTTCGGTTGCTGGCGCGGGGGCTTCTGGAGAACGGGATAGAGGTGTCGGTTCTGGTTGCCCGGGCTTTGGATAAGTGGGGTCAATCGCCGAACACGGAATGGAAGGGGGTGGACCGGGGTATCCCCTATGAGTATTCAACAGGTACCCCGATTCGATCGCGGTCGTTCTGGGGACGCCGTTGGCAGGATGCTCGTGGTTTTGTGCAGGCGGTCTGGCGGTTGTGGCGGTTGCGCCGCGCGAGGCGTCTGGACGCAGTGTTTCTCTATACCCTCGACTATGCGACTGTCCGCTGGTTTTCATTCTGGAGCCGGATTCTTGATGTCTCTGTTATTCTGGAAGTGTGCGAATGGCCTCTGGATGTGGTGTCGGTTCATGGAGGCGACCGGGATAACGCAGAACGGTTTTGCATGAATGCCTGGAAATGGGTGGAGGGGGCGGTTCCCATTTCGGAAGCGCTGGAGAGGAAGATTCTTGAGCAGACTCAATGCGCAGGCCGGACTTTACCCCTGTGCCGGGTACCGATTCTGGTGGATCCGTCCGAATATGCGGGCGATCGTAACGAGGTCCAGGAGTGTGTTCTCTTTTGCAGCGGCGCCCTGGCGTATCGGAACATCACGCGATTGATTGTGCGTGCCTGTGGAATTCTGCAAGCGCGGGGTTTCTCGTTTCATGCGCGTTTTACCGGACGCGCAAGCGAATCTGAGTTGGCTGTCCTGTATGAGGCCGCTGATTCCGACGGGGTTTCGGATCGGGTGGAATATCTGGGGTTTGTGGGCGATGATGAAATGGCGCAGCACTATCGTCAGGCGGCGGTATTGTTGGCGCCATTACCGGACGATGCGCAATCGGTCACGCGGTTCCCCACGAAACTGGGGGAGTATCTGGCGTCAGGCCGTCCGGTTGTGACAACGGCGATCGGGGAGCCGGGACGGTATCTGGAGGATGGGGTCACGGCTTTTCTGGCACACGATGGTTCGGCGGAGGCGCTGGCGGATAAAATTGCCGAGGTTTTGTCTGATCCGGTGCGGGCCGAGGCGGTGGGACTGGCCGGGCAGGCTTTGGCGCGGACGGAATTTCACTATGCCGTTCAGGGAAAACGGCTGGCCGGTTTTTTTGAGGAGTTGGTTGTGGGATTGCAATCGAAGGAAAAACGGAAGTAGTCTGGGAGAAAGTGTTCGAGAGTATTTGTCATGCGCCTTGTACTTGCAACGTCCCGATTCAGTGACAGTGGTGGCGGAGTCGCCGTCTATGCGCGGGAATTCTGTCGTTTGCTGAGTGCGCTGGGCCACGAAATCCTGGTCGTTTCGACCGAAGAGGATCTGGCAGAGGAGTGGTGTTTTGGGGACAGAAGGGTGTGCGCATTGTCTTTCCCCGTTACCGGGGACCGGCAAACACAGAGCGAGACCGCGCGGCGGATGTTTGACCGCATTGTATTATTTGATCCAGATGTTCTGGTGAGCAGCGACCACAGTTGGCTCGCGTCTCTTTTCCCCTGTTTTGCGAGACGGCGTGTGAGGATTTCGATCTGTCATTCCTCCTGTGACCGTTCGATTGTGCGTCCGGCGGTTGCGCGTCCCGAGGCGACGGATTGGATCGTGACGCTCTCGGAGGCGGGCGTGTCGTGGATCGTCGGTCATACGCGGGCGCGGCAGGATCAGGTGGCTGTGGTTTACAACCCTGTTCCGGAGGCGGGCGCTCCGAGCCAGGATGCCATTCTGGAGCGGGCTGCCGGGCAGCCGTTACGCCTTGTCTTCCCCGGTGGAAGTAACGGCAACAAGGGGGCCGATGTGATGTTGCGCCTGGCCGCTGCGATTCAACAATCGGGAACTCCGTGCGAGTTGGTCTGGATGGGACGGGATCTGATCCAGCGGTTTATTCCTCAGGAGAGCCGGAGGTGGATTCGGCTGACCGGGGTGGTCTCGCACGAAGAGGCAGAGGCGCAGATTGCCCGGGCGCATTGTCTGTTTCTGCCATCCCGAGGGGAAGGATGTCCGATGACGTTGCTGGAGGCATTGCGTTCGGGTTGCATTCCGTTCGTTTCAGATTGTCCCTCGGCGATGCGGGAACTGGTGTGTGATGGGGAATCGGGTTATGTTTTGCCTGTTTCCGGATTCGCGGCTCTGACAGGAAAACTGTTGGAATTGGCCAAGTCTGTTGATCTGCGCCGACGTCTGATGCTGGGGGCGCGTGCGGTGTATGATACAAAACTTGGAACGGAATGTTGGATTCGCGAGATGATGCCGCTATTAGAAAGAGGACGTTCCGGACGGGTGGCGGGGCCGGAACAGGATGTTTTTGATGCGTCGTGTCTGGCTTTGTGGCATCGTCGAAGAGGGTCTTGGATAAGTCCAACGCCTGAGTTTCTGAAAGATCGAATGGCGATGGGTATGCATCTTGTTCGCTGCACGCTGGCAGGGTGGGAATTTAACCGTGTGGTTCGGGAGTCAAAATAACCGGAAATTGAGGTGGGTCGGTGCGGGTTGTCATTGTTCAGGCCAGTTTCATGCTCTATTGGATTCCTCGATTGCGCGCGTTGGCGCAGGCGTTGTACGCGCGAGGGGACGAACTGGTCGTGGTCGAATTGACCTCAACCGGGACTGTGTACGCTTTTGCCGAGGTGGAGAAGGAAGGGAAGGACAAGTTCCCGGAGATCGAGTGGTATGAGTTGTTTCCTGGTGAGAATCTGCCCTCTGTTTCTCCCAAGCGGGCGTCTGCGGCGTTGTGGCGGAAATTGGAGGCACTGTCCCCCGATGTGGTATTGGCCGGGGCGATTGCCTTTATTGCGGGTGCAACGGCGGTGCGATGGTGCCGGTTTCGCAGGCGTGGAGTGACGATTCTGGACAATTCTCGATTGGAAGACGTCCCCCGGCCCTGGTGGGTTGAGTGGGTCAAAAAGCACATTTACCGCAATGTGGATGCCGTGTTGACGCCTGCTTCGTCGCACGCGCCGAGCTACGTGCAGTGGGGAATTAGACCGGATCGAATTTTTTACGGCTTGAATGTGGTGGACAACGCCTTCTTTGAGGCCGGGTCGAGCAAGGCGAGAGGTGAGTTGGAAGCGGTTCGGTCCCGATTAAATCTCAGATGTTCCTTTTTTCTGGGAATGGGGCGCCAGGTGATCAAGAAAAACTGGTTGGGACTGCTTACGGCGTATGAACGGTATCGCCTGAAGGCTGGGGAGAAGGCGTGGGATCTGGTCCTGGTCGGCGATGGAGAGGAGCATTCTCAGTTGGAGGATTGGGTACATGAGCGCGGCTTGACCGGTGTGCGATTCGATCCGTTCTGTACCCAGAAAGAGGTTTGTTCGTACCACGCGCTGGCGCGTTGTCTGATATTGCCGAGTTTCTATGGCGAGACGTGGGGGCTGGTGGTGAATGAAGCGATGGCGTCCGGGTTGCCGGTGCTGGTGAGCCGTCAGTGCGGGTGCAGTTCCGTTCTGGTGCGGGAAGGGGAGAACGGTTGGACATTCGATCCCGGAGACGGGAAGGAAATGACCGATGCGCTGGAACGGATGGCTGGGGTTTCGGAAGAAACGTGGGGAGAGATGTCGGAGCGGTCGCGACAGATTGTTTCGGAGTGGGGACTGGGTCGTTTCACTCAGGGCGTTTTGGAGGCGATAGACGTTTGTCGGGAAGCGAAGCGAAGCCCTGTTTCGTGGCTCGATGCGTGCATTCTGTGGCTGTGGAACGGTCGGTGATCGAGTGGTGAGGGGAAAGAAGCGAACATGAAGCGCGTGCTTTACATTTCGACATCGCAGGGCGATTGCGGGGGAGGCGAGTACTACCTGGCGATTCTGGCGCAGGCGGGTGTCTCGGAGGGATTGTTCCAGCCCGAGGTGTTGATGGATTCTCGACCGGGAGTGGATCGTTGGGCCGGGATGCTCGATCATGCAGGAGTGAAAGTTCACCGTGTTCCCATGCGGAACCTCTTTGATTATCGGACCCGCAGCGTCGGCTGTCTGCTGGATCCGCGGAACAGTGCGCTGTACAGTCGGTTGATACGTCAACTGTCACCCGATCTGGTCCATGTGAACCAGCAGAACCTGGAGGATGGGTTGGATGTGGTGGCGTCAGCCGTTTCCGTATTGCCGGGACGAGTTCTGGGGACAGTCCATAACGCGCAGCCGATTCGGGCGATTGTGACGCACGGGCGGCAGATTCGGGATTGGTGGGCGAATCGGTTCCACGGTTGGACATCCTACCACCGCATTTTTGTTTCGCACGCGTCTCGCCGCTGTTTTGAGCAGACAGTTCCGGGGTATGCTGGATGGAATCATGTGGTGTGGAACGGGATTTCCGACTCTCGTCCTGAAGAAGACCCGGAAGCGCGCCAGCGCGCGCGCGCGATGTTTGGACTGGATGATTCGGTTCGCGTGGTCGGGTTTGCGGGACGTCTCACGTGCCAGAAAAATGTGGGATTGGCTCTTTCTGTATTTTCCAGAGTTTCCTCGAAGATATCGGACAAAATCGTTTTTCTGGTGGCTGGCGATGGGGAGGAGCGTCTGGAACTACAGAAAATGGCTCAAGGATTTGGAATTGAGGGACAGGTTCGGTGGTTGGGATACCTGAGGGATGGGGAACTGGAGATGTTCTACCGTTCTCTCGATTTGATGGTGTTGCCGTCGCGTTGGGAAGGGTTTCCGCTGGCGCTGATCGAGGCGCAGTCGTACGGAATTCCGGTGTTGGCTTCGGCGGTGGATGGGAGTGTGGAAGCCCTTGATTTCGGTCGAAGTGGTTTTCTGCTCCCTCCGGACGATGAAGACGCCTGGGCTGGGGCGCTTGAAAAATTCTTGAGTGATCCGGCTGTTTGTCGGGAATATGGCGCGCGGGGACAGGCATTTGCCCGGCGGGCGCTGACGAGCGCGGTGATGGCGCGAAACACAAACGCGGTTTACGAGAAAGTGCTGAGCGATGCGCGTTCTGCTGGTTCATAACGATTACGGCATTTTCAGCGGCGAAGAGGCGATGGTCGAATCCGTTGCCCGGTTGCTGATGAACGGGGGACAGGAAGTCCGTTTCCTGCGGCGCAGCAGCGCGGAGATTCCCGGTATGCCGTTTGGCAGGGTGCGCGCGTTTCTGATTGGAATCTATTCCCCTTCGGCCCGGCGCGAAGCGCGGGCTTTGTTGCGGGACTATCGGCCCGATGTGGTCCACATCCACAACCTCTATCCCTTCCTGTCTCCGTGGATTCTGCGCGACTTTCGTGCGGCGGGTGTTCCGATTGTTATGACGCTTCACAATTACCGTCTGGTTTGTCCGAATGGATTGTGCCTGTCCCATCATGAGGTGTGCGAACGATGCGCCGGAGGACACGAGTACTGGTGTGTTCTTCGAAATTGCGAAGGAAATCCTGCAAAAAGTGTGGGGTACGCGTTACGAAACTGGGTGGCGCGGCGCGCGCGTCTGTATCTGGACAATGTGACGCTCTATACCTCGCCGACCGTGTTCCTGCGCGACTGGCTGGCGAAATGGGGTGTTCCGGCGGAGCGCATTCGAATCCTGCCGAACATGAATTCGCTAGAAGGAGAAACGGGGACAGAGGGGCTGGGAGATTACGTGGCGTTTGTGGGACGTCTGAGTCCCGAGAAGGGTGTGGATGTGTTGTTGCGGGCGGCCCGGCAGTGTCCGGAGATCGAATTCCGCGTGGCCGGAGATGATGCGCATGCCGGGGAGTTGAAGCGGCGCTCGCCAAGCAATGTGCGTTTTGTCGGAAAACTGGGGAGGGAAGAACTCCAGAATTTTTACGCGGGCGCTCGGATGGTGGTGGCGCCCAGCCTGTTCTATGAGGGGTTCCCGCTGGTGATTGTGGAGGCGATGGTCAAGGGGCGTCCGGTTGTTTGTTCGAAGATAGGCGGATTGCCCGAGATTGTAGATGACGGAAAGACTGGTTTCTGTTTCACTCCGGGCGATGTTTTGGAATTGGTGTCGCGGATTCGTCTCCTCTGGCAGGACGCCTCGCTTTGCCGCCGATTGGGAGAGGCGGGACGGGAGAAGGCGCTGCGCGATTATGCGCCGGATCGGTATTACGATTCGTTGATGCGGATTTATCGGGAAGCGATTGAGGGGACACCTCCCCAGCAGGGCTGAAGAATTGGATCGGGTTACCGATAAACAGCCCGACAAAGGGCTGTGTAGATTTCGGTGTGTCGCTTTACCATCATTTCAAGAGAGAAATGTTGTCTGGCTCGGGCATTACCCGCCAGCCCCATTGTGCGCGCTTCATCGGGATGCTCCAGAAGCCGCAGGAGTGCCTGAGCCAGAGCGGGGGCATTGCCGGACGGGACAAGCAAACCGGTTTCTCCATCCACGACGGCTTCATCGTTTCCCTCAGTTCGAGTGGCGACGACGGGTTTCCCGGCGGCCATTGCCTCGAGCACGGCCAGTGGGAGTCCCTCTCCGAAAAGTGAAGGAAGCGTGGCGATGTCCAGGAGGGGAAGAAGGTAGTCCACGTCGTCGCGGTGCCCGAGGAAGTGGACTCGGTCCTGAATACCGAGTTCCTGCGCCAGTTTTTTCAAGTCTCCCAGATAATCGCGGCTCTGTACGAATTCCGCCGAACCGATGAGGAGCAGGATCGCTTGAGGGTGGGCGTCGAGGACAAGGCGCATGGCACACAGGAGTGTCTCGGGGCCTTTCCGGGGACGCAGGGACGCGACCATGCCGATGATTCCGTCCGGTTCTGGTTCTATTCCAAGTGTTCCGAGTAATGCTTGTTTTTCTTCGTGTGTCAGGAGAGGACGCGCGGCTGGAATCGGAATACCGTTGGGGACATGAACAATACGATCCGGGGACAGGCTCTCTTGGGCGACTTCCTCATAATTCCGTTTTGAGACACAGAGGATTTTCCACGACCAGTGGCGAGTTCGGCGGTCTATCCAGGCGTTGAGTCGGTTTGACGTTTGCGCGGGGTCGTTGAGGTCTCGCGCCACGTGGGTGTGGACCGTGGCGACACAGGGGATTCCGGCGAGGCGCCAGAGGAGGCGCGCAAGCAGGTGGGTACGGCCGGTGTGGGAGTGCGTGAGAGCAATGCGTTGCCGCCGCAGGAGCCGGGCGAGACGAATCAGGATAGTGAAATCCAGTTTGCCACGCATGGGGACAATATGGGGGGATAGACCACGCGTGGCAAAGCGTTGTTGCACACGGTCGCCGTGTGTGAGGCACACGACCTGCGCCTGGCATTGATCTGCAGGAAGCGCCTGGCAGATCTGGCCGACGAGTTCTTCCGCGCCTCCGAGGTGGGCGCCGTGGAGGAAATGCGCGATGCGGCAGGGGGCGCGCCGTTTGTCGGTCTCCGTTTTTTCGAACAGTGTCAGGAATTCCTGCGTCATGGTTTTCCAGCAGCGCCCACAGGCGGCGGTCCGGTAGTTGCCGGAGCGTGCAGGACTTTCCTGGAGGGCGCGTTTTACCGCTTCGGCGAACGCCTGGGGGGTGTCGGCCAGGTGGACGAGGGATCCGTAGAGTTCGGCCACGTCTGGGATGTGGGTCGAGACGACGGGTTTGCCTCCCGCAAGGTATTCGAGGACTTTGACCGGCTGGACGAACTCGATGCCCTGTGTGAGCCGGTAGGGAACCAGCGCGCAATCGAACGCGGCGAGATACCGGGGCAAATCGGCGTAAGGTCTTGGACCCAGCAGGCGAATATTTGAGTGTCCCTGAAAGTCGGGAAAGCGACCGTAAATGGGGCCGATCAGAACGAGGGACGCTTCGGGCATTCTTTCGGCCAGTCCGGCGATAAGATCGGTGTCGAGCCGTTCGTTGATCGCGCCGAAGTACCCGAGGATGGGTCGGGGCAGGTGGGCGAGTTCGACGGGCGGTTGTAGGGACTGATTGGACGCTTGGGAGAAGTGTTCCGCATCCACGCCGCAGGCGACATAGTGGATGCGGTCAGCGAGGTGGGGGTATTCCTGTTGTTTTGCGCGCAGGAGCGAGAGGGTACCGGTGGTGATGAGGTCCGCCTGTTCGAGAGTCAGGAGTTCCTGTTCCTCCGCATCGCCCGGTGCCCAGGGAAAACGCGTGAGGGCGTCCATGATGTCGTACACCCGGAGCGACGCGGGAAGCCACGTGAACGTCTCGGAGAAGAAGGGCGAGTTGGTGAGAAGAACTGAGGGAACTTGACCGCGTTCGAGGATGACGTGGCGCAGATGTTGATAGAGAATCAGGTGGTTGAGCCAACGGATGAGGCGGAAACGGTTTTCAAAAGGAAGCAGGAGCGGTTCGCAGACGATGAGGTGTTCGTTGATTTTCCGCATTGGAGACACGAACAGCCGTAGCGCGCGGAGTCCGGCGTTGTGGGCGCGCATGGGCGCGCAGCAGAGGACCTCCATCTGATCGGCAAGATGGACGCACAGGTGCTGGGGGCGTTGCCAGGCGCGGTCCCATTCGATGAAGGAGAGGAACAGGGCGTAGGGGGGACTGGGCGTGTCCGGCGCGGCCTGACCGGTCGGCCAGGCCGCGCCCCGGAGGAGTTGCCAGAAGAAAGACGGGATACGAAAAAACACGGCCTGGAGGAAGACCAGGCCGTGCATGAGAATCGAGAGCATGAAAAGTAGCCCGTGTTTCATAAGATTTTTTGATACCCGTTGCCCGTCGGAAAACCACCGGATGAGAAACGCCTCATTTAGGTTTTTCCGGTTTTGCTTTGATCTGCGCGCGTTCGGCGTCCGTGAATTTGCTCTCGGTGGTAGGACCGGGTTCCCAGCATTGTTCGAGTTTTCCAGGCTTGGGTGTCTGGGCTGGAATGATGAAGGTCTCCGCGCCCGACGCATCCTTCTCGATGCGTCCGCCGTTTTTCTTCACGGCCTGACGGGCCAGTTGTTCGCACACCTCGGTCAGTTTCGGGAAGGTGTAGGGGGTGTGGCTGAACGTGGGGGTGGTGTCGAGGGCGGATTTGAAGCGGTCAGGCAGGTTGCCGAAGCCGAGCGTTGTGAACAGCACGCCCGCCGCGCTGGACGGGTTGCAGTCGGAGTCCTGACCGCTGCGGCACGCAATCTCGATGGTCTTGTCTGGGTCGCCCTTCCCGTAGAGCAGTCCCAGCACGATATAGGCGGCGTTGATTTTGGCATCAATGTTGAAGTTGCCCTTGTCGCACGAGAATTTCCGGTAGGCTGGGTTTTTGTGGTATTTTTCATTCACCAGGTTCCACGTTTTCTCCCAGTCGTTTGGGTTTTCCTTGTGCCACTTCTGGACGTCGCTGATACATTCGTGTAACTGACTCTTCTCGGGGACGCAGGCGAGACCGGCTTGAACAACTTTCTCGATGTCTTTCTCGAAAAAGGCCGCCGCGTACATGCCTCCGACGAATTGCCCTCCGTAAAGACCGTCCCCATAATTCATCAACCGCCCGAAGACTTCCCCGAGCGCGAGGACCTGGTTGGGCATGCCGGGAGCGATCAGGCCGGAGAAATCGGCCTCGATCTGGTAGTCAATGTCGTCGGCGTGTTTGTTGTATTTCGGGTGGCCCGAATCGGGGGGGGCAATCCCCTCCCGCAGGTTGTTGCGTCCGTAGAAATTGGCGTGCCAGAGGTCGTACCCGCTGTTGGCGAAGTCAATGCCCGCCTGGCGGATCGAGGCATCCAGTCCGTTTTTCTCGAGGGTCTGGAGGAAGGTCATCTCGACATAGATGTCGTCCTGGTTGTATTGGTTGACATCCTCGGGTTTCCACTTTGGGAACTGGTCGGCGGGTATGATAGCCCCCATGGTTTTGAATTCAGTGGGAGCGCCCCAGCCGACGCCGGCCATCTGGCCGATCCAGCCGGCTTTCATTTTTTCCACATAGTCTTTGACGGGGATCCGGAGTTCGGCGGCTTTTTCTTCCGCCGCGTGGGAGGCGATCGGCAGGACTGTCAGTCCCGCGACCAGAAGCGCGGATGAGAAACGAAGCATGGGTCATGTTCCTTCACATCGGGGTGTCCATTTCCCCCGCATGGGGGACGGTCCAGATTGATTCTGTACGAGGCTATCACGACCGGGCGGGAGTGCCAAGAAAAAAGGGTTTCCGAAAAGAGCCTGATTGGAGTCAGGCGGAATGTTCTCACGGAATTCTAACGCTCATTATGGAATCCTAACTTGTCTCCAGGCGCTTCCATTTGATATGAAGAAAACAAGACCGGTTGTGTTGTTCTGGCTGGTTGTTTTGGGAATCCGTGGAAGGAGAGAAAGGAGCGGGTCATGGTCGTGTCGTTGTCCGAGTGCGTGTCATCAGAGCGGAAAGAGGAGTTTGTACAACGCGAGCAACTCCAGGCAATTATTCAGAATCGCTGGATTGAACCGTACTTTCAACCCATTGTGGATTTGTTTTCGGGAGAGGTGTTCGGCTATGAAGTCTTGTCGCGCGCTCCCGAGCCATTTCGAAATCCGGCGTTCATGTTCGAGATGGCGCGCCAGTGGGGGATGTGCTGGGATCTGGAGTGCGTGTGCCGGCATCGGGCCATGGAGCGTATTGCGCAGATTTCGGACGAGGTTCCGGATGCGAGATTTTTTCTGAATGTCAGCCCGCATATTTTCAACGACTCCCGTTTTGGAAAAGGATTCACGATCAGCAGTCTGAACGCATTGGGGATTCATCAGCGGCGCATTGTCCTCGAGATAACCGAAACGAGTCAGGTCGAGGATTATGATTATTTCAAGGAGATGATCCAGCATTACCGCTCCCAGGGTTTCGATATCGCGTTGGATGATTTCGGGGCGGGCCACAGCAGCCTGATTACACTGGTGGCGGCTTCTCCGACCTATCTGAAAATTGACCGTGAGTTGATCAGCGATATCCACAAGCGTTCCTACAAGCAATATCTGATCAAGGCGATTCAGGGGTTTTCGTCGAATGTGGACAGCATGATAATTGCCGAAGGAATTGAGACGGAAGAAGAGTTGCAGACGGTGGTGCGCCTGGGTATCCGGTATGGGCAAGGGTATTATCTGGGAAGGCCGGGGCCGGACATCAAAACGGTGTCCCCTGAAATGAGGGGCGAGTTGCGCGATCTGTTCGACAAGTACCATTCACCGCTTCGGGCGCGCGAGTGCGTTCTGGAGCGCCTGATGGTTCCAACGCCGGTTTTTCAGACCCGGAGCATGTGTTGCGAAGACCTGGATCAATTGTTCCGGGAAAATGCCTCGCTGGATCATGTGGTGGTGCTTGATGACAGATATCCGGTTTCCCTGGTTGACCGCGCTTCCCTTTACGCCAATACGGGTGGCCGCTTCGGGTATTCGCTCATGTCCAAACGCTACATTGAGGAGATTGGGCGTCCCTCTCCGCTGGTGGTCAATTTCCACACGGATATCTCGTCACTCGGGCACATGGCCATGAACCGTTCCCGTGAGGAAATCTACGATCCCGTCGTGCTGACGGACGATCAGGGACACTATGTGGGCATTGTGACCATGAAACAGCTGCTTACGCAATTCATCGGTCTCGAGATCAAGATTGCCGCCGACGCCAATCCGTTGACCAATCTGCCGGGCAACCGGATCATCGAGCAATGGATTCAGGAAACGGTCGCGCTTCCGCATTTCAGTGTCTTATATGCGGATCTGGATCGGTTCAAGGAATACAACGATGTCTATGGTTTTTCTCTGGGTGACCGCATGATTCGCCGCACGGCCAGTATTCTTTCCGATTTTGTGTCATCCTCTCCCGGGAATGTTCAGTTGGGACACATTGGCGGAGACGATTTCGTGGCGATCGCCGATTCGATTCTGTCGCAGGAGCGACTGGAATCGCTTTGCCGGACTTTCGATCGGGCCAAGGCGGATCTGTTCCAGGCGAAACATTGGGAGGAAGGCGGGTACGAGACGACAGATCGGTCGGGACAACAGGTTCAAGTTCCCCTGGTGACACTGAGCCTGGCGGTGGTGACCAGTGAGAATCTGGCTGAACACTGCCCCGACAAAGCGGAGAAGATCGGTCAGATTACCGCCAGCCTGAAAAAAGTCGTCAAAAATCAAAACGCTCAGACAGGAAAAAGTGGATACTGTTTCGAGCGCCGTTTTCATGGCTGAGGATACGAAGCGGCGGAATTCGAGTTTCCCGGTCTTCGGGTCATATTGCTTTCATCTTTGAGAGGTGGTACAAGGCATCCTGACTGTGGACGCGTGTAAAGTCGTCCCGGTCGGGATGTTTTGTTTCTCGGGAGGATTC
Organism: uncultured Candidatus Sumerlaeota bacterium; assembly: GCA_942493245.1. Taxonomy (GTDB): domain Bacteria; phylum Sumerlaeota; class Sumerlaeia; order UBA8349; family UBA8349; genus DAOPYU01. The sequence goes on from OW818685.1 coordinate 2,169,109, forward strand.
GCCATGCGATATGAAGGCAAGATCTATCGTCCGCCGTCTGAGGCTGAAAGTTTGTTGGTTCAGTTGACCGTCGGATGTTCGCACAATCGGTGTACCTTCTGTGCCATGTATCGCGACAAGCGATTTCGTGTGCGGGCGTTGGAGGATGTGTTTGAGGATATCGAGGATGCTTCGCGTCTGGCGCCGGAGACGCGCCGGGTGTTCCTGTGTGATGGCGACGCGCTGGCGGCGGGGTATGAACCGTTTCGGGCGGTTTGCGTTCGGTTGCAGGAGCGGTTTCCCCATCTGCGACGGATTGCGGCCTATGTCAACGCACGCGATGTGTTGGGGCTGACGATAGAACAGTTGCAAGTCCTTCGATCACATGGGTTCACCCAGGGGTATCTGGGAATGGAGAGTGGGAGTGCGCAGGTTCTCGATCGCATTCAGAAGGGGGCGACGCCCGAGGACATGGTGGCGTGTGTGCGGCGGGCCGGGGAAGCGGGCATCAAGATTTCGGTCATCGGACTTTTGGGGATTGGGGGGCGGGAACTGTCCGGGGACCATGTGCGGGAGACCGTTCGGGTTCTCAACGCCATGCAGCCGCGTCAGGTATCGTTTTTGACGGCGATTCTGTTGCCGGGCACTCCGCTTTATCGGCAGGCGGAGCGGGGGGAGTTTCAGCCACTGAGTGATCGTGAGATTCTGGCCGAGTTGGAGGCGATTGTGTCGGGCCTGGAACTCGATTCGTGTGTGATTCGGGCGAACCACTCCTCGAACCTGTTGCCGCTTGAGGGACGTCTGCCCCGCGATAAGGTCTTTCTTGTGAGTTTTCTGAATCAGGCGGCCACCCGCGCGTGTTCGAAGATCACGTGTGTCTGGACGGCAGAACAGGGATTGTTTTTATAGAATTCCATCTGAAAACCCGTGGTAAATTTTGTTCAATTTTATTCGACTTTGAATTGACAAAAAGACCGGAGCGAAGTCTAATGTTCCGGTGTTTCTTTATTGTGGATGATATGAGTGCGGATAATTTCGGTGGGGAGTGTGTGCGAAAATCAAAGAAAAGGCCGTTTTGCAGCCCTAATAGCGCAATCGAGGCCGTCGTTCCCGATAGCCGGGGATAGACGAAAGCGTGGATTTCATCCTGTGTGAGAGGAGAAAAATATGAGGTCGGATCTGAAATGGCATGTTCAAATTCTGTTGTGGGGCTTGGTTCTGTTGTGTGGGAACGCGCTTGGGGCCGGAGTGGACGATTATGTGAAGAAGGATTCCTGGGGCGAAACCCTGTTGGCGACCCGCGCAAAACTGGCGGCGGACTCGGGAAGTGTTTCCGGAGTGGAATTCGGGGCCTGGTCGGTCACGGCTCCTCTGGCATGTTCGAACTTTGAGGAACTTCACTTCACGGACGCGAAGGTGGATCTGAATGCGGCCGGGGCGGGTGGAGAGAAAATGTGGAAGCAAAGCCCAGAGTTTGTGGATGGCAAGACTCAGGCCTTGCAGGGGGGAAAGAGCAAGGTCGCTACGTACTTGTTCCGCACGATTCAGGCCAAAGACGCGATGCCGCTGCCGGTTGAAGTGGGCAGTGACGATGGGATCGAGATCTGGTTGAATGGCAAGAAGATCCATTCGCACAACGTGCCGCGTTCAGCGGGCGCCGGTCGGGATAAACTGACGCTGGACTTGCAAAAGGGCGGAAATGAATTGCTGATGAAGATTTACAACATCAGCGGGGGGCACGGTTTTTATTTCGCGTCCGGTTCCGAGAAATCATTCGATGCGGTCCTGGAAAAATTGCAGCAGGATTTTCCGCAGATGTGCGCGTGGGTGTTGCAGGATCTGCCGCAGGATCAGCAAGTGGCCTTTTTCCAGCCGGGCCGCACCGCCGAGTTTGAAACCAATCTGATCGCCAAGGCGCTTCAGGCTCTGGAGGGAAAGGGGGGGCAGGTTTTTGCGGCCCGTCTGAAATCGTTGCAGGACGCGAAAACGGCGCCGGAAGACTCCGCCTGGTTGACCCTTTATACCGATGTGTGCCTGGCCCGCGAGGGACAGAAGAAAATGGCGCAGGTGAACCTGCCCGCGTTGCGCCGGGCCATTGAGGACTTGCGCGCGACGCATGGCGCGGCCTACAAAAACGGCGACGCGTACCTGCAGAAGCTTGAAATGTTTGAAAAGAAACTGCCGGCGATTCAGGAAGGGTTGGGCAAAGGCGAAGCGTCCGCGATTGGGGACATGCAGGCGATGGCGGCGTTGCAGCGTGAGGCGCTGCTGGCCAACCCGGCGCTCGATTTCGACGAAATGCTGGTGATCCGGCGCAGCGAGTCCAGTCCGGCGCTGGGGTTGCCGCAAAACTGGCAGGGCAACTGTTCGCTGGCGCGGTCGGGGTTTGACAATGAAATCATGCGCCTTTCCGATTATCGTTCCGAACAACCGCAGCTGAAGCCTCTCTACAAACCGGAGAAGCCGATTTGCGTGGCGGATGTGGATTTGAACTTCGACGCGGACAAAATGCTTTTCTCGATGATCGGGAACCACAACCGGTGGCAGATCTGGGAAATCGGCGTGGACGGTCAGAACCTGCGTCAGGTCACACCGGGGACGTACCCGGATATTGACAACTACGATGCCTGCTATCTGCCGAGTGGCAAGATCATGTTCGGTTCCACGGCGGCGTTTCATGGCGTGCCGTGCGTGGGCGGAGCCGACACGGTGGCGAACATGTGCGTGATGGATGCGGACGGTCAGAACATGCGTCAGTTGACGTTCGATCAGGACCACAACTGGTGTCCGACGGTGATGAACGACGGGCGTATCCTTTACACTCGCTGGGAGTATTCCGACACGGCGCACTATTTCACGCGTCTGATTTTCACAATGAATCCCGACGGTACCTCGCAGTTCTGTTATTATGGGAGCAATGGCTACTGGCCCAATTCAAAATTCTACACGCGTCCGATCCCCGGCGATAAGACCAAGGTGGTGACCGTTGCTTCCGGGCACCACGGAGTGACGCGTATGGGGGAACTGGTGATTCTCGACACGGCCAAGGGGCGTACCAGCGCCGATGGCGCGGTGCAGCGGATTCCCGGTTTTGGGAAAAAGGTCGAGCCGATCGTTATGGACCGGCTTGTGGACGACGTGTGGCCGAAGTTCCTCCATCCGTACCCGCTGAACGACAAGTATTTTCTGGTGGCGTGTCAGCCCACGGCTACGGCGCTGTGGGGGATTTACCTGGTGGACGTGTTCGACAACATGACGCTGATCAAGGAACTGCCGGGCAATGTGCTCTTTGAGCCGGTTCCCGTGAAGAAAATAGCCCGGCCACCGGTTATTCCCGACCGTGTGGACCCCAAAAAGCAGGATGCGGTGGTGTACCTGACCGATGTGTACTCGGGACCGGGGCTGAAAGGGGTGCCGAAGGGAACAGTGAAACAACTGCGCCTGTTCGAGTTCCATTATTCCTATCCGCAAATGGGGGGACATGTGAATGTGGCGGTCGAAGGCGCCTGGGACGTACATCGCATTCTGGGCACTGTGCCGGTTCAGGAAGATGGGTCGGCCATGTTCCGCGTACCCGCCAATATGCCGATCGCTCTTCAGCCGCTCGATGCCGAAGGGAAGGCGGTTCAGTTGATGCGCAGCTGGTTTGCGGCGATGCCGGGTGAGACGCTTTCCTGCGCCGGATGCCACGAGAGTCAGAACCAGACGCCCCTGCCCCGTCAGACCCTGGCGAGCCGCCAGGGTCCGGCGGAAATCGAACCGTGGCACGGGCCAGCGCGTGGATTCAGTTTCAAGCGCGAAGTGCAGCCGGTTTTGGACAAGTACTGCGTCGGGTGTCACGATGGGGGAGAGCGGCATGGAGAGAAGATTCCGGATTTCTCGCGGAAGGAAAAGGATGTGGTTGGGATAGATGGAAACCGTTTCACATCGGCTTACTTGGCGTTGCATCCTTTCGTCCGGCGGCCGGGACCCGAGAGCGACTACGCGCTTCTGGAACCGATGGAATTCTATGCCGACACCAGCGAATTGGTTCAGATTTTGAAGAAGGGCCACCACGGAGTGGAATTGGACGCTGAGGCGTGGGGACGGCTTTACGCCTGGATTGATCTCAACGTGCCGGATCATGGCAATTGGGCCGAACAACGTCCGCTTCCGGGAAATTTCCATGAACGGCGTATGGAAATGCGCAAACTGCTGGCCAATCGTCCGGAAGATCCTGAAATCATGCCACCTGTGCCCGAGGCGCCGGCGTTTGTACAACCGAAACACCCAACCCGTCCCGCCCAATTCGAGAGCAAACTTGCGCAGTGGCCCTTAAATGCCGAAGAGGCAAAGAAATTGCAGGCGGCTGCGGGCGCTCAGACGCGGCGGACGCTCGATTTGGGCAATGGGGTCAAGATGGACTTTGTTTTGATTCCAAGCGGGGAATTCGTGATGGGGAATTCGGCGGGGACACCCGATGAAAACGCGCGGACGTCTGTGAAAATCGAAAAGCCGTTCTGGTTGAGCGTGAACGAAGTGACGTTGGGGCAGTTCCAGCGGTTCGACGAGCAGCACAAGAGCCAGATTCTCGACCAGCAGCACAAGGACCACACGACGCCTGGGTATCCGGTGAATGATCCGACTCATCCGGCGATTCGGGTTTCCTGGAAGGAAGCGGTGGCGTTCTGCGAGTGGTTGGGTAAAAATTCGGGCGAGAAATGCGTCTTGCCGACTGAGGCGCAGTGGGAGTGGGCTTGCCGGGCGGGTACGGATACTCCGTTGAACTATGGCGACGTAAATGCCGATTTCTCAAAGCTGGCCAATCTGGCCGACAAGTCCATGGAGCGCCTTTGCGTGCGGGGGATCAATCCGCAACCGATAGACAACCCCAGCCTGTTCGAAGCTTACCTGCCGATGGATCGCCGGTTCAATGATGGCGAACGCATCATGACAACGGTCGCCAAGTATCAGCCCAATGCCTGGGGATTGAACGACATGCACGGCAATGTGGCCGAGTGGACGCGTTCGCTCTATCGTCCCTATCCGTACCAGGACGGGGATGGGCGCAACGCGCTGGATGGAGAGGGGAGCCGGGTGGTACGCGGAGGGTCGTGGTACGACCGTCCGTATCGTGCGGGCTCGGCGTTCCGTCTGAACTACCAGCCGTGGCAGAAGGTTTTCGATGTCGGGTTCCGCGTGGCGATCGAACAGGGAACCGATGTGCGGACGGCTCAGGCCGACGCGGCGAAGTGACCGTTATCTTTATCTGATCTGGAAGTCTCCGGGGTCTTTGCCGTGAAAACGGCAAAGACCCCGTCGAATTGGAAAGAGGTGTCCTGGGTGTCCCGCATGGGAACCGTTCCGGGTATCCGACGGACGGCTCAGTATCCGTTCGATGAAAAAAAAGATCCCATCCGCGGAAAATCCGGTGCTGACGGTGAGGCCGGGGGGAACAAGCAGTTCTGTTCCTGGGATTCCAGGGCCGACAGGGCATTCTCAATCATGTTGGTCGCCGTGTGCGTGGACAGGTTTCCCATGTTGAGAACGAGGTCGTAATCGGAGGGGTTGTCGAGTTCTTTGTTAAAATAGGTTCGGGCGAATTCGGCGCGCTGCCGGTCGCTGGTCTGAATGCGTTCAAGAGCGGCATCGCTGTCAATGTTGTAATACTTTGAGATGTTTTGAATGCGCCGTTCGAGCGGTGCAATCAGGCGGACACGGAGCCCCATTTTCTCTGGCAGGAGGAAGTGGGCGCCCCGGCCCAGGAGGATGACGCTGCCTTGTTCAATCAGCGCGCTGATAACTTCGACCAGAGAGCGGAAGTAGTCGGCCTGCTTGACTTGGGATTCGCCCCAGAAGAAGGACTCGAACAGGGTGGCGATGCGGGAGCGGGAGCGTTCGTCGAGCCGATCTATGAGTTGGCGGCTGACTTGGATGTTTTCTGCGATTTCCTTGATGAGCGCCGATCCGCAGATCTCGAAGTTGGTGCGGATATGCAGTTCTTCGGCTACCAGGCGGGAGCCGGATCCCAGTTCGCGCGAGAGCGCCAGCGCGGGGCGCCGTACGGACGAGGAATTTCGCCCGTTTCCTTCTGGTTCTGAGAGCATGCCGATCCGGTCCTGTTCCCACTGCCGGATGCGTCTGTCAATGAGTTCCTGGGCGTTTGACATAGCCAGGTCCTTCTAACAAAGAGTAAAAAAAGGCGATTGCACATTGAATTTAGTGTAGCATAAGGCCTTCCGGCAATTCAACCAGAATCAACTTTCTGTTGACTTGCTCGCTCATCGTGTTTAGAAGGAAGTCGAGATGATGCGTTTCTTTCCGCCCGGTGTTGGCCGATAGATTCCAAATGTTTTGGGGATACCCCTGTTTTCCCATCAAGCGTCAGTCACCTTGATCCTTCATCTTGGGATTGAAAGATTGGATGAAGATGGGATCTATTGAGTTTTTCAGCCCCCGGAGGGGGCGACCGTGAGTAGCCGGGGGTGACCGAAGGGAACCCCCGGAATCGGCCCCAAAAGAGATAAAAGCCCTGAAGGGGCGTCCCAAACATGAAGGATCTGGGTCGGTCAGAGAGTGTAGAATTCCGGTTCGACGGGTTGCCTGGATGATGGAAAAAATACACGGAACAGTTCGGAAACCTTCTGTGCTCCTGGTGGACGACGAGGAGTCCGTGCTTCAGGCCATGCGGGTTTTTCTGGATCAGGAATTGGATCTGGAACTGACCACGGCGCACGATGGCGATGAGGCGATTCTGCATTTGCAGGTGCGCCCGTTCGATCTGGTGGTGTGCGATCAGAATATGCCGCTGGGCGAGGCGCAGGGCACGGACGTTTTGCGCTACACTCAGGAGATCAAACCACAGTCGCCTCTGTTCATTCTGGTTACGGCCTATGGTACCATTGACATGGCGGTTCAGGCGATGCGGTCGGGCGCCTACGATTTCATCAAGAAGCCCTTCGAGAAAGCCGAATTCATCAGCCATATTCGCAACGCTCTGGGAACGCTGGAATTGGCTCAGGAGAATCGGGCGTTGCGCCAGACGGTTGAGGCGCACTATGTTTTTTCTGGAATTATCGCTGTTAGCAAGGTGTTGCGCGATGTGCTCGAACTGGCTCGGCGGGCTGCCGAAAAAAACAGCGCGGTCTTGATTCTGGGTGAGAGCGGAACGGGGAAGGATTTGCTGGCGCGCGCGATTCATTTCCAAAGCGGCCGTCGTTCGAAGCCTTTCATCCCGATCAATTGCGGCGCCATTCCGGAAAACCTGATCGAGAGCGAGTTCTTCGGGCATAAGAAGGGCGCTTTCACGGGGGCGGATTCGAATCGGCGGGGGTGTTTCGAGGAAGTCGCGGGGGGGACAATTTTCCTGGATGAAATTGGCGAGATGCCGCTGGATTTGCAGGTGAAACTCCTGCGGGTGCTCGAGGAACGGAAAATTCGCCGCATTGGAGAAAATGTCGAGCGTCCGGTGGATTTCCGTATTCTGGCGGCCACGAACCGTTCTCTGGCCGATATGGTCAAAGAGGGGCGATTCCGCCAGGATCTCTTTTACCGCCTGAACGTCTTGACGATCACGATTCCGCCTCTGCGTGACCGGCGCGAGGACATTATCCCGTTGGCGGAAAATTTCCTGAAGAATCTCCAGAAGGAAATGCACAGTTCCGTGCGGACTTTCACGCCCGAGGCGCTGGCTATGTTGCAGGCGTACGACTATCCGGGCAATGTGCGCGAGTTGATCAATATCCTGCAGCGCGCGGTCCTGCTTTGCGACGGAGACGTCATTGGGCAGCAGCATTTGCCTGAGGAGATTCGGGGCTCCGAATTTGTCGAAACCCTGTTTGAACCCTCGAGTTTCGATTTGAAGGACGAAATCCGGAAAGCGCAGGTGGTGGTGGAACAGCGGTTGATCCGGAAAGCGTTGAAACAGACGGAAGGCAACCACAAGAAAGCCGCCGAACTGTTGGGTATTTCGCGGGGTTCCCTGTACAATAAGTTGCAGCAGTACGGAATCTGAGTCTCAGGATTTTCTCCAGCCCTTCCGTGGGACCGGAGCATCGGGGCCCACGGAAGGTGTATTTTTGCATTCCGCCCTCTGGAACATTATTTTCCCTCCTTTTCCCGCATCCGGTTCTGGCTTTTGCGGAATCTCTGTGATATGTTCCGCGTGGGAAGTGTGTTATTCCCCATTGGAAGGCCCCGTTTGAGGGGCATTTGAAAGGAGTGGCCAGTAAAAATGATTTTGGTAATGGAGCCGGGTGCGTCGCAGGAGAAGTACGAGGCCGTGTTGGCGCGCATTCAGGATCTGGGATACCGGGCGCATCCCATCGTGGGCGTGGAGCGTACGGTGATCGGCTGTGTGGGACACGAGGACAAGTCCCCCTTGCAGGGTCTGGAGACGATGCCGGGGGTTGAGGCGGCCATTCCGATTCTGCGTCCCTATAAACTGGTCAGCCGGGAGTGGAAGAAGCAGAACAGTGTTCTGGATATTGCCGGAGTCAAGGTGGGCGGTCCGGAACTGGTCATCATGGCTGGTCCCTGTTCGGTCGAAAATGAGGAGCAGATCAACCTGGTGGCTCAGACCGTACGGGCGGAAGGCGGACAGTTCCTGCGCGGGGGCGCGTTCAAGCCCCGCACATCCCCCTATAGTTTTCAAGGATTGAAGGAAGACGGATTGAAACTGATGCGCTCGGCGGCGGATGCGGCGGGCCTCAAGGTGATTACGGAACTGGTCAGCACGGAGGATGTGGATGTGTTGTGCGAGTTCTCCGACGTGATCCAGATCGGGGCGCGCAATGTGCAGAACTTTGCGCTCCTTCAGGTGGCGGGACGGTCGGGTAAGCCGGTGCTGCTCAAGCGGGGCATGGCGACCACGATTGACGAGTACCTGATGGCGGCTGAGTATATCCTGTCCGAAGGGAACCCCAACGTGCTCCTGTGCGAACGGGGGATTCGGACGTTTGAGACCAGCACGCGTTTCACGCTGGATCTCAGTTTTATTCCCGTGGTGCGGGGATTGAGTCATTTGCCCATTATCATAGACCCGAGTCATGGAACGGGGCATTGGCGCTACGTGGAAGCGATGGCGATGGCGTCGGTGGCGGCGGGCGCCGATGGATTGATCATCGAGGTGCATCCAGACCCGGCGCACGCCAGTTCGGATGGCCCGCAGTCGCTCAAGCCCTCAAAGTTCACGGCGTTGATGGAGCGTTTGCGCAAACTGGCGCCTGCGGTGGATCGCGTCGCTCCTGCGCAAAAGAGCTGAGAGTCTCGTGCGCTTCTGGCCGGAGGATTTTCAGGGCGGACCCATGATCGCAAACCTCGGCAGAACCAGACAGAAACGAAAAGTCCGCCTGCGGTGGATCGCAGGCGGACTTTTTCTATTGGCGTTGCTGGCGCGGCTTGTGGCGCTGGACCGCGTTCCGGCAGGATTCTTTCACGATGAAGCGGAGAAAGCCTATTCGGCTTTCAGTGTGGCGCGGGTCGGGGGGGTATTCGATTTCACGAAGCTGCGTCCTCTATCTTTGACCGGACCGGGCGCAAACGTCGCCCAACCGGCGCTTTCTCCGGCGCCTCTTTTCGTCAATGTCTGGGGTTCCTACACTTCAATGGCCTACCAGTACTGCGCCCTGCCGTTTCTGTCCGCGGCGGGTCTGGAGGTCTGGGCGGCCCGATTGCCGGCGGCGCTGGCCGGGGCGTTGACGGTTCTGGTGGCTTTCGGCCTGGCCATACGGTTCACGCGCCGGACCCGTTGTGCCGTGTGGGCAGTTTTTTTTCTGGTTGTCTCGCCGTGGCACCTCGTGTTTTCACGATGGGCGGCGCAGGGGATTCTGGTTCCGCTTTCTCTGGGATTGGCGGTGTGGGCGTTGTGGGGCGCGTTCCAGAAGGGACGGGTTCGCCAGGGGCCACTGCTGGTGAGCGCGGTCTGTTTTCCCGTGGCCTTCTACTGTTATTCGGGCGCCGAGCCGTTTCTGCTGGCATTCTGGGCGCTGCTGGTGTGGATCTGGCGGCGTGAGATCGGGCGCCACGCGCGAGCGCTGGTACCCGCAGCTTTGGTTTTTCTGATCTTGCTGGTTCCAACGCTGCTTGCCCTTCTGGGCGGCAGTGGCGAAGGGATGGGGCGGTTCAACCGACTCTCCGTCTGGGGCATGGACGCCCCATTGACCCTCCGGGCGTTGGTGTTTCTCAAAAACTACCTCGCGCACTTCTCGCCCCAGTTTCTGTTTTTCTCCGGGGACGCGAATCCCCGCCATGCGGTTGGCGGTTTCGGCCAGATGCTGTGGGTCGAGGCGCCGTTGCTGGTGGCGGGGTTGCTGCGTGTCTGCAAACGGGTTCGGAACCCCCGGGCGCGGGTCGAGCGGGTCTTGCTCGGCTGGTTTCTGCTGGCCCCGCTCAGCGCCGCCCTGACCAACGAGGGGATTCCCCATGCCTTGCGGACTCTGCATGGTTTGCCCGCTCCACAGATTCTCTGCGCCTTGGGTGTTCTCGATCTGGGCGGTTGGGTTCGGCGGCGGTGGGGGAGTGGAAAGTGGCTGGCGCGCGGGGGGGCGTTCATCTGGGGTCTGAACGCTGTTATTTTCCTGGCCGCGTTCTTTATTCTGTATCCCGTGCAATCTGCACCCGTGTTCGAGTATGGACTGGGGCGGGCTTTGACGGCTTTCCGTGAAAAGGGGAATGTTCCTCAGGAAGAGCCGGGGAACTCATTGAACCGCCGACTCTATTACCTGCTGGACGACCAACTGCCCTTTGCCTGGGAACTCGTGGCCTTCCACCTGCGTGTGCCGCCCGAGCAAATCCGGGAGAAGGGCATGGCGGCCCTGCCGGTGACGCCACTGGACCTTCGGACAATAGATCCCCTCACCCTGCTTCGAAAACTGAACCCGGGCGATTCGCTTCTGGTTTCGCAACCGGTGTTTGACCGCTTTTACCGGGAAAGCCTAGAACGGAGTCTGTTCGAGATTGCGCCTTTCTCCGACCGCCCCGACCGGATCGAGTGGCCCTACCGTCAAACCCTCGAAGCGGGCATCAGCGAGTTCCTGCCCACCGTCGGACGTATCCTGAACCCCGAAATACCCGAGGGGGCTGGGTGTGTGCTGGTGACGAAAAAATGAAAATCTGGATAGCATTATTCTGCAGAAGAAAGTTCTATAAAAGTAGAATCGGCTAATTTGAGAGGAATCACTATATGCGTCTGTTGAGTTTTTCTTTCGGTATTCTGCTTTTGTTCTTTCTTTGCTTTCAGGCTTGTTGGTTAAAAGAAAGACCTGTTCAGCGGGAGGACGTGACGGACTCGGGCGGTCTTTCGATGGTGATCAACTTGAACCAGAAACCGCGCGATTTTGGGCCGTATCAGAACATGGGGCCTACGTACTCAAAGGCGATGAAGCATCTTTTTTTTGCCGGATGGGATCGGGAACACGGAGTTGAACTCTGGAAAACCAGCGAGGGGAGCGAAGAGTGTCAGAGAGTTGTGGATGTTCTTCCCGGCGCAGGTTCTTCTCAACCGGTTGAAATCACTCCATGGAAGAATCTGGTTTTTTTCTCCGCTAAGTCAGCGGATTCCCAACGGTATCTCTGGAAAAGTAACGGAACGGAAGTGGGGACAATTCCGGTGTTCCCTGCCGGATCGGATGCCGCGCCGTCCGACCCGTACAATTTTCTGTCTGGGAAGAATTGTGTCTTTTTTTATGCCCACACCCAGAAAAAGATCACCCAGCAGATCTGGAAGACGGATGGGACGCTGGAGGGAACGGTCCCCATTTATACGTTCAGGTCTTCGAATACCTTTTCTGCCGGAACCAGTGAAATGCCCGCCCGGGACGGCCAGTATATTGCCAATTCCATCTGCATGCGGGGCGATGATCTGATCTGGGCGGCTCAAAAAGAGAGAAAAGCCGGAGTGGGATTCCCCGGATTCGAGTTCTGGAAGAGTGATGGTACTTCGGAAGGAACAAAGTGTTTTTATGAATCGAGAACGCCGACTCTAATTCCGTCAGGAGACAATGTTTTCTTTTTCGAGCCAACGCAACAATTTCCCATCAATTCTCCTGTCGAGTTATGGAAGACCGATGGTACTGCTGAAGGAACGATAAAACTTGGAGGGCCTTTTACGGGCATATCATTTTTCGATCATCCCATATATGCCAGGGATATCGTGAATTCCGGAGTTTTTGCCGTTTCAAAGGGGCTACTCGTTTTTCAGGAGCGAGGGGCTGGTAGAGGGAAGAAACAGTTTTGGATCAGTGATGGAACCCCACAGGGGACGCATGAATTTCAAGTATTCAGTGCCAATGATTCTCTGTCTGATGGGGCTTTCGAAATTATGGCATTTCTGGACAAAATACTCTTGTTTTCCATAAAGAGGGGGGCAAGGGAGGAAATGTGGGAAACTGATTGGAACGCGAAATCACCCATCCCCTTGTCTCCCGCCAACAGGTCTGACGTTCCTTATAGCGGTGCAATATCCCATGCGATCTTGAAGAAGCATTTCTGTTTTGGCTTACGGGAAAACGGGAATTTTGTGATTTGGCGGACAAATGGGAAACCGGACGGCCTTCAAAAGATTCAATCCATACCGATGGCACCAGATGTTCCGGTTCGTTTTATTGAAGCTATGAAATGCTTCTATTTTGTTGCTCCGGGCGCACAGGGACCGGAATTGTGGATGAGTAACGGAACGGTTTCCGGAACGCGGAGAATTCGAAATGCGAAGTTGGAAGACGGTTCCACTTCCAGCATGAATCTGGCGAATTCGGGAGACCAACTTTTCTTCTCTAGTGGAGAAGGTCTGTGGAAGGTTGTGGGAGATAAGGCTGAATGTGTCAAGAGCGATATGACCTGTGTTATGGACCGTATCTTCCGCGATTGTGCGGCAACTGATGGACGATTCTTTTTCATGAGTTTCTATCGGAAAATCCAGAATGACTACAGCATGTATTCCAAGTATTGGCTGACTGTAACCGATGGGACCACCTCGGGAACCCGCATGCTGGAATTTCCGAAGGGAAAAAATGACCAGGATGATCGTTTCCCCATTCGGAGTTTGGGCAAGCAGGTTCTTTTTCTGAAGAAAACAAAGGATGCGAAGCAGACGATTCTGTATGCGAGTGACGGGAATCAGGAAGGAACAAAGGTTCTGAAAGAGTTTGACCGGAATGTGACGCTCATGTTGCCCTTCCAGGATAAAATGTTCCTTTTCCTTGAAAGGGTGGGCGATAAAAGTATCGAAATCTGGGAAAGCGACGGGACAGTGAGTGGAACCCGAATTTTCGAGTCCCTCAACGCGCCTGATAATGAATGTCAGGAAGCGGTTGTTCTCGGGTCGCAATTATTATTCACGACCTCAGAAAAAGTGAGAACAGGGGCTTTTGTCCCTCGGAATCTCTGGGCGCTTAATGTACACCCGAAGGAAACCTATTCTCTCAATCAGAAAGGCCAATTTGATATTTCTCCCAGTAATCTGGCTGTTGCGGGGAAAAAGGTCTTTTTCAAAACCCTGGAATCCGGTTATGACAATTTCGCAATCTGGAGTACGGATGGTACACCCGCCGGGACAAAAAAAGCCTATGGACCTGACAGGCAACAACGCATATTGGAGTATGCCCCGATTGGTGATTCTCTACTCTTCGTAATTTCTTCTTATCAAGAAAAGGACTCTTTCTATCAACTCTGGAAGACTGATGGAACCCCGGAAGGAACATCTCGAGTGAAAGATTTGCTGCAGGTGAGAGCGGCGGCTAAATTCTTGTACTGGCTTCCCTACAAGGACCGGGTCTATTTCATGTCGGAAGAAAAAAATCAGGTCCGAATCTGGGAAAGTGACGGAACCGACGCCGGTACAACCGATCTTCAGACGGACCGTGTGGGGTTATTGACGATTGCGCCTTCAGACTATGGTTTTTCCCAACGTCTTGCCGCCTGTGGGGACCGTTTATACTTCATGGCCTCAGATACACGACATGGCAAGGAACTCTGGTCGTGCCCTATCCCGTTCAGGAAAACAAACCCATAGGTCAGATAATTGAAAAGGCGTTTCCTCTCCAATAAAGGAGAGGAAACGCCTTCAGCCGAATGGACTTGAATTCTTTCTCTTATTCTCCGGCGCTGCGTTGGGCCGCTTCGAGGGTGTTGGTCATGAGCATGGCGATGGTCATGGGGCCCACGCCGCCCGGGACGGGGGTGATGGCTGAGGCAATCTCGCGGACGGATTCGGTGTGGACATCGCCTACCAGGCGGTAGCCCTTGGCCAGGGAGGGGTCTTCGACCCGGTTGATGCCCACGTCAATGACGACCGCGCCGGGTTTGACGTACTCGGGCGTGATCATTTCGGGCTGGCCCAGGGCGGCGATCAGGATGTCGGCCTCGCGGCAGACGGCAGGCATGTCCGCGCTGCGCGAGTGGACGATCGTGACGGTGGCGTCGGCGCCTTTGCCCTTGCGCGCGAGCAGGAGGGCGAGGGGCTTGCCCACGATGTTGCTGCGTCCGGCGACGACGACGCGTTTGCCCTTGGTTTCGATGCCCGAGCGGATCAGCATCTCGATGACTCCCTTGGGCGTACAGGGGACAAAGGCGGGCAACCCGAGCGCCAGACGACCGAAGTTCATGGGGTGAAATCCGTCCACATCCTTGGCCGGGTCAATGCGTTCGAGGAGGTATTGTTCGTCCAGGTTGCCGGGAAGAGGCAGTTGCATCAGAATGCCGTGGACGCGTTTATCGGCGTTGAGTTCTTCGATCTTGTCGGCGACCTGCTCGAGGGTGGAAGTGGCGGGGAGGTGGTGGACCTGACTGAACCAGCCCATCTTCAAGCAGGTTTTCTCTTTGCTGCGGACATAGAACTGGGACGCCGGATCTTCACCGACGAGGATCACGACCAGTCCGGGCACGATACCGGTGCGCTCTGTGAAGGCTTTGGCCTCGGCTTCGGTTTCCGCCAGAATGGCGTCGCGCATGGCGTTTCCGTCAATAATCTGAGCCGTCATGTCGAAGAAGTCCTCCTGCTTTTTCATGGGTGTGGTGACCAGCCTTGGTCAGGCGATACCACGTGCGCCGAAAATACGGAAATTGTCTGTCGGGTGCAAGCGGAATATCGGGAGTCTCTGGTATCTTGACAGTTTGCCGGAAACACGCATAGAATCGTAAGAATGGGTGTTTGATCGGATGCTTTCAGGCTGAATAGGGTGATGAAATGACTTTGCATGTGACGAGTATCGTGAACGAAAAGTATCGCCGGACGATGTTCCCCCTGGCCGTCTATATTTTTGTGCTTTGTCTGGAAGGTCTGATGTTCTGCGGAAGGGTACAGGGGGCGGAGAACTTGCCCGTGGTCATCAGTGAATTCATGGCGGCCAACGATTCCACTCTTCAGGATGAAGATGGCGATTTCTCCGATTGGATCGAGATCGAGAACAAGGGGAATACGACGGTTTCTCTGGCCGGATGGTCGCTGACGGACGATTCGGACGATTTGAGAAAGTGGGTGTTTCCGGCTGTGACTCTGGGGCCTCAGGGGTTCCGGGTGGTGTTCGCTTCCGACAAAGACCGGCGTGATGTTGCCGGGAAACTGCATACCAATTTCAAACTCAAAAGCGAGGGTGAGTACCTGGCGCTGATTCAACCGGATGGTCTGACTCGAGCCACCGAGTTTTCTCCCGTTTTCCCCCCGCAGCGCGACGATATTTCCTATGGCTCCGGTATTCGGGTGTTGTTGGATCCGCTGGTACCTGCACAACACGATGTTCGCGTTTGGGTTCCGCCCCATGGAAATCTGGGCGATTCCTGGACGGGAGGGGGAGAACCGTTCGACGATTCCACCACGGCCGGATGGATTCAGGGAAGTGGGGGAGTCGGTTTTGTTTCCGCTCCGCAGCGATTTGCGCCGCTGGGATATTGGAGTTTTGACGATGCGTCTTCGCCAAACGTGGCGCGCGATTCGAGCGGACATGGGCTGGATGGCCAGGTGGCCAGCCAGTCTCAGTTGAATGGAGGGGGAGGGACTGGAAAGCCGGTTTATACGGCGGACTCAGGGGGGCACACGGGTATGCCGGGGGACCGTGCGATGGATTTTGGAACCGCCAACAGTGGGGCGATTGTCAAGGTTCTCGCGGCGGAGCAGGGCGCTTTCGATTCGATTGTCGTGAACGATAAAGTGACGATCAGTCTGTGGATTTTCGGCGGATCCGATCAGCCGGCGAACGACTCTTCCTTCTGGGCGACCAATGCGGCGAATGGAAGCGGGGAACGTTCCCTCGGCGCCCATGTCCCCTGGAGCGATCAGACCATTTATTGGGATACGGGAAGTCCTTCGCCCGGCATCAGTCGCGTTTCCAAACTCGAAACGGACACGACGAAGTGGAAAGGGCGGTGGAATCATTACGTTTTTCTGAAAAATGGAAACGTCAAGCAGATCTGGCAGAATGGCGCGCTATTTCTGGATGGCAACAACACTGCGCCCATTCCGGTAATTCGGTATTTCGCAATCGGGGCGGGCGATTACAACGGCAGCATGAGTTATGGCGGCAAAGTGGACGATTTTGCGATCTGGGATCGCGCGTTGACGCCGGAACAGATTCAGGCGCTGGCCGCGGGTCTTTCTCCACTGGACCTAACGGAAGAGTCTCCGATGAAGAAGATGATCGAGACCGATCTGGATGCCGTCATGCGCGGAAAAGCCACTTCGGCTTATCTCCGCATCCCGTTCAATGTGACGTTTCCTCTGGATTTCAATACACTACTGCTCAACCTGAATTATGACGACGGTTTTGTGGCTTGGTTGAATGGGGTGGAGTGCGCTCGTCAGAATGCGCCGTCGCTCCCGGTTTTCAATTCGGTTGCCGAAACGGAACGTTCGCCATTGCTGGCCTTCGAGCAGGAGACTTTCGATCTGTCCGCCCACATCGGCGATTTGCGTTCGGGCGAGAATGTTCTGGCCCTGCAGGGTCTTACCCGCTCCACGTCCTGTACGGAGTTCCTCATTTCCGGAAGTCTGAACAAGGCGATTGCGGGGATGAATCAATACCTTGATTATCCCACGCCGAGTGAACCCAATCAGGGCGGGTACCTAGGGTTTGTGGACAAGGTGGCTGTTTTTCCGGGCCGGGGATTCTACGATCAACCCATTCTGGTCAATATGCAAAGCGCGACTCCCGGCGCCATTATTCGATACACTCTGGACGGGACAGCGCCGACCGAAACATCCGGAACACTCTACACGGGACCGGTTTCAATTTCTAAAACCTCCGTATTGCGTGTGGCTGCTTTCAAACCCGGATTCCGTCCGGGCGATGTTGAAACCCAGACCTACCTCTATCTCGAAGATGTGGTACGGCAGCCGATTTTGCCTGACGGATTTCCTGCGAACTGGGGGGATGGCCCGGGTGTTGTTTCCCCACTCACGGACAAATCGGACTATGAAATGGACCCCGATGTGGTGAACAACGTGCCACTCAAGGACCGCGATGGGTTGGATTTCAATGTTCAAGACGCCTTGCGGGGAATCCCTACTCTCTCTCTGGTGTGGAATCTGGACGATCTGTTCGGGCGTACCAGAGGATTGCACCCCAATGCAACTCAGTCTGGAGAAGAGTGGGAACGCCGGATTTCTGTGGAGTGGATTGACCCGGAGGGGGCGGAAGGATTTCAGGCCGATTGCGGAATCAGGATGCATGGTGGATGGAATCGTTTCCCGGAAATGCTGAAGAAGGCATTCCGTCTGTATTTTCGGTCTGAATATGGGACCGGAAAATTGAAATACCGACTTTTCCCGGATTCCCCGGTGGAGAGTTTTGACAAATTGGTTCTGCGTTCCGGCAACGGCGAGGTCTGGCCAAGCCCCTGGCGCAGCGAGGGGGCGCTTTCGGTGTGTCAGTACATCCGGGATCAGTTCGGGCGCGACTGTCAGCGCGATATGGGGGGGATTACCGCACACGGCCGTTTTGTGCATCTGTATATCAACGGACTCTACTGGGGACTCTACAATCTGACGGAACGGCCCGACGCGGATTTTATGGAGTCCTATCTGGAAAATTCGCCGAACGGATTTGACATTATCAACTTCCATCGGGGGACGGGTCCTTCCGCTCTCGAGGGCGATTTGACGGCTTGGAATACGCTCATCAATCTGGCTGGTCAGGGAGTCTCGACTCCTGCCGCCTACGACACAATCCAGCAATACCTCGATATTGAAAGTTTCATAGATTACATGATTATGGAAATCTTTATCGGAAACTGGGACTGGCAGGACAACAATGTCTATGCCGGACGCAAGCGGGAAGCGGGAGCGGGTTTCTACTTTTTCTGTTGGGATACGGAAGAGGCGGTCCGCGGGGTCAACGATAACCTCACGGGCGCCAATGTGGGCAATACCTGCGCCTACATCTACGACCAATTGCGCGCCAATCCGGAATTCCGGCTCCGATTTGCCGATCACTTGCGCCGCCATTTGTTCAATCAGGGCGCTCTGACACCGCAGGCCTGCGACGCGCGCTGGATGTATTGGGCGGAGCGGCTTGACCGTCCCATGGTGGCGGAATCGGCCCGCTGGGGTGATCGCATGCGCCCCGATTTGCCTTTCACGCGTGACGCCGACTGGCTGCCCGAACAGCGGCGCATTCGTTTTCAGTATTTCACCGTGCCGGCTGGTGGGCAGAATCGGACGCAGGTGGTGTTGGGACAGTTTCGGACAGCGGGACTTTACCCGTCTGTGGAAGCGCCCGACTTCAATCAATATGGCGGGGTCATTCTGCCCGGGTTCAAATTGGCCATGACCAGCAAGACCGCTGGCGGCAAGATTTATTACACGACCGATGGGACGGACCCGCGTGTTCCTCAGACGGTTACCCAGTCGGCGGGTCTTTCTCCCACTGCGATCGAGTACACCGGTCTTGTCCCGTTGTCGGCCACCCAGAAGATTTGTGCGCGGACTTTCTCAGCGGGAACCTGGTCTGCTTTGACGGAAGCGGTTTTCTCGGTGAAGGAAGAGGGCGATGACAAGAATGTCGTTGAGTGGCGGGTGTATTGATTTGCTTTGTTGAGTGGCAGCGAGTTGTTCGAGAACGGAGGTTATTGTTCCGGTATTAGTTGCGTGTCTCGGTACTGCGCGATTTGAGCGGCTATGATTTCCTGCTCACGCCAGTTGCCGTAGGCCGAGCCGCTGGGTACCAGGCGGGTATGCAGGGCTTCCAGAACGCGGGGACTGATCTTGCCGGGAGGGGACTGGGCGAAGCGCGTTTGAGGGATCGGCAGGAAGGTGTGTGTGTGGATGCGGGCGCCCAGGGCGACCAGTTCGTCCATGAAGTCGAGCGTCGCTTCCTGGTCCGTTTCGGTTTCTCCCGGCAATCCGAAGATGAAGTCCACATTGGCCTTGAGGCCGTGGCGCAGGATGCAGGCTGCGGCGCGCCTCGCTTCATCCACCGTGTGGCCGCGGTGGCACAGACGCAGAACCCGGTCACTGCCCGACTGCGCGCCGATCACGAGATTGGTATTGGTGGCGTACTCGAGCACCATGCCGACCATCTCGTCATTGACGTGTTCGGGTCGGACCTCGGATGGGAAAGAGCCGAAATAGAGGCGTCCTCCGGAACCGGCGATCTCTCTCGCGCCGCGCAACAGGGTACGGACCGCGCCTGGATTGGGTTGCCGTCCGTCGGGAGAACCGTAGCCAAAGGCGTTGGGAGTGATAAAGCGGTAGTCGGTTCGGCCCGCTTTGCGCATGACTTTCATGTAGCGCCAGACGGATTCGGGGCTGCGGTGACGGGGCCGGGTGTTGTGGAGTTTGGAAATCTGGCAGAACGCGCAGGCGAACGGGCAACCGCGTGTCAGTTCGATGTGGCCGCAACGATCCACGTCCTGAGTGGGAAAAGGAGGGTAGGCGTTCAGGTCGATCGAATCTCCGCCGACGTTCTGAATCAATCGCCCCGTCGTATCCAGCGAGACCAGCCCCGGGACGTGCCGCCACTCGCGGCCTTCGGTCAAACGCAGGAGCAGATCTACGAAGGCGGCTTCGCCTTCACCCGCGATAACGGCTTGGAAGCCGAGTTCCAGCGTGCCTCGGGGATCGGCGGTCGGGTGGGGACCACCCGCCAGCAGAAAGGCGCCTGTTTGGGTGAAGTCTACGGTGCCATTGGACTCCAGATCCAATGCTTTCAACAATTGGCCCATCCAATGCCGGGTTTCGACGAATTGAATGGAATTGAGCGAGACGGCCACCAGAACCGGTTGACCGGCGCTTTTGAGTTCCGCGACCCGTGCGACCAGGTCGCGGGGATAGAGGGGGTATTCCAGTGGCAGGTTTCGCAATCCCGGATGCGTTTCCAAAGCGCCTGCCAGAGCGTGGATGCTGTACCGGTTACCTTTGAAGTAGGAGAAGAGGATGGTCGGCGAAAGGCACATAGGGGCGCAGGATAGGGAGAAGTGGGGAGACATTCAAGGTCTTTTTCTTCTGGAGGCGTGTTGGATGAGGGGGGGAGAGGCGACCGATGGGAGGGCGCCTGTGGACTCTCACTATTTTATGTGTGTCTGATTCCACTTCAGTTAGATCCGTTCTTGAGATCCTGGTGAGGTGGAGAGTCAAGGGGATCGTGTTTTTCCGGCTTTCTACGCCGGGAGGCCCAAAAAGTGCTTGAACTTCGGCTTCGTTTTCCTTAGTTTAAGGGGGCAACTCAAGTTGCATCCGTGGGTGTATTTTATCCTGTGAAAGAGGTTTTGATTTAGATGAAGCTCTCCTTTGAAAAAGAACAATTGGTTTATGCTACCACAGCCACGCACGGTGTTGCGAACCCGCAGAGTAGCCTGCCAATTCTGGGGAATATCTTGATTTCCGCCGACGCGGATGGGGCCGTGACGTTCGAGGCCAGCGACATGGAAGCCTGTGTGCGGTGCAAGGCGGTGGGAGAGGTCTTGGAGATCGGCGCTGTCACGGTGCCTGCCAAGATGTTTCACAGCATCGTTAAGCAATTGTCCTCCGGTCGGGTGGAATTGGAGTTTTCCAACTCACTGGCCAGCATCAAGTGCGGGGGCGATCAGTACCAGCTCACGACACAGAGCGCCGAAGATTTTCCGAGCTGGCCGGATTTGCAGGCCGGTACCACGCTCTGTATCGAGCAGAAAACCCTGAAGCGCATTCTGGGCAACGTGCTCTATGCGTTGCCTCTGCGCGACCCGCGCAAGGTGTTGCTGGGGGCCTTGTTCGACATCAAGAACAACGAACTGGTGTGTGTGACGACTGATGGCAAGAAACTGGGGCTGTCGCGTTGCGACCTGCCGGAGATCGAAGGGGTGCAGCCTGCTTCGGCGATTATTCCCCACAAGATTCTGACCGAAGTGCATCACAGCCTGAAAGACGAAGGGACGGTGCGCCTGTTGATCGGTGAGCGTCAGGTGGCTTTCGATCTGGGGAACCTGCTGTATCTGAGCAACCGGATTGACGGGATTTTCCCCAATTATGAGATGGTGATCCCAAAGGAATTCTCGAAACGGATTCCGCTGAACCGAGGTCGTTTCATGGAGGTGGTCAGCCGGGCCGCTCTGCTCTCCGAGGAGCGGAACAATTCAGTGATTATGCGTTTCGAGCAAGGGCGTATCCGCATTTCATCGCGGACGTATGAGATGGGATCCTATCAGGGCGTTCTCGACGTCGAATACGACGGGGACTCCTTCGATATCGCGTTTAACCATGTCTATCTCAACGACACGCTGCGTGTGATCGCGAACGACACCATTGTGATGAAAATCATGCAGAATACGGCGCCGGTGGTGTTTGTCGAGTCAAACGACGATAAGTCGCTGTTCCTCGTGATGCCGATCAAACTCACCGACATTGCGGAGTTCAATGAGTAGTGTCGCCGAAGTGGCTGCTTGAAGTGTCACAACGGACAGGAATAACAATCGTTTCGGTCACCACCCCTCCAGACTCGGGTCTGGAGGGGTGGTGATTTTTCGGAAGAGATTCCGCCTCGCACTCGATGGGCGCGTGGTGGGTCAACTGAAATCCGGGTATTCGTAGTGAAGCAGGTGGATGGGCGATTCGTCTGGTTCTATCTCAGGGAACCGCTGACAATTCGGGTCGAAAAACAGGTAATCGTTCGTTTCATCACAGGTGGTGGAGATGTTCCCGACGATGCAACTGGCCTTTTCGGGCCAGTATTTGTGAAAGACGCCGGGTTGGAGGGTCAATCCGTCTCCGGGAACCAGTCGCACAATGCCCCCAGCCTTGACGTTGTAGGCGATACCATTGACCTGCAGAGGCACACGGCTTTTTTCGTCTATTTCGCTTTCGGAGGTGGATTGGTACACCTGCACGACCAGGTCGCCTCCGCCCCGGTTGATCAGGTCGTGGGTACGTTGTTTCAAGGCGAGTAAGGGGATTGTCTGGTGGAGTTGGAGCAGCATGATTTTTTCTGAATAGTGGCGTCCCAGTCCATTGGGGGTTTCTACCGGAGCCTCTTCGGAAAACTCCTGAACGGGGTTTCTGGAAGGCAATCCATTGCGCAGCATGAAAGAAGTCAAGCCTTGTGCGGCAAAGTCTCCCAGACCGAAATCGGTTACGTCCCAGCCGAGGTGGCAGTCTTTGATGGCCTGCATCTCTTCGCCGGAATAGTCCCAGTTGATGGCGCTCCAGGCCGCCCACCTGGGCAGTTTGAAACGGTAGGCCTCGAAGAAGTCTCGCGCGAGAAGAATGGTGGCGTTTATTTCGGATCGTTTCACACAAAATCCCAGTTCTTGCTCAAAGAGGATGGTTCTTTCATGAACTGACGGCATGTTCCCGAAATCCGGAAGCATACCGTCAGTTTTCACAGAGGTGTCTTGCAGAGTCAACAGAGAAGATTCTCGTTACGGTCGTGATTTTTTCGGAATCACGGCGCCGTCGTGATGACCGCGAACTGGCTGGTATCTATGTCGGGAATGGCGCTGTTCACATAGGCGATGCCTTTGAGGGGCGCTCCCGATCCGAGGAGAATCTTCCCGATCTTGCCTTTACAGGTCGGGTTTTCTCCGGCAAAACCAGCCAGAAATGTGGCGGAAATTCCCGCTGTGGCCGAGATCGTTTCCATGTCGTTCAGCGCTTGGATGCGGGTGGCGCCGGGCGTATCCGGCAACCCGATATACCCGCCAGCCATTCCGACCGCCGTCTTTTTACCTTTGGCTTCGATGGACTTGATCGGGGTGGTCGAGATCAGGCGTCGCGAGACCAGACCCGCCCGGATGGGCACCGTACTGGCAGCCGTTTTGAAAGAGCCTCCCGTGACCGCAATCTTTGAGATTCCCCCCATCATGAAGTCGGGCGCCAGGGGAGCGGCTGTCAGGATCAGGCTGTCCAGAGCGCCGGTGAGGAAGATCGAGTCGTATTCCGCCGATGGGATCTGCGTTCCCGCTGCGTGGGCCACGAGGCGCGAACGCTTGCCGATTCCGGCCAGACTGTAGGTTTTCATTTTCTGGGGATTGGTAAAGGCTTTTGAAGCGACGGTCATTTTTCGAACCGGTTGCCAGGTGGTGAAGTCTTCGATCGCGATACCCGTGAAGGCTGCGTCCAACGGGTATTGCAGGTTGACCTGATCTTCGGAATTATCCACGATGAAGAACGAACTGGCAGCCACCTGTCCCGCCGCAGAGTCGGCCTGTGCGGCCATGCGGATTCTTTGAATCCCTTCCGCTTCGATTGTCTCGATATTGGCCGTCACCGTGTTCAGGCTTCCAATGGAACCGGCGCAATTCAATTGCCAGACGTCGCAATTGGAATAGAAATTTCCGATATCGCCGGAAATCGAGACCCTGCGGAGCATGCGCAGATCGCGGAGGTAGAAGGACTGTCCGTAAATGGGATCTGCGATCGGAGGTATTTTCTTCATGAGGGAGATCTTGACCCAACTGTCCGTGTCGGTGTCCGAAACCGTCATATTTCCGTAACCATCTGTTGTTACCTTACAGTGTTTGAAGGTCACCTTGTAGTTTTTCTGTAAGCCCTCATCGCGGAAGGTGGTCAGGAAGGCATTCTGATCGCCACTCAGTTCCGTATCGTGTCCGCCTGAGATCCAATCGTCGGAATTGGTCCCCCCCACAACGTGGATTTCTCCATTGCTGTTCAAGGCAATAGCCCGTCCACTTTCGTCTTTTGAACCGCCCAGAAAGGTGGACCACAAATGTTGCCCTGAGCCAGAGAGTTTGGCCAGATAGCCGTCCGATTTTCCCTGATTTTCCATGTGGGATCCACCGCCGACCCACTCGGAGGAAGCGGTATAACCGGTCAGGAAGATGTTATCGGAGCTGTCCACCAGAAGATCCGCTCCGGTATCACTCTTGTTTCCGCCCAGATAAGTGGACCAGAGAAGTTGGCCATAATCCGCAAATTGGGCGACCAGAACGTCTCGTCCTTGCCCGTAGGTGGTGTCGAACCCGCCAAACATCCAATCGTCTTCCAGAGGATCGCTTTCCGAATCGGTGTACCCGATGACGATCGGCATATTCTGACTGTCCAGAGCGATCCCCGTGATCACATCCGTGTCTCGGCCTCCGAGGTAACTCGACCACGTGTGGGCGCCTGTGCTGGTCAGACAGACCAGGAAGCCATCCTGATCTGCTGGACCATTTTCGTGGTGGGTATCGAAGCCCTTCGAGATCCAGCCATCGGAAAACGTATAGCCTCCGACATAGACCCGGTCTCCATTTTTGACGGCGATCGCCTGGGCTGCGTCTTCATCACTGCCTCCCAGGTAGGTGGACCATTGGTGTGCGCCTGTGTCGGAAAGTTTGACGGCGAAACCGTCCTTGTTCCCGTTTGGGGACGTATCGAATCCCCCGGAAACCCATCCGTCCGAATAGGTTTCTCCGGCGACATATACCGCGCCGGCACTGTCCAGCGCGATGGAATTGGCGATGTCTTCGTCGCCGGCGCCCAGGTACGTGGACCAGAGGGATTGGCCGTTGCTGTCGAGCTTGGTCACAAAACCATCTCCACTACCGCCATAGGTGGTATCGTAACCATTTGTCGCCCAATTGAGAGAGGCTGTTTCCCCGACGACATACACATTGCCCGTGGGACTGACGACCATATCGTAGGTGGTTTCGTTACCCGAACCGCCCAGATAGGTGGCCCAGAGAAACGCGCCGGCGCTTGAAAACTTGGCCACAAAGACGTCCCGACCGCCATTGCGGGTGGTATCGAGAGAACCGGTGATCCAGCCGTCGGAGTTGGTGTCTCCGGCAACATAGATGTTCCCCTCGGCATCTACGCCCACTCCACGCGCGATGTCCTTGTTGTCCCCTCCCAGGTAGGTGGACCAGGCAGAGGTCAAGCCATGTGTGGTCTGGATCTCCTGGGCGAATCCGGTGGTGACCAAACCCAGCCAGACGGACACAGCCAGGATAAGGCTTGGAATCCTCAACCGCTTTTTGAAATGGAGGGTCGAGAATGCTGGCGTATGATTGGAGCGGTTCATGATGGGTTCCTCCCGTGTAGAAGAATACGTTTCTGTGTCCGTGTTTTACTGAAAAATGTACCCGATGTCGGAGCCGCGCATTCGAAGTCGGATTCTCCGGCTTCGAGAAAATGCTTGCAGGCGAGTGTTTGGCGATCATCTGCGACGTCATTTATTATGAGGCGGAAAACAAGTATTCTCATCAGTGCAAAAATGTTTTCGATCAATTACCTCATGATGCCTATCATACTGCAATTCATGTCCAATGTCAAGCAATTCAGGGTTTGATGCCGTCTGTATTCATTCTATGGTTTTAAAAGATTCCTGTTCCGGTAATTACTGTCAGTGAATGTGCGCTGCGATATTCCGCTTGAATTGGCCAATGAAAAGGAGTTTTCTGCATATCAGGTGGGGTAAAAGTTGACAGGAGGGAAAAGTGTGGGTACGATCCCATCCGGATTTGAAATATTTGTGGAGCATTTCGGGCGCCGATCGCTTGTCGGGATGCGTCTGTCCATGAATGGGTTTCCACGTGGGTTGATTTCACCAGAGGAGCAGGGAGATTGCCATGTTGAAGAAGAACGGGAAGATGGCGCGCCGCGAATTTCTGGCGCGCGCGGCGGTTCTGGCTTCGGCGCCGTACATTGTGCCGGCGTCTGTGTTGGGCCGCAATGGAACCGTCCCCCCCAGTGAACGGATCCTGATGGCTGGGATTGGAATTGGGAATCGCGGTTCGTTTGATTTGAGCTGGATGATGGAAGAACCGGATATTCAATTTGTGGCGATTTGCGATGCCCGCAAGGAACGCCGCGAGGCGGTCAAGAAGGTGATTGACGAGCGCTATGGCACAAAGGATTGTGCCATGTATCGCGACATTCGCCAGTTTCTGGCGGAGCGCACGGATATTGACGGGGTGTTGATCGCGACGGGAGACCGGTGGCATGCCACGGCGGCCACGATGGCGCTGCGGGCGGGCAAGGACGTGTATTCCGAAAAGCCCTCGTCCATGACGGTGGCCGAGGGACAGGGGGTAGTCGAGGCCGCGCGGCGGCATGGGCGGATCTACCAGACGGGAACGCAACGCCTGAGCGAGGGCAATTTCATTTTCTGTGATGAAATGGCCCGGTTGGGACGACTGGGAAAAGTCCACACCGTCCGGGCGCATATTGCGCCGTGGGATGCGGCGGAAATGCGGCACGACTGGTTGCCCGGTCAACCCGAGCCGGGGCCGGATGTGGTGGACTGGGACGAGTGGCTGGGGCCGTGCCCCTGGCGTCCGTATCACCCGGAGTATGTGTCGGGTGGTTGGCGGGGGCACTACGATTTCCACACCAGTTGCATCGGAGAATGGGGCGCGCACACGTTTGCCCAGTGCCAGTCGGCCATAGGCGCCGGGGAGACCTCGGCTGTTGAATACCACTATGTAAAAAATGCAACAGGCGACGGCATGGTGGCGCGTTTCGCCAATGGGGTCAACATGGTCCTGCAACTCGAGGGGTGGCGGGGCACCTGTGGCGTCCGCTATGAAGGCTCGGAGGGGTGGGTGTCGGTGGCGGATGGCTATTCCAAGCCGGACGTTTCGTCGCCTTCGATGCTGGGCGACTACAAAAAGATTGTGGCCGATTATCAGGCCAGAACGCAGCGTCCGCTGAACCATGTGCGCGATTTCTTCGATTGCATCCGTTCGCGTCGGCTCACGGTGGCCAATCCGGTGGTGATGCATCGGTCCATGACCACGGTCCACGCGGCGAATGTCTGCATGTGGTTGAAGCGCGATGTGCGGTTCGACCCGGCGACCGAGCGATTTGTCAACGATCCGGAAGCGGACCGTTATCTGTCCCGCGCCATGCGTGAGCCTTGGGCTCTGTAATTCTCGAACGGGTGTTCGATTGGAAGGAAACCCTACACATGTTTCTCTTGAATAGAAGCCTTATTTTTGTATTGGCGCTGCTGGTGTGTGGTTCGGCTCTGTCGTTTGGGCAGGCTCCGCAACCCGAAACGAAAAAGAGTGAGAAGGAACTGCTCGATATTCTGAAATCGGACGCTTCTCAAAAAGAGAAGGCCGATGCCTGCCGTCAGCTTTCGCGGGTCGGGTCCAAAGAAGCGGTGGCTGGATTGGCTGCGCTGCTGACGGACGAAAAGATGTCGCACATGGCGCGTTATGGTCTGGAAACGATTCCCGACCCCAGTGTGGATGCGGCATTGCGCGACGCGCTGACAAAAGTCAAGGGACGGCTGTTGATCGGCGTGATCGGCAGTCTGGGTGTTCGGCATGACGAGAAGGCCGTGGCGCCGCTGTTGGCATTGTTGAAGGACGCCGACCCGGCGGTGGCGCAGACTGCGGCCCGTGCTGTGGGGCACATCGGTAATGCCGAAGCCGCCAAGGGACTTCAGGAGGCTCTGAAAACGGTCTCGCCCGAGAATCGCCTGGCGTTCTGCGAAGGAGCCATGCGGTGCGCCGAAGCGTTGGTTGCGAAGAAGGAACAGGCGCAGGCCATCGCGATCTACGACCAGTTGCGCGCTCTTCCGGATGCGGCGCATCAGGTGCGCACAGGTGCGATTCGCGGCGCGATTCTGACGCGGGGCGCAGAGGGGTTACCGTTGCTGAAGGAAACCTTGCGCAGTGGCGATTATGCGCTGGTGAGCGTGGCGGTACGCACGTCCATGGAAATGCCGGATACGGCGGTGACGCAGATGCTCCTGGCCGAGGTGAATCAACTGCCGGTGGAGAGCCGGATTCTGGTAACTATGGCGTTGGGCCGTCGGGGTGACGCGTCGGCAACGCCGGCCTTGTGTGCGTTGGCCAAGGCGGGCGATAAACCGGTGCGTCTCGCCGCGATTCGTGCGCTTCCTGAGTTGGGCCATGTTTCGGCGGTTCCCGTCTTAGCCGAGTTGATGAACGAGGCCGATCCGGAGATTTCGCAGGCAGCGCAGACAGCGTTGCTCGGGTTCCCCGGAGCGGAGGCGGATGCGGTGGTTATTGGCTTGTTCAAGAGCGACCAGCCTCAGAAGCGCCTGACCGGAATCGAATTGATTGGCCGGCGCCGCATGGCGACTTGCGTTCCGGATCTGGTGAAGGCCGCGACGGACGCGAATGGCGATGTCCGGCAGGCCGCCCTGAAAAAAGTCGGAGAATTGGGACGTCCGGACGATTTCCAACTGGCGCTGGATCTTTTGATGCAGACCCAGGAGGCATCCGATACAAATCTGGCGACGCGGGCATTGGTGGATATCTGCGCGCGAGCGGAAAAGCCGGAAGGGTTTTCCGAGAAGTTGACCGCTCTGTTGGCGACCGCCCAACCGGATAAGAAAAACGCCCTGCTTCGCGTTCTGGGCAGTATTGGCGGAACGGTTGCCTTGAACTCCGTGCGTGGCGCCGCCAAGGACGCGGACGCCGGGGTTCAGGACACCGCCATCCGGTTGCTGGCCGCATGGAAGACGAAAGACGCCGCTCCCGACATGTTGACCCTGGCCAAAACATCCTCGAACGAATCGCACAAGATCGCGGCGCTGCGCGGCTACCTGGGTCTGGCGCGCGAGGCGGGATTGCCGATGGAAGAGAAGCTGGCCATGTGCAAAGAGGCGGCCCCGCTGGCGCAGCGCGACGATGAAAAGCGCCTGCTTCTGGGCGCTCTGCAGGACGTTGCGTCACCGGAGGCTTTGTCTCTGGTCATGGCGTATCTCGAGAATCCGGCGCTTCAGGGCGAAGCGGGAACAGCGGCGGTGGCGGTGTGTGAAAAGATTGCGGGACAGAATCGCAGGGAAGTGGCGGAAGCCCTGCAGAAAGTGATTCCGACGCTGAAGAGTGAGGATTTGATCAAGAAGGCGCGGGAAATCCAGGACAAAGTGAAGTAATTCGTCTGCGTTTCGATTGTTTTGAGGAAAATAAAGCGCGGCGTTCCGTTTCATGAACGGAGCGCCGCGTGGTTTTACGGGGTACTGAAACGAACACGAAGAGCGCGAAAAGTCTCTTTTGAACGTCTTGGACTCCGTTCATCTGGAAAGATCCAATGACATATTTTCAACCGCGGTTTGATCCGGGATGGGCCGCACGGGCGTGATGAAAAAGACCTGAGCAGATCGTGCTGATATTTGCGTTAATCGTCAAGGTTTTTCCCTCTTTTCTTTCCCATACTTCACTTGGTCCGTTTATCGTCTCGATAGATAAGAACCGCACGCTGTCCAAGGTGTGGCTCTGTGTTGCAACTTGTTCGGAAAGGGATTTACGCCATGAGTGGAATAACGGGAAAGCGGCTGACTCGTCGGGGTTTCCTGAAACGCGGGGTCGCGGGGGTGGGGATTCTTACCGCCGCTCCTTATGTGATCACATCGAATGCCCTGGGAGGCGATGGACGTCCCCCCGCAAGTGAACGGATTGTGATGGGAGCCATCGGGTTCGGGGGCCGGGGACAGTACGTGACCGATGCCTTCATGTGGAACAAGGACGTCCAGATGGTGGCCGTGTGCGAGGTCCAGGGGGACCGGCGCAAGGCCGCCAAGGAGATGGTGGACAAGAAATATGGAAACAGCGATTGCAAGGCGTATGTGGATTTGCGCGAGTTGATCGCGCGGCCGGATATTGACGCGGTGGTTATTGCAACGGGCGACAACTGGCATTCGATGGCTTCGATTCTGGCGGCGCGCGCGGGCAAGGATATTTATTGCGAAAAGCCGATGAGTATTGCCATTTCCGAAGGACGGGAAGTGGCCGAGACCATGCGGCGGTTTTCGCGGATTTTCCAGTGTGGCACACAACGGCGCAATATCGGCAATTTCGTGTTTGCCGCCAACCTGGCGCGTTCCGGACGGCTGGGTAAACTCAAGGAACTCCAAGCGGAGAAAGCCGGACAGATTTCCGGAGTGACTTTTTCGATTCTACCCCCTGAACCCCTTCCGCCGCGTGAAGTTGTGGATTGGGATATGTGGTTGGGACCGGCTTCCTGGCGCGAGTACAATCACAAGTATCATACGCGTGAATTCTGGTCCTGGGATGGCGATTTCTCCGGCGGTTCCATCACGGAATGGGGCTGCCACACGGTGGACATGTGCCAGTGGGCCAACGATGCCGATCACACGGCGCCGATCGAGTATGAGATCATCAACGACAAGAAGGATGTGGCGGCCATTTATGCGAATGGCGTGAAACTGATTATCCGCAGCGGTTTGCGTTTCGGGTCGTGTCCGGTGAAGTTTATTGGAGAAGAGGGATGGGTAGAGACGGGTGACTCGGGCGAGATCGAAGCGTATCCCGCCTCGTTGCTCGAGGACCGGAAATTTCTCGGCGGGTATCCGGCGGACAACCATATTCGCGAGTTCCTCGATAGTGTCAAGTCGCGCCGCCAGACAACGTCCAATGCCGACGTTTCGCACCATTCGATCACGGCCTGTCATGCGGCCAATGTCTGTGTGCGGCTGGGCCGGACGGTGAAGTGGAACCCAGTCAAAGAGGAGTTCATCGGGGACGACGAGGCCAATCGGTTGCGTTCGCGCGCCTATCGTCAGCCGTGGCGGCTCTAGACCGGTTCAGACCGGATTATCCGGTTTCCTGCGTTTACTTCATTTCTGTCTCAGAGAAGGAATTTCTCATGGTCTTGAAGACTGGTTATACATACACCCTGGCGACGGTCTGTGCGGCGCTGCTACTTTTTGCGGGGGTTATCGCTCTGGCCGTTGAGCCTTCCTCACGCGAAAAGGCTTTGATCGAAACGCTCCAGGGGAACGCTTCGTTCCAGGAAAAAGACAAAGTGTGTCGTGAACTTCAGATTATCGGGACTCAGGCTTCCGTGCCTGCCCTGGCGGCTTTGCTGACGGATGCGAAGTTGTCCCACATCGCCCGTTGTGCGTTGGAGCCAATGCCGTACCCGGAAGTGACGCAGGCGCTTCGCGATGCGCTTCCCAAGACCTCCGGAGAGATCCGCAACGGTCTTGTCAATACCCTGGGCATCCGGGGAGACAAAGAGGCCGTCGGGGATCTGGTCGTATTACTCGATAGTCTTCTGAAGGAACCCGTGGAGCGTTACATGGAACGCTCAGTTTTGGAGGCGTTTGAGGCGGTTGTCACGGCGTTGGGCCGGATTGCGTCGCCTGATGCAGTTCAGGCGTTGGATCTGTTCCGGTCGAATTGTCCCGAATGTCTCTATCCGGTCGCGGGTGAGGCGTCTCTAATTCTGGCCGAGCGGTTGTTGCGTCAGGGAAAATCGGCCGAGGCGGCTTCTGTTTACGAAGCGTTGCGGGATAAAAAATGGTCCAGTCCGGTACGTCTGGGAGCGTTTTCCGGGCTGTTGAAGGCGCAACCTTCTGAGGCGGCCGACCGGATTCTGAAGGCGATCGAAGGGGAAGACCCGACGATTCGTTCGGTCGCAATTGCGAATATCCCGTCGTTGAAGGACCAGGGAATTGCGGGCAAACTGGCTTTGGCCTTGCCCAAGGCCTCGCCGGATGTGCAGGTTTTGTTGATCAGCGCGCTGGCCGATTGTGGCGATGCGGCGGCTCTTCCGGCTCTTGCGCAGTCGCTGGGCAGCCCGAGTCCGGACGTTCAGTTTGCGGCGGCCCGCGCCTTGGGGAAGATCGGGAATGCCTCGTGTGTCGAAGCGCTGGGGCGGGCCGTGGCCGAGGGCGGGAGCGAGACCGTCAGGCAGGAAGCGGTGAGCAGTCTGGAACGTTTGCGCGGGGAAGGGGTTCATGCGGCTCTGCTGTCGAGCTTGAAATCGGCTCCTCCGGAAGCGCGGGCGAAGTTGATCGGTGTTCTGGCCACGCGTCAGGCCTCCGAGACGGTGGACGGGTTGCTGAAGGAGGCGCAGGGGGAGAATGCGCGGGTGCGTTCGGCTGCGTTCAAGGCGATTGGCGCCTTGGGGACGCCAGCCAACCTTCCGGCCTTGCTTCCCATTCTGGTGGGACTGAAGGGCGGGCCTTCCAGCGCCGAGGCGGAGCGCGCGGTGGCCGCTTTGTCGCGTAAGATCACCGATGAGGGCACTCGCGCGGATGGAGCGCTCGAAGCGCTGAAGGGAACCGGCGAAGCGCCGGTCAAGGGATCGTTGTTGCGGGCGCTTGTGGGGATCGCGAACGCGAAGGCGTTCGATGCGGTTCGGGCCGCGACGAACGATTCGGACCCGGCCGTGAAAGAAGCGGCCTTGTACGCCCTTGCCGACTGGCCGAACGCGCAGGCGTTGGACACACTGTTGGGAGAATACCGGAAGACGGAGAATCCGAAGCATCGGGTGGTGATTTTGCGCGGGTGTGTGCGTCTTCTGCGCCAGAATCAGGGGCCTTTATCGGTCTATCAGGAACTGCTGGCCTCAACGAATCGCCCGGAGGATAAGACGCTGATCCTGGCGGGTCTGGCGGATTCCGGAAATCCAGAAGCGTTGAAGGTGATCGAGCCTTGCCTGAAGGATGCAGCGGTTGTAGCCGAAGCGGAACAGGCGTACCTGAAGGTGGCGCTTTCGCTTGTCGGACTGGCGCCGGATACGGCCCGGGAGGCCGGGAAGAAATTGGCGGCGGAAGCCCAAAGTGAAACCATTCGCAAGCAGGCTGCTGAAATCGTCGAGCGGATCGGGAAATTTGAGGACTATCTGGTCGGGTGGCAGGTGGCGGGTCCATTTTCAAAAGAGGGACAGGATGGGACCGCTTTGTTCGACATGGTCTTCCCGCCCGAAGCGAAAGAGGCGTCGCAGGGGGATTGGGGGGTTTTGACGATTGCCAACCGCCCCGAGGCGCCGGTCTGGACGCTCAATCTGGGAGCGGGCGAAAAATTGAGTGGCGACAACCGTGCCGCGTATGTGCGGACGTGGATTTTCAGCGAGAAAGCGCAGGAAGCCTCTCTGGAACTGGGAGCGGACGACTCGATCAAGGTATGGTGGAACGGCGCTCCGGTTCATGAAAACAAGGCGCCGGGCGCGGCGAAAGCGGGGGAGGATAAGGTCAAGGTTTCCTTGAAAGAAGGATGGAATTCGCTGATGCTCAAGGTGGTGCAGCACACCGGCCCGTGGGAATTTTGTGCGCGGCTGAGAACGTCATCCGGGGATCGGCTCGAGGGAATCCGGGTGGATGGCACACACGAGAAAGGCCAACTGAAAAAGCAACAGGCTGCGGTTCCGGAACAGAAGGAAAAAGTGGTGGACACCGCAGGTGGGGAGAATGCAAAGTGGGAACCGTTGTTCAACGGCAAGGATTTGACCGGCTGGAAACAGATTGGCGAGGGCGGCGAGTACTCGGTCGAAGAGGGGTGTCTGGTGGGAACCCAGACAAATGGCAAAGGAGGCGATCTGGTCACCGAGCGGGACTATGCCGACTTTGAATTTCGGGCGACGTACCGGGTGGTCTGGCCGGCCAACAGCGGTTTCTGGTTCCGTTACGACGGCCAGAAGGGTTATCAGTTTGATGTGTTGAAATACAAAGACCCGCTGGCGTATAGTGGGACGCTTTATTGTACGGAGAAGATGTTCATCACATCGAATCTGAATGAGGCGCTGGAGAATCGCGACGGTTGGAACGAGGCGCGGGTACTGGTTCGGGGAGAAGCGATCCAGATGTGGCTCAATGGTACGAAGGTGAGCGACTGCCGGGACAATCTCTACAAAAAAGGGAAAATCGGTCTTCAGATCCATCCGGGCGACGATCACAAGGGAATGAAGATCATTGTCCAGAAGATGGAGATTCGGAATCTGGGAGGCGAGTGAGTTCCGAATGAGGGTTTGAGGTATTCAGTAACCAATCCGGGCGCTTCGCGGGTGGTGGGCGCCGGTTATTATTCTGTCAGCGGAAAGAGGATCAAAATGAACGCGAAGGCAATAGCGGAAAAAGCGATGGATCAGGGTAAGGGCATTGTCCGTCTGACTCCCACCTGGGTGCCTCGGGTTTTCTGTATCCCGGGTCGGCGCATCAAACTGCATCCGGACGATTATTATGCGTTGGGGACAAATCGCGGCGGTATTGACGAGCGCTGGTTTGCCTCGACCACCGCGGCAGACAATGGCCCTCTCACCAGCCAGAACGAAGGGCTTAGCCATATTGTCGTCGAGGATGGCGGGCACGCGGAAACCGTTCTGTTGCGCGACGCAGTGACGGAATTGCAGGGCGCCCTGCTCGGCCAGAAACTCTGGGATCAGTGCCACTGCTGGCCCATGTACTCGAAGTTTTTCGACAACCAGGGCGCTCTGCCTTTCCATATTCACCACGACGACGCCCATGCCGCGCGCGTGGGAGCGAAGGGGAAACCCGAAGCGTATTACTTCGCCCCGCAGGTCAACAACCACGGAGGCGATTTCCCCTACACGTTTTTTGGCTTTCAACCCGGTGTGACCAAAGAACAGGTGCGCGACGCGTTGGTCCGATTTACGCAGGGAGAAAATCGTATCACGGACCTGTCCGCGGCGTATGTCTTGCGGCCCGGCACCGGATGGAATGTCCCGCCCGGGGTCTTGCACGCGCCCGGCAGCCTCTGTACCTACGAGCCGCAGAAGGCGTCCGATGTGTTTGCTATGTATGAGTCGGTGGTACACAATGCCGTGATTCCGAGCGAATTGCTCTGGAAGGATTGTCCGCCGGAAGAGAAGGGCAATTTCGATTACCTGATTGACGTCATTGATTGGGAGCAGAACACGGACTCGATGTTTGCCCAGAAGCACTTCATGGCGCCGATTCCCGTGCGTCCGCTCGAGGAAATGCGGGCCGAGGGGTACGAGGAGCGCTGGATCTGCTATCTGTCCGACGAGTTCAGCGCCAAGGAACTCACGATTCTCCCCAATAAGACCGTGACGA
This sequence comes from uncultured Candidatus Sumerlaeota bacterium, assembly GCA_942493245.1. Lineage (GTDB taxonomy): Bacteria > Sumerlaeota > Sumerlaeia > UBA8349 > UBA8349 > DAOPYU01. Next base: position 2,204,229 of record OW818685.1, read on the forward strand.
TCCACGATAGCGGACCGTACGGCATGTACATGGTGCAGGGGAACGGTCAGATGGGTGTGTGGGCGATCGAGACGCCTTCGCTTATTCGTTACGGCCAGTTGACGCGCGATGAATTCTTTGTTTCCGCAGCCGCGGCGAAAGAGGGGGTCCGTATCACAAACCCCAGCCGGACCGACCCGCTTGTGATGCTGAAACACTTCGGTCCAGGCGCACATGACAATATGCCCAAGCGATAAGGATTTCGTCTCGGGCGCCGGTCTTGGGACCGGCGTCTGAGCGTGGCCGGGAGAGAAAGGGGAAAAACATGTCAACGCACGTGAATACGTTTCCGAGATTGCACAATGCGACTTGGCCGGGCGTAGTGGGAAAAGGGGATGGGGGAGAACCCCCGATCAGCCTCGAAACCATGCTCGATCTGACCGCAGCCGCCGAAGTGGATGGGGTCAAGTTTGACGGAGTGGACCTGTTTCTTTGCGATCCGCATGTAAGTATCGATTCGACGGACGCCGACCTCGAACGGCTGGCCGAGAGTGTTCGGTCTCGGAATCTCACGATCGGCTCGCTGGTGGCGCCGGTCTGGGGGGGAACGGGAGGCGGGTCGGCGATGGGAACCACCGAAGATCAGGGACGGTTCCTCACACAGGTGACGAAAGCATGCAAGATCGCTCAGAAACTGCGCGAGATGGGGGTTCGGCCCTGCGGCGTGGTCCGCATTGATTCGGCAGTGGACCCGGCTTCCTGGGCGGGCGATCCGGAGGGAAATCAGAAGAAGATCGCCGCAACGTTCAGCAAGGCGTGCGATATCGCCGAGTTGTACGAGGAACGGCTGGCGGCCGAGGGCGAAATCTGCTGGGGCGGCATGCACAGTTGGAAGCGCATGGTCCAACTGCTCGAATTGGTCAACCGGCCCGAGACGCTGGGTTTCCAGGCCGACATGGCTCATACGTTGCTCTATCTGCTCGGGTACAATGCTCCCGAGGATGCGTTGCTCCCGGAAGGTTTCGCGTGGGACAATGAAGAAGTTTTCCTGTCTGCCTACGAAAAACTCACGTCGGTTCTCCGCTCCTGGACGAATGATCTGCACATTGCGCAGAACGACGCAACGGTGAAGGGCGCCGGTTCGCACGACAAGACGGGGCGTCATTGCCTGCCGGACGATCCGAACGGGAAACTGGACATCGCGCGCCTGGCGGGGTACTGGCTGCGCGCCAATGGTCAGGTGACGCGCCGGATGCGCCACATCTGCTGGGATGGATGTATGTTTTCGAGCGAAACCTTGATGAAACCGCAGACGTGGAATGCTATTCTGTCCGCGATGCTGGCGGTGCGCGATGCGCATGGATGGCAGGAATAGCCGCACGTGTGTGCAGAGAATCGGGGATGGTGGGCATGTTCAAAGTGAGAGGAAGAGTGGCAATGCGGGGTTTCTGGTTCGCGGGGGTGTTGGGAGTATTGCTGGCAGGGTTGACGGGGTGTCAGAGTTTGCAGCCGCCCGCCGAGGAACTCGTCATGTATGGCGGTCGGGATCGGATCAAAACGCCCGAGCAGCATGCGGCTGACGCCAGATTTGTCCAGGAGATCGTTCAAAAGTTCGGGACACAAAAAAAAGGGAGCAATGTCTGTGCCGAACGGGGATGGCGCGCTTTTTATGAGGGCGAGTTGAGACTGGCCATGAAGAGTTTCAATCAGGCCTGGTTGCTCGATCCGGGAAACCCTCAAGCCTACTGGGGGTTCGGCGCCGTCTTGATGAAGCAGGGGGATTATCCGAAGGGACTCGATATGTTGATCAAGGCATACGATCGGGACTCCACAAATCCCCGGATTGTTTCCGAACTGGCCTATGCTTACGCATTGAATGGACGCGGATATCTTTCTTACAAGAACGAGGACGATGCGATGTATTTGCGGTTGGCCGAGGAATACTTCAAAAAGGCCTGCCGGTTGGATCCGGCGTATCCCCTGCTCTACTCACAGTGGGCGGAGGCCTTGTATTACAAGCGCGACTGGGCCGGCGCGTGGGAAAAAGTGATGAAGGCCGGAGCGCTCGGCGGGGAAGGGACCGTGCATCCTGAGTTGATCGAGAAACTTTCGGAGAAGATGCCGAATCCCTACGCGTCACCGGAAAATTGAAATCTGGAATTCACCTTCGAAAGGTCAGGAGATGGCGATGCGACAGTTGAACATCGGAATGATCGGCTATGGTTTCATGGGCCGTGCGCATACGAACGCATACAAACGTGTGGCGGATTTTTTCCCGGAAGTGGACTGCCGTCCCGTTCTGAAAGCTGCGTGTGCCCGCAACGCCGAAAAGATCCAGGCGTTTGCCGAGCAATGGGGCTATGAATCGGTTGAGACCGACTGGCGCAAACTCGTCGAGCGTCCGGACATTGACGCCATTGATATCTGTGTGCCGAACAACCTGCACAAGGAGATTGCGCTGGCGGCGGCCCGGAACGGAAAGATGATTCTGTGTGAAAAACCGCTCGCCATGAATGTGGCTGAGGGGGAAGAAATGGTCGCGGCCATCGAGAAGGCCGGTGTGCCGAACATGGTTTGGTACAACTACCGCCGCGTGCCGGCGGTGTCGCTGGCCAAGGCCCTCATAGACGAAGGTAAACTGGGGCGGATTTACCACTACCGGGCTAACTTCCTCCAGGACTGGACCATCTCGCCCGATGTGCCGCAAGGTGGAGGTGGAACGTGGCGGCTGGACGCGGCGGCGGCAGGATCGGGCGTAACGGGAGATCTGCTCGCGCACTGCATTGATACGGCGCTCTGGTTGAACGGGGGGATCACGGACGTCAGTGCGATGACCGAGACATTTGTCAAGCAACGTGTCCACGCCGAAACGGGCGCCCTGCAACCCGTCGCGATTGACGACGCTTGCGCGTTCCTGTGCCATTTCGGAAACGGATCGCTGGGGTTGTTCGAGTCCACCCGCTACGCGCGCGGCCACAAGGCCCTCTATACGTTGGAGATCAATGGCGAGTTCGCCTCGATCCGCTGGGATCTGTCCGACCTGCACCGTCTGGAGTATTTCGACCACCGCGACGAGGGAAAACTGCGCGGCTGGCGCTCGATCCATGTCAGCGACCACGGCGGCTCGCATCCCTATATGGACAAGTGGTGGGTACCGGGTCTCCAGATCGGATACGAGCACAGCTTCGTTCACCAGGTCGCGGACTTCCTGCTCTCCCTGAAAAAGGGTGAGCCGTGTTCTCCCACTTTCCGGGAGGCTCTCGAAACACAGAAAGTCTGTGAAGCGGTCCTGACCAGCGCAGCGAAGCGCAGCTGGATCGAGGTCTGAGGAAAGAAAATCTCCAGCGACATCGGGAGAAATCATACAGGAGATTTCCCATGCAATACGGCATCAACCTGCTCCTGTGGGCCGACACACTCAGCGACAGTCTGCTTCCTTTGCTCGATGACATCAAAGCGATCGGGTACGACGCCGTCGAACTCCCGCTTTTCGAATTCGATGTGGAAAAGTACGCCGCCTGGGGTGGCCATCTTGACAATGCCGGATTGGCGCGGAGCGCCGTGACGGTTCGCGGCGCCGCGGATAACCCGATCAGTTCGGACCCCGCCGTTCGCGCTCTTTCCGAAGAGAACAACAAACGGGCGCTGGAGTGCGCGCAGGCGGCCGGGTGTAACTGCCTCATCGGTCCGATGCACTCCGGTCTGGGGGTCTTTTCGGGCGCTGGCCCGACGGCCGACGAGTGGAGATGGGGTGTCGAGAGTCTGCGTCCGGTGGCCGAGTATGCCGAGACATGCGGAGTGACGCTGGCCCTGGAACCGCTCAATCGTTTCGAATGCTATTTTCTGAATACTGCCGCTGACCTGGCGCGGTTTTGCCGCGACGTAAACCACCCGCGGTGCCAGGCGATGCTGGATTCGTTCCATTCGCACATCGAGGAGAAAAACCCCGCCGAGGCGATCCGTTCGATGAAGGGGATGTTGCAGCACATGCATATCTCGGAGAACGATCGCAGTACGCCGGGTTCCGGGAATGTTCGATGGGATGAAACATTCGACGCACTGGCCGACATCGGATATGACAACATGTTGGTCATTGAGGCGTTTGGCTTGCTGCTCGAAAAACTCGTCCCGACGGTCCGGATTTGGCGGCGGATGTACGAAACGGAAAAACAATTGGCCAGCGACGGTCTGCGCTTCATGAAAGAACAGGTCGAGAAGCGACGTTCTCGCTGAACCCGCTTTTGATTGTGGCGTTACAGAGGGAACAGTACTCCCTGGCCGCTGGTACCGGCCAGGGAGTACTGTTATTGAAAAGATTCACAGGAGGAAATCGGGTTTTCTCTTTGCCTTGACTTTCGTGAAAGTTTCGTCCATTGTGTTTTTGTCGAATGGATGTGTGCGTTGAGGAGAATCGGGTTTGGAGTTGACGAGGGGGATGTGGAGTTATGCCTCACTACTTGACAAAACGACAGCGCGAAATTCTCACCTTTCTCGACGATTTTATTGCGACAAAGGGGTATTCTCCCTCTCTCGAAGAAATATGTGCGGGTTTGGGGCTTTCGTCGTTGGCGACGGTCCATGTGCATCTGAAAAACCTCGATGAAAAGCGGATGATCCGGCGAATGCCGAATCGGGGACGTTCCATCGAATTGACTCCGGCCGGTTTGAAGTGGCGGGCGCAGAAAACCGAAAAGAAGATGGCTGGGTGGGTCGAGGTTCCGCTCCTGGGCTTGGTCGCTGCCGGAACGCCCATTGAAGCGATTGAAACTCCCGAGATGATCACGGTTCCGCCGGATTTCGTACGCGGACGCGAGGCGTTTGTCCTCAAGGTCCGGGGGGATTCCATGATCAACGAGCAGATCCGGGACGGCGATTTGGTGATTGTCGAGAAACGCGCAACCGCGGAAAATGGCGAAACTGTGGTGGCGTTGCTCGATGGTTCCGAGGCCACGGTCAAGAAGTTTTACCGTGAGCCGGATGACCGAGTGCGGCTCCAGCCGGCAAATGACACCATGGAACCGATCTTTGTGGCGCCGGAAGCGTGCGAGATTCAGGGCGTGGTGATTGGCCTGTTGCGCAAGTATTGAGGCATTCACGTTACGCCTGAAATCTCAAAGCGAGTCACATTCTCTGTTTCTCAATTAACGTTCCGCATACTCGGGTTGGCGTTCTTCCGAGCGTTCCTCGAAAAACTGACGCGCCTGATAGACAAATGCTTCGAGCCGCAATTGCAGGTTCAGTTCCTGTTGCCCCGTATAGGCGGCGTGGAAGATCGGGATATTGTGGTGATCGCGGCGAACCTGCGTAAAGAGGGCCGAACAGATCGAGCCGGGCATACAGGTGAATGGCATCGTGTTGACAATGCCACAGACGCCTTCGTGGTGGATGAGTTCAAGCGATTTTCCAATGGTCAGGATGGCCTCACCGTAGAAACTGGAATCCAGGTAGGGTTTCGCCATTTCGAACAGTGTCTGGGGTCCGGCGTCCGGTTCCAGATCGAATGAGGAGTACGCCCGTTTTTCGTCCAGGTTCTGGACCCCCCGAGTTGCCAGGCCCTTGAGCGCCTTCAGATGATATCCACGGGCGCGATACTCCTGCCCTCGAATCTCATTCAGATAGTGGAACCATTCGCCCATCGTGGGGATCATGACCTCGGCGCCCAATTGTTCCAGGGTTCGGACCACGCTGTTGTTCGCATATTCGTTAGTCCGAACATAGACCTCCCCGACGACTCCGATGCGGGGACGGCTGGATGCGTCCGGGAGCCGTTCGATGGTTTTCCATCGGGTGGCCAGCTGTTTCATGGTCGCCCAGAGTGAATCGCTTCCGTGTGCGATGGCTTCCGAGACAGCCAGGACGGATTCCGCGAACAGGGCATCGCTCTCGCCGGGGTTTTTCTCATAGGGCCGGGTTTTCAGGAGCGCCTTTTCCAGAACATCCACACACACCACCGCCTGCCAGGCGTGACGCTCGAAATTCTTGCCGATGCTCGACGTGGTTTCTATCCAATCGCTGCCCTGTTCCAGGGAGAGGATGGGAACTTCCTCGAACCCCAGTTTGTCGAGCACGTGGCGGTGCAGGGCGTGGTATTGGCCAAAACGGCAGGGGCCGTCAGCCGAGGCCATGAAGAAGGCTGATCGGTTGGGATTGAAGTCTGGACGGCGTGTTTGCCGCACCATGTCACCCGTAGTCAACAGGCAGGGGTAACACTCCCGCCCGGATGTATGGCGGCGGCCCAGTTCCAGCGATTCCTCGTTGGAGGGGTCCATTGCCACGGCGTCAACCCCCATCGAGCGGAACGCGCCAGCCAGCGCATGCGCGTGGGGCGACATGCAGGGGATGTAGAGCCGACGGTGGTTTGAATAAACGCGGGGCGCTTCTTCCTCGGTCGGACCGGTTTTCCGCCGCTCGCTCTCGAGGTTGCGCAGGGTGTCGAGAAACGCTTCGCATCGGGTCAGGAGGCCTGCGTCGGCGCTGTGTTCGTCAATCTCGAGTTGCAGATACGGTTTCCCCGCCATTTCCTGACGGAAGAAATCGAGAAGGAACGAATCTGGACCGCAACTGAAGTTCGTGACATAAACGCCGAACAAGTTCGGATTCTGGCGAATGAGAGCCGCCGATTTCATGATGCGCTGTCCGTAGCGCCAATAGACCTTTCGCCAGCGCTCGGGCAGCCGCAACGAACGGATGGGAAGCATTTCCATCGGGATCGGGAGAACCCCAAGACTCCGGAATTTCCGGGAGAGGTCCAAGTTCATGCCGGGGTCGCAGCCGTTGTAGGGACGCGAGACAATTACGACGCTGGGGGTTTCAGGATCGAGGTTCTCGATAATCTCGCGTCCTCGTTCCTCGAGGGTTCGGTAGAAGTTTTCCTGAGCCGCCTGGGCCTGCCGCAACGCCCGGCGGATCTCCGTCTTGTTCGATTGCAGGATCTTGCCGTGCTGGATCAGTTCCTGTTCCAGATGCGGGTGTCCCCATTGGAAGTGGAGAACCGGACTGAACACCCGGATGCCCTGCGATTTGAAATCAATGGAACTGCGCATCGTGTAGGGGAGTGATTGAACCAGGGGGCAGTTGAAAACCGCAGCGTCCTTGGGACCGAAATCTTCATTCTCGGAATTCACCAGGCTGGGCAGAAAGATCAGATCGGGCGACTGCTCGATCAATTCCAGAACGTGTCCGTGAGCGATCTTCACCGGGAAACAGGTTTCGAACACCACTTCTTCGACCCCCCGGCGCACGACCGATGGGGTTGTGGTCCCGGAAAGGAGAATCTGGAAGCCCAGCGACTCGAAGAACGTTCGCCAGAAAGGCAGGACGTCGTAGAAAGACAACGCCATCGGGATACCGACGGTGCCCTTGATCTCGACATTCTTCTTCGGTTTGGAGATGGCGGATTCACCGAGCAGTAAGGCGTGGCGTTCGGCAAACAGGTCGGGCAGGTGGTCGCCGACCGACGAGTGACGGTCCACGTCGTATTTTTCGCACCGGCTTCCGGAGTAAACCGGGCGCTGTCCCTCAAATTGGACGCGCCGGATCTCACAGAGGTTGTCGCACGAACGGCAGATGAAAGAATTGATCTTGAAATTTTCCTGACTGAAGTGAAAACCCCGAAAACGCGTTTGAACAACTTCGCCTCGCGCCCGTGCCTCGAAGGCGCTTTGACGGGCCAGCAGCGCCGCGCCGATGGCCCCGGTCACTTCATGGTGGGGGGGAACGATCACCTCTTTGCCTGTCACTTGATTGAAGGCCGCCACCACGGCTTTATTGAAAGCGGTCCCTCCCTGAAAGAAAATCCGTTCGCCCACCCGTCGTTCGCCCACCACCCGGTTCAGGTAGTTGTGGACAATCGAGTAAGCCAGCCCCGCCAGCAGGTTTGACGTGGCGGCGCCCTGTTGCTGATGGTGGACCAAGTCCGACTCCATGAAAACGGTACACCGGTCCCCCAGACTCACCGGCGACTCGGCGTCCAGCGCCAGAGGGCTGAATTCCTCTTTCAATTCCACGCTGAGGCGCTCGGCCTGTTCTTCGAGAAACGACCCGGTTCCCGCCGCGCAGGCCCGGTTCATCTCGAAATCGCACACCGTCGCCTGATCAATGCTGATGTATTTCGAGTCCTGACCGCCGATCTCGAAAATGGTGTCCACGGTTGGGTCAATCCAGATCGCGGCGGTTGCCTGCGCGGTAATTTCGTTACGAATGATATCGGCGCCCACCAACTCGCCGATCAGGTAGCGTCCCGATCCCGTGGTACTGACTCCGCAGACCTCGATTCGGTTCCCGATTTCCGCCTCAAGGTCGGCCAATCCTTCCTGGACCGCTTCGATGGGGCGGCTGGCTGTCCGCAGGTATCGTTTGGCCAACAGGCGCCCCTCTGCGTCCAGCCCGATTACGTTGGTACTGATCGAACCGACATCTATCCCCAGATACGTTTCTATTTTTTGTTCTGAATCTTGAGTATCCAACGGGGGAACCTCATTGTCCGGAAGTCCCGCGTCTGTCAGGAAAGGACGCAAACAAGGCAGGCTGTGAGCCGAGTGGATTTTCGGCGCCTTCAGATACTCGCGCAGGGCCTGTACGCCCCGGAATTCGGTTCGTATGTTATGACTTTGCAAACGCCACGCGGCGCCGAGCGCGCCCAGGGTTCGGTGATGGGGGGGGACGATCAATTCTTCTGGTTCGAGTTCGAGTACCTCGCGAAAGGCGCGGACCATTCCGGCGTTCGAGGCGACCCCGCCCAGAAAAGCCACTGGACGCTCGAATTCTTTTCCTTTGCCGACCGTCGAAACGAAACTGCGCGCCAACGCCAGACAAAGTCCCATGGCGATGTCGGCCACCGGTGTAGCGACCTGTTGCAAGTGGATCATGTCGGATTTGGCAAACACACTGCACCGCCCGGCGATGCGGGGTGGAGTGCCGGATTCCAGGGCCAGTTTCCCGAATTCCTCTTCGATCGCAACCCCCAGGCGCGTGGCCTGCTGGTCCAGAAAGGATCCGGTCCCCGCCGCGCAAAGCGAATTCATGGAAAAATCGCGTAAACTGGCATCTGCCAGCCCGGTGTTCGCCTCGAACACCAGGAGTTTGGCATCCTGTCCCCCAATTTCAATAGCGGTGGGAGTTTGGGGTGAAACCCGGCGCAAGCCAACGCTTTGCGCAACAATTTCATTGACGCTCTGGCCGCCCAGAATACGCGTCAGGTGACCCGATGCCGAGCCGGTAACGGCTACGCCCGCGACGGTGTCCTGGGGAAAACGGGATTCCAACTCTTCGAGCGCTTCGAGCGCGGTCTGATAGGTCTGGCCGTGGGTGCGCCGATAATCCTCGAAAAGTACCTGTCCCTGCGAGTCCAGGACTGAAGTCTTCAGGCTGACCGATCCGGCGTCTATCCCGAGCCAAATCTGATCCGCCATGGAAAAGTCCCTCCCGGTTGTTGCGAAGATGTCCACGTCCGATGCGCGAGTCATGATATCGAGCTCAACCTTTCTTCAAGAAATGCTTTCTGAAACGACCAGAAAGACTCTCGAATTCAAGAGCCAGATTCGTACCATTCTTTTTCGCACCGGTCCTGTCTGTGTTGCCTATTAAAGATAGTTGTCAAATAACGGGTTACAAATTCAGCACGAGCGCCGTTTCAAGTCGGATTTCTCTTTATCCGGACATTCGTTGCATTTGCGTGTGCAATAAATGTCAACCTCTGCGTTGCGACCGTCCCTTGAAGCGATTAATATCCCGCTCTTCTCCCCACATGTGGACCCACATGGTGAAAACACCCCTCCCGCCGGAGGAGAGTTTTCACTTTCCTTCCAATTCTATGGAGTCAGCCCGCGAGACCTCAAAATTCTTCGATGGTCTTGTAGAAACCGAGGTAATCCTTGCTGCCGGTATCAAGGAACTTGATCGCCTCGCGCGGATGCTCGTTGAACTGTCCGGTAATCATGTACGGTATATCGTACCCCCACTCGGTTGTTTCGCGCAAGGGGAGAAAGGCGTTCGTGATACAATTCAGGATAGGGCGAACATCGAATTTGGGATTGCGCAGGAAGCCCAGCAACAATTCCATCGGGCAGTTTCCGGCCCCGCGGCCAAGGCCATAGATCGTTGCATCCAGGTAGTTCACGCCGACGGTCAGGGCCTGGATCGTGTTGGCGAAGGCCAGCTGCTGATTGTTGTGAGCGTGGATTCCCACCTCTTTCCCCGCGCTTTTCATGATTTCGAGATACCCCAGGGCCAGATCGCGGGTGGTTTCCGGATACAGCGATCCGAAACTGTCCACCAGGTACATGACGTCCACAGGCGATTTGGCGATGACCTCAAGGCCGTCGCACAGCTCGCGCTCCGATACACGCGAGATGGACATCAGGTTCAAGGTCGTCTCATATCCCTTGTCGTGCGCATCCTTGACCAGGTCCAGCGCCCCTGGAATCTGGTGGATGTAACAGGCCACCCGCACCATGTCAATCACACTCTGGTCCTTGGGCAGGATGTCTGTGTGGTAATCGGTCCGATGGGAGTCAGCCATGACCGACAGTTTGATGTTATGCGGATTATCTCCGACGATCCGGCGCAGATCGTCCTCTTTGCAGAATTTCCACGGGCCAAAGTCATTCGTTGAATAAACCTGTTGGGACGATTTGTATCCCAACTCCATGTAGTCCACTCCGGCGGCGGCAGAGGCGTCGTACACCGCGCGCACAAAACCGTCTTCAAAGCGGGCGTCATTGATCAGGGAACCGTCTCGGACAGAACAATCGAGTACCTTGATGTCAGGGCGAAACTCCACAAGATTCCCCTTTGCTGCGTCGTCTCGATGATGTAATAGCATGAATCCTTGCTCCTTTCCAGACCTAGAACTCTTATTTCAAACACGTTGGACTCGATCTTGTCAATAAATCTTTGGATTCAGTTGAAAATTGATTGGCATTTCCTGAAAAATAGCAGATGAGAAGGAACCATCCGGTTTCGCTGGTGTCTGTCTTGGGGTGGCCCCAGCGTGTTGGTGGGAGGAATTCCAGGAAAAGGTCCAAAATAGCATTTTCTCAGGCAAGGAGCGGGGTATTATGAAAAAGAACAGAGTTGGAAATAGTGGGGTTATGCGTCTTCTTTTAGTGTTTTGCCTTGCGGCCTTCTGTGCCGGTGGGAACGCGCTGGCCCAGGGGATTCTGTACCTCCATGAGCCGGGTGTTCGGATTGAGGTGGATTCTTCGGTTCGTGAAGTGGCGATTCGCCCGGTTCCGCCCATCTCGCCCCGTCCTCCGGATCAGTCCCCGCATTGGGAGGCGCCCCAGGCCGAACTGGCCCGACTGAAGGTTGATGTCGAGATTCGCGACCAGGTTGCGGTGACCGAGTTGGATCAGGTGTTCCGCAACCCCTCGAACCGTCGGCTCGAGGGAACGTATCTGTTTCCCCTTCCGCCCGACGCCGCTGTCAAGGACATGAGTCTGTACATTGACGGCAAAGCGGTCGAGTGCGAGGTGGTGGAGGCTCAGAAGGCCCGGCAGATTTATGAAGGTATCGTCCGCAGCATGCGCGACCCGGCTCTGTTGGAGTATGTGGGCCGCGATCTGGTACGGCTGCGCATTTTCCCCATCGAACCGCTTCAGGAGCGCCGCGTGACATTCAAGTACAGTCAGGTGATGCGACGGGATTTCGACCTGTTTGTCTACTCCTACCCTCTCATCGCGCGCGATGGGGCGCAACGTCCCATTGGCGAGTTCGAATTGAAGGGGATGGTGGCGACGCAGTTGCCGATCACCTCGATCTATTCGCCCACGCACGATATCGTTCTGGATCGCCGAAACGACACCCAGGTGAAGTTTTCCTTCAATCAGAAAAACCAGCCGCCCCAGCGCGATTTCAAACTCTACATCGGGACGCACAAGAGTGAATTGGGCGCCGACCTGATCGCGTATCGCGACACCGATGGACCGGGTACCTTCATGTTGCTTCTGGCGCCTCAAATGCGCGGCGCCGAGCGGAAGACGATGCCCAAGGATGTCACCTTTGTTTTCGACACGTCGGGTTCGATGGCGGGCGAGAAAATCAACCAAGCCAAAAATGCCTTGAAGTATTGTCTGAATTCCCTGCGTGAGCGGGATCGGTTCCGTTTGATCCGGTTCAGCACCGATATTGAAGACTTCGCGAAGGAACCGTTGGAAGCCACAAAGGAGAATGTCCAGCGGGCGGTGAAATTTGTCGAGGATTTGCGCGCCACGGGCGGGACGGCCATTCGGGACGCCTTGGTGGCCGCGCTGGACAATCGGGCGGCTCAAAAAGAAGGACGCCCGCAGGTGCTCGTGTTCCTGACCGACGGTTTGCCCACTGTGGGCGAAACCAGTGTCGAGCGGATTGTGGAAGATGTGACCAAACGCAACGAGGCTCAGATACGGATTTTCTCTTTTGGCGTGGGGTATGGTGTCAACACGCGGTTGCTCGACACGGTTTCGGACAACAACGGCGGGGTGGCCGATTATGTGGCGCCCGAAGAGGACATCGAAGTCAAGGTCTCGAATTTTTTCAGCAAAATCGCCGATCCGGTCCTGACCGATGTCTCCCTTGATTTCCAGGGGATTGAGGTCTCCGACCTGTACCCGCGCCAGCTGCCGGACCTGTTCGCCGGTTCGCAGATCACCTTATTGGGGCACTACCGCGGCGATGGACCGGCCACGATACTGTTGAGCGGGAAGGTCTGTACGTCCGATTCGGACGAGCACTCTATCAAACTCGAAAAGAAGGTGTTCGAATATGAACTGCGCTTCCCCAGAGAATCGCGTGAGGCCGATTTTCTTCCTCGTCTCTGGGCGATCCGCCGCGTGGGGCACCTGATGGACGAGATCCGTAAGAATGGCGAGGAAACGGAACTGCGTGAAGAGGTCATTCGGTTGGGTAAGGAGTATGCGATCGCCACACCGTACACGTCGCTCCTGGTGGTCGAAGATGATGCGGCGATCCAGGCCCAGGCACAACGGGTGGACAGCGCGCGTCCACAGATGGCGCCTGCCGCCGCCGGGGGGGCAGGGGGTGGTGAAAGCCGGAGATCTGGAGGATTCTTCTCCAGCCGTGCGAAAAGGGCTCCGGTTCAGGAGGGGCAGGCGGTGGCGATGGGGGCTCCGGAACGTGCCGTTTCGCAGGATCGGCCGGCTTTGGCGAAGGAGTCAATCTCACGGGCCGCCAATGTGGCTGATGGGGGCAGTCTGGCCGGAGATATGGCTGGGAAACCGGCCCAGATGGCGCTGAAGGCCGACACGGGCCAGGCGGCGGTCGAGGCCTCGAAGCAAACCCGCGCGATGAAGGAAAAAGTCCGGATCGAACCGGAAAACGCGGACACAAAAGGCCAGGTGAGACGCGTGTCGGGCCGGACGTTTTACCTCAAGAATGGCGTCTGGACGGACAGCCGGTTTGACGAGAAGCAGAAGACCGAAGACCTCGAATACGGTTCGCAGGCCTACTTTGACCTCCTGGCGAAGAATAAGGGGATGGGCGAATTCCTGGCGCTTGGAGAACAGGTGATCTTTGAGTTCCAGGGGAAATGGTATCGCGTCACCGCGCCGAAGAAATAGGTCTCTCCCTGTTTTGAGAGGGGAACAGCAGATTCGGGCGTTTCGTCTTTTCGACGAAACGCCCGAATCTGTTGGGGACACCCTGCATTGACCCTAAAAACCGCAGTTGACTCTTGCTCTCGTTCTGCAAGTGTAGCAAACTGAGTGCATGAACGAGAAAAATCTCCTCCCAACCCCTCACCCATTGGGTGACTCCAATGCGCCCGAGATCGAATCTCTGGTGGTGGACACTTTTGGCGGCCGGGTCCACGTGGAGTGGGCGCCCCAGGCGGCCGTGACGCCTCTGGGGCAATTGCCGTTCTTCATCGAGTTCCTCAAGACGGCCCGTCTTTTTGATGCCTGGGTTCAGGATTGCCCGCTGGAGTACCACAGCCCCAATGCCCCGGCCAAGCGCGACATTCTGGGGACGACTCTGCTGTGTCTGCTGGCGGGTCACACGCGCTACGCTCACATCGCGGCGATTCGGGCCGATGGGGTGAATCCGGAATTGCTCGGCATGTCGAAGGTGGCCAGCGAGGACTCGGTGCGCCGGGCGTTTCAGGCCGTTGATGGGGAGGAGTGCGCGCTCTGGCAGACCGCTCACCTGCGGCGCTGTTACGAACCGTTGCTTTTCGAGCCGTGGATTCTGGATCTGGACACGACGGTCAAGCCCCTCTACGGCCGTCAGGAAGGGGCCGTGAAGGGCTACAACCCGCAGAAACCGGGCCGTCCCTCGCACACGTACCACACCTACTTTCTGGCCAACCTGCGCCTGGTGCTCGACGTCGAGGTGCAGCCGGGCAACCGGACGGCGGCGAAGTACACGAGCCCCTCGTTCTTCTCCTTTCTCGACACCCTGTCCCCCGAACAGCGGCCGGTTTTCGTGCGCGGCGACTGCGCCTTTGGTAACGACGCGGTCATGCGCGAGTGCGAGAAACGGGGACAGCCTTACTTGTTCAAGTTGCGCCAGACTCAGAAAGTACGGGGGCTGATCGAGAAACTCTTTGCCCGCGAGGTGTGGGAGGACGCGGGCCAGGGCTGGGAGGGCGTGGAGTCGCGGCTGCGCCTGAGCGGCTGGGAGCGCGAGCGCAAGGTCGTCGTCCTGCGTCGGCGCCTGAAAGGCGATCTGCTTCTGGCCAACCGCCCACAACCAGGACAGTTGGAACTGGCTTTTGTCGAGACACTCGAGACGGTGGGCCCGTACGAGTACGCCGTACTGGTGACGGACCTCGCGGGCGAAATCCTCACGTTGGCGCAGCACTACCGGGACCGGGCGGACTGCGAGAACGTCTTCGATGAGTTGAAGAACCAGTGGGGCTGGGGCGGTTTCACGAGTCGGGACCAGAAACGCTGCCAGATCATGGCGCGCCACACGGCGCTGGTTTACAACTGGTGGTCGCTGTTCGCGCGCCTGGCCCTGCCCGACAAACACCACGAGGCGCAGACCAGCCGCCCGCTTCTTCTGCACGCCGTGGGCAAGCAGACGCAACACGCCGGTCAGACCACGCTGACCCTGACGAGCCTGCATGCCGAGTCGGCCTCCATCCGCAAAGTTTTGCGCGGTTTGACGGGCTTTTTCCTGCACCTTCGCAAGGCTGCGGAGCAGTTGGATTGGACTGAGCGCTGGCGGCTGATTTTGAGCCGCGCCTTCGTCGTCTTTCTGAAAGGAAGACTCCTCGGCGTACCGGGAAAACCCGCCCTCGGATGCACTTGAGCGACAAACACCGGCGCCCAAGGCCCTTGATCAGGGTTCAACTGCTGTTTTTAGGTTGACTTTTTTTGTTTCTACTCGGGTTTCTCCGGTTGGGTTCCATACAATGCGAGTGGATCGAAGCGGGTGATTTGTGTGGCGGCGGACCAGGCGATGCCGCGCAGGAGCAGGGCGCGGAAAACCGGGTCGTTGAACGACCAATTGTAGTGGCCGGGGATACAGACAAAGACGCGGCCCTTGTTTTCCTCGCGGCTCCAGAACATGGGTTGGGGCTGGCCGTCCTCGTTGGCCGTGGCGAGCACTTGGATGCGCGATGGATCGCCCTGGAGTTTCCAGTAGGTTTCGTCGTGCAGCGAGATTTTAGAAAAGGGGAGACCCTGCCAGAGCCAGTTATCTTCTTTCCCCGTCTTGTCCAGATCGAGCAGACCGTGGCGGTATTTTCCTTCTTTCGGTTCCCACGTCAGGCCAATACGGCGGGTAACGTCCTCAATGTTGCCGGGTGCGTCCACGGCGTAGTGGATAAAGACCATGCCACCGCCGCGCGCGAAATAGGCGTCCACGGCTGGGTTGAGCGATTTTTCCCAGGCCATGTGGCGGAACCAGACGATCGTGTTGGCTGTTTCGAGGTCGGACGATGTGGGCTGTTCCCAGGACTGCGTCACGCGGACGTTTGGGGACTGGGCAAGGAGCGTGGTCCAGGCGGAGAGCCAGGCAGGGTAGTCGTGTTCGCCCGGGCCGTGGTCTTTGAGACCGGCGACGAGGACGATGTGGAGGGGTTTGGCATCCTGAGGTTTTTCGTTGGACGCGAGCAGGCCTTTGACCTGATCCCAGGGACGGACGGGGGGAATGTCGGCTTTCATGGAATCGGGGACGGGCATCAGCGTGGTTTTTCCTGTGGTGAGGCGCAAAGCGATTTCCCCGTCGTAGTCGGGCGATTTGAGGGTACAGGTTCCCTCTTTGTGCTGAATCGTCTCGGTTTTTTCCGTGGCGCCGGTTTTGATGTTGATCCATTGCGCGGTGTAGTGCCCGGCTGGAATTTTAAGGGCGAGGTTGGCCTGTTTGCCTCCGTTTAGATAGAGAGCATAGGCGGTTCCTTCGGCGGCGAGGACGCGCGCGGTGGCTTTTTCCGGAAGGCCTCCCTGGATCACGCTGTTGTCCGGTTTCATGTGGATGAAGTCGAAACTGTGGATGAAATTCCGCAGGACGGCGAGTTGTTTCCGAAACTCGACCCCGCCGGTTCCGGGCGCTTCGATTTTGTCGTCCCCCGCCTCATGGCCGACGGAGAAAGAGTAGTCCAGGTTGTCGTAGGCGCCGCCTCCGGCCAGAACGAAGTCCCACGCTTCGGTGACGTAGGGTTTGGGATCGCTCCCGGCGAAGCCGGTTTCGTCGTCCGAGATCACGCGGTTGAGGGCGTAGTTTTCGGCCACGGCTTTTGGGGGCTTGGCGTAGTGGAAATTGAGGATCGAGACGAGCGGGTTGGGGTTTTCTACCTTGGCGGATTCGTTGGCAATATTCTGGGCGATGAGGTGTTTCTGCTTGAGGCCGGCGGCGGTTTCGGCTTCGGAGATGACCTGAGCGATGCGGGCCTGCCAGTCGAGCGTGACCCCGCCAAAGTACGGTTCGTTACAAATCTCGTAGTAGAGGTTGTCGAAGTCTTTGAGTTCCTGAACGACTTTTCGAACCAGGTCTTCCTGAAGTTTCTGGAGGTCGGCGTGTTTGAGGGTATAGACTTCCTCGCGCTTGGCCTTGCCGATACCGTTGACATTGTTGTTTGCGTTCATGGGGCTGATGGCCCACATGCTGTCCTCGTAGAAGGGACAGAAGAGAACAAACTCAACCACAATCCCGCGATTGGAGGCTTCCGTGACGAATTCGCGCAGGCGTTTGAAGTACTCGGGGTTCCATTGAGTCAAGTCGAACTTGTTGCCACCGCCGGGGTATCCCGCTTCCGAACTGCGCGCCCAGGGACAGAGCAGTTTGCCATCGAGCGGGGCGAGCGTGTTACGCTTGATGCCGAAGTTTCCGGGCGCTTCGCAATAGGCGCCACTGAAGGTCCGGGTCAGGTTCAAACCATCCCGTTCTAACGTGGTGAGGTATTTCTTAAAGTCGAAGTCGCGGTTGAGAACGGCGCCATAGTGCTCGCCCGAGGTGATGAGAACGACCGGTCTGCTGCGCCAGAGGAAGTAGTGGGGGTTGTCGGGATGGAGTTGGATGGGGTCTGCCGCGCCAACAAGGGAGGAAAGACTCTGAAGACACAGCACAAAAAGGGCGCAGAGGAAGAGAATGCGGAGAGGGGAGGAGTACACATGGGAGCTGGGTCCGTTTGACACGTTTTCAGAAATTCCGACTGATTCAGACATGACAATCTCCTTTTGTACCGCTGGATATGGGCTTCTTAATGCAGTCCCCGAATCGGGTGACGTTCGATGGTTTATTGCACGAGTCTTCCTTTTACGGGCAGGCCGAACACGGACGTGTTCGGCCTGCTGGAGAATGTGTCGGAGCGAGAGGAGGCCTCTATCAGTTTTGCAGGACCGTTTGAGATCCCGTCGTGGGCATGGCTTCATTCATCAAGGCTCGAATCTCGTCTGTGTGGCGAGTGGCCTCGTTTGGACGTTGTGTGACGACCGGGGTGAGGAGAACATAGACTTTGCTCTCGATCTCCTGCTCATCTCTGTTCTGGAAAATGCGTCCTACGACAGGAATGTCACCGAGAAGGGGCATTCTGCGTATCACCTCTTTCTTGGTGTCCAGCGCGATCCCCCCCATGACGACTGTGGCGTTGTTGTTGACCGCGACTTCCGTTTCGTACTGCCGTTCCTGGATGTTGTCACCGATGAGCAGTTGGGAGGTTTTCATATAGATGGTCATGACAACGGTGTCGGAGGTGTTGATATGGGGGGTAATTTCGAGTGTGATACCGACCTTGGTGGGTTTCAGGATGTCCTGAACGCCTCCCTGGGGTGTGGTGTTGGTGCCCTCTCGGCGCATGATATCATCGCCCGCAAAGATACGCCCGACCTTGTTGTTGCTGATATAGACATCGGTCTTGGAGTGGAAGTTGGAATCCAGGTTTTTGTCCAGCAACTGAAGGAGCAGGGCCATGTTGACGTTGGCGCCAATGATACCTTTTCCTGAAGCGAGCGAATTGGTGTAGGCACCCCCGTTGAAAAGGGTTCCGCCGTATTTGAGCGCGTCCCCGGCTCCATTGGACGCGAACGTATCGAAAATCTCGAGTCCGGTCAGGACTTTTATGGCCCCGTCAAGGTCCTCGGCGGAATAGAGGCTGGGATCGGGTGTCCAGCGCAATCCCACCTGGACGTTTTTCTCTTTTCGGATCTCAAGCACGCGCGCCGTCACCTGTACCTGGGGTTCGTTACAGTCGAGTTTTGTAATGAGATCTTCTATGACGGGGACGTTATGGCCCGCGGTTGTGACGAGGAGCGAGTTGGTACGCACGTCTGGAACAAAACGGACCTGGCCGATGAGGTTGCTGACCTGACGATCTTCAGCCTGACGAGTGTCGCTCCACCAGCCGCCGAAGAAAAGCTCGCTTGCGGCTGAGGTAGTCCGGAAGGCGCCTGGGCCTTCACTGTCCGTATCCTGCTGTCCCCGGTTCTGTTGGGGCAATTGGGCGCCCTGGACGGGTTTTCCGAACAAGGCGTTGAGCTCGGAGGCGAGTTCGGCGGCGATGGCGTGTTTGAGGGCGATGACGACTGTGTTGGCCAACTCTGGATTGGGATGGTCTATTTCCCGGACGACTTCGTCTATGATCTCATAGTTCGCCTTGTTATTGGTCATGGCGATGATCGAATTGGTGTTGGCGTCGGCAGAGAAAGTCACCTTCCCGGAAAGGCGACCGACGGCCGATTGGGTCCGGGCATTGGGACGCCAGCGGTAGGAGTCGTAGGAGTCGCCACTGTTATTGCGATCGCTGAAGATGTTGTTGAGCACCTTCTCCATTTCGACGGCGTCCCCATTCTTGATCTTGTAGATGCGGGGCAAGACGTCGGCCTTCTGGATCGGCTGGTCAATCTGGGCGATGAGCGATTCGATGAGTTCGAACTCGGAAGGGGGGGCCAGGACCATGATGGTGTTGGTGCGACCGACCGGAACGAATTTGACCTCTTTCTCGGAACTGAAGTCGTAGCCGCTGCGCCCTCCCCCGTAACCGTAGTCGTAATTGAACAGCCCGTAATCCGAATATCCACGTCGCGGATTGAGCGACCCGTAGAGTTCGCTCAGTTCATCGGCGGTTTCCTGAGAGTCGAGGTATTGCAGTTCGAAGGAACGCGTTTCGCGCGGCTGCGATTTTTCGGTGTCCAGTTTGGCCACGAGTTCCTGGACAATCTTGAAATTCTCATCCGAACAAACAACGATCATCGCTTCGTCCGAACCTGACGGGATGACCTGTACCTGGTCTTTTTCCGATTTTGCTTTGCGGGCGGGGAAGAGTTCCATGATGGCCGCCGTGAGATTGCGGACGTTGGCATATTGTACATCGAGGATATGGATTTTGGCGTCCAGGGGTTTGTCGGCATCGAGTTGGCGTACCAGTTCCTGGACAATCGCGTAGTTTTCTTCGGAAGCCGTGACAAGGAGCGTGTTGTTGATGCCCGCTGCAATTTGAACTCGGTCGCGCTCGGCCATGTTGGGACGGTTGCGGAAGAGCGGAGTGAGAGCTTCGGCAACATCGTCCGGTTTGGCGCGTTCGAGGGTGATGACGTGAAACTTGGATTCCTGGGGGCGTTCGTTGTCAATTTCCAGAATCAGTTTCTCAATGATTTTGAAGTTTTCCTCGGAACACATGACAACAAGTTTGTCGTTGCCGGGCACGGCGCTGAACTCGACACGGTCCTTCTCGGCCTGGTTGCGGCGCGTGCGGAACATCGGAGTGAGCGCCTCCACCGCTTCGTCCGGATCGATCCGCGTGAGGTTGACGATGTGGGGTTGGATTTCGAGAGGCTTCTCTTGATCGAGTTGCTGGATAAGAGGCTCGATGACTTCGAAGTTTTCGTCGGAACAGACAACGATCGCGGTGTCCATGATACCTGCCGGGAAGATGACAACGCGATCTTTTTGCGCCAGGTTGGGTTTAACGGGGAAGAGGCGGGTAATGGTTTCCGAGACAAGTAATGGGTCGGCGCGCAGAATCGAGACGATGTGGGGTTTGACCTCGGGGATTTCTTTGGCGTCGAGTTGCTTGACCAGGTTTTCCACGACTTTGAAGTTTTCTTCGGAGGAGACAACCAGAAGGCCGTTGTGCTGCGCGGTGGGGATGAGTTCGACCTTGTCCTTTTCGGCCAGGTTCCGCTTGCCCGTAAAGAGAGGCATGATGGATGCGACCAGGTTGGTCACATCGGCGCGTTCGACCGGAACGACTCGAATATCGCGTTCCTTGGGTTTCTCCTGGTCAAGCTGGGTGATGAGTTCCTGGACGACTTTAAAGTTTTCTTCGTTTGAGACGACGATCAGGGTATCTTCGACTCCAGCCGAGTAGATCTGAACTCGTTCTTTTTCTGCCTGGTTGCGTTTGACTGGGAAGAGTGGAGCCAGAGTGAGCGCCAGAACGGCCGGATCGGCCCGGGTGACATTTACGATGTGGTAGTTGACCTCGCGCGGTTTTTCCGCGTCGAGTTTTGTGACGAGATCCTGGATGATCTTGAAGTTCTCCTCGGACGAAACGACGATCAGGCCGTCGAGTTGGGCGGTGGGCAGGAATTGCACCTTGTCTTTGGCTGCCTGGTTCATTTTGGTTGGGAAAAGCTGCGAAATGGAAACGAGGAGAGTTGAGACGTCGGCGCGCTCGATGGGAATGACCCGGATTTGCGTTTCGCGCGGTTTTTCCTGATCCAGTTCCTTGATAAGTTTCTGCACGAGTTCAAGGTTTTGCTTGGAAGCAACAACGATGAGGGTGTCTTCGATGCCGGCCGGCGTGATCTGGATCTTGTCGCGTTCGGCCAGGCTGGCGCGTCGCGAGGCCAGGATCGGGGTGAGGGTTGCGGCGACGGTGGCTGGGTCCGCGCGTTCCAGCGTGACGAAGTTGATGTCAACCTCGCGTTGTTGCTCGATGTCGAGTTTTTCAACGAAAGTTGTCACGCGCTTGAAGTTTTCCTCGGAGGAGATCACCATCAGACCGTCCAACTCGGGGGAAGGGAAGAGCATGATACGATCGCGCTCGGCCACGCGACCTCCTCCTGCGCCGCCCGATCGGCCTCCCGTCATTTCCCGGTAGAAAATGGGCCGCAGATTCTCGATGAGTTGATAGACGTTGGCTTTTTGAATCGGAATGGTGCGCGGCTGGATTTCTTGCGGATCCTCTGAATCCAGTTGCTTGATGAGTTGTTCAATGGTGGTCAGGTTTTCTTGCGAGCAGACGACGATGAGCGTGTCGGCCCGATTGCTGGCGATGAACTGGACCCGGTTTTTGGGCGCGATGTTTCGGCCATAGGACGGGAAGAGGGGGGTGAGGGATGCGATAATTTCGTCGGAGCGCGTGCGTTCGAGTTTGATGAAGTGCGGTTCGACTTCTTTGGGCTTCTCCGCATCGAGTTTTGTAATAATGTCCTGAATGATCGTGAAGTTTTCGTCCGACGAGACAATGATGAGAGATCTCGGAACCCCGGTCGGGATGACTTGAACGTTGTCCTTCTGAGACAGATCGCGGCGCCAGGGGGCGTAGGGGAACAGAGCGGTGATTGTCTGGGCGACATCGTCCTCGTCCGCCACTTGGAGCTGGACCATGTGGATCGTGGTGGCTTTGGGTTTTTCCTGGTCGAGTTGTTTGATGAGTTGCTGGATGGACTCGAAGTTTTCCTTCGACGCCACGACGATAAACGATTTCGGAATACCCGTGTTGACGATAGAAACGCGTTCCCTGGGAGCGAGATTGCGTCTGCCCCCCCCGTAGAGTTCCCGAATGGCTTCGGACACGCTATCCGCGTCGGCGCGTTCCAGGTGAACAATGTGAGGTTCCGTCTCCGCGGGGCGTTCGGTGTCGAATTCCGTAATGACTTTCTGGATTTTCTCGAAGTTGGAATCCGAACAGACGAATATGAGGGTCCCGGGAGTGCCGGGATCCACGATTGTGATGCGTTCTCTTTCCGGAGTGTTCTTGGTGGCCGGGAAGAGTTGTCCGATCAATTCCTGCATATTGTCTTTCGAGGCGCGCTCAAGACGGACGGTGTGGTGGGTCAGTTCGGTCGGCTTGAGCGAGTCGAGTTGTTTCAGGGTGTCTTGAACGGTTTTGAACTTGGCTTCGTTTGCGAAGATCAGAAGACTTTTTTCGATGCCGGTGGGCAGAATAATGACGCGTTCCTTCTCGGGCATGCCGGGCCGGAAGGGATAGAGGGCCTGAGCGGCCTGGGCGAGCTCACGCACGTCCGCCCGTTCGATCTCGATGATGTGGACTTGTGCGCCTTTGGGTTTTTCCACATCGAGAATTTTGACCAGATCGAGAATCTGCTGGGTGTCCTCGGGTTGCGCGGCCATGAGGATGGAGTTGGTGCGGGGCAGTGGAGTCAGGACGATGTTGCCAGGGCCTTTGGCTTTGCGCCGTCCGGAAGTATCCGGTGTTCCCGCCGCTGCCGTAGCCGCCGCCCGCAGGCTTTGAATGAAATCGAGCACCGCTTTGCAGACTTCGTCGGCTTCGGCGTAGGCGAGAGGAATGGTCTGCACCTTCAGGTTGTCGAAGCCGGTAATGTCGAACTCCTTCAGGATACGCTCGAATTGTTCAAGGTTGCGGACGGTTTCCACAATCACGAGTTTGTTGGTGTGGTCGTCCGCCGCGATGGAACCGAACTTGGTCAGAAGGGGTTCGATCTGGGTCTTCATCGTGGTGGCGTTGACGGCGCGCAGAGTGACAATCTGGCGGACGATGCGGGCTTTGTGTGGACGCAGGTCGTCGGGCAGAGGGCCTTGGATGGTGGTGATGTCCTGCTGTTTGATGTCGGCGGCCGGGATGATCTGCACTTTGTCGGGGGACTCGATGACGGCTACGCCTTCGAGGAGCAGGGCTTCGTAAACGAGTTCAAGCGCTTCGTCCTCGGTGACGGGTTTGGGGACCATGACGGAAATGGCTGGACTGGCGGCTTTGTTGTGAAAGACCGGTTTCTGGGTTTTGTTTGCGATCAGTTGAACGATCAGATCCATCTGGACGTTTTTCAGGTTCAGGTTGATTTTCTTGTCTTTTTCCGCAGCCGGAGGTTCAGGGGTTTTGTTTTCAGGGGTCTTGTTGTCTGTCTGGGCTTCGGGCTTTTTGTCATTCGTCTGGGTTTGAGTGGTGGGGAGCGTTTGCGTCATTGAAAGAGGTTTTGGTTGTGTGACGGTGACTGCCGTAGCGGAGGTGGGGAGAGGCTTCTCGGCGGTCGGTTTGGAGGGATCCGTCGGCTGGTTGTTTTTCCCCGGTTCCGTTTTGGCGGTTTGAGTCGAAGAAGTGGGGGGTGTTGGTTTGGCCGGCGCAGGCGCGACCGGGGAGGTGGCGGTAGTTACGGGAGCCTTGGCCGTTTCCAGAGAGGCGGAGGTTTTTTTTACGTCGGTTTGAGTGGTCTGGGTTGCAGAGGTCTGTTCCTTCTGCGCCGGGGCCGGTTGTGGATCGGCTGAGCAGGCCGGCTGGATCGCCACCAGAACCTGACACACGAGCAGGAGGGTTAGGCAGGTCAGAAGAACGGGAGAAAAGGGATCGCGGGTTCTGCGTTCGGCGCCTTTTTGTTGCGGAAAGGCTCGACGGTTTGAAGATTCCTGGATTCTCGGGTTTGTCGTATGCATTCTGAACTCTCTCCTTCGTGTTGTCTGATTCCTGGTTGTTGCGATGACCGAATAGGGGACCCGTGTCCCGGTAAGTGGCTTGCAAATCTCCGATTTTATGTCGCGATAATACGCGCCTTGTGTCTCAATTACCTCAATTTTTCACATTCTCGGCTGTTCAACGTCTGGGGCGTCTTCCGCGCCGGTTGCCTCCTTGTTGAGATTGTTCCGGGTTGCCCGGTTGCGGCTGAGGGGGCGTTTCCGGAGCATTCTGAGCCGCTGCCCCGTTGCTGGGGGTTTCCGGTTTCTGGGGTTGTGGTGTGTTTGCGCCGGGTTGTCCCGGTTGTGGGGAGGGAGTTCCGGCTTGCGGTTTGTCCGGAGCCTTGGGTTGTTTCTCCTGGGGAGGTTCCTGTTTTGGAGCAGGCGCCTCGGGCCAATTGGCTGGTTGAGCCAGCGGCAATTCTTGGGTGTTGCCCTCTTTGTTGCGGATGAAGACTTTGTCGAGGGTGATTTGGGTGACTTCCCAGTCGCCGATCTTGTCCCCGATTCGGTGGAGTTCGTTGTTAAGAAGTGCCGTATCACCGAAAATTCCCGTACAGGCCGGCATGGGGGGAGGAGGGGGAACGGGCCAGGTGGTGCGCTTGGCCAGTTGGAGCTCCGCCACGTCCTCGTTGCGCCGCAGGGTGACTGTTTCTGTTCCGATCCGTTCGACTTTCCAACCGTCCATTTCCTCGCCGACCTTCTTGAACTGGTTGTTGAGGATTACCCTGTCGCCCAGGATACCGGTGCATTCGGGCAGCATGGGAGGAGGCGGAGCAGGGGAGAAAAGCCCTTTCTTTGTGATATAGGACAGGGGGTCTTCCGGCGGAGTGGGAGTGGGTTGAGGTGTTGGGGTGGGAGTGGGTTGGGATTCTGGAGTGGGGGAGGGTTGTGCGACGTCTTTTTTTTGAAGAGAACTGATTTGCCCGCGAATCTCGGTGGTTTGCTGCCGGGTACGGATCATGCTGATACTCTGCCAGAGAATGAGGGCGAGCAAGAAAAGGGAAATGGCCAGGTACAGGCGGCCGAGGGTGACCGTCGAGTTGGCGCTCATGAGGGGGTTCCTTCAAACAAGTAGGTGTAGAGTTCGAGCAGGATACGGAGTTTGCCCTGATCGCCCGAGTCGGCTTTGATGTCAATACTGGTGATGACGACGGGAACGCCGCTGTCGCGCAGCGCTTTCAGAAAATTGACCAAGCCGGCCTGATTGGTGTCGGCTGTGACTCGGTAGGCAGCGGTCCCCCCCCCCTTGCCCGAGGCGCCCTGGGCGCGCGAAGAGATGCGTTGCGGGAGGAGGGAACTGACAACAACCCCGTTCTTCTTGGCCGTTTCCTCGAAGACCTGAATGAATTGTTGGCGTTGCTGGTCGAGTGAACCTTTCTGGACTTTGACGTTGAGTTTTTGCTCCGCCTCGCCGATCTGTTTTTCAATGGCGGTCAGTGCGTTGACATTGCCCTTGACGCTGTCATATTTGACGCGCGCTTCCGCATTGAGATCCCGCGCCTCGATCCATTTCTCGCGCAGAGGTTTGAGGACAAACAGCGCGACGGCCAGAAGGGCGACGACCAGAACGCAGGTCTTTACGTAGAGCATTTCACGGGTCGAGAGGGTCATTTCGTCCTCCTCGATGAACTCGCGGCGCTTGCGTTTTTCATCGAACACTTGATGCGGAAGGCAACCGGCCCCTTGGGTTGCGACCGGCCCATCCGCTCGGTTTTGGCCTTTGTGAGTAAGGGACTGGCGTTTATTTTCCTGGCGATTTCTTCGGTTGCCGCAAACGAAGCGGCCTGGCCGGTAAAGATGATCTCGCCTTTCTTGTCAATGCGCAGGGTCGCGAGCAGCACCCCGTCTGGCAAAGCCTGGGTGATATGTACCAGGATGTCGAGATGTGAGGTTTTTTCCTTCTCGAATCGGCGCAGGATTTCGCGGTTGGTCTCGCCCGTCTTGATCTGATTCACTATTTCCTGACTGATGTCAATGGATTGGAAAAGTTCGGTTTCGGACTGCATGGCCGCATAGGAAAGGTAGAAAAGAAACGTGAAGAGCGCCACGTTCAGAGGGACGGCAAACCAGGTGCTTTTCAGGAATGAAAATTTTTCAGTCCATGGGGGTGTTGGAGGACGAAAGTCGAGCAGGTTGACTGTTCGGGTATCGGAGAGCGCCTGTTGGAGCAGCAAGCCCTGAAGGGGGATGGGAATCTGCTCGAAATCCTGGTTGCGCGCTTCGGGCGCGAACGAAAACCCTTTGGGCAATTGGGCCGGAGCGAATTCGCGCACTTCTTCGAAATTGCGCAGGTGACTCATCGCGTAGGCGCGGTCCTGTTCCGAACCGCAGACAAGGACTGGGGCGAGAGCGCTGTTGGCTTTCCGCTTGGCCAGGTTGACCGAAAGCGTGGCAAAGCGTTGGCCGTTGGCGTTTTCACCGGGAGAGGGAATCCACTGGCAGCGGGACACGCGCCCCCGGGCGTATTCGACGATGGTACACCCACCCGCCTCGACCAGCACAAGAAGATAGTCCTCGAAAGCAGGAAAATCGGGGCATTCAGACGCCCAGATTCCGGCAATCAGGGAAGAAACGGTCGCAAAAACAGGCTGGATCTTACAGGCGCGAAAGGCCGCTTCAACGGGACGGACGACTTCCTCTTTACAAAGAACCAGAAACGCTTTGCGCAGAGGAGAATCCGTTTCCGCCGGATGAAGACGGTGGGACCAGACAATCTGGCCACCGCGCAGGAGAGCCTGCTGACGTTCGACCTGCATCTGCAAAAAGCGGATTGTGTCCGCTTTTCCGGCGGGAGGGACGTCAACCGGCCGCATCAGACTCCACGCAGGATGGATGCAGAAAACGCCGTGGGTGGCGTGAGAACCTTGTGCCTGAAGCGCGGTGAGAAACTCTTCAATTTCCCCGGAGTGAGCCGAGAGATCGGCTGCGGGTGGTTCGTTCCACTTTTTTTCGGTCCAGTGCTCGAAAACAACGGAACCACGGGGGCCAGTGGTGGCTTTGGCGCCTTGCAGGCCTTCGGGTCCGATGTTCAGGGCGATGCAGTGTCTCTTAGCCATCTGTCCTTGCCTTGCCAGTCCTTAGAAATTGCGGACTGGAGTTTTTTTCGAGGAGATTCCCCCTGTTTTAAGGTGTCCCCGATTCGTATTTCAGGCGCTTTTCCTAATATTCGTGCCAATAAATCGGCTTCACCTTGCCGTTGTTTCGTTCGAGGATGGCGATCACGGTTCGGGTGGCCTTAACTCCTTCGATATGTGCCTCTGACTGTGCCCGGAACTGGTGGGAACGCACGGTCAGGAGGTTCGAAAGAGGAATGAAAGTCTCCTGACTGATCTCGGCGAGATCGAGCAGTTCGAAGATATTCGCGAAGGGTTGACTGGTTTCTTCGCGGCGATCCACTATCGCTTGGGCTGTATTCTTATCCATTCCCGGCAAGGCCGCAAGCACTTCTACAGGGGCGGTGTTGATATTGATGCGGCCCTCAAGGGCCTTTTTGTCTGTAACCGTACAATAATCAATGATTTCTCCAAGGCGCTGGGTGGAAAATTTGGCCGCGCCGGAAGTATTTGACTGCGAAGAATCCGGGGAATTACGGTTTCCAGGACGATTTTGTCCCGGGGCGCCTTCGTTTCCCCCGCCATTGGAACGGGGCGGGGTGTCCCCGGAATCGTTCCTCCCTTCTGGTTCTCCCTCGCGGTTGCCTCTGTTCCCTCTATTTGCCTGTTCTCCGGAATTGTTGGACTGTGGGGGGCGATTCTCGTTTCCCCGCCCTTCCGGATTTTCCGCAGGGGGAGAATCAGGCGAAGACGCATTGGAGGGTTGAGGGAGAGTTGCGGGGACCAGAAGCAGATCTCCCAGATTCTTGAACGGTTTTTCTTGGCGGTAGGCGATGATGGCCTGGGCCTCGTCCTGTTTGAGACCCGGGATACCGGTTGTGAGCTGGTTTTCATCGGCGGTAGCAATGTTGACGCGCGGTTTTCCATCTTGTGAGGTGTTCGGTTCCGATGAATAGATGGTCACCCATCTCACGAGTCCCTGAGGAGGCAGAACCTCCGGGCCAAGAATACTGGAAGAAGAAGGGTTATAGGACCCCGTATTGGGAGGCTCCGGTGTCTCCTGAGGACTCTCTGTGGGACGGCTGGAGTTGTCGTTTGTGCTACCTGACGCGCTTTCAGGTAGCACATTTCTGTTGCTGCCGTAATAGATGCCGGTGGTGAAACCTCGCACAAGTAGCAGTTCGTCAAGCGAGGTCAAGGGGGCGTTTTTGCATGGATAGGGTTTGGACAGGGAACTGTAGTAGTCGTTTTCTGCGCCATTGGCTTCAGGGTCGCTGTCGCTGTCCTGCCAGTCGATCAGGGAGTCCACCAGGGTTTCATCCATCCCCTCGAGGGCTTCCAGCATTTCCCGGGTGGCCGTGCGCAGATTGAGTTTGCCTGCTTCATCTTCCAGACCGTAAAGGAATGGATCGCCTTCGATGTCTGGATTGGGGCGCAGAATCGAGAAGGTTCCGTCTCCTATTTCGTAGTTGGCAAAAGCGGTTTCGTCATCGGCCCAGGTTTCGCTCAGGGAATCGAGCGGTTCCTGATCGGCGAGAAGTTCGGCTTTGGCCCGTTCAATCCCGGCGGCAGCGATGTTGTGCAGACGATTGGTTTCACTGTAGTTACTCGCAAGCCGGAGGTGCGTCCGGGTGAGGAAGGCCAAGTTGCCCAGTATGATTGTGAGCACGGCAACGGTCCAGAGAACCACCACCAGGAGTGCGGCTCGGCGTGGGGAGGTTCGGACGTGGAAAAGTCCGGGGGTCGCTCGAATCAGACGGAATGGAGCAACCGGGAGGATACGACAGATCGGCGCGGAAGCAGGGTTCATGACTGTTTTTCACCTCCTGCTGGAGGTGGACCACCGGCGCCAGGCCCGTCAGGTGGGGGAGCGCCTTGTGGCTGGGAACCAGGGGGAGTCTGTCCGTCCGCAGGTTTTTCCTCTGTCCCCCTGTCGTTGCCCGATTTCGTATCGGGAGCGGAGGCGAGATTCAGTGAAACAAGTTTGGTGAGGGCCACCGGGTTGCTCACCCCATTCGGATCGGCAAAAACGAGAGTGATTTCGACGGCCAGGGGAAGGGTTTCCTTGCTGGTCCATTCAGCCACCCATTCCGTTCCGTCAAAGTACACAACATCAAAACTGACAATGTTGGGGGCCAATTCGAACATTTGCGAGGATTGGGTTTGGGTCTCTTGCTCGTCTTGTGTGGCGAGAGGATCGGTTTGGTTTTCAGGTTCCGCAAAGTTACCCGTCGGCACGATATTACGCAGCATGACGAGCATGGGCAATTCGGTGGCGGTGGGGGCTGTGAGGAAAACACGCAGTTCGCACAGGTCGGCACGGTTGTGGGTACCGGCGCCGTGGATCTGGCCGGTAGAGACGAATTGAAGGCTGTCGGATTGGAGCCAGGGTTCCTGCTCCGTATCAATTGCATTCAGTTCCGGACTGGTTGTTCGGAAGTCGAGCGGTTTTTCAGGGGGGAACAAGAGATCCACGAGGGTTTCGGTAACTTCCTCGGAAACGTTACCCGTAGAGTCCGGGTTCGATTCCGGAGCGTTTTCTGAAACACCGGAGGACGGAGTATTCTGGCGGCTTTGAGAAGAAACGGAAGTCGAGGGGCTTCCCGTTATTTCGGGCGGCTCGGTGTCAAGTCCTTCAAAGGTGATACCGGTCCTGGAATCGGGCGACAGGGCGCAGCGCAGGTGTTGCTCGAGGAGCGAGAAAACGGCGCGCGCGTATTGGTGATTGAACGAGGCGCTTCGGCTTCGGTTCCAGGTTCTTGTCGCAGCCAGATAGACGGAATAAGTGGCGCCCAGAATGAGCGAGGCGATGACCGTGGCCAGCAGGATCTCGATCAGCGTAAAGGCGCGTTTCGACGCGCGGCGAGGAATCGGGGGGACTGTGAGAGTTCGCCTCATGGATTCGATGCCTTGGCGTTCGGGTCTTCGGTGGCGGTCAGCAGAGTCGCTGTCGCGTAGTTCTTGGGACCGAGCGAGTCGGTCCAGGTTATTTCAACAGTCAGCAGGAAAAGGCTTTCGACCTCTGTTTCCTGGATTTCATAGGTCCAGGAGAAACCGGTGTTGTCTTCTTCAAACTGTCCCTCCTGAGCCTCTTCCTGCCACGCGCCCGAGTAGCGGATTTCCTCGATGAGGTTTTGCGCCAGGATGGTCGCGCGGGTGGTGTCTTCCGCATATTTTTCGGACCGCACGTGGTCGTTGATACTCTGAATCGAGCCAACGATGGCGATGCTGAAGATTGCCAGCGCCAGCAGAACCTCGATGAGGGTGAAACCGAATGTTCGGTTTGACTCCCCAAGGGCGCGGGAAAAAGACCGACAGGTTTTGATTGGCGAACCGTGTCGTATCATGTTCCCTTCCCTTTGGGGGCGCCGGATCGAGTGGCTCCACTCATGGGTCTGGAACGGTCCGTATTTCTGGAGCCTCCTTCTGTGCTGTTCCTCGTGCTCCTTGTGAGGCGGTCCCTCAGGGTTCCGTTTTTCATCTCGCCGGGGGGAGGGTCTTGAAGTGTGTTGTCCGAATGAAATTCTGCGCCGAACGAATCGTCTGTCTCCGTCTGGACGTTGTTGACGTCAAGCCCCGGCAGGGTCTGCGGAGTGGGAGCGCCGAGCGGCTGTTCCTGATCCTGTGTCGCCTCGACGGCTGGGTTTTCAATCAGGCGCACGGCGGATGTCAACCCCGAGATTGTCACGCCAAGGTAGCGAGTACCACAATTCAGCACGAAACTCGCATTATCGGCGGTTCCGTCGCGGCGGAACTCGATATAGGGATCTTCTTCGTTCGTGTCGGACGTTTCGCTGGCGGATTCCTCCTCGGACTCGTTTTCGCCTTCACCGTCCGACTCGATGATCAGATCCGTGAAGGTGACGCCTTCGGGCAGCGTGTAGAGTGAAAAACCGGACGCCTCGTAGAGCGAATAAACGCCCGGCTCGTCCTGGGGGAAACGTTCGACCGCTACGGCACACTGACCGGCAGGGGGATCGAAGTAGAGCCGGTAAGACGACGACTCGAACACGGCCATGCTGTTGCAGAACTGCACCATGTCCGTGAGGCGCCGGGTGGCGTCGCGCAGCTTGTGGTCGTCCGAGTTACTGAGGAAGAGCGGGATCGCCACGCCGGCGGACATGATCGCCACGATGGCGAGCGCCACGAGCAACTCGATCAGCGTGAAGGCCCCGCGGGTGGGCCTGCGCACGGTTATCTGGCTCCCGCTTCGGAGGCGCCCGAGTCCATGCCGGCATCCCAGTTGCCGATATCGGCGTTTTCGCCTTCGCCGCCCTCTTGTTTATCCAGACCGTAGGTCACGATATCGTAGGAGTCCACGTTTTGCTGGCCGGGGTTCAGATAGACGTAAGGTTCGCCCCAGGGGTCGATGGGGAGACGTTTGAGATAGGGACCTTTCCAGCGGGTGGAATCGTCGGAATCGGGCGCGGTGATCAGTCCGGTGAGGCCTTCTTCTTCATCCGGGTACCGCATCATGTCGAGTTTGAAGGCCTCCAGGCCGGTTTCGATCACATTGATATCGCCCAGGGCGCGTTTCTTGCGGGCTTCGCCCGGCTGATCGCGCATGAAGAGCATGGCGGCGGTGGCCAGGGTGGCGATGATGACAAGCACCACCAGCACTTCGATCAGGGTGAAACCTCGCTGTTGTTTCCGTTGCATCATGGAACTGTTCTCCTTTTCGAGTTATTTTACGGGTGTTGAAAACTTTTCCGAAAATGCGTTCTCATCCGATCATCTGGTTCATCTTGAACATGGGCAGCAACATGGCCATTGCGATGAAACCGACCAGAGCCGCCATCCCCAGGATCATCATGGGGGTTAACATACTCAGAAGGATCTTGATGGTGTTGCGTGTTTCCATCTCATAGACACCGGCGACCTTTTCAAGCATTTTGTCCAAGTGACCCGATTCTTCTCCAGCCGAAATCATGTATCGTACCATCTCGGGAAACAGTGGCTCGTCGCGCATGCCGCGCGCCAGGCCGCTGCCGGTGCGCACGTGTTCCTGAATGCGGCTCACGGCTTCGTTCATGACATAACTGCCCAGAACCCGTTTGACAACATCGAGAGCCTCCATCAGGGGAACCCCGCCGTTGAGCAAGGCGCTGAGCGAACGGGCAAAGCGGGCGATGGAGGAACGGCGCACCAGGCGTCCGAACAAGGGAAGATTAATCTTGATCTGATCCAGAATCCGCTGCCCTTGAACCGAGTTTTTGAGCCATACCCCCAGCACAACCAACGCTCCCGCCACGGCCAGGCAGTGGGGAATGTGTGTCGTGATGAATCCGCTCATGCCCAACAGGATCTTGGTCGGAGTGGGAAGCGCCGATTCCATGCCGACGTACATGGTCGCCATTTTGGGGACAGCTGTCGCCAGCAGGAAGATGACGATTCCGATGGCGAGGAGGAGGAGGATAATCGGGTAGATCATGGCCGAGACGATTTCGCTGCGGACTTCGTGGTCGCGTTCGGCAAAGTCCGCCAGGTCTTCGAGTACCGAACCGAGAATGCCGCCCGTTTCGCCCACGCGCACCATGGCCACCATCATGTCGGAGAACGCTTTCGGGTGGCGGGCCATCGCGTGCGAGAGCGACTGGCCGTCCATGACGTTGCCGTGGATGTCGGTCATGATGGCTTTGAAGGATCGGCTTTCCACCTGAGTTGAGAGGGCCTTGAGGCATTCGGCCAGCGGGATGCCTGCGGAAACGAGCGTGGCGAGACGGCGCAGCATCAGCACCATTTCGGACAAGGCCACCGATCCGGTCGAGCCGGAAGTGCGCGCCTGGGTCGAGACGTCGGCGTTGGCGTCTTCGGTTATTTCCGTGACAAAAAGGCCCTGTTTGCCCAGTTCATCCTGAGCGGCGTTCCTCGATGCAGCGTTCAACGCGCCTTGAGTACGCTTGCCGTTTTTGTCCAGGGCTTTATAGGCAAACACCGGCATGAATAAAAACCGGACCTCTCTTAAACAAATTACGGGACGCCAGCCTTGGAAGGTTGCCGGCGTCCCGCCGACTGCACAGGAGGCGCGTTTTCGCCTCCACTCTGAAAACCGGAACGTGCGCAGACACAACAACCCACATGGACGTCAGCAGAATACATGAAAAATCTTCCGCTGCCGAGGTTGTTGACACACTACCACGAACCGATTGAAAAGCAAATCCCGATTTACTGGTTCAAATTCCCATCCGGCCCTGCGTCAGGTGCGCGCGAAGCCGCGATGAGAGGTTTTATCTTAAATCGAACCGCCTGTTTCAGGCACTTTGACTCCGGGCCTGCGCCCGATCGGGTTCTCTCAGGAAAGGCCGGGACGACAATCAGTCGTCGAAGCCGTCCAATTGCGTTGTGCGCAACACATCGTCGAAAGAGGCGATGCCTTTGCAGATCTTCTCCCATCCCTCTTCGCGCATGGTGTGCATTCTGCCGCGAGCGATCTTCTTGATCGTGATGCTCGACTCGCGATTCAGGATCGAGCGCTGCAGATCGTCGTTCATCAGCAGGAGTTCCGACACGGCCACTCGGCCCGAGTATCCCCGGTTGCGGCACGCTTCGCACCCCACCGCTTTGTAGAAGGTGATCCCCTTGACATCGTTTGCCGTCTTGCCAAACTGGCTCAACAGAGAAGAATCGGGGGTGAAGGCTTCTTTGCAGGCGGGGCACAGACGGCGCACCAGACGTTGGGCCACCACGCCCTGAAGCGAAGAAGCGATCAGGAACGGCTCGACCCCCATGTCAATCAGACGGGTCACGGCGCTGGCCGCATCGTTGGTGTGGAGCGTGCTGAAAATCAGGTGGCCGGTCAGAGCGCCCCGGATGGCGATTTCAGCGGTTTCAAGGTCGCGGATTTCACCGACCATCAGAATGTCCGGATCCTGGCGCAGGATGGCGCGCAGACCCGAGGAGAACGTCATGCCGCGCGCTTCGCGCACCGGAATCTGGTTGATGCCGTCCATCTGGTATTCCACCGGGTCTTCAATGGTGATGATTTTTTTCTCGGGAGTATAGATCTTGTTGAGGGTCGCGTAAAGGGTGGTGCTCTTTCCCGAACCGGTCGGGCCGGTCACCAGGATGATGCCGTAGCTGCGATCCAGCAGTTGGCTGTATTGGTTGTAGTTATCGGGGGAAAAGCCCAACTCTTCGAGCGAGACGCGCGTGGCGCTCTTGTTGAGCAGACGCATGACGATGGACTCGCCGAAGACGGTTGGCAGACTCGACACACGAATGTCCACCTGGGCGTTGGGCAGGTTGATGCGAATGTGGCCGTCCTGGGGTTCGTGACGTTTGGCGATGTCCATGCCCGCCATGATCTTGATACGCGAGGAGATAGCGGCCTGAAGGTGTTTGGGAGGCGGGGCGGTTTCCTGCAAAATCCCGTCAATGCGGTACTTGACCTTCACTTCGCGTTCAAAGGGTTCGATGTGGATGTCCGAGGCGCCTTCCTGGATGCCCTGAGAGATGATCAGGTTGACCAGGTTGATGAGGGTGGGTTCCGCCGCTTTTTCTTCCAAGTCGTGGATGAAATACTCTTCCGCGGGGGAGTCGAAATCGTCGTCGCCGGGGCTCATGCCCGCCAGCAGGCGCTCGACGGTGATATCGTAAGATTTTTCAATGGTTTTCAGCAGTTCGCGGCGTGAACAGAGAACCGGACGCACCTGGTACCCGGTCGAAAATTGGACTTCCTGGATGGCATCGGTTTCGGTCGGGTCGGAGAGGGCCAGAGTCAGGAAGCCGTTTTCCTGACCGATGGGCATGCAGGTGTGTTCCTGCACGATTTCCAGCGGGACGCAGGCGAGCACGTTCTGGGGCACCTGTGTGCCGTTGAGGCGCTGCCAGGGCAGGTTGAAGTGGTTCGAGAGCGCCTTGAGGAGCGTTTCTTCGCTCAGGTGGTTGAGTTCCAAAAGGCACTGATCGAGTGGTTTTCCAGTAGATTGCTGGTGATTCAGGGCTTCCTCGAATTGCATTAAGGTGATGGTTTCTTCCTCGAGGAGCGCACTACCCAAGTCTGGATTAAACACTTTTCTACCTCCGGCCTTCGCGGATCTCGGCCCCCTGGGACGCCGAGTCGGCAGTTCAACGGGAAAATTGATTGGATTGAGGGAGGTCCAGTCTATTTCATGCATTTGAGAACGCTACGCACCCCTTTGTCGTACAATTGAGAACGCTACGCACTCAGTCGGATCTCCTGAACCGTTCCATATGGTTCGTTTTCAGCCCAATCAGACTGCCACCGGGAGAAACAGCAAGAAGCATTCCATTAGGAGAATTGACTGGAATTGTGTGGATTTTTGCGCGGAGGATAGAGGGAAACGGACAACCTACTGCCTGATAATTGCTCCAAATCCGCTTTCAGGGTCGGCTTTTATCTTGTTTGAAAAGAACTCTTTATATTTTTCAATCGTGTGCATTCCGTCTGAATTCAATGATTCGGCTTGGGAACTGCTCTGGGTCTTGGCGTTCCGAAATGGGCCTGTTTCTGGTAAAAGGTTGGTAAGCGGGGAGATTTGAGTGTTCGTTTTGGTCCAATATTCCGTGGGTGTTTGTTTTGAAAAGGGAGGCGCTTCCCGCTTCTCAGATTGATTTCAATAGAGATATTAGTGGATTTTGTGAGAGTTCAACGGGTAAATCTTCTCTCAGGGGGTTTCTGTCTTCAAGAGCAGAAGTTCCGTTTTTTATGGATCGTTTGAAGTGCTAACAGAATTCTAACAGTGGGAGGAATGTGGGGCAAAGACCCATAAAAATCGGGAAAACAGGTCTGCCGATGGGGAGTCCGAATGGGTGGGGGGGATTTTCTGGCTTGACAGTTTTGTTGGGATTCTGTTAGGTTCAGCCGAAAGGTTGAGTTTGGATGTGTTGTCACAGGCCTGGGGTTTCTGGAGAGTGGGGATAACTGTGCTTGCGGCGTCTCATCCAGCCAGTTTGAGTGAAGATAGAGGAGCGCGATGCTAGGACGATTTCTGCCCAAAAAGACCAGCTTTTTCGACTATTTCGAGCAACATGGCGCCTTGACGATCGAGGCGTGTGAGGAGTTTCTGGCTCTGGCCCGGAATCCGACCGAGATTGTGGCCCGCGCCAAACGCATCAAGGAACTCGAACATGAGGCGGACACCATCACCCACAAGTGCATTGATGAACTGCACCGGACCTTCATCACGCCTTTGGACCGCAGCGATATCCACACGCTGATCAAGACGCTGGATGACATTGTGGACTCGGTGGACGCCACTGCGTCGCGCATGCTGCTTTATGAAATTGACTCCTTGTTGCCCGACACGCTGGAATTGTCCGAACTGTTGGTCGAGGCCACGAAGGCGATCATGGATGCAATCAACAGCCTGCGCCACATTGACCACAACGTGGCTTTGATCAACGAGAAATGTATCGTGATCTGCGGCGTGGAAAACAAGGCGGACGCGCTGTTGCGCTCGGCCCTGGCCCGCCTGTTCAAGGAAGAAAAAGACGCCATCAAGGTCATCAAGTGGAAAGAGATCTACGAGCGGCTGGAACGGGCGACGGACCATTGCGAGGCAGTGGCCAATATTATCCAGGGAATCGCGATCGAGGCGTCTTGACGTATGAGTTTCCTAATGTTCATCATTGTGCTGACGGTGGTTGTGGCGCTTGCGTTCGATGTGATCAATGGCTTTCATGACGCGGCCAACTCGATTGCGACGGTGGTTTCCACCCGGGTGCTTTCGCCACGGATTGCGGTTTTCTGGGCTGCGTTTTTCAACTTCGTCGCCATGTTTATCTTCCCGGCCAAAGTGGCGGATACGATCTCGAAAATTGTGGAAATTGACGCTTCGGACCAGGCTTTCCTGTATGTGGTTCTTTGCGCTTTGCTGGGGGCGATCGTCTGGGACTTGTTAACTTGGTGGTGGGGGTTGCCGACGAGTTCCTCGCATGCTCTCATTGGGGGGTTGGTGGGAGCGGGTATGGCGCACAAGGGACATGAGGTGATCAACTGGCATAAGGTCGGAAATACGGTCGCCTACATCCCGTTGGCTCCCTTGCTCGGTTTTGTGCTTGGATTTCTTATCATGTTGGGGGTCTTCTGGTTATTCCGTCGTTTCCGCCCGACAACGGTGGACAAGTATTTCCGCAAGGGCCAGCTGTTTTCGGCGGCTCTCTATTCGCTCGGGCATGGTGGAAACGATGCTCAGAAGACGATGGGGATCATTGTGGCCATTCTGGTTGCGGGCGGTGTGATGGACAAGGGTGTCGAGTTGACGTTGACGCATTGGAATACCGCTTGGATTATCCTCTCCTGTCATCTGGCGATGGGCTTGGGAACGGCCTTTGGCGGGTGGCGCATTGTCAAGACGATGGGGATGAAGATCACGAAACTCAAGCCGGTCGGGGGGTTCTGTGCCGAAACGGCAGGGGCTGCGACGCTCTTCATGGCGACGCATTTCGGCATTCCCGTTTCGACAACGCATACGATCACCGGTTCGATCATCGGGGTGGGCGCCACGACCAAGCTGTCCGGGATCAAGTGGGGAGTGGCTCAGCGGATCGTCTGGGCGTGGTTTTTCACCATTCCCTTCGCGGCGCTGATCGCCGCTCTGTGTTTCTGGGCGATTCAGCTGTTTCATCCGGCTGTATGATGGCGTTTTAGCGCCAGTCGTGTTCCTGTGTGGGTTGACTGTTTTTTTCTGAAGTCCGGTTTTCGAGTCTTGTTCCTAAGTCCTGGTGTGTTTGGGAAAGTGGGAAGTAAGAGGTTCGAAAAGCGGGCTTTTTCTTTTCCGGCACGATGCAAAGAGGGCTGTTCGCGGGGGAATGGGAACTTTTCCCAACACGCGTTGTCTCTTTCATAAGAAGATTCCGATGTGGAGTTTGGAGTCCGATGCGGGGCAGGGGCGGAAAGGATGGGATCGCTATGAACACGGAGCGGATTGGGACGATAGGGGTTCTCCAGTCTGGACGGAGCGGACCACGTTGGCTGAGGCGGTTGGCCGGCGGGGGGGCGCTGTTCCTTCTGGGGTTTTGCCTGCTCGCGGGAAGCGGGTGGGCGGCGCGGGTCGAGAAGGACGTTTCTGTCCCCGCCGAACTCGAGAAAGATCAAGATTCCGCCGTGGTCCGGGAAGAGCGCGTGGCGGTTCAGCCCAATATCGGAATTCGGGCGCCGGAACCGCCTCCAGGGCGTCTGTTGCCACGCGACGGGTTCCGCCTGCGGATGTGGACCGACCGCACGGAGTATCGCGACGGCGAGTCGGTGCGGATCTACTTCCGGGTGACCCGCGACGCGTATGTGTACCTGTTCGACCGGGACACGCGTGGGACTTCGCGCCAGATCTTTCCAAATTACTACGATCAGGAAAATTATCTGCGGGCTGGGGTTACTTACAGCATTCCGGATAACCATTATTCGCTGGTGGTCGAGGGGCCTCCCGGACGTGAGGAACTCGATGCAGTAGCCGTTTTAAAGCGGGGCGAGTGGCACCACCGACTTTATGGCCGTTTCGATCAGGATGCGCCTTTCCCCGCCCGTCCCGAGGGACACCGGGAACTGATGCGTTCCCTGCGCGAGTCGGGCGAGGCGGTCGAGGAGGAACCGCTCCGGGAGCGGGGGAGCGAGTCGTATCGCCCCGAAGGGGGGGAGCGTGAGTCTTATCGCTCTGAAGGCTCGGACCGTGAGAAAAGTGTGAAGCCGGAACGGCCCGGCGAGGCGCAGGGGATTCGGATCGTTCCCAAACCGTACCCGCCGTCGTCCGCCCGTGTGGCGCAGGCGCACGCCTCGTTCGAGATTGTCCGCCCGCGCGGGTTCTTCTGGTGGTCGCATGAGGACGAAGCCCGGCTGCACGTCACGTCCGACCCGGAACGCGCCCGCGTCTATGTGGACGGGGACTATCAGGGTACTTCGCCGGTGGAATTCGAGTTGAAGCCGGGTATGCGTTCGATCCAGGTGGAGAAGGAAGGTTACCACCCCGGTATCCGAAGAATTCGCGTGGAAGAGGGGGGCCGCACGCGGACGGAACATTTTGTGCTGGAACCGAAGGTGTACCGCTACGTGCGGTGAGGCAGGCCGAAGACCGCCGCTTTTTCAACCACGGAATACACCGAACACACGGAAAGAGAGTTGTTTCCGTGTGTTTGGTGTATTCCGTGGTTCATATTTTGATTGCGGTTTCGTTACGTCAGGTATTTTGAGGTTTTTTTGTACTCAGGAAGAGGGCGAATCGGGGCATGATAGTACTCTTCCAAGGAATAGCCCGTATAAAACGGAACGCGTCCGGGCGTGTTTCAATTCCCAAACCAGTGTTGCCAGTTCGACGCAAGGATCATCGCGGTGACAATCAGGAGACCGGTGACGCGGAAAAACAGGGCTTCCGGGTCGTGTCTCGGGTAGAACCGGGAAATCGGATGGGGCGGTTGTTCCTGCGTCCCCAATGCGCTTTCTACCGAGTGTCTGGAACAGTGGGGGCATTCCTTCTGCCAGACCATGCGATCATTCCGGCAGACCGGACATTGAATGACCGCGCCGCGAGCCACCCCCATCCGGTCGCGGAACATGTAACCCACTAGGGTCATCTGGACCCAGGTGACCAGCGCCGCTCGACGTTTTTCCATTCCGCTGGCTCGGGCTTGTTTCCAGATTTCTCGAACCCAGATGCTGTACATGCCCAATAGAAGCAAAGTCAGATTTCCAACAACCAGGAGCGATTTCCCACCGGACAGGATGCCGAACTGGATAAAAAGCGCCGGGATCATTCCCAGAATGGCGAGGGCCATCAGACCGTCCGCCAGGCGGGTGGGCCAGGTGTGGCGAACCGGTTCGTTTTGTTCCGGTATTCGCAGGGAGACCGGAAAGCCCTTGACTTCCCGGTAATTCAGGCGGCGAAGACTGGCGGTCATGTGAGGCGCTTCCCAGATGAGGAAAAGACAGCCCGCCGCCCAGAGGGGCCACCCATACAGACAACACGTCACGACCCAATCCGGGAGCATCGGGTACAGTTTCTGCAAGGCCGAAAAGGAAAACGGTACGAGACCACCAATGAATCCCACATGGATTCGACACCCCCGCCAGAGAAGAAGGTAGAAGAACAGACCGATGGGTAAGATCGAAAACAGGGAAAACCAGTAGGAAACCGTCTCATGGAGTTTGATGTGTCCGGTTACGAGGGCCCATCCCTGTCCCAGTATCAGTCCCGCCGCGCCCGCCAGTGTGACCAGACCCCAGACGGCCATCGGAATCCAGGCCACCTGACGGTCGGTGACGGGGAAAAGCGTCTCGCTCAGCCGGGTATGCAATCCCATCGCGTAGGTGAATATCAGACCGAGAAACGGGATCAAGACCAGATGCTCCCGGTCAAGTGGCGGTTCATTTAACACGATGAGCAGCAAAAGGGAGAACGTGACACTCATCCCCGCCGCCACGCGCCAGCGGATCAGTTTGAAGAGGAGGGGGGTGGATCGGGGCATGGCAGTTCTCCTTCAGGGCATAGCCCGTATGAAACGGAACGCGTCCGGGCGCGTTTCAATTTCCGAACCAGTGTTGCCAGTTGCAGGCGAGGATCATCGCGACGACACTTAGGGAACCTATGACCCGAAAAGCCAGGGCTTCCGGGTCGTGTTCGGGCCAGAGTTGGGAGAGCCAACTCTTTTTCCGTTTTTCTTCTTGGGATCTTGGTTTAGCTGAAATGGACCGGTTCGCGCAGTGGGGACAGACCCTGTGCCAGACCAGGCGCAGGTTGCGGCAGGAGCGACAGTGACATATTGTGCCCCGGGACACGCCCAGCCAGTCGCGCATTCCATATCCCACACCGGGTATTTCGATCAACAGAATTATTGTCGCGCGGGAGCGGCTCATGCCACTGGCCCGGTTTTGGTTCCAGGTTTTGATCAGAAAAAAGATCAAGAAGAGCAGACTACCCAGACCCATAACGAGAGTGTAGATATTTTTTTCAACGATTTGGTGCAAAAAGAAGGCGTCAAGAGTCATATAGACCATACCGGTTCCGAAAATGAGCGCTACAAGAGTTCCTGTCCCGGTGTCAACCAGAGTGGTTACCCAGGTTCGATGGAATGGACCGGAGGTGTTGGGAATACGCCGATTATTTCCAAGGGCTGTTTCGCTTTCCTGGAATTCTACCTGACGTAAGGCGGCTGTTTTCTGGGGCGCTTCCCAGATCAGGAGGAGAGAACCCAGTATCCAGAGAGGCCAGACGGTGTGGCCGAAGAGCATCCATTCCGGCGGTGTATTTTCAATCTCTATAATGGAATTTTTGAAAATGACGGAATCCATGATAATGACGGCAAAACATATGAGTGCAAATACCATACCGGTATCGATTATCTGTGTTCTCTGAAGAAGCAGCAGGAGAAAGAAGACAAAGGGGACGACTTGAATTGAGGAGAAATGGATGAGGGGTGTCTCATTAAACGAAATCACCCCTGTGGTGAACCCGAACCACTGTCCCAGGATTACACCGAGCGTTCCCGAGAGGAAGAGCCCGCCCCACACCGCCATCGGAATCCAGGCCACCTGACGGTCAGTGACGGGGAAGAACGTCATCCGATTCAAGAATGCAGGCAAATTCAGCAGGTTGGTCAGAATCAGCCCGACAAACAAGAGAAAAACCGGGTATCCGATCGAGATTTGAAGATTAAACCGTGCGAGACAAAAAAACAGGATCAGCATGGCACTCATTCCGAGTATCAGTCGAGTGCGAATTAGTTTGAAGAGAAGAAGGCTGGATTTTGTCATGCGATTTCTCCCACCTGTTTTCGAACCCAACTCCGGTACCCGAACCCGTGAAACAGCAGGATTAGTAAGCCACTGAGGATTGCCAGAGGCCAGTTTTGCAGATAGAGCCACGCGATGGGTTCACGCGATTTGTAACAGAGGTTGACGTCCCATGCCGTGATTCCGATTGCGGTCAACGCCACCAGGAAGATGACGAGGGTTTTAAGGAATCCGGGGAAACTCTGTAAACAATAGGTGGCCCACATCCAGAACGCGATGGCGAGGTAGGGGAGGAGGACCAGAAACGGGGTGGTGACGAAGGTTTGGCCGGGTTGGGCCGCGTTGAGGTGACAGGCCATCCCCATGCCGATGACGAGTTCCAGGACGAACGCGAACGCGCAGAGCAAGGCGGCGTGTGTCCAGTAAGTCAGGGAGCGCTGACGGGGGAGGTTGGCGTAGAACATGGCCGTCTGGCCCTGTCCCTCCGGGCCGCAGATCCGTCCGGTCAGGTAGGAGAGGACGACGGCGAGAACCACGAACGGCGACGCGACGATGTGAATGGAGTATCGCGCAATAATCGGAAAGATGAAAAACCCCGCCAGGACGTAAAAAAGGCCGTAGAGGAGGTCTATGCCGGTCAGCCGGGCGTTGGTGGTCACGATGCGACGGACCTGAGCGGAGGGGGTCCAGAATAAGGGGGGCGTTTCCATCAGACGGTCTCCTGCCGGCCATTGGATTCGTTGTACACCAGGAAGAGTTCTTCGAGGTTGAGGTGCTCGACGGAGGCGTCGAGGCCGTCGAGTTTAGCCGGATCGAAGTCCTCGACCACGGCGCGCCAGGCGCCGCCGACTTCGTCTGCTTGCCGCACGTAGAAACGTTCGCGCACGAGAGGCGCCTGACGCGGGGAGGGGAGACAGAGGCGCTTGACCCGCGCGCGGAGGGTTTCCAACTCCCCCTCGGCCACGACCCGTCCCTGTTTCATGAACGCCACGCGGTCCACGAGTCGCTCGACATCGCTCAGGATGTGGGAGGAGAGGACGATGGTCAGGGGGCGTGCGGCCGCCTGTTCGATGAGGATATCAATCAACTGACGCCGCACGGCGGGGTCCAGGCCGCCCGCCGGTTCGTCGAGGACGAGCAGTTCGGGCATCTGGGCCAGGATGAGCGTCAACATGAAGCGACGCTTCTGACCGAGGCTGAGCTGGCCGAAGACCGAAGAATTTGCCAACTCAAACCGTCTGGCCAGATCCTGCGCCATCGTCTGGCTCCAGGTGGGGAAGTAGGCTGCCTGGAGTTCCATGGCGTCGGCGAGTGTCATGCGGTCGGGCACGGCGAGTCCGTCGGAGAGCCAGCCGATGCGGGCGCGGACGGCGGGTTCCATCGAGCCGGGCTCGACGCCGAGGGTGCGGACCTCGCCCCGGTCGGGCCAGAGCATCCCCATGGCGAGTTTGAGCGCGGTGGTTTTGCCGCTGCCGTTTTCGCCCATCAGGCCCAGAATCGAGCCGGTGGGGACGGTCAGGTTCAGGTCGCGCACGCCGCGTTTCTCGCCGTAGTAACGGGTCAGGTCGGTGGCGACGATGGCATTGTCGGTCATGGTTTGGATTCCTTTCCTTCGCGGATTCGGGTGATTTCGTCGGCGATCCAGGTTTGCAGGCGGTCGTAGTCCACGCCCAGCCGTCCGGCTTCGACGACCAGGTTGCGGATCTGGGTTTCGAGCCGTCGGCGCTGTTCGGTTTGAGTCAGGCCGGGGGAGCGCCCGGCGACGAACGTGCCACTGCCCGCCTGGGTGTAGATGACCCCCTCGGCTTCGAGCTGGCGATAGACGCGGGCGACGGTGGTCGGGTTGAGGCGCAGTTCCTCGGCCAGGCTGCGCACGGAGGGGAGCCGCTCCCCGGCCGCCAGCGCGCCGCTGACCACGCGGTACTTGATCTGCTCGGCGATCTGAGCCGAAACCGGGATACCGCTGTGGTGGTCGATCGTGAAATACATGCCGATCCTCGTCGCCTCAACTGTACACAGTATGATCATACAGTGAGTACATTGCAAGAGCATTTTTTTATTTTTTGTGGGGGAGACGTGTTGGGTTGTCTAACGGTAGAAGTGGTGTCCCGTGAATGCGGATTTCCTGATCGGCATTTTTGTCGCGCCGCAGGTCGGGAATAATTCTGTTTCCTCATTCTTTGCGGGGGCCGTTTCAAGCGCCAATCAGGAGATTGGCGTTCCCGGCGCTTCCGGTCTTTCCGGCAATCCCCTGGACAACAAGGACTTTCTGGCAGTCTCTGTTCTTTCCTCTTTTTCATGGCATTCTGGGGGTTCCCTGTTTAGAGTGAGGCTGTGCGGACTTTAAGTTATCATCCGCAGGTACGGTGTATGGCGCGAAGTGTGCCTGCAAGTTTTGAAATTCTGATAAAAAGGGGACAGGTTCATGGCGATCCCGGTGTTTGCTTTCGAAGAATCTTATGTGCCGCGCGAGGGGGACTATGTTCTGTTGCCCTACCGCGATGGCGAAACGCCTTGTTTTCAGGTTGACGCGCTGCCCGGCGCGTTGCGCGATGCGGTACGGGCGCCCAAGGAGGAAGGCGGCGGGTTGTCCGTTTTCCTGGGGGAGGCCGGCGGCGTTCGGTTGTCCGCGCGGTGTGTGCGGCTTGACGCCAAGCGTTCCGCGCCCGAGGCGGAGGCTCGAAAACTGGTGGTGAAGGGGTTGGGCGCGGCCAAAAAGCAGGAAGCGGCCCGCTTGGTTATTCTGCTCGATGGGCAGGACGTGCGGTTGGCCCTGGCCGTTCAGGAGGGGGCGCTGTTGGGGGGATATGCCTTCGACCGGTATCTGCAGAAGAAGGCCGAGCCGTTGCCGGTTCTTCTCGTGGCGAGCGGGGGAGACGCGGCGGTCCTGCGCAAGCGCCTGGAAGAAGAGGCGGCGGTGTGCGGGTGCGTCAATTTCGCGCGTGATGTATTGAACGAACCGCCGAACGTGATCAAACCGCCGTCGT
The DNA here is from genome assembly GCA_942493245.1 of uncultured Candidatus Sumerlaeota bacterium. GTDB lineage: Bacteria > Sumerlaeota > Sumerlaeia > UBA8349 > UBA8349 > DAOPYU01. Next base: position 2,248,961 of record OW818685.1, read on the forward strand.
TGACCGAGGCGTTTGTTCAGGCGGGTGAAGAGAGCGGTTTGAGCATGACCGTGTGGGACGAGAATAAACTGGCCGAGGAGCGCTGTGGCGGCATTATCGGCGTCGGGCAGGGTTCGGCGGCCAAGCCGCGGCTGGTCATCGGAGAATACGCGCCGGAGGGCGCGCAGAAGCATTTGTGCCTGGTGGGCAAGGGGATCACGTTCGACAGCGGCGGGTATTGCCTGAAGCCGACTGAGGGACAGATCGGGATGAAGTACGACATGGGAGGCGCGGCCATGTGTTTTGCCGCCGCCTGCGCGATTGCGCGGTTGGGACTGTCCCTGCGGGTGACCGTGCTGACGCCGCTGGCCGAGAACGCCATCTCGGGCGAGGCGTTCATGAATACCTCGATCCTGACGACGCGCTCGGGCAAAACGATCGAGGTCCACAGTACGGACGCCGAGGGGCGTTTGCTTCTGGCCGACGCGCTGGTGCTGGCGTCCGAGCGCAAGCCGGACTGGATCGTGGACGCGGCGACGTTGACCGGGGCGTGTGTGGTCGGCCTGGGCGAGGACATCGCGGGCGCTTTCGGGACGGATGGGATTTTTACGCGCGCGCTGGTGGACGCGGGCCGGGATGCGGGGGAATGGTTCTGGGAACTGCCGCTGCATCTGCCCTACATCGAGTGCATGAAGACGACAGTGGCCGACGTGAAAAACTCGGCCGGGCACCGCTGGGGTGGAGCGATCACGGCGGCGGTGTTCCTGAAGGAGTGGGTGCCGGACGGCCAGAAGTGGATCCATTGCGACATCGCCGGACCGGGGTGCAAGGAAGAACCGTTGGGGCACCTGGGCAAGGGGGCCAAGGGGTTTGGCGTCAAGACGCTGGTGCGGCTCGCGCGCAATCTGGCCGGAGGGGCAGGCGTTTGAAGCGATAAAGATTCCTGAAACGGATGCAAAAATACAAACCCGCGTCCTACCCCTGAAAGAGGAGTGGGACGCCGGTTCATATTTCGGGTCACACGTGTCTGTATTGTTCAGAGACTCAGGACCGCGGCCCGTTCGGCGTTGATGGTCTCGACGAGGGCGCGGACATTGGGAATCGGCACATCTTTCATGACCTCCTGCGCCGGAGCGATGATGTGGCCGCCGCCTTTCCCCAGTGTCCGGATGGTCCGGGTGGCCAATTCCTTGACTTGCTCGGGGGTGCCATTGGGCAGGATGTGCTGGGTGTCTATGCCGCCCCAGAAAACCAGATCCTTCCCGAACTCGCGCTTGAGGTACTCAAGGTCCATCACCGGTTGGGTGGGTTCCAGAACGTTCAACCCGATCTCGATCAGGTCGGGAATCAGGTCGGTGATGTGGCCGCAGGAGTGCATAATGATCGGGATTCCCGCGTCCTGATAGACCTTCCAGAGGCGCGCCATCCGGGGTTTCAAGACTTCGCGGAAGAGAGTCTTGGAGAACATCGGACCGCACTGAGTTCCCAGGTCGTCGCCATAATGGGCGACCTTGAAACCCATCTGGACCACGCGTTGGGCGATGTGGATCTTGTAGTCGGTGATCTTGTCGAGGAGTTCTTCGACCACCTCGCGATTCTCCGAAAGGCCGGTCATGAATTCCTCGTACCCCATGAGGAGGTAGGCGCGCTCGTAGATGCCGATGTAACCGGAAGGGAAAACCATGTAGTCGCCCGAGTGCCGGGGCAGGTCGTGTTCCATCCACTCGAAAATCCCGTCCTTGTCGGGATCGGGCGCCTGGTAGGCGCGGATGGCCTCCACATCGGAGGTGAAAAGATCGGCTTTTTCGAGGTCGTTAGGCCGAAACTTCTGAACGACCTTCTCGTCGCCTTTGACAAGCGGGTGCGAGACGGGAAAGAATCCGTCCGAGTTCATGTCTATGCCGACGCCCCAACGGTCGTACACGATCCCCCGTTCACGATCCACCGAACAGAACCCCCGGCTTTCGAGTTCTTGCATGAGCGCCACGTCGTTGCGGTAGAAGAGGGGAACATCGTCGAGCGAGAGGGTCATGTAGAAGTGATTCTCGAGGTAGTGGTCGAGTTCTTCCACCGAGTTGAACCCCATCGCTTCGCTCAAGGCCTGCATGCGGGTCCGGTCGGAGAAGGTGATCTGGCTCGGCAGGTAATCGAGTTCCTCGCGCCGGATGGTGCGCATCACGCGTTCTTCCTGGGTCATGCTCATGGGGGGCTCTCCCTCGCGTTTGATGGAATTGCGGTTTTGTGGGGACGCACTCAAATTCTAAACACACCAACAAAACCCCTCAGGGTTTTTTCAACGGGTACTGTCCGAACTCGCGTGCCGTTTCGTACATCGCCAGAAAGTTCTCGACCGGAATGTCGTCGAGGAAATGGTTCGACGGCGCGCAGATGTACCCTCCGCCGGGGGCGTAGTCGGCGATTCGCTGGCGGGTTTCGGCCACCGCTTCGTCGAGTGTGCCGCACAACGCGCCCTGAATGTCTATGCCGCCGTGGAAGACCAGTTCATTCCCGAACTCCCGCTTTAATTCGGCGGAGTTCATACCGGCGGCTTTGGGTTGCAGGGCACTGAGGATGTCCACGCCCATGTCGATAAAGTCCGGGATGAGGCTCCGTACGGAACCGCAGGTGTGCAGGAAGACTTTCGCGTGGGGGGCTACTTCGCGCACGGAGTCAAAGATGCGCTGGTAGGGCTTTTTCAGGAAACGCCGGAATAACTCCGGGGACAGGAAGGCGCGGTCCTGCATCCCGAAGTCGCTGGCGTATTCCACCCAGGCGATATAGGGCGCAATCGGGGTGATGAAGAAGACGTAAAGTTCGATGAGCAGGTCGGTGATCTTCTCAATGAGGGCATCGGCGAACTCCGGGTTCATGTAGAGATCCATGAAGAATTCTTCCGTGCCGCGCAGGTATTGGTAGAATTCAAGCATCATGCCGGAGAGGGGAGTGGTGGGCGTGATGGCGAAGTCCGTCTTCTCGTACCAGTCCCGCGACTGTTCGGCCAGTCCTTCGATTCGGCCCGGGTCGCAGATTTTGGGCCAGGGGTGACGGGCGATGTCGGCAATATCGGCTCCGGCCAGGGGGCGAAGGGTGACCTCGGTGTACTGCCCAATTTTGCGCGAGGCGACACCCCATTCATCCACGACGCTGCCATCTTCGAGCGTACGCGCTTGAAAATCCCGGGGCTTTCGAATAACCGGATGGCGGAAGTCCGCGCCGATCAGGTCGCTGATCCGGTAGTCCACATACTCGGCGGTGCGGCCTGGACGCACGATTTCGCCGTACCCCTCCAGTCCCAGGTGGCGCAACAGGCGGAAATAGAATTCGTTGAGGAGCCGACTGTCGCACCCCCAGAGGTCAATGGGGATGCGGTCCGGTTCCTGATGGTTGAGGGTGCAAAGCACGCGTTCGCGAGAATTCATGTCGGGTGTCCCTTATCTATCTCTTCTTCTTTCTCAGTACCGTTCCTGAATGGCGGCCAGGGAACGGAAGGCGCCTTTTTCTTCGAGGCCTTCGTACATCTGACAGAAAACGCCATAGAGGTCGTCGTAAATCCCGGTGTTTGCCGGATTCGGTTCATAATGGTGAGCGACCCGCACCATGTGCTGAACCGCTTCGGGGACACTGCCGAAGAGACCGACCCCGACCCCGCCGAGGATGGCCGCGCCGAGGACCGCCGCGTCCGGGGTCTTGAGCGTTTCGACCGGGCGGTTGTACACGTCGGCGTGGATCTGGTTCCAGAGCGCGGACTTGCTGGCGCCTCCAAGAAGACGAACGGTCTTGATTTCAATGCCCGAGCTGAGCATCTCGGTCAGGATGTCGCGCATGTCGAGCGTGATGCCTTCGAGGAAAGCGCGGGCCAGGCAGCCGCGGTCGTGGTTGAACGTCAGGCCGCACAGGGTACCCCGCGCAAACGGATTCCACCGTGGCGAGGTGGCGCTGGCGTAGTAGGGGAGGAAGACCAGACCGCGCGCCCCGGCGGGGGTTTTCGCCACCAGTTCGTTCAGGATTTCATAGACGTCCTTCTTCGACTCCTGCGCGTAGGCCTTCTCGAGCGTGGCGATTTCATCGCGGAACCAGCGGTAAACGCCCGCGGCGCTGGCCTGATAGCCCTCGATCTGCCAGGCGCCGTAGATGGCGTGGTTGGTGACCATGGTGACCCCCTTGGGGTCGCGGTAGGGCTTGCTCAGATAGGCGGTGGCGCTGCCCGCCGTGCCGATGGAGACCGACAGGAACCCGTCCGTCACAATGCCTGCGCCCACGGCGGCGCTGTTCTGGTCGCCAGCGCCCACACACAACGGCGTGCCCACGGCGAAACCGGAGAGTTCGGCGGCCTGGCGCGAGATAGTCCCAACGCGCGAGCCCGATGGGGTGGGCTTAGGGAGAAGAGCCCGGTCGATCTGGAAGCGATTGATCAGATCCTGGCTCCAGTCGAAATTGTAGGGATCCCAGATGCCATAGAAGACCGCGTCGGAAACGTCCACATAATAATCGTCCGCGCCAAACGCCTTGAGAACGAGATCCTGGTTTTGGATGATTTTACGCACGCGCTCCCAGTTCGCCGGTTCGTTCTTGCGCAACCAGAGGATTTTCGAGAGCATCCAGGTGGTGTTGATCGGAAGCCCCGTGATTTGATAGTAGTCTTCGTTTGAGATCTCCTGCCGGATCTCCTCGACCTCGGCGGAGGTGCGGTTGTCCTGCCAGGAGATGAGGGGGCGGATCAGTTTGTCTTCCCCATCCAGAAAGAGAGTGCAGCAGCGCTGACTCGAGAGCGAAACCGAGGCGATCTCGGTGGGGGCAATGCCGGACCTGGCGACCGCCTCGCGGGCGGCCTCCATGGCGTTGGCCACGAGCAGGTCGGCGTCCTGTTCAACCCAGTTGGGTTTGGGGTAGCTGCATCCGTGTTCCCGGTAACCGCTCGCGATCAGGTTTCCGTTGAGGTCGAAGATTCCGCACTTCGCGCCGGTTGTCCCCACATCAATACCCGCCAAGTACTTGCCCGCCATATTTGCCTCCAGGAGAAAGGATGTTTCTGCGTTCTCACGATGAAATTGTGGGGATCTCGCCCCAAGATGATCGTCATGGATCCTCGCTGACTGCTTCGGTTTCATGGTTCAGAGCGTGCCTATGTTCGCTCGAAAAATCAGTCAGTCTTGTCGTTGCCTCTGAAGCATTTATACTCTATGCATCCCCGGCACAGGCGTCAAGTCTGTTTCGGTTGCCCGGTTCAATTTTTTTCGCCTGCCGCTTTCTCCTTTGAGAATTTTTGTTTCAGGAAAACCGAAAAGAATTCCCAACCCTTTATTTATAAATACTGTATGGCGGAATATGGGAAGTCGAGAAACAGTTTGTTTTTCTACACATCGATCGGACACCCTGCCGGATTTTGGTTGACCGTCTCTTTTGCGGATCGCATAATTGAAACTGCTTGAGCGCCGGTATTCCAGAAAAATGCGCTTCGTCCGAGGCGTGTGGGCCGGCTTGAAGCCTGTCGGCAAGCCGTTGTGTGTATGGGTAATTCCAAGGTGATCTACCCCGCCGGTTGAAACACGGGCCAACAGGGTGCATCCCTGTCCATGAGGAGCCGTTTATGTCTGTTTCAAGGGAACAATTGCTCGACTTTTACGAGTCCATGCTGTTGATTCGCGAGTTTGAGGAAAAGGTGTTTGAACTGGCGAAACGGGGCATTGTCAAAGGGTCTGTTCACCTTTGCACAGGTGAGGAAGCCTGCGCGGTCGGGGTGTGTTCGCATCTGAAGAAATCGGACTACATCCTGCCGACCCACCGGGGGCATGGGCATACCCTGGTCAAAGGGATCGATCCTCGACGGTTTCTGGCCGAGATCATCGGGAAGGAAACCGGATACTGCAAGGGTCGGGTCGGCTCGATGCACGTGTTTGACCGCGAGACCCACAACCTGGGATCGCAGGGGATCGTGGGCGCGCAGTTTTCACTGGCGGTGGGGGTGGGTCTGGCGATCAAACTCCAGGAACTGCCCGCCTGCGCCGTGTGTTTTCTGGGCGATGGAGCGTCGAACCAGGGGTGGTTCTACGAATCCCTGAATCTGGCTTCTCTCTGGGACCTGCCCATTCTCTATGTGTGTGTCAACAACCTCTACGGGATGGGGACGCATTATACGCAAACCTCCAAGACGCTTCTTCCGGATCGGGCCAGGCTTTTCGGAATGCCCGCCGAAACGGTGAATGGAAACGATGTCGAGGCGGTTTACGAGAAAGCCGGAGAATTGATTGCACAGGTCAAGAAAGAGCGCAAACCCGCCTTTCTGGAGTGCATGACTTACCGCTGGTATGGGCACTCCGCCTTCGACATGCGTCCCTACCGGCCCAAGGATGAGATTGAGGCGTGGAAGGCCAAGGATCCGGTCCTGGCGACTCGCGAGAAACTGATAGGGTTGGGGGTAGAGGGGGCTCTGATTGAGGAGCGCGGCGGACGCGTGGCGCAAATCGTCGCGGATGCCGAACAGTTCGCCCTCGAGAGCGATTATCCTGTTTACGATTCTGCGTTGGAATGCTGAGGGAGAGTGACATGCGGGCGATCAGTTATGCGGATGCGGTGCGCGAGGCTCTGGCCGAAGAAATGCGCAAGGACAAACGGGTGCTTCTGCTGGGCGAAGATATCGGTTTGGGTTACGCCGGCGCTTTTGGTGTTTCCAAAGGGTTGTACGAGGAGTTCGGAGCGGCCCAGGTGATTGACACGCCCATTTGCGAGGGGGCGATTGTGGGGGCGGCGGTGGGTGCGGGTATGCTCGGTATGAAGGCGGTCGCCGAAATCATGTTCGAGGATTTCGTGACCGTGTGTTTCGACGCGATCGTAAACCAGGCCGCGAAACTTTCATTCATGTCTGGGGGACAGTACAGTGGCAATGTGGTGGTGCGCACCCCGGGTGGATCGGGCGGAGGGACAGGCCCACACCATTCCCAGTGTTTCGAAGCGTTTTTCCTCCATGTACCTGGACTGGAAATCGCGATGCCGTCCAATCCCTACGACGCGAAGGGTCTCCTGAAGACCGCGATCAATCGCGACAAACCGGTGCTTTTCTTTGAACACAAAAAACTCTACAAGACGAAGGGTGAAGTGCCGGAGGAAGAGTACACGCTTCCCTTCGGTCAGGCTCGGGTGGTGCGCGAGGGGAAGGATCTGACGATAGTGGCGCTTTCGTACATGGTCTCGGTGGCCGAGGAAGCCGCCGATGTTCTGCGCGAGGCGTGTGGCCTCGATATCGAGATCATTGATCCTCGTACCATCGTGCCGCTGGATATCGAGACCATCGGCGCTTCTGTCGAGAAGACGAACAAACTCGTCACGCTGGAAGAAGGGGTGTTGCGTGGAGGCGTAGGAGCGGAGATCGCGGCCCTGGTTGGGGAGAGGTGCTTCGATCACCTGGATTACCCGATCAAGCGCATCGGCGCCCGCAACATGCAGATTCCGATGTCGCCCCTCATGGAAAAAGAGATGCTTCCCGATAAGGACCGGGTGGTTCAGGAAATTCGCAGTTGGTTGGAAGTGTAAGCCCGGCGCCGCCCAGAGGAGAAGAGCACATGCACGCGATCATCATGCCCAAACTGGGTCTCGATATGGAATCTGGAGTCATCGAGAAATGGCACGTCCAGGAAGGCGACGAGGTTCAGGTTGGCGATGTCCTGTTCGAGGTGGGGACCGACAAGGCTACCCTGGAAGTCGAATCTGAGGTGGCGGGTGTGGTGCGCAAACTCCTTTTCGGCGAAGGCGAGGAAATAGCCGTTTCCCGTGCGGTGGCCTATGTGGGCGGGGCGGATGAGGCGTTGCCGGACGCGGAATCATCCGATGTTTCTGTGGATACATTGGATCTGAAAAATGCGGGGGGCGCCGCTGAAAAAGCGCAGGATGTTTCTTATCGAGAAACGGAAACGCAGCCTGGTACCCCTGTGACGTCGGTGGGAAGGATTGCCGTCTCGCCCCTGGCGCGGCGGCTGGCGCGGGAGGCCGGGCTGGCGTTGGCGGGTGTTTCCGGAACCGGTCCGGGCGGACGCATTGTCAAGCGCGACATCGAGGCGGTAAAGGGTGTGGGGCCGCAAGGGATTGAAAAAGGGACAACCGGCCCGAAAATCGCCTACTCGCAACCTCTGCGGGGCATGCGCAAGGTGATCGCCGAACGCATGAGTCGCTCGAAGCGCGAGATTCCCCACATGCAGTTGCAGGTGACCGCCGATGTGACCGACCTGATGGAATGGCGTTCAAAACAGAAGGCGAAATCTCCTCAAGAGCCTCTGGCGAAGGTCTCGGTTACGGACTTCCTGATTGCGGCCTGTGCGGTGGCGTTGGTCGAGTATCCTCTGGTCAACGCCTCGCTGGAAGGCGAAACGCTGATCGTCTTCGAGGACGTCAATATCGGAGTGGCCGTGGCCCTCGAAGAGGGATTGGTGGTCCCGGTTTTGACGGGTTGCCAGAAACTGAGTCTGACCGGAATCGCGGAGCGCCGGAGTTGTCTGGTGGAAAAGGCGCGTAAAGGCGCCCTCTTGCCGGATGAAATGCGCAACGGCACGTTCACGTTCACGAATCTCGGATCGCTGGGGATGCGTTCTGGGTCGGCGATCATCAATCCCCCCCAGGCGGCGATTCTCGCGGCGGGGGCGGTCTGTCTGGTCCCGGCGGTGGTCAACGGCGAAATCGCGATCCGGTCCCAGATGGAACTGTGCGTTTCATGCGACCATCGCATCATCGACGGCGCGCTGGGCGCCCGCTTCCTGAGCCGGGTGGCCGGTTTGCTGGGAGAACCGGGTTTTCTGACCGGGGATCTGGCTGGGAAATAGCAGCAGCGATGGGAAAGTCAATTTTCGCTCAGTTTTTCTGCAGACGAGTTACTCCGTCACTCTGCAAGAGAAACCTTGAAAGGCTGACACATGCCAGTTCAGGGCAGAGCCGGATTGTGGTTTGTGAGAGAAGAAAACAATTTGTCTTGCGCGGTGCAGGGAGGGGAGAGTAGAACATGGATCAGAATGAATGATATGGTATATCATTCAGAGAATAGTTGCGATGTTGACGACTGTGTTTCCAGGCGAGAGGGTGGAAGTGTGCTTTGAAAGATGAAACCGAATTTGAGGCGATCCGGGAGGCACGAGGACTGACGAGACTGCCGTGAAGATGAAGTGGGCTGGAAAGACGATCTTTTAGTGGGGAATTGCGGGAGGTCTTGATCATGGGCATGAATGCTGCCCCTATTTGGGTTCTATTTTTCGGAATAATTCTTGTCGTGATGGTTTCCATTGAGCTGGGATACCAGGTTGGGGGCTTGATTTACAAGCGGACAAAGGATGAAAAAGAATCGGCGGTTTCCGCCATTGAGGGGGCTGTTCTCGGCCTTTTTGCATTCATCCTGGCGTTCACTTTTGGGATTGTCGCCGAACGTTATGACACTCGAAAAGGGCTTGTGCGCGAGGAGGCGAATACGATCCGGACCGCCTGTCTGCGCAGTGATTTCCTGCCAGAACCCGACCGCGCGGAGGCTAAGCGGCTTCTTCTGGAATACGTGGACGCCCGCCTGGAGGCGACCCATTCTATCAAACCAAGCGATCTGACCCCGGATGTGATAAAGAAACTTCAGGCCGACTCCGACCGGATCCAGGGCCGCCTGTGGGACATTGCGGTTGCGAATGCGCGCAAGGACATGAATTCAGACGTGGCGGCTCTTTACATTGAATCGCTCAATCAGATGATTGAGGTCCATGCATCGAGGGTGGCAATTGGATTGCAGCAGCGGATTCCCGGCGGTGTTTGGTTTGTTCTCTGGAGTCTCACGTTTCTCGGAATGGCCGGAGTGGGGTATCAGACCGCCATTTCCGGATCGAAGCGATCGTGGGCGCGTCCTATCCTCGCGATCGCTTTCAGTCTGGTGATCACGCTCATCGCGGCGCTTGACAATCCACGGAACGACTATGTCAGAGTGTCGCAGCAGCCCCTGGTGGACCTGCGTGATTTCATGACCCCCGCTTCCGACGGGGCGAAGCCACCCCTGTGATTTCAGGGAAAGTTCGCCTCCTAAAATTGTGTAAAACCTCTCCGTTCTTGATCCGTTTCCACTTGGAAACGACGGCATCACCAGACAGTCCACATGCGGTTATTGTCTCCAGAGAGGAGGATACCGTTTCCGTCAGGATTTTCCCTCCTACCCTCCCGCGCTCAAGGGCGTGAACGGTAGGGTTTCGAACGTGGGTGATGATCGGGTTTCCCTTTGCCGTGATCGTTCTTTTCTTTACTTTTTCACTGGCTTTGCCCGGGTTGTTGCTGGTAGGTTATACGCATGGCCAGTGTCATAACGCGCCGTTGGTTCCAAGCAAAGAGATCTGTTTTCGCCATCGCCTATTGTCTTATACAACTTATTGTCCCAGGGGATTCGCGTGGCGGCAATGGACGGTGTGTCGTACCAGTGGAATATCACGGACGGGAGATCTGTTTGAAATCCTTGCTGTCAATGAACGCTGCGCTGAAGCCTTACAACGGGAGACGCAGTCGTAAACGGTTTGCCCAGATTTGGGCAAATTATCCGAGCGAGGAGAGTCGGGGCTGAACACGGGGGAATAATGGCAAACAGCAGTGGATACTGACACAAGAAAAAGACAGTTTCAAACATCCTAAGAATAAATGGAGGCGATTCAAATGGGTATGACAGGCATGAAGAGAATGTGGGGAATAGCCGGAGCGATTGCGCTCCTGATGGTCCTCGCGGGTTGCGCGGCGACACATCAGGCGCGTAGCGTCGAGACTTCCGGGTTTCTGCGCGATTATTCCAAACTTCAACAAGGGCAGGACAATCAAGCTCTGCTGACTTACACCAATCCCAAGGCTGATTTCCGGAAATACGACAAAATCCTGCTCGATCCGATCAAGGTTTATCCCGGTGTGGGAGATTCCGCTTTCCAGGAGATGTCCCCTGAAGACATGAAAACGCTCCTGAATTACTTCGATGCAACGCTTCGCAGAAGTCTGGGAACCCAGTACAAGTTTGTGAAATCGCCTGGGCCGGGCGTGATGCGTTTTCGTATTGCACTGACCGAGTCGGATGGATCGAAGGTCGCGCTCGACGTGGTTTCCTCGGTTGTTCCGATCGGGATGGCGGTCAGCGCGCTGAAGAGCGTGGCGTTTGGAGAAGGCTCGGCTGTTGGTTCCGCCAGTGCCGAACTGGAAGTGCTGGACGCGCAGACCGGGGAACGGCTTGCAGCGGCGGTGGACCGTCGAGTCGGGAATAAGTACACTGGCCAGTTCGATAAATTCAGCAAATGGCGCGCCACCCGTGCAGCCTTTGACTACTGGGCGGAACGGATGCGAGAGAGACTGACGGAACTGAGAACCGGGCGGCCCTTGCCAAGCCGATAAGACAACCTCGACAGAATGCAGGAAAAGAAGTGGGATCAGAGGAACAGTGGACCAGAGTTATTTTCAGCCGAGAATCCGGCGGTGGGTTTTGAAGCGAGTCTGTGTGACGTATGCCATCTCCATCTGATGGGGATCATTTGTAATCGGTATCCATGCGTGAAAGGGGAGGTATCTGGTCATGTTTAAACGTCCTGTTATCGCATTAAAGGTGTTTTTGGCCGTGCTGGTACTGGGAATAGCCCTTGCCGGAACTGTATATTCTCAGGCCCCGGCCGCTGCGCCGCAGCCAGTGGCAGGGCAACAGATTGCCCCGGCGGTGGCGCCGCAGCCAGCGGTTGGGCAACAGACAGCCCCGGCGCCTGCGCCGCAACCTGCGGCTGGACAGACGAGTGCGACTGAGGAGGTTCAAGATCCCGGATGGCCGCGCATTCTGGAAAAAGAGGGGATAAAAGTTATTCTCTACCAACCCCAGGTGGATTCCTGGGAAGAATACCGAAAAATTGAATTCCGAGCGGCCCTTGCCGTGACTCCCAAAGAGCAGGAGAAGACCGCCTATGGAGTGATCGAGGTTAAGGCCGACACCAAAGTGGATCCCACTTCCCGCATGGTACTGGCGGAAAACATCCAGCGCGAGATTCGTTTCCCCGAACTGGCAGAGGCTGAGGCCGCCCAGTTGCTCGCGATTGTGAATGATGCGTTCCCTCCGCGCCAATCCGTCGAGATTTCGCTCGACCGGATTCTGCCCTACATGGACCCGGAACAAGCCGCCGAGCGTGAAGTGGTGAAGGTCAACTTGGACCCGCCGGTGATTTTCTTCAGCGACAAGCCGGCTGTTCTGGTGCTCTATCGCGGAGCGCCGGCGTTCAAGCCGATTCCCAATACGCAGATCATGTTTGCCGTAAACGCCAACTGGGACATCCTGATGGACACCGCGGATTCCAAATACTATCTGCTGAATCAGGAATCCTGGCTCGTCTCGGCCGACCCGCTCAAGGGGCCCTGGCAGCCCGCGGCAACCTTGCCTGCCGGGTTCTCCACACTGCCCGACACCGATGAATGGAAAGACATCAAAGCCAAAATTCCGGGCAAGCCTGCGGCAACTGTCCCTGCTGTCTTTGCCAGCGATAAACCGTCCGAGATCATTGTCAGCAATGGAGCTCCGCAATATGCGCCGATCACCGGGACCAAGCTGATGTATGTTTCGAACACGGAAAGTCCGCTTTTTCTCTGCAACACCGACGGCAACCACTATTATATGGTGACCGGACGCTGGTTCCGCGCCAAGACGCTGCAAGGCCCCTGGGAAGCGGCGACCCAAAGTCTGCCCGAAGATTTCCTCAACATCCCCGAAGACTGTCCCCGCGCCTATGTGCTGGCCTCGGTACCCCAGTCGGAGGCTGCAGATGACGCCGTGCTGCTGGCTTCGGTACCGCACATGGCAACGGTCAACCGAAATGAAGCCAAACTCAATGTGGCCTATGACGGGGATGCCAAGTTCGCCACAATCAAGGGAACAACCGTCAAAACAGCAGTCAACACCCCCGAGGATGTTTTCCTGGTTTCCGGTAAGTATTACTGTTGCAAGGATGGCGTGTGGTTTACTGCCGCCGCTGCCACCGGTCCCTGGGTCGTCAGCACCGAGGTGCCCAAGGAAATCTATACGATTCCTCCGGAAAGTCCCAAGTACAACGTGACCTATGTCACCGTTTACGACTCGACGCCTGAGACAGTCAATGTCGGCTATACGTCGGGCTATACGGGCCAGTATGTGGCGCCCGGCGGTCTTCTGGTTTACGGCGCCGCCATGGCGATGAACTACTACATGGCCCATGAAATGTATGAAGATTGGGATGACGATTGGGACGATCACTGGGACGACTGGGACGATTATCACTATGGCAACTCCTATTATCCCTATGGATCGGGAGCGGTTTATGACCCCTATTATGGGGGCTATAATGTGAATTACAACAACGGGGCGGCCGGCGCTTATGGCCCTTACGGCGGAGCGGTCAGGGGAGCGGCCTACAATCCGGCGACCGGCGTTTATTCGCGCGGCGCTTATGCGTCCGGGCCGGGTGGTGGCAGCGCGTATGCGCGGACGGCCTACAATCCGTCAACGGGTACGGCCGCTGCTCGGGCGGGCGGTTCCGGTGTTTACGGCTCGTGGGGACGCACGGCGGTCACGAATGGTGACGATTGGGCCCGGGGGGGGCATCGTACTACGGCTGGAGGAACAACCGGGTGGGCGCAGACTTCAGGTGGCGGCGCGATTGCCGGCAGTACGCGGGGCGAAAACAAGTTTGTCGGCAAGACCGAGGATGGCGATGTCTATGCCGGGCGCGACGGGAATATCTACAAGCGTGAGGATGGGGAGTGGCAGAAGCGCGAGGACGGGAGTTGGAATACGGTTGAAGGCCCCGCTGGTGGCGCAGAGCGACCTGGTGCAGGCGCCGCTGGCAACCGGCCCAGCACCCTTCCTGCGGATTCGAAGGCTCAAACCCGTCCCGGGACAGGGGCGGCGTCCCGTCCGGGAGACTCCAAGGCTCAGACTCGTCCCGGGACAGGGGCTGCATCGCGTCCGGGAGATTCCAAGGCACAAACCCGTCCCGGAACAGGGGCTGCGTCCCGTCCGGGAGATTCGAAAGCTCAAACCCGTCCCTCAGCGGGGGCATCCCGACCGAGTGCCGGTACAACATCGAACGCGAGCGCGGATCTGAACAAAAATTATCAGGCGCGTCAAAAGGGGAATGCTCGCGCTAGCGAATACCAGAAAGCGCGTACTTCTCCCAAACCCTCGCAAACCTACAAACCGTCGCCAAGCCGGTCCTCAAGCAGTCGTCAGAGTGCCAGTCGGTCCAGTTCCAGTGCCAGTCGTTCACGGCCCAGTTCCAGCGGCGCCAGCCGCAGCAGTGGCGCCAGTCGGAGCAGTGGCGCCAGTCGGAGTAGTGGTGCCAGTCGGAGCGGTGGAGGTGGAGGTGGAGGTGGACGGCGGTAACTGAGGGTATAGTCCGACTCGGCTATGATCGTTTAGATAAGCCGATCTGTCATTGGGTGAAACGCCCAGGGCTTTGTCTCAAATGAGAGAGCCCTGGGCGTTGAGTAATACAGGCCGGAAGTGAACTCAAACCGACAGGAGTATCGGGGATGGTGCGGGCTTGGATGTGTCTCGGCTTTCTATACGTCACCTTCCTCTTGTCTATTGATAGTGGTCTGTTTTCGGATCTGGACAAGAACATTGTCTGGTTGGCTGCCGCATCTGTTTCGATTTCACGATTCCCAGGGTATTAAACGACGTCTTTTCCCAATATTCTGGACAGAGAGGGATTTTAAATGCATCTTAAAGGCGAGGCGCCGAGGACGGATGAATCCGGTCATTCCTGATGTATGAGCCAACATATGCTTTCTGTAGGCAGTGGGAAAAGCCGTCGGAGGAAATTGCCGCGTGATCTGGTCCCTAACCAGCCGCAGACAAAACGAGTGAGGGTGTCGCCATGTTCAAGCAGTACCGCAGATTTTCAATGATTACGAGTATTCTTTTGTTCACGTTGATGCTGTCCGCACAAGGCCGGGCAACTGAATCCCCGGAAGAAACTCAGCCGGTAGCAGCGGGTCCCGTTTCGAACGGGCAAGTCCCCTTTTTCGACATCATTGAGGATCCCTTCGAATCGTTTAACCGGACCATGTGGAGTTTCAACAAGGGGATGTTCAATTGGGTTATTTACCCAATCAATAAGGGCTATCAATTTATCGCCCCGGAACCCGTGCGCAGAAGCATTGGAAAATTCGGCTGGAATCTCAAATATCCTGTCCATGTGATCAACAATCTTCTCCAGGGGAAATTCGATGGCGCCGCTGCGGAAAGCGAACGGTTCCTGATTAATACGACAGTCGGTCTGGTGGGTTTCTTTGATCCGGCGACCAGCAAATTTCAGATCGCTCCGTCTCGTGAGGATTTTGGCCAGACCCTGGGCTATTGGGGAAAAGGGGGGGGATCCTATCTGATGCTTCCCTTCATCGGACCGAGCAGTGAGCGCAATTTCGTTGGGCGGCTTGTGGATTTTCCTTTCGATATCTCCTCCTGGATTTTTGGAGCGCGCGCATTCCTCACCAACAACAAAATGAGTTTCAACAGCGACCGGCTTTCAAATCTGGTCAACAACGAGGCGGATCCCTATGCGCTCATCCGAAATCTCTGGGCGCTGGATCGTGAACGCCAGGTCCGCGACTATGAAGTTAAACCGATCGCAGGCGATTCCGAGCCTTCGCTCGATACCATCTTTCTTGCCTCCAGTGACCCCAAATTTGGATCCCGAGGCAAAACCCGACACGTTCTGATTCCTGAGACGGGCGGGGAGTTGCCATACACGTATTGGGTGCAGGATCAGCCGGCTCCGGTGGTGGTTATCCTGCCTGGCCTCGGAGGGCACCGTTTGGGACAGTCCACGGTGGGGTTGGCTGAGATGGCCTATAACAACGGCTATTCGGTCATTACCCTCAGTTCCACGATGAACTGGGAATTCATGAGCAATGCCGCAACGACGCCGGTACCCGGACATCCGGCCTATGACAGTCTCGATGTCATTCGAGTGCTCAAGGTTATTCGGAATGATTTGCGCGCGCTCTATCCCGCGCATGGCACCTCGGTGGCCCTGCTTGGGTATTCTTTGGGGGGCATCCAGACCCTGCAAATCGCTGCGACCGAGGCCGCGGGGGCGACCGGTGGGAAAATGTTTGACCGTTATCTGGCCATCAATCCGCCGCCGGACTTATTCTATGCTCTGCGCCAACTGGACAACTATTGCAATGCGCCCGCGCGCTGGCCTGCCGAGAGTCGTGAGGCCCTGTGCGAAAACACGCTCATGAAAGCCGTGGCGCTGGGGCAGGGGGAGATCACTCCCACGGGCCAGATTCCGTTGACCCGCATCGAGTCCGAGTATCTCATCGGCCTCAGTTTCCGGATGGCCTTGCGCGATGTTATTTATGTCAGTCAGTCAAGACAAGACCTGGGTGTTTTGAAGGTTCCGGCCACCGAAGACTCGCGCCAGCCGAGATATGGCGAAATCAGGCAGTATGGCTATGGAGACTACATGGAAAAGTTCGTGTTGCCCTACTACCTGAGCCGCAAGGGCAAGACGATCTCCCGCGAAAAATTGCTGGCCATGGCCAATCTGTCTTCATTGACGTCGTGGCTGAAAAAGAACCCCAAAGTCTGGGTTCACACCAACGCCAACGATTTCCTGCTGCAGCCGAAGGATATTGACTGGTTCAAGACCACATTCGGTGAACGCTTTGTCCTCTTCAAAGAAGGTGGACACTTGGGAAATCTTTACGTGCCTCAAGTCCAGAAACGCATCATGGACTCATTGGCCGGCATGAAGTAGCCTGACAGTTCTCACCTGATGTTCACATTGTCGTTGTGCTTGATTTTTATCACCAAGTCCCGTTGAGTGTGGTTGGAAGAGGAGAAGACAAGATGAGAAAAGCAGGAAGACTCCGATTGTGGTTGTCGGCAGCTTTGACGCTCATGATTGCTCTGAGTACGGGATGCATGAGTTTGACCAAGGATACGGGGAAGTCCAGTGCGGGTGGGTCCGTGATTCTTGGGCCGGAAGCGAGAGATCTGGCCGCTAAGCAGTTGGGCGGTCTGGTTGTTGAGGCCAAGGGAGGGGGCAAGGATATCCCCCTTACGACTGGTCTCATACGGCAAGTCGCAGATAAAACGAAACCAGCGGTTGTCAGTATCTACGTCCAGACCAATACGCCGTATCGCTTGAAAATCTTGCCCTTCAGTCCATTGGGTGGCATTTCCCTGATGCTTCCGGGCGTGGGTTTGGGGTCGGGTTTCTTCATCCATCCCTCTGGTTACATTCTGACCAACAATCACGTGGTGGAAGATGCCGAAAAGATCCGGATCCAGACCGCGGACGGCAAAAACTATGATGTGTCCATTCTTGCCCGCGATCCGGTTTATGATCTGGCGCTTCTGAAAACTACGTCTTCAACTCAGCAGGCATTCCCGGCAATTCCAATGGGCGATTCGGATGCCGCGGCTTCCGGAGACATGGTGATTGCCGTTGGCAATCCACTGGGGCTGGGGCATACGGTGACTGCGGGTATCGTCAGCCACACGGGAAGGAACCTCACGGGTGTTTCCCAGAACAAAGAGCGGCACGTTGAGTACATCCAGACCGATACGGCCATCAATCCGGGTTCATCTGGAGGCCCGCTCGTTACCTTTAACGGCAACTGGATAGCCGTCAATACGGCTGGTTATACTCAGGCCCAGGGTCTCGGTTTTTCCGTACCGAGCCGACTGGTGCGCAAGTTTCTTGAAGAAATCCTCGCAGCCAAGTGAGAGTCTCCATGACACAGGATCGAGATCCGCACAGATTGAAAAAGAAAGCCTGCCGGGTAGCCTGGGTTTTTTTCATGGCTCTCGCGGGGTTATCCTTGATTTTGGGGCTTATCTGGGCTGTATTGGCTTTGTGGTTTGACGCCTCTTCCCAACGCTGGCTTGCGGGTGTGCTCTCGGTATCTTTTGTCGCTGGCTGCGTGGCGTTGTTTGTCTGGCTTCGTCCGATTGGGCGAGCCTTGCTTGCGGTCGTTGTTTTAATGCTTCTGGTCATTATCTGGTGGAATTTGATTCCGGCGCGTAATGATCGCGACTGGTTACCCGATGTGGCCCGGCTTGCCCGGGCCACTGTCGTTGGAGACCAATTAACGATCGAAAATGTTCGCAATTTCGAATATCGCAGCGAGACAGACTTCACGGAACATTGGGAGTCGAGAACGTATGATCTGGCTCGATTGCAAGGCGCCGATTTATTTATTGCCTTCTGGGGGCCAACGCTCATCGCCCACACGATTGCCAGTTGGGAGTTTGCTGATGGTCCGCCGCTGGCCATCTCCATCGAAACGCGCAAAGAGCGGGGCGAGTCCTATTCGGCCCTGCGTGGCTTCTTCCGACAATTCGAACTGTACTATGTGGTGGCGGATGAGCGAGATACAATTCGACTGCGCACGAACTGTCGCGGCGAGCGGGTCTATCTTTACCGCATCCGCATGAGTCCGGCGGGCGCGCGGGCGGTTTTACTCGATTACCTGAAGGAAGTGAACAGCCTGGCGGAGAAGCCACGCTGGTATAATGCGTTTACCCATAACTGTACGACCGCCATTCGCCATCATGCGCTTCAAGTGGGAGAAGGCCAGCCCTGGGACTGGCGGATAATGGCCAACGGTTACCTCGACGAACTGCTGTACAAATGCGAAAGAATTGACACGAGTTTGCCGTTTACCGAAATGAAAGAGCGAAGTGATATTACGGAGAAGGCCAGGGAGGCCGACAACGCGTCCGATTTTTCCATTCAAATCCGAAAAGACCTGCCGGGTGGGTCGAGGTCGGATGCATTCGTAGAAATGAGGTAGAGAACAATGATCCGAAAGGCTTTCATCGGTGCGGTATTCACTCTTGCATTATGTATTGTTGCTTGCGCCAGGCCGGTCGGAGTAAGACGGGCGGTCGAGGAAAAAGTCTATAGTAAATCGACAGAAAGCGTTTTGTCGGGCAAGCAAACGAGTGTCTTTCCCAGACAATTCCTCCAGCGTCTCAGTTTTGCCGAACGGTTCGAGGAAGACCCTCAGGGGACGTTGGCCGATCTGCATAAGGGATTGGGGGGGGCTGATGATCACGACCGGCTCTTCGCGCTGGCCGAGCTCTCTTTCTCTCATGCCAGGCGTTCCTCCGATCCGCAATACTTCCTGGCCGCAGCGCTGTACGCTTACGTTTTTCTCTTCCCCGATGACGACACCAGCGCTCCGCTCCCTTACGACCCCCGTTTGCTCCTGGCCATGGACATATACAACCGGTCGGTTGCAAATGGACTTCGCATTCCCAAAGGGGAGGGGATTGATCTGAGTTCCCGGCGTCTTGCCCTGCCTTTCGGCCACATGGATCTCTCCGTAGATCCCTCCGGTTTTAATTATGGAGGATACAATCTTATTGATTTCATTCCCCTGGGTGATTTTGAAATCTATGGCTTCCGCAATCACTACCGCAAGCCCGGAATAGGCGCTCCACTTGCCGCTCGAGTCGAGACCGTTGCCGGTCGTTCTGCTAACACGTGGATGCCTTCTCAGGTCAAGATTCCGGTGACCGCTTTTTTGCGCTTTGAGCAGCCCCGTCGGGCCTTGAGCGATGGGCGTCTGTCCGGAAAGATTGAAGTCTATGACGTCGATGTGGCGCCCACGGTCGCCATTGATGAGCGCTTTGTGCCGCTGGCGGCCGATCCCAGTACGGCTTTGGCCTATCGCCTCAATAATTCACCGCTTTGGGATCTGGAAATAGCCGGATTTCGCAGTGGCGACTTCACGCTGTTCGGCGATAAGAAGGAAGGGGCGTTGGGTTTTCTTACGCCCTATCGCCCGGGTCGCATTCCGGTGGTTTTTGTTCATGGCACGGCTTCGAGTCCCGGACGCTGGGCAGAGATGGTGAATGAACTGATGAGCGACTCCAATATTGCCAGCCGCTACCAGTTCTGGTTCTTCGTTTACAACAGCGGCAATCCGATTCCCCTTTCCGCCATGCACCTGCGTGAGAACTTGCAGGCGGCTGTGAAGGATATTGACCCGGAGGGCAAGGATACGGCGCTGCGCAACATGGTGGTGATCGGTCACAGCCAGGGGGGGCTGCTGACAAAAATGACGGCTATAAACAGCGGAAACAAATTTTGGGAAAATGCCAGCAAGCAACCTTTCGACCAGGCAAAATTGCCCTCGGAAACCAAGGAATTGCTCAGACGCAGTTTGTTCGTTACCCCTCTTCCTTTTGTCACTCGTACTGTCTTTATCTGCACGCCTCACCGGGGAAGTTTTCTGACGGAAAACCTGATTGGAAGCATCGGGCGAAAACTCATAAACATTCCGGCAACAATGACTAAAGTGGGTTTGGATCTGGCGAGTCTGAATCCGGGAGAGGCGAAGAGAAAGGCGTTTCGCATTCCCACGGCCCTCGACAATATGGACTGGTCCAACCCCTTCCTGAAGACCCTCGCCGCCCTCCCCATCCAGGACGGAGTGCATGTGAATTCCATTGTGGCGGTCAAGGGAGATGGATCGCCGGAGAAGGGGGATGACGGCGTTGTCCGCTACAACAGCGCGCATCTCGAAAAGTCGGAATCCGAACTTATCGTGCGTTCCGGGCACTCCACCCAATCCTATCCGCCAACGATCGAAGAAGTCAGACGCATCCTCTACGAGCACGTGTCTTTCGTCCAGATCGGCACAAAAACGAAAGTGAAATGAAGGACGTTCCCGGCTCGGTCCCTGCCTGAAGCGGCAGTCGGTCTCTGAAACACCCATTGAAAGAGGCAAGGCAATGACGATCGCGCGACGTTTGACGCTCCTGGTAGCCGTTCCGCTCCTGATCCTGATGGGTCTCAATCTTTTTACCCGGTTTAACCTGACCGAGATTGAGACGCGCAGCCGTTTTATGGCGACGACACAGATCGGCAGTCTGGCGGCATTGGGGAACATCTCGCGAGACTTTGAGGAATTGCGTGTCAGCGTCCGTGCGCATCTGTTGGGCCGCGACAAAGGGGAACAAGAGAAAAGTCGAGAGTCATTTGACGCCAGCAAAGCAACCTTGATCCAACTGCTCCGTAAGTATGCGGATACCCTCGTTTCGGATGAGAAGGATCGGAGGTTGCTGGACGAGTATCGGGATTTAAGTCTCCAGTGGATCGCTGGCGCCGAAAAGATCATGTCGTTATCCGAATCGGGTGAACGGGAAGAGGCCCTCACCCTGCTGATGGGACCACAAGCGGAACTCGGCGATCGCTTGGGTAAAATATCGAAAGAATGGATTTCCCAAAATGAAAAACTGGCCGTGACCTCTGGCGGCGCAGTGGTTGAAGCCATTGAATCATCGCGGAAGAACATACTCATCGCGGTGACCATCGCCCTGGTGTTTTCCGGTGCGCTGGGTTTCTGGACGATCCGCAGAGTCATACATCCGATCCGCGTCCTGCAGACGTCGGTCGAGTTCATCGCGCACGGTGATTACGACAGGGAAGTGCCCTTTCAGAAGGCCGTGGATGAAATCGGTCCATTAGCGCGCTCGATAGACGTCCTGAAACGGGGCGCTGCGGCCATGGAGGAACAACGGTGGGTAAAAGCCACCGCGGCCAGGATCGGCAACGATCTGCAGGGCACCCCCTCTCTGGCCGAATTCGGGCAACGGCTGATCTCAGGACTGGTCCCCGCCCTCGGGGGCGGCGTGGCTGCATTCTATGCGCTCGATGCCAGCCACGATCGCCTGCAAAGAATCGCCCACTATGGTCTGGCCGAAACCGCACAGGCTGCGAATTCGTTTCGCCTGGGCGAGGGGCTGGCCGGCCAGTGCGCGAAGGAACGCCAGCCAGTCACTCTGGAAAATCTACCTCCGGACTATCTCCGGATCTCCTCGGGACTTGGGGGGGCGAATCCGGTTCAAGTTGTAGCGTGGCCGCTGTTATCTCAGGATACCTTGTTGGGGGTACTGGAAATAGCGTCATTCCGTCCCTTCAACGCGCAGGAGCAAGTCCTGCTCGAAGAGTTGCTGCCAATGGCCACCCTGAGTCTGGAGATCCTGCAACGCAACCTGCGTACGCAGGAACTGCTCGACAAGACCCAGGAACAGGCCCGTCAGTTGGAAGAGCAGACCGAAGAACTCAGCCAGTCGCAGGAGGAATTGCTGGCGCAACAGCACGAACTGCTCCTGCAACGGCAGGAATTGACCGAGCAGCGCGAACAACTACAAGTCAGCGAAGAACGCACGCGGCTGATCCTCGAATCCAGCGCTGAAGGCATTTTCGGCGTGGACACGGAAGGCCAGATAGACTTCGTCAATCCGGCCGTTGGCCAAATGCTCGGCTACACGACCGAGGAACTGATTGACCAACCCTCGCACAGTCTCATTCACCACCACCACATCGACGGCAGCGAATACCCACAGGAAGATTGTCCCATGTATGCCGCCTACAAGCACGGCAAGGCGAGCCGCATAGACAATGAGTGCCTCTGGCGCAAGGACGGTTCGACATTGCCGGTCGAGTATGGCGCCACCCCGATTTTTAAAGACGGCGCGCTGGTGGGTGCGGTCATCAGCTTCACCGATATCACCGAGCGCAAACAGGCCGAGAATGCGCTCCGCGACCATGCGGCGCTTCTGCAGGCGATGATAGATACCATTCCCTACCCGATTTTCTACAAAGGTTCCGACGCGCGATTCCTCGGCTTCAACCACGCCTACGAACAGGCTTTCCGTATGCGGCGTGAGGATCTGATCGGGAAACGCATCCTCGACGTGGACTATCTGCCCGAGTCCGACCGAGTGGCATTTCAGGCAGAAGACGAGGCCGTCATTGCGTCCGCGGGAACGATACAAAAGGAACAGCCGATGCCCTTCGCCGATGGCAAGGTGCATGACACGCTCTATTTCGTTTCCGGTTTCCGCAAGGCGGACGGCACGCCCGGTGGCCTGGTCGGCACAATCGTGGACGTTTCCGACCGCAAGAAGGTGGAGGAAATCGAACGATTCAACCGCCTGGCTCTGGGACGAGAACAGCGGATCATTGATCTCAAACGGCAAATCAACGCGCTGGCAACCGAAATGGGGCGCGATATTCCGTTCCAGTCGCCCGAGCAGGCCGAAGAACAGATTCAGGAAGAGGGGATGGACGCAAGTCTTCTGGCGACCGAGGACGAAACAACAATCAAGCGGGAATTTATCGAGTTGATTCGCGCGAATGAGTTACAGGACATCTTCACGAATTTCTGTGAAGCAGTCGGGGTGGCCTCCGCCATTATTGATCTGGACGGAGTGATCCTGGCTTCTGCCCGCTGGCAACGCGTTTGCACAGACTTCCACCGCGTTAATGAGAAAAGCTGCGCGCGCTGCATCGAAAGCGATATAGATCTGGCGCTCAAATTGCGGGAGGGTGAGGACTATGCGATCTATCGCTGCAAGAATGGCATGACCGATTGTGCATCTCCAATTGTCATAAGCGGCCATCACATTGCCAACGTATTTATCGGACAATTCCATCTTGCCCCCCCCGACGATTCCGTTTTTGAAGCGCAGGCACGGGAATATGGTTTCGATCCGGCGGCCTATCTGGAAGCCGTGCATGAAGCGCCGGTGATGGATGAAACACGCCTCCCCTTCATTCTCGGATTCCTGGTGCGCTTCACAAAATTGATAGGTTCCTTCTCGGTTGAACAATGGCGCGCGCGCCAGGCGGAACTGGGTATTCGCAACAATGCGCTGGAAGCGCAGCGGGAACGCATCGCGGCCATCAGTCTGGCGGAGGACGCCGAACATGCCCGCGCCGAAGTGACGGCTTACAAGGAGCACCTCGAGGAACTGGTCGAAGAACGGACCGCCGAACTGGAGACAGCCAAGGGGAAAGCGGAAGAAGCCACGCAAATGAAGTCCATGTTCCTCGCGAACATGAGCCATGAAATTCGAACCCCGATGAACGCCATCATCGGCCTCTCGCACCTCGCCCTCAAGACCAACCTCAACGCCAAACAGCGCGACTATGTCAGCAAGGTCCACAATGCGGGCACCTCGTTGCTTGGGGTTATCAATGACATTCTGGATTTCTCGAAGATCGAGGCGGGCAAACTCGATGTCGAGAACACGGAATTCGTCCTGGATGACGTGATGAGTTCTGTCACGACATTGACCGCCCAGAAAGCCCATGAAAAAGGGCTGGAACTCCTGATAGACGTTCCGGCTTCGGCGCCTCAGAACTTGGTGGGCGATCCGTTGCGGCTGGGTCAGATCGTCACCAACCTGGTCAACAACTCGGTGAAGTTTACGGAGTCCGGTGAGGTCCGGGTGAAAGTGGAATTGCTGGAACGCACGGGGGAAAAGGTCAAGCTTCGCTTCTCGGTCAAGGACACCGGCATCGGCATGACCCCCGAACAGGCCAAGAAACTCTTCCAGCCTTTCACGCAGGCCGATACGTCCACGACCCGTAAGCATGGCGGTACCGGACTGGGGCTAACCATCTCCCGTCGGCTTGTTGAACTGATGGGAGGGCAAATCTGGCTCGAAAGTGAAGCCGGAGTCGGGAGTACCTTCCTGTTCACGGTCTGGCTCGGCATGGGAACCCCCATCGGCCAGAAGAAAATGGTTCCCATGGGATTGCAGAACCTCAACGTACTGGTGGTGGATGACAACGACGCGGCTCGTGAAATTCTGGTGGAATCGCTAAACGGTATCGTACGAAACGTCGGCGCAGTCGCTTCCGGCGCCGAAGCCGTGGCCGCCGTGACACAAATGGACGCTTCTGAACCTTGCGACATTGTCCTGATGGACTGGCGCATGCCCGGAATGAATGGCCTGGAGGCGGCCCGGCGGATCAAAGAGTCCTCGCATCTTCACAAACAACCCGCAATTGTGATCGTGACAGCGTATGGGCGTGAGGAGGTTCGTGAGGAGGCCGAACGCCTGGGGGTGGATGCCTTCCTGGTAAAACCCGTGACCCGATCCATGCTCATGGACACAGTCGTCACCCTTTTCGCCCCCGATCAGGAGGAGATGGCGGGACTTCGAAACACGGAGGCCGGAAACGACTCCAATCTCGCCGGCATTCGCATCCTCCTGACCGAAGACAATGAGATCAACCAGCAGATTGCCGTCGAACTCCTCGAAGGCGCAGGCGCCTCCGTGGAAGTGGCCAACGATGGACGCGAGGCGGTCGAGAAGATCATGGGATCAGTTTTCCCGCCCCCCTACGACCTCGTACTCATGGACTTGCAGATGCCCAACATGGACGGATACCAGGCAACCGCGAAAATACGGGCGGATCAGCGGTTTGCGGACCTGCCCATCGTCGCCATGACCGCGCACGCAACGGTCGAGGAGCGGCAACGTACCGCCCAGGCGGGCATGAACGACCACATTACGAAACCCATTGATCCGGAGGCGATGTATCAGACCATTGGAAGATGGGTCTCCAGAAAGGCGCTCTCTGCCTCTCTGACACCCCCTGCAGAGACTCCGGTGAAGAGCGAGGAAGCCGTTGATTTGCCCGTTGTGCCAGGCCTCGACACCGAGGGCGCTCTTAAACGCGTTCGGGGCAACCGGAGACTCTATCGGGATCTTCTGGGGCGATTTGTCACGGGTCAGGAGAATGCGGCTCCCCAGATCAAAGAGTTGCTGCTGAAAGGCGATCGGCTCGGCGCCGAGACCGCTGCGCATACGGCAAAGGGCGTTGCGGGCAACATTGGCGCAGCGGAGGTCCAATCGGCTGCGGCGGAGCTCGAACGCGCAATCCGTCATGAGGAACCCGCCGAACAGACCCAGGCCGCTCTCGAATGCTTCGCAAGCGCCATGGCCGAATTCATCGGGAAGCTCAAGCCCGCCCTCGCCAGCGTATCCGAGCCTGAACCGAGTCGTGATGTGCGAAGCGAACCATCCGATATCGGTCCGATTATCTGCCATCTCGTAAACCTTTCCGTGGAAAATGATAGCGAGGCCGTTGACTATATGGAAACGGTCCGTGCCGACCTGCGAGGGGTACTCACGGAGAACGAGTGCGCGGAGTTGGAAAAACACTTTTCGATGTACGATTTCACTGGGGCGCTTCAGTGCCTGACCGACTTGGCAAAGCGGTTGAATATTTCCCTGGGAGGGGTAAAACCATGACAGATTCCATTCAGAAGACAGACAAGGAAACGCTCCTTCTTGTTGATGACACCCCCGACAACATCGCGCTGCTCAGCTCGCTCCTGAAGGGGTTGTATCGAACGAAAGTCGCAATGAACGGCACAAAGGCGCTCGAGGTCGCGGCCGCCGGCGACCCGCCCGACCTGATTCTGCTCGACATCATGATGCCCGACATGGACGGTTACGAAGTCTGCAGACATCTCAAGGAAAACGAACGGCTCCGGGATATTCCAGTCATATTCCTCAGCTCGCGTCAGGAGACAATGGACAAGGTGATTGCCTTCAACGCGGGAGGGGTGGACTACGTCACCAAACCATTCGAATTTGAAGAAGTTCGCGCTCGCGTCGAGACTCACCTCAAAATCCGGCGCTTGCAGATTGCACTGGAGCAACAGAACCAGCAGCTTGAAGCGAATTATGAAAAGTTGCGAGCATTGACCGAGCAGAAAGATGAATTTCTCAGAATCGCAAGCCATGATCTCAAGAATCCTCTCACCGGAATTCTCTGTTCCGCGTCGCTCGTAAATGACTTTGTCAAGCCCGGCGACACGATGAACGAGGAGATGCACCAATGTGTGGGACGGATCATTCGACAGAGCCGTGTCATGCAGAAGATTATCGAGGATTTCCTCGATTTCCGGGCGCTCGAAGACGGTCAGATGCGTCTGGTCTCCGTTCCGATGGATCTGAATGAAACCATCGGGCCGGTCCACGAACGAAACGAAGGCTATGCCAAGGACAAATCGGTGATCCTGGAACTGGCCCTGGACGAGAACCTCCCGAAGGTTCAGGCGGATGCCGCCCGCCTCAGCCAGGTTATCGAGAATTTCATGAGCAATGCCATCAAGTTCAGTCCGCGCGATACGCGGACGGTTGTCCGCACCCGTTCTACAGCCGATTCCGTCATTTTTGAAGTCGAGGATTCCGGCCCCGGCCTTACCGATGAAGATATGGGGAAACTTTTCGTCAAGTACGCCCAACTCAGTAACAAGCCCACTGGAGGCGAGAAAAGTTCCGGTCTTGGTCTCGCCATTTGCAGGAAAATCATCGACCTGCATAGAGGCAAGATCGGTGCGCGGAACAACCCGGACGGCGGCTCCACCTTCTGGTTTGAATTGCCGCTGACATCCGGCGGTATATCGAGTTAGCCCGGTTTTCCGGGCGGGCGGATTCTTTCGTCTTATTCTTCTTCTGGAACCTGATAAAGGGTCCGCAGACGTTTCAATTCCGTCTTGAGGTCTTCGATCGCGGAAGCGTACTCCGAGTTGCCGTATTGGTTCAGCATCTCCTGGGGGTCTTTTTCTAGATCGTAGAATTCCCATTCCTTCAGGGGGTAGAAGTACACCAGTTTGAAACGCTCGGTTCGCACGCCGTAGTGGCGATAGACCTTGTGTTCGGCTTTCTCTCCCTCGTAGTAGTGGTAATAGATGGAATTGCGCCAATTGGAAGGCTTCTGGCCTTTCATCAGGGGCACCAGGCTGCATCCCTGCATGTCGCCGGGGATGGTCACGCCCGCCAGATCGAGAAACGTCTCGGCGCAGTCGAGATTCTGCACCATTTCCGGGATTGTGGAACCAGCCTTGATGACGCCCGGCCAGCGGGCCACAAGCGGAGTGCGCAGGGATTCCTCGTAGATGAAACGTTTGTCAAACCAGCCGTGTTCACCCAGATAGAAACTCTGGTCGGAGGAGTAGAAAACCACGGTGTCGCGCTCGATACCCGAGTCGCGCAGGAAGTCGAGCACGCGTCCCACGTTTTCGTCAACTGAACGAATGCAGGCGAGGTAGTCCTGCATATAGCGCTGGTATTTCCATTTCACAAGATCCTTGCCTTGCGGGTTCGCCTTGCGGAAGGCTTCGTTCTTGGGGTTGTAGGCTTCTTGCCACTTCTGGAGTTGGTCCTTGTTCAGGCGTCCGAGACTACCTGCCCATGCGGCGTGCCCCGGATCGTCTTTGGGTGGCTCTTCCGTGGGCCAGATCTTGAGATCCACATTCAGGCGCATGGTTTTGGAAATAGTCATGTCCTGCTCTTTTGCGGCTGTGCCGCGCCCGTCGTAGGTGTCAAACAGGGTGGGCGGTTCCGGGATCGTCACCCCATCGAAGGCCGTGAGGTGTTTCGGGCTGGGTTGCCATTCCCGGTGCGGGGCCTTGTGCTGGACCATCAGCAGGAAGGGTTTGGCCGGATCACGCTGGCTTTTCAGCCAGTCGAGCGCTTTGTCCGTGATGATGTCGGTCACATAACCCGGCTCGCGTTTCTGTCCTTTCGGCGTGATGAAGTCCGGGTTGTAGTAATTCCCCTGTCCGGGAAGAATCTCCCACTTGTCGAAGCCGGTGGGTTTTGTAACCAGGTGCCATTTGCCAAAAATCGCAGTCTGGTAACCAGCCGATTGAAGTAGTTTGGGGAAGGTCTGCTGGTTACCGTCGAACCGGTCCGCGTTGTCCCGAAAGCCATTGAGGTGGCTGTGTTTGCCCGTAAGAACGACGGCTCGGCAGGGACCGCAGATGGAATTGGTGACAAAACTGTTCTGGAAAAGGACACCCTCGCGGGCGATGCGGTCAATGTTGGGAGTGGGCGCCACCTGGGCCAACCGGCCGCCGTAGGCGCTGACTGCGCTTTGGGCATGATCGTCGCTGTAGATCCAGACGATGTTGGGCCGTTTGGGGACGGGTTGGACGTTTTCATTTCTTGGCAGAAGGGGAGCGAGCAGGGGGGCCGCTCCCAGAGTTTTCAGAAAGGCGCGCCGTTTCATGGTTTTCATGGAGTGATCTCCTTTTTCCATTTCTTCCCGTTTCTCTTACCTGAGGATCGCAAAAAAGACGGGAGCAAAGTCTAAAGTCCCTTCACGCTATTCCGTCGTTGGACCCGCGTCAAGTTCGTTCAGGGCGAGAACTTCTTTTTCCTGCCCCATTCTTCTTTTTCTTGTCGCATTTGTATCGGTAGGATAGTCTTGTGACGGGTCATCAAAGGCGAATGGCCGTATCTGTCATCAGAGCAGGAGTGTGGAATGCACGACCTCAGTGTCCTTATGACTTTTGCGGGGGGATTGGCTGCGGCACTTACTCTCGGTTTTATTGCCCATCGCCTGAAACTCTCTCCGATTGTGGGTTATCTGCTAGCGGGTATTCTGGTTGGGCCGTTTACGCCCGGTTTCGTCATTCATCAGGCGGTTGCCGAACAGTTCGCCGAGATTGGGGTCATCTTGCTGCTCTTCGGGATAGGACTGCGCTTCCACCTCAGGGAGTTGATTGCGGTCTGGCGAATAGCGGTGCCGGGCGCTATTATCCAAAGTGCCTTGTCCACTGGTGCTCTTGCGGTCTTGCTGCATCTGTTCGGTTGGTCCTGGATTGCCGGCCTTATTTTGGGAATGGCTATTTCGGTTGCCAGTACCGTGGTGATGGCCCTTGTGCTGAATGAGTCGCGCGACCTCCATGCGCCCATCGGGCATATTGCTATTGGCTGGACTGTGGTGGAAGATATTCTTACCGTTTCCGTTCTCTTGTTGTTGCCGCTTTTCTGGGGATCGGATAGAGATGCGAATCAGAGTGTGGTGGCGGTACTTGGATTGGCCTCGCTCAAGGTAATCGCCCTGGTGCTGGTAGTGGTTGTCTTGGGCCGTTGGATTATTCCGTTCTCTCTGGAACAGATTGCCAAGACCCGTTCGCGCGAGCTCTTTACTCTGGCCGTGCTGGTGTTGGCTATTGGGATTGCCGTCGGTTCTGCCAGAATATTCGGTGTCTCGATGGCGCTGGGAGCATTTCTGGCAGGACTGGCCGTCGGTCGTTCCGAATTTGCCGCCCGGGCGGCCAGCGATGCCGTTCCGATGCGCGACGCATTTGCGGTACTCTTTTTTGTGTCGGTCGGTATGTTGTTCGACCCGAGAAGCTTTATCGAGTCGCCTTTAATCATTCTGGTGGTCTTGATGGTGGTGGTTGTTATCAAGCCGATTGTGGCCACCTTGACGGTTCACATTCTGGGTAAGCCGCTGGCGACCGCTGTTCAAGTCGGCGCCGCTTTTTCTCAGGTTGGGGAATTCAGTTTTATTCTGGGGACGGTGGCCCGGGACCTTGGATTGATCAATGACATCGGTTGGAATTCTCTGGTGGCCGCCTCGATTATTTCCATTGCATTGAATCCGACCATCTATCGGCAAGTCCGGCGTCTGTCTTCGAAAACCGCGACCCTCACACCGGTTGATGACAACACGCGTCCTCCCGTCAACCCCGATCATTGTATTCTGGTTGGTTATGGTCCGGTTGGGCAAATTGTACACCGTCTCCTGGTGGAACGGGGGGCGACCATCACCATCATTGACTTAAATCTGGATACCATCCGGCGGTTGCGGGCCGAAGGCCTCACCGCTTTGTATGGAGACGTTCTACGGGCAGGAACCCTTGATGAGGCGGGTATTGCAACGGCCGGCTCCCTTATTCTGAGTGCGGATGTGGAGGATGCCAATGAGATTATCCGGCAGGCGCGCCTGCTCAATCCCGAATTGCGGATTCTGGTACGCTGTACGCATTTGCGTGACGCCGCAGCACTTCGGAAGGCTGGAGCGACTGTTGTGGCGGCGGGTGAGGCCGAAGTTGGAGTTGCTTTGTCGGAAGCGGTAACGATTTACGACAACATGGACCATGTCGAGGCGGCAAAGCACCGCGGAGTTATCCGAACTCGTCTCTACGAGATGCCCTGAACCGAGGGGGAATCTCGATCATTTCCAATTCAGGACGTTCTCGTATGGACTATTACGACTTTCTGGACATTCTGGATCGCTTGGCCAATCCGTACGAAACCGTCCTGCGCGCCCGGGCCAGACGCCTGGCGACGGGCTTGGTCGCGGCGTTGGCATTTCTCCTGATCCCGTTTCTTTTCATCCCCTGGATTCATGGTAATGATGGCGTGCGAAATTTCGCGTATGTCCGTTCCTTCTGGATAGATGGCAATCTCGATCTTCGCAATGAATTTGAACACTTCCGTGAAACTGGGGAGTACACCCTTCCGATCGAGGACAATCCGGAAACGGGATTGCCGGGCAATGCGCTGGGGATTGGCTCGGCAATTCTCTGGTCGCCTTTCTTTCTGGCCGGGCATCTGGTGGCTTGGGAGGTGGGCGCACCCATGGATGGGTATTCGTCCCCCTATGTCTGGAGCGTTTGTCTGGGGTCCACTCTCTATGGTATTGCGGGGCTGCTGCTGGTTTTGCGCCTGGTGAGTTGGCGTCTGGGGCCGTATGAATCTCTGTTCGGCGTGTGCGCGGTCTGGTTGGGGTCGCCTCTGGTGTTCTATATGTACCTGCACCCCTCAATGTCCCATGCGTGTTCATTCTTTCTCTGCGCGCTTCTCTTGTGGGAGTATGAGCGGTGGCGGATTTCGCCGGGACTGCATCACTTCTATTTGATGGGCTTGACGGCCGGTCTGGCTTTGGCTACCCGCTTGGAAAATGTTGTTTTTATTCTGCTTCTGGGGGCGTTTTGTCTGCGCACTTGGCATTTGGCCGCCTGGGAGGGGACGCATTTTCATTGGTGCTGGAAACTATCGGGAGGGTTTCTGACAGGATTCGGCGTTTTTGTCGGCTTCTTGCCTCAGATGGCTGTCTGGCGCACGCTGCATGGCTCATGGTTTTCGGGACCTCAATGCGGTGTGCCGAATGCGCTTCTCTGGTACAAGAGCCCCTATGCCTTGGACGTGTTGATCTCGGGTTGGCGGGGTTTGTTTGTCTGGTCGCCGGTCCTTTTCTTGTCGGTAGTGGGTTTTTGTCTGTTGCTGCGTCGGTGGCGATTGGTGGATATTGTGTACATGGTTATGTTTTTGATTCTGCTCTGGGTCATCGGCGGGTGGCACGAATGGTGGGGGGGCGCGCGTTTCGGTCAGGTGTTTTTTCTCGGTTTCACACCGGCTTTTGCTCTGGGTCTGGCTTGGTTATTGGCCTCCCTGAGACCGGGTGCGCCGCGCAATGCGTTGTGGGTCTGTCTGCTGGGGTGTCTGTTGTGGAGCGCCGGTTTGGGTGTACAGTATGTCAGCGGCTTGATTCCACGGGATCGGGAAGTGACTTTTTATCAAATATCCAGGAACCAGTTCCAGAAGGTCCCGACAGTTGTTCGAGAGCAATTCAAGTATCTGCTGCCTGGCAATCGCCCGCCCAGACCTCCTTTTCCGCCATCTCCAGGGTCGTGAGTTGGCTGTTTCTGCCTGGATTTTCTGCAACGGGGAGGAGTCTCGGCTTAGATTGCGTGCTGCGAGTCGTTGACAGGGTGTTTGAGTTTTCTTATACTGGAGATTAGTGACGAGGTTTGGAGTGTTTCTCCTGGGATGCGCAGTTTCGCTCCGGGAGCACCCGTTTGTTTCTTAACCGAAGGAGATTGCCGCTCATGTTGTTTTGTCTCTCACGCTCAGGATGCCGTATGTTGGCGTCGCAGAGTCTGGTGTTGTTGATCGCCGCCGCCACGTTCTGGTCCGGATCGGTTCAGGGCGACGTTGTGGTTTTCAAGGATGGGGAACGCCAGGAGGGGATCGTGACGCCCGCTCCCGGTGAGTCGGATTCGATCCTGTTCCAGCAGATTTCCGGGCAGGTCAAGATTTCGCGCAGCCGGATTGAATCGGTCATTGAAGAACCGGATGAAGTGGATTTCCGCAAGGTGGGGGATCTGTACTTTTCGGCCAAGCGGTTTGACAATGCGCTCGATTACTACAAGAAAGCGGCAGAAATCAAACCGAACGACAAGACACTCAATGAACGTATTCAGAACGTATTGTCCGAGATAGAATCTGTGGCTCAGGCAAAACGGACGCAGGAATTGGCTAAGTTGGACAAAACACAGGATGAGATTGACGCGAAGATCAAGGCGAAGAACTTCGAAGTCGCGGATCTGATGGCGAAGAAGGTGTCCGAAGCAAGCGCTTCCGACAAGCAGAAAGACCGCCTCACCGAACAAAAAAAGCGAATTCTGAAGGGGTGGGGCATGGAACGCCTCGACAAGATGCAGGAGGATGAGGCCGCCAAGCGCTTCGAGCAGTATCTGGAGTTGGATCCGGGCGACAAGGAAGTGTACGACGCCCTGATCCGCATCTGGGGCAAACGGCCCGAAAAGGCCGAGCAGGTCATGGCCGCTTACGAGGTGGAACTGAAACTGAACCCCGATGACAACGAGACGCGCAAGAAACTGGCTCTGAAATACGACGACCAGATTCGTTCCATGCGGCGCAATATCACCAAGGATTCCACACCGGAAGAAATCCGGGCCGTGGATGAAAAAACGATTCAGTTGCAGGTTAAGGCCCTTCGGGAACTCGAGATTCTCTACCAGAACGAAAAATACAAGACGCCTGCTGTTGAAACCGCCCTGGTGCAATCTCTCCAGGCTCTGTGGAACTGGGAAAAGGAAAACGGCACGTACGAGTCGAAAGTGGCTGCCTACAAACACCTCCAACAGTACGACCCCAAAGCATCGGACAGAGAACTTTACGTCCTCGAATACCGAGAGAAACTGGCCAAACTCGACCCCAAAAATATCGAAGGGCGGACCAGCCTGACCCTGACCCTGCTTCAGCAGGGAGTGGCTGACATGGCTCGGGTGGAATTTGACGCCCTCAAGAAAGAATATCCCGATCACAAGTCCGTCAAGAAAGTCTGGAAGGCGTATGCCGCGGACGACGTGCGCAGGGTACAGAGTCTGTTTGCTCAGAACAAGTATGACGAAACAATCACGGACGCTCAGACTTGTATCCGGCGTTATCCGGAATTTCGGGATGTGGTTGACGAATGCCAGCGTATCACCAACATGGCCCAGGTGGAAAAGGCTAAAATCGTCAAGCAGGAGAAAGATATCGCGTTGAAGTACAAGGATCTGGGCGATCAGTATTTCACGCAGGCCGAGATGTATCTGACGAACATGAGCAATCAGGAACTGGTACAGACCCGTATTCGGAGTGAATCAAACGAGGCGATTCGCTATTTCCGGATGGCCGTGGAACAGTACGATCAGGCTTTGCTGCGTGCGGCAAGTCTGGACGAGGTTGAGCGCCAGTCCGTCACGGAACGACGCCAGACCGCTGTGAGTCGCTTGGCAAAACTGACCGACACGACTCCGCGCCAGATCTACAAACGCAAGAATCCCCGGTAAGATCCATTCTCTAAAACATTCCCCAAGGCGCGAGATCCGGTATCCAGATCTCGCGCCTTTCTCTTTATAAGCCGGAATCGGATTGATTCGAATCGAGAGGCGGAAGGGACGTTTCTGCATCCGGCTCCCGATCATCGGGTTTCCCATACACGATCAAACCGGCCAGGGCCGTCAGGGCGAGAATGGCCAATGGCATCAGAGACCACCCCGCCTGTACTCCCAGCCACTCGCTGCACAGGTTATCTGCGACATAGCCTTCAAGAAACTTCGGGTAGGCATAGTTCAGGGCGGGACTCGGCAGGTTGTCGCTGATTTGGACTTCCAGTAGTTTTTCCTCTGGAACCATTGTTATCATCTGGGGATTTTGCGCAGTAATCATGAAACTCAGCGCCAGGGACAGAATCAACAGAATCCCGAAAACGCTCTCTCTCCATTTAACTTTACAGGAAAGAAAAAGCGCCAGTGGGATGACAAAAAAGGAAATAGCCGGACAAAGATTGCGGGCGCCGGCGGCCTGACCGCCCCACCACATGTAATAACCAGAAGCAAAGGCAAAGTATCCCGCAATCACAAAGACGGCCAACCATAAATCGGGACGGAAAGGGGTCTCTGGGCGTCGCGAGCAGAGAGCGGTCAGTCCAGGCAAGGCGAGCAGGAGGAGGGGAGAGAAGAAAAAGAGGCCCCGATAGGGGTGAATGGTGATGTAATAAAGCACGGACAAACGGGGCCAGTGGATACCATTGAACCCCTGACTCATCTGCTCGCGGAAGAACGTGTCGAACTCGTACTTGTACGGGATGGCGAATTCTCCAAAAATGGACCAGGCGTATGCGTAAAACAGGCCAACCGGAATCAGACCGCCCGCAATGTATCTCCAGAGAACAAATGGGGTGCGTCGGAAGGTCCAGAGCGCATAGACACTCAAGCCCAGGCCCGCCAGGCCGGATACAAATTCCAGAAACCAGGCGCACCCGACCAGCAGGCCGATCCAGAACAGACGCCATTTTGGGGGAGGGAGGGGGGCATTGGAAGAAACGGGGGATATGTTGTTTCCCAGGGATTTCAGCCGGAGATTCAGCAGGAGATAGTAAGCCGCCGTCAGGCAACAGGCGGAGGGCAGGTAGGGGTAGAACAGAGTGGCGTAGCTTCCGAGCATGGTGCCCCAGAGCAGACCGATCGAGAGGAAAGCGGCCAGGCGCGAGGACACTCCGAGCCTGCGGGCAATGGCCCAGAGCAGAACCCCCAAAAGAGCGGCGGGCAGGCTGACAGTCAACACGCGCAAGAGGTAGCAGGTCCAATAAACCCACCGTCCATGGGGTAAGTTGGACCCGATCCCGCAATTCATTTTCGCATGCCAGAGCAGGGCGTAAAAGGGGGTGGCGGCGAACGACAGAGCAGGACTCTTATCACAGTAGAAATGACCGTTGAAGAAAGCCTTGTCATTTGTCCACAGGTAAGGCATGGCACGCGAGTCGTGATAGGAATCTATCGACAATGAGCCTTCCTCGACTATTGCGTAGGTCAGTGCCAGCCTTGTATTTACGTTCCATCCGCTGATGTAGTGGTTGAAGTACGCGAAACTCGCGAATAGGAAGAAAAATAGGATGAGGGGGACGGCTTGCGTCCGGTTCCAGGATTTCATCGCGGGGTCTCCGTTTTTTTTGGGGGGGGCTTAATTCTATTGGGTTCTTTCAGATACCCACCCCGTCCTGTTTACGTTAGGAGCGAACCGGCTTCCGTGCAAGCGTTTTCCTGACGGGTTATATCGGATAAGCGATGAAATGGCACGAACCGCATGCTTCCTTGACATCAAGCCGCATTCAGATGTGGCAGGATGACGGGAAAACAGGTAAGTTAAAGGCCATATGGGGGCGTTCCCGCAACGCATCTCGATCGTCACTGGAGGGAAAAGGAGTCAAAAGAACATGCGAGTGGTTTTTATGGGGACGCCGGCGTTTGCGCTTCCGACCTTGGAGCGCGTGATCGAAGCGGGCCACGAGGTGGTGTTTGTGGTGACGCAGCCCGACAAGCAGTCGGGGCGGGGGCGAAAGGTGCAACTCCCACCCGTTAAAGAAATGGCTTTGTTGCGTGGCCTGGAGGTTTGCCAACCGGAAAAACTGCGGGGGGATGTGGCATTTCTGGAAAAATTTCGCGCCGCCAAGCCGGATGTCGCCGTGGTGGTCGCGTATGGCAAGATTCTGCCTCCGGACGTTCTGGCGGTGCCCCGTTATGGGTGCTTGAATGTTCATGCGTCCCTCTTGCCCCGTTACCGGGGCGCAGCGCCCATCAACTGGGCCATTGCCAGTGGCGATGCGGAAACCGGTGTGACGATCATGCGGATGGATGCGGGAATGGATACGGGGAATATCGTGACACAAAGCCGGGTTCCGATCCTGGAAGACGATGACGCGCGATCCGTGGCGGGCATTTTGAGTGTAGAAGGCGCCGCCTGTCTCGTGGAGGTCCTGGATCAGATTGAACGGCAGGGGGAAGTGACCGGAACTCCTCAGGATGAAAGCCTGGTCTCGTACGCGCCGTTGCTCAAGAAGGAAGATGGCCTGTTGGACTGGTCCCGCACGACCGAGCAGATCATCTGTCAGATCCGGGGCATGGCGCCCTGGCCAAGCGCTCACATTCCCACAAAGCGCGGGTTGTTGAAAATTCTGCGCGCCGAACCGCTCTGGCCTTCCGCACATGAAGAGATCACGATTTCGGAAAAAGCGGTGCCGGGTATGGTGGTTCTGGCTATGAAAACACATGGTTTTGTGGTGCGAACGGGCGATGGGATGCTGCTGGTGCAGGAGGCCCAACTCGAGGGAAAACGGCCGATGACCGGGGTGGATTTTATCAACGGCAATCTGGTGCGTGTCGGCGAAGTCTTGCGCGTTTGAGTTTTTCTTGTGGCGCGGTCGTAGTCGCCGGTTTCACAGGTTGCTTTCCAGCGCCGCCACCTCGTCTTCGATATCAATTTCGGTCATGGCAATAAAGACCGGGTCAACATCCAGCCGTTTGGCGCTGGGCAGGCTGACGATGGTGAGGGAGGGATCGCTCTTGAGAGCAATTCCGATCTTGCAGAGGATGGAATTAACCACTTGTAACGTGTTGAACAGGATATTCTCCGAATCTTCGTAGTCGTCCGGAGTGTGGTGCGTCGCCACAATGCGGCAGAAATTCTCATCAAATTCAAGTTTTGTCAAAATTTCACCGCTGGCGCGCGCATGCAGAGAATCTATGATTTCGTGCAGAAGTTCGGCGTTATTCTCAAAGCATCCCCCCATGTCCTCGTTGATATTTTCGATGGTATTGAGAATAAAAACGGTTCCGATGTCATGAAGCAAGCCCAGCAGGTAGGCGTCGTCGGCCAGTTGGGGGCGCTTGATCTGTTCAACCAGGCGTTTGCAGAAAATGGCGCAGGCCAGCGAATGTTTCCACCACATCTGGAAGATCTGGTAGAGGAGGGGATTCTTCCCTTTGAATATGTCCTTGAGCGCCTGCGTCATCATGAAATTTTTGACATTTTTCAGTCCCAGACGCGCGATGGCGCGCTCGACGGTATGAACTTTCGAGACGCCGGAGAAAGCGGCCGAGTTGGCCAGATTGAGGATTTTTACGACGATCGCCGGTTCTTTTTCGATCACGGCGGCAATCTGGTTGTTCGAAACGCCTTCCCGGTCGAAGAGTTGGTGGACTTGGGTCGCCATCTTCTCCAAAACAGGCAAATGGATGTCACCTTGCTCAATCTGCTCTTCTATGGCGCTGATAATGGACTTTCCGGTATCCATCTTTAGGGTTACTCCGTCAGGGATTGAATGACTTCAATCGAGCGCGGCTTGGCTGTATAGGGCACTTGCCGACGCACTTCTTCAATGGTGGTGACACCTTTGAGCACCTTCAACAGGGCATCCTCGAGCAGTGTCGCCAGTCCGGTTTCCGCTATGGTCACCGCCCGAATCTGGTAGGAAGTCGCCTTCTCGAGAACCGCATTGCGCACCTGCTCGTTCATCACCAGCAATTCATAGATTCCGATCCGGCCTTTGTAACCGGTGTAGTGGCAATGTTCGCATCCGCTGCCACGGTAGAACTCGTGGTGTCGGACTTCTTCCACGTTAAACCCCACGCGTGAGAGGTCGAGCGGGTTGGGTTTGTAACTTTCCTTACAGAAGGGACAAATACGCCTCAGAAGCCGCTGGGCCAAGATGGAAAGAACGGTCGAGGAAATCAGGAAGGTCTCGATATCCATGTCTATCAATCGGATAATCCCGCCGATGGAATCCTCGGTGTGAAAGGTAGAGAAGACCTTGTGTCCCGTCAGTGCGGCGGTGATGGCCACTTCCGCCGACATCCGGTCGCGGATTTCCCCCAGCACGATGATGTCGGGATCCTGGCGCACGATGGCCCGCAGGGTGTCTTCGTAGGTTCGTCCGATCTGTTCATTGATGGAACATTGGATGATGCCGTCTATGACATATTCCACCGGATCTTCGGCGGTGATGATCTTGACGGAAATTTCGTTGCAGTGGGCAATGGAACTGTAAAGGCTGGTGGTTTTTCCGGAACCGGTGGGGCCGGTCATGATGACCACACCGGTACTGGGCTCCAGAACTTCCTGGATGTACTTTGAGAGCATCCTGGGCGCCATGCCCAGTTCGCTGAGGCTTTTCAGGCCGGTTTTCTGGCTGAGAATACGCAGCACGATGTTCTCGCCAAAAAGCGTAACATAGGTGGACATCCGGATATCGTACCGGTCGTTGAAATAAACGTAATCTATCTTGGCGTCCTGATGGTGACGCTTGTCGGCAATATCGGCTCCCCCCATGATCTTGATGCGGCTCAGGAGATGCTCCTGAATCCCCTTGGGAAGTTCCGTTTTGGGTATCAGGACCCCGTCTTTCCGATATCGGACGCGAATCTTGCGCGCCATCGGCTCGATATGAATATCGCTGACATCGGTATCAATGGCGGACTGAATGATGTAATCCACAATGCCGATAATGTCGCTTGAGTCCGTTTCTGCTCGCGCGGAAGATTCTGTCTGGGAATCGCCTCCATCGAGACCATCGAGCGACTTGATCAGATCGGTTTGAGTCGTGATGGCTGGAAGGATGCTG
Source organism: uncultured Candidatus Sumerlaeota bacterium (assembly GCA_942493245.1). Taxonomy (GTDB): domain Bacteria; phylum Sumerlaeota; class Sumerlaeia; order UBA8349; family UBA8349; genus DAOPYU01. Next base: position 2,288,251 of record OW818685.1, read on the forward strand.
GGGCCGTATAACTGGCTGGCGGCGGCGAGACTGTTCTGGTCCAACGGATCGGAAAAAATGACAACCACGCCATCGGTGGAACGCGAGAAGGGGAGCATGTTGTGCATCCGAAGGAACTTGACCGAGGTCTGTTTCAGCAGGGTTTTGTCCAGGATGCGCAAATCGGGTTCAATGATGGGGCAATCGAGGCGTTCGGCCAGGGCGCGGCACAGGTTGGTTTCGCTCAAGACTCCGCTCTCGACCAGAACCGTGCCAAGCCGCTTTTTGTCCTGTTGCTGGCGTTTCAGCGCCATTTCCAGTTGGACTTCGGTGATAAAGTGCATTTCGATGAGGAAATCGCCCAGACGCAGATCGCGTTTGTACTTTTTCATCGTGTCGCGGATCTGGCTCTCAGCGGTATAGCCGAGCCGGACCAGAACTTCTGTCAGCCGCGATTTGACTTCCAGACGGGCGTGAACCCTCCGCGCGCGCTCCAGTTCTTCCCGCGTAACCACGCCTTCCCGAAGCAACAGTTCCCCAATGTCTGGGGGAGAGGAGGTGTTGAGATCTGTGGGCGTATCCATCGAGACTCTCCCGGAAAGTATGCCATTGTCATGTCGAATATGTCTGCTGTTCGGAACGAGACGCTTTGATGTGCTTCCTGTTGACCATCGAAATTGTATATGACACCGGAAGAACTTCTCAACTCTATTTACAGGAGAATTGCAAATTCATGGATTTGTCGTTTCCGGAGCGGCTCGTGTTTACCCTTGAATGCTTACGGATTTTTTGTGGGAGAAAGGGAAGAATAAAGATGACAGGCGACGAAATGGCCGCGGTGGATTTCCTGAAATTTCGGGGGAATCCGGTCGCACCCTGGCATCCGCTGGGGACAACGGGGGTGGAAGGGACAACCGGAAGGAGGGGCGATGGGGTTGGGGAGATCGTCCGTCAGGAGCATCCGTTGGACGCGTTTCGTTGGATCAGGCAGGGGCGCCGCTTCCATCAGGGCGGCCGTATAGGGGTGAAGAGGCGTCCTGAAAAGCGTGTCCGTGGGAGCGCTTTCCACGATCCGGCCCAGATACATCACCATGACGCGGTGGCTGATGTGTCCCACCACGGAAAGTGCGTGGGAGATAAAAAGGAAAGCAAGGCCGTGTTTTTGTTGCAAGTCAACCAGAAGGTTGAGGATTTGCGCCTGGATCGAAACATCGAGCGCCGAGACGGGTTCGTCGGCGATAATAACTTCGGGAGCGACAGCCAATGCGCGCGCGATACCGATGCGCTGGCGTTGTCCCCCGCTGAATTCGTGGGGAAAACGTGGCCGGGCATCGGCGGGGAGTCCTACTTGCGCGAACAGTTCCTCTATGCGTTCTTGCCGTTCGGCGCGTTTGACGAGTTGGTGAGTGGTGAGCGCTTCGGAGACAATCGCTTCGGCGGTCATGCGGGGGTTCAGAGAAGAGTCGGGGTCTTGAAACACCATCTGAATCCGGCGCCGGTAGGGCAGCCACTGGCGGCTTCGCAATTCCAGAAGGTTGGGCGAATCGCCCAGGCGCACGTCACCGGAAGAAGCCTTTTCGAGTCCGAGAATCAGACGCCCGGTCGTCGTTTTCCCGCAGCCGCTTTCACCCACGAGTCCCAGGGTTTCCCCCGGCAGCAAATCGAAGGATACACCGTCCACAGCCAGCATTCGTCGTCCGCCCGCACCCGTCTGAAGCCAGTTTCCTTTCACAGGAAACCATTTAGAGAGATTCCGGACTTGAAGAAGCGGCGAGACGGTTTCAGCCATGATTTGAGGAATCCCTGGGTCTGCTCCGAGAATGGTACCTCATCATGGCTAAGAAAGGGTTCTTGCCCCAAAGCCCCTTTACTTCGTGTCTTCCGAAACCGATTGGGCGATGCGAACACGGGCGGGTCGGACCAGTTGACCGTTCAGGACGTACCCACTCTGCAAAACCATCGAGACCGTATTCGAGGGATACTCATCGGTTGAATCCATGCCGAGCGCTTCGTGGTATTGCGGATCAAAAGGTTGACCGAGTGGAGTGATGGTTTCTACCCCCTGTCCGCTCAAGGCACTGTGGAGAAGTTGATTGATGGCCTGAACGCCTTGTGCGAATGTTTCGGTATCATGGCCCATCTGAAGGGCGGCCAGGGCCTGTTCGAAAGCATCGAGAGAGGGTAGAAGGGCTTCTATGATCTGCCGGGCGGCGAATTTTTTGGTGTCTTCCTTATCTCGTGCCGTCCGTTTACGCAGGGAGTCCATGTCGGCCAGCGTTCGCGCCACCTGGGTTTTGGCTTTTTCATTTTCGGCCCGCATCGTCTGGAGGATTTCACCTGCGGCGGCCAGTTGTCCGAGCGTTTCTTCGAGGAACCGGGTTTGGGTCATCAACCGCTCGGAACGCTGTTCGCGTTCGGGGTGGAGGCGCTGGCGCCGATGTCTGTAATACTTTCGGTTGGCCGTTTTCTGAACGTGTGTCTTGCTTTCCGGCATGTACTTTGTCGCCTCCTGCGTTTCTTCTGTGGGGGAGAAATACCCCCGCGTCATTTTAATTCTGGAAAAAACTGCGGAAAAGTCAAGTCTCAAGGTTTTGGGGCGAATACCGTCAGATGCCCGGTCAGGGTCAAAATCTCACAGAATTCAAACTGGAAAAAAATGAGGGAGAGCAGGATTCTCAGAAAAGGGAAAGAATGGGATGGACAAAAAACGTCTGTTCACGGTAAGTAACGAGGATAAAATGAGAACGGGCCGGAAGTCCCCAGGGGCAGGATATGAGGTGGAAGCGGGAGGCGTACTGTGAGCAGCGAACAAATACTGGTGGTGGAAGACGAAGAAGACATTCTGGAACTTCTGCAATACAACCTGAAGAAAGCGGGTTACGACGTGAGCGGGGTAACCTCGGGCGAGAAGGCGCTGAAAGCCGTTCGCGATTCGGCGCCCGACCTGCTCCTGCTCGATCTGATGCTGCCGGGAGTGGATGGAGTCGAGGTATGCCGAATGTTGCGCGAGTCGCCCAAGACGTCCGATCTGCCGATTGTGATGCTGACGGCACGAGGCGAGGAACAGGATATTGTCCGGGGCTTGGAGGCGGGTGCGGACGATTATGTGACGAAGCCGTTCAGTTCCCGGATTCTCCTGGCACGGATCTCCGCCGTCCTGCGGCGTAAGCAATCGCCGCAACTGAACGAGAGCGATTTGTTGCGGGTGCACGATCTGGTGATAGATCCGGGGCGGCACAAGGTGTTTCATGGCGAGGAAGCGATTGATCTGACCTCATCGGAGTTTCGCCTTCTGCACTATCTGTCGCGCAAGCCGGGGTGGGTCTTCACGCGCGATCAAATCGTCATCGCCGTGCATGGACACGATTATCCGGTCACAGACCGTTCGGTGGATGTGATGGTGGTCGGATTGCGCAAGAAGCTGGGAGATGCCGGTGACTGGATTGAGACGGTTCGCGGGGTGGGGTACCGCATGAAGGAATAATCCGCCGACTGAAAGGGAACGCTCATGGGACGCATGCGTCTTTTCTGGTATATGTTTCCGTCGTATCTGATCATCACACTGATCGCGATTGGCTCGGTGATCTGGACGGGTTCGAGTGTGTTGCCGCATTTTTATGAACAGCAGGCCAGGCATGATCTGGAAGCGCGCGCCCGGCTGGCTGAGCCTCAGGTTCGGAGCATCCTTCTTTCGGGCGACTATGCCGCGTGCGACGCCGCATGCAAGGATCTGGGAAAACGGTCTGATACGCGATTCACGCTGGTTCTGCCCACCGGGGAGGTGGTGGGCGATTCAAATGAAGATCCACGCCGCATGAAGAACCATCTGGAGAGACCGGAGATCGCCGAGGCTTTCTCAAAAGGAGAAGCGGGTGCGTCGGTCCATCCCAGCCCGACCTTGGGACAAACCATGGTATATGTCGCGGTCCCATTGAAAGATTCAAACCGTATCATTGGCGTTTTAAGAGCGGCTATTCCGTTGGTTCGGTTACAGGAAAGCCTGCACGTGATTCGGCGGGAACTTTTTCTGGCCGGCATTATTGTGGCCTTGTTGACCGGTTTGGTGTGTCTTTTTGTGACACGGAAACTGACTGCGCCGCTCGACGAATTGCGGCACGGCGCGCAACGTGTAGCCGAAGGCGACCTGAGTATCCATCTGCCCAGTTCCAACATGCTTGAGTTGAACGCGCTGGCCGAGGCGTTGAATGCCATGACCGGGCGTTTACGGGATCGGATCGCTGTTGTTTCACGTCAGGCAGAAGAGAGTGAGGCGATTCTGTCTTCCATGAGCGAAGGGGTCCTGGCCGTTGGACCCGATGAGAGTGTCATCAATCTGAATCCGGCAGCCGCCCGACTTCTGGGGACACACATCGAACACGCGCAAGGCCGGAACCTGGAAGAGATCTCGCGGAATCCCGATTTTCTGGCGTTTGTCCGTGGAGCATTGGAAACTCGCAAGGCTTCCGAGGTGGAATTGATTCTCCACGACACAGGCAGACATTATTTGCGCATTCAGGCGTTGCCTTTGGCCGACCTGGAGGGAAGCCGAATGGGGGTCTTGTTTGTTCTCAACGATCTGACTGTTTTGCGGCAGTTGGAAGTGGTACGCCGGGACTTTGTGGCCAACGTCTCGCACGAGTTGATGACCCCCATCACGCTGATCAAGGGTTTTGTCGAGACGCTTCAGGAAGGGGCGGCGGACGATTCCGAAGAACGCGCGCGATTCCTGACGATCATTGCGCGGCATACCAATCGCCTCGAAGCGATTATCAGCGATTTACTGATGCTGGCGCGGCTCGAACAGGAGACCGAGGAGCATGAGTTTGTGTTCTCTCGGGCGCCCCTTCGACCCGTTCTTGAGGCGGCTGTTGAGAACTGCCGTTATGAGATCGAGCAAAAGGGAATCCGGATGGAACTCGATTGTCCGACGGATCTACTGGCGCGCATGCAACCGGCTCTGATCGAGCATGCGGTGGTCAACCTTCTGACCAACTCGATCAAATACTCGGAGGCGAACACGCGGGTTCAGATTTCGGCGCGGGAAGAAGAGCGCGAAGTGGTGATCCGGGTCCGCGATGAAGGGTGCGGGATTCCGCAGGCGCATTTACCCCGGATATTCGAGCGTTTCTATCGGGTTGACAAGGCGCGCAGTCGGCAGGTGGGAGGAACGGGGCTGGGATTAGCGATCGTCAAGCACATCACGCTGATCCACAAAGGCCGGGTTTCGGTGGACAGTACCGTTGGTTCGGGCAGCGTTTTCCGGGTTCATTTACCCTCCGTGTGAGTGTTTCGGAAGTCCTGCGGATTATGCCGTTTTTATCCGGGCTGGGAGGTGATCGCCTCCCAGCCCGGATTTCATTTGAGTGGCTAAATTCGATTCATTTCGCCCATTTTAGATCTATTTCCCTCCCGTCCATTTCTTATTACATCCTCATTTGCCCCTCATCTGGAGCTAACAATCGTCCTGTATCTTTCCGATCAAGGTTACCGAAGAGCCACGAGGCTTTGGGTAACATTTCAAGCGAGAGGTTGGATGGGACGGTGTGTTGGCAGATTCTCCCGTGATATGACACGGGATTCTTAGAAAGTCGGGGCCCCGGCTCACAAGAATAGAACCCGGCGCTAACACAATTCTAACATGCGCCTCACGTGGATTGAACACCCCTGTGAGAGAGTTACAGGGATGAGAGATGAGAAAGTATTCAGGACTTTATGAAAAGTCCCCAACGAGATTGAGTCGAGAGCTTTGAGGGAAGGGGAGGTAAATCATGTTGAGTTTGAACAGTGTAACAAGAACCAGTGGGATCGTGTTGCTGGCGGCATCCATTTGTGCGTCCACGCTGGTGGCGGGTGCGCAGGAAGCGGCCAAAGCGGCGGCTCCGGAAAAGAGTGGCAACAAGGTCGTTGTGGATGGTTCCACAACCGTCGAACCGATCATGACCGCCTTCGCCGAGTACTACATGTCCCAACATCCCGATGTGAACATCACGGTCAGCGGGACGGGGAGCAGCAATGGCGCCAAGAGTCTGTTGGGCGGGACGTGCGATGTGGCGTCAATGTCGCGTTTCATGAAGGACGGAGAGTTCAAGGGCGCACTGGAAAAGGGGGTCATGCCGGTGGCGCATCTGGTGGCGCTCGACGGCCTGGCTATCGTGGTCAACGTGGCCAATCCGGTGGCAGAACTGACGGTTCAGCAGGTGCGGGACATTTACGCCGGGCGGATTACCAACTGGAACCAGGTGGGCGGTCCGGACCTGAAGATTGTCAGTGTCGGGCGCGACACCAGCAGCGGTACATACGAATGCTTCGACAAGTTGGTGATGAACGAAGAGAAGATTATCTCGACCGCGGAGGTCACCTCCAGTAATGGTCAGGTGCGCCAGCGCGTGCAATCCACGCCCGCCGCGATCGGCTATGTCGGGCTGGGTTTCACGAAGGAACTGAAACCGCTGAAGATCAACGGGGTGGAGGCGAAGCCGGAGAATATCCTCAATGGTCAGTATCCAGTCGCACGCCCCCTGTTCGTCTTCACCAATGGGTACCCGAAACTGGGTTCGCCGCTCTTCGACTTTGTCACCATGCCGTTGACCGAAAACGGTCAGGAGATCATCAACAGCAAGGGTTTCATTCCGGTGACGAAGTACTGAAAACGAAAGCGGGTTTGATCCGGTTCAAGCGTCCGCGCGGAGATTTCTGACGAGAGGTGTGTGAGTCCTGGTGGAATTGAAACAAGCGAATCAGACAAATTCGGAACAGACCCTGGTGATGGACAAGGGCGCCAACCGCAGGCAGCGGTTGAGCGCCCTTGTCGGCCATATCGTCCTGCTTTCCGTCACTTCCCTTTCGGCGGTGGCGGTTTTGTTTATCTTCTACTTTGTCTTCCGGGATGCGCTTCCGTTCTTCAAGGAGCCGGGGCGTTTGGCTGAATTTTTCACGGGCACGAACTGGTATCCGTCGGCCCGGGAACCGCACTTCGGCTCATTGCCGGTCATTCTGGGAAGCGTGCTCGTCACTGTGGGCGCGATCCTGTTTTCGGCGCCCCTGGGTCTGGCCGCGGCGCTCTGCCTGAGCGATGTGCTTTCCTTCTCCACGCGGCAGATTGTGAAGCCCGTCATCGAGATGCTGGCCGCGATCCCTTCGGTGGCGTTTGGTTTCTTCGCGCTTGTGGTCATGGCCCCGCTTTTTCAGAGTGAAGGCGGGAAGATTCTCGCCGGGTTTTGCTCGCTCATCTGTTTCCCATTGCTTTTCCTGGTGGTTGTGGTGTTGGGCGATTTGCTGACCACCTGGATCAAGCGCGATGGCGTTCGGTTGGCGACGCGGGTGGCCATCACGGTCGCTATTGGGATTCCGGGCTTTCTCCTGCTTGGCGCATTTATCCTGCGGGTCAGTCAGATTCAGATTGCGAGCGGCACAAACGCGCTGAACGCCTCCATTATTCTGGGCATCATGGCCTTGCCCACCATCGTCAGTGTATCCGAGGACGCATTGTCCGCCGTCGGACGCGAATTGCGCGAGGGAAGTTATGCAATGGGCGCCACACGTGTCGAGACGCTCTTCAAAGTGGTGGTACCGGCGGCGGGCAGCGGGATTCTGGCCGCGGTGTTGCTGGGGTTGATGCGGGCCGTGGGTGAAACGATGGTGGTGTGGATGGCTGCTGGAAACGCAGCGCAGATTCCAGACCCCTGGTACAACCTCCTGGCGCCGGTCCGCACCTTGACCGCCACCATTGCGGGGGATATGGGGGAGACCGAGATTGGCTCGACCCACTACCACCTGTTGTTTGTCATGGGGTTGTTGCTCCTCTCCTTTTCGTTTCTCTGCAATCTGGTGAGCGAGTGGGCGGTGCGGCGCTCCAAAGCGAAGTCGGCATAGAAAGCGGGTTGTTTCCTTCATGCGTTTATCCACACGAAGACTTCTCGATCGCGCCTTTACCGGGGTTGGCCTCTTCTCGATTCTCCTGATGGGGCTGGCGTTGCTGTTCATCCTGGGGCCGATCTTTTCCAAAGGAGCCAGTGCGCTGGTGTTCCGTCAGACAGTCGAACACCGCCGCTTTCTGCTGGACAAACTGCAACGGGGTTCGCCGGAGGAACTGGCGGACGAAATGCGTCTGGTTCAGGAGGCTCGGCAGCCGATTTATGCGTATATGGCCGCGCTTGATGACAAAATCACCAGCGGCCCGAGAACCGAGCGGCGTCAATACCGGGTTTATCAGGAACCGCTCAACGAATTGAAGAAACTCGTGCGGGAACTTCTGGGACCTCTTCCCGGTGAGAGCGTACCGCTGATGACCGGCGAACAGTATGGCCAGACGCGCTGGGAGCGCGCTCAGAAGAAAGCGCAGCAGATTCTGTATATCGAGGAATACGACTACTCAGACCCGAGTAAGATGGGGGTCAAGGTCCTCAAACCGCGCGTTGAGCAATTCCGGGCCACCCCGGTCGAACCGCTTTTTGAGTATGTTAATAAACATCTCGAAGAGATGCTGCGTCCGCAGTGGACATTTTATGGTGGATTTCTGTTCGACATGCCGTTTGATTCCTACATGCTCGGTGGTATCTGGCCGTCTATTCTCGGAACGTTCTATCTGACTCTGGGAGCAATGTTCCTGGCTGCTCCGCTGGGAATCGTGGCGGCGGTCTATTTTGTCGAATATGGCGATGAGAATTTCCTCTCCTCTCAACTTTTCAGCCTCATTCCGAGGGGAAAAGCCTCTATTGGAGAATCTTCTAATTCTCTGCGCGATAAGACATTCAAGGTGGCCATTCAGATCGAGCGCAACATGGTGTCCATGTTGCGCATCTGTGTCAGTACCCTGGCCGGGGTGCCCAGTATCGTGTTCGGGCTTTTTGGCCTGGCTTTCCTGATTCATACAATCCACCTTTCCGATACAAAGAGTGTGTTGGCCGGTTCCGCCACGCTGGCGCTGCTGATCCTGCCCACGATTATTCGCGCTTCGGAGGAGGCCATCCGGGCAGTGCCGCTTTCTTACCGCGAGGCGGCAGTGGGACTGGGCGCGAGCAAGTGGCGCACGATCTGGACGGTCATTCTGCCGGCCGCGCTGCCAGGCATTCTCACGGGAACGATCATCAGCATGGGACGCGCGGCGGGTGAGACCGCGCCGATCATCTTCACGGCGGCGGTCAGTTTGGGCGCGCCCCTTTCGCCGCTTCAGGCCTTGTCACAGCCGACTCCGGCTCTGCCGTGGAGTATTTATGTACTCAGCACCGAACACGCGGCTCTGGACCAGATTCGTCATGTGCAGTATGGCATGGTGTTCGTCCTGATCCTGCTGGTTCTGGGACTGAATCTTACGGCGATCCTTCTGCGCGCCCGGATCGCCAGAAAGCTAAGAGGTTAATCATGCAAGCCACACTGGAACAACCCATTGCCATGCAGGCGCCGGTTTCGTACCGGACCGAAGCGTTGGCAACGACCTCGACTCAAACGGATGTCGCCGGAAAAGCGGTGATTGCGGCGGAGAACTTTTTCATCTATTATGGAACGCATGCCGCTGTTCGTGAGGTGACGATTCAGATTCCCCCGGGGAAGGTCACCGCCATCATCGGCCCGAGCGGGTGCGGGAAGAGCACGTTCCTGCGCGCGATCAACCGGATGAACGATCTGATTCCCTCGTGCCGGACGGCGGGTTTGCTCAGCCTCGATGGGGTGGATATTTATGCGCCGCGCCTCGATGTGGTGTCGTTGCGCCGCCGCGTGGGGATGGTGTTCCAGAAACCGAACCCCTTCCCCAAATCCATCTTCGATAATATTGCCTACGGCCCACGGCTCTTCGGGGTTCGCAATCGCCAGGTTCTGGAAGAGATCGTGGAGAAAAGCCTGCGCCGCGCGGCCCTGTGGGACGAGGTAAAGGATCGTTTGAATGCGAATGCGCTGGGGTTCTCCGGGGGACAGCAGCAGCGTCTCTGCATCGCGCGCGCGCTGGCTGTCGATCCGGAAGTGCTTTTGATGGATGAACCGGCTTCGGCTCTGGACCCGCGTTCTACGGCGCGTATTGAAGACCTGATCGGTGAACTGCGCGGGGCCTACACGATCGTGATTGTGACCCATAACATGCAGCAGGCGGCCCGGGTCTCCGATCATACCGCGTTCTTCTACGAGGGCGAACTGGTGGAATTCGGAGCGACCCGCAAACTGTTCACGAAGCCGGAAAAGAAGGCGACGGAAGATTATATCACGGGAAGGTTTGGCTGATTATGAGTGTGCATCTGCAACGCGCCTTGAACGACCTGAAAAAGAGGATCCTCAATCTCAGCGCCCGGGTGGAAGATGCGGTCCAGAAAGCGACCGAGGCGTTTGAGACCAGCAATGCCCGGATGGCGCAGGAGGTTATTGATAACGATGTCTCGGTCGATATGGCCGAAGTCGAAATCGAGGAAGAGTGCCTGAAGATTCTGGCGCTTCACCAGCCGGTGGCTGTTGACCTGCGTTTTATCGTGGCGGTCCTGAAAATCAACAATGACCTCGAACGCGTGGGCGACCTGGCTGTCAACATCGCCGAACGCGCCTGTTTTCTCGCAACCCGAACGGTACCCAGTGTCCCGTTCGATTTCGGTTACATGGCGACCAAGGTCCAGAAGATGCTGAAAGACAGTATGGATGCGCTCGTGGAAATGGATGTGAAAAAGGCGCTTGAGGTTTGCCTGGCGGATGACGAGGTGGACATGATGAACTCGCTCATGTACGACCTGACGCGACAGAAACTCGCGGAGCCGGATGCGGACGCAGGATGCCTGCTGCACATGCTTTCCGTCAGTCGCCACCTGGAACGCATCGCCGATCAGGCCACCAATATCGCGGAAGACGCGATTTACATGGTCAAAGGTGAAATCGTGCGCCACAAGACGGAAGAGTACACTCGATAAGAAAGACGATTTCTCAACGATCCGGTCGGTTTTAAGGGCCGAATCATCTGGACGGTTTCAGGGATTCCAGATAGCGCCGAAAGGTTTGCGCGTTCTGGTCGCGTTCCGAAATCTGGGGAGCGGATACCGGCCAGGCGACTGCGATTTCCGGGTCGTTCCAGCGGATTTCATCTTCCAGTTCCGCATTGTACACTCGGCTGCACTTATAGACCACCTCGGCCTTCTCGCTCAGAACCACATACCCGTGGGCGAACCCCTCCCGAATCAGAAGCATTTTTTTGTTTTCCGCTGAGAGTTCGACCCCATACCATTGGCCTAGGGTCGGGGAATCGGGTCGGATGTCCACTGCGACGTCCCAGATGGTTCCCGCCACACAGCGGACCAGTTTGGCCTGCCCCACTCCGCGTTGAAAATGCAGTCCCCTCAAGACATGCTGAGTGGACATGGCATGGTTATCCTGCGCCCAATGGGTGAATATCCCGATTTTCGCGGCTTCAATTTCGTTGTAACTCTCAAAAAAGAACCCCCGGTCGTCTCCAAAAACGCGAGGCGCCAGAAGATAAAGACCATTCAAAGCGGTTTCCAGAATCTGCATGGATTTTTCCTTTCATTTTCGGGGCGGCATTGGCCTGATTTTCCGAGAAGAATCTGTAAAAAACGGGAACTCATCTTTTGCGTAAGAACCGCCACTGGCAGTCTCTCATAGAACCTTTTCTCGATTCAACTTCCATTTTCCGCTTTCCCGAGAGAAATAACCTCCGTTCCTGAAGCCGATTTCATGTCTCCCATTCCGGCAGAGGCGGTAAAAAGCGCGTCGGATCCAGCATGTTGAGAAGGTGTTCGTAATACCTGGCTCGAATGTCGCCGGAAAGATTCAGAGAAAGGTTCCGGGTCTCCAGTGGGTCTTCCGTCAGGTTGTAGAATTCCCCCCAGGGACGACCGGGATAACAGGTCATCTTCGCTTCACGGGTAATCACGCTGTGGAGGGCCAGACTGGGGTTCCGGCGTGAAACGGATTGGACCAGAACGGCTTCGCGCGGTGGAAGGCCTTGGCCCGACAAGGCCTGTTCCATTGAAACTCCTTCATACTCCGCCGAGACCCGTCCCCGCAAAAACGCACAAACCGTCGGAGCCAGATCGAGAAGACTGACCGGTGTGTCCAGACGCAATCCGGAGGCGATTTTACCCGGCAGACGGAGGAGGAGCGGTACGCGAAGCAACCCCTCCAGGTGAAAAGGACCGGCCCCCCAGAAACCAAATTCCCCCAGAAGGCTTCCGCAGTCGGATGTGAATACGACCAGGGTGTTTTCGCTCAATCCCTGTTCATCAAGTTTCTTGAGAATTTTCCCCACCGCCGCGTCCACTTGAGTGACAGATTCCAGATAACCGGCCCGCAATTGCCGTTCTCGTTCTCCTGAGCACGGTTCAAAAAGGGCGTTGTCGAACCGTTCCCCTTTCTTTGAGATCTCGGAATAGTGGGGGGGGTACTGGCTCGGATCGCGCCGGATGGAAGCCGATGCGGGCCAGGAAAGGGATTGTGAATCAGGGGCAGTTACACGTTGGGCCATGTACGGCGCTGCTGGGCCGGGAAATCCACAAGCCAGGAAGAATGGATTATTCCCATGTTGCTTGAGATACTGAACGGTGTGGCTGGCTATCCAGTTATTGGGTTGGAGAACATTGGGCCACTCCTGAGAGTCCGGTCCCAACGGAAAATTCTGGAGCGCCTGCCGGAAAACCGGACGAAACTTATCCTGAATCGGGTGATAGCGAAGAGCGATTTGTTCGGCGAAATGCCCTTGGTCGAACATTTCGGGACCGCTGCCCAGAAGCAATTGCAGGAATTGAAAACCCCAGGCCGGTCCGGTCCACTCGCGCATCAGTCCCGCTTTCCAGGAAGCGAGCGACTCAACTGAATGAACGTTTTCGGGCGCCTGATAGGGCGACAGGTGCAGTTTACCGATCCAGCCAGTCTCATACCCGGCCTGAGCCAAATGGCTGGCCAGAGTGTGAGACGCCTCGGGAAGCGCCTGACCATTCATCCAGAGGCCCGATGTGGCGGGCAGGCGAGAGGTGAGCATTGCGGCGCGCGCCGCGGTCTCCTGAGTCGTCACCGTGTAGGCGCGTTCGAGCACGGCGCCCTCCGCCGCCAGACGATCGAGGTTGGGCGTTTTCGCCAGCGAGTTTCCGTAACACCCCAGAGCGTCTGCCCGCATCTGGCTGGCGAGAATCAACAGCAGATTGCATGATCCAGCCGATTTTGAAGGACGGAGAGGCTTTGCTGCGTGTTTTGGAACCGCGGGAGGGGGCGTCTGGAGAACGGGCTGGAAATCGTCCGCACCCAGTTCAGCGGGCCGGACCACACTGGGGATTTTCTCTTCTTGATCCGAGGATTTCCGACTTCGAGTTTTGCGTGCCAGGGACGAAAGGGGCGAGGTCTGCTTTTGAGAAAGGATCGGATGGGGAATGGACGGTGGGGGAGAGGGAGAAGCAACCGTCTCGCGCCCTTGCATTTCCTCGGATATCGAAATATCGTCCAATGGTCTGATTAACCGGTTTTCCCACCCCGAGAATTCCTTTGCTTCCGGGAAAAGGGACAGTTGAAAGGGTTGAGATTTCCGGGGAATTCCCATGCCACCTTCACGCAGACGGAAAATGCGGAGGATATGTTCGATGGCCGCCGGGCCAATTCCCTTGATTTTCTGCAAGTCCTGGAGCGATTCCAACATAAGGGCGCGACGCCCTTCGATGATCCGGCGCAGGATGTGGCCTGTCAGTCCACAGGCTTCGTGGATTTCCGAGGCTGACCCACTCCGGAACAGATTCAACAAAGTCTCTTCGGTCCAGATTTTTTCCTGTCCCCGCAAACCCAGGGCCTTGTGGGACGGAATCCCCTGTTTTTGCGCAAGCGCGGCTACTTCATCGGGCGTGAATCCGCAGGAGTTTACGAGATCCTCGAAACCCCGGAGCGCAATTTTGCCCCGGACCTGACAGATGTGCCGCGCTTTATCCGTTGGAATGCCGCACTGTTTGACGATCAAGGGAATCGGGTATTCCCGGCAGGCTTTCAGGAGCCAGGCTTCCATCCAGGCGGCATCATAGCGAGCCTGTGCGAGTTCCTGCAACGCCACACAAACGGTGTCCGCGGTCCAATCGCCTGATTTCAACGGAGGCCATTCGACCAGCCTGGCTCCGAGATCGGCGAGCGCGCGATGGCCCAGATTGGGATCGAGATCGCTTCGAATCCAGACGGGGCGTCCCTGGTTCAACGCCATACGGGTGGCTTCCCAAGCCCCACCTTTAAGACCCGCCTGAGACACGATCACATCGTGCGAGAGCGCACTGATGATCGCATTGCGGGCCATCGCCTGTGAGGTTTCCCAATCGGCTTCCGGATGAAAGGCGCTTACGATCAGAATTTGACCGCGCTCGATTCCCGCGTGAAGCGCCTTAAGTTGAGTCGCAAAAGTCAAAATCCCCTGCGCAATGACCAGAACGGTTGTTCCTCCGGCGGCCAGAGACGCTGCCGACGCGCAACGGTCCACCCCTTCGGCAAAACCACTGACAATGGGGATGCCACGCGCCGCAAACCGCTGTGCGGCATCTCGCGTGAAGGCCAGCGCTTCGGGTTTCGGTTGCCGGGAACCGATGATTGCAACGGACGCTCGATTGAGGAGGCGCAGATCGCCTGCACAGAACAAAAGAGGGGGACGCGCCTCTTTCTGAGTCGAGGCAAGCAGGGTGGGATAATCCGGTTGATCGGCGGAAACCAGATGAACTCCGTTTTGACGCAGCCGCTCGACCATTTGCCCGGCGGCGGGTAGGAAACCTTTCGCGCTCGCCAGAGCGGCAATTTGTTCAGTGTCCAGTTTGCATGCGTCCCAATCGGACGGCCCCAGGCGCAAGAGTCCCTCCAGACGCTGACCGGCCGTGTCACGCCAGGCATGCACCAGTTCATGCACTTTTCGATGCGTGAGGCGCGAGTGGAACGTCAAAGCGAACCACTGCGCCGAGATCTTTTCCTCTGGACTGAGCCGCATTCCCAACTTTCCTCCCACAAGAGGTTGACCCCGCATGATACAGAAGAAAGGCGCTTTCACGCTACAAATCTAGCGCCTGCTCGAAGGTTTTTGTAGAAAAGGAATCCGGATAAACAATCTGTCTGAAGACGGCTATAATGAAGGGGGAGCACGGACTCATTGTTCCGCTTCGCTCAGTTCGAACAACAAGTCCAATCCCGCGGGCGAAGCGACTGCGTACACCTTTTCCATCGCTTCCAGAAAGCGTTCCTCCCCACGCCAGAGCGAAATTTTCCCAAGACGCCGGGGCAAGGCGGCATCCACGGCAGGTGCGGTGATTCCTCCGAGGGCAAGCGATTGGGTCGGGTCCAGACGTCCCTGCCAGAAAAAAGTGGGATCGGATGGCAGGGGTTCCGATTCGGGGAGCGACTCAACCAACATGTTTTCCGAGGTTTTCTTCCGGATTTTCTTCCCTCTTGCCTGTGTCTTTCTGGATACGGGTGAGGGACTCATTTCTTCCGGGAGAGAAGAGACTGGGAGCGCCTCCGAAGAAGGCACTATTTCGCCTGCTTCGCCCGAAGCGGATTGCGTCAGGAGATCGAGGAATTCTTCCCGTTCCATGCCGCGCAACCGGAAGAGGAGAAACGGATCGCGGTCCAGTTCTTCTGCCAGCAGGTAGAGGATGGCGGCGATGTGTTTGCAGGGATTGGACCAGTCCGGACAGGAACAGGAGTGGTCGAGTGTGATGCCCGGTTCTGGAAACAGCGACAAGCCTGCCTTGTGGAGAAGACTTTCGGTTTCTTCGGGTAATTCCCCAGCCAGAAGCCGAGCGGAAAAAATAGCCTGCCCTCCAAGCGCACGGGCGACCTCCTGCCATTCGGACTCGCTGAAAACCTTGACGGTGATGGTGATCTTGTAGGCCGTGGTCCGGGAACCCTGGACGCGGGCTTCGACACGTCCCTTTAGAATTTCCAGAGAAAGAATCTGCCCCTGGCGCGCATAGGTGCGTCCCCGGCTCAACCGCGCGCCCACATCGGAAGCCTCGGTCACTTTCACCCAGCGCTTTCCCCACCAGGTGGCCCCAAACGCGCCACGCGCGGACTGCGCCTTGATTCCGCCTTTAGCCTGAATCGGACGTGAGATCTCGTCGAAACTCGGCGAATAATATCTCCGGGAACTCTTGTACCGGCGAGCCATCGGATCAGTCTCCCACCACGTCTTTACTGAGCGCCAGAATGCGTTTGAGATCGCGGTTCGAGAGTTTGGTGAGCCATCCTTCGCCCGTCCCTACGACATCCTCGGCAATCGTTTTCTTACTCTCAATAAGCGCATCAATATTCTCTTCGAGCGTTCCGGCGCAGATGAATTTGTGGACCTGTACGTTCCGTGTCTGACCAATACGGTACGCCCGATCGGTGGCCTGATTCTCGACTGCCGGATTCCACCACCGGTCGTAGTGGAAAACATGGTTGGCGCGGGTGAGATTCAACCCCGTCCCACCGGCACGAATCGAAAGGATGAAAATGGAGGGGCCGGTATCGGACTGAAACCGTTCCACCATCCGGTCGCGTTGCGCTTTCGGGGTTCCCCCGTAGAGGAAAAAACACTCACGGCCGAACGTATTCTGAAGGTGGCGTTGCAGCAGCGCGCCCATTTCGGCGAACTGAGTGAAAATCAGGGCGCGGTCTTTCACTTCCAGGATTTCCTCGAGCATTTCGCAAAGACGGGCCAGTTTTCCAGATCGGTCTTGAGTCGTCGAGTTGTCGCCCAGAAATTGTGCCGGATGGTTGCACACCTGCTTGAGTTTGGCCAGGGTGGCCAATACGATCCCCTTGCGCTGGATCTCGGCGTCGGCCCTTTCCAACCCGTTTTCAAGATCCTGCAACACGGCCGCATAGAGAGACGTCTGTTCTTTGGTCAGATTGCAGAAGACCTTCATTTCCTGTTTTTCCGGCAGATCCTGAATAATGGACTTGTCGCTCTTCAGGCGGCGCAGAATGAACGGCGCGGTGAGACGTTTCAACCGTTCGGCGGCTTCTGTGTCGCGGGAGGCCTGAATGGGCAACAGAAAATTCCGACGGAAATCCGTCTGCGTTCCCAGAAGGCCGGGATTCAGAAACTCCATGATGGACCACAAGTCTCCCACGTGGTTTTCAACCGGCGTACCGGTCAGTGCGATCCGGTAGGTGGCGTTCAGGGAGCGTGCCGCGCGGGCCTGTTTTGTCTCCGGATTTTTGATGTTCTGCGCCTCGTCGAGAATCACCCCATCCCATTCGATCTGTTGCAACGCTTCGGTATCGCGCTGCAACAGGCCGTAGCTGGTCAGGACCAGTTGGTGCTGGCGAACCTGCTTCTGGAAAGCAGAACCTTTCTTGCGCTCGGTTCCATGATGGACCATGACGGAGAGGCCGGGAGCGAAGTGTTGCGTTTCCCGCCGCCAGTTTTGAACCACCGACGTTGGACAAATCACCAGTGCGGGGCGGGTGGGCTTTTCGGCGGATGCCTGGTTGTGGAGCAGCAACGCCAGAGTCTGGATCGTTTTTCCTAGACCCATATCGTCCGCCAGGCACGCGCCCAGTCCCCAGCGCCGCAGGAAAGCCAGCCACGAGAATCCCCGCTCCTGATAGGGGCGCAGTTCCCCCTGCAAGCCTTCTGGAATGGGGACAGGGGTATGGGGCGTGGCGCTGTCGAGCTGGTGCAAGAGATCATCCACCCATCCTTCGGCCTGGACGCCATCGAACTCGATTCCCTGGTTTTCGATGGGCGCAGCCGCGCCCAGGGCCACATGGAGCGCATCGCGCAACGACAGAGTGTCCCGTCTCTTTTTCCAGAAAGAAAGCGCCTGACGGATTTCGTCCGCGTTGAGTTCAACCCACTGTCCCCGAATCTTGACAAGCGGAGCCTTCAGGTCCGCCAGCAGTCGAAGCTCTCTCTCCGTCAGTGTTTTGTCTCCAAGGGCGATGTCCCAGTGGAATTGGACCAGAGCGTCGAGTGAAAGCTTCCCCAGGCCGGTGCCATCCAGCGTAGTGGGGCTTTTAATGCGTCCACGCGCCTTGAGACGCGTTTTTGTTCCCCGGCGGCTCCACCAGGCTGGCAACAGCACTCCAAAACCGGCCTGCTCGAGCGTGGGCGCCCGTTGGGTCAGAAACTCATGCGCACCCACTGCGTCCAGCGTATAACCTTCCGGTTCTGCCGCGCACAAACTGGCTGCAATACTGGGACAGACACCGGAAGCCTGGCCCAGGGCCGACAGCAGGTACTCGCGGGCGTTGAATTCGCCCCGTTCGAGCAGGGAGGTGTGTTTGCGCTTGGGGCGCCAGACTTCCCGAACCGGCAATAGCAGACTCCGATCCTCCTGGCCTTGGAGAAAGAAATGAACCCGCCAGAGTTCCTGGGGTTCTCCCTCTGTTTTTTCTGCTCGAACCGACGCCACTACCTCGGAAATTGTATCCGTTGCGGCGGCTTCATGAGATTCCCTCGCAGGCTCGTCGAGCCGAAAGCAAAGTCGAAAAGGAGCGAAAGCCATCAGGCGCGCCGGACGGCTCCAGACTCGAATTTCCTCTGCGAATCGGGTCAGTTCCTCCGCGTTTCCCAACAGAAGATTGTCGTTCGACCGAAGTCCGCGCAGCCATTCGTCGTGAACCGAGGCATAGCCCCACTTTTTACCTCGTGACCGGATGGGCGTGTGCGCGGCGAGACCCGCGATGTCCGCCGAAGCGCGCACCAGATAATCCACCACAACTTGAAGAAACGCTTGAAGAACGGACAAAGACGAAACGTCCGGTACGCTCGGAAGATCAAGAGGCGATTTGCCGACATTTGAGATGTTCGCAACAAGCGCGCGGGCGGAAGCGGGCATTTGTCGAGCCAGACCCCGCATCTGTTCCGCGTCATTGCCCGAGCAGACAGGTTCCCAGCAGGCGTAGTACCCGGTTTCATCCTGGCGAATCGAGGGAAGGTACTGTTGCCGCAGAACGAGCGCACCCGCCAGATGCAACGCATGTGCCCAGAAGATTAAGTCCGCGCCCGCTACAATGCCGGAAGCCAATAGTTCCCGCCCAGCGCACGCGCATAGCAGATGGACGATGGATTCTCCATCCAACGCCAGAGCGCTCACGAGAAAGGGGACGGGTTGAAGATTCTGCGAGTCATCGAGAGGAGTGGCGATAAGTGATGAAGAAGGCCACGGGCAGCCTTTGGAAGCAGGCTGCCAGACCACCATTTCCCGTTTTTCTTTCAAGGTTGTCGCAATACCCGGGGCAACTTGCCGCACCGCCTGAATCAAGGTTTCCCCGTCGGCATTATAGGGAGACGATCGGGGTCGGGGAACCTTTGTGGGCCGTCCTCGTTTCCCATTCGAGACAATTTCACCCTCCGGAGTACATTCTCCCCACAAGTAAAGGCTACGATCCAGAAATGCGGCATGCAGAACCAGCATGAAGAAACAGAACCCCTGCTATTGTCAAAATCTAATCGCCAGAAACCTCCAGACCAGAACGCTGGAGCCAGAGCGGGCAGGGGAGAGGGCCTTCCATCTTTCCCCGTCCCATTCGCACCCTTGACTTTCCCTGATTCAGGGAAAGTGGTCAACAGGATTCGGAATAATAGACAGAGATCGTTTCACAACGCACTTATCCCCAATCAAATCGCCTCACGTTCAGGGGTTGGCACGGGTTTCACCTCAATCTGTCCCTTGATTCGAATATCGTCCGACGAGCGGCCAATCTGAATGTCAAAAGCGCCGGGTTCAACAGTGAACCCTTTCTGATTCACGTCGTAGAAGGCCAGTTGATCCGCCTTCAGCGTGAAACTCAATCTTTTCCGCTCGCCCGACTTGAGATGCACTCTCTGGAAACCCCGCAGTTCTCTCACCGGACGTTTCACGCGGCATTCGACATCATGCACATAGAGTTGCGCCACTTCATCGCCATCGCGCTGGCCACTGTTCCGGACATCGAAACTCACCGTCACCTGACCGTCGGGGGCAATTTGCCTGGGAGCCACCTCGAAGTTGTCGTAATCGAACTCTGTGTAACTCAAACCGTGTCCGAACGGGAACAGCGCCTTCTCCTTCAGGTACATGTACGTAAAGCCCTTGCTGATGTCATATTCGTCCTGAGGCGGAACCTGGCTGTCCGACTCATAAACCGTCAGGGGCATACGGCCTGCGGGATTGATGTTTCCGAAGAGCACATCGGCAATGGCATTACCCCCTTCTTCTCCACCCCACCAGGCTTCTACAAGGGCCGGTACATGGGCCTTGACCCACGGAACCGCCAGCGGTCCTGCGTTCAATTCCACAACGACCGTACGGGGATTGGCGGCCAGAACCCGCTTGATCAGTTCTTCCTGGCGCCCCGGCAGGGACAGACTTGAACGATCCCGTCCCTCCTCTTCCACCGCCAGGGTCGTTCCGACATACACTATCGCCACATCCGCTTTTTTAGCCACCTCGACCGCCTTGCCCAGTTCCGCTTCGGCCTCCGCATCCGTCTGGACCGTTTTCGACTTGGCTCCAATTCCACACCCTCTGGCGTACAGAATCTCAGTCCCCGAAGCGGCGCGATTGCGAATCCCCGTCAGGGGCGTCACCGGATTTTTGACCTTGCCACTGTACCCGCCCGCCGTGAAGAGATCGGCATGTGGCCCAATGACCGCTACGGATTTGATCCGACTCTTGTCCAGCGGCAAAAGGCCGTCTTTATTGCTCAAAAGCACGATCGCCTCCTGGGCCGCCCGAAGCGACAACTGGCGATGCTCGGGACTGCAAATCACGTCCGGAGAGATGCGGCTGTAGGGCACCTGTTCCGGCGGATCGAATTCTCCCAGACGGAAGCGATCCCGCATGACGCGATACACCGCGTCGTTCAACCTCGCCTCGGGCAGAAGCCCCTCGCGGACCGCAGCCGGAATGTACTTCATATACTCATCGTCCGAGAAATCGCACCCGGCATTCAACGACTGCGCCACCGCTTCCTCAAAACGCATCTTGTTCTGGAGATGTCCCTCGACCATCGTCTTGACGCCTCCCAGGTCGGACACAACAAACCCCTGAAACCCCCACTGCGTCTTGAGAATATCGGTCAACAGCCCCTTGTTGATATTGCTGGGGACGCCATTGATGGCATTGTACGACGCCATGATGGACTGCGCCTGTCCCTCCACGATACAGGCCTTGAAATGCGGCAGCCAGTACTCGTGCAGCATCCGCTCGTTGACCGTAGCCGACAACTTCTGGCGGTCCTGCTCCACATTGTTGACCGCGTAATGCTTGAGCGTGGAAACCAGTTTGAGATACTTGGGATCGTTCCCCTGCAAACCCTGAACAAACGCCACTCCAATCCGGCTGGTCAGATACGGATCCTCCCCATAGCACTCGTTGATACGCCCCCAGTAGGGATTGCGGCTGATGTTGATCACCGGGGCGCGATAAATCAGTCCCTTCTTTTCTCCCTTGAAGTTCGGATCCCGGTGCCAGCCGTTGTAGATCCCGCGCGCCTCGTCGGAAATGGCCGTCGCGACCTCGTGAATCAGATCGGGATTCCAAGTGGCCGCCAGGGCGATAGAAACCGGGAACATCGTGGTCGGTTCGGTCCACCAGACCCCGTGCAGACACTGGTTCCACTGGTCGGACCGGATCTTCAGCCGTTCGACACCCGGTCCCCGATGGTTCAGCAGCGCCGCCTTTTCCTCCAGCGTCAACTGAGACATTAAATCGTGAACGCGTTTCTCGACCGGCTGAGATGGGTCCAGATAAAGCGGCGTGGATTCGGCGAACAAGTTATTCTGAAAGAAAAGCAGAAACAGAAAAGCAAGCGACGAAAATTTGGACACGTAGAAGTTCAACATAAACTCAATCCTTTCCCTCCAGAATCTTGCACAGGAATCGCTATCAGCGTGCAGGAAGCAACTTGATCGGTCAAGGGATTTTCGCAGAAAAAACAGCGCAATGTGCGCTATCCAGAATCCCTGTTAGAGAAAAGGTTCATTTCAGATGCTTGGACCGTACAGAAATAAAAAAACGCGGTTAAAATCCGCGTCCACAAACTCCAGCCGACTTTCTTGAAATCCACATCCCTCTGGTGCGAGCGGCGGGACTTGAACCCGCACGTCCTGAGACACAAGATCCTAAGTCTTGCGTGTCTGCCAATTCCACCACGCTCGCAGGGAATATTTGGAGTGGAATTTCTACGAGACCAGCGCTCCGTTTTCCGCACCGATCCCGTTTAGTTCCGGCTTTCTATCTACGGCTTTTCCCCACTCTTTTGCAAGGGTTTTCCAGGCAGAGGAAAACCTGGAGACCGCTGAGTCTTTGCCCGAAGCGAAGAGACTTTATATCCAAGATGACAAAGCCCCGCTGTTATTTACCAGGAAAAACCAGTCATGCCTGCCGTTCGTGCGCCAGAACCCACTCCGCCGCTTTTTCCAGGTTTTCTGCCGTGAAGTCGGGGGAGACGTTGTACTCGCGATCTTCCCCTCCCTGGCCGGTCTGAACCAGAATGGTTCGCATGCCCATGCGCCGCCCCGCTTCTATATCGGAGGTTTTGTCACCAATACAAACGCTGGTCTGGATATCCAGATTCAGGTCCTGCACTGCGCGCTCAAAGAGCGCGGTACCCGGTTTCCGGCAAGCGCATCCATCTCCCGCGCCGTGGGGACAGAAATAGATCCGGTCCACCACCACCTGATACGGCTTCAACGCCCGGAACATCGCGCGGTTGACCTTGTAGAAATCCTCTTTTGTGAAGTATCCCAACCCGATACCGGCCTGGAGGGTGACAATCACAATCCGGTACCCCATATCCACGAAGCGACGCATTCCTTCGCCCGCTCCAGGTAAAAGTTCAAACCGTTCCGGCTCGTGCAGGTATTCGATCTCGCGGTTGATCGTGCCATCGCGGTCCAGAAAAACCGCCGGACGCATCTTGGCCGGATAAACATCCAGCGCCACTGCCTGACTGTCCCCGATTTTCACCGGAGATCCGGTCTCGGCCATTTCCGAAAGACCCAATGACGCGGCAGCCTGCTGAATGATCTTGGAGGTAGAAACGGCTTCGCGAACATCAAGAAGCAACAACTGGCCCCCATAGGACTCGACAAGATCCTTGCTGGTCAGATTGGATGCCGAGTAGTCGCCCCCTTTGATGTAGTAATCCGGCTGAAGCGCTTGGATGTTCCGCGCATTTCTGCGTTCGGAAAAGAGGAAAACGTAATCCACCGACTCCAGGGCAGCCACCAGACGTGCCCGTTGCTGTTCGGGGATCAACGGACGGGAAGGCCCTTTGTAGCGCCGCACCGATTCATCGCTGTTGACCCCGACCACAAGCGTGTCGCAAGCCCGCCGAGCCCGGTCCAGATAATCGGCATGACCGGCATGGAGCAGATCAAAGGCGCCAGAAGTGAACCCCACCTTGCGTCCCAGACGGCGCAGTTCTCCGCAAATCTCGGCAACGCGTTCGCGGGGCAGAAATTTATCATCGGGAGATCGCATGGTTCATCCGGGTACGCAAAATCTTCCGAACATACCCATACATTCTCGATGGGGAGTCCGTTTAGTGAAATTCCATTAAAGAACGATTTTCAGCCCGGAATCAGCGGCGCATCATCCCACTGCCCCGCGATTTCGAATAACCATGCTGAGCCAGAAGGTGAATGTTGTCGAGCTGCTTGCCCGTTCCAAGCACGATGGCGGTTTCCGGATTCTCGCACATTTTAACAGGCAGACCTGTTTCGGTACTCAACAGCGTGTCCAACCCCCGCAACTGAGCGCCACCGCCAGCCAAAGTGATCCCCACGTCGAAAATATCGCTTGCCAGTTCCGGCGGGGTCCGTTCGAGCATGGACTTCACGGCGTCCACAATGGATGAAATCGGTTCGCGAAGCGCCTCGCGGACTTCTTCCGAACTGATTTCGATTGTGCGCGGCAAACCTGCGACCAGATCGCGCCCCTTGATGACCATCACCGTTTCCTCGGGTAAAACGTCGGCGGAACCGATACGAATCTTGATTTCCTCAGCCGTGCGTTCGCCGATCATCAGACGGTACTTATTTTTGATATGCTGACTGATCGCCTCATCCATCGCATCGCCTGCCACTCGCACCGACTTGGCAACCACAATGCCACCCAGGGAAATCACGGCAACTTCGGTGGTCCCCCCTCCAATATCAATCACCATGCTGCCGGTCGGCTCAGAAACGGGCAATCCCGACCCGATGGCCGCAGACATCGGCTCTTCGGTCAGATAGACCTGATGAGCGCCCGCCTGAATGGCCGCTTCTTCCACCGCACGGCGCTCGACTTCGGTAATCCCCGACGGCACGGAAATAATGACGCGGCGGAAAACCCAGGGGAAGAAGATCTTCCGGCTCGAGCGCACTTTGGCAATGAAGTAACGCAGCATTTCCTGTGTGACCTGGAAATCGGCGATCACGCCGTCGCGCATGGGGCGGATGGCCGTAATACGGCCGGGCGTGCGGCCCAACATCCGTTTGGCTTCGGACCCCCAGGCGATACTGCGCCCGTCTTGTGTATCTATCGCAACCACAGAAGGCTCACACAGAACGATTCCTTCACCGCGCACATACACCAGCGTCGTGGCGGTCCCCAGATCAATTCCGATATCCAGCGAGAAAAGATTGGTGAAAAAGCCCATTAGAATCCGGTCCTCCAGATTTCACATACAATTGCATCATACGGGTTAAAAGCAACAAGAATGGCCTTCCCCGTTCCGGGGCCACCATACACCCTGACACTCTTATCCCAAGCCAACCCTTTAGTCAATCTAAAACCAAGCCTCAGGCAAGTGGGTTTCGGCTGGAACAGGACTTTCTGACAATTTTGAAAGACAAGCCCCAAACAAAAAAACCGCCGAAGCGGTCTATTTGTTTGGAAAGGACTTCGCAACTACCGAAACCCACCGGTTGTCGCCTCACATTGACAAATACGACACGCCTCTCCCGGGAAACAGGACAACCGTGCGAAAAATCAACGACTACTTGATCTCTTTGTGGGTCGTGTGACACCGCTCGTACTTGCAGTACTTTTTCAGTTCAAGGCGCTCGGTCGTGTTACGTTTGTTTTTGACCGTGGAATAACGCGACACACCCGCCTGATCGTTCTTGCGACATTCGACGCATTCCAAAATGGCTTGAACACGCTGGACAGCCTTCGCCATGTTCGTAGTTCTCCGTGTATAAAATCTTCGGCGCGCAACGGGCAAATTGAGGAAAAGCGCGCATCTCCGCCCCTCTCACCGTCAACCCCACAACGGTAAGACTGGAAACCTTCCCACAGCACAGGGAGTTTGTCAACCGGGAATTTCGGGTTTTGGATTTTTTTTGCTTGTTCATTCATCCACTAAGTCCGTATCCGGATCTGAGAGAAACCTTGACCCATGTCCCCGTTTGATCCATAATGAAATGGTGAGAATCAGAGAAGATATTCAAGTCTATATGGGGGTATACAATTGCTGTTGCCGGTTCAAGGAACGGCAATGCGCTTTCCCGCATACGTCTTCCGGAAAGGGGACGCCCGATCATGAAAGCAATGGTTCTGGAAGAGTTCGGAGAACCCGATGTATTCAAAATGGTGGAGTTACCCACTCCAGAATTGAAACCTGGCCAGATCCTGATCCGCGTGGCCGCTTCGGGGGTCAATCCGATTGACTGGAAGATCCGCAGCGGCCTGGCGCCGGCTTTGGCGCCTGACTTCCCCGCCATCCTCCACGGAGACGTGGCCGGAACCGTCGAAGCGGTTGGACAGGACGTCAAACACCTCAAACCCGGCGATGAGGTGTTTGCCTGCGCAGGAGGGGTAAAAGGACATGGCGGAGCCCTTGCCGAATTCATGGTGGCGCAGGCGGATCTGGTGGCGCTCAAACCCGCCACTTTGACCCTGACCGAGGCGGCCGTCTTACCCGTCGTTTCCATCACGGCGTGGGAAGCCCTGGTGAATCGCGCGGCGCTTCGGCCTGGCCAGCGCGTCCTGATTCACGGAGGCGCCGGTGGGGTGGGGCATATAGCCGTCCAACTGGCCAAGTGCGCCGGCGCAATTGTCTATACAACCGTCTCGAACGACATCAAGGCGGAACTGGCCCGAAAAGCGGGCGCCGATGTGACAATCAATTACTGGGAACAGGATGTTCAGGAGTACGTCAACGAGCACACGAACGGGGAGGGATTCGACGTCGTATTCGACACCGTCGGAGGAGAAAACTTGATCCACTCCTTTCAGGCCGTCCGGCTCAGCGGGACTGTTGTCTCGATCGCCACACGTTGTACGGCCGATCTGACTTTGCTGCATCACCGCAACCTCACGCTTCACGTGGTCTTCATTCTGCTTCCCCTGCTCACGGGTCAGGGAGGCGCCCGCCACGGCGAAATCCTCCAGAAAATAGCCCGCCTGGTGGACAACAAGCGACTGCGTCCCATTCTGGACCCGGAAAAATTCACATTCCGGAATGTAGCCGAGGCGCACCGAAAATTGCAAAGTGGGCAGGCCATTGGTAAAATCGGAGTTGAGGCGGTTTTTTAAGACACTCCGAAAGCGATATCGGGAGATTTGGAATCCTGGAATGCAAACTCTCTCGGACATTTCCCCGGTGAGAACGACCTCAAGAGACGCGATTACTGGGACGTTCTCGCTTATCCTTCCTCAAAACCAGGGAAAATTCCATCGAAGTGACTTTTCCAAGACACAGCACATTTTACCTCTTTCGCGAAACAAGGGAATCCGGTAGAATTCTTCCCAATGTTCGGGTGCGGAGGGACAAAACGCACATGTCTGGTGGGACTGAGAAAAATTTCGATTTCCGAAATGCAATGGGCTTGCGTATTTTAGCGGCCCTCCTGATTCTCTGTTGTTTTCCGGGGGCGAGAAGCCGAAATTCGGAAGACATCCGGTGCGGCATTTGTAAAGAATGGATTGATGGGCAATACCATCAATCGGGTTCCCGGACGGCTTGCGAAGCCTGTTACCAAAAATACCCCCAATGCCCGGGATGCAAGATGCCGGTGGTCTCCGGCAATCACCGGTATCAGAAAAAGAAAGTCTGTTCCGAATGCGCCGAGCGTGCCGGTATCTGCAAAGGATGTGGCGATGTGTTGCTGGGCCGCCGCTATTACCATCCAGACCAGCCTCAGACGGAATTGTACTGCGAGACGTGCTACAACTCAAAACCCCGATGCAGCCTCTGCGACCTGCCCCGGAAAGGCATGGGCCGATCCGATGGCAAGTATATCTGCGATCTGTGTACGTCAAAAGCCGACCGTTGTTCCAGCTGCCAGCAGCCGATTCTCGGGGAATTCTATACGATCGACTTTTTATCGGGACATTTCTGCCGCAAGTGCTATGAGGAACGGCCGCATTGCGATGCGTGCGGAAAACCCGTGGCCTCCAGCGGCCGAACCTTGTCGGACGGGCGCGCGATTTGCGCCAGCTGCGACGCCTCGGCGATTCGAACTCATTCCGAGGCTTTAAGGCTGGCCAGAGAAGCCATTGCCGTTTTGTCGCAAGAACTGGAAATGCACGTTCAGCAACCGTTCGATCTCGCCCTGGTGGATCGCCGCCAGATGGCATCCGCTACCGGTCGAAAGAGTGCGGGAGGAACGCAGAGTGGGGCGAAGAACGAGATGAAAGAGATGGGTTTCTTCAACTCCCGTCTCCTGCCCGAAAGTCCCCGTCCGACCATTCTGGTCATGAGCGACCTGCCTGAGGCCGCTTTCCTCGAAACCTTCGCCCATGAATACGCCCATCTCTGGCAATTCGAGCGAAATCCCGGTCTCGATGATGCCTACCTGCGCGAGGGGTTCGCTCAGTGGGTGGCGGCCAAGTTACTCGAAAAGAAGGAGTTTGAAACCGCTCTGGCCAAACTCCGGAAACGCACGGACGGCACTTACGGCAAGGGGTACCATCGGATTGTAAAATATGAAGAATCCGAAGGGGGAGAAACCGCCAGGGTTCTTTCTCTGATTGGGAAAGGGCGAGATCCCCGGAAAACCTCCGAAACCGATTCAAATACGCCTCTGGAGCAACTTCTGCCCGCCTCGCGTTTGAATGGGGGGTATGGATACTTACGCCAGGCGGTGGTGGTTGTGCCCTGAAGTTTTTGAGTGACGATTGGTATGAGCGTTCTTCAGGTCTTCTCGATTTCTGTTGCGCAACGATTCAGATGCCGGTAATTTGATAGTCTGGTTTTCAGGGATTTTCCCGTGACCCCAGTATGTCGTGTATGAAGAACAGGTATTACAAGTTGGAATCCGAGTCAGAACTTCCTCCTCAAAAAAGACCGTTTCGTGTCAGCCGTTTCCTTTTCCCCGGGCTTTTCGGCGCTCTGATGGTGTTGCTGGTTTCGAACTCCGTCAGCGAAGCGCGTCCCCTGGATAACGACCCATCTGTCCAGACGGAACGTTTTTTTTCTTATCTGGCCGCGGTGATCGGGTTGTTGGCCGGGTTGGCAGGCGCGTTCCAGTTTACCCTCCTGAAGTGTGTCTTCTTTGCGTTCGATCCCGATGAATTTCAAGATTACACGCGAACGCACTCGCGTTTCTCGGAACGCCTTCATGGATTGCGGAATTCTCTGGATCGTACCTGGTTCACAATCCTGGGAGGGTGGTTGCTATCCGATCTACTGTTTATTCTCTCCGGATTTTCCCTCTTGATCTTCATGCAAAGCGGCGGTTCCTGGCCCCTGGTCTATTCCATGATCGCCCTCATGGGGTTGGTCTTCATTCTTTATTTTTTCGGGGAACTGCTTCCAGCCGTCTTTGCGGTGCGCAATCTCAAAGCGCTGACGCCTGCATCGGTCACGGCGATCAGGTTCTGGAACTTGGCGCTATCCCCCTTGATTCTTCCATTTGTCCGCCTGTTGCGAGGAGCCGTTCGATTGCGGGGCCATGAAATATCCGAACGGTTTAAGTCTCTGATGGTGGAAACTCGTCTGCTTTCGCTTATCAGCGCCAGCCGCGTGAATGTTTCACTCGAAGAAGACGAGCGCGAAATGATTGACCATGTTCTGGAGTTCGGCCAGAGCTCTGCGGGAGACATCATGACCCCCAAAAGCGGCATCGTGGGTTTCGACACGTCCATTCCGCAGGCGGAAGCTCTGGAAATCATGCGCGGAACTCCCCGCAGCCGGGTTCTCGTTTACGACGGCTCTCTCAACGATATCGTGGGGGTACTGCACACCAAACAGATTCTTCTGAATCCTGATTCGGATTACCACCAGCAACTGCATGCCCCTCTCTTTGTGGAAGAAGACATGGATCTGGTGGAATTGCTGGCTCTGATCCGGTCCGAGCGTACCCAGCTCGCCATTGTACTCGACCGGTGGGGCACCACGATGGGCGTGGTGACATTCGACGATTTGCTTGGAGCGATTGTGGGACCGGCGGCCAATGAGGAAGAAGATAAGGAATCGGTTCTGCCAGACCCGTCTCTTCCTGTTGCTGAGTCGCAAGGAGGAGACGCTTGACCTTCGTTTCTTTCCTCCTCTCTCTCGCAGGCATGCCGGCGTGTTTCGCTTTGGGTATGATGTTCAGCAACATGGAGTCATTTGTGCTCTCCCTGAACCGATTCCGTTTGCTGCAATTCTTTGCGGACGAGCATCCGGAAGACATGACCGAGCAACAGATTTTCCGGGAAACAAAGGACCTCTATTTTATCTCCCGTCTGGGCATGTGTGTCTCAGTCGCTGGAGCGGGAATCTGTTTGTTTCGAATACTGTTGTATCTCCTTGGTAAAACCTTGGGGATACAACGATGTGGGTTGGATACATTGCTGGTACTGAGCGCAGGCCTGACCTTGTTACTGCTGACGCCGCCTCTCATGGCCGCACTCGGTTTCCCCCGGTTCTTCTCGCGCCACATTTCCATTGAATCGGAATCGGACTTGCCCAGACTGATGCAATGGTTCCTGGCCTTGACACGCCGCTGTTCGTTTATCACCAGTTTTTGCTCCAATTCATTCATGGCGCGCCTGTTGCCGGGACGCGAGTTGTCGAAGGGAGAACTTGTTACCCTCGCAACGGATCTCGATGTGGATGAAGAAGAGGAGACCGAAGAGGAGCCAGAGGAGGAGTCCGAGGAGGCTGAGCCCGGTGACGATGCGGATGAGGAGTGGGAAGAAGAAGAGGATGAATCCGAAGAAACGGATGAAGAGGAAATAATTTACAACATTCTGGACTTGGACGACACGATGGTGCGTGAGGTCATGCGCCCCATCAACACGGTTGTAGCCGTTCGTCTGGGCTCCGCGACAGCGGCCAATGTTCGGGATCTGGCCCGCCGCACGGGTTACTCGCGCTTCCCGGTTTATCGTGAAGGTATCGTGGATCTGACGGGCTATGTCAGCATCTATGATATCTTGAACGACTCGGACGACTCCTCCCGATCTCTGGAAACCTACGTGCAACCCGCGTACTACGTCCCAGAATTC
Source organism: uncultured Candidatus Sumerlaeota bacterium (assembly GCA_942493245.1). Lineage (GTDB taxonomy): Bacteria > Sumerlaeota > Sumerlaeia > UBA8349 > UBA8349 > DAOPYU01. The sequence goes on from OW818685.1 coordinate 2,318,565, forward strand.
ATGTGTGTCCGTGCCCTGCTGTGGGAATTCCGCAACCGAAACCTGGACGCGGCGGTGGTCGTAGATGAACATGGCGGATCGAGTGGGTGGGTCACACGCGAAGATGTCCTCGAGGAAATCGTCGGAGCGGTCGAAGACGAATTCGACGATTGGCGCGGGCAATTCGAGAAATGTGAAGACGGGTCTTATCTGGTGGATGGCGCCCTGCACATTGATGATGTGGCCGACCAACTGGATCTGGAATTCGACGATCCCGAATACGACACCCTGGCGGGTTACCTGTTAATGACTTTGGGGCACATTCCCACGGCAGGGGAGCGGTTGGAATCCGAAACGGCCCTCTACGTGGTGGAACGCATGGAACGCAATCGGATCGCCCAAGTCAGGATCACCCTGAAAAAATCGGACGTGGGTGATTCCGTGTCCGAAGATTGAACGCCTGTCAGGCTTTTTGTCTGAACGAACTTGCCTGTTTTACACTCAATCCCGTCCTCTCCAATTATCCCGTCCACGTAATTCCTGGTACGCTCGGCAGGCCGGGCAGTTCTTTTCTATTGCCCGCAGTTTTCGGGCATAAGCGGAAGCAGGCCAATGTCTTGCCAGGACACAGAAAGGACAGATGCGGCAGAGAAACGCCAGAATCTGTTTCATATCGAACCTCCCGTACTGTGAAATTGGATGCCATATAGCAGTTTCCCCGGAACATTTTTGTCCGGGGAAACTGCTATGAAAATCGTATTTCTGAAAACTTCAGGCAAACATTGTTATTTGGCTGGTTCCTGAGTTTGAGCCGGTTTTTTCACGGTTCCATCCGCATTGATCAGATCGTACGGCGTGACCGTGCGTTTCGAGGGCACCTCAAGCAACACGGCGTTGGCGGGCAGGCCTTCCTTGAGGATATCCTTTTCACCCGGAGCGGGTTTTTCTTCAGCATTGCGCACCACGTAGGTCACCCCGTCAATTTTCAGCCCGGCGTTGCGGTAGAGTGCCGCCCAGCGCTGTGCGAAATCATTGACCGCCTGCTCCTGCTTGCGTGTCCAATCCTCGTAGTTCGCTTGATTGACTTCATTCTCGCGAACGGCGCCTACCATCCACTCATACGATTCCTTCTGAGCCACGCTGAGTTCTTCCGCTCTCTGGGCGAGTGTTTTCAGAAGTTCCTTCATATCCTCATCGTGGGTGAGAGCGTCATACGAAATAGTCTCGTCCTCTTCCAATTGCCGACACAAGATCTTCTGTGCGACATATTTGTTCCAGTAATCCAGCTGCTCGTAGTAAAAAGCCCAACTGGCCATCTGCTTTGCCAGACGGCCCCTGTAATCTTCTTGTGTCCCTGCGTCGGCGCCGCCCATTGGCATGGTCGCTCCCATCATCATATCACCACTGGGCATCCCTCCGCCCGGCATCATTCCCCCACCTGGCATCATGCCGCCTCCCGGCATCATCCCTCCTGTCATGCCTGCCGCCCCTCCTACTGGGGTCGAAAACGTCTGCAATTCGGTGAGGGTCTGCTGATCCATACCGGCCATCATTTCCATCGCTTTTTGAGCGCTGATCGGTTTTACGGGGTCGTTTGCATAAGCGGCATAATTTCCCAGCAGAAAACTCTGATAAATCTGCGTCCACTTGTCTATTTCCGCCTGTTTACGCTTTTCATAATCCGCGGCCTTCATCGGTTCCCGCAAAATCTCGACTTCCTCTTCCTCTTCCGCTGGAGCCGTCGGGGTGGTTCCCATTCCCGTTGCCCCCATACCCATGCCCATCCCCATTCCGGCTCCCATTCCCATGCCCATGCCTGCGCCACCGGCAAGAGCTGGATTTACAACCGGAGTGGCTGTTTGCGATTTTTTACTGTTGGGCGATTTCCGCAACGGACCTATGGGTGTCTTGCCCTTGGAATAAAAAAACACGTATTTGTCGCCCCCCTCAGGCTTGTCTTTCGTGGGAGCGGCTGGCGGCGTGTACGTTACCGGTTGAGCGCCCGGCGTGCCCGGTTTGACCCCAGCCAGGGCGCCAAGGGCGGCAAGAGGAGAGGGGGCTGCTGCCGCAGGTTTTGCCATTGCAGGAGCGCCCGCCGGACTGGGCGGCGCAGGAATTGTCAACTGAGGCGCAGATGCGGGAACCACTGGAGCGCCCATCGCTGGAGCAGCGGGAGGAAGCACAAGAGGATTCTCTGGCGCCGCTGGCGGATAACCCGGACCGCCAGGAGGCGGAGCGCCCACAGGCGCAACTGCAACATTGGGAGAAACGACGGGCGCAGCCGCGTCCTGTCCCCCGGCCCATGTGGCCCACAAACAAAACAAAGTCGCACAAATCGGCAAGAAGGCACAACGAAGGTGACGAAGCATAGGGAAAACCTCGGCTGAAAGGCAGTTGGCAGGACAGCATTCCCACCATGTTCAATCAATTATGCGGAAAATAATACGGAATCGCAAGGGCAAAATGGGCGCAAAATACAAGGGTTACGTGGCTCGACCAGAGTGAAAAAACAGAACCGGAACCGCCCTTCATTCTGTAATCTTTTTCTTCAAACTGAATGCGATTACCGCGATTACTTCTGGACATGCCTCAAAAGAAATTCATGGAAGCGATCCGCATCCTGGCCAAGCGACAAAGCCGGACGCACAACCCAGACCGGAAGGCCGGGAACCCACCCGGCAGGCAGGTTCTCGGCGTCCTTCTCTGTCATCAAAATGTGCTGTGCTCCCTGTAAGGCCGCGGATCGCTCCAGATGCTCCAGCTCGGACACAGACGGCCGATAATGATCCGGGAAAGCCTGCCGATAAACCAGGCGCAAGCCGCTGACCGTCAACAACCGCCAGAAGGAATGCGGATTCCCCAGACCGCAGAAGGCTGCCACCGGGTGATCCTGGAATGTCGAGACCGAAAACGACGCAGACGCACCGGTATTGGGCGGACAGGGGAGGATCTCGCCGATCTGAAGCCCGGCGCGAAAAACCTCAAGGTGAGGAGCGACCCGCCGAACCTGTTCCAGAAGGTCCAAAGGTTCGGGCGCCAGATTGGCTCGCGTCAGAATCAGGGCGTGTGCGCGCCGCAAGGCCCCGACCCCCTCGCGCATCAATCCCCGAGGCAAGAAAGCCCCCGCATCGAATGGGCGCAACGTGTCCCACAAAACCAGATCGCAGTCGCGCGCCAGAGAGCGATGTTGAAACCCATCATCGAGCAGAATGACATGGGCGCCGCAACTCTCGTAGGCGACCCGGCCCGCCCGATAGCGATCGGCCCCGACCACTACGGCCACGCCCGGCAGGTGGCGCGCCATCAGCAGGGGTTCGTCGCCAGCGGTTTCGAGCGTGGCCTGAATCGTCTGACCGTCGCTGACCACAACCACAGAAGCCGCGTCTGCCCGTCGGTACCCCCGACTCACCACCGCGGGTTTGAATCCCGCGCGCAGAAGCAATCGGGCCGCTTCCATCACCAGCGGGGTCTTTCCCGTCCCGCCGGTCGTGAGATTGCCGAAGCAGAGCACGGGAACCGGCAGGGTTCGGATGGGTTTGAGCCGAGTTTCATACGCCAGCGCATTGAGAAAAGCGCCCCCTCCATAGAGCCAGGAAAGCGTCCGCAATCCCCCCGAAAGCAAATGCTCGGAACAGCCGGAAGGCGCCTCGCCATCGGCCCAGCGGCACACGGTTTCACGCAGGCGGAGGGTCAAATGGCGCGTTCCACTCAATTGCAGAACCTTTCTTCACGGGAACGGAGTTGAAGGATACTAAAAACCGCCATTGAAACGAAGAAACAGGTCTTGACGCCTCGTAAGGTGGGGAAACAGGGTCGCAATCCGTTCACCCTTGGGGTGAGATTTTCTCCGCTGAAAAATGGCCTTTCTGGGAGGGCGGGCGTCCCGCCCGCCTGAAAGAAAAACCGGACTATGGGCGCTTCAACATCTGTTTTCAGAGTGATTGGTTGACTGCAATCACTCTGAAAACAGATGTTGAAGCGCCAACGGCACGGACTTATACCATCCTGGGGCAAGCGAAGCATCGCCATAGGATGGGACCGTCCGAAAGAAAACCTACGAGGTGCGCGCTGGGATTGCAAGGTTTTTGGAACGGGAGAAAGAATTTCCGCTTTGTCAACAGCCGCCCTGAGGCGTATCGGCGTCATCGGCGCTTTCGTCGGAAGGAACGCTCGTGGACGCGAGCCGCGCGTCTTTTCCCAGATAGGGTTTGGACAGATTGTCCAGAATCCCGTTGATGAACGAAGCGGAATCGTCGGTTCCATATTCCTTGGCCAGTTCGATATACTCGTTCAGGGTCACCTTGACTGGAATATCCGGGAATGAACGCATCTCGCACAAAGCCAGGAGCAGGATGATATGGTCCAGCACCGAAAGCCGTTCGATCCGCCAGTTGTTCAAAGCCGAGGCGATCGAGGCGTCCAGACGCTCCTTTTCCTCGATGACTTTGGCCGTCAACTGCTGGCAGAAGGGAGTCCAGTTCTTATCGGAAATCCCCCCCGTCTCCAAGAGAGTGCTCATGATCGCCGGAGGTTCGGCTGCGGTATAGTGATTGGCATAAAGAACTTGGAGCGCGAGTCGTCGCGCCAGATGCCGGCGTTTACCCACCGTATGGTCTCTCATTCATTGGGAAACTGATAATAAACGAAATCTTTGTCCACCTGGGCGAAGGTCCGGAGAATCCCGTTCGCGATCAGTTTGGCAATCCGTTTCTGAAACTTGGTGTCCGCCAGCAGAGCCGATTCCTCTTTGTGGTCAATGAACCCGACCTCCACCAGAATAGAGGGTGAAACCATATTCATCAACACGCGGAAGGGCGCGCTTTTGACTCCCCGGTTGTACTTTTTGAAATAGGGATCTTCATTGAACGCTTCGTTGACTTTGTCGCAGGCTTGAGCGCCCTCGCCCCGGTTGCGCGCCAGAATGTCCTTGATCAGGTTCATTTTGATCGCTTTCCAGTTGGCGTTGCTTTCGGCGTCCAGTTCGATGGCGTCCGGCGTGTTTTCCGCCTCCACCAGTTTTTTATGCTCGTTCTTCGAATCTTCGCTGAAATAATAGAACTCGGCGCCGCGCGCGGAATCGCTGGTGTGATACTTGGTCGAATTGGCATGGACACTGACCACCAAGTCGGCATCCAGTCCTTCGGCCATATCCACGCGTTCCTTGAGGGTCATGTGTTTGTCGCTCGGACGGGTCAATTCCGCCGTCACGTTCGGGGTTTTGTTGAGAAGCCGCTGCACCTCAAGCGTGATGGCCAACGCGACCTTTTTCTCTTCAAGAGTATTACCGCCAAATTTCAAGACGGAAAGTGCCCCCGGGTCGCTACCGCCATGCCCCGGATCCAGCACCACCAGCCGTTTGGCGCCTTTGACCTTCGTCCGCTGGGTGATTTTTCCGGTATCCGTCTCCAATATCGGCAGAGGAATGGATTTGTCCTTGGGCGTGTCGATCACCAGACACATGCTCTGTTTGCGTTCCGCAGGCAAACTGGTCGCAGTCAGAGCCGTCAGGGGATATTCGTAACCGGAGGCTTTGTCCGCAACGCGGAAAATCGTGCGGTTATTCGGGAAGAAAACAACACGCACCACATTCTGGTCGGCATAGGAGAGGGTTTGCAACCCCTTGATTATACCATCCTGAATGGGAATAACCTTATCTGTGAAATCTGCTTTTGTGCGGTAGAGATCCACGAAAAAATACGGCTGTTTTTCGCTGGCGATCTGGTCCACCACCCGCACATCCACCGGCTGGTCCAACCGGATTTCGATGCGGTTGTGTGTGGCATTACTCGACCGGACGATGTTCTTTTCGGACAGTATGGCGGCAAAGCCGGAAGAGGAAAAACCGGCACACCAGAGGCTCACCAGAGCCAGGATTCCCCAAAGGGAGAGAAAACGTCTTGATGTGGTTGTCATCCGTCGGGCTTCCAGAATTCCGAGTGTGGTCAAATCCCCAATGTCTCTGCGCGTAAACCCCGCGCACTTACTCCAGTTCAGAGAGATGGCCCTGGATCGCTTCAACCTCTTCCGGATCCGACGCCATTTTCAGGTAACGCTCATACTGCTTGCGGGCCTGGGTTTTGTTCCCCTGCCGTTCATAAGCGACCGCCAGGTTGAATTCGGCCTCTACCAGATCGGGGTCCTTCTTCAGCGCCTGCTTCCAGAACGAGATCGCTGTTTCCAGATCGTCTTTTGCGGCATAGGCCAACCCCAGATTGTACGCTCCCGAGGCATCCTTGCGGGTCAATCCCATCTGTTCCTCGATAAGAATCCGCTCTTCATCGGGCAGGCAATGGAACATCGTAAAACCGTAACGCCGAAAAGCGCCCTCCAGCCCTTCTTTCGCAACCGACTCGCGGAAAGCGGCCAACTGGCGGTCGAGCAACTTCTGTTGCGTCAGTTCGTCTTCGGATTGCGGAGTGGCATTGGCGACTGGGGTTTTGGGATCTGTGGTCATAAGTGCAAAAACTCCTCGCTTACTGGCATGGTCTGTTCGAATCAGGACCGTTTTCTGGACAGAATCCGTTCAATGATTTCTTTCACTCGATCCGGCTCGAACGGCTTGGCGATATACTCCTCGGCCCCCGCTTTCAAAGCGCGTTCCACCATTTCGCTTTGCGCCGCAGCCGTCAGCATGACAACGGGAATATCCCGGGTTTCCTCAGAAGCTTTAATCTGCCGGGTAACTTCAACACCATCAAGGACCGGCATCATGATATCCATCAAAATCAGATCGGGCTTGCTTTCCCGGATCCGCTCGATGGCATCGAGTCCGTCGTAGGCCGTAAGAACACGGAAACCGCAGGTCTCCAGGTACATGCCCAGAATCATCTTGATGTCGTCTTCATCATCGGCAATCAGAATAAGCGAGGATTGTTCAGACACCGGATCACTCCTTTTCCCTAAGTTCCCGGCTATGCAGCCAGGCGAATTCCAATTGAAACCAGATTTCCCCCCTTTCGTCAACTATAATTCTGCGTTTTGCCAGAATGCATCCGGATAAACCATCGCTTCCCGTCCCCCTATGGAAAGATCCCGGATTCTCCACAACCGGACAAAAACGCTGCTTGCAGATTCCAGGCGGAATGCGCTACCATGCGCCCGTGTTTTACTCCAACATCCCTTGCAGGAGCGCTTAGCATGATCTTGGAAGTTGAAAAATCCACCCTCACCGGCACCGTCCCGATGCCCGGTTCCAAATCGCACACCGTTCGCGCCATCATCCTGGGAAGTCTTGCGGAAGGCGAGAGTTTCATCCGGAAGCCTCTGGAAAGTCTCGATACCTTGGCCGCTGTGGACGCCTGCCGTGCCCTGGGGGCGGAAATCGCGATTTCGGATCCCGACTGCTGGCGGGTCGTCGGAGTGGGGGGGCGCCCCAGAGTCCCGGAAAGCATCATTGACGTCGCCAATTCCGGCACGACGCTCTATATCATGCTCGCCACAGCGGCCCTGTGCCGTGACGGATGGGTGGTCCTGAATGGCGATGAACAAATCCGGCGGCGTCCTGCCGGGGAATTGATCCAGGCTCTCGAATCGCTCGGAGTCGAAATCATCTCGACCCGTGGCAACGGGCAATGTCCGATTGTGGTGCGGGGGCCTCTGAAAGGAGGCAAAGCCAGCCTCGAAGCCCTGTCTTCACAGTGGCTAACCGCCATCCTCCTGAATGCCCCCTTGGGCGATGGCGAAACGGAACTGATCGTCAAAAAACTCTATGAAGCGCCTTATGTGCGGATGACACTGGATTGGATTGAAAAACTGGGCATCCAGGTCGAATACGCCGAAGATTTCTCGCATTTCCGGATTCCCGGAGGCCAGCGTTACCGCGCTTTCGACCTCCCCGTGGCCGCGGACTTCTCTTCCGCCACTTTCTTCCTCGTAGCCGGAGCGGCGCTTGACGCAGAAATCGAACTCACCGGCCTGGATATGTCCGATTCGCAAGGCGACAAGGCTGTGGTGGATTACCTGCGCAAGATGGGCGCTCAAATCGAGCACGATCAAGAAACCGGAAATCTCCGCCTCTCCCGGGCCAAACTGCACGGAGCCGAGTTGGACATGAATGCCACGCCCGACGCCCTGCCCGCAATGGCGGTGGCGGCGGCTTTGGCTTCCGGCACCACACACTTGACCAACGTCCCCCAGGCGCGCCTGAAAGAGACGGACCGCATCTCGGTCATGGCCCAGGAATTGAGCCGCATGGGCGTCGAAATCGAAGAACGCCCGGATGGCCTGGTCATCCAGGGAACCGACGGGGGGCTGCGGGGGGCATTGCTGCATGGACATGGCGATCACCGTGTGGTCATGGCATTGAGCCTGGCCGCGATGGCCGCCTCGAGCGCGAGCCGGATCGACACAGCCGAGGCCATCTCGGTCACATTCCCCGACTATGTTCACCTGATGCAAACCTTGGGCGCCCGCATGCGCATGACTCGATAGGGGAGGGGGCACTATGAAAAAAGTCGCAGTGATTCTGGCAGGTTGTGGCCGGATGGACGGTTCCGAAGTCCACGAAAGCACCTTGAGCCTGCTTTACCTGGCGCAGGGCGGGGCGGTTTATCAATGCTTCGCGCCGGATGAACCCCAACTGCGGGTGATGGACCACGTTGCCAGAAAACAAACCCCGGACACCCGTAACCAGATGGTCGAGGCGGGCCGTATCGCGCGGGGCGAGGTCCAACCGCTCAGTCAAGCCCGGCCGGACGAGTTCGACGCTTTGGTTTTACCCGGGGGAGCGGGAGCGTTCCAGAACCTGAGCCACGGGCCGGGTCACGTCCACCCGGACTTGCGACGGCTCGTAGTGGCGATGGCCGATGCCGGTAAGCCCATAGCCGCCATCTGTATCGCCCCGGTTCTCATTGCGCGCATTTTGGGAGATCGCCATGTCCGTCTGACCATCGGAAACGACCCGGAGACTATCGCGGAGATCGAAAGCGCCGGGGCGCGCCACGAAATTTGCGACGTTCGCGGGTGTGTGACGGACGAGGCGCACCGGATCGTGACTACTCCCGCCTACATGCTGGGGCCTGGAATCGCCGATGTGGCGGCGGGGATACAGGCCTGTATCGAAACCCTGTTGAAGTGGTAGGAGAAACCGTTTCAACGGCGGAAGGGGAGAAGATCGTGGGAGAAACGACTGAAACAAGTCCAGGGCAACATCCGGAAAACCAGCGAGATGCATCCAATATGAAAGACTGTTTTGGCGTCTGTTTCGGCTGGTTCATGGAAGACCTCATCGGGGACGAATTGCAACGACGCCAATGTTACGCATGTGTGGACTTTGAGCCGTGTTACAAGATGACGATGGTCAAAAGTCTGACCCAATTGCGCTTCGAGATTCGCCGGGCGTCGCAATACGTCGGGCGTTCGATCGGCGGGAGCCACAGCGCATACCCCTTTGGTTGAAACGTGTCGAAAAATAAACAATTGGTGGGCGAGAGGAGAATGTAGATTGTCGGAACAGAAATCAACCCTCACTGTCGAGGTGCAGAGAGAAACGGGGTGCGAAGACCTTCCCTTGCCCGAATATCAAACCCTCGGTTCGGCCGGCATGGATCTGCGGGCTGCCGTGGAAACGCCTTTGACGCTCGCTCCGGGCAAGATAGCCCTGGTCCCAACCGGCCTTCGTATTGCGGTGCCTGCCGGTTATGAAGCGCAGGTGCGCCCCCGTTCTGGACTGGCGCTCAAGCACGGAGTCACGGTGCTCAACACCCCGGGAACAGTAGATTCAGACTACCGTGGGCCGGTGAATGTCATTCTGTGCAACCTGGGGGCGGCTGATTTCGAGATCCGGCGTGGGGATCGTATCGCTCAGATGGTGGTGGCGCAAGTCGAAAGAATCCAGTGGAAATGCGTTGTTTCGGTGGATGAAACGGCGCGCGGCGCCGGGGGATTTGGCCATACGGGTTTACAGTGAAATACATGAAATATGTTATTTTTCAGATAATTTTAACTTCATAATTCTATGATAACAATTATTAAGTCTATGATATGATCCAGCTGAATAAGTCGGATCAGTCCAATCCAATTGAGACAATGAAACCGTCCTGTGATGGGATCTTCTAAATATCTTCCAGTTTTTTAACAGCCTTCTTGAGTCTGGCTGAACTGACGTGCGTGTAGATCTGGGTGCTGGTGATGGACGAGTGCCCGAGAAGAGCCTGAATCTCCACGATATCCACGTCGTTCATGTGCAGGAGCGTCGCAAACGTGTGACGCAGCTTGTGCGGGCTGATCTTATCCTTCTCGATCCCCGCGCTTTGCACGTGTTTTTCAACCAGTTGCTCCACCCCCCGGGTGGAAATCCGCCGTCCGAATTTATTCACAAAAACGGCTTGTTCTCCCTCGGCGCATATCCAGGTTCGGCTCATGAGCCACTCACGAATGGCATGAACCACAATTTCATTGAGGGGAACGATTCGCTCCTTGGACCCTTTTCCCAGAACTCGAGCCGCCTGGCTCTCCAGATCGCAATCGCGCAGATCGAGCCCCACCAGTTCGCTGAGGCGCAAGCCGGTGAAACCCAGCGTCACCAGGATCGCGTAGTCGCGTTTCACCAGGTGGGGGTAGATTTTCGATCGCCCTTCTTCCTGGGCGTTTTCATCGAGCGTGGGGGCCTGGAACAGCCGTTTGAGTTCCGATTCGATCAGGAAGATCGGCAAGCGTTTGGGATTCTTGGGATTGTGCAGGTGTGTCGCTGGACTGCTCTCCAGGAAACCTTGGACGACACAGAACTCAAAGAAGATCCGGATCGAAGCGATTGTTCGCGAGAGCGTGGTACTCCGGTACTTGAGGTCCATTCGGAGATGTTCCAGGTAAAACTTGATATCCTCTATGGAGACGGTGTCCAGATGAACCGCCGTAGCCTCCTTGCCATGCCGCTGGAGCCAGAAGTCCGCAAAACGGTCAATGTCGTACCGGTAGGCTTGACGAGTTCTGGGGGAAAGATTCTTCTGAGTTTCAAGGAAGGCGTCAAAGTCATACAACGCCTGGGAGAACTTGGTGTGTCTGGCCATGTTTTTTCGCTCCTTCCGCAACTTCGTTAAATGCAAATTTAACGAAGTTGCGGAAGGAGCGCAAGACTTTTCTGAAGAATCCGCGTGGCTGAATAAAAAAGTCCCCTTTTTCAAGGGGACAAAAACAATTCCGGTACCTCAGAAAACAGTTATCTTCGTAAAAAGACCTTGAACAAACCCATTTTAACATCAATCGAAACAAGGCGCTACTACCGATCGGTCGTTTCGTCCTTCTCAGAGAACTCGCCCAGTCTGTAGAGCGTGGCATAGTGTCCCTGCAAGTCCAGAAGGTCGTTGTGGCGTCCCTGTTCGACCACTTTCCCCTCATGCAGCACGAGGATGTTGTCCGCGTGCATGATCGTACTGAGCCGGTGGGCAATGACGATCACGGTCCGGTCTTTCATGAGCGGCTCGATCGATTCCTGCACAACCGTTTCCGATTCGGTGTCAAGCGAGGACGTCGCTTCGTCCAGAAGAAGAATATCCGGATCGCGATAGAAAGCGCGCGCAATGGCAACCCGCTGGCGCTGTCCCCCGCTCAAGGTAGAACCGGCGGGGCCAACCGATGTGTCGTATCCGTTTTCCAGTGCCGAAATAAATTCGTGGGCATTGGCGATTCGAGCCGCCTCCATGATCCGGTCCATATCCACTTCCGGAGCGCCGTAGGCGATGTTATTCGCCACCGTATCGTCAAACAGGATGGTCTCCTGTGTCACAATCCCGAAGTGCGCACGGAGGTCTTTTTTCCGGAAGGTACGGATATCGTACCCGTCGAGTTCAATCACCCCTTCGTCTGGATCGTACAAGCGCAGGAGGAGGTTGGCCAGGGTGGTTTTTCCCGACCCACTCCGACCGACGATGGCCGTAACGGTCCCCTTGCGGAACTCCATTGAGACGTCGTCCAGAACCAGTTTCTCATCGTAGGAGAATGTGACGTTTCGGACCTCGATCCCCTGCTCGATGTGGTCCAGTTGGGGCGTTTCGACTCCCTCTTCCGGCTCCAGAATAGTCGCTTTGAGAGACATCATCTCTTGAATGCGTTCGCAACTGACCACACCCAACTGCCAGTTGACGTTCACGCGTGAAATGCGCTTGATCGGGGTGTAGAAAAGCGCAAGGGTGATGACATAAACGATGAAGTCGCTCGGCTCCATCTGCTCCATCTTGCCGTGAATTACGACCATTCCCCCCCATATCAGGATGGCGGTCATGCCCAGCGCAGCCATAACTTCCATGATGGGAGAAGCGGCAAACTTCGCCACCCGCTGTTTCATCTGGTAGTGAAAAACCCGTTCATTATGCTGGTTAAAGCGTTTGCACTCAATATCTTCCGTGGCCAGGGCCTTAATCAGACGGACGTTGCCGAGCGACTCATTCATGGCAGCCGAAAGCACATCGCGCTTGCTCTTCTGCTTGCGCGAGACTCGCTTTATCAAATGCGCAAACCATCCCAGCACGATAAACAAGGGGATGACCAGGAAAAATACAATCCCCGTCATGGTCGGACTCAGGAAGATCAGAAGCGAGAAGAGGAAAATCAGACGAACCGATTGATCCAGAGCATTCTTGACCACCACATCGAAAACCGTCCCGATCGTCTCCACATCGCTCGTGATCCGGCTCATCAGGAACCCGACCGAACGCTCCGTAAAAAACCGCAAATCCTGCCCCAGAATGTGCCGGAAGATATCATTCTTCAATTCAATCACGGAACGGTACAGGGAGTACGAGATGTTGTACTTGAACCCGTACTCGAAAATCCCGTACAAGATGGCGTTCAGGATGATAAAGGCGCCAATCCATCGCAGGCTTTTCGTTGGATCTTTGCTCGCATAGCGGTAAAGGGACCGAGGCGGGTCGGACTCAAAAGCGCTGGGAAAAACCATGCTGAGCAGTTTGCGATTCAGCTTCACCATCTCGCCTTTTGAATTGTCCGCAAGATTTTTCCCGATTTCCGCCAGACTCGCGGCATACTGGTCATTTTCGATTTTCTTGATACCGTCTGTGCTGTATTTGCTTGGATCTTTCTCGATTTCCCGAAATTGTTTCTGTTGCAGATCTTTGATGTACTCAAACCGCTTATCATTGTTCAGATATGAATTGACCAATTTGACCAGATTGTCGCCATCCGTCTTGAGAACGGGAACGGGGAGCAAGGAATGGGGAAAACGCTCCGGCGTGTAGATGAACCCCTGCCCAATCAGACTGTTCAAATCCCGTGTCAGGTTTTCCATCAGTTCCTCAGAAGGCTTCGGCAGTTTCCCCCCGTTTTCGTCCACCCCCTTATTGTACTCCACCAGCATCTCACAGGTATTCGTGGTCAGGTTTGACCAGATGTACTTGGAAGCGGGATTGTCGGCCTGCAAAATCCGGGCAAGTTGTTCCGGATTGTTGAATCCTCTCGCTGTGAAAAAGGAAGAACCAAACACCCGCATTTTGACTTTGTCTTCAATGGGGTAGTAAAGGGATTTCCGCTTGAGATTCATCCTGGAAACCCACTCGGTGGACGCTTTTTCACGAAGTTCGCCGAGTTTTTCCTTATGCTCCAGAATCCCCTTATCAATCTCCGCTTCGCGCTCTTCGCAGTTGATCTGGCCGAAAAGCAAATCCAGCGCCGGCTTGGTCAACACGATGTTATACGTTCCCAGAAAGGAACTGATCACCATACAGCCCAACGCGAAGATAATACGCCTGACGTACGGTTTCAAATACGGTAGAATCGGTCTGAAAAACATATTTAAAAGGTTTCTTTTATGGGCGTTCGGGATACCTGCTCGAAGAACTGAGTCGCACAAATCTCAGTGCTCGGGACAGGTTTTTCAGGCCCTCTCGGCCTAGGGTCACACCGTCTATATGGCACAAGCCTTTCAAGGACACAAGAAAATACTGAGGAAGGGACTATCCGACAAGGAACCGCCCCTCCCCTGCCCGTCACTTTTCTTGCGCCAGAATTATTTCATAAAACTCTGACAAAAAAAGAGATAGAGGAAATCCCATGAGGGGACACACAAAGAGACGATGTATCCCGACTCTATTTCGTTCCTTCAAACTTGGCTATTTCTCCGAGCCGTTGCGCAAAAACTCATCAATGGCCATTGCGGCTTTGCGCCCAGCTCCCATAGCCAGAATGACCGTCGCCGCGCCGGTCACGATATCGCCGCCCGCATAAACCGCCGTCTTGCTCGTTTTACCGGACTCGTCATGGGTGATGATATTCCCCCACTTGTTGAGGGCGATGTCTTTCGCCGTCCGAAAGAGCAGTTTGTTCGATCCCGACCCGATGGCGTTGATGACCACATCGCACGGAATCACTTCTTCTTTCCCTTCCACCGCCACCGGGCGGCGGCGGCCCGAATCGTCCGGTTCTCCCAATTCCATGACTTGACAGCTCAAGGCGGTCACCCACCCGCCTTCGTCCCCCAAAATCTCCATCGGCGCGCGCAGAAAGCGGAATTGAATCCCTTCCTCCTCCGCATGCTCGACCTCTTCTTTTCTGGCTGGCACCTCGGAAGCCGTTCGACGGTACACAATTGAGACATTTTCCGCTCCCAGACGCAGAGCGGTCCGGGCTGCGTCCATCGCCGTGTTACCCGCGCCCAGAACCGCGACATTCTTTCCGATAATGATGGGGGTATTCGCGTCCTGGAAACTATAAGCCTCCATCAGGTTGGAACGTGTCAGATACTCATTGGCCGAGAAAACGCCGCACAGGTTTTCTCCGGGAATGTTCAGGAACTTTGGCAAGCCAGCCCCAGTGCCGATAAAGATTGCGTCAAACCCCTGCTCGAACAGTTCATCAATGGTGGACAACAACCCCACCACGTAGTTGTTGCGGATCTCAACTCCCATCTCCACAAGTTGCTGGATTTCTTCGCTGACAATCCGCTTGGGCAAGCGAAATTCGGGAATCCCATAGACCAGAACGCCCCCGGGTTTGTGGAGCGCTTCCAGAACACTGACCTTGTGCCCGCGTTGCGCCAGTTCGCCCGCACACGTCAACCCTGATGGCCCGGCGCCGATGATTGCCACCTTCTTACCCGTGGAAGTAACCTTCGAGTGCTGGCTTTTGTGTCCGTGGGCCGAGGCAAAGTCCGCCACAAACCGCTCCAGGCGACCGACAGCCACGGGTTCGCCCTTGACACCCAGAACGCAAACCCCTTCACACTGTTCCTCCTGAGGGCAGACACGACCGCAAATTGCGGGCAGGGAGTTTGTCTCCTTGACTTGGTCGTAGGCTTCCAGAAACTGCCCCTCGGCTACCTTGGCCAGAAATCCTGGAATATTGACCTCCACAGGGCATCCCGAGACACACTTGGGCTTTTTGCATTGGATGCAACGGCTTGCTTCCAAGCGCGCCTGTTCTTCGCTATAACCCAGAGCGACCTCACGGAAAGTGGTCTTGCGCAGTTCCAGATCAAGAGTCGGCATGCTCTGGCGAGGGGTTTTTTCTTTTGCCATCTTGTTCTTCCATCTCCTTTGAGACAATTCGAGCGTTCTGAAACCCCTCCCGCTCCCCTTCTCCATCTCCTATGGGGCGCGGCAGGGTCTCCTTTAAATCTACGATGCTCGTGAATAAGACGCAAATGGATTCTTTCGCGTTTTTACTCCCAACACCTTGAAAACCCTCAAATCCAGAAACAAATGGGATCGGAAAAACCCAGGCTTCTCTTTGACAGAACCGGGCAAGACGTATTAGGATAACTTTCAGATCGCGAGTCTAAAGGAGTTTGAGATGCGGCTGTGGTCCATCCATCCGAAATACCTTGATTCGCAGGGACTTGTGGCGCTCTGGCGCGAGGCCCTGCTGGCGCAGAAAGTTCTGCTTGGGGAAACCCGTGGCTACCGCCACCACCCCCAACTGGTCCGATTCCGGGAAACGGAAAATCCGCTGGCTTTCATCGGAACCTATCTGGCGTTTGTCCAGGAAGAAGCCACCCGACGTGGGTACGCATTCCAACTCGCAAAAATTCATCCAGAACGCACAGACCGCCGGATAAACATAGCGTCAGGGCAATTGCGCTATGAATTCGAGCACCTGCTTGGGAAACTAAAACAACGCGACCCGAGTCGCTTTCAGGAATTGAAGGCTATTCGCTCCCCCGACTCTCACCCCCTTTTTCTTGAGGTTGAAGGCGGAGTGGCTGATTGGGAGCGCCCGACATTGCCGCTTCAGGGAAAAGCGACTGATGAGACGGGATTCCCCACTGAATCGAAACACAAAACACGAAAATAGCGTTGTTTATTCCCCTGACCCTTGAAAAAGAGGGCCAGTCAAGTTACACTTCGGAAGTGGAATTGGTTGTACAACACGTATCCTCTTGATGATGCAAACTGCATAATAGAAGAGTCGTAGCGTTTCTTCGACTCAGAAAGATTGGCGATATGTCGGACTCAGCCTCCAGTCCCCCTCTTGTTCCGGTCGTCGTGCTCGGTTGCCACAAATTGGGCTTGGGGGTAATTCGTGCCCTCGGGCAAATGGGGGTGCCGGTATTTGGCGCCTACTACAATCGCAACGACATGGGGTATGTATCGCGCTACATCAAGGCGCATTGCTTCTGTCCGCATCCAGATAACGATCCGGACGGATTCGTGAACGTCCTGTTGGATAAGGCATCCGAGTGGGGAGGCGCCGTTCTCATGCCTTCGGACGATGCAACACTGATCCCCGTTTCCAGACACAAGGAAGAACTCTCCAGGCATTACCGGGTGAGCGCCGCCGATTGGGATGTTGTCGAAACCTGTATCCACAAGCAATATACCTACCAGCTCGCGGACCGTCTGGGGGTTCCCTGTCCGCGTACCCGCATTCCTGAGTCGGGCGACGAGGCGCAGGAGTTTGCCCGGCAGATCGGTTTTCCCTGTCTCCTTAAGCCGTGTGTCGGACATCAGTATTTCGAACATTTCCGTCGGAAAATGGAATTCGTCAACAATCCGGAAGAATTGCAGCGCGTGTACCGCGACGCAGAGAGCGTTGCGGCTAAAATGCTTATCCAAGAGTTTATTCCAGGGGGGGACACTTCGGGTGTCAATTACAATTCCTTCTTTATCGAGGGGGAACCTCAAGTCGAAGTGACCGCGGAAAAGGTACGGCTCTCCCCGCCCCGACTGGGTTTTCCCCGGGTGGTGGTCAGCAAGCGCATGCCTGTTGTCCTGGAATCGGGCCGCACTTTACTCCGGGGGCTTTCCTACACGGGATTCTCCTGCATGGAGTTCAAAAAAGACGCCCGAGATGGAATCTATAAACTGATGGAAATCAACGCCAGGCAAAATCTCTCGACTCCGCTGTCTGTGCGCAGTGGCGTGAACTTTCCGTACCTGACCTATCGCCATGTCCTATTGGGCGAACGGCCTGTCTCTCAGCGCGATTTTCAGGAAGGTGTCTATTGGATTGACGCCGGTAAAGACCTGCTGGAAAGTTTCAAGAGTTTTGGAGAGGAACACTATACACTGGCTCAGTATCTGAAGCCCTATCTATCGCCTCATGTGTACAGCATTCCCTCCTGGCGCGATCCCCAGCCTTTTCTCAAACGGACACTCGACCTGGTGAGCGGTTCGGCACAGATGATCGTGAAACGCATTTTTCGAAAATAATCGCTTGAGCGAGAGCGCCCCGGATGCGACTATGTCAATAGGATCGGCGTCGTATATTACAGGATTGAGAGGATGTCATACCGATGAGGGAAGACTCGGTGGCCTTGGAAGATGGAAGACTTGAAGGTTACGATCTGGAAAATTATCCGTGGGTGTACGAACGGCACTGCGTCTTTCCAGAAATATTCGGTAACGAGAAATACGAACGGATTCTCGATATTGCGGCCGGTATTGGCCTCGTTGCCAAGCGCATTCATGACAATTACCCAGGCAAGATGATCTGCAACGATGTGGCCGTGCAGAGCCTCAAAAGCCTGCGGAAGAGTGGGTTGACCTCCGTGTCCTTTGACCTGGATGACCCGGTGGAGTCTTTCCCTTTCAAGGACGCTTCATTCGATGCCATTGTCTCCCTGGCTACGGTGGAACATATGATCAATATCGAACACCACCTCCGGGAAATTCGGCGGATCTTGAAACCGGGAGGACATCTCTACATTTCCGCCCCCAATTATTCGAACCTCTATTTCCTCCCGCGGTTCGTCTGGGATGGGAAAACCTTCCATGACCCCATGAAGGGGGGGATGACACGTTACGAGTTTCTTGCGCATGTTCGGTACTTCACGTATAAAACGCTCCTCGAGTTTATCAGCTCTTTCGGTTTTCAACCGGACTTCACCTATCTTCCCATTCCCAAAGGGAGTACCTTTTTCCAGAACCTGAGTAAACGCTCTCCTTTCAAGGCCAAGGTCTTTCAACTCGGGATGCGCTTGTTGTACACGATTCTTCCCCCCAGATGGGCGTTGCACCCCATTGTGCGTTTCACGAATCTACCGACTGAAAACCCGCCAGAACGTCTGTGCCCGCGCAAGGTTATTGTATGATTCCAGGAAAGGCTGAGGGGCGCCTCATGGGATCGCCAAGACTCCTGCACTCGGATGAATGGGCCAAGTGGGATCAACTGGTCGAATCGCATGAATCGGGAACGCTTTACCAC
The DNA here is from genome assembly GCA_942493245.1 of uncultured Candidatus Sumerlaeota bacterium. Lineage (GTDB taxonomy): Bacteria > Sumerlaeota > Sumerlaeia > UBA8349 > UBA8349 > DAOPYU01. Next base: position 2,337,135 of record OW818685.1, read on the forward strand.
ACATCTGCCTGGAAAGATCTGATCCGCGCCGCTTACGGCCATGAATCGCAATACCTGGTTCTGGAGGAAAACAAGACTTTCGTGGCGGGGCTTCCTCTCTTCCTCGTCAACAGCCGTCTTACGGGGAAAAGGCTCGAATGTTTGCCGTGCGCTCAGGCGACCAATCCCCTGATACGCAGTCAGGAGCAATATGACCTGCTGGTTGAGGCGGCGCTTCGGATGAAAACCGAGCAAAACGCTCGGTACCTGGAAATCAAGACTTCTGGACTTGAAAATCTGGTACAAAATCGGATGGGAGAACCCCAGACTTCTTACTGTACTTTTGTGCTGGATATTGAACCGCCTGAAGAACAGATTTTTCGTTCGCTCCACAAAAACTGTACGCAACGCGCCATAGAAAAGGCTTCCCGGAGCGGGTTGCAATTGATTGTGGGGGATTCGCTGGACTCTGTCCACGCATTCTATGAATTCTACCTCGAAATCCGGTGTTCCAATGGACTTCTCCCCCAACCCCGCTCTTTCTTCACCAACATGTGGAATATTTTCCACCCCAGGGGTTGGATGGATGTCCTCCTGGCCAGCCATGCTGGCAAAACGGTGGCGGGCGTGATCATTTTGCGATACAAGAATACGGCGATCTACGAGTATGGAGGTTCCCTGCCGCATTCGCTGTCTATGCGTCCCAATCACCTGTTGCTATGGGAAGCCATCAAACTGGCCAAACGGCAGGGGCACAAATATTTCGACTTCGGACGAACATCGCTGGACAATACCGGCCTCATGGAATTCAAAAGCAGATGGGGGACCCACCAGCAGCAATTGTACTATTACCACCATCCGGGTATCACGAGTTTCGTTTCTTTGCGCCAGAAGAAAACATCCGCCGCACTCATGAATCTGGCAATCTGTCACATGCCCCGTGGGTTTGGTGAATTTCTGGGAACCCGTCTCTATCGGCACCTTATCTGAATTTCTTTCTGGCAGAGTATGCGTCTGTTCCGTTCACGAATATCGCCACTGTCGGGAATTCAAGCCATGTTGAAGAATCTGGAGAGTGTTGGATTATGGTCAAAATGCGCCGGGAACAAAAACTCTGGGACTACGACTCCGAAAAGGGAATTGTGGACTACAATAAACGCGACTTCCGCGAGTTCTGGGAAGGGCGGGCCATGGCAATGGTCCATGCGGAAGAACAGACCATCATCAGGAAACTGCTGCCGTCCACCGGCGGATGGTTTCTGGACCTCGGATGTGGATTCGGACGTCTCTTGCCCGACTATGACGCACCGGATCGAAATCTGGTTCTGGTGGATTACGCTTTGAACCATCTCGAAATGGCCGATCAGCTCTATTCGGGAAACAACATCCATCTGGTCGCGGCGGACGCAATGGCGCTCCCCTTTCGCGAGGGCGTCTTTGATAATGGAGTTTGTGTGCGCTTCTTCCACCATGTGTCCGAACCGGATTCCCTCTTTGCAGAACTTTCCCGTGTCTTCCGTCCCGCCGGATCGCTTCTTTTCTCGTATGTCAACAAGCGCAATCTGTTGCGTGTTCTCTTGCATGGTAGAAAAACCCTGGCTCAGGATCACCGTGAAATTGATCATCAGGTCTTCGCCTGTCACCCCCGTTATTTCGACAATCTGGTGAAACGGTTTGGATTTCAGGTGGAAACATTGAAAGGAACAGGGCTTCTTTATCAGATCACGCACAACAATACCTTTCTTAAAGGAATCTGCATGGAGAACTCTCCTCTTGCGGCCAGATTTATGGATTTCTTCTGTCAGACAATTGATAATGGGTTAAACCCGTTCAGATTGTGCCAGATGCAATTTGCCCTCTTGAAAAGGGCGGAAAAGAACTCTGGAACAGGTATTCCTCCCACGAAACAGTTGCGCGATATCCTGCTTTGCCCCAAATGCCGGAGTCTGGAACTGATCGAAGAACCCGAGTGTTTCATCTGCGGCGCCTGTTTGTGCCGATATCCACGAAAAGGCCGGATTGTCGATTTTCGATAGGGTTCCGGGATGGGTATTTGCTTGACCCTGAGTAAGAAGCGTGCAATTTTCCAGATGCAAACAGAGCGCGGAAATCATCAATGCGCATTTTAATGAAATAGGAGACAGCATGGCAATGGACCGATTCGAACGACTGACAGATTCTCTGAAACGGCACGGATTGACCCAGATTCTGGTCACTTCTCCGTCCTCGATTTTCCATTTGATCGGGAAGTTCATCGAACCGGGTGAAAGAATGTTGACGCTGTATGTGAATACCTCGGGTGTCCGCCGTCTGTTTATCAATGCGCTCTTTCCACTCGAGGGGGATCTGGGAGTGGAACTCTGCATCTTCAATGACCGGGAAGATCCCCTTACGAAACTCGCGCAGACCGTCCAGCCACAGGAACCTCTGGGGATCGAGAAAACCTGGCCCTGTCATTTTCTACTCAAACTCATGGAATTGTGCCCCGGACTCGATTGCCGCAATGGCTCGCGGGTCATTGATACGGTTCGGATGATCAAGGACGCCGAAGAAATTCGATTGATGCGTCTGGCCTCGAAGATTAACGACGAAGTGATGGGCGATCTGGTAGGACTTCTTTCCGAACAGCGTTCCGAGAAAGAATGCTGCCGTCTGATGGCCGACCTCTATGAAAAGCGTGGCGCGGCTGGGTGTTCTTTCGGCCCGCTCATCTGTTTTGGGCCCGGCGCCGCCGAACCCCACCACGAGTCTGACAATTCCAGGTTGAAGCGAGGGGACAGTGTCATCCTGGACATTGGGGGACTGGTTGATCACTACTGCTCGGACATGACCCGAAGTTTTTTCTGGCGGGAAGTGTCCGATCAGGGACGCGAGGTGTACCAGACCGTTTTCGATGCCAACCAGGCGGCCATCGCTACCATTCGCCCGGGTACGCGGTTCTGCGACATTGACGCGGCCGCCCGCAACCTGATCCGGGAACGCGGCTACGGTGACTTCTTCACCCACCGAACCGGCCACAATATCGGGATTGACGTGCATGAATTCCCCGACGTAGGGGAAATTAACGAAATGCCCGTCGAGCCGGGCATGGTCTTCTCGATCGAACCGGGCATTTATTTGTCCGGGGTTCTGGGGGTTCGAATCGAGGATCTGGTGCTGGTGACCGAGGATGGATGTGAGGTACTGAACCGGTATCCGAGAGAATTGAGGGTGCTTTAACCTTGGCTGTGGTCAAGTGGCGACGCTCACTAAACTTCCAATCAGGATTTTAAGGCCGATTCCGATCAGGATGACCCCGCCGAGGATTTCCATTCCCTTGCCGAAACGGGCGCCTACCCGGCTGCCCAGAAGCATGCCGACTGTGGTCAGGGTTCCGGTAATCAGGCCGATCACGAGCGCGGGCTGGTAAATCGCTTCTCCCAACATGGCCAGACTGAGTCCGACCGCCAGGGCGTCTATACTGGTTGCCAACGAGAGCATGACGAGCGACCAGCCTCGAGTGGGGTCTGGGCGCACGGCGTTTTCTTCATCTTCCTCGCCCCCCCAGACGGCCTCATAGATAGCCTTTCCTCCCACAAACGTCAATAAACCGAAAGCCAGCCAGTGATCCCAGGCGGCCACGAGATCCACAGCCATACGCCCCAGATTCCACCCGATCACGGGCATCAGAGCCTGAAAGAGACCAAAGTGGAAACCGAAACGGAAGATCTGACGTTTCGAGACCCGCTGGAGGGAAATGCTGCAGGCAACCGCCACGGCAAACGCGTCCATGGAAAGTCCCACAGCGATCAAAATCAACTCATAATAGTTCAAGATCCTCAGCCTTTCAATGCGGGGCACACCACCGGATCGGAATCAGGCCGGACGACTTCTGCTCCCGTCCGAAATGCGCTTATATCAGAAAGGATAAAAGGCGGCAATTCCTATCCCTATCTTGAGTTTTTTATGGCCGGGTGCTATGAATGATTAAAGGAAGGAATCTGCTGTTGCGGGATTCCACCCTTACGATCTCCTGAAACAGAAACCGGATGTTGAAAACGCGCATTCGGTGACGGTTGTCATACAAGGACTACTTCTTCAAAAGAAAGGCCTGATACTCATGAAATCCATGGTCTTGACGGGGATCCGTCAGATGGCAATGATCGAAACACCGGAACCGCGAATCGAACACGGCAACGAGGTGCTGTTGCGGCTGGAATCTGTGGGGGTCTGCGGGTCCGATGTCCACTATTACGAAACCGGCCGCATCGGTAGTCAGGTGGTTCAGTATCCCTTCCGGGTGGGTCATGAGTGCGCCGCGGTTCTGGAAGCCGTCGGTTCGGCGGTCACCCGCCTGCGCGTTGGGGATCGGGTGGCGGTGGATCCGGCCATGTCCTGCTGGCAATGTGATCAGTGCCTGGCTGGGCGTCCCCATACGTGCCGCAAACTCCGTTTCCTCGGGTGCCCGGGGCAATCCGAAGGCTGTCTGGCCGAGAAAATCGTCATGCCGGAAGAGTCGTGTTTCCTGTTGGACCCCAGCATGACGTTTGAACAGGGAGCGCTCTCGGAACCTCTGGCCATCGGGTACTATGCGGTGAAGCAGTCGGTTCCGATGACCGGAGCGCGGGTCGGGATTTTGGGCGCTGGCCCCATCGGCCTGAGTGTGCTGTTGTGCGCGCGGGAAAAAGGCGCCTCGGCTGTCTATATGACTGAGAAAATTCCCGAGCGCGTGGAAATGGCGCGCCGGGCGGGCGCCACGTGGGCCGGGAATCCCGCCGAGACGGACATGGTTCAGGAAATCAAAACCCGCGAGCCGTTGTTGCTCGATGCGGTTTTCGAGTGCGCCGGTCAACAGGAAACGGTGGACCAGGCCTTCGAGGTTCTGAAACCGGGGGGTAAACTGATGTTGATCGGGATTCCCCGTGAGGACCGTCTGTCGTTCTCCATAGACCTGGGACGTCGCAAGGAAATCTGCATCCAGAACGTGCGGCGACAGAACGAATGCGTTCAGGCCACGCTGGATGCAATGGCGGGCAGACGGCTCGACGCGGACTTCATGGTTACCCATCGCTTCCCGTTTGAGCGCACCCAGGAGGCTTTCAACCTGGTGGCCGACTACCGGGATGGCGTCGTGAAGGCCATGATCCATTTCGGAGACAAAAAGTAAGCATCACGGGAAAGATCAAACTCCATGCGGCGGAAACTCTATTCCATGTTCACCATCCTGATTCTTAGCCTTGTGGGAGTTTACATCGCAGCCTGCGCGATATTGTACTTCAATCAAGACGCCTATCTCTACAAACCCAGTCAGGTCGTTTTGCAAACGCCCGCCATTCTTGGCTTGACCTATGAAGACGTGAGCCTGAAATCTTCAAATGAAACCAGCCTTGCTGCGTGGTACATTCCAACCCCAGACGCCTGCGCGACGATTCTCTTCTGTCATGGCAACGGTGGAAACCTGTGCGATCTGGGGACGATCGAGTTTTTCCACAAACTCAATCTGAATGTTTTTATTTTCGACTACCAGGGGTATGGAACCAGTGAAGGAAAGCCGTCAGAAGCCAACACCTATGCGGACGCCGAAGCGGCTTGGCGGTTCCTGACGGAAAAGAAACAAATTCCCCCGCAGGAGATTGTAATTCTAGGCCGATCGATGGGTGGAGCAATAGGCGCCTGGCTGGCGCAACAACATAAACCTGCGGCCTTGATACTGGAAGGCGCGTTCGTTTCGCTCAATGAAATAGCCTCCGAGGTTTTCCCCTGTCTTCCCACCCGTCTCCTCACCCGGTATTCATATGCAACGGGGGAATCTCTCCAGAAACTCGACTGCCCGGTTTTGATCGCCCACAGTCACTCGGATGGAGTAATTTCTTACCGCCACGGTCAGGAACTCTTTGAAAAATTCGCACGGGAACCAAAAATCTTTCTGGAATTGAAGGGGGCCCATTGCGATGGGTATGAGGTTTCTGGGCCGGAATACACCCAGGCGGTCGAGGATCTACTCCAGATAGCCTTGAAAAAACAAACAACACCCAGCATCGCTTCTCAGGGAGTCGTGACGGCAGGCTCAGAGATATAACAGTCCGAAAACGTACTCAGGATGGGTATTCGGCGCTGGCGCCAAAGATGGCAACACCGTTCGGCGCATTCTGTTGGGCGCGCTTCAGTGCGATCTCGGCGTGGTTCAGAAAAGAATCCAGATCCAGAGAGCGATCCCAGACCGTCACGCCGATATTGAGTTTGAGATTAAAGGAATCGTTGCCAAAGTGGAACGCGTGCTTTTCGAGATTCAGACAAACTCGAAGGGCCGTGGCCTCAGCGCCCGCGCGATCCGTCTCGGGCAACAAGACGTAGATCGTATCGTTCTCGTTGCGCGAGGCTTCATCTGCCGGGCGCAGAAAGTTTTCCAGGAATTCACCCAACTGGCGTAGCACTTCCTCTTTAATATCGCGCCCCTGCGCATTCGCCAGAAACACCGAGTCTGCATCTATATCTACCAGTAGAAGCGACAAGGGACGGTCATGCCGGGCCGCCCGCGCAATTTCCCGATCCATCGTTTCGCGGAAAAGCCGCCGGTTCAACAATCCCGTCACCGTGTCACGGGTGGCCATTTCTTCAAGTTTTCGGTCCAGCGTGCTCTCTTCACTGTCCAGCAGAAAGAAAGCAAACACGCTCTTGCCGATCTGCACGCGGTCTTTATCATGCAGAAGAGCGCCCTCGTTGGGCACATGCTGACCGTTGACAAACGTGCCACTCGTGATGCCGCAGTCGTAGAGGCGCATCTGCGGCGTTTCGTCTTTTCGTTCAAAATTCGTATAAATGACATTCGCGTGGCGTCTGGCCGTCTTGCTGTCGTTGATCAGAATATCCGCGTTCATGTCGCGGCCAATCGTGACAATCTTTTTATCCAGATTGAACCGCTGCCGCCGCAAAGGCCCCTGCAACCCCATGAGGATACCGTGGTAACGACCACGCACAACGTCGCCGGAATCCAGCAGGGCCGCCTGTTCGAGAATCCGTTGGGGATCGGTGGGGGGATTGAGTTCCATAGCAATCCTGGCCTCTGACAATACCTGTTAGTACAAATTCCCACGCTTTCCTCTCTCATTTTCCCGTTCCGATTTGAGAGAGAAAATACAAACTGCCACCTTCAATTCTATGCGACTTATAGATCCGGCGCAAGATCAAAACGATCAAAACGATTCATTCCCATTGATTTATGAACCTGCGAAAACCGCAGTTGAGGATGGAGAATGAACCTTTTCCCTGATTTTACTGGGTGAAAATGGTTTTGTTTTTCACCTTTCGGGTGGGGTTTGTCTTGCTGCGCCAATCGGGAGATTGGCGTTCCCAGTGGGAAGAATTCTTCGGAAATGGCAGTTCCCGGGAGAGCGGACGTCCTCGTCCGCCTGAAAGAAAAGCCGCGCAGGCAGCAGTTCGTCCTATGACGGCAAACCCCAGCATTCCCTACCCAGTGATTTTTTGAAATTTCCAAGGAATTGGCGGAGGTGAATGGGAGTCGAACCCACCCGCCGCCGTTAAGCGGCACAACGGTTTTGAAGACCGCAGGAGCCACCGGGCCCCAGTCACCTCCACACACGCGGGCATTCTCTATCAGAATCTGAAAAAAACGCAACCGCTTTCTGAAAGAGTACGCACTCGAAATAAAGAATCCGCCTGAAGAGGCTGTCCCTCGTCAGGCGGATTTCTCCAAAATTTTCTGAGGCACAAACAGAACCTCACTCGTCCGTCGGAGCATACTGCCCACGCGGGGTGACCACGACCTGCACGTCATCGGTACTGGTGTAGTTGCCGTCCGAGACGGTCACCCGGAAGACCAGGATGCTGTCCTGATCCACTTGCGGCGCAGTAAAAGAAGCCTTGGCACTGGTGTTGTTGCGCAACGTCACTGTCAGACCGGACATCTGCGTCCATTCGAACGTGACAGGATCGCCATCCGGGTCGTAAGACTTACTGGCATCCAGTATGACCTTCGACGTCCGTTTGGCCTTCAGGTCCGGTCCCGCATTTGCCACGGGCGCACGGTTCCCCACGTTCTCGACCCGTACGACCACCCGTGCCGCCACCGCCGAGCGATTCAGATCATTGTCCCAGACAAAGAGTTCAAAAGTCATTGTGGTCGGTTCGTCCACCGCCGGCACAATAAAGGTGGTGATGGAACTGTTCTCGTCGGAGAACTTCACCGGGACCGGGCTGCCCTGAGTCTGAAGCCACAGATAACCCACCACCTGCCCGTCGGGATCCCACGAGGTCGAACCATCCAGCGTAACGATATCCCCCGGATGCACCACTTGCTGTTCCACTTCGGCGGCCACAGCCACGGGCCACTCGGAATGCACCTTGATATTGACTCGGTCCACCGTCTCGAACCCGTGCGCATCCCACACATAGAGGTCGAACACCAGGGTGGTGAGTTTGTTCACCTTCGGCGCCACAATGGTGGTCTGCGAACTGGCATCGTCCAGAATCTGAACCACCGGACCACTCTTCTGCAACCAGAAGAAGGCTGCGATAGGATCGCGGGTCGGCTTGGATTGCGTACCATCGATCGTCACCGTCTGCCCCACGCTGACATCCTGATCGGGTCCGGCATTCGCAATGGCTCCCGGTACAATCGCTCGGGCTGTCACACCGGGAACAGCGCAACGCACATTGTCCTGATCCCACACAAACAGTTGGAAGGTCAGAGTCGTCATGGAATCGGTCAGCGGGGAGACGAAGGTCGTAACCGAGCTGGTCTCGTCGGCCAGAACCACCTCCGGTCCGCTTGTTTGCATCCACAAATAGGCCGATAGGGTACCGCCCGGATTCAGAGACTGTGACCCATCGAGGGTAACGGTTGTCTCAACGCTGATCTTTTCATTGGGGCCAGCGTTGGCCACAAGATTGTCGTTGGTTGGGGGCGTCTCGGCTGGCACCGAAATGGAAGCCAGATTGGAAAAATTCGATTCATTCGCAAACGTGTCAACGGCTGTGACCTTATAATAGTAGATATTGCCAGATTGGACATTGGGATCCTGATAAGTGGAAACACGGATGCCGGTTGCGTTGATTTTCAAAAAAGGACCGGCTGAGGAAGAAGCGCGATAAATGTTGTAGTAGTCCATGTCTGGTTCATCGTTATCATCCCAGTCCAAGGCCACACTTTGTGTGGCCGCTCCCACGAAACTAGCCAGACTGGTTCCCATCAAGAACAACAAAACGGCCAGAGCACTCCGCGTTTTTTCAAGCCTGAAAATCATTTCTCGTAGATCCTCCAAGAAAAAGGCTGATGGCTGCACCCGCACCCGGACCCTTGACCGCAACTATCGCAACAACAGGAAGTGTTTTGCCTTTTCAGGACAACCAGAGGAGTTCTGGTCGGTGTTCACACTCCGCCGCCGGCTCGGCTCTTCTTTCTTTTGCAGTATCCATGCCAACGGAGAAATTTTCACTAACATGACAAAAATCAGCATTTTAAGATTAAATGAACGCGATTCTTGTGGAAACAATCGAACAGGATTTCGGGATTGCGCCTGTTCTTTCCCATTTTCGAGAATAATCGATCTCGATTTTAAGACTCGCCCTGCACCACTGGAATGCCCCACTACTCTGAGACCCAACCGCCCTTCTGCGCTCTGACGGTTCTACTCATCCAAACACCTCCTCTCATAATTAGCAAGAGTTGTGTCAAAAAAAGATTCGGCCCATTTTCCTTTCACCCGGCAGAATTTGCCGAAAACTTTCAAAAAGATCCCAAAATTCGAGGTTCTCTTCTGGTGGAAAACCGCGCTTTCTCCTTCTCACCGTCATCAGCCGGTATGCCAGAATTGAGGAATAATCATTTCTGGGTACTATTATTCAGTTTTGAACTCCCGACAAGCGATAGAACTTTACTCAAGAACTGCGTCCCGAAGTGCCAGCTGCCAGTCTGAGTCCGTCGGTTTCTTCTCGACATTCCCGTCAGGGATGAATTCAGCGCGTTGCTGGTAGGCCGTCCACGGCATTTCCCGCACCCGGCCCAACAGGAAGTCCTTGTTCTTGGGATCTTCAAGGTTTCGAATGCGAAGAGACAACTGGTCATTCCGGATCTTCTCATTCAGGGGGCGTTTTTCCAAGTTGGACATAACGTCCTGGCTGGCAAAATAGTAGGCGATGTCTTTGGGCTTGCTTTTCCACACCCCGGCCCCATCAATTCGCACTTGAATCATGGGGGGTCTGGGTTGCGACGCAAGCACGCGGTCGGTGTATGCGTCCACCAGTTTGGATGTGGCCTGAATCAGAATCAGCCCCCCCAACACCATGAAAAGAGTCCGCATGAGGACTATTCGCTTCCGCTTGCGGTCGCGATCTTCCACACGGCGCTCTCCTTGTCGCCGATCTTCGGTTTGGCGACGGTTTCGGATATGAGCAATTTCAGCAGGTTTGACCTGCTCGGGAGAGGCCAAGGCTTCTCCCATCGGGGTTCCCGACAATGTTTTCATGGTCTTTTCACCTCGCTTCTTTGCGTTCGATCGGAAGATCGAACCGATTCCAGGAAAATTCTTCTATCGCAAGGTCAAACGGAAAACCACTCTTTCAGCGAAACATCGAGCGGTCCCTGCTCGATTTCCGGTTTCCGAGGCACCAGCCCGATCCGCAGCGAGATGGTCGAACCGCTGCTCCAAGGCCACCAGACTCCGATGGCCAGGACCGCATCGTCGGGGTCGGAGGCAAAGACGATCTGCCCGTCCCCGATTCCGCCAATCAGTTCGGCAATGCGGCGGATTTCATGGGGCGCCATGTGAATCTGACGGTAGTCCCAACAGCCGAACATATGTTTCTGCAGAAGCGTTTTGGCGTCTTTCGAGTTTGTGTCTTTGACCGAGGAAATAACCGTGTCGAAACGGTCATCCCAAGTCCACAGAAAATACTCTTTCCCTTCCGCATAAATGGCGCGGCAGGATCGTTCGACCGTACCGAGATCCGGAGCACTCATTTTGATCTCTCCTTTTGTCATTTTTCCCGGCAATTTCTCTGCAAATCTATTGTGCCGCCCGTTTCCGAGATTCTGTCAGATCTGACCTGTGTTCTCCGGGGCGGCTCAGAAAATTATCGTTCCTTCAAATTCCCACTTTAATTTACCAGATTCCATTCCCGAGGTCAAGTTTCACGGGGCCGTAGAAAACGGATTTCTGTGGTTTTTCGATCGTGTAACCGAAACGAAAAACAGTGCGGCCCGGGTCTCTCCAGAGGGAGAAACCCGGGCCGTAACCGAAACACATTGTCCAGACGATTGCCTTGTCAGTTTGTCACGATGCGGACCCTGAGATTGGCTGGCGCGTTGGGAGGCGTCACGTCGATCGGCATCGCGAAAACTTCCGCTGAATTGAGCGATTCCTGCTGGGCCACATTGACAGCCCGGACCACGTAGTAGTACACCACTCCGTTTGTCACTGCCTGATCTACAAAGCTCGCCTGGGTCAGAGGAGTCGAACTGATCCGGACATAGGGGCCACCAGCGGTCGAGGAACGATAGACAAAGTAGTGACTGAAATTGGGTTCCATGCTGGCCGTCCAGGTCAGGTTGACCCGTCCCTCGCCTGCCGTGGCATTGATGCCCGTGGGCGCAGCCACCGGTGTCTGGTCAATCGGAGTCACCGAGACTTCCGCGGAATAGGGCGAGTTGTTCGATGCCGTATCCACGGCTTGTACCACGTAATAGTAAGTCGTCAGATTCGTCACGCCGGTGTCCGTATAGGAAGGAGTGGGGCCTGTGGTACTGGCCACCAGGGTGTATGGTCCGCCCTGGGTCAACGCCCGGTACACGTTGTAGTGGTTGATGTCCGGTTCGGTATTGGGGCTCCACGCCAAGTCCACCTGCGCATTGCCCGCCGTGGGAGTCAATCCACTCGGGGCCACCGGGGACGTGACATCCTGAGGAGTCGCAGCCACTTCGGACGAATTGGCCGAGGCTTTCGCGGCCGTATCCACCGCCTGCACCACATAGTAATAGGTGGTACCGTTCTGCGCCGTTTGGTCCACATAGCTCGGAGTGGTGAGAAGACTGGCCGTCAAGACCGCATACGTGCCACCCGCCTGAGTCGAGCGCGACACCCGGTACCCGGCCAAGTCGCCTTCAGTGTTGGCGGTCCAACTCAGGGTCACCCGCCCTTCACCCGACACGGCAGCCAGATTCTGAGGCGCCGCCGGCTCAAACAACGCCACCACCTCGGCCGCCGAAAGGGAACGGTTGTACACACGGATGTCATCCAAACTACCGGTGAAGCCAGCGGTACCCGCCGCTTTGTTTCCGATTGTCAGGCTGGCAGTTGTCCGGATATCCCCCACCTGCGCCAGTTGGCCTGTTGCGGTTCCAGCCGAAAGGACGCCATCCACATAGAGTTTCACACCGGTCCTGTTCTCCACAACCGCCACCACGTGGCGCCATTCGTTGTTGCCCAGACTGCTTCCACCCGTCTCGATCGTGTACACCGTTGTGCCATCCCCCACTTGGAGGAGCAGTTTCCCCGAAGCGCCCGCCCGTAACTCGAAGCCCGCTGTACCGGATATCTTGGAGATCAGAGCAGTTCCCTGAGGCAGAGTGGAGGTCCGCAACCACAATGAGAGGGTCAACGTGTTGTTGAGCGTCTGGATTTCTCCGGGGGAAGCGCAATCAATACGGGCCTGTGTGCCATCGAAGAGAGCGGCGCCGGCGACCCGTCCCGTTGTAGCAAGCACATTTCCGATCACGGTCGCGTTGTGACCGTGTGGGGAGGCATCGGCAGTGGCCCCCGCGACGATTTGATTCACGGGCCAGTATCCCGCCAGATCGCTCGGGGTGACATTGGACGAATCGGCACGCGCGGATTCATTTCCCGCCGGGTCGTAGGCCAGGACTTGATAGACATAGGCCATGCCCGCAGTCAAGCCAGTATCCGTGAAGACCGTCTGGGTGACAGTGGAAATGAGGGTTCCATTTCGATAGAGCCGGTAACCCGCCACGGTGTTGTTGTCCGTGGAAGATTGCCAGGACAACGCGACTTCCTGTTGCGACAGGACGACGGCGTTGAAACCCGACGGAGTGGCTGGAGCCTCGGTGTCGGCCAGATTGACTGACACTTCGTTCGAGAAAACTGACTCATTGTTCGATGTGTCCACCGCGCTCACCACATAAAAAAAGTGGTCTCCATACGCGACATTGGTGTCGTTGTAGATGGAAGAGAGTACGGTTGCTGTGTTGATTTTGTCGTAAGGCCCACCACTGACGGAAGAACGATACACATTGTAAAAGGCGAGATCGGAATCCGTGTTGTCATTCCAATCGAGTTCGACTTGGGGGGTGGCCGCAAACCCCAGCGCGGGAAGGCCTATCAGCAGAAGAAGGAGAAAACTGGTCACACACCACTGATTGATGAATCCTTTTTGAACATTCTGAGACCCGAAAGTACGCATTTTGAATGCCCTCCTGCCTCCAAAACGCCCGTCTCCATACTGTACATATCGGAGGAACGCCTGGAATCCTGAACAGCCCGCTCCCGATTTATAAGGGTTCCCGCTCTATAGGAACGGTCCCAAGCCCGGGCAGGCACCCACAAGAATGCAAGCGCTATGCCATCCCCCGCCTGCTATGGGGTTGGATGAATATGATCCGGAATTCAACACTCTATGATCTTTCCCGCTCCAATATAGAAACAGCGGGGCTGATTCACCGTCTCACGTGTCTTTATTTCGAGACATTCAGGCGCGATCATATCGCACGTCCCGAAAACAGAACACCCGGCTCTTTATTCTCAAAGATTCCGAGAATCTTTCTTTGCCGGAGGACAACACAGGACATTCCGGCAGAAAAATACGTGCCCAGATCCGATCCTGAAGGAATGCGCCTCCCCTATGGATGCATGGCATCCACAGATCGCGTCTTCGACTGTACGTTACCTATTCATATTACCCCGGATACACGTTTTGAGTCCAGAGAATTCGTTGGATAGACGAAGAGAACAGAGAGAAAAATCTTCTTGTCTTCCTTTAGGAATCTTGACTCCAAAGACCGTTAAGAAAAGCGCGGGAAATCTTTCGTTGTCCTGAAAAAGGCTTCCCCTCTTCATGCACACCAGAAGAAAAATAAACGCAAAGAGAGTGAATTCAACGCAACACAACTCGACTAAGAAGAAAGAGACGGTGTGCAAATTTTTTTCATCTTTTTTCTCATGTCTTTTCAGAGACAACCGATATAGTGGGTATGTATATGCTGCGAACCCTCTACCTCCACTACCGCGAGCGCATCCTGGACTGCAGGGACCGGATGCTGGATTCGGTGGACCGTCTTCTGGGCCGGGAACTGAACTATACGGTGCGTACCCGTCCTTCGCGTCATTTCGTGGCCTTTGACACGATTCTGCGAGTAGCAGACCGTCGGCAATTCGAACGGCGTCACATGTCGATGCCGGTGGAACTGGAACGTCGGGTAAACGCGGACAGACGCAGTGGATTGGATCGCCGCGCGGCTCTCTAAAGGGTTAATGCGCGTGCCCGTTCTCGGGTGATTTTGTTTCGTAAACGCAAGATTCCGGGGAACATTCCGCACTCCAATTTCCCTCCGCCCAAACTCATCCGCGTCCCTTCATCGTTTATCCAAATTAAAAGCAGCCATGCCATATCCCAAAGTTTACAGAAACATCCTTCAATTTCAGTCGGGATTTTCTTGCATTCTCTCCCCTCGATTTGGCACGCTATACGGGTTCAATGGCTCTCACAGAGAATAGCCTGAGCCGGAAATCCGCGAAAAGGAAATCGAGAAAAAGAATGAGGCGAATGTTGACTGTGCCATATGGGAGTGGGCTACGGTGGGTCCTCCTGTGCGTGGGGGTGCTTGCAATCGGATTATTCACGGGTTGCTTCAGGACATTCTCGGTGAAAACAGCCATCGTGCCAGAGCATCCGGAGAACACGATCACATACGAAAACCTGACATTATCCAAGTCGGAACGGTACCGCCTGCGATTCACGGCTGACCGGGAGTGTTATCTGTATGTTGTGCGGGAAACACCTGATGGCCAGGCAAGCCTGCTTTTGCCGGCGAATGCCCGGCGGGCGGGAGACAACCGCTTGCACCCGGGTGAAACACGCACATTCCCAGATGGGGAGGCCTGGATCGAGAGTTCCGGCCAGGAGGGAATAGACCTTCTGACCTTCCTGGTGACCGATAAAGCCTCCAGCGAATTCGACGCCTTGCGGTATAGTCGGGATTTGACACACGACGATATCACCTCGGTGATGGACCGTTTGCGTGCGCAGCATGTCGCCTTGCAGAAAGCGCCCAGCGAAAAAGTCAGGTCCGAGGCGTTGCGTCACTCCAAGCGGTATTCAAAAAGAGGGAATCTGTTCCAGTACGAGATTAAAATCGTTCGCAACTGACCTTCTCATTTTATCACCATACCGGACCTTGGCCCGCGAAACGAACGAGAGTGAAGGAATTGACAAATGACACAACCGGAAGTCATTCGGGAACCCGGTTTAATGCAACAACGGCTTGTCGCCCTGAAGCGGACGGGAAAAACGGTGGTAGTCGTTCCCACGATGGGCGCTCTTCATGCGGGACACCGGCGATTGATTGCCGAAGGGCGAAAACGCGGAGACATCCTGATCGTCACACTTTTTGTCAATCCAACCCAGTTCGGTCCAAACGAGGATCTGGATAAGTACCCCAGAACATTCGATGCCGATCTGGAGATGTGCCGTCAGGAAGGGGCTGACTTTCTGTTTTTCCCGACAGACGCTCTGATGTACCCCCCCGGTTACGCGACTTACATCGAAACACGCGAGATGGGAAAACGCCTTTGTGGAGTCAGCCGTCCGGCTCACTTCACTGGAGTTACGACGGTTGTCTTAAAGTTGTTTCTCATCACACAGGCCGATGTGGCCGTGTTTGGGTGGAAAGACGCTCAGCAACTGCTGATTTTGAAACGAATGGCTCAGGATCTCAATATTCCCGTGGAAATAGTAGGGGTTGAAACGGTCCGTGAACCGGACGGTCTGGCCCTGAGTTCGAGGAATCGGTACCTGTCCCCACAGGAACGTGCCGAAGCGGTTGTCCTTTCGCAATCGCTTTTCGAAATTCGGCGCCGCTTCCAGGAGGAGCAGGAGACCGACTCGGCCCTGCTGAGACACGAGGCGCTTGCCCGAATCGAGCGGGAGAGTTCGGGCCGGGTGGATTACCTGGAAATTGTCTCCACAGAGACTCTTGATTCATCAGAACGAATTGAACCGGGTAAAACTCTGGTGGCGCTTGCCGTTTATTTCGGAACAACGCGACTGATTGACAACATTCGGCTTTGAGGGAACATTCGGGACGAGTCGCATGAAAAACGAGGATGCATTCGCATTCCCGTGTGGGCAAAATCTCGTGACCGATCACGAGATTTTATCGCTCGTCCACCAATTCCTCTTGAAAAGCTGTGCAGGTGCGCTAAGGTGTCCCGACAGCCGGTGAGCGAAAGTCGAGGGCTGATTTGGCCCCCGATCTTCCGGGCTGGAGAATCGAGGAGGAAAAGAGAGAGATGGTTACGACCATGGACTTGAAGTATGGCTGCAACCCCCATCAGAAGATGGCCCGTCTGACCTTTGAGGGAGCCACCTCACCGTTGGAAATTTTGAATGGAAACCCCAGTTACATCAGTATTCTGGATGCCATCTCCGCGTGGCGGGTCGCCAAGGAACTACGGCAGGTGACGGGTTTGCCGGCGGCCTCCTCTTTCAAACACGTCAGTCCGGCGGGCGCCGCCGTAGCCAAGCCCTTGAACGATACGCTGCGCGAGATTTACATGGTTGGGGATAAAACGCTGACTCCCCTGGCCACCGCCTACGCACGGGCGCGCGGGGCCGACCGCATGTCGTCGTTTGGCGATATTGCCGGGCTGAGCGACGTTGTGGACGCCGACACCGCCCGGCTCCTGCAACCCGAAGTCTCCGACATCATCATTGCGCCGGATTATGAACCGGAGGCGCTTGAAATCCTGAAACAGAAAAAAAAGGGCGGGTACCTGATTTTCAAGATGGATCCGGACTATGAACAGCCGGACGTCGAGTCGCGTGACGTGTTTGGACTGCGGCTCGAACAGGAAGCCAACAAGAAACAGGTCACACATGACCTGCTCAACAATATTGTGACAAAGCGGAACGATCTGGACAGCAACGCGCGCATGGACCTCATGATCGCCACGGTCGCGCTCAAGTACACCCAGTCAAACTCGGTCACCGTGGCTTACGACGGTCAGGTCATCGGAACCGGCGCGGGGCAGCAGTCGCGCATCCACTGCGTCCGGCTTGCCTGCTCGAAGGCCGACAAATGGATGCTGACCCAGCACCCGCGCGTGCGGGGGTTGAATTTCATCGAGGGACTCAGCCGGGCCGAGAAGATGAACGTGATTGACCAGTTTCTGCTCTGGGACGAACTGTCCCAACCCGAGATTGACGAGTTGAACACGAAACTGTCCGAAAAAGCCCATCCCCTGACCCCGCGCGAGCGGCGCGAGTGGATCGAGACCTTCAAGGGTCTCGCAATCAGTTCCGATGCTTTCTTCCCCTTCCGGGACAATGTGGACCGCGCTGCCCGCAGCCGGATTCAATTCGTCCTGGAACCGGGGGGCTCGGTGCGCGACGACCTGGTGATTGACGCGGCCAACCAGTACGGAATGACCATGGCTTTTTCGGGGGTTCGCTGGTTCCTGCACTGAGACCCACTCAGAGGGATTCTCATTCTTTTTCTGAACACGCAGGCGCCACCCCGAGACGGAGTGTCTGCGCGTTCTTCTTTCTATCTGCTTGTGTTATGAAACAACCATTTATCCTGGTCCGACGATTTGAGGTCCATGTTGGATTCCCAGTCCTCCCTTCCCTCTTCTATGGATGCATCGGCGCGGCGGGGTTATTCTGCTCTGATCGTACTCTTGGGGGTCATGTTGTTTGCCACCCATTGGCGTCCGGCTTTGGCCTGGCCCCTGCAGGGAGTGTGGACCGCGCTGGCGGTTCTGGGATTGGCGGGTCTCGCTTTTCTGACAGGGAAACGCTTGGGCATCCAGTGGGAAGGCGCTGCATCCCCCGCGTGGGTATTGGTACTTTTCTCGATCTGGGGCTGGTTGCGCACAGTGACGGGGATCAACCAGACGGAAGGTTTGCTTGATGTCTCGGGTTACCTGAATGGCTTGCTTTTCTTCGGGCTGGGCGTGTTCGTGGTCCGGGGAGGGGAATCTCTGGGAAATGGCGAGCCTTCGAGAAACCAATGGGGGATTCGAGTCGTTTCGATCCTTTTCTGGGTACTCAGTGTTTCAATCGCCATACACGGCATTCTCGAATACCACCTTTATTTCCCTCAGCAACTGGCCGAGCAGCGCACTTCGGGAGTCTGGAACCCCACCGATGTGGTGGAAGGCGCGATTCTACTCGCTCTGACGGAAATGCGGGTCCGCTCCCTGTTCGGCAATCCAAACGTGTTGTGTGGCTTCTTCGCTTTCACCTATCCCCTGCTGGTTGCCGCCGCATGGGATATGGGGCGTCTGAAAACACTTTCCCGTCTTCAACACCGCCTGATCGCGCTGGCATTCGTTCTGTCTTCCCTGACAATCTTCTACACCGCGTTCCGCACGGGGTCCGTCGGAGGCGGATTTGTCCTCCTGACCGGTCTGGCGCTGATCGGAGTGACGGGGTTTGTCTGGCGTTTGAAACAAAAGCGCCAACAGGTCGCATTCCCCATAACTCTGATCGGGGGGATCTTTCTGGCTCTCTTCTATCTGGGACCCACTCAGGCTCGCCTGGCCTCTCAACCCCTTCTCTCCTCCCCCACTCCCGTATCCGTCCCATTCGCTGAAAACACCTCCAGTACCACGACAGTCATCGAGAATGAAAAAGAACCCTTCTGGAAAAAAATACGCCAGGGTCATACCATTCCCCAGCGTCTCTATTACTGCCGCATCGGGTTGAGAATCTGGCAGGACGCTCCCCTTCTTGGGCACGGATTGAGCGGGTATCAAACGCTCTATCTCAAGTACCGCCAACCCGGTGAAGGAGAAACCCGGTACGCGCACAACTTCGTTGTCCAACTGCTGGCCGATACCGGTCTCGTGGGTCTGGGTCTCTTTTCCTGGTTCCTTGCGCTTCTGGCTCTACGCCTCTGGCGCGGAATGCGCACAGGGCAGATGACGGCTCTGTGGCTGGCGACAGGGGCGGCTGTCTTTCTGTTCCTGCTCGACTCTCTGGGCGAATACACCTTCTGTACACGCGAGGGATACCAGGATTTTGCCCTTCTGGCCGGCGTGTTCTGCGCCTCTTCTCCCGGCAAGAAAACCCCGCCAGCCTCTCCCCTCTTCCCCTTCCAACAACCAATCCTCCTGACAATCGGGGGTGCTCTGATTCTGATTTGTTTCTGGACTTCGACCATCCGTCCCTTCATGGCCCGGTATTATCTGCAGAATGCCGATAATGCGATCCAGGAGATGGAGTGGATCGAGCGTTCCGAACACCGACCGTTGTCGTCCGAACCCATGTCCCTGAACGAATGGCGGCAAGAGGCGCTGGATTCGATTCAAAAAGCCATCCAGTGGTTCCCCAAAAGTTCCGAATCGTTCCAGAAGCGGGCGGCCCTCTACCGTATGGCAAGGCAGGAGGAGTTGGCCGAGCGTGACCTGCTGAACGCTTGCCGCCTGGACCCTTATTCGGCTTCCCTGCGGGCGCAACTGGCCGAATGCGTCTGGCGTCAGGGACGTCGCGAAGAGGCGCTCGAACTGATCGAACAAGCCATTACACGGCATCCAGTAAAATCCCCCCACTATCTCCAGCGCGCACGTTACCTCGAAGCGATGGACCGGATAAGCGAAGCGCGCGAGTGCGTGGAACAAGCCGAGCGCCTGGCCTTCATGCCTCAGGAGAAAACCGAGGCGCAGCTGGCCCTGAAGCGAATCAAGACGGGGAACAGATGAAACGGAAAAACGACAAACGGGCTCTCAGCCAGTCGCTTGCGTTCTCGCCGTTTCTTCCCACAAAATGCTCTTCACTCCCTCCTCGCACTCTGCTCAACTTCCCGCATTACCAGAAATGATACGGCCATTTGTGTTTTTAGAAAAAATGCAGAATACGCTCAAAAAACTCTTGCAAAAAATCCTCTCTATCCGCAATATATCACTCCACGTGACGCGCATGTTCCCGGTCAACGGGTGAAGCGCGAATAGCAGTAAAAATGCTCCGGCATGGCGCAATCGGTAGCGCGACGGACTGTTAATCCGCAGGTCGTAGGTTCGAGTCCTACTGCCGGAGCCAGAATTCAAAAGCCCCCTTTCCGGGGGCTTTTTTGTTAACAGGGTGTCCCTCTTTCCCTCTCTCGCGAGAACCCCAATATTCCGCATTGATTCTAAAGGATTTGCGGAATAGCCCCCTGTCTTACCGAGACTCTCTGTTTCAAGCGCATCCCGATCTTTCCCCCCCTACTTAGGGAGCATTTACACCCGCTCGCGCCTGCAACCTCTACGAAACTCTCAGACTCTCCGATTAACACCCCGAACGGGTTAACAACCCTTTTACACCCGCTCGACCGGATGTAAATCTTTTTGAAAATCTTCCGACAGTTTTGAAAATCTTGCGGTATATAACCCGTAGGAAGCTGCGGCGCGATGTTGTCGTGGCACCTGATCACCAGACAACAGGCTGGCCGCCGAGCGGATGCCTCTGTGGGTGTGCGTCATCCACAAGAGCCTCCGCTCTTTTTTATGCGCGCACCTGCAATCATCCTCTCGCAAATGGCCGGGAGGATTTTACCTTGAACACCCCAATCGATTCGGAGGCGTATGCGCTTACCGTCGCATTCATGACTCCTGATGAACGGCTGGAGGAAGTTGCCACGATCCTGGCAAACGGATGTCGTCGGGCACTGCGCGATCTCCCCCACTCATCTCAAAGCGCTCCGACGTCAAAAACCATATCTTCCTCTCCATTTTTTTGAGTCGTTAAGCCACAAATGACTTGCTTGCTCTGGTCCAACCGAGCGTTCATGCATTGCCGGGTTAACGGCCCAAAGTATTGAAGAGAGGAGAGTTAAGGAATGACTGAAAGTGTTGCCCGCGAGGTGCGGGTATTGAAGAAGATGACCGTCACCCAACTGAGAGAACGTTACATCGAGGTCTTTGGCGAGGAGACTCGCTCCCGCCATAAAGACTACCTCTGGAAGCGAATCGCCTGGCGATTGCAGGTTTTAACAGAAGGGGATATCAGTGAGGTTGCCCGTCAACGCGCCTTGGATCTGGCTTGCGATGCCGACCTCCGAACTACGGCGCCGAAAGAGTTTTGGGAAGAACCTCCGGCTCCGACGGAACCGGTTCGAACCGTTACCGCCCCGCTCAACATCAAGACCGACCAGCGCTTGCCGATTTCTGGAACGGAACTCATCCGGCGGTACAAAGGCCGCGACATCATCGTGACTGTGTTGGAGGATGGCTTCTTCTATGAAGGGCAACGTTACCGGTCGCTTTCGGCCATCGCGAAAGAGGTGACTGGAACGAACTGGAATGGCTTCGACTTCTTCGGAATGAAGAGAACTGGAGGCAAGCGTTGAGGGAGTTGAGAGAGACAACTGAGAAACAGAAAGAAATCCGTTGCGCGATTTACACACGTAAGTCCACCGACGAAGGATTGGATCAGGACTTCAATTCGCTCGACGCCCAGCGGGAGTCAGCGGAGGCTTTTATTCGCAGCCAGCAGCATGAAGGGTGGACGATCGTGGCTGATCGTTACGACGACGGAGGGTTTACCGGAGGCAACATAGAACGTCCCGCACTGAAACGACTGCTTGCCGATGTACAGGGCGGAAAGGTGGATTGCATTGTTGTTTACAAGGTGGATCGTCTCAGCCGTTCCCTGATCGACTTCGCCCGCATCATCGAAATTCTCGAACGGCATGGCGCGACTTTCGTTTCCGTGACGCAGCAATTTAATACGACTCACTCGATGGGTCGTTTGACGCTGAACATCCTGCTGTCCTTCGCGCAGTTCGAGCGCGAAATTATTGCCGAGCGGACGCGTGATAAGATGTCCGCGGCGCGACGCAAGGGGAAGTGGGTTGGTGGCATGCCCGTACTGGGCTACGACGTCGATCCTCACGGAGGACGTCTGATAGTCAACGAAGCCGAGTCGGTTCGGGCTCGCGGCATCTTCGAACTGTATTTACAAGAACAGGCGCTCTTGCCAACTGTACAGGAACTGGTCCGGCGCGGTTGGACAACCAAGCAATGGACGACCCAAAAGGGCAAGTTTCGCGGCGGTGTACCGTTCGACAAAACCAACCTCTACCGCTTTTTGACCAATGTCGTCTACACCGGCAAAGTCAATTATAAGGGCGAGATCTACGAAGGCGAGCACAATGCCATCATCAGCGAGGAGGTTTTCAACCGTGTCCGGACGCTCCTGCGAGAGAACCGACGCAACGGAGGCCGCGAGGTTCGCAATCGCTACGGAGCATTGCTCAAGGGGCTGCTTTACTGTGGCGCCTGCAAGACCTCAATGATCCATGCCTATACGAGCCAGCGTGGCAAACGTTATCGATACTACGTCTGCACGCATGCTCAAAAGAACGGATGGGAGACCTGTCCTGTGAAATCGCTTCCTGCTGACGAGATCGAGCGGTTTGTTATCAATACCATCCGAAACATCGGCAAGGATGACACCCTCTCGCGCGAAGTGGTCCGTCAGGCCCAGGCACAAAACAAACAAGCCTGCGAGACTCTGCAGCACGAGCGAAAATTTCTGGAGCAAGAACTTCGCAACCTCGACAGCGAGGTCCGGCGGCTGATCAAATCGATGGACGAACAAACCGGGACTGCGAAAACCTCCCGGCTGGCCGAACTTCAGGATCGGATTCGGCAGACCGAGCAGCGCGCCACGGCCGTCCGCGAAGATCTTCTGAAAATGGAGAGCGAATGTATCGATCAGGATAAAATGGTGTCAGCCGTGTCTCTCTTCGACCCCGTGTGGGACTCCTTGTTGCCCAGGGAGCGTGTACGCGTCATACAATTGCTGGTCGAGCGAGTTGTCTACAATGGTACAAATGGCAAGGTTTCAGTGAGTTTCAGGCCGACCGGCATCCGTGCTCTGGCGTTCGAAGCGGAAACAGCGCAACGGCGATAAAAAAAGGATAAGGAGAATTCAATGAGCAACCTCACCGTCGAATACTCGTGTCACATCATAAACACTCGGAACGGTAGACAACGCCTGCTGCCGGGCGAAGCCCCGGAGCCGCTTGCCCCAGTCGAACCGGGTCGAACTCCTCGAATTTCGAAACTCATGGCTTTGGCGATTCGCTTTGAGGAGAAACTTCAGCAAGGTCATGTACGAGATATGGCTCAACTCGCCCGGCTTGGTCACGTGTCGCGGGCACGCCTGACTCAGATCATGAACCTCCGCCTGCTCGCCCCCGACATTCAAGAGGACCTGCTCTACCTTCCCCGGGTTCTCGAAGGACGGTCTCTCATCAAATACCGCGACCTCACGCCGATCATCCAATGTCCGATTTGGGGGGAACAACGGGAGCAATGGAAAACGATGCTTCAAGACAGGAATCTGGCCCCAAGGTCCCTCTGAGCCACCAAGTAATTTCTTCAAATCGGGGATTGACATCGGTCGCCCCTTTGTGTTTATACTTTCCTCAACATCGCGTTTGAGGTTGTCTGAACCTCGCGCAGATTGAGTTGGTTCGAGGAAGACGGGATGTGATCATAGATGTCTGGAAATCCAGAATTCGGAAAACGAATCCGTGATCTGCGGGAAAAGAAGCGGGAGGCAGACTCGTCTTTTTCACTTCGACAGTTTGCCGCCAAGGTGGGAATCAGCCCCACGTTTTTGAGCAAGATCGAAAATGGGGAGTTCGATCCACCCAGCGCGGAAAACATCAAGAAGATGGCCGCGTTCCTGGATTGTAATGCCGATGAACTGCTTGCCCTGGCAGGCAAGGTCGATCCGGATATTTCCGAAATCATCCGAAAAAAACCGAAGGCCCTGGCCGACTTCCTGCGAGTCGCCAGCGGTAGAAGTGAAGACGAGATTCGTAAGATGACGGCTCAAATGGTCAATCCCGCGAAGGAGGAAGAGAAGGAGAAGTGAGCCGCTCTTATCCGGTAAAATATCTGCCCAAAGCCCGTATCGAACAAGCAGCCACAGCATTGATTCATGCCTACGCGCGCCAGTACGGCCTGGAGGATAATATTCCTGTGCCGGTAGATAGCCTGCTGGAGTGCTCGCTGGGTTTAACACTGGAAATAGGCGACCTGACCGAACGCCTGGGACTGAACGATGTACTCGGGGCAACCTGGATCGAGTCCAGGACGGTCATGATCGACCAGTCCCTGGAACCGACGGACAATCCCCTCATGGAGGGCCGCTTCAATTTCACGTTGGCTCATGAAATCGGCCATTGGCAACTACACCGGACACAGATCTGCAATCCATCCGACCAGCAATCGCTGTTCGATTTCGACATGGAACCCACCATTGTCTGCCGGACAAGCCAGTCCAGGGAACAAATGGAATGGCAGGCGGATTGTTTCGCCAGTTACTTGCTCATGCCTGAGGATCGCATTCAACGCACCTGGGTGGAGGTCTATGGATCTTCCGAGCAATATGTGGCCGTGGAGGAGATAGAAAAACTCAAGGTCCTGTGGGGGAAAGAACGTCCGACCACCGAGGTGGCGCGCGATATGGCGCTCCTGTTCAATGTTTCGGGTCAGGCCATGCAGATTCGTTTGGAGGATCTGGGACTCGTTCTGACCCGGAAGCCGGAGCCGGACTTGTTTTCCGTCAGCAGTGTTTGAAGTCTCTCTTTTTTTCATCAATCGTTTAGTGTTTATTTCACTATGGAGCCGTGAGTGCGGCTTCGATATTTGGAAGGAGGTTCTGCAGATGCGGAACGCGTTCAACGAGAGTATGCGCAAAGTCGGCGCCCCACTCGCGGATTTCTGGGAAAACGACTTGGAACTCGGCTTGGAGGATATTCTTCGGAAATCGAAAGCCGATGGCTGTATGCCCGAATGGATTGAAAATCTGAACGGACGGCGTGCGGAAATTCTCTGCCGGAGTCTCGGTCTGGATACGGGCAAGAGCCTTCAGGCGCGGCGGAAATCTTTGTCCGGCTGCAATGGCACCCTAACCCCCTATTATCTGGTTTACTGTTTCGGACGCAACCAGTCGCACGCCGCCATCGGCGAACTGGCCCAGCGGCAACTACCGCAGGAACTCGTACAGAGTTGCCTTGTCAACGACGAGAAGTTCGATGTCACCGCTCTTTTGTTCGCGCTTTACCACAAAAAGCCCGATCTTCTCCGCGAGGTGTTTTACCTGAGCAAGATTCATCGTAAGGGTTTTGCCCGGATGGAAATGGTCACCCAGGCCCGGAAGCCTTCTGAGCGGTCCTTCCATGACTTTCTGCTCTCGGAGGATGTTCAATCTGCGCTGAGCAATGCGGACCAGACTCTTGGCGATGGCCATACGAGTGAATTCCGGGATGTGATCGACCTGAACGACAAGATCCTCGTTTTCATCCGCCGCGCCGAACGGCCGGAACTCATTGTCCATGAGAACCGGATCATTCACGGACACCATCCGGAATGGATCATCCTGGATTTCGAGGCGGGCGCCAAGCGCGTCAATATTGCCTCGAACAGTATGGTTGAATCCCTGGAGATTGCGAATCGTCTGGCTGGTGGTTATTTCGGCAAGGACGTTGAATATCGGAATGAGTTTCAGGTGACCTATGCGAGGCAGTTGGAACGACTTCTGGAACGGCTCAGGGCCCAGGAGGATGAGAAGTTGACGCTGGTGGAACTGGCCTGCGCAAACACGCCTCTCGACGGCGCGCCCAAGTTCAAGATCTACAACGAGAGGTTCATCGGCCAGAGCGTTTCCCACTTTGAGTCGGCAGTGGGAGGCCTTCTGGATCACTTGAACCACATTGAAAGCATCAAGGTTCTGTTTGCCGGAAAGCGTGTGAGTGTGATTTTCGCACACGAGGAGAAACAGGCTGAGGACGAATTCACCGTCCGTTATTCCGATCACCGTCTGAATGTGTTTCAGCGGCAAGAGTTTGAACACTACATGAGGCAGGAATATGGCATCCCTATCCTTTCAACAGAAAAGCGCTTCAAGAAACAGTCCTGAGTGGTTCGAGAAACTTCTGATGGACGGTGCGAGGTACGTTTTGGCCCCCGAAGTTCGGCAGGCTGCGGAACAGCTGGCGACGCAGGGCATCATTTCCCTTGAAGAACGGGAATATGTTCTCTGCGCGAACGCCAGAGACCCGGAAGACTTCCGTTTCGTCCTAAACCGCGATTGCCGGGGACGTATCTACATTGAGGACGGGTTTGACCTCTTTGGCGATGACTACTGGTGTCCGGACTGCGGACGCCGAATTTTTCCTGCAAAAAAGACTCGGTACCGGGAACTGCATGTTCGCATTTTGCGGGAGGGAGTGCGCTCCTATATCGAGTCGGTGCTGGTAAAAGGGGGAGTGTCCTGGAAATTGATGGCTCCCTGGCTATACCGAATCGACATTGGTAGCGGTGAAGTCCATCTCTGCGTTGTCGATTTTTGTGAGTCATCTCAGCACATGACCCGCGAATGGGCCCTGGCGAACCAAAACCGGACCTTGTGGCTGGTTGTTCACCCGCGTGGCAAACGGGAGCGTTTTCTCCAGGAGGAGTGGATTTCAAGAATCTCGCTGGGGGAACTGCTCGACGGGCGGGAGGATCTCATGGCTCTTCTTGAAATCCAGGCCAGATGCGAAGCGCCCAGTCTGGTGGGTTCCCCCTCGCTTCCGATCTATACCCGGAATGGGAGACATCCGAGTTCGGAGATTCGGAAGCCCACTCAGCCGAAGCGACTGTTTGTGGTACAGGTTACTGACGGTATTGTGCTGGTCAATGGCCACAGTGTTATTCCCAAGCAGGCCGTTACGGGGTATCCGATATTCCAGATCCTACTGAAGCATTACCTGCAGGACTTGATCGAATCCTCGCCTTCCGGTACTTACACTCCCCTCTCGATCAAGGATATTTGCGGCGAGATTTACAATCTGACCGGTAAAGAGTTCAACGACGAGGATGCGGTACGCAAGACAATCAACCGCATTCAGAACAACATCGAGACGGTCATCAAGCGGGAGACCGGCGATCCGATTGACCGCTGTGATGTTATTGAGACTCTCCGATGGAAGGGTGCGGGCGAAGGCGATCATGGTTACCGTCTGAACCCCGTTTCCGTTGCCATTCGCGCATTTATCCCACCCGAATTCGAGACATGACCGGTCTATTTTAGACCTGTCCGGTAGAATTTGAGCGCCGGAGAAAAGTCCCGTAAAAAGGGGCATTTCTCCGGCCTTCTTTTTGAGACCTGTCCGGTAGAATTTAGACCTGACCTGCAAGTGGAACCGGTTTTCGCGCATCATTTCCCTCGTAACGCGGCGAAATGAGTGCCGCAAAAACCGACACTTGGAGGTCAAAACATGAGAGATCAGATCACCCGGAAATACACCAACAAACTGGAACTCAGCTACGATCGGCGAAATCTGCTCGAAAAGATGCAGGACCTGAACTTCGGTCAGATTCTGAATATTCAGATTTGCGACGGCGAACCCCGTTTCTCACCCATGACCCAGATTGAGCGCTCAATCCGTTTCGGCAGAGACAATCACTTCCGGCCTGAAATATCCCTGAACGATTTCATCCTGAAGGACAGTGTCGTTGAACTGTTCGAAACCCTTGATCAGATGGGCAATGGATTGATCCTGAAACTGGAAATCAAGGGGGGCTTGCCCTTCGGCATGGTGGTCGAAGAACAGTTCCTGTAGTTCCGAAAAAGAAAACCCCAGACATCAGACAACAGACCGGACGCAAAGCGAAGGTTGTTGTGGGTGTCGCCGAACCGAGACATCGGGTAATTCCGGCGATTCATCTGCGACCTCTTTCGCTTATCCGTCTGTCCCCGGTTTGTGCGGCCTCCACGCGCCTTCCTCCCCGTCCGGGAGGAGGCCCCATGAAGTACAGGAACAACTACCCGGAGTTGGGCACGTATGCCACCCACCTGATCCGCAGTAAAGCGGGGCAACTGGTCGGCAAGGCGGGTATCACCCAGGCGGACTGCGACGACATCGAGCAGGAACTCGCACTGGATCTGTGGCTGCGCCTCAAAAATTACGATCCGTCCAAATCCAGCCGCAGGACCTTCATATCCCGCGTTGTGGAACACCAGGTCGCCACCCTGCTCAAGAAGCGCAGTGCGGCCTGCCGGAACTGGCGCCTCTTTCGATATTCCCTCGACGATCCCGACTGGCAAGGCGGCGAGACGCTCAAGACCCGCATCGAGGAATATCCCGATCCCCGGGCCAAGACCCGGCAGGCCATCGAGTTCGAGTTGGACCTGCAGGCCGCGCTGGATGCTCTGCCCCCGGATCTGCGCGAACTCTGGAATTTGCTGCTCAACTCGAATTTCATGCGGGTGGCCAAAACGACCCGGGTTCCGCGTACGGCCCTCTACGAACAGGTCAAGCGGCTCCACGACGCGCTTCGCGAGGCAGGTTTTTGAAAAAAATCGACCAAAACCCCGACACTTTTCAAATTCTCCCGGTATGTAACCCGTGAGAAGTCGTGCTGGCGACTCAACCAGACTCCCCCCGGGCCTCGGATGGAATGCGAATACAGGAAAGGAACAACACCATGAAGAAGCGGATCGGCCCAGGCCGACACATCCTGACACCGGTTCCGGCGCAGGCTCCCGGCAACGAGCCGTACAGGGAGGGAGCGGTATGAACGCCAAAATGACCACCACGTACTCGATGTGGACCCAGTTCCGCAACTGCCGCAAGGCGTGCGAGTGGCGCTATCTCAAGGAACTCGTGCCGCTCGAGCGCAACCGCAGCCTGACCTTTGGATCACTGGTCCACACCTGCCTGGAACTCTGGCATCGTCACCGCGATCTGGAACGCGTCCTCACCCACATCCATGGCGCTTATCCGGATCGCGGTGGCGACGAGAGGCAGCGGTCCGACTGGCACCTGGCCCAGGCCATGATGCGGGGCTACGCCGCGCGTTACCCGGAGGAGGACTTCGAGGTCGTCGCGCTGGAGAAGACCTTCGAGGGGGCGATTGTCAACCCGGCCACCGGCGCGGCCTCGCGCAGTTTCACGCTGGCCGGAAAGATCGACGGGATCGTCAAGCGGGACGGGCAGTATTTCCTGCTCGAACACAAGACCGCCTCGCTCGTCGATTCGAGTTACCTCGAGCGCCTCTGGGGCGATTTCCAGATCCAACTCTACTGCTGGTACATCGAGCAGACCTTGGGCTGGCGCATCAGCGGCATCCTCTACAACGTTCTCGCCAAGGCCAAACTGCGCCAGAAGCAGGGCGAGACGGAAGAGGAGTACGAGGCGCGGCGCGCGGAACTGATGGCCAAGTCAAAGTCGGGCAAGACGAGCGCCCAGCGCAAACTGCCCGAGACGGACGAGGAGTTTCAGGGACGGCTCGCGGAGTGGTACGCCCAGCCGGACGCCTTCCACCGCGAGCCGATCTTCATCACCCGCGACCAGTTCGAGACCCTGCGCGCCGAACTCTGGGAACTGACGCGCTCGTTTCTCGACGCGCGGCGGCGCGGAATCTTCTACCAGAACACATCGCAGTGCTTCACCTACGGGCGTCCCTGTCCGTACTTCCAACTCTGCCGCTCGGGCGGCAGTCCCAACATCATCGCCAACTTCTACCAGCACGCCGCGCCGCACACCGAACTGAGCGACGGCGACGATGCGGTGGAAAACCCCGTTTTCTGATTTGAAAGGAGAAAAAGAGATCATGGCACTGCCAACCACGAAAACCACCCCACGAAAAGTCCTGTCGGACTACACCATTCTAGTCTACGGGCGGCCCAAAGCGGGAAAAAGTCACCTGTGCGCTCAAATCCCCGACACGCTGTTCCTTTCCTGCGAGCCGGGAACCAACGCGCTGTCGGTCTTTGAGACGCGGATTTCCTCCTGGCCCGAGTTTCTCGAGGTCTGCCGCTCGATCGAACAGGAGAAGCATTCGTTCCGGACGCTGGTCATCGACACCATCGACGCGGCCTACCGGTATTGCATCGAGTACGTCTGCCGCCAGAACAACATCAAGCACGAGAGCGACCTGGGTTATGGCAAGGGGTACGCTCTGGTGACCAACGAATTCTGGCGCGTGATCAGCAAACTGGCCGCCCTGCCCCCGGGCCTGATCTTCATCTCGCACGCGGAAGAGAAGGAACTCGAGACCCGGACGGGCCGCATCACCCGGGTTGTCCCCACCCTGCCCGAGCGCATCCGCAAACAGATCATCGGCATGACGGACTTCGTCTTCCTCTTCGACATCGAGCAGGACCCGGAGGGGAAAGGCGTGCGGCGGGTCATCCGCACCAAGCCCTGCGCGGCCATCGAAGCGGGCGACCGTACCGGACGGCTCCCCGAGAACATTCCGATGAACTGGGAAGCCCTGGACGCCGCATTGCGGGAGGCGATCGGGGTGGAATGACCCCCCTCGTGTTATCAACCCGGACCCGGCAGACAGAGCCGGGTCCGGAGGAATTCAGAGCCGACCGCAGAGACGGCGGCCAAATCCAGCAAGTAAGGAGACGCATTCATGGACACTTCAGACTACCCCGGCAACACGCAGGACAATTTCGATCTGGCGAATCTCGAAGACGATTTCACCGAGACGCCTGTCGAGGAAAAGGAGTTCAAAGAGCCACCCGACGGGAAGTATCAGGTCATTGTGGACAAGGTCGAGATGGCGCGCTCGAAACAGACGAACTCGCCGATGCTCAAATGGCAACTCAAGATTCTCGGTCCCCACTGTGTGGGACGTTATCTGTTCCGCAACAACATGATCGCCAGCCACGAGAACCTCAAATGGCTGAAGACCGACCTCGTTCTGTGCGGTCTGCAACTGGAGAAACTCTCGGACCTGCCCCACCGTCTGAACGAACTGCTGGACGTGACGCTGGAGGTGCAGAAGAAGACCAACGGCACCTACACCAACGTTTACCTGAACAAGCGGATCGAGATCGATGTGCCGCCAGAACTGGCGCCGGGTCAGAGGAACGCCCCGGGTGGTCCGGGGGACCTGATGCCATTCTGAAAGGCTGAAGACGGGTGGATCTCAGCGAAGGAGGCGCTCCCGTGTACCGCATCGTAATCGACACGCGTGAGCAGAATGGGTATTCCTTCTCCGTTCCCGCAGTGCGACGAAAATTGGACGCGGGGGATTACTCCGTGGAAGGGTTCGAAGAGCGGGTGGCGGTCGAACGCAAGTCCCTGCCGGACTTCGTTCGAACCGTCATCCACGCCCGCCGCCGGTTCCATGCGGAACTGCGCAAACTGGCCCGGTACGAGTTTGCCTGCATTGTGGTGGAGGGATCGCAGCAGGACATTCAGACGGGCAAATACCCGGGTCGCGCGCACCCCAACGCGATCCTGGGTTCGGCCACATCCATCTGTGTCGATTGGGGTATTCCCGTTCACTTCTGCGGTAACCGGCAGACGGCACGGCAATTTGTCGAGGAGTTCCTGCTGCAATGTCACGCGAAACTGAATCCCCATCCATAAGCGATGCGTCTGATCGATTTGAAACGCTCGCCTATGCCGTTCAAGAATTTCTCCACGCACGGGAGAAGGGAACACGTCACATCGAGCACCAGGCGCTCGCGCGCATGAAGACGGCCCTGGGCAAGGTAGAAAATATCGATTCTCATGGAGAGGGACAACGATGAACGAACAGAAGATACGAGGCAGTATCAACAAGGTATTCTACGCGGGTCCGGCCTTTTCCGCTGGACGGCTTGTAACGCCCGAGGGCCGGAACATTTCCTTCGCGGGCAACCTCTACGCGATCGAGGGACAACCGGTCGTTCTGGCCGGACACTGGGACAAGCATCCCGAATATGGCCGACAGTTCAAAGTGGACCATGTCGAGATCGAGATGCCCTCCGATCCGGGTGGGCTGGCCCAATATCTCGCCCAGCATCCGGAGATCAGAGGGATCGGTCTGGCGCGGGCGTGGAAAATCGCCAGTGAACTGGGCGAAGAGTTCGAAGAGGTGCTCCTCAACGATCCGGAACGTCTGGCCCGGACTGGGGGTGTCTCACTCGACATTGTTGAAAACCTGCGCCATGTCTGGAACAGAACACGCGGTCTGAACGCCGCGATGACCTGGTTCTCCGCTTTCGGTCTGACCCACCACCAGGTGACGACGCTGATGGAAAAACTCGGCAACAACGCCGTGGCGATCCTGAAGAGCGATCCCTACCGCATCATCCGGGAGATCAAGGGACTGGGTTTCAAGAAGGTGGACCAGATCGCTCTGAAAATGGGGACGCCGAAAGAGAACACGCAGCGCATCCAGGCCGGGATTCACCACTGCGTCTTCGAGGCGCTCGATCAGGGCGATTGCTGGGTCGAGTCCGAAGACCTGATCGACCGGGCCAACACGCTGCTCATCATGGACTGTCTCGACAGCCGTGAGCGCATCGAGCGCGAACTGGATCACCTGATCGGAAACGAGTCGCTGGAATGCCACGATCTGGGGGGACGGGTCGGCATCGCGCTCCCCTCCATCTATCGGCAGGAGAGCCAACTGGCCCTCTGGTTTGAACGAGGCCGGGAAGAGGTCTTCCGGGTTGGCCCGATCGAGATGGACAAACTCATCGCTCGATACGGTTCGACTCTGAACGAAAAGCAGGAGCAGGCCGTGCGCAACGCCCTGAGGTACCGCGTCAGCCTGATCTCCGGCGGAGCGGGCGTGGGCAAGAGCTTCTGCGTGTCGGTCATCGAGGCGATCTGCCGGAACCTCGGACTCGACGTGACACTCACCGCGCCCACGGGCAAGGCGGCCAAGCGGATCGAGGAACTCTCGGGATGCGAGGCCAAAACCATCCACCGTCTGCTCGGCTATGACGGCCGGACCTTCGCCAAGGGACCGGACGATCCTATCGAGACCGATGTGCTGATCGTCGACGAACTCTCGATGGTCGACGTGACGCTGGCCTGGCGCCTTTTCCGTGCCCTCGATCTTTCCCGGACCTCGGTCATTCTGGTGGGCGACCACAATCAGTTGCCGCCGGTGGGACCCGGCAACGTCCTGCGCGACCTGATCCGAACGAAAGCCCTGCCGGGCACGATTCTCGAGGTCTGCCTGCGTCAGGCGGGCGTGCTCAAAGAAAACTCGACGGCCATCCTCAAGGGCGAAGTCCGCAAGACCAGCGAGAAACGTCCCGACGGGCGGAGCGACTGGTACGTGGTGGACCACTTCACCGATCCCCTGGGCGTGACCGGCTGCCTGCGCGAACTGTTCTCGAACATTCTCGAAGAGAAACTCGGCTTCGACCTCCTGCGCGATGTGCAGGTCCTGACGCCCACGCACAAAGGCCCACTCGGGACGCAGGCGCTCAACGAAGAGATCCAGCGCCTGGTCCAGAGGAAACGCTTTGGCGTGAACGTCCCGCCGCATCTGCCCAACCATCGCCCGCCTCTGCTGAAGGGCGACAAGGTCATTCAGACACGCAACAACTACACGCTGGGCGTAATGAACGGGACGGTGGGCCTGGTCCGCAACATCTGGCCGGACGGAACATACGTTTTCGAGTTCGACGGCGAGGAAATCGCGATCAAGAAGAACGACGCCGCTCTGCGCGACATCCAGCTGGGCTTCGCGCTTTCGGTCCACCGGGCCCAGGGCAGCGAGTTTCCCTGCGCGATTGTCATCATGCACAAGAGCAGCTGGTTCATGAACCGGCGCGAGGTACTCTACACCGCCGTCACGCGCGCCCGCAAGAGCGTCATCCTCCTCGGCGACCGATCGGGCATCCGGGAAGCGGCGACGCGCGGGTCGGCGCAGCAACGGACAACCTGGCTCTCCTATCTTCTTCCGAACGCACATTGTCTTTCCATGTGATTCCCCGGCAAGGTACGAATAGATGTCCCCTCGCATTGACGACAAGTACATCGACGCGGCACGCAAGACGCCCATCCGGCAGGTCTGGGAACGCCTCGGCCTGCCTCGCGTCGAAGACGGCCACGCAACGATTCGGTCTCCCTTTCGCGAGGACAAAAACCCCTCGTGCCAGTTGGGAGGGGAAAAGAACATCTTCTTCGATTTCGCCACGCGAGAGACTCTGGACCCCATCGGTCTGGTTCGCAAGGTGCGGGGCGTGAGTTTCCGGGAGGCGGTCGAATTCGTGCTGGAACGTTCGTTCGACTCTCCCGGCGAACAAGCCCCGAGGGCGCCTGCCAGACCTATGCGGCTCGACGCCATCGAAGAACTGGCGCAGGTCCGTGGCTGGCGCCCCGAGGCTTTGCACGCACTGGGAGCGGAATCCCGGAACGCGCAGGCGCCCCGGGAAGTCCATTTCCCCATGCGCGACGCAAAGGGAACGGTCAGCGGGTTTCGGCGGCGGCGCAGCGACGGCAAGCCCTTCTCGTGTGGATCGAAAGCCCTGTCCTGCAAGGGATCGAAAAGCGGCCTGCTCTGCCCCTGGCCCTTGCCTGAAGACACCCGCCAGGTTCTCGTGGTTGAAGGCGAGGCCGACGCCTGTGCGGCTCTGTCGGCGGGTTTCCCCGCGGTGGTCGCCACACCCGGCGCGCAGCCCTCAAGAACGTGCGTTCAGGACCTCCAGAAACTGCTCGTCAAACGGGAAGTCATCCTCTTTCCCGATCCCGATGAAGCGGGACGCAAATGGCTGGAACGGATCGGCAAGGCGCTTGCCAATGTCCGATGCCTGGTACGGTTCGTACCGGCACAGACGGAGGATCTCGACAAGCGGCTGCGAGGCGAAGAAAATCCCCGTGAAACGCTCGATGAACTCGTGCGGGACGCCATCCTGTTTTCGGAACCTGCCCCGGAGGATGGGAAAAGCAAGCCCATGATCTGCGGCTCGGGCAGCGGCCTGCCCCCGCTGATCCTGCCCAATGAGGCGCACGGGGAACGGTTCAGCGACACGGCCCGAATGCTTTTCCCCGCAATCGCAAGAAAACACGTGCTCTTTCAGCGGGGCGGACGGGTCGTGGAAATTGTCGAGACGCAGGGTGAGACCGGATTGTCGATCCTCTCTCCCGACGCATTCCGAACGCGCATCGAAAAACACTTCGACGTGCGCGTGTATCGGGCCGGACCGCACAATACACTCGATCTCAGGTCAACCGTCTGTCCCCGCGATACGGCCAAGGCGCTACTGGAAACCACCGAGGCGCGCGAGCACCTGCCCGCCATCGCCGGTCTGTCCGGCTGTCCGCTCATCGATGAGGAGGGACGCGTTCTGGGCCAGGGTTACGACCCGAAGACCGGCTGGTTCATCACCTCCGGCCAGACGCCTCCCGAAGTGCCTCTGAGCGAGGCGACGCAGGCTCTGGGCGCCTTGCTCGACGACTTCGACTTCGTCTGCCCCGGCGACCGCAGCCGCGCGCTCGCCTCCTTCATCACCCCCGCGCTTCGGTTAGGCGGCCTGCTCCATCTGGTCCCCTGCGATGTGGCCGAGGCCAACACCAGCCAGTCGGGAAAGACCTACCGGCAGAAGGTCGTGGCCGCTCTCTACAAAGAAACGCCCCGGATCATCACGCAACGCCAGATGGGCGGAGTCGGTTCCTTTGACGAATCCCTCTCGGCCCGGCTCTCCGAAGGCCGCCCGTTCATCCAGATGGACAACCTGCGCGGCAAACTCGACTCGCCCAACCTCGAAGCCTTCATGACCTCTGAGCGCGCCTTCCCGGTCCGCGTGCCCCACAAGGGCGAGATGATGATCGACCCGTCTCGCTTCTTCATCTTCGTCTCGTCCAACGGGTTCGAGACCACCCGCGACTTTGCCAACCGCTCGGCCATCATCCGTATCCGAAAGCGCCCGCGCACGGCGCCGTTCCGGCAATACCCGGAAGGCGACCTGCTCGCCCATGTGCGGGCCAGACAATCCTACTACCTCGGCTGCGTGTTTGCCGTCGTTCGGGCCTGGCTGGACGCAGGCAAGCCCCGCACGCAGGAGTCCCGGCACGACTTCCGGGACTGGGCCTGTTCGCTCGACTGGATCGTCCAGAACCTGTTCGAGACCGCTCCCCTGCTCGACGGGCACGACGCCGCCCGTGAACGCGTCAGCGACCCGAACAAAGGCTTCATCCGTTCCATCGCCGCTCAGGTCGAAGAACTGGGGAAACTCGGCCAGGAACTGACCGCTTCCGAGATCTACGAATTCGCCGAGGAAAACGACATCGCCATCCCGGGACTCAAACAGTGGAATTGCGACTCGGGCAAACGCCGCATCGGAACCATTTTCTCGCGAACATTCGATGGCGCATCCTCAATGGATATCGAGGACTACCGCATTCTTCTCGGCTCGAAAAATATCTGGCGTCCCCAGTACTCCGACTACCAGCCACTCAAGTGTTATACTTTCGATCGCGTGGGAACCGGCGCCCTCACCAACCCACAACCGGTCTCGACCGAAGACGTTAACCTCATGCCCTTCTGAGCCAGCCTTACGGGGCTGAGAGCACTCACCACCTCCCACGCATACAACCCCGCCTCAGGCGCTCCAGAAGCGTCTGAGGCGGTTTTACTGGGGCTCTCCAGGGTTCGGACCCCTGCGGCTCGTCCGAGACCTTTGAAGAGCCATCCGAACAATGCGGTGGTCCAGGCTCTCTCCCCCACGCACGGTCATACGCCCCGCCAAACGTCCCCAGGACGCTCTCCCCGGGCTTCCCAGGGTTCGGACCCCTGCGGCTCGTCCGAGACCCCTGAGCGACCGTCCGCCGCCCCGTATCGCCCCCCTCCCGCTCCCGTCCCCCAGACGGTTCTTCCACCCGCCGCTCCGGCAAGCCCCGGAAAAATCGCGGCGCCTTTCCCACTTTCCGGCGCTCCTCCAAAGCACGAAACTTTCACGAAAACCCCACGCGCGAGCATCTGGTTCGAATCGAAAACCGCTATCCGCTTTACCGTCTCAACACACACTCCAGACGCCATTTTTACGCCCACCGCCAAGTGCGTCAATCTGTCCCACTCAACAGGGGGGGTAATTATCGAAAATCTGACCGATTCGGGGTAAAAACGCATCGTTTTGGATAAGATTTTGAAAGTTTACCCCCCCATTGAGTGGGTTGCGTGGGTAACCCGAAGATTCGGCATTAAATTTCACCTAACTCACCTTTTATCAATGCAATAAGCCAAATTTACCCCAACTCTTACCCACGCAACCCACTCAACCCACTCAACGCATAGAACTTTTTAGAAATCGTGACAAACGCATTTCCTATAGGAAAGGGGGTTGGAGGCATTTGTGAGAAAGTTATATGCGTTGCGTGGGTTGCGTGGGTAACCCGGAGCGAGAATCGGACTTTGCCGCCTCGTCTGAAAAAAAATCGTCCGCCATCCCGACACTTTTCCGATTCGTCCGGTATGTAACCCTGGGAAGCAAAATTCCACCGCGCTCCCAGGGAGATTTCCATGACGACACCACCCACACACCCGAGATTCTATTTTGCCTCCACCGCCCTCGACCTGCGCCAGACCTCCGCGCCGGAGACATACCCGGACGATCTTTTCATCGGCGACGTCTGTTTCCGAAAGGTCGATCCGCCCTACCTCGCCTGGCTGCGCCGCCGGATGGACTCGGCCAAGCGGGCATTCGAGGCGGGACAGATGCCTCAGGCAACTTGGGACAGCCTTCGCAGCCGCTTCAACGGCCTGCAGGCCTGGGCCGTCGAGCACTACGGCCGCGAAGCCCTCGAGGCCGCCCTGCACCAGTTCAACCCCGCCGCCTACGTCCCGCCCGCCAACCGCCAGCCGCCCCCCTACCTGTTCCCGCAGACCGGCGAGTGGAGATTCTTCGAGCCGGTCAGCCCCGAAGCCGTCCGCAAGGTCGACGCCATCCGGGACGCCGCAATGGCCCTGGGCTGGAGCGAGGCGCGGCTCTACCAGAACCGCGGACGCCTCCGCTTCCCCCTCGGGCCGGACTACGGCCTGGTCTGCTTCCTCGGGCCGGACGCCCAGACCGGCGCAATCACCGAAACCCACATCGAGGTCGTCCACACCCGCGCGGGCCGCAGCCATACCCTGCGCTTCAGCAACCCGGACGTCTTCCCACCCCGCTCGCGAAAGGACACCCCCGTCGCATGACCACCCCGTCCTACCAGAACGCCCGCAGCGTCCTGCCGCCCGAACTGCTCGCCGAAGTCCAGAAGCATTGCTCCGGTCTGCTCTGGGTCCCCCCGACCGGCCAGTTCTTCCGCGACCGGCGCCGACTGGTCCAGGCCCTGAAGGCCCAGGGTGTCCCCACGCGCGAGATTGCGCGCCTCGCCGGGGTCTCCCGTCGGCGCGTCAACCAGATCCTCGCCGCGGAAAAAGAGCATTGCCGTAAAAAAAAGTGACCGAAAGCCCGACACTTTTGAAAATTTTCGGGTATGTAACCTGCAGGAAATGTCGCAAGGCGACGATCCGGCGTGGCAACACGTGGAAAATCAGTCCGTTGCGATTTTCGTATCCCGCCCCGAAGTCCGACGATGGGGGATCACGGAGCACATTTTGAGTGGGAACCATGAAGAAACTGAACCGACGGGATCAAGTCGAGATGGACTGCTGGCAGCGGGCCGAGGGCAAGGCGACTCCCCCTCCCAAGAAACGGAGTGGTGGAGCGCCGCTGAACCATCTGAACGCGATGAAGCATGGCATCTTCGCCAACAAGTGCCTGGACGAAGAGGAACGTGTGCTTTTCCAGGAGGTCATCGGGCGGCTTTACCAGGACTTCGAGTTCAACCGTTCCAGCGACTTCATCCAGATCGAGTTCATCGCGATCAACACGGTGAAGTACATGCGGTCGATTCAGGAGGGCAACATGGACGCCGCGCAGAAACTGGACGGCATGATCCGGGCGCACATGAAGGACCTGAAGGCCACCAAGATCACCCGCGAGGCCGACCAGCCCAAGGGACCGCAGACCACGCCCGCCGACTGGGCGGCGGAACTGCTCAAAAAGTCGGGGGAACAACCCACGCCCCCCAAAGGAGAAGACTGAATGCAGGAACTATGGGCGAAAGGGCTTCAGTTCAACTTCGGAAATGGCACGGTAATCCTTGATATTGCCCGTACAAAGCACAAGAGCATTCTCCACAGCCGTTGCCGCGATCAGGGAATCGGGAACACCCAGGTTGGATTTCAACCCATACTCCTCGAGGTAGATTGCGGCGCGGTGCCCGATGTTCTCCGAAAGCGGCAGGATATGAAAACCCAGATCCACGAGAAACGCTTTGGTCAGACGCAGGTCTTTTCTGTCTCGGGCGCCTTTGAGGAGTTCCATGAAACTGACAACCGAGAGTTCCAACCGATCGGCAGCGTCAATTGTTGCGGCCGCTCGTTTATTGCCGCGGAGAGCCCAGATGATCACGTCGGTGTCAAAGAGCATCGAAACGGCCTTTCCGCAATTGGCGGACGTATGCGGCAGGATCGGCCATGTCGGAGCGGTCCGACCACATGCCAAACGCCTCATGCTCGCTGGCACTGGGACGCTTGCCGCCCGCGATAGGCTCGACGCGTGCGATAGCTTTTCCGCGACTGGTCAGATCGACCGTCTCGTTACGGGCAATCGCATCCAGGATTTTTTTGGGGTTTCTTCGCATGTCCAAAAGAGTCGCTTCCATTTGGGTACCTCCTCCATTCTGCACACTTTGAGTATGCACTAGATGGGCAAATGGAGTCAATCTCGGAATGGAAGTCCGTACCGCCGTGGAAAACGCGAAGAAGATGTCGAGTAACACCGTTTCCGCGATTCGCCGGACCCGCGTGAACAGGGACGATGCGGAGACAGGGGTTGGACTGAGATGTCCTAGAATACGCATTAGTTGACATTCCGGGAAACTTTTCCTGAGCCTTGTTTCCAGCCCCCTACGTTCAGACGGGCAGCAAAAGCAACGGATGGCCGGAATCGGGTGGAGGGAAGAAAAGATGAAGAAAGATTTCCAGGGGCCTGCGATGGAAAAGAGAGAAGGACAGAACTGGGAACTCCGGCAGGGCGACTGCCTCGAGGTCCTGCGCTCGCTTCCCACCGGAAGCGTTCATTGCTGCGTCACGTCCCCGCCTTACTGGGGGCTGCGCGACTATGGTCTTCCCCCTTCGGTCTGGGACGGGGCGCCGGAATGCGACCATGAATGGCAGGAGGACTCCTGTACGCGTTGCGGCGCCTGGCGTGGGCAACTGGGACTGGAGCCGTCGGTGGATCGGTACGTGGCTCACCTGGTTCAGGTGTTCCGGGAGGTACGCCGGGCGCTCCGGGACGATGGAACCCTCTGGCTCAATCTCGGGGACAGTTATGCGGGGAGTTGGGGCAACTACAGTCCGCGCATGAAAGGCCCCTCGGAGAACTGGAAGCCGGGCCGGATACGGCGCACCGCGTACGAGGATCGGTCCTGGCGTCCGGCGAACAGCCTGCCGCAGAAGGGACTGAAGACCAAGGACCTGATCGGCGTGCCGTGGCGTGTGGCGCTTTCCCTCCAGGCAGACGGGTGGTATCTGCGGTCGGACATTGTCTGGGAGAAGCCGAACTGCATGCCCGAGAGTGTGCGCGACCGCCCGACCCGCTCCCACGAGTACGTGTTCCTGCTCTCAAAGAGCGAACGCTACTATTACGACGCGGAGGCGATCGGCGAACCCGTGACGTCCGAAAGCGCCGCTCGGTTGGGGCGCAAGTGGCAGGGGGACACCCAGCGCGGGTACCGGTCGGGGGCACGTCAGAACCATTTCGACCGTTACATGGGAAGCGAACGGGCGAAGGTCCAGACCCGACGTAACCGCCGGACGGTCTGGCATATCCCCTCAAAGTCTTTCCGGGGCGCTCACTTCGCCGTGTTCCCTCCGGCACTGGTCGAGCCGTGCCTGCTGGCCGGGACGAGCGAGCGCGGTTGCTGCCCGGTCTGTGGCGCGCCCTGGCGGCGGACCTGTGGGGAGGAGAAGCCCCAGACTGGCGACGGATGGAAGGCTACGTGTTCGTGCTCCGGAAGAGAAACGGAACGTTGCCGAGTCCTCGATCCGTTCACCGGCAGCGGCACAACGGGCGTGGTGGCTCTGGAAAAGGGACGGCGCTTTCTGGGGATCGAAATGAAACCCGACTATTGTTCGATGGCGGAAGGAAGACTTCGGGAAGCAGCAGTCCAAACCGCGCAGACGTCTCGGGAGTGTCCTGCGGGTGTCCAGTGACAGACTCCGCCGACCGATTCCGACAATGGGATGGGTTCCGTGGAAACATTTCTTAAGAAATCTTTCCAGCCCAAAGCGTAGATGGAACGGGCGGTGTGTTCTTCTTCGCTGCCTGTGAGAACTGTGACAGGGACTGTCTGGATGATCCACACCGAAGCGGAAACACACCCCGAGAGATCGGGGTGTGTCATGAGAAAAACTGACCGGCGCGGTCAGAGCCGTTCGAGGGCGTCTTCGAGTCGGCCATCGATGAGGTGGGTGTAAATCTCGGTCGTTGAGATGTCGCGGTGGCCGAGGGCGCGCTGGACCACCAGCAGGTCGCTGGTGGCGTCGTAGAGGTGGGTGGCGAAGGTGTGGCGAAGGCTGTGGGGTGAGAGCGACTTCCCGATGCCCGACTTGGTCAGCCAGTGCTGGAGGCGATGGGCCACCTGACGCGGTGAGATGCGCGCCGCGCGGTTGGAGAGAAAGAGGGCCAGGCACTCGGACTGAGTCTGGCGGCGGCGTTCGTTCAGGTAACCACGGAGAAGGGATCGGAGATCGGACTTGAGAAATTTTACCTGGGAAACATTTCCCTTCGCCCGTACGCGCAGGTGCTTGGCGTCGAGGTCCACGTCGTCCACGTCGAGGCCGACCAGTTCGGCGAGCCGGATGCCGGTGCCGAGGAGCACCTCGATCATGACCCGGTCGCGGCGATCCCGCGTGGCGACGTGGCCTTTGAGTTCCCTGAGGAGCCGCCGCTTCTCGGACTGGGTCAGGAAGACCGGCGGCTTCCTTGGCAGGCGCCTCAGCCGGATGGCACGGGCCGGGTTCTCGGCGATCAGACCGCTGTCACCAGCCCAGGCGAAGAACGCTTTGACGGCGGCCTTGAGCCGATGGAGCGAGGCTGCGGAGCGCGGACCGGTGGCGGTGCGGGCAATGGCCGGTTCGGTCAGCGCCGAGTCGAGCAGTCCCGGCGTCACTCCGGCCAGTGCGACACCGGGACACACCGATTCGAGCACCCGTGTTACAAGCAGCAGATCGCGCCGGTACGCGCTCAGCGTATGCGGCGAGCGGCCCTCAGCCTGGAGCCGCTGGCAGAAGGCGTCGATGCGTTCGTCGAACGGTATGGGGATCGGGGCGATGGAAACTATCGTCGCGCTGTTACTGCTCGTCATCGCCCTGCTCCTTCTTGCGGCTGTGACCCATGGGAGTGTCCCGGGGCAGGGGCAGTTCCGTAAGGCGCCCGGTTTCCCTGGCCCAGACCAGAAACATGCGCAGAACGCGGACCGTCTTGTCGAGGGTCGGCTTGGCGCGTTCCTTCCCGCTGGGCATCCGGAGCAGGTGGTCGGACTTGAAGAACTTCCCGACCTGCGGCGTGCGGATCGAGACGAGCGGCTTCTCGGCGCCGAAGAACGATTCGATGATCTGGAAGTCGCGTCCGTAGGTGTAGAGCGTCCGCTCTTTCTTTCCCTGCGCGCGCAGGTGGTCGAGAAACGCCTGCGCAGCTTCGTGGATCGTCAGGTCTGGCATGGTTGGAAAATCCTCCTTTGAGTAGTGGCGCGCGGGTGACTCGACCCGCGACATGCACATACACGCTTGGACTGCCGGGTGAAATCAAGTCCTTCCGACGGCAAACCTGAGAAATCTGAAACCCGAATGAAACGGAGAAAACGAATATTAAGAAAGTCATCGAATGGTGTATCGCCCTGACTCTGACCGGCGCGCTGGCCGGTTGCCAGACTACTCGGCCCCCGGTTGCCATCCAAGAGGCCATCGCCACGCTGAACAGGTACACACCCGAGTATGTCGCCGAGTCGAACGCGGCTCTGGAGAAGGCCGGGTACCCGGACCGGGAACGGCTCGCGGGCATCGGCGTGCGGCTGCAGGCAGGGATGGGAGCGCTGGACCGCTGGGCCAACGGGGACACTCAAGGACAGGAGGGGCGTGGTCAATGAAAGAAATCCTGAGAGAGAACGAGGGCGCGGTCCGTGAGGCCGGGCTGGCGCTCATCGAGATCGGCTCGAAACTGGCCGCCGGGAAGATCGAGGACGCCCTGAAAAGCCTGGAGGATTCCCGCCAGCGCTATCGCGAGTGGGAAGAACTCGATTGGGCCGTGGTCAAGATCGAGTCGGTCATCCGTGAGCGCGCGTCGCTGCTGGCGGTGCAGCAGGTGGTCGGGGAGATGGTCGGCGTCATCCTGGGCCTCGCGCTCCGAAGCAGGCTGGGCTGATGTCGCGCGTGACGGAAGCGGAACGCAGGATCATCGAGACCTTGCGCAGCCCGATGCTGTGGGGACAGGCGTACCTCAGGAACCGCGACGGCTCGCCGCGGGAGTACTGGCCCCACCAGCAGGAAGACCTGCTCTGCCCGGAACGGAACATCATCCACCTCGACGGAAGAGCGGTAGGGAAAACATGGAACCTAACTACTCAAGTCTTACACTACGCTTTCATCACCCAGGGCGGTCAGGGTTTGATCGCCGCGCCGCATCAGGGACACCTCGACACGGTCATCGAGGAGGTCGAGTTCCAGATCGACAACAACGAAGACCTGATGAACAGCGTGGCGCTGACGAAGTTCGGCAAGCCGAAGATCCACCGCAAGCCGTACTTCCGAGTGGAGTTCACCAACGGTTCGA
Organism: uncultured Candidatus Sumerlaeota bacterium; assembly: GCA_942493245.1. Taxonomy (GTDB): domain Bacteria; phylum Sumerlaeota; class Sumerlaeia; order UBA8349; family UBA8349; genus DAOPYU01. The sequence goes on from OW818685.1 coordinate 2,380,947, forward strand.
TCCTCTATTTCCGTCCGGCGGGGGCTTACGGCGACGCGTTCCGTTCGCTGCACGTGGACCGCGTCTGGGTGGACGAGGCCGCCTGGCTGTCCGAGAAGGCGTGGAAGGCGCTGAGGCAGTGTCTCAACGCGGGCGGCACCCTGCGCATCTATTCGACGCCCAACGGCCTGCGCAACACCACCTACTACCGCCTGACGCTGTCGGACCAGTTCAAGGTCTTCCGCTGGCCGTCGTGGCTCAATCCGAAATGGGACGAAGAGCGCGAGGCGGAGCTGCTGGAGTTTTACGGCGGGCGCGAGACCTCCGGCTGGCAGCACGAGGTGGCGGGCGAACACGGCAAGCCGTCCTACGGCGCGTTTAACGTGGAACAGTTCAACCTCTGCCGACAGGACCTGCTCGAATATCAGAAGACGGTCATCACGGATTCGGAACTGCGCGACTGCGAGGACGAAGAGGCGGCGCACGACCGGATGGAACTGCTGCTCAACCTGATGCCGCAGACAGGCGTCTTCTGGATCGGCGGCGACCTGGGCTACACCAACGATCCGACCGAACTCGTGGTGTTTCAGGAGATCGAGGTGGGAGAGCGCAAGGTACTCAAACTGGTCTTGCGCCTGCACCTGGAGCACGTGACCTACCCGCACATCGCACAGATCATCGCGCTGCTGGAGCAGTATTACACGCCGGTGGGGATCGGCGTGGACAACGGCGGCAACGGTCTGGCGGTGGTGCAGGAGTTGCTCACGCTGGACAAGTACAAGGCGCTCGGGCTGGAGGGGCGGCTCAAGGGGTACGACTTCGGCGGGATGACGCGACTGGCCGTGCGCGACGGCAAGGAGGTCAAGAAGCGCACGAAGGAACTGATGACCAGCCTCATCAACGGTGCGCTCCAGCGCAAGCAACTCATTTTTCCGGCGGACGACCTGGAACTGGAAGACCAGTTCATCACGCACACCTACACGCTGCGCGACGGCAAGATCATTTATTCCAAGGGCAACGACCACATCATCGACGCCGTGCGCTGCGCCCTGCTGGTGCGCGAGGAGGAGAACCTCGACCCGGCGGGGGAAGAGGTCGTTTCCCTGAAGCCGGTGCTTACGGAGCCGGTGTTTTTCTGAAATGGTCGTTCCAGATCCCCGTGTGCAAGCCCTCTTCACTTCCCGACAAGTGAAGGGGGTTTGTGTCGTTTCCGACTTCGTTCAAGATGTTCTGTCCCGCTTTTTTCTCTTTCTGCACCTCCTTCCCGACACTTTTCCGATTCTTGCGGTATGTAACCCGTGAGGACTGCACGGGGGCGCCGCAGAGAGCGCCTGTTCGGCCCGCCACCGGCTTTTACAGAAGGAGACCGCATGGAAACCCGAAACGAATTTTCCGAGGCCCCGGAAGGGATTTTTTCGCAAGGAGACGGCCTGAAACCGCTGGCCACGGTGGCCGCGCTCGACTCGGCCACGTTTTCCGCGCTCCACCCGAGCGAGGCGGTCCCCTCCACCTGGGAGGAGCGAGCGCGCCGGGCGTGGGAGTACTACGTCGAGGAGCCGCTGGTGAAAAACTGCGTCAACTCCTGGCGGACGTTCGCGGTGGGGGACGAGATCAAGATCGCCGCCGAGGACGAGGACCTGAAGGCGGCGGCGCAGGAGGCCCTCGAGCGGCTGCGCATCACGCCGTTCGTCAAGGACATGATCCTGCAACTGCTGGTCAAGGGGGACGCGGTGGGCTTCAAGCGCTACAGCCGGGACGGCAAGGACCTCGAAGAGGTGGTCTGCGTCAACCCGGTGTCGGTGAAGGTCAAGTACGCCGCGGGGGAACTGATCGAGGCGCGGCAGACACCCGAGGACACGCCGGGATCCGAGTCCATCGACCTGCCGGTCGAGCAGGTGCTGCACCTCAAGTGGGACGCTCCGTCCTTCTCGCCGCGGGGCAACTCGCTCGTCCTGCCCGCGTTTCAGTCGATTGAACTCCTGCGCGACTACCGCCGGGCCGAGCGGGCCATCGCCAAGCGGTGGACCACCCCTTTCCGGCTGCTCAAGGTGGGGGGCGCGTTCGGTCAGAAGATGGTGATGCCCGACCAGAAGATGCTCGAACAGGTGCGCGACATGATCAACAAGATGGACATGAAGAGCGGTCTGGTCGTTCCGTTCTACGTGACGGTCGAGACCCACGGGACCGAGGGACAGGTACTCAAGGTCGAGGACAAGGTCAAGGAGGTGAAGGAAGACATTGTCGTGGCGCTGGGTCTGTCGCGGTCTCTGGTGGCGGGGGACGGTCCGAACTTCGCCACCGCCTCGGTGAGCATGCAGAAGATGATGGTCATGATCCGCGAGATCAAGCAGGCGGCACGGCGTCTGCTCGACTGGGTCTTCAACGACTGGATGCGGCTGCACGGGTACGAGGAGAAGAGTCTTCAGTTTCTCTTCAACGACCTGGACCCGAGCGACGCGGTGGACTTCAAGAAACTGCTGATCGAACTCTACGACCGTCGTCTCATCAGCCGTTCGAGCCTGCAGATCAAGATGGACCTGGACCCGGACATCGAGGCGTCGAACCGCGAGAGCGACAACCAGCGGGTGGATCTGCTGGACGGCACCCAGGTCAAGCCGGTGGCGGACCTGGTGGTGGCGGGGATTCTGAGCGTCGCGCAGGCGCGCAAGCTGCTCGGGATCGCGGAGGAAGAGCCGCCCGCAGTCGCGGAAGCCTCCCTGAATCGCAGGCCTCTGACCACGCGCGCCGTGTCCGACTCGATCTGCGACGAGTGCTCGCACCTGGAGCGCGACACGAACCACTGCCGGGTCCACAACCGGGAGCGTTCGTTCGACGCGCCCGCCTGCCGCTTCCTGGATCGCCGGGAGGCGGAGTGATGCCTTCGGATCTCAAGGCGCGCATCCGGGCGGCTACGCTCAAGAGTCTCCAGGCGCGCGACCTCTACACGGCCCGCATGACCGCAAACCTGACCCGCGCGCTCAAGCAGGCGAAGGGCGAGGTGACGACCGCTCTGCGCTCGTACAAATCCCTGGGCTCGCTGCCGGAGAACAAACTGGCGGGCCTCAAGGGATTGGAGAAACTCCAGGGCGAGATCGCCGAGACGATGAAACGCCTCAAGCGCGAGCAGACCCTCGCGTATCGCAGGAGCACGAAGGAAGCGTTCGGTCTGGGGATCGCGGCGGGCATCGGGGAACTGGCCGACGCCGCGCTGCCTTTCTACGCGGACCTGGGAGCCAACGGGATCGACAAACTGGCCACGAAGGTCTTTCAGATCGTCGACACCGACGCGCTGGATTTCATGACGCAGTACAACCTGACGCTGGCCGGGGATGTGCAGCGCGAACTCTCGGACGGCATCCAGCGCACGATCCTGAGCGGCATCGCGACGGGGAAAGGGTCGGACGACCTCGTGCGGGACCTGGGCGAGGTGATCGAGGACAAGGAGTCCTTCCGTCAGGCGGGAACGAAAGTGTTCAGCAAGGCGCAGTACCGGATGGAGACAATCGCCCGGACGGAAGTGCTGCGGGCGCACAACATGGGCCGCCTCAAGTTTCACCAGCGCGTCGGTATCCAGAAACTCGAATGGATGGCGGTGGAAGACGAGCGGATGTGCGCGGTCTGCGGAGGGCTGGACGGGCAGGTCTTCGAGATCGAGAAGTTTCCGCAGCAGCCTGCTCATTCCCAGTGCCGGTGCGTGAACCAGCCCGCCTGGCCGCTGGTGATCTGCGGCGGGGAACTTTCGGCCCAGGCGGCGCCGACCGAGCCGCAGGGGGACGCCTGTATCCTGCCGCCCCATGTGCTCGAAGGGATGGCGGACGCCGAGGCGGCGGAGAACGCGGCGCTGAAGGCCGCTTTCGAGACGGGGAACCTCCAGGACCTGCAGGCGCTCACGATGGCGCAGGTCAAGAAACTGGCCAAACAGAACGGCGTGTCGGTGGCGCGGACGAAGGCCGAACACCTTGCCCTGCTCGACCTGGCGGAGCCGGGGGTGGATCACTCGGGCCTGTCCGGCGCGGCGCTTCAGGCCCAACTCGCGCAGTACAAGATCGGGGCGCTGCGCACCAAGCCGGAACTGGTGGCGCTGCTGGCGCAGAAACAGACGGCGTTTCAGCAAGCCCAACTCGCCGCGCAGCAGATGGCGCAGGCCACGCCGCTGCCGGGACTCGAGGGAATGACGGTCTCGCAACTGAAGGAGATGGCCAAGGCCGAGGGGATCTCGCTCAACATGACCAAGCAGGACACGGTGGACCTGCTCGACCAGATCGAGCCGGGCGTGGACCACAGCGGCCTGAGCGGCAAGAATCTCGTCCTGGCCAAGATGAAGCACGGCATCGGGATCCTGAAAAACAAGCAGCAACTGGTCCAGGCGCTGCAGAAACACGCGGGGCAGCAGTTGGCCGAGAAAGCCCAGCAGGAGACGCAGCAGGCGGCGGTCCAGAAGATCAAGGCGAAGATTCAGGAGAGCGTCTCCGGGGTGGTGATCCCGCCAAATCCGGCGGATTTTCCGCAGTTTCTCGCGTCCGTCAAACAGGCGGAGAAGGCTTTTTCGGAGGGGGGCCTACTTGGAAAGGAAGACCTGGCGGGGTTTGCCGAGTCGCTCGCGGCCAAGAAACAGATTTTCCAGAGCCAGATCGCGTCGATGAAATCGGGCGATCTCAAGACGCTGGCCAAGGAGGCAAAGGTCTCGCACTGGCAGTGGGGGACGAAGGAGGACTTTGTCACCCTGTTCACGGAGACGGACCTGGCCAAGGTCGCGGCGGTTCAGGCGAAACTGGACGCCGGGTACCAGGCGCACCAGGCGAAGTACAAAAAGGGCGCCCAGGCCACCCCTCCCCCGGAGGCCAAACCCCCGATCCCCAAACCGCAGCCCAAGACGGAGACTCCCCCGCCCCATCCGGTCCAGAAAGGGTCGGAGTTCGAGGATCTCGACGGCGCGTGGGCGGAGAAGGTGAAGGGCGGCCAGTTCACCCTGACGGGCCGGGCCGAGGTGGGCGGGGCGCACGAGAAGGAGTTCTGGAGCGATGAACAGGGCCGGAAATGGCTCTTCAAGCCCCAGCGGAAAGGGGACGAGTTCATCGCCGAGGGCGAGGAGGCCGCTTACAAAATCGGGCGCCTGCTCGATCCCCACGCGATCGAAGTACGGACAATCCGTCTGGGCGGTCGGACGGGGTCGATCCAGCCTTGGCGGACGGACCTCAAGGAGGACTTCGATTTCCGCAGCACGCTTCCCGAACACCTGACCACGCTCGAACTGGAGCAGATCCAGCGCGAGCATGTGCTGGACTGGCTGGTCGCGAACCACGACGGGCACGCGAAGCAGTTCGTGCGGACGCGGGACGGACATGTGTACGGGATCGACAAGGGGCAGGCGTTCAAGTTCCTGGGGCAGGACAAACTCTCGCTCGATTACCACCCGAACCGGGCGTTCGGCGAGCAGGAGCCGTACTACCACACGGTGTTCCGGGCGGCGAAGGCGGGGAAGCTCAAGTTCGACCCGTCGGCCACGCTGCGCGCCATCGAGCAGGTCGAGCAGGTCTCCGACGACGCCTACCTCGCCCTCCTGCGTCCCTACGCCGAGGGACGGTTCGGCGGCGACCGGATCGCACTCCAGCATTTCTGCGATCAGGCGCTGACGCGCAAGCACAACCTGCGTCGGGACTTCGAGGCGTACTACGGCGACGTTCTGGGCGATCCGGGGTTCCGGTTCTCGCAGGCCGCGCCCCCCGGCAAGCGTTTCACGGACACGGAGGAGGCGATCCTGCGCGAGGCCGAGACGCTGGGGTGGCAGGGCAAAACACTCCCGCTCGACCTGGACGACATCGAGGACCAGAACGCGCTGGTCTTCACCGAGACGTGGGAGGGGAAGAAGCGTACGGTGCTCAAGTTCAAACTGCGCCCCGAGGCGGACGCCCGTGTCCTGGCCGGTCTCAGCAAGGGGAACCGGATCGGTGCGGCCAAAGAGATCGGCAAGCCGCTGGACGAGGACGCGTTCTATGCGGACATTCTGGGGGCGGTGAAAACGATCAACCACCACCAGCAGGACGGCCAGTACAACGCCGCCTCGATCGAGAAGGCGCTGAAGCACCGCTCCGCGCTCACGGAACTGCTGAAACACGGCGACCCGGACGTGCGCGGCATGGCAAAGGGGTACCTGGACTGGATCGAGGAGATTGACCAGGCGCGTCAGGCGCGGCGCAGGACGGAAGGCGATCTGACGCAGTACCTGCGCAGGAGCGAACCGGCGCGCAAGAAATCCGAGGCGGCCTTCACCGTCCGGAAAGGCGGGGTCGAGAACACGCTGCGCGCGCTGGACAAGGGGACCATCCGGGTTCAGGACGACGCGGCGTCGAACAGCGGCATGTTCCGGGGCCACAGCATGAAAAAGGGCGAGCAGTACACGGCCACGTTTCCCGACGGGATGCGGATGCGGTACCGTCCCTGGTCGGACCAGAACCTCTACGCCCAGCGGGGCGAGATCGAGGTGACGCTCCCCCGGGCGGCTTCATCCGATGAGATCGGCGCCGCGCTGGAGCGTCTGGAAGGGCTGGGCGTCAACGCGTCGCAGGCGCTGCCCGAGCATGCCGAGTGGATGTACCTGCGCAAGATGGCCTATGTGGCGAAGGAGGACGAGAGCGATCCCTACCGGAAAACCCTCGACGAACTGGAGAAGCGGGGCGCGTCGGTCACCGAGCGGGTCCAGACGCTGCGCGACTACTGGCAGAAGCGGCTCGGGGTGCGGGACCTCACCCGCATGCCGGGTTACGCCCCACTGGGGGAATATCAACAGGGGTTTCTCGACCGGAAACTCAAGGGCGGGTACCGGCAGCAGTACCGCTTCGACCTCTCGGAAGCGGACCTCGAGCGCGAGATGAAGGGGTACGCGCTCTACCACCAGGTGACGGGTGGGACGAATCTGGACACGTTCATCGAGACCATTCTGGAGAACAACGGGGCGATGGTCAGCACGGTCGAGAAGATGCGTATCGGCGTGGCGCCCGGGGGGATGTCACCCGCGGCGGATATGGACACGGGGGGCGCGAGTTACTTCTTCACGCGTCTCAAAAAACTGCCGCCTCAGGGCAAAGCGGCCACGGCCGGTCTCTATTTCAAGAAGCAACTCCTGCGGCGCATGGACGCGGTCAGTTACGACCACGACGCCTTCGGGCGGGTGACCGACGATTATGTGCGGCGGCGCCGCGGGAGTCAGCCCAAGGAGTGGAAGCAGTTTGCGCAATCGGGCAGCAACGAGACGATCTTCAAGTACTCGGTCACATTGCTCGACAACATCGAGACGATCGTGACCGGGAGCCGGGCTGAGCGCGAACGGGTGCTCAAGAATTTTCTGGGGCGAGGCATCACGGCGCTGCCCGACGGGCGCCCAATCGCGGACGTGGTGATTTCCGCATGAGGAGGGGAACGTGATCGGATTCATCGAAGAGGAAAAAGGGCGACTCCAGGGGTTGCTGCGGCTCTTCAACACGCGCGGGAGCCGGATGGAAGCGTTCGGGGAGGACGGCAAACCGATTTTCAGCGACCTCGTGGACAGTTACACGGTTACACGCGTGGCGCCGCACTTCGACATCCGGGGGAAACACACCCATTCCGACTTCTGGCTGCTCTGGAAATCGGTGGGGTACAACAACGGCTGGCAGTACGCGCACACGGTCAAGATCGTGGACGTTCAGGTTCGCGACACGCTCCGCCACGAAGTGGAGGGAGCGCTTCGGGGCGACTGGCTGCTCGTGGACCTGACCGACGACCGGGGGCGGCGGTACCGCGTCGAGATGATCGAGCCGGTGACGGAGAAGGATTTCGCCGCCGATTGGGCCGCCTGGCAGACTTACAAAGCCGGGAACGCGGAACTGTTCCGGCGGATCGACGCGGGATTACTCGCGGAGCACCTCGAAATCGCGGAGGCGTGGGCATGAAACTGCGCTACATGATCGATTGCATTCTGAAAAAAGGGGCAGGCGGCCCTCCGGTTTACGAACCGGTCGGCGTCTGGGTGCAGGGACCCGGTCCCGGGCTGGACCTCGAGATGTTTTACCGTGAAAGCCGCGAGGCGAAAGTGCTCGAGCGAAAAGAAGAGGCCAACTGGGTCCTCAACCGGCTGGTGGAGGCGGGGGTGGTGAGCCTGCCGGAGGATTTTCTCGACTCCCACCGCCGGACCCGCTCCCCCTATGACGGCTCGTTCGGGGAGAAGGTCGAGAGCGTCGCGTACCCCTCGCTGGAATCCTGCGGGCGGGCGGTTCTGGGGACGCTTTCTCAGAGAGAAAAGCCCTGAAATTCTCCCGTTTCACCCCCTGTCCCCCGTTCTCCGGGCTGCCCGATCACTTTTTTCAAAAAAATCGTCCGGATCTCCGACACTTTTCAAATTCTTCCGGTATGTAACCCGTGAAAGAGATGTTCCGCGTCCAAACGCGGGGCGTCCGGGTCGCAAAACGGGAGAAGCAGATGGAACTGTTTGCCACGGATCGGGAGCGTCTGGCGTTTCTGCTGGAAGCGGAAGCCGAGTTTCACCTGGCCGCCGAAGGCTTTTCGGCGACCGGCGAGGCGGAGGAGGAACAACCGGGGGCGGACGCGGCCGGGAAAGAGCCACCCACCCGGCGGCCGGACGCCCCAACACCGGACTCAGGGAAAGCCCAAACGGACGAATCGGAATCCGGGGAACCCGGGAAGGGCGAGCCGGGCGAACTTCCGGCGGACGAGCGGCCCCGGTACATCACGAACTACATCGGCTCGAAGCAGAAGCTGGTGGACTGGATCTGGAAGAACACGCCGGACGATGTGAAGTCGGTCCTGGACGCGTTCTCGGGATCGGCGGTCGTGGCCTACATGTTCAAGAGCAAGGGGCTTCAGGTAACGGCCAACGACCGGCTCCACTACTGCCACCACGCGGCGCGGGCGCTGGTCGAGAACGCGAAGACGCGCGTCAGCGGCGAGGAGATCGACGCGCTCCTGGCGGACAACCCGAAGGCCGGGACGTTCGTGCGCGACAACTTCAGCGGGATCTTCTTCGCCGAGGGGGTGCATGGGGTCATCGACACGATCCGGAGCAACTGCGAGCGGCTCGAGGGGTACAAGAAGGACATCGCGCTGTTTGCGCTGGGCAAGACCTGCATGAGCGGCAAGGGGGGCTTCGGGCATTTTTCGGCGTCCACGAGTTTCGGGCGCAGGCAGGACAATCCCGACGAGTTCAGGGAGCGGATGCGGGGGAACATCGAGCGGATCAACGCGCTGGTGTTCGACAGCGGCCAGGCGTGCCAGGCTTTCTGCGAAGAAGTGGGGGCGCTGCTCCCCCGGGTCAAGGCCGACCTCGTTTATTTCGACCCGCCCTACGCCACCGAGTTTTCCACGACGAACTACGAGAAGTCCTACCATTTCATCGAAGGGCTGATGACCTACTGGAAGGGGCTCACGCTCAAGACCGACACGAAGGTCAAGTATTACGAAACCGACCACGAGACGGTGACCAAGGGCAACGCGCAGGGGTTCTTCGAATCGTTTCTCACAAACGCGAAACACATCCCGCATTGGCTCATTTCCTACCGCGACCACGCCTATCCCAACGAGGAGCAGATGACGCAGATCATCGCCTCGCTGGGGCGCGAGAGCCGGATGGAGTCGAAGGAGCACCACTACGCCATCACGGCGAAGCACGGCGAGGCGTCGAACGCCCAGGAGCGGCTCTTCATCTGCAAGCGGGCGGCGGGCGCGAAGGCGGAAGTCAGACCCGAGCCGCTGCAGGCCGCCGCGAACTTCCATATTTCCCTGCCGGTCGAAATCCGGCTGCGGGACGGGGCGTCCCTGAGCGCCGAGGGGATGCAGGCCGGGCCGGACGGGGATCCGCAGTTCACCTTTGTGCTCTGCCGGACCGGGACGAACCGGAACGGCGACCATTTTCTGGCCGAGGAACTTTCGGCGCGTCACGCCACGGCCATCAACAAGAAGATCGACCTGCAGCACTCGCAGGAGTTCTCGGACATCGTCGGCGGGATCGTCGCGTCGGACTACTTCGAGGACGACATGGGCGGGCGGGTCGAGTGCGTGGGGGAACTCTACACCGGCGAGAGCGAGCAGGCGCGCCTGGCGCACAAACTCATGCGCAAGGGGATCATCAGCCAGGTCTCGATGGAGTGCGATTACGAGGAGGGCGAGTGTTCGGTCTGCCACAAGCGGGTGAAGAGCAAGGCCGACTACTGCCCGCACCTGCGCAAGTCCAAGGGGGGCGAATCGGGCGGACAGCCCGTTTATGAAATTCTGCACGGCGTCACGTTCACGGGTCTGGGGCTGCTCGACCGCAAGGGCGCGGACGAGAACGCCCGCATCCTGCAGGTGGCGCATGAGCACATACGGAATGTGGAGTGCGGAATGAGGAATGAAACGTCTGAAAACTCACGAGGGGACACGGAAAAGATGGGGGGCCAGTCGGCATTCGCCGCTCCGCATTCCGAATTCAAAGAAGGAGGTCCAGGCATGGACGAGAAGAAACACCCCGAAGAAAACCCGTCGGACGCCGCGAAGGGGAAGCCCTTTCCCGGTGGCGGCGGCGACAAACCCGTGACGGACGACCCGCGCAAGCGCGTCACCGAACTCGAGCAGGAGAACAAGGAACTCAAGGCGCAGGTGGCGCAGCTGCAGAAGCGGGTGCAGGAACTCGAGGCCGAGCAGAAGTCCGCCGCGAATCGTTCGCGCGCAGGCAAACTGATCGCGCGGCTCGAAAAGCAGGGCGTGAATTTCGGCGACGACGAGGAGCGCGACAGCGAACTGAAACGTCTGGCCGAACTGTCGGACGAGGCGTTCTCGGCCACCGAGGCGGCCTACAGCCGCCTGACCAAACAGACCCGGGCCGACTCCCGAACAGTGGAGGAAAAACCTTTGGAGAAAAAGGAAGCGGCCCGGGCCTCGGACGAGGAACCGATGCGCAGCGACGCGGGGGTGCGTCCCCGCGACGTGGACGACCGCAAGGCCAGCCTCGAAGACCGCCTGCGCGAGGGCTTCATGGCGGCCTATGAATCCCGGGTTGGTGGCCGCGCTTTGGCCGCCACCCGCGAGTAGAGAAAGGAAAAGACCATGCCATTCATCAACCCAAGCCACCGGGGCCTCGCGTACGGCGATGGCCAGATGCAGGGAGAAGGCAAACTGGGCCAGGTCGTGCGGATCGCCGGAAACGACCTGTTCGCCGTCAACACCGATCCCACGGTGAAGTCCTTCGGCGTTCTGATCACGGACTACGCCGCAGGCGACCTGCCGGGCATTTACTGCGACGGCGGCGTTTACGAAACCGATGTTTTCGAGGGGACGATCCACGCCGGAGACGACCTCAAGGTCTCGGCGGGGGGCAAACTCACCGGCGGCACGATCGCCGCGGGCGAACAGGTCGTGGCCCGCGCCATTTCCGTCAGCGGCGGTACGCTCAAGTTCCGCCTGCTGGTCTGAACGAAAGGAGAATCCCGCGGCATGAAGACACAGAAGGTCAACATCCACAGCCAGCAGTACATGGAGACGATGGCCCGGCTCATGAGCGAGGCGATCGAGTCGCCCGAGGGGCTGCGCGCCCTGGCGGCGGCCATTGCCGGACCCATCGAGCAGGAGATCGCCCGCAAGGAGATCTCGTCGCTCCTGCTCACCAAGCACACGCTTCCCAAGGGCGAGCGGCCCATCTACCAGAAGAAGCCGACGGTCCGGGCCCACTGGATCAGCAAGGAGGGCGAAGCGCGTGAGCAGGAGGTCGGCAAGGACGAGGTCGAGTTCCCCACCCACCGCATCCACTCCGCGCCGATGGTCGATATCTCGATCCTCAAGCACGGCAACATCGGCACCCTGACCGACATCCAGACCTCGGCGTCGGACGAAATCCGGAAAGAAATCGACAAACGGACGCTGACGGTCCTCCTGGCGGCGGTCCCCGCGGCCAACGTGGTCGAGGTGTCCGGACAGACGCTGACCGACACGGCGCTCAATGAGGCGATCTCGATCATCGAGGACCTGGAACTCACGGTCAAGTACATCGTCATGCGGGGACGGCGCTTCAACGACCTGCGCGACTGGGAACTCGACCCGCAGACCCAGCTCGAACTGCGCACCAAGGGGGTCATCAAGAACTACGGCACCGGCGGGATTCTGCTCACCTCCGCCATGCCGCTCAACGAGATCCTGATCGTTCCCGACGAAGAGGTGGGCAAGATGCCCATCCGCGAGACGCTCGCGAGCGAGGCCATCGAGCAGAAGACCCGCTTCAAGACCGGCTGGCTGCTCTGGTCCGAACTCGGCATGGGGGTCACGCGTCCCGACCTCCTCGTCAAAATCCGGCTCGGCGTCTGAGGAAGGAGGCGGTGAGATGGAACGCATCCAGAACGTCCGTCCCGGCATCCTGATCGTCCCGGATGCCGGGCTCAAACTGCAGCCCGGCGAGGGGGCGGAGGTGAATACTCTGTCGAAACAGACCGAGCGGCTGCTCGCCTCCGGGTACCTGGTGAGGGTTGGCGAGGCCCGGATCGGCGAGGTACCGGAAAACCGGCAACCCGTGGAAGAGACGGCATTGAGCCTCTTTGCGGACCCGGCGCCGGACCTCTCGAAACTGAGCGCCCAGCAGGCCATTGCCCGGGTGGCCGAGATGGACGATCCCGAGCGGCTGCGCGAGTGTCTCGGGACCGAAAAGCGGCGATCCGTGCTCGACACCCTGGACCGGAAACTCCGGGAGGTGGCCGGTGGCGCTGAGTGATCTGGTGGCGAACCTCCGCACGGATCTGGGCGACGCGGCCGGAGACCTCTTCCCGGAGGCCACGCTGACGCGCTGCCTCCAGAAGAGCGTCTTCCGGCTCGCGCGCGATCTCGGGGTCGAGTGGGCGCTGGTCAATGGCGAGATTCAGCCCGAGCCGGTCGGAGAAAACCGGGAGTTGCTGCTGCTTCTCGCGCGGATTCAGGCCTGTCAGGTCATGCGTACGGCGACGGCCAGCGCCTTCTCCTTCACGAGCGGCGACAAGAGCGTGGACAAGACGAAACAGCCCGAGCAGTGGGCTAAATTGGAAAACGACCTCTTGGCGCAGTACCGGGAGCGGTTGGCGGAACTGAAGCCGAACGCGTCTCTGGCTGAGGACGACTACTTCGTCACGCCGCAGTTGAGTCCGCTTCTCTATGAACAGGGGAAACACCGACGATGCCGATCCTGAATATCCGCGAACAGGCCGAGGCCATTAACGACGTGCGGGGGATGATCCTCTCGTCGGGCCAGACGGCCCGACTGCTCCGGCCCGAAGCGGGCGACCCGCTTTACGGACACGATGCGGCGGTTTTTGTCGAGACCGGAACCGCCCCCGTCGAACTGATCCGGACGCCGCCTCCGGACCTGCCGGGCGAGATCGACGCGACCGCTTCGGTGTTGCCGGACGCGGTCGTTGAGGCCGGATACTGGCTGATGGCCGGGGGCGAAACGTTCCGGATTCAGACCGTGGTCGAGGAGCGGCTCTTCGGCGTGGTCACGCACAAGACGCTGCGATTGGTGAAGGTCCATGCCGGTTAGACGCTTCGGAGACTGGAAACGGGCCCGGGCGAAACTGGGCGCTTCCCTCGGGCCGCGTCTGGCCACGGCGCTCCGGCAGGCGACGATCCGTAGCGCCCTCCTCCTCGTACGCGAGATCCAGCGGGGCATCCGGAGTCAGGCGCCGGGCGGGAAGCCCTTCGTCCAGTTGGCCGAGAGCACGATCGCGCGCAAGGGATCGAGCAAGGCGCTGATCGACACCGGTTTTCTGTTGAGCAGCGTCACCCAGAAGATTCTGGCGGACAAGGCGTTCGTCGGGCTGCTCAGGGGAATGGTCCACAAAAACGGCGAGGATCTGGTCAACATCGGCGCGGTGATGGAGTACGGAGCGACGATCGAACACCCCAGTGGGGTGACAATCGTCCTCCCGCCGCGTCCGTTCCTGCACCCGGTCATGGAACAGTACCGGGAAGAGATTCTGGAAAACTACCGCCGGGCGATCCGGACGGTTCTGACGGAGTGAACAATGGGCACAATCCGCACGGTGACCGAAGCCTTCATCCGCCTGATCAAGCGCGAGATCCACGAGGGCGCCGTGCTGGTCCTGGCGGATGACGTGTTCGAGGTGAAGCGGACGCCCAGTGTTCTGCTGCAGGGACCGACGCTGTCGGAGAACGGGACGCGGCGGAGTCAGACTCGGTTCATCGAGCGGGATCCGGAGACCCTGACGTTCGAGTCGTGCCGGGCGCCCCGGCTCTACCACCTCGACTTCGACCTCGTGGTGACCACGGACACCGAGGCCGAACTGCTCGATCTCGCGGAAAAGGTCGCCCGTTTTTATCAAACCCACCCGGTCCTCGAGATCGGGGCCGAGGGCTCGCTCAACCTCACGGAACGCCTGCCGCTGGGGGGCCTCAGGCGGGTCAATCTCTCGAACCTGCGGCAGGCCAGCGGGCGGGCGCGCATCGAGGACTGCCCCGTTTATGACGGCGAGGTCCAGCGCGGAAAACTCATCCGCGACCTCGTGCTGGATCTGGAAACACACTGAACATTCAAACCAACCGAAGGAGAAGAAGCATGATCGAGGTCAAGAACCTGTTGTTCCAACCGCTGACGTTCCATCTGCGGGACGAGCGGGAAAGCCTGCATCTGGGTCCCCGGCAGCGGCGCGAGATCGAGGCGGGCCAAGTCTCGCCCGAACTGCGGCAGGCTGAGCGGCGCGGGCTGGTGGCCCTCACCGAAAAGTCCGGGAACCTGGAACCGGACGGAGAAGTCCCGGAAACATCCGCGATCCGTCCCGCGAAAAAACGCGCGTCCGGTCTGGCGGCCAGCGGAAAAAAGTCTGAAGACATGCCTGCGGCGCAGGCCGGGAGAGACTGACCATGACGCATTACCTGTCGCCGGGTGTGTACACCCGCGAGACCGATTTCAGTTTTTACGTGAAACAAATCTCCACCTCCGCGGCGGCGATGGTGGGCATCGCCGAACGGGGGCCGATCCACAAGCCCGTGCTGGTGACCAGCTGGGAGCAGTTCGTGAGCCGGTTCGGGGGCTACACGCCCGACGGCTACCTGGCCTACGCCGCCCGGGCGTTCTTCGACAACGGCGGTCAGGTCCTCTATGTGACCCGCGTTGCCCACATGACCGACCCCACCGACCGGGGGACGCTGACGGCGCTTCGCTCCTCCCTCACGCTCAACGGGCGCGACGGGGCCGCCGCCACACTGACGACCGGAACCGCCGGAACGAACCGGATCGTCTGGACGGCGAAGGCCAAGGGAACCGGTGGCAATCAGATCTCGATCGCGCTGGTGGCGGCGGGCAACAACACGCCCCTCTCGGTCGGCGTCAGCGGGAACGCGATCACGGTCGCCCTCGCCACCAACGCGTCCGCCCAGCCGGTCAGCACGGCGCCGCAGGTCGTGGCGGCCATTCTGGCCAGCGTGCCCGCCTCCGCGCTGGTGGTTGCAACGTCCGGTGATTCCGGGGTGGTGGTGGCCGCAGCGGCTGCCAACCTCTCCGGGGGGCTGAATACTCGGGAAGCGCTTCGGATCCGGGCGGCCAACGAGGGCGTCTGGGGCGACAAGATCTCGGTTCGGATCGAGGATGGCACACTGGACCCAGACGATGCCTTCAACCTCGTCGTGCGCTACAAGGGCGAGACGGTCGAGGTCTTCAAGGACCTCTCGATGGACGAGTCGAAGCCGAACCATGTGGAACTCATGGTCAACGAGAAGTCGGACTACCTCGCCGTGCTCGACCTCTCCGCCACGACCGGCGCGGCTCTGGACCGTCCCGTCGTGGGCGAGTTCGCGCTCTCCGGGGGCGACAACGGGCTGGGTGAAATGGCTGATTCGGACTACATCGGCGATCCGTCCCAGCACACGGGCCTCTACGCCTTCGGCGAGATCGACGCACTCAACATGCTGATGGTCCCCGGGGTGACGACCGCACCGGTTCTGGCGGCGGCCATCGCCTGGTGCGAGGGGCGGCAGGACGTGCTGCTGATCGCCGATACTCCCGTTCTGCTCGAGCCGCTCGAGGCGGTGGATTTCCGCAAGGGACAGGGCCTTTACACCCACGCCGCGTTCAACTCCTCCTATGCCGCCCTCTATTATCCCTGGCTGGAGATCAGCGACCCCGTGACGAACAGGAAGAAACTCATCCCCCCCTGCGGGGCGGTCGCCGGGTGCTACGCCCGAAGCGACGACAAGACCCACGTCTGGTACGCCCCGGCGGGGATCGACCGGGGGCGGATCTTCAACGCCCTCTCCCTCGCATACAAAACCAGCCGGGGCGAGCGCGATGTGCTCTACCCGGAAGGGGTCAACGTCATCGCGGTCTTTCCCGACACGGGCCTCAACATCTGGGGGCAGCGCACGCTGCAGTCTCAACCGTCCGCTCTGGACCGCGTCAATGTGCGCCGCCTCATGATGTACATCGAGGAGGCCATCGCCGAATCGTCGCGCTTCGTCGTCTTCGAGCCGAACCACCCGCAGACCTGGCGGGCGCTCAAGCGCCTGATCCAGCCCTTCCTGCAGGACATCAAGGAGAAGGGCGGACTGTACGACTTCGCCGTGCAGTGCGACGCGGAAACGAATACCCCGGCCGTCATCGACCGCAACGAGATGGTCTGCCGGATCTTCGTCAAGCCCACCCGCACGGCCGAGTTTATCGAACTGAGTTTCGTCCTCACCACCACGGGCGCGGACTTCAAGGAAATCTTCAGCAACTGAAAGGAGGGAATCTGAATGCGCAGCGGCAACATGCCCAAGAGTCTGTTTCAAAACTGGCAGTTCGCCATCGAGGTGAACGGGTTCGACGTGGCCCTGTTCCACAAGGGACAGGAGCCGAAAACCGAGTTCGAGGAGGTCGCCTTCGCCCCCGCCGGTTCGATGTTCGACCAGAAGGTGGCCGGACGGGTCAAGTTCGAGGACATCACCCTCGAGAAGGGCATCCTGCAGGACGGCTCCGACGCCTCGGCGCGCAAGTGGATCCAGAATCAGGTGGACGTCAACGCCGTGGTCGGCGGTCTCCCCGCCGATTACATGCGCGATGTGGACATCGTCCGTTATGACCGAGCGGGGAACGAGACCCGCCGCTGGACGCTTCACGGCGCGTGGGTGAAGACGCTCGAGTACGACGAACTCGAAGGCGCCAACACCGACAACACCATCGAAAAGCTGACCCTGACGTTTCAGTATTGGACGCAGGAGTAAAACGCCGGTTCTCCTGTTTCGGGTTCTCAGGTGTCTGTCACACAGCCGGAGACCCGCAACGGGAAACTGAGAAACGATTGAAAGGAACACACCATGTATGTCTTTGAACTCCCCAGCGGCGGGGAAATCGAACTGCGCGAAATGACCGGGGCGGAAGAGGAAGCGTTGACGAACCAGCGGCTCATCCGTTCGGGCGACGCGATCAATCAGGTGCTGAAGAACTGCATCGTGCGCCTCGGAGTAAAGACCGAGCCTTCCATGCAGGATGTGCTCGATCTGCTCTCCGGCGACCGGCTCTTCGCGCTGGTGCGGCTGCGCCAGATCTCGCTCGGCGACGAGGTGGAACTCGAAATGACCTGCACGAACCCGGTCTGCCGCGAGGTCAACCCCGTGGTGGTCAACCTTGACGAACTCAAAGTCACACCTTATGGGACAGAACGCGAGTTCGAGTTTTTGCTCCCCGGCTCGGGTAAGACGGTCCGGTTCGGCTACCTCGACGGACACATGGAGAAACGCCTGGCCGCGCTCAAGGAGCCCAGCATCTCGTCGGCGATGTTGATCCGCCTGCTCAGTCTCGACGGCAAGGCGCCCAGCAAGAAGGACCTGGCCGACATGCCGCTGCGCGACCGCAGCGCTCTGCGTCAGGAAATGGCCCGGGTGGACGGAGGGATCGACACGGTGGTTGAAGTCGCCTGTGGGGGATGCGGCGCCCTGCTGCGGACACGGCTCGAGGCCGAACCCGCTTTTTTATTCCCCGGAGTTCGCTCGTAAGCGACGCGTTCTTTCTCGCTTACGGCGGACTGCATTGGGGGTGGACAGAGGTTCGTTCGTTGCCGCTCGCGACGCGCCGACAATTCGTCGAGGCGCTCGAGCGGCAACTCGAGTTCGAACGGGAACAGATGAAGCGGCGTTAGGTCGCCCAACGCATGTCCAACGTCCGATGCGCGGCCATGCAGTCCTGCAGATACAAGTTGATCAGCGACTGGTAGGGGATGTCATGCTGCGAGGAGAGCGCCTTGAAGTACTCGATGACATCCGGGTCCAATCGCAGCGTGATCTGCTTTTTGAGTTTGCGCGCGTAAGGATTCTTGCGCGCCTTCATCTTCGATAGATCGTATTCGTTTTTCATATCAGGACCTCGTGTAATGCGTGGATTCAGATTGGGTGGCCTGCCGGGCCGAAATGATCCGGATGACGGATTCGCTCTCGCGGTAACAGTGACAGACCAGCAGGAGCCGAAGTTTATGGCTCAGACCCAGTAACAGGAAACGCTCCTCCGCATCGGAGTGCTTTTCGTCAAAAAAGAGGGTGGCATGCTCGTCGTAGAAGACCGACTGAGCCTCCTCAAAAGAAACGCCATGTTTCTTCAGGTTGGTTCGAGATTTTTGGGGATCCCACAGGATCTTCAGCTCGCTCATAATTACAGTGTAACTACACGGGCTGAATGGGGTCAAGCTTTTCCTGAGAAAAGAATGAAGCGGCGGTAACAGATGAGCGACCTTGCAACTGGATTTCGAGCGCGAGCAAATGGAGCGGCGGTGATCTGAACGGGCAGGGTCCTATCGCTCAATGTTCAACAGATTAAAAAGGCAATCCTCCAAATTTCTGAGTGCTTCTTCATTCCCATGCTTGTGGTCTCGAAACGCATAGAAGAACCGGAAGACGAGGGGGCGACGCAATCCTCGATAAAGGATAATGGCAGGGCAATAATTTTCCTGATATCCGCAAAAGTGGCTGAATACGCGAACCGATAGAGTCTTATTCCATTTCTTTTTGTCCGACATGTTTAACAATTTGAACTGGTCACCAAATCGAGATAGCCAATGCTTCTCAATGTAGCCGCTCCAATTAGGTGATGCAGAGGTGATAACAATGCCACGAATTCCTGTGCGATACCGTTCGCACATACAAACAAGTAGAAGAATGCGTCCATACAGCCAGTATATTGTGACGCCGATAGCGGGGGTACATAAGACTAAAAATCCCCAGATCCTCATCTGAATTATGTCGTAAGCAGCAATGCCCGAAATGACGATCAGAAAAGACGCGCAGCCGTATTCAGATCGGAGTGACGCTTCAGAAGAGGGTGTCGGTTTTCGGCTCATCTGTTCAGTTTCTCTGGTTATTCGAACGCGATTTCAACGAGATACAAAAGATCCATCTCCAATGAACGTTCGTCATTCTAACATGGCTCCTTACCTTTTCAAGGAATTATTCTAATGAACGACTTTGGCCTCGGTATCATCGTCTCGATGAAGGACGCGTTCACGCAGAACGCGCAGCGCATCCAGTCCTCCATGCAGTCGCTCGACGCCACGGTGGCGGCGGCCAGCGAGCGGATGACCCGCAATCTGGACCGCATCCAGAAGGGGACGATACTGATCGGGGCGGGACTGGCCACCCTGGCCCTTCCCGCCGCGCTGGTCGCCTCAACCGTCGCCACCCAGCGGGCACTGGCCGAAATGGCGTCCCTGGGCACGAAGGACCTGCGCACACTGGAGGACGCCGCCGAGTCGTTCACCAATCAGTGGGCCGGTTTCAGCAAGGCCGAGTTCATCGGCGCCGCTTACGACGTCAAGTCCGCCCTGGCGAACCTCAGCGACGAAGCGGTCGGAACCTTCGCCGGGATGGCCGCTCTCACGGCGAAAGCCACCAAGGCCAGTATCCAGGAGATGGTGGGCACCTTCACGGTCGGCTACGGCATCTTCAAGCCCCTCATGTCCGACATGAGCGACATGGAGTGGGCGAAGACTTTCTCCGGGGCGATGGCTCAGACGGTCGCCGCGTTCAAGACGACCGGTCCCCAGATGGCCGAGGCGATCAAGAACATCGGCGCGCTGGCCGCGTCGGCCAACGTTCCGCTTCAGGAGCAACTCGCCATTCTCGGACAACTCCAGACCACCATGCCCGGCTCCGAGGCGGGAACCCTCTACAAGGCCTTCATGATGAAGGCCGCCGAAGCGGGCCAGGAACTCGGGCTGGAGTTTGTCAACTCGACGGGCCAACTCAAGGGCGTTACGGACATTCTGAGAGAGATACAGGGTCTCTACCCCGACCTCTCCCAGGCAGCCACGCAGGTCAAACTCAAGAAGGCATTCGGTTCGGACGAGGCGCTCAAGTTCGTTCTCCAGATGTCGTCGGGCATGGAATCGCTGGAAAACAACATCCAGGGGATCGGAAAGGCCATGCGGAGCGGCACGGCAACGACCGAGGAGATGGCGCGGGCGATGAACCTCGACATCGGCTCGCAGATGCTCCTCCTCAAGCAGCAGATCGCCAACCTCGCCGAAATTCTGGGCCGGACTCTCCTGCCGGTGCTGATTCCCGTCATTCAGGGCGTCTCGAAGATGATTCTGGGTTTCCAGAACGTCGCGCGCCGTGTCCCCGGCCTGACACGGGTGGTCCTGGGATTGACGGCGGCGCTGGGCACGCTTCTCGTCGGGGCGGGTACGGTGATGGCGGCCGTGGGGTTGATCGGGGTGACGGCGCCCGCCCTCTCCGCAGGATTCTCCGCCATCGGCGCTGCGGCGGCCGGGGTGGGAGCGACGATCGCAGCCTGGCTCTGGCCGGTCACCGCGGTTATCGCGGCCCTGATCGGGTCTGTGTGGCTTCTGAAAGAAGCGTGGAGCCAAAATCTGGGCGGGATGCGGGACGCCGTGCTGGACGTCTGGAACCGGGTCTCGCTCGCGTTTCAGGGGATTCGGGCGCTGGTCACGTCTCTGAACGGGGGTGTAGGCCAAATGTCGGCGGAACTGGCCGGGAAACTCGAGTCGGCGGGTCTGATGAAATTCGTCGTGACGGTGTTTCGGACTTACTACCGCATCCGCGAGTATCTGGAGGGACTATCCGAAGCGTTCTCCCACAGTTTTGGCCGGGTCCGGACGATTCTCGAACCGGCGGTCCGCTCTCTCGTGGCCGCCTATGGATCGCTTTATCAAGCCCTCTTCTCCGTCTTTGAGGTGTTCGGGTTGGTTTCCACGGCTGCGGACGGCTCGGCTTTCCGAACCCTGGGCGCCCGGGTCGGGACGGTTCTGGGCGTTCTCGTCCAGATCGGGGCGTTCCTGTTGCGAGGAATTCTGAACACCCTGACCCGAACGATCCGGATTCTGAGTGTCGTGGTACGTGCATCGGTGTGGATGGGCAAGGCCCTGATCGGCACCTTCGTCTCGGTGAGCAAGTTCATCTGGACGTTTCTCCTGCCGGTCCGTCTGCTCGGGCAGGCGTTTATTGCCGTGGGACGGATCGTGTATGCGCTCTGGCGAATCTTCACGGGGGACGGGTCGGTGCTGAGTGGACTCCAGTCTATCGGCAAGGCGGTGTTCGACTTTCTGCTGACGCCCTTCCGCTGGGCGTGGGACGTGATCACCGGATACTGGGCTCTTATCCGCCGGATCTTTGGGGCGATGGGGGATCTGGCGACCGGTCTGGCCACCCGGATCGGGCAGGTGTTTCTCAATCTGCCGGTGGTTGCGGGATTGCGTCAGGTCTTCGGGACCGTGCGAGAGTTTCTCTCGGGCGATCTCGGGTTCTTCGACGCGGGCAAGCGGTTGGTTCGGAGTCTCGGCGAGGGGATCTGGTCGGCCGCCACCTATCCTTACCAGATCCTCCGCAAGGCGCTCGGAAAACTCCGCGATCTGCTCCCCTTCTCCGACGCGAAGGAAGGCCCGCTCTCCGTCCTGACCGCTTCGGGCGCGGCCCTGCTTCGGACCTTCGCGCAGGGGATGCGGCTCTCCGCCGATTTGCCCAAGCGAGTGTTCTCGGGGGTGGTCCAGGGCCTTCGTTCTTCTCTGGGATCGGCTGGAAATTGGGTGCGGGAAAAGGGACAGGCGGCTCTCAAAGGTGGGCAAGACCTGTGGAGCGGTTTGAGCGGTCGGACGCAGGCCCTTGCCGGGAGGGTTTCCGAGGCGGTCTCGGCTCGTACCGTGGGATGGTGGGGGCGTCTCAAGGGCGGTGTGGCGGGCGCCACGCAGACGCTTCGTCCTTTTGTGCCGAGGGGGCCGTCGCGAGCGGTTCCGTTTCCAGCCGAGCGTCCGACCCGTGCCATCACTCCCGGTCTTTCCGGTGTTCTCCAGAATTTCATGCCCCGGTGGGAGATGCCGTTCCTTCCGGCGTTTCCGGGTGTCCCCCTTCTCGCCGGAGCCGCCGGACAACCTTCTCCTGTCGCGATGGGAGGACGATCTGTGGATTCCGGTCGCGAGCGTTTTACTGCGTTTCAGAGACCGGGCGGGTCGTTTTCGTCGGAACCCGGTGGAGGTACCTCCGGTGAAAGTATCCGCCCTTTCCTCGAAACCCTGATCGCGAAACTCGACGCGCTGGCCGAGCGGCCCATTGCGCTTACCGTCACCACCCGCCTCAACGGACGGCAGATCGCCGAAGCGGTTTACAAAGACCTGCGCGAGCAGCGCATCCGCAACTATGAGACCCTCTGACCATGCCCTGGGAACAGAAACAGATCAGCGGCTATCTGGTCGATGTGGACACGGGCGAACGGCTCGAGTTTCAGCACAACCCCAGCGACATCGGCGACGAAAAGTCCACGGACTATGCCGCCATCAAGATCCCCGGCCTGAGCCATCCGCGCTATCAATATGTGGCCGGGGAGGCGCGCCGGATCTCTTTCAAGATCGAGTTGTTCAAGGGACCGGTGAAAGAGCAGGTCCACTGGCTGCGGTCCCTGCTCTATCCCGAGCACGCCGGAACGATGCTCAAAAACGCCCCGCACCGCGTCCTGCTCCTGTTCGGCGACCTCTACCCCGGTGTCCTCTGTGTCGTACGTCAGGTCAAGGCCCGATATTTCCACCTGTTCGACCGGGATACGCTGCTGCCGCAACGTGCCGAGGTGGAGATCGTACTCGATGAATATGTGGAGGAATCCGTCAACTGGCAGGAGGTCCGTTTATGATCGGCAAAAACTCGCGCTATGCCGCCTGTATCATCCTGCGGGACGGAGAGGGCGACTCCCTGGGCACGCGGCCGCGTATAGACACGACTCCGCGTTACGACGATCGGTTCCACACCGTCGTGGAAGGCGACCGGATCGACCTCCTCGCCCACCGTTACCTGGGCGACGTCCGGCTCTGGTGGATCGTGTGCGACTACAACGACCTCTTCTTCCCTCTGGAACTGGAAGCAGGGCTGGTCCTGCGCATCCCCTCGGTCGAGCATGTTCAGATGCGGATTCTGGAGTAGGAACAGAAACCCCTTGACAGATTGTCAGAAAAAGCACTAATATTTCTGACAGATAGTGGGAGGGGAACGCCATGAACACGACCGAAAGAATTCGCCAACAAGCAGAGCAACTTCAGGCTGGACAACCCGTTACAATTCAAACGTTCATGATGTTTGGTAACCGTGCGGCGGTGGATCAGTCTCTGGGGCGTCTCGTCAAGGAAGGCGTTCTATCGCGTCCCGCCCGTGGCGTTTACGTTCGTCCCCGGAAGAATCCCTATGTGGGCGAAGTTCCTCCCGAGCCGTTGGAGGTGGCAGAGGCCATCGCAAAAGAAACGGGAGCCGTCATACAGGTTCAGGGCGCCGAAGCGGCAAGGCGGATGGGATTCAGTACCCAGGTACCGACACATCCCATCTTTCACACGAGCGGTCCCAGTCGACGCCTCTATCTGGGGCAGATGGAAATCACCCTGAAGCATACCAGTCCCCGCAAACTGGCCTTGACGGGGCGTCCGGCTGGTATCGCCCTGACGGCTTTGTGGTACCTGGGGAAAAACAGCGTTACGGTCGAAACAATCGAACGCATCCATACGCAACTGGCCTCCGAGGAATTCGAAGCGTTACGCTCCGCCGCGCCTTCCATGCCCGCCTGGATGCACGATGCCTTCATCAAGTATGAAATGGGGTTGCAGCATGCCTAAATTCCTGCGTCTGTCCATCCGTGAACAAGCCGACATTCTCTCCGCAATGGCGGCGAGGATTTTTGCTCAGCTGGAATGTTCGACACACCTCCCCCAGACTTTGAAGAGATGATGGCGCAATTAAAGCAGATCCAGGAAGCCATTAACGGCTGATTCCGCGTCAGAGTTGGATCTGGAGAGTCGGACAATAAAGCGGGATCTGCACAGGAACCGTTTCACTCTACTGTGCAGATCCCGCTTTATTGTCTTCCTTCTATTCCCCGCGTATTCCAATCCTCCCGTCTTTTTTCAAAATCTTCACGTGAAGCCCGACACTTTTCCAATTCTTCCGGTATGTAACCCGTGAGGCGTTTTGCACGCCACGGGAGAACCGATGGAACTGGACACGTTCAAGCCGACTTTTCTGATCCAGATCGAGGGACAGACGCTCTCGAAGGACATCACACAGGAGATCACGTCGTTCTCGTTCACGGACAACGAGGCAGAACTCGACGTGCTGGAACTGTGCGTGACGAACCGCAACCTCCAGTTCGTGGACGACCCGCTCTTTCAGGAAGGGAACGAAATCGTCGCCCGGTTCGGGTACGTCGATAACCTCTCGCCGAGGAAAAAGGCGGTCATCAAGGACATTGACTACGACTTTCCGGAGAGCGGCGACCCGACGATCCGGATCAAGGCGTACGACAAGGGGTTCAAACTGGCGGGCAAGGATAACCAGAAGGTCTGGCAGAGGCCCGCTCCGGGCATTCTTTACTCGGAGATTGCGGAGGAAATCGCCGCGAGCAACGGCCTCAAGCCGGTGATCCAACCGACCCACGTCCGGCACCTGCGCGTGACGCAGAGCAACCTGTCGGACGCGCAGTTTCTGAGGGAACTGGCCACCAAGGCCCGCGGCCAGGACGGCAAGGGCGTGACGGGGTATGTGTTCTTCGTTCAGGACGATGAACTGCATTTTCATCCGCGCGAACTGGACCAGACGCCCGCTCTGGCGCTGGAGTACTTCACAGACAAGAAGGGACTCCTCCGATCGTTCACCCCCTCGACGCAGTCACAGGGGGCCAAAGGGTGCGGCACGGAAACCCACTCCATCGGTGTCGATCCGCGCAAGAAGGCCGTGATCCAACACAAGGCGAACAACGCCACCACACCGGAACGCCCTTCGCTGGGGAAGAAAACCTATCTGGTGAACGGCAACACGGGCGAAGCCGCTTACAAAGAACAGGAGACCGGCCAGATCGCGCCCAGTTACGAGCGCTCCGAGGCGTTCGACGAGGAACCGAGGCAGGAACCGGCTCAGGACCTGGCCGAAGGAAAGTTTCGGAACGCCGAACTGCGTCAGGTCGAAGCCGACGCGGCGACGATCGGCATTCCGTCACTCAAGGCCAAACAGAACATCGAGATCAAAGGGGTGGGGCGGAAGTTTTCCGGCGTGTACTACTGCCACTCGGTCCGCCACAGCCTGGATGGCAACGGGTATTCGTGCGAACTCAAACTGAAGAGAAACGCGCTGGGCAAGGGCGCGGGAGCAAAGTCCGAAGCGGCCAAGGGGAAACCGAACGAGACCGAAGCCCCGGCCACGCCGCAGGAGACTCCCCCGCCGATGGTAACGGTGGACGCCGAGACAGGGGCGGTCCGGAAAGGATGAAGAAGATGGGCGATCTGACAAAAGATTTCAGCCGCAGTGAGTTCGCGTGCAAGGGGACGAACTGTTGCGGAGGCAGCGCACCGGTGCATCCGGCGCTTGTCTGGGGGCTGCAGGAACTGCGCGACAAGGCGGGCGTTCCGCTCACATTGTCGAGCGGGTTTCGCTGTGTACGGCACAACCGGAAGGTTGGAGGTGAACAACAGAGCCAGCATACGCTGGGCCTGGCCGCCGACGTGCTTGTGCCGGAAGGGTGGAGCGCCGAGCGGCTGGCGGAACTGGCCGAGTCCGTCCCGGTCTTCCACGAGGGTGGGATCGGGATTTACCCCACCTGGGTGCATGTGGACGCGCGAACGACGGGAAAAGCGAGGTGGAGACAATGACGGCGGAAAGCAGAATGTGGCGGGCGAAACGAAGATGGCAGCGGCATGGCGCCGAAAAGGTCTCGGAGGGTGGATCTCAGTTCCATATCCCGCAACCCAACGGCCACATCGGTCTGGACGGCCCGCTCCGGGTGGAACTCCTGGAGGACGGAATCCGGGCGCGTCTGATCGAACCGTTCCGCGTGCAGTTGCGAGAGTTCGGGGGACAAACAATCGAAGTCCCGCAGGGTTTTGAAACGGACTTTGCATCGGTACCCCGGTTTTTCTGGCGGATTGTGCCGCCGTGGGGCCGCTACTCCCCGGCGGCGGTCGTCCACGATTACCTCTATCAATCCGGGAAACTGGCGCGGGCCGAAGCCGACTGGGTCTTTCTGACGCTCATGCAGCGGCTGGGTGTCCCCGCGTGGAAACGGAATGTGATGTACGAAGCCGTCCGCCTGTTCGGCGGAGCGGCGTGGAACACATGTCGAGAAAAGGAGGAAGTATTGTGAGTGGAACAGTGGAACGCCTGGGGGTACCCGGGGAGATTGAGTCGCTCAAATCGGCCTGCGAGGCACAGGGGGCGCGGCTCGACACCCTGCGCGGGCGGGTGGATGAACACGATCTTCGGCTCGAACGGACGGACGCGTTGCTCAAGGGGGCGGGCGGCAACGGTCACCCCTCGTGGAGCGAACGGTTGATCCTGCTTGAGGACTGGCAACGGCGTCAGGAGAAACTGCTGACGGGGCTCCCCACGCAACTGGCCGAGATCAAGATCCAACTCCAGATGCTCGTCTCGCAGCGACAGATGCACACCTCGGCGCGGACGGGAGCGTTCTGGACGGCGGCTGCGTCGCTGGGCGCCGCGATTCTGACCGCGCTGGGTTCGGCCGCGTTTCTGTGGTGGAGTCGCCACCCGTGATCGAGACCACCGAGCGGCAGTACGAGGACCGCTACAAGAACCGCTGGTACGGCAAGTACCGGGCGTTTGTCCGCGATCACCACGACCCGGAACGGCTGGGACGGGTCCGGATGGAGATCCCCTCCGTTCTGGGAACCGGACGCGAGAACTGGTCGGAGTGGGCCTACCCCTGTTTTCCCTATGGCGGAAACGACGATGGCGGCTTCTTTCTGGTGCCCGAGGAAGGGGCGTCGGTCTGGGCCGAGTTCGAGGGCGGGATTGTGCAACACCCGATCTGGACGGGGGTCTGGCTGGCCGGGAGTGCGCCGGGGGAACAGCCCGAAGAGTCCAAGCGCGAATGCTCCGGGGCAACCTGTCTGGACTGCGGGGACCGGCTCGAACACCAGCCCCACACCCACGACGACCGGGAACACCGCAAGTACCAAGCGCATCCACCGTACGCGTGCCCCCGGTTCCGGGTTCTGATGAAAACGGAGACCGGTCACACGATCCTGTGCGACGACAAGGACGAGGCGGAGTGCCTGAAGGTGCTTGACCGCTCTGGACAGGGGCTGCATTTCGAGAGCCGGGTCAAGCGGACGGCACAGGCGGGGAACACCCTGCGGCGGGGCGTACGGGAGGCCGAGTTGGGCAATCAGATCGATCTCCGGACCCAGATTGAGGGCCAGCGGGCAAAGATCGAGTTCACCGATCTCTCGGGTCAGTTCGTCCGGCTCGAAGCCTGGCAGGATCGCGAGAAGATCCACCTCCAGTCGTGCGACAAAGGGCGGACACGCTGGCAGAAGATCCTGCTCGACACCACGAAGGGACGCGAGCAGGTCCACATCTGGGGTCTCAACGGAACGCAGGAGATTCTCCTCGATTCAACGGCTGGAGCGGAAAAGATCGAACTGCGCGACAAGGCAGGACAGTCGGTTGTCCTGAACGCCGCGGCGGGGGCCGAGTCTCTGCGCGCTACGGACAAGTCCGGCAGTACGATCCTGATGGACGCCGTGGGGGGTAACCTCCTCGTGAAAGCCTCGAACATGACTTTTATCAACCCGTGAGGAGCAATCCATGCAACCCAAAGTCTCGATTGTCATGACCGTTTACAATGCCGAACGCTATCTGTCCGAGGCGGTCGGTAGCGTGCTGGCGCAAAGCTTCGGCGATCTGGAACTGATCCTGTGGGATGACGGTTCGACGGACGGGTCGGCAGACATCGCCCGGGATTTGAGCGAAACCGATCCGCGCATTCGCTTCATCGCCTCGGAACACCGGGGGCGCGGCGTGGCCCTCGCGAAAGCGTGTGCGCGAACGCAAGGCCTCTATCTGGCCCTCGTGGACGCGGACGACCGGCTGGAACCCACGGCCGTCGAGGAATGCGTCCACTCTCTGAATCACCAGCCCAGAGTCGGCATGGTGTACACCGATCACCGGAGTATGAACTCCGAAGGCCAGTCGCGCGGACTCGGACGGCGGTGCCGGATTCCCTACTCGAAGGAGCGGCTCCTGCTCGACTTCATGACGCACCACTTTCGGCTTTTGCGGCGGAGTGTTTATGAACAGGTCGGTGGGTTCGACGCCACGTTTCCCCTGGCGATGGATTACGACCTCTGCCTGCGGCTTTCGGAAGTAACAGAGATCGCGTACCTTTCCCACCCTCTTTACCACTACCGCCTCCACCCGGAGAGCCTCTCGGCCACACGGCGTCTCGAACAGGCCTTGTGGGCGCAGCGGGCGATTCAGAACGCGCTCGAGCGGCGCGGGAGGACGGACACGGTCTGCGAACTGGATGTCCGGACGCAGTTCCGGCTGCGGAGGAAAGAACGTGGGTAAGCCCCAGGCCCGGATGGGCGACGCGACCAGCCACGGCGGCCTGATTGTGACCGGCGCGATGCGGACCTTTGTCAACGGACGCCCGGTGGCGCGGATGGGAGACCTGCACGCCTGCCCGATCCCCGGACACAGTGTGAACCCGATCGTCACGGGCAGCCTCGACACCTTCACCGAGGGACGGCCCAATGCGCGGATCGGGGATGTTACGGCCTGCGGCGCGGTCATTGTCACCGGCAGCCTGAACACACTGGACAATTGAGAGGGAGACGGCATGGCGGTGAGTGAAATTCTGAACATCCGCTACTGGGACGTGTTTCCGAAGAAGATCGTGGTGTCGCGTTCCGCTGTGGAACGGGCGATTCCGCTTTCGATCCGGGGGAACCCGAGCGGCACGCCCGAGTTCGAGAGCATGGACTCGAGTATCGCCACGGTCGATTCGGAGGGCGTGGTCCACACGGGGCTTCAACCGGGCTCGACTCTGATCCGCATCTATGACTCCTGGGAACGGAGCAGTGTGCGCACGGTGTCGGTCGAGGTGGCCGCGCCCCCGGCGGGCGCAGTCTGGATGGCCTGGGAGGAACCGGCGCCATGACCCGCAATCCGTTTGTCGGAAGATCCTGCCTGGGACGCCATATCACAGAGCGGATGCGCGACCTCAACCGCATCGAGCAGGCGATGGGGAGCGTGGGCAGCAACCTCGATATCATGATCATCGTGGACACCTCGGGAAGCATGAGTACGGTCATTGAGACGGTCCGGAGTCAGGTGGGCCGAATCTTCTCCGGCGTCATCGATACGTATGGCGGTACGCGGATCGGCCTGATGCAGCAGGGGCTGGACGGCAACACGAACGATCCCACGTACAAGAAGCGGGCGCTGATCCTCTGCCAGCCGACTCGCGATCCGGCTGTTTTCACCTCTGCCACCCACCTTCTGCCCGGAGCCAATGGGTCGACCGAATGGTACCTGAACGCGATGGAACTGGCCGCCGAGCAGACGGCCTGGAATCCCGGCTCTCAGAAATTGCTGATCACCATCGGCGACGAACCGGCGAACCAGTACCACAGCGGCACTTCGCATATCACCACGATGGCGCGTTTCAACGAGACCATCGCGTACCTCAAGAGCCTGAACGTGATTTCGTGCATGATCTGTCCGCGCACCAACTCGTGGACATCGTGTCAGGCCACCTACCAGAGCATGGCCAGCGGGACGGGCGGGAAATGCCTGATCGCTCCGGCGGACCAGGAAGTCGTCGAGATGATTGTCACAATGGTCGGCTACTTCGCGCTCCAGCAGACCCGGTGGATCCGGTATGAAATGGACGGAAGCAAGACGTCCCTGGGAGAACCGGACGGGGGCATTACGGTTCCACTTCTGGAGGGACTGGACGGCGCGCCCCTCACGCCCTTTTACATCCGGGACCTTCGAGCGGCGGTCGGGCGCATCGTGAGCGAGAACAGGCTGAAGACGCCCGGTGACGTTCTCTATGACTGGACGCCCGGCAGTCCCAGCCACCTGCTCGCACTGGCAATGCAGAGCGGCGCCGACTATGGCCTGACCGGAACCCCCACCACGTGGCGCAGAAACGTGGAGGAATTGACCGGGACGCCCCCCTGCGATCTGGATATCGGGGAAATCACCGAATGTGTGCGGCTGCTGAAAACGGCCGCAGGAGTGGACGAATGAGCGGAACGGGATATGGCGGGGAGGAACTGCTGATCGAGCAAACGAGCAGCGCCGAAGCCCACTATGAATTGATGGCGCTGGCACGGGTTCTGGCCGAGGGACTCGGCCTCACAGCCGGGGGCGAGGATCGCGTCCCATTCCTCGCGGGGATTGCCCAGACGCTGGAATCCTCC
Organism: uncultured Candidatus Sumerlaeota bacterium; assembly: GCA_942493245.1. Classification (GTDB taxonomy): domain Bacteria; phylum Sumerlaeota; class Sumerlaeia; order UBA8349; family UBA8349; genus DAOPYU01. The sequence goes on from OW818685.1 coordinate 2,411,600, forward strand.
CGGATCGAGACGGCCCGGTTGCTGGCCGCCGGGGTGACCGCTCTGGGAGAAATCCGCGACCACATTCCCACCTCAGCGGGCGGGGGCGTGCCGGAAGGCTGGAACACCCAACTCGACGCCATCCGATCGGAACTCGCACAGATGCGTACCATCCTGCAGGCGGGGCACACCGCCGGGGAAGCCATCCGGCAGGAAGCGCAGGGGGTACTCCAAGCACACGCCCGGGCCGCGCAGAACTACCTGAAGCAGTTGCCGACCGATCCCGAGCCGGACTGGTTCCCGTTTGAATCGCTTCCGACGGGGACCACCGTTCGCGAACTCGCCGACGGGGGACGGCTCTTCGGCCTTCCGAGCGCCGATCAGATCCGCGTCCTCCCCGACGGCTCGATGGTCTTCATCGGGAACAATGGAACCAGTTCGGCAGTGCCACCCCCCCGGGGACGGCAGGTTTCGCTCCCCAATGGCATGGTGTTCATCCTTCGCGCCGAGGCGGTGCGAACCACGCACGAAGCGGCGGGGATCGCGGGACTGCCGTGGAACATCGAACCCACTCGCGTGGCTGAGACGCGGTACTCCGCAGCGCTTCCCGGGGGCATCCGCCTGGACGTCAACCACACCGAGCGCTCGGCGACCCTCATCAACCCCGCCGGAACGGTCGTGTGTCTCAGCCCGGAGCGAATCGAAGGGATTGGGGAGACAGTTGAAGTGACCTTCATCGCCGGAGGATCGAAGAGTTTCGCAGCTCAGGAATCGGGCCATCGTGGGGTCCTCGAGGCGGACGGGACACTCCACCTCGCCCTGTCCAACGGCCTCGATCTGGTGGTCCTGTTTTCGGAGGGCAGCATTCCGGAGACCGATTCGGGGGGTGGCAGTGTCTGCGGCATCCAGTGCGAGGCTCGCGTATTATGAACCTCGACTTTCTCGGCAAGGGACTCCAGTTTCCCTTTCAGTTCCAGCGGCGTTCGGGCGGCGCACAGATCTCGACCGTCACCTCGCACGAACACGCCCATATCCACGAGAGCATCCGGCAGATCCTCGGCACCCGTCCCGGCGAGCGGTTCATGAACCCCGAGTTCGGATCGCGGCTCAAGGATCTGGTGTTCGAACAGAACGACGAGGTCCTCAAGGGACTGGTCCGGCACTACGTCCTCGACGCCATCAAACGGTGGGAGAAGCGCGTCGTCCTTACCGGTGTCACATTCGACGACACCCCGGTGAACAAGGACCGCAATCTGCTGCTTGTCCGGATCCATTACCGGGTCATTGAATCTCAATGTTATGGCAACCTAGTTTATCCCTTCTACAAAATCTGAGAAAGGAAAACACGCGGACACAAAAGAAGCCCGGGGCCTCCACCTCGGGCTTCCCGCCTTCCTTCCTCCTACCCGACCGAAACCCAATCAAAATCCAGCCCGAATTCAACCAATCCGGTCCCTATTTCCCGACAGTCAGCAGCCAGTAGAACGCCAACACGAATACGATCAGAGCAATGGGGACAACATAATCCACAATCCAGTTTCGGTTCAAAGCCACTACTCCCCGTCGTTTTTCCAGCCAATCCGGCAGATCCCGTCCAACCTTCAAGCATCTTTTACCGTTTTCCCAGCCCCACCACAACTTTTTTCCGGAAAATGACGTCTCAGCCCGACACTTTTCAAATTCTTCCGGTATGTAACCCGTGAAAGATGTTTTCCCGCGATCCGGGAGGACACGAATCACGAACACAACAGGAGAACGGATCCGATATGGGCCGGGCGCAACTCAGTTACAGCAGCAAAGATTACGCATCGATTCGGCAGGAACTGCTCGACCGTGTGCCGCAGCTGACCGACCGCTGGACCGACTTCAACGCGTCGGACCTGGGCGTGGTCCTGCTCGAACTCTTCTGCGGCATCGGCGACATGCTGGCTTACTACCTCGACGCGCAGGCGGCGGAGGCCTTCCTGCCCACGGCACGTCAGCGGCAGAGCATTCTCAACCTCTGCAAACTCATCGACTACCGCCTCGCCACCCCGGTCGCCGCGACCACGATGCTGCGGTTCTCGCTCCCCACGGCTCTGAACCAGGATCTCCTCCTCCCCGCCGGAACCGTCTGCCGCGCTCTCCTGGACGAGGGCCAGGTTGACTTCGAGACGATCGAAGACGCCCTGATCCCCCGTGGCTCCGTCCACATCGAGACCGGCGCTCGGCAGGGTGTCCGCAGGAGCGAGTCCTTCACCGGAAGCGGCGCGCCGTGGCAGCGCCTCGCACTTTCGGGCAAGGCCATTGCCCAGGGGACACTTTCTGTTCGGGTGAACGGCTCGGCGTGGCAGGAAATTCCGCACTTTCAGGAGAGCGACGCGGACAGCCCGCACTTTCTCTCCGAGACCGATCACCTTGATGCCACGACCCTTTCCTTCGGCGACGGCCGACACGGAGCGGTTCCCGCGTCAGGCGCGGTCATCGAAGTTTCCTGGCTCGAAACCCTGGGCGCGGAGGGGAACCTCGGTCCGAACCGGGTCACGCAGGTTCTGACACCCGTTTACCTCGATGGAAGCCGGATCAAACTCTCCGTCACCAACCCCCTCGCGGCGACCGGCGGATCGGATCGAGAAACGCACGACCACGCCCGCGCGCAGGCTCCGGCGGAGATCCGCACCCTCTGGAAAGCGGTTACGCAAGAGGACTACCGGACACTGGCCGAGGGGTTTCCCGGCGTGGCCAAGGCTCAGATCCTCGACACGAACGACTGCACGAATATCCGCTACTACAACGTCCACATGGCCATCGCCCCCTGTGGTGGCGGAGTGGCCTCGCCGGTTCTCAAGAACGATCTGGCGAGATTTATCGAAGAACGCAAGGTCGTCACGGTCGAGGTCAACCTCTTCGATCCGATCTACCGCGCCATCCCGATCGGCGCCGAGGTGTACGCCTGGCCCACCGAACAACTGGATCAGGTGCGCAGCCGCATCGAGCAGGCGCTCCGGGACTTCTTCGCCTTTGAGCGGGTTTTGTTCGGTCAGACCGTGCATTTCTCCGATCTGGTCGCACTCCTCGACGGGACGCGCGGCGTGAGCCATGTCAAGAGGTTTACGCCGGAGAACGACATTGCGCTGGGCCGCGGGGAGATCCCGGTCCTGGGCGAGATCCACCTCGACCTGAAGCGAGCGCAATGATGCCGTCCTACTTCGACAAACGGCTCTTCGACCTCCTTCCGCCGCTCTACCGGATCGAAGATGAATCGGGCGACCTGGCGGCGTTCCTTCAGGTCACGGCCCCCACGCTCGACACCTTCAAAGACCTGATCGACCGCTTCCCCGAAATTTTCGACGTGGACCGTTGCGAGGAACGCTTCCTCCCGTATTTATCCTCCCTCGTCGGCATGCCCTTCGATGGTATGGGAGACCCGACGGCACAGAGACGGCTCATCAAGGAAGCCGTGCCGATCTACCGACGCAAGGCGACCATTCCGGCCATCCGACGCGCACTCACCGACACGGGCTGGCGCGGCGATCTGGAGGAGACCTTCCGGCGGGCGCTGCGGCTGAACAGTCGTCCGGCGCTGAACACCTCGAAACTGCCGGGACAGATCTTCAGCCTCGGGGTGTACCGGATCGTCTGTGAGAACCAGAGCGAGGGTCTGCGCGAGGCGCTCAAGTTTCACCACCCGGCGGGGACCCGCGCCTTCTTCTGGCAATGGCTGTGGTCCTGGGCGCAGGACCCGCCCGTGCCTACCGCACTCGATAAACTCCTCGTACGACGGGTGCTTCTGGCGGAAAACGAGGAAACGTTCCTGCTGAACCGCAAGAAACTCGGTTCCTGTTTTCACCTCATGCGCAAGCAGAAGGTGTTCACCGTCTGTGCCCTGACAACAGGCTCGACCCTGGCACCGGACTTCGACTCCGCCGCGGTGTGTTTCGCCTCGTGGCACGGACGGGGCAACCGGATGCGGCTCAATACCCGGTCGCTGGGAAGCCGCCTGCTGGCCAACTGCTGGGAGAGCGAGCGGAAGTACGCGATCTGTTGCGAGATTGAAGCCCGGCGACAGCCACAGGTCCACCCTACTCCGATGCGGCTGAACCGGGCCGAATTGGGCGAAGCGTTGCTCAATCACGCCCATGTGCGCTGCCGCGTGCGGTTCAAGCAGAAGGACTGTTACAGCGAGGCGTTCGCCCCGGCTCCGCCGCGGCTGGAGGATGCCCTCGCGGTTCGAAAATCGGGCGACTCCCGCCTCAGCCACTGGTTTCGGATCAACCGTTCCCGTGTCTCCAGCGAGGACCACCTGAACGGAAAACTCCGGGCGGCCACGTTCGTCTCGGTCAGCAAGAGCGGTCTGGAACACGGAGGAGTCACGGAGGCGTGGAACGTGGTCGAACGTTGGTGTCGGCGCGGGCCGGTCTTTACCCTCAACACCCACCCGCTCAACGGGCGGTACCTGACCGACGCGAACATCACCGAAGAACGGGCCTGCTTTGAACTGCGTGTCGAGACGGGAGACTCCCGCGTGAGACACCCCGAATCGCTCCGTCTCGGACACAGGGCGCTGAACCGTTCCGGTCCGAGACGATCCCAGCCCGATCTGATCTGGCGCTTCCGGCAGAAAGACGACCGGACGTCCGTTTCAGCCGGATTCACCGCCGCAGCCAATCACTGTTACGCCACCCAGTGGCCCGCGTAAGAAAGGAAACCCCATGACGCTCCACCTCTACCTCGACGCCGCCCTGACCCAGCCCCTTTCGGAAGGGGGCGGATCGAACCCCGACAGCGACAACTACAACGGTACCGACGGCGACTCGAAGGATCGCCGGATCTGGATCGCGAACGCCCAGACCACCCTGACGGGCGCCCTCACCGCTTCCCAAACCATCCTTGCTCTGGCGGCTGCGCGTTTTGCCAATGGCGAGACGCTCATTGTCGGCTCCGAGCAGATGCAGGTCCAGTCCGGTGGCGGCACACTCACGCCCACCGTCACACGCGGTTACGGCGGGACCATCCCCGCCACACATGTAAGTGGTTCGATTGTTTACTCCGGGTACGACTATCTGGATCTGGCGCTCGACCTAGTGGACGAATCCGGCTCGGACGAATCCGCCTGGTACCGGCTGGCGCTGACCCAGTCCGGCCTCGACACTGCGACTCCCGGCGCGCCACTCAACCTCGGCGACAAGACCCATGACCAGACCCTGACCTTCTGGCGGCGTTGCACAGTTCCCCCCGGCACACCCGTCCAGAACAAACTCGACCTACATCTGCGCCTGACCGGCACCGAAGCCCCGATTCTGTAAGGAGGAATCCCATGCCCTACCACAGCGCCACCGCCGTCACGACCGGCACCCCCGCTTTTCTCGTCTCGCTCAAGGACTTTCTGACCGGCACGGTCGGTTGGACCCTCCACGACGACGGTTCGGCGGATCCTTATCCCTACTACGTGTTCAAATCATTCGGCGAGTCCGGAGCCGAAGATCTCTACCTGCGTTTCCAGAACGATTCGGGGGCCAACCGGATCTCCGTCGAGGCCTACCAGTACTGGAACGCGACCACGCACACCGGTGTCAACGGCGCCTACTACCTGAGCAATACCTATACCCGGACCTCTGATACAGCGCAGTTTATCTACTGGTTCTTCGCCGACCTGGACCATGTGTTCATCGTCACCAAGATCGGCACGATCTACTATGGCCACTACTCGGGCGTGGTACGCCGCTTCTGGTCAGACGCCATCGCCGTGACCCAGGCTGCCGCCACCGCCGGAAGCAATGTCGTTCTTCCGGTCAACACGGCCCTTATCTTCACCGTGGGCGAGTATTACCTGATCAAGGACAACGCCGGGATCGAGCGGGTGAAAGTCACGGCTGTCAACACGAGCGTCACCCCGAACACCGTGACGGTTCAGACCCTGACTAAGGGGTACGCCGCCGGGGCCAAGATCGGCGAAGACCCCCAGCCGGTTATCAACGGACATTTCAACTCCCCCGGCGTGTTCTACGCCCTGAACCGTTTCGACGGCTACAGCAGCGCCAACGGACACGTAGGGCGCTGCGGCGCGGCGAACGGCGGCCTGCAGACCGATTGCGACCCGGACTTCCGCTACGGTCGGACCGTGCTTTTCCCCTGGCTCGCGTCGCTCAACGCGTCCGATTGCCAGGAACTGCGCGGGGAGTTGATTGAGGTCTACTCCTTCGGGGGCGGCAACACGGACTGCGAGGACACGCTCACGGTCGGCAGCGACACCTACCTGGCATTCAATCTGAGCGGAGTCGGCTGGTGCGCGGTGAAGGGGTAAGAAGATGAACGGAACCAAGAAGAAAATCACGGTCAGGCGGGCGATTCGGATCCTGCAGTACCGGCGCTCACTGGCGCAGGGACGTGCGTACGCGCTGAAAGGACGGCGGCGCCGTGGAGCATAGGGGGAAGATCGTTCGTCCGGTCCTGAAGGCAGGGTTCTTTCGTCCCCGCTATCGCGTGTCGTTTCGGGCGGGACAGGGAACGTTTTACGACCTGCCGTCCCCCAAGCCGCCGATCCGCACCGTCATGTGCCGGGCGGACACAGCGCTGCGCGTGAGTCATCCCTACGCTTGCGAGGATCGGGAGCCGATTCACGTCCGGCATCCGATCGATCAAACCATAATAGATATCCGTCTGGAGGTCCGGGGCCGTCTCCAGATAGATGCGGACGTTTCGGTCCGCATACGGGGCGGATGGCAGAGCGCGTGCGACACGCGGCTGGTTCTCACGCGACGCCTGGGGTGCCGCAGCGACACGGCACAGCGGATCGGAAGACGGCTCGACCTCCAGACGGATCTCGAACAGACACTCTTCCACGTGCTTCTGAATGAAACCCATCTCATTGCAACTTAAAGAAGGAGGATTTTCCAACATGTCACTGGGACTCATTGTCAACACCGGCCGCATTCTGACGGCCCGACTGCTTCTGGGACTGGGAGGCGACGGAATTTCGCACTGCGCCATCGGCGACGGCGACGCGAGCTTCTCCGACCCGCTCAATCCCCCCCAGCCCAGTATCGGACAGACAGGGCTGAAAAACGAACGCGCCCGCAAACGCTGGTACAAGCGGACGTTCCTCAAGGAAAACCCCGAGGGCGCGCTCCTGGTCAACGGCGTTCATTACATCGAGACCGGCCAGGAGACGAACACACTCGGGGTCTTCTTCCGTTTCGACGAGGGGGAGGCCAACGGGATCACGATCAAGGAGTACGGCTTCTTCGGCGGCAACGTCGCCTATGTAGCCGGGGTCCCGGGCGATTACGCCCTCAATGGTATTTATCAGGTGAACACCAACCCCACGGGCGAGGTGCTGCAGCCGGGGTACCTCTACGAGGTGAAGAACATCCCGGACTTTAACAAGATCTCCGACACCCGCGTCGAACTCGTGGGTGTCATCAAAATCTGACGAAAGGAACCGATCCATGACGATTTCACGCAACACGTTCGACTCGGCTAAAAACTACAAGCGCGTCCGCTACCACCAGGACCGCGATCTGCTCGATTCCGAACTCAACGAACAGCAGGACATTCTGATCCACGAACGGCACAAGTTCGCCGATCAGATCTTCCGGGAAGGCGCGATCCTCTCGGGCTGTGTGGCGAAAGCCACGAACAATGTCGTGGTGGTGAGCAGCGGCGTGGTTTACATCCACGGCCACTTTGAGGCGGTTCCCGGCGCGACCCTCTCCTACGATCCGGCCAGGACCTCCGGCGCCGATTATGTCTATGTCGAGTTGCTCAAGTACAACATCGGCTACACCCAGGACGGCGTTCTGATCAATCCGGCCACGGGCGAGCCGACCGCCGAACGCGAGCAGTGGATTCTCTCCCTCAAGGCACAGAACACGTCCACTTTCTCGCTTCCCAACAACGTGACCGAGCGGCGGGTGGTGGCGATCCACAAGTTCGACCGTGCGACCCGCGAAGTGACGGCCACCGTGCAGGAAAAGTCCAATCTCTACCTGCGGGATCTTCTGGGGACCCTGCCAGGCAACCGCATCACGGTCGCGTCGATCACCGAGGATCAGTTGGCCTTTGCGGCGGCCGAGGGGTTGCAATCGCTCCTGCAGAACCTGGCGGAGCGAACGTTCGACCAGGCGGGCAGTTATCTGGTACGCGGTTTCAACAGTTTCATGGGGATGATGCGCACGGACAGTGTCGATGTGATCACAAACGCCGGTCGCGCCTATATCGAAGGCTACCGCCTCCAGTTCGATCTGCCCAAGACCACTGTTATCCCCAAGTCGGTGGCGACCAAAGCCGTGCGGGGCGAGCAAAAGACCTTCAACGCCTCGGAACGCCGCTATGCGGTCAATTCGACGCCGCTCAAGGAGACCACCCAACTCGAGGCCATCGTCGAAATCACGGCGAACGTCACGCGCGGTTCTGTGGGAGGTGGCGAGGATCTGCTCACCCCCAATCCCGTGGTGGACATCCTCGAGGTCAGCCAGGGCGCCACGGTCTTCCGGGAAAGCATCGACTGGCAGCAGTCGGGCAATACGGTCGATTGGCTCGGATCGGGCAGTGAACCGGCCATCGGGTCGAGTTACACCGTCCGCTGGACCTACACCCGGCAAATGACCAAGGGGGTGGATTATGTGGACGGCGGGTGGTTCGGGGTTGTCAACCACCCGGCCGCCACCACGTACTGTTACCTCGTCACGGCGTTCGACGCCTCGGGCGAAACCACGTTCGACGCGTCCAAGGTGCTCGCGCGTCCCACCGCCGCGGGCGAATTGAATCTCCTGTCCTGGCTCCCCGTGAACGGCGCCCTCGGCTACCGCCTCTACCGTTCCACCTCGCCCTCGGTCCGCACGAACTTCCTGTGTCTCAAGGAACTCGGCAGCGAAGCCACTTCTTACATCGATGACGGCGTGGACGTGACGAACAGCGTCAATCCGCCCGCGACAGGGGGAACCTCGATCACGATGTCGAGCGGCAAGATTGCGCCGGGCAATCTCAATGTGGTCAACTTCGGGCGCACGAATGTCGGTGTGCAACCCGTCAATGGCTCGAACTGCAGCATCGATTACAACTACTACCTCGGGCGCTACGACATCCTCTATGCCACGCGCACCGAGATCAAGCGCCTCGCGGGTGCACCGGCCGACAACCCCAAACTGCCCATCGCCCAAAGTGGCACGCTTGCCCTCTGCAGCATCCTCTGTCCCCCCAACTCGACCAATCTGGTCATCCGTAACTTCGGTCTCACCCGGGTCACGATGGACATGATCCACGACATCATTCAGGACGTCGAAGCGCTCAAGTACAACGACGCTCAGTACCAGATGAACAACGCGCTTCAGAACCGCGACGCCCAGACCAAGAAGGGCATCTACTCCGACGACTTCTCCAATGACGCCCAGTCCGATATCTACCACGATCAGTGGAGCGCGCGGATTGACGGGGTCGGAAAGTTCGCCGCTCCGGGACGTGCGGCTACCTCCTGGCTGCTCGAGGTCGATCCGGCCCACAGCAACGTCCGGTTGACCTCGAGTCTTGCCCTGCTGCCCGGGACCGAGCAGGTGCTCGTGGCGCAGGACAACTGGTCCGAGGAAAAGAACATCAATCCCTACGGCACCTTCACTCAACCTCTGCCCTCCGTTCAGATTGCCCCCAATATCGGACGGCGCGGCCAGACCCGGATCTCCGTGCTCGGTATGAATTTCACGCCCGGCGTGACCACCGTCCAGGTGGATTGTGACGGGCACAGGGTCGCTGAAAACCTGCAGGCCGACGCCATCGGACGGGTCGAGACCGCCTTCACGATCCCCGCCTATGTCCGGCAGGGCAACCGCACCGTCTCGATGCACGACGGGAATCTCTACGCCAGCACGGCCCTCCAGATCAACGAACCCGTTGTCGTCAGCCGCGTCGAGCGCGTGGTCGAGGGGCGCGTCATCCGCAGCACGGTCAGCCAGCAGGTCTGGAACTGCACCCGCCAATCCTCGCGCGTCGATCCGCTCGCTCAGACCTTCTCCTTCGACCGGAACCGCGTGGTCTCGGCCATCGGCCTCCAGTTCAGCCAGAAGGACGCCACGCTTCCAGTAACCGTCCAGATTCGCGGAGTCACCACGGGGTTGCCGAACAATCAGGTCTTCGCCGAGAAGGCGCTCGCCCCGTCGGAAGTGACCCTGTACAGCGAGACGAAGATCACTTTCAGCAACCCCTTCTATGCCGAGGCGAATCAGAGTTATGCCGTGGTGCTCCTCACCAACAGCAACAACTACAAGGTCCGCGTCGCCACGCTCAGCCAGGTCGGGCAGAACGGCGTCATCACCCGCCAGACCTATGCCGAGGGCGTTCTGCTCGAAAGTTCCAACGCCGAGACCTGGACCCCGCTCAACGGTTCAGACCTGTCGATGCGGGTCTATGGTTACGATTTTTCGAGCAGTGGCACGCTCCAGTTTGCGCCGGTCAGCGGCGTGCAATTCTCGGACCTCAACCTCGACGAGTACTCGGTCATTCCGCAGGGTTGCTCGCTGTTGTGGGAATACTCGACTGACGGAGGCGCGACGTGGGACGCGATTGTCCCCGCCGAGGAAGAACGGCTGCCGAACCTGGCGACCAACGTGATCGTGCGGGTTCAGATGGAGACCGGCGCCAGTAACGATACCCCCGCGCTCAACTTCCACGATGTGAATCTCATCGGCTACAAGAACGACACGGTCGGTGTGTACATCACCCGCGAGAACGAACTGGCCCAGGGCGTCGAGTCCACCAAGGTCTATGCCCAGATGCACGTTCCGAGCGGGACGAACGTCCAGTGGCTGGCCAGCAACAACGGGGGAGCGACCTGGGAGACCATGACGCTCGACGCCACGCGTCCCATTGATCAGGACTGGACCGAGTACACTTTCCTGCGGACCTTCCTGGACAGTACCGGCCGCAAGGTACGCTACAAGGCCTTCATGACCGGGACAGTCCTGATCTATCCCCGCGTTCACAGATTGGGAGCGACGTTGAGTTGAGCAAGGAGGCACACACAATGATTGTCAAACGCCGCGGGGGGATGACCGAGTTCATCCCCTCGCTCCGGGAAAAACGGGAAGGACTGATCCATGACCATGTTCTCGAACTGGTCGGTCTCCTGCACGAACGGCTGGGCTTGATCGAAGAGGCGTGCGGCTTGGCAACGGAAGAAATGGCGAGGTGCCACATCCTGTTGGACCGCATTCGGGCTGAGGAGAGTCAAACCCGCGATCTTCACCACCGATTGACCGACGAAAGCACCCGGCACGGCGCCCAGTGTTGACCTGGGACCCCGGATCGGCTCCCTCCTGATCACGCCCCGGATCGCGGGTTGTCTCCCCGGTCCGGGGCGTGTCTTTTTTGAGGAGGAAGCGGTGTATGTTTCTCCTATTCGGATGTTCGCGCACCAAGATTAATACATGATTGGCATCAAACGAGTTAAATGTCGTTCCTTTGTGTTCTTTCTCTTGATTTCACCCCCCGAACCAAGCGTGTATGGGTTCCGTCAGCCACACACAGAAGGCTGAAAAACAACAGTTTAGAAGAAACGGAGACGCACACGTGGATTTACGGGAAATCAGGTTCGGAATCGAAATCGAAACAATCGGGCAGACCCGCGAGCATACCGCCAAAACTATCCGGTCGGTGGTTGGGGGAACCGTCCGGCATGTCGGCTCCCCCAGCAGCCACGATCCGTGGGAGGTCGAAGCCCCGGACGGACGCAGGTGGCAGGTCGTCGGCGACGCTTCCCTCACCAGCGTCGCCCCGCACCTGCGGGCCGAGGTCGTCAGTCCGGTTCTCGTTTACGACGACCTTCCGCAACTGCAGGAGATTGTCCGCGCCCTGCGCCGCGCCAAATGTCAGGTGGACGAACGGTGCGGGATTCATATCCACGTGGACGGAGCCATTTGCGACGCGCAGAAACTGACAAACCTCGCCAAGACCTTCTACAAGCAGGAAGATCTCATCCTCCACGCCCTCGGGGTCCACGCCGAACGCCAGCGTTACTGTAAACCCCTGAGTAGTGACTTCATCCGCGCCCTCGAACGCCGCCGTCCGAGGACAATGAACGACCTCAACCGCGCGTGGTACGGACGCGAGAACAACCGGCCCGAACACTACCACCCCAGTCGCTACGTGACCCTGAATTTTCACAACTTATGGTACCGCAACACGGTCGAGATGCGGGCCGCAAACAGCACCCTCCATGCGGGCAAGGTCAAGGCCTACGTCCAGTTCGTGCTCGCGCTGGCGGCCCGGGCTGTGAGCGCCCGGGCGGCGTCGAGCCGCAAGCGCGAGTTCCATCCCGAAAGCGCCAAGTATGACCTGCGGGTCCTGCTGCTCCGACTCGGGATGATCGGCGACGAGTTCAAGACCGCCCGCCACCACCTCATGGCCAACATGCCCGGAGACGCCGCCTTCAAGACCCGCGAGCAACGTCTCGAGCACACGGCCAAATGGAAGGGAAAGGGGAAAGCCCCGAAGGAAAAGGCTGTGGCCCCTGTGGGAGAGGACGATGAAACGACCGTACTGCCAGACGAAAAGGAGGAAAACACACCATGCTGATTCTGCTGCGCGAATCGGATCCGCACGGCCAGCCCCTCGTCGGGAGCGGCCTCCTCATCCCCGGCGAGACCGCGCTGGAAATCGTCCGGAAGATGCAGGCCGCCTCGCCCTTCTACGGGAAGAGTCTCGTTCAATACATGCGGCGAACTCTGAGTGCTGCGGGCGATGGAAAAGCGTCGCCCGGCGGACCGCCTGAACAAGCGGCGCGGGAATTCCTCGAACGCCTCGCCCGCCGCGGGTTCGTCGAGTTTCTGCCTCAGCAGCCTGCCCAACAGACTGTTGGGCAGGCTGCCGGGGCTCCGGCTGAACCGGGTAAAGGGCGGCGGCTGGTTCCTATTCCCGAGAATGTTCTCAGCGGGATTGAGGCCGTACGGTTGGGAGGCCAAACCAACATGCTCGATTACCCCGTCGTCATCCGGATCGCCCGCGAGACCGGTCACCCCGCCACCGCCGACTGGATCACCGCGCATCTCTCCCTCTACAGCGCCGGTATCTTCCGGGGCTTCGTGGCAGATGAATCAGAAAAGGAGGCTTAACAATGTGCGGGCAACTGGGAATTCTGATTGGCAGGTCGAGTCGGCCCCGGAAAAACATGGCCGGGATCGCCAAACTGTTCACCCGCCTGCTCGTTCTGAGCGAGCACCGGGGGCCCCACGCCAGTGGCGCGGCCTGGCTCGACTCGTCCGGCGCCCACCGGCTCCACAAAGCGCCCGAGTCCGCTTCTATGTTCGTCACTGGGAATGCCTATGAGGAGTGGCAGGCGTCGATTCCCCCCACAGCCACGTTACTCATGGGACACACACGCTGGCCCACCCAAGGGACCCATCTCGACAACCGCAACAACCACCCGTTGTCGGACAGCGGGGAACATCCGATTCTGCTGACCCACAACGGGAACATTCCGGAGGTGGATCTCTGTTTCAGGCATTTCGGTCTCCCCCGGCGGTGGGGCGTGGACAGCGAGATCCTCCTGCGGTTGGCCCGGCGGCATGCGCGGCCCGGAGGGGTTGATGTGGCGGCCCTGCTGGGCGACATGGCACGGTGTCCGGGCGATATCGCCTCCGTCGTGGCATGGGCCGCCTACCCAGAAACGATCCTCCTCATCCGGCGCGACCGTCCCCTGTTTATCGCCTGGAACGCGCGGCGGCGTCTACTTGCCTACGCCTCCGAACGGCCCATTCTGGTGGAAGCCATCCGCAAAGGCTCGGGCGCATCCATGGCTTCCATATCTGGGTGGCGGATGGATGTCATGGAAGAAGAAACAGCGAGAGTACTCAATATCCGGACCCTGCCGGAATGCATCGAGTATGGGTTTGTATGAGAGACAAGGGAGAGAGTCGCCAACCGTCCAGGAGCACTTTTGGGCCCCCAACGCCTGCAACCTTTCCAAAAGAACGAAAGCGTTTGACAATCGCCCCCCGCCTAAATACATTAGTGATGTCTAAGTTGCGGAAGATCAACCCAGCATACCTGTTTCCGCCTGTGGCATGGAAGATTGTTATCTATCAGTAGACGAGATAGGTAAATACATCGGTGTCAGCAGTGACACCGTTTGCCGCTGGATCGACAAGCATGCGACACCCGCCCATCACATGGGCCGTCTTAGAAAGTTCAAAAAAGACAAGGCCGAAAAGTGGGGAAAGGCTGGCGGCGCGGCTGATCGCAATAAGAAGGATTCGGAAGAATGATTACGGACTATCATGCAAACTACTACGCGCATGAATTGAGCCGGATCGGTGGCACCGGTGTCGACCGCCTTGGCCGTGCGTTGTTTGATGCATGCGTAGACCTGAATCCTCACCAGATTGAAGCTGCCCTTTTCGCATTACGCTCACCCCTTTCAAAGGGCGTGCTGCTTGCCGATGAGGTCGGCCTTGGTAAAACCATCGAGGCAGGCCTCGTGCTATGTCAATACTGGGCCGAACGCAGACGGAATATTCTGGTCATCAGCCCGGCCTCGCTCCGCAAGCAGTGGGCGCTGGAACTCTCCGAGAAATTCAACCTGCCATCCATCGTTCTGGATGCAAAAACCTATAGAGACCAACAAAAGATGGGGTTTCCAAACCCGTTCAGAGACAAGCAAATCATCATTTGCTCCATACACTTTGCCGCCAGCCGGGCGGAAGAACTCAAAGAGATTGCCTGGGATCTCGTGGTTATCGATGAAGCCCATAAGCTCCGCAATGCCTACCGCGAAAGCAACCGGCTGGGCCAGCGTATCCGTTGGGCAACAGAAGACCGCAAAAAGATCCTTCTGACGGCGACGCCGCTGCAAAACTCTCTGCTCGAACTCTATGGCCTTTCGACCCTGATCGATGACCGGCTGTTTGGTGACTTGGCATCTTTCAGAACCCAGTACATCAACTATGGCGGTGATATTTCCGACCTGCGGGAACGCCTGGGCGCGTTCTGCTGGCGTTCGCTCCGCAGCCAGGTCATCGAATTCGTGCGCTACACCGAGCGTAAACTCATTACCCGACCATTCAAGCCCACGGAACAGGAGCACAAACTGTATGAGGCAGTTTCCATCTATCTCATGCGCGAGGAAACCTATGCGCTCCCATCAGGGCAAAAACACTTGCTCATACTTCTTGTCCGAAAAGTTCTGGCATCCTCGCCCCACGCCGTTGCCGGAACGCTTGAGATCATGCGTGACCGCCTGCTGAAACTGAGGGACGAAGCCGGACAAAACGCAAGCGCCTTGGATCTGCTGATTTCTGGTGAGGACATTGATGACGATCTACTCGATGAAATCCTCGAGGACGAAGAAGATGGTCTCATCGATGACGAATCCCCAACACCTGAGATAGAACCGGAACCGCAGACTAAAAAGATTGATCTGGAAAAGCTCAATGCTGAAATTGAGGATCTGACCGACTACATTCGCTGGGCCAGAAGTCTTGGCATCGACACAAAAACCAGAGCGCTACTGAAGGCCTTGGACATTGGCTTCAGCGTCATGGAAGACATGGGCGCGGCCAAAAAAGTGGTCGTCTTTACCGAATCACGGCGAACTCAGAACTGGCTCAAGGACTTCCTTGAGGGGAATGGCTATGCCGGTCAGGTGCTGACGTTCAATGGCACCAACAAGGATGATGCCTCCGGTCAGATTTATAAAGAGTGGCTTGCCGCCAACAAGGAATCAGGTCGCGCTACCGGCTCTCGTCAAGTGGACCTTAGAGCGGCAATCATTGATCGTTTCCGTGACCGGGCAAGTGTCTTGATCGCGACAGAGGCCGGTGCCGAGGGCTTGAACCTTCAGTTCTGTTCGGCCATCGTCAACTTTGATCTGCCCTGGAACCCTCAGCGCATCGAACAGCGGATAGGCCGTTGCCACCGTTACGGCCAAAAACACGACGTGGTGGTCATCAATTTCCTCAACGAGCGCAACGAGGCCGACCGTCGTGTCCAAGAATTGCTCGAACTGAAATTTAACCTATTCACAGGCGTTTTCGGTGCCAGTGACGATGTTCTGGGCACCATCGAAACCGGGGTGGATTTTGAGCGCCGTATCCTGGAGATCTATCAGGGATGCCGGAGCGAAGAGGAGATTCAGGCAGCTTTTGAAAAGCTGCGATTCGAACTCGATGAGCAGATTCAGACCAGAATGCGTGACACCCGCAAGATGCTGCTGGAGCATTTTGACGAAGACGTGCACGAGCGGTTGAAGGTCAACCTGGCTGGTACCCAAGAACGATTGGACCGGATTGGCCGTCTGTTTTGGTCGGTCACCCGCCACGCCCTGGAAACCCATGCTGTTTTTGATGATGGGGATTTGTCTTTCACCCTGAACAACAGCCCAGTTCCTCATGTCTCGACCGGGCGGTATCACCTGATTTCCAAAACCCAGGAGAATATACCCGGTGAGTACCTCTATCGGCTCAGTCATCCTCTGGGAGAGCACGTATTGAGCGAGGCTAAGGAAAGGCCTTGCCCGCCTGCCGAAGTCGTTTTTGATATTTCCGGACACTCCACCCGCATCGCCGTGGTGGAGCGTCTCAAGGGGCGTTCCGGTTGGCTGAGCCTTCAGCGTCTGCACATCGAATCATTTGATTTCGAGGAGTATCTGCTTTTCTCGGGAATGGACGATGCGGGTAACAACATCGATCAGGAAACCTGCGAAAAGTTGTTCAATTGCAGCGGTCAGGCCCGTGCCATTCAGGCGATCCCCGATTCGGCCAAAGAGCGGCTCCTGCGGGATCAGGAGCGCCATGCCAAGGCGACCCTGGCCAAAAACTTGGAGGAGAACAACCGCCACTTCTCCGAGGCTCGCGACCAACTCGACAAATGGGCTGAAGACATGGAAATGGCGGCGCAGAAAGAATTGGACGATACCAAGCGTCAGATCCGCGACCTCCAACGGCGCAGTCGTCAGGCTCCCACCATTGAGGAGCAGCACAACCTGCAGGAAGAAATCGCCAATCTCGAGCGTAAGAAACGCACCTTACGCGAGCGGATCTTCGACATCGAGGACGAGATTGCTGAAAAGCGCGACCGCCTCGTAGAATCGCTCGAAAAACGGTTGCAACAAAAAACAACCGTCACACCGGTGTTCACCATCCGGTGGAGCGTGATTTAAGGAATCAGGAGAGAACCATGCCCTCTACCGAACAACTTCGTAGCCGCCTTTTGAAGAAACTTTCCGAGTTGTTCCAACTCGATCAGCCGGATCTCGATTTCGGCTTTTACCGCATCATGCACGCCAAGGCGCAGGAAGTTCAGGACTTCATCGGCACCGACCTGCTGAAAATCGTGGCGGATGCCTTCGGCGATGTGGACGAGGCCCGCAAGGCCGATCTGCAGGCCGCCTATGAGAAAGCCATTCAGACCGCCAAGGATTTCGGCGCTCCCAATCCGGAAGAGACCGATCCGGTCAAAAAGGCCAAGGCCGCGCTGGATACGGTCAAGGATACAGCCAGCGCCGAGGCTGATGTTTATGACCACCTGTATCGCTTCTTTGAGCGCTACTACGACGACGGCGACTTCATCTCACGCCGCTATTACACCCGGGAAACATCCGGCAAGGCCGCGCCCTTTGCCGTGCCCTACAACGGCGAGGAAGTCAAACTCCACTGGGCAAACGCCGACCAGTATTACATCAAGAGCTCCGAGAATTTCTCCAACTTCACCTTCGACCTAACCCAGTCCACTGAAATCAGGAGTATGTCAAAAGAGGAACGGACACTCAACCAGATCCCGGATTCCCCACTCAAGGTTCACTTTCGTATCGTCGAGGCCACCGAGGGGGAACACGGCAATATCAAGACATCGGAAGCCAACAAACGCTTCTTCATCCTGCATGCCGAAAATCCCGTTGCCCTGACCGAAACCGGTGAGATGGTTGTCAATTTCGAATACCGGCCCGATCCGGAAAAAACCAGCCAGGAAAACACCTGGAGGGACAAGCGCAATGCCGAGGCCGTGGAGACCATACTGAAGCGTCTTCAGGCCATGGCTGCTGCCGATGGCGAACACGAAAAACAGATTACGGAGTATCTTCGCCTTTTTAAGGTGCCCGCTCCGACCGACAGCGACAAGAAGCGGCCGGTACTGGCCAAGTATGTGAACCAGTACACCGCCCGCAACACCATGGACTATTTCATCCATAAAGACCTGGGCGGCTTCTTGCGCCGGGAACTGGACTTCTACATCAAGAACGAGGTCATGCGCCTTGATGACATCGAAAACGCCGAAGCCCCCGCCGTTGAAATCTATCTGGCCAGGATCAAAGTCCTGCGTAAGATCGCGGGCAAGTTGATCGACTTTCTGGCCCAGCTTGAGGATTTCCAGAAAAAGCTCTGGCTCAAGAAGAAGTTCATCGTTGAAACCAACTACTGCATCACCCTCGACCGGGTTCCCGAGGAACTCTACGCGGAAGTGGCCGCCAACGAGGCGCAGTGCGAAGAATGGGTGAAACTGTTTGCGATTGATGAGATTGGGGCCTCACGCGAAGACGCGAAGGCGCGAAGAGAAGAAGGGGATTTGTTTGGGGGAGAAGAGATGGTTGTCTTCAGTCGGCCGCTGACGGTGGAGTTCCTCAAGGCCAACAACAATCTGGTGCTGGATACCCGCTTCTTCGATGACAGTTTCAAGGTCCGGCTGGTGGCATCGATTGAAAACTTCGATGAGCAGTGTGACGGCTTGCTGATTCATTCGGAGAATTTCCAGGCGCTGAATGTACTGCAGGAACGGTATCGTGAGCAGGTGAAGTGCGTGTATATCGATCCACCATACAACACAGGTGGCGACGGATTTGCCTACAAGGATAGCTATCAGCATGCATCCTGGCTGACAATGATAACTGAACGGCTACAGGCGGTTTACCCGCTGTTTTCTGGTGACGGGGTGCTATTCTCGAGTATCGATGCTATTGAGCGCAGCAGGCTTGAGCATGCCCTGAACGCTGTATTCCAACAAAATAACCGCGTAGAAGAAATTATCTGGGTTCAGAATACTACCAAGAACCAGTCGCCGACCTATTCCACAAACCATGAGTATGTCGAGGTTTACGCGAAGAACCTCGGCGCCGTAAAAGCGGATTTCGCCATGTTCCGGGAATCTAAACCTGGATATGTTGAAATTATGGAGCTAATTCAGGATTTCAATCCAAAATTCCCGCAAATTTCAGAAGTCGAAGAGGCCTTAAGAAAACTCTACCGGACCCATAAAGCCGAAATCAAGGATGCCGGAGACGACACACTTGACGAGTGGAAAGGAATTTACAACTATAACCGCGCCGAATATCGAGATGCATCAGGCAAGTTTGTTGATGAGAAAAATGCCCGTCAACATAATGCAAAAATCTGGGTATGGAGGGAAGACAACCCGTCAATGCCACAGGTGAAGGAAGATTCTCAAAAGGCCGAATTCCGTGATCCGGAAGATCCTACATACAGGTTTTATAGACCGCTGCATCCTTTAACTGGAAAACCATGTCCTGCCCCGAAAACAGGATGGCGATGGCCCTACAGACCACAAGGAAACCAAAAGAACTGTTTTTTGAAACTTACAGAAGATCATAGAATTGCGTGGGGAGAGGATGAAAAGAAAATCCCGCAAACCAAGCGTTTTCTGCATGAAGTCGAAACCAATGTGGCAAAATCGGTAGTCAATGACTATACAGATGGGGAAAAAGAGATAACCAATCTTTTCGGAAAATCCCGTACTTTCGGCGGTCCAAAACCGACCACGCTGATTGGCCGTTTCTGTCAGCAGGCGGCGGTCAAGGGTAATGAATTGGTATGCGATTTTTTTGCGGGTTCGGGAACCACTGGCGAATCTCTAATCTACATGAATCGTGAAGACGGGGTGAGAAGAAAACTGCTCTTGGTCGAAATGGGTGATCATTTCCACACGGTCTTGATACCCCGGCTTAAGAAAGTGGTCTATTCTTCCGCCTGGAAAGACGGCAAGCCCACAGCACGCCATACCGGCATTTCCCACTGCTCCAAAACCATCCGCCTGGAATCCTACGAGGACACTCTCAAAAACCTTCGCTTCGACCATAACCCTCCGCGCAAGAAGGCGGTAGCGGCCAATCCGGCGTTCAAGGAAGACTACATGCTCCGCTATCTGCTGGATGTGGAAACCTTGGGCAGTCAGTCGTTGCTCAATATCGATGCTTTTGCCGATCCGGCCGTCTACTCCCTGGATGTCAAGAAGCCGGGAACGGACGAGTACGCCACCCGTGCGGTGGATCTGATCGAGACCTTCAACTATCTGATTGGCTTGCGCGTGGTTCACTACGGCACGCCACAGGAGTTCATCGCCCAGTTCAAACGCCTTGAAGACCCGGAAGTGCCGCAGGGGCAGAAAACCAAACTCGTCCTCGACGGAAAACTGCAACAGATAAGATCCGCACACGAAGGCGCGAAGGCACGAAGGGAGGCGGCAAAACAAAATGAAAATGATCTTCGCGACTTCGCGACTTCGTGTGAGACAAAAACTTGGTGGTTCCGTAAAGTCGAGGGCTGGGTGCCCAGGGACCTGGCAAACCCCAACAATGGCCAGCGGGAAAAGGTCCTGATCGTCTGGCGCAATCTCACCGGCAACATCGAGCAGGACAACATGATGCTGGACGAATGGTTCCAGAAGAACCGCATCAACACCCGCGATTTCGAGTTCGACACCATCTATGTCAACGGCAGCAACAATCTACCCAATCTGAATCTGGACGACGAAAACTGGAAGGTCCGCCTCATCGAAGAAGAGTTCATGAAGCGCATGTGGGATGTGGAGGGCTTGGCATGAAGGGCGCAATCAAGAAAATCAGCATCAAGGGTTTTAAGTCGATTCGCGAGTTGCAGGAATTTGATCTCAGGGATCTGAATATTTTTATCGGCGCCAATGGCGCGGGTAAGAGCAATCTCGTTCAGGTTTTTCAATTGCTCATGGCGATGACCCGGAAAAACCTGCAGAAATTTATCATGGGAAACGGCGGTGCGGATAACTTTCTGCACAACGGTCCTAAGAATACTTCGGCTATCAAGGTCAAGTTGGAATTTGAATCGCATAGCGACGTTGCGCAAGGTCCCAACTACTACCGTTTTGATCTGACCCCAACAGCAGAAGAAACATTTCTTGTCGATGAAGAAAGGAAATATGTGACGTCCAGTTGGCGTTCCTATGGAAGTCCATCCCTTGAAAGTCATTTATATGATGAACGCAATGAGAAGTCATTGGATGGTCAGTGGAATGGTGTGGGTCATTTTGTCTATCAGTCCATTGCCCGCTGGATGGTTTACCACTTCCATGATACCAGCGCGATGGCTCCCATGCGCCGTTCCGAGATTGTAGAGGACAATAATGTTCTTCGGAGCAATGGCGGCAACATCGCGCCTTTCTTGTTAGGGCTGAGAAATGATGACTTCAACCGTTCATATTACCAGGAGATTGTCAATGCCACCCGGCTGGTTATCCCTTTCTTTGATGATTTCCGTCTTGATGTACTTAAACTCGGTGAAGCGGAAAAGGTGAAACTCAGCTGGCAACAAATGGGCTCCGATTTCCCGATGCAACCTTACCATCTCTCCGATGGTTCCATTCGTTTTATCTGTCTTGCCACTGCGCTTCTCCAGCCTCATCCTCCATCTGCCATTGTCATCGATGAACCGGAGTTGGGACTGCACCCCGAGGCAATTCGCATCCTTGGCGAACTGATTGAAGATTGTGCCAAGCGAACCCAGATCATTGTCGCAACGCAGTCTCCACTTTTGCTCGATCAGTTTTCCATCGAGGATATCGTCGTGGTGAATCGTAAGGAGGGACAATCTTTTTTTGAACGGTTGAAACACAAGGATTTCAATGAATGGCTTGAGGATTATTCCGTTGGTGAACTCTGGACCAAGAACGTCATCCAGGGAGGCACAGCCAATGAGTAGTTATGCTGAAGTGGTTGTGCTTGTAGAAGGGCCAACGGAAGAAAGCTTCGTCAAACAGATTCTTGCACCGTATATGATGGGTCGTGGCGTGTATCTGACTCCGATCATTTTGAACAAACCCGGCGAGAAAGGCGGCGATGTGAAGTTTGCACGCGCCAGGAATGACATTAGAAAGCATCTCAAGCAACGCAAGGACACTTGGATTACGCTTCTTGTCGACTACTACGGCATACGCGGTGATTGGCCGGGGTATGCAGAGTCGAAGCGCCAAACGGATCACACAAGAAAATCTGACATCATGAATAAAGCTACGGCCGAACAAGTTCAACATCTTTTCCCGGAGAAAAATCAGGCAATTCGGTTTATTCCTTATGTTTCCATGCACGAGATTGAGGCACTCTATTTCAGTGATCCCGCTTGCCTGGCTGAAAAGTTAGGGGTTGCTCAACGGCATATTGACGCGATTCTTGCGGAGTACAAGGAACCAGAAAGAATCAATGATCATTGCACGACAGCCCCCTCAAAAAGACTGTTGGCGCTATCCGATCGTTTCAAGAAAACTTCTACCGGTATTGCCATAGCTGAAGAAATCGGTATTGGCAAAATGCGAAAAGCGTGTCCACTTTTCGACTCCTGGCTCACACAACTGGAATCACTGGCAAGGGGGGGAAATGGCAAAGCGTAAACTAGGGGGACCAAAGCCGCATAAGTTCCGCAACAAGCTGCTGCTCAACCAGTGGCTGGTGAGCCTGTTCGGTATCGATCCGCTCACCGAACACAAAGTAAATGGCAAAGTGGTTCGCCCCTTTCACAAATTGACCGAACCTATCCGTGATCCGCGTCTGGAAGGGTTGGACAAGGATAATCTGCATTTCTTCTACCACCATCTCGGCGATAGCCCGCTATTCAGCTATGCCGATCCTGCGACTGATTTCCCGGGCTTTCGCATCAGTCGCGATATGCTCTTGACCTACGAGCAGAACATCGTCCGCCATACACTGGCGATCAACGAAAAGCGCCACCGGCCGGTGGTGTGGAAATATTACCAATGGCTGACCCTGATCTTTGTTGAAATCTACCTAGACCGCTTCTTTGGCAATCGTGAAGGGATGCTCGCCGATCTCAACGCTTTTGTTGAACGATTCAACCGCAACTGGGACGATTATGCTGATGTGCCGCCCTACAACGAGGATGACCTGAACAAGATCTGCATGCAGAACGCCACCGGCAGCGGCAAGACGCTGCTGATGCACGTCAACCTGTTGCAATACCGGCACTACGCCGCAATGCATGGGAAGGATAAAGAACTCTCCCGTGTCATCCTGCTGACACCCAACGAGCGTTTGTCCGAGCAGCACGTCGCCGAGTTCAACGAAAGCAATATTCAAGCGGCCAGATACCTGCAATGGCGCAGCGATATGTTTGGCTCGGTTCAGAGCCTCGATCGTGTGGACGTGCTTGAGATCACCAAACTGGCCGATCAGGAAGGCCCAAACACCATCGCCACGCGAAGCCTTGGCGACCAAAACCTCCTTCTGGTCGACGAAGGCCATCGAGGTATGAGCGGCAAAGAAGAAGGCGTCTGGTTCACCCGGCGGTCCGATCTCTGCGCCAGGGGGTTCACCATCGAGTATTCGGCCACCTTCGAGCAGGCTGTTCAGGCTTCGGGCAACTCGGACTTCGAGAACAGTTACGCCAAGACGGTCGTTTTTGATTACTCCTACCGGTGGTTCTATGAGGACGGTTTCGGTAAGGATTATAAAATTGACAACCTGCCGCATCCAAACAAGGAAACAATCCAGCGACTCATCCAAAAAGGCAATATCAAGGCGGCTTCCAAACTGGACAACGAGCGGAGCATAGCCGAAGCAATGCTTCCATCATTCATGACCGCCTGCCTGCTGAAATTTTATCAACAACTCCGTATTTACGAGGAGAAGGCCAAAGATTTCGAGCCGTTCAATCTGGAAAAGCCGCTGTGGGTCTTTGTCGGCAGCACGGTTTCCTCGGGCAAGATGAGCAAGGATGAACAGATCGTGGCCACGGACGTGGCACTGATCATCCAGTTTATTGCTGACTTTCTCGATAACCAGCAGGCGGCGGCGCGGCGCATGCACGAGATCCTCACCGGCAAAGGCCAGGATACCGGCCTGCTGGACAAGGATGGAAACGACATCTTTGCCGGGGCCTTCACCTATCTGGCCCGGGCCATGAATGGTGGTGAAACTGTTGAAACCCTCTACCGGGACATTCTCGCTAGGCTGTTCAACCATGCCGCAGGCGGCCATTTGTCACTGGATCGCATCAAGGGAGAATCCGGCGAAGTTGCCTTGCGTGTGGGCACGAGTGAGACGCCCTTCGGTCTGATCAACGTCGGTGATGCCAAAAGCCTGTGCGACCACGTGGCCGAGGTGGCAACGCAGAATGACACACGACTGACCGTGGAAGACAGTGACTTTACCGAGGCCATGTTCGCCTCCGTAAAGGATTCCACATCATCGGTCAACCTGCTTATCGGCTCCAAAAAATTTGTTGAGGGCTGGGACTGCTGGCGCGTCAGCACCATGGGCCTGATGCATGTCGGGCGCTCGGAAGGCTCGCAAATCATTCAGCTCTTCGGGCGCGGTGTCCGCTTGAAGGGTTACGAGTGGAGCCTCAAACGCAGCGGCCATTCCCATGCGCCGGTCCGACCGACCTTCATTGAGGAATTGGAAACCCTCAACGTGTTCGGTATCGAAGCCGACTTCATGGAGAAGTTCCGGGAGTTCCTCAAAGAGGAAGGCCTTCCCGGCAACGAGCGCCGTAAGATCATTACTATCCCGCTGAATGTCACCTATGACTTCGGCAAGAAGCTCAAAATCCTCCGTCCTAAGCGGAAAGCCTCTGACGGCAAGGAATACGACTTCAAAAAGGATGCGGCGGTACCAACAGTCGGGGATATCCCGGACTACATGACGGACAACAAGGTTGTCGCCGACTGGTACCCGCGCATTCAGGCCATGCAGTCACGCGGTACATCTCTGGCGACCCAGAAAGACAAGGTTTCGTTGCGCGAACAGCACTTGGCCCTGCTGGACTATGACACGCTTTTTTTCGATCTGGAGCAGTTCAAACGCGAACGGAGCTGGTACAACTTCAACATCACCAAGGATGGCATCAAGCGCCTGCTTGGAAATCCGAACTGGTACACCCTCTACCTGCCGGAAACCCGCCTGAACCCGGTAACCTTTGATGGCGTGTTCTTGTTGCAGCAGGTGGCATCCGAACTTCTGAAGCGGTACTGCGATCACTACTACAACTATCGCAAACGGGAATACATAGAGCCACGCCTTGAACTGCGCGACCTGACTCCGGATGATGACAACATCCCGCGGGAGGAGTTCTACCAGCTCATCGTGGACGGCGATGAGGAACAGGTCATCCAGGGAATTCTGCAGATCAAGAAGGATCTGGAGCAGAAGAAGGATGATCTGCTGAAGGTTGGCGATCTGAACGCCTGCAATTTCGGCAAGCACCTATTCCAGCCACTCTTTCACGTCCGGCGCGGTGGTAAAATCACCATCCTGCCTGTCGCCCTCAACGAAAGCGAATATCAGTTTGTCACCGATCTTAAGACTTGGTGCGATGCTCACAAATCCGCTCTGGAAAAGGACGGAATGGAACTCTTCCTGCTCAGGAACATGAGCAGAGGTAAAGGCGTGGGATTTTTCGAGGCGAGCAGATTCCACCCGGATTTCATTCTGTGGATGCTCGTTGGTGGAAAACAGTACGTCACCTTCATCGAACCGCACGGCATGTTACACGAAGGCCCCGCCAGCGAGAAGGTTTTGTTCTACAAACGGATCAAGGATGTCGAGCAACGTTTGAAGGATCCAACAGTGATCCTCAACAGTTTCATCCTTTCCTGGACGCGGTACCCGCAACTGAAATGGGACAACACACAGGATGAGTTCGAGGATATGCACGTGCTGTTCATGACGGACGACCGGGACAGATACATCGACAAACTCTTTGCCCGACTGAGGGGGATGGTGAAATGACTTCGGCAACGCATATAGGAAGCAAATGGTGGAAGTCTGATTTCCACACACATACTCCCAAGTCAGACGATTACGGCCGGGGGGATGAATCCTTTAAGAGCATCGAACTGGAGGAATGGCTCCGGAAAGCTATGGAATCCGGTCTCGACTGTGTGGTGGTAACGGATCACAACGCGGGCGGCTGGATTGATGTATTGAAGGCCAAGAACAAGGAACTCCGAGATCGCGACACGAAGCCCATCTGGTACAGGGAACTGACTATTTTCCCGGGGGGTGAGATTACGGTTGCCAACAGCAGTAGTCGCGTTCATCTGCTCGCGGTTTTTGACCCAAGTTGCGATAGCCAAAAGGTGACTGGCGTTCTGGGTTCATGCGGGATCACAGCCGGATATGGTGACGACCAGAACACATCCACGACTACGGGCTTTGTCGAGACGGTTCGAAAGATTACCGAGGCAAGCGGGGTTGCCATTCCAGCTCACATTGACGGTTCAAAGGGGTTGCTTGAGGGTATCACAGCCCTGACGCACGAGCTCGAAAAAAGCCTGAAAGATGTATCGGCCGCAGAATTTTGCGATCTTCACAAATTCGACAACGCGGAACCAACCTTGAAAAAGGCGGTTGACCGTCTTGCAAAAGTGGCTGGCTCTGACGCCCATAAACCTGACGATATCGGGAGGCACTTCAGCTGGCTCAAGATGAGCAGCCCATCTATCGAGGGTCTGCGGCTGGCATTGCTGGATCACGAGTTTTGCGTAAAAAACCAATCCGAAAACCCTAATCGCCTGCCCGATATCTTCTTGTCAAAGCTGACTATCCAAGCCATGCGTCACTGCGGCCGCATTAGTGGCCAACCATTCGTCACCCAATTGCATCCGCATTTCAATTCAGTCATCGGCGGACGAGGAACCGGGAAATCCACCATTCTTGAATCCATCCGGATTGTTTCACGCCGTGATCAGAATCTGGCTACTGAAGCGCCCAGGGTAAAGGATGAACTGGATAAGTTCATGAAACTGTCGCAGAACAAAGGCGTCATGCTGAATGACACTGAAATTCTGCTGGAGCTCCACCGGCGTGGCAAGAATTACCAACTGCGCTGGAGATTTGACGGACAAGGCGCTGTGCTGGAGGAGGAAGTCAACAGCGTTTGGCAAGAAATCGAGGCCGGTGACCTTAAAGGGCGGTTTCCGATAAGCATTTTCAGCCAAAAGCAGATCAACGAACTGGCATCAAATCCACGAGGGCTATTAGAGGTTGTTGACCGTTCACCAGAGGTGGATCGAGCAGAATGGAAATCACGCTGGGAAAGTGCCAAAAGCCAGTTCCTTCAATTGAGGGAGCGAAGAAGAGAACTATTGCGGCAACTGGCTGGCGAGCAGCAAATTCGTGCGAAGCTGGGAGACGTTGAGAATGACCTGAAACAATATGAAGAAAAAGGTCATGGTGAGGTGCTCAAACAGTATCAGAAACGCAGCCAACAAAAGAATGGCCTTCCCGATGACCAGATTTTTGATGACCTTGCGTCTGGCATAAGGGATCTTGCATCCAATGCCGGGCTGTCCGATTTTCCTGCACATTTATTCGATAAGCAGGATGAAACCACTGCCGAGATCAGGGCGATTCACGAACAAACAGCGCAAGATCTAAAAAAGGTTAGTGAAACGCTTGGCAAACTCGCCGACAGCGTTGATGCACTAAAGGCCCAAAGGGCAGAAAGCATTTCCTCAAGCAAATGGTACCAGGCAGTACAGGCAAGCATCGCCGCTTATGATGGGTTGGTCAAAGAGTATGAGGAAAAGAAGAGCCTATTAAGTATTTCTCTTTACGGTGAATGGGTTCAACAGCGCAATCAATTGCAGCAGCAGTTGAAAAAACTGGATTCCGTGCGAAAGGAAACAGAGTCGACGGAAAAACAGATCAAGGAATCCCTGGTGAATCTTGAGGAATTACGTGCGGAGCTGCTCGGAAAAAGAAGGAGTTTTCTTAATAAGGTCATTGGAGCGAGCTCATTTGTGCGCATGGAATTAGTTAAGTATGGCGACGTGAGCACATTGGAAAACGAATACCGCTCCTTGCTCAATCTTGAAGATGGAAAGTTTGTAAGTTCGGTATGTGACCGGGAAAACAAGCAGGGCCTTCTCTGGGCGTTTAGCAAATGGGAAGACGATAAAACACCTGAAACTGACTTGCCGCAGCTAATTTCGGAGATTAAAGTTAGAACACTTGATATCGCCAGAGGTCAGGTTTCCGGCAATCATGGTACGTTTGACAATCGCTTGAAGAAGTTACTTGAAACACAACCGGCTATTTTCGATCAACTCGAAGTGTGGTGGCCGGAAGATATGCTACGGGTCAAGTATTCGAAAGACCCGTTCTCGGGGAAATTTGATGATTTGGAGAAAGGGTCTGCCGGGCAGAAAGCAGCGGCGATTCTTGCATTCTTGCTAAGTCATGGCAACGAGCCATTGATTATCGATCAACCAGAGGATGATCTGGATAACGCACTGATCTATGACCTCATCGTCAAGCAGATTCACGAGAACAAGAATAAACGTCAGATTGTCATCGTGACCCACAACCCTAACATCGTCGTAAACGGAGATTCCGAACTAGTCCATGTCCTGAAATATGAAAACGGTCAGGTACGAATCGACCAACAAGGCGGCCTTGAGGAAACATCTATTCGAGATTCGATCTGCACCATAATGGAAGGCGGTCGACAAGCCTTTGACAAACGCTACAAGCGAATAACGTTGGATGTTTAGGTATGTTTGAAACCACAGACGACCTACTACAGCAATCCGGCTGGGCGAAGATTCCTGTCCCGGTTCAGCGGGAAATGGACAACCGGCCGTTTAATTAAGCGAATGCGGACGGTTGTTCCTTTGGATTTTAGACGCGTTTTTTTAGGAAAAGGCAGGTCTTTCGTCCAATGAGGGGCGGGGAGGAGACACGCCCCGAGAGTCTGGTTTTCGGAGAGTTTCGAGAGTATGGCCGAAGGTCTGCAGAACGCCCTGTTGGCAATTGGGGGGCGTACCGCAGGTTCACCAGACCGACTGCCTGACCTCTGTGCGGTCAACAAACTGGGCAACGTTGAGGAGTTTACCGATCGCTACCGCGCCCTGCTGGCCCACTACGGGCTTAAGGGGCTTCGCAGCCAGCCCCGTACGCCGCACGAGAATGGCGATGTGGAGCAACGCAATCACCGCTTCAAGCGCGCCATGGAGCAGGCCCTGATCCTGCGCGGCAGCCGGGAGTTCGAAAGCCGCGAGGCCTACGAGGGGTTTGTCCGGGATCTGTTCGATCAACTCAACGCGGGACGCTCCGAACGCTTGCGCCAGGAGATGCCTGGAGGGTGCGGAAATTAATAACGCACGTAACTGAAGGAATTTCGGGTCGATTTGTCATTCGAGAACTTGGGTGGGAATGTTCCGTGTTTTTGGACAAGATAGTCACGATTGGGGGACAAAGACGGGCCGACTGTGACAGATTTTCCGGATCAAAGTAGAACCACCGCGCGAAAGACGTAGTTGTCCCTTGTTCATGGTGACAGTTTCAGATTTCGTCTTTACAGGAGAAACGCGGTTCCAATACTTTTCCTTCTCCCTTCGACTCAAGCCGCCTCCCGTTCGTACCAGGCCAAGACGCCTCCGAGATCCGTTTTCCTGACAATCTTTCCCTCGGCATCGGAAACAAATTCCAGTTCGGGACTCGTCTTGAAAGTCAAGACCCTGTTCCAGATGTCCCGCCCCTGATGCGGACGCTTGGTGTGGTAATATCGCAACCAGGTGCGCTGGATATAATCCAGATGGTCAAAGATCAAACAGACGAAATGATTGAGGCATTGCGCTTTGAAGGTCCCGATGTAACTCTCGACAAAAGCGTTCGCCCTGGGCGCCCGGGGCGGGATCGGAAGACACCGTGTCCCCGCATCCTTCCAGAAATCCTTGAACTGGGCCATGAACTTCGTGTCGCGATCATGGATAAGAAACCGAGCGTCCACCCCCATATCAGTGAGCCACATCGTTGCGTTCCGGGCCTGTTGTACCACCCATCTTTCGCCGGTCATCCGCTTGAGAAATCAACCACATCGGCACCACGGGAATACGTTCGAACACTGCGCGGATTGTACGGTTGCTCGTGGAGGGTGCGGAAATTAGTACGCGATGAAATGGCTGATTTTTCGGGGTCAGAACGCAATTTTCGACACGCAAGATCGACCATTTTCTTGATCGCGGATGTCGGTTCCTGACGAAAAGAAGGATTTTGAGGATTGGAATTCTACTGCGGATGTGGCAATTATCGAACAGTGACGTCGTTCTGTCGGGATATCACCCGAAAGATGCAGTTGTCCCTTTTCATGGCAAGAGTCACCGTCTTTACTGGAGAAAACTTGGATCCGATATTTCCCCTCGAACTCAAGCCGCCTCCCGTTCGTACCAGGCCAGGACGCCACCGAGGTCCGTTTTCCGGACAATCTTCCTTTCGGCAGCGGAAA
Source organism: uncultured Candidatus Sumerlaeota bacterium (assembly GCA_942493245.1). Classification (GTDB taxonomy): domain Bacteria; phylum Sumerlaeota; class Sumerlaeia; order UBA8349; family UBA8349; genus DAOPYU01. The sequence continues at coordinate 2,442,043 of OW818685.1, forward strand.
CAGATTCCAGTTCGGGACTCGTCTTGCAGGTCAAGACCCTGTTCCCAATGTCCCGTCCCTGATGCGGACGCTCGGTGTGGTAATATCGCAACCAGGTGCGCTGGATATAATCCAGATGGTCAAGGCTCAGGCAGACGAAATGATTGAGACATTGCGCTTTGAAGGTCCCGATATAGCTTTCCACAAAAGCGTTCGCCTTGGGCGCGCGGGGTGGGATCGGAAGACACCGTGTCCCCGCATCCTTCCAGAAATCCTTGAACTGGGCCGTGAACTTCGTGTCGCGATCATGGATCAGAAATCGCGCGTCCAGCCCCTTGTCCTCGAGCCACATCGTTGCGTTTCTGACTTGTTGCGCTACCCATCTTTCGTCTGGGTGAAAAGTCGGATAACTCGCAAGGACCCTCCGACTGCCGAGGTGAATAAACACCAGCACCCATGCGGTCCGAATCCCCGTCAGACTGTAGATCGGCTTTGTGAAGAAATCGACAGCGACAAGACTTTCCATGTGTCCCCGGACGAAGGTACTCCACGGCATTCCCGGCGCGCTCTTGCTTTTGGCTGGCGACGGGGGAAACCCTTCGCGTTTGAGAATCTCCCGGATCGTCGTCAACCCGATCCGGAATCCCAGTTTCCGCAGTTCGCCCCAGACGCGTTTGTAGCCCCAGTGGATGTTGTTTGCGACCATCGAGACGATGAGCCGGACAATTTCCGGAGAGGTCTCCGGCCGTCCCGAGGTTTTTCGGGGCTTGTCCGGTGCAGTGGAACGAAGCCATCGACGATAGGTTCCCGGCTTGACCACCAGCATGATCCCCTGTACATCATGTCCACACGCCGCGCCCAGCCGGATCAGTTCCGCGCGTTCGGCCGGGGTGGGGGTGATTTTCAGGGTATGAACCCGGCTGCGAAGCATCTGGATCTGGAAAATCAGAAACTTCATCCGGGCGTTGTACCTGGGCATGAAAAAATGCGCGAAAAAGGTCAGGAGCGCGAGAAGAAAGTTCGAATTCATGGGTTTTCCAACGTCATTTTATCTTCTTGTATCTTCAGTTATCTCAGCAGTTCAGGGCGATTCTGGATTTCCGCACCCCCAAACCATGAGAGCAAAACGCCAAGCGTAGGGAAAATGCCCGGAAAGATCAAGGTGAAGCGGGGAGTCGAAGTGGGAGTCGGACAGGGAAAGAGAGGAATTGACCTCCAAATCCGGCAATGGAGTCGGTCGAGCCAACGGAAGAAAACAGGGCAGAACAGAGGGGCGGGGAATCGGATTTGAGACCAGAAATCGGGAATTTCACGACTCGGGCCGAAGGGGTAGAAGTCTGACGAGACAACTCCTGTCCCCACAATACTCGGCGAGGAAAAAACTCTCCGTTTTTCTCCGGCGAAGAATATTCGGCTAAATTTTTTTGAAGAGGCAATTTTACTTCCCCTTCCTCAAACGACGGAAAGAATAATTCGACTCACAATAGCCCTTGTTTGCAGGGCGATTCGCTGTTTTTCCCCAGAGAGTATGAGTTCGTTTTTCAAGGCGCTCCCTCCACACATCCCACGCAACCCCGTATCCCCGGGGGATCCCCCCCCCCGGGGATACTCTTGCTACTCCAGAATTCACTCAACTGGTTTGATCTCGATCGGATGAGTGGTTGTCTTCGGCAGGATCTTCAACTTCGACACCAGTTCCGGGTCGAGGTAATCTGTACCCTCCAGGTATCATTCCACTACGGGTTCGGGGTGTTCCAAGTGTTCCGTGTCCGTCTCGTCAATCAGTTTATCATCCTTGCGGTGCCAGATGCGGTAGAGCGCCGGGAGCACAAAGAGGGTCAGGATCGTGGAGGAAACGATACCGCCGATCACCACCGTGGCCAGCGGACGTTGCACTTCGGAACCGGTCCCCGTGGCGATTGCCATGGGCACAAATCCCAGTGCAGCCACCAGGGCCGTCATCATCACCGGACGCAGCCGCGTCAACGACCCCCTGACGACCGCTTCTTCCATTGGCATGCCTTCCTTGCGCAGGTGGTTGATGTAGGTCACCATGACCAGGCCGTTGAGCACCGCCACGCCCGACAGTGCGATGAAGCCCACCGCCGCCGAGATCGAGAAGTTGATATCCCGCAGCCACAGGGCTGCAATGCCGCCGGTCAGGGCCAGCGGCACACCGCTGAAGACCAACAGGGCGTACTTGACCGAGTTGAAGGTGGTGAAGAGGAAGAGGAAGATCAAGAAGAAGCAGAAGGGAACGACGATAGCCAAGCGCTGGCGGGCGGCCATCAGGTTTTCGTATTGCCCGCCCCAGACCAGCCAGGTGCCTGGCTCCAGTTTGACCTCTGCTTCTATTTTCTGCCGGGCCTCGGCTACGAACGAGCCCAGATCGCGTCCGCGCACACTGGCCTGTACGACCAGGCGCCGTTTGCCATTCTCGCGATTGATCTGGCCCAGCCCCTCGGTCAGGTTGACCTTGGCTACCGAACCCAGCGGCACCATGCCACGCAGCATCGTGCTATCCGCGTTGCGGCCCAAGGCGGCAACTTCCACTGATCGGCTCTCCTCACTCCTCGGCAGCGGAATGGGGATCTGCTCGATCGCCTTGATGTCGCTTCGAACCTCATCCGGCAGGCGCACCATGATGTCGAAACGTCGGTCGCCCTCGAAGACCTGCCCCGCCTCGCGTCCCCCCAGGGCGGTGGTCACCGCGCCTTGCACGTCGATGACCTTGAGACCATAACGAGCGATGGTGGCGCGGTCGATTTCGATGCTCATCGACGGAAAGCCCTCGGTCTGGGCGGCCTTCACATCCGATGCGCCCGGGATGCCCTGTAAAATTGTCATGACCTGCTGGGCGATGGGCTGCAACTTCTCGAAGTCGTCGCCGAAGACCTTGACCGCCAGGTCGCCTCGCACACCGGCCACCAGTTCGTTGATGCGCAGTTCGATCGGCTGGCTGTATTCAAAGAGATTGCCCGGAATGCTGGCGACGGTCTGGCGGATCTTCTCCACCACCTGGGCCTTGGTCATCGACGGATCGGGCCACTGCTCGCGCGGCTTGAAGATCACGTAGCCGTCGGAGATGTTGGGCGGCATCGGGTCGAAAGCCGCCTCGGCCGTTCCGGTCTTGGAATACATCAACTCGACCTCGGGCAGCGCCGAAACGGCTTCTTCTACCTGCACCTGCATTGCCTGGGATTGCGTCAGTGAGGTGCTGGGGATGCGAAGCGATTGCAGGCTGATGTTCCCCTCGTCGAGTTGGGGCACGAACTCCTGGCCCATGCGGAAAAAAATCACCAGCGATCCGGTGAAGATCAGCACGGCAGCCAGCGCCACGCCCCAGCGCAGCCGAACCGCCAGACGCAGGAGCGGCGTGTAGAACGCCTTGATTCCCCGCACAAGGAAGTTCTCTTTCTCACTAACGCGCCCGGTCATGAGGAGCGCCACCATGGCCGGGATGAAAGTGAGCGAGAGAATGAACGCCCCCGCCAGGGCCAGGATGACTGTGATCGCCATCGGGTGGAACATCTTGCCTTCCACTCCGGTCAGGGCCAGGATTGGCAGATAAACGGTGATGATGATCGCCTGGCCGGAGACCGAAGGCTGGATCATCTGTTTGGTGGCGAGCATCACCTCGTGCAGCCGCTCCCGCAGCGTCAGTTTGCGGCCCAGATCGGCCTGCTTTTCCGCCAGCATGCGCAGGCAGTTCTCGACAATGATCACCGCACCGTCCACGATCAGGCCAAAGTCGATCGCGCCCAAGCTCAAAAGGTTGGCGCTGATGCCGAAACGCTGCATGCCGATGGCGGTAAAGAGCATCGCCAATGGGATGGCCATGGCCGTGATCAGCGCGGCGCGGATGTTGCCCAGCAGCAGAACGAGCACGATGATGACCAGTACCGCGCCCATGAACAGGCTATGACTGACGGTATCGATGGTTTTGTTGACCAGTTCGGTGCGCACCAGCACGGGCTTCAGTTGTACGTCCGGTGGCATGCTCTTTCTAATGTCCGTGACCTTGTTCGTCACATTTTCAGCCACCGTACGGCTGTTGCCCCCCAGGAGCATCAGCACCGTGCCGACCACCACTTCCTTGCCGTTCATACTGGCGGCGCCCGTGCGCAGTTCCTTACCCACGCCAACCCGGGCGACATCCCGCATGTAGATTGGCGTACCGTCCTGGGTACCGATGACGATCCCGCCGATATCCTCGCTGGTGCGCACACGCCCGTCGGTGCGCACGACGTAGGATTCGCCCTTGTATTCGACGAAGCCCGCACCCGAACTGCTGTTGTTGCCTTCCAGCGCTTCGAGCAGATCGGACAGCGTGAAGCCGTAGGAGACCAGTTTCATAGGGTCGGGCTGAACGAGATACTGCTTTTCGTAGCCGCCGATCGAATCCACGCCGGCCACTTCCTTGATCGTACGAAGCTGCGGCTTGACCAGCCAGTCCTGCAACGTGCGCAGATAGGCCGCCAACTCGACCTCGTTCTTGAGCGTTTCGCCCTCGGGCGTTCGGTACGAGCCATCCGCTTGCCAGCCAGCCTGGCCGTCCTGGATCTGGGCACCCTTGCCGCCGGGGTGCTGGTACTCGATGACGTAAACGTAAACCTCCCCCAGACCGGTAGTGATCGGTCCCATGCGCGGTTCGGCGCCGGGGGGCAGTTCCTCGCGAGCCTCGGCCAGGCGTTCGAGTACCTGCTGGCGGGCAAAGTAGATGTCCACTTCATCCTCAAAGACCGCTTCGACTTGAGAAAAGCCATTGCGTGTCAGCGAGCGAGTGGATTTGAGACCGGGGATACCGGCCATCGCCGTTTCGATCGGGAAAGCGATCTGCTTTTCCACCTCGGCGGGCGAAAGCGAAGGGTAAACGGTCGTGACCTGCACGATCTTACTGCTGATGTCGGGCACGGCGTCGATGGGCAGTTTGAGCAGCGAGGAGACGCCCAAGGCGGCCGCTGCGAGAGACAGCATTAGCACCAGCCAGCGGTGCTGAATGCTGAACTTAATGAGATAGGTAAGCATGTATTTATCTTCTCCGTCTTATGGAAACAATGATATGGTTCGGCCCTGATCTGAGATCAGGCGCCCTTAATGGCCGCTGCACGTTTTGCCTTCCATGACGCTCTTGGCCAGTTCGGCCTTGATCACGAAGGCGCCGTCCACGACCAACAGCGCACCTTCCTCCAGTCCCGACAAAACGGACACCATTTTCCCGCTGGTCGGACCAACCTTAATCTGCCGGGCGGCAAAAGCGCCCGGCTCGTCAGCCACGGCAACGAACACGGCCTGGCCACCCTCAAAACTCTGCACGGCCGCTTCGGGTATGGCTAAGGCCTTAGCCTGCGTCTGCCCGGCCGTCTGGTCAAGGCCCAGATGAACCTGGGCGAACATGCCCGGCTTGATCTGCGTCTTTCCGTCCTCGATCTCGACGCGCACCTGTGCCGTACGCGTTTCCTTATTCAGTTCGGGGGCGATGTATGAGACTTTGCCTGTGTAGATCTGGCCGCTCAAAGCCTCCACCGTCACGGTCGCAGAGGTCTCAAGTCCAACCTGCTGGAGGCGGTTTTCCGGCAGATCGGCCAGCACCCAGAGAACCTTCATGTCTGCCAAAACCATCAATGTTTCGCGATCGGGACCGACGACCTCGCCCAAGGTGACCTCACGTTCAACAACACGCCCGCCAAGCGGTGCGCGCACGGTATAACGGGGATCAACCTCACCGGTCTTGACCAACTGCGCAAGATCCGCCTCGGTCATGCCATGCAGGTGCAGGTTGTTCTCAGCGGCGGTGACGGCCGATTCTGCCGAGCGCAACGCGCCCTGGGCCGCCTTGTAGTCGCCCTCGCGTTTCTGGAATTCACCGAGCGAAATCCCCTGCCCTTCGTACAAGCGCTTGGCGCGTTCGGCTGAGGTTCTGGAAACCTCCATGGCGGAACGGGCCACGTCCACTTGGGTGCGCTTTTGCAGGTATGCGCTTTGTATTTCACCCAGAGCCGGACTGTTGATGACAAGTAGCACGTCCCCCTTATTCACCAGGTCGCCCAGTTTGACCTTGAGCTCGGCTACCCGGCCCTCAACCGGCGTGCCGATGTGCGCCATGGCTTCTGTGTTGTAAGAGACGCGACCCGGTACGGTGCAGCTTTCCGACATAGACTGCCTGAAAGCAGGCTCGACGCGGATTCCATTTTTTGCGATTGCCTCGGGGGTGAGGGTGACTTCATCCGCATGAGTTTCCTCCGTACCGTGACCATGTCCGTCATCGGCGCCATGCCCCTCCAGCTCGGTCTCCCCTGCGGCGCCGTGCTCATCCGCGCAACCGTCTTCACCTGTGCAGGGAAGCGCCGGTTTGTCATCCTCTTCCCCCTTTTTGTGGGAATCCACTTCTTTCCCCACTCCCATGCCAGAATCGTGGTCGGCGTGTTCTTCGTGTGTTGACTCGTTGACCGCTTCGGCTGCGCGATCGTGACCATCGGGAGTCTCGCTACCGGAGGAGCCGTGGTTGTGTCCGTCATCTTCGGTATGGACCACCGGTTGAGTCTTTGAACCAAACCCGAGATTGGGTAACGCCTTGTCATTTTGATTGGCCGTATAAGCCACGGATCCCAGTACGACGGCAATCAGGACGACCAAGGGTAAGACAACCTGTTTGATCGGATATTTATTCTTCATTTCTACTATCCTCCATTGGATGCTTCAAAGTCTCGATATCCCTCTCCGTCAAGGACGGTCAGGGATGGGCACAGCCAGGGTCTGGCGATGCTCTTTTTCGCACTTACCCGACGGATGATCGGTCCCATCCGCCTCCGTCAGGTTCTCGCCCGGCGTCTGACATGACGTGCAGACGGATTCTTCTTCCCCGATTCCTACGGCCCATTCCAGCTCTGCGCGGGCAACCTGAAGGTCATACAAGGCTTGCAGGTATTCGGCTTCCGTTTGTCGGGCCGTACGGCGGGCGTCGAGCAATTGCAGCAGATCGGCTTCGCCTTCCTGATAAAGGAAGGTGGCAATGCGCAGGGCTTCGGCGGCCGCAACACGCAATCCCCCGGAGAACGCCACCAGTTGCTCGCGGGCGCTTTCGTAGTTTTGCGCCCCGGTTTCCAAGTCGCGCAACACTTCCTGACGCGCTTTCTCCCTCTCGGCCTGCGCTTTCTGGAGTTCAGCCTGAGCGGCCGCGATACCGCCCTGGTTGCGGTTCCAGAAGGGTAGCGTCATGCCGACGGATGCGCCGAGACTGCGCGTATCGATTTCCTGGGCCGGACTCAGTCCCACCTTGAGATCCGGATACCAGGCGGTCCGTTCGCGTCCGATGGAGAGTTCCCGCTGACGCAAAACGGCATCGAGCCGACGCAATGTCGGGTGCTGGATCAAGGCAATCCGACGAGCCTGATTCAAGTTGGCCGCGTTCATCGGCTGTTCCAGAGTATCTACCAGGACAAAATCGGGTGGCAAGGCCCGACCGGCCAGGGTATTCAAAACAGCCTTCGCTGTTTCGAACTGCCGCAATTGACTCTGCACGACTCGTTGCGCTTTCAGAGTTTCCACCTGGGCCTTGGTCAGGTCAATCTGGGGCGCTTCTCCCCCTTCGACCCGTCGGCGAACGATCTGCTCGATCTGCCGTTCGGTACCGAGCGCCGCTTTGGCCAACAGGATACCGTGCTGGTAGTACAAGACCGTATGATAGGCTTTGGTTACATCGGCTCGGAGGGCCGCACGAAAGACCTCTTCTTCTCGTTGCACGATCGGTGTCTGGGCCTCGGCCGCCTGTCGCCGCGCCCTCCGTTTAGCGGGCCATTCCAGCGTCTGGAACAACCCCAGCCCAGCCTCCAGATCAGACTCCCGGGGCGCTTCGCGCGTGCCGGCTATCCCGAGGCTGGCCTCCAGTTCCGGGTTGGGGTAGGCCAACGCCTGAAGCACTTCGGCCTGGGCCGCCGCGCGGCTGGCCGCGAACTCCCTGAACGTCGGATTCTCCTGGTGGGCGATCTTCTGGATCTGGTCCAGGGTCAGCGTTGTCACGCGATCGGCGACGGGGAGCGTTTCCACAACCGCCGAAGCGGTCGTTTCTTCTTGTTTGGTGAAAATACGAGCGAGCGCCTCATCCCGTTTGATCAACGGAGAAGACGGCTGCATGGAGGTTTCCGGGCCTTTGGGTTGAAAAGCGGCGCACCCCACGAAAAGCAACGGCAGGCAAACCAGCAGCCCACGCCAATACCGGCGAAGACAGAAGTTCATTTGAAAGAGTATCCTTTCCCAATCGGCTTGATGAGTGGCCGAATACTGCACAGGGCCAATCACTACTGAGATACCCCATACGCGGGATAGAAAAATCTCAGCCAGCCGTCAAACAGGCATAACTACGCTGGGAAAGGTTAAATTTTTGGGGGGTGGTCGATATCCATTAAGAACGCCAGGGGAGGCAAAACTTCATTGGAGGGATGATACTTCTGAGAGGCGTCAAGTTGCGCAATTACATGCGATTGGGGAGTGACCATGACAACATTGCAGGGACAAACGCAGGCGCATGTAACTTGACCCGCCTGGTCCTGCCCCACCTGCCAGTAGTGATCCGCACAGGCATCAACCCTCCATGTAATGGAGAATAACAGCACAATAAGAAACAAAGCGCTTAACGAACGCACAAGACGGTGTGTAAAGACCTCTGTCATCATGTGTGGATGCTCAATCCTCCTAAAGACCTCTTCGGTCCCTTCCATTAAAAATGAAGGATGTTTGACCGCATGTCAAGGTATAAACATAAAAATTGCAGTTGAGAGCCTAATCGCTTGCCTCTCAGTGATGCAGCAAGATCAATTGGGTACTGCGGAGCAGTTGGCTTTTCTGTACTTAGCCGGTCAACTGCCGAATTTAGGATAAATGGATTGCGTAAAGAGAGTTAGGCAGCACGAAACAATTCATCGATAAAATACCGATTAAGACTACTTGCTGAATGAAGTTCCCCCCGAAAACTGGACAGGCCTTTAAGGTGTTATTCTGTTAGGCTTGAGTCCAGGAAGGAGCGGGGGAAATGAACGAGAAGAGAAGGCGTTTCAGTGCGTCTTTCAAGGTGGAGGTGGCGCTGGAGGCGATTCGCGGCAAGCGGACGATCAATGAGATTGCCAGCGAGCGCGGCATCCATCCCCACCAGGTGGTGATGTGGAAGAAGCAGGCGGTGGAATCCCTGAGTAGGGCTTTCGCTGACCGGCGCAAGCGGCCGGGAAAGGAGGCGGAAGAGACCAGCCAACTCTACGAGCAGATCGGACGGCTCAAGGTGGAACTCGACTGGCTAAAAAAAAAGTGCGGCGCTTGACCCCGGCCAGGCGCGGGCGCTGGTGGAGCCGGGGCACGGGGAACTGGCCATTTCGCGCCAGTGCGCCCTGCTCGGTCTGCCGCGCTCGACCTACTACTACCAGCCGGTGGAACGCGACCCTCAGGAGTTGGAACTGATGCGCCGGATCGACGAGACCTACACCTGCTTTCCGTTCTACGGTTCGCCCAAGATGACCGCGCACCTCTCGCGCACCCTCGGCCAGCCGATCAACCACAAGCGGGTCGAGCGGCTCATGCGGGTGATGGGGTTGCGGGCCGTGGCGCCGCGCAAGGGCCTGAGCCACAGCGCGCCGCAGCACAAGAAGTACCCGTATTTGCTGCGGGATCTGCCGATCGTGCGCCCCAACCAGGTCTGGGCGTCCGACATCACGTACATCGGCCTGGCGGGCGGTTTTCTCTACCTGACGGCGGTGATCGACTGGTTCAGCCGTTACGTGCTGGCGTGGCGGCTCTCGAACTCGCTCGACACCTCGTTTTGCGTCGAGACTCTCGACGAGGCGCTGCGTCTGGGGTGTCCCGATATTTTCAACACCGACCAGGGCGTGCAGTTCACCAGCGGAGCGTTCACGAAACGGCTGGAGGAGAGCGGCATCCGGATCAGCATGGACGGGCGGGGGCGCTGCTTCGACAACATCTTCACGGAACGCCTGTGGCGCAGCGTGAAGTACGAGGAGGTGTACCTGTGTGAGTATGCGGACCCGCCCGCCGCGGACAAGGCGCTCGGGGCGTACTTCCGGTTCTACAACACGCAGAGGCCGCATCAGTCGCTTGGCTACCGCACGCCCCAGGAGGTTCACTGGGCGAACGGCTTGGAGACTGCGAACCGGAAAAGCGGAAATTTCGCTGACCAAATGAATTGATCCGGTCAGCGCCGAATGGTAGGTTAAAGATGCCCTCAAAACGACGCGAAGGGGACGGGACGCGGGAACCGACTCCGACCGCCCCTTCCGTCAAATGAGCGAGAAAAAAACATGATCGGGTCGTCAGGCGTCACACCTTAATCCTACCCAATTCCTGTCCAATGGACGGGGGGAACCTCAGAACTCTCCCCTATTTCGAGAGTCCTTATGAACACGGTTGCGTTTGGGGAGCCAGAATTCAAAAGCCCCCTTTCAGGGGGCTTTTTTGTTAACAGGGTGTCCCTCTTTTCCTCTCTCTCAATAACCCCGATATTGGAGGGTGCGGAAATTAATACGCGATGAAATCGCTGATTTTTCGGGGGCAGAAGGCAATTTGCGACACGCAAAGATCGGCCATTTTCTCGATCTCGGATGTTAGTTCCTGCAGAAAAGAAGGATTTTGAGGATTGTGCTTCCCCTGCGGATGTGGCAATTATCGAACAGAAAACGCAGTTCTGTCGGGATATCACCCGAAAGGCATAGTATCCCTTGTTCATGACGAGAACGGCCGTCTTTGCTGGAGAAACTTGGATCCAATGTTCCCCCATCTACTCAAGCCGCCTCCCGTTCGTACCAGGCCAAGACGCCACCGAGGTCCATTTTCCGGACAATCTTCCCCCCGGCAACGGAAACAGATTCCGGTTCGGGACTCGTCTTGCAGGTCAAGACCCTGTTCCCAATGTCCCGCCCCTGATGTGGGCGCTCGGTGTGGTAATATCGCAGCCAGGTGCGCTGGATGTAATCCAGATGGTCAAGGCTCAGGCAGACGAAATGATTGAGACATTGCGCTTTGAAGGTCCCGATATAGCTTTCCACAAAAGCGTTCGCCTTGGGCGCGCGGGGTGGGATCGGAAGACACCGTGTCCCCGCATCCTTCCAGAAATCCTTGAACTGGGCCGTGAACTTCGTGTCGCGATCATGGATCAGAAATCGCGCGTCCAGCCCCTTGTCCTCGAGCCACATCGTTGCGTTTCTGACTTGTTGCGCTACCCATCTTTCGTCTGGGTGAAAAGTCGGATAACTCGCAAGGACCCTCCGACTGCCGAGGTGAATAAACACCAGCACCCATGCGGTCCGAATCCCCGTCAGACTGTAGATCGGCTTTGTGAAGAAATCGACAGCGACAAGACTTTCCATGTGTCCCCGGACGAAGGTACTCCACGGCATTCCCGGCGCGCTCTTGCTTTTGGCTGGCGACGGGGGAAACCCTTCGCGTTTGAGAATCTCCCGGATCGTCGTCAACCCGATCCGGAATCCCAGTTTCCGCAGTTCGCCCCAGACGCGTTTGTAGCCCCAGTGGATGTTGTTTGCGACCATCGAGACGATGAGCCGGACAATCTCTGGAGAGGTCCCCGGTCGTCCCGAGGTTTTCCGAGGCTTGTCCGGTGCAGTGGAACGAAGCCATCGACGATAGGTTTCGGGCTTGACCACAAGCATGATCCCCTGTACATCATGTCCACACGCTTGGCCAAGCCGGATCAGTTCCGCACGTTCGGCCGGAGTGGGGGTGATTTTCAGCGTATGAACCCGGCTGCGAAGCATCTGGATCTGGAAAATCAGAAACTGCATCCGGGCGTTGTACCTGGGCATGAAAAAATGCGCGAAAAAGGTCAGGAGCGCGAGAAGAAAGTTCGAATTCATGGGTTTTCCAACGTTATTTTATCTTCTTGTATCTTCAGTCATTTCAACAAGACAGGGCGATTCTTGATTTCCGCACCCCCAAGCCAGGAGTGCAAAACGCCAAGCGTAGGGAAAATACCTGGAAAGATCAAGGTGAAGCGGGGAGTCGAAGTGGGAGTTGGACAGGGAAAGAGAGGGATTGACCTCCAAATCCGGTAATGGAGTCGGTCAAGCCAACGGAAGAAAACAGGACAACACAGAGGGGCAGGGAAACGGATTTGGGGCAGAGAATCGGAGATTTTGCGACTCGGACCGAGGGGGCAGGGATCTGACGAGACAACTCCTGTCCCCATAATACTCGGCGAGGAAAAAATTCTCCATTTCTCTCCGGCGAAGGAAATTCGGCTAAATTTTACGTCCCCTTCCGCAAACGGCGGAGAAAATTTCTCGACTCACAATCGCCTTTATTTGCAGGGTGATTCGAGGTTTTTCCACAGAGAGTATGAGTTCGTTTTTCAAGGCGCTCTCTCCACTGGGGGCAAAGAATGAGCCCGCCCGGTTCGACCGGGCGGGCTCATTCTTTGTATGACAATTTTTCTACGACATCTCTCTCAGGGAAGATCGGCGGACACACGCTCCTTGAAACCGGTGTGGGCGCTGTTTCTGGCCCACTTGATCGGTTTGGCGGACCAGCTTTCCCCCCGAATTTCCGGCGTACCGGCGCCACTCTTCGCCTTGCCGGCGCCAATCGAGATGACCGACGCGCCAAAGTTCGGCAACCACGTATTGTCAGGTTGTTTCGTCGCGCCGGAAATGAAGATTCCCGTTACGCCGGTGTCGCCGAACACGGAGCGAATGTCCTTCTGTTTGCTGGCGGTCCCCGCTCCAGACAGAATCACCGACGACTGGGTCTGGAGCACCGCCCGGAGTTCAGGCAGGAGATAAACCTCGACAGCCGCTTCCCAGGCCGCCCGGGTACGGGTCGTCTCGAGGTCCGCGGCTTCCAGTCCCAATTTCCCTCCGATGTACTGAACGCCACTCGAACCGCGGAACCTGGCCGACTTCGCGGAGAAGAGCGCCACCTGTCCCGTCGAGATCACCAGAACGGGTTTCGAGTCGCCTCCCGTTACGGACAGGCTCACCGGCGCCTGGACATCCATCACCCCCGGAGAAAGAGCGCCGGACCGGAAGACCGGTTGCAAGGCGCCTTTCGAGCCAATCACGAAGGCCCCGCCCTGGACCGTGAACCTGGCCGGACTGGCCGAAGCGCCCGCCATCACGGTTTCCGGTCTGAAAACACCTCCCTGAACGGAAACCCGCCCCAGTTCAAGCGCCCGAATCGTTCCGCCGGGAATTTCACCATAACTCAGGCTGGTCACCCCCGTCGTGCGGTTCACATACTTCTTGGTCCCCACCTTGACCGACTGGATTTTCTGACTGGGGGCCATCAGGTTCTGCAACAGTACCCCGGTCAGCTGGACACTTGCCGGACGCGGCGCCGACGTCGTCGTGGTCGCCGTCAGGAAGGTGTTCTCCAACCGCCCCGATCCAGACGAATCCACCAGGGCGTCCATCCGCACCTGTCCCAGGCTCCCGGCCGTCACGTCCTGTACGGCGCAGCCCTTGGCAAAGAGCGACTTGATCCCCCCGGTCGCCGTCAGCGTCTTGACCGGCGCGTCGGTGTAGAAGACCCCGATGGGGCCGTCAATGGTCACGTTGGGGACCACGCCGCAGTTGATTGTCAGAATCCCGGGCCGAGCAACCACTTTTTGCCCGGGCCGAACCGCGTTGATCTTGACACTGCTACGGTCGCTCGATTCCGTAATGGTCAGGCTCCCCTTTGCATCGGCCACCACCGTGCAATTCCGATAGGTCACTTTCCAGGCCAGATTGAGCGGACTGTCATCCGGAGCAGCCGCCCAACCGGCGTCCGCTTCGCTGAAGTCACTTGCCGTCGCCCCCTGAGCGTCCCGCGCCACCTGCACCGAGTAGAAATACGTCACCAGCGCTTCCGGCGGCTGATCCGTGAACGTGGTGGTTGTGATCCAGTCGCTGAGCGCCAGAGGTTCTTCCGCCGGAGACGTGGAACGGAACACCCGGTAGTAGGTCTGGGGAATCGAATTCCACGTCACCTGAATCGTCCGCAGGAACTGCCCGTCGGATGCTGCGACGCCCGTGGGCGGCAGCCACTCGTGCACCTCCGTGACCGTATCGGGTTGCGCAGGTATCGGCTCGACATTCCCAACCCAGTCGCGGGCAATCGTGTAGAAACTGTACGAGTGGTTCGGTTCACCCAGATAGACCGCCTGAGTCTCAGTGGTGGCGCCCAGCCACAACTGATAAACAGCCTCGTTGTCTTTCTTGACATAGAGGTCATAGGAGGCCACACCCGATCCTCCCGCATTATCGACGCCGGACCACGTGACCAGGAAGTGCGCGTCCGTTGTCTCGGGCAGGGCATCCACTGCGCTTTGCGGAGCCTGTCCGTCCAAAGTATTGACCGTCACGTTCGTGACAATCGGCGCATTGACGTCGAACACGATCGAAGCCTGATTCTGAATAACCGTCCCGTCCGGCAGCCCCGCCTTGGACGAAACCTTGTAAGTCACGTATCCCTCGCCGACATGTGTGATGTCGTTGGGAGGCAGGAAGCCCGCCAGCGGGTCTTCCGGTATGCCTCCAGTGACCGGGTCCACACTCCGGATTGTCCAGTTGACCACTCCTGAGAAGGTATCGAGCGCGACGTTTACCCGAACCGGGTTGGGATCATTGGCCACAGTCGTCTGGGTCTGGTAAGAACGCAGACCAGCCGGAACCGCCACCGAAGTGTTGGCGAAGGCGACTTGCATAACCTCGAACGAGGACCAGTCGAGGTTGGCATCCAATTGGTCGGCGACGGTCACCTGTTGCGCCTTGGCGCTGGCCGTCGTCATGTTCTCGAAGTGGACGGTAAAAATCAGCGTTTCGGATGGCTGTACGAAACCGCCCGGCCCGAATCCGACCGTGTCTTTTTCGTTCGGATCGTAGCTGCCCTTCTTGGGGATTTTCTTCTTGTCCTCCGGTTTGGGTTTCGGCGGCTTCGGGAGGGGGCGTTTGGGCTTGTTGCCTTTGCCATCCTGGCAATAGTCGGCGCCCGCCTGAACGGCCCGCATATTGGCGTGGTGGCGTTTGGCCCAGGCCAGGAATTGCTCCTGAGCCTGTGAGTAAACCGACAGGGCCGCAGGAAGATCGTTGTTCACCCTCTTGTTCATTTCATCTCTCAATTTCAGGAAATCTCGACCGATGGCGTAAACTCCATAAATCTTACCCAGATAGCCATTCCCCAGGCCCGCTCCATGCTTGAAAACCCAGTCATGGAGGAACGCTTCCGCCTTGATGAACTGATCGCACAGGGTCTCGGCCGCATTGAAATCACCCGCAATCCACGCTTTCCCGATCAAACCGGCAAGATCCACCATCCGATCCACTCCAAACAGAAGAGCATCTGCGGCCGGAGCGCCCACTCGATTGGCAATATCGGTCTTTGCATCCACAAAGTCATCCCGTTTCGGTTGAAGAATGCTGGACAGCGTCTTCAACGTTTTGGCCCCCCACAATGCGCTTTCCGCCAGAGTCAAAGACATATCGGCTGCTGACAGATCATCCAAGGCGCCGTACGCATACTGCCAGTCTTCGAACGCTTTTCGAACCGCGCGTTCACTCTTGATCGCCTCATCGTAAGCGTCACTCCACGCCTGGCACCAGCGCGTGATCTTGATTCGAGTATAAGAGAGGAGCCAATTGTCACTGTACGGCCATTCGGGAGGTTGTACTCCCAGGGTGTCGGCGCCCCAACGCGCGGCCAGAGCGGCCTGTGCCTCGGAACCGGTCACCCCATCCGAAGTGAAGGAAGCCAGGTTTATGTCCGAATGCAATGCGACCGCATCGTTCAGCGCCACCACAGCGGAAGCGGTCTTCAACGCAGGTTCGAGAGCCGTGACGGAAAAACCCTCAATGGCGGAGAACGGAGTACTGATGGCTGTTCGGGCGCTGATGGCGATCGCCATGAGCGGACCCAGTTGGAAGTCTTCCTGAACCAGCCCGATACCGGGAAGTGTCACCGTGTGCCGAACCGGCAGGAAACCCGGAACGGCAACCGTGATCTCCCACTCCCCTTGCGGAAGCGGCCCCAGCTGGTACGTTCCATCGTTCTCAGTGACCGTATTGAGTAACGGAATCCCCGATGCCCCTGTCAACGCGACTTGCGCAGAAACTACCGGCGCCCCCAACGGATCGGTGACCCGGCCCGTCAGGGTTGTGGCGGTGGTGAGCAGGGTCGCATTGAGAATCCGAGTCGGCGCCGCGCTGGAAACTGCAACGCCGTTGAAGAAGGCGGGGCAATGCTCCGCATCGGCCACCCACAGGTCGTAGGTTCCGTCTGCCAATGTATCGAGCGTGTAACGTCCCGTTGAGGGGTCCACCAATGCAATATGACTCTCTCTCGTTGAGGTTTCCACCGCGCTGACATACGCGAAGAGCATGGCATTTCCCTCATCGCGCACCCAGCCGGAAACTGTCCGGGCTGCTTTCATCTGAATATCGAGCGCCGCGCCGGAATCCGTTACGGAAACCGTCCGCACTTCACGAGCGAGCCCCCGGAAAGTAACCGAGACCACATAATCGCCCGGAACCAGACTCGAGAAGGAAACGACTCCCCCTGCATCCGTCTGAGAACCAATCGCCAGACCTTGAGAATCGGGAATAGCGGCGGGCCGAACCGAGACAGAGGCCTCCGGGACAGGGCCATTGGTTGAATCGGTTACCGTCACACTCAACGGAGCGGTTCCCGCCTTGAGCGGTGGCGCCTGTGTTTCGACCCCAATCGTCGCCGTAAGGTTGGACTGAAGCGCCACGCCCATTTCCGGGGTGGCAACTCCCACCTCAAATGGACCGGACTGGAAGACCAGGAACCGATACACGCCTGAAGCGTCGGAAACAGTGGACTCGACCAACTGGCCCGCCTGGAACAGAGACACCGACTTTCCAGCCACGGAGCCATTGCCGTCTTCCACCGTACCCGTAATGGTCCCGGCAGCCAGAACCAGATCCACCGAATGTTCGTTATTCGCGGTATCCAGTGTGAGTACCTGACGGGCCAGAGTATTTCCACCCGCATCTCCCACACTGATCGCATAAGAACCATCCGGCAGATTCTGGAACAGATAATCCCCATTGCCTTGCGTGGCCATGGTCTGTCCAAATCTGTAATGCACTCCCACGGTTCCAATCGGGGACAGGGTCACGGCAACTCCAGCCACCGGCGCACTGCCCTGAAGCTGCACCACGCCCGAAATACGACCTGCCGGGCGGAGTGTCGCATCAAGAGTCGCGTCGCTCCCCTCTGGCACCGTGATCGGGAACGAATTGGTCAGATACTGGTCCGCCTTGACCCAGATATTCTGTTCCCCAGCCAACAAATCGGGGAAGTGGAACACCCCCGCCGCATCCGTGAAAATGCGCTGAGTGTAACGCCCCTTGGCGTCGGTCAGGATGGTGGCATTCGCAATCGGCAGATTCGTCTTCGCATCTCGAACCGTACCGAGAACTCCTCCCCCCTGGGTCAGATGCAATACAACACCGGACAGATAACCTCCCGCGGTCATTGTAATACCTTCCAGTGTTCCAGCGCCAAACCCACTGGCTGTAACCGTCAGTGTGTAAGTTCCCGGCGCCAGACCGGTCACCTCATAACGACCACTCTCATCCGTTTCAGCACTCTGTCCGCCATTCGAATCCCCACTTTGTCCATGCAGACGCGCCATGACGACCGCTTTGGCAACCGGTTTCCCATCGGGTGAAAGAACCAGACCTTGAATACTTCCACCCGGAGTCATCTCGAACAGGACACTGGTGGCGCCCTGACTCGGCAGATCCACCGACTTGACGACCGGTGAAACAAAACCCACAGCCGTGGCCTGAACCCGCAGCATACCAGGCTCCATGTCAGTCACTTCAAAATATCCCTCCGCATCCGATTCGACTGACTGAACTTCCTCGGAAAGAAGATTCCTCACGGTGACCAGCGCACTTCCCACCGGTTCAGCGTCCCAGGCGTTCAAAACTCGGCCAGACACCCGTCCCCGCGCGGTCAAAATAATTTCCAGGCCTTGAATCGTTCCATCGGTTGTGACATCCAGAGACGCCTGGTCGCCGGTGAAGTAATCCTGTACAGAGAGAGCATAGTGTCCAGCCGGCACATCCCGGAAACTGAAAGAGCCATCGTACCAGGTTCTGGTGAGGCTTGTCTTGCTGGTGGCGGTATCCTCGAGGGTCATCAGAACCCGCGACAGAGGATGTGTCTTGTCGCCCAAGTACAGTTTTCCTTCAACTTTCGCTCCCGGCAGGAACGCCTCTTCCCGCATGATCATGTACTGGACGATGTTCGCAACAACCGCCGACCCGACATGGTACCGGGCCATTTCATCCGCCGCATCGCCGAGTACCTGGAGAAATTCGCCATAGGTTGTGGCAGGGTACTTGGTTTCGAGTGCGGTTACGGCATCCTGCCAGAGGGGATGGGAATCGTCCGGACGAACGGCTTGGAAATAAACTTCCCAGTCGAACGGCTCCTGAGAATCACCCTCTTTGGATGACAACAGTAAGGAAGAATCTCCACTGCTGGACGGCAAGACATTGAATCCGACCCGGCGCTGCTCTCCCGGACGAAGGACTCCGGTGCTGATCTCGCCGGGATTTCCGCCCAGGAACTGCAATTCTGTCTCTGTCCCCGGTTCTGTCCCTTCCGGCCAGAGCGGATCGCCACTGTCGGAAGAAAGAATCAACAGGGGAACGGGCAGATCGGCGTCGCCCACGTTTGCATACTCGATGATTCCATAAAAGGCCCGTCCCGGCCGGGCGGTCTGGGGTGTCACAAGACGGGCGCTCAACAACCCGCCCCCCCCCTGTTGTACCGTGAATGCACTGGCCAGACTTCGGCTTTCCCCGTTCTGGGTGACCACCACGTCATATACCCCGAGTGCCACACCTCGCAGGTCGAAAGAAGCCAGAATGGTCGTCGAGTCCAGCGGTTCCACCTTCTGTGCGACCACTTCGGTTCCATCCTCCGAATTTTTCAGACTGGCCGAAAGTCCCTGAAGGAATCCGCTTCCATATACCGGCAGCGTCAACTGTCCCAGGTTTCCTCCCCGCCGAACTCCGATGTCCTCAATGGCAAAGGAACTCACTCGAGCCTGAATGGAGTATTCCAACGCGCCAGGCGAGAGACGATCGGGTTGCACGAGCAGATACACCGTGCGGGGCGCATCGGGGGAAGGCAATGCCAGGCGCGCATCGGGAGAATTCCAGTCGCGGCTGCTCTGGTCGCAGGATTGCGCCGAAGGCATGGAATCGAATCCCGCATAGAGATTCGTCTGTCCCTCAATCGAAGAAGCATCCAGGACAACCTCGATCTGCGTGGACACATCCTGTCGGACCTTATACCAAACCGCATCACTGGGAGCCGGGAATGAGGACGTGACAGGAGTTCCCACGATTAGTTCGGGAACGGAAAGGGTACTGGGCATCGAGGAAAGCGAGGTGTTGTTGGCGCTGTTGCGCCCCTCAAAGACTTCGCCTCTGGCGTTCGTACGCACCTGCCAGCGGTACACACCCTCGACTCCGCCCGGTACGCGCAAGACTTTTGTAAACGTGATGGATTGTCCAGGCGCCAACGTGGATGTTGTCACCAGAACCTCGACCGTCCCCAACTCGGTTCCCGCCGCCTGGGCCGAATCACTCACCAGTGAAATAGCGTCATGCCACGGCCCCAATGCATTCGCGGACCCGACGTTCTGGATCGTCCAGGTAACGGCCACCTGAGTGCCTGCTTCGACATTCAAAGGACCGGCAACGGAATCCACCACCAGGTCGATATCCGACTCGGCTGTCTCGACAAATTCGAACGCTCCGAGATCGGCAAGAGCTCCGTTTGCTGTGGAGGAACCCGTATTGGCCGTGCGTGGATCGTCATACCGCGGCGAACCGGTGAAATCCTTCTGACTGGCACTGACACCCTCGGCGGCGTCAATCAGCGGGCTTCGGTAGGAAAGCCGGTAATTGCCGCGGTCGGGGTCTTTATACAGGGGATCGACGGCGGTGTTGCCATTCTGGCCTGTGTAATTGGTCAGATTGACATAATCGCAGTTCCCACCCGCTGCGAGCGGATTCCAGGTGTTATTGCTGCGAACGGAAAGTACTTGTCCAAAGTCAAACTGAATCCCGGCGTTCAGACTGTTGGAAACACTGTTGTTCACCGCCTCCAGAGTCCCACCGTGGATAAGCAGCGCGATCCGGTTGCGGTCCAGCGTACAATTGACCACCCGAACCGGCGAACCGGGGTGGGCGGAAATCGCACGGTCTATGTTCTTGAACACGCTGTTTGTGATAGATACCGGACCGCCCCAGGCCAGAACACCATCGAAGAAAGCGTTCTCGACCACACAGGCGTTCAGTGTGGTTGAAGTATTGCCTCCGGCGGTTCGAATCACGCCGGTCTGGTCCCAGTTGCCCGACGCGGTCCCACCGCCGTAATAAATCCGCGCATGCTCAAAGTGCGCAACGCCATCCACATAAATCCAGCGCCAGTCGCCCGCGGCAGGCTGGGTTTTGTCAGCATCGCTGTTGCTATCCCCTCCCACCGAATCGTCCACCAGCGATGTAAAAACCACCGGCTGCGCAAAAGACCCGATCGCGGAAATCTCGGCCCCCGAAGAAACGGTAATTCCCACCTTGGAACCCAGTTTCACAACCGCTCCGGGCAGGATGGTCAACTTGAGTCCTGCCGGGATGGTCAAATCCGAGGGTACAATATGCAGGAACGTCCCATTCCAGATCTCATTGGATGTCAAGGTTCCAGAATGGTGCGTCACGGCATAGCGAACCTCCACATACTCGCTCAGGAGCAACTGTCCCGTACCCTCAGTGGTCAGTCCTCGCCACTCTCCGGGACGTGGACGGGTAAGATCTCCATCCAGGTTGCTGTCTCCTCCCGCCGTATCGTCGGAAATTGAGGTCAGAATGATCGGCTCCTGTAGCGTCGCCGGCGCGCTGAGCGTCCCACCATCCTGAACCGTGATGCCTGTATTGCGAACAAATTTCACGATCGAACCCGGTTCAATAAAGAGGGTTATCCCCCCCGCGACGATCAGATCCTTTTCCACAATGTGGACAATATCGGCTTTCCACGTCGTGGTCGTTTCGAGTGTCCCGGAATGCCACATCACGCTGTTGTTGATCAGAACACTGGTCGAGAATTCCCCAATGAGGTTGTGGTCTGTATCGCGGAAAGCCAGACGCAGTTCACACATCCCGTCGGGAACCTGGGTGGTATCCCAAGTCACTCCCTGACGCGCCCCCAGCCCTGCCCCCAGGAAATGCTCCACCCCGTCCACATAGGCCCGCAGTTCACCGCCGGAATAGAGACCCACTCCGAGCACATCCCATTCGATCCACGCGGAAGCGCCATGCAATTGTCCATGGGCCGGGCTGATCCAGTTACACACCGGATGGTCCACAAACCGGATCGTTCCATCCTGCCCATCGCGATCCCCCGCTTCCCCACCCTTCGCAGAGAACTGCCCCAGCGCAAACTGGTTGTTGGAACAATAGACCGCAATGCGGCCACCGCCGCCGCCGCCGGAGTATCCGTCTGTCGGCCCACCATCGGCCCGGAACAATCCGTCGCCCATCAAGCGATACGTGTTGATTAGAATCGAACCACCCGCGCCCCCGCCGAAATCGGCATCCCCATTATGGCCAATCGCCGAGACCAGACCCTCCTGAGTGAACGTATTGTCCACATTGATCCGGATGGCGCCACCGCCGTGTCCGTAGTTAGAGCCATTGTCGGAAGTTCCCCCCGCTGACCCCAGATCCACGGGGAATTCGTCCGAGCCATAGGCGATCCCGCCGGCCCCATTCCCACTGCCGCCAGCACCGCCGTATCCACCACCGCCACTATTGTACCAACCCCCATTCTTGCCGCCTCCCGGCCCATAGCCGTCCCGGAAACTTCCAGCAATATACCCTTGGTAGTCCGCATCAATCCGGGAGGATGCGTCGAGTTTCAGGTTGCCCGCACTCAGGGTCGAACCGATGCCTTTCCACTCACCCTCAACCCGGCCGTTGCGATTCTTGCTCGGCAACACAATCGTTGAGGAAGTCAGAACATCCAGGTCGCCCCAGACCGTCAGGCTCGATCCCCCATAGAGGGTCAATTTCGCCTGATTGTCGAGAACGACTCCGTCGTACACCAGATCGGAATCCTCGGGGAACCACAGGTTGTGATAGACCTGCAGATACTGCTGGTTCTGCCAGACCTGAACAAACGCGATGGTTCCCTCTTCGCCAGGTTGCGAACCGGTTCCTGCGTGCGCGCTGGAACCCAGGAATCCTTCAAAGCCCGGAGAAGATTCGTAGTAGACCGCAATCCGTCCGCCCGCGCCACCGCCGGACCCATTGTCCACACAGGTTCCTCCGTCGGTTTGGAACAGCCCGGTACCGGCCAGAACATTCGTCCGCACGGCAATCGAGCCACCCGCACCCCCGCCATAATCGCCATTCGAATCAGTACCATTCGCCGTCACTACTCCATCCAGAAGGAGCGTGTTATTCACGAATAGTTGGATGGCGCCTCCGCCGTGTCCGTACATACTGCCATTATCGGAGGAACCACCCGCCGAACCCGGTTCAAGCGGCCAGGTGGGCGAATCATAGGCACTCCCTCCCGCGCTGTTGGCATTTCCACCCGCTCCCCCGTGTCCAGCCCCACCACTGCCGTACCAGCCGCCATTGCGGCTACCGCCCGGACCATTCCCATCCCGGAAATTCCCGGCGGTATAACCCTGTCCGTCAGATGTAATGACCGAACCACTAGTGACAGTCACATTGTCCGCCGTGACCACCACTCCGGTTCCCTTCCACTCTCCATCCACCCGTCCGTCCAGATTCTTACCTTCCAGTCGCAGAACCGAATTGTCCGTGACAATCAAGTCTTGAACCGTGATCTGGGAACCGCCATCCACTTCCAGCAACGCATTGCGGGAAAGTGTCAGCGTGTTGTAATCCAGAACCGTATCTTCCGGAAAATAGACATACTCATAGATCTTGAGGTGTTTTTCCCCATTGTGGGTATCCACAAACAGGGTCGTTCCCCGCCCGCCCATCTGCGAGCCGGTTCCGCTGTTGGCCGTGGAAGTTTTCCAACCGGTAAATCCGCTCCCCGCATTGTAATACACAGCAATCCGGCCACCGCCTCCGCCTCCGGAATTATTAAACAGACAGGTTCCCCCGTTCGCCCGGAAAAACCCCGTTCCGGCCAACACATTCGTTTTCACGGCAATAGATCCGCCCGAACCACCACCATAATCCCAAATCGAATCGGAACCATTCGCGGAAATCACACCCTCCAGAGTGAACGTCCCCTCCACAAACAGTTGAATCGCTCCCCCCCCATGGCCCATCAGATCCCCTTGATCGGACGATCCACCCGCCGAGCCAAGTTCAACCGGCCAGGTCGGCGAATCGTAGGACGGTCCCCCTGCGCTGTTAGCATTCCCTCCCACCCCGCCGTGTCCGCCCCCGCCACTTCCATACCAGCCGCCATTTCTGCCTCCACCTGGGCCATTTCCATCCCGGAAATATCCGGCGGTATATCCCTGCCCGTCCGCTGTGATGCGCGAAGTTGCGTCCACAGTCAAGTCTCCGACCGTGAAAGTTCCACCCTTCCCGGCCCAGACATTGTCCACCAATCCCGTATTATCGGTCCCCAGGGTCCATAACGTCGAAGTGGTCAAGAGACTTAACGTATCCACTTGGACCGTGCTTCCGCCGCCAATACTCAGAACCGAGTTGTTTGTCGCCGTGAAAGTCGTTGCCGTAATGGAACTCTTGGAACCGACTGCAAAAGTCCCCTGATCCACGTTGATGGAGTCATAAGACACGGTAGAATCGGGATAGAAAACCAAGTTCTGGTACACGGTCAGATGGCGCTTTGCCCCCTCGCGCCAGATGAGCGCGATGGTTCCCGGTTGACCGGCCTGAGCGCCACTGCCACCCGTTGCGGAAGTGTTTCGGAACCCGGTAAAGTTCGCGGCCTCCTCGTAATACAGGGCGATTCGCCCACCGCCACCGCCGCCCGAACTATTGTTCAGGCAAGCGCCCCCATCGGCCCGAAATAAACCACTCCCCACCAACTCGTGCGTCTCAACCAGAATGCTGCCACCCGCTCCACCCGCAAAATCGGAATCGCCAAAGAGACCACTGGCTGTCACGCGACCATCCAGATAAAATTGATTCTTTACATGAATCTGAATCGCGCCTCCACCATGTCCGTAGAAAGTTCCGTTGTCTGAAGTCCCCCCCGCCGATCCCGGCTGGGTCGGCCAAATCGGATCGTCGTAAATATTGCCCCCCGCGCCGTTGGCGGATCCCCCCGCCCCTCCGTGCGCGCCCCCACCACTTGGATACCAGGCTCCACTCTTCCCCCCCCCGGGCCCATTCCCATCCCGGAACGAACCGGCAGTGTACCCCTGTCCGTCGGCGTTGATCACACTGCCCGTTTCAACCCGGAGGTTGTCAGCCAGAATAGCAACACCTTTCCCTTCCCAGGTCCCCGTGGTTCCACCCACCCGGCCGTCTATATTCGCTCCCTTCAGATACAGCGTCGAAGAAGACTGGAGAGTCAGATTGGTCACCGAAATGGTGGACCCGCCATCCACGGTCAAAACCGCCCCGTTTTCCAGCGTCAGCGTGTCGTACTCAAGAAGCGTTCCTTCGGGATAATACATGGATTGAAGAATCCGCAAATGCCGCTCAGAACCGTTTTTCCGGATGAAAGCCGTCGTTCCCACCTGACCGGAATTGGCGCCGGAACCGCCACTGGCCGTACTGAACGAATACCCACCGAACGAGTCTCCCGTTGTATAATGGATCGCGATTCGGCCCCCACCGCCTCCGCCCGCCCCAGCATCGGCGTTTCCACCGTTGGCCTGGAAATAACCCGCGCCCGTCAACACCGCTGTTTCCAGCAGAATCGAACCGCCCGCGCCCCCTCCGAATTCCCCATCTCCAGTGAGTCCGTTTGCGGAAATCACCCCGTTCAGAGTCAACGTGTTCTGGATGTAAAACTGGATTGCTCCCCCACCATGACCGCGCGAGGTTCCTTGGTCGGATCGGCCACCGGAGGATCCCAGCGCCATGGGCCAGACAATCTTGTCGTAATCGTAAGCAGCCCCTCCCGCGCCGGCTCCATTGCCCCCGGCGCCCCCATAGCCACCCCCACCGCCCCCATTCCAACTCCCCGTCGCTCCTCCCCCTGGCCCTGTTCCATTCCAGCCATTCTCTAAAACCTGATACCCCTGACCGTCGGCCGTGACGCGTGAACCCGAGTCAAGCGTCACATTCTCAGCAAAAACAGCCACCCCGACTCCCTTCCACACTCCGTCCACCAGGGCGGAATTGTTCGCACCCCAAAGGGACAATGTCGAAGAAGAATGCAGGGTCAGATCGGTGACCGTGATTGTGGACCCGCCATCCACTGTGAGAGCCGCCCCATTTTCCAGGGTCAACGTGTCATAGTTCAGAAGAGTTCCTTCCGGATAATACATGGATTGCAGAATTCTCAAATGGCGTTCGGCGCCATTCTTCCGAATAAAAGCGGCCGTCCCCACCTGACCGGGACCGCCACTGATGCCACCACTCGCCGTGGTATGGTTATAACCACTGAAAGCGTCGCCTGTTGTGTAATGAATCGCAATGCGTCCGCCCCCACCCGCGCCCGTCCCGGAATCGGCATTTCCTCCGTTGGCCTGGAAATAACCCGTACCCGTCAAGACCACTGTTTCCACCAGAATCGAACCACCCGCGCCCCCTCCGAATTCCCCATCTCCAGTGAGTCCGTTTGCGGAAATCACTCCGTGCAGAGTCAACGTGTTCTGGATGTAAAACTGGATTGCTCCCCCACCATGACCGCGCGAGGTTCCTTGGTCGGATCGGCCACCGGCGGATCCCAAAGCCGTGGGCCAGACAATCTTGTCGTAATCGTAAGCAGCCCCTCCCGCGCCGGCTCCATTGCCCCCGGCGCCCCCATAGCCACCCCCACCGCCACCGTTCCAACTCCCCGACGCCCCTCCACCCGGTCCCATTCCATTCCAGCCATTCTCTAAAACCTGATACCCCTGCCCGTCGGCGGTGACAAGTGAACCCGAGGAAATGTTGACGTTATCGGCCAGAACAGCCACCCCCATCCCCTTCCATACGCCATCCACCTGGGCAGTGTTATTGGCGCCACCCAAGATCAGCGTCGAAGAAGAAAGGACATTCAGAGTAGTCACAGAGATCGTGGAGCCACCATCCAGAATCAGTGCGCCTCCATCGTCCACCGTAACAGATTCATATGCCAGTAAAGTCCCTTCCGGGTAATACATGGATTGCGAAACTCTCAGGTGCCTTTCCGCCCCATTTTTCCGAATGAAAGCGGCAGTTCCCACCTGACCCGGTCCACCGCTGAGCCCCCCACTCGCGGTCGTGCGGCTGTATCCGTCAAACGCATCACCCGTGGTGTAATAAACGGCGATACGTCCGCCACCACCCGCACCCGATCCAGCAGCGGCATTTCCCCCATTGGCCTGGAAATACCCCTCACCTGTCAGCACATTCGTATCCACCAGAATCGAACCA
The DNA here is from genome assembly GCA_942493245.1 of uncultured Candidatus Sumerlaeota bacterium. Taxonomy (GTDB): domain Bacteria; phylum Sumerlaeota; class Sumerlaeia; order UBA8349; family UBA8349; genus DAOPYU01. Next base: position 2,468,586 of record OW818685.1, read on the forward strand.
CCCGCGCCGCCCCCAAAGTCCCCATCACCGGTCAGGCCGTTTGCAGAAATGACTCCGCCCAGATTCAACGTTCCGGTGACGAACAATTGGATCGCTCCGCCCCCATGTCCCATCAGGCTTCCACTATCCGATCGGCCACCGGAGGATCCCAACTCCGTAGGCCAGACAATCTGGTCGTAACCATAAGCGGCCCCGCCTCCACCGGCTCCATTCCCCCCAGCGCCACCATAGCCGCCCCCACCGCCCCCATTCCAACTTCCCGACGCCCCTCCGCCTGGTCCCATTCCATTCCAGCCAGTCACAACCTGATACCCCTGACCGTCGGCAATGATAGACGATTCGGGTGAGACACTGACATCGCCAGCAATCACGGCAACCCCAGCCCCCTTCCAAACGCCATCCACCTGGGCGGTATTGTTGACGCCCCGCAGAATCAGAGTGGCCGATTCCTGAAGGGTCAGGGAGGCCGTCAGTGTGACAGTCGAACCTCCCGCAACTCCCAGGACGGCCCCATTTCGGATGGTCAGGCTTTTGATATGGTGATTGCCCTGAGGCCATTCCGTATTGGCCGTAATCTCGACATCCTGGGTTTCCGAGGTGAAATCTTCCCCTCGAGCGCTCCAACAAGACAGAAGGATGAATGCGCATACGCTCCCCCATTTGCAGGTTGAAAGAATGGAGCGTTTCCCGGAAAAATGCGACCGCATGGATATCATGATGACTGCCCCCTTGAGAACATTTCAATTGATTAACAGAAATCACCGCGTGTAACAGGACTACAATAAATGCCCTGCGGCCGGAAATCCAGAAAATTCCGCCATTTTTTCGCAATTTCTATTCATAGAAATTTATATGATCTCATTGCTATCAACATGGCCAAACCACATATAAGATTGAAAACGCCGTAAGCAGTACCGCGCAATTCTGATGGCGTGGTATCGGTTACCATCGTCGCCAACAGTCCTTGCGTAAATCCCAGATGTAGTCCCCACAGTGAAATGCCCAAGGCCAACATCCAGAGGTTGTTTGTGAACCCCAGCACTACATCCGCCGCAATCAGAAATGCCACGCCGATGAGCAGCACGGTTCTTCTGTTTACTCGGTCAGATAAAATACCCGCCGGATACGCCGCGAGCGCATAGACGATGTTCATGATAACCAGTACCAGTGGTACAAACGCAATGGACAGTCCGGTCTCCTGCGCCTTCAATATCAAAAAAGCCTAGCTGAATCGCGCCAGCGTCAGTACCCCGGCGATGGCCACCAATTGCCAATAGGCGCTTCCGACATGGCGAATGTCGCGCAACCGGATAGGGGGTCTTACCATACCAGTGCGGTGCGTTTCGGGCTCCTTCACGCCGAAGGCAAGAAGCAGAAAATCGAGGAGGGTGGGAATCACCGCCACCCACAACACGGCGCGCAGATTGCCAGCCAGCAGTAACATGCCCGCTATCGCGAGCAAGGGGCCAAGAAATGCGCCCACGGTATCGAGTGCCTGGCGCAGGCCCAAACACGCACCTCGAATTTCTGGCGGGGCAATATCGCCTACCAGCGCGTCGCGTGGCGCGCCACGAACCCCCTTGCCGATGCGGTCGAGGAATCGGGCGGTTAGCACAAGTCCCATGTTACCCGCCAAAGGGAAAAGCGGCTTGGTCAATGCGGCCAAGCCGTATCCCAGCAGGGTTAAGGGTTTGCGCTTTCCAAAATAATCACTGAGGGTACCGGAGAATATCTTGGCAATCAGCGCAGTTGCTTCCGCAATACCTTCCACAAGTCCCACCGAAACAACACTGGCCCCCAAGGTGGACACCATGAAAACGGGCAAAAGACTATGCACCAGTTCGGAGGACGTATCCATGAATAGACTAACAAAACCAAGTGTCCAAATACTACGGGGAATGGCTTGGGGTACGGAGGGGATGGTTGGGGAAACAGGTACTTCTTGCATTATAGATATCTACTTTCTCAGCAATCCGGCAAAAGATTCCACAGAATTATTGATTGGGTGAATCGTCCTATGATTTATCTGGAGGGGGAGTTGGCTCCATCTCGTCTTGCCAGAGTCGCATCAGTTCTCGATCGCCCGGTGTTCTTTTGTCTTCTGGAAGTTGTTGTATCAGTTCCAGCGATTCCGTTACTCGGTTTTGCCTGTGCAGGCACAGGGCCAAGTGGACAGTGAAACGAGGTTCGTAGGGATTGAGCCAGATGGCATGACGAAATAACGCCTCGGCAATGTCGAACGCTCCTTGTTTCAACAAATAAACACCGAGCGTGTCCCTGTCATAGCCTAATGTGGGACAGGGTCTCAACGCGTTTTCACGAGCCAGTTGTCTATCAGTAGTACTTGGCCTGTTTTTCCGCGTCATTATCCAGTAATCCCCTTCCCCATTTTTTGGCTCGTCAGGCCGATAACCTGCGAGGGCGCCGGTTCCACAGAGCAAGAGGAAGGCGAGAGTGGTTATTAAGAGGGTTGTGGTTGGGGAGCCAGAATTCAAAAGCCCCCTTCTTGGGGGCTTTTTCGTTAACAGGTACCCGCCTCTCCCCTCCCCCAAGGAACCATCGTTATTTCGGGTTGATTCTAAAGGATTTGCACAATAGATTCCTGTTTTAAGAAACTCTCTGCGTAAAGCGCCCTCCAAACTTTCCCCGTTATTTCGTGAGCATTGTCATTCGTTTTTCGCCTGTAACCTCTACGAAACTCTCAGACTCTCAGATTAACGCATCGAACGGGTTAACAACCCTTTCTCGCTCGCTGATCGGATGCAACCATGTGAAATCAGGCGCTGAGATCGGGTGCGACGCCGCCATGCTCAATTGGCGAAAACGCGGGGCTTGACAACAAGTCCAGTGATTCCGTAAACTCGCCACACTATGACGACGCACCTAAAAAACCTTCTGCGCGTGGCCGAAAGCAAAGGACTGATCCGTGCCCGCGATCTGGCCGACCACGGCATTCCGCGTCACTATCTGTCGATCGCGTGCGAGCGGGGGCTGCTCGAACGCCTGGACCGCGGCCTTTACTCGCTTCCCGGTGCCATCGAGACGGAGCACCGCAGCCTGGTGGAAGTCTGCAAGCTCGTTCCCCACGGAGTGATCTGTCTGCTTTCGGCGCTCCAGTTCCACGGCATGACCACCCAAAGTCCTTTCGAGGTCTGGCTGGCCATCGGCGAGTCGAAGGAGATTCCCCGGATCAGCCTCGTCCAGCTTCGCATCGCCCGGTTCTCCGCCGTGTCGCTGAAGGCCGGCGTCGAATCACATGATGTGGATGGCGCGGAACTGCGAGTGTTCTCTGCCGCCAAGACCGTCGCGGATTGCTTCAAGTACCGCAACAAGATCGGGGTGGACGTTGCCGCCGAAGCGCTCCGGGATTACCTGCGCCAGCGCAAAGGGCCAATCGATGACCTCACGAAATACGCACGGGTCTGCCGCGTGGAACGCGTCATGGAACCCTATCTGGAGGCGCTTCTTTGAGTACGTCTCGATCCCTTTCGATTCAGGCCCGGCTACTGAACTACTCGCGCGAGCATCAGGTGAACCACAACCACACGCTGACGCGCTATGGAATAGAACGCCTGATGTACCGCCTCTCCCGGTCGCCTCATGCGGACCGGTTCGTTCTGAAAGGGGCAATGCTGTTCGTCCTGTGGCTGGAGGACTTACATCGTCCGACACAAGACCTGGATTTGCTCGGCTTCGGCGATCTCTCCTCCCCCAACTTGAGAAGCATTTTCGAGGATGTTTGCGAGATGCCTGTCGAAGACGATGGGCTCGAGTTCTCCAAGGACGGAATCGAGATTGAGGAGATCCGGGAGGCGGAGGTTTATCAGGGCCTGCGGGTCAAGATTCCGGGGCGGCTGGGAAACATCAGGCTCAACGTCTCGGTGGATGTTGGATTCGGCGACGCCGTTGTTCCCGATCCGGAGAAGTCGGATTACCCCGTCCTGCTCGATCTTCCGCACCCCGAGATAAAGATGTATCCCAGGGAAACGGTCGTGGCGGAGAAGGTCGACGCCATGATCGTGCTTGGGCTCCGCAACAGCCGCATGAAGGACTACTACGATCTCTGGACGCTCGCGCAGCGATTCCCCTTCGATGCCACTCTGCTCGTTAAAGCGATTGATGCCACACTCAAGCGCCGTGGCCGGGAATTGCCGTCGCAAATACCGCCCGGCCTTCAGGATGAATTCGCGGCGAGCCCAACCAAGCAGACACAGTGGAAAGCATTCCTGCGTCGCACGATTCCTGATCAGGCGGACCTTGCACTCGGCGAGATCGTGACGGCGATTCGGGAGTTCCTTGCGCCGGTCCTGGAATCCATCGTCCTCGGCAAGAAGCTTTGCTTTCACTGGACTCCAGGGAGTGGCTGGTCGGCGAACACGAAGCAATGATGCGCAAGCGACGCTGCGCCATCTACACCAGGCATTTATCATCGAACGGGTTAACAACCCTTTTACACCCGCTCGACCGGATGTAAATTTTTCCGAAAATCTTCCGACAGTTTTGGAAATCTTGCGGTATATAACCCGTAGGAAGCTGCGGCGCGATGTTGTCGTGGCACCTGATCACCAGACAACAGGCTGGCCGCCGAGCGGATGCCTCTGTGGGTGTGCGTCATCCACAAGAGCCTCCGCTCTTTTTTATGCGCGCACCTGCAATCATCCTCTCGCAAATGGCCGGGAGGATTTTACCTTGAACACCCCAATCGATTCGGAGGCGTATGCGCTTACCGTCGCATTCATGACTCCTGATGAACGGCTGGAGGAAGTTGCCACAATCTTGGCAAACGGATGTCGTCGGGCACTGCGCGATCTCCCCCACTCATCTCAAAGCGCTCCGACGTCAAAAACCATATCTTCCTCTCCATTTTTTTGAGTCGTTAAGCCACAAATGACTTGCTTGCTCTGGTCCAACCGAGCGTTCATGCATTGCCGGGTTAACGGCCTAAAGTATTGAAGAGAGGAGAGTTAAGGAATGACTGAAAGTGTTGCCCGCAAGGTGCGGGTATTGAAGAAGATGACCGTCACCCAACTGAGAGAACGTTACATCGAGGTCTTTGGCGAGGAGACTCGCTCCCGCCATAAAGACTATCTCTGGAAGCGAATCGCCTGGCGATTGCAGGTTCTAACCGAAGGGGATATCAGTGAGGTTGCCCGCCAACGTGCCTTGGATCTGGCTTGCGATGCCGACCTCCGAACTACGGCGCCGAAAGAGTTTTGGGAAGAACCTCCGGCTCCGACAGAACCGGTTCGAACCGTCACTGGCCCGCTCAACATCAAGACCGACCAGCGCTTGCCGATTTCAGGGACGGAACTCATCCGGCGGTACAAAGGCCGCGACATCATCGTGACTGTGTTGGAGGATGGCTTCTTCTATGAAGGGCAACGTTACCGGTCGCTTTCGGCCATCGCGAAAGAGGTGACTGGAACGAACTGGAATGGCTTCGACTTCTTCGGGATGAAGAGAACTGGAGGCAAGCGTTGAGGGAGTTGAGAGAGACGACTGAGAAACAGAAAGAAATCCGTTGCGCGATTTACACACGTAAGTCCACCGACGAAGGATTGGATCAGGACTTCAATTCGCTCGACGCCCAGCGGGAGTCAGCGGAGGCTTTTATTCGCAGCCAGCAGCATGAAGGGTGGACGATCGTGGCTGATCGTTACGACGACGGAGGGTTTACCGGAGGCAACATAGAACGTCCCGCACTGAAACGACTGCTTGCCGATGTACAGGGCGGAAAGGTGGATTGCATTGTTGTTTACAAGGTGGATCGTCTCAGCCGTTCCCTGATCGACTTCGCCCGCATCATCGAAATTCTCGAACGGCATGGCGCGACTTTCGTTTCCGTGACGCAGCAATTTAATACGACTCACTCGATGGGTCGTTTGACGCTGAACATCCTGCTGTCCTTCGCGCAGTTCGAGCGCGAGATCATTGCCGAGCGGACGCGTGATAAGATGTCCGCGGCGCGACGCAAGGGGAAGTGGGTTGGTGGCATGCCCGTACTGGGCTACGACGTCGATCCTCACGGAGGACGTCTTATAGTCAACGAAGCCGAGTCGGTTCGGGCTCGCGGCATTTTTGAGTTGTATCTACAGGAACAGGCACTCCTGCCCACGGTTCAGGAACTGGCACGGCGCGGTTGGACAACCAAACAATGGACGACCCAGAAGGGCAAGTTGCGTGGAGGCGTACCGTTCGACAAGACCTGCCTCTACCGCTTGCTGACCAACATAGTCTACACTGGCAAAGTCGATTACAAGGGTGAGATCTACGAAGGCGAACACAATGCCATTATCAGCGAGGAGGTTTTCAATCGGGTCCGGACGCTCCTGCATGAGAACCGGCGTAACGGAGACCGCGAGGTTCGCAATCGCTATGGAGCATTGCTCAAGGGGTTGCTCTACTGTGGCGCCTGCAAGACCTCAATGATTCATGCCTATACGAGCCAGCGTGGCAAACGTTATCGATACTACGTCTGCACGCATGCTCAAAAGAACGGATGGGACACCTGTCCGGTGAAATCGCTTCCTGCCGACGAGATCGAGCGGTTTGTCATCAATACCATCCGAAACATCGGCAAGGATGATCACCTCGCGCGCGAGGTGATCCGTCAGGCCCAGGTACAAAACCAACAAGCCTGCGAGACTCTGCAGCACGAGCGGAAATTCCTGGAGAAAGAACTTCGCAACCTCGACAGCGAGGTCCGGCGGCTGATCAAATCGATGGACGAACAAACCGGGACTGCGAAAACCTCCCGGCTGGCCGAACTTCAGGATCGGATTCGGCAGACCGAGCAGCGCGCCACGGCCGTTCGCGAAGATCTTCTGAAAATGGAGAGCGAATGTATCGATCAGGATAAAATGGTGTCGGCCCTGTCTCTCTTCGACCCCGTGTGGGATTCTCTGCTGCCCAGGGAGCGTGTGCGCGTCATACAATTGCTGGTCGAGCGAGTTGTCTACAATGGTACAAATGGCAAGGTTTCACATCGCTGAGAAGGGTTATACGGGCCTTATCAAGACGCTGGTGGCCTTCTCCGGCTCGGTCAGTGATCCGGACGTGTCGGGCATGGAATACACCGAAGTGGGCATGAACGGGGGCATTCGGGAGAAAGAACTCCCCGAGCGTTTCGGATCGGATGAGTATCAGGTGTTGCTGGTGGCTGAAAAGTACCAGACCGGGTTCGACCAGCCCCTGCTCCACACGATGTACGTGGACAAACGGCTGGCGGGTATTCAGGCGGTCCAGACGCTTTCCCGGCTCAACCGGACACACGCCGGTAAGGAAGACTCGTTTGTCCTGGATTTCGTGAACGACACTGAGGAAATTCACGCAGCTTTCCAGCCCTACTATGAACAGACCGAAATCGGGGAGCGGGCCAAGCCCGAGCAACTGTACGAACTTCAGGCCAAACTGGATGCCGCGCAGGTCTATGCCCGTAATGAGGTTGAGGAGTTCTGCCGGGTCTTTTACCGCCCCAAAGCCAATCAGACTGCCACCGACCACGCCCGCATGAATGCCTGTCTCGACCCGGCTGTGGGACGTTTCAAGACGCTGGAAGAAGAACGCGAAGAATTCAGGAAAACACTCACCGCCTTCCGAAATCTCTATTCCTTCATGGCCCAGATCATCCCGTTTCAGGATACCGATCTGGAGAAGCTCTATTCCTACATTCGATTTCTGATCACCAAATTGCCCAAGGGAAACAATGGGCCGATTTACACTTTTGATGATGATGTGACCCTCAAGTACTACCGCCTTCAGAAAATCAGCGAAGGCTCGATAGACCTCGAACCGGGGAAAACAGAAGCCATTGACGGACCCACCGCCGTGGGGACCGGTGTGGCCCGAGGAGATGAAATCGAACTTTCCAAGCTGATCGACATCCTCAACGAACGACTTGGCACCGAATTCAAGCCCGGAGACCAGTTGTTCTTCGACTCGATCCGCGAGGACACGCTGGGCGACAGTACCCTCCAGCAAACCGCTCGGGCCAATACGATGGAGAACTTCGGTTATGTGTTCCGGAAGACTCTGGAGGGGCTTTTCATTGATCGCATGGAACAGAACGAGGAAATCACCGCCAAATTCATGAATGAAGACCTCTTCCGGGAAATGGTCAGCCAACACCTGCTCCGCGACGTTTACGAGCAGATTCGAGGGGAAAAAACAGAGGCATAAGTGGAAACATTGGGAGGTATTGAATCAAATGGCTATTTCTCCTTTTTGGTTCCCCTCTGTCAACTTACCCATACGGACTATAACCCGGTGTTTGACTGGATCCTGAATCATCTGGATGATGCCTTCGAGGATGCGTTGCCCATCCATCTCCACCCACGCCACGCCCCGTTCGCAGTGATCCGGGTTCTCGACCTGAATCTCATACAGCGCTTCGCCATGACGATAACTCATCTGGAAACCATCCCACCAACTTGGAATAACCGGAGCGAGCCGCAGGGTTTCTCCACGCACTTTCAGGCCCAGGACTTCTTCCACCCAGGCGCGGTACATCCACGCCGCCGAACCGGTGTACCAGGACCAGCCACCCTGGCCGATACGCCCGGGCAAGCGGTAAACATCGGCTGCGACCACGTAGGGTTCAACCCCATAGCGCCAGACCGATTCCGGTTCGCGCGCATGTTCGACAGGGTTGAGCATGCGCAGGATCTGGGCCGCGCGCGTGCCATCGCCGCGACGCGCCATCGCCATGGCCAGCCAGATGGCGGCGTGGGTGTATTGGCCGCCGTTCTCCCGCACGCCCGGGGGGTAACCCTTGATATAGCCGGGAGAGGGTTCCGAGCGATCGAATGGCGGCTCAAAAAGTTGTACCAGCCCCTCCTCCTCGTGAACTAGGTGGTTCCAGGCCGAGTCCAGAGCCTGTTCGGCGCGGTTCGGATCGGCGGCTCCGCTGAGCCAGGCCCACGATTGCGGCAGGGAATCTATTCGCGCTTCCGTATTGACCGATGAGCCAATCGGCGTGCCATCGTCAAAGGTTGCCCTCAGATACCACTCTCCATCCCACGCGAACTTTTCGACCTGCTGGATCAGCGCTTTCCGGTCCCGCCGATAGATGTGGCTCCGCTCGGGCTGGTCTATCAGGTCGGCCATTTCGGCCATTCCCTGCATGACCTCTATCATGAACCATGCGAGCCAGACGCTCTCACCCTTGCCCCCCGCGCCTACCCGGTTCATTCCGTCGTTCCAGTCCCCGGTTCCCATCAGGGGAAGATTATGAATGCCCATTTTCTGGCCATGTTTGAGCGCCCGTTGACAGTGATCGAAAAGCGTGGCGCGTTCGATCGAAACACCCGGTAGTTGGAAACTCTCGTGCTGATCGTCGTTCAGCAGGGGCGCGTCGAGAAAGGGGACCATTTCATGCAGGATGCTGGCATCGGCGGTGATGCGGAGGTATTGCGCGACCACGAAGGGGAGCCAGAGGAGATCGTCCGAGATCCGCGAGCGGATGCCTGCGCCGCCCGGCGGATGCCACCAGTGCTGGACGTCGCCCTCCTTGAACTGATGGCTGGCCGCCAGCAGAATGTGCTCGCGCGCCAGCTGGGGATGAGTGTAGAGGAAGGCCATGACGTCCTGCAGCTGATCGCGGAAACCAAAGGCGCCGCCGGATTGGTAAAGGCCGGAACGCCCCCAGATCCGGCAGCTGAGACTCTGATAGAGCAGCCAGCGGTTGATCAGGAGGTCGGCGGAAAGTTCGGGGGTGTGGACCTGGATTGTGCCCAGCCGATCGTCCCACCAAGCCTGGGTTTGCCGGAGTGCGGTCTCTAACGTCTGGCTATCCCGGTAGGCCAGGACCATCGAGTGGACCTGCTCCAACGAGGGGGCCTGACCGAGCATGCAGGCGATTTCCGTCCATTCACCCGGAGCCAGTTTCACGCTGACCTGAAGCGCGGCACACGGGTCCAGACCCGCTCCCGTCCGACGTGAGAGGCGGACTCGCTCCATTGCCGCCGGGTTGCCTGTGGAGCGGTTGCGTCCCAGAAAAGCCGCGCGGTCGGCTGTGTAAGATGTCGGGGGCTGGCTCACGGCCGCGAAAGCAACCCGATCCGCATAATCAGGATTGTAGTAATTGCGAGCGATCATCGCCTGAACTTCGTCATCCCAGACGGTCACGACCTGCATCTGTGAGGACTCGCGCGTCTCGCCCAGTGTCCACTCGACATAGTAGGTCAGCGACAGTTTTCGGGGGCGGCCGGAGTCGTTTCTCAAGATGAGCCGTTGCAGTTTAATCGGCTCCCCCCCTTGATCGTCCACGGGAACGAAGACCGTCAGTTCCTGGTCAATACCGTGGCTGTTGTGCTCGAAGACCGTGTACCCCGCCCCATGTCTGGCCCGATACGCGGCCTCCTCGCGGATGGGGGACGCAGTGGGCGTCCAATAGATTCCGGTTTCCTCATCGCGAATATAGATCGCTTCAGCTGGCGGATCCATTACCGGATCGTTGGACCATTGCGTCAGACGATTGCGCTGGCTGTTACCCTGCCAGGTGAAACCGGCGCCGGTTTCGCTGATGAGCGTTCCGAAGGTCGGATTGGCCATGACGTTGGCCCAGGGTGCGGGCGTGTGCATGCCCGGACCGAGATAGATTGCGTATTCCCGGCCATCCTGGGTAAACCCTCCCAGGCTGTTAAAGAAATGGAGTTCCATGAAAGGAAGCGCCGCCGAAAGATCCCGGGGATCCCGTTTCCGAGCGATGGGTTCCGGCAACTCGGGCGCTTCCTGCGCTGTGCCCAATTGCTGGGATAAGGTTCCGCGTGTCGCCACCAGGACCACGCTTGCCACGGTCCGCAGCAACGTCAGATCTTCCGCCGGAATCAGGTCCGCGCTACGCAAATAGACTCCTCCTGCCCGGTCTGTGCCCGTAGTGGCCGAATGGGCCTGGATCAGGTGTTCGATCTCTTCACGCAGCGGTTGCGTATAGCCGCTGGTCTCCTCATTCAGGATCACCAGGTCGGCCACAAGCCCATGCATGCGCCAGTAAGTATGAGCCTGGAGCATCTGGCGAATCAGGCCCAGATCCCGCGCTTCGCTGATGGTGACCAGAGCCAGGGGCACATCCCCCGAGATCGCATAAGCCCACAAGCCCGCCTGGCCCTTACGATTTTCCGAAATGCGTTTCGCACTGGAGCGCAAGAGCGGATTGGGATAGAGCAGATGGCTGGCAAGTTTCTGGAAATGGCGCGCATCGTCGGGCTGGATACGCAGCAGGCGCAACTCCAGTTGCGCCGATTCCCAAGCGAAATCCATGGCCCGGTCGATCGCATGAGGATCGCCATACTTGTTCATCAGGTCAATAACCTGTTCGCGCGAGGACCCTGCGGCCAAAACCAGAGAAACCTGGACCCGCTGGCCGGGAGCCAGGGTGAGGTTCTGACGCAGGCTGAGGATCGGATCCAGGACAAATCCCTCGTTTTTGCCGGGTTCCTGCAGAGCGCCCATCGGGTTGGCGAGCGTTCGCCCGCGACCGATGAAGCGAAGCCGGTCGGTTTCGAAACGCAGGGTTTCATCTCCGGATTCACCGGTCGCGGACTCCAGCGTAAAGCGGTGCGCGACATGGACGGGCGTCTCACCGTCGCTGCGCGGCCGGCGCCAGGCCAGGAGCGCATGCTGCTCGGGGAGCGCTTCGGTCTGGATGAACAGTTTGTTAAAGGCCGGATGCTGCAAGTCTGCTCTATGCGGCGCCAGCGTCAACTCGACATAGCTGGTCAAATTGAGCCGACGGGAACGGGTGGAGCGATTGATCAGCGTCATCCGCCGAATCTCCACATCATCCTCCGGCGCGACGATAACCTCGGTTTCGCTCTCGATTTCATGGTCAACGCGCCGGAACTTGGCTCGGTCCAGCGTGAAGTTGACACTGTACTGTTCTACCCTGCCGCCGGTTGGATGGTAACTGTTGCACCACAACCGGTTCAAATCGGTATCGTGGATGTAACAGAAGGTTCCCCATGAATCCCGCGTCGTGTCCGATCTCCAGCGCGTGATCTCAAAGTCGCCCCAGCGGCTGTAGCCGCCACCGGCGCTCGTCAACAGAAGCCCATAGCGGCCATTGCACAGCAGTTGGGTCTTGGGCGTGGCGGTGTGGGGCGTTTCAGACTGGCTCACCGAGGGCGCGACTTCGCCGATGGCCGCAATTGAAGTAATCCGTTCGCGCGTGGAGACGTGGTGCAGCGGCGGAAGGTGCGGAATGCGTTCATGCAGCAAAGGCTCAAAGGTGCGCACGCGCGGGTCGGAGTGAAAAAGACGCAGAAGGCAGTCGTCATGCAGGAAGTTAGTCAGCGCCAGGAAGCACATGCCTTGATGGTGGGCCATATAGGCTCGCACAATCACCCCGGACTCGCCCACGCGGTTTGGCTGTCGGCTGTAATCCAGAGATTCGTAGTAGCCGTAATCGCTCAATAACCTCAAATCGGCCAGCCGTTTCAGGTTTTGTACGACTTCTTGCGGTGCAACACCGACCGCCAGCAGGGTGGCATAGGGCGCGACCACGATCTTTTCCTCAAAACCGCGCTTGAGCCCGAGTTCCGGTACCCCAAACGCCGAGTATTGATAGGTTTTATTCTGGTCCAGATCCCCGAATGCGCACTCCGAGATTCCCCAGGGCGTCCGGTGCTTGTGTCCGTAGGCAATCTGGATTGCCACCGCTTCCCGGGCGGCTTTATCCAACAGCGAGTTCCCATAAGAACGTTGGAACAGTAGCGGCATCAGGTATTCGAACATCGTCCCGGTCCAGCTGAGCAGCGCCCGATGGCGGCCGATGGCGCCGTAGGGACGACTCAGAACAAACCAATGTTCGACCGGAATATCCCCCCGTGCGATGGCAACGAAACTTCCGAGGCGCGCTTCGCTTGCCAGCAGATCGTAAAAAGCGCGATCCAGCCGTCCTTCCGAAACATTAAACCCAATCGAAAAGAGTCGGCGGTCGGTGTTGTAAAGAAAACGCATATTGACCGATTCCGAGAGTTCGTGACAGGCTCTGGAGATCTGCTCAACCTGGTCCAGTGTTTCACCCGCGAGCCATTTAGATCGTCCGAATGCCTCTAACACGCGGTCAATCCAGTTCAGAAGGTCGCCTGCTTCCTGGGGCGTGCGCTCCCGGATGGACTGAAGAGACGCGATACAGGCCATGTTACCGTCCGCCAGATCTTTTAGCGAAGGCGCCTCATGAAGGGCTTGATGAAAAGCCGGCAGCAGGGTGTCTGAGTCCAGTCCTGCGATCTCTTGCTCCGTCTTTTCCGCCAGAATCTCGATCCAGGCCAGATAACGATCACCCAGGCTCAGCCACGCTGCCAGTTGGCTTTGGATCTGTTTGACCCAATAGACGGCACCCGTCTGATCCAGAGCGGTCCCATTTGTTTTTCCGGCCAGTTCTCTGGCGTTTCGCTCCGTTCGCCGAAGCAGAAACAGTACGTCCAGAACACTGTCCGGTGGGGATTCCCACGCCCGCAGCAGTTCATCCAGGACGGGTGTACTCAGACGGGTATTCTTTTCTTCCCGGGCGACTTGTCGCAGGACTTGTCCGGTATCGCACAGCCCCGCAAAGGCTCGCGCGTCCAGGAGCGGCGCCTGGATGAGCGACTCAAGCCCTTGCCCCAGAGTCCACAAGGCGCCCAGCAGATTGCCGCTATCCACAGTGGAAACGTAACGCGGGTTGAGAGGCGCCAGGGTCCGGATGTCGTACCAATTGAGCAGATGACCTTCATGGCGTTCCAGTTTTTCAATCGTTTCCATCGTCCGTGCCAGCTTTTGCGCGACGTCGTCGAGGGTTAAATAGCCGAAGTCATGGGCGCTGAGCACACTGACCATATAGAGGCCGATATTGGTCGGACTGGTCCGCAGAGCCAATTGATTCTGATGGGAGACCTGATAATTGTCGGGGGGCAACCAGGATGTTTCTTCATTTACAAAGTCCGAGAAATAGCGCCAGGTGCGCCGCGCCACATTTCTCAAAAAAAGCCGATCCGCTTGGGGAAGCAGGTATTGCGCCTGCACGGCCAGTGGCCGGCGATTGAGAAGCCAACCGATCATCAGGGACATGAACCAGAGCGTCAACCAGGGGCTGGCCAACCAAATGTTTTCCGACCTCCGGAGCAGAATCGCCCATCCAACCATCACGCTGAACAGGCTCGCCAGAGCCATTGAAAACAGGAACCTGGGTACTTGGGCCTTGGCCCTGCCATTCATCGCCTGGGCCGAAGTCCACTCCAGCAGTCCCCGGTGCGAGATGTACCTTCGATAAAAAACCCGCGCGATGGCATCCAGCGCCAACCAGGTTTGATACGGCATCATTGCCGCTTCGACCAGCACGCGCAATAGATCGTGAGCGATCTTGGCGGGGGAAACACCCTTGAGACTCTGGCCTGTGGTCGCCCAGGTGAAGGGCTGTACCAGGGAGTGAAAGAACAGTTGCGTAGCGACCACAATGGAGGCCATGCCCCCGGCCCGGGTGGACGTGAACCAGCAAACCAGCAACAATACCAGACTGCTTGCTGGCAACAGGCTGCGGCGCAGATTATCAAAGATTTTCCAGCGATTGAACCAGGAAAGCGGATTGGGTCCTCGGCCGCCGCCCGGCTCGGGCACATGCGGCAGGATCCAGTCGGCGATCTGCCAATCGCCCCGAATCCAGCGGTGTTGCCGCTTGATGTAACTCAGGTAGTCCTGGGGGAACTCGTCGTATAACTCGATATCGCTGGCCAGGCCTACCCGGACGTGAGCGCCTTCAATCAAGTCATGACTGAGAAGCCGAGCCTCGGGGAACCGGCCGGAAAGAACCCGGCTGAAAGCACGCACATCGTAAATGCCTTTGCCGTGATAGGAGCCTTCGCCGGTCAGATCCTGATAGGCGTCGGAAACCGCATTGGTGTAGGGGTCTATGCCGACCGGGTCCGAGAAGAGCCGGCTGAACGCCGAGCCGCTGGCGCTCGGCAGGGAGGGGCTGACGCGCGGCTGGATCAGAGTGTAGGAACCAGCCACAACCCGGCCAGCGTGATCGAAACGCGGCTGGTTGAGCGGGTGCGCCAGCGCCTCAATCATCCGGCGGGCCGTGTCGTGTGGCAATTGCGTGTCACTGTCCAGGGTAATAATAAACCGCACGTTGGCGAGATGTTCCGGATCGCCCACGTAAACCAGGCGCTCGGCTTCTCGGGGCCGAGTGCCTACAATCAGGTCGTTGAGTTCTTCCAGTTTACCGCGTTTGCGTTCCCACCCAATGAATTTTTGCTCGGATTCGCACCATTTCCGCTCCCGGTGCAGCAGAAAAAATCGCTCGCCGCCGTGGCGCTGATTGAGGGCCTCGATGCACTCTTGAGCGGTCTGCAGCAAAGTTGCGTCCGCATCCCCATGCAACTGCGGCGCATCCTGATAATCCGAGTAAAGGGAAAAGAGCAGATTGGCTTCTTTATTGGCGAGATAGCGGATCTCCAAATTTTCCGCCTCGGCCTTGATCTTCTCCGCATCCACCAACATCATCGGCACAACGACCAGCGTCCGGAAAGCGTCGGGTATTCCCGAAACCCGGAAGTCCATTTTGGGCAGGGCGCGCGGTGGGAACAGCAACATCACCAGGTAATTCATAACCTCAAGCGATATCTGGCTCACGGGTATGAGCAGAAGCAAGCCGATCAACAGTTGCATCCCAAACGCTTGTCCGCGCAGAAAATGCAGGACAATCGGGAAGATGAATGTGACCGACAGGAAACAAAGACCAAGAAAGTAAACCGCCGAATGATGACGATAGGCCCAGTGCAACGCACGGAAACGCAGCGTCTCGCGGCACCCGATGAGGCGCGCCAGTTCCGCTCTTTTTTCACCGATCAGATACGTCCCGATATGATTGGGGCGTTCATCTTCCCCCGAATCGCGTTCGGGCTGGATTGCCAGATCCAGGACGCGTTGGGCGACCTGGTCCTCCGCCAGTCTGGACCCGCGGTGCAGATCCTCAATCGCCCGGCGATAATGGTTGCGCGTGACAAAGTCCATCTGGGGGTAGATGCCGGCAGGATCTTGACGCAGGATCTGCTCGACCCGGCTGAGCCGCTCGAAACATTCCTTCCAATCGAGCAGGGCGAGATGGCGCAGACTGGTAAAGGCATTGCCAATGGATATTTGATCCTTTGTCTGACGATTCTTCTCGCGCATGACGAGATCGTTCATGGATTTCTGGAAGGTGCGTTCCAGCCAGATCTGTACCGGAGCCAGAGCGGCCCCTTCGTCGTACAGAAAATCGAACAATTGCAGAGCAAAATAGGGACTTGGCTTGGGCTGGGTTTCAGTCAGTTCCGCCATCAGGGAAAAGAGATGGTTCGGATCTCTCCGGTTGGCCGTAATAAGGCGATTCGCCCAGAAGTTGGCGATTTCTCGTTCACGCAACTCGGTCTGGGCTTGTCCGGCGATTTGCTGGATGTGTTCGATCAGCACGATCCGAAGCATCTGGGGGACAGCCCAGAGTTCTCCGATGGATAACGTTCCTTCGGATTGATAGGCCTCGATGAACGCCAGAATGTTTTCCAGGTCCACGCGCAAATCCGCATGAGCGGCGAGTTCCCGCGCCAGGGCATAAATCCGCGGCAAACCCCGATAAGACTCGTTTGAGAGCACCGGCAGCTGCCGGTAATAATGCCAGGGCAGATTCAGTAGAACGTCACGCGCATTGCTTTCAAGGAGATATTCATTGTCGAGGAGCCACTCGGAGGTCGGGGGGACGCTCTGCTGCAGACGGCTCGCTTCGGACAGATCCACGCAAACCCGATGAACCCAGTGGCGGCTTCGTTCGAGCCGTTTGAGCAGTTCTGTATCCCGGACCGGCTGGGAGTCCATCTGATGCTCCGTGGCCAGACGCTGGGCATATTCCTGAAACTGGGCTGGATTGAGCGGTGTCTCGTGGGATCCTGCATCTCCGACCGGACTCACTCGACCGGGATGCTGAACAAAGATCGCGGGGGAAGACTCCCCAATTTCCCGTAACAAAGTCAGCGGGATCTGCAATTCTTCAATCGGAGCCTGGAAAATCAGGACGGTCTCTCCCGGAATAAGCCAACGCGTGTGCTTCTCGATCAGTCCGAGAGCGACCCCAAACCTTGATCGCCGTATCCAGCCCACCCCGAACAAACTTCCCGTCATCCCTGCCAACAAAATCGGGATCAGAACAGATGGGAATTCGTTGGAGATGGCACCCCGTCCCTCCAGGCTCATGACAATCGCCGCGGCAAGCGCCCCGAAGAGGATAAAAAATCCGACGGCCCCGAAGACCCGGCGCCACGGAAAGGGATCGCCCATCTGGATTTCTCCAGACGCGCTCTTGCTCAACCATGCGCCACGGTGGTAGCCCTTCCGCCGCAATTTTCCGAAGGCGTCGCGGGCTTCATCTTGCCGGGCGAAGTAGGCAATGAGGGTACCTGTTGTCATTCAAGATCCTTGACGGTGAAATACCACAGAGTGCAATTGTTCATGTGCAATCGAAGCATTGTAACATGAACAAATCAAGGTGTTCAACATATTCCTAACCGAGATGAATCGAGTCAAATGGGCATAAACGCATCACCTCAAGTGGAGTTGATACAGTCAAAGTTTGGAATCCTCGAAACTCCTCCCGTTTAACCTTTTCTGCCTGTCGTGACCAGCAGTACAGCGCCGCAGACCAGCGCGACCCCTCCCACAATCGGTGGGAGAGGGATGCGCCGGGACTTCTCGGTTGTCACCTGAATGGGGCCAATATCGACGGCCTTCTCCCGAGTCGTGTAGGTGATACCCTGAAACGCAAAAGCCGCTATTCCCAGCGCGACAAGAATGAGGCCTATCACCGTGTTTGTTTTCATGGCTCTCCCTCTTTCAACCCTCAGATGGGTTTTGACTCCCGTGGGCTACACCACTTTGCGGCCCTGAATGACGTTGAGCAACACGACGATGATGGCCACTACCAGCAGGATGTGAATGAACCCGCCCATCGTGTAACTGCTCACCAGGCCCAACAGCCACATTACGATCAGTATCACCGCGATCGTCCACAACATGATGACTCTCCTTCGCATAGATCGGATTTCGCTGCCGAGTGGGCTGATCTCTCAATCCAGCCAACAGCGACTCACTGCCCCGTTCAATCGGTCATAAGATCCACCCCTTGGAGAACGGTTTTTCCAAAGGCGGAAATGCTACTTGTCCCGATTCTTTTTCCCCGGTTTGTCCTCCTTGTACGGACCCTCGTCATCTTCCAACTTTACTGTGTCCTCGGAGGCGGCTTTACCCGCGGACTTTTGCCGGACCTTCGGTCTGGCTTGGACTTTCTCTGCCGCAGCGGGCTGTTTTTCCCGCCCGCTCTCAGGACTCTTCACCTTCTTCGTTTCCTCAGCGGGCGGAGCGGGCTGTTTTTCCCGACCGCCTGGGGGAGCCTTCACCTTCTTTGATTCTTCCACTGGAGGTGCGACCCGTTTCTCCGGACCGTTCCGGGGAGTTTCCACCTTTTTCGTTTCCTCAGCGGGCGGAGAGGATTCTTTTTCCCGACCACTTGGGGGAGCCTTCACCTTCTTTGATTCTTCCACTGGAGGTGCGACCCGTTTCTCCGGACCGTTCCGGGGAGTTTCCACCTTCTTCGCTTCCTGAGCAGGCGGAGCGGGCCGTTTTTCCCGACCGTTCTCAGGAGTCTTTACCTTCTTTGTCTCCTCAGTGGGCGGAGTGACCCGTTTCGCTGGAGCGTTTTCTGGAATCTCCAACCGCTTCGTGTATCCGGGGGGCGGAGTGGGCCGCTTCTCCGGACCCTTCCTGGGAATTTCGACCCTCTTCGTGTCCCCGACGGGCGGAACCGGCGGATTTTCCACACCGCTCCTGGGAATTTCGACCCTCTTTGTTTCCTCAGGGGGTGGAACGGACTCATTTCCCCGACCGCTCTTCGCTTTCACTTCCCGCTGCTTGAACTTGACCTCGGACTCAGGGCGGCTCACTTCACTGACCGGCACGATTCGTTCCGTTACAACAGGCGGCGCGACCTTGACATCCCCGCTGATACGACCTTCCGGAACGCTGTTCACCTGACTCTGGATCACGGACACTTTTTCGCGTCTCCCCCCGCGAATGACTTTTTCGTTCCGATTGATCCGGGCGAGCACACTGGAGTGGGGCTTCCTTTTCGCCCTCTCGTTCGTGTAGTTGTACCGGTTGTTGTTGACCGTGTAATTGTTGATCACGGTGTTGTTCACAACCGGCGCGGCGTAGTAGTTGTTGATAATCGTCGTGCGGTTGACGTTGGTTACGCGGACGCGGGAATAGTCCCGCTCATCGCAGAAGCGGTCCTGTTCCACGATGATCGCATGTGCGATAAAGGAGAAGATGCCGATATTCACCTGCACGTTGATGCTGTCGTCCCCGATCATCCGGTCATGATACCCCCCCCAGCGTCGGTGGGAGTAGTACGTCTCCTGGGGCGCCAGGGGCACCCAGCCCACATAGCCGTCCCTGTGGATCCACGACACCCGGCCCGGGTTCCAGTTGTAACCAATGTCGGGACGCGGCTGTCCGACGCTCACGTTGACCATCGGCGGCGCCCAGTACCAGCCGCGGCCGACATACACCCAGTTCCCGTAATGGTGGGTCATGTAACCGAAAGGCTCGGCTGGAATCCAGGTCTGGTCGCCGTTCCACTCGCTCCACCGTCCCACCGTGAAAGGCGCCCATCCCTCCGGCACATTGCGGGGACGCCAGAAGGTGCGATCCCGTCCCTCATAGGCCACCGTGTCCCATTGTCCGTTGTCGTCGAGGATGTAGGATTCGTCATGGAGGTTCGGCGGCAGGTACTGCGCCGAACGCCCGACCTGGGCTTTCTCGGCCCAGAACGCCTCGCGGGTGGCGTTCCAGCGATCCCAGTCCGGATCAACGGCGCCATCGCCCGAGCTCACCTGCTGGGCATCGGCCAGGAGCGACAGCGACCCAACCGCCACGCTGTAGCGGGCGTTGGCGGCTGAATGGACAAAGGTCACCGTGCCCTTGATGGGAATCACTTCGGCGGAATTGTCCCCCACGCAGAAGTCAAAGACGGTCCCCACGTCGGCCAGGACGTAACCAAAGTCACTCGTGGCCTTGATGGCGGCCTGGGCGCTCTTGTTGCCGAATCGGGCCTCACCCGAGGCCACATCCACCTCGGTCAGGTCGCTCTCAAGTCCGATGATCTGGATTTGGGTACTGTTTCCGACGCGAATCCAGGTCCGGTTCGGAACGATCAGTTCCGCCCGTCCCTCGGTTCCGGAATAAAGGGTATCCTCGGTGGTGAAAGGCGCATCTTTCACCGCCGTGACCCAATCCCGAGTCTCAGGAACATATCGAAGCAGATCGCCTTCGATTTCATAGACTCGGCCCACCACCCTCGGCTCTTCCGGCGATTCCGGCTGGGCCTGAAGCCGCACGGTCCCCGCCAGGAGCAGGAAAACTGCCAGTACCATCCATTTCTTTGTTGCCTCTCTTGTTTTCACGGTCGTTCTCCTTTTGGTTTTCGTGCGCTTGCAGATTGTTTCAATTGGCGAAAGCATTACCGCATGCAATCCATCGTATTATTTTGGGGATTCCGATGCGGTCTCTCTTTGTTCACGCATGGCTTCCCGACCGGCTGTGACGGCGGCGGCGATCTCCGTCCCCTTGTCATGGATCGCTTCTTTGGCGTCGTGTAGAACACTTTCGACTTTGTCCTTCGCGGTTTCCAGAGCGCCCTCCACTTTGTCTTTGACGTCGTGTGTCCGCTTGGCCAATAGATCGCGCGTCTCCTTGCCCGAATGAGGCGCGTAGATCAGCGCGATTCCCGCGCCGATCAAGGCTCCCGCCGCAAACGCGAGCAGGCACCCATCCACATGATACGAACAGTTCTCAGACATGATCTCGTTCCTCCCTTATCGGATTGTGCTGGTTCTTTAATTGTTCCGGCTTATGTGGCTGAAGCAGCGTCCTCAAAAATACGGTCGCCCCCACACGAAGCATCTTTGAGTTGAAAAGCAGGGACAGGATGGGCGGCTCGACCAGAGAACCGACCTGCCTGACAAACTGGTCCACCCGCTCCGTCCAGATCTGGACGACGCGCGACACCTTCCCCACCTCTTCCATGTACTGATTGGTCCGTTCCGAGAGCTCGCTGATGCTCTGGACCAGTCCGCGACTGTCCTGCAGGAGCGCCTGTGCGCTTGCCTCCAACCGTTCCGTCGTGAGCGCCAGGTGTTTCATCGAGTGTCCAACCTGGAAGGCGATGGGCACGATGCAGACCACCAGTACGACAATGGCGAGGGATGCAAGAAGCAAGGCGATCTGTAAGGCGATTGACATTTCCATGATTCCTCCCCTCCACCTTTTCCGGCAACTCGAAGTCACTCGGAGCGCCGTACATTATTGCGGCGACATCTGTCCAAAGAGGTTGAACGGCGTCGCCGTTTCATTTTCCCCCTGCCAGCCAGCGACAGTCCGTTGGGTACTGTGCGCGTTACAGTCGGCCTGACAGCGCCACGACCGGCAGGATCAGCGCCATGAACCTGACCGCTTTTATGAAGCGTTGAGTATTCATGCCTCGAACTCATTTCCCTTCTTCCCGGTCCGTTGAAATCCGGATTCACCCAGAGAAAAATCCTCGGTATATAGCCTGCGTCTTTTCTTCACACCGTTCCATTTGTGCATCACACCAGACTTTCTGTCGTTCCGGATCAGCAAGACGATTCCACCCGAAAGCGCGACCCCGCCCAGGATTGGCGGCAGGGGAATCGCTCGGGGTTTCTCAGTTGTCACCCGGGGAGCGACGGTAACTTGTCCGGTTATGCAGATTATGGCTTGACAGGCAAAGGCCGCGTACCCCAGGACAAAGAGGATGATCCCCATCAACTTTTTTGTCTTCATATGGCGTCCTCCCTTATACCGTCCGTGGAGTGTGATCCACACCCGCCGAAAATGCGCTTCGTCCCGAATGATGTTGCCGCTCGGTCATTCTGTGCGCGCCCGGTTCTTTGCGCCCGAGACCGAACCCTTACAACCGCCCCATGAGCGCCAGGACCAACACGATTACCAGGATGGTCCCCATTAAGCCCGACGGCCCATAGCCATAGCGATGGTAACCCCATCTGGGCAAGCCGCCAAACGCGAGAATCAGCAATACGACCAGCAGAATAACTCCAAGAGTACTCATGATCCTGCTCCTTGTGCCTTCAAACCGAAGATTCAACTGCGGGGAAAAATTCCCCGGGGATGGCCGCTTTCCCATCCGGAGGATCTCACCGAATTACCCGTAAGACGGTATTGCGTGTCGAACCGGTCTCGGTATTCTCCGGGTGGGAGTCGCGGAGCCATCCCCGATTCGTTTCACATCTGTCCCAGAGCGGCCACTTCCTGTGTCGAGATGTTCTGGACCACGAGGCCCTCCGAGTCGGTCAGGCTCAGGGAACCATCCTGTCCCCGGATGACTTTCCCGTCCAACTGCCCATACGGATCGCGAACTTCAAATTCCGTATCGGAGACCTTGACGAAGTGTTTCTGGGCGATGATCGTATCGTCGCGCGACAGCGTCAACGTCACCTCGCGCCCGTCATCGGACGGGGACAAGGCGACCTGCGTGCCGTCCACCTCCTGGTTGTACGAAACATCCGTCCGCGAACCGGTCCAGAATTCGATCAGGTTGAAAACGACAATATCCCCGACCGCCGCCCCGGCATAGATGGGAATGAACAACCACATGACGGCCGATTGAGCCATCTTTCGCTGTGTGTTGTCCCCGTCAACCGAACCGTAAACATTGCGGTTCCCGTTGTAAACGGCCCGCGTCAGCGGGAAGCCTCCGAAACAGCCACTCAGCGACAGCGTCGCCAGGGTGACCACCAGGCCCAGGCAAACGCAACTACGCAATCTCTTGAACACCCCTCCTGATGTTGTCATGATGGGTTCTCCTCTTGTCTCGCAGAATCTCTTTTTCACCATCGAAACGATGGTTTTTCACACCGTTCAGTGCGAAACCTTTTTTTCAGTTCGCGCTGTTGTGGTGAACGGTGTGATTGATCGCCCTGGTCTCGTTCAGAATACTTTGCACACATCTGATTTCATTGAGCGTACCCTGAATGAAGACCAGGATCTGGTTTTTCATCAACGCCTTCTCATATTCGACCAGGCTCTCCTGGGGGATGCCGATGCCGGAAAGCCCCGTCTCGAAACCGCTTGCCGGATGATCGCCGTTCCCCTGCTCCTGCGTCGCAACGATGCTCCGGACCAAGGGTCCTGCGACAAGAACCGGGCCACTCTCAAAGAACCAGAAAACGCCCCACCCCCTCAAAATGGACCAGAGCCTTTCCCAGAACGGCCCCAGGTTACCTCGATACAGGAATCGTTCCCCCGCATTGCGCGAGCCCACCATGTCCTTCCAGTAATCCCGGCCCACGAATGAAAGAAGATCCATGTCGCATCCCTCGACCTGAAGTCGCGAGAACGCTTCGTCGGCCTGGTCTTGAGTCGCGTAAATTGCCACGCACAAATGTTGATCAGCCATGGGAAATCTCCTTTCTTTGGCGCTCATGGAGATCAGGATAGCCGAAAGGAAGGACCTCGTCTGCCACCTGAGTTGCAGTGGCGTCTTTTTCTGAAAGGTAACCGCTCGGATCATTCCGAATCTGCCGCCTGCGGCGCATATCCGCGCACCAGCAGGCCTTTCCCCGCCCATCTACTTGGTTCTGGCCTCTTCTACGGTCATCAGGTTATTCACGCTGCTCACTCCCAGAATGTCGTTGACTCGCTTGGTGACCAGAGATTTTTCGGCCGCATTTTGGGCAATGCCGGTCAATGTGACCTCCCCCTCCCGTGTCACGACCTGTATCCGAGTGGCGCTGGTCGAGCGATGCGTTTGCAGAGCAGTCCTGACCTGGGCGCTGATGGACGCGTCATCAATCTTCTCGTACAGGGTTCGCTCCACCCTTTCCGGAGCCACCACCACCGTCATCAGATTTTTCACCTCTATCACGCCTTCGATATCATTGGCGTATTCGGTGGTCAATGCCTTCTGGGCGATGCTCGAAGCTTCGCCCTTCAGTGTCACGACACCATCCTGCACCTCAATGGCGGTCTTGCCCGCACTGACGTTGCGATGGAACAGAAGAGAGAGCATCACCTTTCTGCCGATCCATGTATCCGCATTTTCGGCGGCGACTTCGGCTTCGGTCGCCAGTTGATTCTCCACGCCGATAACCTGGGGCAGACTCGCTGCCGTCTCCTCGGCCAAGACCCTGTGGAACTTCAAGGCCACAGTCCCTGTCAACGTAACGAAGCCCTTTTGGGCCTCGATCTTGATCGAATCGTCCTTGAGATACGTCCGATAGACGTAGGTATTCTTGAACGACGATTCAATCGTTTCATCGACTTTCTCGACGGCTTCTTTCACATGGCCAGCCGCCTGGTCCGTCTGGCCTCCATGTCGAAGATGGTCGTTGTCGGTCAACGCCCCCGCCGCTTCCTTGATTTGACCCTTCATGATGTCTGTCCTGGCGCCCATAATGTGACTCCTTCTTCCGGAAAGTGTTGTCGTCTTTGTCTCTGAATCGGTTCAAAAGAACCGCCTGGGAGATCGCTCGAATAACAGGCGCGGCCTGCCGATGGAGACGGTCCCTCAGTTCTGACGTCCTTTGCCCGCCTTTTCGAAGGCGGCGGGTCTCGGCCATAGGGTGTGACCCTGGCAACCGCGAGCGCCATCCTGAAGATCCGTTTCATGTGGGGTCGGTGTATCATTGGTTCTCCTCAGGTTAATTGCCTTCTCCTCTGTACTTATGGATATACAATATCCGAAAGAAAATACCCCGTCTGCCACCTGGGTTGCAGTGACGATTATTTATGTAGATTTTTCGTGACTGCTACCTAAGTGGCAGACGAAAATTTCATCCAATGAGAGACTGTTACTTTCTGGAAATTCCTCGCTCACTGAGGCGGACCGAGCTTCGGAGAGGGATCGTAAAACGGGAAACATATTTTTTTTGGGGGGTATGACAATGACGGAGGCAAATGCTGAGAATCTACTGCGCCGCGACAACAGCGAACTGAGTTGGCGAATTGCTCAGTTGGAAGAAACATTTCTGGAACAGTATCCGGCCAATGAGGCGTTGCAGAATTCCGATAAGCATTACCGGCGGATCTTTGAATCGGCCAAGGAGGTCGGCTTGGTTCAAAATGACTATATGGGTAAGGTGGTCGATGTCAATCCTTTTCTGATGCAATTAAGGGGTGTGACGATGCCAGACACAAATGCCGAAAATCAACTGCGCCGCGACAACAGCCGACTGAGTTGGAAGATTTCTCAGTTGGAAGAAAAATTCCTGGAAGAGGATCATACCGACGAGACGCTTAAAGATTCCGAAAAGCGTTACCGGCGGCTCTTCGAATCCGCGAAGGACGGCATTCTGATCCTTGATGCCGATACGGGTAAGGTGGTTGATGTCAACCCGTTCCTGTTGGAGTTGCTCGGTTATTCATATGACGCCTTGTACGGGCAATATATCTGGGAACTCGGTGTTTTCAAAGACATTGCCGCATCCAAGGAAGCCTTCAAATGCCTGCAGGATAACGAATATATCCGGTACGACGATTTGCCGCTGGAAACCCTCTCCGGCCACCCGATCGCCGTGGAGTTTGTCAGCAATGTTTACCTGGTGGATCATTGCAAGGTGATTCAGTGCAACATCCGCGACATCACCGCGCGCAAGCACGCCGACTCCGAACGCAAACGGTTGATGGCGGCCATCGAGCAATCCGGAGAGGTTATCGTCATGACCGACGCTCAGGGCCTCATCCAGTTCGTGAACCCGGCCTTCGAGCGGGTAACGGGTTACAGCCGAGAGGAAGCCATCGGTCAGAATACGCGCTTCCTCAAGAGTGGCGACCAGGATGATCCCTTTTACCAGAATCTCTGGGAGACCATTTCCAGCGGCAGAACCTGGGAGGGACGCTTTGTCAACAAGCGCAAGGACGGGACTTTCTACACCGAGGAAGCGACAATTTCGCCGGTTCGCGACACGGCGAACCGGATCGTCAACTATGTGGCCGTCAAACGGGATATCACCGAGCAACTCCGGCTGGCGGCCCAGTTTCAACAGGCCCAGAAAATGGAAGCGGTGGGCCTGCTGGCGGGCGGTGTGGCCCACGACTACAACAATATGCTCGGTGTGATCCTCGGTTATACGGAACTGGCCCTCAGCAGGGTAACACCGGGGGAGCCGCTGCATGACGAACTGGAGGGCATTTACAAGGCCGCCATCCGTTCCTCGGACATCACCCGGCAATTGCTGGCCTTTGCCCGCAAGCAGACGATCTGCCCCGTGGTCCTTGACCTGAACCTGACCGTGGAGAGCATGCTCAAGATGCTCCGGCGACTCATCGGCGAGGATATCGATCTGGACTGGCGACCCACAACGGATGCGTGTTCGATCAAGATGGACCCCGTCCAGGTCGATCAAATTCTGGCCAATCTGTGCGTCAACGCCCGGGACGCCATTGCCGACGTCGGCAAGGTCACAATCGAAACGGGGAACGACGCCTTCGACGAGACCTACTGCGCGGATCATGACGGGTATGTGGCAGGAGAGTACGTGCGGCTGGCCGTCAGCGATGACGGATGCGGGATGGACGAGGAGATCCTTGACAAAATTTTCGACCCGTTTTTCACAAGCAAAGAACTGGGGCAGGGAACCGGCCTGGGACTCTCGACGGTGTATGGCATCGTCAAGCAGAATCATGGATTCATCAATGTTTCCAGTGAGCCCGGAAAAGGGACCACCTTCCGAATCTACCTGCCCCGCCACGCGGAACAGGCCGCCGCTGCACAGCGAGAAGGTCCGGAGGAAATCGCTAAAAGTCACGGCGAAACGATACTGGTAGTAGAGGACGAGGCAGCGCTTCTGGAGATAGACAAGACGGTGCTGGAAAGGTTCGGGTATCGGGTACTGTCCGCAGAAACGCCGGGTGAAGCCCTTCACCTGGCCCAGGAACACGCTGGCGAGATAGACCTGCTCCTCACCGACATTGTCCTGCCGGGAATGAACGGGCGGGACCTGGCGGAACAGTTGCAATCCATTTGCCCCCGTATGAAAACGCTGTTCATGTCCGGTTACCCAGCCGACGCGATCGCCAACCGGGGGGTACTGGACGAGAGCGTGAACTTCATCCAGAAGCCCTTCTCGATGAAATGCATGGCCGCCAAAGTGAGCGAGGTACTGAGAGAGAGTGAGCCGGGCGCCGCAGTCTATGACCCTGAAAACCGCAGTTGAAACGAATAAAAAGCGACTCGGAAATCCTTGCGAATGACGGGAAAGGGGTCACTTTTCCAGCACATGCTCGCAATACTCCCGCAATTTCTCCAAATCGTGAACCACCAACTCGCCTCGGGTGGTGCTGATCAAGCCCATATGGATAAAATCCTGCAGGTGTCGGTTGACGATAACGCGCACCGAACCAATCATCCGCGCCATGGCTTCGTCCGAGAGGGTATTGATCAACGGTGGACGTGGAATATCTTTTCCCAGGATTTGGAAATCTGGCGAGGCCTGTTGCAGAATCAGCTTCGCCAGTCGTGTGACGGTTTCATAAAGCGCCAGGTCTGCGGACAAGTTCTCCAAGCTGCGAATCTTTTCTCCCAGGTACGGCAGAAAGGCGCGGTTGAATGCGGGATGCGTCTCGACCCATTGACGCACCTTGACAATCGGAGCGGTGATGACCTCAAGCGGTTCCAGGGCGACGGGATCGAGGTCATGTTCCCGGCCGTCGAGCAGAGAGATGACATCGAAAGCATCGCCGGCGCCCAGCGTGAACAGGGTAATCTGCCGCCCCGTCTCCGGGTTGGTCCGCGTCAGTTCCAGGCGCCCCGCAATGATCACCGTGAAAAGTTCATTGGCCAGTTTAGGCGGCAGGTGCGCACCTTTGGGCCACGTCTCGCGCCGATAGATACCCAGCATCGCTTCAAGGGTCGGGGCATCCAGATCCGCAAACAGGATGGACTTTTCTATAGCGCCCCGGCAGTGCTCATAGAATGGCGATTCAGGTTTCATACTGGCCCCCGAGTCAATACAAAGCGCATACCTCTCGCGAGCAGAAGAGTTCCGTTTCTTTGATCCAATAGATTGAGGTGCTGAACAAATCCACCTTAAGTTAATGAGAAAATAGCACATGTTCCCAGCAAAGTCAAAATGTAAATTATATCTGATCCTTGATCGGGTGCAAGCCGCCTCCCGCGTTCGTACCAGGCCAGGACGCAGCCGAGGTCCATTTCCCGGACAATACTTGATTCAAGAGAACTTGGTAAAGTCTCCCCTATCTGAGAGTCCTTATGAACACGGTTGCGTCTGGGGAGCCAGAATTCAAAAGCCCCCTTTCAGGGGGCTTTTTCGTTAACAGGGTGTCCCTCTCTCGCGAGAACCCCCGATATTTCGAATTGATTTCAAAGAGGTTGGCGAACACTCAACCCAGTTCCAGAGGAAAAATGAGATCCAATAAAAGATCCGCCCGCCCTGTTTTCCGGGCGGGCGGATCTTTTATTATGTCATGCCGAAATGATAGTCTCTCTCCCCGGATCACTTTAGAAATCAGAAAGTAGAGAAATCACTTCCCTTCCGCAATTGATCGCACTCAGACCCTCAGCCGACAAAGCTGTAATCGTAGGGCTTGCGCATTTCGCGAGCCATATACCCGTTCGCTTCCTGGGCGTTCTCTCCCACAAAAACTTCCTTCTCGGGATCCCATTGGAGTTTTTTACCCGTGCGGAGCGAGATGGCGCCCAGGTGGCAGACCGACGCCGACCGGTGGCCCACTTCGACGTCGCAGATCGGCAACTTGCGCGACTGCACACACTCGAAAAAGTTTCCCTTGTGGTCGTTGCTCTTGTAGAGCCGTTCCGCATTGTCGGGCAGGGGCGTGGTCAGGAGCGATTTTTCGGTGGCCTTGATCTCATCGCGATTCACCCAGATCCACCCGTCGGTTCCTTCGAACCGGATGCCGTTGTGTTGCCCCTCTTTTTTGACAGACCCGCCGAAAATGTTGTCGTCGCGCGTGGTCTTCACATTGAACACCACTCCATTGGCGTAGGTGAACTTCACCTCATACTCACTGATTGCCGTGTACCCGCCGGGGATCGGTGTCGCCAACGCCTTGCTTTCAATCTGAGTCGGAGCGACCAGCCCCACCGCCCAGTACCCGATGTCCATGTGGTGAGCGCCCCAGTCGGTCATCGTGCCGCCCGAGTAGTCGTACCAGAATCGGAAATTGGTGTGGCACCGTTGGGGCACATACTCGACCTTCGGCGCCTGGCCCTGCCAGAAATCCCAGTTCAGTTCCGGCGGCGCCGGTTTGGTCTCGAACGGCCCTTCGCGCAATCCGGCCGGCAGCCAGACCGTGACTTCTTTCAACTTCCCGATTCGGCCGTTGCGGACCAGTTCGCAGGCCATGCGGAACCGCGTGTCGCTGCGCTGCTGGGTGCCGGTCTGCAGGATGACCTGGTTGTCGCGAACCGCCTTGACGACCTGTTTGCCCTCGTCAATCGTCAGCGTCAGGGGCTTCTCGGAATAAATGTCCTTCTTCGCTTTGGCCGCCCCGATATTGATCAGGCTGTGCCAGTGATCCGGCGTTCCGTTGATGACAATCTGGACATTTTTGTCCTCGAGCAGTTTCCGGAAATCGTTGTACTTCGCGGGTGTCTTGCCATCCTGGGTGAAATCCTTAGCCGCCCGGTCCAGATGCCCCTGGTCCACATCGCACAGGGCGACGATGTCCCCAAAGCGCTTTGCGTCGTGCGCGTCGCCACAGCCCATCCCGCCGCAGCCGATCAACGCGATCCCTGGGCGGCTATTCGGGGACACCGGCTTGTCCGACGTCTCGGCTGCGGAGAGTTCGCGCTCGACAAACCAGAGCGGCAATCCGGTCGCCAGCGCCGTCGCGGAACACCACTTCATGAACGAACGCCGGGACACATAAAACGATTTTGCCTCCGGCGACAACCCACTGCTCTTGCCTTTTGTACTCATCGAACCAGTCCTTTCCTGATAAAATCGGGTGTCCACAAACATGGCATGCATCTAAATACGGAACATGGGCTGTGGAACCTTCCTGATCGCAATCCTGTTTGAAGGTTATGCCTGCCGGGATGATTCTGTCCAGCAAAATCTCCAGAATCGTTATCGTTACCAATTCGCCACTCAGACGCGCAAAAACAGATTGCGCCGATACATCCAGAACAGGATCAGCCACTCACAGAACAACACCCCGGCCCCATGCAGAAAGGGTTCATACGCCTTGCCGGCAAACGTGAACCAGAAATCGCCCAGGTGACGCGGAAGCGCCTCGCCGATGAAACCCACAAACAGATGGGCGATCATATACGCGGCGATCGAGTTCATGCCGATGACCACCAGCGGGAAAGACCACATCCGGAAGTTCCAGATGTCAATCACCAGATAGAACGCGGCCAGAAAGAGAAAACACAGCCCCCCGCTGAAAAGCGTCCAACTCGGCGTCCAGATCTTCTTGACCACCGGGCACACCCCCAGATAACCCAGAAACCATCCGATCCCCAAACTGACCGCGCATGCGATGGCCAGCCAACGAATTTTTTCCCAAGGTTTACGTCCACTGCTCAGCACCCCGCCCGCGATCAGACCGAGGACCATCGTCCCGAGGGTCGGGATAAAACTCAGCGTCGCGTACCCGCCTCCGTTGTGCGTGAAAGGCTGTTCGCGCCCGAAGATCTTCAGGTTCAGGAACCAGGTGTCGAAGGCCCAGGCGGCATTTGTGTTCAGGTTCCAGTGCGCCGCAAAACCGGTAAAATACTCGTGAGCG
The DNA here is from genome assembly GCA_942493245.1 of uncultured Candidatus Sumerlaeota bacterium. Lineage (GTDB taxonomy): Bacteria > Sumerlaeota > Sumerlaeia > UBA8349 > UBA8349 > DAOPYU01. Next base: position 2,499,399 of record OW818685.1, read on the forward strand.
CCCGCCCTGGCCCAGTCAAACCCATCGCCCGGCAGGGGGTAAAGCGCAAACGCCAACCAATACCCCACCAGCAGAACCGCCAGCGCACCCCACTGCACCCGGACCGAGCGGTGCGCGAGGATATAGAGAAATCCGTACCCCAACCCGATCTGACTGAGCGTATCCTCGAACGTCCAGTTGGGATGTTCCGACCCGACCGACCGAAGGAAAACTCCAAGAAAAACCAGAAGCAACGCGCGCCAGAAGGCGTGCAGGGTTCGCTGCCACTCGGGCTGTCCCTCCGCTTTCCGCCGCAACAGGGAAAACGGAAGCGCCACCCCGACCAGAAACGAAAACGAAGGCTGAATCAGGTCGTGCAGCGAGCATCCCGTCCATTCGACATGGGACTGATGACGCCCCAGGAATGCCCAGAAAGCATTGCCCGGCAGTTTGGCGGCCACCCGGGCGAATTCCATCACCTCGGCCATCATCAGAAACATCACAAAGCCGCGGTACGCGTCCATCGAAACGACCCGTTTGACCAGACCGCCGCCCGCCCCCCCGCTTTCTCCTCCACCCGATGCGCCGCCAGACGTCTTTTCCATAGACCCCTTCCTTCTTCACGCCGAAATACCGTGAAAACAGCGTCAAGCCATGCACTTTACAGAGAAACCGCCTTCAGAAAATAGTCCTCATGAATCAGAATCAGAGGAAGACCTTCCCTCTGCATTTTTACGGCTTTCTCCACCTTTCGACCATATCGGGTATATGCCCAATGAGGATTTCCCTCTCCACCAATCACCAAATACCGCGTCTTTTGTGTCAACGACTTTTGAGGTTCACCTCCCCGGTCGGAAACCATCTCCATAAACTGATCTCGCGTGTACAGGCTCGATGCACCGGTAAAACAAAACTTTGCCCCCTCAAATACTATCTCGTGCTCGGAATCACACACATCCAGGATCGTCACGCTTTCTGAAACCATTTTCCCGCAGGTAGTTCTTCCCCCTTCGATATCCGCAAACTGAAGAAAGAACTCCTTCATTTCTTCCATCCACACCTCGTCAACCCGCTTTTCCTGCAAGGCGGCCTCCACCATCACCTGAATATCGTCATACGGCCAATTATCTTTCAGATGCGCGTGTTCTTCCAGCCACTCCGAAAGACCCAGCAACTCGCGCTCCGAAATAACATCATCCACCGCAATTCCGGCAACGATTGAATGCAAGCGCTGCATGTCCGACTTCGCTTTCCCGGCCTCACTGGTCATATTCAGAAACTCACATAAACTCTGTATGTTCAGTCGCATCTTCTCGCTGAAAACACACCCATCCAGAACTGCGAGTACCAGATCTCTCAATTCCGCAAAAGCGTCATGCTCGCATAGCGCCTGATGCTCCTCCATCCACAGTAGCAAATAGGCTTTCTCCGTCTCGTTCGCAATTCCGTCAATGGCGATCCCCTCAATCACCCCCAGCAGAGAATTGAAATCCCTGACCGTCCGAAGGGGTCCAGTAAATATCTCGTACTTTTCATGATCCGGATGGTACACGCAATCAGACATCATCAAGCCTCCCATTCCTTAAATCAAGTTGGTCCCGCCTTTCTTCCTCTTCTTCCCTTCTTTGTTGTAGAAAATTCGAATCTTGGTCTCTGTACAGGTCAGGCAAACTTCTTCATCCGTGTCGATCTTTAAATCTTCACCACGTAATCCCTGCCACATAGCCAAATACCAGAGCGAACCATCCTTTTCCTTGGGCTGCGTCTTTTTCTTTGGCTGTGACTCTTTCTCAGGATCCGGCTCAAACCCACCTTTCCAAGGCAAAGCCATAGGCCGACCGGCACAAGCCTGCGAAGCCAGACCCGCATTCTCAGCAGCCATCTCTCGGCCTCGTTCCCAGGAAGCAATCAATCCCTCGTCAGCCCCCTTCCACCGTTCTTCCCAGGAAGCATGTTTCATGATCAACGGTTCATTGATTGAACGATGAATCTTCATTGTCCAAAACCCCTTCAAGTCATAATACGAGTCAGATCCCACCCGAATCCACCCACACCCCACCCTCTCTCTATCTCTCTCCCCCTCAGCAACCAGTAGAGCACCAGACCAATTACTATCAGCGCAACGGGGACAACATAATCCACGATGCTGTTCCGGTTCGATATTCCCCCGTCATTTTTCCATCCAACCTAACCCATTCGGGAGATCTCGTCCACCATTCAGCATCTTTGACCGGTTCCCCCCGGGCCGCCACAACTTTTTTTCGGAAAATGACGCCCCGGCCCAGCCGGGGCGCTTCGTTGCGGACAAACAGTTCGAGCAACCCCTGCCCCTTTTCCAGCAGTTTTTCCCAGGATTCGCGGTAGGCGTACTTGAGCTGCGTGTCCCGGACCTCGGTCCACCGCTGAACAAAGAACTCAACCGGATCGCCCCCGCCCTGAAAGAGCCAGGTGAGAGACTGGTGGATGACCTGCCCGAAGACCAGACTGGCGGGGGGCAGCCGGGGACGCAGCCGCTCCACGTAGTGGAAGCGTAATCTCGGGACGCCATATCGAATATGGACTGCCCCTCCGGACAATCCCGCTTGACAGGATCCGGCGCTCCGTGCGAATCTTTTCCCGTTCGAGCGCACCGCCCGCACCGTCGCTTCGGAAACTTTGCCCCGGCCTCGCGTCGGGTGCGCGTGGAACTGCTGGGTCCGCTGGCCCGGTGAGGCTTACGGCTCCGGGGGCCGTTCATCCGGATACTCGTCCCCTCCCCCCGCGAGGAGGATCGCGCCCCACCCACCGGGGCGGAAGCGCAAGAACAGGAAGGGATGGATTCAGTATGGTGTCCCCCGATTCCATTATGCCCTGTTCCAATACGTCAAGGCAGAGGAAGCCTAAAAGTCTTCATTCCTCATTATTTTGGATTAGAGGCCTGACAGATGATCATATTGAGATTATATTGTTTTTCGATGTGGCAGTTTGACCAGGGCATTCATTCTTAGGAGAATCGGATCATGAGACGTTTATCGGTGGTGTTGGCAATGATGGTGGCGTGGCCCTTGATGGGTCAGGCACAGGACGTTCATTACATGGAAAACCTGTACCAGTTCATTGAAAACACGGATGTGTTTGAATTGAACCAGGAAGAGGGGCACGCCTATTTTGTGCCTGAAAAGCATCTATCGCTCAATGGGGACTGGAAGTTTAAGTTCACGGATGTGCCGGAGAAGATGCCCAAAAACTTCTATGAAGTGGGGTATGATGACCGGGCCTGGGCCGATATTGCGGTGCCGTCAAACTGGGAAATGCAGGGCTTCGGGGATGCCATGTTTAGAAACGTATCTCTGTCATTTCAGGCGAACCCACCCAATGTGCCGCGTGACTATAATCCCACGGGCGCGTATCGGCGGCGGTTTACAGTGCCCTCCGACTGGCAGGGGCAGAGAATCTTCCTGCGTCTGGAGAAGACCGCTTCTGCCTCGTTTGTTTGGATCAACGGCCATGAGGTGGGATACAATGAGGGGGCTCAGGAGCCTGCAGAGTATGATATCACGTCCTATGTCAAGCCCGGCGAGAACGTCATCGCCGTGCATGTGGTAAAATTTTCTGACGGCTATTACCTGGAGGGCCAGGACTACTGGCGTCTGGCCGGGATCTTTGATGAGGTGTGGATCTATGCGGTCCCGAAGGTTCGCCTGTTTGACTGGGCCGTGGTCACGGATCTGGATGAGACATTCACGGATGCGGATCTGAAGGTCCAGGTAGTGGTCAGGAATGCGTCTGAGCAGGTGCAATCCGGTTCCACGGTCAAGGCGGTGCTGGTGGATGCGAGCGACCAGGAAGTGGCGACCTTTGAAAGCGTAGCCTTTGATGTGTCTGCTCAGGGCAAGGCAGAGGTGTCGCTGTCCACACGGGTGAGCAATCCGGCCAAGTGGACCGCAGAGACGCCGACACGGTACCGGTTGAAGCTGGTGCTGCAAGGCCGGGACGGGTCTGTCTTGAATGAAGCAACCGTGGTCATCGGGTTTAAAGAGACGCAGATCAAGGGTGAGGTATTCTATCTCAATGGCGTGCCCATCAAGGTCAATGCCATGAATTCCCACATGCAGCACCCCGACCTGGGGCATGCCATGGATGAAGCCACGATCCGCAGGGACTTGGAGATCCTTAAGCAATTTAATTTCAATGCGGTACGTACGTCTCATTATCCGCCAATCAATCTCTATCTCCAATTGGCCGATGAGTACGGCCTGTATGTCATTGATGAGGCCGGCACGGAGGCCCACGCAACAGAATACCTCTCAGACAAGGCCGAGTTCCGTGAAATGTACAAGGAGCGGGTTCGCAGGATGGTGCTGCGGGATCGCAATCATCCCTGCGTGCTCTTTTGGAGTGCAGGCAATGAGAGCGGCAATGGCGTGAATATCGGTGAGGTGATCAAGGAGGGCAAACGCCTGGACCCGACCCGCTCCTGGATGTATGGCGGGAATTCCTTTTCGCATCCCGCAGAAGACATCATTGGCCCGCGATATCCCTCACCTGAGGACCTGGAGCGAGAGGTCGGCAAGTACGAACGAAACGAAGACGTGATTCGCCCTTCCTTTATGGACGAATACCTATCCGTTGCAGGCAATGGCGGCGGGGGCATGGATGAGTACTGGGATGTGATCTACCGCTACCCCAGGATCATGGGCGGTGCACTTTGGGATTACATCAGTCCCGGGCTGACCCAGCGGATTCGCCAGATCAAGGATTCATCGCCCCACGCTGTTCCTGTCCACCTTATGGGCAATGCCAAACGCGTGAACACGGATCGAGGCACGGTGCTGGACCTCAATGGCCACGACCAGTGGGTGGAGGTCTATCGAGACGACGCCGTTGAAATCAATGGTGATCAGTTGACCTTGTGCCTGGATGTCCTGCCCCGTGCCCTGGTGAGTCAGTCCGGCACGTTTCTGACCAAGGGCAGTAACCAGTTTGGTCTTCAGCAACGGGGCAAAGAGGCTGTGACCTTCTACCTGTACACAGACAGGAAGTATACCGTAGAGGCCCCATTGCCTGCGAATTGGGAAGGCCACTGGCATCATCTGGCCGGTGTGTATGACGGTCAGACCATGACCCTGTATCTGGACGGACAAAAGGCCGCATCCGCCCCGGTGACCGGCAAGATCCAGAACTTCCCCTTCCCCATCAATATCGGGCGCAACACCGAGAGCCAGGGACAGGATACCAAGGTGGCGATCTGCGACGCCCAAATCGATCATCTGGGCGTATTTGCCAAGGCCATGGATGTCGCAAGCCTCCAGCAGGCGACTGGCGAGACTCAAAAACAGGCCGCACTCTGGCTCGACTTTGAAGAAGAAACAGACGCAGGTTCCTTTTTCAGTTACGGCCTGGGTGCACGCACCTACGGAAGCCTGTGGCCCGACAGACAGATTCAGCCGGAAATGTGGCAGATGAAAAAGACCGTCCAACCGCTTGAGGTGACCCTGGTGAACGCCGAAACCGGCGAAGTCCAACTGTGGAACCGAAATGCCTTTTTGAGCAGCGATCATTATGTGACACAGTGGCAACTCCAGGCCGATGGCGAGGTCATTCAGCAAGGCGAACTCAAGACCTCTGCTGCCCCCCTAACCAAGCAAACCCTGACCCTGCCGTACAAGAAACCCGCTCTCAAGCCGGGTGCCAGGTATGACATCATGGTGCGATCTCACCTCAGAACCGACGAGGTCTGGGCTAAGGCGGGCCATGAAGTCGCCTGGAATCAACTGCCTCTGGCCTGGTCACTGCCGTTGGTCGAGACCCCAACCTCCAAGCAGGCGAGTATTCGGTCCAACACCAACGAGGAACTAATCATCGCTGGCGATGGTTTCCAGTACACCTTCAATCGGGCCCAGGCCATGCTGACCTCCATACAGGTCGCTGGCAAGGAACTGCTGAACACCGGACCGTCCCTGAATGTCTGGCGTGCACCCCTGGCGAATGAGCAAGATTCCTGGAATGCATTCCGAGCACGCTCGCGTACTCGGACCCAAGGTTATGGCAGACAGATCGCAGCCAACTTCTACGGTGCGGGCATTGATCGTATGACTCGCATCCCTGTACGCCTGGAGGCCCATGAGGACAAGGGCACGGTGGTAGTGTCCATCCGGGATGCCTATCTGACTGGCGGCCACGAAGGCGAGCCCCTCCATGATGGTATACCCACCAACGGCTTTTCCAACGACTACCAGATCGTGATTTCCGGGGACGGAAAAATTACGCTCAAGCACACAGTCACGCCCTACGGGGCCATGCCGGTGTGGTTGCCACGCGTGGGTGTGACACTCGGTCTCAACAAGGACTTTGACCAAGTGCAATGGGTCGGGCGCGGACCCCAGGAAAACTACCCGGATCGAAAAACGGGCTACGCAGTGGGCCAGTATAAGATGGCAGTCTCCGAGATGTACGAGCCTTACCTCTTGCCGCAAGACCACGGTTTACGAACAGACAATCGATCCGTTCGCCTGACAGATGCCCAGGGCGTGGGTCTCGAATTCTCCAGTGACCAGTTGTTCAACTTCAACGCTTATCCCTTTAGTACGGACAATCTGACCAAGGCCATGTACACCTATCAGTTGCAGCGATCCGGGGTTATCACCCTCAATCTCGATTACGAGACCTCAGGCGTGGGATGTACGGCCCTGTCCATATTCCCGGCCTATCAGGTACCAGTCCATGCCTACACACGAACCCTGGTTATCAAGCCAATCCAGACACCGTAACACAACCCAGGCTTCACCGTTTGGATTTTCAACAAGGCCAGACCTTCCACGTCCATCAAGACACACTTGGCCTGGATCTTTTCGATTAACGACTGGGTGGAGGGTGCGGAAATTAGTACGCGATGAAATCGCTGATTTTTCAGGGTCTGAACGCAATTTTCGACACGCAAAGATCGACTATTTTCTCGATCGCGGACGTTCCTTCCTGACGAAAAGAAGGATTTTGAGGATTGGGAATCCACAGCGGATGTGGCCATTATCGAACAGATAACGCCGTTCTGTCGGGATGGCGTACTTGAGTTGCGTGTCCCGGACCTCGTTCCACCGCTGGACAAAAAACTCGACCGGATCGCCCCCGCCCTGAAAGAACCAGCTGAGGGACTGGTGGATGACTTGCCCGAAAACGAGACTGGCGGGTATCAACCGGGGCCGCAGCCGCTCCACGTAGTGGAAGCCGTACTGGTCGGGGCAGAGCAGGTAGCGGTTGATGCGGGAGTACGAGAGGTGGGGCGTCTCAAAGGACGTGGGCTTTGTACGACTCTCTCGCAGAATCTACGCAGACCGCGACGATTTCAAGTACAACGGAAACCGCCTTATTCAACCGCGAAAAGCGCGAAAAACACGAAAAAATCAGTTTTTCGCGCTTTTCGCGTCTTTCGCGGTTTTTCTTTTGGTTGCGGCTTCGCTGCGCCAGGACTTTTGCGCCTCCTGTGGCTGACAACAAACGGCCTCCGCGTCCCTGCGTCTCTGCGCGATGATTCTTTACATCCCCGTTCTCCGGGTTTTTGTGTCTCTTCGTGGCATCAGACCTCTCGCCTGGGCGGACACGCAGGTCCGCCCCTACGGATGGGTTGCGGCTTCGCGTTTTCTGAAGAAAGCGCCCTGCCGGGACCGCCAATCTCCTGATTGGCGCGGTTGCGGTTCCTGGTGGTTTTGCGAGATCTGAAAATTGCGATTCCACCCGTCAGGTTCCATTTCGTTTGGAACGGGCTTTCAGCCCTTAAGGAAAGGGGGCCGTGTGACCCAGGGCGACGCTTCGCTCTGCCCTGGGCTGACATGGACCGCCCTGTCAGGGCTGGGGCCAGATCGGAATTGCGGCCCGTTTGCATACACGCGCCGCAAAATTTTCGCAAACAACAGCGATATTGCGAGATAGTAGTACGAAAACCGCTTTTTCGCGTGTTTCGTGTCTTTCGTGGTTTACATTTTGGTTGCGGCTTCGCTGCGCCAGGTATCTTCGGGGTATCAGACCTTTCGCCTGGGCGAACACACAGGTCCGCCCCTACGGATGGGTTGTGGCATCGCTGGCCAGGAATAGACGCTGCATATCCTCTTTTCCACTTCAATCGCGATGGAGCCGCTTTTTCGGGCCTGATTAACGCTCCCGAGAAAACGGTGGAAATTAAAATTGGATCGCGGTAGAGTCTCCTGCTCTGCTTCGGTTACGCCTGTGATATTCATGCGTCCGGGCAGAAATTCCGCCGGTCAGCCTGAAACCCGCACCGAAACGGCTTCGCATTCTCTGCTGGCCAGTCGGTTCGATTTTTTGGCAAAGCGGCTGCACGCATACGATTGATATAAAACGGTTTCTGTAGATGATACACTCATACTTCCCGAACTGAAACTACCTGTTCCTGTGACCGTATTCCTTTTACCACGAAAGAATGAACTGACCATGACCCTCTCCGCCAATTTTCAAGTGGACCCGCGCCTGGCCGCCCTGTTGGGAGAGAACTACCGTTCTCTCGAAAAAGCGCTGAAAGAACTCATTGATAACGCCTGGGACGCCAATGCGGAAACTGTTTCGATCTCCCTGCCCGATCTCTGGGAGAAAGGCCCGATCGTCATCCACGACGATGGCACGGGCATGACCGAGAAAGAGGTCCGGAGCGACTATCTGGCCATCGCCAGCCCCCGCGTGTCGCGCAAGGGGAAGTACACGCCCCTGAAAAACCGCCACGTCAAGGGACGCAAAGGCATCGGCAAGTTCGCCGGTCTGGTCATGGCGGGGGAAATGAAAATCGAAACCCGCCGCAACGGACAATTCACCACCCTCGATATCTCGAAACAGGCGATTCTGGAGGCCCAGGGCGACCTGGAGCAGGTCACGCTCCCGCTGGTCACCCTCCCCTGCCCCCCCGAAGAACACGGTTCGACCATCACCCTTTCACAGCTCAACACGCGCTTCAATCTGCCCAGCGCGGAGAAACTCGAAGAAATCCTGGTCTGCGAATATGGCCGGGAAGAGGACTTTACTATCCTGCTCAACGGAAAACGACTCGCTTCCCACGCATTACCGGGTGAAACCTTCACCCCGGAAACCGACATTGAGGACGCCGGACATATCCGCATGTCCTTCACGATCATGAACGAACCCGCCGGCGCCCGCAAGGCGGGCGTCGTGACCCGGGTGGCGGGCAAAACCGTCGGATCGCCCAGTTTCTTCGGACTCGAGAACAACAGCGCCCTCCCCCGCCGGTTCCTGAACCGCATCGTGGGAGAAATCGAGGCCGACGGCCTGGAACAGGACGTCACGGCGGACTGGGACACCTTCCTCGAGGGGAGCAAAGCCTGTCTGCGCCTTCAGGAGTTCGCCGCGCAGGAACTGCTGAAAGCGGCAGAAGGCGTTCTGAATCGCGAGGTCAAGGCCTCGCGGACCCGGGTGGAACACAAGAGCGCCGCCCGGCTCGAAACCCTGCCCCTGCACCAGCGGCCCAACGCCAAACGCGCCCTGGACACAATCCTGCGGCGCTTCCACGGCGAACCGGAAACCCGGCTCGACGCGATGGTCAATCTGGCGCTCGATCTGGTAGAAAACGACCCGGCGGCCACGGCCTGTCAGGCCCTGCGGCTCCCCACTTCCGACAATGTCAAAGCCCTGTCCGACGCTCTGCGCGAGTATGGCGACTTTGAAAACAGCGCCCAACTCAGTCAGATCGCCACGCGCAAGACCTTTCTCGAACGGTTCGAGCAACTGATCCAGAGTCTGCGGACCGAAGCGAGTCACCTGCGGACCATCATCGAGCGCAACCTCTGGCTGCTGGGACCAGAGTACAGTCTGCTGGTGGCCAACCACACCTCCGAAATGCTTTTGAACCGGTACGCCGACAAGCGGTTCGGCAGAACCCGCAGCGGCGCCGGGACGACCTCGCTCATCCTGGCCACCGACGAGACGGGGTACCACCTTCTGATTGATTGCCAGCCCCCCACGTCGAAACTCACGGACGCCGCGCGCGACCAGGTGGCCCGGTACCAGACCGATCTGGCCACGCGCCTGGGACCGGTGGAGGCGATTCTCCTCACCGGCGGACGCCCGACCGAACCGGGTGACGATTCGGAAGACTCCGACCTGACCTGCCTGACCTACGCCGGGCTGGTCAAACAGGCCCGCCAGCGCTTCGCCTGGAGCGAACGCGAACTGACGGCCCAGTAAACTCCACAAGGAATGGGAGCCAACCGCCCGATTTCTCTTCCTCAGGCACCAGGCCCCCGGCTCCCGCAATTATGATCTCGCTCATAGACATCCAACTCAGTTTTGCCGGACGGGAAATCCTGCGTGGTGTCACGCTGAACATTCAGGAGGGCGAATGCCTGGCCCTGGTGGGGCCGAACGGCTGCGGCAAGTCCACCCTGTTGCGCATTCTGGCCGGGGTCGAACATCCCGACAGCGGAGAAATCCGCCTCCCCAACCGCGCCACCGTGGGCTACCTGCCCCAGGAGGCCAACCTCGAAAACAACCATTCGCTCGAGGACGAGCTGCTGGAGGCCTACACGGAGGTGCGCGCCGCCCTGCGCGAGATGCAGGAACTCGAACACCAGTTGGCCGAGACCGCGCCCGACTCGGTCGAGCACGACCGCGCGCTGCGCCGCTACGCCGAGTGCTCCCATGTCGTCGAGCACCAGAACGGTTACGCCCTCGAGGCGCAGGTGCGCCGCGTGGCCTCCGGTCTGGGGTTCCGGCCCGAGGATTTCAGCCGATCCTGCCGCGAGTTCTCCGGCGGGTGGCAGATGCGCATTCTGCTGGCCAAACTACTCCTGCGCCTGCCCGATGTCCTCCTGCTCGACGAACCGACCAACCACCTGGACCTGGAATCGACCCTCTGGCTCGAAAACTGGATCAAGAACTGCGGCCGCACCGTCCTGCTGGTGACGCACGAGCGCGCCACGATGGACCGCCTGGCCGACCGCATCGTGTGCCTGGGTCAGGGGACGGCGGAAATCTACCCCGGCGACTACTCGAAGTACCTGCAGCAGAGCCAGGCCAAGCGCGACGCCCAGTGGACCGCCTACGAGCAGCAGAAAAAGGAGATCGAGGCGTCCGAGGCGTTCATCCGGCGGTTCCGCTACAACGCCAACCGCGCCTCGCTGGTCCAGAGCCGCATCAAGTTGCTCGACAAGGTCGAGCGCCTCGAACCGCCGTTCCACCCCACGGCCATCCACTTCAAATTCCCCGAAGCGCCCGAGAGCTACCGCGACGTGCTGACGCTCGAAAACCTGGGCCACTCCTACGACGGGACGCCCGTTTTCCAGAACCTGAACACGACCATCTATAAGGGGGACAAGGTGGGCCTCGTGGGCGTCAACGGCGCGGGCAAGTCCACCCTGCTGCGCATTCTGGCGCGTCAGGCGCGCCCCACGCAGGGGCGGTGCGAGCACGGCGGACGCGTGCGCAGCGCCTACTTCGCCCAGTACGACCTCACGTCCCTGGCCTCGGACATGTCGCTCCTCGAAGCCATCGAGCGCAACGCCCCGACGGGCGAGGCGGGCCGGTCGCGCGACCTGCTCGGCGCGTTCCTCTTCACCGGCGAAGCGGTCGAGAAGCCCCTGCGCGTCCTCTCGGGCGGTGAGCGCACCCGCTTCCGACTGGCGCAGATGCTCTTCAGCCCCGCCAACCTCCTCCTGCTCGACGAACCGACCAACCACCTCGACATCACCTCGCGCGCCACGGTCGAGGAGGCCCTGAAGTCCTACCAGGGCACCGTCGTCATCGTCTCGCACGACCGCGTGTTCATGGAGCGGGTCACCACGCGCATCCTGGAACTCGATGGCGGCGCGCTGCGCGAGTTCCCCGGGTCCTACGGCGACTATCTGATGTACAAGGAGAGTCTGGCGGCGGAACAAGGGGGCGACCTGTCCGGTGCGGGCGCGGCCTCCGGAAAGTCCGCCCCGGCGGCGCCTTCGTTACGGAAAGCGCCCGGCTCGCCCGGAGCCGCCTCCCCCACCGCCAAGCGCCCCGACAACCTGTCCGACAAGGAAATGCGCCAGCTCGACCGCGAGCAACGCAAGGAACGCAGCCGCCGGCGCAAGACCATCGAGCGGCGCATCGAACAGATCGAGCAGGAGATCGAGACCCTCGAGGCGCGCATCGCCGAACTCGACACCCTCATGGCCGACCCCGCCGTCGCCGCCGACTACCCCCGCCTCGCCCCCCTGACCCAGGAACGCGCCGGTGCCTTGGAAAAAACCGCCCAACTCATGGAAGAATGGGAAACCCTCGGCCTCGAACTCGAGGCCCTCCCCGAGGGGGAGGGGTGAGTGGGTGGATCGGCTGATGTCGATCGTGAGGGAATGACAGGGAGAAACGAAAACGGACGAATTCGGTAGAGTGTAACCTGATTTAACCCGATTCTCCAACCGATTTCAATTTATTATGTCCGATTTCATCTACTTTTTGCGGGTACGCAACACAATCAACAGCGCCACCACACCACCGGCGCATAGAACAGTTATCACTGAACTGATTGGGAGAGAATGATCATTTTCTGAAACATCCGACCTGGGGCTTACCTGCGAAATCGAGGAATTGGACGCCGATGCCTCGGACGTCTTCAAGGAAAAGGTTGTGGAGTTCACCTCGTGGTTTCGACTTGTCTGAATATCCAGTGTGTGGACAGGTGTCACCGATACAGCATGAACAGGAACCAGGGACGCACTGGTTTGGGCGGTTGTGGGCACCACGTTCTGGGCCATCGTTTTGGTCTTGCTGGTATTCGCATCCGAATCATTTGGAATCGCGGATTTTTCGGTATTTTCTAAGTTTGCGTTATAGAAGTCAATCGCCTTCTGTCGTCTTTCTGCCGCTTTAGGACCAATATATGTAAATTCGTCTGGATTCATATCCTCATGATAGTATTGCTGAGGGTCTTTGTACAGTTTCATTGTGTATTTATCTGCGTATTGCTCGATGGGGGATCGTAATATAGACACCCGAATCCCTTTACTAAAAGCCTCTTTCATTCTTTCACGAACAGCCTCATCATTTTGATCATTTAATAACTTTCCTAAAAATTCCCTTCGCAAACGTTTTCCATCGAAATAGAAGACTGTTGGTTCCATTGAACGGCCCGCTGAATCATTTCCACAGAGAACATTTTTTTCTATTCCTGGGAATTTCTCAACAAACCTCATCGTGGAAATTTCTAACGAGACGTTCATTTGAAGGGTGGCGTAACCTGAAGGTATTTTATGGTATACGGTCCACGCATTAACACCAAAGATATCAACAATACCATGACTGCTACTCATGAGAATGTCTGGCTGCCCATCGGATGTTATGTCAACACTAAAACTCAGGACTTCCGATCTTTCCATGAAGTCATAGTGCTCTATATAATGAACAAAAGGATCATCTACAACCAAATCTTGGCCGAATGAAATCATCCCCAACAAGATAAATATGCAGAAAGCCCCAATGGTAATCGTTAAAGGATCAATTCTCATCCTCATATACACTCGGCTCCTTTTCTGTAACTATAGTTCAATATAGACTTTATGTACGTAGTTATTCTGACACGAATCGGGGGACACCATACCAATTCAGTGAAAAGAGCCAACCGTTCACATTCGCAGTGTCCCATAATACGGGAATTTTGTCTATCCCCTGATACAGATTTGCCTCAAAAAAGACTTTCCGGGTGTACCGAAGCTTTACAAAAAATCGGACAAGATTGACAAGATTAACAGGATACCGAAACGGAAGCCGACCGATCCTGTGAATCCTGTTATCCCGTCGATTGTTGTCATTTGTATCATTCAGAACTATTCTTCAGAAGTTCCTGAAGTTGCCGGTCAATCGCATCGGGCAGACCGTTGTGATCCACTTTGGGGACGGGGTGGAAGACGATCAGGTCCGGGTGTTGGGCGGCGAGGGTTTTACCCATTTCGAATGGGATGATTTCGTCGGACTGACCGTGGAAGAGCGTGACCGCCGGACGCGGATTGCGCGCGGCCAGTTCATTCAGACGGGCGGCATTGTCGTACCGGTCCAGAAGCAGATGACACAGGGGCCAGCCGACGGTGCGGCGGGCCATGTCGACCAGGCTCGTGAACGGCGCAAGCAGGATCACGCGCTGGACCGGGTGCCGCGCGGCGAAGTCCAGACCGGTGCCGGTCCCGATCGAGAAAGCCAGGAGGTTCGTCCGGGATTCCAGATCGGGGAGATCCATCTGGTAATGTTGCGCCAGGGTCAGCAGCGCGGCGTCCGACGCTTCAGAGATGGACTGGCGGGTGGGATGTCCCTCACTCACGCCATAGCCGGGGTAGTCCACCAGCAGAAATCCCACGCCGGGAGCCTGAACCCGTTCCACCGTGCCGAGCCAGTCGAGCGCACGGGCGGCGTTTCCGTTGAAACAGACCCACAGGGTTTCGGGCGGCGTGGCGGCCTCCCCGCCGCCGGAGGGCACATAGAATGCGGTCTGTTTTCCGGAGGACGTTTCAAACTTCAATTCCACCGTGCCGGTTGGCAGATCGCGTTGATACGTGGGTTCATAGCCGCATGGCATGTAGATCAGTTTCCGCTGGCAACCCACCAGCAGCAGGATCATCAACAGAATCCCGGAAACCAAAGCGGCGCTGATCACCCTGCACCCCCTCCGAATGAACCCGATGAGTTTTGCGCGAGACACGACGGCCCTCCTGACGGGAAACACCTCAACAACCTGTCAGGGAGTGTACTGAGGAACGATATGCCTGTCAAATGGTCGATCGGAAAGACTCCAGAGAATTTTGCGGGCTATTTCTACTACAATCTTGCGAAATCTACGCGAGTTGCGCTGATTTTCAGCCGGTACAAACAAAAGAGTGCGGGAACCGATTTTTTCTACCACGAAGGACACGAACGACCTGACGCAGCAGAGCCGCAACCAAAACCAATTTAACGCGAAGGCGCGAAGACGCCGAGTCGCAGAGTCGCAGAGATTCAGTATTTTGAAAGACCGTTGAGATTTTCCCCACATTTGTTATCGAGGTTTGTGTCTCGTCCCCTATCCATTCACGCCTCTCCGCGTCCCTGCGTCTCTGCGCAATTATTCTTTCATCTCCGTTCTCGAGGTTTTCGTGTCTCTTCGGGGTATCAGACCTCTCGCCTGGGCGGACACACAGGTCCGCCCCTACGGATGGGTGCGGCTCCGCTGCGCCAGGTCTTTCGTTTGTTTCGTGTTTTTCGTGGTTTACAGTTGGTTGCGGTTCCCTTTGCAGGGCAACATTCGGGTTCAATGAACCGCGTTCGATCTGTTTCATTCTTTTTCTTTCTTTTCGTCATTTTTTCATTTCCCCGGGAACTTTTTCCGCTCTTCTGCGTTGAACTATTGGAAGGCGGGGGTAGAATGGCGATGGAAGCGACTCCTCGACTTGAATTCTCAGGACGGATCGGGCTTTGGTGGACATTGGCGAGTGTTTCAACCAGAACTACGCGAGTCTCTATCGTTTCGCCTGGCGGATGCTGGGTTGCAGCGACCGGGCGCAGGACGCCGCGCAGGAGGCCTTTCTGCGGCTGGCGCGGCGGGGATGCGACGGGTGGGACGCATTGGACGCCCGCCGGTGGCTTTTTGTGGTGGTTCGCAACCTGTGCCTGACCGATCTGCGCTCTCGGCTGCGGCACCCGGAGATGCCGCTCGACGACGTGGAGGCCTGGCAGGCCGGGGGGGACACCCCGGCGCAGACGGCGCTTGAAAATGAACGCGCGGTCCAGGTTCGGAACGCCGTCTCCCAATTGCCTCCGCTTTTGCGGGAAACCCTGATTCTGCGCGAGTACGAAGGGCTTTCCTATGCCGATATCGCGGCGATCACCGACACCGAACCGGGTACGGTGAAAAGCCGCCTGGCGCGCGCCCGCGAGGCGTTGCGCGTCCAACTTACCCCCTTTTTTCGGGAGAATGAACCATGCGATGGACCCCTCCAGCATCGGAAGAACAGTGGCGGGAACTCCTCTCCGAACGACTCGACGGCGAGCTCGATCCGGAGAGCGCCCAAACCCTTGACGACTACCTGACGACCCACCCCGACCGCGCCGGGCAACTGGACGAGCTGCGCCGGACTTCGGGTCTGCTCCGGGAGTGGGAGGTTGAGGCGCCGCAACCCGGGGCCGACTTTCTCAGACGGCTCGAGGCGGAGACGCGTCCCTCCTTCGAAGCGGAGGCGGCCATTCTTCCCGTGCCCATTCGGAAAAAGCCCTTCCCGTTCTCGCAGTTGTTGCGATATGCGGCCATGTTCTTTGTCGGGGCGTTGTTGGGGGGGATCTCTGTGAAACAATTTGAACGCGTGCCCCCCTCGCAACCGGAAACCGCCCTGAACTCGTCCACCGAACAGCCCGTTCTACCGGGAAACGCCTCTCCCCTGTCGGAACCCTCGATCAGCGCCATTTCCCCCCGGCAGGCTGAGCGACTCTTTCGAGATTCCGAACTGGAACTCCAGAAAAGAAACGAATACGCGATCCTGACCGCAACCGGTCTCAATCCGGAAGAGATCCGGGCACGGATTCAGGAGTCGGGTTACGCAGGATCCGAGTACCTGCTGCGCAGGTTTCGGCAAGAATTGGAAGAACCACACAGGAGAAACGAATTATGAAAGGCAAACAAGGGTTTAAAATTGCGCTGGGGGCCGTTTTTTTCTGCGGTCTTCTCACCCTGAGCGGGTGCTTCTTTGAAATTCTTTCCTGGAGTCCGGATGGCCGTTTTCTGGTTACCCCAGGACCGAAAGCGGGAACCCTGCTCCGGTACGACACCCAATCCGGCAAGACCGAAGAACTGACTATCCAGCGGCTTGCCGAAGGCAAACGCGAAGTGATCCCCGCTTCAATCGTCTCGTGCCACTATCTGCCGGACGGGAAAGGCATCCTCCTGTTGACCGACAAGGGGGGCAAGGACGGCGGGGAATCGGAAGAGGAATCGCTCTACTTCTACGAGGAGAGTCAGGATCTTGCGACTCGGATTGATTCTGGCGTGGGCCCCTACCTTGACGTCACCCCCGATGGAAAAAACGTGTATTACGTGGCGAAACGGGAAACGGACGGGAAAGAGAATTCCCTGGTTCAAAGATACGAGGTGGGGAAAGGTTCAACGACCGTCTATACGACTCCGGTTGAGATCGCATTTCCCCGGATTGCACCGGACGGAAAAAACCTGCTTTTCTCGACCGAGAAGGGCCTCTACCTCTACAATCAGGAAGCACAGACTTCCCGTTCCCTGGTGGCTGTGACGGGCAAGAAAGCCTTTTACTGGCCAACCTGGGTAGATCAGAAGACGCTTCTCTATGTCAAACTCGTGGAAGGAGACAATAAGGATTTTGTGGGGACACTCCAGATGCTCGATGTGGAAACCTCGAAGACTCAGACTCTCGCTCCCGATGCTCATGCCTTCTTCCCGCTCTCCCTCAGTCCGGATAAAAAGACGATCGCTTTCACCCAGATGGCGCGGGATGCCAAAGGCGAGATTCACGACGACGCCCCCTACTCCGCCCAGATTGCGCTGATCGAACTGGCCAGCGGCAAAGAGGTGCGCCGTGTGAAGCGTCTTCCGATCGTCTGCGCTCCCGCCTTCTCCCCCGACGGGAAACGGCTGGCGTTCACGAATTCCATGGAGGGCGACGATAGATTCGTCCAGATTCTCGATCTCGAAAGTGATAAGACGACGGTTCTGTGGAACGATGAGGCGGAACGGCTCTTTGCGAAAGGGTATGAGAGTTTTTACGGAAACGACCCGAAAGGCGCGCTCGAGTCCTGGAATGCGCTCATCGCCCAATACCCCACTTCCACCACCCTGTGCAAGATCGCCGGGCTCGGTATTCTCCAGATTCGTCTGGATGAGAAGTCCCCGTATTTCGATCTCGATGCAGCCAGTGAGGCCTTTGTTCAGGGGGGCAACCGGAACTTTTCCGATTCGATGCGCAGTCTGTTCTGGCGCGCGGAAGACCGTCTGGCGGTGGATCCGAAAGACGATCTGATTCAGACTTACGGAACGTCCGAATCCCAGAAGACGTTCGGGTTCCCGACCGACCAGGCGCGCGACCTGCGGGCGCTCTGGGTCCGCTGTGGACAGAAGCGTCTGTACGTCCGGGTGGATTATGAATCGGAGCGGGATCTGGATGGATTGAAATTTCAGGACACCACGCTTCTGTTCAACCGAGACGGAGAGACGGGGGGAATCACCCGGATCAGTCCGGGAGCCGAATGGGACCGGCCCGCCCAGTGTCAAGTGCTGCTGCGCCACTGGCACGAAAACGGAAACGACAGCCAGTACGATGTCGAAATTCGCAATGAACGCGGCGAGGCCCGGTGCCGGTTCCTGGCCTCGGGTTATGCGCCCGCCGGAAATCCCCTGATTCAACTGGTTGGAACCAGTACGGGCGATTCTCCCTCGGCAATCTGGAGTATTTCCCTCGAAGCGCTGGGGTTGAATGAAGGTGTCCCGAAGGTCAATGTACAGGCTTGTACGTTCAAAGGTGGGATCGAGACCTACTGGAATCTCGAAAAGCCCCGGATTGCCGTCAAGGAGGGGCAACCGGTCTGCGATGTGGCCGATGCGTTCGGGGCGGACAATACGCGTGAACGGATCGAAGCGGATCTGAAGAAAGCGGCGCCGGTTCTGGGCGATACGCCCCCTGAACCGGCGGTGATCCGCGGGGCAGCCGGATCGTTTACCGTGCCGAAACAGATAAAAGAAGGCACAAAGTAATAGTTCTTTGAAATCGTTGAAATTTGAAATGAAAGAGAGAGCATCCGGATCTACAACCGGATGCTCTCTTCATGAGAATTTCAGAATACTGTTGCCAGGTGGTCAAAAAACACACGACGAAGAAATCTCAATTATTCCTGTTTTGCGATGGTCCCACAATTATACAATTATCTCGATTTCTCCGGATTTCCCCGTGATTTAAAGAACTTGACCTTGAATCAGAATCTCTCACTGCGTGTTTGTGGACGGAGGGAAGATCTGAAATTCATTGATGTTGATGGGCCGCTGCGCCTTGAAAACATTCAGGCGAACATGCCGGGCGCGAAGGGGCGGGAACTCGATCGTCTTGTCGGCGCCGATGGTTGTGCCGCGGGCCACTTCCTTCCAGGTATCTGCCTGTTGCACCTCAATGGCGAACTCGCGGGTCTCCGGCCATTCGATTTCCGACAGCCAAACCAGACCAATCTCCTTTTCCTCACCGAGATCCACGACCAGCCATCCCTCGCGGGCTTCCATAGAGGAGGCCCAACGGGTCTGAGGATCTCCGTCGGTAGCTCGGACGGCATCGTAGCCGGGCTGGTCGAAAGTGCTTGACGCAGAAGTCGGCTTACCTTGGCTGATTGGTGGAACTGGGGGTTGATAGGCAGGCTGTTTGCCCAGCCAGTTGATAATGTCGCCGTTACGGGACTCAGGGGTAACTTTAAGTGACACCAGCTGGCCGCCACACAGTGTGCCCTCAACCACGGTCTGACCAGGGGCATGTAACTTAAACTCCACATCCCAGTCCGCGGGCCAACCGGCAAAAAGGTTGAGTTTACCCCGGGGAGCAACTTCGGGAACGAGAATCATTTCCTGTACCCCGGTCAGTCCCGCGCCTCCCCAGTTGTGATCGGGCAACCAGTCGTGCCCCGGCCCGAAGAAGGCGGGGAATCGGGCTTGGGGGGCGGTGTTATTGGCCATCTTGTAAATGGCGCGCTCTTTGGCCTTTTCCGGCCAGGCGAGGGCGGCCATATTGACAAGATTGGCCATCCAGGAGTAATCCTGTTTACACAGGCGGGCGCGGTCAGCAGGGACGGTTTCCCACGTGTCGCGCGCCAATTGGAGAGTTTCCGGCCGGGTGATGCCTACCATACGGTAAGGCCAGTAGGCATACATTTCGATCGGCTCCCATTTGTTGTACTCACGCTCGAACGATTGGGCCGGAAGCAATGACAAGCGGCCCTGCCGCATGCCGGTGGGAAGTTCAGGCAGGGTAGCCTGAATCTTCTGGAGGCGAGTTCGCGAGGTACCTGACAACCCGGGTTGTCGCAGCAGGCTATCGGTGATGCGCTTCAAACCGCAGACCACTTCGATCGGGTTGGTGGCGCCGTTTGCGTATTCAAGGCCATTGGACGGGTAGATAACGAGTTTTCCGTCGTCACCCAGTTCCTTGCCGGTGCGTTTTTGAGTCTGGGTTCGATAGTAACTGTCGTAGAAAATGACGGTGCCTTCAATCCAGGGCAGGTCGCTGGTGATATCAAGACCCATTATGTCGTGGGCCTGCAATGCCATCCAGGCGTGCTCCAGCATCATGGAGAAATGATAGGTCAGGTGTTCGGCTCCGCAGAGACCGTCGGGACGGGGAGCGACACAACAAAGGCCCCAGACATCAAGTGGCTCGGGATAGACTACACCTTCGGCCCCGTTGGTTCTGGCTCGGGCGGCGGCGGTGGCTGAGCGTTCACGATAAAACGATAGAGACGGCGCAAGCAGATCGGAGTCGCCGTTGGCCAGATTCGGCCAACCGAGCCAGCGCTGGTTCTGCGACATAAAATGACAGGACCTCCAGCGGCGGAAATCCGGGGTAATGGGACTCCCCTCGGAGATGGGCAGTTCATCGTTGTTGTTACCGGTGATGCGTCCGGGCTTGTTGTCAGTGGTGAAAATCCCCCCGTTGAATAACAATGGCAGTTCCCCGTCGCGGTTACAGGCCAGCATGTAGCGGAAGAGTTGATAGTTGCGTCCAATCATCCAGCCGACATCGTCGGGTTTGGCTGACGGATTGACAACGACATGGGAACGCGACCAGAACTCCAACCAGCGCTTCAATTCAGCGGCTCTGAGGGTCTGGCGAAAGGTTGGGGCGAGCACGGACTTCGCTTCGGCCCGCCATTGATTGGGATCGGCATTGATCGCCGCGCCGAGGCGGATAGCCATCGTCTGATTGCGGCTAGTGGTGGTATGGCCGGTCCAGGCCTTACCGTCCCAGAATTGCCACTGCACGGTGGATTCCACGGGGGTGGAGAGTCCGCCTTCGATGGCGATGGCTCCGCCGGAAACCCGGCGAGTGGTGGCGTCATGAACGGCATCGGCCGGAATCCCCTGACCTTTCGCCATGCCGATCACATCTATGGGAAAATCCGCGTTTCGATGGGACCAGAGGAATCCCTCGGTATTGGCCTCTATCTTGTCCGGCGAAATGTTCCCCTTGGCGCCCATCATGTCCGTCCGGATTCCATCGCGCTGTTTATCTCGCCAAGAGGCAAAGGAAACCTCAAGAGCCTGTGGCTCGGTCGAGGTCGTTTCAAGCAGCAGCGTCTCACCGACGAACCAGAGCGAAGCGGTGAAACCCTCATTGAGAATTTTAATGGAACCGCTGGCCAGATCGAGTTCCTGGCGGAAACCGCCACCTGTTCCCAACTTTGTGTTTTTCGGAGTAACACGGACACACCCGAGTTTCAGCAGATTGCCCTCCTCGTTGTAGGCCCCGTTGTGAGCGAGATAGATCCAGATGGAGCCATCCTGAACCCAGACGTTGGCACCAGCGCCCCTCCGTCCAGAAAGGGGCATCGAATCCAGCGAATCCTGAGAAGGGGAATCCCATATAACATTATAGACTGCGGTCCAGTCATTGTCTTCAGCCTGGATGGGGAGGGTAATAACTAAAAGGGCCATTGCGGCAAGGAGGAATCTGGTCAAGCAGCGTATGGATTGTTTCATTCTGAGAGACTCCTTTTTCGAGGAGAAGATCCAGATTACGGGATTCTGTTTCATGGAAGCATCAATATTCTGTTCGCAGTAAGACGGTTCTCGACTTACTTCGAATTCTGAGACACTCGGTATTGCAACTTGAGTTCTCTTTGCTCTCGGATATGCTCACTGGTCAATCTTTGAACTTGCCACTTGTGAATATCAACCAAGTGGAACTTTTTAGGATCTCCGCCCAACTTCACCTTGACGTACTCACGAATCTTTTCAATACTATATGCTTCCTGCTCTCCTATATCTTTGTCACCAATCAGATTTCTCAAAGAAGACAGTACATGATCGCGATAGTATTCTGTCCCCCCTTCTCCTGGGAACGTCTCTGTACTGTCCAGCGCTTTGAAATAATACTCCAGAAGTTCAGGTTGGTTGACCGTATTCAACGACTCATCATGTATATGATAGACTTTACATTCGGCATCAGGATATCCCTCAACTAACTCAAAGCAAAACTTCAAGTCATCTTTAAAACCCAATCTTGCTCGAGCCAAGACAGCGTACCAGGCAGGGGTACCAAGCCACGGATTCTTGATACTCGCGTGGTGATATGAGATCTTTTGAGCGTATTGCTCTTTCAGATTTTCAAATACATTTCCATAGTCCAACTTGATCTGCGCCAACAGATCCGCATATTCTCTGGCATTGGCATAACCAACGCAGAGAATGAGGTCGGTCAACCTTTCATGTTTACGAGTATTTGAGGGGTTTTCCTTGTATTCTCGAAGCGCTCGCTCAAGACTCTTCCCAAGCAGAGAACGCGCTTCCTTATTGTAATCCGTATCGAAGAAATACAATAGAAGGCTACTTGAACGAGCATTTCCTTCCGAATCGAACAAATGTTTCAAGAGTTCCTGAACCCCCTCCTGTCGAACAAGAGTCGAAGTCGACACTAAAGCCGATTGACATACAAACAGGCGCGCCTTGCTTCGAACCGACTCGTCAGCATCGTTGAGGTATGGCTTTAACTCCTCAATAGCATTGGGCGGAAGCAGGATACTCTTTGCCCCATACCTGGAAGGATCTTTCCGAACAGATTCCATGTGATCGGAGAGCATCGCCTTTATTGAAGAATCCTGGGCCATCAGGCATCCACCCGACGACACCGCGGGCCGGTCTTCCTCCAACTTTATTGAAGAATTCTGGACCATCAGGCATCCAACAGAAGACAGAAAAACCCATACCAAAACGAGGAAGATCAGACGGCCACGCATACGTTTCCCTTCAAAAAACCCCGATTTTGAATCCTCATGATCGCCGAATCGGCAAATTTATAGAGAAATATAGCCTCTCCTACTGACTCAACTTCGCGCTTTCTTGATCCGGTCATAGGCCACGCGTTTTTCTTTCCAGACTTCCGCATCCTGCGGTTCGTAGGGCGTGAGGCCGAGACTGCCACGCATGACCTGGCGGATTTCGTCCGGACCACTGAGCAGCCCCAACCCGACGGCCTGGGTCAGGGCGTTCCCGAGGGCCGTACACTCGCTGGCGCCGACGAAGGTGGGTCGGGCGCAAGCGTTCGCTGTGAACTGGCAGAGCAGTTTGTTCGCCACCCCGCCCCCGACGATGTAGAGCGATTCGGTCTTGCTGCCCGTGATGGCGTCGAGGCTGTCAAGCCGCCAGGCGTACTCGAGGGCCAAACTCTCCAGCACACAGCGCACCAACGCGCCGCGCGACTCGGGCTTGGGCTGACCCAGTTCGGCCAGAAGGGTGTAGAGGGTTTCTTCCATGTCCGCCGGGGCGAGGAGCCGCCCGTCGGCCACATCGAGCATCGAACCGGACGGCGCTTCGGCAGCGGCGGCGGTAATGCGGTTGTAGTCCCACGGGTCACTTTCCTTGTCCCACTTGCGCTTGAGTTCCTGCACCAGCCAGAGGCCCAGGATGTTACGGCAGATGAACCAGTTGTTGAGCGTGTACTCGTTACAGAAGCCCTGCGCAAAAGCCTCGGGCGTGGTGACCGGTTTTTCCCGTAGTTTGCCGACGATGCTCCACGTGCCGCTGCTCAGGAACGACCAGTTTTGCCCCTGGGCGGGGACCGCCGCCGCGACGGCCGAGGTGTCGTGACCGCACGTGGCCACGACGGGCACCGCGCCCAGACCTGTGAGCGACTGGACTTCCTCGCTCAGAGGGCCCAGCACCGTCCCCGGCTCAACCATCCGGCCAAACATGGCGGGAAGTTTGAAAGCGTCGATCACCTTGCGCGACCACTCGCCATCGGCCCCCATGAGGTTCGCCGTACTGGCGATCGAGCGTTCGGAGGCCTTTTGGCCGGTCAGGAAAAAGTTGAACAGGTCGGGCATGTTCAGGAACGTGGTGGCCAACGGCAGGAGCGGGGAGTTCTGCTTCTGCATAGCCAGCACCTGGAAGAGCGAACTGATGGACCACGGTTCGCAACAGGTGTACTCGAAAATCTTATCCTGTTTCATAACCGGGTTGGAGTAGTCGTGGATCGCGTCGGTGCGGGCATCGCGGTAATGGACCGGGTTGCCGAGCAGACGGTCGTCTGCCCCGAGCAGGCCGAAGTCCACGCCCCAGGTGTCCACCCCAATGCCCGAAAGCGTAATGCCGCGTTCGGCGCACTTGCGCAGGGTGGCCAGCAGTTCGGCGAACAGGAAGGGGAAGTCCCAGTAGAGTGTCCCCCCCATGCGCACAGGGCGGTTGGGGAGGCGGTGGATTTCTTCCATCTCAACCGTCGGAATCCCGCCGTTGTTCTTGTTCAGTGTCACCAGTACGCCGCGGCCGCTCTCGGCGCCATAATCCATCGCCAGCAGGTAGTACTTCTCCGCCATGATCCGTTTCTCCTGTTTTTCAGTCTTCAATTCACCCGCTCGCTCGAATTTTGTAGAGCGGCATCATAAAATCAACATTTAACTGACAGTACCGTTCAACTTTGTCACATTACACCATAGCCCGGCAGGAGGGAAAATTCCTGCCGGGCGGAACTTCAAGAGGCGACTTGAACGACCACGCCGGCGGGGACGCCGGCGGTACAGAATTACAGGCCCTGCGCGCTGCGGGCCATGAGATCCTGAACATTGCACGGGCGTTTGACCGTGTAACCGGACAACGGCAGGATGTGCTCATGCACGGCGTCCAGAATGTCGGTCGGGTAGGGGAAGAACGCGTCTTCGACCTCGTCGCCGGGAGTGATCCAGTTGCGCGCCCCCACGACTACGGGCGGCGCGTCGAGTTCATCGAATGCGAACTGGGAAATCTTCGAGGCCATCGTGTGGAGGAAGCTCGCCCGCTCACAGGCGTCCGATGCCAGGAGGATCTTGCGCGTCTTCTTGACCGACTGAATCACCTTCTCGTAATTGAAAGGAACCAGCGAGCGCGCATCAATGATCTCACACGAGATGCCGTATTTTTCCTCAAGTTCCTTCGCGGCTTCCATCGCCCGATAGAGAGTGGCGCCGACGGTCAGGATCGTCAGGTCTTTTCCTTCCTTCCGGATCGC
This sequence comes from uncultured Candidatus Sumerlaeota bacterium, assembly GCA_942493245.1. Taxonomy (GTDB): domain Bacteria; phylum Sumerlaeota; class Sumerlaeia; order UBA8349; family UBA8349; genus DAOPYU01. Next base: position 2,524,553 of record OW818685.1, read on the forward strand.
CGGTTCGCCGAACGGGACTTCATAATACCCCTGCGGAACACCTCCCTCGACAAACTCCTCGGGCTGGTCGTAAATTCGCTGGCTTTCGAAGAACACCACCGGGTCGGTACCCGTCAGGGCCGCGTACATCATGCCCTTGGCGTCGTAGGCCGTGGCGGGGAACACCACCTTCAGACCGGGGATATGCGCCACGATACTAGTCCAGTCCTGACTGTGCTGGGCACCGTACTTGCTCCCCACCGAGACGCGCAACACCACGGGCATGCGCAGAAGACCACCCGACATGGACTGCCACTTGGAGAGCTGGTTGAACACCTCGTCGCCCGAACGGCCCAGAAAATCGCAATACATCAACTCGGCGATGACCCGCCCGCCCTCGAGCGCGTACCCCACAGCCGACCCCACAATCGCCCCTTCGGAAATGGGCGTGTTGAAGAGCCGATGGTACGGCAGGGCTTCGGTGAGACCGCGATAGACGGCGAACGCGCCGCCCCAGTCGCGGTTTTCCTCGCCATAGGCCACCAGGGTCGGGTCGGTGTAGAAACGGTCAATAATCGCTTCGAAAATGGCGTCCCGGAAGCCCACACAGCGCCCCTTGGGAAGCGGCTTTCCGTCGGGGCCAAAGGCCGAACGGCTGCGCTTGGCCAACCCCAGAACGCGCGGGTTTTCCTCAATCGGCATCAGGACGTCGGGTTTGCGGCCCGGATCGAGAGATTCGACTTTCTGATTCGAGAACATCGTTTTCTCGAGCAGACAGCCGGGCACCATGAGATCGGCCCGGGGCGAGATCTCCAAGTCCACCGCCTTTTGACAGGCGCGGAAGATGCGCTCTTCCGCCTCGGCGTTCACCGCGTCAATCTCCGCCTGGGTCGCCACACCCGCCTCGACCAGGCTGGCGGAATAGTGCGTGAGCGGGTCCACGGCCTGCCAGGCCTCGACCTCTTCCTTGGTGCGATAGCTGCTCGCGTCCGAGGGCGAGTGGCCGCTGAAGCGATAGGTCAACGTGTCGAGCAGCACCGGTCCGTCACCGCTCGATAGAATTTCCTTCTTGCGGGCGATGGCGTCCACGACGGCGAGGGGATTGTACCCGTCCACTCGCTCGGAGTGCATCTGTTCGGGATTGATCCCCGCGCCCAGACGCGCCAGCACCTCGAAGCCCATCGTTTCGCCGAACGGCTGGCCCCCCATGCCATAGAAATTATTGAAGAAGTTGATGATGAGCGGCAATCCCCCCCGGTGCGCTTCATCCCAGAGTTTCTTGTACTGGTCCATCGTGGCCATGCAGAGGCCTTCCCAGACGGGACCGCACGCGCTCGACGCGTCGCCGATGTTGGCGATCACCAGACCGGGTTTGAGATTGATCTTCTTAAACATCGCCGCGCCCACGGCGATATCGCCCGAGCCGCCCACGATCGCGTTGTTCGGGTAGATGCCGAAGGGGGGAAAGAAGGCGTGCATGGAACCGCCCATGCCTTTGTTGAACCCGGCTTCGCGTCCGAAAATCTCGGCCAGCGCGCCATAAATCAGGTAATCGATCGCCAGATCCTGAACCGAATCGTACTGTTTACCACGCTCGACGACCTGAAGACAGATGCCGTCGAAATACCCCTTCATGATTCTCGTCAGCGAATCATCGTCCAGTTTGAAAATGGCCGAAAGTCCCTTGGCCAGGATCTCGCCGTGGCTGCGGTGGCTGCCGTAGATATGGTCGTCTATCCCGAGAAGAAAGGCCTGTCCGACCGCCGAGGCTTCCTGGCCGATCGAAAGGTGAGCCGGTCCGCGGTGGTTGTATTCGATCCCCTTGTAATTTCCCCGCAGTTTGATCTCGCTCAGCATCGTCTCGAATGTGCGGATGATGGCCATGTCGCGCTGGATGCGCACCAGCGCTTCTTTCCCATATTTCCCGGCCTCTTCCTTCACGCTGCTGTCATATTGATTCAGGGGAATGGGCTGGAAGGTCAATTCGCCTTTCTGGCGGACCATTTGCGGATCAATTATCTGGCTCTTGGGCATTACGACGTTCCTCTCGCTTTCTTTGGGTCACGACTATGTTTGAATCAGTCGTCCCGGCCTCTCCATCACGCACCGGGTTCCTGATTCTCTTTTTTTTCATCCGGTTGCCGAACATCCAGTTCGACTTTTGAAAACTTGCGTTCCAGAAACAGATCGGTAGGAACCCCGGACAGGGGCGCTCCGAGCACCCATCCCACCAACCACCCCGCTCCCGCATACAGAGTGTTCCCCCAGCATTTTTCCACGAGATACCCCAATGGAATCCCCGCCAGGCAACACCCCAGCATGATGAGGGGAAAATAAATCCACCAGTTGTGCCTCAGACGCAGACGCGCCTGACATTCCGGACAGGCAAACCGTCCGAAAGCGGCCTGCAGGTACAACGGCCACGTGAAACGAAACTCTTTCCGACACTGGGGGCATTCCATGAAGTCTTCCTCCTTCAGTCACCTTGCGATTCGTTGGCGGTCTCAACCACCTCCGTCTGAGGATACAGGACATCCATGCCTCTCTCTTCAAAAAAAGCCATCCACTCGTCCGGGGGACGGCGATCCGTCACAATCTGCGAAACCCGGTCGAAGTCCACAATCTTATGCAACGAGGGCGCAACAAACTTGCTGTAATCGGCCAGCAAAACCGTTTCCCGCGCGTTTTCGACCGCCAGCGCATGCAGGTGGGCGCTGTCAATGTCGCTGGCGGAAAGCCCGAAATCCATGCTCAACCCATCGGCGCCAATGAAGGCCCGGTAGCCGCGCAACCCCTCAAGCGCCCGCATGGCCAGAGGCCCCACCACATCCATCCGATCGGGACGGTATTGTCCCCCGAGCATGATGATGCGTTGACCGGGCGAGTCGAATTCCATTGCCAGGCGCGTCGAATTGACCACAATCGTCAAGCCCGGCTTCCGCTTCAGGTAACGCGCCATTTGAAAACAGGTGGTGCCGGAATCCAGGAAGATCTGGTCGCCATCGTTCACCAACCGCGCCGCCAGCGCGCCGATGATCCGCTTACTTTCAATGTTGCGCCGTTCTTTGGAAGGGAAGGAATAATCCAGCGTCCGGGGCAGAATGGCGCCGCCAAACACGATATCGAGTTGTCCCGTATCCGCCAGCGACTTCAGATCCCGGCGCACGGTGGCCTCGGAAACCCCGAGAGCCAACGCCAGATCGCGCACGGAAACACGGCCATTGCGGTCGGCTTCGGCCAGAATTTTCTCGCGGCGCTGTTCGGTCGTACTGCTCATTTTCGGCTCTCCCAGCCCCCCGTTTTCCGGAAGACATTTTCCATCCAACACTAATTCTTGAAAATTTTCAACAAAAATCTGCAACATTTTTGCTTGACTTTTGCAACATTGTTGCATACCCTGCATGGGTGATTTGTTAAAATCCACAGAATAGAGCCTAATGATGCATACCATTCAACTTCCTCCCCTCGAATCACCCAGCCAAACCGCCACTCTGCGTCAGTGGGTTAAACCCCAGGGAGCGGCAGTCGCAAAAGGAGACCTTCTGGCTCTCCTCGAAACCGAGACCGCCCTGGTGGAACTCGTCTCAAATCAAGCCGGTGTGCTGACCGAAATATTGGTAAAGGTCGGGACCACCGTCCGTTCCTCCGACGCGCTGGCGAAACTCCAAACCTCCGATGGAGAGACAAACGTGACCCCTTCCATAGAGACTCCAGACTCGAAACCCAAACCCGTCCCCACGGCCCCGAGCGGTTCTATTTCGGGTCCCCAGGGGGAAGTCATTCCGATCCTCATGCCGCAGGCGGGGCAGAGCATGGAGGAAGGGACGCTCGTCAAGTGGCATGTTGAACCTGGCAACCGGGTCGAGAAGGGGCAAATCCTCTTCGACGTCGAAACCGACAAGGCTGTGATCGAGGTCGAAGCAGACCATGCGGGGCGTCTGGCGCGAATTGTGGCCGATGTGGACACTATCGTTGCGGTCAAGGTTCCGGTGGCTTATCTGGCGGAAAACGATGCGGATGTGGACGCGTATCTGGCGCTACACGGAGGCGCAGCCGCTCCGGCCTCCCCCGGTGTGACACCTTCCCCCGCCAGTACACCTGCCAGTTCTCCTGCCGCCCCTTCCGTTGCCAGAACGCCTGCGGCCGTCACTTCTGAAGGACGTGTCAAGGCCTCCCCTGCCGCCCGGAAAGCTGCAGCGGAAAAAGGAATCGCGTTGGAAGGTGTCGGAGCGGGTAGCGGGCCTGGGGGACGAATCCTCTCAACTGATGTCGAATCCACTCAGGTGGTTGCGGCCAGCTCGACCCCGACCCGCCAACCTCTGACGGGCATGCGCAAGGCAATCGCGCGGAACTTGACACTGTCGAAGCAGACCATTCCCCACTTCTACATGCGCCAGACGATCGAGGCTGACGCAATGATCGCTTTCAATCGGGAACGCAAGGCCGAGTTTCCCTGTTCCATCAATGACATCATCATCCTGGCGTGCGCCCGTGTCATTCGGGAATTTCCGGCCTTCCGGAGCCGGATGGAAGGCGACGAAGTGGTCCTGTACCCCTCCGCGAACATTGGAATTGCTGTGGGGCTTGAGAACGGGCTGGTCGTGCCGGTGGTGTGTGGCGCCGATCAAATGGACTTGCGGCGGATGGCCGGAGAAACCCGTCGCATCGTCGAGGCCGCCCGGGGCGGAAAACTCGAGGCAATGGGGCAGGGGGTGTTCACCATTTCCAACCTCGGGATGTACGGAATCGAGGAGTTTTCGGCCATTATCAACCCGCCGGAAGCGGCAATCCTGGCCGTCAGCGCCATCCGCGAGACCTGCGTGGTCCATAAAGGCGCGATCCGCGCGGCCAAGGTCATGACGCTAACAATCAGTTGCGACCACCGGTTGATTGATGGTTTAATGGCAGCCCGGTTCATGGCCAAACTGAAGGAACTTCTGGAAGGCCCGGAACGGCTTTGAAAATCCGGTCACAGGTGGATAGACCGCCGGGAGTTCCGGAGCCGTCCTGAACCGTTCCCTGGAATTTCCAGGGACAGTTCCATCACGCGCTCCGGAATCGCAGAATCGAGAAACGGGCGCGTGAGGACTCACTCTCCCGCACAAAGGATTTAAAGACGATGCCGACACCCACCTGCCACCCGACCTCCCCGAGTTTCAAAAGGTTTTGCCTGTCCCTTTCCATTCTTCTGCTTCTCCCCTGTCTCAGCCGGACTCCGGTCCGGGGAGCGGAGACAATGGCGGACCTTGTGGATTCCGAGGTGAAAGAACTCTCCAAAGATTTGAAATTTACCGAAGGCCCCCTCTGGCACCCCGACGGTTACCTGCTTTTCTCGGATATTCCAGCCAACCGCATCTGCAAATGGACACCGGACGGCAAGACGTCTGTTTTTCGCGAACCCAGCAGCAAGGCAAACGGACTGACGCTCGATGGACAAAACCGCCTGGTGGCGGCGGAACAATGGGAACGCCGCGTGACCGTGACCCAGCCCGATGGCAAGGTCGAATGCGTGGCCGGGTTGTTCGAGGGAAAACCGTTCAACTCTCCCAACGACGTGGTGGTCCATTCCTCCGGCGCGTTCTATTTCACCGATCCCTCCTACGGCCTGGAAGGGCGCAAGCAGGATCAGCCGGTGCAAGGGGTCTATCGGGTCGACAAACCGGGCGAAGCGCCCCGTCTGGTCGTGAAAGACAGTTTCAAACAGCCCAACGGCCTCGCTTTCTCCCCCGATGAGAAAATTCTGTATGTGGGCGATTCGGAGGTCGGTTTCATCAACGCCTACGACGTCCAGCCCGATGGCTCTCTCACAAATGAGCGCCGTTTCTGTACCGTCAAGAATCCCGATGGAATGAAAGTGGACCAGAAGGGGCGGATTTTCACTTCTTCAGCCGACGGGATTTCCGTCTTTCAGGCCGACGGGACCCTCGTTGGCGCGATCAAGTTTCCCGAACAACCCGCAAACTGCGCCTTTGGCGACAAAGACCTCAAGACCCTGTTTGTGACCGCCCGCACGGGCGTTTACAGTGTTCGGCTCAAAACGCCCGGCCTGCCAACGGGTAAACGAAATCCCTGATGGAAATTCAAGACAAGGAAGATCGTCTCCATGACTGAAATGTATGACATCGCGGTAGTGGGTTCCGGCCCGGGCGGGTACGTGGCCGCGCTCAAGGCCGCCCAGATGGGCGCCAAAACCGTTGTGATCGAGGCGTCAAAAGACCTTGGCGGAACCTGCCTGAACAATGGGTGCATCCCCTCCAAGGCGTTGCTGGCGTCGGCGGAACTCCTGCACAACATCGCAGCCGCCTCGGCGTTCGGCGTTCAGGTCGAGGGGAAAGCCACCGCCGACTGGCCCGCGATCCAGAAACGCAAGGATCAGGTGCTGCGCCAGTTGCGCGCGGGCATCCGCAACCTGTTCACCAATCGCGGCGTGACGCTCCTCAACGGCCAGGCTGTTTTGAGCGCTCCGGGGCAGTTGACCGTCACGGGCACGTCGAGCAAGAACGCGGGAGAAGTTCAGACCATTCAAGCCCGGAAAATCATCCTGGCGGTCGGATCCGAACCGACCCGTATTCCCGGTTGGCCCGAGGATCGCGAGTGCGTCTGTACCAGCGACGAGTCGTTGCACTGGAAGACACTGCCCGCCAGTCTCCTCATCGTGGGCGGAGGCGTCATCGGGTGCGAGTTTGCCTGTATGCTCCAAGCCATCGGCGTGCAGGTGACGGTGGTTGAACTGATGCCGAGACTGTTACCCGAGATGGACGAGCAACTGGGGCCGGAACTTGGCAAGATCTTCTCGAAACGCGGAATCAAGATCTTCACCGACACCAAGGTGAATGAACTGACATTGACGGAATCGGGTTGCAAGGCCGTTCTTTCCAATGGGGACATCCTCGAAACGGAACGCGTTCTGGTGGCGGTGGGACGACGCCCGAAAACGAAGGACATCGGCTTGGAATCTGTGGGGGTCGAAGTCTCGCCGCGCGGTTTCGTGAAGGTCAACGATAAAATGGAGACCAACATTCCGGGAATTTACTGTATCGGCGATGCCAATGGACGTTGCCTGCTGGCCCATGCCGCTTCAGAACAGGGCATGGTGGCGGTTGAGAATGCCCTGGGACACGAGGCGCTTTACACAGCGCCGATTCCCGGCGCTGTGTACACGTTCCCGGAAATCGGTTCCGTCGGCCTGACCGAACAGGCGGCGCGGGAACAGAGGATCCCGGTCTCCATCGGGAACTTCCCCATTGGATACCTGGGTAAAGCGATGGCGACCGGCCACACGACCGGCTTTGCCAAGGTGCTGCGCCATCGCGAAACCGGGGCGTTGCTGGGCGTTCACATGCTGGGTCACACGGCCACGGAGTGCATCGGTACCGCCGGGGCGCTGCTCCATCAGAAAGCGACCGTCGAGGAGATGGCCCACGTGGTGATCGCGCATCCCTCGATCGGCGAATCGCTCAAGGAAGCCGCTGAAGACGCTCTGGGCGCCGCTTTGCACCTGCCGCCCCGAAAAGTGCTACGGCTTGAAGTATGAGCAAAATTACTCACTCGTCCACGAAAGACCACGACATGACACGCATCTGGATTGCCGTTTGTTTCTGGATCATCGGGGCGTCAAGTCTCTCGGCCCTCGAATTCACGGTGGCTCCCAACGGAAACGACTCGAATGCGGGTTCTGTCGAGCAACCGTTTGCCACTTTGCAACGCGCCCAACAGGAAGTCCGCAAGGCGGTCGCAGCCGGTTTGAAAGAAAACGTGCGGGTGCAAGTCCGCGAGGGGGTCTATTACCTCCCGCAGGGGTTGGCGTTCACTCCGGAAGATTCGGGGACAACCGAGTGCGCCATCACGTGGAGCGCTTACCCGAACGAAAACCCGAAACTGATCGGGGGAACTCGCATCAAGGAATGGCGCGCCTATAAGGATGCCATTCTGGAGGCGGACATACCGGAAGGGATCAATCCCAATCAACTGTTCGAGAATGATCGGCGGCTCACTCTGGCGCGTTTTCCCAACACGGGCTACCTGCGTGTGGAAGCGTCGGCAGCGGGCCGTGAGAAGCAGGCGTTTCATTACAAATCGGACGATCTCGCTCCTGCCGGTTGGGATGTGACGGGTGGACGCGTCTTCAGTTGGCCCGAAGTCGATTGGTCCTCACAAGACCGGGCCCTGGCCTCCATCAATTCGCAAACTCGCCTCATAGAATTGTCGGATTCAGGTGGGAAAATGAACCCGGGCAATCGGTACTTTCTCCAGAACATCCTGGCGCTTCTGGACCGGGCGGGAGAATGTCAAATTAACCTGAAGACCCGGAAGATCTATGCCTGGCCCCGTCAGGCGGGTACATCTCCCCAGAACATGATCGTGGCGTCGGCAAAGAATATCCTCTCGATACAGGGCCCGTGGGAAAAACCCGTTCGGAACCTTCACTTCGAGGGATTGCACCTGAGTGTGGCACTCGACGAGGGGGTTCTCTTCTCGGGGTCGAAAAATTGTTCCGTCATTTCGTGTCTGGTCGAAAACGGCGGCGGGTGCGGTGTTGCCGTGTATGGATACTCGCAGAAAATTCGGGTCGTGAACAATCTCATCCGGCAGCACGGGTATCATGGGGTCAATATCGGGGGACCGGCTATCGGTCAGCGCGACGTCAACCACGACAACACGGTCGAGAACAACCACATCCACCACTGCGGCCAACTCGCCGGAGATGGATATGGCGTCGGGATCAACCAGAGCGGGAACAACAAAGTCATCCACAACGACATCCACCACATGCCGCGGTACGGAACCTCCATCAGCGGTCTGCGGTATCAATCGCTGCGTACCCAGGTACCTGGAGTGACCTTCGAGAACCGGTTCAATTTTCTGCATGCGCGCAACAACCTGCTCGCGTACAACCACATCCACCATGTCAACCAGGACAGTCAGGACACCGGCGCCATGCAGGCCTGGGGCCCGGGTCGCGACAACGTACTCGATCACAACCTGATCCACGATGTCGGCAACGAGGAACTGGATCTCCAGAGCGGGATCTATCTCGACGACGCCGCCGACTATTTCACGATCACAAACAACATTATCCATGGAATTACGGGGACACATGGAAATCAGACGATGTATCTCAAGGGGATTGGGAACCGCGTTGAGAATAACATCATGATCGTGGATGGCCACGCGCAATCCGCCATCCGCTCTTTCTTCATGGCCGACGAGCGGTGCGACACGCATACCTACCGCCGAAATATCATTGCGATCCTGACTCCAGAAGCGGGAATCTACGACTTTAACAACTGGTCGGACGACCGCGTGGCAGAGTCCGACTGGAATCTCTACTTCAACCCGAACGGTCCTCTGAAAATGCTGGGACAATCTCCCGGCGGACCGACCTATGAGGCCTGGAGAGCCGCTCTGGGGGGAAAATTCGACGCGCACAGCGTTTCGGCTGATCCGCTCTTTACAGATGCGGCCAAACGGGACTACAGCGTGCGCCCGGATTCACCCGCACTCAAACTGGGTTTCAAACCGATCGAAACGCGTGAAATCGGGTTGACGCGCGACTTCCCCAAACGCTTTCAATCGGAACCCGACTATATCGAGACACAAGCCGCTCAGGGACGCAATTCTGCCAAAACGACCACCGAACCCGCGAAATAATTCAAGAGGATAAGGGAAAAACTTCCAATGGAACCGACTATCGAGAATGCTTTGAAGAGCCTGAAAGATCTGGGGACACCGGATAGAATCCGTGTATTGGCTTCCCAGGGATTCACCCCCGCCGAACGCCCACGCCTGAACGCGCACATCCACTTGCCACCCAACTTTTCGGCTTTCGAGAATGTGGATCAGGTTCTGGCCCTCGCGTCGGAGCAAAAGATCGGGGTGTTGGGGGTGAGCAATTACTACGACTTCGGCGCCTACGGACCGTTTGCCGCAGGCGCGCGGAAGGCGGGGATTTTCCCGATCTTCGGGCTTGAAATCATCTGTCTGATAGACGACCTCGTTCGATCGGGCATTCGGGTCAACGACCCGGGCAATCCCGGGAAGTATTATTTCTGCGGCAAGGCGATCTCCCGCCTGGCGCCTATGAGCCTCCGCGCACAGGAGATTATTCGCAAGATCCGCGAGAATGACACGGACCGGATGGCCAAGGTCGCGGCGGCACTGGGCAAGGTCTTTACGGAGAACGGAATTGCTCTTTCCCTTTCCTCGGATAACATCATTGACCGCATCGTGCGCCGTCACGGCAGCCCGCGCGCATCGGTCACGCTTCAGGAACGCCACGCCGCACAGGCCTATCAGGAAGTTCTGTTTGAGAAAGTACCAGAGGCGGATCGTCCCACGGCGCTTCAGAAGATTCTGGGTTCTTCCTGTCCCCAAAATCCAAGCAACGCCGTGGCCGTTCAGAACGCGATTCGTTCCGCTCTGATGAAGGCGGGAAAAGCGGCCTTCGTCGAGGAAAGTTTTGTGACCTTCGACGAGGCGCGCGAACTCATCCTCGAACTGGGCGGGGTGCCCTGCTACCCCACCCTGGCCGACGGGGCTTCACCCGTCTGCGAATACGAAACGCCCGTAGAACACCTGGTCAAGACGCTTCTATCCTCCGGAATCCATGCGGCGGAATTCATCCCGATTCGCAACACCCCTGAAACACTTTTGGAGTATGTCACCACTCTGCGCCAATCTGGGCTGGTGGTCACTGCGGGTACTGAGCACAACACGCTGGACCTGATCCCCATCGAACCCACGTGCCTCAAGAACGTCCCTGTCCCCGAATCGGTTCAGGCGATCTTCTGGGAAGGTGCTTGTGTGATGGCCGCGCACCAGTTCCTGACGCTGCATGGCGAGTGTGGGTATGTGGACGCGCAGGGACAACCCAATCCGGCGTATTCCAGCGCGGACGAACGAATTCGAGGATTAGCGGCTCTTGGAGCCGCGGTAATCCGTCAATACCAGGATTCATGTTCTGGGAAATAACAAGGCGCTGAGTTTACGAGAATTGAAACGCCTGTAGATTCCATATCCGCAGGTCGAACATAAAAGCCACTTGAAGCAGGAACGAAAGCATGATTGACAAGACCCTTCTGATCAACACCATCGCACCGGCTCTGCGCGCTCTTCTGGCGGACAAGGGACACGCATTTCCCATGATCCGTTTTGAAGACGCCCCACACCCCGATGCCCTCCATTTCGATCCGCAGGCGTGCGAGTCTCAGGACCAAGTGATTGGCGCATTGCTCCGTGCCGTTGCATCCTCCGTGGTCTCCCCCACGGCCGTGGTTGTCCCTCAATTGGGAACTTTTCATCTGGAACAACCACCCGCCACCCAAGGACGGGCTGCCGGAAAAATAGCCATCGTAACGGGAGCCGCTCAGGGATTTGGACTTGAAATCGCTCAAGACCTGGCGGCTCAGGGCGCCTGTGTGGCGCTCGCGGATCTCAACCTGACGGGAGCTCAGGAAGCAGCGGCGCGAATCAACGGAGAACAGGGAGCCAACCGGGCCATCGGGCTTTCGATCAACGTGACCGACTCCGCATCCGTCGCCGCAGCGTTCCATCAGGTGGTCCGCGCATGGGGCGGATTTGACCTGCTTGTTTCCAACGCGGGTGTTCTGAAGGCGGGTAGCGTGAAAAGTCAACCCGAGAAGGACTTCGACTTTGTCACCTCGGTGAATTACAAAGGGTATTTTCTCTGCGTCCAACAGGCCGCGCCTATTCTTGCCATTCAGCACCAAATTCGTCCCGAGTATCGGAGCGACATCATTCAGATCAACAGCAAATCGGGTCTGGCCGGGTCGAATCGCAACGGGGCCTACGCCGGCAGTAAATTCGGAGGGATCGGCCTGACGCAATCCTTCGCGCTTGAGCTGGTGGAGGACGGGATCAAGGTGAATTCCATCTGTCCCGGAAATTTCTTTGACGGTCCCCTCTGGTCCGATCCGCAAAACGGTCTTTTTGCGCAATACCTGCGAACCGGGAAAGTGCCCGGCGCAACTTCGATCGAAGACGTCAAGCGGTTTTATGAAGCCAAGGTGCCAATGGGACGCGGTTGCACCACTCCCGACGTCATGAAGGCTCTGTATTACCTCATGGAACAACAATACGAAACCGGACAGGCTGTCCCCGTTACGGGCGGCCAGATCATGCTGAGCTGAATCGCTTTATATCACAGGAGGAACGCCTCATGTCCCATGCAACTCAACTGCCGGAAACCCAATACGCCGTCCAGCTTATCGGCCCGAGCGAATTGCGGCTCAACCACGAGAAAGAAGTATTCCGTCCAACCGGATATCAAATCCTCGGGAAGGTCGAAGCCACGGGTCTTTGTTTCTCAGATCTGAAGTTGCTCAAACAATTCCAGCAGCACCCCAGAAAAGCCCCGGTCATATCGGGGATGGACCTCAACGAGATTGAACAAATCCCCAGCTACGTTCCGGGCGACAAACCGACCGTTCCCGGTCATGAAACGGTCATCCGCATTGTTGCGGTCGGCGACAAGGTGCGACGCCACAAGATCGGAGAACGCTGTCTGGTTCAGACGGATTACCGTGGGCTTCCCTCCGCTCTCAATGGCAACGCGTCCTTCGGTTACAACTTTGAAGGCGGCCTTCAGGAGTATGTCCTCATTGATGAACGCGTTTCGCGCGACTTCGAGACGGACGAAAGTTTTCTTCTGCCCGCGCGCGAAGACCGCAGCGCCGCCGCCATCGCGCTTGTGGAACCCTGGGCCTGCGTCGAGGATTCCTATCAGAATCCGGAACGGCAGCGGATCAAGGCGGGAGGACACCTTCTTGTCGTGGCCGCTCCCGGTCATCCAATCAAGGGACTGACGGAATCGTTTCACTCCTCTGGAAAACCGGCCTCCATGACCCTTCTCTGCCCTGAGTCCACCCAGATAGGGAGTCTTCAGAACCTCGGTATTCGCACTCAGGTTGTAGAAAACATTGAGGCCATTCCCAACTCGGCTTTTGATGACATCGTGTACTTCGGCGCCTCCCCAGAAACCATCGAAGCGCTGGCTTCCAAGCCGGGAGACCGGTGTATTGTCAACATCGTAACCGGAGGCAAACAGATTGGACGGCCGGTCCAGATCGGCATTGGTCGCGTTCACTACGGCCAACACCGTTGGATTGGAACCACGGGGTATTCCGCCTCCGACAGTTACCAGACCATCCCGGCCAATGGAGAGATTCAGGACGGAGACCGATGTCTGGTGATCGGCGCAGGCGGCCCCATGGGGCAGATGCACATCATCCGCGACGTCTGTTCCGGCGCGAAAGATCTGAAAGTTTTCGGGACAGACTTCGACGATGCGCGCCTGGCCTCGCTTTCGGAAATTGCCGCGCCGCTGGCCAGACAGAACAACGTAGAGTTGGTCATTACCAACCCGAGCAAATCGCCTCTGGAGGGCACCTTCAGTTACATCGCCATCATGGTGCCGATCGCGCCGGTTGTCTCCGACGCGATCTCCAAGAGCATGCCTGGGGCGCGTATCAACATCTTTGCGGGCATTCCCGCACCGACCATCCACCCCATTGATCTGGACATGCTCATCACGAAGCGATGTTTCCTCTTCGGGACCAGCGGGTCGGTTCTGCGCGACATGAAAATCATGCTTGAGAAAGTGGAAAGCGGCCAACTCGATACCAACCTGTCCGTGGATGCCGTTTCGGGAATGGAAGGCGCCATCGCCGGAATCGAAGCGGTCGAGAATCGGACGCTGGCCGGGAAAATCATCGTCTATCCGCAGTTACGCGAAATGCCGCTCATTCCGCTTTCCCAGTTGGAGAATACTTACCCAACGGTCGCGGCAAGACTACAGGCGGGCCGCTGGACAAAAGCCGCCGAAGAAGAACTCTTGCGTGTCGCTGCGCACTGAGCCAAAATATAACTGTTTTCTCCTCCCCGAATTTATCGCTTCGAGGAGAACATGACTACGTCAATCGGGAGAACCACCGCCATGAACTGCGACAATAAGGCCAAGAACATGAAACAGTGCAATTGTACTTACGAACCCTGTTCACGCAAAGGCGCTTGCTGCGACTGCGTGACGTATCACCGAAGCAATGGGGAACTGCCGGCATGTTACTTTTCGGCGGAAGAGGAACGCACCTACGACCGTTCGATTGAGCACTTCGTGCGTTGTAAATCGTAGGCGGTCCTGTGGCCGTTCTTCCTGAATCGGCCACTGGAATTCATTCGCGGGAGGACATTTCAGTGTCTATGTTTACCATACCCAAATCCGATGTCCGTATTCCACTCCGTTCCGTTGTTCCGGTTCTTCTGGTTCTTTTCAGTCTGGCGTCCTGTCAGTCTGTCTCCGAGACAAAACAAACGTCGGAAACGCCTGTTGTTTCCACGGAGAAACCGGTGGTGGCTACGGAGTTGCCTACGCCACCTGCGGAATCAGAAATTACAGTGGATGAAGACCTGGACCAATTCCTGTCGATGGAGGAACGGGCCGCCAAATACCCGGCGCCGGATCTGAACCTGAGCGGGTGGAAAAGTTACTTTGACGGTCAAACACTCAAGGGATGGATGGAATCCGAGTTCGGCGGCGAAAACAAAGTCCACGTTCAGGATGGGCGGATCGTCCTCGAGTTTCCCGCATCGGATCTCACCGGTGTGACCTGCACGGAACCTGTCCCGAGAATGAATTACGAGATCGCCCTGAAAGCCATGCGAATTGATGGAAACGATTTTTTCTGTGGCCTGACCTTCCCGGTCAACGATTCCTGTTGCAGCCTGATCGTGGGTGGATGGGGCGGAACGGTGGTCGGAATCTCATCCTTCAACAACATGGATGCCTGCAACAATGAAACCACCAAGATGATGAATTTTGAGAAGAACAAGTGGTACGACATCCGGGTGCGCGTCACTCCGAAACGCATCCAGGCGTGGATTGATGAAAAACTGGTGGTGGACGCTTTTCCGAAAGATCGGAAAATTTCCGTCCGGGCCGAGGTCGCCGCGTCTCAACCGTTTGGAATTGCCGCGTGGCACACACGGACAGGTTTGCGCGCCATCCAGATTCGCGAAATGACGCCCGAGCAGATTGCGGCGTTCAAGTAAGCGCTTTTCCTCTGTTCTTCTTTCGCATCTCACAAAGACCGCCCGGTCCGTCCCATTGAGGATAGACCGGGCGGTTTCTATTTCATTTTCCGGGAACATCTAAAAAAGGTTCTTTGAAAGAATTTGTGGATAGATTTTGATGAGTTTTTCGCATTGGGGCCAAAACACAATCCCGCATTCCGTCATTCCCGCGAAAGCGGGAACCCAGATCCGGGACGTTCTGGTTGATCGCGTTTACCTTGGATTTTCCCCCTGTTTTCCCGTTCGCGCTACTCTGGGTCCCCGCGTTCGCGGGGATGACGAACGGGGGCGAGAGTCGGGAGATTCGGGCAGAGGGCCGGGAAAAAGGCATAGCGCAAAACTGAGTCCGGAAATGCGGTCCGGTCTCAGGGCTTCCAGAAAGCCAGAAGCGCCTCTATTCAGAAGGTTAACAAGATGAACGTCCCCTCTGTTTACCCACAAATTCTTTTGAAGAGGCCTAAAAAAAATTATTCCGGCAGAAAAAGTCCACCAGCTGTCGTATTGGCCGTGAAGCCCTCCGGCGCTTTGTCAGGTCCCAGTGGCACTCCCTTGAATTGAATGGGACTAGCCGGGTCGGACCAACTGCCTCCGATAATCCGCGTCGTCCCCCAAGTTGAGGGATTCGACTTTTGAACCTGGATCCGGCCAATTGTGCCCGTCAGAGTCGGGACCAGTGGATTTTCGGGATCTGGACTTGAAACGGCGCCCGCGACAAAATACCCCTGAACCGCCACAGAGCCACGAACCGAGCGAATGCCCAGTTTTGCCTGGTTCGAGTCGCTCCCTGAAACAAACAAGGTGTATGTTGTTAAGGCCGTGCTTGATGTCAGATCCTCCCCTACTTCCCCACCCAGATAGCGTGTGACGCCGCCCAGGCGGACCTTCTTGAAAGTAGCGGAAAGACTCGACAGTTCGCCCGCGACCACAATCTGCTCGCCACGGATATTCCCACCGGAAGCGGCGATCTGAGCCGACTGTACCGCCAGATCCATACTGCGCGCCGCCACATCGCCGCCACGAACAACAGTCGCCCAGTTGCCCTTGGAACCCAGATTGAAAACACCCGCACGGGCGACAATCTTCAAGGGCGTAAGCCCCGCCAGAACCTGAAGATCGGGGGACTCAAGGGAACCGCCAGTGACCGTAAGACTGAGCAATTCGCCAGCCTGAACTGTCCCCAAAATATCGCCCTGACTCAGGAACGCAGGCGTTCCATTCCGGCTGGTCTTGCGGGAATTCACCTTCAGATACTGGACCTGCTGTTTGGGGAGATCCAGGTTTTCCAATACAATACCATTTAAGGCCACCTGGACCGGCTTCTCGAACTGAGTGGGAGACTGAATGGACGTTTGGAGAACACGGGCGTCCTTCCCGGTCGAGTCGGTCGCGTTCGGCGTGGCCGACATGCGGATCTTACCAAGTCCGGCACCCGTCAACGATTCAATCGTGCAATTTTGAGCTGAGATTGAAAGCACAGCCCCGGACGCTTCAAGGGTCTTGATCGGCGCCTGGGTCAGGAACGTCTTGACGGTTCCTGTCATCTTCACCTGCGCCAAGACGTTACCGTGATAATAAGCCGTTTTATTCGGAACGGACACTGCGTTCTGCGGAAGCCGTTTGAGTTGGATTATTTTAAGGGACGCCTTGGGAGAAGTGGCAGCAAACACGAGGCTCTTGCCGTTCACATCCACACTCAAGCCCCCCCCGCTGTAAGAGATCTTGTAGTCCACAGCCGATCCATCCGCCCATCCTGCGTCCAGATCACTCAGGGGACTCACCACGCCCAGTTCAGAATCCAGCACGGCCTGTACCTGGTAATAATAGGTTATTTCCCGCCTGACCTGAGTATCAACAAAGGTGGTTGTGGTCAACCCGTCTCCGATCAGTTCCGGCATGTCCCCAAATTCCAGACTCCGGTACACCCGGTATTTCAAAGCCCCCTCTCCCGGTTCCCACGTTACGGTCACCTGGTCCACCTCGGTCCCATCCGTCGCGCTCACCCCCACGGGTTTCGGAATCACCGTTTCGCGCTTGAAGCGCCGGTGGAAAGAGAACGGGCTGACATTCCAGTTTCCAGCGGCATCCCGCATCGCCCCCGTGGCGACCGAAGCGGTCACTTCCCCCTCCATAATATCGGAGACAGCCAGATCGAAATGATAAACAGACGCCCCGACCTCTCCCACAAAATTCACCAGAGCGGCGTTCTCGGTTACGACACTCGCCGATGTAAAACCCTCGACCGGCTCTTCAAAGGTGGCGGTGACGGGAATCAGGGACAGGTTCGTAGGATCACTTGTAGAGGAATTCATGTTACCAGACGGAGGCACACTGTCGAATAGACGCCACAACGGAACGGAGGCCACACTCGGGTTCTGCGCGCCATCCACCGCCGCGCCCGCCACCACCCAGACCGACACAAGCCCCTGAGACGCGGGCAGCAGGTCAAATGTAAACACCATGTCATCCACCGCATGGAAATTGGTCAACGTTGCGTTATCCACCCCAATCCCCTGGATCGAGAACCCTTCCACCGGCTCATTGAACGTGACGACAACCGGCATCACCGACAGATTTGTGGGATTCGGGACCGAAGAAATCAGAGTCACCGTGGGAGCGTCGAGATCGCTGAACGGATCGAAATAGATCGAATCCAGAATGGTACCCGGTTCGGAAACATTCCCCGCCTGGTCGCGGAACTGCGCCTCGACCGTCTTTGTTTCGATTCCGAAAGACAACTGCCAGGTCTGCGTGGTACTGACCGCTTCCCATCCAGTCCACTCTCCTTTCTCGCGCAACCGCATCAACGCCACGCCGGAAGGATTAATACCGGGGTCGTTCCAGTCCAAATCCAGTTTTACCCGCCGCAGGGACGCGGTTTCCCGTCCGTTGTTGATCAGCACACTTCCGGTCGGAGGCAACGCGTCCTGCGTCGAAGACGTCGGGCGCGACCAGAGACTCGAAGTCGTCCAGCCATACACCTCACTCGCCCGCACGCGGTACCAGTACGCACGGCCATCTTCCAGATTGCTAAAGGTGTAAGCAAGCGTCGCAGAACTGAGTTCCACCCCTTCTGGTGACTGGAAATCCTCCGAAGCATCGCGCTGGAGAGTATAGCGCACGGCATTCCGGAACGGATGCCACGCCACGGTGTTGGCTGTCCCCGTTGTCCACTCCGGTTCGAACTTGATGACCATGATCGAAGGATCAATCAGAACGTCGGCGCTCGGCCCATACGCCGGGTTTCCATAACCGTCCCGATCCTCACAGGCGTTTGCGTTCACAATCAGCGCAACCGCGCCTTTTCCAATAATTCCTCCGACTTGCGCCCGATAAACCGTTTCTGAAAGCGCTTCCAGAACAACGGACGTATGGCTCGTCGTTCCGGTCGGATCGTGAACCACCGTCACATCGGACGAATCCACAAAACCGGTGACGGCACGATCGAATTCGACCCGGAATCCGACTTCCGGCAAACTGGTCGGTCCCGCATCCTCGGGCGTGATGGCCAACACCCGAGGTCCGGGAACGGCCGACGTGTCGAGCAGGATTGAATCGCTCAACGAGTCGGCCAGCGAGATATTCCCCGCCCGGTCGCGATATTCGACCCAGACCGTCTTGGCTCCATCGCCGGGCAACAAGGCCCACGGTTTCGCCGCCACCACAGGTTCCCATTCCGTCCAACCGGCGCCATTACTCAGACGCATTTCGGTGACACCCGACGGATTGGCGCCCGGATCAGTGGTCACCAACGTCAACACAACATCCGAATAGGGCGTCACCGCGTCTCCGTTATTGATGACAACAGAGCCAGAAGGCTGTTGTGCGTCCTGAGTGGAAGAAGTCGCAACCGACCAAGCGGTCGGTTCGCCCCGTCCCGACTGTTGCGCCCGTACCCGGTACCAAAACGCTCGCCCGTCCCCCAGATCGGTGAAAATATGGGCCAGCGTGGAGGAGGAAACCTGTACCTCAAGTGGCTGTGGGAAACCGGGCAACACGTCGCGCTGAACCGAATAGGTCACCGCGTCCAGGACCGGCAACCACTCGACGGTGTTCTGCGTGCCGGGCGTCCATTCCGGTTCAGGAATCATCGCGGCGCGCAAACCGGGTTTGACCAGATAAACACGCGGACTGGGGGCGGAAGCCTGATTGGGCGCTCCAACCACATCCACACAAACCGCAGCCTTGACGCTCAGCGTGAAATACCCTGTCCCCGTCAAACCGCTCACCACAGCCGTATAGATTGTGGGGGACAGTGTCGTCAGACTGACCGACGAGTGATCCGTGTTACCGAGGGGGTCATGCACGACCAGCAGATCCGACACCTCAGAAAAACCGGTGACGGGAGTATCGAATTCAATCCGGAAACTAATGGCGTCCGCCGTTGTCGGCCCCGTTTCCAATGGTGTGACGCTCAACACCTTTGGAGCGGGCGGCTCGAATTGGATCGAGTCGGACGCTACGGCGGAAGCATTCCCCGCCCGGTCGCGGAACTCCACCTCGACTGTCCGCACTCCCTTCCAACTGTTCAGAGTCCACGTCCGCGTCTGCTTGTAGGCCTCCCAGGACGTCCAGTTCGTCCCCTCCCGGAAACGCATCCAGGCCACACCGGAGGAAGTTGTCCCCGTATCCTGGGCAATCAGAGTCAACGTCACCGTGGTGACCGACGTTGTTGCCGCGCCCCCATCAATCAAGATTGAACCGGACGGAATTCCCGTATCCTGGGTCGAGAAGGTGGGCAACGACCACGAGGTCAGTTCCCCATCGGATAACGCGCGCACACGGTACCAGTAGGTGTGTCCATCCTCAAGACTGGTGAAGGTGTGAGTCAGTTTAGATGGCTTTAAAGCCACCTCCTGAGTCCAGGAAGTGGCAAAATCGGGGACGGTCGAGAGCTGCAGCGAGTAACTTGTCGTCCCCACGAACGGATAGCACGCCACGGTGTTGAGCGTTCCGGTGGTCCAGGCGGGTTCGGTTTTCATGCGCGGACGCGGTTTGACGGGAAGATCCGCCACCTCATACGCTCCCATATCGAAAGCATTCCCCACTCCCTCGCGCCCGTATCCCGGCAGGTCAACGGGGCGCAGGTGATTGAAAACATCTACCACAGGCACGCTGACGCTCGTTCCGGTGTCAATAGCGGCGGAAAGATAGCCGGGCCGGTAATCCAGCACTTCGTAGGCGTCGAACAGTTCGGCATACGTCACATGCCCCGCCACCGACAGAGTCGTTGTCGTGTTCGCGGTCACAATCGCCTCGAGCGCCTGGTCGGTTTTCAGATTCACATGAAGTCCCACCAGTTTTCCCGCCTCAAGAACGCCACTGTCATCGGTAAAAACGGTAGTTCCTGTCGCCGGATCATACGCCGGAATCCGGCTCCACACTCCTGCCACCAGAACCTGACAACTCGGGTTTCCGTCCACATTGTCACTGGCGCCCGATACTTTCTGATTGATCGCGACCGCTCCGGTCTGTTTCCCCGTTTCATAGTCGGAGTAATCTCCATTCGGGTTGTCGTAGAAGAGACAAAACCGCACCACCGGATCGGCGCTGGTATTGGCTTCGTGTACGGCGACCTGGCCATTGCGCGTGAAAATCGTGTTTCGGATATTGGGAGAAGACGAGAAACAGTAAACCCCGCCCCCCAGCAGGTTGGCGCTGTTGGCGGCAAGGGTGCAATTGACAATCTCGGGAGACGAACTGTAAAGTCCCAGACCTCCTCCAGATCCAGATGCGCGGTTCCCCGCGACCACACAATTCTCGATGCGCGGCGACGAACGGTAACAGTAAATCCCACCTCCAAATCCCTGCGGGGCCAGCGAGGAATTACCCACAATCCGGCAATTGAGAATCCGGTTCGTCGCATCTACATTGAGGCAGGCTATTCCGCCACCATTGCCATCCATATCGGAACCATTCGCCACTCCCCCGGTCACCACCAATCCGTCGAGCGTCACCGAGGTCACGTCGTTGAGAAGAATCCCACGCGCAGCGCCGGGAGAAACAACCGATGGGTATTTCTCCAGATTCCGCTCAGTCAGAACGGTTTCCGTTCCCGAAAAACCGCCATACAGCGCCACATGAGAGGGAACCGTCAACGATTCGGCATAGACGCCCCCTGCGATCCAGATTTCTCGAATCGAAGGGTATTTGGCCGCCAGCCGCAAGGCGGTTCCGATCTCCCGATATGCCTTCTCCCAGGTCATTCCGCTCTGAGAACCGGTATTTTTTCGGTCCACATAGAGACGTGTCCCCGTAACACTTGTGACGACCACCGTACTCGCGTCGGGTTGCGTGGCAGGCAATTCGGCATTGCCCGCCTGGTCGTAGGCCACGGTATAGAAATCGTAGGCGCCATCCCCCCGCCCGCTCGTGTCGAATCGGAAAGGAGAAGTCTCACTCGTCCCCGCCGAAACATAAGCCCCGCCGTCTTTCCGGTAGAACAGTTCAACCCGATCCAACCCACTCTCGGAGTCCGAGGCCAGAAAGGGCACATCGAACGCAACCTGGGTTTGCAGTGGATCCAGGGTCAATGCTTCTGAGACAGGCGGAATCGTATCCGCAGGCGGTTCATGCGCCGCGGGCGCCTCATCCGCGCCGAGGTCAAACAGACCATCCGCCCCCGGACGCGCATCCCCTTCGAAATCCGCCACCGGCGCACTCGACGAAGTGGCGCGGTCCAAAGCCGCAGAACCATCCGTCAGATGATAATCCACCACCCGCCAGACTTTCGAAAGGGAAACCACACTGGTCACATTCCCCAGAACCTCAATACGGACTGCGGAGTTTGACGTCACCATCGCTTGAATGGATTGCCCCACATTGGGCTGGATAAATCTGCCCACGAGAGACCCCGTCACCAATGTGGCCGAACTATCGGTCAGCGCCGTCCGGTTGGTGGCCGCGTCATAAACGCCTGCCGCAGTCCAGGCGCCGGACGTTGCGCCAGCCTGATCGCCTGTGAAACGCGCATCCCCTTCGAGGCTGCCGGAAACCCCCGTCACCTGCATGTTGAGGGCATTGGCGCCCGTCCAGACTCCCGTCTCATAATCGGAGTAATCCCCGTCCGGATTTCCCTCAAACAGACATCGCGCCACAACAGGATCGCCCGACGCCATATGCTCATGGATCGCGTATTTCGCGTTCCGGGCGAAAATCGTGTTCTGGACCACGGGGGAGCCACCGGAACAGAACCAACCTCCGCCCAGATGGTTGGCCTGTCCCCCCAAAATCGTGTTGTCGGCGATGGTACAGTTCCGAATGATCGGACTCGAGTTTTCCGTATAAAGCCCACCGCCGAAATACCCGCCGTTTGCGGCAATCACACAGTTTTCGAGAACCGGGCTGGAGTTCAGCATCGCCATCCCGCCCCCGTAATTCGCCGCCGAATTTCCTGCAATAATACAGTTCTGGATCATCGGTGAGGAAGAATAACAGAGAATGCCGCCACCATTGGCGTTTTGCGCTTCCGCGGCATTCCCCGTAATCACACACCGTCGAATCACCACCGCATTGCTGAAAAGCAGGTTGCAGTACACCCCGCCGCCCGAGTAGAGCGGTCCATTGGCCCGCCCACCCGTGATGGTGAAACCGTCCAGCACCACATTTTTCACCCGGTCGAGCGTCACCACATGATCCGCCGGAGATCCCGCGTCCGCAGCGGACCCGTCAAGAATCGTGAGGACACCACTCTCTGGACGTTCGGAAAGATTGGTCTCGGTTCCCCGGAACCCGCCGAAAAGCGTCAAATTGCTGCGCGGAGCGATGGATTCGCCATAGACCCCCTCGGCTACCCAGACTTCGGTCACCGTGGTATAAACCGCCGCCACTTCGAGCGCGAGTTTTACACTCCGAAACGCATGGGACCAATCCGTTCCCAGAGCGGAATCCGTGGCATCGCCATCCACATAGAGCCGTTGCGACGCCACCGATGTGATCGCGATCGTTTCTGTATCGGGTACCGCAGGCGCCGACTCAACATTCCCCCCCTGGTCGCGCGCCACCGTATAGAAAGCGTATTGTCCATCCCCCCCGGCAGTTGCCGTATCGAACGAGACCGGGCTTTGCGTGTAAACACCGGCGGAAACAAACGGCGCGCCATCCTTGCTGCGAAACAACTCCACCCCCGCCAGCCCGCTTTCCGCGTCGGAGGCCAGCCAGGCGATTTTCACAAGGGGTTGCGTCTGAAGCCGCGCCAGAGAAAGTGCGTATGAGACCGGCGGAACCGTATCGGCCGCCGACGCATAGGCCTCCGGCGCCTCGTCTGCGCCTATATCGACAACCCCATCAGTCCCGGGGCGTGCGTTTCCTTCAAAATCCACTTGGGAAAGCGTCTCGGTCGAAGCGCGGTCCAGTGCGGCGGAACCATTGAGAAGATGGAAATCGGCCAACCGATACGAGGCTCCCAACGGAACAAAACCCGTCACATTGCCCACAACCGTCAGCGTCGAAGAGGTATTGTCCACCACCAAAGCCAGTTGCGATTGCGCTGTGTTGGGATTCAACATTTTTCCAGCCAGGCTTCCCGACGTCCATTCTGCGCTTGAATTTGAAAGAATGGTCCGCCCCGTCAGGGCATCGTAAACAGGTTCGGCGGTCCAGGTTGCAGACGAAACCTCGACAAAGTCCTGAGTGAAACGGGCATCCCCTTCCAGCATCCGAGTCGCCCCAGTCACCTTCAGGTTCAACGCGTTTGCACCGCTCAAAACCCCCGTTTCTTCCTGATAAAAATCCCCGTCGGCATTGCCGAAGAAAAGACAGTGCAACAACGTGGGATTATTCCCCGCCCCATTCAGATAGACCGCGACCTTGTCATTCTTCTGGAAAATCGTATTGACCAGGCGGGGGGCAGATGTGTTCAGGTATAAACTGCCACCCGCCGCTTCCTGGTCCGTGGCTGCGTTGGACGCCACCGTGCAGTGAATCAAGGCGGGCGATGAGTTGTTAAGATTCAACGCCGATCCAAAGTGTCCCCAGTTTCCGGCCACCACACAATTCGTCAGAACCGGCGCGCCACCCTCGAAATAAATACCCCCGCCCCAGTGCGCCGAATTGCCGCTGATCTGGCAGGACTCGAACACAGGACTGGACTGAACGCCATACACCCCGCCACCCGAAATGTTGGCCCGGTTTCCGCCGATCACACACTTGGACAGGAGATTACTGGCGTCCGCCCCCGAGAAAAATACCCCGCCTCCACTCGCATTCGTTCCCAGACCGTCGGCGGTTCCACCCGTCACAACAAACGCATCGAGTGTCGCCGTCGTCACGTTCTGAAAAACGACCGTGTGGTCGGCGACCCGGCTACCATCCAGGATCGTCGCCCCCACCGATTCGAGCCGTTCGGTCACCGAAGTCTCGGCCCCGGAAAACCCGCCCCGAACCGCCACTCCGCTTTTCATCGAAATAGCCTCGGAATACGTTCCCGACCGGACCCAGATTTCCGTTCCGGCGGTCGCGGTGGTCAACGCTTCGCCGATTGTTCTGAAGGCCTGAGACCACGATTGCCCATCGCCACTCGAAACTTGGCCCCCATCCACATAAAGCGTTTCCGCCCGCGCGGACAGCCCCATAGCAGACAGGAGCATTCCACTCAAGGCCCAGGCGAAAGCGCGCGTTCTCCACTTCGCGGAAATCCGGAACAAACGGTTGGCACGAAACAACATCATCTACGATCTCCCAATGAAAAAAACAAGGATTGCGGCCTGTATTAAGAAGACCACCGTATAGTCCTTTATTATTCGTCTGGCAACACCGAAGCGCAAGCCAAAACGCTCAACTGTATCAGAATCAAAGAAACAGACCGTCAGTGAAAACGAGGCGGAAAACGAAAAAATCGGGTGGAACGGCTGTACGCCGTTCCACCCGATCATTCTCCCGAAAATCCGATCTGAGCGATAGATCAGAACTCCCGCAACAGTTCCAAAAGTTTTCGATCCAGTTTTCGCCCTTTCCAATCCTCATACGCCACATCCGCGCGCCGGGAATCCAGTATCCCGAAATCGCCCCGGAAATTCCAAAGCGCGTACCCGATGTTGTGTGACTTCAAGATGTCAAGCACCTCGCGAAACCAGGCCAGGAAAATTGCATGGGGTGTCTTGCTGAAACAGCCGCATTCGCCGCAATGAACGCCCACACCTTTCTGCGCCAGTTCGACCCAGGGGGCGTAGTGCTTCTCAAGACGTGCGCGGTCCCAGTCCTTCATCGGCCAGCGGGGTTCCGGAAAATGACCTCGATCCACCCACGACGCCTGATAGTGACTGATTTCCATCGGATCATAGCCCCGGCAGCTCTGGCCGATATCCAGATCCGCCAAATCGGGCATGGGTTTGCGCGCGTAGTCTATCCCGTCAATGATGACATAGCGCCCCGGGTCTTTTTCGTGAATGGCCTGAAAAGCCGCGCGTACCACCCGCGCATAAGCCTCGCGGCTCATCCCGTTCTCCCCTTCGTTCGCCGGTTCATTCACCAGATCGAAACTCAACTGTTCCGCGGGAATCCCCTTGTAGCGGTCGGCAAACAACTGCCAATGAAAGATAAAAGCCTTCAACGCCGCTTCATCTTTCCAGAGGTTGAACGGTTCCTGTCGCTCCTTGTTCACGCTGTACCCCGGCGCGCGGTGAAAATTCAGGCTCACGTGCGTTTTGTACTGGCGTCCCCACTCCACCACCCGGTCAATCTTTTTCAGGGTTTCTTCTTTGATTTTGTACACATCGTCACCCTCGATCCAATGTGTGTAGGTCATGGGCAAGCGGGCAAAATCGAATCCCCATTCGGCCATCCACTCAAAATCCTCCTCAAGCGGAGTGCAGGAGTCCCCTTTCGAAAAGAAATAGGTCAAATTGAACCCGCGCCACCGGGGCAGGCGCTTTTGCAGGATTTTCGGGGACATGACCGTGCCATCCGCCTTCTTCTCCTGTTCTGCACCCCAGACGCTTCCCCCCAAAGCAGTCGCCGCAGCCGCACAAGAAGCCGACTTCAGAAAGGCGCGACGCGATGCGCGCGCATTTTGCATGAAACCGTTCATCGGAATCTTTCTCCTTCTTATCTTGAGTATGACACCCGCCAAGTCTATGGGCTGAGACACAAGATTTTCAAGCGAAAAGCCATGTTCTTTTCTCCCTTGGCAATTCCCACACCGGTCCTCTATCTCGATCCGACGACCTCTTCCGATTCCATGTGGAATCTTTTCTCACAACAGGGTTGCGCCAACAAAGCGTTCTTGGGTACCATATAGCCGGATTGGGACAGGTCAACGTCACACAGACAGTTGTCGGGATCAGAAATCAATGGGAAAACCACACACTCCTCCCACACTCGAAATACAGGCCAACACCAGCGAATCGTCTTTCGTTCAGGTGTGGCGCCGGTTCTTTGTCTTTGACGTCCATTTCGTCTCGAATCTGGCGCGATTGTGGCACAACCGTTACCTTATCTTTGCCCTCACGCAGCGCGGCGTCCGGGCACGTTACAAACAATCGCTCATTGGAGTCGGTTGGGCCTTGATCACTCCTCTGGCCATGACAGCCGTCTTCACGTACATGTATTCGGCTCTGGGACTCGAGGGAAAAAAGGCCTTTCCTTGTCCGCCGGTTCTTTACCTTCTCTTCACGCTTTCGTTCTGGAACTTTCTGTCGCGCGCCATCACAAATGGCTCGACCGCGCTGGTCTCGAACATGGATCTGGTGACCAAAGTCTATTTCCCACGCGAGGTACTGCCCATTTCCTCGGTCCTGACCAATGTGGTGGACCTGGTCTTTTCCTTCGCGCTCTGGGCGGTCGTGGCCGCGGGTTACACTTTTATGAGCCCGAGTCTGGCATCGGCCTATCCCCACGCCTACCCATTCTTCCCCCATGCGGGGTGGTTGTGGCTCCCCGTTATTTTCTTTTTCCAATTGCTTCTGATTCTCGGCATCGTGTTTATCACCGCCACGCTCCAAGTATATTTCCGAGATGTGGGACATCTCATCAACCTAGGTCTGACCCTGTGGCTCATCATCACCCCCGTTCTCTACGCTATAGGTTCCTTTTCCGGTGGACGCTATACGACTCTTATCAACATCAACCCCATGACCGGTATCATTGACGGTTACCGTTTGGCCATTATTTCGCGCGTCTCCCCCTGGTACACAACTCCCAATTGGGAACACCACGTAGTTGGATCGGCCTTGTTCTCAGTCTGGATTTTTCTGGTGGGCTACAGCTTTTTCAAGCATGAAGAACACTACTTTGCGGATGTTGTCTGATGGAACGAGTGGTTCTCGAACACGTCTGGAAACTCTATGACCGGCGATATGGCTCAAACCGTTTCCGGAAGCTATTCGCATCGCTTCTGGGACGGCACCCTGAACGAAACGAATTCTGGGCACTCCAGGACATCTCTTTCCAACTCAACGAAGGGGAAAGTCTCGGGATTATCGGCCCCAACGGATCGGGCAAAACCACCCTGTTGCGCCTGCTTTCAGGCATCTCGCGCATCAACCGGGGCCATTTACTGGTGCGCGGCTCCGTATCGGCGCTCATCGCTCTGGGCGCAGGTTTTCACCCGGAACTCAGCGGACGAGAAAACATCTATCTGAACGGTTCTATCCTGGGCCTCAAACACCGGATGATCCGTAAGTTCTTTGATGACATTGTCGAATTTGCCGATATCGGCGAATACATAGATTCCCCCGTCAAGCGTTACAGTTCGGGCATGTTCGTGCGCCTGGGTTTTGCCGTTGCGGCTCAGGTCCGGCCCGACATTCTCCTGGTGGACGAAGTGCTGGCGGTCGGAGATGCCCGTTTCCAAGCCCGCTGCCATGAGCGAATCGCTCAATTACGCGAATCCGGCACCATCATCATTCTCGTTTCGCACGATCTCTGGACGGTCCGCCAATCCTGCCAGCAGGGGCTTTATATTGACCACGGACACATCCACACCCAGGGGGACATTGCCACCGTCATCGCAGCTTACAACAAACAGATCCAGATGGAGGCGTTGTCACGCCTCCCGAAAGAGAACAGCGGCGAGGATTCCTCCGCTTACTGTTCCTGCGATCTGGATTTTCTGGATGAAAACGGTCGCCCCCTCACCGAAATCCCACTGGGCAATCCGGCAACCCTGCGCATCTACTACCGATGCGACGAACCCATCGAGTCGCCCACGCTGGTGGTCAATTTCATGGCGCACAGCGGCCCCTGCGCGTCCATTCTGCGGAGCCGGAAAGCCGGTTGGCACGTTGAGAAACTCGAGGGAGAGGGCCATATAGATGTCGAGATCCCGGACTTGCGCCTGAACCCCGGGCAATATGCCGTTTCCGTCCTGATTAAAGATACCGGCGACCTGCTCACGCTCGTGAAAAGTCGTTTCCGGGAACTTTTCGTCAAGACCCCGCATCTGGACTGGTGTTACGAAAACTGCTACTACATCCCGGACGCCCGGTGGAGTGAACCGGTTCCCCACAGTCACGGCACAAGCCGCGCCCCAAGCGTCCCTCCCACTGTTCCAAACCGCGCAAACGACTGACCGGAAAAAGCCACCTGATCCGAATGGATTATTTTACAAAACGTCATTGCCTCAACAGACCTTCCTTTCGTATGATTGCATTGTTTACAGGAATCCGAGAGGAGGTGAACATGCCTGCCCGATACGCCGAACGCGACGCCATGGCCGAAGTCATTTCGCGAGAATCTCCCCGGAACTGGGGGGTCTGGATTCCCTACAATTACCTGGATGTCTCGTCTTCCCCCAAGGCGCTGGCCCGGCTCTTCATCGTCTGCATGGGATGGTGGCCCACCGCACAGGGACATTTGACCCTCCGTCCGGCTGGACTCCAGGAGCACGTCCTGATTTATTGCCTCAAAGGCAAAGGATGGTTTGAATCGCGTGGAAGACGCTGGCGCGTTCAGGAGGGAGACTGCCTGTTCGTAGTTGCGGGAGAACCCCACAGTTACGGCGCCGACAAGAGCGATCCCTGGGGGATCGCCTGGGCGCACTTTTCGGGTACCGAAGCGCAGGAACTCATTGCCGCCATTGACGCCAGTCCCGAGAATCCGATTGTCCGAATCGGCGAAAAACTCGCCATCGCCGAATTGTTCGCTGAAATGCGGCGCGCCTTCCTCAACGGCTTCTCTGTTCACGTTCAGAAATACGCCGCCAGTTGCCTGCGCCACGCGCTCGATCTGATGGCTTACCACAGCAGTCTCGGGTTGCCCCGCCGCGCCAAGGATCTACACCTCGAAGCGGCCCTGAAGTACATGGAAAATCACCTGACAGAAAAACTGACGGTCGCCTCGATCGCAGCGGTTGTCCACATGTCCGTTTCGCACTTCATCACGCAGTTCAAGGCCAAGACCGGCTTCCCGCCGATGGACTATCTGATTCGAATGCGAATCCAGAAAGCCTGCGAATATCTGGAAACGGAACGCAACCTGCCCATCTCCCAGGTGGCCCAGATGGTGGGGTACGAAGACGCCTACTATTTCTCACGAATCTTCAAGAAAACGGTCGGCCACACGGCGCGCGCCCATCGCATGATCCACCGTTGATCCAGTTTTCGGTCCGACAGTCCCCGGGACGGAGAAGGAGAAAGACATTGGAAATTGAATTGGACGGTTATCTATCGGGGGGGTACTTCCTCACCCGGCCGATGGACCGGCAGTCCTGGCAGAGCGAACAGATCCTGCCCGACCGAATTCTGAGTTTTTCGAACTGCCTCGCTCCCCACCTGCCGGAGCCTTGGATGTTCGACTGGATGCTGAAGGATGAGCAGGAGGCGTTCCGGCAGGCGGCAGACTCCGGAATTTCTCCGGAAGGAACTCTCGCCGCTCGGAAATGGACCACCCGACACTACTATTCCGAAGACGTGGCCCACTCAGGCTTGTTCTACCAGTTGGAAACAGCCCGGGATTTCGCGCGTGAGTTTCTTTCTGACAATCCGAAACTGGAAATCTTCGCATTGGGATTACACCGTTCTCTCGTCCACGGCTTTCTTGAAGAAGCGATTCCACAGGATCCTCCGAACCGGGATAAAACCGATCCGACCGACGGGGTCAACCGAGCCATCCGATCCGGCCTTCCCCTGGCCAACGGGGGAAAACCCCTCGGTTTCGAACTCCTGGTCTTCGATTTCTGGAGTTACAATCTGGAACATTCCTGGCTGTGCAATGGATTGGAAGTGGATTTCCATGAGAACCCAGGCGTCACTCCAGGCAGATTCGGACTGATCGAGAAATTCGAAGACGCAGTGGCCTGTACCGACCGGATCGTACGCGAAAACATCCCGGCGGAACCGGGTCTGTGGCTTCCCTGGCTGATTGTCCAGTACCCCCGGACTCCTGACAATCTGAGAAATCCGTTGGAAGAGGATAACGCCCTTTCTTGACCCCGAAAACGCTCTGTGATATTGAAACAGAGGTTTGGGGATACGTCAGGGAAACTTTGCAGGAATTGAAAGGACACACAGATCCATGTCCGCCACCCAGGAAGCGACGCTTGCCGATTTGCCATCTGAAATCCAGAAACTTCTCACCGATCTGGTCGAATCGGCCCAGACGGCCTTTCAGGACGACTTGAAAAGTGTCGTGCTCTTCGGCAGCGGGGCAGAAGGGCGCTTGCGCGCAACGTCGGACCTGAATCTTCTCTTCGTCCTCGAACATTTTGAAAAAGAACGGGTGGATGCGTTCCGAGAACCCTTCCGCGCGGCCTATGTAGCCGGACGCGCCTCTGTCCTGTTTGTGCTCGAATCCGAACTGAGCCGCGTCGCCGAATCCTTTGCCTTGAAATTCGACGATATTGCACGCCGCAGACGGATTCTTTTCGGAACCGACCCGATCCAGAACCTGAAGATCCCACGACAAGCGAGAAAAGAACGCCTCCTCCAGATTCTGACCAACCTGACCCTGAGGTTGCGGGAACGCTACGCACTGGTAAGCCTGCGGGAAGAACAACTGACGCTTGTCATTGCAGAAACAGCCGGTCCCCTGCGATCCGCCGCCGCGACGTTACTTGAGTTGGAGGGACACCCAGAGATCTCGCCCAAACAGGCACTCGAACGGATCGTCATCTTGTGCGAACGTGCGGATTGGAAGGCCATGCTGGAGCAGATTTCCAATTCACGGGAATCCCAATCGTTACCTTCTGGAACCGCTGCTCCAATCGTCTTCAATCTGATGGAACTGGCCGAAACCCTCAGGCGGCGGGCCGAAAGGGTGGAATGAAATGAACCTGAATCCCTTCGATCTGCGCGGTCCAGAATTCTTGCAGTTCTACCTGTTCCTGATGGCCTTTACCGTTTTCCTCGTCTGGTTTCTCCGTTACCGGTCTGAATCGCGTGGGCAGAACGAGGTTCTCGATCACAGCCGGGAACTGATTCAGGATCCTTACCAGATCGCCTTTCTGCGCGGGGGACGGCGGGAACTGTTACGGGTCTCCGTGATCTCCCTACTGGAACGTGGACTCCTGAAGGCGACCGACGCCAGTCTGACCTGTACCGATCAAGACGCCGTCCATAAGGTGCGCCGTCCTCTGGACAAAGCCCTTCTGACACATTTCGCGGCCCCCAAAGAAACCGAGTCGCTTTTCACCGATTCCGTAATTCTGGGAGAAGCGGATGTCATCGGAAAGATTCTGAAGGAAAACCAATTGCTGCCCGGCGCAAAAGTCAGGATGACACGATTTCTGCTTGGGCTCTGTTCCCTCGCCTTTCTCTGGGGGATCGCCGCCATCAAGATTCAGATCGCCCTCGCGCGGGGACATCGCAATATCGAATTCCTCATTGTTCTCGCCATTGTCTCCCTGTTCGTCATTCTTGCGATCCTCAACCGGCCCCGGACCTCATTTGGGAATGCCGTCTATTCCGAGATCAAAAAGGCTTTCTCCGGCCTGAAAAAGCGGGGCCAGTCCCAACCGGAGGATAAAACGGCCAGCCAACTGACGTTCCTCTCGGCCGTTTTCGGAGTTGCGGCGCTGCCTGCAGCCATGACAGCCCTTCTGGAACCGATGCACCTGATCCCCCCCAAACAGAATCAGAACAGTTGGAGCAGCTGCGGGTCGTGTTCCGCCAGTTCAGGCGGCTCGTCCTGCAGCGGGGGATCGTCGTGTGGCGGCGGAGGATGCGGCGGATGCGGCGGGTAAGAAGATTCTCGACAACGAACAACCGACTCAGACGGCCAGACAATCCTTCCGAAAGAACGATACATAGAGGCCTGAAACCCCAGACAGGACACGTATGGAAACAAACTCCGATCCTTCCTTTTCGAATCACGTGATTGTCTGTGGATTTGGCCATATCGGGTATCGCTGCGTCAGTCTATTGATGCGCCTTGGAGAACGCGGAACCGTTATCTCCCGCAATCCGAACGAAGACTGGCGACAGATCGTTGAACCGCAATTCCACGTTTTCACTGCGGATGCCCGCGACGACACCTATCTCCTTAAAGCCGGCGTAAAGAAAGCGCGGGCGATCATTGTCGTAACGGATGACGATCTGAGCAATGTCGCAATCGCGCTCGACGCCAAAAGACTCAATCCCGGGATCACGATCGTTGTTCGCATGTTCGATCAGGCCCTGGCGGCTCATCTGGAGAAAACGGCTCTGATTGACCGGGCCTTATCGGGCTCTGCTCTGGGAGTGCCGATTTTCATCTCTGCCGCTCTCGGAATACCGGAACAACGAGCATTCAAAACGGGTGAGACGTCTTTTTTTCTCGAAGAATATCGGATGGAAGCGGATTCCCCACACATCGGAAAAACACCCGGCCAATGGAGCGCCGCAACAGGAAAAACCCTTGTCGCACTCAAAAGGGGGAAGACCTTCATCCCCGGACACAAAATGAAAGAGGGCCTCCAATCCGGAGACCACCTGGCGCTTCTGCGCATCGAGAAATCGCCGGGTAAATCTGCTTCGGCAAGAGCGTTTACTCGAAAACAAAAAACGCACTTTCCATTATTGCGAACACTGAAACTCGCTATTCAGGAAACCTGGCAAAACATTGCGCAAGCGCCACGGGTCGCCTTGATCCTGCTCTTCGCAATCGTGGCGATCAGTATTGGCGTGTTTCACCACGCACACGATCTTTCTCTGGTGGATTCGTTCTATTTCGTCATCACCACCATCACCACCGTGGGTTATGGCGACTTCAACCTGATGAACGCGGAACCGTGGCTGAAACTCTATGGCGCCTTCGTCATGCTGTGCGGCGCGGCAATCCTGGCAACTCTCTTCAGCATCATCACGGATCTACTCCTGAAAACCCGCCTGCGCGACGTCATCGCACATAGCTGCGCCGATCTTGAGGGACACATTATTATTGCCGGTCTGGGAAACATCGGGTTTCGACTCGTCCGGGAGATGGTGAACCTGGGTGAAACGGTTGTGGCGATTGAATGCAGAGAAGATGGAGAATACGTCCGTGCCGCCCGGGAACTCGTGCCTGTTCAGATTGGCAATGCGAAGTTTGAAGAAACGCTCCGTAAAGCAGGAATTGCCGGCGCCAAAGCCATTGTGGCGGCAACAGACGATGATTTGGCAAACCTGAGTATTGGACTGGTTGCGAAAAGTGTCCACCCGGATTGCCGGGTGGTATTGCGGATCTTTGATTCCACGTTGGCCACCAAGATGCAGGAGGGGTTAGGGGTTGACTCAGTTCTGAGCGTTTCAGCCATCGCTGCCGCTTCTTTTGTCGGAGCGGCAATCAGTCCTTATTTATGCCAGGGACTGCTTCTGAAAGATTACCTCATCTTTATTTCAGATCGCATCGTTCCTCCTGCCTCCGGAAGCGACAGCCACGAAACAATCCCCCTGGCCGAAAATGAATTTATTCTTTATGTGAAACGAACCGGAACCCCCTCTTATATCGAAGCGACACCTGACATGGCTTTGAGCGCGGGAGATCAAATTATCTTGGCACAATGCCATCCGATTCAGAAGCCGACCCCACAATCATGATTCGAGACCGCGTTTTTTTCGGACGCAAGACCTCTTCCTTTACCCTTCAATGGCATCTGACAAACGCTTGTCCCAACCACTGCCTGCACTGCTACGATCGCTCCAACCGGCAGGAACTGCCCTTGGACAAAGCGCTTGAAGTGCTCAATGGATTTGCTGGCTTTTGCCGCCAGCGCCGTGTCCAACCTCAAATATCCCTTTCCGGGGGGGATCCTTTTCTCTACCCCCATTTCTGGGACCTTTACAGAACGATCGCCCTGGCCGACATACCCGTTTCCATACTCGGAAATCCTGTTGGATCAGATGAAATCCAGAAACTCCAGGCAATCCAGCCGCCCGTCTATTATCAGGTCAGCCTGGAAGGTCTTCGTGAACACAATGATGCCATTCGGGGACTCGGACACTACGAACGGACACTTTCTTTCCTCTTGGAGGCCCGGCGCCTGGGATTGCAAACCCACGTTATGCTGACCCTCACCCGGGTGAACCTCGATCAGGTTCTTCCCCTCGGAGAGGCCTTGCGCGGTCTGACCAGCCGTTTCACTTTCAATCGCCTTTCTTCCGTGGGAGAAGCCGCGTCCCTCGAACGGCCCGACCGGGACACGTTCGTCGAATTTCTGAAATCATACCTGAAAGCCGGGAAAACAAACCCGATCCTGGGGTACAAAGACAACCTCTTCAATGTGATTCGTTACCGCCATCGTGCTCCTCTTTTCCGCGGGTGTACCGGCCACGGTTGCGGCGCGGCCTTCAACTTTGTCGCCCTTCTGCCGGACGGGGAAGTCCACGCCTGTCGTAAATTTTCCTCCCGAATCGGCGACATCAGACAGAAAAACCTCGGCCAGATATTCGACTCGGAAGAAGCGAAGGGGTATCGGAACGGCACTCTGGCCTGCCGCGATTGTCCCCTGCGAAAAGTCTGTGGCGGGTGCCTGGCCGTCACAAGCGGTCGAGGACTGAATCCCCTGAAAGAACGCGATCCCGATTGCTTTTTCTCCGAATACTCCCTTTTTCTGAACAGGTTTTAATCTGCTCAATCTGAGTCTCCCCAAGGTCCGGAAACCTGCTTGATTCTACGAGAAAATTGTCCCTCAGGGCTTGTTGACAAGTCATTTTCCAACCGGTAGGATACCTCTTATATTCTTGGTGTGCCATTGAAGGAAACAAACATGTCCAAACGGAACCTGATCAAACGCCTGATTGCCGGGGAACCGGTCGAACGCTGCGGTTTCTGGCTCGGCAATCCCCATCCGGATACCTGGCCGCGACTGCATGCACACTTTCAAACCCATACGGACGAAGAATTGCGCCGGAAAGCCCAGGACGACTGCCGTTGGATCTGTCCCCAGTTTTATCCCGATGTGTATCGGGATCCCTCCGGGCGTCTGCTCTTTGACGAGGGGCTGGACCGGGTCAAACACGCGCGCGCCCCCCTGGCACACTGCGAAACCGTGGAAGAAGTTGAAGCGTACGCCTGGCCCGACCCGGATTATCTCCATTTCGATTCCTGTCTGCGCGATCTGGACAACGCCGGAGACGTCTATCGCATGAGCGGTTTCTGGACCTGCTTCTACCACAACATTTCCGATCTATTCGGCATGGAAGAGTACTTTCTGAAAATGATGACCGCGCCCGACGTGGTCCAGGCGGTCACCGACAAGGTGTGCGGCTTCTACTATGAAGCCAACGAGCGTTTCTTCGAGGCGGCGGGCGACCGGGTGGACGGGTTTTTCTTCGGGAACGACTTCGGGACCCAACAGAGCCTGATCTGCGGCCCCCAGCAATTCGACGAATTCATCCTCCCGTGGTTTGTGCGCTTCACCGAGCAGGGCCGCCGACACGGCTACCAGGTCCTGCTCCACTCCTGCGGCGCCATCCACCAGGTCATCGAACGCCTGATTGAGGCCGGAGTCAACTGCCTCCACCCGCTTCAGGCGCTGGCGGCCCAGATGGATGCGGAAACCCTGGCCCGCGACTTCAAGGGACGCATTGCCTTCATGGGAGGTATTGACACGCAGGAACTCTTGACCAACGGCGCCCCCGCGCAAGTTCGAGCCGACGTGCGCCGGGTCAAGAAACTCCTCGGACCGAACCTGATCGTCAGTCCGAGCCATGAAGCCATTCTCCCCAATGTTCCCCCGCAAAACGTGGAAGCGTTGATCCAGGCCGCTCTTGAAACGGAATAAACAGAACCCCGGAATCTCTCAGTCCCATCCCAACATAGAGAAAAGGACATGTGCCATGAACAGGAATCTCCGAATCCACTCCCTCGCGTTTGCCTTCGCCCTTCTGACGGTTGTGGGCGTCAGCAACGCCGCGAACAACCCGGTTCTCTGGGAAATCGGCAAAGCGGACAACAACAACGCGGAATTTGCGCTCGCTCCCAAGGGACACAATCAATTCAAAGCCGATGGCTTCTTTGTGGTCGGAGAATCCGATTCCAAGAGCGACTGGCCCTACGCCCATCCCGGTCCGGACGACGCCTGGGCGGGGGGGGGCGAACACACGTTTTCCATCCTCTTCGGCCTGAAGAAAACACCCACCGAGGGCGAATGCCAATTCCAAGTGGATCTCCTCGACACACACGGGCGCAGCGCCCCCAAGATCCGGGTACGTGTCAACGGTCAGGATTTCGAACAACAAATGCCCGCAGGGGCAACCGATGAGACCATCCAGGGCCAACCCGCCAAGGGGAAAGAACACAAGTTTTCCATCCCCTTCCCCGCCACGCTCCTCAAGACGGGCGATAACGAAATTTCCATCACCTCCCTGAGTGGCAGCTGGATGCTGTACGACGCACTGGCGCTGTCCACCCCCACGGGCGCCGAATTGGACAAGACCCAATCGCCCACACTAGTGCAAAACATCCAGACCGTGCGCGCTCTGGTGGAAAAGGATGGCAAAACCTTCCAGCCGGTCACCGTCACCCTGCGCCATTACGGCGCCGACGCGGAAGGCCGGGTCCGTCTGGAAGGCGCGGAGGTGGCGCCGGTCCAACTCAAAAATGGCACGCTGGTTGTAAACCTTCTGGCGCCAGCCGTCTCACAGGAAACAAAGTGCCCGCTCTCGATCGAGGTAAATGGCCAGGCGCTCTCCCCCCGCAATGTCCTCCTCAAGCCCGTTCGCAAACTCACGGTTTTCATCCTGCCGCATTCCCACACCGATATTGGCTACACCGAGATTCAGACCGACATTGAGAAAAAACAGGTCCAGAACCTCGTGGACGGCATCGCCTACGCTCGCAAGACGGCGAGTTATCCCAAGGGAGCGCGTTTTGTCTGGAACGTCGAAGTGCCTTGGGCCGCCGATCTTTACCTGCGGCGTCTGAACGAACAGCAACGCACGGACTTCTTCGACGCGGTGAAAAAGGGACAGGTCGTGCTCAACGGCATGTACCTGAATGAACTGACGGGTCTCTGCCGCCCCGAAGAACTCATCCGTCTCTTCCGCTTTTCAACCCAACTGGCCGAAAAAACAGGCGTTCCGATTGATTCGGCCATGATTTCCGACGTACCCGGCTACACTTGGGGAACCGTCCCCGCGATGGCACAAGCGGGCATCAAATACTTCTCGACCGCGCCCAATTACTTCGACCGGATCGGGACGATCCTGCGCGAGTGGGAAAACAAGCCCTTCTACTGGATCGGGCCGGACGGAAAATCCAAAGTGCTCGTCTGGATCCCCTTCTGGGGCTATGCCATGTCGCACCGCTACGGAACCATGTCCCCAAAACTTGTCGAAGATTTTTCCAATGGCCTCGACGAACGTAACTATCCTTACGACATCGCCCACGTGCGCTGGAGCGGACACGGCGACAACGCCGTCCCCGACCCAGCCATCTGCGAGTTTGTGAAGGACTGGAATGCGAAATACACTTGGCCCAAGTTTGTCATTTCCGGTACCGGCGAGGCTTTCCAGGCCCTGGAAAAACGCTATGGCAGTCAATTGCCCCAGGTTCGCGGCGACTGGACCCCCTACTGGGAAGACGGAGCGGGTTCATCCGCCTTCGAGACGGCCCTGAACCGGCAGAGCCCGAACGGCTGGCGCAGGCCGAAACGCTCTATGCCCTGCAAGATCCCGCCGCTTATCCTGCTGCCGCGTTTGAGGACGCCTGGAACAAGGTCCTTCTCTACTCGGAACACACTTGGGGCGCGCATTGCAGTGTCAACGGTCCTGAACGCAAGGAAACCCAAGAACAGTGGACAATCAAGAAATCCTACGCAGACGATGCCGACAAGCAATCCCGCGCGCTCCTGGAACAGGCGCAGCGTTTGGGGGCCTCAGCCTCCGTGCAGGCCGGCAAAGTAGACATCTGTAACACCCTTTCCTGGACTCGGACCGAACTTACAGTGGTCCCACAGGCGCTTTCCTCCGCAGGAGACCGGGTAACGGACGATCAGGGAAAACCTGTCCCCTCGCAACGCCTCAAGTCCGGCGAACTGGCGTTTCTGGTCAAAGAAATTCCCGCTTTCGCCACCCGTCATTACACCATTGCCTCGGGTTCTCCGGAAACCTCCGGAAAAACGATTGTGTTCGGGTAATGTGCTCGACAACGGTCAGGTCAAGGTTCGGGTAGATGAGAAAACGGGCGGGATCGTGGAACTGACCGCCCAGGGGCTCGACGGTAACTTCGCCGACACCCGTGGGGGCGAAGCGCTCAACGATTACCTCTACCTGCCCGGTGACGACCTGAAAGCGGTCAAACGCAACGGGCCGGTCAAAATTTCCGTGGGGGAGAATGGCCCACTGGTTGCCTCCCTCCTCGTGGAATCCGACGCGCCGGGCTGCAAAACGCTCCAGCGCGAACTCCGGGTGGTGGCTGGTCTGGACTACGTGGAAATCATCAACCGGGTGGATAAAACCCGTCTGAACGTCAAGAGTTATATGGACAAAGAGGGGAAAGAAAGCGTCAACTTCGGTTTCCCATTCAATGTGCCGGATGGAGAAATCCTCCTCGACCTTCCCCTGGGCGCGATGCGGCCGGAAACGGACCAGATGCCCAGCGCCTGTAAAAACTGGTTCTCCGTAGGCCGGTGGGCCGACGTTTCCAACAAGGAACGGGGGATCACCTGGGTCACACTCGACGCTCCCCTGCTTCAGATCGGTGGCCTCACCGCCAATCTGTTGAATTCCCAGACCAATCCCGATGTGTGGCGAAAAAAGGTAGAACCCACCCAGAAACTCTATTCCTGGGCCATGAATAACCACTGGGGCACCAATTATCGCGCTTATCAGGAAGGTCTGGTGACCTTCCGTTTCGTCCTGCGTCCCCACCGTCAGGCCGATCCGGCGGAGGCCTCGCGTTTCGCCACGGGATTCAGCCAACCCCTGTTGGCCGCGCCCGCCAGTGAAAAAGCAGGGAAAGCCCTCCCCCAGATCCAGATCGAACAGAAAAACGTACTGGTCTCCGGTTTCAAACCCTCGGATGACGGAAAAGCCCTGATCGTACGCCTCTTCAACGCGTCGTCACAGGAGACCGAGGCGCAGATAAAATGGTCCGAAACCCCGAAAAACGTCTGGCTGAGCGACACCAGTGAACGCCCCCTGAAGGAAGCCGGGAAGTCGCTTTCCATTCCCGCCTGGGGGCTGGTCACCCTGCGCGCCGATCTGGCGGACTGAACGAATCAAATGCGTCGAGAAAGAAAGGCTGGTCATGAGTAAGATCCGTATCTTCAGTAAAGCAAGTCTCGTCCTGTGGGCCGGACTCTCGGCGATGGCGTTGGGCGAAGGCCCCTCCACCGCCCCGGTTCAACAACCCGGCACCGCCGAACGCCACGCCCAGAAAGTCACCGCCGTCTCCAAAGAAAAATTCGATCTGTTGATGATCGGGGATTCAATCACCCACTTTTTTGAACTCGACGCCTTTCAACCGGTCTGGAAACAGTTCTACGAACCGCGCCACGCCCTGAATCTCGGGTACGCCGGTGGCCGCACGGAAAACATCCTCTGGAACCTCCAGAATGGCGAACTCGAGGGACAATCTCCCAAAGTGGTCACCCTCATGATCGGAACAAACAACGCGGACGGCGTCCACTTCCCCATCGCGCACAACGGCCAACAGATCGGCGAAGGGATCACGGCCATCGTCAAACTCCTGCGAGAGAAATTGCCCGACACCAAGATTCTTCTCCTCCGTTGCTTTCCCTTTGGAGAATCCCCCAAGAACAATCCGCGCCAGGATGCCTTGAATCAGGCGTCTGAAATGGCCCAGAATCTCGCCGACGGC
This sequence comes from uncultured Candidatus Sumerlaeota bacterium, assembly GCA_942493245.1. Lineage (GTDB taxonomy): Bacteria > Sumerlaeota > Sumerlaeia > UBA8349 > UBA8349 > DAOPYU01. The sequence continues at coordinate 2,564,771 of OW818685.1, forward strand.
CAACACGTTTTCTTCTGCGACATCAACCACGTCTTCCTCAATCCCGACGGGACTACAAAAAAGGAAATGATGCCCGATTTTCTCCATCCCTCGCCGGAAGGCGCGCGGCTCTGGGCGCAGGCCATGGAACCGTTGCTTTCCGAACTCATGGGCGATCAATCACGCGACCTGAACAAAGCCGTCAACTCGGCCGTGGTCCCGACCCCGAAACTCGAGGACGATTCCTACAACTGGTGGACACGCCACACCGACGTGTTGAAGGCGAAACAAAACGCCAACCCGGAAATCGTGCTGATCGGCGACTCAATCACCCATTTCTGGGGAGGCGAACCCAAGGCGCATCTTTCGAACGGTCCCAAGGCGTGGGAGTCGGTTTTCGGAAAATACCAGGTCCTGAACCTCGGGTTCGGGTGGGACCGGACGCAAAATGTCCTCTGGCGGCTGGACCGCGGCGAGTTCGACGGCCTCCACCCCCGCGTAGTGGTGATCCACATCGGAACGAACAACACCACCCGGACCCCGAATGCACGGGAAAACACACCGGATGAAATCGCCGAAGGGGTTCGTGAAATTTGTACCCGAGTCCATTCCAAGTCGCCGGACACCACGATCCTGTTGATGGCGGTCATGCCACGTGAAGAAAAAGCCGACAATCCTCGCCGGGCGAAAATCAAGGAGATCAACCAGCGCCTCGCCGAACTCGGGAAGATTGAGGGGATACAGTTTCTCGACATCGGCCCGAAAATGCTCCAGGCCGACGGAACCCTCTCGAAAGAGATCATGTCCGACTTCTGCCACCCCACCGAAAAAGGGTACCAGATCTGGGCGGACAACCTGAAGCCGGAGATCGAGAAAATACTTGAGAAGTAGAGGCGTAACAGAACGGATAACAGAATCACACGAAAAGAGAGGACCTGGAAATCATGCCATTTCGCACTTGGAGCCTTGCCGTAATCTTTTCCATCCTGACAGTCATCTGTTACGGAGCCGAACCGCCAGCCCCTTACGGTCCACTCCCCTCCGAACGCCAACTCAAATGGCATGATACCGAGTTCTACGCCTTCCTCCATTTCACCACCAACACCTTCACCGATAAGGAATGGGGGTATGGCGACGAGTCCGAATCGGTCTTCAATCCCACCGCCTTCGACGCCGACCAGATTGTCCGGACGTGCCGTGATGCAGGGATGAAGGGGCTTGTCCTGACCTGCAAGCACCACGACGGTTTCTGTTTGTGGCCCTCAAAATACACCGAGCACTCCGTGAAAAAAAGCCACTGGAAAGACGGGAAAGGGGACGTCGTACGGGAAATCTCGGACGCCTGCCGCAAATACGGCCTGAAGTTCGGTGTGTACCTCTCGCCCTGGGACCGCAACCACAAGGACTATGGCAAGCCCGAATATCTCGAATACTTCCGCAACCAGTTGCGCGAACTGCTGACGAATTACGGCCCGATCTTCGAGGTCTGGTTCGACGGCGCCAATGGTGGTGACGGCTATTACGGCGGAGCGCGCGAAAAACGGTCCATTGACAACAGCACCTACTACGACTGGCCCAACACCTGGGCCATCGTCCGGGAACTCCAACCCGATGCGGCCATGTTCAGCGACGTGGGGCCCGACACCCGGTGGGTGGGAACAGAATCCGGGTACGCCGGCGATCCCTGCTGGGCCACGATCACCGAAGACGGCTGGTATCCTGGCCACGCCCCCTCCGAACAATTACTGACCGGCCACCGGAACGGGAAAAAATGGCTGCCCGCCGAGACCAATGTTTCCATCCGTCCCGGCTGGTTCTATCACACCAACGAGGACAAGCGGGTCCGCTCTTCCGAACGACTCTTCCAGCACTGGTTCGAGTCCATAGGACGCGGCACCAACTTTATCCTCAACCTCCCGCCCGACCGGCGCGGGATTATTCACGAGAATGATGTCGCGAGTCTGCGCGGATTCCGTAAACTCATGGACGCCACCTTCAGCAAAGATCTGGCGCAGTCCGCCACCGCCACGGAGGGCAACACCCGTGGCAACGACCCGAAGTTTGGCGTTCAGAATCTCTTGGACAACAAGCGCGAAACCTACTGGACCACCGACGATTCCGTCACCACCCCGGAAGTCACCTTCGAGTTCAAGAAACCCATCACCTTCAACATCGTCCGGATACGCGAATACCTCCCCCTGGGCCAACGGGTGGACGATTGGGCGCTCGACACCTGGCAGGAAGGCAAATGGCAGGAGTTTGCCAAAGGATCGGCCATCGGCGCGTGCCGCCTGGTGCGGGGGAAACCCCTCACCACCACCAAGGTCCGGCTGCGCATCACAAAAGCGCCGGTCTGTCCAGCCCTGTCGGAATTTGCTCTCTTTGCCGAACCCATCCGCCTCGACATGCCGACGATTCAGCGCGACCGTCAGGGCCTCCTGACTCTCACCCCCCCATCGTCCGCATCCACCGAAATCCACTACACGCTGGATGGTTCGGAACCTGACTCAAAATCCCCGATCTACAAAGACCCGATCCCCTTCGCACAGGGCGGAACCGTCAAGGCGCGGGTCGTCAATCCCCAGGACGGGCAACAGGGTGAGGTGGCCACGGCCCCCTTTGGACTGGCCAAGGGGAAATGGAAGGTCGTCTCGGTCAGTTTCGACGCCTCCGGCAGTCAAGGCGCAAACGCCATTGACGACAACCCCGGGACCCTCTGGCAGACTCACGGCCTGGATGGCGAGCGCCAGCCGCCCCAGGACGTGGTGGTGGATATGGGCGAAACCGTCAACGTAAAGTCCTTCACCTACCTGCCCCGGCAGGACGGCATTGCGCATGGCATGGTGGACAAGTACGAGTTCTACCTGAGCGCGGATGGCAAGACTTGGGACAAACCCGCCGCCAGTGGCGAGTTCTCGAACATCCGGTCCAATCCCGTGCTTCAGACGGTTCCCTTGAAACAACCTCTCCAGGCTCGGTATTTCAAATTTGTCGCCACACACGCGGTCGAGAAAAACCACGCCGCAGTTGCTGAACTGGGGATCGTTCCGGTGGAACCCGCTGCGAAATAACAGCGAGACCGACACCCCACATTCTTCTGTTGGAAACCGGACACCCGGAATGCTAACGTGAAGGGGTAAAGGGGGAAAGACAACCCCTTCCTGGTGGGTTCAATCCCACCGGGTCTTCAGGAACACATAGGGAAAGGGTTTGCGGGATGACACAGGAACGCTTCTCGCTCCAACAGTGGATTCAGACTCTCGAAACGGAGAGCGGCCAGCCGCTCTCCCCCCGGATTCTCGCCACTCTGCGCCTGGCCAGTGAGGGCCACGACGGACAATTCCGGCAAGGGCGCGAGGGGACCGCCCCCATTCCCTACATGGTCCACCCCGTCCAGGTGGCCCGACTGGCTATTCGCTACTTTCCTCACACGGAGCCGTTTCTTCCCGACAACTACGAGACCCTTGTATGCGCCGCCCTGGCGCACGATCTCCTCGAAGACACGGACGTGGACACCGCCACCCTCGCAGCCACGGCAGGCGACCGGGTCGCTCATCTGGTAGAAGCGTTGACCCGCCCTCCTGAGGAAAATCCACACCTGAAGACTCCTGAAAACCACCACCAGGAATACGCGGCGCAAGTCCTGGCCGACGGCCCCACCGCCGTCTATCTGAAACTGTGCGACAGCATCCAGAACCTCAGTTGTCCCGACAAGACCCCCCCGGCCCTCTACCAAAAAACGCTGCGGAAAGTCAGGAAATACTACCTCCCGCTCCTCGAAGCCTGTCCGCTGGGTGACACGTTCAAGCAAGCCTATCTGGATGCGCTCACGCAGGCAGATCAGAAATGTCACAGTGAAAACGCGATTCCCGAGGCGAGCGGGAAGATCTGATTTCTGCAAAACGCGAAGTTCTGTTATTCAGACCCGAGTAACAGGTAAACGGGCGCTCCGGTCTTGAGATCAATTTCTACCCGTCCCTCTTTTATCTGGAGGGGACGCTGCTCGCCTATCGCATTGACCAGGACAGCCTTCTCCCCTGTCGCCGGAACCGCCACCGTTGCGTCCTTTTCAGCCGACCAGAGCGCCAGCACACCGGGCGTTTTTCCATCCTTCGACTCGAATTCCGCCGCGAAGACATTCCCCAGATCGTCCCGCTGCCGGACAAATCGCTGCCCCTTGAGTACACTCGTCATGGCCGCATACACCGCATAAGCCGGCTTGGGCCGTCCGTCGCGTTGCATAATTCCCATATTGTGCTCGAAATAGAAGGGGTCGTCTCCATCGTTGGAAAAGTTGTACCAGAACGTTTTCGGCTGCACTCCTGAAGCGATCGTCCCCAGGTAGGTACGCGCCAGATAATTCGCCTGCGCCCGCTGGCTGTTGGGCGCGAAATCCTGCTCCAGCACGTGGTGCGGGACAAAGGTCGCCCACCCCATTTCCGTAATCCAGACGGGGCGTTTCGTCCCGTCTGGCAACTTGACCACATCCGCCGCCTTCTTCAGGTCCGCGATAAATTCCGCGTCCTTCAATTCTTTCCGATACGGATGGATGGTCAAGACATCGAACGGCGTTTTCTTCTTCAGCATCTTGTCGATAAAGTCAAAATCGATTCCGGCGGTGGATAATCCCAGAACCTGCGCGGTGGGGTCTTCTTCCTTTACCACCCGGTACGACTCGATCAGCAGATCCGCGTACAGTTCCTTCGGCCCCTGCCAGAAAAAGATGTTCGGCTCATTCCAGATCTCCCACTGGTGAATTCGGTCCCGGTAACGCCGCACCAGCGCGCGCAGAAACTGCGTGTATTGCTGGATACCCTCGGGAGTGTAATCCTTCGACCAGCCCGTCCAGTAGCCGACAATCGCATAGACCGAGATTCCGTTTCTATTGGCCGTCTCAACCAGCCGATCATAAAAATCCCACTGGTATTGTCCCGGCTGCGGCTCGATCCGGGACCAGGAGAAATCCTCGCGGCTCCACTTCACCCCCGCTTTCCCGGCCAACTGAGCAATCCGCTCCATCGTCTGGGGATCGAAACGATTCAAATACACCCCCATCCCGAAGGGGGAATCCGGATCGAGACTCAAGTCCTTGTTGATCTCGCACGGCCCCATCCAATACGCCTGCACCGGTAATTCCTTCTGCCCGGCGGCCTTAAACACAAATTCCGCCTCGACAAAACGGCACCCCTCCGGCACAGAGGGCAGGTTGACCCACTCCAGGCGGGGCTGAAGGCCCGCCGGAACTTCCACTTCTCGTTGGTCTTTCTGCAAAACCGTGCCATCCCACCGCTTCAGTTCCCAACACAACGTCCCACGTAGCGGCTGGTCGGAGAATGCCCGCAGCTGCGCCCCGAACCGGGCCGGCTGCGCCGCCTGATCGCACTGAACCGTCAAGATCGCCTGACGGTCGGCAGGCGCGGCGGCTTCAAACTGGATCGCGACAATCTCCAGTTCCGTTTTCCCTTTGGCGTCTCCCGCCTCGAAACACAATTCGGCGGGCCGCAGAGGACCGTGGATCTTCCCGTCGTTTTCCCCATACTTCCACGTCCAGCCGGCAGAGGGAGGCCCCTCGGTTTCCAGAACCTGTTCGCCCTCTCCCTTGAACTCTCCCAATGTTTTCGAGAACGTCATGAAATGCGTGCGAAGGTGCAGACTCACCGGATGTCCGGCGGCGTTCCCCCGGGCCACCACCCGAATTTTGCGGATGGCGCCGGGTAACGAGACATCCGGGAAATACAACTGGACCTGACTCGCCCCCTGACTGTAATCCAGCGCCAGCCGCTTCCCATCCCAGGCTGAGACGCCTCCATTTCCCCGAGCGCCCAGACGCCAGGCATCGCGGGCAATCACAGCGTCGAGCGGATAGGTCAAGGTTTTCTCGGAGGCCGCCGGTTCCGCAAAAAGGGGGGAAACCCACCCGCCCAGCATCAGAATAACGAGTAACAGGTTCGCCGAAAATCCAACACGTTTACGTACTTTCATCAGTCTCTCCATTTCCAAGTCGAATCCTGTTTTGTCTTGTGTCCATTCTTACCGGTTTTACCACCGCATGCGAAACTCCACATCCAATGGCAGTTCCGGGATGTCCTGAGCCTCGACTTTTTCAATATAGGCATGCCTCGGGCCCATGTGGATGCGGTCCAGAAAATCGTTGAGAGCCGCCGACTCTCCCTGCGCCTCGATTTCCACCCGCCCGTCCGGACAATTCCGTACCCACCCCGTCACCCCCGTCTGCAAGGCTTCATCGAGCGTGAAGTATCGAAATCCAACACCCTGGACAAGGCCAGTGACCAGAACATGTTTACGCGGCATGGCACACTCCCTTCCCCGGAGCGATTTTTTCCCCTTTGAAGGAAAGACGGCATTATCATCTTACGCCGGTACTTTCAAATGACAAAGCCGCTTTTCACCCGGAAGGCGGAAAAGCGGCCTGAAAGATCCCAAACACCAGAATCCAGGAAAACACCGTAAAGCAGACTCAGACCGATTCGCCTGCACCCGACTCCGGCGGTTCATCCTTGGCGTCCTTGCGGTGCCGCCAGAACTCGACCACCATCGGCATGACCGAAATCACAATGATCGCCATGATGACCATCGAGAAGTTGTTCTTCACGATTTCCATATTCCCGAAGAAATACCCGAGCAGGGTCAAACTCCCAACCCACAGGATACCCCCGATGATGTTGTACGCGGCGAACTCGACATAGCGCATACTGCCCACACCCGCCAGAAAAGGCGCAAACGTCCGAACGATCGGCACGAAACGGGCCAGAATGATCGTCATTTTTCCGTACTTTTCATAGAAGCGGTGGGTTTTGTCCAGATACTCTTTTTTGATCCAGCGCCCATTGCACAGACGAGACCCGAAAAAATATCCGATCGCGTAGTTCGCCGCATCGCCCAGAATCGCAGCGGCGCTGAGCAAAATCAACACGCCCCACAGATTAAGCACGGACCCACTGGCCGCAAATGTACCCGCCACGAACAGAAGCGAGTCGCCCGGCAGAAACGGTGTCACCACCAACCCCGTCTCACAAAAGACAATCGCGAACAGAATCAGATGCGTCCACACGCCATACTGGGCAATGACCTGATCCAGATACTTGTTCAAATGCAGAATGATTTCGATCAAATCCTTCAGGAATTCCATACGTGCTCCCACCCCTCAAGTTAGGGCCAACACCCCCGCCCTATAAAAAACTGAAACCATTCTGACGCCCGGCGTACGAGTTGTCAAGATCGGTTCGTTCTTTCAGTTACGCCCCAGACAAACCCTGATCCTTCAGGTTTCTGTCGCCCCTCCGGGGCTTGATCTTCTTTTTTCGTTCTTTTCCGGGGGTTCCCTTCGGTCACCCCCGGCTTCTATGAAGGCCATCCGGATGTCAATCCTTTTTTCCGGCTCTTTTTTCTGATTTTCCCCATTTTTCGACCCTGAATTTCAAGTCGTTACGCCTCGGGGGCGCGGGGGCTGGCCCCCGCATTTGCAAAAAAGAAAATCCGGGTCGTACTCTTTTCTTCTTGCTCCTTATTTGCTTCTTTTCTCGGTGCCCCTTCTTCTATCCGAGCCTGGATCGGGAATGATCGTAGCCCAAGTGGGTGTTGCGAGAGACTTGCGCGGCTGCCCTATCTATTGACGGGCCGTGAGCCCAGCCGGGGGTCGAGCGCACCGCGCAATTCCGGGCCGAGAAAATCAGGTCACAGTACCTCTTGCGCGTCCTTTCTGGAAAGATCAGAGAGCGTTCTCATGGCTCTCCGGCAAGCCCAATCCGAGCGGCTTCAACTCGTGCCACAGACCGCGCATCCAGCGATTGGCCACCGCCGCCACGATGACACACGGGTGCTTGCCCTGGGCGCGAAGATGTCCCGCAAAATCGCGCCACCGCTTGTCGTAGTGGATGAGCCGGTGAGCCGCCTCGATCAGCAGCGCCCGCAGCGTGCGGTCGCACGCGCCGATCAGGCCCGCGTCGGCCTGGCGCGCGCCGCTCGACATGTTGCGCGGACTCAGGCCGCAGAAGCGCGCCAGTTGCTTGCCCGAGTGGAAGCGGTCGAAACGACCGATCGCGCCGCGCAGGTAACAGGCCGTCACAAGGCCGATGCCGCGAATCTGGAGCAGGCGCTCGACGAGCGGATCATCGAGCGTCTGCTCGCGCAGGCGCTTCTCGACTTCGGCGATCCGGTCCTTAAGGCGTTCCAACTCGTCCATCAGTTGCAAGACGATCCAGCGTCCATTCTCGCTCAGCGGCGCGGTTGTGCGCACCCACACGCACCACGCCTTCGACCAGCGCATCTTGACGGGACAGTCCAGAGCGCGCTGGTCGCGCAGCAGGGCGCCGCTGCGCAGTTTCGCATCACGCCGCTGCCGGGTCAGCGTATCGCGGTACCCGTTCAGGCGGCGCAGTTCGCGGATCGGCTCGGGCGCCAGCCAGACCAGGGGCACGTAGCCCACGCGCAACAGGTCGGCCAACACACGCCCGTCGCTCTTGTCGCTCTTGTCCTGACTCTGCTTCATCCGGCTCACGTAACCCGGATGCGCCAACTGAACCGACCACCCCGCGTGCAGCGCCAGTTCGTCGGCCATCGCCGCCGCGCCGCTGCACGACTCGAGGAGCGCCTGGACGGGACCGCTCCACTCCGCCACCACGGCGCCGTAGATGGCCCGCCAGTCGCTCTTCACATCCCGGTTGACCAGAATCCGCGCCTCACTGTTCATCGCGCAAACCCGCACGCTGTTTTGATGGTAATCCAACCCCACATACAGTACACTCGTATCCATGCCCGTGGCTCCTTTCGTGTGGACTTCAGTGTCGATCTTACGCCCATCGGACGAAAATCGACAAGAGCCACGGGCCTTCATCCCCATCTACTGACCGTCGCCCCCTCCGGGGGCTGAAAACCTCAAGAAATTCGATTTTCTTGAATCCTTCAAGTGTGAGAATGAAGAATCAAGGAGACAAAGGACTCTCTACAGAAAAGCCTCCGCGCAGGTCAAGCCACGCGGAGGACAATTCAGGCTGAAAAAACAGTCAAACCTCAAGCAAAACAATCTTCTACTCGGCAAAAGCCGCTTCGATATAGAAGGCGCCCGTACTGATCTCGAAGGGGATCACCAGCACCTGCCCCTTGGTCTTGTGCTCGACAATGTGGTTGCGCCCCTGGATCATCGTCGGAATGGCCATCTCGAACTTCATGTTCATCTTGGCCAACCCCGCGCGCGCTCCACCCGAAATCATGTTGGTCAGTTCACCCACACAATCCAAAACGTCCTGATTGACCGTGGTGAATTCCTCGCCCAGCATGCCCGACACAATCTGCAAGATCGCCGGCTCGGTGAACACCAAAGCCATCGAACCGCTGACCGTCTCACTGGCCATGCCAATAATGCCTGTCACATCGCCCGTGGGTTCGTTGTCCACTTTCAAGAAAGGCTTGCCCGGCTTGGCATCCAGGAACGCCATCGTTTTCAGCACATTCAAGGTGCTTTCCAGAAAAGGCCGGATCACTTCCGCACGAATCTCACCCGCCATCGGCTGTCTCCTTCATTCATAAAACTCATCCAGCGGCACCCCCACGTCCCGCCTCAATCTGTTTACACCTTTCAAAACCGCCCCGGCGTTACCACTGCCGGAATCGCACCTGAGTCTTCGAATGCAACCGCCATTCAAATCCGTTCGATCGAGTTCAGTATGAAAAACTCCCCCCCAAAATGCAAGGGGAAGATTGGAAAAATAACGCGGGACAACAGGATCTGTTTCCCCCAGTTCCGCGACCGAAAACCCGATCCTCCACCCGAACGGAATTGCATCTCTATCGAGACTTTTGCAAAAGGCTCTATCGACTTTCTTTTTCCGAATTCAAGCCCGACGTCACCGAATACCCCGACTTCCATTGGAGCCATCGGTCACTTTCATGAACACATCCAGAACCACCTGTGTCGCTTTTTCTCTCGTAAAACGCTCCAGGACGAGTTCTACATTCCGGGACGCCCGCGCGCGCATCTCCTCATAACAGTCAACGGACATCCGTAACGCGTTCTTCAGTTCCCTGAGATTACCCGGTTCAAAGCTCAGATTGGCGCCCGTCTCGGCCAGAATCTCACACCCCTCGCCTGCAATTCCGGCTACGATGGGACGCCCGGCGAGAAGGCAATCGAACACCTTCGAGGGAATCGTTTTTTCCAGGACCGGATCTTTCTTGAGGTTCAGATAAAGCAAGTCAGCCCGGCGCGATTCGAGCATGGCCTGTTCGCGGCTGACCGGCCCTTCGATACTCACCCGCGAGGAAAGACCGCTATCCTCGATCAACTGCTGCAACCGTTCCTTCTGTTGTCCCGCCCCCAGAAGCCGCAGATTCCACCCCTCGAGGTGTTCCTCGCGTACCAACTCCCCAAACCCCTGAATGAGCAAATCCAATTCCTGAAGGTACCCCAAATTACCCGCGTACAAAATCGAACGCGGTTCCCCCTCGTCGGAACGCAAGGTAACGGGGACCCGGATATCCGCCTCGGCATTGCCGCGCAGAACCCCGTTATACGCCACACTCACGGGCGTGGCCGTCTGTTCGGCGATCCGCTGACGCATCGGCTGCGCCACACACACAATATGAGCCGCTTTCCGGTAAAGATAGAGTTCCATCCACTTCCCGACTTTATAGGCCAGTCCCGATCCGGGCAATTGTCCGGCCGCTACGGCACTGTCGGGCCAGATATCACGCACTTCAAACACCAACGGCCTGCGGAACAAGATCGAGAGAAAACGCCCCGTCAGACCCACAAAAAGCGGCGGAGAACTGGTCCACACCACATCGGGCCGCCAGCCGCTCCACCAAACCCCCACCCCCTTCCACATGCTCCCCAGGACAAAAGAGAGATAATGCGCAATGTACCGTCCACTTCCCCCTTTCCCTACGGGGAAAAGTGGCGTCCGGCGCACCCGAATCGCCCGGGGCAGTTTTCCATTCGACTCGCTGACCTGTGCCTTGTGAGGAACGGACGTCAGGACCCGGATTTCATGTCCCTGGGCCGCCAGCAACTGACACATTTCATCCAGACGAAATGCAGCCGCCGTAATGTCGGGGGAGAAAAACTGTGCGATCAGCAGAATGCGCATCTTATCCACATCAGAAGAAAATAGGCTCCATTAAAGACGGGACCAGAGAGACCTGTCCCACAGGAAACCGAAGACGCCCAGCAGAAGCGCCAAGGCGGAACTCATTCTACCGCCCCCGCTCCCAGATGCAAGCGCAAAGTCCAGAACGACCTGAAGAATCAGATATGAAAATGATTTGGAATGTTCTTTGATTATCAGAACAACTCCAACCGGAAGGAAAATTCTTTCTCCCCTGAAGCCGCTACATACGCCAGGCAGACGTTCTCAAGCCTTACCCCGAACTCCGGACAATACCACGACGCTTCTCTGGTCAGACAACCCTGTCCCTTAAATAACAACCGGAACTGCCCGCCGGGAAACTTCACCTGCGCCTCCAGTCCATCGAGTTTCTCCACACGGCAATCGGGATGCAGGTGGACCCGCGACACTGCGCGTGAAGCCCCCTGTCCTTCCACGGCCTCCATTACCTCCAACTGCCCGGAATGCTGCCAGTTAAAAACACGCCGGTGGCGCGGACAACCTGGCAACCGTTCGTACCCGTCATGCCAAGCCTCCAACCGGAACCCATCCCGACACGGTGTCCAGACCACATGATGCGGACGAGCGCGTCGCGCCACCCGGAACCCCCCCCAGAACTCGCACTGATCCTGACCCTCAAGTTCCACCGTGTTGTGCGCCGCCGTGGAACGGACATACTGCCGCATCGCTCCCATTTCGTAATCGAACACTCCTGCGTCCACCACCACTCGCTGCCCCCGAAGCGTTAATTCAAAAGAAAACAGATCGCCATGCGCATGGCCGGGATTGTAATCCGGACCGATTACCCCCGCGTCACAGATCAGATAATTTTTCTCAGACGAACGCCCCCCATAGTACCCCGCTTCCGCCAGCGCCCACGCGCCAGACTTAACCGCCGCCAGAGAATCAGCCGAAACGGCTTTGGAGTCTTTCAGAAACGCCTCTCCCACCGCCAACAATTCCGCAGGGGTGTTGTAGATTCCGAAAGCGCTGTCGTTGAAAAGAGCAATCTGTCCGTCTGGATGACACAACGCGCGAAGCGCGCGTAACATGCGCCCCAACGGCTCCGATACCCACGCCTGTACCTCGGCATTTCCCGTTTGCGCCAGCAAGAGAAACAGATAAACCATCCGGGAGTGATACATCGAAGAACGCTCGAAATGCATCCCATCCGGAAGAATCTGCTCGGGAATCTGCTCGCGCAGAATTTTCAACCCCATCCGCTGCCACCGCTCCCCCACCGGTCCCTCAAAACACGATCCGACAAAAGTCAGCGCGGCGCCGTTCTCCAGAAAATGGTTGGCCAGCAGATGCGTTTCCAGATGTCGCGAAAGCCATTCTGCCTGCAAATACAGACTCCGCCACAACTGATCCCGAAAACCCGTGTCGGAACAGGTTCGTGCAGCATGACGTCCGAAGAAGAACCCGCACCAGTTCATCAACCGGAGCGAAATGGGATACGGTTCCCACCCGATCCGCCCCTTCCTCAAGTCGTGACGGGCGATCCAGTCCTGCGCCACAGAACGCCCTTCCTCGAAGGACAATCCCCAGATCCAATCAAAGTAATGGAGGTTGTAGAGCCACAGTTTCGAACAACCGCTTGTTTCCCAGTTAGGAGGCCACCCCAGTTGATTCGTGTGATTCAGAAAACGGAATTCCCCTCTCAAAAGCGCCTCGGAGGAATTGGCCGATGGACCCGGAGGGAGAAACTCCAGCCCCTTCTCCCATCTCGAAACAAGACACGGCGGCGCCTCACGCTCGGAGAAACGCTGCGGAGAAAGCCACACGGAACGCAACCGCCCCCCCACACGCGACACAATCTGACGCGCCCGGAGATACCGCAAGGTGCGCACAAGACGCAACAACGACATCAAACACTCCTCATCCCACCTGACATTCGAATCTGAGGGTCGGATAACAGATCATATACAAGCCCACGTGCGTTATTCCAGCGCCACGAGCATAAGAACCAGACCGCGTCCTTTTTCCAGTCCTGTCATGGCCTTTCCGATTACAGCGCCATGCGACCGGTTGAAATCCGTCACCCGCATGGCATGGCCCGGCTGGTTGGAAGTCGTGAGCAGATCGCCAGGACGAATCGGCACACACGACGCGTCGGCCTGGCAGAAAACCCGACCCGTCAACGCCACCGGATGTCCTCCTGTCGCAATCGAGCCGTCCTGCCCCATCCGCATCCCGGCCATGATGCCCCCTGCCCCGCTGATCACCCCCGCCACCGTCCGGTCGTACGCCTTGCCGCTCACCACCAGCCCTCCGGTCGTTTTTGTGTCAATACAGACCACCATCCCGGGCTGGACCTCCGTAGGTGTTTCCTTGCCTCCAGAGGAACCGGAAAAATCCAGCACCCCCACCCCTTCAAGATCCCGCGCTTTGACGTCGGCCCCACGCGACAGCAGGAACCGGACCATCCCCATCTGATTCTGGGCCACCGCATAGTGGAGCGGAGTGCGTCCCCGTTGGCATCGGGCATTGACGTTTGCGCCCCGCTCGACCAGATAGGAAAGCACATCGGCCTGCCCGCTCAACACGGCCCGGTGCAACGGCGCAAGTCCTTCGTCGAGCGCGTTGAGATCCCCGCCCGACTCCACCTGGGCGCGCACCTGCGCCACATTGCCCCCCTCGACCGCCTCGCGCAGCGTCTGCGTCAACCCTTTGGACACGGGCGCAGGCGAAACCGCGCGCGTGTCGGAAGTCTCCTCCGCGCCCCAAGTCCACACAGACAGGGAAACGCAACTCGCCAACACCAGCCCCCCGATTCCAATTCGTATCCTCACCGGCCCGATTCCTTTCCGCTTCTCGTTCCACGCTCAAACACCCATCCCCGGGTATTCTCCCGAAACAGACGCCTCAGAACAAGATGAAAGAAAACAATCCACCCGGAAAGAATCCAGATTCTCAAACCGGCCAGACTCTGCCATTGCGAAAACCGGCCCGGAATGCTAACAAAGACCACGATTGAGCCGGAATACGATCCGGCAGAGAGGTTTCTTACCAGTTCTATGCGTAACACACCCACCAGACGTTGTATCATCTACAGGGTTTTGCCCGCACTTGTCACCTTCTGTCTTATCCTCACTTGCCCGCACACCGAGGCTTCCGAAACAACAGCGCCCCTTTCCCTTGCGCTTCCGGCGCCCCTCACGCACCCCAGCCAGAACGAAATTCTCGGAAACGGTTGGTGGCTCCACGAAAAAAATACCCGGACCAGCCGCGCATTTGCGATTGGCGACTGGAGCCGGATTACTTCAGGCACCCTGACCCCCAAAGATTTCCATCCCGTCACCCCTCCGGATCTGGCCGCCGCCCTGGGACTGGCCACCGTGTATGGACCAGACACCGCCGGATGGTTTCTCTCCACAGGCTCTCGCGTCCTCGTGCGCTGCACCGACAGCCAGATGGGTTACCGGGCCTATTCCTACGCCTCGCTGGCTCAGGTGGGCTGGGGCATTGGCGTCACCAGCGGCACCACCCCCACCGCTCGCCTCTCCTGGAATGGGGACGGAACCCCGCAATCTTTGAAAAACCTCCTGACACAGGCCGTATGCCAGGCGCCTCAGGCCCACGTCTGGATCGTGGCCGGGATGGCCGACTTTGGATCCGTTCGCGGCGAAGCGCTCCAACGCTCCCCCGTGGCCGGCCAACCGCTGAACGCGTCCGGCGTGGTCACCTCGATCCGTTCCGCCGGTCCCACTCCCAGCCTTTTTGTTGCGTTGGCCGTACGGCCTCACCCTCAATGCGCTCCCGTCGTACGGGAAACTCTCCGGCGTTTCTTCCCCAGGGAATCCCTGCCGGAACGAGAATCGGAGCCCCTGCTCCTCCGCGTTCACTACGCGCCGCTGGAGTCCCCCACCCCCCTGGACCCCAACCGCCCCGTCGAGGCCATCTGGAAGCGGTCCTACAAAGACCCCCTTTACCCCCGCGTGAGCAGTGTTTACAGAGCCTTGGAAACCACCCCAGTCAACCGCGCCCACTTCTCCGTCTGGGCCATTGACTCAATCGGTCCCTACGACCTCTACCCCGAACCCGACCTGGTGGATGTCCTGACGCTCGACCCCACGATTCTGTGCGATCAGAAATGGACCACCAGCGCCACGCTGGTCGGACGCCCCCTGTACCACGCCCCCCGCCTGTTACTCCAACGCCCCGTCGCAGAAGCCATCGTACGCATCCACCAGAAGCTCTTCAAACAGGGCTTTCGCCTGAAACTCTATGACGCCTACCGCCCGCTCTGGGTCACCCAGATTCTCTACCGCCTCGATCCCGAAGCGAGCAGGAAGGGGTTTCTGGCCAGCCCCACCCTCGGCTCGCGGCACAACCGCGCCGCGGCGGTGGACTGCACCATCGTTGACGACCAGGGACACGACCTGCGCATGCCCTCCCACTACCTCTGTTTCGACGAACGTGCCTACCGCCGGGAAACCGGCCTGGATCCGCAGGTTTTGAACAACCTCCAGTTCCTGACCCGTGTGATGGCCTCGGAAGGCTTCACCCCAATCGGTGAAGAATGGTGGCACTACGACGCCCCCGGCTGGCAGAAATATCCCATCCTGAATATCCCACTCTGGCCCGAAAATAAATCCGACAGGATTTCCAAAAACAACATCGAGGGTCCGGATACAATGTAGGCTTACGCGGTTTGTACTGCTCTTTCGCACTATCGTTGCCGTTTGCGAAGATCTTGAGGGAGAGCATATGTAACACGGGTCGCAATCTCGATCCGCCCCCAGCCCTGTCAGGGCTGAAAGCCCGCTCCAAGCGAAGCGCAACCCAACAGGCGGAATCGCAATCCCCGGAATCCCGCCGCAAAGCCGTTAGGAAACGCAACCGCGCCAATCGGGAGATTGGCGATCCCAGGAGGACGCTTTCTTCACAAACCGCAAAGGCGGCCTTTGCGTTGAAAGGGTCTGTTTCCGCCATTGCGATCAGCATGTTCATCCTTGTGGTTTGCGGGTCAGGATAAAACGAAAGTCCCGCAGAGGAATCGCGTCACCTCACGCGCCCTCTGCGGGACTCTTTCATACCCTACGACACAGAACCCTCAGCCCATAAAAGAACCTCAGTGCCCCATGCCCCCATTGCCCGGTTTCCCGGGACAACAACAAGAACCGTCCTTTTTCTCCGGTTGTTTGCACATCACACTCATCGCGAGCATGACCAACCCGAACGCCAGCATCACCAGTCCCCACCAGATGTTGACATTGATGCCTTCGGACTTGGTGACATACATCTCACTGCCCCGGGTGATAACACCATACACCACCAGCATCACTCCCAGGATCGAGAAAAGCCCTCCGATTGGCAGGCGAATATCCATTCCCATGATTCGTTCCTCCGTTTCCGTCTCTTAATAGAACACGCCGTTGAGCAACACAGCAAGAACAATCACAACGACCGCCAGCGCGGCGGGACGCTTCCACCACACCCGTTCGGTTTCCTCGGGCTTCGGCGTCAATGAATACACCAACCCGGTCAGTTCCGCAGCCGGACGCGGCTTGGTGCAAAGGCTCACCACAATCGTCACCACGAAACACGTTGTGAAAGCCCAGATCGCCATCCAGAAGTTCTGGGCCATGTCGCAGCTGTACGTGTGGACGGTCGCAATCCAACCACCCTTCGGCACTGTCAGGGACTGGTGGAGAGCGGCAGCCAGCGTACCGGAAAGCAAACCGGCAAACGCGCCGTGCCCCGTCGAACGCCGCCAGAACATACCCAGCGCGAACGTCGCGAAAAGCGGCGCATTGACATACCCGAACACCATCTGGAGCACATCCATGATGTTATTGAAACTCGCCGCGACATAGGCCGCCGCCACAGATAGCGCAATCCCCCACACCGTCGTCAGACGACCCATCCAGAGCAGGTGCTGATCCGACGCCTTGGAATTGATGTAACTGTGGTAGATGTCGTAAGTCCAGACCGTGTTGAACGCCGTCACATTCCCCGCCATACCCGACATGAAGGACGCCAGCAGAGCCGCCAGACCCAACCCGAGCAAACCCGACGGGAAATAGTTGAGCAACATCATCGGCGTGGCCAAGTCATAATCCAACACCACCTTGCCATCCTTCACTTCAGGCACTTTAACCGTCTTCTGAGTCGCGGGATCTATCACGGCTTCACTGGTTTTCTCATCAATCTTCTCGGTCAATTTGGCCGGAATAATTCCCTTGCCCGCATCCAGAGCCTGCACGATCTCCGCCGGCGCATTGATCGTCTTGCCATTCGCCTTGTCATGGAGCGTCGAACCAGCCACCAGCGCAATCATGCCAGGGATAATCACCAGGAACGGAAACACCATCTTGGGCAGAGCGGCGATGAGCGGGGTCCGCCGGGCCGAACTCATCGAGTCGGCCGCCATGGCGCGCTGCACCACCAGGAAGTCCGTACACCAGTAACCGAAAGAAAGCACGAACCCCAACCCCATTGCCAAACCGAACCACTCGACACCCATGGGGTTATCCGCCGCATTTCCCATGTGCGCCCAGGAACGCGTATAAGCAGTCGCCGAAAACCCATCCTGAACAGCCACCACCTTCAATTTTTCGACCAGACCGTCCCAACCACCCACAGACCGCAACCCCAGCAACGTCAAGGGGAGGAAACCGAAAACGATCAGGAAGAACTGGAGCACTTCATTGTAGATCGCGCTGGTCAAGCCACCCAGAAAGATATAACAGAGCACGATCACCGCAGCAACCCAGACGCTGGCGTTGAAATCCCAACCCAGCAACAGGTTGAAAAGCTTTCCCATCGCGTACATCGAAACGCCCGAGGAGAAGACCGTCATGACCGCAAACGAAATCGCGTTGAAACCGCGTGTCTTCTCGTCGAAACGCAATTTCAGGTACTCGGGCACCGAACGCGCCTTGGAGCCGTAGTAGAACGGCATCATGAAAATACCGACAAAAACCATCGCCGGAATGGCACCGATCCAGTAAAAGTGACTCGTTGCGATCCCGTACTTGGCGCCCGAAGCGCCCATCCCGATCACTTCCTGTGCGCCGAGGTTGGCCGAGATAAAAGCCAGACCCGTGATCCACGCCGGAATAGAACGGCCTGAGAGGAAAAAATCCTCGCTGGATTTCATCATCCGTTTGAGGGCGAAACCAATCCCCAAAACGAAAACCAGATACACCAGCATGATGGCGTAATCAATCCAAAGCAATTGCATAGAGGTGTGAACTCCTGTCGTTTTGAATTATTGAGATAAAGAAGAAACCGTGCTTGAAGAATCCCTTGAAAGTTTCCGAACAGAATCAAGCCATCCTGAACCAGGCCGGTCCGTCTGTTCCAGACCCACACAAGATCCTGAAGGCGCTCCCACGCCCTCTGGAAATCCTCCTTCCCTTCCTGATTCTATTGGTGATAGGGAACGTTCCCAATCCCGCCGCCCAACGGACAGGGGGATTATGGCCAAACACGAGCAAAAAAACGAGACTTTTTTGCTGTAAAATACACTTTTTCATCCTGAGAGTATGTTCTTGGCCTCCAATGCAACATAGTTGCGCGACCGAACAAAATGGCCTCCGCCTCATACACCCAATATACCGACCGCCTGCCCCCCTGGGAGACCCTCTGGGGCTCTTGAATAAGCGATTTTTTGAACCCGAAAGACATGTAAAAGTGTTGTTAAAAAGTCACTCCGATGCCATTCACCCAGGTTTGGGTAATGATGAACTTCGTCTTACGCCGAGCAAGTTTCAAAAATTGCCTCTATCGAGGTCGTTTTTCATGTGAAAATGTATCGAATCATTTTTGAGGGGGTTTCAACACCCTGTTAATGCCCGGCAGGCATTCTGCCGTCATTTTCGAAGCTTTCCCGGAAAATACGCGCCCAACGCCGGATTTGAAAGGGGACCAGCCAGCGGCCTTTCGCTTCGGGATAAAGCCGTTCCATCACAAAACGCGAGGGCAACGCCTGTTCGCACAGATAGCCCAGACGCTGTCCCCAGGTGGGCAGACACAACGCCTCGATCCAGCGAGTCTGACGGCTGCGCACGGCATGGAGTATTCGCATTTCGGGCCAGGTGCGCAGTCCCCGCTCCCGGCCTGCCCGCATCCGACGGATCAAATCGGGCGGCACCGTCCCCGGCACACGCGACTCGACCCACTCAAACACAATCCAGGCCGGCCATTCCAACCGAGCCGCCCCGATTTCCCGTTCCACACGGTCCCAATTCAGTCCCTGCCGGGCCAGCAACACAATGTCGAACGCCCAGACGGGACGCAAGACGCGCAGGTGTTTGGTCAAATGCGCCAGGCTGTGGAGCAGTTCCATTTCCGGAGACAAGACCCGTAACCCGCTTCCCCACGGCCCCGGCCTGCTGTCCTGCCAGAGCCGTTCGACACTCAAGCGGCGTCCATAAAACAGACTGCCCCCTGCGGACCAATGCAATTCCAGTGTGGGCCAGCGAGGCGCAGAGCGACGGAAGAACGCCACCTCGCTCCGATAGCGCAGGTAGTACTCCACCGGGTACTCCGGTTCCGCATTCTCGAACCCTTCTTTCAACAGGAGTTCAGTCAGAACCCGCTCCTGTCCGGGAAGGCAGAGCGTGTCCACGTCGGCGCCCTGACGCAGGTGGGGTTCCGCATAAACACCCGTGAAGGCCAGAGCGGTTCCCTTCACCACCAGGATTTCCTGTCCCGCCTTGTGCAGAATCGCGGCCAGGTGCCGAAGCAATCCTTCCGCCTGAGCGCTGTGAAACAACGCCCGATCTTCTTCGGTCTGTAACCGCTTCAGAAGATCCGCATTCAGATCCTCGACTGGACGAACTCGGCATTCTCGAGCGATCAGCGGAATCAAATGTTGATAGGCGGGGTTATCGAGAACCGTTTCGACTATCTCGTCTGTCCCTGAAAAAGGGCGAGCCTCTCCGCCGTGAGGAAATCTCCCGTCCGCACAGGCCAACAGGGTTCGTTCCTGAGCCACCCGTATGGCAGATCCCGGCGACAGCGAAGCCCCTCCCCGAAAAAGACGCAAAGAGGCGGCGGCTCCAGCGAAAAGTGTCCGCCACAACGGCTGCAGAAAGAGCGCCACCCGTCCCTGACACCACCTCAGGCGCTTCCGCCTCCCCTGACGCCAACAAACCGAGACACGCCCCACCACTCGCCCGGCTACCACCGGCGGGTCGGGCGCGGGACACGCATCTCCTTGAAAAATGCAGGTTTTCCCAGGCGTCTCCCACCGTACCAACCGATGCAACACCAACCCTTCCGGTTCCAGAGCAGAGGAAAGTTCCACGCAGGCGCCAATGTTGCCCGGTTGCAAATCCTGCGCCCGGGCTGGAACAATCTCCACTAAATCCCCATCGCGAAGAACCGGCCACATACTCCACCCGCGCGCCACCAGACGGACGCGTTGTCCCGTCATGAGCAGATCGTACGTCAAGGCGTTCACCAATGTATCGGGGCTGGCATTCCGGTTTGCCTGTGTCACTCCGCTCGCGCTCTCCTGTCCGGTCCATCCTGTTTTCAAGATGTAACATTTCCTTACCCGGCCCTCATTATGAAGTGAATATGGCGAGAAGTCCATTGTAACCGATTGCCGGAAGTTTGCGCTTTCACCGACGGGATATTTCGAAAAGGTGGATTTTTCCTTGACCCCGAGCGAATGTCCAGTTAATTTACACGTGCAAAATCGGCGATCTCTTTTCGGGAGATCGCGTCCGGTTGGTGTAATTTTCAGGCTCCTTCCCCCTGTACTGGTTTGCCGGGAGGGGAAGAAATGTTGTGTTTTCTTTCATCGAAGAAACGAATCTTGTAGAAATTCAGGCGTTCTGACAGGAGAATAGCGCGGGGTTTACGTGCTCAGACCCGAACTTGTTCCTGCAAGGCAGGTGTTGTCATGATTACCATGGAAGATATTGCCCGGATCAGCGGTTACTCGCGTATCACAGTCTCTGCCGCCTTGCGCAACAAGGCCGGAGTCTCCGAAAAAGCCCGTAAGAAAATCATGGAAGTGGCGGAAAAATACAACTACACGCCCAACCTGATGGCCATGTCGCTCAAAGGCCAGCCGTCGCATCTCATCGGGGTGGTTGTGCGCGACATCTGCAACCCCTACTACGGTTTGATTATAGAAGGCATTGAAAGCGCGGTTTCGTCTCAAGGGTACACCCTCCTCACATTGAGCACCCGTGAAGATCATGAGCGCGAGGTGCAGGCCTTGCGGACCCTGTCGTCTTATCAGGTGGACGGTCTGATTCTGGCGCCGATCCTGCGCGGGATTGACCTGGAACACATCTGGCTTTTCAGCCGCAATGGCAAACCGTTGATTACCTTCGAGAAGGTGCCGGGATTCGGGTTCGACTATGTGGACTTTGAAGACGAGAAAGGGGGGTATCTGGCCACCGAGTACCTGATCAAGAAAGGTCATCGGCGCATCTGTTACTTGGCCGGTCCGGAAACCTCCAAATCTTCACATGAACGCTATGAAGGCTTTCAGAAGGCGCTCAGTGCGCATGGGATTGCGTCTGAAGAAAACCGGAAGATCGTTTGTGGAAATTCGTCGCACGAACGTTTCTGCGCGGCGTCCGCCCTCCTTTCCGATCCCGTGAACCGTCCAACCGCTCTTTTCTGTTTCAGCGATCTTGTCACCGTGGATGTCTATAAAGCCGCACAGAACCTCGGGTTGCATATCCCCCAGGATCTCAGCGTAATCGGTTTCGACGACATTGAACTGGCATCGGTTCTGGGACCCCCTTTGACCACCGTCAGTTATTCCATCTACGATGTGGGGCATTTTGTAGGCGGAAAAATGGTGGATTTCATCCGGCATAAGAAACAGATCAACGGCCTTGAAAAAGTGTTCAAGCCCCGCCTGGTCGAACGTGGGTCCGTCGCCAGTATTGCCCACTGAGCCAGGGTCTTTTTCCCCCTTGGATTACGCTCACCGTCCAACGATGAAACGCAGCGTTCTTCTCTCTATTGAACCCGTTTTCAATACGGAAGGGGCAATCCCTTTCGATTCAGATTGTTTCGGAAAGGACGTCTCGCATGAAACACATCCTCACGGTTCTGTTTCTGAGCCTGCTGGCTCAAACCTCCCCGGCTCAGGAAAAGAAAGACTACCCCATCACACCGGTTTCTTTCACCGCCGTCCAGGTGACCGACGATTTCTGGGGAGGACGTATTCGGACCAACCGCGAGGTGACCATCCCCTATGCGTTTCAAAAATGCGAAGAAACGGGACGTATCCGGAACTTCGAGGTCGCGGCTGGACTTCGCGAAGGAAAATTCGAGGGGCTTTTCTTCAACGATTCCGATGTATATAAGGTGATCGAAGGCGCCGCTTATGCGCTGAAACAGCAACCCGACCCGAAACTCGAAGCGTATGTGGACGAGGTCGTGGATAAAATTGCCGCAGCCCAGTGGCCCGACGGGTACCTGGACACTTTCTTTTCAATCCCTGAAAAACAACCGGACAAACGCTTCAAAGACATGTCGCAGCACGAAGACTATTGCGCCGGCCATCTGTACGAGGCGGCGGTGGCCTACTACCAGGCAACCGGCAAGCGCAAACTCCTCGATGTGGCCATCCGAAGCGCCAACCACCTCTGCGGCGTGTTCGGTCCCACGGCCAAGCGCGATGTGCCGGGCCATGAAGAAGTCGAACTCGCACTGGTAAAACTCTATCGCCAGACGGGTGATGAAAAATACCTGAAGACCGCCAAATTTCTCCTGGACGAACGCGGACATGCCAATGGGCGTGGCCTCGCGGGGGAATACAGTCAGGACCACAAGCCTGTGGTGGAACAGGACTCCGCCGTCGGCCATGCGGTCCGAGCGGCCTATTTGTACTCCGGCATGGCCGATATCGCCGCGCTGACAGGCGACATGGCCTACCGCAAGGCGCTGGACAAACTCTGGAAGGATGTCGTGGGACGGAAACTGTACCTGACAGGCGGGATCGGCGCGCGGGGCGGAATCGAAGGATTCGGCGACCCGTATGTGCTTCCCAACCCGGCGGCTTACAATGAAACCTGCGCGGCCATCGCCCTGGCGCTCTGGAGCCACCGCATGTTTCTCCTCAGTGGCGATTCTGAATATCTGGATGTCCTCGAACGGGTCATTTACAACGGTTTTCTCTCCGGATATTCCCTCAAGGGCGACCGATTCTTCTACCCCAATCCTCTGGAAGATTTCCGGGGGCGTGAACGTTCCCCCTGGTTTGATTGTTCCTGTTGTCCCTCCAATGTGGTTCGATTCATTCCCTCTATTCCCGGTTATGCCTACGCGCATGACGCCAAAGGCGTGTACGTCAACCTCTTCATGGCGGGCAAGGCCTTGATAGACACCGGTAAACAGACGGTGGAAATCCTGCAGGAAAGCCGGTATCCGTGGGAAGGAAATGTGAAACTGACCATCAATCCGACCAAAGGCGCCAGGCGGTTTTCTCTATTGGTGCGCATCCCCGGATGGGCCCGCGGTCAAGTCGTACCGAGCGATCTGTATCGTTATCTGGACAATCCGGATTTGAAAGTGACCCTCAATCTCAATGGTAACAGCGTCCCGCTCGATATTCAGAAAGGCTATGCCGTGTTGAGCCGCGAGTGGAAGAAAGGCGACATCGTTGAGTTGGCGTTGCCCATGCCGGTCCGCCGGGTGGTAGCAAATGAAGCAGTTAAGGACGACAAGGGCCGCGTGGCGCTCGAGCGGGGACCGATCGTTTTTTGCGCTGAATTTGCGGATAACAGGGACGGTCAGGTTTTCAATCTCGTTCTGGAGGACAACACCCCTCTGAAGGCCGAGTTTCAGCCCGACCTTCTCAATGGCGTCATGACGATCAAGGGACAGGCGCAAGTTGTCCGCCGTACGCTTGACGGCAAAATCGAACCGGTCGAGACAGCGCCCTTCAAAGCCATCCCCTATTACGCCTGGGCGCACCGTGGGCGAGGGCCGATGACCGTCTGGCTGGCGCGCGAACCGCAGGCCGCCAAACCTCTGCCCGCCGACACTCTGGCCCACACCAGCAAAATCACCGTTTCATCCGGAGGCGTGGTAGACGCCCTGACCGATCAACTCGAACCGAACAGTTCGATTGACCACTCGAATCCCTACTTTCACTGGTGGCCGAAAAAAGGTTCCAATGAATGGGTCCAGTTGGTTTTCAAAAAGTCCGAAACGATTTCCGAAGCCACGGTCTACTGGTTCGATGACACCAGCATCGGAGAATGCCGTCTCCCCAAATCCTGGCGTTTGACCTATAAGGACGGAGACCAATGGAAACCCGTCGAAAATACGACACCGTTCGGGGTTGAAAAAGACCGCTACAACACCACCCCCTTCAAACCTGTGACCACGGACGCGATCCGCTTTGAGATTGAACTACCCAAAGACTTCTCAGCCGGGATTCACGAATTGTCCATCAAATAGTTCCCCCTCAGTTCAAGGGGAAAAACGAACACCGGGTTTTCTGCAACCGCACAGAGCGGTCGGAAAACCCGGCGTTTCATCTTTTCTCAACAACACCCGAAAAGAGCGGCGCTATTTCTTCTCAAAAGAAATGTTCTTCTTCTTCATTTTCTCCACCAGAGTGGTGCGTTTGATGCCGAGAATCTTCGCCGCGCGACTCTTGACCCCGTTGCTCTTCTCCAGTGCGTCCACAATCAGACGGCGCTCGTATTCGTCCACCAGATCACCCAGATCCACCGCCGAACTGGCGGAATCTTCCCGTTTTTCAGGAGCCGGTTGGCCGGATGGAGACGCAAAAACCGGTTGAAACACTCCTCCATCCGAAGCCCCCGGGAGCGCATACTGGGGAGAATGCGGCGCGGTGTTCATCGAAAAACGTTCTTCGACGGTCACCCCCTCCAGAGCGCGAGCCGTGGGAGAAGCGGTAGAGGAAGGGGGGTAGAAGGGGTAGGCAATCCCAGGAACCGGACTCGCTATCGGCTGCGCAAACGAACCATTGGAATGCATATCCACGTAAGTGGAAGCCGCCGGAACAATTCGATTCCCGGAAACGGCGGCGAACATGGCCGCCGCTTCACTCGGTCCAGACGCCTCCATTCGATTCGAAGCCGGAGCAAACCGGGCCTGCATGGCCACCCTAGAAACACTTGCCGCAGTCTGCGGACGAAACCGCTCAGGCAGGTCATCCAGTTCAACAACAGCCCCTCGCGCCAAGATCGTCATGCGTTCCACAAGGTTCTCCAGTTCCCGCACGTTTCCAGGCCAGGGATACCGCTTCAACGCCTCCAGAACATCGGGAGAAAAATCCTCCACATGCCGGGGCTGTCTCTTGTTGAACGCTTTCAGGAAATGACGGGCCAAATGGGGCAAATCCTCAATATGCTCGCGCAGAGGCGGCGCTTCAATGGGAATGACATTCAGACGGTAATACAAATCTTCCCGAAAACGCCGGGTTTCCACCGCATGTTCCAGATCCACATTGGTCGCGGCAACCACCCGCACATCAACCCGGATGATTTCAGCGCCTCCGACCGGTTCGAGTTCCTGCTCCTGGAGTACGCGTAAGACCTTCACCTGCAATTTCGGGCTCATATCCCCGATTTCGTCCAGAAAGATGGTCCCCCCATTGGCCAACACAAAACGCCCGGGCCGATCGCTGATCGCGCCCGTAAAGGAACCCCGCACATGCCCGAACAGTTCGCTCTCGAGCAAATCCTCCGGAATGGCGCCGCAGTTGACGGGAATCAGGGGCTTGCGCGCGCGCGGACTCAAGTGGTGCAGCGCCTGCGCAATCAACTCTTTACCCGTTCCGCTCTCGCCCCGAACCAGAACGGTGCTGGAACTGGCGGCAACCGTCTGGATCAGATCGCGCAGCGCCTGCATGCGGCGGCTCTTGCCCACCAGCCGTTTACTTGTACGGTGGTCTTCCTTGTTGGGGACCTCTTCCGGCTCAGAGGGTTCCACCTGCATGGCCATGCGCGCTTCCACAACGCGCTGCAAAGCAACGCGCACCTCGTCGGCATGCAAGGGTTTGGTCAGATAGTCGCTGGCGCCCATGCGCAGCGCCTGAATAGCCGATTCGACACAGGCATGCGATGTGAGCAGAATAGCCGGGACGTTCACACTTTCCCGGCGGCAAAAGCGCAACACCTCCAACCCATCGCCTCCGGTCAGGTGCAGATTCACAAAACAGACCAGGAAATCGTTTTCCAGCAACAAGCGTTGTGCTTCCTGCGTGCTACAAGCGGCGGTAACATCACATTCCTCAGCCCGCAACAGACGCGCCAACAATTCACACGCCTGAGGTTGATCGTCCACAACCAGCACCCGTTTTGTGCGAATAACGACCATGCGCTTGTCCAATCTTTGACACTGTGATGTAACTATAATCGGATCCGTCGAATACGGTCATGGGTTTTATCACTACTCGGCGAAGCGCTCCGGTACACAAAAGCGGTCCGCCAAACTATTGGCATTTTTTATACCCCCAAACGCGTGAGAATTGCAAGAATAAACGTCAAAATTTTGATAGGGAAGCGCACTTTCTCAAACCTGTTTTCCGGGAGTGGGCTCTCTGCCGAAAAGTTCGCGAAAATATCTGGCCAAAAAGACTGATTTGGCCTTAAGGTTGCTCCTGGATCTGCCGAAAGAAATCTTAGGCAAGGGATCACGTATCTCCAACCGTCTTGACCGTCTCACACAGGGAGTACCAAAACCATGGCGTCTGCCAATCCTGTAGATTATTCACAGTTCCTTGACTTGGCGAAACCACTGTTCGGCAAAATCGAATCCGACCTCCGGCAATTGGGAAACAGGACGATCGATCTGACGGAACTCGTCGCGCTGATTGATCCCCTGGACACTCTCAAAGATCTGGCCCAAGCGCACGACGCTCGGCTGGTTTTCCTCTTCGCTCAGGCCATTTCAGATCTTCTTTCGGAAATCCTGTGCGACCAATTCAAGGATCCCGCCCCTGTCATGCTTTCCATTCAATCGGCGCTTCCCGCTTTTGCCGCCTGCATGCAGAAAACGTCTCACGGGGAAAACCCAAGCGAAATACGTACGTCGTTGGAAGTTTTGTATGGGTATCTGGGAAAAACTGTCCCGGAATTGCCCACCGAAAAGACCCCAGACCCGGCAAACCTTTCTGCCGCGCCGTCTTCTCCCCTGTCCTTTGCGGAGTTCCGTTCCCAGACCGAACCCCTGCTCGACCAGATAGGCGCCGATTTGATGACACTGGATGAGGACAATCGAGACTTGCCCGGCCTTGTCGCCCTGATGGAGCGCTTTGAGAGTATCCAAAGTTCCGCGCTTCGATACCGCGAGAAGGCCGCCTTCCAAATCACTTTTGCGCTGACCGAATTGCTTTCCGGCGTTCTGTGTGAACGTTACAGTGATCCGACCACGATCTTCAAGGTCATCCGGGACTCGATTTCCGTGCTAAGAAGACAAATTGAAGAGGCGCACCAGGCCAATGCACCGACTACGCCCCACACTCAGGCCGCTATCGAAAAACTCTTCGGCATTCTGGAGGTTCCAGTGGTAGATATGCCGGACGAGAATGCACGATCCGCGTCCGTGTTTGTGGAAGCCTCCGTAACAACCCCACCGATTTCGGAAGAACAGCCCACTGCTCGAGTTGAGCCGGAAAATGCCTTGACCGTTTCAACCGAACTCGAACCCCCAGCTATTCTGGTATCCGAAAGCCCGACTGACACACCGCCTTGCGAATTTGGGATCGAACCGGAAATCGAGTTCACTGGTGAGGCAATAGACGAAACGAAGGCCTCAACCGGATTGCCGGAAAATCTGGATGATCTGGATCTTTATCGTGAATTCGCGTTTGAATGCAATGAGCACCTGGAGAATATTGAAGAGAATATCCTGACTCTTGAACGCGAACCCCACGACATTGATCTGATCAACGCGATTTTCCGTCCCATTCACTCCATGAAGGGGGGCGCCGGGTTCCTGTCGTTGCGGGGAATCAACGTCCTGGCCCACGATACGGAAACCCTGCTGGATAAATGCCGAAAAGAACAGATAAACATAACAAACCAAGTCGTAGAAGCCTGTTTGCGCTCGGTTGACGCTCTCAAACACATGGTGGCCAATCTGGTGCAGGTCTGCGACGCGCCCGACCCGACTGCGGTTCGGGTCAAGCCGGTGTTCTTTGCATCCATCCGTGAGGAACTCCACTGCATTATCGAGGGACGGGAAGCAGTTGCGCCACCCGTTCGCCCCGCAGTGGCCACGCCTCCTCCTCCCCCCACCCCCGTCCCGGAACCGGTCGAGGAAGCGGGAGACCTGTCGGATGAAAACTATGCATCGCGTGGAATCCCGGCGTCCCTGGGTGATTCGGACGACATCGAATTGCTCAAACGCTTCGTGCTGCAGTGCAACGAACATACAGAAACCATCGAAGAGCAGATTCTCAGTCTGGAACAAACCCCAGACAATCCGGAACTGATCAACGGAATTTTCCGGGCTATTCACTCCATCAAGGGCGATGCGGGTTTCCTGTATCTGACAGGACTCAGCGGGCTGGCTCACGATACGGAAACATTGCTCGACCGCTTGCGCAATAAACAGATTTCCGTGTCGAATCGGGCCATTGAGCTCTGTCTGGCGTCAGTGGACGCGCTTAAACAGATGATCGCAAATCTCAACCTGGTTCTGGAAGCCAGAAGTGAAAACCGGGAACAGGTTTCGGCAAACCTGCCACTGGTCGTGTTTGGTCCCATCCGACGGCGGATAAAAACATTCCTGGAAAACCCGGTGGCTCAGGAATCCGCTCCCGCCAGTCCCCGCCGCCTGGGAGAAATTCTGGTCAAGAATGGCGATATTACGTCGGAACAGTTGGAAGCGGCGCTGGAACTGCAGGACGCGCCCCTGGGAGAGGTTTTGGCCAAGACGGGCATAACCACGCCGGCAACTGTGGACAGAGCCTTGGAACAACAGCGCGCGGCAACAGGGGGCGCTGCCGCGGCTACAGCCGCTGGAGTCGCCAAAGCCATTAAAGTGGACACGGAGAAGATTGACCATCTGGTCAACCTGGTTGGCGAGCTGGTCATCATTGAATCGCAAGTGGTCCAAATGGCCTTGAAACACAACAATAACGACCAGATGCTCGAGCGCAACCTGTCGCATCTCAGCAAGATCACGAAAGAGTTGCAGGACCGCTCGATGGCCCTGCGGATGATGCCCATCCGTCAGACATTCCAGAAGATGACCCGCCTGGTCCGTGACGCCAGCGCCAAGATGAATAAAAAAGTCAATCTGGTCATGACGGGTGAAGATGTCGAACTGGATAAAACCGTCGTCGAGCAGATCGGCGACCCGCTGGTTCACATGCTGCGCAACGCGGTGGACCACGGAATATCAAGTCCGGCGGAGCGTCTCGCCAAAGGCAAACCGGAAACCGGAACCATCAACCTGGACGCCTTCTATCAAGGCGATCGGATCAAGATCCGCGTGAAGGACGACGGAGAAGGTCTGAACCGTCCGCGCATTCTGGCAAAGGCCATCGAAAATGGTCTGTTGCGTCCAGATGCGACCCCGTCGGATCAGGAAATCTTTCACTTGATCTTTGCGCCTGGTTTTTCAACGGCGGCGGTGGTTACCGATATTTCCGGACGCGGGGTCGGCATGGATGTCGTGCGTCGGAACATCGAAAAACTGCGTGGAAGCATTGAGGTGGGTTCCGAAGAAGGCCGGGGGACCACGATCACCATCAGCCTGCCTTTGACTCTCGCCATCATTGACGGCATGGTGGTACAGGTCGGGGAAGAACAGTACATCATCCCCACCATTTCGATTCAGGAGTCGCTCCGCCCCCGCCCGGAAGACTTCTCAACCGTGACAGAGCAGGGGGAACTGGTCAATGTGCGAGGCAGCCTGATTCCGCTTCTGCGGCTTTATCAATTGTGGCATATTGAACCGAAAACGACAGATCCGACCAAGGCGCTGGTCGTGATTGTCGAGAATGTGGGGAGACGCGCCTGCGTCATGGTGGATGAGTTGGTCGGCCAACAGCAGATCGTCATCAAGAATCTGGGCGATCAGTTCCGCGACGTGCGCGGCATAACGGGCGCCACCATCCTGGGGAATGGACGAGTGGGATTGATCCTCGACGTGGATGGCTTGATCAAGCGGGCTTTGGAATCCTGATACGGCCCGGAATGTCCTGTGCCAACGGATGCAGATGAGCAAGAGAGGAAGATGCGCATGGAAACGCAGAACAACACCCCGACTGTGCGTGCGGAAACAGCCCGACTCGCAGGCCGATACCTGACCTTCATCCTGAATGAAGAATACTATGGCGTTGAGATTCTGAAAGTCAGGGAAATCATTGGGATGCAAAACATCACCCATGTGCCCGATACGACTCCCTGCCTCAAAGGCGCCATCAACCTGCGAGGCCAGGTGATCGCGGTCATAGATTTGCGTCTGAAACTCGGCATGTCCGAGAAGGCTTATCAGGAGGAAACGTGTATCATCATCATAGACACGGGCGTCACGGTTACAGGAGTCATCGTCGATCAGGTTGACGAAGTGACCGATCTCGACGCGCAAGCCATCGAACCGCCTCCCCGCTTCTCGGATCCCAGTCTCACTTCTTATCTTTTGGGAATGGGCAAGACAAAAGGCCGGGTGATTCTGCTCCTGGATAGTGCGGCGCTTCTGGATCCGCTTGTCAGTACGGGAGGAAAATTCGAGTGAGTCAGCTGTTGACGAATATCGAATTGTCGGATCGCCTCTACTACCGATTCTGCCAATTGATTTATGAGAACGCCGGGATATCCCTGGGCGATTCCAAGCGGGAACTGGTGCGTTCCAGGCTTCTGAAACGCATCCGCGCCTTGCATTTGAACAGCTTTGAAGAATACTACCAGGTTATTTCGGAATCCGATTCGCAAGGCGTGGAACTCACGTTGATGCTGGATGCGATTTCGACGAATAAAACAGACTTTTTCCGGGAAAATCAACATTTCCAGTTCCTTTCCGAGACGGTCTTCCCAGCTCTGATTGACCAGGCCAAGCGGAGCGGATCCTACCGCCTGCGCATCTGGAGCGCCGGATGCTCTTCGGGCGAAGAGCCTTACACGCTGGCGTTGGTCTTACGCGAAGCTCTGGCGGGCAGCCCCAACAACTGGGATGCCAAAATTCTGGCCACCGACATTTCCACCGGGGTTCTTCAACATGCAGCGGAAGGGGTGTACGAGGAAGCCCGTGTCCATCCAGTTCCGGCTAAATTGCGGCACGAAGGGTTTACCAAAGAGACAAGCCCCAAAGGCATCTGTTACCGGGTCAAACCAGCCGTCCGCCAGATGGTGACCTTCCGCCGACTGAACCTGATGGATCCAAAGTTTCCTTTTTCCGGCAAGTTCGATGTGATCTTCTGTCGGAATGTGATGATTTATTTCGACCGAAAGACTCAGGAAGAGCTGGTCAACAAATTCTACAAGTACCTGCATCCCGGCGGTTATCTGCTCATCGGACACAGTGAGAGTTTGAATTCCATCAATACGCCGTTTCGGTTTGTCAAACCGACGATCTATCTCCATCCTTGATACGGGGTGAGAATTCACGCATCCCGCCCCAGCAAGGCGCTTTGATATGATGCCCAATCCCATTCGCGTCCTCCTTGTAGATGACTCGGTCGTTGTGCGCAGCGTCCTGACGAAACTCCTGTCTCAGGACCCAGAAATAACCGTGATAGCCTCGGCAGCCGATCCGTACGACGCGCGGGAAAAAATAGTGCAACTGAAACCCGATGTGGTCATCCTCGATATCGAGATGCCCCGAATGGATGGCCTGACCTTCCTGGAAAAAATCATGACCCACATGCCCCTTCCGGTCGTCATGTGCAGCAGCCTGACGCGGGAACGCGCCGATCTGACCATGCGAGCCGTGGAATTGGGCGCAGTGGACGTGGTCGCCAAACCGTCAAGCACCCAATCTGATGGCCTGCATGAAGTCTCGATCGCCCTGATTGATAAAATCAAAGCGGCCGCGCGCGCCCGGATCCGGCGCTTTGTGCCAAAGACAGCCACAACAGACGCCAAAGGACGTCCCCTGGGAGTGACCGCAACCAGTCTGGCACACGTACGGGGAACCGGTTACGCCCGCGCAAGAGTCTTAGCCCCTCCTCCCGAATTGCGACGCAACCAGCACAAGGTCATTGTCATCGGAGCCTCAACCGGGGGCACTGAAGCGTTGCGCGTCGTCCTGGAGCAGCTGCCACGGGAAACGCCTCCCATCTTGATCGTGCAGCACATGCCGGAGTATTTCACGCTGGCGTTTGCCAATCGCCTCAATTCCCTGTCAGACCTCGACGTTAAAGAAGCCGAGAATGGCGATAAACTCCGTCCGGGCCTGGCGCTGGTTGCGCCCGGAAATTCCCACCTGACTCTGCGGCGCGTCGGAGTGGGCCTTGAGGCGCAGGTGCGCGACGGTCCACTGGTTTGTCGGCACCGTCCCTCGGTCGAGGTGCTTTTTCAATCGGCCGCAAAAGTCACGGGGGCCAATACCGTCGCGGCTATTCTGACCGGCATGGGCGCCGATGGAGCGAATGGCATGGTGATGCTCAAGCAGGCCGGCGCCAGTACCATTGCCCAGGACGAAGCCAGTTCAGTCGTTTTCGGCATGCCCAAGGAGGCGATTGCCCGAGGGTGTGTGGACCGGGTTGAACACCTCGAACGCATCGCGCGCGCTATCCTGGAAATGTGCTGTTCCTGAAAATTCTTCTGAGCGATCTTGAATCCGGGCCGGGTTTTCCTTGATGAATGCCCGGCCCGATTGACTTGAAGAGCCGGGAAGATGGGATCAGTCCGGCGCCCCGTCTTTCAGCCTCTTATCGTGCGACAAGATGTCACAGAGATCGTCTGAAGTCGGCTTTCGTGTGCCGTGCTGGCACACTTTTCTGTGATAGAACCTTTCTTCCCCCTTCTTTTACGCCATTTT
Source organism: uncultured Candidatus Sumerlaeota bacterium (assembly GCA_942493245.1). Classification (GTDB taxonomy): domain Bacteria; phylum Sumerlaeota; class Sumerlaeia; order UBA8349; family UBA8349; genus DAOPYU01. The sequence continues at coordinate 2,597,773 of OW818685.1, forward strand.
TCGATTATCCTTCTGGCAACAAATTTGCTACACCCTCAATCGTGGAGGGGTTTGGGCCCCGTTCCCGATTTTGAAATTGTATCTATCGGAAGGTCGAAGCAATGATCATGATCGAAACCAACATGTTACGGAAGGTTTTCGGCCCGATCGAGGCGGTCAAAGGGGTTTCGTTCCGCGTGGAAAAGGGCGAAGTGCTCGGTTTCCTCGGACCGAATGGAGCCGGCAAGTCAACAGTCATGCGGATGTTGACCTGCTTCCTGCCGCCCACCTCGGGCACGGCGTCCATCGGACAGTACGATATCCTGACCCACTCGATGGAGGCGCGGAAACTGATCGGTTATCTCCCCGAGAGCAACCCCCTCTATGTGGACATGACCCCGACTTCGTTCTTGCGTTTCATCGGCGAAATGCGGGGCTTCAGCGGCGCAGAGTTGAACAAAGCCGTTGAGCGCGCTCTGGACATGTGCTGGCTGCTCAATGTGCGGGAACAACCGATCGAGACGCTCTCGAAAGGGTACCAGCGCCGGGTGGGATTGGCTCAGGCGCTGCTGCACAATCCCCCGGTTCTGATTCTCGACGAACCCACCGACGGACTCGATCCCAACCAGAAACATGAGGTCCACACGCTGATCCGCCAGATGGCGTCCGAAAAAGCGATCGTTCTCTCGACCCACATCCTGGAAGAGGTTCAAGCGGTTTGTACGCGCGCCATCATCATCGCGGGGGGACGGATTGTGGCCGACGGAACTCCGGACGACCTGATGCGCCAATCGCGCTACTACGGCGCGGTGCGCCTGAGTCTCAGCGCGCCCAATGGCCAGGAGGTAGAAGTGGCCGCGCTCGAAAAAGTGGCGGGTGTGCGTGAGGTTGAAAAAATCAAGTCGCCCAACGGGCAGATCCACTTCACGGTCTTTCCGCAGCCGGGCCGTAGCGTCGCGCACGGTCTGGCCGTTCTGGCCGCGGAGCGCGGTTGGCAAATCGAGGAACTCACCGTCGAGAGCGGGAATCTCACCGAGGTGTTCCGTGAAATTACCACCAAGGAGGTCGCGCGCACATGAGCTGCCTGGTCCCGATTTTCAAACGCGAGTTAAAAGGTTATTTTGCGACACCCGTCGCCTATGTTTTCATCGTGATCTTTCTGTTCCTGACCGGCCTCTTCACCTTCAAAATTGGCCGATTCTTCAACGGCGGAGAAGGTCAGGCCTCTCTGGCGCCCTTCTTCACCTGGCACCCGTGGCTCTACCTCTTCCTGGTCTCGGCCATCTCGATGCGGTTGTGGGCCGAAGAGCGCAAAAGCGGCACAATCGAACTTCTGATGACCCTGCCCACCCAGCTCAGTCAGGCCGTCCTGGCCAAGTTTCTCGCCGCATGGGTCTTCATCGGGATCTCACTGGCGTTGACTTTCCCTATGATCTTCACCGTCTATTATCTGGGGAACCCGGACACGGGCGTGATTGTCACGGGGTATCTGGGGTCGTTTCTCATGGCGGGCGCCTTCCTGGCGATCGGGGTGTGCATGTCGGCTCTGACGAAGAATCAGGTCATCAGTTTCATCCTGTCCGTAGTGGTCAGCCTTCTCCTGATCCTGGCTGGGCTTGATGTGGTCCAGGACTTCTTCAACGGCTGGTCCATGGCCGTAGCCGACGCGGTGGCCTCGGTGAGTTTTCTCACCCATTTTGTCTCGATTCAACGCGGCATGATCCAACTCACCGACCTGATCTTCTTCCTCTCCCTGATCGTAGGGTGGCTGAGCGCCAGTGTCGTGATTCTGGAGATGAACCGCGCGCGCTGATGAACGCGCCAAGTATAGCCCTCACATTTCGCAATCTGTGCCGGATAGAACGATAAAGGAAACAAACCATGCAGAGAAAAATGAACGCCATTGTGGCTCTTGTTGTGGTCGCGGTCATCGTGCTGGCGGTGAACCTCATCGGTTCCCTCCTGCTCAACCGCGTCAAGCTCGACATCACGGAAGAAAAACTCTACACCCTGTCGGAAGGATCGCGCAACACGCTCAAAACCATTGACGCCCCGGTCACCGCGCGGTTCTTCTTCTCGCGGACGGCTTTGGCCAGCGTGCCCTTTCTGCGCGATTACGCCAACCGCATCGTCGAACTGTTGCGGGAATATCAGGCCTATTCGGGCGGAAAGCTCACGCTGGAGATCATTGATCCGCGTCCCGACACCGCCGAAGAGGAAATCGCGGAGAAAGCCGGTATTCAGGGCGTTCCCGTTTCTGAGGAAACCGGAACTGTTTACCTCGGACTCGTCATCCGCGACGAAGGAGGCGAGGAGGTGGCGATTCCCTTCTTCGACCCGCGCCGCGAATCTTCGATCGAGTACGAAATCACCAAAGCGCTCTACACCGTCACGCACCCGGAAAAGAAAAAAGTGGGCGTCCTCAGCGGCTTGCCGGTGATGGGAAGTGGCGCCACTCCCCCGAATCCCATGATGCAACGCCAGCAGCAACAGGAACGTCCCTGGGTCTTTGTCAACCAGCTGCGCCAGATGAATTTCGAGGTGACGAAAATCGAGGAGAGCGCGAAAGAAATCCCCAGCGATCTGAACCTCCTCATGATCATCCATCCGAAGAACCTGTCGGAGACACTGCAGTACGCGATCGACCAGTACGTCCTGGCGGGGGGCAAGGTCATCACTTTTGTGGATCCACTGTGCGAATCGGACCGGCGGGCCATGAGCCAGATGGGACAGATGAACCCGCAGGCCATGATGCAGATGCAACTCCATTCCGACATGCCCAAACTGCTGAAGTCCTGGGGCGTGGAACTGGTCAGCGGAGAAGCCGCGCCCGCCGGTATGATGGGAATGCCGGGAGGACCCAGTGGTCCCACCCCCAAGATTGTAGCCGACCCCGGTATGGCTCTGAAAGTCCCCACGAACCGAGGGGAAGTGCGAAACATGATCACCTGGCTGGAACTCAAGGAGCCGAATGTCGCCAAGAGCGAAATCCTGACGGATGGCCTGTCGAGCATCTTCTGCATCTCGGCTGGCGGCCTTCAGAAAGCCGCGCAAACCGAAGGCATTGAGGTGGAACCTCTGTTGGAAACCACCGAGGCGGGCCGCACACTGGACGGCACGATGATGAAATTCATGGGCGATCCGGAACAGGTGCAGAGCGACTACCAGACCTCGACGCAGGAGAAGGCCAAGCAGGTTCTGGCCTACAAACTCACCGGAAAATTCAAGAGCGCCTTCCCGGATGGAAAACCCGCCGATGAACCGGCCAAGCCCGAAGAAAGCGATACCCCGAAACCGCCGACTCCGCCGGCCGATCCTAACAAGAAACACCTGACGGAAAGCGAAAAGGAAACCACCGTGATCGTGGTGGCCGACGCCGACATGCTGGCCAACGAGTTCTCCGTTCAGGTCCAGAACGTCCTGGGAATGGAATTGCTCAACCCGATCAACCAGAACCTGAACTTCGTGCTGAACGTGGCGGAAGTACTCTCCGGTTCTCAGGATCTCATCTCCCTGCGTTCGCGCGGCACGTCGCAACGCCCCTTCACCAAGGTGGCCGAAATCCAGCAGGCTGCCCAGGAAAAATGGATGGCCGAGGAACAGAGCCTGAAGAAACAACTCGAGGAAGTCGAGGCCCGCTGGCAACAGTTGCAGAGCGGGACAAAAGACCAGAAACTGTTGTCGGCCCAGCTGGCCAAGGAGAAAAACAACGTCAGCCAGAGCCGGGCCGAAACGCGCCAGAAACTGCGCGAAGTACGCCGCAACCTGCGCGAAAACGTCGAGCAGTTGGGCACCCGGTTGGAATTCCTCAATATTGCCCTGATGCCCCTGCTGGTCGTTCTGTTCAGCCTCGCGCTGGCGTTTATCCGCAGTTCGCGGCGCACAAAGGCCATGCAAAACGCGAACCGTTCGTGACGGCAGTTCAAATGCCCTGCATCTCGAGCCTGGATGTTCGAGACTGAAACCTCAAGAAGTACGGATGAGCGGAGTCATGCAAACCAATAAACTTCTCATGCTGTGTGTGATTGCCATCGGGCTTTGCGCCGGCGCCTACTACCTCTATCAGAACCAGTCTGCTCCCCAGAAGCCCCCGAAGGGGACAGAGTCGGCCCAGGGCGGCGCGGCGCTCGGCGAGCGCCTGCTGGCCAGTCTGGACACCGATCTCGAAAAGATCGCCCGGGTCGAGATCAAGAAGAAACAGGAAAGCATCGTCCTGGCCAAGGGAGAAGGCGACGACTGGAAAGTCGAAACGGCCAACGGCTACCCCGCCGACCCCAAGAAGATCAATGAACTGGTTCTGGGGCTTTCCGAAATGAAGGTCAATGACCGTCTTACAGCCAATCCGGAGCGGTACTCGAAGTTCGGCCTGAAAGACGAGGCGGAGTACGAAGCCAGTGTGCGCCTCACCGACTCCGGGCAAAAGGACCTCGTCGCGCTCTATCTGGGCAAGGACCGCAAGTCCGGCGCGGAACCAGACATGGAAACGGGGATGCCTCCCAAGGGCGGCGGGCGCTATGTCAAACTCGCGAGCGATCCGAATGTCTATCTGGTCGAAGATGAAATCTTCAAGATGAATCCGGCGCTCAGCGCCTGGGTGGACACCTCGATCAGTTCCGTCCCGGCGGACAAGATCGTCAAGGTGGCCATCGCCCGCCCCACCACCGCAACTGTGGAACTGGCCTACCAGAACGGAAAACTGGAACTCCAGAACATCCCCCCCGACCTGCAGACCAAGAAAACGGAAGTGGACTCGGTGGCCAGCGCACTGAACGGATTGCGCATGACCGATGTGTTGTCGGTGGACAGTCCCAAGACGAAGGATCTGGTGTTTGACACCACCTTTACCGCCACGAGCAAGGACGGCACGATCTACACCGTCGCCGTCTCGCACAAGGAGGGCCAGAAGGACTACATCAAACTGAGCGCCGCCTATGGCGAACCCTTCCTGACCGACAGCGACAAAGCCACCACCGAAACTCAGGCCGCCGCCCTGACTGCCGCCACCACGGCCAAGGAGGCCATCCCCGAGTTCAACAAGAAACACGGCCCCTGGGTCTATGAGATTTCCGGCTGGATCGCCGAAAAGTTCATGAAGACACAAAAGGCCCTGACCGAGCCGAACACCGCGCTGAAGGCGCAGGCCGGTCCCCCCGAGCCGGCCGCAACGGGCGAAGAAGCCGCCCCCGCCGCCCCCAAACCGGTGGGAAGCGCGAAACCGACCAAACCGGCGGAAAACGCGAAACCGGCCGAACCGAAGAAAATGGCGGCGCCCAAGCCGTCCACGGAAAAACAGGAGAAGGCCCCGGCGGCCCCCAAGGGGGACAGCAAACAAACATCCGCCCCCCAACCGGCAACCAAACCGGCAAAATAAAAACCACCACCCTGAATACTTGCGAAAATGGACTCGCCCGCCCCAGCAAAAGAGGGGGCGGGCGATTTGCTATTGGTCTTAATCAGTATGGCGCCCCGCGAATTCCGAATTCCCTGTGGTATTTATCCCAATAGAACCGCAGAATCTATCAAATCTGAGATACCAGTTTTCTTCGCTTTTCCTCATATTCCTGATACGTAAGCAAACCAGCCTCATGTGCTTCTTTGAGTTTTTTCAAGAGATCAAGATGTCCATTCTGGCTTTTTTTACCTTTGTCCCGAGTTTTAATTTCCTGTTTTATCTGCTTCAGATATTCCTTTTCGGATGCCAAGTCAGCCTGTAGAGATTTGAGGTATTCTCGTGCTTCGCGTTTACCTTCCGTTATTTGCGCTCGTCTTTCCGCCACGTCTCTGGCTATTGCAGCATTTGAAGCAGCCGCCGCCCTGCGGCAGGCCCCCCGATACGAAGAACCAAGAAAGTTTCCCATAAAACCACGCCCGCTGGCTTGATTCTCGGCTCGTGCTTCTGCTGCGCTTTGCGACAGATTGACAGACGCATCATTCCAAGATTGAATAATCCGCTTTGCCTCTTCAATCTGATCGATTATGAAGGACATTCTCTGTTCGGCTGCGGCAATTTCTACTGTTAAAGGGTCTTCTGGTATTACTATTGCAGGGGTATATTCTACCGGAGAGACGCGCTCTATAGCATAGACATCTTCATTATTTTCTTCTTTCGGTATCATTTCATCGAGTGACGCAAACGACGGGACTATGACCATTGTCCCACATTTATTGCATTTTCCAGTAGAACCAGCAAAATGATCTGGGACATCGCTACTCATTCCACATTGAGGACAGGTGAGACGGATGGACATTACGTTTCTCCATTGCCTGAGAGGAATTATTTCGAGGTCCATTGTGGAAGAGCTACCGGAATAGAAAAACGTATTCGAGAAATCTCACTGCTCTGAGAATTGGATTGTCCCATCGCTCCTAAGTGGAATATCCCCACACTTGCGCCCACTCCACCCTTTGTGTGTTCACCCTCGACCACAGTTACAGATAAATCGAATTCTATCGTTTCAACATTTCTGTATGACCCATCAGCCACGGACTCTATCTTTGGCTTCGTATGACAAGGATTTACAAGTGCTTGAAGTTCCCCCCGAAAACTGGACAGGCCTTTAAGGTGGTATTCTGTTAGGCTTGTGTCCAGGAAGGAGTGGGGAAAATGAGCGAAAAGAGGCGACGTTTCAGTGCGTCTTTCAAGGCGGAGGTGGCACTGGAGGCAATTCGCGGCAAGCGGACGATCAATGAGATTGCCAGCGAGCGCGGCATCCATCCCCACCAGGTGGTGATGTGGAAGAAGCAGGCGGTGGAATCCCTGAGCGGGGCTTTCGCCGACCGGCGCAAGCGGCCGGGAAAGGAGGCGGAAGAGACCAGCCAACTCTACGAGCAGATCGGACGGCTCAAGGTGGAACTCGACTGGCTAAAAAAAGTGCGGCGCTTGACCCCGGCCAGGCGCGGGCGCTGGTGGAGCCGGGGCACGGGGAACTGGCCATTTCGCGCCAGTGCGCCCTGCTCGGTCTGCCGCGCTCGACCTACTACTACCAGCCGGTGGAACGCGACCCTCAGGAGTTGGAACTGATGCGCCGGATCGACGAGATCTACACCTGCTTTCCGTTCTACGGTTCGCCCAAGATGACCGCGCACCTCTCGCGCACCCTCGGCCAGCCGATCAACCACAAGCGGGTCGAGCGGCTCATGCGGGTGATGGGGTTGCGGGCCGTGGCGCCGCGCAAGGGCCTGAGCCACAGCGCGCCGCAGCACAAGAAGTACCCGTATTTGCTGCGGGATCTGCCGATCGTGCGCCCCAACCAGGTCTGGGCGTCCGACATCACGTACATCGGCCTGGCGGGCGGTTTTCTCTACCTGACGGCGGTGATCGACTGGTTCAGCCGTTACGTGCTGGCGTGGCGGCTCTCGAACTCGCTCGACACCTCGTTTTGCGTCGAGACTCTCGACGAGGCGCTGCGTCTGGGGTGTCCCGATATTTTCAACACCGACCAGGGCGTGCAGTTCACCAGCGGGGCGTTCACGAAACGGCTGGAGGAGAGCGGCATCCGGATCAGCATGGACGGGCGGGGCCGCTGCTTCGACAACATCTTCACGGAACGCCTGTGGCGCAGCGTGAAGTACGAGGAGGTGTACCTGTGCGAGTATGCGGACCCGCCCGCTGCGGACAAGGCGCTCGGGGCGTACTTCCGATTCTACAACACGCAGCGGCCGCATCAGTCGCTTGGCTACCGCACGCCCCAGGAGGTTCACTGGGCGAACGGCTTTGAGACTGCGAAGCAGCAAAACAGAGATTTCGCTGACCAAATGAATTGATCCGATCAGCGCCGAATGGTAGGTTAAAGATGCCCTCAAAACGACGCGAAGGGGACGGGACGCGGGAACCGACCCCGACCGCCCCTTCCGTCAAATAAGCGAGAAAAAAACATGATCGGGTCGTCAGGCGTCACACCTTAATCCTACCCGATCCCTGTCCAATGGACGGGGGGAACCTCAGCTCCTTTTTCGGAAGCATACTCACTAGCCTTGTTTACCCCATTAACTATCTGTTTGATTGCTTCCGAGACAAACGTTTCTATGTCCATTCTTCCCTCCCGTTTCACAAGATAACAAGACTGTACTTGTCCCCGTGTTCATGAGTCAACGAAAAAGCGCCAGCGGTTTCCCACTAGCGCTTTTTGATCTACCGAATCAGATTCAGGAATTCAGTTGGTATTCCCATTCCCATTCCGACATGCCCGTTGCGAATACATATACCAACGGGACAGCCATTTATCGTGTTGGAATCGGGAATCGGGGGACACCTTACGAGTCGTGAATCGGAATCAGAATCAGGGGACACCTTACATATTCCCACTTTTCAGGGGCTGCGGCCCGGCGGGTGGAGACACCTCCCCTCGAAGGGGGAGGGTTCCGGATGCCCGGCGGTGTGCTTTGACGGGGATAGATTCGCACAGGCCCCAAGATTCTGTCAAGCAGGATGCCACAGGGAACGCAACCTCTATTCGGTATGGCGTCCCTCGCTCCCGTCATAGTCCGGGCCTTCAGCCCTTAAGCGAGAAGGAGCGCTTTTCCTGGGGCGACGCTTCGCTTGCCCCAGGCTGGCATAAATCCGCGCCGTTGGCGCTCAACGGCGGTTCTTCGGTTGTAAGCCTGCTTTAGCCAACCTCTGTAAGTGGAACCCCCAAGACGCGAAACTTTCACTTTTTCGCGTCTTTAGCGATTTTCTCGGTTTCTTGCAGTTATGGTTCCCGAGAGAAATCAACCACATGCAACAACGGCTAAAAGGTTGCCTTTTGTTTATACTGTACCGATTCTACTGGCATCCGTCCGATTGGATCAGAGCGCTCAGACCGGCCAATGAATCCAGAACCACCCGCGCGCCCAGGTTCCGGATCTCATCGGCGGAACTCACGCCGTAGGTCACGCCGACAGCGGCGACCCCGGCATTGGCCGCCACCTGCATGTCGGCCACCCCATCCCCGACCATCAGCGTTTCCCCCGCCGAAGCGCCGAAGCGTTCCATCACCTGCCAGAGCACCACCGGGTCCGGTTTTTTTGGCTGACCCACCGCTTCCCCCTGGACCCAGTCCAGATACGGTTCCAGCCCCAGATTCTGGACGATCAACTTGATCAGATCGTCGGATTTGTTCGACAACACGGCCTGACGGATTCCCCGCTGATGAAGCGTCTGGAGCGCCTCGACCACTCCCTCGTATGGGCGGGCCAGATCGGCCGGATGTTCCAGATAATACGCGCGCCAGTCCGCAAACGCGCGGTCGAAGTCCGATTCGGTAAATTCTCCCGGTTCCGAACCGGGCGCCACAGCATGACCGTTGATTAAAAGCGACTGGACCAGATGCCGTCCGCCGTGGCCCACATACCGCATCACCACGGACGTGGGAATGGGAGCGGCCCCGAAATTCTTCCCCAGCGAATAATTCACCGCCGCCGCAATGTCCGCAAACGCATCCACCAGGGTGCCGTCAAGATCGTACACAACCAGTTTGATCCCTGAAAACAAAACACATCCTCCTGAAAATCTCGGTAACTTTTACCGCGAACCCGACCGGGTTGTCTGGTCCGATTCCTGAAACCCACTGGCATCGGCTCAGAATTCAGCCTGCTTCAGCAGGCTCCTCTTTGCCCCCGCCTTCAGGCGGGGGGATCAGTATCCCCATTTCTTTTCTTTCTCAGCCGGCTTCAGCCGGGCTTTCCAACCCAATGGCTCTGGATTGAAACCGGACGGGAAGCACGCTGAAGCGCGCTTCAATCCTATTTTCCCGGCAAGCCCCCCGGCTGAAGCCGGGGGCAAAGAAACGCCTGCTCAAGCAGGCGCAAAGACCCTCTTCCTTCTTCTCCCACTTGTCCTGCAAAGTCAGATGAAAGATTATAAAACCTGTTCCCCCGCTCAAACCGTCCCCGTCTCCCCTTCCGGAATGCTTTCCGAGTCATCCAGATTGTCGAACGCGGAAAAGTCCGGTCGGACCTGATCGTCCCGGTCGAAACGCACCACGGTCTCGATGTGGAACGTCTGGGGAAAGAGATCCACCGGCTGCATCAGGGTCACCCGGTACCCCGCCTCGCAAACGGTCACCACATCCCGCGCCAGGGTGGCCGGATTGCACGAGACATAGATCAGCACGGGCGCCTGGAGTTCCAGCAACCCCTTGAGCGAGCGTTTGTCCATGCCGCCACGCGGCGGGTCCATGATCACGCGTCCAAAGGGGCCTGTCTCGGCGGCCAGCGGCAACCGGTCGCGCATCGAACCGGCCAGGAAGAGACAGTTCTCGATCCCGTTCTCTTTGGCGTTGAGCCGCGCGTCCCAGATCGCGTCGCGGATCAGTTCGATCCCCACAATCTCACGCGCCCGGTCGGCGCAGAAAAGCCCGATGGTTCCGGTACCACAGTAGGCGTCGAGCAGACGCATCGAGACGGCTTCTTCACCCAGAAAATCGCGCACCGCCCCGTACAGCAGTTCCGCCGTGCGGGTGTTGACCTGGAAAAACGACATCGGGGAGACCCGAAATTTCAATCCGCCCAGTTTCTCGATCAGCAACGGCTCGCCCCAATGCCACTCCTCGCGGTCCTGCCGGGCAATGTCGGCCCAGCCTTCATTGAGACCCCATACAAACGCCTGCAACTCGGGACAGGCCTCGCGCAGCGCCTCGACCAGTTCCTCGGCATCGGGCAACTGTCCACGCCCGGTCAACAGCACGGCCACAATGCCCCCGCTGTCCACGCTGTGGCGGATAATCAGGTGGCGCAGAAAACCTTTATGGTTGAATGGGTTGTACGACGTCAAGCCCTTCGCGCGCACCCACGTCCGCATCGCCTCGAGCAGGCGGTCCACCGGCTCGGGCTGGAGGTAACAACGGCGCACCTCCAGGATGTGGCTGAACTGCTTGGGGCGGTGGAACCCGATGATGGGTTGCCCTTCGTCGTTCGTCCCGAACGTAAAATCCATTTTATTGCGGTAGCGGTACCCGGTCGGCGAACCGATGATGGGCAGTATCCGTTCGGGCTTCACCTTGCCCAGGTGCTCGAAGACCGATTCGGCCTGGCGCTGCTTGTGGCGCAATTGCAGAGAATAGTTCATGTTCTGCCACGAACAGCCGCCACATTGACCAAACAGAGGGCAGACCGGTTCCACACGATCGGGGGACGGTTCCACAATCCGGATCAATTCGGCCTCGGCATGACTTTTCTTGCGTTTTACAATCCGCACGTGCGCCAGATCCCCCGGCACCGTGCCCCCCACAAAAATCACATAACCGTCAATGCGGCCCAATCCCTGGCCCCCATAGGCCAGATCCTCAATCCGCAGGTCCAGTTCCGAGTGTTTCTGAACCTGATTCGCATTCTCAATCTTCTGGGTCACGAGTTTCTCCATCCTCCTGAAACCCGGCACACCAGGTCTCAATGCCTTCATAACGCCACGTCATCGGGAATCCACAACACTGGCGCGGTTTGGCAGGCCCCTCAATGCTGCACGACGCCAGACCGTTCTGGTCGCGTTCCAGAAAGATACAGGGGATATCCTCCCCTTTTCCATCCTTCAGCCACCGCTGGAAACCCTCTTCGTGGCGGGTGTATTCTTCAATAAACTGCTCCAGCGAAACCCCCAGATAATCCGCAATTTTCAGGCACTCTTCCGGTTCGAGATTCACAAACCCCTCGCCCGTGCAACACCGCCCGCACCTCCGGCACTGGAACTCTGAAAAATCGAGTTCTTTTTTTCTGGATTTTCGCGCGCTCATTCTATTCTCCATCTGCCCACGCTCTGGCGCAAGACCCCTCCTCAATGCCGACGGAATTGGGTCTGGCGACCTCTCGCGGCCCCCAGGAATCCGGTTATTTTGTCGCGCCTCCCCCTAAGAGTCAAGGAAAACCCCCGACTCTTCCGTAACCGTTTCTCTTGCCTTTTTCAGAAACAAGACTTGCGTCCAGCCCGCAGTTACGGTAAGACTTCCCTGTTATTTGACAGAAAGTTTCATCCTTGACTCGGCAACATGGAGGCTCATTCGCGTCTCCCTCAAAGATCCACGTTTTGAAAGGATGGTCACCGTATGAATCGTAAAGCAGTTCGCAATTTCGCTCTCCTGGTCGGCTTTCTGGCGCTCTCGGCGTTCAGTTCTGCCGCCGACTGCCCCTTTGTGGGTAACTGGGCCTTGACAATCCCGGGCGGCGGGGCCGGATGGCTGGGTGTGGAACAAAAGGAAGGGTACCTGGACGCCGGTATCCTGTGGGGCGGAGGCAGTGTCATGCCCGTGGACAGCGTCTTCATGGACAAAGATGGCCGACTGGTTCTCACCCGGAATCACAAGGTGGAACGCAAAGACAAGGACGGGAAAGTGGTACGGACCCACGTGTTCTCCGAGGCGATTTTCGCCGAACTTCAGAGGGATGAACTGAAATTCACCCAGATGGTCTGCTCCGACGGCGGAGTGGAAACCAACGAATTCACCGGCAAGCGGATTCCCCCAGTCCCGGCCAAACCCGATCTGGCCAAGGTCAAATTCGGCGATCCGATCGAATTGCTGAAGAAAAACAGCCTCGACGGCTGGAAACTCACCGACGCGAACGCCGCGAACGGCTGGACGATCCAGGATGGCGTGTTGAGCAACGACCCGAAGGAAAAAGGGAAATCGTACGGCAACCTGCGCACCGAGAAGGAATTCGAGGATTTCAACCTGAAACTCGACGTCCGGGTGGAAAAAGGCAACAACAGCGGGATCTACCTGCGCGGCATTTATGAGGTGCAGGTAACCGACAGTTCCGACAAAGGGCTGGATTCGCACAACATGGGCGCCATCTATAGCCGCATCACCCCGACGGAAAACGCCGAAAAACCGGCTGGCGAATGGCAGACCCTGGACATCACCCTGGTGGAGCGCCACGTGACGGTGATCCTCAATGGCAAGAAGATCATTGACAACCAGCCGCTGTTGGGCTGCACGGGGGGCGCGCTCTGGTCCGACCAATTCAAACCCGGCCCGCTTTATCTGCAGGGCGACCACACCCGCGCTCAGTACCGCAACATCGTCCTGACCCCGGTTGTGAAGTAATCCTGTTTTTTCGCAGGCCAATACTTCAGGGCCGGTTCCTCCAATGGAGGGGCCGGCCCTGTTTTCAAAAAAGAATCCCTCTCCCGGAAAAAACGCTACTGTCTGTTCCGTTTCCAGATCTGCAACAATCCGTAGAGGGTCAGATCTGAATCAACCCGGTTAATCGCTTTCGAAAGAGCGCCGATCGTGGGGGCATAACCGCCCGTGGCCACCACGGGACAGTCGGGCGCGCCGATTTCCTCGCGTACCTGATCGGCCAGACGATCCACGGCCGCCACGCTTCCCCAGATCAACCCGGAAGCGATGGATTCCTGTGTGGAACGACCGATCACCTTCGCGGGCGCCTCGACGGCGATGCGGGGCAGGAGCGAGGTCTTCTGGAAAAGCGCGTCGGCGCTCATCTCGAGACCGGGCATGATGATCCCCCCCACATAGGCGCGGTCCGCCGTGATCACATCGAAAGTGGTCGCCGTACCGAAATCGAGCACGACAAGCGGCGCTCCATACCGGACAACTCCCCCCACAGCGTTGGCCAGGCGGTCCGGCCCCACGTTTTCCGGATGGCGATACCGATTCTCGATTCCCAGGTCCAGTTCATGCGTCAACACGAGCGGTTCGCGCTCGAACAGGCGGCTCAAGGCAGACTTGAGCGTATGGGAGAGGCGCGGAATGACCGATGAAATGGCGCACCCCCACGATGAGTCGGTCGGGAAATTCGATTCTTCGAGCAACTGGCGCATGGTCACGCGCATTTCATCCTCGGTGCGGGCGGGATTCGACCAGAGCCGCCAGACCTGGCGCAACTCCTCGCCTTCGTAGGCGCCCAGGACGATATGGGTATTGCCGATATCAACAGCCAGAAACATGTTCGTTTGATTCTCACTTTCAATGGAACTTGCCACTTGGGATCGGGAACAGAAAGAGCATTCCCTTCCCCCGTGCCTGGATAGAAGAAATCATCCCACCGGCGAATGTTTGCTCTGAAAGTCGCGCCGGTCAAACGCCGCCTGCGAGGCGGCTTCATAGGAGATAAAACCACTCTTGTAGAGATGCCCGACCGAATAGTTCATGGTAAACATCATGTCGCTTGAACCGGTCTGCATGGCGGTGGTGATCTGTTCGAGTTTGTTCTCGCGGATCAGGTTGGCCACTCCACGATTGACCACCAGCGCCTCGCGCGCAGCCACCCGACCAGTTTTGTTCTTGAGGGGAATCAGCTGCTGAGAAATGATCCCGGACAGACAGGTGGAAAGCTGCGTACGAACCGTGTCCTGACGATGCGCGGGGAAGGCGTTTACAATGCGCGAGATGGTCTGCGCGGCCTCGCCTGTGTGCAGGGTCGAGAAGGTCAAATGCCCGGTTTCGGACATCGTCAGGGCGATTTCCATGCTTTCCAGGTCGCGCATCTCGCCCAGAAGCACCACATCGGGATCCTGACGCAACGCCCGGCGAAGCGCTTCGGGGAAAGAGGACGAATCGTCCCCGACCTCACGCTGGCTCACCATCGCCCGTTTGTTCAGATGAACATATTCGATCGGATCTTCGATCGTCAGGATATGACAGGCACGAACACTGTTGATTTCGTCCAGCATGGCCGCAATCGTGGTGCTTTTCCCCGACCCAGTCGGCCCTGTCACCAGAACCAGTCCCTTTTTCAGGGAGCAGAAATACTCGCACGCCTTGGGGAGATAGATTTCCTTCATCGAGGGAATTTTTTCCGGCAGAAGACGAATGGCCACACACAACCGGTGACGTTGAACGAATAGATTCAGACGCATCCGGCACAATCCCGGCAACTGGCAGGCAAAGTCCATTTCCTGGGTTCGCTCGAACGCTTCCAGCTGCGCGGTACGCATCAGGGGATCCACCAGTGCGCGGATTTCCGCGCGATCCGCCACCACTTCGTCCAGAGATTCCAGATCGCCCTGAATCCGGCGATACACCGGCTCATCTTCGCGAATGTGTACATCGGAGGCCTGATCATGCCAGGCCTGTTTCAACAGGGACGATAGACGGGACTCCGGAACCGGATCATCGGTTGTCACGGCGCTTGGACCTTTCATTTGGGAATACAGACTGTTGAAAAAAAGCATTCCAACTTGTGGAATTTACTGCAAACGCGCGGGAATCGCAAAGAGAATCCTGTTGCGCGTCCCCGCCGCATTCAATAAGATGCAACGGAATTGAGAGGTGGACGTGATGGACTCGGATTTGGCCCGAAATCTTGACGAAAAAAGCGGACTTGTGGATCAGGCGCTGGACAATTTCCTGCGGCAGAGTCCGCCTGTGCCCAATCTGCACGAAGGTCTGCTCTATGCGCTCGGACTGGACCAGACCGACCCGGCCATCCGGGGCAAACGCATCCGTCCGGCGTTGTGCCTGATTGCCTGCGAAACACTCGGTGGCCAAATAGAGGAAGCGCTTCCGTTCGCCATGTCCGTGGAATTGATGCACAATTTTTTTCTGGTCCATGACGATATTGAGGATGGGGACGCTTTTCGGCGGGGACGCCCGAGCGTGTGGAAGAAATACGGTCTGGCGCATGGTATCAACATCGGCGACTATCTCTACACCAAGGTTTTTGAGGCCTTTCTGCTCCAGAATACTCTGTCCCCGCAATTGCGCATAGACCTGCTCAAACTCCTGGTGGAAACGCTCGACCACACTCATGTGGGCCAGGCGCAGGACATCAACGCCCTGGCCTGCGATTCCATCACGCTCGATCAGTATCTTGATATTGTGACCCACAAGACCGGTTACTACCTGGCGGCGCCCATGATCGGCGGCGCCCGAATCGCCCATGCGGAACCCCAAACCCTTCAAGCAATCCAGAACCTGGGCCGGTACGTCGGACCGGTGTTCCAGATCGTGGACGACACGATAGATCTTACCACAGGCAAGGGCCGCGAAACGGTCGGATCGGATATCCGCGAAGGGAAACGGTCCTACCTGGTAGCGCACACGGCCTCAAACGCCACCGAAACCGAGCGTGCGGAATTGTTTCGCATTCTGAACCTCCCGCGCGAAGAAACCACGCCCGAACACATTCAGACGGTCCAGGAACTCTTTGCTCGATACAAAGCCGTGGAAGCCGGACAAGCCTTCTGCCATCAGTTGATGGAATCGGCCCGGCAGGCTATGGCTGAGGCTCCCCGTGTTTTGCGCGACACCCTGATGGGAATCTTCGATGAATTGCTGGAGCGTAAGCGCTGATGACCCTGGGTTCTTTTTCTCGCCTTCTGTTCCTCCCTGTTCTGCTCGGGTTGCTTGGACAAACCGGCGTTCTGCAAGCGCAGGAACCGGCAAAACCCGCGGAACCCGCTCCCCTGCCCTTGACGACTCCGGCAACTTCCCAGACTTTGCCTGCGGTGTCTGCGCAACCCTCGACTCAGACCCTGAACCGCCTTCAGGTGGTTTTTGAAGACGATGCCCTCCCTTTTCAGTTCATGACTCCGGATGGGAAACCATCCGGCTTTCTCATTGATTTCTGGCGTCTGGCGGGACAAAAAGCCGGGCTGGAGGTCACCTTTCTCCCGCTTTCCGCGGATAAAGCCATTCCCTATGTGACGGGAAATCCGGGCTATTTCCACGCGGGCGCGTGGAGCGACGCGCAACGGGCCACACAACTCGATTCCGGAGAACCCGTCTGGGCCACGCCGGTCCACTGTTTTTTCCACGAATCCCTTCCGGGGGTCACCACGCAGGCCGACCTGAAACCGTACCGGGTGGGAGTGATCGAATCGGATCAGGCCGACGAGGCCCTGCGCGGACCCCTGGCCGGTCTGGCGCTGGCGCCTTACCCCAACCGTTCGGCGCTTTATGACGCCGTGGCAAAGGGGGAGATCCGGGTCTTTGTGGATAACACACCCACGGCCTTGCGCGTCCTTGCGCAGAAAGGGCTTCTCGGCCAGTTCCGCCATCAGGTGGATCATCCCCTGATCACCCGGATTCTGCGTCCGGCCATCGCAAAGAATCAACCCGGGCTGCTTGGACAACTCAATGCGGCAGTGGGGAAAATCAGCACGGAAGAACGCAGCCAACTCGTCAGCCGCTGGATGACCACCTCGCAAACCAGCGCCTCCGCCTCCCTGGTCATCCTGCTTGACCGGGATCTGGCCTCCTACTCGTCAGTTGACCCCTCGAATCGTCCCATCGGTCTGAGCGCCGCTTTCTGGACTCTCTGGGGCACAGCCAACAATAAAACCGTCGCATTCCGAGCCGCCACCTCGCCGGGCAACGCCTTCGAGCGGCTCACCGCAGGAGAAGCCGATCTGTACTTCGGCCCGGCCCGCCCCGGAAACGACTCGACTAAAATTGCAGTCGGCAAGGATCTCTTCTTCGCTCCCTGCCATCTCTTTTCCCTATCCGGGAAAGGGTTGGACGCAGATCCGGAAGCGCTCGATAACCAACCTGTTGCCGTCCTGGCCAACGAAGCGTGCGACCGTTGGTTGCAACGCCATGTGCCCAGCGCCCGACGTGTTGCGTTCGACAAACTCGAGGACGCCATCGTGGCCACCCGTGAGGGCAAAACCCGGGCCTTTGCCTCCCTGAGCGCTGTGGTGGAAAACCACCTTGCGCGTACCGGTCAGGTCAGCGAGTTCGAGCGTTCCGATACCGAACTCTGTTCCGCCGGGCTGCATCTGTCCACGCTTCCGGAGCGCAGCGACCTGATCGCCGAAGCGGAACGCGGCCTGCAAACGATTCAAAACTCCAAGTTGCTCCAGATCGAGAGCCGCTGGATTGCCGATTCGGAACTCCGTTACTGGCGCGACACTCCGACCAGCCTCACCCTGACGCCGAAAGAAACCACCTGGTTGCAAGCCCATAGAACGGTGCGTCTCGGAGCCAATACCGGCCACGTCCCCTTTGAACACGTATCGAGAGAGGACGAACTCCTGGGCATCGGAGGAGTCCCCGTTCAATTGGCGGAAGAACGCGCCGGGTTAAGATTCAAGGTCGTTCCCACTCCCGAATCGAACCCGGCTGAACAGGCGGGTGAAATCCTGACCAAAACCGCTCAGCACCGGCTCGATGTGGCGCTTTGTGTCACCGGCGGGAAAACACCCCCGGCGGAAGTTCGGTGTACGGAACCTTACGCGCGCCTGCCGCTTGTGTTCGTCACCCGGCTCGACTCGCCCGTACTTCCGAAAATGGGCGCTCTGGCGGGTAAAAATGTGGCGCTCGCTCAACTCGACAACCTGCAAGACAAACTTCAGGCGGTCGAGAAAAACCTGAAAACCACGCTCTATAGAGGCGCGCGCGAAGCAGTCGAAGCGGTGGCGGGCGGGCAGGCGGACGTCTTTGTCACAGACCGCGCCACCGCCGGGTACACCATTTCAGAAGTGGGTGGCGCAAACCTGAAAATCGCCGGAGAAACCCGCGAAGTCGAACAGACGTTGGCCTTCGGTGTCCGCTCCGACTGGCCCGAATTACACTCGATCCTGAACAAAACCATCGCCTCGATGACTGAAGAAGAGCGCGATCAAATGCTCAGTCAATGGGTGGACCTCCGGTTCGATGTCCGCCCCGCCTCCGGTGGGCCTCACCTCTACTGGTTGATCGGCGCCGCAGTCCTGTGTGGCCTCCTGATTTTGCTTTTGATCAACGTACTCTTCCGCCTACGCCGCGCCCGAATCAAGGCCATTCTGTATCAACACATCTTCGACCAGTCAGCCGACACCACCCTGATTCTGTCCAAGGAAGGCGTCTGCCGGGCCGTCTCACAAACAGTTCGCCTGCATCTGGGCCGCAACCCTTCGGAACTTCTGGGGCAGCGTATTCAACTCTTCGCCGAGGATGAGGCTCAGGAGACGCTTCGCAAAGCGCTTCTGGAATCCGTCGAACACCCGGAACGCACGGTCCGGTTTGAATGCGGATTCAAGCACAGGGAAGGATTGCCCACTTCGCTGGAAGGGCTTATCATCAATCGTCTTAAAGATCGAACCCTCAGGGGACTTCTCCTGACACTGCGAAATACAGTCGGGCGCCGCCAGAGTGAAATCGCCGCACGGAAAGCGGAAAGTCTGGCCCAGGCCATCTTTGATCAGAATTTCGATGCGATTTTCCTGCTCGATCTGGACGGCAAGGTCGTCAACCTCAACACCCGCGCCACCGAATTGTTCCAGATGCCCCGTTCCCGTGCGCTGGGTTGTTCCCTGCAGGAGGATTTCAGCGCCCCCGACGCTCCCCTTGAGGAGCTGAAAAAGGCGGGCCGCCAGGTGGCCGAAACCGGTTATGCCCTTCTGGAATGGCCGGCGCTACGACCGTCGGATGGCATACGTTTCCCCGTCGAAATGGCCTTGCGCAAGATTCAGGTCGGAGAGACCGACTTCGTCGTCGCCTCGCTTCGCGACCTGTCCGAACGGCAAACGGGGCAGCCAACAAAACAGGAAACCGGACTTCCCCATCCGCCGCCCCCCAAACCCACCCCCTTCCGGTTCCGCCTGCCTGGTCATCGGGGCGGGTGACATTCCGCGCATTCCGACTCTTTTTCTCTTCTTTTTCCGGTTCTTATTGCATTGCCCGGGCGGGTCTGGTAGGGTTTCAACTCTGTGTATCCTGCGGATTGACATCCCCGGGAAGCCACAGGAAGTTCCCATTCCGAGAGGAGGCGTAAACGGCAATGGACACCATACTGGAAATCCTGCGGGAAAATGCCCGGACCCCTAATGAACAGATCGCCAAACGACTCGGCCGCACCCCCGAGGAGGTGGAACGGCAGATACAGCAGTTGGAAAAAGAGAAAGTGATCCTGGGGTACCAGGCCATCGTACACCCGGAAAAATGCGAAGACAACATCGTCACGGGAATTATTGAAGTCAAAATCACCCCGCAGCGCGGCACCGGATTCGATTCCATCGCCCAGCGCATCTACAAATTCCCGGAGGTCAAACTCTGCTATCTGCTTTCCGGCGGATACGACCTTCTGGTGATTGTGGAAGGCCGTTCGCTCAAGGAAGTGGCCGCTTTCGTTTCCGAGCGGCTCTCAACCCTCGAACATATCAGTGGGACTGCGACCCATTTCATTTTGAAGAAATACAAAGATTTCGGCGTCATCATGCAGGATGTTGAAACGCAGGAACGCCTGCCCGTCATCCCGTAACACGCACAATCACAAGGAGAACTCCCGTGTCCACTCCCTCCGTTTGCCCTGTTCCCAGTGCTCCCCAGCGCAAACTCAATGAAACGCTGATAGCGCTCCCCCCTTCGGCCATTCGCGAATTCTTCGATCTCGTCACCGCCAGTGACGACATCATCTCCCTGGGGGTGGGTGAACCCGATTTCGTCACGCCGTGGGCCGTCCGCGAATACGCGATTTTCACCCTTGAACGAGGCTCGACCACCTATACGTCCAACCGGGGTCTTCTGGAATTGCGCCAGGAAATCGTGCGGTATCTGGATGAGCGGTTCGGTTTGACTTACGATGCCGAGACCGAAGTGCTCGTCACGGTCGGTGTCAGTCAGGGTCTCGACATTGCCATGCGGACCCTGCTCAACCCCGGTGACGAGGTGGTTTACTTCGAGCCGTGTTACGTCGCCTACGCCCCCATGATCGCGCTCGCGGGCGGGGTGCCCGTGCGCGTGGATGTGCGCTACGAGGACGGGTTCCGCATCAATTTCGACGCCGTCGAGGCGGCTATCACCCCCCGTACGCGCGCGATCCTGCTGAATTATCCCAACAACCCCACCGGCGCCACGTTCACCGCCGAGGAATGCAAACGGTTCGCCGCCATCGCCGAGAAATACGACCTGACCATCGTCTCCGACGAGGTCTATGCCGAACTGACCTACGACCAACCCCACTTCCCCATGCCCGCCCAACCCGGCGCTTACGAACGCACCGTGTTGCTCAGCGGTTTCTCGAAGGCGTTCGCCATGACCGGCTGGCGCATGGGCTATGTGGCCGGCCCTCCCGACATCATCGCCGCCATGACCAAGGTCTTCCAGTTCTCGATGCTCAGCGCCCCGATCATGAGCCAGTACGCCGCGTGCGAAGCCCTGCGCCGCCGTCAGCAGGATGTGCCGGGGATGATCGAAAGCTACAATCAGCGCCGACGCTACATCGTCGAGGGGTTGCGGGAAGCGGGTCTGGACTGCCACCTGCCAGAAGGAGCCTTCTACGCCTTCCCCAACGTCAAAAAGTTTGGTCTCACCTCGCGCGAGTTCTGCATGCGCCTCCTGAAAGAAGAAAAAGTGGCCATCGTACCGGGTGGTGGCTTTGGCGCGATCGGCGAAGGCTACGCCCGCTGCTGTTACGCCGTCAGCATCGCCCAGATCGAACAGGCGGTCGAAAAGATCGCACGTTTCGTCAACCGGCTATAGTTTCCACTCTTTCCTTCTGTCCGCACGAACAACAGATACTCGACGTGCGGACAGAAGGAATCCTTCCAATCTTCACATCTGACAGAATCGAAACCGGCCCACAAACCGGAAAATCTCATGCGCGACCGAACCATTCAGTTCTTCACTCGCACTTTGCCACCGTTCCTCTGGGCCGGGTTCATTTTCTATTCCTCGTCCCTTCCCGATACATCCCTCCCTCTCCCGAAAATCATTCCGCATGCCGACAAAATCGTGCATGCGGGCGCCTACGGCCTGCTCTGTCTCCTGATTGCCCGGGCCATCAACCGACGGGGAAGTCGGGAAATGTCACCCTGGCTCTTTTGGACCGTTTCCGTGTTCCTGGCCAGCCTGTTCGGCGCATTCGACGAATGGCACCAGCATTTCGTCCCCACCCGCACGTGCAGCGTCTGGGACTGGCTGGCCGATGCGGTCGGAACAATTCTGGTGGTGGCCGCCTGGATCGTCTGGAAACGAGTTTGCGAGAGAAACGCTTTGACCGGCTGCGAGACTTCGGCTTCTCCCAGCACACCTGACGTTGAATAGGCACGCATCCTTACCATCCGGCACAGGCCCCACCATTTCACCCACCGTAACAGGATCAAGCCATTTCAAGGCAGATTGGGATTGATGGCCATAAAGTTTGCCGTCGGAGGCAAGACCTTTAAGTTTTTCACCTTGGCCGGATCGAGAAGAACCGCGCCTTCGACCACCCCGCTCTTCGTCTGCAGAACCCCGATGCCGCCCGAATTCATGGGAGAACCCGTCGCCGTATCATAGCCTGCATGGAAGTAACCCGAAATACCCATCTCGCCATAGACCTTCCGGATGTTCTGATTCACCTTTACAATCATCATCTCCGGATAGCCAGCCACCCCCACAGCCCCCCCGACCAAAGTGCCCTCAACCCACCTCGCTTTGGCCTGCAGGAGCGCAAGGTCCTTGCCCGACTGGATCTCGCCACAGCGAATGCTTCCGCCGGCGACTGTGATTCTGGCGACATCGCCGATCACAAAATCCAACACGATCGGACCTCCCGAAGCCGTCACCGCATTGAACGTCTTGCCGACAATCGCGGATGGAATCGCTGTACATGGCAACTCGATCTTGCCTTCCAGATGAGCCTCTACCCGGGGCAGTGTCCCCAGGGCGCCGAGACTGGTCCACTTCTCCCCCTGCTTGTCCAGGTAAGATTTTGAGGCCGCGCCGATCCGCTTCACCGGCTGGGGGGTGTCCAGAGTCTCGATCACAGTACCCGTACTCAGAATCGTCAGAGGAAACGATTTCGAACCATCCGTCCCAACCAACGTGCGCGCGTACTGTTTCGACTCCATCGGTCGAGATGACGCGATCTTGACGGAAGCCATTTGCTGCGCCCAGACAAGGTGGGCGGCGGTCTTGGACTGCAAGGTCCCAACTTTCCCCTCCACGCTGACCAGGTCAACCGGCACATCGAACATGAGCGTCTTCACGTGGCCTTCAACCAGAAGCGCGTTTGCCTGGCCCAGATTCGTCAAGTAGTAGATCCCCTTCTCAGGATTATCGGTCGCATTCGGGGGCAGCTGTTTGAGCCGCTTGATTTTGATCGTGCCAGCCGTCTTGCCCCTGAAGAACAGGTTGTTGGACGTATCCCGCGACAGCGTGTAACCCTTGGCCGTCACCTTGTAATCCGCCACCTCGAACTCTGCGGGCATCAACACAGAACTCACTGGAGAACTCGGGGGGTTCATTTTCCCCCACACGTCTGCCGACGTCACCGTGTACGTGTACGTCAGTTTCTCCTCCACCCAGTTGTCGGAAAATTCCGTCACAGGGGCACCCAGCCAGAATTCTTCCAACTCCCCATCACCCGTACGCTTCACAAGGTAATCGGTGGCGCCTGGTATCGCATCCCAGGACAACTGGATCCAGCCACTTTGGGGTACCGCTTCCAGATTGTATGGAGGAATCAATTGAGCCTTCTGAATCTCCAGACCATGCGCCGGGGCCACCGGAACGAGGACGGCACAGAACAGAAAAACGCCCACCATCCAGAAGAAAAGCCGCCGATGACGCCTGTTCGGTCTTACCGTTGATTCTGTTTCCCCAACAAAATCTCCTCTTCCCATTTCCAGAACCTCCCTTTCTCAGAAAATCTTTTTTTATAACAATTGCCAGAAAGAATCTTCATTATTCCGACTGTCGGTTCTGACAATGAGCGTTCCGTCCCGGAGGGACGGCAAGAAAGTAGCCCACCGTTTCAACGGTGGGAAAACGGTCCTCAGACAATTCGTCCCGGAGGGACGACTGAAAAACAAGAGGTAACCGACAACCGTCCCTCCGGGACGGGGAAAAAGAATGATCCTGAACCCATCGCTGAAGCGCGGGCTATTGTCAAAAGTCCCTGACTGGACTTAAATCCGGAACACCTGACTCCGCGTCATAATGAAGATTCTTTTGGCAACCACTATATTTCAAAACGATGAATGACGTCAGGGAGCGGTCCGTATCTCGAACTGATTTCCATCGGGCTTCTCGGGCTTGAACTGGATTTTGTCCGCGCTTTCCGGAGACACATGCGCCGTCCCCCCAATCTGGCCGGTCCTTGTCTGAATCCACTGGAGGGCGCCCTGATAGTTCGGTGTCCCCATCCCTGCGTCGTACCCGGCATAAAAGACACCCGACACTCCATGCGATCTGGTTCAGAGCGCATTTCCGCCATCCGTTCAACGCAATGCATTTTCCCGTCCACAAAATGAGACTTTGCGTTTTCATCCTTCCTCCGGGTAAGAAAAGTCTGGGAAATCGGTATTAATGAGAACGCAGATACCGTATCATTCCTGCCTGACAGAGTCTATCTAAAACATATTGATTCATTTCCTAAATTCACAGGAAACTTGAATATAGGATAAATTTGGCTTTTCTGAGGAAAACAGATCCACGACGTTGTTCTTCCCAATGAAAAAAACACCCACTTTCCAGGAGGGGGAAAATTCTGAACATTTAACTTTTAAAATTGCGAAGTCAGGTTTAATGAACACCGGGATAGCAAAGCACGAAAGATGTGCCTTTCCCCGGGGCGGAGTGCAGCGTCACTCGCCCACCCTGCGCCTCCACCCCTTTCTTGACATTGGCCAGCCCCAGACCCGTCCCCTTTGATTTCTTGGTCGTGAAGAACGGATCGAAGACGCGCTTCTGAATCTCGGGCGGAATCCCCGGCCCGTCATCGGTCACGAGCAGGCGCAACATCGAGCCGCTTTCGTCCCGGCCCACCGTCACCGTGATGGCCGACCCCCCGTGTTCGGCGATTGCTTCGATTGCGTTCCCGACCAAGTTATGAAGCGCATAACGCAAAGCGTTCGGATCCAGAGTCCAGACCAGGGTCGTATCGTCCGAAGTCTGGGTCAGCTGGATCGTTTTGGATTCCGCATCCGGACGACACTGTTCAACCACTTCGCCCACCAGATCTGACACATTGACTGGCTGAAGAGCCGGTTTTTCCATCCGGGAGTAACTGAGCATTTCACGCACCAGCGTCCCGATATCGCGCGTGGCCCGCTTCATGGGCGACCACCCGGCATTCAGGATTTTCCAGTCCTGCGTTTCCATTCCCTTGTCAATCAGCTGAATGGGCATTTCGAGGCGAGTCAGGATGTTTTTGACACTGTGCCCGATGTCCGCGAGCGCCACGGCAAAGGTGGCCAGACGCTCGCTTTCCTGTTTGGCAATGATCAGGCGGTGGTTCTCGATCGTGATCGCCACCTGATCGGCAAAGAGTTGCATCAGTTCCAGATCCTGCTCAAGAAACCCTTCGTCCGCATGACAATTGATCGCCTCAAGCACCCCGATCAACAACCCTTTGCGCACCATCGGGACCGCCGCCAGATTCCGCGTCGAAAATTCCGAGGCCTGGTCCACCTTCGCCGACCAAAGGGGGTTGCTCAAGGGATCGTTGGTGAAATAGGGCTTCTGTTCCTGCGCCACCTGGCCGACAATGCCTTCCCCCATCCGCATGCGGAACTGCCGCACACGGGTTTCGGCTTCCCCCAGCGCGACGGCGAAGACCAGATCATTGTTTTCCGCGTCATAGATCGCCACGCTGGCCGCCTCGCAGTCCAGCAGGGTGGCGCACTCCTGGATGATGGCCAGCAGCATCTGCTCCAGATCGCTCACGCGCTCGCTGACCCGCCCCACCCGGTACAGACACTCACGCAGCGCAGTTGCAAACGACTCCTTTTTCATACCCCTCTCCTACCCCAATTCATTGAATGCAAAATCTGGACCTCAGCAAGCAGGTAACCCCCCTTTGGTAGCCGATCGAGAGCGGGAATTCAATGGATTTCAAGCGTTCCGGTTTTCGGAGTCACCGATAACCTTCGAATAGTCAATCCATCGCAGAGACAATCTGTGAAAAGAGTCTTTTTCTATTGACTTTTCAGGGGAATCGCCTAAAGTCATGTCTCGACTTCAGTGTGCCAACACGGAGTCGAAGATTGACACGCGGATGTTCACAAAAGTCCGGTTGTTCTTTGCACAGAGTAGATAGAAGCATTGGCCGGGGCGTGGCGCAGATGGATAGCGTGCTTGACTGGGGGTCAAGAGGTCGCTGGTTCAAGTCCAGTCGCCCCGACCATTTTATTTCCGCACCGAAAGCCGGTGCCTGTTTCGAAGCCTGGAGAGCGTCACGCTCTTCAGGCTTCATTCATATCAGGGTCATTTCGTCTCTGTGGCATCCTTCGTCTCCACCGTTACCTGAACTGTGACGGGCGCACTGACACGAATCCCGTCGTTCACAAACAGGTAATAAGTGGTCTGGTCCGGATGGTTGGGCGCGGTGAATTGCGCCACCCGCTCGCGGCTGACGACCTGGAATCCAAAACCTGCCGGAGCATTTTTCGCATCGGTGGCCAACATCCATTCAAATTTGAGCAGCTGTCCCTCGGGATCTTTACTGCTGACCGCGTCCAGGTCGAAACGCTCCCCCGCCCGCACGGTCAACTGGGACTGGGCCACATTGGCAACCGGCGCCAGATTCGTCTGCCATGTGGGAGGCTGGGACGGTGGCAGAAGCACCGGAGTCGGAGCCGGGAGCGCTTTCAAACTCGTACAAATCGGGTAAACCCCTTCAACCGGATTTCGGCTAAAGGCCGCGTAGAAATCCACCGAGGAAAGCCAGTGGCACTCCTCCTGATCGCCACTGACGACCCGAATCAGAAGAAGCCCCTCATCCTGTCCCCTGATTGAAGAAGAAACGCGAGGCTTCCAGGCTGAACCTCTGTCTGGCGTGGAGACCGTATCCGCCAGAAGACCCGGCGCAGGGTCTCTCCCCCACCCCAGGCTCAAAGGATTGGCCAGGGGCGTTGCATGCTCGATCGGATCGGTTGCTGGATCGTCCCAGACGGCGATTGACTGTTTTTCGAGAAAAAAACGTCCCCGGTCATCCACCTGTCCCGCAAATTTGGGGTAAACACCCAGAAAAGTTCCATATTCAGGCCCCAGCCAGGCGCCCTGATACACATAGACGGCGGCGCCCACCAGCGGTTCATCCTCCAAACCCCGGACTTCCAGAACGTTCCGTCCCACGGGAATCGCGTTCCGGGCTGTCTGTCCCCAATTGTCCCCAATCTTCTCCCGGAAGACATTGAGGAGTCCCGCAAAAGCGGACGGAAGCCACAATTGACCGCTCGGTTCCAGAATGGAGCGATACCCCGTCCGCATGGGCATCCCCAAACCATGCGAACCCCCCAAAGTTCCCTGCAGGTCCACAACAGGGAGTATCGGACTTCCGGCCAGACGCGACCCGTTCGCGCCGAGAATCCAAACCTTATCCTGACGGACAGCGAAGACATCGAGATCCGGAAGACCGAGTGTGGATTGTGTCAGGGAGCGCATCAGACGCGTGTTCAAGAGTGTCAAATCTTCTGGAACAACGGAAAAAAGGATCCCCGGAAAGTAGGCGGTTTCGGAACCCGGCTCCGGGAACTCAGCCGTTTTGACGGGTTCTCCCTGAGCATTCACCTCAACAAAGTGATCCAGTGAGAAGGCCATTCGAACGCCGGATGGAGTGGTCTCCGTGTAAACCGCATTGCTCAGCAGGGAATTCATCTCCTCGTGATGGGCGCGCAGGTAATCGAAACAGCTGAAGGAACCCACCAGATTCATCCGCTTGTTCTCCCGGCACTCGCGCGCCACCTGTCCGGTACAGCCAAACCGGACTGGGAAGTCTGAAAGGCGCTGCACAACTTGATTGTTGGCTTCGCAAATCTCTTTCAGCGTGTCCTGCGGGTCCAAGGTCACCCGCAACCACGCTTCCGATTCAGGCCAGACCCAATCGAAGCGCAACTCGCTCCATGCACCCGGTTCGAGTGGTTGATCCACCCGTTTTTCCTCCTGATGGAGAACCTCGGGTTGAGCGGGGAACAAGAAGTCATCTGGGGCGCTTTTCACAATTTCAAGGCGGACCATCGTACCCGCAGGCGCAGGAATCAGCCCCATGTTACAGAAACGCGCCAAGACCTGCCCCGGCTTCCCGGCTGGCGAAATCAGGCGCATGTCGCGCCGGTCGGATACCGGCAGGCGCGACACACTGACCAGATCCAGATCCGGCCGGTCGGCATTGATAACTTCCAGGTCGTAAACGGCAAAAAGCCCACGGTACTTTGCCACCAAACGGCAATTTCCGGGTTTCATGGCCAGAACACGGCCATTCTCATCCACGGTCGCAATATCCATGTTCGAGGTAAACCATCCGACCACGGGGTTGCTCCTGTTCGATGACACCCCTCCGAACTCCAGAAGAGAACCGGTCAAGTTTTCCTCTCCACCCGTGTCCGGCCTGAGAGCCATCAGGCCAAACTGCTTGGGGAAACCTGCCACCACTCGCAGGTCGGAAGGAATTCCAAATGGAGTGGGCGTGATCCGAGTTTTTTCGCACGGCAGAGTCTGGAAATAATCCTGCGAGACAACTTGCCAGAGATCCAATTCCGTTGTGTGGAGAATCAATTCGTCCAGAGACGCTTCGGAGGATTCATCGCCGACCCAGACGCGGGAATCCGGCATTTTTTCCGGATTGAGAAAGGTATTCCCTGCCGCAAGCGGTCCATCCACCTGTTTGCGGTCCAGAAAAAGCGCCAAACCGAAAGGCTGTCCCTCAAGCGATTTCCAGGCAATGGCGACATGATACCATTGTCCCTTCCGCCATGCCGAAACATCGGCGCGGGCTGCGGTCAGTTTCTCGGGCGACGCCATGACAAAACGCAGTTGACCTTTCGAGGACTTTTCGACAGTCAATCCATTACGCTGCGGGTCCCCGATGCGCAGCAGTTTGTGGGTCTTTCCATCGTTACCATTCCATGCCGGTTGGACCCAGAAGGAAATCAAACCGGTTGTCCGTTTCAGGGACGGGAAGTCCACAGGAGCGGCCTGGGTCAGTTTGACCCCCGACCCGCAGGTTCCCGGACATTCGGGAAGCAGAGTTTGGGTCGGTGTCGTTCCCGGAACAGGTTCCAAGACCCCATCGGTGAACCAAGCCTGGGCAACCGATTCCGTCGCCGTTGCCACCAGCCGGCCAGGCGCTCCCACTTGCGCCCAGGCAATTGTGTTCCCCAAAAAAGTCCAGAAAATCCCTGCCCGCAGAAACAATGGGAGGCGGGAACGGAGTACGCCAAACCCTGCTACTAGATTCCACATCTTTCATCCTCCCTATTCGTACCCGGCTGCCACACTCTTCCAGTTCAGTCGGGAACCGCTCGTTCCACCCACAACTCGCAACAGATGCAAAGTATCCGTGAGACAAAACCCGGAGAATCCCCAACCGGGAGGAAAGAACACACGAACAGAAGGCCTGCGAATTCCATGAGGCCATGTGTGTCACTATCCTATCGGGTCGGATCAGGAAAAGTCAAGGAGCGCCCGTCAAGCCTCCGGGGCGTCCCGTCCTCCCCTCCTTGCGTCACTCCATAACGCGAAAGGGGAAGAGTGATCTTTCTCACTCTTCCCCTTCAGATGTGACAGCAGACGCAGACGGTATTCCGTGTGGATCAGTTGTTCATCAATCTGTCCGCGCGGCTGTTGACTTCGGGCGAAACATCGAGTTTCCGGATGTCTTCCGCGATCTTTTTCGCGCCTTCCCTGTTCGTTCTACGCATACTGCCAGCCAGTTCCATCGCCGCCAGACCCGCCTCCAGTTTGAACTCGGGTTCTTGAGCCAGTTTCATCAGACGATCCACCGCCGGCTGACTGGGCAGACTGCCGAGAGCGGCAATCGCCAGTTTCTTTTCGTCGGGACGACGCGCTTTGTCCAGAAGCGCCAGACAGAGATCGGTCCGTTTCTCAATCGGAGCCGATTTGCTTTCCTTGACGAGACGAATGGCTCCGGTCGTCGCCAGCACATAGTGCGGCATCGGGAGATCCGCTTTCGAGACGGCCTCGAGCAAAGGGGCGCCTGCATCGAAGTTCGGCCAGTTGGAGAGCGTCCGAATTCCGGCTTCCCGAGTGTTTTCGTCCGCCGATTGGGCCGCCTCGGTCACAACCTTGAGCGCTGACGCACTGCCCGCCGCGCTGAGGGTCCGGATCATAGCGAGTTTTCCATCGGGCTGCGCCCCGTTCATTTTCTCGACAACCAGATTGACCGCCTCCTCTTTGTCCGTGGCTTTGCCCAACGCGCTCTTCAGGGCCGCTTCGCCACTCTTACGCGCTTCGGGCGATTTGGCTCCCACCAGCAACCCGGCCAGACTGGCCACGTCATTGCCCGCCGCCACATCCCCCATAGCCTTAAGAGCAGCCGCGCTGATCTTGGCATCCTCTTCACCGGCGTACGCAACCAGTTTCTCCGTGACTCCAGCCACCTGACGCTCGCCCAGAAGACCGATGGCCACCGCGCGACTCTCCGGTTTTCCGGAAGCGGCGCAGGCCAATAGGGTTTCATCCACCATTGGACCCGACATTCGGGCCAATCCCTTTTGGGCATCTTTCTGCGTTTCTCCCTGAGCGGTCGCTGCCAGTTCCAGCAGCGTTGCGGCGCTTTCGTCGCATCCAATCCGGGTGAGCGTCTGAATCGCGGCCAGCCGCACGAATTCGTCCTCGCTCTTGATCGCCTCTTTTGCATATTTGACCGAAGAGAGATCTCCGCGCTCCGCCAGCAGTGTCAGGACTTGTTTCTGCCCGTCGGCATCCAACTTGGGCAGGAGTTGGCCCAAGGCCTCTGCCGCATCTTTCGTAGGCGCCTGACGCGCGGCCATGACGGCGGCGGCGCGAACCTTCGGGTCGGCATCCTGCGCCATCTTGACCACCAGTTTGGCTCCCTGATCCGGCACACAAGCCGTCAGTCCGTTCAAAGCCGCCACGCGGAGGTAGAAAAAATTGATATCCTTCGATTTTGAGGTCATTTTATCAAGCGACTTATTCAAGTCATCGAAGATCTTACCTGCGGCGGCCCGGTCATTCCGATTCATCAGTTCTCCGGCGGCAAACACCAGTCCCTGCCCCGCTTTTTTCTGAAGAGCGCCGTCTTTGTTTTCCAGCACAGCAAAGAGAGCATCGACACTATTCTTGTCCCCGATCTGGGCCAGCGCTCCAGCCGCGGCACAGGCCACCTGGGCATCCTTGTCATCGAGCGACGACTTGATGGCGTCCACCGCTTTCTCCGCTTTTCGCTGTCCCAGCGAGTTGATCAGCCCAATCTTCCCGTTCGCGTCTTTCGCCGCGGACAGTTCTTTGAGCAACACATCCGTCGCCGCGGGAGCAGGGTTCTTCTCCAGCGCGCGACGAGCATAGTCGCACAGATTTACATCGTCGGACTTGAGCAGTTTCGCCAGCGGTTCGACCGACTCTTCTTTGCCGATTCGTTCGAGTTGCAGAACAAACCAGTTCTTGACCACCCCGCTCACCTGGGGTTTTTCCAGATTCTGAATGAGCACTTTGGCAAACACTTCACGCTGCGCATCGGCGCCCGGTCGGGCGGCGTACGATCCCAGATTCTGCAGTTGGATCTGCGGATTGTAACGCGATTCGACTTTTTCGGCGTCCATCAGGGGAATCAGATAGTCCAGCGCTTTCTGATAGGACTCAGCCAGTTGGGCGGCTTCGAGCGCCGGCGCCTGGGCTTTCCCGGTCAACTGATTGACCAATTCCTCGGGAGAGGTCTGAGCGAACACCCCGGCGGTCATGGCCAACGTGATCGCAAAGAAAAACCCGGTTCTCAAAAGCGAGAAAAACTTGTCTTTCATTTCTATGGTCCCTTTCATGACAGGCGTAACAGAAATTGAATTTTACCTCAAAAGATGCGGCGCTCAAAGCACATAGGGCGCCCGGCGCGGACGGTCGTACCAGCGCTCGGCTGCGGAATCGTCCAGGATCTTCTCCTCAGCCGGATCCCATTTGATCGGGCGTCCGAGCCGCTCCGCAATGCCGCTGAGGTGGCAGATCGTGGCCGTGCGATGACCGATTTCCGCGTCACAAATCGTCTTGCGACCCGTCCGGATGCACTCGATCCAGTTGCCCTCATGATCGTTGGATTCATACAAATGCGTCTCGTTCGGAAGCAGCGGCATTTTGGACAGTTCCATCGGAGTGGTCTCGATTCGGCCTCCCCGGCTCACCAGCACTTCGCCATCCGTCCCGATGAACTGAATCATCTGGCCATTGCGCGTGGGATGGTCGCGCAGAACACGCGTTCCGTCCGCATAATAATGCGTCTGGTATTGATGACCGTCCCACCCCTTGGGGACGAACTTGACCGGGCCGGAATCGTCCATACCCAACGCCCACTGGATGATGTCGAAATGGTGAGCGCCCCAGTCGCCGTTTTTGCGGGAACCGTATTCCCAGAAGCGCCGCCATCCGCCGCCGTAGTCGCCCTTGACACGCTCTTGATTGTACGGGTACCAGGGAGTCGGCCCCAGCCAGCGATCATAGTCAAACCCGGCGGGAATCGGCTGCTCGGGCAAGGTGGTGGGCGGCGCGAACTGGCCCAGACTGGTATAGATCGTGTGAACCTTCCCAATCCAGCCATTGCGAACGATCTCAGACGCCCTGCGGAAAGCGTACTCGGAACGCTGCTGGGAACCCACCTGGAAAACAATCCCATATTGCCGGGCCGTGTCACTCATCAAACGACCTTCGCGAATCGTCAGTGTCATGGGTTTCTGGCAATAGACATGCTTGCCGGCCCGCATGGCGGCCAGGGAACAGAGAGCGTGCCAGTGGTCCGGTGTCACCACAAAAACCCCGTCAATATCGGGCCGCTCACAGATTTTTTCATATTCAAGATAGGCGTCGCATCCCTTGTACGAGCCGCCAGGGGCCTTCTCCGCATACTTTTGTTCGACCCGCTTTTTTGCGCTTTCTCGTCGGCTCTCATACACATCGCACACGGCCACCACCTGGACGTCGTCGCGATTGAGCATCCCTTCCAGGTGCCCCCCCATCATCAGACCCATACCAATCATGCCGAGATTGATGCGGTTGCTGGGGGCTGTGGCGCCAAAGACCGTCGAGGGGACGATCGTTGGGAAAGCCGCAACCGCGCCAAGGGCCGCCGCGCCCTTGAGCAGAAAACTTCGGCGGCTTGGAGAAAAGTTTTTTTTCATCGGTCAACTCTCCTGATTGGAATTGCGGGGCGGCACGCTTCCACCCGCACGAGAAACCCGGCACCTCTATCGAGCGCCTCCCGGCGAGCAAGAATCCACACCCCTTTCGTGAATCCGGATCCACAAACGCGCAGAGGATTCGCGCTTAAATGATTGACCTCGCCCTGCGAATCGTCAACCTTTTTTTTACTCAAAACAGAAATAAAAGCACGGAGGGCACTTTGTTGTTTTCGCACGAGCAAGAATTTAAAAACACATAAAAAAACACAAAGAAGACCCTGAAAACAGGACGAAAACTGCATGAGGCGGGTTTGTTGCTTTTACACGAGCAATAAACAGACTTGGACCATCAGGCTACACAAAGTCGTTTCAGACAACAAACTCCTGGGGAAACGAACGGACAGTGTCGCGCAAGGCCCGGATATGCTCGATCGGCGTATCGGCAAACACATCCCCACCCGCCAGCGAAAAAACAAACCGCGAGTCCGAGGACAAAGAGGCCAGTGTGCAGGCGCACAGCTGCCGCAGCGTTTCACGGGATTCATCCCGCAGAGACACTCTGTCCCCCCCACCCCAAAGAAGGAATTGAGGCTTGAGTTTGGAACTCAATTCTTTCAGCGGATCCTCCCGCCCCGCGATGAATCCCACCACATTCGGCAGATCCTGCAATGAATTGAACCACGGCATCGCGGAAGAAGCATGGTGATCCAGAATGAGTGGTCCCTTTACTTGCGAAAAAACTCGAGACAAAAAGGGGATCAAACTCGAACTGGCTACCTGGGGAGAAACAATCCGGGCATCCAGACATTCAAGCGAAACCTGTAGAAAAGTCGCGCCCGCCTCCAGCAGACGATTGGCATATTCCACAAAGAACGCTTCACACCACTGCAACAGCGCATCACGCGCCGTTTCATTCTGCTGTAAAACGGCAAACCATTTCTCCATTCCCAGAATGGCGCCAGGCAAATCCAGAGGCCCTTGAAGCGGCGCGATCAACGGCACAAGATGACCATGCTCCTTCTTCAAAATTTCCAGAGACTCATAGATGAAATCCAGACGTGAATCGCGCCGCACGTCCAGCACCGGCAGGCGGGCTATTTCCGAAACCGACTGGATGGCCGGCGCCGTCACAACAGGCGGCTGGCGCAACGGATACTCGACCTCACACCCCAGCACCTCCGCCTCGAGCGCCGGACAATGCGGCGCAAACAGAACATCCGTTTCCAGAATCTCCAGAACAGCGGTCTGGCCACGGACATAAGCGTCCGGATCGGAAAAATACTTGGGCATTGGACAGGCGATCAGACTCCCGCCAAACGCGGAAAGCGAAATAACCCATACGCGCCGGTCAACAGGCTTTCCGGCCAGCATCGCCTCGACTCGTTTCAGACGGTTCATACCCTTCTCCGCTTGCACCGCTCCCGCAAAATTGTGTTCCTCCCACTTGAATAGTCTCCATCGGTTCTGGTCACATTTTCTACTCTTTACCGGGAACACGCGCAACCTCAAACTCATACAGTTCCAACTGCGCACTTGACTTACACGTGCATATTCGGCATCATGCCTCTGTTGCGGTCAACCGTTGAGACCAGCAAAAAGAAAAACCGTTTTTTCGACAAAACGGATACAAACCGGACAAAGGTTGTGTTACTGTATTCGAGCGGTTGTTCAAGCGAACGGAACGAGCGGGGACACTTGCGATCTGCCGGAGAATCCGGCTGAAAAACGAGTTCATCGTCCTCCTCGTTTGCAACCGTAACGGGGGTATTTCAGTCTTTCAGGATTTCGGCAAAATTGTCCTCCGGGGCAAACAAATACTTCGTCAGAAGAAGGAGATGTACCCATGAGAAAACTAGCTTGTTTGTTGACAAGCGCCCTCTTGCTGCTGGCCGTTTCGGGCTGCTGCTGCATACGAGGGAAGAAAGGTGGCGCGGAAGGCGGGGTTTTCCGCGATGGGAAAGAGGTCAAACTCTACACCCTCAAAAATCAGTCCGGCATGGTCATGAAGATCACCAACTACGGCGCGATTGTGACCGAGTTGCTCGTACCGGACAAAAACGGCAAACTCGACGATGTGGTTCTCGGGTTTGACACCGTTCCGGAATACTGGGAAAAAGAAAGCCCCTACTTCGGCACCATCGTGGGCCGTTACGGTAACCGCATTGGGAAAGCCACCTTCACACTGGATGGCAAGACCTATAATCTGGCCAAGAACAACAACGGAAACACCCTGCACGGCGGCAAAAAGGGTTTTGACAAACACGTCTGGGACGCTCAGTTCGTCAAGGCCAAAGGAGCGGTCGGTCTCGAACTCTCCCGCGTCAGCCCGAACGGTGAAGAAGGCTACCCCGGTACTCTGAACGTCAAGGTGACCTATTGGCTGACCAACCAGAACACCGTCAAAATTGACTATCTGGCCACCACCGACGCGGCCACGCCGGTCAACCTGACGCACCACGGTTACTTCAACCTGGAAGGCCAGGGCAACGGCACCATCTTGGACCACGTGCTGACACTCAACGCCGACGGCTACACCCCGGTGGACAAGGGTCTCATCCCCACGGGTGAAATCACCCCGGTCAAGGACACGCCCATGGACTTCACCAAAGCCACCGCCATCGGCAAGCGGGTGGATGCGAAAGACTACGAACAGATCGTGTTCGGCGGTGGATACGACCACAACTGGGTCTTGAACAAAGGCGACAAAAAGGGCCAAATGACCATCGCTGCGCGCCTCAAAGCGCCCAAGAGCGGACGCGTCATGGAAACCTGGACAACCGAACCGGGCGTGCAGTTCTACTGCGGCAACTTCCTCGACGGCAAACTGGCCGGCAAGGGGGGCAAGTACTACGAGTTGCGTTCCGGGCTTTGCCTTGAGACGCAGCACTATCCCGATTCGCCCAACCAGGCCAAGTTCCCCACCACCATCCTGAAACCGGGCGAAACCTACAAGACCACAACCGAGTATCGCTTCTCCACCGCCAAGTAATTCAAAGCGGGGAAATCGGTTGAAACCAACCGACTCAAATCTGAAATGCGCCGGTCTTCGAGAAGAAGACCGGCGCATTTTTCGTTATCCCCCTCCGGGTTTCAGGAGATCCTCGTTGTCTGGCCTATATGGGGATCCCTCAGGTTTTATTGGGTTATTCTGGGCTTCCCCCGATCCATCATTTCCGGGAAAGCGGGAACCCAGATCCGGGAGAACCCGGTTCCCAGCCCCATTTACCCGGATCGTCTTCATTTTTCGTCGTTGCCCGCGTCTATCGAGAGGTGGGGAAGGAATTGGCGCTTGGGGACAGACGCCAGTCCCACAAGAGAAATCCTGTACGGAACGGTTATCTCACCCACAGAAAATGACCCGATCTGCCTATATGACTATGAGAAGTTCCCGATGGAATCTCCGGATCTCTGTCGCTAAAAACCGCAGTTAAACGCCTATAGTCCGGTTTTCTTTCAGGCGGGCGAGGACGCCCTCCCTCCCAGCAAGGCCATTTTTATGGGGATAAAGCGGTTCCCGGGAGCGCCAATCTCCTGATTGGCGTAGTCAAATACCTCACCCAGAAGGAGAGGGAGCCAAAACCGTTTTAGCCCCATAACATCGGCACAAAAGACACGTTTCCTGTCCTCAACTGCGGTATTAGGATGAAAAAGAACCCGATCATCGGCTTGTCGTTCGCCTTGTTTTGATGGAAACTTCGTATGAATCTCAACCGCCGGTTTCAGAATCAACGTCCGCAAAACACAACGCGCTCCGAGTCTGGAGAGACTCGGAGCGCGTTGTTGACTCTTGAGAGGAAGACCCTCTCCTCTTTGCGTTAACCTCGGAAATAGAGATAGGCCGCAATAATCACCACGAGAACCACGACAGAAGCGATCACGTCGGAAACCGCCCAACTGGCCTTGGTCTTTGCGACCTGGTCGCGGGTCATCGTGCCGTACGTCAAACCGGCCAGTTTGTCGTAATCCGGTTCCTTGGTCAGGTAACTGACGATGAACATCGCCGCGGCACAGACAAACATGATCAGCATCGAGTAATACTGGAAGAACACCTTGTTCATGATCCAGAAGAAAGAACCTTCCGCATACTGGAATGAATGATCCTGCGAGAGCGCCACGGGCGTGTCAATTGCCAGACGGAAAATACCCATGAGGAAGCCGATAATGAGAGCCGCCATACACCCCGGACCGTTCAACCGCTTCCAGAAGACGCCAGCGAAGAAGACCACGAAAATCGGAGGCGCCAGATAGGCCTGCATGCTCTGGAGATAATCGTAGAGGCCCTTCTGTCCCCGAATCACCGGAATCCAGAGAATCCCGATTACAATCATCACAACCGTCGCCACACGCCCGATCCACACGAGTCTCTCTTGCGAAACCCCTTTGTGCATCCGCGAGTAGAAGTCCATGGTGAAGAGCGTCGCACAGGCGTTGAAGACGCCAGCCAGCGAACTCATCAGTGCGGCGAGCAGACCGGCGACGACCATCCCGCGAATACCGGCAGGCATCACGTTCTTCACCAGAAGCGGGAAAGCCGCCTGAGCCGCGTCACGAACCACCTTTCCGTCCGCTCCCACCAGTTTGGCGATTTCCGGGTCATACCCTTTTTTCGCCAATGCGAAACAGATCATGCCGGGGATGATGAAAATGAAAACCGGCAGCAGTTTCAGGAAAGAGGCAAAGATGGCGCCGCGGCGCGCCTGCTGTTCGTTGGGAGCGCCCAGCAGACGCTGAACGATGTACTGATCGGTACACCAGTACCACAACCCGATGACCGGCGCACAGACGAGCATACTGAACCACGGATAATTGGTGTTGAAATACCACGCCTGCTTGACCACCTTGCCGGCGGCATCCATTTCCATCACAGGAGCCCAGGTTCCCTGCACGCCGGCCGGCACGATGGGCTTCCAGAGGTTGAACATGTCGGAACCAAGCGTTTCACGCAAAACACTCCAACCGCCCAACGCCTCCAGACCGTAGATGGTCACCAATCCGGAACCGATGACCAGAATAAACGTCTGCAAGGCTTCCGTATAGGCCACCGCGCGCAAGCCCCCAAGCACGGTGTACAAACCGGTCAGAATCACTACCAGAAGAGAACCGATCCAGAAGCTATCCATTCCCATGAAATTCATTTCGGGAAGCAACACGGCAAAGACCACACCGCCCGCAAAGATACCGACGGCGATTTTCGTCAGCACGTAAGCGATCAAACTGATGAGCGAGAGCAGCCAACGCGCGGAGGGTGTGAAACGCTTTTCCAGAAATTCCGGCATGGTGAACACATTGGAATACATGTAAATCGGCGCCAAGACCCAACCCAGAATGAGCAGACACCACGCGTGCAACTCATAGTGGGCCATCGCCACGCCATCCGTGGCGCCCGATCCGGCCAACCCCACCAAGTGCTCGGACCCGATGTTCGAGGCGAAAATGGACGCCCCGATAACAAACCACCCCAGATTACGACCGGCCAGGAAATAGTCATCCGCCGTATTCTTGTTCTTGAGAATGACCCACCACGTCAACGCCATAAGTACCGCGAAATATCCACCGACGATCACCCAGTCTATTGTGACCATGAACCGAACCCTCCCCTTCAATGAAAGATATAGTTGAATCAAGCCTTGGCACAAAGTCAGGCAATGTGGCGCAAGTTTTCTCCTTACCCCTCGAAAACTCGCGCCACATTGCCAAAAACTACTCCGTCATTCCGGTTCGATTGAGACTTCTACTGAGGACTCAAACGAAAGCGATTGGTGAAAGAAGAAACCCGGCGGACACCTTACTCCACGTCCAACCGGAACAATATCACGCTGAGCGGTTCAATTTTCAAGGTCGTTTTGGCGCCTTCGACCGCTTTTTCCACGATGTCAATCTTGCGCGGCTGGCCCGGGTCGTTGTACGCCATCGGGTCTTTCCCGCCGATCGTCCAGGACTTGCCCTTGCCACTCAGCTTGGCGCCCGCCACGTCCAGACTCAACTCACTGGGCTCAGCCGTCGGGTTCACCACCGCGACCGTCAACGCCTTTTTGTCCGCAGTCCACGCGGCCACCACGTCGAGCGGTTTGGGAGCGCCACTGATCGCCACCGGCGTCACACCATACTGCGCGCGGTACAGCTCGAGCACCAGCCCCGTCGTCTCCAGTTCCGCCGCCGTCTTGGTGGTCTTGATGCACCCGATCACGTTGACCGTCTGCGCGTAATTGGCCATGAAGTAGAGATCGCTGTTGCGATACATTTCGTGCAGACCGGCCGCAATGCCCAGACCGTCCTTCAGGAAATACCGGGTGCCCAGTTCCCCGAAGACGTGGGGGCCATACCAGTAGTTCCACTCGTCGAGCGCGATGGGGATCTTCTTGTCCTTCAGTTCCGGCATCTCGGCGCGCAGTTTGCGGTGCGTGTCGGCTATGGCCTTGATGGCCGACACCGCCAGATTCACATGCGCGGGCACGTCGGGCTTATTCTGGAAGTAAGTGTGTTCGCTGATGACATTCATCTTGTCCGCGCTGCCGGCGAACATGTTTTTGGTCCATCCGTCGCCCGCATTGCCCACGCCGACCAACTGGATGGATTTGTCCGCAGCCCACATCGCATCCGCCACCTTGTTGTGCTTGACGATGTAATCCTTCTGCGGCATGTGACCCAACTGCCAATTCCCAAACATCTCGTTGCCCACGCCCCACCACTTGCAGTTGTACGGTTCGGGGTGGCCGTTTTCCGCGCGCAGTTTGCCTTGGGGTGTATCGGCGGCGCCATTGACATACTCCACTTCCTGCGCCGTTTCTTCCACGGTTCCAAGACCGGTGTTCACGGCAATGTACGGTTCCGTCTTGAGGATCTCGCACAGTTCCATGAATTCATGAATCCCGACGTCGTTGTATTCCAACCCCGTCCATGCCGGATTCTTCCGCGTCGGACGCCGGTCGGTCTCGCCGATGCCGTCGCGCCAGTTGTAGCCACTCACAAAGTTCCCACCCGGCCAGCGATAAACCGGCGCGTCGAGTTTCTTGAGCATTTCCACGGTGTCTTTCCGCCACCCCTTGATGTTGTCGGCGGGCATCAACGACGCGGTCGCGATCCAGAGTTTCCCCGAGCCTTTCGAGACGATCTCGAAACGGCCTTTGTCGGAAGCCGCGCCCGCCTTGAACTTGACCGGATACTTCGCATACTCGGCCGTCAGGGCGTCAATCTTCACCGTCTCGCGGTCTTTCGGCCCCTCGCCCCAGACCAGGCTCACCTCGACCGGCGCGGCAGAGGCATCCCCGGCCAGAATCACCCGGCCCACATACTCTTTGTCCTTCACCAGACCGAGTTCCTCCTGCGCCAGACCGGCGGGTTTTCCCGTCAAGGTAAACTCCGGCGCCTGCTGGTCCTTCACATAAACCTTTTCTTTCTGCATTTTCAGAGCGCCGGCTTCCCCCACAACCAACCACGGCGAAGCCACCAGAATTCGGGCCTGCTCCTTTGTTTTCCCCCACGCCTTGCTCACATCGCCCGTCACCGGGTAGTAGAACTTGCGGTCCACCAGCATTTCAGCCCAGGTGCCTCCATAGATGCACTGGCCCAGATGCTCGATGAACTGGCCATAGACATACTTGGAAATCGGTTCACCCGTCTTGGCCGCGTCAACGGTCACCTTCGAACTTTCGGCGGCGAATGCCTGAAACCCCACGAGCAAACACGCCACCACGCACGCAGCCACACTTGCCTGTCCCACAGATCCTTTTCTCATCATTCCTATCCTCCCCGATATCCTGATACCGAATCTCAGAAATAACCCCTGCGCCGCGCAATTCATACACTCAGCGCATCGGGCCTATAACCAGAACCCCAAACTAAACTTTTAACAGACCCCTTACCGATTGGCCTTTAATAAACCACGCTCTCTCCAGAATTGCCAGCAGAGTTTTTCAGAACCCGTATCACATTCTTTCGTCCTTCATCCCAAAACAATCCGACGTTACTTTACACGTGAAAGGATGTCCAGAAAAAAAAGCGGATCTCTCCCGTTTTTTTCCTCCGAGCCAACTCACTTTCCCCTGATAACCAGGAAACCCGTGGAAACAGGGTTCATTCCTTGTCCTCTCGCAATTCTCCGATCCCCAAACGATTTCGGGCCGGTTCGGTTGCATGAGCAACCGAACCGGCCCGAAATCCGCTTCTTGCACGTGTCAAACGTCCCCGACTCCACTACCCCTCATCTGCCAGGGGAATTCAGGGAACCAGATCCAGTTCCGCAGCCGAGGCAAAATTCTGCCCTCTGACTTCGCTCAACGCCACAAGACGCAAATAGCGGGCCTGGACGGTCTTGCCAAAATCCACGCTCTGACGCTCGCCCGTGTTGGAAAAAGAACCTTCCGCCACCTGTGTCCAGTTCTGCGCATCGGAACTGATGGCAATCTGATACTTCGCCACGCGCCCGTTTGAATTCCCATCCTGACGGGGCAGATAAGTCATGCCTTTGAATGACTTTGTCTCGCCCATGTCAATGTCCACCGTATGGGGATATTTGGCCATCCCAGGCTGATACTCCGAATGCCAATAGGTCGAAGGATCGCCATCAATCAGATTCTCGGCTTCTCCCTCGCCCTGCTGCTGGCTACTGACGTTTTTGACGGAATATCCCGCCTTCCCCGCATCACCCGACACAACATACGGGATCGGAACAGACGGCTGCAACCCATCCTTTTCGGCCCAGGCCAGGATCTTGTCCCCCATTTTAGCCGGTATCGGGCCACTGGCCGTCTCGGCGTCTTGTTTACCGAATTGATATTTGATCGTCGCGCCGGGGGTACCGGAAGTCAACAACAGTTTGCCCTTCTGACGTGTCACGGCAACCGGAGCCGCCGCAGCGACGCTCACGCGAGCTTGTGCGGCCACATCGTCGTCGCGTTCGAGCGGACGAATTAGAAAACCCAGGTGGAACGCGCGATTCGATTTCGGAATGTCCCGCTCCAGGGGACCGGGGCCGCAGGAAGCGCCACCCAGACCCAGCACGGCGGTATCGAGCGTCAGAACCGTCCGATCGGTCTTCTTGGGAAGATCCGGCGGGTGGTTGGCCAGCAGCAGTTCACTGGCCGAATAGGGCAACGCCGCCGCGCTGAAGGGAGCATCCAGAGCGGTGAACGACACCCCGTCTCCATCGCCATCGCGCAACGCCATCCAGCGCACCTCCTCACGATTGGCCATATCGTTGGGACGCGCGTACGGCACAAACATCTCCTGCACTTTGCGCGTGTATTGTCCAAAGAAGGAACCGGTTTTCCGGTCCGGATAATTTTCATCCGGGCCGCGCCCGAAATAAACCACATTCTCGAAGGCCGCGGGCAATTCCATTTTCACCCCGACCTTGGGCAAAGCAATCGTCGGTCCGCTCGGAGCGATCGCCACCTGGCACGCAATGGAACCGTCCGCATAGACGGTCCAGGCAAACG
Organism: uncultured Candidatus Sumerlaeota bacterium; assembly: GCA_942493245.1. Taxonomy (GTDB): domain Bacteria; phylum Sumerlaeota; class Sumerlaeia; order UBA8349; family UBA8349; genus DAOPYU01. The sequence goes on from OW818685.1 coordinate 2,640,112, forward strand.
TGGAATGGAACTGAAGTGCGCTCTCATCCAACGGCTGCCCCGGCACGATCCGTGTCTTGTTGCCCGCAAAGTTCACACACCGTTCGCCACGTTCCCCTCGGGAAGTGACCGAGGCGATAAGACGAACGGTGGAGCCGACTTTTTCGACCTTGAAATCGGTCGCCTGATGTTTGAGGTTGCGCAATCCCTGATCGAACCATTTTCCCATCGCCCATCCATCATTGTTGAGCGGACAACGGAACACGTTCAACTCAACCCCCTGAGTGAGCATTTCCTTGCCCCGATAGGTGAGTTGGGCAAGCGCCCCGGTCTTCGGGTCGAAAGTGGCCAGGAAATCCTTCCCCTGGACGGTCACCCGCTCGGGCGATTCTTCGACTTTGGGGGCGTCCCCGGTTTTTGCATCCATCACGGCTTTCGCCGGTTCCGAATTGGGAACAGCCACCTGAGCATTGGCCAGTTCGTAACCCTTCGGCGCCCAGACGTAGTCTTTCAGCAGGCGGAATCCGAGTTTAACGTGGTATTCGGCGCCCGGCTTGAAGTCCGGTTTCTTGAAAGGCACGGTGACAACCAATTTCTGACGCGCCTGGATGGACGGCGTCGGCATTGTGCCGGACTGCACGACCTTACCGTCCTCCGTGAGTTCCCAGGTGATTTCGAACTCGGAGAGATCTTTGAAGAAATACTTGTTGAAGATCTCGACCTTCCCGTTGAGCGGGTCGGTTGGAGCCACCGAGATATCCTGATACACCTTTTTGACCTCGAAATAACAGGGCTTGGGCGTCCGGTCAGCATACACCACCCCCTTGACGATAAACTGTCCGTCGTTCGGCTTGTCCCCGAAATCGCCCCCATAGGCCACAAACCGCTCCCCCTCCGGCGTGGTCTTGTAAAGCCCCTGATCGCACCACTCCCAGATCGAAGCGCCGATGATCCGGTCAGACGACTCGATCGCTTCCCAATAATCGGCCAGGTACCCCAGGGAGTTGTTCATGATATGCGCGTATTCGCAGATGTAGAACGGATACTTGACTCCCGGCATTCCCTTGGCCGCATTCTGTACCCACCGCACATCCGGGTACATGTTGCTGCCCAGGTCCACGATGTCGTTGTTGCGCTCGTAATGCGTCGGGCGCGAGGTGTCGCGCGCCTTGATCGCCTTTTCGGCCACGGCGAAGTTGTTGCCCGGCCCCGCTTCGTTGCCCAGCGACCAGATCACCACGCAGGGATGGTTCTTGTCGCGTTCGACCATCGCCATCACGCGCGCCACATGGGCCGCTTCCCACTCTTTGGGATGCGAAACCGACTCTCTCCCATATCCATACCCGTGCGACTCGATGTTCGCCTCGTCCAGAATGTAGAGACCGTTCTTGTTGCACAGATAATACCAGTAGGGATCGTCCGGGTAATGGGAGGTCCGCACATGGTTGACGTTCGCCTGTTTGAGGCGCAGGATATCGAGTTCCATCTGTTGGCGCGTAACCGCATGCCCCACATCCGGGAAATTCTCGTGACGATTGGCTCCTTTGAACTTCACCGGCTGACCGTTGAAAAGATAGACACCGTCACGGATTTCAACCTTGCGGAAACCCACCTGAGCCGAAACGAACTCCACAGACCGGCCTTTTTCATCCTTGAGTTCCAGAACCAGCGTGTAGAGGTTGGGAACCTCGGCGGACCAGAGCGCCGGTTTCGACACCTTGGTCGAAAGCTGGACCTTCGCATCCGCTTTATCCAGAACCGGGATCGTCGTCTCGACCGGACTGGAAAAGGCAAGCGCTTTCCGGGTAACGTCGTCATAGAGCGACAGCGCCACAGTCAGGTTCTCCGCCTTGGATTCCGGGGAGAGATTGCGCACCAAAACCTCTGTCGAAAGTTTCCAATCCCCGTTCTCTACCGGTTCGGTGAGAGTAAAAAAGTCGCCGATATGGACAGAAGGAACCGAATAGAGGGAAACGGTGCGGAAAATACCCGAAAGACGCCACATGTCCTGGCACTCCAGGTAGGAACCGTCGCAGAAACGATACACTTCAACCGCCACCGTGTTCTTGCCGGGTTTCAGATATTTCGAGATATTGAAGGTCGCGGGAACTCGCGAATCTTTTGAGAAACCGATATATTGGCCATTGATCCAGAGATAGAAAAAAGAATCCACGCCATCGAAGTTGATAAAAACCTCCCGGCCTTTCCAGTCGGAAGGAACCTCGAAGTCGCGCCGGTAGGAACCGACCGGATTGCGATTCACATATGCGGTGAAATCTTTCGGCGGTTCGCCCATCACACGCGGCCAGTCGCGCTTGAAGAGGTAACCGATGTTGGAGTAAACCGGCACATCGTACCCCTGCAGCTGCCAACTGGAAGGAACCGGAATCTCCTTCCAACCCGAAACATCGTAGTCGGCTTTGTAGAAATCGCGGGGACGCTCGTCGGGCGTTTTGACCCAGTTGAACTTCCAGGAACCGTCGAGCGAACGCCAGTATTCTGAGTTTTCAGGAAGAATCTTGAGCGCCGACTTGACATCGCCGAACGAAGCGAACGTGGCGCGTGGCGCTTCCTTGTTGAGGGACAGATTCTGTTCCTGCTGCCATTCCTGCCCTGTGGGCGCAACCACCCCAGACATTTTCTCCTCTGCGCCTGCCAACGTCGCAAGCGTCCCCAGTAAACCGACAATCCCCAACCACTTCCCAATTTTCTTCATCTCCACAACCTTCCCTTCTGTGAGTTTCAGATACCCTCAAGCGCTTTATTTACAGCATGCCAACCGCCGTATCCGACATCGCGTCCCGATACGGCAGTTGACCACACACTGTGACTTTTGTCCACCGATCCGCTATCGGGCCGACTCCTGATCGGCCGAGGTGTGGATGGCAAACTGGCTGGTGGGCGGCACAACCGGTTTGATCTTCAGCAGCGCAGCCGCCGCCGCAGACAGATCCGCTTCCCCTTCCACCTTGTAACCCGTCTTGGTCTGGATCAGTTTGATGGCGCCGCTGTAGTCCGCCGCGTTACCCGAATCGGATGACGTGTATCCCGCCACAAACCGCCCGGAAACCCCCGTGTCCCCCACAATCTTCGTGATAGCGCTCTTCGCCCAGACATCCATCTGACCGGGCTGGTCCGGGTATCCAATCTGTCCGCCGATATAAGCAACCCCTACCTTCTTGGAAACCGCTCCCAGGGAAGCGATGTTCGAGGGGCTTAGAATCAACGTCGAGCGCAGGTTCCCCTGGAATGTCTGATTGACCGCTCCGACCGTATAAATCGCCGTGGAAACGGAAACCTTGGTCAGCTGGGTCAGAATCCCATCGGAAAGTATCGAACCACCCACGGACTGAAGCGTCTTGACAGAAGGCGCAACAATCAGATCCGTGTTGTACAGGACGCGGTCTGCGTTTTTACCCGCCATCACATCCGATTCGAGCAGGCGCAACGAGCCGATGCCACCGAGGCTGACCGTCTTGACCTTGTCCACATCGCGGTACGCCTTTGTGCTGGCTTTCAGGATCTTCACCGGTTGGCGGGCATGCAGGCTCTCGATCACCACACCCGACGCCTGAACACTCAGACTGGTCAGAGTGTCGGTGGTCTGTGTCTCGATCTCGGTTCTGGAAAACTCCGGCAGAGGCGCCTTTCGGGCATCCTTGAGCGCCGCAATGGAAATCGAACTCGATTTTCCCGTTTCGATTCTCCGCGCACCCGCCTTCACCGCAACCGACTTTGCATAGCCCGACACCTTCACCAGTTGGACAGGCGCCGCCGTCTGAAGCAATTTCAGGTCGCCTTCGACCTCGATAACCGGCAGAACGCCCTGGTTCACCAGATACTTCACATTCGCCGGAACCGTGGCGGGAACGGTCTTCTTGAAGAGGTCTATCTTCACGGAAGACTTGAGCGTGGCGCCGGTGAATTTCAATCCTCCAGTCGTCTCGCTTGATCCAAAGGCACAATTGAGCGCCGTCACCTTGTAGGTAGCCACCACGGGCGTTTCCAGACTCGCGGAACCGGAAACACGGTTACTCTCAAGACCCTCCTCCCGCCCCTGATCGTCCTTGGCCGCCACCACCCAATAGGTGTACGAACGACCGGGTTCCACCGTATCGTCATAGTAAACCAAATCGGGAATCCATGGGGTCACTGGTCCACCAACCGGAGAACTGGCATCGGCCCGCATCACCCGGTAATGGGTGGCGGTAGCCACTTCCTTCCACGTAACCGTGACCAGATACGTGGACTTGTTCTGTGTGGCGGCAACTCCCGTCGGAGCGGCCAGGCGCAGACTGAATACGGCCGTGACACTCTTTGCCGCATCCATCGTCAAGGTCAGAGGATTGGATAACTGCTGCCCCTCCGGGACATCACCCAACCAACCGGAGAAGAAAGAACCCGTCTGGGGCTGGGCGAGCAGTTGAACCTGCGCGTTGACAGAGAACAGAGTCTGATCCGGATTCTTGATGACCACCCCCTGCCCGTCTCCACTCTTCTGTACCGTCAACGGGTACTTGATTTCCTCGAAAACCGCCTCCAGCACCATATTGTCCTGGCTCACAGTGAGAGACAGCGGGTTCGCTGTTTCCTGACCGACAGGAACATTCCCGGTCCATCTCTTGAAGACCCAGCCCGAATCAGGAACCGCCGTGAGCGTAACCTGTTCCGCCGGATCGAAGTCCGTTTTATCAGGATTCTTCGTCACGGAGCCCTGGCCGGTCGTATTGACCGTCAAGGTGTTTTTATTGGATGCGCCAAAGGTGGCCGTGAGGGTCTTGGTTGTGTCCATCAGAACAACCAGCGTGGGTGAGGTTTCCTGCCCGGCCTGAACATCACCCGACCAGCCCTTGAAGAACAGGCCATTGTTGGGAACCGCCGTCAACGTAACCGTCGAACCGTACTCGTAGGTTCCGAGATCCGGCGTCTTTGTTACGGAGCCATCGCCGGTCACTTTGACGTTCAAACCGTACCGGGCTACGTCAAAGTTGGCGATAACCACCTTGTTGGAGTTCATCAGAAGGGTCAAAACGGTCGAATGGATCTGATCCTCCGGCACATCGCCAGACCACCCGGTAAACGTCGAGGAGGTCGAGGCGGTGGCAACCAACAGGACCTGCGCCCCCTCCTCATAGTTCAACTCGAATGGGGCAACCGAGACGCTCCCTCTCCCCTCCCCGGCAGTCAGGACGGATAAGGCGTAGTGACCATACTCGATATAAAGCGGCGAGACCGTCTGGAGGCGGTCCTGCAGGATTGTCACCTGCTGCGCAGCCGGTTTCGTCCACCCTTCGATCTCTTTAAACTCCAGCGTGTACACACCCGTCTGAAGCGTCACCGAGGTTCCACTGTTGTGCCACGTCCCCGACGTTTCGGTTGTCAGGCGCCACTGCGCACCCGCCGCAACCGCATCCGGCGGCTGAAGCATGACGGCCAGAGTCCCGGTCGGAACATCCACATGCAGGGTGGAAGACGTCGTGATCGTCCTGGTCGAATCGAGAAATTCGCCCTTGAGGACGATCGTATCTCCCAGTTTGCAATCGTTGGAAATGGTCAGAACCCCATTGCTGATAGTGCCTTTCTCCGCCGGCGTGATACTGAACGCGGTATCGCCGGAAACATCCATCTTTTCCAGGTTGGTGTAGCGCAAACGGGCGCGAAGATCATAGGTGTTGCCGACAAAGACATCCAGATCGTCTCCATAGACCTCCGGCGCTTGCGGAGCACGTGACCGCAGACCGATTTCCAGAGCGGAAGGCGGCTGACGGCGATACAGCTCGGCGTAGCCATCGCGCCAGACAACCGCGATGATGGAATTGTCCTGCGAGAAGGCGGCGCCCGCCGCACCCGTAATCAACTGGCTGGGACCATAGGCGGGATAAAACTCGCGCTGCATCGCGAAAGAGCCATTTTCATAGAGACGGATACTGCGCAAACCGGCCGGCAGCCGAACCGCTTTCTCTCCACCCGGCCCCACCAGGACCGCCGTATCGTCATTGGAAACCGCAAAGGCCCATTCCTCGATCAAGTACTCTTCCTCAAATCCCCACGGAGTTGTGAAGAGCGGAACGGGAGATCCGATGGGCATGGGGCGCAATTTCTGCGGATCGTTGAGCGTCTGACTCGACGAATCGAAAACCTCGATGTAATAGGTGTACCGATTCAGGACAGACAGACCTTCCACGCTGTAACTGAGCACCAGGCAACTCGACCCGTTGACATTGGCAAGCACCTTCAGGGGGAAATGCTGTGTCTCGCTCTCCGCGGTCACCTCCCCTGCGCTGTTCCAGAGGCACAGTTTCTTCTCTAGCGTAATCACACCCGCCAGAGAACTGTTCGTCTGGAAATCCACACCGCTGGCCGGACGCTCATCCTCTCGGATCAACGAAAGACTGTTCACATCCCAAAGTTGAGTCCGCGAGTCGGCCGTCGCCAGATAGTTCCCCTCCGGCGAAATCGAGAAAGGCCCCCTGTCGGAAGCCAGGGAGAGCGTATTCACCATCTGATCCTGAACCGCATCGTACAGATAGATCCGATCCGTCAGACGCAAGGCCAGCAACCGCCCGTCGGTCGTCGAGTCAAGACCCGAATAAACCGGTTCCGAGAAGTAAGCGGACTCGAGAATGCGCTGATTGCCCGTGACCTGCTGGTTCAGATCGAAGTTCCACTTGAATGTGCGTTTCTCGCACTGCGTGAACAACTGATTGTTTCCCACCATGCGGGCCGCCACCAACGGGTAGCTGTGCGCCGCAGAGTCGCGGTACTGACCCCGATTGGCTTCCCAGAACTGGAAGGAACCGGACGGTGTGTAGGGATCGTTGTACAGGGACAATTGCCGGGTCGAGACGCCAAAATTCAGGGAATTCTGGCTCAGACTCGAACGCCTTCCCGCCAGGAAGTACTTGGCCGCCGGGTCCATCAGGAGTTTCGCAATTTCCCCAGTCTCCGGTCCAATCTCCAGCATCTTGGCAAGCGCGCCCGCCTTGTTGTCGTACACCCACAAAACGGGCGGATTCTTGGTGGCGACATAAAGGCTCTGACTCACCATCATGGCCGCCGTGGGAATTTCCGGCAGGGAGTAGGTTTGCATCAGCGCAGCGTCGGCACGCTTGAGGATCTTCGCCGTTTTGTCCTGACTCACGCTGTAAATCGCGGCATAGGACACGTTTGAAGAATTGGCCAGAGTTGCCAGACCCACCCCGACCACGGTCGCGGTATGACCCGCATTTTGATTGATTTTTTGATTCAGGGCCGCATCCATGGCGCCATCTTTACGGGCCAGCAGGTGGATGGCGCCATCTTCACCCCCGCAAACCACCGATGTGTTGTCCACGGCGATACTACGCAGAGGTGAATTCGAGGTCGGCTTTGTCCAGAGAAGTTTCTTGTTGGTTATGTCATACACGCCGACATTGCCCAGGACGTCGCCAAAAGCCATATACGTTGTCACAGCCGCAGCGCAGGTAATCGGCGCCTGGTGTTGATAGGTCAGCGATGGGGTCGTCAAATCGGCCAGATTCCACACTTTCAGCGTCCCGTCTTCTCCAACCGTCACGAGTTGAGTGTCGCTGCTGAAGGCCGTCGCCCGCACCGCGCCCGTGTGGGCAACAAACGTCTGTTGCAAGGCGTATTCGCTCGGAACGGCTCCTACGTTGTAGAGACTGACCCCTCCCGAACCGAAACCCAGCGCCAGACGGGTTTTGTCCGGACTGTAAGCGCTCGACAGACCATCGCCGCCACCGGTCACGGCAAAACGATCCCACGCCGTTCCCTGCACCACCGTGTTCACCACACTGGTCGCCGTCAACGTGGTCTCCCCATTCGAATAAACACCCGTCACCGGGTAATTCCCGGACGGCGTTCCCGAGTTGACCTTGACCTGATTGTCCACGATGGTCAGGTACTGCGTAGCCGAGGTCGAAAGAGTGACTTGATCCGTCACATCTTCCTGGTATCCATCGCTGTAACGCGCCGTATAGAAGAACGGGCGAAACGCGCCAGCTCCCATCCGGTAGATTTCCGGATTCACATCGAGCTGCTGGATCTGGCTTTCGGCGATCGTGACATGCGCCTGCGCTTCGAGCCACAATCCCGTCTCACGGTACACTGCCAGAATCGTAAAATCGCCCGTTGCGCCTTCCGCCACAGTCACCACGTTGTCGCGAATAGTCGCCTTGTCGGACGGAATCACCTGAACCGAGAAGGTCGTACTTTCCGTCCCGGCCTGCGGCGTCACATCCAGCACCGTTGCATCCTCCAGAGTCATCTGGAACCGGTAGGCCTGCGATTGTCCGGGCAACAGAGAACGTTCGACCGGCGTCATCTCAAGACTCTGCGGCTTGACCCGCTCAAAAATTTCGATGTAATTGAAACTCCAGCCGATCATGATCTCGTTGTCATTCCTGGCAAACTGAACCGACAGAGCCTTCGCGTCGCGCACATTGGCATGCTGCGGGTAGAACGACCGCAGAATCATCCCCGTCCGGGTATCGTAGAGGCGTACCGTGTTTCCCCCGGCGATCAGGAGAAACGACCCATCCTCGGAAAGCGCGGCGTCGTTAATACTGCCGTTGAAGGCGCAGAAAACACCCGGGGTATGGGTCGGCATGTCGTAGAACTTCACCCCCAGTGTCTCAAACACCGCAGCCACCGTCCGGCCATCGCGATGGTAGAGCATCTTGAACGGATTCGCCGGCACATCGGTCGTGTGGACAATGTTGTAAAGGGTCGCCAGAGTGTCGGTCGTCCGCATCGTACGGATGGCGCTCCCGGGGCTTTCCATCACAAATCCCCAGAAATCCCCAATCCGATTGAACCCGCTGCGATACTCGATATTCGCCGTGGCAAAGTTCGAATACAACGTGCCCGTCTGCATCGAGAACAGGAAGTCTCCCGCGGCCCCGAAGACCCCATTGGGAGACACGGACAACTTGTTGTAATCGCCACGCGTTTTCCAACTGGGATGCCCCCACGGCTTGCTGAGCAGATGCGCGAAACCACCGTCACCAGAAGCGATCGCAATGTCCATTTCATCGGTGAGGTAAATCTCCGGCTTATTGGGATCCTCCATGTCGCGCATATAAAACGCATGCGATCCCACCTGCGAATTGTCAAAACCCTGCATCTGGTTCAGGAAAGCGGTGTTATGAATCGGCTGCCCCATTTCGCGCGGCAGAAGCGTCAACCCGTGCTCGGTTCCACAGAAAATCCGACTGCCGTCACTGGTCATACGGGGACGGAAATCCACCGTCTTCCAGTACACAATATCCTCATCCTGGAACCGGCCATCCACCCCCCAGCTTTGCAGGAAACTTCCATCCTTCAGGCTGAAGCAGGCATTGTCGGCCGACTCGATCAACTGCTTGTTATCCGGATAGCCAAGATTCGCGGCCTTTTCGTTATAGTCGTACGACGTAACCAGAACCCGCTCGCCCTGCCGGTCGAAACACACCGACCCCAGGTACTTGTTCCAGTGCTCGAATCCCTTTGTCTTGTACTGGAAAATTCTGCTGAGATTGTCGTCCGTCGGCAGAGGAATCGCCTGAATTTCCTCCACGCTTTCCGTCACATCATAAATGAAAAGCCGGATAAATGGATCGTAGGCCTGATAAAGCCCCCAATTGGGGAAATCAGCCCCCTGAATGGGATCAAACACCACTCTGGTGGGACTGATAAACTTTCGCGCGCGATCCACACCCGTCGGCGTCAAACTCGCCGTCACCAGCGCGATACGAGAACCGTCGTAGGAAACCGCAGCGCCCTGAACCGCCTGGTCATCGGTGGAAACCGTCCGCAGGGGGATCGTGCTGTTCACATTCCAGAGGTTCACCGTTCCGCGGTCGTAGGTGCTGCTGGCGGTGATGAACCGACTGCCATCGCCCGTAAATTGAACCGCCGTCACCTTATCCGAGTGCCCCGTGTACCGGCGAATTTCGGCGCCCGTCTGGCGATCCAGCAGGTACGCGAAACGGTCGCTCGCCCCCAGCAACACATACTCGCCATTGGGCGAGAACGTAATGGTCATCACCTGCACACCCGATGGCGCAAATTTCCAGATCGGGCGCTGCGTCTCGATATCGAGCAGGATGGCCTGATCCTGACTGATCACCAGCAGGTGCTTCAGGTCGGGCGAAGGCTCCGCTGCCGTAATATCCATATCGCTGAAGAAAATCGCCGAGCGCATGCCGTTCGAGAGATCGTAGAAATTGAGCACCCCGTCACGCGTCACCGCGATCACATACTTGTCATCGGCAGAGAAACCGGCGTAGCGCACCTGATCCGTCAAATCCGCCAGCATCAGAAGAGGCGTATTGCTTTTCGCGTCAAACACCCAGGCAGAACCCGTATCGTACCCGAAAATGACTTTGTCGCCGGCGGCGTTGAACTGAGCGGAACACATGCGTCCACCCGGACTGCGGTAGGACAGTTCCCACTTGGGAGAAGCCAGATGCCCATCGGTAATCGCGCCACCGGGCACGGTCCACCGGGACCACGGCAAATCGCTGATGACCCGGTGCCCCGACTCAACGGTCACCCCGTCGGCATGCAAGGCGGCCATGAACTCATCGCCCGGTTGCGGCTCGACCCAATCCACCGTTATCAGATAATCGCCATCCGTCCTGAAGACATGATTGAATCGGATCGTCCCAGTCGTATTGGTTTCGCCCGCTTCGTTCGACAATTCGATGACACCGTTCGCCATGGAAGTATCGAAAGCACCTAATTTTCCATCCTCATCGGTATCGTGGTAAAGAACCGCATTGGCGATATCACCCGGCTCAACGCCAATCATGTTGGACAGATCCAACCGTAAAGCCGAAACATCCCGACCGGCAGGCTGAAAACGGAAACCCGCCAGAATAATATTCGGCGTAGGCTCGGCAGTTTTCAACACATCGGGGAACCATTGGGGAGAAGCCCCCAGAACCATCGGCAGTTCCACAGTATGGAGCACTTCGTCCACATGACCGGAAATAGGCAACACTGGAGCGACCTCCAGATTCTCTGGCGTCAGGGAAATATTCAGAATTTCATCCCCGCCCAGAAAACGGAAACTGCCCACCAGAATGTACGTGCCATCGGCAGGAAACGTTCCCGTAAAAACGATCCCCCCCCCCAATTTCCTTATACCGTGCCCATGAATATCATCTTCATGCAAATAGCCACTTTCATCGTACAATTCGTCGAATCCACTCCCCCGCACCCAATCCCAGTACACATCGGGATCGGTCAAGCGCGTTTTTTCTTCGGGATCGGCCCGGCCATTGAGATTGTCATCCCGTACTATAATGAATTTCTCAAAGTTTTCGGGCATCAATCGCGCTCCGTCTTCCGGTGTCCATGGCTGAGACTCCAGGGACGTCAAAGAAGGGACCTCGATGTTAAAGATAATCTTATCCGCTATGGCGCCGCTGCTTTTCAGAGAAAAACCAAACAGCGAAACCGACGTCTGGGTCGCCATTTCCGTCCAGTTGTCTTCAAACTGCCCATAAGGCGGATTGGAAAGAACCCCCTTGGCTTTCGGGAAATAATGGAAAACGGGTGTCACCTGGGACACAAACAGACCGGAGGCCAGGAAGGATTCATTCCCCTGGAAATAGACGAGGAAGGCGTCATCCAGAACCAACCCCACCACATCTGCAAGCAGAATATAGCCTTTTTCCGCATCTACCTGACTCATGAACTGGGTGTTAAACCGGATCTCCAAACCGTCCGGCTTTTCAATCCGCGTGCAGGAATCCGCCACAATCAGGGATTCACCCGGATCAATATCCCCATTCCCATTGGTGTCTTCCACCAGACGGAAATTGGACAGTTTGGCCCAATTGAACGCAGGCGCCCCCTCCTGAGGATTTTTCTTGAAACCAAACACCAGACGATTGACCTGAATAGCCCCCGGATCAATCCTGAACCCGATCAATTCGACCGCGGTCTGAGAGGTTTGCAACGAGAGACTCGAAATCTCCTGTCCCTTCACTGGATCCAGAATACTTCGGACATTGGGACGGGTCATTTGATAGGGAGTAAAACTTACATAGTCCGAGACCGGATCTCCCATCCCGCCCGGATTGCTCCAGTGCGCGGGCCCTGTCGAATCGCCCCACCAGTTGTTATAGGCCGACAGCCAGGCCGGACCCGTATTGCTCACGGCACGGAAAACATTTCCAATGAAACTGTTGTTCTCAATCAGAATCGTGCTGGGAACCTGTTCAAAATGCAGAGCGCAATAATTATTGGACACCACACAGTCTGTGACCGTCACACTTCCAAGCGTGTAGGAGTAAATCCCATAGAATTGTTTCGTCTCTTCGGGCTGCAAGCCACTTCCAAGATATGATTCCCTCAACTCCAGGGTGCTGGTGTCCACCCGGTCGTCGCCTACCGTCAGGACAGAAGTCCAACCGTTCGTCCCGCTCCCCGTCGCCCCCCCTTCATATCCCAGAAGGCGACACCCGGTGATATCCGCATGCCCCCCCGCAACCACTTGCAAAGCGCTGAGTTTTTTTGAGGACTGAGTCGTAAAATTCGCTCGAAGCGTCGAACTGGTGGCCGTCAACGTGGCGCCCTTGATCACACACGGCGCATTCTCAAACGACACATCCAGATTTCGAATCGTCACATCGTGCGTCCACGTCCCCCCCCGCGCCAGAATCACCGGTTTCTCGTCCAAACTCGAAACAGAAGACTCCACCCCGACCAAATCCACGTTGGGTGAAAACTCGATCCCTCCTCCCATAAATCCAGCAAACGAGGTGTTCCGAACCGTCATCAGCGTATTGGAGGTGGGCATAATCCCATATTTGACCCGTTTTCCATTGGTGAAATCGCCGCGGAATTGACAGTTATCCACCAGGAGGCTGCCGCCATCCATATCCACCGCCGCATTGAGATAGTTCCAGTTCGCCCAGCTGGACCCCTGCTCCTGCGCGGTAATCGCACACCCCAGCAATTCCAAACGCCCCGTGTCGTCCACCACAAACCCGTCGAACGACTTTCCTTGCGAATAGGCGTTTGTCTGAACCACCACCGTACAACTGGTCAACCGCAGAGTCCCGCTCGACTGAACAACCGGCTTGAGCAGAAAGAGCGGGAGATTGGAAAGCGAGATATCGGTCGTCTGCGTCCCCCCCTGACTCAATATCCCGTTATACTCATTCTCCACGAACGTCACCTGAGGACCGATCCCGCTCAGGTCGCTGTCGTGTTCCCATCCGATCCCCGCGCGGAAGCCCGAAAACGAGGTGTTGCGCACCTCGACCGCCGAAAGCGTGACCGAGGTTGTCAGGACGCCGTACTTGGTGCGGCGGCCATTCGTGGTATCGCACACGAACTGACAACCGTCCACCAGCAGGCTTCCCCCATCCATGTCAACCGCCGCATCCACCCAGGTCCAATTCGTCCAGAGGCTGCTTTTCTCGATTGTCTTGATCTGGCTTCCCACCAACTCCAACCGTCCGGTTCCCTCCACCACAAATCCATCCACCGGTACGTTGTTCTGGCTGGCATAGGTATCCGCCAAGATCGTACAACTCGTTACTTTGAGCGTGCCGCTTGCCTGCCGGATAGCCCCCAGCAAATGCACGGACTGATTTTCGGCCAGAACATTCGCGCTTTGCGTCCCCCCATGACTCACGATACCGTCGTACTCATTGTCGCTGTAGGTCACACTCGGCTCAATGCCCGTCAGGTTGCTGTTGACCTCCCAGTTGATCCCGGCCCGGAATCCGGAAATCGAGGTGTTGCGTATCTCCATCGTTGAATCAGAGCCGGTTATGAGGGCATATTTCGTGCGCCGCCCACCGGTGTTGTTACTGACCATCTGACAATTCTCAACCAACAAACTGCCCCGGTTCATGTTGACCACCGCATCCCGCAGTTCCCAATTGCCCCACAAACTGCTTTGCTCGAATGCGGTCACCGCGCAATTGCGCAGTTCCAACCGGCCGCCATCCACCACAAACCCATCCACAGGGGTTTCTCCCACAGACTGGGCATCCGTATCCACCCGGACGGTACAGGCATTCAACAAAAGTGTCCCCGCAATCTGACTCAGCGACATGGTCTGTACCCGCACCGGGAAAGAATCAATCCGGGCGTCCAGATGCTGACTCCCTCCAAGGCACAGCGCGCCCTCGCCATTCTCGACCGCAGACCCCGCCTCGATCGTCAAACCCGCTCCCGCAATCCACCGGACAGCCGCTCGAAAATCAGAGAACAAACAACCGGATCGAATCGAGACAAAGGCGTCTGAATTGGCGCGAACGCCATAAGTCGTCCGATACCCGAAAGCCACGTTATCGGTGTCAAAATCGCAATCCGTCAGACTCAAACGGGAACCGGAGTCGGCCTCAATCACCGCAGAATATTGATCCCAGGATGTGGCCCAGCTCGAACTCATCTCATGGCCGACAAAAAGACACTGTGTGAAAGTCGAAACACTGTCCGTGTTCAGTTGAATCAGATTCTTCTGGGTGTCGTCAGACTTGGCGTTCGTCTCCCCCCAGAAAACAGCCCCCTCCGCTTCCAGAGATCCCCCATTCGCCAGAAGCCCCCCATCGGTTTTCAACTCGACCAACACCCCCGGACGAATCGTCAATTTCGACCCGCCTGTGATCGTAACCGTGCCGCTGACATGGTACGTCGTGGTCGTCGAGTCCCAAACCGTATCGCTTTCAATATCCTGATCGACAAGAATTCCCCCATCGTTGTCTATCTGAGTCGCGGTGAAAGTTGTCTGCGCAAACGTCTCGGTCCCCGGAACCGCGACTTTCTGCCGAATAGCGAAAACCGTTTGCCCATTGGTCGTCTCTCCGTCGTTACCGGCAGTGAGCTTGACCACAACCGGGGTTTGCCAGTTGGTCGTCGAAAAACTGAAAGATCCCCCGCTCGAAACGATCACATTGGGATTTCCGGATATCCGCACCACTTCTCCCTGAACAGTTCCCGCCGGAGCAGCCGAAAGTGAAACCTTCATGTTGATGTTACTGCTCTCCGGCACAAAAACATGGCGGGGCGTAAAAACAAAAGTCGGAGACGTCGTGTCTGCGGCAACAGCGACTCCAACAGAAGTGCCCTCCTGGCTCGCATCGAGACTGACGGCAACATCCGGCGCCAATCCCCCTTCATCGGCGAAACTGCTCGGATGGGACACCAGAGCAAACATCGCCAAAACAAAAATCAGAACCTGCGAGGGAACACCCAGAGGTTTCAACATAACCCGCCTTCTCCTTTCGGATCCACCCCCCTATCGAATGGAATCCGCATTCTTGACAGATTTTCAACACACATGAAAAAGATACACTGATGTTATTCTGAAACGACGCACTCATGAAATTATCCAAGTGCAATCAGGTGAGTATTTTACCTAAAAACCCCAACCATTTCAACTGCAAATCAGCCCGAGAGGCGTATAAAACGACGCGGGAACCGTGGAAGTCCCCACGCAACAACATCCCATGTAGTCGCCATCGCAAGATACGAAAAGACCGACGCATCAGGAAATCGTTCAGGAAGAACCTGCGGACTTGTTGGAAACCGGGAAACGAACCGGCAGAAGGTGTTGAAGCCGTTGGCGCAAACCACTGTGCCGCTCTGAAAGATCGGCATTCTTGACCGCCAGGAACATCGCTTTCTTCGTACCCACACACACCACCAGCCGCTTTCCACGCGTTACGGCCGTATAGAGCAGGTTGCGCTTGAGCATGATGTAATGCTGGGTGTGAACCGGCAGCACCACAACCGGATATTCACTTCCCTGACTCTTGTGAACCGTGATGGCGTAGCTCAGGGTCAGTTCATCCAGATCCGAAAAAGGATACTCCACGATCCGGCGGTCGAATTGAACCCGAACCCAATGATCCACTCGGTCTATGGTATGAATAATGCCAATATCGCCGTTAAAAACGTCTTTGTCGTAATCGTTCTCGGTCTGCATCACCTTGTCACCGACCTTGAACGTCATGTCACCGCGGGTAAGCGAACGCGGGTCGCGGTTCAAAGCCTGCTGAAGTTGCGCATTCAGGTTTCCCGCCCCCAGCAGTCCCCGGTGCATGGGAGTGATGACTTGAATGTCGCGAACCGCATCCACTCCGTAGTTTTGGGGAATCCGCTCGCACACCAGTTGCCGGATGGTCTCGATGGCTTCTTCGGGCGACTCGCGCTGGACGAAAAAGAAGTCCGGTTTACGCCCCTTTCCCTCATCCGGCGGCGCCAACAGCGGAAATTCTCCCTGGTTGATGCGGTGCGCATTGAGAACAATCAAACTCTGGCGGGCCTGGCGAAAAATCGTGTCGAGACGCACTACCGGCATCGTGCCCGAGTCAATCAGGTCCCGCAACACGTTCCCCGCCCCGACAGAGGGCAGCTGGTCCACATCCCCCACCAGCAACAGAGACGTGGTCGGCGAAAGCGCCTTCAACAACTGATGCGTCAGCGTCACATCCAGCATGGACGCCTCGTCCACAATCACATAATCGGCCCGCAACGGGTTCGATTCATTGTACGCAAAAATCCCTTTCCGTGGGTCCCACTTGAGCAACCGGTGCAGGGTGGCCGCTTCCCGGTGCGTGGTTTCCGATAACCGTTTGGCCGCCCGACCGGTGGGAGCGGCCAGTTCCAAGGTCACACGATTGCGCGCCAGCGCCTCAATGATGGTCCGAACGGTCGTAGTCTTCCCTGTCCCCGGCCCCCCGGTGAGCACCAGCATCCCCCCCCGCAGGGCCAGTCGGACCGCCTCGATCTGCTTTCCCGCCAGTTCGATGCGACTTTCCCGCTGCAGAATGGCCAACTCGGCTTCCACATCGAAATTGGGCAACACCTTGCCAGTCTGGCACAGGGTGGCCACATGGGCCGCCACCCCGGTTTCCGCATAGTGCAACCCGCGCAAATAGACCGCCTTGTCCCCCTCGGGCAGCTTTTCGGCAATGACCAGCGGCCCCTTGGAACTCATTTCCGGCTTGCAAAGTTCGGAAGTGGCCTGCCGTATTTTAGCAGGATCCTCTATTCCCAGGATTTCCAGAGCTTGAACCGACAACTCATCGAAGGGGAAAAACGTGTGGCCGTCCCCCGCCGCCTCCCGCAAGAGGTGCAGAACCCCGGCTTGGATACGCTCAGGCGCGTCGTGCGCCATCCCCGCATTGCGCGCAATCTTGTCCGCGCTCTTGAACCCGATCCCCCGAATGTCAATGGCCAGCCGGTAGGGATTCCTGGTCAGAACCCCCACGGCATCCGAACCGTAAATCTTGTAAATCTTGGTCGCCCAGGTGGAAGAAATGCCATAGGACTGAAGAAACTGCATGATGTCGGCGACATCGCGGTGTTCTTTCCAGCTCGACACGATCCGCTCGAACCGCTTGGGACCGATCCCCTCCACTTCGAGGAGACGCTCGGGTTCCCGGTCAATGATTTCCAGCGTCTTTTCGGCAAACTGCCCGACAATACGCCCCGCGTACTCTTTGCCGATCCCCGCGATCAGACCCGACCCCAGGAATGCCCGAATCCCCTCGACCGACGAAGGGGGAATGGGACGAAATTCCTGAATGGCAAACTGAATCCCGAACTTCGGATTGGTCACCCACTCCCCGGTCACTTCGAGGCTGGCGCCTGCCTCGACCCCGGGCAGGGAACCGGTCAGAACGACTTCTTCCTTCGCTTTCAGTCCCCCTCCCGCCGTCTCGGCCACAAAACGCGCAATCGCAAACCCCTCCTCGTTCTGGTACGTGAAACGCTCAATTATTCCACGCAGGGTTTGAAGCCCTGGCGGGACAGGACCGAACGGTTGCGGGGGGCTCTGGCGGGGAAAAGGTTGACGACCCATAACAACCGGTAATATAGGGTTGAACGGCCCGCACCGCAATGAGAAAGCGACGGTTATGCCGTCTCGAACAACCGTGTGCGCAAGAATCGAAGCGCCGATGCGGCACACAGGGCTTGCGCATTGTCCTGAAATGAGATAAAAAGCCTCTGTGTGCAAGATGCGCACCGTAAAAAGGAGAACAAAGCAATGGCTATTTTACAGGATGTACAGCGAGATATCGCTACGCTCCGGGCGCGCGTCGACGAAGCCCGGCAGTATCTTTGACTTGGAACACAAAAAACAGCAGATCGTCGAACTCGACGCCAAAAGCCAGGCGCCGGATTTCTGGAGCAGCCAGGAAACCGCGCAGGAAACCTTGAAACAAATCAAGCAGATCCGCCTTCAGGTCGAGCCGTGGGAAACGGCGATTCAGGAAATCGGCGACCTGGAAGAATTGCTCGAACTGCTCCAACTCGAAGAAGACCAGCAAACCCTCGACGAAGTGGCGCAAAACGCCCTGGACATGGTCAAACGCTTGGACATGCTCGAGTTGCAGGCCATGCTGAGCGAGGAAACCGATCCGAACAACTGCTACCTCCATATCCACGCCGGAGCGGGGGGAACGGAGTCCTGCGATTGGGCTTCCATGCTGATGCGTATGTACTTGCGCTGGTGTGAAGAACACCGGTTCAAGGTCGAAGAAATTGAATGCATGCCCGGCGACGAAGCGGGTATCAAGAGCGCCACGCTCTATATCAAAGGCGATTACGCGTTCGGGTACCTGAAAGCCGAAATCGGGGTCCACCGTCTGGTGCGGATCTCCCCTTTCGACGCCAACGCCCGGCGCCACACGTCTTTCGCGTCCGTCTTCGCCACGCCGGAAATTGACGACTCGATCGAAATCGAGATAAAAGAAGAAGACCTGAAGATAGACACCTACCGGTCGAGCGGTGCGGGCGGACAGCACGTCAACAAAACCGACTCGGCCGTGCGTCTGACCCACCTTCCGACCGGAATCGTCGCTTCCTGTCAGAACGAGCGTTCCCAGCACAAGAACAAAGCGATGGCCCTGAAAATCCTGAAAGCGCGTATCTATCAGGCTGAAATGGAAAAACGCCGTCAGGAATTGGCCGTGCAGGAAAGCAACAAACTCGACATCGGGTGGGGCAGTCAGATTCGTTCCTATGTGTTCCAACCCTATCAGATGGTCAAGGACGTGCGGACCGGGCACGAAGTCGGCAACATCCAGGCGGTGATGGACGGTGGCCTTGACCCGTTCATCGAGTCGTATCTGCGCTACTACGCAAAACTCCGGTCGGGGCGGTAACCTGTTTTCCAGAACTTCTGGATAAAGGGGGCAAACGCTGTGGACGCCATTTTCAACCGTCGAAGCATTCGAAAATACACCGCCGAACCGGTGACCGATCCGGAACTCGAGGCGTTGTTGCGCGCGGCGCTGAGCGCGCCCTCGGCGGGGAATTGCCGCCCGTGGGAACTCATCGTCGTGCGCGACCGCGCGACCCTCAACGCCATTGCTGACTTTCATCCCTATGCGGCCATGCTGCGTCAGGCGCCTCTGGCCCTTTGTGTCTGTGGGTGTCTGGACCGCCAGCGCGGCGAGGGGTACTGGGTTCTGGACTGTTCCGCCGCCACGGAAAATATCCTGATCGAAGCGCAGGCGCTGGGCCTTGGCGCCGTCTGGCTCGGTATCTACCCGCGTCCCGAACGGGTCGAGAAACTCACTGAGATTCTGGCCCTCCCCGAAGGCGTCCAGCCCCTCTCCGTCGTGGCCATCGGACACCCGGCCGAGGTCAAGGAAGCCCCCGACCGACTCGACTACCGGTTCGTGCATTATGAACACTGGTGAGGGAACGCATCCCCAAGTGACAACCCGTCAAAAAGTCTTTTCGTGTGCGCGCAGAACAAGATCCGCAGTTACACGGCGGAACAGATGTTCGCCGGGTCACCGGTTTATGACGTAAGATCACGCGGAATATCCCGAAATGCCCGCATCCACCTCACCGAAGCGGATCTCCGGTGGGCGGATCAGGTATTTGTGATGGAAAAGAACCACAAAGACCGAATCACGCAGGATTTCCGGTCGGTTGTCCCCGGGAAGAAAATCGTCGTTCTGTTTATCGAAGACCTCTACAAACCGATGGACCCCGAGTTGATCGCCCTCCTGCGCCACAAACTGGCGCCTTACCTGTCCCTTCCAGAAACGCAGGAAACCTGACGGGAAGGCGATCCGAATACGATCAAACCTTTTCCGGCTCGGTCATGGCGCGCGGGTCGAGCGCTCGATCGAGCGTTTCTGGGTCGAGCAACGCTTTGTCCCGGGCAACTTCGCGCACGGTTTTGCCCGTGGCATGGGCTTCCTTGGCCACAGCGGCTGCGGTGTCGTACCCGACCAGAGGCGCGAGAGAGGTACACATGGCCAGCGAGCCTTCCACCAGCCCTTCGCACCGGCTTTCATTCGCCTTCAGTCCTTCAAGCGCTTTCTCAACAAACACCCGCAACACATTGGACAACAACCGGATAGACTCCAGCAACTGATGCGCCATCAACGGCATGGCCACACTGAGTTCGAAATTGCTCAGGATCGCCGCGCCGTAGGCGATGGCGGCGTCGGCGCCCACGACATAGGCCGCCACCTGCATCACCGACTCGCACATCACCGGATTGACCTTGCCGGGCATGATCGAACTGCCGGGCTGCGTGGCGGGCAGTTCGAGTTCCCCCAACCCACACCGCGGTCCCGACGCCAGGAAGCGGATGTCGTTGGCGATCTTGGTCAGCGTCACCGCCAGCGTCTTCAGGGTGGCGGACGTCTGAACCACGGCATCCTTGGACGCCTGGGCCTCGAAGTGGTTGGCCGCTTCACGCAGGTTCAGCCCGGTTTCCTGAGCCAACTGTTCCGCCATGCGCGATCCAAATTCGGGATGCGTGTTGATGCCGGTTCCCACCGCCGTCCCCCCGATGGGGAGTTCGCCCAACCCGTCAAGCGCCTGCTCGACGCGGGAACGGCTGTTGCGGATCTGCCCCGCATACCCGGAAAAGACCTGCCCCAGACGGACCGGCGTGGCGTCCTGAAGGTGGGTGCGGCCAATCTTCATCACCCCATCAAACAGACGAGCCTTTTCGGACAACACTTCCTCCAGGCGGCTCAAAGCGGGGAGTAAATCATTCTGAAGCCCCAGCGCCGCCGCCAGGTGCAACGCCGCCGGGATAATGTCATTGGACGACTGTCCCATGTTGACATGGTCGTTGGGGTGAACGGCGCGGCTGCCCACCGTCCCACCCTGAATCTGGATCGCCCGGTTGGCAATCACTTCGTTGGCGTTCATGTTGGTGGAAGTCCCGCTGCCGGTCTGAAAAACATCCACAACAAACTGGCTGTCAAGCCGTCCCTCCACCACTTCCGACGCCGCCAGTTCGATAACGGAGGCCAGAGCCGAATCGAGTTTTCCCAGATCGCGATTGACCCGGGCGGCGGCGCGCTTGATGCGGCCCATAGCCTGAATGAACGCCGGAGGCATCGGCCATCCACTCACGGGAAAATTCAGTTCGGCCCGCCGCGTCTGTGCGCCATAGAGCGCCTCAGCCGGCACCTGCATCTCGCCCATGCTGTCTTTTTCGATCCGATAGGTCATTGTTCCTGACACTCCTCATCTGTCCCGTATCTTAACTTCCTTCGATTGTTCACCTTGATTTTTCTCATGTTTGGGACGCCCCTTCAGGGCTTTTACCAATTTTATGACCTATTCCGGAGGTTCCCTTCGGTCACCCCCGGCTGGCTTACAAGCCTGCGAAGCACCTCACGGTCGCCCCCTCCGGGGGCTGAAAAACTCAATAGATCCGATCTTCTCCAATCCTTCAATCCCAAGATGAAGATGAAGGATCGAGGATGTTCAGAAAACCATTCTACCGGGCCGACACACCCAGTATTTCCCGCAGAAATCGGCCCGTGTAACTCCCCTTCACCTTTGCCACCTCCTCCGGCGTCCCCTGGGCGATGATGCGCCCACCCAGGTTTCCTCCTTCGGGGCCCAGATCCAGAATCCAGTCCGCCGTTTTGATCACATCCAGATTGTGCTCGATCACCAGCACCGTCGAACCGGAATCCACCAGGCGGTTGAGCACCTGAAGCAGTTTCTTCACATCCTCGAAATGCAAGCCCGTGGTGGGTTCGTCGAGAATATAGAGAGTCCGTCCCGTGTTCTGTTTGCTCAGTTCGCGGGAGAGTTTGACGCGTTGCGCCTCGCCCCCCGATAACGTCGTGGCCGGTTGTCCCAGATGAATATACCCCAACCCGACATCGTAAAGCGTCTGCAATTTGTTGCGCAGCACGGGAATGTTTTCGAAAAACTCCAACGCTTCCTCGACCGTCATATCGAGCACGTCGGCGATGTTCCGTCCCCGGTAGCGCACATCGAGCGTTTCGCGATTGAACCGCCGTCCCTTACAGACCTCACACTCCACATAAACATCTGGCAGGAAGTGCATCTCGATCTTGATGAGACCATCCCCCTGGCAATTCTCACACCGTCCGCCCTTGACGTTGAACGAAAACCGTCCGGCCTTGTACCCGCGTGCGTTCGACTCGGGCAGGCGCGCAAACAGATCTCGGATCGGCGAAAACAAGGCCGTGTAGGTCGCGGGATTCGAGCGGGGGGTGCGCCCGATCGGGGACTGATCCACATTGATGATCTTGTCAATCCATTCGAGTCCCCGAATCCCCTGGTGCTCCCCCACCGGCAGGTGGCTTTTGTAGAAATGGTTCGAGAGACGCTGAAACAGAATATCATTGACCAGCGTGGATTTTCCGGACCCCGAAACGCCCGTCACACAGGTAAACAACCCCACCGGAAAGGAGGCCGTCACATCGCATAGATTGTGTTCCCGCGCCCCTTCCACCACGATGGCCCGACCCTCCTCGGGTTGTCGGCGCATCTCGGGAGTCGCGATCTTCTCGGCCCCGGACAGATAACGCCCGGTCAGAGAATTGGGATTCTGTTGAATCTGCTCC
The DNA here is from genome assembly GCA_942493245.1 of uncultured Candidatus Sumerlaeota bacterium. Taxonomy (GTDB): domain Bacteria; phylum Sumerlaeota; class Sumerlaeia; order UBA8349; family UBA8349; genus DAOPYU01. The sequence continues at coordinate 2,662,914 of OW818685.1, forward strand.
GGGGTGCCGCACGCCACCACCTCGCCCCCGAGCCGTCCAGCGCCCGGTCCGAGGTCAATCACATAATCCGCCGCGCGAATCGTCTCCTCGTCGTGCTCGACTACAATCACCGTGTTGCCAATGTCGCGCAAACGCTCAAGCGTCTCGAGCAGGCGGCGGTTGTCGCGGTGGTGAAGGCCAATCGAGGGTTCGTCGAGAATATAGAGCACCCCTACCAGCTGCGACCCGATCTGAGTGGCCAGACGAATGCGTTGCGCCTCGCCGCCCGCCAGCGTCCGGGCCGTGCGGTCGAGCGTCAGATAACCCAACCCCACATTCACCAGAAATCGCAACCGGTCGGCAATCTCCTTGGTTGCCTGATGGGCAATCTCCAACTCGCGGTCACTGAACGGCGTCTCTTTGATGAAACGCAAAGCCGCCTCGACCGAGTAGGAACAGAACTCGGCGATATTCACCCCATGCACCGTCACCGCCCGGCTCTCGGCTTTCAACCGCAAACCACCACACTCGACACAGGGCCGGTCGCTGAAATACTGTCCCCAATGCTCACGCATCTCTTCCGAATTTGTCTCGCGCCAACGCCGTTGAATCTGCGGAATGACCCCCTCCCACTGCATTTTCCCCTGATAGACGCTTCCCGCTTTCGACTCGTAATGGACGTGGTACTTTTCTCCCCCACTCCCGTAAAGCAGAATCCTTTGCTGTTTCTTGGTCAGTTTCGAGAACGGAGTATCCAGATCAATATCAATCGCCTTGCACAGGCTGCGAATATGCTGGGCGCTCCACGCCCCACTGGCCTCGCGCAACGGTTCCCCCGCCTTACTGACGAAAAAATTAGTCCACGGTACCACCACCCCCTGGTTGAGACTCTTCGAGCGGTCTGGCACCACCAGGTCTTCGTCCACCTCGAGCAACGTACCGATCCCTTTACAACGCGGACAAGCCCCATAGGGGCTGTTGAAGGAGAACATCCGCGGACTGAGTTCGACCAGTTTCGGCCCGTGCTCAGGACACGCCATGCTCTCGCTGAAAACTTCCGGTTCTCCCTCCGGCCCATCCGCCCCCACCCGTTGAAGCGCGGCCAACCCCTCGGCCTTCTTGAGCGCCAGTTCGACCGAGTCGGTCAAACGCTGGCGCTGCCCCGGCCGCACAATCGCCCGGTCAATCACCACCAGAATATCGTGCTTGAGGCGCTTGTCGAGTTTAGGGGGCTCTTCCAGATCCACCATTTTTCCATCCACCAGCGCGCGCGTGAACCCCTCGCGCCGCATCTGGTCGAACAAGGCGCCATACTCGCCTTTGCGTCCCCGGACCATCGGCGCCAGAACCAGCAGTTTCGTCCCCTCGGGACGATTCAGAATCTGATCCACAATCTGCTGAACGCTCTGCCCCTCAAGCAACCGCCCGCACTCCGGACAATGGGGACGCCCGATGCTGGCAAACAGAACGCGCAGGTAATCGTAGATTTCCGTTACCGTCCCCACGGTCGAACGCGGATTCTTGCTCACACTCTTCTGTTCAATAGAAATAGCAGGCGAAAGCCCTTCGATATGCTCAACATCCGGCTTCTGCATCTGGTCCAGAAACTGACGCGCATAGGACGACAGGCTCTCGACATAACGCCGCTGTCCCTCGGCATAGATCGTGTCGAATGCCAGCGACGACTTGCCCGAACCCGACAGGCCCGTGATGACCGTCAACGCATTGCGCGGGATCGAAACACTCACATTTTTCAGGTTGTGTTCATTGGCGCCAATGACATTGAGCGTCCGCAGGGAAGCGCGCCGTGAAAGTCCCGCTTCCGGCGGAACCCCTTCCTTGCCCGATTTTCTGACAGAACTGGCCATGTTTCCTGTCCCTGCCTTCCGACCCGGTAGAATACCCCACGCGCTCCGCTTCCAGATTTTCCTGAAATTCCCGGGCCGCCCCCTCAGTCCAAGGCTCAGATCGTATCAGAACCCCGCACGGCCTTCAAGCGAAAAGAATACGAAACAAGAAACAGGCGAGTCCTCTACAAATCGAAAGTAACCCATTATCAAACAAGCATCCGAGGATTTCAAAGAAAGAAATGTTCTTTGAAATCACCACTTGAAAGGCGAAACAACAAACAGGGAAAGACCCGAGAAAAAATTCCGAGACGATCCTTGCTTGACAAACTGAAACAAAGACGGATAATTATCCATTATGAGAATCTACATGGCTTCTCTTGTTCTCGATCCGTCAGGTTATCCCGAATCACACGACAACCCATTTAATCGAACAAAAAGCCAATAGCGAAAGGAACTCACCCCGTGGCCCATCTTCTCGTTGTGGATGATGAAGAACCCGTCCGAAGCCTGTTCGAGGAATTCCTGTCACATAACGGCCATACAGTCCGCTGTGCAAGCAATGGACGGGATGCCCTGGTACTCTACAAGAACGAAAAATTCGATCTCGTCATCACCGACCTGCTCATGCCGGAAATGGAAGGGATTGAAACCATCAGAGAGATGCGGGGCATCAACCCCAAGATCCGAATCATTGCGATCTCGGGGGGCGGAACGGGACAAGCGGCGAACTATCTTTTCATGGCAAATAAGCTCGGAGCCAATCGGACTTTCGACAAACCCGTTCCCATGCACGAATTAATCTGCGCCGTTGAATCGCTTCTTACGAAAGAGACTTGAGATCGTCCTCCGCGATGAGAATCCGCGGCAAGACCTTCAAGAGAGGTCGCTTGCAAAACCCTGCCGTACCAATACCTGCCGGAACGTCTGGAACTCCTGCTCCAAAGCCTTGAAGAGAGATTCCCCTCTCTGTATTCCAGACTGACGCACCGCTTCCTCAACATTCCGAGCCGCCTGCGCCACTCGCCTGGCGCCCACATTCCCCGCCGCACCTTTGACCGAATGCGCCAACCGTTCGGCCACTTCCGTCTGCCCCGCCCGACACGCCTCCAGAAAGTTGGCCATCTGGTCGGGGATTTCGGTCAAAACCAGTCCCAACAGTTCACGCAGAAAATCTTCATCGCCGCCAATACGACTCAGCGCTTCCTCACGCGCAAACACGTCCCGCATCTGGGCTTCATCGAAATCCGGAGCGCCTCCCGGCGCAGGAGCATTTTGAACGCCATCCGATTCCCCAGACCCTGCCGGATTTTCATCCAACCCCGTCCGCTGTGCACACACGGCTTCGATCGTTTTGAACAGACTATCCGGCGAAACCGGCTTGGTCACATAATCGTCCATCCCCGATTCCAAACACAGATCGCGATATCCCTGCATGGCGTGGGCCGTCATGGCCACAATCGGAACGCGACGGCCTGTTCCGGTTTCCATCTTGCGAATCGCGCTCGTGGCTTCCAACCCATCCATCTCCGGCATCTGCACATCCATCAGGACCACGTCGAACGAGTTATTGCGAACGGCCTCGACAGCCTGCGCGCCATTCTCGACAACCGAGACCTGATAACCGCGCTTCTCCAGTAAACGGCAAGCCACCCGCTGGTTCACCAAGTTATCCTCCGCCAAAAGAACCCGAAGACAGGTGTGTGTCTCCCGCAATTGATGGCGCGTGACAAAATGTTCCCCGTGTGTCTTGTGAGAAGAGAGAACCCGGCCGATCGCCGCACGCAATTCAGGCAGGCTGATCGGCTTGTTCAGATATCCCGAGACCCGCATCTGACGACAACGCACCCCGTCGCCACGCTGCCCGGCTCCGCTCAAAATCAAAACCGGTAAATCGGCCCAATCAGAATCGGCCTTGATCCTGTCCACCAATTCGAACCCATCACGGTCTGCCATCTGCAAGTCAATCAGAGCAATATCCACCCGATGACCACCCTGCCGGGTTTCAGACAGCGAGTCCAACGCTTCCTGGCAACCAGCCGCCAGAATGGGATTCCCCCCAAGTCGAACCAACAAGTCAGACAAGTTTTTTCTTTCGGTCGCATTGGGATCGGCCACCAGGGCACAGAATCCCGCAGGGAGATCGCACAAATCTTCCGGAACGCCAGGCAAGGCAGCCTGGCCCTTTCCCATCCGAACATGAAAACGGAAAACAGATCCGACCGTAGGGGAATCCTCCGGCGATCCCGTCGCCGAACTTTCCACCCAGATTTTTCCCCCCATCAATTCCACCAGATGGCGGGAAATAGCCAGTCCCAACCCCGTCCCGCCATATTTGCGTGTCGTGGAACTGTCGGCCTGCGCAAACGACTCGAAAATATGCTCCCGTTTCGACGGTGGAACCCCCACCCCCGTGTCCGAGACCGCAAAATGCACCACCACCTTTTCATCCGAAAGCGAATCGGCCCGAACCCGGAGCCGAACCTCCCCGGTTTCAGTGAATTTCAAGGCGTTGCCGACCAGGTTGATCAGAATCTGCCGCAAACGCCCTGGATCCCCTTCCAGACTCTCCGGAACATCTTCCTCAATGTGATAGGCCAATTCGAGCCCCTTCTGACGAGCCGGGAAAGAAAACGAGGAAATCGTATCGCTGATCGTATCGCGCAGACAAAACGTCACCGTATCGAGCGACATTTTTCCCGCTTCAATCTTGGAGAAATCGAGAATATCGTTGATCAGGGTCAGAAGCGATTGGCCACTTGAATGAACGGTCTGGGCATACTCGCGCTGTTCCTGTGTCAGTTCCGTCCCGATCAAGAGCGAAACCATCCCCAGAATGCCATTCATGGGGGTGCGGATTTCATGGCTCATATTGGCCAGAAACTGGCTCTTGGCCAAAGCCGACTGCTCCGCCGCGGAGGCCGCCTTGCGAGCCATGTCCAACGCGCTGGCCAGATGCTGGTTCACGGAAGCCAACTCCAGATTGGCTTTTTCCGATTGATGCCGCGCCATCACCAATTCCGTCACATCCACAAAAGACTCGACCGCGCCATAGACTTCACCGGTATCGTCCGCCACCGTGCAGGCATTCTTGATAACGGTCAGAACACGCCCGTCCTTGGTATGCACCGAACATTGTTCTCTCTGAATGGCCCCCGAAGTTTTCGAGTTGAAAAGTTGGCAATTTTCGCAGCAAGGCGTCACATTCAAGATGCTGCAATGCTGCCCGATAACATCCGCGGCCGTAAATCCGGTCGTCGCCGTAAACGCATTGTTGATTCCGATGATCCGCAAATTGCGATCTACAAGAAACGTGCTCGTGACCACCGTCTGGAAGATGCGTTTCTGAAGATCGCTGGATCGCCGAAGCGCCTCCTCCGTCCGTCGGCTCTGCGTCACATTCTCAAGACAAACCAGCAGTACCGACGCATTGCCCAGATTCAGAAGCGAAGTGGAAATCAGCACAAATATTTCGTCCTGTTGACAGCCACGCGAAGTGAGCACCTGCGCTTCGACATTGCTGAACCCTTCACCGTTCGCAAAACTGTCCGCAATGACCCGCTGGACGGTACAATCCGCGCAGGCGACGCTGGTACCACATTCGCGAAGGCCGTCCAGACAATAGAAACAGGAAGCCAAATCCCCAAATAACAATTTTCCGACAGGGGGTTCTTCCCTGCCGGAAAAGAAATCGAGAAACGCCCGGTTGGCCCGCAACACTCGCCCGGACGAATCAACCAGCAACATCATCGTGGGCGCTTGCTGGAAAATAACGGGGGACCCTTCGATTTCCCGCAGCAGAGAGGTCACATCCGTTTTTGCGGTCTCTCCAGCTTCATGCTCTGAAACCATAACCACCAAGCCCTGCCGCATCGAAATCGTGCCGACTTATCTCAATCTGATACTGACACCCCTCGCGTTCTTCACTCTGGAACGGGCAAGAACTCACACCCCTTCCGAAAGACCAACCGGAGTCCCACGGCCTGGCTGTCTATTTCTTCAGATCTGCGATAGCCTCCTCGACACTGCTCAAGATCGGCACAATCTGATCGATCGAGGTCATCTCGAGGACATCCAGAACGTGCGAAGCAGGAGCGGCCAGAACCAGACGCCGCTCGCTTTCATGGAAACTGCGCACAATCTGAACCAGAGAACTGAGGCCCGAACTGTCGATAAAATCCACCTCGGAGAGATCGAAAACCACATCGCTCGTCAACGTGTACAGACAGGCCGCCTCCTTCAGGCGACTTCTGGTAACCACGTCGATACTCCCCGTGGCCTTGACCACCACCACTCCGTCACTGTTGGAAGTCTCAATCTTCAGCATAGCCATAAACCCAAAACCTTCTCAGATGTGGTGCCGCCAGAAGACCCTTCCCACTCACGTGAAAGGGACGCTCCCTTGACCTCCCCAATACTCTACCCGACAAACACTTGTGCGGACCCATTGTGCCACTTCATACACACACCTCACGCAGAGGAGCGCCCCCGTTATTCGTCTTCTTTCGTCTGCTTGGTCTGTTGCTTTTCAATTTTTTTCTTATACATCTTCGAGAGACTCTCTTCAATCTCTTTGCGCACCTTCGTCTTTGAATCGTCGGTCACAAAAAGCACTTCCTCGACCAGGAACGCCATGGCCTGTTCCATGATCTCTTTTTCTTTCCCCTTCAGATCGTCCGTTTCGTCCAGAATATAGAGTTCCCGGATCAACTTACAGATCTTCAGCGGGTCGCCGCTCTTGATGATGTCGCGGTAATTCAGATACATCTGCCGGGCATCCCCCCGGGCGGGCGAAACGGGCATCTTCAACAAGGCGAACAACTTCTTGACATCGTCCTTGCTCATGGGCTTCCGAATACCCCGTTTAGCCACCTGGGAACGGGGAACCATCACACGCGCCTTGCCGGACTGGAAAATGTAGAAATCTTCCTCCACTCCATCCACGGTCATACGCCGGATTCCCTCCACCAGACAAATCCCCAACGTCGGCTCAACAACCGTGTCCCCCACTCGAAACTCCAGCATGTCTCTCTCCTTGTATTTCAAATCCTCTACGCGTGTATGCCTCTTGGGCCCCGCTTCCCCCATCGTCCGAATTACAGGTCTTATGCAAACGAGTACCGGGACACGCCCTGAGGCAATCCAGTCCCGGCATTCGCGATAATCCGCCCAATATGGGTTACAGGAAAAACGCCTATTGCAGCCGACAACAAACCACCACGCCGCCCGTGCCGCCGCATTCTTAAGGGCATTGTTCCAGATACTTTGGCTTTTGTCAAGTAAACCCCGGCGGGATTCCGTCGGTTTTCTCGGGATAGTTTCTTCCGTTCTGGGGAAATGACTCACAATCCCTCTCCTTGAGAACCACTGGAACGGAATCCCTTCCCCAGACGTCCCCTACAAAGATTTCTCCTTCTGAATACTGCGGTTACGACACACGAATCCATAACGTCCCGAAGGCGCCTCGAGAACAACCGTTTCGTCCTCCAGTCGCAACAAACGGACACCCGAGACGTGGGTTCCCTCCGGCGAACTCGAATCCTTCTTCCCCTCTGCATCGAGAAACTTGAAGACAGCGGGAGGCGCAACCGATTTTTCAGACTTCCAGCGCTGGATTTCCAAACCGCTCCCCTTGCGGAAGGGCACATAAACGATAGCCGTTGTGCCAGGCGGCACGGTCACATCCAGACTGAAAGCCCCCTCGGCTTCACGCCGCCACGAAACTCCGATTCGGCCTCGAATCGAATCGTAACTCCCTTCGGCGTGACTCAAATCCCCAACCCATTGCGGCCGTACGATAAACCGTTTGAAACCCGGGGATGTCGGGTCAGGCTGAATCCCCAAAACCCACTCCTGAAACCATTCCTGTATGTGGCCCAACATGCAATGGTTCATCGAGGCGCCCGTATTGGCGTCCCACGCCTCAGGCATTGAGGTCCAGCCATTCTGGACAATGAAACCGTAACTACCCAAGTCTGTCCGGACCATCATGTCGTAGATCAGATCGGAACGCCCATTGAGGGCCAGCGCCTGCAACAGGTACCAGAACCCGATGTCCCCTGCGGTCTGCTGATTGCCCCGCTGACGCAAATCCGCCACGATCCGTTCCAGAACCGCCGCCTCCTTCCCCGCAGGCGCCAGTCCCAGAACCAGCGCCATGCTGTTGGCCGTCTGCGGACTGCCTGAATTCTTATACTCCCCCACCCCGTCGAAATAGAGCGTATTGAACTTTTCGGCTATCTGTCCGCACAACGCCTCATACTGCCGAGCGTCTTCGGGCTTCCCCAGAACCCCGCCCGTATCGGCCACAATCCGGGCGCAACGGTAAAACGTTGCCATTGCGGTCAACTCCGGCGGTGTAAATTGAGACGCTCCAACGGTCTTGCCATGTCCATAGTCGTACCAGTCCCCCAGACCGGGTTTGGGTACCAGATCGTTGGAAGTCTGGCGCAGATACTCCACGAATCCCTTCATCATCGGGTAGGCGGTCTGGAGAATGGCCCGATCGCCATACCACTGGTACAAAAACCACGGATTGACCACTGCGGCCGCGCCCCACTCGGGCGTGTAGGCAAAACCTCCCTCGAACGCCGGATAAGCGGGCGCCACCGTGGGGACCAACCCGTCGGGCGACTGAGAATCCTGACAATCCCGGACGATCTTGCTGTAGAAACGGGCCGCATCGTAACGTCCCGCTATCGAGGGGAACATGAGATACGACACCTCGAGCCACCCCAGTTTCTCGCGGTGCGGACAGTCGGTGAGAACATGCGACATATTCGAACGAACCGCCCAGTCCACCAGCCGGTCAATCTGCATGAAAAGATTGCCCTCCCCCTCCATTTTCAATTCCCCAACACGCGCTCCACAACTACTCACGGGGACGGATTCCAGTTTCTCGACCACGGGCAGGTGGTTGGGATTCGGCTTCCCGGCGGGGACCGCTCCTTCGAGTTGCAGATATTGAAAACCGCTGTAGTTGAATTGCGGCGCCCAGGTCTCCAGCGAGCCACCGCGCAACGTGTATTGCCAGAAATTTGGGTTTCCCACCCCCGCTGGATCTACCCGCCCTTTGCCGTCGTTCCGCCGGGGCGACATCCCCTGACGTTGCTCGGCCGGGGTGAGTTTCAGTTGCTGACCGGCCTCTCCCCGGACACTCAAGAGCGGCACGGCGGCGGTATTCTGATGAAAGTCGTAAACGAAGACTCCCGGTTCGGGTTCGTCAATCGAGACAGGCTCGAACCGCCCCAGTTCTCCACCTCGCTTCAGAGCCGGACTGTACGACGCGGTCAACTGGCCACCCGGCCCTTCCGTTTCAACCGCCGGACTCCAGGTCGAGTCGTCAAACCCGGCCCGATCCCACCCGGATGGCAGCCTCCGGGCATCGAAATCTTCCCCCCCGAGAATCGCACTGTGTGTGATCGGTCCGGATTGAGTCTTCCAGGAACGGTCGCTCCCGAGTATCTGCTCGGTCCCGTCCTCGAAGTACAGGTGCGCCTGAAACAACAACTGGAGGGGACGCCGGGCGTCCACCCCATGAATACGCCGGTCCCCCACCGTGTTGTAAAATCCCTTCCCCAACATCACGCTGAAGACGTGCTCTTCCCCGCTGGAGGGTACGGGTAATTCATAAGTGGAATAATAGACCGTCTTTTCATAGACGGACCAAGCCGGGTCGAGAAAGCGATCCCCCACCTTCCGGCCATCGAGAAAAAGATCGTTGTGCCCGAGACCGCTGACGTGGACCACCGCCCGGCGCACCGGCTTTTCCACCCGGAAAACCTTGCGGAACAGTGGCAACCCGGTTTCGAGCGGCTGGGAAGCGGAGATCCACTTCGCTTTCCAGTCGTCCGGGGCCAAAACACCCATCGTCCACGAAGCAGTTGACGCTCCCTCATGCGAGGACTGCGATCCCCAAGCCCCAACACGCCCGTCCTGATCCCAAAGCCGGACCTTCCAGAAAACCTGCTGCGACGAGCGCAGCGGACTCCCGCCATAGGGAACCTGAATAGACTCCTCCGATTCGACCCGACCACTGTCCCACAGATCCCCCTTGTCCTGAGCAAGAAAATCCACCGTCGAAGCCACCAAAATCTGGTAAGCGGTCTGTTTCTGTCCGCTTTCCGCGGCTTCGATCTTCCAGAACAACCGGGGCCGGGACGCATCCACCCCCACCGGATTTTCCGCGTATTCGCATCGCAGACTGACTGGCCGAACGAGTCCCGGTTCCTGCGCCTGAAGGCAAACCTCTCCAACGCATCTCCAAAGCACGACAATCAGGAACAAAAACATCCACAATCGCATGGACCACCTCATCCCACACCCCCTGCCGAGAAAAAATCGCTTGAAACATCCAACCGCAAATCGCAGCACATCAATATTTTCGCCTGACGAAATCATCTTCTCCCTCAAAGGCCTCGCAACACCGAATGTGGTTTCAGATATAAAGACTCTCCGAGATTCTGTCAACTCCACAGTCGAAAACGAATGACGGAATCCCATTCCCATTGACGATCCCGACGGCCTCTGTTACCTTTCCACTCAGGGTCCAAGGTCGAATATACCTCAGGGCGCGGCCGAAGACCTCTCTTTGACAAACAACGAACTGTTCGGTGAACGGAACACGGTGCGAATCCGTGGCGATCCCGTCGCTGTAACCGGGGACACCTCACGCAAGGCCCAGATGGGCCAGTCACTGCCGCTCCTTCAAAAGGGCGGCGGGAAGACGCGGAAAGGTGGCTGATCTGGAAGCCAGAAGACGAACCGAAACAGGGACTCGACCACAAGGAATCCGATGGTAAAGGGTTCTGGGGGAATATTCTCATCTTCCCCCAGAACCCTTTCTTTTTGGGGAGTGAGCAACCACTTCAAACGAAGTTGCATTCAAAAAGAACCGGACGACAGGAAGTCATCTATGACAAAAGGGACACCAATCAGACAGGATCACAGGATTTACAGGATACTGTTTTGATTCCCTGTATCCTGAGAATCCTGTCATCCCGTCCTTCTTTTCGTTTCGTCATGCCCGCGAACACGGGGACCCAGAGGAACGAGGACAATGAAAATGGAGAAAATCTTCGAAAAATGGGCACCGAAACAGACAGATCCGAATCTGGGCCGCGTTGCGGGAATGACAGAAAAGTAGTGAGACCCGGAATATACGAAGATTTCCTTGGATTGCTTTGGGCAAACGCTACAGATGGAGAAGTTCAAAGACAGGAAAATTGAGAATCCGACTCATGAAGAAAAACACCGTCTCCTCGATATTCACATCCATACGCCTCTCGCTCGCATTTCTGACGCGACTGCCCGTGGGCCGGTTGCCCCAGATTCGCGAAGCAGACATGCAGCGGGCCACCGCCTTCTTTCCCCTGACCGGTTATCTTCTCGCACTCCTGACCCTGGTTCCGGTGGCAGGCCTCAGTTTCTGGAGTTTTCATACCACCGGAACCCCGCTGTCGGTCCCCAAAGGTTTCCTCCTCGCGGCGCTCGCGGTGGCGGCGCTGGCCTGGTTGACGCGCGGTTTGCATCTGGACGGGGTAGCCGACATGTTCGACGGCTTTGGCGGCGGTTTCACCCAGGAGAAACGCCTGGCGATCATGAAAGACCCCGTCGCGGGCAGCTTTGGCGTGAGCGCCCTCTCGCTCACCCTTCTGGTCAAGACAACGGCAATGGCCAGTCTCTTCCAGGAGTCGCGTTTCCTGCCGTGTGCCGCCGCGCTCGTCCTCAGCCGTCTGACGCTCACCCTTCTGACCGCCCTGGGCCGTTACCCGCGTCCGTCGGGCACCGCCGGCAGCATGGTGGGAAGAATCGCGTTTCGTTACGTGGTCACCGCGGTGACTCTCGCAACACCCGTTCTGTTGATCCCGGGCGGTCTGATCGCCGCCGGGACCATGTGCCTGGTGTCGGCCTGGATCTGGCGGACGAGCAACCGCCTCATCGGCGGTATCACCGGCGACGTCCTGGGCGCCAACTGCGAACTGTGCGAAACACTTGGACTGGCCACAATGGCCATCATGATCTCATGAAACAAAATCCTTACCTGAATCTCGAAAAATAGAAAGGCAATCCTCATTATGGCTTCTCAAATCGAACTGGCGCGCCAAGGCATCCTTACCGAATTGATGCAGCAGGTGGCCGAACAGGAATCGCAAGATCCGAATCTTCTGCGCCAACGCGTGGCCAATGGCCACATCGTCATTCCCAACAATCCGAACCGGAAAAACCAGAAAGCGGTCGGCATCGGCACGGGTCTGCGCACCAAAGTCAACGCCTCGATCGGTACGTCCTCGGATATCTGCGACATTGACCTTGAGGTGCGTAAAGCCCGGGCGGCGCAGCAAGAAGGCGCCGACACGCTCATGGAACTTTCGACCGGGGGTGACCTCAATGCCGTGCGTCGCGCCGTGCTCGAAGGCTGCGACCTGCCCGTGGGCAACGTCCCCCTCTATCAGGCTTTCTGCGAAGCCGCCCGAAAGTACCAGAACCCCAACAAACTCGACCCCGAGATGCTCTTTGACCTCATCGAAAAACAGTTGGCCGACGGGTTGAGTTTCATGGCCATCCATTGCGGAATCAACCTCTACACCATCGAACGCCTGCGAAAGCAGGGGTACCGGTACGGAGGACTCGTCTCGAAAGGCGGAACATTCATGGTCGCTTGGATGGACGCCAACAAGCGCGAGAACCCACTCTATGAACAGTTCGACCGCGTGTGCGCACTGATGAAGAAATACGACGCGGTTCTCTCGCTCGGAAACGGCATTCGAGCCGGCGCCATCCACGACAGCCACGACCGCGCCCAGATGGCCGAAATGATCATCAACTGCGAACTGGCCGAACTGGGCCGCGCAAACGGGTGTCAGATGATGGTGGAAGGCCCGGGCCACGTGCCGCTCGACGAAATCGAAGGGAACATCATGCTCGAGAAACGCATGAGCGGCGGAGCGCCCTACTACGTGCTCGGTCCGCTCCCCGCCGACACCGGAGCCGGTTACGACCACATCACCTCCGCCATCGGCGCGGCCAACTCCGCCCGGTATGGAGCCGATCTGGTCTGTTACATCACACCCGCCGAGCACCTCGCCCTGCCCAACGAACAGGACGTGCGCGAAGGGGTGAGGGCCACCCGACTGGCCGTTCACATCGGAGATATCGCCAAATACCCCGACCGGCGTGAACGGGAAAAACAAGCCGCTCTGGCGCGGCGCGACATGCGCTGGGACGATTTGCAGAATTATTTGATCTTCCCGAACCAGGCCGCCCGGATTCGCGCGGAACGAAAGCCCGCGCTGGAAGAAACCTGTACGATGTGCGGCGACTTCTGCGCGATGCGTAAAGGTCAGGAAGTCTTCGGCCAGGACATCAGCGAAGAAAAAACGGCCACACCCGCGGCGGTATAAACAGATAATCAAAACTTTTCAATAACCCATAGAAAGACAGGAAAAAACATGTCCCGCCTGCTTGAACAAACCATCGAATCCATCGGCTCTCCCAACGCCTCCGTTGAAGAAGCAGCCCGCGAACGCCTGCGCCAGCAGGCCCGCCCCGCCGGGAGTCTCGGCATGCTCGAAACCCTGGGCGCCCGGCTGGCCGGAATCACCGGAACGCTGAATGTTCATCTCAGCCAGAAGGTTATCGTCACCTGCGCGGGAGACCACGGCGTCGTGGCGGAAGGGGTGAGCCGTTTCCCGCAGGAAGTGACGAGACTGATGGTCCTGAACTTCGTGAACGACGGCGCTTCGATCAACGTGCTGGCGCGCCACGCCGGGGCGCGAGTCTGTGTCGCCGATCTGGGCGTCAACTGCGACTTCAGTCCCGATCTTCCGATCTTTCACAAGAAGGTCGCCCACGGAACGGCCAACCTGGCCGTCGAACCCGTAATGACCCGCGAACAGGCCATCCGCAGTCTGGAAGCGGGAATCGAGATCGTCGAGGAACTCCTGAAACAAGGGCCTCTCGATATTCTGGGGACAGGCGATATGGGCATCGCCAACACCACCCCCTCGAGCGCCATCATCGCCGCCTTCTCCGGCCTCGAAGTCGCAGAGTTAACGGGCAGAGGGACCGGGATTGACGATAGCGCCCTGCAGAACAAAATTCGCGTCATCCAGCGAGCCCTCAAATTGCACCGTCCCAATCCAGACGATGCCCTGGACGTCCTGGCCAAGGTGGGCGGGCTGGAAATCGGAGGACTGGCGGGTCTGGTACTCGGAGCGGCGGCACATGGGATTCCCGTCGTCTGCGACGGCCTGATCTCCACCGCAGGTGCGCTCATCGCCTGTCAACTGGCCCCCCGGGCCAAGGCCTACCTCTTCGCCAGCCATCGCTCGGTCGAGGTCGGTCACCGATTCATGCACAAACAACTGGATCTGGAACCCATCCTGGATCTCGGCATGCGTCTGGGCGAAGGCACCGGAGCCGCCCTGGCCATGGAAATCCTTGATGCCTCGACTCGCGTTCTGGCCGAAATCAAAACCTTCGACGAGGTTGCGATCGAGGACGCTCAGAAATAGCCGATAATCGTCACCGGGCTACGGGAGGCGCCTTATCGAGAAGATCTTCGATCAGATCGCGCATCTCGAAATATCCAGAAGCCGGAGAAACAGGACGCTCGATCAACACCACCCGGCAATGCTCCAGCCGGGCCGCCTCCCGTTTCTCCGGCATGCCCCCCGCGGCGCCTCCGTCCTTGGTCACCAGGACCCGAATTCCATACCGTCGGAGGGTTGCGCGATTTTCCTCAACCGAGAACGGCCCTTTCACCGCGAGGATGTTCTCTTCCGGAAATCCAGCCGCGCGACAGGCTTCTATAGATTCGGGGACAGGCAAAACACGCACCCAGGCCTGGACGCCAGAACGCCGCCATTCGTCCGCGTAAACGTCAATATGGCGCGTGCCAACGGTCAGCAGAACCGGCTCCCCAAACGAAAACGCCCGTTCTGCCGCCTCGGCATGGGTTCGCACGCGCAGCGCGTCTTCCAGCCCCTCCGTCACACTTCGCTCGAACCGCAAACAAGGAATCCCACCTGCCCGGCTCGCTTCCTGAGCCGTCTGGCTCACCCGCTCCGCGTAGGGATGCGTCGCGTCCACCACCGCCTGAATCTTTCTATCACGGATCAGCGTAACCATTTCCACTAGATCGAGAGGCCCCACGCGAACGGTGACACCCGTCCCTCCTTCACCGGAAAGTGGGAGGTTCGTCGCTTTTGAAAACAGAACCGAATATCCACATTCCACCAGCATCCGCGCCAGTTGCGGCGATTCGGCGCATCCCCCCAGCAACAGAATCACAACGCATACCCTCTCGGAGTCACCAGCCACGGCCCCAGCACTTTCGTCTCGCTGTTCCCGATCACCACCAGACTGCGCATTCCAATCTCCAGATTGAGCAGATGCTTGAGGTCGGAAATCTCAACCCGCTCCTCGTCCGTATGGGCCGCCGTCACGACCCCCACCGGCGTGGAACCGGGACGGTGGTGAAGCAAGATTTCGACCGCCTCATCGAGTTGGCGCACACGCTGCCTGCTTCGCGGATTGTAAAGCGCTACCACCAGGTCGGCCGCAGCAACCGCTTCAAGACGGCGCACAATCGTTTCCCACGGCACGAGCAGATCACTCAGGCTGATCGTCGCATAATCCAGCATGAGCGGCGCGCCCAGAGAAGCAGCGGCACTGTTGGCGGCGGTCACACCTGGCACGATTTCAATCGGGACTTCCAGTTCCTCTTCCACAGCCAGTTCCAAAGCAAGGCCCGCCATGCCATAAACACCGGGGTCACCCGACGAGATCAGACTGACCGTCCACCCCTCGGCAGCCAAATGCAACGCCTCGCGGCAACGCTC
This sequence comes from uncultured Candidatus Sumerlaeota bacterium, assembly GCA_942493245.1. GTDB lineage: Bacteria > Sumerlaeota > Sumerlaeia > UBA8349 > UBA8349 > DAOPYU01. The sequence goes on from OW818685.1 coordinate 2,678,584, forward strand.
CGTCTCCTGGCGCATCCCCGACACCACACACCGCTTCCCGGCGGTCATATCCTGGAGGCTCTGGACGTAACGTTTGTACCCCACGATCACGTCGCTCTGTTCGATCGCATCCTCGGCGCGCCGCGTACGGTCCATCGGATGACCGGGGCCTATTCCAACGACGAACAGTTTTCCCGAGCGATCGCCACCGTCACGCTGTTGATGATTGTCTTGGGCAGTAATAATTCCGTTCTCCTTCCGGCCAACAATGCCACGGGTTCGGCTACCGCCGGCACCGCGACTTTCTCTTCAACAAACTCTGAATGCGTGAAATCAAGACAGCAAGCCCGAATTTCCTCTGCCGAAATGAAACGCAGGGGGACACCCAACTGCTCCGCCGCCTCCAACAGCCCAGCCTCGTCCCGCTTGATGTCAATCGAAGCCAGGAACCGAACCGCCTCCAGACACACTCCGGCTTTCTCAAGCCCCTGCCGAACGGCGTCCGCGATATTCGAAGCCGGAGCATTCCGCCGGCACCCAATCCCCACAACGATATTCTTCACCGCTTCCGACGTCGTCGTCAAGACCGGTTCTGCGCCCAGGATATTCGCAACCCGAACCGCAAGCGCGTTCGCCCCCCCTTCGTGACCGCTCAACAGGCTGATGGCGTAACGCGCGCCCACATCCAGCACCACCACCGCCGGGTCGCTCAGTTTGTGCTGAATCAGCGGCGCAATCGCGCGGACCACCACACCCGTCGGCGCGACAAACACCAGACCCGTCACCTGCGAAAAGACCTCGCTCGCCGCATCCGCGATCCGCTCGAAACGCGTTGCACCCGGGATATCCGAGGGCACACTGATATGAAGAAAAACCAGAGCGTCTGGGAAACTCGGCAGGAGCGCCTGCACCACTCGTGCGCCCGGTTCGCTCAGCGTCAGGAAAACCGTGCTCATCTCACTCTCCCTGCCGAAACCCATGCGTGAAAGTACGGTCGTACAAACGCGAGGCCTCGCCTTCCCGCCCGAGCGCCCAGCCCACCAAGACCACGGCCGTGCGTGAAACGTCCGCATCGGCCATTCGGGCTGCAATACTCGTCAGTGTCCCCGAAATAGTCCGCTCGTCAGGCCACGACGCATGGAAAACCACCACCACCGGGCAATCCGCTCCATAATGTGGGGACAGAATATCCACAATCTCCTCTATTTTGTGGACCGACAGGTAGAGACACAGTGTCGCGCCGGTTTTTGCCAAAGCCTCGAGGCTCTGGGCCTCCGGGACCGGCGTGCGCCCTGCCACCCGGCTAATGATAATCGTCTGCGCCCCACCCGGAACGGTTAATTCGGTCTTCCACGAGGCCGCTGCCGCCTGAAAAGCGCTCACGCCGGGCACGACTTCATACGGAATCCCGAGTTTCTCCAATTCCCGCATCTGTTCGTTAATCGCGCCATAAATCGAGGGATCGCCCGTGTGCAGCCGCACGACATCCAGCCCCTGTTCATGCGCCCGGCGGAAAACTGTCACAATCTCCTCCAGGTGCATCGAGGCCGAATCATGCCGCTCCGCATCGGCAGGCAAAAGCGAGAGAACCTGCGGACTGACCAACGACCCCGCATAGACACACACGCGGCACTCACGCAACAACCGCTGCGCCTTCACCGTCAACAACTCCGGATCGCCCGGTCCCGCTCCTACAAAGATGACCGTCATATTGGATTCTTCTCCTTGTTCGATTCATCGAGACACAGCGGCTGGGAATCGTCGGTTCGAACCAGCAGAACCAGACTTCTGGAAGCCCAATTTCCGGAAGCGATTTCATCTATTCCAACCGACCGGACACGCTCATCCGGTAACGTCAGATTTTCGCAGACATAAACGTCCCGCCGCTCGCCCAACGCTTCCAACTGTTGCACAAACCCCGCGATCTGCGGCCAGGATTCCGCCCCACCCGCCAGAATCGCAATCTTTTCAAACCAGTGGCATTCTTCCGGGGACACCCTTAGATTTCGTCCATGCGCGGTCAGTAAGATCGCGTCCAACCAATCCAGCCCCAATCGAGCAAACGCCACCTGAACGGAACTGATCCCCGGAATCACCCGGCAACGCGTACGCCCGAAACGGGCAACAATTGGCTTCGCAAGACTGCACAACCCCGGATCGCCACTTACCAGAACCGTCACCGGCCCTGCCTCGACTGCGTGGGCAATCGTATCAAGCGCCTCCTGGACATGCGCCCCGATGATAACACGCTCTCCCTTATACTCAGAAAACAACGCGAACAACCGCTCGGAACCCACCACAACGGCAGACTCCATGACCGCCTGAAGAGCCGCCTGCGTCAGGCAATCGGTTCCGCCGGGGCCGCACCCCACGATTGTAATCATCTCATCCGATTCCATCGTCCTCACTCCACCGGCTTCCAGACCGTCCAGTCGCCATCCCGCCCCAGAATTTCCCCCTGCATGTCCACCAACGCCACGGCTGTCCCCACTTTATCTTCAAGACGCGATTGGATCCGCGAACAGACAAGATGCGCAAGTTCGTTCCCAAGTCGTCCCCGTTCTTCGACAGACAATCCCAGAAAAAGGCCCTCGACGGTTCGGCTCTCTTCCGGCTCGCGTCCCAACAAACGTTCCGCCAGTTCCGTCACCACCGGCAACGCACTGTTCGACCGAGACGAATGCGTGTCCCACTGCCCGACGCACAATTTTGCCAGTTTTCCTGGATGCCCAACCACCAGGATCTGTTCAAACGGGCGCTCCGCAATCAGGCGCATCGTACTCCCCCACTCGTTGCTCACCTCAACCACTTCCCGTTCTCCAAGCGCAAAATGCCGTCGCGCCGCGCGTTCCCCGATGTGCCCCGGTGTCAGCGCCACCCGACGTGCTCCTCCCGCAACCAGAACATCCAACGCGCACCGGATCGTTTCCCGCACGGCGTCGCAACTGAAGGGACGGACTCGTCCTGTTGTCCCCAGAATCGAAAGTCCCCCTTCGATACCCAACCGAGGATTGAAAGTGCGCGCGGCCAGTTCGCGTCCGCCCGGAATACAAATCGTCAGACACACCCCGCGTTCCGTTATTTCACGAACTGCATCCCGAATCATTTTTCTGGGGACAGGGTTGATGGCCGGTTCCCCCGGCGGAATCTGTAACCCAGGCAGGGTCACGCGTCCCACCCCTTCTCCCGCGCAGAACGCAATCTCATTTCCGTCCTTCCACACCGCCTCGGCAACCACGCACGCCCCATTTGTGATATCCGGATCATCCCCCGCATCCTTGCGAACCCTTGCGCATCCGGAACCGGAATCGGACCGTATCACCTCAACCTCCACCGATACGACCTCTCCATCGGGAAGCAAAACCTCGACACACCCGGCCGGGTCCACACCAGACAACAGCAGCACCGCCGCCTTTGAAGCGGCGGCCGCGCACGTCCCGGTTGTCAAACCCGTCCTCAAGTCCTTCATTCTGTACTCCGCCCGAGGTTCGCCACATTCCGTACTTCAATTCCGCCGGCTGGCGCCTCGACCCAGGTCCGATGTCCCACATGAATCAGGATGGTGGTCATGTACCCGTGCAAACCATCCCGCGCTTCTTCCAAGCGCCTCGACACAAATTGCCGTCCCTCAATCTCGGCGTAACAGACCACACGCGCGCTTTCCAACAGTCCGTGCCGTTCCAACAGATCACACAGTTCGTTCACATGCCGCCCCGCCTTGTAGAGCACCAGCGTCTCGGCATGTCCCAGCGCAACCTCCACCTCGGCCATGTTGTTGCCCGGCATCAGCGTCAACCGGTCTTCCTGAAGCGTCAACGCCTCACCCAGCAACGAAGCCGCCGCCTGAAAAGCGCTGATGCCGGGTACCACGTGGAGGCACTCGGAGGGCATCGCTTCCAGCAGCGGTAACAGATAACAGGTCGTGCTGTAAATCAACGGATCGCCAATCGTAATCTGAACCACCGACTTGCCCTGACCCGTCCGTTCCAGTACGACCTGCGCCACCTCTCGCCACGAATTCAGCGTTTCTTCAATATCGCGGCGCATCGGGTATACGTGCTCGATAACTTCCTGTCCCCCAATTAATTCTTCGATGGTGCGAAGCGCCAGACTTTCCTTCGCGCGCTCGGACCGCGGCGCCACAATCACATCCGCGCTCCGGATCAGATTCGCAGCCCGTACCGTCATCAGATCCGGCGATCCCGGTCCTACCCCCACCGCATAGAAATGACCCGGCAATGCCTTGCGATTGAACGTTTCCATCGGTCTTTTCCTCTTGTCCCTTAAACTTCCTTATCTCCAGAACCACATGAGAAGAATCGTACAAAAAAACAGAAACAAATTCCGAAGCGCCTGAGCGGAAAACGCCATGATCAACCCTGGCCGCGCGCCCAGAATCCCCAGGTAGGTGGGTAACGCATGTTTGAGCGTCCTCACGGGCGCTGTCACGATCGAACCGAACAGAATAATTACCACCGCCTGATGTGAGGTGATCGCGCCCGTATTCACAAAACTGCCGGCTGCGAGTACCCCGTTATACAGACTCATCGCCTGCGCCGGAATGATCGCAACCGATTCAGGGGGTAAAAATGGAAGCGAGAACAGTTGAGGAACCGCTTTCGTCAGATATGTAAAAAATCCGCTGTACTCCAGAATCCCCATCACAACGAAGGTCGGAACCATGTAGTACAACAACCTCATGAAAGTCTTCCTGGAACGTCTCCAGACCTGCGCAAGAAATGGCCTCTGTTTCCCGTTCCCACTATTTTTCTCAAAACACTTTTCACCCTCCACCTCCGCGCCGGGCAAGGCCGACTCGATTATGACAACCATTCGCTCCTTCCAGCGCCCTGCGATCAATCGAGAAACGAGAAGTATGAATAGAATTTCAAAGACAATAGCCCCGACCCGCACCAGAAACAACGCGGCTGTCGCCTCTTTGCCAAACGCCAGACCCACCGGAAAAACAAACGTGGGCAGATGCGCAAACAGCGACAAGGCGGAAACCACCAGTACCGACGAATACAACTGCCGCGCATTCATCTTCCCCGCGTCCCGCTCCGAGACCAACATGCTGTTGGCCACCGCACCCGACTGAAACGCCATCAGGAAGGCTGGTCCCGCCTCACGAGGCAAACCTCCCAGTGCGGTCAACGGTTTGGTAATAAACGAAATCGCGCGCACAAAACCGGAGACCTCCAGCGCCTGTCCCACAAACACACCTAAAGCCACCAGCAGAACCAATTCGGTCAACAACACGCCTTTTCTCGGCCAGAACGGCAGGCGCATCTTCCATTTGGAATAACGGGAACTTGCCCCAGCCTCTTCTTCCCCCCCTCCGGCTCGGCGTCCCATTCCTCCCTTCATCCGCCCCTGTTTTGCGTGGGGGTTCTCCGCATCTTCCAAACGTGCTCCCAACGTCTCCGTCGACATCGCAGTATGTACCGCCGGCGTTGTGGTTTGCAGTCCCAGCGGAACCGAAGACTGCTCCCCAACAGACGCCGTCCCGCCCCCTTCCACACTCGAACTTGCGGACACAAGATCATCCGCCCAGGACACCCGTTCCCCCCAGGACGCCCACAACGTCAAACCTACCAGAACTGCGCCAAACCACCTCACGACATCTATCCGCATAATCCCCTTCATGCCCCACAGACTCGTTCCAGAAAAACGAATACTCCCACCTATTTCTCAAACGCTTTCATAGCCGCTTCCGTATGGTCAAAGTAAATCTCAAGAATGGCGTCATTCGATCCCAACGGCCCGGCGCAGCTCACATCCGCCGCCGCCATCTGCGACCGCCAGGACGCGGCGTCCTCGCCCATCACATCTTCCATGATGTGCTCGCCCGCCACGATCATCATGGGGAGAAAATGTACGCCTCCCAATTCGTTCGCCTTGGCGCGCGCCTCGGGCAACCGGCGCAAACCCGGTTCACCCTCCACACTGAAAACGAACACATTGTCCCGATCCTTTTCAGCCGCCTCGACAAACTGAATCAGCTGCGCATTCGCCTGTTTGTCCGGATTTCCATGTCCGACAAATACGTTCACCCGATCCCGCCGCAAAGACGGCTCAACCGCCCGAATCGCTTTCTGGATATCGTCCGAATTGGCCCATAATGGCAAACCATATTGGATGGACAATCCGGCAGCCCTTCGGCCCGCCGCCAACATTTCCTCATACTCGGCGCCCGGCATCACATGGAACGATTGCATCACGATCTTGCTATAACCTTCTTTCCGCAATTGTTCCAGCGTTTCATCCGGCGTATAGACCGCCATCCCCTGCGCCTGGAGTTTCTTCAGGATGATTTTCGACGTCCACGCCCAGCGAATCTCATAATCCGGAAACCGCTTCTTCGCATGTTCTAAAATGTGGTCGTAAACCGCCCGCGCCTCCATTTTGGAAGTTCCAAACGCCACCAGCACGATTGCCGGTTTTTTCTCAGAATCATTCTCGGACATCGGTATCCCCTTTCCCCTGCCAACACATGCCAAAGCACCCGCCATCCAGATCAAAACAAACGAAAACCACACCATCCTTTTCATGCGATCCCCCTCTCATGTCGCAGGCTCATCTTGAATCTACAGCCAAAGTACACAACGCATGCAACACACTCACCGCCAGCGGACTTCCCCCCCGTCGGCCACACAGCGCCACACACGGCACACCCAACGCCAAAATCTCCTCCTTGCTCTCCACCACATGCACAAACCCCACCGGCATCGCAATCACCAGAACGGGCCGAACCCCCTCCTCGACAATCAAACGGGTCAACTCCATCAACCCCACCGGAGCATTTCCGAAAACGGCAATGCCCCCATCCAGAACCGGTTGGGCCTGACGAACCGCGAACAACGAACGCGGCAGACCACTCTCCTCGGCCTGACGCGCCACCGTCCCATCCGCCACATGGCAATGCAACCGCTCCGGACCATAATCGGGACAGACCGCCTTTAATCGCGCCAACGAAAGACCCGAACGAATCATGTTCGAATCGGTATAAATGGGGACACCTCTACGCAGGGCGTTTATCCCGGCTTCAATTGCCCCATTTACGAAACAGAGCGACTGAATCACCTCAAAATCTCCCGTGGTGTGAATCAGACGGCGTGCCACCTCCCACTCGTTTAGGGAAAAAGGGTGAAGCGGTACCTCCCGGTCAATCGTCTCAAACGATCGGCGCTCAATCTCGGCGCCGCTCATGGGAAAATCCAACAGATGATGAATTAAAGGGACAGCCATTTAATCAACCCTCTTGTCTCTGACATGCGTTCGACTTCGTAGCCCGTTTTACATCCCACAAATGCCGCAGGAATCGCGTCACCGCATCCGGTTTCGAGGCCAGATGCAGATGCGCATAACTCGCCTGGACCCGGCCGTTCCAATACCCCTCCGCCAGCCATTCCTGCGAACGGCGCCGCTGGATGCGATACGCGGAGCGCCAACCCGGATACTCCTCCGAAACTTCTTCGATTTCGGAATAATGAAATTCATGCCCTCTCAGGGATACTCCTGTTTTGCCCCAGAACCCATCCTCTTCCAGGCGCACTTCCACATAGCCCAGCACCTTGCGTTTCGGGAGCATCCGAGTCCAGAACGGCAGCACTCCCGCGAACCGGCTTCTCCGTCCATCCAGCGTTTCAACTCCCTGAGAGAGATACACCAGACCTCCGCACTCCGCATAAACAGGCCGCTCCAGTGAAAACGCGCGGACAGAATTCAACATCGCCTCATTTTGAGACAATACATCCGCAAACTCCTCCGGATACCCTCCCCCCAGATAAAGTCCATCCAGATCCGCAGGCAATGTCCTGTCCCTCATTGGAGAAAATTCCACGAGCTCGCACCCGCGCGACTTCAACTCATCGAAAAAATCCCGGTAGTAAAAATGAAACGCCGCATCCCGCGCCACACCCAGCCGCAATCCCTCGCCGATTTGATCCGGCGATTCTGATTCGTTAAAAGCTGTCCCCATTTTCAATTCCGGGCAGGAGGAAGCCAGTCTCAGAACCGCCTCGAGGTCCACTCCCGCCTCGAAAACATTCGCCAATGTGGTCTCCACTTCCGGCGATAGAATCCGATCGTCCGCGCTCACCAGTCCCAGATGCCGACTCGGCAACGCCGGAAACGCCCCGCGCGCAATGCTCCCGACAAGCGGCGGCAACCCAGCCGAAGCCAGACTCTCGGCCAACAGATCCGCATGTCGTTGCGACCCCACCTCATTGGCCAGCACGCCGGCCACCCGCACACCGGGTTCAAACTCGACATAGCCCTTGACCATCGCCGCCAGACTCCGCGCCATCCCATGCGCCCGCGTCACCAGCAGAACCGGCGCGTCCAGCAACTGAGCAACCTCCGCCGTGCTTCCCGAAATACTCGAAGCATCTGCGCCATCGAAAAGGCCCATCACCCCTTCCACAACCGCGATATCGGCGTCCTCGCTGACACGCGCCACCAGCCGCCGCACATAATCCGCCGAACTCATCCACGGGTCCAGGTTGTAACACGGCCTTCCCGAAACATGCGACAGGTAGGTCGGGTCCAGAAAGTCCGGCCCCACCTTGAACGTCTGAACCCGCAGCCCCCGACGGCGCAGGGCGCACACTAGCGCAAGGGCCACAGACGTCTTCCCCACTCCACTATGCACTCCGCCGATGACAATTCGGGGACAGTTTCTCAAAACTCCACCCCCTTTTGCGCACCAATCCCCAGATCCATCACATGTTTGACGCACCGCATTTCCGTCACCGTGTCGGCCAACTCCAGGAGTTTTTCTGCCGCATCCCGGCCCGTCAGCACCACGCACGTCCCCGGCGCAGCCGCCTCCACGGCGGCGCATACCGCCGCCACCGTTACCAGTCCCCGGCTCACCGCGCCGCACACCTCGTCCAGTACCACCAGACCGTACCGGCCCGAACGCAGCGCTTTCTCCGCAAAATTCAGAGCCTCCACCGCCGCCGTCCGATGCTCCTCATAACGAGGGTTGTCCACCGGCGGCACAAACCCCCGTCCCATCTGAACAATCTCCACGCCGGACAGGCACTTCGCCGCCTCAAGTTCCCCCGAACGCGCGTCCGCTTTCAGAAACTCCACCACCAGCGTCGGAATTCCATGCCCGGCAGCGCGCAGCACCATCCCCAACGCCGCAGTCGTCTTCCCTTTGCCGTCACCCGTAAACACCAGCACTCGATTCGCTTCGCTCACCACGCCTCACCTCCTCCCAGCCAATGTGCCACGCAAAACCGGCACAGAAGAAAGCACAACAACGCCAGACCCGCCGTCGCAAACATCAGGCGATTCGCCACTCCGATGTGCTCGCGCCGCAACGGCGTTTCCGGATCACCCAGAGTCGGCTTCATCACCACCTGCCCGAAATACCGGGCCGGGCCGCCCAACTGCACGCCCATTGCCCCAGCCATCGCCGCTTCGGTCAAGCCCGAGTTCGGGCTCGGCGTGTTGTCGTGGTCACGCCACAGAATCCGCCACGCGCCTCTCGCCCGTAGCCCCAGTAAGACCGCCGCCAGCGTCACAAACGGAGCCGTCAACCGAGCCGGGATGAAATTCACCACATCGTCGAGCCGCGCCGATGCCCAACCGAATTCCAGATAGCGCGCGTTCTTGTACCCAAACATCGAGTCCAACGTATTGACCGCCTTATAAAGCATCGCCCCTACCGGCCCGCCCAGGACCGCAAAAAACAACGGCGCCGTCACGCCATCCACCAGATTCTCCGCCACACTCTCGACCGCAGCGCGCGCCACGCCCCCCTCGTCCAAATCCGCCGTATCGCGTCCCACAATCCGCCCGACCCGCCGCCGCGCCTCCACCAGATCGCCCGATTCCAACGCGTCCTGAACGACACCGCTGTGCCGAGCCAGATCCCGTGCCGCAAACGCCAGGTACAGAATGAAGATCGAAACGCAATCTCCGAGAATCGGATGCACCGCGCTCGCACCCGCCCGCACACCCCACGTCACGCCGCCCGTCACCAGCAGAACCAGCGCCACCGCGACCCCACCCGCCAAGTACGCGTTTCCACACACCCGCCGCAACGGATTCTCGATCCACGTCGCAAACCGTCCGATCAGCCGAACCGGATGCGGGAACCACTGGGGATCGCCCAAGACGCAATCCAGCGCCACCGCCAGGAGAATCTGGTATTCCAGCCGCATCACAACCCCATGATCCGATAGATTTCGTCCAACTGCACACTGTCCCGCACCACCGTCGCCAGGCGATCCAGCGCAGGCTCCAGATCATACAACACCCTCACACCCCCCAACAGCGGCAATCCCTTCCGACGCCGCAACCCATCCACAAACCAGCGGCGAAAGGCATCCGAGTCGAAGACGCCGTGCAAGTATGTCCCCCAAACCCGTCCATTTCCAGACCGCGCCCCAATCACTTCGCCGTCGTTCGCTCGAATGCAGGGCGTTTCGCGCTCGCACAACGTGCGTCCGTGGTGAATTTCGTACCCCCGGACTTCCAACCCCGAGTCCACATGGGTCCCCTCCACGCGTTTTAACGTCTTCTCGACCGCCAGCGTCGTCTCCACGTCCAGCAACCCCAGCCCCGCAACACTTCCGCCACCCGATTCAATCGCGGACGGATCGGCAATCGAACGGCCCAGAATCTGCAAACCGCCACAAATCCCAACCACTTCGCACTCACCCTGCTGGACTGCCTCAACAATCGCCCGATCCCACCCCTGCGCACGCAAATACGCCAAATCCCCCGTCACATTCTTCGATCCCGGCAGGATCACCGCATTGGGCTTTCCCAACGCGTCCCCACGCCGCACCACCCGTACCCGCACATCCGGCTCGAGTCGCAACGGGTCGAAATCCGTGAAGTTCGAAATGTGCGGCAGATCCAATACCGCCACCTCCACATGCTCCCCTTCCGGAATCCCCCCATCCAACGCCCCGCTTTTGAATTCCACCGAATCCTCTTGGGGAAGGCCCAGGCGATCCAGATACGGTACCGTGCCCAGCGTCGGCAGACCCGTGTGCCGCTCGACATAATCGAACGCGTCCTGCAGCAGACTGGCCTGTCCCCGAAACCGATTCACCAGGAACCCCTTCACCAGCCGCCGCTCCCACTCGGCGAGTACTTCCATCGTCCCGACGAACGACGCGAACACCCCCCCCCGGTCAATATCCCCGGCCAGCAACACCGGCGCTCCGGCATAACGCGCCATCCCCATATTGACAATATCGTGGCGCTTGAGATTCACCTCGCCCGGGCTGCCCGCCCCTTCCAAGATCACGGCCTCATGCTCGGACGCCAGCGAATCGTAAGCCGCCTTCACCGCCTCGAACGCCTCGGGCTTGTAACGGACGTACTCGCCAACGTTCATGTTGCCGACCGGTTTTCCGTTCACAATCACCTGGGACCCCGTGTCGCTGTTCGGCTTGAGCAACACCGGATTCATCCGCACATCGGGATCAAGCCGACACGCGGCGGCCTGCACCACCTGCGCCCGCCCCATCTCCCCGCCGTCCAGCGTCACGAAAGAATTCAGGGACATGTTCTGCGCCTTGAACGGCGCCACTTTCACTCCGTCCTGAAGCAGAATACGGCAGAATGCCGCCGTCAACACACTCTTCCCCGCATTTGAGGCTGTCCCCTGAATCATCAGACACGGCGTCCGCCTCCGGGAAACACACCGCTTCTCCACGCTCCCCAATGCCATCCGAAGCGCCTCGACCAGGCGCGCGTTCTCCTCTTCCCCCCGAACCGCTACCCGGATGTGCCGCTCGCCCAACCCCTCGAAACTCGAGCAGTCCCGGACCGCGATTCCCTGCTTCAGCAGTTTTTCAGTCAACTGCCGCGAATTCAGCCCCTTCCGCTCGATCCGGATCAGAAGAAAGTTGGCCTGTCCCGGAAATACCCTCAGTCCCGGAATCTCCCGCAGTTCCCCTTCAAGGTTCTCGCGCTGCGCCGTCACGAAACGGCTCGTCCGGTCCGCGTAGTCGGTATCGAGAAGCGCCTGGCGTCCCACCTCCTGCGCCAGCGTGTTCACCGACCACGTTGGAATCAACCCGCGCAACCGTCCGGCCAGTTCCCGATACATCACCGCGCACCCCAGACGCAACCCCGGAAGCGCGTAGAACTTGGTCAACGAGAGCAAAACCGCCACATTGCGTGGTCGGCGTTCCGTACACCGCTCCAGCCCCTCCACAAAATCCGCGAACGCCTCGTCCACGGCGAAAAACGTCTCGGGCCACCGCGCCGCCAGACTTCGCAACGACTCCGCGTTGAAGACCGACCCGGTCGGATTGTTAGGACGCCCCAGAAACACCAGGTCGCCCGGACGCAGAACCGCTTCCAACGCCTCGAAGTCCACCGCGTAATCCCGTTCCGGCGACAACGCCACCCCCACCACCGGCAGACCGGCCAGCCGCGCGGCATGTGCATAGTCCGAATAACACGGATTCAAAACCACGACCCGTTTCGCCTGGCACGCCTGGGGCAGAAACCGAATGAGTTCCGTCGAGCCATTCCCCGCCACCACTTCCTCGGGCGCTACGCCATAGCGCCGGGCCGCCGCCTCGACCAGTCTCGTGTTCTCGCGATCCGGATAATGAACCAGACGGCTCACTGCCGCGCTCAACACCGGACGCAACCACTCGGGCGGCCCCAACGGGTTGATGTTGGCGGAAAAATCCACAAGCGCCTCCGCATCCATGCCGGTCTGTTCGCCCAGATACCGGATGTTTCCGCCGTGAAACGGTTCTTCCCGAAAGTCCGTCATAACCCGGCGTCCTTCCCTTTCAGATGCAACGAGAACCCACTCACCACCAGCGTCACCACGTCCGCGCCCGCTGCCACAACCTGATTGCACCGCCCCGCCAGATCGCGGAACCGCCGCGCCAGCGCGTTCTCCGGAACAATCCCCATCCCCACTTCGTTCGTCACCAGAAACACCGCGCCTCCGAATTCCCGGCATGCGTCCAGCAGTCCTCGCGCGTGTTGCTCCATCCCCGCTTCGTCCAGATCGTCCCCACGGCGCTCCGCCTCGAACATCCGATTGTTCACCCACAGCGTCAGACAATCGAGCAGACACACGCCATACTCCCCCGCCGATTCCCGCAGAACCCGCGCGGGGTCCATCGGCTCCTCGATCGTCTCCCACCCGCGTCCCGCGCGCGCCTGCCGATGCACCTCGATGCGCCGCGCCATCTCGGCATCCAAAGCCGGACCGGTCGCCAGGTACAACCGCCGCCCCGCAATCGCCTCGGCCTGCGACTGCGCATACGCGCTCTTGCCACTGCGGCACCCGCCCGTCACCAGCGTCACGCGCCCCATGTCCGGTTCCCCTCCCAATGCCCCAGATCGTTCAGTCCCGTCAGGATGCCCCGCTCCCCGAAAAGCCGGATCGTGGTCCACGAAGCAGGCAACACCTCAAACAACAGGTAATGCTCCATCGGCAACCCCAGGTAGTGACAAATCAGAGACCGGATCACCCCGCCATGCGCAAACACCACCACCTTGCGTTCCGGGCGCCGCGCCAGCGCCTCCCCCGCCCGACACACCCGCTCGCGGAACTCCGCCACGCTCTCGCCATGGGGGAACCGAAAGCCCGCGCCGTCCTCGCACCACGCACGCACCCGATCCGGGTCGCTCGCTTCCGCCTCCTCGAACGTCAACCCCTCCCACTCCCCGAAATGGATCTCGCGCAAATCGTCGAGCGTCTCGATCTCGCATTCCAGCCCGGCCAAAGCCAACCGCGCCGTCTCCCGCGCCCGCCCCAGCGGACTGGAAAAGACCGCGAACGACGCTTCTTTCCTCAGACGCTCGGACAAACTCTTTCCCTGCTGTTTCCCCAACTCCGTCAACGGCGCATCGGTCGCCCCCAGAAACCGCCGTTCCCGGGAGCCTTCCACCTCGCCATGCCGGATCAGAATCAGCGTCTCAGCCATTCCTTAACTTCTCCATGCGTTTCAACAATTGCCTGATCCCAAAAGAAAATCCCCGGGCCTCTGAAAGATTCAGAAGTCCGGGGATGCCGTTTTTCATCCACGGGTGGGTCCGTTCCGATAAACAAACCCTCGGCCCAATCCCGTACCACGGGGATTCGGTCCCTTGTTTCAAATCGCGAAGGCAGGTCTCCTGGCTCCCAGATCTTCCTACTCCCCGAGCCTTCCCATCTCAAACAGACAGTGGCGATCTTTCGGGTTTCGTCCCCGGTTACAGTGGCGGGTCCGCAGCGGCATTGCACCGACTTTCCCTTTTCAGCCCGACTCGGGCGCCCACGCTATGTCACCTCCTATTAGGGACTCCCCTTCCGGCAAAGTCAAGCGAAATGGCCCAAAAATGGCGCGCGCGGTTTTCGTCGGTCCGGTAGAAAGGAAGAAATATCCAACTAGAGAGAATGCTCAAGCCAGACGCCTCCTTATTCGCTATGGCATCCCTTGATTCAGTGCCTGCTCAACACGACAGGAATGGCCCGCACCGAAATTCTCGATCCCGCGCAGCCAAGCACGGACTGCCTAGGTCATTTTGACGGCGGTTTCGCGTCCGGAGAAGTCGGATCAGGCGTGGACGCAGTGAACAATAACGTCCCGAACCCCACATGATCGGCCTGAAAAGCCGCGCCTTCCGGCCGGATTCTCTCGGCGGCCCGCTGTGTATAGGGCGCTGTGAGACCCCGGCGGCGCTGGTAATGATTCAGCGCCATCTCCCAGATGGCGCGCAGTTTCCCCCGTCCCTCACTCGAAATGGCGCGATGACGCGCCTTGCCCGTCGTGTCTGTCCAGTTCTGAAACGGGACGTCTTCCCCCAGATTGTACCGGGCCGTGTATTCGAAACCCTTCAAGAGGCGATTGTCCGCAGCGCCGTACAGGTCCACCCCCTGGTGCCAGGCGATTTCGCAGGCCTCGGCCAGCTGCCCCAGACCCAGCTGCGTGTGTTGCTGGTCGCGGCCGCTTTCCTGGCACTGGCCATCCGCGTTGACGATGTAGTGCGTGATGGCTCCGTTTCCCTCACCCCGCAGGTAATACTCGACCGCTCGGCGAAACACGGCGTGGTCGTCGCAGAAAACCCCGATGGCCAGAACGGTCTTGATACAGGCCCCGTCCCAGTTGCCGTTCGCAAAGGTGGCGAAGTCGCGCACGACGGGATAGAGCGCCTCGCGAAACATTCGCTCCGCCCGGGCAACCGCCTCGCGGTCCCACCCGTCGTAACGCCAGCGCATCAGCTCCGCCGCGCTCACGAACTTGAATCCGTAGAGCCCGGCGGCCAGTTGCGCATCATGTCCTTTGATTTCCTTCAGGGTTCCGGACCAGGCGTCGAGGATCTCGACCGCTTTTTCGGCATGTTTCCGCTTGCCCGTGAGGCAGTACATCAGCGCGTTCTGGTAAGCGGCATTGGCGTCGGAGGCCATTGCGCTGTTGCCATCGCCCGGGCGGTTGACCACCCGAACGGGGCCCCGCATCCGATAGTCCGACTGCGACTGCGGATGGCCGGCCAGTTTCGCGAGACCCGCCGCCCAGGGTTCTTTCCCATCGGCCACCTGCCGCGCCATGCGGTCCAGATCGTCCGCGCCGTGCAGGAGTCCCGGATGGCGAAAAGGCCGGTACTCCTCCGCTTTAAGGATCCCGGACGAAGATTCTTCGGCCCAGCCTCGCGGCGACAGGGCCAGCAAGACCATCAGAAACAAACTCAGGCGTCCCCAAAACCCGCGATGTCCGACCACTCTGTTTCCTCCGTTCCCCAGAAACTTGATCTCGCGCCTCGCGTCCCTCACGGCCGGTAAGGCAACGGTTCGCACAGCGCCCGCAGGTTCTCGTGCGGCGTGCCCGAGGGAATCTCGCACCCGGCGTTGACCAGGAAGGGGTTCCCCACTTCCTCGTAAATCCGGCGGACCGCCTCGCGGATCGCTTCGGGGGTGCCCGTCTTGACCGCGTTCGCCGGGTCGAGGTTGCCCGCCAGCGCCACCCCGCTTCCCACCGCCCGGCGCGCCGCCGCCATGTCCACCATGTGATCCACATCCAGGATCGAGATCGGCAACGTCTTGATCCCATTGAGCAGGTGCGTGATGTTGCCACAGATGTGGAGCCGCACCATTCCCCCTGCGTCGCGGATCGCCTCGATCAGTCGCCGCTCGCGCGGCAGCACCAACCGCTCATACACATCCGGCGACACCTGACTCGCCAGCGCGTCCCCCACCCCGATCGTGTCGGCCCCGGCCTCGATCTGCGCCCGCGCGAACGCGATCCCCGTCTCGACGCACCGGTCCATCAACTCCTCGACAAACGGCTCGTCCTCCATCAGGTCCATCAGGAACGGCGTGACCCCGCGCAAATCCGCCGCCTCGGCGATCGGCCCCTCGACCCACCCCAGAATCGAAACCTGTCCCCCCAACTGCTCCCGGTAGGTCTCGATGGCCCGGATCCGGTCGAGCATCCGTTCGCACTCCCGGGGATTCGGATGCGGCAGCCGGTCGAGGTCCTTGTTCTCCTCGAGCGGGTGCCGCAGGCAACGCGGCACACCGTCGCGCACATACTCGATCTCGGCCCCGAACCCCTGCGTCTCGCGGTAGGGATCGGAAATCGCGCTCACCTGGTCCATGCCGAAGTCCCCGGCGCACCGCCGGTTCGCCTCCACCAGCACGCGGTAGTCCGAGGCGAACGCCCCGTAATTCGAGCCGATATACTCGGCGGCAAACTGCATCAGAATCGGTACGCGCGGCACAAAATCCACCGCCCGTCCCGCCAGCATGGCTTCATAACGTTCAAGACTGTTCATGATGTACCCCTTCTTTGAGTTGGGAGGTTGTGTCCCTGTTTCCCTCACCATGAGATTTTTCCAGATCCACCGGAGAGGAATCATCGCCTGAGAGCCCAATGTCATCGCCGAAGAGATCCACAAAACCCATAAAACCCGTTATAAAATCCAGCATTTCCCCCGGATTGATGCCCACTCGAACGTTTGCTCTCCCAAGCCCCAACAGGATTTCCAACTGAGTGAAATGATGAAACGGGTAGGGCGTATCTTTCTTGTCCCCCCCCGAATAATTGTCATTTACCCGGTATGGGATGGTTATCGGTAAGAATCCACAATTTGTATAGTAGTAATATTTCCCTCTCCGATATCCAGAGAGCAATTCATAGTTTTTCTCCATGGTGCCATCGTTGTTGTCATATCGCCCTCCGCCCATCCAAAGGATGCATACCTCCAGATTGCCTTTGTAACGGTCCGGATCAAAACTTCGTCCTCCCATATAGACTTCACCACTATGAATTTCTCCACCTCGCAATCCATAACACTCGGACTCCTGAGTGTAATTGATTCCCAGAGGAATTCCTCCTGCTCTTGCCTGAACGCCATAGTTGATCCCAGTTGCGGCGCATAGAGTGAAGCAATCCAGAAAATCCCGATGACGCATTTTCCTGTAATTCGAGCAACCACCCAGAAACAGGAACGAAAAAATGATCGTAAATATGCAAAGAAAACGCATAGGAAAGCCTCCTGTTTCATTTCCACACCGGGATAAGCCCTGTTACGACGGAACCGCTTCGAGATCTTGGACCCCAACGGAACATTTTCGAAATCATCGTTTTTTTCCACCACATCTCTCTTCAGAATCGTTCCGCATGACGGGACGAATCTACGGAATAGATCTCGGGAATGCAAGGGCGATTCGGCCCATAAAAACGCAACCCCTCTATCCACAGATTCATGCAGATGAACCTGGCGCAGCGAAGCCGCAACCAACTTCGCGTTTTCTGAAGAAAGCGCCATCCTGGGATCGCCAATCTCCTGATTGGCGCGGTTGCGGTTCCGGGCATCCGGACGACTTCGCGGGATTCCGGGAATTACGGCTCACCCCGTTGGGTTGCGCTTCGCCTGGAGCGGGCTTTCAGCCCTTGAAGGGGCTGGGTTCCGTGCGACCCAGGGCGACGCTTCGCTTTGCCCTGGGCTGCCATGGACCGCCCTGTCAGGGCTGGGACCGGATCGGGATTGCGGCCCGTATTGCCTGCACACGCCCCCAAAATCTGCGCAAACAACAGCGATATTGCGATGTAGTAATACGGATCGGCTGGCAATTTTTCGGTTATCTGCGTGGATCTGCGCCATCTGCGGATGATAAATTCCACGCCTCCTGCGTTCCTGAGAAAACCGCCCGAGAAAACCGCAAGCCTTGCTTCCTGTCCGCAGGCGTACTATAAAGAATCAAGAAGTCTGAATACGATACCGGACGGAAACAGTTCGCTGTCACGGTCCGGAATATACACTCTCTTTTCAAGGAACCTCCCCATGTCCAGCCCCTTCATGTTTCGAGTCTTCCGCCACCTCTCCCCGAGATTCACCTTTTTTCTACTGATGGTTCTCTCCGTTCAGTCGCCCCTCGCCCAGGAAAAACCGCAACCCCGCACCGTCTATCTGGACGAACTGGACCTTTCGCTCGCGAAAAGCGTCTCGAAACCCACGCAGCGCAACCTTTCCGTCTTTGGTGTCCCTCTTTCACTCGGTGGCAAGCGTTTCGACCGCGGTGTCGGTCTTCAGGCACCCGCCTCGCTTCGCGTTCTCCTTCCGGAGAACGTCCAACGTTTCCACGCCTTCGTGGGGGTGGACGACGCGACCTCCAGCGCGTCCGCCCCGGTGGAGTTTTCCATTGAAGGCGGGGGCCTATCCCTCTGGAAGAGCGGCCCCGTCAAACGGGGCGACGCACCCCGCGAGGTCAACCTGAACATCGAAAAGACCCGGAAATACCGGGGCGGGATCGAAGACATCACCCTGTCGGTCACACCCGGATCCGACGCGAACGACGGCGTCCCGGTCAACTGGGCCGATGCCTGGTTCACCTGTGTGGGCGATCCGGCGCCGAAAACAATCGCCCTCCCGGTCACCGAACCCTACCTCCTGACCCCGCCCGCGCCGCCCCAACCGCGTATCAACGGCCCGCGCATCTATGGCGCCCGTCCGGACGCCCCCTTTCTCTACGCCATCCCAGCCACAGGCGACCGCCCGATGCGTTTCGCCGCCGAGGGGTTGCCCGAAGGACTCACTCTCCATCCAGAAACCGGCCACATCACCGGAAACACGAAAAAAGAAGGGACACATTGCGTCCGCCTCAAAGCCAGCAACGCGCTGGGCGAGGCGGAGCGCGAACTGCGCCTCGTGATCGGTGACACGATCTGCCTGACGCCCCCACTGGGGTGGAACAGTTGGAACTGCTGGGCCGACACGGTGGACGACGCGAAAATCCGCGCGGCGGCCCGGGCGATGGTCCAGTCGGGACTGGCCCAGCACGGCTGGACCTATGTGAACATAGACGACGGGTGGCAGGGGAAACGCGACGGCTCCACCCACGCCCTCCAGGGAAACGAAAAGTTCCCCGACATGGCCGCGCTCTGCAAAAGCGTCCACGACCTGGGCCTCAAGGTCGGCCTCTACTCCACCCCGTGGGTCACCTCCTACGCGGGTTACCCGGGCGGGTCGAGCGACAACGCTGACGGCGCCTGGTCGAAGGAAAAAGAGGGACGCACTCCCACTGGTAGCGCCGGATGGCGGCACGGAAAAGTTTCCTTCGCCTCGAATGACGCAAAACAATGGGCCGCGTGGGGCATGGACTACCTGAAATACGACTGGGCGCCCAACGACGTCCCCCACGCGTGCGAAATGGCCGACGCCCTGCGCGCCAGCGGACGCGACATCGTCAATAGCCTCTCGAACTCCGCGCCCTTCGACCTCGCCGCCGACTGGGCGCGACTGGCCAACTGCTGGCGCACCACCGGCGACATCGAGGAATCGTGGGAAAGCCTCTCGAAAATCGCGTTCGCCCAAGACCCATGGGCCCCCTTCGGCGGACCGGGCCACTGGAACGATTCCGACATCTTCGTGGTCGGCCAGATCGGCTGGGGCAGCAACCTGCACCCATCCAAACTCACCCCCGACGAACAATACGCCCACGTCTCGCTCTGGTGCCTGAACGCCTCGCCCCTCCTGCTCGGGTGCGACCTCGAAAAACTCGACGCCTTCACCCTCAACCTCCTGACCAACGACGAAGTCCTGGAAGTGAATCAGGACGCGCTCGGCAAACCGGCGCGCAGCAAACAACAGACCGGCGCGCGCCTTTACATCAAAGAGATGGAAGACGGCTCGAAGGCGGTGGGGCTTTTCAACACCTCGCCCGTGGCGGGCGATGTCGCCGTCACGTGGTCCGACCTGGGACTCGGAACCCCTCAGCGGCTCCGGGACCTTTGGAGACAAAAGGATTTGACTCCAACAGGTCCAAAATTCACATCGCCAGTTCCCAGCCACGGAGTTCTCCTGATCCGTGTCTGGCCCGGAGTTGCTGAATCGAAAGCGACCGAGAAATAACCCGGCTTGTAATCGAAGTAGCACAAAAATAAGCTTTATTGAACCACGAAATACACGAACCACACGAAAAAACGGTTTTCGTGTGGTTCGTGTATTTCGTGGTTCCCATATGCGGTTTCCTTTATAGGGGACAAAAACAATTTGGGGGACATAACGCCCCCCAAACAAGACTCTTCAGTTTCTCTCCTGTTTTTCACCCCGCACCGCGTCATTGTCCCAGGTAACGCAGCAACACATCGCCCTTCGAGTCGGTTCCGCCGTCCGAGCGCACGCTGGCATGAAGCGTGTAGGTCGCACCGGCCTTCAGTTCCGGAATGCGGAGGTTATAGACGTTCTGATCGGTCTTTCCACCCGTGATCCCAAGGTGTTTGTCCTGCGCAACGGACTTGCCATCCTCCAGAACCTCGGCCCACTCGATGTCCAGCCGGTGCGTCCCACCGGTGTACTGAAACTCGATCGCATACTTCCCCGGTTTCTTCACCAAGGGCGTCAGATCCCACTTCTTCATTGCGAACTTTTCCGTGGTCTCGCCCGACTGCCAATGCCCCACCGTTTCCGGCTCGGCATCAAGTTTCCGGTAGTTCACGTCCAGCAACGAGAGACGCTCCAGATGCATTCTCAACCGTTTCAGGAAAGAGGCGTAATTCTTTTCTGCCGGGGCAGTCCACCCCACTTCAGACAAGGCCGTCACGCGCGGGAACGCCATATACTCCAGGTGTTTCGGGTTCGGAATGTACTCCGCCCACAACTGGCCTTGTGTCCCCAGAATCCGTTTGGCTTCATCGGGGCTGAGGGAAGCGGGTACCGGCTCGAAATCGTACACCTTACGAAGCGGCAGAGCGCCGCCGATAGAGAGGGGCTCCGTCTTCGGGTCGCCCTGATAGAAATCAATATAGGTGTTCGACGTGGGCGCCATGACCACATCGTGGCCCGACTTGGCCGCCGTGATACCGCCGTCCATCCCGCGCCACGACATGACCGTCGCGTTCGGCGCGAGGCCGCCCTCAAGGATTTCGTCCCACCCGATCAGGCGACGGCCCTTCTCCGTCAGAAACTGGTCCATCCGCTTGATGAAATAGCTCTGCAACTCTTCCTCGTTCTTCAGCCCCAGTTCCTTGATCCGGGCCTGTGCCTTCGGACTGCTTTTCCACTGCGTCTTGGGCACTTCGTCCCCGCCCACGTGGATAAACTCGCTCGGGAAAATCGCCATCACCTCGGTCAACACATCCTGCATGAACAGGATCGTCGCCTCGTCGGCATTGTAAACATTCTCATTCACCCCCCAAGTCGTGTGAACTTCCAGACGCTTGTCGAGATTGCCCAGTTCGGGATAGGCGGCGATGGCGGCCTGCGCGTGACCGGGCATCTCGATCTCCGGCACCACGCGGATGTGATGCGCCTGCGCGTAGGCCACGATCTCGCGAAGATCGTTCTGCGTGTAGAACCCGCCGTGGCGTTTACCGTCGTATTCCTTCGACTTCGAAGCGTGCCCCACCACCGTTTCCTTGCGCCAGGCGCCGACTTCCGTCAGCTTCGGGTACTTCTCTATCTCGATGCGCCACCCCTGGTCGTCGGTCAGGTGCAGGTGCAGCGAGTTCATCTTGTGCAACGCCAACAGATCAATGAACTTCAAGATTTCTTCCTTGGGCTGGAAATGCCGGGCGACATCCAGCATCACCCCGCGCCAGACGAAACGCGGCGTGTCCTCCACCTCAACACACGGCGTCACCCATTTCGTCCCGTCCACTTTCGACTTGCTGAAAACGGCTGTAGGCAAAAGTTGCAGCAGCGTCTGAGTCCCATAGAACAATCCCGCCGGTTTGAGGGCCGTGATCAGGACACCTTCGGGGGTGATGGTCAGACGATACCCCTCGTTCCCCAGACTCGCGAGACTCTCGTCCAGTTTCAGAACAATCGCTCCACACGAAACCGGTTTTGCCTCTGCAATCTTCAATTGGAACCCCGTCGCCGGAGCGAGACTCGCGGCCAGCGCATCGGCGGTGGGCCGCGCGGCCGCATCGGCCACAATCACCGTGTCGGCCAGCACTTCAAACTGCCCCGTCTGAACCGCCATTTTGGCCGGTTGCGGGATCACCGGCAGAACGGTCCCCTCCTGACAGAATCCCCCGGCGCTCAACGCCACACACGCGGCCACCCCGACGGCACACACCACTTTTTTCAGGAATCGTTGCATCATGGTCTTTCTCCTCCGCATCCCTTCAAAATGAGTCAAGCGCTCAAAATCGTTCACGCCTTTCAGAGGCACCAACCGGTCATGCAGGATTCCCCCACGCAATCCCGGACAGGAAAACTTCCGAAACGTCTAAAACCGCTCACTTAATCTCACAACGGAAATTTCTTTTCCAGAAAAAACGCGCATTTCATATACTTTTTTCGATCACAAAAACAAGAAGCCCAGATACCAAGGCAAAATCCCGTACTTGCTCTTCTTTAGTTCCTCATACGGTCTTCGTGTATCTCGTAGTCCCCTCACCCTCGAATCAGCGAATGCGCGAAAGTCGGCTTTGCTGCGGCGTACTGGAGAATGTCGGCCAGCGCCGGGTGGTACCAGAACGCCTGACCGAAAGCCGGGTGGAGCACATAGTGGCTCTCGACACACGCCAGCGCGCGCCCCGGGTCCGTCTGGCCCGACAAACGCAGCGCTGCGGCATACCACTGAATCAATCCGTAAACCAGCGCCAGGTGCCCATACCCCGCGAAGACGTCGGTGTGGACCACCAGATCCTTGCGAAACAGCGCGTGGCGAAAGTACCGACGCAACAGGCGGCTCGTGTCCGGATCGCTCAGTTCATCCGGGCGTGGCTGGAATTTCGAGTAGGGAATCGCCCCGTCGAGCGGGGGGAAACGCAACGTGCCGAGCCGCGCCCAGTGGCGCAGATTCGCGAGACCCACCCGCGCCATGGCGGTCAGGCGCCAGAGATCCGGCTTGAGCGCCTGGCGGAACGAGATGAACGTGCCCAGCACCATCCGCTTGGTGGCCGGGTTCGCAGCCGGACGCTCCGCGATCCGGAAACAACGGTCAAACCCCTCAGCCGACACCTGCTCGATGTACCGCTCGATCACCTGCCGTGCCTTGGGCTGCGGCGTTCCCGCCTCATCCGTCCCCACGGCGGCGGCCTTCACCCGAAAGACCGTCAGCATCTGCCGCAACATCCCCAGCCACACATGCCCGGCGATCAGGCACGTCTCCAGATCCCAGTCCTCGCAGGCGAGAATCCGATCCAGAACCGACTCGATCCGCCGATACAGATCCCACTCGATCTCGGTTTGGTCGTCGAACCGCACGGGCGAGGCGATCTCGGAAACCCCGGAAACCCGGTCCGAGGGTCCCGCACCCAGACGCGACTCCAGAAGCGCCCGGCAGCCCTCCACCGGCGCGCCGGTCTGTTCCCGGACCAAACGGCAGGCAAAAGAAAGCCCTGCATACACCCCCGAAGGCGTCCGCCGCAGGAGGAACGGGGTGGGAGTCCCATCCGACGCACCGATGCAGGAAGGACACACAACTCCATCAAAACACGAACACTCCCGGGAACACGGAACGCCACACGTGACGTCTCCCGGCAGAAACAAGGCACTCTCGAAAGTTGTTTCCCGTTCCACGATTGGCATCTCTTCCCCACTTTCAGCACCCACGGAACCAATAACTGAAGTCACCTACAATACGACAAAGAGCCACTTTCTGTAACCACAGATAAACACAGATGGACACAGATAAACGGAAAATGAGGCGGTATCTGTGTTCATCCGTGTTTATCTGTGGTTACATTTAGAACACCCTATTCGGGTCCGGATGATCTCCTGCGAGACGGTACCTTGTCCTGCAGGCCTGACAATTTGTAACGAAAGAACCGGTTTCTATCTCTAAGACCGCCCCGCATTCCGGACACACCACCCAGCCATCCAAGGGTTCCAGAACAATCGCTCCTTCAGAAAAACACTCTTCCCGAGGAAACGTATCATCCTCCCGGCGAACCTGTTCGATCACCTCGTTCGCGGCAGACGAAAGGTCCTCAAGAGAATCGCAGACCAAATTGGGGGAACCCCGATAAAAGACATTTCCATAGGATCTGAGTTGGGAATGGAGACCTTCACACAGGAGGGGAAAGCCTTATTGTATTGATTCGCAATATACCTGACACGTCGTTCGAATTTTACAGACCATTTTATACTCGGTTTTCTCGGCTCAGGATACTTCAATCGAGATATTATGCCTAAAGCATCAATCATATTTGATCGAGACAAATCAAAGCCACAATAGTGTGTCAAGGCAGATAATCCGACTCGACCATAGCCATAATATGCCACAGACAAATAGGCTCCTGCAATTTTGTGTTTATCTCTGCGACGGGAAACCGCAATTGCCAGCATCTGTTCTCGTAATTTCCGTGTAAATGATCGCTCATATCGACCTGAAACCACACGAACAAACTGCTGTTCAATTGTACTCGCCCCTTGGATCTCTCTAAATAAAATCCATTTGTACAGAGCCCTAATCATAGCAACAGGATCAACGCCATAATGCATGGAACTACGTCGATCTTCAGCGGCAATAAGTACGTTAATGAAACTCTGCGGTACAAGATTTGCAGTTGAATCAACCACTTTGATGCATTTTCCTATATGAAGTCGCATGTTCCAAAGATCAAAGAACTCAGAAACCCTCGACAACATCAGGAATGGCAAGGAAAGAATTATTGTGATATTCCTTGAAAAGAATCCCGTTGCCATATTGTCTTCCCCTTTTGTGTAGCAGCCGTTGAAGTGAACATTCCGCTCATTTTCTTCCTCGATAGAATACGAACATCATATGAGTTAGTAAATTCACGAGCCCCATTCTCAACCACATGAAGAAAGAGACGATCTTTTCCAAAAAATACTCTTTTATAATTTCCTTCTACAGTTCCACGAGTACGAGATTTTCCACTAAATGATCCTTTTTTCTCAATAGAGATCTCATGTGTTTTTTCGGTGGTACCACGAACCACATATCCTTCAATCCAAAGAACAGCCGTGTAATACAGGAGCATCCCCTTATTGGGATTATATGTAGTTTCTTCAGTTTCAGTCATGAAATGCCAGGTACCTTCTATATTTTTTGTGCGAAACAAATTCCTATTTAATATGTATAGAAAAAAAACAATCAAAAAACCACCTATTATTTCGCCAAGAGCATTAGCACTTACGTTAGAAATAAACTCAGAAAGCATCAGTTTCTCCTCCTTGGGGTATTCTCTATTTCCAGGATCGTCTTGTCTATACAATTCAAGATGCAATTGCTCTCAAATACCCCCAGAACGAACTACAGGAAAAACAGGCTTCCGAACATTTTTGCGGAAAATCAAACACCGGCCTTAAGAAACCTTCCCGAGGCCGGTGCTGACAGTCATCATGTCCCCATCAATCGAAGGCTTACTGTCCCTTTCCATCAGCCCCTTGCTGTTGCTTCAACTTCAGTTGGGCGTCCTGGACCCACGTCGCCATTTCCGGGTCGTCCTTGCTCGTATTCAGGAAAACCTGGAACGCCTCGGAGGCTTTCTTCGGGTCCAGATAGGTCAGGGCGACCGCTTTGTTGTAGAGGGCGAAGCCATTCTTCGGTTGCTTTTTCAACAGCACGTCGAGCACGTCAATGGCCTTCTGATGCTGCCCCAGCTCGGCGTACGCCGCAGCGGTGAAAAGCAGCACATTGGTGTCGTTGCTCAGCACAGCCACCCGCTTGCCCAGTTCCGCCGCTTCGGCGTGCTTGCCGGACTGGTAGAGCCGCTGCAAGAGTTCCCCCTCAAATTCCTCGTTACCCGGGTCCAGGCGCACCGCTTCCTGGACAGCCGCCAACCCCTCCGGCGAATCCTTGGGCGTTGCGATCGCCTTTTCGAACGCTTCCCGGGCCTGCTTCTTGGGATCGGCAGGCGCCGGCGTGGGTGTCTTGGCGGCAACCGGCGCGGGCGTCGGAGTCGCGGCTGGGGCCGGAGTCGGAGTCGGTTTGGGAGACACCGCCTCGAGGGCCGGGGTCGGCTGCGGCGTGGGATAGGGGAATACGCCTTCCGGCTGCGCCGCATCGCCCGCTCCCGGCGCCTCGGCAACCGGCGTTACCACCGGATCCGGCACAGGCTCGGGTTTGGGGGTCGGTTTGGGCGTGGGCTTGGCTTTGACCACCACCCGCTTCTGTTCTTTTGTGGGCTTTTTCCCCTCGCCACTGCGCGCAGCCGAGGAAGAGGAGGCCTTCTTCGAGCCACCCGTTTCCGGCTTGAAAGAGGAAACTTTCAGCGACTCGGACCCACTGGGCGCCGGATTCACCAGCACCGCCGCGGGCACCGACGCGATCAACTTCTGCACCAGGTCGCGAATCGGATTCAGCAGCGCCTCGGGAGTCGGCACCGCCTCGCTCGCCAGACTGCTCACCACCCGGTCCTGCGACGCGTTGTAGAGCTGCAATTCGACGACAAACACCCCTTCGATCTTGTTGAGATTGCCGATGATCAGATAATCCACATCGAGAGCCGTCGCCACCTGTCTGGGCGGCGGAGGCAACTTATACGGATCGGTCGCCGTCAACCCCCGCTCGGCCAGAATACGCTGGCAGTAGGCGCGATTCTTCAACTGCGAACCGCGGACCCGCTGCGCGGCGTTCCAGACCACCTGGCTCAGACTGTCCGCCGTGGTCGGCTCCACCGCGCGGGTGTGTTCGAGATCGAGCGCCGCCAGAGTCGGCGCGCGGCTCACGGTCGCCTGAGCACGCTCGGAGGAACCTTTCCGCGCCTCGGACGGCGCGATGCGTTCAACTTCGTGCCGGGCCAGCCACGGCATGGCAGCGGGGATGTCCTTGCGCTTTCCCGAAGGCACATACAGCAGACTGGGGCCTTCACTGGCGGGCGCGTCGGACGCCTTCTCTGTCCCCGTCTCGCCCTCAATCGGATTGAGGGGAGGCATCGCAGCGGACTTGTCCGCCTGGGAAGAAGCGGCCAGAGGCGGGGACATCGGAACCGGTTGGACCGGTTGAAACTCCGGCTGCGCAACCGATTCGGCGCCCGGGGTTTTCCCCCCCGTTTTGGCACGCTCCGGGGCCTGATAATCGCGGAACCGGGGATCGTTTCGGAGGGAGGATTGGGCCGTCACCGGGGAGTTCGACAACAACACCCCCACTGCGGCGAATAAAAGAAACAAACTCTTTCCTGGGCAAAACCGGAAATGAATGGACGGGAACATAATCGGCGTGTCGCCTCCCGGAGTGGGATGGTAGATCAGCAAGCGCTGGAGGCTCAACATCAAACAGGCATAATAATGTCAAGACACGGAAACATGCGGCTCCACAGCCAGTTTCCGATACACCAGGTTAACTCTAGTCCCTTCCGGCACTCACGTCAAGTAAAAGAAGCGAAAAAATCCTTGACGAGCGGATTTCACCCTGTTTCCGCCTCAAGAAAACCCCCGAAGACCGTTCCCGGCCCAATTGGGGCAGCCCACCACCCCATTTTCTCTTCGGGGACAGGGGGTCCAACGGCTCTCGATAATTTCCACTCGCAACGGTTCATTCTCCGGCACAATAATGTTTACGAACGTCCTGCAACGTGGTATGACAGAACTCGCGTTGCAGATAGCGGACCGGTTGGACCGCCTATTTTTCATGCGCATGACAAAGGTCTTTCAAAGCCTCTATCTTTATTATTTTCAAGTTGCCGGAGATTCTATGAGTCCCACGCCCCGATACAAACGAATTTTGCTCAAACTCAGCGGAGAAGCCCTCAAAGGGAAACGCGAGTACGGGATTGATCCCGATTTTATTGTCGAACTGGCCCGGGAAGTCCATGAAGTCCATCAGATGGGCGTTCAGATCGGCATGGTGATCGGAGGCGGGAACATCTTCCGCGGCGCCAGCGAAGCCGCCGCCCACATGAACCGTTCCGTGGCCGACTCCATCGGGATGATCGCCACCGTGATCAACTCGCTCATGATGCAGGATGCGCTCGAAAACGCCGGCTCGCACGCCCGCGTGCTCTCCGCCATCACCATGAATCAGGTCTGCGAGCCCTACATCCGCCGACGCGCCATCCACCACATGGAAAAGGGGCGTATCATCATCCTGGCAGGCGGAACGGGCAACCCGTACTTTTCCACCGATTCGGCAGCCGCTCTGCGCGCCAGCGAACTCGACACCGAAGTGTTACTCAAGGCCACCAAGGTGGACGGGGTGTACACGGCCGATCCGGAAAAAGACCCGACAGCCGAATGGCTCTCGGACATCTGTTACCAGGATGCCATCGCCCGCAACCTGCGCGTGATGGACACGAGCGCCCTGTCGCTGTGCCGGGACAAAAAAGTCCCGATCGTCGTCTTCAGCCTCTTCAAAAAGGGCAACCTCATGCGCGTCGTGTGTGGCGAAAAGATCGGAACCCTGGTTCAATGAGCACGTGCGGAAAAAAAGTTCAACTTACCTGAAACCTAATAGATGAAGGAGGGAATCCCATGCAGGACGCATTGAAAAAAGACAGCCACGCCAAAATGGAGCAAGTTCTCCGCGACCTGGCCACCGCCTACGGACACATTCGCACGGGCCGCGCCTCGACCACGCTGGTGGATCGCCTGACCATTGTCGCCTACGGCGCGCCAATGCCGCTGGTACAACTGGCCTCGGTCAACACCCCGGACGCCCGCACCATTGCCATCCAGCCTTTCGATCCGAGCCAGATCGGCGCCATCGAAAAGGCCATCCTGGCCTCCGACATTGGCATCACCCCCAACAACGATGGACGCGTCATCCGCCTTTGTGTCCCCACACTGACCGAAGAGCGCCGCAAGGAAATGGTCAAGCTCGTCCACAAATACGCCGAAGACCACCGCGTCACGGTCCGCAAAGTCCGCCACCAGGCCAACGACGCCATCAAGAAACTCGAGAAAGACCACGCCATCTCCGAGGACGATTCGCGCCGCCTCACCGCCGAAATCCAGAAAGAACACGACGACTTCATCAAGAAGATCGACGAGGAGATGAAGCATAAAGAAGCGGAAGTCATGGAAGTGTGATGCAGATGGCTTTTCGCTCCGCCTCTCAGAAAAGCGCAAAAGACGGGACCACAAGCCGGGAGCAGAAACTCGAGGCCCTTCTCGACCTCGAGCGACTGCCCCGGCACGTGGCTGTTATTCCCGATGGGAACGGCCGCTGGGCCAAAACCCACGGCCTGCTCGACCGCACCCAGGGACACGAAGCCGGAATCGAATCCATCCGCGTCCTCATCGAGTCCTGCGCGCGCCTCCATATTCCGGCCCTCACGGTGTACGCCTTTGGCCGGGACAACTGGGGACGGCCACGCCATGAAACCTCGACCCTGATGCGTTTCTTCCGCAAGTTCCTCGTGGCGGAACGTCCCCGGCTCGAGCAGAACGACATCCGCCTGGTCCACAGCGGCCACCGCGCCGATCTCCCTGACTCGGTGCTCAAAGAGTTCGACCGCACGATGGAACTGACCGAGCACAACAAGGGGATGGTCCTCAATCTGGCCGTTTCCTACAGCGGACGACTCGAAGTCTTGACCGCCGTCCAGGCCGTAGCGGAAAAAGTGGCCGCCGGGCTCCTGAAACCTGAAGACATCACCCCCGAGGTGTTCGAAACCGGATTTTACCATCCGGAACTCGGCGACCCGGACCTTCTGATCCGTACCAGCGGCGAACACCGCATCAGCGACTTTCTCATCTACCAGGTCCGTTATGCCGAATTCTACTTCCCTGAAGTTCTCTGGCCCGATTTCCGCCGCGAACACCTGCTCGAGGCGCTTGTCGCCTTCCAGAGCCGCGACCGGCGTTACGGCAAAGTGAAGGAATAACCCCCCATGCTTGCGCGTTTGGCTTCCAGTCTCGTCTTTTTCGCCCTGCTCCTCTACGGTTTGTTTTCGAGTGGAGAAATCGGCGGCCTCATCATCCTCGGACTGACGATGCTCGGCACGTCGGTGGGGACCTACGAATACTACCAGATGGCCCGTAAGCTCGGCGTAAAACCCACCCACTGGGCGGGCGCCGCCATCGCCATCGCATTCCTCGTGGACGCTTATTTCTTCCGGTGCCGCGATACCCTCTCCCTCATCGTCATCTGTTTCTGGATTTTGCTCATCACGCAGGTGTTGCTCAAGAAGATCGAGGGCGCTCTGGTCAACACGGCCGTCTCGCTGTTTGGCAGCATCTACGTCGGCCTGCCCCTGGCCCTGGTCATCTACATCTTCCGCCACGCGGAAACAAAATGGGGATTCACCGAACCCCACGCCGGCAGCCTGCTCCTGCTCTTCCTGATCCTGACTTCCTGGGCCACCGACATCGGAGGCTATTGTATTGGAAAACCCTTTGGGAAACACAAAATGTCCCCCGTACTCAGCCCGAACAAATCGGTTGAAGGTCTGATCGGGGGCGCTGTCCTGGCAATCGTCTCGGGCGCTCTGCTTAAACTCTTCTGGCCCGGAATGGAAAAGATCTTCACTTGGCCCGAAGCGATCTTCCTGCCCGTTCTGTTTACCCTCGTGGGGACGGTGGGCGACCTGGGCGAGTCCGCCTTCAAGCGGGACTCCGGGGTCAAGGACTCCGGGAAAACGTTCACCGGACACGGGGGCATGCTCGACATCATTGACAGTCTGCTGTTGTGCGCTCCGGTTTTCTATCTGTATCTGAATCTGACCAACACTCTGGAGAACCAGAGCCTGAAAGAAGCGGTTCAAAGTCTCTTCAGCCGTTGATACGAGAGCCGCTTCCCGGCCAGTGGGGGTTTCATTCCCGAATGGCCCGGCGGGAAAAGATTGCCATGTTCCCCACCCGTTACGATCTCATCTACTCCCTCGCCCTGCCGGCCCTTCTCCCCTATCTGGGATACCGGCGTCTGCGCCGGGGAAAATACCGGCAAAGCGCCAGCGGCATGCTGGGACAGAATCTTCCGGCTCCGGCAGACCGCCATACGTTCGAGCGCGGCTCCGTGTGGATCCACGCCGTCAGCGTGGGGGAAACGGTGGCGGCCAAATCCATCGCGCCGCTGGTGCGCCAACTCCTGCCGGAACTGCCTCTGATCGTTTCCACCATCACGGAAACCGGCCAGGCCCATGCGCACAAAATTCTCACCGAAGCAGCCCACATCCACTACTTTCCGCTCGATTTTTCATGGAACACTCGCCGTTTTCTCGACTGTTACAACCCACGCGTCATTCTGGTCATGGAAACGGAAATCTGGCCGAACTTCCTGACTCTGGCGGCGCAACGCGGCGCTCGCATTTTCATGGTCAACGGGAAACTCTCCGATAAATCTTTCAAAGGATACAACACGGGCCGCAGTTTTCTGGCGCCCGCGTTCAACGCCTTTCGCGCCTTCTGCATGCAAACCCCGGCGGACGCAGAACGCATGGCCGCACTTTCGAACCGCCCCCAGGACGTGCATGTCACGGGGAATTGCAAATTCGACATGCCCGGCGTGGCGCTCTCGCCGGAACAGCAGGAAACCCTCCGGGCGCGTTACCATCTCGGTGCGCGCCGCCCCACCGTGGTCGTTGGCAGCACCCATCCCGGTGAAGAAGAAATCATCCTCGAAGCCTTCCGTCAGGCCCGCCAGAGTGTGCCCAACTTGATGCTGATCCTCTCGCCCCGTCACCCCGAGCGTTTCAACGACATCTTCACCCTTTGCCAACGCCATCCGGCCGGATGGCGTGTTTCGCGCGCCACCGATCCTCAAATAGACTCCCCCGACATCTTTCTGCTCGATACAATGGGCGAGCTGGCGCGGACCTACGGACTGGGCGATCTGGGCGTGGTCGCGGGCAGTTTCGGGAACATCGGGGGACACAACCTCCTGGAAGCCGCAATCCACTCCATCCCGGTCGTGGTCGGTCCAAACATGCACGCACAGAAGGAAATAGACCGCCTGTTCTCCGGCGCGGAGAGTGGTTGCGTACGGTGCAGCGCCGAAACATTGGGCGCCACCTGGACTGAATTGCTCCACGATCCGCAGAAATGCCACCGCATTGGTGCGCAGGCCCTCGAAACCGCAACCCGCAACCAGGGAAGCGCCCGCGCCAGTATCGAGGTCATTCGGCGGTATTTGCAGGACGAGCCGCTCTGACCGGAAACGCCCCATCATGACAGCCTCCGTTGCGTCGCCGTCCCGGAATTACGCTCCCCTGGTCAGTCTGGGTCACTGCCCGAATTACGACCGTTCCCTGGTCGAAGCCGCCATCCGAAAACTGCTTGAACACCTCGGAGGCATGGCCTCCTTTGTCCACCCCGGCCAGCGTGTTTTGCTGAAACCCAACCTCATCGTGCCACGTCCGGCGGAAGTGGCCGTCACCACCCACCCCGAGGTCATCCGCGCCGTGGCGCGCGAGGTGCTCGAGGCGGGAGCGACTCCTTTCATTGGCGATTCCCCCGCGTTCAGTTCCGCCTGGGACGTCGCCCGCGCCTCGGGCGTGGTCACAGTCGCACAGGAGTTGGGAATTGAAATTGTGGACCTGGGAAAGCGACCGAGAACGCGCGTCATTGATCCGGACGGCCCGTTCAAGCGCGCGCCGATCAGCGCCGCCGCGCTCGAGGCCGACGCCATTATCAACCTGCCCAAAATCAAAGCCCACACACAGATGCGTGTGTCCCTTGGCTCGAAAAACCTCTTCGGCTGCATCGCGGGCAAACGCAAAGCCCTTTTCCATTTCCACGCCAGCCCCGATCCTGTCGAGTTTGGCCGGATGCTGATCGCCCTGACCCGCCACCTTGCGCCCGTTCTGACGATTGAAGACGGAATTGTGATCCTCGAACGCGATGGCCCGACAAAAGGCGATCCCAAGTCCGCGGGTTTCCTCGTGGCATCGGCCGATGTAGTCGCAGCCGATCTGGCCGTACTGGCCGTACTGGGCATAGACCCAGCCACTGTCCCCTACCTCCAGGCCGCCCGGCTTCTGGGATTCGGGCCATCCGATCTGGACCAGATCCAACTCGCAGGAGACTCGATCGAGACGTTACATGTCCCTGATTTTGTAGGGGTAGAAGAACTCACCTCGATCCAGTTTACCCTCGGACGTGTGATCCAGAGCATCTCCCGTCAAATCGTCTTTCTCTACAAGGCCTGGCGTCAAAAACCCTCCTGACCCCGTTTTTCGACAATTCGGGAACACCCGGCCCTGAAACACCCATCGGGGACACGTGACCCGGAATTACCCCAACCCGATTCTCTAACCCCAGATCCAACAAATCTTTACGAGTATTCTTTCCGACGCTGAAAAAAAATTCTTCTATGATTTCATTTTTCCTCTTGACACGGAAGCGGAACAGGCGTATTTATCAATCATGGCCAGAATAGCGCGCATCGCAATCCCAAGGTACCCCTATCTTGTTACGCAGTTTGGGCGTGACAACGGGGCCATCTTCTTTGAACCAGAGGAACGCAAACTCTACTGCGAATACCTCCGGCATTACGCCGAAGAGTTCGGTCTCGAGGTGTGGGCCTATTGCCTTCTCGAGAATCAGGTGCTCCTTCTGGTTTATCCACGCCGCAACAGTTCCCTGGCGTTGGCTATCGGACGGGCGCACATGCGCTTCGCCGCAGAAGTCAACCGCCGCCACGGCTGGAGTGGCCACTTCTGGGCCGATCGGTTCCATTCGACCCTGCTGGACCGGAAATATGTGATGGAAGCCGCGCGATATGTCGAGACGGCCCCCATCCGGGCGGGACTGGCCAAACGCGCCGCCTCCTACCCGTGGTCCAGCGTCAAAGCGCACGCTTCCGGCAAAGCCGACCCGCTTCTCTCACCCAATCGCCCAATTCTGGAAGCCCCGGAAATAGGGAAATGGGCCACGTGGCTCGGCGAAGCGCCCGATGAAAAGATGCAGATTGCCCTCAGCCGCAACGTCAAGACAGGACGTCCCTGCGGTTCCCTGGCCCTCCTGCAAAAACTCGAAGAGCGGCTCGGCCTTTCCCTGACACCACGCAAGCGAGGCCCGAAACCTAAACAACCGGCCCCCACACGGGTACGCGCAAAGTAAGTGGCATTCTGCACGACAGTGCGATAGAGTTGAAACCAGACGGAAACTCCTCCGTCTGGTTTCTGTTTTCAGGCCCCTGCAACAAAAACACAGTCCTCGTTTCGGCACACGGAGCAGCCGCAGTCCCGGAAAACCCACCATGCACAAGATGTTTAAAGCCCTCCTCCATCCCCGCTGGGCCTGTCGCCGTGCCTGGGAACTCGGTCGCTTGTACCAGGGATACGCCCCTCCACCCAGGACGATCAACGTCGTCCCCTCTTTCGCGTGCAACCTGCGCTGCCAGATGTGTACCCAAAGTCAACTCTTGCGCCCGGGCGATCCCATGCTCAACGCCCGGCTCGAAATCCGCCACCTGAACAAACTCCTCGATGAATGCGAGACGTTCCGCCCCGGGATCATGCTTGTCGGCGGAGAACCCCTGCTCTATCCTCAATTACGCGAAGCGATCACCCTGATCAAACAGCAGGGTTTCTTTCTCAGCATCTTCACCAATGGAGTCCGTCTCGCACAGGAAGCGTCCTTTCTGGTCGAAGCCGGAGTGGACCTACTTCTGGTCAGCCTCGACGGACGCCAGGAAATCAACGACCGGAACCGCGGAAAAGGCGCTTATGCCGCAGCGGTTGAAGGAATCCGTTCAGTCATCACCACCCGGCGGAACACGCAATCCCCAACCCCTTCCGTGCAAATTGCCGCCACCATCTCGGATCTGACTCACGCCGACCTCTCCGATCTTGGCCCCCTGGCGCTTCAACTGGGCGTGGATTCTCTGGCGCTTTCCCACCTCCAGTATCAGACGCAAGCCAGCATGGGCGCCCAGCTCACCGAAGCGCGACACCGCCTGAAAGACTGCTTCACTCCCGCCGAATTCGAGGCGCAGATGCGGCCCTATGCCGATTTCGCGGAAAAGACATCCGGGCCTATTGACCCGGATGTCCTCCTGTGTGAAATAGCCAGACTCCGCGCAACCCTCCAGAACCGAATCCCGCTCAACACCCACCCCGCCCTCGACGAAGACGAAATCCGAAAATACTACACCCAGGGAGATCTCTATCGCCGTCCTCGACACGACCGTTGCCTGGCCCCCTATGAATCGCTCTCACTCAGCCCCACCGGCGGCCTGAGTCTCTGTATGGGATTCAATTGCGGCCACATCGAAGAGGGCCCTCTCCTGGAAGATTGGAACAGCCCGAAAACGCGAGCCTTCCGCCGCGCCCTCTACCGCGAGGGGCGCTTTCCGGTCTGCCACCGCTGCTGCAATTAAAGTCGGCCTGACTCGAATCGGCGAAATCGCCTCTCCCTTCTCCTCCACTCTGGAAATCCCCCTGGGAGCGTGTTACGATTCGGGTATGTGTTTCCCTGTTATCTGTATTCTTCCGGGGAAACAAAGAAATGAATTCTCTCACTTCAAGGAATACAGGCATGCAACAACGCCGATTCGCCAAACGCTTTCTCGAACACCTCGACAAGATCGGTCCGGCCGAGATCCAGAATTTCGTATTCCGCATGGCGCGAGAACGCGATCTCACGGCCCGGATCTTCGAGACCCTCACCGAGGGAATTGTTGTCTTCGACGCTCAGGCGAACGTCTCGCTGGTCAACAGCGCCGCGCGACGCATTCTCCAATGGTCTTCCAATCGCCGGGTTACCGGCGAACCCATTCTCGAACTCCTGCAAGAAGGCCCTCTACAGCATCTGGTGGAAACCTTCCTGAACGATCCCGCTCCGGTACGTGACCGTGAACTGGCCGTACGCGACCGCAGTCGCAAAATCTTCAACGTCCACCTCCTCCCCATCGCCGAAGAAACCGTCCTCGAAGCCGACTCCGAAAGTTTCCTTTCGGCGGAAGATGCTCTGGCCGAAAGCACGGGTGGCAACTCCGGCGCCGCGCTCGTCCTGCAGGATCTCACCCTCGTGCGCGCCCGGCAGGAACGCGACGCTCAGGAACAGC
This sequence comes from uncultured Candidatus Sumerlaeota bacterium, assembly GCA_942493245.1. Lineage (GTDB taxonomy): Bacteria > Sumerlaeota > Sumerlaeia > UBA8349 > UBA8349 > DAOPYU01. The sequence continues at coordinate 2,714,855 of OW818685.1, forward strand.
GCATCGCCTCGCTGGCCACCCTCACTGCCGGCGTGGCACACGACATCAAGAATCCCCTGAACTCCCTCAGCATCCACGCCCAATTGCTCGAACGCTCCGTGGCCGATCTGACCCTGCCCGCGCGCGGTAAGTCCGGAAGAACCATCGAGCGCATCACGCAATCGTGCTCGATCCTGCGCGAAGAAGTCGAACGCCTGCGCAAATGCGTGGACGACTTCATCGAAGCCGCTCGCCCGCGCAAACCCATCCTGCAACTCCAGGATCTCAACCGCCTCGTACTGGCCATCCTCGAAATGAGCCGTATGGAACTCGAACACCTCCAGATTCAGGTCGAAACCTACCTCGACCCGGATCTGCCCGCGCTGCTCATTGACGAGAAACAGATGATCCACGCCCTGCGCAACCTCATGCGCAACGCCATCGAGGCAATCGCCGCAGCGCGGCGCAAACCGGGGACTGGGCACATTTCCCTCCACACATCCCTCCTCGACGACACCGCCGCGCTGGAAATCCGCGACAACGGATGTGGTATCCCCAAAGGGGATCTTCCGAAAGTCTTCGAACCCTATTACACCACCAAATTCAACGGCTCAGGCCTCGGACTGATGGCCGTCGGACGCATCGTCCGGGAACATGGCGGCGAAATCAGCCTCACCTCCACCGAACACGAAGGCACCGCGATCACCCTCGAACTGCCCGCCGTGAGCCGCCGCGTCAAACTCCTCGAAAGTCGGTGATTTCTGTTTCATGGGCGCATAAATATCTGGCCTCCAGACCCAAATGCCGATACAGTAGGTCCCGATCCGGACTACGGCCGGATATAAAGGGCCAACGGCTCCGAAAATTTTTATGAGATACCCGTTTTTCAGGGAGATTTGATTGAAATGCCCATCGCGATCGCGCTTGTCCACTACCCCGTTTACAACAAACTCGGCCAAGTGGTCGCCAGTTCCCTGACCAATCTCGATATCCACGACATCGCCCGCGCTTCGCGCACCTTCGGCGTCGAGCCTTATTTCATCGTCCACGCGGTCGAGGAAATGCAGGCCTTCGCTCAGGACGTCATCTCGCACTGGACCGAAGGGTTTGGCGCCGAGTACAATGTCACGCGCAAAGAGGCTCTTTCTTTCATTGAAGTCGTACCCGACCTTGCGACCGTGGATCGCCACCTGCAGAAACTCTGGGGACGCCAACCCAGATTCACCATCACCTCGGCCCGCAATTTCCCCTTCACGCTCACCTACCCGGAACTGCGCCGCAAGATTGACGAAGAAGATGAACCCATCTGCCTGGTGTTCGGAACCGGTTATGGCTTGACCGATGAGGTCATGCTCGAAGCCGACTACACCCTCGAACCGGTGATCGGTCCGACCGACTACAACCACCTCTCGGTTCGCTCCGCCGTCTCCATCATCCTGGACCGCCTGCGTTCCCTCCCGGTGAAAAAAGACCAATAAGAAAACCTGCGGGAAAAAGGTTGAACCTAAAAACCGCAGTTGACTCTTGCTCTCGTTCTGCAAGTGTAGCAAACTGAGTGCATGAACGAGAAAAATCTCTTCCCAACCCCTCACCCATTGGGTGACTCCAATGCGCCCGAGATCGAATCTCTGGTGGTGGACACTTTTGGCGGCCGGGTCCACGTGGAGTGGGCGCCCCAGGCGGCCGTGACGCCTCTGGGGCAATTGCCGTTCTTCATCGAGTTCCTCAAGACGGCCCATCTTTTTGATGCCTGGGTTCAGGATTGCCCGCTGGAGTACCACAGCCCCAATGCCCCGGCCAAGCGCGACATTCTGGGGACGACTCTGCTGTGTCTGCTGGCGGGTCACACGCGCTACGCTCACATCGCGGCGATTCGGGCCGATGGGGTGAATCCGGAATTGCTCGGCATGTCGAAGGTGGCCAGCGAGGACTCGGTGCGCCGGGCGTTTCAGGCCGTGGATGGGGAGGAGTGCGCGCTCTGGCAAACCCATCACTTGCGGCGCTGTTACGAGGCTTTGTTGTGCGAGCCGTGGATTCTGGATCTCGACACGACCGTCAAGCCGCTCTACGGCCGTCAGGAAGGGGCCGTGAAGGGCTACAACCCGCAGAAACCGGGCCGTCCCTCGCACACGTACCACACCTACTTTCTGGCCAACCTGCGCCTGGTGCTCGACGTCGAGGTGCAGTCGGGCAACCGGACGGCGGCGAAGTACACGAGCCCCTCGTTCTTCTCCTTTCTCGACACCCTGTCCCCCGAACAGCGGCCGGTCTTCGTGCGCGGCGACTGTGCCTTCGGCAACGACACGGTCATGCGCGAGTGCGAGAAACGGGGACAGCCTTATCTGTTCAAGTTGCGCCAGACTCAGAAAGTACGGGGGCTGATCGAGAAACTCTTCGCGCGCTCCGAGTGGGAGGACGCCGGCCAGGGGTGGGAGGGCGTGGAGTCGAAGTTGCGCCTGAGTGGGTGGGAGCGCGAGCGCAAGGTCGTCGTCCTGCGTCGGCGCCTGAAAGGCGATCTGCTTTTGGCCAACCGTCCACAACCAGGACAGTTGGAACTGGCTTTTGTCGAGACACTCGAGACGGTGGGCCCGTACGAGTACGCCGTACTGGTGACGGACCTCGCGGGCGAAATCCTCACGTTGGCGCAGCACTACCGGGACCGGGCGGACTGCGAGAACGTCTTCGATGAGTTGAAGAACCAGTGGGGCTGGGGCGGGTTCACGAGTCGGGACCAGAAACGCTGCCAGATCATGGCTCGCCACACGGCTCTGGTCTACAACTGGTGGTCGCTGTTCGCGCGCCTGGCCCTGCCCGACAAACACCACGAGGCGCAGACCAGCCGCCCGCTTCTTCTGCACGCCGTGGGCAAGCAGACGCAACACGCCGGTCAGACCACGCTGACCCTGACGAGTCTGCATGCCGAGTCGGCCTCCATCCGCAAAGTTTTGCGCGGTTTGACGGGCTTTTTCCAGCACCTTCGCAAGGCTGCGGAGCAGTTGGATTGGACTGAGCGCTGGCGGCTGATTCTGAGTCGCGCCTTCGTCGTCTTTCTGAAAGGAAGACTCCTCGGCGTACCGGGAAAACCCGCCCTCGGATGCACTTGAGCGACAAACACCGGCGCCCAAGGCCTTTGGGCAGGGTTCAACTGCTGTTTTTAGGTTGAAGAATCCGACAATGGGGTGATACGCTCACTCTCATTATACGGGCGTTGCATGGTGTCACGGGAATGGGAAAAAGACCTCTTCCGGGTTTCAACGCGCCCCACACAACCAGAATGGGAGAAGACGAAATGATTCGCAGAAACTTTCTGGCCCTCGGAGTCTGCTCCGCCGTCCTCACGGCGACCGGCCACTCGATCCTGAACGCAGCCGAGCCCGAACAACCCAAAGAATCCAACGAAGGATTTACCCCCCTGTTCAATGGCAAAGACCTGACCGGATGGAAAGGCGATCCGAAACTCTGGAAGGTCGAAGAAGGCGTCATCCTCGGCTCGACCGTCGGAAACGCGATCCAGAAAAACACATTCCTCTCGACCGAGGCGAGCTACGACGATTTCGTCCTGCGCATCAAAGTCAAACTGCGCAACCACAACAGCGGCATCCAGTTCCGCAGTGAACAAAAACCCGACAATGTCGTTATCGGCTACCAGGCCGACATCGCCGAAAAGACCTACTTCGGCATGCTCTATGAGGAAGGTAAGCGCGGTTTTCTCGACTACTGGGGCGCCCTGACCGAAGAAAAACGCAAAGCCGTTTTCGAAGCCGCCAAACCGGCCGACTGGAACCAGTACGAAATCACCTGCCAGGGCGACCACATCAAAATGCTCCTCAACGGCCAGGTCGTCTGCGACATCAGCGACCCGGCAGGCGCCAAAAAAGGGGTCATTGCCCTGCAATTGCACGTGGGCGATCCCATGGAAGTGCGCTACAAGGATCTCTGGATCAAACCGCTGAAACCCGGCGAAAACGCTCCGAAAACAGAAGTAACACAGCCCGTCAAATAAGGACCGGACTCGCCCCGCCGGAAAATGGCCGGGAACATCGCCCTGTGGTCAGCCATTCCCCCGAACCCGGCCCGTCTCTTTGACGGGCCGGGTTCGTCTTCTTTCTCCCCGGCATTCATTATTTCCCTGCATCTTGACTGTTTATTCTGAAACGCGCTTGTGAGACAATCAGTGGAGTGGGCCGAAGGAAAGTCATCACGAACTGACGTTGTTCTCTCCCCCACTCCAATTCAACCATTTGAGGTGCCTCCTTGTTGACAAAACTCAAAGCCACCACCGGTTTCCCCGATCTGGATCGTTTGATCGGTGGAGTCCTTCCCGGAGACAACATCGTCTGGGAGATCAACTCCGGCGTCACGGTGGACCGCTTTGCTGACAAATTTGTGGAAGCCTCTGAAAACGCACAAGCCAGCGTGGTGTACGTCAGTTTCAACCGTTCGCCCCAGACCATTTTCGCCCACTATGCGAATTTGATCTCCGCCGACCGGTTTGCGTTAGTGGACTGTTTTTCCAAAGGTAAGGGCGGTTCCGACCCAATCTTCCTCGAGTTCTACAAGAACACCACCCGCTGCAACACCCTCTGTGTCGAAAACCCCTCGAATCCGGAAGAAGTCGCGGCGGCCCTGACCGCCCTCGAATCGCAGAAAGTTACCCCGACCCGTTACGTTTTTGACAGTATCACCGGCATGTTGGGCCTCTGGGGAGAAGAAAACAAGGTTCTGCGCTTTTTCAGCCAGGTCTGTCCCCGCCTCTACGATCGCTTGACCGTGGCGGAATGGCTGCTCGAGACCGAAGCGCACAACGGACCGTTCCTGGCCAAAGTTCGCCACGTCACCCAGATCGTTCTGGATGTGGCCCTGGAACATGGCATTCAGACCATTTCGGTCCAGAAGGCGGCCGGACGAAAAAGCGGCGATATCGGCATCCCCCAACGTTTTCATTTTGACGAAACGGGTCAGCTCCGCATCGAAGCCAAATCGCGCGCCGATCGCGAACTGGGGCTTCTGGCCGCACTGGGCAACGCCCTGGGAAGCGCCCTGGATCCCCAGGCATTCTTCGAACGCACCATGGAAATTCTGGAACGCGAACTCGGCATCAAACGCGGCACCCTGGTGTTGCTCGACACGGTCACCAAACGCCTGCGAATCGCCGCAGCTCACGGCCTGACCAACGACGAGCGCTCCAAAGGGGAATACGCCATCGGCGAAGGCATCACGGGCAAGGTGGTCGAAACCGGCCAGCCCGAAGTGGTCAAAGACGTGGCCACCGATCCGCGCTTCCTCAACCGCACCACGGCGCGCAGCTCGGACTCGGAGCAAAACACAGCCTTCCTCTGCGTCCCCCTCAAGGTGGACGGCGAAGTGGTTGGAGCCTTATCCGTGGACCGCCCCTTTGCGGTCGAAGCCACCCTGGACATGGACTTGCGTCTGATCACCATTGTGGCCTCAACCGTCGCACAAGTCCTGAAAATCAACCGCATCCTTCAGGTTGAGAAAGAAGAAATTCTCAACCGGGACGAGAAGATCCTGACGGATCTGAAAAGTCTCTATAAAATGGAGAGCATCGCCGGAGAGAGCGCCGCCATTTCGAAGGTCCTGACCACCGCCGCCATCGCCGCGCGCTCCAGCGCCTCGGTTCTTATCTCGGGCGAAACCGGCACCGGCAAGGAAATGGTCGCGAATGTCGTCCACTACAATTCCGACCGCGCCAAAGGCCCCATCATCAAGGTCAACTGTGGCGCCCTGCCCGAGTCGCTTCTCGAATCCGAACTGTTTGGCCACGTGCGCGGCGCGTTCACCGGCGCCATCCGCGACCGCAAGGGACGTTTCGAACTCGCACACGGAGGGACCCTTTTTCTGGACGAAGTGGCCGAAATGAGCCCCCGGTTGCAGGTCAAACTCCTGCGCGTGTTGCAGGAGCGCGAATTTGAACCGGTCGGCGACATCCGAACCATCCAGGTGGACGTGCGCATTGTCGCCGCCAGCAACCGAGACCTGAAAGTGGGAATCAAGGAAGGCTGGTTCCGGGAAGATCTCTATTACCGCCTGAACGTCATCCCCATCCACCTGCCGCCTTTGCGCGAGCGGCGCGAAGACATCCCCGCGCTCGTGGATCACTTCCTCAATGTGTGCAACGCCCGAAACCATACCAACGTGAGCCGCCTGACACGCGAAGTTCTCGATTTTCTGGTTTCCTACGACTGGCCCGGAAACGTGCGCGAGCTCGAGAATTGTATCGAGCGTGTCGTGGTCATGAGCCCGGGCGACACCCTCTCGCTCGATCTTCTTCCCGAGGAAATCGTTGCGCAAAAGAAAAAGGGAGAAGAACCGGTTTCCAGTGAAGGCGGCTCACTTGAGAAGGAAATAGAACGAACCTGCGAGCAGATCGGCGACTTGGGCCGCGCCCGCGAAAACCTGCTCCAACTGGTCGAAAAAGCGGTCATCCACCGGGGACTCTCCACCGGTAAAAGCCAGCGGGAACTCTCCGAAGCCCTCGGCGTAAGCCGCATGACCCTGCGCAAGAAGATTCGGGAACTGGGAATCGAATAATCCAGGCAGGATTCCCCCAGCACCCCCAAACACACAATTCCACTGTTGATTTCACTGGAATCCGTTTCCGGACTCGCTCTATAATCCATCTGACAGCTATCCAGACAATCCCAGACGCACCGGCTTGTTCTGCGGCAGGCTCTATTATTGGCCGAGCATCGGAACAAAACCGCAAAGCGATGTGGATCTTACATGCCACGGGCAACTGCGAGTACCAGCGCAGCGGGGAACGCTTTTTTTGGAAATAAATTAGACCAGAGGCCACAATTTAGACCAGTCATCAGGCGCTTGTAATAAATATAACTTCAGGAAATTGACACAACTCGTTTTTATTCAACACTCTACACAATATATCCGATCTGAAGAATCTGGCATGGCGGTTGCGCTCCCTTAAGGCGTTGGTGCAAATCAGCAGGAAGGAATCCCAGATGCATCACTACCATCTACGCGACGAAAAAGACATGAGTGGCTGCGCCATCTCCGCAGTCATGTCCGAAGAAGGCAATCGCTTCTCGGGCGAAGAAATCATCCGTTCGATCACCAATATGCACGACCGTTCGAACGGATTGGGGGGCGGATTCGCGGCTTACGGGATTTATCCCGACCGCGCGGACCAGTATGCGTTCCATATCATGTTCGACAACAACGCCGCTGTCACCGCCGTGGAACAGTATCTCGCCGAGACGTGCGATGTGGCCCATCAGGAGACCATCCCGACACGTCCGATCGAGGTCATCCGGAACGTCCCGATTGTCCGACGTTTCTTCGTAAATATCTCGAAACACATGCGTGAGAGATACTACAATGAGACGGTGGATGATATTGTCGTTCGTATCACCATGTATATCAACCGTTTGATCGAAGGCGCCTTCGTGATGTCTTCTGGGAAGAACATGGGCGTCTTCAAAGGAGTGGGTTACCCGGAAGACATCGGACGCTTCTTTCGCCTTGAGGAATACGAGGCCCACATGTGGCTCTCCCACGGACGGTTCCCCACCAACACGTCGGGCTGGTGGGGCGGAGCGCACCCTTTCGGTCTGCTGGACTGGGCGGTGGTTCACAACGGTGAAATTTCGTCCTACGGCATCAACCGCCGGTACCTCGAAAACTTCGGGTACCTGTGTACGCTTCACACCGACACCGAGGTCATCGCCTACCTGGCCGACCTTCTCATGCGCAAACACGGTCTGCCACTCGAACGGGCCTGTCAGGTTCTGGCGCCTCCCTTCTGGTCGGCCATTGGTCGCATGGAAGATCCGGAGGAAGCGGAAACGGCCCGCGTATTGCGGATGGTCTATGCGGGCGCCCTGCTCAACGGCCCGTTCAGTATCGTAATCGCCCACTCCGGCGGCATGATCGGCCTGAGCGACCGCACAAAACTGCGTCCGATGGTCGCCGCCCGCAAAGACGACAAATTGTATATATCGAGCGAAGAAGCCGCGATCCGCGAGGTTTGCGCTTCTCCCGACGAAATGTGGCACGTTTCGGGCGGCCAGCCCGTCATCGGAACGCTGAAGGAGGCTTGTCATGCGTAAATGGCTCATCCAACCGGAGTTCGCCGTCGAGCGTGACGAGAACCGCTGCGTTCAATGTCAGGCTTGTGTCCGACAGTGTGCGAACGACGTCCATGCATTCGATAGTGTTTCAAACAGTGTCATCTCCGACGGTTCCAAATGCGTCGGATGTCACCGCTGTGCCACCTTGTGTCCTACCAACGCGATTCAGATCAAACAGGTGGAACTCGAGTTCCGTCCCAACGCGAGTTGGACCCCGGCGACCATCCGCAACCTCTATAAGCAGGCGGAAGGGGGCGGTGTCGTCCTCGCCGGCATGGGGAACGACAAGCCCTACCGCATCTATTGGGACCATCTGTTGCTCAACGCCTCTCAGGTGACCAACCCCTCCATTGACCCGCTCCGCGAGCCGATGGAATTGCGGACCTATCTGGGATCGAAACCCGACCACGTCCATTTTGAACAAAAAAACGGGAAATCCCATCTGAAAACCACGACCAAGACCAAACTGGGCGCGCAACTCGAGTTGCAGATCCCGGTGATGTTCTCGGCCATGAGTTACGGTTCGATCAGCCTGAACGCCTCCATCGCCCTGGCGCGCGCTGCCGGGTTGGCGGGGACCTTTGCAAACACCGGTGAAGGCGGGCTCCATAAGTCCATTTTCCCCAACGCGGACAACATGATCGTCCAGGTGGCTTCCGGCCGTTTCGGCGTGGATGCCGCGTACCTCAACCGGGCCGCCGCCGTCGAGATCAAAATCGGCCAGGGCGCCAAACCCGGTATCGGCGGCCACCTGCCGGGGAACAAAGTGGACCGCGAAGTTTCGCAGACCCGTATGATCCCGGAAGGTTCGGACGCAATTTCTCCGGCTCCGCACCACGATATCTACTCGATCGAAGACTTGCGTCAGCTTGTCTTCGCCATCAAGGAAGCCACCCGGTACGAAAAGCCGGTCTCCGTCAAGATCGCCGCCGTCCACAACATCGCGGCCATCGCCTCCGGCTGTGTCCACGCCGGAGCGGACATTGTGGCCATTGACGGCTTCCGCGGCGGCACCGGCGCGGCGCCCCTCATCACCCGCGACAACGTGGGGATTCCGATCGAACTGGCTCTCGCCTCCGTGGACACCCGGTTGCGCGAAGAAGGCATTCGCAACCGCGCGTCGTTGGTGTGTGCCGGTGGCATTCGTTCGAGCGGCGACGTCATCAAGGCCATAGCGCTGGGCGCCGACGCGGTTTACATCGGAACCGCCGCCTGTGTGGCGATTGGGTGCCACCTGTGTCAGAAGTGTTACACGGGTAAGTGTAACTGGGGCATCGCCACGCAGGACCCGATCCTGACCCGCCGCCTCAACCCGGAAGTGGCCGTCCAGCGTCTCACCAACCTGCTGCGAGGGTGGGCCGCCGAAATCAAGGAAATTCTCGGGGGACTCGGGGTCAACGCCATTGAGAGCCTTCGAGGCAATCGCGAACACCTTCGTGCCGTGGGACTGCACGATAACGAACTCCGAATACTGGGCGTCAAACACGCGGGAGAAGGCGCATGAAACAGATCGTTGCGCATGAAGAGCACTGCATCGGCTGCCGACTCTGTGAGATCAACTGCATCGTCCACAGATCCCAGTCCAAGAACATCATCACCGCTTTCCGGCACGAACGAGAAGGGCTGACCCCCAGTGTGGTGGTCGAGTCCTGTGGGCAGCACAGTTTTGCCGTCCAGTGTCGGCACTGTCTGGACGCCCCCTGTGTCGAGGCCTGTATCACCGGCGCGATGACCCGCGATCCGGAAACGGGCGCGGTCGTCTGTGACACGAAACGATGCGTCAGCTGCTGGTCGTGCATCATGGTCTGTCCGGCGGGCGCGGTGTTGCGAGGCGCCAGCGGCAAACCGGCGTCGAAATGCGACCAGTGCGCCGATGAATCGGAACCCTGTTGTGTGGCCGGTTGTCCGAACGCCGCCCTGAAGTGGGAAGAAGTGAAAGACTAAGGAGCGCTCCGATGCAGAACCAGACGAAATACCTTGTAATTGGCAATTCGACGGCGGCCGTGGGAGCAGTGGAGGGGATTCGCTCTTTTGACAAGACTCACTCCATCAGCCTGGTCTCCAGAGAACCCTACCATACTTACTCCCGTCCCCTGATCTCGTATCTGCTCGCGGGAAAGATTGACGAGGACCGGATCTATTACCGCCCGGGGGATTTCTACCTCAAGAATAACGTGGAAACCTCACTGGGCGTGGCCGTCGAGAGAATTGACGTTGCGGCCCGAACCGCTCACCTGTCCGACGGCCAGACCATCGCCTTCGAGAAAGCCGTCATCGCAACGGGGGGCAAGCCCTTCGTTCCGAAGATCGAAGGAGTCTCGTCCCAGGGCGTCTTCACCTTCACCTCCTGGAAGGATGCCTCTGCCGTGGACGCTTACATCAAGTCCACCGGGGCACAGCAGGCGGTGGTTCTGGGGGGCGGCCTGATCGGCGTGAAATCCGCCGAGGCTTTGCGCGCCCGCAATCTCGACGTAACCGTGGTCGAACTGGCTCCGCGCCTTCTGCCCCTGGCTCTGGACGCGCAAGGTTCCGCCTTTGCGCAACAGGCAATGGAGGAAGCAGGGGTGAGAGTGGAACTCGGGACCACGCTCCAGCGCATTGTCTCCAAAAACGGCATCGCCACCGGCGTCATCCTCGGGACGGGTCAGGAAGTTCCCTGCCAGATAGTCATCGTGGCGGTCGGTGTCATTCCCGAAACCAGCCTGGTGGCCGAATCCGGCATCACCCTCGAACGCGGCATCGTGGTGAACGAACACTGCATGACCTCGGCAGAAGGTATCTATGCGGCGGGAGACGTGGCCCAGGGGATCAACTCCCTCACGGGTGAATCGCGTCCCATTCCGATCTTCCCGAACGCCTACCGCCAAGGGCATGTGACGGGCTGCAACATGGCGGGGGAATCCGATACGGTGGATTCTTCGTTTGCCATGAACTCGGTCGAATTCTTCGGCCTGCCGACGATCTCGGCGGGGTTGTCCACCGCGGAAGGCAACGAGTTCAAAATCCTTGAGATGAGCAACCCTCGCAAGAAATCGCACAAACGGGTCATCCTGCGCGATGGCCGCGTGGCGGGTGCGCTGTTTGTCGGAGAAGTGGATCGCGCCGGGATCTTTACCGGTCTGATCCGCTCGAAAATCGATGTATCGAGTTTCCAATCCTCGTTGCTGGAACAGGACTTTGGCCTGTTGTCGCTTCCAGTTGAGTACCGCAAACAAGTTGTGAGAGGGAAGGGAGTTCTGGCATGACAACGCTTGTATCCGAGGCTTTGGACGCCTCCGGCCTCCATTTCAGCGAATTCAATCAACGCATCCGGGCCGCCATCGAAGCGGGCGCGGAAGAGTTGACTCTGACTCAGGTCAACGGGCAACGCTACATCGGCGCCGGTCTGCAAACCAGGACTCACTTCGAGGTCTATGGAACTCCAGGCAACGATCTGGGCGTATTCATGGACGGTCCCACCATCCGGGTCCACGCCAACGCGCAGGACGGGGTTGCCAACACCATGAGTTCGGGCGAGATCTTCGTCCATGGCCGCGCGGGCGATGTGCTGGCCTACGCCATGCGGGGAGGCCGCGTTTTTGTCCGCGGCGACGCCGGCTACCGCGTCGGTATCCACATGAAAGCCTACGAAGAACGCATCCCCGTGGCCATTATCGGCGGGGGCGCGAAGGACTACTTCGGCGAGTACATGGCCGGGGGCATCCTGGTGCTGCTCGGGCTGGACCTGCCGGAAGGGGAACCCATCGTGGGCGACTTCGTCGCCAGCGGCATGCACGGCGGGGAGATCTACATCCGGGGACAGATCCAGGACTGGCAGATCGGCAAAGGGGTCGGACGGATGGACATTGACGACGAGGCGTGGGAGCGGTTGTCCAAACATCTCGAAGATTACGCCAAAGAATTCAGTCTCGACAGCGGGATGTTCAAGCGCGAGGACTTCACGCGCCTCAGACCCACGTCGCACCGGCCGTACAGCGGGCTTTATGTGTACTGAGCCTGTCCCTACATTTGCGTAAGAATCCTTTCCGGGATTCTACGAGAATGTGGGGAGAAAATCGAAGCGAACAACCGAAGGAAAGACTTAACCCCTCTTTTCTCAAGACTATAGAAAAAATAGAATGTTTGGCACATCAGTTGCAATGTCTTCTCATGAGAAGAATGAACACTGTTGAAATGGGGAGAGTCAAACCTGAGGTTCTTTTGAAGTCTTCTGGACGGTTTTCCAAAACTGTCCTGACAAGCTGATCGCGGGCTTGGAACTGGGACCAGCCCGCGATTCCAGACTCCGTGTTTGTGCGCCCCCTACCCCCCGCAGGCGCACAGACACGGAGTTTTTAGTTTCACTCTTTTCTATGCCCAGACTCCCGCGCAAAGCGCGCCGCAACCGGGACAGGCCCCACCCGGCCCAAGGGAATTCTTCTGAATCGAAAACCCGGAACGGGCGATAAGCAAATGCCCGCAGGCGTGGCACCAGGTGGACTCGCTCCGCTCATCGCTCACGTTCCCGCAATAGATATGGCGCAACCCCACCTCGCGACCGATTTCCAAAGCCTGGCGGATGCTTTCGTGGCGGGTCACCGGACGGTCAGTCATGTGGTACTGGGGATGGAACCGCGACACATGCCAGGGGATGTCAGGGTCAACGTTCGCAAGGAACTCGGCAATTTGCCGTACTTCTCCGGGGGAATCGTTCATCCCTTCGATGAGAAGCGTGGTCACCTCGATCCAGATCCCGTGCGCCTTCAGACACTGAATCGTTTCCAGCACCCCTTCGAGTTCTCCCCCGATGATTTTTCGATACACCTCGGGGTTGAAACTCTTGAGATCCACATTGATGGCATCCAGGTAAGGCGCGATCGTCTCCACGGCCTCGGGAGTCATGAAACCGTTCGAGACAAAACAGGTGGCCAGTTGCTTCTCATGGGCCAACCGGGCGATATCGAAAGCGTATTCAAAGAAGACCGTCGGTTCCGTGTAGGTGAAGGACAAACTGCGGCACTGCTGCCTCAGAGCGGCTTCCACGACCTGCTCGGGCGAAATCCAGTCACCCGGTACCGGTCCCTTATTGTCACGCAAAAACTGGGAAAGGGGGTGGTTCTGGCAGAACGTGCAGGTGAAGTTACACCCGACGGTCGCGAGGGAGAGGGAGAACGTCCCGGGAAGAAAATGAAAGAGAGGCTTCTTCTCGATCGGGTCCGGCGTCAACGCCACGCACCGGCCATACACCCGCGACTCCAGACGCCCCGCCTGGTTGAGCCGCACCCGGCAAAGCCCGACTTTCCCGTCCCGGATCACACACCGATGGTGGCACAGGTCGCACACGACCGTGTGTTCCTCCCGTTCGGAAGAACTCCCCGGCGGGTCTGCCAGACGGTGGTATAACAGGGCTTCCCGAGACATGGGCCACTTCTTTCTATCCGATCCTTCATCCTAAAAACCGCAGTTGAACGCCTATCGTCCGGTTTTTCTTTCAGGCGGGCGAGGACGCCCGCCCTCCCAGAAAGGCCATTTTTATGGGGAGAAAGCGGTTGCCAGGAACGCGCCAACTCAGCTGAGGCCTCACGATGCGCTCTATCTTCATTTTCTCCCCACACGTCCGAGGTGTCAATGGTTCCCCGCGCGATGTGGAAAAATTTCGTCCCTTTACAGAAACACCCGGCCTGGGTTAGGCTCCACCCATCGCGAATCGGCAGGCGCGAAACCGTGGATAAGCGTAACCTGGTGTCAGGACACCCTCAACATGCTGTCTGTCCCTGAAACTTCTGAATCGCCTCTCTCCCACTCTAAACCGGGAAGGGTCTGGCTCTGGCGTCTCCCTGCCTTGCTGGCGTTTCTGGCGGGTTTGATTTTTTTCGCCTTGAATTGCTGGGATCTGCGCGATTTCCTGATAGACGACGCTTTCATCACCTATCGATTTGGCGCCCGGCTGACGCAGGAGGGCACCCTGCGCTGGAACCTGGCGCCCCTGCCCGGCGGACTGGACGACGCCACACGGCAATTGCTCGAACGGCCAGTCGAAGGGTACACCTCGTTCCTGTCGGTTCTGATCTCCGCCGTTTTCGTGTTCCTGCGTCTGGACCCGCTGTGCGCGTGGAAAGGATTGGGGATTCTGGCGACTCTCCTGGCTTCCGGCGCTCTTGTCCTGGGAGGCAGCGCCTTCTGCAGGTCACTGGCGCCCCGGGCCAACCGGGCCTGGATTCCATTGCTTCTGGCAGGAGTCCACCTGGGCCATCCCCTGACTGCGCTCCACGCCATGTCCGGTATGGAAACCGGTCTGCATGGGGCGCTCCTGTTGGGCATGACCGCTTTGACGCTCCTCATCGTCTCGGATACACAACCGCGCGCCGGATATTTTCGCGCTCTGGCACTTTGGTTTCTGTTGCTGGGCATGACCCGCCCGGAAAGCCTTCTGTGGGGCGCTCTGGCTGGACTGGGCCTCCTGTTCGCACTTCCCAAACAATCCCGCAAGCAACTTGTGCGTTCGACTATCCTGTTCTTCCTGTTGCCCGGCCTGGTCTATTTTCTGTGGCGCTGGAGCTACTTTCACAGTTTTTTTCCCGCGACCTTTCACGCCAAAGCGGGCGGAAGCGCCCATCCCAGCGGTATGGGACGCCTACACACCTACCTGCCTTCCTACTGGCCCGTCTGGCGCTATCTGCGCGACAACTGGCTGGGTCTGGGCCTTCTGGCCGAAGTCGCGGTTCTGATCCGCATGGGACTGTTGTGGGTGGACACGCGGGAATCGGGTGCGAAAAAATACTGGCAATGTATCTGGAATCGCTGGGTCGTGGCGCTGGTGGCTCTCTTTCTGGGGGCGTTGCTTCCCATTTTCTTCTTTTCGCACGTCTATATGCTCATGGGATACGGGGACCGTTTCCTCTTTCCCTACGGCCAGACCTTCCTTCTCGTCTTAGTCCTTCCAATCTTCGCCTTCCTGGAAGCGTTCACTCAATCCGGTCTTCAGGGTTCTCTCATAAAACACCGCGTGTGCGTCTGGATCTCGACCCTGTTGATTGTGGCCCTGATCGGGGTCGGACTCAAAACGTCCGTTTTTGTCTGGGTTCACAATTTCGGGAAAGACCTTTCCGGCCCAAGTTTTCGCCGGGGCGGGACGTATGCCGTGACCGTCGGGAACCGCCGCTCGGTTCGCGACTACGAGAAAGTGGGCCGTGCCATCGAACGTATCGCCACCCGAGCGGGTCGCCAGCTCACACTGTTCCACCACAACATGGGCGAACTCTTCTACTACGCCCCCCACTGGGACTCGATTGACCCGGTTGGTCTGGTTGACATGCCGGTCGCGATAAACGGTTTCAGCCCCGACTACGCCTTTGCCCGCAATCCCGACCTGTTCATCCTTCCCTCGCGCGACACACGCGAAATCACCGAATACAACTATCTCCACGATCGCACCCAGATTTTTCCCGACATCTCGCGGGCGCTTTATCGGGACGAAAGAATGGGCTCCTACCGCTATCTGGGATATGAACCCACCCTGCAATTCGGAGAAAAAGGACGCATGCACTTCCTCATCCGTCAAACTCTGCTGGATGAACTGCCGGGAATCGAAAACCAATTGAAACAGGAACTGGATCTGCGGATCGAACCGGATTTTGTCTGGGCCAGATAAGAGAACGGCGGCAGCCCCACTTGTGAGCCTACCGCCGTTCCTCAGAACCCCGTTTTCTCGAAACAAACCTCAAGGCGCCGGAGGCGCACTGGTATAAACAAATAAGGCGCCCTGTGTCGGCAGGAACTTCATCTTGCTCTGGGAAGCCAGACTGATGTGCGCCTCGCCCTGCAGGAACGCTTTCGACTGAATCTTCTTGATCGCGCCCGTGTAGGTGGCTTTTCCGGATTCGTCAAATCCCGCATAGAAAATCCCAGACACCAGAGCATCCCCGGAAACCTTTGTTTTGATGTTGTTCACCAGAACCACCATCCGCTCCGGATGATCGGCATACCCGAGATAACCGCCCTGGAACCCGGACGACGTTTTCTTGGCCCGAGCTTCCAGAATCTTCAGGTCGGCGGGACTTTCAATCAGGCTGACCCGCACATTCCCCTGGAAGAGAACGGTTCCAATCGCCGATTTATAGGAACCAGAGGAAGCGCTGACTTTCGAGGTCAACTTGGCAAAGATCCCTTCCGAAAGGATCGAACCGCCCTTCACCTGCAGGGTTTTAATCTCGGGCGCGACCAGCAGATCCGGACCGTCCACATCCACATCCCGCGCCGCCGACTGGTCATCCAACGTGTCCGGCTCGACCAGCCACAATGCCCCGACTCCCGCCAGACTCACCCGCTGGACTTTGGACTTGTCCCGATACGCCTTGGTCGCCGTTTTCAGAGAGTTGACGGTCTGCTGGGTCGTCAGGCGCTCGATAACCACGCCCTTCAGCGACATTTTGAGAGGAGTCAGAGGAAGCGCCGAGTCCGAAGTTTGAACCGTGAGACGCGAGAAAGTCCGGGGAAACGCGGTGGCGTCCTTCAGAGCCGTCACTTTCACCGTCCCCACCTGTCCCGCTTCAAGCCGGCGCAACCCGGCGCTGGCTGTCACCGATTTCGCCGTGCCGCTGACCTTCAACAGTTCCACAGGCGCCGCTGACGAGAAAGACGACAGCGCCCCCGTCACTTCGATCGCCGGAATCTCGGCCACATTGCTCAAATACCGCACACCCGGTTTTTCCACCCCCACCGGTTTTCCCTTGAGCGCGGTGATCTTGAGGGAGGGTTTCGTCGTGGTGGCCGTGAACTTCAACCCGCCGGTCGTACCACTGTCAGTCGGTTCGAGGCCTTTGTAGGTCACCTTGTAGTTGTCCGTTGCCACGGTTTCAGCTACTGCGGAACCCGGGTCCGGATCGCTCAAGATACTGGCTTCCGCCCCCTCAGCGCTCTTCGCCGCCATCAACCAGTACCAGTACGTCACTCCGGGTACCACGCTGTCATCTATAAAAGCAGTGGCCGGAATCCACCCACTCAACGCCGTCCGTTCCCCATCGAGTGATCCGGCGCGCCAGACCTGATAGTGGGTTGCGCTCGTGACAGCATCCCAGGAAACCTCGACCTTGTAGGTAGACTCATTGTCCGTGGCCCGGATATTCCCCGGCGCGGCGGTCGCAAAATGCGCCGTCAGGCTCTTGTCCGAATCCATGACCAGCACAAGGGGGTTGAGCGTCCCGGTGGTGGAGCCACTCCACTCCTCGAACCGATACCCATCGGCGGGCAGGGCCGTCAGGGTCACCGTCGTACCATGCAGGTAGGTGTTCTGGTTCGGCTGCGCCTGGACCGAACCGTTCTCGGCCTGAATCGTCAGGGTGTACTCGTTCGGGGCAAAGTTTGCGGTCACCGTCTTGGTCGAATCCATCGTCAGGAACAGCGGATTGAGAACGCTGGGGGCGGAACCCGTCCACCCGGTAAAATGGTAACCCGTGTCGGGCGTCGCGGTCAGGGTCACCGTCGTGCCATGCGCATAAACCGGCAGGTTGGGCTGGACGTCCACCGAACCGTTCTGGGCCAGAACCGTCAAAGTATAACCATTGCCCGCAAAATTCGCCTGAATCGTCTTGTCCGAATCCATGACAATCTGAATGGGATTGTCATTATCGGCAATCGAGCCACTCCACTCCGTAAAGTGGTAACCCGCATCCGAGAGCGCAGTCAACGTGACTGTCGTGCCACGCGGGTAAGTGGCCAGCAAGGGGAAAATCTCAACGGTCCCATTTTCGGCTTCGATGTTCAGAACATACTCGTCGAGGGTAAAATTGGCCTGGATCGTTTTGTTGGTGTTCATATTGATCGTAAGCGGACTGAGCGTTCCCGTGGCGTCCCCGCTCCACCCCGTGAAGTGATAACCCAGGTTCGGAGTCGCCGTCAGCGTCACCGTCGTTCCCCGGGGGAAAGTGGGACCCGTGGGAGAAACATCCACCGTACCATTTTCAGCCAATACAACCAGATCGCAGAACCCGTCCGGATCGAAATTGGCCGTAATCGTTTTGGTCGAATCCACCGTAATCAGAACCGGATTGACAAGCGCCTGCGTCGTTGGGAGATCCCCCGTCCAACCCATAAACACAGAATCCGAGTCGGGAACAGCGGTCAGGGTCACGGTCGTCCCGGCGCTGAACACCGTTCCCTGCGGATTCAACGTGACAGCGCCGCCCCCTTCCCCGGCGGTCAAAACCGTCAGGGGGTACGTCACAGTGGAACGCTTGTCGAAGTCGGCAATCAACGTCTTGTCCGCATCAAGGGTGATCGCAAGCGGGTTGGTTGTTTCCATGAGCGGCGGCACATCGCCCAGCCACCCGACAAAAGCGGAACCGGCTCCAGGCGTCGCGGTCACCGTCACCACGGCGCCATGCGTGTACTTTCCATCCGCCGACGCCGGGTCTGGCGTCACTGTCCCGTCCCCCTTCTTCTGGAGGGTCAGGGTGTGTTTCTGTTGCGAAATCAAAACAAAGCGGGCCGTGACCGTCCGATTGGCGCTCATCACCACCTGTGTCTCAGTTGTCGAACCCGAGGCGTCACCCAGCCATTCCTCGAACACATACCCTCCGGCGGGAGTCGCCGTGAGCGTCACGGTCGTGTTGTCATCATAGAGATTATCCGCACTGAAGGGATTCGGGGTCACCGTACCTCCTACCGTCGGATCCACCAGAAGGGTCAGGTACTTTTTCCCGGACGGCAACGGCTTGAAAGTTCCCCGGATGTTCAAATTATCGAGCATCTGAACCGACCGGGTGGGCGCGGTATCCGTGGAAACCCCATCGAACCAACCGGCGAAGTACCACCCGGCGGCTTCCACCGCTTCCAGCGTCACCAGGGCTCCCATTTCATACGTCGAGTCCGCACTCGCGGGGGTTGGCGTCAGGGTTCCTTCCCCCTTCCGGGTCAATTGCAACGTGTAGCGGGGAATCAACGCAAAGTTGGCCGTGACGATCTTATCCGAATTCATGACCACGGTCACCGTCCGGGCCGTTCCCGTCACGCCGCCCGACCAGTTCACAAACCGATACCCCGGCGCCGGAGTAGCCGTCAGTTCGACGAGCGAGCCGTAGGTATAGGAAGTGGCGTCCGGATTGCGGCTGATACTCCCGCCCTCGAGTGGGGCGCTCAGGGTCGTCAGATTGAATTGCGTTTGTTTGTCTATAAAAGCAGCCGTAAGCGACTTGTTGCTGTCCATGGTCAAGGTCAGGGGATTCGAGGTTTCCTGCCCGGCGGGCACATCGCCCAGCCAGCCCGCGAAATCGGAATTCGCCGCCGGACTCGCCGTCAAGGTCACCAGGCTCCCTGGAATGTACTGTGTCAGGTCGGGAGCGATATCCACCGTCCCCGTACCCGTGCCCGTTTTCCCAACCGACAGCGTGTAGAAGGAGGGCGGATTTTCCACAAAAACAGCCGTGAGCGATTTGTTGCTGTTCATCAGGAGCGTCAATGGATTCGAAGTTTCCTGTCCGGCAGGAACATCGCCCGTCCACTTCGAGAACTTGTAATCCGCCGCCGGAATCGCCGTCAAGACGACACTCTGACCATCGCCATACCAGGTCTGGTCCGGAAGCAGAGCGATTGAACCATTAACCGCCGTTGTGGAGAGTTGCCACTGTAACGCCCCATAAGTCGCCGCAATCACACGGGTCTGGTTCTTCTGGACCGTCACGGTCTGATTCGGAGGGGTCGTCCACCCGGCGGCGGTGTTGAATTCAACCACATGACTCCCCACGCGGAAAGTCACCGTCTCGCCGCTCTCGTGCCACAGATCCCGAGGCTCGGTTGTCACACGCCACAAGGCCCCCGCCGGTATGGCTTCGGCGGGCAGGAGGTTCACCTGAAGGAAGCCGATGTCCTCGGCAACCGCCAGCGTGTGACCGCCACCCGCCGCGATGGTCAAATACCCCAGGTTGGGCGCGGGAACATCACAGCGTCCATCCTCGTTGTACCCCCACGCGACCACTTCGCCGGTGGATTTGAGTGCAACACTGTGGCTCCCCCCCGCCGCAATCGCCACAAAACCCGTATTCGGACTTGGGAGATTGCATTGGCCGTGGGTGTTGCTTCCCCATGCGACAATCGAGCCATCCGTCTTCAATCCCAGACTGTGACTTCCTCCCGCCGCAATCGCCGAAAACAACGTGTTGGGGGCGGGTACCGTGGTCTGACCGCTGGTATTCTGTCCCCAGGCCACCACCGACCCATCGGTCTTCAATCCCAGACTGTGATACCCCCCCGCCGCGACCGCCTTGAAACCGGAATTAGGATCTGGAACGGAGCACTGATCGTTGCCGTTGTACCCCCAGGCGGCAATCGAGCCTGTGGATCTCAACGCCAGACTGTGAAACAGACCTCCCGAGACGGCCGTAAACCCTGCATTGGGCGCCGGTACCAGCAGTTCGCCATTGGCGTTCACTCCCCAAGCGGCAATGGAACCATCCGACTGCCGGATCGCCAGACTGTGATTTCCCCCCGCCGAAATGGCTTGAAAACCGCTATTGGGACTGGGAATCGCCCCTTTGTTGTCGCCGGTATCCCCGAACACAAGCACCGAACCGTCCTGCTTGAGCGCCAGACTGTGGTACTGCCCGCCTGCGACCGTCAGGAAATTCTCATTCGGAGAAGGCAGATTACACTGCCCGTAATTGTTCGATCCCCAGGCAAGAATAGAACCCGGCGTGGCAGCCATCCCTTTCGCAGAACCCATCGCAAAAAACAACGCGCATAAAGTCAGGAGGATCGAGATGGACCTGATACGGATTACCGGGCGTCTGGACATTTCTTAAGAGGTCTCCTTGGAACATAATTGAATGAGTACCCAACCGAGGTTCTGCCCCATTCGACAAACTTCTTCCATTTATAGTATCGCACGAGTGAAAAGGCGTTTCCAGAAGATTTCCCGCGTTCGGGAAATTTTGACCGGAGCCAGAGGGGAAAGCTGGGAATGAATTCCAGATTGCGGAAACCCCCCAACAGAAAAAAGTCCCGACTTTCTCAAAAAGAAAGTCGGGACTTCACTTTGCCGCCGAACCCTTGGCTCGACAGGTTATTTGGTAGCGGGGGCCGGACTCGAACCGACGACCTTTGGGTTATGAGCCCAACGAGCTGCCAACTGCTCCACCCCGCGTCGTTTACACATTTGTAACCTTACACCGCCGAACCTCCCAACGCAAGCCTTAAATTTTTAATTTTTCAGGCTTTTCGGGAGAAAACGCTCCGACCCGCTTATTTTTCTTCCTTGGCGGGCATGAACTTGGCGAAGCGTTTCTGGAACTTCTCGACGCGTCCGGTGGTATCGATGAAGGTCTGCTTCTCGGTGAAGAAGGGGTGGCAGCTCGAGCACGTTTCCAACACCACGGTGGGGTATTCTTTGCCCTCGAACACTTCCACTTTGCTATCGAGTTTCGTGGACGAGTTGAGCCACTTGGTGTTACACGAAGCGCAACGATACTGCACGAGCCCTTCTTCCGGATGAATTCCCTTTTTCATGACAGGCTTGACTCCCTGTGGTCAAATGTTTTCCCAGCGGCGCCGCTTCACGGTGTTGATTTCCAGCGACTTCCCGCTCTTTCCCGCCCTGTCCCGTCAGCTACCGGCACACGGCAAGATTCGGAATATGCCTGTTTTGGAACCGTCTGTCAAGCATGAAAGATAATTGCTGCATTTTTTTATCTTTCACGGTAAAAACAGTCGAGAATTTAGCCCGGGAGGCAATCCAGATACCCCTCATGAACGAACCGACCTACTACATCACCACCCCCATTTATTATGTCAATGCCGAACCCCACATCGGGAGTTCCTACACCACGATCATGTGCGACATCCTGCGGCGGTACCATGATCTGCTTGGATTTAAGACCTATTTCCTGACCGGGACCGATGAGCACGGGGAGAAAATTTTCCGCGAAGCGCAGGCCAAGGGGCGCGACGTCCGCGAAATGGTGGATGAAATTTCCCTGACGTTCCGCAATCTGTGGCCGCAGTTGAATATCACCAACGACGACTTCATCCGGACCACCGAAAAGCGTCACATCGAGATCGTCCAGCAGATTTTGCAAAAAACCATGGACAGCGGCGACATCTACGAAGCCGAATATGGCGGCAATTACTGTGTGGCCTGCGAACGCTATTACTCCGACCGCGATGTCGAGGCCAATCCGGGATTCTGCCCGATCCACGAGTCCAAACTCGAATACATCATGGAGAAGAACTACTTCTTCCGGCTGCGCAAGTACCAGGACTGGCTGCGCGAGAAGATCGAGAGCGAACCCGGTTTTCTCCAGCCGGAACAATACCGGCGCGAGGTGCTGGCGCTTCTGCGTGAGCCGCTCGAAGACCTCTGTATCTCGCGTCCCGCCGAGCGCCTCCACTGGGGCATCCGCCTGCCGTTCGACGCGAATTATGTGACGTATGTGTGGTACGACGCGCTGGTCAACTATGTCAGCGCCCTGGAGTATCCCGATGGCGAGAAATTCAAAACCTTCTGGCCCAGCGCCACACACATGATCGCCAAGGACATCCTGCGCCAACATGCCGTGTACTGGCCGTGCATGCTCAAAGCGGCCGGGATAGACTGTTTCAAACGCCTGCGGGTGCATGGCTACTGGACTGCCGGCGGGAAGAAAATCAGCAAGAGCCTCGGGAACGCGCTGGATCCACGCGATGAGGTGGCCCGGTACGGCTTGGACGTGTTCCGTTACTTTCTGGCGCGCGAGATGTCCTTCGGGGCCGATGGCGACTACAACGCCCAGGCGCTCGTGGCGCGCAACAACGCCGAACTGGCCAACGACCTGGGCAACCTGCTCTCGCGCGTAACCGCGATGATCGAAAAATATTGTGGCGGCGTCATGCCCGCCGTGCAGAACCCGACGGAGGAAGACACGGCGCTCCTGGCTCAACTCCAGGGACTTGCGGACGCCCTGCCCGGCCATCTGGAAAACACCACGGTGCATGTGTTCCTTGAAAAGGTGATGCAGGTCGTGGCTGCGACCAACCGCTACGTGACGTCGCAAGCGCCCTGGACCCTGATGAAAGCCGGAAATATCGAGCGCGTGTCCACCGTGCTGGCCGTCACCTCGCAGGCGCTGTGCGGGTTCGGACAATTGCTCTACCCGGTCATGCCCGAAAAGATGGCCGCACTGCTGGCGTCCTATGGACAGGGGAAACCGGAACGTCTGACGCTGGCCCCCGTCACGCCCGGCACAAAGATCGAACCAGCCAAGGCGCTCTTCCCGCAACTGGAAATTGTGGAAAAACCCGAAACCGCCACCGCACCGGCGCTGGACGAGAAAGCGGAAGAGCAACCCAAGCCCCCGGTGGCTCCCCAGAAACCGGAGATCGAGTTCGAGGACTTCGCCAAGGTGGACCTGCGGGTGGCCACCGTGCTGGAAGCCGAGCGGGTTCCCAAAACCGATAAACTCTTGCGTCTGACCGTGAACATCGGGTTCGAGACACGCCAGATCGTCGCGGGGATCGCTGAACACTACACACCGGAACAGATGATCGGGCGGCAGATCGTGGTGGTGGCCAACCTAGCGCCCCGGAAACTGCGCGGCCTGACGTCGCAGGGGATGCTGCTGGCCAGCCGGTCCGGAAGCGATGTTTTTGTGATTGACCCCAACACACAGTCCCTGCCGGGTTCCGAGGTTTCCTGACTCGGGACAGAATGAGAACATAAACCGGAAAGGACTCTCCCATGAGTCTGCGCTGGCAGGCTGTTTTGTTCGATCTGGATGGTACGATCACCGACTCGGCGCCCGGGATTTTGAACTCGGCGCGCCATGCCATTGAGCGGATGGGATTGGACGAATCTCGGGCGGGCGACCTGCGGCGGTTCATCGGTCCTCCGTTGGAGTTCTCCTTCCGGACAAAGTTCGCCCTGACTGAACAGCGGGCATGGCAAGCCGTCGAGCGCTACCGCGAGTACTACGCCGACCGAGGGATCTTCGAGAACACCCTCTACCCCGGAATCCACGAGTTGTTGAACAACCTGTCTCAACAACCCGGACGCTGGGTTGCGCTGGCCACGGCGAAACCAGAACCCTTTGTGGAGCGAATTCTCGAACACTTCGGCCTGGCTCCCGTGTTCGACACCACGGTGGGGAGCCATTTGGACGGACGACGCACCGACAAGGGCGAAATCATCGCCGAGGCTCTGAGTCGCATGCCCACAAGCATTCCCCTCGACCGGGTCTGCATGGTAGGCGACCGGCGCCACGACATCGCCGGCGCCCACACCCACGGAATTCCGGCTGTCGGGGTCACCTATGGTTACGGCTCCCGTGAGGAATTACAGGAAGCCGGGGCGGATTATATCGTGGAATCGGTTCCGGAACTGAGCCGATTGCTGGGTCTGCCGGAAAAAACAGAATGACGCATCCGTGCGATGCGATCCGATACCTGACATTTCTCGGACGAAGGGATCTTGCAGATGCGACAGATGAAGTGGGGATTCTTGTTTCTTTTCCTGATGGTGTGGACGGCTGCCAGTTTTGCGCAAGACAAGGCGGATAAACAACCCGAGAGCAAACCCGCCGGAAAATATACCTACATGCGCGATGTGGTTTACGGCCACAAGGACGGCATGGCGTTGACGTTCGATGTCGTCAAACCGCTCCAGAACGCGAAAGGTATCGGGATCCTTTATATGGTCAGCGGCGGTTGGTTTTCCTCCTGGAACCCGCCGGAAAAACTGGAGGATCGTTACAAACACTTGACGGAAAATGGATTCACTGTTTTTCTGGTCCGGCACGGCAGCAGTCCAAAGTATAAGGTACCGGATGCCATCGAGGATGTGCGGCGCTGTGTGCGTTTTATCCGCAAAACGGCGGCGGACTACGGGGTGGACCCCGAGCGTCTGGGCGCCACGGGTACCAGTGCGGGAGGCCATCTTTCGATGATGCTCGGAACCGCATCCGACAACGGCGACCCGAAGGCCGAGGACGAAGTGCTGCGCCAGAGCGACCGGGTGGCCTGCGTCGTGGCGTACTTCGGTCCGACCGACCTGCGCCCCTGGGTGAAAGAGGACAACAAGATGTCCACCGACTTCCCTGCGCTGCGGTTTGAAGAGAAGAAAGCGCCCGACTGCTCGCCCCTGCTTCAGGTCAGCAAAGACGACGCGCCCACGCTCCTGTTGCACGGGGACAAGGACACGCTGGTTCCCATTGACCACAGCGAGAAGATTTTCGAAGCGTTCAAGAAGGAAGGGGTGACATCCGACCTGGTCGTCTTCAAGGGAGCGGACCACGGTTTCGGCGGAGACGACGACCGGCGCTCGCGTGAAGCGACGGTGGCCTGGTTTGAGAAACACCTCGCGCCGAAAAAATGACCCCTCCATGAAACAATCAAACAGGCGCATTCATTACTC
This sequence comes from uncultured Candidatus Sumerlaeota bacterium, assembly GCA_942493245.1. Lineage (GTDB taxonomy): Bacteria > Sumerlaeota > Sumerlaeia > UBA8349 > UBA8349 > DAOPYU01. The sequence goes on from OW818685.1 coordinate 2,740,295, forward strand.
GGCCGGAGAACCGCTCAGCGTTTCTCCGGCTTCGAGTATCACCTCATAACACCCGTTCTTGTTCTCCACCCCCTCACGGTTCCAGCGAACGGGTTTTCCCCCAAAAGGATCAGAAAGCCGCAAGAGCGTTTTGCGGCTGGATTCGATACGCAGAGCGTTTGTTTGTCCTCCCACGCGTTCGGCGCTGACCTTGAATCCCCCTTCCGCCCGCAAGTTGGCAAACGAGACGTCTTTCCAAGCCTCAGGAAGCGACGGGAAAACGCGAACCGTACCGCTCCAACTCTGTAACAACATTTCATGCACGGCCTGACTGGCGGCGAAATTGCCTTCCAGCGTGAAGGGACGGTACTGGAAATTGGACAGACCGCTCTTCGTCTGATCCCCATTGACGTGGAATCCGTTTCGCAGGATGAAGGCTTTCAGGTAAAGGTCCAGATAATGCCAGGCTTCTTCGGCCCGGCCCGCCCGCGCTTCGAGACACGCCGCCCACGAGAAGCTGTACCCGCACCACTCACTGGTTCCGATCGTTCGAATCTGATCCAGGGATGCCCGAATCACCTGACGGTCGCGCTCCGACCCATCAACGGTCAAGGTTCCCAGAGGATGAATCGCCATGAGGTGCGAATGGTGGCGGTGCGACTGTTTCAGGGGTTCGTCCGGCGTTACGCGCAAAGGCCCCGCCTCGCCTTCAATGGCCAGATCCTCCAGATTGGCCAGAGTGCCCTTCCATTCGTCCGCCTCACCCGTTTTTCCCAATTCCGAGGCCATTTCAGCCAAGGCCCCGAAGAACCAGCGCATGATCGCCAGATCGAAATTCGTGTTGGGTTTCATCCACGCCTGGAGCGAATTGTCGTGGATTTCGGGCGAGGAGGAAAGCGGCAGTTTCAGTTTGCCATCCGCTCCCGGTTTCAGGAGCGCCTTGAGGGAGATCCCGATTCCCCGGCAATAGGGATACCCCCGTGTTTCCAGGAATTCGCGATCCATCGTATAGCGCCAGTGCAGGTAGAACGCCTGGGCCACCCAGGCGCCCATCGTGGGCGACAGGGCATACTGGCTCCATCCGGCCAACGGCTGACCGTCCAGTCCCATGACGCCCGGTACGGCGGCGCCGGGCGTCCCATAGAAATCGCGCGCGAATTCGCGATGGCGCGGCAACAGATTCCACATGAAATCGAGGAAGGTCTCCCCTTCTTCAAAACGGCCCGAACTCAGATAGGCCCAATAGGTCAACTGGGTATTCAGATCGTGATGGAAATCGCCCTTCCAGGGGGGCAGCGTCCCGGCGTCTGCTGTCCAGACCGCCTGCAACGGCATCGGGGGCGCGCCCTTGCGCGATGCCGCGCCATAGAAATACTGAACCAGATCGTACTGCTGCTGGGCACGGGCGTCCGGCACCCGCACCGCGGAACGCGACCAGAAATCTTTCCACCAGACCCCGTGCGGCTTTTTCAGGTCTTCGTAACCTCTCTGGAGCGCCTTCCCCGTTCGCTCCCGGGCGAGCGCCAGAGGATCATTTCCCTCCCGATTGCTCGTGATAGCCAGCGCGAGCAAGGTCATCCCCGCTTCCTGTCTCGAGCGCACCACAACGGCATACTTCAGCCCCAATGCGGCCTCCTGCTCCAGCCACACCTCTCCCGCTTCGCGCCCGGTTTTCGCCGCAGGGTAGCCTAATTTTGCCACCGAATCCGCCACCTTCAATTGGAACTCGGGCGGCGGACCGGTAATTTTCATCATCGCCACCGGCTCACAAGCGCTGAAGAAAACGCGCAGTTCCAGATCTCCCATCTGGGCGCCGCCTTCGGCTTTCGCCAGATCCAGATCGAAGCTTTTGACGGTCGTTCCAGTCGGGAAGGTCAATTCGAGACGCCCACCGGGCAATTTGGTCGGGTAGGGGATCTGATCGTAAGGCGTATCGAAAAGACGGGAGACTTCGGCTTGTTTCTTTTCCTCCACCAGCCGCTGAATCGTGGCGTAGTTCCAATCCTTCTGCTTGTAAATCTCCGGAGTCCGAAGATCCCACAGATCGCCCCGATCGAGCGAGAGGCGAATCACGTTGCCTTCTCCCCAAAGCAACCCACCCGTCAAGCCGTTTCCAAGAGGAATTGCCTCGTCCCAAGTCTTGATGGGCGCTTCCAGTTTCAGGTTCGACAGGGCCGCCGGTCCGGCGGGATCTTCGGTCGAGGAAGCGCTCGACCCGATTCCGGGCATCAGAAACATCCCGATCAACAATATGGTCCATCTGAATGGGAACGGTCTTGGGGCAAACATAAACGGTTCTCCTTCCGAGTGCAGGCGGTCAAATCAAATGGATTGTACCCTTAACAACCTTCGTTTCGTTATTTTCCGGCGTTGGAAAACTCTTCGATGGCGTCGTACATCGCCACGACGTTTTGCGGGGGCACCTCGGGCAGGATGTTGTGGACTGTGTTGAAAACAAATCCGCCTCCGGGCGTGAAAATTTCCAGCCGGTCGAGCACATGACGCCGCACTTCGGCGGGCGTGGCGCGATTGAGCACCTGGCGCGTGTCGCAGCCGCCCCCCCAGAAGGTGATGTCGCGTCCGAATTCGCGCTTAAGCCGCGCCGGGTCCATGTCGCGGCAATTGGTCTGGACGGGGTTGAGAATATCGTACCCCGCCTCGATGAAATCCGGAATCAGAGAATAAACAGACCCGCAGGAATGCAGGAAAGTGGCCATCGAACTGTGGTTCTTCACGTAGGCGCACAGCTGAGTATGGCGCGGTTTGAAGTATTGTCGGTAAATCTCCGGCGCCATGAAAGGCCCCGTGTCTATTCCCAGGTCGTCCCCGAAACGCAAGACGTCGGCCACGTCTCCCACCGCGCGGCAAACCTTTTCGAGAGTGGCCAGATGGCCTTCCATCAGCGCATCCAGCAAGGCCTCAACCTGAACGGGGTCCACCATCAGATCCATGCAGAAGTTGTCAATCCGGCGTAGAAAGGTGCCCCACTCGAACAGGTTGCAGCCGCACACGCACACAATGGCCCGGTCCGACTGCTGGCGCAACTCGAGCGCCCGGCGGCGCAAATCCACCCAGAAGTTTTCCTCTCCGGCATGGTCCCACGGACTATGGACCATCGCCGACCAGAGGACTCGGCCCATCGCGTCCGGCAGATTTTTGAAATCGCTCGGATAGCCATCCAGATAGGGAAAACAGGTCTGGTCGAAAAACGTTCCTCCCGCCGGCATGTAGGCAATGGACGTGCCGTCTGGTTGTACGGCCGTCCAGGCGCCATCCGGTTCGAGCCGGGGCCGAAACCAGACGGGATACTGGGCCGTCTGCCCATCGGCCAGGGTCACATCGTACCAATCCGCATCGGCGGTGTTGAACGAGCGGCCCAGATCCACGGCATCGATTGCGAATCGGTCCAGTATCTCGTCCTCGGGCTGTCCCAACTGTTGCACGACGTCGTAAACCCGGGTGTGTCCTCCCGTAATCCCCAACGCCCGTTTCAGATTTCCATAGGCGGTGGCCGAAATCCCCGAGCTGGGAGTCGCCCCCAGGTCCACAGGAACCCGATCCGGCTCCTGGTGACGAATCGCGGCCCAGATCCGCTCTCGGCTATTCATCTCGACTCCACCCTTTCAATCTCGTTCACGCAAAGACGCCAAGACGCAAAGGAGCCCGGGATGAACGCCTCTCTTGGGGTCCCTGTGCCTTCGCATTATTTTTTTGACGTTTTACGCCCAAGTCGATTTGCAGATAAGAACCCGATCGTCTATTTCTTCCCGGTGGCCGGTGGTAACAATGTGATCTCCGAAATCGTCGGGCCTTCGCTCGATTCGAGAATCTGGAGCCGGAACCAGCGCCCCTGGACCGGTTCGAACTGCAACGCGGCTTTTTTCCCGATCTTCGTTCCGGAAGCGATCGTCTTCCACAAATCTCCGGCCTTGTACTGGAATTCATACTTGCCGATGCGATTGCCGTATTCCTCGTTCACCACCGCCTGCCCAACCGGAGACTCCTGCCCCAGATCCACCTCGATCCAGGCCGACTTCGTGCCGTTATCGGTGGCCCAACGCGTTTCTTCGTCGCCATCAAACGCCATCTGGGGGCCATACTCATTCTTCATCCCCTGAAACACATTCGAGGCGGTGGCCTGTTTTCCCTGCGCCAGAGAAGGCCCACCGGTCCGAACCGCTACGGGTTCGATCTCCCCCGCCGGACCGTCGAGTTCCAAAACGATCGTTGTGGAAATCTTTTCCCGTTTGTCTTTCGGCACTTCGATCCGCACCGCCTCGACGGTCTGGTCAAACTTCACTGCGGCTCCAGCAAACAATTTTGCCGATTGAATCTTTTGGGGCAGCGCCGGCAACACCAGCGGTCCCTCTTCCGGCCACTCGAAAACCTGGACGAAGATCCGGTTGCCCTTGTACGTCGAAGCGCCCCATTTCCCCGGCTTGAACGGTCCTCCCCGCGTGCCATAAACCGACTCGCCGTATTGCTTGATCCATTTGCCTTCTTCGAGGAGCCGCTCGACCTGACGCGGCTCGATGCGTCCGTCGGGCATCGGGCCCACGTTGAACAACAGGTTCCCGTCGCCACCGGCCGTGCGAAGCAGGGTGCGCAGGCACTCTTCGAGCGACTTCATGGTGTCGTTCGGTTTGAACGACCACTGCTGGCAGATCGTCATGCAGGTTTCCCACGGGCGCGTGCGATTGAAACCCCCAATGCGCTGTTCGGGTGTGTCGTGGTCGGCGGACAGTCCGCACCGGTCGTTGATGATGATGTCGGGCTGCAACTCGCGAATCATTTTGAACAACCGCTCGGCGTCCCAATCCTTTTCCGTCCCCCCCAGACCGTCGAACCAGAGCATGTCAATCTTGCCGTAGTGGGTCATGAGTTCGCGGACCTGACCGTGCAAGTATTCGAGGTATTTGGCATGGTTTTCATTCCGGTAATCGGGATGATGCCAGTCGGGCTGCGAATAATAGAATCCGACCGGCATGTTCGCGCGTCGGCACGCGTCCACATACATTTTGACAATGTCCTTCCGGTACGGGCTTTTCGGGTTCATGATGCCATAGTCGGAGTATTTCGTCTCAAACAGAGAGAAGCCGTCGTGGTGGCGGGTGGTCAACACCATGTACCGCATTCCCGCTTCTTTCGCGATGCGGACCCACTCGTCGGGATTGAATTCGGTCGGGTTGAATTTCGTGTAGAGGTTGTCGTATTCTTCGACGGGCACTTCGCCCTTCGCGCCGCCGGTGCCGCGCCGTTCCGCTCCGCGCGACCAACCGATTTCCGTGCCGCGCAGACTCACCGGCCCCCAGTGGATGAACATTCCGTACCGCAGGCTCTGCCACCAGGCCACCCGCTCGGGCTTGGCCTGGAGCCAGGGTTTTTGCGGGTCCGCTTGCGGCGTCCCTTGCGCAAAGGCCAGGCAGACACTCCCCCACACCATGCACACCCCGATCCACTTCATCCAATTCCTCATGACAAGACTCCTCCCTCTCTCGCTCATCTCTTCCTGAATGGAAAATCGCGAAAAAATAACAAAACCGACCGCCCTGAGACAATTCGGCGTTCAATAATTCCCAAAATCCAAATCCCCAAACCGGGGAAGCCTAGTCGGAGACTCCCAGATTGCAGGCATGCAAGTCACCACCTGACTTGGTGCCGTTCGTGGGGTTGTACAAGTTGTTGACGAAATCGGGTTGCCTTTCCCGGATATTCTTGGCCAGGGGAGTCAAGGTCATTTTACCATCAGGCCCAACCGAGGTAATAGACCACATCACATTGTAACGCGGTTCATCATAGCCCCAGTCGCCCCCGTAGTCACGCCAGTAGGAAAAGTTGCCTCTCGCTTTATTGCCGACATTACTCTTGTCGAAAAAAGGATTGGTCGGAATTTTCACAATGTAGGCAACCGGAGTCGAGAGGGCAAACAGCGATTCAAAGTCCGAATCCCAATCCGTCCCCGAATCCGGCACGTAGTCGCCATTGTCGGCGCGGTACATTTCCTGCGCATTGACAATGTTTTTCATATCCGCCCGGACCGAGACTGCCTTGGCGCGCATCTGGGCCTCCATGAAGTTCGGCACCGCAATGGCCGCCAGAATCGCAATGATCGCCACGACGATCAGCAACTCGATCAGCGTGAAACCCATCCAGAAAGACCTTTTATTTTCATACCACATGTTCCCACTCCTTCCCACGGGTTTAAAAATTCGGCTTTTAGAAACAGGTCTCATTGGCCAGAACACACGCTATTCGGAAACACCCAGAGCACAGGCATGCAGGTCGCCACCTGATTTGGTACCGTTTGTCGGATTGTAAAGCGTATTGAGAAAGGTCTGAGTCCGGTTCTTCACCGAGTTTGGCTCCGGGCTCATGTCGAAACGGGCATTGGGGCCAACCGACGTGATGGCATATCCCACTCCCGTCTTCTTCATCTCCACTTCCCAGTCACGCCAGTAGGAGAAGTTACCCTGCCCGGCACTCTCCGCCGAATCTTTGTCGAAAAACGGATTGGTCGGTACTTTGACGATATAGGCCACTGGCGTCGAAAGGGCAAAAAGCGAGTTGTAGTCAGTCACCCAGTTGGTGCCGGTATCCGGGACATAATCGCCATTGTCGGACCGATACAACTCCTGCGCGTTGACAATATTCTTCATATCGGCCTTGACCGAGACGATTTTTGCGCGCATCTGGGCCTCCATGAAGTTCGGCACAGCAATGGCCGCCAGAATCGCGATGATCGCCACGACGATCAGCAATTCGATCAGGGTAAACCCCACGCGCATTCCACTGTTTCTTTCCAACGGAGTCTTCCTCTCTTTCTCCATCAATCGCGTCCTCCAATCAGAGGAATGTCGTTCCGGTTTAACCGTCCAAACCCCTGCGCCTCTTTTGCCCTTTCACCGCAATCGGGGCGGAATCGCGCAGTCAAACTTTCTGAAAAATTGTGTCTGGGAAACGGGGCACACACATAAGTACCCCCTTGGAGAGCCGTCTCGACCCTCCACTTATTTTATTTTATACTTGACCGCCCCCGGCGTGTCTTGCAATATCCATCCATGAAGGATATTGAACATTCAGGATAGCTCATGAGCCTTTTGGAACCCATCTACAAAGAATCTGGAAAAACCTACCACATTGACACCTGCCGCCCTCAGGTCGAGGCGATGAACGCGGGGAAAATTCACCTTGTCGCGCTGACCCGGGGACATTATCCGGGGCGGAAACTGCCCGAGACGGAATTGCCGGGTATTACCTCCCTGGGGTACTGGGATGCGGTGGTCAAACAGGACTGGGGTCTCGAAACCCATCGCAACGAGGGTCTCGAAATCTCCTATGTCGAAACGGGCGGCATGGTTTTCTCTGTCGAGGACACCAAGTACGAACTTCGCCCGGGCGACTTCACCCTCACCCGCCCCTGGCAGGCCCACAATCTGGGGGATCCTAATATCCGCCCGGGGCGCCTGCACTGGATCATTCTCGACGTTCAGGTCCGCCGCCCCAACCAGCCCTGGAAGTGGCCAGAGTGGGTGGTGTTGACCCGGCACGATCTCGATGAACTGACTCGCATTCTGCGCGGCAACGAGGCGCCCGTCTGGCCCAGTACTCCCGAAATCCGGCAATGCTTCAAGAAAATCGCCACCGCCGTGGAGCGGAATCAGGACAACAGCCATATTTCCCATCTGATCATTTATCTCAACGAACTCCTGCTCCAATTGCTCGAAACGTTCCGCAGCAAGGGGGTCACCGAAAACCCCGATCTGAGTTCCACTCAGCGGACGGTCCAACTGTTTCTGAACGACCTGAACGCGTCTCCAACCCACCTTGCCCACACCTGGACCCTCGAGGAGATGGCCCACCACTGCGGCCTGGGGGTGACGGCCTTCGTCAAGTATTGCCGTCAGTTGACCAACACCACGCCGGTCGAGTACCTCAACCAATGCCGGGTCGAGGAGGCCGCGCGCCTGCTGGTCGTGCGTCCCGAGATGAAAATCACCGATGTGGCGTTTCACTGCGGTTTCTATTCGAGCCAGTACTTCGCCACCGTGTTCCGCCACCATTACCATTGCAGCCCCCGGGATTATCGGGGCACCCATGTTTCCGGCTTGGTCCCGTCCAATTTCCCCGCTTGACTCGGACGGCGCATTCGCGCATCATGCCTGCGGTAATGCAAATCTAACCAGCCTTCCGGATGTTTGCCCAGAAGGCTTTCCGTTCACCAGACAGGGAGTGCGCAAACCGTGATTGGCAAGGTCGTCAGTTTTGTGGTATTTGGCGTGGACGCGTTGCGGCTGGATATCGAGGTGGACGCCTACCGGGCCGTCAACCCATCGTTTCAGATCGTCGGGCTGCCCGACATGGCGATCCGCGAGAGCGCCGACCGTATCCGGTCGGCGCTGGGCAGCAGCGGCTTCCGGTTGCAGGCCAACAAGGTGGTCATCAACCTGGCGCCCGCCGACATTCGCAAGGAGGGCGCTTCGCTCGACTTGCCGATGGCGATGGGACTTTTGTGCGCCTGCGATTTCGTCGGACCCGAGCGTTTTCAGGAGTATGCCCTGGTGGGCGAACTCGGTCTGGACGGGACGATCCGGCCCGTTCCCGGCGCACTTTCGATTGCGACCGGGGCTCGCCAGGCCGGTCTGCGCGGCCTGCTGGTGCCGGAGGCCAACGCCTCCGAGGCCGCGATGGTGGAGGGGATTGAAATCCTCGCCGTTTCTTCGCTCGCGCAGGTCATCCGTTTTTTTAGCGGCGACGAAATCCTGACTCCTCACCACATTGACAGGAAAGAGATCTTCCAGCAAAACCTGAGTTACGACTTGGATTTTCAGGACGTGAAAGGCCAGAGCCACACCAAGCGCGCGCTCGAGATTGCAGCCGCCGCGATGCACAATGTGCTGTTGATCGGCAGTCCCGGCGGCGGCAAGACCATGCTGGCCAAACGGCTCCCCACCATTCTGCCGAGCATGAGCCTGGACGAAAGTCTGGAAACAACCAAGATACACAGCATCGCCGGTCTCCTGAACACCCGTCAGGCGCTGGTGGCGACCCGTCCCTTCCGTTCGCCCCATTATACCATCTCGACCGCCGCGCTGGTGGGCGGGGGCAGTGTCCCCCACCCGGGCGAGGTCTCGATCGCGCACAACGGGGTTCTGTTTCTCGACGAGGTGGCCGAAGTGCCGCGTTCCACCCTCGAAGTTTTGCGCCAGCCCCTTGAAGATGGGTCCGTTACTGTCAGCCGGTCGGCCATGACGCTGAGTTTTCCGGCCCGGTTTCTCTTTATCGTGGCAATGAACCCCTGTCCCTGTGGGTATCTGATGGACGAGCGGCGCGAGTGCGTCTGCTCGGCTCAGCAGATCCAGAAATACCGCTCGCGCCTGAGCGGTCCGATGATGGACCGCATTGACCTGCACATCGAGACGCCGCCGGTTCCGTTCCAGGATCTCAAACAGGCGTCTGGAGGCGAACCGTCGTCCGTCATCCGCGCGCGGGTCGAAGCCGCCCGCGACATCCAGCGGCGCCGTTTCCAGAACCAGCCGGGGATATACTGCAACGCCCACATGTCCACGCGGGACATTCGCCGCCATTGCAAACTCGACGACACGGGCAGCGCCATCCTCGAGAACGCCATGACCCGCCTCGGGTTGAGCGCCCGTTCCTACGACCGAATCCTCAAGGTCAGCCGGACCATCGCCGACCTCGAAAACTCGGAGGACATCCAGTCGGCCCACGTGGCCGAAGCCATCCAGTACCGAACCCTGGACCGAAACACATAGGCCGTCCTCACAAGGCAAGGGGGGCGCGCCTAAAAGGAGCCTTTTCATTGATGACAGTCAAAGATAAACAACCTCGACTTCTTTCCATCCTCATGCCGGTTTACAATGAGCGGGCCTATCTGGAACGATGTGTCGAGCGGGTACTGGCCGCGCCGCTCCCCGAGGGAATCCGACGCGAAATCGTCATGGTGGATGACTGTTCAACGGATGGGACCTGCGACCTGATCCGCCACCTGGCGGAACGCTTTTCCCCCCTCATCCGTCCGTTTTTTCAGGAGAAAAATCAGGGAAAGGGCGCGGCTGTCCGGCGCGCCATTCAGGAAATGCAGGGCGATTACGCGATTATTCAGGATGCGGATCTGGAATACGATCCGAATGAATACGAACGGGTTCTGATGCCGCTTCTGGAAAACGGGGCCGACGTTGTGTACGGCTCACGCTTCGCCGCCGGGCCGCGACGCAAGATTCTGAATTACCACCACGCCCTGGGCAATCTATTCCTCACACACCTCTCCAATTTCTTTACCGGTCTGAACCTGACCGACATGGAGACCTGTTACAAGGCGTTCCGGGCCGACATTCTCAAGACCATTCCCTTGCGCTCAAACCGTTTCGGGATTGAGCCGGAAATCACGGCCAAAATCGCCAAACGCGGCTGCTCCATTTATGAAGTGCCCATCAGTTACCACGGGCGCAGTTACTCGGAGGGGAAAAAAATCGGCTGGAAAGACGGCGTTTCGGCGTTGCAGGTCATCCTGAAGTACTGGTTGCTTGACGATTGTTACGAAGAGCGGTATGGACACCAGATTCTGGCGGACCTGAGCCAGGCACGGCGGTTCAACCAGTGGATGGCCGAGAGCATCCACCCCTGGCTGGGGAACACGATTCTCGAAGTCGGTTCGGGGATCGGTAGCATCAGCCGCCAGTTGCCGCTTCGACGCCGCCTGATTGTCAGCGACATGGATCCCGTGTACATCGAGTTGCTGAAGAATGCCTACCAGGGCAATGCGCTCGTGGACGTGGAATTCTTCGACCTCACCCGCGACGAGAACGTGGAACTTCTGCGCGATAAGGAAGTGGACACCATCGTGTGTCTGAACGTGCTGGAACATATTGACGACGACACTGACGCGCTCAAGCGCCTGCGCTCGATTCTGGCTCCCGGCGGACGGCTGGTACTGCTGGTCCCGCAGTATCCGGCGCTATATGGCAGTTACGACCGACAGTTGGGACACCACCGCCGTTACACGCGCAAAATGCTACGAGAATTGTTCCCTTCCTGTGGTTACCGGTTGATCCACCTGCAATCTTACAATTTTCTGGCCATTCCGGGCTGGTGGATCAACAGTTGCCTGTTGCGGAAAGACACGATGGGGAAATTGCAGATCAAACTGTTCGACCTGCTTGTGCCGATCATGCGTCTGATCGAAAAGGTTCTCCCACTGCCCGGGCTTTCGGTGATTGCGGTGGCGGAAAAGGCGAAGAGCGCCACGCAGGACAAGCGATAGGACAGCCAGTAAATACCGTTCAAACCTGATACGGCAACAGCCCCCGTGCGCGAACCGCGCACGGGGGCTGTAAGTTTTTCAGGGAGAACAACACCCTTATTGAAACAGTTTGGGCGCCAGTTCGGCCAGATAGGTCCGCCAGATCGGCCAACTGTGATCCCCTTCGCTCAGGAACCATTCGTGTTTGATCTTCTTTTCCTTCAACTGCCCGATGAACTCTTCATTCATTTTGATGAGGAAATCGTTCTTGCCACACCCGACCCAGAGGAGTTTCAGTTTCTTGTTCAAAGCTTCCGGATCGTTCAACGCGCTGCCGATTGCCTCGCTTTTCGGCGCGGCGCTGCTGAAACCGCCGACCCAGGCGAAACGGTCCGGATTGTTCAATCCGATCGTCAGACTTTGCCCGCCGCCCATGCTCAAGCCGACCAGGGCGCGGTTGTCGGCATCAGCCTTCACGCGATAATTGGCCTCGACGAACGGCATGACATCCTCGAAAAGATCCTTTTGGAAAAGCGCCGTGTTGCTCTCAAAGAGGGCGGCTCCATCTGCCTTGCCGGGAACCGCCGCGTGGCCGTCCATCATGACCACCACCATCGGTTTGGCCTTCCCCTGCGCGATGAGGTTGTCGAGAATCCAGTGGGCCTTTCCGTGGGCCGTCCAAGTCGCCTGATTGTCTCCCATTCCGTGTTGCAGGTAGAGTGTCGGGAATTTCTTGTCCATTTCCTTGTCGTAGTTCGGCGGCGTGTAAACGGTCAGTTCCCGCTGGCGGTCGAGCGACTTGGAGGAATAAGTGTGCTGCCGCACCACACCGTGAGGAACAGCCTGGAAATCCGTCAAAAGCGGAGTTTCACCCGGTATCTGCAGGATGCTGGTGCGCGGCTCGCGCATCGGTTTAACGGCCGTGTTGCCCGGGTCAATCATGGAAAGACCATCCACCTGGAAGCTGTATTCCCACACCCCCGGTTCGATTGGTCCGGTGGTCGCGCTCCACACGTCATTCTCGCCTTTCGTCATCTTGATGGGGCCTTGTTTTGCCCACTGTCCTGTCACGGCCACCTCTGTCGCCTTGGGGGCGCGAAAACGGAACGTCACCTGGCGATCCTTCTGAATCTCGGGCGAGCGAACGGGCATCTGCGCCCAGGCCGAAGCGCACATGGAAATGACTGACAATACAACTGGGGCAACCCATGAAAATCTGCATCGAGACAACATACGATCCCTCCTCCTAGTCCGGCGAATCTCACTTCGCGATTGCGTGATTGATTGGAAAAGCATCGCCTCTTTCCCCCTCCAATAACGACGCCCATTTCAAGGCCACAGACCCCACATTCCCGATATTCTGGACTGACCTGGAAGCGGAAACAACGGGCTGTACGATGCCAGACACAGGTATAGCCCGGGGGGACACCCCTGTCAATTGAATAGCGTTTCCTGTAACGCCCAAAAATCTTTCATCTGATTCTGGAAAAAACGTGCATGGTCCACACGGCCATGTTACACTCCCCATCGAGTTGAGAATATAGATAACAGATGCCACACCCCCAGGTTCTGGGGGTGCTTGTACACAATTCCTTTCTGTTCAGGGAGAGTATGACGATGAAAGACCCCATGTCCAGCAATCATACGACACCTCAAGTCCCCTCTGCGTCCCCCTCGGCGTGTGGATGCAATTCACCCTGTTGTGGGGAAAACACTCTCATGGTCCCTCCCTCTACCTCTCAGAACGCAACGTGTTGCGAAAGCAGAGTTTCCTTCACCCGCCGCGATTTTCTCAAAGCCATGAGCGTGGCCGCCTGCGGCGCAGCCATCGCCTCCACGCCTTTGTCTGTCATGGCCGGCCCATTTGACTCTGCCGAGTTCGCCAAACTGGTTCCCCCGGATAAAAAACTCGATCCCGAGTGGAAAAAGTCTCTTGTTGCGCGGGGGGTACCTGCGCGGTACACCGGGCGCGATCTGGCCCACATCGGTATGCCCATCGGGGGCATCTGTTGCGGAACGGTTTACCTCGGCGGCGACGGGAAGCTGTGGCTCTGGGATATCTTCAACAAGCACTACGGTTCCGGCATTCAGGGACATGGCCAGAACGGCGAACTTTATGTCAAGCCCCTCGATCCGGTCTATCCGTTCGAACAGAACTTTTACCTCGGGCTGATTGCCGACGGCACAGTCAAGCAGCACAAACTCGACTACACCGGATTCCGCGATATCCGCTTCCAAGGGGCCTATCCCGTGGCGCGAGTGGATTACTCCGACCCGGACATACCCCTCAAAATTTCGCTTCGCGCCTTCTCGCCCTTCATTCCGCTCAATACTCAGGATTCGAGTCTGCCCGTCACGATTATGGAATACACAATCGAGAACCCCACCGACCGACCCCAAAAGGTCGAAATCGGGGGAACGGTCGAAAACCCGGTGGCTCTGAACACAGGCAAACCGGGCAAGGTGTTGCGTTCCAACGCAACCCTCCAGAAAGACGCTCTGAGCGCAGTCCTCTGTTCCGCATCGGCCGTCCCCGAATCTTCGGAAGAACCCCAACGTCCCGATATCGTGTTTGAAGATTTCGAGAAATCCACCTATGAAGGGTGGACCGAGACCGGTACGGCCTTCGGCTCCGCTCCCATCCCGGCGGACAAAATCGCCTCCTATCAGAAAATCGGCCAGCCCCACGGCAAACAGCTCGTCAACACGCACAACGCCCGCCAGGGAGAAGACGTCGGGAAAGCGGATGCCCATGTGGGAACGCTGACCAGCCGCGAGTTCACCCTCGAGCGCCACTACGTCAATTTCCTCGTCAGCGGCGGCAGTCACAAGGGACAGACCTGCATCCAGCTCCTGATCGGGGGCAAGCCCGTTCGAGAAATGACGGGACGCGACAATAACTTCATGCAACCGGCCTGGTTCGAGGTGCGCGAATTCGCCGGACAGAAAGCCACCCTCTGCATCCAGGATCAGGCCACCGGCGCCTGGGGGCACATCGGAATCGACTACATCGTCTTCAGCGACAAGAGTGCCGAACCGCCTTACGTGTTGGAAAAAGCGGAAGACCAGGGTACCCTGACCCTGGCGGCGCTGGACCCCGAGAAAGCGGCCATTATCGTACCAGCTCAAGCCCCCCTCTATTACGAGGCCGCTCTGAAAAAAGACAAGAACGCCCCGGCTCTCCAGGCCACCGCTCCCTTCGGGGAATCGCTCGTCGGCGCGGTCTCGGTGGGTTTTGACCTTGCGCCCGGACAGAAGAAAACGATCCCGTTCCTGATCGCGTGGCATTTCCCCAACTTTTACCTCGGCGGCGTGGGCGAAGAAATGCCGGGACGGTTCTACGCCTCGCGTTTCAAGTCTGCGTTGGAGGTGGCTCACTATGTGGCCGAGAACTATACAACTCTCGCCGACACCACCCAGCGCTGGTGCGACACCTGGTACGACTCGACGCTCCCCTACTGGTTCCTCGACCGAACCTTTGCCAACGCCTCGACGCTGGCCACCAACACCTGTTACCGCTTCAAAAACGGACGCTTCTGGGCGTGGGAAGGGATCGAGTGCTGTCCCGGCAACTGCACCCACGTCTGGCAATACGCCCATGCGATGGCGCGCCTCTTCCCCGACCTGGAACGCGACCTGCGCGAGCGCACCGACTTCGGGATCGCCTTCCACGAAGACACGGGGATCGTGGGATTCCGGGCGGAGCACGACCCCAACTACGCCATTGACGGCCAGGCGGGAATCGTGCTGCGCAGCTACCGCGAACACCTGATGTCGTCCAATGACGAGTTCCTCAAGCGCAACTGGCCGCGCATCAAGAAAACACTCGAATTTCTCATCCACGAAGACGGCAACAGCGACGGCATTCTGGAAGGCAAACAGGACAACACCTATGACGCAGCCTGGTACGGCAAGATCCCCGCGATGACCTCGCTCTACCTTGCGGCGGTCAAGGCCGGCAACGCCATGGCAAAAGAAACGAACGACTCCGAGTTCGAGAAGCGAACCGCCGAAATCCTTGAGAAAGGACGGAAAAACATCCAGGAGATGTTCAACGGCGAGTACTATTACCAGATTGAAGACCCGAAACATCCGGAAGCCATCGCCACGGGTGCAGGGTGCCACGTGGACTGTGTTTTCGGCCAGAGTTGGGCCTTCCAAGTGGGACTGGGACGCCTTTACGATGAAAAATCCATCCGTTCCTCACTCGCCTCGATCTGGAAGTACAGCTTCACCCCCAATGTCGGACCCTTCAAGGAGGTCAACAAGGCGGCGCGTCCCTACGCGCTGGCGGGCGAAGGCGGGTTGCTCATTTGTACCTGGCCCAAGGGGGGCAAACGCGACGACTGGGAAAAGCATTGGCAATACCAATACTTCAACGAGTGCTGGACCGGGTGCGAGCACCAGGTGGCCGGACACATGATCTGGGAAGGGATGGTCGAGGAAGGGCTGGCCATCGTGCGTACCGCTCACGACCGGTATCACCCCCGGTTGCGCAATCCGTACAATGAAATCGAGTGCAGCGACCACTACGCTCGCGCCATGGCCAGCTACGGCGTGTTCGTGGCCGCCTGCGGGTGGGACTACCACGGCCCCAAGGGCCACATTGGTTTCGCGCCGCGCCTCCAGCCTGAAGATTTCCGCGCCGCCTTCACTGCCGCCGAAGGCTGGGGAACGCTCCTTCAGAAACGCGGAAAGGCGGAACAAGTCAATCAGATCGAAGTGCGTCACGGCCAATTGAGCGTCCGGACACTTGCATTCACCCTCGCGCAGGGTGCGCAGGTGAAATCCTGTAACGTTCAGGCGTCCGGAAAGACGGTCGAGGCTTCCTTCAAACAGCAGGAAGACGGAACCGTCCTGATCACACTGGCTCAGCCGGTTATAGTGAAAACCAACGAGACCTTGAAGGCTTCTGTGATGGTTTGAAAAAGGAATGGCACATCACAACAGAAACAGACACCAGAGTCCGCCATCGTTCTCAACCTGAACCAGGGTCTGTCACATGAATATCCTGTCCCCGAAACGTCCCATCCCAGAAACCCCACCTCGCCGGAAAATCCCCGGCAGCATCTGGGCGCTCGGCCTGGTCAGTCTCTTCATGGACGTTTCGTCCGAACTGGTCCATAGCCTGTTGCCCCTCTTCATGTCGTCGGTGTTGGGGGTCAGCATGACATCGGTGGGCGTGGTCGAAGGCATTGCCGAGGCCACGGCGCTGGTGACCAAGATTTTCTCCGGTACGCTGAGCGACTACCTGGGGAAACGGAAACTTCTGACCCTGATCGGCTATGGGGGCGCGGCGCTCACAAAGCCGCTGTTCCCCCTGGCCAACGGCCTGGGTCTGGTGGTGGCCGCCCGATTCATTGACCGCGTGGGCAAGGGCATCCGGGGCGCGCCCCGCGACGCGCTCATGGGAGACCTGGCCCCGCCGGAGATCCGCGGCGCCTGTTTCGGCCTGCGTCAGTCTCTGGACACCGTCGGAGCGTTCGTGGGACCACTCCTGGCCATTCTCTTCATGTGGCTCTTCGCCAGCAACATCCGTTCGGCGCTCTGGATCGCCGTGATTCCGGCCTTTATCTCCGTCGCAATCCTCGCCTGGGGGGTCGAGGAACCCACCTCCACGGGTCCGAAAAAGAACGCCCGCAACCCGATCCGCCTCCAGGATATCCGCCAGATCGGGAGCGCCTACTGGCAACTGGTGGCGGTCTCTGCCGTTCTGACCCTGGCGCGATTCAGCGAAGCCTTCCTCATCCTCAAGGCCCAATCCACGGGGTTGCGCCTGGCGTTTGTGCCTGCCGTCATGGTGGTCATGAACATTGTCTATTCCCTGTCGGCTTACCCGGTCGGCATTCTCTCCGACCGCATGGAACGCAAGAACCTCCTGCCGATCGGGGTGGGCTTCCTGATTGCCGCCGATCTGGTGCTGGGCGTCGCCGACAACTTCTGGATGCTCGCGCTGGGAGTGAGTCTGTGGGGGCTGCATCTGGGCTTTACACAGGGCGTGTTTGCCACGATGGTGACCGACACGACCCCGCCACAGCTGCGTGGAACGGCCTACGGGGTCTATAACCTGGTGTGCGGCCTCGCCATGCTGGTGGCCAGCGTTCTGGCGGGAGTGTTGTGGGATGGGTATGGCGCGTCGGCCACCTTCTTCACCGGCGCCGCGTTCGCCTCACTCTCGCTGATCGGTTTGATGTACCTGAATCGTATCCCCCTAAAAAGGGCATAACCATTCCTCAAAGATCAGGCCTCTATTGTCAACATGCCCCCTCCGAGCGATACGCGCGGGGAAACCTCTTGCGTGCGGACATTCGAGTCCTGAATCGAATCCGGAAAACGTCAGTCTCGCTCTTTCTCCTGACAAAACTCCGGATAGAGTCTTTTGTAACATTCCGGACATATTCCATGCGAAAACTCGACTTCCGAATGCTCGCGGATATAATACTCGACCTGGTGCCAATACCCCTGATCGTCCCGAATCTTTTTACAGCCGGAACAGATGGGGAGAAGCCCGCTCAACTGTCTCACCTTATTCAGGGCCGCCTGTAACTCCTCGTTCAGACGACGCAGTTCCTTCAGGTCGGAGAAACGAGCCACGGCAATCGCCAGACTCCTCGCCAATTCCTGCGCGTAAGGAGGCTTAACCAGAAAAGCGCCGACCCCCACCCGGCTGGCCTTCTCCACGGTAGCCGGGTCTTCATGGGCGGTCAATAACACCACGGGTTTCGGGCGCCGCTCCTGAATCAACCGCGCAGCCTCCAGGCCATCCATCTCGGGCATGGAAACATCCATCAGAATCACATCCGGATCGAGCGATTCGGCCAACTCGACCGCCTGTTTCCCGTCGGAAGCGCGTCCCACGACTCTATGGCCAATGATCTCCAGTTCGTTCTGGATCACATTGCACACCAATGCATCGTCGTCCACAATCAACACCCGCAGCGATTTCGGATTCGTCATGACCCGATACCCTTCTTGAAAACGGAATCTCTATTATCCTCACCACACAGAACGGATCGCGCCTTTTCACCGAAACGATTCGGCAATCCGGTCTGTCCCCGGACTATCAAGTCCGGCTCTTCTCTTCCATTCGAAAACGCAGAAGAGTCACCGCGCCTCCCTCATTGGACAAGACAAGGGAACCTCGCAATGTCTCCGTCACCAGTTGGCGGATCAGATTCAGTCCCACATTTGCCAATTCCCCGCGAATCACTTCGGGCGGGAAACCGGGGCCATCATCCCGATAGCGCAGAAAAATGGAATCCTTTTCTTTTCCTATCTGGACAGAAATCAGAGCGCTCTTGCGCCCAATCAGGGCGTATTTTGCCGTATTGGTTGCCATTTCGTTGAGAGCCAGCGCCAGATTATTGGCCTGGCGCGGCGAGATTTCCACGTCGGAGGGTTCGATTTCGACCTGGACACACTGTCCGGTCGGAACAGCGCCTAACGCAGCCAATACGACGCGTCTGGCCAATTCACTCAACCGCATGGAGGTCCATTGTCCGTCCGACAGCATCTGATGAACCTGCATCAGTCCGCGAATACGCTGACTCAGATTCTGAATCACCACTTCCACATACTCCCGCCCGGCTGCCGGGGCGTGCTGTTTTTCGCTCAAGAGAAGTCCCAGAATGGCCATCAGATTGTTTTTCACCCGGTGGTTGACCTCGTTGAGCAAGTCCGCTTTTGTCTGAGCATCCTGCTGAGTCTGTTCAAGCAAGCGCTGACGATCGTCCACCGCGCGACGGAACTCCGTCACATCAATCCCAACCACCGCCAATCGAACCACTTCTCCCTCCGAATCGAGAATGGGCGCGATATAATTCGAGATGACACATCCCTGACGCTCATCTTCGAAACTCACCAGTTTCCTCGTCCGGATGGCTTCCCTGTAATACTCTCGGCGCCGGGCCAATACCTCCGGGGGAAGATACGAGAAGTTGTTGTCTCGAGTCATCTCTTCAATCGTAATCCCGAAGCGATTCAGAAGCGTCTCATTCGCGGCAAGAACTTTTCCGTTCGGCTCCATCAGACACACCGATTCTGGAATCGCATTGATCAAAGCGCGCGCCGTTTCTTCGCTCTCCTGCAACGCCTCCCTGGCCAACCCCTCATGGATTACCTGGGAAGCCGTGTTGGCCATATCCTCCAGAAGGCGCTGTTCATGTATCTGTATTTTCTGGCGGCTGAAGGAAACCATCACCCCGACAGGTTGTCCATCCCCCGAAATCAGACGATGACCCGAAAACGAGACCAATCCGAGTTCAGCGGCCCATTGCGGATCGAAGATGAGGGGGTCGTGGATCACATCGTTTGTAAAATACCGTGCTTCCTTTCCTGAGGCAATCTGTCCGATCATCAGAGAACCGATGGGCATCCGCGAATGCCAGCCATCCAGATGCGTGTAACGCCCGGAACTGGCCAGAAGGTGGAGGCAATGCTCTCGATTCAGGCAGATATCGGGTCCTTCAGTGACAGTTGCATGAACACATCCCCGCTCGCAGAGATCCCCTCTTTTTCTTACCCAGATCCGGGCAAAATCGGATCCCAGGATTTCTACGATCCCATCCGTAATGAGTGTGAGTTTTTCATTCAGAGTCCCAAACCCAAGCAACCGTTCTTTCAGATAGTTCGTTTTCACCATGTATTCTTCCATCTGCTTACGCTCGGTATTGTCGCGAATACACTCGATGGCAGCGACCACCTCGCCCTGAGAATCCCGTAAAACGGACGCGGTTGCCGAGAGAAAAACTTTCCCCCGGGGCAGATTTGAAATAAAGACCTCACCTGAAAGAACACCCCGATCCCGCCGGATATTGACATACTCCCGTTCCCGTTCCGGTATGGGATACAATGCCAGGTCGGCCAGAATAGGCTTTCTTTCCCCCATAAATGGAATCGCATACTCATAGTCCCCTTTGCCAAGCATGTCGCCCGCCCGAACGCCCGTCAGGGTCTCCATTTCCCGATTCCATGCGATGACCTTTCCTTCTTTATCAATCACCAGTGTGGCGTCAGGCAGAAACTCGATAATATCCAGCAATTGTTGCCGTGACTCTTTGAGGGAGATTTCCACCTGCTTTTGCGCGGTAATATCTCGAATGGCCTCAATGGCCCCCACGCGCTCCCCCTCCACATTATAGAGCGGAGCGCCTGTTACCCAGATATGGGCGCCCACGCCGCCATACAAGGCATTGGCAAAGGTCTCTGCGTAAAGCCGGTCCCCTTTCCGGTGAACATGCCGATACCGCGACTCGAGTTCCCGATCGTCCAGATCCAGAAGATCCAGCAGCTGCAGGCGACGTTTGCCATAAAACGGAATTGTATATGCGTGATCCCCCTGACCGATGATTTCCTGCTTGGGAACGCCCGTCATTTCCTCCATCGCCCGATTCCAGGCAATCACCCGCTTTTCCCGATCAATGACGAACGTCGCGTCCGGAAGAAAATCTATGATATCAGCCAGTTGCTGCTGCGATTCTTTAAGCGCCCTCACAGCCTTCTCGCGCTCGGTAATATCCAACAGACTGCCCATCACTCCCGGTCGGCCATTGTAGTCAATCAGCGTCACCAACACCTCAATGCAAACCGTCCGACCAGTCTTATGGATGCACCGGAACACATATTGATTGGGAACACTGTCACCGGACAGACGCCGCCGCAATTGATCCTCCACAAAGGATCGGTCATCCGAGTGAACGATGCTCATCGGTGAACGGCCCAGCACTTCCGCGCTTTCATATCCCATCATTCGGGTCAATGCGGGATTGACATAAACCAGAAGCCCCTCCTGCACAATATAGATACCCGTCTGCAAGTTCTCGATCAAGGTGCGGAAACGCGTTTCGCTTGCGCGCAATTCCTCCGCCGTCCGGCGACGGTCGGTCACATCCCGGTTCGAACCCCGCCAACCTAACAACTCCCCCTTTTCGTCAAAGATGGGATGACATATTTGCTCGAGCCACCGCTCCACCCCATCTGAACGAACAATACGGAAAGAAACCTCCCTGGTCACAAGATCTTCCTGAACAAGCATCCTGTTGCGTTGATACTCCGGCAAATCGTCCGGATGAATAATCTGATCGATTAAAGAGGGAGTCGCTTCGAACTGCGCGGCAGCGTACCCAGTCATACGCTCACAGGAAGGCGAAATAAAAAGAAGAGAGCCATCCGGCGCGGACCAGAATTCCCAATCGTAGGTGTTCTCAGCCACAATTCGAAATCGCGCTTCGTGATAAGCCAAAGCTTGGACGTGTTTTTCTCTCTGGACATAATCCCGATACAACAGGCCGGCAGCCAGAGACGTGAGCAGAAAAAAGATCAGAACGCCCCCCATGGCCCGGACAATATGCCCCCGCCAGTTTCTCAGGTAGTCCTTTTCCGCAAGCCCCGCGACGACATAAAGTGGGTAATGAGCGACCTTCCGGACAGAAAACTTATACAGAATCTCATCCTGGATTGAGAACGCATTGAAAGTTTTCAAACTTTGGGCCGATTGTATCCTTTGCTGCCACTCGGACGATAGAAAGGGTTGACCGATTGCCTCCTCCCCCTCCTCCAATTCCGGATAACGAGTGATTAGATCCAATTTGCCATCACACAGGGCGATCACGCCATTTTCATCAACATCCAGACCGGAAAAGATCGAACGGAAATGATCCAGTGCGATCGAGCCGTAAGCCACCCCCTGAAACGTTCCATCCGGGCCGTTGATGCGTCTCGCGAAGACCATCGCCCAAGTGCCCCTGATACGGCCAAACAACGGCTCGGAAATCACCAGACCCGCCTGCGGATTATCGCGTAATTCTTTGTAATAGGCTCGATCCGTAATGGTTGGAAGGGGGGTGGGAAGTTCCCGCCCTCCGGCATAGGCGATTTCGCCACGCGAATTGGCGACAAACAGCAAAACGGATTCCGGAACTCGGGTCTGTTCCCGTGCAATAAAAGCATTTAAGCGGTTTCCATCAATTCCTCCCGATGCGATCTGGACTTGAGCCTCTTCCATCAGCTGAACCAACGCCATATCCTCTTTTTCGATCACCCCAGCAATATACTGATCGAGCACACCGGAGAGATTCTGAGTGGTCACCGCAGCCAATTTTTCATATTCCGTCTGGCTTTCCCGTATGGTGATCCCGGCAAAAATAACCACCAGCAAATCGAAAAACAACGCAGCAGCCGTCAGACGGACTAGGAAGGAAGACAATAGGGGAAACAAACGCTTTTTCAGGAAGATCACGTTCTTCTACCTTTTCTCAGAGGAAATGGGAAAACGCTCCTGACGCCAAAGCCTGCAACTGCGACCAATCAACACCCCATCAGGATACCTCATGATGATAAGTCGTTCTTCTGCTTCCCGTCAACAGATACGTCCTTCGACGTGAAAGAAATCCAAAACCCAGTCGTATCCATAAGAACCCGGAAATGAGTGTTCTATATTAACCCGGAAATATGCCCGATCCTTTGAAAAGCAGAGAAATCCCGAGACACCGGGGTTGCATTTTATCCTCCCGGCGTTTACATTGAATCTCCCGGCATTTGTCTGGGAAGACGTGAACAAAAACAGGTATCACCAAGATAGAGAACAGGAAAATCACACATGCCACTCTCCCCCGTAAATCCCGTCCAGATCGCTTCCGTCCAGATGGGGGGAACACCCCTTCCGGCGCTGATCGCAGGCCCTTGCGTTCTGGAAAGCCTGGATCTGGCCCTGGAAATCGCAGAACGCCTCAAAGAGATGACGGCCCAAGTCGGGATCGGGCTGATTTTCAAAGCCTCGTATGACAAAGCCAACCGCACAAACGCCCGGAGTTACCGGGGACCGGGCCTCGAAAAAGGGCTGGAAATGCTCGCCGAAGTCCGCAAGCGCACCGGCCTGCCCGTCCTGACCGACGTCCACCGCGAGGAAGACGCCCCCGTCGTCGCAGCGGCCGTGGACTGCATACAGATCCCCGCCTTCCTGTGCCGCCAGACCGACCTCATTCAGGCCATCGCCGAAACGGGAAAACCCGTGAACGTGAAAAAAGGACAATTCATGGCGCCCGCCGACATGAGTCAGGTGATCGGAAAAATCCGCGAGGCGGGCAACGACCACATCACCCTGACCGAGCGTGGCGCTTCCTTCGGGTACAACAACCTGGTGGTGGACATGCGCGGTCTCCTGCTCATGCGGGAACTGGGCTGCCCGGTCGTCTTCGACGCCACCCACTCGGTCCAGTTGCCTGGAGGCGCCGGAACCTCCTCGGGCGGCGACCGCCAGTTTGCCGCGCCTCTGGCCCGCGCCGCCGTGGCTGTCGGTGTGGACGCACTCTTCCTCGAAACGCACCCCAACCCCGACTGTGCTTTGTGCGACGGGCCAAACTCCCTGGCGCTGGACAGCATCCCCACGCTGCTCGAACAAATCATCACCATCTCGGCCGCGCACAACATCTGAAAGATCGAAAACTCCAGAAAAGGTTCTACTTCATGGGCATGCAAGACATAGATTCCCTGTTTCCTCAGAAAAACAAAGAACTCTACTTCCTCTCCGCCGGCATCACCCTGACCCCTGCATCCGTTCTGGAGGCCGAACGCGAGTACCTGCAAATGGTGGCCGATGCCGGGCAACTCGCCGCCGAACTGCACTACATGCCGCACCTCCAGCAACTCCGCGAGAACCTGGCCACGCTGATGCACGCCGCCGAGCCGTGCGAAGTCGCCTTCACGCATCACACCGCCGAGGGGACCTGCATCATTGCGAACGGTCTTGACTGGAAACCCGGCGATCTTGTCATGAGCCTCAACAAGGAATACCCCTCCACCATCTACCCATGGATGAACATCGCCCAGCGATTCAACCTCCGGTTGGAACTTCTGGAGGAACAGGAGGGACGCCTCGACGAGGCGGAAATCGCCCGCGCCATCCGGGAAAAACGTCCGCGCCTCTTCGCCATCAGCGCGGTCGAATGGTGCTCGGGGTACCGCTTCGACCTGAAGATCATCGGCGAGGCCTGCCGGGAGGCTGGAACCTTTTTCTTTGTGGACGCGGCGCAGGCGCTCGGGTTCTGTGAAGTGGACGTGCAGGCGTGGCACGTCTGTGCCCTGGCTTCCTCAGGATGGAAGTGGCTCTGTGGCCCGCACAGTTCCGGGTGTCTCTACATCCGGAAAGACTTGCTCGAAACCATCACCCCGACGTTTGTCGGCAGCAACTCAGTCGTCAACGCGCTCGATTACCTGAACTACGATCTGACCTACCTGCCCGATATGCGGCGCTTCGAATACTCAACCCGCAATATCTACGGCCACGTCGGCCTCAACGCCGCCACCCGCTTCCTTCTGGATGTAGGGCTGGAAAACCTGCGCAACCACGTCTTCCCGATTCAAGACTATGCGATTGAACAATTGAAAGCGATCAGGTGTGAGGTACGAGGGGGCGGACCGGTCGAAAAACGCTCGGGCATCATGGCGTTCCATGTGCCGGGTCAGGACAGCCGCGCCTTATCGAAGAAAATGGCCGCTGAAAGCGGAATCCTCGCGCCCGAACGCGACGGATTCATCCGCCTCTCGTTCCATCTCTATTCGACTACCGCCGGAGTGGACCGGCTGATCGAATACCTGCGGGCGGTGGTGGAAAAGTGAGGTTGTCTATGTTTCCAAAAATTTTTATCCATATGCAGTATGAATGATTGGCCCCGAAGGGGCCGTCCTTGAATAGCCGTGGGTGACCGAAGGGAACCCACGGAAAAGGAATCATAAATTTCGCACCCTGAAGGGGTGCCCCAACAAAAGCAATGATTGGGTAACCCCTACCGGGGTTTGAAGTATTATGGGAACATGTCCGTAGGTTCCCTTCGGTCACCTACGGCTACTCAATGGGAATCCCTTCAGGATTCAAAAACAGCGGTTATCTCTTTTCACAAGCCACTATAAGAAAAACAAGACCGATGAAGTTCCCCCCGAAAACTGGACAGGCCTTTAAGGTGGTATTCTGTTAGGCTTGTGTCCAGGAAGGAGTGGGGAAAATGAGCGAAAAGAGGCGACGTTTCAGTGCGTCTTTCAAGGCGGAGGTGGCACTGGAGGCAATTCGCGGCAAGCGGACGATCAATGAGATTGCCAGCGAGCGCGGCATCCATCCCCACCAGGTGGTGATGTGGAAGAAGCAGGCGGTGGAATCCCTGAGCGGGGCTTTCGCCGACCGGCGCAAGCGGCCGGGAAAGGAGGCGGAAGAGACCAGCCAACTCTACGAGCAGATCGGACGGCTCAAGGTGGAACTCGACTGGCTAAAAAAAAAGTGCGGCGCTTGACCCCGGCCAGGCGCGGGCGCTGGTGGAGCCGGGGCACGGGGAACTGGCCATTTCGCGCCAGTGCGCCCTGCTCGGTCTGCCGCGCTCGACCTACTACTACCAGCCGGTGGAACGCGACCCTCAGGAGTTGGAACTGATGCGCCGGATCGACGAGATCTACACCTGCTTTCCGTTCTACGGTTCGCCCAAGATGACCGCGCACCTCTCGCGCACCCTCGGCCAGCCGATCAACCACAAGCGGGTCGAGCGGCTCATGCGGGTGATGGGGTTGCGGGCCGTGGCGCCGCGCAAGGGCCTGAGCCACAGCGCGCCGCAGCACAAGAAGTACCCGTATTTGCTGCGGGATCTGCCGATCGTGCGCCCCAACCAGGTCTGGGCGTCCGACATCACGTACATCGGCCTGGCGGGCGGTTTTCTCTACCTGACGGCGGTGATCGACTGGTTCAGCCGTTACGTGCTGGCGTGGCGGCTCTCGAACTCGCTCGACACCTCGTTTTGCGTCGAGACTCTCGACGAGGCGCTGCGTCTGGGGTGTCCCGATATTTTCAACACCGACCAGGGCGTGCAGTTCACCAGCGGGGCGTTCACGAAACGGCTGGAGGAGAGCGGCATCCGGATCAGCATGGACGGGCGGGGCCGCTGCTTCGACAACATCTTCACGGAACGCCTGTGGCGCAGCGTGAAGTACGAGGAGGTGTACCTGTGCGAGTATGCGGACCCGCCCGCTGCGGACAAGGCGCTCGGGGCGTACTTCCGATTCTACAACACGCAGCGGCCGCATCAGTCGCTTGGCTACCGCACGCCCCAGGAGGTTCACTGGGCGAACGGCTTTGAGACTGCGAAGCAGCAAAACAGAGATTTCGCTGACCAAATGAATTGATCCGATCAGCGCCGAATGGTAGGTTAAAGATGCCCTCAAAACGACGCGAAGGGGACGGGACGCGGGAACCGACCCCGACCGCCCCTTCCGTCAAATAAGCGAGAAAAAAACATGATCGGGTCGTCAGGCGTCACACCTTAATCCTACCCGATCCCTGTCCAATGGACGGGGGGAACCTCACGACGATTCTCAACCTTCCCGGTTTAGAATCATTGGAATGCTTTCGCGGGATCGCAACAGAACGGGCTTGAGCGCCATCAGTGTCGCGGCGCCCCAGCAGACCAGAACCAGCACGGCCAGTTGAACGCCCGGATAACCCACCAGCGTCTCGGGCAGAAAGGCCCAATTGACCCGCAGCCCCTGATACCAATGTTCAAGTCCCCAGAGCGCCCCTGCCGCGCCCATCCCTCCGGCCAACGCCCCCAGACCGGAACTGATCGCGATTTCAATCAACAACAAACTCCCCACCTGAGCCGAACTGGCCCCCAAGGCCCGGAAAAGCGCGATCTCCCGAACCCGCCGCGTCAGCATCCAGTTCAGAGTCGAGAAAACAAACGCGGCCACCAGTCCGAACACCAACACTCCAAACGCGGAAAAACCCAGACTCACCAGCCCCAGAATGAGAGCCGCCTTGCGCCAGGTGGCTTGCGTGTTGGAGGGTTCCAGCCCCAACTCGGGAAGCGCCTTGAGAAAGGAATCGTACATTTCGGGAGAAGTGAGTTCCACATGGAGCGCCCGATAGGTCGGCTCCTGAATTCCGAATTCACGGTTGAACCGCTCAACGGTCTTGAGAGGAATCATCAGACTCAACAATTGGGGGTTGTACGAAAGCGACGCGACCTGACACGGGACAAAACGGGTCAGATCTCCCCCTGCTCCAGTCGCCGGAATCTGGCTCGACACCACGGAATTCCCCAGAATCAACCGGAAATTCCGCCCAACCAAAGCCGAGACACTCAACTTGGGCATTCCGTTGCTCTCCGCCAGACTCATGTTGTAGAGATCCAGAAAGTAACTGGAAACCACCGCCGGCATGGGTTTTTCAGAATCCGGGTCATCCTCGAAATCCTTCGGAGCATCCGGTCCCAGAATCCATTTTTCCACCCCAGTAACGGCAATGTCCGAACAAATCGTGCTGCCGAACAGATTCGCTTCGGCGGACACGGGAAACTGAAGAGTCACCTCGGGGGACACCCGCGCCACACCCTCGATCGCCCGGACCTTATCGAGAACCGCCGGGGTGACCTTGGCCGTTTCGACCTGAAGCCACAGAAGCGAAAGCGCCCGGGGACGCAACACGATACGCTCGGGAGGGAACAATTCGTTCACGTGCCGATTGACGGATTGCCGCAATCCAAACCCCACAATCCAAGCCAACGCCAGCGAAAAAACCCCTACCGCCAGAACACCGGCCACCGTCCCATGCTGTCGCCAGTAGGTCCGCAATGAAATAGCCAACAGACGCAAAGCGAATCCAGAACGCAGGCCCTTCGGATTGTCTTCCCCACCACTTTCAGTCAACTAAGAAATCTCCAACCAGAAAATTGATCCCCTCTTCGCCTCTTGGGCAACGCTCGCGTCTCCAAGCGGTCAAAACACGGTCCATGT
The DNA here is from genome assembly GCA_942493245.1 of uncultured Candidatus Sumerlaeota bacterium. GTDB lineage: Bacteria > Sumerlaeota > Sumerlaeia > UBA8349 > UBA8349 > DAOPYU01. Next base: position 2,768,301 of record OW818685.1, read on the forward strand.
TGCCACGCCACATCCAGAAGGCGCAAGCGTTCTCTTTTCAATCATCGAATTCGACTTACACATCTTCCGATATCCGAATCATTCCGGTTTCGGTGACAATCGCATCCATTCGCCAATCATGCGCCTCGCTCTCGATCCTGTCCACAATCTGAATATTGTACGCCAACGCCACCAGGGGCGGACAGGCGGGGATCTTCTCCAGAAAACGGTCGTACATCCCCGCGCCGAACCCCAACCGGTTTCCCGTCCGGTCGAAAGCCACCCCCGGTACCACGATCAGATCGAAAGATCCGTCCTGCTCCTGATCCCAGGCCGACAATGCCGCAACCGGTTCCCGGAGACCCCGAAACTTTCCCGACACCAGGTCCGCCTCAAAATCGCGTATTTCAATCGCTTCAAAACAGGGAGTTCCCCGCAGACAACGCGGAAGCGCCAACCGCTTTCCCTGATCGAACGCCGCTTTCAGAATGCCTGCCGTCCCCACTTCATCCGGCATGGAACAATACGCCAGAACGCGGCGCGCCTGACACCACTCCTCACAGGATATAAGTGTTTCTTCGATCCGGCGGTCCCACTGTCGGCGCAAATCGTCCGGTATTCCCCCGCGTACCCGTAAAATCTGTTCCCGTAAAATGGCCTTACTTTCCAGATTCACAATCCTTATCCATTCCACTCGAAATCGAGAAAATCCACCGTGATCTCCAACTACAAAATCCTCCCGGAATCGCGCGATTCAAAGGCGGCCCGAACCCCTTCCCCGATAAACACGCCCAGAATCATGACCCCCGACAAAGCCAGCGCCGGATACACGGTCAACCACCAGGCCCACCGGTGGGTCTGCGCCTGATTCAACAGATCGCCCCAGCTCGCCGTGGGAGGCGGCATCCCGAACCCGAGGTAATCGAGCGCCGTCAGCGAACCTATCGCCCCCACCAGGGCAAAGGGGAAATACGTCACCACCGGCGTCAGGGCGTTCGGCAGGATGTGCTTGAAGAGGATTTTCCACGTCGGCACCCCCAGGCACCGCGCCGCCTCGACAAACGGCAACTTGCGCAGCCGCAAAAACTCCGCCCGGACATAATACGAAATCCCCACCCAGTTGAACAGACCGTACACCACCAGCAAAAGCCCGAAACTGCGCCCGAGAACATTCCCCAACAGCATCATGACATACAGAAAGGGGACAGCCACCCAGATCTCGATCAACCGCTGACCGGTCAGGTCCACCCAACCGCCCCAGTACCCCATCACGCCCCCGGCCACCACGCCCGCCGCCAGGGAGAAAAAAACCAGCAACAGCCCGAAACTCAGGGCGATCCGAAACGCATAGATAATCCGCGCCAGGACATCCCGACCTGAATTGTCAATCCCCAGAGGGTGTCCTCGAACGGGCTCGAACGGCCAGCGAACCTCCGTCTTCTCAAACTTGACCAGAAACCGCTTCCCCGCCAGATCCAGCGTCTGATTCTCCACCTCGCCGCTAAACCGCGCCTGGACCAATTCCTCTATCTTAGCCTGTTCCTCTTTCGAGACCGACTGCCAGGCGTCCGATTTCACCTGAAGGAGTTGCCTCTGTTCATCGAATACCACCCATTCCGCCGTTGCCTCAGAGTCGGAGACCTCCCGCAGTGTCAAGCGAACCGACTTCGGCGCTCGGGAACGGGGAGCATAAGGCGGCAGACTCACCACCACCCGGCGAGTCGCTTCAACGGCTCCCGACTCGGACGGAATCGGTTTCAAACTCACAACCTCTTTCTCAAAACGAGGCGCCTCCTGGTTTGAAAAACGCGCGGCCAACGCTTCCTTCAGTTCCCCCTCCAGCGGATACCAGGCCTCGAACGCCATACCAGGGACATCCTCCTCTTTCAGTCCCAAAAAAGAACCCGCTCCGAGAGAAGTCTCGACCTTCCCATCCGGTAACAGATTCACGGAACCCGTCAACGGCGCGGGAGAAAACACCACCCGGACCTCATTCGGAATCTCCAGACTCTCCGGGTCCAGAATCTCGTCCGGGCCATACGGAATCACCGGAAAACACATCCGATTGTCTGGATTTTCCCTGAACATTTCACTTTGAACGAGCGCTTTATAGCGAGGCGGGGTCTGGTTCCCATTTTTAAGAAAATCGTGCTCGGTGTATTCCCGCCCCAAATGGAAACGATTCTTCAGACAGGAACGAAGCGCCGGATAATATGTCTCTCCTTCCATGCGCACATACAGCGGCCGGTCGGAGCAGAAGAACTCCGCTCCCTGACTCAGCACAAACGCCCCCATCAACAGACAGAACGCCCACCAGGCGCGTTTCATCCCCCGAAACCGGCGCAGCCGTTTCCGCATGACAGGGTTCGGTCTGAAAAGGGTCCAATTCATGGGGCGAAGTCAATCCTCGGGTCAATCAGGACATAACAGAAATCGGAAAGCAGGTTGCCCAGCAAGGTCAACAGAGAGGTGATGGACAGAATCCCCATGAACACCATGTAGTCCCGGCTGACCAGGCACTCCAGGCTCAGACGGCCCATCCCCGGAATCTCGAACACGTTTTCGATCAACACCGACCCGGCAAACATCAAGGTCAATGCCCCCCCCAGCCCCGTCGCAATCGGGATGAGCGAATTGCGCAACACATGAACCCAGACGGTGCGCCAACGCGAACACCCTTTGGCCCGCGCCGTTCGGACATAATCTTTCGCCACCTCCTCCAGGAGGGAATGCTTCATCAGCAGGGTTAGAAACGCAAAATGCCCCACCATATAACAGAGAACCGGCAGCACCATGTGGCGCGCGATGTCGAGGGTCTTGCCCCACAGCGTCAGGGATTCGAATCCATCCGAGGTGAATCCCCCGTGCGGGAACAGATCGGGCCAGCCCTCAACAGTCCCACAGAGTGTGGTTTTCAGGATCATCCCCAAGGCATAAGGCGGAATTGCGTACCCCACAAATACGAGCAGACTCGACGCCAGATCGAACGCGGTGTTGTGCCGCAACGCCTTGACAATCCCAAGCGGGATGCAGATGAGGTAGGAAAGCAGAAAACCCGTGATCCCGAAAATCAGGGACACCGGCAACCGCTCGACAATCAACTCCCAGACCGTCCTGTTCGGATACTTGTAGGACTGGGCCGTCACCCCGAGACGGTTCTTCACGAGCCATTCCCAGTAACGAAGCGGCGCCGGTTTGTCGAACCCGTAATAGGCCTGAATCGCCTGAATGTCTTCCGTCCGCAGACTCTCGCCCGCCCCGCCTCGACCTCCGCCCTGTTCGGCCATCCGGATCCGGGCCAGGCGTTGTTCCACCGGCCCGCCCGGCACAAACTGACACAGGGCAAAACACACCATCGTGATCCCCAGAAAGGTGGGGATCACAAGCAACAGACGTTTGAGAAAATACGCCAGACGCGCCACGTCACACCGCCTGTTTCAAAAAGCCGGAATTCATCGTTATTGGGCGCCTCCTGCGGGCCGAAACTCCTGATCGAAACGGATCTCGGCCTTCCGGGCCGACAGAGCGTTCCCGGTGGACATGGCGTCGGTCAGGTCGGCCTTCGAGTCCTCGTCCAGCCACCAGTAAACCCACGCCATCTTCCCATCGTCGTACTTGTCGCACACCGTCGACGGCGTCCCGAACTTGTTCCAATAGAGCAGCCGCGCATGGTTCACATACCAGAGCAAGGCATACGGCGTCTCCTTCACGGCGATCTGGTCAATCTTCCGGCACGCCTCCAGTCGCTCCTTCAACTCGAAGAGATTTTTGTAACCCTCCACAATCCGGTCCACCTCTTCGTTCATGAACCCCACCAGATTGTTCCCCGACTCGCGTTTCGCTTCGCTCGAATGCCACTGCGCGCGCGGGTCCTTCCAGGGCAGCACCACGGCGTTCCAGTTGACCATCGTCATCTCGAAATTGAAGCGCGTGACATCCTTGAGCCATGCCGCAAAGTCCTTCTGGGCGATCCGCATCTCCACCCCGACCTCCTTCAGGTCCGCCTGATAGACATTCAGGTACTTCGCCTCGATGGGACTGCGCGAGAGGAACTCGAACGAAAAGGGCTTTCCGTCCTTTTCCAGAATCCCTGTCCCCGGATTCGCCTTCCATCCCGCCTCGGCCAACAGACGCCGCGCCTGTTCCTTGTCGAACGGAATCAACTCGTTCGGACAGGGGCTTTCCACGGAATAGAGATCCTCATAATAGGATTTTTGGAGCACGTACTGGTCGTACGCCAGCGTTTTGTTCATGAACTCGCGATTGAGACAAAGCGCCATCGCCCGGCGAGTCCGCGCGTCGTCGAATGGCGCGCGACGCATGTTCATCGCAAACCCGCGCACCCCGATCGGCTGGTGGTTGTAAACCTTCTGTTTGACGATCCAGTTCTTGTCAAACTTTTCCCCCGCTGCCCGTTTGATCCACTGCTCGGCGGTCGTGTCCGCGAAGAAATCTATCTCCCCCTTCAGGAAGGCATCCAGCGCGTTGTTCGGATCGCCATACATCCGGAACTTGACCCGTTCGAAGTTGTACATCCCCTGGAGACTCGGCGCATTGTTCCGCCAGTAGTCCGCACGCCGCTGGAGGGTGATCATGATACCCGGATCTATCTTTTCGAGGCGGTAGGGACCGGAAACCACCGGAAACTCGAAGTTGATCAGATTGAAATCCTTCCCCTCGAAGGCATGCTTGGGCAATACGCGCAGAATCCCCACCTCGAGGAAGTTGCGCCAGTGGACCTCTTTCGCCTGGAACTGAATCTGAAGCGGTCCCAGAATCGTCGGCGACTCGAACCCCTGAAGACTCGACTTCTGAACTCCCGTCAGGTTCTTCGGGTCCATGATCGTGTCGAAGGTCCACTTCACATCCTCAGCCGTGATCGGTTGCCCGTCGCTCCACCGCGCCTGCGGGTTGATCCAGAACGTGAACGTCTTCTTATCGTCCGAAATCGCCCACTTCTCGGCAATCTGGGGGACCGGTTCCAGCGTCAAAGAATCGCTGTTCACGAGCGGTTCATACAGCAGGACCCAGACATTCCAGGAAAAAACATTATTGTCGAGCAGGTAGTTGAGACTCTGGGGCTGGTCCCCGCCATAAATCGCGATCTCCCCCCCAGCATAGGCCGCTGGACTCGCAATCGGGTCGCGCGACTCCTTCCACTCGGGCCGGGGATACACGTCCTCGCCCCAGGAAGGGAAAGCGATGAGAAACAGAAACGAGAGCAACAAACCCGGGTAAATTTTCATACTCGCCCCTCCTCCTCCATCAGGCCACGTTTCAAAGAAACCCCGGTGGCATTCGATTTCGGACAATCTACCACTCTTCATCGGCCAAAAGCAATGGGGATAGCCCGGAGTGGCACGGGCGTCCCGCCCGTGAGGCGGTTCGTACCGCCGGCGTCCCCGCCGGCGCGGTTCTGAAAACTCGCGGAACATGTTCCGGAGCTCCTTCATGGGCGAGACGCCCATGCCACCTCAGAGCCTCCTTTCTCTCTTTATGAAGGCCCGAAGATGGGGTTGAGTAAACCGAAAGGTCATATAGAACAATGAGGAGTTCCTGATTTCCCCATCCTCCGTCTCAACAAGAGCTTGCACGATGGGTCATCCACGGAGAATAATCACCGGGAGGAGTCCTCCCGATGGTTCCAGTCCCCTTGAATCCCCCCAATCCGGTTATCTCCCCAGAGACACCCGGCTACTCCCTGCCCCCCCCTCCTCCCCTCCTGGAGATTCAGGATCTGCGCGTCTATTTCCACCTGCGCGACGGGGTGGCGCGCGCCGTGGATGGCGTCTCCTATTCGCTCGACCGGAGCCGGACCCTCGGGGTGGTCGGCGAATCTGGCTGTGGGAAAAGCGTGGCCGCACTGGCAATCCTGGGACTGGTACCCACTCCGCCGGGCCGCATTGAATCGGGGCGGGTTCTCTTCAAGGGCGTCAATCTCCTCGACCTGGACGAGGCCGCCCTCCTCGAGTACCGGGGACGGCAGATCGGCATGATTTTTCAGGAACCCATGACCGCCCTGAACCCGCTTTACTCCGTCGGGGACCAGGTAGCCGAGGCGTTCCGGCTCCACCAGAAGATTTCCAGACGCGAGGCCTGGATTGAAGCGGTGGGAATGCTCGAAAAGGTCCAGATCCCCGCGCCCGCCCAACGCGCCCGCGACTATCCCCACCAGTTGAGTGGCGGCATGCGCCAACGGGTCCTGATCGCCCTGGCGCTGGCCTGCAACCCCGATCTGGTGATCGCCGACGAACCCACCACGGCCCTGGACGTCACCATTCAGGCCCAGATCCTCGCCCTGATGCGCGATTTGCAGGAAAACACCGGCACCGCTCTCCAACTCATCACCCACGACCTGGGGGTGGTGGCCCAGATCGCCCACGACGTCGTGGTCCTGTACGCCGGGCAGGTGGTCGAGTCCGCCCCGGTCGAAACGCTTTTTCAACACCCACTCCACCCCTACACCCAGGGCCTCCTGCGTTCGATCCCCCGGATAGGGGGACATCTCCGCAGTCAACGCCTCTCTCCCATCGAGGGCAACGTCCCCAGCCCCCTCGACTGGCCCACCGGGTGCCGTTTCCACCCCCGCTGTCCCCACGCCCGCGAGCGGTGCCGACACGAAATCCCTCAATTGGACACCCCGGAACCGGACCACAGCGTCCGGTGTCCCTTTGCCTCCGAGTGGATTTGAGACTCTCGAACAGACATTTTCAGAACACAGCCCTGACATTTATTGTCAGGCCAACCAAGATCTCGACAAATCAGAACAAACAGGACACCCGACCTAACCCGATTAAAATCAGCACAACAGGATATTATTGAATTCTGGCTTCCAACTTGCATACCGACGGATATCCTCTCGAATTCATCGCCCCGAGAGATGCTTCGAGAAAAGAGGGACATCCAAATGCCGAAAAACCTGAAAGAAGACAGATCAACCCACTCCGACAGAAGAATAATCCGTCAAGTTGGGGGCTTGTTGGTTTGTCTGGCGTGTTCCTTCTTCCTGACCAATTGTGCATTCCTTGTTCTTGTGGAAAATGCCGTCGAAAGCGACGGTTATTCTCAACAACTCACCGAATATCGGAAAAGTTTTCAATCGGACGACACCCCATCCTCAAAGGATGCCCCGACTTCGGCCGATACGGAAAGTGAATCCCCGACCCAGAATGATCAACAATGGGACACAACCTGGAGCGTCCTCGCTTCGACCGGATATGTGGTGACAGTACCGGCAGACATCCCAAGATACTCCGTACTTTTTCTCAAAGATTGGTACCAGGAAAGAGGCCAGACAGCGAAATTTACGGAATATCGCCGGAGTCTTCTCCCTCGTAAAGCGGAATACACCGAGACAACCTGTACTTTTCAGGGAACCGTTCAAATCGCCTCTCAGGAATATCTGAGTTTTCACACAAAAGACTTTGCCAACTGGGACAGGAATTCCGAGGGAATCACCTATCTTCTGCCCAGACAGGGCAACGGTCCTGCGCTTATCCAGACAGCGAATTCTCCTGTCCAGAAGAGACCGAACAAACCCGTTGGCATTGTTTTTGACCTCGATGAAAAGTTATCACAGACCAATCGGGAGTCTCAGCAGAAAGAAAAATCGGATTTCTATCTCGTGCGATTGGAAACGGATACCAGGTTGTCTTCACGTACCCCGGACATCCTTTTGTATGTTTGTGCAACCCGGTCCGGAGAAGGGACTCGAATCACCCTCTTCACCCGAAACAAGACAAAATGGGACCTCTCCAAATCGTATGTTGTCGAGCAACCGATCCTGGACAATCTCTGCTGGACCGACACCAAGGCCGCCCTGTCATCCGCCGGATACCTGGTGACGGTAACCGAAGATACAGCCCTTCTAAGCGCTGGCCTTGCATTGTTGACAGCCGCCTATACCATTCTTCCCCCAGTCGCGGGTTGAATAAAGAGATTCAGAAACAGATACTACTCAAGAAATCTCATAGAAAGGAAGGCCGTAGAATGCCGGAAACACGAGAAAAAAACAACGACCATTGCGGAAGAGAAATGATCCGTCAGATCGGCCTTTTGTTGGGTTGTGCGATGTACACCCTGTTTCTATGCAATTGCGGAGTGATTTGCGTGATAGGAGATGAACTAATAGCAAGCGACAGTTGTACAGCCAAACTTACAAAATGTCGAAAAAGCCTTCAATCCGACACCCATACTCTCTCCGAGGATAACTTGACTTCTGATGGGACGATGAGCGAACAATCCACTCCCAATAGTACACCGTGGAATACAACATTAGGCGTTCTATCTTCTGCGGGATACTCGGTGACGGTACCCGCAGACATCACTAAAGCCATTATATTCATCCCGTACTACGCAGCCCATGCTTCAGGATGGGAAATTGAGTCCGATCACCACACAGCCAGATTCACAGAATATCGACGAAGTTTCAAACCCCTCAAAACAAAACATACGGAGAGTACCTGTGACTTCCAGGGAACGACAAAACTCGATTCTCAGGAGTATTTACGATATGACACACAGGATTTTGCCAACTGGGAGAAAAATTCGAAGGGAATGACATACCTGCTCCCGACACAAGGGAATGGCCCCGCTTTCATTCATGAAACAAACTCCCTCACCTCGAACAAATCGGACAAATACGCCGAAATAGTCTTTGATCTAGATGGAACAACACCGAAAAAGGCTTTAAAGACCCGGCAGGAAAAGAACAGACAATTCTACCTGGAAACATTGAGGAAGGGCGACAACAAGTATAAACCAGATTCCATTCTGTATGTCGATGCGACTCGGACAGGAGAAGGAACCCAAATCCACCTCTTTAAAAAAAATGGACCAGAGTGGGAAGTATCCGGACCCTATGTAGTCGAGCAACAAGTCAAGATCAAGCAACCCATCCATGACTGTTGGCTCGATACTTTGAGACTCCTGTCATCCGTCGGATACATTGTGACAGTAACGGAAGATACGGCAGATCTGGCCCTTTCGACAGTCGAGCTTGGGTACATTACGATCCTCTTATGTATTCTTCCCCAGGTCGCGGGTTGACAAGGCTTCTTCAGAAACAAATAATCCCCAATAGATCCCGAGAAAGGAAAACGAAACAAAATGCAGGAAACTCCGAAAGAAAGAAAACTACGAAAATATGGCCGGCGGAGCGGGTGGGTTCTGTTCTTGCTGCTCGCCAGCGCCATCCTGTTTCAATCGTGCCTGATGGACAGGCGCATTCGGAAGGAGATTGCCGACTACCCGCGCGATCCCCTGACCGGCGTGATCGAGGGGACCGAGGCCGTCACCCTGCGGCCCGCCACACTCGAAGGCCCCACCTCGCGAACGGCCTGCCTGTTGATCCACGGATTTCTGAGCTCGCGCCAGGATTACAACGACCTGGGAGAAAAACTGGTCAAGGAAGGCATGACCGTGCGGCTCATGCGCCTCCCCGGCCACGGGACCACGGAACCGGACTTCGCCTACCAGCCCGACGGCGCGCTTTACCGCGCCGTGGAGACCGAGTACCGCCAGCTGCGCGCCGAATTCGACCGGGTTTACGTGGTGGGGTTCTCGATGGGCGGCACCCTTTCGACTCTGCTGTCCACCCGCGAGAAAGTGGACCGTCTGGCGCTCGTCGCCCCCTATTACCGGGTTTCGTACGAATGGTACTACATCCTGCCGGCTGAGGCCTGGAATCCGCTCGTTTCCTGGGCAGCCCCCTACCTGCCCCGTTCCGATGTTTTCGTCAAAATCAACGATCGCGAGCAGATCGGGAAGTTTTTCATGTACCGGACCCTGCCCACCTCGGGGGCGCGCCAGTTGCTCGCGCTTGGACGACACGTGCGCCAACCGGAAGTGCTCCAGAAGGTCACCTGTCCGGTTCTGATGGTCCACTCCCCCCACGACGGCGCCGCGAACCCGAAAGCGGCGGAAAAAGCCTTTAACACGTTCTCCTCAACTGATAAGCAACTCGTGTGGTTCAACAAGTCGGACCACATGCTGCTCTGGGACTACGACCGGGAAGAAGTGAAACAGACCCTCGTGGATTTTCTGAAGAAGTGAGTACTGATACTCCGCCGCATTCAGAAGGACACGATCCGGACGGTATCCGGAAACAATCTTCTATCCCATTTTGAGAATCCTTCGTGTGAGGAAACGAAACGAAAAAAAGCAGACAGGATAACGGGATTTACAGGATGTGGCGAAATTCGATTCGTCTCCTGTCGCTCCTGTTATCCTGTTTTTTCCAAAAAGACCCGGCGAGAATCAATCTTTCCGGACGGGCACCACCAGCACCGGGCAATGCGCGTGGGCGACCAGGCTGTCGCGAACGCTTCCGAGCAGCAGGTGGTGAAACAACCCGTGCTCGTGGGTTCCAAGCACGATCAGATCGGTTTCCAGACGGCGAGCTTCCGTCAGGATCTTCTCGGCCGTAATGCCCTGAATCAGGAGGGATTTGGCCTCGATCCCCTCCGCGGCAAAACGGTCGCGGATTTCGTGCAGTTCCCGACCATGCAAACGGATGTTCGCCGCCACGGTGTCGCGCACATACTGCGGCCCCGGCTCATAACCCACGAAATCCGGCTCCGGCTCCTCGACGTGAATCAGACACACTTCGGCCTGAAAAGCCTGAGCCAACTCGAGCGTGACCCGCACGACATCCTCGGTAACATCGCTGAAATCTATCGCCACAAGCATTCGTTTCATGGAGGAAATCTCCTTTCCACACGAAGTCACCGATGACTTCTTTCGATGAGGTATCCACCAGGAACGACCCCAACTCCCGCCCCTTTATACCGAGACGGTCCCTCGCAACCTGATGTCAATAGGTTACTATAGCACGAATGCAAAAGCGGATGCAAATACGGAACGCAGGCTACTCGCTCGATTGGGCGGTGAGACGCGCCTGGGCCAACCCGGCCAACCAGGCGCCCACCAGAACCGACACCCCACCGGCGATCTGAACCGTCGAGAGGCGGTCGTCATAGACCAGGGCCGATCCCACACAGGTGATGAAGGGTGTCAGGAGCATCAAGGTGCTGGACACCACGGCCTTGATCTCACGCAGAGCGGCGTAAAGCGTGGTATGGGCGACCAGAATGTTGGCAAACGCCGTGAACACCATCCACCCGAGGGGTTTCAGGGGGGCTGTCCAGAGGTCGGAAGGTTGGCCCAAAGCCAGCATCAGGGCAATCATCACCAGACTGGTCATCCACGACACATGGGTGAACGAAACAATCGGGGGGACATCGCGCACCAGCCGTTTGATCATCAGGGTATAGACAGCCATAAAGAATGCGTACCCCAGAGCGATCGCCACCCCGATCCAGAATGCCGTCTGGCTGACCTGCAACCGCGACAGAATCTCCGGATCCTGCCCGGCAATGACCGCCACCAGCCCTCCAAGTCCCAAAACCGCACCCGACAGAAACCCCCAGGAACGAACAATCTGACGCTCGTCCGCGAAAAACAGAAACGAAAGGAGACAGACGAACAGAATGCTCATACGCATGACCAGACTGGCCACCGACGGGTAGAGAAAGTAGAACATGGACGCATAACTGATCTGAAGCCCCACGTTGGGAAGGGCCACCAAACCGAGCTTGACCCACTGGGCGCGCGTCAGGCGAAACGACGTGTGGCGTTGGAACGGAACGGCGAAAAGCAGCATGAGCGCCGCGCAGGAATACCGGAAGGCGTTCTGGGTCCAGGGGTCGTAAAAATTTGTAAAGTACTTGATAAAAAGCGGCCCAACGCCCCACAGCACAACACTGAAAAAAAGAAGCGCCAAGGCTCTGGAGTGAAACGACGGGCGTGTGGCAGACGGATGCATAACCTATAACCAATAGCCTGAACGGTAACAATGGCCGAGCAAGCGGGGAAAGATGAAACTCCGGTGGCCCATCAGAGGGAAACCCGAAAATCTCCGAAAAACAACGGCCCAGACGCCCGGATAACGGAACACCTCCTCCGTCAAACACAAGGCGTTCGTGCAGACTATCACGACTTTTCCTCCGTGTCAAAGAACCGCGCTCCTCGTTATCCTTTTTGTGACCTTCCTCTTATAGCCCCCGCAATCCCGCAGCTCACCCAACCGCATCCTTGCCGACAAGGCCAACGAGGCCTGAAGACTCTGGCGCGTGAGACAAAGGGCCTTTTCCTGTCTTCTGAAGAGGCCAAGCAAAGGTCCCCCCCCTTAAAGCGCTATATTCAACCGCTCGGCCACATTGGTCAGGCACTGGAGCGCCCCTGCAAAGTCATACATCGAAAGGGCTTTCTCCAGTTCCGCATGCTCGTTGTCCGTGAGTGTCCCTCGCAGGTCGGCTCGAACCGTTTCCATATAGTCAACGGCCTCGCTATCGTTTTCCCGGGCAAGGTCTGCCAAGCGCCGGACAATCGGGCCAATGTCGGACGGTACACTCTGCGCATCGCGACTCGGTTCAGGTTCCGGTGAGCCGGCAAGGAGGGCGGGCTTGAGATTTCCTATGAATTCAGACAGGGCGCTGGCGAAACGTTCGAGAGCGGCCTGTGTCTGTTCGGCAGGTTCATTGTGTTTGATGGCATGTTCGAGTTCCCCTGCGGCCAGTTGAACCGCCGTGGCGCCGATATTCCCCGAAACCCCCTTTGCCGTGTGAGCAAGAATTTCCGCACTCTGCCGGTCCCCTGCGCTCAGCGCCTGCGAAATCCGGTCGGGAGCATTCTCCTGCCCTTCCAGATATTTCCGCAAGAGACTCAAGTAGAGTTTGCGATTGCCTCCAACCCGTTTGAGCGCAGCCGCCGTATCCAACCCCGGTATTTCCGGCAAGTCGGGGATTTTCTCCTCCGTGTGAGCGGGGGGGACGTCGAGTGGTTGTGTGCGTGAAGGGCTTGCGCCGGGGTTTACCTTGATCCATCGCAGGATTGTTTCGAACATCGCGTCGGGATCAATGGGTTTCGTGATGTGATCAATCATGCCTGCCTGTAAGGTGCGTTGACGCTCCTCGATCGTGGCGTGGGCGGTCATAGCGATGATGGGAAGATCCTTGAGCCGCACGTCGTCACGGATCTTTGCGGTGGCCTGATACCCGTCCAACTCCGGCATTTGCAGATCCATGAGCACCAGGTCGTAAGGCGGGGGAAAAGATCCCTGCTGCAGCTTCTCCACGGTTTCTCGTCCGTTGTTCGCAATATCAACGAAAGCGCCAACCCCTTCCAGCAGTTCCACGGCAATCTGCTGGTTGATCTCGTTGTCTTCGGCCAGCAGAATGCGCATGCCTGCCAGGATGGCTTCTTGTTGATCGGCCACAGCCCCCATCCCGGTCCCTTCGTCAGAAGCTGAGCGAAAAAGGGAGACCAGTGTGTCAACGAGCGTGGATTTTGTCACCGGCTTGAGAAGGAAACCATCCACATGGGACTTCTCGGCTTCCTCGCGCACCTCTTCCCGGCCAAAGGCGGTCACGATGACAATAGCGGGCTGTTGGGCGATCTGACTGTTCTGCCGAATGATCTGAGTGGCTTGCAGACCGTCCATTCCGGGCATTCGCCAATCCATTAACACCAGATCGTAGGGGTCCGATTCTGCGTGTTGCACCACCGAGGCGACCGCTTCGGGACCGGAAGCGACGGCATCGACCCGGCGCGTAATTCCACTGAGGGTATCCACGAGAATCTCTCTGGCCGCAGAATTGTCATCCACCACCAGTACGGAAAGATCCTGCAGACGCTCAGGAACCCGATCCTTGGGACCTGTCGCAGAACCCACGCCAAGCCAGACGGTGAAGAGAAAGGTGGTTCCAGCGCCCGGTTCGCTTTCAAGCCAGATGCGCCCCCCCATCATCTCCACGAGACGCATCGAGATCGTGAGACCCAGCCCGGTCCCCCCATGTTTCCGGGTCGTGGACATATCGGCCTGCATGAATGGCTGAAACAGTTTTGCGGCCTGTTCGCGAGTCATGCCTACACCCGTGTCTCTCACCGAGAACTTCAGGTTGACCTTGTCGCCCGTCTTCTTCAACAATTCCACCTGGAGCCGAATCTCCCCCCGCTCTGTGAACTTGACCGCATTGTTGACGAGGTTTGTGATGATTTGCCCCAGACGCAGTGGATCCCCCAGCAAGTTCTGGGGTACAGAACTCGGGGCATCCAGAAGGAACTCCAAGCCTTTCTCTTGTGCCTTTTGCCCGGTCAAGGTCGTCACTGAGTTCATGACCTCGTCGAGAAGAAAGTCCGTCGTTTCGATGTCGAGTTTTCCGGCTTCGATCTTCGAGAAGTCCAGGATGTCATTGATAATGCCCAGAAGTGAGGTACCCGCGTTGTGGATCTTACTGACATAGTCTCGCTGCTTGTTATCGAGATCAGTCTTGAGGGCGAGGTACGAGAGGCCGATGATGGCGTTCATCGGGGTGCGAATCTCATGGCTCATGTTCGCGAGGAACATGGACTTCATCTGGGTGGCCTCTTCGGCTGTTTTCCGAGCTTGTAGCAGCGCTTCCTCCTGTTGCTTTCGAGCCGTGATATCGGAGAACAGCGCGAAGGAACCGATCTTGTTCTCTTTTTCGTCGAACAGAGGGGTCGCGTTGACCAGACACGGCACCAGATTTCCGTCCGGCTGACTCAATGCAATTTCGTAAGCCCCGGCTTCCCCCCGAGCGCGCAGCGCGATGTTTTCCTTGAAAATCCGCAAATTTTCCTCGTCCGTGAAGTCGAAGATGCTCTGTCCGACAATGTTTTCTCTCGATCGCCCCAGGATACGGCACATGGAGTCGTTGACTTCGATGGTGGCCGTATTGTTGTCAATCAGCCAGAACCCCTCGTTACAGGTCTCGAGGATGCGGCGTATTTTGCGTTCACTGCTGGCCAGGGCTTGTTCGTTGCGTTTGCGTTCGGTGATATTGGCGAAACTGATGACCGCACCGAGAATCGCCCCGTCTTTGAAAATCGGCCTGACGCCATACTCGACCGGAAACCCCGAGCCGTCCTTGCGCCAGAGAAACTCGTCGTCTATGCGGCTCACCATGCCGCGTTTGTAGGCGGCATACATGGGGCATTCCTCCTGCGGGTACTCGCTGCCGTCGGGACGATGCTGGTGAATGAGGCTGTGCGAGGGTTGGCCAATCATTTCTTCGGCAGAAAACCCGAGCAGATTGCAGGCAGAGGGATTCACAAACGTGATGCGGCCATCGGAATCCACTCCGAATATCCCCTCGGCTGCGGCATCGAGAATCTGGCGGATTCGTTCCTCGGCAATGAGTAACGATTCCCGCTGTGCCCGGAGTTCATCGGCCTGCTGCTGGGTTTGACGCTGGACTTCGTTGGCCAGGCGCAGGTCTTCCTGGACGCGGGTGTGCTCGCGGAGCGCGGGGATCATCATGTTGAAAGTACGCGCCAGATCCCCCAGTTCGTCATAGCTCAGCACCGCGGCTTGTGCCGACCAGTCGCCGTCGGCCGCCTTCATCGCAGCAGCGCGAAGCGATTTGATCGGCCGGATCAGCCGGTAGGTGATCCAGACGGCGCCCAGTGCCGCCAGAAGGCCCATCCCCACAATAAACCAGTTCTGAGTGGTAGCCAGTTCAACCATCGGCTGATCGAACTGGGCCCGCGACTGTCCCACCACCACCGTCCAGGGACGGTTGACCATGCGCGCATACCCCACCACCTGAGGAAGACCGTCCGCCCCGATGCCCATCATGGAACCGAGATTGCGGCCCTGTCTCAAAACCTTCGCAAGGTCGTCTTCACCCGCGGATTCAATACGCTCAAGCCCATATTGCAGAGTGGGATCAATCTGCGCCAGCGTCTCGGGAGGAAGGACGCTGATGCTGTGGTAAAGCCGAGTCGTGTCTGGATGAGAAATAATGACCTCATTTGCGTCAATCACCATGACAAAACCCTGATTGATTTGTGTACTCATGTCAACACAGACACGGTCAATCACTTCTCCTTTGAGTTTGAGCACAACCGCGCCCACAATCTGGCGGTTCTGGTCTCTGACGGGTCCGGAAAAGAAAACACCGGGTTCGCGTGTAGTGACCCCAATGGCCAGGTCGGAAATGAAATTTTCACCCTCCAGGGCGCGGCGCATGTAGTCGCGCGTTTTCTTGTAATCGCGGCCGACCATGTTGGGACTGGTCGAAACGATACAAATACCCTGTGCGTCGGCGAGGTAGGCCAAGGCAAAGTCCGGGTTGCCAACCAACATTTCCCTGAGCCATTGCTCTACTCCAGGAAGCAATTCCGTACGCTGTTCAGGGGGAGCGGAACACGCTCTCACCACGGTCTCCGTCATGCCCACAACAGTCTGAAAGCGTTGAGCATTCTGGAACAGATGGTCCAGCCTGGCCCCAGTTGTAGAGGCCAGCATGTGAAGCCCCTGTTCCGCCGTCTGCCGGACGGTATCAATGCCCCCTTGGAGGCTCATGGTCCCCACAATGAGTAAAGGCACCACGGTGACGGGTAACAGCAAGACCAGCATCTTGACCAGAAGCGGCAGGCGAATACGGGGCCCTCGTTCGGGCAGGGAGATGTTTTGACTCATGACGGGTTCCCTTTCAAATGGGCTGGAACAATGGAATGCCCCGCGGCCGATCTTATTGCACGAGAGATCTCGATCCACTCTTGTCCAGAATAGCGTTTTGAAAAAGAGATTCCCGGCGCGAACTGGCAAATACAGTCGCCACGCACATCATGGCTCACTGTCAACCAAGGATTCACTCTCATGATACGGGTCGCCAGCCTCTTCCGTCAATCGTTCATGCACATTCCCCGGGGAATTTAAATGCCCTGGCGGCCTCTACCTCGCCGAGTGTCTCGATGTGGGAAACGGGGCGAACCCGAGCAAAGTCCATACGACAATAATTCGGACAAATACCGCTTGCCGAGTGTTTCAATTGTATCTAAACTGACTCGACTGAAACATGCAGGTGGATTGCCATGTTGAGCAAGTTCTCTTTCAAACCTTCTACTGGACGCATAGGTATTCAGACAAACGACAGGAAACATCAGAAGGAATCACTCATTGGAAATCAGCGCCTCGTGTCAGATATGAGAAAAGGGTCAACAATCCATTTCCGTTCTTTACTTTCAAGGAGAATCTCCCATGCAGGTTGAAGGCCAACACTATCGCACCGTCTGGATGGAAGCGGGAACGATCCGGATGATCAACCAGCCCCTGATCCCCCACCGGTTCGAGATCGTGGATCTCCATACGACCGACGAAGTGGCCCACGCCATCCAGACCATGATTGTGCGGGGCGCACCCGCGATCGGCGCCACCGGCGCTTACGGCCTGGCTCAGGCAGCCCTGAACATCTCGGGGGACAACTGGCGCGACCAGGTGGACGCCGCCGCGCGGCAACTGGCCGCCACCCGCCCCACCGCGCGCGATTTGTTTTATGCCCTGGAGCGAGTCCAGAAAGCCATCCAGCAGGCGTCCGATCTGGAAACCGCGCGTCAGGCAGCAGTCGCGTGCGCCAATCGGTTGGCCGAAGAGAACGCAGCCGCCTGTGAAAAAATCGGAGAAATCGGCGCGGAATTGATCGAGGACGGTTTCCGGATTCTCACCCACTGCAACGCAGGCTGGCTCGCCACAGTGGACTGGGGCACAGCCCTGGCCCCCATCTACAAAGCGACTCGGCAGGGCAAGAAAGTGTTCGTCTTCGCCGATGAAACCCGCCCCCGCTGTCAGGGCGCCAGCCTGACGGCCTGGGAACTCTGCGGCGAACAGATCCCCCACGCCATCCTCGCCGACAACGCGGCGGGCTACTTCATGGCCGCTTCCCAGGTGGACATGGTCATCGTGGGCACCGACCGCGTGGCGCGCAACGGCGACGTGGCCAACAAAATCGGCACCTACGAAAAAGCCGTTCTGGCCCGGCGTCACGGCATCCCGTTCTACGTGGCCGCGCCCGCCTCGACCATTGACTTCGACTGCCCCACCGGCGCCCACATCCCTATCGAAGAGCGCAGCCAGGACGAGGTCCTCTACATGTTCGGTCGTGACGACAACGGCGAACTGCGCCGCGTCCGCATCGCGCCCGACCGAAGCGAAGCGCGCAACCCAGCATTCGACGTCACCCCCGCCGGGCTCGTCACGGGCCTGATCACCGAGAAAGGGATCATCAAACCGGGTGAACTCGAGGAACACGAAGGGGCGTTGATGGGGGACAGGCAGTCCTGATTCGAGGGGGTGAAACGGAACCGCAAGAAACCGTAGAAGACTCAGAACACGCAGAAAGAGAAAAAGAGGTGGAAGTGTTTTTCCGGTTGTCGCTCGACCTTGTTTTTCTGCGTATTCTGCGTATTCTGCGGTTCAGACCAGGAACTCTTCAAAATCGATCTTTCAGATTTCCGAGTCGGCATCTTCATAAAAAACCAGACTGGCGAAGCTGACGAAGCTGTCCGTCTGCGGTTCCGGGTGCAGGTCGTAGTGGAGCAGTTTACCGGAACAGGCGGGCGGAAGGGCGGTCATCATCGTGTAGATGGGCGGGAGACCGCAGACCTTCTGCGCGTCTTGGGTGACCTGCAGATGGCGGAAGAAATCTTCCGCCCGCATCGCCTCGACGTGTTCGAGCATCTCTGTGTCCAGACGACGGGTGGAATCGAGCTGCGACTCCGTCAACCCTTCCTCGTCCCCGAACTTCTTCCCCATATGGCTCAGGTCCGCCCCCACCACATAACAGACGCGTTTACCGGAGGCCGCCACCGCCTTCTGCAAGGCTTGGACAAACAACCGCATCTCTTCCGCCTCGGAGGGAATTTCATTCTCGGCGATATACGCGTGAAACGACCCGACCAGAATCGGCAGAATCTTGAACGGATGCGGACGGCGGCGCGGGTGGCCATTGGAACCGGCATCGCCGGACGGCTGCCCATACAGGTGTTGCAGAAAAAGAATCGGAAACTCGAGGGAATGCTCGAATTTGTGGAGGTATTCGTCTTCCATCAAGTCAAAGGGACAGGCTTCGCGCAACGCGTTCGCCGTTTCCAGACAGGTTTCGACCACCCCCAGTGGGGTGCGAAAAGATTTGTTTGTCAGAATAAAGGGACGATTGGTCGGTTGGTGCGCGGTGCCGAGAAGGACGAAGAGATCGGGCGCCGGATCGGCCTGGGCCAACGCGGCAAACGCATAGGCGGAACAGATCCCCCCCACCTGGGGGTCTATATGGGGGACCACCACCCCTTGGATCGTCTGACGCGCCCCCTTTTCCCAACCGAGTCCCCGTGTGTTCACCTCGGAATAGAAACCCGTAATCTGACGGTCGAGCGCCACCGGATCGCTTTCATACGCCGCCCCGGCATGCGCCGCTTCCCGGACGGGCTGATTGCGGAACTCCGAGAGTCGCTGCTGGCGCAACGCCTCGAAGCGTTCATTCTGAAGCAATCCCAGATGGTCGAGTTCCTGAATCACCTTACGAATTTCGTCGAGTTGGAGCCGGTACCCGAATCGCTGTTCGAAGACCCCTTGAAGATCGGACACCGAACGCGTCCCGTCCATGAGCGTCAACAACAGAAAGGTCGGTACCGACACGCTGATCTGCTCTTCGATGAAGTGAAAAGGATCGCGCAACACGACGATCTGTTGCTCGCCCAAATCCACGGGGATCGGTTCCAGCGGACGCACCTGCGGGCATTGTTCATCCATGAGCGGCCTCCTTGTCCCCGGGGGGCGTGTGACCCTGAAACGACTCGAACGGATGCGAGTCGAGAATGGCGCGTGTCAACGTCTCGTCCACTCGCAAACGATCGAGCAACGCGTGTACGTTTTCAAATTTACGCTCTTCGCGAATCCGCTCCATGAAGACAATCCGCAGGGTTTCACCATAGAGATCCCGTTTCTCAAAATCGAACAGAAAGACCTCGGCCCGATAGAGCGAACCGGTGAAGGTGGGACTCCAGCCGATGTTCATCATCCCCTTACAGGCCCGACCGTTCAGAACCGCATACACGGCATAAACCCCCGCAGCCGGAATCGCGAAAGAGGTATCGAAGTCCACATTGGCCGTGGGGAATCCCAGCTGCGCCCCGCGTCCGTGCCCGTGAACCACCGGCCCTTCCAGTTCATAGGGCCGCCCCAGGATCTCGGCCGCCAGACGAACCCGACCCAGATCGATCAAGTCGCGGATATAGGTGCTGCTGACCGGATGTTCCTCATGGAAAACCGCCGACACCACATCCAGGCCAAATCCATACTCCACGGATTTTTGTTTCAGAAACTCCGTATCCCCCTGGCCGTCTCTTCCGAAACGAAAATCATACCCGACAATCAAATGGTCAATGGCCAGACGTTTGACCAGGATTTCTTCCACAAAAGTCTGCGGATCGGTCGAAGCCAGTTCCGCGGTGAACGACGGCATGACCAGGACGTCCACCCCCATTTCCTGCAGAATTTTCTGTTTACGAGCCGGGCTCAACAACGTCTTGGGCGCATAGGGCGGCGCCAGAACGGACAGGGGATGGTTGGAAAACGTGAACACCATCGCCGTTCCCCTGCCGGACGGGACACGCGCCTTTTCGACCACTTTGCGGATCAACTGCTGGTGTGCCTGATGCAATCCATCGAAGACCCCGGATGTCAGAATCCGCGGTCCCGGAAATGCCTCAATCCGCTCTTCCTCAATCGCCTGCCCGTTTCCCGGCAAGTGTTTCAAGACAATCATACCCACTCCAATTCAAAGAATTCGCCCTGTTGAGAACTCCACTTCCGAGCGGCAGAGCCTTGGTTGATCCCAATCTCGAGCAACCCGGAACTTCCCCAGTACATAAGAGGGTGGTTGAACGGCACCGCCGAGAAATGCGGCGCAATGCCGATGATGAGGTGATTCTTGTAGCGCAGTTTCAGTTTGTGCGGATCGCCACACCGCCCGAGCATCTCCGGCGTGACATTGGTCAACAGATTCCCGTAAGAATCAATATAAATGATCCGTCCAGCCAGCGATTGCGGCTTGAGGTCAATGTTGTCGAAGTACGGCAGCTTGACCAGATTGGCCAGAGGCGAACCGAAGTCTTCAAGCGGCGTTTTCTGACACAAATGCGCCGCCGCCGGGGCAAAAATATCCCGGCCATGAAAGGTCTGACTCCGGGTCTCCAGCATCATCTCCGGACACTCGATAATATGGGCCTGCCAATAGGTGGACTGTGTTGCGACATACGTCAACAGGCCGTTGTTGGGCGCGACGTAGAAGTATTTCTCGTCGCGCGCCACGACCGGCTTTCGATCGGACCCCACCCCGGGATCCACCACACACAGAAAAACCGTGCCTTCCGGGAAGTAACCATGACTGACCATCAGAACAAAAGCGGCCTCCTGAATCGCCTGTTTGGTGATACTGTGCGTGACATCCACCAAGTGCGCGTTCGGGGCGATGCTCAGAACCACCCCTTTCATCGTGCCGACATACCAATCGCTCAACCCCATGTCGGTCAAAAGAGCCACAACGGGCGGATCGGGCGGCTTCAACATCTCGGGACTGCCTTTCTGACAGGATAAGAACGCGACCGTTCCTTCCTTACACTTATTCGACCTCAAACCGGGCTTCCAATTCCGGTATGGAAGCAGCGGAAGAACCGGGAGATTCCACTTGAACCCGGAACAGATAACTGCCTGCATCTTCAATCTTCAGAATACAGTTCCCATCCGGTGTTCGGCGGGTCTTCTGAAAACCGGAGACATCTACTCGTTCCAGCACAACGCGGTAAAGCGGAGGCCGATCCTCGAGAGACTCACACGCCCAACGCGCAATCAGATAATCCCCCACTTTGTACCGCGTCGCCGGTCTGCGTCCCAGCCACATCAGCGAAACGTCCGGCGTAGCGCCGTCGGGAGACGGAGGCCGGGCCTGAGCCTGGTCGCCCGGGTTTTGCCCCACGGTCCTGCTGCTCTGTCCGCTCGAAACGGAGGCCGAAGAGGATTGAAAAAACTTCCATGCGAGAAACCCCACGCAAAGTACCAGAAGGGGCACACACACCAGGAGAATCCACCCTTCCTTTTTGAAGCCGGGAACAGGTGACTCCAACTTTTCGGGAACCTTACGGGGAACCAGCGCATTTTGCTGAACCGCAGACGCCACAAATGGCGCGCGCGCGAGTTCTCCTCCCCCAACCGCCTCCCCAGCGAAGACTGGCGGCGGACTGCAAACCGGAGACGCGGACAACGCCGGGGTTCCTGCTCCCTTCCGTACGGACGGACCTTCCGGCTGAGCAAAAATCTGGGAATAGGGCAAATGGGACAAGGGACGAAGCGCTTTGCGCAGCTGGAGCGAAAGTTCGCTCGCCGAACGGAAACGCTCGTGTGGATCCTTGGCCAGCGCTTTGAGCAAAACCTGATCCGCCTCGAGCGGCAGCATGGAATTACGCTGGCTGGGCGGGGTAGGCGGAGTGGAGACGTGCTTGTAGAGAAGCGAAGCAATTTCCCCGGTAAAAACCTGGTGGCCGGTAAACAGCCGATAAATCACACACCCGAAGGCATACAGATCGGCGGCGGGCGTCACCTCCTCGCCTCGTACCTGCTCCGGCGACATGTAGAACGGGGTTCCCATCATGGCGCCTTCGACGGTCAACGTGGCCATCGAGGAAGCGCGCGCGATGCCGAAGTCCATGATCTTGGCCTTCTGATTCCCGGACGTAATCACAATATTGGCCGGTTTGATGTCGCGGTGAACAATGCCCTGAGCGTGGGCCGCGTCAATCCCCTGGGCAATCTGGTTAATAATTTCCAGAAGATCGGAAACAAATATGGTCGTCGCCTCTTCGCTCAAGAACTGATCGAGCTGCATCCCATCCACATATTCCATGACGATGTAAGGGGGCGGACCGGGACGGACATCGTAGATCGAAACAATATGGGGGTGCCCCACCTGAGCGCACAGATGCGCCTCACGCACGAAACGCCCCGAAAACTCAGGATTTTCCAAGACCTGCGGCGATGGAATCTTGATCGCCACCGTGCGGTTCAGGTTGATCTGACGGGCTTTATAGACCTTCCCCATCCCGCCGCTGCCGAGCACGCCGAGAATCTCGTAACTTCCATCGAGAACTGAACCGGGTTCCTGGTCCACCATCTGCACTCACCCGCATACAACCTGAGTCTGGGTCTCTCCTGCGGCATTCTGGCCGGGAATTTCTATCATCGCGGGTTGGGTGACTCGTGTCAATCGCGAAGTCGGAAAGGAAGGCGCTGAAATCGGACGCGACAATTCCCTTGACCAACCGCCCGCCGTGAGTATCTTTAAGAGGTCTGCGCTGGCGCGCAGAACCGTCAAGGGAAATACCTTACGGAAAGCGATTCCCCTGCGTGGCCGCCTTCCTTCCCTGGCGAAACTCCCTTGCAGAGGTTTTTATATGGCCAGAATCCATCCAACCGCGATTATTGATCCCCAAGCCCAACTCCACGAGACAGTTGAAGTCGGCCCTTATGTCGTCATTGAAGGCGGCGTCCGTATCGGGAAAGGGACGCGCATTCTGGCGCACGCTCACATCAACGGGGAAACGACGATTGGTGAAAACAACGTTATTCACATGGGCGCAACAATCGGCCATGAACCCCAGGACATCAGTTACGACGGTTCTCCCAGGCGGCTTGAAATCGGGGACCGGAACGTCTTCCGCGAACACGTCTCGATCCACCGCGCCAGCAAACCGGATAAAGTGACCCGGGTGGGCAACGACTGCTTTCTGATGGTCGGCAGCCATGTCGCGCACGACTGTCAGGTGGGCAATCATGTCATCATGGCCAACAACGCGCTTCTGGGCGGTCACAGCGTCGTGGGCGACCGGGCCAATCTCTCGGGCGGATGCGCCGTTCACCAGTTCTGCCGGGTGGGCCGCATGGCCATGATTCAGGGGTGTACCCCCATGACCAAAGATCTGCCCCCTTTCATGGTCGCCTCGGGTCTGAATCAAGTGCGCGGGTTGAACGTGATCGGCATGCGGCGCGCGGGCTTCTCTGCCGCTGCCCGATCCGAAGTCAAGGCCGCCTTCCGTATCCTTTACACGGAAGGAAACAGCCTGCCCACTTCCATCGCCAAACTCGAAGAGGGCGGTTTTGGCCCGGAAGTGGCAGAACTGATTCAATTTCTGAAAGAATCGAAACGAGGCGTCTGTCTGCGTTTCTCCGGCGCATCAACCCACGACGAGGAATAGCCCGTACAACTGGGCATCATTTGGTGCGCAGATAACCGATCACGGTCATGTGGACCGTGTTAGGGGACATGAGGCCCACTGCGTTCAAAGATTTTCCAGCGTCCACCACCACGCAGCGATCCGGAAAATCGTGTACGTAGCCGAACCGGTCTGCGTAAGACTTGTTGGTAATATGGCCGTCCAGTAACAGGTCCGAATCGGATGTCAATTGCCACGCCCCACCTCCCGTATCGCAGGCATAGAGTTTCAAGAGAACAAACTCTTTGCCTGCGGGCACGGTAACCAGGGTCTGTGTCGTAACTCCTTCGACATCGAGAGACCGGCTAAAACCCTGCCGCTGGGCAACCCCGCCATTCACCGCCTCATAGATTTGAGTCAGCGTGACCATCGAGGGGCCTGGCGGCCCCGGGGGCGTGAGAGACCCCTGGGCAAAAACCCAGGCGCCCGCCAACAGAACAACCAACAGGATACATACGACTCCTATTCCCAGAAGGAATTCGTTGCGGCGGAACATGAAAACCTCCTTGTAAAGGGAACCTGGGGAATTCCGCCCCAGGTCCCCCCCAAAAAAATGTGAGTCCCCCATACGTCCGTTCAACGTACCCCGGGGACTCCGGGTCACACGTCACAGATCCGAATGGCTTCTTCCATGGATTTCAGAGGATCACGCTTGGGAACGAATTCCTGAGCCACATACCCCTTGTAACCCGTCTGAAGAATCGCTTTCATGATGGTGGGGTAATTCAACTCCTGCGAGTCGTCAATTTCGTTGCGGCCCGGCACGCCACCGGTGTGAAAATGCCCGATGTACTGGATGCTTTCCTTGATGGTGTCGATCACATCGCCCTCCATGATCTGGAGGTGGTAGATGTCGTAGAGCAATTTGAAATTCGGCGACCCCACCATCTTGCAGAGTTCCACGCCCCAGGCCGTGCGGTCGCACATATAGCCTTTGTGGTTGCGTTTGCTGTTGAGCAGTTCCATGCAGAGCATGACTTTCTTCTGCTCGGCCAGTCCCACCACCTGCTTGAGCGCTTCGGCGCAATTCTTCATCCCCGTCTCGTCATCCATACCGTCCCGGTTTCCGGAAAAGCAGATCACATTGGGGTACCCCGCCGCCGCGGTCGCTTCGATGCTTTCGCGGATAGACTTAAGGCACTTCTCGTGGTTTTCTTTCCGATTGAGTCCCGGGCTGATGCCGTGGGAGTTTGACATCGTACAGATCAACCCATTCTCTTTCAGAATCGGCCAATCCTTGACATCCACCAGGTCCATGCCTTTGATGCCGATGCGGGCGCAGGCCTTGGCCAGGTCGGGCATGCTGACATTCCCATAGCACCACCGGCAGATCGCGTGGTTGATGTTACCCTTGAGCGCCTGGGCCTTTTCCTCAGCGGCCTGGGCCACACCGGCCAGCCCCGTAAGCGCGACCGCCATGCCCGCAGCCGAAGTCTGCAACAGGGTCCGGCGATTCATGCCCCGCAGATTCCCGGATTCCATTGGTTTTCCATCGTTACACATGGATTCATCCTTTACTTGCGAAATTATGAGAGGATCATCCTCTATGATACAACTCTTCCAACTATACCCGCCCGGCGGCGGTTACGTCAACCCCCGACCGCTCAGGGATCCTTTACACCGATCCGGATCTGTCCCGCGTAAACCGACATCCGCAAGGGCTTGGCAATCCGCAGGGTCTCGGAAGTCGAGTCCTGAACGGAGGGGCCGTACAACCGAATCATCCCTCCGGCAGCCACACCTTCAACTGCTTCGGCAACGGTATTGTAGGGGGAAAGCAAAGCCCCGGTCTCCGGGCCGGAATACCCCAGGTCCACCCACACAATCTCCGAAGGAGGAAGGCTCGCTGGATCGGTCGGATCGCTGCCGGCTTTTACTTCCTCCCCATCCGAGACATGGTCGCCGTCGCTGTCGGGATTTGTGGGCGCTGTTCCGGTGTCGTAATCTCCGGCATACTGCCCCGTTCCGGTCTCGAACGCATCGGCAATTCCGTCGTCATCGGAATCCGCCAACAAGACTCCAGAAGCGCAGTCCAGCCGGATCCACCCGATGTTTTGCCCCCAGGCATAACCGAAGAAACCGCCCGATGGTGTCAGGATGGCAGCGGCGCCCGGCGTCCCCGTTCTCCCCTCAAAACGGATCCAGCCGATGTTCTGTCCCCAGGCGTAACCGGACAGATTGCCCTTGCTGTCAAGATTGACCCCGAAATCGGAAGCGGTGGAGTTCGAGTAATGATCGCCGGATGCTGGCGTTCCATCGCCCAGAGAAATCCAGCCGACATTGGGACTCCAGATATGCCCGGCCAAATGATGGGGCGTCGCCACCACGCCATGCGCCAGATCCCCCGCAAAATTGAGCCATCCGGTATTCTGACTCCACCCCCAGGGCAGAAGTGGCTCGACGTTGGTCTGCGCCACACTCGGCGTCCCCCCAACAAGCCCAAACCCCACCACCATCCCCCAAAGGATTCTCCGTCCCACGGGGAAACCCTGTACAAAAGTCTTCAAAAAAGGTTCCAAAATCGGCATAGCGACAGAAAACCTCGGACTGTTTATGAAAACTCCATAACCGGGACAGCCGACTCGATCAGACCCGGCAAAACAAATTTTCGACTGTCCAGATTCAACCACACAACTCCTGCAACCGCAATCGCAATTCAGAGAAAACCTTGATTTTTCTGCAAAACAGATTCCATCCTTGAAAGATCCCACGAGAGCTCGCTTGCCTTTCCGAGGGAAATCTGAAATCATCCATAACGATGGAAACGCGTCTTCCCCACTCCCCCCCCAAGATCGTGGTTCTGGGCGCCGGCCTGGCAGGATTGACTGTGGCCCGCACTCTGCTTGAACAAAGCGGCGCCGGTCAGGTCACCGTTCTCGAACGCGAGGAACGCCCGGGGGGCATGGCCCGATCGGTCGAGGTGGAAGGTCTGGTGTCGGACCTGGGCCCCCACCGAATCTACAGCGCGCTTCCAGAAATGCGCGCGTGGTTTCAACGCGAGATGGGCGATTCTCTGCTGTGCGTCGAGCGTTCGAGCCGCATGTTTGCGCAAGGACGGTACCTGCGGTACCCCCCGTCCCCGTTTGAACTCCTGAGCGCGTATGGCCCCCTCCATATGGCGCGTTTTGCCGGAGGATATGCCTCGGCCAAACTCCGCGCCGTTTGGGGGAACCTGGAACCGGACAGTTTTGCGTCGGTCATGGAAGGCAACTTTGGCCGTCCCCTCTGTGAAGCCCTGGTGTTCCCTTATATCCGCAAGACCTGGAAACTGGAACCGGAGCGGGTTTCGGCCAGGGCGGCCCAGGCGCGCGCCACGATGGGGGGCGTGTTGCGCATGGTGCGGCGCCTTCTCGACCCGCACGAGAAACCGGGACAGGAAACCACCCTGCGGCAGTTTCATTATGTGCGGGGCGGCATCGAGCGGCTGCCGGAACACCTGACGCGGGGAGTCGAACGCCTCGGGGGGAGGATCGTCTGCCGAGCCGACGTACAAAGCCTCGAGCGCAATGGACAACGGATCGAACGCGTCCATTTTCTGAACCGAGCCTCCGGACAAACCGAAACGCTCGACTGCGATTTCGTTTTCTCGACCCTGCCCTTACCCTCTTTGATACAGAATGTGATTGCCCCTCACTTCGAGACCGACGATCTTTACTCCTCTGCGCAGGCTCTGCGGTTTCTCGAGGCCCGAATGGTGTTTGCGTCCGTGCGCCGCTCCAGTTTGTGCCGGGACCACTGGCTCTATTTTCCGGAAACGCGCCCGGCCCTCAATCGCGCCTATGAGTCGCCGAACTTTGACGCTTCGCTGGGTCGAGATGGGCGAACATTGATCTGCCTGGAAGGCACCACTCTGGAGGGTTCAGAAGACGCCGGATGGAGCAATTCGGACTTGAACGAGAAGTTCGTCCGGGAAATCGCTTCGACCGGGCTGTTTCAGGAGTCGGAGGTCGAAACCACCCGTGTCGAACGGCTTTCCGAGGCGTATCCGCTTTATGAGATGGGTTACGAACGACACCTGGCCGTTCTGGAAACACACATGCGACGGTTCGAAAATCTGATTTCACTTGGGCGGCAGGGCTTGTTTCATCACAATAACATGGATCACACTATTTATACGGGTTTGTGCGCCGCCCGGTGTTGGGCGGAGGAGCAAAACCCGACCGCCGCCTGGTTTGAGAAGGAAATGCCCCGATTCGCGCAGTTCCGAATTGTGGATTAGGGGTCTCCCCTGAACAGGAAAGTATTCGGGGACAGGAATCATCCCCCAAAAGTCAAACCATCCCCCCAAGCCAAGGAGTTCAACATGTCTGAAATGCACATTGACCCGGAGAAAGAATATGGGAAGGCCGAATTTCTGGAAATTCTGGAGGCTCTGCACGGACTTCTGGAGGAGGCGCTGAACGATCCGGTCCGGCGCGCCGACGCGATCAAGGAATTCATGGAAATGGCCTTCAATCTGGATTCGGAGCGAATCTGTTCGGGAAAAGCCGAAGCGCTGGTTGATTTTCTTTCCGAACTGGCCGACGATCTGGTCTTCTACGAGGCGGACCCGGCCGAGCGGGATCCGGAAGCAGCCTGCTATGGCGACGACGAATTGGCCGAGATCCTCGAAGAATCGCTGCCCCAGATGGACGATCTTCTGAAAGACTTTTCCTCCGGGGATTGAGGTCTGGGGGGTGTTTCCCAGCCGGGCATTTCCATCTTCCACCGTCCAATATGAGGTCTGAATCCCAAACACCATGACAGAATCTTCCCCGCCTCAAACCCCAGCCACGTTTCACGTCGAGCGTCCCATCCGGAAGGTCTTGCTGGCCGTTCCTCCCACCGGCCTGTACATCCGGGAAGATCGGTGTCAGACGCCGATCAAACACATGCCCAGCATCACACTGCGCCCGCCGATTGACCTGCTCTATGCCGCCGCCGGGTTTGAGATGGGTGGAGCCACCTGTACCCTGGTGGACTATCCCGCTGAGAACCGGGATCTGGATGGGTTTCTGGAAGACATCCGGCGCCTGCAACCCGATCTGGTCCTGCTCAGTATCACCACACCCGGTTTTGACGACGATATGGCCGTGGCCGCCCATATCAAAGAGGTGGCGCCCACCACCGTGGTGGCAGCCAAGGGGGCGCATTTCAATGTTCTGGACCGTCAGGCCTTCGAACAGTACCCGGCGCTGGACCTGGCTTTCCGGGGCGAGTACGAGCTGACCTGCCGGGATCTGGCGGAGGGACGCCTCTGGGCTTCCATCGAGGGATTGACCTACCGCTCCCCGGAAGGGGAAATTGTTCGTACTCAGGACCGTCCCTTTCTCGAGGATCTGGACGCGCTCCCCTTCCCCGCCCGGCGCCTGGCGCACAACGCGCTCTATGTCCGGCCCGACACCGGCGAGATGCAGACCACTCTGGTGACCAACCGGGGATGCCCGTTCTCGTGTATTTACTGCCTGGCCAATCAGGTGGCGGGGCGCAAGAACCGCATGCGGTCGCCCCGGAACATTCTGGCCGAAATCCGCGAGTGTTTAGAACAATACGGGATTCGGAACTTTTTGTTCCGCTCGGACCTTTTCACGGCCAATCGCGCCTGGCTCCTGGAACTGTGCCGGTTGATTCAGGAAAGCGGGCTGAAGATCGCCTGGTCGTGCAATTCACGCGTGGACACGATTGATCTGGAAATGCTGCGGGCGATGAAGACCGCCGGATGCTGGATCATCGCCTTCGGGGTCGAGTCGGGTTCTCAGGAGATGCTCGACCGGATCAACAAGAAAACCGATCTGAACAAGGCCCGGCAGGCGTTGGCATTGACGCGCCAGGCAGGAATTCTCTCGAGCATCTACTTCCTGATCGGCCTGCCGTGGGAAACCGAAGAAACGCTTGCGGCCAATGAGCGTTTCGCCCGCGAAATCAACCCCGACGTTCTGGAGATTTTCTACGTGTACCCGTTCCCCGGCACGGTTCTCCACACTCAGGCCGTCGAAATGGGGCTTCTGTGTCCGGAACAGATTCCCCGCCAGGCCTACGATGCCCCCTGCATGGATGGTCTTCATCTGACCCGCGAGCAGTTGACGGCGGCGCGCAATCGGATTTTGAGCCGATTCTACCTGCGCCCGCGCATCATTGCTCGAACCCTGTGGCGGGCCAGGTCCCTGCGGGAGTTGGGAAATTACCTCTGGTATGGCCTGCGTCAGATCAAGGAATTTCTTTGACTCTGGCGCAGAGACTGACTAAAGTCATCTGTCACGGGACCGTCCCGACCGGGCGGCACTCTCCCATAAATTGTACAAAGGACCCCGATACGTGAAAACACAGGTTTCCACAGGAATGCGTTTGAAACTCACGACCCTTTTTATGCCCCTGATTCTGCTGATGTTGCTGGCCGGTTGCGGTAAGAAAACCCCGGAAGCGCTTTACAGCGACGCCGAGTTGGCATTTCAGCGCCAGGATCTGATCGGCGCCATGCTCAAGTGCCAGAAAGCGCTCGAGCGCGCAGGGGACAACCAGGATGTTCGCCGGAAAGCCCACTCACTCCTGGTCGAAATCCAATTGCGAAACAGCCGCCCGGAAGAAGCCCGACAGGAACTCGAAACCATCATCGAGGAAGAAACCCTTTCGAGTGAATTCGCTCAGGGCGCTTACCGATACAAAATCGAAATCCTGATTCGAGAAGAAAAGTTCAACGACGCCATCGCCGACATCGAAAAAACCTCCGATGCCCTGAAAGTCGCTCCCGACTTTGCCTGGGATACCCAACTGGTTCTGGGCCAGGCGTACCAGCAGACCGAGCAGACAACCAAGGGACTGGCGCTCTTTGAACATCTGCGCCACCGCGCGCCAGATGAACAACGGGCGCTCGCCGCCACGGAACAGTTGGTCGCTTCGTTCAACTCGAAAGAGCGTTACACCGATGCCATTCGCCTCTATGAAGAGTACCTGGCCAAATACCCCAACACGGAGTTCAAAGGACGTCTCTATTTCGGCATTGGCTATTATTACAAGACAATCGCCGAGAAGTCCAAGAATCCTCAGGAGAAAGAAGCGACGGAGAAGAAAGCGAGAGAAAATTTCAATCAATCCATCGAATTTTTCTCGAAGACAAGAGACGAAGAACTTCTTGTAGATAAAAAAACGCAAATCGCGTTTCAGATGGTGAAAGTGTATCTGACCATGAAGGAATACGACCCGGCTCTGGCCTTGCTCGACAAATGCGCCCAGGAGTATGCCGCCAGCAAACAGACCCCGGAACCCACCCCAGTCATGATTACCATGCAGAAAGCGTCGGTCTATCTGGAAGCCGGACAAAAAGACAAAGCGATGCAGGAATTGCAGGCGGCGCTTGAGCCCCTGGCTCAGGACGATCGCCGGACGGTCATCATGGGGGGAATCGCCGGGTTGTATGCCGACGATAAAAACTATGAAAAAGCGATCGAATGGTACGGTAAACTCCGCGAGGAATTCCCCAATACGAACGTCGCCATCCAGGCCGAAGAGGCCATTCGCATGGTGAAGGCGGAGCAGGAAGGCGGCACAAGCGCAACCGCTGCAACTTCGGCGACTCTGCCCGTTTTGACAACGCCCACCAGCGCCACTCAACCTCAGACGCCCCCCGCGCCTCCGGCGCCCGAAGCGCCGGCGCCGGCGAAATAATTCCGGAAAAATTTTCACCTGATCTTCGGGCACAAGGACGACGCCACAGGGCGCACAACCATGAAGGTTCCAATTCAATACAACTGGCTGCCAGAAGGATCTGACCGACGTATTCTGTCGTCGCTCACCAGTCAGGTCATTGCCGAGGCGTTGACTCAGGGCGAAGCGGGACCGAATCCGGAAACCAGTGTGCTTTACGTGTCCGACGACGAGATGCGCGAGATCAACCGGATGTATGCCGGCAAGGACCGCCCGACCGACGTTCTGGCTTTTGCCATGCGGGAAGGGGAAAACCTGACCCTGCCGCCCGAAGCGGAAGCGTCCGGGGAATTGCTGGGCGACCTGGTGGTTTCACTCGAAACGGCGCAACGCCAGGCCGAGAAACAGGGCCATTCCCTGCGCCGGGAAATCGCAATTCTGCTGACTCACGGAACCCTGCACCTGCTGGGGTACGATCACCACACCGCACCCGGGAAAGCCGGCCAGACGGACACAGCCCGGATGCGGCAGGCGGAAAAGCATTGCATTCAGAACCTCGAACGCCGGATGATTGTCTGAGTTTTCGCAGTTCCATTTATCCCGTTCCTTGCGCAGATTCAGACGCTCGTTTTCGGGATCATGTGTGAGTATTTCGACCACCCGCTTTCCAGACGATTCCTTGCGCAATGAGGAGCGCTTTTTATGAATCGCACAGGCCGTTCTTTTTCCATTTCCTTCTTACTTGTTCATCTGATTCTACTCGGGGTTCTGTGCGCCGCCTTCACCGCGTGCGAACGCAGCGCTCCACAACCCCCTGCCGTTCAGGCCAAGACAGAAGAAGCGCCCAAACCCCTCCGCTTTCTCCTGAAAGGTTCGCTCACCCTCGAGGATGGGAAAAAACCGCTGGGAGCGATGGTGTTCTGCCCCGGAACCTCGATTGTCGCATTTGCCGACGATAAAGGAGACTACACTCTGTCCGACCTGCCACCGGGTGAATACCGCATCATGGCCCAGCATCCCGAATGCAAGGTCGTTCAAGTCGAGGACGTGCGCCTGCCGGAGGCGATTGTGCGCGAGGAAGAAAAAACGGTCACGCTTGCGTCGGTCCGTCTTGAAAAACGTCCGATCTCCCTCGACGCACTTGTAGAAGCCACGAGTGGCACCCAGACCGGGTCGGTGAGCGGGCGGGTCATTCTGAGTGACGGGGATTCCCCCCGTTTTGTGCGGGTCAGCGTCAAGGGCGCCGAAATCTTCACCGCCCCGCAGGAAACCGGGGAATTTCTGTTGAGCAACCTCAAACCCGGAAGCGCCGAGATCGTCTTCGAACTGACCGGCTACGAAACCACCCGACAGATGGTCAACGTGATCGCGAACCAGTCCACTCGCCTGACCCCAACCGTGACCTTGCACACCACAACCCCGGAGGTGGCGCGCAACGTGGGCATCCTGGGCCGCGTTCTCTTCATGGACCCGACGGGCCAGGTTGCCGAGCGCAATAAAGAGGTCACTGTTACGATCGTCGAGAACCAGAAAACAGTGGCGGCCAACAGCGACGGCAGCTTCGAGTTTGCGGACCTGCAACCCGGTCCATACACCCTGACCGCGCAATGCAGCGGTTTTGAACTGACGCGCGAGGTACCGGTGACTCTGGCCGACGAACCGGTCACCGCAATCCTGGTACTGCGCGAGAAACAGAGCGGAGTGAGCGGGGTGGTCAAACTCGAAGAATCAACCACCGCGGTCCCCCTGGCGGGAACCCAAGTCGCGCTGGGTGGAACCAACTATACCGGTGTCACGGCGTCGGATGGCGCCTTTCGTCTGCTGGGCGTTCCCCAGGGCGTCTATACTCTGTTGTGCATGCGTAACGGGTATAAGCCCCTTGAAGTTCCCAATGTTCAGGTGGAAGCCGGCGAGGTGGTGGATGTGGGAACACTGATGCTCGAACGGGATGTGGAGTACCCGGAGGTTGTGGCGACCGCTCCCGAGGATGGAACGAAAGACGTCACCATTCTTCCGGAAAATCAGATTTTCGTGACCTTCAGCAAGAAAATGGACCCGCGTACGATTCAGTCGGCTGTTTCCATCAGTCCCAATTGCGTCTGGACGGTTCAGGAAGCGCCGGGGGCCGCTCTGTCCGATCCTCATCTTTCGCAATATGTGGTCCGGATTTCCAATCTGCGTTCTTCGGAAAGCCCCCTGCAATTCAAAACCGATTACACGGTCACGATCGCCCGGGAAGCCGCCGACATGGAGGGGAATCCCATGCAGGAACCCTATGCGTTCCAATTCCGCACAGGAGGCCTGACCGTGATTCAGAGTTTCCCGGCAGATGGGGCGCGAAACATCCCGGGGGCATACGAATCGGGAATCGTCCTGACTTTCAATGGCGTGGTGAATCCAAAATCCCTGAGCCAGCAAAACGTCTCCATTTCTCCTCGCCCCTACGCGCGCTCGACCAGTCCGCGTTTCGAAACCGACCCGGTGACGGGGTGGACGGTGTATTACGACGTACCGGTCAGTTGGAAAGCGGATACGGAATACACCGTGCGCCTGGGAAATGGAATTCGGACTCAGGATGGCGTGGGATTGTCTCCCGCCCCTTACCGATTCAGTTTCCGCACTGCGCCTCAATTCCAGGTTCAGGAGCGGAAATAGCCGGAAAACAGATTCAAAACACAACTCCAGAGAAATTGCCGGGACAAATTGCTTGCAAACCCGGGCGCGGGCGTGTATGAACCTGTCGCATGTATCTGGCCCCGGGTGGAGAGGGAAACAGGGTCGAACGGCTCCCCTGCCCCACCTTGGCATACAGGCAATTGCTCTGTTTTATACTCTACACCTCCTGAAAGGACCCAACAGATGAGACGCTACATTCTTGCCGGAAACTGGAAGATGTATAAAGACCAGAACGAAACGACCGCTTTGATCCAGGAATTGCTTCCGCTGGTTCAGAGCAACACCGATGTGGACATCGTGGTCGGCCCGACTTTCACGTCGCTGGCCGCGGCGATGGAGGCCACGAAGGGCACCGTGATCTCCGTCAGCGCACAGAACTGCTACTGGGAAGAAGAAGGCGCCTTCACGGGTGAAATCTCCGTGCCCATGCTCAAAGCGGTGGGCGTGAAGTACTGCATCATCGGCCACTCGGAACGCCGCCAGTACTTCGGCGAGACCGACGCCTCCATCAACAAGAAGGCCAAAGCGCTCTACAAGCACGGAATCACTCCGATCATCTGCTGCGGCGAATTGCTCGAAGTGCGCAAGGCGGGGAACACCAATCAGGTCGTCGAGACGCAGTTGCGCGGCTGTTTGGCCGATCTGCCCGCCGACAAAGTCCGCGAGACCGTGATTGCGTATGAGCCGGTCTGGGCCATCGGGACGGGCGAAGTCGCCACCCCCGAGCAGGCGCAGGAAGTCCACGCGATGATCCGCGGTCTGTTGACGGAGCTGTATGGCAACGACGTGGCGCAGGCCGTGCGGATTCAGTACGGCGGTTCGGTGAAACCGGACAACGTCAAGGAACTGATGGCGAAGCCGGACATTGACGGCGCGCTGGTGGGTGGCGCGGCGCTCAAGGCGGCTTCTTTCGCCAGCATCGTCAATTTTCAGAAATAATTCCCTGTAAACCCGCCATTCCGATGGCTCCGGTTTTTGCGATTCGGGCGGTAGGCGCATCAGCGTCTGCCGCCTTTTTCATAGCATCCCGACAGCGGTTCGTGTATGGTGCTGTTGGATTTTTACCGGCGGTACACCGCTCTTTCCAATGACAGCGCAGAAGATTGCATTCCGCCAATCTTTCATTCACCCGCAGTTCATCCGGCCCGTTCACCGGAGCGCGGGAGCCAGAAACGCGAGGTGTTTCATGTCCCAGCCCGATTTCAGTATCGCCCAGTTGCGCGACTACTTTCCGTTCGGGTTTCCAACCTCTCAGGAGGCGTGGCATCTGTACGAGATCGGGGCGATTTTCGACGACTCCCGGTTGCCCCCGGCCCTAGTGACGATCCGACACCTGGCCGATCATTTCAACCGGAAACGTGTCCTGACCTCGCACGCCTACCCTCCCGTTCATGCGGGTCAACTGGTGGCTGCGGGGGCGATTGTGGATCTGATGCGGTACGTCGTGTGGACCTATGCCGCGCACCAGAATCCCCGCATCCTGGCGCAGGGCATTGAGGATGCCGCGCGCCGACAGGGCGCCTATGTGGCCGAACTGCCCCCGGCCGTCTTTGTCCAATTGTTTCCTCCCCGGAAAGTGCTCAGGGGTGAACTCTCGGAAACGGATTTCTTCGCATCGGAGACACAGCCTCTTTCCAGCCGGGAGTCGGCAATTGTCGAAATGTTGCTTCTGTCGCTGGTGATGGAAAATCCGGCGTTTCTCCACTTCCGTTCCTTTTTCGACGATACCGAATTGCAAAGGAAAGCGCCCTACCGTCCGTTGATCGAACGGCTGGAACAGTTCCTTTCCGGTCAACCTCCCTTCAGCCCGACAGGACAATCCCTGCTGGAGTGCCTACGCGCTCCGATGCGGGCCTTTCCCGATTCACTCGAAGGCCAGTTGCGTTACATCCGGCAATGCTGGGGTACGTTCCTGCCTGCCCAGATACTGGACCGGCTCCTGCTGGCCACCGACGTCCTGCAGGAAGAAGAACGGGCACGCGGCCTGGGACCGGGACCGGCCCAGGTGCTGCGCTTCGATTCTTCGCTTTACCCGGAAGCGGATAACTACAGCGAACCGGCCTGTTTCAGTCCCGACGCAAACTGGATGCCCAACGTCGTGCTGATAGCCAAAAGCACCCACGTGTGGCTCGACCAGCTCTCCCGCAAATACCAGCGACCGATTCACCACCTGGATGAAATCCCGGACGAGGAACTGGACACCCTGGCACGCTGGGGGTTTACGGGACTGTGGCTCATCGGAATCTGGGAGCGTTCAAGCGCCTCACAACGCATCAAGCAAATCATGGGGAACCCCGAAGCGGCGGCCTCGGCCTATTCACTCTACGATTATGTCATCGCGACCGACCTGGGGGGAGAATCCGCTTATGCCGACTTGAACCGTCGGGCGCGCCAGCGTGGAATCCGTCTGGCCAGCGACATGGTGCCCAACCACACCGGCATTGCGTCGAAATGGGTTTCCGAACACCCCGGCTGGTTCATCCAGCGGACGGAACCTCCGTTCCCCTGTTACAGTTTCACGGGTGAGGATCTCTCGACCGACCCGAATATCGTCATCCAGATCGAGGACGGATACTGGGACCACCGCGACGCGTCCGTCGTGTTCAAGCGGTATGACAAGAATCAGGGCGACACGCGCTTCATTTACCACGGGAACGACGGCACCTCGATGCCGTGGAACGACACGGCGCAGTTGAACTTTCTCCTGCCTGAAGTTCGGGAAGCGGTGATCCAGACGATTCTGCACGTGGCTCGTCAGTTCCCAATCATCCGATTCGACGCGGCCATGACCCTGGCCAAACGACATTACCAGCGCCTCTGGTTCCCCAAGCAAGGCGAGGGTGGGGCCATCCCCTCGCGCGCCGAGGAAGCCATGACCCGTTCTGAATTCGACGCGGCCTTCCCCGTCGAGTTCTGGCGCGAGGTGGTGGACCGGGTGGCGGCTGAAGCGCCCGACACCCTGTTGCTAGCCGAGGCGTTCTGGCTGATGGAAGGATACTTCGTCCGTACGCTGGGGATGCACCGCGTGTACAACAGCGCGTTCATGAACATGCTGCGCGACGAGCAAAACGCTCAGTATCGCCAGACGATCCGCAATGTACTCGAGTTCAGCCCCCAGGTTTTGCAGCGCTTTGTCAATTTCATGAACAACCCGGACGAACGCACGGCGGTGGACCAGTTTGGCCGCAACGGGAAATACTTCGGTATCGCCATGCTCATGGTCACCATGCCCGGCCTGCCGATGTTCGGACATGGCCAGGTCGAAGGGTTCGCCGAAAAGTATGGGATGGAATACCGCCGGGCCTACTGGAACGAAGATCCCGACCCGGAACTCATCCGGCACCACGAACGCGAAATCTTTCCTCTCGCGCGGCGACGCTACCTCTTCAGCGGGGCCGAAAACTTCGCGCTCTACGATTTTGTGACCCACTCGAATCAGGTGGACGAAAACGTCTTCGCCTACTCGAACCGCGTCGGCGAGGAACGCGCCCTGTTCTTCTACAACAACGCTTACACGGAAACCAGCGGGCGGATTCACACCTCGACCCCCATCAACGTCGCGCCGGGCGATGAGCGCCATCTGGTGCACCGCTCCCTGACCGAGGCACTGGCTCTGCGGGTCGAACCGAATCTGTTCTACGCTTTCCGCGACCTCTGCACCGATCTCGAGTACCTGCGCCACAGCAACGAGATGGCGAATGTGGGGGTTTTTGCCTCACTCCAGGCCTACCAGCGCCACGCATTCCTCGATTTCCGTCCCCTGAACGATCAGGACGGTTCCTGGAGCCGGTTGGCCGGCCACTTGTCGGGCAGAGGGGTTCCCGATCTGGAGGAAGCGCGGCGCGAACTGGAACTTGAACCATTGCTGACGGCCCTGAGTCAGTTGCTGAGCGAAGAACTGTTCACGTCCGATGTCGAGACGATTGACGAAACTCTGGTGAGCGTTACCCTGGACCGTGCGCGGGAGTTCTACAACCGCCTGAGTCAGCAACTGGGAACCGGCTGGGATCTGATTGACACCCTTTGTGCCGAAATCGCCCATGAATTACATTTCCATATTGAATACACCCTGGCCCACCAGCCTGCCACGGCTGGAAACGAAGAACTGCCGGAAGAAATACGGGAGCCTTCCACTCCGGACTCGAACGAGGGGCAACAGATACCCGCCTCCGTGGAAGTCCCCCGTCACATCCCACTGGCCTGGCTCCTCCTGCGCCACGTTGCGAGGTATGCCACGCCTTCGTCGGGTCATTTACAGGAGAACGATCAACCGGGTTTGGGTCTTGTGCGGCATCTCCTGCTTCTCAAGCCCGTTCGGGAACGCTTCGAGTTGCAGTTCCACAACCCGGACGCCGCTCTGTACGACAGCCTCCTCATCGAACTTCTACTCGCCTTCCCGGGCCTGTTGGATGTGCAGAACGCAGATCTTCTGAGCAAACGATTCCGCGCACTTATGGACCACCCTGCCGCCCGGAAATACCTGTGCGTGAACGCATACGAAGAGAAGACCTGGTTCAACCAGGAACAATACCAGCGCCTTCTGTCCGCTTCGCTGGAATGCTGGCTGATGAGCCACGATTCGGAAAGCGAAAGCACGGAAGCGAAAGAAACGGAATACGATCTGTGCGACCGTTCCTACGGCTTCCTGCTCGAAGCGGCCAAGCTGGCCTCCTGGCAGGTCGAGGGGACCGTGGCACAACTTGAAGAGTTGGAACGCTCCCTGCTGGAATTCATCACTCTGACACAATCGTTACCTCCCGAAGCGTCTCACGTGGAGGGGAATTCCCCCAATTGAACCATTTCACACGGCAAAAAAGCGACAGGAAACGATCATGCAAAAGCGCCAAGTCGTCCGTCTCGCCTTTCAAGGAGAGCGTCCACCCTACGTGCCGTGGCATTGTCAGTTCACTCTGGAAGCTCAAGCCAAACTGGCCGCCCACTTCGGGCCGGACAGATGGGAAGAGGCCGTGGATAACCATTTCCTCGAACTTGGCTCAGCCATTGGTTTCTTCGAAGATCAGGGAAACGACCGCTTTCGCGATGTCTTCGGGGTCATCTGGGACCGAACGGTGGACAAGGACATCGGGCTGCCCGAGGACGTGATCCTGAAGGAACCAACCCTCGACGGGTATGAATTTCCCGATCCACTCGACCCTCGTTTTTTTCGAGACATCGAGAGTCGAATCGTCGCGCAGCCGGACCGGTTCCGGATTTTCTATCTCGGGTTTTCGCTTTTTGAACGCGCGTGGACCCTGCGCGGGATGGAAAATCTTGCGATGGACTTTCTCCTCAATCCGGAATTTGTCCAGGAACTCTTCACCCGGATCGCCGACTACAACATCGCGCAGGTACGCGAAGCGCTGCGTTACGATATAGATGCGGTTTACTTTGGGGACGACTGGGGCCAGCAGCACGGCCTCATCATGGGACCGCAATGCTGGCGCGAATTCATTTTCCCCCAACTGGAACGCATGTACCGCACCGTTCGAGAAGCCGGTAAGTTCGTCATGATCCACTCTTGTGGCGACGTGGACGAATTGTTCGAGGATCTCATCGGGATCGGCCTGAACTGCTTCAATCCCTTCCAGCCCGAAGTCATGGACGTTCTTGGTCTCATGCGCGAGTATCGGGGACGGCTCACCTTCCACGGAGGACTTTCGACCCAGCGGACCCTCCCCCACGGTTCCACAGAAGATGTTCGGTTGGAAACCCGCGGTCTGCTCGAACAAGGCGCAGCGGGCGGTTACGTTTTCGCTCCCGCCCACGCAGTCGAGGGAGATGTCCCAATCGAAAATATGGTGGCCTTCCTCGAAGAAATTCAATCGCAACCCGCCTACCGGAAATTCCGGAACAGCGCACCAACACCCGCACTCTGATTTTCGGCTCGAACAG
The DNA here is from genome assembly GCA_942493245.1 of uncultured Candidatus Sumerlaeota bacterium. Lineage (GTDB taxonomy): Bacteria > Sumerlaeota > Sumerlaeia > UBA8349 > UBA8349 > DAOPYU01. The sequence goes on from OW818685.1 coordinate 2,808,591, forward strand.
GAAGCGGACTGTTCTCTGGGAAAACACAGACATCACCCTCATTGCCTGCCCTGAAAATTGACGGGGTTCCTGTCAGTCGGAATTTTCCATAAGTGATAGGTGAACCGTTCGTTCATGAGGACTGGGCTGACATGGGCCGCCCTTTCAGCGACTATGTCCATCCATCCCCCCCCAAAAAAACCGATTCTGCCATGCAGACGTTCACGTCGGCACGGCAGAATTCTCACTCAGAGACACCCGTTATAAACCGCCGTTGAACGCCCCTTTTCAAGGAAAAGAAGGGGTCCCTGGGAACGCCAATCTCCTATTGGCGTAGTAAGACAGAACCTCACCCAAAGGGGGACCGAACCAAAACCGTTTTCACCATAACACAGGGACAAGAGACTCGTTTCCTATCCTCAACGGCGGTTTTCAGGCTGAAAAGAGGACTCTCTGAAAACCTCGAACCCAAATTCCGGCTCAAATCCAGGTCCAAAATCTGGTCCCAATCCAGACACCGTCCGTTACCCCAGACGATCGCGAAGCGTATAGACGTCCTTATCCCCACGCCCGGACAAACAGGCCACGATGAGCGCCCCCGGTTGCGCCGCCTCGACCACTCGGTGCAATGCGGCGATGGCGTGGGCGCTTTCGAGCGCCGGAATCAACCCCTCGGTCCGGCAGAGCAGACGCGTGGCGTCGAGCGCCTCCTGGTCGGTGATCGGGAAATAATGCCCCCGTCCGCTGGCCGAAAAGAAACAGTGCTCCGGCCCGGTGCCGGGGTAATCCAGACCCGCCGAGATCGAGTGGGCTTCCTGTACCTGCCCGTCCCCATTTTGCAACAGATACTCGCGGCTGCCGTGGAAGACACCAACCGTGCCCATCGAAATCGAAGCCGCGTGGCGTCCGGTCTCGATCCCTTCCCCGGCGGCTTCCGCCCCGTGGAACTGCACGGACGCGTCGTCGTAGAACGGCGCAAACAAACCCATGCTGTTGGAACCGCCCCCCACGCACGCCACCAGGTGGTCCGGCAGACGGCCTTCCTTCTCCAGAATCTGCGCGCGCGTCTCGCGACCGATCACGCTCTGGAAGTCCCGGACCATCATCGGGAACGGATGCGGCCCCACCACGGAACCGATGATATAATGCGTGTCGTCGCACCGCGCCATCCAGTCGCGCAGGGCCTCGTTCGTTGCGTCCTTGAGCGTGCGCGTCCCGCTCGAAACCGGCACCACGTTCGCCCCAAGCAGACGCATCCGGAAAACGTTCAACTCCTGGCGGCGGATGTCCTCCTCGCCCATATACACTTCGCACTCGAGTCCCATCAACGCCGCCGCGGTCGCCGTCGCCACGCCATGCTGCCCGGCGCCCGTCTCGGCGATCACACGCGGCTTGCCCAGCCGTTTGGCCAGCAGCGCCTGCCCCAGCGTGTTGTTGATCTTGTGCGCGCCCGTGTGGCACAGGTCCTCGCGTTTCAGGTAGATCTTCGCCTTGCCTCCACAGATAGCCTGACTGAGCTGTTCCGCAAAATAAAGCGGCGTGGCCCGACCCACATACTCGCGCAACAGGTAATCCAGTTCGCTCTGGAAAGCAGGCTCCCGGCTGATGCGCAGGTACGCCTCCTCGAGTTCAAAGAGCGCCGGCATCAGGGTCTCCGGGACGTAACGCCCGCCAAATATCCCATAATGCCCATTCGAGTCGGGTCGCTCGGCAACCGCTGCCGGGCCACTCGTTTTCGGGGTTTGATTCGTTGTAGTTGAAGAAGCACTGTCCATCGCCGCTTTCCTTCCGCGAGAAATAATCGGTCAATCTTTGCGCTTTTTCCCCGGATTTTCAAGAACGGAAAGAGGCGAGACGCGAGAATTCTTTGATCGGCGCAGGGTTTCAGCGCGTTTGAAGCACGGAAGAACCTATTTCCAAAACCACAGATGAACTCAGATGGACACAGATAAATGAGAAATGGTGGGGATCTGTACGACTCTCTCGCAGAATCTATGCGACCGCGGCGATTTTCAGCCAGAAGAAGGCACAGGAATTCCCTGTTTTTGTAATTTTTGTGCCTCATACGGCTTACAAGAAACGGTCTCCGCGTCCCTGCGTCTCTGCGCGATGATCCTTTACATCCCCGTTCTCCGGGTTTTCGGATATCTTCGGGGTATCAAACCTTTCGCCTGGGCGGACACACAGGTCCGCCCCTACGGATGGGGTGCGGTTTCGCTGCGCCCGGTTTATCCGTTTTGTTCATCCGGGGTTACATGATACCAAATTGAAATTCACAGAACGGGAGGAGTCTCAATCCTTATCCAGTGAACCCTGTCCCGTTTTTTCGGTTCTCCTATTTCACCCGGCTTTGCGGAAGTTCCTTCTGTTCGGGCGCCTCGCGGATACGTTCTGGATAGCGAATCTCGATCACCTTTTCGGGAACCGGAATCCGGTCCACCCGATCCGGCACAACGGGGTTCTGATCGGCGGACTTCGGCTTGGATTTCTGTTCCGGAGCCGAAGACTCGGAATCCGCTTCTCCATCCCCGGCCTTCTCCCCTTCCGGATCGCTTCCCTCCGGCGCGGGGCGGACCGACACCGTCTCGCGGACCGACTCCCGGCGCGACTTCTTCGAGACCGCCTCGTCCGAAACCTCGGCCTCGTCGCTCTCGTCTTCCTTCTCCGAACGGGCAACCGCCTCTTTTTCCGATTTTTCCAGCAACATCTGTAAGATTTCAAGCCTGGAATCGGACACCGCATCCGCCGGGTCCTGCGATTCTTCAGAATCCGTCTTTTCATCCTTCAACGCTTTTTCCGCCGTCTGGTCCTTACCCGCCTGAACCACTTGGGGAGGAGCCTGCGCCCCGTTCGGAAATACCGGTTCCACCGGCACATCCGGCAGTTTCTCTTCGTTCTGGGCCAGTCTTGCGCTGTTGGCAGACTCGGCCTTTTCCGCCGCCGCGATCGTGTCGGGATTGAGCGACATACCGACCGCCAGACTCTGAATCAGGCGCACATCCACGCCATCCACCCGGCCATCCTTGTTCATGTCCACCCGTTCGAGGACGGAAGGGGCGAGGAAAGGTTGAGCGTCCATCGTCTCGATGCCGCGGCTGAACCGAAGGGCCAGGAGGGCATCCGCCGAGTTGACCCGATTGTCCCCGTTCGCGTCCCCAACCATGAACCGGGGCAGGACGCGGAAGAACGCCTCGTCCGTCACCGTCACCGAGACGGGACACATGAGCGAATCAAAAATATCCGCCCCGATGAAAATACTGCGCACCACCGCGCCGGGCTGCGCGTCCTCGGCCACCTTGAACTCGACCTCGAAGAGCGCTTCTTCGCCCTGTCCACTGTCGAGCGCCTGCCGGGTCACAGCCGTTACATTCAATTCACCCTTTGCCATCGTGCCATTGTCCGCCAGCATGCAGCTCTGGGTGAACGTCGTGCCGACCACGCGTTGCACGCTCAGAACACGGGGATCGTACGAAACCTTCACGTCAAACCCACTGATTCCCTTCGGCTGCCGACACCCGACGCGCAGGCGCGTCAGAGCGCCCGGTTCTCCCGCAAAATCGCGCAACGTCAGTGCCACGCTGGCGAACTTCGACGCGAGGCCATCATCCGCCTTCTCGAGGGTCGCCAATTCCTGACTGAGCGCCGCGATTTCCCGGGTTTGGGATGAATCCAGTTGGGCGCTCGCTTTCTCCGGGGAAACGAGAAACTCCTTGTCGAACGGAGACTGTTGGACCAGCGTCCACTGTTTCTGCGCGAACGGGTTGTCGAGCGGGTTCCCGAAGCCCTCGGGCTGCGTTTCGGAAGAAACGGTCAGGAGCGTTTTTTCGGCTTTTTCCGTTTTTTCAACCCCGCCCGCCGCTTCCTGAACCCACGGAGACTGCTGCGCCACCCGCCACTCGCCCAGATCGGAGTCTTTCGACTCCTTCGGCGTCTCGGCCATCGGGGAAGCTGCGGGAGCGACAGGCTCGGAGGTTTCCAGAGCCACCTTTTTCACCACATCCAGCAACACCTGCCTCTGCGCCGTTTCGACGAGGGAATTCCAGGAAACCTCCTCAAAGGGGGCTTCCTCTTCGCTCACAGGCGCCTGAGCCACCACCGGCGCCGGGGTCTCCTCTGCCTCTTCCTTTACGACGGTCGGGGGGACTGGATCAGGCGAAGAGACCGAAGCCTTGGCCACTTCCACGGGAGCTACCGACTTCTGCGCCGGCATCTCGACCGCTTTCGAGGCCTTCCACCAGGCAATCGTTCCTTTTCCGCCAGCCACAGCGAGAATTCCGGGACGTCCCCCTCTCTCCAGAACGCCTGTCAGAACCGCACAGGCATTCGTGAAGTCCGCCTCCAGACGGTACGCTTTCCAGGAAGCGGCCTTCCCCTGGTCGTTTTCCCACCAGACGACCGCATTCCCGAAGCGCGAGACTCCCGCCACATCCAGGTCGCCATCGGCATCCAGATCGGCCAGGGCGACTCCATAGGCGCCATCAAAATTGTCTTGGATTTTCCGCTCGTTCCAGACGTTACCTTTCCCATCCCCGTTTTCCCACCAGCAAACCCGGTCGGCGCGCGAGGCCGCCGCAACAATGTCCAAATCTCCATCCGCATCCAAGTCGCCAACACGCACTTCCTCCGCCCCTTCAAAAGGCGTCACGACCGAACGTTCCTTCCACTCCAGACCATCGCCTCGGACATTCTCCCACCAGGTCACACCCTGGTCGGGCAGGGCCGCCACGATATCCGGATCGCCATCCCGATCCAGATCGCCTCCCCAGACACCCGCGACTCCTCCAGCAGGGCGCGCCACTTCATGCTTTTTCCAAAGTTCTCCCGCCTGTGCGGGTCTTTCCCACCAGACCAGACCACTGCCCAACGCCGCCACCAGCAACTCGGGACGGCCATCGCGATTCATATCCACCGCCCGGACCGAACGCGCCCGCTCCACTCCCAGCGCCACGGTGTGAACCACCCATTCGGAACCGTCTCCGCGCACGTTTTCCCACCAGGAAACCTCATTCCCCGGTTCGTAAGCAGCCCCGGCCACATCCAGATCGCCATCTGCATCGAGGTCCGCCGCCTCAACCGCGTTGGCCCCCGGAAAGTTTTCCGTCAATGACTTCCGCTCCCAGTCCAGCCCCTTGCCGTCCCGGTTGCGCCACCAGACCAGCGCTCCCTTGCCCAGGTCCGCCGCCAGCACATCCGATTTGCCGTCCTTGTCCAGGTCCGCGACGCAGGCAGCCATCGGAGAATCCAACCCCTCGGCCACCAGATGGCGAACCGCTTCCGTGACTGACACCGATGGCGTTGCCGGTACGGAGACCGCAGGAGAAGCCGTCGTATTGGAACACATCCAATCGGGCCATGGCTCGGAGCACCCCGGTACGTTCGCCCAGGGACTTCGGTCCAGCGCGGAATCGCTCATCGCCCGCAGCGGCAAAACCGCAACCCCTCCCACCATCAGAAAGAAGACCCAGGTCGAAAGCCGAATCCTCCGTTTTTCGTTCGCATTCCGCCACATCGGGTTAGAAAGCACCATGATCCGCCTCCAACACTGTTGATAGATTCACTCTCCTCCGCAGGCGACACACGCGTCTCCTCCAGAGGACCGAGGACCAGCGGCCACCTGAGCAACAGGCAAAGCCACGAGGAATTTCCCCGCCATCTGATCCAAAATCGGACCGACATTCTGCCGGAAAACTCGACTTTTGTCAATGCGCTTATGGGAAGATGGGAAATGAAAAATATAACAGCGCACAAGCCAGAACAGGGGCATACAGGTCTGATAGCAAACAGGTTGAGCATACTGATTAAAAGTAGCGCTTCAGGAATGAAGGCTGGATTTTCTTCTGAGCACTCCGCACGAACCCAGCCTATTCGTAACGCAACGCTTCAATCGGGTCGAGTTTGGCCGCTTTCATGGCCGGCCAGAGTCCGAAGACCAGACCCACGCTGACTGAGCCGAAAAACCCGAACAGACGCGCCCACATGGGCGTGGCGCACGGCACCGCCGGCACCCACGTCTTGATGGCGTACATGATCACTTCCCCCATGATAACGCCGGTCAGCCCCCCCACTCCCGTCAGCGCCATCGCCTCGACGAGGAACTGCCAGGTGATATCGCGCCGCCTCGCGCCGATGGCCCGGCGCACGCCGATCTCGCGGGTGCGCTCCTTCACCGAAGCCAGCATGACGTTCATCACCCCGACCCCGCCAACCAGAAACGCCACCGTTGAAAGAGCAAACATCACAGCCACGGTGGCGCTCGTCATCTTGTCAAATTTTTCGATGATCGAGTCGGGGGTTTCCATTTCGAAATCATTCTCTTCGTTCCAGCGCAGCTGGCGTTTTCGGCGCAGCATTTCTTCGATCTGTTCCAACGCCTGAGCGCGATACCCCTCTTTAGCCCGGGCAATAATCGCGATATCCTTCTGCCAGGGGAAAAACTGCCGGAAAACATTGTACGGCATCATCACTACACTGTCCTGAGGGTTTTCATTACTGAAACTCAAGGCGTTCGGAAATTTTTTCAGGACACCGATCACCCGCAGGCGTTTTCCCCAGAGCGAGATTTCCCGCCCTACAGCCGACCGCGCTTTCGGAAAAAGCGCCTCGACCACACTCACCCCGATCACACACACCGGTACACGCCGGGCGTTTTCTTCGGACGTGTAAAAGCGCCCCTCGTCCAAGTCTATTTCGATGATGTTCAACATTTCGGGCCACGACCCTTCGGTAATCGGCCCGACCATTTTTTCGTTTCCGGCGCTCAAGGTCACCCACGGCCCCTCGATCCGCAAGACGGGCGCCACGGTCTGTACGGCCGAGCACTCATCGCGAATCCCCTCGACCTCGCGCAGATAGAACCGCTTGCGGTGCCTGATTTCATTGCTGCGCGCCCCTCCCAAGCTCATCTGAGGAACGCGATTGACATAGATGTTGTTTGTCCCGAAGCCTTTCAGGACATCCACGATCCCCTGCCGGAAACCATTGAGCACCGATGCCACGCCGACAATGATCACCACCCCAATGAATACCCCCATAATGGTCAACAGGGAGCGGAAAGGCCGGTCGCGCAACGCTTCGAGGGCCAACATAAAGTTTTCCCAGATCAGGAAAGGGGCGGGATGCGAATGTTTGCTCATGCCTGTTCCTTTACGTGGTCTGCGCCCGAAGCGCCTCGATCGGGTCCAGTTTCGCCGCCTGACGAGCCGGATAAATCCCAAAGAAAATCCCCACCGTACTGGTGATAAAAACAGCCAAAACGGGCGCCCAAAGCGGGAAACTACTCGGCAACGGCGTGTAAGTCCGCACTCCCCAGGCAAGCGCCCAACCCATCAAGACCCCCAGAAGCCCCCCAAAAGCGCATAAGAACATTGATTCCACCATGAATTGGAACCGAATATCCCGGTTCCGCGCTCCGATGGCTTTGCGCACCCCGATCTCTCGGGTACGCTCCACCACCGACAGCAGCATGATATTCATGATGACGATCCCCCCCACAACCAGCGAGATACTGACCACAAAGACCGCCACCCCAAAAATCATACTCGTCAGACTTCGCCAGATTCCCATCACCCCAGCCGACGTGAAGATGCCGAAATTATCCTCATCCGACGGCCGCAATTGATGCCGGGTTCGCATGATCCCGCGCACTTCCTCCTCCGCATCAGTCAGCAGAGCCGGGGAAACCGCCTGCGCAACAATCGTAAGCGCTCCATGATCGCCATGGATCTTCTCAAAGTTGGCCAGGGGGATGAGCACAAAGATGTCGCGCGACTGCCCGAAAGCGGAACCCCGTTTGGCTGCAACCCCCACCACCCGGAAACTCCGCCCCCACATCTGCACTTTGCGTCCAATAGGGTCCAACGGAGAAAACAGTTCCTGGGCCACATCGTACCCCAGCACACACGCATAGGAAGCCGTCTCCGTTTCGGCAGGCACCAGCGTGCGCCCCTCCTCAATCTCCAGAGACTCGATCTCCTGAACTTCCGAAGTCACCCCCCGCACTTTAACATCCGAAATCCGTTCCGAACGGAAACGGACCATTGCGCCGTGATCGCGGGAAATTCCCACCCGCTTGATCAAATGCGCCTTGCGGCGGATCGCCTCCGCATCGTCGTTACGCAGGGGCTTGTTGCGCCGCGCAGCCTTCAGCCATTCGGAGTGGTTCTTCATGATGCCAAACCGCGACACCGCGAGAGAGTCCGACCCCAACTCGCTCACCGTGCTCGCCACATACAAGTCCAGTCCCTGAATCACCGAAACCACCAGAATCACAGCCGTCACGCTGATCGAAATCCCCAGCAGCGTCAGAAAACTCCGCAAAGGATTCTCAAACAGGGAGGCCACGGAAATGCGGACACCATCCGTCCATTTCATGACGTCAGTTCATCCTCTTCCGCAAAACCAGAGTCCTGTACCACACTGGCCTGGCGTTTCAAGCGTCCCGGACGATCGCTCTCGATCTGCCCGTCGCGGATAAAAATGATTCGCTCGGCGTTTTCGGCCACTTCCGGGTTGTGGGTCACCAGAATAATGGTATTGCCCATGCGGTGCAGCTGCGAGAAGAGTTCCAAGGTCTCCTCGCCCGTCACGGTGTCCAGGTTGCCGGTCGGCTCATCGGCCAGCACCAGACTCGGGCGGGTGACCAATGCCCGGGCGATGGCCACGCGCTGGCACTGTCCGCCCGACAACTGGTTGGGCCGGTGTTTGACGCGCTGGCCGAGCCCCACAATTTCCAACGCCTTGGCGGCGCGCTCCAGACGTTCCTCCTTTGCCACTCCCGCGTAAACCAGCGGCAACTCGACATTCCGCAAACTACTCAGGCGAGAGAGCAGGTTAAACGTCTGAAACACAAAGCCGATTTCATTGTTACGCGCCCGGGCCAGTTCGTCGTCCGACATGGAACTGACCAGACGGCCATTCAGATGATAATCGCCCTTCGAGGGGGTGTCGAGACACCCGATCACATTCATCAAGGTGGACTTTCCCGATCCGGAAGGCCCCACAATAGCCACATACTCGTTGCGCCGCACTTCAAGCGACACCCCCCGCAGGGCATGGACCGATTCCGCCCCCAGTTCATAGGTCCGCCAGATATCATTCAGGTGAATCAGGATATTGTTGTCGGGAACGGTTGAAGGGGTTGCACCCACGTGTCAGTCTTCCTTCCTGATGGTCCGGATCGTCTCGGCATCCGGCTAAAATACCTGCTTTTTCTCCCGAATACACGCCCCCCCTCAACCCGGCATTCCGCCGGTTTCAGAGAAACGATTGTCAATCCTCTTTCTTGGCCTTCCCCGCCGGTTCCAATCCCGGAATCCCCTTGTCTTCCTCAACCAGCGTCCACTCCATCAAGTTCCGCAACGCTTTCAGAGGCCCTGTAATGACCGAGTCGCCTTCTTGAATTCCCTCGAGAATCTCGACCTGCTCTTCGCCCATGACGCCCGTCTTCACCGGACGGAAATGCGCCAATCCGTCCTCCCCCATTACAAACACGCCGGACAGTTCCTTTTTCTTCTCTTTCTTCAAGTCACTTCCCCCGACGGCTCCCTCACCTTGGGTTTTCTGCGCGGCCTGGGCACCGGTGTCTTTCTTTGCAGAAGTCAGCGAAGCCAGAACCCCCTTCTTCTCTTCAACCGGTTTCGGAGGCGCCACGTACTTGCCTTCCTTGTCGATCTCCACCTCACGCGCCGTCAACGCCTGAATGGGCATTCCCAAGACATTCTCCCGTGTGTCAACAATGATTTCGGCCTCGCACGACATTCCCACGCGCAATTTTTCGGGCGGATTGGAGATCGCCACCACGACCTCGAAATCTTTCCCTTCCTGACTGTTGGAACCCGTCTGTTTCTGCATGGGGGCCGATCCGATTTCCGTGATAGTCCCTGAGAGCGGGGTATCCTGCAGGGCATCAATATCGATCTTGACCGGTTGCTTGAGGGCCACGCGCGTGATATCCGTCTCATCCACTTCCAACTTGGCCTCAATGACCGAAAGGTTGGCCAAGGTCATCAGAGTCGCCTGGGGATTGGACTGAATACCTGGCACTGCCCGCTCCCCAACTTCTACATTGAGCTGCACAATCACTCCATCCAGCGGTGACGTGATGGTTACTTTCTTGAGTTGATCTCTGGCTCGATCCAGACTGGCCTTCGCACTTGCCAGGCTCTGTTCGGCCGCAGTCTTGCTCGCCTTCTGCTGCTCGATGGTCAGTTCGTTCACCTGCAACTGGGCCTCCCCTTGTCTTATCCGGCTTTTAGCCGATTCCACCCGCCGAACCGAAATGTTGGACTTGGCTTCCTGAATTTCATATTCCTCGCGCGAGGTCGTTTTGTTATCGAGGAGTTGCTTCTGGCGTTTCAGGGCCGTTTCATCGCGCAAGCGGGTGATTTCCGCCTCCGCCAGCTCCTGCCGGGCCACCTCGATCTGTTCCTTCTGACGCTCGTACTCCACCTGCGCCCCAGCCAGGGAAGCCTCGGCCCGTTTGATGTCTGCCAGCGCCCCATCGTACCGGGCCTGTTCGCCCGACATCTGGGTTTTGGACTGGAAATCGTCAATACGCAACAACACATCGCCTTTGGCAACCCGCTGCCCCTCTATAACCGGAAGATCTACAATCACACCCGCCACTTCCGTCTGGATGTCCACCATGTCGTGCGCCTGAATTTCACCCGAGGAGCGCACGATGGCTTTCAGTTTTTCAACACGTTCGGCTTTGGTCACCTTGATAAGGGTTGGCTTGGGGCGCAGGCTGCGGATATAACCATAGGCCCCGCCACCAACCAGAATCAGCAGAAAGATGAATAGGAAAGGATGCTTGCGAATCATGCCTGTCTCCGGCCTCTAAATTGGTTTACCTGAGTCGAGTCTAAACTCTATGTCATGTTGCCACGTGAAAAGTATTGAGCGCTTCACAGAAAGTCAAGTCTCAACATGCATAAAAATAACTGCGTAATAATATGCACCCGCGGATCGTTCCCTCAAGGGATGCCCGGCGAGTCCATCAAACGCGATCCCAAACGGTTCTTCCCCGCGTTCTTTGCCACACATCCCGCTATCCCAAGCAAGCGTTGCACCACCTTGTCAAAGACCGTATAATTCCAGTAGAATCAACGGATTTAGAGTTAATAACACCTCGTACGACGCCACAAATCCGGTCCACGTCCGCACTTTGAGGCGTACGACACCACGTCTGGCGTCTCACGCCACAGACCCTCCACTTCATATAGACGTTCGGGATGCGATAAAGTTGGAAAACTTTTTAAAAAATTTGCATCCGAGAATCTGGGAAAGGAAAGGGGCGCAAGATTTCGATCCAATTGCGACGGCCACAGGATCCTGACCCGAAGAGGAATAACCTTACTTGAATTCGATCTGAAAAATCCGGTTGATGCGTTGTTTCAAATCCTCCGGGGCAAAGGGCTTGGCCAAATACTCCGCCACTCCCGCCTGTTTCCCCTGAACCACCATCTGCTGGGTGATTGTCGAACTGGCCACAATGATTTGCAGATCGCACAGTTCCTTCCTGCTCCTCAAGGCCCGCACCAATTCCAATCCACTCATGTTCGGCATGTTCCAGTCCGTAATAACGAGATCGAACTGTTCGGCTTTAATTTTGTCGAGCGCTTCCTGTCCATTGGAGGCTTCGGCAACGACTCGCACCCCGATGAGGTTCAGAATTTTGGACATGATCCGGCGCATGGACTGGAAGTCGTCCACCAGAAGGACTCGCAACCGCTCGAAACACATTATTTCCGAGTAAATCCGCGCAATGTGCTGTCCGAGCGCATCGGCCGAAAAGGGCTTGATGATATAACCGGAAGCCCCCATTTCGAGGGCCTGATTGACCGTATCCTGGGACTCTTCGGCCGTCATCACCAGAACCGGCAGCCCACGAATTTTTTCATCCGTCTGAATCGCCTTGAGAAAATCCAGACCGGACATATTGGGCATGTTCCAGTCGGTGATCACAATATCGAACTTCTCGAATCGCAGTTTGGAGAGAGCGGCGTTCCCATCCACGGCTTCCTGAACATCGTTGAAACCCAACTGGCCCAATGTCGCCCGCACAATTTTGCGCATGCTGGCGATATCATCCACAATCAGGAACTTAAGGTTTGGAATGAAAGACATGATAAGCGCCTTGCAACAAGAATTCCGACGAAACAACTGACTTGAATTTAATGGGCAGAGAGAGGACAGTCAAGCAGAGAAAAATAACCTTTGATCTTTCATTCAAAACAGGAGGCGTCAAACAGGCCCGATTCTTGATAACAGGAAAGGGGGGAACCCCAGACGCCACAGGTGCTGACACTTGCCTGGCCTCTTGACGTTTTGGGTCTCAGGAAATCGGGAATCGCGCACAACGTGTCAACCTTCTGACGCAGGAACGGCGCCTTGAAACCCGTCGGGAACCCTGTTCGCCCCAGGAACGACTCCGGCTGTTCAGGCCGGAAAACCCTTGAAAGGCATGCAGAGAGGGTCTTCTCATGCGCTTCTGTCTCCACACCACGACGATTCTCCTCACGCTGGTTCACCTGATACTGGCCTTTCCGGTCACCGCCGAACGCCCGGGCGATCAGGCCCTCTATCTTGAACCCGATCCCCAGCAACGTACCCTGACCGCCTTCTATGGGGATCTGTATTGCGACGGCAAGCCGATGCTCATCACGGTGGACTCGGCCCTCTGGGCGGTTCACATTCTGCACGAGCAGGCACGCGCCCAAGTGGAAACCACCCTTCTGACACCCCGGCTTCAAACGGTCCTCGAAGCGCTGGAGAAATCCCTGAACGCGTCAGAGGAAGAAACGCCCAGCTGGATCCTGCTCCATTCAGAGCGGGTTGATCTGCCCCCCTCTCTGACGGAACCCGCCCGCCGCGCCCGGCTCTATGTGCAGACAGCCCAGTTACTTCTGACGGGCGATGCGAACCCGCCCGCCGCGCTCCAAGGGGAATGGAACCGTATCCAGGCCCATGAAATCTGGGCGTTCTCGGATATCTTCGAGCAAAAATTCGACTATGCCACCCTGGAACCGCGCGGCCAGTCGCTCCGCACAGAAGCCTTGCGGCGCTATTATCGTACCTCGCGTTACCTCGGGAACCTGATCCTGCGCCTCGATCAAATGTCAGCCCGAAAGACCGGCCAGCCCTTCGATCAACCCTTGCTGGAAGGCGGCTGGTTTCGGGGAATCAAGACGATATGGGCCGCCGATTTGAAACGCGAGGAAATGGCCAAACTCGAAGCGCAGTACCCGGCACAGGGGCTGGTGGAAATGCGCGCGGCGGCTCTGTTGTCGCTGATTCTGGAAAACACCCCTCTCTCACCAGAACAAACCGTGCTGGATATCTGGAAAGAGATGGACGCCACCGAAACCCGATGGTCGGGGCAAAGTCCGGATCTCGACCCGCCCACGCTTCTGGCCAGTTTGAAAACACGAGTTCCCAAACCCGGCAATCTGGCCCAGACAATCGAATTCCTGGCCGACGATTACAATACTCTGGCCTGGCTGGCCTGGCTCGAAGCGCGTCTCAAACCACTCTCCTACCGCCACGATTTCGACCTCGGACGCAGGGGGTTCTCACTCTTGGGCCGCCGTTACCCCACCGACAGCCGGATTCTACGCGCCATGCGCGCCAACGAGACATGGCCCGGCCGCAGCAACGTCCCCCAGGAACGGGCGTTCACGAACGCACCGGGGAAAAACGGGGAAACCATCCGAGGGCTGTCGCGAGGGCTCGATCTGCTGGCGGCTATGGGAAACGCGCAGGCCTACCTGCTTCTCAAACGCGAGGGAGATCTTCAGTACTTCGGGATGGACCGTCAGAAAAACCTGGCCGAGGAAGTCTGGAAAAGCAGCCTCCTTAGGGAAAAAGGGTTTTTCCGAAAACTGAGAGAATCGTGGCGTTCCGAAAGCCATCCCCAAGGCTGGCCGCCTGAGAGCGCCGACTCCATCGAACAGATCCTGACCCTGGCGATCGAACAGACCGCCGGTGCGTTGCGTCCCCGTAAACTTCCGGATTACACCCGACAGACGGATCATGAGTTCCTTCGGGCCAACTCGGCTCTGGCTTTCTGGGTCTCGCTTCAAAGAGAGTCGGAACTGGTCGAACCCGTTCAACCTCTTGAAAGACCCTTGGATCTCCCCCCCGCCACGAGTCTTGACACTCCCCCCCCCGGAGGGGCCACTTTGCCCTGTTACGTGGACCCCTACCCCACCCTGTACAACCAACTGGCGCGTGCGGCGGGCAACATGGCGGTGATTTTGGAAAACTCCAATCCTCTCTCGAACCCCTTCGTTCAGAACGCCCGTGCCGTCGAACAACTCCTGAAAACTCTGGAACGAGTCGCGCTCCAACAGACCCGAAAGTCATCCAGGATCTCGCCTGAGGATCAAAAGACGTTGTGCGAGTGGGGTCTCTCGCTGTCCCGCGCGCTCGAACTCCCGCCGGACGAAGCGGCCCGCATCGGCTTCCAACTCGATGCGCCTGTCCCCACGATTGCCACCCTCCACAATCAGGGAGGCGCAACCTTTCAGGCGGGAGTCGGCCCTCTCTGGTCCCTGACAACCACAGCGCCCTTTGAAAATCAGGACATTCAGGTGACAGGCGCCATTCTGCCCTATTTTGAAGCCAAACGACTCCAGACGGAGGCCTATACGGCCGCCCAGTGGCGCGAACTACACCAGAAGAAGGAACCCCTCGCCCCGACCCTGTTGCGGGAATGTACCACCTTCCAACTGCTCCTGTCCCGGTTTCCCCGATTCTTTGAAGCCTCGTATCAGGCCCAGTTGAATACCCCGGTATCGAGCGTTTCAGGTAAATCCCAAGAACCCGTTGAAGACACCCCCAGCGTTTCCGACTCCTCCGGTCTTTCAGTCATCCCGGTTCCGCCAGTCTTCGGCCCTTTTTGAGAATATTCACAGAATACTGCAAAATATAAGGTTACAGAATGCGATCAAAAATTTGCATTTAACCATCTCCCCTAACACAAGCGCCATCAGTATTCGGAGGGAATCTGCCCCGGCGATGTGAAACCAGGTTGTGCCACACGCCCCCTTTTCGCCCCCCCCAACCGCGATTTCTTCCTTGTTTCTCGCGTTATTCTTGTTATTCTGGAACTTGGTTGCCCGGCTCAGTCTACACGCCGGGTGGACAGGCAATACAAGACGCGACCGTTTCGGCGCTGTATTCGGCCTGTCCCCAAGACTCTGAACATGGCGAAAGATCTGTCCCGGAAACATGACTCTTTATGAAGGCAATTTCCTGGCGTTGGGGGCGGCTCTTTGCTGGACGGCCAGTACGCTCTTCTTCTCGGAAGCGGGGCGGCGCATTGGATCCCTGCCGGTCAACGTAATCCGGTTGGCTCTGGCGCTGGTTTTTCTTACGATTTATGGTCGGGTGGCGCGTGGACTCTGGCTGCCAACCGATTTTTCCTCCGACAACTGGCTCTGGCTTTCCCTCTCCGGTTTCGTGGGATTTTTTCTCGGCGATCTGTTCCTGTTTCGCGCCATGGTGGTGATCGGTCCGCGCCTCTCGTCTCTTCTGATGGCGCTGGCGCCTCCCATTGCCGCCCTCACCAGTTGGCTCTGGATGAATGAGACTCTGGGAATCCGGGAAATTCTGGGAATGGCCATCACCATCCTTGGGGTGGGCTGGGTGGTTCTGGAGCGTCCAGTCAACTCGAACGGGCAGACGACGCGGATTTCTCCGACCGGGGCGCTTCTGGCGATCCTCGGGGCGGCGGGCCAGGGGGTCGGATTGGTCATGTCGAAACTGGGGATGCAGGGCTGTGCCCAGGGACTCGACACGGCGATGGCCTCGACTCAAATCCGGGCCATCACCGGCCTGTCGGCTTTCCTGCTTCTGAGTTTTGCCATGCGGCGGTTCAGAAAACTGCTCCAAGCCACTCGCAATCTGCCCGCAATGGGTTTCACAACCGGCGGCGCGATCGCCGGTCCGTTTCTCGGAGTCGCCTTCCTGATGCGGGCTATCCAACTCATCCCGGCGGGCGTGGCGCAGACGATTACGGCCACGGTTCCCGTTTTGATTCTGCCCCTGTTGATCCTGATCTATAAGGAGCGGATCACCTGGCGCGCCACCCTGGGAGCCGTGGTCGCCGTATTCGGAGTCTCCCTGTTGTTTCTGCCCCCCTCACTCCTATATAATTGTCTTGTTGAGTTCTGGCCCCTTAATTCCGAATGATACACCCCTCAGAAAGGAATAACTCGATGCCCTTCCCCCGCTCTTCACTCGCCCTCCTCCTGATCCTGTTGCTGAGTCTGACCGGCTGGCCTGTCCAAGGCGCCAATACCAGTAGTAAAAAATCGAAAGCAACTCCCGCAAAAAGCGCAACCGCCGCCAAAGCCTCCAAAACCGGCAAAACGGCAAAAACGGCGAAAGCCCGAACCACACCCGCCCGCAAACAAACACCGGTTCCGACTCCCGTTCCCGCTCCTCCTGTCCCCCCGACAGACACCGCTTCCACTTCCGGTTCGGCCACTGTGACCTACCCGAGCCAGAATTCCGAAGCGATTCAGGCTTTGCGGACCGACATAGATGTGCTTCTGGCCTCGTCGGTTCTGGCCAGTGCCCACGTGGGCCTGATCGCCGAATCGCTCAATACCGGCGTCGTCCTCTACGAACAGAACGCCGACAAGACCTTTCTGCCCGCTTCCAATCTGAAACTCTTCACCACGGCGGCGGCGCTGGACCGTCTGGGGCCGGACTTCCGTTATGAAACCCGCCTGTTGTCCACCGATCCCAACCTAACCGATGGAACAATTGACGGATTTCTATATGTCAAAGGCTCGGGAGACCCCTCGTTTGCTCCGCGCTTTCACGGAGGCAACACGCTGGCGCCTTTCGAGGCCTGGGCCAAGCGGCTCAAGGAACTGGGAGTCACCCGGATCACCGAGGGTGTCATTGGCGACGACAGCGCATTCGACGAAGAGGGACTCGCCCCGGGTTGGTCGTGGAATTATCTGGACACCTGGTACGCAGCCGAAACCAGTGGGTTGTCCCTGAACGACAACTGCTACGACGTGCGACTCGCACCGGGTGAACAGGTCGGCACCCCGATCCGCTTCTCGGTCCAACCCTCTCAAGCCTACGGACAGTGGAATATCACAGCCACCACCTCGAACCGCTCGGGATCCAGGGGTTACGCGGACAGTTTGATCCGGGTCCAACAGACTCCCGGAGGCGAAGCCGTCGAGATCGCCGGAACCATGCCCCTAAACTCTTACCCCTGTGAGAAGACTCTGCCGGTCAAGAATCCCACCCGATTTTTCCTTTCGGAACTGCACCGGGTTCTGGGGGCTGCCGGCATCCAGGTGGGCAACAACCTGGAGGCCATCCGATCGGTCAAGAATCGCTCGCAGTACAATCCCGCGGCCATGACCGAGCTGTCGGTCTATACGTCCCCGGCACTCAGCGAAATAATCACGGTCACCAATAAGAAAAGTATCAATCTCTACGCCGAACAGATCTTCAAGACCCTGGGAAGACGGGGAGAAGTGCCGGGAAGTTTCACGAACGGATTCGCGGTTGTCCAACAGTTCCTCAGCAAAAACGGCGTGGCGACTCCCGGTTTCTATATGGCCGACGGCTCCGGCCTCTCCTCACACGACATGGTACGTCCGCGTCACATGCTGGGTTTGCTCAAAGTCATGCACAAACATCCGACCCGAGACATCTTTTATGCGTCTTTACCGGTGGCTGGCCAGGACGGCACCCTGCAGGGACGGCTCGGCGAGGCACCCGCGGCGGGCAAGGTCCACGCCAAGACCGGCTTCATCCGTCAGGCCATGTGTCTGTCGGGATACATCGAAAACCGCGCCGGCGAGACCTTCGCCTTCACCATCATGGTCAGTCTGACCCCGGAGAAAGCGGAACGCGTCATCCCGGTCATAGACAAGATTGTGCTGCGCCTGGCTCAATTCCCGCTGGACAAGACCGCTCCGTGAGGCAACCGGTCCCCAGTTGAAACCGGCGGGGTTCAACCTGTTCCATTCGAAATCGCTATATTTGAGTTGTTTTCCGAATCGGGTTAGTCATAGGATGGTTGTGGGATAAGCATCCTGGGTCTCGTTCGGCCCATGTGGAGGGTTCCCTGATGGCGCTGCTGCGGCTTCTTAAAAACCTGTTCTGGGCATGGCGGGGCATCGTGAGTTGGAGCCTGTTGCTGGCCATCGTGGTGGTGGCGTGGTGCGTCCTGCAACGCGACGCCATCTGGGAGTATCTGGATACGCAAGAGATGCGCAACAAGGAAAAAATGCACGTCGAGAAGATCGAACAAGAGATCGAGCAGTTGCAAAGCGAGCGCGAAATGCTCTCGAACAGCGACACCGAACACGAACTCGTGGCCCGTGAAACCTACCGGTTGAGCAAACCGGGGGAAGAGATTCTGTATCTGAAAATGCCGTCGGAAACAAAGGCGGCCTCCGACGAAACGTCGGCCTCTCAGAAGAAAACCGAGCCCGTCTCTCCACGTCCGCTGAAAGAAACTCTCGCGCTGCCGAACACGCGTCCGAGCGCCCCCCGTCAGTAGGGTTTTTCACCTCCGCGGGTGCGCACAAATCAACCTGAAAATCGCAGTTGGGCGCCAACAGCGCGGATTGATACCCGCCAGGGGCAAGCGCAGCATCGCCCCAGGACAAATGTCCCTTTTCATAAAGCTGAAGGCCCGAACTATGGACCCAAAACCGCTGTTGAACGCCTACAGTCCGGTTTTCTTTCAGGCGGGCGGGACGCCCGCCCTCCCAGAGAAGCCATTCTTCAAGGGAAGAATGGGTCCCTTGGGAACACCCATCTCCTGATTGCGCGGAGAAAATTTCACCCAAAGGGAGAACGGATTGCGACCCTGTTTTCCCCGCCTACAAAACATCAAGACCTGTTTTTCGTTTCAACCGCGGTTTTCAAAATCGCACCCAGCGACCCTATTTCTTTTCCTCGCCACTCGCCGCCGCCCAAATGCTGCCGGTTCCTTTCACCTGCATTTTGACGGAGTAAAGCGCCTTGCTGGCCGTGATGAAGAGGGTATTGCCATCTTTGCCCCCAAAACAGACGTTGGCCGTCCACGGCTCGGAAATTTCGATCTGTTCGATCTTGTTCCCGGTCTTGTCAAAGACGATCACGCCCTTTCCGGTCAGATACACATTCCCTTTTTCGTCGAGGGTCATGCCGTCGGAACCCAGTTCGCAGAAGAGACGTTTGCTGGTGAGCGATCCGTCCTGCTGGATGTCGTAGGCGTAGGTTTTATTGGCCTGGATGTCTGCCACGTAAAGCGTCTTACCGTCGGGCGTCCCGATCAGACCGTTGGGTTGTTTCAAGTCCTCCGTAACTCGTTTGCAGGTCTTGCGGTCGGCGGAGAGGAAATAGACATGCTGTCCCTCCTGCGGCATCGCCTTGTGTGTCCACCAGGAGCGCTGGTAATAGGGATCGGAGAAGTAGAGCGCCCCGTCGGGACGCACCCACAGATCGTTGGGGCCATTGAGGAGTTTGCCGTCGTAGTCCTTGAAGACGACGGTGATTTTCTTGTCCGGGGCAATTGACCAGAATTCGTTCTTCTCATCGGCACACGCCAACAGGTTCCCCTGCCGGTCGAAGTACAGGCCATTGGAGCGTCCGCTCGGTTGGAGGAAAGTCGAGAGTTTCTCATCGGTTCCCCATTTCATGATCCGGTCGTTGGGCTGGTCGGTGAAGTACACATTCCCCTCGGCATCCACCGCCGGCCCTTCCGTGAACTCAAACTCGCGCGAGAGGAGTTGGGGCTTGGCGCCGGACGCCAGCAGAACGCTTTCTCCGGCCTGCACGGCCACGATCCAGAACAGACAGAACGGCAACACACCCAGAAACAAACGTTTTCGCATGATCGCATCTCCTTGGGGACATGGGTAACACACAGGTTTTGGGGCGGACACACAGGTCTGCCCCTACACGATGGTGAACACACAGGCCTGCCCCGACGGTTCGGTGAAACTCAGGACGTTGTACGCAATTTGCTGCGGGGCCGAAAATTGGAAACATCCCGCAGTTGTCGAAACAGGTTTTTCTCGCGGTCATTGACCTCGGTGGGCACGACCACCTGGATGTGGACAATTTCATCGCCGGGGCCATTGGGAGACGGCATGCCACAACTCTTCAGGCGCATTTTGGCGCCACTCTGCGATCCCGGCGGCAGTTTCATGCGAATCATCCCCCCCAGAGTCGGAACATCCACTTCTCCTCCGAGAACCGCCTCCCAGGGCGCAACCGGCAACTCGATATGGATGTTCACCCCTTTGAGCGTGAAAACCGGATGCGGCTCGATCTCGATTTTGGCGAAAAGATCACCCGCTTCCCCACCCGGCATCGGCGCCGGTTCGCCCTGTCCGGCCATCCGCAGGCGCGCGCCGGACTTGATGCCCGCAGGGATCTTCAATTCCATATTCTTCAGAATGGGCGCATGCCCCGACCCGCCACAGGCCCCGCAACGCGTGCCCGCCACCACGCCCCCGCCGTTGCAGGCCGTGCAGGTCGCCGGAACGTGCAGACGCACACGCTTGAGCACACCCCGGTAGGCTTCCTCGATCGAAATCGGGAGTTTCGTTTCTATATCTTTTCCCTTATGGACGCGGTGCTGTGGCCCCGCGGCCCGTGGGTGGCTCCTTGCCGCGTTTCCGCCAAAAAGCGCCTCGAAGAACTCACTGAACCCACCCAGTCCCTCGAACCCGCCAAAGCCCCCCCCGTGAGGAGCCTGCTGCCCCGCCGAGCGCCAACCGGAAGGAACCTCAAACTCCATGCCTTCGCGGTAATTTGCTCCGAGCGTGTCGTAGTGGCGACGCTTTTTCGGATCGCTTAAGACCTCATAAGCCTCCTGGATTTCCTTGAAATGTCCCTCGGCCGATTTGTCATTCTTGTTCAAATCGGGATGATATTTCCGGGCCATCTTGCGGTACTGAGACTTGATTTCATCCTGCGTGGCATCGCGCGCCACGCCCAGAACCTGATAGTAATCCTTGTACTTCACCGGCATATTCTGGGCATTCCTCTATTCGGTGTGTGGAAAGCAGAAATCCTCTGCTGGCTATGAAATACTCTACCGGGACAGGAGAAAAACGCATGCCGCTCCCGCTCTTGCGTCCGGTCATGAAAACCGTTCCATGATGCCGGAAGTCCTCTTGAAAAGTCAATCGGGATACTGCATTTCCTGTTTTTCCCCTCAATCCTTCGCGTTGCGGAGATAAAAACTTGGCTTCATCTGGCGGGTTCCCTCATGCCGGACAGTCCCTCGACAATAAACCGGTCTGCGGCGGCAACGTCGTATTGTTCGAGGAGGGCCTTTTCGACCCAGGCAATCTCGTCATGCGCCAGCGGATGGAATTCCCCCGACCGATACTCCGCCCGCCAGGCGATGAGTTCCACAGACTTGTCCGAGTATGCGTGGAGACACGCTCCCATCCGCTCTTGTGCGCGGATCTCGACCCCGAATTCCTCACGGAATTCCCGCTCGAGGGCGGCTTGTTCCGACTCGCCGGGTTCCACCTTGCCTCCGGGGAATTCCCACTTGCCTCCCTGGTGGTCCTCCTGACGGCGGCGCGCCAGCAGAACCCGGCCTGCCCGTTCCACAACCCCCGCCACCACCCGTATCGGCTGCCGCATTGCCATCCTCCCCATTCCCCTTCACACCCCCCAAGACCGAAGGTTCAATCCACAAATTTCAATCCGTAACGCATCCGGCCCTGGCTCAATTCCTTACTCCAGACCAGTTCCGCCCGGCGCGCTTCCTGCTCCCCCTCGACCTTCACCCGGAGTTGGATTGTCATGGGTTTGGACGTTTCCAGACTGATCCCACTTTGCGAAACATCAAGCGTCTCGCCAAAGATCGTCCCGGCATCTACAACAAATTCAATCTCCGCTTCCAGTGGAATGCGTTCCGAATCTCGGCGGTTTTCCCCAAACTGCTCTTCCATCAAACGTCCTCCCCGAAACTGCGATACTTGACCACTCGTTGAGTCCCAGGACTCAATGCTCCGCCCTTTTGGAACGCCCCAAACAGACGAATCCTCTTCTCCGATTAACAGACCTCACGGTTTCGCCACCGCCTGATAACGAACCTCGCCTCCCCAAAGTTCCAGACCCGACATGCCCCCTTCATCCTTGCCTCGCTCGGTCTCGATGCGGATTCCATACCACCCCGCGTCTTTTGCGTCGCACCGGAAAGAAAACGTCTGGCGTTCGCCACAGAGAATCTCCTCGCGCAACAAGGGCGCTTTGCGATCCGCTCGCAACACCCGAACCTCTCGTTTTCCACTCCCCGAGAGTTGAACATCGAGAACCACCTCACAGG
Organism: uncultured Candidatus Sumerlaeota bacterium; assembly: GCA_942493245.1. Classification (GTDB taxonomy): domain Bacteria; phylum Sumerlaeota; class Sumerlaeia; order UBA8349; family UBA8349; genus DAOPYU01. The sequence goes on from OW818685.1 coordinate 2,830,891, forward strand.
AACCGGGATTCATTTCGAACGGCATCCAAAGGGTATCGCGGCTTACGGTCCACCAGACCCCGGAACCGGCGTCTTTCATCCCTCCAAGGCGTCTGCGGCTTGACTGCAATTCGCGCAACGCATTCTCACGCCCCGTCTCCCGGAAAATTCGCTCCAAGAAAACGGTCGCGTTTGAATGGCCGGGGAAACGATCCAAAACCCTTTCAAAATGCTGGCGAGCGGCGAGAAACCGCCGCTCCTTCCATTTGAGAATCCCGGCGAAATACTCCGCCTCGATCTCGGATGAATTGCCCGGACGGGTCCGCAACGACTCGAGCGCAGCCGAAAATCCCTCCGCGTCGCGCAATTCCGGGAACCCACCCCACGCATAGCGCTCCGAAAGTGGCTCAAACAGACCGTTCCACAGGAAAAGGTTCAGCAGCAGTTCCTCTTCTTCCGGCGCCTCGCTCAGAAAGGCGTGTTCACGCGCCAGCGAACGCTCGAGGAGAGAACGGAAATCTTCTCCTTTTCTCCCCTGGAGATACCTTGAAAGCGCCTCGACATCGCTCTCTGCTTTCTGGGGAAAACCCGCAACCAGCGCACCCATCTCGTTCAAGGCGTCAGCATACTGCCGCGCCGCTTTCAGCGGCTCGACCTTCCGACGAATCGCATCGAACTGCACGGAACGTTTCGACTCCACGTTCGCATCGGAACGTTCCTCCACGGTGGCCTCCTCTCGCTTTCCCTCGGCGTTGAACCCGTAGAGGCCGCCATAGACCCCGCTCAGGAGGATCGCCAGCGCCAGCGCGCAGACTGTCCCGAAGGACAGGGTCCGTTGCTGGCGCATGCCACGCGTGTTCTTGAGAACCAGACTGAAAAGCAGGGTGTAGCTCAGCGGCGCCAGCGCTCGCCGGAAGGCTCGCCCGAGCACCTCTCCCGCAGCGGTCATATCGGCCTGTTTCAGGATCTGACCGATTGTGCCCGTTCGCATCACTTCCAGACAGAACACCGCGGCAAAGCTGATCAAGGCCGCATTGTAGAGCCAGAGATCCAATTGCATGAAGTCCTCATCCACGGTCTCCTGCCGGGCGGCGCGCCACAACATCCGCAGCAACGTTCCCCCGCAAAAAAATAACACCGTGGCGTGAAAGAAAAAGGAACCGGCGATTCCAAGTGAGGATTGACCCGCCGAAGTCACCCCGGAAACCCAGACAAACGCCAGAACGACCGCCCCCAGGCAACATCGCACCGACAACGCAGGCTCAAGTCTGGAGAAGAGGATGACATGGAGAGAAACCGCCACCGCTGCACATCCCCCCAATTTGAGTAACCCCTCCAGACCCCTCCCCCACCCGCCCGCCGCGCACAAACCCAGAACCAGCACAAAACACCAGACAGGCGACCGCCAGAAGGGTGCCGCCGGTTGTTCCTCAGGGGAAAAACCGTCCGTCCATTCCTCGCTCTGGAACTCTGATTCGGACCGAAAAACCATCCAAAACCTCGCCTGCCGACTGCCGCTGCCGTGACGGCACAAAAATGTGCGGCACATGATCTCAACCCGATAACTCCATCTACATCATAGCCATAGCGTTCCGAGAGTTTCAAGCAGGATATTGGGGATCTCCTACATCTTCGGTTCCCTCCGGGATTCGCAAAACAGGACGACCTCCTGGCGTTCATTCTTCCGCCCAGTTTGCAACCGCCGTGTCCCGGATCCTTCACGTTTCTGCCGCCCCTCCGGGGCTTGATCCTATTTTACCGCGTGTTCCGTGGGTTCCCTTCGGTCACCCACGTCTACTCACCGTCGCCCCCTCCGGGGGCTGAAAATCTCGATAGATCCGGTTCCCCCAATCCTTCAAACATGAAGATGAAGAATCGAGATCCGTGTCAGAAACCTTCCCTTTTGCTTGACTATACGGCCTCATACTGGTAAAAAATGGCCTTTTCCTGGCTCAGGAGTGGCCTGTGTGAGGTTCCGGCTTCCCAGCCAGCAGAGATAAGACAGAGAGGATGAGACAACTGTGGCTGGCTTCAACGAGATTTCCCGTAGCTGTTACTGCGGCGAACCGCGCAAGGATTCCATCGGCAAAGAATTGGTCCTGAAAGGGTGGGTCCACCATCGCCGCGACCACGGTGGTCTGATCTTCATTGATTTGCGCGATAGAACCGGGATCTGCCAGATCGTGCTGGACCCCGAGCGTATGCAGGCTGAAACCTTTGCCGCCGCCCACAGCATCCGCAGTGAATTTGTCTTGGCCGTGCGTGGAAAAGTGATCCCGCGTGGAGAAGATCGGACTAACGACAAGATCCCTACGGGCGAAATCGAGTTGGAGGTCTCGGAGTTTGAGATTCTCAACAAGTCGAAAGCCGTCCCTTTCAAACTCGACGAATACGGCCACATCTCCGAAGAAGTGCGTTTGCGTTACCGCTTCCTCGACCTGCGCCGGGCCGAAATGCAGCGCAATATCATCCTGCGCGCCAAGGGGATGCAGGCCATTCGTGAGTACTTCGACGGGCGCGGTTTCCTCGAGATTGACACGCCCCTTCTGAACAAAAGCACCCCGGAAGGCGCGCGCGACATGCTGGTGCCAAGCCGGTTGAACCCGGGCACCTTTTACGCGCTTCCCCAGTCCCCCCAGATCTTCAAGCAGATTCTCATGGTGGCTGGCTATGATAAGTATTTTCAGATTGCCAAGTGCTTTCGAGATGAAGACTTCCGGGCCGACCGTCAGTTGGAATTCACCCAGATCGACCTCGAAATGTCCTTCTCAACCGCCGAGGAAGTACAGGCCGAACTGGAAGGGGTGGTGAAACACCTCTATAAGAAAACTCTGGGGCAGGACATTCCCACCCCATTCCCCCGGATCTCCCACGCCGAGGCGATGTTGCGTTACGGCTCCGACAAGCCCGACCGTCGTTTTGGACTCGAAATCAGCGACCTGACGCATCTTCTGAAGTCGGGCGGTTGCAGTTTTCAGGTTTTCACCTCCAGTATTGAGAAGGGCGGCGTGGTGCGCGGACTCTGCGTGCCGGGCGGTGGCGCCATGTACTCCACCACGCAGCTCAAACCGGAAGGCGAACTCAACAAGGTGGCTCGCACCTATGGGGCGGGCGGAATGGCCTGGTTCCGTGTCGAGGCGCCCAGCGCGGAAAACCCCAGCGGTCTGACGTCAAACATCGCGAAATTTTTCGAGAACGACCTGTTGATTCAGCTTCGCGATACCCTGAAAGCCCAACCGGGCGACCTGCTGCTGTTTGTGGTGGATCGCCCCAAAGTCGCCGCGACCGCCCTGGGGCAATTGCGCCTGAGAGTGGCGCGCGACAACAAATTGATCGACACGAGCAAACCGTGCTTTCTGTGGGTGACGGATTTCCCCTATTTCGCGTACAACGACAAAACAAAACAGTACGAAGCGGAACACCACCCGTTCACCATGATGGTGGAGGAAGATATTGAGGCCATGAAAGCGGGTCAGTTTGAGAAAATCCGCTCGCTTTCCTACGACCTGGTGCTCGACGGAATCGAACTGGGCAGCGGCAGTATTCGTATCCATCAACCCGATATTCAGGCCCTGGTTTTCCAGGTTATGGGAATAGAAGAGGAAACGGCTCGGATCAAGTTCGGTTTCCTGCTCGATGCGCTCCAGTACGGCGCGCCGCCGCACGGCGGGTTTGCGATCGGCTATGACCGTCTGATGATGTTGATGACGGGGGAACAGACGATCCGCGACGTTATCCCGTTCCCCAAGACGCAGACGGGGGCCTGCCTGATGAGCACGGCGCCGTCGTTTGTGACACAGGATCAGCTGGATGAACTGTACCTGGAGCTCAGTCCGAAGCTGGAAAAGAAATAAGGGAAGACTCGAAACGCGGATGCTTCTTGAGGTTGTGTCATAAACCTCTCGCGCATCCGGGCCAGAAGAGGGATGCAGGCCCCCTGTGGGGTTCATGGCGCAAGCAAGACGTCTGGCCCGGCACTCTCCCGAGTGCCGGGCTTTTCGTTTTGAAAAGAACGCAGAGCATTCTTGTGACAGCACTTTGAGCTTTCGGAAAAGTAGCGAGAATGGTAATATCCCGAACTGGGTACAACTGGAGACCTGGAACCGGGAATGGGAGGTTTTCTTTTGGTCAGTCCGTTGTTGACACGCCCAGGGCTTTACGAACCGCACGGAGATGTCTCGACCCGTCTGTGGTTTTTGCTTCCCATGCGCCTGTTTGTGGGGTTGAGTTTCATTCTTTCGGCGCTGAACCAAGTGGAGAAATCCATGTTGTCGCAGCCGGAACTTTTCGATCAATTGATCCGCAGCTTGATCGAAACCCCTGATTATGCTTCCCCGCTTTTCAAGTCGTTCTATTACGCCGTAGTGGAACCCAACCTGGGTCTGGCCGTTTTTGCGCTCGTAGTCGGGAAGTTGCTGATCGGGTTGGCCATCCTGACGGGCACATTGACCCGTCTGGCCTGCCTGCTGGGTCTTGTGTTGACCATGATGGCTATTTTTGCCTACCAAGTGCCTTTCTTTTCGGCACACCATACTAATTCCTGCGGCGTCATGCTGCTGGTGCTGTTTCTCTCGGGCGCAGGCCGGGCCTATGGCGTGGACCATTATCTGCGTAACCGGTTGCCCTCCTGGATGATCTGACGGATCTCTCGTCTGGATTTTTCAGGTTAAGAATGCGAATCCCGCCTGATCTGCGGGCTATCACGAACACGAGACGAGGGGTATTTTCCGGTCGCGAAAGCCTCCGGAAGAGGGGGTGGAAGGTTTTATCTCCATGCCTCTCATGCGATCCAGGAACTCGGCCTCTCTGCCGACGGGCCTCTGAAAGGAAAAAACACTCATGTGTGGAATTGTGGGGATGGTTTCCCGTCAAAATGTCGCAGCCTACCTGCTGGAAGGTCTGAAACGTCTGGAATACCGGGGGTATGACTCGGCCGGTATTGCCGTGCTCGATCAGAACGAGTTCCATTGCGAGCGAGTCGTGGGGCGGGTTTCTCAGTTGGAATCGGTGGTGGGAGACGACTTTGAAGGCCATGTCGGAATCGCCCACACGCGCTGGGCCACGCATGGCGCGCCCACAGTGGTCAACGCCCACCCGCACTTCGATGAAAAACACCGCATCGCGCTGGCGCACAACGGAATCATCGAGAACTACCTGGCTTTGCGCGAATACCTGAAGAAAAAAGGGTACAAGATCGTCTCCGAGACGGACTCGGAACTGATCGCGCATCTGATCGCCGACAATCTTGAGAACAATCTGCTGGCCGCCGTTCAACGGGCCGTCAAACACCTTCAGGGTACTTTCGGGCTGATCATCATCTGCAAAGACGATCCCAACCGTCTCATCGCCGTGCGGAAAGGCAGTCCGGTGATCCTAGGACTCGGGGACGAACAATACTTCGTGGCTTCCGACATCAGCGCCTTTGTGGAGCACACGCGTCATGTCGTCCACCTGCAGGATGGCGAAATGGCCGAACTGACTCCCACGGGCTACCGCACCATGACTTTCACCGACGTGACCACCGTTCGGGAATACAATCAGGTGGACTGGGAGATCGAGGCGATCGAAAAGGGCGGCTACGACCATTTCATGCTCAAAGAAATCTTCGAGCAGCCTCAGGCCATCCGCAACGCGCTGGCCGGCCGCGTGCGCAGCGAGGGGAAAATCGCCAAATTGGGCGGCATCGCCTCGCTGAGCGACGAGCAGTTGCGCGGCTTCAAGCGTATCGTTATTTCCGCCTGCGGCACGGCCTGGCACGCCGGGATGGTCGGCGAATACATGATCGAAGAGCTGGCCCGCATCCCGGTCGAGGTCGAGTATGCCTCGGAGCTGCGGTACCGCAACGCGATTCTGAGTCGCGACGATTTGGCGGTTTTCATCAGCCAGTCGGGTGAAACGGCCGACACGCTGGCCGCGCTCCGGGAAGCCCGGGCCAAGGGCGCTCAGGTCATGGGCGTGTGTAACGTGGTGGGGTCCACCATCGCCCGCGAGGCGGGCATTGGTTCGTACACGCACGCCGGACCGGAAATCGGCGTGGCGTCCACCAAAGCGTTTACGACTCAGATGGCCGTACTCGCCACGCTGGCCCTGCAGATGGGGCGTCTGCGCGATCTGTCACCCGAGACCTACGAAACGGTGCTCGAAGACCTGATGCGGGTTCCCAGTCTGATCGAGCGCGCGCTGGAAACCAACTCCGAGGTCCAGAAACTGGTCCCACTTTTTGACAATTTTAAGAATTGCCTCTACCTGGGACGGGGGGTGAACTTCCCCATCGCGCTCGAAGGCGCCTTGAAACTCAAAGAAATCTCCTACATCCACGCCGAAGGGTATCCCGCCGCGGAGATGAAACACGGCCCCATCGCGCTCATCGAGCCGGGCATGCCGGTCGTTGTGATCGCCAACCAGGGGCCGGTGTACGACAAGGTGATGACGAACATCGAGGAGATCCGTGCGCGTCAGGGCCGTGTGATCGCCATCGCGACCGAGGGAGACACCGACATCGCCCAGCGGGCCGACCATGTGATCTATGTGCCGCCGATCACGCCGCTGCTCTCCCCCTTCGTCACAGTGATCCCGCTTCAACTGCTCGCCTACCACATTGCGGCCGCCAAGGGATGCGACATTGACAAACCGCGCAATCTGGCCAAGAGCGTGACGGTCGAGTGAGGAAACAACCGGATTGAGGTCGGGAATCTCTCCCGGAAAAAGGGAGCGTTTCCGAGCCATTCTCAAAGAACGCCGGGAAACCAATAAAATCGCGCAGAGGCGCAGGGGCGCGGAGAGAACCGATGGTCATGGCCACATGAGGCTCGGGAGTTTCTCTGCCCCCCTCTCTCGCAGAATTTACGCAAGCCGCAACTATTTCAAGTAACTGCCTTATTCGACCGCGAAAAGCGCGAAAGTCGCGAAAAAGAATGAATTTTCGCGACTTTCGCGTCTTTCGCGGTTTCTTCTTTGGGTTGTGGCTTCGCTGCGTCAGGCTTTCAGTGCTTTCTTTGTGGCCAGCAAGCGTTTTGGCGAAGTGAATTCTACAAGGTCGTAGTACGAAGACTCGGGAAAGGGGCCTGACTCTTCTCCGAGCCTTCGTCTCTATGACGCAGGAAACACGGATCGTCGGGAGAGGGTCATCGCAACCGATCCGCCTCATCGGATTTTTTCAACGGGATCACGATCTTTCCGGACTTGGGATCTCGGTATTGTTCGATCTCACCCAAAGAGAAAGCTATCCTGGCATATTGCGACGGGAGAAAAATTAAAGATCCCGTTGGCTTAGTAATGGAGAACTGGAATTCTCCTTTTGAGTCCGTGTAGAAGGTTTGTTCACTTGGAATATTGGCAAGGTCCTGTAATGCCCTCAAAATGGCATTCGTGTCATTAAATACAGTATAGCGAATCTCTATTCCCTCGATAGGTTGTTGTGTTTCCGCATCTACAACCACCCCCTGCAATTGTTTCTGCCGGTCAAGAAAGAGATCGACTTGATTATCCGCTGGATTTTTCTCGATATTCTCCTGTATGGTTTTCTCAATATAACCTTCCGCCCGGATGTTGATGGAGTAGGTTTTTCCAACAGAAAGATCGGCTTTGGAAAATGATCCATCTTGTGCACAGACCCTTAACTCCGTCTTAGGGATAACCCCATCACGACTCTCACCAACATGCCATCCTCGGAACCAATAATCTAGTATTGGTTGGCTTGTCTCCCCATCCGAAACCTGAATTTTTAACACTCCATCCGCTTTATCCTTGAGGACAATCTGGGGCTTTGAATCAATTGCCACCCGAACACCATCTACAGGTACATAACCGTTGGCTTCGACCTGCAGGGTTGCAGGACCAATGTAGCAGGAAACAGAAGCCCCAGAGTTCAGGACATAGTTGGGGCGAGGCAAATAATAATCCCGGTAACTGAGATCAACCTCGTTACCAGCGAGTTTATCCAAATCAGGGAGTGGAATCTCCGGCGATGGAAAGATTTCGACACAAGCGTTTTCTATCCGAAATTCACCGGAAGTATTCGCAACCACACTTGATCGACAACATTTTGAGATAGCGGTTACAATGGCACCAGGCACCGGTTCACCAGATTCATCGACAACAGTTCCTTCGACTGAGACAAAATCATGATTATCTTTCTTGTGTTGAGGCTTATTTCCAATCCTATTTACAACTCGCACGATCACCTCAACCGTTTTTTCAACCTCGGGAACGAATGTTGGAATGTCGGTTTTTACTAGTCCTATTCTCTCATCTCCAATTGGAACCAGAGCACTTGCATAATCTCCAATTGGGATGACACTCCATTTTACCTTGGTTTTGAGCCCGTCTAACACTGCGCATCCCGTTGAATCGCTGATAGCCTCTATTGTGGCCTCTCCTCGTACTTTCAGTGGAACATTGGCAATGGGTTTTCCATCCTTCCCCCCAACGGTCGTGATTCGCACCTGCCCCCCTTTGTCCAAGAAAAAGGGAACTGTGTTGAGAGTACCCTCCGGTGTAATCTCCATTGGAGAAGATTCATCAGCATACCCTTCCGCGCGGGCAAAAACTTCGATCCGGCCAAGGGGAAGTCCTTTGACCTCGCAAAACCCTGCCGAGTCCGCCGTGGCGGAACGGGAAAGTTCTCCCGAAAACTTCACTTCGACCGTTGCGCCGGGGATCGGCTTGAGGGTGGTCTTATCGCTCACGAGCGCCGTGAGCGACGCTCCCTGTTCCAGGTAAAGATCGAACGGCCCGCTTCGTTCCCCCGGTTTTCCCATGACGGGGAGTTTCGACTCGACCGTGACCTGATCCTCCCACTGTCCCCACAAATAAACGATATTTTCAGGTAGAGAAGCGATCGTGTAATGGCCCTCCGCGTCGCATGTCGCCGTGGCGGATGGATTCGACTGGCCAAACGATCCCGAAAGCGCCGACACAGCCGACACCATTGCCCCCGCTGCTGGGACGAACTTTCCCGCCGCGTCGCGCCGGTAAACCGTCCCGAAATAGCCATAGGCCCGCTGCATGTTTAGAGTCAGAGTTCGAGTTGTAGAAACGGTCTGGTTCCGGATAAAAAGGGAAACCGCCCCCGTGTGTTCGGCCCTGACCTGACAGTGGAGCGTCCCGGTTGTCGCCAGATCGGGCGGGCATTCTAGGGACAGGGTACCCGTCTTGTCGGTCAGGCCGGTGAGGGAGATCGCGGGTTGAGCGGTTTCTTTCTTCTGGGTTTTCCCGTTCGGTTCCGGGATCAGGGTGACCGTCGCCCCCTCGACCGGCAGGTTCGTGTCGAGCCACATCACCCGGATCTGGAAAGCGCGACTCTTCTTTTCGTCGGCAGGAACCACCGGTTGCGTCGCGGACGGGACCTCCTCGACCGGTTCCCCGGAGGGGACAACCTTCAACGGCTCAGCCGATGGAGCCGCCTCCACCCGATGGGGCGCACGATCCCTTCCGCGGGTCAGAAGTCCGTACCCAACAAGTCCGGCCAGCAACACCGCACAGAACGCAATCCCCCACCCCTTCCGGTTCATACCGGTCCATCCTTTCCTCTCAGAAGTCAGTCTTCAGGAACAACTTTCTTGAAATGAGAGCGTGTCCTGTCCCAACACACCCCATACAGGCAGCAACCGCAGCTCCTGCTAAAATAAGAACACAACCCGTCTGGAGTCAAGAAATAAAGAACAGAACCTTTTGCAAAAGTCGTTGAATGGCTCAATTTTCGGTGAGCATTGAGGAAATATCCTTCTCTGATTTTGCGACTCAAACCTCCCGGCGCTAGATCCCCTTTTGTCATCCCCGCAAACACGAGGCCCCAGCGGAACGCGAACGGGAAAGCAGGGGAAAATTCAGGGGAAACGCAATCAACCGACCACCCCGGATCTGGGTTCCCGCTTTCGCGGGAATGACTAAAAATGGAATTGCGTCCAGACCCGAATGTAAAAAAACCCCAGGCTACAATGATTCCACGCCCTTGGCGCTCAACTGCCATTATTGGGAGAAACGAATTCACTAACCCTATAAAACGATTGAACCCGGCCCACAGGGACCGGGTTCAATCGTTTCTGAGACTTCATTCGTTTCGGGACTCCCGCACTCTCAGTCGTCTATGTACGTGAAGCCGAGGGAGAATCCGGAGTAGGCCGGTCCGTAGAACCAGGGCGTGGGTTCGTAGTAAACGCCTTCGTACCACGGGGCGGAGTAGTAGTCCACACTGGAATAGGCCGGCTCGTAGTAGGTCGCCGTCCGATACAGGGGCCGGTAGGCGGTGTAGGCGTACGGACCACCGTAGAAGTACGTGTAGTTCGTCGTGTAGGGCCAGCCGTAGTAGTAGTTATAGTTCACGACTGGCGACGCATAAACCGGGAAAGCCGGGGCGCCACACCAGTAGGAGAGGGAATTATAACCCCCGTAGCCTCCGTAACCGCCCGAGAATCCCCAACTCCCGAAGCCCAGACAGGTGGAAAAGCTCCATTTGGGCTGGTGGTGGTAGTACTCGTGCCAGTAGTCGTGCCAGTAGTCGTCCATGTCGTCGTAGTCATGGTAGGGAGCATTGTGCCCTCCGCCATTTCCACCTCCATGACCTCCTCCATGCCCCCCGCCGTTCTTATAATTCCTGGCAGGCACCTCGCGCATGGCCGCGGTTGTCGGGATGTCCTTGCGGGACGTGCGCTCCACGATTCTATTGTTGAAGGGGTTCCCACGGTCGGCCCTTGAAGACCCAGGCTCGACCTGGGTGCCCGGGTCGCGACGCCCCGTGAATCCACCCGTGTCGCGGCCAGGCGTACGCTTGGAGTCCGTCACACCCCCTTCCGGGGCTTTGCGGTCACGTTCGAACACGCTGCTCGACGGAACGCGACTCTTTTCTCCTGGCTTTGTGGGAGAGGTCTCGCCACGCTTCGAGGAATCGGTTTCCCCACGTTCCGAACCGGGACGGTCTTTTTGCGTCGGCGAGTCTTTACGATCGGGGACACGGCTCACGTCGCCCGGCTTGTTGCCACCCGTATCCCGGGAAGTTCCTCCAGGGATCGTTTCGCCCCGTTTTCCATCGGGAATCCGGCCCACTTCTCCCGGCTTGCGGTCGCCCGTGTTGCGGGACGTGGAATCGGGTGTCCGATCGCGTTCGGAACTCGGGGGACGGTTGACCACCCCACCCGAACGGTCCTCACCGCGCTGCGGCGGCAGAGTGACGCCACCAGATCGTTCATCGCTGCCGCTGCCCGGCGCCCCGCGACCCACATTTCCGGAAGACGGAGGCGTCTCGCTCCCTCTCTGGGGCGATCTGGGCGTTTCAATGCGCCCGGAACCTTCACTGCGGGAAGGAGACGTCACCACACGATCACCACCACGGGGCGCGGCAGGAGCAGAAGCGCGGTCCCGAACCACCGGAGGAGCGCTCGGACGGGACGACACCCGCGGCTCCGACTGCGTAATCACCTGGGGGTTACTGGGACGCGAGACCCGTGGGGGCGCGCTGACCCGGGGTGAACTGGGCATGCTGACCCGAGGTGAACTGGGTGCGGTCATCCGAGGGGCACTTCTGGGCGCGCTGGCCTGGGAACGAGCGGGACTGGAAACACGCGCCCCGCCTCCCGACGCCGCAGAGCGTCCGCTTGAGGAACCGGAAGAACGCTCCGGCTCCGCCATCACACTACTGACAATCAGGGCCGATCCCAACAGAATCGGCGCCATCCGAAGCATTCGTTTGAATTTTAACATGGCCTTGATCCCTTCCTTCAGAATCTTCGATCTCACGACTCCTGGTTCTATTGTACCGAGGAAAGTGACTCTGCGCAAGACCGATTGGTTCAGTGCTACCAGAGTCACTCGTGAGACGCATCCGGATTCCGCCCCGCCCGGCCGGGTGTTTGAGGCGAAACCCTGGAGAGCCTCTTCCGGCTCTCTCTTCCTAAATACATCAGACACGCGCCTGAAAGAAATGTTCCGGGAAAAGAAGCGGGGAAAAAAGAAAGACGCATAAAGGGGGAAGGAAAGGAAAATCAGATCGAAACGATGGCAATGCCCGCTTCCTGCGCCAGTTGAACCGCCTCTTCACGGTCGAAAAAGAGGGTCTCGTTTGCCATGACCGCCAAGGCGCCCCCGCCCGCCTGCTGGAGGGTGCGCACGGTGTCGGGACCAATGACCGGGATATCAAAGCGGGAATCCTGATGGGGCTTGCAGACCTTGATGACCACATTGCCGCCCCCGCTGATGCGGCCGGCGCGCAGGATGGTCTCGTCGGTGCCGTCCAACCCCTCGACGGCCACCACGGCAAGATCCTTGACCACCACGGTCTGCCCGATGTCCATGCCGGCAATCTCGCGGGCCAGGGGGAACCCGAATTTGATGTCTTTCTTTTCGGTTCGGGTCAGAGCGCGCCTGGGAGTGAGCAGCCCTCTCTCGGGCATACAGTTCTTGAGCAGGAACGACTGGTCGAGCATCTGGATGCCATCGTGGGCCAGTTCATCACTCACGGTGCCGAGAATTCCATCCGCACGGCGGGTGACCATACGGGCCAGCACCCGCAGGCTCCGCTTGTCGAACCCGCGGTAGCGCCAGATCATATTGTGGGCCATGCGGCCTCCCATGACAACGTAGCGAATGCCGTCGGCATGGCAGTGCTCGATGAAGCGCGAGAGGGCTTCTCCAAGTTCGAGCCAGTAAATCCGCTCGACCTGATTGGCCAATTCGGGGGAGGTGACGCCATTGATGGCGAAGACCGTGACGGGAATGGAAAGTTCCCGCGCGGACTGGATCAGGAGAAACGGAAAGCGTCCCCCTCCGGCGATCAGGGCAAGATGGTTGATTTCTCGAATATCGGGGTTCATGTGCCAAGGACTTTCAACAGCCGCACAAGATATATGACAGGTAACAGATCGGGACGGCATTGGCAAGCATAATCTGGCGTAAAATCAGGGTTTTGTGCATTCCGTCCCCCGGTGGGGATACAAAAAAAGGCGCGGGACCAGAGGTTTCCCGGTCCCGCGCCATGTCACTTTTTCCTCACCCCGCGCCGCTTGGAGCGGAGTAAGAAGAGATTAAATCTCTTTGTCTTCCGGAATCCGCATGCTGTAGAAGGAGCGGTACACGAAGACCAGGGCGATCGCGATCAGAACACCCGCGATACCCAACTTCATCGTCTGGTCCTTCATGGTCACGGCGATTTCGACGGCCAACAGACCGAAGAGGGTCGTGAACTTGATGACGGGGTTCAAGGCCACCGAGGAGGTGTCCTTGAAGGGGTCACCGACGGTGTCGCCCACGACGCTCGCTTCGTGCAACGGCGTGTTCTTCATGCGCAGATCCACTTCGACGATCTTCTTGGCATTGTCCCACGCGCCACCGGCGTTGGCCATGAAGATGGCCTGATAAAGGCCGAAGAACGCGATCGAGATCAGGTAACCGATGAAGAGGTAGGGATCCACGAAGGGAAGCGCCAAGGCGAAGCAGAACACGACGATGAAGATGTTCAACATGCCCTTCTGGGCATACAGCGTACAGATACGCACGACTTCCTTCGAGTCCTTGATCGAGGCTGTGGCGGCGTCAAGTTTGATGTTATCCTTGATGTACACCACGGCACGGTAAGCGCCCGTGACCACGGCCTGCGTGGCCGCACCGGTGAACCAGTAGATCACCGCGCCACCGATCATGAGCCCGAAGATGACCGTCGGCTCGACGAGGCTGAGTTTCTCGATCACGCCGCCGAACAGACGATCGAGCAACATGACGATCCCGAAGATCATGGTCGTGGCACCCACAACGGCCGTCCCGATGAGCACCGGCTTAGCCGTGGCCTTGAAGGTGTTGCCCGCGCCGTCGTTCTTCTCAAGGGCGTCTTTGGAGCCGTCGAAATCCGGCTCGAAGCCGAACTTGGCCTTGATTTCGGACTTGATGTTGGGAATAGACTCGATCTGGCTGAGTTCATAGACCGACTGGGCGTTGTCCGACACAGGGCCGAAACAGTCCACCGCGATGGTCACCGGTCCCATGCCCAACATACCGAAGGCCACCAGACCGAAGGCGAAGATCGAAGCGGCGACCGGGAAGTTCTCGGGCATCAGCGCGATCAAGGCTTGATTGTCGAAGGAAAGTTTGTACGAAATCGCCATGAGGACGAGCATCAGGAGCCCCTGCCAGAAGGCGGAGAAGTTACCGCAGACGAAACCCGACAGAATGTCGAGCGACGCGCCACCATGACGGGCCGCATTCACCACTTCCTTCACGTGGCGCGAATTCGTGCTCGTGAAGATCTTGGTGAACTCGGGAATCAAGGCGCCCGCGGCGGTACCGCAGCTGATGATCGAGGCCAGAGCAAACCAGATGCCGGAAAGTTTTTCGCTACCCGCCAGCAGCACGTAGGTGGCCGCGTAGGTCACCGCGATCGAAAGGATCGAGGTGATCCAGACCAGAACGGTCAGGGGCGATTCCGGATCGAACTCTTTTTTGCCCGTAAGTGACGACTTGGTGTACGCGTCGTTGATGAGGTACGAAACCAGCGACGTGATGATCATGAGGATACGCATGGTGAAGATCCAGATGATGAGCTGACCGCACTCGGTCGGATTTTTCACCATGGCCAGAGCCAGGAAGGTGACCAACGCCACACCGGTCACCCCGTAGGTTTCGAAACCGTCCGCCGTGGGGCCGACCGAGTCGCCGGCGTTGTCACCCGTACAGTCGGCAATCACGCCGGGGTTTTTCGGGTCGTCTTCGGGCAGGTGGAACACGATCTTCATCAAGTCCGAGCCGATGTCGGCGATCTTGGTAAAGATACCGCCGGCGATACGCAGGGCCGAGGCTCCGAGCGACTCACCGATGGCGAAGCCGATGAAACACGGCCCGATAACGGTGGGGGGCAGGAAGGTCAGGATGACGATCATGAAGAACAATTCCACGCTCACCAGCAACAAACCGACGCTCATACCGGACTTCATGGGGACCATGAGGGCCTCGAGCGCGCCATTCGTGCCCTTGAGCGAGGCAAACGCCGAACGGGAGTTGGCCTGGGTGTTGATGCGGATACCGAACCACGCCACGCCGTAGGAACCGAGGATACCGAGGATCGAACTCCCCAGAATCCACCCCAGTTTCACGCCAACCGGCATCTCAGCCCCTTCTTCCGCGGTCAGAACGCCGAAGTAGTACGCCATACAGGCAGCGATCACGATCCAGAGCATGGAAAGGAACTTGCCCTGCTGGAAGAGGTAGGTCTTACACGTCTCCCAGATGATGTCCGAAACCTTGGCCATGCTCTCATGCACGGGCAGACTCTTGATCTGCGAGTACTGGATCAAGCCGAACACCAAACCCACAAAACACACCACAAGACCAAAATACATGAAATACACGCCTAAAACATCGGTCCCAAAGATATTAAAGGTGACCTTGTCCAGGGGAGGCAATACGATGTCGGCCTCACTTGCGAAAGCCGGTACCCCAACCAACGCCAGCAACAGAGACATCAACCCTGTCCTCCATGAAATGAACCTCTCTCCCATCCGCTTTTGCATACCTATCTCCTTCTCAGAGACATGAAGATGTCTTCCGGCCCACGCCGGCAGGGTATTTACCCTGATTCACCATGCAACAGTATCAGGATTTTTGCAAACAGCAAGGGGATTCTGCATGAAAATCAGAAAACAGCGGGATCTCGTCAGTCATCTGTCCCCTGCAACAGCGGTATCGCCCTGAAAATACAGCCGATTGTGCCCATTCGGCACGGAATGAAATTTTGCGTTTCGAGATCCAACCCACACGATTCTGGCGGAAATAGAAAATCTTCCGGGGGTAATTCCGCTCCTCTTTCCCCCGGAGAAAATACAGCCAGAAGCGCTGGATCATCTTTTGCTGGTTAATTTTTCTTCGGTTCATTTCAAGCCCGGAATGAACCATATGGAACCATCTTGCCTGTTTCCGCCTTTTTTTTCTGTTCGAAAAGGTACGGGATCTTCGTCGGGCGCGAGAACGCCGAAGTTCGCGGGAAACAAGCGAGTCGGGCTGTGGTTGCAGAAGTTACCCCGTATTTTAGAGCAATTGCCAGAAAGAACCTTCATTATTCCGACTGTCGGTTCTGACGATCAGCCGTTCCGTCCCGGAGGGACGGTAAGAAAGTAGCCCACCGTTTCAACGGTGGGAAAGCGGTCCTCAGACAATGCGTCCCGGAGGGACGACTGAAAAACCCGTGGGAACCGACAGCCGTCTCTCCGGGACGGGGAAGACGGGTGTTCTGGAACCCAGCGCTGAAACGCTGGGCTATTGTCAGAAGTCCCTGACGGGACTTGAATCTGGAGCACCCGACTCCGTGTCATCATGAAGATTCTTTGGGGCAAGGACTATAACCGTTTCAAATGTCCAGAACTCGCGTAAACAGCGATTTCATCTGCTTGTCCAGTGCGTTGGCCTGAAAGGAATAATACGATGAAACGGCAGTTCCACCTGATTTTCTTCTTGTTCGTTTGTTTTCCCTGCCTGCGGGTACCGGCTCAGTCCGGTGCGGAACTGAAACCGCTTACGGCAGACCCTACGGTCTTTCAGGCAGCCCCCCCGTCCAAAGCGGGACAAGCCGCGTCGGGCCTCCAGAATCAGATGGAACTGGAACAGCAGTATCGCATGCTCCAGTTCGACCTGACGCGCAAGGAGCGTTTCAAGGGACTTGCCGATCAGACGTTCAAACAGGAGGCCCTGATTCTGGAGGCTGACCGGGACCCGGCCGATGTGGTGCTTCGCCGAACCTCCGCGCTCCTGACCGACCTTCAGAAACGGCCCCAAGCCCCCGATCTATCGGCGGAAACGCAAGAATTGGCAACTCTTGAGAAAATCGGGAAGGAACTCGACCCCGGCAAGACCCGGGAACGGTTTGAACTTTTCGTAAAGGCCTGTGTGCTGCGGCGCAAGATCGCCTTTTCGAACCCCCTGCTGGACTTCAAAGAACTTCTCTTCATCAAGCGCCACCGCTCGACCTTCAACCACATGTGCGATCAGTACTATGGAGTCAACACGCCTGCCGGGGGCGGCCTGTATGCGCTCACCGATCCCTTCGGTCCAGAACCTCGACTGCGCGACGTTCTGGCGAACTCGAAAGTCGAACGGGGACGCCTTCAAGGTCAGCAACTGAATGAAGGCTCTTTCCTCTCCCCCGATCTGTCCTATGACGGGAAAACGATCCTGTTCGCTTATGTGGAGTGCAAGGGGGACACGCAACACATTCTTCACACGGACCCCTCCCGGGGCCACTGGGAGAAACAGCGCTGCTACCATGTCTTCCGCGTCGAGACGGACGGAACGGGCCTGCAACAGTTGACCGACGGAACGTGGAACGAGTTCGACCCGTGCTGGTTGCCCAACGGGCGCGTGGTCTTCATCTCCGAACGGCGCGGCGGTTACCTGCGATGCGGGCGCGAGTGTCCCCTCTACACCCTCTACGACATGAACCCCGATGGTTCCGACCTGCTGATGATGAGTCCGCACGAATCGAACGAGTGGAATCCGAGCGTCACCCACGACGGGATGATCGTGTATACGCGCTGGGACTATGTGGACCGCCACGGCTGCGTGGCCCACCATCCGTGGCTCACCACACCCGACGGGCGCAATGCGCGCTCGATTCACGGCAATTTCTCGGCTCGCGCGTCGCGGGCCGACATGGAACTGGACATCCGGGCCATTCCGGAATCGAACCGTTTTGTGGCGACAGCCACCCCGCATCACGGTCAGGCCTTTGGATCGCTGGTCATGTTCGATCCCCGCGTTGAAGACGACGACGCGATGGCGCCCGTCAAACGGCTCACCCCGGAGGTAGAATTCCCCGAAAGTCAGGGTGGATCGCAGGTGTATGGAACCGCCTGGCCGTTGAGCGAGAACTATTATCTGTGCGTTTACGACCCGACGATGGAAGCTGGCTCCGGCCAGCAGGGTGGAGAAAATCTGCGGGGCAATTACGGGATCTATCTGGTGGATGCGTTCGGCAACAAGGAATTGATTTACCGCGACCCGGAGATTTCCAGTACGAATCCGATGCCTTTGCGCGCCCGCACCCAACCTCCCGTTCTCCCCTCTGCCAGCGAGCGATTGAATCCCGAAAAACCCACCACGGGCACGATGGCGGTCCTCAATGTTTACGACAGCCTGAAGAATTGGCCCGCGGATACGAAGATCAAGTCGTTGCGCATCTTCCAGATTTTTCCGATATCCGTCCCCTCGGGCTATCCGCCTCATGAAGTGGGGATGCGGCTACCCGGCGATGAAGGCGCGGACTCGGTGATTCTGGCGCGCAGCGTGCTCGGCACCGTGCCCGTCGAGGAGGACGGCAGCGCCCACTTCACGGTCCCCGCCCTGAAAGAGATCTACTTCCAGGCTCTGGACGAGAAGGGGCTGGCCGTACAGTCCATGCGTTCGGCGGCCTACCTGCAACCCGGCGAGCGGCTGGTCTGTCAGGGGTGTCATGAGCCGAAATACCGCACCCCCGTTCCGAAAGGGCCCCTGGCCCAGGCGCTTCGCCGCCAGCCCTCTGAACCAAAATCCGAGGGGGATGGGACCGCCCCGATCAGTTATCCACTGCTGGTGCAACCGGTTCTGGAGAAAAACTGTCTCGAATGTCATCAGAAAAACCCCGACAAAGCGCCCCGGCTCGACCGCGAGGTGATCGCCAACGGGAAATCCATCTGGTACGCGTCCTATTGGAGCCTGGCGCCAAAGTTCGGTTTCTGGCAATACGGAAATCCGCACCGCACGGTTCCGGGAGAGTTCGGCGCCCGGAAATCGAAACTCTATGAAATGCTGACAAAAGGGCACCACGAGGTGAAACTTTCCCCGGAAGACCTGCGGCGCATCACCCTGTGGCTCGATGCCTGCTCGATCTTCTACGGTGTGTATGAGAAAGAAGGCGGCGAACAGGAACTGCGGGGCGAGGTGGCCAAACCGACCCTGGAGTGAGACACCGACAGGCCCGAATTCAACCCAATCGGAAATCTCTGTTTTCTTGTTAACGAGAGCGGAAATCGGTCTTATGAACCTGCAATACCGCCGTTGAGAGAGTCACTCGTTGGGGATCAGGGGAATTCAAAACACCCGGAAGGTGAGTTCCGGGAAAACAGGGAAAGACGTTGGAGGCAAGGGAGATTCGGATTGGTTATTCAAGCAAGGGCTGAGAGCCACCTTCTATTCAGCCGTTTTCTCCCTTTCAAGTCCGGTTTTTCAGCCCTTATGAAAAAAAGGGACACCTGTCCTGGGGCGACGCTTCGCTTGCCCCAGGCTACAATCAATCCGCGCCGTTGGCGCTCAACTGCGATTTTCAGGATGAAGTGGACCCAACCTTCTTGAACACCGTCTCGGGACAAAAGTCCCCTTTCCCCGGGACGGTGTTCAATGCCCAACACGCACGGGTTCATCGTGTGACGAATAACTTTTCTCGACCGCGAGGGACATCACTCACTTGATAATAATGAGTTCGATCCCCTTCCCTTCCTCCCGAGACCTTTTTACAAACAGCGCATAAAAGCGACCAGGCTCGCCTTTTCCTTGGGAGTCAGGTGAAGTTGCTGGACGAGATTGAAATACTCCACGACATCTTCCAGCGTGAAACAGCGCCCGTCGTGGAGGTAGGGCGGCGAGTCCTTGATTCCGCGCAGGGGGAATGTTTTGATCTTCCCGTCGTGCGCCATCATCATGCCGTTGACCAGTTCCTTCTTGTAGAAACGTTCGGCCTGCAGGTCGTTCATACTGTTGTCCGTGTAATAGGGGGCAGGGTGACACGCGGCGCACCGGGCTTTCCCGTTGAAGAGTTTTTCACCGTCCAATTCGTCAGCCGTGGCCTTGGCTGGGTCCAGATGCCCGTAAATGTCCAGTTTGGGCGAGGGTGGAAAGTCCAGAAGCGCCAGGAACTCGGCCATGAAATGGACCTGCGAACCTCTTTCCAGGGGATTGATGCCCTTCTTGGCGGCCATGCACATGTCGCCATCGAAGTAGGCGGCCCGCTGTTCGAACTCCGTAAAGTCCTCCACGGTTTTCAGGGCGCGCTGCGAGCCGAAAAGCCGTTGGACGTTGACGCCACGCAACGTGGGCGTTTCGATCCGGTGCCGGAATTCCTGAGGTCGAATATCCCCCACGAGGTGATTGGCGCCGTTGGTGTGCCCGTTGGCATGGCAGTCGAAACAGGTCACGCCCAGGCTGGGCTTGTCGCTCCGGCGGTCCTCGGTGGCGTTGAACTGCTGTTGCGGGAATTGGGTCACAAGCAACCGCAAACCTTCCAATTGCTTGGGATTCAGGAGTCCGTTGAAGATCTCGTAGTAGTTGTCGATCGTAATCAACTGGCCCTTGGACACGTCTCCCAAGTCCGGGCGCGTGGTCAGATAGATGGCCGGAGCGGGGTCCGGCAGCACATGCTCGGGCAGGTCGAAGTCCAGATCGAACCGAACGAGCCGGGGCAGGAGTTTGGAGATCATGTCCGGGAACAGCATACCGCCTTCGGCGTGGTCGGCAAAGGGAAGCGGCTTGTAGGGGAAAAGCCCCTTCTCTTTGATCTCCTCGGGGGGCATTTTGTCCAGTTGCTCCCAGCTGACTCCCTGAAGTTTGGCCGTCGGACCCAAGGGGATCGGTTTTTTTCCGGACATCAGGACATCTGAACTGACTTTTTTCTCGAGCGCATAACGGGCATTCAGCATCTCCGTATGCTCTTTGGCGCGTTGGGCTTTCACGGCCATTCGATCGGCTTTGATTTTCTCGAAAGGAACATCCTGATTCGTCGGCCCGTAGCTGGAAACGATCTTGTCCGGCGCAGCAGGAGCGATTTTTTCCTGTTGCGCCCAGGCAATCGCGGTGCAAACACCCACAATCAACAGAAGGCAGATCCCGATCAATACAATGAAACCATCCTTTCGTCTGTTCATCTTGTTGTCCTCCGTTCTTTTAGACTCGTTTCTCGCTTGTGTGCGATCCTGCTCGGTTCCCTCCCAGATTTGACCTCGGATCTCGGTTACCCCCTCCTTTCCAGAACACGCCAATCCCGGGTCGAGTTTTCCCTCCTCTGGATTCTCTCCAGAGACACAAAACTCCACCGACCCAAACAATGCCAACACGCTTCCGGACTCCCGGAAAACAAGACCAGCCACGCCGATCTACAATTTATCCGGTCAATCGAGTGTTCTTCTTTAAAATTCATCATGCGATGCTCTCCAACACGAACCGTATTGAGGAATACCGCAGGAATCCCCACAAGAACCGAAACGTTCGAGTCCTGTGGATAATGATACGCAAAAATGTACCAATTCTGTTGAGAATAGGTCTATCGATCCTTAGAAGTCAATGTCAATCATTGAAGTTCCCCCCGAAAACTGGACAGGCCTTTAAGGTGGTATTCTGTTACAGCGTGTCGTCACAAGATTTTGAGCCAGTGAAAAAGACATCGGATTTGAACCGCCGCCAGGTATGAACTGGTCCTCTTTGCATAACGCGTGGCGATCCCTCTCCATTCTTTCAAGCGCAGAAATGCGTTTTCAACCAAGTGGCGCATTTTGTAGAGATACTCGTCATAATCCCGCAATTCCTTGCGGTTCTTCTTGGGGGGAATAACAGGCTCCATCCCCTGTTGGGCCGCCAAGTCCAGCACCGCCTGGCTGTCATACCCCCTGTCGGCGATCAGAAAGTCGGCATGCATGGAATCGATCAGCGCTCCGGCCTCTTGACAATCCGCTCGGGGACCCGCTGTAACAACCACTCGGAGCGGCATACCATGCGCATCCACGGCCAGATGTATCTTCGTGTTGAGCCCCCTTTTGTGCGCCCCATGTCCTGGTTCCCGCCCTCGGCGCCCGTTGCGTGTTGATGCACCTTGACGTGGCTTGCATCAATCATCAGCCATTCAAGATCGGGCTCGTCGATGAATTGTTCGAGCAGTTGCTCCCAAAGCCCCTTGTCGCGCCACCGGCAGAAACGCCGATGTGTGTTTTTCCAATCCCCATACTGGGGCGGAAGATCGCGCCAGGGCGCGCCGGTGCGAAGAATCCACAACACAGCGTTGATGAAACGGCGGTTGTCTTGTGCCACGCCGCCCCAAATCCCTTTTCTGCCAGGCAGGTGGGGCTCAATCAACCCCCACACTCGGTCCGAAATATCATGTCTGCTCTGCACGTCCGTCATATCCAAATCCTCCTTCGGCCATCCGACCGAAGGCACTATACCGAAAAGGAGAAGGATGTCAATCTCGTGACGACACTCTGTAGGCTTGTGTCCAGGAAGGAGTGGGGAAAATGAGCGAAAAGAGGCGACGTTTCAGTGCGTCTTTCAAGGCGGAGGTGGCACTGGAGGCAATTCGCGGCAAGCGGACGATCAATGAGATTGCCAGCGAGCGCGGCATCCATCCCCACCAGGTGGTGATGTGGAAGAAGCAGGCGGTGGAATCCCTGAGCGGGGCTTTCGCCGACCGGCGCAAGCGGCCGGGAAAGGAGGCGGAAGAGACCAGCCAACTCTACGAGCAGATCGGACGGCTCAAGGTGGAACTCGACTGGCTAAAAAAAAAGTGCGGCGCTTGACCCCGGCCAGGCGCGGGCGCTGGTGGAGCCGGGGCACGGGGAACTGGCCATTTCGCGCCAGTGCGCCCTGCTCGGTCTGCCGCGCTCGACCTACTACTACCAGCCGGTGGAACGCGACCCTCAGGAGTTGGAACTGATGCGCCGGATCGACGAGATCTACACCTGCTTTCCGTTCTACGGTTCGCCCAAGATGACCGCGCACCTCTCGCGCACCCTCGGCCAGCCGATCAACCACAAGCGGGTCGAGCGGCTCATGCGGGTGATGGGGTTGCGGGCCGTGGCGCCGCGCAAGGGCCTGAGCCACAGCGCGCCGCAGCACAAGAAGTACCCGTATTTGCTGCGGGATCTGCCGATCGTGCGCCCCAACCAGGTCTGGGCGTCCGACATCACGTACATCGGCCTGGCGGGCGGTTTTCTCTACCTGACGGCGGTGATCGACTGGTTCAGCCGTTACGTGCTGGCGTGGCGGCTCTCGAACTCGCTCGACACCTCGTTTTGCGTCGAGACTCTCGACGAGGCGCTGCGTCTGGGGTGTCCCGATATTTTCAACACCGACCAGGGCGTGCAGTTCACCAGCGGGGCGTTCACGAAACGGCTGGAGGAGAGCGGCATCCGGATCAGCATGGACGGGCGGGGCCGCTGCTTCGACAACATCTTCACGGAACGCCTGTGGCGCAGCGTGAAGTACGAGGAGGTGTACCTGTGCGAGTATGCGGACCCGCCCGCTGCGGACAAGGCGCTCGGGGCGTACTTCCGATTCTACAACACGCAGCGGCCGCATCAGTCGCTTGGCTACCGCACGCCCCAGGAGGTTCACTGGGCGAACGGCTTTGAGACTGCGAAGCAGCAAAACAGAGATTTCGCTGACCAAATGAATTGATCCGATCAGCGCCGAATGGTAGGTTAAAGATGCCCTCAAAACGACGCGAAGGGGACGGGACGCGGGAACCGACCCCGACCGCCCCTTCCGTCAAATAAGCGAGAAAAAAACATGATCGGGTCGTCAGGCGTCACACCTTAATCCTACCCGATCCCTGTCCAATGGACGGGGGGAACCTCACATCCGCGAAATGGATCTTGTACTGAGCGACGAATCGTAATAAAACAGCCTATCCCCCAGGGGGGAATCCCAATTCTGGAGAGCATCACCATGACCGTTCTGATTATCCCCACGCACAATCGTCCCCACTGGTTCGGACGTCTTCTGTTGTATTATCGTCAGGTGGGCCTGGACATTCCCGTCGTGGTGGCCGATTCGAGTCAGGGGGAGTCGCTGGAAAGAAATCGAGCGATCATCGAGTCAGCCGGGGCCACCTTGCGGATCACCCACCGGGTGTTCGATCCCACCCTGGGCTTCAACGGGAAAGTGGTGCCCACCCTGGCGGACTGCGATTCGGAATATGTGGTGTTCTGCGGGGATGACGATTTCATGCCGCCGTCGGGCATCGCGGCCTGTGTCGAGTTTCTGCGGGTCCATCCCGACTATGCAGCGGCGCACGGTCAGACGGTCATGTTTCAGTTCCCGGAAGACGCCGAGCAGCGCACCGATCCTCGGAAAGGAATACGGTGCCTGCCCTACCGCCAACGCTCGATCGAAATGGACGATCCGGCGGTCCGGTTGCTGGATCACCTGGTGAATTATACCCCCACCTTCTACTCGGTTCAGAGGCGGAAGGTGATGCTGGCCGATCTGGAGAAAAACGCCAAAGCCACTCAAGATTTTCGCTTTGGCGAACTTCTACCATCTTGCCTGACAGTGGTACATGGGAAGGTTAAGAAACTGGAAAATGTCCTGTTCAACGTCCGACAGGAACACAAAACCAGTTTCAATCTGCAAGAATCAAGTTTCGAGTCCCTGTTGAGCCTACCGGATTTTTCGGAACGATACAGGGGATTCCGGGAAGTTCTGACAGAGGAACTCGCGCGTGTCACTGGCCAACCGACTTCCACTCACACGGAACAGGTGGACGACGCTTTCTGGGGTTATGTCGGCACCGTTCTCAACCATTCGTACATCCGGCGATTCGGCCCCGGCTATGCCCGATGGGGACAATCGGTGGACGTGACAAGCCATCCCTCTCAAGCGTCCCGGTCGGAACGAATCAAGCGACTCATCCGGGGACTGGCCGAATTTCTGAGTTCCCCTCGTCGGTTGCTGAAAGAAATTGAAACGTTCAGCGCTCCGGTTCTGGACAATTCAAAATCCCCCACCCCGGATGACCTGAACACTCCCGGCACCCCCTATTATCAGGCCTTTCAGGACGCCAAAGCCATCGCTCTGCAGTATCCGATGGGGATTTCCGGCTGTTCGAAAGGGTAACCGGGAACTTTTTCAGAAAAAAAGAGGTTCTTGAAAAAGGTTCTTTGAAAGAATCTGTGGGTGAATTCTCGATGAGTTTTTTGCATTGGGACCCAAACACAATTCCGCTTTCCGTCATTCCCGCGAAAGCAGGAACCCAGATCCGGAACGTTCTGGTTAATCGCGTTTTCCCAAGATTTTCCCCCTGTTTTCCCGTTCGCGCGCCTCTGGGTCCCCGCTTTCGCGGGGATGACGAACTGGGACGAGAGTCAGGAGACTTGGACCAAGGACCGGGAAAAGGGGACAGCACAAAACCGATCCCGAGAATACGGCCAGATCTCAGGGCTTTAGAAAGCCGGAAGCGACTCAATTCCAGAGTGCCCCCAATGAGCGTCCCTCTGTTTACTCACGAATTCTTGTAAAGAGGCAGAAGAAGAAAACAACGCCTCCCCTTTTCATTTGACCCGCTTCAGATAACCATCAGGCGCGACGGTGATAAGGAGTTTGTGCGGAATACTTTTATCAATCTCGAACTCAGAGTGGGACTTCAGATACTCCCACACAGCGGTCTTGGGGTTATTTCCAGGCCCCCAGGGGCGGTTGGAAAACATGTCTGCCGGCAAGTCTTCAATCAGGGTATCGAAAACCACGCAGTAACTGCCAACCGTGGTCAGGGGCGCATAGGCTTCCAGTTCGGCCAACACATGTTCGTGGGTGTGGTTGGAATCCAGACATACCAGAACGTTTTTCCGGCCCTTCGCCTTAGCCTTGACCTGCTCGACAATCTCCGGCGCGATAGAGGAACCCTCGATCATATCGATCCGCCGGAACAAGGGATGCGCTTCGATGGCCTGGCGGTTGTGGGCACGAATGTCAATATCCACACCCAGTACCCGCGCATCCTGCGGTCCCCCGCACGCGGCATTGAGTTCAAGCAGGGAGGCGGAAAAGATCAGAGATCCCCCGTGGGCAATACCGGTCTCGAGGATGAGATCGGGTTGAACCCGCCAGATAATCTCCTGCATGGCCATCATGTCCTGGGGATACTGAATGATGGGACGCCCCAGCCAGGAGAAATTGTAGGTATAGCCGTTCCTGTTTGTCTCGCGAGACCATATACGCGAAAGCCCCTGAACATCCTGGTCGGCGGCAAGCCCCGCGATATTTTTATCTACTTCGGATTTGAACGATTCGATTATTCCCACTTTAGTTGACCTTTCTGCGAATTATCAGCTACTTGCGGATTATATTGAAAACATGATGAATCCGATATTTTCTGAGTCTCTCATCCGCCCCTTTTTTTACAAGAGGTTTCGTCATTTCCGAAGTCGTCCAACATCTTGAATCTCTTCCGGTCTGGTACCGGTTTGTCCGCGCTGGATGAAACCATCCGTTTCAACGAGTGGCACAGACATAGATAATGTTACAGTCCTCCGGGTGTTCATTTCCATATTCGTAACAGGCGCGACAGAACTCGGCCTTCCAATCTTTGGACTTCTCCTGTCCCGTACGTCCCCAGCCATGTCCCTCATCCCAGAGTCCGTTTTTCAGGAACCAATCCATTTGTGGCGTAGATAAGTCTTTGTAAAACACGCCGCCGGTTGCCGAGATCCGAAGCCCGGCGGACTCGATATCCGCGCACAGAGAGGCCATCGAATAGGAACGGCGATGCCCGGCCACTTCGAGATCGAACGGCGAAAGTTCCTCGCAATGCGTGAGCGTGCCCATCAGCACTGCCAGTCGGCGGTTTATGGCATAAGCATTGGGAACATGCACAAGCAAGACGGCGTCTGGTCCTAATAGACCTGAGGCCTTACGAAGCGTCTTAACTGGGTCAAGGACATGTTCGAGGATATTTATCATCGTAATGGTATCAAAGCGCTGTGATGTTTCGAATTCTTCAATCAATGCCTCGTGGAACTGCGCTTCGGGTACATTCTGACGCGCCAGGTCGAGATGCTTACTCGACGCATCAACCCCCACCACCACCTCAAAAGAGGGGGCAAGCATGGCCGTCAGCGCCCCGTCTCCACAGGGCATATCCAGAAGGCTGTGTCCCCGGGCGTGGCGCAGACACGCCCGGGCCTGATAATACCCCAGAATGGAATTGTAGTCGGAGAAAACCTGGGAACGCGCCCACGTGAAGGTTTCCTGCAGGTCCTTTTCATTCTTAAGGTTCATGATGATCTCCATCGAAGGTGATCCCAGACAACAGGCGTTCGAGTCCGTCATTCAGCGATACGGTCGGATACCAATTCAATTCCGATTCCGCGCGATGCCAATTCATGGCGATCGAGGCCACTTCCGCTTCAATTCTCGTTTGTTCCAATCGGGTTGAACTTCCAAACCGATCCTTCAGCATTTCCGCAATTTTCCTCGTTGAGGTGAGTTCCCCGGTCCCAATATTCAATGTGCCGGTAAATTCGGCTTTAAGCGTTGCGATCAATGCCGAGACCAGATCGTCGATGTGTAGAAGATCCAAGGCTGGCGCCCCGTTTTTGTAACAATGCGTAACAATCGTCTGGCCTCGCTTTGCTTTCTCGACGAAGTTATAGATAAATTTAGGCCGGTCGCTCCCCGGGCCATAAACGGGACTGGAACGAAGCAGGGCACATCGCAAGCCTGCCGTTCGACGGCAATGTTCGATCAACGTCTCCGCAAGATATTTCGTCTCACCATAGGGGCCACGAGGCAAAGCCGGGGTCGATTCATCGGCGTGTAACGTGCCAGCATACCCCGAATAGATTTCCCAACTGGACGGATAGATCAAAGGGATGTTTTCCACCAGGCAAACCTCGATAACATTACGCAACATGGCGAGAGAATGCCCCATGGCTACATTCGATGTATATACCCTGGGGTTCGCCAAATGCACGATACACTCGATATTCTCCTGGTTCGCGAGCAAATCAATCTGTGTGCTCCCCCTTGCAAGGTCCAATTGCTCTCGCGTGGGCGCCACCACCCGGAATTCTTCGCCCAGACGAGCACGGAGGGCTTTTCCCAGGAATCCCCCCCCTCCTGTTATCAGGAGAGAACGCTGTCTGCCATTTTTTTTAAATTGTGACCGCAGACCCAAAGCTTCGCGAACCGCATTGAGCGGGTCGATCTTGATTTCTTCTTCTCCTGTCGCCTTCTGAACCTGGTGTAAGGCCGCGTCAAAATCTATGTTTTCAGCACTGGCGAGGATGCCGGTCGCGATGGCATTGCTTCGGGACATCCCATAATCGCAGCACACGATGACCCGCTTTCCTTGCGCAAGCAATTCCACTCCCTGGCGAATTTTTTCCTGGATGGAGTCGCACCGATTACCGGCCTTGTCAACAAGATCCCGTACATCGACAATATCGGCGTCGGCAATATCGAGAACGGCTGAAGCGGCTGCCGTACCAAGTCGAGGTGTAATCCAACGGATTTTCATTTTAATTCACCTTCAGAAACAAATTGCTCCGCTAAACTGCGCAAATACAAGCCTGACGTAATGGTCGGCCGCCGGGGCGCCTCCCCCGTGCTCAAGTAGCGCAGCATCAGATCAACTTCGTTGAATCCAGCCAAAGCCCGCAAATAGGTCGATGCGGAAAACCGGGGGTTGATCTCGAAGGGCAGGAGCATCCCCTCGCGTACGCGAGCCTGGATATTGATGGGCCCACGGTTTCCAATTGCTTCGGCAATACGTTCGGCTTGGCGGCAAATCTCGGGGTATTCGCCGATATGCCCTTGCGAATAACCGCTTGAAACAATGCCCCCACGTCCACGATAAGCAACCGAGAGTTTGGCATTAAGATCTCGGCGCAAAGCGATTGAACCGACGACCGATTGATCGGGCAGTGACAAAACGCCAATGGTAAATTCACCCTCTGTGACATCAATGTATTCCTGGGCGATCGGTTGAGCGCCATTGCGCCGGATGAATTCCGCATAAATCATCGCTTCGTCGGCACTGACCGTAAAGAAAACGCCCACACTCCCCCCTGTCCCCGTTGCCGGCTTGACGATACAGGGCAAACCAATGGACTCAAGGTCTGAAATTCGATTAATGGCCACAGTTCGCGGAATGGGGAGCGCACACTCAGCCAGGCGCTTGAAGGTCGCGTCTTTGTCCGAAAAAAGGGCGATCACTTCTGGCGCGTTGGCGACCAATTGAATTCCAGATCTTGACAGTTTCTCGGTTGCCTGGCCTAACAGGGCCGTCGGCTGCTCGCCACCGGGAATGATCCATTGGGCGCCGGCGTCAACACACGCGTCAATCACACTATCCACATAGTTGTCTCGGTCCACGCGATATGTTCGAGTGAATTCAGGTTCATAGAGTCCATAGGCTGTTGAAGAAATATCGCAGCCATAGAGATCATAGCCGCCTGCCAGTGTGAGCGATTTGCGAATTTCTGTACCCAGTGACGCGCCGCCGATACCCGCAATCATAACTTTCATTGGTTTTGGGTGTTTTTTCATGAGATTGCGAATCCGTCAGCGTGAATGAATTGGTGTTTCAAAAGATCAATAACTCGATTGAGATCGTTCACTCCCAAATCATGATAGCTCGGCAGGTTTATAGCTCGCCCCGGAATATCCCAAGCCAGGCGATTCTGCGGCTGGTCCTCAAACATTGGTAAAGAACTCAAGGGCCAGAAAAACACCCGTGCATCGATATTCTCGCTCTTGAACGCTTCCTGGAGTTTTTCACGCGTGACGCCCGTTTCCGGAGCGAACACAGCCGTAGGCATCCAGGCCCCATTGAGGGTTCCCGCAGGTTCAGGGTTCATTCTTATATCGGGAAAAATTTCAAGTCGCGCGCGGTAGTAACTCAGAATCTCCCGTTTGCGGTTGACCAGTTCTTCAATACGCTCCATTTGTGCGCACCCGATAGCCGCCTGGATATTGGACATCTTGTATTTGAAGCCCACCATCTCGGGCCAGAACTGCCGGGTCTGACCGCGCACTCGTCCATGGTTGGAAAGCGTCAGTACCGTTTCGTAGAGGCCGACGTCGTTTGTGACGAACATACCTCCCTCGCCCGTGGTGAGCGTCTTGGTTCCATGAAAGGAGAAGGTCCCGAACTTGCCCATACTCCCGGCACGTTTGCCTCGATAGACTGAGCCAATGGCCTCTGCGGAATCCTCGATGACCGGAATGCCATGCTTTCCTCCGATGGAGAGCAACCGATCGATGTCGCACAGGTTCCCGTAAAGGTGAACAGCAATGATGGCTTTGGTACGCGGGGTGATGGCGGCTTCGGCCAGATCCGGATCGATACACCAGCTA
Organism: uncultured Candidatus Sumerlaeota bacterium; assembly: GCA_942493245.1. Classification (GTDB taxonomy): domain Bacteria; phylum Sumerlaeota; class Sumerlaeia; order UBA8349; family UBA8349; genus DAOPYU01. Next base: position 2,860,936 of record OW818685.1, read on the forward strand.
TCGGGCAGGATGTCCACAAACACGGGTTTGGCGCCCAGATGAACAATCGGCGCTGCGGTGGCAATCCAGTTGGCGTCGGCCATGATCACTTCATCGCCCGGGCCGATACCCAACGCGGCAAGGCCCATATGCAAGGCGCCAGTGCAACTTGATGTGGCGATCGCGTATTTCACGCCTAAGTGAGACTTGAAGGCTTCTTCAAAGCGTGCGATGTATTCGTAGCATCGATCGCCCCAGCCGTTCCGGGCGGCGTCGGTGGCATAGGCAACCTCCAACTCCGTGATGGAGGGCTTGACGTAGTAAATTCGTTTCTTGCTCATATGATCTCCAACTTCGGCACCGCCGTCACGAATCGCCCGCCCCAATCCGAAATGTATGCCAACTGCGCCAGAACTTCTTCACGCAGGTTCCACGGCAAGATTATCGTATAGTCCGGCCTATTCTCAAGGAGAAAGGGTTCGGCAACGATCGGGATCCGGCTGCCGGGCAGGTATTTTCCCTGTTTATTCGGATTGCGATCCACCACGTAAGGAATCAAATCGGGGCGCACGCCTGCGTAGTTGAGCAGGGTGTTTCCTTTGGCGGCGGCGCCGTAGGCTGCGACCTTCTTCCCTGCTCGTTTGGCTTCGATCAGAAAAGCCAGCAGATCATCCTTGACCCGGTCGGCCCGGGGCTGAAAACCCGTGTAGTAACCGGTCGTCGTCATACCGGCGTTCGATTCCCGTTCCAGCAGTTCGGCGATCCGGGAGGTCTTGGCGTGAATCCCGGAATCCTTTCTCTGCGCGAAAACCCGCAAACTGCCGCCATGCGTGGGCAATTCCTCCACATCGAAGAAAGCCAATCCGTTACATTCGAGAATACGCTGGACCGCGTGGAAGGAAAGATAGGAGAAATGTTCATGGTAAATCGTATCGAACTGGTTCTCCGCGACGAGGCGCAGAAGGTGGGGAAACTCGAACGTGGCCACTCCGTCGGGCTTGAGCAGAACGGAGAAACCCGCGACAAAGTCGTTGATGTCCGGAACATGGGCAAGAACATTGTTGGCAACGGTGAGGTCGGCCTGTTTGCCTTGTTTTACGAGTTCGCGGGCCAGACACACACCGAAGAAATCTTCACGGATGGGGATTCCTTTCCCCCGCGCGGCGGCGGCGGTACTGGCGGTGGGTTCCACGCCCAGACAGGGGATGTTGCGTTTCTGGACATATTGCAACAGGTACCCATCATTGGCCGCCACTTCGACAACGTGGCTCTCGGCTCCGAGTTTGAAGCGGTTGGTCATGTCGGCCACATAGCGTTCGGCGTGAGCCAGCCAGGTGGAGGAAAAGGAACTGAAATAGGCGTACTCGGCGTCGAAAAGTTCCGTGGATTTGGCAAAGTCCTCCGTTTGCGCCAGCCAGCATTCGGTGCAGACCAGCACTCGGAGTGGGAACCATTTCTCCGGCGCGCGCAGGGTCTGGGACGTCATGTAGGCGTTGGAGGGGGGAGCGCTCCCCAAATCAATAAAAGGGATCGTCAGGTCAGCGTTACAGTGGCGGCACTTCATAGAGTAATTCCCTCAAAGTTTGGATGGATCCAGGGATGGGCGCGATCTCGGTCGGAGATTTCCGTCAGGGCCAGGGGCCAGGCGATTTCAAGCATTGGGTCGGCGACGTTGAGGGCGCCTTCCGATTGCGGATGGAACGATTCCGAATGGAGATAGATCAGTTCGCAATCCTCCGTGAGCGTCTGGAAACCGTGCGCAAACCCCTCGGGGATGAGCAGGCTCTTTTGATTCGATTCGGAAAGGATTTCTGCGTGCCAGTGCAGAAAGGTGGGTGAGTTTTTCCGGAGATCCACCGCCACATCGAAAACCTCGCCTTTGAGACAACTGACAATCTTGGTCTCGGCATGGGGTGGATTCTGGAAGTGCAGGCCGCGTACCGCACCCTTTTTCCGGGTGAACGAGTGATTGATCTGGGCAATCGACTTGTGCAGCCTGGCTTCGCAAAACGCCTCGGCACAATAGAAACGGCAGAAAAAACCCCGGTCATCCGTGATGGGCTTGCGCTGAACAACGGTCAGGCCCGGCAGCGGAGTGGATAAAAAGTCAAAACGCGACTGGGTCATGATGCGGATTTCTCGGCAGTGAATTCGGCAATCTGAGCGAGGGACACATCCCGCATCTCTTTCCCCTGGCGCCAGACGGCATGCCATTCGATGGTTTTCTCGAGCGCCGTTTCCAGTCGCCAGCGGGGCTTCCAACCCAGGCGGGCGCGAGCCTTGCGGCTGTCGAGTTTGAGCGAATGCGCTTCGTGGGGTTGAGGGTTCCGTTCACATTCCCATGTTGCGCCGGGAGACGCCGCGACCAGCCGTTCGACAATCCAGCGCACGGAACGAGCGTCTTCGTCAGACGGACCGAAATTCCACGCTTCCGCATATGCCGCGCCCTCGGTAAAGAGGTATTCTGCCAGTCGAAGGTAACCGGAGAGCGGTTCCAGTACGTGTTGCCAGGGACGAATCGCCTCCGGCGCCCGAATCCGCAACGTCTCGCCCCGGTCAAGAGCCTGAAGAAAATCCGGGATCAGGCGATCGGGCGCCCAGTCTCCCCCACCAATCACATTACCGGCCCGGGCCGTTGCCACCGCCACGCCACTTTTTTCGAAATATGAACGACGCCACGAAGCCGTGAGGATTTCGGAACAGGCCTTGCTACTGGAGTACGGATCATAACCTCCCAGAGGTTCGTTCTCGCGGTATGCCCAAATCCATTCTCGGTTTTCGTAACACTTGTCGGTCGTAATGTTCACGACGGCCCGAACCTCGGGAGTCGCTCGAACCGCCTCCAACAGGTTGATCGTCCCCATGACATTGACGGCATAAGTTTCGACCGGATTGTCATAAGAATACCGAACGAGCGGTTGAGCGGCCAGGTGCAGGACAATTTCCGGAGAGGCCGACTGCATGGCCTGGACCAGAATTCCGGCATCGCGGATGTCGGCCACAGTACTGGTGGCCAGGCCCTTTTCGACACACGCGGTCGTGAACAGATTCGGTTCTGTCGGAGGCTGGATGGCATAACCATGTACTTCGGCGCCCAGACTCTGAAGCCACAACGCCAGCCAGCCCCCTTTGAACCCCGTGTGTCCCGTCAGAAAAACGCGTTTGCCACGCCAGAATTCCGGATTCATTTCCAGACCTTCCACGGAGCTTTCCCGCTTTTCCAGAGTTCTTCCAGTTGGTTCTTGTCGCGAATCGTATCCATGGGCTGGAAAAAACCGGGATGCTGGAAAGCCATCAACTGACCGTCTTGAGCGAGTTTCTGCATCGGAGTCCACTCAAATGGGGTCTTGTCGCCCTCGATCAAATCAAACACATGGGGTTCGAGCACAAAGAACCCTCCATTTATCCACCCCTCGCCCCCCTGGGGTTTTTCCGCAAACTCAACAACCTGACCGTTTTTTTCTATCTTCACACCGCCAAAACGCGCGGGAGGTCGAACGGCGGTCAGTGTTGCGGTTTTTCCGTGGGATTTATGGAAAGCCACCAAGTCCGTGATACAGACGTCCGCAACCCCATCGCCATACGTAACCATGAACGTCTCATCGCCAATCCACGGCTGCAACCGTTTGATGCGCCCCCCCGTCAGGGTGTCCTGCCCCGTGTCCACCAGGTGGATCCGCCAGTTGGGCAGGTTGTTGCCCTGATGGATGTGCGTGGCGCCCTGCGACAAATCCACCGTCAGGTTGTTGTTCAGGGCATGGAAATTGAGGAAATACTCCTTGATCGCCTCCCCCTTGTAACCCAGCGCCACAATGAACTCATTGAATCCATGCGCCGAATACAGTTGCAGGATGTGCCACAGAATCGGTTTTCCGCCAATCTCGACAAGCGGTTTGGGCCGAACCGTGGTTTCCTCCTGCAGGCGACTTCCCAATCCTCCCGCCAGAATCACAACTTTCATAACGCCTCGATCCTTCACTTTTCTATCCCCCTCCGGGGCTTGATCCTATTTTACGGTGTGTTCCGTGGGTTCCCTTCGGTCACCCACGGCTGGCTTACAAGCCTGCGAAGCACCTCACCGTCGCCCCCTCCGGGGGCTGAAAACCTCGATAGATCCGGTTTTCCAATCCTTCGAACATACGGATGAAGGATCAAGACATAACGTGCCCTCATGTCGCCTATTTCCCGGCCACCCGAATCTTTCGCTCGATAAGATCCAACGCTGGCGCGGTTCTCTACCCGAGAATAATTACAGTCTTCCACGTCGCCAAACCAGACAGAATTATCCTTGGGTGGGTGTCAGTCCGCCTCACCCGTCTCGTTTCACCCGGTTCCGAATATGCCCCGGTGGTTTCGAGATTTCAATTCATTTCCGGCAAGAATATGCCCCTTCCCGGTCCGGAATTCCCACCGTCGCCCAATTTACCGTAACCGTTGGGCGCCGTTCAAACTCAGGGAACGATTGCAAGCCGCTTTCGGTAAGCCTCGGCGAGACCGCCAAAGGAGGTCTCCCGGTAATTGGCCGAGAGGTCGTGGCCCGTCTGCATCATCACGGAGACCACTTCATCAAACGGAATGCGGTGAACGCCGTCGGAGAGCAGGGTGTAGTGGGCGCAGCTCAGGGCGCGGGTGGCGGCGAAGGCGTTGCGTTCGATGCAGGGGATCTGTACCAGCCCGCCCACGGGGTCGCAGGTCAGACCCAGATGGTGTTCAAGTCCCATTTCAGCGGCGTACTCGACCTGAGGCGCGGTTCCTCCGAGCAGTTGGGCCGCAGCGCCCGACGCCATGGCGCATGCGACACCGATTTCTCCTTGGCAGCCCACCGCGGCGCCGGAAATGGAAGCGTTCGTCTTGACCAAGTTGCCGATCAGGCCCGCCGTGGCCAGGGCGCGCAGGATGGATTCTTCGTCGCAACGGGTGGTTTCCTGAATGAAACGCAGGACGGCAGGGAGCACTCCACAGGCGCCACAGGTGGGGGCGGTGACAATGATGCCGCCCGAGGCGTTTTCTTCGGCCACCGCCAGCGCGTAGGCGCTCAGGTACCCGCTGCGGCGCAGTTCCGCGCTCGAAGAACGGCCTTTCCGGTAAAAGGAGCAGGCCTTGCGGGCCAGTCCCAACCCGCCGGGCAACACCCCCTCGGACTTCAGTCCCCGTTCGATCGCAGATCGCATGGCCTCCCAGACCTCTTTGAGAAAGGCACGGATTTCCGCTCCCTCGCGTTCTTCCACATATTCCCAGAAATGGAGTCCGGCGCTCTGGCAATGGGTCAGAATTGCGGTCATGGTGGTACGATCGTAAACGTCCGCGTCGGATGCGTCGCAGGAGGCGGTGGCGCCCTCCTCGCGCAAGGCTCCGCCCCCGACGCTGTACACCATCCAGTGTCCCTCAACGGCCTCCTGAGCGCCAAGCGCTTCGAAAAGCATGCCGTTGGGGTGCGCGGCGCCGGGTTTGTCCCCTCCCCAGACAATTTCCACGGGCCGGGGGGCAAAAACCTGGGCGATGGCAACGTCCGTCAGGTGTCCCCGGCCCGTCGCCGAAAGACTGCCATAAAGAGTCGCCCGGTAACGGTCCGACAGGGGAAACCGTTCCAGAAAGAGTTGAGCGGCTTTGCGCGGCGCCATGGTATGGCTGCTCGAAGGGCCGGCGCCGATTCGATAGAGGTCCCGAATGGAGTGCATCTACAGTTCCTTATGGGGTGTTCGAGCGTCAGTTCCCGATGTTCTGAGCGTCATCCTTCAGTTTGATCGGGATACCGGTGGCCTGTACGACGTGCGCGTTGATCTGCGTCAATTCTGGATGCTGTTTGCAGAACAGCACGATGTCGCGCAGGGGAAAGACTTTTCCCGGTTCGTAGAGCTGGTCGAAGATTTGGGAGACCAGATCGAAATCCTCGGGCGTGTCCACCGTCAGCCGCAGTTCCGGCCAGTGGACTGCCAGCTCTTTCACCATCAGGGTGCCCCACTTGAAGTGGCCCGTATCGGTGAAATAGCGTCCCCAGATTTCCGTATTCGTTTCCGCCTTGAGTTCGCAGACGCGCGTCATGGCGGAATAGGACAAGGCGTAGGAAAACGCTCCCAGGGGCAACCCGTCCGTGCGGGTGTAATCGTTCGTGTTTTCGATATGGAAATCGGCCAGATGGTCAATATACTCGGGGTCCGTGAAGGGGTTGTCGGCCATGCAGTTGATGACCGTCTCAACCCCGAAGGCGCGGGCGGCAGCGGTCAAACGCACAAGTACGTCGTCGGGATCGCCGCGAAAGCACTCGATCCCCTCCTGGCGGGCGATTTCCTCCAGCGGATCGTCCTGCGGAACCGTCGAGGTGCACAGGATGATCTTGCTGGGCCGTTGGGCCAACTTGATGCGGTCTATCATGTGGCCAATCATGGGTCGGCCTTGAATCATCTTCAAAGCCTTCATGGGTAACCGGGTTGATTTCAAACGCGCCGTGATCAGAATAGCGATACACATACGCAATCCTCCCCTCTCGTGTCCGATCCGCCAGGCCTCCCCGGCGTTCCTCATATCTCCATGTTCTATAATTACAGGGTTCCAGCCCGATTTCAAGGAGAGTTTCCATACCGGGGGAAGCACGCCGACGATTCCTCTTTTTGTCGGTCAATATGGGAAGGGAATATGTTGATTTAGTTTTCCGTATTGGGGATGATAGGACGCGTGGGACAACGGGTGTACGGCAAACGGGTCCATTTGACAGCCCGCCGTCGCGCCTGCCAGACAAAACCGATCCGCCGGGTCTTCACGACATTGCCTCCAAAGGAAGCGAAAGCATGAGCACGGGGAAACATTTTACAAGCAGAAGAGAACTGCTTGCGGGGGCGACGGGCCTGGGATTGGCGCTCGGCCTGAAAAACGCGCCGGCAGGCGCCCAGGAGAAACCCGCGGACTCCAGCGGACCATTCCGATTCTGCCTGAACACTTCAACCATCCGCGGGTTCAACCTGAACCTCGAGCAGGAAATAGAGATTGCCGCCAAAGCCGGCTTCTCCGCGATCGAACCCTGGATCGAGAAAATCCACGCTTTTGCTCAGAAGGGGGGCAATCTGACCGATCTCCGGAAACGTCTGGACGATCTCGGATTGACCGTCGAAAGCGCCATCGGGTTCGCCAACTGGATCTCGGAAAACGAAACCGAGCGAAACAAAGGGCTGGAACAGGCCAAACGCGATATGGACGCGGTGGCAAAGATTGGGGGCAAGCGCATCGCCGCCCCACCGGCCGGCGCGCCAGGCAACGAGCGCCTGGATCTGATGCGGGTCGCGGAACGCTATCGTAAACTGCTCGACATCGGTCTGGAAATCGGGGTGATCCCGCAGGTGGAAATCTGGGGCGCTTCGAAGAATCTGAGTCGCCTGGGCGAAGCCGTTTTTGTCGCTGTTGAATGCGGCCACCCGAAGGGGTGTATCCTGCCCGATGTCTATCATATCTATAAGGGCGGCTCGGATTTTTCCGGCCTGACTCTTCTGAACGCGGATTGCGTCCAGGTCTTCCACTTCAACGACTATCCCGCCAATCCCCCGCGAGAAAAGATCGGAGACGCAGACCGCGTCTTTCCGGGCGACGGAGTGGCGCCCTTGAAGGAAATCACCCGGATGTTGAAACAGTATGGAAAACCGGTTGTCTTGTCCCTGGAATTGTTCAATCCGGTTTACTGGAAGGGCGATCCGCAGGAAGTCGCCCGAAAAGGGTTGAGCAAATTGCGGGCCGCAGCCACAATCTGAGAAAAAGGGAAGCCGCCTCGCACGGTTTGTGAAGCGAAGCGTTCCTGAAACGATTCAAGAAAGGTTTTGCAGGCAAGATGAGTGAAAAGGGTAAGGGAATGAGTGGTCCCGTATGGGGACGCCGCCTGGCTTCGGCGGCGGGTGAAGCCAACGTCGCGTTTTGCGCGGGGTGGGATGTGCGTCGGCGCGAAGCGGCCGATCTGCAATTGTTGCCCTACGATTTGTGGACCAACCGCGCCCATTGTGTGATGCTGGCGCGCGCCGGCGTGATCCCGGCCAAAAGTCTGCAAGCCATCCTGAAAGCCCTGCAGGAACTCGAAGAGCGGTACGGACAGGGACGCTACGAACTCGATCCGAAACTCGAGGACGTCCACCTGAACGTCGAATCCTATGTCGAAGGGGAAGCGGGCGTCGCGGTAGCGGGACTGATGCACACCGGACGGAGCCGCAACGACCAGGTGGCCACCGACATGCGCCTGCTGCTGCGCGACAAGACACTCGCGTTTGCGGGCGAGGCGCTGGCGCTGTGCGAAACGCTCATGCGGATCGCGAAACGCAACACCCGTACCCTCATGCCCGGCCTGACTCACCACCAGCCAGCCGCGTGGACCACTCTGGGCCACTGGGCCGCATCGCACGCCTTCGCTTTCTCACGCGACGCCCAGACGCTGCTCGACGCCTGCGAACTGATGAACGCTTCGCCCCTGGGAGCGGCAGCCTCGTTTGGCACCTCGTGGCCTCTGGACCGCGCGTTTGCCGCCAACCTGCTGGGGTTCGAAGGCCCTCAGGTCAACACGCTGGATTGCGTGACCAACCGTTCGGAATTCGAGGCGCGTACCGCCGGGCATCTGGCCGTCTGGGCGCAACATGCCGCGACCCTGGCCCAGGATCTGATTCTGTTCTCCTCACCTCCGTGGTCCCTCATGCGAATCGGCGACGCCTACGTGACCGGTTCCTCCATCATGCCCCAGAAACGCAATCCCGATTTTGCCGAGGTGACCAAGGCCAAAGCAGCCCTGGCCGGTTCAACCGCTGCGACTCTGCTGGACTTGACACGCGGCGACGCATCGGGCTATAACCGCGAGCAGCAGTGGTCGAAGTACCTGATGCTGGATCTGTTTGCGGAACTCGGTCCGGCGCCGGTTGTTCTTCGCGGAGCGCTGGAGTCCCTCACCCTCGACAAAAAACGGATGCGCAGTCTCATGCAGCACGATTTTCTCGAGGCGGCGGATGTGGCCGACTATCTGGCGCAAACGCGTCAGGTGGCGTTCCGGCAAACCTACCGATGGCTGGGCGAAGCGGTGCGCCTGAGTGAAGAAACCGGCCAGAACCTGGCTCAGGCCGTCAACTCCGTCCTGGCGCAGGAAAAAGGAATCGCGCTTCTGGACGAGACGGAAATCAAGAATCTGACGGACCCCGATTATCTGGTGAACCGCCGCGCCAGCCTGGGAGGTCCAGCGCCCGAATCCGTCGCCGGGCAGTGCGACCTCCTGGCGGGGAACCTGCGGAATCTGAGCGTAAGACGCAACAAGTTCATGCGTGGGCTCGACGGGGCGCGTCACCGTCTCGAACAGGCCATGCTTCGCTACAGTGGCACCCAAAGGAGTAAGTAGATTGCTGCCTTTCAAGAGTAAATTGTCCTGGTTGTTCACTTTCCTGGTGTTCCTGCACCTGCCGGTGGCCCTTTTGTGCGCCGTGTTGATCTATGCGGGCATGATCGGAAGCATCAGCGACGTCAAACTCTACGGTTTTGAATTCATGGTCTGGTTTGAGCCGGTCGAAAGTTTCTTCGGGGTGGATGGAAGCGGCACGTTCCCGCCCCGCATTTTCAACCTGCTCGGTTACCTCGCGGGTGAATACGCACTCCTTTATGTCATGAGTTTTTTCTGTCAATTCTACCGGCGTCCCTTCTTTCGCCTGTTGCCGTTGCATGAACATCTGGCCCTGCCGCTTGCCGCAACACTTCTGGTTTTCCTCGACCCGGATCTCCCCAGCCTGCTCGGGATTCTCTCGCTTCTGGCCGTCGTGGCCGTTCTGCCCGCCTGGCCGCTGATTGCCTGGTTTTCGGAACGGGCCCTGGGTCGTCTGCTCACCCGCATGACCCTGAAATTCATGGAACAGGATCGGATTTTTCTCGGGAAAGTACTGCTGGCAATCGCTCTGAAGTTTTGTCCAACCGACAAAGCCCTCCAGCGGACCCAGGGATTTCTGAAATTCAACAACGGCGAACATGAGGACGCCTTGCGTCTGCTGGAACCGTTACTGACAAAAGACCGCGCTGAAATTCCCCTGATGGAGGCGCTTGACGTCTGTTATCAGAAAGCGGAACGTTGGGAAGATTCGCTGGAGATCGAACGCCGTCTGCTCGAACTGGACCCGGAAGGGCGGATGGAAACCCGCCTTCACGTCGCCGGAATTCTGGACCGGATGGGTAACGTGGAAGAAGCCATCCGTGTCCTGCGCGAGTGTATGCCGGTCGAGGATATGGAATATCTCGGCCTGCTCGTGTCGTGTCTGATCAAGGCCTCCGACTACTCGGGCGCCGTCGAGGTGGTGGAAGAAATCGAACGCCTCGAAGACGACACCCACAAGAAATCGAAACAGGCGTATCGTTCGATTCTGGAAGCAGCGCCCCAGCATGTTGAAGCGCTCGAGCACCTGGCCACCTTGTTGATCCTCCAGGGCGACACCCAGGAAGGCTTCCGATGCCTCGAGAAGATCGTCGCTCTCGAACCGGACCGTCTCGACCTGCGCAAAAGTCTGGTGGCCTACTATCAGGAAATCGGCCAGATGCTGCGCGCCGAACCGCACCTGGAAGCGCTGATAGACGCCGGTCAGGATTCCAAAGAGATCGCCCTGCTCTATGGTGACATTCTCTTTGAGCGCGAGGATTATGAACGGGCCTTGACGCATTTCCAGTATGCCGTCGAAAACTACCCGGACGACTACCGATTCGCCTACTTTCTGGCGCAGATCCACCTGAACACCCAGTCGCTCGAGGAAGCCACCCGCTGGGCCAATGAGTCGCTCCTGCGCGCACATAACGAAGACGCCAAACAACGCCTGCGCATCTTCCAGAAACGCGTTCAGGAAGCGCTGGGCGATCGCGACCTGCAAATGTGGCAGGACCGGGTGAAACGCGATCCGGGCAACATCGAAATACGCCTTGGCCTGGTCGAAGCCTATGCGAAAGCCAACCAGCCCGAAGCGGTCGTGGCCGAGTGCGAGTCGCTCCTGGAACAGTACCCGGCCGAGCGCGAGCGAGTCGGGCGAGTACTCGAAAGCCTCACCATGGACTCGGCGGCGCAGCACTTCCGCCTGCTCGACTACCTGTCGGACCTGAAAATCAAATCCCGCCGGTGGGACGAAGCGCTCGAAATCGCGCGACGCATGGCCTCGCTCTCGATGGATTTCGACAAACTGTTCTTCGACCACTGCCGCCGCATCCTGCGCCTGCAACCCGACCACCTGCCGTCGCTCAAAGCGATGGCGGAGATCGCCTACCGCAACAAGGACTGGGCGCAGACCCTGGACGCCTACGAACGGTTGCGCGAGATGGACCCCACCTGCAACAAGGACGAGTGCCTGCGCATCATCTGCGAGGCCGCAACCCAGACGGGCGATACGGGGAAGGCCATCAAGGCGGGCGAAACCCTGCTGGCCAAACGTCCGCAGGATATGAGCATCCTGCTGCAACTCATCCGGCTTTACGCCTCGCTGAAAGAGTACGACGAAGCGTTCCGGTACCTCGAAACCGCCCAGAGCATTGAGTATTACCACACCGAAGTGGTGAAACTGCGCCGCCAGATGGAAGTGGACCGGCGCGAGTACCGGCTGGCCCAGGTCACGAAATTGCTGGAAGAGGACCCCCACCGCTACCCCATCCAGATGGAAGCGGGCGATCTGTATTCCGCCGCGGGGCAGATCAAGAAGGCCATCACCTGTTACCAGCTCGCCACGCGCGATCCCCAGATCAAAAACCTGGCCAACGCCAAACTGGCCCTCGCCATGTGCCGGTTGCGCATGTTCGACCTGGCGGAGGAAACCCTCGAAGAGGTGTCCCTGAAAACAGAAGATCCCAACGAGGCCGAGCAACTCAAGGCTCTCGTTTACGACGTAGCCGAAGCGTTCCAGGAAGACCTCGAGACCGAACGCGCCCTGAAACTCTACAAGAAGGTCTTCCGCGTGGACGCCGCATTCCGCGAAGTGGTGGACAAGATCGAAGCGCTGGGTGAGACAGTGTAAGGCGGGAAAACACCCTGAAATGACGGTATCCACGACGCACGACAATGCGATGTTCCGTATCGTCATTATCCTGGCCCTTCTTTCCTGGATCGCTTGGATTCTGGGACAGGTATTTCGCGATGCAAACGGATTGACCGGCCTTTTTTTCTACATCCCGTCCGTTTTCCTGTTCGTCTTTCTGGCTGCTTGTGGCGGGTATGCGTGGCGCCAGTCGCACCGTCGGATTGCAGGATTACTGGCCTTGCTGGCGTTGTCTCCCCTTCTCTGGGTCGTGTGCGTAGAAAACCGACTCTTTGCCAGACCACATGACGGTCCGGATGGTCAAATGCTTCGCCTGGTCCATTGGAATGTCTGGGGAGGGCGAACGGGTTGGACGGATATCGAAGCCTCCCTCAAGGATTGTAAACCGGATCTTTGTGTCTTGTCCGAAATTCCCGACAATCTGGACGTTCAAGAAACGGCGTATTCTTTCGGACCGGAATACCAGGCGGTCCAAATGAGCAACATGGCCGTCTGGGCGCGAGGCTCACTCACGGAAACTCAAAGGTTTCGGAGTAAAAAGGGGGTGAAGACCTGGGGCCTGGTGTGGCAATCTCCTCAGGGAGATTGTCGTGTCCTGGTGGTGGATCTGGCCTCGAGCCTTTCTTCACCACGCGCTCCCCGGTTGCAGGCCGTAAGGGAATTGATGACCGAGTGGAAGGCGGATCTCGTGGTGGGCGATTTCAACGCCCCGCGCCGCTCCCACGCTCTTTCACCCTTGCCGTCTGGTTTTACCCACGCCTACGACGCCGTGGGTTCCGGTTGTTCTTACACATGGCCGATGCCCTGCCCGGTCTATGCGATTGACCAGTGCGTGGTCGGTCCACGCATCCGGCCGCAAACTTACACCCTCGAAAGTTCGTGGCGGAGCGATCACCGGCGGCAAGTCCTGGAATTCTCGATTGAATCGGAATCCCCTGTCGCACATGCCGGAACAAACCCATAGTCCTTTTTCGCGCCTTTACCAGCAAGAACCGTCATTATTCGACTGTCGGTTTTGACAATAAGACGTTCCGTCCCGAAGGGACGACTGAAAGACCTTGGGTAAACGACAGCCGTCCCTCCGGGACGGGGAAGACGGGTGTTCCGGGGCCCAGCGCTTAAGCGCTGGGCTATTGTCAGAAGTCCCTGACGGGACTTGAGGCCGGAGCACTCCTTTTAACGTCATCATGAAGATTGTTTTTGGCAACCACTATATCCAGAACAAAGACTTTGCACCCATGCAAACGGCCCGAAGTGAATGCCACTCCGGGCCGTTTATCTTGCCAAATACGAGATGCTTATTTCTTCGGCAGAACCCCTTTTTCCGTCAGTACCTGGCGCACAATCTGCGCCCAGAGCTGGTACCCCTCTGGGGAAAGGTGCAATTGGTCATCCAGGAAGAGTTCCTTTCTGGGTGTCCCTTTTTCTCCAAGCAACGGGGTGGCCGTGTCCATAAAGATCACACGGGAGTCCGTCTCGGCGTACCGGGCAATCAGCGCATTGGCCCGGCGCCCTTTGTCCCACAGATGCCAGCGCGACTGGCTCGGCTTGATGGCGATGTAGAAAATCCGCGTCTCGGGCAACGTCTTGTGGATGATGGCGGCGAACGCCTTGAAGTCCTCGAACACCCCTTCAGCCGATCTTCCGTTGGCGATATCGTTGTCGCCCGCATAAAACACAATCTCACGCGGCCGGTAGGGCAGCACGATCCGGCTGGCATACTCGATCATGTCGGAAATCTTGGTCCCTCCAATCCCCCGCTTGATCACCTGAATTTCCGGGAAATCCTTCTGAGGATCCCCCCAAAATTCGATGGACGAACTCCCCACAAAGAGCACGGCGTCGCGCGGCGGAAATTTCTGACGATCTTCGGCCTCGAACTTACGGATTCTCTCCTCCCACCCCTTGTGCGCGTTAACCTCGGAAGCGCTGGGACGCAGGGTCGTCGCGCGATAGTCGGCCTCCCAGTAGAATTTCCCGCGCTTGGCCGGGTGGTTCCCGATCTGGTCCATCGTGCGGGCGTCAAAAACGCGGCCGTTGAGAATCGTGCAGGCTATGGACTCGGAGTCGCGAATGTTTTCAAGCGGATTGCGGTCCAGCACGATCAGGTCCGCCAGTTTGCCCGTTTCCACTGTCCCCAGATCGCGCTCCATACCCAAATACCGCGCGCCGTTGATCGTGGCGGCTCGCAATGCCTCCATCGGCGTCATCCCGCCCTGCGCGAGCATCCAGAGTTCCCAGTGCGCGCCCAACCCCGCCAGTTGCCCATGCGCGCCCAACTGAACCCCCACCCCGGCGTCCGTCAACTGTTTGCAGACTTTGGACTCCTGAATATGGTTGAATTCCTCCTCGGGCGCCATCGTGCGGCGACGCGAACGCGGGTCCACCACTTCGCGTGGCACGAAACGCATCAGCCGTTCGTTCTCCCAGACGTTCGTGTGCTGGTACCAGTAATTTTCCCCGCCCAGACCGCCATAGGCCACGATCAGCGTCGGGGTCATGAGCGTCCCACTCTTCGGCCAGAGTTGAAGGACATCCTTGTAGATATGCCCGACCGGCAGGTTGTGCTCGACGGCCTGGTGTCCATCCACCGCCATCGTCATGTTCATCTGGAAAAGCGATCCGCCCTCGGGGATGATCAGCATCCCCAGTTCGCGTCCCGCTTCGATGATCTGTTGACGCTGGTCGCGGCGCGGCTGGTTGTAGCTCTTGACGCTGAACGCGCCCACCGCTTTCATGCGCCGCAGGTGCGAACGCGCGTCGTCGAGGCTGTTAACCTCGGCGTGAACATCCCCGGACGCTCCATACAGAATGGAACCGGTCGAGAACACACGCGGGAGCAGAACCTGACCGGCCCGTCCCATTTCCGAAGCGGCAAAGATGGTTTCCGTATCGTTGGAGGGGTCGTGATTGGTCGTCACGCCGAAGGCCAGGTTGGCGTATTGTTCATAATTGCGCTGCGGGATCAGTCCCGACCCACCATAGGCGCCATGCGCGTGGACGTCAATCAGACCCGGCAGAATCGTCTTCCCGGTAACATCGAGCACGTGTGCGCCTGCGGGAATCTGAACCTGTCCCTCCGGCCCGACCGCCTTGATGCGGTTCCCCTCGATCACCACGGTCCCTTTTTCGATCACGTCGTCGCCCCGCATTGTGACAATCCGGGCGCCGGTCAAGGCCAGAGACCCGGACGGAACATCCGCCTGCGCCTCGAAACTGATGTCTTTCCCCGATTCGGGCGACTCGGGCAATTTCTCGGACGCGCCCTCGAAAAAGGCGAATGATTCCGTCAACTTCCGGCTGAAAAGTTCCGGCCCCAGACTCCAATGCAAAGTCTGGCTGTCCCCGGACCAGTGCAGGTTGCGCCCCGCGTCGCGCGAGACCTTCCGGACCGGAATCGCCTTGGTGTCCGGCCCGATGGCCACCTCGCGCCCCGACCGGGTGAAGGGGATCACATAAGCGTTGAAGCGCTCAGTGAAGGCCACCCAATTCCCATCCGGCGAGACATGGAACTCCGTGGCATTGCCGCTGGTGAAATACGTGCGCCTTTCCCGGCTCTTCAGGTTCACCCCCACCAGGGCGCGCTGTCCGTCTTCGTCCCCATCCAGAAGGAAAACCTCCGAATCGTCCGTGGCAAAATGCGGTTGCGCGCCGGACGGCGAAATCCGAACCGGTTCTCCCTCTTTCAGGTTCAGAGCATAGACCCCCTGCTCGTTCATCCAGGCACGGGTGACCAACTTACCCCCCGACGTCTTGCGGTACACAATCGTCGAACCGTCAGGCGAAAACACCGGCTCCACATAGGCGCCCGCTTCTTTCGTCCGGATTTTACTCTCTCCCCCATCGCTCGAAATGGTTCGCACCGCCCCAAGCGTCTCGTCGTTCCAGGAGGTATAAACAATCTGTTTTCCATCGCGGGACCAGGACGGGTAGAACTCGAAATGGTCGTTCTGCTGGGTCAGCCGTTTGGGTTCTCCATCCGGCAGATCGCGCACATAGAGATGCCCGAGGGCCTGATACACCACCCGTTTCTCATCAGGCGACACCTGGACCCACCGCAGCATCCGCACCTTGAAGCGATCCGGCGCGGTCGGAACCGGAAACCGGTCCGCCACCGTCACGCGCCGCTTGTCCTTGACGTGAAACGGAATCACCGAAGCCTGCTTGCTCTCCACGTCCAGACGCCGGATCTTGCCCGCCGCCCAGAACACCACCGTCCGCGCGTCCGGCAACCAACTGAAGTGAGGATACACGCCATGAATCGCCCACGCCTCCTGAAGATCGCGCTCCAGTTCGGAATAAACCGGCCACTCCACCCCCGACGCCAGTTCTCGCAGATACAGCGTGGACTGTCCCCGCACCCGGCGCACGAAGGCCAGGTACTTTCCATCCGGCGACGGCGTCGGGCGGATCGCCCCGCCGGGCCCCCCCGTCACCGTCTCGATCTCTCCCGTCTCGCGGTTCAAGCGCTTGATGGCGTAGATCCCGGCATTCGAGTCCTTGTCATACTCGAAGACCGCTCCGGGCGTCACATCCTGACTGAAAAACAGGAACCGCCCGTCGAACGAGAAGGCCGGTTCCCCCAGATCCTTCTGATCGTTGGGGCGCGCGGTCATCTGGACCCCCTCGCCCCCGTCCGGAACATGGTACAGCCAGACCTCGCCCGCGCCCAGCGAACGCCCCGAGGTGAAATGCTTGCGCGCGGCCAGGTACTGGCCATCGGGCGTCCAGACTGGGCTGTTCAACAACCGGTAATTCTCCTGTGTCACGGCGTGGGGTTTGGACCCGTCGCGCTCCATCACCCAAATGTTGTCCCCGCCGCCGCGGTCGCTGGTGAAGGCAATTTTCTTCCCATCGGGGCTATAAGTGGGCTGCATGTCCCACGCCACGCCTTCGGTCAGAGCCTTCGCCTCGCCGCCCGCGATGGGCATCTCGTAGATGTCCCCCAGAAGGTCGAACACGATATATTGGCCATCGGGGCTGACATCCAGGCTCATCCACGTCCCTTCGTCCGTATCAATCACGGCCTTTTCAGAAGGGCCGGACGGTTTCATCACGTCCCATTTGGCGTCTTCTTTCTTTGCGCTCTGGTCTTTCTCTTTTGCCCCGGCGGAGAAAACACTTCCCCACAGAATCAGACAGAGAATCCACAGCATCTTTCGATTGATTGCCAACGCGACCATTGCATTTCTCCAGACACGAGATGAAGGTTATTGGAATTCAGAAGGACACAAAGGGGAAAACGCAGGAAAAAACATGCGGATTGACGTAAACCGCCCACGCAGCCCGAATTCCATTCGAACCGGTACCTTACTCAATCCACGCGCACAATGCAATTGAAAGAGGAAATTCGTTTCACGGCTCGCAGCGGAACAACCAGTCCGGTCCCGGACCATAGTGGCCTCGGGTCCAATCGAACAGCGCCCGGCCCAGAGCGCGGAGCGTGGTCCATCCGGAACGCCGGTCCCCCGAAATCACGTCCCGCAGGGCGTTCAAAGCCCGCCCGCCCGCGTCAAACACCAGCAGTTGTCCCCGCAACACCAGGCGGTTCCAGGCGCTCCGGTCCGCGGCATGTTTGTCGATGAAAAGCAGGCGGTTGCGCAGGCCATAGTAGGTTTTGAGGGGCGAGTTCTTGCCCGAGGAGCCATACCCCTTGTGCCACGCGCGCGCGGCCATCACCTCAACCGTCCGCCACCCGGCCCGCTGCGCCCGCACGCTCAGGTCGGCGTCCTCGCAGTACAGGTGGAAACGCTCGTCAAAACAGCCACACTCGGTCAGGAATTTCGACCGGACCAACACCGCGCACCCCTGGACATACGCCACCTCGAGCGTCGGTTCGCCGGGAGTCTCCTTTTGCGGGACGGTATGAAAAAGCCACCGTTTCCAGTCAATCGCCCACCCCGGATAAAACAGCCGATCCGGCTCGTCGTAGCGGTACACGCGCGGGCCCAGCACGGCCAGATCGGGTTGCGCCCCGGCGCACTCGACCAGCCGCGTCAACATCGTCCGGTCCACCGTCAGGTCATTGTTCAACACCAGACAGTAGTCGAACCCGCGCTCCAGAGCCACCCGAAACCCCACGTTGTTTCCCCCGGCATATCCCAAGTTCGCCCCGGTCTCGAAATACTCCACCTCCGGACACGCCGCGCAGATCGCCGCGAGCGACTCGGAACGCGAACCGTTGTCCACCACCAGAATCTGGAAATTGGGATAATCGAGCATCTGAACCGAGCGCACCGCTTCGATCGTGTCGTCTTCCCCGTTCCAGTTGAGAATCACCACCAGAACGGACGGTCCCTCACCTGTTTCCCGGCTCGAACCCACCAGACGCCTCTGGGAGAATCGTTCTTGCTCCTCCTGAACGGCATCAGACATGGGCGTTTTCTCCCGAATCCGGCGTGGTGCCCTCGGCCTCGCCGGACGCGGCTTCTTCGGGAGCCTCTTCGAAGGAGGACAGTTCCACCATCCGGACCGCTTTGGGGAGAATCACCGGTCGGCGTTTCTGGTGCGCATCGAGGACCGCCGCATACACCTCGCGCAAGACGGACGCCACCGCCGCCGGCGTGTAACGGGCGTAGGTTTTCTCCTGCAACGCCCGGGCCATCTTCAGCCGTCCGATCGG
The DNA here is from genome assembly GCA_942493245.1 of uncultured Candidatus Sumerlaeota bacterium. Lineage (GTDB taxonomy): Bacteria > Sumerlaeota > Sumerlaeia > UBA8349 > UBA8349 > DAOPYU01. The sequence continues at coordinate 2,879,539 of OW818685.1, forward strand.
GTCTTTAGTCATGCGATTCAGCGCATCGGCCAGCGCCGCCGTATCGCCGGACGTGTAGAGAAGCCCCGTTTTTTCGTGTTCCACGATCTCGCGGATACACCCCACGTCGCTTGCTATCACCGACACCCCCCAGGCGGCCACGCGCATCAGCGTTTTGCTGCACCCGTTGCAGAAACCGCTCCGATAGGGCAAGACCACGACATCCGAATCCAGCAACAGTTCATTCACTTTTGTTTCGGTCAAGGCGCCGGGAAAAAACTCGACCAACTTTTCAATTTCGAGATCCCGCATCAAGTCCCGCAGGCGCTCGTTCATCTGATTCTGCGCCCCTTCGAGCGACGTGCGCCCTCCCATGCGGATCACGACCCGCCCTTCAAGGGGTTCGCGCTTGTTCAGAAAGGCAATCGCGCGCAGAAACTCCGCAATCCCCTTGTCGGGCCGGATAAAACCAAACAGCGTGATGTGCGTGTGATCCATCGGCTGGTGCGGTTCGGGTGGTTCGGGCGGCAACGCCCCCACCGCCACGGGAGGCACACAGGCCACCTTGCGCGCAAACTCGGGGTACTGCTCGACGAGGAGTTCCGCCCCCCGCCGCGAAGGCGCCATCAACACGGCGGCCTTTTCCAGCAGTCCCCGCTCCAGGCGTTTCTGGCTGTACGCGGAAAGCGCCTGCGAAATCCGTTGAATCAACCGCTCGATGAAACTGGTTTTGGGGTTCTCGGCCGGCTGTCGCACCCGCTCGGGCAGGTGCGGCGGATCGTGAAATGTCAGGCAGATCGGCAGATCGGGCCGCAGCCGCGCCACCTCGAGAGCGGCCCAGTACTCCCGCTGCGAACGCCAGTCCATCTCGACCTGCAGGATCTGATCCGGATGGGCCACCACCGCCTTGAGCGCCTGTTCGGTCATCTTGCGCACATGCGGAATCGCGTCCGGGTGCCCGTGCAGGCGCTCCGGAATCCGCATGTTCAAGAGGGCCGTTCCGCTCAGGCAGGGGTCTTCCTGAATCGCGCTCAGGTAGCTGTGCCCATAGTCCGCCAGCCCCGACCGGTACGGGTCGGACGGCACCAGATAGAGAATTTCGGCATGCTGCATGGTCATGGAACTTCTCCTCTACACCCGGCCTCTTTGTTCCCGAAACAAAACCTCTATCAAAACTTAAAGAAAATGGACATTAACCCAGACCCTTCAACAAGACGCGGTCGGAATCAGGATCGCTTTTTCGCCACCTCAAACCCGAACACCCCGGCCAGCACCTCGACCAGGGGGGCTTTCACCTCCTCGACCTCCACCCGCCGTCCCAACACCCCGCTCAGGCTCGTGACCCCCTTGTCTGAAATCCCACAGGGAACAATCGAACCGAAATGCGCCAGGTTGGGACAGACGTTGAGCGCGAAGCCGTGGTACGACACCCAGCGGCTCAGAGCCACGCCCGTCGCGGCGATCTTCTCCTCCCCCACCCACACACCCGTCAGGCCGGGCTTGCGCGATCCCTCGACCCCAAACCGGGCCAGAAGGCGGATCACCACCTCCTCGATGTCGCGCAGGTAGCGGTGGACGTCGCGTCCGTGCCGGTCCACCCGCAGGATGGGGTACCCCACCAGTTGCCCCGGACCGTGGTAAGTCACGTCGCCTCCACGACTCACCGTATGAATCTGAAATCCCTGGGACTTGAGTTCCTCCGGTGAAAGGATCACATTGTTCTCATCGGCTCCCCGCCCGAGGGTGATAACAGGCGGATCGTGCTCGACCAGGATTAAATACGCTTTTTCCGGTTCCTCAGGGACACCCGCCTGGCGTTTCAGTTCCTCGACCCGCTCCATCTGGAGATCCAGCGCCGCCTGATAGGCCATGCGGCCCAGGTCCAGCACTTCGAGGAGGGGTTTACTTAAAACGGGGTCCATCGCAACGCCTCATTTTTCAACCTTCACGGGCGAGACGCCCGTGCCACCTCAAACTCCCGGCTTCCGGACCGGGTTTTCAAACCGAATCCACGCCGTCACCGGAAAGTGGTCCGAGGGGTAACGGCCGTCCTTGTTCCATCGGACGATTTCGGCTCCCAGTACCTTTGTCTGAGGCGGAACCAGAATATAATCAATCTTCTCACCCGTTTTCTTCCCCACGAACTCGCAGAACGTCCCCGCCTCGGTCGCGTCGGGCTGGACCACCCGGAAGGTGTCCACCAGACGGATCTGAGTCCCGCTCGTGGCCCCATCCTTTGACTCGCTCCCCTTGCCCAGCAGATACTGAATCACGGGATTCGATTCATCCACATTGAAATCACCAGTCACCACGAAGGGTTCGGCGGGGTGCTGGCGCTTCGCGATGCGGTCGGCCAGCAGGCGCACGCTCTTCTCGCGCGAAGGCTGCGAGACATGATCAATGTGCAGGTTGAAGTGGTAGAAACTCTGACCACTGCGTTTGTCCCGAAAACGGGCCCAGGTGCAGATGCGGGTGCAGGCGTTGCCCCAGGTGATGGACCCGGGAACCTCGGGGGTATCGGAGAACCAGAAGGTCCCGGAATCCTGAACTTCCAGCCCCTCCTTCTTATAAAGGATGGCCGCGTGCTCGCCCTTGCTCTTGCCATCCTCGCGTCCGATACCGATCAGACCGTATTCCGGCAGAGCCTGTTCGAGTTCGTCGATCTGGAAGCGGAAGGGTTCCTGAAGTCCGGCCACATCGGGCTTTTCGTTGCGGAATACCTCGAAAACCAGATCCTTGCGCAGTTTCCAGTTGTTCGGGCCGTCATTCGCCGTTCCGGTTCGAACGTTGAACGTCATCATGCGTAATTCCAGAGATTTCAGGGACTTTGCCTCCTCCGTCCCCGCCATGGCCACCGTCAGACACAACCCCGACACCATCAGTCCTCCCACCAAACGCAACAGATTTTTGAAACCCGGAACTCGTAGTCCCGCTTCTGGAGTGTTTCGCATCGTTAAACCTCCTGTTGTTTCGTCTTCCACTTTTCGAAAACCGTGTCAGAGCCCGGCTGGAAAAAGTGTTTTCAATATCTCGTCGGTGCTGACAATTTGCGCAAACTCACCCTGAAGGTTTGCCAGAGACATGGCATGGACTTCCGCGGCGGACCGGAAAACCACTGTGTAGTCGGATTTTTCAAATGCAAAGGTGGCGTCCGACACCACCCGGGTCTGGAATCCCAGACAGCCGGCGGTACGGGCCGTGGACTCGACGCAACAATTGGTACTGACCCCGACAATCACCAACTCCCGAATGTCCCGAGCCCTGAGCCAACGCTCCAACCCCGATTGAATGAATGCGTCCGCGACGTTTTTCTCCACCACATGCTCGGTATCCAGGGGCCGGAACGCCTCCTGAAACTCGACACCGTCCTGCCCCGGCCAGAAGGAAGAACCGGGGGTTCTCGATATGTGGCGAACGTGAACCACCGGCGCTCCCACTTTGCGCCAGGCAGACAACAACGCGCCGATATTCGACTCGGCCTGGGGGTTATTCCGAGAATCGGCGGCCCGACGGCTCATTCCCTTCTGCATATCAAGAATCAGAAGAACCGGGAAAGAATGCGGCATTTTGTCACTCCTGTTCAGAGGATTTAACGGCGGAAAGGATCTCTTTTCGGCACCTTTCCTGGCACACGTTCCCGTGGAGTTCGGATACCAGAGTTCAGTCCACGGGAAACAGGGACAATTTACTGGAATAGGAACAAGGTTTCAAGGCAATACACCGGAGAATTCCAAACCCCTCGATCGTGCTTCACGTTTCTGTCGCCCCTCCGGGGGCTGAAAACCTCAATAAATTCGATTTTCTTGAATCCTTCAAGTGTGAGGATGAAGAATCAAGGCCAAACCGCACTCACGGGCGGGACGCCCATGCCACCTCCAACCCATGAAGAAAACCTGTGCCCCCTCATTGGAGAAAGGTCTTGAAAAAATGAACGGCGGGCTGGTATCTTCCACGCTGTGCAGTCGGGGCGTTTCCACTCCCATCGGTGCGAATTCTGAGTTTTTCGTGCTTCCGCCATAGACCGACCGTGGCGCCTGAGGGATTTGTACAACCCGTTCCGACTGATGGCAGGACACCAATACCGATAGAAACCGGACTTTTTCTAACAATGCAGCAACCGAATCTTTCTTCTCCGAAACTTCTGCTTTCCGGCAACGAGGCGGTTGCCCTGGGCGCCTTGCACGGCGGGGTGCGCCTGGCCGCCGCCTACCCCGGCACCCCCAGCACGGAAATTCTCGAAACTATCGCAGCCCGTCACCCGGAAATCTACGCCGAATGGGCGCCGAACGAAAAGGTGGCCCTCGAAGTGGGCATGGGCGCCGCCTTTGCCGGCGCGCGCGTTCTCGTGACCATGAAACACGTGGGGTTGAACGTCGCCGCCGATCCGCTTTTTACCCTGGCCTACACAGGGACCAAGGGCGGAATCGTGATCGTGTCGGCAGACGACCCGGGCATGCACAGTTCGCAGAACGAGCAGGACAACCGCAACTACGGGCCGTTCGCCAAGGTGCCCATGTTCGAGCCCGCCGACAGCCAGGAGGCCTACGAGTTCATGCGTCAGGCCCTGCAGGTCAGTGAGGACTTCGACACGCCGGTGATTCTGCGCATGACCACGCGCGTCTGCCACGGCAAAAGCATCGTCACGCCGACGGAACCGGTCCAACTGGATCGCCCGATGGCTCTGGACCGCGATCCGGGGAAATATGTCATGGTGCCCGGTAACGCCAAGCGCCGCCAGGTCGTGGTTCACGAGCGGACCGCGAAACTGGCGGAGTGGGCCGAAACGGCCCCGGTCAATTCCAAAACGGCGGGCACCGACGGCAAACTGGGCATCGTGACCGCCGGGGTGTCGTATCAGTATGCGCGCGAGATTCTGCCCGAGGCCTCGATCCTGAAACTGGGGATGCTGCACCCGCTGCCGGAGAAGAAAATCCGGGAGTTTGCGTCCCGGTTTGAAAGCATCTTCGTGCTCGAAGAACTCGATCCTTATCTGGAAACCCGCCTGCGGGCGATGGGGTTGAACGTTCAGGCCAAACCAGCGCCCTTCCAGATGGGTGAACTGGACCCGGACCGTGTGCGCGACATTTTCGGGATCGCACATCCGTCGCCCGACTCGTCCGAGAATATTCCGCCGCGTCCGCCGGTTCTCTGTCCCGGCTGTCCCCACCGCGCCACGTACACCGTTCTGAAGAAACTTAAAATGAGGGTGACGGGGGACATCGGCTGTTACACGCTCGGAGCGCTTCCGCCGATTTCGAGCGTGGACACCTGTGTCTGCATGGGCGCGGGGATCGGGAACGCGATGGGACTTTCCAAAGTCCTGCCGAAAGAAGAAGCCAAGAAGATCGTGGCCGTCATCGGCGACTCGACCTTCATGCACTCGGGCATCACCGGGTTGCTGGACATGGTGTACAACGGCGGGGATTGCACGGTACTGATCCTCGACAACCGGACCACGGCCATGACGGGCCGCCAGAACCACCCGGGGACGGGTAAAACCCTGATGGGGAAACCTGCGCCGCACATTGATCTGGAAGCCCTGTGCCGCAGCCTGGGGGTACAGCACGTCGTCACGGTCAATCCTCTGAAACTGGAAGAGAGCGAGAAAACCATCCGCGAAGCCGTCGCGTTCGACGGTCCGGCGGTGGTGATCGAACTCGCCCCCTGTGTGCTGATCAACCGGAAGGCGCCGGTGGTGACTCAGACGATTGACCCGGAACAATGCAAGGATTGCGGGATGTGCGCCCGGACCGGGTGTCCGGCGATCAAGAAGATCGAAAAGGGCTACACGATCGACACCAAGTACTGCCGCGGGTGCGAACTGTGCGCCCAGCTCTGTAAGTTCGGGGCCATCGGCCCGTCGCAGCTCTAAGAGGGATCTCGGGAAACATGCAAACGGTGGAAGCGCAATACACCTTTGATCGGGAGGAGTTCCTGCTGGCTCACAAGTTTGCCGGTTACGTGCAACTCCGCAGGTCATTGCGTTTCTTCTACCTTTTGTGTGCTTTAGTGTTTGGCGTAGCATCTTGTATTATCATGAATTATAATTCATATGCCGCTTTTTCCATTTTGTTTCTGGCCTTCTTGATTGTTCTTTCGCTGTGGAATCAACCAATTCAGGTAAAGAAGGATTTTGAAGTATCTCCTCTTAAGGATGCGCAGTTTACCTGGCGTTTTGGGGAAGCCAGAATATCGGTCACCACCTCCATCACAGAATCTCAGTTCGACTGGCGCCGTATCATAGCCGCCGTGCAATGCAAAGAGGGGTATTTACTGTTTGTCGAGCGACGCATGTTTAACTGGCTTCCCCGAAAGGCCTTCGCCTCCCCGGAAGATTTCGAAACCTTTGAGAAACTGGTGAAAGAAAAAGTCTCGATCATCAAGAAAGTGTAAATTGTGGGAAAATCGAAACAGAAACCGAGTGACAGAAAGAGCGGTGGGGTGATGAATACCGTGGAGGCGCAATACATCTTCGAACAGCGGGAGTTTATGCGGGCGCACCGGCTCGCCAGCTACACCCATGTTCCCAAGATCGTGCGTTTCGCCTTTCTCCTGTTCGGTTTTCTTTTGGCCATCCTGGGTTTTCTCCTGATTCCCAGTAACCAGTCGGATGCTTTTGCCCTGATTCTGTTCGCCTGTGTGATCGGTTTTTTCACCTGGTTTCCCACTTTTCAGGCCCGCAAGTATTTTGACAAATTTCCTCTGCGCAACAAGCAGCTGGACTGGAAATTCGGCAAAGACGGGATCTCGATCACGACCTTTCAGGGGGAATCGCAATTCGGGTGGGACAAGATCATCAAGGCCGCGCAATGCCCGGAGGGGTATCTTCTGTTTTCGGCACGGACCATTTACAGTTGGCTTCCCAAACGGGCCTTTGCGTCGCGGGAAGATTTTGAATTTTTTGAAAATCTGGTGAAAGAAAAAGTCGGGGTGATTAAGAAGGTCTGACACCCTTTGCCCCCAAGATGTGACTTAACCGATGGACCTTGACGCGTTCATCCTCAGGCACCCTCAGACAGGAAAGTGATAGAGATGACAACCCCCCAGACTACCAACGTACTCTGTGTCGGCATCGGCGGGCAGGGCGTCCTGACCGTCAGTGAAGTGCTGGCGCAGGCGGCCTTTGAGGCCGGATACGATGTGAAGAAGAGCGAAGTGCATGGCATGTCGCAGCGCGGCGGCTCGGTGACGAGTTCGGTGCGGTTCGGCGAGAAGGTCCACGCGCCGCTGATCGGTTCGGGCGAAGTGGATTTGTTGATCGGCTTCGAGCCGAACGAGACGCTGCGGAACCGTCACCTGTTGCGTTCGGAGGGAACCCTGGTGGAACCCACGCCCGAGGCGGTGGCGGCCTCGCTCGGTTCGCCCCGGACGCTCAATATTCTGTTGCTCGGCATGGCGTCGCGCCACCTTCCGTTCCCGACGGAAGCATGGGACAAGGCCATCTCCGTGTGTGTGCCACCCAAGACAATTGAAATGAACCAGCAGGCTTTTCACAAGGGAAGGGAGGAACTGTAGGCATGATCTTCAATCCGGAAATGGAATGCATGGAGCCGGCGCAGCGCCGGGAACTCCAGACGGAGCGTCTGCGCACCCAGATCAATCGCGTGTATGAACGGGTGGCGCCTTACCGCAAGAAAATGGAAGACGCCGGGATCACGCCCGACGACATCCGCTCGATTGACGATCTTTCCAAACTCCCGTTTACCACCAAAGAAGATCTGCGCGATTCCTACCCCTTCGGGATGTTTGCCGAGCCGATGAAGAATGTCGTGCGGGTCCACTCCTCGTCGGGCACCACGGGCAAGCCCACGGTGGTGGGATACACCTACCACGACATCCACGAAATCTGGGCCGAAGTCATGGCACGTACCCTGTGCTGCGCCAACGGCGGCCCGGAAGACATCGTCCATGTGGCCTACGGTTACGGCATGTTCACCGGGGGCCTGGGGGCGCACTACGGCGCGGAACGTCTGGGCGCGACCGTGCTGCCGGTGTCGGGTGGCAACACCAAACGGCAGATCATGATCATGCAGGACTTCGGTTCGACGATTCTGGCCTGCACGCCCTCCTATTCGCTCTACATCGCCGATGTCTGTAAGGAGATGGGGATTGATCCCAGGAGCCTTCCTCTGAAGTCGGCCATCATGGGCGCCGAACCCTGGACGGTCGAGATGCGCGCCAGGATCGAAGAAATTTTCGGCATTCTGGCGGTTGACATCTATGGGCTTTCGGAAATCATCGGTCCAGGCGTTTCGAGCGAGTGCCCGGAGAAATGCGGCCTGCACGTCAACGAGGACCATTTTTACCCGGAAATCATCAATCCTCAGACCAATCTCCCTGCCGCGGACGGCGAAAAGGGCGAATTGGTGGTCACCTGCCTGACCAAGCAGGCGTTTCCTCTGATTCGTTATCGCACGCGGGATATTTCGCGCCTCCTGCGCGAATCCTGCGCTTGCGGACGGACCCTGGTGCGGATGGAACGCGTGAGCGGACGCACCGACGACATGCTCATCATCCGGGGCGTGAACGTGTTCCCGTCGCAGATCGAGAGCGTTCTGGTGACCGTGGAAGGGATCGAGCCGCACTATGAACTCGTGGTGAGTCGGACGGGATCGCTCGACGACATCGAGATTCGCGTCGAGGTCAGCGAGGAGATCTTCTCCGATGAGGTGAAAGGACTCGAAGATCTGCGCAAGAAGATCTCTCACGAAATCGAAAGCGTTCTGGGCCTGACCGCCACCATCCGGCTGGTCGAGCCGAAGAGCATCGCGCGCAGCGAAGGAAAAGCCAAGCGAGTCATTGACAACCGTAACAAGTAATCTGTGTGGAAGGAGAGACGAGTCATGCAGCTCAAACAATTGTCCGTGTTTCTCGAAAACCGTACCGGCCGTCTGGCGGAGGTGACCCGCACCCTGGGGGACGCGGGGGTCAACATTCGGGCTTTGTCGGTGGCCGACACGTCCGACTTCGGCATCCTGCGGCTCCTGGTGGACAAACCGAAAGAGGCCGTGGATGCGCTCAACGGCGTGGGCCTGACCGTCCGCCTCACCGAGGTGGTGGCGGTTGAGATCGTGGACCGTCCAGGCGGTCTGGCCACGGTCCTGTCGCTGCTCCAGGGGTCGAGCATCAATGTCGAGTACATGTACGCCTTCATGGAACGGCATCGGGAAAATGCGATCCTGGTGTTCCGTTTCGAGAACCCGCAGAAGGCGATCAGTATTCTTCAGGAGGCCAATATCAAGGTTTTTGCCGCTGAAGAACTCGCCAGTATGTGATCCAGAAGGACCGTGTCGAGAACTTGGGCCGGGTAGTGCGGGAACTGAAAGTTTTCCACGATATTTGATCGTGCCCATAATTCGCTGAATTCAACGCCGGAAAGGAACGTGTGCGATGCGATTCTCCAAGACTCTGTGGTGCTTTACTCTCCTGGCCCTTGCAGTATTTGGCCTGCAAGCCTGCCAGAAAAAGGAAGAAGCGGGGAAACCGGGCTCTACGGTCTCGCAACAAGAGACAAACGCTTCGAAGGACGAGACGGGGCCGATCAAGATTGGCGGGATTTTTTCGATCACCGGTCCGGTCTCGAATGTCGGCGACCCGGAAGCGAAGACCGCCCGCATGCTCGTGGACAAGATCAACGCCAAGGGTGGCATCAAGGGCCGTCAGATTGAATTGAGCGTCGAGGACGATCAGGGGAACGAAACCCAGGCGGTCAATGCGGCCAATCAGTTGATCAAGAAGGGGGTCGTCGCCATCATCGGCCCCTCGCGCAGTGGCACCACGCTGGCCATCGCGGATCTTTGCAATCAGAAGGAAGTGCCGCTGATTTCCTGTGCCGCCGCCGCCGTCATCACCGATCCCGTGCGTCCGTACATTTTCAAGACCGCTCCGAAGGACAGCGACGCGGCCGAGATCATTTTCGACCACATGACCAGCCGGGGCGTCAAACGCGTCGGTCTGCTGACCGACAATACCAGTTTCGGTCAGGAAGGGTTGACGCAGATGAAGAAAGTGCTGCCGAAATACCCGGGCCTCGAGATTGTCGCGGCGGAGTCTTTCGGGAAAGACGACAGCGATCTGCGTCCGCAGTTGTCGAAAATTCAGGCGGCAGGCGCCGAGGCCATCGTGGGCTGGTCGATTCTTCAAGGGCAAAGCATTCTGCTCAAAAACGTCAAAACACTCGGGTTGACCGTTCCGATCTATCAGAGCCACGGATTCGCCAATATCGAGTACGTCAAGGCGGCAGGGGACGCAGCCGAAGGGGTTCTCTTCCCGGCCTCGCGTATTCTGGTCGCCGAACAACTGGCTGACGACCACCCGCTCAAGAAGGCGCTCGTCGAGTACAAGAACGAGTACGAAGCAATGTATAAAGCGGATGTCTGTACTTTCGGGGGACACGTTTACGACGCGCTCTATATGTTGACCGATGCGATCGAGAAGAAGGGCGCCGAACGGAAAGCGATTCGCGACCACCTGGAAACCATCCAGGACTTCAAAGGAACAGCCGGTGTTTTCAACCTGTCCGCGGAAGACCACACAGGCCTGACAAAAGATGCGTTCGAGATGTTGACTGTCAAGAATGGCGCGTTCACGATCGCTCCACGGTGAGCATGACACATTGCGGTCAACCACACGATCTGCCACGAGCCACACGGGTACGCAAAAGCAATCAACACAGACCGGGATATTTTCCGCGATTCCCGGATGGAACCCCTAATCTGCTGATTTCAGCACCGGAAAGGAACACGCACGATGCGGTTCTCCAAAACTTTATGGTGGTTCACTCTTCTGTCCCTTGCGTTGTTGGGTCTTCAAGCCTGCCAAAAGCAGGAAGAATCGGGGAAAACAGGCGCTCCAGGCCAGAAAAAAGCGGCTGAAACGCCGAAGGCCGACAGCGATCCGATCCGGATCGGGGGCATTTTTTCGATCACCGGCCCGGCCTCGAATCTGGGCGACCCGGAAGCGAAAACCGTCCGGATGCTCGTGGATGCGATCAACGCCAAGGGTGGCATCCAGGGACGTCAGATTGAGCTGAGTATCGAAGACGACCAGGGGAACGAAACCCTCGCGGTCAATGCGGCGAACCAACTCATCAAGAAAGAGGTGGTCGCGATTATCGGCCCCTCGCGCAGCGGCACGACCCTGGCTATCGTGGATCTCTGCAACCAAATGGAAGTGCCCCTGATTTCTTGCGCGGCCGCATCCGTTATCACCGACCCAGTGCGTCCTTACGTTTTCAAGACCGCCCAGAAGGACAGCGATGCGGTCGAGCGCATTTACGACCACATGACCGGTCGGGGCCTCAAGCGCATCGGACTCCTGACGGACAATACCAGCTTCGGCCAGGAGGGGTTGACGCAGTTGAAAAAGGCGCTGTCGAAGTATCCGGGACTTGAAATTGTTGCGGCAGAGTCTTTCGGGAAAGACGACACCGACCTGCGCCCGCAGTTGTCGAAGATTCAGGCGGCGGGAGCCGAGGCCGTTATCGGCTGGTCCATTCTTCAGGGACAAAGCATTTTGCTGAAGAATGCCAAGACGCTCGGGTTGACCATTCCGATCTACCAGAGCCACGGCTTCGCCAATATCGAGTATGTCAAGGCGGCTGGAGACGCCGCCAATGGCGTGCTCTTCCCGGCGTCCCGCATTCTGATCACCGATCAATTGACCGACGACAGCCCCTACAAGAAGGCGCTGGTGGAATACAAGAGCGCCTATGAAACCACTTACAAAAGCGATGTGAACGCTTTTGGCGCGTATGCCGCCGACGCTCTCAACATGCTGATCGTTGCGATCGAGAAAAGCGGAACCGACCGCAAGGCGATTCGTGACGCGCTGGAAACGATCCAGGATTTCAAGGGCGCAACGGGTATCTTCTCCCTTTCGGCGCAGGATCACACGGGTCTGACCAAAGAGGCGTTCGAGATGCTGACCGTCCAGAACGGCGCATTCACCATCGCTCCGAAGTAAACCCGATTTCCTGTGACAGGCGCTTGCCTGTGTAAAATGGACTTCCCCGAAATCGCGCCTGTACGGGCCGGGACGGAGAGTGAGACCTGAATGCCGGACATGCTTGAACGTATTCTCCAACTGCTCGTCAGTGGCCTCGCCGTGGGAAGTATCTATGCCATGGTGGCGATCGGGTTCAACATCATTTACAACGCGACGGGGATTATCAACCTGGCGCAGGGTGAATTTGTGATGCTGGGCGGCATGTTGACCGTCTGGGGCGCCACGCGCTGGGGGTTGCCCGTTCCGGTCGCGATTCTGACCGCCGTGGTCCTGGTGACCCTGATCGGGGTGGCGCTAGAACGGCTCACCATCCGGCCCTTGCGCAACCCGACGGTTTTGACGTTGCTCATCCTGACTATTGGCGGTTCCTTTTTGCTTAAAGGCGCCGCCATGCTCATCTGGGGGAAGAACGTTTATTACATGCCGGGCTTTCTGGGCGCGGAACCTATTCGCCTCGCGCGTGTCGCAATCGAGCGTCAGGAAGTCTTTGTCTGGATATCGCTTGCAGTGCTGACGGTGGTTCTGACTCTCTTCTTCAACCACACCCTCACGGGCAAGGCGATGCGGGCCTGTTCGTACAACCGCGTAGCGGCGCGGCTTGTGGGGATCAATTCGCGTTTCATGGTTATGTTGGCCTTCGGTTTGTCGGCTGGCATCGGCGCGCTGGCGGGCGCAGTGGTGGTTCCGATCACCAACATGGAGTATTGCAGCGGCAGCATGTTCGGTCTCAAGGGGTTCAGCGCGGCGGTGCTGGGAGGGCTGGGGAACAACACCGCCGCCGTGGTCGCGGGCATTGCGCTGGCTCTGATCGAATCTCTCGTGGCGGGTTTTGTGGACTCGACCTACAAGGACGCCGTCGCTCTATCGGTCCTGCTGATCGTGCTTTTCGTGCGTCCCAGCGGACTTTTTGGCAATGCAACTCTGAATCGTCTGAAAGACTTCTAAGAACCGGCAGGTGAACACTGTTCCCTGCCGGTCACCACATGGGAGAGAACCTGAGAATCCTTTTATGGGCCGCTCCAATCTGATCGGACTTTGTCTCTTCGCTCTCTGCATCGCCCTGGCGCCCGTGGCGCTGGGGGATACCCTCTATCAGTTCATCCCGCTGGGCGCGCTGGCGCTGATGGCCATCGGGCTTTCGCTTCTGATGGGCTATGCGGGGCAGATTTCACTCGGGCAATGCGCCTTCTATGCCGTGGGCGCCTACACGTCGGCGATCTGTTCGGCGAAGCTGGGCTGGTCGCCGTGGGTTACAATTCCTCTGTCGGCGGTTCTGGCCGCGCTGGTGGCCCTGCTGGTCGGCATGCCGTCGCTGCGCCTGCGCGGGCATTACCTGGCGATGGCCACTCTGGCCTTTGGAGAAATCGTCCGGATCGTGCTGGATGGATGGATTGAACTGACGGGGGGATCGTCGGGCATCCGCGGGGGCGCTCCCCTGACATTGGGCTGGCCCGGATCTTCGCCCCTGGTTGTCTTCAACACGTTGACAAACGAACGGGCGGTTTTTTACCTGGTCTGGAGCATGGCGTTTCTGGGGTTGGTTCTCGCGTTGAATCTGATCCACTCGCGGGTGGGACGCGCTCTTCGGGCGATTCACGACGGAGAGGAAGCGGCGGTCGTGCTGGGAGTTCCCACGGCGCGCTTCAAGATTCAGATTTTCGTTCTCTCGGCTGTTTACGCTTCCCTGGCGGGCAGTCTGTACGCCCATACTTTTTCCTATCTGACTCCGGACGAGTTCGGTTCCATGAAGTCCGTCCTGCTGGTTGTCATGGTCGTGGTGGGAGGGATGCGGACGGTGTGGGGCGCGGTCGTGGGAACACTCCTGATGGGCTCACTGACGGAATGGCTTTCCTGGATGGAGAACTACTGGCTGGCCGTTTACGGGGTGGTCCTGCTGGTAATCACCATGTTCGTTCCCCAGGGGATTTTGCTGGGCGTCCGCGACTTATCCCTGTGGCTGTACAGTAAGATCGTCCCGAAGAAAAAGACCGCGATTGTCAAAGCCCCCTGATCCGGTGTTGTGAGAAAGATTGCAGGAACGGCACATGACCTTGTATTTCATAGGAAACAGGCGAGAGATCTGAAAACCATGGAAACCAGAACTTTCAGCTGCTCCTGGGGACGGGCCACCAAGTGGATAACTGGGGGCGTTTTCTGCCTGATTGCTTTCGAGATCGTGTTGTTTTCCGTCCTTCATTTCTCGAATTCAGAAGATTCGAGAGAAGCATCTCTGCCTTATGCGGTCGTGGTCTCTGTCGGCGTGGCCATCCTGGGGATTCCGGCATTCTTCGCCCCGCGAAAGTACTATATGACCCCTGAAACAATGGGCGTATCCCGGTTGGGACCGGACGTCGTAATCCCGCTTGTTGATGTCGAAAGTGTTCAAGTCGCCAAGTCCGCAGATTTTTCGAGAACCATTCGGATTTTTGGATCGGGTGGGTTGTACGGGAGTTTCGGCATTTTCAGAAATGCCCGGATGGGCACATTCCGGGCCTACGCAACACAGAAAGAGCCTCTCGTGATCGTCAAGATGAAGACGGGCAAATCGGTTGTTCTTTCGCCCGACAATCCTGATGCATTTGTGCAGGCTTTCGGTTCCTTTCAGGAGGCGAAATGACGAATGCGTTTCAGGATAAGGCCGATGTGCCATCTCATAACGGCGATTCTTTACAGGCCGTCAAAGTGAAAGACACGATGCAGGAACCGATTCTCAAAGTCCAGAACCTCTCGAAACACTTTGGCGGCGTCCAGGCGGTCCAGGGGGTCAGCTGCGAAGTTGCGCACGGGCAAATCTTTGCCGTAATCGGTCCCAATGGCGCCGGGAAAACCACCTTTTTCAACTGTTTGAGCGGGATCGTCACCCCCTCGGACGGAACAGCGGTGTTCGAAGGAACCAGTATCGAGAAACTGGCGCCCCACCAGATTGCCGCGCGCGGCATGGCGCGCACCTGGCAGACGATTCGCCTCTTCGCCCACCTGACCGTTCTCGAAAATGTCCTGATCGGCTGTCACAGCCGGGGACACTGCGGGTTTGTGAGTTCCCTGTTGCATCTGCCCTGGCAACGCCACGAGGAACGGACTCTGCGCCAGGAAGCGCTCGAACAGCTCGAACGGCTGGAAATCGCGCACCTGGCAAACGCTTCCGTGGACTCGCTCCCCTTCCTCCAACAACGGCGGGTGGAGTTGGCGCGCGCCTTGGCGGCGCAACCCCGGCTGCTTCTGCTCGATGAGCCGGCGGCGGGCCTCAACACCCGCGAGACCGCTCACCTGGGCGAGCTCATCGGGTCCATCCGCCGGAGTGGAATTACGATTCTGCTGGTCGAGCACGACATGTCGCTGGTCATGGATATTTCGGACCGGGTTCTGGTGCTCGATCACGGCGCGCCCCTGGCCGAAGGTTCCCCGCGCGAGGTACAGGAAAACGAGAAAGTGATCGCCACCTACCTGGGATCGGACGAGGATTGAGCGCCTATGCTGAGCATTGAAAACCTCACCAGCGGGTACGGTCCGATTGTGGCGCTCAAGGGCGTTTCGCTCCACGTATCGCCCGGGGAAATCGTGACCCTGATCGGCGCAAACGGGTGCGGCAAGAGCACGCTTTTGAATACCCTGTCCGGTCTGATCCGGCCGCTGGCGGGACGCGTCCTGCTCCAGGGGCGTGAAATCACCCATCTTTCGGCGGAACAACTGGTGCGACGCGGCTTGGCGCTCGTGCCCGAAGGGCGTCAGCTCTTCGCGCCCATGAGCGTCGAGGAAAACCTCGTTCTGGGCGCTTACACCCGTCAGGCAAACAATGTAACCGAGGAACTCGAAGAGATCTACACGCTCTTTCCGATTCTCAAGGAGCGTCGGCGCCAACCGGCGGGAACCCTCTCGGGCGGCCAGCAACAGATGCTGGCGATCGGACGCGCCATGATGTCGCGCCCCTCGATCCTGTTACTCGATGAGCCTTCGATGGGACTGGCGCCCAAGGTGGCGCGCGAGATTTTCCGCAAACTGCGCGAACTGCTCAGTACCGACTTTTCGATCCTTCTGGTGGAACAGGACGCGAACCTGGCCCTGAAATCAGCCGACCGGGGATATGTGCTCGAGACCGGGCAGATCGTTATCGAAGGCGATTGTGACATGCTGCGCAACAACCCCGACGTGCAACGCGCCTACCTGGGGCGCGGATACCAGGAGGGGTGGGAAGAAGAAAAACATTCCGCCACCCGTTAATAATCCAGATCCGGGACATTCCGGGGACGGAGAATGAACAGGTCCCCCAGACCGGAAGATGAGTCAGAAAGGGAGAGGAGGCTTTCCCGTGAGTATCCACCACCCGAAAATCGAAACCGCCGATCGGGAACACTTGCGTCAAATCCAGATCGAACGCCTTCAGGCCACGGCCAACCGGGCCTACCGGCACGTGCCCTATTACCGCGATCTTTTCGACAAGGCGGGATTTCTACCCGACGATATCCATTCCATTGAGGATCTGGCCCGCCTCCCCCTGACGAAGCGCGAGGATCTGGTCGCGCACCAGCCCTATGGGCTGTTTGCCGTCCCCCTGCACGACGTTCTGCGTCTGCAACCCGCCGCTGGCGCGGGCGGTCCCATCGTGGTCGGGTACACGCGCAACGACATCGCCAACTGGACCCAGATGGCCGAGCGCGCCTTTGTCAGCGCGGGGGTCACCTCGTCGGACGTCATCCAAATTTCCCTGGACTACGCGCTCGATTCCGCCGCGATGGGCGCGCAGTCCGGCGCCGAGGCGCTGGGCGCTTCAGTCATTCCCTGCCCGGGTCTCTCGCCCGAGCGACAGGCGGAAGTCATGCGCGCCTACCGCGCTACGGTCCTGGTGGCCACCCAGACTCAAGCGCTCCAACTGGGCCGGGTTGTTCAGAACTTCGAAGCGACGGCTCTCTCCCTGCGCGTGGCGTTGATCGTTGGAGAGGTCTGGTCGAGCGAGTTGCGTCAGGAAATCGAGGACGCTCTGAAGGTCGAGGCCTTTGCCAGCTTCGGCCTGTCGGAAATGACCGCGCCGGGTTTGGCCACCGAATGCCCTGAGCACAACGGTCTGCACCTGAGTGAGGACAACGTTCTGGCGGAAACCGTCAACCCGCAAACCGGCCAACCGGTTGCCGAGGGCGAGCAAGGGGAACTGGTGCTCACCACCCTGACCCGTGAAGCGGTGCCTCTGTTGCGGTACCGAACCGGCAACCTGACCCGACTGCTCAAAGAGCCTTGTCCGTGCGGTCGAACCTTGTTGCGGTTCGCCCCGACACACGAACGCTCGGACGACATCTTTCTCGTCAATGGCATACGCGTGTCGCCCCACCAGGTCAACGAAGTGGTCCACGATCTTGTGCCCGGCGCAGATGTCTCGATGGATGTGATCGAGGAAGAAGGGGTGGAAGAGCTGCGCATCAGTATTTCGATCGGCGCCAGTTGGACCGGTACGGAAATGCGGGATCTGGAGCTGACCCGCGCACACGTACGGCTGCACGTGTTCGAGCGTCTGGGCCTGCACGCCAAGATCCGGCTGGTCGAGCCATCCCGCCCCAAGCGGGCCTGTTTCGAGGACGATTGAGCGGTCGAGGAGTTTTCTTGCGGTTCCAAGAGGATTCTCAAGAAGATTCTCTTGCGATTCGGAGAGGTGCTGTGTTCTATTACCCACGGGAAATTTTAGCGGGTTTTCTGTGGGTATCCAAGTTCCTTTGTTACAGACAGAAGAATGCACCAATAAAGCGTGTGGGAGTTTCTTTATTCTGCCGCGAGCGAGATGAGGTTATCCATCCTGCTCCTCGGCCTTCTACTTTTGAATCCGGATGGATCGGCCCATTGACCATGACAACAACTCTTCGCGTCCTCTTTCTGTTTCTCCTGATGGTTCATACGGCGCTTTTCTCCGCGTGCAGCCGGTTCGGGTTCGATTCGGCCTCTCCTTCTCCCCTGCAACTTCGAGTCCAGAGTGACACGAACACCGTAGTCCCGGGGCAGGCGGTCGCTCTGACCCTCCAGTTGTGGAATGCTTCCGACAAGCCCGTTCAAATCTCCAATCTGAACCACCTGACCGTTTCCTTTCTCCTGCGTCCCGCAGGATCGGAAGGACAGAAGACCATTCGGGAAGTCCTGCCGGTCTTTTCCATAAAAGAACAGCCCAATCCCCAGGAGATTCAGACACTCGTGCCGGGTGACAGCCAGCAACGGACTTTCCTTTTCACGCAATTGAGTGTAGAGCGTGGGGATTTTGTCCTGCTGGCCACCTACCAGCCTGAAAAGAATTCGAAAGTCCACGCGGAACCGTTCGCATTCTCGGTACAGGGAAATCGAGTCGCTCTCCACCGTTACCTGAACGGCCTGGTCACACGCGACGACGCAATCAAACTGGCCGCGCAAAAATTCCAGGTCCCGGTAGAAAACGCCGACGCCATGTTGATTCAGGATGAAATGGGGTTCCTGAAGTGGCACATCAACCTGCCGGGGACAGCCGGGGACGGCCAACCCGCCGTGCGTTCCTGCTTCGTGGACCCCTACTGGGGGCGCGTGTGGCGCGAGGCGCAACCTTTCGTGCGTACCCCGGAAAGCAACGAGATTCCGTACCCGGAAGACTCGAAACTATTCCAGCAACTTCAGGATCAGATTCGCAATCCGGCGAAACGGGAGCCTCAATCGTCCCAACCCGTCACACCGGCTGTGGCCCCTGTGCCGAATCCGGCCTCGACTCCCCCGGCGGCTCCTTCGGGCAATGGAGCGACACCCCCTCGGCCATGATGTTTCTTTTGTAAAACCCGTCTGAGGGTTTGTAAACAAGATGTGCAGTGAGACAAGATCGGCGCCCGGTGATCAAGACCACCCGAACTGAAATCCGGAACAACCCGAAGCAAGAAGAAACCAACGCGAAGAACGGCAGTAAACCCTGACAGGACCTTTTGTCCGGGATTGCATATTCCCCTCAAATGGAGGAACAAACGATGGCACGAAAGGTTGTGTCCCTGGCCCTGGCGCTCGGTCTTCTGACCACGCTGGTGGCGCCCCTCTCCCCGTCCGCTCAAGCCGGTGGAGACACGCAAGGCAAGCAAGTAAAACCCGATCAAGCGGCCATGCTCCACTCCCAGGGATCCGCCGCAGCTTCGGCCTCCCTGCGCGAGGAACTCCAGAACGTCGTCAAGGTTCTGCGCACCACCAACAAGGCCGAGACGAACAAGTATGTGTGCGAGGCGCTCGAATTCAAACACGTCAACCCGTTCGACATCGTCAACTTCTTCGAATCCACCATTTCGCGCGAAGAAGGCGGGATTTACTCATTCCTGAATCCCGACGGGAAAAGCGGGTTTATCGTCGTGATCTGTCCAGAGTACCAACTGCCGTCGCTTCGGCAACTGGCCAGAGAACTCGACCGTCCCTCCATCGCCAGCGCCCCGGGGTCCAGTTATGGATTCTACCGCATGCGTCACCGCGACATCTCGAACCCGCAATTGCGTAACATCATCTCCATGCACATGGACAACTGGGGCGCACTGCTCCCCGACGTCCAGACCAACTCGGTCATGGTCTATGACGCCAAGGGCGGTTTCGACGCGGCCAACGCCAAGTTGCTGGAACTCGACCAACCCCTGCGCCAGGTGGAAATGAAAGTCAACATTTACGAAATGAACGTCAACAACGACATGAAAATCGGGTTGGATTTCGAGGCTTGGAAGAACGGCCCCGGCAAAATGCTTGGGGTCTTTTCCGCACAAAGCCAACAGCTCGACAACGCCTACTACGGCAGCGCGTCCAACCGCTCCAATATGCGGGGAACCCTGTTGGATTACCCCTCGGCTTTCTTTGACTTTCTGGTGTCCAAGGGGAAAGCCAAGACCCTGGCCAACACGCGCGCCATAACCGCAACCGGCGTGCCCGCGGTATTGACTGCCATGGATGAATTCGTGATCTACGCCGTCAATAACTCGCCTAATGTCGTTCCGGCCGTCGCCTTCGACAAGGTCGTCGTCGTACCCGACCGCGATGTTAAAGGCAAAATTGCCACCCTGCCCGGTACCACGATCCGCGCCAGAACCGGCGTGGATGTCACCCTGACTCCAACTGTCGGGGATGAAACCACGATTCTGGACGCCAACATGACGCTTACCAACCTCATCGGTTACGACGACAAGGGTTATCCAGCGCTCAATACGACCAAGCAAACGTCTCAGGTCTCCGTCAAGAATGGTTCGGAAGTGGTTTTCGGAGGGCTGAATCGTATCACCGTTCTGAAAAACACGCGCAAAATGCCCTTCTTCGGTTCTCTGCCCGTGCTCGGCTACCTGTTCGGTGGTGAAACGGACATTCACAAGGAGTCCACTTTGGTCATTTCGGTCTCCCCCACCCTGCTGGGCGCCGAAAGCAACAAGAAGGCCGAGGACGACGAGCTCGCAAAGCAAGTCGCCGACGAGTCCGTCACCGTCATCCCCGCCCAGTGAGCGCACGAGCCTTGTTTCAAGGCAAAGTTCAAACGGGCATTACTTAGAATCGAATGAAGGAGAAACCTCTCATGGCCATAAAGAAAACAACCTCTCTGGCGGGTTTGATCGCTCTCCTGACGCTGTTCGCCGCCAGCGCTTTCGCCTATCAGCCTGACTTTGCGTCGGGCGTGGCAATCAATTCCGATCCCAGTCCCCTGCCGGGATACTCGGCGGGCGAGACCAACAGCCGTGTGGACGATTATCTGATGCAGGACGAACAGATCAATCTGGACATGAACAGCGGAACCGTCAAGGTGCTGCGCACGAACCAGAAGGCCAACATCAACAACTTTGTCACCGCCGTCATCCCGTTGCAGAACGCCAGCAGCCGCGAACTGCGGGGTCTGGCCCGCACCATCTGCCGCAAAGAAGGGGGCGACTGCGACAACCTGTGGTACAAAGTGGACCCGGCTACCGGCAAAGTCACCGACGATCAGAGCAAGTGGAAACGCTATCTGGTAGTCGTCTGTCCCGAGTTCCAGCTGCCCTACCTGGTCAAAACATTCCAGACGATTGACCGCGCCGGGATCACCGAGGTGAACGACGGCTCGTGGAAGTACTACTACAAGGCCCAACACCGGAGCGCCCGTACCATTGAACAACTTCTGTCGCTCCACGTCACCCCCGATCGCATGCGCGCCTTCGACGACGCCAACAACGCCGTGCTCTTCTACGACCAGCCGAACATCGCCCCGCTGGTGACCAGTCCCAAGGTGGGGATTGGCGCGGTGGACATTCCCATCAGCCAGATGACGATGGACACGAAGATCTACGAAGTTGACAAATTCGACGACCTGATCGCCGGCTTTGACTTTGCCTCTTGGAAAAACGGGCCGGGACAGAACCTCTTCCGTTTCATCGCGTGGGACGTGAATGGGTCCGATCTGGCCAACGTCCCCACCGATATTTTTCAGGATTGGGGCAGTTTCCACTCCTACAACTTCACCGCCACCACGGCCTGGGTTGACTTCATGGCCACCAAGGGGTATGCCCACCTCATGACCCACTCGACCGTGTCGGTCGCCAGCGGCGCCATGGGAACTTTGAGCAACACCAGCGGAATCATCACCTTCAACACCACGGAACCGAGCCAGGTCAACACACCTGTTTCGATGGCGGCCGCGAATACGGTGGATTTCGACGACAGCAGCCGACAGGGAGCGCTGACTCTTCATACCCCCAACTACGGCGGGCGCGATCTGACCTACGACCAGCACGGCAAGGAAGGGATTGATCTGAGTCTGCGCCCTGTCATCGGCCTGGAGTCCGCCGAAATCGCCGTCAACCTCCATGTCGCCAGTCTCAATGGAACCACTCCGAGCGGTGAGCAGATTATCTCGCATCGCAATTACACGTCCAGTCTGGTCGCTCGCGATGGCGTCCCTCTGGTTGTCAGTGGTATCAAGTCCTCCTCCGATGTGGATGGAACCATCGGTATGCCCTTCCTGGTGGACATTCCGTATGTCGGGAAGTACCTCTTCGGAAGAACCACCAAAACCCAGCGCGAGAAGGAAATCGTGGTTCTGATGACCCCCCACTTTCAGGTGTACTCGATGGACGACGCCAAAGCGCCCCGGGAAGTCATCACAGCCAAGAAACTGGCCAACGGCGAAGACGTGTTGAACGTCCCGGCCAACAGCTACGGGTACGACCAGTGGTTGCTCGACGAGGCCAAGAAGTAACGCAGGGTCCGTCCTACTCCCAGAACAGAACGGGCCGCCCTGATCGGGGCGGCCCGTTTTCATTTTTGTTGAAGAAAAAACCCGCAATTTACCCGTCTCCCGTTCTGTCCCGAAAACAGGGGAAGTGGGGGAAATGTCTTGATTCATTCGAGTGGGTCGTATAGAAATGTAGCCAGATGGTTTGTGTATGAAAAATACGTATTCCCCTCGTTTCGATTTGTATCGGGCGAATGGGTTCTTTCACCAGACGAAGGAGAGTGGCTTATGAATTTGAACACCGCAACTTCTATGATCGCATCCGCGGGAGCACTGATGGATGACGAGCGTTTTCCCTGGATTCTGGCGGTCTCTGTCTTCTGTATCATGGTTTTTCTCTGGCTCTTCCTGTGGCTTTTCCCCATCCGGCTCTGGGTCTGGGCGGTGACCACCAAGACACCGGTCGGGATGCTCGACATGATCTTCATGCGGTTCCGGCGGGTTCCTCCAACCGTCATCGTCGAGGAAATGATCAACGCCACACAGGCTGGCATCCCGATCACCCGGCGCCAGATAGAAAGCCACTACCTGGCCGGAGGAAACGTCCACCGCGTGGTGCGCGCCATGATCTCCTCGCATCGCGCCGGTATTGAACTGACCCTGGACGAAGCCTGCGCGATCGACCTGGCGGGCCGTGATGTCTTCGAGGCCGTGAACATGAGCGTCAAGCCGTGGGTGATTGACTGTCCCAATCCGGCCAGCGGCAAAACCACCATTGATGGCGTGGCCAAGAACGGGATCCAGCTGCGGGCCAAGGCGCGTGTGACGGTCCGGGCGAATATCTCGCGGCTGATCGGTGGCGCTACCGAGGAAACCGTTATCGCCCGCGTCGGCGAAGGGATCGTCAGCGCGATCGGTTCCGCCGAGTCGCACAAGGAAGTGCTGGAGCACCCGGACATGATCTCGAAAGCGGTTCTGGCCAAGGGATTGGACTCCGGTACGGCCTTCAGTATCCTGTCCATTGACATCGCCGACGTGGACGTGGGCATCAACATCGGCGCCAAACTCCAGATTGACCAGGCGGAGGCCGATAAGGAAATCGCGCAGGCCCTGGCTGAAAAACGCCGCGCCATGGCGGTGGCCGCCGAACAGGAAATGCGGGCGCGCGAGCAGGAAATGCGGGCGCGGGTGGTGGAAGCCGAGGCCGAAGTGCCCAAGGCCATCGCCGAAGCGTTCCGCGTCGGACATTTGGGAATCATGGACTATTACAATATGAAAAACGTCGTCTCGGACACGGAAATGCGTCAGTCCATCAGTCGGGGATACACCGGGAAACCCACGCAAACCGACAAACCGGAGAAACCGACGAAATAACCGGAACGAAACCGTTCCCCCCAGGATATTCAGGTCTCGAAAATTCGCGCCCGCGTCTCAGTCACGATGAGACACGGGCGCGTTGATTATCCGGGACGGATAAACAGGAGGGATCTGCGGGAAACGCACTTTCTGACGCAGGAGAGATCTGTTACCAAGTTGTTCAAAATAGAAACCGCAGTTGAACCTAAAAACCGCAGTTGAGAGCCTAATCGCTTGTTTCTCAGTGATGTAGAAAGACCCATTGGGTACTGCGGAGCAGTTGGCTTTTCTGTACTTAGCCGGTCAACTGCGGTTTTTAGGTTGAAGCGCCAACGGCGCGGATTGATTGTAGCCTGGGGCAAGCGAAGCGTCGCCCCAGGGAGGATGTCCCCATTTTTCGGAAGGGCTGAAGGCCCGCCCGATTGGGGTGGGTAAAACGCTTTGATAGAACGGGCTTTCAGCCCTCGTGAAACCAACCCGGTCTGTTCCTGGGGCGATGCCCCAGGCACAATTGTTCGCGCCTTTGGCGCTTAACCCGCCCATTTCGATCTCCGTTCCCCCCCCCTGCGGATCACCCTTTGGGTATACCCAATGATAATAAATACTTTGGGGCAACGGCCTGTTCTCCTCTCACGGACGCGAACCCGACGCCCGTTTTCGCTGGAACCGCTCGACGAAAATCAGAACCCCTAACAGCGGTATGGCCAGATCCAATCCGAAACGGAAAACGATGGCCAGAAGAGACAACACAATCAAAGCCAGAATCAGGCGATGCGTGTTCGCCAGAATGCTCGAAGCGCACAGAGACAGAATGAACACCAGCAGGGTGGCGCCCAGCACAAACAGACCGTCCCAACGGGTGCGAGCGCTCTCCTGATCCGTGAACTTGAAAGTCACGTTACCGGTGCCCTGGAGCGTCCGGAAGGCAAATACCGTGTCGCCAATCGAGGGGAAGGTAACCGGAGGCGTTTCCGGCGGTTCTTCCGAGGCCGTCGTGGGAAGCGACGGCTGGGGTTGAGCCTGCGGCTGGGATTGCTGCGGCTGCTGTTGCATGGCCAACTGGTTTGCGGCAATCTGGGGCATCATGGCTTCGTTCAGGATCTGGACATTGCGGCCCAGCTGCTCGACCGACTTTTCCGTTTCGCTCATGGCTTCCTGACGCTCTTTTGCGAGGGACTCCTGCTGAAGAACCGCCACATCTTTTCCGAATTTGTTCAGTCCTCCATTCTGGGCGTTGACCTGCACATTGTAGGCCTCGTTTGTCCGCTTCTGGTTGGTGGAGCGCGAGGAGAGCGACTGCTGGAGCGAAAGCAGTTTCGGCAGGGCTTTCATTTTCGTCTGCTCGTCCTGTTTCTGCAGGAGCATTTCCGAGAGTTTTTCCACCCGGCGGGTCTGGCGCAGCAGATCCTCGGTCTCAATGTCCACCAGATCCACCGGCTTGAGCGATCCCTTGAAGTTCTCGTAATCGAAACGGGGAGGCAGCATCAATTCCAGGACGGATTGGGCCACCGGAATTCCCCCCAGTATTTCCGGCACGCGTTGTTGCCGCTTGCCGGACTTTTCCACGGGAATCCCCGTCTGGGCGGTATAGGCCACCCGGACCACCAGTTCCGGATCCAGCAGACCGGTCCGGATGAGCGGGACCAGCAGGACGGTCCTGTCTTTCTCCGGTTGCACGGTGGTCTTCACGGCCCGCCCGGCCACCAGGGTCTGGTAGATCTCGACCTGCTCGGGCGGGTAGGGCAAGGCGATGGAAAGAAACTGTTCGGAATGGTTCTGGAGGACGATGCGCAGTTCGTGGCGCTCCAGACCATCCTTGCGGACGAGGGTCCGCTGGCGCACCAGTTCCACCACTGCGCGCAGGGCTTCCGTCCGGGCGTAATGTTCGATGCGCAGGAGAGGCGGAGTACGCATTTCTCCGAGCAGCTCATACGACTTGTCAGAAGGTTGCGCTCCTCTTAACGGAACGGGCCAGACAATCTTCGAGATATCCAGCGTCTGTGCCCTCTCCCCAGCCTGAAGCGACAGATCGCCCTCGAAATCCCGGCGCAGCACCAGGAACGTCCGGGATCCGTCGGCCACAGCGGGAACGAAAATCAGGGCCGCGGCGTTGCCGTACTCGTCGGGCGAGACGGGTTGATCCACGGACAGGCCGATCTGGAAGGGTTCGGCATAGGGGCGGTCCAGCTCCGCTTCGATGCGCAGGAGGCGTTCCGAGACGGGATGGGTGGTCAATTGCCGGATCGGCCCCGAGGTCTGCAAGCGCGACACCAGTCCGGCATCCGGCTTGGGCAGAAGCAGGAACAACTCGATCTTGCGGACCTGTCCTTTCCTCGGATTGGAGACCACACAACAATCGGTTTTCTGAAGCCCCTCACTGAACGTCACCACGTTGTGAACTTGATTGAGTACGCTGGCCTGAATCGGACGCAAGCCCAGTTGCAACGGTTGAGGCTCGGTCCGTTCGTACCCCCGCAGACTGCCCAGAGACAATTCGGGCACAGGAATCAGTTTCCTGGCCAGCAAGGTCTCACTTTCCTGGACGGGACGAGGTGTGGCGCCATTCAAGGCGGTTTCGAGCAATTCCAGATCGTTCGGAACCGAAACCACCACAGTCTGGCGAGTTTCCACCGCGTCCGCGGGCGCGAAAATCCCCAACTCAATCTGAGCCGACGACGTAATTTCCGATGTCGCGAACAGTTTGAGGGTTGTCGCGCTTTCGAGGGGGGGATCGAATGTCACCAGCACCCGGTCTCCATACTGAAACCAGTCGAAGGGCCGTTCGCCGTCCAGCGCCGAAACACGGGTCCGAGCGGGAACCTCCAGCCAACAGCGCCGGATAGAGTTCTTGACGGGAGTCAGCGTTATCTGAGCCGCCTGCCGGAGAAAACCGTCCAGCGGAACGGCAAAGTGCGCCACCGAGGCCTTGTATTCCGTCCGGGTCGGCGCCAGCGTCAACCGAGCCTGTCCGTTCGATCCCGTGGCGTGATAGTTCTGGACCACCCGTGTATTCGGAGCATTCGGACTGGACTGGCGTTCCAGGCCCGTGACCTGAGATGCCAGCAGGGCGATGGAAGGATCGAATTCAAGCGTGAGATAGGAGGTGGCCTTGGCGCGTCCGATCGGCTGCAGGGGCGCAATGAACCAATCGGAGTTCGACGGATCGTTAAAGACCACACCGGTCAACTGGATTCTGGCCGTGGGAACGGGGACCAACGCCAGCGTCAACTGTTGGGACGGACTCGACTGGGAGTCGCCGGGTTCGACCGCGACTTTGCGCAGCGCTTCTCCCTGCGCATCGTACAGATGCAGCCCCCGGGGCAGCGTGAAGAGAACCCGCTCGGGCAACAGACCTCCCGGTTCGAGCGGGGTGAGATCGAGTGTGGCGTTCCAATCCGCTCCGGCCAGGTGATTCCAGATCCAGGTCGTCCGAATCTCGGCGTTATAAGCCGTCGTGGCACTCGTTCCGCTCGTAGATTCTGTCGCAACCGCAGTCGAGGATTTCCAGCGCAGCGAGCGAAGCCCTTCTTTCAGGACTGTTTTCAGAATCGTCTTGCCAGCCTGATGTTCCTGTGTCCAGACGCCGTTCGTTTCACCCGGAACACCCCTGAGATCCACCTGTGCGGTCGGATACGGAAGCGTGAACTGCCAGACACCCAGCGCCTCGGGCAACAGCAACTCCATCGAGCCGCCCCCTCCCAGAATCTGACACGGCAGCGTAAACTCCGCGGTCACCGTACCGCACCAGTGAGGCGCCAGGTTCAGAATCAACCCCGCCGGAGAAGTTTCGAGGACCGCGCCCGGAGAAGAGGCTTGCCATTGGCCGAGCAGCAACGTCGGCATCCGGAGTTTGCGGGTCGCGGGCGCTCCGGAACGGTTGGCCGCCAGCAGATGGAACGTGCCCCGCACCAGAGATTGCTCGGGATCGAGCGCGGTTGCAATCTCGAGGCTGGCCAGAATCGGAGTTTCGGTCGGCAGCGGTTGAGACGTCCCGGCGGTTTCGGCAGTCAACCACAACCGGGCAAAGGCGGACTTGCCGATGAACGCCAGAAGGTCGTGGTCGGGTTGCCCGCGCAGGGCCGCCAGATTCGGAACCTTTTCCGGATCGTAGGGCACGAGTACTCGAACCGCCGGATCGGCAACCGGAATCGCTCCCGGCCCGACAGTTGACGACAGGGAGGCTTTCGCCTCTTGCGGAGGCTCTTGCGCGACAACCGATTCCCCCCCCAACACTGGGAGCAGAAGGGCCAGGAACAGAATAGAAACAGTCGGCGCCTTGAGGGAACGGATGGAGTTCCAACTGCGCAACAGGCGGCTCAACAACGGGGCGATGAGCGAACTCAGCACCCCCTTGAAGGCCGTGTTGTAGAACACCACCCAGGCTGTGTTGCACAGAATCGGGACAATCAGGGCGAACAGAAAGAGGAACAGGAAGGTCGGCACATAGGCCCGGCGTTTGAACACCCACAGCGCGCACAGAGCCAGACAGGTTACAGCCCACACCAGAAAGCGAACCGCCAGAAAGGATTTTTCCTCCATCAGGCGGACCTGGACGGAATCCATTGTTCCGGGCAGGCTGAAGATCCTGGGTGCTCCGCCCGCCGGCAGATTGATGGCCAGCGAAAGCAGGCCACTCTGTCGCCGAATGTCGGCTGCGGGTTTTCCCGGCAGCTTTTCGGACGCCTCCTCATCGTCGCTCAAGGTGTCCAGTTGCCGTTGGTACAGATTCTTCGATTCCCGTCCCCGCATCAAGTCCCCTCTGGCAAGATTCCGGGCCATTTCTGCTTCCTGTTCCTGAACGGGCTTGTCTGTGGGAGGAGCGATCATGGAGTAATTCATCTGTGCGGAAGTTCCCTGAATCCCAGCATTCTGGTCGGTGTCGGCCATTGCCGGTTGCGTGGCAGAACCAGCGGCGGACTGGGGCGTCGAAGCCGCGGCAGGGACAGGCGCAGCCGGTGGCAATGCGGGCTGGTTGGCAATTCCGTCCGACAATTGACTTTTGTCTCCAACCAGACGATCGATATTTCCGGCGCTGCTTGTTCCGTTCGTGCTGTCGTAAACCGCTCCCCCCCCCATCGCCGATGGCTTTCGTACACTCTCGGCTATCCTTCTCTGGTCAACCGACTTTGCGGCTGGTCCAGCAACCGGTTTAGCAGCCGATTTGACCACACTTTTTCGATCTTCTACGGCGGCTCGGTCGCTGAAATAGGTGTCCCCTCCAACCTTGACCACATCGCCCCGGCTCGTCGTTCCATTGGTCGCGTCATAGAGAATGGAACCGTGATCATCTACTTCATCCGGCCCGACGCTATAGAGCAGGTAGAAGTTTTGGGTACTCACTTTCTGTCCCGGGGAAACAAGTCCGGCCGACAGGGCGCTGCGGTACGCTTCGGCGCCCGACAGATACCGCAGGCGCGCATTCTCTCCATACCCCCTGCCAGACGAGAAACCCCCTCCCGGAGCAAACGAATCGGTCGGCCCGGCGTTCAGATACGAGACCGGCCCCTGCCAGAGTGTTTCGATCTTTTCGGGATATCCCTTATTGTCAATGTTGTAGGACTCCATCGCGGTCACCATTGAGCGCAAATCGCTCTGGACCCGGCTGATCTTCGCGCGCGTCTGACTCTCCAGAAAATTCGGAGTGGCAATCATGGACAAGACGACCAGCACGATCAGGATAATGATCCAGGGAAGGATTCGGGAAAGACAGCCGTGATTCTGAGCCGGGGGCCGAACCACAGCCTCTTCAGAGACTGCCGCCGAATCGGAACCCGCCGTTGCTCCCTCGAACTGTTCCAAAGGAACGGAATCACCAGGTTTTTCCTCCGTGGCCGTCAGGGGTTCCAGTTCCGATTTCAAGCGGCTCTTTTTTTTCTTCTGATTGTTGCGGATGAAAAGATAGCCCACCCAAAGCAACAGACAGAGAGTGACGGCGATGGGCAAATGCGGCAGAATGTCGGAGAATTCGTATTGAGGGAAGAGAATTTTCTTCGGGTAATCGGCTTCGCGCAGGAAACGCGCCATGGGGAGGGTTTCGGTTTCAAACTTTCCGATTCCTGCGTCAAAGGCCAGGTACTCGAATCCTTTGGGCAGATAGAGTTTCCAGGAGGACTTATTGATGGGCACCGGCAGGACCGGACCAGCCAGGTTCAGATGCGACGAGCCTTTCAGCGGTTGGGCTTCTTCGCGATAGATCAGATCCACCTGACAGGACTTGGCGTCTGCGCGGGCGGCGGGTAAGGGGATCAGGAAGACGGACTCTCCCTCTTTTTCCTCGCGGCGCGCCGGTTTGACCCCGGCTCCATCCACCAGAACGGACCAGATTGAAGCGCCCCGGGGCAGCTGGATTTCGAAAAATTGCGGATTGCTGGTGGGGAGGACCGTGTACTGAGCCTGCGTCACCCGCATCCCCAGATGGTCCAGCGCGGTGGTGAGATTGCTTTCCACCACCAGCGCGCTCAGCGGCGGGGTCGCCGGGTGTTTTCTGGATTGAACCGTGAGGTTGAACGGCGGGGCCACGTAGCGGTAAACCGCCAGAATCCGGTGGGTACTGGTCCAGGGAAGCGGGGGCAGTTCGGCCATGTCCGCTTCCGTAACCCCGGATGTTTTCATCTCGAGTTCGAGAGTTTCCGATCCTTCCAGAAGCAGGAAACCGCGTTGCGAGGAGACGCGGGGGATCCGGATTTCCGGAGCCTGAAGCGCGTCCGTTGTGGGGGTTCCGGGCAGGGGCCACTCGACCGTGAGCGCATAGTCCCCGGTTATCTGCTGTTGCGTAGTGACCGTCCACAGGTCGCCTTCCGGGGTGGTCTCGCAGTTCTGCTCGCGCAGTTCGTCTCCGGAAATCCGCACAATCCGGCCCGTTCCTGCTGGCAGGAGGAACTGAAACGAATCTATGGGCGCAAAGCGGACGCGGAATTGAATCAGAGCGCGCACTTTGGCCTGATCCTCGCCAATCGAAAGCGCTTCGACCACGGTTGCCTGGACATCGGCTGGACGTCCGGTTACCAGCAGAGTCCCAGCCGGGTGGGCGCCCTGTACCCGGAAGATTTGCTGGGTGTAAGAGTTTACGGGGCCTTCCCCCGGTGTTCCAGTCTGGGGCACTTGAGACGCCATCTGTGCCGCGCGATTGTCATCATCTGCTCCAGGCGATCGCTGGGACGCATTTGCGTTCACCGGGTTTGACGGAGAGTTGGCGTTCCGGTTGTATTGCAAGTTGTTCGGCCCAGCATTCGGAATCGGGAAGCCCTGCTGTAACACTACCGGCAGGATGCTGAGATCTTTCAGATTTTCCGTCCGGACATCCAGGACCGGGGAACACAACAGATTGACCTCATAGCGGGACGGACGCCCCTCCGGGAATGCGAGGAGGGGAAAATCCAACCGCGCCTCGGTCTCTGGCAATCCCCAAACGCCGGACCGATGAAGGCGCCATTCAATCCGGTTGGGGATGTGCGCGGGATCCCACGTCAGTTGCCAGTCGTTTCCATGCGTCTGAACGACATTCAGAGGGGTTTTTCCCTGTTGCCGGAACGCCTGAATCTCTTTCGAGACCCATCCGTCGGGCAACGTCAGGGAAAGATCGGTGCGGGTATGCCCCTGAAGGTAAATCGTGTAATGGGCCTCCGCCTCGTTGCGGTTGAGCGTGAGACGGGCCGTGACGACCGGCGGTTGAATTTTCCGTTTGGAAACCACCTCGACACGTACAGGTGGCAACGCCCCAAAACAAAGGTAATCGGCATTCGGATTCTGGGCCGACGCCCGCAACAGGGTCGAGGAGCTCCGTTCTTCCCCTTCATCCAGAACAACCGCCTCTTCCGTCGAATCCAGCAGTTTGATCTCGGCATATTCGGAAAGCGCTGGAAAGCGCCAGGCGCTCAGGAGCGCCTTCTTCTTTGTGAGCCGCGCGGAAAACGTCGTCTCGACCGTCAGGGATTGCAGTTCCTCGCGGGGGCTCAAAAGGAGTTTGCCGTCGCGTACCTCGGCATTCACCGAGGGAGACGCACTGAAATTCAGGAGTTCGAGCCCCCCCGGAAGAGGCGACTCGATGGATGCATCCGGTTGAAAGCGGTCTTTCAGGACCAGGCGGTCACGAACCTCCAACCCGCCCGCGCGGACGGCAATACGGCGTTGAAGCGAAACCTGAAGACTCGAGGCCGTCTGGATAGCAACCCGGCGATCCAACAGAACCGAGACGGCCTTGTCCTGGGTCGGCAACAGAATCAGGCGCGATTGCGGTTTTCCCCCCGCAGGGCCTTGTTCGAGGAAATATGGCTCGGTCGCCCGAACCAGTTTTGTCTCCGCGCCCAGATCGAGTTCGATGCGACAGGGCGCGTAGAAACGGCCGAATTCGAGCGTCTGCCGGGCCGCTTGACGCGGCGCCTGCAACAGAGCCTGAACGGCAAGTTTTCCCTGGACAGGTCCCTTGCAGAAAAGATAGGTCTGCCCTTGAACCCGCGCCAGAACCACCGTCTGCGAGGCGGACGTCACTTGCGCCATCCAGGGTAGGACGCCGGTATCCACCGCAACGGCAGACCATCCCGCGTCCTGCGCTCGATACTCGATTTCACCGGCAAGCGTCAGAACAGACGCAGCCGTCAATGTTGCGCTTGTCTCGAACGTCCCCCGCAGACGGATTTGCGGAATGGTCAATCCGCCCCCGCCTTTCGGAACAGAAACGGGTTGCGCCTGCGCCCGAGCGACCAGTTTCAAGATCTCCCCGAGGGGGAGAAAAGCGCCATCCTTCGAGTATCCCGGCGCATGAGGCAAATCTCCGCGGGGCACATAGAGAATCTCGACCGGGAAGCCCGAATCCGGAGAAGCCGGAGGAACCCATCCCTCGGGTGTCTGGGCCAGCAAACCCGTTATCGAGAAAAACAGACAGAGGAGAATCAGGACTGCGCGTTTCATGATGTCACTCGTCCCATCGAATCGGATGTGGAGCGGCCTGAAGCGGCACGCTGGAGAAAAGGGGTTACGCACCCTTCTCCTCCGGCTCTTGCGCGGTCTGCCGTCTGGCGGCAAGACGGCTCTTCTCCTTTACGATTTCCCGATACAGATATCCCGCCAGCACCATCAACGTCAACAGACAGGACGCGGCCAATCCAGTGGCAAACAGCCGTCCCGTCAAGTCGCTTGTCAGACTGGCGGCCAGGAAGAAGACGATCGTGACGCCGACCGGTATCCATCCGTTTTTCGTACGGAACCAGGCCACTCCCAGCAACGCCAGCACCGCCAGGGCCAGAATGCCCTGCAGCACGACGAGCGGCTTGTGCTTCCAGTACTTCACGACAATATCGCCCACCCCATTGACACGGGCGAAGACGAATTGCTTGCCGTCTTTGACCAGCGGGATCACCAGCGTATCGGCGCCCATGCGTTTCGCTTTCTCATCCGGATTCTCATCCGTGTTGTACCGGGTATCCACCTGTTGGACAGGGGGCTTGACGGCCTGCTGCGCAATTCCTCCGGCAATCCGGACCGGCGTGTCGTTGAGGAAGTATTCCAGCGCCTCGACCATCCACGGTTCCCGGGCGCCGGTTTCCAGGCGCATCGCCCCCTTGAAGCCGACGTAGGCGAAGTCCTTCTTGGGCAGGTAGAGCACCCAGGTGGATTGCAGGACCGGCATTCCCTGGGGTTCGGGCGGTGTAAAGTGGACTTTCCCGAGCAAACCGAGGGGGCCGCCGGGCAGGTTTTCGCGCAGATCCAGCTGGATTCGGAATGTTTCCCCCTGGGTCTGGGATTTGCTCAACTCGATGAGCCGCATGTTGTCGGATTGCCGGATGGTGGGACGAACCGACGTACCGCGGATAAACGCGCCGAGGATCTCCTGCCCCTCCGGCAGTTTGAGCACCAGATACGGCTCGCGGTTGTTCTGCACTTCAAAATAGACTCGGTGCATCAGTTGGCCCTGATCGTTCAGGACGCTTTCAATGTGCATGCGCTGAATCAAGGCGCCCAGCACGCCCTCCAATTCATGGCGAACAAACTCGAGTTCCAGGTTCTGTTTCTCCGGATCGTAGTATTGAAAGCCGAGGAAGGCGTTCGAGAGCGCGGCGGGTAACTCCTTGATGTCGCGCTGTTCCAACCCGTCGGACTGCGCCACGCGTACTTCGAGATTCTCCCCACGCGACACGGCGACATAGCCGGTTTCCCGGGCAACCCGCGCCGCCCGCACCACTGGAACGGGGATCTTCTGCGTTTTTCCGGACTCAGCGCCACTGAGCGGGACGTCAAACGAGACATTCAACTTGTAGGTTCCGATGACTTTGCGCTGGAGCCGGATGGTCCAGGTGGTCAACGCATCGTCGCCCGTCGCGGCTTGCGAACGATTCTTTTCCTTGATGTCCGCTCCCTCGATCCGCACATCCTGTCCCGCCGATGCGGGAAGCCGCAGGAGGAATTCGTCGGTGGGTGAAAAATCCACCTGATAGTCGAGGGTGGTATCGGCTTTCAAGAGCGAGGGGGTGATCGTGACGAGCCGCGAGGTCTGGCAGGTCAGACGAGTGCGCTGGCGTTCGATGGCGGTCTCACCCGAGAAATCCCGCGCAAAATAGCGGTACCCCAGTGTTCCCTGAAGCCCTTCCGAGAGGGTGGACGCATAGCGTTTCTGCAGGTTGCGGACATCCACGGCTTCCAGGTTGGCAACCCGCTTTTCCGTCACCTTCAACGCTTCGGGCGCCGCCAGAATGACATAACCGGAATCCTCCTCCGCCCCTTCTACGCTCACCGGTTCGAGGCGCATCGGTTCGTCTTCCCGCGTGCGGGCCCGCTGGAGATTCAAGGTGATGGTGCAGGAAGACGCCTGCTCTCCCCGGAACATGATTTCCACTCTCTCGCCCTGATTGCGGAATCCGGACACAATCTGAGAAGGCCCGGCGTCACGCAGTTCGTAGTCCTTGGGGATTTTCAAGGTGATGCTGTAGATCTCGCGCCCGCTGATGGCCAGTTGGTGCTGTGTCTTCAGGCGGATAAAACCATCCGTCACCTCGTAGAGCAGGGTACTGTCGCTGCGCACATGAGCGGGGGTCGCTTTCCGGGACAGCACCAGTTTCCAACCGGGCTGCGAAAAACGGAAGGCCTTCGCGCCAGGCGATTTTTCTTCCTGGACGGATACGACTTCAAGCCCCTCGGCTTGCTCGGTCCAGATAGCCAACGCCGGATCGGGCAGAACCAACAGGCGTCCCGATTCGCGAGCGGCGTCCGGGAAACGAAACTCGGGAACCACCAGACAACTCGTGGCCGTGGTCGGTTCGCTGGCAGATGTTTCCTCGGTCTGGGCGTCCAAGACGAGCGCAAACGGTTCCATCAGGGGCCGCATGAGCTGCACACGGCACAAACGGGCGCCGCCCGTCATGGCCCAGTCCTTGACAAAAGGTCCGGAGACACTCAACAGCCGCGTACCGGACGGTACGGAGAACGTCACCGCGTCCGTCTGACCGGAAACAACTTGTACGTTTACGGAGGTGCGGACACTGGCTTGTCGGGCGGTCACCGTCAGACGCATCTCCTCCTCGATGGCGAGGCGCGTCTTGACCTGATCCTGCGTGGGCCGGGCAGTCTGTCGGAAAAGAAGCAGGAGTCGCCCTCGCGAACCGCACGCGGCGCGAATTTCGGTTCCCCCACCCGGCGCGTTTGTCATCGGTTCGAGGGTAGCCGGCAGAGTTTCCGCATCCGGCTGCAGAACAACCGACTGGTTCTGAAGACGCAGCAGGAGTGAGGACGCGGCAGCGGGCGGAACCCGGAACTCCAGCCGACTCAGGACATCCTGCGTACGAACCGGCACAATCAACTGGAGGCGCACAACCCGTCGCCCCTCGCCTTCGACCTGTAGCGCCAGACCGGTCCCCTCGCCGCCCAATGGGGCCAGCGAGGCCTTCGGACCTTCCACCGTTGCGGTCTCGACCGACGCGCCCTCGATTGGGAGGGATATCTGGAGGCGGTCTGCGGGCCGGGCCAGCACATCCACCGTGAATTCGGCGGCAAACCGGGCGGCGGAATCCTGAACAGTGCCCTCGAATTTCGACTGGGCAATCGCGGCACGGGGCTGCGTGGTGGAAGTCGGGGAAGCCGCAGCCATCGCCTTCTTCAGTTGCAGGAATTCGGCATAGGGAAGCAAGACGGACTGCCCCCCCGTCAGTTCCGGCCCTTGCGCCTTGTCGTAGGGCACAAAAACTACCGTGGAAGTTTCCGGCGGCCGGGCGGCGGACTTGTCCGGCGAGGGCGGCACCGGACGCGCCTCCTGGGCGAATGTGGCAGACCCCATTCCAGACAACAGAAGTAACACGCACAGAATCGGGCGAATCATCATGGGAACCCCCTCTTGCACACTTCAGGATTGAATGTGAAAATTACACAGAAACGAATCATGAGACACAACACGTGTCCCTTTTATTCCTCGTGGGTTCAGGATGTCAATCGTAATCGTTCTTTCTCGGCTTGTCCGATTCACCCAGATAGTTTTGAGGGGATATTCGCTCCAGGGTCATCTCCCACCGAACCGCCTTCGCCAGATCGGGAGGAGTGGGGAAAGGAAGGTCCAGATCGGCCCAACTCAAAGATTGGCGGGAGATAATGAATCCCCCGTTCGCGAATGTTTTCTGTGT
This sequence comes from uncultured Candidatus Sumerlaeota bacterium, assembly GCA_942493245.1. Taxonomy (GTDB): domain Bacteria; phylum Sumerlaeota; class Sumerlaeia; order UBA8349; family UBA8349; genus DAOPYU01. Next base: position 2,915,629 of record OW818685.1, read on the forward strand.
TTCGGCCACCGTCTTGTCCTGATCATCCAGTAGTTTAAGGGTCAGTGTACAAGTCGTTGCCGGCCAGTTTTCATACGCGACATGCGCCTGAGCAGTGGCAGGACCGAGCAATCTTTTCTGGATGGTAAATCGCAGGATGGAGATTCTGGGCGCATCCAGCGTCAGGTCAGCTGGAATCTCGCGGTTGAGTTGGAACGGGTTCGATTTCCGGGCCCAGATCGAACTGATCGTCAAGCGATACCGGGTGGGTTGGGGTTGTCCCGGTGATTTTTGAAACGCCAGCGAAATCTTTTCCCGTCCCACACGAGGCACGCCCAGCACAATGCCGGAGTTTGCGAGAGACTGGATGCTGCGGTCTATCGTCCCCCCCTGCGCGTCCAGAAGTTCCATTTCGATCAACCAGTGGGTCTGAGGCCATGAGGCGTGGAATAAATACAAGTCGGCGGTCGTCAACTCACCCGCTTTGTGGAACTGCATCCACGTGGCGGTTGTGAAATCCTCGAAGGACTTCTCCGCTTTCCATCCGGGTTCCAGAACCAGAATCGGCTCGTCATACTGAATGGCGCCCGTGTGGATGTGCCGGTAAGGGTCTTCGACTTCCGCCTGTGGCATTTTATGCAGGGTTTCCAGGGACTGGCCCCGCATGGGTTCCTTCTGGGTGATGTCCAACAACCGCTGCATCCGCTGTTCCATCCCTTCCGTTTCCTGCGCCGCCCGGATTCCTGACGGCATCATCAACAGACAAGCGAATGCGAAACTCATCAAAAAATTCTGAATCATGATCTTCCTCCCCGTTCAATGGCCAGCCCAACTTAAGGAAGAAGACATCCCTCCGGAAAAAATGTTCCCATCTTTTTTCGGAGGGATGGATGATATTTCACTTTTTTCAGACAGAACGGCGTTTACGCAACCGGTTCAACCTCGGACGTGCAATGCGGACACCGGCTCGCCTTCACCGGAATACTGGAGAAGCAGTACGGACATTCTTTCGTCGTCGGAGCCACCGGCTCGGTCTTCTGAAAACGACTGACCATCCGGACAATCAGAAATATGGCAAATGCGATGATGATGAAATTGATGATGGCCTGAATGAACAGACCGTAGTTGAAAGTCGGCGCACCGGCGTCCTGAGCGGCCTTGAGCGACTCATACGTCTGGCCGTTGAGGCTGATGAACAGATCGCTGAAATTCACCCGTCCGAGTATCAAGCCCAACGGCGGCATGAGAAGATCCTTCACAAGCGAGTTCACAATCGAACCAAACGCCCCCCCGATGACAACCGCAACCGCCAGGTCCAAAACATTTCCCCGCATGATAAACGCTTTGAAGTCCTTGAGCATTTTAACTCCTCCGTGCGAATAGAATGATGGAATTCGAACACCTGCTCCACTCCCAGAACAACATCGCCGCCTTGCGAAAAGAACCCAGCCGCGAATAGAACCGGGAATCGCCTCCTCGATATTTTGGCATCCACGCTTACAGAAATCCTATTTTAACGGGGCAGAACAGGCGTTGTTTTCAAATTCGCCTGATCGTAACTCTTCCATTTCCAGAATACAACAAAAAGCCAGCCCCTCCGGCGTGAGAATTTTCAGGAAATTCAGAATCGAATCGAGTATGGTAAAGAGTCCCGCCGATTGTTTCAGCGGGAAAAGGACGAACCGTCGGTTCCCTCACTCTGCGTCCAAATCCGAGGACAGTCAAAATGCGTTCCCTTCCCATTATCCTGCTTGTGTTTTCAAATCTGTTCATGACCTATGCGTGGTATGGTCACCTGAAGGACATGCGCTCCAAGCCCGTCATGCTGGCCGTGGTGGTCAGCTGGGGGATCGCTTTTTTTGAATACTGCCTGCAAGTGCCGGCCAACCGGTTGGGGATCACTTATTTCAACCTCCCGCAGCTCAAGGTTATACAGGAGCTGTTGACCATGGTGGTCTTCGCGGGTTTCTGTTTCTTCTATATGCGCGAGAAATTGACCTGGGACTATCTCTGGGCGAGCCTCTGTCTGGTCGGCGCCGCGTTTTTCATGTTCCGCAACCTGCCCATGCACTGAAGGCGCGTCCTGTTCGGTTTCCTGCCTGCCATATCCGACCCGCCGTGGAACAAAAAAATGTGTCATCCCCTTCTGGGCGTACCTCTGGGTTTGCCCCATATTAGCTTGCTTCAAACCGAGACTTGTGGCAGATTTCACACGCTTCGGCTGTGGATAACAGCCAATTTTCCCCACGAGAACACTCGGTTCTTGTGAGGTAGGCGTTTCCAGGACGCTTTCAAGGGGCCCCCGTAGCTCAGTTGGATAGAGCGCCGGATTCCTAATCCGTAGGCCACCGGTTCAACTCCGGTCGGGGGTACCAAGTAAGATAATTTTTAACAGCCCTGAAATCAGCATTCTACAGTAGAACAAAAAGCAACTTTGAAAGGGCCATTCTGATCTTGTGGTAATTAAAATGGCCCGTTTTGCCCCATATATTCACACAGTTTGGGCACATTTTGGGCACATTTTTGACTCGAATTGGCATTTTGACTAAATTAATTCTGTTCTCCATGACAAGATGGTATATTCAGCCTATTGTAGCAGAGTGTTGAAAAGCCCAATCAATTATTTTTCCCTCTTTGTCCCTCTTGGCGACAATTAAATGCCCCTGATTCGAGAGACCTTGACCGTGGATCAAGAACTTGCCCGGTCTGCTGAAGGAAAAGCGAAAGCCAATACGAGCCGTTGCATGGGCGATTGGCAAGACCCGTTTTTCCGTTGAAAGCAAGAGGGGGAGATGGTCCGCTTTCGGAACCCTCCCCCCTCTTGAATGCCGCATTCCAGTTGCTCCGGGGAGACTTGGCCCCGTTTTAAAATTTTCGTACCCGAAGATTACAGTTCGGGGTTGATCACTATCGGCTGAACCTGTGTTTGGGGCAAAAACTTCAACTTCGCCACAAGACCCGGATCGAGGAACGCCGCGCCTTCAACCACGCCCGTCTTCGTCTGCAGAATGCCGATCCCACTCGATTTCGTTGGAAGCCCCGTCTTTGCATCGAAACCGGCATAGAAGTAACCCGAAATACCCGTCTGGCCAAGAACCTTCCTGATGCTGTTCTTTGCCTTCACGACCATCGCCAGGGGATTGCCTGCCGTACCGACCGCGCCACCCCTCAGGACCCCATTGACCTGAGCGTCCATCGCCTGCAGGAGTTCCAGATCCTTGTCCGATTGGATCAGTCCGGGACGCAGGTTGCCACCCGAGACCGTTACCCTGTCGATCAGGCCCACGAGTTCCTCCGCCACGACCGATCCCCCGCTGATCGTTACCACTTTGAGCACACGCCCCCGGATTGAAGAGGGAGTGGCTTCGCTCGCCGGAGCCTGAAAACCCATGACCTCAGCCACGACCTTCGGCAAGGAGCCCACGGCGCCGAGACTCATCTTTTTCCCCTGTGCAGAACCTCGATAAACCTTTGACGCCACGCTGAGCAGTTTCACCGGCTGGCCCGTACCCGTCATTGAGCCGACTTCCTCGATCACGGCTCCCGTTGACTTGATCGACATCGCAACCGACGATGTCCCCGCCGTCTCGATGAATGTACGCGCGTAGAGGCCCAGATCCGAGGGCTTTTTCGCCCGGATCGAGATTGAGCCAAACTCGCGCGCCTTGAGGAAGGTGACCGACTTGGCCGAAACCGACTTGACCAGGCCGGAGGCTTCAAGCGAATACACCGGCACGTCGAATGCCAGCGTCTTGACGTCACCGGTGACCGTGAGTGCTGGCACCTGGGTCAGGTTTTTCAGGTAGTAAATGCCCTTGGCCGGGTCGTCCACAGCGCCGGAGTGTTCCCGTTTGAGCCGCATGATTTTGATCGTGCCGGGTTTCTCGGCCGCACCAGACGGCATGAACGTCAGGTTGTCGGCCGCGTCACGCGACAGGTTGTAACCCTTGGCCGTTGCCTTGTAATTCGCCGCCAGAATCGTCTCAGCTGTCACCACCGCCGTGACCGCTTCACTTGGCGCACTGGTATTGCCCTGCGCGTCAAACGCCGTGACCGTGTAGGCATATGGGACTCCCGGAACCGCAGTGTCGTCTGCGAACTCCGTCACCAAACCCACCGTCCAGGTGACCGGCGTCGTGTCCGAAGGACCGGTTGTACGTGTCACCGAATAACCCGTGGCACCAGTCACTGGTGTCCAACTGACCAATACCTGATAGGTATTTCCAACAGCCGTTACGCTCGTCGGAGCGGAAAGGGTGTTTTCGGGGTCCTCCGTTAACGGGTATTCTGTACTCATGGGCGAAGAATTTGCGTCGCTTCCCCCGATCCCGAGTACACCAAGGCGCACCGTCCCGCCGATAGCTTCAATGCGTACCGGCTGGTTGATCCGACCGCATTCGCTCGTCTGGCCCGCAGCAATGCGAATTGTCCCACCGGGCTCAACCGCAGCCAGTCCACCGACAAGCGTGGGGAATGGTTCTGTTGGAGTACCGCGGGGCACTCCGCGATAGCCGAAATTAACCCAGATGATCGGTGACCGCTCGGCAAAGATGGCCGTGAGTGACATGTTTTGGGTAACATTTTTGACGTTGAGGGGATTGTCAGTCGAGTAGTCCTCGCCATTAAGCGTCCATTTTACGAAGTAGTAACTCGACAACCCAACAGCGGTCACGGGCGTACAATCACCACTGCGGATGACCTTCTGGGTGGTCACCCCAGTAAGGCTCGCCCCTGGTGTCCCGTCAGTCTGAAAAGCCACCGTATATTGCTCATCGAAGATGGCTGTCACGGCCACATCAGTCGTCACGTTTGTTTCAGTTCTCGGATTACTCGTCGAACCATCACTCCACTGCAAGAAACCGTACCCCGTATCAGGAACCGCCTCGACCGGTAAGCCGCTTCCGCCATAGTCAACCGTCTGCGGCGTGATCCCGTTGATCGAACCGTTCGCGTCCGCCGAATAGATCAGCGTGTACTGATTGATCGCAAAAGTAGCCGTGATGGTCTTGGCCTCGTCCATCTCCAGAATCAAAGGATTCGTCGAGGTGGTGACATCACCCGCCCAGCCAGTGAAATGGTATCCCGTCTCGGGTATTGCCGTCAGTGTGACTAAACTGTCGTGGATGTAGACCGCCTGGTCAGGCGATTTAGCTACGGAACCGTGCGCGGCGTTCACGTTCAGGCTATACTCGTTGATTGCGTACAGGCCTTCTTTAAGTCGCCAGTTATACCAGACGTCGAACGTACCGGAACCTCTGAAGTCATTCTCCACCACGACACTGCCATAGACCACCGGGTTTCCGGTGACGTCAATGTACCCGGCACAGTAGAGTACGCCGTTCAGACAGACTTTCGCGAGATTGACCTTCGGATGACCGGCGGCGGGGGACTCGACCATCAGGTTGGCCGGGTTGCCCGCACCAGACTGTACCATGTTGGCGCCGATCCAAAAGACACCTTTCATACCAGTCCCCGTTCCCGAGTTATTGATGGTGGCCAGGTTCGAGCCATCCGCTTTGGGCGCGGTTCCGTCAATGGTGTCAATGAACACGTGATCATGGGGATCGTTCACGGTGTCGGCGTTGCCGAATTCTGTGCAGAAATCCACGAGGTGAGCAACGTCCTCAATACCGTCGCGATAGATGTTGCCTGCGGCGTCCGTGCCATAGTAACGGCCATGCTGTTTGGCAGCTACCTTGAAGTCTTCATAGGCACCCAGCAGGTCGGGCCATTTCAAGGTGCCTGCAGGGGCGTGCTGGTCGAGTTGGGTGTACGGACGATAGGTTCCATCCGGCAGGAGCGGTTTATCGGAGTAGGCGCCCGAAGCCGGAGGATCGCCGGGCGAGGTGCGATTCACTGGGTCATAAATGTCTTGTCCCGCTCCGACTTTCCACGTCGTGTCGAAAAGAAGGGAGCCTTCGGTCCGGTAGCTGACAAAGGGGTCGTAGCTGCCGCTGGTTTTGTCAATATGGTTGCTTTGGGATTTTGCGGGCATGTTGACATCGCTTTTGCTCCAGAATTCGCCCCAATGCACTTTGGTGTTACCACTCTGTGGAGTGATAGCCATCGAGATTAACGCCGCGCCGAGTTGCAATAATTGGGAATCGTTGACTGCAAAATTCGCTGTCAGCGTCTTAGTCGAATCCATCGTCACGATCAAAGGATTAGTCAAGGAGGTGGCGACATCAATATCGCCCATCCAACCGGTGAAATGGTACCGCGCCTCGGGCGTAGCTGTCAGAGTCACCGTCGTGCCGTGGGTGTAAGTCACCAGGTCAGGGGATTTCGCCACCGAACCGTGAGAGGCGGCGTTCACGGTCAGTCTATAATCGTTGAGCGAGAAGTTATCTGTGGATGTCAATAACCGAAGCCCGAAGCTGTTGTATATATTATTCTGGGTGTAGATGTAGCGATTCGCCGAGCGGCAGTTATGCGTCGAATTAAGCCAGGAACCGCCACGGAACACCCGGTATAAAGATGTCCCCTGCCACACGCTCCCGTCTGTAGGCGCCCCCATGTAATTGTCATGCCAGAAATCCTGGCACCACTCCCACACGTTCCCATACATGTCATAAAGCCCAAATTGGTTTGGCAACTTCCGGCCTACGGGATTTGCGCCGCAGGCATTGCTCTCCCACCACATGTAATCGGACCTGTTTCCCGGCAACACCCCTGCCGGGCCATCTTGATGGATATCGTCCAACGGATTTCCAGATGCATCCAGAAGCGAATCGCCGAAGAAGAAACGTGTCTGAGTTCCCGCTCGGCAAGCGTATTCCCATTCCGCTTCGCTTGGCAGGCGCATGGTTACCTGACCTAGACCCATGGAAAAGAAGTAGTCGTTCAGTTTCTTGAGGAAACCAGTCGTCGGGTCACAAATGTCATCCCATGAGAGGTTATAGACAGGATAGTTCTCGCCTACACCATAATTTCTGGCGGGATTGGAACCCATGATAGCCTGCCACTGTTCTTGTGTTACCTCGTATTTTCCCATGTAGAACTCATAACCAATGTTCACCGTATGCACCGGTCCTTCATCTGAACTGCGACTGCGCTCAGTGTCGGGCGAGCCCATCTGGAACGATCCGGATGGAATGCTTACAAGTACGAGTGGTACGTTGCCCGGAAGGTAAACCGTGACTTCATTGGGAGGGGGAAGATTGGTCGCGAAATGCGCCATCAGTGTTTTCGCTGCATCCATCGTCACCACAAGCGGATTGGCCATGATCGTCGCCGAACCGCTCCAGCCTGTGAAGTGGTACCCCACCGCAGGCATCGCAGTCAAAGTCACCGTCGTACCATACGTGTAGGTCGTCTGATCCGGTGATTTAGCCACAGAACCGTTCACCGCTTCGACCGTCAGAGCGTACTCATTGATTGCGAAGTTTGCCGTGAGTGTTTTCGTCGAATCCATTGTTACCACGAGTGGATTGGTCAGGCTCGTCGCAGAGCCACTCCAACTCGTAAAGTGATATCCGACCGCAGGCGTCGCGGTTATTGTCACTGAGGTGCCGTGGGTGTAGATCGCCTGATCCGGCAACTTCGTCACCGTACCGCCATTTGCAGGGTTGGCCATGACCGTCACCGTATAGGTCGGAATCGCCTTGAACTTCGCCGTGAAGGTTTTGTCTGCGTCCGCTACTGTGTGCTGGAACGAAGTCGCCGCCGAAATCGTTGTGGTACCATCCGTCCAGCCCCGGAACGTAAAGCCGTCCGCCGCCACCGCAGTCAGGGCTACCGATGTACCATTGGCGTAGATCACTTGATCCGGAGACTTCGACACTGTACCGCTATCGGTCGGATCAGCCACGACCGTCACCGTGTAGGTAGGAATCAGATCGAAGGTCGCCGTGAGTGTCTTCGCTGCGTCCATCGTCACCTCAATCGGGTTGAGCGTGCTTGTTACTGCACCGCTCCAACCGGTGAAGTGGTACCCTGTCGTGGGTGTGGCAGTCAGGATCACAACCATCCGGGCAACGTATTTGCCGTCGCTACCTGGCACGGGACTCGCGCTGATCGTGCCCCCACCAGAAGGATTCGCTGTCAGGCCCAGTGTGTAGCGTGCCGCCACCACAGTCAACTGAATGTCCTGCGTCTCGGAAATGCCCAATGTGGCGTTCGTGAAGGTCAACGTGTCCGTATAAATGCCCACCGCCAGAGTATTGGCCCCGGAGTTGACCGACACCGTCACCGCAACACTCGCACCCGACGCCAGCGTCCCACTGGCGGAACCCGACAGGTCCAACCACGCGGCCGTTTTACTCACCGTCCAATTCAGAGCGGATTCGCCCGTGTTGCTCAACGTGTACACCTTGCTTACCGGACTGAACGGACCGCCCTCCGGTCCACTCAAGACGAAGATATCTCTCGGCTCGACCACCAACCCCACGTACTCATCCGCACCGATATCGAAGTCCGAACCGTCGCCACGGGGTTCCGAGGTTCCGTTCACCGGGCGCGCGTCGCCTTCGAAGTCCGTAGTCAGCGCCACCGAGCCCCCCGCGTCTATGCATGGAGAAGCGGGGGAAAGATGATAAGAGGCAACAAAACTCGGATCGGTAAGAATGTTTCCGACACCGCCACTGACTCCACCCGTAATATCGCAGTAGTTGACGTTGCCGGGGGAATACCCTTGGAGTTGATCTGGCGAATTGCCCCAAATGATCGTGTTTGTCACGAGGGAGAGGCTGTCCGCAAGCCCCCCAGCGCCTTCAGCGACCGATGAACCACTTGGGCCTCCACCGTCTCCAGAGCCGCCTGTGCCGTCCGCATTGTTGCCCAAAACGGTGTTGTTGACGAGAGACGCGCCCTCGGCATAAACACCGGCTCCCCTAGCAATCCCATCTCCTCCGCTAACAGGCGGAGGAGGAAGAGGAAACTCCACTTCAATATCAACGGAAGACTTCCCGTCGCCGCCAATGCTCTTGGTAAAATTGGAGGCTATCACATTGTTGAGCAAAGTGGCCTGGAAAGCATAAACTCCGCCTCCGGTTGCTGTGCAGTCTCCCCCAGGGGCGCCCCACGAATAGCCGTCCCATCCCAATGCGTCGGCGTGACCGCCCTTAGCCGACGCGGAATTCCCCAAGAGAACATTGCTATCCAACGTGGCTCTCGGGACGTACGCTCCGCCCCCTTCTCCAGTCCCGGAGCCTCCCGGTATAGCACCCCAGTCTAGACATGCGTCCCCACCAACTCCAGTGACCGCGTTAGCCAAGATCGTGTTATTTTTCAAGGTGGCTTCCGGAGCATAAATCCCCCCCCCTCTAGCCACTCCGTTTCCGGTACCACGGATGAACGATCCTGAGCCAACGGCATGGCAAGTGTTGGATTCAATCACATTCGAGGCAATCGCACTTGCAGGAGCATACATTCCCCCACCTTCCGCTGTGCCAGAGCTCGGAGAACTCTCCCAATAACCGTATAGGGCCTCGATCGTATTGCCCTGCATGAGATTATATGTGATAGTACTGGGACGATCGCAGAGAAGCCCCCCCCCACGGACGTAGTAGTTGTCGTAGCTATAGGCGAGAAGTACCGAATTCGACGTGAATCTGTTCCCAGAGACTATGCCCTCCGTGACATAAGCCCCACCACCGGAGAGAGAAGTGGGATACCAATATCCCTCGACGTGGTTCAAGGCCAAGGTATTGCCAACTATCACAGAGTGAATACCCGATCCGCAATAAATCCCGCCTCCACTGATGTCTGTCTGTCCTGACTCTATTCCATTCTCTCTCACTATATTGTTGCCTATGGTCACAGTGCGGGTTGTTCCACTCGATGTGGCGTAAATGCCACCACCGCCGTGACCTACTTCCCAATCTATGCAATAGCCATGTAGAATGGTAAAGCCTTCGATTGTGACATCGGCGTCGGTAATCTGTATAACCGAATCCGCATACCTGCCGTCTAGGATGGTGTTTGCCACCGTTTCGGTACTCGCGGGATCGGTCGAGCGCAAAATGATGTTCTTGCCCGAGATTGTGACGTTTTCGTAATATGTTCCCGGCATAACCACAATCACGTCCCCGCTGAAAGCCATATCAACAGCATTCTGAACACTATTGTGCCACGTGTTACGAGTTCCGTTGCGGACCACATTGATCGCAAAGTTTGCCGTCAGCGTCTCTGTCGCGTCCATCGTCACCACAAGTGGGTTATCCGTGGTCATCACCGAGCCGCTCCACCCCGTGAAGTGGTACCCCACAGCAGGCGTCGCGGTCAACGTCACCGTCGTACCATACGTGTAGGTCGTCTGATCCGGTGATTTCGCCACAGAACCGTTCACAGCTTCGACCGTCAGGGCGTACTCATTGATTGCGAAGGTTGCAATCACCGAGATGTTTGTCGTCACGCTTGTGTCGGTTCTCGGATTGACCATCGAGTCATCACTCCATTGCACGAAGTGATAGCCTGTCACTGGAACCGCCTCAACCGACGTGCCACTATAACCGTAATCGACCGTCTGGGATGTACTCCCAGAGATCGTCCCATTCGTCCCAGCAGTATAGATCAACGTGTACTGGTTGATTTCGAAGTTTGCAGTGAGTGTTTTCGTCGAATCCATTGTCACCACGAGCGGATTAGACGTGCTCGTTGTCGTACCACTCCAACCCGTGAAGTGGTACCCGACCGCAGGCGTGGCGGTTAGTGTCACTGAGGTGCCGTACGAATAAGTAGCCTGGTTCGGTGACTTTACCAGCGAGCCATGTACCGCCTCGACTACCAGAGCGTACTGATTAATCGCGAAGTTTGCCGTAAGTGTTTTCGTCGAATCCATTGTTACCACGAGTGGATTGGTCAGGCTCGTCGCAGAGCCACTCCAACTCGTAAAGTGATATCCGACCGCAGGCGTCGCGGTTATTGTCACTGAGGTGCCGTACGAATAAGTAGCCTGGTTCGGTGACTTTACCAGCGAGCCATGTACCGCCTCGACTACCAGAGCGTACTGATTAATCGCGAAGTTTGCCGTAAGTGTTTTCGTCGAATCCATTGTCACAACGAGCGGATTGGACGTGCTCGTTGTCGTACCACTCCAGTCCGTGAAGTGGTACCCGACCGCAGGCGTGGCAGTTAGTGTCACTGAGGTGCCGTACGAATAAGTAGCCTGGTTCGGTGACTTTACCAGCGAGCCATGTACCGCCTCGACTACCAGAGCGTACTGATTGATCGCAAAGTTTGCCGTAAGTGTTTTCGTCGAATCCATTGTCACCACGAGCGGATTAGACGTGCTCGTTGTCGTACCACTCCAACCCGTGAAGTGGTACCCGACCGTAGGCGTGGCGGTTAGTGTCACTGAGGTGCCGTACGAATAAGTAGCCTGGTTCGGTGACTTCACCAGCGAGCCATGTACCGCCTCGACTACCAGAGCGTACTGATTGATCGCGAAGTTTGCCGTAAGTGTTTTCGTCGAATCCATTGTCACCACGAGCGGATTAGACGTACTCGTTGTCGTACCACTCCAACCCGTGAAGTGGTACCCGACCGCAGGCGTGGCGGTTAGTGTCACTGAGGTGCCGTGCGGGAAACTGGTTCCGAGCGGGGATATCAAGATGCTCCCGTTTTCACTCGCCGTCGAAAGAGGCCAGATGATGCGGTTGTAGGCCCCTGTCACAAGGACCGTCTCGCTGGTCAAGACCTCAACCGATTGGTCCGCCGGTTTGACCCAACCATAGACATCTTTGAACGTCAGGGTATAAGGCCCGACTCGAGTTGCCACTGTATCGGCACTTTCGTGCCACACTCCAGGCGCTTCACTTGTCAGACGCCATTTCGCCCCGGCAGCCACCGCCTCGGGCGGGGTTATTATCACCTGCAAACAGCTATTGGCCACAATCGCCTGTGAATGAGTGTATCCCTCTGCGATGGCCACAAAACCACTGTTAGGAGAGGGTACTGTACACTGGCTGTCCCCCCACGCCACGATCGAACCGTCGGACCTAAGACCTAAATTGTGGTACCCTCCCGTCGCGATGGCCACAAAACCACTGTTGGGCGAAGGAACAGTACACTGACCATAATCATTATCTCCCCATGCCACTATCGAACCGTCGGACTTTAGACCTAGACTGTGGGCATCCCCTGCCGAGATCGCCACAAAACCGCTGTTGGGAGAAGGAACAGTACTCTGGCCGTACAAGCCCGTCCTCCATACTACCAACGAACCGTCGGACTTTAGGCCCAGACTGTGGGAATACCCCGCCGCGACAGCCACAAAACCACTGTTGGGTGAGGGAACGGAATGTTGACCATAGATGTTATCCCCCCATACTACAATCGAACCATCGGACTTCAGACCCAGACTGCGCCAAGTACTCGCCGCGAGGGCCACAAAATCGCTGTTAGGTGAAGGAGGCGTAGCGGGAACAAAGGACAAACCATTATCGATCTGCCCCCACGCCACAATCGAACCATCGGGCTTCAAGCCCAGACTGTGGTACTCCCCTGCAGCTATGGCCACAAAATCGCTATTGGGCGAGGGAACTGTACACGGGTTGTGCCCCCATGCGACGATCGAACCGTCGGATTTCAGTCCCAGACTGTGACGCGCCCCTCCAGCAACGGCCACAAAATCGCTATTGGGTGAGGGAATGATGAACTCGTCGTTGCTGTTATACCCCCACGCCTGTACCATTCCACTCGGAGCAAACCCGAACGTGGCCATCAGGGTCTTCGTTGTATCCATTGTGAGAATCAGCGGATTGGCTGTTTCTTGCCCCACCTGGACATCTCCCATCCAGTTGGCGAACCGGTAACCCTGGCGCGTGCCAGCGTAGAGAGTTACGGTGGTACCGCTGGAATAATCGCCTTGGAGGGGTGTCTGTATGAGATAGCCTTGCGTATTTGGCGCTGTAGCCGAAAGAGTGTAAGCCGACACCATCTGCGGATGGGCGGTACAGAGCAGGAAAATTCCCCACACTATCCAGAATAGAAGCCGCTTCCGAAACCGGCTTGGCGCAATTGTTGATTCTGCTCTCCAAATGGTCCCGGCACTTCCCATTCTTATGTTCCCCCAGAACAGACGGATTTACGTCTCTCATTCTCTCAAACCTTGGAAGGATGCTATCACTTTCTTCAGAGGGAGTCTATTTCAAAGCGAATTTAGGAACTTATAAACCTGTCCAGTATGAACGGCCGTGGGGAGTAAGAAATGCCCCGCTTTCTCTCCATTTCACCTCCAGCATGTGTTTCGGAATGCTGCGAAGATGCGAGAATCAGGAAGAAAACCCCAAGAATACAGAGAGGGGGAGAAGCCCCTTTTCGGCACCTCCCCCTCCCGCATGAAGCATTCCTCTTTTTCCGGAGAATCTCTTTCTACTCTGCCGGGTTCATCTCAATCGGCTGGGCCGGTGTCTTCGGCATGATTTTCAGCTCCGCCACCAGCGCCGGGTTCAGGAATGCTGCGCCCATCGGCCTTGTCCTGACTCTGCTTCGTCCGGCTCACCTAACCCTTGCCGTCCGGCTAACAGTTCCCACTGCCGGACGCACCAACAAAGAAAGCCCAAGGCCTTCACCTCGGGCTTCCAACCATCTGCCTCTTTGCCCGCCTCAAACCCAGCCAAAATACATTCAAGCAGCCTGACTACCTCAAAACGACCACCAGCCCGAACACGGCTAAAGCCATCAGTACCAATACGCCAGGCACTACAAAATCAATGATCCAGTTCCTGTTCAAGATATTCACTCCCAGCTCAAAACGCCAGCATCCAAATTCACGTCAAGATACGGTCAAAATATGACCAAAGCAATCAAAAAGAGTCAGGTCTTCTGACGAATACACGAATCGGCACTTCGTCAAGTTGCCAAACGATCAAAGAAGATCCGCCACCGTCTTCAAGGTCAACTTTGTCCGGGAATCTGAGACCGGCCTTCTCTATTCAAGGCGAAGACCGTATCGGTTCGATGGAAAAAGTCCCATTTTGTAACACGCCCGTTCGCCTGAGAAATCAACCACACCGGTATGGGGGGAATGCGTTCGAACACGGCTCGGATTGTGCGGTTGCTCGTCATTGTCAGCACCAGTGGATTCACTTTCTCACTCCCAGCCGGAGCATCGCCCGTCCACCCCACAAACCGATAGCCCGGCAAGGGAGTTGCGGTCAAAGTCACCGTAGTCCCGTGGGTGTAGGTGGACTGGTCGGGTGATTTGGATACGGAACCGTTCTCCGCCTCAACCGTCAGACCGTACTCGTTGATCGCGAAATTCGCGGTCAGGTTTTTCGTCGAGTCCATTGCCACGACCAGCGGATTTGTTGAGCCGGTGACAGAACCCGTCCAGCCGGTGAAGTGGTACCCGGCTTCAGGCGTAGCGGTTAGCGTCACAGTCGTACCGTGCGTGTAGGTTGCTAAGTTCGGCGACTTCGCCACCGAACCGTTCAACGCATCGACCGTCAGGACATACTCGTTGATCGCGAAGTTCGCCGTGAGCGTTTTTGTCGAGTCCATCGTTACCATGAGCGGATTGTCCGTACCCGTCTCCGAACCGCTCCACCCCGTGAAGTGGTACCCAACCGCAGGTGTCGCGGTCAAAGTAACTGTTGTGCCGTGGGTGTAGGGTGTCTGTTCCGGCGACACGGAAACGGTTCCTGTCGTACCAGTAACCTCAACCGTCAACGCATACGTGTTGATTGCGAAGGTTGCGGTCAGGGTCTTGGTCGAATCCATCGTCACGACCAGCGGATTCGTCGAGGTGGTGACATCGCCCGTCCACCCTGTGAAGTGGTACCCCGCTTCAGGCGCAGCGGTCAACGTCGCCGTTGTACCATGCGCATAGGTCACATGATCAGGCGATTTTTTCACCGAACCGTTTGTCGCTTCGACCGTCAAGGCATACTCATTGAGCGCGAAATTGGCTACGAGTGTTTTAGTTGAATCCATTGTCAGTACCAGAGGATTTGCCGAACTGGTGACAGCACTGGTCCAACCAGCAAAATGATACCCTGCCCCAGCCGTCGCAGTTAGCGTTACCGTTGTACCATGCGTGTAGGAAGTCTGGTCGGGCGATTTTGTCACGGAACCTTTCACCGCCTCCAACGTCAACACATATTCGTTGATCGCGAAGTTCGCCGTGAGCGTTTTTGTCGAGTCCATCGTTACCATGAGCGGATTGTCCGTACTCGTCTCCGAACCGCTCCACCCCGTGAAGTGGTACCCAACCGCAGGTGTCGCGGTCAAAGTAACTGTTGTGCCGTGGGTGTAGGGTGTCTGTTCCGGCGACACGGAAACGGTTCCTGTCGTACCAGTAACCTCAACCGTCAACGTATACGCGTTGATTACGAAGGTTGCGGTCAGGGTCTTGGTCGAATCCATTGTCACGACCAGCGGATTTGTCGAGGTGGTGACATCACTCGTCCACCCTGTGAAGTGGTACCCCGCTTCAGGCGTCGCGGTCAACGTCACCGTTGTACCATGCGCATAGGTCACATGATCCGGCGATTTTGTCACCGAACCGTTTGTCGCTTCGACCGTCAAGGCATACTCATTGAGCGCGAAATTGGCTACGAGCGTTTTGGTTGAATCCATTGTCAGTACCAGAGGATTTGCCGAACTGGTGACGGCACTGGTCCAACCAGTAAAATGATACCCTGCCCCAGCCGTCGCAGTCAGCGTTACCGTTGTGCCATGCGTGTAGGTTGACTGTTCGGGCGATTTTGTCACGGAACCTTTCACCGCCTCCAACGTCAACACATATTCGTTGATCGCGAAGTTCGCCGTGAGCGTTTTCGTCGCGTCCATCACGACATCCAATGGATTCAGCGTACTCGTCGTTGCACCTGTCCACCCCGTGAAGTGGTACCCAACCGCAGGTGTCGCGGTTAGCGACACCGTAGTACCTTCGACGTAGGCCGCGTGGTCCGGCGACTTCGCTACCGAACCATGTACTGCCTCAACCGTCAGCGCGTACTCGTTGAACGTATTGATCGAAAAATTAGCCTCGACCGTTTTATTCGAATCCATCGTCACGACCAGTGGATTTGTCTCCGTGGTGACATCTCCTGTCCAGCCTGAAAAGTAGTAGCCCACCGCAGGCACCGCTGTCAGGGTTACAGAGGTACCGTGCGGGTAGGTTGCCAGGTTCGGAAAACGAGTAACCGAGCCATTTGTCGCAGAAGTTGTCAACACGTACGTGTTGATTGTGTACACGCCTGTAAACGTAACGGCTCCATCTTTTGCCAATGTCTGTGTGGCTGGATTGGGAGAGGGTGTCGTGTAGCCGACCATCGGATTCCACGTTAAAGTTATCTCGCCAACAGGCACATCGCTCACAGTCGCTTCTCCCGTGCCACTATGCGCGCCCCCTTGCCCATCGGTAAAACTCCAACTGGCCGTATTGGGCGTGACGTGTACGACAACAGAACCGGTCAGTGGCGGTGGATCGGTTACCGCAAAGAACGGTGGCGTCCACTGCGTTGCGTTACTCTCCGCGTCCACCATGTCCACGATATAGAAGTAAGAAGTTCCAGGAAGCAAACCAGTATCGGTAAAGTTTGTCCCCGTCAGAATGGAAGCGTTCACTTTCTGGTAGGTACCGGGAGCGCCAGTAGCGCTACGCCGTACATTAAAGCCCATCGTGGTTGCAGGCAGGCCTGAGTCGGTCCAACTCAGGTTCATGGAATTACCACCCGTTGCGACAGCCGAACCATTGTTCGCCGCACCCTTGCCACTTGTGTCAATTGTGAAAGTATGCCACGTGTCGTCCGGAATCAGGAATCCATCCGCCGAAACGGCATCGCTCACCCGCAAGTGATTTAACCCATCTCCCGTATCACTCTGGACGGCGAATCGCCCACGCCATGTCACCCCGTCCGGCATCCACCCCGGATGCGGTTCCACCACGCGCTGTTCATACGGTGGGGTAGAACCAAATGTTATGGACATGGCCGAGGAAGGGTTAAAGTCCATCGTCTCGCTGAAGGTCAGCGTGAAGGTGGTCCAACCCACGTTCACGGCATTGTCATTGTTGGGTGTCACAGAAAGCAGGAAGGCGGGGGTCAAATCAGTATCTGGCACACTCGACGCAGCGTCCGCACGGAAAGGCCAAACGTCGAACAACCAGTTGCCCGAGCCGTCTAATGTATCCTGAAGGAAGGTCATGTTGTCGAACTCTGCCCCGGCCTGTAAGAGCGCCGTGTTGGACGCGCCCCACCAGTTGTTCTCGAAGTTGCGGTCGCCCGCCCCCACCGCTATGCTGTCCTGCGCCTGCCACCCGCGCGAGAGATTCTTGCGGTCATTACCGTAAATACGGCTACCGTTGAGCGAAGCAATATTCAGCGTTCCCACACCGCTATTCCCCAAGATAGAACTATTCGATACCGCGCCCGCACCGGAGGAAGCCACGCCTGTGGCCCCATTGCCGACAACCCAGGAATTGACCAGAGATGCAAAACCGTTAACACCGTTACCTGTGTTGCCAACAATTGTGGAATTGCTGATCGCGCCCTGGGCCACCCCATCGCCCGTGTTGCCCGCGATGTAACCACTCGCCACCGTCGTCGCCCCACTCATGCCCTGGCCGTTGTCCGCAACGGCGCAGTTCTGAACAGAGGTAACACCCGAGACGGCCGCGCCCGTGTTGCCCAGAATCCGCGAGTTGAGCAGCGTCGAGGAACCCGATCCGGCAACCCCGACGCCCGTGTTCCCTTCAACCACACAACGCTCCACCGAAGATCCGTCGGTCTTTACCCCCCCGCCACCGTTGTAGATGGCAGCGCAGGCTATAGCGCGCCCGCCGCCCGATATTTCCAGCCCACGCCCCGTGTTACGGGTCACCTCGCAGTTGTTCACGTTTCCGCCCGCGGAGACAATACCGCGCCCCCGGTTGTTGATCGCCACACTGTTCGTTGCTCCCGCAGTAATGGTTAACCCGTCGCCCCCGTTAAACTCGGCGGAGGAATTCACCGCGCTCGTGCCGCTCAGACCGTTCTCAAGATTGCCATAAGCGGTACAGGCCGCCAGCGCCGCTCCAACAATACCCGCGCCGGAGTTCCATTCAGTCGTACAGCGGGTCAGAGGTTGTCCCGGTGCGTCAATCCCGGTTCCTCCGTTGAGCGTGGCCGTCGAGTCCGTAATTTCCGCAATAACATGAGCCATCTGAATACCATAGTCGCTGTTGGAACGGGCCAGGATGTTGGAAAAAAGGCGACCTTCTGTAGATAGCCCGGAGCCCCAGAGTCTGGCGGTCTGGTCGTAACTCCCCGTCAGAATTTTACTTCCATCCGCCGAGAAGGCGACAGCGCTGACATTATTCGTGTGTCCAGTGATCGTGAAGATCAGATTTCCCTCTGCCACATCCCATAGTTTGGCTGTTCCATCAGAACTCCCGGTTAGAATTTTCGTTCCATCCGGTGAGAAAGCAACAGAGTTGACCGCATTTGCGAATCCACTAATAGTGCGGACTACATTGCCCGTTGTCACGCCCCAAATCTTTGCTGTTCGATCATCACCCCCAGTCAGAATTCTCATCCCATCCGGAGAGAAAGCAACAGAACGGACGGATTGCGAGTGTCCGACAAAAGACCGAATGATATTCCCGGTTGCCACATCCCATATCTTGGGTATTCCGCTCTCTTCTCCATCCACTATTTTTGTTCCATCCGGCGAAAATGCGAGAGACCAAACCCAGCCTGAAGATCCTTCGAAAGAACGGATCTCATTGCCCGTGGCCGTATCCCAGAGTTTGATTCCGCCCCCTCCCGTCAGAATTCTCGTTCCGTCTGATGAGAAAACAGCGGAATGGACATAATTTCCATGAGCAAAGGATCGGATTTCATTTCCTGTCGAGGCATCCCATAATTTAGCCTGACAATCCCACCCGCCTCCTATCAGGATCTCTGTCCCATCGGGCGAGAAAGCAACGGAACGCAACCCATCGGGTGACTGGTGGGTGAATGTCCGGATTTCATTGCCCGTCGCCACGTCCCATAATCTGGCCGTATTGCCTTGCCCGGTCAAAACTTTCGTTCCATCTGGAGAAATAGCGACTGACACAATACCTTCTTGAACGGTGAAAGTGCGCCCCGCATTGCCCGCCGTGCCCTCCACGAGCAGACCTTTTCCCTCTTCCACCACGATGTGGTCCAACACTGCGCCAGCCGCACTGTCGGTGATCCACAGTCTTCCCCAGTTGCCAGTGGAGGGTACACTCAATGTGCTAAATTCATCAACTCCGATATCGCTGGTCACACCTGATCGCGCCTCTCCATCCACATCGTTTACGGAAATCCACTCACCATAAGTTGGATTCTCCGGACCGATCCCCGCTCCACGGTTGGGAGAAGTGGGTTTGATGTGGTAGTCAAATATCTTCCATTCTTGGGGTGCCAGAAGACTTCCACTCTCGGTCGCGTCACCCCAAACAACGATTGTGTTCTCTGTGTTTGAGATAACGAGATAGGAACAAACATCAACTTCGATAACCTGGCCAGACAATGATGCGGGTATAAGATCGGATTCTTGAGTTGTAAGCACAGTACGTACGGTATCTTTCTCGTAGGTGAACTGAGTTATAACCCCTCCTGCGATACGACCGACAAACTGAGGATCGGCGTCTATGTTGTCATCTCCAGATCCACCCCAGTTTCCTGCAATATTACAGTGTGAAATAATACCACCACTACCCTGCCAATCGTTATCGCGAATGACACTGTTGAGAGTCGTAGGTACGCCACCGTAGTCTCCATTGATTCCTCCGCCATAATTTTCAATTATGATATTGTTAGAGTATGTATTTGGACCGCCAAAACAACCTATACCGCCAGCACCAAGCCCCATTGATGTGTTTGCGCGAATAATGTTGTTATTGGTCGCAGTCCCACATTGGTCGAAAATTCCACCAGAACCGGGCCAACCCGTGGCTAAATTTCCGGATATTATATTAAAAGATACAGAAGATCCATACCAGTTCAAAACTCCGCCGCCAGCATAGCCAATTGCTGCATTTCCGGATATAATATTGTTGGAGACTGCTGACAAACTTACGATTTCGACTCCTCCCGCAGCCATCGCAATGTTGCCGGAAATCACATTATTCATAATAGATACGGAAGATGATTCCCTACACTGGATACCGCCACCATGACTGCTATCTGAGTTTGCGAAGTTTCTGCAAATCACATTGTTAGAGATCATAGAAGAGGAGTTAATGCAATCGATCCCACCACCACTACCTGCCAAATTATCAGAAATAATGCAGTTTGTAATCGATGTGGAGACAGTGTCGCAATAGACCCCACCTCCAAAGGAGTCGTTGTTGACGTTTCCTCTCCGGATGGTAAAGCCATCCAACTGTGCATTATTCGCCCCTGTCACGCACCTGCGTGTGTTTTCCCCGTCAATGACAGAGGCGTGCGCAAAAATATCGCGTGACCAGCCTAATGTCTCGTATCCACCAAATAGGTCCACATAATCCTTCATAGTTACGACTTGGTCGCCAGTCCAAGTGTACAAACCCACCGCCACGAGCAAGGCGTATTTTTTTGTGCCGGAAGCGTCAGTGATCTGATTGAGAGCAAATTGGATGCTTTCCCACGGATTTTCCTGAGATCCGTTTCCTGTCATATCCGAACCCATGGATGCTGACACATAAACCACCTGTTGATAGACATCCAGATTGACATGTTCGGTATGTGGCCCAAGGTTGCTACTCGACGAGAGCCCCGCGCTGCTAAAAGGTTTGGCCGCCGTGAATAGGATCGGTTCCTCCTTTGTCCCCACCGCCGAGAGGTTACATGTGGCGTCGGCGCGGACGTCCACACCCGGATCTACCTTGAACACCGCACCGGGCTGGATCACCGTGTTGCCGCGCAAGGACAGGTTGCCCGTGACATGGTAGGTTGTCGCGTTTGTGAAGGTCTGGTTGCTCTTCACACCGAAGATGACCTGTTCGTTTTCGATGGGGAGTTCAAAGAAGAGGTTGCTGGAATAGCCGCCGTCGGCAGTAACGGCGAGGTTGAATGCGACTTTTTTCGTGACCGTTACATTGGCCACCGTCACAGTACTGAAGGGGTCGGCGCTGTTGGCAATGGTTTTTCCGTGATTGACCATGTCAAAGTCCGCCGTGGCGTCGGCAATGGGGCCTATATCGGTGTCCGCCGTGGAAAGCGTGACGGCGACGTTGCGGGCCGCGGCTTTTTCCGAGGCGAGGGTGACGATGAGGCGGGCGGTTTCGTTCTTGTCGAGCGCGCCGTCCCCGTCGTTGTCGGCGTCGTAGGACTTGTTGTCATCCACGGCGACGGAGCGGATGACAACGCGGGGATTCATGGGCGTTTGGAGCGCGGCAGCGGCGTCGAGGCGGCCATGGCCCAGATTTCCTTCCTCTCCCCCTGCGGAAGAAGGGGCGCAGGTGGAAAGAATATGGTCGCGGATGGCAGCGGCGGACTGGTCGGGGTACTTGGCCTGGAGCAACGCGGCGACACCCGCCACCATCGGCGCGGCAAAACTGGTGCCGCTGCCGTAGGTGCCGTTGTATTGCGAACCGGGGATGGTAGAAAAAATCGTCGTGCCGGGCGCGGCCAGATCCACGATCTTACTACCCGTGCCGAGGGCGTTACCGTTGAAGTTACTCCAGGGCGCGCGGGTGGAGCCGTCGTCCATAACCGCCCCGACACCGATCACACTCTCGTAGGAAGCGGGATAGACAGGCGCGTCACCCTGATTTTCGTTGCCTGCGGCGGCGACCAGCAGCGTACCCGCATCGTAGGCTGCGTTGCAGGCATCGCGCAGGGTCTGACTTTCGGCGCTGAAACGCAGGCTGAGGTTGATGACCTTTGCGCCGCGCACAACGGCCCAGTTGATGGCGGAGGCCACTTTGGCCGCAGTGATAACGCCCGAACTGGTGGCCACGTCGAGTGACAGGATCGTGCAACCGTTTGCTATCCCCGCGATGCCTTCGCCGTTGTTGGCTGCTGCGGCGATGACACCCGCCACGCGGCTGCCGTGCCCAGTATCGTCCTGAATGACAGCGTTATTGTCGGCAAAGTTCCACGAATTGGCCAAATCCAGCGCCGGAGCAAGATCGGGATGGTAACTTTCAATACCAGAGTCAATAACGGCAACGACCACGGGGGCTGAACCGCCCGCGCTCGCCTGTACATCCCACGCGGCAGGCATGCCGACGAGGTTCAGGTCCGCGCTCGTTTGGGCGTAGAGCGGGTCGGATGGCGTGTAGCAGAGCGAGCCGAGATAGTTGGGCTCGGCATAAAGGACGTTCGGGTCGGCGGAATAGGCCGCTTGAACCGCCTCCAAGTCGGTGGAAGGGTCGAAGGAAAGAAGGAAGGCGGAAGGTTGAGGGGTGGAAGAGGAATTGGCGTCAGGAGTGTTGCCGCTTGCCGTGGCAGATTTCGTTTCATCCGGCCCGTTTGTTCCGGTACCGGTAGCCGATATAGCGCCTCCGTGAAAGACCGGTGACACAGCACACAGACCGAAGCGTTGGTCCAGCGTGCGTAGCGAGGCGGTACGGGAGGATTGCTCCGCCGACAATTTCCAGGGGGAACGGGAAGCCGAAACCTCCGTTCGAGTGTTCCCTGTCGAAGAATTCGACTTCAGCGTCATGGGTTGACGATACTTGACGATGAGTTCGCCCGGTACGTACAACGGGCCAGAGGGGACTTCGGCCCAACTGCCCGTTTTCGCCATGATAAAGACAAGGGCTAAAACCAGCAGTATCTTTACCCGCGCACGCCACACTGGAACACCAGTCATTTCTCGTTCTCCTTCGCCTGGTCAAGAAACTATCGTATTCATTCTCGACGATTCATCTTTCCAATTTTCTAATACAGCAACCAGAAGATGGTATCGCCACCGCCCGGAAATGTCCACCCACAATTACTAAAAGGAAATGGGAATTGGTCTCAAAAAGACTTCAAAAAGAACTTTGGGGAGAAAACCCGTCCCCAGGCTTCTCCCCAAAGTTCTTAATATCGTTTTGTTCCGTTGCTCGATCGTTTTCCCTCAGGAGTACTGTCCCATTTTTACGGAAAAGCAGGGTTAATCTCGATCTGCTGTGCCGGTGTCTTCGGCAACACCTTCATCTTCGTCACCAGCGCCGGATCAAGGAACGCCGCGCCTTCTACAACGTACGGCGCCTTTGTCTGCAGGATAGCGATACCGCCCTTGTAGTTCGGGTTACCCGTCGTCGCATCGTAACCTGCGTGGAAAATACCCGACACCCCCGTCTGGCCAGAGACTTTTGCGATGGCCATGCTCTTACTGTTGGGTTGGGCCTGCACGGTCATTTGCCCAGGCTTGCCTGCCGTGCCAACCGCGCCGCCCACACCCTTCTTCGCCGTCGCCTGCAGGAGTACGAGGTCCTTGCCCGACTGGATCAGGCCGCAGCGCAGGTTACCGCCCGCCACCGTCACCTTGTCGATCAGGCCGATCATCTCATCCGCCACGATCGGGCCGCCCGAAACCGTCACCGACTTGAGCATGCTTCCCTGGATTGAGCACGGCGTTGCCTCGCTCTGCGGCGCAGGCGTTCCCGCGACTTCAGCCACCACCTTCGGTAGTGAACCCACCGCGCCGAGGCTTGTCTTTTTAAACCCCACTTCGTTCTTGTAGGACTTCGACGCCACACTAAGTAACTTCACGGGCTGTCCCACGCCTGTCGTCGAACCGATTGCCTCGACCACCGCCCCTGCGACCTTGATTGTCACTGGAACCGATGACGTTCCTGTCATTTCAATGAAAGTACGCGCATAGAGACCTTGTTCGGAGGGTTTCGTTGCCATGATCGAAATTGCGCCGAACTCACGAGCCTTCAGGAACATGACCGACTTGGCCGAGACCGACATAACCGAGCCCGAGGCATCAAGCGAGTAAGCAGGCACGTCGAACGCCAACGTCTTCACGTCGCCATTGATCTTCAGCGTGGGCACCTGGTCCAGACTCGCCAGGTAGTAAATACCCTGGGCCGGGTCGTCCACAGTGTTCGAGGGTACTGTCTTGAGCCGCATGATCTTGATCGTGCCGGGAACAGAGCCTGTGAATGTCAGGTTGTTGGCCTTATCACGCACCAGCGAGTACCCTTTGGCCGTTACTTTATAGTTGACTGCCACGCCCGCCTCGGGCGTCACCGAAGCCGTCACCGCTTCGCTCGGAGTTCCCGAATTACCCGCATCGTCCAATGCCGCGACCCGATACGAATACACCACGCCCGGCACTGCTATATCATCGGCAAACTCCGTCACCGAACCCAGCGTCCAGATAACGGGCGATGTGTTCGATGTACTCGCCATCCGCTCCAATACGTAACCTCTGGCATTTATCAAGGGAGACCAGTTAACCAGAACTCTGTAGGTATTCCCCACCGCCGTCACGCTCGCCGGAGCCGAGAACTCGAAATTGGCTGCCAATGTTTTGGTCGAATCCAGGGTCATCACCAGCGGGTTGAGGGTACTCGTTGTAGAGCCACTCCATCCTGTGAAATAGTACCCCACCGCAGGTGTGGCGGTTAGGGTCACCGTTGTGCCATGTGTGTAGCTCGCCTGATCGGGTGACTTTGTCACCGAACCGTGTACCGCTTCAACCACCAACGCATACTCGTTAAGTGCAAAGTTTGCTGTCAACGTTTTCGTCGAATCCATCACGAGATCCAGCGGATTGAGGGTACTTGTCGTAGCACCGTTCCACCCGGTGAAGTGGTACCCGGTCGAGGGCGTTGCGGTCAGTGTGACCGTTGTGCCATGCGCGTAGGCGACTTGCTCCGGCGACTTCGCCACCGTCCCACTGTGGGGCGGATCAGACGTAACCGTCAACGCATATTCATTGATAGAAAAATGAGCTGTCAGAGTTTTCGTTGAGTCCATCACCACTACAAACGGATTGAGGGTACTTGTCGTCGCACCGCTCCACCCGGTGAAGTGGTACCCCGTTGCGGGCGTTGCGGTCAGTGTGACCGTTGTGCCATGTGCGTAGGCCACCTGAGTTGGATAATTTGCCACCGAACCATGCGCCGCTTCAACCACCAACGCATACTCGTTAAGAGCAAAGTTTGCCGTCAACGTCTTCGTCGAGTCCATCACGAGATCCAGCGGACTAAGGGTACTTGTCGTCGCACCGCTCCACCCGGTGAAGTGGTACCCGGTCGAGGGCGTTGCGGTCAGTGTGACCGTTGTGCCATGCGCGTAGGCGACTTGCTCCGGCGACTTCGCGACCGAACCATACTCTGCTTCGACCGTCAGAGCGTACTCATTGATTGCGAAGTTTGCCGTGAGCGTTTTGGTCGAGTCCATCACTGTATCCAACGGATTGGCCGTACTGGTCGTCGCACCACTCCAACTTATGAAATGGTACCCAGCGGCGGGTGTGGCGGTCAACCTCGCCGTCGTTCCGTGGGTGTAGGTCGCCTGGTCCGGGGACTTCGCCACAGAACCGTTCTCGGCGGTTGCAGTCAGACTGTATTCGTTGATCGTAAAGTTAGCCGTCAACGTTTTGGTCGAGTCCATGGTCACAATCAGTGGATTCATCGAACCGTTGACATTACCTGTCCAGCCAGTAAAATGATACCCGTCCTTGGGTATCGCCGTCAGTGTTACCGTTGTACCGTACATGTAAGTGGCCTGATCCGGCACTTGTGATACTGTGCAGATGTTGACTGGATTGGTCTCAACCATCAGAGACAATTGCGTCTGGGTCTCGTATGCACCCATGTCCACTCCCTCTCCTTGTGCGCGGGGGTTGCCCAACAGATCGATCGCCGGTAGATTGGGAACCGCCATAGTCCCGGCGTCAATACAAGGAGAACTGGCCTGCAGACGCAAATCCCACGTTAACGGATTGGCGTCCGTCATGGAAACGAACTTCGGATCGGCGCTTGTAGTGTGGTTGCCTCCTGTAGATTCACCAAAACAGGAGTAACTCACACCCGACAGATCGCCCTCCACATCGGACACGCTATTGCGCCAGACGATGCAGTTCGTCACCGTGCCGTAGTTGAAAATCCCGCCGCCGTAGCTGTTGGAGCCAGTTGCGGAGTTGCCCGTCACTGTACAGTTTGTCACCGTGCTGGAGTAGGCATTGTAAATCCCACCGCCGGAGCTGTTGAAGCCCGTTGCGGAGTTCCCCGTCATAGTACAGTTCGTCACCGTGCCAAACATGTTGAAAATCCCGCCACCGAAACTGTGAGAGCCAGTTGCGGAGTTGCTCGTCATAGTGCAGTTTATCACTGTGCCGTAGTAATTGTAAATTCCACCTCCGGAGCCAGTTACGGAGTTGCTCGTCATAGTACAGTTCGTCACCGTGCCAAACATGTTGTAAATCCCGCCGCCATCTTTAGATGCATTCGTACCAGATCCATTTTGAATCCACAGACCATCGAGAAAACCGTAATTTGTGACGCAACGATACGCGTCTTCTCCATCCACTACGGTTTTGAAAAGCGTCACATCTCGCGCATCGGGATTGGAAATATTGCCCGACCATCCACCGATCAGGCTGGCTCGGCCTGGTAAAGCGACTTCTCGTCCCTCACGGTACGTTCCCGCCGCGACCCGAATTTCATAGAAATCGTAGTCAGTCTGAACCACTTGGGTCGCGCTGGTGATCGTCTGAAACGCATGGGCCCAATCCTGTCCCGTGGAACCGTCGCCAAATGGCGAGACGAAAAGCGTCACTGGTGGAGATGGAATCCCTGGCGTCCAAGCATCGGGGCTTTCGTAGGCCCCCATGTCCACCAATCCGTCACCTCCTGGACGAGGATTACCGGCCAGATCGGTCGCCGGAAGGTTTTGGGTTGTTGTGGTTCCGGCGTCAATACAGGGCGAATTGGCCAACAAGCGCAGATCCCACTTCTGCGGGTCGTCGCCCACCGTGGAAACAAATCGCGGGTTGGCCCGCAGATTATGGTTAGCGTCCGTGGCTTCGCCAAAGCAGGAATAGGTGACGTCGGCGAGGAAACCCACCATGTCGGAGGTATCATTACGCCAGACAATCGAATTGGTTACTGTGCCGGAATTGTAAATCCCGCCGCCGTAGCTGTTGGAGCCAGTTGCGGAGTTCTCCGTCACCGTGCAGTTCGTCACCGTACCAGAGTAATTGTAAATTCCGCCGCCGGAGCCAGTTGCGGAATTCCCCGCCACTGTGCAGTTTGTCACTGTGCGGTAGTAATTGTAAATTCCACCGCCTTGCTTTGCGGAGTTCCCCGTCACTGTACAGTTCGTCACCGTGCTGGAGTGGGGGGCGTTGTAAATCCCGCCTCCTCCTCGGTATGCGGAGTTTCCCGTCACCGTGCAGTTTGTCACCATGCCCCAGTTGTAAATCCCGCCGCCGCCTTGGTATGCGGAGTTTCTCGTCACCGTGCAGTTCGTCACCGTCCCGTCGTTGTAAATCCCGCCGCCGTCCATTTTTACTGCGTTCCCTGTCACCCGGCAATTGGTCACAGCACCTTGGGGGGCGTTGAAAATCCCGGCACCGACGATTGCGGAGTTGCTAGTCATAGTGCAGTTCCTTACCGTACTGGAGTAGGCGTTGTAAATCCCGCCGCCGCCTTGGTATGCGGAGTTGCTCGTCATAGTGCAGTTTGTCACTGTGCCTGAGTTGTAAATCCCGCCGCCGAAACCGTTCGTGGTAGATCCATTCTGAACCCACAGTCCATCGAGAAGGCCGTAATTCCAAACGCAGCGATACGCGTTCTCTCCATCCACCACGGTTTTATAGACCGTCACATCCCGCTCCCCAGGATTGGAAATATTGCCCGACCATCCGCCGATGAGGTTTGCCCGGCCAGGCAAAACGATTTCACGCCCCTCACGGTACGTCCCCGCCGCCACACGGATTTCATAGAGATCGTCATTCGATTGAATAGATTGAGTTGCACTGGTGATGGTCTGAAACGCATGGGTCCAATCCTGACCCGTGGAACCATTGCCCGAGGGTGAGACGAAAAGCGTCACTGGCGGGGCGGGTTGCCTTGGAGTCCAAGCATCGGGACTTTCATAGACGCCCATGTCCACCAACCCATCGTCACCGGGACGAGGATTGCCTGCCAGATCAGTCGTTGGCAGATTTTGGGTTGCCGTGGTTCCGGCGTCAATACAAGGTGAATCGACCTGCAGATGCAAATCCCACAGTAGCGGGTCATTACCCGATGTAGAAACGAACCGCGGATTCATCCGCAGATTGTATTTGGTGTTCTCAGTCGAGGCCTCGCCAAAGCAGGAATAGGTGACCCAATCAAGGTAACCCACAATGTCGGAGGTGCCATTGCGCCAGACAATGCAGTTGGTC
The DNA here is from genome assembly GCA_942493245.1 of uncultured Candidatus Sumerlaeota bacterium. Classification (GTDB taxonomy): domain Bacteria; phylum Sumerlaeota; class Sumerlaeia; order UBA8349; family UBA8349; genus DAOPYU01. The sequence continues at coordinate 2,943,829 of OW818685.1, forward strand.
ACCGTACTGGAATCGGCGTTGTAAATCCCGCCACCGGAGACGTGAGTGCCCGTTGCGGAATTTCCCGTCACCGTGCAGTTCGTCACCGTGCCGTGGTAATTGTTGTAAATCCCGCCACCGGAATAGCCCGTTGTGGAATTTCCTGTCACCGTGCAGTTCGTCACCATGCCGCCAGAGTTGTAAATCCCGCCACCGGAATAGCCCGTTGTGGAATTTCCTGTCACTGTGCAGTTCGTCACTGTACCGGAATTGTTTATCCCGCCGCCGGAGTCATCGGAATTCCCGTTTTGCACAGTAAAACCATATAGACAACCGTAATTCTTAATGCAACGATATGCATTTCCCCCATCCACCACGGTCTTAAAAAGCGCCACGTCCCACTCATTGGGGTTGGAAACATTCCCCGACCATCCACCAATCAGGCTGACTCGGCCAGGCAAAACGACTTCACACCCCTCGTGGTAAGTCCCCGCAGCTACACGGATTTCATAGAAATCGTAGTCAGTCTGAACCACTTGGGTCGCGCTGGTGATCGTCTGAAACGCATGGGCCCAATCCTGTCCCGTGGAACCGTCGCCCTGGGGTGAAACGAAAAGCACCACTGGTGGAGCTGGAATCCCTGGCGTCCAAGCATCGGGGCTTTCGTAGGCCCCCATGTCCACCAATCCGTCACCTCCTGGACGAGGATTACCGGCCAGATCGGTCGCCGGAAGGTTTTGGGTTGTTGTGGTTCCGGCGTCAATACAGGGAGAATTGGCCGACAAGCGCAGATCCCACTTCTGCGGGTCGTCGCCCACCGTGGAGACAAATCGCGGGTTGGCCCGCAGATTCTGCTCGGTGTTTTCAGCCGTGGCCTCGCCAAAGCAGGAATAGGTGACCTCGGCGAGGGAACCCGCAATGTCAGAGGTATCATTACGCCAGACAATCGAGTTGGTCACCGTACCATCGTTGTAAATCCCGCCGCCACCGTAAGAGCCGGTTGCGGAGTTTCCCGTCACTGTACAGTTCATCACCGTACCGGAGTTGGAAATCCCACCGCCGCTGCCATTTGCGGAGTTCGCCGTCACCGTGCAGTTGGTCACCGTCCCGTAGTTGTAAATCCCGCCGCCGCTGCTGTTGGTGCCAGTTGCAGAGTTCCCCATCACCGTGCAATTCGTCGCCGTACCTTCGTTGTAAATCCCGCCGCCACCGTTAGAGCCAGTTGTGGAATTTCCCGTCACCGTGCAGTTGGTCACCGTGCCGGAATTGTAAATCCCGCCGCCGTTGCTGGCTGCGGAGTTTCCTGTTACCGTGCAATTCGTCACCGTACCGTTGTTGTAAATCCCGCCGCCTCTGCCGTTTTGTACGGTAAAACCGTCCAGAAAACCCACATTTTTCACCCCCTGGCGACTTCCCTGTCCGTCAATGACCGTTTGATTCGCGGTTGGATTTCGATCCGTCAGTACGGTTTCCGTCCCGGTGAACCCACCATAGACCTGGACTTGAGATGGGATGCTGACAACCTGGGTTCCCGTACTGACATAGGTCCCAGCAGCCACCCATACTTCACCGCCCTCCGAGGCTGCTGCGTTCACAGCGTCTTGCAGGGTTCCGAGCGTTTTCTCCCAGGAAGAACCGTCGCCTCCCGCAGCCGCGTCGGATTTTACCCGATAGACCGATGCAGCCTGCGCATGCGCAATACCAAACAGAAAGACTCCCCACGCGATCAGGAACAGAACCCTCTTATGACACCGCTTCCAAGCAACCGTTAATTCTTTATCACCCATGGCTCTCTCTATTCTCATTCCTGTGTTCTCCCCAACCACACGAATTTATGTCCCTCATTTTCTAAAACTACGAGGTATAGTATGACTTTCCGTAGATTGAGTCCACCCAAAAACATGACGAGACGAGTGATGATGTCTAGACCGGGCACCGGTCTTTCGAGAACCGGCACCCGGGTCTTGGAGTGGGAGGACTACTTGCGGCTGGCCTGTAGGATGTCCATGAGGCTGATAGTGCCATCCGGTGGCTTGGCCTCACCCTCGGAGCGGTTGGCTTCGGCGTGGGCCTTGATGCGCTCCATCGCTTGTCGGTTTTCGTCTTGCTTCTTCCGCCGGACAGTTTCCGCTTCGTGGAACATCTGGCTGAACTTCATGATTCTTCCTCCATCACGTCTTCCCAGGCGGACAGGAAGTCCTCAAGGATTTCACCTGTCTCGTCCATTTCTTCAATCTGCTCGATCTCGGTTAACACGTCGCAGGCCTCGTTTCCTTGCAGGAAAACGCTGTGGCCTGTGACCGTGTTGCGGATCTCCAGGCCGCCGATTCTGGGATGCTCGATGTAGTCGTACCTCATGCGGCTTCCTCCTCCTCGACGCTCTTCACACCGGAGATGTAGTCCACGGCCTTCTGTGCCTGGGACGCTGCGGAGACCAGGAGGCTGGGGGATTGCTTGATGATCTTGAGCCAGTTCTGAAGGTACGCGGCGGCGTTGGGCAGGATCGGCTGTTCGATGCCGCACCGGGCAGAGAGGAACGCCGCACCGAGTTCGGCCACCAGTTCCTCCTTGCCGTAGTCTTCACTCCCGAACGCGTTGCGCGCCATCACCCCCGGACGGTTCAGGCGCGTGGCGTGGCCGGTCGAATGAACCAGTTCGTGAAACAGCGTCGTGTGGTACTCCTCGCTGTTTTCAAACCGCTCGATGGGGGGAATGAGGACCCGGTCCTTGCCGGGCGAGTAACAGGGCTGGTCCCCCTGGTGCAGGATCGACGGCGGATTCGGCATTCCCGCCACGATCCCTTCCGCCACCTCGACCGGCGTGTTGGGGCGCGTCTCCGGCGGCGGCAGCGGAAGCAGGTCGCACCCTTCGGTCTGCTCGACGTTGAACACGTGGTAGTACCGGAGGAAACTGTACCAACTCTTCCGCTCGGTTTCCTCTGACTCCTCTTCCTTCTTCACCTGCTTGGCGAACACAATCGGGGTTCCGTGTTCGCCCTTCTTCACGTGTCCCCCCAGGTCCTTCACCTGTTTGAAGGTCACCCACCGGGGATCGGTGTAATCATTCAGGGAAAGCAGAATGGTGTTGATGCCCGTGTAGCGGCGGTTGGTGGCGCCGTTGCGGGCCACGCCCCATTTCCGGGTGAACCACGTCTTCCTCCACGGGATCGTTCCCGCCTCCATCAGGCGGATGATTTCCTGCAGGCATTTCTCGACGGCTGCGTTACTCATGACACACCTCACATATTCGGAGTTCTCAGGAGACCCGCTCAGGCGGATCAAAAAAAGCCCGCGAAGCGCTTTCAAACGCCTCGCGGGTCGGGTGTGAAAATGGGATTGAGAATCAGGAGAGCGCGGTGTTGAAAAACTCGTCAAGCAGGCTGGTCGCCTGTCTTTCGTCCTCCAGCATCTCGGCTCCCTCAATCGCGTCAATCAGGGGCCAGGCTTCCGCACCTTCGAAGAACCAGTTCTCCTCGTCCGTCCAGACGCTGACTTCATCCTCGGAGTGGATGCGATAGCAGTACCTCCCGATCCGGTCCGGGTTGCCCAGTTCACTCATTTCGATGTCCTCGTCGTGAATCATGCTACTTCTCCTTTCAGTTGCCGTTTGAGTGTCGCGATGATCATATTCTGCTGCCTGATGTCTTCCTCCGCGGCCTCGTACCAGGTTTTCCACCGGTCCCGATCCACTTCCAGGCCGCGATTGAGATGGCTCAGGCCGTCCACCGCCACTTTGTAGTTCTGGGCGTAGAGCGCCAGGCATCCCAGAACCTCCGCCTGCTTCACCGGCGGGGCCTTGAGAAAGAATTCCAGTTGCTGGCGAAGGAAGGGATCACTGATGAAGGGATACGGTTTCATCTTTCGCCCTCCTGATCCACTCGATCTGTTCCGGCGTCCACTTCTCGGGTGTCCGCAATACCCGGCGAACGTGCTCCAGCTCGCGAGCCAGTACCTGATCCTGCCGGATCACCGCCTGCCACCGGGTTTCAGTCAACCAGATCGAGACGGCCCGATGCTCGTCCGGGGTGAGTTCCATTGTCATGCTGCGGGTCTCCTTTCGCACAATCTCGCAAAATACCGGGGCGCCTTGATGTCCTCGGGCTTCCATACCGGGTTGGCGTTCAGGCGTCTCACAATCGCCTGCGCCTCGCCACCGGGTATTCCCACCAGCCAGGTATGGGATTGGCGGTCGTAGACGGTCTCGTCCATTTCCAGGACAAACCCACAGGACTTGTAGGTTCGATGGACCTTCACCACATAGAAGTTCGATCTCATTGCGTGTGCCTCCATATTCGAAGAAATGTTTTCCAGCCCATGGCCGGATCAAAAAGAAAGCCCGTGAAACGGTCTGGGCCGCCTCACGGGCTTGAAGACAAAAATGGGGGGGGCTATTTTTTCATCATCTGCCTTTCCCAGTAGTCGGGAAGGGAATTGTTCATATCGGGAACTCCATCAGGGACATGGGTCAATCCTCCATTTTGAATTTTTCGCGGGCCTCTTCAGCCTTTTTCTTCAGGAAACTGAAGTGCTGCGCCAGGTTGTTGTAGCGGCGCCAGCGGTCCAGATCGTCTGCCGGTGGAAGCCGCGTTCCTTCTCCGTCATACACCTTGTCCTTCCCGTGGATGTGGTAAAGGTGGTCGAACCGGTCTGGTGGCAGGTCAAGCCGGAGAATGCCCAATACAAGGTTTACCAGGCGCCAGGATTCCCATTGGGCTTTCGCGTGAAAGGTGATAATCGGGACGCTTCTTCCTTCCTGGTTACGCGCAACCAGTTTGTGTGGCTTGTTTCGCATGGCTCAATCCTTTCTCTCCCGCCAGAGGTCGTCCAGCAGGAGAGCAAGTAGGTCTTCATCCTCGACCAGGTCGAGGTCGGCGTAGAGTTCGTCAAGGGTCATGAGATGTACTCCATCGCCGCCTTACGCGCCAGTTCCACTCGGCGACGGGCAGGCATATGAGGATGGTCGCGCCGAAATCGGGCGTAGTAGTGACAGGCGGATTCCCGGAAAAGATCCCAAACATGGGAAACGGATTCCGGAGTGCCGAAGAGAGGCCGGTAAACCAGGACATAATACCGGACTTCATCAACGAAAACGTCAGATCCTGTCTTTTGCCAGATCACCAGGCGCGGGCCCCCGCCTTTCTGCTGGCGAATCGAGACTTCGAATCTCCCGGTGTGGCGCAGGGTTTCCACTATCGGACCGATAGACTGTTCAAAGACAGTCGCGGCCCCGTAATTGTCCGCTTTGAGTAGAATCATTTCAGTTCCTCCAGAAGGGAGCCAAAATCCTCCCTGTCTTCTCCAGATGCAACCCACGTGCGATCCACCACGTCCCAATCCTCTGGAGTTCGCCCGTCCGGGCTGTCCCATTCGACGATGTGCGTGTGCCCGGTAGGAGTCCAGGCCAACGCCCGAAACACGCCACGCCTCCAGATCGGGCCGTGCGTGACGTGTTTGGGATGGCGCTTCGAGTTCACGATCATGGCCGTTTCCTTTCAATACAGCCGGAAAAATGTGTCCGGGCCGATCACGCCAAACAAGGCCCGGATGCTTTCATAACGGAATATCCCCCGGAAATCGGGGCGTACACCTGATGAGTGCGCATCAACGACACGGCCCTTCCAGTCGATGACAGCGCCCCATACTTCCATGCCGCACGTCGGGCAATGAACATAAGCCGACGAGTGGTCGGGGAAAGCATCCCCGTAATGACAACAGTTCCCGTGCCTGTCCTCCTCGTACCCGCAGTTCGGGCACCCGTCCTCGCGGTGCTGTACCCAATCCTTCTGATTGGCCATCCGGCGCATTTTGGCGTTGTGTCGGTGCAGACTCTTTCTCATGGTCTTTCTCCTTTCGGTCTCATCAGTGGGCGCCAAACGCCCAGACGCGGTGTTTCCACCACGTTTCGACCTCAGAACGGCAGATACTCCTGATGGGATTGTTGGGCGGTGAGGCGCGCCACCACCGCCTGGTGCCGGGCGCTCTCTGGGTGGCGCTCGGACAACGTCAGAGCCAGGGCCAGAGGGGAGAAGGAGCCGCGACGGGCAACACGGAAGTAATCCTCTTCTACTTGCTTGAACGCCCGTGTCAGGCGACGTGTCGGTCCGCCAAAGTAGATGGTTTCTTGAAGGGCGTTGTACCGGTCAACTATGGTTTCAAACAGGTCGTCGCTCAGGGGAAGGCTGGTTGTGGTCATGATAAGGCTCCTTGGAGAGAAAGAATGAAAGGAATCAAAGATCCCACAAATACGCGCAAGCCCCCTGTTGACAGGCATGTTCAACAGCCTGCGGAAGGCAATAAGTGGGAAAGAAATGAAGGGGAAACGAGACGACAAGGAGTGAGGGAATAAAGGGTAAAAGTGTGCAAGGTGAAGAAGGGAAGAGGTGTTACGATGCGGATGTACAAGGGTTTAGAACCCTTGGGCAATTTTCGTGAGGGGTTTCATCCGGTTGGGGGTACAAGTTGGGGGGGGGCTGGAAGGGGTCAAGTTCGCTAAATACACATTTAACGAAGTTGCAGAGTGCTGATTTCAGGGGTTTTAGGTGCGCAAACCTTCCCGTCGTACATGCAAGCGGTAGGTCGTTGGGCTGTTACGAGGGCCAGGGTTATGGCGTTGAAGCACAGCATCATGGCCGGGGTTCAGCCATGATGCGCTTCAACGCCATAACCGGGTGGGGGGCGGTTGCGGTGAAAGTAAAGAAAGATCTGAAGCGGGGTCAACCAAGGACTGCTCAGCGGGTAGTGGGGCCAGGGGGGCCACCCCTTTCCGGGAGTTTAGCCCCTTGGTCAGCCAATAGTGAAAACATCCCTTCTTCTCTTACACAGGGGGGCGTGTCATCACTCTCGGATTTTTTTCAGATTTTTTTTGTCTCGACCAGCCACACCTGCCGGGGTTTTGGATCCTGAAGTCGGATCGAAGTCGGTTTTGTCTCCCCTTTGTCTCCCCCTTCAGCCGTGAAATCACGGTTCATGTTTCCACGTTTGGAGGGTGGAATTCCACTCTTTTTTGGTGCATCCACCAGGTAGAGTTTTCGTTTTTTATTCGCTTTCAGATAATGTGCGAAAAGGGGGGTGAACCCCTCGACCGAGGCCGGATGGGACCCCAAAAGGGCAGAATTCGCAGAAATGAGCAACTTTTTTGTGAAAATTTAGGCGTGTAATGTTTTCTTTACAAGCGTAGTTGCCAATTAAATAAGCGTTGTAACAGGGTGTAACAGGTGCGGAAATTTACCTGTTACATATAAGTCCTTTATTTTCTATCTTGTAACAGGTGTAACAGGTGTAACAGGTAAAAATGAAACAATGTGTGTGTGTGTGCGTGCGTGTATGTGTGTGTGCGCATCACGTGCGCACATGTGCGCACACATGCACGGGCGGACTTGGATTTTACCTGTTACACCTGTTACACCTGTTACAGGCACCTGTAGATCGTTGGTTTTATTGTGAATATCCTGTAACAGGTAAATTTTGGTTCCCTGTTACACCCTGTTACACTCTGTTACAGGGCCAAAGGGCAAAAAGATCCCCTCGTGGCCGGAAAGTCACGAGGGGTGAGGGGGGGATGGGGGGTGAAAGGTGGTCAGTCTTGTCCCTCCAGGGCGACCAAGAAGGCGGCGTTGGTCAGGGCGTGTTCGAGGTGGGAGCAACCAGAGTCAGGATCTATGACTTCTCCGCGTCTCCAGGCTTGGAGGTGGCGCTCCAGGGCGGCGTAGTAGCGGTTCTCGGCGTCCGGGACTTCCCTCCAGCCGTTGGGGGAGTATTTTTTGGCGCCGTCGGTGAGGATCTGGGCCAGGGATTCGAGGACTTCAGGGGGGATGAGGTCATAGCGGAGTTTCCCCTGGTCCAGTTTGGCGCCTGGCGAGTGGGCGTTCTGGTGGTCTTGGCTGCTCCTCTACCCGTCCGGGGGTGGGTTTTGCCTCTGGCGGGGCGGGATTCAAGGATTTGGGGGTGTTTCGGCTGTAGTCTGGGCAGGTGTAATCGTTTGCCACGAGGTATTGGATGCGTTTGCAGACGCCCCATTGGTCGAGGTGTTCGCAGGTGAGGCAGACTCCGGGTTTTTTCGGCTCAGGGTCCGGCGCCTGGTGGGGTTTGAACTGATCTCGGCAGCGGGGGGTGTCGAGACAGACCAGGATGTTGCGCTTTTTGCATCGGTTGTGGCTGTCGAAGTGGTCACACTGGCCACAGGTCTGGGATTCCGAGTTGAGGATTTTGGAGAGTTCGGTCTCTGGGTCCTTGGGGATGTGCGTGTGGATGTGTTTTCGGAATGGGGGGAATATGGGGATCATTTTCTTTGCTTTCTCCGTGAGGTTGTCGAGGGTCTTGGGGTTCAGTTCGGCAGAGTAGGGTGTCATTTTACTTCCACCAGTTCTGTTCTTTGAAGAGAGAACAGGCCAGTCTGTTCTTGTCGGTCGGGATCGGGTCGCCTGGCATTGCGATACACGCATACACTGGATCGGGTGTGGGTGGTTCGGTGTATTCCGTTTCGTAGTATTCGCAGTGTTGACACTGCCAGATTGTGCCACAATCCCGGTTTTCTGTTCCCATGTCTTTGTAGTGGCGGCAGTCGTCGCAATCGTGTCTGACGATTGGGAATTCCTGGTTCATGTTCGGCGGGTTTGCCTTGCAATGTGCCCACCTTGACCCTTTTTCGAGAGGGTATGCCCACTTGCACGTAAGGTCATAATCTCGCTTGAGTTTTGCCTGTTCGGCTTCTGTCCTGGATTTTTCTTCGTCAGTCATTTTCGTTGCCCTTTCTCCTTTCGTCATTGCCCCCTCAGTGAGTCCCACACGGGGTTGCTGAGCGGTGGCAGTAGGTGAAACCGGACATGTTGTCCGTTTATCCTTTGCTGTGGCTTGAAGTGCGGGAAGTTTTCCTTGACCTTTAGTTTGTTGATTTCTTTTCCAAGTTTAACGCCGGCAATTTGTTCGTTTTTCAATCCGGCTTTAAGTTGAAATGCTTTTGATATTTCATCCCGGAGAACTATCTGTGGGTGGTCTTGCCAGTCACCGTTCTGGATGCTCGTGTGAATCCAGGATTGGGGGACTTCTCCACACTCAATCAAGTCGGCCAGGAACTGTTGTGTTGGGGAGTACGATGAGACAATTTGTTCTTCGAGTGCTTTTGTGCGCGGGATGCCTTTCCTTGGCGCCCAGTCTCCGAGCGGCCAGTTGAGCAGTTCATAGAGCATGGCCTCTCGTCCGCCGCTGTTCATCTGGTGAAAGACCGCATCCCAGAACGCATCGTCCCCTCGACGGGTTGGAAGAACATTGAACATCGCGTAGCGGCGTTCATCGTCTGTGGCCGGGATAACCCAGTGGGCGTTGGACGTTATCATGATGTGAAGGAAGTTCTTCACGTGGTAAACGTCTTTGCCCTTGGGTTCAACTCTGAGGGTTTCTGCGGTGATCCGGTCTTTCAGGATCTCCTGGCCTTCTTTGTCGCCTGCCCAGGTGATCTCGTTCACGAGGCTGAATATGCAGTTTGCCATGTAGGAGTTGTATTGCGTGGTGAGGTTGATTCCGCCAGATCCGTTGTTGCCGTGGGCGCCGACGATCTTGCAGATTTCTTCCCCGATGACGCTCTTTCCGGTTCCCTTCAGGCCGCGTAGCACGAGGGCAACGCCGGGTACTTTTGCGGGGTACTGGAACATGTACGCAAACCATTTCATGATGTAATTGAAGTGCTCGTTGGCTGTTTCCGGCCCTTCGGCCATTGCGATGTTTTCCCAGATGTGGTTGCGGAGCAGGGACCAGTCGCCTGGGACGGGTTGAACGGCCCACCCCTGCCAGGTATTCAGGTAGTCTGGGCCACACTGGCCTGTTGGATCGAAGATCGGGCCTTTACTGTAGTTTGTGCGCATTTTCCATTCCAACCATTTCTTTGCGATGTTTACGAACTTAGGTCCGTATTTTGTCATGATCTCAATACGATCGTTTGCGTGGTAGTTGAGGAAGTCGCCTTGTTTGTAGGCTTTGTAGTGGTTGTAGCCGCGAGCGTCTTTTTCCCGGCGCATGATTTCAAACGCTCCGAGACCCAACACGGTACACCATTGCGCGTTCATACTGTTCATTTGGGCTATGAGAATGGGTGACGGGTCATTCTCCAGGTCGAGTTTGACTTCTTCATCATCTTCTTTTTTCTTGCGTGTTTTCTTCTCGGGTTTTGCTGGTTCCGCTGGCGCTTCCGGTTGCTCGATGGCGGTGAATTCCAATACGGATTTGCCGCCTGGTTTCCCCTCGGCGTAGTGGTACACGTTGTGAACGGTTTTTGGAATGTCCTGTTCCAGGCTGTGCTTGTCGTTGTAGTCTTGCAGGAGTTCGGTGAGGGTTTCTTCGGTGACTTGTTTATCATGCGCCTTACACGCGAGTTTATACAGGGCGTCGTTGCGCGTCCCCTTCACTGGAGGTTCCATGCTATTGAGTATGGCAATGACCCATTCTACATCTCGCGGATCGTCTTTCACGACAATCTGTTTGTCTGAGTCGTCGCGGTATTGCTCTGACTTTGGGAGTGGCAGTATGTCCTGCAGCCACTTCATGACTGGAATGATTGGGACGTTATGCAGGATGGAGTATCCCGCTGACGGGATGGCTACTACATACCCACCCTGGCTTCGGGTGTCAATGCCTGGCCCCAGTTTGCCGACAGTGTTTCGCGAGGCGCCCCAGAAGTAGTGGTGCTGCCCCCCGCTCTTTGTTTTGACGGTGTACGTGAGCGGGCAACCGCCGTGTTGGGCGCAGAGTTCTTCCCATGCCTTGATGCCGTTGGGGCCGCTCTTCACGTCCAGGTCAACAACGATCAGGCCGGACTTGCCTGTGTCAATGCCAAAGTTGGTGTAGCCTTCTTGTTTCCATTTCTCTTGTTGCGCGGCGTCTTCCGATGAGTGTTCCCTCCAGCCCGTTTCGGGGAGATAGTTTTTCTTCAATGGGAGATAGAAGATGTCATGTGCTCTGGCTGTTTCAGGCATTCTCTTTCGTCCTTTTCGATGACGTACTGGAGGATTGATCGGAGCATGAGAGACTTTGGGATGCCCTTTATCCGGGTAATTTTGTTCAGGTTGCGCGTGCGGCAAACAGCCGGGTCTTCAGAGATTGAATCGCATCCGCCATTTCCAGACTCGAAACCTTGAGCGTGCCGCGCAGGTGAGCCATCAGCAGTTCGCTGGCCGCACCCCCTTCGTCATTGAAAATCATCCTGCATTTGCGTTCGAACGCACCGGGGGCGTCCACGCGAATCAGTTTCGCCCCAGCAGCCAGAATGGCCGCTCCACCCAAGTACTCAGAAACAGCCAACTCATTCGACTTCTCACGATCTTTTCGCCCAATCATTTCCGGCCTCCTCTTTCGAGCAAGTTGCGCACAATCTCACCCCGTCCGATCTTGCGAGACCCCTCAAGCAGCCTCAACAGGTCCGCCTTATGGACACGTCCATGCAACCGGCGCACAGGAGGCTTGTCCGGATCGTCCGCGCAACGCCCCAACCACGACTGCAGGCCGCGCACAGACCGTCCGCACAACCTCGCCGCCTCGGCCAAAGACAGGTACGCCGGGTCTACTGGCCTGCGTGACTGCGCAGCCACCAAGGATGAGACCTTGAAATCCAGTTGGTTAATTTTCTGAAGTATTTCAGAGAGGAGGGGGGAATGGCTTTCGTCCACGTTCTGCGCTCCGATTCGAGATTCGACCTGATCCTCTGGCCGTATCTGAATCTGTACACAAAACATTTCGTTTCCGGAAAGACTGATATTTATCGAATTTTATCCTATTTTTCAGGGGCGTCATTTCCCTCAATATCCACGCTCGACCATAATGAATCAACACTAAATGCTATCCGGATGCCGAAGAACTTTAGGGCAATGGCTTGCCATAACGTTCCTCGATCCGATTCGTGATTCGACCGAAGCCTCTTGCCGATTCAAAACAGATCACGAATTTAGAAGATTGGCGTTCCCGGAAACCGCTTTCTTCCCATAAGATAAAACTTTCAGGAGGGCTTCTCTCCCGCCATGAGAAAACCGGGGTGGCGACGCTTAACGGTGGTTTTCAGGCATATACTATTTTTTAGGAGAACGAGCACGATAGTAGGGTTCTAGCATCTGTTCCAAGGATTTAGAAGTGACTTCTACTCCCAAGGCTTCAAATACGGATAGCATAAAGCGCCCTAACTTTGTTGGTTTCTTCTTGCCGCGAAAATCCTCTGTTCCAGTTTCTACCCGATGCAAGTGCTCATTAGGCTTAGAGCCTAAAAAATTATTAAACATTTCACACAATACGTATGCTAAATATCGAATTGAAGACTTCACAGGTCTTCCCCTCTTTTCTTTTACTCCTTCCAAAAATGCGCCCAACAGGTAAAGAGATTCCGCACTCTCTTCCACTTTCTTGAGTGATCCTTCCCATTTCATCCTAACATAATATGTGCATTTTTCTTTATGGGTTTTGCATTGTGGCACATGAGAAGGATATTTAACCTCAGGGGCTGGCTCCATCTCCAAAACGTATTCTAGAGTATGTAGCAAATGCTCTTGCCCCGGCCAGTCTTGAAGTGCTTTCTTGGTATCAGGATCGCAATCTTCCGGGAAATAACGCGCCGCGACAGGCGGCAATTCTTGCATCCCCGTCCAATCACGAAGTTCCCGAATAGCAAGAGCCGCTGATTTTAGGGCTTTTGCAGTCTTCCTGATATCCTTCAACTTTCTTCTTTTCTCAAACTCCATTCTTTTCCGAAAAGCGCCGGTCTCGCGCCGCAATTCCATTTCAGCCTCTTCTCGTTTGTCTTTCGGAAAAATTTTCACAAAAGATCGAAATTTACCATCTATTACTGGTTCAAATGAATAGGCACTTGGAGGGCCAAACAGATCATCATATTTTCCAGTCTCTTTGCAGCGTAAGGACATAGTATACCGCCCTCTCCTAAAGAATGTGGGTAAGCAGAGGTCCCTTTAACCTTGCTACCCTCCTGAATAGAGTCCTCTCTGGCTTTCAAAAGCCTCGAAAACCGGACTTTGTTTCCAACTCCTGTTTGGGGTATGCCCCATTTCCAACGTACGGTCCACGCATCCCAGTTCTCGCCCCACCCGTCCCCAGCGAAGACGGGATTGTATTCTGGCCCCAATGCGAAAAACGTATTCGGAATTTACCTACAAATTCTTTCGAGCAACCGAAAAAACAAGCCCCTATACCATACGCCCTGTTTTCCGCCCCGGGCCTCTTGTTTGTTGCTCACTCCCAATTATTATTCTTGAATCCGAGGCTTGTGGCGTTTTCGGAAACGGCTCGCCGGGTCTGGTCTGAGGCGCCGTTCGGGAACTCGGCCCGGATCACCAATTCGACGGAGAGTTCCGCATTGGGGTCATTCGCGAGCACGCTGATGACTTCATCGGAGATTTCGCGCAGTTTGGCCTTGGCGGCGGAGGCGTTGATCCTGACGGAACCGAAGAAGAGTCGGGCCTGGGGCCTGGGTTGCGTCTGTGCGGTGGCGCCGGGTGTTCCCATGCCGCCACTCGAGATTCCACCAGACACGGGGGTGGAGAGGATTCCACCCTCACTGCTCGTTGTGGGGAGTGGCGCCGGTTCGGGTTTCGCGAGGGAGGCTTCGTAGCGTTGGGCGGCTTCCGGCTCGATGAGCAGCAGGGTGTCGTCGAGTTGGACGTTGGCGTCTCCGAACTTGAAGCCTTCGAAGGTGTCGCCGTCTTGGCCGCAGGCCGTACCGAAGAAGTCGCGGGTTCCGGCGCCCGTGGTGATGGCTCTCGACAACACGCTGCGGTCTTTCAGACGGGGCAGGTAGAGGTAACGGAGTGAGTCTTCCCAGAACGCCATCGCTCTGGCCGCCGTTTTTCCGTCTTTCCAGTACAGCTGCTTCAGGTTTGTTTTCAGGTGGAAGGGCGACCAGGTGCCGATCACCCATTCATTTTCGATGCAGACCCGTTCCATTTCAGCGCCGAGTGTGGCTCCGCTGGTGTTCAGCGGAATGGCTTCCACCGTGGCCTCGGGCGTTGTGGGTTGGGCTTGCGAGGGGCAGAGCAGCCAGCGGTAGCATTCTCGAACGGCCCTGGGGATAACTTCCTCGGCGGTCTTCAGTTCCTTCTCGGCCTGCTTCTTTTGCAGTTGGTCTATGACGAGCCGGTTGGACTCGATATCCTCAACGATGGATTTCCACGCCAGCACCGTGCGCAGGCAATCGCTGACACGGCTGTAGGCGCCGTGTTCGGGCGCCAGGAAGAGCAGGCGGTTGCCCCGGTGGCGCGGCTTCTGGCCATTGTTGCGGGTATAGGTCAGCACCTCCTCGAAAGCCCACTTCGGTTCCGCTTTGCTGTAGAACTTGTCCGGTGGCAGCACGACCAGCCGCAACGCACCGTCGTCCGGCACGTCGGAGTGGGGGGTGAAAACATGGACGCCATCAAAGAATGTCGCCCCGTTGGTGAGTCGCCGCAACACGTCCGTGAGTTTGGGACGCATGTCCTCGTCCTTGAAGCGGCGCTTGCGGTCCTCCATCTCGCGGCGTAGGTTGGCGCGCGTGTCGAACCAGAACCGAGTCGTCTCTTTTGCCTTGTCGTCCGAGGCGTTCAGGTAGTGCAACCGGTCGCAGAGGCGGTTGAGCGCGTCGGAATAGGTGGAGAGCGTCTGGCCGGGCTGAAAGCAGCCGAGCAGGACGTGGGCGCGTTCCATCCCCCGATTTCCCATTTCTTTTGTGGCCACAGCAGAGGGGGCGGTACCGAAGAAGAGGGTCCGCGCCACGCGTCGTGCGGCCTGGATTTCCCCGAAGCGGGTCTCCTTGGTCTCCAGTTCCGTGGTTTCGGCACGTTCACCGTCCACGTCCCGATCTATCACAGCGTCCCAGCCATTCTGGAGGTGGCAGGTCAGTTCAGTTCGCGCTCCACCGTCGTAGAGCGGCAGGCAGCCGGGCAAGATCATCAGGTCCTTGTTGTCGTCCTTCCACAGGCGGGAGATCACCTTCGCCATCAACTTCAGCACGCCGCGTGTGCGCTGGAAACCCTCCAGTGTGGACCAGTCTTCGTAGAGCCGGTCGAACACTTCCGGGTGGATGGGGTAGGCCTGCACAAGGCGGTCGAAATAGCGGGCTTCCTGCGTTTCGGAGGGCAGTTTAGACCCCTCTTTGACATAGGCATCGGCAAAGGCGCGGCAGATGGTGTCGCGCGTCTGGGGGTCGCGGATCGGTTCAAACAACCGCCGTCGCACGATTTCGAACGCCTCCTCGGCGACGACGGGTTTCCAGAGCGCCTGGACCCGCCCGAAGTAACTCTCGAGGGCTCTCAGCGCCTGCATCCCGCGAGCACCGCCCACCTGGACGTTGCCGTCGGGACCGGCTTTCTTGGGGTCACTCTCCGGAAGCGAAGCGAGCACGATCGCGTTGGGGACCAGTTTCACTGCCTCGGTGAGCGCCTGGATGAAGGAGAGGTTGCTCTCAAACGTTCCGCCGCTCTGGGGCGCTCCTTCCGGGAACTGGCGGATGTAGGCGACCAGTTCGTCCATCAGCACGACGCAGGGCGCGTACTTTTCCAGGAGGGTCTTGAGTACTTCCTTGCCCGGCGAGGTGCCGGTGGCGTCGGCCTGGGCCAGCAGGGCGAAGGCTTCCTCGCCGCCTAGTTGCCACGCCAGTTCACCCCAGAGGGTGTGGATTGTCTGCTGGCCGCGCTTCCACGCCTGGCCGGGGGCGTGGTGGTTGCCGTCGAGCACGGCCACCCGCGCGTGGGGGATGTCCATCAAGCCGGTTTGATCCAGCAGCGCCGGAATGCCGGGGAGGTCCTGGAGAGAGCACTGGCGCATGGCCAGGTGATAGACCGCCAGCATGGTGTGCGTCTTGCCACCGCCGAAGGCCGTCTGGAGTTGGATGACCGGGTCGCCCCCCTGGCCGTTGAGCCGCCGCGCCACCGAGGTGAGCAACAGCCCCATGCCCTCGGTGATGAAGGTCCGCTCGAAGAAATCCGCTGCGTCCTGGTACTCCTGCGTTGCCTGGCCGGACTGGACAGCCGTGATGTCGGCGGCGAACTCGGACTGCTGGAAGGTTCCCTGCAGGACGTCGGAGTGGGGGATGGCAATTTCACGCCAGGGTTTCAGGGTCATGGTCGTTCCTTTTTCTACTTTCGTGTCTTCGTGTGGGGCATTACTTTTCCCACAAGTCCTCTTGCACCGCCGTGTCTTTTCGGGTGCTGGCGCTGGAGGCGGTTTCGATGCCGGTCCAACTGGTGATGAGTTCGTTGTAGGCGCGGGCGTCTTCGGCCTGGCCCAGGCGCTCGCAGAGGGTGTAGAGGCGGTAGGCCAGCTGGCGCACGGCTTCGGCCTTGCCGCCCAGGGCCGCCAGGAGCGCGCCCGAGGCGGACTCGCCCCCTTGATTCAGGGCGCAGATGAGGTGGTGCAGCGCCTCCCATACGGGGGTGCGGGTGTCGGTGCGCGGGTCCCAGTCGGTGGGATACTCGGCCCACTTGAGCAGGCGGACCTTGCCGCTGCCGCTCTCGATCACGCCTGCTTCCTTCAGGCCGTCCACGCTGATGGATTTGGAGCGGGCCAGCACGTCGGCTTCTCCAAAGGCGCTCTCGCTCCAGCCGTGTTGCTCGAACCAGTGGAGGCAGAACTGCGTGTCGGCGTCGAAGTCGTCCTCGGCCAGGAAGCGGTTGATGAGTTGCAGGGCAGTGCGGACGGTCATGGGGGAACCGTCGGCTTCGAGTACGGCAGCGTATTTCGAGAAGACGGCCATGCCGGGGCCGATGATGGCCTGCGAGAGGTCCACCGGGGCGACGGGGGAACGGTCATCACCGGAGCCTTTGGTCATTTCATCCAGAGCCTCGGGCAGGACGGCGTTCAGTTCGCGGATGAACTCGCGGCGCGAGACCGTCGGCGCGTCTGCCGGGCGCTTGCGGCAGACCAGGACGATGCTCGAAGCGAGGGCGTTTGTGCCCATACCGATCATGCGGAATTCCTGTTCGCTGCGTAACGGCCAGGTCCCGACGATGGCAAAGCCCGCACTCAATACGGCAGTCAGGAACGTTTCCCAGCCAGTGGAAGAGGTTCCAGCATCGCCGTTATTCTCCGATTGCTTGAAGGCGTAATAGATCGTAATCGGTCCTTCGGGGTGCGCTTGCTCCGCGAGGTTGTGGATGACTTGTGTCATGCCTTCCAAGAAGAATCTTTCTGCTCTTTCTTTTGTGCCATGACGATAGGGGGTGGCTATCAATTCTTCTGCCTTTGGAACGGCAATCGTAGCCAAAAGCGAAGGAAAAACAAGACGAAGAGTTTTCCTGAGCCAGACGTAAAAAAAGTCGGATAAGTCGGCGTAGCCTATATTGTCGTAATAGGGCGGATCAGTGGAGATGGTCTTGATCTGAGAGACTGTTTGTGTTTGGGCATCTGCCTGAGCGGCAAAACCACCAGCGACAGGAGATAGTTTTAGAAGACAATTTGCAATGAATTCTGATGCCGGGACAAAACCTCCAACAGTATCTGCGAGAATAGCCGCTTCTGGATAATCCCATGTCATCGGAATCGCATGCTTTGAAAAAAGGTTCATCACTTTCTGGTTTCCAGGCACCCACCTCGTAACCGCGTTGGAGAAATCGGCACAACGATCCACCGCAAACGCCAGATAGACACTGACGGCTTCGGCGTAGGCGGTGGGGCCGGTGCCGCCCTGGTCGAGGGGGCGGGGGTCGGGAACGGAATTTGTCTCACGCGGAGACGCGGAGGCGCGGAGAAGAGAAGAAGAGGTCTCACACGAAGACACAAAGACACGAAGTGAAGCGCAATCCGATGCCCCCTTTGTGTCCTTCGTGCCTTCGTGTGATCCTGTTTTTCCCTTCGTATTCGTACCTTCGAGTGTCCCCGTCTCTTTCTCCGCGCCCTCCGCGTCTCCGCGTGATTCCCATGCTTTTTCTGCGTCCAGCCGGATGCGCTCGCGCGCCTCTCCCACCAGGTCGCTGAACGTCGTCAACGCCACCAACTGACGGGGAGTGAATGCGTCGCCCCAAGTGTACATCCCGTACATAGGCAGACGATCAATATCATGACAGGGTGTTGTGACCTTTAGATCCGGTTTCCAAGTTGGCTTGGCCGTCCGGGCGATGGCTTCCATCTCCGGCGTTGGCGCGAGATACACTCGCCCGCGCTTGCCTTCGGCCACGATGGCCATCATCTTTGCTCCCATGCGCCCGACACGACTTTCCGACTTGATGTAGTCCCCAGAGATGGGTGTACCGGATATTAGGCAAGCAAAGTTTGCTCGGGCCAGTTTTGTACCGTTCTTCGCGTTTTCGTATTCAGCCATTTGAAAATCAGCGCTCCCTGTGGTCTTCACAGTGAAGCGGTAGTGGTCACCGTCGATGACAGGGAGGACATAGGCTTCCTTGCCCGCCTTGCTGGAGAGCACGAACGTGGAGGCGAGCGGTACGTCCACGTGGGAAAAAGCGGGGTTGGGGCTCTTGACCGTGCGCGCCCAGAGCCACGCGATGACGGTGAGTTTTTGTCCGACCAGGGGTTTCAGATCCGGCCGATCCTGAGCCGTCTCCGGGGTGATCTCGATCCGGGGGTACAAGTGGCCGATGCGTTTCCGGGCTTCCTCGCGCATCCACTCACCGTAGTACCGCACGTCCGCCGCCAGTCCCTCCGCCCCTTTCCAGGTCTGCGCGGCCTTCTGGTGCGGTCCCTGTTCCTGATACTCCGGATTCACCGGGGACTGTCCCGCGAACCGGGGCGGAATCTCGATCATGGCCTTATTGATGAGCACGGCGACGGGGTTGAGGTCGGAAGCATAGCTTTCGAGGCCGAGGCGCTGGGCCTCGAGCGGGATGGCGCCGCCCCCGGCGAAAGGGTCGTGGAAGGCGGGCAGTTTGTCGGGGTTGAAGAGTTCGGTGGCCTGGGGGTGGTCGCGGTTGAGTTCGCAGACCTCACGCCAGGAGCGGCGAATCTCGGCGCGGGCGGCCTCGAGCACCGTCTCGTTGGTGGTGTTTTCCCACAGGACGAGATCTTCGATGATCTTGAAGAGGCGCTGGCGCTCGATGGCCGCGTCCTTTTTGTTCATGCCGTACTTGAACCCGCCGCCCTGCTGGTAACCGGGATCGTTGACGAGTTGGGCAAAGAGGACGGCCCGCGCCGCCGCCAGAGGACGGCGTGCAAACCAGAGGTGAATCCCACGAGGGTGTGCGCCAATACCTGGCATCTTCTCGTGGGCGCACGCCTTATTGATGGCATCCAGCGGCAGAGCGACCTCGATGAGTTTGCGCGGGGATTTGATGGGGTGGGTCATAGGGGGCCTATTCAGAGAAAAAATCTGTTGTTATATCTATTGACATAGGAGTCAAAGTATGCCTAATGGCAGTGAAGAAAGGTAGATTAAGAGCTTTTTCAAGTTCATCTTCCAGGAAAGGTAACCAATCCTCCGGAGGATATAACGTGGTCATCTCCTGGATTTCTAAACCAATTTGAACATAACCCATACACTGTCTCTTTCTCATATGGCGGAGTGAACCACCTTGTGCATCCAGATTGAAAATACGCAGAGTTTCTCTTGCTCGATGTTGTTCCGATGGTGTTAAATCTTGCCTCAACTCAATTGTTCCATCTGCGATAAAATGGAAAAAATGCTCAGGATCTTCCTCATCTGGCTTTATAAGATCAAGATGATTATAGGGAACGATCTTATCTTTATACTTTCCGCAAGAATTTTCTCGTTTACATGATAAAAAGAGATTGTCCCATTCAAATGTCCCCTGAGGATAACGGCTCCGCTGTCTAAAATGCTCTATGTGTTGACCATGAGAGTCAAGATCACACTCGCAATATGCGCACAACCGACCTTGCATACTCTCCAGTTTATTTTGAATGTCGTCACGTTCTGTCTTTTTTGGTATCATTTTGATTTCTGAAAAACAAACCCATTTATCAGTTCGGTAATCATAGTGACATAGACAAGTCGGTTCTACCCCTCTATGTAGTTGGTGCATGACTTATTTATCCTCCTTCGCCGTTCCCTCTGTGGTGGGATGGAGATTCCGCTTAAACTTCTCAAAACGAACCAGGCGATCACATTCCTGCACGAGTGGATGACGTGGGCCAAAGTGTTCATCTAATTTCTGACGCAGATTAATCGCGATTTCAGAATCCATTTGTCCCGTTTGGATTAGGGCTTTGTACTTGCTCAACCAACGGGCTTCCTCGACTCCTGGTACAGGATCTGTTCCCATCACAGATGCCATTACAGAAGCACTTTCATCTCCTTTTGTCTGTTCAAATGGTATCCGAATGTTACCATCTTTGGAGATGACCCGAATGCATTTGGCTGGCACAGTGGTCAATACCTGTGGGCTATGTGTGGTCACGATGAATTGTGTCTTGGGAAATACACGCATGAGGTCACCAAGCACACGCTGTTGCCACGATGGATGCAGATGTAAGTCTATCTCGTCCACTAGCATGATGGCTGGAGCATTGAGTGGCATTGGTCCCAAGAACGGATCTGAATCGGTAGGTTGATCGACAAAGTCGGGATTGGCCTGTGTCATCCGGCGGGCAAAATCCATAGCCAACGCAAGCATAGCCTGATAGCCTTGACTCAACTGATCAACACGCAGAGAGACACTTTGTCCATCCGGCAGTTCACGATCCACAATCAGTTTGTGTGAAGGCATATCAAAACGAGGACTGGATATTCCCTTGCCGAGAATTTCACAGACAACCTGACGAACTGCAGCCAACGCAGGTAATTCCTCGAAGTTCTGTTCATTACAGCCTTTGTTCATTCGTAATTCATTTGCCTCGGCTGCATCGAACCATTGCAGGCATTCTTTGAAATTGCTTCTTGCATCCAGAGCGCCTATCAAGGCGGAAGCTTGCTGGGAATAGTCGGCGTAACTGGGGTGTAATCTTCCAGGGATATTGAGAAAAGCACGAGACGTTCCATAGTACGCAACGACAGGAAATGTGGTCAAATCTGACCCCAGAGAAGAGTTTATTGCTATTGCATCCAAATACCTATTCAAATGGCTCTGCCCCACCTTATTTGGTGGCAATAAATCTAACGCCCAGCGACTGGATGCTTTCCAGTAATCCCAAAAAAGATGGTCTGTTGTCTCCATGAAGACCTGAACGTATTGAGCTGCACTAAACTTTGGCTGTCCATCCCGGCTTGTGCTGGTTTTGACCACACGAAAATCAGTGTCCTTGACTCCAGGTGCTTTCAGTCGCTGGTTTGCCGATGAAAGGCGGGTAAGAATTGGGGAAAGCCCCAAGGCGATGGCATCGAGGATCGCAGTTTTCCCACTACCGTTTTCTGCAACCAATACGGTCAGTCTTGGGTCTAAATTCATTTCGAAATTTTCAAAGCATCGAAAGTTTCGGAGAACTATTTTCTTCAATGGCTTCATAAAGCGTTCCTCCTTATTCTGATTCAACGTGTGCAAGCAACGCTTTGAGTTCATAATTGATAGAGGCGATGCCCCAACCGGGTTCACACTCGAATGGATTACGAATGTACCACGGTCCCTCGACTTTATCATCTTCATCCACCAAGGCAATCGCCAGAAGAAACTTGTTCGCGTGGTTACGAGCGTAGATCATTTCGTTGCGGGTGATGGTGACCGTGGTGGCCCCCTTGGCGCGGCCCTTGACTTCGATGTGGCGCGTGTCGGGCTGGTAGCCATTCTGCGCCTCCCTGAGTCCAGCAGGATCATTGACGAGTTGGCTGAAGATAACGGCCCGCGCCGCCGCATTGATGGCATCCAGCTGCAGCGCGACCTCAATGAGTTTGCGCGGGGATTTGATGGAGTGGGTCACGAAGTCTTCTCTTTTCCTGTGCGGGTGTTGTCCAGCCATGCGCGGCCCCTGGGGGTGAGACGGTACTTCTGGAGCCGGCTGGTGGGCTTGTCGGGGACGGTCTGTTCGATGAAGCCTGCGGCGATTAGCGGGTTCAGTACCTGGTTCCTGAACTTGGTGCGGTCAGTCCGCCCGGTCAGAGCCATCAACTGGGTTAAAGCGTTTTCTGTCAGGCATTTATGGAGTATTGCGACTTGGTGCCGACTGAGTGCCATCCGGGTGCCATCCTCGGGCGTTGCAGTGGATGGCACTTGAGAGATCGCGGGTGTTTGGGGCCGCCAGAGGGTTTGGACGAATGACCCGGCGTCCTGGCGAAACTCCGGCGCGGACAACCCGGCCTGGGTGCAGAGTGCGATCATGTCGAGAATGCCGGAGCCTGCCCGCTCGACGAGCCGGGTGAGAAAGAGCGGCTCGGCAATGAGCGGATTATGCGGCACCGAGGCATGAGGGCGACGGAGGGCGGCAAACGTGAGCGAAGGGGGCAGTTGGCCGGGATTCCAGACCTCGAGCCGGTCGGAAAACAACATGACCTGCACGGAGGCGTTCGAGGCGTAGTCGCGGTGGGCAATGGCATTGACAATCGCCTCGGCCACGGCCTCGCGGGGAATTTCGTAGGTGACCGGCGCCTCGTTGCCCCGAGCGCGGGTACCGACGGCGCGGGCGATCTTTCCCATCACAAAATCAACGGCGTGGTCCACCAGTTCGAAGAGGTCTCCCTTATAGACCTGGTAGGAGGGGATGGGTTTCCGCACCTCGGTCCCGTGAAAGTGGAGGCACTTGACCTCCGATGAGAGGAGAAAACGCTGGGGCTGGGCGGCAAAGAGAAGAACCGCCGCGTTGCTCGGATGCTCGCCGTCGAGGAGGTTGAGGTGGACCAGAGCGTCGCGCATGGGGGTGGCGGGGCCGAGGGCGTAGCCTCGGGCTTGCCGGGCGCGGGCAAGGAAAGCGGCGACCTTTTCGTTCGAAATATCCGCAAGCGTTGCCCCCCGGCAGGCTGCGGCGTCGAAAGGGCCAGTCTGAACGGCGCCCGAACGAACCAGATGCTCGACCAGGCTGGCGTAGAGGCCTGCGGTGAGTTCCGGAATGCTCGCAAAGCGGCGGCGAATGAGTTGCTGGCCCGCCTGGCGGATGAGGGCCTGCATTTTGGGGTGACGGGCCGTGTCCTCGGCCCCCTTCAGAAAGATGAGACGGGGCTTTGCCCCTTGTGTGGCGCGGTCGAACTCGCGTTGCGTGGGCGACAGGCCATCCAACCCTTCCGAGCCATAGGTGTTCCCGAACAGGCCCACATAGACGGCGCAGCGGTCCACCTCTTCCAGATACACATCGTCGGCGCGGCGGTCCGAGGCTGGCAGATCCTCGAAAAGAAAGACCTCGAAAAACTGCCGCAGCAGAGCGTCGCCGTTGATAAAGGCCTTGAGCGCCCGGCGTTCCTCGGCCAATTCCCGCTGGACGCTGGAGACGAAAATGCGGAAACGAGGGGGGACCGTCATCCTTCGCCTCCGGCCCGCGCGAGCAAGTCGGCAAGGTTGTAGTTGACCGAAGCAACGCCCCAACCGGGTTCGGTATTGAAGAGGTTGCGCAGGTAGAACGGGCCTTCCACGGCGTCGTCCTCACCCACCAGGACAATGGCGAGGAAAAACTTGTCGGACTGGTTGAGGGCGTAGAGCATTTCGTTTCGGGTGATGGTCACGGTAGTTGCGCCCTGGACGCGGCCCTTGACTTCGATGTGGCGCGTGTCGGGCTGGTAGCCATTCTGCGCGGGTGGATAGGCGGTGAGATCCCAGCCGCACTTGAGCGCCGAGACGTCCTCGACGCGGCAACCCCGAACTTCCTCGGCGCGGCGGACGGCGTTCATGGCGATCCGCTCGATGCGGGCGCGGGCGGCGGCATCGGCACAGAAAGCGGCCCCCATCGGGACGGGTTCGCCACGCAGGCGGCGGAGCAACCCTGCCGGGACCACCAACGCGCCCCCTAGGGCGATGGGGGTGCCATTGACCACGTGGCGCATGGCCTTGAGTTCCTTCTTGCGGCTCTCGAGACGGGCTTCCAGGTCGCTGATGGTGCGTCGCATGTTTTCGAGGTTCAGCCGAACGTCTTTTCCTGAGTCCTGATCGTCCTTGAGGCGTTCCCACCGGTCGCTCCAGAAGGCGATCTCCTTGGTGAGGCGCTCATGGACGGCGGCGAGGGTTTTGTCCACGTGGGCCATGCGGCGCTCGGCCACTTCCTGATAGTGCTCGGGGACCAGGGTGGAGGCGGCCAGGGCGATGGCGCGTTGCTCCTGGTCGGCCTTGATCCACGGGGCAGAGAGCAATTCCTGAAGCAACGGAAGGTCGGATGGAGAGAGTGGTTCCAAGTCGAGGTGGGGCGCCCAACCCGCGAAAGTAGCCTGTCCCTCGGGTGCGACCCGCACAAACTGGAGGCGCTTCGAGAGGGTATGACCGTCGCCCGAACTGATTTCATGGGTCAACAGAAAGAGCAGAGAGGGCTGATCGCCGTCGTCCAGCGGATCCACCAGCACCGCCCCCTGGCGCAACAGATTGGCGTGCTTTTCGAGGAGGAGGTCGCTCGTTGCCAGCATGAGCGGGTGGCCCGGGTGGAGCATGACGGCGAATGCCCAGCCGGGTTTGTCGATCGGACGAACGGCGTCCTTGGTGAAGCAGACGCGCTCGTAACGCTTGAGCACGGGAGCCAGTTCGCGCCGATTGCGCCCCGTGATGCGCCGGTCGCGCTCGCGGATGGAATCGGGGACATAGGTGATCTCGAAGCGTCCGGTTTCACACGAGTGCATGGCGCCTCCGAGAGAATCGAAGGCTTTCATGAAGAAGGAGCGAACGAAATAGGGTTGAAGCCGCCGGGCCTCGGCTTTTTCCATCTCTTCCTTGACGGAAAAGAGGTGCTCGGCGCTCAGGGTTTCCTGGGAAAGGGCGTTGCGTTCGAGGATTTCACGAATGTGGTTGCAATCGAATGCGTTTTCGATCCTTTGTTTCAGCCGGTCGCGCACCTCGGTCTGCTCGCCGTAGCGAATGGCTTCGATCAACAGGTCTTTCAGACTTTCTTCCTCAAAGACTTCTCCGAGAACGTCGAACACGCGGCCTTGAAGCGCCTGGCCTTCATTCTCCAGTTTTTTCAACAGGCGGTGATAGACCTCCCCCTCGCGGGTCTCTTTGGCGACGAGGTTCCAGAGATGGCAGACCTCCTGTTGCCCGATGCGGTGGATGCGGCCAAAGCGCTGTTCCAGACGGTTGGGATTCCAGGGCAGGTCGTAGTTGACCATGAGATTGGCATTCTGGAGGTTGACACCTTCCCCTGCGGCATCGGTCGCGACGAGAACCCGCACTTCGGGGTCGGAGCGGAAAAGAGCCTGAAGCCGGATCCGTTCGTCGCGCTGGGTTCCGCCGTGGATCGTCACAATCGAGTTGTGGTTGCCCAGAACGCCTCCGATTCTATTGTAAAGGTAGTTCAATGTATCGCGGTGCTCGGTGAAGATGATGATTTTGCGTTGCCGTCCACCGGCGTCGCGCATGTTGGGATTGTTTTGAAGCGTGTGGGAGAGTTCATCCCATTTCCGGTCCATGCCGGAAGAGACCAGTTCCCTGGCCTGCTGTTCCAGATCCAGGAGGCTGCGGATTTCCACCTCGAGTTCGGTGATCGTGCGGGCGGCAGTGGCTCTGTCCACGAGTTTTTCTTCGAGGTTTTCCTGCTCTTCCGCCGTCAGATCGTCGTCATCGTCGGGGAGGAAACTGTTGCCATTGTCGGGAAAGTCGCGAAGGGTTTCCGCGAGCAACTGCTGGCCACGATTACCGATTTTCTCCTGGCGCAACCGCTCTTCCAGGCGTTCCCGACGGCGTTTGAGGGATTGGAAGATGGCCTCGGGACTGGAGGCCAGGCGCCGCTGGAGGGAGGTGAGGGCGAACCCGACAGAGCCCCGGCGTTGGCCATCGAGCTGGTCGGCCTTGCCCATTTCCTCCCGGACGTACTGGGTGACCGCCTCGTAGAGAGAGGCCTCGGTGTCGGAGAGTTGGTAGTTGACCGTGTAGGCGCGGCGTTCCGGGAAGAGGGGGGTGCCATCGAACTTGACCAGTTCTTCCTTGACCATGCGACGCATGAGGTCGGAGACGTCCACCTTGTGAACGCCATCGCGGAATTTCCCGTAGAAGCGGTCTGAATCGAGCAGCGACAGAAAGAGTTGGAAATCGGCCTCTTTGCCATTATGAGGCGTGGCGGTCATGAGCAGGAGGTGGCGCGTGTAGGCGCCGAGTTTCTCCGCGAAGAGGAATCGCTTGGTTTTGTCCACCTTCTGGCCGTAGAAGGTGGCGGAGAGTTTGTGCGCTTCGTCGAAGACCACCAGATCCCACCCGGCGTTGCAGAGTTTTTCCTGGTATTCCTCGCTGCGCGTCATCTGGTCCAGGCGGACAATCAGTTGGTCCTGGTCCTCGAAAGGATTGCCGCTCGGAGAAATCAATTCGAGTTCTCTCGAAAAGATCCGGAACTCCACTCCAAACTTTTCGTATAATTCGTCGCGCCACTGTTCGGCCAGTTTGCCGGGTGCGACAATCAGAATGCGACGCGCGTCGGCGCGCATGATGAGTTCGCGGATGTAGAGTCCCGCCATGATGGTCTTGCCCGCGCCGGGATCGTCGGCCAGGACGAAGCGCAGGGGTTGGCGTGGGAGCATGGATTCGTACACGGCGGTGATCTGGTGCGGAAGAGGCTCGACGTTTGAGGTGTGGATAGCCATCATCGGGTCGAACAGGAAAGCGAGGTCGATGCGTTTGGCCTCGATGGCCAGTTTGAAGTCCTCTCCGTTGCCGTCGAATGCCCAGGGGCGTTCCTCTGTGGCGATGTCAAGGCTGGCTTCGTCGGCTCGGCTGATGAGGCGTTCCTTGATTGTTCCATCGGGGGTCTTGTAGATGACCTGCACCGAACCTTCGGCGATGGGGTCAATCGCAATCAACGTGGCCAAAACAGCAGGTTCAAGACCTGTGAGAGTCTGTCCTTTTTTCAGATCTTCCACGCGCATAGATAGATCCCTCATCACAGATGATTCACGTGTTTGAAGTTCCGAGAGATAATCTCAAGGATGGCGAACCGTATCATCACACCGATCACTGCAGGTATATCACTCGACATAGCCAAATTTGTCAAACTTTTTTCATGAAAATGTTGCGGAAAAACTATCCACCCATTTGAAATAATTCCGAGAAATTCTGAGATGAAACAATGTGGGGCAAGGATCCGATTTCAAGAGAATCCAACATCCCCCCCCACTTGCCAAAAGCTCAGGAAAGTTTTATACTGAGCCGCGTAAGGTGACAATTGTGGCAAGTCGGGATCTTGAGTGGTGGGCGCGAAACGGGGGCGGATTATGGAACTGCGCGAACGAAAGAGCAAGACAGGGACGTCTTCGTACTTTCTGGATTACCGCATCGAGGGGCAGAGGGTGCGTGAACGCATCAAGGGCATCGCGGATCGGAAAACGGCTGAACTGTATATGGCAAAACGCCAACTGGAGATTGCGCGTGGAGAGGTCGGACTAGCCACAAATGAAAACCTTTCCATTCACACATGCGTGCAAGCCTATGTGGCATGGCGGGAACCAGTTACAAAGGAAAGCCATATCAACACCGTCAAGGCTCGGGCGCGGCAGATTGAGGAACACTTCGGGGCAGGAAATCCTGTCCGCCTCATAGCTGTAACAGCGGTGAACGCCTGGCGGCAGGAATTAAAACGGGCCGGCGAATCGCCTTCCACGATAAACCGTAAGGCGGGTATTCTACGAGCTGCCATTGCCAAGGCGGTCAAGGATGGGAAACTTTCCAAGAATCCCTTGGAACATTTGGAACGACTTTCGGATGAAAGGCGACCAGTCTGGCGTTGGCTTCGGGTGAACGAGATTCAAGCGGTACTTGACGTCTTGCGGACTGGGGTAGAAATCGAGATAAAACCGAGAAACCGAAAATCATATAAGATCATGACAGGGCGTCATGAAAGACTCTATCGTCTGGTTGTTTTTCTCTTGAACACAGGCGCACGAGCGGGCGAGGCGTTGGCGGCACGCTGGGAGGACATAGATTTTGAGCGGGGCATTCTCACCCTGCACACCACAAAATCGGCAGCACGGGGCGCGAAAGCCAAGCCAAGGCACATTCCCCTAAACGCGGCGGTGCGGGAATTACTGGAAGGCATGAAGCGAACAAGCGGCCCGATTTTCTACTATCCGAACAACATGACCCGGAATTTCGACCGGGTATGCAAACTTGCCGGGATCGGACATTGTAGAATTCATGACTTGAGGCATACCTTCGCGAGTCACCTTGCGCTGGCTGGAACTCCCCTGAACACGATCAGGGAACTTCTCGGGCATTCGACTATGACCATGACCCTGAGATATGCGCACCTTTCTCCAGAAGTAACGGCAAAGGCGGTTGAGGCCCTGAACTTTGGTGCTTCGAAACAGAGTGCATAGATAGTTTTCATCGGGCAAAAGCCGTGTTAATGTTGAGCGGCGGGCACGTCTTGGGCACACGCCATTTCAATAGCCGTTACATAATACTGATATAAGAGGAGATAAATAATATAGAGCGCCGGATTCCTAATCCGTAGGCCACCGGTTCAACTCCGGTCGGGGGTACCAGAAAACAGTGGACTTACGGCTTCTGTTTTCTCTTCTCCTACTCCACTAGTACCACTCCCCTACTGTGCCTTTTCGATCAACCAACGGCTGATGTTGACAGGAAACTTCTCGATACTGATCCATTTATGCGAAAGACTTCCATCTGTCAACACCGCCGGTACATCTGTAGATCCAGGTACCTGATTTGCCTCTCCCGACATATTGCCCGAGCGTAGAAAATCGAGGCCGCAGGTCCCTGATGATAAGGACTCGCGGCCTCGATATATTGCGGAGATTGTCCCCACCCGCGGTCATCTGGATTTCGATAGCCGCAGGGAGGGCTGGCACACTCTAACCGATGGCGTCGTTGCCCGTTTCGCCGGTTCGAATGCGGACACACTCGTCGAGTGTGAGCACGAAAATCTTGCCGTCGCCTATTTTTCCGGTGCGCGCCCCGGCGACAATCGCATCGATGGTCGGCTTGACAAACTTCTCGTTGACGGCGATCTCGATACGGATCTTGTTGAGAAGGTTTACCTCCATGTCCACGCCACGGTAGGATTCGTGGAATCCCTTCTGCTGTCCGCATCCCTGGGCGTTGGCGACCGACATCTTGAACACATCTGCCCTGTACAACTCCCGCTTGACGTCTCCCAACTTGTCTGGCTGTATGTATGCGATGACCAGTTTCATGATATTTCTCCTTTTCTCCGATTCTACCCTGTTCAGGCTTCTGAGGCGATCTTGATTCTCAGCGTTTGTTCCGCCTCGGCAACTTACTTGTGCTTCACGAACTCCGAAACATGGCCGCCACCGCCCATCGAACTGGGCGTGTGGACAAAGTCCGGATAACCCAGCACACCCATCTCTGGAATATCGAGACCGGCGATTTCCTGCTCGGCGGTCACACGCAGCCCGATGATCTTGTCAATGATCTTGAACATGATCCAGGCCAGGATGAAGATCACCACAATGCAAGTACCCGTGCCGATGCACTGCGCCAGGAACTGGCCCACATCGCCGTAGAACAAACCGGTCACACCACCCGCCACGCCATTCAGGCCGTCGCCATAGGTCCCGTCGGCAAAAAGCCCCACAGATAACACACCCCACGCGCCGTTGCACCCATGCACAGCCACCGCGCCTACCGGATCGTCCACCTTCAGTACCCGCTCGACAAAGAAAACAGCGCACACCACCAGCACACCCGCAATGAGTCCGATAATCACAGCGCTGAGCGACGTCACAAACGCACAGGGCGCCGTGATGGCCACCAGTCCGGCCAACATCCCGTTACACATCATTGAGGGGTCCGGCTTGCCGAACTTGATCCACATGATCACGGCCGCCATCAGAGCGCCCGCCGAACCAGCCAACATGGTATTGACCGCCACTACACCCATGCGCAGATCCGTGCCCGCCATCGTGGAACCGGCATTGAACCCGAACCAACCGAAGCAGAGAATAAAGGTGCCAATGATCGCCATGGGAATATGATGGCCGGGAATCGCGTTGGGGGAACCGTCCTTGTTGAACTTGCCCAGGCGCGGCCCAATAACGATCGCACCCACCAGCGCAATCACGCCCCCAACCAGATGCACCACCGAGGAACCGGCAAAGTCCACATGTCCGTGGCCCAGACCGAAATTCTTCCCAAGTGTCGAAAGCCAGCCGCCCCCCCACACCCAGTTGCCGAAAAGCGGGTAGATAAACATCGAAACCATGAATCCGTAAACGATGAAAGAGAGGTACTTCCAGCGTTCGGCCATGGAACCGGTCGGGATGGTCGCCGTTGTATCCATGAAGACCATCTGGAACAGGAACAACGTGTAAATGCCGACGTCATACACGCTGGGGTTCAGGAAAAATCCCTTCAGCCCGATAATACCGAAATCGGTTCCGAACAGATGGAAAACGTATTCATGGTTCAGAGCGGCTGTACCCGCTCCCAACGCAGGAACCCCGCCCACACCGCCGAACATGAAGGCGAACCCGCAAATCCAGAACCCGAGCATCCCGATGGGATAGACCATGAAGTTCATCGCCATCGTATGCGCGACATTCTTGGCTCGCGTAAAACCGGTCTCGACTGCCGCGAACCCGGCCTGCATGAACATGACCAGGAACCCGGCCATCAGCGTCCAGACGAAGTTGATCGAGACTTTGTTGTGTCCGACCGCAGTGGCCACCTCCTCGATAGTCGGTTTCCCGGCCTCTTCAGCTGTAACATCCGCCATTCCGCCTGTGTTGGCGCCCGACGGGTCAAGAACCGTGACTGCGGGAACAACAGGAGATGACGAGGCCGCGTCCGGTTCCTGGGCAAAGCTCCAGACACCCATCAGACACACGAGGGCGATCAGAAGGATGGCTGGCCAGAGTCTTGACTTTTCTGTACCGTAAAACATGATGCTTCTTCCTTTCTCAAAAAGATCCGGTGTTTGTGCGCCTCGAGGAGGGGGCCCGCCTCACCAGTTATTTGTCTGGAAGAGCAAGGCATGTGCCACGATGAAAACGGAAGATTCCTGCGAGCGGTTCTCTTGGCGGTTCGCCCGTCCGTCATTATTCCCAAAACGTGAAATTCGAAGAAATGGCCTTAAACAGGCGCATTTCGGCAATTCTGCTTTCGCGAAGTTTTTGTAAAAAATAGGGGACAGGTTTTACGCGAGGCAAAATCTGAACGAGAGAGAACTGTCCAGTCCTTACGGAAATGTGTGCGGGCAAATCGGCATCCCTACATTTTTGTATCTATGAATTCAAAAAGAGGTGGCTCGAAAAAGATTCCAATCGGTAGGAATTCCGGCGGCAGTCGCGGGAAAGTGGCGAAACAGGATGCCCCTCTTTCGTGCTCGCGACGCGACGAAAGAGGGGCCAGGGAAATGGGAAAGAAGAAATCGGGGGCGCGCCACCTATTACCTGACCGCTTCCAGCGAATCCAGCAGGCGGTGGAGCAGGGGAATCGTCCGGGTTACGTTGTGGAGTTCACAACGAATGACTTCCGGCGATTGACAGAACCGGCCCTGGGGGTCCAGTTCTCCTTCGCAGCACTCAAGCATGGCCTCAATGGACTCGGTGTAGTACTCCAGATGGAACTGCAGCCCGACGGCCCGGTCGCCAAACACAAATGCCTGGTGGGCGCAAGCCGTACTCTGAGCGATGTGGAGCGAATCGTGGGGGATTGCGAAGGTATCTCCATGCCAGTGAAAGGGGGTGAACGTCTGGGGCCAATCCCGGAAATGCGGAGATTGGCGCGCCTCATCGGTCAGTTCTACCGGAAACCAGCCGATCTCCCGGTGCGCGTTTCGGGTAACCACTCCTCCGAGACAATCGGCCATGAGTTGCGCCCCGAGACAGACCCCCAGCACAGAGGCCTGTCCTTGTAACAACACGTCGGCGATAAAGGCTTTTTCGTCCACCAGCCAGGGGAACTTCTTCTCCTCGTAAATATTCATCGTTCCGCCCATGATCAAGAGCAGATCGAACGAATCGGTCTCCGGCAGCGTGTCGTCACAGAAGAATTTCGTTCTGGAAATCGAGTATCCGCGTTCGGTCGCCCACGCGCCGATGGCGGCTTCGTCCTCGAAGGGTTCATGTTGCAGGATGTGCATGCGTTTCATCGGGTGGTTCTCCTTGTGCTTCTTTCTCCTCAGGAAGGAGTTTTCCAAATTCAAATGGGACGCAGAGCCTCGCTCTTGAAAAGGCACCAGACGGGGGCGCCCTGCTTGAGGCGCATGTGGTGAAATGCGTCGGTCGAGAGTTCGGCCAGCAATCGAATCCCCGCGTCCAGCAGACAGAGAACGCGCTCGGGCGATTCTATCAGTCGCTCGATGCGCGCCGCAATCTGGTTCTGAATCGAGACATCCACAAGGGGCCGGGGTGAAAGGACAATATCGCGCGGTTGCAGAATGACGTGGAAGGTCGCCTTCCCATCGGAACGCATCCGGGGCGCTTTCACAAACGGCAGGCGGTCGCCTCCGGTGAGTTGCGACCGAGCGTCAGATTCGAGGACAGGGCGGCAGAGCCAGAGATCCTGACCCGAGATCGGCGATTCCGGGGTCAGTTTCAGGACGTTGGAAAAAGCGCGCAGGCCGACCGATTCCGAAACGGCTGGATTCAAAGCCAGATCCGAGCAACAACCCCAGGCGAGCGCCTGTCCCCGATCCAGCACCAACAGATGATCCGTCAAGGAAAGGATTTCATCCATGTTGTGGCTGACAATCAGAATCGGTAGATTGAAACGCTCGTGGATCCCTCGCAGGTATTCGAGGATTTCGCTGCGTAGTCGGGGGTCGAGTCCATTCAGGGGTTCATCAAGGAGCAAGAGACGAGGAGACGCCAGCAGAGCACGCCCCAGCGCCACCCGGCGTTTCTCGCCTCCCGACAGGCCATTGGGGAGGCGTTGTAACAGAGGACGCAGATGGAAGGTCTCGACGACGGTTTCAAAATCGTCGTCTGTCCTTCGTTTTTGTCCGAACCGCAGGTTCTTTTCCACATTGAGATGTGGAAACAACCGATCCTCCTGACAGAGCAATCCGATCCGGCGTTCGTGAACTGGCACCCGAATTTTCCGGGAAGAATCCAGCAGAACCTCCCCATCGAGCACCACGCGTCCGCGAGCCGTGGTTTCGAGACCGGCGATCGTTTTGAGCAACGTGCTCTTTCCCGATCCGGAATGACCGAAGATTCCCGCGGCGGGACGGTTGATCGTACAGGCGATATTCAGATGAAAAGCGGATCGGTCGAGTTTCAGATCGAGTTCCAGATTCATGTCCGCGTCTCCCGTCTTTCACGGCGGGTCATTCGTTCGCTTGCCGCCAGGGCAAACAGCGACAGAAGAACCGCTGGAATGACCAGCGCCATCGCATCCGCATCTCCCCCAGGTCGTTGGAGGAGAGAGTAGATGGCCAGGGGGAGCGTTCGGGTTTCCCCTTCGATGTTTCCCGCGAAGGTGATGGTCGCGCCGAACTCCCCCAGGCTTCTGGCAAATGCAAGGATCATACCAGCCAGAATACCCGGGAGAGCCAGGGGAAGTGTGATGCGGCAAAAGGTCCGGATCGGTCCGGCGCCCAGAAGCCGCGCAGCCTCTTCCAGGCGCCGATCCATCTGATCCAGCGAGAGGCGAATCGAACGGACCATCAGGGGAAACGCCATGACCATCGAGACCAGAACGGCGCCCTTCCAGGTGAAGGCCAGGCGTATCCCGAAGTTTTCGGAAAGCCACTGTCCCACCGGAGATTGAATGCCCAGGAAGCAAAGCAGCCCATAACCGGTCACAACGGGCGGCATGACGAGAGGGAGGTAAAGGCACCCCTCCACCAGAGATTTTCCGGGAAACTCCCTGCGGGACAGGAACCAGGCGCAGGCAATCGAAGGAGGCA
Source organism: uncultured Candidatus Sumerlaeota bacterium (assembly GCA_942493245.1). GTDB lineage: Bacteria > Sumerlaeota > Sumerlaeia > UBA8349 > UBA8349 > DAOPYU01. The sequence continues at coordinate 2,977,611 of OW818685.1, forward strand.
GAAGCAACACGGTTGCCCAGAAAGCCACCTGAACGGACAGTCCCATCACCTCCCGCGCGTATTCCGTCATGGTCGAGCCTCGGTTGTCGAAGAAGTGGTTTCCGTTCCGGGCATGGAGAAACCGGCCTTCACGAAGACCTTCCGGGCCTCCGGCCCCTTCAGGAAAGTTGCAAACCGACTTGAAACGGGTTGTGCATTGGAAATCGGACACAGATAGTATTGAATCGGTTCGTGAGTCGAAGCCGGGATTTCCGCCACCACCCGGACATCCTTCGAAACTCTGGCGTCTGTGTTATAGACAATTCCGGCTTCCGCCTCCCCCATTTCGACACACCGCAGGGCCGCGCGTGTGTCAGTTGCCGGAGAAAGACGCGGGCGAAGCCCTTCCCACCATCCGGCCGCGATCAGCGACTGGCGGGCGTACTCCCCAACGGGAACATGGTCAGGATCTCCCACGGCCAGACGCCCGGTAAAGGCCTCCCCGAGCGGTTTTCCACCGTCCCACTGGAATGTCAGAGTGGACGCCGCGGGCGCGATCAGAACCAGTTGATTTTCAAGAATCGGGGACACTTTGGATTCATCCGTGTATTTCTTTTCAACCAGATAAAGCATCCACCTTTTGTCCGCGCTGATAAAGAGGTCGGCCTGGGCGCCCCCTTCGATTTGTTTGGCCAGGGTGGAAGAGGCTGCGAAACTCAACCTCACCTTGACTTTCTCGCGGCTTTCAAACTCCCCGGCAATTTCTTCCAGAATTTCCCCCAGGCTGGCCGCGGCGAAAACCGTGAGGGTTTCGGGCGGGGTTTCTATCTCCGAGACGGCTGCCGCCGATGCTGGCGATACAGACGCCGGTGAAGATTTCTTCTCCTGAGGACGTTCGCACGCGATTCCCAGACACAGGAATCCGACCAGGAACCCAATCATGCGATTTATCATGTGTGATTTCATCGGACAGATCTCCTTCGTTCATCTCCTGCATTCTGTTCCAGATAAAGCGCCTGAAGTTCCTGGGAAGTCAAACTGCGTTTTTTCCGTTGGGCCAGGGAATAGACTCCCTGGCGCAACCGATCCGCTTCGGCCCGTTCGAGGGGGTACCCCATCAGTTTCATCATGTGAGTGATTGAAGCCGACCCGGAGTGTTTCCCGACGACGATTTCCGATTCCGCTCTTCCCACGATATGGGGCGGATAGGGTTCGTAAGTCCGACTGTTGGCCAGCAGGGCACGGCAATGGATACCCGATTCGTGCCGGAAAACGTCTCTGCCCGAAACCGGTTTGTTTGGCGGGATTGGGCGATTGGCCATTGCCGAAACCGCTTTGCAGAGTGAATCGAGCGCCCTCGTCCGAATGCCACAGCCGCGCCGCATCGTGAGTTCCAGGGCCAGAACCACTTCCTCCAGGGGGGCATTGCCCGCCCGTTCCCCCAACCCGCCCACCGTCACATCCACACTGCGCGCCCCCCCCTCGACAGCGCCCAGCGCGTTGGCCGTGGCCATGCCGAGGTCGTTGTGAGTGTGGACGCCCAACAGAAGATCGGGGAAACTTCCGGAAAGTTTCTGAAAAACATTTCGAGCCTCAAACGGATTCCAGACCCCCACCGTATCGGCCAGACGAACCCGGTCCGCCTTTTGTTCAGAAGCAAGACCCACCATCTGGAAGAGAAAAGCGCTGTCGCTTCGCGATGCGTCCAGCAAACCGATCGAAACGAATGGGAAAAGGGTTCGAGCCTTTGCGATCAGTGTCCCCATGACGTTCTGTGTCCACTCTCGTTTTCTGCCCATGACGGCCAATTGGACATCAGAGACAGGGAAGGAGAGATGAACCGAATCGGACCCACAGCGCAACGCTGTTTCGAGGTCCGCCTCGTTGGCCCGGCACCAGCAGGTGATGCGGCAGCCCAGACGATCCTGAACAATAGCCCGTATCGTTTTCTGTTCCGATTCTCCCATCGCCGGAATTCCCACTTCGAGTTCGGGGACACCGACCTCTGCCAGCAGGCGCGCGATCATCCGTTTCTCGGCTGGAGAGAAGACCACGCCCGGTGTCTGTTCCCCATCGCGAAGCGTGGTATCCACCAGCCATATCGGGGTTTTGTCGGTTTGTGTTTTCATCTCGATAATCCTCACATCGGAAACAAATGGGGAAACCGGATTCAGAGCGTCAGCGATTCGTCCATCCGATCCGGATCGTCCTCGAGCGCGTCGAGGATCGCATCAATCTTCGACGTTGTCAGTTCTCCATACCAGCGTCCCGCCGGATACTCGACCATGACCGGTCCTTGCGCACACATCTTCAGGCATCCGGTCGAGGAAACAACCGCGTCGAGACCCCGATCCAGGATTTCGCTTTCCAGGTGTTGCAAAAGATCCGTTGCGTCTTTCTTGTGACAGACTCCCTGAGGTTCTCCACTCACTCGAAAGCTGGCACAGACAAAAAAGTGATGCTTCGGCGTTTCCATGATTCCATTCCTTTCAATAGGGACAGTTGAGGAAGCGCTCAGGCGCATCCAAATCCATTGCCGCCGCATTCCGCCCCGCACATGGGGCGTTCCCGGCGCATCGGGGCAAGCGCCTTCCCCGAATAGAGATCCTGAAGCACCGACAGGATCATGCCTTCCGTTTCGATGACTTTCACTCCCTGACGGGCCAGGGTATTGCGCGGCATGGAACCCGCCCGGCTTACCAGAACCGCCCGACAATCGCGTAGTTGAGTCGCCAGGCGAATCCATCGTTCTTCCCCCTGTCCCGGCTCCGGTACTTCCCGGCTGTCCAGGTGGCGGAATTCGTCGCCCTCGCGTCCAAATATCCAGAGATGCGACGCTTCGCCCAGGTGCTGATTGACCAGAACGCCTTCCAGACTCGCTACCGCCACATACGGGCGATCCTCGGAGGGGTTGAGCGGCTTTTTCGAGTATTCTTTAACCAACTGGATACCCAGTTCCGGATCGCCTCCCAGCAGTCCCAGCGCGTCGGCTCGGCAACGGGTGCAGTGGCGCATCTGCGGGAGAAAACGTCCGGCGGCGGCACGCTCCCGATTCAACAGTTCCGGCGATGGCTCGGTCAGATCCTCCCAGACGCTCCCGGCAACCGGCATCAGAGGGATGCAGTTCAGGATGTCCACGCCCAACCCAGCCATTTTTTCGGCGACCGCTTCAATGTGTCCCTCATTGACGCCGGGAATCAGGATTGTGTTGATTTTCACCAGAACCCCCTGTTGCTTCAGGATTCGAATTCCCTCGATCTGACGGGCCAGCAACAGACTCGCCGCGTCTTTTCCCCGCATCGGGTGGACCCCATCGCGCACCCAGGCGTACACCTTCTCTCCGATTTCCGGGTCCACGGCATTCACCGTGACGGTTACGTGGCTCACACCGAGTTGCGCCAGTTGAGCGGCATATTGCGGCAGACAGAGACCGTTGGTGGCGACACACAGGAGCAGATGCGGGAATTCGGAATGCACCAGCCGCAAGGTGGCCAGCGTGGCCGCGGCGTTTGCCAATGGGTCGCCCGGCCCGGCAATGCCCACCACCGCGATTCGGGGTTCGCGCTCGATGGCCTCACGAAGGAACGCCAAGGCCTGCGCCGGAGAAAGAACGCCGCTGCTGACCCCGGGACGACTCTCGTTGACGCAATCGAACTTACGGTTGCAGAAGCGGCACTGCACGTTGCACTGGGGCGCTACGGGTAAGTGGACCCGGGCGGTGGCGTGGCGCCTGTCTGCGTTGAAACAGGGGTGATTTGAAAAATCTGTTGTCATGGTCTTCAATCCTCCGTCTTTCTATCTGGGGGGAGGGAATCTGTTCTTAAAAATGGGTGTAGCCAACGGGGGAAGAATCCTGCGTCCGGCGCAGAATTTCATTGGCTACACGATCGAGCAATTGCTGGGTTCCCCGGTATCCGACATGCAGAATTCGTTGGGCACCGAATCGGTCGTGTACCGGGAAACCCACCCGAACCAGCGGGATCGAGTACTTGCGCGCGATAGAATATCCCTTGCTGTTGCCAACCATCAGATCCGGCTTGATTTCTTCAACCGCCCGAGCGATGTCGGCGAAGTCGGCCCCCTCGATCACCTGCAGGTCGCCCCGGTAATCGGGCAGCCGGTCGCGCAGGATGTTTTCCAGGCAACCACTCTGTTCCCCCGTTGCGCAGAAAAGAGTCATACAGCCGATCTCAGCGAGAAAGGAGGCCAAGCCCACCACAAGCGACTCTTCGCCATACACAACCACCTTTTTTCCGAAAAGAAACTTATGGATGTCCACATAGGCGTCCACCAGTCGTCCGCGTTCGAGCGCCAGTTCCACCGGGGTCGGACGGCCCGAGATTTCCTCAAGCGCCCGGAAGAACAGGTCCGTCTCGCGCAGACCGATGGGAACCCCGAGTGTTGTTTCGGGGACGCCATACTCGTTTTCCAGCCAGGCAGAGGCGCTGATGTTCGCGCTGCTGGTCGGGTCGAAACTGATGGACGCGGTTGCCGTCCCCATCGTGGCGATACGAGCGATTTGAGTTCCCCCCTGGGGAATCAGTTCGTAGTCGGCCAGAGCCGGACCATCGAGTGTATCCGAGTAATCGGGCAGGATCACCGTGTCCAGATCGAATGCCGCCGTAATCTCGCGCAGATGGCGGAAATCGGCAGGGGAAAGAATGCCGGGAAACAGATTGACAGCATTGGACCGCCGCTCCCCACCCCGAGCCAGTTTCTGAGCAATTGCCAGGGTTGCCAGACGGAAACCGGTTTCGTGCGTTCCACGGTAGCTGGGGGTCGAAACCGTCAGGAGAACGGGTTGACTGGAACCCAGACTGGCCGCGTTGGCCTGAGCCTGCTTGATAATCATCGGCAGGTCGTCACCGATGGTTTCGGACAGACAGGTGGACGCCACCCCGATGAGCTTCGGCGCGTACTGCTCGGTCGCATTGGTCAGGCCCCGTTCGAGGTTGCTGGCGCCGCCAAACACGGCGCTGTACTCATCGAAACTGGACGAAGCCACATCCATCGGCTCGCGGAAATGTCCAATTATGTAGCGCCGGATGTACGTCGCGCATCCCTGCGATCCGTGGAGGAAGGGAAGCGCGCCCTCGACCCCTCGGAAAGCCAGACAGGCGCCCAGGGGCGCGCACAGTTTGCAAGCATTCTGGACAGCGGTTGCGGTTGGTACGGTTCGCGTCTTCATGAGCGGTCCCTCCGAATTCCGTGATCCGTGCGCGGCACAAAACGCCAGACGGGGCTTGTCACCGTCGCATGGATTTCCCGTGCGAAATTGAGCATTCCGATAAAACCCGCCAAGGCCAGCTTGCGTTCATGGTTGTGATCGCAGAAACCCAGCCCCAACTTGTGCGCAATCGGACGCTCCTTGACCCCCCCGATGAAGACATCACATCCCAGTTCCTTCAGAAAGTGACACAATTCACGGGGATTGGTGTCATCCACAATCACCGTTCCCGAATCGCAAACGTCGCGGAGCATCTCATAATCCTCGGCGTTACCAGTCTGCGTACCCGCCAAGACCGTTCGCATCCCAAGCGCGCGCAAAGCGCGAACCAGCGAGAACGCCTTGAATGCCCCGCCGACATAGAGCGCGGCCGACTTTCCTTCGAGATCCTTCCGGAGGACGCGCAGTTCGGGTTCGATCGCCTGGGTTTCTTCGCGAACCAACGTCCGAGCGCGGGCAATCGCTTCCGGATCGTTGAAGAAGTTGGCCACGTCATACAGGGCGGCAGCCGTGTCTTCGACCCCAAAGTAGGAAACACGGAGGGACGGTTGTCCCCGTTCCTTTTCCAGCCGTTTAGCCAGACTCATCATGGAACCGGAACACTGGACCACATTGAGCGAGGCGCCATGCATTCGGCGGATATCATCCACGCGCCCGTCGCCCGTCACCGTGGCCACCACCCGAATCCCCATGCGTTCGTAGTAATCGCGAACGATCCAGGTTTCTCCGGCGATGTTGAAATCTCCGAGGATATTGATGCTTAACCGTGGAATGCCGGTCGTGTCACCCTCCCCCACCAAACGGTAGAGCGCATCGCAGGCCGCCTGATAACCGGTCTTCTTGGTTCCGGCGAACCCGGGCGATTCCACCGGGATGACCGGAATTTCTTTCTCGCGCGCCACTCGCTTGCAGACCGCCTCGATATCGTCCCCGATGAGACCGGCGATACAGGTGGCGTACACAAAAGCCGCCTTGGGCGTGTACGCTTCAATCAACTCGATGAGCGAACGGTACAGTTTCTTTTCGCCCCCGTTGATCACATCCTGTTCCTGGAGGTCCGTACAAAAACTGATCCGGTGAAGTTCCGGTCCGGAAGAAAGGGAACCGCGAATGTCCCACGTGTAGGCGGCGCACCCAATGGGACCGTGGACCAGGTGGAGCGCATCGGCCACGGGGTAAAGCACCACCCGCGAGCCGCAGAACACGCAACTGCGCTGGCTGACCGATCCGGCCACGCTTTTGCGGTCGCAATCCAGACGCCAAGGTTCGGCGCCCTTCCGGTTGACCTGATAGCGGCGTTCTTCCAACAGCGCGGCCATTGTCTCTTCCCTCTCTTTCCAAGCGCGAAATCGCTTTCGTCTCTCAAACCGATCCACACAAAACGGACTTACATCACCAACTCGAACGATTCTTCCGGCGAGTCGCGATCCTTGCGATCCAGGATCAGATTCAGCATCTGCTCCATCAGGCGAATTGCACCCTGGTAGCCGACCGTGGGGAAATACTGATGTCCCACCCGATCGAGAATCGGAAAACCGTGCCGGAGGAAAGGAATATCTTCATCGCGTGAAATATACTTCCCATAGGTGTTTCCGATGAGCAGGTCCACGGGATCGTTCTTGATCCACTGGTGCATCAGGAACATGTCGGCGCCCGTGCCCTGTACCGCCTTCGCTTCCGGCACACTCGATTCCAGAAGGGGCGCGATACGGCGTTCGAACTGCTTGCCCGGGGTACCGGTCACGATGTAAACGGGGCGCATGCCGAGATCCACCAGAAACTCGGTGAGCGAGACCAACTGATCCGGATCGCCCCACAGGGCCACGCGCTTGTCGTGGAAATACTGGCTCATATCAATCATGAAGTCGAGAAGCCTGCCTCGTTCGTCACGAATGGATTCCGGAACTTCGAGGTGATACAACTGATGCATCCGGTTGATGAACCGGTCGGTCGCCTGAAGCCCGATGGGCAATTCGAGCGTTTCGCACGGCACGCCACACTTATTCTCGAGCGCGCGTCCAGCCGCATCCGAGGCGGTTGGCCCGAGGGCCAGCGTATAACGGCTGTCCCCCATTGTCCGGACCTCTTCCACTGTCACTCCAGCCTTGGGATACATTTCCGACTTCCCGGTCATGGGAGTGTCGAGCACGCCTGAGGTATCGAGTGACATCTGGAAATCGATTCCCATTGCGCCGATCAGGCGTTTGATTTCGCGCATGTCACTCGGTTCGACCCAGCCCGGCACAATGTTCAACCGTTCATTCTTCTTTTCCCCACTCGTCTCCGCCAGATAGTTCACAATCCCGGCGGCCATGTTTGAGAAACCGGTGACATGCGAACCCACATAGCTGGGAGTGTTGGCGTGGATGACGGTCTTCCCCCTGGGCACCAACCCCTCATCCTTCGCCTTGCTGACGATCTGCGGAATGTCGTCGCCGATCGTTTCGGAAAGACAGGTGGTGTGGACCGCGACCACATCGGGATCGTAAATGGTGAAAATGTTGGCGATGGCCTGGAGCAGGTTTGCCTGTCCCCCGAAAACGGAAGACCCTTCCGTGAAGGAACTCGTCGCGGCCAAAACCGGCTCCTTGTAGTGACGCGTCAGGGTGCTGCGGTGGTAGGAGCAACAGCCCTGGGAGCCGTGGCTGTGGGGCATACACTTGTGTATCCCCAGCGCGGCGTACAGAGCGCCAATCGGCTGACAGGTCTTGGCCGGATTGAGCGTCAGCGCCTTGCGTTCCAGGACTTCGCCCGTAGTGTGTCTCAACAACATGGTGGTAACCTCCCGTGATTCGCGCCACGCGCGTAAAATACATCGTCTCGATGGACCTCGACCTCAGAGGAAAGAATCAGCCACAGGTGTACGAGGCTTCGATCTGCGGTTCAAGCGCCTTGTCCCAAGGCGAAGCCACCAGTTTCCAGGCGCGGGTGTGGAGCATGCGATCTATCTCGCGGTAGTAATTGATCGCGCCCTGGAAGACGGCATAGGGACCGCCGTAGTCGTAGCTGTGCAGCTGCTTGCAGGGAATCCCCTGCTTCTGAACGGAATACTTCTCCTTGATACCGGCGCAGTAGATGTCGGGCTTGTAGATTTCGAGCAGGCGATCCATTTCGTAATGGCTCAGATCGTCAATCACCAGTGCGCCTTCGTCCATCTCGGGCATCATCCCCTCGTAGTCGCGGAAGGGCATTCCCCCGGCCTGCAATCCGGCCATCTCTTCGTCGCTTTTGCGCGGGCTGTATTTTTCTGGATCGGGCGTAATCTTCAACTCTTCAATGTTGCGGCTATCCGCGTCCACCTTGATACTGGGCAAAACCTTGCGTCCCTCGTAGTCGTCCCGGTGAGCGAACTCATACCCGGCAGCGATGGTTTTTATCCCGATCTCGCGAAAGAGTTCTTGGTAGTGGTGCGCCCGCGAACCGCCTACAAACAGCATCGCCGTACGCCCTTCGCAGCGGGAGCGGACATCGGCCTGCGCTTCGAGCACGGCCGGCATCTCCTCGGCTATGACCGTCTCGACCCGCTCGACCAATTCCGGATCGCCGAAATACTCCGCGATTTTCCGTAACGACTTTGCCGTCGCTTCCGCACCGATGAAGTTCACCTTGATCCAGGGAATGCCATACTTCTGCTCCATCATTTCCGCGACGTAGTTGATCGAGCGGTGACACATCACCATATTCAGATCCACCGTGTGGGAACGACACATGCTCTGGTAGTTCGAATTCCCGCTGAGCGTGGCGACCAGTTCGATTCCGCACTTCGCGAAAAGATCCTCGATCAGAAACGAATCGCCCCCGATGTTGTACTCGCCCAACAGGTTGACCTTGTACTTTGCGTCCGATGCCGTGTCGTCCAATCCAATCACATGTTTGAACAGACCGTTGTTGGCAATGTGATGGCCCGCCGACTGACTGACCCCTTTGTATCCTTCGCAACTAAACCCGAAGACGTTGATCCCGAGGGTCTCGGACATCTCGCGCGCCACCTGGTGAACGTCGTCCCCGATCAGACCGACGGGACAGGTGGACTGGATCGCGATGGCCTTGGGCTTGAAAATCCGATAGGCCTCTTCGATGGCCGTCTTGAGTTTTTTCTCCCCGCCGAAAATGATCTGATCCTCCTGCATGTCGGTCGAGGCGCAGTAGGTCATATAGTTGGGGGAATCGGGCGACGGAGGACGGGTCTGGTTGCGGCGCGTCAACCAACTGTAGAAACCGCACCCGATCGGACCGTGTGTGATGCTCAGCACGTCGCGCGTCGGGCCAATCACCACCCCCTTGCACCCGGCATAGGTGCAACCGCGCATGGTCAGGATACCGGGAATTGTCCGGACATTAGCCTGAATCTCCTGGCTCTTCGCCGGATCGTTGACCAGGATTGCTTTCGACCTCTTTCTGGCCACCTTGGGCGGATAATCGTGAAGCAGTTTTTCCTTCACGGCCGCACTCTCTTGTTTGTTCGCCAGATTCGACATGATATTCTCCTTCAGTACAAAATGGGCCGCCAGACGGGCGAGAGACCCGATTACAGAATGGCCTGCTCGCCGGTTTCTCCCGTGCGGACCCGGCAGGCGTCCAACAGCGAACGGACGAAAATCTTCCCGTCCCCGGGATGCCCCGTTTGATTGACTCGAATCAGCGTCTCGATCACTTCCGGGGCCTTTTTGTCTGCGACGACGATGTTCAACAACCGTTTGGGGATCAGTTTCGGGCCCGGTCCGAGTTGCGAGATGGCCTCTTCGAATCCCTCCTCCGCCCCTTGCAGGAGCAGGTAGTCCACATTTCCTTTTCCACGCCCCACGACCTTTCGGGCCGTCAGACAGGACACCTCGATGTCAGTCAAGGCGCGCTTGGTCTGGTTCATTTTGTCCATGCGGATGATTGCGACAATTTCCTTCATCTCTGTTTCCTCCCGATCCGGTATCCGGCGCCAGCGGGCCGGTACGCTATTTCTCGCAATGTCCGGAACTGATCGTATAGACCTCGTCAATCGAGGACACGAGGATCTTCCCGTCCCCGAAATTCCCTTTGTTTCCCGTGCGGGCCGTGTTGGAGATCACCTCGACCACGAAATCCTTGTCTCCTTCCGGAACAACGGTGAACAACAGGGTCTTGGGCAACTCGTCGTAGGTCACGTCACCCACTTTGATCCCGCGTTGTTTCCCGCGGCCGAACACGTCCATCTTTGTCACGGCCGGGAAACCGGCATGCATCAGGGCCGCCAGAACATCGTCACTCTTCTCGGGGCGCACAATCGCTCGAACCATAATCATTTTTCTGTTCTCCTTCTCTGAATGCGATTTTTTCTCAAGCAGCCATGCCGAATTCGATCAGCAGACTTTCAAGTTCCTCGATGGCCAGCGGCTTGGGGATCACGAACATCTTGTTCTCATCAATCTTGCGAGCCAGAGTGCGGTACTCGTCGGCCTGGGGACATTCGTTATTCCAGTCGATCACGGTCATCTTCCGAATTTCGGCGCGTTGTACGTCATTGTCGCGGGGAACGAAATGGATCATCTGTGTTCCCAGCTTCCGAGCCAGTTCCATGATGAGTTCCTTCTCGTTGTCGGTATTGCGGCTGTTACAGATCAACCCGCCCAACCGCACTTCACCCGCTTGCGCGAACTTCACAATGCCTTTGCAGATGTTGTTGGCTGCGTACATCGCCATCATCTCACCCGAGCAGACAATGTAGATCTCCTGCGCCTTGCCTTCGCGAATCGGCATGGCGAAACCACCGCACACCACATCGCCCAGCACATCGTAGAAAGCGTAGTCGAGTCCCTTGTCCGCTTCATACGCACCCAACTGCTCCAGGAGATTGATCGAGGTGATGATCCCACGTCCCGCGCACCCCACACCCGGTTCCGGACCGCCCGACTCCGTACACAGAGAACCTTTGAATCCGGTCTTCAAAATATCTTCCAGTTCAATGTCCTCTCCCTCCTCGCGGAGTGTGTCGAGAACCGTCTTCTGCGACAGCCCACCCATCAGCAGACGGGTGGAATCCGCCTTGGGATCGCACCCCACCACCATGACCTTTTTCCCCATTTCGGCCAGCGCCGCGACAGTGTTTTGGGTTGTGGTGGACTTGCCGATGCCTCCCTTTCCATAGATCGCAACTTTTCTCATCTCCGACTCCTTCCTGACACAACGGCTGAACTTCTAAGAGCGGCGCCGAACTCTGTGAGGCGCCCACATGCCTGGTTGTATGGCAAGCCATGTGCCATAACCGAAAATCAAAATTCCGCAATCGTATGACGCACTCGAACCATCTCAAAGGAATTTGAATAATCATCTGAAATCCCCGTGAATACAGACTATCAGGCGATATGAAAACTATAATGAATATGAAAGAACATGGATGGGTTGCGAAATTGATAGAAACTAAATCGAGTACGCGCCATGACTCCACACCACAGACGACTGACATAATTGTCTGTCGAAACGACCCGAGGGAAGGGTGGATCGAGATGAAGAAACACAACCCCCTGATCTCAAATGAGATCAGGGGGTTGTGACAAAAATGTCAGATAAAAAGGGGGAGGGAAATAAATTTCCCTTCGATAACATCCGGAAGAATTCAAGGACACCTGGGGAGGGAATTGGGCAAAGCAATTCCCAGGTGGCGCATCTTATAGCGGACCATGCGGGGCGTCAGTCCCAGACTCTTTGAAGCCGCGGTCACATTGCCATTGTGGTGTTTGAGCGCGTCAATGATCGCGTCTTTCTCGAGGATCTGTATCTTTGCCTTGAGCGAACCCGGCAAACTGACCTCGGTCGCACTCGGCATCTGAAGCGTCGGAGGCAAGTCCTGACCGTGGATGACCCCTTCCTGACAGACCAGAACCGCGTACTCGATGCAATTCTCGAGCTCGCGCACATTGCCCGGCCAGTGGTAGGCGGACATCATGTGGATCGCAGTCGTACTGATGCGACGGACCGGCTTCGACATCTTGCGCGCGTACTTTTCGATGAAATAATCAGCCAGCTGAGGAATATCGTCCTTGCGGTCGCGCAACGGAGGCAGAAGAATGGGAAAGACAAAAATCCGGTAATATAAATCCTGGCGAAAATCGCCCGATTCGACGGCCTTTTCAAGATTGCAGTTTGTCGCCGTCACCACCCGCACATCCGCCTTGAGAACGCGGTTGCTTCCCACGCGTTGGTACTCGCGTTCCTGAAGCACCCGAAGCAACTTGACCTGGATGGCTGGCGAGAATTCCCCGATTTCATCGAAAAAAAGCGTTCCTCCCTGCGCCTCTTCCAGCAACCCGATCCGCCGGCGCGCCGCGCCGGTGAAAGCGCCCTGCTCATGGCCGAAGAGTTCGCTCTCGAACAAACTTTCACTCAACTGAGCGCAATTCACTTTCACCAGGGGTTTGTCCCGACGAACGCTGTTGTAATGGATGGCCGCGGCGACCAGTTCCTTTCCGGTCCCCGATTCCCCTCGGATCAACACAGTCGTATCGCTGGCCGCCACCTGGTTGATGCGCGTGTAAACATCGTACATGATACGGGAGTTTCCGATGATTCCGTCCGGGCGGGTATTCTCCGCCAGGGCGGAACGAAGCCGCCTGTTTTCCGCCTCGAGTTTCTCACGCTCGATAAGCGCCTCGCGCCGCGCCCGTACATCATTGGCCACCATACTGGCCGTGATGCTCAGCACCCGCTCCATTTCGAGCAGTTCCGACGGATCTCCCACTGGAAAGTCGGACGACAATGTTCCCAACACTTCATTGCCCAGCGAGATCGGAACACAGATGAAACTCATATCCTTCCGGTCGTCATCTGCGCGGGCATACAACCGGTTCTGAAAGAGCGGCTCATCGGCGATCCGAGGCACAATGGCCGCCTCGGCCGTCTGCAAGACACGGCCCGTGATTCCTTCGCCCCGTTGGTATCCTCCCTCGAGAAGAGCGGACGAATCCGCCGACGCCTCAACAAAGAGCTCCGAACCATCGGCCGACAACAACATTATCGTCATGCGGCTCATGGGCATGTTCTGTTCGAGAACCCGGAGAATTTCCGCCAGCATTTCGCGCTGACCCGCCCGTTTGCTCAAAATATGGGCGACCTGGTGTAGCGCATTGAGATGGTGTCGGTGGTTGTTGTTTCTATCGTTCAAGCCCTTCACTCCCGTAGGTCAACCTTACCTTTTCCCACAAATATGTAGAAAATTCCTTTCGGCTATTCTGGCCGCCAAGAGTTTCCTGGGGCGTTTGCAGAAACAGATTAAAGAGATAACTCCAATAATTGAAATCCTCTGCAAAACAGTCGAAATCGCTGGACGGCCCCGATAACTCCGGCACGCCGAAAGCGGTCCTTTTCATGTTTTGCAATTTCCAAGCCACCGTGAAAAATGCGTTTGCGCCAGGAAGGTAAGGAGCGCGTCGGACATCTTCCGAGCAATTCAGCAGGCCCACGTCGCGTGTGTACTCAAAGTTGGGAGGCAATCCGGATCACCCGGATCGGCTGGAAAACACCGGGAAATTCGGCTTCGGGGGATGCGCGGGGCGGCGGATTTTTTTGTATTTCGATTTGTTTTTGTTTGTTTTTGACTGGGTTTGAGCCGAAGATGAGGAGTCAGTACATCGCACGCGCGCCTACCTGTTCGAACGCCGGGGTTTTACGGCACGCACCGCTTAAGAACGGCGTCGAGGTGACGGATGTGTTCCGGAAACAGTGAGAGGAAATTCGCGCCGTCCTGTGCCGCCTGAAGATGACGCGCCTGACGGTTGGGAGACCCGAATGACCAGCAACAATAAACGATCCCATGACGCTGCCGCAATGCGCCGAAAGGCCGAAGAAATCGTCCGGCGGAAAGCCGCACAGGCACTGGAAAACCTCGAAATTCTGACGCCCGAAGAATCCAGCATGCTCCATGAGTTGCAGGTGCATCAGGTCCAGATCGAGATGCAGAATGAGGAAATATCCCGGGCGCAGGCGGAACTGGACGCCATTCGGACACGCTACTTCGACCTCTACGAACGGGCGCCGGTGGGTTATTGTACCCTCAACGAGGAGGGGGTGATTCTGGAAACTAACCTTACCGCAGCCACCTTGCTGTGTGTTGAGCGGGATGCGCTGGTCCAGAAACCAATCACCCGGTTCATCCTCCCGGACTACCAGGAATCCTACTTCTTTCACCACAAACAGATCTTTGAAACCGGGGAACCGCAGACGTGCGAACTGCGGATGGAAAGAAATGACGGGACCGTGTTCTGGGCGCAGGTGGAAGCGACCGCCGCGCAGTACACGGACGGCGCGCCCGTCTGCCGTGCCGTGCTGAGCGAGATTACCGAACGGAAATTACAGGAGGGGGCGATTGAACTGACGGAGCGTTTGATTCTGCTCGTCAACACCCAGGATGATTTCCGGGCCTGTCTGTCAGACCTGACCGCTTCCCTGCAAGCCTGGTCCGGGTGTGAAGCCGTCGGCATTCGCCTGCGCGATGGAGACGACTTTCCGTATTACGAGACCCGGGGGTTTCCGTCTGCGTTTCTCAAAGCGGAGAACCATCTCTGCGCATACGACGCGGATGGAAAAATCGCGCGCAACGGCACAGGCAACCCCGTGCTCGATTGCATGTGCGGCAACATCCTGTGCGGATGGTTCGATCCCGGCAAGTCGTTCTTCACGGCTTATGGGAGTTTCTGGACCAACTGCACCACCGACCTGCTGACCAGTACCTCCGAAGCCGACCGGCAGGCGCGCACGCGCAACCGGTGCAATGGCGAGGGGTATGAATCGGTCGCGCTGATTCCCCTGCGCCATAATTCTCAGGTTTTCGGATTGCTGCAGTTCAACGATCGCCGTCCGAACCGCTTCACCCCCGGTTTGATGCTCCATTTCGAGAGAGTGGCCGAGAGTTTGGCGATTGTCTTGTCTCGGCGACAGGCCGAAGAGGCTCTGTGGATGAGTGAGGAGCGGTTGGATCTGGCTCAGAGCGTGGCCAGGACCGGCGTGTGGGACTGGAATGTCACAACCGGCCATATCGAATGGTCGAAACACTTGTTCAATCTCTTTGGGCTCGATCCCCTGAAAACCCCGGCTTCCTTTGAGGCCTGGAGGAGTATTCTCCATTCGGAAGACAGGGAAACGGCCTCCCTCCGAATCGAGCAGGCGTTGAAGGAGCAGACACCCCTGGAAAGCGATTACCGGGTGGTGTTGCCCGATGGACAGATCCGCTGGATCAACTCCGTGGGACAAGGTCGGTATGACGACCAGGGCCGTCCCATCCGAATGATCGGGATCTGCACGGATATCACGGATCGCAAGCGGATTGAAGGAGTGCAGGTCTTTCTGGCCCAAACCAGCAGCGGGACCGTGTCGGAGCCTTTCTTTGAGACGCTGGCCCGATATCTGGCCCAGAATCTCGGTATGGACTACGTGTGCATAGACCGCCTCGAAGGGGACGGATTGACCGCCCGGACGGTCGCCGTCTGGTGCGATGGTCATTTTGAGGACAATGTGACGTATGCCCTGAAAGACACCCCCTGCGGGGATGTGGTGGGCCAGACGATCTGCTGCTTCCCCGCCAGCGTGTGCCAGTTCTTTCCGCGCGATCGTGCGCTCCAGGAATTGCGGGCGGAGAGTTATATCGGCGTAACGCTCTGGAGCCACACCGGCCAACCGATCGGGTTGATTGCGGTGATTGGACGTCACCCGTTGGCGAACCGGCGTTTGGGCGAAGACATTTTGAAACTGGTAGCCGTGCGCGCGGCCGGGGAATTGGAACGGCTGGAGGCGGAGGAGGCGCTGCAGAAGAGCGAAAAAAGATTCCGAAGCTATTTCGAGTTACCCCTTGTGGGGATTTCCATCACTTCCCCGGAGAAAGGGTGGTTGGAGGTCAATGACCGTCTTTGCGAAATACTGGGGTATTCCCGCGAAGAGTTGATGCGGATGACCTGGTCGCAGCTCACGCACCCGGAGGATCTCCCGACCGATCTCGAGTCTTTCAATCGGGTCCAATCTGGACAAATTGACGGCTACTCAATGGAAAAGCGATTCATTCGAAAAGATGGACGGACAATCCACGCCGACCTTTCGGTGCGCGGCCTCAGGAAAGCAGACGGTGAGATTGACTATTTCGTCGCACTGATTCAGGACATCACGGATCGCAAACGGGCCGAAGAGGCGTTGCGGGAGAGCGAGGAGCGTTACCAGCGGATCACGGAGGCAATCACCGACTACATCTACACCGTGCGTGTGTCGGACGGGCACGCCGTTGAAACGACACACGGTCCGGGTTGTCATGCCGTGACCGGCTACCAGGCGGAGGAGTTCGCCGCCGACTCCTTCCTTTGGCTTGGGATGGTGGCGATGGAAGACCGCCCTACGGTAGAGGAACAGGCGCGCCGGATTCTGGCCAACGAAAATCCCACTCCCATTGAGCATCGCATCCTCCACAAAGACGGGACGGTGCGCTGGGTACGAAACACCTTTGTGCCCCATCGCGATGAGAGCGGCGCTCTGGTGTCGTATGACGGGTTGATCGTTGACATTACCGAACGCAAGCGGACAGAAGAGGCGTTGCGAGAGAGTGAAGAACATTTGCGCGATGCGCAACGGCTGGCCTTGCTGGGCAGTTGGGAACAGGATGTTGAGACCTGGCACTTGACCTGGTCGGATCAGGTCTTCCGCATTTTCGAACTCGATCCGGAGGAAGTCGAAGTATCGGTCGAAAGCTTTGTGGAACGGGTCCATCCGTTGGACAGGAAATCTGTCCGGGCGGCGTTTGATGATTCTGTCGCCAGTGGGCAGCCCTATGACATCGAGCACCGGCTTTTGATGCCGGACGGGCGGGTGAAGTACGTCCATGAGCACAGCGAGGTGGTGTACGACGATCAGGGCCGGGCGCTTCAGGCTCGCGGCACCGTGCAGGATGTGACGGATCGCAAGCGATCTGAGGAGGAAAAGGCCCGACTCGAAAACCAGCTCCAGCAGGCGCAGAAAATGGAATCGGTGGGGCGGCTGGCAGGCGGTGTGGCGCACGATTTTAACAATATGCTGGGGGTCATTCTTGGCCGTGTGGAGATGGCGATGGACCAAGTGAACCCAACGCAGAGTCTTTTTACCGACCTTGAGGAAATCCACAAGGCGGCCAGTCGCTCGGCCGACCTGACCCGCCAGCTCCTGGCCTTCGCTCGCAAACAGGCTATTGTCCCCAAAGTGCTCGACCTGAACAATGCGATTGAAAGCATGCTCAAGATGCTGCATCGCCTCATCGGTGAGGACATTGATCTCGTCTGGCTGCCGGGTCAGAACCTCTGGCCGGTCAAGATGGACCCGTCGCAGATAGACCAGATCCTGGCCAACCTGTGTGTCAACGCCCGCGACGCCATCGCGGGCGTGGGCAAGGTCAGTATCGAGACGGGAAACAGCGCTTTCGATGAGGACTTCTGTTCCGATCACGCGGACTTCGAGTGCGGGGAATATGCGTGGTTTACCGTGAGCGATACCGGCCAGGGCATGGACCGGGAGGTCTTGGCTCACATCTTCGAACCATTCTTTACGACCAAGGCCACCGGCGAGGGAACCGGCCTGGGGTTGGCTACCGTGTATGGAGCCGTCAAGCAGAACAGCGGCTTTGTCAACGTGTACAGCGAACCTGGCCAGGGAACAACCTTCAAGATCTACCTGCCCCGGTATGTGGGCAAGGTCGAGCAGCCACAGACAGAAGCCAGGCCGGAGCCGCTCATGGCGCGCGGTCAGGAAACCATCCTGCTGGTGGAAGATGAAGCGGCCACCTTGAGGATGTTTACAAAGTTACTTGTGTATCATGGCTACACGGTCCTGTCTGCAGGGACCCCGGGCGAAGCCATCCGTCTGGCCAGGGAGCATGCCGGAAAAATCCAACTGCTCATGACCGACATCATCATGCCTGAAATGAACGGACTGGAACTTTCGAATGAATTGAAAAGTTTCTACCCCACGCTCAAATGCCTCTATATGTCGGGCTATACGGCAAACATCATTGATAAATACGGCGTACTGAAGGAGGGCGTACACTTTATCCATAAGCCGTTCTCCATCAAGGATATCCTTGCCAAGGTCCGGGAGGTACTGGAGGAATAGTCGGGTAACGGGAGCCTGGCGATGAGAGAGAGGAGCCCAGTTCCTCTGGAACCGCATGAGCCTGGTGGGGAAAATTAAAGGAGTGAGGTGCGGCTTGACAGTATTCTAGTGGGTGCGAAGAGGATCCAATATGCAAACTTATAGTCTCGCCGGACGTGCCACTGTCAGTATTTTTATCGTGGTGTTGGTTGCCGGACTTCACATTCTGAGGCTTGGAAGTCATTGGCATGAAGATTTTTACAACCTCTACAGTAGTACTTTTCCGATATTGTCATTCCATTTTTCTTCCTTGTGAGTCTGACTGCTTGTGGTAAACTCTCCATCAAATCCGCTTGTACGTATTTCTTCTGTCCTCAAAACGGTCAGTCACAGGAAGAATTATCGGCCATTGCGTATACGCAAAAAGGAGGGAAACTTGTGAGTATATCGAGAAACATGCCATTCTGCTTTTCTTTTCGATGGATCGCCATGTTCCTGTTGCTGAGTGGGACGTCGGCGAATCTTTATGCCACCGAGAAAATAGAACATCCTTTGGGGCTTACACCCCCTCCTGCCGACACAATCGGCTACCCCAGCCGGGCTGCGGATCTCGATGTCCTGCCGGGATTCTTCACCCCCCCGGCGGGATATGGCGAAGTGGCCTTTTACTGGTGGGTCGGCGACCCGCTGACCCGGGAACGGCTCACCTGGCAGTTGGACCTGTTGGCAGGCAAGGGAGTGATGGGCCTGCAGATCAATTACGCCCACAGCGATGAGGGGGGGAATTCCTACGGGCTAACCTACCCCAGCGATCCGCCTCTCTTTTCCGAAGCGTGGTGGAAACTGGTGCAGTGGTTTGCGGGGGAAGCCCGCAAGCGCGGCATGGCAATCAGTCTGAGCGATTATACGCTTTCGAGCGTGGGACAGGGGCAGTGGACCGATGAAGTCCTGAAGGAAAATCCGGACTTGCACGGCTCAACCCTGGAGCCGGTCTCGTGGGAATGTACGGGGGGGAAGGAATTCTCCGTCGAAGTGCCCGAGCGCACAGTCGGGGTAAGCGCGTGGAAAACAGCGAACGGTTCTGCAGTGGCGGAGTCTGTGATTGATTTGCGTCCGCACCTGCAAGGGCGGACGCTGCGCTGGCAGGCGCCGGAGGGCGCCTGGAAAGTCCTGGCCGTTCGGTCACAGGTACAGATAAAATCCATTGATCCACTCGACCCCCGAACTGGTCCGAAGGTCGTCGAGAGGTTTTTCCAGCGGTTCGAGGATAAATTGCCCGGTGAGGCGGGCAAGGCACTCAATTTCTTTTTCTCGGACGAACTGGAATTCGGTATCCGGAAGAATCTCTGGCACAGCCGGTTCTCCGACGAGTTCAAGAAACGCAAGGGGTACGACGTGGTCCCTGAACTGCCGGCCCTCTTTACTGACATCGGCCCGCGTACGCCAAAGATCCGGCTCGACTACAACGACGTGATGGTGGCGCTCGAGGAGGAATCGTTCTTTAAGCCGGTCCTCCTGTGGCACCACAACCGGGGGATGATCTATGGGGGCGATCATGGAGGGCGTGGCACCGATGTCACAGAATTCGGCGACTATTTCCGTACGCAACGCTGGATGAACGGCCCGGGGAACGATCAGCCCAATCTGGGAACCGACGTCATCAAGACCAAGGTCCACAGTTCCATCGCGCATCTCTACCAGCAGCCGCGCACATGGCTCGAAGGGTATTATGGCAGTGGATGGGGAACCACCCCGGCACAACTGGTCGGGGCAGGGATCGAGAACTATTGTCTCGGAACCACCCTTCAGACTTTTCATGGCCTCTACTACACCACCCACGGCGGCTTCTGGGAATGGGCGCCGCCCTGCAACCACTTCCGCATGCCGTACTGGAAGCACATGGGGACCCTGATGACCTGGTCGCAACGGCTCTGTTATCTTCTCAGCCAGGGAGTCCACCGCTGCGACGTGGCGATCCTCTACCCCGTGGCGCCAATGCAGGCGGAAACAGACGGGCAGAAATCTGTCGAGACGGCTTTTGCCCTTGCCCGCAGTCTCTATGACCGGGGAATTGACTGTGACTTCATTGACGATCAGTCTCTGGAGCGGGCGGAGGTGAAAGATGGAACGCTTCAGGTTTCGGGAGAATCCTATCGGGCGCTGGTATTGCCAGCCATGACGACCGTCCACTATTCCACGATGGAACAGGCGAAACGGCTGGCCGAATCGGGCGGATTGGTGATTGCCAGCGGTGTCCTGCCGTCGGCCAGCGACCGGGCCGGGCGAAACGACGCAGAACTCGACAAACGGGTGAAAGAGACCTTCGGTCTGAGCGCGCCAGAAGTCGCCGCCGGAATCCCAGTGCCCGACGCGACGGGCCGTCGGGGAATTTTTGTTTCCAATCGAACCGGAGTCCGGCAATACAAGGGTGGTTTTAGCGGTTCCTGGGCCTGGTCGAAAGAACACACACCGCGAGTCTTTTACAAGGCCGTGTGGGAAAAAGCGGCGTATGGAGACGGGAACGACTGCCAGATCCAGGTCTTTTGCGACAACGTCTTCACGCTCTATGTCAATGGGAAGAAGATCGCGGAGAGCGACCGCTGGGACGCCGGATGGAACGGGAAAATCAACCTGGCCGATGGAGACGTGATCACCCTCGACGCGCTGGATACAGACAACGGCGATCAAAGCGCCGGTTTCTTCGCGGCAGTCGTGCGGAAGGGGAAAACAGTCCTCACAACTACGGATTTTAGTTATTCAACCCAGGCGCCAAACGATTCCTGGCGTACGTCGCGGAGTCTGGAAGGTCTGGCTCAACCCGACCCGGAGAATGTCCACGAGCGCCACCGCGCTTCAACTCCGCCCACGGACCAGATACCGGCGATCCTGGAGGCAAACATACCGCGCGATTTCATTCCGCCATCTCCCAAGGCCCATGTGCTGCACCGCATCGCCGGATCACGTGATATTTTCCTTCTGACCACGTTGAAAAAGGGGGACGAGTGTTTCTTCCGGGCCACCGGACAGGCTGAGGTCTGGGATCCGTGGACCGGCACCACGTCGCCCATCTACGGCACCAGATCAGTGGAAGGCGGCACCCGGCTGAAGTTGCCCCGGGATGCCAGTAACGGCCTGCTGATCGTCTTTTCGCCGGGCCAACAGACGGATTATACCGTGGCGCAAACCGATCTGGATGAGATCACCGGCGTGACGGAACAAAACGGCGTACTGACGGTGAATGGCTTTGCCCTGACACCGGGATCGAAGAGCGCTCAGGTGCAATATAAAGGGGACACAATCACTGTTACGGGCGAAGCGCCTGAAGTCTCCAAACCGATGAATATCGAGGGGCCATGGGAGTTTGAACTGGAACCGATTCTGGACAACCGCTTTGGAGACTTCCGCCTGCCCGCGTTCAACGGCCGGATTGGGGCGGAAGCTCGGCGTTTCCGGTATGCCGATGAAAGGACTCCAAACCCGGGGTGGGAAAAACCGGAGACCGATACCTCTTCGTGGGTCCAGACGACCTACGGTTTCGGCCCGCGTTTCTGGAGACTGGGCCCCGTCCCTGTCGGCAGTGAAGCCAAGGCGCTGGAGGAAAAACTGGCGGCCTTGAAATCCATTGATCCCTCGGTTCCGGTTCGTCTCGGCGGGCAGGAATACCGCTGGCAACCGTACGCGTTTTCATGGCGGGAAGGGATCGAAGGCGATCCCGGCCATCAGGGGTATCACGGCCTGAAGGAGAACATCAGCGACGATTTCATCGGCCTGGGGAAAAAGGAAACAATCAACCATCCGGTGTACAAATCGGGTTATCCGACTTATGTGGCCGAAACGCAGGGGGAGTACCGTTACTACCTCTGGAGCGCAGTGGTCGCCCCCCAGACCGGACCGGCCCGAATCTGGAGTGGAGAACTGAAACCCGCCGCACTGTGGCTCGATGGGAAACGGATTTCTGACATTGCCTCGCCGGTGAATCTGAAAGCGGGCACAACGCCCCTGCTGGCCGTCTATGACCAAGCGGGCCGCACCCACCTGGTCTTTCAATCCGCCAACGCTCCGTCGGAACCCCGCGAACGGACGCCGCTGGCCATGCGCTGGTACGACCTGCCGTGGGTTCTGACCTTTGAACCTCAGCCGGAACGCGATAAACCCGCAGGATGGTATCGTTTCACGTCGCCGCCCGGACTGCGCAGCCTGACCGTGGTGGCGCAGGGCGAGTTACAGGTCTGGACCGATGGAAAACCCTGTACCGTGGAAAAAACGGGGACACATCGCGACCAGGCCTCGGTCTATCGCGTGACCGCTCCAACAACCACAGCGGAACCCGTCGCCGTGGCGTTGCGTGTGGCGCGGCAAATCGGGCATGACGGCAGCGGCGCGATCACCGAACCCGTGGCGCTGGATTGTGCGCCCGGGCGCATCGAACTGGGCGACTGGTCCCAAAATGATGGACTATCCAGTTATTCGGGCGCCGCGTGGTATCGCCGTACAATCACTCTCACTCCGGAACAGGCGCGCGGACGCGTCAGACTGAAGTTGGGGAATGTGGCCGCCTCCGCCGAAGTGCGCGTGAACGGAACAGTCGCCGGCACCCTGCTGGCTGCTCCGTGGGACGTGGATATTACAAAACACGTCAAAGCCGGAGACAACCGTATCGAGATTGAGGTGTGCAACACGCTGGCGAACCATTACCAGACGATTCCAACGAATTACCGCGGTTCCGCGACCTCGGGCCTGATGGGACCGGTCTCGATTGAGATGCAGGCGCTGGTCACCCTCACCGGAAGGCAATGAAGAAAATAGAGACAGAATAACCGGATTTCGAGGACAGAGAAAAACGAAACCGTATCCTGAAGATTCTGTACCCTGTCCAATTTTTCAGTTTCCAATAGAAATCCTATTCTTGATGCCCCTTGAATGTCGCTGCGTATCAACCGCGGCCTCCAAGGGATATTTCTATCCCGGAATCAGAATTGCAGCCGAAGGAGAGAAAGCGCCGCACCCCGGAGGAACCCAATTAGGGGGGCCGGATACACCCCCAACCACACAAGCGCAACCAGAAGCAGCACCAGGACCGCGGCTGCGACTGCGAGGCCGGTATTCATTCCTGAAAGTGTAGTGAGCGGAAGCCCGGCCTTCAGATCTTCGTCCGGAGACTTCAGCATCACCACAATCACACGCAGGTAATAATACAATCCGATCGCGCTGTTGACGACCAGGATCAGGAGCAGGGTCCAGAGAGAAGATTCGGCCGCCGCGGAGAGTATCCAGAACTTGCCGATAAATCCGGCTGTCAGGGGAATCCCGGCCAGAGAGAACAGCATGCTCATGAACACCACGGCCAGCCAGGGCTTGCGCCAAACCAGTCCCCGATAATCGGTCAAAGTGTCTGCGTCGTTTTCCGCACGGGAGAGCCAGGCGACGGTTCCGAAAGCGCCCAGTGTGGTGATGGTATAGACCACCAGATAAAGGGTCACAGCCATCGGCGCCTGCGCCCCCCCGGCAAGAAAAGCGACCATCATATAACCGAGGTGGGCGATGGAAGAGTACGCCAGCAGACGCTTGATATTTTCCTGACGCAGAGCCAGGAGATTTCCGGCGAACATAGAAACAATGGCAATAATCGCAAGCGTCTGAAAAATCGCGTCTGGAAGACCGCTGGAAAAACGCGCAAAAAAACGCAACAAAAGCGCAAACACAGCAGCCTTCGATGCGGTGGCGATAAAGGCCGTCGCGGGCGCGGGAGCGCCTTCGTAAACATCGGCTGTCCACAAATGAAACGGGGCCACCCCCAGCTTGAATCCGAATCCGGCGAAAATCATCCCCACACCAGCCATCAGGAGCAGATCGTCCGGCGCATTTTCCACAAAGGAACCCGCCAGCGCATAAAAATTCAGAGAACCCAGACGAAGATAAACCAGGGCGATTCCAAACAGGAGAAAGGCCGTGGAGGTCGCGGCGAGTATCAGGTATTTCAGACCGGCCTCGATACTGCGTTGGCGCTGGCGCGTATAGGCCAGCATCCCGTAAAGAGCCACACTCAGAACCTCAAGACACAGGAAGAAAGAAATAAAATGAGTGCATGCCGGCAGTAACACCGCGCCGGTGGTCGCCAGAAGCAGGAGGACGTAAAACTCCTCTGCCCGCTCCGAGGTTCGATCCAGATAACTGTAAGAGAAAAGAGTGACCGCGATGGCTGCGACGGCAATCACCCCGAAATAAAACGAGGCAAAAGAATCGAAAACAAACAAACTGGCAACAAAGATCGGATCCCTGAAGCCTGTTACGGACAGAACCCCAAGGGCAAGCATAAGTCCCGCGACCGTCAGAAACACCACTGGCGCGTGTCTCCTTCGGAAAGCGATCAAGAGCATCGCCAGAACCGCCGTGAGAGACAGCAAACAGGAAGGAAGCAGAGCCTGAAACCCCTGGGACGTCAGTCCCCCCCGGTTTGCCTCTTCCCGCAGATTCAGAAGAAACGCAGAATCGTATTCCGAGGGGGAGGGTGTGGAAAGGGAGGGAGACACCAGAATTCTTGCATTGGCCACCTCCTGGGTCAATCCGGCCAGAGCCGGACGGGCGGTCTCGATGACCGGCTGGGGATACACTCCGAGCCAAACAGTCGCGACAATCAACGCGCCCATCACCGCCATATCGCGCCGTCCCAGATCGGGGAAGACGCGGTTTTTCTCGTTCAATCCGTGAAAAATCGTCTGAACAATCCAGAGCGCATAGACCGCCGAGGCGATGAGGCCGCCGCAGGCCAGAACCGTCCACAACCGGTTCACTTTCCACGCACCCAGCAGTGTCAGAAACTCTGCGTCGAAATTACCAAACCCAGGCAAGCCCAGCGAAGCCCAGGCAAACACCAGCGCGACCCCGCCCATCCTGGGCGCGACTGACCACAAACCGCCCATTTCGGAAAGGTCGCGGGTATGAATACGCTCCTGAAGCGCACCCGCCAGAATGAACAGCGCGCCCGTCGCCAGACCGTGAGACAGCATCTGCATCACTACGCCTTGCAACGCCAACTCGTTCCACGCGAACACCCCGAGCATCACAAAACCCATGTGGCTGACACTGGTATAGGCGACCAGCCGTTTGAAATCCTTCTGCGAGAACGCCAGGACTGCGCCGTAAAGAATCCCGATTACCCCGAGCGCCATGGCGAGCGGCGCCACCCGGAAAGCCGCCTCCGGGAAAAGGGGAACCACAAAGCGCAGCATCCCGTAGGCGCCTGTCTTGAGAAGAAGCCCGGCCAGGACGACACTCCCCGCCGTCGGGGCCTCGGTGTGCGCGTCCGGCAACCAAGTATGAAACGGAAAAACCGGCAGTTTGACGGCGAACGCGATCAGAAAACCCAGCATCAGGAGCAAACCCACTGTCCCTGAAACCGGAGTCCCGAGGAGGCGCGTGTAATCGAACGTGTAGTCGCCGGTGGCCTTGCCGTGGACGAAATACAGAGTAACGATAGCCAGCAGCATCAACAGACTGCTCAACTGGGTGAAAAGAAAGAACTTGATGGCCGCATAGACCCGGTTTTCATGTCCCCAGATCACGATCAGGAAAAACATGGGAATCAGCATCAGTTCCCAGAAGAAATAGAACAGGAACAGATCGAGGGCGGTAAACACGCCGATGATTCCAGCCAGAGTCCACAACAGATTGAAGTGGAAGAACCCCACCCGTTCCTGAATCTCCGTCCAGGAAATGGCCACGCTGATCATCCCCAGAAAAAGCGTCAGCAGAACCATCAACAGACTCAAACCGTCCAAGGCAAAGAAGAAACTGATCCCCAGCGAGGGCATCCAGGCATGGCGAAACTCCATCAGCCAGGAACCATTTTCGGGAACGGGCATTCCGCCGCCCCAATGCGCCCAAAGCCCCAGAGCCAACGCCAGATCCGCACCCAGCGCGAGGAGCGCCACCCAACGGGCCGCCACGTGGGACCACCGGGCCACCAGCCAGGCCGCCAAGCCGCCCAGGAAAGGAAGGAGAATGAGCCACAGAAGCGTCATGAGACCACCACCATTCCGAGGATGAATACCACCCCCACCGCGATCCCTGCCGCGTACCAACGAACCCGCCCGGACTGCGTCAGGGCCAGAACACGATTCCCCATCACATTCAGCCAGGCAATCCCCCGATAAATCCGGTCCACAAAATCGTTCCGATTGATCTGCGCGGCCCAGATAAACGGTTTCACAAAGAGAAAATTATAAAGGGTGTCGAATTCCCATCCGGCCAGCCAGAACTGACGCACCCGCGACACAACACGCTGACGCATGAGGTGGGTCCGGGCCTCAGTCCGGGGTCTCAGGTAGAAGACAATTGCCAGAAGAAGTCCGAGAAGAGGTATTCCCAACGCCGTGACCTGGAAAAACCACATGCCGCCCGCATGGGATTCCGAAACCGCCTCAGCTGGCAGGATCGGCTCGATACATCGCGAGAAAAGGTTTACATGCCCCAGCCATTCAGGAGTTTCACAAAACCCTCCACCCAGAGCCAGAACCGCCAGAAGCGCCAACGGAAGATGGATACGCCAACCGGGCCGGTACGACACGGGCGTTTTCGCTTCTCCGAAAAAAACCCGGAACAACATCCGGAAACAATAGAGACTTGTCAGGAAAGCCCCAACCACCCCCGCCACCCAGGGGAACCATCCCACCTCGCGAAACAACCAGGCCTCGTGGAGAATCAGATCCTTACTGTAATACCCGGCGGTCACCAGGGGCAACGCGGAGAGCGAACAGACTCCCGCGAGGAAGGTCCAGAAAGTGATCGGTAACTGACGCCACAGTCCGCCCATCTTCAACATGTTCTGTTCATGGTGAAGACTGAGAATCACTGACCCAGCCCCGAGAAAGAGAAGCGCTTTGAAAAAGGCATGGGTCATAAAATGAAACAGGGCCGCCTGCCACGCCCCGATCCCCAGCGCCAGAAACATATAGCCGATCTGGCTGATGGTCGAGTAGGCCAGGACGCGCTTGATATCCTTCTGCGCCAGCGCGCTGCAACCCGCCACGAGCAACGTGACCCCGCCAATCACCGCGACCAGAAACTGGATCGTCGGCGCCAGGGAATAGAGCGCGTGGGTCCGAGCGATCAGGTAAACCCCGGCGGTCACCATTGTCGCGGCGTGGATCAACGCGCTGACCGGCGTAGGGCCCGCCATTGCGTCTGGAAGCCAGGTATGGAGCGGCAGCTGCGCGGACTTGCCCAACGCGCCGATCAGCAAGAGAAGAGCGGTCGCCACCGCCAGACTCGACCCCACGGGCCAGCGCTCCACCGCCCGCGCCATCGCGGTCTGGATATCGAGCGTTCCCAGTTCGGTCGCCAGAAGGAAAAGCCCCAGCGCCATTGCGGTGTCCCCAACGCGTGTGACGACAAACGCCTTGCGCGCCGCGGCGCCATTCGAGGGGTCCTCACTCCAGAACCCGATCAGGAGGTAGCTGCAAAGTCCGACCCCTTCCCATCCCAGATAGAGAAGCAACAGATTGTCCGCCAGGACCAGGATCAACATCATGCACACGAACAGATTCATGTAGGAAAAGAAGCGCTTGAAGGCCTTGTCCCCGCGCATGTATTCGACCGAATACAAATGAATGAGCGCGCCCACACCGGTGATGACCCAGAGCATCACGATCGAGAGCGCATCCAGACGGAACGCCACGGAAGGGGCGAACTCCCCCACCTGCATCCAAGTCCAAAGGAATTGGACATGGGCGTTTCCTTCCGGAGGATGGAGGAGAAAGGTTCCGCCGATGAGAAACGACAAAATGGCCGAGACGGATACGGACCCGACTCCGATCACAGCCGCGGCGGCGGAAGGCAGACGCGAACCAACCAGCGTGATCGCCAGAAAACCGGCGAGCGGAAGAAACGGGATGAGCCAGAGCAGATCGAACATCCTATCCTCGCATCTTGCTGGCGGCGTCCACATCCAGCGTCTTCAGACTGTGGTACATCCTCAACACCAGGGCCAGCCCGACCGCAACCTCCGCGGCGGCCATGGCGAGGAGAAACAGAAACATCACATGTCCCTCGACCTGGCCCCAGGCGGCTCCCGCCACAATGAACGCCAACCCGGCGGCATTCAACATGATCTCGAGCGACATGAGAATGAAGATCACATTGCGGCGAACAAGCACCCCCGTCAAACCCAGGAGAAACAGAATCACCGCCAGAAGAATTCCCTGTTCCGGAGGAATCGTGGCCATCATCAGCAGGTTTCCTCCTTCGTCTTTTTCTGCTCGTCACTCCGTCCCAGATGACAGGCCGCAACCATGCCCGCCAGCAGAAGAAGCGACGCCAGTTCGACCCCGATCGCATAGGGACCGAAAAGCGCCATCCCGACCGCTTTAGGTTCGACAGCCGCACCTGAAAGTTCCCGCAGCGGAACCCGCGCAAGCACGACCAGCAGTTCTCCGAACAACACCAGACTCAGAAGCCCCGGCCCCACCCACATCCCCGGTTTCAGCCAGTCCCGCTCCTCACGCAACGTCACCGGTCCCTGATTGAGCATCATCACCACGAAAATAAGCAGGACCACAATCGCGCCGGCGTAGATCAGAACTTCGAGGGCGGCGGCGAACGGCGCGCCAAACGAAAGAAACACCAGCGCCACCGCCATCAGCGAAACCGCCATGTAGAGCAGCGCATGGACCGCGTTCAAGCGCGAAATAGCCAGAACGGTCGAAAGAACAGCAACAAAAGAGGCAATGTAGAAGAGTGTGTTCATGTCCCTGTTTCCCGTTTCATGGTTCCTGTCCTCAAGGCAGAAGACTCTTGACGTCCTCCGGCGGCGCTTCGTTCTCCGCTTCGCCCTTGTCCTTGCCCGTGATAGAGACTCCCGCGACTCGGTAAAAATTGTAATCCGGATACTTGCCCGGACCGTCAATCAAAAGATCTTCCTTCTCATAAACCAGACTCTTGCGTTTGTATTCACTCATCTCGATATCGGGCGTCAACTGAATCGCGCACGTCGGACACGCCTCCTCGCAGAACCCGCAGAAAATGCAACGCGAGAAATTGATCCGAAAGAATTCGGGATACCGGCGGCCCGACTCGTCCTCGGTCGCCTGAAGTGAAATACAATCCACCGGACACACCCCCGCGCACAGGTAACAGGCGACACAGCGCTCCTGCCCGTCGGGATCGCGCGACAGGATGATGCGTCCCCGATATCGCGGGGCCTGGTACACGGTTTTCTCCGGATACTGCACGGTCACGCGCGGGTGGAACGTGTGCCGCAGAACGGTCCAGATCGAACGAAGCGCACTCAGCATCGCCTTCCCTCCTTCACGCGCCCAGGAGCGCAATCGCTCCGGTCACCAGCAGATTGAGCAACGTCAGCGGCAGCAAAACCTTCCACCCAAGCGCCATCAGCTGATCGAATCGAAGCCGGGGCAAAGCGGCTCGGAGCAAAATGAAGCCACAGATAAACAGAAACGTCTTGCCGACGAACCACACCAGAGGCGGCAGGAACGGTCCCTGCCACCCACCAAAGAACAAGACCACCAGCAACGCCGAAATTAGGGTGATCCCCAGGTATTCCCCCACGAAGAACATCCCGAACTTCATCCCCGAATACTCAGAGTGAAAACCCGCTACCAGTTCGCTCTCCGCCTCGGGCATGTCAAAGGGCAGGCGGTGGGTTTCCGCGAGACCCGCGATCAGGAAGATGACAAACCCCGGGAATTGCGACACACAGAACCACAGGTCACTTTGCGCCTCAACAATCGCCCGCAAACTGAAAGAACCCGTGAGCATGACCACGCCCATCAGGGACAGCCCCATGAAGACTTCATAACTGAGCGTCTGTGCGGCGGCCCGAAGCCCTCCCAGAAGCGAATATTTGCTGTTGGACGCCCACCCAGCCAGAATCAGACTGTAGGCGCCCAGCGAGGACATTCCGAAGAAGAACAGAAGACCCACATTCAAATCCGCAACCCAGATACCCGGAGCGAACGGCACCACCAGGAAAGACATCAACACAGTCACAGTGATAATCGCCGGGGCCAGAACGAAGACCGCCTTGTCGGCGAACGGCGGAATCCAATCCTCTTTCGTGAAAATCTTGATCGTGTCGGCCAGCGGCTGAAACAGACCGAACGGTCCCACCCGGTTCGGACCATACCGATCCTGCCAGAGCGCCAGTAGACGGCGTTCGAGCCAGATCAACCCGGACGCCGTGGTCAAAGTCCCCCCCAGAACGCCTCCGATGATGAGCAGATGGATGACAATCTCTCTCATGTGGACACCCCCGAGGCTATCCGGCCCCACTGCGGCAGTTCCATCCAATTCATACCGGGGACACCCCGCGAAACCCCCGCCACACCCGCCGGAAGCGAAGGTTCAAGCGCCAGCGTCAAGCGGACAGATGTTGTGTCCGTTTGCAACAGAATTTCATCACCGGCTTTGAAACCCAACGCTGCGGCATCCTGAAAATTCAGGGACAGAGAAGGCTTCTGGACCCGCTCGGCGATTGCGGGCGAGAGAACACTCAATTCCTCGCTTCCGAAGAGATGGTAGGACGGAACCAGGAACCACTCCCCCGGACGCTTCTCGAACGTAGCGGGAATTCGATCGAAGAAACGATTTGCCGATCTGTCGCTCCGCGCCGGTTCTATCAGGCGAATCCCGGATGTGCCCGTCTGGACCGCCTCGCTACAGGCGCCCGATGCGGAATTCCAACCCGGCGCCAAGGAAAACGGACGCAACTCCGCGGGCGGGGTTCCCTCAGACCCTTCCATGCTGAAAGCCAGCGCGGAGTCGGGATCGTCGGGAGGCGCGGGTTCGTGAAGGTCCAGATGCGCGCGCATCGCGGTCCGACCACTGAAGCGCCAGGGTTGACGGGGGATTTTCTGCCCTTCCACTCGGAAACAGGCCGGAGGCGCAACTCGCGCGACCGCCTCAAGAGCGGACAGGGACTGCGCCATCGCGGAGACCACGGCGTCCAATGTTTCCCACGGCAATGCGCGGCCGGCGCAACAACTCAGATCGCGGACCCAGCGCCACCCATCCTGAATCACCTCATTCGGCGGCAGACACGCAAAAAACCGCTGCGCGCGCCCTTCCGCACTCACAACAGTACCCGAAGTCTCGGCAAACGTGGCCGCGGGCAGAACCAGATCGGCCTTTTCCGTTGTGGCGTTTTCAAGGCAGTCAATCGCCACCACATGTTCGGCTCGGTGGAGAAACTCCGAGACGGCCCCCGAATCGGCCCGGCGGAACAGATCGTTCTCCAGAACCAAAACAGTTCGAGGTTGGGAGGCCTTGGCTATCTGGAGAACCTCTTCCAGAGCCTGTCCCTCCAGAAGCGCCAGCCCCATCGAGTTCCGTTCCGGGAGCGCGCAGTACAGGTACGCTTCTTTCTCCCCTGCCTTCAGCGCCCAGGCCAAGTTGGCCGCCGCCTGAAGCACTTCCTCGGAACCGCATCCCACGCCGGTCAGGACCGCGATTTTCTCCGAACCGACAAGCGCCTGAGCCACTTCGTCCACCAAGCGCTGAGCGTCTTCCGACAAATCGGCAATCGCCGGAGCATCGGGACAAACCGCATGGGCCAACGCGAATCCCAACCGCGCCACATCAGGAGGCGCCGCGCGGTAACGCCAAGACGCCGCATCATCCAGCGAGTCGGCGGCGGGCGTAGCCACCAGAAGGGGTCCCTTCTTTTCCGACTGCGCGCAATTGCGTACTGCGGCATCATCCCACAACGGGATATTCAGGCGCGTCGCGCGTTCCATCGGCTTGTTCCGAACCGCCTGCCGGACCGCCAATGCCACCCTCGCCGCAGTATTCGTCAGGTCTTCCCCCAACACCACCACTGCGTCACACTGCTCGATCTCTGCCACCGAAGGCGCGCGAACAGTTCCCTCCCGGAAAATCTGAAAGACCGTTCGGGTGAGACGGTATTCCCCGCTGGAAACTCCGCCGTAGAAACGCTCCGGTCCCACCAGTGCGCGCAGAGCGAAGTTGGCTTCCAGCGACGCACGCGGCGACCCGATTCCAATGACTCGCTCCGGGTCGGAAAACCACTCGCCCAGCCCCTGAAGAGCCGCCTCCCCGTCGAGAGGCGCAGATGTCCCTTCTTTTCCCATCCTCCGTGTCGGCTTGAGAATCCGCCGGTCGCTGTTGACCTGTTCATACCCGAAACGTCCCCGGTCGCACAAAAAGGACCCATTAATATCCGGATTAAACCGATTCAACACACACCGCAAAGTTCCGTACCGCTCGCCGGGCGAGGTATTGCACCCCACGGCGCACGAGGGACACACAGACGGAGCGAATTGCAGATCCCACTTGCGCGTGTAATGACTCCGGAACGTCTTGTCGGTAAACACCCCCGTCGGGCAAACCTCGACCAGGTTCCCGCTGAACACGTTTTCCAGCGTTCCCTCTTCATGCCGTCCGAAATACACCCGGTCGTGCGCACCCAGAACGTCGAAATCTCGTCCCCCGGCGTAATCCCGATAAAACCGAACGCACCGGTAGCACTGGATGCAACGGTTCATCTCATGGTGAAGAAACGGTCCCAGGTTCTGGTTGTAATGCGTCCGTTTCTTGAAACGGGACCGGCGCACGGTGTGTTCCGCCATGACGGTCATGTCCTGCAGGTGACAGGCGCCACCTTCGTCACAAACCGGACAGTCGTGCGGATGGTTGAGCATCAACCACTCGATCACGCTCTTGCGGAACGCCTTCGCATCCAAGTCTTCCACCGAGACCCGGAGTCCTTCCGAGACCGGCGTCATGCAAGCCATCACGATCCGGCCCCGCGTGTCGTTCTCATCTTTGAACTGCTTGACGGCACATTGACGGCAGGCCCCCACGGAATTCAGCGCCGGATGCCAGCAGAAATAGGGCAAACGGAGTCCCAGGGACAAAATCGCCTGAAGCAGATTCTGCCCCGCCTCCACCGCATGAGTCTTGCCGTCCACAAGGATCGTCACCCGGCTCATGGTGTCCCCCACCCGTCCGATTTCCACGGACATCGTTTTTCCCGAACATGGCGCTCAAAGTCGTCCCCAAAATAATCGAGCGCGCTGCCCAGCGGGTCCATCGCGCCGGGCGCGAGCGCGCAATAGGTGTGCCCCGGCGCAATCCGGCCCACATGCTCGCGGAGAATGTCCAGATCCTCCGACTGCCCCTCCCCCGCTTCCAGCGCCGACAGAATCTTGACCAGCCAAGGCAGTCCCTCGCGGCACGGCGTACACCACCCGCACGATTCCTGCGCAAAAAAGTGAACCAGATTTCGCGCCAGACCGACGGGACAGGTCCGGTCGTCCAGAACGATCAGCGTTCCCGTCCCCAGGCGGCTCCCCGCCTTTTCAACCGAACCGAAATCCAGTTTGACGTCCAGATGCTGGTCCGTCAGAAAACGAGTCGAAGCGCCACCGGGCAGGAATCCACGCAAGGCGATCCCTTCCCGCATCCCCCCGGCGTGTTCTTCGATGATTTCACGTCCCGTCGTCCCCATCGGCAATTCCCACAACCCCGGGCGTTTGACTTTCCCGCTCGCGCCATAGATTTTGGTCCCGGCGTCGCCTCCCAGTCCCAATCCCTTGAACCACTCCGCGCCGTTGTTCAGAATGGCGGGGATATTGCAGAGCGTTTCGACATTATTGACTAACGCAGGCCGTCCCCACAACCCCACCTGGAGGGGGAAAGGTGGTTTGGAGCGCGGCGTGGCGCGTCGGCCCTCCAAACTGTTGAGCAACGCCGTCTCCTCGCCACAGATGTACCGCCCGGCGCTCCCATGCACATGGACCTCCAAGTCGAAGTCCGATCCCTGAATTCGCCGACCCAGCCACCCCTTTGCGCGCGCCTCCTCAATAGCCTGGCGCATCCGCCTGGCGGCCACCCCATACTCGGCGCGCAGGAAAATGAACGCCACCTGCGCCTGAATGGCATACGCGGCCAGAATCACCCCTTCGACCAGCAGGTGGGGATTCCCCTCCAGAAGAAGACGATCTTTGAAGGTCCCCGGTTCCATTTCGTCGCCGTTGACCACGAGGTACTTCGGGGAGGGAACATCCGGCCCTGTGGGGACAAATCCCCACTTCACCCCGGTCGGAAAACCGGCCCCACCCCGTCCCCGTAATCCAGAATCCTTCACGATCCCGATCACCTCCTGAGGCGTCAGATCCCGTAGCGCTTTTCGGACAGCCAGATACCCCCCCGCCTTCTCGTATTCTTCAATCGAGAGCGGTTCGCGGTCCGGGCGGAGGTGTTCGGTCAAGGGTCGTTCCATACAGTCACCCATCAGGGATATTGTTCCAGCACCGCTTCCAGAGTGTCCGCCTCGACGGGACCGTGGAGATCGTCGTCTATCATCAGGGCGGGCGCGCGGTCACACGCGCCCAGACACACCACCGGCAACAGCGTGAACCGGTCGTCGGGTGTGGTCTGTCCCAGTTCGATTCCCAACCGCCGTTTCAACCAATCGAGGAGCGACTCGTACCCCAGCATCCAGCAGGTGGCGCTGTTGCAGATCAGGATCACATGCCGCCCAACGGGACGACGGAAAATCAGGTTGTAGAAGGTGGCCACATTGTCCACCTCGTCGGGGGTCATCTCCAGAAACGCGGCGATATCCCGGACACTCTCGTCGCTCACCCACCGGCGGTGACGCTGCACAACGTTGAGCGCGCCGATGCAGACGGCACGCTTTTCCGGCAGCGCCTCCAGTTCTTCCAGAATGTCCCTTTTTTCCGCCTCGGTCAACATTGAGGATCTTTATGCCGCCTTTCCGTTCATCCTTCTCTCCACGCACTCAGCGGTCAACATCCGCCAGAACGAAATCGATACTCGCCACAATGGCCAACAAATCTGCGATCATGAAGCCCCGGCTGATCATCGGCGCCATCTGCATATGGGGGAAGGACGGCACGCGTATCCGGGTACGATAGGAGTGGGTATTTCCATCACTGACCAGGTAGTACGCATTGGCTCCCTTCGACGCCTCCGTAATAATTGCCGCTTCTCCCGGCGGCACCACCGGCCCCCAGGTAACCCCCAGAAAGTGCGGGATGAGCGTCTCAATGTCGCGGAGCGTTCGATCCTTCGGTGGCGGAACCGCCAGCGCCTCGCGCGACTTGGATGGTCCCTCCGGCATGTTTTTCAGACATTGCTCGATGATACGTAAACTCTGGCGCATCTCCTCGACCCGCACCAACGCCCGCCCATAACAATCGCCCCGTTGCGCGGTCGGAATGTCGAATTCGAACTGATCGTAACCCGAATAGGGACGCTTCTTGCGAAAATCCCACTCGACGCCACAGGCGCGCAATCCCGGGCCGGTCACGCCCCACTCGACGGCTTCTTCGGCGGAATACTCGCCGATCCCCACCGTTCGCGCGCGCAAGATGTTGTTGCGCATCACCAGATCATCGTATTCATCCAGGCGGGCGGGCATATAGTCGAGGAACTCGCGAACCATCTTCTCCCACCCTTTGGGGAGGTCCTGCGCCACGCCGCCGATGCGGAACCACGCCGGGTGCATCCGGGCGCCACAGAAGGCCTGAACGATCTCCAGAATCCGCTCCCGGTCGTTGAAGGTATAGAAAACCGGGGACATCTGCCCGAGATCCTGAGCAAACGTGCCATACCAGACCAGATGGCTCGCGATGCGGAACAGCTCGCACATCATGACCCGAATCACCTGGGCGCGCGCCGGAACCGTGATGTCCGACAGCGCTTCGACTGACAGAACATAGGGCATGTTGTTCAGCACGCCCCCAAGATAATCGATGCGGTCCGTGTAGGGGATGTACGTGTGCCACGTCTGGCGCTCCCCCATCTTTTCCGCGCCCCGGTGGTGGTAACCGATCTCGGGAACCGCGTCCACAATCCGCTCGCCATCGAGTTGAACCACAAACCGAAGGACACCATGCGTGCCGGGATGTTGGGGGCCGAGGTTGAGAAACAGGTAATCATGATCCCCGCTCCCCCGGCTCATCCCCCACTCTTCCGGTGAGAAACGAAGCGCTTCCTGCTCGGACCGCAGTTTCTCCTCCGGCATTACAAATGGTTCCATCTCCGTGGCGCGCGCCGGATGATCCTTGCGCAAGGGATGCCCCGTCCACGTGTCGGGCATCAAAATCCGCCGCAGGTTGGGGTGTCCCTCGAACCGGATACCGAACATGTCCCACACTTCGCGCTCATACCAGTTGGCGGCGGGCCAGAGACTGGTGAGGGTCGGCAATGTGAGGTCGTCCTGAGGGAGAGGGGTCTTAATCCGAATATCTGAATTTCGGTCCATCGAAAGGAGATGGTACACCCCCGTGAATTCGCCCGAAGGATTTCCCTCGTCCCGTTTCGTCCGCGCCCGTTCGTCTATCGCCGTCAGGTCGAACAGCATCCGGTACGGCCCCGGCGCGTCTTCTTTCAGGAAACGCAAAACAAACATAAGATCGGCAACCGGAACCCAAACCGTCGGAATCCCATCGCGCGACGGCTCGACACCGAAAGCGGTTTCGGGGAAACGGACCTGGAGTTCGTTCAGAATTGCCGGACAATCACCCATTGAAACGTGTCCCCGATTTAGACTCCCCTTGCGCACAAATACGTCAAGCGACCCAACCTCTTCCCCATCCCTCACCAGAACAACTCACACTTCATCCGGCGTCCGCAAATGGCCGGTTTGCCGCCGGTCTTCCCGTTTCACATCCCGCAAAACAGGCGTCTGCGGCTTTACGACTCCCTGCGGTCCCACCACCCAACTCAACGGACGCTGTTCGCGGCCCAAGTATTCCCGCAACAGACACAACCCTTCCATGAACGCCTGTGGACTCGGGGGACAGCCGGGAATGTACACATCCACCGGCAGAATTTTGTCCACCCCCTGCACCACACTGTAGATGTCGTACATGCCACCGGAATTGGCGCACGATCCCATCGAAATCACCCAGCGGGGTTCCATCATCTGATCGTACAAACGCCGGATGATGGGGGCCATTTTTAGAAATGGCGTCCCCGCAATAATCATCAGGTCGGCCTCGCGCGGAGTTCCCCGAATCACTTCAGCCCCGAAACGTGCAATGTCGTACTTGCTCGTCAGGCTCGTGGCCATCTCGACAAAACAACAGGAAAGCCCGAACCCGAAGGGCCAGATCGAATTCTTGCGTCCCCAGCCAAGCAAATCGTCCAACCGGGCCAGAAGAAAAGGCCGGGGGACCGGTTCGCCAAAAGCCTGGCTCAACACACGCACGGTTTTCGACTCGATGGACTCCTGTCCCATTTCCCACCTCACGAATCCTCAAAAATCCTGCCGGGTACCCGGTCCCCTCTCGGCGACCGGGTACCCTCGATTACTCCGGCTTGACCCTTTGTCCCGAAGAAGAAACACCCTGCTCTTCGGAGCAATCCCGTCGTCCCCAATCCAGCGCGCCGATCCGCCACACATACACCAGCGCCGCGAGTAGAAGCACGATAAAGATCACCGCCGAAAGATACCCGCTCCATCCCGTTTCGCGAAACGCCACGGCCCAGGAAAAGAGGAAAACACTCTCCAGATCGAAGACCACGAAAAGCATGGCGACCAGATAAAACTTGACCGACAAGCGGGCGCGGGCCGAGCCTGTCGAGACGATTCCCGACTCGTAGGGTTCATCCTGCTCATGGTCCGCCCGCCGCTGTCCCAGAACATAGGACAAACCGATCATCCCGGCCGTGATCACCAGAACCACGGCGGTATAAACCAGAATTGGCCAGACCGGCGAGACCATCCTGTCCCCCTTCTCAGCGTCCGATTACTTCAACGTCTCCAGCGAAATCTCCGTCCCCTTCATACCTTCCGATTCTGCGGTCAGACGCACCTTCCCGGTCTGCCCCGGTTTGGTGCGAAGGATCACCAGGCACAGGCCGTTGTAGGCCAGACGCTGAGACGCCTGGAACGGCTCAAAACTGGTGGCGTCCCCATTGTCCACCGCCGCGATCTCAGCCGACCCCTCGACTTTGAACTTCACCAGATTCTTCGAACGGGGCACGGTCAATCCGTTCGCGTCCGCGATCCGAACTGTGACAAACGACAGATCCTCTCCGTCAGCCGTCAGTTTGGAACGGTCGGCGGTCATAGCCACAGCCGCCGGTTCCCCCGTAGTTTTCACGTTGTCTTCGGCCCACTTTTTCCCCTTCTTGTAGGCCACCACTTTCAGTTCACCGGGTTCATACACCACGTCGTCCCACCGGATGCGATACTCGAGTTTTCCCATTTTCTTGCGTCCGAGCGATTTGCCGTTGAGGAACAGTTCCGCCTCGTCGCCCGAAGTATAGAGGTGAACCGGCGTCACCTGTCCCACGCGGTCCGGCCAGTTCCAATGCGGCAGCAGATGCGCCATCGGCAGATCGGGACGCCAGCGGGCCTGGTAGATGTAGTAACGATCCTTGGGGAAACCGGCCAGATCAATGATCCCAAAATAGCTGCTCCGGGAGGGAACCTTGATTTTCCCGAGTTCTTCAAGTTGCTTCTTCATTTCCGCCTTCTGGGCCGGATCCTGAAAGTTCAGCAAATTGGTCGTGTCGCTGTTATAGGGGGTCGGCTCGCCAATATAATCGAACCCCGTCCAGACGAACTCCCCAAAGGCGGCCGGGTTCTCATCCAGCGTCTTGAACTGATCGTCCGGCGCGTAGGCCCAACCCGGCGCATGGACGTCGTAGGAACTGATCTGGAAATTGGCTTCCGCCTCCCGCCCCCGCTTCACCGGGAAGAAATACTCGCCACGCGAACTGATACAGGACGACGTCTCGCTGCCATGAAGCGGCTTGTTCTGATAATCGGGATGCTTGAGGAACCTGGCATACACCGGCAGATTGTAATTGATCCCCATCGTGTCGAGATACTTGGCAAACCCGCTGTCAATTGCCGCATTCGCATTGTTACACCCGGCAGAGACGGGACGGGTCGGATCTTCCGCATGGACAATACCCGCCAGGTGTTTCGGAAATTCCGGCAGATTCTGTTCGGCAATTTCATTCCCGATACTCCACATGAAAACGCTCGGGTGATTGCGGTCGCGCCGCACCATGGCTTGCAGATCCTTCACGTGCCACGCGTCGTAGAACTGGCTGTAATCCTTCGCCCCTTTTCCTCGCTTCCAGCAATCGAACGCCTCATCCTGCACCAGGAGACCCAACCGGTCCGCAGCCTCCAGCAACTCCGGCGACGGCGGATTGTGCGACGTACGCAGGGCGTTACACCCCATTTCTTTCAAAATTTCCAACTGGCGCTCGGTGGCCCGCATATTCACTGCGGAACCCAATGCGCCCAGATCGTGGTGGTTACAAGTCCCGTAAACCTCCACCCGCTTTCCATTCAATTTGAATCCGTCCCGCGCCGTGAACTCGAGCGTGCGGAAACCGAACGGCGTGTCGTAGGTATCCACCTCTTTCCCGCCCACGGAAACCACCGTGCGGGCCAGATACCGGTTCGGGGTGACGGTATCCCAGAGTTTAGGCTTCGCCACCGTCCCCTGAAGCGTCGCGGTCGTACAGCCCCCGGCGGGAACCTTGATCGTGGATTCCTCGCACGAGGCGACTTTATTGCCCATTTCATTCTTCGAGGAATACTCGTAAATATCGGTCTTAACTTTCGCTTCCGCCGCATCCTTCGACTGATTGTCCACCGTCACGGCAATCTTCATCAGACCGGCGGCTTCCGTGATTTCAGGAGTGGTGACATACGTCCCCCACAACCCCACATGGACCGGGTCCGTCTTGACCATCCGGACGTGGCGATAAATGCCGGCGCCCGGGTACCAGCGCGAATCCCAGTTCACCGTGTCAAGACGCACGGCGAGCACATTCTGGGCGCCCACCTTCAGGTACGGCGTCAGGTCCATTCGGAACGAATTGTACCCATACGGCCAGGTCCCCACGTATTGCCCATTGAGCCAGATTTTGGCATTGGCCATCGCGCCGTCGAAATCCAGGAAAACCTGTTTCCCCGCATCGCCCGCCGGGACCTCGAAATGCTTGCGGTACCACCCGATCCCCCGCCAGGGCAGTTTGCCCGTGTCATTCGCCAGATCGTCCCGGAACGGCCCCTCGATCCCCCAATCGTGCGGAACGGACAGGGTCCGCCACTTTGAGTCGTCAAACGCCACCGCTTCCGCCGAGACGCCTGTCGTCGCTTCCTGTTTGTTGGCAATCGCCTTGCCGTCGGCGTCGGTCAGTTCCACCTCGGCAATCGAGGCCCATTTCCCTCCGGGCACCCCCGTGGTCTGAATACGCAGATACCGGCATTCCCCCTGTACCTTCAATTCGGCCACTTCGTTCTTGTCATTCTTGCTCTGATCGCAAAGAACCGTCCAAGCCGCGTTATCGGTCGAGCCTTCCACCACGTATTGATAGGCCTGCGGCAGTTCCCACGTGACCTTGACCCCACCCAGTTTCACCGGCTTCTTCAGGTCTATCGTCAAGCTCTGCCTGGGAGCGCCACTCTCCGCGCACCAGCGCGTTTTCTTGTCGCCATCAAACGCCAGTTCGGGCACATTCCCCTTACTCTCTTCCGAGGTGGAGGCGGACACGGAATACTGCCATTGCTTTCCGCCCGGTTCAGGAAGCGTTGTTTTATCCGGCATGGGACCAAACCGGTGGAATTTCCAGTCGCTGTCGAACGACGTAACTTCACGGGAAAATCCGGATGCCGGCAGGCACACGGACGCTAACAGTAAAAGACCCCACAGACATCTCATGGCACTCATTTCTCCTTTTTTGTGGAACTCAATAAAACACTACAGGAAAAGACCTCCTGCAGGCAATCGCCAAGTGAAAATTATGCGTACCCCATCTTCTCCCGAAAGGAATCCTCACAGGTCTCACGCCAGAAATCGAGATTGAGCAACAGATCCAGATGGTCGAGATGGGCCTCATCAATTTTTGTGGAACCCAGTCCGGTCATCCCCTGGAAAAACCCATTCACCAGGACATTCGCCACATGAACCGCCGTGGGCGGATTGAACCGGCTGGCCCGGCTTTCCGACGGGTCGTGGTGAAAAAACAACACGTCCAGCAACGAATCGTCCAGATCCCAATACCGCAACAGGTGCGCCCCCGCTTCCGCGTGCGACGCCTGCATGCACTTCAGCTCGGCCTGTTCCATCGGCATCTCTTCGTTCGCCGACAATTCCAGCGCTTTGGCGTAACCCTTCGGGTTAAAGGCCGCCATGAGCGGTTTCCCCAGATCGTGCAAAAGCCCTCCGATAAAAGCGTCGTTGATCGCCTGCCGGGCCAACGTCACCTCTTCCGAGTCGGAGTCCCCTTCGGGAATCACGATCTCGGACTCGGTGATCCACTTCGCAAAGAATGCCACCGTGAAACTGTGATTCCAGAAATCCTCGGACGAAAATCCGTCCATTTCAACCGTGTCCAACAAAGACACCGTGTGGCAGAAAATAGCCAGGGCCATGATCACATCCAACCCCAGAATTTCCACAGCGTCGGCGGCCTCCATATCGAGAGGCGCTTTCTCTCCCGCGCTCAGCTTCGCCAACAGAAACGCCTTTTCACACATTGCCGCATCGGAGGCCACGCACTCCACCGCACGCGCCGCGTCGAGCGTTCGATCTCGAATCCCCTCGATCAGTTCCCGATAGGGCGATTCCCGTTCCGGGAGCGACTCGATGGAGGCCGTCATCTTGCGCAGGTCCACCGTGCGCAACAACCGCTCGATCTGACACGCCCGCGACACCGCCATCTTCAGCGTCTCGACATCGCAGGGCTTCGGCACAAACTGATGCGCCGAACGGTGCCGTTTCAGAATACTGTCCCTGGAACCGGGTTGCGCCATGACGATCCGGACAATCGCCGGATAATCGCGCTTGACCTGACGCAAAAGCGCCGATCCGCTCATGACCGACATCCGCGTGTCGGCAATCACCACATCGCACGGGTCGCGCGAAAGCATCGTCAGCGCTTCCTGCCCGCTCTCAACCACCTGAATTTTCCACTCGCGGCGCATGATCAGCAACTTGTGCTGAATGGCTTTCAAGACCCGGGGCGTGTCGTCAACAAACAGAATTTTCATTCGCATACTGATAAAAACCCCACTCCGGCAAAATCCGGACGCTTCACTCGATCCTCTTCCCCAATATACCCGGTATGCGCAAGGTACGCCGCTCTCGACGCCGGTTTCCCCATCCACTCAATTCCCAGGAAGGCTTCAATACGTCCCTTCATTTCCAAACTATACCGAAAACCCTCCCGTGAAACAAGATCAATACACACCGGAATCGGTTGGATAAATCGTTGAGAT
The DNA here is from genome assembly GCA_942493245.1 of uncultured Candidatus Sumerlaeota bacterium. Lineage (GTDB taxonomy): Bacteria > Sumerlaeota > Sumerlaeia > UBA8349 > UBA8349 > DAOPYU01. The sequence goes on from OW818685.1 coordinate 3,020,138, forward strand.
TGACCCCGACACCTCCCCCGAGTATAATAAAATGCATTATGTGCCGTGGGATGGGCTGAAAACCGCACGGGCGCAGTATCCGAAAGGAATCTTCCGCATGTTTCTTTCCCTTCTGGTGGCCTCCGTGCTTCTGGCCACTCCCTTGCCGGTCACCCCACTCCCCTCCAAACCCGTCCTTTCGGTCGTGCGAACCCTTCAGAACCGGCAACCGATTTCGCGCTGGTTCGACGCAACCGCCGTCCTTCAAAAACGCAACCGGGCCTCCCGATTTCCCCAACAACCTTCCACCACGCCGAAACTGCGCCCCCGGACCCTGCGGGCCGCGCCCTCCGAAGAACCAGGCGAGACCCGAACCTTCTGGATTGTGGACTTCACCAACTATGTAGCCACCGGCGTCATGACCCTCAATGAAGAGAAAATCCCCATCGAGGCGGAACTCGTCTCCGTCTCCGAACACGCCTATCTGTACGTGGAAGCGGGACTCTATCTGGACCCGTCCGTACTCGACCAGTTGCAGAACGACTTTGAAACCAACATGTACGGCACACTCGTGCCCGTCTTTGGCAACCCACCCGACGAACTCGATGGCGACTCCCACATCACCATTCTGGTGGCCACCTTTGTCGGCACGTCTCTGGACGGAGCCACCGCCGCCGGGTATTTCGACGACGCCAACCAGTACACCGACACCGAAGCCTGGTACCGCGAATTGGGCCACAGCAACGAACGCGAGATGATCTACATCAACGAAGCGTTTGTGAATGAGGCCAACCTCGCATCCGCCCAGGGCATCTTCGCTCACGAGTTTCAACACCTCATCCACTGGGGACAAGATCCCGGCGAGGCCGTCTGGCTCAACGAAGGGTGTTCCGAATACGCCATGATCCTCTCCGGGTATGGCGACGCCACCGAAGGCCACGCCATCGAATACGGATTCAATCCAACGGAAAGCCTGACCGATTTCCAGAACACGCAATCGCAGTATGGGGCCGTCATGTTCTTCACCCGTTACCTGGCCGCCCATTATGGAGCGGAACTGGGTGTCCACCAACTGGTCGAGAGCAAACTCCACAGCGTCGAAAGCGTGGACGCCTATCTGCGCGAAACCGCCGGAGTCCCATTCCGCCAGGTCTATCGCGACTGGACCGTCACCAACCTTCTCAGCGAAAGCTCGGGGATCTATTCCTATCCTTTCGACAACACTCCCGCTTACTATCGGATCCTCTGGGACTTTCTGGGACTTCCCAGTTTCTTCACCCAGCGCTTCACCCAACTCGCCGGGGCGGAAATCACCACCTACCTCCCCCAATGGGGGTCCGAATTCTACCTGTTCGAGCGTGCCGCGGGCGAAACGGATGCCGATTTCAACTGTGTATTCGATCTGGACGGGTCCGGCTACTTCGAGGCCACCTATGTTTCCCTCGAAGACTCCGGCGGCCTCTTCGGATCCGGCAGTTACACCCTCCGCGACTTGAGTTCCCTGAACATCAACCCCGATGGACACGGCGAATTTCAGATTCCCTCCACTGACGATCTCTTCGCCATCATCGTCCACAACACCACCGCCTTTGTGAACGAGGGAGATCCCACCACCGTTTCCTACACCCTGCGCCTTCAGGGCGGAATCGCGACAGAGACCGAGGACACCACCGCGCCCGCTTCCATCAGCGACCTGCGGGTCGAAAGGACCGACGGCGATCAGACCACCCTGACCTGGACCGCCCCCGGCGACGATGGAGCCGCCGGGTGGGCCACCCTCTACGACCTGCGGTACTCGACCCAGTCCCTGACCGCGGAAACCTTCACCTCGGCCACCCGCGTGACCACTCTCGCCCACCCCCACGTGGGTGGCTCGGCGGAACGGTTCCTCTGCGCCGACCTTCCGGAAAACACCCACCTTTACTTCCTCATCCGAACTGAAGACAACGCCGGACACGTCGCCTGGTCCAATGCAGTCGAAACCACGACCGGCCTGCGAGACCACACCGTCCCCAGTCGCGTCATTGACCTCCGAGCGGACGGCATCCTGACCGACGGCGCCCGCCTCGTCTGGACCGCGCCCGGCGACGACGGCTCGACCGGCCAGGCCACCTCGTACGACATCCGCTGGTCCACGAAACCCATCACCGACGAATGGTCCTTCCGCCATGCGGAAGTCCTCAAGCCCCCCACACCTGCCCAAGCCGGAACGCAACAGACCGTCAACCTGGAAGGAGTCACCCTCCCGGTCTATGTGGCCCTGCGGGCCCGAGACGAACTGGGCAACACGTCTGAAATCTCGAACGTGCCGCTCGTGCAATACGCAAGTGGTGGACAACCTCCGATTATCTGGATCTACTGAGTAAGGGCAGGGGTGTATGGATAAGATATAATAGCGGCACAAAATTCGGTTCTTTGCGCCCTTGCGCCTTTGCGTGAGCCAATATTTGATAAAACCGTTTCCCATTTTCCTGCCGAAAGGAATCCCAGTCCCCGTGGAAGAAAACATCAAAATCAACTGCCCGTGCTGCGACGCGGTTCTCATCATCCGCCGCCGAGACGGCAAACTCCTCGAAACCCGCAAACCGATCCTCGAAGACTCGACCGGCGACCGCTTTGAAGACGCGTTTCTGAAAGTCAAGGGACGCAGCAAGGAAGTTCAGGCCAAGGTCGAAGAAGCGAAGAAACGCGAAGCCGAACGCCTCAAAGGCGCCGACGATTTCTTCAAACAAGCCCTCCAGCGAGCCAAGGAATCGAAGGACGACACCCCCCTCAACCCGATGGACCTGGAATAGGCGATCTCGTCCGAAGCGCATTTGAAATACGACGGTTCTGTCGCCCTTTTTTGTCTCACAGGTCTTCGGCGATGGAACGCCGCAATTCCGATTCCTCGCGCCGCCGCATATCCCAAAGCGTCCACAACGCCGACAAACGGATCTGGGTACTGAGTTTGGTGGTATAGTTCCCGGTAATTCCCACCAATGCGATATAAAGCCCCATCTCCGACGAACCGTCATGGCTCGAATAGGCTACGCTCCAGAAAAGAATACCGAACAGACTTACACCCAGTGTCACCCCCATCCAGAGTCGGAATCTGCGTTCCAGTCTTGCAACACAATCGAGAATCTCATTGCACGACAACGCCTCCGTCTTCTTGAACATTTCCGCCCATCCGCGATTCAAAACCAGATTGCTGTCAAACATGATAAACACTCCTTCAATCTCCGTCTGTTCGGCGTCTTCCGAAAAATGCCCTCAAATATCCATCGCCTGAAGGCGACGCAGTTCGGCCTGGGCGTACACGTTCCGCACGACGGGAATCAGTGGGGGAAACACCACGATTCCGATCAGACCGGGCAAACCCAAGCCGTACCAGACAGCGTAAGGTTGACCCAGACACCAGGCGGCGATTCCCCAAACGAGAAGCCCTGCCGACGCAACCACCCCGGTCCACATCGTTCCCATAACCAGCCACTTCGCTTTGCCGCGCGGCGCCAGAATTCCACAGAGACTTCCGGCAACTCCTCCGAAAATGCCGATCAACGATCCAATCCAGGCGCCGGTATGGACGCCAAACCAAGGCTCATTCATGGGGGGATCCCTCCTCCTTCAGGCTTTCTTCATGAGCGCGGATGAGCGACTTGGCCGTGGCCAGGTCAATCCGATTCTCGGCGACCAGCATCTGAATCTTCCGGTGAAAAACCGATTTCGCCTTCGGATTGTCGAGAACCCGAATCTTCTCGATCAGACGGTCCAGACGCAAACGCACCGTCGGATACGAAATACCGTATTGCAGGGCCAGTTCCTTCAGCGACCCGGAGGCCAGTAGAAATCGCTTGATAAACTGCCGATCCTCTTCACTCAACTCGGCCATCCAGGGGGGCATTTCAGAACTCATGGCGCTCCTCCCAAAACTCAATAAAACAAATATGGACTTTTACTTTATTGAAGTCAAGCCTGAATTTAACTTTATTTATCTCCTCTTTAACTTTATTCATGTAGGAAAGAGAGTGGACTCGAAAGAATTTTCCAGCAGAATTGCCCCCAAATGGGGTCGGCCCGAAAAATCCTCCCGTATTTCCCCGAAATCGTCCTTGAACTTCACGCGCCCATCTGGCTAGATGCTTCGCAATTGCCAAAACCTCCTGTTTTTGAGGGATTTGGCTTCTGGCTTCAGACATTCCGGATACGATTCTTTCAGAGACGATTATTCGGTGAGGCCTTTCTCGACAGGGCCTCCAGAGCCAGGATGTTTATCAGGTAAGGAGAAAGGTGACAAATGGCGAAGAAGATTCTCCTCAGCGAAGACGAAATGCCGCGGCAGTGGTACAACATTCAGGCGGATCTGCCCCACCCGCTGGATCCGCCGCTCGGGCCGGACGGAAAACCGATCGGACCCGACGCGCTCGCGCCCGTCTTTCCCATGAACTTGATCGAGCAGGAAGTCTCGACCGAGCGATGGATTGATATCCCCGAGGCCGTGCTGGAAAAATACGCCATCTGGCGCCCCTCGCCTCTTTACCGCGCTACAGAACTCGAAAAGGCCCTGGATTGCCCCGTCAAGATCTACTACAAGAACGAAGGCGTCTCTCCGGCTGGCAGCCACAAACCCAACACCGCCATTCCGCAGGCCTACTACAACAAGGTGTTCGGGATCAAACGCCTGACCACCGAGACCGGCGCCGGCCAATGGGGCAGTGCGCTCTCGATGGCTTGCGCCATGTTCGGTCTGGAGTGCAAGGTCTTCATGGTCCGCATCAGTTTCGACCAGAAACCCTTCCGCAAACTCCTCATGCAGGTCTGGGGCGGGGAATGCGTGCCCAGCCCGAGCACCGAGACCGCATTTGGCCGCATGATCCTTGAACAGTACCCCGACACACCCGGTTCATTGGGCATCGCCATCAGCGAGGCGGTCGAGCAGGCCGTTCAGCGCGAGGACACGCGCTACGCCCTGGGAAGCGTGCTCAACCACGTCATGCTGCACCAGACCGTCATCGGCCTCGAAGCCAAAAAACAGATGAAAATTGCGGGCGAGTATCCGGACGTGGTGATCGGCTGCGCCGGAGGCGGCTCGAACTTCGCGGGGATTTCCTTCCCCTTCGCGCTCGACAAGATCAACGGCAAAGACATTGATATCGTCCCGGTCGAACCGTCCGCCTGTCCGACCCTGACCAAAGGCCCCTTCGCCTACGACCACGGCGACATGGCCAAGATGACGCCGATGTTGCCGATGCACACGCTGGGTCACGACTTCATGGCCGAGCCGATCCACGCCGGCGGTCTGCGCTACCACGGCATGGCGCCGCTGGTCAGTAATCTGGTCAATTCCGGCCTGATGCGGCCCATGTCGGTCCATCAGACCGCCTGTTACGAAGCCGCGATTCTCTGGGCGCGTACGGAAGGGTTTGTCTCCGCCCCCGAGTCTTCGCACGCCATCGCCGCCGTCATCGCCGAAGCCCGGAAGGCGAAAGAGGAAGGCAAGGAGAAAACGATCCTTTTCAACTGGTCGGGGCACGGTTTGCTCGACCTGGTGGGCTACGACAATTACCTCACCGGCAAACTGAAAGATGTCGAGTTCACCGACTCGATGATGGAAAAGAGCCTCAAGGCCATCGAAGGCTTCCCCAAGCCCGGCTGGACCCAGTAAAAATCGGGTGTCGAGCGAATCCTTGATTCGAGAAACAAAACGGACCGCCTGTCCTTTCGAGGACGGCGGTCCGTTTCTCTTTTTGGTTCTTTGAAAGAATTTTTGGATAGATTTTGATGAGTTTTTCGCATTGGGGCCAAAACACAATCCCGCATTTCGTCATTCCCGCGAAAGCGGGAACCCAGATCCGGGACGTTCTGGTTGATCGCGTTTCCCTTGGATTTTCCCCCTGTTTTCCCGTTCGCGCTACTCTGGGTCCCCGCGTTCGCGGGGATGACGAACGGGGGCGAGAGTCGGGAGATTCGGGCAGAGGGCCGGGAAAAAGGCATAGCGCAAAACTGAGTCCGGAAATGCGGTCCGGTCTCAGGGCTTCCAGAAAGCCGGAAGTGACTTTGTTAAAGAGTTAACAAGATGAACGTCCCCTCTGTTTACCCACAAATTCTTTTGAAGAGGCCTCTTTTTCCAAACATCCACCCCGTCCGCATCCCGCAATAGACCACCGGCAAAGCAGATCTTCGGATTATGGCAAGCCCCTTGCTTGAATCCCTGGCAGGGCAGTCGGGCGGATATCTTGACGATAGCCGGGAGAAATCACATGCGGAGGGACATCCTTACAGAAATCGGCTTTATTTGCTTCATATTCCTGCTGGGATCCGGTTGGATCGCCGTTCAGGTCTCCGCATACCGGAGTCAATATCCCGGCGAACACCCCTGCCGGGTTCTTGACATCCAGTTGAAGCAGGTCCGGCCACCGGATTCCGAAACAACCATCAGCCGGATCTCGATCCTCACAGACCGAGACCCGCACTACCAGATCGAATCCCCTCAAACAGGCGAACCCCTCCGGGTGCGCCTGAGCCAGGGGAACATTACCCCGGAGTTGGAAAAACGCGTCAAGAACCTCAACGGCTCCCCTCTCGTCCAGGATCTGTGGATTCAGCCCGGAACCAACGGACCGCTGACCGTCGAATTACAGCTGACCCAGTCGGGAATCCAGATCGCGGATTCCCTCATCCACGCCCCGCAACAACACGGAGTCGTCCTGGATCTGATCCCTTCGGCCCACGAGATAACCCAACAGGGAAACCGCCGGGAATCAGAAAACACCTCCCGACACGGCATCCTGGCCACAGCCCCGGCGTACGTTACACCCCTGGGATCTCCAGAAAACGACCGGATAATCCAGACCGTGACTCGAATCCCGCGCATCTTTTTCGCGTCCGCCTGCCAGATTGTCTCGCTCCCCTGTCCCTGATACTGAGAAATGCGAACAAACCTGACTCCGGCCTCTTTTTTTTCGCGATTATCTCTTGACACAACCCGGCAACATGAGTAAAGTCTGCTTCGCGATTGAGTGAAGCGTTACGACTTCCTCAAAAGTGTAACAAGCGAGAGTAGCTCAGTTGGTAGAGCATAACCTTGCCAAGGTTGGGGTCGCGGGTTCAAGTCCCGTCTCTCGCTCCATGAAAGTCCAGACACATCAATGTTTTGAAACACAAGCCCCGATTTTCGGGGCTTTTTTTGTTTTGTCCCTTGTCATTCCGAATCTGTCGAGCGTCGCTAATAAACCCACCAGGAGGCGGGATCTGTCACGATGTAGGGATCCACTACGAGACCGGCGGCCTGCGACTCCTCCGAGCCATACGGGTTCACCACCAGGCAGGAATACTCCCCCGCGTCATAGGGGTGAGTTTTCAGGATCGTGAGAACCGGCAGATTGGCTCCCGGGATAATCACGCCATTCTTGCTCCACTGATAAAGCAGGGGGGGCGTACCGATCGCTTCGACGTAGAACTGAACAGATTTGCCGGCGCGGCAACGGTATGGCACGGGGTGCAGCGTGAGCGTGGGCGCGGCGGCGGGGAAAAACGCCGCAACGCCGGGCGTGGGACTGATGCCCATCCAATGGAACGCGGAAATCCCCCACAGGGTCGGTCCCACGCGGTTCAACGAATCTCCGGACCCATCCGCCGAGTCGGGCCAGGGCGCCTTGTCTGAGTAATGCGCTTCATCTTCGATGAGATGCGGAGTAAAACCCGGTTCACTGACGGGTGGCTGGCCGGGCCGCTGCAACTGAAGATGCTCACCCGCGTTGTCAAGCCGCCCCACATACGGTCCCACAAGTGGCGAGGTGGTCGCGATCGAATAGATGCTGCAGAACGACGCGAGCAGGGCGGCGTTCTCCGGCGCTGACGGGTCGAAGGTCAGCACCGCGATGGCTGTCTTGGCGGGCAACAGCGTACCGGTGGTGAAATCGTACTCGACGGCTTTTCGGAGACGCCATCCCGTCAGGTCAATATCCGTGTTGGTGGAATTGTAGATTTCCACGAATTCCTGCAGCGCGACGGCCGGGTCTGAACCGGGGTTGTAGTGGATTTCGCTGAGAATCACCGATCCCACCCGGGGCGATGCGTTCCGGGAACCCAGCGTCACGGTGGTCAGGGGATACAATTCGTTCTCGCCGTTGTCCGGAATCGAACCATCCGGACAGCGTCCGAAGGGTTCACCCGGCGCCGAAGCGCCAAACTCAACCCGGTCGGCAAACCAGTAACGCTTGTTGGCATCGCGCCCGAGGAGGTAGATTTCCCCCCCGTGGGCCGTATTGAGGTGAAAATCTTTGGGTCCGGGAGTCGCCGGCGTGGGATTGAAAAGCGTTTCGGGAAGCGCCAGATAATCGCGCGAGAGCGCCTGAGTGCCGGTCGTCAGCTGGTACTTGAAATAGTCGTCATTGGAGTCGGTGATCCACCACCCGGCCAGATCGAGCGTCCCGGTCGTGACGTTGTAGAGTTCGATATAATTGCCTGTGGCAGGCGGTTCAGAGGCTGCGAACACTTCGTTCACAATCGCCGAGTACTGAACGGACCGTCCCGCGCGCCCGGGAGAGCCTTCGAAATCAATGCTGGAACGCCAGACATCGGGCGAAGCGTAAACGGCGGGATCGCTCAGGTTTTCGCCTGCGCGGATTTCGAGCGAACTGCCCTTGCCATCCGCGCGCTGCGGCCACTCTCCCGTAGTCCGATACTCGAACGCGCTGATATTGATCCCGTCCACGGCGGTCTTGAGTTGAAGAGTTTCCCCACTATTGGACAATTTCCCCGTATAGGGTCCGTAAATCCGGACAGACTCGTTCAGACCGTAATGCGCCCGGAAAGCAGCCAGATCGGCCCATCCTTCCGCATTCACGACCAGGAGGCGTTCCTGAGGATTCAACGTCACTCCCTCGGGGAACACGAAATTGATCCCCTGCGTAAACGCAGCGCCTCCCATCTCAAGGGACAATTGTGCGTGGGTGTTCTGCAATTCCACGAACTCATATAGCTCCGTGTTTTCCCCGTAGGGATGGTACATGATTTCCGTGATCCGGAGATTTTCCTGTTGAGTGGCCAGTTTCAACGGTTTCCCCACCGTAAACGTGATGGGGCCCGACCAATGGCTCCACCGCCCGGTATTGTCCTTCATCTGGAGCCGAACGCGATAGGTCCGGCCCACCTCGACCCGCTCGGAGGGCAGAGTAAACAGGGTGGAGAAACTGGTGATCTCATCGCTGACCCAGCAATAGCGCACATCGAACTCCCACCGGCGTTCCAGCGTGGCCGCGTTGTAGAGCGTTTCTCCCACACGCCAGCGCATGGCGGCAAAGGTCTGGGCCCCCTGCGGGTCGCGGAATGGGGCGGCTTTGAAGGTCAGCGCGTCTGCCGGGAACCCCGCAGGCGCCTGCGAGGTGATATAAGGCGTGGCGGGAAGGTTCGTAGAGTCTCCGCCGGCAACGGTCAGGGAATCCAGGTGGCTGGCGCGGCCTCCAGCCGGCACATCCGGTCCCGTTCCACCCGACCAGCCGGTGAATGCGAAATTCTTCATATCCTGCACCTTGAAGGCCAAAGTCGTCCGATCTTCAGCCCCCGCATCGGCAGGCGCAAGACGCCAACGGTCGCGGTCCGCCTGATGGAAATCCGCAATCCGGGTGGCAAAACCCTCGATCATCGGTCCGATCACTTCGGGCTGCCAGACCAGATCGCGGAACTCGCGAATGTAATTGCGCAATTCTTGTTTCAGATTGGGCTTCCCGGCGCCACCCGAGATGGCATTCATCACATAATCCCAACCGGACAAATACCAGTCCGGCCCCCAGCTGGAGTCGGTATCGAAAAACATATCCCAGAGTTTTCCATAGGGACTGGTGGTGGAAGGCTCGAAGAACCAGGTCCTGTTTTTCAGATGCGAATCGGCGGGCACAAAGTCGTAGTGACGCACGGCTTCACAAATGGCCCGGTAGGGATAGTAGAGATCGAGCCGGACGTGATTTCGGATATATTCTTCGGTCTGACTGGAATTCATATTGTAGTGGATATTCTGAAAATCCGAATCGTCGGTGACCGAGTTACTCCCCTGGTGGCGCTTGAGTTTGTTGCCGTCATAGACGGTATCCTTGAGTTTGTAGAGATTTCCATCGGGCAGGTTGTGCGCCTTGATATATTGCGTGTCGTAGTCTTCCATGGCCAGAAAAAGCCCATAGAAATCGCCGTAGTACTGCCCGTTCGTACCCGCGGGCGCCTCATCCACGCCGTCCACCACCCGGAAGTGAAAGTAATGCGTGAAGGGCGCCGGCAAGCCCAAAAGATTGGAAAGGTGGTTGTTCATACTTTCGACAAGGCCGACATTTCCCACTCCCCTGTTGTCGAACAGCTTGCTGACATTGAGGGTCCGCCATTTCGTCGAATAAGGCTTGCCGTCGTTGTCGTAGGCCTGAAGACGGTGGGCGCGATTGAACCGAAACCGCATACCACGCTTCCCGGCGTCCTGATAGCGGCCATTGGACTGACGCAGTCGGTAGAAAATATGGTCGTACACTTCGCCCCGATAGACAAACGCGCCCTCCCAGTTGAAACACCCGCGCGATTCTTCATATTGTTTCGGGATCTGGTAAGAGCCGTTGTACGCGTAACAATAGGAAAAATCCTCTGGCCGGGTAATGAGGCTGTAAACGGGCAACGACGTCATCGTCTCGGTGGTATAGACATGCCCGGCGCCTTCCGGATGCACCGACCGCAACGTTGCCGAGTAGGGCGGCACGCCGTTATAGACATAACAGGCGAAATTGAGCGACTCGTCGTCCTGGTACGGAACCGTCACCGCGGTTTCGGAAGTCCCCGAGACGGCACTGGCCGTGATACGGTACCGAATCAGGGTCCGGTTGACCTGACCGGGTATCTGAGCGGTAAAAATACTGTCGCCCGACGTGGTGTCGCTGTCGGCGCCATTGTCCGACAGGGGAATTGTCGTCCAATTCTTCGGATCTTCGAAATCCGGATTGGGCGGCAACGGCTGAAGCGGATTGGACAACAGGGTATTGTACGGCAACGGCAGATAGGCGGGAATGTAAGCGCCCGGCTTGACAATCTGGTAGTGGAGTTGAGCCTGAACGGGCGCGCCACCCGGCGCCGTGATCTTGGCCGAGATCGCCACCGGCTGATCGGCAGACGGTTGCTGAGGCGTGTGGTTCACCTGGCGGATCTGAGGTGGCGCAGTCTCAGACCAGACACTGTTCATCTGGCCCGGTGTCGGCACCCCCGACTGGGTCGGATCAATACCGGGCTTATACAATTCCATATCTATGGAGAAATCGCTGCTGCCTTTCGTGGTGTTGAGCGCCTGGATCGCGATAACGTTCACACCGGTTTGCATATAGCCGACAGCCTCGGCAGACAGATTGAACTCTTCCCATACGGCTTCGTGGTTGATGGCCGTTCCGTCATAGGAGTATTGATCGGTCTGCGAAACAGACGAACTGCCAATGTAGTGGTTGTTGAGCCAGACAATGCAGCCGTCATCCACATAAATCCGAAGCCGCAGATACTGCGGGATATCCGAGGCCGAAGCGATTGTAAATGTCTTGCGCAGGTACACCGTGGTGTAATTGTTGATCATATCGCTCAGAACCGTCTTGTCGTCGCCGTCGGAAAAACCGATACTGGTCTGACCCGTGAGCCAGGTGGCATCCTCCACAAAATCCGTCTTGCGCCAGGCGTCCGTGGGAGAGGACGGCTCTTCCGTTCCCTTTCGGTAACGCCACCCCGTTTCCTGCGCTTTGACCAGATACAGGGGAGGCACCACCGTTCCCCCGCTCATACCCGATGCGCGCCAACTGCCCCCCAGGTCGTTGTCGAGCGACGGGTGGATGAGCTCGATCGAACAGCCATCCCCTCCAGAAGCGGTCGGCCAGGGAAAGCCCAGTTTGTATTCCACACGGTCCACCGTCTGCCCCGCTGCGTCGCACAGGGTAATACGTTCGCCATCGTTGCTCAAATTCCCTTCAAAAGGCCCGTAGGCCGTCACTCCAAAGAGCGTTTGGAGGGTATCGGGATCCTCCCCCACCACCAGACAAGCCCCGGCTGGAAGCAACGTCCCTTCTGGAAAAACAAACTTCACCCCGTCCTGAAGGGACCATCCGCTCAAGTTCTCGATGGCGTTCCCCGCGTTATAGAGTTCAACAAATTCGGACAGTTCGGTCTTGTCCGCCGGCTCGTAATAGATTTCATTGATAACCATCTGCGCTGCGGCCTTTTGAGGCAAAACCGTAAGCGGCAACGCAATCAAGAACGCACACCCCAGGGAAACAATTTCTTTTCGGACCAGATTGCTCGGAAAAAACATGGCGGGATCCTTCACAGAACGGTAGGACTCATTCCCACGGCTGGCTTCCTTCTCAGGAGCAGGCACGGCGCACAAACAGCTTCTCATTATACTCGCTAAGCCCGAGTCTTCTCAACCTCTTTCCCCGGTTTTCCCATGCACAATTTTGATCGGTTTCCTCGCGATCCGAAAAAAATGAAAGTTTTTTTTGCTTATTCGCACCTGTTGAGGTAGTTTACCTTTTGGTACCTCCGGCTTGGATGTATCAAGTCCGGAAGAGGGAGAAAGGACAACGGGAAACCATGTCAAACACGACCCGCCTGGAAAACCAGATTCTCCACTTTTCAAAAGCAAAAAAATGGGACAAAATCGAGGCCTTGTGGCCACAATTGACAGAAGCGCCGTTCGACGATCCGGAATTCTACACCCACCTGAGCGCCGCAATGGTGAAAGACGGTAAAGCCGACGATCTGAGAGTGTGGATCATGCTGGCGGTAGGCGCCTGCCAGGAAAAGAAGGAACACAAGACCCTCCTGCAAATCTGCCGGGGCGTTTTGCGCGCGCTGTCGGAATTCGAGGATCTGCGACAACCACTCGTGGCCACCCTGCGTGAACTGTACAAAAAAGCGACGCGGCTGGAGGAATACATCCAGGCCAGCGGCCTGACCCGGGAAGAGGGATTGTACAAGCCTCTGCTGCGGTTTCTTCAGTATATCAAATGCTCCGAAGGGGAAGTGTTTCAGCATGCCGAGTGGGGCGAGGGGGTTATCAAGACTCTGGACCTGCAGGAAGGGCGTGTGACCATTCACTTCTCAAAGGGTGGGGAAAAATCCTTCAGTTTCTCGGGGGTCAATGACTTCCTGAAGAAAATTCCACGCAACCACCTGATCGCCCAACGGCTGCTCGCCCCCAGGAAACTGGCCCAGCGCGCGGAAGATGAACCGGTCGAGTTCCTGAAGTACTGCCTGAAATGCCTGGGGGGGAAGACGACCCGCGGCGAATTGAAAGAGCATCTGATTCAGGGCGTCTTCGACAACCGCAAGTGGAACAACTGGTGGAGCCGCAATCGCGACGCCTTCCGCTTTGACCCCTACATCGGGTTCAGGGGAAATCCCAGCAATGCCCACCTCGAATTGAGGACGGAACCCAAATCCTTCCATGAAGAGATGGCCCAGGCCCTCCTGGAAGCCGAAGAGTTCTCGCGCCAGTATTCCCTGCTGACCGACCTGTTGAAAGCCCACGAGGCGCAACCGATCCCCGAGACACTCGCCCACCAGCTGATTGCCGCACTGGAACTGAAAGTGCGTTCGTGCAAACCCAACGAAACGGCGCAGCAGATCGAATACCTGTACCTGCTTCAGGACGTCCACAACACGCTCAAGACCACCTCGCCTCTCCTCGAAGAAATGCAGCCGGAACAACTGATTCAACCGGACGATGGGGCCACCGATCTGATTTGCGCCTTGACCGTAGCGGATCACCAGCTGCGCACAGCCCAGAACCTGAAACGGGTGGCGCCGGACAAATGGAGCGAACTGGCCGAAAGCCTGTTCCTTTCCGCGCCCTCACGCCTGAGCCAATGGGTTCTGCGCGATATGATTGAAGACGGGCATCTGGAAACCGCGTCCCACATGGCCGAACAATTGCTCCACCGCCCCTACGAGAATCCGGAACTCTTTCTCTGGCTCGCGCGGGCCGTGCGCGATGGAAAGTTTTCCCAGCTGCATGTGGACGCGCAGGATGACATGTTGTTCGACGTCGTGATCGAGTTCATCGAAGACTCCCACAAACGCATTGACCACGACGATCCCGAATCCTCTTCCTTCCGTTCCGTCATCAACCGCTTCCAGAACTTCCTGATGGACAACCACTACGAGTTGCTCATGCGGGTCTTCGAGGCGTATGAGCAAGCCGAAGCGCGCGACCGCTATCAGGCGTTGATGGGCAGTTCGGCCATGAGCGACTCGTTCAAGATGGCCCTGGATCAGGTGCTGCGGTCGGTACGCCGCGACCTGGACGAAAGCGACGAATCGAACACGGGCCAAGGCGAACACCTGGTCACTCAGAAAGCCTTCGAGCAGAAACAGGCCGAGTACATGCACATCAAGAACGTCGAAATCCCCGCCAACAGCAAGGCGATCGGGGTGGCGGCGGCGATGGGCGACTTGAGCGAAAACGCCGAGTACGAATCGGCCAAGGAACGCCAGAAGGTGCTCTTCCGCCGGCTCGAAGCGCTCGAGGATCTCCTCCAGCGCGCCCGCGTCATGGAACCCGACCATATCTCCACCGACTCGATCGGCTTTGGCACCGCGTTCCAGATCAAGAACATGGACACCGGCGAAATCGAAGAGTACACCCTCTTGGGACTCTGGGACGCAGAACCCGAGAAGAACGTGCTCTCGTACGTCACCCCGTTCGGACGGCAGTTCCTGAAGTGCAAAGTGGGCCGTTCGCTCGTTGTGGTGCGCCCGGGCGGCGGTTCGACCCAGTACAAGGTGCTCGCCATCCGCAACGCGCTGTTGTAACGAAGAAAAAGAAGCCTTCACCCGTCTCTTTATCGAATAAGAATCCCCTGCCGGAACGGAATTGTTCCCGCAGGGGATTTTTCTTACCGGACGTTTTCCTTCCTTGTGAGACGCTTGTCCCCAGGCAGAAATTCCTCACTGTCCAGTTTGTCGTTTATGTTCGAGGAAAACAGAAATCCCTCTTCCGTCATCCCCGCGAAAGCGGGGACCCAGAGAAGCGGGAACCCGAGGCAAGGAAGTCGTTCATGGCCCGGGAGGAATCAAAACAGAGTGTCCCGGATCTGGGTTCCCGCTTTCGCGGGAATGACGAAAGAAGGGGAAACCCGGAATAACCCCATAAGACCGGGGGATCACCTCTCGAATAGACAACGAGGAGTTCCTGTGTCCCCAGGCACTATTTTTCTGTTCGATGATAAGTCGCAGGAATTCCCCCGAACACAAGATCCTGTTTTTCTCATTTGACAAATCAAGCCCCTTCTTTCACCATGTTATCCAGATGCAACCGAATAGCAGACCGTGAAAGGAAACCGCAGTTATGACAAACACCCTGACCCGGCGGAATTTTCTGGCCGCTTCCCTGGCGGCGGGCGCCAGCGTCGCCTGGGGCGCAGGCTGGACTTTCGCCGCACCCTTCAAGACCACGCTGCACAAAGCCCTGATCGTCGAAAAGATCGAGGAAGAAACCCTGCGCCGCTACAAGGCCGCCGGCATCGAAGGCGTCGAGTGCAGCGCGTGGGACATTGGCCGGGCCGAGGCCGAGAAGGCGCGCGCCCTCGCGGACAAATGCGGCCTGCGCATCCACTCCGTCCTGCGCGGCTGGACCAACTTCAACGACCCGGCGAAACTCGAAGAGGACGTCCGCTCGGTCGAACTGGCCCTCGAAACCGCCCAGGGCTACGGCGCCGACGCCGTGCTCATGGTCCCCTGCCGGGTCTCGGACATCCCGATGCCCGAGGCGTGGGACTTCGACATCGAGTTCGACGAGAAAACCAGCCACGTGCGCCGCGTCGTCAAAGGGGACAACGCCCCGTACGCCCAGTACATCGAGGCGCAGAACCGCGCCACCGACGTCTCGCGCGAGGCGCTCAAACGCCTGATCCCCACCGCCGAAAAATGCAAGGTGGTCATCGGTGTCGAGAACGTCTGGAACAACCTTTGGGTCAAGCCCGCGCTCGCCGCCCACTTCACCCAAAGCCTCGACAGCCCCTGGGTCCGCTTCTACCTCGACCTCGGCAACCACGTTAAATACGCCAAACCGGAGGAGTGGATTCAGACGCTCGGAAAACTGATCGTCAAGATCCACATCAAAGACTTCCAGCTCAACCCGGATGGCCACGGTGGCAAGTTCGTCAACATCCGCGAAGGCAGCGTCAACTGGCCCGCCGTGCGCGAAGCCCTCGACCAGATCGGCTACAACGGCTGGATGACCGTCGAAGGGAGCGAGGAATTGTCTCTGGAAGAAAGAAACAAACGCCTCGACCTGATCGCGGAGGGGAAATAACACCGTCCCCAAAATCGAGACAAGAAAACTCCCTCCTTCTGAAACCGACATCCGGATTTCAGAAGGAGGGCGAAAAATTATAGAAGAATTCATTCTTGCTTTTTCATGGACTTAAGCAGATCTCTCGCGGAGATACCTCTTTTGCCTGCGATGACATGTAATTCGTCAAGTAGATCGAGATAATGTGACGTTCCCTTGATGTCCCCCCTTTGAATGCAGTCCTGAAGGGATACGCTGGCAGATCCAAGGGGTCTATGCCACGGGAGAGTGATTTTCAGCTCAAAATAAAAGTCGGATTTGACCGTCTCCCTTGGTATTGAAAGAAATTTAACGGCCTTATCGAGTGTTTCTCTGTAACACAAGGCATTACGAAGCCTCGTTCCTCCTATGTTCAAATAATTACCCAGACCACCCCGGAACACTTGATCGGGCATTTGCCCTGACTTCTCAAAACGAGCGATGAGATCTTCGTCGGACAGACCGGCCATTGCTGCAATCAGACAGGACGCATACAAACCAGAGGCATCCCCTTTATTTTTGCAGACAGGAATCCGTCCGTTTTTTATGGTATATAGATCTTTCTCGCAATAACCCTTTCTTACCAATGGAAAAGCATTCTTGATGCGTTCTCTCCAGTCGTCTCTGATCGTCGAATACCTGGTAGAGAAACCAGTACCCTGCACATTCTTGTCCTCTCCCATATTGGTACTAGCCATGATCGAATCCTCCTTTTTCGCGTATACCTCAAAATTCTTGCGGTGGAAAATCCATCCGCACGCCGAACGAATAATAATGACAATCCCCCCCAATCGCAAGGATAATCTCCATTATGATTCATTCTTTTTATCCAACCATAAAATTATGACTATAATCAGAAATATGAATTATGACTATTGGCTTTATAGTCAGATATGGCCTATTGGAAAACTTCCGTGTGCCCCCCCCCAATTGGGCCGAGCACGAAATCGAAAATTAACATAGATACAATAAGATATTATGAGTATCATTTAATTATAATATGAATACTCTATAACAATACTTAGAGTGTCTCAAAATTTTTGTCCAAATGACGTATGAATAATTGGACCCGAAGGGGCCGTCCTTGAGTAACCGTGGGTGACCAAAGGGAACCCACGGAAAGGAAATTGCAGATTCCGCAGTCGCTGTTTGACGGCTTCTATGGCATTCTTGTCAGGATTCATCATCAGGCCTCACCGAAATAAACTACACATGATGACTCGCCTCTGGCCAAAAGGTTACACGGCAGGATGAAAAAACAGAAAAAAGACACCGTTCGAACTGTGTCCGAAAAGAACTTTACCACCAAGACACCAAGGCACCAAGAAATGTAGATTCCGAAGTCTTGGTGTCCTGGTGTCTTGGTGGTTCTGTCTCTTTGTGGTTCCCTGAAAACCGATACCGAGTCGAGAACCGATGCAACCCGTCAGATGTGTTCCTCGATCTCGAACTGTTCGATGTGGAACTCGCGGTTTTCGATGAAGCTGAGGGAGACCTGGCAGAGGTTGGCCAGGCCCTTGACTCCTTCGAGGACCTCGTCTTCGAGGTAAATACGAAAATAGGGGTGGACGGTCACACGCACGCTCTTGACGTCGGGGTGCTGCTTGATCCACGCCAGAATCTCGTACTTGAGGTTTTTCCACACGTGCTGTTCGGTGAGGACGCGCCCCAGGCCCTGACAGTAGGGACACTGGCGGAACACCACCTTGGAGAGGCTCTGGCGCACCCGCTTGCGGGTCATTTCGAGCAGGCCCAGTTCGCTCAGCGAACCGACCGTGGTCTTGGCGCGGTCCTTCTGGAGAAACTCCTTGAACTTGCGCACGAGCGCCCGCTGGTTCTCGCGGCTCTTCATGTCAATGAAGTCCACGACAATGATGCCCCCGACGTCGCGCAGGCGCAGCTGGCGCGTGATCGTATCCGCCGCCTCGAGGTTGGTCTTCAGGATCATCGCTTCCTGATCGTCTTTGCCCACAAACTTGCCCGAGTTCACGTCAATGGCGATGAGCGCCTCGGTCTCGTCCACAATGATGTACCCGCCGCTCTTGAGCCACACGCGCCGGCGCAGAGCCTTCTGGTACTGATTCTCGACGTCGTAGCGTTCGAAGAGGTTCTGCTCCAGGTCGTCGTAAAGAATCACGCGCTTCTTCAGGTCCGGCATCATGGAGCCGAGCGCCTGGCGCAGCTGGCGCGCGTAGGCGGGCGAATCCACGATCAACTGCTCGATGTCCGCGGTCAACTCGTCGCGGACGATCCGGCCGATCAGGTCGTGGTCGTCATAGACCAGGCAGGGCGCCTGGAGTTGCGTATTTTCCTCGGAGATTTCCGCCCAGAGCGACTTGAGTTTCTCGACGTCGGCCTTGATTTCTTCCTCGTCCTGGCTCAACCCGGCGGTGCGGATGATGAACCCACCATCGTCGGCGTCGAGGGACTTGAGGAGCGAACGCAGGCGGCGCCGCTCAGTCGTGTCCTGAATCCGGCGCGAGACGCCGCCCGTCCGCCCGTCGGAATAGGGCAGATAGACCAGATAGCGCCCCGGCAGCGAAATGTTCGACGTGACCCGCGCGCCCTTGGTGCCGAGCGGTTCCTTGACCACCTGGACCAGAAGCGTGTCGCCCGCGCGCAAGTCCCGGCATTTTCTCGGCTCGTCGCCTTCTTCCTCCGGCACGGTGGGGCGCGTGGGGTGCCCGCCCTTCTTGCCCGGCAGGATATAGTCGCCCACAACATCCGAGAAGTGCAGGAAGGCGTTGCGTTCCATGCCGATGTTGACAAACACCGCCTGGAGACCCGCCACGACCCCTTCGACGCGCCCCTTGTACAGGTTCCCGACGATGCTTTTTTCCTCGATCTGCTCGACGAAAAGTTGCACCAACTGATCGTCTTCCAGGATCGCGACGCGGATGTCTTTATCTTCTACGTTGATTAGAACACGCTTTTTCACTATGGTACATTCGCCTCTCAGAGGGCCGGATGCCCAGGCTCGCCTGTTCGTGCCGGTGTCAAACCGGACAGGCACCTCTTAATAATATAGGGGACGGAATCCGTCAACACAATAGATACTTCATCCCGGGGGGACAGGCCCAGGCCGCTCCCCCTCTGACTCGAAAGCCTCACTCTCATGCGATCCTTGCGAATACTTCTGCTCAACAGCGCCCGCCGGTGGATCGGGGAAGCCGCCCACACCTTCACCCTCGCCCGTGCGCTCGAAACCCGCGGCCACTGGGTGTTGCTGGGAGTCCGCAAAGGGTTTGAACTTGAAAAACGAGCCGCCGCCGAGGGGCTGCGCCACCGCGCCTTCACCTTGAACAGCCGCTTCATTCCCTGGGACGACCTGCGCGACACGCGGGCCATCCGCCATATTCTGCGCGACGAAAAAATAGACCTCATTCAGGTCAACCGGGGGAAAGACCACTGGCTTGCGGCCGCCGCACAACTGTTCGCCGCTCGCCCCCCCGTCCCGCTCATCCGCGCCCGCCACGTCGTGACCCCGGCCAAAGTCCACTGGGTCAACCGCTGGCTCTACTCGAGCGCCACCGATGCCGTCCTCAGCGTCTCGCAGGCCGCCCGCGCCTCGCTCGGCCCCTTGGCAACCCTGGCCGCCCACCACGACGCGCGCCGAGACCGCGTCCTCTACTCGGCGGTGGACGCCGACCTATTCTCTCCCAATTTGCGTTCCGAAGCAATCCGAAACCAACTGGGAGCCACCCCCGAAAATGTGGTCATCGGTCTGGTGGGGCGCATCCAGCGCATCAAGGGGCAACGCCCCTTTCTGGACGCCGCCGCCCAGGTGGCCCGTCTTTACCCGCACACGCGCTTCGTGCTGGCCGGACGTGGAACCCCCGAACAGACCCAAGCCCTGCGCGAATACGCCGAAAACGCGGGCCTTCCCCGCGAGAACCTGATCTTCCTCGGGGTGGTGGACAACCTCCCCGAGATCATGGCCGCCTTCGACATCGGCGTCGTCGCTTCGCTCGGTTCCGAGGGCCACAGCCGCGTCACCCTCGAATACATGGCCTCCGGCCTGCCCATCGTCGCCACCCGAGTGGGCGGCATTCCGGAACTTCTAACCGAAGGTTCCGAAGGGTTCCTGATCGAACACGGGAACCCCGACACTCTGTCGCAACGACTCCAGACCCTGGTGGCCGACCCGGAACTCCGGCGCCGCATGGGCCTTGCAGGCCGCCAGACGGCCCAGACGCGCTTCCATCCCGACCGCTGGATCGGCGAAGTCGAGGAGTTCTACGAAACCGTCCTCCGTTCCGTCTCCCCGGCCCACTAGGTCATATTGTCCCAGTTTACGGTCGGACACGCAACCTATTCCAACACGTGCAACCAGAAGAAATCGTGGACACGCCGGGTGCGCCAGAGTTCGGCATAGCCGGGCCACTGGGAATTCTGGACAATATAGATCGAGTCGTTGATCGGCGCGCGCAGTACTGCGCCGAGAGGAACTCGTTCGGCCGGTTGTCCCGTTCGCGGGTCAAGGCTGTAGAGCGCAAAGGCGGACGCCAGAAACCGTTCATTCTCCGGATCGTAGAGAATGTGCGCGTTGGGCGGCGCGGGATCGCGAAAATAGGCGTGGTAGAACTCATAAAAACTCTGCGAACACCCATAGACCTGAACGGCCACAGCCACGACCATCAGAACCGTAAAAAGCATCCGCCGAACCCCGTGCCACCCCTCAGCCACCCAGAACGCAAGAGGCACCGCCAACAGGGCATGGATCTGCATGATGTGGCGCGGTCCCCAACACCACCCCCCCGCCCAGTTGCGCCAACGGCTCATGACGCACAGGAACAACACAAAGTTGAGCAGGACTGCCAGTCCGAAAACCGGTTGCCGGCGCAGCATCGGCCCGAACCCCCAAAGCGCCAGAAACAAAACAGGGGAGAAGAAAAACAGGCCTTTCCCGATACTCATGGTAAAGCCATACAACCCCGCCAGAATCGGTGTTGAGAACTGAATCCCTTCCGACTGGTCCGAATACCCGGACGCCAGTAAACTGCCATATTGAAACCAATTCATGGCCAGAATCGCCCCGCCCGCCAACCCAACCGGTACACAAAACGCGATCAGACGCAGCAAGGGGCGTGCTCTTCCGCCTGCGCCCGGCGCCATCAGGCGCCGCCCCAACGCCTTGACCAGTTCAGCCACCCGCACGGATGAACCCAGGAAACCGGAAACCGGGAAATCGCCATACAAGGCCAGCAAAGCCAGAACGGGCAGAAAAACAATCGAATCGAGACGCACCAGGCATCCATACCCTGCGGCCATTCCCGCCACGAAACAGAGCCAGCCCGAGGCCACACGGCCACCGGGAGACGCTTCAGGAGGAATGGCGGGATCGTCCTGGGGTAAGAAATACCATGCCAACGCCAGCAAGGCCAACAACTGACACAACCCCGCGAACGCTTCGGAAAAAAACGTGCGCGCGTGGGGCCACGCCATCGAGCCGGCGCCCCAGGCCAAAGCCGTCAGCCAGGCGGCGCGTTCCGAACGGGTCAGTCGGCGGGCCAGCAGAAAAAGAATCATACCGGAAAAAGCGGTGAGGACCGTATTGAAAAGTGAGACCCCCAGACGGGTCGCCACCTGCTGCGCCTCCGCCGCCAGCGCCGCACCCTGCGGTAAGGCCGGACGCGGCGCCACAATCGTCTGAATCGTCCTCAGACGCGAATCGAGGAAAACCCACTCCTCGTCCGACGCGAGAGGTTGCATGGCGAGTCCCAACCAATAAAACGGTACGGCCGCGATCGGCTGTCCCACGCCGTACTGGGCGTATTCGCGCCCGTCGGCTCGGGGCGGCTGACCCGGACGGGTGGCAAACCCCTCGGTAATGGGATCAATGGCCAGCGACCCGCGTGTGGCCAGGGCTTCCGTCACACGGAACATGACTTCTTCGTCCGGGGAGTAGAAATGCCCACCCAACGTCAACACATACAGAAACAGGAGCAGAAGAAAAACGAGAACAGGGCTGCGCATATCGAGTCGGCCTTACACGGTCAGGCTGAAATCGCGGATATTTCCAGAAACAAGAGCGGCGTCCCGCCTGCCGATGGGACGCCGTACAGATTCGGTTCGACACGCGCCGGTCAGCCGGTCGCGCCTTCCCCCGCCAGAGCGCCCGGTTCGTCTTCGTCGGAACCGACATCCGCTTCGCGCATCCGCTGCGCTGCGTCCTCGGGCGAAATACTGTTAATATAGAAACCCGTTCCCCATTCAAATCCGGCCTGAGTGGACATCTGGGGAATCAGTTCGATGTGCCAGTGGAAATAGGGCAAATCCTCATCCGCAAAAGGCGCCGTATGGATCACGAAATTGTAATCGGGGTTGCCCAGGGCGGTCTTGAGCCGCATGAGCAGACGCTTGAGAACCTGCGCCAGCGACTTGACCTCGACCATCTGGATATCGCAGAAAAACGACTCGTGCTGACGCGGCAAAATCCACGTTTCATAAGGAAATCGCGACGCGAAGGGATGGAACGCCACAAAAAGTTCGTTCTGCGCCACAATGCGTATGTTGTCGCGCTCTTCCTGGCGGATCACATCGCAGAAAACGCACCGTTCCTTGTACTCGTAGTAATTGCGTGCGCCTTCGACTTCCTCGAGTACCCGCTTGGGCACGATCGGCAACGCGATAATCTGCGAGTGCGAGTGGGCCAGCGTCGCCCCGGCCCGCGGCCCGTGATTCTTGAAAATCAGCACATAACGAAACCGGTGGTCGCGATGCAGATCAATCATGCGCTCCCGGTACGCCCAGAGCACCTCTTCAATCTGCCCCAGCGGCATATCGGCCATGTCCATCTCATGCGAGGGTGTCTCGATCACCACTTCGTGAGCGCCCACCCCACTCATCATGTCGAACATGCCCTGACCCATCCGTACCAGTTGCCCTTCGATCTGCATGGCGGGAAACTTGTTCGGCACCACCCGCACCCACCACCCCGACTTGTTGGGCAGGGTCGAATCATGTCGGAAGGCCAGAATCTCGGGCGGGGTGGACAACTCGTGACTCTCGCAGAACGGACAAGCCTCCGCTTCAACAGGCAGAGTGGGATTCAGCACCTCAGCGCCCGGACGATTGCTGCGCTCCGAGGCAATGATCACCCAGCGGCCAATGACGGGATCTTTACGCAACTCGGGCATTTCGTTCACTCCTCGTGCCGGCGCAAGGCACAACTTCTCTCCCTACGCCTTCACCCGGATATTATACACGATATCCGTTCCCGTGGATAGCCTAAATATGGACGAGCGTCTCTCGGCTTGATCCTTCATTTTTAGGACGCCCCTTCAGGGCTTTTACCTGTTTATGGGCTATTCCGGGGGTTCCCTTCGGTCACCCCCGGCTACTCACCGTCGCCCCCTCCGGGGGCTGAAAAACTCAATAGATCGGATCTTTTCCAATCCTTCAATCCCAAAATGAAGGATCAAGGTCTCTCGGCCATTGCCTTCCTCTCAGAACCCACTTTCCTTTTCCGCGGTCAAGGGCGTTTCCGAAGAGGGTTTTTCTCCGGAAAACGACTTCAAAGTTTCCACCAGATCCAGCAGGGTCTTCAAATCGTCCGGCAATTCCTTGCCCCGTTTCCATGCTTCGCTCTCGCGCGTCTTGCGCCCCAGCGCTTCCACCTGCGCCAGCGCGTCTTCCCATTTCTCACGCACAGAGCCCGTGGCCGCATCTCGCTGAGAGGCCAGTTCACGCCGCAGATCGTCCAACTGGCCTTGCCAATCCTTCGATTGCAGGTACGACTCCCCCCGCTCCTGCAGGGACATCGCTTTTGCATGCATGCCACGCAACAAACTCTCAACATCGCGAGTGGAGACACATTCGCTCTGCTGGCGCAATTGCTCCGACCCACGGCGAAGAGATTCGGACTGGCGCCGAAGCGCTTCGGGAAAACGGCTCATTTGAAACCGTCCCCCCTCGAACAGCAAATCGCGCTCGCGCCAAAGCAGAAAACACCACACTCCCAACCCCAACAACACCACTGCGGCCAGGAAACTGAAACGAGGCCGCGCGTAAAGAGGACGGCGCGCGGTCGAAATCTTCCCCTTCAAACTTGTTTCAGATGGGTGTTCCGGCCTCCCCATAATTGCCTCCGCGTCAGCGTCTTTCCGCATCCATGCGCGCCTTGGCCGACCGTACGAGTTCCAACGCCACATCGCGATTCAGACGCATTTTCACCAGCAGTTCGCCATCGGCCTCATCGGTCACCGAGACGGGCTGCAATTCTCCAACCAAGGCATGCATCTGGGCCGAAAAAACCGGGTCCGCCTCCGTCAAATTCACCAGCCGCACCACACTGTCCGACAGGGGCGCCTCGTCCGAAACCCAGGCGCACTGCGCCAGATCCACCTTGGAGACCAGCAATTTATCCAACAGCACGGTCCGCGCCTGATCCGTCGCCTCCTGACGCGCTTTCAGGCGTGCGTTGAGCGCTTTCTCCCACGAGACTTTCACCGCGCGTCCTTCGGATTCCAGCCAATCGGTTTTCTTGAACAGGTCCACCACCGAGCAACCCGACCCCATCAGGATCATCGCAACCAGCGCCACTAACCCGGCAAAACCCCGTCCCAAACCGCCAATACGCCCTGACAACATAACCCGGCTCACTTTCTCACGACAACTCAGACCGGCACGTGCAAACCGGTCAGACAGCCCCCGATCTTTGCCGCAATTCCAACGGAAAAGCAAGATAAGATTGGTCTTATCTCAACCGCCGGAAAACTACTTTTCCGCGCTCCTCTGCGCCACAGTCAAAGACTGGCGCATCCGTTCGGCTTTGATCTGGTCAATCCGGCTCAGGTACATCAACGTCCGGCCATAGCCACCCGCCATGAGCCAGACCTGATAAAAACCCCGCCGCGCCTCATCGTACTCTCCCCGCTCGAACAACTCCTGAGCCGAGCGATACCACTTTTTCAACGCCTCGCCGACCGGAATACCCTTGCGGGTCAACAGGTCGTACAGCGCGCTCTGGCATTGGCGGTTGCGCTGCGTATCGTCAATCAGTTTTCGCAATTCGGCGCTTTCAGGGGCCAGACGCCCAGCCTGCCGAAACAGATCGAGCGCACCGTCGAAATCCACTTTCTCATACAGGCGAAACCCCTGCGCGACCAGATCGCGCGCTTCGGCCAGGCGATCCGACCCGTTCCGGGTCGCCGTCAGAGTGAGCGTATCCGCCGAGGTCTTCTGTACAACCGCAGCGCCTTGTTCCATTTCGAACAAAGCGGAACTGCGCGCCTGAAGCGGCAAAGAAAAAGAAATCCCAGAAACTGTTACGAGAAGAACACACACCTGCCTGAATGCAAGGCGCCAATGGAAGGAAAACATGCAGTCTTTTCGAACTCCTTTACAGGCGGAATAGGAACAGGAAAATGGGAAGCCAAACACCCCCCACAAAGAACAGGAACCGGAGCCAGACCGGAAAAAACCACGCCACTCACCATGAGAAAGAACAAGACGTTTCGCACACCGTCCAGGGAAACCGAGAGTTTCCCTACTTCCGTCAACAGGAGAAAACCGGAGCGGAAACAAAGCCCACGTCCCACTGTCGGTTTATCATCCGGAAACGACAATCCATCTGTCAAGAAAAAATAGCTGCCAAAACGAAGTTTTTCACGTCGTCCTTGAATGCCCACTCGAAAAACTGGTAGGGTGGCGGGGTAACACTCGCGCAAAGAAAGGTTCCCAAACCATGCGACGCAAACAAGAACTCACAGTGACTCTCCCGGAACTGGCGCAACGACTCGGCGCGCAATTGGAACTCCCCGCCGGAGAAAACGCAGATACCGCAATCCTGACCGGACTCAGTACCCTGGAAAACGCCCAACCCCAAGATCTCGCCTTTGTCGGGGGCGAACGCTACCGGACCGCCGCGCAACAAAGCCATGCAGGCGCCCTGCTGGTGACCGGCGAGAACCACATTCCCGAACGTCCCTGCCTGATCGTGCCCCACGTGTGGAAAGCCGCTCTGGCCGCATTCGACCTCTGGTACCCGGACATCAAACCCGCCGCCGGAGTCCATCCCTCGGCGGTCGTGGATCCCTCGGCCCAGATTCACCCGACCGCATCCATCGGTCCCCTGGCCGTGGTCGAGGCGGGAGTGCGCATAGGCGCGCAGGTCGAGATCGGCGCCCAATGCTTCGTCGGACGTGACGTCCAGATCGGCGAAGGAACTCTCCTCCATCCCGCCGTGCGCCTGCTTGAGCGCGTTCAGGTCGGGCGCGGCGTGATCATTCACAGCGGCGCGGTTCTGGGAAGCGACGGCTTCGGATACGAAATCATAGACGGGCGAGGCGTCAAAATCCCCCAGGTCGGAACCGTTGTGGTTGAAGACGAGGTGGAGATCGGCGCCAATACGACGATTGATCGCGCCTTCCTCCACGCCACCCGCATCGGCGCGGGCAGCAAGATAGACAACCTGGTACAAATCGCCCACAACGTCCAGATCGGACGCTGCTGCGGTTTGGCTTCTCAGGTCGGGATTGCGGGTTCCACCGTCGTGGGCGATGGCGTTATCATGTGGGGACAGGTCGGTGTGCCCGATCACATCCACATCGGCGACCGGTCCGTCCTTCTGGCCAAGAGCGCCCCTAAGGACTCCGTTCCTGCAGGCGTAGTCCTCTTCGGAACTCCCGCCATTCCGGTCAAAGAAGCGGGACGACAGATGGCCGCAATCAAACGCCTGCCCGATACACTCCGCCAGATCAAATCCCTTGAACGGCAGATTGAAAAACTGGCCGGAACCCAGGCGGAGTAACACCACCCGGCAAAACAACCGGATGGATGGACAACCCATTCCTGAGCGAAAAACTCGTCCCTCGTGAAAGCGATGCCTGCCCCATGCATCTGGAAAATCTCCGCATTGACCAGTTCCGATGCGTACCCCGGTTTGTGCGTGCGCTCCAGCCCGGGGGCATCCTGATCGTGGGCGACAACGCCAGTGGCAAGACCAGCCTGCTCGAAGCGGTCTTCTACCTGGTGACCGGACGGTCCTTCCGCACACGCTATGACAACGACTGCGTGCCGTGGGGAACCCCGTCCGGCTCCCTGGCTACCGTTCAGGGACGTGTGCGGCGGCGGGCGGGCGACTCATGCCACCTCGTAGTCGCCCTGGGCGCGGGGGTCAAAAGCGTGCGGATAGACGACAAGCCTCTGGCGCAACTGGCCAGCCTCTGGGGTCACCTGCAGGCGGTCCTGTTTACGCCCGACGACCTGCAACTCATCAAGGGCGCTCCGGGTGAGCGCCGCCGCTACCTCGACATGGCGCTCAGCCAGATTGACCCCCGATTCCTCTTTCATCTCCAGCGTTACAACCAGGCGCTGCGCCAGCGCAACGCCCTGCTCAAGCGCTTCGACAGGCCGACGGAAACACTCCGGGAGGACATCGCCCCGTGGGACGAACAACTCATCGAACACGGCGGGGCGGTCATGCGCGGACGCCAGGTCTTTCTCGAAGGACTCGAACCTCGAGCCGCTCGAATTTATTCGCAAATCGCGCTTGCAGGCGACACACCGCCCCCCGAGACGAAACCTGTCCCCGAGACACTGGGTCTGCGATACGTCCCATCCCTGCGTGGCGCTCCATTCGGGGACGACTCGGAAACCCGAAGCCAGTTCCGGAAAACGCTCCACAATACCCTTGAAGAAGACGTGCGCAGAAACGCCACCACCGCCGGTCCACACCGGGACGATTTTCTCCCGCTCCTGAGCGGAAAACCCGCGCGCGATTTCGGATCGCAGGGGCAAGTCCGCTCCTGCGTGCTGGCCCTGCGCCTGGCCGAAGTCCAGGAAATGGAAGCCCGCACCGGCGACAGCCCGCTGGTTCTGCTCGACGATGTCGCCTCTGAACTCGATCCCTCACGCAAGAAACGGGTTCTTGAACTTCTGGACCCGGCGTGGCAAACTTTCATGACGACCACGCGCCCGGACGATTTCCCGTCCGGTGTCGCGTTTACCGACACCATTTGCCTGCCCCACGATTTCGAGCCAGCATCTCCTCCCGAAGGAACCTGATCCCATGTCTCTGCAATTCTACAAAATGACCGGCGCCGGAAACGACTTTGTCGCGATCAACAACCTGGAGGGGGTTCTCCCCTCCGATCCGGAAGAACGAGCCGATCTTATCCGTCGGCTTTGCCACCGGCGCTTCGGCGTGGGCGCAGATGGAACCCTGTTCATCGAGCCGTCCGCAACTGCGCACTTCCGCATGCGCTATTACAACTCCGACGGCGGCGAGGCCGAAACGTGCGGCAACGGCGCGCGCTGCATCGCCCGGTTCGCGCACCTGCTGGGAATCGCGCCCGAGCGGATGCGTTTCGACACGCAGGCCGGCCCCTACGAAGCCATCATCAAACCCGACACCGTGACGATCTCGATGAGCGACGCCCAAGACCTCCGCATGGATGTCCCCATCGAAATCCCGGGCCTTTTCAGGGGGACTGTGGACTTTGTCAACACCGGCGTGCCACACGCCCTGGTCCGGGTACCGGACGTCGAAAAGGCGCCCGTAGTGGAACTGGGCCGCGCGCTCCGCTTCCACGAAGCCTTTGCGCCACAGGGGACCAATGTGAATTTTGTTTCCACCACCTCGACCCCGAACCATCTGATGATTCGGACCTACGAACGCGGCGTCGAAGACGAAACCCTGGCGTGCGGCACAGGCTCGGTCGCGTCGGCTATCCTGACCGCCAGCCGTGGCTTGACAACTTCACCTGTCCGGCTCACCACGCGCAGTGGAACCGACTTGATCGTTTCGTTCGAACCCACGGACAACGGAGCGCGTCAGGTCCGCCTCGAGGGTGAAGCCCGCGTGGTATTTATCGGCCAGTGGGAATAACTTTTCCTTTTCATAGCCGTACCGTTTCCGCTTCCAATGGTGGAATCGGAAGAAATCTTTCTTCTAGGCCACAGCGCCGCCGTTCAAAAAAAACGGCGGCGCTGTCTTTTTTTTCGTGTCTTTTATGAGAACGCATGGCAAGAAATAGAGCGGACAATGGATAAGACGTTTGAAGATTCGAAAAAATGTATCATGCCGGTACCGAAGAAGGACTCGCAGTCATGACGGAAAAGCGCTTCACGTTCACCGACATTCAGGCGGGCATTTACGAAGAGCACTTCTCGTACTCGGAGAATAAAACATCCCATCCCGCGTTTGGCTGTCAGATCTCGAAGAGACGCCTCTACGGCGGATCGAGTGACGGCGTGGATGTCGTCCGGGTGGACAATGGGCGGCTCTCATTCGAGGTACTGCCCACCCGGGGCATGGGACTGTGGAAAGCCTGGTGCGGCGGGATCGAAATCGGATGGAGTTCTCCAATCAAAAATCCGGTCCACCCCAGTCTCGTACCCCTGACACAACCGGACGGTCTGGGATGGCTTGAGGGATTCGGCGAACTGCTGTGCCGGTGCGGACTGGAAAGCAACGGCGCGCCGGAATTCGATTCAAGGGGCCAACTCATCCACCCTCTGCACGGGCGCATCGCAAACCGTCCCGCCTATTGCGTCGAGGCCTCGGTCAACAACGAATCGGGCGAGCTCTCCCTGACCGGCGATGTGGACGAAGCCCGCCTTTTCTTCAATAAAATGTGGCTCCGTTCGACCGTGCGCACACGGCCCGGTTCCACCTCGCTGACCTTTCTCGACACCGTCACCAATCTCTCGGCGGAACCGGGGGAATTGGAACTGCTCTACCACATCAACTTTGGGCACCCGTTCCTGACACCCGGCGCACAGATTCTTCTGCCTCTTGCCAAACTGGCGCCACGCGACGCCGACGCGCAGGAAAACCTGAGCGCGTGGAACACCTACGGTCCAGAAACACCCGGCTCGCACGAAGCCGTTTTCTTCACCGAGTTGGCCGCCGATTCCAAAGGAGACACCCTTGCGCTCCTGCGAAACGCCGAAGGCAACCGCGCCATCAGCCTCCGCATGAACCGTCGCCAACTGCCCTGTTTCATCCTCTGGAAAAGCCGTCTGGCCGCCGCCGATGGCTATGTCACCGGACTGGAACCCGCCATCAACTTTCCCAACTGCAAGTCATTCGAGAAAAAACAGGGACGGGTGGCCGTCCTGCAACCCGGCGAGAGCCGCGTTTTCGAAATCACCCTGGAAGTGCATGAAGGCGCCGAAGCCGTTGCCGACGCCGAAAAGGCGGTTGAGAAACTCCAACAGGGAATCGCTCCCACAATTCTGGACCGCCCGAATCCAGACTGGTCCCCGGTCTGACATCTCAGGTTCTAATCAGACTCATTGAGTCGAATCCATTACATGAAAGAGAGGTCTTTTCATGAGAATCCGACGCGTCCTGCCCACCCTGCTTCTTGTTCTTTCCACCACCGTCTGGACCCAAGCTGCCAAACGCATGGAAATCCAGATTCCGGACATCCCGAACTACAAAACGCTCAAGTGTGACTTCCACATGCACACCGTCTTTTCGGACGGGGAAGTCTGGCCCACCACTCGGGTGGACGAGGCATACCGTGAAGGACTCGACGCCATCGCCATTACCGACCATGTCGAGTACCATCCTCACAAAAAAGACGTTGTGTGCGCGCTCAACCGGCCCTATGAAATAGCGCTCCCACACGCCCAGAAACTGGATATTCTCCTCATCCACGCCGCCGAAATCACCCGCAGTCCCCTCGATGGACATTACAATTGTCTTTTCCTGAAAGACGCCGAACCGCTCGACACCCACTACCTCAAAGACGCGCTGAAAAAGGCCAACGACCAGGGAGCCTTCGTCTTCTGGGATCATCCGGGATGGGAAGTCAAGGATGGGAACTACTTCCAGGATTCGCACAAGGAGATCATTAAAGAGAAACTCATCCAGGGGATCGAGACGGCCAATGGGGACGATTATTACGAAGAGGGACTCAAGCGCGGGCTGGAATTCGGCCTGGTTCTCCTGGGGAACTCCGATAAACACGATCCGTTCGATCCACCAACCGAAAAGCATGAAAAACACCGGTCCGTTACCCTGGTATTCGCCAAAAATCGTTCACTCGACTCCCTGAAAGAGGCCCTTGTGCAGGGTCGCACGGCGGTCTGGCT
The DNA here is from genome assembly GCA_942493245.1 of uncultured Candidatus Sumerlaeota bacterium. GTDB lineage: Bacteria > Sumerlaeota > Sumerlaeia > UBA8349 > UBA8349 > DAOPYU01. Next base: position 3,051,486 of record OW818685.1, read on the forward strand.
CAAGGACCGTCTCATCGGCAGGTCCGAATACCTCCAGCCCCTTTTCAGCGCATCGGTTCGTATCGAGAAGGTCGAGACACTGCCGGACGGCCAGAGTAATGTCCATATCCAGAATACCTCGATCGTCCCCTGCCGCCTGATTCAGGCCGGAGACGGGGAAAAGAAAAGGATCGAGGTTCCCGGTTGCGGTAAAACGGAAATCAAGATGTCCCTGAAGAAAGGGGAAAAGACGACCTTACGCTACACGGCGGAAAACTACATCGTGGCGCCCGGCAAAGGCCTGGACGTCACTCTCGAAGTCCCGACCGGCAACTGATCCCCCTCCGAAATACAAGACGGAGCCAGGAGAGATCTCCCTCTCCCGGCTCCGTCCTTACTCACACACCGGCGCCCCGCCACACGCTCTCTCAGTTCAACGCCAGCCCCTGAAACCGCGTATGCAGGTAACGGGCGCGCAGGCTGTCGCGCCGCTCGACCGGCAGCTGTCCCCCCTCGCGGCACTGTAAGTGCGCCGGAAGCATCTCGATCATCAATCGGCTCAGATCCGGATGCGACAAGGGCCGGAAACACCCATGATCAATCCCCAGACGGATCTTGCTCAGGTGCGCCATCGCCTCGACTGAATCCATGATCCAGGCGTTCTGGAGCACACCGAGCGCGCGCGCCAGTACGTCGCGAGTCACCTCGGGCCGCTGTTCGAACAACGCATCGCGCGCTTTGAGCTCGTGCTCGACCACCTGTTCGGCCATTGAGTGCAACGTGTTGTAAAGATCGAGCCACGTCTTGCCCAGAGTCACTTCGTTCGAGATCTGGAAAAAGTCCCCGAAATTTTCGGAGTTTTCCCCATAAATGCCCCGCACCGTCAACCCATAGGGCAACACGCTCTGCAGGATCTCGTCAACCTTGTTGACCAGGACCAATCCCGGCAGATGCAACATGACAGACAGCCGCAAACCGGTCCCCACATTCGTCGGACAGGCCGTCAGAAACCCCAACCGCTCCGAATGAGCGAACTTCAGCGCCCGGCCCAGTTCCGCCTCGACTTCCGAGAGGATGGCATGGACCTTCTGCAACTGAAACCCGACATCCAGACACTGCATGCGCAGGTGGTCTTCCTCGTTGACCATGATCGAGACCCGGTAATCCGGGCTGATGTAGATCACCCGGTACTCCCCGCCCTGTTCCATCTCGGAGCTCAACAGGTGGCTCTCTTTCAGATACAGGCGATGAAGGCTGTTGATCTCGTTGATATTCAGACGGCGAAAATCTCGAAAAAAAGGCGACGAACCGATCGCCTCGTCAATCCGTTCCGCCACGGCGCACAGCTGCTCGCGCTTGGCCCGGGGAGCAAAAGGGATGTGCTCGAGGTTACGCGCATAGCGCGCCCGGCTCGATATAATTGAATGGTCCATCGGACCATCCTTGCACATCCACTGGTCGCACCCCCGGATAAAATCGGCTTGTGAAGTCATGCCACTCTTCCTTCTTCATGGCCTCAGCCTGCAAAGTCTTTCGGACTACGCTTCGGACGCCTTCTGTTCGAGTTGACGAATCTTGTCACGCAGTCTGGCCGCCAGTTGAAAGTCCTCATTCCGAACCGCTTCTTCCAGTTCGAATCGCACACTTTCGATCCGTTCCTTCGGTGGCAATTCCTCTACTGCGGGCTTTTGCGCCACCTCGAGGCTAAGTTCGATCTCGATGCGGGTTGGCTCGGGTTCGACCGAAGGCGTGGACGCCTCGCGCTTGAGAAACGGCTCCTTGTCCGGATCCTGACAGGTGGCGCCATGAATCTTGCGCAGGTCGTCAATCAGCAACTCCTCAAACGACGTATAACAATCGCTGCACCCCAGGAGGAAAGTCTTCTTGTAGGCGGAGAAATGCAGGCCGCAATTCGAGCAGACCGGCCCGTCCGGCCGAGGATTCGGCCCCTTGCCCGCCGAAAGCATGTGCTCCTGCTGCTTGAGAAAATGCTGGAGAATCTCGACCAGTTTGCTCTGGTCAATCTTCTTCGCCTTCAGGTACGGGCTGAACTCGCGCGCATGTTCATCGCACAGGAAAAAGTCATGCACTTTCCCCTTGATGATCTTCGTAATCTTGTGCGTCGCCGGTTTGTTGCATTTCAGGCAATGCGGCTCGTTCGACATGGTGTGCCTCCTTCGTACTTCAGGCTCCCAAGCGCGGGCAGCCACTCCACCCATCCCTCTCTATTTTCGCGCATCTGCCCACCGTTTTGCCAGATTTTCCGGCTTGCGCAACCGATCGGTCAACTTGGCGCCATCCACCGACACCAACTGACGATACTCCCGATTCAGACGCTGTGTCACCGCCCCCGGCTTCCCGTCCGCGATCGGGCGGGCATCGAGATTCACCACCGGCACCACCTCAGCGGCCGTCCCGGTCATGAAACACTCATCCGCGTCGAACACCTCGAAGCGGGTGAACGGCTCTTCGCGCACTTCGTAACCCAGTTTACCCGCCAGTTCGAGGATGCAGTCGCGCGTGATCCCGCGCAATGCGCCCAGGTAACTGGGCGGCGTCGAAATGACGCCGTTCTTGACGATGAAGATATTGTCGCCCGTGCATTCCACCACGTAGCCGTCGCTATTGAGCATGAGGGCCTCGACGCACCCAGCCAGATTGCCCTCGATCTTCGCCAGAATGTTGTTGAGGTAGTTACACGACTTCACCCGGGCGTTCATGGCCGAGGCCGGCATGCGCATCGTCGGCACCGTGACCAGATTCAATCCCTTGTCATACACGTCCTTCGGGTAAAGCGTGATTTTGCCGGCAATCACAATCACCGTGGGAATCTTACACTTCCAGGGCGCCAACCCCAGATCGCCATCGCCACGCGTCACCACGAGACGGATATAACCATCCGTCAGATCATTGCGCCGACACGTTTCCACCGTCGCCCAACTCAACTCTTCAGGACTCATCGGGATCGTCATGGCCAGGTACTTGGCAGAGGAGTACAGGCGGTCCAGGTGCTCCTTGAGACGGAAAATGCAATTATCGTAGAGGCGAATCCCCTCAAAAATACCATCTCCGTACAGCAATCCGTGATCGAAAACACTGACCTTTGCCTGGTTGCGAGTATAAAACTTTCCATCAATAAAAACCGTCTCGGCCACGACTCGACTCCTTCCCTCTCCAATTTTCCCTTCCCAACCCGGACATTCCAACCGAGTGAAAAGGCACAAATCTACTGGGGCAAGTGTACCGGGTGAGACCCTGATTGTCAACGATTCGCGCACCGATATGTCCCCCGCATCCTGCACCCCGTTTTTCATCTCTTCTTTTCATATCTTCTTGCGGAAAGACCCTGGCCCGACTATGCTCGGGACATGGCATTCTTAGACGACTTCGAATCCAGGACATGCGTTCCTGAGGAATGTTTTGTATCTTTGAATGGAGGAAACGAATTATGGCAGAATCGAAGAAACTGACCACCAACGCCGGAGCGCCGGTTGTGGACAACCAGAACGTCCTTACCGCTGGTCCACGCGGTCCCATGCTGTTGCAGGATGTCTGGTTCCTCGAAAAACTGGCCCACTTCGACCGGGAAGTCATTCCCGAGCGTCGCATGCACGCCAAAGGTTCGGGCGCCTATGGCGCCTTCACCGTGACCCACGACATCACCCGGTACACCAAAGCGAGCATCTTCTCTCAAGTCGGGAAAAAGACCGACCTCTTCGTCCGATTTTCCACCGTGGCGGGTGAACGGGGCGCAGCCGACGCCGAACGCGATATCCGGGGGTTTGCTATCAAGTTCTACACCGACCAGGGCAACTGGGATCTGGTGGGGAACAACACGCCGGTCTTCTTCCTGCGAGACCCCCTGAAATTCCCCGACCTGAACCATGCCGTCAAACGCGACCCGCGCACCAACCTGCGCAGCGCCCGCAACAACTGGGACTTCTGGACCTCGCTGCCCGAAGCGCTCCACCAGGTCACCATCGTCATGAGCGACCGCGGCATTCCCGCCACCTACCGCCACATGCACGGGTTCGGCAGCCACACCTTCAGCCTCATCAACGCGAAAAACGAGCGGTTCTGGGTCAAGTTTCATCTGCGCACCCAGCAGGGTATCCAGAATCTGACCGACGCAGAAGCCGAAGCGATCGTGGGGAAGTGCCGCGAGAGCCACCAGCGCGATCTGTACGAAAGTATTGAACGGAAGGACTTTCCGCGCTGGACCCTGTATATTCAGGTGATGCCGGAGAAAGACGCGGCCACCTGTCCCTACCATCCGTTCGATCTCACCAAAGTCTGGTTCCACAAGGACTATCCCCTGATCGAAGTCGGGACTCTGGAACTGAACCGCAACCCGGAGAACTACTTCGCCGAAGTGGAACAGTCGGCCTTCAATCCGGCCAACATCGTGCCCGGCATCGGCTTCTCGCCCGACAAGATGCTTCAGGGGCGCCTGTTCTCCTACGGAGACGCCCAGCGCTACCGCCTCGGCGTCAACCACCACCTCATCCCCGTCAACGCCTCGCGTTGTCCCTTCCACAGCTACCACCGTGACGGCGCCATGCGGGTGGATGGCAACTACGGCAGCGCCCTCGGCTATGAGCCCAACAGTTACGGCGAATGGCAGCAACAATCCGACTTTGCCGAACCGCCCCTGGCGCTGGAAGGCGCCGCCGCCCACTGGAACCATCGCGAGGACACCGACTATTACTCGCAGCCCGGCCAACTCTTCCGCCTGATGAGCGCCGAACAAAAGGCGGCTCTCTTCGGCAACACGGCCCGCGCCATCGGCGACGCCCCGAAGGAAATCCAGTACCGCCACATCGGCAATTGCCTGAAGGCCGATCCGGCCTATGGACAAGGAGTCGCCGACGCGTTGAAAATCCCGCTCGCGGAATTGCCTCCCGACGCGTAGGAAACACAATCGGACCGGAACCGCAGGAGGACTCTTGACTCAAAGAGGTCCTCCTGCATACCCGGCAAGAAGTAAAAAAACGGCCGTCTGCCTATGCACAAAAGTGACAGGCAGACGGCTCGCTTCTTGAAGAATTCATTTTGTGGCGCTCAGCGCGCTCCGCCCCTCTCGGGAACACACTCTAAAAAACGGTCTCTCCGTATTCCTGCTTGTAAACCACCATATCCTTCACCTGCACCGAACGCCAGATGTCTCCCCGGCTCTTGGTCCCATTCGTCGCATCGTAGGGAAGCGACTTCCCCGAAGGATTCGCGCCGCGAAACCAATCCCCATCCGTCACATCCGGTCCTGAAATAAAAAGAACCGCATACGCGATGGAATTGTTGATCTCACGCGTGTCGATCCCGATCGGCATGGTCCTGCTGAAGGGATCCTTGGCGGGCGTATTCATGTAAGCGATGGGCGTGGTCAACGGCGAAAACACCCCAAAAACATAGAATCCATCGAACCACATGTCGTCATTATTCGCATATTTGACATCGCGTGCCGCACTCGGATTCTCTTTCGAGAAAGTCATCCCCCGGAGGTACGCCGGGGTATCCGTGTCATTGGTGTCCGGAAAAATCTTGCCGTTGTCCACCAGATAGGTCGTCGCGGCCGTCAGAACGGTCCGCAAGTCCGCCTGAGCGCGCGATATTTTGGCGCGAGCCTGCGCCTCGAGGAAGTTCGGAACCGCGATCGCGGCCAGAATCGCAATAATCGCCACCACAATCAGCAGTTCTATCAGCGTGAAAGCCTTCTTGTGCATCCTCTGTTTCCCTTGCGACACCGTTGTTTTATTCACTTTGGCTTACCCTCCCGGCCTATTGGAATTCTCGCTCCCGCTCTCCCCTTTTCGGACAGGAGGCTGAAACAGAGAGACACGAAAAACCGAAATTCTGAGAACTTCTGGCGAAAGTGTCGAAAAGTTTGAATGAAAACCTTGCGCTCAACTTTTTGTTTCTGAGTCGTACAAAGCCAGCATACGCCTGACAGGGGGGAGTCTGTCAAGGAGTTTCTATAAGAACACGGCGGGACTCCCCATTCCGGAAACACCCCCTCTCCCCGGACAATCAAGACGCCAGTTTCTACCCGGAACTGAAGTATTTCCAATGCAAGACAATGAAAAAAAGAGAGCGAAAATTTCACGAAGAATAGGCCATCTTTTTGCTGCAATAAAAACATAGAAATAAAACCAGAACACTCCATAATGAATATTGTTAAAAACAAGTCAATATACAGAATAGCCGATTTTCAGGGACATCGCGGATAAAAACAGAAGAAAAGAAGAAAACGGGAAGAACGAAGCGCCAAACAGGGAAAACCAAATTTGACCCGATCCGGATATTCCAAAATTCAGCAACAAGCGCCCTACCGCAGTTAATTGCATTTCATCAAAAAGAAAGCAAATCACCTCACCGAAGGCGCCCCGCAAAATCCAGATTGAGAATTACTCCCCGGCCCCGCCAGGAAGTGAAACGTCCCCCTCCAGATTCCCCGCCTCATCCACCGATACGGGCTTTCCGTCGAGATCCTCCAGACGCGCGTAAAATCCCCAATCCCCGGTCCCCTGACTGACCTCGAACAACAGGCGGTTCCCCCCCGCCTTCAACTCGATCTCCACCCCCTCCTGATCGGGCCGCGCCGGACGCAGGTCCAACACCTGCGTCGTCAACGTCCCGTTCACCCATACGCGCAACGCGTCGTCACTCCCCGTCAACAGCCGCAGTTTACGCGTCCGATTTGAACGCACCTCGCCGAGCGCATACCCCACCACCCACGCGCGGCGCTCGGAAGGAAACTGTGCCAGAAAATCTATGTAACTGCCGGCCACCCGTTTCTGCGGCTGTTTCCCCGCATCCGCCTGAATTTCCTCCAGACGCCGGGAGGAAAGCGTCACAAAGCGCTCGGCATCCGGCCAGGGTTGCAGGGTGGAGGCAAACCGCCACGCCCGCAGATACTGGTCTGGATTGCAGAAAGCCCCCGCATCCACAATGTTCACATTCCCTTCTCCGTCGCGCGCGCGAATTGCGAACCGGCGGGTCTTGAGTCGCTCGCACAGGGCTTCCAACCCATAAATCTTTCCCGATGGCAAGGCGGGATCTTCGCCCTTCAGTTCCGCTTCCTTCCGGGCGAACGCGTCGTAATCCACGACATTCCCCTCCACATCGAAAGCCACACACGAAAGCCCCGCGCCGGAGCGGATTTCGAGCTGGCCGCGCCCGAGATCGGGCGCAAATTCCACCCGCTCCTCCGGACGATAATCCAGCCAATCCAGCGCCAGATAGCGGCAATGGCGCAAAAAAGCCGCGTTGGCGGGCGCCAGCGAAACCGTCTCGTCACCGGCAAACACATACGGCGCATCCGACCCGTTACAGGGAGGCTCGATCCAGGTAAAACTGCGGTTGAGCCAGTCAAACCCGCGCCCCATCAAGCCACGGGGCTGGGTTGTATGCGGCAGATCGAACGTGTGCCCCAGTTCGTGTCCCACGGCCCCGATCGTGGTCGAGGCCGTCGCCCAGTAGGTTCCCCGCCCGCAACTGTCATCCAGCACCCGTGTGGGGTCCACCCGCGTCGCGTCGGAGAAAACACGCAACACATCGGACAATCCATTGGGCCAGGTATAGAGGCACCCCCCTCCAAACAACGCCAGCCCGCCCCCCCCCAGCGCCGTGTGCGAAAAGACCCGTTTCTGGTCGGCCTTGTATTCCGTGTAGGCGGCCACCACCACATTGCGCGCCCGGTCCATCGGGTAATCGCGCTCGACCAGGCGATACATCGAATCGTACCAGGTCAGATCGGTCAAGGCGTGATACGCCGCCCGCGAGCGGTCACCCCGCAGGGTGTAAACCACCACGCGCCCCTCGCCGTCCAACTCCAAATTGAACGTCCGGCGGCCATACCCGTTTTCCTGCATCCAGTCGGCCCAGACCGACTGCAACAATAACAGAGCCGTCCCGATCTTCTCGCGGTAGTTCTGCGGATCGTCCTCGAGTGGCGACTGGTAACGGGTATTCCCCGATTCATCCGTGGCATAAATCGCCCGCACGACATAGGGATTTGTCTGCGGTTTGTAGATCAGATTCAGGCGCGTCTCCGACTCGCCACACCGCACGGTCAACTGGTTCGGCCCGGGCACCAGGTCGGCCAGGACGACAAACTTCCCCCCGTAGGCGGCGCCCCGAATACTGTTGGTGTCGGTCCGCAGAGACGTCTGGTTGGTCAACTGAACCGACTGGGCGGACCGGTCGGCTATCTCGCCGCGAATCAAAGGCACGCTGTAGCGAATCGTTTCGCCCTCCGAGAAATTCACGATCCGCACGCTCTCGGCACCACACACCGGCGCCCGGAACACAAAAACCGCCAGCCAGACCGCACCCAGCAAGTTCTTCAACATGAACAAATATCCTCTGCCTGTTTGTTCGCGCTTTTCGCGTTTTTCGCGGTTAATTTTCCAAGCCCCTTTTTTTCAACCGCGAAAGGCGCGAGAATTTGTGCTGTAGAAACAATGGATGGCGTTTATACCCTTACTTCAACACCAACCGAAACACGGATACCTGATTCAGCGCCGTCTGGGGGACATACAGAAGATCCGGCGACTCGAAAACGCCCGGATCCGCAGGACCGCCACTCAACTCGACAACCGTATAAACCTCCGTGCGGTCGGGCGTCACGGCGCATACCCGACCCGCCATCGGGTCCGTCACCAGAAGCGTCCCCTCGCGCAACACCTCAATCCCCGCCAGATTCTGGAAATGTCCCGCCAACCCCAGCGCCGTCGGTTCCCTCGCGCCACTTGCGTCCAGTTCGTAAATCTCGTGTTGTTCCCCACTGATCGCATACAAGGTTGAACCCGCAAAAGTGATGCCGTTCACCCCGGCGGGCGCCTGAATCGCGTGCGACGCGCCACCCGGCTCGCACCGGTACACCACAGGTACCGTCCCCTCGGCGCCCCGCTCCGACACATAAATCGCCGAGCCGTCCGTGGCCACGTCGCCCAGGTTACCCCCCTTGGCGGGAAGCGCCACTTCCTCGAGCGGCCCTTTGCGGTCCAGCGGACAGCGCATCAGACGCGTGTTGTCACTGTAATAGAGAAACCCGTCCAGAATCGCCATACCTCGGGGAAAGCGGATCGGCGCCGTGGGCGCGCTGTCGAGCCACCGCGGCTTACGCACCATGCCATCCAGCTCATACAACCCGATATACCCCTTCGCTTCATTCGCCCGGGCTCCCTGAGCCGACACGCCGGTATTCGAGATGAACAGTCCCATCTTCCCGGACGGAAGCGCGCACGCCGGCGCGTTCAGATCGCCGATCGTCACCATTCGTTCCACCCGCCACTTCGGCGGGCCGGACAACGGCATACGCGAACATGCGCTACCCGCCAGAAGCAGAAACACGCCACTCCACAACGCGATACGATGAAAAACTTGACGCATGTTAACCCTTTCCGTACTACATCTACGATCTCGCAGAATCTACGCAAGCCGCGATGACATTTCTGTAACACGAAAACAATCAACCCCAAAACGCAAAGGCGCAGAGATGCAAGGACGCAGAGAGGGGGCAATGGGGAACGGGTAAGACCCCTACCTCAATCATGGGAAAAAGAGAAACCGAAACGATTTCGTGAGATATCAGAACCTTTGCGCCTCTGCATCTACCTTTGCGCCTTTGCGTTAAATGGGTTTTGGTCCGGCCTCACTCGGGTCTCGCGATGGCGATGCCCTCGACCTCGAAAAGCAGATCATCGCGGCACACGACATTGTTCGAGACAATCGCTGGCAGATTCGACAGGCCCTCCGCCTCGCAGAACCGCTCAAACGCTTGCGCGTCCCCGGCATTGCGCACATAGACCAGGAAATGCACCAGATCGTCCCAAGTCATTCCCCGCGATTCGAGAATCGCCCCCACAACCTGCATGGTCAGGCGCACCTGCGCGTCCATGTCATCCACATAGGCGGTTTTGCCACCCGGTTCGATACTCGCCGTTCCCGACACGAACAACCGCCGGTGGTCGGGCATGTCGAACTCCGCCGCCCGGCTGAACGAACTGCCGTAATCCAGAGCCGGGCACTGCAAAGGCGACGGCACCGCAAACATCCGCACCGAGTCGGACTTGCGCTGGAGGGCCAGCACCCCCGCCTGCAGAGCCGCTCCAGCCGGGTTCGCGCCGCCAATTCCCGTACTGGCCGGCACCAGGCGGCCAAACAAATCCTTCTCGCGGAAAAACGCATCCCGCACCTGATTGAAACCGCCATACCAGTCCAGGATGTTGTGGTTGTAGAACCACGTGCGGATCACATCCGAAAACGCCATGCCGACCGAACCCAGCAAACCATCCAGGGAGCGAAAGACCTCGCGCGCCTGATCCTCGCGCGTTGCGGAAACCGCCGCAGGCACCACCCCGCCCAACCGGCAGTAGCGCGCATACTCGTCTTCGTAAAAAACACCCACCACCCGGTTTTCGAGTCTCAAAACCTGTGGCTCAAGCCCGATCGCCGCCCAGATATGGACCCCCGCCTGGTCCGCGGTCCCACAATCGGTCAACCAGGTCACCGGCCACTCGGCCTCGCCCAGAGCGGCTTCCAGGGCATGAAGGCCGGAACCCGCCTCGTCCGCCACACCCAACACTTCAACCGAAAGAATCCGCGCATCTTGCGGCAGCGCCGCCCCCGCCCGTTTAAACAGAGCGGATGGAGTCTCCCCCCCCACCGGGGTCGCCGTCATGAAGACTTCCTGATAAGAACCCCGCGGCAACGTAATACACGTCGATCCGGCAGTCGCGATTCTCTGCAGCGCAGGCATACGGGCGCAGTCGTCACATTTCATCCTGACATCCTCTCTCAGTCGGTGTTAGAGGAAAACTCTGTGCGCGGCTTGCGCGGGACAAAGTCTCCGGGCTTTCTTTCAGGCAGGCAAACCACCCAACCGCAGCGCCATTCCGCGTCCGAACGCGACTCCTCCGGCTCTGGGAAAACAGACAGACAGCAACGCTCCCTTCTACTTCACCCCGGCGTCCGAAAACCCCCTCGACCACCCGCCGGACGCCTGTTTACGTTATCCACACAAAAACAGAGAACGCAACCCTATTTCGCACCCCATTACTTCGGAACAGGGAACCCGCTTTCCCGTCATTGCGCCGCTGCCAGAAAGGGAAAAAGCTGCTTCAAGCCCTCGGCGATAAACTCCACGGCGATGGCCGCCAGCAACAACCCCATCAAGCGGGTACACACGTTGATCCCCGTCAGTCCCAGAATCCGCCGGAACGGTTCGGCCAGACGGAACACCGTCCACGTAATAAATCCGACCAGCACGATGCAGACACACAGCAAAATCAGATGACCGACGTCGTCGGATTTCTGCGAGTAGAGGATGGCCGTACTGATCGCTCCAGGCCCGGAGAGCAGGGGAATGCCCAGCGGCACCACCGCCACCGCTTCGCGCTCGCCCGCTTCATCCGCCTCGCTCGGCGTCTGCTTGGTCCGCAAGTGGCGCGCATACAACATGTCAATCGCGATCAAGAGAACCAGAATCCCGCCCCCGACCCGGAAAGACGGAATCGAGATGCCGAAAAAGGCCAGAATCCGCTCTCCCAGAAGCGCGGAAATCAACAGCACCAGACACGAAGTGATAGACGCCACCCGCCCAATCCGAGCGCGCTCGATCACCGGCGCCTTGGCCGTCAGGCTCAGGTACGCCGGCACCATCCCCAACGGATTGACAATCACGATGATCGCCATCAGTGTTTTTAAGGATTCATACCAGGTCATAGAGAATCAAATTCTTTCCAGGTCGCACGGAGCGCAACTCACTGAAAACGTCCGCAAAACCCACCCCATCCCCCCGCATTTAACGCCGTCCCGCCAAACGCGCCCTCAAGCCGCGTCCCCCAGGCAAAACATCTCTGAGGCTAACCGCCTCGCCTCCACCTGTCAAGCACTTCCGGGCAAACTTCCAAAATCTCCGCACCTTCTTTGGGATTTTACGGCATCATTCTTCCACGAGGAAAATTTCACCTCGAAGAAATGAAAAATACAGATCCGCATTGACGAACGCCCCGCAATCCGGCATAAGAAACAGGCGCGCATGAAAAAGGGGAGTTTCACGACTCCCACCTGACAATTCCCTCACCGGCCTTCCCAGGCAGGGTGCCCCACGCGGTTCGCGCCCGCAATCCCAGCCCCGTACTGAGAGACATTCCTTATGCCGTTTAGCCACTCCCCCCTCCGGACACCCGTGTTGTTTTCCCTCCTCCTCACGACCGTCCTCCTTTCATATCCCAGTTTCTCCCCCCGGGCTGCGGACGCGCCCGCCCCTCCCCGCGACCGCATGAGCGACACCTGGGTGGCGATGGACGGACTGGGACGCCAACTGCCCGGCAATGCCGAGTGCGGCGCCCCGCGCGAGGGGAAAATCGTGGCGATGTTCTACTTCCTCTGGCTGCAACCCTCCATGCCGGACGGACCTTACGATATTTCCAAAATTCTGAAAGAAAACCCCGCCAACCCGCAGTGGGCCAAACCCGGCGCTTTCCACCACTGGGGCGAGCCGGAAGACGGCTACTACGTCTCGGACGACCCCTACATGATCCGCAAGCACTGCAACCTGCTCGTCAACGCCGGGGTGGACGTCATCGTCTTCGACGTCACGAACGGTCCGACCTACCCGGAAAGTTACCTGCGCCTGTGCGAGACCTTTCAGGCCATCCGGGCCGAGGGAGAACGCACCCCGCAGATCAGTTTCATCACCAACACGAACCATACGGCGGTCGTCCAGGAACTCTACAACAGCTTCTACGCGAAAAACCTCTACCCCGACCTCTGGTTCCGCTGGGAGGGGAAACCCCTGCTCATGGCCTCCCCCGAGGGGCACAGCCCGGAAATCGCCAACTTTTTCACCTTCCGCCGCTCCTGGGCCTGGACCAAAGGCCAGGAGTGGTTCGCCGACGGGCGCGACAAGTGGCCCTGGGTGGACCATTACCCCCAGCAACCCGGATGGCACGAAAATCCCCAGAAACCGGAAGAGATCAGCGTTGCCGTCGCCCAGCACCCGGTCAGCAACATCGGACGCAGTTTCCAGAACGGGAAACAACCCGCGCCCGATCAGGAACGCACCGCCGAGGGGCTCTGCTTCCAGGAACAGTGGAACCGCGCCCTCGAAGTCAACCCCGCCGTGGCGTTCGTCACCGGATGGAACGAATGGATCGCCCAGCGGTTTGTCAGTGACGGTCACGGCCAGATGCTCGGGAAAAAGATTGAAAAAGGACAGACCTTTTTCGTGGACCAGTACAGTCAGGAGTTCTCGCGCGACATCGAGCCGATGAAAGGGGGACATGGGGACAATTATTACTACCAGCTGGTCGCCAACATCCGCCGATTCAAGGGCGCCCGCCCCCTCCCCCCGGCCAGCGCGCCCAAAACCATCGCCGTGGATGGCCAGTTCAACGACTGGGCCGACGTGGCGCCCGAATTCCAGGACGCCATCGGCGACACGGCCCACCGTGACCACAAAGGCTACGGCGCCATCGCCCGCTACACCGACACCACCGGACGCAACGACCTCCTCACCCTCAAGGTCGCCCGCGACGCCGAAAACTTCTACTTCTACGCCCGCACCCGCGAACCCCTCACTTCCTGGAAGGACCCCAACTGGATGCTTCTCTACCTCGACGTGGACGCCAACCCGAAAACCGGCGGCTGGAACGGCTACGAGTTCCTGGCCAACACCGCCCCCACGGCGCCCAACCGTTCCAGCGTTCAGAAAATCGGCCAGGGCGGGGTGGGAGAAATCACGTTCCAGGCCGCGGGGAACGAACTCGAACTCGCCATCCCCCGAAAACTCCTCGGGCTGGAAAACCGGGAAAAAGGGACACTCGACTTCCACTGGACCGACAACGCGCAACCCCTCGGCGACCTCACCGAGTTCGCCCTCCACGGCGACAGCGCCCCCGACCGCCGGTTCAATTATCGGTATGTTTTCTGAAATCTATCCGCGCTGATTTCAAACTGGTTGACGGGAAGCCAATGAAATAAAAACCATAGTACCAAAGATAAGTAACAGGATTGAGAGAATCAGGCACATCTTCTTAATACGACCACACTGTGTCTGGAAACTTTTCGATATTCTACGATAACAGTGTATTGCGCTTGTCATATACAAAAAATACCCTGAGAACATCATCCCCAGTGCTGTTTTCAGAAAAAGATCCTGTTCTGGAGATAAGGGAGGAACCGTGAACCCGGAGGAAGTTTTATACCCGTAAGATGAAACCATGTGGTAGGCAATAAATACTCCTGGAATAGCCGCAAGGAAAAATCCAACAACAAGGAACCCAAGATAAAGCCTGAAAAGTCTGAAATATTCAGCAGGTTTGGATGCATATGCCTTCATCGCCGACTGGCGATAATATTCAACAGGATTGGATAGATAAGCCTTCATCGCCGACAAGCGACAACTTACTGGACTCCTTCTTCGCAAGTTCGGATCATCGATCTTTATCAGACTCCCTGGGCACAGGAAACAGAATACATTTTTTTTAGGCTCTTGTGGTTCTTCCTGGGTCTTTCCGTTCATAGATACTCTTCCTGAAGCGCCTACGTTTTTAGCCACTGAAATGGCTTGTTCCAGTTAAGTCCAACCGCTTTTCGACTTGGATGACCGGTGATTCTCTCGGTTTTTTTTGCCCGTAATAGAAAGACGGCTGGTCGTTGACCAACTGAATTCTGCCTAATTTCTTCTGCTTCCTGCAAGGAGAACTGTCCAGAGTTCACCAGATTTCAGATTTTCTATACAGAAAACCACAAAGGCACCAAGACACCAAGGCGGGAATCGGGATCTTCTTTGTGCCTTGGTGTCTTGGTGGTATTTTCGGTAAAATGTTCTTCGATAATATCTTTGACGCCAGGAAAACGGAAATACCTCACGCCTATTTGCTTTGACCCCACCCCAAGGCGGCTGGTATGGTGTTGTGCGTGTTTTCGAGTCCGCTTGAAGACACGCGCAACACTCTGGAAAGGATTCTCCAGTTCATGGCCAAACCGATGCCGCCGTCCCTCGAAGCGCTGGTGACCCACCTGACGAAACTGCCGACCATCGGCCGGAAAAGCGCCGAGCGGTTGGCGTTTCACCTGATCCAGGCGCCGTCCGAACAGTCGCAGGAACTGGCCAACGCCCTCCTCCAGGCCCGCGAGCGCCTGCACCCCTGTCCCAACTGCTTCCAGATCACGGAAGAAGACCCCTGCCCGGTCTGCCGGGACCCGGAACGCGACCACCGGCTCCTGTGCGTGGTGGAAAACTTCATGGACGCCGTGGCGCTCGAAACCGCAGGCGGGTTCCGGGGACGGTACCACGTGCTGGGCGGCTGCCTCAGCCCACTCCGAGGGATCACGACGCAGGACCTGACCATCGCTGCGCTCGACGCCCGCATCGAGCGGGAACAGATCGAAGAGATCATTCTGGCGATGAACCCGAGCGTGGACGGTGAAGCGACCGCGCTCTACCTCACCAGCCGTTACAAGGCGCGCGGCCTGCGGCTCTCGCGCATCGCGCTCGGGTTGCCGATGGGCGGCGACCTCGAACACGCCGACACGCAAACCCTGCAACACGCCCTTCAGGGACGGACTCAACTTTCCTGATACTGAAGCGCATTCAAAACAATACAGAAGAGCCTCTTGCAAAAGTATTGGGCAAAACGGCGAAAAAGCGGGGCTAATCGTTTCGGGGAGATGATTTCTGAGCGAGAACGCCTGTTCGCTTGCTCTTTACCGCCAAAATCGCCCTTTTTCGCTGGGGACGGGGCGTGCGATTGCCACTCGGCGGTTTCGCCGTTGATTTTCTCCCTTCCATTTCGATTCGCCCCGGGCCGCTCATCTCAGCAACGCGAAAATTTGACGGGCCGTCATCGCCACGATCCCGAACATCAGGTGGCACATCACCTTGGCCGCCCCGCGCACCCGCACGAACCGTCCCCCGTAGTTGTCCTTGATGTTGCTCATCACCCGTTCCGCCGCGCTGCGCTCGCGGTAGCGGACCGCCCGATGCGAATCCATCGGCAACTTCTCGCCGCGGCGCGGATTTTGATCGATGATCGGCACGTGCCCCAGCCCCTCGCTGAACGCTTTGATTTCGGGCGCGTCGTAGGCCGAGTCCATCAGGTCGTAGAGGTTGGTCAGGCGCTGGCCGGTCATCTGCGCCAGCGGGATTGCCGCCTGCGAATCGTGCAGCGAGGCGCTCGTCAGAATCGTGCTGACCGGGATGTCGCCGTCGATGCAATCGACGTGCAGTTTGTAGCCGATCCACGATTTCTTGAAGCCCTTGCTGTCTTTTTTCGAGCCCCGGTCGCAAGCGGTCGGCAGATCCTGGAGGTTTTCTTCGAGCGAGTGCCGGCCCTGTTGTTCCAGACGGCGCGGCGGCTTGGGCGCCCGCTCCTCGCCTTTCTTCGGACGCCCGCGCCGGGCTTTGGACTTCTGCGGCGCAGACTCTTTGCGGGCCGCCTTCTCGCGCCCCTGGATCGGCGTGGAGTCTCGGCTGGTATGACCTGCCAACTTCGGCCCGCAGCACTTTTTGACCATCGCTTCGTGAATCGCCTGCGGCAGAGCGGTGCGGGCGAATTCGTCGAAGGCGCGCGAGAAGGTCGCTTCGCTGGGCAAGTCGGCCCGCGTTTCCCAGCCGCACAGACGCCGCAACGGGGCGTCAGCGCCGAGCAGATCAAGCAGCGCGCGGGTGGTCGGGCAATTCCAGACGGCCTTGGCCAGAAACGCCAGGACGAGAGGCTGGCGTCCGTGGCGCGGGCGCCCCATCGGCTTGCGACCGAACGGGCTCATGAATTTCTCGATCGAAGCCAACTCGGCCACCTCGATGAGCGTCTTGTGCTTTTCGCAGAGTTCCCCCAGCGCTTCTTGCTGGAACGGGAAAAGATGTTGTTGTAGGGTAGTGAACAGTGAGGAGAGAAAGTGCATGATCCGCCATCCCTTTCGGGGTTTG
Source organism: uncultured Candidatus Sumerlaeota bacterium (assembly GCA_942493245.1). Lineage (GTDB taxonomy): Bacteria > Sumerlaeota > Sumerlaeia > UBA8349 > UBA8349 > DAOPYU01. The sequence goes on from OW818685.1 coordinate 3,068,401, forward strand.
TTAAGCAAGCGTATGATGCCTTTTTCTCCTCACTTTTTCACCTGAAAATCGAACGACTCAACGACTTTTGCAAGAGGCTCAGAAGAAATAATAGACGGGATAACAGGATTTACAGGATAGGTCTCTCCCGACAGACATATCCTGTAAATCCTGTTATCCCGTCCCTTCTGTTATTTTCCAACCACTCTTTCTCCCAGACATCAAGGTATACGGTCTCCTTATCCGGATCCGGGAAAAAACTTCGTGTCTTCGTGACTTCGTGTGAAATGCGGTTCAACACCTCACGCCCAGGTCCAAAGAACCGCCTGAAAAGAAATCACACGAAGGCACAAAGTCACCAAGAACTGCTTTCCCTCCAGCTGGAAAATGGGGAAAACGTCGAAAATTGTCAGAAAACGCTCAGGAAGCCCCCTCCCGCCGCGCCAGCAGTTCCTCGTAGAATGCCAGCAGCCTCGGGAAAACCGTCTCGTTGCAACAGTGTTCATAGGCGAATTGCGATACCTGCGCGGACAGGCGGCGGCGTTCGCCCGGGCGGTCCAGGAGGGTCTCCATCGCCTCGACCAGCGCGTTCGCGTCCCCCATCGGGTAGGTCAGGCAATTCTCGCCCGGACGCAACACGTCGTGCGTCCCGCCTGTCAATGTCCCGATCACCGGCAGGCCGCAGGCAAACGCCTCGACGATCGTGCCCGGCAGTCCCTCGTGGACCTCGGAGGTGAAGAGAAAGACATCGTGCGCACGATAGACGGCGGGCATCTGGTTATAGGACAACGACCCCAGGTACCGGACCCGTCCACTCCAGGAAGCCTGGGCCAAACGCGGCTCCAAGACGCCGGTCCGCGTTTCCTCGTCCACAATCCCGCAGAAATCCAGAGTCCAGTCTTCCTGCGGCCGCTTTTCATACAACCGGTCGAGCGCGTCCAGAGTCGTCAGCAATCCCTTGCCCGCGCACAACCGCCCCGCCCAGAGGAACCGAACCGGATGGTTCTCTTCGGCCTCTTCATACGAGGGGCCGTTTTCCCTCTCATCAAAAACCGCCGGGTCGTAGGTGATGTAGGACACAATCTGACGCGGGAAAACCAGACCGTGCTTGCGACACAGGTCCCCCAGGGCCTGCGAAACCAATACGCCATTCTCGGGCCGCCAGGCGCTCACGTCCTCCGTAAAAAACCAGCGATAGATCCCGCGCAACAGGGGTTTCACGATCCGTCCCCAAAACGACGAAGCGGGCCGGGCCCAGAATTGGGGCAACCCATTGGCCGTGCGAAATTCCGCGCCCCACTCGTCCATCAGGTGGTACACCAGCACACTCCCGCGCAACCGCTGCGCTTCGAGCACGATACCGGACGCCAGTTTCCGCATGTTCCACAGGACCACCACCTCCGGTTCGAAATCCCGCACGTGACGGCGGAAAATCCGCACATCGCGCCACTCGCGTGCCCAATACCCGACATCCGTCACATCGGTCCAATACCGCAGCGTCAGATCGCGGCACACCTCGAGGCCGGGCGCGTCCAGTTCGGCGCGTCCCGGTCCCAGGGAGAAATCCCCCGTCAACACGCGCACCCCATGTCCGGCGCGCGCCATCCATTCGGCCACACGGCCGCAATGCAGTTCATAACCTCCGACATAATGGGGGGGAAAATAGTTTGTGACGAACAGGATCTTCATGGAATCTCAGGGGACAAAGCGTTCCTCCACCACACCGGGAGACACCTTGTATTTCTTTCAAAATATGGGGGAATCCAAATGCCTCACCAGGCTTCCAGCGGAATCAGCCAGAGCAACGTCCCTTTGCGGGTCAGGGAGACATCCACCTCGACACAGGCCAGACAGCCGGCGCTCATTCGGGTAAAAGGCCCCTGTTCCGCGGGCGCCACCAGATAGGCGATCAGTTCATCCAGATTGGGCGCGTGCCCCACCATCAGCACCGCCTGAACATCCATGAGTTGGGGCAACAACCCCGCCAGAACGTCCGGGTCGGATGTTCCATCGAGTTTCGATTCCACGATCGGATCTCGATCCACCCCGTAAGACTCCAGGACAATCTCGGCCGTTTGACGCGCGCGCACCAGAGGACTCGATAAAACACGATCCAGAATCCCCATCGCGTCGCGCATGCGGGGCGCGGCCTGTTCGAGCAATTCCACCGCGGCCGCCGTCAGAGGACGCAAATGGTCCTGATTGTAGAGCAAACTCATGCTCTCGGCCTTGGCGTGGCGCATCAGATAAAGTCGCATTGTCCGTTGAAAGCCCCCCTGCTGTTTCCCAAAACCTCGCCGCCGGATCAAAACGCCGTTTTTCCTGCTTCGCAACCCGGATTCTGAGGTCATTAGACCCCGTTGTCCCTTCAGCCGTCAATCAAAACCCGGAAGAAACGTATAAAATCGTTCTGGCTGCTGAGATCGGATCCAGATTTTTACCCCAATCGCACAACAACCACGCCGCACATCTCTTCTGAAATCCGACACGCAATGTTCCTAAAACCTGAATTTTGAAAGATTGGAGAATCGGAAAAACCCTGTGCGATTTTTGCGTATTTCTGCTTGACTCTGTCCATCAAAAACTCTATCTTTATGCTCCCCTGCGTTAGGGGAGACGGGCTTATAGCTCAGCTTTGGTTAGAGCGCGCGCCTGATAAGCGCGAGGTCGGTGGTTCGAGTCCACCTAGGCCCACCAGTTAAGATCATCAAGAAGCGACTCGTGTCGTCCCCCCCCTTCCAGACGCGAGTCGCTTTTTCTTTTGTCATAAAGAAAAAACTCCCGCGCCGAGCCAATATGTGGCCGACGCAGGAGTTTGTGCGACAAGGCAAACGTCCACCCGTCCCCCCAAATACACTCAATCGTTTGAAAAAATACTCAGAGTACACCCACGGCGTTTTCGGGCACGAAACCCACCCGCCCGTCCGCCGGACGTTTGACCCGCAACCAACCCGTGATCCCCGCCTCGGACGTCACCTCCAGCCGCTCGGCCTCGGGCATCTCGAAGTACACATCCTGATCGGCGCCCGGCGCCACCCGAACCGGAACCGAGGGGTCCAACACCACCGCCGTCGTGCGATACTCAGCCTGAAAGTAGCGTGGGATAAAAAACGCCCCGAATAACACGGTCAAAACGCTTGCCACCCCGCACACCCAACGGGACATCCGCCACAGGCGGTCACCCCGCCGCCTCAAAATCCAGACGATCCCTCCAACCACCGCCATTCCATAAAAAAACAGGAACGGGAGACTCCACTCCCCTGCGGTATAACGCTGGCCCAACCAGGCAAGCGGCTTGAAGAGAAGAAACGACTCCGGTTCGCCATTCGCCCCTCCCCCGCGCACCAAGGTTAAGTTTTTTCGGGCATCGGCATGACGGGGCGCGGCGGTCAGCGCTTTCTCGAACATCCAGGCGGCGCGGCCCTTGGAGCCAAGTTGATAATAAACATTCCCCAGGTTGTAACACAACTCGGGATGGGGACGCCCTTGCCCGGACACCTCATCCAACAGTCCCTCATAGATCTGACGCGCCTGCTCAAAATTCTTCGTGCGGTACGCCTCGGCGGCGGCCTCCCAGCGCTCGGCGGTCGTCCCACTCCCGGCGCCCAGAACCCATTGCGGGTTCCAGACCATCCCCACCAGGAGGCACACCGCGGCGAGCAACCCAACTGTCCGGCGTCGGCCCCGCATCGGATAGATTCGTTCGTTCATTTTCATGCTTCCGATCTCCATTTTCCGTGAACCCCGGAAAAAGGGTTCGCGTCCTGTTCAAACGCACTCTTACCCGAAAACCAGATCCATCGCATCGAGCAGGGTTTCTGCCTCGCGGAGCAATTCTTCAGCCACCGCCGGATCGCCCCCACCCGAATGGTAACGCGCGCCGTCACACCGTTCGAGCAACCGGCGCAAACTCCGGGCCTTTTCGGCGCTCAAACCCCGACCCTCACATGTTTCCTGAATTTCCTCAAACGTCAACCCTTTGGCCGACCGCTGAATCTTCGTGGCGATGTACCCACGCAACGCCTCGGCCAGTTGGGAATAGAAAGCGTCCAACTGATTGGATTTCAGAGAGGCGCGCGCAGTCTTGAGTTCCTTGCGGGCGCGGCCTCCCGCCTGACGCAAGGCAAACTCGCCCTCATGGCGCGAGCGGTATTCCATCCATCCCCGGAAACCCAGCGTCAACCCCAGCAACACCACGGGAAGCGTCAACAACAGAGTAAAACCTCCGTGGCGATAGAACGGCACGACCGTCAGCGACGCGGGAAGCGTGGTGTGGATATAAGCCAGTTGTTCCGGCGTTGCCGGCGCCGTGGCCGTCGGCTGACTCGGCGAGTCCGACGAAACCGTCGAGGTCGCAACCTGCAACTGGCGCTGCTTGCCCCTGGCCACGTTCACTCTGAACGGTCCGCGCTGAACTTCCATGTACCGATTCTGCTCGGGGCTGAAGAACGCATACGCGATCTGCGGCACCTCGAGCGCCCCACTGCGCGCAGGACGCAACACATACTCGAACACCTTTTTGCCCTCAAACAACGGATTCGCTTTGGCCCCATCGACTTTTTCCGAGGGCTTCCCCGTCACCTTCCAATCCTTCAAGTCCGGCAGCGTGGGCGCGGTGATCGAGCCGAGGTAACCCGCCCCTCCCACCTCGAATGTCAGCGTCAACAAGTCGTCTTCAGTCATCGTCTGGGTGTTAACCCGCGCGGCAAAAGTGAAGTTGCCTACGGCGTTCCGGAACGACGGCGGCTGGCCCTGTGTGGGCAACGCCTTGACCCGAATCTTCGTCCCTCGAACGGGCATCGCCACGGGCACCGCCTGGGCACCACCCATTATGTTCCCGAAGAAAGGATCGTTCCCAAAGAACGGATCGGAGGTTTTCACCTGCACCTGACACATCGCATTCGTCAACGGGATCTCGATCTCCCCCACACGAGTCGGCGCCAGATAATACCGCGCCACCGTGCGGACACGGTACTGCCGTCCGCCCAGAGTTCCCTGCCGCCACCCCTGATCGGCAAACTGCGCCTCGCCCACCACAAAATCCTTCAGGTTCTCAGGTTTCCAGCCAAAACTTCCCTCGATCAGTCCCCCTTCGATCCCGTCTGCATAGACCACGCAATCCACCACAATGGGTTCCTGTAAAAACGCTTCCGTCTTCGAGAAGGTCAGAGAGGCAAAGAGCCGTCCCCGCAATTGTTGATCTATCTCCGCGTCTCCCGTGGTGGCAGGCAACAGATCGCCTGACCGCAGCGAAGCGGGCAGGGTGTCCTCTGCGCTCTTCGCAACCTTAATCGCGACGGGCTGTACCGGATATGTCTGTCCCCCGATTTCAATCTGAAGCCCCGCAATCTGGCCGTCTCCCTCCTTCATCGCCTGCATCCTCCAAGTCAGTTCGTAGGATTGCTGGAAGGCGCCGTTGGTGACCTGTACCTGCCTCTGGCTGGAGGGGCGAGGCGTCAGGGAACGGAGAAGGGGACAGGCGGGCGTACCCCGAAACGCGGGCGTCTGGTTGCGCATCGCAGCGGCATCGCCCACCTTGATCGAGACATTGTAAACGACCTGCGCTCCCACCACTACGGCCTGGGGCGATACACTGGCGGTGATCTGCGGGTCCGCACTCCACGCGGCGGAGTACAATCCCGTCAGCCAGAGAACTATTCCCAGAGTCCGAGAACATATGCGGGGACTGAACAACCTGCCAATTTTCATTTCGTCACCCCCTCGGGGTTTTTATTTCTGACATATTGCAAAACCAGACCTGCGCCCACCCTTACGGGTCCAATCGTTCTCCACTTTCACCAGTCCTTCTCCGGACGTTGGATCTGCATGGTCTGGCGGCGCATCAGGGCGCGTTTGAGCGCCTTGGTGTCGTTGTCGCTGAGAAGATTCAAAATGCTGAGCGTGGCGTCCTGAGGTTCCTCTTCTTCCCCCTGTCCCTCCTGTGCCGCCGCCTGAGACTTCTTCTCCCCCGGCTTTTCCTGATCCGACTTGGCTTCGGAGGCCTTCTGTTCCCTGGCGTCTTTCGGGTCCGACTCGGGCTTCTGCTCCTGTTGCTGTTCCTTCTGGTCCTGTTGATTTTGCTGATTCTGTTGATCTGAATTCTTTTGCTGATCCTGCTGGTCTTTCGGGTCCTGCTGGGGATCTTGTTGATTTTGATCCTTCGAGTCCTGTTGTTTATTCTGCTGGTCCTGCTCTCCCTGCTTTTGCTGGTCTTGCTTCTGTTGGTCTTGCTGATTTTTTTCGTCCTTCTGATCCTGTTTTTGCTGATCGCTTTTATCCTGCTTCGGCTCTTCCTTCTGCTGGTCCTGCTTGTCCTGTTTCTGCTGGTCTTTCTGATCCTGCTTCTGGTCCTGCTGGTTCTGCATCTGTTCCTGAATCTGTTTCTGCAGACCACGCGCCAGTTCATAATTGACCCGCGCGTCGCCATCCGCAGGATTTCGCCGGAGCGCCTCCCGATTGGCCAGCACGGAGCGCTCGGCCATCTTCAACGCACTCTGCGTATCTTTTGCTTCCAGTTTTTTCTGCGCCTCCTGGTAGGAAAGCACTCCTTCCGAATAGGCCGCACGGGCCGCGACCTGAGAATCGCGCGCCTGCGCCGCGCGACTCAAATCCTGCAACGCCCCCTCGACTTCCCCCTTGGCGGCCTGCGCCACCCCGAGGTTGTAATCCAGCACGAGGTTCTCGGGATCGGCAGCCTTGGCCTGACGGAACTGTTCGAGCGCCACGTCCATTTTTCCCAGTTTGTAGGCTTCGACGCCCGAATTGTTCTTCGCCCGGGCGGATTCCGCTCGAACGCACCCCACCTCGATCCCCAGAGAAAGTGCGACGATCATCAACACGATTCCCAAGGTCCGGTTCCGTATTGTTCTTCGGATCTCCAACATGCCATTACCTCCCCAGGCGCCCGGTCAAAGGATCGGCGCCCCGCCGGCGGTCGCTCAAGAACATCTCCGCCATCAACGCCAGAATCGCGGGCAGTAGAAAGTACTGGAACCGCTCGACGTGCATCACCGTCTTATTGTTCTGGAGCGTCGTCTGTTTCAGGTTGCGAATCTCGCTCAAGACCAGGTCGAGTTCCAGATCGCCCCCTTCGTTGGCCTTGATCGCCTTGCCTCCCGTTTCCAACGCCACCTGCGTCAGCGTCTGAAAATCCAGACGGGTGTTGATCTTGGACTGATTGAACTCCTTATAGCCTCCCTGCGGCATCGGGATCGGCACTCCCTCCGGAGACCCGATTCCGATCGCGTGAATGACAATCCCCGCCTTGGCCGCATCGCGCGCCGCTTCCAGAACGGCCTGTTCATGGTCCTCCCCGTCGGTCAGGAGCACCAGCACCTTCTGCCCCTTGCCGGGATTCTTAAACGTCTCGATCGCCTTGTGAATGGCGCGCGCGATGGCGGTGCCCTGAACGGGGACGCTGTCCACATCGAGCGAATCGAGCAGATTGAGCGCCATGTCGTAATCCGGCGTCATGGGGCACTGGACGATCGGCAACCCGGCAAAAGCGATGATCCCGACATTGTCCCCTTCCAGCCCCTGAATCAAGCCGCGCAACTGTTCCCGCGCCCGCGCCAGACGGTTCGGTTTCATATCCTGACCCAGCATACTGGTCGAACAGTCCACCGCGATAAGCACCTCCACCCCGCGCCGTTCCAGAGGACGTTCCACGGTCCCATACTGGGGGCGCGCCAGGGAAAAGAGAAGCAACAGAACCGCAACAACCAGCAACACCTGTTTCCCAAACCACCGTGCGCCACTCACCCCGCTCAGAAGCCGTCCAACCGTTTCACCCTGTCCAAACCGTTCGAGCAGGCGACGGCGCCGCCGGGCCGCCCACCCGAAAAAACAGACCAGCGCGACCAGGGCCGCAGGGATCAGAAAAAGGATTTTCGGAGAGTCGAACAACATACCGCCCACCGCCTCACGGAATCTTCAGGAATCGCGTCCGGGTCAGAATCACTTCCACCGCGAGCAACGCAAACGCCGCCCAGAGAAAAATCGCCATCCGTTCGTCATAGGTCCGGAATTCCTTCATCTCGATCTCGGACCGCTCGAGCGAATCAATTTCCTTGAGAACCGACTTCAACTCGCTGGCGCTGGTCGCCCGGCGATAAACTCCACCGGTCTCACGCGCCAGAGTCTGAAGGAGTTCCTCGTTGAGTGTCGAACGGATCATCACACGCCGCGGTCCCTGATCGGTCGGCACCACCGCCGTCGTTTCCCCCGTGCTGCCGATGCCGATCGTATAAATTTTGATCCCCATCTTCTTGGCCGCGGCCATCGCCTGTTCCGGTGTGATGTTCCCGGCGTTGTTGTCGCCATCGGTCATCAGAATGATGGCCCGGCTCTTGGCCTGGCTCTCGCGCATCTTCTTGAGAGCGCGAGTCAACCCCACCCCGATAGCCGTTCCATCCGTCGCTACGGCGTCAAATGACACATTTTTGAGGAACTCGCTCACGGTGGCCGCGTCAAACGTCAAGGGACACAGAACAAACGCCTCACCCGAGAACACCACCAGTCCCTGCCGGTCTGTCTGCCGCTTCTGAATCATCTCGGCGGTCAGTTCTTTCGATTTTTCCAACCGGTTCGGGGTGAAGTCTTCCGCCCGCATTGTCCCGGACACATCCAGACAATAGAACAGGTCCACCCCTTCCCGACTCACGTCGCGCTGGACGGTTCCAAACCGAGGCCGGGCCAGCCCCACGATCAGAAGCGCCAATGCCGCCAGGCGCAATACGGGCATCAGACGGCGCGCACGCAACGCCCACGTGGGCCGCAGATCCCCGAACAGACTCAGCCCCGAGAACTGAAGCGTGGCGCCCGTCTCCCGGCGGCGAAACACCCGCCGAGCCAGAAACGGCAGAAGCAGCAGCAACCAGAGGAAATGTGGAGAGGCCAGTTCCAGCGTCATTGGTCACCTCCACTCGGAGGAATCGCCGAACTCACCGGAGGTGGAGGAGCGGAGGGGCGCGTACGCGTCACGATTTCGCGCGCCCGTGCCAGCGCGCCGCGGCGGATTTCATCGGCTGGCGCGTATTTCGCAAACTTCACCGTGTCACTCTCGTTCAAGTCCGTCCGCAGTAAACGGTACAGTTCGCCCGGCCACCCAAGCGATTCCATCGTCTCAAGCAATTCGTTTGAGGTCATTTCGAGCGCGTCGAACCGGTAGCGGCGTCCCAGATAATGGCGCAAAATCTCCGAAATCCGACTGTAGAGTTCCTTGGCGGGGGCCTTCTGGAGCATGCCGGAAGACTCGATCTCCGCCAAGTCGTGCAAGGCCTCCTCATCCGGTTCGGGCAAGCGAGGTGGTGCCAGAACAACCGTTTTCCGGCGGGGACGTTTGAAGCACCATATCAGGAGAGCCGCCAACAGAACCAGCGACGCCAGCGCCAACGCCACCCACGGCCAGGAAGCGAACGGCAACGCCATCGGATCCTTGATCGGCCGCAGGGACGTTTCTTTACCCTCTTCACTCAACTGGGTCAACACACTGCGAACCAGGACGGTCACGGGGTTCGACTCCGCCTTGAGCGCCGTCTCGCCCCCGGCGGAATACACCACTTCGAGCGGCCCAAATACCTGCTCGCCCGTCTCAAACGGTGCAATCTGGAGCGACACGATCCGCTCGCCCGCATTCTCACCCTTCGATACGTCGGGCGATTCTTTCTGACTCTGAATCTCGAACTCGCCCACCTGCGCCGGGAAGACAATCGGGGGGATCTTGACCGACGCGTTCCAGCGCACCCGTACCTGCGCCTGAATCGGCTCGCCCACCTGCGCTTCCGTCCGATTCAACGACACCTCGACCGAAACCGCCCCATCCGCTTCCGCTTTGGGAGAAGACGCCGGAACCGCCGGTGCAGCTGCTGGAGCCATTCCCGGCAACGCAGGCCGCATCGCCGGAGAAGTCGGCGCTTTCAAAGTGGAAGTCGCGTCCTGCCCCATCGAAATACCGGCGCTCAAAAAGACCAATACCCCCAGCAACACGGGAACACTTCGGCGCAGCGCGCGTCCGCAAGACGGGGGGATGATTCTCAGAAGATCTGGACAGTTCATCATATCGTTCGTTCTCGAAAGTTCTCCCGGTAAAGGGGTTTCCCTCCCTAATACCGTTTGGCCCGCATCCGGAAAAACCGCATGATCGGTTCCAGATACGGCTCTCCGGTCCGCACCTGAATGTTGTCTATTCCCTGACTCACAAACATCCGGTCCAGGTCCATCCGCCGGCGCCGGTTGTATTCGGCAAAACGCTCGCGTACCGCCCGGCTCGATGTATCCACCAGCATCCGTTCCCCGGTCTCGGCATCATGCAACGACAAGATACCTGCCGAGGGGAGTTCTTCCTCACGCGTATCTCCCAGACGCACCACAACCAGGTCGTGACGGCGATTTGCCAGCATCAGCGGGCGGCGCAGGTCGGGCGCGATGAAGTCGGACACCAGAAAGACAATCGCCCGGCGCTTGAGCACTTTGTTGAGCGTGTCGATCGCCAGCGCAATATTCGTCCGGCGACCCTGCGGAGCAGAAAACAGCAGTTCCCGCACCACCCGCAACACGTGTTTGCGCCCCTTGCTGGGCGGGATCAACTTCTCGACTTCGCCGCTGAACGTCAACAATCCCACCCGGTCGTTGTTCTGAATGGCCGAGAAGGCCAGAATGGCGCAAATCTCCGCGGCCATCTCGCTCTTCAACTGTCCGGAGGAACCAAACACACTCGACGCCGACACATCCACCAGAAAAAAAACCGTCTGCTGGCGTTCCTCGATAAACCGCTTGATGAAGGGCCGCCCCGTGCGCGCCGTCACATTCCAGTCAATATCGCGGATTTCGTCGCCCGGAGTGTACTCGCGCACCTCGTCGAACTCCATCCCGCGACCTTTGAAAACGGAATGGTACTCGCCTCCCAGAATATTCTGGACGGCGCGGCGCGTGCGGATCTCGATCTGCCGCACCCGCCGCAGAATCTCGCGCATCCGTTCCGTGTCCTGGTTTTCCTGCATCCGTAAGTTCAACATGCCAGACAAAGCCTTGTGTTTCGAATCGAGTCAGAGGCTCAAACCGCCCTGCCAGTCCCCGTACATCACGGCACTTCGACATGATCGAAGATCATCTGGATCACGTCCTCGGGAGTTTTCTCCTCGGCCTCGGCCTCATAGGTCAAAATCACGCGATGCCGCAAAATATCCGCCCCAACCGTCTTGACATCGTCCGGAATCACATGGCCGCGTCCCCGCAGGAACGCCACGGCGCGCGCGGCCTGCAACAGACAGATCGTCGCGCGTGGCGACGCACCGTACTCGATCAACCCCTCGGCCGGCACGCCATGCTCGCGCGGCTGACGCGTGGCAAACACCAACTCGATGATGTAGTTCTTGATCTTCTCATCCACATAGATGGACTGGACGGTCTTGCGGGCCGCCAGAATCTGTTCGACGCTCACAATGGGCCGCAACTGCGCCGGTTCGTGACAGGCGACCGCTTCCAGAACCGCCAGTTCTTCGCGTTTCGAGGGGTAATCCACCTTGACCTTCAACATGAACCGGTCCACCTGCGCTTCGGGCAGGGGGTAGGTGCCTTCCTGCTCGATGGGGTTCTGGGTCGCCAGAACCAGAAAGGGCGCGGGCAACGGGTACGTCTTGTCCCCGATGGTCACCTGGTGCTCCTGCATGGCTTCGAGCAACGCGCTCTGCACCTTCGCCGGGGCACGGTTGATTTCATCCGCCAAAATGATATTGGCGAAAATCGGCCCCTTCTTGACGGTAAACGACCCCTCGTGCATCTGGTAAATCATCGTGCCGATCAAGTCCGCCGGCAACAGGTCGGGCGTAAACTGGATACGCTGAAACGAGGCCTGAATCACCGAAGCCAGCGTCTTGACCAGAAGCGTCTTGGCCAACCCCGGAACTCCTTCGAGCAACACATGGCCGTCGCACAGAAGTCCGATCAGGAGACGTTCGACGATCCGTTTCTGGCCGATCACCACCTTCCCGATCTCGTCGAACAGGTATTGCACAAAGTACGCTTCGGCTTCCACCCGGGCGTTAATTTTCTCAATCTCTTGCGCAACTGGCATGAAACCGTTCCTTTCCCTGTGTCAAGTTGGCCCGCACAGGCCTTCCCTTCTCGCTGTTATGCGAAATTCATGCCCATCATCCGATCTTCTCGCTCGTGAAAACACGCCAAGAGAGTTCCCAAAAGAAACAGGCGTGAGGAGCCCGTCTTCCGGTCCCCTCACGCCTGTGTATTCATTTCCTCTGTTGACCCGCGCGGGCCATCTGTCACTGATCGTTGGAATCGTCCGGGGGCGGCGGTGTCTCGGAATTCGACCGGAACAACCCCATCCGGGGCCGGGGCTGCTCAACCTCACCCGCCATCGGTTTTCTCTCGCGGCGCCGTCCCAAAGCATTCGGTTTCATCCGGATCAGCGTCTCCAGATCCTTAATCATCGTCTTGTGCAACGGGTACCCCGGCGCCGCTTCCTCGTACAGGACCGCATCGCATCGCTTTGCGATGGATTCCACACAATCGAAATACGAGGCTTCCACGCCCAGATTCCGAAGCCGCTCTAGGATTTCCTCCGTATGCTTCCGCCGGACATCCAGAAGTTTCCGGGCAATGAGCACCTGATTCATGAGCAGGTAGCTCTTTTCATAGAATCCCGAGATACTCCCCCGCAAGAGCACCACTTCCATCGGAGCCAACTCGCTCAGAAGGCGTTCGTCCACCGACGGCTGATCGTCCACCTGGGCGTCGCGATAATGATTGCGGCGCGACAATGCCGACATGACCCGCAGAAACCACCACAACAGGAGAATCGCCACCACCACCGCACCGGGAACAATTAACTGAGCCACCGAGAAGTTCTCAAGCCAGGCCATCTTCTCCGATTTTTTCGTTTCATCCTTCCCCGACACCAGTCCCCCACCCGGAGCCGATTTTGAAACGGACTGCGTCGGCGTAGGCACTGCCGGGCGCGGTGTCCCCACGGGCGCGGGTAACGCCTCCCGGGTCAGCGAGGTGCCGGAACTGGCCCCGCTCAAATAGGCCGAAGGAAAAATCGAATGCGTAGTCGCCGCAGCGCCCACAGCGGGAGTCGGAGTCGGTATGGCAGTCGGAGTGGGAGTCGGTGTCGGTTCCGGCGTCGGCGTCGGAGTCGGTTCCGGAGTCGGAGTCGGCGTGGGGGTCCGACTCGAGGAACCCTTGCGGCTCGAAGAACTCTTGCGGCTCGAGCTGGACTCGCGCGCGGGTGTCAAATCCGGTGGTTTCAACCCATCCTCATCGCTCAGCGTGGGCGTCCGGGTGGGCGAAGCCTTACGATCCGCCCCGGAACCCTTGGCCGATTCCGGCGTGGGAGTGGGAACCTGAGCCCCCACCAGAACAACCCAGGAAAACAGAAAAAAAACAGTCAAAAACCAGACTCTCGTCTGACGAAGCGGAACGTGAGCGCGCTGTACGCAACCCCAGCAGTCAGAAAGAAAAGTGGTCATGGAGAAACCCCCAAATCGGTACTCAAGAATCATCCGGACATCGAACACATCCGGCCTGCTGGAAACACAGGCCACAACTATGGATAACCCAAATTCACACAAATATCAAGACGTAATCACCGAAACCACATCCGCCGACGGGGCCAATTGGACCAATTTCCGGCTCCCACTCCCCCGATTCCTCCGCTTGTGTCCCGCGACAACTTGACACACCTCATCCCCATAACAGGGCGGGTGCGTCATTCTGGCGCATCCATGCTTTCCAGTCCCAGCTCCTTCAACCGGCGCTGCAACGTCCGGCGGCTGATCCCCAGACAGGCGGCCGCCTGTGTGCGGTTCTGTCCGGTCTGCTCCAGCGCGCGTAAAATGCACTGCTTTTCCACCTCGCCCAGATTCAAGCCCCCAGACAGAACCGACGGTTGAGAAGACGGGGGCACAACCACCGGTTGCGCGCCCCGAATCGCAGAAGGAAGATTCACAACGTCAATGGTTTCTCCCGTGGCGAACACCACCATCTGTTCGATGGCATTGCGCAACTCGCGGATATTGCCCGGCCAGGGAAACGCCACAATCCGTTCAAGCGCCTCGGACGAAAACCGCAACGGGGGACGCTGGTGCTGTTTACACAATTCTTCGAGGAAATGCCGTACCAGCGGTGGAATATCTTCCGCCCGTTCGCGCAATGGCGGCAGCGTGATACAGACCACATTGAGACGGTAATAGAGATCCTGGCGAAAGCGTCCCTCTTCCACCAGTTTTTCGAGATGCTTGTTCGTGGCGGCCACCAGCCGGATATCAATCGCGATCGGGCGATTGGCGCCCACCCGCGTGATCTCGCGCTGTTCCAAGACGCGCAACAGTTTGACCTGCACATCCAGCGGAATCTCGCTCACCTCGTCGAGAAACACCGTCCCTCCGTCCGCGCTCTCGAAATGGCCGATGCGGCGTTGAATCGCCCCGGTGAACGCTCCTTTCTCAGAACCGAACAGTTCACTCTCGAGCAAGGTTCCGGGAATCGCCGCGCAGTGGATCGGCACAAACGGGCCATTGGCCCGGGCCGAGTTGAAATGGATGGCGCGGGCGATCAATTCCTTACCCGTCCCACTCTCGCCTTCGATCAGCGCAGACGCCCGCGTGCCGGCCACCATGCGCGATTGTTCGATCACGCTCTGCATCGCCGCGCTCACGCCCACCACGCCCTCGAACTTGAAGCGGTCGTTCAGGAGACCCTGCAGTTCGTCATTACGGGCGCGCAACGTGTACACCTCCATCGCCTTGGCCACTTTGGCGCGCAATTCATCGAGATTCACGGGCTTGGTGATATAATCGAGCGCCCCCAGGCGCATGGCTTCCACCGCGTTTTCGATGGTCCCGTAGGCTGTCACCACAATGGTCGCTGGAGGCACCGCCTGCGCAGCGGCCGCTTTGACAACATCCAGACCCGACACGCCCGGCATCTTCATGTCGGTCAACACCACATCCACCTGCTCCTCACGCAGAATCTCCAACCCGCGCGTACCATTGTCGGCCGTCAGAAGCCGATACGGTTGACGGCGAAACCCCATCGCATACGCGTTGAGATTCGCCGCATCATCATCCACGATCAACAAGGTCGGTTTGCTTTTCAACGTCCCATCCTTTCGCTACCCGAACCGGTTTGCTCTTTTCTTCAATCCCCGGAATCAACACAAAGTCATCCGGCTTCCACGTCCACTTTACCGCACCACCGCGCCTGCGGCAACAGCGCCTTTCTCCCATCACCGTCGAGGCCGCGTTTCGGGAAGCGTGATTTCGATACGCGCCCCTCCCCCCGCCGCGCGCCGTGCGAGAATCTCTCCTCCGTGCGAATCAATGATCGCCCGCGCAATCGAAAGACCGAACCCGCTCCCCGCGGCCTTGGTCGTGTGAAAGGCCTCGAAAATCCGCTGCTCGTCTCCCGCCGGAATCCCCGGCCCCGTATCCTCGACCCAAAGCAGCCACTGCGCCGACTCGCGCCGGCCCCCAAGGGTCAAAACCCGATCCGATTGCACTCCCGTTGAGGCAACCGGTTTCTCCGCCATCGCCTGAATCGCGTTGAAAATCACGTTGTAGAGAACCTGCCGCAAACCCGAGAAATCCGCCTGCACTTCCGCCTTTTCCGGCAGTTCGATCACCACCCGCACATCCGTTCCCAAGATCTGGGGCTTCAACAATTCGAGAATCTCGTCGGTCACTGCGCGCAGGTCGGTCGTCTGGGCGCGCACCCCCTCGGGGCGCGCAAACGCCAGAAAGCTCGTCATGGACTGATTCATCCGCTCGACTTCGCGCCCCATGAATCCCATCGCCTGTCGCAACAATTCGGGCGACTGCGGATCGTCCGCATCCAATTCTTCCTTCGCAACCGACAGGTTCACGGCGATGGCGTTCAATGGATTGCGAATCTCATGCGCCAGTCCCGAAGCCAACGTTCCCACATAAGCCATGCGCCCCAGTTTTTCATTCTCGGCCAACAGGTGAACCTGACGGCGCGAGAGCAACATGACCAGATAAATCCCCAACGCCAGAACCGACACAAAAGCAAACACCAGACTCCAGAGCAGACGGCCAATCTGTTGTCCCGTCATTTCCATATCCCGCCCGATCGGACTTTCCTGCACCAGGAAATCCAGATACCCGATCAGGCGCTCGCCCCGATGGATCGGGATCTCGAGCGGGACCGTCTTCAACTCGGGATACTGTTGTTTCAAATGGATCTGGATTTTATGAAAATCCGCAGGCTTGGGTTTTCCCTCCTCGTCCAGTTCCGTATCCATTGAGATCTTGTCTATTTCGATCCATCCCACCGTGTCCATAACCAATTCGCGTTTTTCATTCACCACCCGCACCGCCAGATAGTTACCCAATACCGCACTCAACCGCTTCGCCAGATAGGCATCGTTCTGAAGCGTCTGAAGCGTGGCTTCCTGTCCCCCCTGTTCGAGCGCATCGACAATCGCCTGCACAGCCCGGCGCCCCTGCTCCTCGGCCATCTGATACGCCTGCTGGCGCTGCACCCGCTCAAGCGCCGAAATCCAGTAAGCGTTTAACAGAATCACACCCGTACCCAACAGCAACAGGCACAGAATGAACACCAGGACGATCTGCATACGGAACGACAACCGACTGAGAAACATGCCACTCACACCCTCACGAATTCGACGATCCGGACGTCCATCCGTCCAGTCCGCCCCCAGAGCATTCCCTGGAAGGCGCACAAGCCCACCCGTCCCGAGAAAGACTCAGACTGGCCTAAGCAGCAAAAACTGTACCGAAGAAAGAAGAAGAACTGAAGGAAAGAAAATAGAACTGAGCGGACCGAATAGACTGGACGGAAAAGGAACAAATTCACCGATGGTTCCTATTGGCTACGTTCGTCCCCTCCGGCCCCTGCGGACCGTGCCTCACCAGCCGCCAAACCCATCGCCCCCACCCCGGACGTTCTGGCCAGAATCTCCGGCAGTTGGCGCGCCAGGTCCGGATTCTCCGCGGCGACCCGTTCGAGATGCTTCTGCAAGTCCTCCAGCGACTGCGCCTGAAGTCCCTGAAATTCTCCTTGAATCTCACGCCGGACGATCCGGAAATCCCAAATAGCCAGAAACAACAAACCCACGCAAAGCGCCAGACACCCGCTCATTTGTACGAGCCGAACCACAACGGAAGCATGCCCCTGAACCAGATAGCGCGCCAGAACCATGCCCCCCGCCAGCATGATCGCTCCGATCCCCCGCCGCACTAACCTCCCCCGTGCGGCAACCCGAACCTCGGGCGGCGCGTTGCGAGAGACCTCCAAGTAACTTCGAATCTCGAGCATCCCCAACACACCAGCCACGACCAGTCCCACGACCATGAAAACCAGACTCCCCATGCCTTGAGTCACCTTTCAGTCCCTCTCTCACAAAACCCCAGTTACGAACACACGCCCCCTCCCCACCGGACAACGCAAATATTATGACACGAGTCGGCCCCACCGTTCAAGCAATTCCCCTGTTTCCGCCTGCCGGTTCCGGCGGTTTCCCATTCGGAACCTGAACTCAGTTCGGGCGAAAAAAAACTTGCATTTCCCTGTCCTGTCCACATATTGTATTATAGCATTGAGCGATGGGCATATTTGCGCGTTGACTCCAATGTCCATTGAGTTCTCATGCCAGAAAAAGACTGGTTTTTCAAAGGAGGTCCGTTCCACTCCTCCCGGGTATCCCCCGGATCGAAAGTGCAGACCGAGTATCGCAACTCTTCTGATCTCAAAGAACTGCGAGAATTTCGATGCACGGTCTCAGACAAATCGTTCCGGAGTTTTTCCCGTCCCGTTACTCCAACACTGCTTGCGACATGCGCCCAAGCACCTGTTCTCACTGCTAAGGAGGTTGCTCCCATGAGACCCGCCATAACGCCTTCAACTGAAGAAAAAAACCCGGAACCGCGTTCGTCGTATCCGAAAAAATTGTTCTATCGCATTCAGGAGGTCAGTAAAATCACCGGCCTGAAACCGTATGTGTTGCGTTACTGGGAAACGCAGTTTCCCGCTCTGGCGCCTGAAAAGGACAAGAGCGACCAACGCCGCTACCGGCAACCCGACATCGAGTTGATCCTGCGGATTCAGGATCTGCTCCACCGCCAGAAGTACACCATTGCCGGGGCGCGTCAGTTGATTCAGTCGGAACGCGGACACGGAGCCCGTTGTGCGCAGCAGCCAGCGGTGACCCCGCCGCAACCGACACGCCAGACGCAGCTGCGCCAGATCCGTGCCGAACTGTGCGATATTCTCAAACAGTTGAACGCTTGAGAAAACCGCCCCGGACCGGAAACGCGGGTGGAAAAAATGGAGCCGTCGGAAGATTCTTCTTGATTCCTCGATGGCCATCGGGTAAGTAGTAAGACCCCTGTGCGGGGGTGTAGCTCAGTTTGGTTAGAGCGCCGGCCTGTCAAGCCGGAGGTCGCGAGTTCAAGTCTCGTCACTCCCGCCATTTATCGTCACTCAAGACGCCCGCCCAAGCGGGCGATTTTAATGAAGCGGAGCGGTTTTTTTCTTCCCCATTGCGGGGGTGTAGCTCAGTTTGGTTAGAGCGCCGGCCTGTCAAGCCGGAGGTCGCGAGTTCAAGTCTCGTCACTCCCGCCATCGCTTCCCTGATTATTCAAAAGCCCGCCAAATGGCGGGCTTTTTGTTATCGCGCTGGCTCGTTTTGAATAACCGGAACCACTCGGGTTTTCTTAACTGTTGAATCCCGATGGTCCACTCGAGTTCGAATGGACCCGAATGCTGACGGGACGATCGGTTCCCTGAGGAACCGGATCGAAAAAGGCAAGAATCTCGGTTCGTTTCCCCGGCCAGATATTGATCAGCATCAGGCTGGAGAGCAGATGGACCAGGTACAGGCCGCGTCCGTTCGTGTCGAGCAATCCTTTCAGACTGGTCTGCCTGAAGAACCGCTCCCAAGCCACATGGGGCGCCAGAAGCCCCTGATTGTCCGAAACAGCCAACGCCCCGCTGGTTTGAGACCCATCTTGAGGATTGAGGTACGTGGTCCACTCGACACACACCTCGTCCTCGGAATCCAGCAAGGTTTTCGATACGGCGCCGTACTTCGGATGGCTTCGAATGGTACGAAAGGCATGAATCAGAGCGTTGTTCAGAATCTCCTCAAAAACCAGCTGCAAATCATAGGAATCCACCGGCACCTGACCCTCGAAGTCCGCGGAAACCGACTCGAGGACCTCGCTCCGGCGGGTCTGATCCGTCAAACGGTATCGCTTGATGGGATGACCTTCCGGGAAATAATCCGATAACCCGCCTCTCTGGTTCGGGTCCACCAGATGTTTGAAGAACAGATGCAACTGCCGGTCGGAAAGATCCGAACTCACCGGAAGCGCCGCGCCCACGCCGTAGGTCTGCAAGTTCGTGTAGATCGGCGATTCGGTGGTGCGGGCCAGAAACGCGATGGGAAGATCGGGATGATTCAGATGAGCCACCCGCAGCAGATCTTTATTCAGCGAATCCAATGGCTGCTCCAGAATCAACGCAGCAAGCGACTTCTCCCCGGCCAGGAGGGCCGTCGCTTCGCACTCTTCATCCAGCCAGATCCATTCATAATCCGCGCTCAGGCACTCGCCCAGCCGCACACGGAAATCCGATGGAACCCGCCAACCGGCAATCAGCGATTTCTCAGACACGGCATCCTCCCTCCGGAAGAAAATGACACGGTTCGCCTACCCAAGCCAACTCGATACGCACAAACCCGGCAAAAAAACCTCTTCAGACGCTTATTCTATTCCGGACAGAAAGCCGTCGCCACTTTTTTTTGACGCAGAATCGGTCGTAAAACGCACGGCTCATGCAAAAACCCACGCACACGCAGAACCCCGGAGCCGGAAGATCACTCTTCCTCGTCCGGACGGTACCGCATCCGGCGCAGTTGTTTGCGTTTCCAGCGCTTGTGATCCTCCTGGCGCTGATCGCGCGATTCCCCGTAATAAACCTCGCTCACTGTGGACAATGGCTCAGGAGAGGAGGCCTCCGGCTCGGTGACAGGCGGTTCATAATAGGACTGGGGATAGGAAGAATCGGCATAGCCGGGATAGGGGCCTACCACCGGTTCGTCATTTTCCAGAACCGCCTCCGAAACGGCCTCCGCCGAGACGGGTGCCTCGACAACCGACGGAGCCTCATACGCTTCCGTCTCGACCGTCCGCACGTCCTCGTCTTCCTCTTCGAGTTCCCGATCCGCCGCCGCCCGCTTGCGGGCAATCGGGATCGAGGCGATGATCGAAATCTCATACAGAAGCACCAGGGGCACCATCATGAGCATCATGGTCCCCGGATCGGGAGTCGGGGTCAGAACCGCCGCGACAACCGCATTGATCACGATCGCATAGGAGCGCCACGCGCGCAGTTTCGCGGGGCTGACCAGACCCAGCATGGTCAGGAACATGATCACGATCGGGAGTTCGAACGCGGCGCCAAATCCAATCATCAGTTGCATCTCGAGTCCCAGGAGATTGCCCGCAATGATAGCCGGTTCCATATTGAGGATCTGAAACGTCAGGAGAAAGCGGAGGACCATCCGGAACCCGAAATAAGCGAGTGTGGCGCCTGTCGGGAACAGAATCGCAGCGAACGCCAGAATCGGAATGATGACTTTTTTCTCGGAGGCCATGAGACCGGGCGCGATAAAAGCCCACAACTGATAGAGAATCAACGGCAACGCGATGAGAAGCCCCACAAAGAAGGATGTCTTGAACCACAACATGACCGGATCCATCGGATCGAGGAAAGTCGGCTTCTTGATGCTGTTCCCCCAGACGAAATCGGGCCGAATATCCTCGCTCCCCTCTTTTTCCCGATTCATGAAGCTCAATTTGGAGCGAATCCAGTTGACCAGTCCCCCGGAGGTCGATTCCGTGTCGGACCGGGTCATCAGCGTATCCGAGGTGGAGGATTCCCCGTTTTCCGCAAGAGCCGTCTCCGTCGTCTGCGAAACACGCCCTTCCATCTTCGTAACAGTTGTCGGCAGATAAAATTCGAGTCGGTAGGGATTGAATTCTTTCAACTCTTCCGGAGTCTTCCCGTTCAACAGCCGAAGACCTCCATCCTCCCCAATCGCGATCTGCATGATGGGATCATTGCTGTACAGATCCATTTCGGAAAGAGGGAGAAAGAGAACGCTCAGGGTCGGCTTCGCCAGAAAAATCCCCACGACAAAACCGAACACCAGCGCCACGATGGCCAGGATCATGCGATAGCGCAATTCCTCGAGATGGTCGAGGATGTTCATGTTCCGTTCTGGATTGAGGTCGGGTTGCTTTTTGAAAGAACCTAACAAGACAGGCCACCTCTCACGGCAAAACAAGAACCTTCTGTCTCAAGGACACAGAATCCGTGAGACAGAAGGTTCCCTCTCTTCTCATCACACTCTGGGGAGGGGAAACACCCCTTATCCCTTAACGGTCGGTTCACTCGCCGTTTTAGGGGCTTCGGCAGACTTGACGGTCGGCGCGGGGGCATCCTCTCCCGCCGTCTCGATATCGTCCTTGATGTCGTTCAGTCCCTTTTTGAAATCGGTGATGGCCTTTCCGATCGAGCGGCTCAACGCGGGCAACTGCTTCGGTCCAAAAATCAACAGGATAATCACACAAATCACGATCAACTCGGGTCCCGCCGGCAAACCGAAACCGGCCGTCGCGCACATATTTTCCAACATAGACATTCCCTGACTCCTTCCACCTTCTCATTTCATCCAGAGGCTTCGCGCTCCACCCTCACCCTCGGGCTGAAACACCTCAGCCTTCACAAAATCCACGCTCTCAGATACCACCGCCCACCGACTCTCCGACAGGCATCTTGAAATTGTATGCCTGTATTTTCAGATATTGCAAGGGATTTCTCAGACCGCGATTTCCCCTTCCCCGTACCCTCAGGGCAAATGAACGGCAAACGTGCTGAAATCCCCCGCCTTAAAGACAGGCTGCTGGTTCGTCCACGCCTCTCCTTCGATCGTCGGGTTCGGGTTGAGTTCACTGTGCTCGAGGGTCTTAAAGAGTTTCACCCAGCCGGTATAGGTCGGCTGGAGATCCTCTTCAACCAGATTCGCCCCGGCGTAGAAACCGCCCCCCGAAATCCCCGCCGACCCGAAAACCTGTCCAATATCGGAGGGAAGCCCGACGGAATTGAACCCGGACGCCACAAAATCCGACACAAAAACGGTCCCTCCGTAGAGCATGAGTATTCCATAACTCTTGACCGCCTTGCCTTTCGACGAAATCGTCTTGATTTCTCCCGCAGCCGTCAGGATGGAAATATCCACATCCCCCCCCGTTGCGGACACGGTTCCGATTTTACCCCCGCACATCAGGGACTCGAAATATACCCCCCCCCCGTACAGACCATCGAGCGCCTTGGCGTAAAGCCCCGAGGCCGTCATTTTCTTTAAGTCCCCGTTGACCTCGATCACGCCGACGATGTCGGCTCCCGAGACGGAGACACTCAACGGAGCGCCCGTCTTGAGCGAACAGATCTCTTCCGGATCGGGGTCCGGAACCCCGCTTTCGTCGTCGTAATCGGTCCCCAACCCGCTGATGCTGAGGAACGCCTCGCCCATCAGTTTGTCATACCCCTTTTTCGTCTGCGCCACAATCTTTCCGCCCTGTGAGGGGATATCAATGCGGCGCGCGCCCACTCCAGCCAGTTTAATGCTGAAGGGTTTGGTTCCATAGGGCACGGGAGACCCATTGGCCATGAGAAGCGTCCAGAGGAATTCGCCATCCAGTCCGGAGGTGGAATTGGGCGTCGCCTGCATCGAGACCGTTTCGAAAGCAGTCGCGAGAACCTGCAACACATAGTTGTTTTTCGCCGTCAACCCCTTGAGCGTTCCCTCGACCGTCACCCGTTTGACAAACGCCTGAGTGTAGAGACTCTTCAGGTCGCCATGCACCCGGATTTCCGGAAACAACATCACCGTGGTGTACAGAACCCCGGATTTGGGAGGTTGCGCTTCTCCGGGTTTCATCTGGACGATCTTGACCGTACTGCGGTTCGTTGCGCCTTGAACATCCAACGAAGAACCGTTGAAAACACTCACGGCGCAGTTCTTGTAGGTGACTTTGTAATTCTTCAGATCGGAAGCATTCGGACGGAACCCGGAATCCATGTCGCTGGGGATACTCTCGAATTCCCCCTGCGCGTTCAGAGCCGCCCGAACGCTGTAGTAATAAACCGTTCCGGGCACGGCCTCAGTGTCGTCGAACGAAAGCGCCGTCTGCCACGAACCGATATCGGTTTCCAGACCCACTTCCGAATCCGCACGGCTGACAATGTAATACGCCGCGCCCGGCACCGCATCCCAGGTCACCCGCACGCGATCGGAATACCAGCCATCTGAGGCAACGACATTCTGGGGCGTCTCACACTGCACAAAGACATCCGTCATAAAGGTTTCCGTCTCGGACGCCCAGACGCCGGACACCTCGTCCTCGGCATAGCATCGGAAGTAATAAGTCGTGTCCGAGGTCAGCCCTGTCAGGGGGAACGCAAAATTCCCCAGTCCCAGAGATCCCAGCGATTCCGCATTTTCCCAGGCGTCCGGGTCGGTATCGCCATCCGTCTCACCCCAGTAGATCGTGACGTCCGCATCCCCATTGGGAAGCGCGGTCAAATAGCCGCCCACAACCGCCGAGTCCAACGTGATCGAAGTCGCGATATCGTTGTGGAGCGCGAGCAGCGCACTTTCAATGTTTGTCTGGAACGACAGAGTCGGCTGGAGCCAGACGACTCCGGCGGAATTCTCGGCCCGGAACCGGTAAAAATACGGTGTCCCGGGCAACAGGCCTTCCAGCGGCCGCGTGTGCGTCCCGACTTCCAGGTTTCCCAGAGACGAACTTCTTTGCCACGCGCCCAGGTCCGTTCCCCCGTCGCTGGTCCCCCAGACCACCACCACTTCGGGATCCAACCCACCCGTTGAAAGCACCTCCAACCCCACCACCGCCGAGGTCGTCGTGATCCCACTCACGGGCAGATACTGAAGGGTGGGAAGCAAAACAGGGGTCAGCGTCAGGAACGTTTCCGAAAGACTGGCCCATGTCCCCCCGGCGGAATTGACCGCGTAGAAACGGAAGTAATAGCGGGTACTGGGGATCAGCCCCGTGGTCACGGTCGTCAAGACCCCCTCATGCATCAAGCCCATGTCCAGAACGTGTTGCCAACTGGCAGGCGTTGTCCCGCCATCGCCCGTTCCCCAGTACAAATAGATCCGGGGATCTTCTCCTCCCGTGGAGGTCACATTCCCCCGGAACTCGACCGATTGGGTGGTGATATCGTTCGCCTGCTGGTTTTCGACACTGGGCAATCCTACCGCATGAGGAGTGGTGAACGACTCGCTCGAAGCGGCCCACACGTCCCCGGCAGAATTCGACGCCCGGCAGCGGTAAAAGTACTGAGCGCCAGCCGTCAACCCCTCGATATGCTCACTGAAATCCCCGACCTCCAGTGTGCCGATGTTCTCGGAATGCTGCCAGGCCGCGGGGTTTGTCCCCCCATCCGTTTCACCCCAGTAAAGCCAGATCGTTGGATTCTCTCCCCCGTTTCCGGTCAGGGCGCCTCCCACCACCGCCACAGTCTCATCCACACTGATTGGCGCGCGATTGATCACCGCAGGCGCCGCAATCGTCCAGCTCTCCGTGTGCCCCATGAACGGAGGCGTCCACTGCAACGCGTTATCACCCGCATCAATCAGATAGACGATGTAAAAATAATCCGTGTCGGGTTGAAGGCCTTTGGTGTCGATGTACTCGACCTGATCGTCGGCTCTCAGACCCGGCGAGTCTCCCAACATGGGCACCAGCGCATCGTTGACTTTCTCGTAGGAACCGGGCGCCCCGGTCGTGCTGCGCTGGACATCATACCCCTTCGAACCGGCGGGCGGACTGTTCTCGCTCCACCTCAACCCCATCGGACCGCCCCCCAGGGCCAGCGCCGCGCCATTGTTCGCAGACAAATTGCCTGTTTCGAGAGTCGTTTCGATATAGAACCGATTCGACAAATCGTCCACCAATCGGAACCCATCGGATGAACGGGCGTTCTCGACCCGCAACGTGTTGGTGGTCTCGCCGGTTTCTTCCTGAATCGAATAGATCCCCTGCCAGACCGTGGGAGTGACCCAGCCGGGACTGGGCGCGACAACCGAGGCCGTGTAAGGCGGCTGGGTGCCAAAACTCACGTTGGGATCCTGAGTCTGATCCATCGGCTTGCTGAAAGTCAGGGTGAAATAAACCGGTCCGGCGTACACGTGTTCGTCCACATTCGGAGTCACCGACTTCAGGAAAGCGGGAGTCAGAAAATCGGGGGAATCGGCAATCTGAGCGGCGGCATAGGGCCAGATATAGAGACGAGAAGCGGTCTGGACATCGTAACCGTCTCGGATAAACGAGACATTGCTGTTCACGGGCAAACCGTTCAGTTCCAGGGTATTAGAAGTTCCCCAATAATTTCCCGTATAATCGCCCGCAGTCAACAGGGCATAGTAGCCTGCTTCGAAAGTCCTCTTGATCGTGATGATCGGACCCCGTTTATACAGAAAAAAATTGTCGAAAATGTTTGAATTTGTAACGGAGAAGATATCCGATACGCCTCCCTGCAGATTCCGGAGAATCGAGGAGTCGCGCACCGTTCCGGTGCCTTTGGAACGCACCCCCACCCCTCGATTTCCAAGGATCCAGCAATTTTCCACCAAAGTGGGATTGATCAAACCATCCCCCTGGTTCCGGATGATCGTCGAATTCTGAACACTGAAAGGACCACTCGCTCCATACTTTCCATTGCGCCCGAGATAACTGCCCAGAATGGAAACTCCGGCATCGCTTAACCCCTCTCCGTTATCGGCAAGCGACGAGGCAACCACACCGATCAGATTGCGCGCGCCAACACCCGCGTTGCCCACAACCAAAGATCGTGAAAGGTTCGTGTTCCGCAAGGAGGCGCCCCAGACGCCCTCTCCCATATTGTCCCGAACCGTGCAATTGTCCACCACCGTCCCTTCCGTGAGAATACCGGCAACCCCATTTCCCACCGAAACAGAGTCCCGGATGATCCCGGAAACCTGCCGGACTTCCAACCCGACTCCGTTGTTCCCAATCGCCGTACAATTCAGAATACTCCCCGGACCTGTCACCAGCACACCATGACCCGAGAAGTTGATATTGCGCGGATCGTCGTCGGCATGTTTGCGTCCGCGATTGCGCACAGCCGTGACGTTGGATTGGGTTTCATTCGTGATACACCCGCTTCCTCCATTGGAGATGGCCCGGCTGTTTTTCGCCCGCACACCCAGCAAACCGTCGCCCGTGTTGTTCTCGGCCAGACATCCGTTCAGGAGAGCGCCGACCAACCCGTCGCCGTTGTTTGAACGGGCCTCACAACCGGCGAACGACCGCAAGTCGAACATGGACTCGATCCCGGAACCCAAATTGAAATTGGCCACACACGCCGTGAGGGTGGAGTCTCCCGCCACAGAAAACAGGCCGGAATGAGTATTCCGGGAGAATTGACAGTTTGAAAACGAGGAGTTTTCGATTTCGTTGAAAACTCCCGCCCCATTTTCAAAAACACAATGGTCAAACACCGCCTGCGTTGCGCTGGTCGAAATGGTGAACTGTCCCCAGGACGTGAAAACCTCACCCCGGCGCACCCGGAATTCATCCACCCCGATGTCGGATGCAACCCCAAAACGGGGATCCCCATCCACATCTTCGACAGGCACGACCTCCGAGACCTCCGGTCCGATGCCCCTTTCCCGGCATTCCGACCGTTCGGTCAGGTGATAATCCTCGATCGCCCATTTCTGAGGCAGGGAAACCGTCCCTTTTTGAGAATCATCCGTCCACACGATATGCCGAGTCGCATCGCCCCAGACAACCAGGGTATCTTCCCAGTTCGACTTGACCACATAGGCCCGGTTCCCGATCCGCACCACTTTCCCCACCAGACCGTCGCGTCCCGGCGCCAGACCCTGCACATTCAGCGTCGAGATCTTCTCTTCAACGCTGTAGTCTATCCTGGTCACAATCCCCCAGGCCACCGGCCCGACAAACCCGGCTTCCTCATCCATATTCGTCGTATCGGGCGTGTCGGGCGGCCAGTCCCCCTCGACGTTGGAATAGGTGATATCGGCCTCATCGGACAGGACGTTCTCAGGCGAATTGCCCCGAATCACCGTGTTCACAACGGACAGAGTCGTCTGAGAATCTCCACTGGCAATTCCGCCCCCAATACCCGACGTGGACGAAATCTCGTTCTCAACCACCACGCAGTTCGCAAGTGAAACGGTCCCGCCTCCTTCGCAGAACATCCCCCCGCCTTCGCCAGAAGAGTTCCCGGCCAACACGCTGTTGAACATTTTGACGCTGGAATTGAAGACATACAGCCCGCCCCCTTCGTTGTTCGAGGCGTTTCCTTCCACGCGGCAGTTCTCGATCTGGCAGAAGTACGAATTGGAGACATGGATCCCCCCGCCTTCCATTTCCGAAGAGTTGCCCGTGACGATGTTGTTCGCCAGCGTCATGACACTCCCTTCCGAATAGATACCGCCCCCGTCACCATTGATCACCGTCGCATTCGCCGTAATCACATTGTTCACAGCGGACAGAGTCGAGGGGACGACCGGCGTCACCAGAGACGGAAGCGCGGCAATCCCCGCCCCATGCTGACTACCATTGTCCACAATCAGATTATTCAGGACGATCGGATTGCTTCCCTCGGCCAGAATCCCCCCACCTGCCGCAATGTCGCTGGTCGAATTACTGGCGATCCGGTTGTTGCTGATACTCGGGGATCCCCCCATTCCACACGCGATCCCCCCTCCACCCAGTTCGGAATAATTCGATTCGATCACATTATTGGAAATCGTGGGCGAAACACCTTCACACAGAATTCCCCCGCCCCGATTGACAAGCGTTCTGCCGTTGCGAACCCGGAATCCATCCAGACACGAATGGTCGGCGCCATAGACCACGGACTTCTTGTATTCGGCATCCAGAATTGTCGGATTGGCCTCAATGTCGCGCACCCAGCGCTTGGCATTGTACCCACCCAGAAGGTCCACATAGGGCTTCATCACCACCACGAAACTATCACTCGCACCGACAGCCCCTTTTTCCTGAGGTCCATAGGTTCCACCCGCCACCAGAACGGCCACTCTTTGAGTTTTACTTCCAACAACCTGAGTCAGAGCGTGCGAGATTGTCTGCCAGGGGTCGTGCGCCGTCCCGGTCCCAAGAGAATCGGAACCGCGCTGAACATCCACATGGGCGATGCGGGCATAGACGGAATAATCCACCGTCACATTGACAGGCCCCACCTGCTCCTGCGCCGCCAACACCCCGGTTTTCTTCTGAGAGTATCCATAGGGCTTCATGGACGTGAACCGGATGGGACTGTTCGAATCGCCCAGCGCTTTCAAGTTACAGGTCGCGCCTAAAATAAGATTGACCCCCGGCCCCATCTTGAAAAGGGTGCCCGGTTCAATGGTAATCTCGTTCAACAGTTCCAGATCTTCCGAAACCACATACGTGCGGTCGGAGGTAAAGACCTTTCCCGAGACGATTCCCGAGATCTGTTCCTCGTGTTCCACGGGCACCTGGAACGACAAAGTCTTGTTAAATGTGCCACCTCCGGCCACCACCGTCAGACTGAATGTCAAAACGGTCGGTTGGGCCAACGCTCTTATCCGAATGTTCTGGAAAGGATCGCGCGTGTTCGAACGCGTCTCGCCGTACGGAATCCGGCCAAAAGCGGTCTGAGCGTCCCAGATCGCCTCAACCTCGGTGAGGGGTGCGGAAAGGAACCCGACCACATCCAAAGCGTCGGACTTCTTCGAAGAGAGCGTCACAATCAACCGAGCCGTTTCACCCACTTCCAGCGCCCCATCACCATCATTGGTGAGGCTCAAGGCCGGGTCATCATCAATCTCAAACCCCGCGACCGAAATCTCCGGGGCCATCGAGGTTTCCAACGCAGCGCGGGCATTGAGCATTCCCGCGCCCGCCCATGCCCCCAATGGAGTCGCCGTGCGGGTCAATTGAGCCCGAATCGCGGCATTGGATTGCCCGGAATACCGGGCTTTCAACAAAGCCGCCACTCCCGACACCATCGGCGCGGCGAAACTGGTACCCGATCCATAAGCGCCGTTGTACTGCGACCCCGGAATGGTCGAGAACACCGTCGTTCCCGGCGCCGCCAGTTCCGCGATCGAGGTTTCCGTTCCATTGTAGTTGGAGAACGGCGCACGCTGCACCCCATCGTCCTGAGTCGCGGCCACCCCGATCACCGAATCGAGCGACGCAGGATAGACGGGCGAGTTGCTCTGGTTTTCGTTGCCGGCGGCAGCCACCAGCACGGCGCCAGCGCTGTAGGCCGCGTTGCAGGCGTTGGTCAACGTCTGGCTGAACGACTCGAAACGCAGGCTCAGGTTAATGACATCGGCCCGGTAAGCCACCGCCCAGTTGATCGCCGACGCCACATCGGCACTGGTCACCGTGCCCACAGAAGTCGCGACATCCAGAGACAACAGCGTACAACCATGCGCGATCCCGGCAGCCCCTTCTCCATTCCCGGCCGATGCGCCGATGATCCCGGCCACACGCGTGCCATGCCCCACGTCATCTGAGATGGTGTTGTTATTCTCCACAAAGTTGTAGGAAGCCGTCCGATTCACCGCATCCATCAAATCCTGGTGATTGGCGTCTATTCCCGAGTCCACCACCGCCACCACCACCCGCGGACCGGTTCCGTTCTGCTGGTTCCATGCGGCTTCCATGCCGATGAGCGCCAGATCGGACTGCGCCTGACTGTAAAGCGGATCGGAAGGAACCGCCCCCAACGACCCCAGAAAGTTCGGCTCGGCACAGGCCACCGCCGGATCGCTTGAATAGGCCTGGCACACCGCCCACACATCCACCGCCGGATCGAAACGCAAGACCCACAAATCCGTAACACCCGGTTCAGGGGGCTCTGTGACAGAGGCAGGTGTCAACGACAATGTCCCACTGCTGTCCAGGTCCGGGGCCAAAGCGCTCTTGGGACGCGCATCCGGAAAAAGCGGCTTCACCGCACGCAACCGGAACCGCCGATCCAGCGCCTGGAGACTCTGGGAACGCCCCCGCTCGGGTGTGTCCCCAACCGCACGGAATCCCGGTAAGGCAACCGAAGCCTCCCGTTGCGCGCCCACAGCGCCAGACGTCCCACCCGATTCAGGCAGAAAGGCCACTCCCTGCCGATAACGCACAACAATCTCGCCGCGCCGGTATTGAGGATCCCTCGGACCCGCCTGCAAACTGACCGGCAAGGCGATCAACGCCAGCAGTATCCAAAGAAGGGACTGAGTCTTGCTTCTGAATGCGGTTTTCAACATCTCCAACATCTCCATGCCTCACGTAACTTGATTCAGGGTAGATTCCCCTGTCGCGCCGAAAGTCTCTACCACCACCGGGTCTTCCGGGTCCAGCGAATCCTCTTGTATTCCACGGGTTCTTTATCTCCAGGCCGTCACTACAATCCCTTCCGGATTACTCTGAGTCCGCAGGATATTCCCCACGCTCTTCGTGCCGTTGCTGGCGTCGTAGGGAATATCGCACCCCTTCAGAATCGCGGGATTGGGATTGAACGGCCCCGCTTCCATGTCATTCTGACTGTACACCCGGTCCGGCCCGTTCGACGAAAGCCGGTAGCGGCCATACCGATACAGACACCCCTCATTACCACCGGAATAATCCACAGCTTCCCAGGGCGGCGGCGGATCCATACCGAAAACCTCGGCCAGCGTACCGGGTCGCACAACCGAGAGGTAGGAATAGTACTGTTCGAATTCACCGTGCTCGTCGCTCGTTTCGCCCACTTTGAATGGGTCCATCAGACGCGCGTTGGTCAGATAGGCCAGAGGAGTCGTGAGGACGGTCGGGACAACACTATAAAGCGTGTTGGGCGGATACAGTCCCCAATCCACACAATACGAGTCGGCGCCCGTCGCAACGGTCCGCATATCGGCCTTCGCCCGCGTCACCTTGGCCCGGGTCTGAGCCTCCAGAAAATTCGGAACCGCAATGGCAGCCAGAATCGCAATGATCGCGACCACGATCAGCAGTTCGATGAGGGTGAACCCGCTCTGCAATCTGAAGGGATACACACTCCCCCTCGCCTTCTCTGCAATTCGTCCCCTCACGTCGGCTGGCATTGGCGCCCGAACAGGAGGAGAACTGGAAGCAAATGGACCGCGTTTGTTTCTCATGATCCGGCCTCTCTTTCTCCTTCAGCCGCAGTGGAGAAAGCACCCACGTCCAAGTTTCTACAGCATAACACTTTTGGCCTGCCGGGTCACCTGTTTCCAACCGGCGACCCAGAATCTTTTCCCCATCTCCCCTCCGCGGCCAAAACGGTTCATCCATTCCCCGCTCCGACTCTACTCTTCAAGTACTTCACGCAACTTGGCCGCCAGGGTCTGTATGGAGAAAGGTTTCGGTATCAGACAAACCCCCTCATCCAACCCATCGCGATGGGCAATCACATTTTCCGTGTAGCCGGACATATAGAGCACCTTCAAATCCGGATACTTTTCGGAAGCCTTGGAAAAGAGTTGGCGTCCATTCATTTCGGGCATGATGACATCGGTCAGCAGTAATTGGATCTCCTGGGCGTGTTGTTCGAGAACAGACAACGCCTGGTTCCCATTTCCCGCGACCAGAACCGTATAACCCAACCGCCGGAGCAGGGTATTGGTCAGATTCCGGACCATTTCATTGTCTTCCACCAGCAGGATGGTTTCGGAACCTTGCAGGTCTCGAATACGCCCGATCCTCGTGGCCTTATCGGTTTCATGATTCGGCTCTTCCAGCACTGGA
Source organism: uncultured Candidatus Sumerlaeota bacterium (assembly GCA_942493245.1). Taxonomy (GTDB): domain Bacteria; phylum Sumerlaeota; class Sumerlaeia; order UBA8349; family UBA8349; genus DAOPYU01. Next base: position 3,100,260 of record OW818685.1, read on the forward strand.
AGGTGAATCTTGAATGTTGCGCCCTGCCCGGGTTCACTGTAAACCCAGATATTGCCCCCATGTTGTTTGACAATCCCGAAAGTCGTGGCCAACCCCAGCCCCGTCCCTTTTCCCACCTCTTTCGTGGTAAAGAAAGGCTCAAAGATACGCGCCTGCGTTTCAGAATCCATCCCATGTCCAGTGTCGCTGATCGCCAGAAGCACATAGCGACCCGGCGCCACATCCTGATGCACGGATGCACAAGCCTCATCCAGTTCGGTCACGGCAGTCTCGATCGTCAGGGTTCCCCCTTCGGGCATGGCATCCTGGGCATTGACCGCCAGATTCATCAGCACCTGCTCCAATTGTCCGATATCTCCCCGGATGAGCGGCAGAACGGGATCCGGGAGAAATCGGATCGCAATGTCCTCGCGAATCGTGCGCCGAAGCAGTTTTTCAAAGCGCTCGATCGTTTCATTCAGATTCAGCGGCTTGAAATCAAGAACCTGTTTGCGACTGAACGCCAGCAATTGGCGCACCAGATCGCTGGCCCTTTGGCCCGCCTGCACAATCTGTTCCACACTCTCGCGGCGGTCATCATGGATATCGAGATCCTCCAGAATCATCTCGCTATAGCCCAGAATCGGCGTCATCAGATTGTTCAGATCATGGGCCACCCCACCCGCCAACCGGCCCACCGCCTCCATCTTCTGGGATTGCTGAAATTTTTCTTCGAGCTGCGCCTTCTCCTGTTCCATTTGTTTGTGGGCCGTGATGTCAATCCCGACCCCCATGAGATAGAGTTGGTCCTGGACCTCGAACCGGATACCCGTCATGAGGAATGAGATTTGTCGGCCGTCTTTCGCCACCAAGGGGGATTCCGCCGTATTCTGCCCTTTTTCCATGACCAGATCCACGGCCTGCCGGATATAGGGTCTCGCTTCCGGGATATGCCACTCCATGATGTCGCGGCCCTGCATCTCCTCGGCAGTGAACCCCAACAATGTTTCATGGTTCTTGTTCCATCGGACCAGATGCAGGTCGGGATACGGGTAGAGGTAGAAAATCCCCGGTAAACTGTCCAGGAGGGTTTTCGTGAACTTTTGTTCGCGCAGAAGCGCTTCCTCGGTCCTCTTGCGCTCGGAAATATCGGTCAACAGCGCCATGGTGCCGGCATACTGACCTTGCGAATCGGTCAACGCGGAACCGGAAACCAACAAAGTGAGGGTATGGCCATTTTTACAGACAAAGCGACGGTCGTATTGACTGTTCACACCCCGCATCCGGTTTTGCACCATGTCATTATGGCCCTGACGATCTTCCGGTAACATGAAATCCGTCACGATCCGGCCCACCATCTCCTCGCGCGAATACCCCAGCATTCTGGCAATCGGCGCATTGACAAATGTGGTGCGCGAATCGCGATCAATCACCCAGACGCCCTCGGTCGCCGATTCAACCAGATGACGGTAGCGTTCTTCACTCTCACGCAAAGCCCTTTCCGCCCGCTTGCGTTCCGTCACATCCAGAACAGTGACCAACACGTTTTCCTCGAACAGGATACCCGAAATCACCACCGTGCGAACGGTCCCGTCCTTGCAGGTCACCTGGTACTCAATCGGTTCGATATCCCCACCCTCGCGTGAAGCGCGTTCAACCGCCCGGCCCCACGTCTCCATCACCCACTGGCGGTAATTCGGATCGGGATAGGCCAGCGGCCACCATTCCTTGAGCGTAGGGATTTCCTCATGCGTGTAACCCAGAACCTGGACAAGCCGGTCATTCACAAAACTCAGAACGCCATCTTTGTTGAGAAAGACCATCGGCAGGGGGAAAACTTTGACAAACGTCAGGAATCGTTGTTCGTTCGCCCGAAACACCTCCTCTGCCTCTCTCCACCCGGCGCTCGCCGGCGCCGCCTGTTCGGGAACAAAAGAGGGATTCTTCAACTCCATCAATCTTTTTGCCAACCAGGCCGACATCAGACTGAAGCACAAGGCCAAGACAGTCTTCAACACAAGCCCGAAAGGATCTCCTGCCCTCTGAAGAGAGGAAACACGCAAAGTCCACTGCGAGTCGGGAGCATCGAGGAACCATTCTTCAGGTTCGACGATCGTGTCGAGAACGGATGCGACAACGACCTCTTTCTGTCCTGTCTGGGGATCGGTGCGCCAGAGCTCATAACGCAAGCCACTTATGCTTTGAGAACGCCCCTGTTCCGATCGCCAGATCACCGTGGCCGAGAGAGAACCGATACAGAGAAAGACAAGAAGCGCTGCAAACGGCGGACGTACCAGGCGCTGAGAGATTGAACAGGGTACGGCCATCTGTCTGGAAACCTTTCTCGCCATTCAATTACTGTCGGGATACCCGCGTACACCGATCTATTTTATCTTCTTCAAAAGAATTTGTGGGTAAACAGGGGGGATGTTCATCTTGTTAACCTTCTGAATAGAGTCGCTTCTGGCTTTCTGGAAGCCCTGAGACCGGACCGTATTTCCAGGCTCGGTTTTGTGTTATACCCTTTTCCCGGTCCTCTGTCCAAGTCTCCCAACTCTCGTCCCCGTTCGTCATCCCCGCGAACGCGGGGACCCAGAGTAGCGCGAACGGGAAACAGGGGGAAAACCCAAGGGAAACGCGATCAACCAGAACGTCCCGGATCTGGGTTCCCGCTTTCGCGGGAATGACGAAAAGCGGGATTGTGTTTTGGCCCCCATGCGAAAAACTCATCCAAAATCTACCCACAAATTCTTTCAAAGAACCCTATTTTATTTTCTTCCGCAACTGCTGAAGCCGCATTTCCTCGACGCGATTCTGTTGCCGCGCGGCTTCACTCACCCCCTTTTCCAGCGCTTTGAGCGCCTCCTGTTTCTGATTTTTCAGAAAATGGAACTGGCCCTGTAGCCGCATCAAACGGGGAGATTCGACCAGGAACCCCTCCGCATGCAGGGTGTTTTCCGCATCGGCGAGTTTCTTTTTGACGCGCCCCAGAGATTTGTTCCGAATCTCCGGATCGTTCTCCGCCAGCAGCGCTTCGACTTCCACCAGATCCAGCGAAAACAACCGCTCCCGATCCCCGATTTTCCGGGCGATTGTCCGACCCTGACGCAGGCTTTTCCCCATCTCGTCCGGCTGACAGAGATAGAGATACCCCAGCGCCAGATTTTCATGCGCGATGGCCTGACTGCGCAGGTCACCAATACTGGCGGCCAGTTGCAGCGACCGGGCGCCGTACTCCACCGCCCGCGGGTATTGCTCGCGCACCAGGCCGAGATTGGCCAGGTTCCCGTAAATCCACGTCTGAACCTGCGGATACCGCAGTCGCTCGGCGATTTCGAGCGCTTGCAGGTAATGCGCTTCCGCGTCCGCCAGTTTCCCGAGGTTTTCCTCGATAATGCCGATATTCATCAAGGTAGCCGCCACCCCGAAACGGCTCCAGGTTTTATGTTGCAGACGCAGATTTTTCCGAAAACCTACCAGAGCCTCAGCCAGTTTCCCTGTCTTCCAATCCAGCAGCGCCAGGTTGTTGCGGGCGTCCGCCTCCAGGGCCAGGTCTTTGACCTGCCCGGCCAACCGGGCGGTCTCGTTCCACGCCTCGCGCGCCTCAGCCCACTGGCCTTCTCCCCACGCGCAATACCCCTGCACATTCGACGCAGCCGCCAGACCGCGAGAATCCTCAAACTCCTTCAAAAGCGGCAACGCCTCCAGCGCCGCTTTGCGCGCCTCCGCATATGAACCGGTCTGCATGTGTGTCATGCCGAACTCCAGGCGAAAGCGGGCACGCATCAACCGGTCCTTTTCCACAGACGGCAAAGCGCTCCCTCTTCGGAAGGCGCCGACGGCGTCCTCATACTGTCCCAGCAGGCGATGCAACCGCCCCTTGGTCCAGAGGATCTGCCCCATTTTCATCTGCTCGTCCGGAGTCGGCTGATTGTCTCCCGCCACACCTTTTTCGAGCCGCTCCAGGGCGCTCTCATAGAAATGGATGGCTTCGGGCAGGGCCGCCTGTTCCACCGCCCGGTCCCCCGCCAACTGCAGGTACCGGATCGCCTGTTCGCGATTGTTGGCCTGTTCATAGTGAAACGCCAGAACCGGATACAGGTCTTCAAGACGATTCTTGAAGGTCACTTCAATACGCGCGGCAATCAGGTCGTGCAAGTCGCTCCGCTGGCGTTCGAGCAATGACTGGTACGCGATCTCGCGGATCATGTGGTGGTGAAAAAGGAACTCGAGTTCCCGAGGCGTCTTCAAATCGTCCAGAAACTCCAAACCCTTCAACGAATAAAGCCGAGCCAGCAATCCATCCCGCACAATATCGAACAGTTCAATCAACTGAAACGCGAACCGCTGCCCCAGAACCGCCGAGCATTGCAGAACCAGTTTGCGCCGCCGGTCCAGAAGATCTATCCGCGACTCGATCATGCCTTTCAACGACGGCGGCACCCACGCCCGGATCATCTCCGTGAGCGCCTCCCCCTCGGGTTTCTCTTCCATCTGAGCCATGCGATGCGCGAGGGACTGAACCAGTTCGACCAGGAAAAGCGGGTTGCCCGAGGAGTATTTGAGCAACCCCTGACTGACCTCCGGAACCAGTTCCCGCGTATCGGCGAGATGTTCCAACAGATCCCGGCCCGAATCGGCATCCAGTTCCCGCAAAACAATCCGCTGAAGCCGGCGGCAGTTTTCCCCCGGTAAAGCAAACCCATTGCGGTGCGCCAGCAGGAAAAACACATTCCGGATTGGAGGCGCAGCCAGCAAGGAGTCGAGAATTTCCAGACTGCTTTCATCCGCCCATTGCAAATCGTCGAGAAGAACCAACAGGGGTTGCTTGCGGGCCAGCGTTTCCAGAATGGTCGCGATGTCCGCACAGATCTGCCGCCGGACAATTCCTTTGCTCAGGTCTTTCAACTTCTGCAACGCCGAGGGAATCCCGAAAATGGCCCGGATCGAAAGCAGCCCGTCGGTCTTTCCGGCCAGTTCTCGTCCCGTCTCTCCAAGACTCTCGACCCATTGACTCAACCCTGCCTCCTGCTTATCCGTTTCGTCATTAGGCCCTCCCCCCCAACGACTGCTCAGCGCCGTACGCCACTCGCCATACGAAAGTTTGGCGTTATGGGGACTGCCTTCCGAAGCCAACAGTTGAACATCGGCAACCACCGTCTCGCGAAACCGATTCAAGAGACGCGTTTTCCCGATTCCCGGCATCCCGACCACGACACAGCCATGCGCGTGGGTATAGGTTCCCGTCCGCGCCTCGTCCTCGAAATGCCGCCAACACTCAGTCAGGCGTTCCATCTCGTGCTGACGTCCCACAAACGGCATCGAGTAATCGCGCCGTTCAATCTGCTGAGTCTCCTTAGGCCCCATAACCTCATAGGTGACCACAGCCTCGGCTATATTCTTGAACTTGCGGGCGCGCTTTTTGCGCGCGTCAAAGACCCGGCTGATCTGCTCGTAGGTGTCGGGGCAAATCAGAAGTGTATCGGCCTCGGCAGCTGCCTCGATGCGCGCCGAGAGATTCACCGACGGGCCGAAAATGTCGAAATCGATCTGCCCCCCCCCTTTCTTGGTGATCGAAGAAAGAATCCGGCCCGTGGCAATCCCCGCCGAGACCTGGATCTGAGTCCCTTCTATCTTCGGGAAAAGCCGGACCATTTCGCGAATCTCGAGCGCGGCGTACACGGCCGACTCGACATCGCGGTCGTAGGCCACCGGCGCGCCGAAAACGGCCAGCGTCGCATCACCGGCGTACTTGACCACAAAACCGTTGTACCGGCTGATGACCTGCGTGCAAATCTCGTAGAACGTGTCCAGAACATCCTTGACCGCCTCGGGCGACATTTTCTCCGAAAGCGCCGTGTAACCCGTAATATCGATGAACAAAACCGACGCCGTGCGGTATTCGTCCTCCGAGCGGCTGAGGAATTCTTCGAGGCGTTGGCGGTGCTTGACGGCAAAGGCCGGGTCAATTCCCTTGTAACGCGCCGCGATGACACTCTCGACATCCCCCATGTTGATGAGCGATTTGCGCCGTCGCATCACGTCCACAACACTTTGTTCCGTTTCCGACAACGCCTCCGCAGAAGGCGTTTCCAGCGAAAGCGCCCGGTCCACTCCTTCTTTTTCCTCACGCGACAGGATACGGACCGGCAATTCTTTCTCCGTCAGAACCGCGCCACAGAAACGGCACACCAGGGCTTTTTCTTTGATTTCCTCAAAGCATACGGGACATTCTTTATAGCCAGGCTGAACCATCTTCCGCTCCTTTGCGTCCTCGACCGAAATCTGTCAAAATAGACAGCCTCACCCACCCCAAGTTTTACGGCACTCGGCAGACCCGTCTTTTCCCCATCTTTCATACACACAAATACCCGCATCGGACTTTTTCTACGAAAGCGATTATACCTTCTATCGAAGATGTCCGGCAAATACAAATCCCACAAACGGGCATGAAACCTTACAGAAGCGGCTGAATCCGACATTCCGCTCCTTCAAACCGCCACACTCGCACTTTCCAACAGGTTCAGCCCAAAACGAACCCCGACCGAAATCATGGAGAAAAGAATGGCGAAGACAATCACAATCCAGAGCGAATCCGCCACGATGGCCGGCAATACGGTGCAAAACGCGAGGAGCAGCACCAGGTTGAGAACCAGAAGACACCCGCCAAAAATGGCGTTCCCCATGGATTCCATCTGGGGAAGGTCGAGGTACTGGAGGTAAGAGGCCAGGAAGACATTCGCCGGGATCAGGACCAGATAACAGAAAAAATGTCCGGAAAAACCTTCAATCAGAATCGAGCCCCGGAAAAGGTACCGCAGCATCCCAAAAAGAACCGTCAGAATCAACCAGCAGATAAACATCTGGAGAAATCCACTCCCCAGGAACAGCTCGTTCGCATCCATTCGCACACTCCCCGGCCAGTTTCCGCATCTGTAAGATTGAGAGAAAACCCGTTCCTCTGCTTCCCTCCCGAACGCTTCAAACAGCCACAACCTCAGGAAGGATAGAGGAGTGTCTTCAGATTACTGAAATAGTTTCCCCCAAAACAAGGGAAAGTTTCCAATTTTTCGTGTTGAATTCGAAGCCGGGGTGTGAGAATTCTATCGGTCAGGAGTCTGCTGGAACGAAAACAGAACCCACGGATCCCATTTTCTCCGAGAAACGAAACCACGTAGAGAGAAATCTCCGCGAGAAAAGACAATCTGAAGTGAAGGACTCGTAACCATGATTAAAGTGCGTGTGATCGGCGCGGGCGGCTTTGGCGGCGCGGGCGTTCTGGATCTCCTCTCACAACACCCCCAGGCTCAGATTACCTGCGTGGTGGCCCGTGAGAACGTCGGCAAGCCCATCTCGGACAAATTTTCCCATCTCAAGGGATTCTGCGACCTCGAAATCACCGCGCCAGACGACGTGCGCTGGGACGATCCGGTGGATGTGACCATCTCCGCCACCCCCGACGGGGTCGGCATGCAATACGCCCCCGCCTGCCTCGAAAACGGCAGCAAGTTTATTGATTTCAGCGGCGACTTCCGTTTCAACACCCAGGAAGCCTATGCCGAATACGCCTCGCGGATCGGTCGCTCGCCCGAACACGCCTCGACGCCCCTGCTCCCCCAAACGGTCTATGGTTTGACTGAACTGCACCATAACGAGATTGCCGCAAGCAACATCGTCGGCAACCCCGGGTGCTTCGCCGTCTCGATCATTCTGGGCCTGGCGCCCGCCGTCAAGGCAGGGCTGGTGGACCTCAAAACGATCATCAGCGACTCGAAAACCGGCATCTCGGGCGCGGGCATCAAACCCGCCGCGACCTACCACTACCCCCTGCGTTACGAAAACATGAACGCCTACAAGATCGGCAAGCACCAGCACTGCATGGAAGTCGAGCGGGAATTGGGCATTCTGGCCGGACAGGACGTCCGGATCACCTTGACCACCCAGGTGTTGCCCATCTGCCGCGGAATCATGAGCTGCCTCTACGGGCGCCTGAACGACACGAAAATGACCGCCCAGGACGTGCTGGCCGTGTACCGGGACTTCTACGCCGGTTCCCCCTTCGTGCGCGTGGTCGGACCGGAAGGCTCGGCGTGCAGCAACGACGTGCGCGGATCGAACATGTGCGTCATCTGGGTCAACACCGACCCGCGCACCGGTCAGGCGATCATTGTCTCGCACATCGACAACCTGATGAAGGGACAGGCCGGTTCGGCTGTCCAGAACATGAACGTGCTCTTTGGACTGGACGAAACCACCGGTCTTCAACGCCCGGCCTTCTTCCCGTGATCTTCCTTCGTGTGGGTGCGTCCCCCCTGGAACGCGCCCGCACGGCAACGTCTGGACCCGCATGCGCCCCATACACCTCGGTGAAAACTGCCCCTGTCCCTCCGACTGCACCCGGCATGGCAACTGCCAGGCGTGCGGGCAGTTTCATGCCGGGCGCGGGGAAAAAACCTATTGCGAGGGTGTTGCCGATCCATCCGATTCCCCCCGAGTGGAGGAACCCGCAGGCGCTCCAACCAGTGGACGACAGATTCGTCTCCTGGCCTATGGCGCCTGCGCTGGCTGAGCGGGCAAACTCAATCCGACCAGGCTGGCCGGAATCCTTCAGAAACTGCCGAAAGTGAACTCTCCCGATCTGCTGGTCGGGATGGATTCCATGGACGATGCCGGGGTGTTTCGCCTCACACCCGACCTGGCGCTCGTCCAGACGGTGGACTTTTTTTATCCTGTGGTCAACGACCCGCGCGCGTTCGGACGGATCGTCGCGGCCAACAGCATGTCCGATGTCTGGGCCATGGGCGCCCAAGCGCTGACGGCCATGAACCTGCTCGCCTACCCAGCCGGGCGGATTCCGCCCGAGGTGATCGAGGACTTGCTCATCGGCGGAAGCGAAAAATTGCAGGAAGCCGGAGTGGTCCTCGTCGGCGGACACACCCTCGAACAGGAAGAACTCACGTATGGCATGAGCGTGACGGGCATTGTGCGGCCGGACGCGGTGCTCACCAACGCCCACGCCCGCGTCGGAGACACCCTGATCCTGACCAAACCTCTGGGCACCGGTGTGTACGCCAACGCGCTCACCCGCGACGCGCTCGACTCGGCCCACTACGATGCCTTTGTGGGCACGATGGAACGCCTCAACCTCTATGCCGCCGACGTGCTGCGCCGTTTCGACGTGAGCGCCGTCACCGACGTGACGGGATTCGGACTGCTGGGTCACGCCCTGCCCATCGCCCGCAACGCCGGAGTCACACTGGCTTTCCAGGCGGGCGCAGTGCCGTTGCTGCCCGATACGCTCCAGTACCTGACGGAGTTCTACGCGAAAGAAGTCTGCAAGTGCCGCCGGTATGTCGCGCCGTACCTCCAGGTGGACGCGGGAGTTGAGGCCGCCTACCCGACAATCTTCTCCGAAGCGCAGACATCGGGCGGGCTGCTCTTCTCGATCCGGCCCGATCAGGCCGAGGAAGCGGTCGCGGCCTTGCGCGAGTCGGGCGATCCGGCTTCGGCCATCATCGGCGAGGTACAACCCGGCCCGGTCCCAGACGCCGAGAAACCCTGTTACCTGCGCGTCACCGCTTGACCGATTGCATCTATCGCATCCCGCGGTAAAGCGGGAAACAGAAACCCGGAGTTCCACACCGGAGTGCGAAAGCCCCCCATGTCCCTGCCGGAAATCCCAGATTTCGATCGTCCCTCCCGGGAAAGTACGTCCCTGGGTACCCGACTGGCGTGGGTTCTGATGCCCGCCGCCCTGTTCTGGATTGTGGAGATCGTCAACGCGCTGGGCGCTCATCAACTGTGCGACTGGGGAATCCATCCGCGCACCACTCGCGGGTTGTCCGGGATTCTGTTCAGTCCCTTTCTCCACGCCGGTTTTGGCCACCTGATCAGCAACACCCTTCCCTATCTCGTTCTGGGCTGTCTGGTGGTGGCGCGGGGCGTTGGCCAGTTTCTGGCGGCATCGGTCTTTATCATTCTGGTGGGAGGACTGGGGGTGTGGACCATCGGCTCATCGCACGAGGTCCATGTCGGCGCGAGTGGCCTGATTTTCGGGTTTTTCGGGTTTCTGGTGGCGCTCGGGTGGTACGAACGGAGCCTGCGTTCGCTCCTGGTGGCCGTGATGGTGATCGTTTTCTATGGCGGCATCGTCTGGGGCATTCTGCCGGTTTATCCCGGTGTTTCCTGGGAGGCCCACCTTTTCGGGCTGATCGCCGGCATCCTGGCGGCGCGCGTTTTCGCGTTCCAATCTTCCTCAAGAACAAGTGATCGCTGATGGCCCTCCTGAACGCCCAGAATCTCTCGAAAACCTATGTGGAAAAAGTCCTGTTCCACGACGTCACCTTTTCCGTGGAAGAACGCGACCGTATCGCCCTGATCGGAGTCAACGGTTCCGGGAAAACCACCCTCATGCGTGTGCTGGCGGGAGTGGAACCGTCCGACGCGGGATCCCTCATCCTTCGACAGGATCTGCGCATCGAGTACCTGCCCCAGAACCCGCCTTTCCGAACCGGGGACACAGTGCTCGACTACATTTTTTCGAGCGACAGCGAAGAAACCCGTCTCATCCGCGACTATGAAGCCGCCTGCGTCGCCCTCGAACGCGATTCGGACGAAGCGCAACACGAACGCCAGCTCAAACGCCTCGAAACGCTGATGGCGCGCATGCAGGCCGCCGGCGCCTGGGAACGCGAAACGCGCGCCAAGACCATCCTGACCAAACTCGGAATCCACGACTTCGACGCCCCCATGGAAACCCTCTCGGGCGGCTACCGCAAGCGCGTCGCGATGGCCCGGACGCTCCTGGCCGAACCGGAACTCCTGATTCTCGACGAACCGACCAACCACCTCGACGCGGACACGATCGACTGGCTGGAAGAACATATCTACCGCTTCAGCGGCGCAGTCATTCTGGTCACCCACGACCGGTATTTCCTCGATCGCGTGGCCAAACGCACTCTGGAACTCGAGAAAGGAACCCTGCGCGAGTACCGGGGCAATTTCTCGCAATACCTCGAAGCCAAGGCCGAGGAACAGGGAATCGCCGCTCGCCAGGAGCAGAGCCGTCAGTCCATCCTGCGGAAAGAACTCAAGTGGCTGCAACGCGGGTGCCGGGCACGCGCGACCAAGGAGCAGGCCCGTATCAACCACGTCCACGAACTCATGGAAGCCCAACCCGACCGCAGCCAGGACCCCGTGACCTTCTACATCGAAAGCCGCCGACTCGGGAAAAAAGTGGCCGAAGTAGAAAACCTCGGGAAAAGCTTCGACGGAAAACCCGTCATTAAAGATTTCACGCGCACCTTCTCCCGGGGCGACCGCCTGGGAATCCTCGGACCAAACGGATGCGGAAAAACCACCCTCATCCACCTCCTGACCGGAGAACTCGCGCCGGATAAAGGGAGTATCGAGGTCGGAGAAACGGTCGCGTTCGCCACCTTCGCACAGGAAAACACCGACCTTCCCCCGCAGGAACTCGCCCTCCACTACATCAAACGCGAGGGCGGCCCCATGCTGCGGACCCGGGAGGGGGGCACTCTCGCCGCCGAAATCGTCATGGAACACTTCCACTTCTCCGACCGCGCCCAATACACCCCCATCGAAAAACTCTCCGGCGGCGAGAAGCGGCGACTCTACCTCGTGCGTACCCTGATGCGCGACCCCAACTTCCTCATCCTCGACGAGCCGACCAACGACCTTGACATCCAGACCCTCCAGGCGCTCGAAGACTTCCTCGACGGGTTCTCCGGCTGCCTGATCGTCATCTCGCACGACCGGTACTTCCTCGACCGGACGGTGGAGCACGTGCTGGTTTTCGAACCGGGCGGTTCGATCCGAACCTATCCGGGCGCGTACACCACCTACGCGCAGATGCGCGCCGCGGAGGCGGAAGAAGAAGCGGCCACGCAGGCCGGGGCGCAGCGTCCCAAAACAAAAAGCGCTCCAGATGTCGCAACCGAAACGCCCAAAGCCCAGCGCAAGCTGTCCTACAACCAGACACGCGAGCTGAACCACCTCGAAGAGGAAATTCCCCGGCTGGAAGAACGCCTGGCCCGTATGGAAGTCGAAATGACCGAGGCAGCCACCGATTTTTCAAAACTCAACGCCCTGGCCCGCGAACAGAAACAACTCGAAGCGGAACTCGAAACCGCCATGGAACGCTGGGCCGAACTGGCCACCCTCGCGGAAAACCTTAACTCCTGAGACATTGATCGAGACTCCAGACTCTTTCGGAAGACACCATCCAAAACAGGAAGATGTCTCGCGTAGATAACTGGATTCATTCGACTTTTATAGCCATTCCCCTGGAAAATCCTCATAATGACGCGGCTGATCGTCAGAACCGACAGTCGAATAATGAAGACCCTTTCAGGCAATTGCTCTAGCCGAACAGCAGTGTCAATGATCATCTATTCCGTTGGAGTGATCGTACAATATTACGAGAGCGGATTTTCCCCTCACCCAGTGATACCATGAATAATGTTACTATGGAGAGATAAATAACGAATTGCGATTGACGATTGACATCTCTTGACTGTAACAGTAACTTTGTTGTGTTGATACGGTAAAAATGAAAGAAGTATTGTCGAGAAAAAATACGATCGTATTTAAACCCGATAAGGAGAGCGCGAGCATGATCGGCAAGTCGATGTGGCGTATGGGAAAAAGGATGTTTCTGGTTTGGGCCATTCTGTTCCTGCCGGGGGGGATCGGTGCGCAGGCGGCCCCGGTGGTCTCGTCCTTCAAGGTCAACAACGGCGCGGTCGCAACGGTAAATCCGGCGGTGACCCTGCCGAACGTCTGCGAAGGCGCGACCAGCGCAACCCATTCCTATATGGCGAGCGAGTCGTCCGATTTCACCGGCGCGGTGTGGAAACCCTACGCCTCTGTCCCCCTTTTCATCTTGTCCAACACCACGAGCGGGACAATGACGGTCTATTTCAAGGTGAAGGACAGCGCAAACGCCGAATCCGCCGTCACGAGCGACACGATTGCATTCGGGGGGGAGGGGTACTCCATTATGGCGTGGGGAGGGAATACCGAAGGACAATGTGATTTTCCCTTGGCCAACAGCGGTTTTGTGATGCTTGCGGCTGGAGGGAGCCATAGTCTGGCTCTGAAGGCCGACGGTTCGGTGTGGACGTGGGGATATAACGGTCATAGCCAGTGTATTGTTCCCTCTCCCAATCGCGATTTCTGGGCCATCGCGGCGGGGGATATGCACAGTCTGGGTTTGAACTCCGACGGCTCGATTCGAGGATGGGGTTGGAATGTTTACGGTCAATGCGACGTTCCCGCGCCCAATTGCGATTTTGTGGGTATTGCGGCGGGACAGGTGCATAGCCTGGGTCTGAAATCGGATGGTTCCATTGTGGCGTGGGGGGATAACACCTATGGTCAGTGTTCGGTTCCTTCTCCAAACAGCGGATTTGTGGCCGTTGTTGCCGGGATTGCCAACAGTCTGGGGTTAAAGTCTGATGGTTCCGTGGTGGCATGGGGGCGTAACGAATATGGGGAATGTGTATGCCCCCAACCCAACAGGGGTTTTGTGGCTATCGCTGCTGGGAATACTCATAGTCTGGGGTTGAAGTCGGATGGTTCAATTGTGGCGTGGGGAGGGAACGATTACAATCAATGTGTCGTTCCCACACCCAACATCGATTTTGTGGCCGTCGCGGCAAGGGAACGTTGCAGTCTGGGTTTGAAGTCCAACGGTTCGATTGTTGCGTGGGGACAGAACGGTGACGGGCAGTGTCGTGTTCCTATGCCGAACAGCGGTTTTGTGGCAGCCGAGTTGGGAAGGCAGCATTGTTTGTCGTTGGTGGCCGAGGGGAGTGTGCTGGTGACCCTGACCTCACCGGAAGCCATTGTTGCCGGGGCGCAGTGGCGCCTGACAAGTGAACCTGCTGAAGTGTGGCATAACAGCAGCGAAACGGTGAAGGCTCGCGCAGGACTTCACACGCTAGTGTACAAAGATGTCGAGGGTTGGACAAAACCATCCGACCTGCAGGTCGAGGTGACGACTGCGGGGATGATTCGTGTGACAGGAAACTACGATCGGGTTTTCTATACGCTTGTGACGGCATGCAGAAATGGTTCGATTCGGGTCTCCCCGTCCGGAACCCGTTTCCCTCACGGGACAACGGTGACGTTGACGGCCCAACCCGACGCGGGGTACTGGTTCGACCGCTGGATGGGGGATGTGCCGACGGGGTTGGACCGGATCAATCCCTTTGTCCTGACGATGGACGCCGATAAAGAGATTGGGGGGGACTTCGAAGCGGCTCCCATGCCGCCCGCGCCGGAGGTTTCGTCTTTTGCGATCAACAATGGCATCGCCATGACGATGAATCCGACGGTGACATTGGCCAATACCTGTACGGAAGCGACAAGCGTGCCGGTTGTCCTGTACATGGTGAGCGAATCGGCTGATTTCACCAATACCACGTGGCGGCCTTACCGATCCATTCCTCAGTTTACCTTGTCTGGCACGAGCGGGACTAAGACGGTCTATTTCAAGGTGCGAAACAGCGCGTGGATGGAATCTTCCGTCACGAGCGACACCATTTCGCTCGGAGGCGCCGGTCTTGCCATTGTGGCGTGGGGGGACAACCGCTTGAATCAATGTGGTGTGCCTGCGCCAAACGGAAATTTTCTGACTCTCGCGGGAGGAGAGAACCACAGTTTGGGTTTGAAGTCTGATGGTTCGGTGGTGGCGTGGGGAGAAAATGAGGGAGGGCAGTGTGATATTCCCACTCCGAATCGTGATTTTGTGGCTGTGGCAGGGGGGGATCTGCACAGTCTGGGACTGAAGTCCGATGGGACGATTGCGGCCTGGGGGGCCAGTTGGGATAGAGGGGGGGAATATGTTTTCCAATGCCATGTTCCCACCCCCAACGCGAATTTTGTGGGTTTTGCGGCGGGACCGTACCACAACCTGGGGCTGAAATCCGATGGTTCCATTGTCGCATGGGGAAGGGGGCTGTTCGGTCAGTGCAATGTGCCCACGCCCAACAGCGATTTTGTGGCCGTGGCAGCGGGGGGAATGCACAGTTTGGGTCTGAAGTCCGATGGTTCCATCGTCGCGTGGGGAAATAATGTCCCATACGGCCAGTGTACCGTTCCGGAACCCAACACCCATTTCGTGGTCGTGGCGGCGGGAGGAACACATAGTCTGGGTCTGAAGTCCAACGGAACGATTGCGGCGTGGGGAAATAATAACGAAGGGCAGTGTACCGTTCCGGAACCCAACCGCGATTTTGTGGCGATTGCCGCACGCGGATTGACCAGTCTGGCTCTGAAAGCCGACGGTTCGATCGTTGTGTGGGGGCAAAATGTCGGGGGACAATTTCAGGTTCCTCCCCCCAACAGCGGTTTTTCGGCCATCGCGAGTGGGGGAGGGCATTTACTGGCGCTGGCGGCCGAGGGGATGGGAAACGTGCAGGTAACGCTCACGCCGCCGGCAGTCGTTAACGCCGGAGCCCAGTGGCGTTTGACGAGCGAAACCGCTTCTGAGTGGCATGACAGTGCGCAGACCATCAGGGCGCGAGGAACTCAGACTGTGACGTTTGAGGAAATCTATGGCTGGATCCAGCCGGGGAACCTGACGATTCCAATAGAAACCGACAGTAATATCTTCAGGGCAGGAGACTATCGCCGCACAACCTGGACGCTTTTGGCGACGTGTGGGGACAATGGGGTACTTCAGGTAGTTCCCGCTGGAACCGTTTTCCCACATGAAACAACTGTGACGCTGACGGTTAATCCGAAACCGGGATACTGGTTTGACCATTGGACGGGCGATGTGCCCAAGGGGCAGGAGCGGGTCAATCCGCTGGTTTTGACGATGGACGCCAACAAAACGATCGGGGTGGACCTGGAGTCTGGCCCGTTGCCGCCTGCGCCAGTGATTGCATCCTTCAAGATCAACAACGGCGCGCTTATGACGTTGAATCCAACAGTCACCTTGACCAATGTTTGTACGGCGGAAACCAGCGCGTCCGCGGCGCATTACCTGGCGAGCGAGTCGTCCGACTTCACCAGCGCGACGTGGCACCCCTACGGGCCCGTCACGTTGTTTTCGTTGTCCCCCACAACGGGGACGAAAACGGTTTATTTCAAGGTGCGGAACAGTGCCGGCGTGGAATCCGCCGTCACGAGCGACACCATTATGCTTGGGGGGGCTGGTTTCCCGGTTGTAGCCTGGGGAAAGAACAACGGTTATCCGTGTATCGCTCCTTCTCCCAACCAGGATTTTGTGGCCATTGCGGCCGGGAAACTTGAAAATCTGGGTCTGAAATCCGAGGGCTCGATTGTGACATGGACGCCCCGGGGGGAGGGGAATGTGGTACCTTCACCCAACAAGGGTTTTATAGGGATTGCGGTGGGGGATTCTCACAGTCTGGGTTTGAAGTCCGACGGTTCGATCGTGGCTTGGGGGTGGAACGACTATGGTCAGCGTACCGTTCCGGCGCCCAATAGCGCTTTTGTGGCGGTCGCGGCGGGGCGTTTCTACAGTCTGGGGCTGAAATCCAACGGTTCGATTGTCGCGTGGGGGAACAACAGCGTGGGTCAGTGTAAGGTGCCCACGCCCAACCGAGACTTTGTGGCCATTGCGGTAGGAGATTCGCACAGTCTCGGTTTGAAATCCGACGGTTCGATCGTGGCGTGGGGGGATGACCGATATGGCCAATGTTTCATTCCTACGCCCAACATCGGTTTTATCACGATCGCGGCGGGAGACTATCATAGTCTGGGACTGAAATCCGACGGTTCGATTGTCGCGTGGGGGAACAACAACGTGGGTCAGTGTAAAGCGCCCACGCCTAACCTCGGTTTTATAGCGCTCACCGGGGGGGATTCTCACAGTCTGGGTCTGAAATCCGACGGTTCTGTGGTCGCGTGGGGAAGCCTCGCCGATGGCCAGTGCATGATTCCCTCGCCCAACAGCGGCTTTGTGGCCATTAGCGCATGGGGAAATCAGTCCCTGGCGTTGGCGTCCCAAGGCGCCCTCGAGGTGACGCTCGCTCCACCCGAGATCATTGCCGCCGGGGCGCGGTGGCGTCTGCAGGACGAAAAAACGGGTGTCTGGCACAATGACACGGTCTATGATCCGGTCTCCGACACCAGTAGCACACTTCTGAAATCCCGGGTTGGGACCCATACACTGACGTTCGAAGACATTACGGGTTGGACCAAGCCGGCGGACTGGCAGGTGGAATTGACCACTACGGGAACTGCCCAGGTGGTGGGGTTGTACGAGCGGATCTATTGTACCCTTACGACTACATGCAGCAGCGGCACGGTTCTGGTGTCGCCGGTTGGGCCTTCTTTCCCCTACGGGACCACGGTGACGCTGACGGTTCAACCCGACGCGGGAACCTGGTTTGACCGCTGGACGGGGGATGTGCCCGTGGGACTGGAACGGATCAACCCGTTGACCGTGATCATGGATACCACCCGAACCATCGGGGTGAGCCTGGCTTCCGGTCCCCCGCCGGCCGCACCGGTCATGACCTCCTTTTCTATCAACCACGGCATGGCCACGGTGGTGAATCCGACGGTCACGTTGCCCAACACCAGCACGGCCGAAACCAGCGGCTCTGCGGTACAATACCTGGCGAGCGAGTCGCCCGGATTCACCAGCGCCACGTGGCAGCCTTACGTCTCGATTCCCCTGTACAGGTTGTCCATATCGAGTGGAACAAAAACCCTCTATTTCAAGGTCAGGAACAGCGCCGGAGTGGAATCGGGGGTGACGAGTGACACGATTGTCTTGTCGGATTCCGATTGTTCCGTTGTTTCGTGGGGAGATAACAGTAGCGTTCCATTGTCAAACAGAAAGTTTGTGGATCTTGCGGTGGGCGCAAACCACTGTCTGGGTCTGAAATCCGACGGCTCGGTGGTCGCGTGGGGGGAGAACAGAAACAAGCAGTGTGAGGTTCCTGCACCTAATCGTGATTTTGTCGCAGTTGCCGCAGGGAATGGCCACAGCCTGGGGTTGAAGTCCAATGGTTCTATTGTGGCTTGGGGAAGCAATTTTCTCAAGCAGTGTACGGTTCCTTCGCCCAATCGCGATTTTGTGGCTGTTACCGCGAGCGAATACCGCAGTCTGGGGTTGAAATCCGATGGATCTCTCGTGGCATGGGGGAGTACCAGCCCCCTTCCCTCTCCGAACAGCGGTTTTGTAGCCGTTGTGACGGGAGTGAATCACTGTCTGGGGTTGAAGTTCGATGGTTCGATCGTCGCGTGGGGTCTGAATAAATTCGGACAATGCACTGTCCCGTTGCCCAATACCGATTTTGTCGCCATCGCAGCAGGAGAAGAGCACAGTCTGGGGCTGAAGTCTGATGGTTCGATTGTCACATGGGGACATAACGACCAGAGACAATGCGATGTAGCCTCGCCCAACAGCGATTTTGTGGCTCTTGCGGCAGGCAGGTATCACAGTCTGGGACTGAAGTCCGATGGGACAATCATGACCTGGGGGGCAAACGGAAGAGGCCAGTGTACCGTTCCCCCGCCCAACAGTGGAATCTCGACCGTCTTTGCTCAAGGCTATCGTTCGCTGGCGCTGGTTCCACCCAAAGGATCCCTGCAGGTAAGGCTCACCCCGCCCGAGGCAGTGGCCGCCGGGGCGCAGTGGCGGTTCGCGGGAGAGAACGCCTGGCGCGAAAGTGGAACTTCGATAACCTGGCCAGTGGGAACTTACACGCTGGAACTCCGGGATGACCTGCCGGGGTGGTACGCCCTGCCGACAACACAAACGGTTGCAATCCGCGAGAACGAGGTGACCACCGCCACAGTAACTTACGTGCCCGGGCAGACCTGGCCCTTGTTTGTGACCGCGACAAATGGTTCCGTGGTCAAGTCGCCCTCGAAGACGAACTATCGGGATGGCTCGACCGTCACCCTGACAGCCGTCCCGGAAGGGGGGTACCACTTTACGGGGTGGAGTGGCGATCTCACCACGACCACAAACCCGGTTCTTCTCACGATGGATTCGACCAGAACCCTCACGGCCCATTTCGCGTTCAACGGATACGGTTTGACTGTGAACGCCACACACGGGTATGTGGTGACTTCTCCACTACGGTCGGAGTATCCGGCGGGTACAACCGTGACCCTTTATGCCGCTGCGCGCCAGGGCTACCGTTTCACCGGCTGGACGGGGGATGTCCCGGCGGGGCAGGAAATGGTCAATCCACTGACCATTACCATGAACGCGACCAAAACGCTGGAGGCCACATTCGCAAAGGTTCCGAGCAGAATGGTACAGGCGTGGGGAGCAACCTGGCATGGAGAGTGCGATGTGCCCTCGCCCAATAATGATTTTGTGGCTGTTGCTGCGGGGAATAATCACAGTCTGGGCTTGAAGTCAGATGGCTCGATTGTGGCGTGGGGATCCAATAATGACGATTACTCCCAATACACGGGCCAGTGCGATGTTCCTTCTCCCAACAGTGGTTTTGTGGCTGTTGCAGCCGGGGGAAACAACAGTCTTGGTTTGAAGTCAGACGGTTCTGTTGTGGCATGGGGAGACAACGACCACGGTCAATGTAATATCCCCTTTCCTGACAGTGGTTTTGTGGCCGTTGCAGCAGGGGAAGAGCATTGTCTGGGTTTGAAGTCCGATGGTTCTATTGTGGCGTGGGGGAAAAATGGTTCCGGCCAGTGTAATGTTCCGGAACCCAACAACGGTTTTGTAGCCATTACAGGGGGGGGCAAGCATAGCCTGGGCTTGAAGTCCGATGGTTCGATTGTCGCGTGGGGATCCAACGATAATGGAAATAATTACTACGGAGGGCAGTGTGTTGTTCCCCTGCCAAACAGTGGTTTTGTAGGGATTGCGGCAGGTGCTTATCACAGCATGGGTCTTAAATTGGACGGTTCGATTGTGGCGTGGGGAGACAACGACCACGGTCAATGTACCCTCCCCACTCCTAACAGTGGTTTTGTGGCCATTGTGGCGGGTGGGTGGCACAATCTGGGACTGAAGTCCGACAGTTCGATTGTGGCGTGGGGCTGGAATGCAGCTCGTCAGTGCAATGTTCCCACACCCAACAGTGATTATATCGGGATTGCAGGGGGGGACGGCCATTCGTTGGCGCTTACGGTCGGAGGCAGTCTGCAGGTAACACTTGATCCGTCTGAGGCAGCGCTTGCCGGGGCTCAATGGCGGTTAACGAACGAGAAGACCGGCGTGTGGCACGACAGTGGAACGAGTCTACCCCTCCTTGCTGAGAGAAGTTATACGGTTGAGTACAAGAAGATCGCGGGATGGCAGGAACCGGCGAATCAGACCGTAAGTATCGAGAAAAACAGGCCGATTTCTCTGACAGGTATCTATCTGGATATTCTAACTTACTCACTTATGACCAGCGCCACACATGGTTACGTTATCCCTTCTCCAGGTCGACCGGATTATCCGGCGGGTACAACCGTGACCCTTTATGCCGCTGCGCGCCAGGGTTACCAGTTCACCGGGTGGACGGGAGATGTTTCAGCGGGACAGGAAATGGTCAATCCGCTGACTCTTATCATGGACACAACAAAAACACTGACGGCCACGTTCGGACCGGCCCCGAGTGGGATTGTGCAGGCATGGGGGGATAACGCTTACCATCAGTGTGATGTACCTTCCCCCAACAGCGGTTTTGTGGCTGTGACGGGGAGACTATTTTACAGTTTTGGGTTGAAATCTGATGGTTCAATTGCGGCGTGGGGCGACAATAGATCTGGTCAGTGTAATGTTCCTTCACCTAACCGTGATTTTGTGGCGGTTTCGGCTGGAGGGAAGCATGGTTTGGGGTTGAAGTCCGACGGTTCGATTATAGCGTGGGGAGATAATACCTATGGTCAATGTGCCGCCCCCTCTCCAAACAGCGGTTTTGTTGCCATTGCATCGGGAGGCGATCACAGCCTGGGGTTGAAGGCCGATGGTTCGATTGTAGCCTGGGGGTATAACAATTACGGCCAGTGCAATGTTCCCTCACCCAACAGTGGCTTCGTGGCAATTTCGGCTGGGTATTCGCACAGTCTAGGGCTGAAATCCGATGGTTCGGCTGTGGGGTGGGGGGACAATGGCTTGGGACAGTGTACTGTACCCCAGCCTAATCGCGATTTTGTGGCCGTTGTAGCAGAAAATTATGGGCAGAGTCTGGGGCTGAAGTCCGATGGCTCGATTGTACCGTGGGGGAATATCGCGGGTCTTTATACGCCTGATGGCCCTTTTGTGTCCCTTGCAGTTGGGGATTGGCACTATCTGGGGTTGAAATCCGATGGTTCCATTGTGGCTTGGGGATCCAATGTAAATGTACATCTTTTCTATACGGGACAGTCTCACGTTCCCACGCCCAACAATGGCTTTGTGGCGGTGGCGGCGGGAGAATTCCATTCGCTGGCGATCGCCCAGGAAGGTTCCCTGCAAGTGACGCTCGACCCACCCGGCGCTGTTGCCGATGGGGCGCAGTGGCGCGTGACGAGCGAGACGGCGGGCGTGTGGCACAACAGCGGAGAAGTTCTTCCCTTGAATATCGGGAAAGATTACAGGATCGAATACAAGGTACTCGCCGGATGGCAGGAGCCAGCGTCCCAGACCGTCAGTATCGAGGTGGACCAACAGGTCTCCCTGACCGGGATCTATCAGCGTGTTCCCACCTGTTCACTCGCGACCAGCGCCACGCAGGGGTATGTGGTCACGTCACCGTTGCGCCCGGATTATCCCCTGGGCACAACGGCAACACTCTACGCAGAAGCGCGACAAGGATACCGGTTCTCCAACTGGACCGGGGATGTCCCAGCGGGTCAGGAGGAAACGAACCCGCTGATCCTCGCGATGGATTCAACGAAAACATTGGTAGCCGAGTTCGAACCGGCTCTGAGTGGAATCGTGAAAGCCTGGGGGGCAAACACCGATGGGCAATGTGATATCCCGAGTCCTAACAGCGATTTTGTGGCTGTCGAGGGAGGCGCCAACCACAGTCTGGGCTTGAAGAGAAACGGTTCAATTGTCGCGTGTGGATCCAACAACAGTCAATATGGTCAATATGTGGGACAGAGTGTTGTCCCCTCGCCGAACAGCGGGTTCGTCGCGGTTGCGGCGGGAGGGTCTCACAGCCTGGGTCTGAAAGCCGACGGTTCGGTGGTGGGATGGGGGGAGAACGACAGCGGTCAGTGTACCGCGCCTTCTCCCAATAAGGATTTTGTGGCGATCGCGGCGGGGTGGCATCACAGCCTGGGTCTGAAAGCCGATGGTTCTGTGGTAGCATGGGGTTCCAATAGGGATTACTGGGACGAATACCCTCTGGGCCAATGCAATGTTCCATCGCCCAACAGCGGTTTTGTGGCGATCGCGGCGGGGGCTTTTTACAGTCTGGGCCTGAAAGCCGACGGTTCGGTGGTGGCGTGGGGGGACAACAGTGATGGACAATGTATTGTTCCCTTGACAAACAAGGATTTTGTGGCGGTTTCGGCCGGGTGGAGTCACAGTCTGGGCTTGAAGTCCGACGGCTCGATTGTGGCGTGGGGGAGTTATCATTTCGTTCCGACTACAGTTCCCGCGCCCAATGGCGATTTTGTGGCGGTTGCGGCTGGAGACGCCTTCAGTCTGGGCTTGAAGTCCAACGGTTCGATTGTGGCATGGGGGGATAACCAGTCTGGCCAGTGCAATATCCCTCTTCCCAATGCCGATTATTTGTCCGTTGCCGCGGGAGGATCGCATTCTCTGGCCATTGTACGCGGAGGGACTCTGCAGGTAACGGTTTCGGCGGACCCGCCCCATGCCGGTACGGTCTCGAAAACGCCCGATCAGGATTTTTATGAGGAAGGCACATCCGTGACCCTGAACGCAGTGGCGGCGGAGGGTTACTTGTTCCGTGGGTGGGTGGATGATGCCAGTGGTACTACGATCTCTCAGGAGGCTTCCTTCATACACCAGTTGACAACCAGCGTTTCCTTAACGGCCCGGTTCAAACCGGTTCCTCCCGGTTCCTACACGGTGGGGGCGATGGCCGATCCGGTCAATGGCGGTTCGGTGTCGAAAACACCCAACCTGGCTTTCTACCCGGAAGGCTCGACAGTAACCCTGAACGCAACGGCTGCGGACGGTTACATATTTCGCGGTTGGCTGGATGGCGCCACGACGGTCTCGTCCCAGTCCTCCTTTGTGTACACGGTGGAGACGGATAAAACCTTCATTGCGAAGTTCAGAAAGGTCACGGTGGTCCCAACCTACACACTGACCACTATGACCGATCCGGTTGAGGGCGGAACGGTGTCCAAGTGGCCCGACCAGGAAACGTATCTGCAAGGCGCTCAGGTCACGCTGACGGCGACGGCGGCGACGGGTTACCAGTTCGTCGGTTGGTACGACGGCGCGACGTTACTTTCGACGGCAACACCGTATGTGTACGCGATGCCGGCTTTGGCCAAGGCGCTCACGGCGAAGTTCTCGAAACTGGTGGTGGGTCCGGAAACTCCGACCGGTGTGACGGCGGTGGGTAACACCTACATGGTACTGGTGTCTTGGAATGCGGTGACGAGCGCGACCTACGTGGTCGAACGTACCCTTGCCAGTACGACCGAGACGACACCGGTGGCGTGGACGACGACGGCGGTGCAGTTTGCCGACGACACGGCGGTTCCGGGCGTGACGTACGCCTACACGGTCAAGGCGGTCGACGCGCTGCAGAACGAGAGCGATCCGAGCTCGCCAGCGACGGCTTCGGTGACGGCCGAGGTGTTCTCGGCTGCGAACTACAAGGTGACGTGCAAGGGCTACACGTTGGTTCGCAGCGCTTCGAACGACCTGGTGTTCACTCCGACGATTGCCGGCTCGAACCTGGGCACGATCAAGGTCACGCTGCTCAAGAAGATGCCCTCGAACGCGGTGGACAATGCGGCCAAGGGGATCTACTACCTGACGAGTATCACGCAGGTTCCGTTGCTGCGCGTGAACGGCAGTGTCAAGACGCTGGCGTTCGACGTTCCGGTGATGGCGCTCGTCGTTCGCGACCTGGCCAAGTCGGTTTCGGCCAAGTCGGTCACGTTCCTGACGGCGAACGAGTTCGGCTCGATCTCGATCACGGCGACGAAGGACTCGAGCGCGGGTCTGTACGCTCGTACGTTCATCGAGACGACGAGCGCGGGCACGACGCCGATGTCCATCAAGGTGACGGGCGCGGTGGTCGAGGAAGTCGGCTCGACGAACGCGGCTCCGCAGCCGATCAAACTGCTCAGCGTGGCGTCGAAGACGTACAAGGACGCCGCGAAGGTCAGCAAGACGAGTCTGGGCGCGATCGGTTCGTTGCCGAAGGTGGTCAACGAACTGCAGGTCGGCAACACGACGTCGGCTCCGGCCGAAGCGACTCCGTGCTCGATTACGGGCAGCGTGCTAAAGGCCATCACGGTCTCGGGCGGCCCGCTCGTGGCGGATAAGCTGGTCGGCGCGATCGACAAGGTGACGGTGGCGGCTGGCAACCTGCGCGTGGGCCTGATCCAGTCGTCTAAGGACCTGGTGCTGGTCCAGGCGACGGCGAAGAAGATCAACGGCGCGCTGGTGGGTGGCGCGGTCGGCACGGCCAGCCAGTCCACGGCGATGGTCGTGGCGGCGCAGCCCGCGGCGAACTCGAAGCGCGTGGCGATCAAGAAGGTGTATGGCCAGGCGGGTGTTTCGGGTTACTTCTACGCGGGTTACGACGCGGAGATGGGCGCCCCGACGCAGACGGGCGGTATCGGCGTTCTGCAGACAAAAAGCGGCCAGGTGGAAGGCGCGGCCTTCCTCGACCCGGCTCTAGTGTCGAAGATGAAGGTGTTGCCAAAGGACCAGGAGATTGTCATCAACCCAACAATGTGAGGTATCATCTGGCCGAGAAATATCCCGATGGGATTTTCCGAAGAAGGGGGTGTGCATTCTGACAAATAATCGCCTGTTTCAGGCGGAAGTACTCTCGATTTCGAATGATCTTGAAATGTATTGAGAAATATACGGGACATACGTAAAGGAACCGCCTTCGTATGTCCCCTGTATTTCATTGTCAAATAAATCCAGTTTTGTATTCTGTATGAGTGAAATTGGGATGGAGACCTTGATCGGATCTAAGGAATCCCATTCGAGGTGAGGACGCGGATTCGTTTTCGTCCGATTTCCTCAAGAATGTGTGTGAGGTTTTGGGACTTTGTTCCCAGATATGCATTAAAATAATCAGAAGTTCGATATTCATCTGTCTTTAAAAGTTGTCAAAGGAACGAAAAATCATGATTTTTATTTCTTCAGATTCTTCCCAGAATTCAGTGAAGCGTCTCTCCGGAAAAGGGGACGCTCGAATCTCTCTTCGCATCCATCTTCTCGTTGTTTCCTGCATCTGTTTCCTGTGGGCTTATGTACCGTATGCCCAAGCCCAGACGGCCGTGGCCCCCACGGCGGGCGATGGCCTGACAACCGCTACGGCTTTTCAGATCACATCGCTTGGTAACTTGGTCTGGCTCGGTGAGCGAGCCTCGGCCAACGAGACCACCGGGAAGTATTACCAGTTGATGAACAATATTGACGCGTCGGACACGGCGAACTGGAACGACGCGGGGACCGATACGAGTGTGCTGGAAGGGTTTCGGCCCATCGGGACCGGGTCGCTTCCCTTCCGAGGCGTTTTCAATGGCAATGGCAAAAAGATCACCGGCCTGAGCATCAACCGGCCGAACGCCGAGAAAGTCGGATTATTTGGGGTTGCCGGGTATTGGGGCGATACGGTCGGGGGCCGCATCCTGAACCTGACGCTCGAAAACAGTTCGGTGACGGGACGTTCTATTGTTGGAAACCTGGTTGGCGATCTTTATGGAAAAGCCCAAAACTGTTCCGCCAGCGGCTCGGTGACGGGTGGATATGGAGTGGGTGGGTTGGCGGGCGAGTGTTCCTCGGACGGCCTCATTCACGCCTCTTCCGCCTCGGGTTCGGTGACCGGCACTTCGTCTGTTGGAGGACTGGTGGGGGGCAATTACAACGGGACCGTCACCCAAAGTTCCGCAAGCGGTTCCGTAACGGGAAGTGTGGATACTGGCGGGCTGGTAGGAGACAATAATTCGAGCATTACAAATTGTTTTGCCTCCAGCACGGTGACGGGCAACTCAACTGCGGGGGGGCTGGTGGGATACAACCATTATGGTTCCATCCTGAACAGCTTTGCCACGGGGACGGTGACCGGCGACAGAAGTGTCGGAGGATTGGTTGGAAGCACTTATTCGAGCACCATTGAAAACTGCTTCGCGACGGGTGCGGCGACGGGGTTTGCCAATGTGGGAGGTATCGTCGGCGGTAATGGAGATCTGCTTGTGAGATGTTTCGCAACAGGCGCTGTGACGGGGAAGGTTGGGGTGGGCGGAGTCGCCGGTTACAACTATGGGACTGTCACAGACTGTTACTGGGACGTCGAGACCACCGGCCAGACCACCTCGGTGGGCAGCGACACCCGTTTCGGGAAAACCACCACCCAGATGAAGCAGCAGGCCACGTTCGCGGGGTGGAATTTTTCGTCAGTCTGGGGGATCGCCGCCGGGAAAAGCTACCCCTACCTGCGACTCTCCCCTCCCCCTTTCCGACTGAATGTCACAATTCAGGGGCCGGGAACGGTCGCGGTTCTGCCCCAGAACGCGTCGTATGCCGCCGGGACCGAGGTGGTCCTGACCGCAATCCCGGCGGACGCCACCGTGTCCTTCCTGAACTGGACCAATGCGGGGATCACTTCGACGGCCCAGTCCACCTCGCTCCTGATGGACACCCACAAGAACGTGACCGCGCATTTCCGCCGCCACTATGAAGTCCGAACCCTGGCCGAACTCCAGGCGATCGCCTCGGGCGATCTCGACGGGCACTACACCCTGATGAACGACATTGACGCCTCGGACACCGTCAACTGGAACGACGCGGGAACCGACGCCAGCATCCGGGAAGGGTTCCGGCCTGTCGGAACCCCCTCGAATCCCACGATAACCGCTTTTCGAGGGATTTTCGACGGAGGAGGGAAAAAGATCACCGGTTTGACGATCCATCGGCCCACATCGAGTTATGCCGGGCTTTTTGGTTATATCGGTCTGGACGCTGAAATCCGGAATCTGATCCTGGAACACGTGGATATAACGGGAAACAGATTTCTTGGCAGGCTGGCAGGAGGAATCGGGGGAGCACGGGTGGAGAATTGTTTCGTAACCGGAGGGACGGTGACCGGAAACGAATATCTCGGTGGACTGGCCGGGTCTGTTTCCGGTGCGACATTGGAACGTTGTCTATCGAGTGGGATGGTCCAGGGATTTTCTCCCGTCGGCGGGATGCTGGGAAGCGTATCCAGTAGTACAATCCTCAAGTGCTGTTCGTCGTCGGTGGTGACAGGAAAATCGGAAGTGGGAGGACTGGTGGGTTACAGTTTCGGAAACGTCTATCGGAACTGTCTCGCGACAGGCGCTGTGACGGGAACCCGGTTCGTGGGAGGCTTGGTCGGATACCACAACACCAGCACACTTGAGAACAGTTTGGCGGCCGGAAGGGTGACGGGCGATCAATTCCTGGGCGGACTGGTGGGAAATTGTCCCGAGAGTACCGTCACGGCCAGTTACTGGGACCGGGAAACCACCGGCCAGACCTCCTCAACGGGCAGCGCGGCCCCGTTCTCAAAAACGACCGCCGAGATGCGCCAGCAGGCGACTTTTACCGGGTGGGACTTTCTCTCGACCTGGAGGATTGCCGAGGGCCAGAGCTATCCCTACCTGCAATTCGCCCCGCCACCGTTCCGTCTGGACGTGTCCGTTGTGGGGCCGGGATCGGTGGCGTTGAACCCACCGGGGGGGATATATGCTGCGGGAACCGCAGTGACCCTGACCGCCACCTCTTCTGCCGGGGCTCAATTTACCGGTTGGGTGGGCGCCGGAACCAGCGAGACGGTTCTTTCCATTCCGTGCCGGATGGATGCTCCCCGGAGCGTGATGGCGCATTTCCGCCGGTTCTACGAGATCCGGACCCTGGCCGAACTCCAGGCCATCAACAACACCGGGGATTTTGACGGGCATTACACCCTGATGAACGATATTGACGCGTCGGCCACGGCGAACTGGAGCGACGAAGGAACGACGGGATCCCAGGGGTTCCAACCCATCGGGTGGATTTCGACCACGAGTTATTCGCATTTCCGGGGCGTCTTCGATGGGAACGGCAAAAAGATTACCGGCCTGACCATCAACCGTCCCCGAAAGAAATGTGTGGGACTTTTTGCCTCGATTGGCCAGGGAGGAGAGGTCCGGAATCTGACCCTCGAGGGAGGAACGGTGACAGGGGGGTACACAGCGGTCCCCTTTATTGCGGGTCTGTACGTGGGAAGTCTGGCCGGCCAGTGCTTTGGCGGAAAGATTGAGAATTGCTTTACCTCCCAGCCTGTCCTCGGAGGGGATCAAACGGGCGCGTCGGCAGGAAATTGGATGCCTCGAGAGGAAGGGTACCTCACCGGCGGGCTGGTGGGATATTGCTACAATGGTTCGATTGAGAATAGCGCGGCTGCAGGGTCGGTAACCGGAGGTACCAATGTCGGAGGACTGGTGGGGTACTGCCGAGGAAGTTCCATTGTCAACAGTTCCGCGACCGGGGGGGTGATAAGTGATGAAAACGGAGGGGGACTGGTCGGGCAGAATGACACGAGTACACTCCAGCAATGTTTCGCGACCGGAGTGATTTCATGCCCAGACAATGTTCGTTCATCTTTCGATTTCGGCGGATTGATCGGGCAGAACTATTCTGGGATCCTTGAAAACTGTTTTGCCACGGGGGCGGTGGCCGGAAACGTCCAGAATGACTGTTTTGCCGGAGGCCTGATCGGATACAATTCCTTTGGCTCCATCACGAACTGTTATGCCACGGGCGTCACGCCACTGCTGGACGATAACTTTTTCAGTTCCAGCGGAGGACTGATCGGAGGGGGATCCCCGGCGACCATCACCTCCTGTTACTGGGATGTGGAAACCACGGGCCAGACCTCATCGAAGGGGGGGACAGGAGCGGTGGGGAAAACCTCTGCCGAGATGAAGCGTCAGTCCTCCTTCACCGGGTGGGACTTCACGACTGTCTGGGGAATCATCGAGAATCTGACCTATCCCTCTTTCCCGTCCTCATCGTCTTCCTTCCGTCTGAACGTCTCGGTTGCGGGGGAAGGGGTGGTGACGCTGGACCCGCCCGGCGGGGTTTATGCGCCCGGAACGACTGTCACCCTAACCGCCTACCCGGCGGCGGGACAGTGTTTCGATCGCTGGCTGGGGGGGAAGGGCAATCCGATCTCTTCCACCACGCAAGTGGTCATGGATGGCCACAAGAGTGTGACCGCCTGGTTCCGCCTGAACCACGAAATCCGGACCCTGGCCGATCTTCAGGCCATCGCCACCGGCGATCTGACGGGGTACTACACATTGATGAACGACCTTGACGCGTCGGAGACGGCGAACTGGAACGACGCGGGAACAACCACTTATACCCTCGAAGGGTTTCTGCCGATCGGGAAGCAACAATCCGTTCCCTTTTCCGGAGTCTTCAATGGCAATGGGAAAAAGATCACAGGACTTGTCATCAACCGCCAATGGAGCGAAACCCACGTGGCCTTGTTCGCCCAGGTGGGTCAAGGGGGGGAGATCCGGAACCTGACGCTGGAGGGCGGATCGGTGACGGGGTACCGGTACACGGGCGGGCTGGTGGGAACTCTCTCAGCGGGACTCGTTACCCATTGTTCCGTCAGGATGAAAGTAACGGGCGGAAACGAACATACGGGAGGATTGGTCGGATACAATGCGGGCGGGACGATCGAGGACTGCGACGCGGGGGGGGACGTGACGGGAAAGAGTTGGAGTAGTACGGTCGGGGTGGGGGGACTCGTCGGCATCAATTCTTATGGTTTCATCACACGGTGCTCCGCCGGCGGAACGGTAAAAGTGACTCAGAATAACGTGGCAAATACTGGCGGAGTGGTGGGGGTCAACTATTCTGGAACGGTGCGGGATTGTTTCGCGAACGGGTCCGTGATGGAAGGATATGCAACCGGCGGGCTGGTCGGTCGGAACTATTCTTCTGGCCTTATTGAAAATTGTATCGCGGCGGGTGTGGTGACAAAATCGTATCGCGATAACAAGAATACGGGGGGAGTGACGGGGGCCAACTTCGACTCGACCCTCCGCCGGTGTTTCAACATGGGCGTTGTAACCGGTTACGATCAGACGGGAGGGGTGGCCGGATACAACGGGGGCGAAATTTCCGACTGTTTCTCCAACGGCCCGGTAAAAGGTCGTCAGGCGGTGGGGGGGCTGGTGGGGACGAACGCTTCTACAAAGGTGATCCATTGTTTTGCGTCCGGTCTCGTTCAGGGAACCTCGAATGTCGGCGGGTTGATCGGGAGCAACAGCGCCACGTCGGTCACGGCCTGTTACTGGGATGTACAAACCACCGGGCAACCGACCTCGACGACGATTGTCGGAGCGGTGGGGAAAACCACCGCCGAGATGAAGAAGGGGGCGACGTTCTCCGGGTGGGATTTTGCGGCCGTCTGGGGGATTGCCGAGGGGAAGAGTTACCCCTACCTGCGCGGGTTCCCCGAGCCGTTCCAACTGACCGTGACGTTGATCGAGGAAGGGCCGGGGCAGGTGATTCTCGACCCGCCCGGCGGAGTGTACGCGCCGGGTACGACCGTGACGCTGACCGCCGTGCCCCAGGCGGGCGGCCGGTTCGTCGGGTGGATCGGGGCAGTGGCCGATCCCCTGGCGGAGTCCATCTCGATCGTCATGGACGGACCCAAGAGCGTGATTGCGCATTTCGGGAAGGTTTACGAAATTCGGACCCTGGCCGAGCTTCAGGCCGTCGCCACTTCCGACATGACCGGTTATTACAAACTGATGAACGATATCGACGCTTCGGACACGGCGAGCTGGAACGACGACGAGTCCAGCACGAATACGCTGGAAGGGTTCCGGTCCATCGGGAAATATTCCTCCTCCTATCCCGATACCCAGTCTTTCCAAGGGGTCTTTGACGGCAATGGGAAAAAGATCACCGGCCTGACGATCAACCGGCCCAACTATCTCTGGGGCGACCGGGAGGGGATGGGCCTGTTCGGTCTCGTCGGTACAGGGGGAGAGATCAAGAATCTGACCCTTGAGGGCGGCAACGTGAGGGGGTACTCGAATGTCGGAAATCTGGTGGGGGTCAACAACGGAACCCTGACGAACTGCTCGGCCAACGGAGGCGTAACCGGTCGAGGGGAACAGCCGGTCGGGGGACTGGCCGGAATAAACAAAGGGACGATCATAAATTGTTTCGCAGGGGGTGAGGTGACTTCTCAAAAGTATGTCGGCGGTCTGGTCGGGAGCAATAAAGGTTCAATTTCCAAATGTTTCGCCACCGGCGTCATCACGGGATATCAGAGTGTCGGCGGATTGGCCGGATATAACAACGGAGGCTCGATCGCCAACTGTTTCGCCACCGGCCAGGTGACCGGTACGAGTAATATGGGAGGACTGTTGGGGGAAAACGCCTCCGGTTCGGTGACCCACAGTTTCGCCTGCGGGGCGGTAAGCAGCACGGAGTCGTCTCCTTCCGGGATGGGTGGGCTGGTCGGGGCAAACGGCGGAACCGTCACGGGGGGCTACTGGGACGCGATCACCACCGGCTGGTCCGTTTCGGCGGGCAGCGACGCCTCCTTCGGGAAGACGACCGCTCAGATGAAGCAGCAGGCGACCTTCGCCGAGTGGGATTTCACATCCGTGTGGGGGATTGTCGAGGGGGTGAGCTACCCCTACCTGCGCTTCGGGTCGGGCGCCCCGTTGCTGTCTCTGAGTGTCACGACCGACGGGGAAGGCTCGGTGGCCTTGAATCCGCCCGGTGGGGTTTATGCGCCGGGGACGGTGGTGACCCTGACCACGACGGCGGCCCCTGGCTATCAGTTTGAAAGATGGACGGGACCGGTGGCCGATCCTGCCGCCACGACGATGACTCTTCTCATAGACACCTGCAAGAGCGTGACCGCCCACTTCCGCCACTATTACGAAATTCGGACTCTGGCCGAACTTCAGGCCATCGCCACCTCCGGCAACATGATGGGGTACTACAAACTGATGAACGACATTGACGCCTCGGATACGGCGAACTGGAACGACGCCGGAACGTCCGATCTGGATGTTCGGGAAGGGTTCCGGCCCATTGGTTTCGATTCTTTCGGAGGTTCTCGTTCTTTTCAGGGAACCTTTGACGGGAACGGAAAGAAAATCACCGGTCTGACCATCAACCGGCCCAATGGCGGTTATGTCGGCTTGTTCAGCGCTCTGTTGGGAACGGGAGAAGTTCGGAACCTGACGCTCGAAGACGTCCGGGTGACGGGCGCTTATTATACGGGAGGCCTGGTCGGATACAACTCGTCCGGGCGCATCGAGAACTGTTCTCTCGGCGGTCTGGTAAAAGGCGATTACTGTGTCGGAGGACTGGTCGGAACCCATGGCGAAAGTGAAAACGCCTCTGTGAGCCGCTCCTTCTCCACCGCCGCGGTAACGGGAGAGAACTATATCGGTGGATTGACCGGTTACAACAACAGAGGATTGATCTCCGAATGTTTCGCCACCGGTGTCACATCCGGAACGCTTTATTCTGTTGGCGGCTTGATCGGGGGCAACAGAGGAACCCTCCAGAATTGTTTCGCCACTGGCGCGGCGATAGGGACTTCCTCGACCGCCGGGCTGGTGGGGCGTAACGATGGTGGCTCCATCGCCAACTGTTTCGCTACGGGCCGGGTGACCGGAAACGCGAGTATTGGCGGCTTGATCGGGTACCCTCTGGCCGGTACGGTCGCGGCCTCTTACTGGGATCAGAAAACTACCGGCCAGCCGGACCTGATGGGACTCGTCGGGGCGGAGGGGAAGACCCACGCCGAGATGAAACAACAGGCCACGTTCGCCGGGTGGAACTTTACGTCCGTCTGGGGCATCGTCGAGGGACAGAGTTACCCCTACCTGCGCTTCATGCCGCCGCCCTTCCGTCTGAGTGTGACGGTGGACGGGCTAGGTTCGTTTACGAGGAGTCCGGTTGGGACCCCAGTCACATCTTCCGGCTCCGCCGTGACCTATGCCCCGGGTACGACCATCACGCTGACAGCCGGCCAGCCGGGAACCGAGTCTTACTTTGACGGCTGGATCGGAACGGACGGGAACCCCCTGACCACTTCCACCACGATCCTCATGGATACCCACAAGAGCGTGACCCTACGGTTTGC
Organism: uncultured Candidatus Sumerlaeota bacterium; assembly: GCA_942493245.1. Classification (GTDB taxonomy): domain Bacteria; phylum Sumerlaeota; class Sumerlaeia; order UBA8349; family UBA8349; genus DAOPYU01. The sequence continues at coordinate 3,133,514 of OW818685.1, forward strand.
CCTCAACGAGTATCCGCTGACAATCGAAGCCGTGAACGGCTCCGTGGTGCAATCACCCAACCGGACCACCTATCCCTTCGGTTCGGTTGTCACGCTGTTCCCGAAACCGAATGCCGGGTACCGCTTCCTGGAATGGACGGGGGATATCCCCACCGGCGATGTGAAGAAGAAACCGCTGATGATCCAGATTCGGAAAGCGACCTCGATTCAGGCCCGGTTCAGTATCGGACATCCGGCGCTCTGGCTGATGCGGTGATCAGAAGCACTCCAACACTCAAGAGTATGGCAGATCGAATGGAGACTTTTAGTATGGTGGATATCCAGACAAATAATGGAACGAGAATTTCCTTCAACTCGGATGTTACGTCATGGAGGAAAATGATTCCTAAGAGAGGTGCGTATTCTTCTGATGGAGGGCAATGCCTCCCCGAAGAAAGGCATTCTCTCTTGGTTCTGACGTTTTGTCTGATCTTCATCTGGACGGGATTTTCTCCTGTCCGTGCCCAGACGAGTGTGGCGCCCGCGGTGGGCGATGGTTTGACGACCGCTACGGCTTTTCAGATCACATCGCTTGGTAACCTAGTCTGGCTCGGTGAGCGAGCCGTGGCCAATGAGACCTTGGGGAAATACTGCCGGTTGATGAACGACCTCGACGCCTCGGACACGGCAAACTGGAACGACGCGGGAACCACCACGGACACCTTGGAGGGGTTTCGGCCCATATCCTGTCGGGGGACCTTCAATGGTGATGGAAAAAGAATCATCGGTTTGACCATCAACCGCCTTGAGATGGATAATGTCGGGCTATTCAGCAACATCAGCGCCGAGGGCCGGGTCCTGAACCTGACGCTCGAAAACAGTACGACACGGGGAAGAGTGTATGTCGGGAATCTGGTCGGACATCTCTATGGCGGCCAAGTGAAGAACTGTTCCGCAACCGGTTCGGTAACCGGTCGTTCGCATATTGGCGGACTGGTTGGGGATAACGCTTCCGGCACAATCGCAAACAGTTCTGCCGCCGGTTCGGCCACGGGCGTTTCGTTTATTGGCGGATTGGTGGGGGATAACTACGACTCCGGTAGAATCGTGAACAGTTCCGCCACCTGTACGGTAGGGGGGGATTCGTTTGTCGGCGGACTGGCCGGAGAGAATAACACCTCTTGCATAATCGCCCGCTGTTTCTCCACCGGTTCGGTGACAGCCGGCAGTAATCTGGGCGGGTTGGTCGGTCACAACAATTCCGCCAGGATCTCGAATTCCTTTGCCACCGGCGCGGTGACAGGCGGCTGGAATGTCGGCGGGCTGGTCGGGGGCGATTCTTCCGGGACAATCGAAAACTGTTTCGCCACCGGCCAGATCATAGACGGCGACAATGTGGGCGGACTGGTGGGAAGCAGTTCTTCCGTGAAGATTGCAAACTGTTTTGCCACCGGGACTGTGAGCGGTATGGGAAACGTGGGGGGACTGGTCGGGAACAACAGGGGGACGATTGACGACTGTTTCGCGATAGGCGCAGTAACCGGAAGAAAGGCCTTCGGCGGGTTGGTGGGAGTCAATACCGGGACGGTCACGCATTGTTACTGGGATGTGGAAACCACCGGTCAGATCGTGTCGGCGGGGAGTGACGCCGGTTACGGGAAAACCACGGCTCAGATGAAGGACGCGTCCACCACTTTCGGGTGGAATTTCTCATCTGTCTGGGGAATCGTCGAGGGGGTCAGCTACCCCTATCTTCAGTTTGCGCCCCCGCCATTTCGGTTGGATGTGACGCTTCAGGGGCCGGGCGCGGTCACGCCTCCCCCCCCATACGGTCCCTACGCCGCCGGGACCTCGCTGACCCTGACCGCCACACCCGCGGGCGCCGACACCGTCTTTCTGGGATGGACGGGGCTGGTGACCCAGCCCGCGTCCCCTTCCACCGCCCTTCTGATGGATACCCACAAGAGCGTGACGGCTCGGTTCCGCGGTTATTATGAAATCCGGACTCTGGCCGAACTTCAGGCCATCGCCACGGGGGATCTCGGCGGTCATTACATCCTCATGAACGATATCAACGCTTCCGACACGGTCAACTGGAACGATGCGGGAACCGATGCGGGCAACCGGGAAGGCTTCCGCCCCATTGGAACGATTGTGACCCCCAGCGTCACCTCTTTCCAGGGGATTTTTGACGGCAATGGAAAGCGGATCATCGGCTTGACGATCAACCGACCCGGCGAGAACGGGGTGGGGCTTTTTGGCTGCATTGGCTCGTCCGGGAGTGTTCGGAACCTGATCATCGAGGGCGGAGGAGTGGCCGGAAAAGAGTATGTCGGAAACCTGGCGGGACAGGTCAAGGGAGGCCGGGTGGAAAGTTGTGCCGCCACCGGATCTATAACGGGATTGAAACTAACCGGGGGGCTGGTCGGATACAACAGTGGCGGCACGATCGAGAATTGTTTCTCGACCGGAGAAGTCACGGGGAATTTGTCTGTCGGGGGACTGGTTGGAGGCAATTCTCAAAGTTTTGTTCGGAACAGTTTCGCAACCGGCGCGGTGACGGGCAGTTCGTATGTCGGCGGACTGGTCGGATCTAGCCCTCAGAGTACTGTTACGGCCTGTTACTGGGACAAGACAACCACCGGCCAGGATATTTCAGCGGGCAGCGACGCCAGTTTCGGGAAAATCACCCCCGAAATGAAACAGATGACGACGTTTGCCGGGTGGGATTTCGCGTCCATCTGGGGGATTGTCGAAGGGCAGAGTTACCCTTATCTGCGATTTTCTCCCCCGCCGTTCCGGTTGAGTGTTTCCATCGTGGGACCGGGATCGGTCACGCTGAACCCGCCGGGAGGGGTCTATGTTCCGGGAACCCCCGTGACTCTGACCGCCGTTCCCGAGGCGGGCGCCCGTTTTATCGGATGGAGTGGCGGAGAGACAAATCTGTCTCTGTCCCTTCTTGTTGACGCTCCGAAGGGAGTGACCGCGCATTTCCGCAAGAATTACGAAATCAGGACCTTGGCCGAACTTCAGGCCATTGCCGCGTCAGGCGATTCCGATGGCCATTATACCCTGATGAACGACCTTGACGCTTCGGACACGGCGAACTGGAACGATGCGGGAACGGCGGATACCGTTCGGGAAGGTTTCCGTCCCATCGGAACGGCTTCGAGTGCCACCCCCTCCCTGTTTCAGGGGGGGTTCGACGGGAACGGGAAGAAAATCTCCGGCCTGACGATCAACCGCCCCGGCGCGAGTCATGCGGGTCTTTTCACCGTACTGGGCCGTGGAGGCGAAATCCGGAATCTGACTCTGGAAAATGTTCGGGTGACCGGTGACACGAATGTGGGCGCTCTGGTGGCTTACAACTCCGAAGGGGCAGTGGTGAACTGTTCCGCGAGCGGTACTGTCTCGGGGCAACTCAATGCCGGGGGACTGGTGGGGTATAGCTATTATGGATCTCTTGTGGATTGCGTCACGGGCGGTTTGGTCACCGGCGGGTCGTACATGGACCCTTTCACCGGAGGTTCCTGTGCCGGTGGACTGCTCGGATACAACTATTACGGTTCCATTGAAAACGGGGTCGCTACCGGCCAGGTACTGGGTGATGGACCCATCGGCGGTCTGGTCGGAGTGAATGAATACGGTTCCATCACAACCAGCTACGCCACCGGCGCAGTGGCCGCGACGGACGGAATGAATTATTTGATCGCTGGCGGTCTGGTTGGATACAACAAATACGGCACGGTCGTCCAAAGTTTCGCTACTGGATCCGTGACAGGAGCGGCCAAACATGGTCCTGACTCGGGTTTTGGAGACAATCGCTTGGGCGGGCTGATTGGGTTCAACTACGGAACCGTTAAAGACTGTTTCGCCACCGGTGCGGTGACTGAGACGGTGACGTCGCAACCGTTTGTTGGGGGATTGATTGGGTCGGATTATTCGAGTCAAGAAGTGACCCATTGTTTCGCTACCGGTCCGGTTCTGACGCAGAACAAGAACAACAGTTATGCCGGCGGATTGATCGGAATGGGGGGGAGGCTCAATGCCAGTTACTGGGACGTGGAAACGACCGGTCGGAGCGCCTCGGCGGGGGGGACGGGTGGGGTGGGGAAAACCACCGCCGAGATGAAACACCAGGCAACTTTCCAACCCGGCGGAGGGACTGGGGCGACCGATTGGGATTTCACCTCGGTCTGGGGGATTGTCGAGGGGCAGAGTTATCCCTACCTCCGGTTTGCGCCCTCGCCGTTTCGTCTGACGGTTTCGACGGAGGGAGGGGGATCGATCGCGCTGAATCCTCCCGGTGGTCTCTACGCCTCGGGAACCACCGTCACCCTGACGGCCACGGCGGGGGCGGGGTACTATTTCGACCGGTGGCGGGGGGCGGTGACCAATCCCACAGCCGCTTCGACCGCGCTTTTCATGGACAGCCACAAAAGTGTGACGGCGTATTTTCGTCCCATCTATGAGATCCGGACGTTGGCCGAACTTCAGGCCGTCGCTACGGGGGATCTGGAGGGGTGCTACATCCTGATGAACGACTTGGACGCCTCGGACACGGCCAACTGGAACGATGCGGGAACCGACCTGAGCATTCGGGAAGGGTTTAGACCGATAGGGACACGTCCCAGTTACTTTTATGATACTGAAAAACTCTCCTTCCGGGGTATTTTCGATGGCAATGGGAAAAAGATCACGGGGCTGACCATCAACCGTCCCACGGTGGACAATGTCGGTCTGTTCAGTTGTGTCGGCAAGGGAGGACAGGTCAAGAACCTGACCCTGGTGGGAGGAGCGGTGACGGGCCGTCGATACACCGGCGCGCTGATCGGAACCCATTACACCGGGACGGTGACCCACTGTGCCACCCACACGATCGTGAAAGGCCAGTTCGGCTCGATCGGCGGGCTGATCGGGTACAACAACTATGGCTCGATCGCCCATTGCAGCGCCGCCGGAGTGGTTGTGGGGACGGCAGGAGAAAACAGTGGCCTTGGCGGGCTGATCGGGAACAACTTCCACGGCTCGATAGCCAACAGTTTCGCCAGCGTTGCCATAACAGAAACGGGGTGGAGCCGGTTGGGTCTTGGAGGGTTGGTTGGAAGCAATTCCTACGGCACACTCACCAACTGTTATGCGATCGGTCCGGTGACCAGTGTCTGGAATAGTGGCGGGCTGGTTGGTTCTGATTCAAACAGTACGATCACGGCCTGTTACTGGGACAAGGACGCCACGGGGCGGTCCACTTCGGCGGGTAGCGCGGCCAGTTTCGGGAAAACCACCGCCGAGATGAAACACCAGGCCACCTTCTCCGGGTGGGATTTTGCGACCGTCTGGGGGATCGTCGAGGGGCAGAGTTATCCCTATCTGCGTTCGCTCAAATCTACTCCGCCCGTGTTCCGTCTGGACGTGACAAGTCAGAATCTCGGGTTGGTCGCGTTGAATCCCACCGGGGGTGTTTATGCTCCGGGAACCGTCGTCACGCTGACCGCGACACCGGGGACGGAACATCATTTCGGGAAATGGATCGGCTCGGTGGCCAATCCCACCTCTCCTTCGACCACAATCGTTATGGACGCAGACAAGAGCGTGATGGCCGACTTCGCGATCAACGAATACGCCCTGGCGATCGAGAGCGAGAACGGATATGTGTCGAAATCGCCCTACGCGGAAACTTATTATCCGTATGGCACAACCGTCACTCTGACGGCGTCACCGGAGATGGGATACCGGTTCACGGGGTGGACCGGCCCGGTGACCGATCCCATGACCGCCACGACCACCGTTTTCATGGACGAAGACACAACCGTAGCGGCGCACTTCGAAATGGACGCATACCTGTTAACAATCGAGGCCGAGAATGGCTCTGTCACGAAATCGCCCGACCAGACCACCTATACCTACGGAACGGTTGTCACACTGACGGCCACGCCGGACACGGGATATCACTTCATCAGTTGGACGGGCGATGTGGACGATCTCATGTCCACCGTTACTACGCTTGTCATGGATAGTTCAATGACCATTACGGCGCGCTTTCGGCATGGGTACGAAATCCGGACGCTGGCCGAACTGCAGGCCATTGCCACGGGGGATCTCGAAGGCTATTACACTCTGATGAATGATATTGACGCGTCGGTAACCGCCAACTGGAACGACACGGGAACGACTTCGGAAATACGGGAAGGGTTCCTCCCCATCGGGAAGCATTCCTATCCCGACACGCTGTCCTTTCGGGGTGTTTTTGAAGGAAACGGAAAAAGAATCACCGGTTTGACAATAAACCGTCCCTACCAGGACCACGTTGGCTTGTTCGGGATCATCGGTACGGGTGGAGCCGTGCGGAACCTGACCCTTGAAAACGAAACGGTGACGGGAGGCTCCTGTACGGGTCCCCTGGTTGGAAGGAGCGCCGGTACGGTCACGCACTGTTCCGCCGCCGGATCGGTAATCGGGAACTATTCATCCAACGATACGTTTGCGGGTGGGCTGATTGGATACAATTACGATGGAGGGGTGCTCACAGACAGTTTCGCCTCCGGTTCTGTGACCCATGTGGACAGTTCTTCGTCCGTCGGGGGATTGCTCGGGGGCAACGCGGGAACGGTTACCGACAGTTCGTCCACGGCCGTAGTGACGGGTAACAATCGTTCCGGCGGGTTGATTGGAAGAAACTTTGGTCATATCAAAAACTGTTCGGCGACCGGGACGGTCACCGGCATTGGTGGATTTCTCGGCGGTCTGGCCGGGGAGAACACCGATTTTGCGTCTATCCGCAACAGTTTTGCCACCGGCGCCGTGACTGGGAAAACGGGGAACTCCTCCCTGAAGCCCAATCTGGGGGGCTTGGTGGGGAGCAACGATGGCGTTCTGGTCTGCTGTTTCGCCACCGGCTCGGTTACGGGAGCGGAGAGCAACCTGACAGCGTCTCTTGGCGGGTTGGTTGGGTCCAATAATGACGGGACGGTGAGCGATTGTTTCGCCTTGGGCGCTGTGACGGGAGCGCAAACAGGGGCAACCGCGTATGTCGGCGGGTTGATCGGGTTCAGCAGTTTCTCGGGTCCGGTGACAAACTGTTATGCCGCCGGGACGGTCACGGGAACCGGATCGTACATCGGGGGTTTTATTGGATTGGGATATGCCTCCTCGGGTTGTTACTGGGACCGGGAGAACTCCGGCCAGATCTCCTCGGATGGAGGGTGGAGAGTCCTGAGCCAGAGTACCGCCGAGATGAAACGTCAGGTCACATTTCAGCCGGCGGGTGGTACGGGGGCGGCCGACTGGAATTTTTCGACCGTTTGGGAAATTGTCGAGGGGCAGACCTACCCCTACCTGCGGTTTGCGCCGCCTCTATATCGCGTGACTGTGGGAGTCGAAGGGAAAGGTTCTGTCGTTCTGAACCCGGCGGGAGGCGCCTGTTACTCGGCGCAGACCGCGGTCACCCTGACGGCACGACCCGGTTCCGGGGCGCGCTTTGTCCGATGGACGGGCGACGTGCTGGCGGGCAGCGCTGAGCAGAATTCGCTGCAGAGGGTGATTTCCGGGAACGCAGATCTCACAGCGCGATTTGAATTAATGGGACCGGAGGGGCATCCGGCGGTCTGGATGGTGCGGTAAGGTCTGCAAGCGACGGCGAATAAGGGTTTGGGTGGTGCGGTCGGGACAGCGGGAACACCGATGGCGATGGTCGTGAAGGCAAGGAACAGCATCAGGAAGGTCTACGGCCAGACGGGCATTTCGGGATACTTCTACGCCGGTTTTGACGCGACGTTCCAGCAGGGTGGCATCGGTATCCTGCAAACGAAGACCGGCGTGGTGGAAGGCGTGGCGTTCCTGAACCCGGCGCTGGTCTCGAAGATGAAGGTGCTGCCGAAGGGTCAAACGATCGCGATCAACCCCGGTTCGTAAGAAACGGAGAAGGGCAAGCGTTTGTTCAGACGGGAGGTATCCTTCCTCTTGGAAGAATGCGCCTGAAAAAGAGTAAGCAACAGGCAAGACAATCGGGGAGAAGTCCGATAACGAGTCTTCTCCCCGATTGTTCTTTTCTCCATTCAAAACCCCAGGCACAAGCATGGGAAATGGAGTGGTCCAAAACCCAGAAAATACTATATTCATCGAGGATCAGATAGACGGGGCAGGCATCGTCTTGGCCATTTGGTTTCCAATAAGAATTCTGGCCAAGAGAGATTCCCGGCCAGAAATGATCGCATGCGCATTCTGACAGTTCCGCTGGGCCTCTTAGGATCATCTCATCTCGGTATGATTTTCCTCTTGTTTCTGAAAAAGAGAAAGGATACTCTACCTGCGAGTTTTATAAAGTGATGTAATAGATTTGTATCACAGGGGGTCTGTAAATGAAGAAATCGGGTCTTATCTTGAAAAAAGGGACAACAAAAGAAACTCTTGGATGCTTCAAAGGGATTATCAAAATTGGGATTCTGGGGATGTTCCTGCTCTGTGCTGCCAGCGTCCAGGAAGCGTCGGCATATACACTATCGGCCACGGTGAACAACGGGATGCAGGGATATCTGATCCAGTCGCCTCAATTGGTTAATTATCCGGTTGGTGTCACAGTGACTCTCTACGCTGGCGCGCGCCAGGGTCATAAATTCACCGGCTGGACGGGGGATGTGCCCGCGGGTCAGGAAACGGCCAACCCGTTGATACTTTCAATGGACACAACAAAGACCCTGATGGCCACGTTCGGGATGGCGCCGAGCGGGATGGTGGAGGTGTGGGGGTATAACGACGCTGGCGAATGTACCATTCCCTCACCCAACAGTGGATTTGTGGCTGTTGCGGCGGGTGATCACCACTATCTGGCTTTGAAGTCCGACAGTTCGATCGAAGCAGGGGGGGATACCTGGATCGGTCAATGTACCGTCCCCTCCCCCAACATCGGTTTTGCAGCCGTCTCTGCGGGGAGGTACCAGAGTCTTGGTCTGAAGTCCGATGGTTCGATCGTGGCGTGGGCGTATGATGGAAATACTCAATACGCCGTTCCCTCTCCCAACAGTGGTTTTGTGGCCATTGCGGCGGGTGGGCTGCACAATATAGGACTGAAGTCCAACGGTTCGGTGGTCGCGTGGGGAGATAATGGGTCGGGTCAATGTACCGTTCCCTCTCCCAACAACGGTTTTGTGGCCGTCGCGGCAGGGGGAAACCAGAGTTTGGGTCTGAAATCCGACGGTTCGGTCGTGATGTGGGGGGATAACGGCTGTGGCCTGCCCAATCCCAACAGCGGTTTTGTGGCCGTCTCGACGCGGGGGTACCACTGTCTGGGTCTGAAGACTGACGGTTCGGTTGCGGCGTGGGGATTGGACTCCGATGGACAAAGTAAAGCTCCCTCTCCCAACAGTGGTTTTGTGAGTGTTGCGGCAGGAGAGTACCACAGTGTGGGGTTGAAATCCAACGGTTCGATTGTAACGTGGGGACGAAACGATGAAGGCCTATGTACGGTTCCCTCACCCAACAGTGGTTTCTTAGATGTCGCGGCGGGAACAACTCATACATGGGCGCTTGCGTTTGAGGGCCGTCTGCAGGTAACCCTCAGTCCAGATGCGGCCGTCGTCGCGGGGGCGCAGTGGCGGTTAACAAATGAGGCGGCTGGGGTGTGGCACAACAGCGGCGATACGGTGAAGGCCCTAGTTGGATCCTACACCCTGACATTCAAGGACGTCAATGACTGGGTAAAACCCGCGGATCAGCAACTGGTATTGACAACCAGCGAAACAACTCGTGTGACGGGAAATTACCTTCCAGCTCGGTATACGCTTTCAACGGAGTGCAATAACGGCTCGATCCTGGTGTCTCCATCCGGAACCAGTTTTCCGCCCGGCACCACGGTGACGCTGACGGCTTTGCCGGATCCCAATTACCTGTTTGACTGTTGGACGGGGGATGTGCCGTCGGGTCTGGAGCGGATCACCCCCCTTGTTCTCACCATGGACGGTAACAAAGCGATCTGGGTGGACTTTGTCTCATCCGGGACACAGCCGTCTGCTCCAGTTGTTACATCCTTCGCGATCAACAACGGGATGGAACTGACGGCCAACCCGACGGTGACGTTGCCGAATGTGTGCGCGGGCGCGAGAAGCGCGACGCACTCCTATATGGCGAGCGAGTCGCCCGACTTTGCCGGAGCGGAGTGGGTACCCTATGCCCGCGTTCCGATGTTCACGCTCAGCACTCAAACCTCCGGAACGAAGACGATCTATTTCAAGGTGAAGAAGGGTACCGAGGTGGAATCCGCCGTCACAAGCGATACCATTGCGTTCGGGAGCACGGGATATCGGATTGCCACGTGGGGGTATGATGGGATGAATTCTCTCTGTACCGTTCCCGCGCCCAATCGCCAGTTTGTCGCGATTTCTGGAGGACACAACCACAGTCTGGGGCTTAAGTCTAACGGCTCGGTTGTGGCGTGGGGGAGCAATTATGACGATCCCATGGATGTCCAGAATTACTCGGGTCAGTGCGACGTTCCCGCACCCAATATCGGGTTTGTCGCAGTCTCCGCAGGTTTCTATCGGCACAGTCTGGGTTTGAAGTCGAATGGTTCGATTGTCGCATGGGGGTGGAACAAGGACTATACCGGTCAATATGCGGGGCAGTGTGACGTTCCCTCGCCCAACAGTGGCTTTGTGGCTGTTTCGGGGGGATCTTTCCACAGTCTGGGGTTGAAGTCCGACGGTTCGATTGTGGTCTGGGGAAAAGTCTGGAATGGTTCGGCCTATATTTCAGCTGCATCTCCTACTCCGAACCAGGATTTCGTGGCGATTGCCGCTGGGGCAGGGCACAGTCTGGGTCTGAAGTCCGATGGTTCGATTGTGGTTTGGGGAAGTAATGAAAAAGGTCAATGCGATGTGCCTTCTCCGAATCAGGACTTCGTGGCGATTGCCGCTGGAGCAGAACACAGTCTGGGACTGAAATCGGATGGCTCGGTTGTGGCATGGGGGTACAATTATGAGGGACAGTGTAATGTTCCCCAGCCCAATACGGGCTTTATGGCAATTGCAGCGGGGTTCTGGCACAGCCTGGGATTGCGGGCCGATGGGACTCTGGTGGGGTGGGGAAGCAACGGCAACCAGGAGAGTACAATCCCTGTATTGAACAGCGGTTTCCTATCCATATCGGCAGGAGAGTCGCGTTCCCTCGTGTTGGAGATTGAAGGAGGAGTGGGGGATCTGCAGGTAAAGATGGCTCCATTTGAAGCTCAGGGGAAAGGCGCGCAGTGGCGCCTGACGAGCGAACCGGTGGGTGTGTGGCATAACAGCGGGGAAACCGTAAAAGGACGGGGGCTTGTCACGCTGACGTTTAAGGATATCAGTGGCTGGCAGAAACCGCCGGATCAACGAATTGATTTGACCGGGGGGGGAACGACCATGGCCTCCGGTACCTATACCCGCCTCTCCTGGAACCTCTCAACCACTTCCAGCAACGGTTCCATTCTGGTTTCACCTTCCGGAACCCGCTTTCCGCAGGGAACTCAGGTGACCCTGACCGCTCAACCCAATGCCGGTTATTGTTTCGACCGCTGGACAGACGATGTGCCGACGGAATTGAAGCGGACCAATCCGGTGACGATCACGATGGATTCCGACCGGGTGATCGGAGTGGACTTTCTGGCCGGAGCGCAGCCGCCCGCTGCGGCCGTGTTGGCTTTCTCGATCAACAATGGCGCGGCCGTGACAGCCAATCCCACGGTAACGTTGCCGAATATCAGTGTTGAAACGACAGGTTCACTGGTGACCCACTATATGGCGAGTGAGTCGTCCGATTTTACCAGCGCCACCTGGAGGCCTTATGCGTCCATCCCGATGTTCACCCTGTCGAGCGGTAGTGGGATCAAAACGGTCTATTTCAAGGTGAAAGGTCTCTTGAATGAGGAATCCGCAGTCATGAGTGATACGATTCGACTCGGGGGGACAGGTTACCCCATCGTCACCTGGGGAGATGTCTCGGTGGGAGGCGGAAATCAGGATTATGGACAGAAGAATGTTCCTCTACCCAATAGTAGCTTCATTGCCTGCCTGGGCGGGTATTACCATAGTCTGGGGCTCAAGTCGAACGGTTCGATTGTGGGGTGGGGAAACTGCGGGTCCATCCCCGAGCCCAACAACGATTTTATCGCGCTTGGGACCGCTCTGGGATTGAAATCTGACGGGTCCATTGTCGGTTGGGGAAGTAATGATTTTGGGCAACGGACCATCCCGTTTCCGAACACCAATTTTGTTGCTCTTGCTGAGGGGGGGTACCACAGTCTGGGTTTAAAGTCGGATGGGACGATTGTGGCCTGGGGGTTCAATTACTATGGTCAGTGTACGGTTCCGGAACCCAATAAAGATTTTGTGGCGATTGCGGCAGGTGAGTATCATAGTCTGGGATTGAAGTCGGATGGGACGGTTGTGGCTTGGGGGGATGGACGGAGTGGCGTCTGTACGGTTCCTTCGCCGAACAAGGGGTTTGTCGCCATTTTCGCGACAGGAAATTCTCACAGCATGGGGTTGAAGGCGGATGGGTCCATTGTCGTATGGGGACCGAATTTTTGTGGGGAGTGTAACGTCCCTGAGCCAAACAAGGATTTCGTGGGTATTGCGGCCGGAATCAACTACTGTCTGGGACTGAAATCAGATGGAACAGTTGTCGCGTGGGGGCTCAACACCTACGGGCAACACAACATCTCGCTGCCCAACACCCGTTTTGCGGCCATTGCCGCGGGGGCGATGCACTCGCTGGCGCTTGCGTATGAAATCGGAACCCTGACCGTGACACTGGGTACGCCCGAGGCCGTGGCCGCCGGGGCGCAGTGGCGGCTGGCCGACGAGGCGCCGGGGGTGTGGCATAACAGTGGCGAGGTAATCACCCCGCAGGTAGGCGTCCACACGGTGACGTTCAAGAACGTCTATGGTTGGGTCAGACCGGTGGATCAACAGGTCGAGATCACAACCGGGGGGAATGTCGAGGTGACCGGAACTTACAACCGGACCCTCTGGACGCTCTCGACGGTGGCCGAGAATGGAAGCATCCTGGTGGCTCCGGCGGGCAACAGTTTCCCGAACGGGACGACGGTCACCCTGACGGCTCAGCCCGATGCGTTCTGCTGGTTTGATGGCTGGACAGGCGATGTTCCGGCGGGGATGGAACGGACCAATCCGCTTATTCTTACGATGGATGGGAACAAAACGATCACGGCTGAATTTGTCCAGGACACCACCCCGCCAACCGCTGAAATTGTTCCGGAGAAAACATTCACGTCAGCCACGGAAGCGGCCTTCCAGGTGACTTTTTCGGAGAAAGTTTTGGGGTTCGAAGAAAATCCGTTTCTGACCGTAGACCTCACGGAGGGAATGACCTACACCACCGTTACTGTGCAGCGAGAAACAGACACCCAATACCGAGTCTTGATTTCCGGTCTCACGGGTGATGGGCAGATAACGTTGACGATCAATCCGGCGTCCTGCCATGACATTACGGGAAACAGCAATTCTCTGATTGGGCCGAGTGCCCCGGTCGTGTTCGACACCACCGCACCCCCGCGAGCCGAAGCGCCCACAGCCGATGGACCGGTTTCGCTGGTACCCCAGGTGTCGTTTGCCTGGTCAGAGGTAAATGAGCCGAAACCCGGTAGCGGAATCTCCGGGTACCAGTGCCAGATCGGGACGGCGTCGGGTTTTAATGATCTCTTCGATGGGGAGGTGACTTCCGGGACTGAGAAGATGTTGACCTGTCCGCTTGGCCAGACCGTTTATTGCCGGGTCCGGGCGTTTGACCGGGCGGGTAACGTGGGCGAATGGTCCGAGAGTTCTACCGGGGTATTTGTGGATACGCCTCCGACTGCGCCGGTACTGGCTGTTTCGCCGGTGGAACCCCAAACGCTGGATACGGTCGTGCCGGTGGCGCAGGCATCAGACCCCGATGGGGATACCATCGCAGGGTATCGGTATGAGTGGCTTCTGAACGATCAGGTGTTGTGTACCAGTGCGACGCTGTCGCCGTATCTGACGATCAAGAACCAGCAATGGACCTTACGCGCTTGGGCGCAGGATGTGTATGGGGCGTGGAGCGATCCGGGAACGACCACCTTTACGATCGTCAACTCACCGCCAACTCAGCCTCTTGTTCAGGTGGTTCCGCAACCCACGCGTCCCGATCAGGATCTGATCGTGGATGTGCTGGTCTATTCGACCGACCCGGATGGGGACGCGATCAAGTACGACTTCAAGTGGTACAAATCGGTAGACCGAGGAAAGACGTGGATTCACAAGGTGGAACTCGATGGTTCGCCTCAGGTGAGCCAGAACTTCATCAACAAGGGGGAGTTGTGGGATGTTTTCTACACCCCCTACGAAGTCGGTTCAACACAGAGTGTCTTGCAGGAACTCCCTGAAGCCTACACGGCTGCGTCGCGTCCGGCCGGTTTTGCCGTGGCGCAGGCGGCCACGCGGTCCGAGGTAAAAGCGATGACGGCCTGGGACCGTTCCTATGTCGGAGAAAATGCCCCACCCGAGTTCCAATTCGACGCAATCCAGACCCAGTGGACGACGGAAGGATTGCAATTGTCGGTGAATTGGACCGCGGTGGATGGTGATGGCGAGGAGATGCAGGTGGACCTTTCCTGGACCGACCTGGAATATTCGGGCCTGGTAGCGGTGGGTTCGGACTTGCGGGGTACGCAGGGGAATTGTTCTGCGCTGGTTCACCCCACGCCGGGCAAGCCCTTCTATCTCCATGCGGCGGTTTCGGACACCAAGGAGGCTGTAACACAGGTCATCACTCGCCAGATCAATCTTTCAGGTCTTCAAGTGACAAACCTGCCGGCCAGTGAGGTCGAAGAGGAAACTGCGGTATTGAACGGGGCCCTTTCCTCCGGAACCAGCCTGGAAGCCGAGGTCCAGGTGTATTGGGGACGGGCGGATGGGGGACAGGAACCGTTGGCCTGGGAACATGTCGAGACGCTGGGCACGCGAAATGAGGGGGCGTTTTCGGTTCAGATTACGGGTCTTCTTCCCGGTACCCGGTATGTATACCGGGGTGCCGCAAAGAACGCGTTCGGCGAAGTCTGGGCAGACGATGCCCAGTACTTCGACACAAGTTTGAGTACCTGTACGCTGCAGGTTGAAGCCGTGAATGGAACCGTCGAAATTTCGCCGCTTCAGCCGTTCTATCTCAAGGGGACCACGGTGACATTAACCCCGACACCCGCAACCGGGTACCACTTCACGGGCTGGAGCGGTTCCATAACGAGCATGGACAACCCGCTTGTGGTGACGATGGACTCAACGAAAACGCTGACGGCTAACTTTGAATTGGCGGGTGTTCCCGCTCCGGCCAATGTGACGGCGGCGGGCAATACCTACAGGGTGCTGGTCAGTTGGGATGCTGTGACGAGCGCCACGGGTTATGGAGTCGAACGAAGTGGTGCGGGTACAACCGATACGATGCCGCTCAGTTGGACGGTGGGTGCGGTGACCGAGTTTGCCGACGACACAGCGGTTCCAGGCGTGACGTATTCGTATACGGTCACGGCTGTAAACGCCCAGGGTTCGAGCGACCCGAGTATGCCCGCGACGGCAACGGTGACGGCCGAGGTGTTTGCGGCTGCGAACTACAAGGTAACCGCGAAGGGCTACACGCTCGTGCGGGATGAGGCCAACAATCTGACGTTCACTCTGACGGGCGAAAAGGCGGGCATGATCAAGATCGCGGCGCTGAAGAAGTTGCCCGCGAACACGGCGGACAACGCGGCCAGGGGGATCTATTACCTGAAGAATCAGGGACAGGTGCCCACGCTGGCGATCAACGGCGACGTGAAGACGCTGTCGTTCGACGTGCCGGTCTATTCGCTCGAGGCGGCGGGCCGGGTCAAGTCGGTCTCGGCCAAGTCGGTCACCTTCCTTTCGGCGCATGAGTTCGGTTCGATTTCGATCTCAGCGACTAAACCCTCGGAACAGGGTTTCTACGCGCGGACGTTCATTGAGACGGCGAGCGCCTCGTCGGTCCCGATGGCGATCAAGGTGACGGGCGCGGTGGTCGAGGAGGTCGGTTCGACTACCGGCGCGGTTCAACCGGTGAATCGGCTCGACGTGGCGTCGAAGGTGTTCAAAGATGCCACGGGGGCGAACAGGATGAGCCTCGGAGCCGTGGGTTCATTGCCCAGGGTGGTGGCTGAGGTCACAGGAACGCCGGCGCCGCAGAGTGAGGCGACTCCGTCCCTGATCCAGGGCAGTACACTCAAGTCCATCACTGTCTCCGGAGGTCCAATCGTAGCGGAGGAACTGGTGGGCCTGATCGACAAGGTAACGGTCTCGGGAGGCAACATCCGCTGCGGCTTGATTCAGTCGGGCAAGGATCTGACACTCGTGCAGGCGACGGCCAGAAATGTGAATGGCCTACTGGTGGGAGGCGCGATTGGCACGGCAGGGCAGGCAACTTCGATGGTTGTAAAGGCACAGCTGCAATTCAGCAACCATAAACTGGCGATTGCGAAAGTATATGGTCAGACGGGTGTGTCGGGCTACTTCTACGCCGGTTACGCGGACTCGTTCCAGCAGGGTGGCATCGGTATCCTGCAGACGAAGACCGGTGTGGTGGAAGGCGCAGCATTCCTGAACTCGGCTCTGGTCTCGAAGATGAAGGTGCTGCCCAAGACACCAACTCAGCCAATCTTGATCAACCCTGAGTTGCCATAAAGTGGGGAGAGGTGCGTGTTTGTTAGGACGGGAGGCAACCCCTCCCGTCTGGATGATGGCCTGAGTGGAATGCGTAACATTCAAGAGCGGAGAAGATCCGGCGATGAACTTTCTACACCTCTTTGTTTTCTGTGTGTTTCCAGGTTGATTCTCATTACCGATGTGAACGGCGGAGTGAAATGAGTGAAAGAATCAGATCATATCACTGAGGGCTAGTACGCACGACTGCAGGCTGGAGGACGTGTTTGATTCCGTTCCAGTGGTACCTATATAGTACCTTCACATTTTCTCAGGGTTATTTCTATCCACACAGGATGCCATATATCATGAATATTATCAATAATATAGAAAAACAATCACATATTCGCTTAAGGCCATATAGTCTCTAACCCCGAAATACACGAAAGACACGAAAACCGCAGTAAAATCAGTTTTCGTGTCCTTCGTGTTTTTCGTGGTTCAAATTCGGTTGCGGTTCGTCACCCCGTGGCCCGGGTTTCCGTTTTCGGGGTTGCCTGGACGTTTTCCGGTTCCAGTTTCATTCCGCCGGTTCGAGGTCTTTCCGGTACCGGATCACATCGAACCCGCAATCCTCCAGGCGCTCCGTCTCCCGGTACCCGTACCGGGTGTACAGAGCCTGCGCGGTCAGCTGACGCGTGGTGGTCTGCAAGGTGAGTTCCCCGTATCCCAGGCAACGGGCCACGGATTCCAGACTCAACAGAATCGCCTTGCCAAATCCCTGTCCCTGAAACTCGGGCATGACGCGCATCCGGACGATCTCGGCGTGGGTGTCCGACACGCGTTTCAACCCGCCCATCGCCACCACCCGGCCCTCCACACATCCGACGAGAAACTCCCCGTGGTTATTCAGAAACGCCTCTTCAATATATCCCAGATCGTCGAAACGCGGCGAATCGCCCGGCCTCGCCCCCACTCGCTCCAGCGCTTTCCTGTGCAGGCACAGAACCGCCTCGCGGTCCCGCGCCTCGTACCGTCTGATCTCAAACATCTCGCGCCCCGCCCGCGCACCCGAAATTTCAACTTGTTCCAGGAACAACATACACCCGCATACGACCATCTGCCTCCATGTAACTGACTCGAATCACGTGTAACCATTTGTCTCGAAAACAGCCAATCAAATGTCCTCGTTCTTTGTTTCAGACGTTTCGACTTTGTTGGGAAGTCCCCCCCACTTATTCTCTATTATTTTGACAAATACCATAAAAAGAAATATAGTTATAATCATGTTTTGAGATCTGATCTTTGTCTCAATTCTTTGCAGTTTATCTTCGACTAGTGTCAATTTGACATCACGCCTTTGTTCAAAATTCAGAACTTCCATTTCAGGGTGTCTCTTCTCTCGGATCATATCAAAAGACAGGTCAATCAAGGATTCCCCAAGATAGATACCAACATAAAGCAGGGCCAACGTGACGCATTGCATGATGAAGGTTTTCTTCTTAAACATTCGGAGTACTCCCGATGAATTGAATGGCAACTCCGACAACGGAGACAACGCACATCATTCTAATCTCGAACAGGTGAAACTCTCGTCTTCTCTGGTCCTTCTTTTGACACAAACATCTTCATGGCCCATTGACGCTCCCCTCACACGAGACCAGACTCTACCGCATCACCCCGCCTGAGTCCAGTGAGGAAATCGGGAAAGGTATAGATTCCATCCCGCCAGGGCAAGAACTCGTTTCCTCCCACAATTGCTTGCGCAAAATCGCCCGACCCGGCATAATGTACCAACAGTCGGATCCAAAAGAAAAGGAGCGCGACAAATCAAGCATGGATAATTCGCCAGAAACCCCCGAAGTCACCCCAGACGATTCGCCCCGCGTTTTCGACAAAACGCCGGAACCGCTGGACCCGGCCCCAACCTCCAGCCCGGAACCCTCCCCGGCGGACTTCTCACACGCACTCCCGGCAGAACCGCCGTTAAAGTCCACACAGGAGCCACCCCGCCCGGAGTCCGGCGCTCCCCGTACCCCCCCTCCCCCCATTCCTCCTTACAATCCGGAGCCTTTCGGGGGCGCTTATGTGAACCCCTCTCAAAAGCCCAAACGCAAGACCGGACGGACCGTTCTGCTGGTTCTCCTCGGGATTGCCATTGTCTGCTTCTTCCTGGTAATCGGCGCAGTCGTCATGTTCAAGACTTTCATGGCCGAACTGGGAGGGGGCGACTTCAACGTCCCCATTCCGCAGAGGGGAGACACCATCGCCCTCCTGAGAATTGAAGGGCCGATCTACGACCGCGCCCATGTCATGAAAATCATCGAAGAGTACCGCAAGTCGGATCAGATCAAGGGGGTACTGGTCCGGATTGACTCGCCCGGCGGCAGCGTGGCGGCCTCGGAAGAAATTTATCGAGGTTTGCTGGATCTGAAGAAAGACGGTAAAACCCTCGTCGCCTCGTTCGGCAACGTGGCCGCCTCGGGCGGGTACTATGTGGCGTGCGCCAGCGATTACATCTTCTCGAACGCCGGTACCCTGACGGGCAGCATCGGCGCCCTGATGTCGGTCACCAATTTCGAAAAAATCAGCGAGAAGGTCGGTATTGGCGAGGTCGTCATCAAGAGCGGCAAATTCAAAGATGTCCCCTCGTCCCTGCGCCAGCTCTCCGAGGAAGAGCGCGCCTTCCTTCAGACCGTGGTCAACGACAGCTACGACCAGTTTGCCGACGCGGTTTTCGAAAGCCGCGAGGCGGCGATCTCGAAAGCGATCGAACGACTGACCGCCACCCCGGAACTGGATGCGCTGGGACCGGTCCAAATCCCTTCCGGCAACCCGAACCCGCGCGAGTTCCTGGCGCAGATCGCCGATGGACGTGTCATGACCGGACGCCAGGCCTGCGCCTTCGGCCTGGTGGACAAGATCGGCACCCAGGAAGACGCCCTGCAGTACCTGGCCGAGAAACTCGGTATCGAGGAACCGGAACTCTACGAGTACCGCCCGGTTCAGCGCCTGTTCGATCTCCTGAACGCCGACACCCAGTCCATGGTGCGCGAAACCCTGCGCGTTTTTAAAGGCACGCGGCTCGAATACCGGATGCCGTATTGAAAGACTCGGTACCGGGGGAGTGAAATGCGGCAAAACGATCGTGCGGTGCAACGGAACCTGGAAATGGGGGCATCTCGAAAGTGTTACCGCTCGTGCGGTATCGAGACGTCCGGATGCTCGTGCGGGAAAAGCCTGAAGGGCTGACACATACGGCAGCCCAGGGCAAAGCGAAGCGCCGCCCTGGGAAAGGACGTCCCCCTGTCCAACCCTGTAAGGGTTGGACAAAAATGGGGAATTTGAGGGCTTTTGTTGTGCCCCTTCAGGGCACGGGGGGAAAAACAACCGAATACCCGGGGCGACGCTACGCTTTGCCCCGGGCTATCGTATCTTCATCCCTTTCAGGGATTTTTCTTGAATGAAGGGTACGTACCGTAGTGTAACACTTTGGAGATGCACCCAATGGATAAAAGCGAAGTCATTTCGGCTATTCGAGACGCTTTCTCGGAGGAAAAATACCCCGGGGATCGCCGGATCATGTATGATGACAGACTCCATCCAGATCCAGAGTGCCGAATCATACGGAAAGAACTGCGTGGCAAGAAGTGGCAGGAACTGGATCAGCAGGGCCTCATGTGCAATCACAGTTCGAGCTTCCATTTCTTCAGCAGTATGGGTTATCGTTATTATCTTCCGGCCTATCTGATAACAGCACTCGAACACAACGCCTCCTTGCTGTGTGACAACATTGTCTGGTCCTTGAAATGCCCACCGGTCAGTTCCGATGAGTACGGAAGATTTCAGGACAGACATTCTGCTCTGAAGAAGAGACAGAAAGAATCCGTCAGAATGTTCCTGGCTTACATGAAAAACTCCGCGAAGGAACCGGATCAGAGAAAAGACGCTTTGTTGGCGCTGGACAGTTACTGGGGACAGTTCGCGACGTGAACCCGTGAGGGTTTTGAATCCCAAACGTCTTGCATAGAAGAGGAGAAGCCGCACGTGCCGGCTTTTGACACACAGCAACGGCTGGAACTGATCCGGACGTGTCTGGAGTGGGGGGTGCCCCGCGGTCCGTCGGACATACCTCGCGTTCTGGATGTGGGGGGACACCCCGGCCTGCTGGCCGCAGCCCTCCGGGAACGGGGCTTCGCGGCCACCACGCTGGACACCCCGGCGTTCGGAAGCGGCGCCTATATCTGCGGCACCGGTCACGCGCTCCCCTTCCCCGACCGGACCTTCCACGCCGTCGTAGCCAGCGACGTGCTGGAACACATTCCCGGCGACCAGCGGATTTCCTTTCTGACGGAACTGACGCGGGTTACCTCCGGGTGGGCGCTCGTGGGAGGGCCGTTCCATTCCCCGCCGGTCGTTCAGGCGGAAGCCGAAATCCAGGCCCTCTGGACCCGCGCCAGCGGACGGCCCAACCCCTGGCTCGAGGAGCACCACACCTGCGGACTGCCCGATCTGGCCCAAACCCGCCAGGCGCTCCTAGGTCTCGGGTTCTCGTCTCTGGTGATTCCCAACGGTTCCCTTGTCAGCTGGTTCCTGCTCCAGGCGACAGAAACTCTCCTGAACGCCCTCCCCAACGCTTTCGATCAGACGGCGGCCCTGAGCGACCTCTACCTGCGCCACTGGGGAGCGCACGACCACCAGCCGCCGGTTTATCGCCACCTGATCCTGGCCCACCGCGATCGGGCCCAAGTGGAACAGGGTCTCGCGCAGAGACGCAAAGACGCAAAGGGTCCAACTCATCGGGACTCGCTTCAGTTGTCACAAGAAACACGCCCTCCCTTTCTTTCTCCAGACTTCACCGTCATCGGACCGGATGAACCCGTCCCCCTGGAGACAGAAGAAAGCGACTCCCTCGTGGACCTCTCCCTCTTTTTCAAAGGCCTCGCGGCCACCTTGCTCGAAGGCCGGCAGACCGGCGGAGGCTTTGAGGCAGCCTACGTCCGCAACCTCGAACAGATCGTCCAACACCAGGAACGCGAACGCACCCGCCTGGAAGCGGAATTGGCCGCCCTCCGGCAACGCGTCTCGGAACAGGAAGCCAGTCTGGCGGTCCGCGCCTGGCGGCGGTTCAAAAAAACCTGTTGTACCGAAAAGTGAGGGGAAACATGCCCGAGACTCGAACCCCTCTTCTTCAGGATCTTCAAACGGACCTGGAAACAACCGGAACCTGTCCGGAAAATCCGTGGCAGGCTCTCGACGGGTTCACGGTCGGGGTCAACGAATCGCCTTATCTGGGGGCGGGCTGGCACGAGCGCGAACGCCGAGGAACCGACAGAACCCCCTGCCGGGCGCTCGGCCCGACGGCCTGTTTCCACCTCCAGGTACGCGCCCACCAATCGGCGCAGTTGACCCTCCTGTTCACCGCCCCGACGCCCCTTCTGGGTCGTCCCTATGAAGCGGATGTCTATGGGGACGGACAAATCCTGGGGCACTTGAGCGCGGAACACGACAACTGGGTACTGCGGCATTTCCCGCTGCCAACGGTGGAAACGGACCGGATCGTCCAGTTTGAGATTCAAAGCCAGGTCTGGTTCGTTCCGGCCCGGCAGAACCCCGGAAGTCTGGATTGCCGCCCGATCGCGTGTTACGTGGCGGCCATCCATGTGGAAGTCTGTGACGATTGATATGGAACCCGGGGAACAGTCTGGTCAGGTAAGGGCGGAATTGAAACCTCCCTCTACGGGAAATTTTGATTTGGAAAAAATACCAAGAACCCCGGACACCCCAAACCCCACCCAGAAAGGACCACCGCCATGACCCCATCCACCATCCGTCCCCCCAGCCAGGCCGGTGCTTTCTACCCGGCCAATCCGCAGGTGCTGCGGCGCGAGATTGAGGCCTGCATCAACGAAGCGCCCCTGCTCCTGGAGCCAAACACGCCCCTCCCCATCGGGTTCGTCTCCCCCCATGCCGGATACGCTTTTTCCGGCTCGACGGCCGGTTACGCTTACCGCCAGTTGCAGGCTCTGGCGCCGGAGGTCGTTTTCGTTCTGGCGCCCAGCCACCATGCTTCCTTCTCCCACCCCTCGATCTGGGACGGCCCGGCCTATGCCACACCCCTCGGGGACTACCCCATCCACCCCGAACTCGCCAACTGCCTGCGCCAGGCCCTGCCCGGAGTCCGGTGCGAAACCTGGGCGGAACGCCAGGAACACGCGCTCGAAGTCCAGATTCCCTTCCTGCAGGTGGCCTGTCCCAACGCGCAACTGGTTCCCCTCCTCCTCGGGTCGTGTTCTCCCCAGAACATGGATGAAGTGGCCGTCGGCATCGAACAGGTGCTGCGTCAGGAAAACCTGACGGAACGCGGGCGGGTCGCGCTGGTCGCCAGCTCGGACGGCTACCACGGTTACCACCTGCGCGAGTGTCAAACCTCGGACGCCCAGTTGGCAAAGTCTATCGAGCGCATGGACCGGCAGGTGCTCTATGGCGCCACCCCGACGGGCGATCCGATGGCATGCGGGCGCGGCCCTATCGCCGTGGTTCTGGAAGTTTCCCGGCGTCTGGGCGCGACACACGGAGTGATTCTGAATCAGACGAACTCAGCCGACGCCGTTCCCCACAGTGACGGCCAGTGGGTGGTGGGGTACCTGTCGGCGATGTTTGTTTGACCGCCCCCCCCTTTTCGATTGACAAGGGAGAAGATTCCCCCCTACGCTTTGCGAGATGCAGGACGGTCGAAAACGGGTTCCCCGACAGAACCGATCCACACTCTCAATCCGCAGAAGAAGGAGTATCAAACCGATGTTAAAGCGTGTCTCGAAGGGAGTCGTTGCCCTCTTGTGCCTCACATTCGCCGCGAGCGTTCCCCAGGCCGGCGCCGACGACTGGCCGCAGTTCCTCGGACCCAACAAAGACTGTATCAGTCAGGAAAAAGGTCTGGCGACCCAATGGCCGGCTGAAGGGCCCAAACGCCTCTGGAAGTTCGAGGTGGGTGAAGGGTTCTCCTGCGTGGCCATCAGCGCCGGTCGCCTCTTCACGATGGGCCAGGCGGAAGGATTCCAGTGGGTCTATGCGCTCGACGCCGAAAAGGGCAACCTGCTGTGGAAAGTCCAGAGCGGCAAAAAGTATGACAACTACCCCGGTCCCCGCGCCACCCCCGTCGTGGACGCCGACCGGGTCTATACGCTCGACACCGACGGCCATCTGATGTGTCTGAACGCCGAGACGGGCAAGATCGTCTGGGAATGTCAGACCCTCAAGGAATTCGGCGCGAAAAACCTCACCTGGGGCGTCGCCACGACCCCCCTCGTGGACGGCGCGCAGCTGATTGTCAACGTCGGCCAGTCGCAGGGAAGTTCGGTCGTGTCTTTCGACAAAATGACCGGCAAGGTCCTTTGGAAAGCCCACAACGACATGGCGGGCTACGCCTCGCCCACCATCCGCACCATCGGGGGCAAGCGCCAACTGATCGTTTTCTTCGCCACCGGCGCAGTCGGGATGGAACCGGAAGGGGGCAAGGAACTGTGGCGTATTCCGTGGAAGACGCAGTATGACATCCACGCCACCACGCCTGTGGTGAAGGACAACCTGGTCTTCATCGCCTCGGCCTACGGCACAGGCTCTGGCCTGATCGAAGTGGATCTGACCAAACAACCAGCCGCCAAAGTCCTTCTGAAAAGCAAAGAAATTGAACCCAAATACACCACCCCCCTCCTCGTGGGCGACTACCTCTACGTTTTCGACGAGCACCAGGGTTTCCGCTGCGTCGAGTTGAAGACCTTGCAGACCAAGTGGGTCGAAAAGGGCTTCGACAACGGCACGGCCGTCATGGCGGGCGGTCTGGTCTATATCCTGGGTGAGAAGGGCAACCTGGCGTTGGCCAAGGTCAGCCCCGAAAGTATCCAGATCGTTTCGAAGGTCGAAAACTTCTTCCAGAAGGACGAGTTCGGCAAAGATTTCCGCTGCTGGACCATGCCCGTCGTGGCCAACGGCAAACTCTATGCCCGTAACGAAAAGACCCTGATCTGTGCGGACGTGAAGGCGCAATAAGCGGGAAGACCCATCCGGTCTGATCGCTTCAGAAAAGCGGCAAACAAACACCCGGCGCGAAGCTCCCGAGAAAGGGACTTCGCGCCGGGTTTCTTCTTTCAGTAGAGCTACTCCGATCCTCACACAATAACGCTCTATTCACCCGCCCCGGGAATCCGGATCTCAATCGTGTCCGTCGGGAACTTCGCGCGTCTCAACCCCTCGAGCGTCTCGATCTTGATCGTGTCCACGGCCACCCGATACAGGCTGAATTCCAGAAGGCGAAGCATCTCGGGAGCGGTACAATTCACCGGCTCGACATAGAACAATTGCAGCGCGTTGTCCGTCTCGACAATCGGCAGAAAACGCACACCCGACCGCTGGAAACGACTCAGATTCACTTCAACCTCGTGGATCCGCTCGATCGTCTCCACGTCGAATTCCGGTTCGGTCTGGATCATTTCGGTCACAATCGGCTTGGATTGCGTCACCAGGGGCTTTTCCGGCTCGGGCGATCTGCGCCCCTCGAGCCGATCCGTCTTGAGCAACTTGGCCGGATCGAAACTGGGCTTGGGCTTTTCCGGTTCCGGCTTTTTCGCTTCCGGCTCGGGCGCCTTCTTCAACCTGGGTTGGGCGCCTGGCCCCTCCGCCCCGACCGTCCGCGTGAAAGACGCGATTTCGATCAACGAATTACTCTTTTTCACCAACCCCTGTTCCACCAGCAGGGGAACCAGTTCGGCGGGATGGTTGCTGCGAACCGGCCAGGTCGAGGCAATATCGGCCAACGGCTTTTCCTGAACCGCATCGCGCACTTCGGTCAACAGATTCCGCGCCCGTTCCAATTCCAACTGGCGATTCCCGGAACCCAATTCGCCCGCGTTCTTGCTCAAACGCACCTCGATCAGCGTGAATCGCGGACTCATCAATCCGGCAAACAGTTTGCACGGTCCCTGCCGCAACGCCTCCTGGGCGCTGCGGGAATAGGTCGCCGGGATCTGCGGCTCGGCCAGGCGAAGCGACTCCTCGTCGAGTTTCAACGGGAAAAAATTCGAATGGTTCTGGATAAACCGCCACGTCTCCTCAGCCGACAGGCGCAACTGACCCCGTACCTGTGCGCGCAACCGGTTCTGCGCCACCAGAATCGCGCGCGACAATTCCCCCGCGCGCTGCGTCAACGGGACATTTCCCCACCCCCGACGAGCATTCTCCTGACCGAGCGCCTCAAGTTCGGCCACAATCATCAATCGTTCCCGAATCGCCTCGCGCTGGAACTGAAAATCGCTCCCGACAAAATCGGGAAAAAGTTCCCACGTCTGGCGGCGGGTCAGATGGAAATCGCCCAGATCAATCAACTGGGTCTCGGGGTCCAACCCATCGTACCGGGTAATCCGGCTCTTGTAGGGACGTTTCTGGCTGAGCAATCCCAGTTCATGATTGTACCGGTACTGCAACTGACTCAGATAAAGCGTCTTTTCAAACTGGGGGGCCATTTCCTCCAGACTGCGTTTCCGGTCCGGATAAACCTCTTCCATCTGCAGGTAATACAACCCATTCAACCCCGCGACCACCGGCGAGTTCTGCCCCGGCTCCAACGCGAGAATTTCATCCGACAGTTTTTTTTCGTTCTTCAATCCCTTGAAAAACACCCCTTCCGTATAGTCAGCCAACCCGCCTTCCGCCGCGTTCGGGGCTTTCGAGTACTGCCGCACGGCATCCTCGAATGTGATGCGTTCCAGTTCGATATCCGCGATAATTTCGGTCATTTTCTCACCGGCCAGACGCCACTTCTCGCTCTCGCGCTCGAAAGCCGCCGCGTTGCCGAGCCGCGCAATCGGCGCCCGGGGCGATTCCTCTTCCTGCTGAGGCCGGGCGCTCGGCGCGCCACCGAGGAGAAACAAATAGCGCACCCGTGCGCTTCGCGGCATCTTGGAGAGATCGGGGTGCTCATCGTAATACTTGCGAATATCCTCCGGCGCCACCCGAACCTGCGGTGTCAGAAACTGGTCAATCCAGACCAACTGCTGCACGGGCAACAGCAGAATATGCTGGCGCAATTCGTCCAGATTCTCCGCGGAAAGCGAGGCGGGCGCCTGCTCCTTCACCCCCACCACGTCCAACATTCCCTCGACATTATCCTCGATCTGCTCCCCCACCCCCTTCTTGCCCATCTGGGCAAACCGCTCGGACAACGGGTCTCCAGGCGTCAAAGCGCCCAACGCCAACACATCGAGCAGATCGCGCACGCGCGCCTCGACGCGGGCACGGTACCCGGCCCGTTCCAAGTCGGTCTTGGCGTCGCGGAACTTCTCGACAATCAGCGGATCGTCCACCCCGGTCATGACCAGAAAGAGGTACAGATCGCTTTCCGTCACCTTCCCCCACGGCGCCTGCGCCAATATGCGCTGGCTGTCGCCGCGATATTTCGAAACAAAGGCCGTCTTGGGCGCCAGAGCCGGAATGAAAGATTGATCCCAGACACTCGCGGCCGGCGCAAGACCCACCAGGCCAAACAGGCTGAGAAGCGTAAATGCAAAGATTCGGATATTTGAACCAGACATGGGTTTCTCTATCTCCAGTTGTGACATAAGGAAAGGACAGCGTCAGACAAACCGCTCCTCCCTAGAGGAAACCAGATACCCGCCCATTTTTCAAGGTAAAACCCCGGATTCAGGAAGTTCCGGACGGGGCCGTTTACCCGCCCGAGCGATACCCTGCGTGTCGCCCGGGACACGCCCGCTTGCATTCCGGCGGGAAAATTCCCAGGTGAAACCGACATTTCCAACGGTTTTTTTCGGAGTCTGTCATTCGAGTTGCGGTTGGGCCTTCTCATCGAAAAAAACTGCACCGCGCCGCCCCGGTCAGACGGGACGGCGCGGCGCGGGATAAAGACGACCGAACACAATCTGGTTCTGCTATTTGGAAGAAGGTTCGCTTAACACGGTATCCAGCGAAAACGGCTTGCCAAGATTCGGCGTACCGTCCGCGTTCCAGGTAAACTTCTGCGCGCGCGTCGTTCGCCCGGCATAGGTGTATTTTGAGGTGGTCTTGGCGTGATAGACAATCCAGTCTTCCGTTCCATCCGGCGATTTGAAAAAACCGTGGTGCCCGGGGCCGAAGACTCCCGCCTCATCGTTCCGCACGAACGATGGAGTCGGATATTGTCTCCACGAAGCGGGATTCAGGACATCGGCTTTTTCATCCGCGATGAGCATGCCGATTTTGTAGTCGGGTTTACCGGTATCGGCAGCCGAGTAAGTCAGAAACAACTTGCCATTGCGCTTGAGGACAATCGGACCTTCCCGCACTTCCACGCTTCCGAAACCAGACGCCGGAATGACGACGCCGGGCGTCGCGAGGGTCCAGGGATTCTCCATGCGCGCGATGTTAATCACGTGACCCGGATGCGCGGCCCAAAGGAAATACCACTTCCCATCGCCCGGGTGTTGAAACACACTCCCGTCAATCGCGTACTGGTCGTTTGTTTTGTCGAAGATCCGCCCCTTGTAGGTATAGGGGCCGAGCGGGTCGGTCCCGGCGCTCTCGAGGACATGCATGCGGTGGGTCGTGTCCACCTTGGTCGCCGCCATGGCGGTGTAGTAGAGGTACCACCGTCCGTCAATAAAATGAAACTCGGGCGCCCAGATGCCATGCGATCGTGTGGGATCGTCATCCTTCCACACCATCACACCCGGCGTCGTCTTCAGAGCCGCCAGGGTCGGGGCTTTCCACATGCGGATGCAGTCACGCTGCGTCGTGGTCAGGTAGTAATTCCCTTCATGCCAGATCATGTAGGGGTCCGGCCCATCATTCAGGGGATTGGTGAACGTAGCCGCCTGCGGTTTCTGCAGCGTCCGTTTCTCGACCCCCTCCTTCGTGATCTTGATCGGCTGGATGAACCCTTTCTCGTCGAAGTACATCCGGTCAATACAGGTCACGCGGTGATTTCCGTCGGTCTCGGTCAGGGGACGGCGATGGTACACCGCGTACCAGATGTCCGCCTGCGCATCATGGATCACGGAATGGTGACCGGCACCTCTCCCGACCTCGGGATCCTGCTGAAGCACCTTGCCGATGCGTTTGAACGGCCCCAGGGGCGAGTCGGCGATCGCGTAAGCGACGGAATAATTCGGGCCTGTCCATCCGCCCTCGGACCACATGAAATAGTACCGCCCGTCCTTCATGAACATAAACGGCCCTTCGACATACCCTTCGGGCGTGATCTCCCGAAAAGTCGTTCCGTCTTCAAAGGGAATGAAACCGGTGAAGTCGTCCTTCAGTTTGGCAATGTTGCAATGCGACCAGCCGCCATAGATCATATAATACTGACCGTCCTTATCCTTGAAAACGAACTGATCGATCGGCTGGGCGCCGTTGTGAATCTCCCCGATCAGCGGTTTGCCCAGATAATCCTTGTACGGCCCGGCGGGGTTGTCCGCCACCGCGACTCCGATGCCTCCGACTTCCTTCTTCGGGTCGTGGATGTCGTTCGCGCCGAAAAAGAGGTAGAATTTACCCTCTTTCTCGACTATGGCCGGAGCCCACATCGCCCGGCGCGCCCACGTAACCGCCTGATTCGTCAGGATGTTTTCATGCTTGGTCCAATTGACCAGATCCGGCGAGGAAAAGGCGTCGAAATGCACCTGCTGGTCGTACGGGGCGGAATAGGTGGGGAAGATCCAATACTGTCCCCCAATAATGACCCCTTCCGGGTCCGCGTACCACCCCTCGAACACCGGATTGCCCGACCGCTCCACGGTCTCCGCCGCAGGGAGAGAACAGATAAGTCCGATCAGACAGATCAGACAGAAACCAAACGACAGTTTCCGAGCCGTTGCACTCCAAACAAACGCTCTCTTACCTTTGCAATTCATTATCCTTCTCCTTCTTCATGTCCTGTTTTTGCTCAGTGGAAAACCTCAACGCCACCCGGGCCCAGACGGGACGGGGGAACGCGGGGTAAGATCACGCAGGGTTTTGACCCGGCTGTTTCACGGCTTCAGTCTTTGCCGGCAGATAGACAACCTTCCATTTCACAAGAAAGTCAGTGCAAAACTCAACAGGATAGCGGATGGTCTTACTTCCGGGAGGCCCCTCCGCCCAAATTTCATAATAAGCACCATCTTTTATAAGACGGTATTGAAACTTGTACCCTCTACGCTCCATTTCTTTAAGGTCCTGATTGAAACTGGTGTTCCCCGGAAAGAACGACATGAGTTCCTCCAACGATTTCGGACCCCCCCCCCTTTTCTTTCTAAAATCAGTAATCTCGTGTTTGATGTAAGACAAATGCTTAAAAATACTCTCGTATTTCAATAGCCGGTTCTTTGTGAAGCGGAACCCCAGATCCGTCTCTCTTTGAAGCCGTGCTTCAGGAAGATCCCAGAATTCTGCCCGGCATTCCGGGCCGGCAATCTCCTTGAGTCGTGCATCCAGGTCTTCAACATCCTGGATTGAATAAATCGCAAGTTTTCTGAAGTCGTAAAGGCTGTAGGGATAAAAATCCTCTCTCCTGATTTCAGGCTTATGCCTGATATACTTTACAATCAAATAATCCTCTTCCCATTTCAGAGAATGAACACTTCCCCCACGAGGTTCATATTCGTCGAATATGGCAGAATTGCTATCATAAATTCGAACAGGCTCATCGCTTGTATCCTGATACAATTGCAGACACATGGGAAGAGGGTACTCTTTGTCGTAACGAGAAAGACCTTCCTCATTACAAATCTGATATAGACCATAGGAGAGAAAACCGATGAAAAACACCGGAAGTCCCACAACAAAAGATAACCAGAATAAACTATTTCGGGTAAGATAAACCCGAAATATCCAAAATGTTCTCTCATAGAGAACATGGTCTGACTTCTGTTTACTCACAGTAATGTCCCCTTAATACACTCTCGATCCCCCTCCGGGCGCCCCCCCGTGTTCGTGGGCGAGGAGGAGGACCGTGTTGAGGTGGGCGAAGAGGGATTCCACTTCGCGGCTGTGGGACTCGGCGTTGCCCATCCCCTCGCGTTCGATGGACTCGACGATCTCGCTCAGCATCGAAAGGAGCGAACGAGCCTCGATGGCGGAGGCGGAAGCCCGCAGGGACTCAACATTTTCGAGGAATCCCGTACGGTCGCTGGCCAGCGCCTTTTCCCGCAACGCCACAATGTGCGCGGGGGTGTCAATCAGAAAGGACTCAATGGCCTGCCTGACGGCGCGGGTGTCCCCGCGCAGCCGCTCGAGCAGCGCGGCGTGGTCGAACGCGTTCTCTTCCTCCAAGTCACCCACGAAGGGATCGGTCGTCAGAGGCGTCGAGTGCCATTCCCGCTTTTCATGTCCCTGCGCCCGGGCGCCGCGGGCCGCTTCGCCCGGCAACAGGCACGTGGCGATCGCCTCGGCAAGTTCGGATGCCTCGACCGGCTTGTGCAGGAACAGGTCGAAACCCGCCGCCATGTTGCGGTGACGTTCCTCGCGCGAATTCTGCCCCGTAATCGCGAGAATGGGAATCCATCCGCCCGTTTCACTCTCGCGCTGACGGATTTCCGCCACTACGTCGTGGCCACTGACGCCGGGCAGATCCACGTCGAGGATAATCAGGTTGTAAGGCTCCTTGCGCCACGCCGCCAGCGCAGCGGCGCCCGTCTCGACCACGTCGAAATGATGACCGTGCACATCGAGCAGAAGTTTAACGACCCCGAGCGCCACGCTGTCCTGTTCCGCCACCAGAATGCGGTGGCTGGCCGTGGCCTTCTGGAGCGTGTGGCGCGTCACCAGGAACCGCCCCGCCGCGGCACCGGTGGCCTCACCTTCAGACAGGGCCGCGTGCTGAATCAAGATTTGCTCGATGGCGGCTCGCAGGTCGTGGCTGAGGACCGGCTTGGTCAGGTACCCCGAAATTCCCAGCTGGCGGCAACGGGTTCCATCCCCCCGTTCTCCCCGGGCGACCAGCAACAGCAACGGCGTCACGCGCGACAGGCCGCTCTGCTGCATCCGGGTAGCGAGTTCCATCCCCACACCCTCGGCCACAGGCACGCTCAGAATCGCCAGCGCATAGGGATTTCCGGCCTGCCGGGCCGCTTCCAGCGCTTCGAAGGCCGCCGGGGCGCCGCCGATCAGATCCGGTGTCATGCCGTAAGCGCTCACCATCTCCTGGAGAATCAAACTGCTCGTCTTGTGCTCGTCCACCAGCAGCGCCCGCAACCCCTCCAACCGAACCGATTCCGGTTCCCGGGAAGCCAGGACGGTGGGCGCGGGCACCCCGAGCCGCACGGTAAAATGGAAACGCGACTCGCAACCCGGTTCACTCTCGAACCAGATGCGTCCGCGCATCATCTCGACGAGCCGGGCAGCCAGCGTCAGCCCCAGCCCCATCGGCTCACGCACACTGGACGTCGGCGCGCTCCCGGTTTTATCCAGAACGCGCGCGATCCACTCGCGCTTCTCGGACGAAATCCCGTCGCCTTTCTCGGCGATCGAAAAATGCAGGAGCGCCTCATCCGAACCGCCCCGTTCCGCACCGTCGCGCAGGAAATCCTGCACCTCGGCCCGGATCACAATTTCCCCACTGTCCGCGTGCTGCAACGCCGTGCGCACCAGGTAGTTGATGATCTGCCGCAGACGCCCCGGATCGCCCTGCAACACCTTGGGCACCGCGGGCGCCACATTGCAGGCCAGTTCCACCCCCTTGGCCACACAGTCGCGGGAACGGCACTGCAACGCCTCGCTGAGCATCTGACGGAAGTCGAAATCAATGCGCTCAAGATCCAGACGCGCCGTGTTCGCTTTGGAAAAATCGAGCAGATCGTTCAGAAGCGCGAGCAACGATTTCGTGCACCCGCGCAACATCTCCACATAACCGGCCTGCTCTTCGTTCAGGGCCGTGTTGAGGAGCAGATCGCTCATGCCGACAATCCCATTGAGCGGCGACCGCACCTCCTGGTTGATCTTGGCCAGAAACTCCTCGCGTACCCCTTCCGCCGACTCGGCCGCCTCCAGCGACTCCAGGAGCGTCTGCTGCGCCAGCATACGCTCGATGGCGCAATCCAGCGCCCGAACCAGCTGCGGCCCGGTGACCGTTTCACCGGACAGGCATTCCTGAGCGCCCCCCCGAATCATGTCGAGAGCGAACGCGTCCCCCTCGTCTTCGCTCACGACGACAAGGGGCAGATCCGGCGCCTGTTCGCGCAAAGTCCGGATCGCCTGGCGCGCCGTCGAGCCGGGCAGTGGCAGAACGGCCAGCGCCACCTCGACCCGTCCCAGCGGTTCCACGGCGCTTTTCTCAAGCGCCTCGATCGCCTCAAAGAGCGAACTGACAGCGCGAACCTGAAAACCCGCGCCTCCAGCCGCATCGAGCAGACTGCGTACCGAGCGGACGGATTCTACGGCATCTTCAACCAACAGGACGGAAACCGGTTCCGTTTTCTGGGCGGTACTTCTAGGAAAAGTACTGGACATGGGGAAACCCTCCGAATCATCACCGAGGCCGATGATACTGGTACGGCTTCCCCCTCGCAAGCAGGAATAACAGGTCTGGAAAGAGAATTCGCAAAATCATCGCGGTCGGTTCAGAGCCGGGGAACCGCAGTCAGAGGGTGTCCCCAAATGAAAACGGAAACCGGCAAAACAATCCCTCAGACGCCGGGAGCAAGGGCCTGCCCGGGCCGGTTATCCAGAACCGTCATGGAACGGCCCGTCACCGGCATCTCGGCGACCTTCCGCACCGGCAGGTCGGGGTAGCGTCTGGTCAGATACTCTTCGTAATCCCGGGTCGTCAGAATCACGAAACAGCGGTCCGGCTGCGCCAGAAACGCCTTCAATTCCGCATCGCCCGCCGCCTCGTTCTTCTCGAACCGCTGGATCTTGTAGTCGCCATACACCAGGTAGTCGGGCCGGAAAATGGCAAACGCGGCAACCGGATCCGACGGGCTGTCGCGGTGCCGCAAAATAACGTCCGAGATCGAGCGTCCCGACTCGATGACGTTCATCGCCGGCATGAACCACCCGTGAGCGTACAGATGCAACCCACCCGCCAAAAGCGCATTGGCCACGACAACGCCCCAGACCTGACGCCTGCGAATCGCCCAGACGGTTCCCGCCAGCAAAACACATCCCAGCCCCACAAAACACCCGAGGTACAACCTCTCCAGCGACATTCCTGTCAGATGAAGCGTGTCAAGTATCCTGACTGCATTCGCCTCGCCCCCGCGCGCCTCGACCACTCCCAGTTGAAAAGCAGCGCCCAACAGTGTCAGGACACCCAGACCGGCCGCATTGACCCACGCCGCCCCGAGAAAACCGCGCCGTTCCTCCATGCGCGAAGCCGCCATCCGATCGAAATACCAAGCACAGAAAATCGCCACAGCGGGCATGCACGGCAAAAGGTACAGATCGCGCTTGCCGGGCGAAACCGAGAAGAACAGGAACGTGAACAGGAACCACACCGACAGGAACCGGAACGGCTCGCGCGCCATGGGCACTGCGCCCTTCCAGGCCCGGTGAGCGGCCAACAAAGCAAACAGCGTCCAGGGAAGCAAATTTTCAGGCAGTTTCAAAAAGAAGAACCAGAACGGCTCCTTGTGGCTCAACCCCACAAAGTACCGCACCACCGTCTGATCCCACAACGTGTCCTCCGAGGCCACAGAAGGCACATTCAATTTATACGGGACAAACCATACCCCTACAATCGCCGCAAAAAGCAGCAACCCAAGCGCCAGCCACCCCAACCGTTCCCCAAACCGCGACGGCGACGCCTTCCACGCAGGCGCCAGCCACTGCCAGAGCGTCCAAACCAGCAACCCAAGCAGAAACGCCAGCGGGATCAGTTGGAGAGGCGCGTCGAGCAACCCCACCTGCGGGTCTTCACCCAGAATCGCGGCAAACGCCGCCGTGCAGGCCAGAGGCAGAACCGTCCAGGCCACAGCCGTCCGAACCGTCTTGCGCGCATCCACCTGCCACATCAGATAAAACGCAGCAGTCCCCAGGGCCACCATCAGGGAGGGCGGTCCTTTGCTCAACGTGCCCAGCGCGCCAAAAATCCACACCCATGCCCAACAGAACACCCGACGGCGCCCCGGCGGGCTCTGTAATGCGTGCCACAACCCCAGCATCGCCAACGATCCCCACCCGCACATCAGCATGTCCAACTGGGCAGAATTTCCCTGGACCGCAAACATGAACGTGGTGGCCAGAACCGCCCCTGACCAGAACGCGATGCGCGCTGAGCCGAACATCGAAAACGCCAGGGCATAGATTGCGACCAAGCCGACCAGCCCACCCGCCACCGACGGCGCCCGCATGGCAAAGGAAGAAATATCCGAGGTATCGGGTCCGTTGAACCACGCCGCCAACCACATCAACATCGGCGGCTTGTCCGTATAAACCCCATCATTCAAATGCAGAACGAAGAATTCGCGCCGGTCGAGCATCTCGCGCGTCACCTGGGCAAACCGCGGTTCATCGGGAGCCCACATGTCGCGGCGGCCAATCCCGACCCCGAAAGTTGCAACTCCGATCGCAATCAGACAAAGAATCAAAGCACAATGGCGCATGAAGAAAAAATCTTTCCTGGCACGAACTCCAGAATCTTACCCATTTCGGACGCAACGGAATCGCAGGAGCAACTCCCGAAAACACGAAAACGACCCTATCGGTCCGTCTGGAATGCAACAACTTATTGTTGCCTTAAAAAATTTTAAGATTCAAAGAAACACCCGGTAAACGGCGCGAACCCTGAACTTCCATAGCCCGGCTCACAACCATTCGGGTTCCTGTCAATCTGTCGCAACTCCAAACAAACCAGAGCCGTCCACAACCTCTCACCCCCTGGCGTTCACCACCACCTTGGCCGGACGCAACAGACCGCCATCGCGGAACCGGTAGCCGACCTGCACCACCTGCACCACCACGCCGTCGGGCTTCTCCGGGTCGTGCATCCGGCTCACCGCCTCGTGCAGTTCCGGATCGAACGGCTGGTCCAGGCAAAGCAACGGCTCGACCCCATATTCCCGGAAGATTTTCACGGTCTGCTGGAAGATATTCCGCGTCCCCTCGACCCAGTCGTTATTCTCGCCCTCGTGAGACGCCAACGCCCGCTCCAGATTGTCCAGCACGTCCAGAAAAGCCAGCAGGATGGCTTTGCGCTCGTTCTGAACCGAAACGCGCGTCTGAGCCGTCAGGCGCTTACGCACGTTTTCCCGGTCGGCCAACGCCAACAACCACTTCTCACGCATGGTCTCAATCGTCTCGACCTCGCCCGTCTCCGGCGCTGCAGCAGCTGGGGCCAATTCCTCGACTGGCGCTGTTTTCACTTCCGGCTCGTGTGTTTTCTCCTGTTTTCGCCCGTGCGCGGACGATTCACCCGATCGCATCATCGTGGTCCAACTCGTTTCTGTCTCGATCTTTTCTCTATCTTCCCTGCCTCCAGAATCCCCTCCCCGGACGCAACACCTCACCATACCATCCTTTTCGAGAAGTGCAAACTCCAAACGGCATGCGGTCCTGTTCCACGGGTGTCCCACCCGGCAAGCGGTTTGTACCGCCGGAGTCCCCGCCGGCGAGCGATTGGGTTTCTCCACGCGCCTGGGTATAACAGGTGGACAGTGTGGACGAAGTGGACGGAATGGACAAAATGATCATCATCCAC
Organism: uncultured Candidatus Sumerlaeota bacterium; assembly: GCA_942493245.1. GTDB lineage: Bacteria > Sumerlaeota > Sumerlaeia > UBA8349 > UBA8349 > DAOPYU01. Next base: position 3,169,805 of record OW818685.1, read on the forward strand.
ATCGTCCACACTGTCCACCCAGTCAACCCCATCCCCCCACCTTTATTCACCGCCCCGGCAGAACCGACTCGAACACGTACCGCCCAGAACCCGCCCGATAGACCACCGCGCCGCCTTCCAACCGCAGGAATTTCAACCCCGCCGCCTTTTCAGCTGGTTGACCGCCTTCCTGAACCTCCGAAGCGTTCCGGGCCGGAACGTGGATCTCCGCCACCGTGTTTGCCGGAATCTCGACTTCCATCTTCAACTTTTCACCCGGCTTCGCCTTCTCTCCCGCGTCCGACGAGGCCCGTTCCCAGTGGCACCGCACCCGTCCGCGCACCGAGCGGTAAGTCCCCGTGGCCCACGTCAGGTCACCTCCCGGTTTCGGAGCGATCACGATCCGGTCGAACCCCACGGCGTCCGGCGCGGGCGCGATCCCCGCCACATGGCGGTAGAACCACTCGCTGACCGATCCGAACATCGGGTGGTTGTGCGAGTACACGTTGTCGCTGAATTCCATGTGTTCCCAGAGCGTGGTCGCGCCGTTCTCGAACATGAACCCCCACCCGGGGAACGTCTTCTGCCCCACCATCGTGTAGGCCACATCGGCCCGGCCCAAGTCGCTCAGGGCCATCAGGCCCATCTTGGTCCCAAAAATTCCCGCCGTGTTGTGTCCCGTCTGTTTGTTGAGAATATGGTCCACCAGCACATCGAGCGCGGCTTGGCGCTTGTCGGGCGGCGTCATGCCGAGGAAAAGCGGGAAAGCCTGAGCCGCCTGGACGCCGGAACCGTAACGGCCCGTCTGGGCGTCAAGATGGACCCGGTCAAAGGTCTTGAGAATCTTTTCGGCCTTCGCCTGATACTTTTGGGCGTCTTCCGTCTTTCCGAGCAGTTGCGCGAACCGGCTCATCTGGCGCACGTTCCAGTAATAGAGCGCCGTGCTGGTCAGCGTGGTGGGTTTGTCCACCACGCTTTCGTGGTCGCCGATACAGACCGCGATCTGGTCGTCCTTAGCCTGACTGATGAGAAAGTCCGTCCACCGGCGGATGGACTCGTACTGTTCCTCGATCAACTGCCGGTCCCCGTAATACTGATACAGATGCTCGAGCAGCCACGGCGGCGCGCTCGCCCAGCCGATCGGGCCGGAATCGCCCCCCACCCCCCCATCCGCCATGCCATTGTACGGCGCGGTTTCGGTAAATCCGCCATTTCTCCGCACTCCGTCCACAAAATCGTACAAGGCCTTTTCGTAAAAGTTCGCCATGTCGTAGTTGAACATGAACGCCTCGTCGGTGGCGATGATGTCGCCGCCGTAGCCAAACTTCTCGCGGTGCGGGCAGTCCGACTGGACCGAGAAAATGTTGCTTCGGAACGTCCAGTCGGTCACCTTCTGAATGCGGTTGAACAGGTCGTTCGAGCACGTGAACTCGCCGACCGCTTCCACGTCGGAATTCATCCGCAGCCCTTCGAGCGAATCGAGCGTGGGCTTGCCGGGGAACCCTTCGACCTGGACGTAGCGGAACCCGTGGAAAGTGAACCGCGGCGCCCAGACCTCCGGTTCCTCGCTCCCCTTCAGAACATAGGTGTCCACCTGGAACGCATTCTCGGGCGCGCCCGGTCCTCCCTGGCCCATTCCTTTCTTGATCTGGGTAACCGCAGTCGTGCGAGCGTTGAGCGATCCGTCCTCATAGACCAGTTCACCGGAGGTCAGCGTGACCCGTTCGCCCGCTTTGCCTTTCACTCGCAGGCGCACACACCCGGCAAAGTTCTGTCCCAGGTCAAAAACCCAGACACCCGGCTTGACTTCCTTGAGCGCGACCGGCTTGACCGTGCGTGTCACACGAATCGGCGGCGCAGGCTGTGCCACCAACCGTCCCGCCGGACCCTCCGTCCGCGCCGCCGGTTGCCAGTCCTTTTCATCGAATCCCGGCGCGTCCCACCCGGCTTTTTCGAGCCGGGCATCGTACCACTCGCCCAGATACACACTGTTTCGCAAAACCGGACCCGGCGCGGTTTTCCACGACTCGTCACTCGCCACCACCTGCTCCGAACCATCGCGGTACCGAATGTGGAGTTCCGCGATCAGACAGGGCCGCCCGATCGCGAGGATCTCGCGCAGGTTCCACTTCCCGAAACACCGGATAGGAAGCGGGTTGTACCACCCGTACCCGAGCATGACCCCGATCGCGTTCGGTCCCTCGAGCAGCGCGTCCGTCACGTCGTACACGCTGTAATACGTCCGCTTGGCATAATCGGTCCACCCGGGATCGAGCACGTGGTCGCCCACCCGCTTGCCGTTGAGCCGCGCCTCGTAGTACCCCAGACCCGTCACATAGAGCCGGGCGCCGACCGCGCCGGGCTTGACTTCAAACCCTTTTCGAAAAAGCGGAGCGGGATCGTCCTGATAGAACGCCTCGGGCGTCTGAGGCCCCGGCTTGCCATCGCCGATCCACTGCGCGCTCCAGTTCTTCGCCTCCAGCCGCCCCATTTCCCAGAACGCCGCCGGGCTGAAGTCCGAGGGACGACCCATACGGTCAAACACCCGCACCTTCCAGAACACCCGCTGTCCGGGGGACAGAGCCTTCCCCTTGTACCCGATCTGTACCGTGCAGGAAGACGACGTCCGACCGGTGTCCCACAAATCGCCCAGGTTCTTCTCCAGAGATTCCGCGCTGCTGGCGACCAGAATCAGATACCCAGTCTGTACCGCGCCGCGGGCGTCCGACTCGACCTCCCAACTGAGCCGAGGCTGAACCGCATCCACCCCGAGCGGGTCCACACGCGACTCGCACCGCAACCGCGCAGGCCGCAAATCCCCCTTCGTGTCCGATTCCGCCCCGCGGGCGTTGGGGTTCATTCCCAGACAGACAAAGAGAATCACTCCCAGAGAAACCACCCATCCCATCTTCCGCATGTTTCATTTCCCCCATTCTCGTTCGGTTCCGGTCCTGTCCCTTTTTCCAGAGGGAACTCTTCTCGAAAAGAAGAACCGGTCAGCCGAGATCCCAGACATTTTGGGAGTAATATCGCGGAAATGGGGAGGAATGGAAAGGGAAAACTTGGAGAGAGAAAGTTGCGCTTATGAGTGAAATCAAGAACTGAGATACAGTGTCGGAAAATGGGGAATCCCGTGTATGCGTTTTCCTGCTTTCTTCAAGGCGTAAATCTGGTATCGTTCCTCTCGAGTCATTTGTTGCAGGCCTTATGTGCGAAACCCATTTTGACGAGGTCTGAGAAAACTCATGCACAAACCACCGGTTCCTGTTCCCAATATCGGGAAGGTTACGCTTCAGAGATGAATTCCGGCGGGTTAACAGAGCAATCTGGGGAGTTTTTTGGGGGGTAAATCATGACCGATTCGTCTTTGAGTGCCGTCTTTTTTTCGGAACCGCGCGGGGTGTTGGTCCTTCGGGCCGATACGCCCGTGGGACAGGCGTTGACCCTGTCCCTCGCACAGCCCAACGCCCGGCTTGCGCTATCCTGCCAGACTGAAAACTCGACCCTCTGGGAAACCACCGCCCAAACCCTTCAGGCTGGCGCCATCGCCTTGCCTTTGGAAAAAACCGGCGTCTTCGATCCAGATTCTTCCGAAACTCTGGTGGAACGGGTGGTCGAGGACTTCGGGCGTCTGGATCTCGTCGTCTTCCCCCTCGTGTCCGAGGGGGAAGACCGCACCGTTTTGAAAGAAACGATCATGGAGGAAATCACCCACCTGGCATGCGCCGCCCGTCCCCTCCTGCGCCGGGCGCGGCCCACCGGGTTTTTCCTGATCGTCTCGAACACGCCTCTTCCCACCGGGTTTTCCCCTGGAACAGGAAGCCGAAAACCTCTCCCGGGAAATAGCCACCGGCCCGCTGGGGCGTCCCCGCGTCCTGGCGCTGGATCTTCAGACGGTTCCCCAGGAGACTCTCACAAGACCCGAAACCCTGGACCGACTGCGCGCGAGGATCAGGGACATCCTCGACAAGCCAAGCCCCACCGGCAATCTCTCGGCCTTGAACGGGAAAGAAAAGGAATCCAATCAACAAAAATAAATGAAAAAGTAGAACAGGATCACAGGATGAACAGGATACCGTTCAAAAGATTCCGTATCCCGTTGATCCTGTGATCCTGTCCTTGAAAAGTTCGTCTCGCGTCACAGCGCCTCGTGCCGACTTACAAAACGTTTCTTGTAGCGGTACTCGAGTTTCATTTCCGGTTCGGCCAGTCCGTAGCGAATCAGGTGGGCGTTCAGGTGCGTCTTGTTCTTCAGATGCAGGTAACAGTAGCGGTTTCCTTCGCTGTCGCGCTCGATCTTGTCGAACTTGAGGAAAACCTTCTGGCCCCGCGTCTTTTCGCGCAGAAACGCGATAGCCTCCTCTTCCTTCCCCGCCTTGATCCGAACCCCCAGCAACCGGAACGTCTCGCCGGAGTCGAGCGTCACCCGATCCCCCGCCAGCACCTCGTCGACTTTGAAATACGTTTCGCGGTCCACCCCCCCATTCGCGTCCACCCGCGACTCGAAGGTTTCGCTGCGCGGGTCCATCCGCAACGACACGGGAATCGGGTCGCGGAACAGATAGGGCAGGTCGTCCAGCAATTCCTGAAGTTCCTCGATGGAGGGCACTTCCACCTTCTCGATTATCAGACCACTCGAACGGAACAGATCCCCTTCCGTCCCCTCGACTTTCTCGCGAATGAGGGGAAGAAAGGCCTCGTTGAGTTCCACGCCGATGGAGTGGCGTCCGAGGTTGCGCGCGGCCAGGCTGGTGGTGCCGCTGCCCGCAAAGGGATCGAGAACCGTCTCGCCCACGAAAGTATACATCTTGATGAGCCGCGCGGGCAATTCCTCGGGGAACATCGCCAAGTGGCGCGTCTGGCGCGCTCCGGGGAAATTCCAGTGGCCGAAAAAAAGCCGGTTCCACTCCTCCGGGTCCAGACGCGACGCCTCCTTCGCCTCGGGCGACAACGGTTTGGGCGAGTTGCCCGGTTTCTTGAAGATCAGAATGAATTCGTAGTCCAGTTTGACGATCCCGTTGCGCGGGTAGGGAAACGAACCCATGATGACCCCCCCGCCCGACGTGTTGCACGTGGTGGCCTTCTGCCAGATGATCGCGCCCATGTAATCCAGCCCGATGGTTTCACAGAAGCGCGTGATCTCGGTGCGGATCGGGACCACCTTGTAGCGGCCATAATAGGCCGAACGCGCAAACTGATCGCCGATGTTCACGCACAACCGGCACCCATCGTGCAACACCCGGTGGCACTCGCTCCAGACCAGATTCAGGTGGTTGATGTACGCCTCGTAGGAGTCGTGGAACCCGATCTGCCCCTCCGGGCTGCCGTAATCTTTCAACTGCCAGTAGGGGGGCGAGGTCACGACCAGATGCACGGACTGATCGGCGACCGCGTCCATGCGGCGCGCATCGCCCCAGATAATCCGGTGGTGGGTTTCAGGGAAAGCCACGTTTCTCTCTTTCACTCAGGATCAGAAGTGTCCCCCAAAGTCTTCATTATCCAGATGACAACTTCTTTTCCGTTTGAGTCGCCGTTCATTTGGACTCCGGCGTGGGGGTAGCCGCCTTCTCTTTTGCAGCGTCCTTGCCTTTTTTCTTCGAGGCTCCCGCCTTGCCTGCGGCGGGCGTCTTCTTCCCGGCCACTGGGGCCGGCGTCGCCTTGGCAGGCTCCTCACCAGCGGGCGTGGGAGTCGCTTTTTCGGGAGTGGGGGTGGACTTTCCTGCAACCGGAGTGGGCGTGGGTTCGGGAGTGGCTTTCTCAGCTGCTGGCGTGGGGGTTGACTTCTCACCCCCTGGTGTGGGCGCCGGTTTCGCCGGCGTCGGGATGGGTTTTCTGGGCGTAGGCGTCCGTCTTGTTCCCACGGGCGGCTGCTTGCCGGGTGTGGGCGTCTCCTGGGCGGCGTCTTTTTCCGGGGTCGGAGTCCCCACCTGACCGGAGTCAGGAGTGGCAACTGGCGACGGAGTCGGTTTCGGAGTCGGTTTTGCTTTCGATCCCCCTTTTTCCGATGTCGGTTTGGGCGTTTTGGGGGCCGCATCGCCGGACTTCTCCGCGCCGCTCCCCTTCTTCCCATCCGTTGCTCCAGTGGCATCCCCTTCAACCTGCTTATTGAGAATATCGCCCAGTACATTTCCCGCTTTTGAAGGATCGTTCAAGACTTCCAATCCCTGTTGCAGTTCCGTCCCTCCTGCGCCTCCGCGTTTTTCGAGTTCCTTGCCCAAAGCGCCCAGCCCCATGTTCACGAGCGTTTCCGAACCGAGGTCGATCTGAATTTTCGGCTTAGCCGCGTTCCCCGACACAGAGAAGGGCGAAGGGAAGGAGAGGTACCCCTTATCGTCGTCCTGAAGGTAGCTGGCAAACTTCTGGAGCGTCGCCTTTTCACGCAGTTTGCCTCCCAACCCCAACATCAAGGGCAGGTTGAGCGAGTTATCATGCCCCACCAGCCCGTTGAACCGGATGCGTTGCAAGTCGCCGAGAATTTCGACCGCCTTGACCTGAATGCCCTCGGCGGCGGAGGAAAGATCGGTAGAGAATTCCTTGAAGGTGATGTTTTCAAGTTCCGGCACCCCGATCAGGTCCCCGATCTCCCTGGCCATGGGGACATTCTGGATCTTGCCATCCAAAATGGAACCGGTCGCTTTCACGCGCATGTTTTTCGCTCTCGCCTCGGGGGTGAAACCCTGCATGACCCCTTCACTTTCCATCTTGCCGGAACCGGACAGGTAGCCCCGCTTCTCGGGCGCGACATTGGCCAGCAGCGTGTCCATGTCCATTTTCTCGGCCTTGAACCCGCGCCACTCGAGTTTCGGGTCCTGTTTCTCAATTTTCTGGAACGAGAAGTTCTCACACACCACATGCCCCTGGGCCACATCCGCCGACAGGTTCCGGATCTCGTAACGGCCCTCCTGAAGCGGCACCACATCGAACGTCACATTCTGCGCCAGCAAATCCGGCGCGTCGGCGGCGGGTTCCTTCCCGATAAAACGCAACAGCGGTTGCAGGTCGAGCGATTTCGACTCGCCCTTGAGCGCGCCCGGGTCGGCCTTGGCGCGATCCACCTCGCCGGAGATACTGATACGGTCGGCTTCATTGCGCCCCGCGTGCAGGAGGCCGATCTGCATTTTCTTCACCTCGATCCGTTTCCCCTGCGTGACCACATCCTGGTCAACCGTCACATCGAACGGTTGCCCCGTTTTCACCTCGGGCTTGCGGGGTGGGCGCACGCCCTTGATGGCCGCCGTCCCCTGGGCCGTCAGATCCATCTGTTTGTCCTTCAACGAAAACTGAACCGCCTGCTGACACGAGGCCACCACCCCGCTCAGATCGGCCTTATCCTTCAGACTCGTCAGCATCGGTTCAAACGGCCCGATCGGCACCCGATCCGCCGTCACATTGAGTTTCGCCACAAGCGGTCCTCCATACTCAACCGTCCCGTCCATATTGACGGTTCCCGCCTCACCCTGTTTTCCGATCAGGGCCTTGACCTCACTGATCTCCAGACGCTTGTCGGCCAGATTGGCCGCCGCGCGCAGATTCATACTCATCGGCAGATCGAGCGGCTGCCCTTCCGGCTCCAGAGGGTTGCGCAACAGAAGCGATTGCGCCGTCACGTCCCCTTGTGTCGAGATCCGCTTGGACTTGCCGCCCTCCAGCCGCGTCCGCAGCGACGCATCGAACGCCCCCTGCCGCACCGTCTCCTGAACCGTCGCCAGGGCGGAACTGGGAATTCGATTGACCTCCAGGCCCCGCACCACGGTCTCAAACTGGCCCGTAAAGGCGGCCACGTCCATCTCCCCCGTCACCGACAGCGAGCCAACCGACTGTCCCTCGGCTGTCAGATTCACCTGCATCGAACCGAGCCGTAACATCTGTTTCTTGTCAATCGTGGCGTCCAACCGGGTATCGGCAGTCAGGGGGCCGAACGTCGTCGTGCCAGACACGCCCGTCAGCTGCGCTGCCTTCAGGGTTCCGGTCACAGCGACCGTCTCCGGCGCCCCATCCGCTTCCCCGAGTTTCAGATCGCCCGTCAAGACACCCTGAGAAAACCGAGTACCTGATTTCGGGGATAGAATCGCCTGCCACTGGTCCAACCGCAGGTCGCGGATGGCGACCGTCAGAGCATTCGGCCCGATCGAACCCGCCTGAGGCAGACCCGTGGCCGCATCGAGCCGGAGCGGCTTCAGGAGTTTGGCCACCACGACATCGCGCCCCTCCCCCTCCCCCTTCTGGCGCACGGAAACATCCAACTCATCCAACAGCAAGGCCTTCCGGTCGGCGGGGTAGGCCGCGCGGAAACGCACCACCGAATCGGTCCGGGGGAATCCCTCCTTGAACGGCCCACCGGTCGCGTTCATATTCTTGACATCGAGCGCAACCTCGACATTCTCGACCGCGCCACTGGCCTCGAACGCGCCCTTGGCCTGCATGGCCACAGTCGTGTCGCGGAAATCCACCCCCTGCGCGGCGGCCAGGATATTGAGCACCCGACGGTCCACGGGCTTGAGTTTCAGGGCGCCCGTCCCCTTCTTCGTCTTCAGATTCCACTCCACCCCCAGATCGGCCTGAGCGAGCGTTTTCTCTCCCGAAAAAACGCGCAACTGGGTTCCACTGGTCTGGATCAGATCCTCGGAGGCCAGCACAACCCGGGGCGTCAGCGTCACGCCATAGGAACCCAGGTCTATCTCCTGAACCTGCCCCTGAACCTTCGAGATGTCAAACGTTCCCTGAAGATTCTTGAACTTCTGTCCGGATGCCTCGACGGCCATTTTTCCACTGAAAAGCGCCGCAAAGTCCTGCATCTTCTTGGGCGCGTCCGGTTCCGGTCCCGGCACCGCCACCCGCGCGTTCAAACGCGCGTCGGTGGTCAGTTCCGCCGGTTCCGTGAAGGTGAAACGCGGACACTGGACCGTCACCTGCTCGGCTCGATACCGGTTCGGTTCCTTCTGTCCCTCTTTCAATTGCGTCAGGAGCAGGTTCAGGTTGTCCACCTTCGCGTTGCGAATATCCACGGTGAAGGGGAGTTCTCCGTTTTTGGTCGAGTTCGTTTCTTTCTTTTTATTCTTCAATACCGGAAAGGGACCGGTCAACGAGCCATCGGCGTTTTGCGTCACCCGCACGGTGGCCGTGTCCAGCGCGAACTCGCTCACGTCGAGTTGCTGGCGCATCAGCCCCATCGGACTGAATCGGCACATCAGCGATTTCAGTTCCAGGGACGGTTCCGTCTCATCCCCAATCGCGCCGATCGTCACGTTCGTCAGTTCCAGAAAGCCCCGGGGAGAGAACCGGTACCCTTCCACCTCGACCGTGCGCCCCAGTTCCTTCTCCACCCGCGGTAACACCCACTGGCGCAGGAACGCCCGTGAGCAGACATAGAAATATCCCCCGCCAATCACCACGTGGAGCGCCAGAATGATCCAGAAACCGCGTTTCAACCACCGCTTGCCTCCCCCGCGCGGCCTTTCTTCCCAGGTCGGTCTCAAAGGCGCACCCGTCATCATCGGTTTTCCATCTGGCTCCATCATGTTGTTCTACTTCCTTTCATCAAGGCATAAGAGGTCAGGAAAACAAGACCCCTGTGAGGATTCGACGCAGTTCCTGCTCGATCCGGCGTGGCACGTCTCAGGCTGTCATCGGAAGTAGGAGGAAAAACACCCCGCCCCAGAAACCGCAGCCCAACGCCCGCCGCATCTGAGACACCTATTACACACCAGAGGTTCCGGTGGGTCAATGGTTTTAGAGATGGGATAAGATACAGGAATTCAAGTTGTTCTGAATCAGGAAGCCACCCGAATTCAGACCTGCGCGTATCCTTTGCCCATACATAATCACTTGCGTTCCCCATAGGCAGCTGGATCCAGAAGGATTTTCATAGCGCAAGCCTTGACCAAGTCTTCATTTTTCGGGGTAAATCTCGTAACATGAAGCACCTCTCCGTCGCGAACCGTCTTCAGTTCGGCATCAGAGAAAATGCCGGGCAGCCAGACGTGCATGTAGGTTCCATCAGCGTAGGCATCCGCTTTGCGGGGACCGTTGCAATACTCGCCGCGCGTCTGAAACCCTTTTACCATGTTGTCGAGGATCGGTTTCTTCATATCGGTCAGAAGTTTCCATTCACCGCTGCGGACATCGTTGTCCTTTGCTTCGGGATGCTCGGGCCGGGGCAACACCCGCCATTCGTTTTGTCCCGATTTGGGTATCCACCAGTTGTCGTCGCCCCAGCTGACCACGCGGAAATGCTTCGCGATGAGTTTCGAGGCCCAACTGTAGTGGCCGTTGTACACCCGGATATCGGTGTAATACACAACACATTTATCCGCAATCGAAGGATCGAGACACCACGCCGAGGCCAGGGTCGCGCCCTGGCCACCGATGCTGATCAGAAGGGGACGATCCGGATTCCGCCGATAGGATTCGTTGATAATCTCGACGTATAACCGGGCGCCTGCGGAATCTTTTCTCTCGCCGGCTTTTTCGCTCTCGGCCTCAGTACCGATAACGATTTCCGGAATCCGGTTCATGTCCATGCCCGACTCCGCGGCCAGCCGCCGGGCGTCCTGAGCGGTCTTGATCCATTCCGGCCTCGAGAAACCCCACCCGTCGGTGAGCACCGGCGTCACAATCAGCCCAACCAGATTCATTTTGCCGAGGCTGGCCATGGCCATCGTCCATTCATCGTCAAACACATCGTCAAACACGTCGTTGTCGTAGATGAACGGGTTGGTGACCGGTTCTCCTTCCTTGACAGTAACCCCCTGCCCGAATTCAACTCAGAAGTGCAACTTTCCAGATATTGAGCAAGGGCCAGTTGTTTGTGTACACTCCTTTTGCTCACACCCTGGAAAGGAGCACTGCACCGATGGCATACAAACAACTGACCCGAGAAGAACGATACCAGATTCACGCGCTGAAGAAAGCAGGAAATTGCACGGCCGAGATTGCCCGATTGCTGGAGCGGCACCCCAGTACGATCTCGCGAGAGATCAAGCGCAACACGGGAGGAAATGGTTACCGTCCCCAGCAGGCGCAGGAGTTGACGGATAACCGGCGCCGGAATGCGACAAAAGCGGTCAAGTTCACCGAGGAAGTGCGCCAGTACGTGGACGGAAAACTGCGTCTGCAATGGAGCCCTGAGCAGATTTCCGGGCGCATGGAACACGACATCGGCCAGAAGGTCAGCCACGAGCGTATCTACCAGTACCTGGCGGCTGACAAGAAGCAGGGAGGCGCTTTGTGGCAGAATCTGCGCCGCTCGAACCGTAAGCGCAAGAAACGCTACGGCAGCGCTGAGAACCGGGGAAAAATCCCCAATCGGGTGGGGATCGAGAAGCGTCCGGCAGTGGTGGACACCAAATCGCGGCGCGGCGACTGGGAGGGGGACACCGTGATCGGTGAGAACCATCAGGGGGGCTTGGTGACGCTCGTGGAGCGCAAGAGCCAGTACGTGCTCATCGAACCCGTTCAGCACAAGAGCGCGTCCGAGGTCACCGAGGCGATTCTGCGCTGCGCCGAGCCGTTGAGCGGAATCTTCAAAACGTTGACGTTTGACAACGGCAAGGAGTTTTCCGAGCACGAAGCCATTGCGGCGGCCTTGGGGGTTTCGGTGTACTTTGCCCGTCCCTACCACTCGTGGGAACGCGGCCTGAACGAAAATACCAATGGGTTGATCCGTCAGTACTTTCCCAAGAAAATGCCGCTGAAAGACCTCTCAGTCGAGTGGGTCAAAAGGGTCCAGGACCTCCTGAACAATCGTCCGAGAAAAACCCTGGGATACCTGACCCCACACGAAGTCCTTGTGGAAGGAAAACATATACGGGTATAAGGAGAAAGAAAGTTGCACTTATGAGTTGAAATCAAGCTGGATATAAAGACCCTTCGGATAGCCGGGACGATCGAACCCCCAGTCCCCGATTACGGGATTGGGATTCTGACTCCAGTCCACGGTTCGATGTTTCCACCCCCCCTGTCTGGCCTCGACTCTTGAAGAATGGTTCGGTTCTTCCGCCCGAATTGAAGATACCGATTGGGTCAGCAGGACACAAAGAATCGTACGCAGCATTACGGAACCTATTCGTAGTCTCATCAGATCAATACCCCTTGGGTGAATCTCAGAACGGAAGTCGTATCACATCCGGAAACAACACATAACAAACGTTCCAACGAGTAATCGCAAGAGTTGAGAATTCTGTCAAGGACTTTGCCGCGCATGCAAGCGCATCGGGGTTGACATCATTTTCTCCAGACGCTATGACTAAGTCTATCGGCCCAAGCCGCATCCAGTTTTCGGACTTCGGTCCGGAAAACGGGCAATGGACCGTGCATTATCAAATACTCGGAGAATCCGCAACCGGAGTCCCCCTCCGCGTTCCGGTTCCCGATCCACTAGTTTCAACCGGGAGGCTCACGACAAGATGCAATACAAACCCTATGGCAAAACCGGCGTGCAGGTTTCCTGTGTGGGATTCGGCGGGATGCGGTTCGACACCTCCCTGCCCAAAGAGAAAAACGCAGAACTGCTCCACTACGCGTGCGAGAAGGGGATCAACTACTTCGACACGGCGCCAGGCTACTGCGATGACCAGAGCGAGGACATCTTCGGCATCGCGCTCAAGAACATGCCCGGCCCCTTCCTCGTCTCCACCAAAGGCATGCCCACCTCGTTCGACACCGCGCAGAAGGCCAAGGACCAGGTGCGCCGGTCGCTCGACCGCCTGGGCGTCTCCAAAATTGATTTCTACCACATCTGGTGCCTGCGCAAGCCCGCGCACTACGAACTCGCCATCCAGCTCGGCGGTCAGTACGACGGCCTGCTCGAACTCCAACAGGAGGGCCTTATCGGCCACATCGTCTGTTCGTCGCACCAGCCGGGACACGAAATCCGGCACATTGTCGAGGACGGGAAAGTCGAGGGCGTCCTGTTGGGCGTGAATATCCTCAATTTTCCCTACCGCTGGGACGGCATCCAGGCCGCTTACCAGGCCGGGGTGGGCGTCGTCTCGATGAACCCACTGTTCGGCGGCGCCATCCCGACGCACGAAAAGGAACTCGCCTTCCTCGCCTCGAATGGCGAAACCCCCACCGAGGCGGCGTTGCGTTTCGTGACGGCCTGCCCGGAAATCTCCACCGCCATTGTCGGATTCACCACACGCGCACACATTGACATGGCCTGCGCCATCGCCGACCGGGCCGAAGCCTTCACGACCGCACAACTCGACAGCATCCGCGCACATATCAGCCAGAACATGAACGCCGCCTGCACCGGATGCGGCTACTGCGAAGGGTGTCCTCAGGACATTCCCGTTCCCTCGTACATGCAATTCTACAACGACAAACAGATCTTCGGCAAAACCGACGAACAAATGGTCCAGGACATTGATTTCCAGCACAACTGGGGCCTGCTGGCCATGCGCAAAGCTTCCGCGGGCGACTGCATCGAGTGCGGCCAGTGCGAAGAGGCCTGCACGCAACACCTGCCCATCATCGAGCGGCTGGGCGAGGCGGCGCGGTGGGAAGCCGAAGCCGGGAAAAAATAAACGCTTTCGCCTCTTCGCATACGATTCCGCCCCAACTCAAATCCGGTAACACTGGAGGGATCTCATGGAAAACAGGCCGTTGAGCAGTGGTCTCCCGGGGTTGGACCGGGTGGTGGGGGGCATTCTGGCGGGCGACAACGTCGTCTGGCAGATTGACGAGATCGAGGACTTCATCCCGTTCATCGAGCCGTACTGCGCGTATGCCCGGCGCACGGGCAAGAAACTGATCTACTTCCGGTTTGCGAACCATGCGCCTCTGGCCAGCGAAGAAGACGGCGCGCAGGTCCACACCCTCGACCCGGCGGAGGGGTTCGAGTCGTTCCTCTTCAAGGTCCACCGCGTCATCGAGGAAGCGGGGCGGGGCGCATTCTATATTTTCGACTGCCTGACCGATCTGGTCACACACTGGTACGGCGACCAGATGCTGGCCAACTTCTTCCTGTTGACCTGCCCCTACCTCTACGATCTGGCTACCCTCACCTACTTTCCCCTTCTGCGCAACCGCCATTCGTTCTACGCCACCTCGCCCATCACCGACACCACGCAGTTGTTTCTTGACGTGCATCGGTATCAGAATGTCCTCTACGTCCGCCCGATCAAGGTTCTGCACCGGTACTCGCCCACGATGTACATGCTCCACGCCTGGCGCGGCAACGAGTTCCCCGCCGTCACCGACAGCATCACCATCGCCGAGATCCTCTCGCAGGTTCCCCGGCCCGAGTTGCAGGCCGGGCCAGCCCACCTCGACATCTGGAACCGGACCTTCGCCCAGGCGGAGGCGCTGTTCGAAAGTCAGGGGGAAGATGCCTGCCACGAGGGGAAAGGCGCCCGCCTCTTCCGCCTCTTGATCCGCATGGCCATCTCGCGCGACGAACGAATCGTAGAACTGTGCGAACGGCACTTCACCCTCAGCGAGGTGCTGCGCATCGGCGAACGCATTATCGGAACCGGCCTGATCGGGGGCAAATCCGTCGGGATGCTGCTGGCGCGCGGCATCCTGCGTGAAGGGCTGCCCCGCTGGCGCGAACTGCGCGAAATGCACGATTCGTTCTTCATTGCGTCGGACGTTTTCTATACCTACCTCGTCCGCAACGGGTGCTGGTGGGTTCGCGAGAGCCAGCGCAATCCCGACACCTTCCTGAAAGGCGCATCCGAAGCGCGCCGCCAGATCCTGCGCGGAACGTTCCCCGACCACCTCGTCATGCAGTTTTCCGACATGCTCGACTACTTCGGACAATCGCCCATCATCGTCCGATCGAGCAGTCTGCTCGAGGACAACTTCGGAAACGCCTTTGCGGGGAAATACGAGAGCGTTTTCTGCGCCAACCAGGGTCCGCGCACCAAGCGTCTGGCCGACTTTATCTCCGCCGTCCAGACCATCTATGCCTCCAGCCTGAGCGACGACGCCCTGCGTTACCGTGCGCGCCGGGGTCTGCTGGACCGCGACGAACAGATGGCGCTTCTGGTCCAGCGGGTCTCGGGGGCGCAAAACGGAGACCTCTATTATCCGCAGATCGGCGGAGTGGGGCTGTCCTTCAACCCCTACGTCTGGAACGAAGCGATCGACCCGGAAGCGGGCATGCTGCGCCTGGTCTTCGGCCTGGGAACCCGGGCCGTGGACCGTAGCGACGACGATTACACGCGCGTCGTGGCGCTGAACGCCCCCGAGAAACGACCCGAACACACGCTGGACGAGATCGGCCAATACGCCCAGCATAAAGTGGACGTCCTGGACCTGAACGCAAACCAGCTGGTCTCGATGGATTTCCGGGAAGTCGCCCAACACAGCCCGGACATTCCACTGGATCTCTTCGCCACACGCGACAGTGGCGTGGATCGGACCGCGCGGGAACGCGGTCTCTCAAACGTCTTCTCGTGGGTTCTGACTTTTGAGAACATTCTGACCAACACTCCTTTTGTCGAAGACATGCGCCAGATTCTCCAGACCCTGCAGGAAGCCTACCAATACCCCGTGGACATCGAGTTCACGGTCAACTTCCTCGACGCAACCGATTACCGCATCAACGTTGTGCAGTGCCGTCCCCTTCAGGTCCAGGGAGGGGGTTGCATCGTGGATCCACCGGAAAATATTCCGCCCGAAAACCAGATACTCCAGGCGCAAAGCGCCGTCATTGGCCAGAGCCGGCAAAGTGTCCTCGACTGGGTGGTCTATGTGGTGCCCTCCATCTACTCATCCCTTTCGATGCAGGAACGCTACACCGTGGCGCGGCTCATCGGCCGGATAAACCGCGAATTCGCCGACCATGCCCCTCAAGCCACCACTCTGCTCCTGGGCCCCGGACGCTGGGGGACCACCACGCCCTCGCTTGGCGTACCGGTCACTTTCGCCGAAATCAGCCAGGCCGCCGCCCTGTGCGAAATCGTGACCATGAACAAAGACATTATCCCCGATGTGTCGCTCGGCACCCATTTCTTCAGCGAAATCGTCGAGACCGAGATGCTCTACCTGGCCCTCTTCCCCCACCACGAGGGGAACTTCCTCGACGAGGCTGCTTTGCTCGCCGCGCCCAACCAACTCGACCGTTTCGTCCCGGACGCCACTCCCAACCAGCAACAGGCCATCCGGGTCATTTCCGTCTCGGAAGCCTCAAACCGCCGTCTGATACTGAATGCCAATACCTTGAAACAACGGGTGGTCTGTTATTTCGAAATCTTGTGACAAGACACACAAACCGTTCCTCAATCCCCCTCCGCCAACCTCTGGCCCAGATCTATCCGGGCTCCAATCTGTTTTGAGCCGGAGCCTCTGTCGTAACTCAGACAAGTCTGCAAATGGTAGGATGCCACGGGAACGGGAAACAACCGCGAGGCCTGGTAATAGGACCCGTCCCGCCAATCCTGACAGGGAAGATTGGACAGAGTAAAGCCGAACTCCGGCTTCTTATAACCTTGTTGCAGGAACCAGGCCTGATGCTCCGAATCGGGTTTCCCGAACAGAGCAATACTCAATGTTCCCTGTTCATTGAAGACCGGTTTCTTCGTGATGTGAAGCAACCAGATTCCCCGATATCCCGTCTGGTTGTCAGACTTTTCCGATTGAATCTTCGACCACCTGAAACCGACGACTTCGACCCCGTCCACCAGCACCCCTCGCACCGGCACACTCGCCAGAAGCGTCTGTTCTTTCTTCGAAAATGCGTTCACAACAACCGGGTTTTTCTCCACGCAGTTTTCATACAAGCCATGAAGCGATTCCCACTGGAACAGATCCTGCGCCTCCTCAATGGCTTGCAGGATCGCGCTGCAATCTGCGTTTGCGGTCTCATCCGTACTGCGAATGCGATACAGGATATAGACCTCCGATTCGTAAACCGATTCCAGCGCGGGCGAACGGGAATAGAGGGTTTGACAAAATGCGCGCGTCGCGGAATGGATCTGTTTCAGGTCGTGGACTCCCTGTTTATCGAACAACAACCAACTGGCTCCCGATTCCTTCACCGCCCAAAACAGACCTTTCCCGTCCAGCGGACACGCCCACCAGTTCTGGAGGGAAGCAGGCGCCAACTTGGGAGCAACCGGTCCATAGACTCGCTCGATCCAGGCGGGCTGAATCCCAAAAGCCGACAGATAGTTGATCGTTTCAAGATCACACAAGACCTTCTCGTCTCCCACTCGTTTCCGGATTTCAGCAAGTTGATCCACAGGCAGGCGAATCAGGACCTTCGAAGTACAGAAATTGTTCCGGTACCCCTCGACACAGTCTCGCATGGGCACATAGAGACAAAGCAGCAGGGGAAGACTTAACACCCATTTCCATCTGGGTGCAGCCATCAGATCCCACAGTGCCCGAATCGTTACCAGTTGCAGAAGGAATCCGATGAAATAGAGAAAACGCCCCCCTTGAGTAAATTTCAAAATATAACCGGAGAATGCCCAACCCGCCAGAAGTAACAGGATGGACAGAACAAGGGCCCAGACGATCCGCTTCCGGGGGCGCAGGAAAACCCACACGGCCAGGAAGAGCCATCCCCATTTCAACGCGGGCGCACGGGAAAAAATCTCAGACAATGTGAAATGAACCTTGTACTGCCCTGGATTGAAGGTCACCTGCTTGGTCCGAATACGTTCCAGAAAACCAACCGGTTGAACCGGTTCCGGGGACGATACCGGGTCAGCGTTCAAGGCAGCCGACGGACGCGATTCCGTCTTCACCGCCATTTCCCCACTCTGCTCAGACTGGATGTATTTGATCAGGGGCGCGACCGCGACTTCCCGCCAGGGCCAAAGCATGACCGCCAGAAACATGGCCGGAAAAAACAACAGCCCATAGAGACGATGTCGCCGGGAATGAGACTGAAACCATACGGTCACGACAGCCATGGGAATCAGAAAGAAGAACGAGGTGATGGAATGGCACAACGCGACCCCCGCTCCAAGGAAGGCCGCTCCGGCCAGCCGGCAACAGGCGCGCCAATCGTTGAGAGACTCGCTCCGGCAATAGTCCGTGAGCAGAGCAAGCGAGAAAAGCGCCAGAGCGAAACCGAAGGTGGTGTGGTAGTGAGCAACCAGGGGCAACATCGCAAGATGATACTCCGGTGTCTGGTAAAAGCCGCGCCCCCAGAACAAAAACGGGATGGCGACAAGTAACCCCCACGGCGTACTTTTCGACGTCCAACGGCGGCCAAACACCACAAACCCGGCCGACAATAACAGAATATTTACGATTTCCGCGATTCTCAAAGCCCGGCTGGGCGTCCAATCGAACGCCGAAGCCATTCCTCCCCAACCCATCTCATAGGGCGATGGACTCTCGACTTTCCCAATCGCCTGAAACCACCCCTCTCCCCGATCGAAAATATCCTGAAAAATCGAAACGTGATAGGCGCAGGTCCAAAAATCCTGAGTGGGGTAATTGTCCGCCCGGAAAAGACTCGAATAAACGGCTAGACCGATCACCCCGATCCCGGTCAGATTGAAAAACAGACGCAAAAACAGCCGATAACCCGATCGCCAGCCGGATCGTTGATTCAAGGAAAAGAAAGTCTTCATAGAAACCTTCTTGAAGAGGAAAATCTTCCACGCCAGGAAATGGCATTCAAGGGTTTTTACCATAGTGCGCACCTTCCCATCCTGTCAAGTCTTCCCTATTTTCAGTCTTTTACGCATGGATGTGGATAAAACGCTTGACATTCCGTTCGTTCAGGCAAATAATTTTAGGAGAGGCGAAGGATTTAATGGTCGCCCAAGACCCTGGGGTAAGGATGGGGCCAGAATGACAAACCCGGCAGAGACCCTCAGCGAAAGCCTGGAAAACTACCTGGAAGCCATTTTACACATCGTGGACGCCAAACAGGCGGCCAAACCCCGCGATGTGGCCCGGGAACTGAAGGTCAGCAACTCCTCCGTCACCGGCGCCCTGCGGTCTCTATCCGAAAAAGGGCTGATCAACTACGCCCCCTTCGAGGTCGTGACCCTGACCCCCGCCGGACGCGCCATCGCCGAGACCATGGCGCAGCGGCACGGGATCTTTAAAGACTTCTTTCTCAATGTTCTGTCCATCACGCCCGGAGAAGCCGACCGGGTGGCCTGCGCCCTCGAACATGTGATTTCCCCGGAAATTCAGGAACGATTCGTCTCGTTCCTGAAACACGTGGAAAAAAAGCCCCTGGGCGACGCGCGCTGGATCGAAGGACACGGGTTTGTCAATTCGGGCGCCTGACCGGCGTCCGGGCGTGTCACACGCCAGAATGGAGAATCCCCAACAGATGCACCGGCATTTGGGAACAACAATCCCCCACCATGAAACACTCCACCATCGGTTGTCCGACGTGGCCCAGGGTCACCGGGTCCGCTTTCTGGCCGCCGACATGGGCGGACGCGAGTTGCAGGCGCACCTGGCCTCAATGGGCCTCCACGCCGGAGTCGAGATTCAGGTGGTGCGCAACGAGGGACGGGGACCGTTTGTGATTCTGGTCCACGACACGCGCCTGATGCTGGGACACAGCCTGGCCCGGAAAATCCGGGTTGCCCCGCTGGGCGAGTAAGCAAACCGAGGACGGGTCTTTTTTTGCCCCATCCTTTCACGTAGCCGAAATTTCTTCGGGTTGACTAAAATTCAACGAAAGACTTGAAACCGCTTTCGATATCTTTCTTTACAAAGAGGACTTCCTTGAAACCGACCCTCACCCTGGCCCTGGCCGGGAACCCCAACTCCGGAAAAACCACCCTCTTCAACGCCTTGACCGGCGAAGATCTCCGCACCGGCAACTACGCCGGGGTCACCGTGGATCTGCACCGGGGAAGCCGCACCTATAAAGGGCGTGATCTGGAAATCGTGGACCTGCCCGGAACCTACAACCTGACGGCCTATTCGCTCGAAGAGCGTGTGGTGCGCGAGTATCTGCTGGAAAACCAGCCCGATGTAGTCGCCGCCGTGGTGGATTCCTCGAATCTGGAACGAAACCTTTACCTGCCCGTCCAGCTGATGGAACTGGGAGTGCCGCTGGTTCTGGTGTTCAACATGAGCGACCGGGCCAAGGCAATGGGGCTTGAATTCGACATCGCTCGGCTCTCTCAATTGTTGGGCGCCCCGATCGTCAAAACCGTCGGTTACAAAGGCGAAGGGGTGGACGATCTGCTCGAGGCGGCGCTCGCCGTGGGCGACCGCCCGGAAGCCCCCCCCCGCGTCCGCATCCCCTATGGACCGGACCTGGACGAGGAAATCGCCCGGATACAAAACCTGATAGAACAGACGAACACCCCGCTTCCCTACGGAGTGGAAAGCCGCTGGGGGGCGATCAAACTGCTCGAAAACGACGGGGAAATGCGGCAGATCATGCAGGATACGTCTGTCCTGACGGAACTGGAGAAAAGCTCCGCCCGCATCAAGACGCTCACGGGCGACCAACCGGAAATCGCCCTGGCAGACCGGCGCTACGGTTTCATTTCCGGCGCCTGTCAGGAAGCCGTGCGTCTGACCGTGGAAAATCGCCACGACATGTCCGACAAGATTGACGCCCTCCTCCTGAGCCGGGCATTGGGATTACCGATTTTCCTTCTGACCATGTATGCGGTGTTCTATCTGACATTCAAGGCCGGCGCCATTCCGATGGAATGGATCGAGTCGGGGTTTGCCTGGCTCAGCAACACCCTCTCGAGTTTCTGGCCACGGGGTTCCGAGAGCGCCCTGCGTTCGCTGTTGATTGACGGGGTGATCGGCGGGGTCGGCGGG
Source organism: uncultured Candidatus Sumerlaeota bacterium (assembly GCA_942493245.1). Lineage (GTDB taxonomy): Bacteria > Sumerlaeota > Sumerlaeia > UBA8349 > UBA8349 > DAOPYU01. The sequence goes on from OW818685.1 coordinate 3,190,502, forward strand.
GTGGTGGTCTTCATGCCCAGCATTTTGATCCTCTTCGTCGCCCTGGCGTTTCTGGAAGATTCCGGGTATATGGCGCGCGCGGCGTTCCTGATGGACAACCTCATGCACCGCATCGGCCTGCACGGCAAGAGTTTCATCCCCATGCTGACCGGGTTCGGGTGCTCCGTTCCGGCGATTCTCGCCACCCGAACCCTTGAGAGCCGACGCGACCGGCTCACCACGATGATGGTGATCCCCCTCATGAGCTGCGGGGCGCGCCTGCCCATCTATACCCTGATTATCCCGGCCTTCTTTCCCGCGAAATGGCAGGCGCCCGCGCTCTGGCTCATCTACGTGATCGGCATCCTGCTGGCCATTCTCTGCATTCGCCTGTTGCGCAACACCCTGTTGAAAGGCGAGTCGCTTCCCTTTGTCATGGAACTTCCCCCCTACCGCATCCCCACGCTGAAAAGCCTGGCGCACCATGCGTGGCTGCGCGGGTGGCTCTATGTGCGCAAGGCCGGCACCGTCATCCTCGGCATCTCGGTCGTGTTGTGGGCCTTGACCAGCTATCCCCGCAATACCCGATCCGAAACCGACTCCGAGGCCGCGGCAACAGCGAACCGAAGCGAATATCTTGCGGACGTTCAAAACTTGAACACCCTGATCGGGCTGCCCCCGGACGCCACCGTTCTGCGCGAGGCTGTGGAGGCGGAATTGGGGAAGGAAGCGATCCAGGCACAACACTACGAATCCGAACCTGAGTATCGGATGGCGGAAGAAGCGTTTCAGCAAAAAATCAAGGAACTCGAAACGGGTTCTGATGGAGCGGCCCTTCAGCGTTTCCGCTCGGCTGTCGAGATAGTTTCTCAGGCGCGCGCGGCAACCACCGCTCCAGAAGACAGAACGGACACGACCGGACAAAACCTGCTGGACAACCACCTCCTGTCCGAAGCCGAAGCATCGCTCAAACAGAACGATCCCCTGGTCTGGCAGGCGGCCACCCGGTTCGAGTACGACATGGCGGGACCTTTCCGGGAAAAAGAGGAAAGCCGCCCGATGATCCAACGGGGCGAACAGATGCGTTCCTCGCTGGCGGGGCGCATCGGAAGCGGGCTGGAAGTCATCCTGAAACCACTGGGGTTCGACTGGCGCATCGCCACGGCGCTTATCGGCGCGTTCGCCGCCAAGGAAGTCTTCGTGGCGCAGCTGGGCATTGTGTTCTCCCTCGGCGACACCGACGCCGAGTCGCAAAAGCTGCGCGAGCGGCTGCGCGCCGAATACTCCCCCCTCGTGGGCTTCTGCATCATGCTCTTCTGCCTGATCGGCATGCCCTGTGTGGCCACCGTCTCCGCCACCCGCATCGAGAGCGGATCGTGGAAATGGGCCGCGCTCCAGATGGCCGGGTTGACGATCCTGGCCTGGATCGTCACAGCCGTGGTCTATCAGACCGGCCACTGGCTCGGCATCGGGGTGTGAGTTCTTCGCCTCTTTATCTCAATGAATGAGCAGGATGCTGCTCTTCCCTTCCAGCGGGATGTGTTCAAAAACCGCCTTTACCTTTTGGTCACGATCCATAGTCATTTTGATCGCCTGCGACGTTTCCTGTCCCGCCGGGACATCGCCTTCCCAACGGACGAAAAGGTGATAACTTTCCGGCACAGCGCGAAGGGACACGATATCCCCCGACACATAACACCCCTGTAGAGGCGTCACCGTCACCTGTCCGCCCGTTGTAGCGGTCAGATCCAACCGGTAGAGGTCCACCGCCGTTCCGGGCGAGGGGGTTCCCGATCTCCAGTTCAACGGGTCCACCGCCGAGTGGGTCGTATCCACCCGATGCAGCGCCGTCCCCCCCCCATCCGGTTCGGACGGGAACGGCTTGTCGTCGAAGTAGAACATCTCGTCCACCACGACCCACGAGGGGAAGATCGCGGGCGGAACGGGCGCCAGTGGCCGCTCCAATGCGATACGTCCCGTCTTTTTCGAAATACGTTCACCCGAATTCACGGTAAACTCGCCCGCCAGATTCACCTCGACACCCGGCAGCTGGTAGTACCGGTAAAAGTTATCCGACATGGAGAGATTGGCCGGGCTGAACCCCACAATCGCCAGATGCGCACCCGGCGCCAGAGTGGTTCCCGGCGCGAACAGATATCCGACCTCGCCCGTGATCCGCCATCCCCCGGCGCTGTTCGAGAGCGGGAGCGTCTGAGTCGTGGGGTTGTAGATTTCGACATAAGAATGCGTCGTCAGGTCATCTTCCGGGTGGTACATCACTTCCGAGAGCACCAGATCACGGAGCGGTTTCGTGTTGCCGGTCATCGGCGACGGTCTGAGGATGTACCAATACGGTCCTCCATTGGGGACACGCCCCAACGAAAGCCCTTCCTCCTGCGCTTTGAACCGGACACAATCCACGATCCGGTCCGCGTTCGTTCCCGGCAGGTACGACAACACCACCTGTTCCCCCGTCGCGCTCAATCCAAAATTCAACGCGCCGTTGCCATATCCCGAGGATTCATCAAAACAGAGAAATCCTCCCGAGGCGATTGTTGTCCCATTCGGAATCGCCCACTTGGAGGGACTCGTCACATCGTCACTCAAATAATAGTCGTTCAGAACGATCGTCGAGGTCGTGGGGTTGTAGAGTTCGATCCAGTCGTTTGATGCGGTGTTCGCGCCAAATTCATTCAGAACCAACCCCGCCGGGGGAAGCGGGTCGGCAACGCCGGGAGACCCGTTTCGATACGTGGACACACGCCAGTTTCCGCCGTAGTCGAGCGCTCCCCTGGCAGAATCGCTGGTAACCGTGTCGTTGAGCGGAACCATCGAGTGCCCGCCCCCCTGGGCAGCCACCGGCCAGCCGCGCGCGTTGTTGTACTCGAACACGACCAGATCCGTCCCCCCCACCGCCGAGGCCAGACGCAGCCGCTCGCCGTTGTTGTCCAATTGACCGGAATAGGGACCATAGACCGGTGTCGAAGCATCCAGACCATAGTACGTGCGGAACGACGAGAAATCGGACGATGAATCGCGAGACACGAGAAGATAACTATCCGGTCCCAATGTGACGCCTTCCGGGAACACATAGGCGATGCCGTCGGTCAGCGCCACCCCACTGAGCGTCAATATTTCCCGATCGCTCATGTTGCGCAGTTCGACATACTCAAAGGCTCCACCCGCGGGAGGTTCCACCATCAGTTCGGAAATCCGCAGATGCTCGCGCAGACTCGTGAGCGTATCCGGCTCGCCTGCGATGAACTGGATCGGGCTGGACCAGTGGCTCCAGCGTCCCGTGTTGTCGCGCATCCGGACGCGGGCGCGGTACGCATGCCCCACCTTCAGACTGCTGGCCGGAATCCGGATCGTATCCGAGAAGGTCGTCAAGTCCGGACTTTCCCACACGGCGAGCGCTTCATACTTACCCCCGTCTTCCGGATCGTACTGAGGCGCCTTCGGGTCGGTCACCTCGCCAACACGCCACTTGAGAGCGCCGAACGTCCCCGCCCCCTGAGGATCGGCAAACGCGCTCGTGCGGAACCGTAGATCGTTGATCGGATAATTCGGCGATCCCAGCCAAGTCAGGGTCGGGGTGGCAGGAATCGCGGCATCCTCGGCCTGCCGCTTCAGAAGCAAACCCCCAAACGTATCGTCGCTCGGTTGCCAGACCCCGTCGGGCCAGGTCTCCCCCGCCACATAGCGCTTCATGTAATCCACCACTCCGGCAAAACTGAGTTGATTCGTCGCCGTCAGGTATTCGTTGTTGGCAAAGAAACGCCCCTGACGCCCCGTGTTGATAACCCGCGGGTGGTACTCCCACATGGCCCGGTTGGCCTCGAAGAACGTGTGTCCCCCGCTCGAGCGGGAGACAAAGGCGGCGTACTCATCCACGAGCCGTCCCCCCTCGTCGCGGTTGAAAAGCAGATCGAGCAGTTCGCGCGATCGGTTGGCGTAGTCAATCGCAGCCTGTTCGTAACTCAGAACATTCCGCCAGTGCTCCATGTCCGTGTAATGCGGCCCGTACTCGAACGACAAATCGAGATCCCACGGCAACATCGCCCATTGCGCGGTCTGGGGGTTCCGGTAATACAGGCAATTCCACTCGGGGCGCCGGTCCGAGTTGTTGATCCCGACCGACACCGCGTTGTAACTGTAATACGCGGGCAGATTGCAGTTGGCTTCCCACCAGGAAAACGGCTGGAGCGGATTCGTCTTGTTGTACCCCGTGTCATAACTCATAAAGGCGTTCACGTCGGACAGATCCACTGAATCGAACGGCCCCTGGTTCAGAAGATGGGTGTCGCCACCCGCCATTTTGTACAGATTTCCGTCCGGCAGGTCGCGTTCATCCAGAAAACGTCCATCCGGCTGTTCGATCGCGATATACAACCCCCAGAAGTCGCTCTCGTACTGGTTGTTGGGGTCGGACTCCGCCGGCATGTCAATCACGCGGAAATGCACGAAGTTCGTGTTGCTGGCCGGCACTCCCGCCAGTTGGAAGAAGCGCATCCCGAGCGCTTCGTTCAATACCATCCCATCGGTCCCCTGATCCCACGGGCCACCCGGATGCGGGTATTGCCACCAGGGACAAGTCCCTGTCGAAAAAATCAGTTTGTCCCACTTCTCGCCATACTTCTTGCCGTTGTTGTCGCGCGCCTGAAAGGCATGCCCTCGCGGGAAGTTGAACTTCCATTTGTTCTTCCCCACGACATAGGTCGAAGCCGCGCCCTTGATGCGATAGTTGACATGATCGTACACCTCGCCATCGTACACAAACGTGCCGGTAAACGTGTACATCCGGCTGTAATAGTTCGGATTGTACTGGCAATCGAACACATCCTTCGAGCGCGAGATCAAGTGGTACACCGGCAGAGAATTCATCACCGTCGTGTCAAAAGTCATCATCTGGTTGGCGGGGGCGGCGCCGGTGGGATTGTAAGCCCCCGCCCACGCGGGCACTCCGTCGTAAACGAAGTACGCAAAGTTTGGAACCTCATCGTCCGAGTAAGGCGCGCTCACCGTCCGGCCATTGCTGCTCGACGCCGTGATGCGATAGCGCACCAGACGGCGGTGCGTTTGCAGGTTTGCGGGAATCTGAACCGAATAGATCGAATCACCCGCCACCGCATCCCCATTCAGTCCGTCGTCGCGCATGACCCGCGTCGTCCATTGGGTCTGGTACTCCGCGTCGGTGATCCGGATATAAGCGCCCGGGTTGACCAACTGGTAATCCAGCGTCACCGAGGTCGTCGCGATCGGAGAAGTCACCTTGACTGAAATAGTCACGGGCACATTGGAGGTGGGCTGTTGGGGCGAATGCTCGACCTGGCGCAGACAGGGAGGGGGCTGCATGGAATAGACCGTATTGACCGCCCCCGGCGTGGGCGCCGCGTTTACCAGGGGGCCCGCAATCAGTTCCGCATCCCACGTGGCGTCCGAACTGTCCAACGTGACGTTCAACAGTTGAACGGCGATGACGTTTTCCTCGCCGGCGACCAGGTAATCGCCCGGAGCGGGAAGCAGAAAACTCTGAAAGGCTTGCTCCTCCTGACGATTGTCCCGCGCCAGAGCGGTGCAGGGTTGTTCAAAATCGTAAGCCCCTTCGGAAAGAACGGGCTTGCCATTGATCCAGACATTGATGGCGTCGTCGAACCGGGCGCGCAACACCAGTGAGGCAATCTGCGCGGGATCGTCTATCGTGAATTTTTTCCGGAAATACAAGGTCGGGTACCCGTACTGCATATCGGAGAGATTCGTGGTTACAAACCCTTCTCCATACCCGATACTCGCCGTACCGCTGAGCCACGTATCGTCCAGAGCAAAGGCGGGTTCCCGCCAGGCCGTGAGGGTGGGAGAGGACGGTTCGGAGGTTCCCTTCCGGTAGGACCACTCGCCCCCCGCCGGGAAAAGCGTCACCGAGATTCCCTCGACATATCCCCCCGAAGGCCGCCAGTTGCCGCCCAAATCCCCATCCAGATCGGGGTGAATCCGTTCCAGGGACGCCCCCGCTCCCCGTGGGGAGGTCGGCCACGGGAAGCCACACCCGTACTCCACCTCGTCCACCACTTCCGCGAGATGATTCCGCAACACCACCTTCTCACCATCGTTATTCAGAGAACCGATGAACGGTCCCACCGCCGCAACCCCGAATTTGGCTTGAACCGCCGCGGGATCCTGAGCGACGACCAGAAAACCGTGCGCCGCCAGTTGCGTTCCCGCCGGGAACGTGTAAGTGACACCTTCGGAGAAATGCCACCCGCCCACGTCCACTCCACTGGCGCCCGCATTGTAGAGTTCGATGAACTCGACCCGCTCGGTCTTCACATCCGGGTCATAGTGGACCTCGTTGATGACCACCTGCGCAAAGACGCTCGGCGCCAGCAGGAGAGAAAAAAACGCAAGCGTCCGAAACCACCAGATGCGCCGCCGCCCAAGACCAATCATGTTAAGACCCTTTTCCAGGAAACCGTCTTCTTTCCCGATCGCAAATTTTCTACCGGACTCCACCCTCAGAAACGTTCCAATCCACGCCACATTATAGCAAGGTTCGATTCGGACTGTCAATTCACCCGCCGCGTGTCCGCGACCCTGCCGGTATCCCCGATTTTTTCCTCGCACGAGCAAAATTCCAGCAAAAAGGGCTTGTGCTCCGAAAAGTCAGCAAGTAGGATCAGGCGCATTCAATCAGCACCCCTCTGGCATCCCTTCGCCTCAGGGTATCCCGACAAATCACGCAGGACTCAGAAGAACGGAGACAGATCCATGACCCAGAATGGCGCCCCCCTGGTGAAGAAGCGTTGGACGGAAGGATTGACCCGATACCACTGGCTGGTACTGGCAGTCGCTTGTTGCGGCTGGATGTTCGACACCATGGACCAATGGCTGTACGTTCAGGCCAAAACTCCGGCTCTGACCGAACTGGTACAGATCGTACACAAATCGGATCCGGCGTTTACTGCGGAAATGGTCAAAAAGGAAACGGACAGTTGGGTCGGTACCGCCCAGATGTGGTTGATTATTGGGTGGGCATCGGGCGGACTTTTCTTTGGGATGGTCGGCGACCGGCTGGGCCGAACGCGTACCATGTCCGTGACCATTCTGATCTACGCCGCCGGGACGGGTCTGAGTGGACTGGCGCAAAGTCCCATTCAATTCATTGTGTTGCGATTTATCACCGGTCTGGGGGTCGGGGGCGAGTTTGCGGCGGGCGCCTCGCTGGTGGCCGAAACCTTCCCCGCGCACGCCCGCGTCATGGCGTTGAGCATCGTCCAGGCCATGTCCGCGGTCGGAAACATCATGGCCGGGATCATTTATTTCTACGTCGGAGCGAATCCAGACTGGGGTTGGCGCTGGGTTTTCGCCGTCGGCGTCATCCCGGCTTTCCTAGTGGGGATCATCCAGTTTTTTATCAAGGAACCGGAGGCCTGGAACAAAAGCAAAAGCGCGGGGGAGGAAATGGGCAATATGTTGCGCCTCTTCCAGGATCGAATCTTGTTGCGCAATACCCTCGTCGGGGTGAGTCTGGCCGCTGTGGGGGTCGTGGGTTTCTGGGGCATCGGCACGTGGACGGCGGAATTGATCCGCGAGGCCCTGAATCCGAATAATCTGGAATCTCTGAAGGCTGGGGTGGACCGGAAGATGAGTCTGTGTATCATGGCTCAAAATGCGGGCAGTTTCTTCGGCGTGATGGCGTACTCCTGGATCGCCCAACGTTTCGGACGAAAGCCCGGTTTCCTGGTCGCCTTTATCTTGTGTCTGATCACAATCCCGCTGACCTTCTATTATACGAACTCGTTTGCCTCCGCGCTCATCCTGTTTCCGCTCATGGGATTTTCTCTGCTGATGATCTTCGGCGGGTATGCAGTTTACTTCCCCGAAATCTTCCCCACCCGCTTGCGAGCGACCGGGGTGGGTTTCTCGTACAACGTGGCGCGCTTCCTGGCTGCGGCGACGCCCTTTGTTTTCGGCGTCATTAAGCGAGATCATGGCATCCAGATCGCTGCGCTGGCGCTCTCATCCATCTTTATTCTGGCGATGTTCATCCTGCCGTTCGCTCCGGAAACCAAGGACAAACCGCTTCCGGAATAAGTGTCCCTTCCAGTTTGCTCCATCCTCTGGCCCGGTATCTTCACCATATGGAGATACCGGGCCAAGTCTTTATGGAATCCCCCACTCCTTTTCAAAACGGACCATTTGGTTCACTTCCCCCCGCCTGCGCCGCACGGTTTGAACCATATCGAACGAAACTGGACCTCCCCCCCTTTTCTTCCCATCCCCACGGGCACGCATCTCTATATAACTCTAAAAAAAGGAGATAGACTGGATCTACTCCTCTTGAAACAGCCTAAATCCGGGATTGGTCCGCTTCTTGCTCCCTGTCTGGACGAGGCGCGTCCATGCAAATAACCCACGCGCCCTATCCCACACAGGAACCAGACTGCCATGTACGTCTCCAAACGCACCCTCCTCTGTCTGTCCCTGTTGCTGGCCGTCGCGATTCAGACTGGGTGTTCGTATGCCCGGCGTCTCACCGTGGCCGAGGAGATACAGGAAGCGCAACAGCGCTTCTCGCAGGGAGAATACATGGTGGCGCGGGCGCTTTACGAGCGGCTGGCGCAGAATTCCCCGGACAGTCAGGTGCGTCAGAAAATGCTGTTCCTGATGGGGAAATGCTACTTCAACGATCAGGTGCGCGCCTACCACGACGCCCGCATCGCCTACCTGCAATACATTGAGACCTATCCGAACGGGCAATATGTTGCGGAAGCGCGGCAATGCCTAGCCGAGATTGACAACGCCCAGAAGCAACGCAACCAACGCGCAGAAATCAAACTGGGACAGGTGGCTCAGGAAATCGAAACCATCAAAGCCGCTATTCAGGCCGACCCTCACAACGGCAATCTTTACAACAACGCGGACTTGCACCTGAAACTCGGCAACGCGCTCTGGCGTTTGCAGCGCTACGATGAGGCGCGCGACGCCTACGTGCGCAGCTACGAACTCAACGCGGCCTTGCGTGAAAACACCACGATCCGCGAACGCCTGACCACCGACGCCGCAGGCCAGATCGTGCCGGTGACCCCCGAGCGCCGCAGCGAAATCGAACGCGAACGCCAGCCTCTTGTGGTCTTCAACGACAACGCCTACAAGTCGCGCCTGAACAACGATCTCTACAGCGCCCGCGAAGTCAATTACAACGTGACGGGCCTGATCCGCAACCAGAGCGCCCGCGAATTGAGCGGGGTCGTGCTGGAAGTGCGGTTCTTCAATCCCAACCGCGACCTGATGGACACGCAGACCATCGAAATCGGCAACATCGGCCCGGGCAGTGTTCGCGCCTTCCTGGCCCAGGCCATTAACTACGACAACCTGTACAACATCGTTCGGTACGAGTGCTATTTCCGGTACAACCAGTGAGCAAGGAACCCCTTCTGTGAACCGCTTGCGCGCACATCGCCTGTTTCTTCACCGCCTCGTCTCCCGGACGTTGCCGGTTCTGGCCGTCGCGTTGTTGCTCGCCCAGGTTCCGATGGTCCAAGGCCAGGTTCCAACGCCTGTCCCCGCTCCGGCGCCCGCCGCCCCACAACCGGCTCCTGCCCCAGCGCCCGGCGCCGCTCCAGCGGCCACACCCGCTCCGGCAGCACCGGCTCCAGCCGCAACTGCGCCCGCCCCGCCCCCCGCACCACTTCCCGAGCCTCCGGCTGGCTATCCCCAACAAATTCGCATCAAGGCGCGCATTCTGGAATGGACGCACGATTCCAATATTGACTGGGGATTCAACCTCAACTACCTCTCGAAAGATTCGAACAGCCTGACCTGGGCCAGACTTTTGTTGCCCAGCCAGCATCTGACCGAAACCAATCAGGGCGTGCAAGCCTGGCTGAAAGGCTCCACAACCGGCAATGATCCGGACATTCTGGCCGTGATCCAGATGCTCGAACAACTGGGCGACGTGCGGGTGATTTCGCAGCCCAACATCGTAGCCAAGTGCCCCCCCTTCGGCGCGCCGGAAGCCACCGTGGCCGAGGGCAAGTATTCCGCAAAAGTTTCCACCGATTCCGACGTACCTTACGAAACCGCCAAGACGGCCGGATATGCGCTGGCTCGAGTCACCGAGTATATCAAGATCTCGACCCAGTTGTCGGTGACCGTGGCCGGAATGAAAGACCAATTCATCAAACTCCACATCAACGCCAGCGTCAACGACCTGGGGAACTACGTTTCGGTCGGCACAGACCCTCAGGGCAACCTGCTTCAGGTGCCCCGTACCGAGGAACGCAGCATCACCAATACTGTGCTGGTGGCCGATCGTCAGGTTTTCATTGCCGGGCTGCTGAAAACGGCCAAAAACACCAAAAAGAGTCAGGGAGTTCCCTGGCTGGCGGAATTGCCGTTCCTGGGTTACCTGTTCAAGAATCAGGGGCGGACGGGCAAGGACCAGGAACTGCTCTTCATCATCCAACCCGAGATCGTGCGGAGCTGAGTCCCCAGACTATCCCTCGAGAGGCAGAATCGTGCAAAGACCCCATCGGCGCCCCACCTCCCTCTGGTCTCTTCAGGCCCTGGCCCTCGCGGCTCTGGTTCTGGGGACCGGGTGCGCTACGCGCCCGGCGCCGTCCACCGCTGCTCTGCCCGACTCCTCCGGTGAAGTGCTGGCCACATCCTCCAGTCAACCGGTCTCGTACGATCCGAGCATGATGCAGGTGGTTCTGGAAGCCTTTGCCGTCGAAGTCAACGAGAACAAAACGAGCGATATCGGGGTCGATGCCTCCTTCAACCGCGATTCAGGAAACTCGTTGAACCTCTTGGAAGTGGACCGCCTCGCCTCGACCTTTGCTCCCAACCCGGCCGCAGGCGTTTTATTGAACTATGCCCACGTGAGCAAGTATGGCGCGGTGAATGCCCAGTTGCGGGCCTTGCTGGCCTCGGGGGATGCCGAAATCCGCACCCGTCCCATCGTGGCGACCCTGAACAACACCGAGGCGACGATACAGACCATTGACCGGGTCCCGTATCAGGATCTGATTTATGAGAAAAGCGGGCAGTCCAACCTGGGCATCACCTTCCGTGAAGTGGGCATCAAGCTCAAGGTCCGGCCCGAAATCCAGACGCCTCTCGAGAAAGGCGTAATCAAAATCTGCCTGAACAATATCGAAGTCAGCGGCGTTTCCCACTTTGTGATCGTCCGCAGCGTAGAACGTCCGGTCTTTGTCACCTCGCGCGCCAATAGCGACGAATTGCTGGTACGTGACGGAGAAACGCTTGTGATTGGCGGACTTAAATCGAAACGAGAAGTCATGATCGAGAGACGGGCCCCCTATCTGGGCGCCATTCCGGTTGTAGGCTGGGCCTTCAAAAACCAGCACAAGGAGATTCGCGACACCGACCTTTTGTTCTTCATCACCCCCCATTTGTTGCCACCGGGAGCCAATCCGGTTCTCCCGTACAATTTTCAACACCAAGAGATTCTCACAGATCCCCTCGCAAGTCCCTCCATCGAGAAGAAGTCCCTCACACTGTCACAATAGGGTCATTTGGGCTTTTTCTTCGCATCCCCTGGACCCGCGCGTACGACCCTTCGCGCGGGTCTGTCCTTTTTCCCCCTCCCTCTCCTTTTTCCTTGCCTGATTGCTTCCATCCGATTAGAAAAAAGGAGCTGAGAACGCTCAGGCGGCGCCGGTGGAGACCTTTTTCCTGAAGCCCCGCTCGAATCTTCGATCATGTGGCGTCGCTCAATCGTCTCAGGCCCGATGCCTGACAAGCAGGCAAGCAGTCAAGTTTGTCTGGCCCCCTCACTTAGAAAGGCCTGTTCCCCCTTATGCTCGAACCGTATTCCACCACCCTCGTCGGGTTGACCCTGGCTATTGACGCAGGTCATCTGATCCTCGATGAACCCTCAACCAACAGTATCCTGTCGCTGCACCCGGCAATCACCCTCAGTGGCGAGAAAAAACCTCGGCTTTGCACAGCGGTCGAAGGCTTTTCCGTCTCCTCGCACCAGGTTTCGATCATCTGGAAACCCGTGGCGGGAATGGAATTGACCACCCGCCTGAATCTTCTGGAAAACCCGGATGGAAGGGAAGAAGCCGAAGAGAAAAACCCGCGGTTTGTCCTGCAGGTCCAGGCGCGCGTCTGTGGCGCCACCCCTGTCGAGATTGCCGCGCTCCACCCCCTCTGCATTCCTGAAGAAGAAACGGGCGCCTGCGCCCTGGGACTGGAAGATCTTCGCACCCTGGGTTCCTACCATCCGAAAAACCCGCCCCGCCTGCTGCGCCTGCGAGGCGGCGCCATCCACAGCCGTCTTCTGGCCGCGTGGTTCTCACCATCAGGCAACCCCCTGTTTCTGTTGGCCGCGCAGTCGGCGACCCAACCCTGGCCCACATTCGACTGCACCGGCGCGCGGGGCAAAATGGTCGGGATGCGGGTCAGCTACGCCACCGGGCAGCGCCTCGAACCCGGCGAAACCGTGGAAACATCCCCGTTGCTCTTCGTACTGGGAAACCACGACGTCCAGGAAGAAATCGAAACCTGGAAAGCTGAGTTAAACGATCCGGAAGCCGCGAGCCTGATCCCCGCGTTCGATCCTTCCGATACACCGATCGAAGAGGAACCGGAAGTCATCGAGACCCCGGAGCCGGGAGAAGTCCCAGAAACCGAGTCCGTGGAATCGCCAGAAACCGAAGAGATCCCCTCCGCTGACTCCGATGCGGAAGAGACGGAACCCGAACCTCACGAAACGGACGCAGAAGAAGAAGAGGAAACCGATCTGAGCGAAGAAACGGAATCGGAAGGGGCGGAGGAAGAGGAAACGAATCTGGACACTCTGGCCTTGTCCTGGTCTCTAACGAAGCTCTCCTTCCGGGGCTGCGCCGGGTTCCGCCGCGCCAGCGCTCAAACCCGTTCCGCCCAGGAAACCGGCAAACCGGCGACCCCTCGGTGGGCCTCGGGCCGGCGCTACCAGCCTGTCGCCGGAACCTCGCTGCGGACCCGCGGGTACTGGCGGGCCACCTATCCGGAAAACGAAACCGAGTGAGAACTCGACAATTGGAAGCCTTCCGGGTTTCCACAACCACAGTTAGGAGCCGCCGTTATGAATTACAAAGCATTACTCGAAGCCATGGCCAAAGTCGGCGCGTCGGACCTTCATTTCAAGGTCAATACCCCCCCCAACATGCGGATCAACACCGCTCTGCGCGAGATCGAACACCCCCCTGTCACCGCCGAAGAAATCAAGCAACTCGTAGATGAAACCATGCCCGAGCACCTGCGCGAGCGATTCAAGGAAGAAATGGTGGCGGACTATGCCCTGGGATTGCCCGACATCGGACGTTTCCGTTTCGCCGCCTTCCACCAGCGGCACAACATCACGGTGGTCATTCGCCGCATCAATAACAAAATCCCCCCGCTGAAAGAACTCAACCTGCCCAAGGCAGTCAACAACCTCGTCAAACAGAACCGCGGTATCACGCTGGTCACCGGGATCACCGGTTCCGGAAAGTCCACCACCCTGGCCTCGATGGTCAATGAAATCAACTGTTCGCGGCGAGACCATATCGTCACCATCGAAGACCCCATCGAATACATGTTCGAGGACAACAAGTCCCTCATCAATCAGATGGAAGTGGGAATTGACTGCCCCTCGTTCCGCCAGGCCATGATCCGCATCCTGCGCTTCGACCCGGACATTATCCTGATCGGGGAAATGCGCAGCAGCGACACGGTCTCGGCGGCTCTGGAAGGCGCCGACACCGGCCACCTGGTGCTCAGTACGCTCCACACCTCGGACGCCAAACAGACCGTCAACCGCATCCTCCACTTCTTCTCGAAGGAAGACGAGGATCTGATCCTCGAACAGTTGTCTCTGAACCTGCGCGCCATCATCTCCCAGCAACTCCTGCCGCGCAGCGACATCAAGGGCGTCATCCCCTGCGTCGAGTTGCTCATCAACACCCCCATCGTCGGAAAACTGATCCGCGAAGGGCGCATTGACGACATCCAGCAGGTGCTGCGCAACCAGGACGAAGACATGCAGTCCTTCGACGTCAGTCTGGCCCTGCTCGTGCGCGACAACAAGATTGCGATCGACACGGCCATGAAACACTGCGCCGACGAGGCGTCCGTGCGCCGCATGATCCGCGGCGAGTTCAGCGCCGGCGACAAGGGCGCGCTCATCGGCGGCGGGTTCTAAACCGAACCGATTATGAACCGCGAAAAACGCGAAAGACGCAAAAACAGATATTTGTTTTTCGCGCTTTTCGCGTCTTTCGCGGTTTCTCTTACAATCCGCTGAAGGCTGACAAGAATTTCCATGATTCCATGGAAAATTCTTATGTTCGTCATCCCCGCGAAAGCGGGGACCCAGAGGAAGCGCGAACGACGGAAAAGAGGAATCTTTTCGGAAATATGGAAATCAAAACCCGAACGCCCCGGTTCTGGGTTCCCGCTTGCGCGGGAATGACGGAAAATGGGGCAAGTCGGAAAAGAAGTCTGATCGCCGATTCCTTCTGACAGTGACTCTATTCCCTGGGAAAGTCCTGAGACCACATGAAAAACAACACGCCCCTGCAACTGCTCGTCGGGACCAACAACGCCCACAAGGCGGGAGAAATCGCCGCCCTGCTCAGCGATTCGCACCGCCCGATCCGGGTACTGACCCCGCGCGATCTGGGCATCACTGAGGAACCGGAGGAAGACGGAGACACCTTCGAGGCGAACGCGCTGATCAAAGCGCGTTACTACGCCGAACAGAGCGGTCTGCCCTGCCTGGCCGACGATTCCGGCCTTGTGGTGGACGCGCTGGACGGGCGTCCCGGCGTTTACTCCTCGCGTTACGCCCCTTCGGACCCCGAGCGCATCGCCCGCCTCCTGCGCGAACTCGAAGGCGTTCCCGAAGCCCGGCGCACCGCCCGCTTCGTCTGCGCCGCCGCGCTGGTTTTGCCACCCGACCCGAAAGAACAGGGAACACAACCCTCCACGCCCCGCGAAACCGTCTGCGTGGGGACCTGCGAAGGCCGCATCGCGCTCGAGGCGCGGGGAAAAAACGGGTTCGGATACGACCCTGTGTTTTTCCTGTCCGATGTAAACAAAACAATGGCCGAACTCTCCCCCGCCGAAAAAAACGCGCGCAGCCACCGCGGCCGCGCGCTCGAAGCGATTCATCCTTGCCTGCTTGAAATACTGAACGCCTGAGAGACTTAAGGAGTCCCAGATCTTACCCCAGATCCCTCTTGACAGCCTCGGCGCGTTCGGGTAGTTTTGGAATGTCGTTATCGTTACCGAAGTCGGTAACATGGATACTTCAGGCAACTCCCCGGGAGGATGGGTTTCATGAAATCGTTTGGATACATTCAGCCTTCGCGTCTGGCTTTCGGCGCGGGACGGCTCAAGGAAGCGGGAAGTATTGTGTCCCGTTATGGCAAAAACGCCCTGCTCGTGGTGGACCCCGGCTTTCGCCAGGCCCTGCCGCAGGCAGTTGAAGCCGTTCAGGCTTCACTGAAAGAAGCAGGGTTGGCCGTCAACGTCTTTGACAAGGTCTTCCCGAACCCGCGCCTGTGCGACGTGCAAGAGGGAGCGGAACTGGCCCGGTCTCAGGCAATAGACGTGATCGTGGGGATGGGCGGGGGCAGCGCGATGGATTCCGCGCGCGCCATCGCCGTGGCGGCCACGCACCCGGGCACCGCAATGGACTACCTGTACTTCAAGACCCAACCGACCGAAAAAACCCTCCCCTTCGTGTTGATCCCGACGACGTCGGGAACCGGCAGCCACATGAGCTGCTGCGCGGTCATCACCGACACGGATCAGGATTTCAAATCGGCCCTGTGGAACCAGGACCGGCTGTTCGCGCGCGCCACGCTCGTGGACCCCGAACTGATGCTCTCGCTCCCCAAAGGCGTGACGGCCAGCACGGGCTTCGACGTCTTCACGCACGCCTTCGAGTCGTACATCAATGTGGGCGCTTCGCCGATGGGCGACCTGATGGCGCTCGAAACCATCGCGACTGTGGCGGAGTACCTGCCCAAGACACTCGCCGATCCGACCAACATCGAGTATCGCTCGAAGCTGGCCTGGGCCGACACGCTGGCGGGCGCGACCATTGCCAACGTGGGCACGACGCTGCCCCACGCGATGGGGCAGCCCATCAGCGGCCACTTCCCGAAAGTGAGCCACGGCCAGTCGCTCGCGGTGATCTACCCGGCCTTCCTCGGTTACACGTGGGACTCGAGCGTCGAACGATTCGCCCGCATCGCCCGTATCTTCAATCCGCAACTGAACAACGCGACGGACGCCGTGGCCGCCGAGGCGCTGAAAGACGAGATCGTGGCGTTCCTGAAGAAGATCGGCATGTTCTGTACGCTTGACGATTTCGGGATCACGCGCAAAGATGTGGAGCCGATCCTGAAGCATTGCATGGAGTTCCCGGACGTCAACGTGAACCCCAAAGTTCCGGACACGGACAAGGTGCGCGAGTTGTATCTGCAAAGTTTCAAATGACCTCACTGGCCAGAAGGAGATGATATCATGGCAACGATGCAAGGTGTGATTCTGCCCGGGAACAGCACGGTCGAGTTCCGGGAATTCCCCATCCCGGAACCCGGTCACGGACAGGTTCTGGTAAAAATGAAAGCCTCGACCATCTGCGGCAGCGACATTCGCGCGATCTATCGCGAGCACCTGGGGAAAGGCCCCGAGGCGTATCAGAATGTCATCGCGGGCCACGAACCCTGCGGACAGGTGGCCAAGGTCGGGCCTGGTTGCCGACGGTTCAAGGAAGGCGACCGGGTGGTGCTCTACCACATCTCCGGGTGCGGCGTGTGCCACGATTGCCGCACGGGGTATCAGATCAGCTGCTCGAGCACCTACCGCGCCGCCTACGGCTGGCAGCGCGACGGCGGGATGGCCGACTACTGCCTGGCCGACGAGCGCGATCTGGTGGATCTGCCCGCCGGTCTCAGCTATGTGGACGGAGCCTGTGTGGCTTGCGGTTTCGGAACCTGTTACGAAGCGCTCAAGCGGGTGGATGTTTCCGGCGACGACCGCACGCTGGTGGTCGGATTGGGGCCGATGGGGTTGGCTTCGCTGATGATCGCCAAGGGGCGCGGCTCGACCACCCTGATCGGCGTGGACGTGTGCGAGGAACGCCTTGCGCTGGCCCGGAAACTGGGTCTGGCCGACGTGATCGTCAAGGCCGACGCCTCCGCGCTCGACGAAATCAAAAAAGCCACCAACGGCAAAGGGTGCGAGGTCAGCATTGATTGTTCGGGCAACTCTCTGGGCCGCCAGCTGGCCATCCGCGGGTTGCGTCAGTGGGGTCGCTGCGCCTTCGTCGGCGAAGGCGGCACGGTCGAGTTCAACCCCAGTCCGGACATCATCCACGACCAGAAGACCGTCTTCGGTTCCTGGGTCACCAACCTCGGCAACATGGAGGACCTGGTTGAGCGGATGGAACGGTGGGACTGCCACCCCGAGAAAACGGTCACACACACCTTCTCGCTCGCGCAGGCCGCTCAGGCTTACACCACCATGAACGAAGGCAAGTGCGGCAAGGTCGCCGTGGTGTGGGAGGACTGAGTTTTTCCCCGAAACACTTTGGTCCGGGGAAGCAAATTCGTCCTCTCGCTCGAAAAGAACCAACTTGAAACAACGTCTGTCCGCCGGATTTTCCTTGTCCGGCGGACAACTTTTTGGGAGTGGCATCCAATCCCTGTCCGCAGACTCGGAACCAATCCCTCTGCGAAAATTGGACCAGTTGCCCAAGACCAGGAACTCTTCATTGTCAATCCGAGAGGGGGATTCCCCAAGTTTTATGGGTTTATCCTGGACTCCACCCCTATCCGTCATTCCCGCGAAAGCGGGAACCCAGATCCGGGACAACCCGGTTTCAAACCCCATTTTCTCCAGATCGTCTTCATCTTTCGTCGTTGCCGTGTCTCTGGATCCCCGCGTTCGCGGGGATGACAAAGGGAGGGTTTCTGTCTTTCTCGAACAAAACAAAAACTGGACAATGAGGAGTTCCTGGCCCAAGACCGTCTTAAAAAAAATTAAGCGCGCGATAAGTTGCAGTCGCCAGGGAACACACCTAAAATAAGAAGGTGGCTGGGGTGGCGATTTTCCCTCCCTTCCTCCCCAGCCAGAATTGAAAGTCCCTTTTTTCACCATCTGCCCCTTCCTGCATCTCGTAGCAGGAAGGGGCAGAACACAAAAAAATGCGAGAGAAACGCCTGTTTTCGATGACCCGGAAAAGGGCGATAGATTATTTTCATTACTGAAATCCGGAAAATAAAATAACATATCCGATTATTTCAAGTTGCTATAAAAGGTTTCTTCAAATGAAAATCTATTGTCTTCTGTCCTGTTTTTCAGTAGAATATTACAGTTGATCTTATGGCGGCAATCTGCCGATGAAGGAAGGATTGTGCTTTGCGATTCTCTCGCAGTATCTTCAAGAGGTTCAACGCCCTTGAAAAAAGCGGTTTTCCCCCTTTCCGAGTTTCTGCGTTTCTGGTTTTTCTCCTGTTGTTGACACCCCACGTTCCAGCCGAAATTGTCATCAATGAGATCATGTATCACCCCGCCTCGAACAACGACCTCGAGGAGTGGATCGAACTTCACAACACCGGCGGCGCGGCGGTCAACCTCGATCATTGGCAATTCACCCACGGGGTGGACTTTCAATTCCCGAACATCGAGATTCCGGCGGGCGGCTATCTGGTCGTCACAGCCGACATGCCCACCTTCTCGACCCAGTACCCTTCCGTTTCCAACGCCATCGGCCCCTGGAAGGGCCGCCTGAGCGACAAGGATGAACGTCTCACGCTCGAGGACGTCTCGGGCGTCGAAATGGATTCCGTCCATTATTATGACGAGGGGGATTGGGCCCAGCGCCTGCGGGGTCCGCTCGACCACAACCACCGCGGCTGGATCTGGTCCGACGCGCACGACGGCGAGGGGAAATCGCTCGAACTTATCAACCCCCTCGTGACCAACAAGTACGGTCCGAACTGGGCCGCCAGCGCCCCCATCGGAGGAACGCCGGGACAGGTCAATTCCGTTCACGCGACCGGGAATGCCGCGCCCATCGTCCACGGAGTCGAACACTCTCCCGCCATCCCGAGCTCGACCCAATCCACCACAGTGACCGCGCGCGTTCTGGACGAGAGTCCCACCGGCCTGGCCACCACCCTCTATTACCGCACCAACGACGCGGCTTCTTTCACCGCGCTGCCCATGTTTGACAACAGCGCCCACGCCGACGGGGTCACATCTGGCGCTCTGTATGCCGCCCTGATTCCGCCCCAGATCTCGGGAACCGTCGTGGAGTTTTACGTCCGCGCCGTGGATAGTTCACTCGCCGCGCGCACCTGGCCCGCTCCCGCCAGTGTGGACGGCGCGCTGACACAATCAACCAATGCGCTCTATCAAGTTCTGGATACTCCCATCTCTGCCAATCCCCAGCAGTATCCAGTCTATTTCCTCATCATGACCGAAACCGAGCGCGCGGAACTCGCCTACATCGGGTCGCACTCCTCCGATGCCGATTCCTACGCTCTGATGAACAGCACGTTTATCAGCTACGACGATAAAGGGTGGCAAAGCCGGTATCGGGTGGGAACTCGCAACCGGGGCCACGGTTCACGCAGCAATCCGCCGAACAACTACCACCTCAACTTCGTCAATTCGCACCCCTGGGAAGGGTTTTATGTCCTCAATCTCAATGCCAAGTTTCCCTTCTCTCAGAGAGTGGGAAATGACCTTTTCCAGAAGGCCGGAATGCCCGCCTCGAACGTCAAACTCGTCTGGATTCGGGTCAACGGCCAGGACCTGGCCACCAATGAGTGCCTCATGTATGGCGTTTACGCCCAGGTAGAAGCGCTCACCCCCCAGTACACAGAAAATCAATTCCCGGACGATCCCGGCGGAAACATCTACAAGTGCATGCGCAATTCCACACCAAGCGCGGAACTGCTTTACCTGGGTGAAGACCCCGACGCCTACCGCATCAACTACACCAAGGAGACCAACGCTGAACAGGACGACTGGACCGACCTGATCGCCCTGACGAAAGCGCTCGACTCCACCCTGACCCCCGACGCCGAACTCCCCGCTGCCATCCAGAGTCATCTCGACGTCGAACAATGGACCCGCCACATCGCCCTGCAAAATCTCCTCGCCAACGGCGAAACAACCCTGGCGAACGGCGATGGCGACGACTACGCCCTGTACCGCGGGTTCCTGGATACCCGTTTCCATCTCCTCCCCTACGACCTCGATACTCTCATGGGTCAAGGCGAAAACCCGATCGGCCGCGTGGAGGACGGGATCTTCCGATTCGATGTTCTCCCCGCCATTAGACGCCTCCTCGACGATCCCACTTTTGTGCGGCGTTACTACTGGCACCTCAACGACCTTTCAACCACGCTGTTGAAAAAAGAGAACCTCAACCCCTACCTGAGTTCTCTGATCGGCAACCTGGTTCCAGCGGCCAAACTCACCGAAATCGAAACCTTCATGGAAGCCCGTGTGCAGTTCGTGCTCGATCAGATTCCGACGACCTTCACGCTCGGAGCCTACCTGCCCCAGAAAGACGGTTACTACTACGCCACCTCGCCGCTGGCGCCCCTCTATGGGACAGCCAACGCGGCGCAGACCGCCTCCCTGTCCGCCAACGGCGTCCCGGCCACCTGGACCCCGCTCGACGGCTCCTGGGAAGTCGGGAAACTCCTGGGGTACACTTACAACAAGACGCTCATCGCCAAAGAATCCATCTGGAAATACCTCGACAACGGCTCGAACCAGGAAACCGCCTGGCACGGAACCACCTTCAACGACACGACCTGGAAGTCCGGCGCGGGCGAACTGGGGTATGGCGACAACAACCAGGAAACCACGGTCGTCTCCTACGGACCGGACCCGAACAACAAATACATCACCACCTACTTCCGCCGCCATTTTACGGTGGACAATATCACTTCAGTTACTGCCGTCAATGTCAACCTGCGGTGCGACGATGGCGCGGTGGTCTATATCAACAACCAGGAAGCGTTCCGGTACAACATGACGCAAACCGGCACAATTGACTACAAGACCACGGCGATCGACTCCCTCGGAGAGCCAGTTGAGAACACCTTCTACCCCCACCCGGTCAAAGCCTCGCTTCTGAAAAATGGGGACAACGTCATCGCGGTCGAGGTCCACCAGCAAGCAGACAACAGTTCCGACCTCAGTTTTGACCTTGAAATGACCGTCTCGGGCGGTACCCCCCTCACCCAGGGCGGATATCCCCTACAGCCCGGCCTGAACCACATCACGGTCAACACGTACGGCACGGAAGACGGTTCCGGCTCGGTCCTGCATTCGGAATCCGTGGACGTCTGGTACGACACCCCCTCGACTCCGATCTCCGGAACTCTGACCGGGACCACCACGACACTGACCCTCGAAGAATCCCCCTACCACGTCACGGGCGACCTCATCGTCCCGGCGGGCAAGACCCTGGTGGTGAACCCCGGCGTGACCCTCTTCTTCGACGCCGGAACGGGCGTGCTGGTCTATGGGCGCCTCGTTGGCAACGGTTTGGAAAACAGTCGTATCCATTTCGCCGCTCGACCCGGCAGTTCCGAGTGGAACGGGGTTTTCTTCTCGAATACGACCGAGAAAAACCGTATCTCCTTCGCCGACATCGAAGCGGCGGGCGGTTCGGGGCACGCAATTTTTGCGGATTATTCCACGCTGAATCTGGATCACATCCTCTGGGACAAGATGACGGCCAATTGCCTTTACAACAACGTCAGTTCCATGACCGTCACCGATTGCGTGACCCCCAACGGCCTGACCGCGGAGGCCGTTGAAGGACACGGAATCCTGCCTGGCGGACAAATGGTTTTCCTGCGTTGCGTTTTCGGCATCGGTGTCACCGACAAGGACGTTCTCCGCTTCTTTGACATCCAGCGTCCCGATGCGACACTCGAAATGTACGATTGTTATTTCCAGGGCGGAGGCGGTTACGGATGCGCCCTGTACGGCGCCAACGCCCACATCGAAAACTGCGTCTTTGAGAATTTCCACCAAGCGAGTCCTGTGCAGGCCGGCAGCGCCAGCGCCGTGGTTGGCGGTTCCGATAACGGAATCGGCTCAAAACTGACCGTCGCGCGGTGTGTTTTCCGCAACAACGAACAGGACATCCTTGTCAAAGACGGGGAATCTTTTCTGACGTCCGAGAACAACCTCTTCATCGCTTCGGAAATGAGCAGTATCCATTTCGACGAACTCAACCGCGCCAACACAACGCCGGGGAAAGGCGCCAACCTGGTGGACGATATCTTCACCGATCTGAAGGGAACCGCCCTCGGGGATCGACTCTCGGCCTCTCCCGAACCGAATCCAATCATCACGATCAACAACTGCATCATCCCCGCACAATACCACACCCTCGGCGCCGGAAACATGGATGCCGATCCTCTCCTAACCGATCCGGCCAACGGGAATTATTCGCTGCTGCCCAGCTCGCCCGCCATCGGAACCGGCGCGTCCGGGATCAACATGGGACCGGACGTCCCCCAGTGGATTTCCATCCTGGACAAACCCGCCGCCGTCACCACCGAGACCCATGCCACGTTCACGGTCTGGGGCCCCGGCCTCACCCACTTCAAGTACGCACTCGATGGCGGCGTCTTCAGCGCGGAAATTCCGCGCAGTCAGAACACCTTCCAGATCACAAACCTCAGCCGGGGCCTCCACACCCTGCGCGTCCTGGGGAAGAATTCCGCCGCCGCATGGCAGCCCCTCGACCAGGCCACCACATACACCTGGACCGCCAACCCCTCTTCTCCTGTTGGAGCGGTCGCCATCAGCGAACTGATGTACAACCCCGCGCCCCTCACTTCCGAAGAGATCCAAGCCGGGTACTCCGACAACAACGATTTTGAATTCATCGAACTGACTAACTTTTCGGCGGCGACGGCTGACCTGACAGGCGCCTGGTTTGACGGCATCGTTTACACCTTCCCCGCCATCTCACTGCAACCGGGCGCCTGTCTCGTAGTCGCGCGCAATCCCCAGGCCTTCGCCGTTCGGTACGGCGCCACAATCCCGGCGCTTGGTCCCTACACCGGAAAACTCTCCAACAGCGGGGAAAAGATCGGACTCTACACCAAAACCGCTGAGGCCGTGTGCGCGTTCGAGTTTGCCACCGACCACTACTGGCCGACCGCAGCCGACGGGGCCGGGCATTCTCTCGTTTCCAGACCCGACGTTTTCGACCGCATCGCCGATGGATCGCTCGACTATCCCGGAAACTGGCGCGCCTCCGCATTCATCCACGGATCGCCCGGCGGGGCCGATCCAGCACCGACTCCCTCGGTCGTTCTCAACGAGGTCGCGGCCCACACCCACTACAACAACCCGATGTCCGGTTACGACTCGAACGACTGGATCGAACTTTACAACCCCACCGCTCAGAGCGTCACGCTTCAGGACTGGTACCTCAGCGACGACTCCGGAAACCTGCGAAAATGGGCCATCCCGGCCACAACCACTTTGAATTCCGGCGCATTCCAGGTCTTCGATGAAATCCACAACTTCCACTCCCCCATCACGTCCGGGTTCGGACTCGATGAAGCGGGAGAGAAACTCTTCCTTTCGCATCTGCCAGCCGATCAACCCGGTCAGGTGGTGGACGCTCTCAACTTCCAGGGACAGGAGTCCGACTTCTCCTTCAGCCAGCCCCCCGACGGAGCGCCCTGGTGGACCCTCACCCCCCCCACAACCGCGACCGCAAACGCTCAGCCTGTCAGCGACGCTGTCCTGGCCGAGGTTCTGTACCACCCGGCCAATCAAACCACCCAGAGCGAATACGTGCGCGTCTGGAATCCGACAAACCATGCGATTCCGTTCTGGAACACAGCCGGAACCTGGCGTCTGACGGGCGGCGTGGAACTGGCTTTCCCCAGTAACTTCACGTTGCCAGCCGACGGCAGTTGCCTGCTGGTCTCTTTCAACCCCGGCGACACCCCGGCCATGCAGGCGTTTCTCTCCGCCGATGGCCTGACAACACTTACTCTGCCCGTTCTGGGTCCATGGACCGGCAGTCTGTCCAACCGGGGCGAGGCGCTCCGACTCGAACGTCCCCAGGCCTCGGATATTGCGGGGGAACCGATCAACTGGGTCACGGTGGATGACCTGTACTACTTCCAGTTCTCCCCGTTCGACCCAGCAGCCGATGGTCAGGGGCCTTCGCTCCACCGCCGGGCCGCCCACTTGCCCGGCCTCGATCCCGCCTCTTGGAAGGCGGACGCTCCCTCGCCAGACGGCCAGACCAGTTCGACCATCGTTTACTACACGCTGACCGCCACCGCCCTGAACGGAACCGTTCAGGTCACCCCCACTCAGAGCCAGTACGCGGCAGGCGCCACCCTCAATCTGAAAGCCGTTCCCCTCGCTGCGAACTACGTCTTCGGCGGGTGGACAGGCGACATCGCGCCCGAACAGAAAATGACTAACCCACTCAAACTGGTCATGGACCGCTCGCGGCAGGTTCAGGCAGTCTTTGTTTATTCGGGCAACTCGCAAGGAAGCGCCAGTTGGATGATCCGATAGAAGAAAGTTCTACGGCGAAATCCACAGACGAAATACAGACAATCAGTTCTTCACCACCGGAAAGGATCCATCATGGGGCGCCTCTCGATACGAATTTCAACCCTCCTGCTTCTCTTCTTCGCCATCGGGTACAGCGGGATTTCAGCCCAAACAACCGTCCTCAAAACCAACGGGGACGCGACTCTTCGCACGAACGCGAGAACCGGCTACACCCCCGTCAACACGGAGAAAACCCCACTGGCCCGGTTGGCTCAAGCGCTGTCCGCCCCGGAGGGCTTCTCGCTCGTCTGCGACTTGCCCGAAAAAAATGGCTACCCCCACACCACCACGCCCCTGGTCGCCCTGCACGGAACTGCCAACACCACCCAGACAGGGTCCGTTTTCGTCAATGGCGCCCAGGCCGAATGGTCCCCGACCAGTGGAACGTGGTCCATCGGACAATCTTCCGGCACTCTTATCAACAAGACCCTCATCCCGAATGGATCCACCTGGCAATACCTCGATGTCGGTTCCTATCCCGGAGCCACGTGGTACAATGCGGCCTTTAACGACTCGACGTGGAAATCCGGTCCCGCAAAACTCGGATATGGCGACGACGGAGAAGTGACCCCGGTCAACTTCGGGCCGAACGCCAGCAGCAAGTACATCACGACCTATTTCCGCAAACATTTCACGGTGGACAGCCTCACCTCCCTCACCACAGTCAACATCAACCTGATACGCGACGATGGCGCCGTGGTGTACCTCAACAACAAAGAACTCTTCCGTTCCAATATGCACCCAACCGGGGACATCCTGTTCAGCGACCTCGCGGAGAATTCACAGGGGGCGCCCGAAGAAACCGCCGTCTTCCCCTACACCATTTCGGTCTCCGATCTTCAGGTCGGGGACAATGTCATCGCGGCAGAAGTCCACCAGAACCCGGCCAGCAGTTCCGACCTCGGGTTTGAACTCGAAATGACCGCCACGGGCGGGTCCGTCACCACAATCGGCGGTCTGCCCCTCCGGCCCGGGATCAACCGGGTCATCGTCGAGACCTACGCAAGCACGGACGGTTCCGGACCCGTCCTCTATCAGGAAGGGGTGGACGTGTGGTACGAAACCACCGCCACGGAGTTCTCGGCCACTCTGACCGAAACCACCACCACCCTGACTGCCGATCAGTCGCCTTACCACATCGTGGGCGACCTCATTGTGCCTGTCGGAAAAACTCTCGTGGTGGACCCCGGTGTCACCCTCTTCTTCGATTTGAATAAGCGCTGCCTCGTCAATGGGCGGCTGGTCGTCCAAGGATCGAAATACGCCCGCGTCCGTTTCGCCCCGTTGCCCGGTTCCGCCACCTCGTGGAACGGGATCGAGTTTGCCAACACGATGGAAAAAAACCTGATTGCCTATGCGGATCTGGACGCGGGAGGCGGAGGCGGGCATTCCGTCCTCGGGAATGCCTCGCAGATCGTGTTCGACCACGTCGAGTGGCTCAAGGTCAACAATACCTGCTACGAAATCGTCAATTGCAGCACCCTCTTCCGCGACTGCGTTTTCCCCTCCACATCGGCCAGCGAAGTGGGACACGGTTCCAGAATTTATCCCACCGGCCATCTGATCATGGAACGGTGTATCTACCATTCCCCAACCGGTTACAACGACGTGATTGACTTCACCGGCGGCCAGCGGCCCGGTCCCATTCTTCAGCTCTACGACTGCGTCTTCGAAGGGGGCAGCGACGACATGCTGGATCTCGACGGCACCGACGCTCACGTCGAAGGGTGTATCTTCATGCACGCCCACCTTGATGGAGTCCGCGAGAGTACCTCGAACGCCGTGGCAACCGGCGAAGACGGCGGCAATGTGGCGCATGTGACGCTGGCGCGAAACGTGTTCTACCACAACGATCACGACATCCTTCTGAAAGAGGAATGCATCGCTCTGATCGAGAACAATACCTTTATCGGCGCGACGAAGGCGTCCATCAACTTCGACGAACCCGCCCGCTCGGGCGTCATCCCCGGCAAGGGAGTTGACCTGTACAACAGCATCTTCACGGAGATGGCCACGATGTTCGAAAATCAGTTCTCAGTGCCGCCCGAGATTGACCCGGTGATCACCCTCAACAACTGCATCGTTCCCTCGGCTTTCTTCAATCTCGGAGCGAACAATGTGGATGCGGATCCCCTTCTGAAAGACCCGGCCCACCTCGACTGTACCCTGCTCCCCGGCTCGCCCGCGATCGGATCCGGTCTCTACGGGTTCGACATGGGCGCAATGGTGCCGCGCTGGATTTCGATTGTCTCGAAACCGACCTCCGTCACCACCGAGACCCAGGCCACCTTCACCGTCTGGGGCCCCGGCCTTACCCACTTCAGATATTCGGTGGATGGCGCACCTTTCAGCCAGCCCATCGCCCGCGCTCAGAACACCCTCCAACTTCAGGATCTCAAACCCGGCAGTCATACTATCCAGATCATCGGGAAGAATTCCGCGTCGGTCTGGCAACCACTCGATCAAGCCACCACTTACACCTGGATTATCGAGAAAGAACCTCCGGTTCCCCTGAAGAACGGCGCAACACTCTTCATCTCAAAACTCGAAACCCAGCCAAGGCGGCCGTTACACCTCTGAGACCCGATTGGACCCGTGACCCACACGTCCGGCTCCATTGAACATGAAATACGGAAGCCCCTGACGCAGCGGAGCCGCAACCGAATAAAACCGCAAAGATTGCAGCCTTCACTTTTTTGAAGAAAGCCTCCTCCTGGGATCGCCAATCTCCCGATTGGCGCGGTTGTGGTTTCGTGTGTCCTGACAACTTTTCGGGATTCCAGGGATTGCGATTCCACCCGTTGGGTTCCGTTTCGTTTGGAGCGGGCTTTCAGCCCTTTGGGGGGAAAAGGGGACATGTAACCCGGGGCGTCGCTTCGCTCTGCCCCGAGCTTGCATGGGCCGCCCTTTCAGCGACTGGGACCGGATCGAGATCGCGGTCCGTATTGCCTGCACTCGCCCTCAAAATTGCCTACACTCGCCCTCAAAATCTACGCAAACGAAAGCGATATTGCGAAAGAGTAGTACAAATCCAGAATTTGTGGGGCGTCGTATTATTCGGGATCTTTCGTCTTCATCCCCCCTTGGGCTGAGCGCCCCGGTCCCTTTCCTTTTTCGGAAAGCGTCATTTCGCGTCCCCCGGCTCCGGAGTCTCGGTGTAGTGAACCGTATAAGGCTCCGGATGAACCGTCACATCGCCGCCACCGGGAAGGAGTTCGATGATTCGTTCCTCGATTCGATCCGTGATGGCATGCGCGGCCTCCAGACTCATCTTGCCGTCGAGCGAAACGTGGGCGTCCACAAAGAAATGGGGACCGGAGTACCGAATCCGAACCGAGTGACAATCAATCACCTCCGGCATCGCTTCGACCGCCTCGACGATTCTCTCCTGCATTCCAGCGGGCGCGCCATCGAGCAACCCATGCACCGTACGCTTCCCCAGTCGCAAGCTGACATAAACCACGATGAATGCGACCATCAAGGCCGCCACGGCATCGGCAGAACGCAGATAGGACAAACTCGGGTACCAGTCGCTCAATTTGACGCACAGAAGACCGGCGATGACCACCGATGAACTCCAGACATCGGTGCTGAAATGGAGCGCGTCGGCTTCGAGGGCCTGGCTGTTGTGTTTCTTTGCGGCACGGTAGAGCATCCGGGAGCGCGAAATATCCACGATAATCGACACGATCATGACCAGGAAGGACCAGTAATTGACCTCCATCTCGACATTTTTGTCCAACAACCGGTGGACAGCCTCGTAAATGATCCAGACACAGGTCAGCAGCAGCAGCAACGTCTCGACCAGGGCGGAGAGGTTTTCGATCTTGCCGTGGCCATATTGATGCTTGCGATCCGGCGGTTGAGAAGCGGTTCGCACGGCAATCCACGTGACAATGGCCGCCACCAGATCCAGACCCGAGTGCGCCGCCTCGGCCAGAATACCCAGACTGCCCGTCAGCACGCCCACCACCAGCTTCATGGCGGTCAAGCCGGTTGCCGCCAGAACGGAATTCAGGGCCACTGAAGATTTTTCGTGTTCCGCACTCTGTTTCACCGAGCAAGACTGATCCATCACCTGGGTTTCCCCCTCCTTTTAAGACACGCCTCGCAAACAGGCCTTCCATTCGCTTATCTCACCCGATTCTCCCCGTTCTGTCAACAGAACAACTCCCTCACGACAACGGAAAACAGGGGCGCCACAAAGTTCCTCCCCCCTGAGACCCGGATAAAAAATGAAAGGGCTGGATTCTTTAGGATTGTCAAACCGCTCGCAATTCCCTATGCTCACTCCCGCAGATTAGTTCTTCAGTTTCTTCCGGGTTGCATGGCGCAGGAATCGAGAAAAAGGCCATGCCTCACCTGCCCCAATCCCATTCTTGCATGAAAGGCTTCTCCTCTATGCCTCTCTCTCGGAAAACAGCCCTTCTGTTCCTCTCAATGTTTTTGCTTTTCCCCCTTTTCCAACTCTCCAGCGGAACGGCCACCGCCGCTGAAAAATCGGAGGAAATCGTCTTCTACCTTTCCCCCAAAGGAAACGACACCTGGACCGGCCTCTTACCCGAACCCAACGCGGTCCAGACCGACGGTCCCCTGGCCACGCCCCATGTCGCGCTCGACAAGACACGTAACCTCCCGCCCGAAAAAAAGAAGCGGATTGTCGTTCAGGAGGGAGAGTATTTTCTTCAGAAACCGCTCGAACTCGATGTGCGCGATTCGAATCTGGTTATCGAAGAGGCTCGCGATGCCCATCCCGTCTTTCTGGGGGGACGTGTAATCAAAGAATGGCAGAAGGAGGAGGGGACATTCTGGAGCGCTCCCGTTCCCGAAGCGGCGCAGGGCACGTGGGATTTCCGGATGCTCGTCGTGAACGATGAGATGCGCCCGCGCGCCCGCATTCCGGAAACGGGGACTTTCGAGCATACGACCGTTTTCGACGTGCCGTGGATGAGCACCACCGGCGGCGGGTGGAAACGCCCCCCCACACCCGAAGAACTCACCACCCTGAACTACAAGCCCGGCGACCTGCCGGCGGACCTCGACATCAGAAACGCCGAAATCACCGTCTATCACATGTGGGACGAATCCACCGTCGGCCTCAAGGCACACAATCCCCAGACTCACACCCTGACCTTCAGTTCCCCAGCCGGGCATCCGGCGGGCGCGTTCGGCGTTCAGAAATACTCGATCGCCAACGTTCGCGAGGGGATGAAGAAGCCGGGGCAGTGGTACTTGGACCGAACGCGGGGGCGGGTGGTGTACTGGCCCCTCGAGGGGGAAGACATGACCCGCGCGCGGGTTCTGGCGCCCACGCTCGAGTCTCTCATCAGAATTAAAGGAACCTCCGAGAAACCCGTGAGAGGCACCCTCCTTCGCGGCCTGACCCTCACTCTGACCAACACCCCCCTGAAGTCGGGCGGGTTCGGGGCGTACGGTTTCCCCGGCGCGATCCAAGTCGAACATGCCGAAGGTATTGAACTGAAGGATCTCCGTATCCTGAATGTGGCTGGACAGGGGATCAAGGCCGGTTCCGTTCGGAGTCTCAAGATAGACCACTCGGAGATCGGCCCGGTCGGCGCCTGCGGATTGAACGTGGACGGGAAGAACATCAGGACTGAGAAGAACCTTATCCACCACACCGGCCGTCTCTACCCCAGCGCCATCGCCCTGCACGCGGGCGGGGAGAACGTCGTCATCGCGCACAACGAAATCCACCACACCCCCTATACGGCCATCAACAGCGGGGGAAAAGACATCCAGATCGAGCGCAACCGCATCCACCACGCCATGGAAGAACTCCACGACGGCGCCGGTATCTACGTCTTCGGCGGTAAGAATACAGTCCTGAAAGGCAATTTCATCTACGACATCACCGACACGGGCAGTTTTGGCGCTTCCGCCTACTACCTCGACGAAACCTGCGAAAACTGCGTGGTCGAGGAGAACCTCTCGCTCCGGGTCGGCTGGCCGTTCCATTGCCACATGGCCCAGAACAACACCATCCGCCAGAACGTCTTCGTCTCCGACGGCGACATGAAGATCACCTTCCCCCGCTCGAAAGACAATGTGTTCGAGCAGAATATTCTCTCGTCCCAAGGCAAGATCACGTTCACCAATCTCCCCGCGCAGAAGGGTTTCAGGAACAACGTTCTCTTCAGCGCCAGGGGGGAAGTCGAATCCCAGATCCTGAAGGATTATTCCACCGCGGAAACGAAGCGGGTGGAAGCGACAGACGGCAACGTCTTCGCCAATCCCAGTCTTCGTGGAGTCGAAGAAGGGAATGTCCAGTTTGACCCGCAATCGCCCGCCGCAGAAAGGGGCATCAAGCCTCTGGATGTCCGGGACGCGGGACGCAAGAAATAACCGGAGGAAAAGAATCACATCGAGATCTATTCGGGAAAACTACGGAAGGTTCAGTAAATTGCACGAAAAGACGCAACCGAATCTCAATCACGGAATAGACGGAGAAGACACTGTTTCCGTACTGCAATCGCGCAATATCGCTGTCGTTTGCGTAGATTTTGCAGGCGAGTGCATGCAATACGGACCGCAATCCCGATCCGGTCGCAGCCCTGAAAGGGCGGCCCATGTCAGCCCGGGGCAGAGCGAAGCGACGCCCCGGGTCACACAACCCTCTTCCCCTTCAAGGGCTGAAAGCCCGCTCCAAACGAAACGGAACCCAACGGGCGGAATCGCAATCCCCAGAATCCCGCAAAGCCGCCAGGAACCACGACCGCGCCAATCAGGAGATTGGCGATCCCAGGAGAGCGCGGTCTTCACAAAAAGCGAAGGCTGCAATTTTCTCGGTTTTATTCGGTTGCGGCTCCGCTGCGCCAGATGTTCCGTGTATTCCGCGGTTGAAAGAAGTGTTTTTTGCACGGCTTTCAGATCCCGGTCCAGTCGCTCCATCGCACTCCCCCTTTCTCTGATGTTCTGTTTGTTCTTTTTTACGGACAGCCAGGCTGCAAACTCCACTTTCCCCACCTCCCGGACGCTCTCCACGGCCCAGGCCTTCAATACGATCATCGGTACCCAAACCATCACCCCGCGTTACCAGTTCACCAGCCAGACTCGCCTGGTCGAAACCGCCGAAGGAATTCGCGACATGGGATCGAACATCCTGAAGATCGCGGTCGGCCCCGATTACGCCAAACAGTATTCCCTTCCCAGGAATCCGGAAATCGGAAATTTGACGGACCTGGTGACCCGTGAACCCTCCTTCCGTCACGTGTTCGATATGCCGTTCGCCACGTACATCCTCTGGACGTATCCCTTCGCCTCCTGCAACTGGAAGGATGGCTTGTCGGAGTCCGAACACCGCCGCGAATACGACGAGATCTATGCTTTCGCCCGTCACCTGCTGACAACTTACAACGGTACGCACAAGCGCTTTCTTTTCGGCCACTGGGAGGGCGACTGGTGGCTGCTGGGGCATTCCGACCCGAAAAAAGACCCCACGCCCGAAGCGATTCAGGGCATGACCGATTGGTACAATGTCCGGCAGGATGCCCTCGAGGCGGCCCGGCGCGACACGCCCCACCACGATGTCGAGGTTTATCAATACGCTGAAGTCAACCTCGGGCAAAAAGCACTGGACGGCGGGATCACCGTCACCAACAACGTCCTGCCCCGCACCCGCGTGGATTATGTGTCCTATTCGTGTTACGACACGCTCAACTTCGGTCTGGAGGGGAACGCCATTTCTCCCACCTTCAAGGCCATCCTCGACCACTTGGAATCGCGCCTTCCGGCGAAACCGGGTCTCACGGGGAAACGGGTGTTCATCGGCGAGTTCGGCTTCCCCCTCGAGACGAGCAAGACCCCGCAGTTCCAGGCGAAACGCACTCGCGACACCCTGCGCGCCGCGATTGAATGGGGATGTCCCTATGTTCTCTACTGGCAATATTACTGCAACGAAGCGAAAGAAGGCGGCGCCGATGCGCGCGGCTTCTGGATGGTGGACAACAAAGGCGCCGCGCAACCGGTCCGGGAACTCTACCAACGATACTATCAAAAGACCAATGTCTTCATGGAAAAAACACTTCGACAGACAAAACAGGTTCCAGACGCCAACGCTTTTCGACACCAGGCGTTGCGGTACCTTGAAGAATTGATCGTTCCCGGTCAACAGCCGGAAGCGATCAAATAGTCACAGAAGAAACAGGAGAAAGACGTATGCCGATGGTATCCAAAAATTTCATCCTCCAGAAAGTCCGACTGGAATTTCTTGCCTTTCTGGCCCTTTCCGTCCTCATTTCGCACTCGAGTCTGGTGGGCGCGGAAACACCCGTATCCGAAAAATTCCGCGCCACCATCGAGTCCGACTGGAAGGCACAGGAAGAACGCCTGCAACGCGCCTGGGACACGCCCGACGCGATTCAGAACGTCCTGAACCGCACCGAAAAACTGCTCGCCAACCTCTCCTCGAAATCGCAAAAACTCGACCTGAGCGCCGAAACCGCCACGATAGCGAAGCTCCGCCAGGAAACGGACAATCTCGATAAACTGGACCCAAAAGAACGAACCGAACTCTACAAGAAAATCCGGTGGACCGCGCGCAATCTGGCCCTCCGCAACCCGCTCATCGCCGATAAACCGATCGCCTTTATGAAACAACGGCGCTACATCTGTCAGATGCTCCACGAGTACACGGCGTACTACTACGACTTAGAAAACATCGCCGGAGGCGGCGTGTTCGTGCTCGAACGGCCCGGTTTCTCAGACCAGACGCGCGACCTGACGGGGGACAGTCTGCCCCGGGGCAACTACACCACCCTCGCTCTTTCCTTCGACGCCCAAACCCTCTACTTCGGCTTCGCCGACCGGGCGCCGGAAAAAACCGACTATGATTCCGACCAGCGCCGGACCTTCCACCTCTTCGCGCTCGACACCGATGGCGGAAAACCGCGTCAACTCACCCGGGGCCTGTTTGACGACACCGACCCATCTCCCCTGCCCGACGGGGGACTGGCCTTCATCTCAACCCGCCGGGGCGGATTCGCCCGCTGCAACAACCCCTGGGAACCCCTTGCCACCGCCACCCTCCACCGGATGGACAAGGACGGCCGGAACATCCAGACCCTCTCCTTCCACGAAACCAACGAATGGCACCCCAGCGTCCTGAACGACGGACGAATCATCTACACCCGCTGGGATTATGTGGACCGCTCGGCGGCCAACTTCCACGGCCTGTGGACCGCCAACCCCGACGGCAGCAACCCCATCGCCGTCTTTGGCAATTACACCCACCGCATCAACGCCCTCTACCAGGCGCGCGCCATTCCCGGTTCCAAGCGAATCGCCTTCATCGCCGGCGCGCACCACGCCGACGTGGGCGGGTCGCTCGTCCTGCTCGATCCCACCCATGTGGCGCTCGATCCTGAAAGTGGTGAAGACCAGTTGGATTCGATCGAAACACTCACCCCCGAGGTTTGCTTTCCCGAGGCGCCCGGCTGGCCAAAGAGTTACTTCCACAGCCCCTGGCCCCTGTCGGAAGACGTCTTCCTCACCGCCTTCAGCTTCGACCCCCTCCCCGGCATGGGGCCTAACGTCAAGGAGGACACCCGCACGGGTCTTTATTACCTGGACCGGTTCGGAAACCTCGAATTGCTCTACCGCGACCCGGACATCTCAAGCATGTATCCGATTCCGCTGACACCCCGGCCCGTTCCACCGGTCTTACCTTCTTCTTCCGATTCGACTCTCCAGGACCAGGGCACGTTCCTGCTCACCGATGTGAACCGGGGCCACTTTCCCCTCCCCGCGTCACGCCCCATCCGCAGTCTGCGTATCTTTCAGGTTCTCCCCAAAACAGACACCCACATAGTCAATCAGCCCCGCATCGGGTACGCCAATGCCGAAAGCGCGCGGATGTTGTTGGGAACCGTCCCCGTGGAGTCGGACGGTTCCGCTTACTTCCTGGCCCCGGCGCACAAAGCCCTCTACTTCCAAGCCGTGGATGAAGACGAACGGGCGGTGCAGAGCATGCGCAGCATCACCTACCTCCAGGCGGGCGAGCAGCGCGGCTGCGTGGGATGCCATGAGCCACGCACGACCTCGGTGAAAACCTCTCTGGCCGGGGCACAGCCGTTGGCCATGCGCCGCCCCCCGTCCCAGATTCAACCCGGCCCGGATGGATCAAGTCCAATGGGCTTTGCCCGGTTGGTCCAACCCGTTCTGGATCGCAATTGCGTGCGTTGCCACGACGGCTCGGAAGGGGAAGACAAGAGTCCCCTAGTCCTGACCGGCAAACCTCAGGGGGACTTTACCCAGTCCTACGAGAACCTGCGCCCCTTTGTGCGCTGGTACGAATGGGGCGACCAGAGTATCTCGGCCGTGACCACCTGGCCCGGCCGCATCGGCACGGATGCCAGCCCCCTCATGAAGATTCTGGAGGACGCCCACCACGGATCCAAACTGAATCTCACGCGCGAGGACCGGAACCGGATCAGGGTCTGGCTCGATGGAAACGCGCCCTTCTATGGCGCCTATGATGAAAAAGCAAGAGAGGCTCAGAAAAGAGGAGAAGCCATAGACCCACCGGAAGTCCAATAACGGTATCGGTATTTTGTACGCCCTTGAGCAGCCGTCGTCTCATATCTTTTGTTTTCTGGACGAGGGGGACTCGAAGGCTTGCACATCTCACGCAAAGCCGTGAAAAACACCACGCTTCAGGAAAGGGAACCCAACACATGATCACATCTCTCCCGTTCCACCCAACCAGGAAAGTCACCCGGCTGGCGCTCTGCGCGCTGGCTCTGGTCTCTCTCCTCTGCCTCCCCCTGGCCACACAGGCCGCTCTCATGAGCGATCTGGCGCAACCCCAGGAAGGCCGCAGCATGCGGGTCAGTTCCGCCCACCGGCTCGGGCCGGACGGCAAGTTCGACCCGAAAGGCAAACCGGACCCCAACAGCAACAGTGACAACAAGAACGTCGAACCGGGCGCCACCAAGATCCTCATGGAGGAAAAAGGCCCGGGCGTCATCACCCACATCTGGATGACCTTCCTCGGACCGGAACCGCAGGACTGGGCCAAACAAGGCTCCGCCAACCACCAGGACATGCTCCTGCGGATCTTCTACGACGGAGAGACCCGCCCCGCCGTCGAAGCGCCCGTCGGTGACTTCTTCGCCAACGCCTTCGGGAAACGGAACGAAGTCCTCAGCCTGCCGGTTATCGTCGAGGACGCCGACTCGTACAACTGCTTCTGGCACATGCCCTTCCGCAAATCCATCCACATCGAAATCGAAAATCAGAGCGACAAGCCCATCAGTCTGCTCTATTTCAACATTGACTGGATTCAGAAGAAGATCGCCGACGACATCCCCTACTTCTACGCCCAGTATCGGCAGGAATACCCTGTCGAGAAAGGGAAAGACTACGTCGTCCTTGAAACCGAGGGCAAGGGCCACCTGGTCGGCGTCGCGCTGGCCGTGCGAACCCGCAGCCCGGCGTGGTTCGGCGAAGGGGACGAAAAAATCTGGATCGACGGGGAAAAAGACGCCTCGATCTGGGGCACGGGCACCGAGGACTACTTCCTCTCCGCCTGGGGTCTGAAGCGAGTCCTCACCCCCTACTTCGGCGTGCCCTATTTCGACCAGTGGGGGATCGTCGGCGGCCACACCAGCGCCTACCGCTGGCACATCAACGACCCCATCGTCTTCAACACCGGCATCAAGGTCGCCTTCGAGCACTACGGCTGGCTCTCGCCCGACGAGAACCCCAAAAACATCAGCGACAGCTGGAACGAACGCGAGGACGACTTTTCGAGCGTGGCCTACTGGTACCAGACCGGCCAGCCCACCTTCACCGCCCGCGCCCCCAAGGCCAGCGAACGCCACCTGCCCAACCTCGACCAGATTGTCCCCGTTTCTACAAAACCGGACAGCATCCGCCACGGAGAAGGCACCGTCGAAGTCAACAAGGCGCTTCCCCTACCCGACGGCCACCTGTTCTACCGTCCCGCGCAACCCACGGGCGGATGGATCGAGATCCCCTTCGAGGTCAAAAAGAAGGAACCGATTCGCCTCTGCATCAGCGGCGTGCGTTCCTACGATTACGGCCGCTACCAGGCCTCGCTCAACGGCGTGAAACTCGGCGAGCCGGTGGATTTCTACGGCGAGAAGACCGAAGAATGGGAAACACACTTTCTGGACTTCTGGCCCGAACCTGGTCAGTACACCCTGCGCCTCGAATGTGTCGGCCAGAATCCGAAATCGCAGGGGAACTTTATCGGCATCGAGTCGCTCCGGCTGCGCGAGCGCCGTCCCCGCGTCGCCGAATACGGCCACGACAAGGACAAAAAATGGCAGGAAAAACCGACGTTGTACGAGTGAGAAACAAGAACCTTCCAGAAATTTGAGTGGGGAGTGCGGACTGAACGCCCGCACTCCCCACTTTCATTTTCGGCCTGTCGTGAACAACTCGCCCCATGCCCGCTCAATCTTACATGGCGTTGATGGACTTGCAGATGTTCTTCGCCGCGCTCCAGGCGCCGCCGTCGTAGAGCGCGTGGATCTGGACCAGGGCGTCCGAGAGACGCATGTCGGGCACCTTGTCGGCGTTCGTGTCCACCATCGCTTCGCTGCCGATGGGGGCGTAGGCGATGTTGAGCATCAGGGCGGTGTAGTACTGGTTGGCGCGCGCCCGGTGGTAAGCGTTGCCTGTCTCCAAGCTGCCCTTGAGGATGTCGTAGAGTTTCTCGAACGTGTCAATCACGTTGCCCTCGATGTCCTGGAACGGCAGGAAGCTCATGATTTCCGCCTTGCTCACCCGTCCGTTCGGGATATTGTTGGCGGCATGGTACCACACGTGGTGCTGCCAGAAGGGCAACTGCTCGATCGAGCCTTTGGTGGCAATCGAGGTGTTCCACTGCAATGTTTTCTCCTGGAGATAAGCGCCGGGGGCCGCAAAAATCACGTCCTGTTTGGCGCTGTTGGCCGAAAGCAACAGATACACGGTGCGGCCCGTGGCCGAAGCCGTCACCGTGACCGTCCGGGTTTCGATGCGGGCGCGCTTCGAGCGCTTGACCCCTTTGATGCCGTCGAGCGGCGCCAGCGCCGTCGGAGTCGGCTCGTCCACATAGGTGACATACGTGCCGCTCGTGTTCGTCACGGCATCCAGCGTCGTGCCGCCCTCGGCGAAGGTTCCGTTGCTCGTGGTGAGGTGGAACGGCTGGCCTGAGGCCGGTTGCGCGCCCTGCTGGGCGGTAACGAAGACGTGAACCCGGTTGAGCGTGGAGTCCAGTTGAAGCAGAACCGTCAGATCGCCTCCTTCGGATTCCAGCAGACGCTTGCCCTCGGATTCCGCGAGCATCTCCTGAGCCAGATTCTCGATCTCCAGATCGGTCCGCTGCGGATCGTTGTCATGAACGGGCATGTCGGCCATGACCGGTGTGTTGTTGGGATAGACGGTATAGAGCGGGGTGTCCCCATAAAGCAACCGCCAGACGGCCGTCTGGATGGCCGTGCCGCGCAATTTGGTGGGGGCGGTTCCCAGATCGGTCAACGGGTAACGATCCACGATGTAGGCGATGCGGTCCACATCCGCCGGAGCCATCAGTTCGGGCAGCAGATATGTCACCGGAGCCTGGGTCACACCACCCGCGCGAGTGGCGACAGGCGCGCGGCCCGCGTCACGACTCGAACCCGGCACTTCCACCGACACAACCTCGTCGTCGGCGCTGGAAGTCGTCGAACTGGTCGGTTCGACATGCGAGGCGTCGGCCGACTTCAACGTCATTGAGGTCGCGGAAAAATCCCCCGACGGCACCGCCATATCCACGCAATACCCCTCGACCTGGGTCTTTTTCCCATCCAGATAGAGGGGAATCATGCCCACGACCGCTCGCCAGTACTTGCGATTGTGGTCCTTGTACACTTCGGCGTATTGGGCCGCTTTGGCCAGCACTTCGCTCGACTTGCCCACCTTGACCTGGACATCGGTGGAGGAAGTCCGAGCCTGCGCCACTCCCACCCAACACAACAACCCAACCAGCAACGACAGCGCAATCTTCTTTTGCATAAAACACCTCATCCCCTTGTCTTGATCTCGACTTCCAATTTCTTCACTTGAGACTACGAAAAAATCCCACTCACTTCCAGAAAAACCTCTGCTGCAGGCAAAATAAATCTCACTCACACCCTAACTTCAACACATTAAGTGAGCAAAACTCAGGCCAAACAGATCTGTCGAGAAAATCAAAAGAAAATTGACCGCGAACAACTGATAAATATCGCGTTACAAGTGAACCGAATACCCCGGCAAGGTCAGGAATGCGCGACATATTCAATTCTGAACAACCCTGGGGACTCAGAAATGAGCAACCTGATCCTTTCTGACTGCCTCCCGTAACTATCCACACCTCAAGTCTATAGACCACCAACAGACGCTTGCCCCGGACAAATTGAGGCGCACGGTGTCATTTTTGATCTTCCCGCTTGTAAATCCAGACCGCTGCGCCCGGCGTTTCCCCGATCTCCACCCGCAACCCCTCCTGAAGGAACACTTCCCCCATTCCTTCAAGAGTGTTCCGCCCATCCACCGACTCGAACCGATACCCGGCCTGCGGGTTCAAGCCCTGCAGGGGGAAACGCCCCACTTCCCACCGGGAGGCGGGACGGCGGAACAACAAAATGCACCCCTCCCCCCGCTCCGGAACGTCAAACTGCCACCCGATCCAGTCCGACCCGCTCAACGACCATTCGGTCAGCGGGTAGAAGTCGCCATACAGGAACGGTTGAATGCGCTTGAGTTGGGCAAACAACGCGCGCAGCTGGTCGTAATCCAGTTTCTCGCGCAGGTCAAACCCGTACCCCAGCATCGGCGCCACGTTGCTCCAAAAAGCGTACGGCTCGACAGGCGTTTTCCCTCCGCCGTAGTAACCGGCATTTTGACAGGCGACCGTCCCGGTGCCCGTCGCGGGGAACCAGAAGGAGAGACCGTAGGTCATCGCCTGAGTCGGCTCACAGAGAAACGCCCGGTCGGTGCGCCAGAGGGGCACGGAACGGCGCATGAACTCGAGGTCGAGCCGGCGCCCGCCCGAAGCGCAATTGTCCACCACCAGATCTGGGTGACGCCGCAGCAGTTCATCCCACATCGAAAGCAGGTTCATCAGGTGCTTCTGTTCGATCAACCCCTGCCGGTCGGGCGTCTCGGCGTTGGCTTTGTTCCAATAGGGGGACAGTTCCAGATTGCAATCCTGCCGATACAGATCAATCCCCTCCTGGGTCAAAATGCTGTCAATCCGTTCGGTGAACCAGTCGCGCACTTCGTCGAGGTGGAACTTGACCAGCCCGTCCTCGGGACCGTTCCAGAGCCATTCGGGTTTGTTTTGCGAGAGCCAGCTGCCCTTGCGCATCCGCTCCGGCTCGAACCAGAGGACGATTTTCAACCCCTTCTGGTGGGCATGGTCGGTGACCTCTTTCAGACCGTTGGGGAAGCGTTTCTTGTCCACTTCCCACGTCCCCGTCCGATTCCACTCTCCATCGCAGGGGTACCACCCGGCGTCCATCCACCAGTAATCGAGCGGGATCTTCTCCTCCAGATAGCGGTCCACAAACATCTTTTGATTCTCGGCGGTGGCCTGGGTCATTTCCATGTAGGCGCGCGAGCTGGAGGCCGAAGTGAACGGTTCAAGCAGTTTGCCACCGGGACGCGGCGTCACATGCGCGTTCATCCAACGCCGCCAGACGTTCTGGGCATGGACCCAGTCGCCCCGGTAGAATTGCAGAACCGTCAACGGCGTCCGCGCCGACTCGCCCGGACGCAGGACGAAACGCGTGGTCTGTTGCCCGGCCTGCAGACGCAGGCCCGTCCTTTCGTCGCGGACAAAATCGGCCTGCCACTGCCCCGGCCACCCCACGGCGGCCAGAACCCCCACCCCTTCCCACCGCAGGTTGAAGTAGGGCAGGATGCCATCCGAGCTGCGCCCGCCGTTGGGGGCAAAGGTGTTGCGGGACTTGGGCAACAGGGTCTCGCACCGCGGTTTGAAATCCTCATCCGCACAGGTTGAACCATTCCAGGAGCGCAGTTCAAACTCCCCGGATGGCGGGTGCGGGATCTCGTGCCGCTTCAGGAGCGTGTCCAGCCCCCGCACCTCGGTCAGGAGCGGAGTGTCGCGCTCGCCCCGATTGGTGAACTGGACCGTCCACTGGACGGTTGGAAAATCCGAAAAGCGCGTCAGATCGCACCGAACCTCGAGTTGCGTCTCCGGGTCGAGCCAGGTGAGCGTGTCGGTCCGCGTGTCCCCGCTTTTTCCCTCCTGACGCGTAAACTTCCACTTGGGCAGGAGGTCGGCGCTCTTGCGATCCCCATACAGGAAGGAGAAGGGCAACCCACCCGCCCCGATGTTCTCCTCCTGACCGTCGAGAATCGGCATCGAAGCGATCGAGAGGGTGTCCCCATTCGCGAGCGTGACGGTGGGCCGCACCCACCCCGCCGTGTCGCAGAAATACTCCCCCGCCGGGTCCACAATCAGGTCGAGCGAGGTCACCCCGTCGAGGTCCAGTTCCACCTTCAGCGGGTCCATCCCTTCTTTTCGGAGATCGGACTTGAACAACTCGCGTTCGCCCGCCCGAACGATGAAGAGGACCGATCCTTTCCCGCCTGCGCTGAAGGGATTGGTCAACACCCCCACCTGGGCCGAAAAATGCCGCACAGGCGACGGGAACGTGACGCGCAGGTGGCTCGGGGCGTGCGTGAACAGCCCGTCGGAATACCGGTTCTTCCCAAGACGCAAGGCCTGGTCGGCATCGCCCGGAACCGAGTTCTGGGTCACCCACTCGAGCCGTTTCAGGACCGAAATGCCCGCCTTGGGGGATTCAAGAGGCCCGACCGCCTCCGGCCCGAAACTCCCGAGCGTCCACTGTGCGGCCAGGAACCGTTCACTGTCCGTCGGCCCCTCGGCCCAGACCGAGGCTGCCAGAGCGGCGCACACCGCCACTGTCCCCACCAGTCGCCACAGAATAGAACGCCGCGCCCCGAAGCCCTCTTCTTTCCGCATAGCCGATCTCCTTATCTATAGTGGTTGCCAAAAAGAATCTTCATCATGACGCAGAGTCGGGTGTTCCGGATTCAAGTCCCGTCAGGGACTTTTGACAATAACCCAGCGCTTCAGCGCTGGGCTCAGGATCATCCCTTTTCCCCGTCCCGGAGGGACGGTTGTCGGTTCCCCCGCGTTTTTCAGTCGTCCCTCCGGGACGAATTGTCTGAGGACCGTTTTCCCACCGTTGAAACGGTGGGCTACTTTCTCTCCGTCCCTCCGGGACGGAACGGCTCATCGCAAGAACCGGCGGTCGCACACTGGAGGTTCTTTCCGGCAATTACTCTGGTACGAAGAAAAAGGGGGACAGGCCAATGTCTGTCCCCCCCCCTCCCCAAAACAATTATACCTGCCCCCACTTGAGCGGAAAGCCGCACGGTCTGACGGGGAAACAAAGCCTCCGATGAGGAGACACTCAATCGTGTCTGAAGACCATTTTCTGAACTTCGATGCCGGGGATGGCGCCGAGTTTGTCGGCCAGTTCGAGGCAACGGGCCTCTTCGCCGAACATTTCCAACAGCACCAGGCCGTTGGGCGAATTGGCGTTCTCGACTTCATGCAGGCCCAGACGGGTCTTGATGTTGCTACCGTATTCGGTAAACAGATACTGGACTTCCGGCGCCTTGGTCAACCGTTCGGTGACATGGACGCCGAGGATGATGTGCTGGTCGAAATTCATGGTTCGCTCCTTTGCGATGAGAAATCAAACACCCCCACAGAATACGGTCAGCCTATAACCGAACGGGGGGGCTTGTCAACCCCCACGGAAGAGGGAAACTGAAAAATGAACACGGGAGAAAGAAAAAGGCCTCTTCAAAGGAATCTGTGGGTGAATTCTGGCTCGGGTAGGTCGCCAAGCCGGTGATACAACGCGATTTCCAGCGTTTTG
Organism: uncultured Candidatus Sumerlaeota bacterium; assembly: GCA_942493245.1. Classification (GTDB taxonomy): domain Bacteria; phylum Sumerlaeota; class Sumerlaeia; order UBA8349; family UBA8349; genus DAOPYU01. The sequence continues at coordinate 3,233,047 of OW818685.1, forward strand.
AACGTGCCGTACCCATACGCCATTTTTGTGCACAGTTTGGCTTTGTTGTTCAGACCCTCCACCACCCCGCTGGAAAACTCCTTTTTTGCCCGGAACCAGTTCAGGATCAGTTCGCGGTGGCTGCGCAGCATCCGCGCCACTTTTTTGATCGGTTCGATACGGCTGTACATCGCCCGCCGGCACCAGGCGTCCAGGAACCGCCCCGCCCAGGGGGGCGAAACATACTCCCAGAACTGCTGGAAATCCTCCTTCATCAGGTAGGCCTTGACCGTCCTGAGATTGTACGGCAACAGGCTCTCGAGTTTCTCGTGCTGCTTGCCCGTCAGGTTCGACCAGCGCTTGAGCAGGCACCAGCGGCTCTTGTGCAACAACGGCTCGAGGCCCTTGCGTTTCATCTGCTTGGCCTCGTCCGAGCGCACCTGATCGAGCGCCTTGTTCAGGTGCGCCACGATGTGGAAACGGTCCAGGATGTGGAGGGCATGGGGGACCTTCCGGGCGATCACCTTCAGGTACGGTTTCCACATGTCGCTGGCTACGAACTCGATCAAACCGCTGCGTTCGTGCCCCAACAAGTGAAAGAACGCCAGCAGCGTTTTAACGGTCCGCTCCCGCCCCACCCACAGCAAACGCTTGCGGCCCTGGTTGATCTGGTAAACCACGGTGGCGTAGGTGTGACCCTTCGCCCAGGCGATTTCATCCACGCCGATGGCGCTGATCCCCGTCAGGTCCAGATGCGCGCGCCCCCAAACCACCGCCTGTTCGACGGCGCAGGCCACCGTGTGCCAGGACGTCTGAAACGCCTCGGCCACGCCCGCCCAGGACAGACGCTTGGCCCATCGCGACAGAAACCAGACGTAGGCCGTGCAGATCGGGCTTTTCCCCTCGGCCCAGGGAACCGCCTCGACCTTGACGTCGCACCGGGGACAGTTGACACGGCGCATGGCGTAGAGGAAGTGGACCACAATGCCCCAGAAGGGAATGAACTCGAAGCGCCGCTCGGCCAGCGTGTCGTAGCCCGGAGCCTTGCGTCCACAACCCGAACAGATCGCCCGGCTGCCCCGACGCGCCCGGATCGGGATCTCCAGGATTACTTGCCCGTCCTTCTCGATCATCCGCTCGGCGCCATAGACAAAACCCTTGAATTTTTGGACTCGGTTGAGGATTGTTCGGATGTGCATCTCGTCTCCGTTCCCGTTGCTCGATTTCTGGCGAAACCAATCAACCTGAACGCGCGTCGAGATGCACGCTTAAAGAATCCTTGCCTCTTGAACTTCCGGCCTCCTTGCCTACAATATTGAGATCGTCTCGGAGGATAGGGCGCTGCTGGAGAGCAACCCGAGCGCCGCAGACGACGCCGAAACACAAGGGCCGGAGGTCAGGCCGCAAACCGAGCCTCCGGCCTGACGTATCATCGAGTGTTTTGGCACCAATGCGAAAAACTCATCAAAATCTATCCACAAATTCTTTCAAAGAACCAGAAAAAGGGACGTATCTCTTCGCGCATGTTCCGGGGAAATCGGGACCCCGGAACGATTCGCCAGACGGGGACACGATTCTCGAATAAGAAACCTCGAAACAGACCGAATACCCGGCGCGGAGGAACCGCAACTGAACTTCAACCACGAAAAGTACGAAATACCTGGCGCAGCGAAGCCACAACCAAAACCAATTTAACGCAAAGGCGCGGAGACACAGAGACGCAAAGATCCCGGAAATTTACAGGGCCTGTTGGGTTTTTCCTATTCATGCTTGAGGTCCGTGTCTTGTCCACTTCCCATTCGTCCCTCTGCGTCCTTGCGTCTTTGCGGCTCTGCGTTTTGTGGTTAATTGTACTTGTGTTACAGACAAATCGTCGCGGCTTGCGTAGATTCTGCGAGAGAGTCGTACGAAAACAGCGGTTTTTCGTGTTTTTCGTGCCTTTCGTGGTTGAAAAAATCGGGTCCACACTCTTCTGCTTGCAGAGCAAAAAAACAGCCTCGGCTTCTGTAGATCCCGCGAGAGAGTCGTTACAAAACGGTCTCTTTCCCATGTTCCACCTTTCGCGGTCTGGGTACTCTGTTGAGGCAACTTCGTATCAATAGTTTCGCACAATACGAAAACCAATCCGATCGGATTTTTTCCCAATGAAAACCCTGTCTCGGAAGGCGGATCGACATTCCGCTGGAGTCGAACCCCAGGAGCCACCCCGAACCGTATTGAACCAGGTCGGATGGTTCGAATCCGATCGGGCGGACGCGAAGGACAAGGTTCCAAAATTAATCCGATCCCGGTGACCCGGATAGAAATTATACCGGGTCTTGGTCCACTCCGCGACGTTTCCGTACATGTCGCACAACCCGAAGGCGTTCGGCGCATACGAACCCACGGATTTTGGGGAGGAACCATTGAAATTCGCAACTTCCAGGGAGAGCGTCGTCCCCACCGAATAAGCGGAGGCAACACCGGCCCGACAGGCATACTCCCATTGTTCTTCATCGGGCAGGTCATAAGCGCGCTTCACTTTCTGGGAAAGTTTGTTACAGAAAAGATCCGCATACTCACTCGTTACATTCTCGACCGGGTTTTTCGGGGCCTTGAATTTTGACTGGTTTTCTCGTTCTCCCATAACCGCGCTATATTGTTCCTGCGTGATCTCGTATTTGCTCATCCAGAATCCCCGAACCTCAACCTCCCGAACCGGGCCTTCATTGTCGTTTCGACCAGGCTCGGAAACTTCCGAACCCATCCGGAATTTCCCGCCGGGAATCCACACCATTTCAATCGAGGCCAATTCTTCCGATATGGGTTTATGCGATACTTCTCCTGTTGGAGACGTGACAACAACATACATGGAGTCGTCCGGTATTTTTTCCACATACGGCCGGGGCTCCACATGCTCCACCCCGCCAGACAACATCCGCAGGTAGTCCACAGTTTTCGGATGGACTCCGAGATAATTATTGCCCGAGAACGCACCGATACTTATATTCCTTTCAAGAAACGAAAGCCCTTGCTTCTTCAACTTGGCAAAAGCGTTTCGGGCTTCTTCGATCGCCTTGCGGCTGTTGTCATTCTTCCCCTTCTCCTTTTCGACACGGGCGGTGACAGCCAGCCAGACCGACTCCTCATCCACCCCGGCTTCTTTGGCCGCAATGAACGCATCGGCAAAATCAGTTGAATAACAAGAAAGCCCCATCGAAATGAAGTATTCCGGCATATTTTCAGCCCTTTTATCGATTTCTTCTCTTTGAGGCAACCAAGCCACAATCATTCCTGCGATCGCTTCGGTAAGCAAACGAACGGCCTCCGGCGTGTCTCCTTTTTCGATCAGAAGGGTACTCAATTGAAGCTTAAGCGCAGGTCCGGCTGTTATGTCGCTCCTTTTCATGGAAGCCAACCCCTCACGGAGCCACTCGATCTTCTTTTCAGAATCGCTTTCGCTTTTTGCCCGGTAGTAATAATAGTCATTGAAACTGGAAATTCTTTTCTTTCTCCTATTTGGAGACTTATCCAAGACCGCCTCCATCTGCCTGCTCAGAATTCTGGCTCGCTCAATCGCCTGGACCAATTTCCAGTACGCCTCTTCTCCCCAGGAATACATGTTGTCGCTTGGGGATATCTTTTCTTTTTCCACCCAGAGCATGAGGGACGAATGCATGGACGCCAGATCGTCAATCATCCACTCCGCATTGTTCCGGATAACCTCTTTCCGGCTCTTGAAGGCCGCCAGGGCTGCGTCCGCATCTGCCGACTTCAGGGTGGTGGAAGTCGTGGGGGCTGTCGGTTCTTCCGAATAACCGGGCACAACTCCCAAGCCCGACAAAAGAAGCAGAACGCAAAGCGATTGAAGTCTGAGAAAGGCGCGAACCATCTGTTTCCTCCTGGTTGGGGGTGACTCTGATTGGAAACCCTTTGTCCTGTATTTATTCGGTAATTGACTTCAGGACCGCCGTATCGAAAAAGAACGACTCAAAACAACCCGTCCCGAAATTCTGCTCCACATGCATCCCTTGCGCATGTTAAGCGTCTTCTGTTTAGTTGGCCATTACAAATTCGAACTATTTTTCCATCGCAGACAGGTGACATTTCTATTATGCGTTGACAAGGGGATAGAACCTCCTTGACTTTCAACGCATGAAATGTTGAACTGAGCGCCCATTTGGAAGAACCGGCTTGTTTGCCATACGCGCAGGGAAGGATGCAAGGGCGAACCCGGTCAATGTGTTGCGGCTTGGAAATGCCCGAGAACGAGAAAGGACGCGTCTATGCGTATTGAATTGTTCAAAAGGCCGATCTTGATCGTTGTGACCTTGTTTTACTGCCTGTCGGGGGGTGTCCCCGGAGCCGACACTCATGCGGATCTGATGCGCGAGGCCGATGCGTCCATCGAAAAGGTTCGCAAGGGCACGCTGCTCATCGAAGCCGCTCCCAACACGGAAGTGCGTGTCGAGCAGGCGCGCCACGAATTCTGGTTTGGGGCGGCGCTTTCCAACAGCGCTTTCGGGGGCGGTCGCATGAGTCCGCAGGACAGGGAAAAGTACCGGGCCGTCTTTCTGGAAAATTTCAATTCTGCCGTAACGGAAAACGCCCTCAAATGGCCTTCCATGGAACCGCGTCGCGGCTCCGTGAATTATTCGGTTGTGGACGCGATGCTGCAATGGACGGACGAGCACCAGATTCCTCTGCGCGGGCACAATATCTACTGGGGCATCACGGATTTTGTCCAGAAATGGGTCCTGGATTTGTCCGACGATGAACTGCGCGAAGTTCTCAAAAATCGCGGGTTGGACATCGGCAAACGCTATGCGGGCCGATTTGCCGAGTACGATCTGAACAACGAGATGCTGCATGGCAACTATTATGAACAGCGTCTCGGTAAAGACATCACGCTTCAAATGGCCCGGTGGGTCCGCGAGGGGGATCCCCAAGCGGTTCTGTTTCTCAACGATTACGACATTCTGACCGGGGCGCTGGTGGACGATTACGTGCGGCACATCCGGGGTTTCCTCGATCAGGGGGTGCCCATCGGAGGCATCGGCGCGCAGGGGCATCTGCACGGCGATGCGTTCGACGCGCAGGTGCTTCGCAGTTCGCTCGATAAACTGGCCCAGTTCAATCTCCCCATTCGTGTCACGGAGTTCAATTTTCCCGGCCAGCACTCCAAGTTCTATCGAGACCGGACTTTAGTCCCCACCGAAGAAGAGGAAGAGGCCAAAGCGCGGGCGATTGTGGATTACTACCGTATCTGCTTCGCACAGGAACGCGTCGAAGGCATCCTCATGTGGGGCTTCTGGGCCGGAGACAATTGGATTCCCGCCAGTTCCCTTTATAAGCGCGACTGGACTCCACTCCCGGCCGCAAAGGCGTATCGAGACCTGGTGTTTAAGCAATGGTGGACGAACTGGCAAGGGCGAACGGACGAAAAGGGACGGTGCGAAGTGAGGGCGTTTTACGGAAAACACCGGGTTACCGTGGGAGGGAAGGAACAGGGAGTGGAGTTGCGTAAGGCACAGGGAAGCGCCACTGTGTCGTTCAAGTAGGGGGATTATGGCTCGACACGGACCGCAAGCCCCAAGGGGTTGCCAGCGGGATACATTTTTTTTATCAATGAGATCAACAAATCCGGGAAAGGAGATTGATTGTGCAGAAACAAAGTGAAAAGACGAAAGTGGCAGGTTTGACACGGCGGAAGTTTCTGGCCGGTACGGCGGCGATGGCCACCTTCATGATTGTGCCGCGGCACGTGCTGGGAGGCGAGGCCGGGCCTGCGCCCAGCGAGAAACTCAACATGGGTTGCATCGGCGTCGGCGGTATGCAGGGCTTCAGCGATGTCAACTCCGTCTCGAGCGAGAACATCTATGCGCTGTGCGATGTGGACGAAGAGAATCTCAAAAAGGCGGCCGAGAAGTTCCCGAAAGCCAAACTCTATCGCGACTTCCGCGAAATGCTCGACAAGGAAGCGAAGAACCTGAATGGCGTGACGATCACGATCCCCGACCACATGCATGCCACGGCGGCGCTCTGGGCCATGGAACGGGGGATTGGCGTTCATAGCCAGAAACCGCTCACCCAGACCGTCTGGGAGGCGCGCCAGCTGGCAAACGCCGCAAAGAAATACAAGGTGGCGACCCAGATGGGCAACCAGGGTTACTCCTCCACGGCCACCCGCATCGCCTGCGAGTATATCTGGAATGACGAGATCGGCGAAGTCTCCGAGGTGCACTCGTGGAATGGCGGCGGTTTCTCCCGCGGTATCACGCAATGGCCGGCGACCGAACCGGTTCCCGCCTCGCTGAACTGGGACCTCTGGCAGGGCCGGGCGCAGGAACGCCCCTACAGTTCCAAGATCCATCCGATCAACTGGCGCGGGTTTCTCGATTACGGCACGATGATGATCGGCGACTGGGGTATCCACCAGTATGGGCCGGCCAACTGGGCGCTGGGACTGGGAGAAACGTATCCGGAGAGCGTGCAGTGCTTCGCGGTTGAGGGCGCCAATCCGGTGACCTATCCCAGCTACGCCTGCAAACTCCACTGGCCGGAGCGCCCGAGCAAGTACGTCAAGTCGGGCAAGATGCGCCCGGTGGATGTGTACTGGTACGAAGGCAGTGTAACCAACGCCTTCAAGCGTCCGGACGCCATCCCGGAAGACGACATGAAGAGCATCAACGAGATCTTCATCGGGACCAAGGGCTATCTGGGCACGATGGACCGGGGCGAAAGTTATACCCTGCTGCCGCGTGAAAAACAGAAGAATCACCCGCGGCCGCCGGAAGTGATCGAGCGTTCGCCCGGTCATTTCGAGGATTGGATTCGCGCCCTGAAGGGGGGCAAGCCCGCGTGCTCGAACTTCGAGATCTCCGGCCCCTACACCGAATGGATGCTGCTGGGCGCAATCAGTTGGCGTTTCCCGAATGAAAATCTGGTGTGGGATGGCAAGAACCTGCGCTTCACCAACAACGAAAAGGCCAACGAGTTTGTCCGGCCCAATTTCCGCAAGGGCTGGGAACTGAAGGACGTCCCCGCTTGATCGGGGATCGGAATAGATCCACCATATTGAGAGGAACCGAACATGACACAGAGCACCCTCCACAATCTCATGAACCGGCGCGCCTTCCTCGGCGGTACCGCCGCGCTGGCCGCTTGCGCGGTCCTGCCGCGCAGCGTCTTCAGCGCTGAGGCGGCCAAGCCCAATTCCGTCTTCAACGGCGTGCGCATCGGCTGCATCACGTACAGTTACCGCGGCACACCCGATTCGGCTCAGGACACGCTCAAAGCCCTCCTTCAGGATGGCCTGAGCGAAGTCGAACTGATGGGCGGCACGATTCTGTCCTACATCGGCGGGCCGGCCAAGGCGACCGACGAAGAACGCCAGGCGCAACTGGTCAAGTGCGCCGAGCTGCGCAAGATGTTCAACGACGCCGGCGTCAATATCCACATCCACAAGACCGATTTCGGCAAGTCGGACGAGACGATCGATTTCAATTTCCAGATCGCCAAGGCGCTCGGCTGCAACGGCATCACCCTGGAGCGTTCGGAAGAGATGGCCAAGAAACTGGCGCCGTTCGCCGACAAGCACAAAATCTGGGTCGCCTTTCACAACCACACGGACAACTACCCGGTGATGGACAAGCCCGATCCGATTCTGGAGTACGGCAAGTACATCGGCTTCAACTTCGACGTCGGTCACTATGTCGCCGGGACCAAGGGCAAGTCGCCCATCCCGGTCATCGAGAAATACCACGACCGCATCGTCAGTCTGCACCTGAAGGACCGCACCGCCGACGGCAAGAACTTGCCCTTCGGTACAGGTGAGACCCCGCTGAAAGAAATCCTCCAGCTCATGAAGAAAGAGAAGTGGACTTTCCCGGCGGACATCGAACTCGAGTATCAGGTCCCGCAGGGTTCAAGCCCGGTCGCGGAAGTGGCCAAGTGCGTCCAGTTCTGCAAAGAAGCGCTGGCCTGATATTCTTCCCCAGACAAAGACGCTCTCCCGGATTTCCAGGCCCGGGAGAGCGTTCTTCATTTTCCCACCTAGACCAGGGATTTATCGAGTTTTCGGGAGCCTCACTCCCCAACAGGATTCGGACTTTTCCGGGTGAATTCAGATCTCGTAGGGGGCGCGCATCGCACGGAACCGCAGCCGGTTGGCTTCGGGATCGTTGACAAACTCCGCTTTGCCCAGGTTGAACTTCAGGTTGCGTTTCAATTGTTCGCAGATGTCAGCCGCCAAACAGATATTCATGGAACGTAACATGACCTCGGCATTCGCCACCGGGGAGCGGCGCGACCGGATGCAATCCAGGAAGTCCCGCACGTGGTCCAGGGAACGCTGGGTACGGGCGGTGTATTCCTCCAGCACTTTCTTGTATTCGAGCAACAGCGCGGGCGAGGAGACATCGGGGCGGGAATAACCGTCGGCTGCGGCGGCCCACCCTTCGGGACCGTCGAACCGCTCGCCACAGGAGCCATTCCAGTACTGGCACGGTTCCCACACCGAGCCGCTGACCCGGAACAGAACCAACTTCACCCCATTGGACAAACGAGTCACCATCGTGGCATCCGGCCCGGCATACTCGAATTCGATCGAGGAAACGTCGTCCATGTCGAGTCCAGCCAGGGCCTGGGTCACGGTGTGCGCGCCCCACATCGCCACGTCGGTGGCGAAGTCGTAGAATTTGTACCACCCGGAGTTCAGGTAACCCTGGTTGTAGGGCCGCCACGGACAGGGACCGATAAAGGCATCCCAGTCCAGTTCCTCCCTGGGGGGTTCGGGTTCCGCCGGCAACCAGTCGTGGCGCAACCCGTCGCGCCAGCGGGTGTCGGCATAGACCGTATGAATGGGACCCAACCGGCCGGATCGCGCCATTTCGATGGCAAAGACATGATGCGGCTCGCTGAGACGCTGGGCGCCCGTTTGAAAGACCCGACCGTAACGCCGGGCGGTTTCCACAATCGCCTCTCCCTGCGCCATCGTGAGGCAGGCAGGCTTCTCGCAATAGACATCCTTACCGGCCCGCATGGCCCAGACCGAAGCCAGCGCATGCCAGCGGTCGCCCGTGGCAATCAAGACGGCATCCACATCCGTGCGCTCGGCCAGCAGCTGACGCATATCACTGTACATCACACAATCTTTGTTGGCGTAAGCGGTATCGACGCTGTTCTTGGCCGCTTCGCGCCGCCCTTTCACAAGGTCGCAGACTGCCACCACCTGCACATCCTTCTGTTCCAGCAGCGCACCCAGATCATAGGAACCACGTCCGCCGAGTCCAATGCCGCCCATGACAATGCGTTCGCTCGGGGCGACTGTTCCGTCGCGCCCCAGAGCAGAGGCCGGGATAATCCAGGGCGCCGCCACGGCGCACGCCGCCGTCGCCGCCCCCCGGGAGAGAAACTGGCGCCGCGTGAGTGGGGTCGAATTGCGATGGCTCATAGGATGTTTCCTTTCGATGGCATTTTGTTCTGCGTCAAACAACTCCAAGATACGGGAGTACTTCATGGGAGCAACTCACGTGAAGCGTTTCACCGGGAGGGCTTTCTTCACTCTTCTACAACAAAAAAGGGGCTTCGCATTTCCGGATACCTCACGTCCAGACAAGATTCGGACTTTTTCGGAAGCATGTCGCCTTTCTGGACTGTCTCAAATCTCTGATAGAGCATCAAGAAGTTTAATGGCGTAGATGACGTTCTGCGCGCCCCAATGACAGACAAGAGGGCCGGATAGGGTCATCATGAAGAGTCCTTCAGACGCAGTTAAATTCTGGCGGGAAGACGGCAGGAGAATCCAGAAGTCTTTGTACGACTCTCTCGCAGAATCTACGCAGACCACGACGATTTTCAGCCACAAAAATGCACAGAAGGCACAGGGAAATTCCCTGTTTTTGTGACTTTTGTGCCTCATGTGGCGTACAACAAACGGCCTCCGCGTCCCTGCGTCTCTGCGCGATGATTCTTTTCATCCCCGTTCTCTCGGGTTTTCGCGTGTCCCCACGGTAGCAGGCCTCGCGCTCTGGGCGGACACACAGGTCCGCCCCTACGGATTTGATTCAACCCGGCCTGAATCTTGAACCCGATTTCGGCGGGAGGGTTTCCCCCCCGCTGAAACAACACCCGCCCCGTTTTTACACCTCCGGGTTGATCTCGATCGGTTGAACCGGCGTCTTCGGCAACACCTTCATCTTCGATACCTGCGCCGGATCGAGGAACGCCGCGCCTTCCACCACACCGGTCTTCGTTTGCAGGGTACCGATTCCGCCCTTCTGGAACGAATCGCCATAGCCCGCGTAGAAGTAGCCCGCCACGCCCGTCTGGCCGTACACTTTCATGATCGCCACCTGGCTCTTGCCGGCGACCGGCGGCTGCGCCTGCACGACCATCTCCGCCGCCGCGCCAGCCGTACCGACCGCCCCCCCCACCAGCGCGCCGTTGATCTTCTTCGATGTCGCCTGGATAAGCGTCAGGTTCTTGCCCGACTGGATCAGGCCGCAGCGGATGTTGCCACCCGAGGCTGTCACTTTGTCTATCAGGCCGATCATCTCGTCCGCCACCAGCGGACCGCCCGAGACCGTCACGGCCTTGAGCGCACTGCCCCGGATCGAACATGGAGTGGCCTCGCTCTGCGGCGCAGATGCGTTCGCGATCTCCGCCACAACCCTCGGCAGCGAACCCACTGCGCCCAGACTCGTCCTGTTCACGCGAGCCGCATCTTTGTACACCTTCGAGGCCACATTGAGCAGTTTGACCGGCTGGCCCGCGCCCGTTGTCGAGCCGACTTCCTCGACCACCGCACCCGTCATCCTGATGTTCATCGCCACAGGCGACGTCCCCGCTGTCTCGATGAACGTGCGCGCGTAGAGGCCCTGCTCCGACGCCTTCGTCGCCATGATCGAAATAGAACCGAACTCCTGCGCCTTGAGGAAGGTCACCGACCGGGCCGAGAGCGACTTGACCCGGCCCGCCGCCTCGAGCGAATAGACCGGCACGTCGAACGCGAGCGTCTTCACGTCGCCGTTGATCGCCAGCGTCGAGACCTGTCCCTGATTCTTCAGATAATAGATCCCACCGGCCGCGTTGTCCGCCACGTTCGCGGGCATCTTCTTGAGCAGCGCGATCTTGATCGTGCCCGGATTCGCATCCACAAGCGTCGGCGTGAACGTCAGGTTGTTGGCCGCGCCACGCGTCATTGTGTACCCCCTGGCCGTCACCTTGTAGTTCGCCGAGGCGATCGTCTCGGGCGTCACCGATGCCGTTACGGGATCGCTTGGAGGTCCAGACTTGCCCAGCACACAAACCGATGTGAGCCGGTACGAATACGTCACGCCCGGTACCGCCGTATCGTCGGCAAACTCTGTCACGGCGCCCACGGTCCAAACCACCGGCGTTGTGGCGGATGTCCCCACGGTCGTGCGTTCCACCCCGTAATTCGTGGCGAACGCCGCGGCCTCCCAGGTCACCCGCACCTGATACGTGTTGCCCGCCGCCGTCACACTGGTCGGAGCAAGTGGACCCGCCAGCAGGAATTCGCCGGTCAGGGTTCTGGCCGACGCCGGCATGGTATAGGTGTACGAGGTGTTGTCGGACAACAACGTCGTCCCATCGTACCAACCCCCAAACCGGTACCCCCGCGCAGAAAGCGCCGTCAACGTGACCGTCGTGCCAGCCGGGTAGGAGGCCTGATCGGGCGTCTTCAAGAGCATGCCGCCACTGCCCGGATTGGCTATCAAGGTCAACGCATGGGTGAACACGCCCATCTTCTTGAACTTTGCGGTGAAAATCACATCTTCGGCCACGACATACTGGAACGACGCCATCTGCGAGACGGTCGTCACGCCGTCCGTCCAGCCACGGAAGACGAACCCATCCGCCGCCACCGCCTCAATCGTCACCTCGGCATCCTGCGCATAGGTCGGCTGATTCGGGGATTTCGAGACCGAGCCGCCGTTAAGCGGGTCGGCCAGAACCGTCACCGTGTACTGTCCCTCCGGGAGCGGTTTGAACTTTGCAGTGAAGGCAGCATCGCCCGAGACCTTGTGTGTGAAGGAGGCCGTCTCCGAAACCGTTGTGCCATCGGCATCCCGCACCCAACCGTGGAAAGCCCACTTGGAGATATCCGAAGCGACCGCACTCAATACCACCTCGGTTCCGCTCGTGTAGGCCGCCTGGTCCGGCGTTTTCGACACCAGACCGGCGCTGGCCGGATCGGACACAATTGCCACCGTGTAAGTGGGAGGAACAACAGGCTCGAACCTGGCCGTGAAGATTTTGTTCATCCGTTGCACAGTGTACTGGCATGAAGCGTTCGTCGAAACCGTCGTGACACCATCAAACCAACCGCAGAACGTGAAACCCTCCGCCGCCACCGCGTTCAACTGCAACTGCACGCCCTCCACGTAAGTCGCCTGATCCGGAGTCTTCGACACCGTGCCGCCATTGGCCGGATCCGCAACCACCGTCACCGTGTAGGCACAAGGACAAAGCGCTCTGAACCGGGCCGTGAGGGTTTTGTTCTCCGCCGGCATGGTATATTCAAAAGAATTATTCGTCGAAATCGTCGTAGATCCGTCCATCCAGCCGCGGAACGCATACCCGGCTGCCGTGGCAGCACTCACCGTGATCGGGGTTCCCGCCAGATACCCGGCCTGGTCCGGCGTCTTCGTTACCACCCCGCCATTGAGCGGATCGGCCACCAGCGTCAGCGCGAAGGAATCCTTCAACGCGAACTTTGCCGTGAAGGTTTTGTTCATAGAAGCGACCGTGTACACGTAAGTGGCTTCAGTTGAGACCTGTTTGTCTCCATCGTACCACCCGGCGAATTTGTAACCCGAGTTCGCCACCGCATTAATTGTCACAATTTGGCCACTCTGGTATATTGAAACATTCGGTGATTTCGAAACAACTCCGCCCGCAGGCGGATTGGCCACCACCGAGATTGTATACTGGTGACCAATAATATACCCAAACGATGCCGTAATCGTCGTGTTCTCAGCGGGCATTGTGTACACGAAGGTCGATTCCGTCGAGATCGTTGTGGCACCATCCATCCAAGCATCGAACATGTACTCCTGTGCAGGCGTCGCCGTCAATGTTACCGTCGTCCCCGCCGTATAGGCAGCCTGATCCGGCAACTTCGAAACCATCCCTGAATTCTTCGGATTGGCCACCAGCGTCAGCGTGTACTGGTTGTCGGGGCGGAATTTTGCCGTGAAAGCCGTCTTGAACGTTTCCGGTCCCACCGTCAGGACATACGACGTAGAAGTTGTGGCCAGTGCGGCGCCGGCATACCAGCCGACGAACGAGTAACCCGCGCTGGGCGTCGCGGTCAGCGTCACGGTCGTGCCTTGCGGGTAGAAAGCCTGATCCGGTGACTTCGTGACGGTCCCCCCATTGGGCGGATCGGCCTGTACCATTATCGTGGAAGGATCGGGCGGAAGTTTTTTGAAACTGGCGACCAGTGTCTCGCACATCGTCGGCATGGTGTACACGAACGACGTTTCCGTCGAAACGGTTGTCGCGCCATCCCACCACCCTCGAAACTGATACCCGTACGCCGGTGTAACGCTCACCGTGACCGTTGTACCGGGCAGATAGAAGGCCAGTTCGGGTGTTTTCGTGAGTGTTCCTCCTTCTGGAGGATCGGCCACCAGAGTCAAGGTACAGGGGGGAAGCAATTCGAAGTTAGCCGTCACGGTCTTGTTACCGTCCATCAGCACCTGAACCGACATCGCAGTTCCCGTCGCGTCGCCCGTCCAGTTCACAAACCGATATCCCGCCGCCGGGATAACCGTCAATGTCAGCGTGGTACCCAGTTCATACATCCCTCCCGCCGGACTCAACACCACTGTTCCCGAACCTACCGGATTGATGATGACCGTCAGGGAACACAAAACCGGTACGGGTTCGAAGTTGGCCGTGAGGGTCCTGGTGGAGTCCATCGTCACCTGGATTTCCGGATTGTTCCCCGTGGCGGCCCCTGTCCAGTTCACAAAACGATACCCATCCGCCGGGGTGGCGGTCAGAGTCACGACTGTCCCCGAATCATAGACGGTCCCCTGCGGGTTGGACGCGACCGTCCCGCCTTCCTGCGGAGCCGCAAGGACCGTGAGCGGGTACCGATTGATCGCAAAGTTCGCCGTGAGCGTCTTTGTCGAATCCATCGTCAGGGTCAAAGGATTCGCACTGCCCTGTGCGTCCCCGCTCCAACCCGTGAAATGGTACCGGGCCGCAGGCATGGCCGTTAATGTCACAATCTCACCTGCTCGGTAGTTCGTTTTGGACGGCGACTTGGCAACGGTCCCATTCTCTGCGTTTACAGACAGAGGCCAGGTCTGGCCGGGAACATACGTTCCGGTAGCGGTGGTCAATTCATCCGGTTCGATGGTGACCGTCTGAGTCGTCGGCTGGGCATACCACCCCGGCAGGTCGTCAAGCAGTTCCAGGGTGTAAGTTCCTGTATTGCATGTAATCGAAGTGGCACTTTCACACCAGACCGTCTTCCCCGTCAACCGCCACCTTGCCCCAGCCGCCACCGCCTCGGACGGGGCGATTGTTACCATTAAACTCCCCTCGTTCTTTCTCAAGAGGGCCAACGAGTGCCCCTCTCCAGCCGAAACATCCAAGTATCGAATATTGGGCGCGGGTACATTGCACTGGCTACATCCATTATCTCCCCACGTCACAATCGAACCGTCAGGCTTCAGCCCCAGACAATGCCCTCCCTTGCCAACCGAAGCCATCGTATAATTCAAATTGGGGGTCGGTATCTGGTGCAGGCTGTAGGTAGGATCTCCGATCGCGACCATTGATCCGTTTTGCTTCAGACCGAAGCCGTAATTTTTCACGGTCGAAACGGCCACAAAATACCTGTTAATGAGAGGCAGATCACATTGCTTGTAGTTGTTATTCCCCCAGGCCGCAATCGAACCATCTGCTTTTAAGGCGAGACAATGGTAAGCCCCTGCCGAAATGGCCACACAACGGCTGATGGAAGAGGGGACGGTACATTGACCGTAGTCGTCCCTTCCCCATGCCACAACTGAACCATCGGATTTCAGACCCAGGCTGAAATAATAACCTGCCGAGACGGCCACAAAATCGCGGTTGGGCAGAGGGACACGACATTGCCCCCAGCCGTTCTCTCCCCACGCCACAACCGAACCGTCGGATTTCAGACCCAGGCTGTGGGTATATCCCGCCGAAATCGCCACAAAATCGCCGTTGGGCGCCGGTACGGCACACTGTTTTGCATAATTCCCCCCCCATGCCACAATCGAACCGTCCGACTTCAACCCCAGGTTGTGCTTTTCGCCAGCTGAAACGGCCACAAAGTTCACATTGTCGGGAGGTTCAATACCCTGACCGTGTGAATTGCCTCCCCAGACAATGACGGAGGCCCCGGAACCCACAAGCGAGATCGTGTCGCTGGTAACGGTAGACTCCACTTCCGCGCTGTTTTTGACTTTGAAATAGACCGTCTTCACTCCATCGCCACCAGACAGGGTGAACAAGGGGACGGAACGGTAAGGCACCCAGGTCGCACCGGCAAAATCGGGCGATTCGCTCGTCAAGTATTGCGCGGCGGAGGCGCTGGTCTCGCCCGTACAGGTGTTGGTCAATATCACCGCCGGATTCACCGTCGTGGCCGCTCCGTTGTTAATCTTGAAAGACGAAATGACCGGTGCGGACGGAATCGCGCTGGCGTCGAAGTCCGCACCAATCGTTTTGTTCGCATCCATTGTAAGAATCAGGGGATTAACCCGTTCCAGACCGGCCGGAACATCGCCTGTCCAGCGGTCGAACCAACTGCCGACCGCAGGCTGAGCGGTCAGTGTCACCGTGGTGCCATGTGGGAACTGGGTTCCGGCGGGCGATTGCTGAAGGGAACCGTTCGCGCCGCAGGTTGTCGAGAGCGTCCACGTGACCGGGGTGTACCGAGCCGTGACCGTAACGGTCGTGCTGACATCCGCCTCGACCACCTGATCGGCAGGTTTGATCCAGCCGTAGATGTCCCTGAACGTGATCGTCTGTTTTTCACGCAAACGGATGGCGTCTCCACTCTTGTGCCACACCGTCGCCTTTTCATAGGCCAGACGCCACTGTCCGGCCATTTCACTCAACGGTCGTCTTGCGTCACTCTCGGCAACCGCTTCAGGCGGTGTGACGGTCACCCGCAAATCCCCTTCGTTTGCCAATGCCAGGAAATCGGACCCTCCTGCAGCAATCGCCACAAAACCGGTATTCGGAGACGGGGTATTACTGTATATACACCCTCCGTCAAACATCACAATCGAACCGTCCGACTTTAACCCCAGATTTGCTTGCGCTCCGGACGCAATGGCCACAAACCCCTTGTCACTGAAGGGAGCACTCCATTCTGTTGCGGACTTTCTCATTAAAATCGAACCGTCCGATTTCAGGGCGAGAGCACTATAATATCCCGCAGCAATGGCCTTAAAGTCCCTGTTAGGTGTCGGGGGCGAAGCGGCATTCTGCCCCCATAACACAATCGAACCGTCGGATTTCAAGCCCAAACAATTGAGAACACCGACCGAAACCGCCACAAAATCGCGGTTGGGGGCGGGAATATCACACAGGCCCCAATCATTCGATCCCCACGCCACAATCGAACCGTCAGGCTTTATCCCCAGACTGCAATACTCTCCCGCCGCAATGGACACAAAATCACGGCTGGGAAAGGGAACATCACACTGGCCATAGGCATTATTCCCCCACGCAACAACCGAACCATCAGACTTCAAACCCAAACAGTGAATCGCGCCAGCGGAGATCGCCACAAAGTCTTTATTCGGAGAAGGCAGGGAAGTTCCCCACGTCACAATCGAACCATCAGACTTCAGGGCCAGAGTATTTACTCCTACTGTAGAATGGGAAATAGCTGTAAAATCCCTATTGGGCTTTTTGACCGTAATGGGCCTGAAATTTCCTCCCCAGGTAACCAACGGAAAACCTTTGGAGGGGACAACCGCAATCGTATCACTTGTGACGGCGGATTCAACGCCCGCACTGTTTCTGACCTTGAAGAAAACGGTTTTATCGCCAGTTTCCCTGGACAACATATACAGACGACGCGGGCCATAGGGAGACCAGGTTGCACCCGCAAAGTCGGACGACTCGCTCACCATGCACTGTACGGCAGACCCGCTCGTCACGGCTGTACAAGTCGTGGAGAGAGTCACCACAAGGTTTTCCGTAACCGTTGTGCCGTCGTTAATTTCAAAGGCCGAAATGACCGGCGCAGCCGGAGGGGGATCCGCGACAAAAGTCGCACCGATGGTTGTGTTTTTGTCCATGGTAATGAGCTGAGGGGTGATCCGTTCATAGCCTGCAGGAATATCCCCCGTCCAGCGATCGAACCAGTACCCCGGGTTGGGTTGCGCCGTCAGAGTCACCGTCGTTCCATAAAGAAAACGAGTCCCAGCCGGAGACGTCTGAATTGTCCCACTACTGCACGGTGTCGAAAGCGTCAGGTAAAGTCGGGTGTAATCCCCCCTGACCTGAATTGTGCCCGTCGTCAATTCAACGACCTGGTCTTCAGGTTTAACCCAGCCGACAGCCTCTTTAAAGATCACGGTATGGGGACCAATTCGAGTCTGGATCGTATCGCCGCTGTTGTGCCAGGACATCCACTCCGGTTCAGTACTCAGGCGCCACTGGGCACCAGCGGCCACTGCTTCGTCAGGGCCAAGGGTGACTTGAATCTGTCCCTCAACCGCCAGCGCCAGCGAATGATTTCCCCCGCCAGCGACGGCCATAAAGTTTCGGTTGGGCGCCGGAACGTCACATTGACCGGTATAATCATTCCAATTGTCAACGTTGGATCCCCAAGCCGTGATTGAACCATCGGTCTTCAACCCCAGACTGTGAAACCCTCCAGCCGCAAGGGCGACAAAGCCATTGTTGGAGTTTGGGCCATCACACTGCCCCCTGTAATCGCCTAGCCAGTTTGTGTTTGACCCCCAGGATACAATAGTCCCATCGGATTTTAACCCCAAACTGTGGTTCACTCCCGCCGCAATGGCCACAAAACCACTATTGGGAGAGGGAACATCACATTGACCATTTCTATTATTTCCCCACCCCACAATTGAACCATCCGATTTTAACCCCAAACTGTGATACCCTCCCGCCACAACGGCGACATAATCGCTGTTCGGCGATGGGACATCACACTGGCCCACATATACACCATTCAAATTGTTCGATCCCCAGGCCACAATCGAACCATCCGATTTCAAACCAAGGCTGTGTGTATCCCCTCCCGAGATCGCCACAAATCCGCTGTTGGGCAAAGGAATACTACACCGGCCATCGGAGGTACATCCCCACGCGATAACCGACCCGTCGGACTTCAATCCTAAACTGTGAAGCCCCCCAGCAGCAATAGCCACAAACCCGTTTCTGGGCTCGGGAACGTCAGACTGTCCCCAGGAATATGCATCTGAATTCACGAGCCAGGCGGTAATCGAACCGTCAGACCTTAACGCTACATTGTGTGAGCAACCTGCCGCAATTGTCACAAAACCGCTGTTAAGCAGAGGAACCGTGGGACTGTACTGAGTCTGGCCCCAAACTACAATAGAATAACCCTCCCCGCCGAGGGTGATGGTGTCGCTCGTGACGGAGGATTCGGCGTTTGCGCCGTCCTTCACCTTGAAATAGACCGTTTTTGTCCCGCTCGTGGTGTTGGACAAGATGAACAGGGGGACGGGGGCGTAGGGTTTCCAAGCCGCGCCGGTGAAATCGGGCGATTCGCTCGCCATATAGGAATGGGTTGCGCTGGCCGCGCCTTCGCAGACGTTCGGCAGGGTCACCGCCGGATTCATCGTCGCGGGTGCGCCGTTATTGATCCTGAAAGACGAGACCACCGGGGCCGCCTGCGCCCCGATCCCCCCCACCAGAAACAGAATGGCCCAGACTTCAATCATCCTTTTTCCCATGCGCCACATCGAACTGCCGATCATGCTCGCGATCTCCTTATCGGGTCATAGATACTATCGTATTTCTTCTCGACAATACTTCTTTCCAGTTTTCTACCACAGCAACACAATGAAATTACTGCCGCAGTCAAGAGATGTCAATCATAACTCTTAATGTATCACTCTTTAACGTCAATTCCATTGGGGCTGAATCTCCAATCCATCCGCCAGACGCCCCTTTCTCGTCCAGTCATCGCGCTTGACTCCAATTTCTATCCCAAATGCCGGGGCTGAGAACGTGTTGATAAAATAACTGGCTGAAAAGTCGGGGACGGACACTCTGTTCACGCAATACCCGAGGAGGACTGACTTGATTCCCTCGCTTCTGAAATAGAACGATTCTCTGCCGGGCCATCATAACTGACAACTTCAGGAAACCGGCGCCGCATCCGACCTTGATTTCCCCGCAGTGACCGACAACCGGAGCGTTGATATTTCCTTGGGGGAATGTGCCTGAGCAATTGACTGGACAGGCTGGCGACCCGTATCATGTAAGAGACTTTCCGGTTGACTGAGTGCCATGATCGGTCTGGCAACGGTGTATGAACTTCTCGGCCAGCGGGTCATCTTCTCAAAATACTGTTTTGGACCGTCGTGATTTTGAGAATGTCGTGGCGCCGCGGAATGACGCACACATCTCGCAACAGGATGAAACCATGCGATCTTTATACCGCTGCAGGTCATACCGTTTGTGTAAAACCTGGCTGGTCGTACTGTTCACGCTGGTCGGCCTGAATGCGCGGGGCGAAGAGCAACGCAGTCGGACAACAGATACCGGCCTGAACGAGACAAGCGCTATTCGGACTCTGGATCAACTGGTACAGGCCAGACAGCGCGAGCAGGGAATCGAACCGGCGGATCCCTGTTCGGATGAAGTCTTTGTCCGGCGTATTTTCCTGGATACCATCGGCACCCTGCCCACGGCGCAGGAAGCCCGGGACTTCCTGCAGAACCAGCGCCCCGACAAACGGGCGGCGCTCATTGATGCCCTGTTGGATCGCGAAGAATTCGCCGACTACTGGACTTTGAAGTGGTGCGACGTGTTGCGGGTCAAGTCGGAGTTTCCCATCAATCTGTGGCCCAATGCGGTGCAGGCCTACCACCGCTGGATTCACGACGCCATTCGCCGGAACCAGCCGTACGATCAGTTTGCCCGCGAACTGCTCACCTCGAGCGGCAGCAACTTCCGCGTCCCACCAGCCAACTTCTACCGGGCGATTCAAGGTCGTGAGCCGTTACATATAGCCGGAGCGGTCGCTCTGACATTGATGGGGACGCGCCTGGACAAATGGCCGGAGCCGGATCAGAAAAACCTTGCGGCCTTCTTTTCGCGTGTCGCCTACAAGCAAACCGATGAATGGAAGGAAGAAATCGTCTATTCCAATTTCACTTCGACCACCACGCTCACAGCGGTTTTTCCGGACGGCGGATCGGTACAAATTGCGCCCGACATGGACCCGCGCGAGGTGTTTGCCGATTGGCTGACCGCGCCCGGAAACCCCTGGTTTGCGCGCGCGGTCGCAAATCGCGTCTGGGCCTGGTTGCTCGGACGCGGTATCATCCACGAGTCGGACGACATCCGCCCGGACAATCCTCCCGTCAATCCAGAACTGCTGGCGTTTCTGGAAAGCGAACTGGTGAATTCCCATTACGATCTGCGCCATCTGTACCGTCTGATCCTCAAATCGAGCACCTACCAGCAATCCTCGATCCCCCGCAGCGCACATCCGCAAGCCGAAATACTCTTTGCTCAGTATCCGGTTCGCCGCCTGGAGGCGGAGGTTCTCATTGACGCCTTGTGTCAGGTTACCGGCACCGGAGAAGGGTACACCAGCGCCATCCCGGAACCGTTCACGGTCATCCCCGAGGACCAGCGTTCCATTACCCTGGCCGACGGCAGCATCAGCAGTTCGTTCCTGCAAATGTTTGGCCGTCCGGCACGTGACAGCGGCCTGGAATCCGAACGAAACAATCAACCCACTGCCGCGCAACGGCTCTACCTGCTCAACTCGACCGACCTGCAGCGCCGGATTGCCAACAGCCCCTGGTTACGGAACCTGATGGCCACCCACGGGGGCAACCGTCGCAGTCTGGTCGAGACGCTCTACCTGACGGTCCTGTCGCGTTATCCGACCCGAACCGAGATGCTGGCCATGCCTGAATCGCCACAAGCTTCCGGACAAAAGCCGGTTCAAGCGCTGGGAGATCTGATGTGGGCGTTGATCAACACGAAAGAATTTCTCTATCGGCATTGAACCGGCTTCATACCGACAACTGTCGGGGAAACAGAGGGTGGCAATGGACAAGTATTCAACTCCAGATTTTTTGACGCGACGCGAACTTTTCAGACGCGGGCTGCTCGGAGCGGGCGGGCTGGCGCTCCTGAATTCCGGGGCTTTGCGGGCTTTTCCCGCCCATGAGACGGGACAACCACAACCCGCGGCTCTACAAGATCAAGCCAAGGCCGTCATTCAAATCTGGTTGTGGGGGGGACCCGCTCACCTGGATACCTTCGACCCGAAACCCGAGGCCGGCTCCGACTACTGTGGTCCGTTGAGAAAGCCGATCTCCACCAACGTGGCGGGTATTCAGATCAGTGAACTGTTGCCGTTGCTGGCCCAGCAAGCGGACAAGTATTCTCTCATCCGCAGCATGACGCACGGTGTGAACGCGCATGAAACCGCAGCCTATATCGTGCAGACCGGACGTCAGCCCGACCGGCTGGTCTATCCCGGTGTCGGGGCTGTAGTCTCGCTGTTCAAGGGCTATGAGCACGGGTATCAGGGGCTGATTCCGCCTTACATCGTGCTGACTGAATTACAGGGCCGCTTCTCCGAGGAGGGCTTCCTGGGTCCGGCCTGCAAACCGTTTGCCACAGGGGGCGATCCTAACCAGAAGCGGTTCAGCGTGGAAGGGATTGCCTCGGAAGACATGACCGGCCAGCGCCGGGAGGGACGGCGGCGACTGCTCCACACACTCGACTCGCTGGGACAGGCCATGCCGGCCAATCCATCTTTCAAACAATTCGATGAATGCGAGGCGCAGGCCGACCAAACGGTTGCAGAAGCGGGAAAATTGTTTGATCTGTCCGAAGAGAAAAACGAACTGCGCGACCGCTACGGACGCAATACCTTCGGCCAGTCCTGCCTGATGGCACGACGGTTGGTTGAACGGGGAGTCCCCTACATCACCCTCAATTACAAAGGATGGGACACTCACAAGCAACACTTCAACAGCATGCGGCGGAAATTGCCGGAACTTGATCAGGGACTCTCCACGCTGCTTACGGACCTGTCCAGCCGAGGTCTGCTCGACAGCACGATTGTCTGGTGCTGTGGCGAATTTGGACGAACACCGAAAGTCCAGTGGGAAGCGCCCTGGAACGGCGGTCGGGGGCATTACGGCAACTGCTTTTCGGCTTTGGTGGCGGGTGGCGGGTTCAAAGGCGGACAGGTCGTCGGCGCCTCGGACGCCAGAGGCGAGGAAGTGGCGGACCGGCCCGTTACGCCACAAGACCTGCTCGGCAGTATTTATGAACTCCTGGGCATTGATCCCGATGGCCCACTGACCAATCCCCGTGGGTTGGATGTCCGGGTTCTTCCTCCGGTGGCAGACGGCGCAAAACAGGGCCGACTCAGGGAAATCATGTAAGACACGGAGTCGCGATATGATGGGAGTCAGAGAATTATTCCTCTTGATTTTCTGTTTATGGACAACCACGGGTTGGAGCCAGACGAATCTGCGCGATCCGCATATCGGGTATGTTTATCCGGCGGGCGGACGACAAGGGACAACTGTTCTGATACGAGGCGGGGGACAGTTTTTGAATGGCTCCAAGTCCGTTGTCGTCTCGGGCACGGGGGTGCAGGCTTCGGTTGTCGGTTATGTCAAAGCCTATGGCCCACTGAACCGGGAAGAATTTCTGGAACTCAAGGAAACAATCCTGAAGAAACTGGCAGATCCGGTTTCGAAGGAGGTCAATCCATCCCGGGCTCGTCAGGAACGACGCATCGTGGCTCCGCCCAAGACCCCGGTTCCCGGGAAAGCCAGAACCCGACTCAAGGAGAAAGCTCAATCTCCGTCGAAAGCCAAGAGTCGGCCCAAGGGAAAAGGAGGGAAAGCCAAAACTCCGGTCTCGACCAACACAACGCGTAAGACCGAGGCCCCGACTCCGACCGGCGCAACAGACAAGGCTCTGTCGAAAACTGACTCGACAAGCAAAACCACCGTGAAGAAGGAACATCCGTTATTACGGGATCTGGAAACGATGAACAGGCTGGAACTGGACTACGTGGCGGAAACCTTTTTGATTGAAGGAGAGCCTCGCGGACGGAAGCAGATGAATCCACAGATCGCCGAAACCGTATTGATCGAGGTCGTGGTCGAGGCGGGGGCCGCGCCGGGCGATCGTGAACTCCGTATCCTGACCGCCGCTGGCCTGACCAACCCCCTGTGTTTTCAGGTCGGCGTGTTGCCAGAAGTTTTATCTCCCACCATCACCGTCGGGCAGTGGGCAGAATCTCCTCTGGGCAGGAGTTCGGCGCCCGGGGCCCGGAAGAATTCAGACGTTCCAAAGGGAGGAATGGCAGAAAGAAGCAGGGCCAATACACCACCCACCCCACCGCTGGATCTCCCCGTACTGCTCAACGGACAGATCCAACCTGGCGAATCGGATCGCTTTCCCGTTCGGGCCAGACAGGGCCAGCAACTCGTGATTCACGTTCAGGCCCGACACCTGATCCCCTACCTGGCCGACGCGGTTCCGGGCTGGTTCCAGGCCACCCTGTCGCTGTACGATGCCCAGGGACGCGAAGTGGCCTTTTCGGACGATAACCGATTCGATCCAGACCCGATCCTCTTTTACACAGTACCGACAGATGGGGAATATCAGGTGGAAATCCGCGATGCCCTGTATCGCGGACGGAAAGATTTCGTTTACCGGATCGCAGTGGGAGAACTCCCTTATATCACCCACTTGTTCCCACTCGGCGGTCAGACCGGTGTGGCAACAGAGGCCACGATAACGGGTTTTAACCTTCCCTGCACGCAGGTAAAGCTGAACACCCAACCGGGGACAGACTACATTCGGCGGCTTCAGGTCTCGCAGGCTGGCCTTCTCTCAAATTCCCCGACTTACGCAGTTGATACTTTGTCGGAAGTTCTGGAAGTCGAACCGAATGACAGCACGAAAACGGCTCAGGCAATCACGACCCACGGAATTGTCAATGGCCGCATCGCACAACCCGGGGACAAGGATGTGTTTCGATTTGAGGGACACGCCGGGGAACAGGTCGTGGCGGAAGTCTGGGCGCGCCGACTCGGTTCGCCTTTGGACGCGTTGCTGGAATTGACCGATAACGCGGGACACGTCCTGGTCCGTAACGATGACTTCAAGGACAGGACCGCCGGCTGGCTCACCCACCATGCGGACTCCTGCCTGAGCGCAACTCTGCCGCTCGACGGCGAGTACCGCCTGATCCTCTCCGATACACAGCATCATGGGGGTGAGGAATATGGATACCGTCTGCGATTGACTCCTCCACAGCCAGACTTTTTCCTGCGCGTGACCCCCTCCAGCCTCAACATCCCGGCCAGTCGTTCCGTTGCATTCCAGGTCCACGCCATCCGCAAACAAGGGTTTAGCGGAGCGATAGACCTGCAACTCAAAAACGCGCCGGCCAATTTCATCCTCAGCGGCGCACGCATTCCAGCCGGACACGACAGCGTTCGCCTGACCCTGACGGCAACCGGAGAGCCGCTTGCGCAGCCAATTCCTCTGACCCTGGAAGGCTGTGCCCGTGTCGGAGCACAGACGGTCACACGACCAGCCATTCCAGCGGAAGACATGATGCAGGCATTCGCCCTGCGGCACCTGGCGCCTTCACAGATGCTGATGGTAACGTCCAAGGGAGGCGCTGGGCGCAGGATTCCGATTGAAGCTGCCGATGGTTGGCTCCGTATTCCCGCCGGAGGCACTGCCGAAGTGCGGTTCAAGACCGCGAATATTCCGGCGCTACGCGATATCCAATTGGAATTGAATGCTCCCCCCAGGGGAATAACCTTGCAGGGAATTAACATGGTATCCGGCAGCCTGACCCTCACCTTGAAGGCTGACGAAGCCGAGGCTCGCATCGGTTACTCGGATAATCTGATTGTTGAGGCGTTCAGCGAATCTCAGGGCGTGTCCCGTAATGCCAAATCCCCCGGACGCCAACAGCGTAACGCACTCGGTGTCCTGCCAGCCATCCCCTTTGAGATCGTAGCGCGTACCCCGTAACGACGAAGAGGTAGGGCATGCCCCAAGCACCGGAAAACTTCCGGAAGAAATTTCACGGAACGGAGAGTAATCCCATGAAACGAGCCGTCTTAATGATCCTCATTTGTGTAATCGTCATGCCCTTGCCTGGCGACTCAACCAGGACTGGACAGGCGGGCAAAGGCCCGATCAAAGTCTTCATCCTGGCTGGGCAATCCAACATGGAAGGACAGGCGGTTGTGGACCTGGAAGGGAAAGACTACAATGAGGGCAAGGGAACGCTGGCATTTCTGATGCGCGATCCGGCGAAGGCGGAGCCCTACAAACATCTCAAGGACGATCAGGGGCGCTGGGCCATTCGCGATGACGTGTGGGTGCGCTATCAGCCGGAAGACGCGCCGCGCCGCGCCGGACCGCTCACGTTCGGTTTCACGCCCTACGGCGATCCCCATCATTTCGGCCCCGAACTGCAGTTTGGCCACGTTATGGGGGATCGCTTCGAGAATCAGGTGCTGCTCATCAAAACCGCCTGGGGGGGCAAGAGTCTGTATGCCGACTTCCGTCCGCCGAGCTCTGGCGGCACGGTCGGACCCTGCTACACGAAAATGCTGGAGGAGATCCGGACGGCCCTCGCGAATCTGAAATCCGAATTCCCCGGCTACGACGGCAGCGGTTATGAACTGGCGGGTTTCGTCTGGTATCAGGGATGGAACGACGGGTGCGATCCCCAGAAGGCCGTGCCTGAGTACGAACAGAATCTGGTCAATTTCATTCGGGATGTTCGCAAGAACCTGAACGCCCCGCAGTTACCGTTCGTCATTGGGGAACTGACCGGACCGTGGGTGGAAGCGCCGGACGAATGGTCCCTGCTTCGCAAAGCCCAGGCGGCGGCCGCGGCGCAGCCGGAGTTCAAGGGGAATGTCCTGTTTGTCGAAACGCATGATTTTGTTCGCAACCCGGAGGATTCACCCCACCCAGGCCACGGCCATCACGAGTTCGGTAATGCCGAGACATACTTCCTCGTAGGCGATGCCTTGGGAAAAGGGATAAAAAGTCTGCTTGCGTCTCCGAAACGCGATGACACACCCGAGCCATCAAAACCCACTTCGCACACCCTCCGGCAGATGGAAGGCTGGACCGTGCGCGTGGACGACCGTCTGCTGTCGTCGCCCCATGAAGAAGAGGGCAAGCGCGCGTTGCGATTTCTGGAGAACAAACTCTCCGACATCAAGGCCGTGGTGGCGCCGGAACCGCTGGCAAAACTCATGGCTGTCCCCATTATTCTCGATCTGAGCCACGGGAAACTGGGTTCGATGCAATACCACCCCAGCGCCGATTGGCTGAAGGGAAATGGCTATTCGACCGACCTTGCGAAGTGCGTCCATATCCCCGAGGTGGCGGACCTGGTGACGTCCCGCAACATCAACGAACAGCCCTGGGTGGTGCTGCATGAACTTGCCCACGCGTACCACGACCAGGTGCTGGGCTTCGAGGAACCCCGGATTCTCAAGGCTTATGAAAATTTCAAGAAAAGTGGTCGGGGGGAAAAGGCGCTTCTCTACGATGGCTCACGCGTGCGGCATTACGGCCTGACCGACCAGAAAGAATTCTTCGCCGAAATGACCGAATCCTATTTCGGCCTGGACGATTTTTTCCCCTTCAACCGGGCGGAACTGATGACAGCCGAACCGGAAATCTACGAACTGATGCAGACTATTTGGGGACCTATTGCGGGTGTCCCACTCCGATCCTCCAGTGAGGGGAAACGGACAAGGATTAAACCCGTTTAACAGAAAATCACGGTTAAGATAGCGTTGGGAAATGAAAGATTGCGGACGCGAAATTTTCCCGGAGAGATCCCGTTGGTTCAACCCTGCCGACTTTCGCGCTTGAATCAGCATTTCCCGAAAGATCTGGTATTTTCTGGTAAAAACAGATTTTGTCATTGCATGATCGCTCCACAAACTTGCGTGATTATAGATACACTCTCAAAATATCCCAAATCGGGTTCATCCGCGATTCAAGCCCGAATCAAAACATTCGAGACCCCATACACAATACGGAAAAGATTTCCACACTTTGTCATCCCCCCCACCGCTTGACAGTACCGGGGGAAAGCCGGTAGGCTTTATCTGAGAGGAACTTGACCCATGACCCGAATCATCCACCATTCATTTAGAAAAATAGCCCCCCCGGTCTCATCTTTCTTCCCGGCCTTCGGCCCGCGTCTCAAAAGCCTCCTTCTGGTTTTGATAACACTCGGGGTGTGCGCGGCCACAGCCCAGGCCCTGCCTCCCGAGGTCGCTCAGCGTCCCCGGGAAACCCTCCTGCGGCTCGAACTTCCAGCCGACACAGGCATCCGGCAGGAATCTCCCCTTCCCGCTTCTGTGCTCAGCCGTTCGGACACCGGCGTGACCGCCATTTTTCGGGTCACCCCGACACAAAAACCCAAGGCGCTGACTCTGCGAGTGACACGAAAAATTTCCTCCGATACGGACAAAGGAAAAACCACTTCGCCCCCGTCCGATACTCCCGCTCCAGCCATCCGCCTCAACGACGAGCCCCTGCCGGTGCGCGCCGTCCGGGGCGCCGACGGGTGGTATTTTCTGATCCCTCCCAACGCCTCCCGAGAGGGGCGCAACACCGTTTCGGTGGTCTGGCCCGGCTCGGCCATCCGCCGTCCCACAGAAATTCTGGAAATAATCACCCTTGAAGAGACCTTCGAGACCGTGCATTTTGCCCGAGTTTTCGGGCAGTCGGTCGCCCGCATCCAACCGCCCGCCGACCCCAGTCAGGCAAACTACGACGCCCTGCACTACGACTTGAGTATCCGGCTCGCATCGAACGCCACGATTCCCGCCGCGACGCTCGTCCTGACTGCCCGCAGCCTCGTGGACAACCTCCAGACCGTCGCGCTCGACCTGGACGACAACAGCGGGAAACTGACCGTCACCGGGGTGGACACCGGAATCACGACACAGCCCCTCTCTTACACCCACGACGGGTCAGCCGACCGCCTCTTTATCACCCTCGCCGCGCCGGTTTCGCAACCCTCGACTTTCACCCTGCGCGTACGCTACCAGGGTATCCCGAACCCCAACAGCGCTTTCGGGGCGGCATTCGGCGCCGACACGCATGGACCCAATAACACCCCGATCATCTCTACCCTCAGCGAGCCTTATGGCGCACGAACCTGGTGGCCCTGCAAGGATCTGCCGGATGACAAGGCCACCCAGATCACCCGCATCACCTGCGCGAAAGCCTACACGGCGGTCTCGAACGGGTCGCTCGTTTCGAACACGGACAATGGAAACAACACCCGCACGTTCGTCTGGAATGAGACCTATCCGATTTCCACCTACCTGGTCTCGGTCACCTGTACCAACTTCCAGATGGCGGAAAGCGCCTACACGGCGCTGGACGGCCAGACCACCATGCCTGTCCAGCACTACGTCTATCCGGAATATTACACCTACGACGGCCCGGCTGCCCTGCCCGGTACCATCCGCGCGCTCGAGGTCTTCGCCGAACTGTTCGGT
Organism: uncultured Candidatus Sumerlaeota bacterium; assembly: GCA_942493245.1. Classification (GTDB taxonomy): domain Bacteria; phylum Sumerlaeota; class Sumerlaeia; order UBA8349; family UBA8349; genus DAOPYU01. Next base: position 3,261,813 of record OW818685.1, read on the forward strand.
GAGTACCCCTTCCTTGCCGAAAAGTACAGCAACGTCTCCTTCCCCTGGGGCGGGGGCATGGAACACCAGACCTGTACCAGCATGTACCCGCAGGGTTTGGGACCCAATGGCCTGGGGGGAGTCAACATCCACGAAACGGCTCATCAGTGGTTCGGCGACCTGGTCACCATGAAGCATTTCGACCACCTGTGGCTCAATGAAGGCTTTGCCACCTACTGCGAGGCGCTCTTCCGCGAGCACGAATCGGGCAAGGCGGCCTACCACTCGCTCGTCAATGGCTGGTGGGTGTACGACGCCGTTCCGCTGGTCAGCGACCACGCCGACGATTTCAACGGCGGCGTTGTGTACAACAAGGGGGGCTGGGTGCTCCACATGCTGCGCCATGTCGTGGGTGACGCGGCCTTCTTTCAATCCATCCGCGCTTACCTGCAAGACCCCGCACACGCCTACGGCAACGCGCTCTCGAAAGATTTTCAGGCGCACGTCGAGGCCGCCAGCGGGCGCAACCTTGACTGGTTCTTCACCCCCTGGCTCTACCTGGCCGGGCGTCCCTCTTATCAATACGCCTGGCGCACCGCCCAGGAAAACGGCCAACCAGTCCTCTACTTCTGGACCGATCAGGTCCAGACCCAGGGGCTTTTTTCCATGCCGGTGGACCTGCTCGTTCAGGATGCTTCGGGCACCTCCTCCTCGCTGAAACAGCTCCAGGTCAGCGACCGGAACCAGGCCTTCAAGATTCCGCTGGGCGACCTGACCCCGTCCAATGTCACGTGGGATCCGAACAACTGGGTTCTCGACGAAGCCACTCAAGTAGCCTTCCCCAATCAGGCGCTCTGGGTAAACCCGACCCAACTGGATTTTGGTTCCGTAGCCCTCGGTGAAAACCGGCGATTGACCCTGGAGACCGAGAATCTCGGGACCACCACGACCCTGCTGGAAGCCGTTACGATCGAAGACGACCCAGGCGGCGCGTTCTCCCTGGTCACTTCGACCACCCTCCCCGTGAATCTGGACCCCGCTCCGGGTGGTATAACCTCCTTCACCCTCCAGTTCACCCCTCCGGCGCCCGGCGAATACACACAAGCCAGACTGACCCTCAAAACCCCGGACAAAACGCTCTCAGTTCCCCTGTCCGGATCGGGGAAGGTGCGCCACGTTCCCTCAACCATCTTCGTGCATTGACGCGAAAGGGCCTTATCATGACCGACCTCCTGGTGCAATTGGGCGCAGACGCCGGGCATATCTTCCCGCTCATTAAGGAAACGACCACCCTCGGTCGCCATTCCGACAACGACATCGCCCTCAACGACGCCACCGCCTCGCGCTTTCACGCGCAGATTTTCTGCGATTCCCAGAACTGCCGCATCCGCGACCTGAACAGCACGCACGGCACCTTCGTCAACAACCGCCGGGCCGAACCGGAACTCGAACTCACCCCCAACGACCTCATCCGCATCGGCGCCACAGAAATGCGGTTCCGTACGGGCGAAACCACCGCTTCCGCCTCGCTCCAGTTCGCCCCTGCCGATACGCCCTACCTCGACGAACGTTCGATCGCCTTCAGTCTCCCCATCACCGAACGCTCACGCGAGGCCCTCTCGAAACAACACCTCCAGCGGCTCGCCAGCGTGGCCGAGGCTCTCCAGTCGGTCTTCGACCTCGACGAATTGCTCGGCGCCCTCATGGACATGCTGTTCGACATTTTCAAACCCGACCGGGGCATTATCCTCTTGCGCGACGAAACCACGGGCGACCTGATCCCCCGCGTCAAACGTCCCCGTCACGAAAACCAGCCGATCAGCGCCACCATTCTGAAGAAAGCCATAGACGGCCACATCGCCCTGCTCATCTCCGATATCGCCGGAGACGAACGCTTCAACGCCGCAGAAAGCATCGTGGCGCAGTCCATCCTCGCCGCCATCTGCTGTCCGCTCGTGTGCCGCGACAAAGTTCTGGGGGTTCTCTACATTGACACCAAATCGCACCTCCTGACCTACCAGAAGGAAGACCTCACGCTCCTCAACATCATCGCCGCCAACGCCGCCATCGCCATAGACGACGCCCTGCTCGTCCAGCAGAAACTCGAAGCCGAACGCCTCGCCGCCGCCGGTCTCGCCGTCGCCAACATCTCGCACTACATCAAAAACCTCCTGACCGGCATTTCCGGTTCTTCGCAACTCATCGAAATGGGCCTCGAGGGCCAGAACCTCAAAATCGTCCAGGAGGCCTGGCCGATCCTCAAACGCGCCAACGACCGCATCGCCGGCCTGGTGCGCGACATGCTCACCTATTCTCGAAAACGCGAACCGGAGATCGAGGAAGGAAACCTCAACGACCTGCTGAAAGAGGTGTGCGAAAGCCAGGCGCCTCGAGCGGAACTGGCCCACTGTTCCATCATTCTGGAACTCGCAGACGACCTCCCCCTTTCGTATTTCGACCCCCACGGCCTCCACGACACCCTGCTGAACCTGGTGGGTAACGCCATCGAGGCCTGTGAAGCGATCCCCGACAGCCGGATCACGCTGCGCTCCGGGTACAACCCCGAAACCGACAATCTGTGGGTCTGGATCACCGATACCGGCCCCGGCATCCCGGAAAACATCCGCAAACGCATCCTCGATCCCTTCTTCAGCACCAAGGGATCACGGGGCACCGGGCTGGGACTGGCCATCGCCCGCAAGACCCTCGAAGAACACGGGGGCCACCTTTCCGTCGAATCGGAAGCGGGCAACGGCGCGACCTTCAAAATCCGCCTCCCCCGAGCCGGAAAACCGGGAAACGGCCCGGCCTGATTTTCCCGACTCACAAGATTGAGAATCCTCCGCGGGTTGGAAGGTCAAATCGGCCATGCCCGGTATCAAACCACAACAGTAACAGTAAGCGTCTATTTAAAAACAGAAGTTGAGGGCCTATAGTCCGGTTTTCTTTCAGGCGGGCGGGACGCCCGCCCTCCCAGAAGGTCATTTTAAGGGGAAAATGGATCCTCCGGGATTGAAGACCCTTTTGCCACATTCTTGGAAGAATTGCGGAACGCTGATTTATTAGGGGATATGGATTGGTCTGTTTCGTGCGGTTCGTCCGATCCGTTGCCATGGAAAGGATCGGTGGGCGGGGTGTCCTGCGGTTCCGGGTGGGTCGGCAGGTAGTAGAGTTGGATCTCGATCTCGTCCTTCCCAATGGTGATTCTTTCGACAATGGCCTGAACCACCTGACTCTTGCCTTCGTGGGAGAGTTCCGACCAGCGGCCGTAGAGGTCGCGGGTCTGGTTGCAGCACTTGTGGCAGACGTATTTGGGGGTATTCGACTTGACGTACATCTTGGTTCCGCACACGCCACACCAGGTCAAACCCCCGAAAAGGTGAACCGGGTTCCTGGCGCGCGGTTGCCGGTTGGCTTGCTGCCGGGACAGAATCGCATTGCAGCGATCCCACAATTCTTCCGAAACGATCGGTTCGCATTCGGTGAAGACCCATTCGCTCTCGGGTTTGTACTCCCAGTGCTTGGGAGTGTCCACATTCTTGGTGAAGTTAGCCCGCCGCACCCCTTTGGCTGTGGAGTCCTTGAGGATATAGTCGAGCGTTGTGCCTTGGAACAGGCGCCCCTGACGCGCCCGGTACCCCATCTCGTTGAGCATCCGGGCCACCGTTTTCTTGCGCTGGTGCTGGGCGAACAGTCATAGGCCAGTTTGCGGACAGGCGCTTCTTCCGGGTGGGGAACGAATTTTTTGTCCTTCCACTGGTAACCGTAGGGGGCCGCACCGCCCAGAGACTTGCCGAGGCGAGCCCGGATGGGGATGGAAGCGGCGACCCACGAAGCGATTTCCTCGCGCTCCCAGTGGGCCATGGCGGCGATCATCGTGTAGAACAGGCGGCCCGGAGCACATGTTCCGAACGGGGGCCCCACGAGTCGGCCCAGATTTTCTTGAAGGCTTCCAGAAGCCCGGAAGCGGCCAGGGCGTGTTTCTCCGGGGCGATCCGTTCCAGCGGGTTGAAGCCCAGCGGATGCTCCCGGTCGCTCACATCGAAGTAGATCAGATCCTGGGGACGCTTGTCTCGGGCCAGCGAGACAAGGCGCTCCACCAGATCGCCGTGGGGGTCGAGCAGGACGAACCCGCGCCCCGCCAGAATGTCCTGCCGGGCCAGCAGTTCGAGCAGGTTGGACTTGCCGGTTCCCGTCTTGCCCACCACATAGAGATGCGCCCGACGGTCCGTCTGCCGGATGCCGAAGAGTTGCCCCTGGGAGCGAAAGTTGGTCCGGGCGAGGTAACTGCTCGGACCCTGATTGATATCCATCCCTCTATTTTGAACCGTAAAACGCGAAGCGAGGCCCACGTCCTTTGAGACGCCCCACCTCTCTTACTCCCGCATCAGCCGCTACCTGCTCTGTCCCGATCAGTACCGTTTCCACTACGTGGAGCGGTTGCGTCTCCGGTTGACACCCGCCAGTCTGGTCTTCGGCCAAACGATCCACCAGTCCCTCACCTGGTTCTTTCAGGGAGGGGGCGATCCGGTCGAATTCTTTGTCCAGCGGTGGAACGAGATCCGGGACACGCAGCTCAAGTACGCCTACCGCGAGTCCTGGGAAAAACTGTTGGAGAAGGGGCAGGGGTTGCTCGAACTGTTTATTCAGAACGAAGCGCCCCGGCTGGGCCGGATCGTCGCGTCGGAGAAGCCCTTCGAAATTTCCATCACGAGTCTGGGTCTGCCGGTGGTCGGCGTCATCGATCTCCTTGCGGAGATGGAGGGCGTCCTGACCGTGGTGGATTTCAAAACCGCAGCCTCGGCCTATGCCGACCATGAGGTGGTCTTTTCCGACCACTCACCGCCTACCACCTCGCCGAGCCCGACGCCCTGCAGAGCGTGTTCTGGTCAAGACGAAGGATACGCAGATTGACTGGTACTTCGCCCAGCGAGACCCGGAACACCTGACCGACTTTCTCGCCAAGGTGGAACACGTCGCGCAGGGTATCGCGGATCAAGTCTTTTACCGGCGACCGGGCCAGTGGTGTGCGTGGTGCGATTATCTGCCCATTTGTATGGGGGACAAGCAGCGGGCGCAGGAATGCCTGATGTGTGTTGTCTGATCCCCAAGAGCCAGCATGAAAAAGTGCTGGCTCTTTTTCTGGTACGTGTGCCCAACCGTGAGTACCCATCTGACCGTACATCTGTAGGTCAATCCTTTCTTTGATGATATCTTTAGGGGTATCACGCACCTCTCGAAATCTTTCGCCCATGAAAAGAAACCGATTCTCCTTGCATGATGCCGTGGGGGGGTGTAAAAATTTGTTCAGAATGAATTATATGGTATATCATTCAATTTGAAGATGTGATGTTGACGTCTGTGCTCTGGCGAGATGCTGGAATGCACGTAAAATTGTAAAGTCGAGAATCTGTTAAAAAGTGTTAAACTAAACCCGGTTAAAGAAACTATCGGCTGAATTTTTCCCCTAAAATGGCACGGATTCCGAGGAGGCTCTGTGTAAAGATGGATGAGTTGTACACAACAGCAACCCGGATTCGGCATGCCTGCCGAGAGGTTGTATCCCCATGAAAAAGAAGCAGCGTAATATTGCTCCGCCGGTCTCGTCGGCAACCGGCGACGTTTTGAAGATTCCGCCAAACGACTCGGCGCAGCGCAAAATGGTCTCAGTGACCTCGGACGCGCTTTTCTGCTGGACCGGTTCGATGAGCGCGTATTGATTTTTGCGATCCAGGAGCAGGCCTACACATCGCCGATCTGGTACACGCCGGGAAAATGACTATGCGCTTCCTGAATTCAGAGGCGAACACAAAGTGAAAGGAAAAGGACACATGCAAACACCCCCCACGAGACACACAGAGAAAGCCCAGGGATTCCATTCGAGAAGTCGCTCCAGATGGGACGGGGGAAAAATCCTGATTCCCCTCGCCTTGCTCCTGCTTGTCTCCGCCTGCATGGTGGGCCCCAAGTTCAAGACGCCGGAGGTGCCAATCGCCCAGCAATGGCGTGAAGCGCCTCAATCCCAGTTCACCGGCCAGCCGGTTACCCAGACTGAATGGTGGAAGGGACTCAACGACCCCATCCTCAATTCGCTGATCGAGCAGGCCTTCGCACAGAACCTGACCCTCCAGGGGGCCGCGTTGCGTATTGTTCAGGCCCGCATCGGCCGTTCCGCGGTCGGTTTGTCGTTCCTGCCCTTGATTACCGGAACCGGTTCAATCTCGCACAGTGACTTCAGCACGAATGTCAAACCGGAAGTCGAGATCACTCCCAGTAACAAGCAACCCCGGTTTTCCAGTCCGTTACTGGATACGATCCGCCAGGAAGTTCGTGCCAGCCTGCCATCCGTCTCCATATCTCCGGAGATGGACGTTTACGATGCCGGTTTCGACGCCATCTGGGAACTCGACCTCTGGGGCAAGAAGCGCCAACGGTTCCGCTCCAGCAGTGAAAACCTGAAAGCGGCCTATGCCGCCTACGACGCCATGATGATTTCGCTGGCCGCCGATGTCGCCCGGACCTATGTCGAAATCCGGACCGTTGACCAGCGGCTGGCCGTGTTGAAGACGCTGCTTGAGACGATGAACAAATTCGTCGCGATCACTGAGGAGCGCTTTCAAAAGAAAGAGGCGCTGGTGACCGATGTCAAACTGGCCAAGCTGCTCACCGGCATCGTCCAAACCTCGATTCCGCAACTGGAATCGGCTCGCCGCCAGTTGGAAAACTCGCTTTGCGTCCTGCTGGGAAAGGCGCCGCAGGATCTGCATGAGGTTCTCGGTACCGGTTCGATTCCGGCCGCGCCGACCCAGTCCTTAGTCGGTATTCCAGCCGACCTGCTGCGCCGCCGCCCCGATGTTCGCCTGGCCGAGCACCTGGCCGCAGCCGAATGCGCCCGGGTCGGCATGGCCAAGGCCTCGATTCTTCCCTCGTTCAGCATTTTTGGCGCCATTGGTCTCAGCTCTTCCGACTCGGAAAACTTCTTCAAATCCGACAGCGTCCGCAGCGCCTATGGCGGCCTGCTCAACGTCACCAACCTGATCCTTTACCCCATCACCGTGCAGAATGTGCGCCTGCAAGACGCCCGGTTCGAGGAAGCCCAGATGAACTACCGGGAAACAGTCTTACGAGCGAATCTGGAAACCGAGAATGCCCTGTATGCGTTTCTTAAGACTCAGGACGAAGGAGTCATTCTCGAAGGCAACGTCAAGGAGGCGCTCGATACCGCCAACCTGACCATGGAAGCCTACAAGCAGGGCAAGGTCATCGTTTCCGTTCCGCTGGTTGCGTTGACATTCCTCTCATCACAGCAGGACCAGCTGTGGGCCCGGCGGGGCGACGCCATTGCCAACTATATCGCGATTTACAAGGCGTTGGGGGGGGGCTGGCAGAATCGCGTTGATCAGGAACTGGTACCCGAGCACATTCGCGAACAGATGAAACAGCAGGCCGACTGGTGGAGTTTCACCGGAAAATGGGACCTCAACACCAAGCAGGAAAAGAGATAGGACGGAAAGACATGCCGGACCGGAGGGGGAAGCAGGAAGAATCCTCCTGGGTACCCCCTCTGGTCCCTGCGCTTGTATGAGGTGTTTTGTACAAAAAACAGCCGAGGCCCACCGTGTCGGCTAAGAGGTTGTATCCCCATGAAAAAGAATCTGTCGAAAAAGAAACAGCGTAACGTTGCCCCGCCGGTTCCGTCGGCAACCGGTTGGCCATTTCGTCGCGCCGCCGCTGCGGCACTGGCCGTTGTCGTCGTGGCCACAGGCGGTTTTCTTTTGAGCAGAAACTGGCGCTCCCCGTCGGCGTCGACCCCAGAGGGAGTAACCAAAGACGCGAGTCGCTCGGTGCCAGTGGTAACATCCAATCCGCGATTCGAGAAATTGCGGGGGCGGTGGCTCCGGCCGGACGGTGGCTATGTGGTCGAAATCAAGAGTGTGGCTGCTGACGGGAAGATGGATGCCGCGTACTTCAATCCCGGCTCGATCCATGTGGCAAAGGCCGAGGCGTCGCAGGATGGCGCGACTATTCGGGTTTTCATCGAACTGCGCGACGTAAACTACCCCGGTTCCACCTATACGCTCGCATACGATTCGGCAACGGATCAACTCAAGGGCATCTACTACCAGGCGGCCCTCCAGGAAACATACGACATCTATTTCACGAGGTTGAGACCATGAGAGATCTCGCCGGATCCACGATGACACTTTCCTCGCCGCCGACTGTTGGTTCCACCCGCGACGAGATTGAAGTGGCGTAAAAATCACTCCTCCTGAAAGAGAAACCAGGGGGGGCGGGTTAAACGCTGATTTTTGAAGTTCCCAAAGGAGGCTACGGAAATGAAATACAACCCGTTCAAGTATCTTGCGCTCCCCGGCACGTTGGGAATGGCGCTGGGGTCACTGCTGACCCAACAGCCAGCAAGTGTGCAGGCAGTTCCACCACCGGCTCCACTAGACCGCACGATTTTGCCTGTCCAGGAGCCGGAACGGTCACTCTACACGGATTTGGACGCGCGCGACGCGAAGATGCCGCCGCAATTTGATGTTAAAGCCCCTGCCGGCGCGCCAAACGTTGTCATCGTCCTGATCGACGATTTGGGCTTTGGCGCCACAGGAACCTATGGCGGGCCGATCCCCACGGCGACGCTGGATCGCTTGGCTCAAAACGGCCTGCGCTACAATAATTTTCACACCACCGCCCTTTCCTCACCAACGCGCGCCGCTCTCAAATCCGGCCGCAACCACCACACGGTGAACATGGGCTTCGTCACCGAGATGGCGACCGGTTTTCCGGGCGCCACGGGCAAGATCCCCAACGCCACAGCTCCGCTGGCGGAAACGCTGCGCCTGAACGGCTACAGCACTGCGGCGTTCGGTAAATGGCACGAAACCGCCGCGTGGGAAACCAGTGTTTCCGGCCCATACGACCGCTGGCCAACGCACCAGGGCTTTGACAAGTTCTACGGTTTCATCGGAGGCGAGACCAACCAGTGGGCGCCTTATTTATTTGATGGCGTCAGCCAGGTCGAACTGCCAAACGATCCGAATTACCACTTCATGACCGATATGACCGACAAGGCGTCGGCCTGGATCAAGTATCAGAAGGCCATCACGCCCGACAAGCCCTTCTTCGTTTACTTCGCGCCGGGTGCTACCCACGCGCCGCACCATGTCCCCCAGGAATGGATCGCCCGCTGGAAAGGAAAGTTCGACCAGGGGTGGGACAAGATGCGCGAAGAAACCTTCGCCCGCCAGCTCAAGATGGGCATTATTCCCCCGGGAACCAAGCTGGCCCCAAAGCCGAAGGATATCAAGGACTGGGACAATCTCTCGGCCGACGAGCAGCGCTTGTTCAGCCGCCAGATGGAAGTGTTTGCCGCCTACCTCGAATATACCGATCACGAGATCGGTCGGATGCTCGATGCCGTCGCGGCAACCGGACAAGCTGACAACACCTTGGTTTTCTATATTGCCGGCGACAATGGCGCCAGTGCCGAGGGCGGCTCGAACGGGCTGTTCAACGAATACACCTACTTCAACGGAGTACAGGAGAAGGTGCCTGACCTGTTGAAACTTATGGACAAGTGGGGCGGCCCCGAGACCTACCCGCACTATGCCTCCGGCTGGGCGGTCGCCATGGATTCCCCGTTCTGCTGGACCAAGCAGGTGGCCTCGGACTTCGGTGGCACTCGCAACGGCCTGGTTGTCCACTGGCCCAAGGGGATCAAGGCCAAGAATGAAATCCGCACGCAATTCAGCCATGTGATCGATGTGGCGCCGACCATCCTCGAAGCGGCTGGCCTGCCCGAGCCCAAGGTGGTGAACGGCACACCGCAGATCCCGATCGAAGGCGTCAGCATGGCCTACACCTTCGACGAGGCCAAGGCCAAGGATCGCCACACGACGCAGTACTTCGAGATTGCCGGCAACCGCGCCATCTACAATGACGGCTGGATGGCGCGCACCATCCACCGGGCGCCATGGGATCAAAAGGTCCGCAACACCCTGCAAAACGATGTCTGGGAACTTTATGACGTGCGCAGCGATTTCAGTCTCACGAACGACCTGGCTGCGGCAAACCCCGATAAACTCCATGAAATGCAGGCCCTTTTTCTGAGCGAAGCCCAAAAGCGACATGTTCTGCCCCTTGATGACAGGCTCTTCGAGCGCGCGCTGGCTGCGGCCGTCAATCGCCCCGACCTGATGGCCGGGCGCACGTCGCTGACGCTGGGCGAGGGGATGACCGGCATGATGGAGAACGTTTTCATCAGCGTAAAGAACAAATCCAAGACCATCACGGCCGAGGTTGTGGTGCCGGAGAGCGGCGCCAACGGCGCCGTGATCGTGCAGGGCGGGCGCTTTGGCGGCTGGGCCCTCTATGTCAAGGATGGTGTCCCCGCCTACGACTACAACTTCCTTGGCATGAAGCGTTATACTGTCGCCGCGAGTAAACCGCTGGCTCCAGGCAAGGCCACGATCCGGTTCGACTTCGCCTATGACGGCGGCGGGTTGGGCAAAGGGGGAAATGGCTCCCTGTTTGTCAATGATGAAAAAGTGGCCGAGGGACGGATCGAGCAGACGCAACCCATGATGTTCTCTGCAGATGAGACGGCTGACGTTGGCATTGACTTGGGTACGCCAGTGGTCGAGGCAATCGGCGCCGAGGCGAAATCTCGCTTCACCGGGCGCATCCCGAAGGTGATCGTCGAGGTCAAGGAAATGAAGGCGGAGGATAAGACCGTTGCGAACAAGGCTCTTGTGGAAGCCTCTCGAAAAAAAGATCTTTCCGATTAAAGGAGAAACAGAATGAGAAGAGCAGCAGGATTGCTTAAAGCGGCTTCAGTCACCGTGATGGTTGTTATCTTTGCCTCGTCGATGTGGGCGGAGTCGCCCAAATTCAAGATGTCCACCACCATTCCGCTGGGCATCGAGTCGCCGGACAAGGTAGAAACCCGCCTCGGCACGTTGAATTTCTTTGACGGCTTCCCTGATGACGCAACCGTCGAGAAGCTCTACGACAACCTGGATTTCCAGCGTGCGGTGCAGGCCTACCTGCTCGGGCTGGCGCCGGTGAGCCAGTATGCCAATCGCAAGGGAATCCTTGAGGTGGGGCCGGCCAACACGACAGTACCGATTTTCGAGACGATGATGAACGCGCGGTCGATCTTCCTGACCCCGAACAACAACACGCCTTACACCTGGTTCTGGCTCGACCTGCGCAACGGCCCGCTTGTCCTGGAGGTTCCACCAAAGGTCCTCGGGTTGATCGATGACATGTGGTACCACTTCGTCGTCGACCTCGGCTTCATGGGGCCCGACAAGGGTAAGGGCGGAAAGTATCTGCTTCTTCCGCCCGACCATAAAGGCGAGGTCCCGGAGGGGTATATCGTCGTGCGGATGGCGACCTTCAATGTCTGGGCGGCTTGGCGCACCATGCTGGAGAATGGCGATCCGAAGCCGGGCGTGGACCGAGTGAAGAAGTTCACGAAGATCTATCCGCTCTCACAGGCGGCCAATCCGCCGGCGTTGAATTTCGTCAATGTTTCCGGCAGAGATTTCTGTACCGATGCCCCGGCGGATTACCCTTTCTGGGAGTATCTCAACCAGGTCGTTCAGGAGGAGCCGACGGAGTCGATTGATCCGGTTACACTTGGGTTCTGGGCATCTGTTGGCATTCAGAAAGGCAAGCCCTTCGCACCCGACGCACGGATGAAGAAGATCCTCACAGAAGCCGCGGAAGTGGGCGACGCCACTGCACGGGCTATCACGTACCGGATGCGCCTGAAGGGCGCGTACTATTACCCGAACAGCGCGTGGCGGGGTGGGTTCATCGGCGGGTATAAGTTCCAAGACAACGGCGCGCTCATTCTTGACGCTTATGCCTCGTTCTTCTTCTATGCCACCGGCGTAACGCCGGCGATGGATTCGAAGGAAGTCGGGCAAGGCTCGCAGTACATGGCGGCCTTCATCGACTCCGAAGGTAAACCGCTCGACGGAGGCAAGAACTACAAACTTCACCTGCCTCCCAATATCCCGGTCGCCAACTTCTGGTCGGTGATTCTCTACGACAACCAGACCCGCTCGATGCTCCAGAACGATCAGCAGTGGCCGGCTGTCAGCAGCCAGGCCAAGGATCTACTGGTCAATCCGGACACTTCGGTGGATGTCTATTTCGGGCCCAAAGCACCGGCCGGTAAGGAGAATAACTGGGTGCAGACCATCCCCGGAAAGGGATGGAATACGCTGCTGCGCCTCTATGGACCGCTCCAACCGTGGTTCGACAAGACTTGGCGGCCTAGTGAAATCGAGCCGGTGAAATAAAGGAAAGAGAGTTGATCGGGGCGGAGCTTTCCACAGGAGGACAGCTCCGCCCCACCGGTCATTCTCGAATACGAGTATCGTAATTGACGATAAACCACACAGAGCACAACAAACCATCGGACTCACTCTCTCGGGGCGTGCATGTCGTCGCCAAGCCCATCGGGCCGGCCTGCAATCTCGACTGCGAGTATTGTTTTTATCTGGAAAAGCAGGCGTTGTTTGGCGCTGGCGAGAAGATGCGGATGACGGACAAGGTTCTGGGCAAGTTCATCACCGGATACATCACCTCCCAGCCGACTCCGTTGGTCGATTTCGTCTGGCAGGGTGGGGAGCCCACGTTGCTGGGAATCGAGTTCTTCAAGCGGGTGATCGAACTTCAACGCCCCTTCCGGAGCCGTAAAACCATCAACAATTCCCTTCAGACCAACGGGCTGCTGCTCGATGACGCCTGGTGCACCTTCTTGAAACGGAATGATTTCATGGTTGGCATCAGTCTGGACGGGCCTCGCGACATCCACGACCGCCATCGTCACGACCGGAGCGGCAAAGGAACCTTCGATCAGGTGATGCGAGGGCTTCGGTTACTCCAGAAACACGGCGTGTCATATAACGTAATGGCTTGTGTCGCTCGCGACACGGCCAGGCGCCCCTTGGATGTTTACCATTTATTCAAGGATGAAGGCGTGGAATTCATCCAGTTCTCCCCCATCGTGGAACGCCTGCCCGACGCCCGCGCCGCGCAATGCGGCCTGCGCCTGGCGGGTCCAGCCGCGTTGGACGGTGCAGAAGAAACAGCACAGGTGACGCAGTGGACGGTTCATCCCGAGGAGTACGGCGATTTCCTGATCGCAATATACGAGGATTGGATCCGGCATGACGTCGGCAAGATCTTTGTCATGAACTTCGAGTGGGCACTCAACGCCTGGCTCGGCGATCCTTCCCCGGTCTGTATTCATGCCCAGCGGTGTGGGCGCACCGTGGCTCTGGAGCATGATGGTAGTCTTTATGCCTGCGACCACCATGTCTATTCCGAGTATCGGCTGGGGAACATCCTCCAAGAGGATCTGCTGGGAATGATTGACTGCTCCGAGACTGCCGGCTTCGGAGCGCACAAGGAAATCACACTGCCACGATGGTGCCGCGAATGCGACGTGTTGAAAGCCTGCTGGGGTGGCTGTCCAAAACAACGCTTCCAGCAATCCCCGCATGGCGAAAAGGGGCTGCACTACCTGTGCGTTGGCTACCGGAAATTTTTCCGGCACATCCGGAAATACCTGAGGGCCATGACCCAGTTGATCGAGCATGATCTACCGTTGACGCATATCATGCAAGCCGTGGACGGGCCATTGGCTATCGTGCTGAATGACCGGCGAACGTCCATGGATCGCGCAGGCAAGGACCGTCAGCCATAAGACTGGATTATTTCTATAGCAAGGTCAGTAGTGTCCCAACGTTACTCGAATAAATCCAATTGTATGTGATCAGCCTCGGATTGTTTTTGGGATATCGATGCCGGAAGTACCTGTAAAAGTGAGGTTTTCTCGAAAAGTGTGAGGCTCAAGATCTGTAGAATTGTGTAGAGGCCGTGGTCCAGATGGAGACGCTTCTTGATAATTGCCACCAGCACATAGGTCGAGATGGTAATCCAGATCTGCGTTTTAACCGCGTTCTCGGAATGTCCGTAAAAATTCTTGATCCGCAAATGTTGCTTGATCCATTTGAAGAACAACTCGATCTACCGGCGCAGCCGGTAGATCTACGTGATAACAGTCGCTGGCAATACAAAATTGTTTGTAGGAAGATAAAGTCGGACTTTTTTTCCATATCGCGGTAACGGATACGGCGAAGTTTGTCTGGATACGCCTTCTTGACGTAATAACTCTTGAGCGTCACGACTGGGTCGCACTGTAGAGTAGGCAACAGGTGGTTTTGATGTCGGTTTTGGGGTAGAATTCTCCTACGAAGCCCTCCAACGGCTGCATGCCGTAAAGGAGAATCCGACGCCCCTCAAACCGACACGCACAAGTGTAAGTGTTCTGTCCAAATTGTGCAAACTGATTCCCGGCCACAGCGCGGTGTTCAGGAGTGACTGGAGGAGAACGGCATCCGAATCAGCATGGACGGGGGGGCGCTGCTTCGACAACATCTTCACGGAACGCCTGTGGCGCAGCGTGAAGTACGAGGAGGTGTACCTGTGGGAATACCCGGACCCGTCGGCGGTGGACAAGGCGTTCGGGGCATACTTCCGGTTCTACAACGCGCAAAGGCCGCACCTGTCGCTCGGCTCCCGCACGCCTCAGGAGGTACACTGGGCGAACGGTTTAGAGACTGCGAACCAACAAGACCGAAATTTCGCAGACCAAATGAATTGATCCGGTCAGCGCCAGATGGTAGGTTAAAGATGCCATAAAATGACGCGAAGGGGATGGGACTTGAGAACCGACTCCGGCCGCCCCTTCAGTCAAATGAGTGAGGAAAAAATAAGATCGGGGCATCAGTCACACCTTAATCCTACTCGATCCCCGTCCAAAGGATGGGGGGAATCTCACTTTGGCGAAACGAATGGACAATCCCTGCAGCCGACGATCGAGGAACTGGAGATGATAGACGGGGAAATCAAGTCCTCTCACAGTATCCCGCCATCGAGAAACGGAAAACGAGTGGTGCCACGTTTGAAGATTGAGAAGCTTTTGTTTGATATTTCCTTACGGTTGATGACTATCCCTTTCGATCTGATGGACAGGGAGATTGGGCATGCATTGCGGCAGATCAGAGAATTCTTCCAAGTCGATCGGTGCGCCTTGCTGGAATTTAAAGATGACAAGGGTTTTGCAAGAATCACTCATGTTGAGTATGGCGAAGGAGTGGAGCATATATCGGGAGATATCAACCTCTCCGAACTGTTTCCGTGGTGCTATGCGCAATTAATGCAGGGAATACCCATCAACATCTGCAGGGTGGAGGATTATCCTGAAAATGCCCTGCGGGACAGGCAATCTCATGAGGCTATGGGAATCAAATCCGCATTGAACATACCCCTGGCCTTTGAATGCCAGATTTTGAGAACAATTGTGATCAACCACACACGACGGCATCAAACCTGGCCGGAAGAGTATATCCCCCAACTGCATCTGCTGGGTAACATCTTTCTGAATGCCCTGGAACGCCGGGATGACCGTTTGAAGCTAAAGGAACAACTCCGATTTGAAATGCTGCTGTCTGAAATCTCTGCGCATTTTGTCAATCTGCCCGCCGACCGGATCGATAGCGGTATTGAAGACGCCCAGCACCGCATCTGTGAACTTCTCGAGATAGACCGTTCCACACTTTGGCAAGTTTCCGATCGAGAGCCAGAGACAATGTGGTTGACACATATTCATCAGCCGGCGGGAAGCCTGCCCCCCCCTGAGCGGATGAATGCTTTGGATTTCTTCCCATGGACGGTAAAGAAGGTGCTGGCCGGGGAGACTGTCACGATTTTAAAAATGATCGACCTCCCGCCAGAAGCCAGTCGTGACCTGGAGAATTTTGCACTGTTTGGTACAAAATCCAATGTCACCGTTCCGTTATCCGTTGGAGACGGACCCGTGTTTGGTTTGTTAACGTTCGCGGTCATGCGTAAAGAGCGACACTGGCCGGAGGCCGTTGTAGAGGGATTCAATCTTGTCGCGCAAGTGTTTGCCAACGCACTCGCCCGAAAGCGCGCCGATCAGGCCTTGCGCGAAAGTGAGGAACGGCTCAGTGTGGCGACCCATGCCGCGGGAGTGGGGCTTTGGATCATGGAGGTCAAAACCGGCAGGATCTGGGTTTCGCCAATAACACGGAAACTGTTTCATTTTCCCCCTGATGAAGAAATCCTCTATGAAAGTTTCTTCAGGGTGATCCATCCCCAGGATCGTGAGCGGGTCCACCAGGCGGTACAGCGGGCTCAGTCCGGTGGTGAGATCCATTGCGATTACAGAATTATGCTCCCGAATGGAGGCATCCGCTGGATGGCCGCTCACGGGCAACGGCATCTTGGCTCAACCGGAGAAGTGGATCGCTTGATGGGCGTGGCGTTGGACATCACAGAAGGCAAGAGAATGGAGGAGCAACTCCAGGAAAACCTCGAGAAAATAGAGGAGCTCAAGCAGCGACTCGAACGGGAAAATGTCTACTTACAGGAGGAAATTAAACTTCTGGTGGAACATACGGATATAGTGGGTCAAAGTACCCTGCTGAAGAAGATCCTGGTCCAGGCGGAGCAGGTTGCCCGAACCGACTCGACGGTTCTGCTCCTTGGGGAAACTGGAACCGGCAAAGAACTGCTGGCCCGGGCTATCCATCGCATGAGTTTACGCAAAGACCGAGCAATGGTGACGGTCAACTGCGCTGCTCTGCCGCCCACGCTGATCGAAAGTGAGCTTTTTGGACGGGAAAAAGGGGCTTACACGGGCGCGTTGACACGAATGGCCGGTCGTTTCGAGCTTGCGGACGGATCAACCCTCTTTCTCGATGAGATCGGTGAACTGCCCCTCGATCTTCAGGGAAAATTGCTGCGGGTTCTTGAGCAAGGCAGCTTCGAGCGGTTGGGCTCAACAAAGCCCCTGCATGTCAATGTCCGCATCATTGCCGCCAGCAATCGGGATATCGAGTTGGACGTGAAGCGCGGTAGATTTCGGCAGGATCTTTTCTACCGGCTGAATGTGTTTCCCATTATGATCCCGCCCCTCCGTGAGCGGCCTGAAGATATTCCGCTCCTGGTTCAGGCTGTGGTCAAGGAATTTCAGAAAAAGATGGGAAAAGAGGTGGAAAGCATCTCAAAGAGAAACATGCAGGCCCTGCAAGCCTATTCCTGGCCGGGCAACGTAAGGGAGCTGCGGAATCTGATCGAACACGCGATGATCGTGAGCCGGGGAAAAACCCTGTGCGTTCACGTGCCTAAGCCAGCATCTTTTGAAATCAGGGCCACCGGAAACCTCGAGGAAATGGAGCGCATGCATCTGGAGGCTGTGCTGGAGAAGACCGGCTGGCGCCTCGCAGGGATGGGCGGCGCCGCCGAGGTGCTTGGCCTGAAAAGAACCACCCTGATCTCCAAGATGAAGAAATTAGGGATCAAGCGATCTGGAAAGTCTCTGTCGAATTAACGACATTTGTCGATATATCGACGTGCAGCGTCGGTCCCCATCAATTCCGAGCAGCCTGCTTATCCTTCCTATCTCCTTTCTTTACAGTTGTTTAAATCAATAATCTTTCGTCGGTCTGTTGTTGGCACGTAATTGGCAGTCTATTTGCCGGATACTGAAGATAACCGTCGTTGATCCTCGAGGTGGATAGATCGCATTTTTCGGTCCTCAGGGAACATCGCTAAACCGTTAGTACAGTCACGAAGGGGCAACCCATGATTCAAGCATTCATAAGAATCATGATCCCACCTCAAAAGAGTGGTGAGGTACTGGGTATTCTCAAGCCAGTAGTGGGGTTATGCGAGGTCGAGCCGGGCTGTCTCAGTTGCCATATTTACAGTGACCTGCAGGATAAAAGCATCTTTTTGCTCACGCAAGTTTGGCGCACAGAAGAAGATCTGAATCGTCATATTCGCTCGGACGAATACCTCAACCTTCTTCTGGCCTTGGAACTGGCTATCAAACAGCCCGAAATCAGGTTCGATACCATCTCTAACTCGACCGGTATCGAAACCATCCAAAAGGCAAGAAGCCAGCCAAGATGAATATTAATCTTTTGCATTTCATTTTAATATAACATATTGTATGTTATGGGACAACACCTTTTTTCACTGGGGGAAACAATGAAAGTGATCATCGTTGGAGGCGTGGCAGGCGGCGCATCGTGTGCGGCCCGTCTGCGCCGGTTGGATGAAAATGCGGAAATCCTCATGGTCGAGCGCGGGCCGTACGTATCGTACGCTAACTGCGGACTGCCGTATCATGTCGGCGGTGTGATTGCCAAGGAGTCGAGTCTCCTCGTGGCGAGCGAGAAACTGTTTCGCGAGCATTTCGCCATCAAGGTGCTGACGAATTGCGAGGCGGTTACGATCTCGCCGGAGAAGAAGACCGTGGCGTTGCGCAATGTCGGGACAGGAGAGGTCACGACCGAACCCTACGACAAGCTCGTGCTTTCGCCCGGGGCGCCATCGGTTCATCCGCCCCTGCCCGGCATTGATCTGCCGGGGATTTTCCACGTGAGAACCGTGCCGGACGTGCGGGCGATCCGGGAGTGGATTGAACGAGGCACGTCATTCCTCACGGGAATGTACAACTACTCGGGAATCCAGATGGCAAAGCCCGTGCGGCGTGCGGTGGTGGTGGGCGGCGGGTTCATCGGTCTCGAGATGGCGGAGAACCTGGTTCATCTCGGGTTCGACGTGACCCTCATCCAGAAGCCGCCTCATGTCCTGGGGCCGCTTGACTCGGAAGTCGCGTGCCTCGTCGAGGGACATATAAGAAGGAATGGCGTCCGCATCGTACTTAATGACGGCGCGACGGGATTCAAGCAACTGGAAGGCGGCGCGCTCGAGGTACAGACGATCTCCGGCGCGACGCACCAGGCGAACATCGTGATCCTCGCGATTGGCGTGAAGCCGGACACGACGCTGGCCAGGGCGGCCGGGCTCGCAATCGGCGAACGCGGGGGGATCCGCGTGGATGAGCAGATGCGCACGAGCGATCCGGACATCTTCGCCGTCGGGGATGCCATCGAGGTCAAGGATTTCGTAACCGGGCAGTGGAGCCTCGTGGCGCTGGCCGGGCCTGCGAACCGGCAGGGCCGGATCGCGGCCGACGTAATTGCCGGACGTGATTCGCGTTATCGCGGCACCCAGGGCACCGCGATCATCGGGCTGTTTGGCGGCGCCGCCGCTTGGACAGGCGTCAGCGAACGCACGCTCAAACAACTAGGGGACACAGATTTCGAGAAGATCTACCTCTACCCGAATTCGCATGCCGGATACTACCCGGGAGCCAAGATGCTCGGGTTGAAGGTCATCTTCCGCAAATCCGACGGACGACTCCTCGGGGCGCAGGCGCTGGGCGAGGACGGCCCGGCGGTGGACAAGCGGATCAGCGCCCTGGCCATGGCCCTCCAGATGGGCGCGACGATCTACGACCTGGAAGAAGCCGAGCTTTGCTACGCACCGCAGTTCGGCAGTGCGAAGGATGCGGTCAACTTCGCCGGCATGGTTGCCGCGGACGTTCTTCGTGGCGACATGCCGCTCACGCATTGGGATTCCGTGGACGGCGCATTCCTCCTCGATGTGCGCGAACCCGTGGAACTGACAGTGGAGTGCGTACCGGGCGCGGTCAACATTCCGATGGGACAGCTCCGCTCGCGTCTGGGAGAACTGCCCCGTGACCGCGAGATCCATGTTATCTGCCGTTCCGCCCAGCGGGCCTACTATGCGACACGTATTCTGTTGCAGAACGGGTTTACCGCCCGAAATATCTCCGGCGGCATGCTGTCACGCGCGATGCACTCTATTGCTGAGTTGAAATAACGGGAGGCTTATCTATGCTGACAGGTCATACAGCACCACCAGTGCATGCAGGGAGAAGCAGACGATGACCACGGTCATGCAGTTCCTCCAGACTACATTCTCGCCATTGGTATTGTTTTTCACCGTGTCGAACCTGGCGGCGATGGGCCTTCAGGTCAAGATGCCCGAGGTTGTCGTGGCGTTGCGGAACAAGAAATCCCTGGCGTTGATCTTCGTGTGGGGCTGGGTGCTGGGGCCGGCGTTCGGCTATCTGATCACCCAGGTCCTTCCGCTGGACGAGCCTTACGTGGTCGTAGTGCTCCTCGCCAGCCTGGCGCCTTGCGCGCCGTTCCTCCAGCAGATGGTGGGAAAAGCCCGCGGAGACATGGGCTTCGCGGGAGCCCTGATCCCGCTGGTAGCAATCGGCACGGTCGTGCTGATGCCCATAATGGCGCCCCTGTTGATCAAGGGACTGACGATCAGCACCTGGGCTCTGGCCAAGCCGCTCCTCCTGACCATCCTCCTGCCACTGGTGATCGGAGCGGCGATCCGGCATTTCGCCGACACGGCGGCTACCAAGATCTTTCCGACGGCCAAGGGGCTGGCCGGCCTCTCCACATTGCTGACGATCTTGTGGTGTCTGGTGATCTACGGTCGAGGGATGCTCAACACGGCGGGCGAATTAGCCCTCCTCTCAATGACCGTGTTCATGGTCGGGATGGGCCTGATCACCTATCGCTTCGGTTTCGGCATGAAACAGAATCAGCGAAGTGTCATGGCGTTGGGGATGGGCACGCGTAACGTCGCTGCGGTGCTGGCGGCGGCTCTTGCCATTCCGAACGCGGACCCGGGCATCGTAGTGATGACCATTATGTGGACCTTGTGGTCGGTTGTCCTCGCGGCCATTGGAGCCAAGATATTCGCCAGACAGGTCGGCCAGGCGGTTGCGGGAGGTACGGCATGAACTCTTCCATTCTCTCCAAGATCCGCTGGCCCCGCCCGTTCGCAGGCCTGCGTGGGATCACGCTGGCCGACGTCCCGCGAGAGGTCTCGGCGGGCGTTACCTTGGCCGCCCTGATGATCCCGCTGAACATCGGATATGCGCAGGTGGCGGGCTTGCCTCCGACGTTTGGTCTCTATGCAGCCATTATCCCGCTTGTCGCCTTTGCCATCTTCACCAGTTCCCGGCACGTGGTGGGAAGCCCGGATGCGCCGATTTCCGCAATTCTGGGCGCGATGCTCATTGGTTTTGCTCCCGTCGGCGATGCGCTTCGAAGTCATTATGCCCTGGCCCTTGCGCTTGTGTGCGCGGTGTTGTTCTTCGCGTTCTGGCTCTTCCGACTGGCTTTCCTCGCCAATTTCCTTTCTCGCGCCGTCTTGGCTGGGTTCATCACAGGCTTGGGAATTGAAGTCCTGACTAATCAGATCCGGAGAATCCTTGGCGCCGCCCACGCGTCTGAGGCGGGGATCGGGGCGATGGCCGAGCACCTGCATGAAACCATCGCCACCTCGGTCAGTACCACCGGCTATTTCGCCGAGGTCGTCGTCCTGATCGAGTCCATTCCACGCGCGAACCTCTACTCCGTGGCTATTGGTGTTGGCACGTTCGTTCTGGTTCGCCTGCTGAAGAGGCATGCCCCCAAGCTTCCCGGGGCGCTGATCGCCCTCGTACTGATGACCATCGTCGTGGCCGTGTTTGGGTGGGATTCCAAGGGTGTCACCGTCCTCGGAAAACTGCAGGCGGGATTGCCGTCGCTGACCATCCCGCAGATCCCCTTGGTCGACTACGTACAACTGCTGCCCGGTGCGCTGGCTATCGTCAGTATCACGATGTGTGAAGCGCTGTTATTGGTCCGCAGTTGCAGTCGCAGACACGAAACCAACGCGGACGGCAATCAGGTGCTGTTCGCCTACGGCATGTCGAGCATCGCGTCTGGCTTGACGGGTTCGCTGATCTCCGGTCCCAGCGCCTCACGCACTGCCGCGATGGAGGCCGCCGGTTCGCGCACGCAGGTTTCCAGCCTCGTGGCGGCGGCCACGGTCACCCTGGTCATGCTCTTCTTCACCGATCAGCTGGCGTACCTGCCTACTGCAGCCCTCGCCGGTGTGGTCGCGAACGCTGTTCTGAACTTGATCGAGGTCAAGGAACTCCGCGAACTGTGGGTTGTGCGGCGTTCCGAGTTCTGGGTTGCCGCGGTCTGCCTCGTGAGCGTCCTAATGTTTGGACCCATGCAGGCCGTGCTCATCGCCTTTCTAATGGCAACTATCGATTTGCTGCGGCGCGCCTCCCGGCCCACCATCTCGCTGTTGAAGGAGGCGCCGGATGGCAGTCATTTCGTATCTGAGGGTGAAGAGGAAGGTCGCGACACGCCGGGATTGCTTATCTATCGATTCGACGCGCCGCTCTATTTCGCCAACGCCACGCTTTTTGAGGAAGATGTAGATTACGTCGTGTCGCGCGCTGCTTCGCCTGTCAAATGGTTCGTGCTGGACGCGGGCGCGATGGTGGATATCGACACGACCGGCGAACAGGCCCTGCATCAAGTGGCATCTCGGCTTGCCAGACGAGGCGTGACGTTTGCCGTAAGCCGCGCCGGCAAGCAGACTCAGTCTCTCCTCGCCCGCTATCACCTGCTGGATCTGATCGGGAGGGATCGGCTGTATCCAACCAACCGTCATGCCATTCAGGCGTTTCGCCAGTCTCCCGAGAGCGCAACTGCGCAACCTGACTCGATCGCGGTGGATAAGCGCCATGAAGGAGGCACTGAACGACCCGCAACTGCAGTATAGCGGAGTGCAATGAGTTTATTGAGATTGCCGAACCCGTCTTTCAACAAACCGCCATCGTCACCAGAACAGCGAGGTGTTACATTACTCGAATTTGCCAATAAGGAGAAAACCAAATGACCGTCACTGAAACGAAAACAGAGACAAGCACTACTGCCCAAGTGAAGGCAGATACAACACGTATCGACCGGCTTAAAGAGCAGCTCAGGAGCACGACTCCAGAGGTTGATTTTGAGCGGATCAAGATCATGAAGGAGGTTTACGAGAACACCCAGGGCGACCAGAATATCATGCGCCGGGCCAAGTTCATGGCCACCCTGCTGGAGCGGAAAAAGCTCTACATCGACGACAACCTCTTCGTGGGCAGCATGGCCAGCACAGTCAATGGCATCTACACGTATCCGGAGTGGAACATTGATTGGATGAAGGAGGATAATACCGTTGAGAAGTGCAAGGATCCCGAGGATAAGGCGGCAAACCAGTGGGCACTCGATTACTGGGAAAAGCGCGCGCTGAAGCCCCGTACGCTGGAGATCTTCGAGAAGAAGTATGGTTTCGATCCGAAACCCTGCTACGATTCCGGCTTTGTCGTCAGTTTCTTTGACTGGCCGGGTGGCGGCGGCAACCTGAACTACCCCAGGATTTACAACCATGGGTTGGCCGCCATGATCAAGGAGGTCGAGGAGCGGCAAGCGGCCCTCGACATGCGCCTGCCCAACGCCAGCAAGCTCTACTTCTACGAGGCCAGCCTCATCTTGATGAGGTCCATTGTCCGCCTGGCTCATCGCTATGCCGAACTGGCTCGTGAGATGGCGGCCAAGGAAGGAAATGAAACCCGTAAAGCGGAGTTGATCGCCATCGCCGAAACCTGCGAATGGGTGCCCGAGCATCCCGCCCGGAACCTGAGAGAAGCCATCCAATGCCACTTCTTCTGTCACATCTGCGCGGAACTCGAGCAGGTGGGTTGTGGCTATTCCGAGGCCTATCTTGGCCAGAACCTCGAGCCCTACTATCAGCGCGACAAAGCAGCCGGCCTGATCACTGCGGCGGACGCGACGTTCATGCTCCAGAACCTCTTCATCAAGCTGAACGAAATCGGCTATTACTTTGGCGAGAAGGTCGCCATACAGAACTCCGCCGACTTGGGGCAGAGCATCTCGCTCGGCGGCTTTACCGAAGATGGGGAAGATGCCACCGCGGAAATGGATTTCCTGGTTCTCGACGCAGCCAGCTATCTTCATCTGCCGCAGCCTCCGCTGACTTGCGTCTACACGGAGCGGATGAGCGGCAAATTCCTGGAGAAGGTTCTGGATGTCATCGGCACCGGCATCGGCATGCCTCAGTTCACGAATGGCAATGTGATGGTGAAGCGTGCCTTGAATCTTTTTGGCGCGTCCAAGCATGGCATCACTCTGGAAAAGGCCCGGCGCACCTGTATCGGCGCCTGCGTGGGTTCCTACATTCCCTACGAGACTGGTCACCCGGTGGAAGGCCAGCCCAACATGGGCAAGGTTATCGAGTTGACGATGAACAATGGCTTCGACCCCCGAACCAAGCAGCAGGTCGGTCCCAAAACCGGAGATCCCAAAACTTTCGAGACCTTCGAGGACTTGTATGCCGCCTTCGAGAAACAACTGAAATTCAACGAGGAGGTCCTCCGCCGGGGCGCTTGGATCGCCAGCATGTTGTGCGCCGACTTCCTTCCAGTCCCGTGGCGCTCGCTCCTGACCGGCGGTTGCATTGAAACCGGCACCGAGGTATGGAACGGTGGGGCCAACTACTATACCGTTGCCCAGATTGTGGTGGGTGGTATTGACGCCGCCAACAGTCTCATGGCGATGAAAAAACTGGTCTACGACGACAAGAAGATTACCATGGCCGAACTGCAGGAAGCCTTGGCTGCCAACTGGGCAGGGGAATACGAAAAGGTCAGGAAGATGTGCTTTGAGGATGCGCCCAAGCATGGCAACGACATCCCTGAGATGAACCGGATGACTCACCGGGTGTACGAAAGCATCTTGACGGCATTCAACAGTGTCGACGGCGGTGGCAACTACCTCAGCAAGGACATCAAATCGACGCCGGACGCCTATACCAAGAGCATCCACAACCTGATGGGGATGGTGACCGGGGCACTGCCGAACGGCAAGAGGGCCGGCGTGGCGCTCACCGACGGCAGCCTGTCGGCCATGCCGGGCACCGATGTCAACGGCCCCACAGCGTTGGTGATGTCCGCGGCTAAGTCTCAGGATGCCATCAAGTACTCCGCAACCCATATGAACGTGAAGCTCCCGCCCGATCAACTGAAGACCCGCAAGGGCCGGGACAACGTGCTGCGTCTGGTCAAGACCCTGTTTGATAACGATGGCTATCACATCCAGTTCAATGTCCTGGATACCGACATTCTACGGGACGCACAGAAGCACCCGGAAAACTACCGCGACCTGGTGGTCCGGGTGGCCGGTTTCAGTGCTTTCTTCACAAAACTGGCTAAGGGCGTGCAGGACGAGGTCATCGAACGGACCTTGCAGAGTTTCGGTCAATGCTGAGATCCAGCGGAACCGGCACGGCGTGGCGTTTCGCCACGCCGTACCGGGCATCCGTCGGTTGGGCCACCAGCTATCCGGGTGTCGGACGAACTATGACTTTGGTCCACAATCGTGCAAAGGATGTGATCTATGAGCACAACACCGATAGATGAAGGTATCTACGAGAAACTTGCGGCGGCCCAGGAGGCGCTACCGCACGGTTTTCCCAGGACCCCTTCGGGCGTGGAGATCAAGCTGATCAAGAAAGCGTTCACGCCCGAGGAAGTCGCCTTGGCCGGCCAGTTGACCCGCACTCCCGAGACTGCGGCCGCGATCGCACAGCGAGTTGGCGGCGATGTCGCTGATGTAACCGCTTTGCTTGAAAGCCTGATCCCCCGACGGCTGGTTCGCCTGGACTCACCCGGGATGTCCGCTCCCGGCCTGGAGCCGGCGGTCGAAGGCGAGAAGAAATACAGGCTGGGGCCGTTCCTGGTTGGCTGGTACGAGGCCAATATGCGGCTGCTGGACAAGGAGTTCGCCGAACTCTTCGAACAATACGTGATCGAGGGCGGGGGCGAGAAGATCCTGGCCCCGCGGCCCGGCGTGCTGGGCGTGGTGCCGGTACGCGGCTCGCTCAAGCCCGAGCAGATGGCGGTGATGGAACCCCACCTTGATATCGACGCCCATTTCCAGCGGCACGAGCGCTTCCTTGTGATTCCCTGCGTGTGCAAGAGGGAGCGGGAACTTCAGGAGCACCATGACTGCAAGTTGCCGATGAAGCGTTGCGGCTTCGTCGGACTGCCGCCTCAGACCCCGCTTTCGGAAACCGTGCTCGACCGGGATGAGGCATCGAAGTTGCTTGATCAACTTGAGCAGCAGGGGCACGTGCATCTGGCGTTCTATGGATTCACCATGGGTGCGGAGAGCCCCCAGTTCGTCGGCACGTGCAACTGCTGTGCGTGTTGCTGTGGAGTGATTCACGGCCAGAAGATCTCCGGCGTGAAAGAAGGAGCAGAGCGATCGAACTACCGCGCCGTCATTGATCCGGAAAAATGCATTGCCTGCGGGGTGTGTCAGGAGCGCTGCCCCGTGGACGCAATCGTTGACGATGAGAATGGCAAGTCGAAAGTCGATCGGTCGAAGTGTATCGGTTGCGGCGTGTGCGTGATTGATTGCGCCACGGCGGCGATTGTGCTGGAACCCGTCTCTGCCGAGGAGTGGTTCCACGTACCTTCCAGTATGGCGGAATGGGAAGAGCTGCGCTTGCGCAATCTGGAGACTGTAATCAACGAAAAAACACCAATTATCAACGGAGGCACACGATGAGTATGGAAATAGGCCACGGAAGTTTTGTGAGACGCATTGCCATCAATGTGGGGGCCGGCTTCGTCTCCGGGACCCATGCCGTTCTGATCGGAGCGGCCCGGGCGGCGGGCAGACTGGGGTGGGAGGTGGTCGGCATCCGCGATGGATTCGACGGCTTGCTGCACCCGGACCGCTACCCCGACGGCGGGCTGGTGACGCTGGACCCTCAACTGATTGAGAATCTGGATCCGGCCGGCGCCGGCGTACTCGGCCAGTCCGTCCGCGTGGACCCCTTCCAGGTCCGCACCGTCAACGCGGACATGATGGTTGAGGAAGCCGACATGTCCGATGAGTTGTTGCAGCGGCTGCAGCGGGAGCGGATCGACGCCCTGGTTTCCATTGTTGGGGGCCGCGGGTTGAGCATCCTCCACAAGCTCCATCGCAAGGGGCTTAATGCGGTGTGCATCCCCCGGTCAATCGAGAACGACATTGCCGCCACCGCGGTGTCCTTTGGATTCAACAGCGCACTCAGCTTCACCATCGAAATGCTTGACAAGGCTCGTCAGGCGGCCCAGTCCGCCCGGAAGATTGCCGTGGTCGAAGTTCTGGGAAGTCAGGCCGGGTGGTTGGCGCTGCAGGCGGGCATTGCCGTGTGCGCCGACGCCGTGCTGATCCCCGAAATTCCCTGCGACCTGCAGTGGGTGGCCGCGAGGCTGAAGGAAAAGGTGAATGCCAGGCGGCCTTACGGCTTGGTGGTGGTGGCCGAAGGGGCGAGATTTACCAACGGAACGCACGCCCAGGCAAAAGAATCCCCCCTCAAAGCCTCCCTCTCGCCGCTGGCAACGGGGGAGGCCAGTGAGCACGTCATTCAGTGCTCGGGTCAGGCCGCAGAAACCGTGGCGACCAAACTGCAGCTACTGATCGCCGAGGAGACTTTTCCCATGGTCCTGGGTCCCTGGACCAGGGGCGGCGCCCCCACTGCCGTCGACCGCCAACTGGGGCTTGCTTACGGGGCTGGCGCATTACGGGCCGTGAGAGAAGGCAAATATGGGGTCATGATGGCTTTTGCGCCTCCCGACATTGAGTTTGTGCCGCTGGCGGAAGCGATCAACAAAGTCAGAACGGTGCCCGCGGACAGCGTATTTATGCAGATCGCCCAATCACTCGGCATTTGCCTGGGGAGAGAACTATGAATGAACAATCAGTCAACCCGTCTGTTCCGAGCGGAATAGTCCTGAATATCCAGCGCTATTGCAGCCACGACGGTCCTGGCATCCGCACCACGGTTTTCCTCAAGGGCTGTTCGCTGCGTTGCAAATGGTGCGGCAACCCCGAAAGCATTCGGCGGAAACCGGAACTGTCCTACGACTCAAGGAAGTGCACCGGCAAGAAGTGCAGCATCTGTCTGAAGCCCCCCTTTCCTGAAGGCGCCTTCTATTTCGTGGAAGGCGACGATGACAAAGTCAGAGTCAACTGGGATCTGGCCACGGACTGCGACGAGGCATTGGCTTCGCTCTGTCCGACAGGTGCGCTCGAAATGTTCGGTAAGCGGATGACCGTGGACGAGGTGCTCGACGAGGTGGAGAAGGATGCATCCTTTTACCGCAATACCGGGGGCGGAATGACGCTAAGTGGCGGCGAGGTCATGCTGCAAGCAGACTTCGCGGCAGCCTTGCTAAAGGGAGCACACGATCGGGGTTTTAATACGGCGATCGAAACCGCCTGCAATGCTCCATGGTCTTTCCTTGAGAAAGTACTGCCTCACGTGGATACGATGCTGCACGACCACAAACTGACAATCCCCGAGCGTCACAAGAAGTGGACCGGAGTGAGTAACGAGCGGATCTTGGCGAACTTCAAGAAAGCATATGAAACCTTTCCCGACATTGACTTCATCGCCCGCACGCCGCTGATCCCCGGCATCAATGCCGATGAGGAGCATATCCGGGCTGTTCTGGCGTTCATTCGTCCCTACAAGAACGTGATCGATTACGAGATGTTGCCGTATCACCGCTTTGGCCTCGGCAAGTATGAACATCTGGGCGTGGTGTACGAACTGGATGATTATAAGACGCCCCCCGACGAACTGGTCCAGCGACTCCAGGCCATCATTGACGAAGCCTTCGGCCGTAGGGGACAAGAACCCCGGGCCGGAAATGACGTCGCGTACGATTCCGGTCTGTCCGGGCGATAGGGCCAGGTTTACATACAATCCGTTTTCACCGCCGATCCGGCGATGCGACATTACACTGAAGGAGGAAAGTGGCTATGGTTGGTGCAGAACTGAAAGAGACGACTATCGAGAATACGAAACTAAATGTCGTTCCACTGGACTGGAAAGAAGTTTATTACACCAATTGTCCCCTTGTGTCCGCCAGCAATGTGGACCAGGAACTGGGCTGGACCCGGGAGGAGTACAAGAAAATCGGCGTGAAGTACGCCTTTCTCCGCTCCGTACGCGAGAACGACTGGTATCCGCACTACATTCACAATCTCGACAACCTGATCCGCTTCGGGGGTCTGTTTCCGCCCATTCACGTTCAAGCGGACATCCGCAGGACCAGGCTCCTCGGGGTGACGCACGCACCACACGAAGGCGGCTGCATGATGGTGCGCTCCCGGGACGACATTTACAGGATGGTCGATCTCAAAGGCAAGAAGATCGGTCTTTCCAAGAGCCTGAATACGATCAAGAACGACTGGTGGCGCATCCAGGAGGAACAGCAGATTGAACTGATGCTGCGGATGAACGGCATGACGCGCGCCGACGTGCAGATCGTGGAATTCCCGTACGCGGATGACTGGTACAACAATCCCGCCATGCTGGATCCCATGGAAAACCCGTCGGAATTGTGGCTCAAACGCGACCACAAGCACGATCTGGCCTTCCGGCCGCTGGAGACCGCACTGGAAAAAGGCCTTGTCGATGCGATCTATACCCAGAGCAAACCCTTCCAGCACCTTCAGGAAGCGACGGGTAAGTTCAAGGCCATCGAGGATCTCTCCCGGTATCCCGACTGGACCCTGCAGGTGGCCAACATCCCCGCCGCCATCACCTGCACCGACGTGATGGCCGAGCAGCACCCCGAGCTCGTCGTCACCTTTATGAAAGGCATGATCAAGGTGGGACGCTGGGCCAACGAACACAAGCGCGCCGCCGCCGCGATCCTCGACAAGCAGACATTTTATCTGGACGTCGACGATACGTACGAAGGCATCAAGCATATCGACATGGTACCGAACCTGTCGCCCCAGAACCTGGTCTCCGTTGAGATTGGGAAGGATTTCATGCTGAGCCACGGCTACATCAAGAACGACTTCGACGTGAGAAAGTGGGCGGCGCCGGAGTTCCTTGAACAGGCGGCGAGGGATCTGCTCGAGGAAAAATGGAAGAAGGTCACGGGGGACAAACTTCTCGAGGCCTCGTCGCTGCAGGCGAGCACGGAACGGCTCGGTTAGCAGGTGAAGACAAGTTGAGCGCGGGCGCCAAACGGTAAACCTCTTGCGTTTGGTGCCCGTCCGATACTGAAGAGAAATAAACATGAACCATTCCTACAAATTAGACGCGATCATCAGAGTTGATGAGAGCTTATGCATTACCTGCGGTGGTTGCATCAGGATCTGTCCCCCGGGGGGGGGGGGCACCACGGGCGAGTTCCCGTCCCCATCGCGGACTTGTGGGCCCTGTGTATCGACTTGTGGCCATTGCGTGGCCACCTGTCCCACCGGGGCCATGCGGCAGCGTTCGATGGGGGCAAGGATTGCGAGCAGATCGACATTCATTTTGTCCAAAGTTGGCAGGCAGTTCCTGATATCGTGGTGCTCAATCCGTGGCTATATCAAGGAACCCATTGAAAAGGAGAAAATCCTGCAGATGTTGGATATAGCCCGTTATGCTCCAAACGGAGCGAATCGCCAGGTGATACGCAGGCTGGTAATCAACGATCCTGTTCAGGTACAGCGAATCGGTCGCTGTTTGAGTCCGCTGGGATACCGGATGGATACATTGTCTATGGAATGTTCGTGATCGGATATCCAGCCGAACCGTATCAACGGATTCCCGTGCGAAAGCCCATCGATGTGAAGTGGCTCTGAGAGGCACGACCAACAATCGAGCAAAGGAGTTGACGATGACTGAATCCCATTCCAATATTCCCCTGGAAAAACAAACGACGCTGGGGCTCTATGTGACGGCCAGGGAGGCCTGCGAGATGTGGCGGACCGAGCCGGAGAAGGTGATGATTTTGGACGTCCGCACCCCCGAAGAGTATCTCTTTGTCGGTCATCCACCGATGGCCTGGAAAATTCCCGTCGCTGCCCAGACCTACGAGTGGGACGCCGGAAAGGGACAGTTTCCCATGAAGCCACTCCCCGATTTCGTCTCGCGGGTAAAAGGGGTGGCCAAGACCGACGACACGATCCTGATCATGTGTCGCTCCGGCGGCCGCAGCGCCTTGGCGGTCAACCTGCTCGCCCAGGCCGGGTTCAAGCATGTTTACAACATAATCGATGGCATGGAGGGGGATGCGGTTCAGGATACTGAAAGCGTCTTTCTTGGCCAGCGTCTGAAAAACGGCTGGAAAAACTCTGGGTGTCCCTGGACTTACACCCTCACTCCCGAACGGATGCTGCTTCCCGAGATCCGATAGATTGGCCTGAATGAAGAAACTGGTTCGAGATTTCCTATTGTTATGGAAGGTTCCCCGCTGGCGCTGGGCACTGCTCATCGCCGTGCTTTCCGACACCCTGGGTTTCGGCGTGGTACTGCTCCCGCCCATACAGTGGCTTTTGGATGCCGTCACCGCCACGCTACTGTTCGCGGCGCTGGGCTTTCGCTGGCCATTATTACCGGCCTTGGCGGTTGAAGCGGTACCGGCGTTGCAGTTGTTTCCAGCCTGGACTCTGGCCGTTGTGGCTCTGTCAGCCACGAATAGGATGATTTCAGAGAAAAACAATTTGCTCACAAAAGAAAAGGATTAACACGAAAATGCGAAACAACGTATCCCTTGAGTTTGGTAAAGGTGGTGTCGGCGCGTTGACATTCCGCCTTCGAGTTTCAGGCATCGGTCTGGGTCTGGCTTACATGATGCTGCTCATGGCGGGCTGTGCCGTGGGACCGAATTTCGAGTCCCCGCAATCACCGGTAGCCGGCAAATGGAACTTGGCGGACGAGCAAAAGGTCAAAACGGCTCCAGCCGATACCAGGGAATGGTGGAAGGTTTTCAACGATCCGCAGCTCAATTCCTTAATCAATCAGGCCTACCAGCAAAATCCAGGTTTACAGGCTGCGGGGCTGCGTATCATCCAGTCGCGCCTGTCTCGGGCGGCCTCCGTCTGGACGTTCTTTCCGGTGTTACGCACTTCCGGCGAAGCCTCTCATCACCACTTCAGCGAGAACGTGGAACCCAATGTTAACTACAAAAATGGCAGTGCTGAAGTCCATCTCAGTGAGGGGCGTCTTGGCGATTATATTTCCAGCATTCTGGGCCACAAGGTTGATGTCACCGCGCCAGAATTGACCCCCTTGCGCGAAATGGATCTATATCGCGCCGGAGTTGATGCGGCTTGGGAGATTGATATCTGGGGCAGGACGCGCCGGGATGTTGAAGCTCATTCGGCTGAGCTCCAGGCCTCGATTGCCGATTACGATAGTGCGCTGGTTTCATTAACCGGCGAAGTGGCCCTGTCGTATATCGAAATCCGGACGCTGCAACAGCGGCTGAAAGTGGCCGATGAAAATATCACCGTCTTGAAAAATGCCCTCGAGATCGCTCAGGGACGAGCCCATGAGGGCGAGGTGACACAACTCGATGTGCATCTTGCCAGGACGCTGCTGCTCAACACGCAGGCCAACGTGCCATTGTTGGAGGCGGCCCTGAATCAGGCGGAGAACGGTCTGTGCATCCTGCTGGGAAAACAACCCTACGCTATCGGGAAGGAACTCGGAGCGGCCCATGGCATACCGGTTCCGCCCCCCAGCGTAGCCATTGGGGCACCGGCCGACTTGCTGCGCCGCCGCCCGGATATACGCATGGCCGAGAACCTGGCCGCTGCGGATTGCGCCCGGATCGGGGCCGCCAAGGCTGGCGTTTACCCCTCCTTCACCCTGTTTGGTGCTCTGGGTTTGTCCTCAAGTAAATCGAACATGTTTTTCAAGGATGACAGTGTCAGAAGCACCTATGGCGGCTTGTTCAGTTGGAACATCCTGCTCTACCCGATCATCCAGGACGTCGTACGCCTGAGGGATGCACAATTCCAAGAGAGCGTGCTCAATTACAAAAACACGGTCCTGATGGCCGC
The DNA here is from genome assembly GCA_942493245.1 of uncultured Candidatus Sumerlaeota bacterium. Taxonomy (GTDB): domain Bacteria; phylum Sumerlaeota; class Sumerlaeia; order UBA8349; family UBA8349; genus DAOPYU01. The sequence continues at coordinate 3,294,503 of OW818685.1, forward strand.
CCAAGAGGTTGAAAGCGCGGCGACGGCCTACGTGAAGGCGCAGGAGAGGCTTCCGCTGCTGGCGGAAAGTAGCGCCGCCTCACACCAGGCGGTGGATTTGGCCACCAGCCAATACAAGCGAGGGACGGTTGATTTTTCTAAGGTTACAGATTCTCTTGCGTATTTTGTCCAGGGAAATGAAACCTTGGCCGAGGCCAATGGTCAGGCGGCCGTCGCCTTGGTGGCAACCTACAAGGCGCTGGGAGGCGGCTGGGAAATCCGCCATGGGCAGGAAGTCGTTCCTGAAGAGATCAAGCAGCAGATGAAGAAGGACACCGAGTGGTGGACCTTTGACGGCCCCACAATGTTAGACACGAAGAAACTGATGGTTCCCTGATCTGGCCACACTCCTGGTGAACGGAACCTCCTCGTCATCCGGAATCTGGATGACCACGGCGCGACTTGAATTCGGACAAAGCACCTGATACAGGGTCTGCTGAATCAGACGGTCCAGAGCCGTGGGAATGCCCAGTTGGCGCACACCCCCGACGGTTTGGGAATTTCCACCCCCAAGACCGCCTTGGCTCGTAACGCCCGGCCAGCAGGTTCTCTTTGATGCGTGACCAGTGCGTGCGCACGTGAGAGCCCAATTCCGCCACGGACATGCGATCCACCCCCGCGGCCTCCTTGTTCCCCACCACACGCGCAAAGGCCTTTCGCATGTTACGGCTTTCGACCACGGCTTCCATGAGAGTTACCGCCGAGCACTAATATCCCCTCCGTGTCGCAGTGTTCGGCGCGTCTGCCTCCTATGCGGTTTCTGTTCGTCGGGCCAGCGATTTGCCTGCGGCTTCCTTCAGATTCCACCTCACGATGGACACCCTTGCCGTCCGGCTAACAGTTTCCACTGCCGGGCCTGTAGAAGACTTGCACCTCCAAGTGAGTGCGCCCTGCCGGGCGCACACGGAAAAAAGGCGGCTCGATGAGGTGCCGCCCCAAACACTCAATTCAACCGGGACGCCCCGGCCAGCTGCCGCATCCGGGCCACCTGCAGGTCGGCCAGACAGTGGAGCCGTTCCGTTCTGCGCGCCAGCGCGGGAATCTCGATCTGTCCGCGCAGGGCCTCGGTGAAGTCGTTGAACAACTGCCACAGGTGCCGGGGCCGGTTCTCCGCATGCAAAAGCATCGATGACGGGCGTCAACTTGCTCGGCGGGATCACCCGGTTCCGCACGGCCTGGATCATGAAGTCGTGGGCCTGTTCGTCCGAGAGGTCCGTCGTTTCATACGCCGCGATCATCTCCGTCTGCCGGGCGGCCCAATCCCCGAGTTTGCCCAGAATCCGCGCGATCAGGGCGGGCAGATCCCGCTCGGCAAAGCGCGTGTGTTTCCGGGCCAGGGTCCGGGTGCCGTAGAACGACAGGTTGTCGCAGACAAAGACGACGTTGCCGAGCGCCAGACCGGCGCAGAAACTCCGGTCGTGGGAATTCCGAATCCCCAGGATCAGATTCCCGCCATCAATCGTGGGCAGGTGTTCGGCCTTAAGCGCCAGAACCCCGAAGACCCGCGCTCCCCCGTGTGAAAGACCGTAGGCTTCCTCCTGGATCTCGACCCCTCCACTCAGCAGTTGTCCCCGGACGTGGCGGATCAAACTGCCGTGGGCAATCGGGAAATGTGTTACCGTGGGAGCCGGGGTGGGAACCTGTTCGATCTCCTCCAGGTCGGCGGCGTAAGCGCCGCAGTGTAGCATTAGTCCATCCATGATATGAGTCCTCCTCGTGGGCTGATGGTTCTCCGTCCCAAAAATCCGGACGGGGAAAACAGCCCGCGAGAGGGCTGCGAAAGAGCCATCTGCTGACATTCTCAGGGAGACTCGGTTTCCTGGAAAGGGGGGGAAACCTGTCAAAAGTGGCAAGTCCCACTCGACCTCAAGGAGGACTTGGGGGACTTTGCGCAGGGGGGAGGGTTCCCCAGAAATGGGGAAAGGGGCGGTACAAATTTTCCAGAGCCTATGGTTTCTGGGAAGATGCAGAAGGTCATAACGCGGCTTCCCCACTGGGCAGGTTTCTGGGGAATGTCCCCCAAGTCCCCGAAGTCCACCCAAACGTCACCTGGCGGTCTTCAAGTCTGGGTCTTCTGGGAGTCGGAAGTTTCCCCGGATTCTTCTTCCGGTGGAACTCCCTCCTTCAGGAATTTCTCCAGCAGTCGGCGTTCCTTGACGCCGGGGAAGGTGAGTTGCTCATCCTCCCACCGGCGGTATGCGTCATAATCCATGCCGAGCCGTTTGGCCAGTTTGTCTCGGGCTAGTCCCGCCCGCAGTCGGGCCAGGCGCAACTGATCGCCGAAAGAAAACTCGCGCCCGGCCCACGGGTCGTAACCGAGGTAGGCGATGATGCGGGAATACGATCTGATTTGGGGTGCATGGATACCGGAGATCCATCTGCGGAATCTGCCAGGAGGAATGCCTAATTCGAGGCTGGCCTCGCGTACTGTTTGCTCCCGTTCAACTCGCCGCTGGGTAATCAGGGGGACCAAGTACTTAAGTTCAACCTCATGAACGACTTGCCCCTTGCATTTAGGGGAAGCAATCGTGGGTTTCTTACCCCTGAGCGTGAGGTGGCAAAATGGGTAGCGATCTCCTGGGAACGCCAATCTCCCGATTGGCGCAGTAAGAGACCTCACCCCAAAGGTGACCGAATAAAAACCGTTTTTGCCCATAACACAAGAACAGAAACTTGTTTTCCATCCTCAACAGAGGTTTTTATTCCCGTTTTTTCGGTTCACTTTGGGTTCGGATGCGGATTGTCCGGCTCGATTGCGCTTTCGAACGCGCCAGATAATCCATGGTGTCGGCAGGCGCAGCGTTCTTTTCCTGTCGTTCCACAGGTTTGTCATTCTGTCGAGATTCGACCGATATTCCGAAACTCTCGACATTGGGTTGCGGGGCGCCGGATGCGGTCTTCCGGATGGAATCGCTTTCCTCGCCAGACCGGCGGGCTTGAGCCTGCAAGGGAGTCGCCCGCTTTGCGGAACGGGAAACTTTTGTCCGCAGCCACGTCCCGCTTCGCGCCAGTTTTGCGTGACACCAGGGCAGCAGAGCGAAACGCGGTTCGGCGATCTCGAAGAGGGAAAGGATCAGGAATGCGATCAGCAACGGCAGCAGCATGGAAGAGACGATACGAGCGCTGGTTTTGCGTTCGAAGAGGTCACGCACGTCCAGTATCTCGCGTCCTCCCGTCAGAGAGGCCAGTTGCGCCAGAGTCTTGCGGCCAAAATCCGGTTCCCGGTCGTGACTGAACTCCGGCGAGACGGACACCGACATGGGGGGGAGGCGGAAGGTGCGGTCGCCAATCTGGACCGATCCGCGCCAGCAACCGGTTTCCCCCAGTTTGACCCAGGCGGAAAGACGATTGTGCGCATCCCAGGTTAGAGGCCGCGTCAGGGTCTCCCCTTTCGGGCTGAAGATCTGAACCCCCGCCGCTCCCATCCGTTCGCGCTCTTCGTCGCTGACTTCAATCTGGACTCGCGCCATGCTGCCATCGTACGCCACGCGGATCTGGAGATTGTCGTCCACACTGCTCCCCATCATCCAGCGGGCGGCGCTCAGCATGACATCACCGAACTGGGAATCCCCCGAGAACGCGCCTTCGGCATTGAGCGCCAGCGCGGTCACCCGACCGAGGCCGCGTTGCCAGAAGGCCAGAACCGGCGCCTGGTCGTCGTCGGCGGTCTGGATGGCAATATCGGCCTTGGGTCTTGGGAAGAGGAGATTGTACCCCGCGCAGGTGAAGTTTTGCCATTCCTGTTCGGGCGAAATGGCCCGCGCGGCGGCCTTGATCGCCATCGGCGCGGCATCTTCCACATAACTGTTGCGCGTATAGGTGATCGTGTCGGCTGTGAAAAACTGCATGAGTTGCGAGGCGTCTTGTGTGAAATACACAGAACCGTTACCCCGTTTGGCAATATCCTTGAGGAACTCGGCATCCTTGTCCTGCTCGGTTCCCAAACCCACCACACTGATTGTGATGCCCGCCTGGACGTATTCCTCGATCAGTCTCTTGTAGTCGCCCGGTTCCTCGGAATCGGCGGCATCCGCAAAGAGCAGGATGTGCTTGTTGAGTTGCGGGGCGCCCATGAGTTCCTTGCCCGCGGCGGCCAAGGCGGTGTACACGAAGATTCCGCCGCCCTGCGAGTCAATGCGCCGCACATCGGAAACGATTTTCTGGGAATTCTCCACGGGCTGCTGGGGCACCATCACGTGGGCCATGCTGTCCACGGCAATCACGGAAAGCGAATCCACTGGTGACATGAGACCTATACACTCGACCACGGCGGTGTTGGCCAGCGCGATCTTGGTCTGGCCGGAGGGAGTCGTCATCGCCATCGAGCCTGACCGGTCCATCGCGATACTGAAAGCCGTGCTGACTTTTTTGCTCTGCTGGCGATCTTCCAACGCCACCGGCAGTATAGATTCCAGAGCGGTCTTATAATACCCTCCGGCGGCAAAGCTGCGGTTTCCGCCGCAGACCATCAACCCGCCTCCCTCCTGTTCGACAAAATGACTCAGAGCCTCCAGTTGCGTGACCGTCAACCCGATCACCGGCACGTTGTTCAGAATCACGCCTTTGTAACCGGAGAGTTGTTCGATCCCCATGCGGAAATTGCCGATTGCGACCACGTGGCACTTGATGCCACCCGCCGACAGAATACCCGAAACATTGTCCGCCGCACCCGTGTTGTTCACAACCAGCAGGGCGCGTTCACCGACCACCTTGACAAAGCGTTCTCCGAAATTGTCGGTCAGCAATTTTTCGCGTCCTGGGGGAGTCGCTTCTACCTCGAGTTTGTAGCTGTGAATCCCTGCATCGGAGAGCGTATCGGAGAAGGCGATGGTGTTCTCCCCCGCCTGAAAGTTAAAGGCGCGCCACTCCTCGTCCGTGCCGCTTCCGACAGCCGAACCATCGCGCCAGACGCGGTAACGGCCCTCGGTCACCTCCGACGCGTTTATTGTAAAGGCGATCCGGCACGGTTCCCCCGCCATAATCTGGTCGGGGGTGACCGCTTCGCGCACCGAGAGGTTGAACAGTTCCACCCGTTTCAGGTTCCGATAGAAAATCGGTATGCCGCGCTGACGCGCGCTGAGCGCTTCGGGGCGTGGGTCTCGGCCCGTGTATTCCCCGTCGCTCAACAGGAGAAGCCGCGAGGGACGCTTGCCATCCACCTGACTGAGCGCCAGGGACAGACCCTCGGTCAGGTCGCTGGCGTCCTCGCTGTAGGGAATGGAAAACGATTTGGCCGTCGTTTGCGACTCGGCAATCTGCTCGATATGCGCCCGCTCGTTGAAGCTGACCAGGGCGACCCGATCACCCGGTTTGAGTTGGCGGTTGATCATTTCGATCAGTTCCGCCTGTTTGGCGCGTCCCTCCTCGGAAACCGAACGCGAGCGGTCGGCCAGCACATACAGATCGAACGCTTTGGTGGTGCGCACAATCGAGGGATAGCAAGCCAGCAGGATCGCGAGAGCCAGCAGCAGGGCGCGCCACAGGTTCCGACGGCGCAACCGCCGCGCGTAGAGCCACACCAGCACCACGCCGATCAGGAGCATCTGCGGGAATTCTATTGCGATAAATCCTGGAAGATCCATGACAGCCCCGTCATCAAAATCGTTAACATCACCAGGCCCAGAAAAAGGGCTCTATTGGTCTGGGTTCGGTTCACCCGGTTGGCCACCAGCGCCTCCAGCGAGGCCGCGTTGGGCGCCACCGCGCGCAGGTCGCTTTCGGCGGGCGCGAACAGATTGACCTGAAAACGCGCCAACTGCGTCTGCCCGTCCTGAGTCAGTTCATAGTCCCCGACCGGCAGGTCGGTCAGGGCCTCGGGAGGCGCTTCGTACGAAGTGACCGGCCCGCCGTCGCGCTTGAGTTCAAACCGGTTCGCCAGACCCGCCACCGGTTCCACGTTCAACATCACACTTTCCCCGGCCCGAAAGTTCGTCCGGTCCATGCCGGGAATCGCATCGCGGCACTCCTCGATGATCCCCTGGACCAGCATCGGCCAGGCCGCCTGGCGGAACAGGTTGGTCCGGTCCCACCGCAAGTTCAGGTGATAGAAGGCCTGTCGTTCCGAACGCGATTCAAACGTCATCAGCGGGTGGCCGGAGGCGGACAGCAAGGGTTGCCCCGGCGGCGTGACATCGCCCTGATAAGACCAGAGCACCCCTTCGAACGCCAATCCGGCCATTGCCGCGTGGCGCTGGTCAACCACGATCGTCCGCCCTTCGGCCAGACGCGGCTGCGTCTTCGAGGTCTCCGGATCGTAGAGAAAGGGAAATTGTACCACCCTCCTGTTGTACGCCGTCGGCTGATAATCCAACGCGGCGCTGATCACCAGATCCGCCTGCGTGGCTTCCGGGGCTACGGCGGTGTTGGGCAGGGCCTGGATCACGCGCTCGACGAAACTTTTCGACTCGCCCAGCGCCAGCGTGGAAACATGGACTGTCTTGACGGCCACGGGCGCTAGCCCGACCCGGTTGTCGGCATCGAGCGTATCGGCGCCGAGCGAAAGCGTGAGAAGACTCGCGATCTCGCCCGTCTCGAAACTGAGCGAGGCGAGTTTTTCCGGTTCGAGACGCACCGGCTTGTTGAAGATTTCCTGCTCGCCCGCGGTCACCCGCAGGACCGCGTCCTGATCTGTTGTGACGTACCCGCGCAGGGTCACAAACACGCGGTCGCGGTCGGGCGCGATGCGGACCCGGTCGGCAAAGTGGATTGCAGCGTTTTCGCGTGGCTGTCCCAGCGCAGCCACCTCGATACGTTCGGTCCACGCTTTGAGAGGCGTGACGTCATCGGTCAGAAACAGCATCTTTTCATCGCCGGTCAGGAACTTTCCGGCCAGTCCGATCGCGGCGTCCACGTCGCACCCCGGCTCTTCGAACTTCCACGTTCGGATCGCCGTCAGCAGGTCGGTCTGTGTGGCGAACGGCCCCGCCAGAATGTGCGGTTTCAGTCCCGCCGCCACCAGCGTGAAACGGTCGCCAGGCCTGGCCCACTCTTCGAGCAACGCGCGAGCGCGCGTGGCGGCGCTTTCGTCGCCTCCGGCCAGCATACTGGCCGACGTGTCCACCAGGAGCGTGTAGTGGCGGCTCGAATCCTCATGCGGCAGGTCCAATCCCGCGATGAGCAGCGACAAGGCCAGCGCCGCCAGAAGTTGGAACAGGAGCGGCAGGTTGCGGATCAGCCGGTCGAAACGGCGTCCCACCGGCATGTGTGTGCGCGCGAAATGCCAGAAATGCAGCCCGCCCACCCGCTGCACCCGCCGCCGATCGCGGAAGAAGTGCAGTCCCAGAATAGCCGGGATCGAGAGAAGCGCCAGAAGGCCCCAGGGGTTCGTCAGAATCATGATTGCCCGGCCATTTCATCCTGTTCGTTCAAATTCCACCCCACATCGCTCTGACTCCGCCGCATTCCGCCATTCTTAATTCTCAATTCGCAATTTCTACACATTCACCACCCCCACCTCTAAGAGTTGCCGCATGACCGTATCGAGGGGGTCTTCGTCGCGTACCACGGCCAGGGCGCCTCCCGCCAGGCGCAGAAGGCGTTCCATCTCCCCGCGCCAGTTTTCCAGGCGTTTGCGGTATCCCTCGACGGTCGTTTTGTCGAGCCGGACATCGAGCCAGCCCCCCGTCTCGGCGTCTTCCAGGCGGATCTCCGCTCCCGGGGTGGGATGCGCCTCGAAGGCCGAAAGCACCTGTACAAACACCGTCCGGTCGGCCTGGGCGAACGCAGCCGCCATCTCGGGCGGCGCACAGGGGAACAGCAAGTCGCTGATCAGAATTTTGATCCCACCCCCTCGCGCCGCGCCCGAACCCATCAACAGGGGCAGCGGGATGTCCTGGCGTTTCTCCTCAACGGAGAGTAACGCCATCGGATCCGCGACCCGTTCCAGCTGCTCTCCCAGATTCCACACCCGCGTGGCGGCGTGCATTTTGCGAGCCAGCAGCGCGAACAGGTAGGCCAGTTCCGTGCGCCGCAGCGCCTTCTCCGCCGTCACGGACATCGAGAGCGAGGTGTCCACAAAGATGTCCACGCGCGGGCTGATCTCTTCGCGGTAGAGTTTGATCGTCAGGCGGTCGTTGCGCGCATAGGCCCGCCAGTCCACGTGGCGCACGTCGTCGCCGGGGACGTAGTCCTTCCGGTCCTGATACTCGACGCTGCTGCCGGTGCGCCGCCCGGTCAGGTCGCCACAGAGCGAGGCGCGCTGGCGCTCGGGCAGCACCAGCTGGTACTGGCGCGCATAGGCTTCCAGTCGCGTGCGGTTGGGGAATTCGGTCATGAGCGCCATCCTATTCCTCCCCTTCTACCAACAGAGGGGAAAGCGGGATTCCGCTGTACGGGACTTCCGGTTTTGGAACAACTTCCGCCTCCGCCCGGGCCGCCAGGAGGGCGGCCTGCCGGTCCGCTTCCTCGAGCCGGGAACGGCGATAGAGCGTTCGCGCCATCAGCACCAGCCCGATGGCACCGGCAACAAACCAGACAATACCCATCATCATCGCATCCGAGTGGAGCAGGATGGAGAAGGCCGACAGAGGTGTCAGGATGGCCCCCAGATATTCGAATGACGATAAATAAGCGCCATACCGTCCAGAACCGGCGAACAGGAAGACCGACCCTGCGCCCAGCCACCAGAAAAAGAGCGTCACGCGCAGCAGGGTCGGATTGTAGCGGAAACGCTTGAGCCCCAGCAACAATCCCCCGGGGAATACCACCCAGAACGGAACCGCCAGGAGGATGAAAACGAGGGTCGAGATTGAATCCCTGTACGGGAAGGGGGAAGAAGAAGGGCCGGTATTGGCCCAAAGCAGAAAAACAGTCGCCGCTCCCCACAACAGCAACAATGTCCGGAACGTGCCCGCCGGCCCCACGATGAACCAGTAGGAGAGGAACCGAATCGGTCGCCAGCGCAACTGTTCCTGCCGTTGACGCGCCATCAGTGGAAATTCCATCGGACCCCAGAAGTAGAGCAGACCCAGAAGGCATTCTATCGGTAACAACAGTAATGCCGGTAGTACCCCTGATATTTTCCAAAGAGTTCTCCCACTACCGCTTGAAAAACACATGCCCACTTCCCAAGCCATGAAACCAAGACACAGGATCGTGGCATAGAACTTGACCGCTCCTTCCCGCGAATCGGTCACCGGGCTGATCGCATTGCAGTTCAGGTAGAACAATAACAGACAGAACAACAGATGGAAGGTGGCGAAAACGCCCAGAAAGAAAATTGTCGAACCTCCACCGGCGACGATTTCCGTGACGATCTTCCCCATATAGAAAAAGAAGAGGTTCCCCCTCCCAGGCCATACACTCTCCAGTACCATCCATCCCACCCAGAGCAGCGCGCCTCCCGCTGCGAACCGCAGGACTGTGGCGAAGGCTTTTGTCTTCTGTCCATGCAGCGCGACCGTCAGCGCCAGCAGGTAGAGCGGAGGCACCCCGAACACCGCCAACAAGAGCATCCCGAAAATCGAGTAAAAGTCCACGCCCCCCAACAGATAGGAAAAGAAAAGGAACGGTACGATACAGAAAAATCCAAACAGGAATTGGGCGATCATGGAAAATAATTTTCCCCAGATCATTTTTTCCAGAGACATGCCGGACAGTTCATAGAGTTCGAACGTGTGGTTCTGAAATTCCCGGGCTGTCAGACTGTAACCGAGGAATGCAATGATCAGTCCGTAGCAGAAAAGCACCGAAAAGAGGATATTGAAGACGATCGGTCCGGCTTTTCCAGCCTCCAGGGAAGCCGAAGAGGAAAAGACCGAAATCCCCTCGGCCAGCAGGAGCAGACCGAAGAACAGCCCCACAAAGGTCTTGTTGCGCAGCCACTGCGTCAAGTCTTTGTAGAGCATGGCATTGTCGCCGAGCGCGGCGGGTTTGAGGCGGTCAAACATCATTTAGACAATCTCTTCGGAATCCGGGCCGTACGGCCACAGTCGGCGGCATTCTATTCCACCCCTTCCATCGGAAGAGGCGGCAACGGATCTCCGTTGAAGGGTTGCTCTTGTCTTTCAGGAATTGCCTCCGCCGCCGTAACCACCTGAAGGGCCGCCTGCCGGTCCATCTTGTCGAGGCGGATGCGAACCGCCAGGGTTCTGGCCATCAGAATCATGCCGATCACTCCGAGGATGATCCAGATAAAGGAAAGCCCCATCGTCTCGTCCGACGCAAAACCGACAGTCGAGGGCGAAAGGCAGGCGATGAGGGCCGAGACAGGTGTCAGCACCGAACTCAGGAAACCGAACAGCAGCGAATCGGAATGGCGAAAAGATTCCAGGAGCACGAGCGCCAGGATCATCAAGGCTCCCCCAAACCCCCACCAGAGCAACAGCGTCATGCGCATCACCACCGGATTCAGGCGGAAGCGTTTGAGTCCCAGAAGAAAGCACCCCGGCGTGGCAATCCAGAACGGCGCGGCCAGGAGCAATGCCAGAAGTCGGCGGATTCCCTCTTGAACCGACCAGACGGGGTTCCCGATAATACTGCCCGAGAACAGATAGAGAAGTAGAGCGCTCCCCCACAAGAGCAGGATCGTGCGGAACGTGCCGGCCGGACCGGGCTGGAACCAGTAGGTGAGAAACCGGACGGACACCCAGCGCGACTCTTTCTGCCTGCGCCGCGCCATCAGCGGAACCTCCACCGGTCCCCAGAAATAGAGTAACCCCATGAGGCATTCGACCAGGAACACGAGGAACAGAAACGTAAAGAAGTCGTCGTCTCTTGTAACGAACACAAGAATCGGTATCAGGCCGATCAAACAGAGGGAAAACGAAGTGGCGAGAAACTTCACGGCCCCCTCGCGCGAATCGGTCACCGGGCTGATCGCGTTGCAACTCAGGTAGAACAACAACAGGCAGAATTGCAGATGGAAGATGACAAAGGCCCCCATACAGAAAAGTGGCTCGCGCCCCCCGGAGAGAATCTCCTTGACGATCCGCCCCATATTGAAGAAGGAACCGCCTCCCCCCCGCAGGGCTATCTGGATGAAGAAGAGCAGCAACATCCAGCCCATCCAGAGGAGGAACAGGAACGCTCCCACCCGAAACAGAGTGGCCAGCGCCTTGATCTTCTGGCTGTGCAAGGCCACCGCCAGCGAGAAGAGGAAAAGCGGGGGAACCAGGATCGCCGCCAGCAACAACACCCCCAGAATGGTGTAGAAGTCCAGACCTCCCAGCAGGTAGGAGAAGAACAGAAACGGCACAATACAGAAGAAGCCAAAAAGGAACTGGGCCATCATGGACAGGAACTTGCCCCGGATCATTTTTTCGAGCGACATGCCGGAGAGTTCGTAGAGTTCGAAGGTGCGGTTCTGGAATTCTTTAGCAGTCAGACCGTAACCGCTGAAGGCGATGATCAGGCCGTAAAAGAAAAGAACCATCAGGAGGATGTTGAACACCACCGGTCCCGCTTCCCCGGCCCGTGTCGGCAGCGAGGTAACAAAGACCGAAACCCCCTCGGCCAGCAAAAGCAGACCGAAAAAGAGTCCCACGAAGGTTTTGTTGCGCAGCCACTGCGTCAGATCCTTGTAGAGCATGGCATTGTCGCCCAGCGCGGAAGGTTTGAGTCGGTCAAACATGATTAAAACGTCCCTTCCGTAATCTGAATGAAAACGTCTTCCATAGACATGGTCCGCGGACGGAACTCGATGACCGGGAACCCCTCGTTCATCATGTCGCGGATGAGAGCCGGCACGGTGGCGCGATCTTCGGTGTATTCGAACGTGAGCGAGCCGTTTTCCTCAATGGAGACCGCCGTCACCCCAGGCCGTTCCATCAGGAACCGCTCGACCCCCTCGGCCCATTCCGTCCCCAGCAGGCGGACGTGGATCTGGAGGGTCGGTTGCAGGCCCCGCTGGATTTCCTCGAAACTGCCGTAGGTGATCTTGCGCCCCTTGTCTATGACCAGAAGGTGGTCGCAGAATTCGGACAGTTCGCTCAGAATGTGCGAACTGACAAAAATCGTTTTGCCCATCTCGGCCAGGTTCTTGATCAGGAAACGCAACTCGATACGGGCGCGCGGGTCCAAACCGGCGGCCGGTTCGTCCATGACCATGATCTTGGGATCGTTGATGAGCGCCCGGCCCAGGTTGAGCCGCTGGCGCATCCCCTTGCTGAGCGTCTCGACGAACTTATCCTCGATATGGACCAGACCGGTGAAGTCCATGATCTGGTCAATGCGTTTGGGGCGCACCGTCGGCTCGACCTCGTAGGCCCGCGCGTAAAATTCGAGGTAGTCGCGCACATTCATCATCGGATACACCCCGAGATGGTCGGGCATGAAACCGACCATCCGCCGGATGGCGTAGGGGTTTTCAAAGATGGAAACGCCGTCGAGGAAAATTTCGCCCACGGTGGGATTTTCCAGTGTGGCGATGGACCGCATGGTGGTGGTTTTGCCCGCCCCGTTGGGACCGACAAATCCGCAGATCTTCCCCTTGGCCAGGTGGAAGGACAGGTCGTTGACCGCCACCGTGTTCCCAAAGACCTTCGTCAGTTTTTCCACACGCAGCATACGTTATTCCAATCTATGGATTCAATCTTGCGTCCACGATTTCGAGATTCTAAGCCCCCGGACGCGAAGCGATTCCGGGGAGTTCAATGGATAAACTCACTTCCCTGCCTCACACTTGCGGCCCGAAGGCTCCGACCAGAGCGTGGCGGTGTTTTCCGTCCTTGATCTTCAGGCCCGCCTGTTCCGTCGGCAGTTGACCCTCGAAAAATACGACGTAATGTTCCTCCAGAGAATTTCGTAACGGTCTGTACAATTGCTCCTGGCGTTCCAGAAATTCTTTTTCATCGGCCGCAAGGAAACGGTCCAGTACGTTTTTCGCCGCCTCTCCTTCCAGCCGTTCCAGCGCGGCTTTTCCCCCTTTGGGAATAGCCCCAGTTGTATAAACGCCCCCGCCGGAAAACACCAAAACACCCTGAATCGGATTCTCGAACCCATTCTCCACGGCATTCTCGGTGGGCTTGAAAATCAACCGCTCGCGGGTGGACCACGGCATTACCGTATAATAATGGAACGGAACCTGGGGAATGAACAGTCCATCGGTCAACTGCCGCTGCTGGTTCTGGAGCGTCATGTCGTACTGCTGATCCCCCGCCACGCCCAGTTCCATTGGGAAAAAGGCCGCCTCGCGGTCGAACGAGAAGCCTCCAAGAGGATACAACCCGGAGAAAAGCAGGTGGCGCGAGAATGTGACGGCGCTGTCAGTCCCCTCGTCCAGGATCGAAATCGAGAACGTTCCGCCTTTTCGAGAAAATCCCTTGGTGGCCAGGAAATAGCCGGTGATGAGGAGACAGAAAGCGATCGAGAAGGCCGGCAGGCTGAGTATCAACATGCGGATGCGCTTCTTGCGCCGCCAGTAGAAGTAGTTGACCGGTCCCGCCACGACACAGAAAAGTGTCGCCAGAATCAGCCCACCCGAACGTCCCAGAACGTCCGACTCGATCATAAAGGGGAAATTGTCATTTGCTCCCATCCCGGAGTATCTATTCCAGACGAGCATGCTGGCAGGCGGGTTGCCGGAAAGCATTTTCCACTCTTTGGGTATCTGGCCGAGAGCCGTCAGAACCGGGCTCGTCCGATACTCGATTTTCCCCAGGAGGCGCAGTTCCGTCCGGGTCTCGGAGGCTCCATATACAATCAGATGTCCGCCGACATTGACCCACTGAATCAGGGCCGCGCGCGCCTCGACCGAAAGCGTCTTGTAGGCGTCGCTGCTGACCAGGACAACCATGAAGGGCGTGTAGCAGAGCCAGTTGTCAGGCAATTGGTTCGGCTCGACTTGCGAGACAAAATTGGGCTTTTTCGGTGTTCCGGAAGATGAGGGATATCCCGGCATGGGCGGACCCATACCTCCCGGATTCTGTCCCTCCGGATGCTCGATCGCATCGGAGAAATCCTGCATCTGTTGCTCGCTGGCCCACTGCGGCATGGGGGCGATGTTCAGAAACATTTTAGCCTCGGAATCCGACTGGCTGTCCTGAGCGCTACGTCCAGTGGAATCCACACAGAGTGCGGACACCCCGAAGTGCCCCCCCCAACCGACCGCCCCGAGCAATGCCAGATCATAGGTCCGCTGCGCGCCCGGTCCCAATTCCTTTTCGACAAGATGGGTCCTCCCACTGGAACCATAGTGCAAACTTCCCGACAGTTTGAACCCCACGGCTCGCGCATCGGGGTTTTCCACCGTCACACGCGTCCAGACATAGGGTGAAGTGTGGCTATGGCCTACTCCCTGAACGGAAACTTTCAGTTCCGCCCGCGCCAATCCCGGAAGCGCCATCAGGGCCAGCGCCAGAGAGAAAAGTCGGCATACCGCCCAGATGCCCCTGGAACGACAGTGCTTCCCGTTCTCAGAAAAAACCATCTCCCGCTCGGGATCCCCCCCCGTCATCCCTTCAATCGCATGATACCGTCTCATCCTTTGACTCCCGCTGGTAAAGGTTTCGAATACTCATCCACCTGCTTCAGAATCGCTTCCATCACGTCCTGAACGCTCACCCCGTCAATCCGGGCCGAGTAGTCGAGGATCAGGCGGTGGTTCAACACCGCCGGGAACAGTTCGCGCACCGAATCGAACCCGGCCTGCACGCGCCCCAGCATCAACGCCCGCGCCCGCACCGCCGCTCCCAGCCCGATGGCCGCGCGCGGACTGCCGCCGTAGCGCACATACTGCCGGACCGGATCGGGCGCCAGCGCGCTGTCCGGGTGCGTCGCCTCGACCAGCCGGGCGATATACGCCGCCACCGGTTCGGCGATGTAGATCTCACGCGCCAGTTCGATGGCCTCTGTCAGGTCTTCGAGGCCGATCACCGGCTCCTGCACGGGCGGCGCGCCGGTGGGGCGGTTGCGGACAATGTCGCCGAGCACGGCCTCTGCCGGCCGTCCCAGGTGCAGTTTGAAGAGAAAACGGTCCACCTGCGCCTCGGGCAGGGGGTAGGTTCCCTCCAGTTCGATCGGATTTTGCGTCGCGATGACAAAGAAGGGCCGGGGCAGGGGGCGTGTCTCGCCCATCACCGTCACGGCGCGTTCAGCCATCGCCTCGAGCAGGGCCGACTGCGTCTTGGGCGAGGCGCGGTTGATCTCGTCCCCCAACAGGATGTTGGTGAAAACCGGCCCTTCCTGGAAGGAAAACTCGCGCCGTCCGTCGGTCTGCTGGAGGATAAAACTGCCGGTAATGTCGCTCGGCAACAGGTCGGGGGTGAACTGAATGCGGCTGTACTGAATGCTGCACAGCCGCGCCAGTCCCTTGACCATTTCCGTCTTACCCAGTCCCGGCAAACCTTCCAGCAACACGTGACCTCCGGCCAGAATGCCGGTCACCAGGTCGCGAATCAGGTCTTCTTTACCCAGAATGACTTCCCCCAACCGCCCGGCCAGTTCCTCAAGCCGGGGCGCGACCGCCTCGACCCGCCGCTGCAACTGTTCGCTTGTCGCCATGCTGATAACCGTCCCTTCTTTCCAATCTTCGGAAACATCCGACTGGTTCAGATGCTCGATTCTATCATTGTCCCGAGAAATACTTTTCGATCACGTTCTTCTGGCTCGGCGAGATCCGGGTCCGGCTGACCTCGGAGCCCGTCTGCGCCTCAAACTGCCGCAACGTCCCCGGGCTGAACTTACCCGGCTCGGCCTTCGGTTCCAGGGGGGTGATTCCCATGTCCACCATGTCCTGTGGACTCAGGAACTGACCCGCTAACTCCTGTTTTTTGAACTGGGCGCCCTGAGCGCGCTTTTCGTTACCCAGCGTCAGTTGCGCGTCGCCCCGGCCCCGGCTGATCCCCCCACTTCCGGGGCCCCCGTCGCCATCCGGACCATTTCCGTCTCCATTGCCATTTCCATCTCCCGACTGCCCGATCTGCCCCGGACCATCGCCGTTAATCCCGGGCATCTGTCCCATTTTGTCCCGCAATTCGCTCAGCCGCTGGCGCAGTTCCTCGCTGCTCATCCCTCCCTGCCGCATTTGACTCACCTTGCCGGCAATTTCTTTGCGCAAAGCTGAAGGTAAACGAGAATCCTGATTCGCCATGGACTTGGCCAGATCCTTGAGCAATTCGTCCTGTTGCTGGCTCAGGTCGGCTTTCCCTTCGATATTCCCCGACGCATCTGTCAGGTTGGAAAGACTCTCAAGCGACGTCAGGGCCGCCTGCGCCTCCTGACGGCTCTGAGCCACGGCGCTCTCGATACGCTGATCCAATTCCTCCACCGCTTCCCATTTTTCCCGCGAAATTCCCTGATCGTCCTGCTGGAGCGTCTCGATTTCCTGCTGGAACTCCTGAAGCGTCTCTTCCGGCAGGATCTGCTCGCTCTCGCTCAGTTTGTCGGCCAGCGGCTGGGTGATCGAAGCCAGAATAGCTTCCGCTTGCGCGGGAACGGCCGACTGGCGGGGAGGAACAGCCAACGCCGCGGCCAGCAACAACAGGGCCGGAATGGCCCGTTTTGCATAAAACAGAAGATCCAGCCGGGGCAACCGACCCGCCAGCGCGCGCGCCGCCTCGGCGTGGACGGTCTCCGCGGGTAACAACGTCGGATTTTCCCACGCCGCCGCCACCACTCCATCGTCCCGGAAACGGTGGTCTATGATTTCGACCACCTCGGGTGGCGTAAAGAAAGCCCTCCGCTTGCGCGAGTCCACCCACGCCCACCCGAACGCCAGTGGCAACGCAGTCAGCAGCGTCAATCCCATCAACCAGAGACCTGGCCAGAGCATTTTGAACAGGACAATCGCCGTGGCCGTCGCCACCACCGCCCATCCGCACCCCGCCAGCGCGCGATTGAGCCACACCGCCAGGTTGGCGCGCCAGGTGATGGAGCGAATCATCCCCGAAAAACCGGATGAGTCGTTCATGACTGCACTTCCCCCTCCCACACGATCTCTCAGAACCGACCGATAACGATTCCCACTTTTCTCCAGTCCCTCCGAACAGAGGGCGTTCCATCTTTCTCCACAAAGCATGTCAGATCTTCTCAGGATCGTCTTTTCCGAAACAAACCGCAGAATAGATATAGCAGATCACTTGATTCCAAGTCCGCTGACTCTTTCCAAAGATTTGAGATTTCAAACGGGGCAGGCAGATCCCCCCCCAGGCGCCCAGATTTTCTGTTCCACATTGAACCAGATTCGCTCCTCGTTTTGCAAGGCCCAAACAGCTCGGGTGTTTTAATATTTATCCTGACAAATTCAAAGAAGGGACAGGCGACAACTTGCGTCTTCCCGTCCCTTCTTCTCCATTTCGAACCCGATATCCGATCGAGTTGCCATTGGGTCATTCAAACTGCCAGAAAACACCCAGATCCTATTGGGAAACAGGCGCCTGAGCGCGCGGATCGGAAGCGGGAACCCACGGCTTCAGGTCTTCTTCTTTCAATTTTGGCTCCTTGTTCTGCGCGTTCCACCAGGCGCCCCAGGCCTTTTTGTCCTGGTCGAATGTCTGACCCGTCAGACGATAAAGCGCCGCCCGCGACCACATCTGGACATTCTTGTTGCCGAAATCCACCAGAGGAACCAGAACCGGAATGGCCGCCTCATATTCCCGACTCTCGGAACTTTCTGCCCTGGGCGTCTGAACTAAGGCTTTTTCAACCGGTTCTTTATACCGAACCAGAATGCGGGCGCTTCCCCCCGCCTTGCCTCCGCCGACTGTGATCTCCTCACACAGGATTTCATAGGAGTCGATCGTCTGGGAGGCATTCACCTTCAGATTTACCTGCTGCGTGTCCGTCCGCTGAGGAGTCCAAACGGCCAGTTCGACTTCGACAGACGGAGCATTGGAAACCCGAATCAGACGAACTTTACAATCGCGAAAAGTCTCTTCTCGTTCCGGATTATCCACGGTCAAGCGCTCTTCGGCGACCGTCCGAGATTCAACCGTCTTACCCGCCGGAAGATTCTGCGCATCTTTTCCCATCCGCGCCAACGCCGCCACCGCCATCCATTTTGGACGGCAATCGTAATTGCTCGCTTCAGTGTGGCCAGCCACCTTCAGAAGCCCCGGCAGAAGGCGCTTGTCGCGCAGAACACCCGCCTTGGCGAGCGCCGGGCAAAGTTCCCGGCTGTAGGGCTTTTCATTCAAGACCGTCGCGTAGTACCGGATCTCTTTCTCACGCGTCTCCGCATCCAGACTGTCTATGAAATTTTCCGGAAACCACAGGTTTCCTCCAAACTGACGCTCGGTCACCAGGATAAAATCCGTCACCTCTTTCGGAACCGGTTTATAGTAACGGTCGATTTCCTCTTGGGCACTCCCGGTCATTCCGGACGAATTCGGAGTCGTCGGAGCGCCCGCTACCGGGGTTGAAGCGGATACCCAGCGAGTCGCGGGATGTTTCGAACAGACCACTTCCGGTTCAACAAACCCCAGAGCATATTCGCCGCCGTTCGGGCACACCGGTTTCTCCTTGAGCCATTTGTCTGGCCCAATCAAATCTTCCCATTTGGGAACATCCATGGATTGCTTCCGATTGTCCACCCCCCATTGCGCTTTTGCCTCGCGAATCAGAATCTGGTTTTTCAGGCACTTCTGCAAAGCCGTCTGGGCCTCTCCCTTCGAAACGTAGGCGGTGAAGCTACCACTATTGTTCTCCGAAGTTCCATACGATTCGTTGAATCCCAGATACAAAACACCCGCGTCCGCTGCCCGAATGGCCCGGCTCTCTCCGACGAAGAACGACGTGCCCTTTTCGCCGACTTTACCGACCAGCGAAGCCTGATTCGCGTCGTTGCACAAATGTTCCCCGTAGGCGGCCACGTATCTCCTTCCCAGATTTCCCAAACTTCCATTGGGAGAGAACGGACCGTCTCCGATGCTGTGGCTGGCTGCTCCTTCGGCCTCGACAAACAGAATGTCCCCCTTGGAGAACTCGACCTTGCTGCTCACCCATTCCTTTCCTGTTTCATACTTGCCCGGAATAAACACTTTCGTAGCGCCCGGCGCTGGAACAAGGGCTTCCTTAGGCGGTTGAAGGAGGGTGTTTCCTCGAGTTCCTGTGAGGGGAACCCACGGTTTCAGATCCTCCTCCTTCAGTTTCGGTTCCTTGTTCTGCGCATTCCACCAGGCGCCCCACGCCTTCTTGTCCTGGTCGAACGTCTGACCCGTCAGGCGATAGAGCGCGGCACGGGACCACATTCTAACGTTCGTGTTGCCGAAATCCACCAGAGGAACCAGAACCGGCACGGCCGCCTCATCGCCCATCCTCGCCAGCGCCGCCACCGCCATCCATTTTGCGCGGCAATCGTAGTTTCCGGACGGATTGGTGTAGGCCGCCGTTTTCAGAAGACCCGGCAACAGACGTTTGTCCCGCAGCACATTCGCCTTGGCCAGAGCAGGGCACAGCGCCCGGCTGTAGGGCACCTCGTTCAGAGTCTTCTCACACGCTTGGATTTCTTTCTCGCGCGTCTCGGCGTCCATACTGGCAAACGCGTTTTCGGCTGGCCACCGGAACATCTGCTCGGTCTTCAGGATAAAATCCGTGACTTCCTTCGGTACGGCCTTGTAATACCGTTCAATCTCTTCCTGCGCATTGGCGGTCAGACCCGAGGAGGGAACCGCTGAAGGAGTGGCTGGGGTTCCCGACGGCTGTGTGGGAGCGGGTTGTGGATATGCGGCCCCCATACCAGGATATCCTGCTCCTGCACCCGGATACCCCCCCGCGCCGGGTGTCGGAGCGGGTTGGGCGACGGCCTGAGTGGCTGTCGGCATGCTCCACGGCTTCAAATCCTCGTCCTTCAACTTCGGTTCCTTGTTCTGCCCGTTCCACCAGGCGCCCCACGCCTTCTTGTCCTGGTCGAACTTCTGACCGGTCAGGCGCACCAGGGCCGCCCGCGCCCACATCCGGGTGTTCTCATTTCCATGATCCACCAGCGGGATCAGGACCGGCACAGCCGATTCCTCCCCCATCCGCGCCAAGGCCGCAACTGCCATCCACTTCGGACAACAGTCGTAATCAACCGGCTCATGGTACGCAGCGGTCTTCAGGAGACCGGGCAGAAAGCGCTTGTCCCGCAACACACTGGCCATGTTCAGGGCCGGACACAATTCCCGTCCATAGGACTTTTCATCCAGGACCTTCGCGTATCGCACGATCGCCTTCTCGCGCGTTTCCGCGTCCATATTCTCCACGCTGTTCTCCGGAAGCCACTGGATCCAATGCCACTCTTTTTCCGTCCAGAGAATATAGTCCTTCACTTCCTGAGACGCATCCTTGTAGGAACGCTCGATTTCCTCTTGAGCGTTCGCAGCCATCCCGGAAGTACCCGCCGTTTCGGATCTCCAGCGGGTTTTGATGTGAACCCACGGCTTCAGATCTTCCTCTTTCAGTTTCGGTTCCTTGTTCTGCGCATTCCACCAGTCGCCCCAGGCCTTCTTGTCCTGATCGAACGTCTGACCCGTCAGGCGAACCAGGACCGCCCGCGCCCACATCCGGGTGTTGAGATTCCCGTGATCCACCAGAGGCACCAGAACCGGCACGGCCGATTCGTCCCCCATACGGGCCAGCGCCGCCACCGCCATCCACTTCGGACAGCAATCGTAGTCGCACAATTCATCGTAGGCGGCTGTTTTCAGGAGACCGGGTAGAAAACGCTTGTCCCGCAGAACGCTGGCCATGACCAATGCCCGGCAGATTTCCCGATTGTAAGGCTTTTCATTCAGGATCGCGACATACTGCTGGATCGAACTCTCGCGCGCCTTCACATCCATGTTGTCAATGGCGTTTTCCGGAAGCCACTGAGTCCCCTTGAACTGGCCTTCGGTCCAGACAACAAAATCCGTCACTTCCTTGGGAGCCGCCTTGTAATAACGCTCGACTTCCTCCTGCGCGCTGGCCGTCAACACCGCGGGAGTCAACGGTTCTTTTTTCTCGGAAGCGGTCCCGGAAGGCGTTTCAGGCGCCGCGGATATTTCTGTAACAGTCACAGAGGCCGCACCGATCATCAAGGTCACGACCACAGTCGCAACTGTCGCCGATATCAAGTTTTTCATAGTAAGACCTTTCCTGTTAATCTTATCGTCCAATATGGCCAGAATCCTCTTTTCCAACCGCCGCGGAGTGGCCATGGGAGTCCCCGCCAGCATGGCGGGGTGGGTGGAAGGCGATCGTTTCACAATTTCCAGCAAATGGCTGGCATAGTCGCAGGACGCGACTCCCTGACTCAACACAAAATCGTCGCAAGCGCGTTCGCGCTCGAAACGCAGCATTTTCAACAACGACCACGCAAACGGATTGAACCAGTGCAAAGCGGCGACCAGCCGAACCGGCAGGTAAGTCAGATCGTCGCGCCGTTTGATATGCCCCAGTTCGTGGATCAGCACATTGCGCATCTTGGCTTCCGGCCACAACTTCGCGTCAGACGGCACAATGATGAACACCTGGAGAAAACTCCCCGCCATCGGCGCAATACAAAGATCCGTCTGATAAAGATGGGGCAGTTCGATCGCCATGGCCCGACAGATTTCATCCAATTTCCGGAACCACGGCCCCGTCTCGACCCGGCGACTCCTCCGCAACAACCGGCCCAACGCGATCAGACCGACCACCCACGGGAGAAAGCACAGAAACGCCACGCCTCCCCAGATTTCCAGAATGAGCGCTGGAACGGCGGGGAGTCTGTCCCTCCATCCCCGAAGACTCCCAGAGGAACCAACGGTTTCAGAAACAGCCTGGGTTCCATCATATGGGACAGCTGTCACCTCTTCTACGCGAGAAAATCCCTCTGACGATTCCGAACGATCGGTGTTCGATCCGGCCACAACCGTAAGAACGTCGTTCGAGTTTTCCTGAGTAAAAGAAGACATGGGCGCCAACGGAGCGGGCTGCCGGACCATCCGATCTTCCCCCACGTTTTCCCGGCCTCCAGGCAGCGATGTTGCCGGTTCGAAAACCGGCCCCGGCGGAGAAGGCGAAGCAACCTGACGTTCCACCGCCTTCTCCACCGGGTTTTCGTCTCTCGAGTCGAGACTGAATGTCTCAATCGTCCTTTCCAGCCGATCATTCACAATCTCTGTCACAGCTGGTGGAAGCGGAATTCGCCATTGAGGCACAAGAGCGGAAACCAACGGCAGAATCAAGAGACCCATTGCGGCCAGAACACAGGTCGTGTACCGGACGGAAGCGGTGGCCGACCGCAACGCCAAACGCAGAATACCCCACAGCACCAGAAGATAAACGAAACCCTTCAGCGCGGCATCGAAGACCACCGCCGTGCCGGACCCACTCGAAACCCAGGATATCGAATCGAACATGGTCAGTCTCCCTTCTTGCGTTTATCCTCAATGATCCGGGACAATCGGTCGAGTTCCCTGTCCGTCAATGTGTCCTCTTTCGCCTCAAGGAGGGAAACCATTGTCTCCTCAATGGAATTGTTGAAGAAGGTTTCAAGCATTGTGCGAAGAACGGATCGGCGGGCGGTTTCCTTCTTCTCGATCGGGGTGAAAACGTACTTTTTCCCGATCTGCTTGTGCTTGATAACGCCTTTCTCCTCAAGCAATCGCAACATCGTGCGAACCGCCGAATAGCCCGGGGGATTTTCCATCGCCTCGAGCGTCTCCGTCACGCTCGCTTCTCCCATGCGATAGAGAATTTCCATGATTTCCCGTTCGCGACGGCTCAAGACCCGATGATAAGGGGGGGTGGACATGGTACAACCTCCTGAAGGAAACTCGACATGCAACGCTCCGGCCGGAAGCGCCAATGGACCTCCTGGTCCATTCTGTTAAGATATTAACATGGATCTGCCCCATGTCAACACAAAATTTGTTATTTTTCTAACACCAGGCAATCGGACCGGTAAGAATTGTTCTCAGAATATCTTTTTCGATGCCGAAATAATTCCCCCATCTCGATCCTCTCCGCGATTGTTCAGGAACAGAGGCAACCCAGAGATCGGACCGTATTTCTGGTCTCGGTTTTATGTTGCCCCTCTCCCCGATCCTCTGCCCAAGTTTCCCGACTCGCGTCCCCGTCCGTCATCCCCGCGAACGCTGGGACCCTGGGAAGCGCGAACGGGAAAACAAGGGGAAAACCCAGGGGAAACGCAATCAACCGGAACGTCCCGGATCTGGGTTCCCGCTTTCGCGGGAATGACGAAAGAGATTGTGTTTGGGCTTGAATTCGAAAAACTCATCAAGATCTATCCACAAACTCTTTCAAAGAACCTTTTTTACGATTGCCAGTCCCAGATTGAAGGACTTGATTCAGGAGGGATACCCGGTCTTGAAACACTACACCTGAACTTCGAGACGCCGGGCCATCGTCGTGGCCAACCGTTCGTGCTCTTGCGCCACAAATTCCTCGAAAGAAAGCGTTCCTTCGAGCCGCGCCGCAAGCCATTGTTCAACCAGCCAGTGAGTCACCGGACCGATCTGCTCCAGCGGAACTTCGGTGTGCAGTTCTCTGGCCAGACGGGCCGAAGCGCCCCGCCCGCCACCCGCCAGGAATCGGTAGTGGGGGCGTTTTTCTCCTCCCACGGACTTGAGCCGTCCGATGAGACCGATATCGGCGACGCTGGCCTGCGCGCAGTTGTTGGGACAGCCCGATATCCCAATCACCAACCCCAGAGACGCAGGCACAACCGCTCGGATTGCGTCGGAGGCTTCCCACGTCGGAGCAATCCCTCTCTGGCACAAATGCGCGCCGGGGCAGGCGATCGTGCGCGGCGCGTTTGTCCAGACGCGCGCCCAGGTCGGCAGTTCTCTCGTTTCCACTCCAAACAAATAAAGCCGATGATCCACACCGATGTGCATGGGAGCGCTTTTATTTTCGGCCAATCCAGCCAGTTCAAGCATCCGTTCCGGTTCCAGTTCGTCATGGGGAAGCGTCAGACGCGTGATGATCGGCTGGGGGCCGGCATAGGGGGCAAACGGCTGCGCCTGCGGAAATTCCCGGCCTTTCTCTTCCTCGAAGAGGTTATCGAGCCGTTTGAGGAAAACGGCATCGCCCAGACGCTCGCGCACATGGCGCAGACGGGCGCGTGAGCGATTCGTCCGGTCGCCTTCGTCTTCGAAAAGGCGCAACGCCGCCGACACCAGCGGCAAAACGTGATTGACCGGCAGGTTGTCATAGCCTTCTATTCCGGCGCCGGGATGCGCCCCAAGCGAACCCGCCAAGATCGCCTGTAACGAACCATCGGCACGAGCCACAAATCCAATATCGTTGATAAAGGGGTAAGCGCAACCGTGCGGACAACCCGAAAGCGAAATCTTGAACTTGCGCGGCAGACTGTAAATGTCGGGCCGCGCCTGAGTCCAATCGTGAATCAGCCGTCCCAGCGGGATCATGTCGCAGGAACCGGGAACCAGGCCGCACTCGGGGCAGACCGTCACATTGCGTACCGTGTCGCCGGCGGCTCCGAGAGACGTCAAACCCGCCTCCGCCAGACCACGCTGCAACGCCGGAATAGCCTCGGATTGCAGACCGTGGAATTCAATCCCCTGACGCACGGTCAGGCGAAGCGGCCAACCCGGAGTAAAACGAAACGCCAACTCGGCTACGGCTTTCCACTGGGCATGTTCCAGACGTCCCCCCAGGATCTTGACACGCTGGAGATACAACCCCTCCTGGCGCTGGGCATACAGACCCAGCAGACGCGCGCGGGGCGGTTCTTCCGGCATTGCCGCGCATGGAAACTGGGGGCGGGCGACTTGGGTGTCTTCACTCATGATCTTTTTTCCGATCTCTTTCTCCCGATCTATCAGATCTGATAGTCGGGCATGATCCCATAGTTAACCAGAGCCGCAAGAACCTGGCAAGCGCCCTGATCGGCGGAAAGCTGTTCACCCAGGGCCATCTGAGCGGAAAACTGCGACAGGGAATGCTCGCCCACCGTCACCACGAACAGTTCGTAGGGTTGGCTGAGGATCTTGAGTTTTTCCAGATCATGATCGTCGGCCTCGGGTAACGTGGTGATGAAGAGCATCCCGGCGTCGGTCATCACATGCGCCAGTTCGCCCAACCGCAGCAGTTGTTCCTCGCGCCCCAAGGCATCGCGGGAGTCCTCGCCCACTTCACCCACCGCGCTGTTGAGACCGAGATAATACGTGTACAAACCCTGGCCATTCAAAAGCCGCTCGAGCTGACGGGCCGGTTCACGCCCGCCTTCCTGTCCAACGAAGACGATGAATTTGCCCCGATGGCCATAGAGCGCCGTGCGTTGATTCACCGTGATGGGACCGCGTTCCCAGTTTGTTTCCCGCTCCCGCACACGCCGTACCAGCAACGACTCCTCGTCTTCCTTTTGTTCCAGCACCACACCGCAGCCGGCAATCTGTTCCCCATCCACGATGACAAAACGCGACGTCTGCTCGATCTCGTCAGCCAGATCGAAGGCCACCGGCCGGGTGGTCTCCAGAACCGCCTCGGCCACATCATGCCGGTCCACCTGTCGCTTGTTCTGCACGGTGCTCAGTTCGGAGGCATCGAGTACATTGAGCACACTGACCAGTTCCACCGCCCGGCGGGCCGCTCCCATCTTGAGTTTGTAACGCTTGCCCGGAATCATCGGCGCGTGCCCCATCCAGAAAAGGCTGACGCGCAGACGCGATCCCACCCGCGCCGGCGACTCGTCCGCCCGGCACATCATCTCACCGGCCCGGACATAGATCTGATCGGTCAACGTGTAACCAAACGCCTGTTCGGCCTGGGCGATCTCGGGAACGGCGGCATTGAACACCTCGATCGAGGCGATGGTCGAACGCTTGCCCGACGGCAGAAACACCACGTTGTCGCCCGCCCGTACCGAACCGGTCTCGATCGTCCCCGCCACAATCCGCCGGTCATCGCCCTCTTCGGTAAACTTGTAGATGTCCTGAACAGGCAGACGCAGCGACAACGCCAGAGTGCGGTCTTCCTTTTCAAACGCGTCTATCTGTTCCAGAACAGTCGGCCCTTCGTACCACGCGATGGAATCGCCCCGCACCGCGACATTCTCGCCATCGCGCGCGCTGATGGGGATGAAGCGCATGGGATGCACGCCAAGCCGCTCCAGAAAGGCGCGATATTCCTCCTGAATGCGGTCGAATACGGCGCGGTCATAGCCGACCAGATCCATCTTGTTGACCAGCACCACAATCTGCCGGATGCCCAGCATGGACGCGATGAATCCGTGGCGGCGCGAGTTCTCGCGAACCCCTTCGGCGGCGTCTATCAGGAGCAAAGCCGCCGAGGCCCGGGCCGCGCCGGTGACCATGTTCTTGAGAAACTCGATGTGTCCCGGCGCATCGTTGATAATATAGCGGCGCCTCGAAGTCTGAAAGAAGCAGCGCGCCGTATCAATCGTGATCCCCTGGGATTGTTCGTTCTTCAACGCGTCGAGCAAGAAGGCGTATTCAAAGGGGCGAGCCGTGCGGGCGCACAGGGCTTTGACCTGTTCGAGTTTCCCCTCCGGCAACGAACCGGTATCCGCCAGCAGACGCCCGATCAACGTGCTCTTGCCATGATCCACATGCCCCAGCACCACCAGATCCAGCGATTCCTGCTCCGAGTTTCGTCCATTGTTCCGAGTCTCAACAATTTCTTCCGCGATGGTCGTCATTTTACATGTATCCTTCCCGTCTCAAGGTTTCCAGTGTGCCGCCGCCGTCCTTGTCCTGCTCCCGCCCGGAACGCTCGGCGATGTTCAAGAATTTACCGCTTCGCAGTTCCTCGATCACCTCGTCCACGGTTCTTGCGGTGGACTCGACCGGCTGGGTGCAGGGCCAGCACCCCAGCGAACGGTAACGCCTCCCCTGTCCCTGGTCGAAGTAGAGCGGCGTGACCGGAATCCGCTCGCGCTGGATGTATTCCCAGATGTCCAGTTCGGTCCAGTCCAGCAACGGGTGAATCCGCAGGTGCGTTCCCGGCGCAAAGTCGGTCGTGTACTGTTTCCAGAGTTCCGGCGGCTGATCGTCCACATCCCAGCTGTTCGCGCGGTCGCGGGGCGAGAAGTAGCGTTCCTTGGAACGCGAACCTTCCTCGTCGGCCCGCACACCGGCAATGACCCCGGTGTACGGATCGGTGTTGCTGTCCAGCTCGTATTGTCCCGTGGCATGATTGAAGCGTTGGCGCGGCCACTCGCCCGAAAGCGTGTGCTTGAGCGCCTCGCTTTTCAGCTTGCGGCAGCAGGTCAGGCGATCAACGCCCCCGCCAGGAAATGTCTGCTTCTCTTCCAGAGCCGCCTGATTCCGGCCTACGACCATGTTCAACTGCCACTGGCGGGCCAATTGGTCACGGTACTCGATCATCTCGGGAATCTTATAGGTCGTATCAATGTGAACCAAGGGAAAAGGAACATGGCCGAAGAAGGCTTTGCGCGACAACCAGAGCATTACGGTCGAGTCCTTGCCGATGGACCACAGCATGCACAAACTTTTAAACTCGCGGTAGGCTTCCCGCAAAATATGAACGCTTTTGGCTTCCAGATGATCCAGGGGATCCATGTGATCGAGTCCTTTCGATTAAGAATTCATTTTGTCTCTGTCGTTGAAGAGGCAACTTGCGCCGGTGCCATCTCTTTTCGCCTGTGCAAACCGCATTCCTTGTGTTCCGGGCTTTCCCACCACCAGCGTCCCGCGCGAATGTCCTCGCCCGGCGTGACTGCGCGGGTGCAACAGGCGCACCCGATGGAGGGAAAACCCTGGTCGTGCAACGAATGATACGGCACCTCCTGCTCCCGGATGTAAGCCCAAACCCGATCATCCGTCCAATCGGCCAGGGGATTGATCTTGAACAACCCATTGACGGAGTCCCACTCCACGCAATCCAGACCTCGCCGCGTCACCGCCTGTTCCCGCCGCACCCCGCAGACCCAGGCCGCGTGTCCGGCCAGCGCCCGCCGTAACGGCTGGACTTTGCGCACCTGACAACACGCGCGGCGCAGATCGACATTCTGACGGTAACAGTCCAGACCGTACTCATTCACCAGTCGCTCGACGTCGGACGCCTCGGGGAAATAAATCTTGATTTTCAGTCCGTAGCGCCGTTCTGTCCGAATCAGCAGGTCATAGGTTTCGGGAAAAAGCCGCCCCGTATCGAGGGTGAAAATCGGCAGCGTGCGAGCGTGCCGCGCAATCAGACTGGTCAGGACCTGGTCCTCCAGTCCCAGCGAACTGGCAAAAACGGCCTGATGGGCGAAACGCCGAACCGTCCATTGCAGGATTTCCGCAACCGAAGCCCCGTCCAGTTCTCTGGACCATGCAGCCGCCTGTTCTTGCGCCGATATTGACATCTTCGTCCCTTTCCGACCCAAACGCTCAGATTTCGTAATCGTTCTCCGCCGTGACACGACCGTAGCGAATCCGATCCCAGACTCGTTCATGGAAGTAATACCCCCCGATTTTCACGACCACGTCCAGAAGGCCAATCGTGGCAGCCAGTCCCACCTGATGGGTCAGAAGCAGGGTGATGGTGGCGGTCAAAGAGGCGCCCAGCAGGCGATAAGTCAGGGCTTTTGCGAGACTGCGGCGATGATTTTCCCAGTAAGACATCAATTAAACTCCAATTCGATCAAATTTGTGATATTTCAGACTGCAAGCACTCACAAACCCACAAAAAAACGCAGACCTCACCTCGATATTAAGAGAACACCCGATACCCAAGCCGCCTGACAATGATTCCCACAGAAAATAACGGGAACCGCCTACTTCTACCTTACGGAGGCTCGATCGGAGTTTATTCCCGATCAAGTTAATCCCAATCCTACGCATTGCAAGCGCTCGTGTCAAGAACAATCTTTATATTCTCGACCATAATAGTGATAATATGCGAAAATGCCACAAACACTCTCTTTCTTCACCCAAAAACTCGACCGGCTCGATCAGTGTATCCTCACTCCTCTCCCCCAAAACTCTGTCGTTCACCCCAATCGCTTTCTATCGGCCCTCGAAAAACGCGGAAGAACGAGAACCCCCGATCTGAATCTGAACACCCATCCTGGAATCTCTCTGGAGATCCAGAAGATGCCTGATTACCCAAGGTTTGCGCCCTCGACTATTGTTTTCCGGTTCAAAAAAATTTTCACGGGAATCGCCCGTTCATGCCGTACCGGGTCAGATTCACTCGGGATATTTTGCTTGATCTTTTGGTCCCTCTTCCAGTAAGCCATGAAAGACGTGTGTATTTATACTCTGGGAAAGAGAGACCGACTTGCCATGAAACGCGCCTGTTTGCTTGCCCTTGTGCTGGGCCTGTTGCCATTGGGTTCCCATGCGCAGAACCCCGATCCACTCCGTATCCGGAATGCGATGGTCAAAACAAACTGGACGGCTCGATGGATCGGTCCGAACAAGGCCCAACTGGATGCCCAGCCCGCCTCTTCAACCTATCCCGAGAAACATCCGCGCGCCAAAGACCCGCTGGCCAATACCTGGATCGCCTGCCGCAAGACGTTCGACCTGACCCAGGTTCCGTCAACGGTCCCGGCTCATATTGCGGTAGATTCGAAATACTGGCTCTGGGTCAACGGACGTCTGGCCGTTTTTGAAGGCCAACTGAAGCGCGGTCCCACCCCGCAGGACACCTATTTCGACGAAATAGACTTGGCGCCGTACCTCCAGGAGGGGAAGAACACCCTCGCGATTCTGGTCTGGTACTTTGGCAAAACCGGCTTTTCCCACGTCAGCAGCGGCAAACCCGGCCTGCTTTTTGAAGCTAATCTGGGAGGCCAGACGCTTGTGAGCGACGCCTCGTGGAAAGTTCAGATCCACCCGGCCTACCTGGATCGGAGCCAGGAAGGGGAACAGCCCAATTTCCGGTTGTCCGAGTCCAACGTCATTTTCGACGCGCCGAAAGACACCCTGGAAGGGTGGACGCGCCCGGAGTATGCCGACTCGGACTGGCCCACCGCCGCCGAGTATGGTAAAGCCCCCGTCGCGCCCTGGAATGCGCTCTGGAAACGCCCCATCCCCCTCTTCAAGGATTACGGATTGCTGGCGTATGCCAACGATGAAAATCTTCCGAAAGAAGGGACAGGTGGGGTCATTGAGGCCCAACTGCCCTACAACTGCCATATCACTCCCTACCTCGACATCGAGGCGCCCGCAGGTCTGACCATCGGGATTCAGACGGATCACCACAAGGGGGGGGGGGAACCGAACGTACGGGCGGAATACATCACGCGGGCGGGCCGCCAGACCTACGAATCGCTCGGGTGGATGAACGGCCACAAAATCCTCTACACTATCCCCAAGGGGGTGAAAATCCTGGCGCTCAAATTCCGCGAGACGGGCTACAACACCGCCTTCACCGGCGCTTTCGAGTGCAACGACCCCTTCTACAACACGCTGTGGCAAAAGGCCCGCCGCACGCTCTACGTCACCATGCGCGACACCTATATGGACTGTCCCGACCGCGAGCGGTCGCAGTGGTGGGGCGACGCAGTCAATGAACTGGGCGAGGCGTTCTACTCGCTCGACGTCAAGAGCCACCTCATCACCCGCAAGGGGATCGTGGAACTGGTCAACTGGCAGCGGGAGAATAAAACGCTGTTTTCCCCCATGCCGGGCAATTACAACACCGAATTGCCTCTGCAAATGCTGGCCAGCGTGGGGTACTACGGTTTCTGGACCTATTATCTGAACACCGGCGACGCGGAACCGATCTGGTACGCCTACCCGAAAGTGAAGGACTACCTGAGCGTCTGGAAACTTGACGCGGACGGTCTGGTGATTCCCCGCAAAGGGGAGTGGGACTGGGGCGACTGGGGAGAAAACATTGACATGAAAGTCCTCACCAGTGAGTGGTACTACCTGGCCCTCAAAGGGGCGATCAATATGGCGAACCTGTCCGGACACCCGGAAGACGTGCCGGTGTACGAGAAACAGATGGACACGATCCGCAAGGCGTTCGAGGCGAAGTTCTGGACCGGTTCGGAATACCGCGATCCCGATTACAAGGGCCAGACCGACGACCGCGCCAACAGCATGGCGGTGGTGGCGGGATTGGCCGGACCGGACAAGTGGGACAAGATCAAGACGGTTCTCGCCACTCAGTACCACGCCAGTCCTTACATGGAAAAATACGTGGAAGAAGCGCTTTTCCTGATGCACGACGCGAAAGCGGCCCAGGCCCGGATGAAAAAACGGTTCACCGGCATGGTCCAGAGTCCTCTGACCACCCTTCCCGAAATGTGGGAAGGGGGCACAAACAACCACGCCTGGACGGGCGGCCCCCTGACGTTGATTTCTCAGTACGCCGTGGGGGTGGCGCCGCGCGAAGCGGCTTACAAGACATTCCAGGTCCTCCCCCAGATGGGCGAACTCACCATGGCGAAGGCGCGCGTGGACAGTGTGGCGGGCGTGATAGACGTGGCGTTGAAACGTGACGAGAAAACATTCAACTTGGACCTGACCGCTCCGGCCAACACTACCGCGATTGTGGGAATTCCGAAAGACGCCTTGAACAAGATCGCCCGGATCGAAGCCAATGGGCAATCGGTCTGGAAGAATGGAACGTCGGCAGACCCGTTGAAGGATCTGAAGTTCGAGTCCGAAGACGCGCATTATGTCCTGTTCCGTGTCTCCTCCGGCAAGTGGGCCTTTGCCGCTTTTGTGGAATAACCTGCCTTGACGCGCTTTCTGCGCCCGGCGCGGTCCCCGGTTCCCCACCGGTTTGACCGCGCCGGGGAGCGGGGTTTCGCCCGATCCCCCCTCCCTACATTCCTCAATTCAAGATGTGAGACGGTCTTATGATGCGGTATTTTGTTCAGATGCTTTCGGTTCTCTCTGTCGTGAACCTTCTTTTCGTCGGCCCGCCCTCCTGCCTTTGCGCAGCGGAACCTTTGCCCGTTCCATCCTGGTCCGATGCGCTGATTCGCGCCCGAGACGGATTGACCGCACCGGGAACGTCCCCAGAAGCGCGGGAAATCCGCGCCGGCGCCGTTCTGAATAATCTATTCAACGATTTTCCGGTTCAAACCGACTGGGCGCTTCAGGACGACGGCGAGGCGTTTCTCGACTGGCTTCAGGGACGCCTGAACGATACCGATTTTCTCCGAACTTGGACCGAGCGAACGCTTGTCGCCGTTCCGGAGGAAACTCGGGCCGCTCTTCAGGCCGATTTCGACACAATAGCCTCGGCAACCGAACCCAAACCCTGGCTTAACCTGTACGAGAAAGTCTGCGAGGCGCGCCGTCTCGCGAGATTGAAACCCCTCCAGGCCCAATGGCCGCGTCTGGTTTTCACCCAGCATTTTAACCTGGGCGGGTCGCATTACGCCTACACCGAAGCGCAAAGCGACGCGCAAAATGAACGCAGTTTCGTCCCCGGTTCCGCTCTGTGTCTGTTCGACACGGCAGGCGCTCGCGGCAAGGTCGAAGTCCTGCTCGAATCGCCCGAGGGGGTGATTCGCGACCCCGATGTTTCCTACGACGGCAAACGGATCCTGTTCTCCTGGAAGAAGTCCGACCGGGAGGACGATTACCA
This sequence comes from uncultured Candidatus Sumerlaeota bacterium, assembly GCA_942493245.1. Lineage (GTDB taxonomy): Bacteria > Sumerlaeota > Sumerlaeia > UBA8349 > UBA8349 > DAOPYU01. The sequence continues at coordinate 3,326,930 of OW818685.1, forward strand.
CCTGTATGAAATGGATATCGAATCGCGCCAGGTGCGGCAGATCACTGAAGGCCTTGGGTTTGCCGACTACGAGGGAATCTACCTGCCCGATGGGAACCTGCTGTTCAACTCGACGCGGTGTGTACAGACGGTGGATTGCTGGTGGACGGAGGTGAGCAATCTCTACACCTGCGACGCCAACGGGAAAATGTTGCGCCGTCTGACGTTCGACCAGGTGCATGACAACTTTCCCCAGACGCTCGAAGACGGACGGGTGGTTTACACCCGCTGGGACTACAACGACCGCGGTCAACTTTATCCCCAACCGCTTTTCCAGATGAATCCAGACGGAACGGGACAGAGCGAATTTTACGGGAACAATTCCTGGTTCCCGACGACAATCCTCCACGCTCGCGGCATCCCCGGTACTCAAAAACTTCTGGCCCTTGCCACAGGACACCACTCCCTCCAGACCGGGAAACTGATCGAGATTGATCCGGCGCTGGGACGGCAGGAAAACAGCGGGGTGAAACTGATTGCGCCCGAACGCGAAACCCCGGCAGACCGGGTGGACGCTTATGGTCAGGACGGCGACCAGTTTCAGTATCCCTATCCAATGGACGAGGAAAAATTCCTTGTCTCATTTACATCCCGATTCCAACAGAGAAATCCCTGGGAAAACCGGTATGGAATCTATTTCATGACGCGCGCGGGTCATCGGGAACTGCTGGTGTACAATCCCCGGATCTCGTCCAATCAGGCCATCCCCCTGGCGCCGCGTCGGGCGCCCCATACCCGGCCCAGCAGCGTGAACTACGCAAAAGACACGGGGACCTATTACATCCAGAACATCTACAGCGGCCCCGGCCTGAAAGGGGTCAAACCGGGCACGATCAAATCCGTCCGGGTGGTCGCACTGGAATTTCGCCCGACAGGGATCGGAGAAAACGGAAATTGGGGACATGCGGGAAGTTCGGATGTCAGTACCCCTGTTTCCCTGGGCAATGGTTCCTGGGATGTGAAAACCGTTCTGGGCAATGCTCTGGTCTATGAGGACGGTTCGGCGTTTTTCACGGTACCCGCACGGACGCCGATTTATTTTCAGGCGCTCGATGCCCAAGGCCGCTCGGTCCAGACCATGCGTAGCTGGTCCACCCTGCAACCGGGCGAAAACGCCTCCTGTGTGGGGTGCCACGAGACGAAAAACAGTACCCCGCTCGCTCCCCGCCCCGTCTCTCAGGCGATGCGCAATGCCCCCCAGGACTTGGAACCATTTTACGGTCCCGCGCGCGGCTTCAGTTTCGAAAAGGAGATTCAGCCCATCCTGGACCGGCACTGCGTCGTCTGTCACGACAATCGGGGACAGCGCACGAGTCGCTCCCTCAAAGCGCGGTATGGGTGGAGGGGCCGAGAATTCAACCACCATCCGGCCCCGATACTCGAACCGGGCAGCCAATGGCGGTACACAACCCTCGCGCCAGGCAAGGGATGGGAAAAGCCGGATTTTGATTCTGCCACCTGGTCAACCGGTCAGGGCGGCTTTGGCCAGAACCGCCTGGAACAGGCGCCGGGCGTGGCCACTCCGTGGGAAAGCGGCGAACTTTATCTGCGGACCCCATTCAGACTGAACGGCGATCCGAAATCGTATCGCCTCGGCTTTATTTCGAACCACATCGGCGAAGCCCGCATCTACCTCAACGGAGTTCTGGCAGCCGAGACTACCGGTTATCTGGCAGCCTACCAGATCCCACTCGCCTCCCCCGACGCAGTCAAAACCCTCCATGAGGGAGAAAACCTGATTGCGGTTCAGGTCAAACAGACCGTCTGGCAACGCTACTTCGATCTGGCCATCGTCAACCTGGGGCAGGAAGAAAACCCCGCCGACTCCACCCGCAATCTCCCGGGTCAGGCATTCAGTTTGTTGAAGGAGAAAAACCTCGATCCAATCGCCAAACGCTTCTGGAGCGATTCCTATCTGACCCTGACAAATGCCTGTCTGCCAGAGAGAATGCTGGCTCGGCCAACGCATCTGGTCAACTTCTACGCGGCCCAGACCCCTCCCGATATGTTACCTCCCTACTACGCCGGTTCTGCCGTCAGCGAAATTTTCACACTGCTCGAGAAAGAGCATGGCGGCGCCAAACTCAGTAAAGAAGAATTCGAAAAACTCGCCTGCTGGATAGACCTTGGAGTCCCCTATTGCGGGGACTATGAGGAAGCGAATGCCTGGAGCGAGATCGAGAAGGAAAAGTACAACCATTATCTGGCCAAACGACGGAACATGGAGGCCCGGGAACGCGAAAACATTCAGGCATATCTGAACAGCCTGACGCCTTCCCCGGCCTCGGGACAGACGGTCCCGGCTTTTGGGGCGCAGGAAGCGCTGTATCAGCACTGAGGGTAAACCATCGGACGAACCAGTGGGGGGGGGCGCGGGTTATTTTCGCGGAAGCACGGTGCGCCGCCGATAATCCCGGGGCGATTCGCCCATGATGCGGGAAAACTGGCGGGCGAAGTAGTTGCTGTCGGTAAAACCGACCCGGAAAGCGATTTCGGTCACCGTCTGATCGCCCGAGCGGAGCAGTTCGCACGCTTTCTGGACCCGGAGCCGAATAAGATAGGCGACCGGGGAGCACCCGGTGCTTCGCTTAAAGAACCGTTGCAGACTGCTGCGCGACATGTGCGCCACGCGGGCCAGTTCCTGAAGCGCGATGGGGCTGGCGTAGCGCTCTTCCAGATATCCGATGACCGATCCCATCCGCAACAGAGGCTGGAGGGAAGGGGCCTGTGCCTGCGAGTAGCAACGGGACAGGTACCCAATGATCTGCATGAACGCGGCGGTACAATGGAACGCGTAAGCGGGTTCTTTGGCCGCGGTCTCGCGTTCGAGCATCTCGGTCAGGCCCGCCACATGCTCGAGTTGTTCGGAGGTGAGCCGCAGTCGGCTTTCGAAGCCATGCTCGTCGCGGTAGAGCGGTTCCAGGGCAAACAGGGCGTGGTATCCGGGCAAATTCCGCAGGTCCGCCATCGGCAGCTGCATCTTGCGCATGTCGAAGAGGATATTGACCAGGACCAGATTGTCCAGATCGCGATAGCCGTGGGCGCGGTCGCCCTGAATCACAAAAGCGTCCCCAGCCTGCACCTCGTAGGCCGATTTTTCGGTGAAATGGACCCCGCGTCCCCCGAAAATCACCACCAGTTCAAAGAACTGATGGGTGTGGAGCGGGTAGGGTTCCTGTGGATTGCGCCGAATGAGACGAATGGGCAGGTTTTCGTCTTCAAAAAATTCACGGACGGTGAGGTGTTGAGCGGACATGGAACGATCTCTTCGTAAATTCAGGCCACAGGAGAAGACGGTTTAACGGTCAATTGAATCTTTTTGTCTTGGAACAGATCCTCGGAATCATTCCGCACACCGATTCGACCCCACCCGGACAGGGTTGGAGTGTGCAGAGAAGCCTGAGCAGATCGTGCTGATATTTGCGCCGATTGTCAAGGTTTTTTCCTTTTTTCTCCCCCATACTCAGGCGGGTTATTTGACTGACGTAAGGAGCGCTTCTCATCATGTTGGAGACGATCACAAACCTGTCTCACGAGTTTGGAACCCCGGACTATGTCAAAGGCGGGGGCGGCAACACGTCCGCAAAAGATGAAAAAACACTCTGGGTCAAACCCTCGGGAACCACTCTGGGGGGATTAACTCCGGCAAAGTTCGTCGCACTCGACCGCGCGCGGTTGCGCGAGTTGTTCGAGGTGGAAACCCCGGCGGAACCATCGGCTCGCGAGGCGCTGGTGAAGGACATGATGGCGCGCGCCTTGTGCCCCGGTTCCTCGGGCCGCGCGTCGGTGGAAGCGCCCCTGCACGAATCCTTCAGCGCGCGCTACGTGGTCCACACCCACCCCTGTTTCGTGAGTGGGATGGTCTGCTCGGAGAACGCCGAGGCCACCTGCCGCGAATTGTTTCCCGAAGCGCTCTGGGTGGAGTACGTGGACCCGGGATACACCCTCTGCGCGCACGTGCGGCAGGCCATTCCGAAGTACGTGGCGCAGAACGGATGCGAACCGGGGATGGTCTTCCTCCAGAATCACGGAGTGTTTGTCGCAGGCGATACGCCCGAGGAAGTCCGCGCGCGCTATGGCCAGATCATGGGACGGCTGCGTCAGGCCTACCAGGATGCCGGAGTCTCGACGACCCTCTCGGTCAGTCCGGCTCCGACCGATCTCATGGTGGCCGACATATCGGTTCGGCTGCGGGAATTGATGGGGGCGGACCAGGCGGCGCAGGTGGTGGCCAGTGGCGTCTTTGCCGCGGCGGATGGTCCGATTTCGCCCGACCATATTGTCTATTCGAAAGCCTGGCTCCATTTCGGCATGCCCACCGCCGAATCCCTGCTGGTTTTCCAGAACAATCATGGCTACCTGCCTCGGGTGATCGTCAATGGCCAGGGGATATTCGGCGTCGGGTCAAGCGCCAACACCGCGCAATTGGCCCTGGAACTGGCCCAGGACGGCGCTCTGGTCAAGCAACTGGCTCAAGCGTTCGGGGGGCTTCATCTCCTCGACAAACGCGCCAGCGATTTTATTGAAAACTGGGAAGTGGAAGCATACCGCCGCCAACAGGCCGCCGGTTAATACCGTGTCAAACCGATCAGGAACAGGAGAAAGCACCATGAGCGACACCAGCCGGATTGATCAGGCGTATGCCTTGGCCAAAGAGAGCTATGCGGCCCTGGGCGTGGACACCGACCGGGCCATCGAAGCCTTGAAAAGCATCCCCGTAAGCCTTCACTGCTGGCAGGGCGACGACGTAGGCGGCTTTGAAACCCCCGACGCCACCCTCTCGGGCGGGGGCATTCAGGCCACGGGAAACTATCCGGGAAAAGCCCGGACGGCGGACGAACTGCGCGGCGACCTGGATAAGGCCCTGAGTCTCATCCCCGGGAAGCATCGCCTGAATCTCCACGCCATCTATGGCGAATTCGGCGGCAAGCGGGTGGACCGCAACGAGATCCAGCCCGAGCATTACAGCCGCTGGATCGACTGGGCGCGCGCCAACGGCATGGGGATGGACTTCAACCCGAGCTACTTCTCGCACCCCAAGGCGGAGGATGGCTTCACGCTCAGCCACGCCGACGCGGATATCCGTCAGTTCTGGGTTGAACACGGCATCGCCTGCCGCAACATCGGCGCGGTGATGGGCAAGACGCTCGGTTCCCCCTGTGTCACCAATATCTGGATTCCGGACGGGTACAAGGACATTCCCGCCGACCGCAAGGCGCCCCGCGAGCGTCTGCGTGATGCGTTGGATCAGGTGCTCGCGACGCCACTCGACCCGGCTCACAATCTCGATGCGGTCGAGTGCAAACTGTTCGGAATCGGCTCGGAAAGCTACGTCGTGGGTTCGCACGAGTTCTACATGGGGTACGCGGTAACCAAGAAACTCCTGTTGACGCTCGATACGGGCCACTTCCACCCGACCGAGGTGGTTTCGGACAAGATTTCCTCCGTCCTGACGTTTGTGGACGAAATTCTGCTTCACGTGAGCCGCGGCGTGCGCTGGGACAGCGACCACGTGGTGGCCCTGAATGAAGAATTGCGCGCCATCGCCGAAGAGATCGTGCGGGGCGACTACCTCAAGCGCGTCCACATCGGTCTGGACTTCTTCGACGCCAGCATCAACCGGGTGGCGGCGTGGGTGATCGGGACGCGCAACATGATCAAGGCGTTGTTGCACGCGCTGCTGGAGCCCTCGAAGACAATACGCCAGGCCGAGGCGGAAGGGGACTTCACCACCCGTCTGGCCCTGCTCGAAGAGACCAAGACGCTGCCTTTCAGCGGTGTGTGGGACTATTACTGCGCCCTCCAGAACGTGCCGGTCGGCGCGGCCTGGCTCGACGAAGTGAAAGCCTACGAGAAAACGGTGCTGTCGAAGCGGGGTTGAAAAAGAGTCCGAAAGACTGGACAGGGTTCGAGTGATTCCGTATCCTGAGCCGGGTTGACAGAACACCATTCCGTTTGAATCGTTCCTTTCGGAATTCAAGCGGGGTTGCATAGCGGGAAGCGTGGGTCTTGTGCTAAATTTCAACATCTCTGATGGGAGGGTGCGGTAAGATGACTCCAAATCCGTTTCTGGGTGTGGTATTCCACTGGCTGGGGGGCCTGGCGTCGGGCAGTTTTTATGTCCCGTACCGAGCCGTCAAGAAGTGGTCGTGGGAAGTCTATTGGCTGGTGGGCGGTTTCTTCAGTTGGATCATCGCTCCGTGGATTTTGGCCTCCATCAACACGAACGATCTGGTGAAAGTGATCGCCAGCGCGCCGGCGAGCAGTCTGTTCTGGGCCTACTTCTGGGGCGCAATGTGGGGTCTGGGCGGTCTGACGTTCGGGTTGACGATGCGGTATCTGGGCATGTCGCTCGGTATGGCGGTGGCGTTGGGGTACTGCGCGGCGTTTGGCACCATCATGCCGGATATTTATCATGGCACATTCATTTCCAACGTTTGGGGTACCCCTTCCGGTCTGGTCATCCTGATCGGCGTGGTGGTCTGTCTGATGGGTATCGCGATCGCCGGAATGGCCGGTGTTTCGAAAGAGCGCGAAATGCCCGAGGATCAGAAGAAAGCCGTGATTAAAGAATTCAACTTCTGGAAAGGCATTCTCGTCGCGACCTTTTCGGGTGTCATGAGCGCGAGCATGTCGTTCGGACTTGATGCGGCGAAACCGATCGCCGAGCTCTCGCAGGAAGCGGGAACACCCGAGATCTGGACAGGATTGCCCAAACTCTGTGTGGTTTTGCTGGGCGGTTTTACGACCAACTTCATCTGGTGCGTTCTGCTCAACTTCAAGAACAAAACCGGCTATCAGTATTTGAGTCCGGTTCTGAAAAACATAGGACCCTCCCGAGAGAACGAGACGATCATCGAGACCGCAATTGACGCTCCGTCTGAAGAAACATTGGAACATGCGCCGAGGGGACGGGTGAACAATGGGACCAACCGTGTGCCGCTGTTGAACAACTACTTCTTCAGCGCTCTGGCGGGCATCACCTGGTATTTCCAGTTCTTCTTCTACACGATGGGCGAGACCAAAATGGGGGAAGACTATAAGTTTTCCAGTTGGCCTCTGCACATGGCCAGCATCATCATCTTCAGTTCGCTCTGGGGTATTGCCCTCAAGGAGTGGAAAGGCGCGAGCGGTTTCACCAAAACGCTCCTCCTCATGGCCCTGATGACTCTGATTTTTTCGACGATCATCATCGGTTATGGAAACTCTCTGGCGCCTGTATTTGCGGAACTCAAAAAGTAAGAACACGAATTCTGTCATGCAATAAAGCCTGTCGCTCGCGCGCAGTTCCCCGGGACTGCGCGCGAGCGCTTTTTTCAAGAAAGTTATTCTCTCCTTCCATGCCGCCTTGACAAACCCCTCTGCCGCTTCTATTCTCGAATCAAAATGGCTCGACTGAGCCGAGCCGAAAAAGGCGTCATTTTTTCGGAAACTCGGTTCTTCACGTCGTGCCGGACATGCATAAAGGGAAAGCCCATGACGTATCCTCCCGCCTGTGGCCACGCTGGCCGATCCGGACACTCTCTCGGCACAAATTTCGACACACCATTCCGCCCGTCAACACGGGTGTACCGGGGATCTCGCCCCGGTCGGGTCTTGTTTCTGATCGGCGCTCTTTTTCTGTCCCTCTTCTGGATGGGATGTCCCGCGCTCAAAAAAACGGAAGATCCGAAGGCCAACGGGAAAGCGGGCGCGCCGGGAGGCGGAGACAATGGCCCGGTACCCGTACTGGCGGGGCAAGCGATCCTGCGCGACATCGAAATCAGTCTGCCGGCGGTCGGGCATGTGGAACCCATCGCCAGCGTCACCATCAAGTCGCAAGTCGGGGGCCAGTTGAGCGAAATCCACTTTACCAAGGGACAGGAAATCCAGAAAGGCGCTCTTCTGTTCACCCTGGACGCTCGTCCGTATAAAGCGACACTGGCTCGCGAGGAAGCCAATCTGGTCCGCGACGAAGTCGAAGCGCGCAAGGCGGAACAGGACAACGCCCGCTATACGAATCTGAAAATGCGGCAGGTGGTCTCGAAAGAGGAATTCGAGACCATTCAGACCACCGCCCTGTCCAAGGCTGCGCAGGTGCAGGCCGACCGCGCGGCGGTTGAATCGGCTCGGCTTCAGGTCGGTTTCTGCACCATCAATTCCCCGATCAGCGGTGTGGCGGGCGACCTCGAAACACATGTGGGCAATATCGTTAAGGCTAACGACACCGCCCTGGTGGAAATCAATCAGATCCAGCCCATCGAAGTGGCATTCTCCATTCCGGAAACCGACCTGCCGCTTATCCGGCAGGCCATGCAGGCGGGGCCGGTGCCGGTTTATGCCTCTTTTCCCGGAGACGACACGCCAGACACCACAACCGGCACACTGACCTTTATCAACAACACGGTTGACTTTCAGGGAGGCACCATCCGCCTGAAAGCCACCTTCGAGAACCAGGATCGGCGGCTCTGGCCGGGACTTTACGTGAATGTGACGATTTCCGCCGGGGTTCAGAAAAATGCCGTGGCCATTCCCAGTCAAGCCCTGCAAAACGGTCAGAGCGGCCCATTCGTTTTCACCATCAACCCGGACAACACCATCGAGAGTGTGCCGGTGACGCCGGGCCGCCGGTTCGATGGATGGATCGCCATTGACAAGGGTTTGGAGTCTGATGCGACCGTTGTCACGGATGGGCACCTGCGCCTGCGCAAGGACAGCACCGTCGAAATCCGGAAATCCCTCGAACCCGTTGAAGAGGAATAAAAGTGGCTTCCCACCTTGAGAAACGCGTCACCCCGATGAAGAGGCCATCCGCGTGAACCTTTCCGAGATCTTTATCCGCCGTCCTGTCATGACCACGCTTGTGATGCTGGCCATTCTCGTGTTTGGCATTATGGCCTATACCAAACTGCCCGTGAGCGACCTGCCCAACGTGGACTTCCCGACCATCCAGGTGAATGCTGGCCTGCCCGGCGCCAGCCCCGAGACGATGGCCTCGGCGGTCGCGACTCCACTCGAGAAACAGTTTTCGACCATCGCCGGGGTGGATTCGATGATCTCGACCAACGCCCAGGGCAGTACGCAGATCACGCTGACCTTTTCCCTGGACCGAGACATAGACGCCGCCGCTCAGGACGTTCAGTCCATGATCTCAAGGGCCGCGCGCAACCTGCCCACCGACATGCCGTCGCCCCCGTCGTACCAGAAAGTGAACCCGGCCAGTCAACCCGTGCTTTTCCTGGCCCTCAAATCGTCCTTCCTGCCGCTCTCGACCGTCAGCGAGTATGCGGAAACCTACATCGCCCAACGCGTCTCAATGATCAGCGGCGTGGCCCAGGTGCAGGTGTACGGATCGCAGAAATACGCCGTCCGCGCCCAACTCGACCCGCGCAAACTGGCCGCCGTCGGCATCGGCGTCAACGAGGTTGTGAGCGCGATCCGAAAGGGAAACGTCAACCTTCCGATGGGCACGCTGTACGGCGCCCATCAGGCCTTCGTGCTCGAGGCCAATGGACAATTGCCCAACGCGGAGTCCTACCGTCCTCTCATTGTCTCGTGGCGCAACGGCTCGCCCATCCGGCTGAGCGATCTTGGCACAGTGATTGACGACGTCGAGAACAACAAGAGCGCCGCCTGGTTCCGTGACAATACCACCGATACCGGGTTTAAGGACGAGCGCGCTATCGTTCTCGCCATCCAGCGCCAGCCGGGGTCCAACACGGTCCAGGTGGTGGACTCCGTGATGCAGCTCATGCCGTCGTTTCTCACGCAACTGCCCAAGTCCATCTCGATTAACACCTTATACGACCGCTCGCAGTCCATCCGCGAGTCAGTCAACGAGGTCAAGTTTACCCTGGTTCTGACAATGGGCCTGGTGATCCTCGTCATTTTCCTCTTTCTGCGCAACGTGCCGGCCACCATCATCCCCAGTCTGGCCTTGCCCATGTCGGTCATCGGCACGTTCGGGGTCATGTACCTGTTGAATTTCAGTCTCGACAACCTCTCGCTCATCGCTCTGACGTTGGCCGTCGGGTTCGTTGTGGATGACGCCATCGTCATGCTCGAAAACATCGTGCGGCATATCGAAGCGGGTGAGACGCCGCTCGACGCCGCGCTCAATGGATCCCGAGAGATCGGTTTCACCATCCTCTCGATGACTCTGTCCCTCGTCGCCGTCTTTATCCCCGTGCTCTTCATGGGGGGCATCGTGGGACGCATGCTCAATGAATTCGCGGTTACCATCGCCGTCGCGATTATCGTCTCCGGTATCGTCTCCCTGACCCTCACGCCCATGCTGGCCCGCTTTTTCCTCCGTTCGCACAAGGGGGAAAAGCACGGGTTCCTTTTCAATCTCTTTGAAATCGGTTTCAACGCCATGCTGGCGTTCTACCGCTGGACACTGCGCCTGACGCTCCGCCACCACATTCTGACCATGTTGGTTTTCGTCGCCACGCTGGCCGGGACCATGGAACTTTTCAAGGTCGTCAAGCGCGGCTTCATGTCGGGCGAGGATCTGGGCCAACTGATGATCTCCACAGAAGGCGCGCAAGGCATCTCCTTCGACGCGATGAAAGAACACCAGCAGGCGCTCTCGAAACGCCTGATGCAATTTCCCCACATCGCCGCCTACATGTCCAATGCCGGCACCAACACGGGCCGTTTCTTCGTTCGCCTCAAACCCCGCGAGGAACGCCCGCCCGTTGACCAGGTGCTGCGCGAACTGCGTCCTCTGCTCGCTTCCGTCCCCGGCATCCGCGCCTTCCCTCAGGCGGTCCAGACCATCACGTTCGGCGGGCGCATGGCCAAGAGTCAGTACCAGTTCACCCTTCAATGTCCCGACACGGACACGCTCTACCACTACGCGCCCCTGCTCGAAGCCCGCCTGCGCTCCGTGCCCGGCCTCATCGAAGTGACCAGCGATCTGCAAATGGCCAACCCCCAGGTCACACTCGACATTGACCGCGACAAGGCCTCCGCACTGGGCTTGACCGCCCAGGAGATCGAGGAAGCCCTCTACACCGCCTATGGCTCGCGGCAGGTCACCACCATCAACGCGCCGAATAACCAGTACAAGGTCATCGTCGAACTCGATCCGAAGTACCAGTTGGATCCCTCCGCGCTCGCGCTCCTCTACATCCGCTCCGCCGCCGGGGAGCAAATCCCCCTTTCCACGTTCGCGAAACTGGAACCCACCGTCGGCCCCCTGACCATCAACCACCAGGGACAGCTGCCGTCCGTCACGGTTTCCTTCAACATGGACCCGGAACTCATCTCACTGGGCGAAGCGGTCGAGGCCTGCAACGCGACCGCTCTGGAAATCCTCCCCGACACCATCACGACGAGTTTCCAGGGGACGGCGCAGGCGTTTGCTTCCTCGATGAAAGGCCTCGGCATTCTCCTCATCATGGGAGTTCTGGTCATCTACATCGTGCTGGGAATTCTGTACGAGAGTTTCATCCACCCGATCACCATTCTGTCCAGCCTTCCCTCGGCGGGCGTGGGCGCCCTGCTGGCGCTCCTGTTGCTGCGCATGGAACTCGGACTTTATTCCTTTGTGGGGATCATCCTGCTCGTCGGTATTGTCAAAAAGAACGCCATCATGATGATTGACTTCGCGCTCGAGGCCCAACGCAACGAAAATCTCTCCCCGTCCGACGCCATCTACCAGGGGTGCCTGATCCGCTTTCGCCCCATCATGATGACCACGTTCGCGGCCCTCGTCGGCACCCTCCCCATCGCCATCGGCATCGGTTCGGGCGCCGCCGTGCGCCGTCCGCTCGGGGTGGCGGTCGTGGGCGGTCTTCTCGTTTCACAGCTTCTGACGCTCTACATCACCCCGGTGTTCTACATCTACATGGAAGCGATCCGCAACTTCTTCGCGCGCCTCTTCGGCAAACGCCGGAACGAGACCCCAAACCAGTCCACCCCCCAAGAACCGGAAAACGTCTAAGTCACACGAGGCCTTGAATGCGCCATCCCTTTTTACTCTCGGCCACGTTGAAAGACGACCCGGTTCCGGACTTTCGACAATACCCCTTTTCCATACCCTCCATACGGAAATTGGATGTTCTGAGGTTCAACCCCCAGGTCACGTTTCTGATCGGTGAGAATGGCAGCGGAAAGTCCACTCTGATCGAAGCCATTGCCCTCTCACTGGGTTTCAATGCCGAAGGGGGCTCCCGGAACTTCAACTTCTCGTCACGCCCGACCCATTCGGAACTTCACCGGTACCTGCGTGTAGCCAAAGGGGCCGCTCGCCCGCGCGATGGGTTCTTTCTGAGGGCCGAGAGTTTCTACAACGTGGCCACGGAAATCGAATCGCTGGGTGTGGATAGTTCATATGGCGATACGCCGTTGCACCAGCAATCGCACGGTGAGTCGTTTCTTGCGCTGATCCAGAACCGATTCCGAGGCAATGGATTGTACCTGCTGGATGAACCGGAAGCCGCTCTTTCGCCCGCGCGCCAGCTTGCCTGTCTGCGCGTTATCCACGATCTGGTGAATCAGGGATCGCAATTCCTCATCGCCACCCATTCGCCTATCCTGATGGCTTACCCGATGGCCACTCTTTATCTGCTGGACGAGGAAGGGATCAATCCAATCCAATACGAAGAAACCGACCACTACCAAGTCACCCGCTTGTTCCTTGACCGCCGGGAAAAGATGTTGCAAGATCTGCTGCAGGATGAATCCTGACCGGTAACCGGCTCAAAAGACCTCAATAGATGTGAAAGTGTGCCGCCTTACCCGATGGGAAAAAGACGGCTTGCAGAATCCGGTCATCCTCCATCTGTACGGTCAATGGATTCTCCAATCGGTTGGCCTCCGGACATCCCTCCCATCGTGAGAAAGCATAACCCGCTGCAGGCTGCGCCTTGAGAGTAACCGTCTCACCCAGTTTGTGACGTGAAACGGGTTTAGCGCCTTCTACCCAACCGTGATCGCCCAACAGAACGAGCGCCCGATAACCGCTCTCAGTCCGGGAAACAGGAGAGGGATCAGCCGCCACCCAGTTCAACGGATCGTTCCCAGCCAATACCGGCGAAACCCGGCGCAGACAGGAACCGAGACCATCCGCCTGTACGGGCCAGGGGGATTGGTGGAAATAGACCACCTCGTCCACAGCCGCCCAGGAGGCCGCGGGGCCTGCCCCTCCATCCGACGGAAGCGGTTGTTCCAGCGCAATCCTTTCGCCCGTATTGGACAGCTGTCCCTGCCAGGGGCCAAACAGACGCGGTCCTGTTCCTGTCGGCATTCCGTAGTGGGCACGAAACACAGCAATGTCAGGAGCATTGGGGTCGTTGGGAGTCACCAGAAGAACTTCTCCGGGAAGCAATTGCGTCTCCGCCGGGAAAACATACTCGATTCCCCCGGTCAACCGCCAGGAACCGGATGCATCGGCCAATACAACCGTGCTGGACGTCGGGTTCCAGACTTGAACATATTCGGGCAACATTTTCAGTTCGGGCTGGGTCGGCGGTACTGGGGGGTGGTACATGATTTCGCTGATGACCAGACTGATGTTGGGCGTCGTATTGAGAGTTTGAGGACTCGGATCGAGCGTCCGCCAGAACCCCGTCCGTCCCGGAAAACGGGCTACGGTCATGTCCGGCAGGGTAGGCTGAAACCGAATCGCATCGGCCACACGCGTTTTTCCAGAAACCGGTCGGTGAATGAGAAACAATTGCCCGGAACCAGCCAGCAAACTGGAACCCGCACCTTCGAGAAGCCAATAGTCGTCGCATTTGACAAAAACATCCGCCAGCGAAACGGGTACCCTGGTCAGGTTCAGAGGATCGTCACTCAGGAACCAGTCTCGCGTGTTCATGCCTTCCGTTAATGTTTGAGACAATTCGAGCCAGTAGTTGTCCGTTCCCGTTCCCCCACTCGGACCCGGTCTGACCGAAAATTCGTTGAGCACGAATCCCCCCGGCGCCTGCGGGTCTTCCGACCCGGGTGAACCAGACAGAAACGCACTGGTCCTCCAGTTTCCCCCATAATCCAACGCTCCCGGATACCGGGCCATTCCGTCATTCGGCACCAACGAATGACCGACCCCACAAGACTGAATCGGCCAGTTTGTTCCGTTCTGGTACTCAAATCCCAAAACTTCCAACCGTCCATCGGGCGCGATCAAACGGAGCGTTTCTCCCTCATTGGCCAGTCGCCCGGCGTAAGGCCCCAGAAGCGGAAAATCGTCCGGCAAACCATAGAGTGCGCGAAAAGCCAGTCGGGACGGTTCGTCCGCCGAGGATGTCAAGACGGCATACCCCTGCGACGGAACCACCGATCCCGTCGGGAACACATAACTCACCCCGGCATAAAAGGAACAACCGCTCAGATCCACCGACTGGGCTGGATTCGGGTTGTGGAACTCGATAAACTCGTATTCACTCCCAGAACTCGGCGCAAACATGAGTTCCGAGAGGACAATGCCCGGCATGTTGAGCGTCACCGGCATGTTCTGGACTTCCGCCATGACATTACCCGACAAATCGCTGACACCTCTGACCGTGAGAAAATACCCTCGTGATTCCAAAGGCTCGGCCCATCGAACCCGGACCGTTTCGCTTGAATCGAGATCGACCCGGAGCGGACTTCCCGTTCCAAAGGCCAACGAAAACAATCCGGTTTCAGTGAGGCGGACAGGATCTATCGCCTCGCTGAAACGCACCAGAATCGTGTCGCTTCTCGAAAACCAGGCATCGGCCAAATAGGGAGAAGTTGAATCGCTCAACGCGTATTGAGCCGCGCTCAAGGCACTCCATTCGGAATCTTTCAACACCCGCGCCTTCAGCAGGGTCTGCGTGGTCAACTCCATTGGCGCTAAATAAGAAGAAGCGGCAGGAGAGACTGCGCCTCCGGTGAGGCGTGGATCGGAGCCGTCCAAAGTAAAATAGACCGTCCCCAGATTGCTGGGATTTATGATGACAAGTTTGCTCCCCGAAACAACGGAACCGGAATACCGTTCCAGACCACCGATTGTGAACTTCGGCGCATCCACGCCGGGATACAGACCGAACGTCTTCAAGTGAGCCAGCAGAGCCGATGTTCGGGCCGGGAAATAGGTTTCCACCAGCCGCTTCCGTTCAGCCGCCCACTCCACATCGCGCGTGTAGGGCTGTGCACGCATCAAATCGCCCCAGCGAGCCGATTCGCCAAGAATCGCGCTCTGAATCTCTTCGGCGCGCTTCTCCCATCGGGCGATGGATACCCCGGGCGTCATTGCGCCCGCATTGAAGAAATGACGCCACACGTGATCGGCGTAACGCAAACGGAACTCCGGATTCTGGCACAACCTCGCATAGACACGCGCCAGTGTGTCGGGAATGTCTATATTGGCCGGATTGACATCATAACTCTCATTGGGATCCCAGAGTGAGTATTCCATGTCCCAGACATAGCCGATAAACGGCCCAGCCGGATCGCGTTTCCGGAGCGCCCGCATATTGTTATGCAAGAACAAATAGGGACCGTCGTGATTGGTCATGTATTGATGGATGAGCATCAGATCAATAAACTGGTCCATATCCAGATACTGCTGGATCGCCTCGTATTGCGGTTGAGTCGCAAGTCCGGCCTCGGTCAACGCCATCATCGCGTCCCAGGCTACGCGGTCGCCATCAATTGCCTCAGTTCCTCCGCCTCCATACTCGACCGGACGCCGGTTGATGGCGTCGTAATCCTCCCGCTTGCCGCCAAAATGCACCACCCCGAATCCGGCATCCGGCCGTTCGACCGGATTGTAGAGTCCCCAATACAAACCGTTGATATAGAGATGCACGATGGCGCCGCGTCCGTCATACTTTCCAATATCCCGCGCCAGATCACGGGCGAAATTGTCGTGGATATACTGAGCCTGCTCGGGCGCGACCGAGTCCTGCCAACTCTTACTCCCCTGAGCGCGCAACACCAGACTGTCGAATTCTTTGATCGCCCGATCGGGAAAGAGCGGATACTGCAAACGCGAGGCCCCATATTCACTCCGGAAAATGATACGCATCGTCTTTTTGGGCGTTGCGCGCCAACCGGAGCCATACATCCGCAATCCGGCGTTTTCCTGTTTGGCGCGTGTTCCATCCGGCAGAATCACTTCGAGGGACACCGGGCGTTCCCAAGACTCGCCACGCCCGTCGTAATTCGTATAAATCCCCCGTTGAGGGCCAAAGATATCATCCGGGTCCAGTACAAGCGACCAGGTAGGGATACTGCGGAGAGCCGATACCATTTCACTGGAATAGGCCGGGTTGTTCACCACATCGGGATCCATCTCATAATCGGCGGTACTTCCCCCCCAACTCGATGGAAAACCCGGAGGGTTGGCGGGCTGATGGATCACCTGATTCAGGAAGAGGTAGGTGTGTGTTTCCGGCTTGGACGCCAGCCAGCCCTGTCGAAAAGCCGAGGCGCGCATAATGGAGGTTTTGGAAACGGTGACGGGCGTACCGGGATACAACAACCCAGTCGTCTCTGTGGGAATTGAACCATCCAAGGTATAGCGAATGGTCGCCTGCGGAGTGGAACAAGAAAGTGACAGTTGGAAAGTCTGTTCGCAATAGCCTCCCGGCACACTGAACTGAACCGGCTCGACCAGGCCGGAGTAGCCCGTCTGGTTGGGTTGCCCCGGCGTGGGTTCCCCAAAATAGAGCCAGGATGTGCTTGGCCCCGTCGCAATCAGCTCGGGTAAAAGAAAGAACTGACCGTCCCCGACCTGGTCGTTCAAGCCCTGAATCGCCAATACGTTTTTGCCAGTCTGCAAAACTCCGAAAGAAGAGAGAAGGGGGAGACTCTCAAACGTCTCACTGGCCGTTGACGGACGGTCCGATGTCGCGCGCGCATCCCAACTCAACACATCGGGAGCATTGCGACGTCCCACTTCCGTTCCATTCAACCAGGCCACGAAACCATCCTCGTAACGCATCCGCAAGGTCATCGCGTCGAAACGAGCGAGCATGTCCTGAGTGAGATAAAACTCGAGCCGGGTCCACAGAGACGCGTTTACACCCCGCATGCTCTGCTCGATATTCGTCCGGAGCCCGGGAAAAGTCCCGGCCATCATACTCTGAAGTTCCGGATCGCTCAACGCCCGGTCGAAAATCTGGACCTGATCGAGCCTGCCGGCAAAGAACCGTTCCGTCCCCGTCCCCCGCGCCCCGATCGCCCACCCCGCCCCCACCGGGATCGCCCCCTTCGCGCCAGCCTGAGAGGCGATCAATTCCCCGTTCCGATAAAGTTTCCAGAGCGTTCCGTCGTACATCCCGGCCAGATGGACCCACTGACCCACATCCCCTGAAGCGCCTGCTGCGCCTACCATGTAGGCTCCCCCGTCCCAGGATCCCACTTCATAGCGTCCGTTATTGATTCGCAAAAAAATCTCGCCATTGGACGGCGAGGTAGTATATCCCTTCGCGATAATATCGCGCAAACCATCCGTTGCGGTTGGACGAATCCAGGCCGCAAGCGTAATGGGGCCAGATAACTTCAGATTTTCCGGATCGCCCAGAAGCGCGCAATCGTCCTGCCCGTCCAGTTCCAAAGATCCAATCCCCATCCGGGAATCCCCCACAATGTGGGCCTCTGCCTGCAACGAACCGTGGTTGGTTCCTGCGGAGTCCTGTGCATCCTGGTCGAAAGTCCATTGCCCCAGGGCAGACACCAGCATTGACTCTCCAAAACCAATACCACTGACGCCTGTCACCCAAGTGGAGTCGTCATAGCCGACCGAGATAAAATCCGTTCCCGCATACGATACGTCTGGAATCCGGTAACGCAGATTGGACGCCTCGGGGACAAGAACCGTCCAATCCTGAAAAACGCCATAGGAGATATCTTGTCTCTGGGGCGGAAACTGCGGCTGAAAGGATTGAACGATGGTCGCGTCTGGCGCCACCAGAGCCAAGTACTCACCTGCCGCTTCGAGTTTGAAGTTCGTGTGAAGTTCCTGACCCGCGTTTGCCCGATTCTTGCCCGAAGCAAACACCACCAGGTATTCCCCACCCGGCAGGTTCTGCGTGGGAAACACCCATTTCGACAGACTGGTCGCGTCATCGGTCAAACGCCAACCCACCAGATCCACAGTCACCGAAGTGGGATTGTACAACTCGATCCAGTCGGAAGCATCGCCATCCACATCCATCAGGATAGAATCGTTCGAGGCCTGGATTTCCGTTATCAGAACAGGCCACTGGGCGCCATACGTCACCCCGGCGTAGAGAAAGAACAGCCCAACCACCCAAACACGAAAAAGGCATGCGAAAGAAAGGCGCCATTCTTTCATTCCAGTCGTAAACACATCGCACTCCCCATGAATCGGATTGCCTCCCCAAGAATTCCAGTCTCCCAATTCTGGCCGATACGGACCTCTACCACAAGCATACTCAAATTGCATGCCGACTGCAAGCGCCCCCTCGAAACGAGAAAAATTTCTGGGAACCATATTCCAGATCTGAAACAAGGCAAAAACCGGCTGAATTATCCCTTGTCTTCGTAATTAAGCCCGCTTCTAACAACGCCAATAGCGCTCCAGCAATCTATGCAATTTGTTCCATATCAAATATCTATCCGGCCGCAAGAGGATCAGTGACCATCAATGCCAAGAAAGCCATCTTGTTTTCAACACAACCATTACATGTTCTTGCGGGCAATCTCGGAGATTGAAAAAGAATCCACAGTATGCGAGAATAGAACCGTTGTGGGTATCAGCTTCTTTGTGTTTTCTTAAAAATTCTGCTGAACTGAAACCTCTTGAATCGTTCGGACACATCATGCACCCATCCGCGTACCAGGGAGATCTCATGCGTTGCCCGTTTTGTTCCGCCCCCCGATTCTTCAATTCTGCAAACACCATGAAGCGCATTTCCGGCCTCTTTCCCATTGGCCTGCTCATCATCCTTCTGCACCTGACTTCGCCTGGCGCACACGGAGCCATTCTGATCAACGAATTCATGGCGTCCAACACCCACACCGCGACCGATCCCCAGGGGCATGACGAAGACTGGATCGAACTTTATAACAGCAGCGCCGCGTCGTTGGATCTGGCTGGCCTGTATCTCTCGGACGATCCAACAAGCCCGACCAAATGGAAAGTTCCGACTGGAACACCGGCGCAAACGACAATCGCCGGGTACGGTTACCTGATCCTCTGGGCCGACCAGCACCTGACAGACGGGCCGACCCATGCCGATTTCAAACTGTCGGGAGACGGCGAAGACATCCTGCTCGTGGACCGCAACGGCGCCACCGTGCTGGACTGGATCCACTACGGTCCTCAGTACGCCGATGTGTCGTACGGGCGGTACCCGAACGGTGGAGCGGGCTGGCGATATTTCGATCCGGCCTCTTTCCGTGCCGCCAACACGGGCGGTTACCTGGGACTCGTGGAAAAGGTCAAGACCAGCCATGCCCGCGGCGTGTACCAGACCGCCTTCGAAGTAACTCTGACGTGCGACACGGTCGGTGCTTCGATCTATTACACCTTGAACGGCAGTGAACCCACCGCCGGGAGTACCCTGTATACCAAGCCGATCGCGGTCAGCAAAACCACCCCCCTGCGCGCCCGCGCGTTTCTGACCGGCTGGCGCCCTTCCGGCATTGATACGCACACCTACATTTTCTACACCGGCGTTCGCAACCAACCCGCCTCCCCGACCGGTTTTCCCACCACCTGGAAGACTGTGGGAGGGATGTCCATCCCGGCCGATTATGAAATGGATCAGGCCGTCCTGCAATCCACCAACGGCCCGAAACTGGAACCGGGCCTCGATTCACTGCCGATTCTCTCGATCGTCACCAACGTCAACCACCTCTTCAGTCAGTCAACCGGCATCTATGCTAATCCAATGGAGCGCGGAGTCACCTGGGAGCGCCCGACTTCGGTCGAATGGATGGATGCGGCTGCCGATCAGGATTTTCAGATAGACGCCGGGGTGCGCATCCAGGGCGCCTGGTTCCGCCAGCCCGACCAGAACCAGAAGCACTCGCTGCGACTCTTGTTCAAAAGCGATTACGGTCCCAGCAAGTTGGATTTTCCCTTTTTCACCGATCCATCGGCTGTCAGTTCCTTCGATACCCTCACCTTGCGCGGGAATGCCAATGACGGTTATTCGTGGGCCGGCCGTACCGATGTCCAGTTCATCCGCGACGAATTCGGACGGCGCTCGCAACTGGCCGTGGGACAACCGTCCTGTCATGGCCGGTTTGTCCATCTCTTTGTCAACGGACTTTACTGGGGGCTCTACAATCCCACCGAGCGACCGGCTGCGCCCTTTGCGGCCAGCTATTTCGGGGGAAATAAGGAAGACTGGGATATCGTCTCCAAAGGCGAAGTCGTGGACGGCAGCATCGACCCCTGGTACCGCCTGTTGAACGCCTGCCGGGCCGGAGTGAAATCCAACGAAACCTACCAGAAAATTCAGGGCCGGAATCCGGACGGTACGCCGAATCCCACTTTCGAAAACCTGATAGACATTGACAACTACATTGACTACATGATCGTCAACCACTACCTCGGCAACGGCGACTGGCCGTGGAACAACTGGTATTGCGGACGCGACCGGGTCGCCAATTCGGGATTCCGGTTCTTCATGTGGGACTCGGAATGGTCCATCGGCATGAACTCAGACCTGAACGCCAACCGGACCCAGGACTTCGCTGGAGTCGCCGAACCGTACGGCGCGCTGAAAACCAACCCCGAGTTCCGCATGCATTTTGCCGATAACCTGCACAAACACTACTTCAACGGGGGCGCCTTGACACCCGATGTCAGCAAAGCGCGCTATCAGGAACTGGCGAACATTGTGGAACCTTCGCTGGTGGCCGAGTCGGCCCGCTGGGGCGATATGCACACCGAACCGCCGCTGGGACCCGCCCAGTGGTACCCCATGCGCGATTGGGCCTTGAATACCTATTTCCCGCAGCGAACCGCCATCTCCCTCCAGCAGTACCGAGACACAGGCCTGTACCCCAAGACCGACGCTCCGGAATATCTGGTCAACAGCCAGCCGAAACACGGGGGCCTCGTAACCGAAACGGACCAGATCGGCCTGACCGCCCCCGCCGGCAAAATCTACTACACACTCGACGGGACCGATCCCCGCGTCGCCAATCCCTCACTGGCCTCCGAACTGACCCTGGCTCCCGAAAGGTCGCCCAAAACGGCCTTTGTGCCAACCTCCGACATCGGAACCGCCTGGCGCGGCGGCGCCGAACCATTTGACGACTCGGTGTGGCTCCGGGGCGCCACCACAACCGGTACCCTGATTCTGGATGGAGCTGACGATTATGCTGAGTTCGACCCCGCCGTCGGTTCCAGCGCCAGTTTGACTGTGGCCTTCTGGATGAAAGCCGACCAGTTGAAGTACCAGATCCCCGTTGATAAACTCCCGACCGATGGCAACTCCGGATGGGCATTCAAAGGCCGAGACAACGGCGACCTCTGGTTCCGGATCGGTAGTGAAAGCGATCATGCCGATTTGCAGGCCACCGGGGTCTATACGCCCGGCCAATGGATCCATATTGCCGCAACCTACACGGCCGGAAACGCCAAACTGTATGTCAACGGTGTGTCCCGGGTCGAACAGTCGGGCATCGGCCAAACGGTTGACAACACGCAGGTTCCCCTGCGCTTCGGCATTCCGAGTCAGGCCTGGGCATCCGAAACGTTTACCGGCGCGCTCGACGATGTCCGGATCTATTCCGCCGCGCTGAACCCGACACAGATCGCCGCAGTCCTGAACCGCGAAGAGGTCGCAACCGATCTGGTGGCGCGCTACAATCTCGACGAAGTAGGCGGCACAACGGTCGCCGACAGTTCGGGGAATGACCACCACGGAACATTGTCCGGCGGCGCCACATGGAGCAATCCGGGCGTGCTGGGCGTGGGGTATGAAAACGGGTCGGGCTACGAGTCGTACATCGGCATCAAAGTCGGCGACGGCATGTACAACAAGATGGGGAGCTGCTACATTCGAATCCCATTCGACGCGTATGCCAGTCAGTTGAAAGACTTGAGCTACCTGACGCTTCGCGTCCGGTTCGACGATGGGTTCTACGCCTACCTCAATGGAACGAAGATCGCCCAGGCCAATTACCGCACGGATGACCCGGTCTGGAATTCGGAAGCCAGTCAGGCACACGCGGACGGGGAAGCCGTCAATTTCATGGAATACGACGTCTCGCAACACCTGAATCTGCTGAAACCGGGACGCAACATTCTGGCGATCCAGGGACTCAACACCCCGCTGACGAGTACCGACTTTCTGATTTCAGCCGAATTGCTGACCGGAACGGGCGCCTCGACCGAAACCGCCGTCACCACCGGGACACTAGAGTACCAGACGCCCTTCGCCATTCAGGAAACAACGCGTATCAAGGCGCGTGTGCTCAACGGACGCGAGTGGAGCGCACTGTCTGAGGCCACGTTCACCATCGGCTCGGCCGTGGACAACCTGCGCATCACCGAAATGATGTACAACCCGCCCGCTCCCCCTGCCGGGAGTCCCTTTGCCAGAGACGACTTCGAATACCTCGAACTCCAGAACCTCGGCGCCACCCAGCTCAGTCTTCCCGACATTCGATTCGTCGAGGGGATTTCGTTCACCTACCCCACGGGGCCTGGCGAAGCGACGACCGCCACGCTCACCCGCCTGGAACCCGGGCAACACATCGCGATCGTGCGCAACATCGCCGCATTCCAGTCGCGATACGGAACCCATATCCCCGTAGCGGGGCCTTATTCGGGAGCGCTCTCAAACGGCGGGGAAAGCCTCTGGCTCCAGGACGCCCAGGGCAAAACCGTGCTGCGGTTTGCCTATCAGGATTCCGGCGACTGGCCGGGACGGGCCGATGGGCGCGGCAGCTCGCTCGAAGCGCTCGACGCCACCCTGACGTCGCCGACCGCCTACGCCAACGCGAACGCCTGGCGCTCCAGCGCCGAATTCAACGGCTCGCCCGGCCGCAAAGGACTCGAGCCGATCGCCTGGGCAAAAATCAACGAAGTCCTGACCCACACCGACCCGCCCCTGAGCGACTCGGTCGAGTTGCTGAACACCACAACCACAACGCTCGATCTGGAAGGGTGGTACCTGAGCGATTCGAGCGACAACTACTTCAAGTTCCGCATTCCGAACGGCACGCCTCTGCCTCTGGGGGGCTATGCCACTTTCGACGAATCCGACTTCAACCCCACGCCCCTGACACCCGGACCGAACGACTTTTCTTTCGATGGCGCGCACGGGGAAGACGCCTACCTCCTGGCGCCGACCCCAATCGGAACCTACCGGTTCGTGGACCACGTGGAATTCGGCGCGGCGGCCAACGGCGAGTCCTTTGGACGCTGGCCCGACGGTACCGGCGATCTCTACCCGATGGCTTCTCTCACGTTCGGGTCGGCCAACAGCGGGCCGCGCGTGGGCCCCCTCGTCATCAGCGAGATCCAGTACAACCCCGGCGCCCAGGCGAATGCGGACCAATTGGAATTCGTCGAGATCTACAACCCGACGGCCACGCAGGTCAATCTGGCCAACTGGCGTCTGAACAAGGAGGTGGATTTCACCTTCGCCGCCGGCACAACGCTGGCGCCCAACGGGACGCTCGTGGTGGTACCGTTCAATCCATCCACCGACACCGCGCTGAAGACCGCGTTCCTGACCGCCTACGGCCTGTCCGACCCAATCGCGCTGGTAGGACCGTTTATCGGCCGGTTGAACAACGCGGGCGGCACGGTGCAACTGCTGCGTCCGGACGACCCGCCAGCCGACGAACCCACCTTTATTCCGTATCTGCTCGAAGACGAAGTGCGGTACGGCGCCCAGGCGCCCTGGCCGACCCTGGCCGATGGGGGTGGACGCTCGCTGACACGCGGCGGCGCCACGCTCTGGGGCAACGACCCGGCCCACTGGTCAGCCGAACTGCCCACACCCGGTGTCGCGTTCCCCGTCCTGACAGCGCCCGCCATCACCAGTTCCCCGACGACAACGGTCCTGGAATCGCACATCTACAGCTACCGCGTTACGGCCACCGGCAACCCCGCGCCCACGATCAGCGTGGAAGGATTGCCCTTCTGGCTGATTTTCGACGGCAAGGATCGGGTGTATGGAGTTCCCGCCCACGGCGACATCGGCCAGAGCAGCCCGATCACCGTGCGCGCCACAAACAGCGAGGGCGCCGACACCCAGGTCTTCAACATCGAGGTGACGCCCCTCCCCCTCCCCCACCCCACAAAGTTCGTCGTCTATTGACGCGACGGAGAACGGCGGGAAGTCCGCCATCGCCCCCGGACGCAAAAAAAGAACCCGCCCCCGGCCTTCCGCGCCACAGAACAGGGCCCAGAAAACCGGGGGCGGGAAGAAAACGGGAACGGGGGAAAAGTGCGGATGGGGAATTATAGAAATACGGCGCCCGTCCGCTCTTGCCAGTGTTCAGGATTGCGCCGGAGATGCATAATTGCGCCCACCAGAATATGATCGGAACGAACCTGATAAAGCGCCCCAAAAGGGAAACGATCAATCAGGCAACGGCGGGATTGAGACGAGAACGGAGGCCACGCATGAGGATGGTTTTGAATACGCTGAAAGGCGCGCTGCACTTCGGCGGCAAACTCGTAACCCAGACCCGGGCACTGGCCGTTGTAATAATCAACGGCTTCGACCAATTCCCGTTCGGCACAAGATAGAACATGGATCTTCATTTCTGGTTCAGCCGGACAAAGACTTCTTCAGCGGGCGATGCGCTGATCTTACCGGCCTCATATGCAACAATGCGGGATTCCATCTCGTCGGCCCAAGCCGCGTCGATCTGCTTGTCAGACGTGGAATCAAAACTTTTAAAAAGTCGTTCGATCAAAGCAGCCCGATCGACTGGTGGCAATTTCAAGGCATCCTCAAGTATCTGTTCGGCAATAGCAGTCATGACATGCTCCAGTCCAGACTCCAAATTCTTGTCTAAACATAGCAAAAGGCGGCCCAATGATCAAGAGAACACGGATGAAGGAAAAGAGACGATGAAAGAAGTCCAGAGAGAGAACGAGGGCGCGGTCCGCGAGCCGGGTTGGCGCTGATCGAAATCGGCTCGAAACTGGCCGCGCGACAAACGCGAGGGCGCCGACACCCAGGTCTTCAACATCGAGGTGACGCCCCTCCCGATCCCCCACCCCGCAAAGTTCGTCGTCTATTGACACGGCGGGGAAGGCGGGAAGCCCTCCATCGCCCCGACAAACGCCATCCGGACGCAAAAAACAGCCGTCGTCGCAGACTACCCCGCCTCGCCCCCCTGACCCAGAAACGCGCCGAAGCCCAGGAAAAAACCACCCAACTCATGGAAGAATGGGAAACCCTCGGCCTCGAGATCGAAGGAGTGTGATATTGTCACTGATTCCTTTCCGTCGTCGAAGATTCAATCTGTTTTTCAAGGGCAAGATCATGCTCTTCAATCAATTTTGATGGCTGACTTGGATTCTCAGACTTACGCATGACTTGGATAAGTTGATCATTTTCGCTCCATTTTACTTGGTAATGATTAACCATATATTCCGAGAGAGGACTTTCGATGGGAATCCTAAATGTGTATTTATGTGGTGAGGTTCCCAACTTGGCTCCTTCTGTATCCAACACCAATAGACTCCCTCTTTTTTGTATTTCTTCCCCTTTTTCACTTTTGTCAAATTCGGAAGGTATCTCGATCAAGGCGGCATAACGTCCATCCGCCGACCAGATCGAGTCTCCTCCACATAAGAAAAGAGATTGCCCAACCGAGCGCAAAACCTCTGGATCAGACACCATCGATTCAGGCAAAGACTCGGACTTCATTTGGTCCTTGAAACTTCTGACCCCGATAAGCCCATCCTCGGCCTGTGCTTTGTACTGGGGATAGATCAAGTCACCATTGAGATACACAAATGAAGTTTTCCATTTCGGGAACAAAACAACACTAAGTGCTTTATTTTCTTTTGGGAAAAATGCAGCCCTATACGAATCCCCAAATGCCTTGCTCCAAGTAAATGCCTTTTCGGATTTCGTAATCAGAACAGTTTCGCGGACTTTCCCATACTTTCTCCCAATTTCGGAGAGAACAATAATAGATTCTCCGTAGAAGCGAGCGTAATTGTAGAACTCATTCGGCCTTTGTTTTATAATAAACGACTGAATCTCTCTTCCTTCTTCATTGCATACATGAACTTTTTGACGCCTCTCTGCCTCCGGATCTTTTTCATAATCCAGATCTTCTAGGAACAAAACCTTCCCACTTGGAGAGGCTGTTAGCCTTACTGGCGGCATGGAGGAGGGGACATTATATTCAAACAAAGTCTTCCCCCCTTTTGTTATATCAACGACCTTTCCATTCCAAACGGAATGTGTCCACGAATCTTGGGCATATGAAAGGCCCAACCCCCAAATCGATAAGATTACCGAAAAGATGATTATCCGCATTTTTCTTCTCCATTTCATTGAGGAAGTGTTACTTTGAGATTCGTGGTGCCAAGCTGCTCGATACTTGAAGGTGCAACTCCAGTATTACCACTCTCTGCTTCAACAAAGATATCCAAATGCTTAGGATCAATATCATCGTTATTATTAAAGCATCCGCTATCCCAAACCTCAACAATCTCACTTTCCGAAATTTCCCGAACTTTCTGAGCCGTCATGGAAAGGCGTTTCTCTGCGACGTAGTCTCGTAGCCCCAACACGTTGTATGCATTTCGATTGTAGAAACTAACTCCCAAAGAACCCGTATCAAAGCGCGCAGCATCCTGATGAATCAGTAGGTGTTGTTGTCCACCATTATACGAAATACCACCCATGAGAATCGAGGGACATCATACTCAATTCCCTCCAGTTTGGATCTTGGGTTTCGGTCCAGGCGGGTGGAGCGTGAGGTCGCGACCGAGGAGGCGGCCGAGCGTCTGGAGGAACGCCTCGGAACCGAGGGGACGCCCTGTGCGTTCGTGGCGGCGCAAGGTGTCGAGCGCCTCGTCGGGCAGGCCCGCCGCCAGAAACGTTTTCCAGTCCCCCGTCTCACGCGCCTCAAGGATCGGACAATCCGGTGCGAGCAACGGGTCGGGGACGCCCAGAATGCGCGAGCGCGCGCTCGACCAGGGCCACGCCTCGGGCTGCGCCACCAACCCGGCTCGCACGGGGTTCAGGTCCACGTAACGCGCCGCCTGCCAGAGGTGCGCGGTGTCCATCGGACACGAGGCAAAACGCCCCTGCCACAGGTGTCCCCGCCAGCCTTCGCGGAAGTTGACCCGGCGCGTGTAGTGGCGATGCGTCTTGCCGATGGCCAGGCGAAGACCCTCTTCGTCCCCCGGCACGGCGATGAGGTGGACGTGGTTGGGCATCAGGCACCACCCCCACAGGCAAACCCCGTAGCGCGCGCACCACTCGGCCAGCAGGTCCACATAAGCCTGGTAGTCATCCGGGCCGAAGAAGGTCGGCTGGCGGCGGTTGCCACGCTGTGTGACATGGTGCGGAAACCCCGGGGCGATAACGCGGGCCAGTCGAGCCATAATAAAGAGAAGATTCCACAAGGCACCGGGGAGTGTCAAGGGGGATCAGAATGGAGCCGCTATAATTAGGTATGGTGTCACCTGATTGACTGATTGATAATTAGGTATGGTGTCACCTGATTGCACTGATTGCACCTGATTGCACTAAAATACGAGGGAATTTGGGGGACATGCTGAAATCGGGGGCATATCGGGAAAGAGACTCGGCCCCCAAAATACCCGGAAAGTCCCCATCCGCCTTCCTGCGCGAACGGGGACACCTTTTCTACGAATAGCACAAACAAAGAGGAAAGGAGACGGTTGACACGATTACCGGGTCGAAGGAACGCAGGCGCGATCCTGTATAAATCGCTGTTAAGCGGTTCTTGTGGTGGCGGATTACCGGGCTTCTTCCTCGTCCGGTTGCGCTTTTGGGGGACGCGAATTTTTGAGGTATTCGCGGACGCGGCTGTAGTGCATGAGTTTCGAGTATTCGAAAAGGGTCGAGAGGGCGAAGTTGTGGGTGGGGATGCCGGCTTCCTGAACGGCGGCGGCGGGGTTGAGGCCGCCAGCGAGGATCAGGCCCGTGCGCCCCTCGTGAACGGGGAAGTCCAGGAGCGGCTTGTTCGGCTTGCCGAGCAGGAGGTCGTCGCCCAGACCCATGCGGCGCAGGCGACGCAGCAGCTGGGCCACATGGCCCAGGGCGGCGGTGGGCACCTCGCGAAAGCTGGCGCCGATGCGTCCGTAACCGGTCGCCGCGGCCTGGCGCACACTCGTCAGGCCGCCCTTGATGAAGACCTCGAGCGGATCGAGCGTTGTGCCGTCGTAGTAGATGACGTCGGTGAAACGGGTGGGTTCGCCATTGGCGATTTCGAGCACGCCGCCAAACCGGGAGACGGTCGGGATGCGCTCGCTGAGGAAGGCGCCGTTGACCGTGACGCTGCAAACCGTTCCGAAGGCGACCTGATAGGCCGGAATCTCGAAGGCGCCCAGGCGATCGCCCCCGCGCGCCACGGCTAGGAAATTGCCCATGCTGAGGCTGGTCTCAAAAACCGGGATCATTTCCTTCAGGGCGGCCTCGGCCTGGTCCTCGGAGACGGTCGTGATATTCAAGATGATGCGCCCGGAACCGGTGGCGGGGCTGAAATTCATCTGCCAGGTGAGCGCATCCACGCGGGCGGCGGTGAAGCCGACGCGATCGGTCACCAAGGCGTCCTTGATCTCCTCAATGCCGCGGGGGGTGATGGTGCGCCCGCCGTGGCGTCCGCGGCGCGCTTCGGCCACCAGCCCATCCTCGGCCATTTCCTGCAGGTAGAGGCGGATGGTGCGCGGGCTGTGGTCAAAGCCCTGAACGCGCAACGCCTCGGCAATTTCGGTGCTGCCGACCGACCCGTCGGTTTCGCGCAACACCCGCAGGATCGCTACTCGTATTTTGGGATCGGTTCGCCGCATTGCGGTTCCTCACTCGCGTCAGATCACTACTGGAGGACAGTGTACCCGAATTCCCGGATAGAAGGCAAGACATAAATGGCTATTTTAAAAAATATTGCCATTTACGAGGAGGTCATTCTATACGGAAGATTGCCAGATTGCGGGGACGTCCGTGGCTGGGAGAATGACCCGCCGGGCGATCGCAAAAAGAAGAGACCTTCCGAATTTTTCCATAAGACAGGCCGGAATCCCCCGCGAATCGCGTGTTTTGTGGAGCCGGACGGATGGACAATAAAAATGGTCATTGTGGCTTGACAGTTCCGATTTATTTTGAGATCATTGGCACAGTGTTGCCAATATTCTTGCGGGGCGCCGGAAAAAGGCACAACAGGGGTTTCTGGCAATAATGGCAACCTAACGAATCGGAATCCGAGGGGGAATACAGCCTCATCCAGATTGACGGGCTAGTGACCCCTTTCAACCACCTTGGGTGGTATTCCAAGCAGTACGAATGGAGACCCAGCTCTATGTCTTACGTGTCAGAAGTCCTTGAACTCGCGAAAAAGCGCAACCCGGCCGAGCCGGAATTCCACCAGGCGGTGGAAGAAGTGCTCACCTCGCTCGAGGCCGTCATGGCTCGCAATCCGCAATACCAGAAGAACCGCATCCTGGAGCGCATCATCGAACCCGAGCGCGTGCTCATGTTCCGTGTGCCGTGGTTGGACGACAAGGGCGTGTGTCAGGTCAACCGCGGTTTCCGCATCGAGATGAACAGCGCGATCGGCCCCTACAAGGGCGGTCTTCGCTTCCACCCCTCCGTGTACCTCGGCATCCTGAAGTTCCTGGCCTTCGAGCAGGTGTTCAAGAACTCCCTCACGACGCTGCCCATGGGCGGCGGCAAGGGCGGGTCGGACTTCGACCCGAAGGGCAAGTCGGACAACGAAGTGATGAAGTTCTGCCAGTCGTTCATGACCGAACTGTCGCGCCACATCGGCGCCGACACGGACGTGCCGGCGGGCGACATCGGCGTGGGCGGCCGTGAGATCGGTTTCATGTTCGGCCAGTACAAACGCCTTCGCAACGAGTTCACGGGCGTGTTGACGGGCAAGGGCCTGAAGTGGGGCGGCAGCCTGATCCGTCCCGAAGCCACGGGTTACGGTTCGGTTTACTTTGCGCAGGAAATGCTGGCCACGCGCGGCGATTCGTTCGCCGGCAAGGTCTGCACCGTCTCCGGGTCGGGGAATGTGGCCCAGTACACCGTCGAGAAACTGAACCAGCTGGGCGCCAAGGCCGTCACGCTGTCGGACTCGAACGGCACGATCTACGACAAGGACGGGATTGACGCCGAGAAACTGGCGTTTGTCATGGACCTCAAGAATGTGCGCCGCGGCCGCATTCAGGAGTACGTGACCCAGTACCCGGGCGCCCAGTACCTCGAAGGCAAGCGTCCGTGGGGCGTGAAGTGCGACTGCGCGTTCCCCAGCGCCACGCAGAACGAAATCAATGGCGACGACGCCAAGACCCTTGTCAACAACGGCTGTTTCCTGGTTTCCGAAGGCGCCAACATGCCGAGCGATCCGGACGCCGTCAAGGTCTTCCTGGACAAGAAAATCCTCTACGGCCCCGGCAAGGCGGCCAACGCGGGTGGTGTGGCCACGTCGGGTCTTGAAATGTCGCAGAACTCGATGCGCCTGTCCTGGACGCGCGAGGAAGTGGACGCCCGCCTGCACGGCATCATGAAGAGCATCCACAAGGCGGCCTACGACGCGGCCGAAGAGTACGGCATGAAGGGCAACTACGTGGCGGGCGCGAACATCGCCGGCTTCGTCAAGGTCGCCGACGCCATGCTGGATCAAGGTCTGGTCTAATCACACGGGGAGGAAGGGACTTCCGGGCCGGGAAACCTGAAGGACCGGAAGTCCATCCGTCCTGAAATCGGGGGACAGGCGGAAACGCCTCGACGCCGGTTGCGCGGTTCAACGGTCTCTGCGCCGTAGCGTTGCTTTCCCAACACGGGACACAACGCTGCGGCGTTCTTCTTTTTCCGGGGAAATATTGTTCAGAAACGACTCTTTGTCCAACCGAATTCATCTATCGCCGCCGGGAAATCATGCGAGTTCGCATTCAAGATGAGACAAACAGGGTGAAGTTCTCCCCATCCTTTGGACAGGGATCGGGTGGGATTAAAGCGTGATGGCTGACGACCCGATCACGTTTTTTCTCACTCAATGACCCGAACGGGGCGGGTTCGTCCCAAGCGACAAAACACCTTCTGTACGAAACATGGAGCAGAGCGAATCCCAACCGGTTGTCCTGAACGGCGCTCATTTCGCTTCCTGCGCCATCTTCCGAAGACGATCCGAAACGACCAGCATGGCACGGGCCTGGTGGTAACACTCCGTCCAGCGATCGCTTTTGGCCAACTGTTGCACCGGACGATCCGGCGCCCCATTGGCGCCCACCGTGCGATACCATCCGCCACGCTCCCGATCCACCTGATGCTGCGCGATAAAATTCCACTGTCGGACGAAAGCGTTCCAGTAATCGCTCGTTTCGCGCCCCGCGGGCTCGTGTTGCAGCAACAGGGCATTGAGATTTTCCGCCTGGACCCACCAGATTTTTTCGGTCACCAGCCCGCCTGCCAGATGGCCCTGATCGTCCAGCATGCCCGCGTCATAAAGGCCCCCATGCGTCTGATCCCACCCACACGCCAACGCGTGGTCCACCAGACGGCGCGCCGCCTTCCAGGCGCGTTCGTCATCGGGCCTCCCCAATGCCTCCGCCGCCTCGATCAGCAGAAACCCCGCCTCCACATCATGCCCGAAGGAATCCGGGCCGGGCAGACGCTTCCAGTCAGCGGAAAGAAACTGAGTCAGGAAACCCGGCTCAGCATAGATCTTCTCAAGACACAGGTTGAAAACCTCCTCCACCCGCGTCCGAACCGCCGCATCGGGCCAAACCCGGTACAGTTGCGTCAACGCTTCCAGAACATGGATGTGCGTGTTCATGGACTTCTGATCGCCCTTCGCCCCGATCGGATTGGCCACACCTCCCTGCACACGGCTGCCGTCCAACGTCACAAACTCCAGATACCCTCCCTGTTCCGAATCGTGGGCAAACTGCTCCATCCAGCGGAAGCAACGCTGGGCCAGTTCCAGACTGGCCGCGTCCCGCGTCACCTCATAACTGGCGGCCAGCGCATAGAGACCGAAGGCCACGCCATAGACCTGCTTGTGCGCGACCCCTTCCCGGTTCGGACGCCCATCGGCGCCCACCGACCAATAGAATCCCCCCCGCTCACGGTCCCAGAGACGGTCCGCCAGGCAAGCCGTCCCACGACGCGTCATGGCCAGGTAGAACTCGGAACGCTCTGGGAAACGACGGACCGCCTGCGCGGCGGTCCACGTCAGGCGGCTCTGATAAACGATACTCTTGTCGCTGCCTGGCTGCCGGGTCCAATCCACAGAAAAGTTTTCATGAAATCCCCCGCCCGCTTCATCCACCGCCGCTGGAAACCAGCGGTCCAGAATCTCTTTCTGCAGGTTTGATTCCATCTCTCCCGCCAGGCGCAGATACACCTCCTTGTTCGGAGAAACGGGAACATCGGCATCACCCGCCGAACAAAACACACCGGGCAGAGAAACCAGCATTATCCACACCAGGACAGATTTCATGACATCAGGCTCCTTGAAAGAAAATATGAAACTTCCTGCATCCAGTCGGCAGTTGGCGCGTCTGAAAGATTACGGGGAGAAAACACTCGCAGCGCCAGACGGCTGACCGCCGCGAGAAAAGTACCAGAACCCATACAGCACGCCCCGACTCTATGCGTTTTGTTCCTCTCCGCGCAACTTCATTTCGATATTCCAGACCCAACAAAAAGGAGATGTATCCCCATTGAGGTAGAATTCCATCCCGGAAAAAAACTTGAGGGAGAAGCCCGTTCCCCAGCTTCTCCCTCGAAGTTCTCGCAACGGAAATGACCTCCCGCGGCGTTATTTCTGCTGTCCCCGTCTTTATAAATCGGGGTTGATCAAGATCGGCTGAACTGGCGTCGTGGGCAACACTTTCATCTTCGTCACCTGTTCCGGATCGAGGAACGCCACGCCTTCCACCACACCGGGCGTTCGGGTCTGCAGGATACCGATGCCACCCGAGTAGTTCGGTGCGCCCGTTGCCTCGTCGTAACCGGCGTAGAAGTAACCCGACACGCCCGTCTGACCGTAAACCTTCGTAAGGGCCGCTTTATTCTTGCCCTTGGCCTGTGGCTGCGCCTTCAGAACCATCGCAGTCGGCTTGCCCGCCGTGCCAACAGCGCCGCCCACAGAGACGCCGCCCACCTTCTTCGCCGTCGCCTGAAAAAGCGTCAGGTTCGTGCCCGACTGAATCAGACCGCAACGGATGTTACCACCCGCCGCCGTGACCTTCTCGATGTCGCCTACCATTTCGTCGGCCACAATCGAACCACCGGAGACGGTTACCGACTTGAGTTCGCTGCCCTGGATCGAAGACGGAGTCGCTTCGCTCTGCGGCACCGCCACGCCCGCTGCGTCGGCCACCACCTTCGGCAGCGAACCGACCGCCCCCAGGCTCGTTTTCTTCTGCGCGCCGTCCTTGTACACCTTCGACGCCACATTGAGCAATTTGATCGGTTGAGCCGTCTTACCCGTCGAGCCGATTTCCTCGACCACCGCGCCCGTCGCCTTGATCAGCATCGGCACGCGCGACGTACCGTCCGTCTCGATGAACGTGCGCGCGTAGTAACCCTGATCCGACGATTTCTCCGCCGTGATCGTGATCTTCTCAAACTCACCGGCCTTGAGGAACGTGACCGACCTGGCCGAGACCGACCGGACCTGCCCCGACGCTTCGAGCGAATAGACCGGCACGTCGAACGCCAGCGTCTTGACACTCCCCTCGATTGTGAGTGTCGGGACCTGCGTGCAATTCTTCAGGTAGTAGATCCCCTTGTCCGGGTTATCCAACGCATTTGCGGGCAGTTTCTTGAGTTGCGCGATCTTGATCGTACCCGACTTCGAACCGTCAGTTGCCGCGAAGGTCAAACTGCCCGTTGTGGGCAGATCGCGCGTCATCGTGTAGCCCTTGGCCGTTATCATGTAATTCGCCGGAGCGATCACTTCGATCGTCACGGACGCCAGTACGGCCTCACTGGGAGCGCTCATGTTCCCCCACGCATCCACCGACTTGACCGTGTACGCGTATGTCATTCCCGGCACCGCCGAGTCATCGGCGAACTCGGTCACCGCCCCCACGGTCCAGGCCACTGGAGTCGCATCCGCCTTTCCGGCCAGCGTGCGCTCGATCACATACGCCGTAGCGCTCGTCACGGCATCCCACTTCACCAGCACCTGATAGGTATTTCCCACAGCGGTCACACTCGTAGGAAGCGCCACGGCCGTATCGAAGAACTCCGCGTCTTCCGCCCAGGCCTCGCCCAGATCGCTCTTGGCGACACTCCGGTACATATAACGGGTTCCGGGAAGAAGCCCCGTGACCTGAACGGAGAAAGCGCCCTCGCCACGCGAACCCAGCGCCTCAACATGTTCCCAGGCCGACGGCTTCAGACCGCCGTCTTCCTGTCCCCAATAGACCAGAACCTCGGGTTCCTGGTCGCCCGTTGGGGAAAGGAAGCCGTTCAATACTGCCGCTTCTTCCTTTACCTCGCTGGCCGGTTGATTCGTCACCTGCAGGCCCGAAAGATTGATCGGATGGGTGATGACCTGAGTCACCGCGCCCTTGGAATCCGAAACCGCCGCGTGGAGATAGAAGGATTTGCCCGGCGTGGGATGGACCAGTGCAGAACAGTTTCCCTGATCACCCGGCAGATCCGAACCCACGGCCACCAGTCCCGAATACTCCAGATCAGTCCAGGAAAGGTCCACCTGCATCTCCTCCCCATCGCCATCCACCGCGGTCCAATCAACCGACAATTGCAACCCTTCCGTCGTCCACTGGGTCCGAATCGCATCGAATTGGAATTCAGGCGGCGCATTCTCCCCCACATAGGAACGATCCCACGCCGTCATCGCCTTCCCTACGACAAATGCACCCGCACGGGCCACGGCAAAACCCGCCGGGCGCGACGCGGCCGTGTATTCCTCCGGGAGCGACTTGAGAGCGCTCGTGGCTTCCACCTCATAGGGTGTGTAGAAGACATCCCACAATTCGCCTTTATTGATGAAATTCTGACTCACCTGGGGCGAACCATCGAGTTCCACCTTGTGAATCCACGTCTTCCCACAGTCCAGCGACTTGTACCATCTGAAGTCGTACTTGATCGTGTCCCCATCCGGATCGGTCGAATAGACCAGTACGTCCACGATTAAATCCTGATTCGGGCTCGCGGGTTGCGGGATCACCTGAACAATCGGCTGAGTGGGCGGAGAATTGAAGATTGTGAAGGGGATAGATGCCTTCGCGCTCCACGTACCCACGGCATCCTGCGCCCAGGCATGCAGCACCCATGCCTGATTTTTGGCAGTCAAGTCCGACGTCAGCTGGGTATCGGTACTGAGTACCACATCGCTCAGAATCCACTCGTACCGATAGTCCACAATCGCGTCACCCTCGGCATCCGTCACCTGAAGCGCCGGCGTGACAACATCCGGTTTTCGCGGTTCCGTGGGCGTGATCCCCAGAGACGCAATGACCGGCGGCGTGTTCACATGAACCCCAACGGAACTTTCGGACCAGGCTCCCACATTCCCCACCTGATCGAACGCCCGCACCCGGCAGTACACCGTTGTCCCCACCGGACACACCAGCGCTTTCTCCGCGACCAGTCCCATGTTTTCATCGAGCAGATCGGCCGCTCCCGGTGCGGTCCCGATCTGGCACTGATAACCCGCAATCCCACTCGCCGGTTCTGGATCCGTGACTGCCGGCCAGGAGAAGTGGACAGTCGTATCCGCTGAGACCGCTTCATCCGAAACCGGCGCCGCCACCGTGTTCGGCGGAGTGGTGTCGAACAGCACCGTCGCGGGACCGATCAGCGCATTGCGATTCCCCACCACGTCGTGGCAGGCCGATGGATTGACCGACAAGGTCAACAGGCCGTCCCCCGTGACTCCGGAGACCTGAAGCCGATACTGGCTGTCCGTTTCCCGCTCCACCGTCACGGACGTGTACTGCATTCCCTCGTCGAGGTCAATGGTCACGAGCGGGTTTTCTTCAAGACCCCAGACCGGTTCCGAGAACGTCACCTGGAACGCCGCCTCCGGTTCGGCAGTTATCGCCTTGTCGGGAACGATTTCCCCCGTCGGAGGAGTCGTGTCGAGAACAAACCGGGCCTCGATCGTCTTGTTCCCATTCATCGTGAAAACAAGCGGATTGGCTTGTTCCATTCCCGCTGGCACATCGCCCACCCAGCCGTCGAACCAACAGAACGGATCGGGCTGAGCCGTCAGGGTGACCGTGGTGCCGGACACATAGACCGGCAGATCCGGTGACTTCAGGACCGAACCATTGACAGCCCCTGTCTCCAGCGTATACTCGTTGATCGCAAACATCGCCGTCACTGTCTTCGAAGTATCCATCACGACAATGAGTGGATTGAGCGTACTCGTTGTCGCGCCACTCCAACCCGCGAAATGATGGCCATTCGCAGGCGTGGCCGTCAGCGTCACCGTTGTACCCTCCACATAGGTCGCCAGATCCGGCGACTTCGTCACCGCCCCCTGGCCCGATACGGCAACCGTCAGAGCATATTGACAGGGAATCGAATTTTCCTGACGCATTGACAACCGGAAACCATAAAAGGAGGCTCCCATATCAGTTGCCCATCCGAATCGCATGGCCGACCGACAGTAATTCGCCCGATCTTCCCAGGAACCACCCCGAAGCAGCCAAGGATAGGTCGAATTCCAGTTGATCCATGGACTCCCATCCGTCGGGGCGCCCCTATAATCATTGCTCCAGGTATCCTGGACCCATTCACACACGTTTCCGTGCATGTCGTAGAGTCCGAACTGATTGGGCAACTTCGTGCCGACCGGATGGACCTCACCACCAGAGTTTCCCTGCCACCACATATAGTCCGAACGATTCCCGGGCAAAACTCCAGCCGGACCATCCTGATTCAAATCATCGATTGGATTCCCGGAAGCGTCCACCAGCGAATCCCCAAAGAAGAAGCGGGTTTGTGAACCTCCCCGGCAGGCGTATTCCCATTCCGCCTCGCTCGGCAATCGCATCGGCGTCAGAATCTGCCCCGTCTCCAGAAGGTAGTTGTTCAGATTTTTAATGAAACCCGATTCCGAATCATTAACCTGATTCAGCTCAACCATATTAATGGGATAATTGTCTCCGACAGTCCCATAACCCACAGCCGGATTGTCTCCCATGATCGCCTGCCACTGTCCCTGTGTGACCTCATACTTGCCCATATAGAAGGAGTAATCGATATGGACCGTATGAACCGGACCTTCATCGGAACGGTGAGAACGTTCGGAATCGGGAGACCCCATCTGGAACGACCCGGCTGGAATCCGCACAAGAGTGAGCGGCACATTACCCGGCAGATTCACCGTGAATTCTTCTGGAAGCGAACTGTTCGAGAAATTCGCCGTGAAAGTTTTGTCCGATCCCCCCACCGTATACACATACACCTGATTTGTCGAAATCGTTACACCGCCATCCCGCCACCCGGCAAACGCCCAGCCAGCCGCCGGTGTCGCCTGAAGCGTCACCGAGGTCCCGGGCGCATAAGCCGGCAAATCCGGAGTCTTCGCTACCGTCCCCCCGTTGGCTGGATTGGCTACCACCGCCAGTGTGTACAAATCCTCTGGAGCCGCCGCGAACCTCGCCGTGAAAACCTTGTCCGCGTTCGCCACGGTATGCACATAGGAAGGGCTTGTCGAAACCGTCGTGGCGCCGTCCAACCAGCCGCGGAACGACCAGCCAGGCGCAGGCGTCGCCTGCAACGTCACTTGAGAACCCACCGCATAGGAAGCCTGATCCGGCAACTTCGACACCGTGCCGCCATCTGTGGGACTAGCCCCAACGGTCACCATCCAAAGGCTTTCCCTCAACGCCAGGGAATGAGTTCCTGCCCCCGCGATGGCCACAAAACCCCGGTTAGGCACAGGAACCGTACACTCGCCAGAGAGGTTCCTCCCCCAAGTCACGACGGAACCGTCGGACTTGAGTGCCAGATTGTGGTAATACCCCGCCGAAATAGCCGAAAAACCGCTGTTGGGTGTGGGTATCGCACACTGGCCAACAACATTCGATCCCCACGCGACAATCGAACCATCGGACTTCAGGCCCAGACTGTGTACCCATCCCGCCGATACGGCCTTAAACCCGCTGTTGGGCGTGGGAACCGTACACTGCCCCTCAACATTTCGCCCCCACGCCACAATCGAACCATCGGACTTCAGACCCAGACAGTGGTAATCCCCCGCCGAAACCGCCACAAACCCGCTGTTCGGCGTGGGAACAGTACGTTGACCGTAACTGTTATCCCCCCACACGACAACCGAACCGTCTGATTTCAACCCCATGCTGTGACGGTACCCGCCCGCAACCGCCACGAAATTCTGATTCGGCGCGGGAACCGAACATTGACCGGATTCGTTATATCCCCACGTGACAATCGAGCCATCGGACTTCAAACCCAGATAGTGACTGTGTCCCCCCGCAATAGCCACAAGACCGCTGTTGGGCGAAGGAACCTCGCAATAGCCTCCCCATGCCACAACCGAACCGTTGGACTTCAATCCCAGACTGTGTAGATGCCCCCCTGTAAGAGCCATAAAATCGCTGTTAGGTGAAGGAACTATGCTTTGATCGTGACTGTTACTTCCCCATGCCACGATGGGAAAACCGGAACCACAGAGTGTGATGGAGTCGCTCATAACGGCAGATTCAACACCCACACTGTCTTTCACCTTGAAATAAACCGTCTTCACCCCACTGCCACTCGACAGGGTGAACATCGGAATGGACGCATAAGATTTCCATGTCGAGCTCATGAAATTGGCCGACTCGCTCGCCATGTAGAAATGGGACGCTCCAGTCGCTCCCGTACAGATATTCGGCAACGTCACAGTCGGATTCACCGTCGTCGCCGCGCCGTTGTTGATCGAGAAGGAAGAAACTACGGGAATCATCGGTTGAGAAAAGGCAACCAACCCGAGAGAATGATATCCGCCCCCGGCAACGGCAATATATCTGCCATTCGACGCAGGCACATCACATTGCCCCGCATGCACTTGGCGATAATCCAGATTCCATCCCCACGCCACAGCCGAGCCATCCGACTTCACACCCAAACTGTGATAAGATCCTCGTGCAAGGGCCACAAAACCGCTGTCGGGTGCGGGAACTTCACACTGACCCGCATGATTGCCCAACCAGTCGGTGTCAGACCCCCAAGCGACCACAGAACCATCGGATTTCAAACCCAGACTGTGAAACTGCCCTGCGGCAATAGACACAAAACCGCTGTTGGGTGAAGGCGCATTACACTGACCGACCGGATTACCCTTGTAGTCCAGATTAGATCCCCATCCGATAATAGAGCCGTCGGATTTCAGTCCCAGACTGTGATGCACCCCCGCCGCAATCGCCACAAACCCACTGTCAGAAACGGGAGCGATCCCCTGACCATGATCATTGAGCCCCCAGGCCACAATCGAACCGTCGGACTTCAGGCCCAGACTGTGGTGTACCCCCGCCGCAATCGCCACAAACCCACTGTTGGGCGTGGGAATGGTACACTCTCCGTGATCATTATTACCCCACGCCACAATCGAACCATCCGACTTCAAACCCAGAGTGTGATACGCTCCTGCCGAAACTGAAACAAAACCACTGTTCGGTACAGGAACGGTACTCAATCCGAGAGCATTGAGCCCCCACGCGACAATCGAACCGTCCAACTTCAAGCCCACACTATGCACCCAACCAGCCGAGATTTCCACAAAACCACTGTTGTCCGCTGGAACAGAACACTGACCATGGTCGTTGTTCTCGCCCCACGCCACAACAGACCCGGGACTTTCGACCCGGATCGTATCGCTCATAACGGCGGATTCAACACCCACACTGTCTTTTACCTTGAAATAAACCGTCTTCACCCCACTGCCACTCGACAAGGTGAACATCGGAATGGACGCATAGGACTTCCATGTCGCGCTGGTAAAATCGGGCGACTCGCTCGCCATGTAGAAATGGGACGCTCCAGTCGCTCCCGTACAGACATTCGGCAACGTCACCGTCGGATTCACCGTCGTCGCCGCGCCGTTGTTGATTGAGAAGGACGAAACCACAGGAACAGACGGAGGTGTTTCTGAAACAATCGCCAGAGAATGGTTTCCCCCTCCCGCAATCGCCGTAAACCCGCTATTGGGCGAAGGAGCAGTACACTCCCCGTTGTTGTTCTTCCCCCACGCCACAATCGAACCATCAAACTTAAGACCCAGACTGTGGTAAGCCCCTGCCGAGAGAGACATAAAGCCCGTGTTGGGAGAAGAAACCGTACAGGAACCGATCTCCTGCCCCAACCAGTCATGGCTCGAGCCCCATGTCACAATCGAGCCATCCGACTTCAACCCCAGGTTATGAACCCATCCGGCGGAGATGGCGCTGAAACCGGTGTTGGGCGCAGGAACGGCACACAAACCCGTATACTGATGGTTATAATAGTCCACATCCGAACCCCAAGCCAGAACCAAGCCATCGGCCTTCAGAGCCAGGCTGTGAAAAAAACCCGCCGACACGGCCACAAAGCCTCGGTTCGGCGAAGGAACATTACATTGGCCGGAACCATTCGCTCCCCACGCCACAACCGAACCGTCTGACTTCAGGGCCAGACAATGTGCCCTCGACGCAGAAACCGCCACAAAATCCCGATTGGGGGCGGGCACAGAACTCTGCCCACCATATGTGGTATGCCCCCATATCACAAGTGAGCCATCGGACTTCAAACCGATTGTCTGGTAATCCACCGCCGCAACCGCCACAAAGTCCCGGTTGGGCGAAGGGACATTGCACTGACCGAGTTCATTGTTCCCCCACGCCACAATTGAACCATTGGCCTTAAGACCCGCGCTGT
The DNA here is from genome assembly GCA_942493245.1 of uncultured Candidatus Sumerlaeota bacterium. Lineage (GTDB taxonomy): Bacteria > Sumerlaeota > Sumerlaeia > UBA8349 > UBA8349 > DAOPYU01. Next base: position 3,367,936 of record OW818685.1, read on the forward strand.
GCCCCCACCCCGCCGCGACCGACACAAAGTCGGTGTTGGGTGAAGGAATATTGCACTGCCCCGTGAAAACTGTACCATTCCAGTTGTAGTTGGACCCCCACGCTACGACGGATCCAGGGCTTCTGAGCGTGATCGTGTCGCTCATGACGGAGGATTCAACACCCACACTGTCTTTTACCTTGAAATAGACCGTCTTCACCCCACTGCCACTCGACAGGGTGAACATCGGAACGGACGCATAGGACTTCCACGTCGAACTCGTGAAATTGGCCGACTCACTCGCCATGTAGAAATGGGTCGCTCCGGTCGCTACCGTACAGACATTCGGCAACGTCACCGTCGGATTCACCGTCGTCGCCGCGCCGTTGTTGATCGAGAAAGACGAAACCACAGGAACAGACGGAGGTGTTTCTGAAACAATCGCCAAGGAATGGTTTCCCCCTCCTGCAATCGCCGTAAACCCGCTATTGGGCGAAGGAACGGTACACTCCCCGTTGTTGTTCTTCCCCCACGCCACAATCGAACCGTCAGACTTGAGACCCAGATTGTGGTAAGATCCTGCCGAGAGGGACACAAAGTCGGCGTTGGGTGAAGGAATATCACATTGCCCCACGTAATTACCCGCCCAGTCAGCACTCGACCCCCACGCCACAATCGAACCGTCCGACTTCAGGCCCAGATTATGGAAGTATCCTGCCGAAAGCGCCATAAACCCGCTGTTAGGCACAGGAACGGTACATATGCCGATATACTGTGGGTTGAAATAATCCTTATCCCTTCCCCAAACGGCAATCGAACCATCTGCCCTGAATGCCGAACTGTGATTATATCCAGCGGAAATCGCGGCAAAACCGATATTAGGCATGGGAACGTCGCACTGACCGGTGTAACTCCCTTGGTCGTCAGAGTTCTTCCCCCACGCCACAATCGAACCGTCGAACTTTAACCCTAGATTGTGCGACTTTCCCGCTGCAATCGCCACAAAACCACTGTTGGGCGACGGAGCAATACTTTGCCCGCCGGTCTTCCGATCCAGTCCCCACGCCACAATCGAACCGTCGGACTTCAACCCCAGACAGTGATAATCCGCCGCCGCAACCGCCACAAAGTCCCGGTTCGGCGAAGGGACATTGCACTGACCGAACTCATTATACCCCCACGCCACGATCGAACCATCGGCCTTCAGACCCGCGCTGTGCCCCCACCCAGCCGCGACCGACACAAAGTCGCTGTTGGGTGAAGGAATATTACACTGCCCCGTGAAAACTGTGCCATTCCAGTTGTAGTTAGACCCCCATGCAACGACGGATCCAGGACTCTTGAGCGTGATCGTATCGCTCATAGCGGCGGATTCAGCACCCACACTGTCCCTCACCTTGAAATAAACCGTCTTCACCCCGCTGCCACTCGACAGGGTGAACATCGGAACGGACGCATAGGATTTCCATGTCGCGCTGGTGAAATCGGGCAATTCGCTCGCCAAGTAGTGCGACAGGGTCGTGCCCGTCGTACCCGAGCAGACATTCGGCAACGTCACCGTCGGATTGACCGTTGCAGTCGCGCCGTTGTTGATCTTGAAGGAAGAGATCGCTGGAACGGCCTGCGCCCCCGCAACAGACAACAGGGTAGAAACCAGAAACAATAAAACCAACCCGCGCCGAACCGAATATCCAACCATTTTGCCACGCTCCTTTGCGCTACTGATCCAGAATCGTTCTTGTTTTCGCATTGATTTTCCAGAAGTAAACCACGGGGAAAGCAATTCGCCCATACGTGCAACCAGAACAAGGGATGTACTGCAGTTTACAGAACTCCTTGAAAGAGTATCACTTCCATTTCATAAAAACAATAAATAAATGAACAAGGATAGAACTAAAAAGGGACAGGAGAAAAGAAGAGGCGGAGGAAACCGAGCGAAAAATTTACAAAGATCCGATGCGGGTTGCCGAAAACAGGATCGAGTCCGGCCCCTGCCCGTCCCTTTCATCCAGAGACAAATCAGTATCCCAAAACAGACAGCGGCGGACAAACACAACCTCTCCTGAACAGCGTAGCGCCACCCTCGAAAGTCAGACGCTTCCAAAGCGAAACTTTTCTCTCGCCCTCCCTTTCTCCATGCGCCGTAACAGCCGAACGGGCCCTATCAGTCAATCAGACCGCTTTCGATCGCATAGCGCGTCAATTCCGCGTTATTGTGCATCCCGAGTTTTTGCAGAATTCGCGTCCGGTAGGTGCTCACCGTCTTCACGCTGAGAGACATTTCCTGGGAAATCTCCCCGACCGTCCGGCCCGACGCGATCAGACACAACACCTGATACTCCCGATTGGAAAGCGCCTCGTGGATCGGCTTTTCGGGATCTTTGAACAGATTCTGAGCCAGCTGCTCGGCCAGAACCGCGCTCACGTAGGTTCCTCCAGCAATCACCTTCCGGATCGCCCCCAGCATTTCGTCCGCTGCGCTGTCCTTGGTCAGATACCCAGAGCCACCGGTCTTCAAAACTCGCGCTGCATATTGTTTTTCCGGACGGAAACTCAGAACCAGAACCGGCTGGCTCGGTTTCAGGATCTTGATCTGTTTCAGCGTGTCAAGACCGTTTCCTCCCGGCATATTGAGATCCAGAATGACCAAGTCGAAACTTTGATCGCTCACCATTCGAAGCGTTTCCGGATGGCTGGAGGCCTCGCCCGTCACGCTCATGTCGGCGGCATCCTGGATTATATCGCTCAAACCTCGGCGCACAACGGCATGATCGTCAGCGATGAGTATATTGATCATAACCTTCAATCCCTTTTTCAAACACGATCTCGATACCCCCTCCGGAATATCCGAACCGAAATCTACCCGAGATACCCGTTTTTAGCAAGACCGGCGAAACATCCCCCGAACCTTCTCGATTGCCTCAGTCTGGCTGAGCCAGAGGGATCCTTACATAGACCCGCGTTCCCCGGTCTCCCTCGCCGCTGATCGAAAATTCTCCATTCAAGGCCCGTACCCGCTCCTGCATTCCGATAATGCCCCACGACTGGCGATGATTCGCCTGATCGGGTAAAATACCCACCCCATCGTCCTCAATTTCCAGAGTGACCCAATCGCCCTGTTCCACCAGCCGGGCGCGCACCCATCCGGCCTGAGCATGCCGCGCTATATTGGTCAACGCTTCCTGCAGGATCCGATACAAGGCCGTTGAGACCTTCTGATCCAGGGTCAGGTCTTCCGGCTCGATGCGACTCTCGCACCGAAGACCAGTCCGCGACTCGAAATCCTGCATCAGCCAGTCCGCGGCGGCCCCAATGCCCAGATCGTCGAGCATGCCCGGACGCAATTCCGAGGAAATCCGATGCACAATATCGGTTGTTTTCTCGATATCCTTCACCATGCCGGCAAGTTTTTCGCGCAGAAAAACCTGATCCTCCGTCAGCGCGCCAAACAGTTTGGAAATATCGAGCCGGAAACCGGTCAACGCCTGCCCGAGTTCATCATGAATCTCGCGCGCAATCCCCGCCCGTTCCTCCTCCCGAATCGTGTCGAGATGCGTCACCAACTGCCGGTATTGCTCCCACGAGGCCTTGAGCGCCTCATCCATCTTCTTGCGTTCGGTCAGGTCGAGGAAAATCACGGCAAATTGCCCGTACTGCGGCGAATAGGCCGTAATCTCATAGTAACGCCCGAGCGTGCGCGACCAGTGCTCGAAATAAACCGGCTCTCCAGTCAACGCCACCCGACCATACTGCTCGATCCAGAAATCCTCCGTCTCCGGCAAGACCTCGCGCACGGAGTGACCGATCATCTGTTCCTTCCGCAGTCCCGTCAGTTTTTCAAAGGTCGGATTGACCTCCAGAAACCGGTAATCGAAAGGTTTCCCCTCCCCATCGAGAACAACCTCGTGGAGCGCAAACGCACTGGACATGGACTCGAAAAGCAGACGGTATTGCTGCTGGCTCGCGCGCAGCGCCTGCTCGGCTTCCTTGCGCTGGGTGATATCCCAGCACACCCCCAAAAGATGGCCGGGTTCCCCCGTCGAATCAAGATAGAATCGCCCACGGGCGGCAATGTGGTGGACGCTGCCGTCGGGCCAGATCGCCCGATACTCCGTTTCATAGGCCGTCCCCTCTTCCATCGCCCGTCGGTGCGCCTCGCGCACCATTTCCCGGTCCTCGGGCGGCATCAACGCAAAGAAGGCATCGCTTCGCCCGTTGAAGCGCTCGGGATCGGTGCCCAGAAGCCGGTGGGCCGTGGCGTCCCACATCTGCAGGTCTTGCGCAGTATCCCACTCAAAAATCCCCATCTCGGTGGAAGACAAAGCCAGGTTCAATCGCTCCTCACTGGCCCGCAAGGCCTCCTCGGCCAACTTGCGATCCGTAATATCCCGCCCGGCTATCACAAAACCCTTCACCCGGCCATCCGCCCCGATATAGGGTGTGTACACAACATCCAGATACCGCTTGCCGGTTCCGGGCAACTCGAGCCAATCCTGATACCGCACCGACACCCGATCCGTCATGCACACCTCGGCGTTTGGCTTCACCACTCTTTCATAGAACGCCCCCCCCACCATCTCGCAAATCGTTTTCCCCACAACCTCCTCAACCTGAGCGGAAAAAGCCGAAGCAAACGCCGTATTGACCACCAGATACGCGTAATCGCGATTCACCAGCGCCATCAAGTCCCGCGAATGGGTCACAATATGCACATACTGCCGCAGCTGTTCCTCCGCCCGGATGCGTTGCGTGATATCCAGGGCAATCCCGCCCACAAAACGCACCCCGTTTGCGTCCTGAAAGAGGAATTTCATAACCAGGAACTGGAAGACCTCTCCACCGGAACCCGGCACCTCTTCAATCACCTCCAGCGGGACGCCGGATGAGAGAACCTCCAGGTCATGCTGCCGGAATTTCTCCGAAAACTCCCCGGGCCAGATCTCACAATCCACCTTTCCCATCCAGTCCGACTCGCCAATTCCGAACTGCGCCAGAAACGCCCGGTTGTAATACACCAACCGTCCCGTTTCGTCCTTGGCCCAGGCCAGGGCCGGGCTGTTGTCCATGAAAGAACGGAACCGGTTCTCGCTGGCCCGAAGCGCCTGTTCCATAAGCTTGCGTTTGGTAATGACTTCCGTATAGATGATAATCCCACCGACCGCGCCGTCCGACTCATACCAGGGTCGGCACTTCCAGCGCGTCCAGACCACCGACCCATCCGCGCGCTCATAGAAGTCTTCCTCCGCACTCGACGCCACACCCGCCAGCGCCCGCTGATGCACATCTTTCCACTTTTGAGGCAGATCCGGAAAAACCTCATAGTGGCTCCGGCCCACCACCTCGACTCCCTTGAGGTGGTAGTCGCGCAGGTAACGGTCGCTCACATAGATATAACGCAAATCGCGGTCGTGGATCGCAATGGCGCTGTTGGCGTTCTCGATGACGTAGCGCATCAGGTCATGCGCGTGCATAAGCGCCGATTCCGCCCGCTTGCGCTCGGTCACATCTTCCGCCGCGCCCAGAATCTGGCGCGCCCGCCCCTGCGCATCCCGCAAAAAAACCGTATCCCGGCTGTGCAGATAACGCCATTCGCCAGAGGCATGTTTCATCCGATAATCCAACTCGAAGACGATCCCCTCGCCCGCGCCCTCCAATTCCTGGTAATGCCGGTTAAACTTTTCGACATCGTCCGGATGTAAAAGACGCTCCACAACCATCGTCCCCATGTTCCGGAACTGTTCTGCCGAATACCCCAGATAGTTTTCCACATCCTGATTCGAGAAAACATTGCGTTTCTCCACCGGATCGTAGATGTAAACCAGATTCGGCACCGTTCGTAGAATCCGCTGAGTCAGTTCCTGATTCTTGTGCAAAGCCTCTTCATACAGTTTCTGCTTCGTAATGTCGTGTCCCGTAACCTGCGCTTCCACCAGCCAGCCGTTCGCATCGAAAAGCCCCCGACTCACAAACAGATACCAGCGCCATTGAGACCGTCCATCCCGAACCCGGCATTCGGTCTCGTAAACCGGTTTCTCAACGGTCGGTTCCGAGATCAACGACGAAATGACATTCGCCCCCGCCGGATCAGTCTCCGGAAACCACGCCGCGCCCACCAGAAGCGCCCGATTCTTCCCGAAAACCTCGCAGAAACGTCCGTTGACAAACGAACAAATCCCATTCGGCTTCAAGCGAAGAATTGCTTCCGTCTGATCCTCGACAATGGACCGGTATCGGGACTCGCTCGCGCGCAATTGCCGTTCGAGCCGCTTGCGTTCCGTAATATCCACAAAAGACACATAAACGCGCGACCAGTTTTCCTCATGTCCCGGCGCCAGATGTGCGGTCAGACTCAGTATCCGTTCCCCGCCCCCCGGAACACGAATCGGAATCTCACTGCTGAATTGTGTGTCGCCATCGGCAAAAGCCGCCAGTTCCCGTGCAAACACAATCAGCGACGAGTCGTTGAAATACTCCTCCAGATGTCTCGAAATCTCTTCCTTGTTTTGAGCCCCAAAAAATTCAAGAGTCCGTTGGTTGACATCCACAATCGCCACCTGCGACGCCAGAGAAACCACCTCCTCGAGATGCGCCTCCAGATACTCCAGCAATCCGTCCGCATGGAAGGCCCGCAGTTCCTCCACACGTGCCTTGAGAGCCGAGAAGTCCTCCTCCCAGATAGGAACCGGCGCGCACTCGAACAGCGTCCGGAAACGCAATTCCCGCTCCCGCAGCGCCTCTTCCGACACCTTGTGCGCCGTAATATCCTGAATGAACCCCTCATAGGCATCCACCTCTCCCAGCATGTTGCGCCGGGGGATCAGCGTGTTCAGAATCCAACGAATGGAACCATCCTTCCGGACAATCCGATGTTCGAGACTCAAGTCGCCCTCACCAGCCACGGCCCGCCGCGACAAATCGAGCACCGCGGAACGGTCCGGCTCCGCCACCATGTGCAACCACAGGTCGGGATCCTCGGCAAACTCCGCGGCACAATACCCCGTCACAGCCACGCATCCCTCCCCATGACGGGTCTCCACCACGCGTCCCTCTTCAAGGCGGACTTTATACAGATAATCCGTCACCGCCTCTGTAATCAGGCGGTAGCGCGTTTCACTCTCCTGCAACCGCTCCCGGGCCTTGCGTTCCGCCAGCGCAATCGCCAGGGTGTCGGCCAACCGCTCCAAGAGAGAAAACAGACCCGGCGAAAACCGATCCTTGCGCCGGTCGTTCAATTGCAACAACCCCAACGCCTCCCCGCCACTGCGCAGCGGAATCAATGCCACCGACTCATACCCCTCGCCATTGCACCGGTTGCGCGTGCGCGCAAGCCGGTCCGATTCACTCGACGTCGCGAGCAACTCGGTGGTGCAGTTCGACCGAAAACTCCCATACGGGGTAAAGAACGGCTTGGATGGATCGAATCGCCCCTGCAGCACATTTCCGCACATGCAATCCAGAACAGCATTCCCCATCGTATCGCGCAACAACTGCCCATCCAGGTCGGTGGCGCACAGATACTTCTCCGCCCGCACGAAAGCTTCCGAAAAACCCCGAGTCTCGTAATAGGGGTAATCGTCTCTTTCCCGCAACCGAATCCCCACCGCTTCGCAGCCCGACACCGACTGTAAAAATAGAAGCGCCTTCCGGATCAGATCGCGAACGGGCTCCTTCTCGTTCAAAATTTCGAGCAGCCCGGCAACATGTCCCCTATCGGCCTCGAGCCGCTTCTGTTCCGAAATATCCTGAACATGTGAAATCAGATAGAGGAAGAGACCCTTTGTGTCACAAATGGGCGAACAGGTAACCAATCCCCAGAGCGTGTGGCCCCGCTTGTGGCAATACCGCTTTTCCAGTTGAAAACTTTGCCCGGAACCGCAAGCCGTACGCTCGATAAACTCCCGGCTGGCCTCCAGATCGTCCGGGTGCGTCACCTCCAGAATAGAACGCCCCACCAGTTCCCCATCCGCATAACCAAGGAAAGCGTTCATTTCCGGATTCACGTTCAGAATCCGCCCCTCGACATCCAGAAAAACAATCCCGATACGCGACAATTCAAACGCCAGCCGATTGGCATCCTCCCCCTCGACCGACACCGGCGAGCGGAGCGGACCTTGTCCCCCATGACCTTTTTCGGAACCCATGCTCAAACGATTCTTGCGCCTCATGAAATAACGCTCTCTTCGCCGTAATAGTATGGGAGAAACTGACAACGCAGAACCCAGAGAAAACGAGTACAATTCCATGGAATGGAGAACCTGCTCCAGCCGCGTGACCCCACCGTTCGCAGCCTGCATTAATTTGACCCACGATACTCTCCACCGCAAGATCGAGGCAACTCCTTTCTCAATCCCCCTTACCCTGTTTCCGTTACTCCAATACCCATGGAACCGACACCGTACGTTCCCAACCAATCGGCCCCAAACCCCCAAAACCCGCTCCGGCAAAGCCCATGTAAACCCTCGTCGCGTTCCTCAAGCGCTCTCAGAACTCCTCCCCTCCCCGGATTGTAGGACAAACACCGACAAAAAACCGAGCCATCTTCTGACAGATATTTAGGACTCTTCCTACTCATGAATCTATGACCTGAATACGATAAGGAACGAGAAGGAAGATAGCAGGTTAGAAAACACGAGCCTCCCTCCTTCCTTCGATTGAGAATGAATAGCGAAAAACGCCAGCCGTGGCCCAATCATCCGGACTCACTGCCGCGCAACAGTCCTGAAAGGGGGGGGGAGACCGAAAGAACTCCAGAAAAAAACAGACACGGCGCGGTCGAATCCCGCGCTTCGAATCCACTCCGGCATCCGGAGACCATTTGGGGGAGAATCATGGCAATAGCCACAGAAACACGCAATGCTCAGGCGGGCAAGTACCTGACTTTTCGCCTGGCGGGAGAAGAGTACGGGATCGAAATCCTCAAGGTAGTCGAAATCATCAAGATCATGGAAATAACCTCGCTGCCCCGGATGCCCGAAGCGGTTCGCGGCGTCATCAACCTGCGCGGGAAAGTCATCCCTGTCGTTGAACTGCGCCGGCAATTCGGCATGGAAACCACCACCGACACCAGCGAAACCTGTATCATCGTGGTCAATGTGCGCATCCTCCAGAAAGACGTCCAGATGGGCATTTTGGTGGACACGGTCTCGGAAGTGCTCGATATTCTCGAAAAAGACATCGAACCCCCTCCGCAATTCGGTTCTCAGTGCAATACCAATTTCATCCTCGGAATGGCCAAAGCGAAAGGGGACGTGAAACTTCTGCTCGACATCAACCGCGTCCTCTCGGGTGACGAAATCCAGGCGTTGGCGGAAGACCGCTCGACAGTGGAAGTGCGGGAAGAGTAAACCGCTCTCATTCGGAAAGACTCGAAAGTATCCGGCGCCTTGGCGCCCCATCCAAAGAAAAGAGGAGAGGTCCAATGTTGAAAGAGATGAAACTTGGCACAAAGATCGCGCTCGGATTCGCAAGTCTGATTGTGATCGCATTGATTCTGGGCGGGTTGGCCGTTTTCAACATGAAGAAGGTGACCAGCCAGGCCTCCATCATGGCCCAGGAGAAAGTCCCGGCAGCCCGCGTGGCCAACAACGTCGAGCGTTCGGCGCTTCTCACCATGTACAACATCCGCGGATATGCGTACACCGACGACGCCAAGTTCCTCACGGATGGCCAGAAGGAACTGGCCGATGTCGCCAAGTATCTCGGGGAAGCCAAGGCGCTCGGGGAAAAGGGAAAAACCTTGGCCAGCCTGAAAACAGCGGCCGAAAAAGCCGAAAAAGCCGCCAACGAGTACACCACGCTCTTGACCCAGACGATCGCCAAGACCGAGGAAGTGCATCAAAATCAGAAGTTAATGGATGAAGACGGCGCGAAATACATGAAGGCGGCAGCCGACTTCCTCGCCGATCAGAGCAAGGCGATGGAATCCGATATCGCGAAGAAAACGTCGGAAACCCTTCTTCTGGAACGCCTCTACAAAATAACGCTTGTCAACGATCTGATAGATACGGGCAACGCTTGCATTGTCGCCTCGTGGAAATCGCAGACCGAACGCGACCCCAAGATCATCCAGGACGCCCAAGCCAACTTCGACACCATCAACCAGAAACTCGAAGCCTTACGGCCCATCACAAAACAGGCGAAGAACATAGAACAGATTAACGAAATCAAGAAGAATGCCGATGCGTACAAAGCAGCCATGAACGCCCTGCTCACCGCCTGGCTCGAACGCGAAGAGTTGACGAAACAGCGTGGCGTGGCGGGGGACGCCGTGACCAAGGAGGCCAAGGACACCACCCTCCTGGGGATGGAAGAGGTCACCACCATTGGAACCGACGCCGAAAAAGCGCTCTCCATGGCCTCGAATGTCATGATCGTGGGATTGATCGTCGCGGTCATTACCGGCATCCTCATCGCCCTGTTCATCACCCGCTCGATCACCGGTCCACTCAACCGCGCGATAGCGGCCATGACCGTCGGTTCGCGCGAGGTCGCTTCGGCCTCCGGCCAGATCTCGACCGCCAGCCAGAGCCTGGCCGAAGGCGCCACGGAACAAGCCTCGAGCCTCGAAGAATCCTCCTCGGCGCTCGAAGAACTGGCCAGCCAGGCCAACGGCAACGCCGAAAAAGCCAAACGCGCCACCGAAGGAGCCGAAACGGCCCAGAAAGCCGCCGAACAGGCCAATCAGGCCATGCGCGAAACCGTGACCGCCATGAGCCAGATCAAGGAATCCTCGAGCCGGATCTCCGGCATCATCAAAACGATTGAAGAAATCGCCTTCCAGACCAACCTGCTGGCCCTGAACGCCGCCGTCGAGGCCGCCCGCGCCGGCGAGCACGGCAAAGGATTCGCCGTCGTCGCCGAGGAAGTCCGCAACCTGGCCCAGCGCTCGGCCGTCGCCGCCAAAGACACGGCCACGCTCATCCAGACCAGCGTCGAACAATCCAACCACGGAGCCGAAGTGGTCGGCAAAGCGTCCGACGCAATCGGACGCATCCTCGAAGCGGCCAACCAGGTCGCCCATGACGCGCGCGAAGTGAAAACCGCCTCCGAGGAACAGTCCGAGGGAATCAACCAGATCAACAACGCCGTGGCCGAAATGGACAAGGTGACCCAACAGGTCGCCTCGAACGCCGAGGAAACCGCTTCGGCCAGTGAAGAACTTTCGGCCCAGTCCCAGCAGATGCAGAGTGTCGTCTCCGATCTGGTAAAACTGGTGGGAGGCGCCCATGCCGGTGGCAATGGAATGGGCAACGGGAATGGACACCGCCCCCTGAGACTGGAAGTCGCCGCGGCCGCAACGCACAGTCTCCCCGCAAAGAACAACCGTCTCCATCTGAACCACCACAGCCCATCGGGAACTCACAGTAAGGCCGCCGCGGCCATCCCGTTCGATGAGGACCAGAACATGGCGGACTTCTGAGAAAAAACCCGTGTGCCTTCCCGATCCGCCGGGAGTTGCTGATGTCAAAGGATCGCAGAAAATGCCGACAGACACGGGAAACTTCAAGAGGAATAAACCCCGGTAGCGAAACGCCGTCCCACGGCAATTCAGACAGCAGTCCCTGAATCGCCGTGGGACAAACTCTTAAAAACCAGGTTCTTTGAACGAATTTGTGGGTAGATTTTGGATGAGTTTTTGGCATTGGCGCCAAAACACAATCCCGTTTTTCGTCATTCCCGCGAAAGCGGGAACCCAGATCCGGGATGTTCTGGTTGATCGCGTTTCCCTTGGATTTCCCTCCTGTTTTCCCGTTCGCGCTACTCTGGGTCCCCGCGTGCGCGGGGATGACGAACGGGGGCGAGAGTCGGGAGATTCGGGCAGAGGGCCGGGAAAAGGGCAAAGCTGATCCCGGAAATGTGGTCCGGTCTCAGAGATTCCAGAAAGCCGGAAGCGACTCTAATATAGAGAGTTGACAAGATGAACGGCTCCCCTGCTTACCCACAAATTCTTTTGAAGAGGCAAACACGATTGTCCAATTGACCGAAACACCAGGCAGCAGAAGCGGGGGGAAACGGACATGAATGCACGCAGACGGCTGTTTTTCGTGATGATCACCTCCTCGCGCGAGGAAAGCGATAACCTCACCAGCGAGCACCTGCGCACCCATTCCGACATCTGAAAACCCGTTGACTTCGACCAAGTTCTGGACACCATCAAGCAATTGCACAAGTATTGGGTCATCCTCAATGAAACGCCCCCAATGTCTAGTTGAAGCGGCGCGCATGGACTGGAGCACACATGTCAAACTATCTTCGCATACTCCTGATAGAAGATTCCCTCGAAGACGCAGAACTCCTCGAAATGGATTTGCGCCTGGCGGGTTACGAATTCATCCTCGTGCGCGTCGAGACGGAAGAAGAATTGCGAGCCAACCTGAGCGACTCCGAATGGGATATCATCCTCTCGGACTACAACCTGCCTCGATTCAACGGAATGGAAGCGCTCGAAATATGCAGAACGGTCGGTCTGGACATTCCGTTCATTCTGATGTCCGGCGATGTCGGAGAAGAGGTCGCCGCGGAGGCCATGGTCCAGGGCGCCCACGACTACATCATGAAAAACAACCGCGTCCGCCTGATACCCGCCATTGATCGGGAATTGCGCGAAGCCCGCATCCGGCGCGAAAAACGGGAAATTGAGGACCGATTCCGTTCGCTCTTCGACGGCATGACCGAAGGCGTCATCCTTTACGAAATCCTGCGCGACACCTCCGGAGCGCCGGTGGACTACCGCATCCTGGACATGAACCCCACCTGCCAGAGACAATTGGGTGTGGATATTGCGGCCTGCCGGAACGAGTCGGTCGGCGTCCTGTTCGGTAACGCCACCCCTCTCGTGCGGAATTCCTTTCTGGGGGTCATCTCCCGCATGAAACCCTGCACATTTGAACTGCAATATCCTCCGGAGAAAAAACAATTCAATGTCCGTGTTTCCATGGCCAGCAAGGGAATCCTCGCGACGGTCCTCGAAGACATCACGGAAAGAAAACGCGCCGAACTCGACCAGCAACGGGAAATGCGTCTCGATGCGGCCTGTGCCCAATTGTCCCGCGCACTGATCGCGGAATCGGAATCCATTGAAAAAGTCGCCACACTCGTATTGAACCACGCGCTCAGTCTCACGGGGAGTCAATACGGCTTTGTCGCCGTTTTCGACCCCAACACCCGTGAAAAAACCTGTTACGGAATAGATCGAACAACCGGCCAGTCCGGCTATCCGGACAAACTCTGGAAATTCACACTCGAGATCCAACCGGACGAGAACTATCCGGGAACCTGGAAACGCGCCCTCAACACCGGAAAACCCTTCCTGACCAATCTGCCGTCCGGAAACGATTCCGGAGAAATCCTGCCCCACATCGCGACACCGATCCAGCGTCTGCTGGCTGTCCCCGTCACCATCGGAACCGCCTTGGTGGGCCAGATCGTACTGGCAAACGCGCAGTCGGACTACACGCAGAATGAACTGAACGCCGTCCAGCGCCTGGGCGAAGTTTACGTCCTCGCTCTCGAACGCAACCGATTCTACGAAACAATCCGGGAACGAACACGCAGAACCCAGATCTTTCTGGACGCATTCCCCTGCATCGCCCTGCTTCTGAGACCCAAAACGCATGAAATTGTCGCCATGAACAAAGCGGCTCAGAATGCGGGATGCAGGATCGGGCAAACCTGTTTCCAAAGCTGGGCCGGATTTGACACCCCTTGCCCCTGGTGCCAGGCGTCCGGCGTCTGGCATGAAGGAAAACCCCAACATGCGGAAGTGAACGGGGGCGGAACCATCTGGGACGCCTACTGGATACCCGTTTCGGACGACCTTTATCTGCATTACGCCTTCGACATCACGGCGCATAAACAAGCAGAGGAAGATATTCTCAAATTCAAGACCATGGCGGACACGGCCAGTTACGGAACCGCGATCACCGATCTGGAAGGCTACCTGATCTATGTGAACAAAACGTTCGCACAACTGCACGAGTATCTGCCGGAAGAACTCCTGGGCAAGAATATCCGAATCCTTCACTCCCCTGAACAGGCGAATCAAGTGGATCACCTCTTCCGCAACACCTTCGATCGTTCCTCCCATCAGGCCGAAGAAATCTGGCATCTCAAGAAAAGCGGAACCGCTTTCCCGTCCCTCATGAGCGTCCATCCCATCCCCGACCATCAGGGGAGCCCCGCATCGGTCTCGGTCACCATGATTGACATCACCGAATACAAAGCGCTCGAGGACCGATTGCAACAATCTCAGAAGATGGAAGCCATCGGACAATTGACCGGCGGAATCGCCCATGACTTCAACAATGTCGTCCAGGTCATCAACGGATATACGGAGATCATCCTCGCCGACACACCCTCCGATGCCCCAACTCACCGTTACCTCAAGGAAGTTCAGGAAGCCGGTCTGCGCGCAGCGTCCCTGATTAGCCAGCTGATGGCCTTCAGTCGCAGGCAGAAAATTCAAGCGGAAGACCTCGATCTCAATCAAACCATACAAGGCATGCTCAAAATGCTGAACCGTACCATCGGCGAAAACATCCACCTCGAATTCATCCCCAGCCCGAACGCCGGAATCGTCCATGCCGACAAGGGTAAGATCGAACAAATCCTGATGAACCTTTGCGTAAACGCCCGCGATGCAATCTCGGGAATCGGACAGATTACAGTCACAACCGACGACGTAGAACTGACCGAAGATTTCTGTGCCGACTCTCCCTGGGCAAAACCCGGCCGCCATATCTGCTTAAGCGTGACCGATACCGGAACAGGGATGGATGAAAAGGTGCGGGAACACATTTTCGACCCCTTCTTCACAACCAAGACCGAAGGGCAGGGTACCGGCTTGGGACTGGCAACCATCTACGGTATTGTCAAGCAGCACGGCGGCCTGATTCGCGTTCAGAGTCAGGTCGGCAAAGGCTCCACATTCCGGATCTATTTCCGGACGGAAAAACAGGCATGTCGCACAATAACCCAGCCCTCTTTCGCCAAACGATAAACAGGACACGGAACGCCTCATATCCGGCGCGAGAAGAAAAGTCGTCACTTCACAAAACCAGGATAGCTCCGCCGCTTGTCATAGAGAATCTTGGCGGACAGCACGGTCAGCAGCAACAGAACGAATCCACCCGCAAAAAAAGACAACCGATGCAACAGCAAGGCATTCGCTGCTATGATCGCTGGAAGGAAACTGAACCAAAGAAGTCTGGAAATCCGGGTGTTGTCCTGCATGAGCCGCTCGATCGTCGCAGAATCGGGCACAAGCCCCTTGCGGGCGTCGCCAATCCGCTCCTCCAGACACTGCCGCCACTCCTGCGCGCCCGCGCCGGAGGCGTCCCGAATCGCAAGGCCCAACATCCGCAAGCGGTTCTCTTTCAGGTAAATCAACTTCAGGAAACAGCCCTTCCAGTAATGGTTCCCCAGAGTACTGCAGGGATAAACCGCCACTAACGCATCGAGCGGCACACACAGCGGTTGCCCGGCCCCGCGATCCACCTGAAGACTCTCTTCCGTCAAACGGATACTCGTGTTGCCGTGTTTCGTAATCCGCTCGCCCCGAAAAAACAAACGGTCCACCATCCCGGCGTCATAAGCGATGGGAACCGGCCAGTCCCCTTCAAAGAAACCCACATCCGATTCAACCGACAAAAGAACACCCATCTCGCGTTCCGACATCAAAGAAACCTTTCCTGTCCTCAATCCGCCGCGGGCAAAACGATCCGGAAACGCGTCCCCGTTCCCTCGGCGCTCTCGACACTGAGCGTTCCACCCAGATCTTCGATGATCGAACGCGAAATATAAAGCCCCAGCCCCGTTCCCCCCTCGGCCGATTTCGTAGAATAGAATGGAGAAAAAATCTTGTGCAGATGCTCGGCGGAAATACCCGGTCCATTGTCCGCGATCACAATGACCACCTTGGAACCTTCACCGGACCCCTCCATTGGCACAGAAACCAGCGGTTGGGTTGCCTCATCTTTTTCCTCGCCCGCCTCCGCCGCGAACGGCTCATTCCCCGTCAAAAGCGGATCGAACCCCGTTGACACCCGCAACTCACCCCGCCCCCCCAACGCCTGATACGCATTCAGGATAATATTCGAGAAAACCTGAACCAGGCGATAGGGATGCGCCAGAACCAGCGGCAAACCGGGTCGCAAACGCAAATGCAGACGCGTGGCGCCCCGCTCGTACTGCACCAGATTGAGCGCCTGTTCCATCACCCGGTTTACATCCACATACTCTTCATCCGGTTCGTCCGCGCGCACAAACCGCTCCAGATTCAAATCCCGCAGAATGTCGAAAAAGAGCGTCACCTGCGTCCGCATGTTGCGCAACGCCCGCGTGGCGCCCGCAAACCCACCCAGCGCCTCGGTCAGGTCGGCCAGTTCATGCTTGATGTTCGTCATCGGCTTGCGGATGTCGTGGAAAATGTTCGCGGTCAGCAACCCCGCCAGCGACAACCGCTCCATCCGGATCAACTCACGCCGGTTCTGCTCCAGAATCTCCGTCGTCACCGCCAGCGTCTGTTCCTGGCGGAAAATCCGCACGCTCAGAGCCAGAACCGCCAGAAGAATCAGAAAGATCGCGATGGAGATGGAAACCCGCACCAGACTCAGCGTCGTCGTATCCAGATCGAGATAGAGCGCGCCCACCTCTTCGCCGTTCAAGCGGATCGGCTCGCGCCGCAACGCGTCGAGCGATTGCAGCCAATCCATCGGATGGTCCATTTCATACGTATAGGGATACAGAACCACCGGATTCGTCTGATCGCCCCGTTTCGCGAGTTTCGCCACATACAGATTCCGGATGCGCATCTCTCCCACGAAACTCTTCGCCAGTTCCTCGATCTTGTTGAAGTCCACCCGGGGATCGTCCGCCTGCTTGAGCGCACCGGACGACTCGAATGCCCGGACCGCCACCGTCACATTCGAATCCAGCTCCTGACGATACAGGCTGGCCACATGCGCCAACACCCCCACCATCGCCACACACACCAGCAGCGCGACCACCACCAGAACCTGACTGGCCTGTTTCCCCAGAATATTCACCGTGTGTACCCCTGTGTCAATTTGACATCGTCCATCATTTCCTTGTACGCCCGCTCCTGTTCTTCATCGCCCCGAAGCATACGCGGGGCGCTGGGATTGACCTCGTACAAGCGCCACAGGGAACGGCGCATTTCCGCGCCCACCGAGGCGCCCGGCATGCCCGGTCCATAAATTGCCCGAATCAGAAGCGGATCAGTGGGAACAGGCTGCGTCCGGTTGATCAGGGTCACATACGGATTGTCGTCCCGGGAAAGATCCACCTTCTCTCCCCCACTCAACTCCTCCAGCATTTCCTGCAGAACACTCTCATCGCACGCGCCCACGTCGCACAACCCGCTCACCACCGCCTTGAACACATTCTGCGGCGAACCGAAAAACAGAAACTTCGGCGAACAGTGTTCATACTCTTCCCAGAGCATCTTGCGCACATAGAAATACCCCGCCGCGTCGTGAGAACCCGAAACCGCCAGGACAGACGATGGATCGCCCAGCAGGCGTTTCACGTTTCTCTTGTTCAAATCGGACGTCTTGCGCTTGAACAGCACCCCGTTGCGCACAATATGCCGTCCCCGGCCATCCCCCTTTTCGGTCGAGGGACGCATCATCGTCTTGGAGAAAACCACATAGCGATCCGCCCCGGGTTTTCCCTCAGACGGCTCATACAGATTGGATCGAACGATCCGGTCCTGCACATAAACCATCGCCGGGCAGAACACCAGATCGAACTCCGCCTGACCCATACGCTGGAGCATGTCCTCCGGCCCGTCGCATTGACGCAGATGCAGATCGCTCAACCCCGCATCCGCCATCACCTTGCGAAAAGCCTTATCCTCCCGCAGATGATTCTGAACCTGCTGGTACCATTCGAAATCCTGTGTTCCCCCGCTCGATACGCTCAAAAATCCAATCCGGAACACACGCCCCCCCATAACAGGCTCGGATGTCACGGACGCTGACGTCGGTTTCTCCAACTGCGCCCGAATCGAGTCCGCAAGCGCCGCCGATGGCGTCGGAACTCTCCCCGACTGAGTCCCGGTCGTCACCGGCGCAGGCGCAGCCTGCTGCGTCACACTTGTCGTTTGAGGAAGAGCAACGGTTGGAACAGGGGGCGGGGTCGGTAACACAGGCTGCGGCGTTTTAGCCGGTGGAATCGCCGGTTTGGAAGCGGGCATTGACACGCCAGCTGCTTTCGGCGTTGGTGCCGGTTTCGCGCCAGGCAACGCCAACGCGGGTTTGGAAGCGGGAGGCGCCGGTGGCGTCTGAGCCACAGCGACTCCGGAGAAAAGACAAAGCAACAGCGCCAGACTCGACACCCGATAAACGGCCATCGCCTGTCGCCAGAATTGCGTCATCCCCGCCTTACATCCAATCTTCATCTGCCAGACTCTCGATCGTCGCCCCAGAACTCGAATCCTCGCACCCCGCCACACGACTCTCCCTCTACGACGCCTGGATCTGAACAATCGTGTAATTCCCAGGGCCGGTGGGACGCTTGGCCAACACCTTGATGTAGGAGGCAGCCACCTCCTTGAATTTGAGCGACCGTTTCTCTCCGCTCATCCCGTTGCTCACCGAAGCAACCGGAAACCAATCCGATTTGTCCTGAGACACCAGCACGTCGTACTCGGTTGCGGCCGTCGGCCCCCACTGAATCGTCAATTCCGAGATGTTCCGCTTCTCCTGCAATTCCATGATCGCCGACTGAACGCCCGCCATCCCGGAATCCGACACATTCTGCGGACCATCCATACCCTTGCCCCCCGGAGTGGGGGGCTGCAAACCCTCGACCGGACGCTCAACCGCCGCCCCGCCGGACTTGGGGGTCACCGTACGCGTATTCGGTTTAACCTCCGGAACAACCGCGTTCGCGCTCATCACCTGAGTGCGCCAGAACAGAACAAAGGTCGGAAACAACCAGATGCTTGAAGACGAAGAATTGACATCCACCAGATCCGTTGCGCCCTGCTGCCTGGCAAACCGCGACATCATGTCGGCCAGCCGGTTGAGGTTCGCCGTGTTCTCAAAGAAGACGATGCTCAACTCTCCCGGCGCCGCCGGATCCCCCGTGACAATCGGGAAACTGAACAGATACAACCCGGAAATCTTGCCATTCACATGGCACACGTTCTCACGACCCGGTTCCAGGTTCAAATCATTGAACGCAACCGCCGTATCGAGCGACGTACAACCGGTAAGACAGAAACAGGAGAAAAAACAAAGCAGGATCAGAAAGGAAAAAGCACGCATAACGCTCTCCTTGCAACGGGAATGAACACAAAAGAACAAAGCGACGATCCACAAAAAACCAGCGAAGAACAACCCCTGCGTGTTCGAGAAAAGCCCACAGCCCCAGGAGAGCCGGGGCCGACTATTCCGATACTTACCACACCCTCTCCCTCACACGCAAGCGGTTTAGAACATTCCGTGAAAGGGAAAATTCGCACCCGCCAACCCGCCTTGCCCACCGCAACCACCATCCTGGCCCCGCCTCTCCCCCTTTTTACCTCGACAGACACCCGCCCCCACCCCTATCATGCCTTCGCGGTGGAAAACCGGATGCCTGCAAATTCATTCCCTACAACACACCCGGCTCTTCCACGCCGATTCCACGAGAAAGGCCTGCGCATGGAACCCTTGACTCCCTCCCAGGTACGCGTTCTGGGCTGCCTGATCGAAAAGGCCCTCACCACGCCCGAATACTACCCCCTCACGCTTAACTCGCTCACCACTGCCTGCAACCAGAAATCGAACCGCAACCCGATGGTCTCCTACGACGACAAGACCGTCGTGCGCGCACTCGACGGCCTGCGCCAGATCGCCCTGGCCGGACAAGTCATCTCCAGCGACGCCCGTGTCCCCAAATACAAACACAACTTCGGCCAGGCGCTCCACCTCACCGACGCCCAGGTCGCCATCCTCTGCGAACTCATGCTGCGCGGTCCTCAGACCCTCGGCGAGCTGCGCGGGCGCTGTAAACGCATGCACGACTTCAACGACCTTGCCGAGGTCGAAGCCACCCTCCAGCAGCTCATCGAACGCCCCGATCCCCTCGTCAAACAACTCCCCCGTCAGGTCGGATTCAAAGAATCGCGCTACGCCCACCTGCTCGCCGGGGAACCCCTGGAAGAACCCGCCGCCCAGTCCAACGGGACCGTCCGCCTCGAATCCGCCGCGCTGGAAGTCCAGGAAGAGAACCAGAGGATCGCCCAGATCGAAGAACAAATGGCCGAACTCCGCGACGAACTCGCCGCCCTGCGCGCCGAATTCCGAGACTTCCGGAAACAATTCGAATAATCCCAAGCAACTTGACGCCAGATCCCGGTCGAAAGTGCGGCCCAACCACTTTCTTGAAACACACAACAGACGAACCGTAACCCTGCCATTCTCTGTTCTGGGTGTTCCAAGCAGAAATATCTGTAGGGGCGGGTTTCAAACCCGCCCTTTCCCAATCCGGAACGTCTGCCGGGCGGGTTTGAAACCCGCCCCTACGGAATACTCTAAATTGTCCAATGTGAAAATTATACCACCGGACCGTTGGACTTCAAGCCGAGACTGTATCTTTATCCAGCCGGAATAGTCCTCCAAACGGGTATTGTACAAGTGAAGGAAAACCCGAGGGGGAGAAGGTCACTTCGGGCCTTCTCCCCCTCTTGATACTCATCTTCTTCAAATGTCTCGTCCGGGCGAGGGTCATTCTCTGAACTAACCCATCTTGCGCAACCCGACTTGCTGTTTCGTGTCTTTCGTGCGTTTCGTGGTAAAATAAATCGGTTTTATTCCGCCCCGCCTCAATGCCGCGCCTTCGGTTTCACGCCCCGCTTCGCTTCCGCTTCCACCAAGGCGCGAATCTCGTCGAACCGGTCCAGAATCGGCAGGTGTTGCGTACACACCCGCTCACAACGCCCGCACGCCGTACAGGCGTTCATCCGCTCCAGGAAATCGGGCATCGCCCAATGCGAACGCAACCGGTCCAGAACGCCCTTGGGGTGATCAGGCCCCTTCAACCGATGGTGGTTGTACGCCTCCATCAGGTGCAGAACCGGCACCCCCACCGGGCATCCCGCGCAGTAGTTGCAACGTGTGCAGAACCCTTCCCACGACGCGTCCACCCGCTCCACGAACTCCTGCAATTCCCCCGCGTCCAACAACTCGATCCGCTCGACCGCGTCCACCGCCGTGTCCACGTCCCGCTTGTTGCGGAACCCCACCAGCGCCACACACACCTCGGGAACCGACAGGTTGAATCGCAACGCCGCGTCGAGAACCGATGGGTCGCCGGACCGCTTCAGGAAATCGAAATGCTCCGCGTACGCCGTCAGCAGTCCCCCGCCCAGCGTGTTCATCGTGCCGATTCCCATTCCCCGCCGAGCCGCTTCGCGGATAGCCGGCAGACGCATCCGGGCATTCAGCGCGTTCAAGCCCAGCAACATCCCCTCGAACAACCCCTCGGCCTCGTCGAGCATCGCCCCAACATGCTCGTGGCCCAGGTGAGTCGAAACACAGAGATGCTTGACCAGTCCCTCTTCCTTGGCCTTGCGGAACTCGTCCAGCGCCCCCCCCGCTCGCCGCTCCCCCAACTGATGCGGCTGAATCAGGCTCCAGACATGATAAAAATCAATCGCCTCGACATTCAGCCGTTGAAGACTGCGCTCCAGATCTTTCCGAACATACTTCGCCTCAGACGCCATACTCTTGCTGGTCACAAAAAAAGGCCGTCCCGTTTTTCGCATTTCCGGGACAGCCCTTCCCACAATCGTTTCACTGCGGTCTTTCGAATACATCGGGGCGGTATCGAAGTAGTTCACCCCGCGCTCGAACGCGTGGTAAACCACCTCGGCCATCGCGTCCAGATCGTCCGGATTCTCAAACCGCAGGGTTCCCATTCCCAGAACCGAAACCTGCTTCCCCGTCCGTCCGAACGCGCGTGTCTCCATCCCTTCCCACTCCCCTGTGTTTACCTGCAGCCACCCGCCGCCTGTTCGAGAATCGCCTGGTGGTAATCCTGAAGCGCCTTGATGGTGGGCCGCACATGGCACCGAGCCTCCAGCCCCTCGACCACCGCCCGGGCGGCGGCCACGGTTGTCAGCAACGGAATCCCGCGCGCGATTGCGTTCGAGCGGATTGCGAACTCATCCGACTTCGCCTGCAATCCCAGCGGCGTGTTGATGATCAGATTGATGGACTTATCAATAATGAAATCCACCAGATTCGGACGCCCCTCGTTCACCTTATGCACGGACGTAGAAGGAATGCCATGCGCCTGAAACACCGCATGTGTGCCGCGCGTCGCAAACACCTTGTATCCCTGCTCGACAAACTTTCGAGCGATTCCCACCATGGCGGGCTTGTCGTGTTCGTTGACCGAAATCAGAATTCCACCCTCGCGCGGAATCCGCCCGCCCGCGCTCGCCTGCGATTTCAGGTACGCCAGACCGTAGTTCGGATCAATCCCCATGACTTCGCCTGTTGAACGCATCTCCGGTCCCAGCGCAATCACCGCCCCGTGGAACTTCAGGAACGGCAGCACCGCTTCCTTCACCGCAAAGTGCGACACCTCGATTTCCTTCGTGAACCCGATCTTTTCAAGCGTCTCGCCCGTCATGATCCGCGTGGCGATCTGCGCGACCGGGCACCCGGTCGCCTTGCTCACAAACGGCACCGTCCGCGACGCGCGCGGATTCACCTCAAGCACGTAAACCTTCTCGCCCTTGACGGCGTACTGGACATTCATCAACCCCCGTACGTCCAGCCCCAGCCCCATCGCTTCGGTGTATTTCCGAATGGTGTCGAGCACAGGCTTGGAAAGCGTGTGCGGCGGGATCACGCACGCCGAGTCGCCCGAGTGGATACCCGCCGCCTCGATGTGCTCCATGATCGCCGCGATCACCACGCGCTCGCCGTCGCACAGCGCGTCCACATCCACCTCGATCGCCTCTTCCAGAAACTTGTCGATCAGGATCGGATGCTCGGGCGAAATCTTCACCGCCTCGCGCATGTAGCGCTCCAGCATCACATCGTCGTACACCACTTCCATCGAGCGGCCACCCAGCACAAACGACGGACGCACCATCACCGGGTACCCGATCCGCTGCGCCACCGCCCGCGTTTCCTCGTAGGTGAAACCCGTCCCGCTTTCCGTCTGGGGAATATCGAGCCGGTTCAGGAACTCGCTGAAGAACTTGCGGTCCTCGGCCAACTCGATGCTGCGCGGCGAAGTCCCGATGATCGGCACCCCCGCCGCTTCCAGTTTCTTCGCCAGATTCAGGGGCGTCTGTCCCCCAAATTGAACGATCACCCCATGCGGGCGCTCGTGCTCGCAGATATTGAGAACGTCCTCGATCGTTAACGGCTCGAAGTAGAGCTTGTCCGCCGTGTCGTAGTCCGTCGAAACCGTCTCGGGATTCGAGTTCACCATAATGGCCTCGTATCCCATTTTCTGAAGCGCAAAGACCGCCTGCACACAACAGTAGTCGAACTCGATCCCCTGCCCGATCCGGTTCGGACCGCCGCCGAGAATGACGATCCGCTTGCGGTCCTCGCTCACGTTCGACTCGTTTGCCCACTCACACTGCGAGGTATCGAACGTCGAGTAGAAATAGGGCGTATAAGCCTCGAACTCACCCGCGCACGTGTCCACACACTTGAAGACGGCCCGGATTCCCAGATCCTGACGCAACCGGCGCACATCCATCTCGGTCCAGACGTGTTCGGAAACCCGCCCTTCAGCCCGATTCGTCAGCGTCGCCAACTGATAATCGCTGAACCCCATCCGTTTCGCGCTCCGGAACCGCTTTGCGAGTTCGCTGCCCGGCAGGCGCTCTTCGGGCCGATCCATCAACGGCGCCACCTCGCGCTCCAGTTCGCGCTCAGCCTCCACCAGTTCCAGCATGTTGGCCAGGAACCACGGATCAATCCCGGTCAAGTCATAAATATCCTCGATGCTCCGCCCCACATCCAGGGCATGCTTCACATAGAAAATCCGTTCCGCCGTCGGACGGCGCAAAGCCGACTCCAGCGCGCGGTCGCTCCCATCGAACGCCTCGGGCAAACTCTTGCCGTCGCATCCCAGTCCGAAACGCCCGATCTCCAAGCCCCGCAACCCCTTCTGCAAGGCCTCCTTGAACGTTCGGCCAATCGCCATCGTCTCGCCCACCGACTTCATCTGAGAACCCAGCGTCGGATCCGCGCCGGGAAATTTCTCGAACGCAAAACGGGGGATCTTCACCACGCAGTAGTCAATCGTCGGCTCGAAACACGCAGGCGTTTTGCGCGTGATGTCGTTCGACAACTCGTCCAGCCGGTACCCCACCGCCAGCTTCGCCGCGATCTTCGCAATCGGGAAACCCGTCGCCTTACTCGCCAGCGCGCTCGAACGCGACACACGCGGATTCATCTCAATCACCGTGCGGCGGCCCGTCTTCGGGTCCACGGCGAACTGGATGTTGCTGCCGCCCGTGTCCACCCCGATGGCGCGAATAATCTTGATCGCCTCGTCGCGCATCGCCTGATACTCGACATCCGTCAACGTCTGAACCGGCGCCACGGTGATCGAATCGCCAGTGTGGACCCCCATCGGGTCCAGATTCTCGATCGAACAGATAATCACCACGTTATCCGCCGTGTCGCGCATCACCTCGAGTTCGTATTCCTTCCAACCCAGAAGCGACTCCTCGATCATGATCTCGCAGACGGGTGAAAGGAACAGGCCGCGCGTGGCCACTTCCTCGAACTCCTCGCGGTTGTACACCACGCCACCGCCCGTCCCGCCCATTGTGAAAGCTGGACGGATGATATTCGGAAACCCCACGTATTCCGCGATTGCGCGCGCTTCATCCATCGTGCGGGCGATCCCGCTGCGCGGCACATCCACGCCGATCTGGACCATCGTCGCCTTGAACGCCTCGCGCCCTTCGGCGCGCTCGATCGCCTCAGGTCGCGCCCCGATCATTTCGACCCCGTATTGCTCCAGCACTCCCGACTTGAACAGTTCCATCGCCAGGTTCAGCGCCGTCTGGCCACCCAGCGTCGGAATCAACGCATCGGGCCGCTCCACCTTGATGATCTCGGTCGCGTAGTCCAGCGTCAGCGGCTCCACATACGTCCGGTCGCCGAACTGCGGGTCCGTCATGATCGTCGCCGGGTTCGAGTTCACCAGCACCACCTCGAATCCATCCTCGCGCAACGCTTTGCACCCCTGCGTCCCCGAGTAGTCGAATTCACAGGCCTGGCCGATCACAATCGGTCCCGACCCGATAATCAGAATTTTTTTGATGTCTGTGCGTTTGGGCATGAAATCCTCAGTGTCGTTATATTTTTCAGAAACAATAAACCTTATATCAACCAGCCAGATCCAACTCTTACCGTCCCCGGAACTCCTCGATCATCTTGCGGAACCGCGGGAAAAGATACGACGCATCGTGCGGACCGGGCGCCGCTTCCGGGTGGTACTGAACCGAAAACGCGGGCAACTCCCGGTGCCGGATCCCCTCGACCGTCTGGTCGTTCAGGTTCCAGTGCGTGATTTCCACCTTCGAGGTGTCCAGACTCTCCGCATCCACACAGAACCCGTGGTTCTGGGACGTGATCTCGATGCGTCCCGTCGCTTCGTCGCGCACCGGATGGTTCGCGCCCCGGTGCCCGAACTTCAGTTTGTAGGTCTTACCCCCCATCGCCAATCCCATAATCTGATGGCCCAGGCAGATACCAAAAAGGGGCGTACGCCCCAGAAGTCCCCGCACCGCCTCGATGGCATAGGTACACGGTTCAGGATCACCCGGACCGTTACTCAGAAACACCCCATCCGGATTGAGCGCCAGCACATCCGCCGCCGGTGTCCGGGCCGGCACCACCGTCACATCGAACCCCTCGGCCCGCAGCAGATCCAGAATGTTGCGTTTGATCCCATAATCATAGGCCACCACCCGCCACACCGGGCGGCCATCCTGCGGCAGTCCGCGCCGGGCTCCCTCATACGTGTACCGCTCGGGCGCCGTCGCCACCTGGGCCAGGTCCAACCCCGCCATCTTGGGAGCCTGACGGGCTTTCTGGAGCAGAGAATCCAGATCCAGATCCTCGCTGCTCAACACCCCGTTCATCGCGCCCCGGTTGCGAAGCAGCAGCACCAGCGACCGCGTGTCAATATCCGCAAACCCCATGATGCCCGAGCGTTTCAGGTAATCATCAAGGGATTCGGATGCTCTCCAGTTGCTGTAGAGAGCGGGCAACTCCCGCACAATCAGAGCGGTAGCCTTGGGCCGGTCCGACTCCTCGTCTTCGCCATTCGCCCCATAGTTGCCAATCAGCGGATAGGTCATCGTGACCATCTGCCCCGTGTAAGACGGATCGGTCAGAATCTCCTGATACCCCGTCATCGAGGTATTGAACACCACCTCACCTGTCACTTCGCCCGCGGCGCCGAAAGCCGTACCCTCGAACCAGGTTCCGTCTTCCAGCATCAGTCTCGCACTCTTTTTTTCGCCCACTTGGGTATCCCTTCCCCAACCTAAATTGCTCTACTTTTATCAGCCCCCCAAAACACTGTCAAGGCCAGAAAACGTCAAAAAAACGGCAAGAAACTCCCCGGATAACGGCAAACCGGGACTATTTTAAGAAAGAACACGCTATCTCCTTTATTTTGAGTCCGATAGATCATTGAATTCGTCCCGGTCTCATCGGGAAAACCCCCACTCCCCGGCAAGAAAAATCCCCCTGCGCCGACTCGATTCGCCGGCACAGGGGGATTCTCATCCAAAACCCACACACAATTTCTCGCACAGGCCAATTCAGGCATACACCCCCGAAAAACTGCCGCTCTGCGCCCCCTCGCGTTGCGCACGGCTTCCCTCAACTCGCGAAGACGCCTCGGAATCGGTCGAATCCTGTTCTGTATCGGCCGATGTTTCCTCCACGGAATCCTCGCTTTCGTCTCCCCCCGAGGCCTCCTGCGCCCGTTGGACAATCAATTCACCCTGCGCATTCTGTTCAATCCGCGACGCCGTGCTATACACCATCCGATCAGCGGCGGAAGGCTCCGCCGGGGCCACAGCGGCGCGCTTCACCACTTCCATCTTCGCAATCGTGGCCTGTGGATTGTCCGGTACCATCGACACATCAATCGAAACCTCACCACTCACGGCATAGCGCTTCCCATCGGGTCCCACGGCAAACGAAAACTGCGCCGAGCCGGCGTACTGCCCTCCCGCCGACTGGTGCGCCTGCTCGTGAGCCCGCACCTTCTGGTCCCGCGCCTTCAGATCCTTCACCTGGGCGAGATCATCCGCGCTCAATTCGGATGCGCTCCCCATCGCCCCGGCAGCGGCGCGTTTCTTCTCACCCGCACCCGCTTCTGCCGACTTTTCCGCAGCCCCCTCCGTCGCTTCTTCCGACGGCTGGGCCTGCCCGCTCTTCTCCCCTTGACGGCTGGCAACCGGCTGGTCCGCCCCTGCCGCATCCCCACTTTCAGGCGAACCCATCACCGCTCGGAACGCATTGGCGGCCATCTGCCGCCCCTGCTCACTCAACGTCACAGTAAAATCACCCACAACCGGCCGTGCAACCGTTCCGGCTTGCACCGTGGAAACAGAAGAAGGGGGCATAGCAGTCCCCCCCCGCCGGAACACTTCCCGCGGCGCCGCCAAAGTCGCACTTTCAAGGTAGGAAGAGATGGAATCCGCCATGCCGCACCTCTCGCACCCCACGGGCACACCTGCACCCGCAGGATCTCTCGATCCCTCACCATCGTACCGGACAGGCTTCCCGGCGCAGAATAGATTTCCGGGAATTACCCACTTTTATTCTGCCAAAAACACCCTCCAAAACGCAAGGGAAAAAGCCTGACAACCATCAAAATCCCTCCCATTATTTCCCACCGGATGAGGCCTGTGTGGATATCAAACGATTGAACATGATCGTTCTGTTCACTTTCTCGTAATCATAGAAAGCTTCATCGGACGCTCGATGCAAAATCTGTTCCCGCAGGGCCTTCAGCGCCGCTTCGTCCTTGACCGTGCTGGATGTGGACAAGAGTTTATAATCCCCCTTCTTCCCGCATGAATAGTACAATTTCTTCCGTTCGCCCTCAAACACCTCCGCAGACACCTTCTTGTTTTTCTCAGCATCCGCAATAGTGGAACGCATCTGGTTCAGGCTCTCCACAGTTTCACGCGCATATTGCAGGAGTTCCTTCTCCTTTTCCTTGGCTACAACCTGTTCGAAAAAGGCTCCCATCAATGCCAGATCCGGAATGATTCTCTCCATCGACCCCAGAATCATACCGCGGATGCGGGAATCTTTCTCGACCCAATACCGCTCCTGCATCGGCTGAACCGATTCGGGAGCCATCAACCAGAGCCCCAATAAATAGGCCGAAATAGTGCGCACATTTTTGTCCTCGTCCCCAATCTTCTTCAGCAGAAACGGAACCGCCTTGTCACCCATCATCCCGAACAGAAACTTGGCCTGCCAGGGTTCCCCTTCTGCAGCGTTCGCCTTCAGGGCCTCTTCCATCCGGGGCAGAGCGGGTTCATATTGCATTTGCGCCAGAAGAAAAAGAGTTTGAAACCGCTTTTCCGAAACTGTCGGCAACTCGTCGGCGTCTTCCCCCGCAAGCGTGCCGGACGTCCCGGTCGCATTCTTCTGCGTCCCCGTTGTGGCCGCGTCAAGAGCACTCAGAAGGTACTTCCCGGCAGGATCTCCCCCGATTCGGGCAAGTGCGGTCAGACAACTCGCCTGAACCAATTCCGATTTGCTCTGCCGATGCAACGCGGTGAGGGGTTCAATCACCGTGGAATCCTGAGTAAAACCCAACGCCCACACATACATCGCCCATTGTTCTTCTTTCAGGGAAACGTCTTTCAGTTTTCCAAGAAGCGGGGGTAAAACACTCTTGGAATCCTTCTCGATCCGGGTTATGAGCGATTCCAGCAGAGTCGGATCGGCTTTCTCTCCCAGTGCAGCCGCGCGGTCAATTTCCGCCATCAACGGCTGGGTATCCGCCGCTCGGCCAACCGACGGAAACAGAAACATGATGGCGCAAAGAATAGCAGAAACAGAAACAACGATCTTCGACAACATAAGAAATCCTTTCCCAATAAAGAAATCTATCCTGACAACACTCTCATGTTGTACAGAACGAATATCTGGCGCTCAAGTTTTTTCTTCCAAGAGAGATCTCAGGCCGGCACAAAATCGCGGGCGCTGGTGAGGGATTCGAGGAACGTTGCGCCACTCGCGCGCCGGATCGAGAGCGGCGTCACCATCACCTGGTTTGCCGGGTAACGCAGCAACGCACCCGCGCCCTGGGCGGACGCTTCGTAGTACTCGTACAGATCGTGCAACGCGTAGTACTCGCCCCCCAGACGGCCCAGATAAAGCATCACATGCCCCTCGAGGAACAGCGCGGCGCCCGCCGGAACCCGGGCCATCAACTCCTCCCGCTCGGCCAGCGTGGCCGACGCGGGGAACTCCACCGAACGCCCCACGGGCAGACGCGCCTGCTGCCCCGCGTTGCGCGGCAGTTGCAGCCCAAAACACCGGAACACATCCATGATCAGCGAGGAACAGTCCCGTGCGTGGTACATCCCCCCCCAGCCGTACCGCTCCCCCAGGAGTTTGAACGCCTGACGCAGAATCACCGACCGCGCATAGGGAAGCGGCCCCACCGACACATCCGCGCCTTTCGAGATCAGAATCGGTTCGACAAAGAGCGCCCCGCTTTCCCCCCCGCGCCGGGGCGCCAGCGCCACATGATTGCCCGCCACACTCTGCCCCGCCACGTCGGGCGGCAACACCGACTCCGCCAGAAGCGGCAAATGGGTCCCCATATCGAGCAACAATTCCGAAAGATCCGGACGCCCGGGGGAACAGGCACTCGTCACCTGCCGCCCCGTCACCACCAGCGGCACCCCACTCCCCAGAAACGGTCCCAGCGCCTCGCGGCTCCCGGCCACCGCCACATCCCGGCTGCGAATCCACCCCAGGTAATTGTACATCT
The DNA here is from genome assembly GCA_942493245.1 of uncultured Candidatus Sumerlaeota bacterium. GTDB lineage: Bacteria > Sumerlaeota > Sumerlaeia > UBA8349 > UBA8349 > DAOPYU01. The sequence continues at coordinate 3,397,951 of OW818685.1, forward strand.
GCGCCAGAAACCACTCGCCGTCCCGGCTGTCCCAGAGCAACGCCAGCGGCTCACCCGGATACACCGTCGTCTCCATGAAACGCTCCAGGTCGTACTCGCCCGGATGCTTGTACACTTCCAGGTCGGTCGGGAAACTGCGCATGGCCGAGCGCCGCACCGCCACGCCCCACCGCACCGCCAGAGACTCGGGAATCGTCTCTGTCCCCAGATTCTCGAACAAATCCGCCCAGTCCGCCTCGCTCAACTCGCGACCCGACCGGTCAAAACGGAGGGCCTGAGGACGCGCGCTCACCGACTCGATGCGGGCAATCAAGGCCTCACGTTCCAGAACCTCCGGATAACTGGCCAGAGACACCACCGACGGTGCCTCCTCGGCAATCGCCACATTCATCTGCCGAATCGTCTCCGGCAATGCCAGCAACGCGTGCGCATTGGGCGCCAGAGGCACCCAGAAACCCGCATCCAGCATCTTCTCGGCAATCCCTGTCAGCGCATGCGGCATCCCGCGGTTCGACAAGCCTTCTTCCCCACGATCCCGTGACACGATCCCTCCTCCTCCCAACACAACCCGCAAAACAGAACAACCCTCATGGCCGGAAATATACCCCGAGCCATCCGGCTATGCAATTGTCAAATGGGAGTATTCGAAAGAAGACAACCTGCGCCGCTGTCGCATTGCAGAAGAAATCCACGCGTTCCCAGAAACATCGAAAACAGAAAAATCACTGGATGTGATAAGCAATTATTCAGTGAATATCGAGCCTCTTGCAAAAATCTTTGCTGCTTACCGGCTCAAAGGCATTGCTGTTGTTCTTGAATCCCGAAGGGATTCCCCTTGAGTAGCCGTAGGTGACCGAAGGGAACCTACGGAATATGTCCCCATAATAAATCGAACCCCGAAGGGGTTCCCCAATCATTGATTTCATTTTCGTTGGGGCACCCCTTCTGGGTGCGAAATATGCAATTCCTTCTCCGTGGGTTCCCTTCTGTCACCCACGGCTGGCTTACAAGCCTGCGAAGCAACTGATCGGGAGGCCCCTTCGGGGCCACCTGAATAGTATCGAACCTCTGCAAAAGTCGAAAAAAAGGCGATCTGAGCGGTAAAGTGTAAATGAACATGCATTCTCGCCAAGAAATCTCCCCGTTTTTTCTCAGCTTACCCAATTACTTTTGCAAAAGGCTCTCTCTATTGAATTTTCAATAATTACCATAATAGTACTTCCGCCAGATCTGCGGCAGAAAACTCCGGATATTGTTGATCACATAACCCAGCATGCGGATTTCGAGCCGGGCAATGCGCTGACGCGCCTCCTGAATCTGCTCCCGTTGCGTCCGGCGGGCACGCAACAGAAACAACATCCCGTCGCTCTTCGCGCCCACACTCAACGCATCGGTAGCCGTCAAAACCGGCGGCGAGTCCACGATAACCAACGAATAATGTTTGCGCAACTCGGTAAGCAGGCGCGTCATGCTCTCGCCATCGAGCAACTGGGCGGGATTCCACTCGCTGGACGTGGACATCAGCAAATGGAGCCCCCCCTCCGTGCGAACCAGACAATCCTCCAGTACCGCCTCCGGATTCTCCGCCGCCAGCAACCGGTTCACCCCGGCGGGACTCGTCACGCCCAGGTACCGGTGAATTTTCGGATGCCGCAAATCGCAATCCACCAGAACCACCCGGTCGTACAGATCCTGAGCCAACGTCAAGGCCAGGTTGACACACGTCAGCGTCTTGCCTTCCCCCTGCGCCGAACTGCTCAGCACCACCACCTTGCCAAGCGACGCATCCGCATCGGGCAAAGAGCTGAGCGTATGGAGCAAATTCTTGCCCAACAACCGGTACTCTTCGCAAATGTGGCCCTTGGGTTCATAATAACTCGTAATCCGAGAATCGGGACGCAATGCAATCTCCGCAATCCGTTCGACAAACGCCGGGTCACGCTCCGGACCCGGAATCAACCTTTCGGGAAGAGCGCGCCGTGGCAGACGTCGCCCCGGGTGGCCTCGTCCCCCCACCCCGCCCAGAACATTGACAACCGGCTCTTTCCCTTCTTCGCGGTTACCTTCCCGCAAATGCGCAGACCCGTCCGGCAGATCTCCCTCCGTCCGCTCCGCCCCCTGAAAGACCGTATGCCCGGTCGGGTTTTCCGGATGCCCCCCGACTTTAAAAACGGGCGTCTCCGTATTGGAAAGGAAACCGGAAACCATCACGACAGCGTCCGGCGATTCGATATCCCACTCTTCCTCCGAATAGGCCGCTTCAACGCCTTCCCCGTCGGTACCATCTTGTTCTCTCCGGCAGATTTCCTGTTCCTCCCCCACCGGATCACCCACCAAAACCTTACGGGCTGTTTTTCTTGAACTCCGCGAACCGCTCTGCTCCGCTCGATCCTTCTCCCAACCCTCGAACGGATTCGCAGAAATCAGATGCTGCTCGAACGCCCTCTGGAAAAGAGAACGAAGCACTGAAATCACTCGGGTTGCCGTAGAAGAAGACGCTTGAAGCGAGGCGCGGAATTTCGCAATCTCCGATTGCGAAATCGTCTCGAGCCGTCTATCCCCCCAGACCGGTTGCAGATACTTCCGATAGACCCGCCGGTACGCCACCGCCGTCGAGGCGGCAAACCGGGTCTCGATATCGGGAAAAACCACCGCTTCCCAGAATGAACCGAACAGAAATTCCTTGCTCCTGCCCGAACGCTTTCGCTCCGGGGGGGGGGCTCCCTCGCGCGCCTGAGTCAAGGCTTCCCGCGCAGCCTCGCGCGCGGCCTCCGGCGACATCTCCGGCCACGATCCAATCCGCCGCCGGTATTGCCGTCCTTTCACCCTGTAGTACACCATAAAAACAAAACGCCCCGCCGGGGTCAATTTGACATAGAAGCCGTTTAAATCGGCATCCCAGATCAATTGATCCTTTGCACGGGGTTCCAAAGTCTCCAGAAATGTCTGCGAAAGCCTGGTCTTCATGAAGTTTCCACCTCGATTGATCTAACCAGGTTCAGGTAGCAACTAATCCCCATCAAAAATATATCAAGTAGCGCCATCAGAGAACAAGAAAAATCGTATCCCCTCTATTCAGAATCTTTCATATTGCTACCTGATGGATTCGATGAAGAACATAAAATACCCGGCGCTCATCTCAGAGCAAAGAAGGGAATCCGACGCCATAAACGCTCCATACTGATTCATTTGCAGTTACAATCGAAATCCTTTTCCAGAAAACGATTCGCGTCCGAAACCCGCCATTCGAAATAAAAAAAAGTCATCCCCACGCGCATTAAGTAGCGCATAAGTAGCATTTCACACCTGCGGGTTTCCTATGAAGGAAATCGCGTAAGAGACTCAAAATCAATAATATAGAAATTGAAATGATCGAATTAAAGGTCTCTCAGTGAATCTGAAGGAGCGCGCAAGTCAGATATGACGTCTCCGGCATCTCCATCAAAACCGGGTGGTCAAGGGGAGCGCCCCGCAATTCCAGAATCGTCACCTGCCGCTGCGCCGACCGTGCAGCCCGCTTGAGCATTTCCAGAAAAAGAGACATATCCACCGGTTGCGAACAGGACGACGAAATCAAAAACCCACCCGGCTCCACCGCCTTCATACCGTCGCGATTCAACACCAGGTAAAGTTCCAACGCTTTACTGGCAGACAAACGTCCCTTGGCCAGTGCGGGCGGGTCGAGACACACCACGTCGAACCGCGCCCCGCTTTTCAACAACCGTTCCACCGGGGCACACTCCAACTGACACCGGTCGCTTCCCCCGTTCAAGGCCACATTGTGCCGTGCCCAGTCAATCGCGCGCTGCGACGTGTCGGCACCCAGAACCGAGGCCGCTCCGGCCCGAACTGCCCGACAACTCCACTGACCGATATAACAATGCCCATCGAACACCCGCGCACCCGGCGCCACTCGGTCCAGCAACCGGCAATTCTCCCGCTGATCGAGAAAAAGCCCCGTCTTCTGTCCCGCCGACAGCGCAAACCCCAGTCGCACGCCATCGAGCGTAACTTCTATTTCCTCTGGTACGTCTCCAAATACCTGGTGAGCGTTCCGATACTCGAAAAGCACCCCCTCCACCCCGTTAAATCCCAGAAACACATCCGCCAGAATCTGAGCAAACGGCTCATAGAACCCGCAGGAGGTACGGACCGACACCACGGCCCCAAAACGGTCGGCCACCAGTCCCGGCAGCCCGTCGCTTTCCCCATGCATCCACCGGTACACCCGGCTTTCCGGGAAGAAACGCTCCCGCAGCCGCAACGCGGCTTCAATACGCTCCCGGAAGAAATCCTTCTCGACCTCGTGGGCCTGACGGCACAAAACCCGGACGGCAATCCCCCCCTCGGCCTGATAGAACCCGCGTCCCACCAGTTTCCCGTCGTGGCTGTAAACATCGGCCAGTTCGCCATCCGTCAAGGAGGCCGGAAGCCAGGCAAATTCATTGCGGTAGGCCCACAAATGGCCACGCAACAACCGGCGCTCCTCTTTGGGCTTCAAGACCGCTCGGGCAATGGCGCACATGGCAGACCGTCCTTTTGTGTGGGGCTGGGTTTCGTGAATAGAAAAGCCCCCACGCAGGGGGCTTTTCAGATTGAACACAGAAAACGTGGAACGAACCGAAACCGGCCTTCCCGATTATTTCTCGCGCTTGACCATCACCTCGTCCAGCAGACCGTATTTCTTGGCCTCATCCGCCCCCATGAAACAATCCCGGTCGCTGTCCTTGGCCACCTTGTCCGGTTTCTGTCCCGAGTGTTCGGCCAGAATTTCGTTCAGGCGCTTCTTGTAACGCAGGATTTCGCGCGTCTGAATCTCGATGTCGGAAGCCTGTCCCTGAAATCCACCCGCCGGCTGGTGAATCATGACCCGCGAGTGGGGCAGGGCAAACCGCTTCCCCTTGCACCCCGCCGCCAGAAGCACCGCCGCCATCGAAGCCGCCTGTCCCACCACCATCGTCGAAACATCCGGCTTGATGAACTGCATCGTGTCGTAAATCGCCAGCCCAGCCGACACAACACCCCCGGGACTGTTGATGTACAGCGTGATATCCTTGTCCGGATCGTCGTACTCCAGAAACAACATCTGAGCGACAATCACGTTGGCCACCTGATCGTTGATCTCGGAACCGAGGAAAATCACCCGATCCTTCAACAATCGGGAATATATATCGTAGGAACGCTCGCCGCGTTCGCTTTGTTCGATGACGATGGGGACATACATAGTAGCGGGTCGCTCCCTGGCTTCTTCCGTCTTACTCGCTCTTGGGCTTGGGTTCCACCACCGAAATGGTGTTCTTTTCCATCAGATAATCTTCCACCTTGCGACCCAGAAGTTCGTCCTTCAAACCATCGAGACGCTTCTCAGCCTCAAGACGCGCGCGCACCGCCAGCGGCTTGCGCCCCTGCGCCTTGGCCAACCGCTCGATCTCCTGATCCACATCCGCATCGCCCACAACCAGCTTTTCCTTCTTGGCGATTTCCTCGACCAGCAGCATGCTCTTCACGTCGCGCTCGGCCTGCACCCGCGCCACTTCCATATACGCCTCCGTGTTGAACCCCATCTTGGCCGGGTCCATCCCGAACATGCGCAACTGATTGATCTGACGCGATACATTCTGGTACTGCTGCGCGTTCACCAGCGTCCTGGGAGCGCTGAAGGCGTTGACTTCGATCAGGTGGTCGAGCACCTTGTCCACCACCTGGCGGCGTTTCTGCGAATCGGCCTGCGACTCCTGCGTCTCACGAACACTCTTGCGCAGGTCGTCCAGCGTCGCATAGTCGCCCAGATCCTTGGCAAACTCATCGTCCAACTCGGGCAGGATGCACTCCTTGATCTCGCGCACCGTCACCGTATAGGTATCCACATAGGTCTCTTCTTCCCCTGTGCGGTTCTTGACCGTACGCGACACCTTCTGCTCAAACGTTTCACCCGGCTTTTTGCCCACCAGGGCCTCGGCAACCTCGGTCAAAAGACTCTGCTGCGGGTCGCGCAGGAACATGTTCTCCTGACACAACGACTCCATCCGCTTGCCATCCGGCCCCACCACCACGATGTCCAGCGCGGCACCATTGCCCTTGGCGTACCCCTGAGCCTTGTCCGCCACCGGTTCGTAGGTGGCATTGCTCTTGCGCAACTCTTCCAGGCGCGCTTCCACGCCCGCGTCCGTCACCGCCGCCACCTCGACTTCGTAGGTGCCATCGGTGTAGCCCTGCACATCCACCGTCGGGCGCACCTCAATGTCAATCTCGAGCGCCACGGGCTTGTCCGCTTCCACCTTGCTGTCGTGCAGAGTCGGTTCCCCAACCACGTTCAGGGCATCCGCCTCGATAATCTGTTCCGTCACACTGGCGGCGATCTCGTTCAGGGCATCCTGTTCCGCGTCTTTGCCATAGCGGGTCTTCAGAAGACTCACCGGCGCCTTGCCCCGGCGGAACCCTTCGACGATCACCGTTTTACGCAGCGATTGGAGCACCTCTTCCAGTTTTGTTCCGAGGATTTCAGGAGCCACCTCCACGCAATAACGCTTGACGGAGCCCTCCTCGTCCTTCACTTCCCCGCGCGTGAAGGCAATCAACTCCTTCTGCTCGCTCTTCGCCTGCTGCTCCCCGGCGGTCTCCTGGGCGACATCCTGCTTTTCCGACACGTTCGATCTCCTGCGGGGAAACGCGCACACCACAACGCCACCCCGTCCTCTCATGATTTAGCTCCGCCCCGGAGGGTCGGGAGACAATTATAGACAACACACCCTCGAATGCGAGACGCAAACCCATGCCCCGCACTCCCTGCATAAAAACCGTGTCCTGGCCACACCTTCCGGCCCAGAACACATGGTAACGTAGTCTAATGGGGAAAACGAGGGGAATCAAGCACTTTTTACGGAAAATCTCGGCGGACTCAATCTCCGAAGTAAACCGTTTTCAGGCATCTACGCGAAACACCTCAAATCGGAGGAGTTCCTCAGAAGCCCGATTCGCCCCACTTGTCCCCCCACATGCCTCCCCCCAACTCTTCTTCATCCGCTCAAAAAAGCGTGTAAATAAAAGGCAAAGCGCCGCCAAAATGCGCGCCCAGAACCAGCAGCAACCCGAACACCAGAAACAGAATGATGATGGGCAGCATCCACCACTTCTTGTTCTGCATCAGGTAATCCCAGAATTCCCCCACCAGACCCCGCCGCCGGGCCGACGGCCCCGGACACCCCGGATCGGATTCGGAACGATCAAATTGCGGATCGGACATCGGACTTTCTTTCTCCTCGATCTCAGAATTGCCGTTCGTAGGAACGCACATCCGTGCGGTGCTCGAGGGGAGTCCAGTAACTCTCGCCTGCCGGTTTGCGCCGACGCTGCAAAGAATCTTTACCCCGGGCGCGCAATACCAGCGCAATGGGCGTCAACACCCCATAATAAACCAGCGCCATCACCACCGGCCCCACGACATAACCCAACGCCAGCGCCAGCCCCATCCACCCTTTATACACCCACAGCCCCACCCGAGGCACGCACAAAACCAGCAATTCCACCCCCACCCCAACACCCGCACAGCCGTAGAAAACGCCCATCCGCCCCAGCCGCCAGGCCAGAAAGGCCCCGAAGAGCGGAAACAACACCAGCAGCGTCAAGCCGAACTTGCGCAATTCCCGGCGGGAAGGTTTCCAATTGATCGCAACCAGCACGTTCTTCACTCCTCACATCAAACGCTCAATCCAACTCGAACCGCTTCAGGTACGCCTCGCGCCCCGGACCGCTCCACACCGGCTGCTCTTCCTTATATAACACGCAGTCCCCCACCACCAGCACATCCATCTCGGTACACATGAAACAGTGGTACGCGTCCAGGGGGGAACACACAATCGGCTCGCCCCGCACGTTGAAACTGGTGTTGATGATGACCGGGCAACCGGTCTTTTCCTCGAACTTCGAAATCAACGCGTGGTAACGCGGGTTGCGCGTCGTATCCACCGTCTGAATGCGGGCCGAAAAATCCACATGTGTGATCGCCGGAATGATCGACCGCACCCGATTCAAGCGTTCCAGCCCAAACAGCGCCTTGTCGGCTTCGGCGTTGCCCCGGCGCTTGTCGGGCCGGACCTCCGCCACCAGCAGCATGTACGGACTCTCACAGTCTATGTCGAAATACTCCCCGCACCGTTCCGCCAGCACCGACGGCGCAAACGGACGAAACGACTCGCGGTACTTGATTTTCAGGTTCAACTGCCGCTGCATTTTCTCCGAACGCGCATCCCCCAGGATACTCCGGTTCCCCAATGCGCGCGGACCGTATTCCATCCGGCCCTGAAACCACCCGACCACTTTTTCCTCAGTCAACGCCCGGGCCGCGATCTCGACCGCCTCATCCCCATCGTGCCGGTGGTACTTCGCGCCGACACCGTCCAGAGCCACGCCAACCGCATCCCCGTCATACGACGGCCCCAGATACGAACCCGTTTGAAGGTCGGGTTGGACCGGCTGACGGGGTTTCCCGTAGATGTGGTGCCACGCCAGCAACCCCGCACCCAGCGCGCCCCCGGCGTCCCCCGCCGCAGGCTGAATAAACATCCCGTCGAACAACCCCGACCGCAGAATCACCCCGTTGGCCACACAATTGAGCGCGCACCCGCCCGCCAGACACAAATTCCGTTTACCCGTCACCTCGCGGGCGTGCCGGGCGATGTTCAGCATCACGCGCTCGGTCACCACCTGGAGACTCGCGGCAATATCCATGTGACGCGGGGTCAGATCCGACTCCGACTGGCGCGGAGGTCCGCCGAACAACCGGTCAAACCGATCATTCGTCATGGTCAGACCCTGGCAGTAATTGAAATACCGCATGTCCATCCAGAACGACCCGTCGTCGCGGATGTCGATCAGGTGTTCCGAGATCAGGTCCACATACTTCGGGTCCCCGTAGGGCGCCAACCCCATCACCTTGTATTCGCCCGAATTCACCTTGAAACCCAGGTAGTAGGTAAACGCGGTATAAAGCAACCCCAGCGAATGCGGAAACCGGATCTCCTTGAGCAACCGCACCCGGTTGCCCTCCCCCACCCCGAGCGTGGTCGTGCTCCACTCCCCCACCCCGTCGATCGTACAGATCGCCGCTTCCTCAAAAGGGGACGGGAAGAACGCGCTCGCCGCGTGGGATTCGTGGTGCGCCGGAAACACGATCGGCCCCCGGTACTCCCCCGCAAACGCCCGGTCTATCTCGCGCGGAATCCGCAGCTTCTGCCCGGCCCACTGCGGCAGCATGTGCATGAACGACCGCAACCCCGCCGGAGCATAGGCCATATAGGTTTCCATGATCCGGTCGAACTTGAGAAACGGCTTGTCGTAGAACGCCACGCAATCCACCTGCGCGGCGGAGATTTTTCCCGCTTCCAAGCAATAGAGCGCGGCGTGCGAGGGAAAACCCGCATCGTGCTTCACGCGCGTAAAGCGCTCCTCCTGTGCGGCGGCCAGAATCTGGCCCTCGCGAATCAGGCAGGCGGCGCTGTCGTGGTAAAAGGCGGAAATGCCCAGAATATCCATCGTAAACGTCTCGAAACACCCGTTATTTCGGCTCGTTCCCCGTGGGGAAAAGCCAGTATATTCCACCTTTCACGCCCCTCCGGGGGAAGTCAAGCGGAATCACCTCATCTCAAACGCTTCGGCTCGATTCTTCTCCCCCATCACGACACCTGCAACGACTGGCACAACACCCTCCAAATAGAACCTGACGCAGCAAAGCCACAACCATCCGTAGGGGCGGACCTGTGTGTCCGCCCAGGCGAGAGATCTGATACCCCCAAAAAACACGAAAACCCCAAGAACGGGGATGAAAAAAATAGTCGCACAGAGACGCAGGGACGCGGAGACCCTTTATTGGAAAGAATCTCCACCCCATAGACTTCACTCCGACTCCTCCAGGAATTTCTTCGCTACAAGTACGACCCCTGTTTTGAGTCGTCCCTCACGGTACAATTTCCGAATCCCCTCCACGGAACCGCACGAGAGCAGGAAGGGGAGCGCCTTTTCCTCCAGGAGGGATAGAATCTTCTGGGTTCGTTCGGCGTCGGATATATCCGTGTTCTCCAGATTGAGCACCGTTCGGTCCCAATAATCACGACGAATCGGCTCCTCAAGGGTTTCAGCCCTCAACCGGATATGGCAATGGTTTTGCCTGGGAAAGGTATTCTCACCGAGAGCCTTCATCCACACGGCAAGGTTGACGAAGTAGCTATCTCCATAAATTGACTTCTGAAGATTGACAACCAGAATCGTATCGTCCGTCCGGAGATACCAGGAATTGGATTTTCTGCGGAATCCGTTCTTTTTCATGACGGCCGCAATCGTTTCCTTGACGATGTCCTGCATAACAATTCCCTCCTATAAGTAGTCGGAAATTTCGTAAACTATGACATAACCTTCCCACCCGCCACCGTCTCTTCTGTTCAACTCATCGCCATGCGTTCCACCTGACGATTACCGGCGAGGATGGCGCTAAGATTGTTCGGCTTCAATTCAAGAGCGGCCCTCTCTCAGAGCGTCTCCACCACGATATTCTGATTCGTGTAGATACAGATGTCGGCGGCGATCCGCATCGCCTCGCGGGCGACGCTTTCGGCGTCCAGTTCCGTGTGCGCCACAAGCGCGCGCGCCGCCGCCAGCGCCATCGAGCCCCCCGAGCCGATGGCCGCGATCGAATCGTCCGGTTCCAGCACATCGCCATTGCCGGAGATCAACAAAATCGAGTCCTTGCTCGCGGCCAGCAGCATCGCTTCGAGCCGGCGCAGAATCCGGTCGGTCCGCCAGTCCTTCGCCAGTTCGACCGCGGCGCGTTGCAGGTTGCCGTTGTATTCCTTGAGTTTCCCCTCGAACTTCTCGAACAGGGCGAACGCGTCCGCCGTCGCTCCGGCAAACCCGACAATGATCGCCCCGTCGTGGAGGCGGCGCACCTTGCGCGCCGTCGCTTTGACCACCGTCTGACCCAGCGTCACCTGCCCGTCCCCGGCCACGGCCACCCGGTCGCCCCGCCGCACGGCCAGAATCGTCGTCCCCCGCATGGAAGCGGCCCCTTCGTTTCTCGATGAAGCGTCTATCGTCATGAATCGGCTTTCTCTTTCTTTCTGGAGTACGAAAAACCACCTGCCGGAGGCTTTTCAATTCTTCGATTCGATCAACCATCCCTCACCCGGTCTGGGTGTCCCCCAAACGTCCATTCTCTGTGTTTTCCCCACCGGAGCGGACTGACACGACCCGCTGACTGCCTCGCTTGTGGGCCGACTGGCGCCAGTAGAGACACTTGGCCAGCAACGCGCCGGTCAGGTGCGCCTGCGCCAGATCGACCAACCCGAATGCCCCGTCCGAAACAGGCCTTTCGGCATAGAGAAAGCCCGAATACTCCGAGCCGCAGAACAGAGGCGCGGCCAGAAACGTGCGGGGCGCTTCGGTCGCGTCCATCCGTTCCCGGAAACGGTAGTCCCGCGAGCGGTCGGGGGAAAACACCGTGCGCATGCCATCCAGCACGATGTGCAGCAGATCGCGATCCCCGGCCAGCCGTTCGGCCAATTCATCGTGGCCCGCCCCCAGCATCGTCCGAAGCGCCTGCTTCTCCGCGTCGTGCGCCAACAGAACCACCCGTGCGGCGCCGATCCGTCCCATCAGAAATTCGGCTCCCGCCCGGCACAACTCGGCCCGGCTCGTGTACCGGTCCAGCGAAAGCGCCAGATTCAGAAAAACACCCGGCGTATCCGGAGGCCAGGCAAGCGCCTCGCGATGGCCCGGCTGCGACCACAGGGCAACCATTTCATCGAGCTCGGCCACCGGGAAGGTGGACATATCCACGCGCTCGAACGCTTCGGGCGGGGAAATCTGCGTCACCTGATTACGCCCCCGCTTCGAGAGAAACGACGTCCACTCCGTCCCCTCGGGCGGATCGAACACCAGCACCGCCTGCCCCACCCCAATCTCGTCCCCGGGATGGAGTACATGCCGTTTGCATTTGCGTCCATTCACGAAAAGACCATTCCGACTTTCCTGATCGGCGATGACAAATCCCGCGTCGGACGGATAGATCTGGGCGTGGCGGCGCGACACTTCATTGCCCGGAAGGGGCAATGAACAAGCCAGGTGGCGCCCGATCGTGATCGCGCCCCGGAAACGGAAATCAAGCGCCAGACCCTGTTGCACCACAAACAAACGCGGCACGATGCGAAACCCTCTTCCCGATCTCGATGAGAAACCTCTATGCGGGTGTGGGACCGACGCCCCCGTCGGTCCTTCTCCTTCAAAGGGAGAGAAGAACCACCCCATTATCATCTTGGGAAAAGCCCCCGGTTTCCGCAAGCTAAACCCGCTTTTTTCACCCTTCTCCGGGAATTCTCTATTCCCGCCCCCTATCCCACGCTTGACAACCACCGACCAACCGGCCACAATGGCGCGGCTCTACTTCGAGCCAGAACACCCTGTGCGGAAGGATCAGATCGCTCCATGTCAGAAGAACTTTTTTACCCCCATGCGGAATCGGACCTCAAGTGGCAGGCTTTCTGGGAAAAAGAAGCGTTCCACGCCCCCCAGATTGAAGCGGACGACGCCGACAACAACTACTACGTCCTCGAAATGTTTCCCTATCCCAGCGGGAAACTCCACATGGGCCACATCCGCAACTACACCATCGGCGACACCATGGCGCGTCACTTCCGCATGCTCGGGAAAAACGTCCTCTACCCGATGGGCTTCGACGCCTTCGGCCTGCCCGCCGAAAACGCAGCCATCAAGGCCGCCCGCGAAGAAAAACGCGACCTGAACCCCGCCGAATTCACCGAAAAATGCATCGCCGACATGATCGTGGCGCTCAAACGCATGGGGTACTCCTACGACTGGGACCGCCTCGTGGCCACCTGTCGGCCTCAATATTACCGGTGGAACCAGTGGATTTTCAACCGCATGGCCGAGCGCGGCCTGGTCTATCGCAAGTCCGCCGCCGTCAACTGGTGCAACGAATGCCAGACCGTGCTGGCCAACGAACAGGTCCACGACGGCATGTGCTGGCGTCACACCGAAACGCCCGTCGAACTGCGCCAGCTCGAGCAGTGGTTCTTCAAGATCACCGATTACGCCGAGGAACTCCTCAACGACCTGAAAACCCTCGACGGCTGGCCCGAACACGTCCGCATCATGCAGGAAAACTGGATCGGCCGCAGCGAAGGGTGCCTCGTCCACTTTCCCCTGGCCGATAACGGCGAAAACCTGACCATCTTCACCACCCGCCCCGACACCCTCTACGGCGTGACTTTCATGTCGCTCGCGCCCGAGCACCCGCTTGTGCCCCAGCTGGTCCAGGGAACCGAATACGAAAAACCGGTCATGGAATTCGTCAGCCGGGTCGCCACCCAGGACCGGTTCATGCGCACGGCCGAGGATCAGGAAAAGGAAGGCGTTTTCACCGGCAAGTATGCCCTCAACCCCCTGACCGGCGATCGCGTACCGATCTATGTGGCCAACTTCGTGCTCATGGAATATGGCACCGGCGCGATCATGGCCGTGCCTGCCCACGACCAGCGTGACTTCGAGTTCGCCGCCAAATACGGCATCCCCCTGAAAACCGTGATCCGTCCCAGCGAGGCGGTTCATTCCATTTCTCCCGAACAGAAAGAGAAGATTGCCGCGTGGCTCGAGGCCGGGTGCCCCGCCAACGGCGAGGGGATGCGCGCGGCGTTTGTCGAGCCGGGTGTCCAGATGAACTCGGGCGCTTTCGACGGCCTGCCGTCCCGCGACGGTATCCAGAAAATCGCCGTGTTCGTCGAGGAGCAGAATTTCGGTAAACGCACCATCCAGTACAAATTGCGCGACTGGCTCCTCTCGCGTCAGCGCTACTGGGGCACGCCGATCCCGGTCCTCTATTGCGAGACGTGCGGGATGGTTCCGGTGCCCGACGACCAACTGCCCGTCGAGTTGCCCAAGAACGTGGACTTTTCCAAGCAGGGCAACCCGCTTCTTTCCGCGACCGACTGGCTCCACGCGCCCTGCCCCAAGTGCGGGCGCATGGCCCGACGCGAAACCGACACCATGGACACGTTCGTGGACTCCTCGTGGTACTTCCTGCGCTACATCGACTCCCACAACACCTCCCTCCCCTTCGACCGCGCCCGGGCAGACAAGTGGCTGCCCGTGGACCAGTACATCGGCGGGGTTGAGCACGCCTGTATGCACCTGCTGTACGCGCGCTTCTTCACCAAGGTGTTGCGCGACATGGGGCTGGTGAGCGCCAGTGAACCCTTCAAGCGCCTGTTTACCCAGGGCATGGTTTGCAAGGACCACACGTTCAAGGACGGCACAACCCGGTCGGTCAAAATGTCCAAGAGCCTGGGCAACACGGTGGACCCCGCCGCCGCCATCGAACGCTACGGCGCCGATGCGCTGCGCCTGTTCATTCTCTTCGCCGCCCCCGCCGACAAACAACTCGACTGGAGCGACGAAGGCCTCGAAGGTATGTCGCGCTTTCTCAACCGGATCTGGCGGTACACCAACACAAATCTCGACGCGCTCAAACAGGGCGCCGCGCAACTGAGCGGCCTCGGGTTCGACCCGGCGTCAGGCACCCCTGCCGATAAGGATCTCGACCGCAAGACCCACGACACGATCCGCCGCGTGACGCTCGATCTGGGCCAGCGGTTCCATTTCAATACCGCCATCTCGGCCATCATGGAACTGTTCAACGCCTTGAGCGCCTACACCTTGCGCGACGACGACGCCTCGCGCGCCTGCGCCGCCTCGGCCACGCTCGCCCTCACGCGCCTGCTGGCCCCGATGGCGCCTCACCTGTCCGAGGAAATCTGGAACCGTCTGGACCGCGACGGCTCCGTGTTCCGCTCCGCCTGGCCCGAACACGATCCCAGCCGACTGGTGCTCGACGAAATCCTCGTGGTGGTGCAGATCAACGGCAAGGTGCGCGCCAAACTGACCGTGCCCGCCGAAGCCTCCGAAGAAGAGGTCCGCGCCATCGCTCTGCAGGACTCCAACGTCGTGCGCCACACCGATGGACAGACCATTCGGAAGATGATCTATGTCAAGGGAAAAGTTCTGAATATTGTGGCCGGATGAAGTGGCACGTCACCACACTTGACAGCAGGCGCGTTTTCCGGTGTAATAATAGAGCTGGGAATCGGGTGGCGCCGCCAAGTCACGACAAAAGCGGCCCAAGGGCGGAATTTTGCTCAAGCCCGGGAACCCACAGGCGGGCGTGTGCGGGGAATCGAATGAAAACTATTACAATCCGAACACGCGAACGCTGTCAACTGGTGGACATTACGACCGAAGTAAAAGCCGCCGTGCGCGAGTCGCAGGTACGTTCGGGTCTGTGCGTTGTGTTCTGCCCACACACCACCGGGGCCATCACCATCAACGAGAACGCCGATCCCGACGTGGTACGCGACCTAGTGATGGCTTTCGAGAAGGTGGCGCCGCCCGACTGGCCCTACCGCCACGGCGAGGGGAACAGCGACGCCCACCTGAAGTCGGCCCTCGTGGGAGTGTCCGAGCACCTGCTCATCGAGGAGGGCGCCCTGGTTCTGGGCACGTGGCAGGGCATCTATTTCTGTGAGTTCGACGGCCCCCGTTCGCGTCAGGTTCATATTCAGACACTCGGCCAGTAACCTCCACCTCGCGCCGCATCACCCGATAAGAAAAAACAGGCACGGAAATCTATGCCCAATTCAACACCCCAGAGCCTTATTCAATACGCCCAGACCTCCGACGACGTGGTGGTGGTGCGCGTCATCGGCCGTGGCGACCACCACCTGAGTCATTCGTTGAAAACCCTGGGCGACCGTTTCAAACGTCCCGGCTATTCCCCCCGCTTCCTGTTCGACATCAAGGACTGCACGGCGCTCGACAGCACCTTCATGGGCATTCTGGCCGCGCTGGCGCTGCACCAGAAGTCCAGCCGACAGGAACGAACCGTTCTGGTCAACGCCAACCCCACCACCGAACGGCAACTGACCACGCTGGGGTTGAACTACCTGCTCGATATCCGGGCGGGCGGCGCCAATGGCGTTCTTCAGACCCCCGTTCAATTTCAGAACGCGGAGGCTGCGGCCACCGAGTCCCGGTTTCAACAAATCGTCCACATGATCGAAGCGCACCAGACCCTGGTGGACATCTCCTCAGGCAACGAAGTCCTTTTCCGTCGCGTGCTGGACTCCCTTCAGGAAAGCGCGGAACACCAAAAAGACAGCAACATCGGATAGAATCCGGCTTCCGCCGATTCCACCATTTTGAGCCAGGAGAACCGCAACGTTCCGTAAAAGAACGCTCTGCCGTGTCCCCACCCCAGACAAAATGACAAATCCCCCCCATCCCAAAAAAGCGTTCACCCTGATCGAACTCCTCATTGTCGTGGCGATCATCGCCATTCTGGCCGCCATTGCCGTGCCCAACTTCCTCGAGGCGCAGGTCCGCGCCAAAATCAGCCGTGTGCGAGCCGACATGCGCTCCGTGGCCACCGCCCTGGAATCGTACATGGTGGATAGCAGCACCTATCCCAACGACTCCGATGCGGACCTGGACGATCTGGTCGCCTCCCACAAACAACACGGTCTTCAACTTCTGACCACTCCCATTTCTTACATCGCCACTGTGCCCAAGGATCCTTTCCTGAATAACAGACCTGGAGGTGGAGGCGGGTACATGCAGCTCGCTTCGGGCGCCGACCACAAGGGTTGGGAGAGTGCTTGGGGTTCCTATGAACAACAGGGTGCTGAGGCGAAGGTACAATGCTATCTGTTGTTTTCCTGCGGGCCAAACCCCACGATGGAAGAAGCGACCGAGGACAACGACCCGTTTCCCTGGAGAACGAAATGCCTCAGTTACGACTCGACCAACGGCACCAAAAGTTCGGGCGACATTTACCGCGCCAGCGGAAGCTACAAGCAGGGAACCTATACCCTGAACGGAGTCCAACGGGGAGAGTTCCCCAATTTATGATTTAATCCGAAGGAATCCCCCCGCCTCGAAAGTGGCGGGGGGATTTTTTTATCAGAACCGTTTCCTATTATCTCCGGCAACACCGTTTTCCCCACACAATCGTCCGCACAACAAAACAGGGCAACAGGCAGATGGCCGCCGGACGGTAGAGCGCCGGCTGGTACGGTTTGCGTAAAAGCGCCCGCCAGAACAGCAGCCGCGCCCGCGCATACTCCCCCCGATGGAACGCGCGCAACCCCTCCGCCCCCTCGATCTCCGCTTTCGAGAAATGCCGGAACCGCACCCGGTCCACCGCCGCCTGAATCCGCTCGCCCCCATGCACCGTCGTCAGCGCGCTCTCGTGACGACGGTACGCGTAGAGTTCAGCCTCCAGCAACGCCATCTTAAAGCGCTTCGACACCCGAACCCAGTAATCGTAATCCTCCGCCAGGACGGCCCCCGGGTCGAACTCGCCTACACTTTCCCGAACGCGCCGCGTATAAAGAAAGCAGGCGCCGACACAGTTGCTCAACGGCAGAAACGCCGGCTCGCGCAACGCCAGAGCGCCCGTGACCTGCCCCGTCTCGTCTATCACCCGCGAGCGCGCATAGACAAAATCCACTCTCCGCTCGCGCAAGGCGCGCGCCATCGTTTCCACCGCCGTCGGATCGTATAAATTGTCGTCCGACGTCCAGGTGAGCAGATCGCCGCGCGCCTCGGAGAACCCCGCGTTCAACGCGCGCGGCAAGCCCACGTTTTGATCGAGCCGCACGATCCGCACCCGCGGGTCCCGCTGACGCGACAGAATCCCGGCCGTCTCCGGACGAGTGGACCCATCGTCCACCAGGATCAGTTCCAGGTTCGACCCCGTCTGGTTCAGGCAACTGTCAATGGACGCCTGCAAATGCCGGAACCCGTCTTTAGTCGGCAAGACGATACTGACAAGCGGCGAAGCTTCTCGATCCGGCAAAATGTTCATGGGTTTTTCATCTCCCAAACAGGGCGCTCAACAGATTCCACCCCGTCTTGGGAATCCGTCCCCCCTGGGGATCTTCCAGATCCACCAGATAGAGAAACACATCCAGAAAATACTTCACCGTCCAACTGATTTCAGACGTGGGGAAGTAGGCCGCCTGGTCGCCATAACTCCCCAGGAACCCACCCGAGCGGCTCTGATGCGCGCACAGCCAGGCAAACGCCCGGCGGGCCGGTTGCTCCTGTCCCAGTTTGAGCCAGATCAGGGCATACTGCGCCAGACCGGACGAACAGACCCAGTCGCAATCCGGCCAGGCGGGGACCGACCCGTCCTCGCGCTGGAGACTCTCGATCTGCCGCATGATCGTCAGCGCCTGTTCCCGCTCTCCCAAGTCCAACAGCGCCTCCACAATGTAGGCATGGAAATGCGCCAGCGTCTCAAACGCCCCCAGATCGGAATCCTTCCGGTAATAAGCCAGGGCACGCTGGACCGCCTCGGCATAGGGCGCCCGGCCAAACCGCCGCGCGGCCGCATCGAGCGACGTGAGCGCGTGGAGGTGAAACGCCTCGGGAACCGTTTTTTCTCCCGACAGATACAACGATTTGTACAGAGACTCTTTCGCGATTCCCCCCTCGTCCTTCACCTGCGCCGCCAGCCAGTCACACCCGGACAACAGCGCTTCTTCCACCTCGGGCATGATCGAGTGGATCGCCAGAAGCCCCTTGAGAATCTGCCCCGTGTAAAACGCGGATGGCTTCCCCGAAACACTCGGCCCATTCCACGAACCGTCCTCATTCTGAACGGCCACCAGCCACGTCGCGTACTGACGCGCCAGTTTCTGCTCGCCCAGCCCCAGCAGGGTGGGAATCAGGTACCCGCTCACGCCCGGACAGGCATACGCCGTCCGGATCGAATGCAACACCCCCTTGCCCGGCGCGGAATGGCGCTCAAGCCACCGCACCGACCGCCGCACACACCGCTCCGGGTACTGCGACCCTTCGCGATAGATCGGCTTCTCGGCCAGAATCCGACGGTAATAGGCCACCTCGAGCGCGTCCACCCGGGACCGCTCGAACTGCGTGACCGACCCCGGCGCCGCCTCGCGCAACCGCTGGCGCAAGGCCGAATCCGTACAGGCGCGCACGACCATGTCGGCCAGCGCCTGCGGGTCTTCGTACCGGTCCACCAAGAGTCCGTTCTTCTCGTGCTGGATGTATTCGTTCATCGGCCCGACATTCGACGTGACCACCACCGCGCCACAGGCCAGCGCCTCGATGAACACAATGCCGAACCCCTCCCACCGGCTCGGCGTCACCATCGCGTCCGCCCAGCTGTAATACCGCACCAGTTCGTCGTTGCGCACGCTGGGCCGGAAGTGGCACTGCTCCGTCACTCCCATTTCCTCGGCCAGCGCCAGCAACCGATCCGGATCGTTGCGCCCGATGAACAGGCACCCGTAGTCCGGCCCGAGGTGTTTCAACGCGCGGATCAGGTTGTCCTGATTCTTCTGCTCGGAGAGCCGCCCGATGCACAGGAGTTTGTACCGATGCGGGCACTGCGGGTCCAAGTCGCTGAAGTCCCCCCCCTCGATGGGGTACATCATCGAAGCGTCGTACCGGTTCGGCAGAATCCACACCCGCGCCGGGTCCGGAAACTTCGTCAACACCAGCTCGCGCACCGCCCGCGACATGCAGAACACGTAATCCGCGTGCCGGATGCTGTCATAGAGTTCCTGCGGGTTCGTGTCGTGGACCGACACCACCACCGGCACCCCGGCCACCTTGTTCTTGCAGGCCATGTCACAAGCCCAGTACCCCCCATACGCGCGAATCAGATCCACCGGCAGTTCGCGCAACCGTTTCTTCAACTCTTTGGGCTGCGTCGGGATCGTCTGCATCCCATACTGCGTCACCTCGCGCTTTTCGAGCGGCGAGAGCAGATACACGGCCTTGAAATACTTCCCCGGGTTGTAATACCGCTCGGTCCACACATGCGTGCCCTTCGCCTCGTAGGCCGATATGGGATCGCTCGGAATCACAGATAGAATGGCCATGTCTCTCTCTTCCTCGGTTCAAGATCGGTCTATAGTCCTTGCCAGAAAGAACGTTCATTATGACGCGGAGCCAAGTGCTCCAGATCCAAGTCCCGTCAGGGACTTCTGACAATAGCCCAGCGCTTCAGCGCTGGGTCTCGGAACACCCGTCTTTCCCGTCCCAGAGGGACGGCTGTCGGTTCCCCCTGGTTCTTCAGTCGTCCCTCCGGGACGAATTCTCGGAGGGCAACTTTCCCACCGTTGAAACGGTGGGCTACTTTCTGGCCGTCCCTCCGGGACGGAACGGCTCATTGTAAAAACCGGCAGTCGAATAAATGAAGACTCGTTCTGGCAATTGTTATAACGCGTCGGTCACACAATTGTCTTAAAATGGAGAACGATTTGATGAGAATCGTTCTGTTACTCCTTCCCGCCCCAGTCACGTTTTGAAAGCACTCTACGCTCCTCCTCATTATATGAAGGTCCCCATGGCGTCAACACCCGGTCCCCCGTCGGGCTGATGATCGCTGAGATGTGAACAGCGATCTTAGCATCCTCAAATTCTTTATTGTCAATCAACAAGTCAATAGAGATCTTCATCCAAGAACATACCTGGTTGTTTCGAGACTTCAAATACGCCGAACCCAAGCCATAGACACAGTTCTTTGACGCATTGAATGCATACTCCACAAACGGTTGATATCCCGCTTCTGGCGCCAAGTAGTCGCCTCGGGTGTCTTTGACGATCGCACCTTCTATTGCAGTGATGCGCAACACCCCCACACCCTTATCGAAAGGAGAACGGAAAACCTGAACCACAAAATCTCCTTTTCCCTGACACTCCAGAGGATCAGGAAGTTCACTCTCCTTGGTACTGAGTTTTGTCAGGTAATAGTACATCCTTTCCCAGTGAGAAGGTACCTTATCCTGGGGCAATCGGCTTTCTTCATACGAACTCAGGGGCATCTTGAACATATCAATGGAGTAGGTCGCTTTCTGCGGCCCGTGGAGGACAAACTTATTCTCAACGGTCTTTTCTGTTCTCTGAAAATCCTTCACCAGAACAAATTTCTCGAACCCGTCATCAGGAAACCTCTTGTCCGCTCCCGCTTCCTCGGGGCGTTTAATGGTCTCGAAAAGAAGCCGATGCTGTTGATGTGGGTCATACCGATACCCTTTCGGTGCAACCATTGTATATACACTGATATTCTCAACCCCATCCGCTTGTACCCGGAACTCCCCTTTTTCATCCCCCACCTTGGTTATGCTTCCACCCGTGGGGCCGAAGAGTGTGGACAAAGATGAGGTCTTGAAAATCACTTTGACTTTTGGAACAGGATTGCCGTCCAGATCTACAACACGGGCCTTGAATTCAATCCGATTGACGTTCGCCTTGTGCTCCTCATCGGTTTTCTTGAATCTGTCCACCCAGTGCCACAGGAATTCAGCCCACATCTTTTCTCGCAATGCTGGGTCTTCTTTTAACTTTGGGTTATCGGCGTTATTGCGTTCGAACACCGCTCGGTAATCGTCGAGAGATTTCTGAAACACATCTTCGGCCTTCGCCCGACCAGCGTCGCCCGTTCGCCCTTTCATGGCTTTGATGCCATATTCCAGCCCTTCAATGTCGTTGTCGAGCTTGCGCCTTTCTGGGTTATCAGTCAGTTGAAACCGCCTCGTCTCCTTCAGAGTCTTAAGGTTTTCCTCTGCCTCGCGAATCTGCGCATCGGTGACCAGATCCCGCTTCAGGTAGTAACCACGAAGGGCTTCAATCGCAGATTCCGAAGATTTGTCGTCCGGCTTACCGTCCGAAGTCTGGCTGGAAGCATAACGCGACGAACACGCCAGAAACGCACACATGCCAAACACAAGACCTGTCAGAAAGATCTTTCTCACGATATCACCCTTCTCTCTCACCGCTCCGTCTTCCCCCAGACCACCGCCAACCGCGTCGCCCAGGCGGTCCGGCACCACCCGGCCCAGAGCGCCAGCCCGTGCGGCAGGCGCGGGGCGTCCGCCGCGTATGAAAACTGGCGCTTCACCTTCAGCCCTGCCGCCTCCCCCAGACGGGCCAGGTCCTGCGGCACATATTCCCGTTTGTGCATCGGGTCCTCCAGTTCGGGCGGCTTGCCATACCGCATCCGCACGCGGTTGTAGGGACGCAACCGGTGGACCGTGAACACCGCGACGGACCCGCCGGGCCGCACGCACCGCGCGCACTGCCGCACAAACTCGGCGTCGTCCGGCGTGTGCTCGATCACCTGAAAACTCACCACCAGATCGTACGGCTCCTCCGCCTGCAACTCGCCGATGTCGGCCACCCAGCGCCGGACCTTTGCGTGCGGGTAAACCTCCTGCGCCTTCTCCACACTCTTACCCGAGTAATCAATCGCATCCACCGTTTCCACGAACGGGTAGCGAGCCATTTCCGCATCGTGAAACCCGCACCCGCACCCCACATCGAGGATGCGGCGCGGGCGCACGGCCCCGAACAGACGGGCGATCTCGAAACGCCGGGTCTGGTCCCATCGCGCGTTCCGGTACTGCGCCCAGTCCTCCGTGATCTTGACGTCGAAAAATTCGCGCTGGTTGGGCAGGTACTCCGGATAACGATCCTGTACGGTCATGCTCGGTCTCCACCCCGCCCCCTACTGGAAAAACAACCTCTGCCCCGACTCTGGACGTTTCAGCCCGCTTCTCACCGCCAGTCCAGCCGCAGAACCCGCACCGGACTCCCACACCAGGAAGGAACATCCGCCCGCCGGATCGTCGCGACCGGCGTCAACTCAACCCCGTCCCTGTCCTTCCCCAGAAAAGGCTGGTACCGGTCCAGCATGTAGGGATCGTAATCCACATAGTACCGCACCCCGGCCCGGCGCAGCAACCCGAACAGATCGCGCTGCAGCAGCGCGTCGTACGCCGCGTTGTTGATCACCCCGTCCAGGTTGACCACGCGCCGCCCTGAGAAAAACCCGACGATGCCCACGTTGAACCCGGCGGCCACCTCGTCCTCCGGCACATTGTCGCGCACCCAATAAGCCGCCTCGAGCAACTCCGCCTGGTGGCTGTAGCGTCCCTCGTCCAGCGCGCGCCACGTGAGCGAACCGCCCCACAACAGAGCGGCCAGACTCAAAACGACCAGTACACTGCGCAACAGCCCGTGGTCCAGCGGAACCGTGCCGTAACAGCACCGCACCAGCGATTCGGTCACACGTCCCGGATCGAAACACCCCAACGCAAGCGCAAAACCCAGCGCCAACAGTAGAATCGCGGAATCGCAATAATAATCGCGCGGATGCCAACGCAGAAAAGCATGAACAAAAAGCAACAGGAACGCGCCCGCGCCCATCGCCAGCAGAATCCTCACGCCGCGCCGCAGCGTCTTCCCCCCCGGCAGATTCGTATCGTACCACCGGACACTCAACGCCAGCACAGAAAACGCCCCCGCGCCCAACACCAGCCACCGCGGCATCCCGAGCGGAATATCGAAGATTCCCTTGAGAAAAAACCTCGCAAAGACCCGGACGCTCTCGATCCAAAAATCGGTCCGCGAGTGCCCATCCTCCAGAAAAAGAGTCTGCACCATGTAGGGGCAAGCCTTGCCGCTCACCTGCATCAAGGCGCCGAAACGCCACACGTTCCACGCCAGCCACGGCGCCACCACCAGCCCGCTCACCGCGCCCAGCGCGCAAAACGTCCCGAACCGCCGGCCCGGCTTCTCCTCGGCCAGCGCCACCCCCACCAGCGCCAGGATATAGAACGCGTTATCGGTCCGCGCCAGAAACATCAGCCCCAGCGCCAACCCGAGCAGGAGCCGATGTCCCCGCACCTCCGATGGGGCGCGCGAACGCAACAGCGTCAACGCCAGCCCACCCATCAGGCACAGTGTGCTCAGGGCGGTCTCCAGCCCGTTTACACTCGATTGCGCCACGCGGGGATTCAGAAAATACAACGCCGCCCCCAGAGCCGCCACATACCAGGGGCGCACGCTCCGGCTCAACACCCGCCAGATGAGCCAGGCCGTCAGCGTGTTGAACAAAATGCTGAGCGAAACGGCCACCCGCACCAGAACCCACGGGTCGCGCGCCAGAGACGCCACCGGCAGCAACACCCCCAGCCACAGCGGGTGGTAGCCGTTCGTCGGATGGATGCGGTCGAAAGTCGAACCATAGCCATCCACCACATTCTGCGCCACTTTGAAATAGTAGAAGGAATCGTCCAGAAGCAGACTCACCGATGTATCCGAGTCGGCGCGCAAAAACAACAGGCGGGGCGCCAGCCCCACCAGCAGAACGCCCCACAACGCCAGTTTCCGCCAATCGCTCATTCGCAAGCCCCCGCTTTCAACCGCTGGCAGAAATCCACCACCGAGCGGTACTCCAGCGGTCCGCCAAAAATATCCAACGCGCTGCCGATCGTCACATCCAGACGCCCCCGGCTGACCTCATACACCTCGCGCAGATCGGACAGACTCGACACCCCGCCGGCATACGTCACCGGAATCGGGGCATGCTGCGCCAGCAGGGCCACCAGATCCAGGTCCACCCCCTGCTGCTTCCCCTCGACATCCGCCGCATGCACCAGAAATTCGTCGGCATACTCCGAAAAACGCAACAGTGTCTCCGCGTTGATCTTCATGCTGGTGAACTTCTGCCACCGGTCGGTCACGACATAATAGTCTCCGTGCCGCTTGCGACAACTCAAATCCAGAACCAACCGCTCCCGGGGTACCTTCTCGCTCAACCGCCGCAGATTGTCCCAGTCCACTTTCCCATCCAGAAACACATACGAGGTCACGATCACATGGCTCGCGCCCGCGTCGAGCCACGCCTGCGCGTTCTGCGGATTGACCCCGCCCCCGACCTGAAGCCCGCCGGGATAGGCGGCCAACGCCTCACGCGCCGCCGCCTCGTTCCCCGGCCCCAGCAGAATCACATGCCCCCCCGCCAGCGCGTCGCGGCGATACAGATCCGCAAACCAGGCCGCCGAACGGTCCGTCTCGAAATTCGTGACCGGATCGCACCCATCGCGTAAAGTGGAGCCGACAATCTGCTTCACCTTGCCCTGGTGCAAGTCTATGCACGGTCTGAAAAAAGCGTTTGGCATGGACAAGTTTCTACCCCTGAGACTCTCTTTTATTGAAAACGAAAACCTGGCCCCATATTAGAGAAGACGCCTGTCCCCGTCAAGCCTTTGAGGAATTCGGCAAACCCGTCTTTTCCCCCTCGCGGAGATAAGACTCAGCCCCCTCCCCGGCGGCGCGACAACAACTTGCGCTTACGCTGGCGAGCCACCGCCTGCATGTCCTCGTGCAGATCCGTCTCGTCCACAATTTCTTCACCCAACAGACACTCCAGTACGTCCTCGAGCGTCACCACGCCGACGAAATGCCCTTCAGCATTCGTCACGCAAAAAAGGTGCCGCCGCGTGCTGAGAAACCGTTCGAGCAATTCATGGCCGT
Organism: uncultured Candidatus Sumerlaeota bacterium; assembly: GCA_942493245.1. GTDB lineage: Bacteria > Sumerlaeota > Sumerlaeia > UBA8349 > UBA8349 > DAOPYU01. The sequence goes on from OW818685.1 coordinate 3,423,364, forward strand.
TCACATCCTCCTGCACAAACACCGGCGGCTCCATCAACTCCCCGATCGTCACCTCGAACCGGTCGCGCGCCAGCGCATCGAATACCTTGCGGCGGTGGACCACCCCCAGAATCTGGTCCGGATCGTCGTCAGCGCACACCGGCAGGCGGCTGAAACGCCAATGGTCCGCGTCCAGCGTGGTCTCGCCCGTCTTCATCACCACCGGCACCCGCGCCACCACCGGATTGGGCGTCATCAGATCTTCTGCCGTCACATCGTCGAGTTGCAAAACATTGGCCACCCAGCTGGCCTCGCGTTCCTCGATCTCGCCCTGGTGGTGAACCAGATGCGCCAGGCTGATGATATCGTCAACCGTCCCATGCGACGCCCCACTCCCGCTCTTCTGCCACAACCGCGTCAGCAACACACACAATTTCGACAACGGCGTCAGACACCACACCATCGTGCGCAGGGGCAACGCCAGGGTCGGGGCCAGAACCGGCGCGAAACGCACCCCCAGCGACTTTGGAACAATCTCCCCGAAAAAAAGCACCGCTCCCGTGAACCCAGCCGAAAAGAATCCCAGCCAGGTATTACCGTAGCGCCCCTGAACCAATGCTCCCGCCCAGGCCGCCCCGAGCGTATTGGCCACTGTGTTCACAATCAGAATCGTCACGATCGACTCATCCATGCGATTACGCAGTTGCGACAGCAACTCCCCCCGCGGATCCTTGCGGCGGCGCAGGGTCTCAATCTGGCTGCGACTGATGGAAAAAAGACACGCCTCCAGCAGAGAACAAAAGAAAGACGTCAACAGACTGACAGCTACCACGATGACAATCAGCATCGCGCCCAGATCGTACGGCATCATCGCTCCCTCACTCGAAAACCCACCCCAGCCAGTTCACTCCCTCAAGAATAACTCGGCACACCGTTTACGGCGCTCACTCGTTCAAAGCCTATCACTGAAAAGTGCGGGGTTACAAGTTGATTCTACCTTGAAGCCCACGTTCCCCAAACGCCCGGCTACCCACAAAAAAAGAACCGCCTCCCCAAGGCAGGAAAGGGGGAGGCGAGGAGTCCGCTGTTCTGGAAGTGAAATTGGCAGGAACCGTATTTGACACGCCGCTGTTGAGACGGCGCTCTTGTGCGCTTGCACAATTAGATAGGAATAATTTAGGTGCTGCTGAACAGCATCAGGAAACGGACCCCTCAGCCTTCATCCAACATGCTACCGAACGGCGTTGAGCATGTTCGAGAACAGATGGAAACACATCCGGCGGTCAATCGCAAGAAAAAAATTGAAAAAAATGCACATCCGGAACTTTTGCACGAGAAAGAAAAAGATATCTCATGGAATATCAATACGGCATGAAATCCTGAAACAGGACTCCCAATCCGCCCTTCCGTGTCACTTCCTCGCAAAATGTCGAAAACAAGACCCGGGGAAATATTCGATATACTACCAGTAGCGGGGGACTGGAAACTCAGAGAAATCCCCTCGCGGGACGCCTCTTATCCCGAACCGTCTGCATCCGCGCCCGGCCACACTGAGGACAAACCCACTTGCGCCGCTTGTGAAACGAACGTTTCTCCTCGCGCATCTTAATTTTACACGCCTTGCAATACAATCCCGCCCCTCCCCCCAAAACAGAAAGCCTCCCCTTTCGAGGAGGCTAAATCCTGTTTTTTCAGTGGTAGGCCATCAAGGACTCGAACCTTGAACCAACGGATTAAGAGTCCGCTGCTCTACCAATTGAGCTAATGACCCACTGTGCGGAGAGACACACCGCGTCTCTCAATTCTTGGCAGTACCTTACGGACCGCCCTGGAAAAAGTCAAGCCATTTTTTATCCGCGCCAACACTTTAGTTCCATCCGCCGCGCGAAACCGTCCCCCTCATTCCTGCGGTTTGTGCGCCTCCCCGGTATTCTTTTCCTCGGCTGCCTTTGGGAAGAGAAACGAGGCCACAATCGAACCCACAATCACTACGGTGATAAAGCCCAGCGACCAGCTGATCGGGAACCCGTCCTCAAAAAAATCCGATTTATCGAGCCACATCATCTTGATCCCGACAAACATGAGCACGATCCCCAGACCATACTTCAACAGGTGGAACTTGTGGACCACACTGGCCAGGAGGAAATAGAGGGCGCGCAACCCCAGAATGGCAAAAATGTTCGAGGTAAACACGATGAGCGGCTCGCCCGTGATGGCGTAGATGGCCGGCACGGAATCCACGGCGAAGACCACGTCGGTGAACTCGATAAACACCAGCGCCACAAACATCGGCGTGGCCCAGAGTTTGCCGTTCTGTTTCACGAACAGCTTCTGTCCGTGCATTTCGTCCGTGACCGGCAGGAGACGGCGCAACAGTTTGAGGATCGGGTTGTGTTCCGGCTCGATCGGTTTTTCCGGTCCGAAAATGATCTTGAAACCCGTGAAAACCAGAAAAACGCCAAAGAGCACCACCACCCAGTGGAAATTCATCAACGCCGCCCCGATCGAAATGAAGATCGAGCGAAAAATCAACGCCCCGATGATCCCGTAGAAGAGCACCCGGTGCTGGTGGATCGGCTGGATGGCGAAAAAGTTCATCAAGACCACAAAGACAAACAAATTGTCCACCGACAGCGACTTCTCGATGACCAACCCCGTCAGGTACTCCAAGGCGGCGTTTCGAGCCGCAAGGTTCACGTCAAAACCGGGAATACTGGCTATCCGCGGGTCATGGGGCAGGTCGAGCCGTGCAAACCAGTAAATCACCACACTGAACGCCACCCCCAGCGACATCCAGAAAATACTCCACCCCAGCGCCTCCTTGAACCCCACCACATGCTCATGCTTGTGAAAAACGCCCAGGTCGAGCGCCAGCATGAACAACACAAACACCACAAACCCCAGATAAAACCACCAATACTCGGAAAACGGGAACAGCTTGATCGCAGACATCCATCCATCCCTGTAGTGCGTAAAATGCCGAAAAGGACCTCCTTTCCGGTGAGGGTTCCTCCCCCAGAACGGTACCATACCACAACCGGTCACTATTTGCGCAAGTTTGTTTGGAACGGATTCGGTCCCACGCAGGAGAAATCCGTTCCCGGCGGGCTTCCGGGATCTCTTCGCAAGTCCAAGTCAGGGGCAACCAAACGGAGTTCAAGCCCGTTTGTTCATTTCGCGACGGGTTGCGGCTGCGGATGCCTGGGTGCGCGCCTGGGGGCCATCAGGCGCACCGGCAGCACAATCGCGTTCAACCCGGCGAAATGAAGCCGTTGCTGAAGTTGGTAGGCCGTCTCGTTGTGCAGAAAACGGTTGTACCACCCTTCTTTCTCGAAGACCAGTTTTCCCATGAAAAACACCGAGCGGGGCAACTGGCTGCCGATCTGCTGACAGAGTTTCACCGATTCGGCCACCGCCTCGGTCGCCATGCTCATCCGGTATTCGGCGGCAAACCCCAACCGCCCGGCCAGCGCCACGTACTGCTTGAGCGCGTCCTCGGTCCGCTGGCGGGTGCGATCCACCTCGTCAATCCCCTTCATGGTCACGGAATCCACCACCCCGACCGAGACGAAGACATAACTCTTGAACAACCCCGGGAACAGTTTCTGGACTTGGAGCAGCTGGTGAACCCCCAGACCGCTGTACGCTCCCACCAGCATGACGGCCACCGGCTCTTTGGGATCCAGCGGCCTTTCGACCACCGGGCCGCTCTGGGGCAATCCCCCCAGAATCGAATCGATCGCGCGGATACTTTTACCCCACATTCTGATAATGGCGATGAATCAGAAAACAGACCGTCACCAGCACCGCCGTCACCACCAGAGTCATCCAGGCGCCCTCGCGGAACTTTTCACAGATCACCGTGATCAGAATCCCCACGCACAACAACAAACCGATCAATTGGACGGCCAATCCCCGTTTCCAACCGGGCCTCTTTCCTCGCTCGCGTATCCAGTAGCGACACATGCCAATCATGGAAAGCGAGAACGTCAGGAACACATTGATCGAATACATCGTGACGAGCGCCGTGATGTCGCCATGCGTGTAGAAAAGCACCGCCAGAGCGGCCGCGCCCATCAGCAAGACGCCGTCCTGCATGGTCAGCCGGTCCGACAACTGCGAGTAGCGCCGGGGCAACCACCCGTCAATCGCCATGTTTGCCATGACCCGCGGCCCGCCAATGAAACCCGTCAAGGCGGCCACAAACAGCAGTACGGCTTCGGCGGCCAATGTCAACACCACATAGCCATGCCCGATGTTCAGCGGCCCAAGACGCCACGAACCCGCGAAATTTTCCAGCAGCACGGCGTTCATGGTCTTGCCTTCAACCGGCTGTACATTGAAAAGCAGATAGAGCACCATGATCCCGCCCGCCGTGATCGCCAGCGAGAAAGCCATGTACCACATCGTGCGCTGACCCGTCTGAACCTTCGGCTCGCGCATGATCTGCAACCCATTGGAAACCGCTTCAATCCCGGTGAACGTTCCCGCTCCCATCGAGAAGGCGCGCAAGAACAAGGCCGCCATCCCCACCAATCCCAGCGTCTGCATTCCATTCTGGAACCCGCTCTGGACCTCCTGCGCCACCCGGGGCACCTCATTGAGATGCGAACCGATCCCATAGAAAATCAGAATGATATGGAGAATCAGAAAGATCACGAAAATGGGCATCAAGACCAGGATGGATTCCTTGACCCCGCGCAAATTCATAATCACGAGCACCACGATGAGAAACGCTTCAACCGCCAGCTTGTAGGGCAACATCCACGCGGGGAACACACTGAAAATCTGGTCGGCGCAGGAGGCAATGGACACCGAGACGGTCAACACATAGTCAATCAACAACGCCGAACCGGATATGACACCAAATGCCGGACCCAGCAGCTGGCTGGAAACCACATACCCCCCGCCGCCATACGGGAAGTGCTCGATGATCCCCCGGTAGGCCGCCGAAATAATGAAAACCGTCGCAGCCGAGGCCAGCGCCAGACCGATCGCCAGATAGGTGTGCTCTCCCAACGCGCGAAACGCCTCATCCGGACCATACGACGACGAAGAAAGCCCATCGGCGCCCAAACCCACCCAGGCCAGAACCGCAATCAGAGAAATACTGTGATAGGTGCCCGGATCGGCTATATTCCGCGGATGGCCAATCAAAGCCCGTTTGATCTTCTCAAACATGAACGTCACACTCCCGCTTTCTCGGAACTTCGGCAGGCGAACACTCGATGAATGTCAATAAGCAACCTGCCGCGCGCAGAAATACCCCTGGATCGAGGGGACCGCGACGCCTCTCATTCCACCCGATGGGTCCGGTGAAATTTGAAACGCGCAACGGCGTCCCACGAAGCGAAATCCGTAAGACCATGCGGGGGAAAAAGAAAGGACATGACGCAAGGAAGAAAATAAACGACAGACGGAGCAGGCATGAAAACCTACCTCCCAGAATGAAAATGAGACTACTGAGGAGTCTCCTGGATCATTCCGAAAGAGGCTCCCCTCCGACGCTTACGAGGTTAGCTGACGGGCTCGGGCCAGAGAGGTGCCCTACGCCACAATGGCGATACGCCCCGTTAATTGGGTCCCCCGTTCCCACAAGGCTGGCAAACCTCGCCACCTGCAGGACTCAGCATGACTGAAGATACTATCGAATTCCGTCCCGACACGCCACAGAATTCTATCCCTGGAAAATGCGGAACCGCCTGCCCGATCCTCTCCACCCGCAGTGAGCACCCTTTCCTCATACAATCTGTTTGAGTGATGCTCGAGCATTCCTCCTGCAGGGATTCAGGGTAAACCGTAAGATTTCATTCCGGTTACGAGCAGACCGCGCGGGAAATTTTCCGGCGTTGACCACCGATCACTTCGCGATCCCGGCGTCTATGTATTGCCCTCCCGTGGTCTGGTGCGCGTGAATCGCCATGACATTGCGTCCGGTCTTGAGCGCATCGAGCGCCTTGGGCGCGATCTCGATTTCCCGATAATTGGGGGTGTACCCTTTCGGGTCAGCGGCCAACGCCCCATTGAAATAAACCTCCGGGTCTTCATCGTAGTTCATCAGCAAGACCCAGTCTTCTTTCCCCTGCGTATCGGCCAGATCGAACGCGCGCCGAATCCAGATATCCTGCCCGTTCCATTCCGTCCGTACCACGGCGCCCGGAGTGCCTTTTGTCCCAAACCCGGCCGGACCTTCCTTCCAGGCAGAATCATCGAAATCGGCCTGCATCCAATTATCCGCGGGTTTTTCAGAGGTATAACGCCAGGTCACCGGCTGCACCTGCGCCGTCGGAAAAATCTCTTTCGTGGCAATCGAGATCCTGGCCGGCGCCCACTCCCCCTTCAGATCCTGAGCGTCCTTTGCCCACCGCTTCCAAGCCTTCTGGTCGGCCAGCACCTTGATCATCAAGCCGCCCACCACCGGTCGCGCCTGCATGCCCTGCATCTTGCCGGTGTCGGCATTGAACCAGTCCGACATCGGAACGCGGGAAGGCGTTTCGTTCGCGTAGTTGAAAATCGGCTCGAACAACTTCTGGAAATCATTTTCGTCCCGCGCCAGGGCGATGCTCCAGAGCGCCCAATCAATCAGACACGTGGGGGTCCGATTGTCGCAAGGCAGACCGTATTTCTTCTGCACCTTCAGGTACCAGGCGATTTCCGCGTCTCCAACCGCTTCGGGGAACAGATTCAGGCCCAGCACGCGATCCCAGATGAGGTTGTGCTTCATGCCCCAGGAGCCAGCCGAACCATACGCCAGGCTGGAGTGGCCGTCGTCCTTCGACAATTCCTGCCATTTGACGACGTAATCGCGCGCAATGTCCCGGTACCGTTTCGCTTCGTCCTGTTTGCCCGCCATTTCGCAGAGCTGCGCATACCCGCCGATTCCGATAATCGCCTTCACCGCCAGATTCGCATTGCGCGGCAGATGACCGAACATGTCCGAAGAGCAAAGCTGGTTGGCCGGATCAAGCCCTTCCTTGACGCAGTAGTCCGCCCATTTTTTCAGAAGCGGCCAGTAACGCTCGACCCACTTGACATTCCCTTCCACCTGGGAAAGGGCTGCCGCCATGATCAGCATGTTGCCGCTTTCTTCGACCGGCATCTGATTTTCATCCGTCAGCTCGCCTCCCCCGTACACCTGTCCGGTCGCGAAAGGATAGGTCCCCAGGTCATGCGGCGCATACGCGAACTTCCAGCGCGACGAAGCGGCATAGTCGAAAATCGGGATCAGCATGCCCTTGGTCAAAGTCGGGCTGAGGGTGAGAAAGAACGGCGCTTGCGGAAACAAAACATCCACGGTCGCGAGGCACCCGTTGCTGAAATTTTCTTTCGGGAACACCAGCGGCATGCCTTTGGAGTCGGCCACGATCTTGTTGCCCGCCCAGGTCTGGCGATACGTCAAGGCGCACAGCAGGGCGTACTTGCGCCCGGCCACTTGCGTGAGATCCTTCACAAACTGCTCGTCGAACTGACTGCACTTGCGGCTCAACGCTTCGTAGTCCTGCATACCCATCTGGAGCAGGTTCTTGGCTTCCGCCCCGTTGCGCCGCCAATAGGGCCGCAATTTTTCCCGGAAATACTTGATGGAATACAGATCGTCATAGGCCAGCATCAGGTGGCGCGAGGCGGGCTTGTCCGTCACTGTTCCCAGATCGTAAGCGACTGCCATGACCGGGAACCCGTCTTTCACCTCGCGCGGTTTCCGGTCGCTGTCTTTGGCCGGCAGTTTTCCACTCTTCACGAATTCCTCGCGCACGGCGGCACTATCTCCGATCACCAGGCCGGCCTTCTGGGTAGCATCCGCGGCCAGGTAACAGTACCCCCAATCAATCCGCAAATCGTCACCGCTTTTCGCCAGGACCGGCTGATCGAGCGATCCGACCCGCAAGACATCCAACCCCTTGATTTCAGGCCGATCCCACACCACCTTCTGGTCGGGCAGGTTCACCGCCACTTCCGCACTGCAATCGAAATAGAACTGCACGCGATGCGGTTTCCCATCCAGGGAACGGACCTCCCACGTCACATAGCTCAGCGGGCGCGCCAGAACGTCGAGATCGGAGGGAAGCGCCGGCGTCAGGAACGTCAGCGTCAGCGCCACCCGCTTATCCTCGAAGCGGTAGATCGTGCGGGTGGGCAAAACTTGCAGATCGGTCTGCGGCAGGGGTTCGACAGATTTCGGTTCGCTCCCCATCAGGCGCAGCACCGAGTCGTCAATCCGAATCAGACTCCCAAGCGCCTGCCGTTTCAGGGTCCAGTGGACCGTATCGGTGTCGGTCAAGCGATCCGCCGGCGACCAGATGCTGAAATACGGATCATGCGTCACCAGCGGCACGGCGGGTGGCCGCAATTCCGCAGCCCGAGCCGCACCGGAAAATTGCATCGCGCAAACCAGCAGGAGACCCGTAAGAGAGACGATCGCCGCGTTGAATCTGTTCCCAATTCCGGAATTGGAATGCCTGTTCCCCATGTTCTGTTCACCTTTCAGAAAGAATAGCCTGCCTGTCAAAAGATCGGATACTCGCCGGTCCCATGCACCCTTCCGCGCTCACAAATACCCACCTTCAATGAATACTGGGCGCATTCGCAGGGAACACCCGATAGAATTCTCTGAGATGACTCAAAACCTCACGGCTTCCATTCGACAGTCTCGAAACTGTCCGGCTGATCTAGCAGTTGGATGTGGGTGGCGGGGCCAAGATCTGCCGGTTTATCCCAGGAACTCAACGCCCAGACCCCTTTTTTCTCCGGCGTCACCTCAAAGACCTGCACGGTACCGGGCCAGTGGGACGTATCGTTGTCTCCCGCGACCCAACTGCAGATCACCGTATTGCCGTTGACCAGACGATGGGCCGTCTGAATGTTGAACAACTTGATATCGGGCACATCAGCCTGGGTCAATTCCCAGACCGTTTCCCCCTTCGGATTCACCTCGCGGACACATTTTTCCCCTTCTACGGCCATCAGCGTGTTGCCGTTTTTCAGCCGGACCGCGTGCCAGGCGCCTTTCGCCTGAACCGACCAGACCTCCTTGCCGCTCAAGTCGTACTCGACCACCTTGCCCTCGCTCATGTGGGGAACCAGCAAGGTGCCAGCCGGGGTCATGCGGATGTGCCGAAACTGCCCATGCGTTCCCTTAACCGTCGTCGGAATGGGGATCACTTTTACGGTTGTACTGGTCGCCGTGTCAATGATCATGGCCTGAGCCGGGTTGCCGTTGCGCATGATCAGCACACGGTCCTTACCGATCGACTGACAGGAGTGGACCTCGGTTCCTGGAGGAGCAACGTATTCCCACACCAGTTTCTTGTCGGGATTGACCATCCCCGCTCCCGACATCCGGGAGAAAATGATATTACCGTTTTTCAGAAGCGTCGCGTCATCGAACTCCTGAACTCCACCGTCCGCCTTGCGCAGCGGAATGGAATACGACCAGACCACCTTACCGCCTCGCACGAGGAACATGGACTGGTCGGACTTGCGCGTGTCCCACTCGCCGGCATACAGAAAATCATGTTGCGCCAGACCCTTTCCCGGCAACTGCGCAACCGCCGGTGCAGATTGCGCCCGCGCCGGACCGACAAAAAATCCGCTCCCGGCCAGGCAAACGACAAAGCAAATCCCCAACAGTTTCCTCATAGTCTCTCTCCTTGTTTCCAGATGAAGGGAGTCTTCAGCGCGTTCTGAGGACATCCGCATTCTTTTGATCAACGTATAACTTTGTTGTTTTCTCAGATAACCCCTCATTACGCCAGCAAAAAAAACAAAGCCGGACCTGTTTGAATCCGGCGGAAAAAACGGTTCAAAGCATGCGACAGATGAAAAACATCCCCTGAAAGACTCTCTCAGGAGATGCCATCTACCCCAAAAAATTCAACCGCCAGAAACAGAACCGGTCCGTCCTATTTCTGACGCAACTCGATCGTCTTGCCGTCCTGTTCCAGAACCACCAGATCGGGCGTGATGCGCGTCACCCGCGCCTTGCCGATGATGCCGCCTACCGGCACCACTTCCCCGTTGATCATGGCGACAGGATTCTGCTCCGTATAAACAATCCCGTCCAGCGTCAGTTCTCCCGTATCCCGCCGCGGCTTGGGTACAGCCACCGGCTGCGGCAGAGAGACCGCAGCGGGCGCGCCCTGTGCCCGGTCTGCTGCGGCCTGTTCATCCAGCAGCCCTTTCAGCACCTGGACATGCGTTTCGTCCAGATCGTCGTCTTCCGGCGGAACCGGTACCATCGGCAGGGTCGTCCCTTCCCCAACCACCTGCGGGAAGGTCGGCGGAGGCACCGAACCCGACGACTTGACCTCCCCTTCCACTCCCGATTTCGCGGGTTCTTGCCGCTGACTTTGTTGTGCCCCTCCGGGTGGCGGAGCAACGACGTTCGCCGCGGGAGGAGGGACACTGACAGCCGTCCCCACACCCCCATTCGTCTGCTGGGGCGTCACCACCGCGACTTGGGTCGCCTTCTCCCCACTGCCCCCCTGCGTTTTCAATGTTTTCGCCAGCAGGAACATCAGCACCACGCACATGGATACAATGACCAGGGCTGCAAATGCCAAAACCGCCTTCATCAGCTGCAACTGTTCGCGGGGCGCTTCCGAGACCAGGGGCGGGCACTCCTCGACCCGCTGGGTCAGCACCTTTTCCTCATCCATCACCACCGCTTCGGGGGAATTGTTCCGTGCCTTGCGCAATGCGTCCAGGATAGTGCTCATGCAAACCCCCTCTTTTCGGACGTTCAGATTTCAACCCGCGAGTTCCAGCATGCGGCACAAAGCCTCACGAGCCTGCCCGGCGACATCGCTATCCACTTCCACCACATCCGTTTCGCCCAGATGCTCCAGCGTCCATAACAGTTTCGGCAGCGTAATCTTCGACATGTTCGGACACACCGACGGCGCCAGCGGGACCACGCGCACGCCGGGATACTCCTGGGCCAACCGCGACACCAGATTCAATTCAGTCCCCACGCACACCGTCTCGCCCGCCTGCGCTTCGCGCACCCGCCACACGATCGCCTCGGTCGAGCCGGCTGCGTCGCTCGCCGCCACCACCTCGCGCGGGCACTCCGGATGCACCATGACAAACACGCCCGGATACTGGGCGCGCGCCGCCCGGATATGCTCGACGGTGAAATAGGTATGGACGTGGCAGAAGCCCTTCCACACCACCAGTTTCGCCTGGGCCAGAGCCGGGTTTTCGGCCTGCCGCGCCCCGCCGAGCCGGTCCCACACCGCCACGTCTTCCGGCGCCATTCCCATCTGATGAGCCGTGTTGCGTCCCAGATGCTCGTCCGGGAAAAACAGCACACTCTCGCCCTTCGAGTAGGCCCAGTCCAGAACCTTCGCCGCGTTCGACGACGTGCAGACCACCCCGCCGTTGCGCCCGCAGAAGGCCTTCAGGTCCACATTCGAGTTCATGTAGGTGACCGGGACCATCTTCCGTCCCGGCTGGACCGAGCGCAGAGCCTGCCACGCCTCTTCCACCTGCGCCCGATTCGCCATGTCGGCCATCGGGCACCCCGCCGTCGGGTCCGGATGCTGCACCAACTGATCGGGCCGGGCCAGTACCCGCGCACTCTCGGCCATGAACCGCACGCCACAGAACACGATATGTTTCGCCCGGGCGTCTGCCGCGTCACGGCACAACTTGAACGAATCGCCCACGAAATCGGACAATTCCACCACCGGGCGAATCTGATAATGGTGTCCCAGAATCGTGAGCCGCTCGCCCTCGCGCGACTTGATCTCGCGAATCAACGCCATCAGTTCCGCATCGCTGCGACCCGCATAGTCCTTCAACACCGACTCTTTTTCCGACATCGTCTCCAATTCCTCAAGACCGGATCAATTCCCACGCACACAACGGTTCGAGACCCGCGATCTGACTCATCGCTTCCGGCCCCTTCACAGAGAAACTATACACACGCGAATGCACATCGTAAACCGAATTAAGATCGTCGGGCGATCCGTGGTAAAAAAGAGGCGCAATCCCATACTGACCCGGCGCCAGGTCTAGCCGCGGAATCCGGAAAATCAACTGCCCCCCCCGCCGGTCCAGGTGGATGTCCCCCCCGCGGCCTTCCGTTGTCACACAGGCCGTGCCGTGGCCCCGCGTGGACTGCACAAACATCCGGCACCCCAATTTTTGCCCTTCTTCGGCCAGCGCGCCCTCAGCGAACCGATACCGGACCCGCAGTTCCAGTGACGACCCATTCTCAAAACTCCGGCAGGGACGTCCCGCGCCGTCGAAAAACTCCATATAATCGAACACCACCGCGCCCGAACCAAAGCGTCCCCCATGCGGCCCCGAAATCTGATCGGAGCGCACCAGCGGGGCCGGGTGGGGGTAGAGGCGCTCGAAAAGCGCCTTCTGGTACGCCTGCGCCACTTCGCCCGGCGCACCCGACAGCACGATTTTCCCATTGTCTATCCAGATCACCCGCTCGCAAACCTGTTCGACCGAGGCCATGTCGTGCGACACAAACAAAAACGTGCCTCCATTCGCATGGAAGGCACGCATTTTTTCGGTGCATTTCCGCTGGAAATCCAGATCCCCGACCGAGAACGACTCGTCAATCAACAGGATGTCCGGCTCGACATGCGCCGAAATCGCAAACCCCAGCCGCACGTACATTCCGTCCGAGTAATGCCGCACCGGCGTGTGGATGTGGCGCTCGAGTTCGGCAAACCCGACAATCGCCGGGACCAGTTCGCGAATGCGCGAACGCGGCAACCCCAGAAGCGCCCCCTGGAGGTAGATGTTCTCCAACCCGCTCAAATCCGGGTGAAAACCCGCCCCCAGTTCCAGAAGCGGCAGGATGCGTCCCCGCGTCCGAACCGTTCCCCGGGTGGGTTCCGTGATCCCCGCGATCAACCGCAACAGCGACGTTTTTCCCGCTCCGTTGGCGCCGATCACCCCCAGCGCTTCACCGCGCCCCACCTCGATACACAGATCCTGCGCCGCCGTCACCACTTCTTCGGACACTTCCCGCCGCCGAAAACGCGACAACAACAACTGCTTCAGGCTCTGCGCCCGCGTGCGGCGTTTCGGGTGAAACTTGTCCACGTGTTCGAGCGTGATGACCGATTCCATCGGAACTCCCCACCAGCCACCGGCGCTTACTGGGGCAGGACGCGGTACAGATTCGCCATTTCGATCGCGGACATCGTCACTTCAAAGCCCTTGTTGCCCGCTTTGGTGCCGGCGCGCTCAACCGCCTGCTCGATCGTGTCCGTCGTCAGGACGCCGAACATCACCGGTACCCCGCTGGCCAGCGCCGCCTGGGCGATGCCCTTCGACACCTCACTACAGATATACACGTTGTGCGGCGTCCCGCCCCGGATCACCGCGCCCAGGCAGACCACCGCATGGTAACGTCCCGACTTGGCCAACTTGTCCGCCACAAAGGGGATTTCGTAGGCGCCCGGGGTACGGAAAACCTCGACATCGTCCTCCGCCGCGCCATTGCGCTTCAATGCATCCAGCGCGCCCTCTTCCAGTTTCGACGTGATGAACTCGTTGAAACGGCTCACCACCAGCGCCACCTTCAATCCAGCCGCCGAAAGATGCCCCTCGTACACTTTTGCCATGATTCGTCTCCCTCTGTCATTCTGACGTTCATTCTGAAAGCCGCGACCTGAGCGCCAACGGCGCGGAATCCTATCCGATGATTGGGCGGACACACAGGTCCGCCCCTACAAGTTTTTCTCGTCTCGTGCCCCCCAAACTCTTCCCGTTTCGCGAGTTTCCAACCTGGTCGGGGCCAATTCCTGGCCCGCTCCTTATTCCAAAATATGCCCAAGTTTCTCGCGCTTGGTGTTGAGGTACCGCTCATTGTGCGTTCCGCGCCCCACCTGAATGGACACCCGATCCACCACTTCCAAGCCGTAGGCTTCGAGACCCACGATCTTGCGGGGGTTGTTCGTCATCAGGCGCAGCTGGCGCAGCCCCAGATCGCGCAGAATCTGAGCGCCAATACCATAGTCGCGCAAATCGGGCTTGAACCCCAGCGCCTCATTCGCTTCGACCGTGTCGTGTCCCTTGTCCTGAAGAGCGTAGGCCTTGATCTTGTTCTTCAGACCGATCCCGCGCCCCTCCTGCTGCATGTAGAGCAGGACGCCATGCCCCTCCTGGGCGATCAACTCCATTGCGGTCCGCAACTGCGGACCGCAATCGCACCGCTCGGAACCCAGCGTATCGCCCGTAAAACACTGGCTGTGGACCCGCACCAGCGCGCTGGACTGCTTTTCCGGCTCTCCCATCACCAGCGCCGTGTGATCTTCACCCGTGATGCGATTCTCATACAGATACATCCGCCACTTCCCGAATTCGTTTGGCAGAATGGTCTCGACCACCCGCTCGACGAGTTTTTCCGTCTCGACCCGATAGGCGATCAAGTCGCGAATGGTGGCGATTTTCAACCCGTGCTTTTCCGCGAACTCTCTCAGGTCGGGCATACGCGCCATGTCGCCGTCGTCCTTCATGATCTCGCACATCACCCCCACCGGAGCAAAACCGGCCATCCGGGTCAAGTCCGACACGCCTTCCGTGTGCCCCGCGCGCTCGAGCACGCCGCCCTTCTTGGCGGCACAGGGAAAGATGTGGCCGGGGCGCGCCAGATCGGTCGGACGCGTCAGCGGATCTGCCAGAAGCCGAATCGTACGCGCCCGATCCGCCGCCGAAATCCCGGTCGAAATCCCCTCCGCCGCATCCACCGACACCGTGAAATTCGTGTTCAGACGCGCCGTGTTGTGTTGCACCATCAACGGCAAAACCAACTGCTCGGCCCGTTCCTGGCTCATCGCCGCACAAATCAGCCCCCGGCCATACGTCGCCATGAAATTCACGATCTCGGGCGTACAGGTCTCCGCCGCGCAGATCAAGTCTCCTTCGTTCTCCCGATCCTCGTCGTCCACGAGAATCAGCATCTCGCCTCGACGCAAGATTTCAATCACTTCCCGCACAGGTATAGACACAATCGTATTCCTCTTCTTTCTCAGGACCGCCTCCGCAACAACAACTCGAGCGCCGTCGCCGGTTGCGGAGCGCGCGCTCCCCCGTTTTTTTCCAGATTCAAACCATAAGCGCCCAGACACCGGGCCACATATTTCCCCATCAGATCGGACTCGAGATTCACCCGATCCCCGACCCGCTTCAACCGCAAGGTTGTCGCCCGATACGTTTCCGGGATCACCGAGACCGTGAAACTGTCCTCGGTCAAGTCCACCAGAGTCAGACTGATCCCATCCACCGTGATCGAACCCTTCGGAACGGACAGCTCGAGAATCTCGCGAGGCGCCTCGACACGCAATACCCAGCCCCCCTCGAACGATTCCAGCCCCCGCAACACGCCGGTCGCGTCCACATGCCCCGCCACCAGATGTCCCCCCAGCCGGTCACCCAGACACAGCGCCCGTTCCAGGTTCACCATCCGCCCCGCACTCACTCCACCTAACGTGGTACGGCTCAAGGTCTCCTGAGAAGCGAATGCCACAAAACCCGTCCCCGTCACGAGTTCGACCGTCAGGCAGGCCCCATCCACCGCCACGCTCTCTCCGACTTCCAGAGCGGGGGCCATTGCGGGCGCTTCCACCGTTAAACGGGCCGATTCACCCGTCTTTTCGACACGCCCCACCCGGCCGATTTCCTCGATCAATCCCGTGAACATTCCGCCTCTCTCGCGCCTCCCGCCCCAAAACACAAATCCCCCGAAGGTCATAACTCACCTCGGGGGACACAACAATACACGGCGCACATGCGCCCTGCGTGGAACACTTTTTCCCGTCCTGACTCTGACAGTCGGTCCCGGAATTTCACCGGATCGGTCCCGCAGCACGAGAGGCGATCGGATCGTCTCTATTCGTGCGGGGCTGCGGGATTCGCGGACTTTACCGCCGGTATGGAATTGCACCAGTCCCCAAAAGTGTTTCCAAAACTCAGATCTGTCTCAACACTTTATAATAGAAGCGCCGATCAGACTCCTCTCGCCTTCAACTGTTTCAGACGCTCTTCGGCCACCTTCTTGAACGCAAACTGCCGCGTCGCCGCCTTCAGGTTCTCGCGCACCTGCTTGCTTTGTTCCCGGGCCTCATCCTTCGCGCTCGACGATTTCGTCTCGGGTTTCTCCGCGGCCAACTGCTTATCGAGTTCTGTCTGCTCTTCCTCGAACGAAGGCATTTTGACGATGGCTTCGTAGAGTTCCCTGGCCGCCGCATACTCGCCGCTCTGCTCGTTGAGACGTCCCAGCCCCATCATCGCCTGACGGGCGTAAGCCGTCGCCACCTCACCCACCGTGCCTTCCTTCTGCGCCTTGGAGAAGGCTTCCTTCCCCTTTTCGAGAAGTTCCTTATTGGTCGGCGCGTCGAACAGCTGATTCTCGTACGCCACCCCCATCCCCACATGGGCTTTCGCCTTGTCCAGAGGGTCGGACACCTTCTGGAGGTAGGCATTGTAGTCGTCAATCGCTCCCGGATAGGAACCCTTCAGACTCTGCACGTTACCGCGCACATAGAGCGCTTCGATCCCGGCCTTCGAGGAGCCGTGCGACTCCATCAGATCTTTTGCCAGATTGATCGCCGCGTCCGCGGTCTTATCGCGATCTTCCACCGTCGTGGCGATACACGCCTGCTGGTACTTGCGACACAGTTCGGCATACATCTTCGAGGCCGCGGCATCCCGCGCATCCGCGATCCGGTTCCACCACACCCCGATCAGCAGCACCACGAGTACGGCCAATACCGCCGTCGTGATCTTCGTGCCATACAGATCCCAGAAATCCGTGGCCTTTTCCATCGCGTCGTGTACCGCATCCTGCTTCAGTTCTTTGAGAGAAACGTGACCCTTGGACATTGTGTTTTCTTCCCCGATTTTTCTGACAAGATCACCTGACACGCCAGCCGCCAAACGGCCAGTCCCCGTTCATAGCAAAGCCCTCCGCCATGCGCAACCCTTTTTCCCGGAAATATGTACACTTTTCTCTCGCCATGCGCCGACCGCAAACCCCGGTTTCCCGCTCAACGCGACTTGCGGCGCATGCTGGTCGGGAGAATCCTCAATTGCTCGCGGTACTTGGCCACTGTCCGCCGCGCAATCGAAAAACCGGATCTCTGCAACTGCTGGGCGATCTTGTCGTCGCTCAACGGACGCCGCGGATCCTCCGCATCGATCAACTCGCGAATCTTGTTCTTGATAGACCGAGACGAGGCGGCCTCACCATCGTCGGACTGAATCGAACTCGAGAAGAAGTACTTCAACTCGAGCAACCCCTGCGGGGTGTCCACATAC
This sequence comes from uncultured Candidatus Sumerlaeota bacterium, assembly GCA_942493245.1. Lineage (GTDB taxonomy): Bacteria > Sumerlaeota > Sumerlaeia > UBA8349 > UBA8349 > DAOPYU01. Next base: position 3,440,629 of record OW818685.1, read on the forward strand.
TTGCCCGAGGTGACCCGCGAGATCGTGGACTCGTGCATCCCCACCCGGTCCGCTATCTCCGCCAGAGACAACGGTCGAAGCGATTCAACCCCATGTTCCAGAAATTCCCGCTGGTATTCCATGATCGCTTCCGTCACGCGCAGGACCGTGTTGCGCCGCTTCTCGATGTTCTTGATGAACATGACCGCCGCGCGGAACTTGTCGATGGCGTACTCGCGTTCCTTCGGGTCCTGATTAGCATCCTCGCGCAACAGGATATTGCGGTACGTGCTGCTCAGACGCAGATTCGCTACATCCCCTTCGTTCAGGTAGGTCACATAGCGTCCGTCAATCTCGCGCACATAGACGTCGGGCGTGATATAGAGCGGTTGCTCCTTCGTGTAAGCCAACCCTGGGGCGGGCTGCAACTTGCGCACCTTATTGAATACGGCAACGACATCTTCCTCGCGGACCTCGAGCGCCCGGGCGATCGGGCGAAACTGCTTGCGCAACAAATCCGCCCAATGATCCATCAACACCTCTTTAGCCGTCAGGTCCAACTCCCCCAGACCCGCCAACTGCAACACCAGGCACTCGGGCAAATCCCGGGCGCCGACCCCGCTGGGGTCAAATTCCTGAATCACACACAGAATCCGCTCGACATGGTTCAAGGTCACCCCGAAACGCTCGGCGCACGCTTCCATCGTCGGTTTGCGCTGGATCGTCACCAACCCGGGGCGGGCATGTTCTGTCGCCAGGTACCCCGCCAGATAGAGTCCCAGTTTCTGGTCCGCCTTCTCCAGATTGGCCTCCACCCACGCATTCAACTCCAGCACCCCCGCCTTGGACGGAGCGTCCCTTTCCAGCCGGTCGAGTACTTCCTCAACCTTCTGCGGCGGCAAATCGAACCGCGACGCGCACTCTTCCACCGTCGAGCGCGTCTGCAAGTACCCTCGCTCGTCAATACAACCAATCAGGTAACGCCCGATTTCCAGGTCTATCCCGTTCAGAGCGGACACATGCAACTGCCACATCAGTTTTTCATAGAGACTCGTGCCACGCGCCACCGTCTCCTCGAAACTGCGCTCTTCCCCCTCGTCACCCGACGCGACAAAACTGCGCGGTCCGGAGTGACTGAAAATCTCGACCCAATCCTCTTCGCCCCCCGCCATCCGGCCCGCATCGGCGTCCGAATCGTCGCTGAAGGTTTCACCCCAGTTTATATCCAACTCGCCGAACTGCTCGGGGCGATCCTCGATCGCCACGGACTCAATCCCATCCGACGCGCTTTCGTCCAGAAACTGCGAACCCGCGGAGGGATCGGTCTCGTAATCACCCGAACCCGCCGAATCCTCGCCAAATGCCCCTTCGCTGCCAGAATCGTCCCGCGAACTGATGGCTCCCAGTTCGCCTTCCCCCGCAGCCCGCTCTGCTCCCCACCCCTCGTCGCCAAACCCTTCCTCGTCCAATTCGAGGAAAGGATTCTCCAGCAACTCCTGCTGGGTCAGTTCCTCCAACTCGATGGAGTTCATCTGCAACAGCTTAATAGACTGCTGCATCTGGGGCGTCATCACCAGCCGCTGCGACAGTTTTTGGGCTTGTTGCATCGAAAGAGGCATTGTGTTCCAACTTCTCTAATTCTTTTATTTCCAGCCACTTGCGCTCAGTAAGCAAGAGTAGTGCCTAACCCTCTTCATGATGCGTAAAAGACAGGAGGTTTGTCAAGAGGATTCAGGGAGAAACTGAACGCGCCAGTGCGTTCAGGGCACTCCAGACCTGTGCAACCGACAGGCAACACATCTCGTGGTTTTCGGGCAATCCCACCCGTTCTTCCCAGAATAGATCCGCCGAACAGCCACGTACCACACGGTGTCGCTCCGTCTGACGGCAGGCTCCCCATTGCCGTTCGTCGGTCGGTCCGAAAAGCGCCAGAGACGGCGTTCCCACCTCCACAGCCAGGTGCTTGGCGCCATTGTCACAACAGACCAGAAGACGCGCCTTCTCCAGCAGCGCCACCAACTCGCGTAACCCGCAACTCCAGACCAGACAAGCGGGCGCCTGCTCCCGGATACGATTCAGAAGCCCCACCTCACTCTCCGGACCAGTCAGGACGACGGGCCAACCCAGTTCCGTTTCAATTCGCCGCGCCAACTCGGCCCACCGCTCCTCCAGCCAGAATTTACCGGGTTGCCCCGTCCCGGGCGCCAGAACCACATACCCCTGCGGTGCGACTCCCCGCGTTTCCAGTGCCCGCGCCAGTTCCTGCCTCTCGCCATCGGACAGATAGAGCGGCGCGTGAGGCATCTCCCCCGCGAACCCCGCTTCGGCGAACAGAGAGGCCAGGTTTTCAACTTCATGGCGATCCGCCCGTTTCGATATCAACCGATCGGCCCGGTCGTAATACCATTGCCGGGGAAAACCGACCTCATCCGAAAAAGCCACCACACGCGCCTGTTTGAGGGAATAAACAAGGCCCGGATGGGCTTTGTGGAAATAAGCCACCAGGAAAACCACCTGCGGGTGCGTCCCGACGGCGGAGCGAACGGCTTGCGCGTCGGCGCGGGGACTTTCCCCCTCGCGCCCGACGACCACGATTTCCGGCGCTTCCGAATCGCCCCGGTAGAGATCCTCCCCCGCAGGGGTCGTGAGCAGGATCACCCGCGCCTCCGGACGCCTGCGGCGCAATCCAGCGATCAGCAACCGCAACAACACCAGGTCGCCCACATAACCTGCCCCTCCGACCACGACCGTCTTTTCAAAACCGGACGAAGACATACCGCCTTCCTTATTAAGAGGAGAAGGCTGAACCGGATGAAAACACCGCCAGAGGGCAACACTCCCCTGCCGCACCCCCCGTTTCAAAAAACCCGCGCCCTGCAAAATCGCCGACCGCGCGGCAATCCGGGCCAGGCAAACTGTCCCTCGAACCCATCCGAACCGCAGCATCGCCTGGCGGCATTGCCCCGCCTGCCGCGCCGCCCACACCAGAAGCCGGGCCGCCTCGCGCCGGAAATTTTCCGGTTTTCGCCAACAGGCCAACAGCAGTTCTCCCGGCAGGCGCACAAGACTATCCACCGCGGCGGGGAGCAACCCACCCTTCGGTTCCCGCCGCTGCAACGCAATGCCATCCTGATGCGCCCGCTTCAACACCCGGAACCACCCCAACCGCTCCAAACCCACCCGATGCGTCACGGTCCACTCCGGGTCCAACAGGCACCGGTACCCCCGCTGCCGCAGGCGGCGCCAGAGTTCCGCATCCTCGCGTCCCCCGGCGTACAACCGGGATCTTTCCTCGGATGATTGATCGAGCGCCGCCTCGGGGATTTCCTGGAACGGTTCCGCAAGTAGGACGTCACGCCGCGACGCCCAGTTCGAGGTCGTGGGGTAAACGGTGGCGTCCCACCGGGCCTCCGGTTTTTCCGCCCGCGAGGGACTCAACCCCACCGCCCAGGCCAGGTCCGGGTGCCACCAGTTCGGGAAACACATCCCCTCGGGCGCAACCGCCAGTCCCCCCACAGCATCCCAACGTCCGGTTTCCACCTGATTTCTCAATTTTTCAAGCCAGTCATGCGGTGGCAGGCAGTCGTCGTCTGTGAAAACCACCCAATCTCCCCGAACGGCCTGAACCCCGAGGTTGCGCGCCGCCGCCCACCCGCGCGCGGGATCGCCCACGACCCGTTTCAACAGAAAACCGGGACCGGTTCCATCCGGAAGTCTCAGAGATTCGATGTTTCCACCCGCTTCGTTCTCCGAAACATCCACACACCCGAAACGAGCCAGAACCTCCGGGGTCGTATCGGTCGAACCGTTGTCCACCACCACGACTTCAGTGGGAGGGACACTCTGCCGCGCGAGCGCTTCGAGGCAGTCCGCCAGCAATGCGGCCCGGTTGCAGGTGAGAATGATGACAGAAAAACGAACAGCCATGTCCGACCGGTTCCTCGACAGAATCGTCCCGAGCGAATCCCCCAACCCTTTTTCCGTTTGTCATCCAAGCATATTGCTGGCAGGACCGCCAGTCTCAATCAGGAAATTCCGAGCAAATCTTGATCCGTTCGCGCCACCGGGGGGTCTCCCTGAAGGCGCGCGCGCCGGGCCTGAAGCGCCCGAGACAACCCCAGACACGCCCGTAGAAACCCGAACGGGCCATCCAGACCCCGTCCCCGGAGGAGATCCAGCCCATAGGCCGCCGGAAGCGCCAGAACCTGTCGAGCCAACATCGCGGCGCTGTCCAGATTCACCCAATTGAACCAGAGCCGGTTGCGTTCATCAATTTGGGGCAGTCCATGCGGACCGAGAATCGGTCCCAGAGACCCTTTCCCCACGTGCCACGCCACCGCGCGTGGTTCGTACAACACCCGCCACCCCGCCTTGGCCGCCCGGTAACTCAGGTCGTAGTCTTCCCAATACCCCGGGCTGTAGAGGGGGTTGAACCCGCCCAGTTCGAGAAACCGCGAACGGTCGTAGGCAGCCGCTCCCCCCTGGATGTAGGTCGTTTCCGTTCGGTCGCCGGGATCGCTCCACGCCTTCTCGATACCACGCCACCGCCACACCGCCCGCATACACAACTGGTTCGGCGCGCCCGTCGCGCGGTCCACCGTTTTGGCCCCTACCGCAAACAGGGGCGTCCCGACGATGTCCGACTCGATGGGATTTTCTTCAAAAAAGGGCGCGGTCAGAACGCGCAGAAAATCCTCGGGCGCCTCGACGTCGTTGTTGACCATCACGAGCACCCGGCCCCGCGCCTCGCTCGCGCCCCGGTTGCTCGTGTGCGCGAAACGCAGGTTGACCGAATTGCAGAAAAGACGGATCTCGGGAAATCGCTCGCGGATCAACGCCACCGATCCGTCCGTCGAACAATCGTCCACGACAATCAATTCACAGGCCCGACCCGAGGCCGCAGCCGAGCGCAAAAGGGAAGCGAGGCCTTCCCGCAAGAAGGCCCCGCCATTCCAATTTGCCACTACGACACTGATTTCAGGATCGTTCGAGCCGGTCATGTCACCGGGCTTCTTGAAGCCGGCGGCGCAAGTCTTCCAACTGATTGCGCAATTCCCAAGGCATGCGCGGCCCCAGACTGTCGAAGAACCGTTCGATGTCTTCGGTCTCGGCGATCCACTGCTCGACATCCACGCGCAGCAACTCGTCCATGACTTCGTCGCTGATATCCAGACCCGTCAGGTCGAACGCGTCGGCGGTGGGCACCTTGCCGATCGGCGTCTCGTTGTACTTGCCCGTGCCACGCGTGCGCTCCAGAACCCACTCGAGTACGCGCAGGTTTTCGCCATAGCCCGGCCAGAGGAATTCGTTGTTCTTGCCCCGGCGGAACCAGTTCACATGGAAAATCTTCGGCGCGTTCTTCGCGCGGCGGCCCATCGTCAGCCAGTGCTTGAAGTAGTCCGCCATGTTGTAGCCACAGAACGGCAGCATGGCGAACGGGTCGCGGCGCACTTCGCCCTGCTTGCCATACTGAGCCGCCGTGCGTTCGGACGCCATGCTGGCGCCAACGAACACCCCGTGGTTCCACGAATTCGCCTCATAGACCAGCGGCGCGAGCGTGTTGCGGCGTCCGCCGAAGATGACGGCCGAAATCGGCACACCGTGGTGGTGCTCCACGCGGAAAGAAGCCGACGGACACTGGTTGATGGGCGCGGTGAACCGGCTGTTGGCGTGCGCGCCGGCGATTTCCTTCCCATTCGAGTCCTTCATCCCCGGTTTCCAGGGACGGCCCAACCAGTCGAGCGCGTCGGCGGGCGCTTCGCCATCCCCTTCTTCCCACCACACCGAACCGTCTTTCCCCAAAACGGTGTTGGTGAAAATCGTGTTCTTCTGCACCGTCGCCACGGCGTTCGGGTTCGACTTCATGTTCGTCCCCGGCGCCACGCCGAAGAAGCCCTTCTCGGGGTTGACGGCCCAGAGACGGCCATCCGTATCAACCCGCATCCAGGCGATGTCGTCGCCCACCGTCCAGATCCGGTACCCCTTGGACTTAAGCCCCTCCGGCGGAATCAGCATCGCGAGATTTGTCTTGCCGCAGGCGCTCGGAAAAGCCGCCGACACATACTCGATGTGTCCGGACGGATCTTCGATTCCGAGAATCAGCATGTGCTCGGCCAACCAGCCCTCGTTGCGAGCCAACGAGCTGGCGATTCGCAACGCCAGACACTTTTTGCCCAGCAACACATTGCCGCCATAACCGGAATTGACCGACCAGATCGTATTGTCCTCGGGGAAGTGGAGAATCCGGCGTTTTTCGGGATCCAGCGTGCCCTTGCTGTGCAGGCAGCGCGTGAAATCGTTGCTGCGCCCCAGCGCGTCCAGAACGGCTTCGCCCACGCGGGTCATGATCATCATGTTGAGCACCACATAGATGCTGTCGGAGAGTTCCACGCCAATCTTGCTGAACGGCGAGCCGACCGGGCCCATCGAGAAGGGGATCACGTACATCTTGCGCCCGCGCATGGCGCCACGCAAGAAATTGGCCGCTTCGGTGTACGCCTCCTGCGGGGCTTTCCAGTTGTTCGTGACCCCGGCGTCCTCCTTGTTGCGACAGCAGATGAACGTCTTGTCCTCGACACGGGCCACATCCTGCGGGTCGGTCCGGTGGTAGAAACAGCCGGGGAATTTATCCGGATTCAAGGCCTGGATCTCGCCACTGGCCAACGCCTCCTGAACCAGCGCCTCGCGCTGCTCGTCGGACCCGTCAACCCAGACAATGTCGTCCGGAAGACACAGAGCCGCCATTTCCTCCACCCAGGTCTGCAAGATATCGTTGTTCGCTCTCATGGTACAGCCTCCTCACTATAGGGCAAATTCCGGGACACCGCCCCCGGGGTATAACCAATTCCGGCTGCCGAAAAGCAGCCGTCCAGTTTGTACTCTCCCCTGCCGGGCTCTTCGACACATCGGAAGGCCACCGGAATTCGCCCTCGCAGCGGGCTTGCTTCCAGTAAGAGTGGGAAGGATCATGAGGTCTGATCGGGAAACTGTCAAGGATTTTTCGGAGCGGGATTCAGAAAAATTTCAAATCCCGCTTCCGGCGCACACTTTCGCCCCGTTCAGGCGTCCCCCAATTGATCCCCGTCACAACATGAACGCCCAAATCTGCGCAAAACCGACCGGAAAAATCCGGGAAGAAAACCACTTTGTTCAACCGGTAGAGTAGAGAGGGCCGCAGCCCTCCCCCTCATCAAACCGGACGCAGTGGAACCGCAAAAAATCTTAACGCAAAGTCGCAAAGGTGCAGAGACGCAATGATTCATAGATCTTCGTTTTTCCTCATCCGCACATTCCATCCCTGTTTCGGTTCAGGTTTTGAGATCGCGCCGCCCTCCCCATCCGGAACCCTCTGCGTCCTTGCGTCTCGGCGTCTTTGCGTTATGGGGTTTTACACATTCCCTTCTTTCTGTTCATGAAATCATCGCGGTTTGCTTAGATTTTGCATGAATTAGGAGTACGAACATGCAGTTTTTCGCGCATTTCGCGGTTAAAATTGGGAAGGTATTTTGTGTCTGTCCATTGCCCGGGTATGAATCGCCCTGCGTGTGGATCTCGGATTGACGCCGGAAGCCGGGGGGTATATGGTGGCATCGGTTTGCGCCCGGATGAATTCGGGCCAACCGGAACCTCTCGCCCCCGCGCGCAGTCTCCACGACGAACCGGCTGCGTTTTTCCGTCCGGACCGGTCCGGACTCGGTCGGCGAGCGCGGGTTCGACCCTTTCGGAGGAAATCGTCTTGACGCACAAAACCGACGCGCGCGCCATCGGCATCTTCGACTCGGGCCTGGGTGGCCTGACCGTGGCGCGAGCCATCAAAAAAGCCTTCCCGCACGAAAACATCCAGTACCTGGGCGACACCGCCCGAGTGCCCTATGGCACCAAGTCGGCCAACACCGTACTCCTTTACGCCCGCGAGGACATCGCCTTCCTTCTCACCCACGGCGTCAAGATCGTCATCGCCGCCTGCAACACCGTCTCGGCGGCCGCTCTGCCCCACATCGAGCAGCAATACGACGTGCCCCTTCTGGGCGTGGTCGAGAAAGGGGCCGACGCGGCGTTCGACCCGGCCCTGCACCCGCACCTGATCGGTCCACACCGCCGCATCGGCGTCATCGGCACCAACACCACCGTCGGCAGCGAAGCCTACCCGCGCGCCATCGCCGAGCGCGACCCGCAGGCGGAGGTGATCCAGAAAGCCTGTCCCCTGCTCGTCCCCCTCATCGAAGAGGGGTGGACCCGCCACCCGGTCACCCACGCAGTGGTGCGCGAGTACCTCGAACCCATGCGCCAGGCGGGCATCGACACCCTGATTCTGGGATGTACCCACTACCCGCTGATCACCGAGGCTTTGGCGGACTTCTTCGGTCCCAACGTGCGGATTGTGGACTCGGCGCAGGCGATGGTGCTGGCGCTGAGCCACACCTTCGCACAAGGAGCCGTACCCGCCAATTCGGAACACGAAACCGGCGCCGCGCGCTACTACGTAACCGACCGCTACCACCGCTTTCAGCAGCTGGTTCAGGCGTTCATGGGAGGCGAAGACCTGCATGTAGAACTGGTCGCCGCGGAAGACCTCAGCGCCGCTCTGGCCCAGACGGGACGAACAAACCCGTTGTAAGAGAACCGAGTCCCTGGACTTTGTTTCCCCGGGAAGACCGTCTGGAGTCCGTTCACACAAGGACGAGAGACTCGTTGTTCCCTTTCAACCGAGGTTTTAGGGTTTGACAATCGCGTCCCTCTCTGCCCGTTCTTTCTTTCCGAAAAACGGGAACACAAACCCCGGCGTATAGCCCCAGCCGCCCGCCCTCCAAACTTTTTTCAAAAAAGTCGCTTTTTCTTCCAAACAAAATCCCGATTTCAAGTCTATAGTTAGAGAGGGTCAGAGACCGGAAACAGGATCGCGCCAGGCATCCGCATCTAACCCCAAGGAGATCAATCAAGTGGCCGATTCAAACGCTAACCCGGGACTTCCCTCCACGTCACCCAGACGGGGCTTCTGGCGGCGTCTTCTCTTTCGAGGGATCCTGGTGGGTGGGGTGTGCGTGGTTCTATTCCTGATATTCCTGATCGCGATCACGGTCCCGAACCTGCGGCGCGAGGTGACCCCGCCCGAAATCTCCGGGCCGGGGCAGGTGGAACGGAACGAGTCGGTCCCCTCCACGCCACCGAGCTCCGGGACGCAACCCTTCCTGAACCTTGACGACTATCCCCATGTCTCCCCCACCCTGCGAAAACTGGCCCAGGCCTGGCTCGACCGAGTCCCGGAAACCGACAAAACGCTCGACACCATCACCGATCCGGCCCTGCGCGCGCAGGTACGCGAATTTCTGAAAGAACGCAGAAGAATTCAGACATTCCTGAACCTGCCCTTGAAGTGGGACAAACTGACCAGGCTCGAGTGGGGTAAAGGCCTGGCCTATTCCGAAATCCCGAATCCAACCATGCCAACCATCGAAGGTTATGGAGACTGGAACCAACTTCTGGAGACATACCCGGAATTCGGAAGGGCATTCGAGGAGGAACGTTCCTGGGCCTCCGTACTGGGTGAACGAATGCGATTCGAATTCGAGGTACACGGAGAACGCTGGGACAGCGCCGCGCTTTATTGTACCCGAGGCGATCACTATTCAAACCTGGATCTCCAGGAGTGGGAAGGGTTGAACAGTTGGGAAGAAGAGATCTATTGCCTGCAACAGATGGGCGTTCCGGGTTGGGCCTGTCTGGCGGGGCGTTCCTACCAGCGCGCGTTCGACTCCCGGCGGCAGGGTCAGCCACCCGCCAATCAATTCCAGTACTATCTGCGACTTCCGGGGTATCTACCCCTGTTCGGAACCCTCGCCGCCAGAAAACTCCTGCCACAAGAGAACGAATCGGCGCCGAAGAATCCCGACTGATCCGCTCAAAATCGGAATGGATATAGAAAACAAAAAGGACAGGATTCACAGGATTAACAAGATGCGGACACCGGGGACGGACACGCAGGTCCGCCTGACATCCAGGAAAACTGAGATCCGGATTTTTCAAAAAAATCACTTTTTTGACCCAACAAAATCGCGATTTCACGTCTATAGTAGAAGAAGGGGAAAGGCGGAAAACGCCAATTCCCGAGAACAAAGACATAACTCCAAGGAAATCAATCGAATGGATAATCTAAACACAGACACACACCCGACTTCCATCCCGGCGAAACGGAGATTCTGGGGACGGTTTCTCTTCCGGGGCATGCTGGTCGGCGGGATTTTTCTGGTTCTTCTACTGACCTTCCTAGTCGCGGTCACGGTCCCGAACCTGCGGCGGGAGGTGGCTCCGCCCGAGATTTCCGGGCCGGGGCAGGTGGAACGGAACACTTCGGAATCATCCACGTCCCCCACCTTGGGAACCCTGACGGTCACCGACTCCACCTCCGGAACACAATCCTTCCTGAACCTCGACGACTACCCCCACCTCTCCCCGAAAATGCGGGAGTTGACTCAGGCCTGGCTCGACCGAGTCTCGGGAACCGATAAAGTACTCGAAACGATCCCCGACCCGGTCAAGCGCGACCAGGCGCGGACGTTCCTGAAAGAACAACGGGAGAAAATACACGCGGTTCTGGCCCTGCCCCAAAACAGGGACCGGCAAGCATTCCAGAACATGAATCGTTGGTATTTCATGTTCCCGGAAAATGTAAGGTTGATAACTGATACTTTCCATATGTTCCTGTCTAGTCACCCTAAATTTGAAGCGGCGCTCAATGAGGAAGGCATTCGCTTCTGTACGCTCTCCGAGCGGATGGCCTTCGAATTCTACGTCCGTGAGGGGGACTGGGCTCTTGCTGCTACGAGTTGCGCAACCGCCGACCGAAATTCCTCCGGGGAACTTTCCTCTTACCGTCGCTGGGAGAAAATGAACAGTTGGGAGGAAGAAGTCTATTGCCTGCGCCAGATGGGTGTGCCGGGTTGGGCCTGTCTGGCGGGACGCTCGTACCAACGCGCACTCGATTCCCTATGGCACAACCAGCCGCCAGCCAATAGATTTCAGTACAACCTGCGAACCTTGGGTTATCTACCCATGAACGCCGGACTGTCAATCTTCGCTGAAAAGACAAAAGAAAACGAATCGGCGCCGAAGAATTCCGACTGATCCGCCCAAAATTTGAATAAATTCAGAACACAAATTAGACAGGATTTACAAGATTAACAAGAAAGAATGAGACCACATCCGCAATCTTGTGAATCCTGTAAATCTTGTCTCTATGTTTCATTCTTTCAATTGGGGTGATTGAAACAACAGGGGGGGCGGACACGCAGGTCCGCCTGACATCCAGGAAAACAGAGATCCGGATTTTTCAAAAAAAATCACTTTTTTGACCCAACAAAATCGCGATTTCACGTCTATAGTAGAAGAAGGGGAAAGGCGGAAAACGCCAATTCCCGAGAAAAAAGACATAACTCCAAGGAAATCAATCAAATGGACAATCTGAACACAGACACACACCCGATTTCCATCCCGGCGAAACGGGGATTCTGGGGACGGTTCCTCTTCCGGGGCATGATAGTCGGTGGGATTTTTCTGGTTCTTCTGCTGGCGTTCCTGGTCGCGGTCACGGTCCCCAACCTGCGGCGCAAGGTGTCCCCGCCCGAAATTTCCGGAGTGGAACAGGTGGAACGAAACACTTCGGAATCTTCCACGTCCCCCACCTCGGGAACTCTGCCGGCCTCCGACTCCACCTCCGGAACGCAACCGATCCTGAACCTCGACGACTACCCCCACCTCTCACCCAAGATGCGGGAGTTGACTCAGGCCTGGCTCGACCAGTGCGCGAAAACCGACAAAGCGCTCGACACAATCACTGATCCGACCCTGCGCGCACAGGTACGCACGTACCTGAAAGAACAACGAAAAATTCAGGCGTTTCTGAATCTCCCCCTGGAATGGGACAACTTGAGGTTCCCCCCGTCCATTGGACAGGGATCGGGTAGGATTAAGGTGTGACGCCTGACGACCCGATCATGTTTTTTTCTCGCTTATTTGACGGAAGGGGCGGTCGGGGTCGGTTCCCGCGTCCCGTCCCCTTCGCGTCGTTTTGAGGGCATCTTTAACCTACCATTCGGCGCTGATCGGATCAATTCATTTGGTCAGCGAAATCTCTGTTTTGCTGCTTCGCAGTCTCAAAGCCGTTCGCCCAGTGAACCTCCTGGGGCGTGCGGTAGCCAAGCGACTGATGCGGCCGCTGCGTGTTGTAGAATCGGAAGTACGCCCCGAGCGCCTTGTCCGCAGCGGGCGGGTCCGCATACTCGCACAGGTACACCTCCTCGTACTTCACGCTGCGCCACAGGCGTTCCGTGAAGATGTTGTCGAAGCAGCGGCCCCGCCCGTCCATGCTGATCCGGATGCCGCTCTCCTCCAGCCGTTTCGTGAACGCCCCGCTGGTGAACTGCACGCCCTGGTCGGTGTTGAAAATATCGGGACACCCCAGACGCAGCGCCTCGTCGAGAGTCTCGACGCAAAACGAGGTGTCGAGCGAGTTCGAGAGCCGCCACGCCAGCACGTAACGGCTGAACCAGTCGATCACCGCCGTCAGGTAGAGAAAACCGCCCGCCAGGCCGATGTACGTGATGTCGGACGCCCAGACCTGGTTGGGGCGCACGATCGGCAGATCCCGCAGCAAATACGGGTACTTCTTGTGCTGCGGCGCGCTGTGGCTCAGGCCCTTGCGCGGCGCCACGGCCCGCAACCCCATCACCCGCATGAGCCGCTCGACCCGCTTGTGGTTGATCGGCTGGCCGAGGGTGCGCGAGAGGTGCGCGGTCATCTTGGGCGAACCGTAGAACGGAAAGCAGGTGTAGATCTCGTCGATCCGGCGCATCAGTTCCAACTCCTGAGGGTCGCGTTCCACCGGCTGGTAGTAGTAGGTCGAGCGCGGCAGACCGAGCAGGGCGCACTGGCGCGAAATGGCCAGTTCCCCGTGCCCCGGCTCCACCAGCGCCTGCGCCTGGCCGGGGTCAAGCGCCGCACTTTTTTTTTAGCCAGTCGAGTTCCACCTTGAGCCGTCCGATCTGCTCGTAGAGTTGGCTGGTCTCTTCCGCCTCCTTTCCCGGCCGCTTGCGCCGGTCGGCGAAAGCCCCGCTCAGGGATTCCACCGCCTGCTTCTTCCACATCACCACCTGGTGGGGATGGATGCCGCGCTCGCTGGCAATCTCATTGATCGTCCGCTTGCCGCGAATTGCCTCCAGTGCCACCTCCGCCTTGAAAGACGCACTGAAACGTCGCCTCTTTTCGCTCATTTTCCCCACTCCTTCCTGGACACAAGCCTAACAGAATACCACCTTAAAGGCCTGTCCAGTTTTCGGGGGGAACTTCAACTACACGGACCTCAACCTGGGCGAATATACTAAATATTTAAGGGTCTCAAATTCAATCATGCCGTCTATCAAAATCTCTAAGGACTGGAGAGAATTCCTGAGAACATACCCGGAATTCCGAAGCGCGTACGAGGAGGAGAAGAACTATTCCCCCGTTCTCCTCGAAAGAATGGGATTTGAATTCTCGGTCCATACCCAGCGCTGGGAAGACGCAGCGTTATCTTGCGTTAGTGGCGACATCAGTTCCAATAAGAGAATGTCGGAGGTAAGTAACTGGGAAGAAGAGGTGTATTGTCTGCGCCAGATGGGCGCACCGGGTCTCGCCTGCCTGGCGGGCCGCTCGTACCAGCGCGCGCTCGATTCTCAACGGCAGGGCCAATCGCCCACCAATAAATTCCAACGCTACCTGCGATACCCGGGTTATCTGCCCTTATTTGCTACACGGGAAATCAAGTATCGTTCTGGAATTAAACTTAAAAACGAACAGAATTTACAGGATTTACAGAAATAATACGATCCAAAAATCGCAACCCACAATCTTGTCAATTTTTTGTATTTTTATCTCTGAATCTGGACGAATGTATTGGGCGGACACGCAGGTCCGCCCCTACATTCTGGAATTTTCAAAAAAACCCTGAACAAAAAGATCACCACCCGAACGTCACCAGACTCCGTCCGGGTAAAGTGTATTGAAAAAACTTGTCACCGGTCTGTACCTGGAACACCTTCTCCGCTTCGTTCCGATTGAACACGGCGAGGGTGGTCTTCCCCTCCGGCGCGGCGAAGGCCACCACATCCAGATCCTTATTCGGACCGTCCCCTTCGACAGAAGCGGCCACGCGGCGCGAACCGGGCTGCGCCGCGCGGGACATTTGGGCCATTCCGTAGAACTCGCGCTCGAATTTGACCTCCTGCCAGGTGTCCGACCGGACCGTCACCACCCCGATCCCGGCCGAATCGTCGCGCAGGGTCGGACCGTACTTCTGGTCGAGCGCCAGATTCCACTCCTGGATCGCCTGACACCCGTTCTGCGGCCCACCCATCCAGCTCATCGCCATGCGCGAGCGCACATTGCCCCACCAGCCGCCGCGTTTCTTTCCCCACGCCGAGATTTCGGTGCAGATGATCATCTTGTCGGGGAATTTCTGATGGATCGCCTGATAGGCCTTCTTCATCGCCTCGGCGCCGCCGGAGTAACAGTGCCACGCGCTCCCGGCGATATAGCGCCCCGCCTCGGGGTCCTGGAAAATCTGCGTCACGCTGGCCACCGGGTCCATCTTGGCGTCGCCACCGAGTACCTTGCGGTCGCCGGGGTGCAGTTCCCAGTTGTGGTCGTGGACAAAGATTTTCGTCTTGAGCCCCTTGGCCGCGAGTTTCGGCCCGAGCAGTCGGACCAAGCGGATCTGGTCCGCCTCGTCCAGGCGCATGCAGGGGTAGCGCAACAGGTCCGTCTGCGGTTCGTTCTGGAGCGTGACGGCCCAGATTTCCACCCCGGCGGCCTGGTACTGTTCGATGAACTTCACGAAATAGTCGGCGTACACCTCGAAGCACTCGGGCTTGAGTTTGTTGACACCCCCGGCGGCTTTTTCCGCCTCGGTGATCCCCACCAGTTTCCCGTGGGTCTTCATCCAGGCGGGCGCGCTCCACGGAGACCCCATGATGCGAATGGTCGGGTTCAACTTCAACGCGTCCTTCAACGCCGGAATGATCTGTTTCCGGTCGTGGTCGATCGAGAACTTGCTCAGATCGGGGGACGGTTCATCGCAATAGGTGTAGTACGCCGGAGCGGCGGTGAAGTCCGACGCTCCCATCGGAATGCGGATGAAGCTGAACCCCGCGCCCTCGGTGGGAGAGAACAACCGCTTCATCGTGTACTCGTAGAGCGTCGGATTCTTCTCCTTCAGGTTCATGAACAGGTCCGCAGAGGCGTCGGTCATCGCCGCGCCGTAACCGAACATTTCCTGTTCCGCCGCGTTGCGGTTCACCGAGATTTTCAGAGGAACTCCCGGGTCCGCCGGAAGGAGCGGCGTGGAACCGGCACGCAACAAGGTGTATTCGTCATCCTGATGGACGTCGTACTTGCCCGCGCCGCCCCCGATCCTGGCCTCCTTCGCGTCGCCATCCGGGAAACGCGTGAGCAACGTCGCCACCTCCGCGCTCCACGCGGGCACCAGGAACATTCCCACTAAAAGGCACAAAAAACTCATCCGTTGAATCGAACGCATCGCCACACGCTCCTTTCCGGTTCATCTTCTATTTCCCCGTCTTAAACTCGATCCCCAACTGGCTGAAGATGAAGGCGTACTCGTCCACGGCCATGTCGATCCGCGCCGCGAGCGGCGAACCCATGCCGTGGCCGGTGTCATTGCTCGTGCGAAGCAGAATGGGCGCTTTCGATGACGTGGCCGCCTGCATCCGGGCCGTCATTTTGCGCGACTGCATCGGCTGGACGCGCGGGTCGTTGGCCCCGGTCATGAACAACGTCGCCGGATAGGGCGTGCCCTCCTTCACATGGTGGTAGGGCGAATACGCGTACAGGGCGTCAAACTGAGCCTTGTCCTTCACCGTCCCGTACTCGGGGATGTTGAAACTGCCATTGGGGGACAGTTCCACTCGCAGCATGTCGTAAATCCCCACACTCGACACCACCACCCGCATCGCGCCGGGGTGCTGCGTGAGCATCGCGCCCATCAGGAGCCCGCCGTTGCTGCCTCCCTCGATGGCCAACCGGTCAGCTGAGGTGTAACCTTCTTTCACCAGAAACTGCATCGCGGCGGCAAAATCGTCGAACACGTTCTGCTTGTTCGTCAGGTTTCCCTGTTTGTGCCACTCCTCGCCATACTCGCCGCCGCCGCGTATGTTGGCCTGCGCGAAAATAATCCCCTGGTCCAACAGAACCCGCCGCATGGAGGAAAACTTCGGCTCCATGCTCGTTCCGAACCCACCGTAACCCGTCAGGAAACAGGGATTCTTTCCGTCCAACCGGGCGCCCTTCGGCAGCACGATATTGACCGGGATTTTCGTCCCATCCTTGGACACCGCAAACTCGCGCCGCACTTCGGCGTCGCTCAAGTCCACCGGCGTCGTGCTCCCCAGGGCGGTCTTCACGGTCTTATTGGTCTTGCCATCGAATCGGTAGAACGTGTTGGGCGTCGTGTAGGAGACGGCGGAGAACGCCACCTCGTCGCCTCCGAGGGGAGCCAGCCCCCCCAGCGAGGCCACGGCCGGTTGCTCCGGCGCCTGGAGCGGCTTACCATCGAGGTCGAACACGCGAATCTGCGAGGGTCCACCCAACTGATAAACCACAAAGAGGCGCGACGCAGTCACGACCAGCGTCGGCGGATCGTTGTAGAAACTCGTCAGAATAGTGTCCTGAGATTCGGGGACAATCGTCTTCGCCTCGCTGAGTTTCCCGTCGCGTACCGGCATTCGAAGAATCTTGCCCCTGGGGGCGCCCTGCACGGAAATCAGGAACAATGTCCCCTCGGGACCAAACGTCGCCTGGACTGCCTTGTCCTCGAATCGGCTGATCTGCCGCCACTCGCCCTCGGGCGACCGAAGGTAGAACGCGAACTCGCCGCCGTCGCCATTCTGAACCGTCGCCAGCAGGTAGCCGGTCTGGGGGTTCATCTCGACTTCGATCTCGCCAATGCGCGGCAGGTCGCGCCCCATCTCATAGCGATCCTGCTCGGCGGGCGTGCCGAACTTATGAAAATACAACTGCATGTAGAAATCCATATCCTCGGGCTTGCGCTCGGTTCCCCGGGGGTACCGGGTGAAGAACAGCCCCTGTCCATCCGCCGCGAAGGCCACATCGCCCCCGGCGGTCCCGCCATTCACGCGCGGGATCACCTCATGGACCTGCGTCCCCGTGGCGGTGTCGAAAATCCAGATGTCCCCGCTTTCCGTCCCCTTTTTAGAAAGGGAGACCGCCACCAACTTCCCGTCGTGCGACGGGACGTACCAGTCGATCGTCGTGGAACCCGAGGGATCGAGGACGTTGGGGTCCACCAGCGCGCGCTCGGCGCCCGAGGCGTCCAGAGCCGTCCGGGCCACGAGGAAGGCCTGTTGTTTCGGCGGCTCGCTCTTGACGGCCAGAAACACCCCGCCCCGGTGCGACACGTCGCCGTATCCCACCGTTTTGGCCGACATGATCTCCGTGATGCGCTTGCGGATGGCCTCGACGTTCGGCAGATTGTCGAGCGCCGACCGGGCGTGGGCGTTCTGCGCCTCGCTCCAGGCGCGCACCTCGGTATTTTCCCAATCCTCCAGCCAACGGTAATCGTCCGCCACCGCCACGCCGTGATACGTGTCCGTCACCGGTTTTTTCGCGGTTTCGGGCGCCGCGGCGCTCCCCCACCCCGCCACGGCCAGCCACCCCATCGTCAAAAACACTCCCATCTTCCGTCCCATCGTGCCGCCCTCCTTCTATTGCCTGGACTTGCAGCCCTTCCAATTGCTTTCGGACCCGAATTGTACCGGTCCCGGAGGGTTTCAGACAAGTCAATAATCCGATATTGTGCGCCGGTATCCCCTCGCCACCCAATGGTTCTTAATCCTGTTGTTTCTTTGCTTGACATATCGAGTCCCCTATCTCAATATACCAGAATAGTATAGGTCGTTCCTATTGCCTCCGAAATTTTTTCCAACCATCCGAAACAACGAGAAACGAATCATAACAATGGACTCCCAACAAGACGGCATGGCGATAGCGCACGAACTGATCCGCGAAGCGAAAAAAACCCACGCCCTCTTTCTGGACCTGGGAAACCTCGGATTGACAGAACTCCCCCGTGAACTGGAAGAACTCGTCTGGCTGGAAGGGCTGAATCTGTCTGTGCTCTTTCGTGACATCGTTCATATGAAATTGGTGGTATCCATAAACGAGTATAGTCCAAATCGGATCAAGTGTCTACCATCATGGATCAGAAAACTCCAATGCCTGCGTCACCTATTCCTAACAGATTTAGAGAAACTCAATAATATGGAGGAACTTCAAAGTCTTGAGGTGCTCAGTTTAACTGATTGCAATGATTTGACCAATGTTGACAATCTGCAAGATCTAATCCGCCTTCAAGCACTGGACTTAAGCCGCTGTTCGTGTCTAACTAATGTAGACGGACTACAAAAACTAAATGGACTCAAAGTATTGGACCTATCTGTTTGTTCAAAATTAAAAAGTATCAATTGCTTGCAAAAAATGAACAAACTTCAAGTCCTAAACTTGGATGGTTGTTGGAGTTTGGAAAATATCTCTTGTCAGCCACAACCATCCCAACTTCGGTTACTAAATGCAAGAGGATGCTGCAACCTGCCCCATATTAACATTCTGCAGGGATTGAACCACCTTCAGACGCTGGACTTAAGTGGGTGCGGGAACCTAGCCCAAGTCAATGTGCAGGGGCTGAGGGAACTTCAGTCACTATATTTAAGCGGGTGTGAGAATCTGACACAGATCAGAGGCCTGCAGGGGTTGAACCACCTTCAGACGCTGGACTTAGGTGGGTGCGAAAACATAGCCCGAGTCAACGTGCAAGGGCTTAGACAACTTCAGTCGCTGAGATTAAGAAGGTGTCTAAGCCTGAGCCTGGTCAATATACAAGGACTGAACAAACTCCGATCACTGGACCTATGTGCCTGTACTAGTTTGACCTCTCTCCCAGATTCTGTACTATATATGCCCCAATTAGAGGAACTTTTTCTTTGTGAAAGTAGTATCTATGACATTCCCCGCCCCTTGCTTGGTCGCGATTACTATGAAAATTGTCTACCGGGTATTCGGGCGCATTTCCACGATCTGGAACAGGGGGAAGAGCTGGACCGGGAGGTCAAACTGATCCTGCTGGGGAATGGGTGGGTGGGGAAGACGTCGGTGTGCCGCCGGTTGATCGAGAACCGGTTTGACAAACATGAAAAATCCACCCACGGCGTGCGGTTCTGGCCGTGGCGTCTGAAGGAAAAGGAGGGCGAGGAACGCGCCATCACGGTCAATGTGTGGGATTTCGGCGGGCAGGACATTTATTACGGGACGCACGCGTTGTTTCACCAGGGCCGCGCCGTCTTTGTGATTGTGTGGGACGCGGAAACGGAAGGAACCGACTTCACACAAGATGAAGAGACCCAACTGACCCACCGGAACTACCCGGTCCAGTACTGGCTCGACTACGTCCAGTCGGTCTCTCCCGGCAGCCCGGTCGTGATCGTTCAGAACAAATGCGCCTCGGATTTCGACTACCGCGCCGTCTCACTCACGATCAAAAATTCGAGTCAACACCCTCTGCAATGCCGGTTTTGCGCTGAGGAAGCGGACGATGCCCGAAACAACCGCCAACTCCTCGTGCATTACCTGGAAGAGGCGGTCGAGAAAGTCCTGGGGCACAAAGGCACCCAACGGATTGGTGTGGGTCGCTGGGGGGTGAAACAGGAACTGCGCCGGTTGTTGAACGAGGAAAAGACGCAAACCCTTTCGATCGAACGGTATCGTAAAATCTGCAGGGACCACCACCTCGACAAGGCGGGCGCCGACGCGCTGCTCGAGTTTCTGCACCACAGCGGAACCGTTTATCACCAGGCAAACCTGTTTGACAACGCGATCATCCTCGACCTGCGCTGGGTGTGCGACGCCATTTACACCCTGCTGGACCGGCACAAAGGGTGTTATCACGATATTCGGGAAAGAAACGGTCAATTCACCGGAAACCTCCTGAACCGGCTGGTCTGGCGCGAGGCGGGTTACCAACTGTCCGAACAGGATCTGTTTATCGAAATGATGCAGTCGTGTAAAATCTGTTTCAAGTTAGGTGAAAATGATCGCAAGGAAGCCGTCTATCTGGCGCCGGATCTGACGCCCAACTACACAGACGTCGCGGGGGGATGTTATTGGGAGGAAAAAGGCGAAACATTCTACTGGCGCTATGATCACGGCTTTCTGGGTCCGAACGTCCTCCGGCAGGCAATGATCGAAATCGGCAAAACGTATCGGCAATCGGCCTGTTACTGGCAGAACGGCTTTTACCTGCCGCTCAATGCCCTCCAGAGCCGCGCCCGCGTCACTGCGGAATACGGCCAGAACGGCAACCCGTCCCCCGGGCACATCACCCTGGCCATTCAGGGCGCAGGCAATCCCCAGAACAAGATGGAAATGCTGGGCATCCTGCGGAACGCCTTTGAAGAAGACCGTCGGTATCGGTGGCGCGAAAGTAATCGCAAAGATTGGGGGTTGGAACAAAAAAAGACCGGCATCCGGTATCAGGTTTCCCTGGATGGGGAGCACTGGGTGGATCTGGAAGCGTTGAAAACCATGCGCGACCTCGGGAACCCCCATGTGGCCTCTTTCGGGGACAACGACGCCCCACCCGTTCAACAGGAAGTCGCCGATTACCTCCATTACCTCGACCATCTGGACACCCCGTCCCGGTTCGACGGGGAGACACCCCGTCCACTCCCCCTCGCAAAAAACCAAGACACCTTGACTCCCATTACAGACGAAAAGGAAACGAAACCCATGAGCCCAGCCAATCCCCCGAAGGTTTTTATCAGTTACAGTCATGAAACCGCAGAACACGATGAACGTATCCGCAAATTGGCGGATCAGTTGTGTGAAAAGGATGGGATTGAGGTAGAACTCGACCAGTACCATCAACGACCGTCCCAGGGATGGCCACGCTGGTGTGAGGAACAACTGGAACCGGAGAATTCAGACTTTGTCCTGGTCATCTGTACGCAAACCTACCTCGATCGAATAAAAGGTAAAGTTCGAGCCGACGAAGGACACGGGGTCTATTGGGAAGGGTCTCTTCTCTACGATTACATCTATGATTCGAAAAGCAATACTCGTTTCATTCCGGTTCTGTTGAAAGGGGGAAAAGAAGACCATATTCCGCGCCCGATAAAAAGTTCCGGATGGTACAAGATTGAAAAGTTCGATCTTTCGGATCCGGGTTATAACGCGCTTTATGGGGTCCTGACCAATCAACCGGAGGTCAAAAAACCTCCCAGAGGCACGATTAAACGTCTTCCCGCGAAACCATGACTTCTGCCCTGGAACTCAGCGGTTCGGGGGCTTCCGTTCCCCCCGAGCCGCTGTATGCACCTACACTTTTTCCCGGCCTCCCCTCCTTCCCCCATTGCATTCCCTTTCCAGCTTTGATAAGGTAAAGTGTGATCTTGGGAAGAAGGGGAATGCGAGCATTCCCATCCCCAGATTCGGGATTCGGTATCAGGAGAATGTACCAGCATGCGGAATATGTTAAACGGCAAGATCCACCGTGCCACCGTCACGGGCGCCGACCTCGCGTATGAGGGAAGCATCACGATCGATCCGGAAACACTCGAAGCAGTCAACATGCTCGAATACGAGCAAGTTCATGTCCTCAATATCAACAACGGCAACCGGTTCGTGACCTACATCATCAAAGGCGTTCCCGGGGCAAACGAAATTCGGATCAATGGCGCGGCCGCCCGCCTGTGCGAGGTGGGCGACAAGGTCATCATCTGTTCGTATGCGGAACTCGAGGAAGAAGTCGCCCGGAAGCATCAACCCACGGTCGTGTGGGTGGATGAGGGCAACCGGATCGTGCGCCGCTCGCCTTCGTGAGTCTGACCTGAAGCGGGACACAGCGCGATGCGTCTCCCGGCAGGCCACCCGGTCTGCCCGTCCGTGACCCTTCTTTCCGGTTCGCACAAAGGAGCGCTCACCGTGACAGAAAAACCGCAGCCCTATCGCTATCTTTTCGGGCCGGTGCCTTCGCGCCGGATGGGATTGTCGCTTGGCGTGGACCTGATTCCCCCGAAAACGTGCAGTTACGATTGCCTCTATTGCCAACTGGGCCGCACAACCCACCACACGATCGAACGGCGCGAGTGGGTGCCTCTGAAAGATGTCCTCGCGGAACTCGAGCGCTGGTATGCGTCGGGCGCCAAGGCCGACATCCTGACCCTGGCGGGATCGGGCGAACCCACGCTCCACACCGGGTTTGGCGAAGTTCTGCGCGCCATCAAACGCCTCGGTTCCATTCCGTGCGCGCTGCTGACCAATGGGTCGCTCCTGCACCTGCCCGAAGTGCGCCGGGACGCCTGCGAAGCGTCCATTGTCAAAGTCACCCTCAGCGTGTCGAACGAAACCGACTGGCGCCGCATCCACCGTCCCGCGTCCGGCCTGCAATTCCGTGACACGCTCGGGGGCCTGCGCGACCTGCGTCAGGAATACAAGGGCGAACTCTGGATCGAGGTCATGCTGATGGGCGGGACGGGAACCGGCGTGGACATCCGCGAGTTGGCGGAATTCATCGTGCCCCTGCGCGCCGAGCGCGTTCAGATCAACACGCCCGTGCGTCCACCCGCCGATTCGGGGGTCTGCTGCCTGTCCGGCCAGGATCTGGAAAATATCGCCCGCCTGTTCGGTTCGCGCGCCGAGGTCATCGGACACTTCAAGGGAAAAGCGTCCTCGACGACTCCCCTGAGCGACGAGGTCATTCTGGCGCTGGTTCTGCGCCACCCCTGCACTTCGTCCGATGTGGCCACCGCCCTGGGGCTTGAAACGTCCGATGCGGCGCGCCGGCTCGAACTGCTCACGCAAAGCGGGCAAGTCCGCGCGACCCTCTCGGCGGGTTCCTGCTATTACGGCTCGCCCGAGCCGTTCTCGCACCACACCCCGGGAAAAACCCTGTAAAGCCGGGGGTAACAGCGCCTATTTTCATGAATTCGGGGGAAGGATGCGACCCGGCGGCGGGCGTGATCCTTCAGGTTTCTGTCGCCCCTCCGGGGCTTGATCTTATTTTTTCGTTCTGTTCCGGGGGTTCCCTTCGGTCACCCCCGGCTGGCTTACAAGCCTGCGAAGCACCTGACCTTCGCCCCCTCCGGGGGCTGAAAACCTGATAATTTGATCTCTTCCAATCCTTCAAACGTGAAGATGAAGAATCAAGGGCGGCGCGCTTGGGGTCAATAAAGCCTTGGCTTGCGGGGCGAAGGTGACTACAATGCCCCCTTGTGCGCTTGGAAAAGCCGCATGGGTTCAGTCCTCTTCACGTTGCAGACAGCAGCCTCATGCCCCCCATGCTTTCCTCCGTTGATCTCACCCTTCTGATTCCCGGTATCCTGCTTTGCCTGATGGGCTGGACGCTCTACTGGATCAGCCTGAACCTGACCGGCGGCCTCACAGGCTGCGTGGCTGGCGTGGCTGCCGTTTATCTGGCGGCGGGACTCCTGAAAGTAGATCCCAACACCATGGTCTGGCTGGTTCCCCTGGGCGGCGTGTGTGGCTTAGCCCTGGGGATTTTCTTCATGCGGGGCCTCCACCGTTTTCTCTTCTTCTTTGCCGGTTCCGCCCTGGGGCTGGCCGTCGGGGACCAAGCCTTCGGGTGGGCCACGCTCCATATCGAATCCGCCCAACTCAACCCCCTCCTCTGGCGGGCGGGGTGCGCAATTCTCTGTTCGCTGGCGGGCGGGATCATCCTCCTGTGGGGGTCGCGCTGGCTGGTCACGCTGGCCACTGCCGTTGCGGGTTCGCTTCTGATCGTCCTGTCCGTGAACGATCCGTTGTTTCTACTCGCGCTCGCTCCCCTGATTCCCACCTCTTTCCTTTTTCAGATGGGGGTGCTCCGCCGCCTCCTGCCCGACCCGGCGCGGCGAACCGAAATTGAAGAAGAATACGAAGAATATCCCGAAAACCGCCGTTGAGCGCCAACGGCGCGATCTTTACCAGCCTGGGGCATCACCCAACGAAAACCGACTTGTTTATTTCAGTAAGGGCTGAGAGCCACGTTCTGTTCAGCCGTTTAGCCCCTTTTCATAGTTCGGGCCTTCAGCCCTTATAAAGAAGGGACATCTAACCTGGGGCGACGCTGCGCTTGCCCCAGGCTGGTATCAATCCGCGCCGTTGGCGCTCAACTGCGGTTTTTATAGACCGTGTTCTTCCGGATCAAAAAGAGAGGACGGGGCCTCACAATCGAGACCCCGTCCCCGTTTTTTCCCCAGTGAGACTTCCGGAGGGGTGTCCCCCCACCGCTTGTCCGTCCGATCAATAGATCCAGAGCAGTTCGCGGTACTTCGGCATCGGCCACAACGCATCGTCCACGTACTGTTCGAGTTCGTCGGCGGCGCTACGGCACTCGGACATCAACGGCAGAACCGAGTTGCGGTACATTTTGGCCTTTTCGAGCGGCGTGCCTTTCGATTCGTCGGCGCGCGTGCGGATATCGTCGAGAGCCTTGAGGTTGCGCTTGAGGGCCGAGACGTTGCGCGTCAACACGTCCAGAAGCGACTTCTGCGCCGAGACATCCACGTCTTCGCCCATCGCCGCGCGCAACGAAAGAACCGAGTCGGCCACCTGTTTCTGGTAGTCGAGCGCAACGGGCAGGATCAGCGTACGGCCGATGCTCGCGGTCAACTGCGCTTCGATGGAAATCGTCGTCGAATAGCTTTCGAGCAGGATTTCCTGACGCGAGTACACCTCGCGCTCGCTCAACACCTTGTTGCGCGTGAAGATCTCGACGATCTCCTTGTCGGTAAAACGCTCAAGGGCATCCACGGCGTTGCGCAGGTTGGGCAGACCGCGCTTGCCCGCTTCGATCGTCCACTCGGCGCTGTAGTTGTCGCCATTGAAGATGATCGGCTTGTGCTCGGTGAAATACTTCGCGAGCAGTTTCTGGATCACGCTGTTCAGATCGCTGCCCTTCTTGTCGAGTTCCTTCTCGAAGTCGGTGGCGATCTCATCGAGCGCCGCCGCTACTGCCGTATTGATGGCGATATTGGCCGGCGCAACCGTCTGGCTGGAACCCACCGCGCGGAACTCGAACCGGTTGCCCGTGAACGCGAACGGCGACGTGCGGTTGCGGTCCGAGGCATCCTTGGGCAGCGGGGGCAACGTCGTCACGCCCACCTTCAGAACGCCACCCTTCACGCCCTTGAATTTCTTTCCCGAAACGATGGACTCGACCACTTCGGCCAGCAGATCGCCCAGATAGACCGACAGAATGGCGGGCGGCGCTTCGTGCGCGCCCAGACGGTGATCGTTGGCCGCCGAAGCCACCGAAATCCGGATAGCCGTGCCGTATTTGTGAACCGCGCGCAACACGGCGGCCAGGAAGACCAGGAACTGGGCGTTGTCCTGCGGGGTTTCACCCGGATCGAGCAGGTTGTTGCCTTCCGAGTCGCACATGGACCAGTTGTTGTGTTTGCCACTGCCATTCACACCCTTGAAGGGTTTTTCGTGCAGGAGGCAGACCAGCCCGTGCTCTTCGGCCGTGGCACGCAGGGTTTCCATGACCAGCATGTTGTGGTCGCACCCCACGTTGGCCGCTTCGAAAACCGGCGCGATTTCAAACTGCGCGGGCGCCACTTCGTTGTGACGCGTCTTGACCGGAATGCCCAGTTGGAACAGTTTATACTCGGCGTCGGCCATGAAAGCCAGCACACGGCTGCGGATCGCGCCGAAATAGTGGTCGCTCATCTCCTGGCCCTTGGGAGGCTTGGAACCATAAAGCGTGCGGCCGGCATTGATCAGGTCGGGACGCTGCAAGAAGAGGCGTTTGTCCACGAGAAAGTATTCCTGCTCGGGACCCACCGTGGTGTTGACGAAGGCCGAGTTCCTGTTGAAAAGCCGCAGGATGCGCATGGCCTGAGTGGACAGCGCCTCGATGGAACGCAGAAGCGGCGTCTTGCGGTCGAGCGCTTCGCCCGTGTAGGAACAGAAAGCCGTCGGGATGCAAAGCGTGCGGCCATTGGGGCTTTCCAGAATGAACGCGGGCGACGTGGGATCCCACGCCGTATAACCGCGCGCCTCGAACGTGGCGCGAATGCCGCCCGAGGGGAAGGACGAGGCGTCCGGTTCACCCTGGATCAGCATCTTGCCCGAAAATTCCGTGATGATGTGGCCATCGGAAGTCGGCGTAATGAAAGAGTCGTGTTTCTCGGCCGTCAGGCCAGTCATGGGCTGGAACCAGTGCGTGTAGTGCGTGGCGCCCAGTTCGAGCGCCCAGTCTTTCATGGCGTTGGCGATCGCGTCGGCCATGGTCAGATCCAACGGTTTACGCTCGCGGATGGACTGCAGGAACGCTCTGTAGATGGGCTTCGGAAGCCTTTCGCGCAGGGCGCGTTCCCCAAAAACAAACCGCCCGTAGATTTCCGAGAGCGGTTTCTTCATGTAATCAATATCCACCTTGACCGGCTGGGTGTTGGCAATCTGATCAATCGCCTCTTTCCTGTAATTGACCTTACTCATCTGGTTTTCTCCTCCCTGATTTCTCTTGAGCCTTGCCCGATGAAAGCTCGAAGACCTTGATGGCGAACCTCTCACCATTCTTTCGACCGACAGGAACCGGGAAACCCTTCACAAAGTTCCAGACGGTTTGACACGACCGATTGCTTTCTTGTTACTTGAACTTACTCCCCGCCCACCCAACACTCAATTAAAATACAACAACGCACCCTTTCCTCCGCGATTCCCGTTCAAAGGCGTTTGGGTTCACCCCCACCAAACTACCCAGCGCTTCGTGCCCCCACACTTGCGGGGGGGAAATCGTGTGGAGACACGAAGCGTGGCGTCATGGCCTGGTCCCAGTTCCAGTCCATGAGAGATCCGCAGAAGACCGTCCTTCCTCAACCCGTTCTATTGATCCATCCAAGGCTGCATCCGATCACAGCCAGACCTTCCATCTTCAACACCCATTTCCCTAGCAATTGAGATGCCAGAGAGAGTATCTGGAAGCGAATGACTGATATTCAATGTCTTACAATCGAATCTAAGCGATATGGACAAAACCAGAACCTACACGCCGGTAGGAGTCTGGCAAAACGCCCTACAAAAATGTAGGAGTAGAGGTGAAACTTTTACCACCCAACAGCCCAACGAAGAAGGGGATTTCGAATGGGTCCCATTTTTGAGTCCCTGCCGGAACGCAAACCGAAAGGCGTTTCCGCCCCGGATCATAAAGATTCTTTGGGATAACGGCTATAGGGCTTATGGACAAATCCCTCTCGGGCCAAAAGAAAAACGCGGCGACACGCGCCTCTGCGCCTGCCACCGCGTTGGGATCCTTTGGGCCAGAATCCCCGGCCACAGCCTCTTTTGCTTATTCGCCTGCCTCTGCCGCACAAGCAGCATGTTGCTTGGAAGCAGCCACAAACTCCCGAAACAGCGGATGCGGTGTGAGGGGACGGGACTTGAACTCCGGGTGGAACTGACAGGCCACAAACCACGGATGATCGGGAATCTCGATGATCTCGACCAGCTTCGAATCAAGTGTCGTACCCGCCAGCAGCAATCCCTGCTTGACAAACTCCTCGCGGAACCGGTTGTTGACTTCGTAACGGTGGCGGTGGCGCTCGGAAATCTGATCCACCCCATAGGCTCGATAAGCCTTCGAAGCCAGATTCAACTGGCAGGAATAAGCGCCCAGCCGCATGGTCCCCCCCAGGGAGGTGATGGATTTCTGCGTGGCCAACAGGTCTATCACGGGGTAGGGCGTATCGCTGTCGAATTCCGTGCTGTTGGCGTCTTTCATCCCCGCCACATCGCGGGCAAACTCGATGAGCGCGCACTGCATCCCCAGGCAGATGCCGAAGAAAGGAACGCGATTCTCGCGCGCCCAGCGGACCGCGCGAATCTTGCCTTCGATACCCCGCATGCCAAATCCCCCGGGAATCAGAATCCCGTGCAGATCGCCCAGGGTCTCCTCAATGTTTTTCTCGTCAAGCAGTTCCGAGTCCAGGCGCTTGAGGTCCAATTCGACATCATTGGCGATGGCTCCGTGACGCAACGACTCGTAGATGCTCTTGTAGGCATCCTGCAACTCGATGTACTTGCCCACCACGCCAATCCGGACCTTGCCGCTACAGGATTTGGCGCGCTCGACCATCGAGGTCCACCCCGCCAGGTCCGCTTCCATCCGCTTGTTCAGACCCAGTTTTTTCATGATCGTGGTGTCAATGCCCTGCTCGGCCAGGCGCAGGGGAATCTCATAGATCTCGGGCACATCCACGGCTTCAAAGACGCAATCGGCCCCGACATTGCAGAACAGGGCGATCTTGGCGCGGTTGCCCTCGCCGATATGCCCACCGCTGCGGCAGATCAGGATATCGGGCTGAATCCCGATTTCGCGCAACTCGCGCACCGAGTGCTGCGTCGGCTTCGTCTTCACTTCCCCCGCCGCGCTCAGGTACGGCAACAGGGTCAAGTGGACATAGAGCACGTTCTCGCGCCCGATGTCGTAGGGCATCTGGCGCAGGGCCTCGAGGAACGGCTGCCCCTCGATGTCGCCGACCGTTCCGCCGATTTCCGTGAGAATTACATCGTACACATCGTGATCGGCCAGGCGCAGGATGCGGCTCTTGATTTCATCCGTGATGTGGGGAATCACCTGAACGGTACTGCCCAGATAGTCGCCGTGGCGTTCCTTGTTGATGACCGACTGATAGATCTGTCCGGTGGTGATATTGTTGTCCCGCGACATGGTGGACGTGGTGAAGCGCTCATAGTGACCCAGATCCAGGTCGGTCTCCGTGCCATCGTCGGTCACATAGACCTCCCCGTGCTGGAAGGGGCTCATAGTACCCGGATCTACATTTATGTAGGGGTCGATTTTCTGAAGCGTCACCCGTAACCCGTGCGCCTCCAATAAATTAGCAATGGAAGCGGCCGCGATGCCTTTCCCCAGGGAAGACACCACGCCACCCGTGATAAAAATGAACTTCGTCATGTTTTCGATTTTCCTCCTGCGGGATGCCAAATCAAAACTCTCAGCAGGGCCCTACTATATTCGACTCGGGGGGGGAGATGCCAGAAGATTTTCAGGTTGTTTTCAATGACAGTCTTTCTTGCCAAGGGGGTTTTCCTGCTTGCGCCCGCCAAGTGGCTTGCATACAATAATCGGGCAGGCCGTGCGGGCTGTTTTTTCTCAAGAGTCAGGGGCCTTTCGCCCCCGAGGTTTTAATGGCCAGAAACACGGCGGCGACAGAACGAGCGGAAATTCTCAGACGTTTCGACGAGACGCGCTTGCGCGAGGCTGGGGCGCAGGTACTGGCGGGAGTGGATGAAGCGGGCCGAGGCGCGCTGGCCGGTCCCGTGGTGGTCGGGGTCGTTGCGCTTGACGCCAAGATTCTCTTTGAGGGTCTCGACGATTCCAAACAACTGAGCGAAGCGCGGCGTGAGGCGCTCTTCCCGATCATCTGTGAACAGGCCCAGGGGGTCGCCATCGGCTGGGCCACGGCGGAGGAAGTGGATCGGCTCAATGTGCTCGCGGCCACCCTGCTCGCGGCCCGGCGCGCCCTGGACGTTCTGCCCGTGCGCCCTCAACTGGTCTTGACCGACTACCTGAAGATCCAGGGATTGGATCAGCCGGTCGAGCCGCTGGTCAAAGGCGACTCGCGTTCACAGGCCATCGCGGCGGCCTCGGTCGTGGCCAAAGTCACACGCGACCGCTGGATGCGCCAGTACGACGCCGAGTATCCCGAATACGGATTTGCCGGGCATAAAGGGTACGGCGCTCAAACGCACCTGGAAGTCCTCGAACGCGAAGGGTCTTCGACCTTGCACCGGCATTCCTTTCGTGGCGTGGATTGGTTCGACCGTGAGTACCGAATTTCCCGGTCGCTCGGCCATCTGCTCGAAACCCTTCCGGCGGAAGGGATGGACGAGACGGAAAGCCGGGACCGATGGCTGAGCGTGGGTTACGCTTTGCCGGAATATGAAGAGCGTCTTTTTCAGCAGGCGCTCCGGCAGCAAATCGCCAGACAAGATCCGTGACAAGGTACTTGAACAATCGTACCCCCATTCTTCACCCGAGGAGGCGCCACTTCAATCATGCTGGAACAAAGCCCATCCAATCTTTCCGAATCAAGACCCGCAGACGAAATGCCCTACAAAATGTCCGTGCTGTTGCGGACCATGCTGGAACAAGGCGCCTCGGACCTGCACCTGGCCGCCGGCCGTCCGCCCGTGTACCGTCTGCACGGCAAGTTGCAGGATGTCGAGGGGCCGAATCTCTCCCCCTCTTTTACGCAGCGGCTTGTTTATTCCGTCCTGAGCGATGTACAGAAGCGGATCTTCGAAGAGCATCACGATCTGGACTTTGCTCTGGGTATCTCGGGGCTGGGCCGTTTCCGCGTCAACGTCCACATGCAACGCGGCACGGTGGCCGCCGCCTTCCGAGCCATTCCGCAACACATCAAGACCTTCGAGGAACTCCACCTGCCCAAAGAAGTCCTTTCGACGCTCTGTGGCCGCCCAGTGGGGTTCATCCTGGTTACGGGCCCAACCGGATCGGGCAAGTCCACCACGCTGGCCTCGATGATCAGTTATATCAACCTGAATGTGGACAAACACATCATCACCGTGGAAGACCCGATCGAGTACCTGCACCCGCACCAGAAGAGCCTGGTGGAACAGCGCGAGGTACACGAGGACACAGAGAGTTTCTCGGAGGCGCTCAAGTACGCGTTGCGCCAGGACCCGGACATCCTGATGATCGGTGAAATGCGCGATATGGAGACGATTCAGGCGGCCCTGACTGCCGCCGAAACGGGCCACCTGGTTTTCTCGACCCTGCACACTCCCGATGTCGTGCAAACCTGCGACCGTATCATTGACGTTTTTCCGCCTCATCAACAGGAGCAGGTCCGAGTCCAGCTGGCGGGCGTACTCGAGGGTATTCTGGCGCAGAAACTGGTGCCTTCGCTCTACGGCGGCCGCGAGTGCGCGCTGGAAATCCTGCTGGCCACCGACGCCGTGCGCAACCAGCTTCGTGAAAACATGACGCCGCAGCTCTACTCGACCATTCAGGCGAACCTGAAACTCGGCATGATGACCATGGACCGTTCGCTGCTGAACCTCTACCAGGCGGGCCGGATCAGCAAACAGGTGATGCTGTCGAACGCCAAGAAACCCGATGATATTCTGACACGGGCGTGATAGGATATATCCCAGTAGGGTACCCCGTCCGGACGGGAGGAGACTGACCGATGATACTGGTGGAAATGGAACTGCGCGAGATTCTGCGAGGCCCCCTGTCGGCCACGATCGTACTGGGCGAGTTGGAGGGAGGGGATCGCGAGTTTCCGGTGGATATTGATCTCCATGCCGCCACAGCGCTCGAGATGGCAGTAAACGGTGAGCAAACGCCCCGCCCTCTGACACACGATCTCATCCTGAACGTCATTCAGGGTCTCAGCGCTTCGCTCAAACGCGTGATCGTGGACGAACTGCGGCTCGACGAATTCGGGCGCGGAACCTTCCACGGCAAACTCGATCTCGAAAAGAGCGATCTTTCCACCGTCTGGATAGACAGCCGCCCCAGCGACTCGCTGGTTCTGGCAACCAAACTGGGCGTCCCGATTTTCGTCAACGAGGAAGTACTGAATCAAGTGTCCGTCTATCGTATGCCCGAGGATGAAACATCCGCGGGCGAGGACTCCGATCCGCCCTCCGAATCGGAAGATCCCGAATAAATGCCCGAAGTCGAAACAGCGTCATTGAGGGAGAGGTGTGATCCTTGCGGAAATCGAGGTTGGGTTCTCAGGATGCGGGGCAAAAACCGCAGAATCGTTTCATCGCGAAACTTATTTGTGGACTCTTCGTCTGTCGGGGAAAAAGCCTCCGAACGCTGGCGGGAGGGCTTTTTTTCTGCTTGATCTGCCTGACGGGCCGAGGGGCCGAATCCCCCACCCCTGCGGGAGAACAAGCGATTCTCGACGCGGCCCGCCCCATGCGGGCCGTCTGGGTGGAAGCCGCGGGGGCAGAATTGCGTTCCGCTGAAAGCTGCAAGGCGCTTGTGGAACGCCTGCGCAAAGCCAACGTGACGCATATCTTCGTGGAATGCTGCAAGTTCGGACGAGCGCTCTACCCCTCGAAAATCCTACCGACCCTGAATCCAGAAAACACCACGTTCGACCCGTTAAGCGCCCTGCTGCAGGAAGCCACACGCAAAGACCAGCCACCCCTGCGCGTGGTCGCCGTGGTGGATCTGCTCACCCTCCACAACACCAAAACGCTCCCCGCCCAGGATGCAAACCACCCCCTGACACAACACTCCGACTGGGTCACCCGCAGCCGTTCCGGTGAAACACAGGACGCCACGGGCGCGGTGTATTACGATCCGGGCGTTCCCCAACTGACCGAGTATCTGGAATCCATTGTGCGGGAAATCGCGAGTCAGTACCCGGTGAACGGGGTCCACTTTGCCGGGTGGCGTTACCCGGAAGCGAACAAAAACTGGGGTTACAACCCGCTGGCCCTGAGCGACTACCGCAGGCAGATGCAGTTGAACGATGGGAGCGTGCCCGAGCCGTCCGAACCCCAGTGGATCAGCTGGCGCCAGGAGCGTTTGACCTACCTGCTGGCGCGGCTCTCAAAAGCGGTTCTGGACACGCGCCCCAACGCTCGCGTGTCGGTTTCCGTCGTCGCCTCGGGCGATCCGCCGGGAGAAAAAACCCCGGGCGAACCGGATTTCATGGGGGCTTTGCAGCAGTGGCCCGTCTGGTGCCACCAGGGAGTGGTGCATGCCATTCTGCTGGAAGACTATTACGACCATAAGAGCAACGTCGAGCGTTTCATCCGCTGGATTGATTTTGCGCAGGGCCGCACCGGCGCGGCCCAACTGATTGTGGGCGTTTCCGGACGCCTGAACCCGGAGTCGGATGTCGTGATGCAATTGCGTCTGGCGCTCGGGTTGAAAGCCGTCCACACGCTCCTTTACTCCTACCAGCAACCCGTTCAGGCGCAGGCGGAAGGCTCGGACATCTTTGCCTTTCTGGGCCGGACGGTCTTCTCTTCTTCGTACGATCCTCCGCCCTACGTCCAGGAAACCATCGAAACCGTCCTTTACCCCAACGGGCAGGTTCTACCGCCTCCCCCGTCGAAAACCGACATGCAGCCGGTGAGCGTGGCGAGCTCCGTCAATCCAACGGATGTCATCCAGGCGCTTTCCGGATTTCCAGAACCCCTCGAAGCGCCGTCGGATCGCATGGAGGAAGACCCCGACGCAACAGACACACTGCCGGATCTTCCCTCCTTTTCGTCTGAAGCCCCATCCGAACGGATGGATGCGGACGATCTCGATGTCAACATCCCCCGGTTAAGAGGTTCGACGCGCCCTGGGACGCCGCGTCCCTCCGCCCGAAAAGGCTCCACGACTCCGCCCGCTTCGCGCAGCGCGTCCGACGCGTATCTGAAAAGCCGGACCCACGTGGACGCAGCGTGGGCCTTATTGGGAAAACCCCCCACTTCTTCCCGTCCGCCGTTGCGAAGTGGCAGCCGCGGGGGAAGCGGTGAAACCGTCTCTTCTGAGAAATCCCTGGTGCGCACCCCCACTCCCAAACCGGCGCCGACTCCCCGTGAGACCCGCGTGATCCTGGACAAAAGCAAACTGGTGGAAATCGTGACCAAACAAGGGGCGCGGTTTCAGGCCGAACTGATCGTTCAGAACTCCCAGTTCACCGTTGTGCGGCCCTTGATCCGTTCCGGCAGCGCCCGCATCAAGATTCCCAACGCCGAAGTTGTCTCGATCCGCCGGATCAACGCGGAATAACCCCCTCGCGGTGTCATATCTCGGAGAGAAAAAATAGTCTCTGGCAGAACCTCTTGCCGGACGTACCAAAGACGCTGGCGGTGGCGCGATTCCTCCGCGCCACCGCCAGTCAGGTGTTGGAAATATCTTCCAGAGACGTCACGTCAGTTTGGTGATGCCGGGCATGGCGACCGGCTCGACGGGCAACGGACCCAGTTCGTACTTCGCCGGCGCGAGGTTGAGTTTCGAGGCCT
Source organism: uncultured Candidatus Sumerlaeota bacterium (assembly GCA_942493245.1). Lineage (GTDB taxonomy): Bacteria > Sumerlaeota > Sumerlaeia > UBA8349 > UBA8349 > DAOPYU01. The sequence continues at coordinate 3,474,703 of OW818685.1, forward strand.
TCATGGCCCAGTCCCACTTGACCATGCTTCCCGTGTAGGCGCTCATGCGACCCAGAACGGCCACCATCGTGCTTTCGGCAACCTGCTCGCCTTCGTTCATCGGCTGGTTTTTGCGGATGCTCTCGATGAGATCCGTGTGCTCCTGCACGTAGGGATTCACGTTCTTACCCTCGTACTTGTAGGGATTGGCGCCTTCGATGTAGCCGGAACTCCCGTCCAGATAGAGTACGCCCTTGGTTCCGACCACTCGTTCGGAAACGCGCGAGGCGGGACAATTTTTCATCTGGCGGCAGAAACTGGTGACCCGCACGTTGTTGGGATACTCGTACTGAATGCTGAAATGGTCGAAGATGTGGCCGCAGTTTTCGGCAACCCGCTGATGGCGTCCGCCCATGCCGAGGCACTGGACCGGATGCGCGCCGGTGGCCCAGTTCATGATGTCGAGGTTGTGGACATGCTGCTCGACGATGTGGTCGCCCGACAGCCAGGTGTAGTAGTTCCAGTTGCGGCACTGGTACTCCATGTCGGACCACTCGGGTTTCTTGTCGAGCGGGGTGTAGTAGTCATAGTCGCCCACCCAGTAGGCTTCGGCGCCCAGAACGGTCCCGATGGCGCCATCCTGCACCCGCTTCATGAACTCGATGTAGTGGTTCTGGTGGCGGCGCTGGGTTCCCGCTACGATGGAGAGATTCTTCTCCTTGGCCATACGGGCGCTCTCGATCACCGACTTGACGCCCGCCGGGTCCACGGCCACGGGTTTTTCCATGAAGACATGCTTGCCGGCCTCGACCGCCGCCTTCAGGTGCAGGGCGCGGAATCCGGGAGGCGCGGTCAAAATGACGATATCCACCCCACTGGCGATGACCTTCTGATACGCGTCGAACCCGACGAACGAGGTCTCGGGTGTGATCTTGTACTTTTCTTTCGCCTTGTCCTTCCACTCGTTCAGGGCGCCATCGAGTTGATCTTTGAACAGATCGCCCGCAGCCACCACTTCCAGACCCGGCGCCGCGCCCAGGCAATCCATCAGGGCGCCCCGACCGCGCTTGCCGGTTCCGATGATCCCCACCTTCAGGGTGTCCGACCCGGCGGCAAACACGCTGGCCACCCCCGGCAGGATGCTCGCCATTGAGGCAACCGCCGAGACCTTGACAAAGTTGCGGCGTGTGAGCGAGAGAATACGTTTCGACGAACGGTTGTGAATCATGGGTTCTACTTTCCTTTCGTAGTGAACGATAACTAAACGGCTCTACGCCCACTCATTCGGGCGGTCTGCCGGGAACAACCTTCTGGAAGAACCTGACACTTGAACCCCGCTCCTGCGCCCTCAACCGGACGGTCCCGGAGTTCTCACGTGATAAGTCTTCGATCCTCAAAATCCGCTTCACTTGAAAACACACACTTCTTTAACCAGACAACGCCTCTTAAAGTGCGGCAACCCTTGCACGCAAGTCAAGCAAAAACACCACGGGTTCACGCTCTTCTTTCTGTCTTTCACCCATTTTTCCGCGTTTTCCCGAAACCACCCACTCTCGGAAAATCTCACCGGGATTTCAGAAAACCGGCATCCCTCAAAACCTCGAGCGCGTCGGGAAGCCCATCCGGCGCACGCGAAACACCCAGTTCATAGACCGGCGCGTGGTCGGCCAGCAGACAACTTTCACGGAAAGCCCGCGCCAATCCACCCAGCGCCTCGCGCAATGGCTCATAGAGTTGGCCATACCAGCGCGGGGACAGTTCCGCAAGCGCGGCAGTGGGTTTCAACAGCCTGAGAGTCGCCGGACCTTCCTGAGGTTTTACGACGAAGACCGCCGTGAGCGGAATGCCGACAGGCGCATCCGGTGAAACAGGGGTCTGGAAAAGAGCCTTGTTCCACCTCGAGGCCTCGAGCGGAACCCGCTCGCCCGCACACATGCTGAAACTGCCCGGATCGAATTGCGTCTTGATGACCGGAAAACCCCGCGAGGCGAGAAACGGCGCGCGCTTCGAGTCGAAAACCAGGATGTCGTCATCCAGTACGGTCGCTCCCCGGGAGTGCAGCGCGCACGCCAGCGCCGTTTTGCCGGCTCGCGGAGGTCCCAGAAACGCAAACGCGTCCTCGTTTCCCATGGCCACACACACCGCGTGGAAAATTGAAAGTCCGCGTTGATACAGCAGGACGGGTAACACCATCTCCGATAACATGATGGAGAAATCCATGTTTCCTTCCGGGAGCGGGGTGTCGTACAAAATCTCGCGCCCCGCCCGCACGACGAACAACCCCCGCCCCGGAAACGCCAGATGCGTCTCATCCTCCGAGACAACCCGGACAAACGTTTTCGTCTCGTGGGGAAATGCGTATTTCAAATCTGCTCGCCGGATTTCCACATCCACACCCGATATTGCGCACGTGGGTACCCCCGGAAAACACCACTCGCTGTGAATCTGCAATCCATAGCAGAAGTAGGAATACCCGGCCTCCGTTTCCCTGTCCCCAACAGCCCCTTCCGCCCCGCAACCATCCGGAGTTGCCGTGTCCCCAATGGCAAGGATTTCGGCCTCCTGTTTTTGTATCAACTCCCGGACGCGATCCCGAAAGACAGCCAGCCCCCCCATGTCCTCCGGCAATCCCTGAAAAAACGCCTCGACAGCCGATGCCCGGCCAGAGAAAAGCTGCGAAGTCACAAAGGACACAAACGCCGTGAGGAGACGAGGGAACTCCACCGGTTCCAGAAATGCCGGCGCATGCGCCACGGCTTCGCGCAGAAAACGCTGGCCCAGGTTGGCCGCCTCGCCGGCATAGGCGCGGAACGCGCCATTCAGGGTACACTGCGCATAGGCCAACCCGCGCGCCCGCACGGCTTCTTCGGGCACATCGGACCGCCCGTAGTAGGCGTCCAGCACGCGTTTGCAGTTCATCATGTACCCGATGTGCAGGGCCGCCGAGCGCTCTTCATACATCCGGTACACGATGAGAACGTCGCGCACCCACGCCATGCGCCGGTTCGCGTGCGCCAGCCGAATCCAGAAATCGAAATCTTCGGCCAGACGCAATTCCGGATCGAACCACGGCTCGATGCCCTCCAGGGCGGAGCGGCGCAGCATGACCCCCGACGGCAGGAAGGAACACCCCATCAGGCAGTTGGTCAACGTCAGTTCGCGCCCGTTCTCCCACGGTCGTATCGTGGCAAACACCTCGCCGGACTCTCCGGCGAGGTGTCCCCCGCAACCCACCATATCCACATCCGGATGGCTTTCGAGAAACGCCACCTGCTTCGCCAATCGCAGAGGCAACGCCAGGTCGTCGTCATCGAGCAGGGCGAGATACTTCCCTCTCGCTTCCCTCATGCCGGTATTGCGCGCCTGGCTCCGCTCGCCATGCTCCAGATGCAACACCCGCACCCGCCGGTCCCGCAAACCGTCCAGGAGCGCCCGCGTCTCGTCCCCAGACCCATCGTTCGCCACGATCAGTTCGAAGTCCTCGAATGTCTGCAGGAGGATACTGCGGACCGCCTCGGCCAGAAGGCTCGAACGATTGAACGTGGGAATCACGACGCTGACAAGAGGCATGGCTTTTTCTCCGGAAAGTCCTGTCTGAGAAGTCGCTGACGCGGTAAGACCTCAGTTTGTATCAGACGGATACGTCCTATTCGACAGAGGGCAAAAGGCTAACGGAAAATCTTTTTCATCCCCTCAGGAAACATCCGATTCCAGCGACCAGGCCGAATCCATGTGGATGTGGCCGGGAGAGAAGCGCGACTTTTCCGAAGCCGAGACGGGGACCACGGTGAACCGGATGCCTTCGATACGGTCCACCACCTTCCCCTGGTAATCGAACGGAACCACATCGAGCATGTAACTTCCCGCCAGAAAGGGGTTCCGGGTCTCGATCCGGATGCAGTAATCCCGCCCCGGCACTCCATCGAAGTAGGAAGTCTCCGTGTGTGTACTGAGCATCGTGGACAACCGCACTCCGTCGGAATTGCGCAAAATGACCACCAGACCAAACCGCCGGTCGGCGTTGGAAACCCGGTAGGAAAGGCGCAACGAGAACGGCTCGTCCACCAGGAGCGTATCAGTCCGCACGCCCTGCCGGTTGAGAATTTCGATGCGGAACACCTCGAACTCGGCCGGGTAAGTCTGGTGCATCGCAGGGGCGATCTCGACGTTGGGCGCCTGGTTGGGCAGCGTGGTCAAGTATTCATCCACCACGTCCGCCGCCTCGCCCGCCCGCACCAGCTGTCCCCCTTTCAGGAGCAACGCCTTGCTGCACAACCGGCGGATGGCCTGCATGTTGTGCGAGATGAACAGGACTGTCCGGCCATGCCCCACCACGTCCTGGATTTTCCCGAGGCACTTGGCCTGAAACTGGGCATCCCCCACAGCCAGAACCTCGTCCACCATCAAAATTTCGGACTCCAGGTGCGCCGCCACGGCAAAGGCCAGCCGCACATACATCCCGCTCGAGAACCGCTTGACCGGGGTGTCCAGAAAACGCTCGACCTCTGAGAACGCGACAATCTCGTCGAATTTCCGGGCGATCTCCGACTTGCGCATCCCCAGAATCGCCCCATTGAGGTAGATGTTCTCACGTCCGGTCAACTCGGGGTGGAATCCCGTCCCCACTTCGAGCAAAGACCGGACCCGTCCCCGGATCACGGCGCGCCCCTCGGTGGGCCAGGTCACCCGCGACAGAACCTTCATCAGCGTGGATTTCCCCGCGCCGTTCTGCCCGATGATCCCGAGCACTTCCCCCTTGCGGACCTCGAAACTTACGTCCCGCAATGCCCACAGAATCTCATCGTCACCCGTCTTTTTCTCCGAAGCCACGCCCGGCTCTCCAACGGCCGGTGGCCGCACCCACTCCTTGAGACGGCGGCCCGCCTGACGCGGAAGATCCATCACCATTTCGCGAAACGAACGCGTCAAATCCACATGGTGGCCCAGGTGGTATTGCTTGCTCAGGTGTTCGGCGGTGATGGCCAGGTCGCTCATGTGTCAGGGGTTTTCCGGTCAGATAATATCGGCAAACGTGCGTTCCATTTTCTTGAAATAAAAAAGGCCGGTCACCAGAATCGCCACCGCAACGGGAGTTCCGACGGCCAGAAGAAACCAGGGCGGGTCGGCCGTGTGTCCCGCCGCGCGAATCGTCTCCGAGAACAGACACCAGCGGAATCCCTCCACCACCCCCGCCATCGGGTTGAGCGCGTACACGTAGCGAAGCCAGCCATACTCGCGCAACGCGCTGAACGGGAAAATCACCGTGCAGTACATCCAGATCTGCATGATGAAGGGAAGCAGATACCGGATGTCCCGGTAGCGCACCTGCAGGGCGGAAAAGAGGAACCCCGTTCCCAGCGCCACGATAAAAGCGACGGCCATCAGGACCGGCAGAAACAACGCCATGACCCCCACGGGCGTTCCAAAATACCCGAGCAGCGGCCCCAGCAGGACGAACGCGATCGCGAAGTCGAGCAGGCTCGCCAGGCAGGGCACCGTCGGAATAATCACGCGCGGGAAATACACTTTGGTCAAAAAAGAGGTATTCGAGAGCAGACTGCCGCTGGACATGGAGAGCGAGTTGGCAAAATACGTCCACGGCAACAGGTTGACGTAATAAAAAACAGGACCGGGCAGTCCCGACGTGGAGAGGTTGGCCACCTTCTTGAACACAAAGGAAAACACCACCATCTGCAGGAAAGGAACCAGCACCGCCCACGCCACCCCCAGCAGCGTCTGGCGGTACTTCACCTTCAGGTCGCGCCACGTCAGGAAGAAAAGCAACTCGCCGTACTGCCACAGTTCTTTCCAGTCCACGCTCAACAGCCCACGCGGCGGCTCGACAATCAGGACCGGTTCTTCGATTTCCCGCGGCAACGATGGCACTCGGACGCTCTCACCCTCTGCAATTTTTGTTGGCTGGAATCGGTTTCACGGTGCCACCGGTATCCTTGACAGCGCGGTTGTTCCTTTTCTCTTCCACCGACTCGATTAGACTCCTCATCCCCGGCAACACCGTTCTGAGAGTACCTTTCCCCCCTGTCCCTGTCCAGACAATTCCATGTCGGGCAAAACCGAGAAAAGACGGTGTTACCTGGTGGCGCAGCGAAGCCGCAACCCATAAAACCGCGAAAGGCGCGAAAAACGCGAAATTCGGCTTTCCCGTTTTTCCGTACTACATCTCGCAGAACCAACGCAAACCACGATGATCTCATGAACAGAAAGAATGGAATGTGTAAACCCCTTAACGCAAAGACGCCAAGACGCAAGGACGCAGAGGGTTCCGGATGGCGAGGACGGCGCGATTCAAAACTCGAACCGAAAATAGGGATGGAATGTGCGGACGACAAAAACTGAAAATCCATGAACCTAAAAACCGCAGTTGACTCTTGCTCTCGTTCTGCAAGTGTAGCAAACTGAGTGCATGAACGAGAAAAATCTCTTCCCAACCCCTCACCCATTGGGTGACTCCAATGCGCCCGAGATCGAATCTCTGGTGGTGGACACTTTTGGCGGCCGGGTCCACGTGGAGTGGGCGCCCCAGGCGGCCGTGACGCCTCTGGGGCAATTGCCGTTCTTCATCGAGTTCCTCAAGACGGCCCATCTTTTTGATGCCTGGGTTCAGGATTGCCCGCTGGAGTACCACAGCCCCAATGCCCCGGCCAAGCGCGACATTCTGGGGACGACTCTGCTGTGTCTGCTGGCGGGTCACACGCGCTACGCTCACATCGCGGCGATTCGGGCCGATGGGGTGAATCCGGAATTGCTCGGCATGTCGAAGGTGGCCAGCGAGGACTCGGTGCGCCGGGCGTTTCAGGCCGTGGATGGGGAGGAGTGCGCGCTCTGGCAAACCCATCACTTGCGGCGCTGTTACGAGGCTTTGTTGTGCGAGCCGTGGATTCTGGATCTCGACACGACCGTCAAGCCGCTCTACGGCCGTCAGGAAGGGGCCGTGAAGGGCTACAACCCGCAGAAACCGGGCCGTCCCTCGCACACGTACCACACCTACTTTCTGGCCAACCTGCGCCTGGTGCTCGACGTCGAGGTGCAGTCGGGCAACCGGACGGCGGCGAAGTACACGAGCCCCTCGTTCTTCTCCTTTCTCGACACCCTGTCCCCCGAACAGCGGCCGGTCTTCGTGCGCGGCGACTGTGCCTTCGGCAACGACGCGGTCATGCGCGAGTGCGAGAAACGGGGACAGCCTTACTTGTTCAAGTTGCGCCAGACTCAGAAAGTACGGGGGCTGATCGAGAAACTCTTTGCCCGCGAGGTGTGGGAGGACGCGGGCCAGGGCTGGGAGGGCGTGGAGTCGAAGTTACGCCTGAGCGGCTGGGAGCGCGAGCGCAAGGCCGTCGTCCTGCGTCGGCGCCTGAAAGGCGATCTGCTTTTGGCCAACCGCCCACAACCAGGACAGTTGGAACTGGCTTTTGTCGAGACACTCGAGACGGTGGGCCCGTACGAGTACGCCGTACTGGTGACGGACCTCGCGGGCGAAATCCTCACGTTGGCGCAGCACTACCGGGACCGGGCGGACTGCGAGAACGTCTTCGATGAGTTGAAGAACCAGTGGGGCTGGGGCGGGTTCACGAGTCGGGACCAGAAACGCTGCCAGATCATGGCGCGCCACACGGCTCTGGTCTACAACTGGTGGTCGCTGTTCGCGCGCCTGGCCCTGCCCGACAAACACCACGAGGCGCAGACCAGCCGCCCGCTTCTTCTGCACGCCGTGGGCAAGCAGACGCAACACGCCGGTCAGACCACGCTGACCCTGACGAGCCTGCATGCCGAGTCGGCCTCCATCCGCAAAGTTTTGCGCGGTTTGACGGGCTTTTTCCAGCACCTTCGCAAGGCTGCGGAGCAGTTGGATTGGACTGAGCGCTGGCGGCTGATTCTGAGTCGCGCCTTCGTCGTCTTTCTGAAAGGAAGACTCCTCGGCGTACCGGGAAAACCCGCCCTCGGATGCACTTGAGCGACAAACACCGGCGCCCAAGGCCCTTGGGCAGGGTTCAACTGCTGTTTTTAGGATGAATCTTTGCATCTCTGCACCTTTGCGACTTTGCGTTAAAATTGGTTGCGGCTTTGCTGCGCCAGGAAGAAAGTGTTCTCCCTGGGACCGCTTTCTCCCCATAAATAGGGCCTTTCTGGGAGGCCGGGCGTCTCGCCCGCCTGAAAGAAAACCGGACACAGGCGTTCAACTGTGGTCCAAAATCTACGCAAGCGACAGTGATTCTGCGAGAGAGTCGTACAAACGATCACCCTCCCCCGAAACCATTCGGAAGAGGGTGATTTAGAACTTCGAAAAATTACGTTCCCGACCTTCGAAAACCGCGCCGGGCGCGGTTCCCTGTCAGTTCGAGACCGACGCTTTTCTACTCGCTCCGGACTTCGACCCGGAATCGGCCGCTTTTTCCGCCTTTGCGGCGGCCTTCGGCTCAGCTGGCGCCGCGAGGGCGCCCTTCGCGTCATCGTCCGCGGATTTGGGAGCGCTGTCGGCCTTGGCGGCTTTTTCGGCCGCCGGTTTAGCCTCGTCGGCAACCGGTTTCTTTTCACCCTTGTCCACCGCCGGGGTCTCTCCAATTCCGGCAAAAGGATCACTCTTATTGCCCGAGGTCGTAGAATTCATCTTAGGCCCACGCACCTTGACTTTATTGCCCCCCTTCTCCGTCTGGGTCATGGTAATCTCTTCCCCGGCCATGGTCATCCCCTTCTGCAACACGACAGGACTTCCCGTAAGAACCGTTCTTTTCTCCTCCACATAGGAACGCAATTCCAGACAAGTGGCCTTGACGTCCTTGCTGCGAACCTTCACACGATGCCCCGAGACCGTTGATTTGGCGATCAGACACTTTTTGGCCGCGTCAAAGATCAACAGGTCGCACTGCAAGTCCAGATCCTGCGAGACCAGAATCACATTATCCGTCATTTGAAATTGCGAGACTTCACCCTTTTCATCGGTCTCGATGTTCAATTCCCCATCCGCCTTCAAATCCTTCAAACCGGGCAACAGTTTTTCCGGACTGAAAGACGCCGCGCCCCCTTCTTCATCCTGCGCCCAAACTGTCACAGGAGCCAATCCAGCCGAAAACAGACAACCGGCAATCAACACTCCCCCACAGAACTCCGCGAATCGTTTCATCCGTATCTCTCACTTTCCTCCCTCAACAGGGACTCGAAGTTTTTGCCCGATCGGCCCAGCGGACACCGGGCGGCGATTATTTCCTGACTTTGGATTTGGCCTTCGACGCGGGTTTCTTGACCCCCACACTGTCGGCTTTCGTTTCGGCGGCGGGAGCCGCCTTTGGACTTTCCACTGCGGCTGGCTCTCCAGTCGGAACCGTATTTTCCGTGTTTGTCGTCGAATTTTCTATTATAAAGTTGATCGGACCGGTGCAATGGATTTTTCGGAGGGATTGGTTCGTCTTGAACCCCTTGGCTTCGATTACGACCTTCCCCCCCCCGTCGGCGGGCATGCTCAACTCGACATCGCCGCCCGCGCTCACAATTGAAACCGTTGTCTCCTCGTCCGCTCCCACCTGAGCGACGCCCGTGGGAACATTGAGGTAAAACAGACTGGGCGCCTTGATGGTTTTTCCATTGGCGTTGATGTCCACTCCCCCCTCGAGGTAAACGTCGCCACTGCGGGGACGCGCTCCCGTCATGTACTCCGGCACCACCTGCTTTTTCGTGGGACTCTTGGTGTAAAAAACGCCAGAACCACTGCGAAACAACATCTCCTGTGTTCCGGAGGTAAAGTGCATCCCCACTTGATTGAGTGTCGCCAAGTTCTGGGCCAAGTCCATCGTGGCCGACGTGGCCTGCAGCACATTGGTGGTTTTCAGTCCGGTGAACGTCCGAACCTCTAACCCTTTGATCTCAAACGCGCCCATTTGTTCCCGTTCATCTTTTTTTTCCTGCATCGCCGGCTCTTCCTGGGTCCGGCACGCCCCCAGAGAAAACGCCAGAGCGCCCGCCATCAGGCAGGCCCAGCCGTATTTCCAGAAACTCAGTTGTCTCATGTTACACATCGTTTTCCTCGCTTGTGCTCTTCAGAGCCCGTATGGAAAGCCTGGCATCGAACGGGACTGTTCCTCTGAGGAGTCCGCTCTTTCTTTTTTTCTTTTCTCGCGCCAATCGGGAGATTGGCGTTCCCGGGAGAACCGCATTTTCCCGGGATCCCGGCTCCCGGACCTATCGCTTCAGGCGTCCACCCGTATCGGGGGCGGCCCGTCCTCGGGGCGGTGCCGCCAGCGCCGGTGCATCCACATCCACTGTTCCGGATGGCGACGCACCACGTCTTCGATTCGATCGGTAAAGGACTGCGTGATTTCGGCAATCCATTCCGATTCGTCCTTCGCCTCCGGTTCGGGCAACGGTTTTATTTCCAGGACAGAGCGATTCGGATCCTCCGGGTCAAACGAGGCAAACGCGGTAAAAACCCGGGCGCGCCCCATGCGGGCCAGACGGCCGATGCCGGTCTGGGTCCAGGCGGGGCGGCCAAAGAAGTTGACGAAAATCCCCTCGCCTCGCGTCGTGTCCATGTCGCCCACCACGCCCAGCATGTTGCCCGAGCGCAGAAACCGGACATAATCGCGCCCGGTTTTACCCCGCAGAAAAACCTTCTCACCACACAGACTGCGCTGCTCCAGAAGGAGGCGTTCGAGGTGGGGGTTGCTCAATTCCCGCGCCACCACGCCCACCTCACAGGGCAGACTGCGCACAAAAGGGACCACGCCCAGTTCCCAGTTGCCGAAATGCGCCGTGACCATCACAATCCCGCGCCCCTGGGCGATGACCTCACGCACCTGCTCCATCCCCTCGACCCGCATGCCCTGCAGAATCTCGTCCACGCGCCCGGACGACACATAGGCCGCCTCGACCACCCCCAGGCCCGCCGTGCGGAACACCCCGCGGGCGATTTCCAGACGCTGCGCTTCCGAAAGTTCGTTCCCGTAGGCCAGTTGCAGATTTTCGAGGATTCGCTGGCGGTCGAGATGCGCCAGGTAATACACCATCGAACCTAAGAAAGCCCCTATCCGGCGCGCAACGGATAAGGGCAAACGCACCATCACGATCCGAACCGCGATGGTCAGATAATACACCATTTTGTGGCGAACCTTGCGAGTCCGCTGTTTCAACTTTTTACGAAACGCGCTCAACAGCCCGGTGACTCGCTTTCCTGAATCTCAATCCGGAGGTAGTTGGCCACCAGTTCGGCCCACTGCCCCTGTGCCCGCAACAGCGCTTCGGCCACCTCGCGCACGGCGCCCTGCCCGCCACTGCTGCGCGTCACTCCGTGTACCCGTTCGAGCACTTCGGGCTGCGCCTCGGGAACGGAGAGCGCCAGACCGGCCCGCAGGAGGACCGGCAAGTCTATCAGATCGTCCCCCATGTACGCCATCTCATCCGGAGCCACCCCCAGCCGCACCAGCATCGCCTCGACCACCGGCCATTTGCGCAGCGCGCGCTGATGCACCTCTTCCACGCCCAGATCAGCCGCCAATTGCGTCACAGCCAGCGACTCATGGCCGGAGACGAAAGCGACCCGAATGCCCGCGCGCAACAGGTACTTGATGCCGGCCCGGTCGCGCACATTGAAACACTTGAGCGGAACCTCGCCCCCCAGGTAAACCCCACCGTCGGTCAGGACGCCATCTACGTCCAACACCAATAACCGAACGCGCCGCAATCTGTCCTGGAGAAGAGTTTCGTCAAGCATCGAGGTTCCGGCGCTGGGACGCAGGTCACAGGCTCTATTTCTTTCGGGTTTTTTTCAGGTCTTCCAACTGTTGGGCCAAGTCGGGACGCATGACCTGACTCGACGAGACAAAACCGAACGAGGACATAAGACTTTCGGAAGAGGACCGTCCGAGCGGTTGATCCACCAGACGCGCCACCGTTTCTTCCGTCCCGGACTCCGGTTCATCCGGCGCGCCGGGCTGCCAGGCCTTCTGCGTCATGATCCCGACTCGCTTTTTCCGTTTGGCTCCCACTTCCTGAGCCTCGGGCGGGGCCTGCCCCGCAGGCGCTTCAAAAATCTCACGCTCCGCAAACAACCACCCCACCCGCATCCACCGTTCGTATTCGCGGGGCGTGGCCAGAGTGACCCGGGGCGTCTGGACCACATTCGAGCGGCAAATGCAGAGAAATTCGCCTTCCGAACTCAACACCCCCAATTCGGCGCACCAGTAGCGACCGGGGTCGGGCAGATGCTGGTACCACGAGGAAGTCTGGTCGTCAATCGCCGTTTCAATCACCCGCTGAGCGTTCTGGCCATCGAAGTCGGGCACGTCGGTTACATCGTGCCAGCGCAGCATGAGCCGTCCCTGATGCGCCCCACGCGGAATCCAGAAACGGTCGCGGGTCTTCGCGTCAATCTCCCAGTACACGAACACCCACTCCGGGTCGCGCACCAAAAGCCGGACATAGGTCTCGTCGTAGAAATCCGGAAGTCCATATCCCGCCGGAGGCGTCGGATAGAGGATCTCGCAATCGCGACTCACATCGAACTTTTTCGATTCGACCTCGACCTGCGGATTGTCCACCGACACGGGCGGTTTTTCGACGTCCAGAACTTCGACAGGCCCCCCCGTTTTCCGCGACGTCGCCTTTTTCAGCGCGGCTTTGGGGACCGCGGCCTTTCGGGCCGTAGTCGTTTTCGGGAGCACCTTCTCTACGGCAGGAGCAGAGGCGCTCAGAATCAGTTCTTCGGGCTTTTTCGAGACAGAAACGGTTTTCTTGACGGCGCTTTTGGGGGCCACCGTCTTTTTGACGGCAGGTTTCACAGAAGCGGTCTTGGCGGGATCGGTTTTCAGCGCCGCGGATTTCTGGACGGCCACCTTCTTGACCACCGCCTTGGAGGCGCCCGTTTTTTTAACAGCCGTCTTTTTTCCCACGGTCTTTTTCGCCACTGTTTTCTTAACGGCTACTTTCTTTTCCACAGCCTTGGGGGCCACCGATTTTGCGACCGCTTTCTTTTTTTCGGTCGTTTTTTTCGGAGCGGTTTCTACGGATTTTTCCGTCACGGTTTTCTTCGTGACGGCTTTTTTTGCCACAACCTTTTTGACTGCGGGTTTTGCGGCAGACGTTTTCTTAGCGGTCGTATTTTTCGGAATAGGCTCTTCGGACTTTTTCGAAGCGGTGGTCTTTGTGGCGGGCGTCCCGGTCGAAAGCGCAGCTTTTTTCACCGTTTTGGAAACAGAGGACTTAGCCGCCTCCGTCTTCTTTGCCTCAACGGGTTCCTTGGCCACTTTCAGGGCCGTTTTTTTGACTGTCCTGGGGGTGAGCGATTTCACTACCGCCGTCTTTTTGACCGAGGTTTTCACGCTCTCCGTTTTTTTAGAAACGGCTGCTTTTGCGGTGGTTTTCTTTGTACTGATAACCATCCCCTCCGCCCTTCCCGGCTCTGGAGAAGCCGCCCGCCCGTTCCAAGCCTTCAACCTGCGCCTCAACCGGTGCGGACTATTACGCCTCTTCTTCTCCGATCGGATCGTGCTTCTGGTTCGTCAAAATAGCCAAAAGACTCGCCAGTGTCGCTTTCATCTGCCCCCGATGCACAATAAGATCAATAAATCCGTGGTCCTGCACAAATTCAGCGCGTTGGAATCCCCGCGGCAGAACCTGGCGGATTGTCTGCTCGATCACACGCGGACCGGCAAAATAGACCATCGCGCCCGGCTCGGCGATAATCAGATCGCCCAGCGAAGAGAACGAAGCGGCCACTCCCGCGCCCGTCGGATCGGTCAACACCGGCACATAGGGAATTCGCGCCTGACGCATTTTGGCAACCATGCCGCTCGTCTTGGCCATCTGCATGAGGGAAAGAATCCCTTCCTGCATGCGGGCGCCCCCGGCGGCACAGAAGATAACGGCCGGTTTGCGGGTTTCCAGACTGTGCTCGAACACGCGCGAGACCTTCTCGCCCACCACAGACCCCATACTGGCGGCGATGAACTGGGCGTCCATGAACCCCAGCGAGGCCTCGATCCCATAGATCTTGCCATAGCCGGTCAAGATCGCTTCGGTCAGTCCCGTGCGCTTCTGATATCGGGCAATCTGATCGGGATAGGAACGGATATCGTGGAAATTCAAGGGATCGGCTGTCTTGAGATTTTCGTGAGTCTCGACAAAAGTGCCCTCATCCACCACGCTCGAAATCCGATCCACCGCCGTCATCTTCAAGTGGTAGTCGCACTTCAGGCAGACCAGCAGATTGCGCTCGAGATCGCGCGTGAGCATGATAATGCCGCATTTCGGGCATTTCGTACAAAGCCCCACGGGCACACGATCCTGCGGGATGGGCGCTTTGATGGTTGAGTATTTCTGTCGCGCGAACCAGGACATATCAGATTCTATCCCCTATTAAATGGCTGTCTGAGACTCTGTTTTCCCCCCGCGTCCGCAAACGTCGGACCGGGAGCGAAATCTTGAATCCATACCCATAACGGAACCGGAAGACCGTGTCAACGCCAAAAGCCCCTCCCCGGGCAGAACCTTCCCCGGGGGAAACCGGTCGGAATCCCTATTTCGCGAGAACCGTCTTCACCGTCCGTTCCCATTCTTCTTCCGTCAGAACGTCCGACTCATCCACCAGCATCACCGGAATCCCATCCCGCACCTGATAACGGCGACGACACTCCCCATTGCCGCAGCAAAGCGTTTCACCCAGTTCCACCACCCGCGTTTTGCACAACGGGCACGCCAGAATTTCCAACAAGGTCGCATCAATCGGCATTCTGCGTTCTTGCCTCCCTCACGTGAAATTTTGATAAAATCAAACTCCCAGAACACACGATTCCCATTCTCCATCCCGCATCCGGTTTCCCGATACCTCAGCATAACCGCCCCACCGGAATCTGACAATGAAAAACCATCATCCAGCGTCGCTAATTCGACGCGAGCCGGAAACAGCCTCCGGCAGCCGAAAAAGCCGGACCGTGTTGGCCCAGAGCGCTTCCATCAGGCTTTCTTCTGGAATGGCCCGTTCCGCCGCCAGCCGCGCCGCCGCGTAAGGCATCCAGGCCGGCTCATTGCGCGCCCCCCGTTTGGGAACCGGCGCCAGGTAGGGCGCATCGGTCTCGAGCAGGAGAGATTCCAGAGGAACTCCCCGCGCCGCCTCACGCCCCAAGTCGTTTGTTTTGAACGTAAGCGTCCCCCCGAACCCGAGAGAAAGCCCCAGATCCACGATCTCCCAAGCCTGCTCAGGGGTTCCACTGAAACAATGGACCACCCCTCCCACAGCCCCCACATCCTGTTCCCGTAGCAAATCCATGAACAGATCGTAGGCGTCGCGGCAATGCAGGACGAGCGGCAAGCCCACTTCGCGCGCCACCTCGACCTGCGCCTGAAAAGCGCGAACCTGCGCCTCGCGAGGCGCAAAATCGTAATAGAAATCCAGCCCGGCCTCTCCCACCGCGACAAAGCCGGAGTTCCCGGAAGAAGTCACCGGTCCTGTTCGCAACAAATCCCGCAACTCGCGCGCGTGCGCGTCCGTCCATTCGGACGCATGGTGCGGGTGCATGCCCGCCGTGGCATACAATCCCTCACGCGAACGGGCCAGTTCGAGGGCCTCACGGCTTGCGGCCAAACAGTCACCCACCACCACGATCCGTTCGACCCCGGCCTGCCGGGCACGCTCAATTACCGCGTCTCGGTCCTCTTCAAAGCGGCGATCGGTCAAGTGGCAATGGGAATCTATCCAGCGCAACGGAGAAAGAGAAGGGGAAGGACTGCAAGCGGACATCGTGAAAGACAATCTCATCGGTTCTTCGAAGAATGACTCTTTTCCCCCATCGGGAGGGAATCGAGTGGGTTCTTTTGTACCACACCCGGGGCGGGAAAGAAACCCCGGAATCGGGCCTCTTTCGCGCAGCCTCATGGAAAAAGATCGTCTCCCGGATTCTTCTTGCCAAGTGTCCCCACCCTTTGACACAATATCGAGTAGAATCCTGTCGTATTTTTACTCGGCCATTTTGGGTGATTTTCGGCGGCGGGTTTCTCGGAATCGTCACCATCTCTATTAGGAAGCAGACGAAAAATGCCCACCCTCCCTTCAAACACCCCCCCGTGGAGAATTCTCTGTATTGACGACGATCCCGATGTTCGGGCTATCCTGCGGCTCATCCTGAGCGCCAAGTTCGAGGTGGTTGAAGCGTGCGATGGGCTGGAAGGGTTGGCCATGCTCGACCTGAGCGAACCGGATTTCGTCATCTGCGACGTCCGTATGCCCAATCTGGATGGTTTCCAGACCGTCGCGGCTATCCGCCGCCATCCGAAGTATTACGATGTTCCCGTTTTCTTCCTGACAGCGGAAAACGATATTCAAAGCGCGAAAAAGGCGTTCACCTCGGGGGGGAATCTCTTTCTGACAAAACCCTTCGAACCCATGCGCGTACTTCAGAACATTGATTACTTCCTGAAAGAACACGGCAATCAACCGGGGCCCAAGCGCCTGACCCTCGATCAGGTGACGCGCGAATCCAAACAGATCCCCGCCTCTCCGGGTGACGCGCCCCAACCAACCTCTCCGGCGTCTCCCAATGCGCCCGTCTCCGACAAAGAGGTCCGTGTCCTGATCATCTGTGAGATCGAGAGCCAGCGCGCCCACATAACCGCGGCCTTGGCCCCCTTCTATGAGTGTATCACCTGCGCCGATCCTCTCGCCTCACTCCAGCAGTTGTTCCGTTACGATCCCGACGTCCTGATCATCAATCCCACCATTCCGAAGATTTCGGGAATGGGACTCATTCAAATGATTCACCGCAACAACCGCCTGGCGGATTTGCCGATCCTGATCCTGCAGGACAATGTGCAGGTTCTGGATCGCCGCATCGTGCAGTCCATCACCGACTACCCCCCCTTGCCGCCGAATGTGTCGGACGAAGACGCGGTGCGCGCGGTGCGCCACATTACGCAAACCCGCGATTTTCGGAAACATACCAAGCGCTTCAGCATCGAACAACTGCGCACGGAGGAAAATGCCGTGCTCCAGCAGATCGAAACGGAAAAGGAACGCGTCCAACGCCAGCAGGAACGCCTGCGCAACCGTTACAGCCGAATTCAGAGTTTCATTGACAACAACCAGTAACGGAGGCGTGGAAACGCGACAACGGATGGGGCAACATTTGCCTCCGTAAAAAACCCCCGAGACAATCCCCGTGGCCGCATCCCCCCGGAATTATCCTTTTCCCATCAACTGTTTGTAGAGGAAATAACCCGCGGCCAGAATAATCAGAACCACAATGGCGAGTTTGCCGGCCTTACCCGGATCGGCGCTCTCTTTTACCTCCGCTTTCGTGGAACCTTTCTCCGCGGTCTTCGAGGCTGTTCTGGCGCCTCCCAACCGGGCACGGTTCTCTCCCGCAGGGTCGAATTTGGCGCGCAGTTCCTCCAACACATGCGCCACGGGGGGATCGAGTGAGACTTCGTGCGCTTTCTGCTCAAATGACTCGTAGGCCTTCCGAGTGTTCATAATTTGAAGCGCTTTGGCCGCAGCCACACGCACGTTCTTATCCGGATCATGCTCGACGGTCTTTAACAGGAGGGGGATGAGAGGCTCAGCCGCCTCCCCACTGCGCCCGATGCCATGCAGCGCCACACTGCGCACCACGGTGTCTCCCACTTCCACGCATTTCTGCAATTTGGGCAAGGCCGACCGCAATCCCAGTTCACTCAGGATCACAACCGCCACCTGCAACAAGGGGCGGGGACAGGTTTCCACCTCGATCTGTTTGCACACTTTCCCGCGATCCAGTTTGAGCAACTCGCGCATCATGTACCGGAACATTTCTTCGTCCGTCTCGATGGAACCGACCGAAAGGAGCGGATTCACCCCCAGCATGTCCACATGCTTCACCATCCAGTCGATCGCCAGGCGTTTCACACGGCTGTCCACCTGCGCTTCATAGAGACTCAGGATTCCGGGGACATCGCTTTGAGCAAAAAGCGACTTGAAAGCGGCCGTCGCCTGAGAGGGATTCGAGAACGATTGGCGCCGCATCGGGGACACATCCGCCGTGGAGTGCGGCGCTTCGATCACCACTCCAGACTCTTGAATCTCCGATCCTTCCACAGGAGAACTCTCGTCCGAAACGATTTCCAAGCCCGGAATCAGATCCTCCATCCCCGGTTCGAGAATGAAAACGGGCTCATCGGCCGGGACAGGGGCAGACTTCGGAGTGTCCGGCGGTCTCTCCTGACGGACATCAGACATGGCCACCGGACTGTCTCCCATCGAGAAAACCCGCGCCTCGGGCAACTCGACCCCATCCAGTCCGGAAAAGTCGAGGGTGGAAACAGGCGCCTCCAGTTTGACTGGCGTCAGTGGAGCGGACACCGGAACCGGTTCCGGTTGAGGCAATTCCAGATCGTCGAACGACATTTCGGGAATCGGAACACTTTCGACACTCAATGCTTCCGGTTCCACGGGTTTTTCAGCACCCGCAGCTGGACCGGACCGAGGCTTTTCATCCAGGCGCACGTCGAGCAACTCGATTCCATCGAACTGAGACAAATCGGACTGCCGTTCTGGCACTTTCGGTTCAGGCGCCGACTTTACGCCGGAGACAGAACGAGCGGGCAGGGTCACCAGATCATCGAGAGAAAGTTCGGGAATTGGCACGCTGTCTGCCGGGTTAAAACTCGGCGATTCCTCGGGTGTGGCAACAGCAGGAACAAGGACTTCTCCTGAGAATCCGGGCGTTTCACCCGATTCAGACAATTGCATTTCGGGCAAATCGAGACCATCGAGCATGTCGAGCCGGACCTCGGACGCGCTCGGTTTCACGTCCTCAGGGGTCGGTTCCGGCTGAGGCGCCCGCGTCTCACCCAGATCCTTGAGGAGTTCCTCGAACGAAAATTCGGAAAATGAAATATCGGTGAATTCTTCCTCCGCCACGGTCTTCGGTTCTTCGGCTGCAGGCTTGTCGGATGAAGGCGACAGATCATCCAGTGACATTTCGGGAATCGGAATTCCCTCCAGATCAAACGGCTGCCCCGGCTTCGAATCCGGATTCTGTTGAGAAGGAGTCTTTTCCGGCTGTTTCATCGTCTATTCCACGCCCATTCTGTTTGAAATTTCGGTTCCTGCGGATATTCCGCAATCGTTCCCCGACAAAGATACAGCTACGGGAAAAACCCCGTGGAGTAAAGCGCTATTTCTGTTCTTCCGCGGTTCTTGAGACCCCCTTGATTCACCACCCAATTCTCGCTGTTTTTCGGTCACGGCTTGTAACGCCCTTTCAGGAACCGTCCGGTGTGCGACTCGGGGATCTCCATGATGCGGGCCGGGGGGCCCTCGGCGACAATCCGCCCTCCCGCGTCCCCCCCTTCCGGTCCCAGGTCCACCACCCAGTCGGCGTGGGCGATGAGATCCAGGTTGTGCTCGACGACCAGAATCGAGACACCCCCGTCCACCAGCGCATGGAACAATTGGACCAGCCGGTCGAGGTCCGACGGGTGCAGACCCGTCGTCGGCTCGTCGAAGATCATCAGGTACTCGCCCCCGTTGACCTCTTCGCGCGGCGCGCGGTCGGAGCGTCCCGTGGCGGCATGGTAGGAAACGCGGCGCAGAATCGAACGATTCGCCGCGAGAAATCCCGCCAGTTTCAACCGTTGCGCCTCCCCGCCCGACAGGGTGGCCGTACTCTGTCCCAATCGCAAATACCCCAACCCCACCAGTTCCAAGGGTTCCAGTTCGCGGACGATTTTCGGTTCCGAGGCGAAAAACTCGCGGGCCTCCTGAACCGTCAAGTCGAGAACCGCGTCTATGTTCTTTCTTTGCCACTCGATCGCCAACACCCGGCGCTGGAAACGCTTCCCATCGCAATCGTCGCAGGTCACCTCGACATCCGCGAGGAAGTGCATGTCCAGCGTCACCACCCCGGCGCCCTGACAGGTTTCGCACCGTCCCCCTTCCACGTTGAAGGAGAAATCGCCCGGTTTGATCCCCGCGTGGCGCGCCTCGCGCGTCGAGGCAAACAGCGTGCGGATCGAGTCGTAGGCCTTGATATAGGTAATCGGATTGCTGCGCGCCGACCGCCCGATCGGCTTCTGGTCCACCATGAGGATATCTTCGAGCGCTTCAATCCCCTCGAGGCGGTCGTAAGCGCCCACATCCACCGCCGCATTGTCGCGCAGGCGGCGGAACCCGGAGAACAACGTGGACGTGACCAACGTGGACTTTCCGGAACCCGAGACGCCCGTCACGCAACACAACACGCCGCGCGGAATCCGGACGTCGAGGTTTTTCAGGTTGTGTTCGCGCGCGCCCCGCACCGTGATCCACCCCGTGGGTTTGCGTCCCCGCGAGGGAAGCGATTGCCCCACGCAAGACGCCAGATAACGGGCCGTGACCGACCCCGGACATTGGGCCAGCCCTTCGAGCGAACCGGCATAGAGAAGATTTCCCCCATACTCCCCCGCCGCCGGACCGATATCGAGAATATCGTCCGCGCCCAGAATCACATCCGGGTCGTGCTCGACCACCACAACCGTGTTTCCACTCTCGCGCAGGGCCTGCAGGATCTGAAGCAGGCGGAACGTGTCGCGGCTGTGCAGGCCCACGGTGGGTTCGTCGAGCACATAGAGCGTCTCGGTGAGGCTGGACCCGAGGGCGGTGGCCAGGTTGATGCGCTGGGACTCCCCTCCGGAAAGCGTGCGGGTCTGCCGCGCAAGCGTCAAGTATCCCAACCCGACGGAGTCCAGGTAGTGCAACCGCGCGCGAATTTCCTGGAGGAGCCGGTCGGCGGCTTTTTCCTCGTAGGGCGGCAGGCGCAAGAGATCGAAGTATTCGTGCAGTTCGGCGATGGAACACGCGCTGACCTCGGCAATGTTGCGCTTGTCCACGCGCACATCGAGCGCATCGGACACCAGACGGGCGCCGTGGCAGTCGAGACAGGTCTCGTAAGCGCGGTATCGGGCCAGAAGAACACGGGCCTGGATCTTGTAACGACGCCCCTCGAGCCACTCGAAAAACCCCAGAACCCCGCACCATTCCCCCCGAATGGGGCGTTCCTCGCGGTTGCCGTTGAGGAAAATGCGGCGCTCGCGCTCGGTGAACTTCGCGAGGGGTTTGTCCAGCGGCAGTTCCGGCGCGGTCTGGCGCAGGTAGTCGTACATCTCGTGGTTGACCGGGGAGTTCCAGACCACCACCGGCTCTTCCCGCAGGGTGAGGTTCCAGTTGGGAATCGCCTTGTCGAGATCAATCCCGGTTGTGCGCCCGAACCCCTGACAGGTGGGACAGGCGCCCAATGGGCTGGAAAAGGAGAAAAGCGCGGGTTCAGGCTTGCGGAACAGGCGCCCGCAATGATCGCATCGCAGGTCGGACGAAAAAATCCAATCGGCCCCGCTGTCGGCGTCGCGCACACGGGCGCGCCCGCCTCCCGCACGGAAAGCCAGTTCCAGCGCCTCGGCCAGGCGTCCCCGCGTCTCCGGCTTCAACACCACGCGGTCCACCACCAGGAGAATCAGAGCGGCGGACGGCGGTTCAGCGGGACGGCGTTTGGAGCGTTTCCCGGATGGCGCCTCGGGTTCCGAAATCTGATTCGGAGCCGCGTCGGGCGCCAGACAGGAGGTATCGAAAACATCGAGGTCCACGACCTCGCCCCGGTCGGTCAGAGCGCGCGTGAACCCCTGACGACGCATGTCCTCGAGGATGGCGTTCAGCGCCTCTTTTTCCCCGGGATTGGTCACCCGCACCGGCGCGACAATCAACAGCCGCTTGCCGTCGGGGAGTTTTTCGAGCGTGGCGGCGGCGCTCTGCGGCGTGTCGGACCGGACCTCGCAGTCGCAGTCGCGGCAGTGGACGTGTCCCACCCGCGCAAAGAGGAGACGCAGGTAGTCGTTGATCTCGGTGGCGGTACCGATGGTCGAGCGGGCGTTGGTAACGGAGTTCTTCTGCTCGAGCGCAATGGCAGGCGGGATGTTGTGGATGGAATCCACGTCGGGGCGCTGGATTTTTTCGAGAAACTGCCGCGCATAGGTGGACATGGAAGCGATATAGCGGCGCTGCCCCTCGGCATAGAGGGTATCGAAGGCAAACGAAGACTTGCCGGAACCGGAAACCCCGGTCACGACAGTGAGCTTGCCCAGGCGCACCTGACAGGAAATCCCCTTGAGGTTATGGGTCCGGGCGCCGACCACTTCGATGCTTTTCGCAACTTCGGGTCTTTCTGAAATTGTCCCTGACTCTTCTCGCTTTCTGGCCATCTCTTCCAATCTCGAATTCAGGTCTCTGTACTCTCCCACACTTGAGGGAATTCTACCGTACTTCCCGGAAATGGGCTATTCCAATTCACGCGGCATTCGGCGATTTCTCTGGCAACACGGCGGGTTCTGAACTATGACATATAGAGAGACGGGGGAAAACCGGGGGACACGGATGTAACGTGTGGGGGGCCACAGTTCCCGCGGTCAGAACATTCGTTTCGCGGTGGGGACACCGGCGTTACACAAAAGAAGGGTGGTAAAAAGCATGGACAGGCCTGACGGGTTTGACAAGGTTCTGGGACACGAACGGGGAAGCCTGGTGCTGCTGCATCCGACTTCTTTACCCGATCCACCGGGACGCGCCTACGGCGTGGGGGAACTCGGCTCGCAGGCCTTCCGGTTCATCGAGTTTCTGACCGAAACCGGCACTCTGGCGTGGCAAACGCTCCCGCTTGGCCACACGGGGTTCAAGGACTCTCCCTACCAGACCTTTTCGCGTTTCGCGGGATCGCCGCTGATGATCAGCGTCGAACGCCTTTTCGAGGCGGGCGATCTGAGTCCCGAACAACACGACGCGTATTGTGATCGCGCCCGGGCGCTGCCCGCGGACCGCGTGGACTATGGCTGGCTCTTCGAACAGAAACTCGGAAGCGGCCCCGAGGCGGGACACGCCGTCCTGCGCCAGGCGTTCGACAACTTCTCGCGACGCTCACCTGAAGACGCCCGGGTTCAGGCATTCGAAGTGTTTCGCCACGCCCAAACCCATCGGGCGGGCGGGTGGCTCGAAGACTATGCGGAATTCATGGCGCTGAAGGAACGCCACGGGCAGCGCTGCTGGAGCGAGTGGCCCGCGCCCTGGCACAACGCGCGCGAATGGCGCCCCGATCGCGAGGCCCTGCTGGCGCAGAACCCCGATCTGGCCACGGGCATTCGGTTCTTTGCCTACCTGCAATTCGTGTTCTTCGAGCAGTGGAACGCCGTGCAAGATTTCGCCCGGCAGAAGGGGCGCATTCTGGTCGGCGATGCCCCCTGGTATGTTGGCTACGACAGCGCGGACGTGTGGGCGCGGCGCCAGGCGGTGTTCGACCTGGACTGCACCGGTCGCCCCCTGCGCGTGGCGGGCGTCCCCCCGGACGCCTTCAGCGAAACCGGGCAACTCTGGGGCAATCCGCTCTACAACTGGCACAGCCCCGAAGCGGAGCTGTGGTGGGTCGAGGCGGTGGATTTCATGCTCGACATGGTGGACGTGCTGCGCCTGGACCACTTCCGCGCGCTCGACACCTACTGGGTCGTGTCGCGCCGCTGGGTCGAAAGAAAAGGAACAGCCGAGAAAGGGTACTGGCAAAAAGGCCCGGGGGGCCGTGTGCTTCAGGCCATTCAGCGGCGACTCGAAGAGAAGGGCCGCATCGCCCCCGGGGGGAACCTGCCCCTGGTGGCCGAAGATCTGGGTTGTTTCGACTCGGTCTTCCCGTTCATCGGGGATTACCCGGAACACACCGCGCGCCATCAGCGCTACTCGATCTCGCGCGAGTTCCGGCGGATGCTGCGCGAGGGCCACACCGACGTCCTGCCGGTACTGGATCGCGAAACCGGGCGCTACTGCACGCGCAAAGGCACCGACGTCCACCTCGAGGACTTCCGCCTGCCCCGCATGATCGTTCTGCAGTTCGAGTTTGATGGATGCCGGTTCCTCTGGCCCGAAAATGTCGCCAGAAGCGCCATCACTTACACCGGAACCCACGACAACGACACATCGGTGGGGTGGTTCCGCAGTCTCACGGAACGCGAAATCGGATGGGCCGGCGAAAAGAAACGGCACGAAAGCCCCCCCCTCCTGGCCGAACGCATCCGCCTGGCCCTGCTCCCGCAGGAAGAGCGGGACGCGGCGCTGGCCGCCCTGCGCCCGACGGAGGGCCACCAGCCGGAAGGCGGGGGGGAAAATGCGGAAATAGAAGCAATCCCGTCCCCCACCTTCGAAGACGCGGTGGAAGCGGTTCTCAATCTCCTGCGGGTGGCATGGAAAACTCCCTCCTGCCTCGCGGGCGCGCAGATGCAGGACCTCCTGTTGCTCGACACCTCGGCGCGCATGAACCTGCCCGGCGACGCCCACGGCCAGTGGTGGGCCTGGCGCATGACATCCGAACAAGCCTCCCATCCGGAAGTCGCCGACCGCCTGCGGCGGCTCAACGAAGAGTTCGACCGGTGGGAATGAGAAATCTTCGAGTCTGGTTTTGACTTAATTCAGTCGGGCCAGTGCCAGAATGAACTTCCGTACTGCTCGATGTATTCCTCTCTTTCGTCATCCCCACAAAGAGGAGATGACGAAAATTGCTTCCTGTTCCTTTCAAGAAAAACATCCAGAGACAGATGGAAACCGCAGGCTCTGAACATTCGAGAGGTTCCGGGTCTTCAATCCACTCACATAAAATATAACGCCCTCTCATATCTTCTTGACAAACCCTCCCCCGTTCCATATACGATATTGCATATCAGGTAACGCCCGATCGTTTTTCGTCAAATTTACTTCGTTCGGGGTCAATCTACAGAAAAGGCAGGGAATCCCAGATGGTAGCAGCCATGCCCGTTTCATACAAAAAGAAAAAAGACATCGTCTATAATCTGATCCGCAGCGAGATCATGAACGGCCTGCTGGCGATGGGCGAGCATCTCGTGATCAGCAACCTGGCGGCCCGGCTCGAGGTCAGCACCATTCCGGTGCGCGAAGCCCTGCAGCGGCTGGAAGCGGAAGGTCTGGTGACCATCACCGCACACGTGGGCGCCAAAGTGACCGTGGTGCGTCTGGAACAGGTCGCCGAAGTTCTAACGCTTCTCGAATCGCTGCAACTGATCGTGTGGCGTAACGCCTGCGCCCAGGCGACCCCCAAGGACGTGGCGGCGCTCGAAAAGCGGCTGCGCGAGATGGACGGCCAAACTGCGTCGCCCGCCATCTGGTCTTTCTCCAGCGAACAGTTCCACGAGTTCCTCTGTGAAGCGTGCGGGTTGACCGTGACGCTGCACCTGCTGCGCCTGGCCCACGACCAGTGGCGCCGCCTCCACCGTCAATTGCTGGCGGATGTCTTCGCCAAGCGCCTCAACGCTTCCCAGAAAGACAACTGGAAGTTGTATCATGCGCTGGCCGCCAAGAAACCGGACGATGTGGAAACCATCCTCCGGGCGCATTTCGAAACCTCCCACCAGGTTTACCAGAAACACATCGAGGCAATCGAGAAAGCAGCCAAGAAGAAAGCGAAAACCGATCCGGACGAGTGGGACTGAAAGCCGCGATTGAGGTCCCTTCACCTTAAACATCGTAATGCCTATTTTTTCAACCCTGAGCCACACGAAAAAGCGATTTCGTGTGGCTCTTTTTCAAAAGTATGGAATAAACGGCGACAAAGTCGGGTTGATCGTTTTGAATGTTTTCTTACATTCGGGTCTAAACGCAATTCCACTTTTCGTCATTCCCGCGAAAGCGGGAACCCAGATCCGGAACGTTCTGGTTGATTGCGTTTCTCCTGAGTTTCCCCCCTGTTTTCCCGTTCGCGCCCCTCTGGGTCCCCGCGTTCGCGGGGATGACAAAAGGGAGACGAATGCCGGGAGGTTTGAGTCGCAAAATCGGAGAAAGATACACCATCAATGCTCACCAGAAAAAGAGCCATTCAACGACTTTTGCAAAAGGCTCGTGTGGCTCTTTTTTTGGAGGCCTTTCAAGGCGTCTTCTTCAGAAATTCCTCGAACTCGGGAGTAGTTTTCTCCAGGAAATTTCCGTTCCCTTCTCGAACCAGAAAAAGGGCGGCGAGGTTGTGGGTGGCCGCAAAGGTGAATCCCTCTTCCGGCCCCAGAACCATGAGAGCGGTGGCCCAGGCGTCCGCTTCGGCACAGGTGGACGCGATCACGCTGACCGAAGCCAGCGCATGTTCGATGGTACGACCCGTGCGCGGATCAATGGTGTGGGAAATACGTTTGCCATCCTCGATATAGAAAATTCGATAATCGCCCGAGGTGGCCATGGATCTGTCCGACAGGCTGACCGAGTCGGACAGATCGCGAGTGGCATTGTCGAGCGGTTTCAAAATCCCGACACGCCAGGGCCGCTCCGCATCGTTCCGTCCGCGCGCACGAATTTCTCCACCGATCTCGATCACATAATGCTCGATATCGAGTCCATCGAGCACTTTGGCCACCTGATCCACCCCATACCCCTTGGCAATCGCCGCCAGATCGCAATAGACTCGCGGGTCTTTCTTGTACAATGTCGAGGCCCCGGAATCGAGTTCCAGAAGTTGGTACCCCACATACTCGCGCAACGGAACAAGCGACTCGGCGGTCAACGGCTCGGCACTGCGTTTCTGCGGGCCGAATCCATAGGCGTTGACAATCGGCCCGACGGTGATATCGAACGCACCGCCAGACAATTCACTCACCTTGAGCGACAGCGCAATCACCTCGATAGTCTCGGGAGAGAGGGACAGGGACGATTGCGCTGCGTTAAACCTGGAAATCTCGGAATCCGGGCGGTAGTTGGACATGAGGCCGTTGACCTCGTCGAGCCGTTTTTCGATTTTGGAGGCGATGTTTTGGTTTTCCTGGTCGGCCAGCGCGGCCGTCCGGGACGTCCGGTATTGCACCGTGTAGGTCGTGCCCATCGTCCCCCCCTGAATTTCCTGCAGGAGCAGCGAAGGCCGACCCAATTCGCGCAACAGAAACACCGCCACAACCAGCAGCAACACCGCAATGACGTGGAGCGAATACTGCGCCCACATTTCGGCCAGAAAACGCCGGTACCCCGGACTTAACCACAGACTTTTGAGAAACGTCAAAAATTGGCGTCCGTAGTCCGGTCCCTTCTCGGACCAGGGCCGACCATCTCGAAAAACCCGACACACAGCCCGCCCCCATACCGTGGCGCGGCGACAGAGACGGACGGCTTTCACGACCATCGGGCGCTTAGGCATGGAGTTCCGGCGCATGTTCGCGCGTCCATTCCTCGATATCGGGCGCGCAGTACTGAACCCGCACTTTTTTGAACTCGCGCCGGGAGTGCAACAGGGCATAGTCGTCCAGACCGGTCGCGGCCCGAATGGCCTCGACCGCCTGGAGCGTTTCGCGGTCGTCGCGCCCGTGGATCATGGCATAGTGCGAATAGGGCCAGTCCGGAGGATACGTGGGACGCTGGTAACAGTGGGAAACCTGAGACACGGCGGCCATGCTCTTGCCAGCCGTTTCCGCTTGCTCGGGCGGCACATTCCACGCGCTCATGATGTTGGCCGTATATCCCGCCTGACGATGGCGCAGAATCGCGGCGAAGCGGCGCATGGCGCCTCGATCGAGGAACTGCCGCGCGAGGGTCAGCAACTGCTCGCAAGTCAAGCCGTGGGCTTGAGCCAGCACGGAGAACGGCTCGATCTCCAGCGGCAGATCGGTCTGAAGCGCGCGAACGGCAGCCTGCTCGATGGCGCTCAGAGGGGGGACCTCCCGGGAAGGCAAATGGGGAAGAGAACCGGAATCCCCCTCCGATTCCAACCGTCCCGTTTCGAGGGAATCGGCTTCAGGCTCCCCCATCGAGAACCGCACACCGATCTTGAAGAGCCGCACCGCCGGGAGAAACAGCCAGTTGCGCGCGTCGGCCAGCCGGGCGAGCGCCCGGGCGTGGGAACGCAGGTCGGCCTCAGGCGGAACGGTGAGCGTGCTCCAGAGATTGAAACGGTGCTCGCGTTCGTAGTTGTGGCTCACACCGGGATGGCTGTTGATGCGCAGGG
The DNA here is from genome assembly GCA_942493245.1 of uncultured Candidatus Sumerlaeota bacterium. Lineage (GTDB taxonomy): Bacteria > Sumerlaeota > Sumerlaeia > UBA8349 > UBA8349 > DAOPYU01. The sequence continues at coordinate 3,502,644 of OW818685.1, forward strand.
CAGCCGACTCCAGCGCCTCGGGCAACAACTCGAACGCCAGAAGGGTACTTTGATACCCCAAAGCCGCTGAATCGAAAATCGCGCTGAGCTGGCGGATAAGACCCGATTCCTTTAATGCGCGAAGGCGCGTCAGGAGGGTCTCTTCCGGTAACTGCAACCGCTCTCCCAGAACGCGGAAGGGACGCTCGTTCAACGGGAAGGCCGTTTGAACGGCATCCAGAATGCGGCGGTCGAGATCGTCGAGGGACAGCATGAACAGCCTCTTCCTGATTTCCTCTTACAGAACGGCCTTCGCCGCCAGCAAGGCCTCGCGCTGCGCGGCCAGCGTCGCGTCCACATCGGCGTCCGTGTGAGCCGCCGAAACAAAGGCCGCCTCGAACTGCGCCGGAGCCAGATAGATCCCCCGATCCAGCATCGCGTGGAAGTACGCCGCATAGGCCTTTGTATTGCATCCGGCGGCCGTTTTCCACGAGGTGACACGCTCCCGGGTGAAAAAGAGACACGACATGGACCCCACCCGCGTGGTGAAAAGGTCCAGTCCCAGTTCTTTCAGATTCCGATCCGTCCCGGCGGCCAAGCGCGCCGAACGGACTTCAAGGGCGTCGTAGAACCCCGGCTCGCGCAACAACTCAAGGGTTTCAATCCCGGCGGTCATGGCCAGCGGGTTGCCCGACAGGGTGCCCGCCTGATAGACCGGTCCCTCGGGCGCCACTTTCGCCATAATGTCCGCCCGCCCGCCATACGCCCCCACCGGCAAGCCGCCGCCGATGATCTTGCCCAGGGTGGTCAGATCGGGCATGACGCCATAGCGCTCCTGTGCGCCCCCCAGCGCCACCCGGAACCCGGTCATCACCTCATCGAAAATCACAATAATCCCCTCGCGGGTACAGATTGCGCGCAAACCTTCGAGAAAACCCGGCTCGGGCGGCACCACGCCCATGTTGCCCGCAACCGGTTCGACAATAACCGCCGCGATCTCACCCGAGTTGGACCGGGTAAGCGCCTCGACCGATTCGAGGTCGTTGTACGACGCCAGGAGCGTGTCGGCGGCAGCGCCGGGTGTCACGCCGGGACTGTTGGGCACCCCAAGCGTCGCCGCGCCGGAACCGGCGGCGATCAGGAAACTGTCCGAGTGGCCGTGATAACACCCCTCGAACTTGACAATCTTGTTGCGTCCCGTAAACCCACGCGCCACGCGCACGGCGCTAAGAGTCGCCTCGGTACCGGAATTGACCATGCGGACTTTTTCGATGGAAGGCACGATTTCGATAATCAGGCGCGCCAGTTGGTTCTCGAGCACCGTGGGCGCGCCAAAACTGGCGCCACGCGCACACGCCTTCTGAAGCGCTTCGACCACGCGCGGATGGGTATGACCGACGATCATGGGACCCCACGACCCGACGTAGTCAATGTATTCCCGCCCTTCGACATCGCGGATGCGGGCGCCCGACGCGCTTTCCATGACTACGGGCGTCCCGCCCACCGCGGCAAACGCGCGCACAGGCGAATTGACCCCACCGGGGATCAGCGTGCGGGCTTCTTCCATGATTTGTTGACTGGTTGGCATATCGAATCACAACTCCTTTGAATGGCCCGATTGGGCCTTCGGTTCATAGACACAGAAGGGTTCTTCGGCCAGATAATCTCCCGTGGCCGCATACGCGCGGGCGCGGCATCCTCCGCACACGCGCCGGTATTCGCAGTACCCGCAACGACCGTGGTAGCCGTCGAGGTTGCGCATGGCCAGAAAAACGTCGGACGTCTCCCAGATCCGCTTGAAATCGTAGTTCGCCACCCGCAGATCCCCGCATTCCTCCTCCAGAAAACCGCAAATCTGAAGTTTCCCGACGTGCGAAATGAACGCAAAGGACTGCCCCCCCATGCACCCCTTCGACATCGCGTCGAGGCCATGCGTCTGCGGCGTGACTGAACGCCCCTTCTCGCGCTCGCGCTGACGCAGAATGCGGTAGTAGTGCGGGGCACAGGTGGGTTTGAAGAGAATCGACAGCGACTCGCGTTTCTCGTAGATCCAGTTGAGCGTCCGCTCGTACTCTTCGGGCGTCAGGCTCTGTTCAGCCATCTCCCGTCCCCGGCCCGTGGGCACCAGCAGGAACGGGTGGTAGGCCACCGCGCCGATCTCGATGGCCAGATCCAGAATCTTTTCGAGTTCGTGGAGGTTGTGCTTCGTGACGGTCGTATTGATCTGAAATTCGAGACCCGCCTCGCGGGCATTGCGGGCCGCGAGCATCACACTGTCGAACGCCCCCTCGACACGTCGGAACTGATCGTGGCTCTCAGCCGTGGCTCCGTCGAGACTCAGGCTGATACGCTGAATACCGCAGGCCTTCATCCGCTCGGCGGCCTCGACCGTCACCAACTGTCCGCACGGCGCCATCACCATGCGAAGCCCGAGGTCCGAACCGTGGCGCGCGATGTTCCAGATGTCCGCGCGCAACATCGGCTCCCCACCGGTGAGGATGATAATCGGTTTGCAGAACGACGCGATGTTGTCGAGCGTCGCGCAGATTTCTTCTTCGTTCAACTCATTGCAGTAAGGCCCAAACTGCGCCGCCGCCCGGCAATGCACGCAGTTCAGGTTGCACGAGCGCGTCACCTCCCACGCGATGAGACGCGGCAGATACACGGGAGAACCGGGAGAGTGCGGAGACGGCATGGGAGAAGGTTCGGATGGATGTGGCATGGAAAGGTGACTGTACTCCATTCAGGCTTCAAAATCGGTCTCGTAAAATATGGCGATTCCCCGCTTATCCGAACGAGAGAATACCTCCAACCGGATCAGAATTTCCAAGTCCTCACGCCAACCACCGCGCCACATCCTTGGCCGAGTAGGTCAGGATGATATCCGCGCCCGCGCGCCGGAAACCGGTCAGCGTTTCGAGCACGATGCGCTTTTCGTCAATCCATCCCCGAGCGGCCGCCGCCTTCACCATCGCATATTCACCGCTGACGTTGTAGGCCGCCACGGGCCGTCCGAACCGCTCGCGCACGCGCCAGATAATGTCCATGTAGGCCAAGGCGGGCTTCACCATCACAATGTCGGCGCCCTCCTCGACATCGAGCCGCACTTCCTCGAGCGCCTCGAGCGCGTTGGCCGGGTCCATCTGATACGACCGGCGGTCGCCAAACTGTGGCGCGGATCCCGCCGCCTCGCGGAAGGGGCCATAATACCCCGACGCGTACTTGGCCGCATACGCCATGATCGGCACGTTTTCGAAACCAGCCTCGTCCAGCCCTTCCCGAATGGCCGCCACGCGCCCGTCCATCATGTCGCTCGGCGCGACCATTGTGGCGCCCGACCGCGCGTGGCTCACCGCCGCCTGGGTCAACAATTCGAGCGCCTCGTCGTTCTGCACCACCCCCTGGCAGATCGGACCGCAATGGCCGTGGTCGGTGTACTCGCACAGGCACACATCGGTGATGATCTCGAGGCGGCTGTCCACCGCGCCCGTATTGACCTGGCTCGCCAGCGCCGCACAGGCCCGCTGCACAATCCCGTTTTCGGCATAGGCGCCCGAACCCACAGCGTCCTTGCTTTCCGGAATACCGAAAAGCAACACGCCCGGAATCCCCAGATCGCGCACCTCTTTACATTCCTCGACCAGCTGATCCACCGACAAATGGTAACACCCCGGCAGCGAGGAGATTTCCTGACGGACATTCGTCCCCGGCACCACAAAGAGCGGATAGATCAAGTCATCCACGGAAAGCCGGGTCTCACGCACCATGCGGCGCAGACTCTCGGTAGCGCGCAAGCGCCGCATACGCAGTTTCGGGAAAATGGACATCGAGTTTTCGCCTCTCTTTCTCTCTGAACCCAGACTTTTCTCTGGAACATTTTCTTCAGCAGTCCCACCGGCGTCCAGAGAATTCTCGCTTCTCGTGCCGCCCGCAGTCTCATCCCCCCGGCGTCCCCACCGGCTTTCGCGGTTCTGTACCGCCGGCGTCCCCGCCGGCGAAGGAGCTCCAGAACGAACCGGCTCGAACCCGGGTGGACAAAATAATCGGGACATTCCCCCCGAGGTTCAGAAAATTCCCCTCAGATCTTTTCCAACTCGCAGCTTTCCCCCAGATCCGGAATCACAACCTGGAGATTCAATTCTTTCTCGAGCCGCTCGCGCAACGCCTGCAACCCCACATCTTCCCCATGCACCAGGAAGACCTTTCGCAGCCGCGGGCTGGTATCGCGAACCTTGCGGGCGTATTCGACCAGATCGTTCTGGTCGGCGTGACCGCTCATGGTGTTGAGCGTCGCCACCTCGGCGCGCAGTTTGTGCATCTGTCCCAGCAGGCGCACAGGATTCTGCCGCTCGACAATCCGCCGCCCGAGGGTGCCTTCCGCCTGGTACCCGACAAACATGATGCAGTTGCGCGGGTCCTCGATCGTGTTGTGCAGATGATGCACCACGCGCCCGCCTTCGCACATCCCGGAGGCCGAGATAATGATGGCCGCGTCAGGATCGGTGTTCAAACGCTTGCTCTCCTCCAGGCCCTGAATATACGTCACTTTCGGGAACTTCAGGATGTCGTGATTTTCCGAGAGCAACTCCAGCATCTCGGCGTCGAAACATTCCGAATGCCGCCGGAAGACCTCCGTGGCCTTGACTGCCAGCGGACTGTCCACAAACACCCGGATCGGAGGCAACTTGCCCTCGGTGTTCAGTTCGTTGAGGAAATAGATCACCTCCTGCGTGCGCTCGACCGAGAAACTGGGAATCACAATCTTTCCGCGCCGATCCCAGACCCGCTGAATCACCTGCCGCATCTCCTCTTTCGCGTCCGAAATTGGATCGTGCAGACGTGAACCATAGGTACTTTCCATCAACAACCAGTCCGCCCCGGACGGAATCTCGGGATCGCGCAGGATCGGTAACCCGTTGCGCCCGATATCGCCACTGAACACGATCCGGCGGCTGTTTCCGTTGTTGCGGACATCCACCCACACGGACGCGGACCCCAGGATGTGGCCCGCCTCGTGGAACGTCGCTTCAACCCCTTCCGCCACCGGTACAGACTCCAGGTAACCGCGTCCCTGAAACTGTTTCAGACAGCGCTCCGCGTCCCTGGTATCGTAAATAGGCTCGATTACCTCGTTCGAGCCGGCCTTCTGGCGTTTTTTCGTGTGCCACTGGGCGTCGCGCTCCTGGAGCGAGGCGCTGTCGAGCAGTAGCGCCTGGCAAAGATCCTCCGTCGCCTGGGTACAATAAATCGGTCCCTTGAAATCCTGTTTGACCAGATTCGGCAGGTTTCCACTGTGGTCAATGTGCGCGTGCGAGAGCAATACGCAATCCACCGCGCTCGGCTCGAACCCGAAATTCAGATTCCGTTCGTAAGTCAGATGCCGGGGCCCCTGGTACATCCCGCAGTCCAGAAGCACCCGACAACCGTTGATGCTCAGCAAATGCCGCGACCCCGTGGTGGAGCGCGCCGCCCCATGAAACGCTATTGAAAGATCCATCGTTCTGTTTTGCTCCTTCTCAAGAGTTCCCTGAGACTAAACGGCCTTGCCTTTTGGAGCAATGAAAAAGAGAACGCGGACACACACCTATTCGCTTCGCCCCGCTCCCGTGTTCTCATGCCCCCAATCACCCAAAGCGAGTAGAATTCCTCCGGTCAAGCCCAAACCCTGAAAATCCTGCAAAAAAGAAAACAGCGGTCCTATTATTTGTCGCGCCGCGCAACAAAATATCTATTCCATTTAGAATCAGATGTCGAAATAAAACATCTCCCCGTATATCCTCTCATTTTCGAGCGGGAAACAGACTCAGAAAGTAGGCAGACCTAAGAAAAAACTGGAATTTCTTGAACATCCACAGTAAAAAGGCGTCTGTTTGCATCCGCATTCCCGTTCCGCTTCGTGGCCGGAACCTGGGGGAGCGCCAGTACCGGACAATCGGGAGGTCCAGCCTGGCTCAGACAGAAATGTCCCCAGACACCGACAAAAGTGAACGATACCCGCGGATCGCCATCCATTTGAAAGGAGTCTTGCATGAGACTGAAAACCCCGATCTATTTCCTGGCCCTCGCGATTCTGACGATCGCGGCCACCCTTTCACAGGCCGAGTGGAAACCTGTGGAAGGCCACATCATGACCCGTTGGGCCAAAGACGTGTCACCCGACAAAGTACTTCCCGAGTATCCGCGGCCCCAGATGGTCCGTAAGGAATGGAAGAACCTCAACGGCCTGTGGGACTACGCCATCGTCGAAAAAGACGCGCCCAAACCCGCCCAGTTCCAGGGCAGCATCCTGGTCCCCTTCCCCGTCGAGTCCGCCCTCTCGGGCGTCAAGAAGGAAGTCGGTGAGAAGAACCGCCTGTGGTACAGCCGCACATTCACGGTTCCCAAAGAATGGAAAGGCCAGCGCGTCCTGTTGCACTTCGACGCGGTGGACTGGGACGCCAAGGTCTGGGTGAACGACAAGGAAGTCGCCAGCCACCAGGGCGGATACGATCCCTTCTCGATCGATATCACCGACGCTCTGGGTGACAAAGCCGAACAGACGCTGGTTGTCTCGGTCTGGGACCCAAGCGACAAAGGCCCGCAGGCCCGCGGCAAACAGGTGCAGAAGCCGGAAGGAATCTGGTACACCCCCGTCACCGGTATCTGGCAGACGGTGTGGCTGGAACCGGTTCCCGCAGCCAGCATCCAGAGCCTCAAGATCGTTCCGGATATTGACAAGGGCCTCGTGACCATCTCCGCACAGACCACGGGCGCCAAGGACAGCGACGAAGTCGCCATCGAAGTGCTGGACGGCGCGAACGCCGTCGTGTCGGGCCAAGCCGCTCCCAACAAAGCCGCCGAGTTGAAGATCGCCAACGCGAAACTCTGGTCCGTGGACACCCCGTTCCTGTACAACCTGCGCATCACCCTAAAGCAGGACGGCAAGGCCGTGGATTCCGTGGACAGTTACTTCGGCATGCGGAAAATCTCGCTCCAGAAGGACGAGAAGGGGGTCCAGCGCCTCGCCCTCAACAACAAGATCCTCTTCCAGTACGGCCCGCTCGATCAGGGCTGGTGGCCCGATGGGCTTTACACCCCCCCGACGGACGAAGCCCTCAAGTTCGACATCGAGATCACCAAAAAGATGGGCTTCAACATGATCCGCAAGCACGTCAAGGTGGAATCGGCCCGCTGGTACACCCACTGCGACCAGTTGGGGATGCTCGTGTGGCAGGACATGCCGAGCGGCAACGTGAGCGACGCCCGGAAGAAAAACGAGGAGCAAGGCAAGAAGGCCGCCGCGCAATTCGAACTCGAACTCAAACGCATGATTGACGCGTTCCACAACTACCCGTCCATCATCATGTGGGTCCCCTTCAACGAAGGCTGGGGCCAGTACGACACCGAGCGCGTCGTCGAACTGGTGAAGAAGCAAGACCCCACGCGCCTGGTCAACAACGCCAGCGGCTGGACCGACATGCACGTGGGCGATGTGCGCGACCACCACGACTATCCCGGCGCCGGGCAACCGCAGGTGGAAGCCAACCGCGCCGACGTACAGGGTGAGTTCGGCGGCCTGGGACTGCCCGTCAAAGACCACGTGTGGAAAGACGACCCGAAAAACTGGGGCTATCGCACGTTCAAGGACATGGAAAGCCTCGCGGCCGACTACGAGCGCCTGATCCGTCAGGTCCACGTGTTCGCCGGCCAGGGCATGTCCGCCGCCGTGTACACGCAGACCACCGACGTGGAAGTCGAAGTCAACGGCCTCATGACCTACGACCGCGAAGTCATGAAATTCAAGCCCGAGTGGCTGGCCCAGGTCAACAACCGTCTCTATCAGACGCCGCCCGTGGTAACCCCCCTCGTTCACACCTCGGAGAAATCCGACGTGACGTGGCGCTACACCACGGCGAAGCCCGCCGACGGGTGGGAAAAGGCCGACTTCAAAGACGCCGACTGGAAAGAAGGCAAGGGCGTGCTGGGTACCAAAGACACCCCCGGAGCCGCCGTGCGTACCGTCTGGAACACGCCCGACATCTGGGCGCGCCGCGTCGTCGAATTGCCCGACCTGGCGGGCAAGACGGTCGAACTCCTGCTCCTGCACGATGAGGACGCTGAAGTCTATATCAACGGCGTTCTGGCGGCGGAAGTCAAAGGGTTCAACAGCGCCTACGATTCCGTGGCCATCAGCGCCGAGGCCCAGAAGACCCTCAAGGCCGGCAAAAACGTCATCGCTATCCATTGCAACCAGAAAACGGGCGGTCAGAGCATTGACGCCGGTCTGGCCGCAATCGAGTATCCGAAAGCGAAATAATTCGGATCGCGGTTGAATCAAGACCGAATCAGAACCCCGTTCTGACAGACGAATCGCCCGGAGATCGCAAGATCCCCGGGCGATTTCGTTTTATCCCGTATTTTGAAACCCCACTCTTTTCTCACAGAAAATTCGCCCTTGACTCCCCACCCTGCCGGGGCATAGGTTTGAGCCAGCAGAACGAGTACTATTATACCGGGGGCCACCAGACGGGACATCCGGGGTTTTGTTGTGTGTTCCGAACCGGCTCGGCTCAGAAGAGAGGACTGTATGAAACGTATGTGTATCGCCAGTTGTTGCGCCATTCTGTTGTTGTTCGTGTGTGGACTTTCCATTCAGGCCGCCGACGAGAAAAAGTACGAGGCCAACTGGGAATCGCTCGACAAGCGGCCCATGCCCGAGTGGTACCCGGACGCCAAGTTCGGGATTTTCATCCACTGGGGCACTTACTCCGTGCCCAGCTGGGGCGAGCGTGACCAGTACGCCGAGTGGTACTGGAATTATGCGTTCGAAGCCGACGGCAAGACTTTGAAAAACAACACGTGGGGAAACTTCCACAAGAAGAACTACGGCGCGGACTTTCCGTATCAGAACTTTGCGGCGATGTTCAAGGCCGAGCTGTTCAACCCGGAGGAATGGGCCGACATCTTCCAGCGCTCGGGCGCAAAATATATCGCCCTGACCTCGAAACACCACGAAGGTTTCTGCCTCTGGCCCAACGAACAGGCCAGCAAGACCTGGGGCCGTCCCTGGAACAGCGTCGAGACCGGTCCGCATCGCGACCTCGCGGGCGACCTGACTCAGGCCGTGCGGGCCAAGGGACTCAAGATGGGCTTCTACTACTCCCTCTACGAGTGGTTCAACCCCCTCTGGCTCACCGACAAGAAGCGCTATGTGGACGAACACATGACGCCTCAGTTCAAAGATCTCGTCACAAAATACAAGCCCTCGATCATCTTCAGCGACGGCGAGTGGGACCTGCCCTCGTCCGAGTGGAAAAGCCCGGAACTCCTGGCGTGGCTCTTCAACGAATCGCCCTGCCGCGACGAAGTGGTGGTGGACGACCGCTGGGGCAAGGACACCCGCCACAAACACGGCAGCTACTACACGACCGAGTACGGCGCGGGGCTGCCCGACGCCAAGAATTTCTGGGAGGAAAACCGCGGCATGGGCTTCTCCTACGGCTTCAACCGCAACGAGCCGCTGAGCAACTACCGCACGGGCCACGAGCTGGTCTGGATGTTCGCCGACCTGGTGAGCCGCGGCGGCAACCTCCTGCTCAACATCGGGCCGACCGGCGACGGGCGCATCCCGGTCATCATGCAGGACCGCCTGCTCTACCTGGGCGACTGGCTCAAGGTCAACGGCGAGGCGATCTACGGCACCCGCACGTGGAAAAAAACCAATCAGTGGACCCCGGGCGAAATGCCCAAACAGGAACACGGCGAGTTCAAGGTGAAGTACTCGATCCTGGAGACGGCGGGCCTGAAACCGCGCGCGGACAAGGATGGGAAACAATGGGCCGTCAAGAACGTCTTCTTCACCTTCAAGCCAAAGGAAAAAACCCTCTTCGCGATCACGCCCGGATGGCCGAAGAACGAACTCGCCCTCGAAGGAGTGAAAGCCACCCCGGACAAAACCGTTGTGACGCTGCTCGGGCGCGACGGCGAGATGAAGTGGGAAACCAGGGACGGCAACCTGGTCATTCAGGTTCCCCCGCTGACCGTGGATGAACTCCCCTGCCGCGACGCCTTCGCGTTCAAGATCACGAACGTGGAATAAACGAAAGAGGCGAACGTCAATACCTTCGGAACAAAAGATCTACGGCCCCACCCGCAATCGCGGATGGGGCCGTAGATCTTTTACCTGGCTATCGGTCAGACCCAATCAGACCCAGTCGCAATCGCCAAGCCCGCAAAAACGCGGAGCACTACTCTTTTCTGCCGCAAAATGAACAAGGGACATCGCCAGAATTTTGTAGTGGGTCTCCCGATTTGAACAATCCCCTGATCGGCCCATACGGACAAACCCGGGGATAGAAAACACGGGGACAAACATCTATTTGAGGGTGGCCTTGCGGGCACCGGATTGAACCAGGGCGCCCTGGTCGTTGAGGACGTGCTTGATACCACCGTCACCGTTGAGATGAATACTGGTGAGGTGGTGCAAGCGGATGCCATCCCCGGTGGGCGTTTCGATGGCGCAATCGGCCCAGATGGACTGGCGCTGGTTGAAGTAGCAATAGACGCCGAGACCCCAGGCTTCGTGACGTTTTACGTTGTCGCCCACCTTGTAGGACGCAAAACCGTTGACCTCGCCATGCTTCCAGGCGTCCTGGCTGGGGACGTCGTAGGGCATTTCGGACTGGTAGAAATAGACACGGCCGTTTTCGCCGTTCCAGACGGTCTGGTAACCCTGGGTGTGTTCCGCAAAGAGGCCGTAGAGGGTGACATCGCGTCCGTTGACCACGAGGGCGTGTTCATTCGTGTTTTTATTCCAACCAACGCCCTTGCCATGATCGGCGCGCCAGAGCCAGAGGTTTTCGCCGATGACATTGTTGGAATCAAGGGTGACCATGCAGTCGGCCTTGCCTTCCCTGGCGCCGCCGATACGAATGAAGATATCGTAGAGGCAGGTGGGATTTTCGGCATGGGAGAGGGTACTGCCCGCCTTGCCGACCTGGAGAACGGTCCGAGTGTTCTGACTCGTGGCATCGAAGAGAATGCCGCCGATCTTCACCCCATCAACATCGGCGACGTCTATGGCCGGGGTTCCCCCTTCGGGCATGAGGGTCGCGTACCCGATGCCCAGAACCACGGTGTTGGGTCGGGTGACCAGGAGAGATTCGCTGAGAGAATAGAGGCCGGGGGTGAGGAGGAGATGCTTGCCGGCCTTGAGGGCGGTGTTGATCGTGGCGGCGGTGTCCCGGTCAGCCCGGGCGACGTAGAACTGGTTCAGGGGGATCGTCTTCCCTGGAGTCGGACCTTTCTCCCAGGAGACGCCGGAAGTGTCTTTCCGAAGATCGGGCACCAGGACGGCGTACTGGCCATCCTCGAACATCAGGTAGGGCTTCCCGCTGACAAGGGGGGCCTTGTCCACGACGGTGTAGGGCGGCTCAGGAAAACTGTCGGCGGGAGCGCCTTCGCAACCGACAAAAACCTGGTTCCAGTTCCATTTGTTCCACTTTTCAAATTTCGAATTGTGGGCGAGCCATTGCTGCTGGGAACCGGAATTGACCTCTCCGTCTATTTTGCAGTCGGAGAAAAAACCGCCGCTGGACCAGCCGTCCTCGGCGAGGGTGAGGCTGTGGGCGATGTGGAGGCGGCGCATTTCGGTTCCCTGAGACACGGCGAAGAGCATTCCCGTCTCGTTACGGGCGTAGAAGTTCTCCACGGCGCGCCAGAAGTTACAGGTGGCGTTATAACGCATCCACCGGGCGCTGGCGGTAATCTTGCCGGTGATGACGGTGTCATCGGGATTTCGGCCAAGGCCGGAGACCTGCATGTAGAATCCGACGTAAACGGGGACATCGTAGGTGCCGGGTTTGAAGAGCACGGCGTAGCGTTCAGAGCCGAACTGGTTGGCTTCCATTTTGGCAGAAATGGGAGCGAGCTGGGCCTGGATGTCGGCGGCGGAGGCCGTGGCGTCGAAAATAAGGACGTTGGGACCGAAATCAGGGGTACCGGGTGTCGGGTCAGCCGCCTGAATCAAGGAACCGTTGATGGCCGCAAGAATAAGGAGCAGGGGGAGCGCGAATCGTTTCATTTATCCCTCCTTCAAGTTGTTGCCGGATTCCACAACTTCCAGAAACAGTCGAATAGAACCGACCTCCGCACGGAATTGGGGACTTGTCAATAGCTGTCCCTTGATTTGCCCCCGACAGAGACCTACTCCAGAATACTCAGCAGTTTGCGGATGAGCACGCCCAACAGGGCTTTGTCCGTGGGCGGCTTTACGACCTTCCAGGCCAGATTTCCGTCCGCCATGAGCTGAATCTTGAAGTGGGTCTGCAGAGCCAGAAGCAACCCTCCGGCCAGAAGCATACTGCCCGCGAGGCCCGATTCCGCTTTCGCCGGGGCAGGAGTGTCCAGCAGCGCTTGCAACACTTCGCCGAAATGCTTCTCCTCAGAGAGCACGACCAGCGCAGCGCGCGCGGCCGCGCCATCGCTGGGTTCAGCCTGACGCCCCTTGACTTCAGGCAGCGACAGCGAGGTCAAAATCTCCCGCAGCAAGGCCGTTTCCGGCGCCAGCGGCTCACCCATCGCTTTGTAATGTGCGCCAGCCACGCTCAACAACAACCGTATCGCCAGGGCATCGCTGAGCGCCGCAATCCGGTCCTCAATTGAAGGTTCCATCGCTTCACTCCCTGGACGTATTATGCTTCATTCCCCTCGGGAAACGGGGCAAGGTTAAAATTTGAAATGGAGTACCGTCACTCTCAATTCGTTCTTGTTTGCGGCTTGCCCTCTGTTTCCGTCCTCACTTCAGCCAGCCGTTCACTCTCCCGTCCCGTTCCCCGCATTCCCTTCTTTCACCCGCAGTTCCCAGCGATGCAGCGCCAGATATTCAGGGCCTTCCGGCTTTAGATCGCTGCTGTAAAGCGTCACATGATCCACCAGCCCCAACCCGACCGACGCATCGCGGTGGCTTTCCACCACATCCATCAGCGCCGACGCGCCCCGCAACGCTTTGATGCGCGCCAGCGTCAGATGCGGGTGGAACTCCCGCATCTCCGGCTCGAATCCCGCCCGCACCAACGCATCGTCCAGACGCGCAGCCAGCTGCACGATCTGACGCTTCCCCTGGTTCGCCCCCACCCACAACACCTTCGGCTCGCGCGGATTCGGAAACACGCCAAGCCGTTCCACGCTCAGGTCAAACGCTGGAAAACTCCCGATGCCCGCCTCGACACACCGGATAATCTCCGGCACGCGCCCCGCGTCCACCGCGCCCAGAAACTTCATCGTGATGTGCAACTGGGACGCATCCACCCACTTCGGGAAACTCTGGGTGAAAAGCGTCCCCTTCTGCAAACGTCCGATCAGATCGAGCGCCCGCCTCTGTTGCTCTTCCACCAGATCCACCGCCAGAAACAATCGCAGTATCCCCATCGTCCCTCCCCCTTCGCGATTCCGCTGAACCGCATGAAACCGCTATTGACCACCGAAAAACAGGAAAGACACGAAAACCGCTCATTTTGCGTCATTCCGTGTCTTCCGGTGGTCCTATTTCTTCTTTTTTCGTGTGTTTCGTGTCTTTCGTGGTTCTACGTTGTTTCTTTCCACCTCTTTTAATACGCCCGCGCAAACAGCACGCGGTACTTCGCCGGCTGACCCGACACCAGATCCTTGAGCCCCTCGGTCGGCTCGCTTCCTTCGAGGGGAATATTGCGGATCGTCGCCTTCGTCGCTTCCTTGACCTTTTCCTCGGTCTCGGGCGAACCATCCCAGCCGGCCCACACAAAGCCCCGCTTTTCACTCAGAATGGCCGAAAGTTCATCCAATGTCGAAGCCTCGCTCGTCATGTCCGCCACGCGGTTTTTGGCCCGTGCCAGCAGATCCGAGTGGAACACATCCAGCGCCCGTGCAATCGCCGGGACCAGTTCGTTGCGCTGAACGAACGTCTTTTCCGTATCAATCCGGCGCGCCACCACAACATGGCCCTTCTCAATGTCGCGCGGTCCGATCTCGATGCGCAGCGGAACGCCCTTCAGTTCCCACTCGTTGAACTTGAAGCCCGGCCGCACCGTCTCGCGCGCGTCGCACTTGACGCGTATCCCCGCCGCCTTCAATTCCGCCTCGATCTTGAGCGCTTCCTCGAGCACCAGCGTCTTGGTCGCTTCCTGATAAACGGGGACAATCACCACCTGAATCGGCGCAATGCGAGGCGGCATGACCAACCCCGCATTGTCACCGTGGCTCATGATCACCGCACCCGCCAGACGCGTCGAGACCCCCCACGACGTCTGCCACACAAACTTCTCGATATTGTCCTCGTCGAGGAACTTGATCTCAAACGCCTTTGAGAAATTCTGTCCCAGAAAGTGCGACGTGCCCGCCTGCAACGCGTTGCCGTCGGCCAGCATCGCCTCGATCGAATACGTGTCCACCGCGCCCGCGAATTTCTCCGACTCCGACTTCCGCCCCATCACCGTCGGCACCGCCAGTTCATTCTCGCAGCACTCGTTATAGATCCGCAACATCTGCATCGTCTCTTCGCGCGCCTCTTCCTCGGTCCGGTGGCACGTGTGCCCCTCCTGCCACAGAAACTCCGATGTGCGCAGGAACATGCGCGTGCGCTTCTCCCACCGCACCACATTCGCCCACTGGTTGATCAGAATCGGCAGGTCGCGATACGACTTGACCCAGTTCGCATACGCCGCGCAGATCACCGTCTCGGACGTGGGGCGGATCGCCAACCGCTCGGTCAGTTTCTCCTCGCCCACATGCGTCACCCACGGCACCTCGGGCGCAAACCCCTCGACATGCTCCGCTTCCTTCTGGAGAAGCGATTCCGGCACGAACATCGTGAAATAGGCATTCTGATGCCCCGTCGCCTTGAAACGCCGGTCGAATTCGTCCCGGATGTTTTCCCACAGGGCGTACCCGTACGGACGAATGTTCATACACCCCCGCACACACGAATAGTCCGCCATCTCCGCCTTCAACACCGTGTCGATATACCACTGCGAGAAATCCTCATCCTGTGGCGTGATCCCCTGCCCGAATTCCTTCTTTGCCATTTTCCCAGAACCTTTCCAACCAAATCCAAGGCCCCCTTCAAGAGACCAGCCACCCGGCTCCCCAACTCGCAACCCACCAGTGGAGAGCGAAGAATACCCCCGAACGCCCCCATTTGCAAGCTTCAGAATGCGCCATCAGAAACCCGGATCATCCAAAAACACGATCTCACTTTTCTATCTTCCAGCAGTTTTCGTCCTGCGATGTCCCATAATCTTCGCGAGGCACAATGATTTCAACCTCCGGTTCATATTTCACGTCCCTATCCGGAATCTGGATCGTGCGTTCTTAAACACAACCACAAGATGAACACATTTATTTCAAGAAATACTCGTTTTTGAAAATTACCGCCAAGAAACAGCCGATGGAGTCTCCCCGGTAACCGGCGTCACGACCAACCGCTCGCGGTTACGCGCGAGGGTCTGGGGGCCGATTCCGGGGACATTGAGAAAATCCTCCAACCGCTTGAACCCACCGTGGGCCTGACGCCACTGGACGATGGCCTGGGCCTTCTGCGGTCCGACGTTCCACAGGCTCTCCAGCTCCGCCACCGTCGCGCGGTTCAGGTCCACCTTCTGACCGGCGGTCGCATTCGACACACTCTGGGACGAGACAGAGGGGGACGCCGGGGCGGGTCCCGAAGAAGAAGGGGACGGGGAGGGGAAACCGGCCACAGGAGTTGGAAGAAATGGGGAGGGTTGAGGGACCGAGAAGGGTGGAGAGGCAGAGCTGGCCGCCCCACTCCCCGGTACCGGGGCCAAAGGAACTGCGACTGGCGCCGTGGTCGGAGCCGTGCTCGACGTCGGTTCGACATAGACCAGCGGTTCGAGCGTCTGCCAGGTCTTTTCCCCGATCCCCGGAATCTCCAGCAGTTCCTTTGCGGAGCGAAATCCCCCGTGGCTCTGGCGGTAGGCCAGAATATCCCGCGCCCGGGCCGGACCGATCCGCGTCAGGGTCTCGAGATCCGCGCTCTCGGCCCGGTTCAGGTCGAGCCGCCCGTCGGCTCGCCAGGCCTTCGATCCCGCCGCCGGAGTGGGCTTGGCCGGACGTTCAGAGAATCCCTTTCGATCCTCCAGTTGCCCTTTCTTCGTACCTTCATTATTGATATTCGAAGAATTATCCCCCGAAACCTCACCCGGCCTCGGGACACCCGCCCCATGTTCGACCCACACCGACCCTTCGCGCTGAACGCGCAGGTAGGCCTGAACTCCGAACCCCAGCGAGGCCACGGCGATCAGCGCCATGAGGCCCCAGACTTCCTTGCGATTCATTCCCCAGTAAGGCATCGCCGACTCCTTGGGAAAAAACCCCATACCCGAACAAAATCACCCCTGACACGAAACAGTAAAACCAGACGGACAAGCCCGTCAAGACTCTTCACTTGTGGACACCTCTCGGTCACTTGCCCCTCAGCACCCGACCAGTTTCAGGTACATGGTCTGGCACGAAGTTTCGATCTCGAACAGATTCGCAAACGCCTCCCGGAAATCCTTCTGGCCGACCGTGAAAAGCCCGTGCCCATAGACGATCCCGCCCCTCCGTCCTTCCATCGCGGGAGGCAGCGTGTTAGCCAACCCCAACGGCCCGGTCCCCACCTCGCCGGGCACAATCGGAATGTCGCCGATGAAACGCTTCTCGGGACACTGGACCATACACTGCCCCCGGTTTGGGCAATCGACAATATCGCAGTCCATCGAAAGAATCACCGTGAACTTCGGATGGCCGTGCAGAACAGCGCGCTGCCCCGTGCGGCGGAGAATCTCGCGGTGGGCCGTGAACTCGCTCGACGCCGTCAGCGCGGCGCAGCTGGACCCGTCCAGTGGACACGGGTCAATGCACCCCTCCAACTCATCCAGCGACGAAGTGGTCTGGCTGATGTAGAGCGTGTTGTCGAAAAGATACGAGACGTTCCCGAAAAAGGAATCCACCAGTTGATAGTCCACCGTGGCGCGTCCCACCTGGGCCATGGCGGCATAGACCGCCGCCTCGTTCTCAAAAGGTCCGGCCATCAGATCCGGCAGCTCTCCCCACCGGGGCAACACGACCGAATTCAGAGCCCGCATCGCCTTCTCAAAAACCACCAATTGCTCTGGAATCAGGCGACCTTGACGATAATCGTTCAAGTACTGCGTGAAGAACTTGACAAAACAGGCGAAACAGGCCGAACTGAAGAAAATGTACGCCTGCTCGGGACTGACCGTCCCCCACGTCACGATCCCCTCACCGGGAATGATGACCGTCTTTCTTCGCTTCAAGCTCTGGATGATGTCCGGCACGTTAAAATCACGAATGACAGGCAAGTCGTGCAGGAACGTTCGCGTCTCGCAATCCTGCGGCTGAATCGCAGCCAGACGGTCGCCCGACTCATCGAGCGCCTGACGGGCCAGAAATTCGACAATGGAAGCGTACGGCTCGGCGGGACGGCAGAAAAGCAGGGAATTGACGCTCAACCCCCGAATCACCGCCTCGAGATCCGCACACCGATCATCCGCCCGATTCCAGACGAGATCCGCATCCAACCCACCGAAAAGGGGCGCCCTGGAATCCGCCAAACCCGCTCTCACCATTTTAGTTACGTATTTTTCTATCAAGTCGCGCATGAAGATTTCTCCCGATCAGAAATGCAGATCCAGCCCCAGAACAGCAGCCCCTTCCGGAGTCGGCTGCCCATCGGCATCCAGTCCCCGCACCCGGTAATAATTCCCCAATGCCTTCTGAAACGCCTCGCGATCCAACGGCGGAACCTCCACCTGATCGCCGGACGATCCCGCTTCTTCAAAGAACCGCGCCGGCAGGGTATCCTCCTTCGCCCCAAAACCATTCCGGGCATTGAGAATCCGCTCCTGATAACTCGCCCGCTCGCCCACCCGCAACAGATCCTGCGCCGTGGTTTCCAGCCCGGTGACCGCCGTGAAACTTCGCGCGCATTCTTCAAGCGAACACCCTAACGTCAGGAACTTGCAGATGGTCAGGGAGTCCGCCGCCGCGCAGGCGTCTTCGGCAATTTTGATGATGCGCGCCTTCCCCTCGAATGAAAAACGGTTCGTCGCCACTGGCTTCCGCAGAATCTCATGGCTGATGGGGAACGCGCGCAGGTGGCAGGCCCCTCGGGTCGAGGTGGCATACGACAGAGCCATGCCGTAAGCGCCCCGGGGGTCATAAGAGGGGATCTCCTGCCCCTTGACCGTCATAGACAACTCAGGAACATTGTGTTGAGAGGCATAAGATAAACTTCCCTGTCCAAGATCCTTGCCAACCCCATGCCCTACAGCAATCTGATAAAGAAGATCCAGAATTTCCTCCCCACTCAGTCGCGTTTCTTCCATCTCGGCATAGGTGGCCAGCGTGCCCGCCGCCGACAGGGGGTCCATCCCCATTTCGGCGCAAATCTCACAGGCTTCGAGACAAATCTCCAGATCGTCGTTCTCCAGAAGAGCGGTGAAATGGGCCAGTGGCTCGAACCCCGGCAGAAACCGCCCCCCGTCAATCGCCTTCTGGCAAAGCAACGAACACCCCGCGCACCCCACGGACTGAGGGGTGAAGCGATGGACTCCCGTACAGGCGTTCACCTGCTTCCAGCCGTCGAAATAGGTCTGCTTGAAATTTGCCGTGGGCAACATCCGGCGACTGATCATGAGGTCGTAGAGCGCGCCGGACCCATACCGCCCGATCCCATACTCGCCCAGCAACGCCGGGGTCGCCGCAACCAACCGCTGAATATCCTCACACGCTTTATCCAGTCCGGCTGGATCGGCCACCGGAACGCTCCCCGATCCCCGGACTGTTATGAATTGTAAATTTTTGGCGTTCAGGGACAGACCCAACCCGTTACGCCCAGCTGCAACCGGCCCGTCCTGAACCAAGCTGGCGAACCGGACTCCCCGGGCCGCCGCCGGACCGGGCGCCACGAAGGAACCCTGCGCCTTGAGACGCGCCGTCAGTTCCGAGGTTCGCAGGCCCATCAACCCTCTTGCGTCAAGTATTTCAACCTGTCCGTCCGTAATGACGATTCCACAGGGATGCGCCGCTCTTCCCTGAACCACCAGGCCGTCGAACCCGGCGCGTTTCAGTTGGGTCCCCCACTCGCCGCCCAGTGTGGTATCGCCGATGGTCCCCGTCAGTGGGGATCGGGTCATGACCGCCACGTGGCCGGAAGAGGGAGAAGGGGTGGCGGTCAAGGGACCGGTCATCCAGATGATCGGCATACCGGGGTCGTTCCACGGCAGAGTCACGTGCGGCGCCAGGTAATGCGCGGCCAGAGCCTTTCCCCCGATCCACGTGGGGTAGAGTTCGGCGTCTGGGTGTTCGACCCAATGTGTCCCCTCGCTCAAGTCCACGTGCAGGATTGTGCCCATCCAACCGTACATAACCCCTGTTCCTTTCCAGAAAACCAGCATCCTCGTTGTCCAATCCTGGACAGAAAAGAATAGACAGCCAGCGGGTGGTTTTCCAGAGAAAACACGCGTGTTTTGTTTGTTCGGCATGATTTATCTGGAAATTCCCTCAACACTCCCCCAGAATACCCGGTTGGAGAGGGGGATTCAGAAGAGAAACGATCCCCGTGAAGCCAGTGATCCCTCCTGCCTTCCCTTCCCGGAACCCCTCGGGGCGAGAAAACCGATGGGTAACGGTCCGAGGGGAAGCGCGATGCGAATAGAACCCAGGAATCTGACATGCAACTTGAACTGATCCAACAGGAAAGACTGAAAGCCATCCAGCAGCGCCTCGAGGCGTCTCCCGACCCGGTCACCCGGAATGTCTCGCAGATGCACTTTGCGCGCCAGGGCGAGATCACGTGGGAAATGCGCCGTGTAGCGGAAAAAGAGGGACACGAGCCGGAATTCGTCCGCGATCAGGTGGCGCAGGGCCGCGCGGTCATTCCAGTGAACGTTTGCCATCCCGAAGCCGATCCGTTCATCATCGGCGAAGCCTTTTCGGTCAAGATCAACGCCAATATCGGCAACTCGGCCCTGGTTTCCTCAATCGAAGAAGAAGTCGAGAAACTGCACTGGGCCGTTCGCTGGGGCGCCGACACCGTGATGGACCTTTCGACCGGCCCTTCGATCCGCGAGACCCGTGAGGCCATCCTCCGCGCGTCGAGTGTGCCGATCGGGACCGTTCCGATCTACGAGGCCCTGGCCCGCGTCGAGGGACAGGTCGGGGAACTGAGTCTGGAACTCATGCTCGAGGTCATCGAAGATCAGGCCCGCCAGGGGGTGGACTACATGACCATCCACGCCGGCGTCCTGCAACATATCGTCCCCGCCGCCTGCCACCGCCACACGGGGATCGTCTCGCGCGGCGGCGCCATCCTGTCCAAATGGATGCTCCTGCACAAAAAGGAAAATTTCCTCTATACCGGCTTCCGGGAAATTTGCGAAGTCATGCGCCGCTACGACGTGACCTATTCGCTGGGCGACGGTCTGCGCCCCGGCAGCCTGGCCGACGCCAACGACCAGGCGCAGTTCTCCGAACTCGACACCCTCGGCGAGCTGGCCAAAATCGCCTGGGAGTACGACGTCCAGACCATGATCGAAGGCCCCGGCCACGTTCCCATGCACCTGATTGCCGAGAACATGGAGCGCCAGAAAAAAGCCTGCCACAACGCGCCCTTCTACACCCTGGGGCCCATCGTCACCGACATCGCGCCGGGGTACGACCACATCACCTCGGCCATCGGGGGCGCAATGATCGCCTGGATGGGCACCGCGATGCTCTGTTACGTCACACCCAAGGAACACCTCGGGCTGCCGGACAAGGAAGACGTGAAACAGGGGGTGATCGCCCACAAGATCGCCGCGCACGCCGCCGACATTGCCAAGGGCATCCCCGGCGCGCGCGACCGCGACGACGCCCTCAGTAAGGCCCGCGCCGAGTTCCGGTGGGAAGACCAGTTCAACCTCTCCCTGGACCCCGAAACCGCGCGCGCCTACCACGACGCCTCGCTTCCGGAGAAAAAGGATAAGGATTCGCACTTCTGCTCGATGTGCGGGGAACATTTCTGTTCCATGCGCCTGACCGGCGAAGCGCGCGAACTGCTGTAAGCCCCAAAGCCACAGTTGGACGCCCCTGGCGCGACTTTTCGTTCAAAGAGAAGCGACAACGACGATCTGGAAAAAATGGGGCTTGGAACCGGGTTGTCCCGGATCTGGGTTCCCGCTTTCGCGGGAATGACAGCCCGGAATAACCCCATAAAAACAGAGGATACCCCTCTCAGATAGACAACGAGAAGTTCCTCGTATCTGTTTCCCGGAGCGTATTTTCCTCGGTCCCGGGAAAGGCTCTTTCAATGTAAAAGCACGACACGGTTGTTCCAACATATCGTTTGATTAAAAGCGGTTAAGAGATAGACCCGAGGAGCGGGTCATGGCCTCCGGTCGTTTCCCATTTTTTTCCACATCCTCACGATTTCCAACCCGACCGCAGGCAGACAGAGCAACGAGAGCAACCAGTAGTTGAAAAGCGTATAACCCAATCCCACCAGCGTCGCCTGTTCCAGGGGGAGACTCGATTGCAGGAGTTGGACAAACGCCACGTCGCGCGTGCCCACCCCACTCATGGTCGCGGGAACCAACCCCGCCAGAAGCGCCAGGGGAAAAATCGAGTACGCGTGCGCCCACCCCACTCCCCCGCCGAACGCCGCCACCAGCGAACAGACCGTCAACCCAGCCAGATTCCAATGCAGCAACGATCCCCCCACCGTCATGGCGATGGCAATGGGGTCAGCCCACCACTTCCGAAATACCTCTGAGGCGGAATCCACAAGATTCACGATCTTTTTGGGAAACCGCCGTTTTCCCGGAAATACCCCCAACCCCATGATGGTCAAAGCCAGAGCCACTCCACCCACCAGAACCAACCCGGTCACAAGCCCCCACGGCACCCCGCTCACCAGCGCGCCGACGAGTCCCAAAGCGCCCAGTACGCCCAGATCCACGAGGCGTTCGAGCACCACAGTCCCGACGCCGACGGTCAGCCCACCGTGTTGCCGGAGGTAAACGGCCTTGATCAGATCACCCGCCTTGGAGGGAAGCAGGCTGTTCAGGACGTTCGCCATCATAACCGCGCGCAAGGCGTGCCAAGGCGAAAAATGCCGCGCGGCCTCCTGCGCCCGCAACACCCCCAGCCACCGAACCGTGGCCAGCACCGGCATCAGGGCCGTGAGGCAAAACGCCACGACCAACCACCCCGTCTGGGCGTTCCGCAGCGTCTCTTGCGCGGCCGCCAGATCCATCCGGCTCAGCAGCCAGAAAACCAATCCTCCCGAGACACAAACGCTCACAAAGCCCAGAATCCACTTGCGCCGGGAAGTCGAGGGGATCGAAGGAGAGGCCGAAGACTTTTCGGGTTTCATTTTGCGCCCGCGCTCCCCGGTCGAATCTCACGCTCCCAGACGCCTCCCTGGGTCCGGATCTGCGCTATTACCTCGTTCGGCGCATGGGTCCAGGGCGTCCGCAAAACCGATTCCTGATACACATTGCTGTTGGCCACATAAATCGAGGTCGCGTCGCTCCCCGCCGAGAGCCGCTTGAGGGGAACCGCCTCGAAGAGACGGTCGCGCACCCGGATGCGTTCGGCGCCGAACTCGAGGGTTCGCTTGAAACGCCACCGGGTCCGGTTCTTCCCGGTGATCAGGAGTTTCTGGACCAGCGACCGCACCAGATTCGGAAAGAACCGGCTGATCGTCAGATTCACCAGACGGAACACGATCACTTTCAGCGGAGACGAGAGTTTTCGCTGACGGCGCGACAACATTCCCTCGACCCGGTAAACCCGGCGGCGCGTGTCAGATTCCACCTCGTGCTGTTCGTCCATCAGGTGGCTCACGACCACCTGCCCGTCGTCCGTTTCGCCGATCAGGCCGGTGTCGCTGGCAATGCAGTGCTCGGCGGTGAAGGCCTTGAAGACGCCCCCCTTACGCAGGTTCGCCACAGCGTAGTAGGCCGGGGTCTTAACCACCGCCAACCCGGCGTCGGGCATCCAGACCGAAAAGTCCGGACGGGTGTTGATCGGCTCGGGGCGCACGGGATGGTACGCCTCGTAAGCCTGGAGCCAGTCGTACACGAGGTGGCAACACATCCGGTCGTCGTCGTTGTGGTAACGCTTGCCCCGGGCCGCGCCGCGCAGGAACTGATCGGCGATCTGCCCGGCCTTGACGCTGTGCGGCGCCAGGACTTCAAAGCCGTGGGGGTAGAAATGGTACGTGTTGCGGCTGCCGTACTCGCCGCCGTAGGAGCCGTCCGGGTGCATAAAGTGCCAGGCGAACTCGACCGCTTTGAGGAGCGGCTTGAGGAGCGACTCGTCGCGGTTTTTCTGATACAACTTCGCCAGAAAGGCGATGGTGCAGGTGTGGTAGCCCGGATCGGCGCCCTCGTACTCCTGGAACCACCCTTCCTCTGGGTGCTGCCACGACAACGCCAGCGCGGTCCGGTCCTCGGCCACGCGGCGGTACTTGTCGTCCCCCGTCATCTGATAGATGTTGTACGCGGCCAGCGCGGCGAACGCCTGGTGGTTCGTCAAACGCCCGGTTTCATTGTGCCGGGCGAGGTGATCGCCCCGTTTGCGGAAAAACTCGAGCAGGCGCTCATCCTGCATACCGAGAATTTGATAGGCTTCCGTACAGGCGTAGGTCGAAAACACCAGCGCGCCCATCGCCTGTTCCCAGGGGAAATAGTCGTCGCATGTGCCGTCGCGGTGCGAACCGGTCACGGCGAACCGAATCCCGGCCTCGGCCACCTCGCGCATGCGGTCCCACCCCTGATAGAGATTGCCGGGGAAAGCCTTCTTGTAGAGCAACGCGAACGGCAGAACAAACTCCTGGCTCATGCCGCACGGAAAGTCGAGCGTGCGGTAATGCCAGTACTCGCGATCGAAACACCCATAGGTGGGGCTGTAGGGATTGCGGTCCACCAGCTGCGTCAGGTGCGGGATATACGAGAGCGCCATCTGAACATACAGATCGCGCGACGGGGCGGGGCCGTCCATCGAGACCTCTGGGTGTTCTTTGTGAGACAACGGCGAAACCTTTCCGACCACGGGCGGGACGCCCGTGCCACCTCAGGGGTGTTCTTTCTGTAACAACGACGAGACCTTTCCGAGGTCAAGTGGGAAAATACAATGCACTATTTCAACCGCTTGCTCACCAGATCGGCCAGACCGCCGATCGCGAGGATCTGAAGACCGGTCAGAATCAGGAGTTGGGTCGTCACGTCCATGAATTTGCCAATACCGAGACAATTCTGCAGAAGAAGCGTCACCACTCCCACCACGCCCCCCAGCCCCATCAACGACAGACTGACCGGCAGGAGCACCTTCAACGGATCGAAGTAGAAAACCGTCCGCAGGATCAGCTGAATGAAGTTCAAAGTGTCGCGAATGGGCCGGATCTTGGAACTCCCCACCCGCGCGCGGTAGTTGATCGGATGAAAGACCACCCGCCGTCCATCGGCCAGAGCCGCCAGCGTGATCGTCGTCGTCAAGGAAAAGCCGTTGGGGAAGTAGTGTTCATAGCGTTCCCAGAGTTCTCGCCGCACGGCCCGGAATCCGGAATTCAGATCCGGAATCCGTGTGCCGGTGAGGTAATTGGCCAGGCGAGTCAAGGCCCACTTGGCCGGACGCCGCACCCAGGGGATCTGGACATCCACGCCGGTCCGCGCGCCCACGGCCATGTCGGCTTTTTCCAGAGCGCGGTACAGGGTTCCGATCTCGACGGAGGGATACGTCCCGTCGGCGTCCGTGATCATGATGCAGTCGTAAAGCGCTTGACGCGCGCCCGCCTTCAAAGACGCCCCATAGCCCAGATTGGCCGGATGTTGAATCAGACGGAACCGGGCCGTGTCCACCTGTCCGGCGGTGCCGTCGGTCGAACCGTCGTCCACGACAAGGATCTCATACGGCACGCCCAGTTGGGCGAGCGAGGCGTTGACCTCGTCGAGCACTCCCGCGATGGCCGCCTGTTCATTACAGGCAGGAATCACCAGACTGATACCCTTCGGCCATCCCGGCATATCTTCAAACTCCCCTGACAAATTCCGAGCGATGCAGAATTCAGCGATCCACGGTCTTCCACTCCTCTTTTTCGCTTATTTGCCGTCCGATTTGCAAGATTCTTTCCTGAGGAAACGCGAAACGATGTGGAGGGGATGTTCTGAAGGGACAACAGGGGATCGCCTGCCGAAACAGTCGCCCATTCGGGCGTTACCCGGTATCGGGTGTTTTTTGAACCACCAGGACACCCGGATTTTCGAGCCTTTGCCCCTTCGTGACCTGGTGTCCTGGTGGTAAAAAAACAAATGAAAAGAGCTTGCCATTTGGATCTGTTCAAGGCACAAAATCTTCAGACGCCGCAGGAAGGCCCAACTTATTTTCGGTCAGGAGAACTCAGCCCTATGAAGAAACGAATGAATCCCGGACTCAAAATCTTACACGTGACAATTCTCGGCCTCGCCCTCCTCGGGTGGGTGGGGACCGCCTTTGGGGCCGACCAGCCCGTCCCCCTCAAGGCGCAGGCTTTCCCCCTCTCGGACGTCAAACTGCTCGATGGGCCGTTCAAGCACGCCATGGATCTGGACCACGAGTACCTGCTCAAACTGGAACCGGACCGCTTTCTCGCCTGGTTCCGCAAAGAAGCCGGACTGGAACCGAAGGCGGAAGTCTATGGGGGGTGGGAGACCCAGGGGATCGCGGGCCACAGTCTGGGCCACTACCTGACGGCCTGCGCCCTGATGTACGCCGCGACGGGGGACGAGAAACTGCGCGAGCGGGTCAATTACATCGTGGACGAGCTGGCGCTCTGTCAGGATAAAAACGGCAACGGGTATGCGATGGCGGCCCCGCGGGGGAAGGAAGTCTTCGCCGAGGTGTCGAAGGGGGACATCCGGTCGCAGGGGTTCGACCTGAACGGGTCCTGGGTGCCACTCTACACCCTGCACAAGGAACTGGCGGGGCTGAACGACGCCTACCACCTGTGCGGCAATAAGAAGGCGCTCGAGGTCGAGAAGAAACTGGCCGACTGGCTTGAAAAAACGTTCTCCGGCCTCAACGACGACCAGATGCAGGCGGTCATGCGGTGCGAGCACGGTGGGGTCAACGAGTCGCTGGCGCAGCTCTACGCCGACACGGGCGACGCGCGGTACCTGGCCCTCTCGCGCAAGTTCCACCACAAGGCGGTCCTCGAACCGCTGGCCGACCAGAAGGACATCCTGCCCGGTATCCATGCCAACACACAGATCCCCAAACTGGTCGGGTTGGCTCTGCGGTATGAACTGACCGGCGACAAGCGCGACCGCGCGGCGGCGGAGTTTTTCTGGGACCGCGTCGTCAACCACCACTCCTACGTGACCGGCGGCCACTGCCTGAACGAGTATTTCGGTCAACCCGACAAGCTCAACGACCGTCTGGGACCCGACACGACCGAGTCGTGCAACGTCAACAACATGCTGAAACTGAGCGTCCACCTGTTCCAGTGGACCACGGGCGCCAACGTGGCCGACTTCTACGAACGCGCGCTTTACAACCACATCCTGTCGAGCCAGCACCCGGTGGACGGGCGGGTGATCTACAACCTGTCGCTCAACATGGGCGGCAAAAAGAACTACCAGAGCCAGTTCGACGGCTTCAGCTGCTGTGTCGGAACCGGGATGGAAAACCACGCCAAGTATGGCGAGGCGATCTACTTCCACGACGCCGACAGTCTCTGGGTCAACCTCTTCATCGCCTCCGAACTGAACTGGAAAGAGAAGGGGGTGAAGGTCCGCCAGGAAACCGCGTACCCGGACTCCGACAAAACCCGTCTCTGGATCTCGACGAAAGATCCCGTGGAGTTGACCCTGCGCATCCGCCACCCCTACTGGGCCACACGGGGCATGGCCATCACAGTGAACGGCGAAAAACAGACGAGCGACACCCAGACCTCCAGCTACGTGGAACTGAAACGGACCTGGCGCGACGGCGACGTGGTGGAAGTACAGATGCCTTTCTCGCTGCGGTTTCAGGCGATGCCCGACAACCCGAACCGCGCCGCCGTGATGTACGGTCCCCTCGTGCTGGCCGGGGAGTTGGGACCGGAAAACGACCCGAACGCCGAGAAACCGAACTTTGTCCCCGTTTTCGTGACCGAGGGGAAAGCGCCGGCGGAGTGGCTCAAACCGGTCGCGGGACAACCCAATACGTTCCAGACCCAGAACGTGGGCAAACCGCGCGACGTGACGCTCGTTCCCTTCTACAAACTGCACGACAAGCGCTTCTCGGTGTACTGGGATCTCTTCACGTCCGAACAGTGGCAGAAACGCGAAGCGGAATACAAGGCCGAGCAGGAGAAAATCAAACGGCTCGAAGCGCTCACGACCGATTTCGTCCAACCCGGCGAGATGCAACCCGAACGCGACCACAACATGCAGGGCGAACAGAGCAGTACGGGGGAATTCCAGGGGCGCAAATGGCGTCACGCCACCGATGGCGGCTGGTTCGCGTTCGACCTGGCGGTGGACGCAAAGGAACCCCTCGCCCTGCTGGTCACCTATTGGGGCAGCGACGTAAACAACCGCAAGTTCGACATCCTGGTGGACGGGGAAAAAATCGCGGAACAGACTCTCCAGAACAACAAGCCCGAGGTGTTCTTCGACGAAAAATATTCCGTCCCCGAAAAACTGACCCAGGGAAAAACCAAGGTGACCGTGCGTTTCCAGGCGCAACCGGGTAAATGGGCCGGCGGCGTGTATGGAGTGCGGATGGTGCGACTGAACGAAGCGCCGAAGGAAACATCCGACACGAAGAAATAGAAAACAGGGGAGTCGTTTCGGATCTGTAAAACATTTGGAGCGGAATGTCAGAAGATGACATTCCGCTCCAAACGTTTTCAAGACTGTATCCAGGGAAAGAATTCACTTTGAGACATTCGAAGCCCATCCGCCGGACGGGCAGTTTTTCAGCCTCACCCCGGGTTGGTCGGGAGAGAAGGCTCCGTACAAGGCCCCTCCCCGTAGAGGCCACACCCGGCTCCATTCGTCTTGTAGAGATCGCCCAACGACCGCGTCCCGTTTGTACTGTCATAGGACGTCCCATAGGTGGCCAGATCCGAGGTCACCCCGTTGTGAACGCAGGTGAGCGTGAAATCCACCCCCGCGACGGTCTGGACATGGGTCTCGTCCTGCAGATTCGGTCCCATGGACGCAATGAGGTATTGACTCCTCGTCAACGTCTCCGCTTCGGTCGAGTTTGCGATGGCCCGACCGGGTCCGGTATAAATATGATAGGGCACCGGCCCAATCCAGTCATCCAGGCGGCTGTCGGATATCCTGGAAAATGGATCACCCGGAATCGAGGTGAGATAAGGTATGGGAGTTGTCAACGACGCATACCATTTGAGGGTGGCGTGCGCATTGGCCCGGTCCATGTCCGGACAAGCGCTTGGGATGTAGGAATTGTTGTCGAGGAAGTACAGATCCAGCGCCGTCGCATAAACATTCATCTCCGCGCAGGAACGCGAAATTTTAGCCCGGACCTGCGCTTCGAGGAAATTCGGCAACGCAATCATGGCCAGGATCGAAATGATCGCAACCACAACCAACAGTTCGATCAGGGTGAATCCTTGCTTTCTCATGGCGTCATCCTTTCGGATCGGTGACCCTGCGGGTCGCGATCCTCGTTTATGAAACTGATGAAACCTGACAACAAACGGGAGGAAACGCAGCAAACCCGGAATCGTTCCGTCTTGAAAAAACACTTTCGTGGAAACAACCCTCTGAACGATTCTCGACTCGAGTTTTCTTCCGCACGAAATGAATCGTACTCATGTCTTCACGCACACAACGCATTAATATTACAAGTTTCGTCCGAGCAAGGCAAGGCCTTTCACTCCCCGGGCCCGGGAATGGACCGGAGAAATGCGGATTGACGCGTGGGAGATTCTGTGATACGAAATATATTGTAGGGCAATCAAAAAGAAATCTCCTGATTCTCCCCTGTTTCAGGGTGGGTCGGTTGTTTTTCCTCATCTGAGAAAGGGACAAGTGATGCAAACACATGTGCTGGGTTTCCCTCGAATCGGCGTTCAACGCGAACTCAAGAAAGCGTTGGAGAATTACTGGAATGGCTCGATCTCCGTCCAGGATCTCAACGCAACGTGCGACCTCTTGAAACGGCGGCACTGGCAGATCCAGAAAGACGCGGGACTTTCCTTTGTCGCAACCGGCGACTTTTCGTTCTACGACCACATGCTCGATGTTTCGTTCATGCTGGGCGCCATCCCCGAGCGGTTTCTGGAAAACGTTCCGGAAGGCCCGCGCGCGCTGTACTTCCAGATGGCCCGGGGCGATGTGAAACGCAATCGCGCCGCGATGACCATGACCAAGTGGTTCAATACGAACTACCACTACATCGTCCCGGAATTTACCCCCTCGCTGAGGCTGTCCCTTTCTTCCAGGGCGATCATTGAGGACACGCGCCAGGCGGCGGCCCTGGGCTATTCGCCCAAGCCGACGCTGGTCGGGCCGATCACCTACCTGTCCCTGGCAAAGGATCTCGATGGCGCCAACCGCTGGGACCGGCTCGAAGAAGTCACGGCTCTCTACGCCGAAGTCTTCGCCGAACTGGGGACGCTGTGCGACTGGATTCAGGTGGAGGAGCCGATCCTGTGCGCCGATCTGTCGGCGGAAGCGCGCCACGGTTTCGCGGCCACTTACGAAACGCTGAACCGCGCGGCGGGCCAGGCCCGTCTTTTGCTCGCCACCTACTTCGAGCGGCTCGACGACAACCTCGACCTGGCGGCAGCGTCGGGTTGCGCCGGCCTGCACCTGGATCTGGTGCGGGGCAAGGCGTCGCTGGATTCCGTACCGGATCGTCTCCCCGGAGAGATGGCGCTCTCCGCCGGTCTAGTGGACGGACGCAACATCTGGAAAACCGACCTGACGCAGGCCCTCGATACTTTGCGCGCCCTGTCCAGACGCCTCGGGCCGGAACGGCTGATGGTTGGATCGAGTTGTTCACTCCTCCACTCGCCGGTGGATCTGGAATGCGAAACCCGGCTCGATCCCGAGGTCAAGCAATGGATGGCGTTTGCCACGCAGAAATGCCGTGAGGTCGCCCTGCTGGGTGAACTTCTGGAAGGTCAGGACCGCAACACGGAACTCCAGGCGAATGCGGAAGCGATGGAAAACCGCCGCCAATGTTCCCGAACCTGCTGCGCGGAAGTCCGGGACCGGTGTGCCGGGGTGACCGCCGACATGCTGCAACGGCGCAACGCGTACCCCGTGCGCAAGGCGGCTCAGGCGTGGCTCAACCTGCCCCTCTTCCCCACGACCACCATCGGTTCCTTCCCGCAGACCCCGGAAATCCGCAAGGCCCGCCTGCAATTCCGAAAAGGGGAAATCACGCCCGACGAATATCAGGATTTCCTGAAAGCGGAAATCCACAAGGTCGTCGAAGTGCAGGAAGAACTGGGGCTGGACGTGCTGGTCCACGGCGAGTCGGAACGCAACGACATGGTCGAATACTTCGGCCAGCAACTCAACGGTTTCTGCTTTACAGAGAATGGCTGGGTTCAGAGCTACGGCAGCCGCTGTGTCAAACCGCCGGTCATCTACGGCGATGTTTCGCGTCCCGCGCCCATGACCGTCGACTGGAGCGTGTACGCCCAGTCACTCACCCAACGACCGATGAAGGGGATGCTGACGGGGCCGGTCACGATTCTGTGCTGGAGTTTTGTGCGCAACGATCTGGAGCGCTCGGAGGTCTGCAAGCAGATCGCGCTGGCCATGCGCGATGAAGTGCTCGACCTCGAGAAGGCCGGCATCCGGATCATCCAGATAGACGAAGCGGCCCTGCGCGAGGGGCTTCCCATCCGGAAGCAGGACGCAAACGCCTACCTGCGCTGGGCGGTGGACGCGTTCCGCCTCACGGCGGCGGGCGCGGCCGACGGTACCCAGATCCACTCGCACATGTGCTACAGCGAGTTCAATACCATCATCCGCTGGATCTCGGAGATGGACGCCGACGTCATCAGTATCGAATCGAGCCGCAGCAAGATGACGCTCCTCGAGTCGTTCCAGGAATTCGCCTACCCGAACGAAATCGGCCCGGGAATTTACGACATCCACAGCCCGCGCATTCCGTCAGAGGAGGAAATCCTCGACCTGTTGCGCCGGGCGCTCCGGTTCATCCCGAAAGAGTGCCTCTGGGTCAACCCCGACTGCGGCCTGAAAACCCGCGACTGGCCTGAAACCCTGGCGTCCCTGAAACACATGGTCGCGGCGGCGCGGAAATTGAGAGCAGAGCCGCCACAATAGACCCTGACGATCCAACACCTCCTGGACAAAGACAAAAAGTTCAGTTTCCGTCGAACTTTGCCAGTTCCTCTTTCCTGATCGGCTCTTTCACGAGAATCTGGGGATCCTGTCCGGCACCGTCAGTCAGCCGGACCGTGTAATGCAGATAGTGGATTCGGCTGGGATCGTTCAACGCCTCGGCTTCCAGCCA
Source organism: uncultured Candidatus Sumerlaeota bacterium (assembly GCA_942493245.1). Lineage (GTDB taxonomy): Bacteria > Sumerlaeota > Sumerlaeia > UBA8349 > UBA8349 > DAOPYU01. Next base: position 3,534,132 of record OW818685.1, read on the forward strand.
GTTTTCGCAGATGACGAACTCCACCGTCTTTTCGTCCTTCCAGATGATTCTTGAGACCAACTTGCTGTAGGGACTGTCATGGGTATATTCACGCCAGTCCTTCTTAGGATCGTTACGGGTGCCAGAAGGCCCTAAATATCCGTCATCAATAATGAAATCGCCTTGGATAACGGGATAGACCAGGCAATTGTCCACAAACAGGGCCACTTTCACCTGCCGCCCCAGTTTCATGGATTGCCGGGCATAGGCCACGTGCTTTTTGTCTTTCGACAAAGCCACCCCGATGCCATAGTATTTTTTCTCGAAAGCCTTTTTCTCCATCTGATAAAGACAACATGCTTGAAAAAGATCATCATCCCTATCCTTGTCGAATTTTGAGGTGACCCAGAACGATTGCGCATCCACGGGATCAACTCCGATGATGGTTGAAGGGGGCATCATCTCTTCGCGCGACAGTCTGGGGATCTCCAAGGTCTTCTTTTCATCGCCTTGAATCTCGAGAACAAACGGTTCCTCATTTTTTCGGATAATAATATCCGGCACTCCCGCAGCGCTTACCCGTTCATTATTCTGTTTCGCGGGGACGTCCAGGAACTCCTTCGGAAACAGATTGGCTCGATCTCTGGGAATAAACTTTTTCCGGTCCCAATCGTAGTCCTTCAGCCTTTCGACCTCATCCCCCTCGCCTTTCCGTTGAATCGAAATATCCGAAATCTTGAAAGAACCGGTCTTGAACAAACCCTCGATAGTGTAGTGGTAACTTTGTGACTTATAAACACCATCCATCAATTGCGCCAGGTCGTAATTCTCATCGATCCCAAACTCGATGCACCCCTTGTCCCGCCACGATACATCCTCGCGGATTGAACCTGCTGGAATTTCTTGCCTTAACTTTTCAAAAGCCTTTTCATTTTCCTCAAAATGAATGGATTTAAAATCAAAATATCTTTCTTCCGAAATATTCGGATATACCATGTATTCGTCAACAAACACCGCCACTGTTTCGCGATCGTATGGATAGGAAAAAGCGATGTGCTTCGAATCGGGAGACAAGGAAAAGCGCCAGCCGTAATAATTCTCGTCCACCTGTTTTGTTTCAAGATTCAACAGCATGGCTTTACTCAGGCGATGTCCCCTGGCCATTATCCAGACATGATCCTTATCCATATACGTAATACGGTAAACTTGAACATTGATGAGGGGAGTTATATCGCCACTCGTTTCGCCCTTTTCGGTCAGATTCCAATCCCAGGTCGCCCCTCCCCGTGTGACGGTCAGTCGCACATAGGCGCCCAGACTAAAACCGCCGTCATGTTCCACTCGGCCAGGATCGGTGAACACCAGATAGTTATCCTTGTCATATTCTATCTTCGTTTCTCGTTTGAGGGGATCTCCTTGCGAAAATACCGCAGATACATTCAACAACAGACACAGGGTCACAGCGCCCAAGACGACTCGATTTTTCATTTGGACTGCTCCAGTTCTTCGACAAGACTGAAATGCTCAAACCGCATTGTAAAGGGGAATATGCAGGAACCCGGGCAATTAATGGCCCCTATTTTTAGAAGAATTTCATTCCGACCACAACTTCGTATGGATAAAGATCGGGAAAAATCAAAACCCGTCCCGGCGATCAGCCCCCAATCCCCAAGGATGAAAGGGAGGGACACAGACAGGGTCTCCCTTGTGTCGTTTCTGACACGATGTAAACTTTACGTTCTTATATCTTCGAAATCAATCTATTTTATAGTAGTTGCCAAGAATAATCTTCATTATGACGCGGAGTCAAGCGCTCCAGATCCAAGTCCCGTCAGGGACTTCTGACAATAGCCCAGCGCTTCAGCGCTGGGTTCAGGATCATCCCGTTTCCCGTCCCGGAGGGACGGTTGTCGGTTCCCCCAGGTTTTTCAATCATCCCTCCTGGACGGAACTACTTATATGAGAATCAACAGTCGAATCGTGAAGATTCTTTCTTGCAAGTACAATAACGGTCCCAAACATGGGCCGACGGCTTTACGGAAGGGGCATGTCGAAGACGTTCCGGGGCAGCGAGGGGTCCGCGTCGGTCAGGAGTTTATCCGTCGTCTTGTCCACTTCCTGGCGCAGGCTGCGGTGTTTGTCGAGGAGCATTTTGTAGCGGCGCTTCCAGATCTCGATTTCATCGCGCGCTTTGGCCAGGTCGGCTTTCGCTTGTTGAATTTCCTCGGCCGTCAGGCCCGGGTCCGCGATTCGCCCGGAAGCCGTTTCATCTCCCACCAGGGTCTCCAGACGTCCGGGGGATTGCCGCCTGTGCGCCTCGATTTTTTGACGCAGTTCCCGATACTCCTGTTGCCATTTTTCGGAGGAAGAAGCGGCCTCGGCGGCTTTCTGTTCCGCCTCGCGAAGCCGGGACTGAAGTTTCCGGGCCTCGACGTTGAGCGAGTCGTAGGCCATCTGGAGTTCCATCATTTCCTCGGCGGGCACCATGTCGTCCGACTCACCGAGATTGTGGGCCTTTTCCGCCAGATCGGGCATGAGGGTCGGCGGATTGCCCGACGCTTTTTTCAGCGCCTGGTATTTGGCGCCCAGCAATTCGTAGGCGCTCTGCAATTCGGCCACCCGCGATTTGGGGATTGTCTCGGCCAGGCGTTTTTGATGCTCCGCCTGCAGTTCGGCGTGTTTCTTCTGAAGTTCCCGATGTTCCGATTTCAGATGTTCCATGCCCTGGGCGGCTTCGCCTTCGCCCACTTCCCCTTTTCTCACAGACGCCTTGAGACGGAGCAACTCGGATTTGGTGGAATCGTAAGCCGCCTGTAATTCAAAGACCTCGCTTTCGGGCACCGTGGAATTCTTCAAGTCGTGAAGCGACTGACGCAGAGCCAGAACCTGTTGACGCAGTTCTTCCACTTCTTTTCCCGATTTATGCGCGTTCGTCTGGCTGTTCTTCAGATGCTCGGCCAGACGGTATTCGGCCTGTTTGGTGGCGCCTCGGGCTTTCTGCAATTCCGATTGCACGGCATCGTACGCTCCCTGCAAGTCGAACATTTCCTGCTCGGGCACATACCCCTCGATGCCGCCGGAAGCGAGTTTTTCCTGCAAGGCCTTCAGATCCGCATGCAGTTTCTCATTTTCTTCCACGATTCGTTCGGTATCTTTTCTGGATCGCTTCCCCTCGTAATTCAGTTGTTCATTCGCCTCTTCCAGATTGCGCTTGAGGCGATAGATTTCCGTCTGCATTTCGCCTTCTTTTATTTGCAGAGCCTTGAGAGTCGCCTCCTTCTCCTGCAGATGCAGATCGAGTTTCTCAAATTTCTTGACCTGCCCCCGCAAATGCTCCATTTCTTCATCGTTCTGAGTCACCATTTTTTCCAGGGTGCGCAGTTCCCGTTCCGCTCCCTTGCGGGCGGCTTCCGAGTCCTCGAAACGCTTGCGGTAGGTCTCAACCCCGAGCATGTCGTCGTTGACCGAATTCAATTGCTGGGTCAAACGCCGATTGTCTATCGTCAATTGTTCAATCTTCTGCCGCATATCCGACATGCGCGCTTCCATCTGCTGGAACTCGTGGATGCGCTGCATCTGCGCTTCGAAATCTTCCTCCTGATCCTCTTCTCCAGAAGCGGCGCTGAGCGCCTCGTCGAGCAGACGACGCTGGCGGACGATCTTGCGCATGTGCCCCCACCACCGTTTTTCCTGATGCGCCCAGGCGTTCCGGGCTTCCATCTCGCGCCGCGCTTCGTCTGTTATCGCCTCGGCGATCTGACCTCGCGTGTAGAGAATCTGACCATCCGCCACGGCAATCTTGGCCTCGATCTGATCCAGAGGCAGCAGATCCTCGAGCGTTCCCATGTATCGGGCGGCAATTTCTTCCTCGATATAACCCTTTTTCTGTACCGGAACGCCCTCGGATTCTTCCGCCTCCTGCGTCTCTTTTGTGCGGGCAGGCGATTCGGACAAATTGTTCTGGAGCGCTTCCAGCAGCGCGCGCTCCGCCTGTTCTCTGGCATTCTGCAGATCGAGAAGTTCCCGTTCGAGAACCGCGAGACGTTCTTCGAGCGCCTGCTTTTCCTGCAGCAATTCCTGGATTCTCTGCTCGAAGGAATTTTCGATTTCGCGCGTCCACTCCTCGCGCAGTTTCTGAAGACGGTCGGGTGTCAGCGCCTGATGCGCCAACACAAAGAGTTGCTGGATCTCCTTGTGATAATGGTGGCTGGGCGCCCAACCAATCCCCAACTCGTACCACTGTCGGTCGCTGGCAACCGAGAGGGTCGCCAGTTCCTGTTCCATCAGACCGATTTCTTCCGAGATCGTTGCGCACAACACCCGGTAAATTTCCGAAAGTTCCGGTTCTTCGCTCGACGGATAAATACGCCCCAGCTGCGTCCGAAACGCCTTCAATTGACGGATATTGACACTGATCGTGTCCAGATAGCTGGCCCAGTTGCCCGCCAGCGAAGCCCGTAACCGGCGCAACTCGACCTGGCGGATAACCGACTGAATACCGGCCACAACAAGAGCCGCCAGCGAAACGCACGCGGCGATCGGAACCGTCCAGGCGGCTATTGTCTCCCCCAATGGCATAACAGGCAGCGCTCCCAAGCCTCACCTTTTTTTCGCAACACCCCAAATCAGCCCACAACCGCATGACAAAACGATTCAGACCCAGCCGGAAAAAACTTCCCCTCTTTACACCCCCGTCAGACAACCCGGGCCGAAACAAACACGCCGCCCGTTTCAAACTCGCCTTTTCGCGAGCGCTCTTCTCTCCCCCGGAAACTGTCTGTCAAACGAATTGAAAATCGCTCAGAGAAAAATCGTCAGTCCACCAGACCTTCAATGTCGCGCAGAATGTCGTCTATGATTTCCTGGTCGCTTCGTTTGTCTTTCTCATCCGGGATCTTTGGCGTCGTTTGCAGCGATTTCTCCGGGAATTCCTCCCCGCCGAGAATGTCGGCCAGCAGGTCGTTTTCAGCATCGGAAAGCGCCTGATCCTGAGGTCTGGGCGCGGCCGCAGCCGGAGGTGGCGCGACCGAGGGCGACTGCATTTCCTCCAACTCCCCCATAATGTTGGCCAACAGGGCGCCTTCCGCTTCACTCAAAACCGACGGATCGGACGAGGGCGCATTTTGTGACGGGACGGAAACCGCGGGACGCGGCGGCGCAGCCGGTGCTCCCTCCTGCATCAATCCGCCGATTTCCCCCATAATGTCCGCCAGCAGGTCGCTTTCTTCATCGGTCAAAGTGGGCAACTTCTGCGCCTTCGTTTCCTCCATCATATCGGGCGCCACTTCTTCCATGATATCCGCCAGCAGGCTGCTCTGCGCTGCGCTCAACGCAGGAATCTCCTGCGGAACAGGAGGCACGGAAGGCGGTTTCGCGACTGAAATTTCAGACGAGCCTATTTTTGTCTCCAGATCCGCCGATTCCCCGAGGATCTCGGCCAGCAGATCCGATTCTTCCTGACTCATCACCCCGCCGTCCAGCGCCATCCCCGTCGGTTCAGCCGCCACCAGAACCTGCTGGTCCTGCCCCTCCTCGGGCAAGGAACTCTTAACCTCGGGTTCCGGGATAATCTCGACTCCCGTTGGAGGGGGCGGCACCTTGCGTCTGCGCGCGACACTCTCGACGTCCGCGGCTATCGGCGGCCTGTCCGCTGGCTTTCCGGGTTGCTCCTGCTGGCTGGACGCAGGTCCGGGTGGGGCGTCCGTATAAGACTCCTCGCGAATTTCCAGCGCCCGCTTACGCAAACGCTCCATGGATTGAATCGGTTCCTGAGGCGGACGGCGGCGGAAGAGCAGAACCAGCAAAGTTCCCACCGCTGCCAGCGAAATGCCCAGAACAACCCACAATTCCCACGGGATATGAGTACGCGGCGCAGCCTCTTTCTCCGGCGTGGGAGTGGGCGCTGGCGTTTGGGCCGCCACCACAACCGGGGTGGGAAGCGGAACGGCAGGGGGAGAGGCCGCCACTTCGGTCACGTGGATGGCCAGAGGGCCAACCGTCACCTCCTGCGCCTCGCCACCAACGCTCGTCATCCGCCCCGTCACCGTCACACGATACTCCCCCGGCTGGGTCGTATCCGTAAACGCCACCGAAAACAGGGCGGGGGTCACCGGGTCCACCGTCAAATTTTTCCGGGTCTGATCCGGCCGCTGCACCACCGCCTCAAAAACCAGTTTAGCCCCCGCTTTTTCGATCGTCTCGAGATCCGAGACGCGCACCTTCAGAGCGGCCAATTGGCCCGCCGGAACCGAGTCGTTTTCCAGATCCACCGAGAACCAACGGTTCAACACACTCACTTTACGCAAAATACGGCGCTCGAACGTGGGCGCCGCGGCCACAATCTCCACATCGTAAAAACCGGAAGTGGACGGCGGGGTCACACTTCCGCCATAGAGACCATCGCCGGTCCCGTCGTCCTGCGACGCGCCGTCGTCGCGCATCTGAAAGCTCTCACTCTCGCGGCCAGTCAGTTGGCCCGTGACGACCAGATCTTTGAGAATCTCGGACGTGGCGACGACCTGTCCCTCGCTTTGCAGAAACGCCTGAACTCTCAGCGTGTCGCCGGGAGCCAGAAAGGCCGGCAGATCTTTGACCTGAAGTTCCAAGTCCGTCAAGACCAGAACTCGGCTGTTCTGCGATGCGACCAGGGGCGCGATGCTCCAGGTACCGGGCTTGGGATTGGCCACCGTGACGATGTCATACGTCGTACCGGAATACCAGGATATGCCCGGCACGACGGTATCGCGCGAGTACGGACGCGAGTCCGGATCGGTCACGGTGACCCGTGTTCCGGTCTTGCCATGCGCCACCAGAAACGTGGCCTCGCGCACAGAGGCGTCAATGAGCGCCTTTCCATCGCGGACCGGAACGGTCTGAGGCTGGGCAATTTCTTCAAAGATCCGAAGGAAAAGGCGCTCGAGTTCGCTGTCCTTGTCCCCCTGAACGCACAGCCCCTGAGTAGCCTCGGCCAGGTAGTTCAACAAAGAGCGATCCGCCCCGCGCGAAAAGGCCACGCAGTAAATCTGGATGTTTTCCTGAATAAAGTCGCTCACCAGCGCACCCCGAATCCGCTGGTCGGAGGCCTGACTTGCGGCTGAATCCCGCCCACCCGGCGACAGATCCACCCGCCCATCGGTCAGAAGCAGAACCGCTCGCGGTTTGGCGCGATCCCCCGTGAGAGTCAAATTGCGCAACGCCAGCCGGAGCGCCTGCTCGATATCCGTCCACTGCCCGTCGGAACGCACCATCTTGAAACGCGTTTCAAGCGCATCGCGCGCCGGTCCAGGCCCCATCGGTTCGAGCGCGCTCATCTCACGCACGTTCGTGGCAAACCCCATCAACGCCACACGATCCGTCGGACGGCAAATTCGCGCGAAGAGTTCGGCGGCGCGAACCCGGGCGTTCCCCGGATCCGTCGTTTTCATGCTCCCCGATTCGTCCAGCAACAACACCAGGTCGAATGCCGACACACAGACCGGGAATCCCCCGGCCAGAAAAATCTGCGTCATAAGCAGACAAAAGAAAACGGATCGCGAAATCCGAAACATCACAACATGTCTCCTGAATCTCTGGAACATTGCCCCTTCCGGTCACACCTCACGGAGCCGGAAAGGATCCAAACGGATGCGGGCACAGTCATGAACAGACCTGAATTGACAGCGGATAAACAAACCCGAATGCTGAAATCGCAACCTGCACCCCGAGAAAATGATACCCTGAAGCCCCCGGCAAGCCAATACTTTTCAACAGACGAGCCGCAAAAGCCCTCGACCGCGATCCCGATTCTCTTTTCGACACAAACCCACGGAACCTTGAGAAAGTATCGTGTTTCGCGTTATCTTTCCGCTTCTCCGTTTTCAGCGCCACTGGAAAAGAAACGGGCATCCTCCGACGCCGCTCGAAAGGATGCCCTTGATCCCCGGAAGGGATAAAGAATACTGAGAGAAATTCGATACCCGTCTCTGAGAAAGAGGCGGAAGACGCCCCCTTATTTCAAGAGGCTCAGCGCCACCTGGGGTGAACTGTTGGCCTGAGACAAAACCGCGATGCCCGACTGCTGCAAGATCTGGGCGCGGGTCATGTTGGCCGTTTCCACCGCAAAGTCCGCGTCGCGGATACGCGAATCGCTCGCCGAGAGGTTTTCCACCGCCACCATCAAGTTCGAGACCGTTCCATCGAGCCGGTTGGTGATCGCGCCCAGAGCGGCGCGCATGTCGTTGACCTGCCGCAGGGCATTGTCCATCATGTTGATGGCTTCCTGGGCATCGTTAAACGTGTAGATCGAAACATTCTCGACGGGGGAATTGACATCGTACGGAATCGTGCCCGTCATGCCGATCTGAGCCAGAGCGGTCGCGCCGGTGACCGTAAACGTGGTGTCGCTGTAGAGACGAATGCGGCCCCGTACGGTCTGATCTGCCGCGGGAGCGCCCGCCAGATTGACCACGCCCTGGGCGGCGGCGTTCGACATGTTGTAGGTGAACGCCTGATCGTCGTTTGACGTCAGGACCAACTGCCCCGTGGCGCCGAGCGAAGCGGTCACTCCCGTCTTGTCGCTGATGGCATTGATGGCGCGCCGAAGCGCCCCGCTCGAATCACTGGCCGTGACCGCCAACGTCCCTTCCGAAGGCACCACAAAGCCATTGATCCGCAACGTGGTACCCGTCGCCAGGTCCAGTGTTCCGGCGGCGATGGCAGCCGTTCCCACCACCTGAGAGTCTTCCACTTTCGCCCAGACTTTTGTATCCGCATACATGGTATTGATCGTCCGAGCCTTGGCGGCGGCCGATTCGTCGGACGACGAGGGGATGTTGAACCCGTTGATCTGGATAGCCCCATCTGTCAACGCGGTCCCATCCACCTGAACGCCAATCTGCTGAGCCACCCCGCCGATGACGTTGGGCCGCAAATCGCCCACCGAAATCTCCAGGGTTTCACCCGCGCCGGCGCCCACCTGAATGCGTTTGTTGAAGAAAGAGCCATCGAGCAATTTCTGACCGTTGAAGTTCAACACTTCAGCGATGCGCCGCAGCTCCTTGACCTGTTGGTCAATTTCCAGCTGAAGCGATTCGCGGTTGTTATCGTTATACAGGTCACTCGACGCCTGGATAGACAACTGACGAATTCGCTGGAGGATCTCGGTGTACGTGTCCATGGCGCCTTCGGCCGTCTGAATCAGACTGACGCCGTCATTGGCATTGCGAACCGCCTGGTCCATCCCTTTGATCTGGGATCGCAGGTTTTCCGAGATGGCCAGCCCCGCCGCATCGTCCCCGGCGCGATTGATTCGCAAGCCGGAAGACAACCGCTCCAGAGACTTGTTGAGAGCAGCGGCGGATTTGTACAGATTCCTCTGCCCATTGATGCTCGGAATGTTGGTATTGATTACGGTGGGTCTGGTCATGACTACATCCTCCGTGTCTGCCAAGCGCGCTCCTGCGCTCCCATGTCCATTTGGACGGGTTGGCTACATCCAGGGGTCGGATCTGCGCCCTGTTTGCTTGAATCGAGATGTGGTATCGGACAGTCTGTCAGGTGCTGTCCTTTTTTTGTCGGCCCTGCGGCGCCCAAACTGCCGTTTGCGGGAAGTCCTGGGACCGGATGCGCGACACGGCACAGTGTTGCGCAAAGTCAATGCCAAAACAATTTCCCTCGAAAAAAAGAAAAGCAGAACCCGGAAACACGCGGCGAGAAAGCCCTGAAAATTCACTCAAAACAAGTATTATCAGCCATATGCAGAGGACTCCAAATTATCTTGACAGAGGGGAAGAGAAAAAGGTGGAGGGACCGGGAAGTCCTCCGAGCAGGTTCCGACGGAAAAAGTTGCCGTTCTTTCTTTCCGGGAAAGTCCCCCCAACCCCGGCAAAAAAGAACCGGGAAGGAACCGCCCCACAGGGGCAGCGCCTTCCCGGTCTTCGTTCAGAAAAAAAAGTCTCTCAGAAACCTTACGCCAGATTGAAGAGACCCAGACGGCCCTTGTACTGAGCCACCGAACCCAACTCTTCCTCGATACGCAGCAGCTGGTTGTACTTGCAGATGCGGTCCGTACGCGAGGCCGAACCGGTCTTGATCTGACCGGCATTGGTCGCCACGGCGATGTCGGCGATTGTGGTGTCTTCGGTCTCACCCGAGCGGTGCGACACAACAGCCGTGTACCCGGCACACTTGGCCATCTCGATGGCGTCAAGCGTCTCGGTCAGCGATCCGATCTGGTTGACCTTGATCAAGATCGAGTTGCAGACCCCCATCTGGATGCCCTTCTTGAGGAACTTGGTGTTGGTCACGAACAGGTCGTCCCCCACCAGCTGCACCTTGTCGCCGAGCGCCTCGGTGAGCAGTTTGAAACCGTCCCAGTCGTTTTCGTCCAAGCCGTCTTCGATCGAGAGGATCGGGTACTTGGAGCAGATCTCCTTATAGTACTCGACCATGGCGGCGGAGTCCTTCTCGGGCTGCGCTTCGGCGGCCATGACATACAGGCCTTTCGATTTGTCGTAGAACGAGCTGGCGGCGGCGTCCAAGGCGATGGTCACGTCTTCGCCCGGCTTGTATCCGGCCTTCTCGATCGCCTCGATGATCACCTCGATGGCCTCGGCGTTCGAGCCGAGGTTCGGCGCGAACCCGCCTTCATCGCCCACAGACGTGTTCATGCCGCGCTTCGAAAGCACTTTTTTCAGGTTGTGGAATATTTCAGCGCCACAGCGCAGCGCTTCGGCGAAACTCTCCGCCTTGACGGGCTGAATCATGAACTCCTGAATGTCCACGTTGTTGTCGGCGTGCTGGCCGCCGTTCAGGATGTTCATCATCGGCATGGGCAACACCTTGGCGTTGACCCCGCCCAGGTACTGATACAGCGGCAGGCCGAGCGAATCGGCGGCGGCGCGGGCCACGGCCATCGAGACGCCGAGAATCGCGTTGGCGCCCAGGTTCGACTTCGTCTCGGTCCCATCCAGATCCAGCATCCGCTGGTCAATCAGGGTCTGCTCGGTCGCGTCCATCTCGACGATCTCGGGGGCGATGGTGGTGTTGACGTTCTGAACCGCCTTCATCACGCCTTTGCCCAGAAACCGGTCTTTGTCGCCATCGCGCAGCTCAAGCGCTTCGTTCTCGCCCGTCGAGGCGCCGGAAGGCACGGCGGCACGGCCCATAGCGCCGCTTTCGAGCAGAACTTCCACCTCGAGGGTGGGGTTGCCACGCGAGTCGAGAATCTCACGGGCATGCACATCAACAATCGTGGTCATAGATACTATCCTCCCTAAACGTATAATGAATTCCTGTTTGGAACTTTTTTCCTTCTGCCGGAACAAGTCCAATGCGCATCAAAACAGGTACGCATCGGAGTGTCAAGCCCGAACGGTGGCAAGAAGATACTCCGCCTGTCCCAAAAATGCAAATGCCAAGTGCAAAAAGACCTTTTTTGACGATACAAACTGCAGGATGTTTTCTCGAACCGGAAAACCCCTTGTGCCGGCGGGGACGCCGGCGGTACAGAACCGCAGGATGTTTTCTCGTACTTGAAAGCCCCTTGCGTCGGCGGGGACGCCGGCGGTACAGAACTGCAAACCCGTTCCGTCCAAGCGGTCCACAGAGTCCACCCCGTCCATACCCTCCCTCCGGTCTATTCTGTCGAGAAAACCCACCGAAGAGGTTGACGGAACCGGGTAAAAATCCTATAGATAGAGGTCCGTTAGAATCCGCCGCCGGTCTCGGGCGGTGAATGGCCTGTGGTTTGCTCTACTCCATCTCGATATCTGGGATTCGTGGAAGCCTTGACGCTTCCGGATTCCCGGGAGGGTTCCAGGCGTCAAAACACCTGGAAAACGTCAAGCCTTTGCCAGAAGGACCATCCCCGGCGTATCGTACCCGATACCCCCTTCCGATGTCAGGAGAGCCGGTCCGCGTTATGAAAATCCCCTCGATGACCCGACAATTCCAGAAATCCGGTTCCTCGCGTTTTCAACCGCAACGCATACCGGCATCCCCAACGACGGCAAAAACCTCGAAACCCACCCCTCCCGTCCGAACGGACAAGAAAGCGGCGGGACTGGTCAGCCATTACGCCCAAACCGCCACAGAAACACCGGGGGTAGATGAACTGGAACTGGAAACACCCGAACCGAACGTTTTCCCCGCTGGTTCCTTCCTGCCCGCCCTGCTGGCCACGTTCTGGCTGATCTGGCCCCTGACCGCGCTCGGCCTCGTCTGGCTCATCGCCGACAACGGGCGCCACTATCTGGCCCAGTCCGAACAGAGTATCGTGTTCCGGGCCGTGCTGAACCGCTCGGTTGATCAGGCCACCGCCGAACGCCTGGCCCGGCAACTGGAAGAGACCCCCGACTGGCTCCAGGTCAAGGCGCTGCCGGGTACAGACGCCTTCGAGAGCATCCCGGAATTAAGCGACTGGACAAAGAAAGCCGCCAATCAGATGTTCCTGGCTTCCGTGCCCATTTCCCTCGAGTTACGGCCCAAAGGCTTCTTCACGAGCGACCTCACGCCCGACGAGTGGGTCGAAGGACTCCGCTCCCAGAAAGGGGTCGCCGAGGTTTTCTACGACGAGAAAGCCGTCGGATCGCTCAAGCGGCTGGCCCAGGATACCGGTTCGATCCGCCTGTCCATAAGTGGCTTGCTGATGGGGATCGGTCTGTTGGCCGCGGCGTTCCTGGGGGGGGCCTACGGCCGGATCTTCCGGTTTCCCGCCCAGTGGCAGGCGGGCTTCAATACCGCCCTGCGCGGCTACTGGCGTCCCATCCTTTCGATGTGCCTGAGCGGCGTGTTTTCGCTGATTCTGCTGGCGGGTTTCTATCTGGCTGTTTACGCCTCGACCGGGTTGGATTTTACGTTCCTCTCCATCGGTTCAATGGCCCTGCTCGTTCTCGCCGGGGTTCTCTACGGATGGACCGCGTGGACCAGTCTCTACTTTTCCGCCCTGCGTCAGTCCCCTCCCTCCCGGCGACTCCTGACTGTGAGCGCGCTGGGCGCGGTCCTCTGGGTGTCCGCGCTGGCGGGCGCACCCGTCCGGGCGGAACTGCCCCCGCCCGGTTCGACCCCCGCATTGCCGCCGGACTCGCTGCGGCCCACAGCGCCCGATTTCGCCCTGCCGGAAACCAACTTCGACAATTCGCTCTATGAAACCAGCGCGACGCTGAAAGCTCTCACCGACGCCCGGCGCGAGGAACTCACCCGCCAGACCCAGTCGGAAATCGACAAAATGGAAAAATCCGTCCAGTACCTCGAAAACTGGCTCGCCCGCAGTGAAAAGGAACGCACCCAGGACCTCGCGAACCGCGATCTGAACCGCCGCAAACTCGAACAGGCGAAACTCGAACAAACCACCGCCGAGCGCGTTCTGCAGGAACGGTACCAGACGCTCCAGAACCTCCACACCGCGCTGACAACCGTGCAAACGAACCAATCAACGTCCTCTTCGCTCTTTGCGCCCCAGGCGCAGCCGCGCCGTCAGGCCGCCCAGAGCATCCTGGTCCAGGAGACCGAACACAATTTCCACATGCTGGAAGAAAGCGACCGTCCCGCCGTCGGACGCGCCCGCACAAAGGTCAACGAACTGATGGAGGAATCCAACCGGCTCGCGACGATCGAAAAACTGGCCAGCCACTCCCCCGACTCCATCCGGCAGGAAATGGACCGTCTGAACCTGAAGCGCCAGGCCCTGGCCGGCCGGCTCAAACTCATCCAGACCGCCCCACGCCTCGCGACTACGCCCGTCGTGGCTCAGGCCGCCTCCGGTCAGGCAGCGGCGCTCGTGCCACCGCCGGTGGCGACTTCCGCCCAGGCGCCCGGCGTTCCGCCCCAGACCTCGACCGCCCCTCCTGTGGTACAACCCGCTCTGCCCGTCCAACCCACGCAAACCGCAACGCCACCGCAGCCCGCCCTGCCGGATACCGCCGTGGGCGCCATCGGCATCCCCACCAACGACAACGACTGGGGGTATTACCTCTTTGTGGATGCCGGGACGCTCGTTTACGCCGTGCGCGGCGGCCTGGTGCTCAACGCCTCGCCCGTGGGACAGCTGGGCAACACCGTCGTGATTGACCACGGCAACGGCCTCTCAACCACCTACGCCCACCTGACCGAGGGGGAAGTGGGCGTCCAGCCCGGCGACACGATCCGCCAGGGCCAGCCGATCGGCGCGGCGGGCGAGATCAAGGAAATGCAGCGCCGCACCGGCATCCGGTTCGAAGTGCGCCAGAACGGTCAGCAATCTGCCCTGAACGCCGTCCCCGGCCTGACCGTGGAAGACCTCCCCTACCTTCTCCAGAACAAGAAACCCCCGCGCGCGAAAATGGCGAAAAAATAATCCGCGGCCCTGTACCGCCGACACCCCCACCGGCGCGGTTCTGGAAACTGGCGAAATTGTCCCGGCGCCTCTTCACGCACGAGACGTCCGTGCCCCTTTCCCCGTCCCCGGCGCAAACAACCGCACGTTTGATTCCCCCTTCCGTTCCGGTCGAACCCCAGAAGCCCGAGTTCGGACTTGACATTTCTCGCCGTATATGATTATATATGAGCAGTTGTTTCAAGAAGCGCGGGGGACGAGGACGATGCCGACAAAGACCGTGGAAACAGACCAGAGCGACCTCTGTGAAGAGGTCTATGTGAACGCAGAACATGTTCGAATCGCGTTGAAGACGATGCCGGGCGACGGGGTCGTCAACACCCTGGCCGAAACGTTCCGCTCCCTGAGCGACCCCACGCGCATCAAGATGCTGGTCGCGTTGTCGAAACAGGAACTCTGCGTGTGCGATCTGGCCTCGATCCTCGGGTTGAGCGGCTCCGCCGTTTCCCACCAACTCCGACTCCTGCGGGGACTGGGTCTGGTGAAGTATCGCAAAGAGGGTAAGATGGCCTTCTACACAATAGACGATCCGCACGTCAGCAACCTGCTGGCCGAGGGTTTGCAGCGCGTGAATAAAAGGTAGATTTTTTTCGACTTATAAACAAACGCCTGCTCACATGTGTGTGGCAGACGCTTCGAGCAGGGCCGGTAAGCGACCGGGAGGAAACGACCATGAACCGAATATCATACAGAGTATCCGGGCTGGATTGCGCAGAAGAAGTCGCGACGCTGAAGAAAGCGGTGGGGACCCGCCCGGGCGTGCGTTCGCTCGATTTCGACATTCTCAACGCCAAGATGACGGTGACCTTCGATTCCGCGGAGATCCACTCCGACGGCATTGTCGCGGCGGTCGCCGAGACGGGCATGCGGGCGACTCCCTGGGAGCAGCGAAAGGTCGCACGGGAATCTCTTTCCTTTTGGCAGCGACAGGGCCGACTCCTCATGGTTTGTGCCAGCGGCGGTCTGCTCCTGCTCGGGATGCTCGTTCATTGGTTCCTGCATGGCAGTCTGGTGGATGCCCTCTTTGGAGGCCTGTCTGGCCGCGAGCATCCCGCGCCCTGGCCCTCGATCCTTCTGTTCACAGGCGCGATCGTAACCGGCGCGTGGTTTGTTGTTCCGAAGGCCCTTTTTTCCGCCCGGCGGTTTCGGCCCGACATGAACCTGCTGATGATCGTGGCCACCCTGGGAGCCATGTTCATTGGCGAGTGGTCGGAGGCCGCCACAGTGAGTTTCCTCTTCTCCCTGGCGCTTCTCCTGGAACAATGGAGCGTCGGGCGCGCCCGGCGGGCGGTGGCGTCGCTGATGGATCTGACTCCCGCCGTGGCCCGCTACATTTGCCCCCACGATGGCGACCTCATGGAAAAACCCGTTGCAGAGGTACCGGTGGGCGCAATCGTACTGGTTCGACCGGGTGAGCGGATTCCCCTGGACGGTCTTGTCACCCAAGGTACGACGACCGTCAATCAATCGCCCATCACAGGGGAATCGTCACCTGTGTCCAAGAAAACCGGTGACGAGGTATTCGCAGGCACCATCAACGAGGACGGCGCGATCGAGTTCCGGTCCACCAAACCGGCCAGTGACACCACGCTGTCCAGAATCATTCATCTGGTGCAGGAGGCCCAGGGCCGCCGCGCTCCGAGCCAGCAATTTGTCGAAAAATTCGCCGTTTATTACACGCCGGTGATGATGATCCTGTCGCTCCTGGTCATGCTCCTGCCGCCGCTGCTGATCGGCCAGTCCTGGACGGAATCGTTCTATCGGGGCCTGGTCATTCTGGTCATCGCCTGTCCCTGCGCCCTGGTGATCTCCACACCGGTCAGCATTGTCTCGGCTTTGACGGCCGCAGCCCGTAACGGTGTCCTCATCAAGGGCGGCATGTACCTTGAGGCGGCAGGCCAATTGAAAGCCGTCGCCCTGGATAAAACGGGGACGCTGACGCACGGACAACCCGAGGTCCAGGCGGTGATTCCCTTGAACGGCCACAGCCGGAAGGATCTGCTGGAACGGGCCGCCGCCCTGGAAGCCAACAGCCAGCATCCACTCGCCAGGGCGATTCTGCGCAAAGCGCACGAGGAGGGGGTTGAAATCAACCGGTCGGAGAATTTTCTGGCGATCAGGGGCAAAGGAGCCGAGGGGATGGTTCTCGGTCGCCTCTTCTGGCTCGGGAGCCATCGGCTGATGCACGAGAAGGGTATGGAGACAGCCGAAGCCGATGAAGCGGCCAACAAGTATGAGGATGCCGGCCATTCGGTCGTCATCGTGGGCAACGACTCACACGTCTGCGGACTGATCACCGTCGCTGACGCGGTGCGGCAGGAGGCTTCTCAAAGCATTCAGGCCCTGCGCAGGTCAGGCATCCAGAAGATCGTGATGTTGTCCGGCGACAATGAGGGCACGGTCAGATCGGTTGCCGAGCAGACGGGTGTGGATGAGTCCTACGCGGAGTTGTTGCCGGAGGACAAGGTGCGAGTGATCGAAACCCTGACCGCGCATCTTGGCGCCACGGCGATGGTTGGCGATGGCGTCAACGATGCCCCGGCGATGGCCACGGCGACCCTCGGGATTGCGATGGGTTCCATCGGAACCGACACGGCCATCGAGACGGCCGACATCGCGTTCATGTCGGACGATCTGTCAAAGTTGCCCTGGCTGATCGGCCATTCCCGGCGCACGCTGGCGATCATCCGGCAGAACATCGGTTTTGCCCTGGGATTGAAGTTTCTCTTCATCGCGCTGACCATGCTGGGGATGGCTTCTCTCTGGATGGCCATCGCCGCTGACATGGGCGCATCTCTGCTGGTGATCTTCAACGGCCTGCGCCTGCTGAATGGGAACGCACATTTGTAACCGCCATTGCACGCTCCAACTCGGCGGGAACAACTTGCAACAAAAACGGAATAGACCCCTGGCGCAGCGGAGCCGCAACCGACTTAAACCGCGAAAATTGCCGCCTTCACGTTTTGTACTACTATCTCGCGAAATCTACGCAAGCCGAGATGATTCTTGCTCCGTACAAATTGAAATATGAAAACCGATTTTTTCAACCAGTAGAGTAGGGAGGGCCGCGGCCCTCCCCCTCGTCAAACCGGACGTGCGGATTTCCCGCATCCGGCTTTCCTTTTGACTCTCGCCGCCACGCATGCGGATAAGCCGTTGTGCTTCATAGGTAGATCAGACCCATTTCCTTCAACTGCTCGTAGTGAGTCTGTCCTTGTGGTGGACGCCAGGGGCGTTGGCTGCGGCGCGAGAGGTGACAACAGAGCCGCTCACGCACGTAGTGGTTGATCGCCCGGAACGCCTGTTGCGGGTAACCGCGTCCGAAGTAGTTCGCCCAGCCGAGCAGGTGGCGGTTGAGTTCCTCGATCAGGAACGGGATGGGCTTGTGGCACATCCACGCCCCGGTCATCGCACGCAACTTCGCCCGCTCGCGCCCGAGCGCCTTTTCCGAGGGAAACAGGTTCAGGTACCGGCTCGAGCGCCCAAACAGGTCGCGGTCGAAACGGAACGTGTAGCCCAGAAAATCCAGACTCGCGCCCGCCTCGCGCAGGTTCACCACCCGCGTTTTCTCCCGGTTGATCTCCAAGCCCAGCCACTTCTCCAACTTCGTCTCGATCCACCCGATCAGCCGTCCGTCCACGTAGCGGGCCAGCACCACAAAATCGTCGGCGTAACGAACCAGTTTCGCCTTCGCCCAGTGCGCCGGGCCATCGCTTCTGTGGAACACGTAGTCGAACCAGTGCAGGTAGAGGTTGGCGAGCAGCGGCGAGATCACGCCGCCTTGCGGCGTTCCCTTGCCCGTCCGCCGGGCCGTCGAGCCCGAACTCCCCCTTCCCCGGTTCGACCACGGGCGTCTGCAACCACATCCGAATCAGTTTCAGCACGGGGCTGTCGCTGATCCGCATGCGCAGGCACGCCATCAGTCGGTCGTGAGGAATCGAGTCGAAATACCCCTTCAGGTCCGCGTCGTACACCGCGCAATAGCCCGCTTTCAGGTGTCCCCGGATCTCCTCCAACGCCTGATGCGCCGAGCGGCCGGGGCGAAAGCCGTAGGAACAGTCCTCGAAGTCCTCCTCGAAGATCGGCTCCAGAATCAGCAACGCCGCCATCTGAACCACCCGGTCGCGCACCGTCGGAATCCCCAGCGGGCGCATCTTCCCGTTGGCTTTCGGGATGTACACGCGCCGGACCGGCCGAGGTTGGTAGGTATGGCTGCGAAGGCTCCCCCGGATTTCGTCCAGAAAGGCCCTCACGCCCCCCTCCGACCACTCGACCGATTCCAACGTCACCCCATCCACTCCGGGAGCGCCCTTATTGGCCCGCACCCGGCCCCATGCCGCTTCCAACACGTCCTCCCGGCTGATGTGGCCGTAGAGAGAATAGAAACGGAACTTCGGCTCATCCTTGGCCTTGCGGCCCAGATTCTGTCTCAGAGTGACAAGTTTCGGCGGCAGGGACAACATCCGCCCAACCGCGTCTTCCGTAGTAGGATACTCGTCCAATCGGCTCCTCTCCCCTCTTACAGAATCGCGCCAAAAGCAGGGCCCCTTCGCTCCACGGTCGTTACCCGCTTCCCCGCTACTATGGGCCCCTCCGACTCCCGGCAGGGCCGCGCGGCGGTTATGTCTTCCCGCACCGCGTTCGGGACCATCACTCCCGCCCCGACGGGTCTCCCAGGTTCCTCGGCTGATCTGTCCGCGCGCGCTGTCCCCTCTCACCCCGGGAGGCCCGATGGCTGCCTGCGCTCGTTGCTTCGCCACCGGCGGCGGGCTTCACCACTATCCGGCGGGCTGGCCACTCTCCACTGGTGTAACGAGGCCGAAACGGGTTCGCTTGCGCTACGGCTCGCGCGTTCGCTCGGCGGGGCTTCGACCCGGCGGATTACTCCGCAGGCCGCCCGCGTCGCTACCTGCTGAACGAGCAATTCGCAGGGCAACCTCCTTTCAGATTGCAAGATCAGCCAGACTTGGCCTGGCGCACCGGAACACACAGAACACAAGGAAAAAGGCTGTTTCCGTGTGTTCTGTGTGTTCCGTGGTTCATATTTCGGTTGCGGCTTCGCTGCGCCAGGAAGAAAGCGCCCTCCTGGGATCGCCAATCTCCCGATTGGCGCGGTTGCGGTTTCGGGCATCCGGGCGACTTTGCGAGATTCGGGGGATTGCGCGATTCCGCCCGTTGGGTTCCGCTTCGTTTGGAGCGGGCTTTCAGCCCTTTGGCGGGAAAAGGGGACACTTGACCCGGGGCGTCGCTTCGCTCTGCCCCGGGCTGACATGGGCCGCCCTGTCAGGGCTGGGACCGGATCGGGATTGCGGTCTGTATTGCCTGCACTCACCCTCAAAATTGACTGCACTCTCTCTCAAAATCTGCGCAAACGACCGCGATATTGCGAGAGAGCAGTCCGAAGGACAGACCGTTTCCCTCACGCCTGATCGAGCACCTCTCTCAACTTGGCGGCCAGGCCTTTGACCGAAAACGGCTTCTGGATGAAGTGGATGTCGGGGTCCAGCATGCCGTGGTGAGCAATGACGTCGGCGGTGTAGCCGGACATGAACAGGCTTTTCAGGTTCGGGTAAAGGGCCATCAGGCTCCGGGCCAAGTCGCGTCCGTTCATCTCGGGCATGACCACATCCGTTATGAGCAGATTCACCTGATTGGGGGACTTTTCGGCCAGGCGCATGGCTTCGCCGGGGGTCGAGGCGGCCAGCACGGTGTACCCCTGTCGTTCGAGCATCATGACGGTCATTCTCAGGATGGCCGGTTCATCCTCAACCAAGAGGACCGTTTCGCTTCCCCGGGGCGCCTTCACATCCTTCCGTTCACCCACCCGTACCGGCACATCGGCCAGACTGGGCAGATAAATGTGGAAGGTCGTCCCCTGTCCAGGTTCGCTGTACACGTTGATGAATCCGCCATTCTGTTTGACAACGCCATACACGGTGGCCAGGCCGAGACCCGTCCCCTCTCCGACATTCTTGGTGGTGAAGAACGGCTCGAAGATATTGGCCCGCGTCTGCTCGTCCATGCCACAGCCGTCGTCGCTGACGGAGAGACGGACATATCGTCCTGCCGAGAAACCGCTGTGCAGGGCGCAATACTCCTCGTCAAAATCCGCCATGCCGGTTTCGATGGTCACCTTGCCGTTGTGGTGGCCGATGGCGTCGCGGGCATTGACACAGAGGTTGGCGAGCGTCTGGTCAATCTGGGCGGGGTCCATGAGCACCGATTCAAGCCTGTCAGCAGGTTTCCACAGCAGGCCGATGTCCTCACCGATGAGCCGCTTGAGCATCTTGAGCATGGATTCGATCGTTTCATTGAGGTCGAGAATTTTCGGTGTGACCACCTGCTTACGGGCAAAGGCCAGGAGCTGGCGCGTCAGGTCGGCCGAATGCTGGGCGCATTTCTGGATTTCCTTGAGGCTTTCGTGGGCCGGACTGTTCGGTCCATTTTCCTCCAGAGCCAGTTCCACATTGCCCAGAATCGCCTGAAGCATGTTGTTGAAGTCATGCGCCACCCCCCCCGCCAGACGCCCGACCGATTCCATTTTCTGGGCCTGGAGCAGTTGATCGCGCAGCTGTTCCCGCTCCTCCTCGCCCCGCTTGCGTTCGGTAATATCCTCATACACCCCCAGAACGCCCAAAGCCTGCCCGCTTTCACCCCGCAACGGGGCTTTCGAGGTATCAATCCAGAGTCGGGTTCCATCGGCCTGTTGCAACGGTTCAATGATGTGGCGTTTGGCCCGTCCCGTCTCCATCACGTTGCGGTCGTCCGCCCGA
The DNA here is from genome assembly GCA_942493245.1 of uncultured Candidatus Sumerlaeota bacterium. Lineage (GTDB taxonomy): Bacteria > Sumerlaeota > Sumerlaeia > UBA8349 > UBA8349 > DAOPYU01. The sequence goes on from OW818685.1 coordinate 3,555,234, forward strand.
TAGGCATCCGCTTCTTCACGTGGCCAGGGCAGATCGTAATCCGTTTTTCCGACAATCTCCGCTGGGTCGTCGAATCCCACCGCCGTGGCAAAAACCTGATTGCACCCCAGGTACCGGCACTCGCAGTCCTTCCAGAAAATGGACTGCGGCACGGTGTCCAGCACCAGGTTGAGCATCTCGCGGCTCTCGCGCAACGCCTCCTCGGCCCGCTTGCGCTCGGTAATATCCCGCACAATGGCGCAATCGTACTCTTCTCCTCCGAATCTGAGGCGATTGATGGTCACTTCGACCGCTATTTCCCGGCCATCCTTTCTGCGGTGGATCGTTTCAACTGTAAACGTGGCTTTTTCACGGATTCCTTGCCAGTGAGCATCCCATTCACTTCCCCGGGGAAAAATGGGATCCAAATCAAATACGGTCATCGAAAGCAATTCTTCGCGCGAATAGCCGAGATTCTGGCAAGCGGCCCGATTGACAAAAACCAGCCGGGCAGAGCGATCAATCCAGAAAACACTGTCGGTTATGCTGTCAATGGTATGCTGTGTTCGTCGCAATGCTTCTTCGGCCTGTTTGCGATCCGAGATATCCGTCATCGTGCCAATCATGCGGAGCGGGCGCCCCTGGGCATCCCGCGACACGACACGGCCTCGCCCCAGCACCCATTTCCAGACTCCATTCGCGGCCTGAAGGCGGTGTTCATGACTCCAGTGTTCCGATTGGCCCTCAAGACACAGTTGAAGACTTTCGAGGACCCCCTCCTTTTCGTCCGGATGAATCCGCGAGGCCCAGGTCTCAAATTTGTGTTCCACCTCCCCAAGTTCCAGGATTTTTCTCCAGGCGAAGTTGTATTCGACCGTTCCTGCAGCCACATCCCAATCCCAGACGCCGTCGGTCGCGGCATCCATGGCCAGCCGGTAACGCTCCTCACTCTCGGTCAGTCTGCGGTTGATGCGGACGAGGCTGAAATGATGCCAGAAGGCCATGAGGACGACGATTCCCAGAAGGATCGCGCCAGCCACCTTGCCCACACGCTCCACCATCCAATAGGGCTTGGGTTTTCCGAACCATTTGACGAACAGGGCCTGATACTCGGGACTGGACTTGAATACGGCCAGCAATTCTTCCAGTTGAGCATGCAGCGATTCGTTCTCTTTGCGAACCCCGATGGCCCGTTTGAACTCTTTCAAGGGGGGAGAAAGCACACGGATATTGTCCTCAAGCCCCGTTTCCTGTGCCAGGTTGACCACAACGTAGGTGGGGGCAACGAAAGCATCCACGTGGCCGCCGAGCAGATCCAGCAGCCCCACCTGGAACGAATCGTATTCATGAAGAAGGATATCGGGATTGTCTTTGATCAGTTCATATGCCTGGCTCGAGCGGATGACGGCCACATTGCGCCCCTTGAGACTGGCCAGCCCCTTGATATCGCTGTTATCGGAACGCACATTGATGGTGATTCCGTGGCTTTCCGTGAAATCGGTAAAATTGAGGTATTCCTGCCGTTTTTCGGTCACGGCAATCACCGGGCAGAGGTCCGCCTGGCCACTCTTCAGGGCCTCCTCAACTTCCGCCCAATCCCCCACAACCCGGTAGGAAACCGAGAATCCAGCCTTCTTCGCCAGGGTGTTCAACAGTTCAACACCGAATCCGTCCGGTTCGCCTGTGTCGGTGTTGAGAAAAGAACTGGGGGACATGTCCCGCATAATGACAGCGGTGACAATCGCATCCGAGTCCTCAGCGGATACAGCCCCAGGCAGAATTCCCCACAGAACAAGACCCGCAAACAGCGCCAAGACACCCGAAGTTGACTTGGTGCGGCACATGGATCTCTCCTTCCTGTCTGAAGGGGACCATCCTCAGTCCTGTCCCCTTTACATCATCTCTTGGTGATCCTACCCTACCCTGTGCCGCCTGCCGGATCAAGCAATTTATTTCGGGTACCGAACCCTTTTGAGAGTCTTCTATAAGACTTCTTGACCCGAAGAATCCAAACAACTACGATAAACATGCTTTGGCTGTACAGGGACAAACCCGTCTTGTTTCCATCTCGATTATTGGGACAAACCCGAGAATAAACCGACCATTTGTAAGTCCGTCCAAATATGACGAGGAAAGAGATTCCATGAAATTCGAGGTTTACTGCGATGAAAGCCGTCCCGACCTTCTGGGATCACAACGATCCAACAGTCGTTTCATGGTGATTGGCAGTTTGTGGTTGCCCGAAGAAGAACGTACACCCTTCAAATCTGAGATCCAAAAACTGCGTGACGAGTATAAGATCGGGAGCGAGTTCAAATGGCAGAAGATTTCGCCATCCCGTTGCGAATTCTACAAGCAGATCGTTGAATGGTTTCATGGCAAGGGAGAACTGTTGCGGTTTCGCTGTATTGCCGTTGACCGGCAGATGGTCAACCTGAAACTTTACCACGAAAACGATCAAGAGTTGGGGTTCTACAAGTTCTATTATCAGATGCTGCATCATTGGATTCTGGACTTTAACGAGTATGCGTTCTTCGTGGATTTCAAAAGTAACCGTCGCCGGGACCGCCTGCATGTCTTGCGTCGCTGCCTGGACTATTCCAACCTCTCGTCGGTGGTACAGTCCGTTCAGGCTGTCCGGTCGGAAGAATCCGTGTTGACTCAAATGGCGGATGTACTGACAGGGATGGCCGCTTACCGTCTGAATAACCAGATTCGAGAGAAAAGCGCCAAAGCAGAAGTCTTGAAACACTATGAAAGCCTACTTGGCCGAACAATCTCTCCAACCTTCCGTAACGAACAAAAGTTCAATATCTTCCGAATCAACCTGACGGGGGGATGGTGAGGTGTCCTATCCCTCGTTGCTCTGCCTGGCCAATGAAACGGCGTATCGCGCTCACTTTGAAAGCGTCTATTGTCTGGGGCCAGTTGCAACCTTCGATGGCATCAAAGTCCGTTTCAGAAAACGGGACTTTGATCATTGTTGCTTCGAGTCGTCGCAACACGACAAGAGGAAAGATCAGTTCTCAACAAAACGTGCGGAACGTCTTGATTGGATACAGGCGGCACTCCAAGACCCAAACAGCGAACGCTATCAAGGCTGGGACAAGAAAAATAAACGCTACGACACAACGCGCCGCGTGACACTGGTCATGGGCGACTACGTGGTCGTGATCGCGATGAAGACACCCGATCAAGCGGATTTCGTAACCGCCTACGTTGCGGATACTCCAACTCGACCGGGACGTCTCTCAACGGTGGATCAAATCCGGAAGGGACCGAAATGGCCGTAAAAAAAAGACCGCTGATTTGCCAGGCTGGCTCAGCGGTCGAAGCCTTTGTAGGTTCTACTGCCACTGGCAGAGAACACCTTTACTATGATACTTTTTGTTGACTCTGTCAAGGCCTCGTCTCCATATAGAGGAGAATCTGTACCATTTCTTGACAAAAATCGTGCCGGGCCGTATGGAAAGGGACAAATCCGGGAGGGCGTGGGCCGTCCTGGAGGGTTAAACACGAGAAAGGATACCCATGAACTCGCAAACTCCCCCCCTGCCCACCCGGAAACTGGCGCCCGCCGCGGAAGCCCCGGGCATCTGCCAACTGGTGCTCGAAACGCTCGGCTGCCAGGAAGTTGCCCTGGTACGCAACCCCTCTTATATCTATGCGCCGCTCGAAATCTACCCCCTGCCCCCCAAGGTCACGGGAAACCTGCCCCGTCTGGCCGGAGTGGTCATGGACATGGACGGTACCACTACCACCACCGAGCCGCTCTGCATCCACTCGCTCGAATGGATGACGCGGCAGGTGACCGGGCGGACAAACCCCTCCGAATGGGCCGGACTCGACCGCAAGCGCGATTACCCGCATATCATCGGCAACTCGACCACCAAGCATGTCGAGTACCTGCTGGTGACCTACGGTGAGCACTTCAAACCCGCCGACTGTCTGCGCGCCTATCTCCACGCCGCGTTCTGGACCCTGGCCCAAGGGCGCGACGAGAACCGCCGGCGCGAGGTGCGCGCCAACACGGTGGCGCTGGGTCTGGGCGCGCTGCTCGAGGATGCGGAGTTCCGCGCCGCCACCTCGGCGGGCCGTTACGCCGAGTCCGAAGCGCTGGCGCTGGCCGACCGTCTGGCGCCCAGCCTGCTCGACGGGTTCCGCGCCCAGAGCCTGAACGACCGGGTGCGAGCCGCTGTGGACATCTATTACATGCGCTACCACATGATTCTGAACGACATCGCCGACGGACACGGAGCCGAACGCGAGCGCGAGGTGTTGGGGACTGCTCACGGGCACCTGATCGAACCGATGCCCGCTATCGGTCTCTTTCTGGCAGCCCTGAAGGGGCGGATCGGCGCGCAGATGGGAAACTTTGCCGAGCGGCTGCTGGAACCGTTGCGGGCGCGGGGGATCGCGGGGGACTGGTCGGACACGGCGGGTTTTGCGCGGCGACTGGCCGCAGTGGGACGCTATCTGGAGGCACACCCGGCGCCGGTGGCGGTGGTGACCTCCTCGATCGCCTACGAGGCGCGCGTGGTGCTGGGCGCGGTCTTCGGCCTGCTGCGTGAGGACGTGGCCGGATGGCCCGTGGACGACGCGACAAAGGCTCAAATTCTTCAGGACTTTCATAATCCCGAGGCGTTCTACGACGCGTTCATCACGGCGAGCGACTCGTCCGAAATCCGCCTCAAACCGCACCGTGACCTCTACAGCATCGCGCTCCAGACGCTGGGTCTGGGGCATGACGATTTCCCGTGCGTGATCGGGTTCGAGGACAGCGAGTCGGGCGTGACGGCCATCCGCGCGGCGGGTGTGGGGTTGTCCGTGGCGGTCCCCTTCGCCGACACGGAGGGTCACAACCTGGACGCAGCGGCCCGCATCATGCCCGGTCAGTTGCCGGAAGTCCTTCTGGGCGAAAACTGTTTTCTCGATCCATCTGTACTGGTTCCTTTTGAAAACGGAAATTGAACTAGACGTGAAAACCGCTTCTTTTTGAACCACGGAATACACGAAAAAAAATCGGTTTTCGTGTGTTTCGTGTATTTCGTGGTTGAGAGTTCGGTTGCGGTTTCGCTGTGCCTGGTCTTTCGTGGTTCACATTTCGGTCTGAGGTTCATTGAGGGAAAACCGCCGTGTTGCTTTACACCACGCTCGTCCATCAGGCCATTGCGGACATGACGCGCACGGTACCCTACCTGCGCCACATCGCACCGAAACACGTGCTCGTGCTGGCGGCGGCGCGCAGTTCGACTTCCCGTTACGGGAACCTGGCGCAATGCTACGGCCTGCGTCAGCGCGAGGAACTCGACTTCGGGTACTGGTACCACCGCAAATCGCGCCGCGTCGTGCGGGTGACGTCCTGGTTCCAGCGGCGCAACACGCGTGTCACGATCCGGGGGGAAGAAACGCTCTACATCGTCCTGCTGCGCCTGCCCCGGCTTCTCGAACACGATCCGCTCGGCACGCTGGCGCACGAACTCATCCACATCGGCCCACGGTGCGACGGACGGCTGCGCGCGTTGCGCCACGGCAAGCGATTCGAGGCCATCGTGGCCGAAACGGCGCGCATCTGGCGGCAAGTGGGCGATCCCCGGCTGGTCGAGGCCTTGCAGATGCCCTATGCGGCGCTGGTGGAACGCTGGGGCGCGCTGGCCGGTCTGGGGTTCAGCCAGCCCTTTGTCCACCCCCGCCTCTGCCGCCCGGAGATCGCACCGCCACATCGCGAACACCCGGATTTTCGCAGAAAAGGGTTACTCGTGGATTTCAGCCGCATCGAAACGGTTGAGCCGGATTGGACCCCCAACGATGTTCCCGCCGAACTGACGGAGCGCGACCTGGTGTACCGTCTCTACACGCCCACCGGCGCCCAGCGCATTTCGGCGGCGGCGGTCCACTGCGACCCGCACCTGTTTCCGCGGATAACAGCGGCTGCGGCAGAATAACCCAGAAAACCGCAGTTGAACGCCCCTGCCCCGGCTTTCCTCATAGGCGGGCGAGACGCCCGCCCTCCCAGGAAACACCCGTTTTTATGGGAAAGAGAGCGGTTGCCGGGAGCGCCAGTCTCCCGATTGGCGCGGTCAGTTTCCGACCCCTTTCGCCCACTTTGAACAAAACCCAGGGATTTCTTTGGCGTTTCGGGGGCGCTTTTGATACGCTTCAGACGCTCGCCTGGGACGTGGTCTCTATGAGACCGGGCGGGTTCTGCCGTTCTTTTCTATTTCCATCTTCAGCCGGGTTTGGGAGGTTTTCATGTACGATTCGATGCAGGAATTGTTGGTTCAACAACTTCAGGAGATCCGCGACAGCGGGCTTTACAAGGAGGAACGGGTGATCGCCGGTCCCCAGCAGGCCCACATTCCGGTGCGCCGCCCGGACGGCTCGAACGAAACCCGCGAAGTGCTCAACATGTGCGCCAACAATTACCTGGGTCTGGCGAACCACCCTGAGGTGGTCGCTGCCGCGCGAGAGAGTCTCGACCGCTGGGGGTACGGACTTTCGTCCGTGCGTTTCATCTGCGGCACTCAGGAGATCCACAAGGAACTCGAAGCGGCCATCAGCGGATTCCTCGGGACCGAAGACACGATTCTCTATACGTCCTGCTTCGACGCCAACGGCGGTCTGTTCGAAACGCTGCTGGGGCCGGAGGACGCCATCATCAGCGACCAGCTCAACCATGCCAGCATCATTGACGGCGTGCGGCTGTGCAAGGCGCAGCGGTACCGGTACAACACCTCCGATATGGCGGACCTGGAACAACAACTGAAGGACGCGCAGGGGGCGCGGTTGCGCCTGATCGCGACCGACGGCGTGTTCTCGATGGACGGTTCCATCGCCCGGCTTCAGGAAATCTGCGATCTGGCCGACCGGTACGGCGCGCAAGTGATGGTGGACGACTCGCACTCCGTGGGGGTGCTGGGCGCGCGGGGCCGGGGCACGCACGAACACCGGGGCGTCATGGGACGCGTGGACATCATCACCGGCACGCTGGGCAAGGCGCTCGGCGGCGCCAGCGGCGGGTACACGAGCGGTCGCAAGGAAGTCATCCAACTGTTGCGCCAGCGTTCGCGTCCGTATCTGTTCTCGAACACCGTGGCGCCGAGCATCGTGGCCGCCTCGCTCAAGGCGCTCGAAATTCTTTCCGCCTCGACCGAACTGCGCGACCGTCTGCACACGAGCACGCGTTACTTCCGCGAACAGATGACGGCGAACGGCTTCCAGATCAAACCGGGCGAACACCCGATTGTCCCGATCATGCTGGGCGATGCCGTGCTGGCACAGAAAATGGCGGCGCGTTTGCTCGACAAGGGCATCTATGTCATCGGTTTCTTCTATCCGGTGGTGCCCAAGGGGCAGGCGCGCATCCGGGTGCAGATTTCCGCCGCGCACTCGCGCGAGGATCTGGATTTCGCGCTGCGGGCGTTCAAGGAGACGAAAGAGGAACTGGGGGTATAGGTTTTCAGGAAACGGAAATATCCCGTCGAAAAAAAATCTTCAAGGCCCGGGCAAAAACCCGGGCTTTTTTTCTGCCTAAGGAGCCTCTTGCAAAAGTCGTTGAGTCGTTCGATTTTCAGGTGAAAAAGTGAGGAGAAAAAGGCATCATACGCTTGCTTAACAAACCCCGAAAGGGATGGCGGATCATGCACTTTCTCTCCTCACTGTTCACTACCCTACAACAACATCTTTTCCCGTTCCAGCAAGAAGCGCTGGGGGAACTCTGCGAAAAGCACAAGACGCTCATCGAGGTGGCCGAGTTGGCTTCGATCGAGAAATTCATGAGCCCGTTCGGTCGCAAGCCGATGGGGCGCCCGCGCCACGGACGCCAGCCTCTCGTCCTGGCGTTTCTGGCCAAGGCCGTCTGGAATTGCCCGACCACCCGCGCGCTGCTTGATCTGCTCGGCGCTGACGCCCCGTTGCGGCGTCTGTGCGGCTGGGAAACGCGGGCCGACTTGCCCAGCGAAGCGACCTTCTCGCGCGCCTTCGACGAATTCGCCCGCACCGCTCTGCCGCAGGCGATTCACGAAGCGATGGTCAAAAAGTGCTGCGGGCCGAAGTTGGCAGGTCATACCAGCCGAGACTCCACGCCGATCCAGGGGCGCGAGAAGGCGGCCCGCAAAGAGTCTGCGCCGCAGAAGTCCAAAGCCCGGCGCGGGCGTCCGAAGAAAGGCGAGGAGCGGGCGCCCAAGCCGCCGCGCCGTCTGGAACAACAGGGCCGGCACTCGCTCGAAGAAAACCTCCAGGATCTGCCGACCGCTTGCGACCGGGGCTCGAAAAAAGACAGCAAGGGCTTCAAGAAATCGTGGATCGGCTACAAACTGCACGTCGATTGCATCGACGGCGACATCCCGGTCAGCACGATTCTGACGAGCGCCTCGCTGCACGATTCGCAGGCGGCAATCCCGCTGGCGCAGATGACCGGCCAGCGCCTGACCAACCTCTACGACCTGATGGACTCGGCCTACGACGCGCCCGAAATCAAAGCGTTCAGCGAGGGGCTGGGGCACGTGCCGATCATCGATCAAAATCCGCGCCGCGGCGAGAAGTTGCCGATGGATTCGCATCGGGCGGTCCGCTACCGCGAGCGCAGCGCGGCGGAACGGGTGATGAGCAACATCAAGGACAACTACGGGGGACGGTTCGTGCGGGTGCGCGGGGCGGCCAAGGTGATGTGCCACCTGATGTTCGGGATCGTGGCGATGACGGCCCGTCAAATTTTCGCGTTGCTGAGATGAGCGGCCCGGGGCGAATCGAAATGGAAGGGAGAAAATCAACGGCGAAACCGCCGAGTGGCAATCGCACGCCCCGTCCCCAGCGAAAAAGGGCGATTTTGGCGGTAAAGAGCAAGCGAACAGGCGTTCTCGCTCAGAAATCATCTCCCCGAAACGATTAGCCCCGCTTTTTCGCCGTTTTGCCCAATACTTTTGCAAGAGGCTCTAAGTAATGGCATTTTTCATCTTGACTTGAAGAACGTCAGATTTTCAAACATTTGGTGGACTTCGCAACAAACTTCTGTTAAAAATCCCGTCGGTATGTTGACGGGGGCATACCGGATATTCACACACAGAGGAAGGCCTATCATGGGAATTGAAAAAGCGCCCTTCGGTTTCTTGCCGGACGGCAGATCGGTTGAGATTTACACGCTGACGAACGCCAATGGGATTCGCGCTCGCATCATGAACTATGGGGGCACGCTCGTTTCTCTGGAAGCGCCCGACCGCTCAGGGAAAATGGGCGACGTGGTCCTGGGGTTCGACACCATTGAGGGATACGTGAAAGATTCACCCTACTTTGGGTGCATCACGGGCCGTTTCGCAAATCGTATCGCCCACGGGCGTTTCACGCTCGACGGCGTGGAATACAAACTGGCCAAGAACAATGGCGAGAACCATCTCCACGGTGGTCTGGTGGGGTTTGACAAGGCGATCTGGCAGGTGGAGGCGGGGGAAGTAAAGGGTGCGCCCACGCTGAAATGCACCTACCGCAGTCAGGACGGCGAAGAAGGATTCCCCGGCAATCTGGACGTGACGGTGGTTTATACGCTGAGCGACTCGAACGAATGGGCGATCGAGTATTCGGCGGTGACCGACAAAGCCACGCCGGTCAACCTGACCAACCACTCGTATTGGAATCTGGCGGGCGCGGGAACGGGCGACGTGCTCGGCCACGAAATGCAGATTTTCGCCAGCCGCTACACGCCGGTGGATTCAGGTCTGATCCCCACGGGCGAAGTGCGGACACTGGACGCTTCGCCGCTGGACTTCCGGACCGCCACTCCCATCGGCGCGCGTATCGCACAGGTGGAGGGGGGCTACGACCACAATTACGTGCTCGACGGTCCGGCGGGTTCCCTGACTCTGGCGGCGCGCGCGTGCGATCCGAAGAGCGGGCGGGTGCTCGAAGTCTCGACCACCGAGCCGGCCATTCAGCTCTATACGGGGAACTTCCTGGGCGGGTTCTCGGGTAAGAACAACGTTCCCTACGGAAAGCATTACGGTTTCTGTCTGGAGACGCAGCATTATCCGGATTCGGTGAACCAGCCGGATTTCCCGTCGGTGATTCTGCGCCCGGGTCAGACCTACCGGCACGTGACGGTCCACAAGTTCCTGACGGCGTAAGACTCCAGACATAACCTTCTGATGGACGGAACGCGATGAGAAAACAGCGACGCACATCTGCTTGGAACAACACAACGCGGCCAGCGCTATTGCTGGCCGCGTTTCTTTTGTTTTCCGCCGCTCCGGCCCGACCGATTGCGGTGGGCGCAGACATCGAACCGAAAGGGCGCGATTCCGCCAGCCTCGCCGCCGCCCTTCAGCAGGCTGCGCCCGGCGATACGGTTCGATTGCCCGTCGGCACATTTGAAATCACCGAAGCGGTCCGGCTCAAATCCGGCGTGAAACTGATCGGGGCGGGACAGGATCAAACCCGCCTGGTGTACCGGGGGACCCAACCGTCCTCGCTGATGCGGATTTCCGAATGCCAGGACGTCGAGATCGCGCACCTGACGCTCGATGGTCAGGACAATCCACTCGTCCGGGACGGCATGACCGGCGACAACTCACGCCGCCTGTTTATCCATCATGTCACGCTCTGCAACGTGGGCAAGGACAGTCCTTCCTTTTCTCACGGCATCCTTTTTTCGGGTCACAACCCGACGTGCGAGCGTGGGGTCACCGACAGTGTGATCAGCGATTGCCGCTTCGAGAGGATCGGGCTGAAGGCGGAATATGGCGGGGGCATCCGGATGCAATGGGGCAGCGCACGCAACCGCGTCGAGCGGAATGTGGTGCGCGATACGGGCCGGGGGGGTATTTTTGGCGACCACTCGGAGGAACTCATCATCCGCCACAACCAGGTTTCCGGTTCCGGGGGCGAAGGGTTGGGTATCGAGATCTGGGGCGGTTGCCCCCGGTCCCTGATCGAGGACAACGTGGTGGACCACTGGCTCAGCGTGGACAAGGGCCACCAGTCGGCAGTCCGCCGCAATGTGGTCGGCGCCGACGACGGCACCCTCAAATTCCTCGGGATCGAAATCATCGCCCGGGACGTCGTGGTCACCGACAATGTGATCAAACGGGGGGCCATGATCGGGCTGTCGGTCTCCAACAACGAGATCAAGAACAATGTCTATTGGGGCTACAACACCATCGGCGACTGCGCCGAATGGGGCGCGCAATTTCAGGGCGACTCAGGCGAGATTGCCCATCATTATTTGTATCGCTGTACTTTTGAAAGGACCGTGCGGGGAGACCCGCGCGTCCGATATCCGGAGGCCGGCGGCCAAGGATTCCGCTTTAACGGGTCCACGCTTCAAATGGAGTTCGAGGAGTGCGCTTTCCGGGACAATGCCGCTTACGGGGTCCAGTTTTGCGGTGAAAACTTGAATTTCATCACCTTTTTGCGCTGCGCGTTCGCGAACAATCGCCAGGGCGTGGTCACCGGCCTTTCTCCCGAGACAACGGTCGAATTCAAGGACAGCACGATTGTCGGCGAAAAGGCCGATTCGTTCCCACCGGCCAGGGCTTTTTCCAGCCCACAACCGTCGGCCGATTTCCGTCTGCCCGAGAAGGTTCAAGCGGGTACCGCTGTCCGGTTTGAATGCGCATCGAAACCGGGAAAAGGCGAAATTACCGAACGGCTCTGGGATTTCGGCCACGGGATTCCCGAAGTCACGGCCAATCCCCAACACACCTTTGAGGAACCGGGAAAATACCGGGTGACGCTCATCGTCTGGGATTCCGGCGGGCGCGGCGCGCGGGCGGAGAAAACGATCGAGGTCTTGCCGGGCAAGTAGCAGTGAAAGAACCCGAAGGCAATTTTCGATCGTCCGGCGAGACGGGGGGGGTCCTTTCATAGTCCGGGCTTTCAGCCCTTATGAAAAAGAGGGACACCCATCCTGGGGCGACGCTTCGCTTGCCCCAGGATGTTATAAATCCGCGCCGTTGGCGCTTCAACCTGAAAACCGAAGTTGATGAACGCCTGTCTTCCGGTTTTTCTTTCAGGCGGGCGAGGACGCCCGCCCTCCCAGAAAGGCCCTTTTTATGGGGAGAAGGGGTTCACAGGAACGCCAATCTCCCGATTGGCGTAGTCAGATAAAGTCACACCCCAAAGTGGACCGAGTCAAAACCGTTTTCGCTCCATACGCAAAAACAAAGGATTCGTTTTCCGTCCTCACTGCGGGTTTCTGGATGAAAATTCTTTGAGGTAAGGGCGCAAAATGGAATCGTCCCCCGAGGCGCCAGCCACGAGGGACGATTTTTGTAGAATCACGGTATTCGAGGGCTTTTCGATCTTACTCGAAAAGCGTCCGGCGGCGGCGGTTGTAAGCCGGCTCGTTCAGGTCAATCGAAGGGTCTTTGGGGAGTTCCTCGGCGGACGGAAGACCGGCGGCTGTACCCTGCGCAGGCTGTTCTTCTGCCTGAGGCACATTCCAGCGGGGTTGCGCAGCGGCAGGGGCCGAAGGAGCAGGCGCCTGACGGGTGATGCGGGGCTGAAAAGCAGACTCAGCGGTCGCCTGAGGCGCCGCGGGGCGCACGGGTTGAATCGGCGGACGGTAAGCAGGCGTTGTTTCCTCGGCCACCGCCTCGCGTCCTCCATCTGAACCATTGAACATGGATTTCAATTTCGTATCGAGATCAATATCGGTTTTGGGCGAGACCAGTTTCTCCGCCCGGTGGTGAGGCGTGGGATAGCGGCGGGTTTCGTCGGGGAATCCGGTGGCAATGATCGTCACACGCATTTCGTCTTTGAGCGCGGGGTCTATCACCAGCCCAAAGATGATGTTGGCGTTTTCGTCCGCCGACTCGTAAACGGTGGTGGTGGCGGTGTTGATCTCCTGCAGGGTGACATCGGGACTTCCCGTGATGGAGATCAGGACGCCCTTGGCTCCGTCAATGACAATCTTTTCCTGGAGCGGACTGGCGCAGGCCTTCTTGACGGCCTCGACGCTGCGATTCTCGCCCTTGCCGATCCCAACGCCCATGACCGCGCCACCGGTTTCTCCCATGATGGCGCGCACATCCATGAAATCCACATTGATTTCACCGGGCACGGTGATGAGGTCGCTGATGGCGGAAACGCCTTCGGCCAAAACCCGGTTGACCAGCGCGAACGCATCGGTCAGAGGCGTCTTGGCGCCCACGGCCTCAAGCAGTTTGTCATTGAGGATCACGATCTTGGTGTCCACAAACTCGCTGATCTTGGCCAATCCCTGATCGGCACGGAGCGTCCGCTGCGGGCCTTCGAACGCAAAGGGTTTCGTCACAATGGCCACCGTGAGGATTCCCAGCGCCTTGGCGGTCTCGGCAATGACGGGCGCGGCGCCCGTACCGGTGCCTCCTCCCAGGCCGGCGGCGATAAAGACCATGTCGGAATCCTTGAGGACTTCGGCGATCTGTTCCTTGCAGGCCAGCGCGGCCTTTTCGCCCAGCGCGGGATCGCCACCACACCCCATTCCGCCGGTATTCTCGGTGCCGATATGCAGTTTGTTGGGGCATTTGGACAACGACAGGGCCTGCGTGTCGGTGTTGATGTTACAGAACTCCACACCGGTCAACCCCATATCAATCATGTTGTCCACGGCATTCGAGCCACCGCCGCCCACGCCAATCACCTTGATACGCGTAGTCGGGGGGGTCACCTCAACGAATTCGAACTTTCCCATTTTCTTTCTCCTGTATTACCTGAAACTTTCGACCAGGTAGTCGAGCAGACGGCGTACGCCGCCTCCCATGCCGCCCGTCGCGGCATAGACCGTCGCATCCGAACCAAACTCGTGATCGTCTTCATCCTTGCCATACACCAGCAGCCCGACTCCGGTTGCGTAAATCGGTCCCTGCACCACCGAAGCCAGCCCACGATGCCCCTGGGGCGAACCACACCGGCACCGCATGTCAAGAATCCGTTCCGCGACATCGGTGATCCCTGGCAGCAGCGAAGTGCCTCCGGTCAACACAATGCCGGAGTGCAGGTGATCACGATAGCCGGAGGAATCCAGATAGTCACGCACGATTCTGAAAATGTCTTCCAGACGCGCCTCGATGATTTCGGCCAGCAGGTACTCGGAGTGGTCGCGCATGTTGTGCGAGTCGCCGGAAACAGGGAGTTGAAAGGAGCGTCCCCGTTCGACTTCCTGCGGCAATGCGCAGCCGTAGCGTTTCTTGGCGTTCTCTGCGTCGTTGATGGAGCAGCTGAGCAACTGGGCGACATCGCGGGTGATGTGGTCCCCCCCCAGGCTGATCTCCTTGGTCGAGCGAATGGCGCCGCCCTTGGAGATCGCGATGTCGGTGGTGCCACCGCCGATATCAATGAGCATGGCGCCCAGTTCGCGTTCGGTGTCGTTGATGACACTCATGGAAGAAGCAAGCGACTGGAGCACAATATGCGGGTTGCGCAGACCGGCGCGCCGAATGCAGCGGATGATGTTGTGAATCGGATCGCTGTTGGACAGAACGATGTGGGCCGAAACCTCGAGCGAGGAACCAGACAGCCCGACCGGGTTGGCCGTAGGACTGCCGCCGTTGACCCGGAACTCCTGCACGATCGAGTGGATCTTGGCTTTTTCGTCGGGCACCTGAATGGATTCCTGCGCCTTGCGGATGGCGCGGCGGCGGTCTTTTTCGTCAATGCCCCGGGTCGGGTTGTGAATATCCACAATCGCTCGGGCGTTGAGACTCTGGATGTGCTCGCCGGCAATCCCGACAAACACATCGCCCACCGGCACACTGGCGAGTTCCATGGCGCGATCCGTGGCCTGCACAATGGCGTTGACGGTGGGATCAATATCCACAATCTCGCCACAGCGAAGCCCGGTCGAGGGACACGATCCCACTCCGAGAATCGAAAGTTTTCCATCCGGTTCGGCCTGGCCGATGATGGCACAGACCTTGGTCGTGCCGATGTCAATACCTGTGATGATGCGGGGGCGCTTCTGGCGTGTAAAGAACATGATGGGCGGTCCTCGACAGGTTCAACTGGAAATGCCGCACACTTCTTAGCCCGGAAAATTGCGCGGCGGGCGATCGCGAGCGCTTCAAGGGGATTTGTCTGGCCGGGTAGCGGTTTGAATGGCCTTGAGTTCCGCCGCCCTGAGTTCCACCGCTTTCTCCCGGCTCATGGCCGCCACCTCGCCCTCGACCCGCAGGTCAATGTAGGCGAAGAGTTCCGGCTGCCCTTTCCTGGAAATGAAGGTCTCCAGCGCCGGCATTTTGCGGATGGGATCATCCTTGCCAAAGCGTATTTCGGTACCACCCCTCAGGTAGAGAGTCAAATTCCCTGTGCCGTCGAAGTTAATATCCGAAATCTTCCCAGCCAGAACGGGCGCCTGGCTCCTGAGCGATGATAACAGAAGGAGGCCCTTTGTCAAGCTCTCACTTTCGATGCGCTTACCCGGCTGCGCCTCTTCGAGTTTAAGGCCCGTGATGTAGGGGAACTGCGTCGCTTCGGGGCTTTGAGTGGTCAGAACCTGCGCCACGACCCGGTCCTTGTCCACCGCCAGGATCTCGCGACCGAGCACCAGAGCCTCGGTCCGCCGGATCTCGATCTCAACCTGGAGTTCGGAGGGATAGCGCTTGCGAACCACGGCGTGGCGTACCCGGCCATGCGTTTCGACATTGTTGCAGACCTCGCGGGTCTTGAGCGTGAGGAGATTCCCCCGGTCCGAGTTTCTTTCGGCCAGAATCTGGCGGATCTCCTCGATCACTTGTTCCCGGTAGGGATCCGGCACCTCACTGGCTTCGGATATGGGGTCGTCCACCAGAGTAATGGTCACCTCGCGGATGTCAAAATAGTCGGACAAAAAGAGAAAGGAGTAAAAAGTCCATCCCCCCCACCCAAGCAATCCGAGGACACTGACGATCAGAAAGATCGAGACCGTTGTGGCGAACAACGACGAAAGCCGTCGGGCCAGGCGGTTACGCGAGTCCGGCGGACGGTAGCGGGTGCGGCGTTTGAAAAGTTTGGGGAGCGCCATGACGTTTTCTCTGCATTCGACCTGTTTATCGGAAATCTGCGCCGCCGGTGGAATTGCCGCGAATGAGCGCCGCCCCTACAGTCAAGCCCAAGGTTCAGCGCGAACGGTTCATTTCAATTCGCCCGTAGCCGCCCGCACAATGAGCCGGGCCAGATCGCGCCCCGCACCGGGCCGGCTGAGTCGGTGCGCGGCCTCGGACATCACTTCGAGATCGTGTGTTGTCTGGAGGAAATGGAGGATTTCCTCCGCTACCTCGCGTGGGTTGTCGGTGTTTTCGTCAAAAACCACCGCAGCGCCGTTCTTTTCCAGCACCTCCGCGTTGCGATGCTGGTGCTGATCCACCCCATGCGGCAGGGGGAAAAGGATGGACGGCTTGCCACAGAGCAGAACCTCCGCGAGGAAACTGCCTCCGGCCCTCCCAATGACGATATTGGACAGCGCAAAGGCCTGGTCCATGCGATCCATGACGGGAGTGATCCAGAACTGTCCACGCAGGTTGCGCTGCTGGATCATCTGGCGCACTTCGTCCACATTCTGGGGACCGGCGGACCAGATGACCTGCATGGTTTTGTCCGGCGGCCAGAAAGCGGCCATTTCCTGAAACACCGCACCCATAAAGCGGTTCAGACCCTTTGCCCCCTGACTACCGCCGCAGATGAACATCGTGAACGTTTCCGGGTTAAAATACATCCCCTTTGCCGCTTCGGCGGCGTCACCCCGGGAAATCCAGAGCCGCACCGGGGTGCCAATATCGTGGATGCGGTCGGGGGAGACATTGCGAGGCGGATTGACCAGCGGCAGGCCGCACGCCAAGGCTTTTGCTTTGGGCGCCAGCCAGCGGGTCACACGGCCCAGCACGGCGTTCGAGTCGTGCAACACGATGGGAACATTGGCGAGCCAGGCCGCCACGAGAAGCGGCGCAGAGGAATAGCCCCCCATGCCGACCACCACATCGAAATTGCGAATACAGGCCAGGCACTTGAAAAGTCCCCGGACAAGCCCGATTCCCTGCGCCAATCGGCTGAAAAGCCCACCCGTCGTCATCCCTCCGACAGGGATCTGCGTGGGTGTGATGCCCGCCTCCGCGTAAATCGTCTTTTCAAGGGGGCGATTGCCACAAAAAAACTGGATCTCGACCGGGTATCCGATGTTGCCCAACACTTCTGCGAGCGCAATGGCGGGCATGATATGCCCGCCCGTGCCACCCGCGGCCAGCGCCACGCGAAGGGTTGAACCGGATTTTTCGTTTGATTTCATAAGAACCCCAATGGGTCAGCATTGACGCCTGGCGACGAACCGCTTCAGGCGCTCTTCCGGCGCGAAAAACCGGATTTCTTTCCACCAAACCACGAGTACCGGGGTTTGAGCGGCTGGGGTGGAGCGCTCGCCCCCCCCTTGCGGCGCCGGGCTTCCGGAGCCACGGTTTCCTGTTCCTGTTCGATGTAGGATCCAATGTTCATGAGAATCCCCATGGACATCATCATCACGATGATATTCGACCCTCCAGCGCTCAGGAAAGGCAACACGAGACCCTTGGTCGGCGCCATTCCCAGAACGACCATCATGTTCAGGATGACATTGATAGCCAGCATCAACGTGATACCGGAAGCCAGAAGACTCGAGTAGAAATCCGGAGCGCGCAACGCCACCCGCCAGCCTTCCCAGATCAGCAGGAGGAAGCAGAACACGATCAGGCATGCCCCGATAAAACCGGTCTCCTCGCAGATGATGGCGAAAATGAAGTCGGAGAACTGCTCCGTCAGGAAATGCTTCTGCATGCTGTTTCCAAACCCCAGGCCCTGTATTCCGCCTGACCCAACCGCGATGAGGGATTGCAGAAGCTGATGCCCCTTGTTGGCGTTACTTTCCGCGGTGGGTTGAAGAAACGCCAGAACACGATCAACTCGGTCGGGATATTTCTGAATCACCATGACAAACGCCGGAATAGTCGCCGAGACCAGACCCGTCAGGTGCAAAATGCGCATACCCCCAATGTACCACATGAGGAAGACGATGCTGACCATGACCGCCGTGGCGCCGATGTCGGGTTCCGAGACGACGAGCGCGGCACAGATGGCCGTGATCCCGAGCGCGGGCAGGACCCCGTGGAAGAAGTCCTTGATCTGGTCGTTTCGGTCGTTGAGCATGCGCGCCATGTAGATGACCAGCGCCAGCTTCGCCAACTCGGAGGGTTGAAAACGAAGCGGTCCGAACTTGATCCACCGATAGTGGTCCCCGTTCGGCCCGGCGACAGGATCGCTGACGCCGGGCAGAAAGGCGCAGACCAGCAAGAAAACACTGAAAGCGAGAATATAGGGCGACCAGAGTTTCAATCGCGTATAATCGAACAAATAGGCGCCCATCATGAGCGAGAAACCGATGCAGACCCACAGAAACTGACGCAGCGCCAGACGGGGATTGTGGTAATTGTGAGTGTCCCTGAAAGCGTCGCGTTCCTTCTGGAGTTCCTTGAGTTCTTTTTCGATTTCCTTGAGGGCTTCGTCTCCCTCCGGGCGTCCTTTACGGAGTTCCAGTGTATGCCGAAGCTCTTCGAGGTTCTTCTGGCGTTTGCTGAGGGAACTCTGTTTTTTGAGGCGTTCGTTGCGGGAGATGTAATTGGCGCTCGAACTGTACACCATGACAATCCCCGTGACCGCCAGGAGGAGAGTCAGGAGGAAAATGCGGAAGGGAGTGCTGAAGGTTGGCGATTTGATCTGCATAAACGCTCTCATCCAGGAGATGAAACCCACACCGGCGCGGCATTACCCGCGACCGGAAGTTCAGGCCGACAACGGACTCGATTCTTCCGTCATTTTCAGAACGATTGAACGGAAATGATCTCCTCGTTCTTCAAAATTCCGATACATGTCGAAGCTGGCGCAACCGGGCGAGAGCAGGACCACATCGCCAGGCTGCGACAGGGATCGGGCGATGCGCAAAGCCTTTTCCATGTCTTCTGCGTCGCACACCGTCTCGACACAATCGCCCCAGGCCTTCCGGGCGATCGAGGCGGCTTCGCCAATACAGATCAACCCCTTGACACTACGTTTCACAAGCGGACACAAGGGGGTCCAGGGAGCGCCCTTGTCGCGCCCGCCGGCGATGAGAATCACTCGACAGTCAGGCTTGATTCCGGGGTCGGTGCGAGGATCGGCAAACCCCTCGAGCGCTTTCTCGACCGAATCGAGATTGGTGGCCTTCGAATCGTTGTAGAACCGGACTCCCCCGATCTCACGGATCAGTTCGATGCGGTGGGAAACCGCGCGGAAGGTGCGAACGGCCTGCGCCATGCTTTCGGGCGCCAGCCCGAGAACATACCCCATAATCAGGCCCGCCAGCACGTTGGCCACGTTGTGCGAACCGGGCAGCGGGACTTCGGAACGGCTCAGGACGGGAATGGGTTCCGCCCCCTCCCCCGGCGCAAGGAACAAGGTGTCGCCGCGCAGAAAAGCGCCCTGGGGGACCGGGTTACAGAGCGAGAATTGCCAGACCGTGGCCCGGGTTCTGGGGAGGAAGGACAGGCAATGCTTGTCGTCGGCATTCAAAACCAGAACCTCTTGCGTCCCCTGATTCTCGGTGATTCGGCGCTTGGCCTCCATGTAGTTGGTCATGACCTTATAGCGATCGAGATGATCGGGTGTGATGTTGAGAACACAGGCGACCTGGGGGTTGAAGCGCTCAATGGTCTCGAGCTGGTAGCTGCTGACTTCGCAGACCACGACCGCATCGGGTTCGCGCAACTGGGGCTCTTCGAGTACGGCGTCGCAGAGGGCGCGCCCCACGTTACCCGCCATGACCGCCGGACGCCCGGTGTTCTGAAGCAGGTGGGTCAGGAGGTGCGTGACAGTGGTCTTGCCGTTTGTCCCCGTGATGGCGGCAATCCGGGCCGGACAGGCGAGAAAACCGATCTCGATTTCCGAACGCACGACACACCCGCATTCTTCGGCGGCCGCCACCAATGGGTGGGTGGTGGGGATACCGGGACTGAGCACCAGTACTTCCCACTGTTCGGCGATTCCCATTCCTTCGAGTTCGGTCAGGAGAGACAATCCGGCCGCTTCGGCCAGTTTCCGGATCTCTTCGCCTTTTTCGCCCTGCGCTTCGTCATAAAGAGCCACCTGCTTGTTGAGGGACTGGAGCAGACGGGCGGCGGCCAACCCGCTGCGGGCGGCGCCGAAGATGAGGAAGGAGGAGTGGTCGAGGAGGAACGAGCTGTTATTCATGGGATCACCTCAGTTTCAACGTGCTGAGTCCGGCCATGGCCAGAATGGTGGCAAAAATGAGAAAGCGCGAGATAATCTTGGCCTCATCCACCCCTTTTTTGACGAAGTGGTTGTGTAGAGGCGACATCAACAGAATGCGTTTGCCGCGCAGACGGTAACTGGCGATCTGAAGCACCACGGAAAGCGCTTCGATCACGAAAATCCCTCCGATGAGCATGAGGAGGATTTCGTGCTTGGTCAGAACAGCGACCGCGCCGATGGCGGCGCCCAGAGCCAGAGATCCCGTGTCACCCATAAAAACCTCGGCTGGGTGCGAGTTGAACCAGAGGAAACCGAGCGCCGAACCCAGCATCGCGGCCATGAAAACACTGAGTTCCCCCGCCTGAGGAACATGAGGCACATACAGATAGGACGCGAAGTCGAAACGGCTGACCAGATAGGCGATCATCAGATAGGGCAACGACACGGTAATGACCGTGCCGATGGCCAGTCCATCGAGACCGTCGGTTAGATTAACGGCATTGGAACTGGCGGTCAGAACAATGGCCACCCAGAAGATAAACAGAAAACCGAGACAGGGATAGACGTTCTTCAAGAAAGGCATCAGGAGATAGTTATCGCCCCGGATGAGCTTGTTGTGGGCAATCAGAGCCGGATAGGCAGATTCCAGAAGATAGCGGTTCAAGCGGGTGCTGGGAATGGCGGGTGGCTCCAGTCGTGCGGATTCCGGCCGCTCCTTTCCCGGCTCGAGCTGTTGTTCCTGCCCGGAAGAATCGAGACGCTCGCGCGCTTCATCGGTGAGCGCAATCCCCTGGAACACCTGCGGGTCGTACAGAGACTTGCCTTGAATCACCGTATTCAATTCCTTCAGGAGAACCGGCAGAATCTGGCCGGTCTGCTCGGCGGAACCGTCAAAGGCATCCAGACGTTGCACAAGATTCAGGGGCAACTGCGAGCGAATGGAATCGCCCAGAGGGCTTTTACCCTTCTGCAATTCGGCCAGAAACGCCGGACGGTCCAGGATTTCGGCGTTTTCCAGAAGCAGAGGGCCATAGACCGTGCGCGAGTATCCCGCATACAGAAACAAGCCCAGAAGCAATCCCAGAAGCATCTGGACAATCACTTTGGTTCTGGCCGAGACGCCCTTGTTGTTTTTCAGAGCGACTTTCTTGTAATCGTCCGCAAACCCCAGAGCGCCGGCGCCCAGCATCATCAGAAGCGTCATCCAGACATAGGAATTGCCCGGATCGCAGAAAAGAAGCGTGGCCAGAGTGGTCGAAAACAGAATGATAATCCCCCCCATCGTGGGGGTGCCGTGTTTGTGCTGGTGGATATTGAATTCGGCCGTCTTGAATTGCTTGATCGGTTGACCCGCCTTGAGGCGGACGAGGCGCCGGATCACCGCCGGTCCGATGAGCAGGCTGGTGATAAAGGCGAACGCCAAAGCGCATGGCACTCGAACCGACGTGTAACCGAAGACCCGGAAATAGGTTCCCATCGCCAGGTCCGGGAAAAGGAATTTCAAAAGTTCGTAAAACATGGGATCTCTTTCACACCGCTTTCAACGACAGAGTTTGAATCAAAGGATCGGCCACGCGTTCCAGACGATTGCCTCGCGAGGCCTTGAAAAGCGCCAGATCGCCCGGCTGCAACCGGGCTTCGAGCGTGGCCCGGAGCGCTTCGGGATCTTCGTAGTGCGTCACGGTTCGGTTTGCGCCCGCCAACGCTTCCAACATGACTCGGGTTTCTTGTCCGACCAGAAACAGTTCCTCGAACGGCAACGCGGCGGCCTGTCCGGCGAGGGCCAGATGACACCGGCGGGCGTCTTCACCCAGTTCGAGCATATCGCCCAAAACCAGGAAAAGACGCTTGTGGCGCGGGAGCAGATCGGACACGGATTCGAGCGCGGCGCGCATGGACTCGGGATTGGCATTGTAACAATCCACCACGAGGGTCACCCCACCCGCTTCGCGGATTTCCGACCGCATGGAGGCGGCCTGAAAGTTCGAGAGCGCCCGCACGATCGCGTCGGGCGTCACCCCCATCGCCTGCGCGGCGGCCGCCGCCGCAGTGGCGTTGGCGACATTGTGACGGCCAAACATGGGCAACAGAATCCGATGGGACATCTCCCCCAGATGGAGCGTGAAGCGATAACCCCGCTGGCCCTCCGCGGGTTCAATCCCGTCACTCCAGACCCCGGCCTCCCGGCCGGTGGCAAAGGTGGAAAGGGGATGGTCCCCGGCCCAACGCTCGACAATCCGGCACGTGTTGGCGTTCCCTGCGTCGTACAGAATCGGGACGCCAGACCGCAACGCCCGGACTGATTCAGCCTTGGCTTCGAGCAACGCCTCCTGGGAACCGAACTGTCCCACGTGCGCGGACCCAATTCCCAACAGGAGGAGGAGGTCCGGATCGGCAATACCGGTCAGACGCGTCAATTCACCGGGTTCATTCATCCCCAGTTCGAGCACACTCCAGCGCGCCGACTGTTCAAGCGCGAAAAGGCTCAACGGAACCCCGATGAGGTTGTTGAAATTGCCCGCCGAAGCGTGTGTGGCGCCGGCCTCGCGCAGGATGGCAGCCAGCATGTTCTTGGTCGTGGTTTTCCCCGAACTTCCCACCACGGCGATACGGCGGGCCGGGCACTTGGCGCGCCAGGCCGCCCCCAGATCGCCCAGCGCGCGCAGGGTGTCGGGAACTTCCAGGAGCGGAATCGCCGACGGGCGTTTTTCGGCAGGCGTGGAGGCCGCAATCACCTGCGCGGCGGCGCCCGCCTCGACGGCCCTGGGCAGGAAGTCGTGCGCGTCGAACGATTCCCCCCGCAGCGCCACAAAAAGATCGCCCGCGCGCAGCTGTCGCGTGTCGGTCGAGATGGACTCGAACGACCGGTCCGGCGGAGCGGGAACCCATCGGCCCGAAGTGGCTTTCTGAATTTCAGAGTCAGTCAGTTTCATGAAGTTCGATTCTTGTCTCGTTTCTATGCGATGGCTTTCATGGTTTTCGTTTCAGCAACCCTTCACCCGCGGCTCAATTCACGCAGAATTTCGCGGGCGGTCTCACGATCGTCGAAATGATGCCGCTCGCCCCGGACTTCCTGATAGGTTTCGTGTCCCTTTCCCGCGATAACCACCGTGTCGCCCGGCCCCGCCATCGTCAGGGCGCGTCGAATGGCTTCCCCGCGGTCCAGACAGACCTCGTAGGCGCCCGATTTCGCGGTTGATCGAACCCCCTCCTCGACAGCGGCAGCGATGAGGGCGGGGTCTTCGTTACGGGGATTGTCCGTCGAAACAATACTGTAGTCGGCCAGCCGGCCCATTGCCGCGCCCATCTTGGACCGCTTGCCTGGGTCGCGGTCTCCCCCGCATCCAAGAATCACGATGACACGCTTGGTCGTGAGAGGCCGGATGTTTTCCAGAAGACGCTCGACTGCGTCGGGCGTGTGGGCATAGTCCACAAAAACTTTGAACGGCTGGCCCAGCAGAATCGGTTCGAGCCGCCCGGGCGCCCCCTTGGCGCCCGTCAAACTGGCCGCAATCTGCTCGGGCGCCAGCCCGAGCGCGGCGCAAAGGCCTGCTGCCGTGAGCAAATTCGACAGATTGAAACGGCCTTGCAGAGGGGTCGTGACTGGCACGTTCTTGCGCGTCCCCTTGCATCGGACGCTCAACGACAACCGCATACCCGACTGGCTGGTTTCGAGGGTTTCGGGATAGAGATCGGGGTCATGATCGCGATTCAACGCAAACGTAATCTTCGCTCCCTCATGTTCAGCGGCAAACTGGCGCGCCACGGGATCGTCGAGATTGAACACCGCCACGCGCGGTTTGTACTGGGTAAACAGCAGACGTTTCGCCTCGGCGTATTCTTCCATCGTGTGGTGGAAGTCCAGGTGGTCCTGTGTGATATTGGTCAGCGCAGCGGCGGTAAACTGAATCCCCTCGACCCGCTTCTGGACCAGGGCGTGACTGCTGACTTCCATCACCACGGAATCCGCATCGCGGTCCAGCGCCAGCGCCATCATGCGCGCCAGATCGAGCGCGCCCGGTGTGGTGTTGGGCGCCTCACTCGACTGGCCGCCCAGACGGTACTCAATCGTACCGAAGAGAGCGGGGAACCGCCGCAGGTTGCGCAACGCGCTTTCCACCAGGTAAGTGGTCGTAGTCTTGCCATTCGTGCCCGTCACCCCGATGACCTGAAGCCGGCGCGAGGGGTTGCCCCAGTAAGCCTGCGCCAGCGGCCCCAGAACGGTGCGCGTATCCTCGACCAGCAGAATACGGCCCACTGCGCGCAGTTTGCCCGGCTCGGCCCTCAGATCGCACAAGGACATCGAGGGAGGAGACTCGGTGAGACCGATCAGGGCCGTATCCACATCGTCGGGGATACGTTGCGCCACCACGAGCGCAGCGCCCGCGCGCAGGGTCTGTGCGATGAAGCGGTGTCCATCCGCCGCTTCGCCAGGAACCGCAATGAACACAAAGCCGGGTTGCACGGCGCGCGAGTCGTCCTCAACACCACTGATCGGGTTATCCGGATCTATCTCGGGCGGCAAAACCAGACCGGCTCGCTCGAACAGAACCCCCAGCGTAGGAGCACAAACCCGCGCCAGTCTTTCTGGAATCTGAAAAACCGGGTGTTTGCTTGTCATTGCGGATTCCTCATCTTTCCCATCAGGGTTGACAGACTTTCGAACCAAATCTGCCCACGCATTCCAGACTCAATGGAGGCGCCCGGCAGCGGTTCCTGCGCTGCGACCACACCCGTGCCATGCAATTCCATATTCAGATTTAGCGCCTGCACCCGCCCGACCGCTTCCGCCAGCGTCAAACCGGTGAGATCGGGCATGGAACCTTCCGGGACGGCGATCGGCCGCGGGAGATAATCCAACCCCGCAACCAGCGTTTGCGACGTTTCCGTTGCCTTCGTTTTTCTGGGCTTGCTTTCTCTATCCGTATCGGTCTTTTTTTCTTTTTCCTTTTTGGCAGTAGCCTCGGCCAACAAAACCGGATCGGGCGGGATGGCTAAAACCCGCATGGCATGTTCGGCCACCCGCTGGAAAACGGGAGCCGCCACCTTCCCACCATAAATAGTCTTACCCCGCGGCTCGTCAATCCAGCAATAGATGGCCAGTTTGGGTTGGTCGAGTGGAATGATCCCCGCAAAGGAGGAGTAGTAGCGATCCTCTGGCGAATCCTCGGAAGGTTTGTCGTCCTTGCGCGTGGTGCCGGTCTTCCCGCCCACGTGATAACCGGGCACAGCGGCGCCCTTACCGGAACCGGTCTCCATCACCACGACCTGCTCCATCATCGAGAGGATAATTTTCGCGGTCTCCGGCTCACAGACCTTTCCGAGATCTTCCGGTTCCTGTCGACGGATCAATTCATTCAGGGGCGAACGGACTTCCTTCAGGATGTGAGGCCGCATGTAGCGCCCTCCATTTGCGATAGCCGACACAGCAGAAACCACTTGGATGGGCGTCAACATGAGTTCGTAACCGAACGAAAGGGAGATTCTGGAAAAGGCCGACCAGGTGTCGAGGGGATAGAGCCGCCCGGCGCTCTCGCCCGGCAGGTCTATCCCGGTCCGCTCGCCGAAATGCAGGCGCTCCAATTGCCGGTAAAACTCGTCTTTTTCAAGCCGCAACCCCAACTTGACGAATCCGATGTTGCTCGATTCGGCAAAGGCGCGCATCACAGTCACAAGCCCGACCGAGTGCGAATCCACCACCCGGTACTTGGACTTGCCGACATCGAACACATGATACTTACTGTCGCAATCCACCATTTCGAAAGGCGACATCTTGTTGTTTTCCAGCAAGGCCATCGAAGTGAAAATCTTCATGACCGACCCGGGCTGAATCGCGTCGCCGATGCAACGGTTCCGGGGGACAACCGCAGGCGGATCGTTCACGTCGTAGGTGGGATAGGAGGCCATCGCCAGGATCGCGCCGGTCTCGATTTCCTGAACCACACAGACCCCCGCACTGCCAAGAATTTCCGTATCTTTGATGCGCCATTCCAACGCTTCCTCGGCGTACTGCTGAATCGCCTTGTTCAGGGTCAGATAGACGTGGTTGCCCGTGGCCGAGGTGAAGGCCGCCTCATCGAGCGGCATCAGACTCTGGCGAAAGGCCGCCTGCATCGTATAGGTCGAAAGATGACCCTCGAGGTCCGGGGAGAACTGACGCTCCGCCCCGGCGGAACCGATGTTGTCGCCGTAGTTGTCGGAGCGCGTCAGCCCGATGACATGCGCCGCCAGCGAGCCGTTGGGGTACTTCCGTTCCCATTCTTCCCGGGGATATATCGTGCGGAGCGGCAAATCGTATTGTTTGGTGAGTCGGTCGAGTTTTTCCACCTTTTCTTCATCGAGCCGCCGTCCAATCAGGAAATCGGGGCGACGCACCAGGTAACCTCTGATTACCAGCGTGCGGCCATCCACTTGACCGGTGAGCGTCGTCACTCGGTCCTCCAGGGCCTGACCGCTGAAGGTGATTTCAGTTTCTCCGCCGAGTTTTCCCTGGAGCGTGATGGGTTTGAGTTTTATTACTTCCCCACTGAGCGTCGCATCCTGACCGAGAATCTTGCCACTCAGAACCGCCTGATTCTGACTGTTGACGATCCCCTCCAGGCGCGTGTCCGCCTTTTCCTCTCCCAGACCACTCAGTTTGAACTTGTTTTCAAGACGCATTCTGGAAGCGAACCCTTCGACCTTGGCCTGCAAATCCGTCTCGTTCGGTTCGTCCCCATACACGCACTGCGCCAAATCGCGAGCCAGATTCCCCGGAAATGCAGGATCGCCGTCGCGTGGCGCGAGATATTCAGGTTGCATATAAACCGATTTGCGCGACACGCTGATCGCCAGCGGATCGCCGTTGGAGGCATAAATGGTCGCGCGACGCGGTTCGACCGGGATGACCATATGCTGCTGTCCGCGCGCTCTTTCGACATACTCGTCGTGCGCATAAACTTGCAGGAACCAGAGGCGCGCCACGATCAGGCCGAAAAAAAGCGAAAACCCCATCGCCACCAGAATCGTGCGATGCAGGTATCGGGTTTCCATTGGATGGGGTTCGGCCATTTGACACTCTCCAGAAACAGGACCAACGGAGCCGGACAGGCGTCATTGGATAACGTTTTGGCCACTTATTTTCGTCTCGGGCGTCAGGGGGCGGATATCATAGCCTTCCTGTCGCAGAAACGCGAGAATCTCGGGCAATGCGCGCGCCGTTTCCTTCTTTGTGTCGCTGTCGTGAAACAGGATGATGGCTTCGTTGAATTTCTTCAGTTCGCGCTCGACCGTGGTTACAATCGTCTCGGCTTTCACGCGCAGACTCTTGCTGTCGCCACTGTCGATCGTCCACTGGTAAATTTTGAACCCTTCAGCGTGGAGGCGGTCGTAATAGGCGGCTTTGAAATGGCCGGCCGTCCCCCCCGGCGCCCGCAACAACTTACTGCGGGTTCCCAGCAGTTCCAGGAACAGGTTGTCGGTCTGATGGACCTCGTCCATGAAAATCTGCACATTGGAGTAGAGTTTTTTGTATTCGTGCGAGTAGGAGTGGTTGCCGATCGAGTGGCCTTCCTCGCGAATGCGCCTCAGGAGCGCGGGTTGCGCTTTGGCCGCCCGGCCCAGAATAAAGAAGGTGGCCTTGACGTTGTGTTGTTTGAGAATATCCAGAACCAGCGGCGTCACGCTGGCCGACGGACCGTCGTCAAAGGTCAGATAGGCCACTTTATTCAACACTCGATTGGCCTTCTCCGCCGCGCTTATCGCCGTGTCAAGCCGGGGGCTGGGCAAAAGCAGCATTTCACCCGGTTTGGCATTCGGAACCGTCACCAGACGCACGGCGTTTCCCGGCGCGAGCCGGGTCACCTGCGCCGAAAGCACGGATGCCAACCACGACGCTTCCGCGTAGATCTCTCCCTCATACTCGATCGCGGGACCGGAACCGTGGATCTTGAAGCCACGGCACACAATCGGATTTGCCTCGAGCGACAGAGTGCCTTTCCCCTTCGGCGACTGAACGCGAAGCGCCAGCGTGTTGCTGGTGGACACAACCGACCCGCCGAGCGCCTGCAGGGTGGGCGCCAGGGGCACAAAGCATTTTTCCGAAGCCAGAATCGTCAGAACATCGCTCACCACGGTGTCGTTGACCACCAGAATGCCCCGTGTGACCTGGTGGTTGTCGAACGAGCGCTGGATGCGCTCGGACTCCAGAGGTCCCCCGAAACGACGGATAAACTGTTCGCGCGGCATGGCCTGGTCCGATGTCAGAACCCGCACATACCCATATTGGGCATTGACGTCGCAGGAAAACCCCAGATTGAGACACAGGAAGGCAACCGGCGCGAAAAGTCGGTTTTCCACAACGGCAAATCCAGCGTTCGGCGCCGTGTCGAGACTCAACTCTCGTTCGCCGGATTTCAACACGGCCGTCTGAGCCTCCTGCCGGAGCTGCGAATTGGTCAGGCGGGCAAAATCTTCGACCGCGACACACCGCCCGGCGCCCGAAAGGGAATGGAGACTCAGGCTGGTCAGGCGGTCGTTGACCGCAAGACGATACGCGGCCTCCTGCGCCCCGCTGAACAGGGAGAGGCTGGAAACGATACCGATAAGAATGGAAAGGAGGAAAAAAGAGCGCCCAGATTTCATGCCTTGAAAACTCCGTCGCGGCGTGCTTCGCAATCATTATAGTCAGGAGGGGAAAGGCCACCAAGCGGGTCTCGCGTGTATCCAGGTGGATCTGACGCGCGTTCCCCCCCACCTCAATCTTCGATTAGAGCAACTCGCGCGTGTTTAGTCAAGCCCCCCCTTTCGCGCCTCGGGTGGAACAGACGCCGCCAAAACCGGACGGAGCCTCCTTCGACGGAATTTGTCTCTGAAATGGCTGGACTTAACCGGAACGTCCGGCGGCGGACAGTTTTCTTTTGTTCGGGGACATCATGCTAAATAAAATGACCAGGCCGGCGGAAACTCTTGCGAGGGGGCAGCCAAGCGGAGTTGTTTTTTCGCTCGGGTACGGGCTGCGGGAACCGTTACACGGGAACTGTCGCTGGAAGAGAGCGGGAACGGGAGTCGGCGGCGTATCAGCGTGAAGAGTAGAAGAGGAATTAGCGCGAGCCAACGAGAGGAGGAAAAGGAACGGTCAACGTGTGTCGGCAGGAGTGGGTGCGATCGCTCGAATGGGAACGAACGCCGGCCTGGTCAAATCTGTCATGATGAAGCGTTCGAACGGCCTCGCACGCAGGACCTGCGCGGTCGGAAGCCAGCGAACACGTTGAGAAAGAACACCCGGCGCCTGTGCCCTGAGACACCCGGGGACCCGGATTCCGAGTCCTGGAACCAGAAAGGCCAACTTCCGATAAAGGCGTTGCAAGGACCTGACCGGGGCGGTTCCAACCCCGGCGTTGCATCGCCGGCTGGCCATGAGACAGTCTTGTTCAAACGGCGGAACGCTTCCCCTGGTCCGCCGGACCCACTCAATTCTTCTTTCTGATGCGCGACTCGCGAGCCATCGAGGGTGTGGACAACGAGAGCACCCGCTCGCCCAGTTCAGCCATCCGCCGAATCGAGGAATCCTCTTCCTGAGGCTCATCGGCGGGTTCAGCGCTCCACCCCGACCATTTCTCGACCACATGGGCCGAAACCACCACACGCGAACTGCTGTCGGGATGACACTCACGCAATCCCATCTCCTGCGAAGCCTCGCGGAACTTCGGATTGTACGACTTCAGGCGCTCAACCTCGGAGACCAGCCCCACCCGGATGCCCGAGAGTTTGTTGCGCGATTCCTGCAACTTGCGCGTCTCGATCCGCAGGTCTCCCGTGCGGAACCGCAGGTGAATCTGTGCCGCGGCCAGTCCGGCGATCACCACCAGCAACGAAAAGGTGCGCAGGAGGAGCGCTACCCGAAGGTGCCGGCTGGGACGGGGTTTAATCCGTTTGCATCGCGTTAAAGGAGTCATGGGTCGTCTCTTCTGCAAGAACTACGGGATCGGTGACACAACTGCTCGACGTTGACTCGCCAGTCTTACTTCCTCTCGATCGCGCGCAGTTTGGCGCTGCGCGCGCGTGGATTCTCTTTCTCCTCTTCAGGGCCTGCCTGGATGGGGCGGCGCGTCAGATCTCGGAATCGCGCCGGTTCAATCACCCGCCCGTACGGATCCACTTCGTCAATCACGTCCTGGCAGACCTGCCGGAAGAGCCGCTTGACCACCTGGTCCTCGTGGCTCTGGAACGTGATCACCGCCAGTCGGCCGGCCGGAGCCAGCAACTCGAGGGCGGCCTCGAGGGCGGATCGCAACGCGCGATCCTCACCATTTACCTCGACCCGAAGGGCCAGAAACACCCGCGTTGCGGGGTGAATCTTCGGCGGCCAGGCCTTGCGGGGAATCGAGGCGGCCACTTCCGCCGCCAGATCCGCCGTGGTGGCAAAAGGCCGGGTTTCGCGCCTTTCCGCCAGTCGCCGCGCAATCCGCGCGGCCCATCGTTCATCCGCCTTATCCCGAAACAACCGCGCGAGTTCGGCCTCCGGCCAGGAGTTCACGATCGTGGCGCCTGTGGGACCTCCGCTCGAACGGTCGTAACGCATGTCGAGCGGTCCATCGGCCGTGAATGAGAACCCGCGCTCGGGTAAATCCAAGTGAAGGGAAGAGCATCCGAGATCCAAAAGGATCTTGTTTGCTTGTGGCAGGCCCAGGTTGCCCATCACCTGAGCCAGATCGCCGTGATCCGCGTGTACGAGAGTGTAGCAACTGGAAGAAAATCCGCTGGAACGGAATCGCTGGTGGGCCAACTCGATCATGTCATGGTCCAAGTCTAAACCGACCAGATGCCCCTCCCTTTCACTGTCCTCGAGCAAGGCAAGACTGTGTCCCCCGGTGCCCAGATTGCAATCTACCAGAATGTCTCCGGGCCGGGCCTGAAGAAGTTCTCGTACCTCCTTGAGTAAAACGGGTTGATGAAATTGCACGAGGCGTTCAACCCTGAAATCTGGATTTGGCCTTGCAGCCGCCCTCCGGAAGGAGGGATAATCGCCCCGGGCGCCGATTCAGCGGAATCAATGCCCCGGAACGGTAGAACTCAAATGCTCTTGCCGAACCCGCGCGGTCAACCCGGACAGGTCGCCGAGCGCCTTGTCGCGTTCGGCCTCCCAGCGCTCGCGCGCCCAGATCTCGCACGAGTTCGACCGCCCAATGACGATCACGTCGTGCTCGATGCCCGCCAACTGGCGCAGATCGCCACTCAGGCGGATGCGCCCGCCCGCGTCGATCTTTTCGACCGTCGCCAGAGCGGTCATCAACTGCTTGTAACGGCGGGCGTTTTCGTCCAACTCGTCATACTGGTCGAAGTCTTCAACCACCTTGGCGAATTTTGACACCGACTCGACCGTCAGATTGCGGTCCACATTCAGGCGCACCACCACTTGTTCGTCGTCCATGGGGAAAACTTCGCGCAACATGCTCTTGAAGCGCGCAGGCATCGTCACTCGACTCTTGGCGTCGATTTTCAGGTCGTGCTGTCCAAAGAAACCAACCAAAGGAGGCATGCTCTCGACCTTACACACTCGGACTGCGAATCGGAATCGGGGTGAAGAGACCCAGTTTACCGCCGAAGTGGGATTTTCTGACACTCTCCCCCACTTTCATGTCCTTTTTTCCCACATAGCGACACCCGGCGCAAGTTCTTTTTTGAAAAAAAAGCGACTTGCGAGAGATTTTTTTTCACGGAATCAATATGTTGTATGCGAGGAATCTCGAAGCACAAGATGCGTTCGCCCCTCCCCAGGCACCCGAAAGGCCACTGGGAAGACGCTACATTTCCGCTTGTCAATCCGCCGGGGAAGGGGTAGGTTGCTGAACTTTGAGCGCGCGCATTCCCGATGGTCTCCCGGAATACACGAACTCGAAGTCGAAACATTTTGATTATTCTCCAGATTTTATCTGGCCATTTTGACAAAAAACTACATCAGTTACTACAGGAAACCCCTTGAAACCTCGCACGATTGTGTATCTGACTCCCAGTTCCCGCCTTCTGGGCGCGCGGCGTTCCCTGCTCCAGCTGGTGACGAATCTCGACCCGGCGCGGTACCGTCCGGTGGTGGTGACCCAGTCGGACGGCGGGCTGGTGGACGCGTTGCGCGAGGCGGGCGTGGAAACACACATCCAGTTTCTGGGGTGGTGGCGCAAGGGGCGTTACATGTTGATGCGCCCGTTCCGCATCGCGCAGCTGGCGCGTCTGCTGCGGAGCGAGGACGCCGCGCTGGTCCATTGTAACGAACATTTCCCCTGTCCCTACGCCGTGCGGGCGACCCGCAAGGCGGGCGACCTGCCCGTGGTCACCCACATGCGACTCTCGATAGACCCGCGCAGCATTCTCAATTACGATCTGGCCCGTTCGACCCGCGTGCTGTGTGTGTCGCACGCCGCCGCCAGCGACTTTCACGTCTGGCCCGACTGGCGCGAGCGCGTCGAGGTGGTCTATAACGGCGTGGACCAGTCGGGCTTCCGTCCCCGTCTGACCCGTCAGGAGGCGCGCGAGCAGTTGGGCTGGGGCGATCCGGAGCACTTTATCGTGGGGTTGTTCGGGCTGCTGAGCGCGCGCAAGCGTCAGCACCTGCTGCTGCGCGCCGCGGCGCGCCTGCGCGACCGCTACCCCGGCCTGCGCCTGCTGATCGTGGGAAGCGGAGGCCGCAGCGACGGCCCTTACGAGCAGAGCCTGCACGAAATCGTGGAGCAGGGCCAGCTGGGCGACCGGGTGCGGTTCATCCCGTTTCAGAACGATATTCTGGACCTCTACCAGGCCTGCGACCTCAATGCGCTCATCTCGAACGACGAAGGGTTCGGGCGCACGATCATCGAAGCCGGAGCGTTGGGTATCCCCAGTATCGGAACAAGAATCGGCGGAATTCCGGAATTGATCGTGGAGGGCGAAACGGGCAGCCTG
The DNA here is from genome assembly GCA_942493245.1 of uncultured Candidatus Sumerlaeota bacterium. Lineage (GTDB taxonomy): Bacteria > Sumerlaeota > Sumerlaeia > UBA8349 > UBA8349 > DAOPYU01. The sequence goes on from OW818685.1 coordinate 3,588,342, forward strand.
ATCGGCGGAGACGAGGACGACGGCGAAGCGCTGGCGGCCTGCCTGGCCGACTGGATGGAAGATCGAACCCGTGTGGAGCGTCTGGGTCAGGCCGCCAAACGGCGCGTCGAGACCGAGTTCTCCATTGAAAAACACACCGAACAGGTTATGACGATCTACGACCGGATTCTGGACTGACAGTACGGGTTTTGAAAAAGATTACACGGAATCCGAATGAGAATCCATCGCGGCGGAGGAAGCGGAAACCAGGCCGTTTGCGTGGCGTCCGTTCGATTTGGCTGTTTTATTGAGCACGCCGAGAAACCGCTCGGCGAGCAGATCCGCCTGCCAGCGCATGAGACGGGTGGAGGCGAGAATGTCTTCCAGAGTTTTGGGCAGCCGGGCCGCCAGGGTCAAGAGAATGGAACGCGGCGCCAGCACCGACGGCGGCAGGTTAAGCCCCTTGGCCACTTCGTCGCGCTCGACCTGAAGCGCCAGTACCAACGCATCGTCGGGCCGCACCGAGTCGGGATCGAAAGGCGTCAGGCTGCGGGGCGGACGGCGCGGCGGCCACTGCGAGGCGGGAAGACGGCGAGCCAGCTCGATCGCATTCCTGAGCGAGGTGAAACGCTGACCAACGAAATTGCGAGGCAATTTGGGTCCCTGGCTCAAGTCCTCGTCCGGGTGCTCGTCCACCCACTGGGCCAGTTCCAACAGGGCCGAATTGTTCAGCACTTTGAAGGCGGGGCGGTCAATCAGGCTGGCCTGTTCCTCACGCCAGTACCACAAGGCGCGCAACAGGGCCAGGGCACGGCCCTGCAGAACGCTGCCCCCCTTGATGCGCCACTCACGCTCCGGGTCGCGTTCGTGGTTGGGGTGCAACGCGGTTTCCACCATGCGGGCGCAGGTTTCCTGGTGCCAGGGGAGCCGCCCCAGTTCGTCCAGTTGCGCGGAGAGCCGATCTTGCAGGGTCTCCAGATATCGGGTGTCATTGATGGCGTAATCGAGCAGATCCTGACTCAGGGGGCGCTGGGACCAGTCGGACTTCTGCCCGTACTTGGGCAGTTCGACACCGAAAAACTCCTGAACCAACGCGGCCAGTCCAAGTTTTTCGTGCCCCAGAATCTGCGCTGCGAGCATGGTGTCGAATACCGGCTCCTGCGCCCTGAACCCGTAACCGACAAAGAGCATCCGCAGGTCGTAGTCGCCCCCGTGGAAAATCAGGGAACGCCGAGCCAGAACGTCGAGCAGGGGCGTCAGATCGCGCACGGCGAGCGGGTCCACGAGATAGTGGTCGTCCTCCATGGAAATCTGAATGAGGCAGACCTTTTCACGGTAGTGGTGCAGGCTGTCGGCTTCGGTATCCACCGCAATGCGACTGGCTTGAACGCAGCGTTGCGCGAGATAAGCCAAGTCCTCGGGTGTGCTGACATAGGAGGGAGAAAGCGCTGCGGCAGAAGTCACTGAAACCAGCCTGTACGGGGAGAGATCGGATCCACTCACGCTTTCCGTCCCCTGAGAAAGGAGACAGGGCGGTCAGTGGGAGGTTAACGGATCGGAGGCACACCGTCAAGGGAAACACATCGGCGCGATCCGGCGGGGCCAAATATCGGGCGATTTCACTCAAGTGAAAAGACCCGATCCGCGATGGCGATGGGAAACCGCGCGAAGAGACGATCCTCGCGCGGTTCCGGTCAAGTTCCGGGGGCACCCCCCCGAGGCGGGGAAGGGCATTCCCCACCCACGTTTTACTCTTCTTCTTCCTTGACCTTGTCGGCCTCGGCGATGATCTTTTCCTGCACTTCGCGCGGCACCGGATCGTAGTGCGCGAACTCGCGCTCGAAACTGCCACGGCCACCCGTGATGGAGCGGAGATTCTGCGCGTAGGAGACCATTTCGGCTTCCGGGATGATCGCCTTTACGATGACCTTGTTGCCGACATTTTCGGAACCCTGAATGCGCCCCCGGCGCTGGCTCACGTCGCCCATGACATCGCCCATGTAGTGCTCGGGCACGGTGGTCGTGACCAGGCAGATCGGTTCGAGGATGATCGGACCGGCTTCCTGCGCGATTTTCTTGAACGCCTGCATGGTCGCGATCTGGAAGGCCATATCCGAGGAGTCCACCGGATGGTACTTCCCGTCAAAACAGTCCACGTGGATGCCCTTGACGTGGTATCCGGCCAGGATGCCCTTCTCGAGGGCCATCTGCGACCCCTTGTCAATGGCCGACTGGTAGTTGGTCGGGATGGCGCCTCCGAAGACCGACCATGTGAATTCGTAGTCCTGCTCGGCCGAGGGGGAAAGGCGCATGTGGACTTCGGCGAACTGGCCGCGCCCACCGCTCTGTTTTTTGTGGCGATAGAAGCCCTCCGCCTTTTTCGTCACGGTCTCGCGATACCGGATTTTGGGAGGCTTGATTTCGATCTCGACCTTGGCCTTGGCGCGCAGGCGCTCCAACGCGACATCGAGGTGCTGATCGCCCATGCCGGAGAAGAGGTTCTGGCTGATTTCGGGATCCCAAACCACATTCAGGGTGGGGTCCTGCTCCATCATCGCATGCAGACCGATACCGACCTTGTCTTCGTCCTTGGACTGTTTGGCGCTGATGGCCACAATGGAACTGCGCTGGGGATAACGCGTGGGCGCGAAAAGGATGGGGTTCTTGACTTCGGCCAACGTGTCGTTGGTTGTCGTGGCGGTCAGTTTGGCCACGACCCCGATGTCGCCCGCGTGGATATGGCCCACCTCATCCTGCTTTTTCCCGCGTGAAACGAGAAGGTGGGCGGCTTTTTCCGACTTGTTCTGGTTGTTGTTCTGCATCGGCGTAGCGGGCGTCATTTTACCGCTGGCAACCTTGAAATAGGTCAGGCGGCCCGCAAAGTCGTCGGCGACGGTCTTGAAAACAAACGCAGAGAAGGGCCCGTTTGGGTCAATCTTGCGCAGGGTCTCATTCTCGCCATCCACCACGGCCAGCCCCGGTCCTTCGAGGGGGTTGGGAAAGGAATTCTTAAAGAAATCGAAAAGCGGGTTCAAGCCGATGCCCTTGAGGGCGGAACCGCAGAAGACCGGAATGAAAGAGCCTTCCATGAAGGCGGCCTTCAGACCGCGCGCCACTTCTTCCTCGCTGAGCGCGCCTTCCTCGAAAAACTTTTCCATGAGGGCTTCTTCGCCCTCGGCAGCGGCTTCAACCAGTTGCTCGCGCAACGCTTCGACTTCCCCCATGAGATCGGCGGGGATATCGGCGTACTTGGCCTTGCCATTGGCCTCTTCGACCGCTTTCATGCGCATCAGGTCCACCACACCCTTGAAACCGGCCTGGGCGCCAATGGGGCAGGTCAGCGGAACGGCTTTTTTATTGAAGACGGTCGTGATCGCCTCGACCGTCTTGGCGAAGTTCGCGTTTTCCTTGTCCAACTTGTTGATGAAAGCCGCGACGGGGAGGTTCCATTCGTTGGCGTACTCGAGGGCGAGTTCCGTTCCCACCTGCACGCCCGAGGTGGCGTCCACAAAAATAAGCGCCCCTTCCGCAACGTGCAGAGCGCCCTTGATTTCTCCGATGAAGTCCCGGTTCCCGGGACAATCGAGGAGATTGATCTTCACCCCGTCTTTCAATTCGATCGGCAGGACCGATGCGTTGATGGAGATATGACGCTTGATTTCTTCCGGATCGTAGTCGGAGGCCAGATTGCCGTCTTCGGTCCGGCCCATACGGTCCAAACTCCCCTGACTAAAGAGCATGGACTCGGCCAACGTGGACTTGCCTGACCCGCTGTGGCCCAGAAAAGCCACGTTGCGAACATCGGTGGATTGGTACTCTTTCACTGTCATCTCTCCCTTTCCGAATATCGTTTGGACGTTCCAAGACTCTTACCGCATTTAACGCAAGAGAACAGGAGTATCTCAGGGCGCCGCAAGGGCGCCCACGGATATCAAATTGGGTGATGCAAAAACTACTTCCGGACTTAACGGCGGCCGCGACGGCGGGCCAAAGAATCGGAGGTAGCGGCGGCCGCGAGAGCCGCAGTGGCGGTCGGCTGGCCTTCAACTGTGGTCACCGGCCCCGTGCCCTTGCGGCCCAGGTGCTCCATCAGTTTGCCCTTTTCACGCTCGTTCCACCAGTAAACCAGAGGAGCGGCCAGGAAGTCGGAAGAATACGTACCCACGATTCCACCGATGATCAGCGTCAAAGCGAAAGGCTGCATGCTGCGCCCGCCGAAGAAGAACATGATGATCATGGTGAGCAAGGCGGTTCCCTGCGTGATGGTCGTTCGGGCCAGCGAACGGTTCATGGCGCTGTTGCAGATCTCCTTGAAACTTCGACCAAACATCGTGTGACTGTTCTCGCGCATACGGTCGAAGATCACGATCGTGTCGTTCACCGAGAAACCCAGCAGGATCATCAAAGAGGAGACCAGATCCAGGTCGGTCTGGTAACCGAGCAGCGTCATGATACCCAGCGTGATGGTCAAGTCGTGCAGAAGCGCGATAACGGCCGCCACACCGAAGACCAGTTCGAACCGGAACCACAGGTACACCAGAATGCTCAACGACGTCACCAGAGTCACCACGAGGGCAATGTCTTTGAATTGCTGACCCACTTCGGAGCTCACCGACGTCGAGCTGAGAATCTTCATCTGCGTCTCATCCGGATAAGACGCCTTGAGCGTCCCTTCGATGGTCTCCTGCGTGAAAAGCGTCTCGTCCGTAACGGTTGCCGGGGCCTTGAGAAGCGGCGAACGGATGATGTAGGTGTTCTCGTTGATCACCTTCTGGATACGGATCTGGCTTTCCTCTCCCTGTTGGGAGAGCACCTTCTTGAGCGTTTCCGTCTGGTCCCCTTCCCCTTCCAGGCGCACTTCCGTCACCACGCCGCCCTTGAAGTCCACGGCCATTTCCGGCCCGCCCCGGGCGATCAGGAAAACCAGCAAGCCCACCGCCAGGATTCCCGAGAGGGGGAAAGTGATCTTGCGCAGGTTGATGAAATCAATCGTGGGGTTGCGGAAGATGTGCACCGAACCGAGACTGATTTTCTTGCGCAGGTTGAAGTAGAGCACACACATCGCATAGGTCACCGTCAGACCGGTGAAGAGGTTGGCGACGAGACCGAACACCGTCGTGAGGGCGAAGCCCTGGATGGAACCCTGCCCAAACTGCAACAACGCGAACGCCGCCAGCAAGGTCGTCAAGTGGCCGTCGAGAATAACCGAGAACGCGCGGTCGAAACCGGCGCGCAGGGCCGTGGCCATTGTCCGTCCGTTTTCCAACTCTTCGCGCATGCGCTCGTAAATGAGCACGTTGGTGTCCACGGCCATGCCGATGCCCAGGATGATACCGCCGATGCCCGACAGGGTCAGCGTCGCGTTGAACAGGTTGAGGCAGGCGAGCACAACCAGTTGGTTGAGTATCAGCGCGATGATCGAAATCACCCCCGCCGTCCCGTAATAGACGATCATGAAGAGGGAGATCAGAACGGCGCTGATGACCAGCGCTTCCATACTCACCTTGATGGACTCGGCGCCGAGCGTCGGCCCGATCACGCGGCTGTCGCCCGACTTGAGTTCAGCCTGCAGGCTGCCGGCCTTGAGCACGAGGGCCAGCGAGTGCGCCTCGTCGGCCGTGAAACGCCCGGTGATGCGGCCACTGCCGCTGGGGATCACGCTTTCGAATTTGGGAGCCGAATAGACCTTGCCGTCCAGCGCGATGGCCACCCGCTTCTGGAGGTAATCGCGCGACAGTTTGGCCAACTTGGGCGCGCCCACCTTGCCGAACTGGATACTGACGGAAATGGGATCCTGGAAGTCGTTCGGATCGTTCTGCATGTAGGCTTCGCGCAGATCGCTGCCGTCCATTTCGGCGTTGCGCTTGACGATGTACACCTTGCCCGCCGGATTGCTCAAGTCGCTCTTGGCGTCCAGTTCATCAGTCAGCGGCTTACCCGGGAGGGCGATGTAGCCGGTGGGCAGTTTCTTGCCCTCTTTCAGCTTGAAACCGACGGCGGTTTCATTGTCTTCTTTGATTTTATAGCGGACGTAATTGCGCGTCTCGGCGCCCCCGCCCGTGCGCGGCCACTCGACCGGCTCGAAGAGTTCCGTCACCTTGGCATCGTGCGCGCTGTAAGCGTCGGAATCGGCGCTGTCGGTGTACAGGGCATAGAACTGCAACTGCGCCGGCTGAATGATCTCCTTGATCACTTTCTCTCCGTCGCGCTCGCCGGGCACCTGCACCCGCACCCCGTTCTTGCCCTGCTGGGAAACCGAGGGCATCGTGACACCGAACGTGTCCACGCGATCGCGGATCGTCTTGACCACGGAATTCAGGTTGTTGCCCAGGCGGTTTTCCAGCGCGACAGACGAGATGGCGACTTCGATCTTGCCGTCTTTCTGGAAGGCCGATTTGTCGAATTCCTCAAACCACTGGTTCTTGACTTTCAATTCGAGGATCGGCAGCACCTGCGCCACATTGTTCTTGTCGGTCACCTCGATCGAGAGGCGGTCGCCCTTGTCGTTGGGAGCAATCTGCGCGTCAATCTGCTTGTCGGCCAATTCGCGCAACAAGTCGTCACCCTGCTCGCGCAGGAAGGACGCCAACGTCTTTTCCCGATCGATGGTCAGCGTGACATCCACGCCGCCCACCAGGTCCAGACCCAGCTTGATGGACTTGCGCTGGAGAGTTTCCTTGGTCGTCTGCCACTCGGAGAAGATCTGCTGATAATCTTCTTCGGTCTGGCTTTCCTTGCGGACCGGCTCGGGTTGCGTGTACACAAAATACATGTACCGCAGCGTCGGGTAGATCAGCATCAAACACAAGGCAGTCACAAAGACTGTTACGTAGTTGCGCCAGTTACTCTCGCGTTGCATTGTTGAGTGCTTCCTTTCCTTCGTGTGTTCCGGATCTTCTGCGCGCTCGTGCTGGAAAAACTCACTCAGTTGGCGGCTTTCTCTTCCTTGTCACTTTTTTCGCTCTTGTCGGTTTCTTCCGCTTTTTTGACGTCCACGGAGTGGATCGCCCACCGCCCAAACTTCATCTGAATCTTGGGCGCGACTTCCAGGGTGACCGTTTTGTCGTCCACTTCCGTCACTTTGCCGTAAATGCCGCCATTGGTGACCACCCGGTCGCCCTTCTTGACTGCGGCCAGCATCCGATCGCGCTCTTTGCGCTCCCGACTCTGGGGACGCAATACGATAAAGTAGAAGAGGATCGCCATCCCGACAAAGATGGGGAGCATGTCCCCAAAGCCGCCGGTAGGAGAACCCGTCTCCGAAGGGCCCGCAACCGGCGCCTCCGCTGCTGTCGCACAAACGGCCCGCCAAGCCGAAAACCCGGCGTCCGCAAACCCGCACAAATTCCACATGAGTCCCAAGTCCTTGAATTCCAATGTAGTGGGTGCAATTTGACCGTCATTGTCAAACCACACAGACCCGCCACACTACCAGCGACTCCAGACGGTGTCAATTCAAAAGAACGCTTCTCAGACGGCAAAATCCACACACGAGAAGCCTTCCGCCTTCTGGAAGAAGGCCGGACCTGAAGCAGAAACGGAATCCGGGCGGAAAACACTCGAGGGAGAAAACAAAACCTTGAAAGTGGCGGTTCGGCTCCCCGAGGGAACGTCGGTGAGACGAACCTCCCTCCACTCAGTCCACACCTGTCCAGAAACTCAGTACAAGCGACAATCTCACAATTCACCCCCAAAACCGCAGTTGACGCCCATCGTCCGGTTTTTCTTTCAGGCGGGCGGGACGCCCGCCCTCCCAGAAAGGCCCTTTTTCAAGGGAAGAATGCCCCCCGGGAACGCCGATCCCCTGATCGGCGCGGAGAAAATTTCACCCAAAGGGTGAACGGATTGGCCCCCGTTTTCCCCGCCGACAAGGGTCAAGACCTGTTTTTCCGTTTCAACCGCGGTTTTCACCGGACAATTGAGGAGTTCCTCCACACCTGCGCCTCGCGTCCAAAAAACCGCTTGACATAACCCACCCGCGCTGATACTATACCGTCTGGTCGGTATAGAAAAGGAGAGTCAAACACCCCATGTCCCGTCCCAATTCCAAAGAAATCATCCTGGACGCAGCGGAAGCCGTCGTGGTCGAATCGGGCGCCGCCCATTTGACACTCGACGCAGTGGCCGAACGGTCCAACCTGAGCAAGGGGGGGGTGATGTACAACTTCCCCAGCAAGGAAGCGCTGCTCGAGGGCATGTTCGGCCGCCTTCTGGAACGCCATGAACAGTCCCGTCAGAAAGCCCGGCTGGAATTGCCCCCTGACACCCACAACGAATTGTGGGTTGAAATCAGCATGCTCCTGGGAATGGGAAAGGGGGCGTTCAACCGGTTGAACGCCGCGTTGCTGGCGGTCATCGCCAACCAGCCGGAACTGCCCAAGCCGTTCTGCGAAGAACACCGCGAGCGGTTCAACCGCGAGGTGATTCCGCCGGAGAACTTCGATCGCTCGGCCATTCTTTTCTTCGCAGCTCTGGGACTCCACCTCCACGAACTCCTGAAATTTCAACTTCTTACCCATGAGCAACGGGAACGGATTCAAGATCGTCTGCTGGAGTTGGCGGCCTCGGGCGCACCCCTCTGAAGTTGGTAAGGATTCGGCGCTTCTCCCGATACGGGGAAGGCTTTTCATATCGTATTCCAGCTCCCTTGCCGGGGAGCAGTCTATCACCAAGAGGTTTTCACGCATGAACAGATGTACAGGCAGAACGTCGAGCGGTTTCGCATCCTTCAAGTGGGTGTTGTTTCTGGTGGGAGGCCTTCTGACGGCCGGTATTGTGTTTCATCTCGTGCAGCAGGGGTTTGCCCAGGAAAAAGGGGGCAAACCGGGAGCGGAGGCCGCCGCGGCCCAGATGCCCCCGCCGGAAGTGGAAGTCGGGAAAGCGACCCTCAAGACGCTGCCGCAGGTTTCCGAAATCGTCGGACGCGTCGAGTCGTCGCGGTCGGTGGAAATCTGCGCGCGCGTGGAAGGGTTCCTCCAGGAACAGTGCTTCGCCGATGGAGCGGAGGTGAAAAAGGGAGACCTGCTGTTCAAGATAGACCCCAAATCGTATGAAGTGACGCTGAACCTGGCCCGGGCGGAACTGGCCAAGGCGCAGGCGACACTGTCGAGCGCCCGCAAGGGGGTGGACGTGTTGCGCGCCAAGGGCGAACTGATGAGCGCGCAAGCGACCCGGATCAAGGCGGACAAGGATCTGGGGCGCATCAAGCCGCTCGTGACCACCAACGTGCTGAGCAAACAGGAACTCGACACGGCGGAAGCGGCGTCCAAAGAATCCCATGCCCGCGAGGAAGCCCTTCAGGCTGCCTACGAACAGACGCAGATCAATCAGGCGACCAGCATCGAGCTGGCCGAAGCGATGGTTCAGGCGGCCCAGGCCAGCGTGGCGCAGGCGGAAATCCAGCTGGGCTACACGAACATGTTCGCTCCGATTGACGGGCGGCTCGGTAAGGCCCAGCAGTTGCCCGGCGCGCTGGTGGGCAAAAACATGGCGTCGCCGACCCTGCTGGCCACCATCTCGGCCATTGATCCGATGTGGGTCAACTGGAGCATCAGCGAGCAGGAATACCTGTCTCTGATGAACCACGACGGAACGAACTTGAACGACAAGATCGAAAAAATCGAATTGATTCTGGGCGACGGGAGCGTTTATCCGCACACGGGCAAGATCACGTTTCTGGATCGGGCCATTGACCCCAAGACCGGCACCCTGGCCCTGCGTGGCGAATTTTCCAATCCCGCGGGTCTTCTCAGAGATGGGTTGTACTGCCAGGTCCGGATCACGCGCAACTCGGACAAACCCCGGCTCATGATCCCCCAGCGGGCGATCCAGAACCTCCAGGGCGAATTCTTTGTGTACCTGGTCGGCGCCGAAGGCGCGGTCGAACAACGTAAAATCAAAACCGGCGACCGGATCGGGAACGAACAGGTGGTGACAGACGGCCTGAAACCGGACGATCGCGTGATTGTCAACGGGACGCAGAAGGTCCGCCCCGGCGTTCCGGTAAAAGCGGTTGAAGTGACGCTTGAGAAAACGCCGGAAACACCCCCCACAGAAGCGGTCACAACGGCGCCCACAGAGAAGAAGGGGAACTGAGCATGTTTTCCCATTTCTTCATTCGTCGCCCGATCTTCGCCGCCGTTCTTTCCATCGTGACCACTCTGCTGGGCGCCATCGCGATCTTTGGGTTGCCCATCATGCAGTACCCCCAGATTTCGCCACCTCAGGTCGAAGTCACCGCCATCTATCCCGGCGCCAATGCCGAAGACGTGGAGCGTTCGGTGGCCACGCCGATCGAGCAACAGGTCAACGGCGCCAAGAACATGCTCTACATGAACTCGAAGTGTTCGGCGGACGGCATGATGACGTTGACCGTCACATTCGCCATCGGGACCGACATCGACCTGAACGCCGTCGAGGTGCAGAACCGCGTGAAACTGGCCGAACCACTCCTGCCGGCCGAAGTGACCCGGCAGGGCCTTTCGATCCGGAAGAAATCGCCCGACTTCCTGACCGTGATCAGTCTGAACTCGCCCGACAACAGCCGCGACGACCTCTTTCTGTCAAACTATGCCACCATCAACCTGGTGGACGCCATTGCGCGTATCCCGGGTGTGGGCGACTCCTTCGTCGCAGGCGCGGGCGACTACGCCATGCGTGTCTGGATCGACCCGAACAAACTGACCAACCTGGGCATGACCCCTACCGACGTGGCCGCCGCCCTGCGCGAACAAAACCTGCAAGCTCCGGCCGGACGTATCGGCGATCCGCCGATGCCCAATGGCCAGGAGTTCGAGTACACCGTGCGCGTCAAGGGCCGTCTGACCGACATCAGCGAGTTCGAGGATGTGATTCTGCGAACCAAACCCGACGGGACCATCGTACGCGTCAAGGACGTGGCGCGGGTGGAACTGGCCGCCAAATCCTACGCCTCGTACAGCCAGTTCAACGGCAAACCGAGCGCGTCGCTCGTGCTGTTCCAGTTGCCCGGTTCCAACGCCCTCGACGTGATGAACCAGATCAAGACGACAATGGCGGATCTCTCGAAGTCCTTCCCCTCGGGCGTGAACTACGAGATCATGTTCGACTCGACCAAATTCGTGCGCACGTCGCTGAAAGAAGTGCTTTCGACGCTCGTAGAAGCCATGATCCTGGTGTTCCTGGTCACGTACCTCTTCCTCCAGTCCTGGCGGGCCACCATCATTCCCTGTCTGGCCGCGCCGGTCTCCCTCATCGGGACCTTTGTGCTTTTCAAACTCTTCGGGATCTCGATCAACACGGTCTCGATGTTCGGCCTGGTGCTGGCCATCGGGCTGGTGGTGGACGACGCCATCGTGGTGGTCGAGGCGGTCCAACGCCACATGGAGGAAGAACATTGTTCGGCGGTGGAGGCCAGCCGGCGGGCCATGAGCGCCGTGACCGGCCCCATCGTGGCGACCACCCTGGTGCTCTTCGCGGTGTTTGCCCCGGTCGGGTTTCTGGGGGGGATTACCGGGCAGTTGTACAAACAATTTGCCGTGGCCATCAGCGTCTCAGTGGCCATCTCGGCATTCAACTCTTTGACCCTCTCGCCTGCTCTGTGCGCGCTGCTTCTGAAACCCGAGACCGAGGGGGACAAGAAGAAACACCGGGGGCCACTCGCGCTCTTTTTCGGTGGGTTCAACTGGGCGTTCGATCTCTCGACACGCGGTTATGCCCGTGTGATCCAGGTCCTGATTCGCCGGTCGGTTCTGGTCATTCTGACCGTCATCGCGCTGTCGGCCGGATGCTGGAGTTTTTTCAAGATCCTGCCGACCGAATTCGTCCCGGATGAAGACCAGGGCGTTTTTATGTTGGATATCCGTCTGCCTCAAGGCGCCTCGCAGGAACGCATGAAAGTGGTCAGCGATCGGCTCGAAGCCCAATGCCGGGCGCTGCCGGGCGTCGAGAACGTTCTGTGTCTCGGGGGCAACAGTTTCATGACGGGAACCCGGGCCTCTTATGTGAACTCCCTGATCGTCTCGCTCAAACACTGGTCGGAACGGGAAGAGCCCGATCTGCAATTGAAAGCGCTGATGCGCCAGGCCCAGATGCAGTTCATGGCCGAACGCGAAGCCCAGATCACCGTTTTCACCTTCCCCTCCCTGCCCGGCATGGGCGCGGCCAGCGCCACGCAGTTCCAACTTCAGGACCGCAGCGGCGGCACGCCTCAGGAACTGGTGGATACGTCTCAGAAATTCATCGGATCGCTCATGGCCGATAAGCGCTTCGCGATGGCCTTCTCGACCTTCAACACGAACTCGCCGCAGGTGGACCTGCAACTGGACCGAGAGAAGGCCAAGATGCTCGGCGTGCCGGTCAGCGACATCTTCGACACGATGAATGTCTGCATGGGCGGCCTGTATGTGAACGACCTCAACAAATTCGGACGCACCTACCGCGTCCAGCTCCAGGCGGAGCCCGGTGCGCGCCGGACGCCGGAAGACATCGGAAAACTCTACGTCCGAGGGAAAACCGGGGACATGATCCCGCTTTCGACCTTGACCAAAGTGGGCATGACCAACGGGCCCGATACCCTGGTGCGTCACAACCTGTACCGCACGGCGGAGATCATGGCCATGCCGGCTCCCGGCGTTTCCTCGGGTCCGATCATGGCAGCCATCACCGAGAAGGCGGAAAAGGAATTGCCCAAGGGATACGGATACGAATGGACCGGCGTTTCGTACCAGCAGGCCAAGACCAGCAACCAGATCAACTTCATCCTGATCATCGCGGTGATCTTTGTTTTCCTGACCCTGGCGGCCCAGTACGAAAGCTGGATTGTGCCGTTCGCCGTGATCCTGGCCATTCCGGTCGGCGTCTTCGGCGCTCTGGCCAGCGTGTACCTGCGCGGATTCGCCAACAGCGTCTATGCCCAGATCGGACTGGTGATGCTGATGGGTCTGGCGGCCAAGAACGCGATTCTGATCGTCGAGTACGCCCGCGAGCGTTACACGGGTGGCATGCCCCTGATCGAAGCGACGATCGAAGCGGCCCGCCTGCGGTTCCGCCCGATCCTGATGACCTCGCTCGCGTTCATCATGGGTCTTCTGCCCCTCGTCATCTCGACCGGCGCGGGCGCGGAGGCGCGTAAGGCCCTCGGAACCGTCGTATTCGGCGGCATGATCATCGCCACCGGAATCGGCGTCTTCATCATCCCGACGCTCTATGTGCTGTGCGAAAAAATGGGGTTGTTTTTCAAACGGCATCCCGAAAAGACCGTCCAGCCGGAACTCGAGGAAGAAGAAGATTACCTGTAAGCGAAAAGGGACAAAAAAGGGAAAAGAAAATCGGCGCGTTTCCAGAAAATGGGAACGCGCCGTTTCTCTTTCACCTATAGCCCGCCCTATCGAAGCGTTTCACCCCTCTTTCATAGTCCGGGCCTTCAGCCCTTGCCTAAAATGGGGACAGTGTTCCTGGGGCGACACTGCGCTGGCCCCAGGCTGGTATAAATTCGCGCCTGTGGCGCTCAACCGCAATTTACATGGTTTTTATCGCCAGCTCTCCCGCGCCAGTTCCGCCATGCGGCACTGGAAGGCCTTGCGGTCGCGCAGAAGCCCGGGAAGGCGCCAGGCCGCCGAAACATACCCGGCAAAGAAAGGCAGGTAAAACGACCGGTTGCAGAACCGCCGCCACCAGCGCAGTTCCTGGCGCAAGGCGCGCAGGAGTTCGCGCCGCGAGAAGCACTTCAGCAGAAACCGCATCCGGCAGCGCGTGTAGCGGTACACAAAGCGGAAACTGTACCGCCCCTGGGTGCGCGACTCGTGGTGGATGACCACGGAGTCCGGAACGTAGAGCACCTCGTACCCCACACGCCGCGCCTGCCAGCAATAGTCCGTCTCTTCAAAATAGATGGGAAAATACTTTTCGTCGAGCGGCCCCAGACGCTGCACCATTTCGCGCCGCAGAGCAATGGCCGCGCCCGTGACGTAGTCGCAGGCCAGAATTTCGTCGAAGCGTCCGTCATCCTCCTGCTCGTAGCCGATGTGGTGCGTCTGGCCGTTGCTCTCGATCACCCCACCCGCGTGCTGAATCAGCCGCCCGCCCGGATAGAGCAATTTACACCCGAGCGCCCCCCAGCGCGGGCGCTCGCGCATCGCCTGCACCCAGGCGCGAAGCCACCCGGGGCGTACTTCCGTGTCGTCGTTCAACAGCACCAGCACATCGCCCTGGGCCTGACGCATACCCAGGTTGTTCCCCCCGGCAAAACCCAGGTTGATGGGGGACTGAATCAGCAGAACCTCGGGAAAACCCGTCTTGACCACCTCGACGAGATTGTCCGTCGAGCCGTTGTCCACCACCAGCACTTCGTAGCGGTCGTAGTCGGTGGCCCGGATGCTTTCGAGCGCGCGGGCAATCACCGGCCCACCGTTCAGGCTCACGACAATAATCGAGAAAAAAGGTTCTTGGGTCATGGGATCAGGCATTCATCCACCCGCTCACAGCTCCGCGGGAAGCCGCACCGTGAAGGTCGTGCCTTCACCTTCCTCGGAGTCGAACCAGATACTGCCACAGTGGCGCTCGACGATTTTGCGCGTACTGGCCAGCCCGATACCCGACCCCCGATCGCCCTTGGTCGAGAAGAACAGATTGAAGATTTTCGTCTGGACCTCGTTCGGAATCCCCATGCCGTTGTCTCGGAAAGAGATGTCCACCGACTGGCGATCTTCTGTCAGACGCGTCTTGACGAGGACGTAGCCGTCTTTGGAGTCCTCGGCAATTGCGTCAATCCCATTGGTAATGAGGTTCAGGAACGCGTCGTAGATTTTGTCATGGTCAATTTTGATCTTGGGAACATTGATCTGCAATTCGGGAATCAACGCCACGCCACGCTCAACCGCAAAGTCGTCCACCTGATGCAGGATCTCATAGATCAGGGCGTTGACATCGTACTTTTCGAGTTTCAAATCCAGTTCGCGCGAGTAGTTCAGCATGTTCATGACGAGCGACCCGATCTTTTTGTTCGCCCGCTGCAACACGTCCCACCCCTTGCGCACCATGTCCAGATCGTTGCGCTTGAACCCCAGATCAATGAAGAAACTGCCGCCGCGCGAGCTCTGGAGCAGGTTTTTGATATAGTGGGCCACTTCGGAAAGGCTGATGCTGATCGCGGCCAGGCGTTCCGCTTCGACCTTGTCGAAGTACATCCGCGACTTTTCGATCACGATCGCCACCTGCTTGCAGACGGTCTCGAACAACACGCATTCTTCGTCCGAAAACGCCTGATCGCAATCGCGGCGCAAGGTCATCACTCCGACCACCTCCGCCTGAATCCGCAGGGGGTTGCAGATATAGGCGTGGCGCTGGTTGTCCTTGTCTCCATAAACGGTTTCGTGGCGCGAATCCTGCGAAGCGTCCGGAACCGCAATGATCTGGTTGGTCTGAAAAGAAATCCCCGGCAACCCGCGCCCGACAGGCAGTTGCGCCAGACCTACCCGCTCCTTGAACTCCGGTCCCAACCCGTAGTTCGCGCGCAAGGTCAGGTGGTCGCTGCGGCCCTCGAGCAGATAGACGGAACAGACCGTCGCCCGGAACATGCGCGCCGCGATGGCGCAGATCTGATCCAGGATAATATTCAATTCCAGCACCGAACCGACCAGATTGCTGATCTCCAGCAAACCGGACAAACATTCTTCCATCCTGCCTGCTCCATACTCCACGGCTTCGTTGGGCGTCTTCTGCGATTCGGTCATGATCGTCTTTTCTCCTGCCCTTTTCAGTCCAACCCCCGGCAAGCCATATCGACAGCGCGCAACATGCCCCGCGCCTTGTTCTGCGTTTCCTGATACTCGAGCGCGGGCACCGAATCGGCCACAATGCCGGCGCCCGCCTGCACATAAACCGTGTCGTTCTGAACAATCATCGTCCGGATCGTGATGGCCGTCTCCAGCGCACCGGAAAATGAAACGTATCCCAGGGCGCCGGCATACGGCCCGCGCCGCACGTTCTCGAGTTCGTCTATGATTTCCATCGCCCGAATCTTCGGCGCGCCGCTCACCGTTCCCGCCGGAAAACCGGCCCGCAGGACGTCGAACGCGTTCAACCCCTTGCGCAACCGCCCCTTGACCTGCGACACGATGTGCATGACATGCGAGTAGCGCTCGATCACCATCCGGTCGTCCACCCGGACGGTTCCATACTCCGCAACCCGCCCCACGTCGTTGCGTCCCAGATCGAGCAACATGGTATGCTCGGCGAGTTCCTTGGGGTCGGCCAGCAGTTCCTTCTCGAGCGCCAGATCTTCCTCGACCGTGCGCCCGCGCGGACGCGTCCCCGCGATGGGGCGCACACACACTTCCTCGTCCGTCAGATTGATGAGAATTTCGGGACTCGATCCGGCAATGCGCAAGTCGCCCAGTTGCAGGTAGTACATATACGGGGACGGATTGATGGCCCGCAGCGCACGGTAGAGATCAAAGGGGTCGCCCGTGTAGGTTCGCCAGAAACGCTGCGAGAGCACCACCTGGAAGATGTCGCCCGCCCGGATGTACTCCTTGGCCTTCTCGACCGCCGCCTCGAAGCCCTCGCGGGTACAGTTGGATTGAATCGCATCGCCGGAGCCGGATTTTGCTTCCATCCCTTCAGACGGCGCCTCGTCCCGTTCCGATCGGGGCGGCAACGGGGCGCGCAGACGCTCGTGCAGCAGAGAAATCTTATGCACCGCCTGCTCGTAAGCCCGATCCGGATCGTCCATATGGACATGCGCATTGGAAATCAGGAACATCCGCCGCATCACATGGTCGAACACGATCAGCGTGTCGGTCAGGCAGAAAAAAGCGTCGGGCAGGCGCAGGTCGTCGGGATTCGAATCGGGCAGATTCTCCCAGTGGCGCACCATGTCGTAGCTGAAATAACCCACGGCCCCCCCCGTCATGGGCATGCGCGGCAGATCGGGGTCCACCACCGGTTTGTAGCGGGTCATGAATTCCTTGAGGGACTCGAGCGGGTCGCTCGACGAATGGAAATCCTCTTCATTGCCCCGATAGAGAATTTTGACTTCCTTGCCCTTACACTTGAACACGACCTCCGGATCGCACCCCAGAAACGAATACCGGCCCAGATGCTCGCCCTGCTCGACACTCTCGAGCAGAAAGGCGTTTTCACTCTCGGAAATTTTCTTGAACGCCGAAACCGGCGTTTCCATATCCGCCAGGATTTCACGCCAGACCGGCACCAGGTTCCCCTGGCGGCAACGTTCTCGAAACGTTTCTAAATCGGGATGAATCATGGCGCGTTCCTTTCCAGACTGTTGGCCGCATGTCCGCAGACACGACAGCCGATAAAGCGTCCTCAACCGATACACCAATAAGCGGGGCAATAGCAAGGGAAACGTCGAAAAAACACCCGGAAACGCCCCTTTTCCCCTTTGTCTCGACAAACTTTCCCCCGTTCAACGCAAACCCGCCCGAGCCGGTTGACAGATTGTTCCGGGTTTCACTTTGGCTTGACACGCCCCGCGGCGCAAGGCATACTGGGCATTGCTCGGGTTGGCCTGAACACGCGGGAAGAGGGACACAGGAGCACAGGACGCCGATACAAACGGCGCGGCTAAACGAAAACAATCAAAAAAAGGATGCCACGGAGGAACGCCATGAGCCAGACCTGCACCCTGAAGATCGAAGACAAAGAATATCCTCTGAACATGATCACCGGCACGGAGAACGAAGTCGGCATCGACATCTCCAAACTGCGGGACACCACGGGCTGCATCACGCTGGACAACGGCTACGGAAACACCGGGTCGTGCGAGAGTTCCATCACCTACATTGACGGCGAAAAAGGCATCCTGCGCTATCGCGGCTATCCGGTCGAGATTCTGGCCGAAAACGCGGTTTTCTCGGAAGTGTCCTACCTCCTGATTTTCGGTGAATTGCCCACCTACCAGCAAGCCCAGCGGTGGTCGGAACTTCTCACGGAACACGAACTGCTCCACGAGTCCCTCCAGCACCACTTTGAGGGCTTCCCGCCCAACGCGCACCCCATGGCGATTCTCTCGGCCATGATCAACGCTTCGTCCTGTTTTTACCCCGAGATCATGAATCTGGAAGAGAAACGCGACTTCACCCGCGCGGCGGCGCGCCTGATCTCTCAGGTCCGCACCATTGCCGCCTTCTCCTACAAAAAGTCGGTCGGACGCCCCATCGTGTACCCGAAGCCGGACAACAAGTACGTCGAGAACTTCCTCCACATGATGTTCTCGCTCCCCTACCGGGAATATGTGGCCATCCCGGAGGTCGTCCGGGCCTTGCGCCTCATCCTCGTCCTCCACGCCGATCACGAGCAGAATTGCAGCACCTCGACGGTTCGGATGGTCGGCTCGAGCGGCGCGAACCTCTACGCCTCGGCCGCCGCGGGCGTCAGCGCGCTCTGGGGCCCCCGCCACGGCGGCGCCAACCAGGCCGTGCTCGAAATGCTCGACTCCATCCAGAATCAGGGACTGACAGTCGAACAGGTCATCGAGAAGGTCAAATCCCGCGAGTTCAAACTCATGGGGTTCGGACACCGCATCTACAAGAATTACGACCCCCGCGCCAAGATCCTCAAAAAGGCCTGTGACAAACTGCTCAATGCCCTGGGCATCCACGACGAGCAACTCGAAATCGCCAAGAAACTCGAAGAAGCGGCGCTTCAGGACCCCTTCTTCATCGAGCGCAAACTGTACCCCAACGTGGACTTCTACAGTGGCATCATGTTGAAAGCCATCGGCATCCCCACCAACATGTTCACCGTCATGTTCTCCATCGGCCGCATGCCCGGCTGGGTGGCCCACTGGTACGAAGTCAACTGCGATCCGCGCACCCGCATCTACCGTCCGCGCCAGATCTATCAGGGATCCCCCCTGCGCGAATACCTGCCGATGGGGCGGCGCAGCTGATTTTCTGCACAAGCCGCGTACCAGATATGAAAACAAGGAAAGCCCGCCCTTCAGGGGTGGGCTTTCCTGTTTGCGGTCCTGGACGAAGGTGCATTCAAGATGGAACAAATGAACCAAAAAGTCGCAGTTGAGCGCCAACGGCGCGAATTGATCGTAGCCTGGGGCAAAGCGCAGCGTCGCCCCAGGCTGGATGTCTCCTTTTGCAAGGGCTGAAAGCCTGGACTATGAAAAAGGGCAAAAACGTCTCAATAGAGCGGGCTTTCAGCCCTTATGAGAAAAAAACGCTTCTTCCTGGGACGGCGCTTCGCTCTGCCTCAGGCTGGTATAAGATCGCGCCGTTGGCGCTCAACCGCGATTATTAGGGTTATTCCGCCGCGACTGAAAATAGGCGGAGAGGATACCCCCGCATTCCTCGGCCTTCAGTCCCCCCTGCGCCTCGACCCGGTGGTTGAACACCTCCACGTCGAGCAGGCGGACCAGCGTCTCGACCGCCCCGCTCTTGGGACTCGTCGCCCCATAGACCACCCGCCGCACCCGCGCCAGCACCAGCGCGCCCGCGCACATCGGACACGGCTCGAGCGTCACATAGAGGTCGCATCCGTCCAGCCGCCAGTCGCCCAGGATCTGCGCCGCGCGGCGCATCGCCAGAATCTCGGCGTGCGCGGTCGGATCGGCCAGCGCCATCCGCTCGTCGTGCGCCACGGCCAGCAGTTCCCCCCCCGGCCCCACCAGGATGGCCCCCACGGGCACCTCGTTGGCCGCAACGCCAAGCCGCGCCTCCTCCATCGCCAGCGCCATGCGCCCCTCTTCACTTTCCGGCGCCAGCGGCAACCCCACCGGCATCCGACGCGCCGTTTCCGGGTATTTCATTTCTGCCTCAAAATCTTTCTTCATCCGTCACAAACCTTCTGTACCCTCGACCGCTTTCAACGACACACATACAGACAGTCTGTCCTGCATCATTGTCCCGCTACCGGAACAGCGACAACCCGAAACCCCACTCCACTGCCACGGCCATCTGGTGGCGCGAAGTAACGAGCCGCCGACCGGCTTCCGGCGGGAACTGCCCAGAAACCACCGCCACGAAGCACACGTTCAGAGCCGCTAACTGGACCTGTCGGATCCGTCTGCTCGCCATTTTTCGGATAATCCGCTGCCCAATCCCCACACCATTCGGCGACATTCCCCATCATATCATACAAACCCCAGGGATTGGGCTTGAGCATCCCGATATCCTGCAATTTATCTCCCGAACTTTTTATATACCACAGGGCATTCTCGTCAAACTTTTCCCCCCAATAAAACATCGTCTGCGTTCCCGCCCTACAGGCATATTCCCATTCCGCTTCGGTCGGCAAACGATACTCCTGCTTCTCAATTTCCGAAAGTTTCTTGCAGAAAGTCTGGGCATCACCCCAGGTAATCCTCTCAATCGGTTTCTTTCGACCGATAGTTTTTGAGGGATTTTCCCCCATGACTTCTTCATATTGCTCCTGGGTGACCTCATAAACACCCATATAAAAAGGTTTTGTCAATGTCACCTTGTGCAGTGGCCCTTCGTTCTCTTTTCCAAATTTCTCACTGTCGGGAGCACCCATTTGAAACGATCCTGCCGGAATATATTTGAGCTGCATGCCCAGCGTATTGGTAAGGATACCATCAACAACTTTGGCAACTTTTTCCCCAGTTCTTGCGGGGGCTGCCGGTATTATCTCACTCAGGGAAGAAGTCGTAGTCTGATCCTTCGGAAGAACCCGAACAACCCGAAAACCGATATGGGCGTCACCACTGTCGGGCATGCCACTGCCACGATTTGCAGAACGGCAGAAATGCGGAAAAGATCCATAATTACCACCACGATACACACGCTCAAAGGCCACAGTGGGCCCTTTGGGATCAATTTGTTCATCCTGGGAGTAGGCCCCAAGAAACCAATCTTCGCACCACTCCCAAGCGTTACCACTCATATCGTAGAGTCCCCAAGCGTTCGGTTTGAGCAAGCCTACCTCCTGTAATTTCCACCCGGAATTCATTTCACTCCGAGCCTCTTGCAAAAGTATTGGGCAAAACGGCGAAAAAGCGGGGCTAATCGTTTCGGGGAGATGATTTCTGAGCGAGAACGCCTGTTCGCTTGCTCTTTACCGCCAAAATCGCCCTTTTTCGCTGGGGACGGGGCGTGCGATTGCCACTCGGCGGTTTCGCCGTTGATTTTCTCCCTTCCATTTCGATTCGCCCCGGGCCGCTCATCTCAGCAACGCGAAAATTTGACGGGCCGTCATCGCCACGATCCCGAACATCAGGTGGCACATCACCTTGGCCGCCCCGCGCACCCGCACGAACCGTCCCCCGTAGTTGTCCTTGATGTTGCTCATCACCCGTTCCGCCGCGCTGCGCTCGCGGTAGCGGACCGCCCGATGCGAATCCATCGGCAACTTCTCGCCGCGGCGCGGATTTTGATCGATGATCGGCACGTGCCCCAGCCCCTCGCTGAACGCTTTGATTTCGGGCGCGTCGTAGGCCGAGTCCATCAGGTCGTAGAGGTTGGTCAGGCGCTGGCCGGTCATCTGCGCCAGCGGGATTGCCGCCTGCGAATCGTGCAGCGAGGCGCTCGTCAGAATCGTGCTGACCGGGATGTCGCCGTCGATGCAATCGACGTGCAGTTTGTAGCCGATCCACGATTTCTTGAAGCCCTTGCTGTCTTTTTTCGAGCCCCGGTCGCAAGCGGTCGGCAGATCCTGGAGGTTTTCTTCGAGCGAGTGCCGGCCCTGTTGTTCCAGACGGCGCGGCGGCTTGGGCGCCCGCTCCTCGCCTTTCTTCGGACGCCCGCGCCGGGCTTTGGACTTCTGCGGCGCAGACTCTTTGCGGGCCGCCTTCTCGCGCCCCTGGATCGGCGTGGAGTCTCGGCTGGTATGACCTGCCAACTTCGGCCCGCAGCACTTTTTGACCATCGCTTCGTGAATCGCCTGCGGCAGAGCGGTGCGGGCGAATTCGTCGAAGGCGCGCGAGAAGGTCGCTTCGCTGGGCAAGTCGGCCCGCGTTTCCCAGCCGCACAGACGCCGCAACGGGGCGTCAGCGCCGAGCAGATCAAGCAGCGCGCGGGTGGTCGGGCAATTCCAGACGGCCTTGGCCAGAAACGCCAGGACGAGAGGCTGGCGTCCGTGGCGCGGGCGCCCCATCGGCTTGCGACCGAACGGGCTCATGAATTTCTCGATCGAAGCCAACTCGGCCACCTCGATGAGCGTCTTGTGCTTTTCGCAGAGTTCCCCCAGCGCTTCTTGCTGGAACGGGAAAAGATGTTGTTGTAGGGTAGTGAACAGTGAGGAGAGAAAGTGCATGATCCGCCATCCCTTTCGGGGTTTGTTAAGCAAGCGTATGATGCCTTTTTCTCCTCACTTTTTCACCTGAAAATCGAACGACTCAACGACTTTTGCAAGAGGCTCACTCCATGAAAATTTTCCATCAAATGCATCGCCCCAATAGTAAGCCGTCGTAGTACCAGCCCGACAGGCATATTCCCACTCCGCCTCGGTTGGTAGACGATATTCCTGTTTCTCAATTTCCGAAAGTTTCTTGCAAAAGGCTTGGGCATCATCCCATGAAACCAAAACCACAGGTTTCTTCGGGCCGATGAACTCCGAACGATAGTAATCCATTACAGGATTGGAACCCATTACCTCCTCATATTGCTTCTGGGTGACCTCGTAAACGCATAGATAGAAGGACTTTGTGATCTTGACATCACGTAAGGGCTCTTCGTCGTCATCCCGCCCTGCTTCGAAACTGGAGGAACCCATCTTGAACGACCCGGCTGGAATGAGTTTGAGTTTCATCCCGATGGTGTTTGTGATGCAATCCGCATCGGATTTAACCTGTGCCGGCGTAGCCGGTTGTTGAGTCCAACCGACAGATGATAAACTCAGAATTGAAAGGATCAGAATGGTGATAGTCCGATGTCGCATTTAAACACCTCCCGAGAATATCCGGCCTTTTCCGTACTTCCTGATATTGGAATATAGGTATCAACAGAACAGTTCGCAAGAGGAAATACCAGTTCTCGGAAGGAACTGGACTTTCAGATAGGGAACTTGCTATACAGTGTATTCGGGACAGGCACACGGGTTATTCGATGTGGTGTCTATTAGAAAAGCACGCCCCACTCATCCCACCCACTGCGGGAAAACATGGTCTCCGAAAAAAAAGAACGCCTCGACATCCTCCTTGTGGAACTCGGACTGGCCGACTCGCGCGAGAAGGCGCAGCGCATCATACGGGCCGGTCAGGTGCGCCACGGCACCACCGTTCTCGACAAGCCCGGCGTGCGATTCGCCGTCACCACCCCCCTGGAAGTCACCGCGCTCGGCGACCGGTTCGTGAGCCGGGGCGGGTGGAAACTTCAGGCGGCGCTGGACACCTGGCCCGCGCTCACGCCCTGTCCGCCCGTGTGCGCCGACATCGGCGCGTCCACCGGCGGGTTCACCCACTGCCTGCTCCAGCACGGCGCCCAGCGCGTGTACACCATTGACGTCGGCACGGCGCAACTGGACCTGCGGCTGCGGAACGACCCGCGCGTCATCGCGCGGGAACAGACCAACGCGCGCCATCTGACGGGCGACAGCCTGCCCGAACCCGTGGACCTGGTCGTCGGCGATGTGTCGTTCATCTCGCTCAACCTGATCCTCGCCCCGGCGAAATCGCTCCTGAAACCCGGGACCGGTCAGATGGTCTTCCTCATCAAGCCCCAGTTCGAGGCCGGACGCGAGCACGTGGGCAAAGGCGGAGTGATCCGCGACCCGGCGGTTCACCGGATGGTTCTGGACCGGATGGTCCGGGAGATCGTCCCCACGATAGGCCTGATCCCCGCCGGACTGATCCCCTCTCCCCTGCCCGGCCCCAAGGGCAATCGCGAATACCTGATCTGGCTCGTGTCCCCGGAAAACGCGAATGCGCAGACCGCCCCGGTGGACGACCTGCGCATTCAACACGCCATTGAAGAAGCCTTCGCGATCGAGGCCTAAAAGCCGACCGTTACTTCGCCTCCTTCACCTTCCACTCCAGCACGCCACCGGACACTTCCGGCTGCAACTGCACCTCGACGCGCAACGCCTGCGTCTGGACCGGTTCGAACTCGACTTCGTTGAACTTGTCCTTCGCCACGGCATAATCGCCCTTAACCGCCACCGGCTTCCACGTCTCGCCGTCGCGATAGAGCACCTTCCACGCCTTCGGCACGCGGCACTGACCGGCGCCCGTGTCGTCGAACCAGTAGATCGAGGTTCCCGAAACCCGGGCAGGCTTCTCAAACTGGCACTCGACCCATTCGCTCGTGCCCTTGTGGTCCCACCACGTCATGCGGGGGATTCCCGCATCGTTCGAGTTCTTCGGCTCGCGACCGTCGTTGATGGCCGCGATCGAATCCTTCTCCCACACGTGCGACGAGGTCACCTTGCCCGTCGTCGTCAGCGTCGGGATGGGGGGCAGTTCGGCGCCCTTCGCCTCACGCGGCAGCCACACGGCCATCTGGCCCTTGGCGCGGTGCGCCCAGGCGTAATAGGGGATCGCGAGCATGTCCGAGGCTTCTTCGATCACATTGCCCTTCTCGTCGCGTTTCGCGCGCGCCGCCTTCCCCTTCAGGATCGTCAACTCGCCGATGACATCCATCTTCGTTTCTACCGCCTCAAATACCGTCTTCTCGGACACAAACAGATTCTTCACCGCCCCGCCGTTGTCCACCGCCTCGACGCAATAGACGATCGGGCCGCGTTCGAGCGCCACGCGACCGCGGTTCGCCTCGACCTTGTCGTCGCACAACACGCGCCGCACCGACATCGGCAGATCCAGTTCGACCTGATCGCCCTTCTTCCACTCGCGCTCGATCCGCGCAAAGCCCTTGTCGAGCGTCACGGGGACATCCTGGCCGTTGACCTTCAACAAGACCTTCCCCTTCGGAGCGTCCTCATAGCGATACAACCCGCCCGGCGCCACTTCGTTGCGCGCCCAACCGGGAATGCGCACCATCAACGCGAAAGAAGCCGCCTTGCCGTCCGCCGGTTCCACGGCCAGCGCCACCTTGCCCTCCCACGGGTAACGCGTCGTCTGGCGCACCGTCACTTTTCCCGACGGCAACTCGATCTTGCCCTCACCCGCCACGAACAGGTTCACATAGAGCGCGCCCGCGCGCTGGGCATACACATAGCCGGGAAGCGACGGCAGGAAACGCACCACATTCGAGGGACAGCATGAGCAATCGAACCAGGGCGAACGTTCGTAATTGCCCGAGGAAGCCAGGGGGTTGGGATAGAAGAACTTGTCCCCCTCGAGCGAAACACCCGAAAGGAACCCGTTGTAGAGCGTCCGTTCCAGTACATCCAGGTAAGACGCGTCGCCGTGCAACAGGAACATGCGGTGGTTCCACATGCAGTTCGCGATCGCCGCGCACGTTTCGTTGTAGGCCGATTCGTTGGGCAACTCATATGCCTCGCCGAAGGCTTCCCCTTCCGCGCGCGCCCCGATGCCGCCCGTCAGGTACAGTTTTTTCTCCACCACATCGCTCCAGATGCGGTCAATCGCCTCGACATAGGCCTTCTCACCCGTCAGCGCCGCCACATCCGCGATGCCGGAATACAGATAACCGGCGCGCACGGCATGCCCGACCGCTTCCTTCTGTTCGAGCACCGGCACATGGTCCTGGCTGTAGGGACCATAGAGTTTGCGCCCCGTCTTCGCGTTCCCGCGCGTGTCTATGAAAAACTTCGCCAACTGGAGGTACTTTTCGTCGCCCGTAACCCGATACAGACGGCACAGGCCGATTTCAATCTCCTGATGACCCGGAGCGTCGGGACGCCCCTTCGGACCGAACACCTGGTCAATCAGATTCGCGTTGCGAATCGCCACATCGAGAAACGTCCGGTCGTTTGTGGACAAAAAGTGCGCCACCGCGCCTTCGTACATGTGCCCCACGTTGTACAACTCGTGCGACGACTCTTCATACGACCAGCGCTTCGGCCCCGACCCCTGTTGCGGATGCTCGGGGTCAATGGTCCGCGACGTGTAGAGGTAACCGTCCTTCTCCTGAGCGGCGGCCACACGCTTCACCAGATTGTCCAGATAGGCGCGCAATTCCGGGTCCGCATGGATCGCCAGCGAATAGGCCGCGCCTTCCATGATCTTGAAGACGTCGGAATCGTTGAAAAAGATCCCGATGAACTTGCCCGGGTCTTTCTCGCCGCGGTTTTTCGCCGCCGCCTTGTCGAAATTGCTCAGACGGTCCGTTTCTTCACACTTCTTGAAATCGTAAGGAATCGTCACCTTCCGGTTCGTCTCGAGACGCGGCGTCCAGAATCCATCCGCGAACTGCACCTGGGTAAACGGCACCGGCTGCACCGGATAATCTTTCTTTTCCGCGCCCAGAACGCACGGAGATACCATCAGAACACACAAAACAAAAGCCCACCACTTCTTTGTCAACCGCATGATCTTCCTCCCTCAATTCCGAAATTAAAGACACAGCTTTTGCATCTCTAAGCCAGCCCACCGGAAATCGCAAGGAAAAAGAAACGCCCTTCATTGCAGAAACAGAAAATCCTCCTTGTTTTAGACGGCTCTCTCTTTTCCAGATAAACTTGCTTTTTATTCGCCATCCTGAGCAAGCAGAAAAAGACACGATAATACGGCGCCGATATTCTCCCCGAATCACTGGGGCGCGCTGTTATAGACCTTGAAATCCCCCTGCGCCGGTTTGAATTTGATGGGCCGGGCGGTCGGGCTGACATGCGCCTCTCCCACGATCTTCCCCGTTTGGGTGAGAATCGTGAGGATGGAACCGGAATAATTGGGATTCCCCAGACCATCGTACCCGGCCACAAAGACGCCTGACACTCCTCCCTGGCCTTCGATCGTTGTCATCCCGGGCGCCAGAACCCGCATCCTGGCGGGAGTGGATTCCCACCCGAGGAACCCACCCTGCCGGGCCCCGTTCACCAGGACCGATTTTGCCGAAAGCAGTTTCAAGGGCGCCGAGCTTTGAAGCCGCTCCACCCGCACATTCCCCAAAGCCGCCGTCTTCCCGGCCAGCGTCGTAAACACACCGCCCGAGACCTGCAGTTTCGTCACGGCTCCCTCGATGGATCTCGAAACGATCGGTCCACCGGCGCTGACGATCATTTGCGCCGAGAGAAACGCCATCTTCCCATAGTTGTGCGCTTTCGAGACTTCCGTGCGATTCCACGCCTGAGCCTCGACCACCGCCGCCGGACCGATACCCCCCAGGCTCACCTGTTTCTGCCGGGTGACGGCATCCACATACTTGCGGGTGGAAACCTTCACATACTGGACCGGCTGCTGCGTTTCGAGGCGATACAGAATCGTTCCGGCCAGTTGAACTTTCATCTTCTGAGTCCCGGTGCCAGTGCCGATAGACGTGTGCGCCAGAACGGGCGGCGAGCCGGTCGAGGCGGCGGCACATTGAATACTCACGGATCCCAGATCTGCGGCGGCAATGTTCTGTACGTTGCACCCCGCCGCCGACAACGATTTGAGCTTTCCGGCAACCTGGAGATTTTGAATCGGGGCTTGTGTGTAGAACAATCCGAAAGCCCCATCAATGGTCACCTGCGGGATACTGGAGGCCGTCAGGTAATGCACTCCCGGCTTGTCCGTGGCGTTGGCGGGGGCGCCCTTCTTCATCCAGAGAATGCGGGCGGAACTCTTTTCCGAACTGCCCGTAATCCGCAGAACCCCCGACTGCGCGATCTCATCCGTCAGCGTACAATTCCGGTAGTTCACCTTATAGACATTCTGGGCCACAGCCGTCTGGAGTGTGAATCCGCTGACCGGTCCACCGAGGGCGCCAGCTGCGGCTCCCTCGGCGTTGCGGGCCGCCTGAACCCAATAGAAATAGGTGCGACCGGGTTGCGCGGAGTAATCGTCGTATGCATTCTCGGCCTGCCAGGAGTCCAGGGCCTGTTTCTGCCCGGTCTGAGTTTCAGCCCGGAAGACCTGGTAGTGCGTCGCGCCCGCAACCGTCTTCCAGCTCAGCGCCGTGCGATACGTGTATTGCCCAGTGGACGCAGCCAGTTCCGTTGGAGCCGCCGTGGAAACCGATTCTCCCGTCACAAACGACCAGGTGTTGCCGGGAGTTTCTCCCTGCGCGTTCTTCGCCACCACCTGCCAGCGGTATTCTTCCGCCGCGTCGAAAGGCACAGGCGGCTGATAGCCGCTCACGGCCAGATTCGCCTGAGTGGGGACACCCGGTTTTCCCACAACGGCCTTCCACACATAGAGGTCGTAGGAAGTTGCGCCGGTGGCGTCGCCCCAGTCGAGTGCGGTGTAAATATCCACATCCTGCGCTCCGTTGACCGGGTCTGGATTCGCAGGCTGGTCGGGCGCACCGCCGGTTGCGGCGCGCGTGGTAAACGACCATTGCGGTCCGACCGTGTCGCCGCTGGCGTTTCGGGCCGTCACCGTCCAGTTGTAAAGGGTACTCGCTTCCAGAGCCGCGGTCGGTGCGTATTCACTGACCGCCAGATCCGCAACGGTGGGCGCCGTGGGTTTCGCGGCAGCCGCTTTCCAGAGATAGAGATCGTACGAGGTCGCCCGGGCCGAGTCCGCCCAGTCCAGCGTGGCGGCGACGGGCACCTCCTGTGCCGCATCCGCCGGAGTCGGCGTGGCTGGAGGATCGGGCGTCTGAACACCATTCGAGAAAACCACATCCACCCCGGTGGGATAAGGGCTTTTACCCGTCACATTGTGGGTAATCAGAAGCCGGTCCGAATACTGTCCCTGCGCCAAACCCAGATCCTGTACCCGCACCGAGAATTGCGCGGACTCGCCCCCTCCCAGACTGATCGGAAACGCGCGCGGCGGCGTCACCATCAACCAGACGCTTCCCTTCTGGGAAGCCACATTGTCAATCCGAAGCGTTCCGAAACCCGTATTGGTGACGGAGAACGTCTGGGCGGGCAGAGACGAACCACTGGTGGCCTGTCCCTGCGCGCCGGCGCTCAAGGGACTCTCACTGGCGGCATTGCGCGCCTTGACATAGAAGAAGTAGGGCTGCTCCACCTCCACCGTCTGATCGTCGTAGGTCAGCGCCGCCACCCACCCGCTGATCGCCGTTGCCAGCGCCGCATTGTCCACCCCTTTTGCCCGCCAGACCTGGTACTCCTGCGCCGTATCCACCGCCTGCCAGGTGACCGTGACGCGCCCCACCAGGTTCTGAGTGGCGGTCACGCCGGTCGGCGCCAGCAAGGGAGGCGCGGCGGTGCGTTTGCCTTCTGCGCCGATGCTGGCCGGGCTGGTCACGGCCCCATCCGAGGCAAACACAAAGTAGAAATACGACACCCCCGGATCGCCCGTCGTGTCGTCGTAGGTCAGGGTATTGATCCACCCGCTCAGATCGGTGGCCACCCCGGCGTTGTTTGTCGTGGCGCGCCGCACCTGATACTGCGTGGCGCCGGTCACGGCATTCCACGAAACGGTGACCCGGTCCGCCAGATTCTGAGTGGCCGCGACACCGGCAGGCGCTTCCAGTCCGCCCGTCCCCAAAGACCCGGCCGCTCCCGGAGCGCTCATGACACTCGTCCGGGTTGCGTCTTTTGCCTGCACATAGAAGTAATAGGTCACACCCGGACTGGCGCCCGTCACATCGAACCCCAGCGCGGTCGAGGCAAACCAGTCTCCGATCACGGTGGCCTGCCCCGGACTGTCCACATTGGGCGTGAACAGGACGCGATAATGCGTCGCGCCCGCCACAGCATTCCAGTTCACCACAATCTTATCCGGCAGGTTGTTTGTCGCCGTGACTCCGGTCGGCGCCGGCAAATCGCCAGCCCCTCCCGTTGACTTCGTGATCAGGACATTGTCTATCCACGCCCCCTCCCACAAATCGCCCATAACATGCAAATCGCTGATAAACTGGAAAATCACCCAGACCTGCGGTTTCCCGGTCAGATTCCCCAGGGTGGGAACATTCGCAAAATCCACCGAGGGTTGCACCCACCCACCCGTCTGTCCATTGAACTCGAAAATGGTTCCATACTGATTGACGTCGTCGGGATTGGTGGACACATAGAGATTGAACCAGTCGCTGTAGCCGACATCGGCCCAGGAATTGAATGTCATCTGGGCTGCCGTGGCGTCGCTGAGACTGAAAGGCCCATAGGCCATATAGGTGTTCATGTAGCCCGGATAGTATTCGGTTGCCGGGTCTTTGGGATAGATGCCCCCCGCCGCGCACCAGACCGATTTGGGGTTCCGGTAAGTACTGTCGATCCCCCAGCGGGTATCGAATACCTCGGGGGAAACGCCGATGTCCCAGTTGGCCAGCGACCCCGATTCGAAATCATCACTCAGAATGGTAATCGCAGCCCTCCGGGCTTGCGCAGTCGGTTCGGACACAGGTTCAGAGACTCGGACGTCCTCCTTGGCCTTGTAAAAACTCAGCGACTCCGGGAAGACCGAGATGTCCGGCTCGCCCGCTCCTCCATCCAGAGCGATTTCCCACATGCCACGCCCGTAGGTGCCACAGCGCAAGGTGCGGGTCGGGGCAAAGTAGGCAAAGTCGGTCACCACCGTGCCGGGAAGCCCCTCGTTGTACTCCTGCCACGTCGTCCCGCCATCCGCCGTGCGATAACATCCCAAGTCTGTTCCGAGAACGACTGTCTGGGTATTGGTGGGGTCAATGAAGATCGCCGTGGCGGGCAGATCCTGCGGATAGTTACCCGTCCTGGGCGTCCAGGTCTGTCCCCGATCCGTGGACATGTAAATGCGGGCCTGTCCCTGCGGTTCCAGATAGAAATCGGAAAACGTGATCCACAGCGTATTGTTGTCCACCGGATCGCACTTCAGAGCGCCCAGATACCCCACCCGGGGCAGATTCAATTCCACCAGATTGGTACTCGCGCCGGTTCCGTCGCCGATGTCGGCGCGGTAAATCCCCGTCCCCCACCGGTTGTTGAAATACCGCGAGTAGCCGACATACACCTGCCGATCCGCGGCGCCGCACGACAGGTCCATGTATTCCCACGAATCCACGCCCTGCGTCTCGGGCAGCGTCACCACACGCGTCCAGTTCTGCACGACCTGATCGTCATACGGACGACGATAGACATGCTTCAGGCAGACCCAGATGTTGTCCGGGTGTTTCGAGTCCAACATGAACGGGGCCACCCACGCGCCGCTTTCATCGTCGGGAATGCCATTGTTGGGCAACACCTCGCCCGAGTTGGGATCCTGCGAGGTGTAGAGCCGCAGAAAATACCAGTTCGCGCCGCCATCGGGCGTGAAACGCATCGTCGCGCCGTTGTAATTCATCCCGAGAAAGGCGTCCTGCTGGGCGTCGTTGGGATAGACATCCACCTCCATACAGTCCCCGAAGGCATTCGGATAATGGTGCCACGCGCCATCCGGCTTTCGCACATACTTGTCGTTGTCCTGGCACCCCATCATCAGAGAGTTGGCATTCGCCGGATGGTTCGCGATGCGGTAGATCTGCGTGCAAACGATCCCGACGTTGCGCTCCTCCCAGGTCTGGCCGTTGTCGAAGGAAATGAAGAACCCGCCATCGGTTCCCATGTAGATCGTCCCGGCCTGATTCTCGTCAAACGCGATCACATGGTGGTCGGCATGCACATAGGGTAACCCGTTGTCGCCCGCCCAGTCCATCGTGGCCTGCCAGTTGCCCGTCCCACCTCCGGTGTTTTTGTAGGCCCGCAGGTTCGAGCCAAACAGAACATGATTGGGGTCCGCCGGATTCACCGCGATGCAGTTGTTGTAAGTCATCTGGCCCGGCCAGTAATCGCCGCTCGCCGGAACGCCCGTCAGGGTCAGAGCCGTCCACGACTGCCCCCCATTGGTGGACTTCCACAGCCCGTGGATACGGCTGCGCTCGCTGCCCACCAGCGCGTAGAGGGTGTTGGCGCTCTGGTCGCAGCGGGTGAGTTCGATGCGGGCGGAACTGCCGATGTTCTGGTCGTAGCTGCCGTTGTTGGGAATCGTGGCGGGCGTGAAAGTCGCCAAGCCATCCGTCGAGTAATAGAGGCCCGCAATCACCCCGTCCTGCGTCCGCTCGCGCGAGGAGAAAACCACGTTATTGGGATTCTGCGGGTCCACCGAGACCGACCAGATCGCCACTCCCTGCGTATTCCCCACCGGGTTCCAGGTCAACCCGCCATCCACACTCTTCCACAACCCGGCCCCCACCCCGCCATACCCCCCGGTCGCGGCAGCCACGATCGTGTTCGAGTTCCCAAGGAAACGGATATCCACCACAAACTGCATCGTGCCATTGCCCGTGCCCGGCAGAAGATTCCAGGTTTGCCCGCCATCGGGCGAGCGGTAAATCCCCGTCCCCAACGGTTCCACCCCCGTCCCGCTCCCCGTCATCCCCTCCCCCAGCCCCAGATAAACGATCTCGGGATTGTTCGGGTCCAGGGCAATCGAGCCACATCCCAGACTGGGCAGTTTGTTGTCCGTACAATTGGTCCAGCTCTGCCCCTGGTTCGTGGTCTTCCACACCCCGCCACTTGCCGAGGCGGCATAGATCGTCTGGCTGTTGGGATGCACCGCCAGGTCAATGATGCGGCCCGAAGGCTGAACCCCGCCCGCCGTCACCGGACCGACAAACTGCCACACCGCCGCCTGCGGTTCGAGCATCGCGGCCCCTGGGCGGCTCAGATCGCCCTTCACCGTCGGACGGCAGTTCGCCCGGCTGTAGGCCAGCGCCTGCTCACGGTAGGCCACCGGAACCACCCCCTCGTCACCCCGGCGACGGCGCACAAACCACTCCCACGCCCGCTCGGGGTCCTTGGCCCATTTCTCCCGCCCCAGCCGCATCTTGAATAACTTGCCCGGCGCATAGTATTCCTTCATCATCCGGTCCGCTTCCGCGACCGTCCATTGCCGGGCCTCGGACTTCCCAACGCTCGCCTGCGACTTGGGTTCCGCTTTGCCACAGCAGACAAGCCCGATCAGAGCGCAACCCGCAAGACTCCCCAGCAACAGAAAAAGAAAAGGCTTTCTTTGCATGTTCCTGATCCTCCGCATGGATCTTCAGAATCGCGTTTGGAAACCCTGTCGTCCGACTGATACAGACCTGCGGCCAACCACACCCCGGTTTCAGAAACCCTGCGTGCCCCTGCACAGAACGGTTACAACCCTGGACGCCTGAGAATCAGGACTCCCAGAAAGTGTCGAAAGAATATATGTTTAATCTACGCCTCGGCCCCCTTGAAGTCAAGGGAGGACAGACAACCGACTTCGAGAGGGTGATCTTGAAAGTGTTGCCGTCCGTGAGGTATCGCGACGCACAAGCGCCTGTGCAGGAAAAGCCCGAAGGGCTTGTACATACGATAGCCCAGGGCAGAGCGCGCAGCGCGTCGCCCTGGGAACAGGCCTTTTTCTATCCAACCCTATAAGGGTTGAACAAAACGGGGGGACGGGCCTTTTGTTGTACCCCTTCAGCACCGGAAAGAGTGGGTTCGGAACCCAGGGCGGCGCTTCGCTCGCCCCTGGGCTGTCACATGTAAGCCTTTCAGGCTTCTCTTGTTCAGACCGCGAAGATTGTCGTGTGAATCCTGTCAATCCTGTCCCCCTGAATCGTCTTTCTTATTTTCTTTGATAAAAAATGTTGATACCCCGGATTGATGTGCTAAAAGAACCCAGTATTTATGAGTTTCTATGACCCAGGGTGGAGAACCGGAAAGGGACACACGAAATGGGACGAAAAGGGACGGTCATCGGTCTGGGATTGGCGCTGCTTGTGATCGCGGGGATGTGGGGATTGTGGGGGACCGGGAACCAGGAAAAAATCGCTTCCCGCGAGACCCCTTCACCCGCCGCGCAGCAGGTGACCCCGGAACCCGAACCGACGCCCGCCCCGACCCCTCCGTCCCTGGCCGCGACCCCGGCTCCCGTCCCCGAATCCCAATCCATCGCGGTCCGGGTCACCTGGCGCGACTTCGCCGAACCGGTCGAGGGGGTCTCCATTACTCTGTCCCCGAATAATGTGTCGCCGCACAATGATGCAAAGAATGAAGAAAAACCATCTCAGCCCCTCACCGGCGTGACGGACAAGGCGGGCCGGGTGGACCTGGCGCTCCCGTCCGAAATCCCCCTCACCCGCAACCTGCGGTTTCAGGTGAACGCCGACGGACCGGGGGTCGCCCCCCTCTTCATCGAAAGCGCGCGGGTGTACACGACCCAGACGCTCGAGTTGTTTCTGAACAAGGCCTACGACTTCCACGGAACGGTCTATTGGAACCCGAAAGGAACCGGCAAAGTCCCCGCTCCAGGCGCGCAGGTCGCCGTCGTGAGGGCTTCCGACTCCACCCGGAAATTCTGGGAGGAGTCCGCCCTCCCGGCCACCGCGACCGCCGACGCCCAGGGGCATTACGAAATCCGCTCCTTCCCCGAGAGTCCCGTCCGCATCCAGGCGCGCCTGGGTGAGTTCGTCACCGTGGACGCCCCTGTCCTGGCGATGCCCGAGCACGGCAAGCGGAGCGGTCCCTTCGACCTCACCCTGGAATCCGGCCTGACCCTCGTGGCGCTTGTGAGCGACAAGGCCACCCTCAAACCTCTTCCCAACGCCTCCGTCGAGGTCGCGTTCGCGTCGGGTGGCCTCTCGATCACCGGCACGACCAACGCCGAGGGGTTCTGCAACCTCGTGGGCCTCCCCACCGGTTCGCACCGCACCATGGCCCATGTGGAAGGCTACACCCGCGAACACCTGTCGGTCGAGGTCGAGAAAAACGGGGACAACACCGTCGCCTTCTACCTCGACAAAGGAGGCCGCGCCCGAATCCACGCAATCCACGCCGAGACGAAAAAACCGATCGGGAACCTTGAACTCAAAGTCACGGTCCCCTTCAAGGAAAAGTTGTACCAGACGGTAACATGCAATGCGCAGGGGATCGCCCTCGTGGACGGACTCCCCATCGGTACTCAGGTCCGGGTAGGGCCAACCGGTGCCGCGTACAGTTTGCCATTGGTTCACCTGAAGGGTGGAATCGGGACTTATGTATATCCTTCCTTCTCGGTCGAGGCGGAAAAGACGGTGGAGATCGATCTGGCGGTTGTAGAGGGATGGCAAGGCGACAGCACGCCTCACAACGAGCGCGGGCAGGAATTTCTCCCGATCCAAGGGACAGTTGTGGACGAGGCCGGACAGCCCGTTCCCAGCGCCCTCGTCACCGCGTCGTCCTACTGTTGCCGCGCCCGGACCCTCACCGACTCCGACGGGCGGTTCTCGATCGAGAAGGCGTGCGTCAGTGTGTTCCCCTCCAGCGTCTCGCCCCTGCCGGATCTGGAGACCCTCCGGAAGCAGAAACCCGATTATGAACAGGGGATCGATCCCGCAAAGAAGGAATTCTATGTGGCACGCGAGGAGTACAAGGCGGACGACGGAACCCTCCAGCCCTATTATGTCGGCCCCGCCATGTTACGGGTGGAGGCAGAGGGGTACACCCCTCTCTCGGATATCCCCGCCGCCGTCGGTCGAGAAACACCCGTTGTCCTCCAGGACAAAAGCAAGGGAGAAGCGAGCGGACGCGTTCTGGACAAGGAGACAAATAAACCGATCTCGGAGTACACGATTTGTTGCCGGGACTTCGATAATCCCGAAATCAAGATACAAATTTATTCGAAAGAGGGGCGTTTCACACTGGCAGGGTTATCCTCCAATAAGCATTATTATTCAATCATTGAGGCCGAAGGATATATTGGGAGCTATGGTGAGGTTGAAATAAAACCGGGGATGGAAGACATCGAGATCCTACTGGAACGTCAGAAACCCCTCGAAGGAACCGTCGTGGATGGGGAAACACAAAACCCGATCAGTGGGGTCGAAGTCCGGTATTTGCCGGGAAACGATGGCCTCCTCAAAAGCTATATCAAGGATGGAGACGACTTTTCTACACACAACTACCTGGAGGCTCAAGTCACTGATTCTCAAGGCATTTTCTCTCTCAAACCCTCCCGAAAAGAAGGTGGATTACTCTTTCTCCCCAACAATCGGACCTATGGAACCCGGCTGATCCTGTACTCGGAGAGAGAGGCGCTCCTCAACCCGGAGTCGGGGAAACTTGTCATTCCCCTAATTCCACGCACCGGATCGGCGAGTGTCCGTTTTGCGCCGGACCAGGTACCCTTTCTAAACTCGGCGACCTTCCGGTTGGACTACAAGGGAAAGGATTATCGGGGCCCACAACCCGAACCTATCCGCGAAGGCAACATTTGCAGATGGGAAAATCTGGGAGAGGGGCCACATGAAATTTATGCCGAGAAACTCGACCCACGGGAGTCCCGAATTCTCTCCATCAATTTTGAACTCTCGAAGGGCGCTTCAAAATCCTTCCAGATCGGGGAGGGGGCCAACACCTCTCTTTCCGGACAGATTGTGAGAAAAAACGGAGAAACGATTCCCAATGCGAATTTCTTTCTCGACATCTACTCGACCGGGAAAGAAGGGGAACGCATCCGTACACTTTACAATTGTACCTCCGATGCCAGCGGCTATTACCGGATCGAGAACCTTTTACCGGGAAACTCCCGGTTCGAGCCCGCGAATAGGCACATGACAGTAGAGAGAAACATCAAGGACATTTATCAGTTTGGGTACCCTTCTCCAGAAGCAATTCCAATCTCCGGGGGGACACAGCATGATTTCACTTTTCCCGAGTAATTTGATGGAGAACGATAGTGTACAGAATACGGATTCCAAACCACCCGGCACGATTTCTCGTTCGCCCCTCCCCCGGCGAAGGAATGAAAGTTTCTGGAGGACAGGATTAACAGGATTGACAAGATCATCTTGTTGATCCTGTTAATCCTGTCCAAATTTCTCCCCCATCTCGCCGTCTTCCCCCAGGACTCCTCATTGTCGAACCAAACATTCCCTTATATTCGGGTTCTCACACAGACCGACAGGCGGCTTTGAGGTGGCATGGGCGTCTCGCCCATGAAGAGGCTCCGGAACAACCCCCCCGAAATTCCCGGCCCGGCCGACGAGAACGTCGGCAAATCACGGGCGGGACGCCCGTGCCACTTCCGGGCCATCCCGCCCCTCGTGGCGGACAAAGAGACTTCCCGGCATCCGACAACCTGACAATTGCCCAGACAATGAGGAGTTCCCGCCGTTTCCTTCTCCCCCTTCAAGAAATCGAGTTGACATCGTTCTTCCGCTGATTTATCATAAAATCAGTTGAGAAAGGGATGATGGATATGGGTGTCTCATTGAAATGTCAATATGGCCTGCGGGCGCTGTTCGAACTGGCCAAGCGCGAGGGAGAAGGACTGACCCGGTTGACCGAGATTGCCGAGAAGCAGGCGATCCCGCCGCGGTTTCTGGAAAACATCCTGAACCAGCTGCGCCAGGGGGGCTTTGTGGAAAGCCGCCGGGGCAAGGACGGCGGGTTCCTTCTCCAGCGCCCCGCCCGCGACATCACCGTTGGGGAGATTGTCCGCTTCATCGAAGGTCCCATCCACCCGGTCGGGTGCGCCGGGGAAAACCCGACCCACAAGTGCCCCCTGATGGGGCACTGCGTGTTCATGGGCCTGTGGGATGAAGCCCGAACCGCCCTGGAATCGGTCTATGACAGCAAAACTCTGAAAGACCTGGTGGACGAAGACCGGCTTCGGGCGACACAAACGACGAACGACTACTGTATTTGAGAAACACGGTCGCCCTCCGCCGAAAAGTGGGCATGAAAAAAGATTCTCTTTTTATCACAAATCCGATTGACTAAATGAATCTCGTGTGCAAGGATACCATTCAGAGAGGGAGAAAAGGAGTCACACCAACACCATGCCGATCCAGAACCCCCAAGCCGAACACCCCCCCACCCGACAGAAAGTCGAGACGTTTCTGGCTCAGGCCGGCTCGACCTGGGACGAGAAGACCGGCGCAATCTCCATGCCGATCTATCAGGTGGCCACGTTCCGACACCCCGCCCTGGGGCAAAGCACCGGCTTCGACTACTCCCGCACCGCGAACCCGACCCGGTCGGTTCTGGAAGAAACGATGGCCCATCTTGAGGGCGGCGCGCGGGCGTTCGCTTTCGGCTCCGGACTGGCGGCGGTGGACACGGTGTTGCGTCTCTTCAAGCCCGGGGATCGAATCCTCGTCACCGAGGATCTCTATGGGGGCACCTTCCGGTTGTTCGAGAAGGGTTACCGCGCCCTGGGGATCGAGGCTCTCTATGTGGACACCTCCGACACCGCCGCAGTAGCGCGTATGCTCGCCTCAAGCGGGGCCAAAGCGCTGTTTGTCGAGACGCCGACCAACCCTCTCCTCAAAGTCGCGGACCTGGCGGCGCTGGGTGAACTGGCGCGGCGCCACAACGCCCTTCTGATCGTGGACAACACGTTCCTGACCCCGGCTCAGTCGCGTCCTTTCGAGTTCGGCGCCGATATCACGGTGTACAGTGGAACGAAATACCTCAGCGGCCACAACGACGTGGTGGCCGGTCTGGCGGTCGCCCGGACGGAGGAATTGGCTGAACGACTGGCTTTTTTCCAGAATGCGGCAGGTGCGATTCTGGGGCCGATGGATTCCTGGCTGGTGTTGCGGGGACTCAAGACTCTGGTTCTGCGTTTGAAGAAACAGGAGGAAAACGCGCGGACCGTGGCGGAGTTTCTGCTCCACCACCCGCACGTGGCCCACGTCCACTACCCCGGTCTCCCCACCCACCCGGGACACGAGACCCTGAAGCGGCAATCCAGCGGCTTGGGCGCCATGATCGCCTTCGAGGTGGACAACCCCGCCCGGGTGCCGGACATTCTGGCCGGGGTGCAGGTGTTCCTCTTCGCCGAGAGCCTGGGCGGAACCGAATCGCTGATCACGTTCCCGGCCCTTCAGACCCACGCCGACATGGACCCGGCCCTCCGGGAACGGTTGGGGATCAACGACCGGCTTTTAAGACTTTCCATCGGCATCGAAGATGCCGATGATCTGATCAACGACCTGAACTCGGTTCTGTGAGAAAGGGAGAAGGCCCCATGGACTTCCAGACAAAAATCATCCACGCGGGCGTGGACCGCGACCCGGTGACCGGCGCATCGAGCGTTCCCCTCTATCTGGCTTCGACCTACAGCCAGAGCGATCCGGAAGTATTCGGCGCGTACGACTATACCCGCAGCGGCAACCCGACACGCGAGGCGCTGGAAAAGACGATTGCGGAACTGGACGGCGGCGCGGCGGGGTTCGCCTTCGCCTCGGGCATGGCCGCCACCTCGTCGGTCCTGTTGTTGTTCCAACCGGGTGACCACCTGGTGGTGAGCGAGGATGTGTATGGCGGCACCTTCCGCGTCTTGACCAAACTCTTCTCCCACTGGGGCCTGTCCGTCACCTTCGCCGACACCACCCGCCCCGAAGCGGTCCGCGCGGCGATTACCGACAAGACCCGGGCGTTGTTCATCGAAACGCCCTCGAACCCGCTCCTGAAAATCACCGACCTGAACGCGATGGTGGAAATCGCGCGGGAACGGAATCTCCTGACCATCGCCGACAATACGTTCGCGACGCCGTACCTCCAGCGCCCCATTGAATTCGGATTCGACATCGTGGTCCACAGCGCGACGAAGTTTCTGAACGGCCACAGCGACGTGCTGGCGGGCCTGGCCGTTGTCCGGACCCCGGAACTGGCCAAGCGACTCCGGTTCATCCAGAACGCGTTCGGCGCGGTTCTGGGGGTCCAGGACGCCTGGCTGTTGTTGCGCGGGATGAAAACCCTCGGAGTGCGCCTCGAAGCCGAGCAGAAAACGGCGGAAACCGTGGCGCGCGCGTTGCTGACCCTGCCCCAGGTCCGGAAAGTCCATTACCCCCTGTTGGAAGACCACCCCGGACGGGACATCCACCGGGCGCAGGCCTCCGGGGGCGGGGCAATCATTTCGTTCGAACTGGAAAACGAGGAGCAGACCAAGGCGTTCCTGAAGAAGGTTCACCTGCCCCTCCTGGCGGTCAGCCTCGGAGGCGTGGAAAGCATTCTGACCTACCCGGCCACCATGTCGCACGCCGCCATTCCCCGGGAAGAACGCGAGCGTCTGGGCATCACCGGATCGCTGGTGCGGCTCTCGGTCGGACTGGAATCGGCGGACGATCTTCTGGCCGATATCCGTCAGGCGTTGGCCTGATCGGGAGACAAAAGAGACAAAAACGGACGTCCAGGGGTTTTTCCCCTTCACGACACAGCAGAATTCCAATAGAATCAGGACCCATCAGTGAGAAAAGGAGACCGTATCATGGCACGCGTGTATGAAGACAACTCCCAATCCATCGGCAACACCCCGCTGGTGAAACTCAACCGGATCGTGGGGAAGAAAGCGACGGTTCTGGTCAAGATCGAAGGACGCAACCCCGCCTATTCGGTCAAATGCCGACTGGGCGCCGCGCTGATCTGGGACGCCGAGGCAAAAGGCTTGATCAAACCGGGAACCGAAATCATCGAACCGACCAGCGGCAACACCGGCATCGCGCTGGCCTATGTGGCCGCGGCGCGGGGGTACAAACTGACCCTGACGATGCCCGAGACCATGAGCCTCGAACGCCGCCGCGTCTTGGCCATGCTGGGCGCCAACCTGCTCCTGACGCCCGGCGGTGAGGGGATGAGTGGCGCGGTGCGCCGGGCGGAAGAAATCGCCGCCTCGGACCCGAAGAAGTACTTCCTGCCCCAGCAATTCAAGAACCCGGCCAACCCCGCCATTCACGAAAAGACCACCGGCCCGGAAATCTGGGCCGACACCGACGGCGGCGTGGACGTCATCGTCTCCGGGGTTGGCACCGGCGGCACCATCACCGGGATTTCGCGTTATATCAAGAAAACGCAGAAGAAAGCGATCATCTCCGTGGCAGTCGAGCCGAAGGCCAGTCCGATTCTGACCCAGAAACTGGCCGGAGAGCCTCTGAAACCGGGTCCGCACAAGATCCAGGGAATCGGCGCGGGGTTTATACCCGACACGCTGGACCTGTCTATCGTGGATCGAGTCGAGCAGGCGGACAATGACGAAGCGGTCGAGTTCGCGCGACGTCTGGCCCGAGAGGAAGGGATTCTATCGGGTATTTCGTCTGGCGCGGCGGCGGCCGTGGCGGCCCGGCTTTCCGCCCTTGACGAATTCGAAGGCAAAACGATAGTGGTCATCCTCCCAGACGCCGGGGAACGCTACCTCTCGTCGGTGCTGTTCGACGGAATTGGGGGGTGAACCAGGCTTTCTCAGACTGACCGCTCCTGCAGCGCCTCGTTCATCGAGCCGCAGCGGTAACCGGTCAGATCCAGAGAACTGTGGACGAATCCCGCCTGACGGCAGATCTGCGCGAGCGTTTCACGATGGTCGAATGCCTTTTGCATTTCGGCGGAGTCGAACTCGATGCGGGCCAGATCGCCGTGGCTCCGGACGCGCAACTGCGTGAAACCCATCTGGCGCAGGGCGCGCTCAACCTGGCCGACGCGATCCAGTTTCTCGCGCGTGATGCGTTCCCCATAGGGGAACCGCGAGGCCAGACAGGCCATCGCCGGTTTCTCGGATGTGGACAGGTTGAAATGGCGCGACAGGGCGCGAATATCCTCCTTGGTCAACCCGGCCCGTTCGAGCGGCGACACGACGCCCAGTTCCTCGACGGCGCGGCGACCCGGACGAAAGTCGGACAGGTCGCTGGCGTTGTTGCCGTCGAACACCCCCGCCAATCCCCGTTCCTTTGAGATCCGCACCAGCTGCGCGAACAGTTCCCGCTTGCAGTAGTAACAGCGGTCGGGCGGGTTATCCAGGAACTCCGGAATGTCGAGTTCTTCGGAGCGCACCATCAGGTGCGGCAGCGCGAAGTCCTGTGAGAGGCGTTTGGCCTCCTCCATCTCTTCGAGGGGGTAGGTCGAGGATTCCGCCGTCACGAGCAGAACTTTCCCCGGGAGCACGCGCCCGGCCACATACGCCAATAAGGTACTGTCCACCCCGCCCGAGAAGGCGACCAGCGCCGAGGGGTAGCGACCGATTTCCGCTTCGAGCGCTTGCAGCTTCGTCGCCAACGCCGGGTCCATTTTTTCGATTCCGTTCATTTTGTCTCCAGTATTTTCAGATTGATCGAGATTGCGTTCAAGGTAGTTCCCCCTCCTGATTTCTTCCGGGAAGAAAAGAAAAATCAGACAGGATAACAGGATCGACAGGATAAGGTTCCAATTTTTGCATGCGTTATCCTGTTCTCTCTT
The DNA here is from genome assembly GCA_942493245.1 of uncultured Candidatus Sumerlaeota bacterium. Classification (GTDB taxonomy): domain Bacteria; phylum Sumerlaeota; class Sumerlaeia; order UBA8349; family UBA8349; genus DAOPYU01. The sequence continues at coordinate 3,630,399 of OW818685.1, forward strand.
TCAAAGGACTCCCATGCGGCGAATCCCTTCGTTGCCGGTGAGGTAACCCGACTGGTGCGCCTGTTTGTCGAGGAACCCGTTCAGGCCGTCGTGGTCCACATGCACGACCATCGCCTGAATCGAGCGCAGACCGGCCTCGAGCCGGGCGCGCAGACGCGTGTGCCCGACGGACACATAGTCGAGCTGGCGCGTGCGCGTCACGAGGATCGGCGCATCCAGCAGAGCGGGCGACGCGGCGATCCGGTTCAGTTTTTCCCGCTCCACGGCGGGTTGGGTCAACACCAGCCCGCGGTAGAAAAGCGTCTCGACCGACAGCGCCAACGCATCGCGCCGGAGGTGAAACATCCGGGTGAGGGTCCGGATATACCCGTCGAGGGACAGGCAGGGGATCTCGGCGCTGACCGCTTCGTCCGCCGAGCGCAACTGGCGGTAACGCGCCGCGCGGGTCGAGAAAAGGTCGCCGTGGCGGAACAGATGTTCGCGCTTGCGCAGCGCCACCACCTGTGTGAGCAGGCGCTTGTAGGCCTCGCGCAAGGCCCCCACCCCATGTGTGCCAAACTTGACGTCGAGTTCCCGATACAGATGCTGGGTCATTTCGAGAAAAGAGGCCGCGGCATTCTCGTCCGTCAGAACATGCACCCGCACGGGCAGTTCCTCGTACCCGTGCATCAGGGCATAGAGCGCGCGGTGATTCCCCTGCAGGAGCGGGTAGTCGGAAATCCCGCGCCCGCGCACCACCACCAGCGGCAGGCGCGCCACCAGCGCTCGGTAGTCTTCTTTCTGGAGCGCGCACAACCGCAGATAGCGCCACATCTCGATGTCCGGCTGCAGCACCCGCAGGGAAGTCACGGGAGCGAAGGTCTGATGCACCCGAATCTCCTCCGCTCCAAACAGGTCTCGGAGATACTGACGCGGGTCCACGGTGTCGCTGACGGCTTCGGTCCAATCGGGCCAGGCGACCTTCTTTGAGGCGATGCTCGCGATGATTTCGTCAATCGAGTACACGCTCAGCCTCCCGTGCGCCAGAAATCGCGCGTGCCGCAGCCCCCTCTTTCGAGCGCGCTGCGGCACGGATTCTCACATTCCCCTGTTCTGTCTCAGGCGCACAACGCCCCGCCCCCGCGCTCAGTAGGGGTCGGTGGGCACATAGGGTAGATCGTGAATGATGAACGCGCTGTGGTCTCCCTTGAACTTGGGTTTGCGGATCGTCCAGCCGTGCCCCATGATGAATGTCGAGGTTGTTACATTGTCGTCTATCGGAAGGTGTATCAAATTCAAAGATTTGATATCCCCGCGAATGGCCACCGCGTTTCCATCGCTGTCGAACTCGACCCCGGCCTGGAAATCGCCCCGGATATAATTGGAAGCCTGGACATTCACAATATTCTGAAATTCCGAGGAAGGATCCATCCCCGACTGGAAAACGGAAATATTGTCATAGGGAGAACCGTCCGAATAATAGGCTCCAACCAATCCGCCTCCTCCCCACTGTTCCGTGTAGGTACGAAGAACCGTGCCCGTCGTGTACACGGTCGTGGTCGAGGCGTTCGTCACCGTGTACCACCTTGCGTGCGCGCGCAGCAAGGAGATTTCACCCGCCACGCTGGTCACACCGGGTGTAAGCAACCCACCTTCGTTCTGAACGCGGAGTTTATCCGATCCCAAGTCCAACATCGGGGGCTGAAAAACATTTGCATAGTAAATCACATACTTGAATCCCGCATAAGCCGGGGTCGAGACCAGACTGAATGTCTTGATATCCGTCACAACGGAAGTGCGCGCCAGCGAATTGAGTTCCAAACCTAAAAAGGAGGCGCCCACCGACCTGTACGACTTCAACTCACCCACACCAAACTGGCCATCCGTGCCAAAGAAACTGGCCGGGGTTCCCGCGTAGCTGAAATCATCCGAATACCCGACGACCCTCATCTGATCGGAGTCTATATCGCGCTGGTAAAGAGGCATTTTCCACTTCTTCGTCGCGACCGACACGGTCGCCGACTGGGCCGGCGCATAAACCTGCAAGAACCCCACACCATTCAGTTCGAGTTTGAACGGCTGCGCTCCCGATTTCAGGCGGCCGGGCGTCCAGTTCGAGTTTGAATAAATCGAAGTCAGATAATACTCGCCCGACGTGAACGTCGCCACGGGATAAGCCGGGTAGGTCATGTCCATGTCGGCGCTGGTGCTCCACGAGCGCGCATAGTCGGTTTCCCGCACCGTACCGATTTCTCCACCCGCCCATATTTGTTTGATATAGCATCCCTTTGCGGTGACCGACGGCAGTTCGCCATTCACTCCCAGATCATCCACATCCGCCTCGGTATAGACGTTGAGAAGCGTTCCTGCGCTCCGGATCACGCGAATCGTGGCGCCGTGCGGGGTATCATACAGGCGCTGTTTCGGGAAGCCCTTCTTTTTCGTGATCTTGAGCGTTCCGTAGGCCTGCGGATCGGCGATGATGATCTCGTTCGTCTCGTCGTCAATAAGCGGCTGGAGCGCGGGGTTGCGCTTGTCCTTATAGACGATGTTATAGGCTTCGCTGATGCGGGCCGGTTTGATCTCGACCGCGATGCAGGCCTTGTCCACATTTTCCTTTTCCGACTCGGATAGGACGAGGTTGTCGCACGCCTGCATCAGGGCATAGTAGAAATCCTCGAAATCACTGGCCGGATTGAGCAGGTTGCACTGCGTTTCGTAAATCAGCTGCGGCGCCGTGCGGGAACTGGTCGGCGGTTTCGGGTAAGTATAATACGTGAAAGTGGTCAACGCGTCGGTGATGCCCATGGGGAGCACCACCTGATTGTTGAACGTGTCTCCGTCGCTGAGCAGGTAGGCCAGTTTGTTGGTCACGCCCGAATTCGTGTGAACCCCGCCGTTGTCGCCCATCTCGGTCCAGAAATAGGGGCTGGTCATCTTGTCCGGCTGACCGTAGTAGGGCGGGTTGCGCATGTCGCGGATGGCGAGCGAGCGGGCGATCTCCCACTCCACATTCTGGGCTTCTGGACGATAGTACCCGCTGGGATCTCCAGCTGCGCCATTGTAGGGGCAATCGGTATCCTCTCCCATCACCCAGCGCACGGCACGGTAAACCGGGTCTTCGATCGTCCCGTAAGGGGTATTGGTCAGGTCAATCCATTCGCCCCACATGTCGGAAAACGATTCATCAAGGGCGCCCGACTCCGTCAGATACAAAAAGCCCGCCTCGAAATTCGTCACGCCGTGGGTGTATTCGTGGGCGATCACATCGTCGCAAGCCTGATACCGCGTCCCGATCGAGAGGTACGGTTCCCCTCCGTACATGGAAAAGAAGGCGTTGTCCAGATTGAGCCGGGTGGTCAGCATCAGCTCATAACCTTCGCCCACATCATTTTTCTGAGTCGCGAAATTGGGATGCTCGACTTGATGGGCGCCATGGGGTTGAATCGGTCCCGGCCCTTCCCCAAAGGGGTCCGGCGCCGGCCCATAGCTGTCGCGCTGGACCTGCGAGTTGTAGAACATATAGATGTCGGCCAGATAGTCGTAGGCTATGTTGCACCAGGGAACAGGCTGATAAACCGTCGTGTCATAACTGTTTTGGTCCGGCCAGCTGTTGTGGGACTGATTGTTCACCTGATGGTTTAGACAGAACATTTCTTCTTCCCACCGGCGGCATTTCCCTCGGGCATAAGCCGGCCCATTGTCGTCATTGAACCAGTGATAGGGGTGGTTGGCGCCGGGCGGTTCCCAGGTACGGTCTTCGTTGTCGTAAACCGAGCGGTACAGGGAGGTGCGAACTTCGTTGAATTGCAAGGCGATAGTTCCGCTCTGGGCATTGACCAGAACACGTTCCTGCAAAAGATTCAAGGCCGCGTCACGCATGGTGACCGTGGTATCCCAGACCAGTTGCAGCTCGCCGGTGAGTCCCACCACGCCGGGTTCGTAGATCGTCAGAACCGGCTGGGAGGCGACCAGATCGCCCGGCTGAAATTTTTCGCCACTCACCTTGCGGATCGCGGCTTTTTGGGCGAATTCCGGCGTAATCGTCGGAACCGTGGAAACCAGACCATTATCGAGGCGAGTCAGGTCGCGCAGCACATCGCTGAACAGGGCGGTCACCCCGTCCTCACCGTGTGTCTGGACGATGACACTCCCCCCGAAGACCGGCAGGCCGTCATAGACCTGCTGCATGCGGACATAGCCGCGTCCTTCATTCAGGCGGCGCTTGTTGGTTTGAAAGGCCACCCGGTTGCTTCGGCTGCAAATCAGTTCCTGGTTGGTTTTCAGGAATTTGTGGGCCGTCTGTACGAAGGAAGGCCCCTGGAAAACCAAGGGCGCGTAGGCGTCCTTATCCACGGGGAAGTAAGCGGGCCGGGGAGCCGAAATATGGCGCACGTAACCATCCGCAACCCGCATACGCACCTTTTTCTCAAGGCGGTCCAGTTCGTCGCGCGTGGCGCCCCCGGGTACCAGCAGGCTCTCCTTCAGGGTCTGGCGCTCCTGGTCCCGTGTCAGACGCGGGGAATCCTTCGCGACCGGTGGAGCCTTGGGTCTGAAGTATTTCGCATTGCCCGACCCGGCCACGGCCATCGAGGCAGAACAGATCACCACAAGCGCCACAGCGAACAGAAAACCCGCCGTCTTTCGAATCCGTCGCATATTCACCATTCCTTTGCACAAGATCATTTCTCACGCATCGACCCGGGAGACTCGCCTGTCCCTCCCGGCGGACCGACTGAAACCCCGCCATTGCCGACCGGCGCGCCTCAGCGCGCCTGGGAACCGCCGCCGGTATTCCGCGAAAGCAACAGACTCTGCACCCGGTACCAGAAATTCAGTTTGGCATACTGCGCGCGCAGATCGGCCACCGCACTGCGCTGTTGCGGCCGGTAAACCGGCAAACTTTCGCGGGACTCCACTCCCTGCGCAGGCAACAAACCAGCCGCCTGACCCAACTGCCAGTTCAACGCGATCGTTCCCATTTCCGTATCATCGTAGCCACAGACACAGACCATGTAATCCTGCCCCGCCGTCAACTGAACCGACAGGCTACTCCAGAGCGAGGGGGGGGCGGTCGTTTCATCGTCGTTAAAAGCCAACAAGGCTGCGTTCGCCACATTCGTGCCCTGATAGATCAACAGAACCGTGTCGAAGCTGCTTCCCAAGGTGTCGAACACGACCGGCTCGGTGCCACTGGTGGCCGGGGCGGTATAACGCCACCAGACCGAGGCGGCAATTCCAAGCATCGCGTTGAATTCGCCATCTTCGAGCGTGGCGTTGATATTGTTGCCCGTCGTGGCGCCCTGCGGGCCACTGATCGGCAGGGCGTCGGCAAAGTCGTCATTGACCGGCCGCGCGCTCCACGCCAACTGGACCGTCCCCATATCGTTGCCCGGCTTGCCGTCCACGGCAATGTAATAGGTCGTGTCGGCCTGGGCCGCAAAGGTGATCTCGCTGGTCAGGCCCGCAGCGTTATCGTTTTCTGCCATGAGGGTCAGGTCGCCAAACGAATCGCCCGCGTAGGCGGCCACCAGCGTGTCAAACGAACTGCCTGCGGTATAAACCGTCAGGTTGCTGTTTTGTTCAAGCACGATCGAATACCAGACCGACGCGGCGCCGTGAACGCCCGCATGATCCGGCTCGCCCACCTCGCGCGTGGCCAGGTAGTTGGTCTGTGTCAGAATCCCGGCGGAAGCGCCCAGATCCGCCGCATCGGCGAAATTGTCATTGGACGGAGAGGAGGCGGCCTTCCATTGCAACTGAATCATTCCCTGTCCGGCGCCGCGGTAAGCGCGCGACCCGAGCTCGGCATCCGACAGATCCGGATTGCCATCCACACAGATCAGGTACGATTTGCCCGATTCGGCGGAGAAGTGGATGGCGCTGAATGCGTCATCCGACGTATCGAGATGCTGCACCTCGACCAGGTTCGACGGCGCCGTGCCGGTGTAAACCGACATCACCGAATGGAATCGGCTGCCCTGCGTCGTAAACGACACGCGCATGTTCTTGGGAGCCGTCCAGCGCCACCAGACCGACTGGAACGCAGGCAACCCGGCATGATCCGGCTCGTTGACTTCGGCCGTGGCCCAGACGTTCGAGCCGTAAGCCAGCCCCTCAAGCCCACTCAGACTCTGCGCATTCGCCACGTTGTCGTTGACCGGGGGCAGTTTCTGAAGATTTTCATACAAACGGATCCGCTGCGAAACGAACGCGGTCGGATCGCCCACCAGTTTGGCCACGGTCGCGGCATTCTTGGCCATGATCCCCCACAGTCCCTGACCTCCACTGGCCAGGGTCTTGGAGGACAGAACGTTCACCTTGCCCGCAAACGTCGGGAACTCCGGGTACTGATCGTAACCCGCCACCACATAGGCCAGGATGCCCAGCGGCGCCGAAACGGTTCCGACCAGGGAACTCGACTCGCCCGGCCATCCCTTCTCGCCCCCCGCAATCCAGACCTGGTGGTCCCAGATGGTCATGCGCATGCGCTCTTCGTTGTTGTAGAGCAGATCGCCGTCGGGATCGCCGATGTAACCGCCATAGACGCGCGACACCCCCTCACGGATGTAGGTGATCGGCGTAGCGGAAACTTTCTTCACCACGCCCCGCGCCACCATGTCGCCCACCACATTGCCACCCGTCGTCGAGGCGGTCAGGCTGTCCCCAACACTCACCTGGCCCAGATCGGCCCGCGCCAGATAGACGATCACCCCATCTTCCTGGACTTTCTTGGTTGAAAGCTTGATGGTCGCCGCCTGATACGGCGTGTCGAGTTCCTTGAGGGTGACCCCCTTGAGGTTGACCTTGATCGTCGGGTAATTTGCGGGCACCGGATTGCCGTTGGCCCGAATCGAAGTAAGCGTGCGCGCCCCGGGCAACTGATCGCTGATATTCACACTGCGGACAGCCGCCGCCGAGATCGAACCGATGTTGGTGTTGGTAGCCACCACCGAGTCAATCGTGCCCGCCACTTCAAGCGAGAAAATCCGGGCATCTGTCTGGAAGCGGCGCAGGTTGCCCTGCACATTGACCAGGGGCATGGTTTCCGAAGCCATATAGATCAAGCCCGGCTTGATGAAATCGGAATTGTCCGTCAGCTGAACATTCGAGGGGAACCGGTCAATCTTCTGAATGTTCACCGTGGCATTCGCCGTGCAGTTCTCGATCAGGAGCGAAACGCCGTCCAACACCTTCACCTCGCACCCCTTGTATGTAATCTTGAAGGGGGTCATGTCGCCTGCCGGCACGATCTCGACCGCCATGCAGGCCCGCGTGATATTCTGCAAGTCCAGATCGAGGAGACGCCCCGCCTGAAGCAACGCCGGATACATATCGAGGTAGTCGGACGCTTCGGTCAGGAGCGAGCTCTGAAGAATCCAGAACAACTGGGCGGCCGTCTCGATGCCCAACCCCTTAACTTCATAATTGTTGAAGGTTTCACCATCGGTCAACAGGTAGGCCAGTTTGCTGCCCACGCCCATGTTGTGATGCACCCCATATTCATCGTACTCCCCATAGTACCAGTACGGGCTTTTGTAGCGGTCGGGCAGGGGAAGCGGCACCCCGACATCCGGGTAGGTTTGGGGATAGGGAAGAGAGTAATACTTGGTGGGATCTTTCAGGCTGCGGAACGCCCCCGTCTGCATATCTTCTCCCACTTCCCACCGATACGCCGGGGAATCTTTTCCCCGCCCGTTCGTCAGGTCAATCCACTCGCCCCACATGTCCGAGAACGCCTCGTTGATGGCGCCCGACTCGCTCAGGTAGATCAAGTTGGACTCATACTGCGTGACGCCGTGCGTGTACTCATGCGCAATGATATCGTCAGTGACCAAGCCCAGCGACGCCCAGATTCGTTTTCCATCCCAAGCCGCATTAGGACCGGTATCGAAGATGTAACGAGCCGTACCACTTATTGTCATCCCCTTATCATTGATACTGTCACGCCCATAGTGATCGATGTAGAAATTGTAGGAGTCTCCGAGATAGTCATACATTTTGTCCGCATCTTCAATACCCGCTTCCGGCCACGCTTCAAAACGCACCAGTTCGCCATAATACACATCCGGATCGAAGTACTGGTTCTGGGCATCGTAAATTTCGCGCCGCAGGTAATTGCGAATCTGATTGAACTTCAAGGCGATTTCGCCCGAGTGCGCGTCCACCAGCACACAGTAGCGGAACAGGCCTCCTTCAATGCTGACCACGTCCATCTTCCACACCAGGCGGGTGGCGCCCTTCATCTTCAACACCGACGGTTCGTAAATCACGAGTTCCGGCGTTTCCGCATCGAGCGTTTCCGGTTTGTGCTGATCGGCAAACGCGCCGACAGCCACCTGGACCGCCTGGGCTGAGGTGATCGCCGGTTGCGTGGAAAGCGCTCCGGAATCCAGCACGGTCGTGTCGCGCATCAGGTCGCTGGCGATGTAAGACACACCGCGTGTGCCGAAAACCTGCACCACCGTTTCCGCGCCCCAAACCGGCACGCCGTTGTAACGCTGCCCCATCCGGACAAACGAATAAGCGCCCAGCGTCTTGACGCGCCGGGTCACAAACTCCACTTTTTCCGTGCGATTCAGCAACAGGTCGCGCTGGGCCGTCAGGAAACCACGGGCCACCGCTTCGGCGTTCTGAGCGACTCCCCGCACGGGGAAATAGGTCTTGGCCGGAGCCACCAGGTTGCGCACATACCCCTCGTCCACCTGCTGCGCCCGAACGGACCCATCCTCATTCAGGCCCGTCAGGGTCCGTCTTCCATTCTCCGGAACGGCGGTGTCAACCAGATCGGCCAACCGCTCGGTCCGTTCGCTCAAGGAGATTTTGCCTTTCGGTGTAGCGCTCCACGCGGCTGCGGACAGTGTCAGAACACCCGCGAAGAACAGGATGGCTCCCAGCTTGTTCCCTACGCTCCTCATCGTGCAGTTCTCCTTAAAGCATGAAAATGGATCGCCGAGCGTTGCCTGTGGACGGCACCCGCTTTTTTGGCAAGGGTCTTTCGCGGCAGAAACGCTCGCGTTCAAGGCTGCCTTGCAAAGCCCCGCAGGCTATTGACATTCGAGGCTTTGCATTATGAAGGGGAGCAGCGTTCCCGGCAGGGAAAAGATTTGAAGCGCTTGCGCACAAATCTCCCCACACCTGGTCACTGCCAGATTCACTCGAAAGATGATAACGTCCGTAAGCACTTGCGTCAAGAGATTTTGCGGCCTTAAAGCGCACGGGCGAACCGTCCTGAATCGGGGCGGTTCCGACTGCCGGCGTTCATTTTCCGCCCTCCCTTTCCTCGCGATAAAACCTTTTATCTCAACTGTTTTCATGCGTCCTGATCGAATACGACAGATTGGCCGCAATATTTGGACACCCCTGCGCCCGAAAAGTTCCCAGCGGGACACTGAATATGAGTCTGTGCAAGACTCCCCCTTTCCTGCACATGTTATGCACAGCTTTCTGTGCATAACTTTTGAATCTTTCCCTTCTTCCGCGTCCTACGCCGCGCAGAATCAACGCGAAACGGTCCATTCCCCGCCCCGGGGCAGAATGCGTACCCGCTCCCGGTAAGCGGCGGGCAGCGCCTCGACAAACAGGGCCGGGTCCAGGGTATTTTCCTTCATACAACCATAATGACAGGGAACAATGACCTTCGGTGCGGCCAGTTGGACCAGCTCCGAGGCCCCTTGAGGCCCCGGATTCTGATACCCCGCGTTGATCGGCACCAGCATCAGGTCGGGTTCAAGCCCCTCCAGCGGCGCCAGACGGGCGCGATACGACTCGATGTCGAAATGCGTGTCCCCCACATCATAAATCCGCAGGCCGGACGCGGTCTCGAGCACATACCCCAGGTGCGTTGTGGCGTCGGCAGCCGCCGGATCGCCATTCGTGTCGCGCGCGTACACCGCCTGGACGTGAAAGGGGCCAAACGTCAATCGTTCCCCCTCGCGAATCTCCGTAAGGCGCCCGGCATCAATCCCGCACGCCCGGCATCGCGCACACGCCTCTGGTGTTCCCAGAAACCGGCAGGCGGGGTTCGTCATCGAGATCGGCCCCAGGGTGTAGGGATCGGTATGGTCGCGGTGGTCGTGCGTCAACAAGACATAATCGGCCCATACAGTCGCAGGATCGGCCAGAGACTGGGGGTGGATATGCTTTTCGACCTTGAGCACCCGCGACAAAAACGGGTCGAGGTGCGTGACCGCGCCATCCGGGGTCTTGATCACGAAATGACTCTGTTCGAACCAGAAAATCACACAACCGCTTTCGGGAACCGAAGCCCCGGCAATACGTTCAAGAATGGAATTCATACACAATCTCCCTGGATACACGATTTGAAAACCACTATACTCAACCAACAGCCCAACGGAGGATTGATAACAAACAGGTTCACGCAAAGTCGCCAAGTCGCAAAGAACGCCATCCTGAAGGGTTTTAAAGACAGAAACAGGGAGACACAGGATTGTCGTTCTCGAGGATCACCCCTCTTTTCCGACCGCCAGATGTCCCATCACCTTGGCCGCAAACCGAATCCCGGCGTCGGCGTTCCATCGGTGCATCTCGAACAGAATCGTCCCCTCGACACCCACGCTCACTTGTTTGATCTCCTTGAACTTACCCTGAAGTCCCTGGGCCTTCTTGAGGAAATCGAACACGTCGCCGCGCGGCTTGACCCGGAACCCCTGATTCGTCACCCCCACCGACTCGATCTGGCATTGCCGACACCGCAGCCGCAACAAACTGACCGCCAGAAGGTTCTGCGCCTGAGGCGGAATGTTCCCATACCGGTCGCGCAGTTCCTCGGACAGGTCCTTGAGCTCGCGCGCCTCGCGCGCCATCGAGCACCGCTTGTAGAACGCCACGCGCTGCGACTCGACCGGGACGTACTCCGACGGCAGGTAGGCGGACACCTGCCATTTGATCTCGACCGGCAATTCGAGCGGCGAGAAGCCCATCTGTCCCCGGCTGCGGCGCACCGCCTCCTCGAGCAACTGGCAGTAGAGTTCAAAACCGATCGCGTCAATCACGCCATGCTGCTCGGCCCCCAGAAGATTCCCAGTCCCGCGAATCTCGAGATCGCGCATCGCAATCTGGAACCCCATCCCCAGTTCGGTGAACTCCTCGATGGCGCGCAACCGCTTGACCGCCGTGTCGGTGATCGGTTTGCCATCCGGCACGATCAGGTAGGCATAAGCCCGCTTGACGTCGCGCCCCACCCGCCCCCGCAGCTGGTAAAGCTGCGCCAGCCCGAACGCATCGGCCCGGTTGATGATGATCGTGTTGACGTTCGGAATGTCCAGACCGCTCTCGATGATCGTCGTCGCGAGGAGAATGTCGTACTTCCGGTCAATGAAGTCGAGCATCACCTTCTCGAGTTCGCGCTCGTGCATCTGGCCGTGGCCGATGGCGATGCGCGCCTTGGGCACAATCTGCGTCAACCGCTGCGCCACCTGCTCGATGGTCTGAACCCGGTTGTGGACGAAATAAATCTGCCCCCCGCGGTTCAACTCGCGCACCACCGCCTCTTCGATCTCCTCGGGCACAAACCGGATGACCCGCGTGCGCACCGGCTGCCGGTCGCGCGGCGGGGTGTTGATCGTACTCATGTCCCGCAACCCGCTCAACGCCATGTGCAACGTCCGGGGGACAGGCGTCGCCGAGAGCGTCAGAATATCCACCGACGAGCGCAGCGACTTGATGCGTTCCTTCTGCCGCACGCCGAACCGGTGCTCCTCGTCCACAATCAACAGGCCCAGATCGAAAAATCCGACATCCTGGGAGAGCAACCGGTGCGTCCCGATGATGATGTCGATCCGCCCCTCCTTGAGGCTTTTGATCGCGTCGTTCACTTCCTTGTCGGTACAAAAACGGCTCATCACCTCGATCTTGAACGGGTAATCGGCGAACCGCTCGCGGAAGGTGTTGTAATGCTGTTGGGCGAGAATGGTCGTGGGCGCCAGCACGGCCACCTGCTTTTTGTTCTCGACACACTTGAACGCCGCGCGCATGGCCACTTCCGTCTTGCCGAACCCCACATCGCCGCACAGCAGCCGATCCATCGGCTTTTCGCTCATCATGTCTTTCTTGATCTCGTCAATCGAGCGGATCTGATCGGGCGTTTCGGTGTAGAGGAACGCGTCCTCGAACTCGTGCAGCCAGACCGTGTCCTCGCCATAGGAGAAGCCTTCGGCCAGCTGCCGCCGCGCGTAGAGTTCGAGCAGTTCGCGCGCCATCTCCTCGATGCGATCCTGCGACTTTTTCCGGCGCGCCTGCCATCGCTTGCTCCCCAGCCGATCCATCACGGGCGGAGTGCCCTGAGCCGACGTGTACTTCTGCACATGGCCGACATTCTCGATCGGCACGAGCAGTTTGCTGTCGTCGGCGTACTCGATTTCGAGCAGTTCGCTCTCGCGTCCGTCGAGCACCTGACGGCGCACCCCGATAAAACGCCCGATGCCATGATCGGCGTGGACCACAAAGTCTCCGCGCTGCATCTCGGCCACCGACGCAATCGCCCGCCCCTTGGGCGCCTTGCGATAGACGTGGCGGCGCTTGTAGCGGCCAAACATCTCGCGGTCGGTGACAATCATGAGCCGCGCCTGGGGGAAAATGAACCCCGTGTGCAACGGCCCCGTGCTCACCACCACATCCTGATACCCCTCGAGCAACTCGCGCGGCCTGAACTCCGACTCGTCCGTCTTACCCGCCAACACCGCTCGCGACGCAATCTCATGCTCGGCCAGCAGTTCCTCGAGCCGCGACACCTGTCCCTCGTTGTCGCAGACCACATGAACCGAGAAATCCTGCGCCTGCTTCGAACGGATGGCGGACAGGTAAGCCTCGAGGTCCGGCGAAATCGTGTCGTAGGACGTCACGCCGAAATCGAACACCACCGGCCCGGCCTCGACGGGCGCGGGCGTTTCGAGCGCGTCCAGACGGGGCAGGTGCGCCTGGGCAAAGCGCCCCAGCCGAGCCTGCAAGTCCGAGCGGCGCAGAAAAAGCGCGTCCGGTGGCGGTATCGTCTGCCCGGCAAAAGCCACCGGGACCTCAACCCGGGCAAACTCCGGAATCTCCGCCGCGCGCCCCGGAATCGTCAACTCCTCATACCGGCGCTGGGCGATCAAGTCGAATTGCCCCAACGTCGAATCGTACTTTTCGGGCGCATCGAGAAACACGAGCGTGTCCTCGTCGAACCAATCGTCCAACCCCACCAGCGTCCCGGCGTCCGCCTCGTTGGCCAGACGAACACCCAGCGCGTGAACACTGACGGGCAGCACGGTCAACCGTTCGAGTTCCTCCACCTGACGCATCGAACGCTGCGTCGAGGGGTCGAAGAAACGAATCGCCTCGATTTCATCGCCAAACAGATCGAACCGCACGGGATTCTCGAGCTGGGGCGGGAAGATATCCACGATATGACCCCGGACGCTGAACTCACCCCGCGCCTCGGTCATCGTCTCGCGCGAGTACCCCATGTCCACCAACCGGTGGGTCACCTCATCCAGATCGAAGCGATCCCCCCATTGAAAGTTCAACACCAGCCGCTCGAACACTTCGCGCGACGGGACCCGCCGCTGCAAAGCCTCGATCGGCGCCACCACGATGGCCGGCGGACCTGTACGCCGGATCGCCTTCTTTCCCGAAAACAGGTTCGCCAGATCGCCATTAATCTTTCCCTTCGAGGAGGTTTTCTTCTTGTTCTCCTCCACCTGGGGAGCCGCCTCGGTTGCGTGGCCCGCGTCGCCAGCCGCGCCGGCCGCCTTCCCCCGCGTGCGATCGGCGCTCTCGCCCCGCAACAGATAATAGAGGGTGGCGTACTGCCGCGCGACGATGCCGATCACGGGTTCCTCCACCTCGTAGGGCAGCGTCTCGGTCATCGGGAAATACTGCGCGCCCGCGGCGCCGAAATGGAGAAAATCGTCGTACCACCCCTCGGCCGACTCGGCGTCGGGCGTCACCACCAGCGCCGGGCGTTCGAGCCGCTCGACGGCGCGCGCCACCGCCAGCGCCCGCGCGCTCCCCTGCAACCCATGCAGTCGGGCATACGCGCCCGGCTCCACGCCCGCCTTTACAAAGCGTTCAAACTCCCTGGACTGGTCAATCTGGCGGCGCAGGTACTGCTGATAGGCGGAAGACATGAAACGAGCCGGTTTCCTTTCTCCACAACACAAATAGCCTCGGGGCCGTGCCCACGGTGAGGCTCTGGCCCAGAGGGTCAATACCCTTTAAGATTAGGCCGAAGCCGCCCAACAAGCCAGAAGAAAACGTCCTGCCGGAAACAGGCTCGGATTTGTTTCATTCAGGTTCCGCTCTTCAACAAACCCATCCCGCTCCCTCGAGACAAAAAAATCCCCCGGGGGACAGACCCTCCGGGGGGACGAAAAAGAGAGATTCGACACACACGAACGATCACGGACCGACACGCATGATGTCACCCAGACTCTTGACCCCATTGGTCGGATCGTATTCACCAACCGTATAGATATTGTGGATCAGGTCCGGTCCAATACTCCAGATAAGATACAGCCGACCGGTCTTATACAGATTTGCGGCAATCGTGCGACCTGGATCCGGCCATCCCCCGTCTCCCAGCATCTTCAAATCCATTTCCATATGGTAACCAATGCCGAAAAGTCCCGAGTTTTCCATCATCGCCGCAAACGGGCACCGCGGGACACTGTTCATATAGGCCACCGGTGTGGTCAACAGATAGAATTCCCGCACGTCGTCAATATGGGGAATATACACGCCATTATCCACGCGATAGGTTTCAAGCGCCACCGTCAGCGCCCGCTGGTCGTTGGTCACCCGAGAAATCTTCGCGCGCGTCTGCGCCAGCAGGAAGTTCGGCACCGCGATCGCCGCCAGAATGGCGATGATCGCCACCACGATCAACAGTTCAATTAACGTGAAACCCACCCCTCGCCTCGACTTTCCATCTACCTCACGCATCCCTCGTTCCTCCCGTAATCGAGATCAACCCCCAGAACCCCTGAACAATTTGAAGCACAATGAAAATCGGAAAGACCTTACCTTTATAGAATACTCCCCTATCAGGAGAAAAACCATAACAATCGGACCACGTATTAGCACGATCCGCTCAACTCGTTTCCGATCCGCAAACAGAGTCGGAATCTACAGGCGCCCACACCCGCCCTCCCGGGAAAATCGCCTTTTTGCGTCAAATCAAAACGATTTCCGGGAACGGATCTCCCCATCCTCTTTTTCCGTCCACCCAAACTCCCAACACCCCGCGTTTTCGCATATTCTTCGCTCAATCCCCCTCTGTCTTTCCGTTCGCCCACTCTCCACTACCGCCCCACCCGCCCGAAACGCCCCTCCAATGCGGCACAGCCATCGCCCCGGCGCGTCTCTCAACATAACCCAATTACTATCAACATTCCGCATATAATAGAATCCAGAGTATCCCAACATCCAGATCGCAAAACGTGCTTGACTATCCCCCCAGCCTGCCCTACCATTAGCCGTTTGGTGGCCGGGAACAAGAGGCAGACTCCCGCCACCGCGAACTCGAACAGGCCCCACATTCCAGATCCAACACCGAGCCAGGTTACGCAACAGACGACCGCCGGTTGCGATCCGATATTCCTGTTCCAACTCTGCCAGACAACGGGAGATGAGTGATGTCCAAGGGAACAAAAGCCTACACAGCAGAAAGTATCCAGGTGCTCGAGGGGCGCGAAGCCGTCCGCAAGCGCCCTGCTATGTATATCTCCAATACCGACGCATTGGGACTCCACCACCTGGTCTATGAAGTGGTGGACAACTCCGTGGACGAAGCCATGGGAGGCCACTGCGACCGGATCGACATCACCATCCACTTCGACAACTCCATCACGATCCAGGACAACGGACGCGGGATGCCCGTCGAGGAACACCCGGCGCAAAAGGGCAAATCCACCGTCGAGGTCATCCACACCATCCTGCACGCGGGCGGCAAGTTCGACCACGACACCTACAAGTTCTCGGGCGGTCTGCACGGCGTGGGTGTGTCGGTGGTGAACTTCCTGAGCGAATGGCTCGAGGTCGAGGTCATGAAAGACGGCGGCACCTGGCGCCAGCGCTACGAGCGCGGCATCACCGCCACGGCCCTCGAAAAAATCGGTCCGGCCCGCAAAAGCGGGACCCGGACGCGCTTCCGCCCCGACCCGGAAATCTTCAACAACATCAATTTCAACTACGACACCCTGGCCACGCGTTTCCGTGAGCTTGCATTCCTGAACGCCGGCCTGACCCTCTCGGTCACCGACGAGCGCAGCGAGACCCCCAAGGCCCAGACATTCTGTTTCCGGGGCGGGATCGTCGAGTTCATCAACCACCTCAACCGCGGCAAACAGGTCATCAACCCCTCGCCGATCCACTTCCACCGCCGCCGCACCTACACGGCCGGCAAGGACAACTCCGAAGAGGAAATCGTCGTCGAGGCCGTCATTCAGTACAACGACAGCTACATCGAGAACGTGTTCTCCTTCGCCAACGCCATCAACACCCGCGACGGCGGCACACACGTCTCGGGTTTCCGGTCCGCCCTCACGCGCACCATCAACAACTACGCCAAGAAGAACGACCTCCTGAAGAAATTCAAGGGGGATGTCATCACCGGCGACGACATGCGCGAAGGCCTCACCGCCATCCTCAGTCTGCGCGTCATGAACCCGCAGTTCGAGGGGCAGAACAAGGGCAAACTCCTCAACATGGAGATCCAGGGCCTGACCGAGTCGGTCGTCAGCGAGGCGCTTGGCGAATACCTCGAAGAGAACCCGACCGCCGCGCGCAAGATCATCCAGAAAATCGTCATGGCCGCCCAGGCGCGCATGGCCGCCCGCAAGGCGCGCGAGATCGTCCGCAAGTCCGCGATGGAAGGGGGCGCCCTTCCCGGGAAACTGGCCGACTGTTCCTCGAAGTCGCCCGAGGACTGCGAACTGTACCTGGTCGAGGGCGACTCGGCCGGTGGCTCGGCCAAACAGGGCCGCGACCGCCACTTTCAGGCCATCCTGCCCCTGCGCGGCAAGATCATCAACGTCGAGAAGGCCCGGCTCGACAAGATGCTCGCCAACAACGAAATCCGCACGATGATCACCGCCCTGGGCACCGGCATCGGCCAGGAAAATTTCGATATCTCGAAACTCCGCTACAACAAGATCATCATCATGACCGACGCCGACGTGGACGGTCAGCATATCCGTACGCTGCTGCTGACCTTCTTCTACCGCCAGCTCGAGGAACTCGTCAAACGCGGCCACATTTTCATCGCCCAGCCCCCGCTCTACAAGGTCAAGAAGGGCAAGGTCGAACAATACATGAAGACCGACGAGGACATGGACCGCTACCTCCTCGAGTACGGCATCGAAGGCTCGGAACTCACCGTCACGGACGGCTCGGGTCAGGCGTCCACGATTGATCGCAAGCAACTGCGCGTCTTCGTTGAAGCCATGCTGGCGCTCGCCAAACTCGACCGCGTTCTGCAACGCAAGGGGGTCGAACTGCAGGCCTTCATCAAACTCGTGGACCCGGAAACCCGGCGTCTGCCCCGTTACCAGATCAACACCCCGGGCAGCAAGACCCCGATCTACGCCTACAGCGAGAAGCAATACACCGAGATCCTGATCCGGCTCGACGCCGAGGCCGCCGAAGCGGCCGAGGCCATCAACGCCGCCAACGCCGCCCTGGAGAAACAACTCGACCTGATCGAGGAAACCATCGAACAGGACGCCGAAGAGGAACGCGCGCCCCAGCACGACATCATCGAGTTCCCCGAGGGGCCGGAAATCCGCAAGATCCTCGAATCCATCGAAAGAATCGGGTTCGACACCCGCTATTACAACGAGACCCCCCTGCACGAAACCGGCCAGCCCGACTGCGTGTACACCATCCGCACCAAGCAGGGCGAGATGACCGCCCACTCGTTGCGCGAGGCGTCCGATACCATCCGCAAGGCCGGCTCGCAGGGCGTCAACATCCAGCGCTACAAAGGTCTCGGTGAAATGAACGCCGAGCAGCTGTGGGAAACCACGATGGACCCGTCGCGCCGCCACCTGCTTCAGGTCACGCTCGACGACGCCATCGCCGCCGACCTGATGTTCACCACCCTGATGGGCGACAACGTGGACGACCGCCGGGCCTTCATCCAGAAACACGCCCCCGAAGTGCGAAACCTGGATTTCTAAGAAAGAAAGTAAATCGCACCCTGCGCCGCGCTCCCAGACTGTCGGCGCAAAAAGGTTCTCCCATGCAGATTGAAGAACTCAAAGTCGAAGGCTACCGTTCGCTCCGATCCGTCACCTGGCGGCCCGGCGCGCTCAATGTTCTCATTGGGCCAAACGCCAGCGGCAAGTCCAACCTGCTTGAAGTTCTCGAATTGCTGGCGCTCCTGCCCACGGGAAAACTCTCCGACCATATCATGAATCTGGGGGGGCTTTCGGCCCTGCTTTGGGACAACAAGGCGCCCCGGTTGAATATCGAATGGAAAACCAGACCGATCGATTACACACAACCGGAAAGCGGTATCGAAGAGAAACGGTGGTCGGAACACCAGATCCTGATCGTACCGATTGGCTCTGGATCTGATTACCAAATCCAACATGAAAGCCACCATTTTTTCTTCTCTGCAAACGAGGGAGAAAAAATTCCCAGCGTCGTCCACACCATCCATTCTCTGAACTTGTCGAGGAACTTCAGTACGGCTTTTATCACGCGTGATTCCCAAGAAAGGCCTTCAGAAGAAGACTACTATAGAAAAGCCCCAGAAAGAGAATCCATCCTTTCTGTGTCCGATTTTCCGATCTTGAGCACTGTAGAGATCCTTTCGGAGACATGGGCCGATCCATCCACATCGAAGTTGTGGATCAACCCAACCGCCCTTCTCAATTGGAATCTCTTCCAGAATTTCCGCAGCGACTCAAAATCGGAGATCCGCAACTCTGCTGTGGTGCGTTACGAAAAGGATCTGGCCTCGGACGGTTCCAACCTGTCGGTCGTTTTGCACACATTCTGCGGACATGACAAGAACTTCAAAGAGTCGATTGACGGGGCGATGCGGGCCGCGTTTGATGAATTCAAAACGCTGGAATTCCCACCCGCCGCCACGAATCGCATTGAATTGAGCGTGCAGTGGAAAAACGCGTCGCATCCGCACGCCGCCAGCCAACTCTCGGACGGCACGCTTCGGTTTCTCTATCTGTTGACCATCCTCAACAACCCGACTCCCCCCTCCGTCATCGCCATTGACGAACCGGAGGTCGGCCTGCACCCGCGCATGCACGCGATCATCGCCGAACACGCGGCTCAGGCCTCGGAACGCGCTCAGGTGGTTCTGGTCACCCACTCGCCTGAATTCCTCGACGCCTTTCGGGAAGTGGACGGGGTTCCCACCATCACCGTGTTCGAACACAAGGGCGGCGAGACCCACTTGCGGACGATCGCGGGGGAGACTCTCGCCTATTGGCTTGAGCGTTATTCGCAAGGCGAACTGTTCCGCTCCGGCGAGCTGGAGGATATGGAATGAAATTCATCCTCCTCGTTGAAGGGCAAACCGAAAAACGCGTTCTACCGGATTTTCTCTCCCGCTGGCTGAATCCACAACTGGGGAAATCAGTCAAGATACAGACAATCCCCTTCAAGGGTTGGCCGGAATTCGAAAAAAGCTTCGCCCGGAAAGCCCTGGACCACCTCAACAGTCCCCAAGCCCAGGACATCATCGCGGTGATCGGGCTTCTGGATCTCTATCTGGGGGAAAACCAACAGGCCTCCTGGAATGCAAACGTCCGCGATACGAAAGAAAAGGTAAAGCGGGGACAGGCGCACTTCCAGTCTCTCGCCGAGAAAGAAGGAGTCCCCCAGGACCGGTTCCACATGTTTTTCGCGGTTCACGAACTCGAAGCCTGGCTGCTGAGCCAACCAGACCTCCTGCCTCAGGAAGTCGCAAAGGCGTTGTCCGGTAGAGCGCCCGAAGAGATCAACAACGACGAACCGCCCGCAAAACTTCTGACACGCCTTTACCGGGAAAAATGCAAACGCTCTTACAAAAAGACAACAGACGGATCGAACCTTTTTGACAAACTCGATCCCGATCAAGCGCGCAAGAAGTGTCCGCATCTGAAAGAGATGCTCGATACCCTGCTCGAACTGGCCCAGAGAGAGGCCGCGTAGCGTTTATATAAAGAACAAATTGTTTGAATCAATTCCATGAAGTGAGCATCAGCGACAACAAAAACCGGCAAAAATCTGGGCAATAACCCAACCGGCCGGACCAGGAGCCAACAGTCATGCAGGAACTCAACCGCGAGCAGATCACCCCTCAGCCCATTGAGGACGAAATGAAGAATTCGTTCATCGACTATGCGATGAGCGTCATCAAAGGCCGCGCCCTGCCCGATGTGCGCGACGGGCTTAAGCCCGTCCACCGCCGCATCATCTACGCCATGAACCAGGCCAACCTCGTCCACAACCGGCCCTATGTCAAGAGCGCCCGTATCGTCGGCGACACGATGGGTAAGTTCCACCCCCACGGCGACTCGGCCATCTACGACTCGCTCGTCCGCATGAGTCAGGACTTCTCCATGCGCGCCCCCCTGATTGACGGTCAGGGCAACTTCGGCTCGATCGACGGCGACTCCGCCGCCGCCATGCGATACACCGAGGCCCGCATGAGCCGCGTGTGCGAACTCCTGCTTCAGGACATTGACAAAGACACCGTGGACTGGGATCCCAACTACGACGAGAAGGAACTCGAACCCTCGGTCCTGCCGGCGGCCATTCCCAACCTTCTCGTCAACGGCTCGACCGGTATCGCCGTCGGTATGGCCACCAACATTCCGCCGCACAACCTGGGCGAAACCATTGACGCGCTGCTCGTTCTGCTCGATAACCCCGACGCTTCGTTCGAGGACCTCATGCGCGTCCTGCCCGGACCCGACTTCCCCACCGGCGGCTACATCTATGGGCGTACCGGTATCCGCGACGCCTACAAGACCGGCCGCGGACGCCTGGTCATGCGCGCCCGCCTCGCCACCGAAGATCTACGCGGCGGACGCGAGGCCATCATCGTCACCGAACTGCCCTACATGACCAACAAGGCGCGCCTCGTCATGGAGATTGCCGAGCAGATCCGCGACAAACGGCTCACCGGCGTTTCGGAAATCCGCGACGAATCGGACCGCGACGGCATGCGCGTCGTCATTGAACTCAAACGGGGCGAGAACACCGAAGTCGTCATCAACCAGCTCTTCAAGCAGACCCAGCTCCAGTCCACCTTCGGCGTCATCATGCTCGCGCTGGTCAACAACCGCCCGCGCTACATGTCCCTGCGCCAGATTCTCCAGCACTTCCTCGAGCACCGCCGCGAAGTGATCGTGCGCCGCACCCGCTTCGACCTGGCCAAGGCCGAAGCCCGCATGCACATCGTTCTGGGCCTGCGCATCGCCGTGCAGAACATTGACGACATCGTCGCCATCATCCGCCGGTCCGAGTCCACCGAAGCGGCCCGCCTGAAGCTCATGGAGAGGTACGAACTCTCCGAGATCCAGGCCAACGCCATCCTCGACATGCCGCTGCGCCGCCTCACCGGACTCGAACGCGAGAAACTCGAAGCCGAATACACCGAGTTGAAACGCTTCATCGAGGATTGCCGGGACATCCTGAACACGCCGGCGCGCGTGCTGAAGATCATCGGCGACGAACTGCGCGAAATCAAAGCCCGCTACGGCGACCCGCGCCGGACCGAAATCATTGACTCCTCGGCCGACCTCACCATCGAGGATCTCATCGCCGAGCAGCGCATGGTTGTCACCATCACACACTCCGGTTACATCAAACGGACCCCGTCCGACCTGTACCGCAGCCAGCGGCGCGGCGGCAAGGGGGTGCAGGGCGCCACGGCCAAGGAAGAAGACTGGGTCGAGCAGCTCTTCATCGGCACCACGCACGACTACATGATGTTCTTCACCGACGCGGGCAAGGCCTACTGGCTCAAGATCTACGAGCTGCCCCAGGGAGGCCGCGCCACCCGCGGGCGGCCCATCATCAACCTGCTCCAGATCGAGAAGGGGGAAAACATTCAGGCGATGGTGCCCGTGCGGGAATTCGACGACAACCATTTCCTCATGTTCGTCACCGCCCAGGGCCAGATCGTCAAGAACCCCCTGTCGCTCTACTCAAACCCCCGCAAAGTGGGCATCAAGGCCATCAAACTCGCCGACGGCGACCGCCTGTGCCAGGTGCTGATGACCGACGGACAAAACGAAATCTTCATCGGAACCCGTCAGGGCATGGCCGTGCGCTTCCATGAGTCCGAAGTCCGGCCCATGGGGCGCGACGTTGCCGGCGTGCGCGGCGTCACCCTGCGCGAAGGCGACGAGGTCGTCGGCATGAGCCTCGGACGGCCCGGCGCCACCCTGCTTTCGGTCTGTGAAAACGGCTACGGGAAGCGTTCGGCACTCGAGGATTACCGCCTCACCAAACGCGGCGGCATCGGGGTCATCAACATCAAGACCTCCGAACGCAACGGCAATGTCATCGCCATCCTCGACGTGATTGACCGCGACGATATCATGATGATGACCCAGAGCGGTATGGCCGTGCGCGCCTCGCTTCAGGACATCCGCGTCATCGGTCGCGCCACCCAGGGCGTCCGCCTCATCAACCTCAAGGAAGGCGATCTCCTCACTACCGCCGTCCGTATCGAGGAAGACAAGGACGAAAAATACGCCGGAGGCGCCCAGACCGACGATGCCGAAGAGAACAACCTCCTCGTCGGCCCGGTCGAAGACGCAGAGGACTCCGGTGAGGACGAAGGCGGAGACGATCAGGAGTAAACGTCCTCTCTCTTGAACCCCCAACCCGGCTTCAGGCTTTGCCACTTTCAAGCGCCTGAAGCCGGGTTCTTTATTTCCCTCTCCGGATGCAATCGTCCCACGTCCCCTGTGAAAACAGCACGTGCGAAAAAACCCCGATCCTGTCTCCATTAACTTGAATTGCCTGCTCCATACGCGCTCCAATCCACTCAAAACGCCCTTCCACGTTCGTACCCGCACCTCCGTTTTCCATGAGTTATGCACAGGCAGTCCACAGGCCTTTTCAGACCGGAATCCGCCTGAAATAAAACCTGTTCTAATCTCGACACTCCCTCACGTTTCTCTCTCCATGCATCCCATTTCCCCTTCCAGAGGGCCAAGGCTCAATCTATCTCACCTGAAATCAATATTGTAGACGGAGATAGACACCCAGATCTCTCACTTTCCATCCGGTTTTCATTCTTCCCACACCAAGAAGCTTCGGATCTCCCCGAATCTGTCCACAACCTTATTCACAGGATTTTCCCTCTTTTTCACAGACTTATGCACAGCCTCATGCACAGGACTTGGCACAGGCTTTGCCCCTCTGGAGATACGCGTCAGACCATCCAGAAAACCCCGTCAACAAGCCCGATTTCAATTCTTTCTGCCACCTGATATACACGTGTAGAAGCGAACTCACCCGGCCATTCGACCACCCTCCCACCGCTCTCCCCTCTTTTCTGCCGACAACCTGCCCTCCCCGTCAGGAAGGATAGACAACGTCCCCGGGAATCCGTATAGTGGCTTTTCGCGGTGGGGCTGGACCAACCTTTTCGGGTACCTCTGCCGTGAATGAGAAGAAACACTTTCACCCAGAAAAAGGCCAACCGGTCCCCCAAACCATGACCGAATCCACGTCCTCCACCCCCCGCCCGAACCGTTACGGGTCCCTGATCCCCTTTGCGTTTGGCGCCGGGGTCTTTCTGCTCCCCTTTCTGCTCTATCTGCGCACCCTGTGCCCGACCATTTTCCCGGGCGACAGCGCTGAACTCTCTGCCGCCGCCTGGTGCCTCGGGGTACCCCACCCCACCGGATACCCCCTTTTCATGACTCTGGGGTGGATCGTCCAGCGCCTCGGCCTCGGGTCCCCCATTTTCGCCACCAACCTTTTGACTGCGTTCTTTGGCGCACTGGCCGCCGTGGGCGCCTACCGGTTCCAGATCGCCCTCTGGCTCATCCTGACTCCCAACATCCACGACGCGCTTCGCCTTCCCTGGCGTCTGGTCGCAGCCGCGGTGGCGCTGGCGTGCGCCGGTTCGGCCACCTGGTGGGACCAGTCCACCCTCACCGAAGTCCACACGCTCACCCTCGTTTTCCTCACCTGGAGCTGGGCGCTCAGCCTTCACATCGTTCGCCGTCCCGCCCGCCGCAAGTTCCTCGCGCTCGCGTTCCTGAGCGGAACCGGATTCCTCAACCACCAGATTTTCCTCATCACGCTCCCACTCTCCGCCCTGGCACTGGTGGCTTACTGGCGCTGGCACACGCGCCGCCCCGACCCATCCCCCGAAAACCCGGCGGATGCCGAGCCGGTTCCCGAGAGCGGAACCGATTCCCCTCCCACCCACACCTGTTGCAAATACCGCGACCGGCACCGCCTGAGAACCTGCGTTTTCGCCCTCTTCCTATTCATGCTGCCTCTCCTGGGGTATCTTTATCTGCCCCTGCGAGCCGCAGCCCAACCGCCCATCAACGCCGGGAACCCCCGGGGCCTCTCGGGTCTGATCGCCCACCTCACCGGCAAACAATACCGCCAGACCCGCGTGCTGACCAACGAACGCGGGATACCGCTCAGCGCAGATGAAGTTCCCACACACCTCAAAACCCGTCTGACCGAAATCGCGCGCTGGATGGGGGAACAGCACGTCGCGCCCGTGCGCGCCGAAACGCTCGAGACCCTGCCCAACGACCGGCGCGCAACCGTTCTGGCGCGCGCGCCCCTGCTGGCTCTCATCGCCACCCTGCTGGCCTGCGCTGGACTGTACGCGCTCTGGGGCCGCTCGCCCCTGGCGGCGGCGGGCCTCGCCGGGGGGTACCTGCTGAACCTGGCCATCGTCCTGATTTACACCATCGCCGACATCGAACCGTACCAGATGCCCCTCTGGCTTCTGACACTCCAGTTGGCCGCCGTTGCGCCCGCTACGATTGTGGACCGTGTGGCGCTCTCTGGTCCATCGGGGACTCTTCCGTCCGAATCGGCTCGTCTTCGCCGCCTGTACGGGACCAGCGTGGCGTTGCTTGCCCTCACCGTCTTCGGGGTTTTCAATCACTACGCGCCCCGTCTGCAAATCAACAAGTCCGAAAGCCGGGGCGCCTACTTCTACGCCGATCAGTTGATGGAAATACTCCCCCAAGACGCCTCCGTTTTCACAACCGGCGACTACGACATCTACCCGCTCTGGTACGCGCAGGTGTGCGAGAACCGCCGCCCGGACGTGGCCGTCATCGGCGCCAACTTTCTCTTCAGCAACTGGTACTCCGCCATGCTGCGCGTCAACCTGCCCGAAGGGGTCAAGACCTTCATATCGAGCGAACCCACGCCCAACAGCGACCGCTGGCTCGTCGCCCTTCTGGGCGGCGCCGTGGCGCCCCAGATTCAGGCGGGGCGTCCCGTTTTCATCACGGCGTACCCAGGCGCCGAGGATCTCGAACTCATCCGCCGTTACAGCCAGTTCGAACTCCAGCCCGTCAGCCAGTTTCCCGGGACCACGCCGTTCGGGCCGGAACCGCCCCTCATCCTGTACCAACTGACCGATCCGAAAAAATTCGCCGCGCGCGCCGTCGAGGCCTTCAACCAGTCGGGGAACTTCCCCCTCTCCCAGGCCTGGATGGTGGAAGGCGAAAAGTCGGTTCCGCGACTGACCGCGGAATGACCTTGTGGTGTCATTCTCTCTGTAAGGCGACGGGAAAGTATCAACCGCAGTTGAACGCCTATCGTCCGGTTTTCTTTCAGGCGGGCGGGACGCCCGCCATCCCAGAAAGCCCATTTTTCGAGGGAGGAATGGATTCCCCAGGAACCCGATCTCCTGATCGGCACGGAGAAAGCCTCACACAGATTGCTCCCCTTTTCTCCCCGCTTTACATGGCGTCAAGACCTGTTTCTTCGCTTCAACCGCAGTTTTTGGAATCATGTAAATCCTGGCGATTCGTGCAGAAAAATTCTGCGATCCGTTTTCTTACTTTCTTCCGTCCGTCAGAGCCCCCTCCATTTTTATCGCGCCTTCTCGCCTTTTGCCTTTTGCCGGTCAGGAAAAAGGCTTGACCCTTGTGGAAAAATCGAATACAAAAGAAGACGCTGTGGTTCCTGAACCACTGACGGCGACACGAGAGAGTGCAGGATTTTTCCCGATTTCCGCCAGCGGCTCAATCGTTCCACCCAGTGGAACGATGCGTCCGCAGCGGAGGGAAAGGGTGATGCAACTCAGAGTCCACGAATTGGCCAGCCTGCTGGGTACGCCGGAAAAAACGATCTACCACTGGATCAAACAAGGGTCTATCCCCGTTTATCAGGTCAACGAGCAGTTCCGTTTCAACCGCGCGGAAATCTTGGAATGGGCCACTTCCCGCGGCCTCAATGTTTCCCCCGATATTTTTTCTGAAACCGAAACCCACCCAACCGCTCCCCTGCCGGTCCTTGCCGATGCTTTACAGGCGGGCGGGATTGCCTACAAATTGGCGGGCCAGGACAAGCCGGCGGTGCTGCGTTCGGTCGTCGAGGTTATCCAGTTGCCCGACGATGTGGAGCCTGATTTTCTCTACCAGGTACTCCTGGCGCGCGAGGCCATGGGGTCCACGGGGATCGGCGAGGGGATCGCGATCCCGCACGTGCGCAATCCGATGGTCCTGCATGTGAGCCGCCCCATGCTCACGCTCTGTTTCCTGGAAAACCCGATCCAGTTCGATGCGCTCGACGGCCAGCCCGTATCGGCGTTGTTCGCCATGATCAGCCCGACGGTCAAAACCCATTTGCAAATGCTCTCGCGCCTCGGTTTCGTGTTGCGAAACCCGGAATTCAAAGCGGCGGTCAAAAAGCAAGCCGCGCGGGAAGAACTGTTTGAAACCCTGGTGCGGGCGGAGACCTCTCTGCCTGCCTCGAACCACGAAGGATAAACTTCAGGAAATGAATGATTTAAGGGAACCTTGCGGGAATACCGCTCGAACATAGGGGGGACGTTTGTTTTCTTCTCCGGCCAGTTTCAGGAACGCCCTGAATCGTTCTTTTGAAGAATACGATAGAAACCGTAGAGATTCGGAATAGGAACATGAACAGTATCTGGTTTATACTCGCCGCGATCGGGACGCTGAGTGTCAGCGGGGTTCCCTTCTTATTCGCCTCGCGTCACTCCCTGGCCGGGCAACGCCTGGCAACGGCCCTGATGGTCATCGGCAGCGGCGCAGGGCTGTGGGGCGCAGGACTGGCCCTGAGTTCCCCTGTGCCGGTCGCGTTCGACGCGGCCTGGTTTCTGCCGATCGGGCGCTTTTCCATCGCCGTTGACCCGATCAGCGCGCTCTTTCTGGCGCCGGTTTTTCTCGTGCCGGCTCTGGGATCCATCTATGGACTGGGCTACTGGCAACAAAGCGCGCACCCCGACACGGGCGCCCGGCTGGGGATCTTCTACGGTTTGCTGGCGGGCGCGATGGCTCTGGTCGTGATCGCGCACGACGCCGTGCTGTTTCTGGTGGCGTGGGAAATCATGGCGCTGGCGGCCTATTTTGCCGCAACAGCCGAGAACGACGATCCCGCCGTGCAACGGGCCGGATGGATCTATCTGGTCGCCACCCACGCGGGTACGTTGTGCCTGTTCGCCTTGTTCGCCCTGTTGCGCCACGTCTCGGGTTCGTTCGCGTTTGAACCGTTGGCCGCTCTTTCGGTTTCGCCCGCGTTCTTGACGGCCCTCTTCCTTCTGGCCGTGATCGGGTTTGGCTTCAAGGCGGGTCTGATGCCCTTGCATGTGTGGCTGCCCGAAGCGCACGCCAATGCGCCCAGCCACGTCTCGGCAGTCATGTCGGGTGTCATGCTGAAAATGGGGGTGTATGGAATTGTGCGGATTGTGGCGTTGCTCCCAGACCCTCCCGTCTGGTGGGGAGGTACGCTGCTGGGACTGGGGACACTGACCGGTGTTGTGGGCATCGCTTTCGCCATCGGCCAGAAGGATCTGAAACGGACGCTGGCCTACAGCAGCATCGAGAATATCGGCATCATCGCGATGGGTCTGGGTCTGGCGCTGATGGGGCGGTCGTTCGGGCGCATGGACTGGGTGGCTCTGGGACTGGGCGGGGCGCTGCTCCATGTGTGGAACCACAGCCTTTTCAAGTCGCTCCTGTTTCTGAACGCGGGCGCGATCATCCACGCCACGCACACGCGCGAGATTGACCGGATGGGCGGGCTGGCTCGGAAAATGCCCCAATCGGCCTTTCTGTTCGCGCTCGGAGCGGTCGCCATCTGCGGCCTTCCCCCCCTGAACGGTTTCGCCAGCGAGTGGCTGCTCTATGTGGGGTTGTTCCGCACGGTCGGCTCGGAAGCGGCCGGGCCCGGGTATCCGGTGGCGGCTTTGTGCGCCGCTCTTCTGGCGATGATCGGCGCGCTGGCTGCAGCGTGTTTCCTCAAACTGTTCGGCGGGATGTTCCTCGGGGAACCTCGGAGCCATGCCACCGCTCAGGCCCATGACCCGGGCGTGAGTCTCCTCGTTCCAATGGGAACGCTGGCGGCTAGTTGCGCCGCGCTGGGCCTTGTGCCGTGGCTGGCCTCCCCCCTGCTGGATCGTGCCGTGGCGGCGTGGAGTGGCACCGCTCCGGTGGCCATCGAGCCGATTCGGACTCTAGCTCCGATGGGATGGATCGGCATCATGGGTGGGGCATTGATTCTCGCCACCCTGTTCCTGCGGCTGTTGCTCAAGCGTTTGGAGAAAAGACGAACGGTCGCAACGACGGGGACGTGGGACTGCGGCTACGCACAACCGACCGCGCGCATGCAGTACACCGGCTCTTCGTTCAGCCAGACGCTGGTGTCCCTGTTTTCGTGGTTTTTGTTCCAGAGAATTCACTCACCGCGCATCAAGGGCCTGTTCCCGCACAGGACCTCTTTCCGGAGTCTGGTGCCGGACACGGTTCTGGACCGGATGATCCTGCCGTTCTTCCGGTTCGCCGGACGGCATCTTTCCCGGTTGCGTCAGATCGAACAGTGCCGCATCCAGATCTCGCTTCTTTATTTTCTGGCCGCCATACTGATTCTCCTCTACTGGGGGAAACTCGGATTCTAACCATGCTTGACCTTCTGATTCATCTCATCCTGCTTCTGACGATGCCGCCGCTGCTGCTGGGCGTCATTAACAAGACCAAGGCGTTCTTCGCCGGACGAGTCGGTCCGCCGCTGCTGCAAACCTACTACGACCTCTTCAAACTCCTGCGCAAGGGGTGGGTACTCAGTACCTCAACGAGTTGGGTGTTCTCGATGGGCCCCATTCTGGCGGTGGTCACCGCCCTGCTCGCCGGCCTCTTGATCCCGCTGGGGCGCTTCGACTCTCCGATCTCGTTCACGGGTGACCTGATCCTGTTTGCCTATCTGCTGGGTCTGGGGCGTTTTTTCACCGTGGCGGCGGCGCTCGACACCGGTTCGGCATTCGAGGGGATGGGGGCGGCGCGAGAAGTGACGTTTTCCTGTCTGGCCGAACCGGCGCTGTTCCTGGCGTTGCTGGCGTTGACCCGGATTTCCGGCTCGCTGAACCTGACGGGCATCCTGCATGGCCCGCTCATGGCCTCCTTTTCGGCGGTTTCGGCTCCGCTTGCGCTTGTGTCTATCGGGCTGTTTCTGGTCTTTCTGGCGGAAAACTGCCGCATCCCCGTGGATGACCCGAATACGCACCTGGAACTGACGATGATCCACGAGGTGATGGTACTCGATCACAGCGGGCCGTTGTTCGGGCTGGTCTTGTACGGAGCCTCCGTTAAGCTTTTTGTGCTGGGGGCCGTTTTTCTGCACACGGTGACCGTGGTTTCCGCCTGCGATCCGCGTCTGGACTGGCCGATCTTCATGGGCCTGATGCTGGGACTGGCCGTGCTGACCGGCGTGGTCGAGTCGGTGATGGCGCGCCTGCAGATGCGGCACGTGCCCTACATGCTGGTGGCCGCCATTCTGTTTTGCGGGTTCGGGTTCATTTTACTGGTGAGGTGATCGGATGGCTTCCGTTTTGAACATGCTGCTGGTGGCGGTGCTGGCGCTCAATCTCTATCTTCTTGGCAACAGCCGGCTGAGCGCGACCATCCGCATCGTAGCCGCCCAGGGAGCGTTGATCGGTTTGATGCCGCTGCTGGTCCACCAGCAGCCGGTGGGCTTCGCCGTATTCGCGGTCTCCGTGGCCGCGATTCTCCTGAAGGGCGTCCTGATCCCCTGGATGCTGACACATGCCTTGCGCGAGGCGCAGATCAAGCGCGAGGTTGAACCGCTGGTCGGGTTTCTTCCTTCCATGATACTGGGAGCGATGGCCACAGCGTTCGCAATGGCCTTTGCCACCCACCTGCCTCTGGCTCAACAACACACTTCGCATCTGCTGGTCCCGGCCTCCGTGGCCACCGTCTTGTCGGGCTTTATCCTGCTGACCACACGCTTCAAGGCCATCACCCAGGTCATCGGGTATCTGGTTCTGGAAAACGGCGTTTTCATTTTCGGTCTCCTGCTCATCGAGGCCATGCCGCTGATCGTCGAGATGGGCGTGCTGCTCGACCTGTTTGTGGGAGTATTCGTCATTTCAATCATCGTCAATCACATCAACCGCGCGTTTTCGTCGCAGGACACACGCCGGTTTGGGGAACAGAAGGAATAGACCGTGGCTTACGCAATGATTCTCATGCCGCTTCTCATGGCGGCCCTGGCATTCGCGATCCCCTCCAATCGCTGGCGACCCTGGCTGTTGCCGGTAACGAGCCTGTTGCACGGGGCGCTTCTGGCCTGGACTCTGACGCATCCGGCCCACCTCGTTCAATCCTCGTGGCTGGTTCTGGACCCACCGGGACGGCTGGTGCTGCTGCTGGTCAGCGTGTTGTTCTGCGCCAGTTCGTTCTACACGGTGGACTACCTGCGCCGCCGGCGCACACAATCCAACCGTGTCTTCTGCGGTTGTTTTCCCGCGTTCCTGAGCATGATGACGCTGGTGACCTGGTCCCACCACCTGGGGTTGATGTGGGTGGCGGTCGAAGCCACGACTCTGGCATCGGCGCCGTTGATTTACTTCGACCGTACTCCCCGTTCCATCGAAGCCACGTGGAAGTACCTCCTGGTCTGCTCGATCGGTATCGCACTGGCGTTGATGGGATCGTTCTTCCTCGCCTACGCATCGCTGCACGCCGGACTGGAATCCTCCCTGACCTTCGAAAGCCTGCTGCAGGACGCTCCGACGCTTTCCAAACCCTGGCTGTACGCCGCCTTCGTCTTATCGCTGGTCGGCTATGGCACGAAGATGGGGCTGGCGCCGGTCCACACCTGGTTGCCCGACGCCCACAGCGAAGCGCCTTCGCCGGTTTCCGCGCTGCTCAGCGGCGCGTTGCTGAACTGCGCTTTCCTGGCCATTCTACGCATTTACCACATCTGCATGGCCACCGGCGATGGCTCGTTCACCTCCGGTCCGCTTATCGGCATCGGGCTTTTTTCGATGGCGGTGGCCGGGTTCTTCATGTTCTGCCAACGCGATTTCAAGCGCATGCTGGCCTACTCGAGCATCGAACACATGGGCATTCTGGCGCTCGGTCTGGGCATCGGAGCGCCGGCCCTGTTCGGCACGCTGCTGCATATTCTCAACAGCGGCCTGACCAAGGGGGTCCTTTTCCTGTCGGCGGGCAATATCTACCACGCGTATCACACCAAGAACACCGACATCGTGCGGGGCGCCCTGCGACGGGTTCCTCTCTCCGGCGCGCTGTTCCTGGCCGGTTTTCTGGCCATCACCGGATCGCCCCCGTTCGGACCGTTCATCAGCGAGTTTTCGATCCTCAACGCGGCGTTCAGCGCCGGGCGCTACTGCGTCGGCGGATTGTTTCTTCTCTTCCTCTTTGTGATTTTCATCGGCATGGGATCCCTCGTGTTGAAGGTCATCCAGGGCCAGGTCTCCGAGTCGGCGCAGACCAGTTCCTATCGCGACGGCTGGTTGACCTGTGTGCCGCCTCTCCTCCTCATGGCGCTGGTTCTGCTGCTGGGTCTTTACATCCCGCCCCCCCTCGACACACTCATCCGTGACGCGGTTCACTTCCTGGAGGTCGCGCCGTGACAACCTCTCCTTTCAGTCCAGCGATCCTGTACAATGCCCGTTCTCTGAAACTGGACAAGGTTCCGTGGTACGCGCTGGATCAATTCCAGACATTGATCGTTCAAGGTGTCGCCAACGACCAGCGCGTCAGCGCCTATTTCGGCGTCGCGTCCGAACAGCCAGACGCCGTGGACCTCTACGTCATTCTGGCCCACGACTCGGAAAATCACCTCAGCGTGGCCCGAACCACCGTGCAGGGGAAACAGTTTCCCGCCCTGACTCCCCGTTGCCCGCAGGTGCATCTGTTCGAGCGGGAAATCGCCGAACAGTTCGGTCTGCTGCCGGAAGGGCATCCGTGGCTCAAACCCGTGCGCTACCGCTCGAGCTGGCGGCGCGGTCATGACGCGTGGAACCGTCCCGAGGGTCAACCCATCCCCCCCGCCGTGGGTGATTTCTATCGGGTCGAAGGAGAAGAAATCCACGAAGTGGCGGTCGGCCCGGTTCACGCCGGGGTGATCGAACCGGGCCATTTCCGTTTTCAATGCCACGGCGAAACGGTGTATCACCTCGAAATCGCGCTGGGGTACCAGCATCGGGGCGTCGAGGAAGCGATGCTGGGCGGCCCCGGCAAGCGTTCGATCCATTTTGCGGAAACCGTGGCGGGCGATACTTCGATCGGTCATGCCATGGCCTACTGCCTGGTCGTCGAGGCGCTGGCGGGGTGCCGCAAGACCGCCCGCGCGCAATCCCTGCGCGCCATTGCCCTGGAACTCGAACGGATCGCCAATCACATCGGCGACTTGGGCGCGCTGGCCGGCGATGTCGGATTCCTCCCGACCGCCTCCTACTGTGGCCGCATCCGGGGCGATGTGCTCAACATGACCGCTCTGCTCTGCGGCAACCGGTTTGGTCGGGGCCTGATGCGTCCCGGCGGGGTCTATTACGGCATGGAACCCGAGCGGGCAGCCGAGTTACTCAAGCGCCTTAAAATCGCGCAGCAGGACACGGCCAACGCCGTAAACCTGCTGTGGGAGACCCAATCGGTGATGGCACGGTTCGAGGACACCGGTCCCCTGCCGCCCGAGGTGTGCCGCGATCTGGGCCTGGTCGGCCCGGCGGCCCGGGCCTCCGGCCTGAGCCGAGACGTCCGGCAGGATCAACCCTTTGGCATCTACCGATTCGCGCAGATTCCCGTGGCGAGCTGGTACACCGGCGACGTTTTTGCCCGCGCTTACGTCCGCTGGGAGGAAATCCAGCAATCGTTCACCTTTATTCAGGAACAATTGCAGGCGTTTCCGACAGACGCCCACCTGGTCACACCCGGCAGCCCCGCGCCGAACACACTGGCCATCGCCCTGGTCGAGGGGTGGCGCGGCGAACTGTGCCATGTCGCCCTGACGGACAGCCAGGGACGCTTCGCCCGGTATAAAATCACCGACCCATCGTTCCACAACTGGGTGGGACTGGCCTATGCGCTCCGCGGCCAGCAGATCTCCGATTTCCCGCTCTGTAACAAGAGTTTCAATCTTTCGTATTGCGGACACGACTTGTAACACGGCCCGCAACCACGCGTATCCAACAGGAGTGAGGCATGATCGAAATTCTTCTGGCTCGACTGCGGCAAGGGCACCGGACCATGAAATTCCCCGCGGCTCCCCCGCCGGAAATGCCCGACCGTTTCCGGGGACGGCCCACGCTGGCAGGATCGAAGTGTCCCGAGGAGTGCCGGGCCTGCGCCGACGCCTGTCCCACCGGAGCAATTGACCTCGCCCAAGGCATTCGCCTGGATCTGGGTAAGTGCCTCTTCTGTACCGAATGCGAGCAGGCCTGTCCGCAAAATGCCATCGCCTGCACGCGCGACTACCGCCTCGGGGTCCGCCAGCGTCGGTCGCTCGTAATCGAGTCGAACCAGCAGGAACTCGAACTGGCCGCGGCGCTCGACGCACAGTCGCGCAAACTGTTCGGGCGTTCCCTCAAACTGCGCCAGGTGAGCGCCGGCGGCTGCAACGCCTGCGAAGCGGACGTGAACGTCCTGGGTACCGTCGGGTGGGATCTGGGTCGGTTCGGCATCCAGATGGTTGCTTCACCCAGACACGCGGACGGCTTGCTGATCACGGGACCCGTGACCGAGAATATGAAACTGGCTCTGCGCAAAACCTACGACGCCGTGCCCGACCCGAAAATCGTCATCGCCGTGGGCGCCTGCGCCATTTCCGGCGGCCCCTATCTCGACCACGCAGAAGTCCACAACGGCGCCGAATCTGTTGTGCCGGTGGACTTGTTCATTCCCGGTTGCCCGCCCCACCCGCTCACCATCCTGGACGGCCTGTTGCGTCTGCTGGGCCGAATCGAAAACTCGAAAACACAGGGCTGAGCCTTTTCTAAGGAGACAAACCGGAAGATCCGGAAAGCGTTTCTTCAGAAATAGCAAGATCCCGGCGCAGAATGCTCCGCGCCGGGATCTCGGAAAACCACCTACCCGTTGACAGGCCGTCAGATTACTTGGCCTTGGCCGGGGTCACCGCATCCTTCGCCGCTTTGGCGATCCGGAATTTCAAGACGGTCTTGGCCGGAATCTTGATCTTCTCGTTGGTCGCCGGGTTGCGGCCTTCGCGCGCTTTGCGCTTGGCCACCACGAGTTTGCCGATGCCCGGAATCGTGAAGCCCTTCTTGGCTTCCTTGTAGGCCAACTCCGTCAAACCGCCCAACACATCGCCGATCTGCTTTTTCGTCAGTTCGGTTTTTCCCGCCAATTCCGCAATCAATTGGGCCTTGGTCATGGGTTTCGCTGTTGTTGCTGCTTTTGCCATAATCCAGAATTCCTTTCGTCGAAAATTGAAAAAATGAGAAATCACAAGAAGCGTACTGCAAGTTCCTTAGAGATTAAGAGCAAAATCGCGTGTCAGCGCAAGGAAAAAAGAGAGTCCCCTACTCTTTTTTTTCAAAAGAATCCCTGGGCCGCCCCCGGTTTCCAGAGGCGGCGACACCTTTTCCCCCTGTAATTAAGCCACAAAAAGATATTCCTCAACCCACAGGAAACCAATTTACTATCCATAAGGAAACAACTCGTTCCATATACGTTCATCAAAGAACCACGCATCCACGGAGCGTGAAATAATCCTCCAGTTTTCATGTTCCTTCCAAACTGGAATTTAAAGAGAGTCTCTGAAACAGAACGGGATTTTCCCGAGATGGAATCAACATCCCCCTCAATATACAACCCGAATTCGCTCCATAAGTGAAAGAATCGCGCTTATTCGACCCCGTCTCCATCCCCTCATGGGGGAATGCCATATATCATTGACTTTATTGCCATTTAATACCCGTGAATCGAAGCGGGTGTTCTCCCATTCAGCGAGCGGGGACTTGCCCGGAAAACCCCGATTTCTCTTTACGGGAAGGGTTTCTTTCGATTGTCACTCGCTGGAATCCCGCCCCTCAAGCGCATTTTTCTGACCGCCGACACCGCCCCCTTCGCCTCTTCAACAAAAAACGCTTTCGTTTCTTTAGAGAGGCGTGTACCTTGTTCTGGCGTTTCTATACGCTGGGGAAACGACTTTGCACCGGTTGGAGACTCTTATGTTCCCGAATGTATCCCGACTGTTCCTTGCCTTCTGGATTCTGACCACCCCGCTTCAGGCCGCTGAATGGGCGCCCTTTGCCATCCCCGATCAACTGGCCGCCGACTCCCCCCTCGCACGACCGGCTCCAGAACCCATCACGCCCAATCAGGCGCGCCTGAAAACCGAAAACGGGTACTTCGTCCAGGAACAGACTCCCGCCCGTCCCGTCCGCATCTGGGGCGTGAACCTCTGTTTCGGCGCCAATCTTCCCGACGCTCAGGGCGCCGAGCGCCTCGCGGCCCGGCTCGCGGGCGCCGGCATCAACTCCGTCCGCATCCATCACCTCGACACGTCGTCCTTTCCCCGCGGCATCTGGAACCCCGACCAACAAGGCAAAACGATCGACCCAAGAGCCATCGAGCGCCTCGACACGCTCATCGACCAGATGGCCCGACACGGCATCTGGGTCAACCTCAACCTCCACGTGGGCCGCACCCACAGCCGCGCGCTCGGATTGCCCGATTCCGAGACCGATTACAACAAAATCGCCACCGTTTTCACCCCGGCGCTGATCGAGGCCCAGAAAGACTACGCCCGTCAACTCCTCGACCATGTCAACCCCCATCGCAACGTGCGCTGGGCCGACGATCCGGCCATCGCCTTTGTCGAAATTTCCAACGAAAACAGCTTTTTCATGTGGGACGGCCGCGAGAAAATCCCGGCTCTGCCCCCCTACTACGCCCAAATCCTCCAGGAGCAGTACAATGCCTGGCTGCTCAAGCGGTACGGCTCCGACGAAAAACTCCGGGCCGTCTGGAACCGGGGAATCCAGCCCCTCGGAGAAAACTTTCTGAAAAATACGCAGTTCAAAGACTGGAAGTCCGGTGAAAGCGCCCCCACCGACTGGATTCTGGAACAACACGAAAAGGCCCACGCCACCCTCGCGAAGCGCCCCTATCAGGGGACCGACGCTCTGGCTGTGGAAATTGCCGACGCGGGGAAGGCCACCTGGCATCTGGGCCTGAGACAACAGGGTCTGGCCCTCACAAAGGGCGCCTATTACACCGTCACCCTGCGACTCGCCGCGCAACAGGAACGTCCCCTCGACCTCAGTATCAGCCAGACTGACAGTCCCTGGGCCAACCTGGGACTCCACAAACCCCTCACCCTCAAGCCCGAATGGCAAACCTTCCGCTTCGGTTTCGTCGCCCGTGAGAATGACCCAAACGCACGTCTCCACCTCTCCTTTGGAACCAATCCGACGCCCCTTTACATCGCCGAGATCCAGATCCAACCCAACGGCCAACAGGGACTGCTCGACACCGAATCGCTCGAAAAAGGCACGGTGGCCGTCTCGCCCGACATCGTCTGCGAAGCGCGGACTGCCGACCGCCTACGCTTCCTCGCCGAGACCGAAAAAGCCTACTGGGATGGCATGCGCGCCTTCATCCAGAACGACCTGAAATGCCGGGCGCTCGTCACCGGCACCATCGTGTTCGGTCCACTGGGCCTCTGGTGTCAGAGCGACATGGACTTTATTGACACCCACGCCTACTGGCGCCATCCGGACTTCCCCGGTCGTCCCTGGGACATGAACAACTGGACCGTCAAACAGGACGCCATGACCGACTTCCCAGAATCGGCCACTCTCTCCGAACTGGCCGCCTCGCGCCTCGCCGGGAAGCCCTTCACCCTCTCCGAATACAACCACCCCGCCCCGAACGACTACCAGGCCGAAACCGTCCCCCTGACCGCCGCCTTTGGAGCCGCGCACGACTGGTCCGGCGTCTGGCTTTTCGCCTATTCCGAGACCAACGAATACGACTACTCGCGCCTGGCCGGTTTCTTCAACATGTACAACAACCCCGCCAAGTGGGGTTTTATCTCAGTCGCCGCGCAGATTTTCCAAGGGGCGATTTCCCCCCTCCCGATCCGGGAACCCGCTCCTCTGATCGCCTCGAACGATCCCGTCGCCGAACTCGCTTCGCTTTATGAGCGTTTTGACAGTAAAATGCTCCGGATCGGGCGGGAAAAGGCGGGATTGGAGTGGCAAAACCTGTTGAACCGCCAGTTTTCCTGGACCCTTTCCAAACCACCGGTTCTCGTGGCGATTCCGTCTCCGTCCGAAAAACCGACCATTCTGAAGTGGGAAAACGGGACCGTCCTGATGCAGGGGACGGGCGCCTGGGTCTGGGCCGGGCACACCGGGAAATTCCAACCCTCCACCGCGCCATCCACGCCGCTCAAACTCCTCAGCGTCGGAGGGCCCGAGTTCGCCACCCTGGCCGTGACCGGCTGGTCCAAACCCGGTGAAACGACCACCCCATCGGACGCCAAACGGTACTTGATCGTGGCGTGTGGCCGGTGCGAAAACGCCAACATGGGCTTTTCGCCCGACCGTCAGACCGTCGGGACGAAATGGGGCCAGGCGCCGGTCTCCGTCGAACTGGTCGAGGCGCGCCTGGCGCTGCCCGCAGGCACGTTCCGCTGTCAGGCTCTCGGGCCTGACGGTCGCCCCACCCGCACCTGGCAGGCCAGCGGCGAAGTCACCCTCTCGACACAGGACAAAACCATGTGGTATTATCTGGAAAAGGCGGATTAACCGCGCATATGCGGGTTGATCCAACCCAATAGAGATCAGGCCATCTGTATGGGCGGACCTGCGTGTCCGCCCCTCACGACACCCGATAGCCCAAGGAGACAACCGTATCATGATTCTCGGACGCATCGCCGACTCGGAGCGCTACACCGCGTTCCATCCTCTCTTCCGCCAAGCCTTTCAATTCCTCCGGGAAACCGACCTCCACGCTCTGGCCGAGGGACGCCATGAGATCGTCGGAAGCCAACTCTTCGCGCTCGTCAGCACCTTCCAGGGCCACCCGAGAGACGAAGCCAAACTCGAAGTCCACCGGCGGTACATTGACATCCAGGTCTGCCTGACCGGCACGGACCACGTCGGGTGGCGCAGTCTGGCCACCTGTCAGTGCGCCCAGGCCGACTTCAACGCCAAAGACGACTACCAGTTCTTCACCGACGCGCCCACGACCTGGTTTACGCTCGACGGCGACACGTTTGCCATCTTCTACCCCGAAGACGCCCACGCCCCCGCCATCGCCGACACCCAGCTGCGCAAGGTCGTTCTGAAGGTCGCGGTTGAGGCGTAAGTAACAGGCTCAGCGAAGATCCCATTGGAGAGTAAACTGGCGCCATTCCCATGTCCTCATCCTCAAAAAAGGGCAAGTGTCTTATTCTCAAACTTGGATTGGAGAAACACGATGAAATCGAAGAACGATTCGCGAACGATCCTCCTCGTCTTCCTGTGCCTGCTGTCCTGGACGAGACTTGCCCACGCGCAATCCGTCCCCGTGACCTTACAGGTCAGCGAGGCGCCCGAAATCCGCGTGGAAGTGAAGGCGGGAGATCGCGTCTTTCTCCAACCGCCCGCCGAGGGCCTCTGGTCGGTGGCGACCGCCTGGCAGGACAACTGGCCGTCGGAATGGAAGCACGCCAAGCCGACCCAAGTTGAACGTTCCGGGGACTGGACGATTGTGTCCGGGAAACTGGACCTGCCGCAGGGAACTCTGGAACTGCGCGATTCCTACCGAAGCGAAGAAGGCGTGATCCGGTGTGTCCGGCGGTTTTCGTGGCTCGGCAAGGACGAACTGCCCCGCTGTACCCTGTCCGCTCGCTGGCTGGCGCCCGGCGCGACCAATGCCAAACCGCTACTGCCTGGCATCCTCTACTACGGTAACCCTTCCGGCGTCCGGACCAATTCCGGAGCAGTGGCAACCTATACCGGCAAACCGGGCGAGGAAGCCCTCTTTGAGGAACACCGATTCGCGGCTCCGTGGGCCAGCATCGAGTGGCGCGAGGGCGAGGTCTGCCGCAGCGCGGCGTTGCACACTCTCCCCTCCCGCGTCACGGACGGCAACCACGCCGACCAGTGGTGGTCGCTGGGCGTAACCGGACGAGAGGGAGCCACCGAACTGACTTTGCTGTCAGGCCCCTGTGCGTCCAATGGCCGGCACAGCGTAGTCAAGGCGCTGCAACAGAAGTTTCTTGATTACCCGGATGCCTGGATGAACCTGCGCCCGGGGGCGGTGGTGGAAAAAACCTTTTTCCTCCAGGTAGAACCCGTCACACAACCCGGTTCCGGTTTCCGCGCGCCCCTGAATACCGCCATGAAACTGCATGCGCCCCTCAGCCTTGAGGGAATACCCACCTGCGACCAGATTATTCGCGACAAGTACCGGTTCGCCTGTTCCCGTTTCCGGGACCGCCGGACGGACCCCGGATTCGAGATGTTTCCCGATTATAGAGAAGGAACCCATTACGTGATGGGCTGGTGCGGACAGTCCGAGGCCCAGGGCAGCGCGTTGCTCCTGCTCGCGAAGCGACTCGGCGACGCGAAAGCGGCCGACATGGCGGTGCGCTCTCTGAACCATCTGGCGACCTCACCATTCAACGATTACGGATTCCAACAGAAATACACCGCCGAGACGGGCCGTTGGTCCGAACAGGACCCGGTTTCGCAAGGCCAGGCTATGGAAAATTTCGCCCGCACGATCCTGGCGGCGCGCAAAGTGGGAGGCGGCATCGACACAAAAACCTGGGAAGATTTCCTCAAGAAGGCCTGTGCGCTTCAGGCCGCCCGCATCCTGAAGGACGACTGGCACCCTGTCTCGACAGCCGAGGCGTTTTTTGTCTCCCCCCTGTCCAAGGCATACGCCCTGTTCGGCAACGCCGAGTTCAAGCAGGCAGCGCTCAAGGCCGCCGGGCATTACGCCAAACGGCACCTGGACATGACCGAACCCTATTGGGGCGGAACACTGGACGCGAATTGCGAGGACAAGGAAGGCGCGCTCGCCGCTTTTCAGGCATTCCTGGCCGTGTACGAAATGACCCGCGAGCCGCGCCACCTCGAATGGGCCTCGCACGCGCTCGACGTGGCGTTGACCTACACCGTGCTGTGGGACATTGACCTGCCCGCGAGCCGCCTGCGCGACCACGCGCTCAAGACCCGGGGCTGGACGATTGTCTCCGCCCAGAATCAGCATCTGGACGTGTACGCAGTGCTCTTCACACCGGAAATCTGGCGCATGGGCGATTACCTCGATCGCCCGGACCTCAAACGGCTGGCCGCATTGATGTACCGCAGCTGTGGCCAGATGATTGACCCCTTCGGAAGCCAGGGCGAGCAGATCCAGCAGACCAACTTCGGCCAGCAGGGCGAGATGAAGGACGTCTTTCGCCTGCGGGGCGGTTACAGCGAACGCTGGACCGTCTTCTGGATCACCGCGCATTTCCTCAACGCGGCGGCCCAATTCGAGTCCATGGGCATAGACCTGGACCGGCTGGAAGAATCCATCGCGCGGAAACCATTGCAATAGAATAGACAATCGCGGTGGCCATGGATTGCAGTTTAGCTGATTGTCGGAAACCCATTACATCGAGCGTTTCGCGTCCAGAGATCGGGTGCTTTCGTCCAGAAGGCGTTTCAGCGCCTCGTTCATCTTTTCCGGCGGATAATCCTCGAAACGGAACGTCTCCAGAGACGCCGCCTCCTGGTCCTCTTTCAGTTTTCCCATGAGACCCGTGAGAAGCCGATAACTCGCATAGGCGTGGGGAACGGAGGCATCGTCTTTCGCCTCTTGTTTGAAGGCATTGAGCAGGCCCTGAAATGTTTGATCCGCTGAAAGCAGTTCCGTCGTCTTCGCCCGGTATTCGAAAATCCATCCGGGCAGGTCTCCGTACCGCTTTTTGTCCGACACGTGTTGCCCTTCGTGGCCCAGGAGGGAAGCCTGAAACCACTCGTCATACGCCCCGGGCTTCTCGCCGACGCGATAGATGGCATCGGCATTGGCCCAGCCTCCGGTGTGCTTTTTGTCGAACGTGGCATACCCGAGCCATCCATACAGGAGAAAATCCTGAAGGAAGACCACCTTCACCGGGAAGTTGCCCGAGGGGATTTCCACGGAGTAAGTTTCCGTCTCTTCCTTCTTCCAGATCATCAGCTCCCACAGAGGCTGGGTCCGGCCCAGAAGCAGATGGTACCCCTTCTTCCGGGCGGTCTCGATGAGGAAAGCCCCCAGCCGGTCGGCATTCGGCCCCTTGATGTATTCGGACAGGGGCGGTTTACGTCCCTCCGATTTGGCGAGCCGGGCCAACCCGGAAAGCAGCGTCTTCCCGGCTTTTTTCTCTCGAGCAGGATCGAGCAGGGAGGCCCGCCAATACGCCGTGTAAAGATCGTACAACCGGGTGATAAACGGATCGTCGAACTCGATCCGTTCCTCCGCCGTCACAAAGCGTTTCCGATATTTCTCATACAGACCGGCGAACCCACTTTGCGTCACATTCTCAACCGAGTCGAAAACCGAAAGAACGGGGCGCACATCCCCCGAGACCGCTTTGCAGTAGGCGTCCTCCAGGGCCTTCTCCGTGTCGGCGCCATAGCCATAAACCAAATAACAGAAACACAAAAGAACCGTGATTGCGACGAGGATTATTCGATTCATATTTTCTCCGACACTTATGGAACAATAATTGAATGCCCCCCTGCGCAAGATGCGGGTTGCTTCGTTTGTGTTCCATTGGCATCCCGCTCCCCGCGTCTCCGCCTGCAAAACAGCCGATCATTCGATATCAGTATTTGCATTGACGGGGACGAGTTCGGATAACTCCTGCTGGGTGATCTGCCTGAACGACAACCGGTATCCTTCGTAAACGGCGATACCGTAGAAGAGTAAATCCATAGGACTGAACGTAGCTTTCAACATTTCAAAGATCATCGCTGGCTGGAGAAGGACGTTAACGGCCACCAGAAGGAAGGGCACAGATTCCTCCCGGGATACAAAACCACAGACGGAAAGAACATTGCCCAAGACGCAACCGCATAAGGCACACGTAGCGCCCAGTACCCCAAATGTTTTTGTCATCCCCTTGCCCAGCAAACGAACGGCATAGCCAACAAGAAAGCCAACGCCAACGGCCATCCATCCAATCTGGTACTGCGTCATAACCGTGACTATCGCCCAAACGGCAGCACCCACGATGCCTGCGGCAACGCCAGCAAAGATTCCCCGCATCAGGTTTTGTTCGGATTTGAGTTGTCTTACCAATTCGGCCAGTTTTACTGGATCCGTAACAGGTGTTTGAACCGCCGTCTCATTGTCCACTCGACTCTCTTCCATTCTCATTCTCCTTCATGTATCGAACAATAATTGAATGAACCCGCAATAGAGACGGGTTGCATGTTTGCGACCTATTCAATTGAAAGACATCCGAGGCTTCTACGACCCGATTATAGACGGTGGACTTGCCCCTCTGGATCTATTCCACCACCTGTCCAACTATTTGCCACTGGGTTATTCGTTCTGACTTTTGACAGTAACATCCATGTAACCGATAAGTGGAATATCGGAAAGCCTCCGGCAAGTCAAGGGTGAAATCCAGCGCTGTCCAGTCTTTTTCCTTGCCAGTTCCGCATTCGTCCCGTATGATTCCTCCCGCCTGTTGTGACGCGTCAGGGTCACAAGCAGATTTCTGGCCGGGAAGCAGTCGGAATGCCTTCCACAACAACGGTCTATCCAAAAACCCGAGGATTTTTCCCCGCATGCCCACCCCCCAACAGGAAATTGACCGGCGGCGCACTTTCGCCATCGTGTCCCACCCCGACGCCGGCAAGACCACATTGACCGAGAAACTCCTGCTTTACGGGGGCGCCCTGCACCTGGCCGGATCGGTCACGCAGCGCAAAACCCAGCGGGCCACGACTTCGGACTGGATGGAACTTGAGAAAAAGCGCGGCATTTCGATCAGTTCGACCGTGCTGAACTTCGACTACAACGGCCACCGCATCAACCTGCTCGACACCCCCGGCCACAAGGATTTCTCCGAGGACACCTACCGTGTGCTGACGGCCGTGGACGCGGCGATCATGGTCATTGACGCCGGTAAGGGCATCGAGAGCCAGACGCGCAAACTGTTCGAGGTCTGCCGCCTGCGCGGAGTGCCGATTTTCACCTTCATGAATAAGATGGACCGGCCCAGTCGCGAGCCGCTCGACCTGCTGGACGAACTCGAGAATGTTCTGGGGATCGAAGCCTATCCGATGAACTGGCCGCTCGGGTCCGGGGAGCAGTTCAAGGGGATCTGGGACCGGCAGACCCGTCTGGCCCACTTCTACGAACGCACGCCCGGCGGCGCCTACCGCGCGCCGGGCGCCACCTGCGGTCTGGACGACCCGTCCGTGCGCGAGCGGCTCGATGACGATACCTACAGAGCCGTGAGCGAAGAACTCGAAATGCTCGACGGAGCCGGGGCGGATTTCGACCCGGAGTCCGTCTTGGCCGGCAACACGACGCCGGTTTACTTCGGCAGCGCGGTCAACAACTTCGGCGTGCAACTGCTGCTCGACGGCTTCATCGAGCACTCGGCCCCGCCGCGCCACCGCATGAGCCAGGGAACGGTGATCGAACCGAACGACCCGGCCTTTTCCGGTTTCGTCTTCAAGATTCAGGCCAACATGGACCCGCGCCACCGCGACCGCGTGGCGTTCATCCGGGTCGTCTCGGGCCATTTCGAGCGCGACATGGCGGTGACCCACGTGAGCAGCGGCAAGCGGGTGCGCCTGTCCAACTCCAGCAAACTGTTCGGGCGCGAGCGCGAAACGGTGGACGAGGCCTGGCCGGGCGATGTGGTCGGCATCGTGGGGTCGAACTTCCTGACTATCGGCGACACGCTGAGCGAAAACCCCAACGTGCTCTTCAACGAGATCCCCCACTTCCCGCCCGAATGCTTCGCCTACCTGCACAACCCGGTCCCGTCGAATTACAAGCGGTTCCGCGAGGGATTGACTCAGTTGCTTCAGGAAGGCGTGGTCCACGCCTTCGAAATCCCCGGTCAGCAACAGAAAATTCCCCTCCTGGCCGCAGTCGGTCCCCTCCAGTTCGAGATTGTCCAGTACCGGCTCGAAAGCGAATACGGCGCGACCTCGCGCCTGGAAAACGCGTCCTGGACCCTGGCGCGCTGGGTGTGTGGCGGGGATCTGCCCGATCCGTACGATCTCCCCTCGGGAATCCAACTGGTCGAGGATCTC
The DNA here is from genome assembly GCA_942493245.1 of uncultured Candidatus Sumerlaeota bacterium. Taxonomy (GTDB): domain Bacteria; phylum Sumerlaeota; class Sumerlaeia; order UBA8349; family UBA8349; genus DAOPYU01. Next base: position 3,675,112 of record OW818685.1, read on the forward strand.
CAGGGCCAGCCGGTGCTCCTCTTTCCGGGCGAGTGGAATCTGCAATACTTCTCGCAGAAATTCAGCGGAATCGAACTGAGCGCCTACCCCCCCGGCACACTCGACCAGACGTTGTCGGCGACGGTGTCGTAAGCGGGATTTTCTCATTTCTCCCGACGAACAGAAGCCGTTCCGCCAGGAACTCCTCATTGTCCTGGGCAGAAAATCGTTTCAGAGGTGGCATGGGCGTCCCGCCCATGTGCGGTTCATAGCGTCGGCGTCTTCATCGGCGGGGTTCCAGAATTTGTAAGCAGTTCCAACAACACGCGCTGATCGCTCCGCAACCTATTTCACGGGCGGGACGCCCGTGCCACTTCATTTTCACACGGCTAAACGCTCAAATCTCCTTCAAGAACTCCTCGTGATCTGGCTGGGCAATACGGAGTTTATGGCCGTTCCGCCGGATTCCTTCAGAAAAATTTTGCTTTCCCCAATCCTGTGTGGCATTCTCCCCCTCGGAAACGTCTGAAAAGACTGACAAGCCATCGTGAGGGACGGACGATCATGAGAGGTTGGGGTATTCTGACAGGCGCACTCTTCCTGACTCTGCTGGCATGGTGTGTACCGAGCCACGCACAGGAGGTCTGGGAACTGGCCTCCCCCGACGGTCAGGTCACCCTCTGCGTCACCCTGCAGGCGCGCAACGAACCCGGTTATCCCGCCGACAAACCCCGTCTCTACTACAAGATAGACCACGGGCAGGGCGAACTCCGGACGGAGGTTCTCCCCTGGTCCCCGCTCGGAGTCGTCCGCGACCAGGAAGACCTCACCGACAGTCTGACCTTCGTTTCCAAGACCGACCGCCTGACCTTCGACGAAAAGTACACCATCCCGCACGGCAAACGCTCCCAGTATCAGAATCGCGGCGCGAAACAAAACCTCACCTTCCGCAATCCCAAGGGGGCCCAGCTCGAAATCCAGATGCGCGCCTACGAAGAGGGCGCCGCCTTCCGCTACCGCTTTCCCGAGTCCTCGAACACCACCCACACCCTGACGTCCGAAGCGACCGGATTCCGCATCCCCCTCGGTTCCTCCGTCTGGATGCAACCCTACGACGACCCCAACCAGTACGCCCCAGCCTACGAATCCTTCTATGTCAAGACGGACGCCGGAACCTCCTCGACCAAGGAACTCGGGTGGGCCTTTCCCGGCCTCTTCGAACTCAAAGCCAGCAAACACTGGATGCTCGTGACCGAGACCGCCGACCGGACCCAGTGCGGCACCCACCTGGCCCGCCAGGCGCCCAACGGCCTCTACACCGTCCAGTTCCCCGATCCTCGCGAGGGGAAACGCAGGAAGACCCCCACGCAGCCCCGTTCCAAACTCCCCTGGAGCACCAACTGGCGCGTCTTCATTGTGGGCGACACCCTGGCGCCGATTGTCGAATCCACTCTGGTCACCAACCTCAACCCGCCTTCGATTATTGAAGGGAATACCAGTTGGATTCGCCCCGGCGCGGTGGCCTGGAGCTGGTGGTCGCACCAGGACAGCCCCCGCGACATGAAGGCCATGCTCCCCTTCATCGATCTGGCCGCGGAGATGGACTGGAAGTACTTTCTGGTGGACGCCGGGTGGGAAAAGATGGAAAACGGCAACCTGAACGAACTGGCCATCTACGCCAAACGCAAGAACGTGGACCTGATCCTCTGGTACGCCTCCTCGGACCGCCGCATGTCCCGTCAGGACGAACGCCGCCGGGAATTCGAGCGCATCCAGGATCTGGGCGTCCGAGGCATCAAGGTGGACTTCTTCGTCACCGACAAACAGTACGCCATGCAGCTCTACCAGGACATCCTGCTCGACGCCGCCACCTACCGCCTCCTGGTCAATTTCCACGGCTGTACCCTGCCGCGCGGATGGACCCGCACCTATCCGCACCTCATGACGCAGGAAGCCGTCCCGGGAGCCGAAAGTTACATCTTCTTCAAGACCTTCCCCGACATCGCCCCCTACCACAGCACCGTGCTGCCCTTCACCCGCAATGCCGTCGGACCGATGGACTATACCCCCGTCACCTTCACGGACAACTATCACGCGCACAAAACCACCAACGCGCACGAACTCGCCCTCTCGGTCGTCTTCGAGTCCGGCTGGCAACACTTCGCCGACCGCGTGAGCGCCTACCGCGACCTGCCCCAGGCGCCCAAAGACTTTCTGCGCAGCGTCCCCACCGCGTGGGACGAAACCCGCTACGTCGGAGGCGAACCGGGCGAGTACGCCGTCCTGGCCCGCCGCAAGGGGGAACAGTGGTACGTCGGCGCCATCAACGGGCGCAAGGAACCGCGCGAAATCACCTTCACGCCCCACTTCCTCGAAGCCCGGGAATACAACGCACAGATCATCGGCGACGGAGCCACCTCGCGGACCCTGCAGGTGGGATTGAGCAAGATCGCCGATCCCGCCGCCCCGCTCAAATTCACCCTCGCCGGATTCGGCGGCCTCACGCTCCAGATCACGCCGGTTCCGCCGCAGAAAAACGAGTCTCCCGCACCCTCAGAAAAAGCAGCCGCAGCCGCGGAAAAGCCACGCCGGTCAAAACCCACCCAACCGGACGCGTCTCCCTCCCCCGCCCCGGTGGCGTCCTCGTCGGTTTCCGCGATTCAGGATGAAAAACACCGCTGAACGGACAAGGCACGGGATCTTCGTCAGTCGTCCCTCAACGAGACGATCTGTATTCCAGTCCGGGTTTCGATCATGCTTGTCTGATATCAAGGGTGGGTGATCGCGGGATATTCCCCAAATCCGACGTACATTTTTTCTGAATCGGCCCTCAACCCGCTTCGAATAGAAAAAAGTGGCGTACGTGATCTGACTGCTCTTCGGGCCTCCATCTGTGTCGTCTGTTACGGAATTACGCATGCGCATCAGGCGCCGTGCGCAGATTTTGCGCACGACAGATCCGTTGTCCTTCCGCCTGCTTTATCTACAGGGTACTGCCCCCTCCTGATTTTCCGCGTGCTTTTCCCCAAAAATGGAGATTGGGCTTCTTTCCTGGATGACCGGACCGTGCGAAACCGGATGGCACATACCTTGCTGTTAAAAACAGTGTAAGAAACGGTGTGTGTGGCGCCTCCTCGAGTTTGTTTTTTTGAAAGGACTCCAAGATGCCATTCCGGGAAGAACAGAATATCACGGAAATGCCTCCCAAAAGTTCGAGAAACAGATGGCTCGATCTGCTCATGGCCGTCACCATCGGTTTCTTCCTCATCACCTCTGCCACGGGAGTTCTGCTGCTCTGTGGCGTCGGAAAAGGGATCGTGATGGAGGCTCATAAGTGGCTCAGTCTGGGACTTGTCGTTGCTGGACTGATCCATGCCATCCGGCACGGGTCACCCATTTTGCGATATGCCAGATCCGTCACCTTCTGGGGAGCCACGGCCGTTGTGCTTGTTTTGACCTCGGCCTTTGTTGTTCCCGCCCTGCATGGCGGGGGACGACCGGGGGGACACGGAGGCGGGATGGGAGCGGTTTTCCGCACACTCGAAGAAGCGCCTCTCGCGTCGCTGGCGGGTCTGACGAACACCTCTGCGGACGCGCTTGTCGCCCAATTGCGCGAAGCGGGCGTGGCGGTCCTGGGACCGGAACAAACGCTCCGCGAAATCGCACAGAATTCCGGAAAAAATCCACAGGAGTTGATAATCCTCGTTTTCTCAAACCCAAAGCCCGACCGATGATTCGGGTGGCCGTTGAATAAAAAAATCATCATTCCTCCTCTCTTGTCCCGAAAGTCCCGACCCTTGCGCGACTAGCCTCCCTGCAGGGCCGGGACTTTCGGGGCCTTTTTTTCTCTCTTTCGTAACCTTCGTCCGGAAAACCGCAGTTGAGCGCCAACGGCGCGGATTGATACCCGCCTGGGGCAAGCGCAGCGTCACCCCAGGACAGGTGTCCCTTTTTCCGATAAGGGCTGAAGGCCCGCTCCAAACGCAGATGAACCCAATGGACGGAATCGCGCAATCCCCCGAATCTCGCGCAGCCGGCAGGATACCCGAAACCGCAACCGCGCCAATCAGGAGATTGGCGATCCCAGGAGGGCGCTTTCCCCCGCATTTCTCTTTCTTCCGGCGTCTCTCTCCTCTTTCCGGAACCCACCCTCCGGGTGTCTTGCGTCCCCCTGATTCCGAACGACTTGTTCGCGTAACTGCGGTTTTCAGGATGAACCGGGTTCGGTTCCGCTACACAAAACGTCGGATTCTCCCTGGCGCTCCGAGGGGATTCTGTCGGATTTGCCTTGCCAAGAGAGGACGGGGAAGGTATAGCTGAAATCCTGACGCGTATCCGCGCACGGTCGGGTGGTGGATATTATACATTTTGCCGGTTGCTTCATTTCTGACCGGGGGAACCGAGCCAGTTTCCCTCGATGCCGGCTCGAAAGGGTGTCATGTCGCAAACAGATTCTCCGAAACGCCTCTGGCATATTACCCCGTGGAAATGGTTGTTTTCATTGAAGGTCGGCGTGACGCTGCTGGTTGCGCTCACGGTGATCTCGATCGTGGGAACTTTGATTTCGCCCCTGGACCGAGCGCTGGCGCTGGTCTATTACACCTGGTGGTACAAGAGCCTCCTTCTGCTTCTGGCGGTTGCGATGGGGTGCGCCACGTGGCGTAATCTGGTGGAAGTGGTCAAGCCCGCTTTCCGCCCCCGCTTTCAGAAAAGCGAAGCCGCCTACCGCAATCGAAAACCGGGCGCAGCCCTGCGGTTCGAGGGGACTGTCGAAGACGTGGCCGCCGCTTTTCGCGCGCGGGGCTTCCGGACGGCTCTGGATGGAGCGTTCGGGTATGCCTGGAAGGGTAAATTCGGGCGTTTAGGCTCTCCGATTGCGCACTTGGGGCTGATCGTGGTGCTCGTGAGCGGTTTCGCGGCGGGCATGGTGGCGCGCGAGGGAAGCGTGTCGGTTCAGGAAGGGAACGAAACGCGCACGCTCGTGGTGGTTCCGGACTTTCTGGCGGCGGGTCAGATCCGCGACTGGAAGGGTTTCTGTCAGGCGATCAATGCGGGCCGGAAGGATTCGGCGCCCAATCCGGGCAAGCAAATCTGGACACTTCTGGGCGACTCGACCGACCCGCATGAAGAGGGGCATTCGGGTCTGTCCCACGGGCAGAGTCTGTTGCTCGAGTTGGCCGGGGAAAAACGGGTTCCCTACGAATACACCGGTGAACTGGCAAAGGAACTCAACAACGGAGTACTGGCCCGGCGCGATTTCTATACCCCCGAGGCGTTCAAGGATGTCACCCTGCCGGTCGAGGCGGAGACCCTCCTGGCCCGCGAGGCCCGGTCGCGCACGGGTGACGAGATGCTGCGGTTGAATCGCCTGGCGCTCGAGGCCGCCTACTCGAAATGGATCAAGAAGAGCGAGTCCGTGGACCTGGGGTTCACGATTCGATGCGACGATTTCCGGGTGGCCTACCATCCCCGGACGAAAATGCCCGCCGAGTTTGTCTCGACCCTTTCGTGTCCCGATGTGGTTCCTCCCATCGTGGGCCAGACGGTCGAGGTCAATCGTTCTCTGGTCATCAACGGGTGGACCCTGCACCAGACTAGTTATCAGGAAAGTCAGGGGCCGCGTTTCTCGGTGCAGGTTCGGATGACGGCGGGAGATCCGATTGATCTGGAGATTTCCCCCGGTCAGACGCGCCCGGTGCCGGGTCTCAACGGCGCGCAGCTCGCGCTCGAAGCCACGCCGCCCTACAAATGGACTTTGACCGTGCCGGGACAACAGGGCCCCACCCAGGGCGCGCTGATGGGGGGAACAATGTCAGGCCAATCAAGCGCTCCCCCAGCGGCAGCGACTGCGCCGGGAGCGGGTTTTTCAATTCGCGCCGCGCAGTTCGAACCGGACTTTGTGGTCCAACCGGGTCGCAAGTTTGGCAGCCGATCACAGGATCTGAACAACCCGGCCCTCTGCGTGGCCCTGTTGCAGGGCGGTCAGGAAGTCGGAACGCACTGGCTGTTCGGCAAACCGGAAATGAAAGAGATGATGCGCAACATGATGCATCAGAAGGAAAGCGCCTGGGAGTTCGACCTGGTGCGGGTAACGGGCGAAGCGCCAAACTACCAGATGGTGGTGAGCGCGAAAAAGATAGGCTCAACGGACGGCGCACGTGAGTTCACCCTGGCGGTCGGTCAGGAAGAGCCCCTGGAAGCGGCTTCGACGCAGACCACCGCATCCGCTGCGGCGACTACCACACCCTCTCCCGAAGCGCCCAAGCCCGTCGAGGCGCCCAAATCCCCCGAGGAACCGACGGTCAAATTGATCGGGAAAGCTCCCCTCTATTATACAGTCCTGACCCTGACGAGCAACCCGCTGGTGCCGGTTATTTATGGTGGATGCGCCCTGATGATGCTGGGACTGTTGCTCGCGTTTTCAGTAAAACGGCAGGAAGTCTGGTTCTGGGTGCGACCCGGAGAGAAAGCCTCCCTGCTGGTAACGGCTCACTACCGGCAGTCGCGCGACACGTTTGACCGCGCGGCTCTCGGAGCGCTCCGGACGCTTTGCCCGAACGAAAAATTCGCTTCCGGCGAAGAAACGGAGAACAGCGAGGGTTGACCTCGCGCCATATATGTGTGAAACAGGGCCAATTCAGATTCGCGTGTCCACACGGGAGTCGGCCGACGTGGTTATTCTTTTAAATGATGAAAGGAACCTGGATTCGATGCGTTTTTCTCGTGCGAGTTTCATCCAGTTTTTCAGCCGTTTTGTGGGCGTGTTGCTCCTGGTTTTCCTGGGGTGGAGCGCCGTGCCGGCAGGAGCCGCCCCCCCGATACCGTTGGGCAAGGAGTGGGATGCGGCTCTGGAACCGTTGGTGACAATGCCGGTTCAGGATGCCGGTTTTGTCCGAAGCGCTCTGACCTACGCGCAGACCCGACTGATGGCCATCTCGGGCAAACGCGCATATGAACGTCGTCCCGCTCTGGCCGTTATTCTGCCGATGATGGCCGACCAGGAACAGGCCCACTCGGTGGCGCTGATCAAGGTCGAGCATCCGGAACTTGGAAAAATTTTCGGCGGCAAGGCCATCAGCCTGAACACGTTCCACAAAACGGAACTGTACGAAAAGATGGGCAACCTCTACCGCGAGGAGGAGTCCCGCCTCAGACGGGGCGACGCCTCTGGCGGGGGACAAAACAAATACATCAAACCCATCAACCTGCTCGAAGAGCGGGCCGACACGATTGATAAACTGGCGGAGGACTTTGCGATCATCCCCACAAAAGATTCGTGGCTTTCGCCCGCGCAACTGACCCAGCAACTGCGCCAGGGAGGACAAACGCCCGACCCCGTGGATATGCAGATCCTCCAGACGTGGGACGACTTGCTCAACGCCATTCGGGTCAACGACCCCGACGCCGGGGCCAAGGCCGCCGAATCGCTGCGCCAGCGAGTGCTGGACGCCGTGGCCGCACGCGATGCCGCTCTGCCGAAACTGCGTCTGGATGCGTTCTATCAACAACAGCAACCCTTCTACAAGTCGGCTTTTTTCTACGTGTTTGCCGCTCTTTTCTATGGCGGATCGCTGCTTTTCAGTCAGATGAGCCGCTTCTGGCGTCGCCTGCAATGGGCGGGCTATGCGTTCCTCGTTCTGGGACTGGGCGCTGAGGTCTTGGGGATTGCCTGCCGCTGGATTCTGGCGGGCCGCGCCCCACTCTCGAACATGTACGAGTCGTTCACCTTCGCCACGGCAGGCATGGTACTGGTCGCGTTGATTTTCGAGGCCGTGCAGCGCAACCGGCTGGCGGGGTTCAGCGCCGCCGTGCTCGGGTTCATTTTCATGGTGCTGGCCCACAAACTGCCGATCTTCGACAGCAAAATCAATCCGTTGATGCCGGCGCTCGATTCCGTGTGGCTGGCTTACCACGTGGTGACGATCATGCTGAGCTACTCGGCTTTTGCCCTCTCTTTTGTCGTGGCGCTGGCTTACTTGTTCAAGGACTTGTCCGGTGGCGACTCCGCCCGGTTTGTGCTGTTGAAACGGCTTCCCTCGCTCAACAGCCTGGATATTTTCAACTACAAAGTCATCGCCGTGGGATTCCCGTTGTTAACCATCGGGATCATACTCGGAGCGGTGTGGGCCAATACGGCCTGGGGGCGTCCGTGGGGGTTTGACCCGAAGGAAACCTGGTCGCTCATCACTTGGCTGGTGTATGCGGCCTATCTCCATGTCCGGTTTCTCGCCGGCTGGAAAGGCCGCCGGGCCGCGATCATCGCCTTGCTCGGTTTTGCCTGCGTTCTGTTTACCTACCTCGGGGTGAACTTCCTGTTGCCGGGTCTGCACAGCTACGCGTAGGGGCAATGGATAATCCCCCTGAAAATACCCATTGAAGCGCCAACGGCGCGGATTTATACCAGCCTGGGGCAAGCGCAGCGTCGCCCCAGGACAAGTGTCCTTTTTTTTACAAGGGCTGAAGGCCCGAACTATGAAAAGGGGAAAAACGGCTGGATAGTACGGGCTTTCAGCCCTTTCGGAATAAACCAATCGTTTTCATGGGGCGACGCCACAGGCTGGTATAAGATCGCGCCGTTGGCGCTTTCCATCCAAATCGCCCTTGCCTCCGACGTCTTTCCCTGTTCTCCCGGAACTCACCTTCCGGGTATCTTGAATTCCCCTGATCCCAAGCAAGTTAATCTCTCAACCGCTGTTTTTAGAATAATTGATCATGCACAATGGATAATGGCGAAGAGGAGTGGGGGCGGGGGCGCCGGGGTTTTTCGGCATTCCCGGCCCTTCTATGTTTTCGGTTTGGGGACATAAATATCGAACCCGGGAACGGGAGAGGGGAACAGTGCCTGGTAGTTGCGTCCGACGTTATACGACACCGGATGGGTGTGAAATCCCCCGATGATATAGTCGAATTGGCGTTGTTCGATTTGTTCCATTATGACCGGCGGAGCGGGCTGGTCGGCGTGGAACAGCGCCTCGGTCATCAGGTCGCAATGCCAGTACTGATCCGCCCCCAGCCAGGTCAGATAGTTCCGCATGGGGCAGTAGATACGCGCCTCGCGATGGTTCTCGATGAAATCGTAGAGCCGGTCCAGGTTCCGGCACTCCGGGTCGGCGTAAGCCGTGTGGTAGAGCGTCTGAGGCAGGAGATGGGTAAAAATCTGCGCGGTCATGAAAACCGACACAACGACACTCACCGCGGCGCCGTGAAGAGAGAGACTCCGGGTTCCTGAAGAACACGTCCCGTACATCCGCCACACAAGCGGGAGGGCGAGGATCAGACAGAAAAGATAATAACTGTTGACGTCGCTGCCCCACTTGAGCGCCACCACGGTGCTGACAGCAAAAAGGAGCACACAATTACCCACCCAGACGGCGACGTTCCACACTCTCCGAGTCGTCCAGCCGCACGCGAAAGCGAGGCATTCGGCCATGAGGAGAAACAGAAGGGTTTTCTCGGTCCAAGTGAGATAGGGGTAGAAGTGCAGTTGCAAAACCGCCTTCCGGAAAGGATGCCGGGCCAGAATCCCGGTGGTCGAAAGCAGGTGTTCGTCACCGGTCATGTAGGGCAGCAACAGAACCAGACCCAGAACGGCGAGGGGCAACGCAAGCGCGAGCGCGTACCGCCAGCCACGGCGCCAGAGCAGAAACCCCAGGTGCAGCGCGATCAGAATCGCGTAGTTCTGCTTGCACCAGGCGGCCAGAAGAAAACAAAGCGCGGCGCAACCGTCGCGCAAAATTCGCCCCCGGGGACGGTCCGCTTCCCACGCCCAGAAGACCAACCCCCAGATCGCAAACGCCCCTGCGAAAACATCCGGGCGGATAAAGAATTGCCACCCGGCCAGGAACCGGTGCGTCGCGGCGAAAAGTCCTGCCGCGACCCAGGCCGCCTGACGCGAACGAGTCAAGCCGTACGCGCCCACCGCGACTCCCACCAGACTGACCCCGCAGAGCAGGAAGGACAGCGCCTTGGGCGCCAGAAGTCCCTTGCCGAACAACGCCAGCGTGGCGGCGTGGAGAATCGGGACGCCCGGCGTGTAGATGTAGTAACTCGCGTCGGTTCGGACATCCGGATAAAGCGGCTGGTGTTCAAGAATACGCGCCGCCGCCACGATCTGGAACCCCTGCCAGCGCTCGTTTCGGAAAAAGAACGGATCGCGGAGCGACAACGCCCCGTCGCACAACAACAAAACAATCGCCAGCGCGGCCAACGGAACCGGCAGACGCAGGAGCCAGCGGATGGCGTCCTCGAAACGCGCAGCCGTGGCGGTGTCCAGACGCACAACGGCGGAAATGAGTTTCCGCGCGCCTGCCAACGGATACGAAAGCCAGACCGAGCGCCCGTTCATCCGTCAATTCCCCTAAACACTGAAAAGCACTTCGATAATGTCGCCGTCCTGCATCACATAATCGCGGCCTTCCTGGTGCAACAGGGCATGCTTCTTGGCCTCGGCGTAGGTTTTGACTTCCAGCATGTCTTTCCACGAAATGATTTGCGCGCGGATGAACCCGCGTTGCAGGTCCGAGTGGATGACGCCCGCCGCCTCGACTGCCGGAAAGCCGCGCCGCAACGTCCAGGCGTGGCTTTCGCTCGGTCCGACGGTGAAGAACGAGATCAGCCCCAGCGCGTCGTAACAGAGTCGGATCATGCGCGCCATGCCCGGTTCGGTGATGCCGTATTCTTCGAGGAACAGGGCGCGGTCCTCCTCGGCCAGTTGGGCGATTTCCATTTCGGTCTGACCGCACAGCGCCAGGAAGTGATACAGCGGCGTGGAGCCGTCCGGCAGGGTTCCGCCGGCGCTTTGCCGCATGTGCCCGAGGAGCGCTTCCGTCTCGGCCTCGTTCTGCCCGCCGGTGTTGACCAGCACGATCAGCGCCTTGGTGGTCAGGAACTGGAACGAACGGAGGTATTTGGCCTCCTCGGCGTCCAGTTCCAGCGAGCGGACAGGATGGCCCGCCTCGAGTGCTTCCTTGAGGCGTTTGAGAACCGTGCATTCCTCTTCGAGGGCTTTGCGCTGTGGACCGCCGATGCGCTGCATCTGCGCTTCCGCGCGGCCCAGGCGGTTGTCCACCTTGGTCAGATCGCTCAGGATCAATTCGAGTTGGATGGTCTCGAAATCGGCCACCGGTTCGGTCTCGACGCCCGAATCATCCACGAAGGCGCGGATTACGGCCACCAGCGCATCGGCGGTGGCGATATTGTTGAGCATTTCATCGCCCATCGCCGCGCCCTGACCCGCCTGGTCGCGGCGGATACCCACCGGGTCCACGTAGTCAATGGTCGCGTGAACCAGTTTTTTGGATTGAAACAGGTCATTCAATTGGTCGAGCCGGGGGTCGGGCACCTGGACGGTGGCCCGGTGGGTCTTAGCCTTGCCCGAAAAGGCGGAAACCTCGGCGTTTGAACCCGTCAGGGCATTGAAAACAGTGGTTTTGCCGGACTTACTGAAACCGATAAGCGCAATCTGCATAGTCTTAGACTCCTTACACGAACTCCTGCACAGGGCGTATCATAGGGAATTCCTCCACATTCCGCGACTGAAATTTCCAGGAGTTTGAACGCTGGAACGAAATCGAGGGGGACCGGCACCTGAATCGAGTTTTTACAATCGAGAAAACTCCATTGCTGGGGCTGGAATTCTCGATCGGTGATCCCGTTGGGGCGGACGCTCTCTTCTGAAGTTGGAATCCGGGGGATAACGGACTTTCCCCTGATGTAGAGAATAATGCCTAACATCATTAAAATCAGACATGTTTGCATACAGTCCAGATTGGCGTCTGGAAGGAGGAAATCGAAAAAGTTCAGGTTTGGGTAAAGTTTCGAGGGGCACAAGAAAAGGGCATGTGTTTTGCTTTTAAGAACGGGCAAGCACGTCCTCGAATCGGAGGTCGGGTTGTATGCGTCCCTCGAATGGGACGCCCAAGAACAGATGAGGAGGAAAGTCCCTTGAACACGCAGAACAAAGTCCTGGCCGTCATCGCCGTCATCATGCTGGTGGTTGTGGTGATTGTGGCCACCAATAACCCGAACAAGGAAAAGGGAGCCTCCGACAAGTCGAAAACAGCCACGTCTGCGAAAAAGAATGGAAAAACCGTAGCCTCGACCGACGAAGCGGACAAGAACGATGCGACAAAGAAGAGTTTGCGCAATGCCAACACAAAGAACCCAACCTCCGCAACCGCAACGGTGGCAACGGAGTCTGGGCCGGGCGTGTTCCCGGACGGTGTTTCCATGACCAGCGGCACCATCACGTTTGAGAACGAAGAAGCCCTGCGCGCGGCCATTTTCGGTGAAGATCAGACCCTGCGCGAGCAGGCCTACCTCGAATTGGCCAAACTCCTTGAAAAAGGGGAAGGGAAGGCGATTCTCGAAGAAATGATTCAAAAGGGCGGCGAACAATTCGAGGAAGAAGTGCTGGCGCTCCTGCCGAACATCCCGGAAGGGGAACGCGCGGACATGATCGCCCAGTGCCTCGACAGCACCAACCCGGAGTTCCGGCTCGAAGCGCTTCAGAGCGTGCGCGACGTGGCCGGCTACGACGTCAGCGACCTGTTGATCAAGGGGATGAAGGACGACAGTCCCGAAGTGCTCGAGGAAACAGGCGACCTGCTTTTCTACTTCGACGACCAGCCGATCTACTCCGCCGCCATCGAGGGCTTGACGCATTCGGACGAATATATTCGCGATAACGCGATGGGCTTCCTCGAAGACAACCACACGGGCAAGTCGATTGACACCTTGATCAAGTACGGACTGACCAGCGCCATCCCCGAACTTGTTGAGCGGGCCGGAGACGCCCTGCGGTTTATCACCGACGCAGAAATCGACTCGAACGATCCGCAGGCATGGCAGACCTGGTTCGACCAGAACGGGGCCGCCTGGATCGCCGAGAACGACCAGACTGTGCCGGACACGAATCCGCAACCCGCGCCCACTCCTGCCGCCGGGAACTGAAAGAAAATCGCGTGAGGACGAGTTCGAGGAAAACGGACTCGTCCTCCGCGTATGTTCCCTCCTCACATGTTTTCAAAATAAAGAAGCGCGGTCCTGTTTCGTGTCGAGCAAACGTTCGGCGGGGGGTATGGGCTGTTTCCTTTTTTCACGAAGAATCCGTTTCTCAGGGGAATCTGAGGTCAAACAGGGAGGACGCGCGTCCGACTCGCCTCAGATAAATGGCGCATTCGTGCCTTTCATTGCCGGTTCCGGGTGGAAACCGGTCTTGCTCCTCAAATAATACGCGCCCTCATGGAACGCTCAAACAGATCTGGCCTCTCTATTAATAGAAAAGGAATTTGTTCCTGTCTATTGACTTGTAGAGACATATCTTCTTCAGGGGAGCAAAACCTTGAAGAAGACTCGATAGGGAGTCGGCAAGAAGCGCCCGGCGGATGACCGGCCAACAATTCAAAGGAGGAAGAAACGCATGCGAATCAAGAGACGTCATCGGTTTTCGCAACAGGGGGTGCGGCACGGGTTTTCGTTTCTCGAGATCATGATGGTCGTGATGATTATCGGCATCCTGGTCGCGGTGGTGGGACCCAAAATCATGGGAAAAGTCGGGACAGCCAAGGATAAGACGACACAATTACAGATGAAGAATATCAGGACGGCCTTGAATGACTATGAAATGACCGTCGGGGCATTGCCGACCACCGATCAGGGGCTTGACGCCCTGGTCCACCGTCCGTCCGATGTCCCCGAGGACCAGTGGGAACAGAAGATGGAAGACCTTCCCAAAGACTCCTGGAAGGAAGCCTTCGTCTATCGGTGTCCGGGCGAGGGCGAACGCGAGTACGACCTGTTCTCCAAGGGCAAGGACCGCAAGGAAAGCACGGAAGACGATATCAAAGCCTTCCGGGATGAGGAAAATCAGTAAAAACGCAGCGAATTGGAGGGATCGCCTTCAGAACCGGTCTTGCAGGCCTCTGAAGGCGATCCGGAATCAGAAGCACCGTTTCTTTTCGCCCCGCTTGCACGACTTTCCACACCGGTAGCAGACCTCGTTGTCCAGGAACGCGTCGTCAAAGTACTGCCGGAGGTTCTGCAGGGTCGTATCGGCAATGTTGTGAAGCGCCTCGACGGTGAAAAACCCCTGGTGGGACGTAATGAGCACGTTGGGAAAGGTCAGCAGGCGCGCCAGCAGGTCGTCGGCAATCAGTTCGGCCGAGCGATCCTCGAAGAAATACTCGCTCTCCTCCTCGTACACGTCGAGCCCTGCCGCGCCGATCTTTCCGGATTTCAATCCTCGAATCAACGCCTTCGTCTCGATCAATTTGCCACGGCCCGTGTTGATGAGCATGACGCCGTCTTTCATCAGCCCGATCGTCCGGGCGTTGATCATGTGCTCGGTTTCCGCATTGAGGGGACAGTGGAACGAGATGATGTCCGAGCGCTGGTAAAGTTCTTCGAGGGAGACATATTCCACGCCGTTCTCGGCGGCGTAGGCCTTGTCGGGGTAGTTGTCGTAGGCGAGAATTGTCATGCCAAACCCCTTCAGGATGGCGATCAGGCACTTGCCGATCTTCCCTGTCCCGACAACACCGGCCGTTTTGCCGTGCATGTCGAACCCGAGGAGGTTGTTGATGGAGAAATTGCCGTCGCGCGTGCGGAAATAGGCGCGGTGCGTCTTGCGGTTCAAGGTCAGCATCAGCGCGGCGGCGTGCTCGGCCACGGCATTGGGCGAATAGGCCGGGACGCGCACCATGTGGATCTTGCCATAGGCTTCCTTCAGATCCACGTTGTTGTACCCCGCGCACCGCATGGCGATGACACCGATGCCCTGTTGAGCCAGTCGCGCCACAACCGGCTTGTCGAGCGTGTCGTTCACAAAGGCGCACACACCGTCGAACCCGGCGGTGAGATCCACCGTGCTGCGGTCGAGATGCGCCTCAAAGTACTCGATCTCGAATCCGTACTGCTGGTTAACCTCATCAAACGACCGGCGGTCGTAGGGTTTGGTGTCGAAGAAGGCAATTTTTTTGCCGATTTGCATCCTGGTTTCCTGTCTCGCCCTGGGTTCCGTTTCTGAACGATTCTTCATGGAATTCCCATTAGTATCATCTCCCCCGGACTTCATTCCGAAAATTTTGGAGAATTCACCTGAGTAATGATAGTGGTCAGGTAAACGACATGACAAGGAGATTCTGTCGTTCCGACACGATCCCGGTCTTATTTGTATCCGCCCATTTCTCTGGGCGTGTTTGTTTGGGATCAGAACAAACCCCTTCTCAATAAAAAATATCAGAACAGAACGTCTGGTTTATATTGATTCCTGGATTCAGTTCCATATAGAATAGAAGAGTTGTATAACTCGATGGTCCTTGCTCAGTGTTCCTGAGACTTGTTTACCCGATTCAATCAGGAGGATGAAGATGCAAACTCGCAAAGTGTTTGTATTGGGAATCTGTTTTTGGCTGGCAGTTGTGGGAGCACAGGGAGGGATGGAACTGAATGTACAGGACTCTACGCAGAAGTTTACCGTTCTGGCTGGAAAGAATGGACAAAATCTCTCGGAAGTTATTTTTGTAGATCTGAACGGGGACGGGGCCGACGAACTCGTGGTCTCCGGTGACGCCTCCTATGGAGGAGACGGTGTCGCGGAATTCTACATCCTGTTCTCACATCGTGTCCGTCCGGAAAACAGTCCGTACGACTTGTCCACACGTCCCGCAGATCGCCATTATGTGGAGAATGGAAACGGTCACTTCAATGATTGCGTTCGTCTGGCCAAGGGCGACTGGAATGATGATGGCATAGATGACCTGGCAATAGCCGGCCGGGGGGGATCTGGGGCCGCTTACATCATATTTGGCAACAGTGATTTTACGTCTGCCCCCCAGAAGACGTTGGACGCAGAAAACGTGGATGTTTTCCTTCGTGGGCAGAACAACTTGGGAATCGAGATGACTTCAGAAGACGTCAATGGAGACGGAATAGACGATCTGCTGATCACCAATACGAACTCTCTCTATATCCTGTTCGGCGGTTCTTCATTTAAGGATTACCATCAGAAAACAATTTCTTTTTCTGTTGCCGATGTCACATATTCCAATTGGGGTGGGACCCTGGGGGCTGGCGACATCAATGACGATGGGCGAGCCGACCTTTTCATGGGGGGGGGCAACGACAACAAGATTTTTCTGGCAAAGGACAATTATACCACACACGCCGTTATTACAACGGCGGACATTTTTACAAAGAATTATGGCGGCTGGACCGGTCCCCCCTCATTCAACGGTGCGGACTTAAATGGCGATGGGATAGGCGATTTCACCATTGTGGACGATGGCAGTTTCAAGACACTCTGGGGACGGAAGAACTGGAAAACCCCGACCACCTTTGACTTGGCAAGTACCTACAGTCTGTCCGTTTACTATGAAGGGTACTATGGAGGTGACATGTCGCGTTCTCGGGATATCAATGGGGACAGCATTCCAGATCTGGCAATCGGAGAAGATTACCTTCAGAAGGTTCAAATACTTTTTGGACGTCATTACATGGATGGCACCCAACTTGGCCAATTGGGAGCGCCTGCCGATACCGATATTTTCATCAGCAGTGGTGATTACCACTTTGGCACCTGGGTTGCGCTGGGGAATGTGGACCACTCCGCGGTTCCGCAGGTGGCTTCAGGTGCCTGGGCTACTGGGAACAGCTATGCCGGGCTTATCCAGGTTTGCTTTCTACGCCCCGATGTCCAGAATCTGAAACTGGAACCCGCTGCGCCCACCTCCTCGCAGAATCTGACCGCCACATTTGTGAACGGCTGGAAATCGGGACAGGAAACCCGTCTATCCTGGTTTATCAATGAACAGAAAGTGTCGGGTGAAACCGGAACGACGCTGCCGACTGGCCACTTCAAGAAAGGGGATGTGGTCTCCGTCGAGGTGCAGGCCTGGTTGCCAACTTTACCGGCTGCGACAACGGCTACAGCCGTTACCCGTGTTACGATCGCAAACTCGGCGCCCCAGGCGCCCGGTTCAGTCTCAATTCTGCCCGCCAATGCCCGGGCGGACCAGGACCTTTCCGCTTCAGTAAGCGGACTGGCGGACGCGGATGGCGATACGATCACCCTGATCTACCGCTGGTCTGTCAATGGGGTGAAGGTCGGAGAGGATTCGTCACTGGAACACACCCATTTCATTGCAGGAGATACCGTCCGTCTTGAAGTCCGTTGTTCGGATGGCCTCACGACGGGTTCCGCGACTTCGACGCAGATCACGATCCGAAACAGTCCCAACGCATTCAACGATGCGTATATCGACAGTATCGAGATGCCGGAAAGGGTTTCCTTGTCGCAAGGTTTCAACATCCGGGTAACGGTTGTCAATATCGGGACCAGCGCCTGGGAGGGCAACGCTGGCTTCCGGTTGCTTACGGGGGTTCAGAGTCCGGCTTTTCTGCTGCCGGGCCGGATTGTCCGTCCGGGTGACACGTATCAGTTCAACACCTACCATCGGGGATTTTCGACCGAAGGAAACTATACTTTTACGTTTCAAATGGAGGAATCGGGGCTGGGTGGATTTGGCGACATTATCGCTCAAGATATCATCGCCGGAAATGTGGACAATGCTGACATAGTGTCAGTCGAAATGCCGCCTGCGGTCCGGTCCGGAAATTCCTTCGAGGTCAAGGTCGTGGTCCGCAACACCGGTTCCACTGTCTGGGGAAGCGCGTTCGGCTATACGCTCAGGACGGGTCTTCCCGAATGGCCCTCGATTCCGTTGACCGCGATCGTCAATCCCGGCGAGACATATACCTTCTCCGCCGTTTGTCCTGGTGTCTCAACCGTTGGCGCACATGAATTCGCGTTCCAGATGGAACAAGAAACCGATGGCATATTCGGAACACGCTGGAGCGGCACTATTCAGGTTCAGCCCGATACCCTGGATCGGGCGGTCTGGATGATCCGGTAATTGGGCGCGATTCCCCAGAGAAATGATTCTTCCTCCGATGGCTGAGCCATCGGAGGAAGAATCTTATTGGAGAGCATCTGTTTCATTTCCGCAGCAGATCCAGATTCTCCTCGACCGGGCCGGTGGTAACCCAAATCGCGCCATTCAGGCCGCCGCTTCCCCCTCCAGTCTTTTACCCGGACCACAAAGAGGCTTTCTTCGCCTGGTTTCAGCGTGAAAGAGTTCATATTGGTCGTCCACACTGTCGAACAAGAATTGGTGAAACGTCACCCGAAACGATTCCTTCCACAACGGCAAACCAGACGAATATAAATCCACGTGACCAATGGCGCATCTGACCCGTTTCCCCGTTCCGCTGACGTCTCACCGGCCGTGCGCCGCCACTTCAAGCGCCTCGCGGGTCAGGGCGGTGACCCGGGGCCAGTCCTGGGCCGCGAGGAGGGTTTTGTCCGAAACCCAGCTGCCCCCGACCGCCGCGACGGAGGGGTGGGACAGATAGTCGGCCATGTTGGCTGCCGTGATGCCACCCGTGGGAATAAACCGCACGCCGCGGTGGGCGTAGGGCGCGTGGAGCGCTTTGAGCATTTTCATGCCGCCGAGCGCATCGGCCGGGAAGAATTTTAGAAGCGTGCAACCGAGTTCCAGCGCCGCTTCGATGTCGGAAGGCGTGCAAACTCCCGGGAAGAAAGGGAGATCCACTTCCTGCGCCCGGCGCACAATCCGGGGGTTGAGACCGGGCGCCACGGCAAACTGCGCGCCACAGGCCTTGGCCGCCTCGACCTCCTCGATCGTTGTAACGGTTCCCGCGCCGAGAGCGAACTCGGGGAACTGTTCGGACACCATGCGCAGAGCTTCGCGAGCGGCGGGCGTCCGGAAGGTGATTTCCGCCACCTCAAGCCCTCCGGCCTTCAGCGCCTGGCACAGCGGAATGGCGTCGGATGCGCGGTCGAGCGCGATGATGGGAATCAGGCGTCCCTGTTTGATGCGTTGTACAATCATGGTTTCGATGTCTCCTCTGGTTGCTTGCAGTTTGTTGTCCCCAAATTATCCGAAGGGAAGCGATCCTTCGCGCTTCAGGTCCGAAACCGGGGCGGCAGGGAGGGAATGGGGCTGTCCCCATCCCGCTCGACAAATACCCGCCCCTCCCGGCAGTCGGCCCAGGTGTTCTCAAACCACGCCTCGGTCGCGGGGAGTGGACGGGGCGAATCGGCCCCGGTCTGGAAAGAATCCGTATCGCCCCGGTAAATAAGGGACAGAATCTCATTCCGCAAAGCCGTGTTTTCCGGAACGAAACGCCAGAAGTCGTCCAGGCCGGGATGCGGCAACGCGCCGCAAGAGTCGGCAACCAGATAAGACCCGCGCGAGCCGCCGCCGCGTTCGAGCAACGCCCGCAGGGCTTCGAGAAAGGCCCGCTGCGCCAGCGCGATCTCGCGGGTCTCGATCGCTTCCGAAAGTCCCGACCCGCCGGGGCGCAATCCCTTCTCCTGAAGTTCGTTCCACTCCGACTCGGCCTCGGCAAGCGCCTGCCGGACGCCGCCCAGACTGCGGACCATTCCGGCGTGGCGGCTCATGCGCCGCTGGATGGAACGTCGCAGAACAGCGGAATCGCATGCCTGAGGAGCGGGCGACTTAAGGCGGGTCATCTCTCCGGTCGCGCGCGCAACCGTCTCCTGCGCAATCTCCGAAAATGATTTCAGGGACAGAGGTTTTTCATAATAGACATGGGCAATCCGCTGGGCGGCGCGCAACCCTCCAACCTGTCCGGCGTTCAGGGCCGCCCCGCCGGGCCGCTTCACGCCGTGGGTTCCGGCCAGTTCGCCGATCACAAAAAGATGGCGCACATTGGACTCCCACCAACGGTCCACGGAAAACCCGCCGTTGCAATGCTGCGCACAGACCCCGATCTCAAGCGGCTCGGTCGCCAGATCTACCCCCATCTGTCGGTAGAGGTCGATACTGAGCGGGTTCGCATGGGCCAGACGCTCGATGGGCGTGGATTGCAGAGCGCCGGACTTGCGCAGGTACTCGAACGCCTCGGGCGCCAGGCCGTCGGGCGTAAAGGGTTCCATCCGCTCACCGGCGCGCGGGTTTTCCCGAAAGTCCAGAAACACCCGCCTTCCCTTGCGCAATGTTTCATCCTGAACCAGAATGTCGATCAGCGACGATCCGTGGTTAGACGCCTTGTCGTAATCGAACGGCCACTGATACCCTTTCAGGAAGATCGCCGTGGCCATCTGCGTCATGGAATCGAACCAGGGGGTGAGAAAATCCTGTTCGTCTTTCCCTTCGGCATCGGTACTGAAATACCGGGGGACCACCTGTTGGTAAGTCCCCGAAAGATTCCAGCGCGGGTCGAGCGAGGCCAGCCCGAACTGCGATTCCGTCAGGTTTTCCACCCGGGCGCCCGCTTCCAGAAGCGCGGCGTAAGGCCCCATCTGCCCTTTCGGGTACACAGACACCTGATACAGTTCGCCCGGTCCGCCCCCGGCCACCACCATGTTGCGGCAGTTGAAGAGTGTCAGGCCGTGGTTTGGTTCTTCCAGCCGGTTCAAATCCAGACAGAGAATCCCCTGCGCCTCCGGCGCGTCGGAACTGTTCCCCGTCGTCAGAATCGAAATCAGGTGATAGCGTTTAAAAATGGGGACACCCAGACGGCTCAACTCCGCGAGGAGTGTTCGCACCATGAAACGCGAAGTCCAGGGACCGGCCGAGGTTCCGCGCTGGAACGGGTCGTGGTCGGTCTTGTACCCCACAAACGCTCCCTGGCCGGTGTAGGGAAAGGGGACCCCGATGTCGGCCAGGTGGTGAAAGCATCGCAACGAATGGAGCGCCTCGATCAATGCCAGATCGCCGTGGGCGCACCCTCCCGCGGTCAGGGTGGCCGCGAAGTCGAGCGCCCTGTCGGGCCGCTCGGGGTCGGTTCCCGATTTGTAGTAGGTCTGCTTGTCGGAGCCGGAATTATTGGATGTCCCCAAGCCCAGTCCCTGGGTGACCAGCGCGATGCTCCCGGCGGGATTCTCCACACCCGTCTGCTCCATTTCGTGGAAGAGCCGACACGCGGCGTTCAGACCGGCAGCGCCCGATCCCACCACCACCGTGTTGAACGTGTGAACTGGCAGTGTCAGGCCGGAAAGGGTAAGTTCCTGAGGGGAAATCATGGAAAGATCTTTCCTGGGTTCTTTAAGAAGAAGGATGTCCCTGTTTTGCTCAACCGATCCTAAAATCAGACCGAATCCGCTCAGAGCCGTCTCAGGCCGAACCCGCCGCCGACTTCGATCCGCGCGCCTGTCGAGTAGTCGAGATCGCCCCGGGCAAAAGCCGACACCGCAGCGGCGACATCTTCCGGTTGTCCCCAACGCGCGGTCGGCAACAGGCCCTCGGCAATCATCTTGTCATATTTCTCCTGAACCGTCCGCGTCATGGAGGTCTGGATAATCCCCGGACAGATTTCGATCACCGGGATACCGTATTCGGCAAGCCGGTGAGCGTACAGTTGGGCGGCCATGCTCAGACCCGCCTTCGAGACACAGTATTCCCCACGCGCGGGCGACGACGTATAGGCGGAGATGGATGTGATGAACGCAATGCGGGGACAGGAAATGATTCCCTGCTTTTTCAACTCGATCATCCGGTTGGCCACCCGCTGGGTCAGGAAATACGGCCCCTCGAGGTTGATCGCAATCAGCCGCTCGAAACTCTCCTCGGTGGCCTCCAGAATGTCGCGCCGCTGGGTGGGCGCCACCCCGGCGTTGTTGACCAACAGGTCAATCCGGCCAAAGCGTTCCATGGTCCAGTCCACCAGGCGCTGGCGATCGTCCGGCGAGGCAATATCGCCCAGACAGACGTCGGCGATTCCACCCTCCCCTTCAATCTGTGTTTTCACTTCATAGGGACCGCCTTCAAGAGCGTCTCCCGTGGCGCTTCGACCATTGACCACCAGGGCATATCCTTCGCGGGCCAGACGCAACGCGATACCGCGCCCAATCCCTTTGCTCGAACCGGTCACAATCGCAACGGGCTTTTCTATGGCACACATGGAGCGGAATCCTTTTCTATTTTGATGATCTAAATGAACTGGAGACTTCCCGAACGTCCGATTCAAATCGGGGTCTCAACCATGCGCCAGATACGCCTGCTGAATCTGTTCAAGAAAGACCGCCTGATCCTCTGCCCAGTGGGTATCCGAAAAAATCTCGACTTCGACATACCCCTGGAAACCCGCCTCTTCGACCCACCCGCGAATCTGTCGGATGTCAATACATCCCTCGCCCATCAGTCCGCGGTCGTTGAGGAAATCGCGGGTGGGCGTGCGCCAGTCGCAGATATGAAACGACAGGATGTTTCGTCCCGCCCGCCGGATCTGGTTTTCCAGATCGGAGTCCCACCAGAGGTGGTAAACATCTACGGTCACCCCGACGAAAGGGTCGGCAAACGACTCGGCCATGTCGTTTGCCTGGGCCAGCGTGTTGATGGCCGAACGCGAATCGGCGTACATCGGATGCAGTGGCTCGATAGCCAGTTTCACGCCCGCCGCCTGCGCCTCGGGCAGTACCGCGGCAATGCCGTCTCGAATCTGTCCCCGCGCTTCAGCCAAAGGCAAACCGGGCACGGCGCCGCACACCAGCACAATCAGGGGCGCGCCGATGGCAGCGGCCTCCTCGATGGCCCGGCGGTTGTCGTCAATCGCCTTCCGGCGTTCCCCCTCGGTCGGCGCCGGGAAGAATCCGCCCCGGCAGAGCGACACCACTTCGAGACCCGATTCACGCAGCAGCCGCGCCGACTCGCTCAGTCCCAGCGGCTCAAGCGCCTGACGCCAGACGGTGATCGCGGGAATTCCCGCCCGCTGGTAACGCTCGATCGCTTCGTCGAGCCTCCAGGGCTTGGTGGTGATTGTGTGGAGACACAGACGCGAATAATCCTTCACGGGTTGAACCACGGTTCACTCCTGACAGAAAAATTGAAAACGAGCCGTCCTTTTTTTTCTCTAAAGTTCCGGCACATCCACCCACGCGCGCTTCTTCCACGATTCCATTCCCAGTTCGGCCAGTTGCACCCCCTTGGCGCCCTCTTTCAGGGTCCAACGGAACGGCTCGTCCAGCGCCACGTGGCGCAGGAACAATTCCCACTGGGCCTTGAACGCATTGTCGAAAACCCGCTGCGGCGGAACGGGCAACCACTGAGCGCCGTAGTCGGTCTGGTCCTCGATGTCGGGATTCCACACGGCGCGCGGCGTTGCCGTGGCTGGCTGGATCTTGACATGCCGCAACCCCACAACCGCCGACCCCTCCGAACCGTCCACATGGAGCGTCAACAGGTCCTCACGATTGACCCGTGTACACCAGGAGGAATTGAACTGACACACCACTCCCCGATCGGTCAGAAATGTGGCATACGCGGCATCGTCGCAGTCCGCCGCATAGGGCTGTCCCGACTCGTTCCAGCGCTGCGTCATGTGGTTTGCGCCCAGACAGGTCAGAGAGGTGATATTGCCAAACAGGTTGTCCACCACATAACGCCAGTGGCACAGCATGTCCAGGATAATCCCCCCCCCTTCGGTCTTGCGATAATTCCACGAAGGACGCTGCAGGGGTTCATACTCGCCGGAAAATACCCAGTACCCGAACTCGCCCCGAACGCTCAGAATCTTTCCGAAGAATCCCCGGTCAATCAGATAGCGCAGATTGAGCAATCCCGGCAGCCAGAGTTTGTCCTGCACCACCCCGTTTTTCAGTCCCGCCTGCTCGGCCAACTGGTACAACTCCAATGCCTCACTCGAAGTCGTCGCCGACGGTTTCTCACAGTAAATATGCTTACCCGCCGCAATCGCCTTTTTTACGGACGGAACACGGCGGTCCGTGGTTTGCGCGTCGAAATAGACCGTGTACTGAGGATCCGAGAGCACTGCGTCCAGATCCGTGGACCAGGGAAGATCGCCGTGGGCCTGACTCAGCGCCTGAAGTTTCCCCGCGTTCCGTCCCAACAGAATAGGCTCGGGCCAGATAAGCGTGTCGCCTGCCCGTACCCCGCCCTGCTGCCGGATGGCCAGCAGGGAACGCATCAGGTGCTGATTGGTTCCCATCCGGCCGGTTACTCCATTCAAAATAATGCCAACCGCCTGTCGGTTCATGAAATGTCCCTTCCTCGTCTGAAACGATACGGATACTTGCACGCGCGATCAATCTTGCGCCGATCGATCTACAAAATTCGGAATTCCATCAGAAAAACCTACCCGCGGTTCTGGATGGCCTCCTGAATCTTCTCGGCAATGGTTTGAATTCGGAATGGTTTCTCAATATAGCCCACCGCGCCCTCGGCCAGAAACGTCTTTTCGTCCGCCCCGAAACTGTACCCCGACGCGATGAGAACGGGAACCGCCGGATTGAGATGGCGCATGAACGCCAGAACCTCGCGTCCGTTGCGCTTGGGCATCATGTAATCCAGAATCACGGCGGAGATCCGCGTGTGGTACTGCTGGAACATGTCCACCCCTTCCTGACCGTCACAGGCCAGAATCGTACTGTACCCGAGTTGTTGCAGGGCATCGTCGAGCACGTTGCGAATGGCTTTTTCGTCATCTACGATCAGAATCAAACCTTCCCCGTGTGGCGAAAAATCTCCGGACGGCGTCTCCGTTTTCTCCCCTTTCTCATCCAGCGGCAACAACAGCGTGATGAGAGTGCCACGCCCCAATTCACTCTGGACCTGAATCAACCCCTGGTGCTGCTTCACCGCGCTATAGACGGACGCCATCCCCAGCCCAGTGCCTTTACCCAGTTCTTTTGTCGTAAAGAACGGTTCAAAAATCCGGCCCAATGTCTCGCGGTCCATTCCCACGCCCGTATCGCCGATACGGATTTCGAGATAATCTCCGGGATCCACCGGTTCGGGTTGACGCGCGCAATACGCGGCATCCAGCGCCACATCCCGTGTGGAGAAATCAAGAATTCCGCCCTGCGGCATGGCGTCGCGCGCGTTGATGGCCAGATTGAGAATGGCATTCTGCAACTGCGACGGATCGCCCATCAAATGGGCGTTCTTCGCCCCAT
The DNA here is from genome assembly GCA_942493245.1 of uncultured Candidatus Sumerlaeota bacterium. GTDB lineage: Bacteria > Sumerlaeota > Sumerlaeia > UBA8349 > UBA8349 > DAOPYU01. Next base: position 3,700,049 of record OW818685.1, read on the forward strand.
AGTAAGTGCGCAGTTCGATCCGAGGATCAATCGTTCGCCTGAGCATTCCGATGGCGTCATCGAGCACCTGATGCATTTCGACCTCGACCGACACGGTCTTGCCCTTACGGGAAAACGAAAGCAACTGACGCGTGAGGCCGGCGGCTCGCTCCGCCGAACGCATGATGACATCGGCCTGTTCGTTCAATGCGCTGCCCGGCTCGCTGTTGAACTGAATCATCTCCGCATATCCCAGAATCGGTCCCAGCAGATTGTTGAAATCGTGCGCAACTCCCCCCGCAAGACGTCCCAGCGACTCCATTTTCTGGGCCTGACGCAACTCCTCCTCGAGACCGTATTTCTCGGTCTCGTCATGGAAAACAAACACCGAACCGACCGATTCTCCCTCCTGGGTCCGGATCGAAGCCACGCTCCAACTCACCCGCCGCTCGCGCCCATCCACTCGCGACACAATCTGATACGCCTGGCCCGGCGCGGGCGATTCGAATCCGTGGCCGTGATTCGAGATCTGGTGATTCACCGGCAGGCGCGATTCCGTCTGAACCAGATTGACCACTTCGCCAAAGTTGCAGCCGATCGCATGGCGTTGTTCCCAGCCGGTCATCTGCTCCGCAACGGGATTCATGCGCACAATGCGTCCCTGCCGATCTATCGCAACCACGCCTTCATTGATCGAATCCATTGTGATCGCCAGATTCATCTCACTGTCATACAGGCGCGACTCAACCGCTTTCTTTTCGGTAATATCGAAGATCGCCCCGTCCACCTGCCGCGTCGCGCCACCCGGATCGTACACCCCCTGTCCGCGCGCGTAGAACCAGTGTATTCTGCCCTCTTTGTCCAGGATGCGAAACTCAACGGAGAAAGAGCGCCTGTTGGCGAGCGCCTCTCGAACGGAATCCTGAAGAATCGGGCGATCATCCGCCACGACCAGAGAATTCAAAGTCTGCCCGCCCCCTGCCATAAAGCGCACGGGTTCGTAGCCGGTCGTATTCAAAACCGCATCACTGATATAGAAGGCTTCCCAGGTGTCCGGATCGAACGAAAAGATTATGGCCGGCAGATTGCTGACCAAGGCCCGGTAGCGTTCCTCGCTCTGGCGCAACTTCTCCTCGACCCGCTCACGTTCGGCGATCTGTTCGACCAGCATCTGGTTGTTTCCCTGCAAATCGAGATTCCGCCGCCGGATTCGATTGGTGCGCCAGCGGTATCCCCCGAAAATCAGCAACCCCGCCGTTCCCACGCACAACGACTGAAACCACCACATCATCCAGAAAGGCGATTCAATCTGAAGGGTCAGGACCGCGTCCTCTTTACTCCAGGCCCCGTGACAGTTTGCCCCCTGCGCCCGGAATCGGTAATGGCCCGGAGTAAGATTCATGTAATGGGGAGTCCGACGTCTGGAATCCACTTCGATCCAGTCCTTGTCGAAACCCTCGAGCCGGTACCGGTAACGGTTCCGGTCGGGGTCCGTGTAGTCGAGCAGCGCAAGTTCGATTGTGAAGTCGTAATCCCGGTAGGACAAGGTCAGGCTGGTCGTCTTTGAGATCTCGTCGGACAGCAACGTCCGGCCATCCGGCATTGCCCCGACCGGGATGGAATGGTTGAAAATGCGGAAATCGGTGATGGCGATCCGGGGCGCGATGGGATTGGAATCGAAGGAGGCGGGGCGAAATCGAAGAATTCCCCCTGTTCCGCCGAAGAACATTTCGCCTTCGCGACTTTGATAATAGGCCCCTTCTTGAAATTCGGTGATTTGTTTTTGGTGCAGGTATTCGTAGTTCTGCAGGACTTCGTTTTCGACATCGAATCTTGCCAGAGCGCGCAGGGTACTGACCCAGATATAGTTTTTTCCGGCGCCGCGAAAATCGGCCAGCAGACCATAGGTCTCTCGATAGGGAATTCCCCGTTCGAGACCAAAACTGACAAATTTCTGGGAGCGGGCATTCCATTTGCCGATCCCGTTCCGTGAGGCGATCCAGATGGCGCCGTCCGGCGCGCTCAAGAGCGAATAAATACGGTCGTCCCACAGGTTGTCTGGGTCAGTTTCGGTTTTCTGAAAGTGAACAACCTGTTCTGTTTTCGGGTCGTACTGAAAGAGGCCGGCATAACCGGTCCCGATCCACAGGCGCCCCAGAGTATCCTGGACGATCTTACGGACCTCGTTGGCGCGTCCCTTGGTCTTGTTCTGAGGATCGAGAAGGATGCGCGTGTAGCGTTGCCGATCGAAATCCGCTCGGATCAGCCCGCAGTCCCAAGTGCCCAACCAGAATACCCCTTGAGCGTCTTCGTAAATGGAAAGCACTTTCGTCGCATCGAGCGAATTCCCCGTCTCGTCTCTCGTAATCGGATAATGGCGGAACCGAACCGTTTTCGGGTCCTTTCCGTCCCACTCGACCCGATCCACTCCGGATCCGTCCGTTCCGACCCAGATTCGTCCCCGGCTGTCTTCGAAGAGAGTGGCGACCGCATTCGCGATCAGCGAATCGGGATTGTTCGGATCGTGAACGAAATGGGTGTACTTACGGGTGGCTGACGTCGAGTCCGAACCTTGCGTGAGAAGGGTCAGACCGTTTTTGAGAGGAGGACGGGCCAACGGACGGTAACCGATCCAGAGGTTTCCGGAACGATCTTCCTGAATCGCGGTGACCGGATCCGGCAGCAGAGCCTGAGTCGAGGAGGTTTCGGTACCCAACTCGTAGTGTTTGAAATGAGGCATCGGAACAAACCGGTTGAGCCCTCCGAATTCGGTTCCGGCCCAGAGCACACCCGACCGGTCACAGTACAGATCCCAGACACTGTTGTCGGACAGGCTCCGATCGTCGTTGGGATCATGGCCGTAAAGGGCAAAAGAATACGGTTCGTTCTCGCGGTCGGGCGGGATAATGCTGATGATCCCCTGGCCATAATCGGCAAGCCAGACGGAACCGTTACGGTCCACGCAAATGCCCATCATGTTACCGGGAGGCAGGCTCGATGGATCCTCGGAATTGTGCCGGAACCGCTGGATGGTTCCCGTCTTCAGATCGAGACGGCAGGCGCCACCTTCCCAGAGGCTGATCCAGAGATTGCCGCGCCCGTCTTCCACCATCCCGTTGACATATTCCGAAGTCAGGGCGCGAGGATCGCCGACTCCCATCGGGTAATGGGCGAGCAGGGTTAGAGACGTGGGATCCTGCGGGGACACGCGATAACTGTACAGACCGTCCGTATCGTAGGCAACCCACAACCGCTCATCACTCCCCCAGTACATTTCATTGACCCCATAAGGCAGACCTTCGGTTGTTTGGGCGTCCTGAGACAACAGGGGTTTGGTTTTCACCTTGACCCGTTGAAACGAATCGGTCTGTGGATTATAGACGCCAAGACTGTTGGCCGTCCCTACCCAGACTCGTCCCCGAGTATCGGCCGCAAGAGATCGAATGCGGTTGGTTCCCAGTGAGTTCGAGTTGTCCGGACTATTCTGGTATCGGATAAACTGCTGTTGACCGTTCTGAGTGGCGAGCCGTTTCCGGTTCAGGCCATTGTTGGTTGCCACCCAGAGAGTGCCGTCAGGCGATTCGGCCACGTCGGTGACGTGATTGCCACTCAATGTTGACGGATCATCCCCGTCGTGATGAAACGAAGTGAAGGTATAACCGTCAAACCGATTTAACCCATTGGCGGTTCCTACCCAGATCAAACCGTTCCGATCTTGCAGGATACTGGTCACAAAGACCTGGGACAGCCCCTTGTCAACGGAATAGCGGGTGAACGCGATATTGCTCTGTGCTGCCGGGACACCCAACAGGGCGCCGAGGTACCCCAGAAGCAGGCCCAACAGGCAATACAACCGCCGGAACCTCCTCGACAAGGGAGCGGGGGGAGCGAAAACCGTCCGAACTGAAAAAGCGATCGTCATCTGGCAGGGGACTCCAACTATTCGCAAATACAACCACACAAACCGTCCGCGGGGATTGTTTTTGATCGAAAAGAAAACAAAAATCCACCCTTTCCCCAATTGCCCTGAGATTACAGCACGAGCATAGCCAAGTCAAGCAACAACAATTATTCCAACACTGTTGACCTGACAGGGTGTCAAGAAAATTGTTGACTTTTCCTTCACGCGGGGGAAAATAGCATTTCCACGCATGTGGATGAAGGGCTTGGGTAGTCAAGCAACCCGGAAGAGGCGACCTTCTGCAAGGTATAACTCTAATAAATTGAAAGGAACAAGATCATGACAGTGAAGATCGGTATCAATGGTTTCGGACGAATCGGCCGTCTCGTTTTTCGCGCCGCCTTCGAATCCGGCAAAGTCGAAGTGGTCGGAATCAACGACCTCGTGCCCGTGGAAACGCTGGCTCACCTGTTGAAGTATGACTCCACCCACGGCCGCTTTCAGGGCACGGTGGAAGTCGTGGACGGCGGCATGGTCGTCAACGGCAAGAAAATCCGCTGCACCGCCGAAAAAGACCCCGCCAGCCTCAAGTGGAACGAAATCGGCGCCACCGTCGTCGTCGAAAGCACCGGCTTCTTCACCAAGCGCGAAGGCGCGGCCAAGCACATGGCCGCCGGCGCCAAGAAAGTCATCATTTCGGCTCCGTCCCCCGATTGCGATCACACGATCGTGCTCGGCGTGAACGACAAAACCTACGATGCCGCCAAGCATGACGTCATCTCCAACGCGTCCTGTACCACCAACTGCCTGGCCCCGGTCTGCCGGGTTCTTCAGGACAAGTTCGGCATCGTTCGCGGCCTGGTGACCACCATCCACGCCTACACCAACGACCAGCAGATCCTCGACTTCGCTCACAAAGACCTGCGCCGCGCGCGCGCCGGCGCTCTGAGCATGATCCCGACCACGACCGGCGCCGCCAAGGCCGTGGCCCTCGTCATGCCCGAGCTGAAAGGCAAGATGGACGGGATGGCGATCCGTGTCCCAACGGCCAACGTCTCCGTCGTGGACCTCGTGGCCGAACTGGCCACCGATGCGACCGCCGACCAGATCAACGCCGCCCTCAAGGAAGCCGCCAACGGCTCGATGAAAGGCATTCTGGACTACTGCGACGAACCGCTGGTCTCGATCGACTTCAACCACTGCCCGGCTTCCTCCTCCGTGGACTCCCTGTGTACCAAGGTGCTCGAAGGCCGCATGGTCAAGGTTCTTTCCTGGTACGACAACGAATGGGGCTACAGCAACCGCACGGTTGACCTGGCCGTCATGATCGGCTAAGCCTACACCCCCCTGATCCAATCAGGAGTCCCTTCCCCGTGGGAGCTTTAACCCCGACGGACGGGAAAAAGAAACACAACACGCATGGCCTGGGGAAACATTCCCAGGCCATGTTTTTTTCTCAAGAACAAAAACAGGAATCAATGTATAACCCCGGTGGGAGAAGACGGACGAGCGGGAAAAGGCGCTATTTCAATTCTCGAATTCTGTACTTTCCTCAACGTCGTATGTTACGCTCCCTCCGGTCGTTATTCCGGAAGTGAGAATCTCGCTGAATCTGCGATTCCGTGGATTTCGTCGAGACACGAGGAGGAAATGCAATCAATGGGGACAGAAAACTCTTCGGTCATTCGTCTGAGAAATGTGTCCACACCGGGCGCCCTCCTGTTGTACGGATTCGTTCTGGCACTGCTGATCTGGTGGGCGGGCGGATGGATCTGCGGACTTGTTTCCATCTCGGCTGAGAAATGGAACGGTGCGCCTCCCCGGGAGGCCCGTGCGCAACTGCGCGCTCTGCAGAGCTGGATCAATCCCGACCAGGCCATCCGGATGGGCAAAGCCTTCCCGGAAGGCCGCCTGTTCACCTATTCCTTCTACGGATTTGCCCTCCTCAACATGGCGACCGCCCGACCCGACGACGCCGAGTTCCACGCCGAGGCGCTCGCGGAGATGGAACGCATCATCCCCATCGTGACGGCTCTGGGGAACGAGCTGCCCTTCAGCGCCAGCGCGTCCCTGAAACCGAAGGGGGGAATCATCGCCGCGGGACATCGCAATCTGCTGAGCGCGGGGTATGCGCTGCTGGGCGGGAAAAACGAGGCGTTCATTCGCGCGTTTCACGAGGAAAGCGCCCTGCTCGAGGAAGAATACCGCCTGGCAAAAATTCCGATCCTTGAGTCCTACGCCCACAACTGGTGGCCGGTGGACAATTTCTGCGCTCTGGAGTCCCTGCGTCTCCACGACGTGATCTACGACACGGACTACTCGGAGGCCCGCAACCGGTTCTTCCGGTGGATTCGCGACCATCTCGACGCTGAGACCGGGATGATGGTGTCCCAGGTGGCCGATGATAACACCGTTCTGGACGGCCCGCGCGGGTGCGCGCTTTCCTGGACGCTCGCTTTCATGCCCGCGCTCGAACCCGATCTGGCGCGCGAACTCTACCAGCGCTACCGCGACCAGTGGTTCATTTTCTTCGGCGGCGCGACGGGCATTCGCGAGTGGCCGGCAGGACTCGAAGGCCGCGCGATGGACGCCGACTCGGGTCCCGTAGTGGCCGACATCGGCGCAGGCGCGAGCGGCCTGGGCATCGCCGCCGCCAAGGCCAACGGCGACTGGGAAAACTTCACGCGAATGGTGCGCGGCATGGAACTGCTGTCGTTTCCTGTCTGGACCTTGAACGGCGAGAAATACTATTTTGCCCGGCAGGTGATCCTGTGCGACATCCTGGCGTTGTGGGGCAAAACGATACACCCGTGGGATCAGTCAACGGTGACCAATACCACACCGTGGCCCGCGGTCGAAAAGGGCGGCCTGCTCAAATCGCTGGTCCCCACCTTCCTGCTGATCGCGCTATTGTCTGCGCGGGTGGTGTGGGGGCTGGTCCACGCCTGGCGGGGCCTCGGACCGCGCAGCGAATTCCCACTCTGGAACAGATCCAGCCGCGTTTTTTTCGGTGTCGAATGCGCGCTCCTGCTAACCTGGCTGCTCATGCCGGTGTTTCCGTGGTACCTGGCCCTGCTCGCGCTGATCGTACTCAACCTTTTCGATTGCGGAATGGAACGCCTGCGCCGACGGAGGCTTCTGCGGACGGAGAGCGTCTAACACCTGTCTCCTTTTGCCTTCTCTCAGGCCGTCGGTTCCTCTCCTCCATTCGGTTTGGGAGATGTTTGGACCTGAAGCGGTTTAGAAACATCCAGAACCCCCTCGGCGTTCCAGGGGGGGAATCCGAAACGCAGGTATTGGATGGCGGAGTCTGGCGTGGGGGTTCCGCCGCTTTCCCAGATTTTCATCTCCATCCGGGAACCGATTTCGACACTCGGGTGTTTCTCTTTCAACACCACCAGACTGAACACGCGGTATTCACCGATCTGTACAAACTGTTGGGCAAACGGTGTCAGGTCGAACGCCGGGTCCGCGTACGGCTTCAAGTCCTCGATTCCGGCGGGCAACTTCCCTTCATTCTGAGGGTCTTGAACATACTGGGACAGAATCTGCGTAAAGGACGTTGCGTCCTCCTCCCACGGGTCCGGCAGGACCACCGTGTTGAACGGCTCCATCCGGGCGATGGTCCAGAATCGCTCGGAATTGGGCCGGAACGATTCGTCCAGGTACCGGGGGATCATTTCCTCGACCGAGTCGGGGTAGTGTCCGCTTTCGCGGCGGTACCGGGCTGAGGCGAACAGGAGACGGGCCATCGCGATGGCCCGGTTGAAACGGTCCACCTCGATCTCCGCCGTGGCGCCCCCGCGCGCGAAGGCGGTGAACGGATTTTTGTCGCGCGAGTAGGCATTGAACGGACCTTTGCCTCCTGGGATTGTTCGCTTCAATTCTTCCAGTGAAATCCCAGTGGAGGTATACGCCAAACCATCTTTGAGCAGGAGTTCCCAATAAGAAACAGCCACGCGGGTCCCCTGAGGACAGGGGATCGTGTTTTCCGAGAGGCCCATTGCCTCGAATGACAAATGGAGTATTCGTTGCGCTTTTTCATATTCGGCTCCGTCCTGGCGGAGAACGGCCGCAGCCTTGCGGTCAATGGCCCGGTACAAAACGGGAGTGAGTATATTCTGGACGACTTGTTTGGGGCCGGACGGCATTCGGAACCAGTCAATCCAGTCCTCGAACTCTTGCGATTGTTCCTCGATCGTTTTCCGAAGAACCACAACCAACGCCTCCCGTTCCTGGTTCACGGTGGCGGCTCGGAGGCTGACATGTTCCTGCAGATCGAGTTTCCACGACGCCAGCGTGGCCGCCGCCCACTCCAGCGTTTCCTCCGGGACGAGCGGATCGGAGGCCACCCGGGAAAGGAATCGCTCCAGGTCGGCAATCCGGTTCTGTTGAGAAACGCCGCTGCTGTCCGAATCCGAGAAAATACATTCGCCGGACTCGATAACAAACCGCTCGATGAGTCGGACGGCCTTCTCCCGGTCTCCGTCCCGGATGGCCCGATAGACGGTGAGAGTCGGATTCGAGACGATTTCCCCGATATTGTTTCGATCCCTCAACGGATTCTCAGAAGAATTCTCCCTATCTCCTTCTGCATCCAGGAGGAACCGTTCGATTCGATTCATCTGCTTGACGGTTTCGGTTCCTTCTTTGATGAGGGAGAGATCATCCCCACCGGATACCGTTCCTTTCTCGATGCCCCGCAATCGTCCCCGAATCATGTCCGCATCCCATTCTTGACGCCCCTTTTCGAAGGCCTGAGTGTTTTTCGGACTCAGCTGGGGACGATTCTTTTCTGAATCGAAGGACAATTCATCGGGGGGAAGAGAACGTGAACCCCTGCTATCGTACGACAGAAATTGTTCCGACCGCCTCTTGAGCCGCCATTTGACCTTCCCCCAGAACCGCGCCTCCTCGGGGGAAATGGAAATGTCGAGAGAGGTGGTGGTAGGGGCATGGGACGCATCCGTTTGCCATGGAGAAGCGGTTTCCAGGGCTTGGACGGGATTTGTCTCTTCTCTGGGTACAAGCCGGTTCGCCAGAATTTTGTCGCGGGCGGCCCGGCTGGCCCGGGCTTGCTCTTCGTCATACCCCGTGGGAATGGACAACAGATAGGCGTACAGGATTCCCAAAAGCAGAGGGGGCGCGAGGAGAACGATCAGACACCCTTTGAGCCATCTGGAGCGTTTGGGTTTGGCGGTTGTGGGTTGGGAGGGTTGAGCGGGCATTCAGGCGTTCTCCTTCGATTTCGTTGTTTTCTCCGTTTTCTTCGTGTTTTCTCAACTTCAAACCGGCTGTCCCGTTTTTCGCGGAATTTCGGGACAGCCAAGGGGCGATCCCGGTGGAGTAGGACTTTTTTCGGAAAAACGATCCCTCTTGTCCCGGGGAAAGACCGAAATGGAAGTCCTCCTCTCCTACTATAGACGTAAAACCTCCCGAAAAGTTGGAAAAGAAAATGAAAAATCCGCATTTCCCCGTTGGAGGGAGATAAGAGGGGACGGATTCTCGGGATTTTCGGGATGTGGAATCTTTACGGCTGATACAGTGGATCGTTGCATGATCCCAAACCATTGTTGAGAGTATAAACTCTCTTGAATCAGATGAATAGAAGAAACCCGAGAGGTGATTTGAAAAGAGCACAGGGATCGTTTCGGAGCGTCGAAGCAATGCGGACGCCAAGCGCCAACGGCGCACTGTTAGACCCGCCTGGGGCATCGCCCAGGAAAACCGATGGGTTTCTATCGCACGGACTCAGTTCTCTTTGCGCCGCAAGGCGCTGCGCGTGAGAAACGCCGCCAGCAGGAACACGATGCCGAGTTCCCACAAACGCAACGCAAGCGAGTCCGGAACCTTAAACAGGACGCTATGCGCCATCAGGGACACGAACAAAAGCCCCAATCCGGCCAGTCGCAGGAAAAAACGCGAGGCGCGTCTTGTGGAGTCGGAAGTTACCACGACACGGGAATCGAAACGAACGCGTCCCCACAAACAGATCCAGACCCAGCCCCCCCATAGAAACGCCATCCATCCCAGGGCGAAGCTGAGGGGACGGTATTCGATCCGGACCTCGCTCGCGCCGCTCGGAATCCGCAAGGCGAACAGATAATTGTGCGCGCGGGTGGTTTCCACTTCCGCCCCATTCACCCACGCCCGCCACCCCGGATACCAGGCCATGCCCGTCACCATCCAGGTGGGACCGCCGGGATTCTGGACCGTGTACGCCTGACGATGCAGACCTTTTCCTTCAAGGGGCGAAAGGCGTCCAACGCTGCGACAGTTCCATCCGGCAGGTCGGGTCGCATTCGGAACTTTCCGGTCCGGTTCCGCTTCGGGCCAGGGTTCCGTTCTTGCTTCCGGGTCCACATAAAGACGCCATCCCGCAGCCTCATCCACAAAATCCAGACGGTGTCCCGGATTCTGCGTCAGGGTGGGCGGCGTGTTGCCCGGAGGCAGGAGGAAGAACCGCAGCTGGCTCGCGCGGGTCCAGTCGGTCGGAACGGGTTCCAGAAACCCCGCGCGGTAGTCGCTGTGGTTGACGCCCGCCGCCTCATTGTGCGCCTGCATCCAGAGGTCGTAGTAAAGGGTCCGCATGGGGGCATACTCGGGCAACGTCGGGATACCGCTGGTGAGGGGGAACATCATGGCGGTGTACTGTTCCACGTCCCCGAGGTTCCGGGGGTCCACCAGAATGCGATCGAACGGTTGCAGGTGTTTGCGGACCATTTGGGCCACGTTTTCGGACACCCCCTGAAAGGGAACCTGACGGAGGTGATGCCAATACGTGTTCTGATGCCAAAGCAACGCGCCCAGACTGAGCGCGAGCAACACGACTCCCCCACCCTGCGCCAGCATTCTCGCCCGCCCGCGGAAGCAGCGGATAATCTGTTGCGCCGAAAGCGCCGCCATCAGAATCAGGAACAGGTTGAGAAAAGCCAGATAGCGCGACAACCCCGCAAACTTCGAGAAAAACGGCAATCGCCGAAAGAGGTCGAAGACTCCCGGCGCCGCCATATAGACCGCCAGGGTCAGAATCGCGAAGACGGCGAAAAGAAAACCATACCGGCGACGACGGTGCAGTCCCAGGCAGACTCCCACTGCGACTAGCAGATAGACCCCCGGTCCCAGCGCCATGTTATTGACCGATTCCTTGCGGACAGCCAGAGCGGACTGCTGCACAAACTCGCGAACGGAACCGTAGGCCTGAGCGCCTGTAAAGAAATCCTCATCGTGCGAATATTCCAGGAGTTTCTGATTGGAGAACTGAATCATCTCACCGGTGATGGCCAGCTGCGGCGCGGCCAGAATCGCGCTGAACAACCAGACGCCCCCAAACCCCACCAGCCAGCGCCCCCCCCGTCGCCACGCGACCCGCATGCGAAGCCGACTGGCCCAGATTCCCCACCCCAATCCCGCACAGACCAATACGCCAACACCCAAGGTCCCCAAACCGCTGAAGGCGCACCGCCAGCCAGGTTCCGGGAAAGGGATGGGATGTTGAGGGTACCGAAGCTGCATCGCGAGAAAAAGCAGTTCAAGCCCGGGAAGGCCGAAGGTCCCCAACGCTTTGCGGAAAGAGGATCGGGTTGTTGAGGCAGACGCATAAATTTTCACAAAATGGGCGGTTCCCAGAACGGCCAGAAGGAGGATCGCCGTCAGGTTGGTCTGGGGGAAAAACAACAACAGCATGACCCCGCCCGCCAGGGCATACACCAGCCCCCGGGCCAGAATCGGACGCAGCAGAAACCAGTGGTTCAGAAAAAGCAGAAGGGGAATCCACGTGGCGGAATCCCCAACGGTGGGCAAGGTGATCTTGGTGATGTGCCACCCGCTGGCCTGCAGAATCAGTCCCGCCAGAAACGCCACGGCCCGGTTCGTGGACAGCGCGCGCAGAAACAGGAAACACCCCAACCCGGCCAGACCCAGATGAAAGAGAAACTTCACTTTCAACATGCCTTCCGGCCCCCACAACCACAACCCGACAAAGTGAAGGGGATAAAAAGGCGCTTTCTCCGGATTCCCGAACTCGGGCGTCCCGCCATAACTGAAGGGATTCCAGAACGGAATCACCCCTCTCTGAAAATTCTCGCAGATAAACGCCTGGTGGGGCCGATGCAGGACCGGCAGGTCCATTCCCAACAGGCCTTTTTCGGAAAAGATCACCGCGCCGGGATAGAGAAACGGAATCGCCAGCAACGCAAGCGCCAGCAGAGCGTCGCGTGTACTCCGAATCCCCGGGTAAAGCGAGAAGGGCGATCGGGGAGCGCGTTTCCGGCCACTTTCAAGAGGCATCCGTCGTTTCCTTACGTTCGACTTCCCGGGCGAAATGGTTCCTGCCGATTTTCCCGATGGCAGGGTTATCATAAAGAAGAGAAGCCCTTCTGGCCAATAGTTTTCCACGCCTGCGTGGTCGAAACCCTTTTCCCTGATGGCCAGTTCTTGACTTCGCTCTCCGTTGGGCGCATGGTAAAGAGACGTAAATGGCCGGAAGGGTTCCCCAATCCGGTTCCTGTTTGATCCTCACAAGAGCGAAAGGTTCTTCTCCATGTCGGTCGCTGTACTTGTGCCGAGAAGGCGCCTCCTGTCTCATTCCCTCAAAACGATGTTTCTGTTGTCGGTTCTGATGCTGGCGGGCGGGAACTTTGCCGCGCAGGCCGAAATGCTGGGGTATCGCGATGGCGAGGGGGTGTGGCGCACCATCGAGGCCCGTGACTGGCCTGCGATCCCACGCGACAAACAGCACCTGACGGAAACGCTCGTGAGCCGGGCAGGACTGGGCGTCACCTTTTCCGTGACCTATCTGGATGTGGTTCAGGGAACCGGCAAGGGGTTCGCCGATCCGTCGCTCGGCGCCACCCGGCGCAACACCGTGCAGGCCGTGCTGAATTACATCGGCGCGCAGTTCGACGAAACCGGCTCCTGCCAGATTGAGTTTAAGGTCTCTCAAACGGACGGTTCGGGTGCGTTGGCCACGGGGGGGCCGCTTTTCTTCGTTTCCGGTCCCTACGAACAACCCTTTCCCCTGAAACACATCACAACCGGCTCCGACCCCTGGATGGGCAGCCCGGATCTGGAAGTGACCGTGGATTTCGGCTGGCCCTGGCACAACGACACCGCGACACCGGTCCCAAGCGGCAAACTGGACCTGTATTCCGTCCTCCTGCACGAGATCACGCATGGGTTGGGGATTATTTCACTGGGTACATCCACTGGACAGAGCGAGTTTTCCCCGAATGTGGTCTTTTCCACGTTCGACAATTTTCTGTACGCGGGCACCGGCACGAAACTCTGGAATTCAAGCGGCGTGTTTCAGGCTTCTACGTCGAACCTGACAGGCAGCGGGGGCGGGGTTGTTTTTCGCGGCCCCCAGGCCACGGCTCAATTCGGTTCCTACCCGGCCGTTTACACCCCTTCCTCCTGGTCCAATGGCAGCAGTATTTCACACTGGATCAACACGATCTCCGGTTCTCCCGTCATGAAACACGCTATCGGCTATGGCGTGGCGATTCGCTCCTATGCCGCTTTCGAACGCAAGGCGCTGGGCGATCTGGGCTACACACTCCCAACCGAGGTGATCGCACCGGTGGCCAGTTTCAACGCCAACGTGCAGAGTGGCGTTTCCCCTCTGACCGTCACGTTCTCGGATCTGTCAACGAATAACCCCACTTCCTGGTCGTGGGATTTTCAGAACGACGGGGTGGTGGACAGCGCCAGCCAGAATCCGTCCTTCACCTACAGCACCCCCGGGGTTTATTCCGTGCGCCTGAGCGTACAAAACACCGCCGGTTCAAACGCGCTCCTCAAGCAGAATCTGGTGACGGTCGTGAAACCCACCCCCTCGGTTTTGCTGGTTCACTGACTTGAATCCACACAGGCCGCGTCGGCTTGACGCGGCCTGTACGCCACTCCGGACCGATTCTGCGCACTCCCCATCTCTGAACTGCGCAAAGAATGCGCGCTTTCTCCCGGGATGTTTTCCCCTCGTCGGGTTTGGACGGGTACAGACTTGTCTGCCCGTGTTTTCACGGCTCCTTTTCCAGATGAAATCACCTGAGTGGGTATTCAGTGGTTTGAATCGAGTCCAAGTGGCTTGAAAAGCCAGAGTCTGGCGGAATCTACCATCCGCCCCCTACCCTCTTTTCTGTTTTTCAACCCTCTTTCTCCTCTTTCGTTACCCGGAATGTTCCAAATTGGACATTCCGGGTGTACGTTTTGGAACGAATCCCATTCAGGGAACGAATCCAGTAACATCGCGAATTCCAGTGAGTTGCAAGACCAAAAGGGTTAAAAGGCGCGAAAAAGACCATTCTCACACTTTCCAACGGCGCTCCAGACGGGAGCGCCACAGGGCAATAGGGACCATCGGGAAGACTTGGCCCGGAGCTTGCTGATATCTGGGCATGCCAGCCAGGCTGGCCGGGAACTAAAAAAAAGAAAGTATCTCCTGGGAACATTGCCAATAGCCTAGTGTCGGATAGTGCGCAGGGGCAACCAAGGGAGGTCAAGGGAAAATGTTAGTACAAAACGTAAAATTCTTCCACCCCCGCGAAATCGAGTCAGCCAAGCTGCTCAAGAGCCAGAACGTGGACTGGGTGGTGCGCATCGGAGACTGGTTTGTCGCTGATGACTCTTACAACATGGTGCTGGGCACGGAAACACGCGACGGCAAGATGCTGCTCGTGGGACGCAACGACAGCGTGTACGACAAAAGCGAAGTGATCCCCATGTTTCACCGGGTGGATTGCCGCGAGTGGCTCATGGAGCGCGGGTGGGATGTGCGCATTGACCATATGCGCGACGGGCAGGTGCGGGTCGTGGCGCGGTTGCGGGGTACGGACTGTCGGGTGACCCGGACCGAGCCGACCGAACTGGCTGCCGCTTACTCGGTCATGGCCGAAGTGAGCAATCTGATGAGTTATTGCTGGGCCTGAGTCCCTGGCCCTCTGAGTTTGAAAAGACCTCTCGCTCCTAACACAGAATCGGCCCTCCCAATGCCTCCGGGAGGGCCGATTCGCTCTTGTGGGAATAGAAGATTCCCGACGCTATTTCTTGAGTAGATCTTCCCCCGCGGGAGCGGTTGGCTCCTCGGGCGTGTTGAGCACCGGGGGCGCATAGAGCATTTCCGGTGTGGAAACCGGGGGACGTCCGGAAAGACCCGGGCCTTCTAGGGCGTTTTGCGCCTGAATGTCTTCCTCGCGCACACGGGTTTTCTGCGAGGTGGCGCGTTTGAGTTTTCCCGTATCCGGATTGTTCGATTTCGCCGTGTTATCCTGATTGGAAGCCGCCGGTTCAGGTCCGAAGAGTGACGTCTGGAGGGCGGCGAGGCGGGAATGGGCCGTCAGCGCCTCGAACGAGTCGGCGGCATAGACTTGCCCAATATGCTCGTACACCTTTTTTGCCTCGTCCATCTGGCGCAGTTCCTCATAACAGAATCCCTGGGTCAGTTCGACTTTGGAGACCAACGCGTAGTCAGGATAAACCTGGAGGAACGCGCGCAGGAGCGGAAGGGCATCGTTTGCGCGACCCAGCGCGACCAGACACTCGCCTTTCAGGTCCAATGCCTTCTGAACCGTCCGGCGAGTGGCGTTGTTCCATTCCATTCCATTGAGCTGGTCCAACGCGCCCTGATAGTTGCGCAGGCGCATGAGGCCGTTGACGACCTTGAGCCGGAAAACCGGTTCCGTGGCGCCCGGCCCCTGAGCCAGAGCGTAGGCTTTGAAGGCATCGAGCGCATAGGGGAAGTCCTGGAGGAGGGTGAAGGTTTCCCCCAGCACCAGTAAACTTTTTCGCGCGGCCAGGGCTTTCGGGTCCCGCTGAATCACGCGGTAGAGGCTCTGAATCCTCTGCTCGGAAGTTTCTTCTTCAAGCAGGGCCGCCTGAAAGAGAATTTCGGGCACGAGGGGCGAATTGGAAAACGTATCGGCCATCGCCCGTATCTGCACGATCGCATCGGCCTTCTGGCCCTGTTGTCCCTTCTGGGCCAGGGCCTTGAGCCGCTGGAACAGGAGCTGGTCTTCCGGCTGGAGCAACGTCGAATCGGATGGAGATTGCTGATTGGCCGTCTCCGCGAAAAGGTTGGACAGAATCAGCCGCTTCGAATTGCTCAACAGAGCGGGATCCACCTGGATTGACGTCACCTTATTCTCGGGCGCCGTGGCGCGTGTCCACTCGGCCAACGCCGGATCCACTCGCTCGGGAAGCGGTGTGGGGGCCGCGGCAGGCTCCGGTTGGACCACGGGTTTCGGTTGGGGCGTGGGTACGGCCTGAGCGGGTGTGGGCGTCGGCTTCTGTGTGGGTACCGGCGTCGGGGCCGGAGCAACCTGAGGCGCCGGCGTCGGAGTTGGCTTTGGAGCCGGTTCCGGTGCCGGCGTGGGAACCGGTGTCGGCTTGGGTGCAGGGACCGGTGTGGGGGTCGGAGTGGGAGTGGCTTTGGGTGTTGGCGTCGGCGTAGGCTTCGGTGTGACAACCGGCGTCGGGATCGGTGCAACTTGTGGCGCCGGAGTCGGGGTCACTTTGGCGACCGGTTCCGGAACCGGGGTGGGTTTGGGTGTCGGGACCGGCGCAGGAGGCAAAGTAGGCGTCGGTTTCACTTGCTCGGGAATAAGCGCTTTCAATTCCGGCGTCGGCGCAGGTTTGGCCACAGGAGTCGGAACCGGGGTCGCCTTGGGCGTCGGTTCCGGAGTGGGCGTTGGGGTGGGTTTGGGCGTCGGCTTCGGAGTCTCAACCGGCATCGGTTCAGGTGTCGGTGTGGGCGTCGGAGTCGGTGTGGGTGTGGGCGTCGGAGTCGGCGTGGGTGTGGGAGTGGGCGTCACCAACGGCGCAGGCGTGGGAACGACCTTCAATGTTCCCGTTGTGGGACGTTGCTCTTTTGCGTCCTGCGCCTGTTTTTCGAGTTCTTTCTGGATGAATTTGTTCAGAGGCGAGGCCGCGGTAGCGGTTGTGGGTTTATCCTGAGGGGAAGCCGGAAGAAGCGGTTTGATGGATTGAGGCTGTTTATTCTTTTCAAGTTCCTGCTGAATGATCTTATTGAGAGGCGACGCCTCGGTGCCGGTTGTCGGCTTATCCTGGGGCAACGCCGGTAGAGCCGGCTTGATGGATTGAATCTGGTCCTGAATCGAGATCTTGATATTGTTTTGGTCGTCCAGTCTCACTTTTACGGGACTTTCAGGGCTTTTCTTCTCGCCAGACCTGGATCCGGCCGAGGCTGGAGCGCCCGTTTGTCCGGGAGTTCCTTGCGGTTTTTGCGGGGGCGTCGGCGTTTGCGCAGCAAGGGACGTTCCCAGAACCAGCGTGAGAACCAGAGAGGTCTGACGAATCCACAAGGGGCTTGCCTGGTGCAAAAACGCCCAGACAGAGAGAGACGAAGCGTGCCGTGTCATGGCGGCGGGCCTTTCCGTTCAACGATGGCGCGTGGCCTCCGACCGAATGCTCGGGACGGCGGTTCCTACAGGCGCTTGATCGCAACCAGCCGACGGGGACACCATCAGCCGAACTCCTTATCGGTTTTCCCACCCGGCGGGTTGAGAACGTTATTGTTCTTCGGAAGCCGAGGGAACTCGTTTCTCCACGGGAATCACGTCCTTCATCGGCATGGCCCGTTTATTTGTCAGGATTCGATAGGGCGCCGGCCTGGCCGGGTTCGGAGCCGTGGAGAGTTGCATCTTGAGATAGTACACAATGCCTTTATAGATACTGTCGGCTAACCTGTCAAGAAAAGCCGGATCGAGCAAAAGCATTTCATCTTCCGGGTTGGAAATGAACAGGGTCTCCACCAAGGTCGCGGGCATATGGGGCGCGCGACGCGTGACCCGCAGGTCGCGTTGCGCCACGGGTTTCCCCGACGGGGGCCGCCAGACGATACGCGGCAGACCTTCGTAGATCGTGGAGGCGAATTTTTCCTGGTGTTCGTAGGAGAAAAAAGTCAGAGGACCGCGCGCTTTCGAAGGGTCGCCATCCTCGCTGATCGAGTTGGCGTGGATGCTGACCAGAAGGTCGGCCGTGCTACTGGCGATGGCTTCGGCATGTTTGTCGAGGCTGACATAGATATCCCCCTCACGCAGGGTCTCCACTTCGGCCCCGGCGGCTTTCAGGCGCTTCTGGAGGAGCAGGGTCACCGCGAGATTGGCGTCCGACTCGGTCAGACCGGTGGCGCCAACGGCGCCGGAGTCCATACCGCCATGACCGGGCGAGATCAGCACCTTGATCCCCTGAAGGGGTTTGGCGGGATTGGCGCTCAGCTTGGGAGGAGGACGCAGAGCGAGCTGAACCCGTCCGGGCGAGTCGGCGCGGATCTGACACCCCCACGCCTCTTTGCACTTCAGCGTGAGCGTGAAAACGACCGTCAGATTGTCCGGGCGGGTGCAGGTGATTTTCTCGATCAGGGGATTGCCGGTCACCTGTTTTTCGAGTTGTTCGGCCAGGGAGCCGCTGTTCTTGCGGTTTTTCGGGTCCACGGTAAACTCGGGACCTTGAAGATCCCAGAGCGTGAAGGTGACCTTGTTTTCCCCCTGGGGCGCTTCGACCAGCATGGGCAGGGGACGGCTGTAGGGTCGGGGAGCGGTGGCCGAGGCGTTTTTCCCGGATGGCTGGTCAGTCTGCTGAAGATCCAGGGTCAACAAGCTCCCGCCTTTGATTTTCGGGTCGGAGGACAATGCAATACCCGCAATCCGGACCGCCGCTCGTTTTTCTCGAAAATTCTGCAAACTGACGGGCAGATCCACGACACTGATCGAGCGCACCTGACTGACGGGAATCCATGCGGATTTCGATTTTCCGAGCCGAACCCGGTACTTTTCACCCGAGCGTCCGATGACATCGAGTCGCGTCTTCGCGTCCACATAGGTGAGCCGGCGCGCGCCCCAGCTGTTTTTGAACAGGGGCGTTTCATCCTCTTTCACCTCGACATAGGACTGGGTGACTGGTTGCCAGAGCGTGGTCAGAGTGCCGTTGGAGAGCGCTTCGACCGTTTCGGGTTGACGCTGGGGAGTCGAGTCCACGGGTTCCTGCAGGAAAAGACGGATGGCCGCCTGTTCGAACCGGTCATTGGCCTGCGCCGTATAGACGCCTTCGTAAAGCCCGGCATACTCGACTTCGCCGTCCACCTGAGCCAGTTCCTGCATCGGAAGCCGTTCCGGGCGCTCGCCGATC
The DNA here is from genome assembly GCA_942493245.1 of uncultured Candidatus Sumerlaeota bacterium. Taxonomy (GTDB): domain Bacteria; phylum Sumerlaeota; class Sumerlaeia; order UBA8349; family UBA8349; genus DAOPYU01. Next base: position 3,719,073 of record OW818685.1, read on the forward strand.
TGGAACCAGGCGCGGGCGCCCGGACTGCCTTTGAAACGGACCCGCATCGTGTCGCCCGGCAGAAGTTCCTGATGCCCGTTGGGTTCGGACAAGCCATTGGGAGAAATCTGCAACGGGGAGGCGGGCAAAGCGGAATATGTGGTCGAACGGTACGAACTCCGGCCATAAAGGGTTACGCTTTTCGTGGTCGTATAACCCTTGCGGGAGGCCCGGAAGACAAAGATATTCTTGCCACGATCAAGCGGCAGAATACCGGCAAACGCCCCGGTCGGGAAAACGGTCTCGGGCTTCCCGTTGATCGTGAGCGTCGCATCCGGTTCCGTACATCCGAGAAAAGCCGCCTGGGAATTGAACGATTTGCCGCCGACAGGCAATTGGAGGCGCAAGACTGGACCGGAACCGGTATGGTCGTCTTGAATCTTGCTCCATTCCTTGCGCCGCAGAGTAGGCTCCTCACGGGTTTGGGCCGAAACGGAGAAGGCGGGCAACAGGGGACAGAACAACAGCAGGAGGAAATGGAACCGAAGAAGGGTGGGTTTCAGCATCCTGAGCAATCTCACGAAAATTCGATCGGCGGCAGAAGTAAACCGCTGGCGTCAGAAAATTCTGGCAGGATCGGGGGGGAAAAGCAACGGAAGATTCCCCGAAAATTAGCCACGAAAAGAAACCAGGGGAACGAAAACAAAAGGCGAGGTGGAGGCGCGGCGGATGAAGCCGCACCTCCACCTGGAGATTGTATCGGAGATTATTTCTTTCCTGAAAACACCGGCTCGACTCCCATCTCGCGCAACAGGTGCCCACCGTCATCCACCGCATCGAGGAGCCACTTGAAGTAACGCACGTCGGCGTGGATCGCGCGGGTGACGTCTTCCTGGAACACCAAGTCGCTGCCAACGCCTTCGATGTTGCCGTCGAAAACGATCCCCGTGAACTCGCCCTGGGCGTTCAGGGTCGGAGAACCGGAATTGCCGCCCGTGATGTCGAGGTCGGTCAGGAAGTCAATCGGAACCCCACCAACTTTCGGGTCGGCGTAGGGACCGAACTTTTTCTCATTGATGGCCGAAATAATCCGCTGGGGCGCGTCGAATGGGTCTTCCGATTTGTTTTTTCCCCATTTTTCGACCATTTCCCACACGTTCGTGAAGGGGAAGTATTCCGGTTTCCCGGGCGCCGGACTGAATCCACGCACCGTGCCGAACGTCACGCGGATGGTGCTGTTGGCGTCGGGCGCGACTTTGCCTTGGTTCATTTCGTTGAGCGCTTCGAAGAAAAGCGGACGCAGGAACAACATCGCGCCCGCCAGGCGTTTCCCCTTTTCCTCATTTTCCTTCACCACCGGCAAAGCCTTGAGCGCGAGCTGGATCAGAGGATCGGTGGACTTCTTCAGGCTTTCGGTGTCGGCCTTGCGCAGCAACTCGATGCGTTTGTCGAGATCCGCCAGAGTCGTCTTGGCGAGCAGTTCCGAGACCTTGGCTTTGATGACATCGGCGTCGGCCTTTTCCTGACCGAAGAGTTCAACATAAATGACAGGCCGCTGATCGGCGGGCAGAGCGACCGCTTCGCCCAGGAAAAGTTCCAGGACACCCTGTTCGATGACACGGTCGTAGTTTTTCTGAGCGCGTTCCTGCGCCTGTTCAAGGCGTTGCCAGTCGCGCTCCTGATAACCGGCTTCGCGTTCAAGGTCGGGTTTCGGACGTTCTTCGGCCAGGCGGGCAATGGTCACGGCGGACGAGAGGAGGGTGGAACTGCCCACGATTTTCCCGAAGATGAGGTTCTTCTCGCGGTTCTTTTCCAACTCCTTGAGGAGCGTGTCAATCCGCTCAACCACATCGCCATATTTTTTGGCGCGTTCGGGCGTGGCGGCGATCCATTCCTTCAGTTTCTTTTCTTCGGCGACCTTTTTGTCAGCGAGTCCGATGGTTTTGGCCGCCTCGAGCACCCCCTGGCGTTTCTTCTTGCCATTTTCCTGGCCTTCAATGGTGTCGGTCACCTGGATGGTCAACTTTTCGTTTCCTTTGGCAACCGCGCGCAGGCGATCAATATGCTTTTGCCCCAATTCGACCGCGCGAGGGTATTCCCAGTTGAGGATTTCCCGGATTTCGTAGGCGGTGGCGATCCGCTGCGTGCGACCGGGGTACCCGATCACCATCGCCAGATCGCCTTCCTGAATCCCTTTCTGAGCCAGTTTGAAGTACGATTTGGACTTGTAGGGGACGTTATCCTTCGAGTAGTCGGCGGGTTTTCCGTCGGGGCCGACATAGGCGCGCAGGAGCGAGAAATCGCCGCAGTGGCGCGGCCACATCCAGTTGTCAATGTCGCCGCCGAAGTTGCCCACGCGTTCGTGGGGCGCCCAGACCAGGCGCACATCGCGGATCTCGAGTCGGGTGATGAGGTAATACTTGCTGCCACCGTAGTAGGCCGCCACTTCGCACCGGGTGCCGGGCGTGGCCGCTTCGGCCTCCTTGACGAGTTCTTTTTTCCGCTTTTCGATGGTCTTGTAGCGCTCCAGATTGTCCTGGATGTCGCGCAGCCCATCGAGCAGGCGATCGGTCACGTCGGTGACGGCGGTGGTGACGGTCATGCGGGCGGTGGGGCCGCCGGGCAGTTCCTCGGCGCGCGTGCGGGCGGTGTAGCCGTCCTGGAGCAGGTTCTGCCCTTCCTTCGAGTTGTACTGCAACGGCCCGCGGATACAGTGGTGGTTGGTGACCACCAGGCCGTCGGGCGACACGAACGACGCCGAACCGCCGCCCAGGCTGACAATGGCGTTGAGGGGAAATTCGAGCAGGTTGTCAAAGGTCTTCGGGTCGAGTTCCAACCCGAGTTTCTTGAGCGTTTCGCCATGCACTTTGGCAATCTGATTGGGCATCCACATGCCGCCGGGTTCGTAAACACGTTCCGCCGCGCCGCCGCTTCCCGCCAGACACAGGCAACCCGCCGCCAGCAGGGATCCTATCCATCGCGCCACCTTTTTCGTTGTCATGTCACTCTCCTTCAGGGGATTCTGGTCCCTCAGACCGAGGGAGAGTATAGAGAGTTGCCGGACGCACGTCAACCGCTGAGGCACAAGCGAGATGGCTTTTTCCTATTCCGGGACGAAGTTGGAGAAAGTGGCTAATCAAATATATGGCCATTTCCGATGGGGGAAGAGGCCATTGGACACACATTCGCCTGCTGTTTCGACTTGTCAAATGGTCCGGCAATTCACCGAACAAAGAGGTGGCCAGGGGTTCCTCGTTGTCTAGCCGGAAGAGTATCCTCCAGTTTTTATGGAATTATTTCTGGGCTTCCCCCCGATCCGTCATTCCCGCGAAAGCGGGAACCCAGATCCGGGACAACCCGGTTTCAAACTCCATTTCCTCGAGATCGTCTTCATCTTTTGTCGTTGCCACTTCTCTGGGTCCCCGCGTTCGCAGGGATGACGGAGGAAGGGTTTCTGTTTTCCTCAAACAAAAACGACAGACTATACAACGAGGAGTTCCCTGAAGAGGTGACCAGGGGCGCAAGAATTGTCTTGAGTCAAATATCCGATCCGATATAGTATATCGGTACCGATATCAGAAGATTGGCGAAAAGTCGAAGAATCGCCTTAACTTCAGACATAAAGACGTTCAGAGTCTCGAAAAGGACGCAGGCATGCCGGATAAGCGGCCGAATTTTACCATTTAAAAAAATGTGAATGAACACTCAAGTTCCTTTTGTGGTGTTCCGATGAGACAAGTGTTTGCACGTATTGAACCTCCGTCCGCCGGTTTTCAAGCGCCCGTGGTCTCTTGAAATGTGAAACGCCAGGAACAGTTTGATTCAACCCGCAGAGTTCAGGAAATCGGGGATCCCGGTGTCGCAATTGGATTCGGCTTTCAATCAAGACGAGTTTTTCTTGAAGAGAAAATAACCAGTACCGGAAAGGGCCAGGAAAATGAGTAACTCAAAGATGTCGCTCAACGCTAAACTGTTGTGGGGATTCATCGTGGTTATTCTGCTGTCGGCGGTAGGGAGCGCGATTGTCTTCTGGCAGGTCTCCGGACTGATTGCCAGTTCGAACGAAGCCTTGAAACGTTCATCGGACGCCACGGCGATCGGACAGGCTTCCTACTGGGCCGTGAAACAATACCAGAATCAGGCCGACCTGATCATCAACCGCGACATGAAATGCGTGACTGACCGCGCAGAATCCGCGGCCGAGATGGAAAAGATCCATCAAATCATGGAGAAAGCGACGGACACCCCGGAAGAAAAACAGTTGTACACGGAGATCGAGAAAACCTCCGCCGATTTCGACAAAGTGTTCCTGGAGAAGGTGGTGCCGGAAGTCGAGTACGAGAACAAGAAAGTCCTCGAAGACCTCGACGCTCAGTCTGACGCCCTGATCAAGACGATCGAGGAGAACGCCACCAAGATTTCGGAATCCATCCGGAAGGAATTTGAGGCGGCCGCCGCCCAGAACAACGCCGCCGAGATGAAAACACGCGCCCTGCAACTGGCGACGGCTCAGAGCGTCATGTACTGGACGATCAAACAGTACCAGAACCAGGCCGACCTGGTCATCAACAAGAACCTCAAATCCATCGAAGATTTCAATGCCAGTGTTGCCCGGATGGACGCGGACAAGAAAATCCTCGGGGAAGCGACTGATACCCCGGAGGAGAAGGCCATGTTCGCGGAACTGGAAAAAGCAGACGAGGCGTATGGGAAACTCTTTGCGGAACAGATCGTGCCGGCAGTGAAACGCGCTCTGGAAGAACGCATCCAGAAAACCGACGCAGAGACGGATGTCCTGGTGGAGAGTTTGGTGGATAAAACCTCGAAAGTGGTGGCGTCGCTCGAAGCAGAGGCCAAAACGAGCAGCGACGAAGCGCAGAAAGAAGCGGCGCGCGCTGAAATCGTGCTGGCCGTTGCAACCTTGCTTACGATCGTGTTGGGTCTTGTGATTGCTTTCTTCCTGTCCCGCTCGATCAGCGGTCCCCTGAATAATGCGGTGAATGTCATGCGCAACGGGGCCACCGAGGTGACGCAGGCCTCTCAACAGATTGCCCAGGCCAGCCAGAACCTGGCCGAAGGCGCCACCGAACAGGCGGCGAGTCTCGAGGAGTCTTCGTCGGCACTCGAGGAACTGGCCAGCCAGGCCAAGGGAAACGCCGAGAAGGCGAAGCGGGCGACCGAGGGGGCCGAGGCGGCCAATAAGGCCGCCGAACAGGTCAGTGTGGCCATGGAGCAGACGGTCACGGCTATGGGCCAGATCAAGGATTCTTCGGCGAAGATCTCGGGCATCATCAAGACGATCGAGGAGATCGCCTTCCAGACGAACCTGCTGGCGCTGAACGCGGCGGTCGAAGCGGCTCGCGCGGGTGAGCACGGCAAGGGCTTCGCCGTGGTGGCCGAGGAGGTGCGCAACCTGGCGAAGCGCTCCGCCGTGGCGGCCAAAGACACGGCGACCCTGATCCAGACCAGTGTCGAGCAGTCCAACCACGGGGCGGAGATCGTAAACCGGGCCGCGGATGCCATCACGCGGATTCTCGAAGTGGCCAAGACGGTGGCGTCGGATGCGCGCGAGGTGACCGTGGCGTCCGAAGAGCAGTCCGAAGGGATCGCCCAGATCAACAACGCCGTGGCGCAGATGGACAAGGTGACGCAACAGGTGGCGTCGAACGCAGAAGAAGCGGCGGCGGCCAGTGAAGAACTCTCGGCCCAGGCCCAGCAGATGCAGGGAGTCGTCAAGGAACTCGACGCGCTGGTGCATGGCTCGTCTGGCGCCGAGTCCACGGGAGGACGGTCGGGGGTGCGGGTCCAGATGAGCGTGGGAACGCACAGCGCGGCGCCGATCCAAGCCCCGAAGGGGAAAAAACCGGCCGCCCTGCTGAGCCACCACCCGACGGGAAAGAAACCCACCCCAAGCGCCGCGTCAATGGCCATCCCGTTTGATGACGACGAGTCAATACAAGGCTTCTGAGAAACACGCGCCGACTGTCTTTTCAGCGCCGAGGCCGTTCCCGATGGGAGCGGCCTCGGCTGTTTTCGGTACAAAGAATGATTCTCAGGAGATGATCATTTTTCAGTGAATGCCAGAGTTTCACCTTTGTCGCGTCTCCTGGAAATCATACCCTTCTGCGAAGAACCGGCAAATGTGGGGGTTTCGATCCAGGGGAATGTCACACCATGCGGTTTCATCGTTGAAATTGGGGGACAATTCAAATTTCGGGACACCCAGACCTTGTTTCCGGTTTCGCGAGAGGCGGTTATTCCGGGAAAAGCCCCCTGTCCCCCCGGAAACAAGACCTGGGTATTTTACTCATCCGAACAATAGACTCAGAAAGTATCAAAAGGTTGGGTAGGAAAATGCGGATTTGCCGTCTTTTTTAGACGAAACCGGTTCGCGAATCGCCGGGGATCGCGGAACCGGGCTGGAATTTTGTCTCCAAGTGTTCCATAACTCACGCATCGCCCCCCAAAATGAAAAATCCGCGAGGCTCTTAACCTCGCGGATTTCAGTGTTTTGTGAGTGGAGCCCGAGAGCGGAATCGAACCGCTGACCCCTTGCTTACCATGCTAAGTCTCATATATTGATTTCTCATTGTAAATCAATACTCTACAGTGTCTAAAATCTGATCACGGGAACAAAATGGGAACATTTTTCTCAGATTTTGTATTATTTAAGACAGATCGCCTAATCTGTTATTCATCGTAACCTGAAGATTTTTTGCAGTCTGTCCAAAAGTCAGATTCTCGACCGCGTGAGCCGTTGCCGATGGACACAAGTGAGAGTACCGAAGGGTCATGGTCATGGTCGAATGCCCCAGAAGTTCCCGGATCGTATTCAGGGGAACCCCGGCAATCGCCAAATGGGACGCGAAGGTGTGCCGAAGGTCATGCGCCCGGACGTGTCCCAACCCGGCCCGTCGCGCCGCCGCTTGGAAATCGCGCTTGAAGGATACCCGATGCTCGAATACCAGAGCCGCAGGGTTCTTGTCCTGGGCCGCCTTCTGCAAACTTTCCAGAAGTCCCAGTGAAGCCGGATTCAGGGGAACGTGCCGGACTTTCTTCTTTCCGCCCCGAACGCCATGCTTGGACGTGTAGAGGCTGACAAGACCATGCTCAAGGTCAACGTCCCGCCACGTGAGAGAGAACATTTCCCCACACCGCGCCCCCGTGTTGAGCAGGAACAGGACGGCCTGGTAGAGATAGGGATTCTTCCCCTTCCGAGTCCGATAGTTCCGGCCATTGCTCCGTTTCACCTCGACCTCGACCCCGTTCTGGAGGCAGTCCAGAAGCCGCTCGACCTCTTCACTCCGAAGCCACCGCCACGCATCCCGACCGGGGTCTTGTACGCGCTCAAGCGTTTCAAGTGGCAATGCCCCTACCAGTCCCAACCGTCGCGCCCGGATTGCCGCCGCTTTCAGAAGGTCCGATTTCTTGTTGACCGTCCCCGGACTCTCCCCCGTCGCCAGCAATTCTCCACGCCAAGCATTCACAGTGTCGAGCGTAACAACCCGAAGCGGGGTCTTTTCCCCGAAGCGTTCCTTGATTTGCTTTCCCCACGTTTCCAAGGCTTTCACATGACCAGCAGAGAATGACACCTTCTTGTCGGCAAGCAACCCATCCAAAGCCTTACCCAGCGTCAGCGTCTCACACGTTGGAAGTCCTACCGTACCCTTGGCCAGTTCCATTTGTCGTTTGGCCAGGTAGAGTTCAGCCGTTTTCTTGTCAGTGACTTCAGGTATGCGTTCCTTGACAAGTCGTCCGGTCTGCCGATAAACCAGATACCACGTGATCCCCGTTTTGCCTTTCCTCGGCCATACTTTCATCTTGATTACCCCACTCGAAACTCCAAAATATTGTGAATATAACCCATACTCTGAGTATACAGGTTTGCACCTCCTGTTGCAATAGTGGGGAACAAGCGGAGAAATATATTCATGCAGGGGATCGTTTTGGGGTTGTGTTCCGAGTGCTTTTCGCGTTGAGTAAGGGTGGTTTGGAACCGAGTGAGGGAAAGACGATTGCGGGAGTTACACGATCAAGATGTGGGACAAGGCGGGCGTCCTGGTGCCGTTGAACCCGAAACACGACGTGATCCCGCGCTGAGCCAGTGCCCCGGCGCCCGGTTCTACGGCCGCGCGGTGGGGCTGGAACGGGTGTTCTGAGGTACTGCATGAACAGGAGCGAGAAGATAGTTCTGGCGATAGTGGGGGGCATGTTATTGGTCTGGTTCGGACTGCCGATCGTATTCAACCTTGTACTTATCTTCGTTGTTTACTTCTTTGGGTAGAGTGTGTGAGGAACTCCAGGCTTTCGTAGTATTTTGCTTTGAAAAACCTTGAAAAAAGATTGGTTGGGCCGGAGCAAGTCTTTTGAGGTGGAGATGGATCACTTACCGAGCGTTTCCCTGGCTGGTGTTGCTCATAGCGTTGTATTTATTCCTCTTGTCGTGGGTTCACAGGTGAACATGAAGTTGGCGGAGCAAGCGGTTTGACTGTATTTTCATTGTATTTTGATTGGTTTTTGATTTGAAAACGGGTGGAGAGGATGTGTTAGCGATATGCCAAGTACAAGATATGCTCCGCCACTGCGGTTCTGATGTCCACATATTGTAGATTTGGCAATAGTGGTATCTCAATATCGGAATATCAATAAAATCATTGACACGACTTCGCAATATTGCGAAAATTAGATGTCGTTTAGGAGCGATTATGGTTTCAAAAGACAGGGTTTCTGCGAGAGAGGTAGAAACCTCCGCTCCTGAGGTTTCAAAACAGTTGGTTTTTTTTGCGAACGATAACGGTTTTGCTCCTCTTTTGAAGTGGTTTGAGTATGTTAAGAAAAATTATGGCGAGGAATCTTTAGCAAAGTGCCGTGCGAGGGTTGGGCAGTTAAGAAATGATTTTTCTTTGGATCGGCCGTATGCCGAAACGGTGCGTAATGGTATCAAGGCTTTGCGTGTCAAGTGCCCAGATGTCCAATTGCGCATATTCTACTTTTATGATGGAGAAAAAGTAGTAATTCTTTCGCACGGCTGTGTAAAGAAAACGGTTAAGATACCGGAAGATGAAATCGTTCGAGCTGAACGATATCGGGACGCCTATAAGGCTGATCCAAAGAAACATACATATAGAATGGGGGCGAAAACATGAAAGCCGCACATCGGAAGAATCAAGTGCCCCAAGGTACGACAGATGCTCTGGAAATCTTTGATGAACTGTTTGTCAAACATGATCCAGAGATGCAGATGTTGGTCGAGAAAGCGCGGCGACAGAGTGCTATCGGCGGCCAAATTTACAAAATTCGGAAAGCCGCTGGCTTGACTCAGAAGGAGTTAGCTAAAAAGGTTGGAGGGACATCGGCAACTGTTATCTCTCGCCTTGAGAACGCAGATTATCGGGGCCATTCCTTGACAATGCTTGAGCGTATTGCAAAGGCTCTTGGAAAAACGCTCGATGTGGAATTCAAAGATCCTGACGAGGTGTGTGGTGGGCTTCGTACTCATATAGGACAAAACAGCGAAGAGGTGAGCAAGAATGCCCGTACCCAAGAAGATTTTCTGGAGAAGTATCTGGGGGATCGGAAGTTGTGGGTAGAGCTTTCAAAGGGAGACGGAAAATCCGTGCCTATTACTTGTCAGGTGGTTATCCCGAGAAACGCTTTTGGGCCGTCTATTCCTGTTGAATCCTCAATGCCATGCGAGAAAACCATGAGAGACTCTCTTTTGCTGGCAGCATAGAAAGCAATATAAAGGTTTGAGGTGTAAAATATGGGACAGACACCGGACATCATCAATCTTTTGCAGTCGAAGTTGTTGAACCTCAAGATAGAGTGGCATGATGAAATCGAAGCAAATACGCCAATTGAGGATAGTTATTCTTTCGATTATGAAGTTTTTCGTTACAATACGGATGATCGCGTTTATCGGGTTGATTTTTCTGTGACTCGTTTGGCCCGGCAGGGGAAACGTAAAGTCGATACTGAAATTTTGGCCAAAATATCCGGAATATTTTCCATGCCGGAAAGCATTGTTGAGGAAGCGCAGAAAGCGTTTCTTATTCGCGTCAATGGGTGTACCGTGCTCTATGGTATTTTGAGGGGACAGATTGCAATTTATAGTGGGTCTTTCCCTGGTCAACAAGTTCTTTTGCCAACGGTACACATGGAATCGGTTCTTCGGGAAATCGATAGCCGAAAAAATGTGGGCCTTAAACCCCCAACCGAGAAAGAACAGGTGCTCACTTCAGATGCTGGAAGTAAGCCCAAGAGGATTGTCCGGAAGAAAAATCTAAAGAATTGAGACAGAACACGGTCGTGACTGGATTCTGTTAGGTTTTTGACTGGGTTTGAGGAAGGCAAAGACCAGAAAGCCCGGGGCTGAGAAGCCTCGGGCTTTTGTTTGTTTCAGGGACGGTGGAAGAAATATATTTACAAGGGCCGTTTTTTTGTTGTGTCCTTGGACTTTTTGGAGTTGAGTAGGGACGGTTTTTGATTTGAGACGGGAAAGGCGGCTGTCTTTTCTGGTTGTTTCCGGACGAATTGGGGGACGATGCCTTGCTCTGAGGTATGGGAGAGCGTAGGCGGTGCCTTTTGTCTGGAGTATTCCGCCTGATGGGAGATCTATAAATGGGTAAAAACAACGATAGCGAAGGGCCTCTTGGCATCGAGTCCGAACTCTGGCGGACCGCCGATGCGCTTCGCTCCAATATGGACGCTGCCGAATACAAGCATATCGTGCTGGGGCTGATTTTCCTCAAATATATCTCGGACGCTTTCGAAGAACAGCACGCGCACCTGGAAGCGGAACGTTCCAAGGGCGCCGATCCGGAAGATCCGGACGAATACCGCGCCGTCAATATTTTCTGGGTGCCCAAGGAGGGACGCTGGTCGATCCTCAAGGCCAACGCGAAGCAACCCACCATTGGCAAGGTGGTGGACGACGCCATGCTCGCCATCGAGCGCGACAACCCCTCGCTCAAAGGTGTGCTGCCAAAGGATTACGCCCACGTGCGCCTGGACAAGCAGCGCCTCGGCCAGATTATCGACATGGTGGGTAACATCGGCCTGGGCGACAAGGCCAACCGTTCCAAGGACATCCTCGGTCGGGTCTATGAGTACTTCCTCTCGCAGTTTGCCAGTGCCGAGGGCAAGCGGGGCGGTCAGTTCTACACGCCCCGGTGCGTGGTGGGTGTATTGGTTGAGATGCTCGCCCCCTACAAGGGGCGCGTGTATGACCCCGCTTGTGGTTCGGGCGGCATGTTCGTCCAGTCGGAAAAGTTTGTCGAAGCCCACGGCGGCAGGATCGGCGACATCAGCATCTACGGCCAGGAGTCCAACCACACCACCTGGCGGCTGGCGAAGATGAACCTGGCCATTCGCGGCATCGACAGTAACCTCGGCAAAGAGCACGCCGACAGTTTCCACCACGACCTGCACCCCGACCTCAAGGCCGACTATGTCATCGCCAACCCGCCCTTCAACGACAGCGACTGGCGCGGCGAGAACCTGAAAGACGACAAGCGTTGGAAGTTTGGCGTCCCTCCGGCTTCCAATGCCAACTACGCCTGGGTGCAGCACTTCATCCACCACCTGGCGCCGACCGGTTTTGCCGGGTTCGTCCTGGCCAACGGCTCCATGTCCACCAATCAGTCCGGCGAGGGGGAAATCCGCAAGGCCATCATTGAGGCCGACCTGGTGGACTGCATGGTGGCGATGCCTGGCCAACTCTTCTACTCCACGCAGATTCCCGTGTGTTTGTGGTTCCTGAGCCGGGGGAAGGATGGACGGGATGGCCGACGTGGACGAAAAGGCCAGACTCTGTTCATAGACGCCCGTAAGATGGGAACCCTGACCGATCGCGTCCACCGGGAATTGTCCGACGCCGACATTCGCAAGATCGCCGATACTTATCACGCCTGGCGCGGGGACACGGACTGCAAGGTCCAATACGAGGACGAGCCGGGCTTCTGCAAGTCCGCCACGCTCGACGAAATCTGCCACCACGGCTACATCCTCACGCCGGGCCGCTACGTCGGATCGGCGGAAGTGGAGGACGACGGCGAACAGTTTGAAGAAAAGATGGCTTGTCTGACCTCCGATCTGCGCGAGCAGACCGAACAGTCCAGGAAACTCGAACAGATGATCTGGGCCAATCTGGAGGATCTTGGATATGGCGAGTGAGTGGACTACCTTTCGTCTTGGCGATGTTTGCACCAAGATCGGCAGCGGCGCTACCCCGCGCGGTGGAAGTAGCGTTTATCTCGATCACGGCGACGTTACGCTGATTCGCAGCCAGAACATTTACAACACAGGATTTCACCATGATGGGTTGGTGTACTTAACCGATATGCATGCAGCACAGCTTGCCAATGTTGAGGTCGAATGTGGAGACATTCTCTTGAACATTACCGGCGATTCGGTTGCTCGTGTATGCCAAGTCGACCCTGAAGTGCTGCCAGCTCGAGTCAACCAGCATGTTGCCATTGTCAGGACTAATCCGCGGTATCTGTGGCCGCGTTACCTGCGATACTTTCTCGTCTCGCCAACGATGCAAGCACTCATGCTTCAACTGGCGAGTGCAGGGGCCACCAGGAATGCCCTTACCAAGGGCATGATCGAGTCCTTCGAGATTTCCGCACCGAACAATGTGAAGGACCAACAGGCCATCGCGTGCATTCTGGGTGCGTTGGACGACAAGATCGAGTTGAACCGTCGGATGAACCGAACGTTGGAAGAGATGGCACGGGCGATCTTCAAAAGTTGGTTCGTGGACTTCGACCCCGTCCGAGCCAAAGCCGCCGGTCAACAACCTCCCAACCTGAAACCCGAAATCGCCGCCCTTTTCCCCAATGCCTTCGAAGAATCCGAGCAAGGTGAGATTCCGAGGGGGTGGAGAGTCACACTCCTTTCTGAACTCACGACACTGATTACCAAAGGAACCACGCCAACACAACGAGATACAAACAATGCATCAGAGTCAGATATAGGGGTTAATTTTATACGAGTTAATTGCATTGAGGAAGACGGATCTATCTTGGTGGATAAACTAATAAGTATTCCCGAATCAATTCATACGGGTGTGTTGAAGCGTTCTATTCTCAAGTCAGGCGATATTCTTTATTCAATTGCCGGAACAATTGGTCGTATTGCACAGGTTGAAGACCGGATTCTACCAGCGAACACAAACCAAGCGGTCGCGATCATTCGGCCTATTCCCGGAATTCCGCCAAGCTTTATTGTCTCCGCAATGAGCCAGGAAAGGTATCAGCAAGATTTGCACTGTAACATCGTTCACGCGGTTCAAGCAAATCTGAGCTTGGGTATGCTTGCCAAGTCGAAAATAATAGTTCCAAATCTGCCCATACAGGCTAATCTCTTCAAGCCAATTGAATCTATCTTTTCGAAGATTATCAATAGCCGCGAACAATCCAGTACCCTCGTCTCCATCCGCGACTCACTGTTACCGAAACTGATTTCGGGCGAGTTGCGGGTGGCAGACGCGGAGCGGATTGTGGGGAGGTGCGTATGAGCGGAGAACAGCAGCGCGATGAAGCCAAACAACTCTGTTTCGAAAACGTGAATCAGGCATCTCGATGGCTCCTTGCCGAAGCGGGTGGCATCGCGAAAGAAACGCGTTTGGATTTCGCAATCTGTGGCGGGTGGTCGACAGTACTGAGAAACGATAAGAAATCAAAACATCCCGGGACCAGGGATGTTGATCTCCTATTCTCAAAAGGTGCAACTCCGGGAGCATTGAGAGATGCGGTGAAAAAATTTCTCGATCGCGACTTCATTGTGTCTGCCAAACATGACTTTCAGGTACTTCGTGTACTATCCGTTCTTGACCAGAATCTTGTACCTCATGATTTTGTATTTAACGTCGACTTTTTGCATCCTTCTGAAACGTTGAAAGATCCAACTCTTTTCTCAAAACACTTGGAGTTGTCGGTGCCAATTGATGACTTAGGCCGTCAGAAAGTAATACTAAAGTCCATCTGTTTGCCAAGCGCGGCCATTCTGTTCGACGCCGGGTTGATCGAAAAAGAACAGGTTAAGGCGATGACGCCAGATGGAAGATCCCGTTCGCTTGTGTTGCCGGTCATCAACGAAGTAGGCCTGCTGATCACCAAAGCAAAGAGTTGCATTAGTCCAAAACGTCCTCGCGATATCTTCGACATCTACCTCGCTATTGCTCAGCCGAAGGATAAGGTGAGCATGCGGAACCAACTAATGAATCTCAGAAACGAACACGCCGATATATTCAAGTCTATCCATCAAATCAGCGAGGCACTCAAGGATGGGGTTATCCAAAAGGAATCCCGTCATTACTTTGAAGATGCAGGCATAGATTGTAACGATGCCGCGAAGTCAATTGACAACTTCTTGCAAGAGTGGTTCAGGCTTAGATGGTGGCGTCGGGTATTTGATTGGCTCAGGATCAGAGTTTGCAGGAGACGAGGCGCAGGCTGAGCGTGAGACTACTGGCAGATAGCGCTCCTCGATTCGTTGTTGTCGAAGCTAATCTTCAGCGAGTAGCGCATGGCGGATGTGAAGCGGTCTCGGGGAGGGCGTTATGAACGAACACGACGATCAATCAAAGGCCTATGCGTTCTGCCTCGATGATATTCGATATGGCCATGTTTACTACCGAACCATTTCATTGTTCTCCGGGTCCTTCGGCGAGAATGGAAGGGATCAACGCCACGCACACCCAGTTACGATTGCCAACTTCGAACATATCATGAAACTCTTGAATGTGAGATTCCAATGGGTACGAAACAGTGACGACATGGCCACATGGCTGACCTCCTTTGGTTGGGCATTGATCATGAACGATTACGCTACACGGCATCTATGTGCTTTTCTGGGATCGCGAGAGTGTGTGAAATCGGCAATCGGTTTATTTTGGGATGTCGTGCTACCACGACATCGTGCGACAAGTCGACGTATTCCACCTGATGTGCGGCAACGTGTCCTTCAGCGAGACAACCATCGTTGTATCGAATGTGGCAAAATGGAAGGTAACGGGGTCACTCTCACAATGGATCATGTCATTCCGTACTCTCGAGGTGGCGAAACGTCCGAAGGTAATTTGGTGACATTGTGTAAGGACTGCAACCAGAAGCACGGCAACTCTGCCCATCCACACTTGTTTGTGCTGGCGGGCCTTGATCACGACTGGGATCCAAAACTCTTGCATAATGTTATTTCTCCAGATCCTGATGCAGTAGCGTTCGCGACAACGCTTTCTCAAAATATCATGGTGAGTCGCTGTAATATAGAATGCCTACCACTTCCGACGCAATGCACTGTGGGGCAATAGCATGACCGAACCTTTCACCGAATCCATTGTTGAGCAAGCCGCGTTGGCATGGCTGGAGAGCCTGGGTTACCTGATCGTTTCTGGTCCGGAGATCGCTCCGGGCGAGATGCTGGCGGAACGCGAGGATTACGGCCAAGTGGTTCTGGAAGGCCGTCTGCGCCAGGCGCTCCAGCGGCTGAATCCTCAGGTGCCACCGGACGCTTTGGAGGAAGCCTTCCGCAAACTGACGCGACCAGATTCCCCCTCGCTTGTGGCGAACAACCGCGTCATCCATAAGTACTTGATCGAGCGGGTGCCGGTTGAGTACCAGCGGCAGGACGGCTCGATTGGGGGCGATCTGGTCCGGGTGTTCGATTACGACACCGCCGAGAATAACGAGTTCCTGGCGGTCAATCAGTTTACGGTGGTGGAGGATCGGCGCGAGCGGCGCCCGGACGTGGTGCTGTTTGTCAACGGCCTGCCTCTGGCCGTGATCGAGTTGAAGAACGCCGCGTCGGACGGCGCGACGATCGGGTCGGCCTTCAACCAACTTCAGACCTACAAGCATGAGATCCCCTCGCTGTTTGTTTACAACGAGGCGCTGGTAATTTCCGACGGTGTGCAGGCGCGGATCGGCACGCTGACGGCGAACCGGGAGTGGTTTCAGAAGTGGCGGACGGTCGAAGGCGAGGAACTGGCGGACGCGAAATTGCCCGAACTTCAGGTGGTGCTGGAGGGGGTGTTCGAGAAGCGGCGGTTCCTCGATCTGATTCGCCACTTCATCGTATTTGAGGATGTCGGCGGTGGCGTGCTGGTCAAGAAGATGGCGGGTTATCACCAGTACCACGCGGTGAACCTGGCCCTGGAGGAGACGCTTCGGGCCTGTGTGCCTGCCGAATTGCCCGAGGGGGTGCGGGAAGCAGGCGGGACCTATTTTTCGCGGAGACAGCCGGAAGCCCGACCGGGCGACCGGCGCGTCGGGGTGGTGTGGCATACGCAGGGATCGGGCAAGAGCCTGACGATGGCTTTCTATGCCGGGCGGGTGGTGCTGCACCCGGCGATGCAGAATCCGACCGTCGTGGTCATCACCGACCGGAACGACCTGGACGACCAACTCTTTGGGACGTTTTCGCGTTGCCACGATCTGCTACGGCAACCACCGGTCCAGGCTCAAAACCGGGCGGATCTGCGGGATTTGCTCCAGACCGACTCCGGCGGGGTGGTGTTCACGACGGTCCACAAGTTTTTCCCGACCGAGGGCGAGGGGCAATACCCGCAGCTTTCGGACCGCCGGAACATTGTGGTGATCGCGGACGAAGCGCACCGCAGCCAATACGACTTTTTGGACGGTTTTGCCCGGCACATGCGCGAGGCGTTGCCCAATGCCTCGTTCATTGGCTTCACCGGCACGCCGATCGAACAGACCGACCGAAATACCCGGGCGGTGTTTGGCGACTACATCAGCATTTACGACATCGAGCGGGCGGTGAATGATGGCGCGACGGTTCCGATCTATTACGAGGGACGGTTGGCAAGGCTGGAACTCGATGATGCCGCCAGACCCCTGTTGGATGAGGAATTCGAGGAAGCCACCGAAGGCGAGGAGGTGGACCACAAGGAGCGCCTGAAGACGCGGTGGGCACAGTTGGAAGCGCTGGTGGGGACGGACAGCCGCTTGAAACTGGTCGCGGAAGACCTGGTGAAACACTTCGAGCAGCGCCTGGAGGCGATGGACGGCAAAGCCATGATCGTCTGCATGAGTCGCCGTATCTGTGTTGAGTTGTACCAGGCCCTTGTGGCGCTCCGGCCCGACTGGCACCAGGAGGACGACAACGCGGGGATCCTGAAGGTCGTCATGACCGGTTCGGCATCCGATCCGGTGGAATGGCAGACGCACATCCGGAACAAACCGCGCCGGGAAGAACTGGCCAAGCGTTTCAAGGACTCGAAGGACCCTTTCAAGATCGTGATTGTTCGGGATATGTGGTTGACCGGCTTCGACGCGCCCTGTCTCCACACCATGTATATTGACAAACCGATGCGCGGCCACGGACTGATGCAGGCCATCGCGCGGGTAAACCGGGTGTTCAAAGACAAGCCCGGCGGGCTGGTGGTGGATTATCTGGGGCTGGCGAATGAATTGAGATCCGCATTGGCCAACTACACCGAAAGTGGCGGTGAGGGCCGGACGACGGTGAACCAGGAAGAGGCGGTGGCCGTTCTACAGGAATGCCACGAGGTCTGCTGTGGCCTGTTCGACGGGTTCGACTGGTCGAACTGGACCGGCGGGGCGCAGGAACGGTTGTCAGTCTTGCCAGCGGCGCAGGAACACATCCTGAGACAGGATAAGGGGAAAGAGCGACTGGTGGAGGCTGTGACGAAGCTTTCGCGGGCCTTCGCGCTGTCCGTGCCGCACGAGGCCGCCCTGGAAATTAGAGATGATGTGGCTTTCTTTCAGGCCGTGAAGTCGGTTTTGACCAAGAGCCTGGGAGAGGGTCACCGCAGTCCGGACGAGATTGACTTTGCCATTCGGCAGATCGTATCCAAAGCGGTCTCGTCGGATGAGGTCCTTGACATCTTCGCTGCGGCTGGACTGAAGAAGCCGGATATTTCGATTTTGTCCGAAGAGTTCCTGGCAGAGGTGCGTGGGTTGCCTCATAAGAACCTGGCGGTGGAAATGCTTCGGAAACTGTTGGAGGGTGAGATCAAGGCCCGAGGACGCCGGAACATTGTGCAGGGACGGTCGTTCGCAAAACTGCTCGAAGAGGCCATCCAGAAGTACAAGAACCGGGCTATCGAGGCGGCGCAGGTGATCGAAGAACTGACGGCCCTGGCGAAGGATATGCGCGAGGCGAATCAGCGCGGCGAGAAACTGAACCTGACGGAAGATGAAATCGCTTTCTACGACGCGTTGGAAGTCAACGACAGCGCCGTCGCCATTCTGGGGGACGACACGCTGAAACTGATTGCCCAGGAACTCCTCAAGGCGGTGCGCAACAGTATCACCATTGACTGGACCATCCGAGATAACGTTCGTGCCCAGATGCGCGTGATCATCAAGCGGATTTTGCGGAAATACGGTTATCCTCCGGACAAGCAGGCGACAGCGACGGCCCTTGTCCTGGAACAGGCGGAAGCCATTTGTAAAGAGTCGCAGGAGATGGTTCTGGTTTAGAGAAGCCGGTGCCCGTGAGGTTGAAAGTACTGTTTTTGCTTGTCCCACCCACTGATTGAGTGGTAGAAAGAAGTTGCCCTTGGACAACCGCCTCTTGCGGAGGCGTTAGTTGTTGTCCAGGGGCTTTTCTTTTGTCTGCGTGTCCATCCTTCCACAGTTTCCTTCTTTTTTGCCGTCCCGCTGCGGGGAGTACCAACCCCTGCCGTCCTGCCTGTTTCCCCTGGGCGCCCGCCTGGCTGGGGGCAGGCCTGCGGCTGGCTATTGCTCTCACCAGGTGGGCCTGGGCTGTGTGGATGGGTGTGGTGATCTGCATGGTCAAGAAGTTGTGCGGGAAGCCGGGTTGCCCCGTGCTGGTTGAGAAGGGGACGGCCTACTGCGAGAAGCACCAGAAGCAGAAGCGGCAGTGGGAGGACCAGCAGCGCGGGTCCACCAAGGAGCGTGGGTACGCAGGGCGCTGGCCTGTCATTCGTCGTGAGAAGTTGCGGCGCAATCCATTCTGCGAGTGGCCTGGGTGCAGGGAGCAGGCGCGCGAGGTGCATCACGTGATCAAGATCAGGGACGGCGGCACGCATGCGTTCGAGAACCTGCGTTCGTTGTGCTTTGCGCATCACGATGAGATGCGCCGACGGATCAACCGGGACCGGGTGCCATACGACGCCTGGGAGAAGTAGGGGTTCCTCAATGTGATTCCTGGAGAGCGGATTGACCAGGATCGGGTGATCCGGAAAATCGAGGCGTGGAAGAAAATCTACAACTTCAAGCACGTGGCGTTCGACCGTTGGGGCGCGGACCATGTGGCGAGCGCGCTGGAGCGGTCGGGGTTCGAGGTGGTGGAGTTCGGCCAGGGGATGAAGAGCATGTCGCCGCCGATGAAGGAGATCGTGGCGAAGTTGCTGGCCGGGGAGATGGAGCACGGGGGCGACCCGGTGCTGCGGTGGGCGGCGTCGAGCGTGGTGGCCAAGACGGACGAGGCGGGCAACGCCAAGCCGGTCAAGCCGGACCGGATGCAGAGCGCGAACCGGATCGACCCGTTCGTGGCGACGCTGATGGCGCTGGACTGCGCGGAGCGGATGGAGGCGAAGCCGCCGAGGCGGCGGGCTGGGGCGTGTTGTGTTTAATGGATAATTGACAATGGATAATGGATAGCGAACCACAAGGGGTGTGACCGATGGCCGGACGAGACGAGGGGATGAGCGCGCAGGAGCGGCTGTTCTGGGAAGCGGTCCGGCGCGCCCTGCTCATGGTAGTTCGGGCAATTGAGGACAGGTTGGGGATGGAACGGGAAAAGGAAAGGCCGCCGAAGCGGGTACCTGGGGCGCGAGTTTCTTAAATAGGATTCATTGAAAGAATTTGTGGGTAGATTTTGATCGTTTTTAGCATAGGGCAAGAATTTTATAAAAATATTGACAAGAATAAGTACGTACTATAAATTCTCATTGAGTTTCATCTGAAGTTATGTTTAAGATAAAGAATCTCGATAGTATGGAAGAAGGAATCCAATGAGAACTCGACATGAAATTCTTGAAGATCTGCTCTCTTGCGCCAAGAGTATTAATGAATGCTATTCTAAGGATAAAACAAAACAAGATGAAGCGGAGAAGAATTTTCTTCATCTATTTGGAGAACTATGTTCATATTTATACAAAGAGGACACTACAGGAGATACTAAAGAACAATTGGATGCTTACAGGAAATGTGCAAATGATATCAAAAAGATTTTGAACGATATTCCAGACAATAAATTAGGGATCAGAATGGTGATCCCCAAGGAGTTTTTGAGATAAATTCCAATAGATTGTATTCAGAGACCTACATAATAATAGGTTGAAGCGAATGAATATGTGGATATATGGTAAAAGTGGAGTTGCGTTGAGGTTAGTGTTCCATCGGAAGTGGTATGGTTTCATTCCTTTCTGTAAAACAAATACGGCACACCGGCGATCAAGGTCGGTGTGCCGTATTTTCCACCCGTGTAAATCTATTTCCGGTGAGACCTCATTGGACGCTCGACCGTTCTCGCAGGTGTAGTCTTACCTCTCGCAGGATACTGTTGTTGAGCGGTCTGTTATTTGGAACTGCCGATGCAGATCCCCCACTTACTGATGTCAATTCCGTCGCAAGTTTTGTACTCTTTGGTGTCGGAATTCGGGGGTACCGCATCACCGCGAATAACCTTTTGAATACGATCTGCAATCGTCTCCAGATACGTTGTGGAAAGGTCTCCCGGAATTACGACTGTGATTGTGCTGATTTTATCCATGAGAAGTCTCCTTTTCCTAGTTGATGTTTGCTTGACTATTCAATATTCGGCATATCCTTGATAATTGCCGAAATTCTAACACCTTCATTTCGAAAGTGTTTCAAGCCCGTTGAAGGTTCTGGTATATCTCCCCCACTGTGGTGAAGAGCAACAAGATGCATTGTGTCATTGAACACAGGGGAACCTGATGAACCAGGCATAGTGTCAGTCAAATACTGAATAAATTTATCATCTATATATTCTACTTCATTACCAGAGATAGATATCTGTTTGTGTTCTCCACCTGGATGCTGGATGATGAATACGTCATCGTGAACGTTTACAGTATCATTCGAAGGCAACTGAATGTAACCCCACGTCTTCCCGGGTGCCCCTTTCACTTTCACAAGCGAGTAATCGAGCGAAAAATTTGTGTGAAAGAACGACGTGTTACATTTATAGTCGTCTGTCTTCAGGAATGTCCCGGATTGGTCGATTTGGTAGTTGAAACTGATGATCGCGTTTTGGGCATCATTCTCCGATTCAAAGACGTGGTTGTTTGTCATTATCACGTCAGGACTAATCATGAACCCTGTCGCGACACCCTTTTCAGGGATTGTTATGCGGACAACCGCTCTAGATATCTGAATCATCTTTTCCAACAGGGCGACAGGTCGGAGATTGTTCGGGCCGATTATCTTTTCCGTGACAGTTGCTAAGCCATCTACACTATTCATCGATTTGGCCGAGATAGGAGCCTTTTCCGTCAATGGGGAGGTCAACACGCGACCCTTCCACTCAAACGTACTTCCTTTGATTTCCGTCATTGTCTTCTCCTTTCAGTTTCTGGCTGATACTACTGCAAAAACGCTAAAGGTATATGCACATCTTTGTGTGCTCAATGTTTGTATGAACAATTTTCATGATCTTACTTATTGTTCTTTCATTTTGTCAATGTATTTTGAAAGAAGTCTTAAAAAAGACACTTTTGTGCTATAGGATAAATTTTTATTTTATGTTCACCTGAAAATTAAAGAGTTATATGTTGTATGTATATGCTATTCTTTTTCTGGAAGGCTTTTGGGGGCACAGATTTATTGAGGCTCCGGAATTGTCGCAAAGAAGTTGACTTTGTGAGGTGGTTTTGTGTATGAAGTGTAAATCGAGTGTACGCTGGGGTTTTCGGCGTCCCCTCGGAAGTGGTAGTGTAAGCGTCCCCCCTGTGAGACAGGCGCGGCGCATCGGCCAAAAGGCTGGTGCGCCGCTTTTTTATTACCCCAGGGGCCAGATCCAGGACAGGAACGAACGATGGCGGTGGAGATTGTACGGCACAACTCGAGTCTGTCTCGCGGGCGCGGGAGTTTCCTTTCGCGGGTGTGGGCGTTCGCGCGGCAGGAGTTGCGGGGGCGGATTCTGGACACGCTGAGCCGGACCGCCGCTGGGATCGCTTGTCGGCCTGGGAGGTCCGGCGCTGGCGGGTGTGGAGGTGAACGAGTCGCGGGCGATGGGGATGCCTGCGGTGTGGTGCGCCCTGACGTGGGTTTCTGAGACGCTGGCCATGCTTCCGCACATTCTCTACGAGAACCAGAGGAACGGGAAGCGCAAGGCGAAGGACCATCCGCTGTACCGGGTGCTGCGCTGGCAGGCGAACCCGTACCAGACCTCGGCGGAGTTCTGGAGCACGATGCTGATGCAGACGTTGCTGTACGGGAATTCGTACGCGGAGATTGTGCGGCGCGGGGACGGTCAGGTGGTGGCGGTGTACAACCTGCAACCGTGGTGCATGCGCAAGGAAGAGGACAAGCAGACGGGTGCGCTGGTGTACCGGTACCAGGACCAGGGGCGGACGGTGACGCTGAGTGGAAGGGGCGGAAATTAATCCGCGACATAACTGAAGGAATTTCAGGTCGATTCGCCATCTGAAGCCGGGGAATGTTCCGTGCTTTCGGAGAGACGGTCAACTCAGTTACGCGGGCGATATCGAGATCATGACTCACGGTACGAAACTGTCCGGCTGGAGGGGCGCCCCCCTCCCGCTGGAACTCTCAGACCCGTGCGGCCCGTCTTACTGAAGGTCCGGGTTCGTCACGATCACTTGTCCCTCCGGCAGCAGTTTCATCTTCGCCACCTGAGCCGGATCGAGGAACACCACGCCTTCGATCGTGCCCGTCTTCGTCTGCAGGATCTTGATACCGCCCGACTTCGTCGCAGCGCCCGCCGCCGCGTCGTAGCCCGCGTAGAAAACACCCGACACGCCCGTCTGGCCCATCACCTTGCCGATCGCCACCTTCTTCGTGTTCGGCTGCGCCTTGATCGTCAGGTCCGTCGAGGCGCCCGGCGTGCCAACCGCGCCGCCCACGCCCTTCTTCGACGTCGCCTGAACGAGCATTAGGTCCTTCGACGACTGGATCAGGCCCGCGCGCAGGTTGCCGCCCACCACCGTCACCTTGTCGATCGCGCCCACGATCTCGTCCGCGACGATTGGACCATCCGAGACCTTAATGGTCTTGAGCACGCTGCCTCGGATCGACGACCGAGTCGCCTCGGACGCCGGAGTCGCCGCGCCCGTCAGTTCCGCCACCACCTTCGGAAGCGAACCGATCGCGCCCAGACTCGTCTTCGTCACCTTGTTGGCGTCCTTGTACGCCTTCGACGACACGTTGAGCAGTTTGACCGGCTGAGCCACGGCGCCCGTCGAGCCGAGTTCTTCGATCACCGCGCCCGTCGCCTTGATCAGCATCGGCACCTGAGACGTGCCTGCCGTCTCGATGAACGTGCGCGCATACTGCCCCGCACCCGAGTCCTTCGTCGCCGCAATCGTCACCTTGCCGAACTCACGCGCCTTGAGGAACGTGACCGACTTGGCCGTGACCGAGTTGACCGCGCCCGAAGCCTCGAACGAATACACCGGCACGTCGAAAGCCAGCGTCTTGACGTGACCCACAATCGTGAGCGTCGGCACCTGGCCCACGTTGAGCAGGTAGTAGATCCCCTTCGCCACGTCATCGGACGTGTTCACAGGCAACTTCTTGAGCCGCGCGATCTTGATCGTGCCCGCAGCCGAGCCCGTGAACGTCAGGTTGTTCGAAGCGTCACGCGTCATCGTGTAACCCTTCGCCATCACCTTGTAGGCCGTCGCCGCAATCGTTTCCGATGCAATCGCCAGCGAATGCCCTCCCCCTCCCGAAATGGCCGCATAACCGCTGTTGGGAGAGGGAATTTCACATTGACCTGCCCAAGTCTTATCCGCCCACGCCACAATCGAACCATCGGACTTCAAACCCAGGCTGTGGCATGCACCAGCCGAGACAGATACAAAACCACTGTTGGGTGAGGGAATGTCACACTGGCCAAGGTCATTCCAGCCCCACGCCACAATCGAACCGTCTGACTTCAATCCCAGCCCATGATCTCCCCCTGCCGAAACAGATATGAAACCGCTGTTTGGAGAGGGAACATCACACTGACCGTAGTAGTTCCACCCCCATGCTACAATCGAACCATCGGATTTCAGAGCCAAACTGTGGTTCATTCCCCCCGCGAGAGACATAAAACCGCTATTGGGTAAGGGAACGTCACATTGACCAGCACTATCGAACCCCCACGCCACAATCGAACCATCGGATTTCAAACCCAGACTGTGGAATCCACCCGCTGAGATAGCCACAAAACCGCTGTTAGGCGAGGGAACATCACACTGACCGTAGTAGTTCCACCCCCACGCCACAATCGAACCGTCTGACTTCAATCCCAGACTGTGGTTTCCCCCTGCAGCGACAGCTATGAAACCACTGTTGGGAGAGGGAACGTCACACTGACCAGAATAATTACCGTCCGGATCATTGTTGGATCCCCACGCCATAATCGAGCCATCGGACTTCAGAGCCAGACTGTAGTATGCACCCGCCGAGACGGCTACGATCCCATTGCTGGGTAACGGGACATCGCACTGCCCATATTCGTTTTGCCCCCACGCCTTAATAATTCCACTTGAAGAAGAAACCAAAGATCCGATTGAGGCTACCGAAGAATTCGATGATGCGTATGGCGTACCTATCTGCGATTCCGTCACATCACGCAGCACATCATCGCTTAATGATCCCGATACCTTCAGCGAAGGTTGTCGATCCGGGACCGCAATCCATTTCTGTACATAGGGGGAGGTCGCATGATAACGGGAAGTACCTGCAAGGGCTTGGGCCGAGTCGGATCCCGCAGTTGCCCGGTGCGTTATCAGAATTGAAGCAAACAACGCCCAATAATAGAACCTTTTCCCAAGAGCATTTTTTCTCATGATATACTTCCTCCCCTTTGTCCTTGAGAGAACCGAGTTCGCAAGGAATATTCTCAACTTGATGCTCCCCGGAGAAATCTGCCGGATACACCAACATTGCACCTCGCCGGTGAACAGCGTCCTCGAGTTTCGTGACCTTTACTTTTTCCCCGCAACACTCCAACTGACCAGTTCTTTTCCCCCCGTGGCGGTGGACGATTTGACCTTCTTCTTACCCAAGCAGAAAACACTGGCATCTCCGGCAGATTCTTCACTGAACAACACCGTCGCAGGAACCGTCTTGGAAACCACGCCAGCCACAGCGCTCTTATCCGACAGATCCAGAATGTTTTCATCCGCGCCCCCCCCGTTGCCGGGAAGCGGCACACCGCTCAGGGTCACCCACACCGTTTTCTTCTTGTTCCACACGATGGACACGGTTTGCGTCTTGCGCAGGCGCCCCGTCGTATCCAACTCTTTCCGGACAAACGTGGCGCTGCCACCCTTTGTGGGGTTGTCCAGTCTCTTCTTGTAGGCGTTGCCCAAGGTATCCTCAAACAGCACGCCACCCACCGGGATACGAATCTGGCTGTTGGGGGTGATCGTCGCCAAATCAAACGATGGCGGCAGCTGGATCTTCGCCGAGAACGAGTACGTCTCTTTCGATACCACCGCTTGGGTCTTTTTGTTCCAAGTCTCGGTGTGCCCCGACCTGACACGCAAACTCGAAAAATGGTAGTCGTTCAGGGCAAATCGCGCAGTCAAGACCATGTCCGTCGTCACGTTCTTGACCGCCGGGGGGTTGGAGGTCGAATAGGTGGCATTTCCCAGAATCCACTTCACAAAGTAATACCCCGTCGGCGGAACAGCCGTGACCGGGGAAGCGGCAAAACCGTTCGCAACGGACTGCGAAGTTTCTCCTGCCAAAGTGGCTCCAATCGTTCCATCCGTCTGGAAAACAACCTGATGCGTGACCTGCGGCGGTTCGGGACCGTCCAGCAGGACTTCCAGGCCATACGTGTCCCGCCACTGCAACAGACCGTCGTTTTCCTGAAAAAGCATCAGATCTGTCAGAGAAAACACGCCTGAACGCTGGGCGGGGGGCAGATCGGAAAGATCAAAGAGCAGCGTCACGCGGCTGATACCGGCCGGCATTTCCGTCAACTTTTCCGAACTCGAAACGGTGGCGGTTTTCTGTGTGTTGCCCAACGTGCCACAGATCGAATAGGTTCCCGCCGTCTTCAGGTTCACCAGGAATTGTACCCGGAGTGTGTCAAGCCATCCGGCGTCGTCCAGGTGTTGCGCATCGGAACTGAACTCTCCCAGAATCTCCCGGGAATCGCCTCCCACCTGAAAGTTGCCCGTCGCAACACGCCGGAACGCCAACCCCGTGGTGGTCACACCATCCACGCGATACAGCACGGCATAATTGCCCGCTTGCCCCGTGGACTCGAATGGCGCCGCCCAAGAACCATCGCCCGCCACGTCATCCCCGTGGAGTCCGTCGTCAAACAACACAACTTCCGAACTCGTTCCATCCGGGATTGCGACAGTCGCTTGCGCCGTGACCGAAACGTATCCGGAAGCGGTCACAGACGTTGCCTTCGCCGTGTCCCAGAACAGGCCTCCGAGCGTGACCGGCGCATTCTGGCGTACCCGCGACTCGCCATCCGACGCGACAAACGCCAATCGCGAATCGCCCATCACCAGGCAACTGGTTTGGGTCGTCGCGCCATTCACGTCGTACGCCACGGTCCATACGCCCTGCGCTGGGGCCGTCACGGTGACCAGCGTCTGCGACACGCCCGATGCCGCATCGTTCTCTGTTTGAGCAGACACATTGGCGGGAACGCTACCCGCCGGGTCAATCGCGCCCCCCTGCGGATCGCGCAACGTAAAAGCCACTGGACCGCCTTGCGATTGCAGCATAAAAACCAGTTGCCCCATTGCGTCGCTGGGCAGGGTGTACTCGTGATGCCCCAAAGCGGGGAAACTGTCCTGCTGCGATTCGATCAATTGCAGGCGCATGCCATCGGAAGAATTCCGCAATGCGGGGAACGTCTCCGAGGAGACAGACGATGGGGAATCGCCCCCGGACGTGTCTGGATTCGAGGCGGCAGAAATCTGTTTAAAATGTGAATAGGGTTGATAACTCGAACCGCTCAGGGTGTTAACGATCCAGGCAGACACGGAATCATCCGAGCACATCTCGGAATGATTGAGCGGCGCGATCTCTTTCTTTGCGGATTCAACCCCCTTGAAACTTTGGACGACATCACGGGAAAGATAGGACTTCATGTGTTTTCCCCAACTACTAAGCCCAGGCACCGCTCCATCGCTGAAGTATGGGTCAAATAAATCTCTTACATTCACATGCACCAGATATAACCATCCCAAGCTGTATTTAAGGGAGTTGAGCGGATTGATGGGGGATCTTCTCTCCCCAGCAAGCAAATAGAGCGAAGTCTCTTTCTCTTTCCACACTCGGGTCGGGTTGAAATTATTTCGCACAAAATCCGTGCCGCAAGTATAGAGTCCGTTATGGCCCCAGAACCCCCAGAATTCAGATACTCCCGCCAGCGGCGACCCCGCATTGGGCGTGGAAAGCATGATGACATTCCGTATCCGTTGCTTCTTCTCTCCCAGATTGAAATTGTTCAGGAACTCTCTTGTGATCAGCCCCCCCATGCTGTGCGCCACGATGTTGACCCCGTAGGGTGCCCGGTCGGTCCCGTACACCTCGTTCGACTTTTGGATCAGGTATTCCCGGAGTTTCGAGGCGTTCTCCACCACAAAACCCCCACCATCAATCGTGGGACAATCCCAAACCTGTTTGAATTGAAGGTGATCTTTCATATCTTTGAAATAGTCGGCATCGGCTCCGCCCAATCCTCGCACCAGTACGACCGGCACATCCTTGAGCGATGGCGGTTCCGAGGGAACAGAACCCGACGGAGTCAGCATGAAAGACAACGTTTTGGACGGCGGGTTCACCGCCACTCCATTCATCGTCACCGGCGTGTATCCGGCGGCGCTGACGGACACGGTATAGGTCCCCGCGATCAAACCTTCCAGACGGTACCCTCCGGTCTGGTAGTCGCTGTATCCCTTTTGCCCCCCCACGGTCACCAGCGCGCCCCCCAACGGAGCATGGGTTACCGCATCCGACACGGTCCCTTCCAGCGCGGCCAGTTGCGGCGTGGCATACGCCTGCCCCTTCACTTCGCATTGCTTGACCCCGGCGGCAGTACTGAACGACACCCAGGCGGAATTCACCCCCGCCACCGTGGGCGCGTAGGACATCGTCACCGTCTGAGAATCGCCGGGCGACAGGGAATAGCTCCCGCCGGACACCACGGAGAACGGGGCCGCCACGCTCGCGCTTCCCGACTGCGTCTTTGCGCTCGTATTGCGCACGACAAACTTGCCCACCCCGCTCGGGCCGCCAACCGCCACCGCCCCAAAATCCAGACTGAAGGGCGAAACCGAGATACCCGTCAGCCCCACCGTATTCAGATCAAAGGCAGCCGAGACGCCTACCCCCTCTCCCGCCAGCGCCCCGCGAGAGAAGCACAGAATCGTTGCCGCCAGAAGAAGCGTCACCCACTGTTTTGTCCGCATTGTTCGATCTCCTTTGATCTCTGATTCATCCATTTTCCTGGAACTTCTCCACAACCCGGCGGTGACCTTTGCCCGCCTTGCCAAAATCCGCATTGGCACAGTACCAATTACCCCTCCAGAATCCCGTAGAGCGTGTTCTGCACCCGGTCGCCCAGCCCGAACTTGAAGTCGCGCGGAAACTTGTTCACCAACGGCACATACCACTGGATCAGATCGTATGTGAGTTGGAGGATGGGAAGATCTGGCTGCATTTTCGGAGACTGCATTTCCGCTCACAAAATCGAGCACGCTACGCGCGCTTTTCTAAAGGGTAAAGAAAACAACGTACTGCTGTCACTGAGTCCGCACAAAACGCACGCCGATTTCGGCGTAGCGGATGTCCGGGGTGTCGCCGTAGCGATACGCCGAGCGGCAGCGGTTCGCACTGTTGTCCCAACCGCCACCACGCAACACCCGGGAACTGGACGTGGGAGATTCCCACGCGCTGCCGTCGCTGGGCGCGTTTGTGTAAACCCAGTGCCAGTAGTCCTGGCACCACTCCCAAACATTGCCGCTCATGTCGTACAGCCCAAACTGGTTGGGCAGCTTTGTGCCCACCGGCTTTGTGCCGTTCGGCGAGTTGTTGAACCCAAACCACATGTAGTCCGACCGGTTGCCCGGCAGGGTTCCTGCGGGAGCATCGGTCGGATAGTCATCGGCGCCCAGAGAATCCCCAAAGAAGAACCGCGTCTGCGTTCCCGCCCGGCAGGCGTACTCCCACTCCGCCTCACTCGGCAGGCGGAAGGTGGCTGCCCCCTGCCCTGTAGAGGCGATGTGGGCGTTGAGCGCCGTGACGAAAGCCTGACAGTCGTTCCAGGAGACATAATACACAGGGTAATCATCACCAACACCGTAACTGCTGGTGGGGGGAACCGGGTTGGTACCCATCACCGCCTTCCATTGCCCTTGCGTGATTTCATACTTGCCCATATAGAACGAATCCCCGATGTTCACCGTATGCACGGGTCCTTCATCGAAAGAGCGGCTGCGCTCAGTGTCGGGAGAACCCATCTGGAACGATCCGGCGGGTATGTGCACCAGAACCAGCGGTACGTTGCCGGGGAGGTAAACCGTCACTTCCTGCGGCCCCGTTCCCCCGTCCACCGCCTTGACCTGCGCCTTCGTTTGCGTCCAGTGGACCCCGGGTTTGTCCGCCCCCGCGATCCAGACGATATGGCGGTTCGTGCCATTCGACACCCCTGCCCCCACGTCGCCCGTGAGGAAACCCGCACTCGGCGTCACCCCCCAGGTCACGCCGTTATCGGCGGAAAACAGAACGCTCACCGTAATCGGTGGCTTCGCCCCCGCCAAGTCGTACCACACATCCACCAGCCCCGAACCGTCCAAGCGCTGACTGGCGCGGACGTTGGAGACTACCGGAGACAAGACAATGTCAACCGTGTCACCAATGTTCACAAGCACTTCCTGGATGAAGGCAACATCTTCCGGGGCCCACTTGACTAGCAAAGATTCGGTCGCGCTGATAGGTTTCTTCCCGTCGAACGCCAACGTTACCACAATCGTCGTTCCACTATCCACCAACGAACGGTAGTTGTTCTCTGAGGGGATCGGGGTGCCGTCAAACGTCTTGACACTGTCAATGAAACAACCCGACAGGTTGCAAGCGTGGACTTCCGTCAGCATACTCCCGTCGCCATCGTTGAAAACGGTAACGGTACGGGTCACTTTACCCCCATCCGGTTCCACACTCCCGAAGTCCAAGTCCAGCGGCGCAACGACGCCATATGGCATCTGTGCGGCAACAGGAGATGCGCAAAACAGAAAGACTCCCCACGCGATCCAGAATAGAATCAAGTTACGACACCGGTTCGGCATAGCCGTTGACTCCATTCCCCAGACAACCCCTCCTTGCCCCCGTTCAGCGGGAAACGGACAACCGGCAGTTTCTGAAACCTCGTGCCCGAATCGAAAGAAAATCTTCATCTCTGTCGGATTCATCTGAGTCCCTCCATTCCTCTTAAATTCACGCGCGCTTTTCTAACGGATAAAGAACACAGCGAAAACGGGCATCAGGGAGTCCGCACGAACCGCGCACCGAAGGTGAAGGGGCGAAAGTCCGGGCTACGGCTGTTGCGATTCGCCGAGCGGCAGATGTTCGCAGCGTAGTACCAACTGCCACCACGCAACACCCGGGAACTGGACGTGGGAGACTCCCATGCGCTGCTGTCGCTGGGCGCGTTTGTGTAATCCCCATGCCAATAGTCCTGGCACCACTCCCACACGTTGCCGCTCATGTCGTGAAGACCAAACTGGTTGGGCAGCTTTTTCCCCACAGGCTTCGTACCACCATTGCTATTGAAACTAAACCACATATAGTCCGACCGGTTACCAGGCAGGGTTCCAGCCGGACCATCTGTCGCGCCGTCGTCAACACCCAGAGAATCCCCAAAGAAGAACCGCGTCTGCGTTCCCGCCCGGCAGGCGTACTCCCACTCCGCCTCGCTCGGCAGGCGGAAGGTGGCCGCCCCCTGCCCCGTCGAGGCGATATGGGCGTTGAGCGCCGTGACGAAAGCCTGACAATCGTTCCAGGAGACATAATACACGGGGTAGTCGTCTCCTACACCGTAAGTCGTATAACCGAGATCGGTGACCGGGTTGGTACCCATCAAATCTTTCCACTGCCCCTGTGTTACCTCGTATTTTCCCATATAGAAGTCATACCCGATGTTCACCGTATGGACCGGGTCTTCACCTGAATAGCGGCTGCGCTCGGTGTCGGGAGAACCCATCTGGAAACTCCCCGACGGAATACGCACCAGAACCAGCGGCACGTTGCCGGGGAGATAAACCGTCACCTCCTGCGACCCCACCTCCCCGTCCACCGCCTTGACTTGGGCTTTCGTCTGCGCCCAGTGGACACCCGGTTTGTCTGCCCCTGCGTCCCAGATGATGTGGCGGTTTGTGCCATTGTTCACCCCAGCCCCCACATTGCCCGTGAGAAAACCCGTGCCCGGCGTCACTCCCCAAGTCGCGCCGTTGTCGGCGGAAAACAGAACGCTCACCGTGACCGGCGGCTCTGCTCCCGACAGGTCGTACCAGACATCGACGAGACCGGAGCCGTCGGTGCGCTGACTGGCGCGGACGTTGGTGACATTCGGGGCTGCGCTGACGGCAACAACCATCAGGGACAGGGCCGCCACCAAAGTCAACCGGGCCAGCAAGGCAAACAGGGCGCGGGTGGGTGGAACACGCAATGGCGCCCGGCGAGGCGAATCAGGCGTGCTGAACATATTGTGACTCCTTCTTGGGGGTTCATGTGCGGACCGAGCAAGTGTATCTGATCCAAAAACGAGTGAAACGTGCCGATTTCTTTGCATCGTCCTCGTTCGGCGCAAAACAAGAGGACACCCAAGGGGTGACAAAATTTGCTCCGTTTTCGCCCCTCCGGACAAGGATAAAGAACTCGTCTCCCTTTCTCAACCGCCGTTTCCAAGTTAATTCCGCAAGGCCTTCATTCTGCGTAAGAAGTCCTCGGAGGAACGCTGCGGTTCAGGTGATCCGGGAACTGTTTCCAGAGGAAGACTCTCCCTCCGAGAAACTCCATAGCCCGAAAAATTACACCTCCGGGTTGATCACGATCGGATGCCTGACGGTCTTGGGCAATACCTGCAACTTCGTCACCAGCGCCGGGTTCAGGAAGGCGGCGCCTTCTACAACGCCGGTTTTCGTCTGCAGGGTACCGATACCGCCCTGCTGGAACGACTCGTTGAAACCGGCGTAGAAGTAACCCGAAACACCCGTCTGACCATAGATCTTCTTGATGTTGTTCTTTGCCTGCACGGTCATTTTCCCAAGCTTGCCCGCCGTACCAACCGCTCCACCCACCAGTACGCCGTTGAAATTCTTCGCCGTCGCCTGCAGAAGTACCAGGTCTTTACCCGACTGGATCACGCCACAGCGGATATTGCCGCCCGACACCGCCACCTTGTCAATCAGACCAACCATCTCGTCCGCCACGATAGGGCCGCCCGAAACCGTCACCGACTTGAGCACACTGCCGCGGATCGAAGACGGGCTGGCTTCGCTTTCCGGAGCCGGAACACCCGTAATCTCAGCCACCACCTTCGGTAGCGAGCCCACCGCTCCGAGGCTCCTACGACTCACCCCAGAAGCGTCTTTGTACACCTTTGAAGCCACGTTGAGTAACTTCACCGGCTGAGCCGTCGCGCCCGACGAGCCGACTTCCTCAACCACTGCGCCCGTCACCTTGATCGTCATCGGAACCGACGAAGAACCAGCCGTCTCGATGAACGTGCGCGCGTAGAGGCCTAGATCTGATAGCTTTGTCGCCGTGATCAAGACCGAGACAAATTCACGCGCCTTCAGGAATTTTACTGACTTGGCCGAAACCGACTTGACCAGACCGGAAGCCTCAAGCGAGTACACCGGCACGTCGAACGCCAGCGTCTTCACATCCCCCGTAATCGTAAGCGTGGGCACCTGACCCGAGTTCGTTAGGTAATAGATTCCCTTGGTCGGATTATCCACCGCGTTCGAAGGCATCTTCTTGAGCAGCGTGATTTTGATCGTACCAGAAACCGCGCCCGTGAAGGTCAGGTTGTTGGACACGTCGCGCACCAGCGTGTAGCCCTTGCACGTCACCTTGTAGTTCGCCGCCGCGAACACCTCGGCCGTCACAGTCGCCGTCGCCGGAACACTCGCCAGACCCGCCTTGCCCTGCGCGTCCACCGCCTTGACCGTGTAGGAGTACGGAACCGCCGGGCTCGCCGTGTCGTCGGCAAACGCGTCCGTACCGGAACCGCCCAGAGCCGCCGCCGCGGAGACCGCCCAGCTGAGCGTCAGGGTAGTGCCGACCGCCGTGCGCTCAACCAGGTAAGACGCCGCATCCGTCACGGGCGACCAGTTCAGCAGGACGCGGAACGTGTTGCCCGAAGCCGTCAGGTTCGCCGGAGCCGGCAGACCCGCCAACTGGAACTTCGCCGTGAGCGACTTGTTTGCCGCCGGCATCGTGTAGGCATACGAAGCCGCCGTCGAAAGCTGCGTGTCGCCGTCGTACCAGCCGACGAACTCGTAAGTCGCCATCGGCGTCGCAGCCAGCGTCACCACCGCGCCTTCCAGGTAGGTGGCCTGGTCGGGCGTCTTCGACACCGTGCCGCCGGTGCTCGGGTCAGCCATCACCGTCAGATTGTACTGAGTCTTGGCCGTGAACTTCGCCGTGAAGGTCTTGTTGGCGCCCGCCACCGTATAGGCATACGAGGCGTTCGGCGAGACCTGCGTGGCTCCGTCGTACCAGCCCGCGAACGTGTAGGCAGCATCCGCCACCGCGTTCAACGTGACCTGTGCGCCATTCGTGTAGGTCGCCTGGTCCGGGGTCTTCGACACCGTGCCGCCGTTGGCCGGATCGGCCACCACCGTCACTGTGAACTCATTCGGAGGTTTCACCCCGAACTTCGCCGTCAGCGCCTTGTTCGCCGCCGGCATTGTGTACGCGTACGGCGAAGCAGTCGAAAGCAGCGTCGCGCCGTCATACCACCCGTCGAACTGGCAATCGGTCGCCGGAGTAGCGGTCAATGTCACCACCGCGCCTTCCGTGTAGGAAGCCTGGTCGGGCGCCTTCGCCACCGCACCCTTGTTCGCCGGATCCGCCGTCACCGCTAGGGTATAGGCCGCAACCTGCGTGAACTTGGCCGTGAAGGTCTTGTTCGCACCCGCCACCGTATAGACATACGAAGCGTCGGGCGAAACCTTCGTGGCGCCGTCGAACCACCCGTCAAACGTGTAGCCATCCGCCTCCACCGCGTTCAGGGTTACCTGAGCACCATTGGTATAGGTTGCCTGGTCGGGTGTCTTTGAGACCGTGCCACTTGCGGCCGGGTCCACCACCATTGTCACCGTGTAGTGGTCGGGCGGAAGCACTTTGAACTTCGCCGTGAGGGTCTTGTTCTCAGCCGGCATCGTGTAGGGCGACGTCACCGTTGTCGAACCGTCCAACCAGCCGCGGAACGTGTACCCATCCGCCGCTATGGCCGTCAACGTCACCTGAGCGCCCGCCACGTAGTCCGCCTGATCCGGAGCCTTCGAAACAGTACCGCCGTTGGCCGGATCGGCCACGACGTTCAACATAAACAAGGAATCCTTGAACTCGTACGCCCCTATGTCCACACCCTTGCCCAGAGGACGCGGATTCCCCAATAGATCGGTCGCAGGTAGGTTTTGAGCCTCCGAGGTTCCTGTGTCAATACAGGGAGAATCGGCTTGCAAACGCAAGTCCCAAGCCAATGGATCGGGACCTATTATCGAAATAAAGCGTGGATCAGTGTTTAAATTGTGATTAACATTTGTAGATTCTCCGAAACAAGAATAGGTTACCAAATCAGGGGGGCTCAAGACATCTGAGTCGCCATTGCGCCAGACAATACAATTGGTCACCGTACAACTGGTTACACTACCGGTGCCGTTGAAAATTCCGCCTCCGTCCTGGTTTGATGAGTTACCCGTCACCGTACTATTGATCACCGTACCGTAGTTATAAATTCCGCCGCCGTTCTTGTTTGCGGAGTTGCTCGTCACCGTACAATTACTCACTGTGCCGAAATCGGTGGAAATCCCGCCGCCAGAACTGTGTTCTCCGTTTGCGGAGTTGCCCGTCACGGTGCAGTTGATCACCGTGCCCGAGTAATTTTCTATCCCGCCACCGGAACTGTATTCTCCGTTTGCGGAGTTTTTCATCACCGTGCTGTTGGTCACTGTACCCCACCCGTTATAGATTCCGCCTCCGGACAATGATCCGCTTTCATTTACGCTTACCGAGTTCCCCGTTACCGTGCAATTGGTTACCGTGCCGAAGTTGAAAATCCCGCCACCAGAACCATAGGTACCCAATCCATTTTGAATCCACAGACCATCAAGAAGGCTGTAATTTGTGATGCACCGGTATGCGTGTTCTCCGTCAATCACGGTCTTATATGCTGTCACATCCCGTTCCCCGGAATTGGAAACATTCCCTGACCACCCGCCGATAAGGCTGGCTCGACCAGGCAAAATAATCTCATGGCCCTCGCGATATGTCCCAGTCGCTACGCGGATCTCATACAGATCATCGCCCGTTTGGACCGCCTGGGTCGCACTGGTGATCGTCTGAAACGCACTGGTCCAATCCTGCCCCGTGGAACCATTGCCCTGGGGCGAAACGTAAAGTACTATCGGCGGCACAGGCCCCCCCGGCGTCCAAGCATCGAGACTTTCATAGGCACCCATGTCCACCAGCCCATTCCCGCCCGGACGTGGGTTTCCCGCCAAATCGGTCGCTGGTAAGTTTTGGGGTGTAACGTCTCCTGCATCAATACAAGGCGAGTCGGCCTGCAAACGCAAGTCCCACTGCAGTGAGTTGTCACCTTCCGTGGAGACGAATCGTGGGTTGGCCCGCAGATTGTGGTTGGCCCCCGAGGCCTCAGAAAAACAGGAATAGGTCACCAGAGCGGGGGTTCCCAAGATATCAGAATCGCCATTGCGCCAGACAATACAATTGGTCACGGTTCCATAATTAGAAATCCCATCGCCGTAGTCGGCAAAGTTTCCCGTCACAGTGCAGTTGATCACCGTACCCCAATCGTTGGAAATCCCGCCACCATCCCCGTCGTTCACGGTATTGTCGATCACCTTGCAGTTAGTCACAATGCCTGAATTATATATTCCGCCAGCACTAAATTCTGCGAAATTACCGGCTACAGTACAATTGGCCACTGTGCCTGAATTAAAGATTCCGCCACAAGAAGCGGAATTTCCATTTAGTACGATAAAGCCGTCTAAGAGACCGGCATTTTCTACTACCCGGCGGTTCTGCTGCCCGTCAATGACGGTCTGATGCGCGACTGGATCCCGATCGCTTAGGACGGTTTCCGTCCCGGAAAACCCGCCATAGACCTGGACGTTGGCTGGAATATTGACAACTTGGTCACCTGTGCCAAAATAAGTTCCCGCTGCCACCCACACATCGCCCCTACTCGCTGAGGATGCTGCGTCCACTGCACCTTGCAGGGTTCTGAACGCTTTCGCCCAAGATGAGCCATCGCCTCCCGCCGCCACATCGAATTTCACCCGATAAATCGACCTCGGCAGCGCCGAAAACTTCGCAATCAAGGTTTTGTTCGCAGCCGTCACAGTGTACTCATACGACGCAGATGTCGAGAGTGTTGTGGCGCCATCCATCCAAGCGACAAACGCCCACCCATCCACAGCCACCGCGCTCAGTGTCACCTCATCTCCCACTGAGTAGGTTACCTGGTCTGGCACCTTCGATACCGTACCGCTATTGGTAGGCTCGGCCACCGCAGAAACCATGTACTGAGCCATAGAAAGTGCTTTGAACTTCGCCGTGAAGGTCTTGTCCGTGCCCGTCACAGTGTACGGATAGGAAGCGTTCTGCGACATCGTTGTGGCGTTATCCACCCAGCCTCGGAACGAGAAACCTTCCGCCGCCACCGCATTCAACGTCACCTTTGTGCCTTCCAGATAACCATCCTGATCTGGTGTCTTCGTCAGCGCACCCGCATTGACCGGATCGGCCGTCAGTTCTATCGTGTACATTGGAAACGCCTCGAAATTAGCAGTGAGCGTTACATCCTGCGTCACGTTGCTTACCAAGCACGTGTTGTTGCTGGAATAGGGCACTCCGTCTTGGGTCCACCCGACAAAGTGATAGCCGGTGGGATCGACGGCCGTGACCGGCTGGCTGTTGGCTCCATAATCCACCATCTGCATTGTGGAGCCGGTGAGGATTGCTCCAGGAGTGCCATCGGTCAGGAAAATTACCGCACACCAGGGGTTGGTGGCAAAGTTGGCCGTCACGCTCAGGTTGGCCTGAATATTCGTGTCACAGCGAGGATTGAAAGTACTCCCATCACTCCAGTTGACAAAGTGGTAGCCTCCCACCGGAACCGCTGTAACCACCGACCCGTTGTCACCCTGGCTGACCGTTTGGGGCGTCGTGCCAGTGATCGAACCGCAGGCCCCAGCCGTGTAGGTCAGCGTGTACTGGCTGGCCGTGTCCGTTGCGAAGAGCGCCGTCACACTGAGATCGGCCGTTACATTCGTATCGGTACGGGGATTGGCCTGGACGCCGTCACTCCACCGGACGAAATGATAACCCGGACCGGGAGCCGCCGTAACCGCCGACCCGCTCGTACCTTGGCTTACCGTCTGCGGCGTTGTACCGATGATCAGACCACCGTTCCCTGCCGCGTAGATCAGCATGTGTTGAGGGGCAAGAACTCCACAGGAAAGCAGGTACGGATATCCGGTGTTGATATCGGCGGTAATGTCCCAGATAGTCGCGAAATCCCAGTCGTTCGGGCCGAAGCCACCTCCAGGTTGAAAGGTCTCCTGTTGCTGCATCTCGGCAGTGGTTTTGCCAGTCCCACCATACGACGAGGTTTGACTGGTGGACTGTGTGTCCCAGTAGCAGTTTGTGATCGCACCCTGGTATTTGTATCCAACAAGCCCTCCGACATTATTATAGCCCATCACAGTGCCGGTAGCGTAACAGTTCGTGATCGTGCCGTAGAAATTATATCCAACTAATCCACCAACCTCATCACCACTAGATGTCACCGTACCGGCGGCATAACCGTTGGTGATCGTACCATAGTAGGCATTGATCCCAACCAATCCTCCAACACTATAAGTGTGATAAGCACTGTTACCCGTTACCGCACCGGTGGTGTAGCAGTTCGTGATTGTTCCGTCGTTACCGCCAACCAGCCCACCGATTCCCCCAATGCCCTGCACTCCAGACCAGCCATTCACCGGGCCGATGGCGTAGCCATTCATGATCGTACCGGAGTTCGTGCCAACCAGTCCGCCGACTTGACTGGCGCCCGACACTGGGCCGGAGACGTAAGAGTTTGTTATCGTACCCATGTTGTGCCCAACTAGCCCGCCAACATCATAATTTCCCACCACAGC
This sequence comes from uncultured Candidatus Sumerlaeota bacterium, assembly GCA_942493245.1. Classification (GTDB taxonomy): domain Bacteria; phylum Sumerlaeota; class Sumerlaeia; order UBA8349; family UBA8349; genus DAOPYU01. Next base: position 3,757,639 of record OW818685.1, read on the forward strand.
GCCGGTGGTGTAACAGTTCATGACCATTGAATTGATGTTGTACCCAACCAGCCCGCCAACACTATTTGGGCCCGTCACCATGCCGCCTTCCAGGCACACGTTTTGAACTACGGCATTTAATCTAGTACACCCGAATAATCCCATGTAACTCGTGGATCTGCGGTTGACAGTCAGGCCTGTGATTTTGTGTCCGCCACCTTCGAAAACACCGGTAAACATAGAGGAACTTGTCCCAATAGGCAGGAAGCCTTCCTGTACGCTTGTGTCCGTCCCCGAGTCGTTCCAGTTGGCGGTGTCCGACGCGTCTATATCGTTCGTCAGGGTATAATAGCCATCAAGGTCACCCTTGGCGATAGCCTGGAGTTCGGCAAGGGTACGAATTTCATAACACCGGCGAAAATGTGCCATCACGTTCTTATGGCTGTCCATCGTAATGGCTGTGGAGGCGGACAGAGAATTCTCGACCGTGCCGGTCCAGCCCGCGAATACTGTATTGGGATCTGCTGGCGTAGGAGTTAGCGTCACCCGCGTCCCGGCGGCGTAAGAACCGGACGTTGGCCAGAGAGCGACGGCACCCGGGCCTTTTACGGTAACCCCCAAGTGGAACGGCGGGGGCGAAAACCGCAGGAAGGGATAGCTCTGCCCCTCGACAATGTCCCAGACGGTAGAAAAATCCCATCCGCTGAAGGTAGCCTGTTGCTGCATCTCGGCTGTTGTTTTAGCGCTCCCACCCGCAGAGGTGGTTTGACCGGTGGATTGGATATCCCAGTAGCCATTCGTGATCGTACCGGAGTTACTGCCAACCAGCCCGCCGACATAAGATACTGCAGCATTGTCCGCCACTGTGCCAGCGGCGTAGCCGTTCGTGATCGTACCATCATTTTTCCCAACCAGCCCGCCAACTGAATCGAAGCCTGTCACCATGCCGGTGGCGTAGCCATTCGTGATCGTACCGGAGTTACTATTGCTGCCAACCAGCCCGCCGACAAAAGATCCTTCAGCGTTGTCCGCCACTGTGCCAGCGGCGTAGCCGTTCGTGATCGTACCATCATTTTTCCCAACCAGCCCGCCAACTGAATCGAAGCCTGTCACCATGCCGGTGGCGTAGCCATTCGTGATCGTACCGGAGTTACTGCCAACCAGCCCACCGGCATATGAATTGCCTGCTACCGCGCCGTTTTCCAGACCCAAATTGCGAACCCATCCTCCTATGCCGACACACCCGAATAATCCCATGTAACTCGTGGATCTGCGGTTGACAGTCAGGCCTGTGATTTTGTGTCCGCCACCTTCGAAAACACCGGTAAACATAGAGGAACCTGTCCCAATAGGCAGGAAGCCTTCCTGTACGCTTGTGTCCGTCCCCGAGTCGTTCCAGTTGGCGGTGTCCGACGCGTCTATATCGTTCGTCAGGGTATAATAGCCATCAAGGTCACCCTTGGCGATAGCCTGGAGTTCTGCCAAGGTACGAATCTCGTAGTTCCGGCGGAAATGTGCCGTCACGCTCCGGTGGATATCTATCGTGATGGCAGTGGAGGCGGAGAGAGAATTCTCGACTGCACCTGTCCACTCCAGAAACACCGTGTCAGCATCCGCGGGCGTGGCGGTTAGCGTCACCCGCGTCCCGGCGGCGTAAGAACCGGACGTTGGCCAGAGAGCGACGGCACCCGGGCCTTTTACGGTAACCCCCAAGTGGAACGGCGGGGGCGAAAACCGCAGGAAGGAATAGCTCTGCCCCTCGACAATGTCCCAGACGGTAGAAAAATCCCATCCGCTGAAGGTAGCCTGTTGCTGCATCTCGGCTGTTGTTTTAGCGCTCCCACCCGCAGAGGTGGTTTGACCGGTGGATTGGATATCCCAGTAGCCATTCGTGATTATGCCTTCGTAGTGGTCCCCAACCAGTCCACCGACATAACTGAGACCCGTCACTGCGCCAATGGCGTAGCCGTTCGTGATCATGCCATAGCCATTGCTCCCAACCAGTCCACCGACATAACTGAGACCAGTCACCGCGCCGGTAGCGTAGCCATTTGTGATCGAACTATGACCATTGCTCCCAACCAGTCCACCGACATAGCCGATACCCATCACCGCGCCGGTGGCGTAACCGTTCGTGATCGAGCAGTAGAGATTATTTCTCCCGACTAGTCCACCGACAAAGTTGAGGCCCGTCACCGCGCCGGTGGCGTAGCATGTAGATATTGTGCCACACTCAGAATTGAACCCCACCAGCCCGCCGACAGAGCTGTAGCCCGTCACCACGCCGGTGGCGTAACTATTCATGATCACACCATTGTTGTCATACCCATATAATCCTCCGCACCCAACCAGCCCGCCGACAGAACTGAGGCCCGTCACCGCGCCAGTGGTGTAGCAGGTATTGATCGAGCCTCGGTTCAATCCAGCCAACCCACCAACATAAGAACGACCCGCCACCGAGCCTCCTTTCAATCTCAAGTTTAGAACTACTCCGCTTGTACCAACGCACCCGAACAACCCAACATAATCCGTACCGGAGCGATGAATAGTCAGGCCGGTAATTTTGTGTTCGTTACCGTCAAAAAATCCCCGGAAACTGGTGGTGTCGGGGTCAGACCAGGTTCCGATGGGCTGGAAACCTTCCAGAACGCTTGCATCAGTTCCCGTGTTATTCCAATTCGCCGTGTTCGACGCGTCAATGTCGCTCATGAGCCTGTAGTACTTGCCGAAACTCTTGTCCGTGTTCTCCTGCATCCAGACCAGGTGGCTGAGTTCGGAAATCTGGTAGGCGGTGACAGTTGTCAGTCCGTCGCCGGGCGGGGTTGTGGCGGGCGGAGAGGTTTCCTCCTGCTGTACCGTAATTGTGGCCGGACTTCCAGACGCGCCGGGAGCGGTCACCTTAATGGTACCGGTTCGCTGACCAGCCCCCGTGTAGGCGTCATAGGAACACTGAATGGCCCCGGAATCGGTCCCGCTGGCGCCTGAGGTGATATGAAGCCAGTCTGCGTCACTGGAAGCGGCCCAGTCCATCTCTCCGATTCCGGAATTCGAGACGTTGAAAGAGGTCATCCCAGCTGTAGACCCTACATATTGAGTGGCGGGAGAAACACTGAGAATCGGTTGGGTCGGCGCGGATATCTTCGTGAGGTAGTAAACGCCCGGCGTCGCCGGTTCCCCCTCGGCCGACCAGGCAATGATGGGAGACAGACGGTCGTACTCGATCAGCCACCACTGGTACCCGTTGTAACTGATCGGCCCGCCGATCACCTTGCCTTGTTCCCCATCGGCCATCACCGCCAAAGCGGAGGAATCGTACATGGGGTACCGCGCGCGAAGCCCAATACCCGTGTTCGCCACCTGAACGCGATCATTCATCTGAAAGCGCGCGGAGGTTGGAGCGACGGAGTCGGGAGACAACGGAAACACATTGGGGGGTACCTCTGCCGCCTCCACTGTAGCAGATGCGGACAAGACTGTTGAAGCGGATGAATCTGCAGGAGCAGAAACACCTTTCACCGATTGCCCACCATTCGTCATCCTGAGAATATATTTTTGATATCCCGGCTTTTCGATCACGATATCGGCAACTGTACCCGTGGCAAAGTCGAGAAGCCACAAGTACCCCTTGATGTCTGTCATCAGAGTCTGAACGTAATTACCGATGGTCACGGTGACTCTGGCATTCGAAAGCGGCGTACCCGTACCGCTGGAAATAACCTGCCGAGGAGCGTCTTTCCACAGAATCTCGTTGCCATTGAGACCATACGGATCTACGTAAAATTTTTCATTCCCGTTCAAATCAAGCAGTGTGACTTGGAAGTGGAGGTGATAGCCATATCTCGACGTACCGTCTGAGTTCAAGGGACCCGTGTTGCCGGATATGCCAATAGGAGTGTTGGTATAAACCTTATCTCCCTCTTTCACTTGAATACTGTCAAGGTGTAAATACGATGTACACAGATTTAGACCTTCATGCTTAATCTTCACATACAATCCATTATCATCAGTCCTGGTTGACCCTATTGGGAGGACGATTCCCTCAGCAGCAGGGTATACAGTTTGTTTTGTCACGCCGTAGTCAATGCCAACATGACCATCGTATTGCAAGTAATTCGCTGGGGGAGTACCTGGCCTAGCCCCTACATAGTTTATAGGCCCATCCTTAAAATATGCCTCTCCCGTGCGGTTGGAATATCCAAGATCGTTATCCCACACCCTCTCACCAATATCGAGATTAAATGCTTGGACTATCTTATTCTTATCGTTTAAGCCAACACTCTTGGGTTTCAAATTGCCTGGAACACCTGTTGTACCATAAGAATGGTCATAAATAGCGGTCACAGGACACCCCGGCTTTGAACTGCCAGGATTCGAATATGGCGTTGGGACATAGATGGTTGTGGCATCGTGTATGGGGAAACTGAGACTGCGTTCCTGCATTGGAGTAATTTGCGCTTCGGAGAATGAGGCTATCAGAAGAAAAACCATCAGAACACCCATGATCCTCGAAACTGTGTGCCTGGAAGTTCGGGACTTGACATTCAGATCGGTTATCAGCATCGAGTTTTCCTGCATTTCTGGGTCTCCTTGTGCCGGTCAGGAAGCGGTTTTCATTATTTCGAGAATCGGTTTGAGAGGTCTCATCTCTCCTTACGATACATTCATCCACCGGGGAATGACGCAACAATGCGCCACCCTTCCCGACAACCGCCTCGTATCGAATCGCTTCCTTTTTCGGGTCTGCGCGCTCAATCTCCCCGCCGCTCCCCCCCCCAACCTCGGGCGGCGCCCGGAGATCTCATTCATTTATGATCGATTTACTACCAGATACGGATGGTCCTCACAAGTTAAAAGTTCATTTTCCCCGAAGTCTGAATCTTGATTTTCTCGCCAGAGTGCGGAAATTAATATGCATCGTAACTGGATTAAAATCAGATTACTCCGTTACCTAAGAACCGGGAATATTCCGTGTCTTCGGACAAGATCGTCGCTATTGTGGGACAAAGACGGGCCGGGCCTTGGAGAATTATCGGATCGAAGTCCTGCAATTCAATTTTTCTCACCTATGAAGTTTCCCCCTCTTCCGTTCAAGGGCCAACTCCCCCCAAAAAAATGAATTCCACCAGACCAAGTGAGAGTCTGGTGGAATGGAGTATTCGTTTATGGAATGTGCGAAATCCCGGGTAGGATATGATTCCATCCCCTACCTCCGGGTGTGAGCGGTGAGGTCGTAAAAAGAGAGGGCACACCCTCATGCCTCTTCGGCCGCTGCTTCGGTGGCCTTCGCGCCGGTGATGTAATCCACCGCTTTCTGGGCCAGGGAGGCGGCGGAGACCAGGAGGCTGGGGGATTGCTTGAGGGTCTTGAGCCAGCCCTGCAGGTAGGCGGTGGAGTTGGGCAGGATCGGCTGCTCGATGCCGCACCGGGCGCACAGGAAGACGGCGCCGAGTTCGGCCACCAGTTCCTCCTTGCCGTAGTCTTCACTCCCGAACGCGTTGCGCGCCATCACACCCGGCCGGTTCAGGCGCGTGGCGTGGCCGGTCGAATGAACCAGTTCGTGAAACAACGTCGAGTGGTACTCCTCGCTGTCTTCAAACCGCTCGATGGGGGGAATCAGGACCCGGTCCTTGCCGGGCGAGTAACAGGGCTGGTCCCCCTGGTGCAGGATCGACGGAGGATTCGGCATCCCCGCCACGATCCCTTCCGCCTCCTCAATCGGCGTGTTGGGACGCGTCTCCGGGAGTGGCAGCGGAAGCAGGTCGCACCCCTCGGTCTGTTCGACATTGAACACGTGGTAGTACCGGAGGAAACTGTACCAACTCTTCCGCTCGGTTTCCTCCGACTCCTCTTCCTTCTTCACCTGCTTGGCGAAGACAATCGGAGTCCCGTGCTCGCCCTTCTTCACGTGTCCCCCCAGGTCCTTCACCTGTTTGAAGGTCACCCACCGGGGATCGGTGAAGTCGTTCAGGGAGAGCAGAATGGTGTTGATGCCCGTGTAGCGGCGGTTGGTGGCGCCGTTGCGGGCCACGCCCCATTTCCGGGTAAACCACGTTTTCCTCCACGGGATCGTCCCCGCCTCCATCAGGCGGATGATTTCCTGCAGGCATTTCTCGACGGCTGCGTTGCTCATGATATACCTCCATATTCGGAGTTCTCAGGAGACCCGCTCAGGCGGATCAAAAAAAATCCCGCGAAGCGCTTTCAAACGCCTCGCGGGTCGGGTGGGGAAATGGGGTTGAGAATTCAGGAGAGCGCGGTGTTGAAAAACTCGTCAAGCAGGCTAGTCGCCTGTCTTTCGTCCTCCAACATCTCGGCGCCCTCGATCGCGTCAATCAGGGGCCAGGCTTCCGCACCTTCGAAGAACCAGTTCTCCTCGTCCGTCCAGACGCTGACTTCATCCTCGGAGTGGATGCGGTAACAGTACCTCCCGATCCGATCCGGGTTGCCCAGTTCACTCATTTCGATGTCCTCGTCGTGAATCATGCTACTTCTCCTTTCAGTTGCCGTTTGAGTGTCGCGATGATCATATTCTGCTGCCTGATGTCTTCCTCAGCGGCCTCGTACCAGGTTTTCCATCGGTCCCGATCCACTTCCAGACCGCGATTGAGATGGCTCAGGCCGTCCACCGCCACTTTGTAGTTCTGGGCGTAGAGCGCCAGACATCCCAGAACCTCCGCCTGCTTGACCGGCGGGGCCTTGAGAAAGAATTCGAGTTGCTGGCGGAGAAACGGGTCACTGATGAAGGGGTAAGGTTTCATGGAGCGCCTCCTGGATCCATTCGATTTGTCTGGGCGTCCACCGCTCAGGTGTCCGCAAGGCCCGGCGCACGTGGTCCAATTCGCGGGCTTCGATTTTGTCCTGTCTCCAGACGGCTTCCCATCTGCGTTCTGTCAACCAGATGGAGACGGCCCGATGCTCGTCCGGGGTGAGTTTCATTGTCATGCTGCGGGTCTCCTTTCACACAATCTCGCAAAATACCGGGGCGCCTTGACGTCCTCGGGCTTCCACACCGGGTTCTGGTTCAATCTGCGGACGATTTCCTGCGCTTCACCGCCTGGGATTCCCACCAGCCACAGGTGACTTTCCCGGTCATAGACGGTCTCGTCCATTTCCAGAACAAACCCACAGGACTTGTAGGTGCGATGGACCTTCACCACATAGAAGTTCGATCTCATTGCGTGTGCCTCCATATTCGAAGAGATGTTTTCCAGCCCATGGCCGGATCAAAAAGAAAGCCCGTGAAGCGGTCTGGGCCGCCTCACGGGCTTGAGGGCAAAAGTGGGGGGTGGCTATTTTTTCATCATCTGCCATTCCCAGTAGTCGGGAAGGGAATTGTTCATATCGGGAACTCCATCAGGTACATGGGTCAATCCTCCATTTTGAATTTGTCGCGGGCCTCTTCGGCCTTTTTCTTCAGGAAACTGAAGTGCTGCGCCAGGTTGTTGTAGCGGCGCCAGCGGTCCAGATCGTCTGCCGGTGGAAGCCGCGTTCCTTCTCCGTCATACACCTTGTCCTTCCCGTGGATGTGGTAGAGGTGGTCGAGCCTGTCCGGGGGAAGGTCAAGCCGGAGAATGCCCAATACAAGGTTTACCAGACGCCAGGATTCCCATTGGGCTTTCGCGTGGAAGGTGACAATCGGGACGCTTCTTCCTTCCCGGTCACGCGCAACCAGTTTGTGTGGCTTGTTTCGCATGGCTCAATCCTTTCTCTCCCGCCAGAGGTCGTCCAGCAGGAGAGCGAGTAGGTCTTCATCCTCGACCAGGTCGAGGTCGGCGTAGAGTTCGTCAAGGGTCATGAGATGTACTCCATCGCCGCCTTACGCGCCAGTTCCACTCGGCGACGGGCAGGCATATGAGGATGGTCGCGCCGAAATCGGGCGTAGTAGTGACAGGCGGATTCCCGGAAAAGATCCCAAACATGGGAAACGGATTCCGGAGTGCCGAAGAGAGGCCGGTAAACCAGGACATAATACCGGACTTCATCAACGAAAACGTCAGATCCTGTCTTTTGCCAGATCACCAGACGCGGGTCCCCGCCTTTCTGCTGGCGAATCGAGACTTCGAATCTCCCGGTGTGGCGCAGGGTTTCCACTATCGGACCGATAGACTGTTCAAAGACAGTCGCGGCCCCGTAATTGTCCGCTTTGAGTAGAATCATTTCAGTTCCTCCAGAAGGGAGCCAAAATCCTCCCTGTCTTCTCCAGATGCAACCCACGTGCGATCCACCACGTCCCAATCCTCTGGAGTTCGCCCGTCCGGGCTGTCCCATTCGACGATGTGCGTGTGCCCGGTAGGAGTCCAGGCCAACGCCCGAAACACGCCACGCCTCCAGATCGGGCCGTGCGTGACGTGTTTGGGATGGCGCTTCGAGTTCACGATCATGGCCATTTCCTTTCAATACCGCCGGGAAAATGTGCCCGGGCCGATCACGCCAAACACAGCCCGGAAGTTTTCGTACTTGAATATCCCCCGAAAGTCGGGGCGACTCTGGGCGTGGGAGAAGTCAACGACACGGCCCTTCCAGTCGATGACGGCCCCCCATACTGCGATGCCACACGTCGGACAATAGACATACGCCGACGAGTGGTCGGGGAAAGCATCCCCGTAATGAGAACAGTTCCCGTGCCTGTCCTCCTCGTACCCGCAGTTCGGGCACCCGTCCTCGCGGTGCTGTGCCCAATCCTTCTGATTGGCCATCCGGCGCATTTGGGCGTTGTGTCGGTGCAGACTCTTTCTCATGGTCTTTCTCCTTTCGGTCTCATCAGTGGGCGCCAAACGCCCAGACGCGCCCGTGCCGGCACGCGTTTCGACCTCAGAACGGCAGATACTCCTGCTGGGATTGTTGGGCGGTGAGGCGTGCCACCACCGCCTGGTGCCGTGCGCTCTCTGGGTGGCGCTCGAACAACCGCCGGGCAAGGGTCAGAGGGGAGAATTTGTCGCGCCCGACAACACGGTAGAAATCCTCCTTCGCACGCTTGAACGCCCGAGTCAGGCGGCGCGTTGGCCCGCCAAAGTAGATGCTCTCTTCGAGGGCGTTGTAGTAATCCACGAGGTTCTCAAACAGTTGCTGGTCGGACATGGTAAGCCTCCTTAGAGAAAAAGAATGAAAGGAATCAAAGATCCCACAAACACGCGCAAGCCCCCTGTTGGAAGGCATGTTCAACGGCCTGCGGAACACCTTCGAGACACAAAGTGAGACACTCAGGGGGAAAGAAAGTAAGGGCACAACGACGCAAGGTGAAAAGGATGTGAGGTGTTACGACGCTGATGCACAAGGGTTTAGAACCCCCTGGGCAATTTTTGTGAGGGGTTTAATCTGGTTGGGGGCGCAAGTTGGGGGGTCTGGAAGGGGCCAAGTTCGCTAAATACACATTTAACGAAGTTGCGGAAGGCTGATTTCAGGGCGTTTATGACACCTCGACCATCCCGCCGTACGTGCACTCGGTAGAGCGTTGGGCTGTTACGGACGCTCTTGGACAACTCCGGGGGTGGGGCGGTAGAGTGGTATGCAGTGGACAGTTGTAGTGGGGCAAGTCCATGGACTGCTCAGCGCCCGTGGGGCCAGGGGGGCCACCCCACTCCGGGATTTTAGCCCCTTGGTCACCCAATAGTGAAATACCCAGGTCTTCATTTATAGGAGGGGGGCGTGTCCCCTTCTTCGCTTTTTGCCTTCCGGGGGAGTCTTCCTCTCCGCATCTGCGCCGAAAATTTTTTGACTTTTCACCTTCTCGACCCCCACCTGGGTGCCTCATCCACAGGTACAACAGCATAATTCCCGGTACCGTTTTATGGTCGAAAAGTGCTCGATGGGACCCCCAAAGGGTGGAATTCGCAGAAATGAGCAACTTTTTTTGTGAAAATTTAGGCGTGTTAAGTTTTCTTTATAAGCGTAGTTGCCAATAAAATCAACGTTGTCCCAGTGTGTCACAGAGTTGATTTTAACTCTGTGACAGATAAGTCCTTTATTTTCTATGCTGTCACAGAGTGTCACAGAGGTCACAGAGTATATTGGAACAATGTGTGTGTGCGTTTGTACGTGCGTACATCGCGCGCGCATCGCGCACATGTGAGAGCAACACGGTTCAACTCTGTGACACTCTGTGACACTCTCGTACTTCGTTGATTTTATTTTGGATAAAGTGTCACGGAGTTAAAATCAACTCTGTGACAACTCTGTGACACTCTGTGACATCGTTGTTTTAATTAATCTTGCGATGGAACCGCTTTTGTAAAGAAAAAGAAATGTTAGCAAATTTCAGCATTTTGGCCTTTTGTTGTTTCCAGGGCAAAAAGATCCCCGCGTGGCCGGAAAGCCGCGCGGGGGGATGGGGGTTGGTCAGTCAAGTTGGTCACAGGTTGGTCAGTCAGGGTTGTCAAAGTCAAACCACACGGCGATGGCGACCAGGAAGGCGGCGTTTGTCAGGGAATGTTCGAGGTGGTGGCGACCGGAGTCGGGATCAATGTCCTCCCCGAGTCTCCAGGCCTGGAGGTGTCGCTCCAGGGCGGCGTAGTAGCGGTTCTTGGCGTCGGGTACGGCTCTCCAGCCTTCGGGGGAGTATTTGTTGGCGCCGTAGGTCAGGACCGTTGCCAGGGACTTGAGTACTTCGGGTGGGATGAGGTCATACCGGAGTTTCCCGGAGTCCAGTTTGGCGCCTGGTGAGTGGGCGTTCTGGGGTTCTTGGCTGCTTCTCTACCCGTCCGAGGGTGGGTTTTGCCTCTGGCGGGGCTGGATTCAAGGATTTGGGGGTGTTTCGGCTGTGGTGTGGACAGGTGTGGTCGGCGGCGATGATCTCCCTGTAGTGTTTGCAGGCGCCCCATTGGTCGAAGTCGTCACATGTGAGACAGATTTTCGGACGCTTCAGATCTTTGGCCAGGTTGATGACCGCGGGCGCCTCGGGTGTTTCGCCCATGGCAAGGTTGATGACCGCGGATGCCTCGGGTGTTTTACTCCTGGCCAGGCAGAGTACGATGGACTCCTCTGGCGTTCGGCCCATTGACTGGAGTTTGTCCTCTGGGATGGCGGTCGTCTTGTGGATCTTGAATCCCCCTGGCATGTCGATCTCTGTCCCGGCCAGGGTTTCGACTTCCTTTGGTTCTTTCTCGTTCATGCTTCGGCGTCCTTTCTCTCTCGGGGTAGGGCGCGGTCACAGCGTGGGTCTCCAATGCAAACGTGGTCGCCAGCCTCGCAGAATCGTCTGCCTTCGTACCATGAGCGGTAAAAGCAATGCCCGTCTGGTGGGGGGATTTGGCGCGGTTCGAAGTGCATTTTGCACCTTGGGTTGTCGAAGCCGACCCATTTCTTTTTCAGCCGGCACTGGTCGTAGGCGCCAAAGTGTATGCACTGGTTGCATTTCGCGTCGTCCATGTCCCATTTGCGCCAGTTTCTTTCCGATTTCTCGTTCATTCTTCCTCGGCCTCCCGTTCTTTCCAGTCTGGCGCCAATTTCCAGTAGGCGCATGCCGATCGGCCAGGGATTGTTGGAATCGGATCTCCGCAGACGGCATAACAGAGCGCGTCGTCTGCGTGGTTTGTTCCCCGGGCGGGTGTGGCGATGAATCGGCAGTTGCGGCAGTTATGCTCCTCCGGCCCTTTCTCTTTCTCTACCATTTCGTTTTCCCCTTTCTATCTTCATTGCCCCCTCAGTGAATCCCATACGGGGTCGCTGAGTGGTGGCAGAACGTGAAACCGAATTCGCTGTCCATCTACGCGTTGTTGTGTTTGGAAGTCCTGATACCTTTCCTGCGTTTTCATTCTTTTCAGTTCCTGGCCAAGTTTGATTTGGGCGGATTGCAGGTTTTTCATTCCTGCTTTCATCTGGAAATCCAGGGCCATTTCATCCCGGATGATGATCTGCGGGTTGTCCTGCCAGTCCCCGTTTTGGACGCTCGGGTGAACCCAGGACATTGGCACTTCCCCGTTCTCGATCAGGTCGGCCAGGAATCGTTGGGCGGGATTCAGTGAACTCACGATCTGTTCTCTGAGTGCCTCTGTTTGCGGTATGTTGTGCCTGGGTTTCCACTTCCCGATGTCGCGGTTTTTCAATTCATAGAGCATGGCCTTCAGTCCGCCGTTTTTCATCTGTGCGATGACCATGTTCCAGAATTTTTCGTCGTCCTGGTGTGTTGGAAGGACATTGAACACCGCGTATCGGCGTTCGTCAGGTGTGGCCGGGATAACCCAGTTGGCGTTGGACGTGATCAGCAGGTGCATGAAGTTATTTACGAAGTAGGCGTCCTTGCCCTTTGGTTCAATCCGCAAGACTGGCGACGTGATCCGGTCCTTCAGGATCTCCTGGCCTTCTTTGTCGCCGGCCCAGGTGATCTCGTTCACCAGGCAGAAAACGCATTCCTCCATGTAGGCATTGAATTGCGTCGTGAGATGCTGGCCTCCCGATCCGTTTTGTCCGTGCGCCCCGGCGATATAGCACAGATGGTCCCCTATGATGCTTTTCCCGCATCCCTTTCCCCCGCGCAGTACGAGGGCAACGCCTGGCAGGTCTGCCGGGTATTGGACCAGGTGTGCCATCCAGTTCATGAGGTAATTGAAGTGTTCCTCGGCGTGTTCCGGCCCGTCGGCCATTGCGATGTTTTCATAGATGTGGTTGCGCAGCAGGGACCAGTCGCCTGGTTCAGGTTCAACGGCCCACCCCTGCCAGAGATTCAGGTAGTCTGTGCCGCACGTGTTCGTAGGGTCAAACACGTAGCCCTTGCTGTAGTTTCGTCGTTTTTTCCACCCAAGCCAGATTTTGGCGGCGTTCTTTGCCTTCACGCCGTTTGGCGTTTGGATCTCCAGTTCATCGTTCTCGTGGTAGTCAACGAAACTTGCTTTTTCGTAACTCGTGTAGCGTTTGTATCCCCGTGCGTCGTTTTCCTGCCGGAAGATGTGCAATCGGCCATGCCCGAGAGCGGTACACCATTCCTTGTTCATTTGTGTCATTCGTTCTACCAGAATCTTTGACGGGTCGGGTTCAAGATCGGTCGTATCTTCTGTCTTCGGCTTCTTCTCCCGCGTTTTCTTCTTGGGCGTTTCCGGTTGTGGCACATCCTGGAATTCCGAGATGGATTTGCTTCCTACTTTTCCCTCGGCGTACTGGTACGCATTGTTAGCGATTTTGGCTCCGTCTTGTTCCAGGTTGTGTTTGTCGTTGTACTCTGTCAGTATCTCCGCGATTTTCTCTTCCGAGAGTCCCCTGTCCCTCATGCCGAGTGCCAGTTCGTAGAGAAAATTGTTCCTGTTTCCCTTCTCTGGCGGTGTCAGGTTTTGCATAGCCGATTCCGCGCGTTCGACTTCGATCGGATCGTCCTTTGGGACGATTTGCTGGTCTGAGTCGTCCCTGTGTTTTTCGCTCTTTGGAAGTGGCAGGCGGTCCTTGAGCCATTGCGGCGCATCGAGGATCTGGATTTCTTTGATGACTTTGTAGCCGGGTGAGGGCGGACAGACGACATATCCGCCCTGGCTTCTGATGTCGATCCCTGGCCCCAGGCCGTTGTGGGCGCTCGTGGAACACCGCGTTTTTCCCTTGAAGTAGAGATGGAGTCCCCCGCTCTTTGTTTGGACCGTGTAGGTTTCGGGTTCTCCGCCGTTCTGGGCGCAGAGTTCCTGCCAGGACTTGATGCCGTTTGGGCCGTTCTTCACGTCCAGGTCAACAACGATCAGTTTGGTCTTTCCGGTGTCTATGCCGAAGTTGTAGCCGGCCTCGGCCCATTTCCTGTGCTGTTCCTTGTCATTTGACGATTTCTTCGGCCATTCTTTCAGCGCCGGCGTGAGTTTCTTTGTCAGTGGGATGCAGTACGGTGCCGACATTCTGTTTCTTCCTTTTCGATGATGAACTGGAGGATGGATCGGAGCATGAGTCCTGCGAGGGAACTGTGTTGCCTTGTGACATGGTCGGCGATTTTGTTCAGGTTGCGCGCGCGGCAAACAGCCGGGTCTTCAGAGATTGAATCGCATCCGCCATTTCCAGACTCGAAACCTTGAGAGTGCCGCGCAGGTGAGCCATCAGCAGTTCGCTGGCCGCACCTCCCTCGTCATTGAAAATCATCCTGCATTTGCGTTCGAACGCACCGGGGGCGTCCACCCGGATCAATTCCGCCCCAGCAGCCAGAATGGCCGCTCCGCCCAAGTACTCTGAAACAGCCAACTCATTCGATTTCTCACGATCTCTTCGCCCAATCATTTCCGGCCTCCTCTTTCAAGCAAGTTGCGCACAATCTCACCCCGTCCGATCTTGCGAGACCCCTCAAGCAGTCTCAGCAGGTCCGTCTTGTGGACGCGCCCGTGCAACCGGCGTACGGGAAGCTTGTCCGGATCGTCCGCGCAACGCCCCAGCCACGACTGTAGGCCGCGCACAGACCGCCCGCACAACCTCGCCGCCTCGGCCAGGGACAGGTACGCCGGGTCAACCGGTTTTCCCGTCTTCCGGTCCACCAGGATCGAGATTCTGGAGTTCAGATCACTGAGTTGGGATTGGATCTCTTGAAGGGTTTTGTGTAACAGGGTGTCGTTCATGCGCTCTTGCTCCGTTAAAGTGTGCAGCCTTAAATCTTGCTCTGCACAGATCTACGGTGAACGTTCACGCTATGAAGGTGGAAAAAAGAAAAACCCCCGAAATTCCCTTATTTTTCGGGGGTGAAAAAAATACACTTTCCACGATGCTCAATTATATTTTCCACGATCCTCCGGAGGACCGCTTACCGAGACCCATTTGTGGTCCTAACTTGACCCATATCAGCAGCACCACGTCCGCCATATCGTCGATCTACCAGCGCAAATCTATCGACGCGATAGACTTTATCCCTGAAATCATATTTGATGGGGCAATTTGATAGGTTGACTATTTTCTCTAGTTTTCGACGGATGTTCTTGACGGCCGACTTGACATCAATCGAAGACTTTGTTTCGCGCGATTTATACTTGTCTGGATTCACTGATCCTGTTTCGGCTAAGTGCAAAAGCAGATACCAATTCACATTGGGTTTTCTTGCCTTTTTGTCCCAAAACTCAGCCCCCTCGCATGTCAATGTTTTGATAACTTTCCCCCGTGCTTCAATGCGCAATGTTGAGTCATCCATAAAGGCAACCTTTACATCTCCCCAAGTATAGTCGGGGAATTTTCCCTCCTCATCCTGTACCCCGTCAGGTTGATTTTCCGTTTTATCGGCCAATTTTTCGGGTTCCGCCGTCTTGGGCGGGTCGGCATCGATAAGACCGGCCTCGCATAATATGTCCTTCAGACTCCGCGCGCCCGGAATGTGTGCTCTTTGCTCCCACTTCGTTACTGCATCGACAAACTCCCGCATACGATTATCATTATTCGGGGCTATGCCATATGTCTCCTCAATATTTTTGACTCTGTAACGCAACAGAACTTCATTCTGTATCGCCTCGTGAATTTTCAGAACATCGAAAAGTCTCCTTGGTAAGTCGGTGTGGTTTTCTCCAGTGAGTATTTCCCTCTCAAAACTCGACTTTTCGTACGGCGATAAACCCAGATCATTTTCTTCGCATTCGATAATTTTCCTTTCCATCTCAATCATTTTCTCCATTTCTTCAGGAGACATCTGCTCTAATACGATGATGAGCTCACAGGTAAGTCGCCTTTTCGGCCATGTCGCTTCCCACTCGTCTTGTGGTTTCCGTTTTGTTTTTTCATCCCACCATATTCTCTCCCATTCCGTCCAGAAATAGAATCTTTCTGGGAACAAGTGTTCCATGGACGTCTTATAAAATGAAAAACGCGTCTCCATTTGTTCTGTCCAAGGTTCCAATATCGTGGGGACGGAGCTCAGCAATTCAGCTTTCTCGATGTATTCTTCGTTCTCGGAAGGATAGCAAATCCTCATAGCCAACTCCCAGATCTCGGAAGCCAGACGTTTGGTACTTTCCTCGTCCAAATTTTGTCCAGTCCTCTTGGCCATTTCTCTCACTCGCGTGAGAAGCCGTTCGGTTACTTCTTCCGGACACCTGTTCATAGGCACAATATGCGATATTACCTGGTCCTCAAAAGGTATGTAGATGTCACTCATGACAAACTCGCTCCGCTACAATAATTCGATTCAAGGCAAAAAAGAAGGATGACCCGATAGTTCCCAAACCCCCACACACAAATGTAGCCGTTCTGGCCCACTTGTGCAAACTGATTCCCCGTCCGTCACAGAACAAGCGTTAGTCGAATAGATCCAAGAGCATACGGATGTCCCCTGCCTGCTCTGAGGGTTTTGGGGGTAAAAGCACGTGCAAGATCGGGGGGCTCGCAGAGTGTGAAACTCAAAATCTGTAGAACTGTGCGTGGCATGATCCCTGATACAAGCGCTCCTGACAATCGCCACCTGCCCGCAAGTCAAAATGCCAACCCGGATCTGCGTCTTGAGCACGTTCTCGGAATGGTTGCGAGACTTCTTGATGCGCAGATGTTGATTGCTCCGTTTGAATTACAACACGATTGACCGCTTAAATGGTCGATCTCAAAGGAAATCAGACTTTCTGCTTGCCCGGACCGTCAAGGTCTGGTAAGAAATCTTACCATGAATGAATGATCTCTCCGGGCGCCGGTCGAAGTTGGGGGGCGGAGCGGCGGGGAAATGGGGTGCGCAGGCCCCAAAAAAAGGAAGCGTTCGTTTCCAGGCGGTTACCGGGAAGGGATCTGCAAGGACTTCATCGGGGATGCGTTGGCTTCGATTCGAGGCGGTCACTTGGGTTCGAAGCGGGTGTCGGAATGGGTGTCTTGTATTTTCGCGGACGAGGAGCCATGTGGCCGGTCCGGACAGGTGAGTTTTCAGGAAGGAGTCGTGAGATGATGTCTGGCATTTTCGATCTGTTTCGGGGGAAACCCGGTGGGAGACCCTTTGTTCGGGGCCGATGGGCGTGGGGAGTGCGGTTGACTCTGGTGACGGCCCTGTCCCTGATGGTTGTTGCTGCCAGCGCCGCCCCGAATGTCACCAACGTCCGCGCCAGCCAGCGTTCGGACGGTTCGGGGCTGGTGGATGTCTGGTACGACCTGTCCGGCCTGACCGGTTCCGCCCTGGTCAGTCTCTATATCTCGAACGACGCGGGCGCTCATTACAACGTCCTCCCCAGTTCGGTGCGCCTCTCGGGGGATGTCGGCCCCGGCGTCGCCAACGGAACCAACCGGCACATCGTCTGGGACGTGTTGCGCGACCGACCACAGATCAACTGGGCGCAGTGCAAAGCGCGCGTGACCGCCGGTGAGACCGGTCAGGCCATCAGCCTGATGCTGCGTGGCGTCGTGCCGCTCGAAATGGTGCGCATCCCCGCCGGGACGTTCACCATGGGCAGCGTCATGGACACGGGCTACAGCCAACCCAACGAAATGCCCCTCCACAACGTGACCATTCCGAACGATTTTTACCTGGGAAAATTCGAGGTGACCCAGGAACAATGGGTCGCCGTCATGGGCAGCAACCCGTCCTATTTCGTGGGTAACCAGAGGCCGGTCGAGCAAGTCTCCTGGGGCGATTGTCAGGCGTTTATCGCCGCGTTGAACACGTTGGGACTGGGGACGTTCCGCCTGCCGACGGAAGCGGAGTGGGAATACGCCTGCCGCGCGGGAAGCGCCACCCGGTGGGGTTTCGGCGACGAGCAGGCGTTGCTGGGAGATTACGCCTGGTGTTCTGGTAATTCCAGTACGTCCCAGCCTGTGGGGCAGAAATTGCCCAACGCTTTCGGCTTGTACGACATGCACGGTAACGTGTGGGAATGGGTGCAGGATTACTGGTATGGGGATTACAACGGGGCGCCCACGGATGGCAGCGCGTGGGAAGACGCTACGCAGCCAAACCGGGTGTTCCGCGGTGGGTCTTGGGCCTCTCCTCCAGTCGAATGTCTTTCTGCACATCGAGCTGCTGGCGGGCCGGACTCCCATATGTGGATAACCGGTTTGCGGCTTGTGCGGACTCCGTAAGGGCGTACGCTGTTTTCTTTTCATTCTGGCGGAATGCAGGTTCGCGTTGTAGGACTTCTGAGCGCCAGAATGGGGGGGGGCCTGAAGTTTACGATACTCCAGGTTTCGGGATGTAAGAGGATAGAAAAGGATGCCAGGCGATGATCCCGCGACGATTCGATAATCCGGTTCGAGTTTTGTTTTCCTTTCTCCTGTTTTCTTTCCTGCTGGCCGCATCTGCTCGGGCGGATACCGGCTGGGGGGAGTCGCCCCTCTTTGCGATCGACACGGAGTTTCAGGCCCAGGCGTCGGCCTTCGCGAATTCGCCCCTGTTCTCCATCAAGACCCGATTCTACCCCTCCGCCACCGCTTCGGCCAGTTCCGGCCTGTTCAGCATTAGCACGACAGGTTTGAGCTGGGTGGTGTCCGAGGCGGAGTCGGGGTTGTTCTCGATCGATACGGCGCTTCTTCTGGCGATAACGCCCGAGCGCCTGGAATTCGGCAGCGTGAACCAGAACGGGGCGTCCGTCGAGCGCTCGTTTACAGTGCGCAACTTCGGGAGCAAGTCCCGGACGCTTTCCTGCTCGACCGATGCGCCTTTCCAGATGGCGACGGCCTCTCCCGTGACGGTAAACGCAGGCGAGACCGTTTCCGTCACGGTCCGGTTTACGCCCGGGGCCGATGCAGGGAGTTATTCAAGGAACGTCCGCTTTTCGACGGGGAACATGGGAATTCTGCGCCAGGCGACGGCGGGGGTGGTTCCGGTGTACGGGTTGGGGTCCATCTATGGGAAGGTGACCACGACGTCTGCCGGGGCCGGTGCGGGCATGGCGGGGGGGAGTCCGGCCCAATTGGCGGAGACTCCGGTCGCCGGCGCCTGGATGATGCCCTTCCGGGCGGGCACGACACAGCCCTACGGCCAGCCGACCTACTCGAATACGCTCGGAGACTATCGAATCCGCACAGGCCCCGGAACTTACGACCTGTTGGTGGCGCCGACCAACGCGCAGGGCTGCATCCTGTTCGAAAAGGTCAAACTCGAACGGTTGACGGTGAGCGCGAATCAGGATTTATTGGCCAACTGTTCAGTTCAGATCAAGTCCTCCACGCCTCTCCCCAACCGGGAAGTCCCGATCGTGCTGGTGCGGGGGCGCGGCAAGGATAAGAATTGGGAGGATGACGAGAAAAGCTACTGGGCCGAGGCCCGGACATATCTGAAAGGTGCGCTTTTCCAGCATGTGTGGGACTGCAATGACCCGGAGGGGGACACAAAACCGGGGCATGTAATCAACGGGACGAAGAGCATCCGGGATAACGCTTCTTCATTGCATAATTATATCCAGTTGAAGTCGGATGAATACGCTGCGGACCCGACGCATGGCGGGAAGATGCCGGATCGGATCTTTATTGTGGCCCACAGCATGGGCGGCCTGATCACCCGGCAAATGTTGACGGACCTGGACCAGAGCGGCTGGGATATTCCACCGGTGAAGAAAGTGGTCATGCTGAGCACGCCGAACGCGGGGTCGCGTTTGGCAGACAGGGCCTATGAGGCTTATCTGGGCATTGTGGCCAGGGTACCCTCCCAGCTTGTGGCAGACGCGGCGTGGAATCTGCTTGATCCCAAGACCGCTGCAACCGAAGACCTGAAGACCCATAATTTCTACTCCTCTGGGAAATTCGCTGTTCAAAATCCCTGGCCCACTGGAATCGAGTTGTATCTTCTGGGAGGCAGTTTCGATGCGGAAACCGTACTGAAATCGGCTCTCGCAACGGTTGATGATCTGCAATGCGCAGCAGGAGCGTTGATGCTGACTCAGTTTACACCCGGGTATCGGGATAATCCGAATGATGGTGCGGTGACCTTGGGGAGCGCTCAAGGGATGTACTCTCTTGGCTGGATATACTCTGGAGTTGCAGGGTCAACTCCATCTTATGAGCCGAATCTGGTGTCATGTTTCGAGAACGGAACCCCCATTCTCCCGTTCCGGGATACCCACCAGAACCACAGCCGAATTCGAAGCGATCTGGAGACATTGCAATATGTCGGGGCGATTCTGAGCGATTCGGCGGCAGCGGCGGCCCAAAAATCAAGCCAACTGGCATCCGAGGTTCTCGATAGTTCGGAGTCGGATACCGGTCTCGATCTGCGACGCATCGAACAACAGGAGGGAGTCCTGGTCCCTGCGGAACATCGCGAGTTGATATTCCCGTGCGATTCACTCACGACCGTGACGGTAGCCGTCATATCGGAGGGATCGTCCCTCACGCTGAAGCTGCGCACGCCGCAGGGCACGCTGATCAACCCGATCGGCGACACGCTAACATCCGGCGTGCAATACGTCGCGGTTCCCAGACCCGACCGGACGGGCGGCATCGCGCAGTTTATCATCGCCGCGCCGCAAGCGGGTGAATGGACCGCCATCCTGGACGCTCCGAGTACCGCCACCGCCGCCACCCCGTTCACGTTGACAGTGAGCGGCTTTGGCCGTCTGGATATCTACCCCGACGACGGACAGCAGTTCGGATGGGGACAGGGGCCGGTTCTGTTATGTCAGGCCGCCAGCATCACCAGTGACACAACCAGCAGCGACCCGATCACCAGCGTCACCGTTCATGCGACCGCCACGAACGCGGCAAACGGAACGCTATATGCCGTTGACCTCTACGACGACGGCGGGCATGGCGACGGCCTGATCCACGATGGCGTTTCAGGAGGATTCCTTTCCACCTCGACCCAGGCGGGCGTGTATCAGGTGGCCTGGCGGGCGGAAGGCGTGGACCCCGCCACCGGATACCCCTTCCGCCGGTTGAAAGAAACGCAGTTCGTAGTCTCGACGGCGAACGCGTTCATCGCGGGCGGACTGTCGCATGAGAGTTACGACCTGGATGGCGATTCCCAGACGGATCAGATTACGGTGGAATGTCTGGTCAGCGCCCGGAAAGCGCTCTCGGGATACTTGACTGGGGACCTGGTGGACTCTTCGGGAGAGGTTCGGATCAGCGCGTCTCAGGCTTTCGAGCGTCAGCAGGACGAGACCGCCGGGGTGACCCTGCGGTTCCACAAGGGGTCCATCCCCATTCCCGGCAATTTCGGTCCCTGGCACATGGAAAATCTGGCGCTGTGGGAAAGCGCGACCACAGGAACCGTCTGGCTTGACAATTATCAGGGACAGTATGAGGTGAATGTCAGTCTGAAGGGCCCCGGACTGGTAACGCATCAAGTCTCCTTCCAGACGGATGGCACGCCGGGCGCCACTCTGGCGGGAGAGACCCCGCAAACCGTCACGGACGGTTCCAGCGCCACGTCGGTCACGGCAATAGCCCCCGTGGGGTACCACTTTGTCAAGTGGACGTTGAATGGGACGGACTACTCGACCTCCAACCCCCTGGTGGTGGACAATGTCACAGAAGATATGGCCTTTACTGCGAACTTCGCGATCAACGAGTACGTGCTGACGGTTACGAAGGCGGGGACGGGGCAGGTAACGACCGAACCGTCCCCAGGTATCAACGGCTATGCCGAAGGTACGGTCGTCATATTGACGGCGATACCGGATGCACAAATGCAGTTTGACGGCTGGAGTGGGGATCTGACGGGCACGCAGTCGCCCATCACGATCACGATGACGGATAATAAGTCGGTGACTGCGACGTTCAGCCCGGTGCCGGTGGGTAACAAGACGTTGGCCCTGACAGTGACTCCGTCGGCGGCCGTGGTGGCGGGGTGCGCGGTCTCGAAAACACCTGACGCGCCTTCCTATGCGCCGGGTACAACGGTGACACTGGCCGCAATGGTCGCGACAGGCTGGCACTTTGTGGCCTGGTCGGGCGACGCCACGGGTACGAGCACAACGGTTCAAGTAACGCTGGATGCCGACAAATTGGTAACAGCGACCTTCGCACTCAACGAGTACACGCTGGCGGTCGAGGCGGTGGGTACGACTGGGACGGTTTCCGTTTCGCCCAACCAAACAACCTACACCCACGGCACGACGGTGACGTTGACCGCAACCCCCTTGCCCGGCTATCGGCTTGCGAGGTGGGAAGGCGATGTCCCGGCTGAGAGCGAGACGGTGAATCCGCTGACGCTGAAAATGACGAGCAACCGTACTATTCGCGCGGTTTTCGAGCGTATCCCCGCCGTGCCGATGTGGTTGATTTCCAGGGTGGACGAACGGTTCGCGGGGAAGCGATATTGATTCAGGGCGTCACTGCAATTCTACAGAAAAAGGTGGTGTGGGTGGATATGGGAAAGACGTCTTGTGCGGGGTAAGTTCCTTTTGTGCAGCCGCCTCGACGCCGCCCCTCGATACCGTGTGATTCACACACAGTTTCGTGTCAGCATACACCTCTTTTTGCTTCCGACAGGAAAATGGTCCCCCAAACACAATTTTCGGGATTCTATAGGGTGCCGCACTTTTCAACCTACCGGTCAACCGTTGCACTTTTCGACCGGCTTTTACTCAGAACGACTGAAATTACTTGAGTTAAAAGGCAGGATGCTCCTGCGCTCTCCAGATTTCACCGCTTTTTGCTCACAATAGTTCATTGCATAGTTCCAGGAAACTTACCGGTTCCGTGAATCTAATTGGATACTGCGGCCCGCGGGAACAAAACGGGAACATATTGCGCGAAAAGGTGGGGCAAAATGGGTCAATTTAGCTACTCGCCCGTAAAGATAGACCTTTTCGGTTCGCTTTTTTGTTTCTTGTAGAAGTCTGATTTTTGAGGGTTTATTTGTGGTATTTAGTGGAGCCCGAGAGCGGAATCGAACCGCTGACCCCTTGCTTACCATGCAAGTGCTCTGCCGACTGAGCTACTCGGGCCCTTTGGGGGAAGCAGCGGGTTGGAACGCTGCGAAGTGGCTGAAAGAACAGGCCATTTTCCCGTTTGAGGCGTCTGCGCCGTCACAGACGCGCGGCACAGGATGTCTTGTGTATCGTACCCGAGCGAAAGGGTCAAGGAAAAAAACCGTTTTTTGTCCTCTCGATGAAAAAGAACGAACTGCGGGGCCGGAGGTATTGAGGTTCTCGGGTATTTTGTGTGAGTTTCCAGAACCGCGCCGGCGGGGAGGAACCTCAGGAACTCCTCATTGTCTATATGACCTTTCGCTTTCCAAAACCAACACCCCCCATCTTCCGGCCTTCATTCAGAGATAAAAGCGGTTCTGGAGGGGGCATGGGCGTCTCGCCCATGAAGGGGTTCCGGGATAAGGACCCCGAAATCCCCGGCCCTGCCGACGAAAACGTCGGCCATCCACGGGCGAGACGCCCGTGCCACCTCCGGTCCATCCCCGCTTTTATACAGGACGGGGTACTTCTTGCCATCCCCCCTCAAACGACAACCTCACCATTCGCCGGACACAGAGGAGTTCCTGGGGAGGAACCTCGACGGGGAGATATTTCTGAAAATGAAAGAACCCGCAGGTTGACAAATGCGCCGCGCACGTTATAAATGGGGAACGGAAGTGTTTCCATTTTTGTCGGCATACGATTCTTTTTCGCAGAGGAGATTGGGTCATGGCGGGTACGTTTCGTTTTTCATTCGGTCCCTGGAACATCCACGAAGGCGCCGATCCGTTCGGTCCGACGGTGCGTTCTTCGATCGCGTTCAACAAGAAACTGGCGCTTTACAAAAACCTGGGGTTCGAGGCCGTGCAGTTCCACGACGACGACGCCGTGCCGGACATGGACGAGTTGAGTCCGGATCAGATCGTGAAGAAGGCCGTTGCGGTCCGCAAGGCGCTCGAGAAGCAGGGGCTGGTGGCGGAGTTTGTGGCGCCGCGGCTGTGGGAAAGCGGCAAGACGGTGGATGGCGGCTATACGTCGAACGATCCGGCGTGCCGCAAGTACGCGCTCGAGCGCTCGAAGCGTTGCGTGGACATCGCCAACGCGCTGGGGACGGATCTGGTGGTGCTGTGGCTGGCGCGCGAGGGCACGTATATCCGCGAGGCCAAGGACAGCAAACTGGCGGTCGAGCGGATTCTCGACGCCGTCAACATGATGCTCGAGTACGATCCGAAGATCCGCATCGCCATCGAGGCGAAACCGAACGAACCGATGGACCACACGTATATCCCGACAACGGGCCACGCGTTGGCTCTGGCGGCCATGAGTGTGGACCCGAAGCGGGTGGGGGCGAACATCGAGAGCGCGCACGCCATTCTGGCGGGGCTGGATCCGTCGGATGAGATGGGGTTTGCGCTGGCGACGGGCAAACTGTTCACGGTCCACCTGAACGACCAGAACGGGCTGAAGTTCGACCAGGACAAGTCGTTCGGGTCGGTGGACCTGCGCCGGGCGTTCAACCAGGTCCGGATTCTGGATCAGTATGGGTACGGTGAGCGGGGCGAGTGGGTCGGTCTGGACGTCAAGGCAATGCGGACCCAGAAGGCGAGCCTGGCGACCAAACATTTGTCGAACAGCCGGACGATTTTCTTGCGTTTGCTTGAGATTTCGCGCAGTCTGGACGCGAAAAAGATGGCGGCCCTGGTCAAGGATCGCGACTACGAGGAACTGGATCTTTACATCATGCAAAGCCTGTTGGGTGCGTAAGCGCGCAGGTTCACCGGGCTTTGAACTGAGAAAGGAGCGAGGGCGTCATGAAACGGCTTCGCATTTTGATCCTTCAAGGCCTGATTTTGACAGGGGGTCTGGTGTCGGCGTTCGCCCGCGCGGGTGCGCCGGCGCCGGACCCTTCGATTTTTTTCCGCATCCGCGTGGTGGACGAGCAGACGAGCCGGGGCATCCCGCTCGTGGAACTACGCACGACGAATGGAATCTCGTCCTGGACGGACAGCAACGGGCTGGTGGCCTTCTACGAACCAGGGCTGATGGACCGGGATGTTTTTTTCTCGATCAAAAGCCACGGGTATGAGCCGCCGAAGGACGGATTCGGCATCGCGGGCAAGGCGCTGCATCCGGAAGGCGGGAAAAGTGCGGAGATTCGGCTCAAGCGGCTGAACATCGCCGAACGGTTGTACCGCATCACCGGCGGGGGGATCTATCGCGACAGCCTGCTGCTGGGCGAAAAAGCGCCTCTGAAAGAACCCCTGTTGAACGGCCAGGTGTTCGGGCAGGATTCCGTTCAACCCGTCCTGTACAAGGACAAGATCTACTGGTTCTGGGGGGACACGAACCGGCCGAGCTATCCCCTGGGAAATTTCCACACGACGGGGGGCTTTTCGGACCTGCCCGGTCAGGGCGGGTTGGACCCGTCGGTGGGGGTGGACATCCGGTATTTCGTCGAGGCGCCCGACAAGTTTGTGAAGGAGATCTGTCCCTTCGAACCGGGCGGAGTGCTGGTGTGGATAGACGGTCTGTTGACACTGCCCGACGAGTCGGGCCAGACGCGGTTGGTAACGCACTATGCGTCGCTGAAGAGCATGGAAAAGACGATCGAGCATGGCCTGGCCGTCTGGAATGACGAGAAGGAAATTTTCGAGAAGCGGGTCAAGTTCGACCTGGAGAAGAAGTGGCAGTGCCCGCAGAGCCACCCGATCCGCCTGACCACCGATGGGGTGGATTATTTCTATTTCCAGATGCCTTTCCACACGATCCGGATGCGCGCCAGCTGGGCGGCGATGGTGGATCAGAGCGCCTATGAGGCATTCACACCGCTGGCGCCGGGAACGCGTTACGAGAAGGGGAAATCGCGTGTCGAGCGCGACTCCGAAGGACGCGTGGTGTGGGGATGGAAACGCGACACGGAGCCAGTGACGACCAGCCAGGAGAAGGAACTCCTCGACGCCGGTCAACTGCACCCGGACGAAACCCGGTTCCTTCCCAAGGATGCCGAAAGCGGCAAGATTGTGTTGATGCACGGAGGAACGGTGCAGTGGAATGTGTACCGAAAGAAGTGGATTCTCCTCGCGGTGGAGTATTACGGGAAACCGTCGTTTCTGGGCGAGGTGTGGTACTCGGAGTCCGATTCGCCGCAAGGCCCGTGGACCTGGGCGCACAGGGTCGTGACGCATGACAAGTATTCGTTCTACAACCCCGTCCACCACGCGTTTTACGACCAGGAGGGAGGACGCCTGATCTATTTCGAGGGAACCTACACAACGACGTTCTCGTCGGGCAACGAGTTCCAGACGCCGCGCTACGATTACAACCAGATGATGTACCGTCTCGATTTGTCGGACCCGCGTCTGGCGCCCCCCTCGGCCAAAGAGGCGGGCAAGGCCGAGACGCCGAAAGCCAGAACCTCGAAAAAGTAAGGGTTTTTATTCCCTATCTCCTTGCGTCTAGCCGGATCGCAGGATTAGGATGGTGTTCCTGCGCAGGCGGCATTTTCCGGGAAGGAATGGTGTTTCCCGTGGTTCTGGGGGACCGATGAACGGACAAAGACTGCGTGCGGCAGACCATACTCATTAAAAGGGAGACCGGTAGGATGAAGCGTTTTTTTCTGTTGTTGTTCACGTTGTCGTTTCTGGTGGCGATGACGGGCGGGTGCGCGTTGTTCGAGCATGACGACAAGGACAAGCGCGACAAGAAGGAAAAGAAAGAGAAGCGCGACAAGGACGGCAAGCAGGAGAAAAAGAAGAAGGCGCCCAAAGACGCCGCCGAATCGCGGGCCGAAAAGGCAGGGGACAAGACGAGCGATAAAGCGCCGAAAAAAGGGTGGCACACTCTGTTCGACGGCAAGAGCCTGGACGGTTGGACCGCAACGGAAAACAAGGAATGCTTTTCGGTTCAGGACGGCGCGATTGTCGCGAAAGGAACCCGTTCGCACCTGTTCTACACCGGGCCAGTGCAGGACCACAAATTCACGAATTTCGAGCTCAAGGTGGATGTCATGACCCGCAAGGGGTCGAATGGCGGCATCTACTTCGCTACGGAGTTGCAGGAGACCGGCTGGCCGTCGAAGGGGTACGAAGTGCAGGTCAACAACACGCACACCGACTGGCGCAAAACCGGCAGCCTCTACGCCATCCAGGACGTCAAGGAACAAGTGGCCAAGGACGATGAGTGGTTCACCGAACGCATCATCGTGCAGGGGAAGCATGTGCTCATCAGCGTGAATGGCAAGACCGTGGTGGATTACACGGAACCGGCCAATGCGGAACGGACGCCCGACATGAAAGGACGGCTCATCGCCCCCGGTACTATCGCGCTGCAGGGACACGATCCCGACAGTACGATCTATTACAAGAACATCCAGATCAAACCGTTGCCGTGAAAGCCCCCTGACTGATTCAAGATGGGCCCAAACGAGCAAGCAAACATGGATTGACAGGCTTTTCCTAAAACAGAGAAACCCCGTCGGTGTCCCCTAAATGACACGGGAACCGGGTGCGGTGAAACAGATTTCATGAAACAAAATGGGCCTTCCTCACAACGAGGAATGCCCATTTTGTTTCATGAAAGACCCCTGCAGGTGGGGCTTAGAGTTGATCTGCCAGTTTTGTGATGAGTTGATCGGCCAGTCTGCGGGTGGTTTTCCCCGCGACATAGTTCGGGGAGAACACAAAGAAGTTCAGCCCCCCATGCGGGTTGCCCGAGAATTTCTCCGTGGCGGAGAACTGAAGAACCTGGGTCTTTTTCCCCAGATCCGTCACCGTGCAATCGGCCTGCAGGGCCACGTACCCGGCCATGTAGTCGCAGATGACATAATCGTCGGAGTACCAGGTGGGCCAATCCCCCAGAAGGTACCGCAGGAGGCCGTTGCCTTTTTCGTAGTTCGTCAGGGTACAACTGATCTGATAGACGGTCTTGCCGGTCTGGAGGTAGGTCCAGAGGGTATCGTAGTTGTCCGTGACGATGGGCGCGGTTCGCTCGGGTGTCGCCAGAATGCGCTTGTAGAGGCTCTTCTGGAGATCCAGGGCGAGGTTTTGCTTGACGGATGATTCGACGTCAGTATTGGCATCCAGAGCGCCCGCGACCCGCACGGTGGGTTCCACGTAAAGCACATAGGGCGAGTCGGGACGAGGGGCTTTTTTCGGGGGTTCCTGCGGTTTCCGGAACGAAGCGCAACCGCAGGCCAAAAGCAGGACCAGAAGGGCAAGTGTCAAACGACGCATGTGAGAGAGTCTCCTCTTCAGTCAGAAAAAGATTGCTCCCCGCAAGGGAATACCCAAGGGGGAGCAATCTTGTCACATCTCAACTTTTCAAGCAATTCCACGAAATCGGAACTACTTCTTCATTTCCTGCTTCTCGATCTTCACTTCGGGCCAAATCACCACGCTGGCGCGACGGTTCTGCTTCTTGCCGTCGGCGGTGGCGTTGTCAGCGCGGGGCTGGAACTCGCCGAAGCTCAAAGCGCCCAGGCGTTTCGGATCCACGTTGCATTTCTCGGCCAGGAAGTGCGTGATGGCCAGCGAACGGGCGGCGCCCAGTTCCCAGTTCGACTTCCAGTTGGAGTACTTGATGGGATCGCTGTCCGTGTGACCTTCGATGAAGATGGCGCACTTGGCATAATCGCCATTGAGCTGTTTGGCCATTTCCTGAAGGGTCTTCTCACCCTCGGCCGTCAGTTTGGCGCGACCGGGCTTGAAGAGTTCTTCGGCACCCATCGTCAGGGTGATGGGCTTGACCGGCTGGCCCTTGGCCAGTTCGGCTTTCAGGCGTTCGATTTCCGCTTCGAGTTCCTTGATGCGGGCATCCTTATCCGCCAGTTGTTTCTTCAAACTCGCGATTTCTTTGTCGGTGGCTTTCTGATCAATGATGTCGCCGATCAGGGCGCCGGTCAAACCGCCCGCCGCCGCACCCACCAGAGCGCCTTCCGCTGCGCTGAGTTCACCCACATGGTTGGCCCATGGCCCGCCGATCGCGGCACCGACCAGACCACCACCCGCTGCCCACTTCTGCGTCGTGGTACAGCCAGTCATCATGGCCATGACCACCAGGCACAACACCAGTGCTTTCAACCCGTTTGCCAGTCTCATTTTCACCCTCCCTAGTCCCTTGAAATAAAATGCCGTCAATTTTTCTTGCACTTTGGCTCTCACCTTACATGGTGATCTAAGGTGGAAGATACCACACCGGGTGTTCAGACCACAACTATTTTTTGCAAGTATTTTTTTGGTTAAATTACGAGCGAACCGGGAACGGAAAGCGGGGGACGGAAGCGATAAAGCAGGGGGGCGGACAGATTCCACGGAATCGAGACCGGGACAATTCGTCAATCCAGAGACAGACCCCAGGAACTCCTCATTGTCCGGTGAAGGGTGAGGTTGTCGTTCGAGGGAGGGGATGCGGGAAGTGCCCCGTCGCTGTGAAAGCGGGGAAGGCTCGGAGGTGGCACGGGCGTCCCGCCCGTGAATTGCCGACGTTTTCGTCGGCAGAACCGAGGATTTCGGATCCTTTATTCCGGAGCCTCTTCATGGGCGGGACGCCCATGCCACCTCAAAAACCGCCTTTCTCTCTGTGGGAAGGCCGCAAGATGGGGTTGTTGATTTCAAGTAAACCGGAAGATCATATAGACAATTCGTCAATCCAGGGACAGACCCGGACGTTCCATCTTCCCTGTTGACCGGGGGAGCCGTGGCGCGCAAAATGTCCTCTCCACGTCCCGTTTCACTGCCGTTTCAGGTTGAATCCGATGGAATTCCCGTGTGGCCGGGTGTTTTGCGGTCAAGAACTTCTTGCATGTTTTGCGGTTGCCTGCGAGTATTCTCTGTGGTTCTTCAGGAGTTGAAGAAGACTGCTGAGGAGTTGCGGAAGAAACCGGACCCGGTCGCGCTTTCTCTGTCTGGACGACGCGGGGGGTGGTGTGTGATGTGGGGGAAAAGATGGTTGATACAGAGCCAGTCCTGCCGTTCCCGTTGACGTGCGAGGGGATTGCCCCGTTTGTGGGGGAGTGTTTTCATCCCGCGCGCTCGAGTGGTCAGGCGGATGTGTATGCCATGACGGGTGGAGCGGAAGACTGGGTGTTGAAGGACTTCTCTCGGCGTCCCTGGTGGATGCGGATCCTGGTGAATCGGCGCGCCATGCGGCGCGAGGCGCGGGCGCTCGAAGCCTTGCAGGGTTTGCCGGGGTTGCCCCGAATCGCCGGGGTGGTGGGGCAAGACGCATTGTTGATCGAGCGGCTTTACGCGGATCGTCTCCCCCATCGCGAGGAGGCGGCTCCGTCGGCGCTCTTCTTCGAGCGATTGAACGCGCTGGTGGGCGAAATGCACCGGCGGGGCTGGTCGCACGGGGACTTGCGGCGCAAGAATATCCTGCTGGACGGCGCGGAGCAGCCTTATCTGATCGACTTCGCCACGGCGGTGCATTTGCCGCCGGGCGCGGTCGCTCTGAGACGGTGGGTGTTCGAGCGGCTTGTCGAGGTGGACCGGATCAACCTGGCGCGCATCAAGGAGTCGTATCGTCCGGAAGACTTGACCGCCGGGGAACGGCAGCTTGTGGAGTGTCAGCCGTGGCACTGGCGGGTTGGCCACTGGTTCCGCAAGAATGTGTATCGTCCGTTTAAACCGCGTCACCGGCGCGAGACGTGGGAACGTATTCGGGCGAAACTGGGACTGGGTCGCCGTTGAACGGGGACGCCAGACTGGATTGAAACGCAGAAAAACAATCGGGCCGGAAGTTTTGGGGTGCGGGTTTGCCTTGCCTTTCGGAGTCTGAAAAAGGAAGATGGGATCGCTCATGGATGTGGATCGGTTAAAAGAAGCGGCTGTGGAATGCATTCGGCGAAAAGATTTTGCCGAAGCGAAGGCATTGCTGAAAAAGGCGGCGGAATTAGCGCCGTTGCGCAACGATATTCGGGATTTGTTGTTTCACGCAGCCCAGATGGAGTCGTCGGGCGGCCGCCGCGGTCGAGGCGGCGCGGCCAATAGCGATTCCGCTTCCGGGATGCGGATGTGGGTATTCGCCCTGATCTATCTTGTCTCGGTCCTGGCGGCTGGCGCGGGCGGTTTCTGGGCGGGGCGTTATCTGGATTGGGGATCGCTGTCGGAATCGAAGTCGAGCGGTGAACAAATGGACGAATCCTCGACGGGGGACACGGAAGCGGGGTCCCTGGATTCCTCGGGTGGCGCCACAGGCGACACGCGGGATCGCGGGATGTCGGAGCGCGAGCGCGCCGAAAGCGGTTTTCTGGAGCGCACCCCCGACCGTCCGGGCGATCGGGGGGATATCCCGCAGGACGCCGGTGGGGCGGCGGATGCCGGCGCTCAGCGCAAGGAAAGCGCTCAGGCGGAAATTCAATCGCTGACAAAGGCCGGACAATACGCCGATGCGATCCTGAAGATCGAAGAATTGCAGAAAGCCAAACCGGACCCGTTCGAGGCGCGCAAGTTGCGCGAGGATCTGGCGCGGTGCCACTACATGCTGGGGAAGCAGGCGATCGGCGCGGGCGATCTCGATAAGGCGATCGGACAGATGAAAAGAGCGGTAGAAACAGATGGGGCAGAGGCGGATTATTTCTGCGGTCTGGGCGAGGCGTATTGCCAGCGAGGACCGCGCCCAAACGCGGGCAAGGACGATTATCAACTGGCGCGAGAGGCCCTGGAGAAAGCGTTGAAGTTGGATAAGGATCACCTGGCCAGTTATGACATACTGGGGTTGACGTATCTGCGGATGGGCAATCAGGTGAAAGCGGCTGAGTGTTACCAGACGATCATCAAGAAGTCGCCCCAATCCAAGGAGGCCGAAAAGGCCCGCACTGCGTTGCGGAGCAACGGCATGAAGATACCGGAGTGACGGTTTCGGCGGGCGGCGGGTATTCTGGAAAAAGGGGAAACGGGCACATGGGGAAGGTAACGAGCGCCAATGGGAAACGTTTTGAAACGACGGTATCGAAGGTTTTCTCTGACGCGCATCCTGAACGGCTGCTGACACTGGCGCCATCCATTCTGGCCGCGGATTTCGCCAACCTCGGAGCCGAAATCCGGCGGGTGGGACGCAAGAAAGTCCGCTGGATCCATGTGGACGTGATGGATGGGCATTTCGTGCCGAACCTGTCGGTAGGCCCCCCCGTTGTCAAGTCGCTAAGGACGCTCTCATCCCAGCTTTTCATAGACACGCACCTGATGCTCGACAATCCGATGGATTATGCCGAGGCGTTTGTCCGCAGCGGCTCGGACCTGGTCAATATCCACGCCGAAGTGGTTTCGGACCTTCCCCGGGCGCTGAAACGAATTCAACGTCTGGGAGTGCGGACAGGCGTAACAATCAAGCCCAAGACGCCGGTCAGCGCGATCGAGGCCGTACTCGACAAGGTGGATCTGGTTTTGGTCATGACGGTGGAACCGGGATTCGGCGGACAGGAATTGATGCCGGCGGCGTTGAGCAAGGTGCGCCAGCTGGCGCGCCTGCGCGAGGAACGGGGACTGAAGTTCCTGATTCAGGTGGACGGGGGAATTGACCCGAAGACCGTGGGGCTGGCGGTCGCGGCAGGCGCCAATGTGCTTGTGGCGGGTTCGGCTGTTTTCGGGCATGGCGAAGTGGGGGCCAATATAGACGCGCTGGTCGAAGCGGCCTTGCGGATTTGAGTCCCCCCGGGCGATGCCGGAATGGGAAAAGGGTTGGGGAAAAGGAGGAACAACGGACATGCTCGAACGCTTGTGGCAGAACGGGAAGAATTTTCTGGGAGTCGAGTACCCGATCATTTCGGGGGGGATGACGTGGATCAGCAATTTCGAGTTGGTTCGGGCGGTGAGTGAAGCGGGGGCGTTTCCGGTTCTGGCGGCGGGCAACATGCCCCCCGAGGCGTTCGAGGCGGAAGTGGACCGCTGCATCACGCACCTCGACAAGCCGTTTGCGGTGAATCTGATCACAATCGCTCCGCACTACCGGACCCATCACGAGAT
Source organism: uncultured Candidatus Sumerlaeota bacterium (assembly GCA_942493245.1). Taxonomy (GTDB): domain Bacteria; phylum Sumerlaeota; class Sumerlaeia; order UBA8349; family UBA8349; genus DAOPYU01. The sequence continues at coordinate 3,790,268 of OW818685.1, forward strand.
TCTGCGGTCGAAGAATGTTCCGTTTGTCGTCTTCGCGGGCAACTTCCCGAAAAAGCCCGATGTGACCGAGATGAAGAAGGCGGGGAAACGGACGATGTGTTTCGCCTCCGCCGACTCGATTGCCAATCAGATGCGCCGGTTCGGGATTGACGCCCTGATCCTCGAGGGGAGCGAAGCGGGCGGGCACATCGGCCATGTCTCGCTGAGTATTCTCTTGCAGCAGGTGCTGTTCGAATCGCGCGATTTCCCGGTCTTTGTGGCCGGAGGCATCGGCAACGGCAAAATGATCGCGCATCTGTTGCTGATGGGGGCGTATGGCTGCCAGTTGGGGACGCGTTTCGTGATGACGGAAGAATGCACGGCGCATCCGAACTTCAAGGAGGCGTTCCGCAAGGCGCGGGCGCGTCAGGCCATCTCGACGCCTCAGTACGACTCGAAGCTGCCGGTGGTGGCTGTGCGGGCGCTGGCAAACCGGGCCATGGACGAGTTCGGCGAGTTGCAATTGCACCTGTTGGAAGAAATGCGGGCGGGGCGGCTTTCGCGCGAGAAGGCCCAGTATGAAGTCGAAAATTTCTGGGTCGGCGGGCTGCGTCGCGCCGTGGTGGACGGAGATGTCGAGAACGGATCGCTGATGGCGGGCCAGAGCGTGGGACTGATGCACGATGTCAAGCCGATGAAGCAGATGGTCCTGGATCTGGTGCAGGAAGCGGAAGAAGAGTTGCAGCGGGTGCGGGGAATGCTGGACGCTCTTTGAGGCAAACGCGCCCGAACGTGTTTTTGAGTGTAACCAGAGAGCCGCCAGGCATTGCGATGCCTGGCGGTTTTTGATACAGTCCAGCGGTGGTGGAAAAATTCAGAGAAACGAGTGAGGATACGACACGATGCTTCGAATCACGGGCGGAGAATGGCGGGGACGCAAACTGAAAACTCCAACGGGTCTGGATACCCGGCCCACTCCTTCTATGGTACGCGAGGCGTTGTTCAACATCCTGGGACCGCTGATCGAGGAGTATGTGTTCTTCGATCTGTTCGCCGGTTCCGGTATTGTGGGGCTGGAGGCGTTGAGCCGGGGCGCGCCGCGCGCGGTCTTTGTCGAGCAGTCGCGGGAGGCGTTGGCCTGTCTGCGGGAGAATCTTCAGTTGCTCGGGTGTGAAACGCGCGCCGTCTGTATCCCGAAGACAATGCCGGGCGCTTTGAGTTCCGAGGCGTTCCGGATCGAGGAGCCGATGCTGTTCTTTCTGGACCCCCCGTACAAACAGGGGTGGGCCGTTCAGACACTCGAAGCGTTGGCCGAATTGCCATCGGTGCGCCAGCCGGGCCACGTGTGCGTGGTCCAGGCGGAGAGACAGGCGGACCTGGAGGAAGAAGTGGCGGGACTTTGGGTTCTGCGGCGCCGTTACACGTATGGCGCCACGGCGCTGTGGGTGTACGATTCGGCGATCTGAACACAATCGAGGTCATCAAGAAGACTCATTTGTGCCGAGCGGCCCCTCGCCGGTCCCGGGAAGGGCATGTCTCCTTCTTCTGTCGCTAAAAACCGCGGTTGAACGCCTATAGTCCGGTTTTTCTTTCAGGCGGGCGGGACGCCCGCCCTCCCAGAAATGCCTTTTCACTGAAAAACAGCAGTTGAGGACAGAAAACGAGTCTTTTGTTCTTTTGTTATGGGGCAAAACGGTTTTGGCTCCCTCAACTTCTGGGTGAGGTATCTGACTACGCCAATCAGGAGATTGGCGTTCCCGGCACCGCTTTCTCTCCCCAAGATGGGCGTTTAATGGGAGGGCGGGCGTCTCGCCCGCCTATGAGGAAAACCGGGGCAGAGACGCTCAACTGCGGTTTTCAGCGGCTGATGCAGAGATCTTCGGATATGGGTAAGGAAGAGCAAACTGCGATGCCGGCGGGGGCGCGGCGGTATGGAACTGCAATGGCGGCGGGGGCGCGGCGGTACGGAATCGCGGGTTTCGGGCGGACCCAGTTTCTTTCCATTTAGAAAAGTTTCCCCGTTTTACTGACATACAAGACCGGGCTTCCTTTCATACTCTTCCGAAAATGGTGTATTCCAGCGGGCATGAGAGGCATCTTTTTCTCGTTGAACGAACGAAAAACTCTTGAAGCGTTCTTTTTTTTTGCTACGATACCATCGGTTCGGAGGGGTGAAGCGTTTTTGTGTCTGTAAATCTGACAGCCGTTTTTTTGGGGGGAAAGTCTGTTTTGTACCGGTGGACGCCTGTATCTCCTTCTTTTCCCTCTTCTGGGCGAAGGGTTGTTTACGGAAGGCCCTTGTCGGCCAATCCCGACGGTTCTTTTCACCGCGTGTAAATTTATTCCATGGAAATCCTGAAACAGGAGAGGTGGCGCGATCATGAGCAAGAAATTGAGAGTCATCGTTATCGGATGTGGGAACATGGGGTCGTCGCATGCGCGTTCCTACCACAAGTTGGAGGGTTTCGACCTGGTGGGGCTGGTGGACATGTTCCCGGCCAACCGCGAGAAACTGGCGCAGGAGCTGGGTGGTGTGGCGCAATTCGATTCGCTCGAGAAAGCGCTGAGCGAGTTGAAACCCGATGTGGCGGCGATCTGCACCTACCCCGATAGCCATGCGGCTCTGGCGCGTCAATGCGTGGAAGCGGGAGTCCACCTGTTTGTCGAAAAACCCGTGGCCACGACCGTCGCGGAAGCGGAAGAAATCGTGGAACTGGCGCGCAGTCATAGCCGCAAGCTGGTGGTGGGGTACATCCTGCGTCAGCATCCGGCCTGGATGAAGTTTATCGAGGTAGCCCGCACACTCGGCAAACCGCTGGTCATGCGCATGAACCTGAATCAGCAGAGCTCGGGTTACATGTGGAACAGTCACAAGGGGCTGATGCGTTCGATGTCGCCCATCGTGGACTGCGGCGTGCATTACGTGGATGTGATGTGCCAGATGACGCGCTCCAAACCGGTGAAGATTCACGCGATCGGCGCGCGTTTGAGTGGCGAGATCGCCGAGAATATGTACAATTACGGCCAGTTGCAGGTGCAGTTCGAAGACGGCTCGGTGGGGTGGTACGAAGCGGGCTGGGGTCCGATGATGAGCGAACAGGCCTTTTTCGTGAAGGACGTGGTGGGACCGAAGGGGTGCGTGAGCATCGTGAAGTCGCGCGATGGCGAGAACGACATGGCGTCGGACGACATTGATTCGCACACAAAGACCAATTGTCTCCAGTTGCACCATGCGGAGTTGAACGCAGAGGGCAAGTTCTCGAAGGAAGACGAGTGGATTGACACGCACGACGAACCGGGACATCAGGATTTGTGTGATCGCGAGCAGGCGTATCTGCAAAAAGCCATTGAAGAAGACCTCGATCTGAACGACCACTGGCAGGACGCGATCAACAGCCTGCGCATCGTGCTGGCGGCGGACGAGTCGGTCCGCACGGGCGAGGTGATCAAACTGTAGGAATTCAAACAAGGGGACTCCTCTTGAGCGCCAGAATCGGGAAAGGAACCGGTGTGCGATGAATCTGAATACGCGTCTTCGATTGTCGGTGATGATGTTCGTACAGTATTTCATTTGGGGGTCGTGGTATGCGACGCTGGGGGCCTATCTGGCCAAGATCAATTTTACGGGCGATGATATTGGACGGGCTTACAGCACCACGGCGCTTGCGGCGATCTTCTCACCCTTCTTTGTCGGGATGATCGCCGACCGGTTTTTCTCGGCAGAAAAAGTGTTGGGCACTCTGCATCTGGTGGGCGCGGGGTTGTTGTTCTGGGTCTCGAGGATTCAGGATCCCATGACGTTTTTCTATGTGCTGCTGACTTATACGCTGTGCTACATGCCGACACTGTCTTTGACGAATTCACTCTCGTTCGACCACATGGAAAACCCCAGTAAGGAGTTCCCCTCGATTCGCGTGATGGGGACGATCGCCTGGATCACGGTGGGGTGGGTTCTGGCTCAACTGGGAATTGGCGACAAGGCGACTTCCCTGCAACTCGGGGCGGGCGCTTCGCTCTTGATGGGGTTGTATAGTTTCACGCTGCCGCACACGCCGCCCAAATCGGCGGGCAAGGCGGTGAAGGTCCGCGACATCCTGGGCCTGGACGCGCTGGGCCTGATGAAAGAACCGTCCTTCCTCTTTTTTGTGATCGGTTCACTCCTCATCTGTATCCCCCTGACGTTCTATTTCAGTTTCACCGGCACATTTCTCAGCGAGCACAACATGAGCAACTGGGAAGGCAAAATGACCCTGGGGCAGATGCTCGAGATCTTCTTCCTGATGATCATGCCGTTCTGCCTGGCACGGTTGGGCGTGAAGAAAATGCTGCTGGTCGGGATGCTGGCCTGGGGTGTGCGGTATATCCTGTTTGCATTCGGCGATCCCAACCCGAAGGAGGGGTTGCCGATCATGGTGCTGGCGGGGATCATGATGCATGGAATCTGTTACGACTTCTTCTTCGTGACGGGCCAGCTCTATGTGGATCGCAAGGCGCCGCTGGCCATTCGCGCCAACGCGCAGGGGATGATTGCCTTCATCACGCTGGGGTTGGGGATGTATATCGGCTCGCGTCTGTCGGGTTTGGTGGTAGATCATTTCACCACCCTGAACGAAGCCAAGGAAGTGGTGGCGCGCAACTGGAAACTTATCTGGCTGACACCAGCCGCTATGTCGGGCGTGGTAATGATCTTGTTCGCCCTTTTCTTCCACGAGAACGGCAAAGAGGAAAAGACAGAGGGAGCCGGGAACTGATTGTCAGAGGGGCGATCTCGTCCTGATTGTTGAGGGGAACGTTCAGCGGAATCGTTCTTCACCCGTTGGGGCGAGCTTACAGCCCTTGAGAAAAAGAGGATCGGTCCAAACCCAGGGCGGCGCTTCGCTCTGCTCTGGGCTGACACTGGCCGCCCCTTCAGGGCAGAGCCCCCCCCCAAGGTGGACATACCTTCCGGGTGTGGCCCCCATATCGTACCGGCTTCTTCCAGGCCGGGTCCGCATTCCGAGCCGGGGTCGCACCTTTCGACCCTCCGGGATGGGGACATTAAACTTCCGTCATCCAGCGCAGAAGCGCTGGTCTGTTTTCCGGTGCGCGACGGGCGTGCCGGTGTCATGGGTTCTCATGTTTGGTGATAATGAAAGTTCCATCGGTCAACACGAACACACAGTCCCGGGAAGTATGTCGAGGTTCGACTTTTAATACGAACTGGAGGTTACGGTGATGAGTGTACAACGGATGACTCGCCGCTCGCTGCTCAAACGCGCAGCGGGCGCGGTAACGGCTTTCACGATCGTGCCGCGATTTGTTCTGGGAGGGCCGGGCAACACGCCCCCCAGCGAACAGATCACCAAAGGCATTATCGGGGTCGGAGGCATGGGGAAAGGGCATATCCGGGACATCAACCCGGACGCCCGTCTGTTGGCGGTCTGCGATGCGGACGCCAAGCGGTTGAAAGAGGGACAGGCCCTCGGCGGCGCGGGGGTGGAAGCCTACCGGGATTTCCGCGAGATGCTGGCGCGACCCGACATTGACATCATCCATATCGCGACGCCGCCGCACTGGCATGCGCTGATGTCCATCATGGCCGCCCGGGCGGGCAAGGACATCTGGTGCGAGAAGCCGATGACCCGCACTATCGGGGAAGGCAAGAAGGTGATCGAGGCCATCAACCAGTATGGGCGGGTGTTTCGTCTGAACACGTGGTTCCGCTTCGAGGGCGGGTTCTACGGATTTGGCACAAACGTCCAGCCGATCAAGAAAGTGGTGGAAAGCGGCCTGCTGGGGTGGCCGTTGCGGGTGACCGTGAACGATGCGACGGGTTTCGGGTGGAAACTCGAGCACTGGACCGGCCAGGAACGGCTCGAAACGCAACCGATTCCGCCGGAACTGGATTACGACATGTGGCTTGGGCCGGCGCCTTACAAGCCCTACAACGGCCATCGGGTGCATGGGTCGTTCCGCGGGTACTGGGACTACGACGGGGGCGGTCTGGGGGACATGGGCCAGCACTACCTCGACCCGATTCAGTACTTCCTGGGCAAGGACGACACCAGCCCGGTTGAGATTGCAGTGGACACGCCCCAACAACATCCGGACGCAGTGCGGCCCTGGTGGCGTCTGGAAATGAAGTACGCCGATGGATGCGAGATTATCATTGATCCGATCAACAAGGACAAGGACGCGCCTTACATCCAGGGACCGAAAGGGAAACTGTATCCCGGAATGCGTTCCGACATTCCGGACTTCGAAAAGAAACTGGCCTCGTTCCCAGACCCGAAACCCCAGAGGGTGGATTTCCTCGATTCGGTGCGCACGCGCAGCAAGTTTGCGTTGAACGAAATGAACGGCCACCGGTCCTGTACGATCACGAATCTGGGCACATGCGCCGTACGGTTGGGCCGCAGCCTGAAATACGATCCGGTGAAACAGGAGTTTGTGGGCGATCCGGAAGCAAACCGGCTGATTGACCAGCCCATGCGCGCACCGTGGCATCTGTAGTAGATGTGACCGACAGAGGAAAGGAGTGACGCAATGAAACGGGAATCGAAATGGAATCGTCGGTTGGCGGGAGTGATCCTGCTTCTGGCGTTGATTGTGGGGCTGGGGACGGTGTGGGGCACGTCGCCGGCGGTGGAAGAAATTCTGGCCAAGGGCCGCGGCGCCAATTCGCAGGAAGCTACCGACTTGACGAAACGCCTGGTGGCGTTGGGGCCGGAAGCGCTGGGCGAGGTGTGCGCCATGCTGGTGGCGCAGGGCGCGGGTGACGATGTCAACGCGCGCTTTGCGCTCTCGGGCGCGACGATGCACGTGTCGCGCGCGGGCGCCGAGGCCGAACGCAAGATGGTGGTGGGGGTGTTTCTGGACGCGTTGAAGAAAGCCTCCAATTCGGAAGTGAAAGCATTCCTGATCGAGCGGCTTCGATTCATCGCCAAGGACGAGTCGGTCCCGGCGCTTGCCGAGTATCTGACCGATGAAACGCTGTGCGACTGGAGCGCCCGGACGTTGGTGACGATCAATTCGGACGCCTCGCGCGCGGCGCTGGTGGCGGCGCTGCCGGGCGCCAAGGGAACGTGTCAGATGCGTATCGCCCAGGCGCTGGGCGACCTGCGCGAAGCAAAGGCGCTGGAGGCCTTGAGTGGACTGGCGAAGAGCAACGACAAAGCGATTCAAAAAGCCGCGCTCTATGCGTTGGCGCAGATTGGCGATCTGAAGTCGGAACCGGTCCTGATGCAGGCGGTTGCGGCGTCCGAGGGGTACGAACTGGCGGAATTGCGCGCGTACTATTTCAAGTATTTGCAGAATCTGGCCGAATCGAAGGGTGAGAAACAGAAAAAGTGCGCGGAAATCTGCCGCCAGATCATCAAAAGCCATACCGACCCCCAACACGCGGCTGTGCAATGCGCGGCATTGAGCATTCTGGTGAAGGCCGAGGGTGAAGGCGCGATGGCGGATCTGACCCAGGCGTCCGAGAACCCCTCGAAGGAAGTGCGGCAGGCCGCGCTGTCGCTGGTTCAAGGCTTTCCCGGAAAAGCGGTGACGGAAACCTGGGCGGCCCGGGCGGAAAAAGCGGCCACTCCGGAAATGCAAGCCGAGACTCTGGCGATGCTGGCCGCGCGCGGCGATGCGGCGGCGCTACCCGTGGCGGAGAAGTTGACTCGTCACGCCGACCCGTCCGTGCGACTGGCTGCGGTGGATGCGGTTCTGGCCCTGAAGGCCGAAGCGGGTCAGGGCGCGCTGATCGAGATGCTCAAGACGGTCACACCGGAAGAGGCCCCGGCCTTGGCGGGGCGGCTGGCCCTGTTGCCGGGCGATGCGCCGATGGCGGCCATCGCAGCGGCGTTGCCCACCCTGCCCCCTGCCACACAGGCGACGCTGGTGGGAGTTCTGGGACAGCGCAACGCAACCGCGCAGTCTGGATCCGTTTTGGAATTGGTGAAGTCGAACGACCCGGCGGTGCGCACGGCGGCACTGGAAGCGCTGACCGCGATTGCCGATCCGAAAGATCTGCCCGTGCTGGTGAAATGCCTGGTTCAAGCCTCGGATGGACGCGAGGAAACGATGGCGCGCCGGGCGGTGGTGACTACGGCCAATCGGATCGCGGATAAGGAACAGCGGGCAACCGCTCTTCTTGAAGCGTTGAAAAATGCGGAGAAATCCGCGCGGGCGCGTCTGGTAACCGCTCTGGCAGGAATCGGCGGCGTGGAAGCGCTGAAAGTGGTGGCGGCGGACGCGAAGAGCGAGGACGCGGCGGCGCGGGAAGTGGCCATCCGCACGTTGTCGAAGTGGGTGGATGGCAGCGCGGCGGAAGTGCTGTTCAGCGCCGCGGAGTCCACTCCCGAGATGAACCTGCACGTAGTGGCCTTGAAGGCGTATATCGAAATGGTGGGCAAGTCGGCCGCGTCCGACACGGACAAGGTGAAGGGGTTCGAACAGGCGTTGACCGTAGCGAAACGCCCGGATGAGAAGAAACTGGCCATCGGACAATTGGCCAAAGTGCGCACGGTCGAGTCGCTGCAACTGGTGGCGAAATCGCTCGACGATGCGGCGCTTCAAGCCGAAGCGGCTGCGGCCGTCATCCAGATCGTCTGTCCTGCCGAAGGAGAACCCCTCAAAGGCGACGAAGCGCTCAAGGCGTTGCAGAAGGCCGTCAAACTGGTCAAGAATCCAGATGAAGCGAAACGAGCCTCCGGCGTTCTGGAACAGGTCGAAGGGTTTGTGTCGCTTTTCAATGGAAAGGATCTGAGCGGCTGGGTCGGTAACACCAAGGGGTATGTGGCCGAAGACGGACGGATCGTAGTGCATCCGGAACTGGGCGGCGGCAACCTTTATACGGAAAAAGAGTATTCGGACTTTGTGTTCCGGTTCGAATTCAAACTGACTCCCGGCGCCAACAACGGCCTGGGCATCCGGGCGCCGATCGAAGGGGACGCGGCGTACGCGGCGATGGAATTGCAGATCATCGACAACACGCATGAGAAATACAAAGACCTGCAACCGTACCAGTACCACGGCTCGATTTATGGGGTAGTGGCCGCGAAGCGCGAATTTCTCAAGCCGGTCGGCGAATGGAACAGTCAGGAAGTGGTGGCTCAGGGCAATCGAATCAAAGTGATCCTGAACGGCGAAACGATCGTGGACGCGGACCTCAAAGAGGCGACCCAGAACGGAACGGCGGACCATCGCGACCACCCCGGCCTGTTCAACAAGTCGGGCCGTATCGGCTTCCTGGGTCATGGCGATCCGCTCGAGTTTCGCAACATCCGGATCAAGGAACTGCCGGCAGTTCCGGAGAAGGCGACAACACCCTCCGCCGGACCGCTCAACACGCCCCCCGACGGGTTTGTGGCGTTGTTCAACGGGAAAGACCTGACCGGCTGGAAAGGGTTGGCCCGCTCGCCTCTTGACAATCCGATCAAACGCGCCGAGGCCAAACCGGAAGAAATGAAGGCCGCCCTGGAAAAAGCCAATGAAGAAATGAAACGGAACTGGACCATAACGGACAAGGGCGAGTTGTTCTTTGACGGCAAGGGCTTCAGCCTGGCCACCATACGCGAGGACTATGGCGATTTCGAGATGATGGTGGACTGGAAGATCGAACCCGAGGGGGACAGCGGCATTTACCTGCGCGGCACGCCGCAGGTGCAGATCTGGGACGCAAATTCGAGAAAAATCGGTTCGGGGGGGCTTTACAACAACGAAAAGAATCCTTCCAAACCCACAGAAATCGCCGACAATCCGGCGGGCGAATGGAATTCGTTCCGAATCAAAATGGTGGGAGACAAGGTAACTGTTTTCCTGAACGGGAAACTCGTGGTGGACAATGTGACGATGGAAAACTACTGGGACCGCAACCAGCCGATCTTCCCGACCGGCCAGATCGAATTGCAGTGCCACGGCAACCCCGTCTATTTCCGCAACATCTACCTGCGGGAACTCCCGCGCGGGAAATAAGCGGTTCGGCGGTCAAGCGCATCGGACCCGTCTGAGAATCCGGCGGCTCAGGAATTCCCGTTTTTGTAGGAATCCAGGAGCCGCCGGATTGTTTTTGCCAGTTCTTCAGTCGAGATGGGTTTCTTGATAAATTCCCGAATACCCAGTTTGTGGACTCGTTCGGTCGTATCGGCATCGTAGAAACCGGAGCAGAGGATGATCGGCACATCGGGACGCAGGGTCAGAATTTCACGGGCAAAAGCGGTTCCCGTGAGTTGGGGCATGCTCAGGTCCGTGACCACGAGATCGAACGCATCGGGATCCTCCTGAAACGCATCGAGGGCTTCGGTGGAGGACGTGAAGGCCCGGACGTCGTAACCGAGCTCTTCGAGCAGCGTCTGCTCGAGGTAGGCGATCATGCGCTCGTCGTCCACGAACAGGATGCGTTCGTTACCGCGCAGGTTGCGCGCCTGCAGGGGCGGCATCTGGGAAGGTACGGAGGGGTATGCTTCTTTGGTTTCCTGCGTCATGGCAGGCAGCAAGACCTCGAATTTGGCGCCGCGATTGGTTTCACTCTCAACCCGAATCAGACCACCGTGCGCTTTCACGATTCCCTGGACGGTGGCCAGTCCCAAACCGTGGCCGGCGTTCTTCGAGGGCGTCTTGGTGGAGAAGTACGGCTCGAAAATCTTCTGTTGAATCTCTTTGGGAATGCCCGGACCGGTGTCTTCCACAATAAACTGGATATAAAGCCCCGGAGACAAATCGGGGCACTCCACCAGTTGGACGGAGTTCTCGGTCAATTCGACCGTGTTTAGAGAGACGGTAATGGAGCCTCCGGCTTCCTGAAGCGCCTGACTGGCGTTGGCGCACAGGTTCATGACGACCTGGTGAATACTGGTGGGATCGGCGCACACGGCAGGACAGTGGGTCTCGATGTGGCTGAGGATGTCTATGGAGGCAGGCACGGTGGCGCGCAGCAGGGAAACCGCTTCCTTCACGATCGGGTGGAGGAAAATGGGGTGCTTGGCGTGGTTTTCCAGATGACTGAAGGCCAGAATATGGTGAACCAGCGCGGCGGCCCGTTTGCCAGCCTGGGCAATATGTTCGAGATTCTGGTACACCTTGCTGTCCGGTTTCACATCGCGTTTGGCCAGTTCCGTGAAACCCAGCAGGCCGCTGAGAATGTTGTTGAAGTCGTGAGCAATTCCACCCGCCAGAGAACCGATGGCTTCGAGCTTCTGGGCTTCGCGCAATTGCGATTCCAGAAGGCTCTGGCGCGAGATGTCCTGCCAGGTACAGACAAAATGCAGGATCCGTCCGGTCTGGTCTCGAACCGGGGCGATGACAATTTCGACCTCTATGGTCTGACCTTCGCTGTTCTGGCTGGTCGCCCGAATGGTGGACGCCTCGAATTGCTGGAAATTGCTGGCCGCATCCAGCGTCAACGGCGGAGCGTCTTCTTCGCGGCCGTGAATCAGGGTCTCGATCTTTCGTCCCCCGAGTTCTTCTGTCGAATACCCCAGAAACTGTTCAAAAGCGGGGTTGGCGTAGCGCACAATCCCTTCCGGATCGGTCACGATCGAGGGATGGGGAGTGACCTCGAGGGTCGAGTCGAGTTGCCGGCGTTGTTCCTCGGCCAATCGGCGTTCGGTAATGTCGCGCACCACCACGACGATCTGCGTCTGCGAGGAATCTTCATCGCACAGGACGGAGTAACATTCTTCGACATAGCGTTCTTTGCCCTGTTGGGCAATCACCCGGTATTCCATCTGTCCATGAGTCGCGCTTTGGATAGCCTGGGCACGCTGCGCTTGAAAGCCGGGCAAATCCTCCGGATGGACAACATCTTCCCACCGGACTCGATTCTGGATATAGGCGTCCGCGGGTACGCCGGTCAGCGTTTCCACGGCGGGATTGGCCTGCAGGATGGAGCCGTCCTGAGCAAAAAGAATGACCCCGTCGCGCGCGGAACTCGACACCAGACGATATTGGGATTCGGACCACTTGACCTGGCTGTAGAGCGCGTGGGAAGTCAAGGCCCGCGAGATTCGCTGAGCGATAATGGCCAGAATCTGTTCCGTATCGCGGCTGAAAGCCTGGGGACGCGAGTGGCTCAGGTTGAGCACGCCGACCGCTTCGCGGTTGAGGGTCAGGGGATAGCACAGGAGGGAACGAACGGTGATGTTTGTTTCGGAGATCTCGAGGAAACTTTTGGCCTCGGTCACATCGTCAATACGCCGGGGGATCCCGGAGGAGAAAACCTGACCGACAATACCTTCTCCCGCCTGGAAACGCTTTCCCTGCCACACGCCGGGCCGGTAGGTACGGCTCTGTTCTTCGAAGGGGCTATAGGCGGCTCGCAGTTCCAGGTATTCGCCCGAGGCGTCAAGCAACATCAGCGAGCAGTTTTCGGCCAGAAGGCCCCTGGCCAGAATTTCGAGAATACTGCGCGCCAGGGTGTCGGTATCCGGGTTCGTGCTGTCTATCTCGTCAATCTGACGCAGAATAGACAACCCCTGCACCAGCCGCTCGTGGCGGCTGGTCATCTCTCGCAGCGCATCCGAATAGAGCTTGATCTTTGTCTGATCGTCCATCATCACTGAACCTCTTGCTGTCGTATCGTTCTTGGAGCGGGAGCAGTCGCCTGGCTGAAAATATGCTTGTCAGGACTCATCAATATCCAAGTGGAGCGAGTGATTTGGTTCTTGTTTGTGCGATTACGCTATTATCCTGTCTGGACGATTCTTCAGGAGACCTCAGAGACGACTCCCCGTTCGTGTCAAAACACGGCCGGACTTCCTTCCCGAGGGGCCGTCCTGTCGTTTCCCTTTCCTAAGTTGTGATGAGGTTGAGCAATTCTCGTGTTTTTTCCCGGGACTCCTGGGTTTTCTCGGTCAGATACAGCACATCCTCGTGACTCAACCCCAGAGAATTCGCGGTATTCGTCTCTGTAGGAAGAATCTGCGGGTCGCCAGCCCAGCCAAACCCGGCCATTCGAGCCACCCGATCGGCCAGATTGGCCACACCCCGATCGGTCAGATAGGGGCCAGTGACATCGGAAGTCACATAGAAACCCCGGATCATCGCGATAATGGCCGGAGGAAACCGCCAGTTTTCACTGACCCACCCACCCACTTCGGCGTGGTCGGTCTCGAGGTATTCCCGTTCCACGTCGCGAATAGGCCGCTCGGTCGCCAGGGCTTCTTGATAGACCGTATTGTAAATCTCTTTTTCAGCCAGCGAAAGAATATACTTGCCGATGTCGTGCAGCAGTCCGCCCGTGAAACAGGCGCCAGCCGTCAGACCCAGCCGTGGGTGACGCTGGGCCATCAGTTCCGCCGCTTTGGCGGTTCCGAGGGAATGCATCCAGAAGTCGAGCGGGTCCAGGGTTTTCTGGTTCTTCTTCGAAAACGAGTGGATCACCGAGGTGGCCAGAGTCAGCAGGCGCACCGTATCGAAACCCATCAGAACGACCGCCCGCCGGATGGTGTCCACGCGCGAAGGCAAACCGTAGTAGGCGGAATTGGCCAATCGCAACACCTGCACCGAAATCGCCTGGTCGCATTCCAGAATACTGGTCAGATCGCCCGTCGAGGATTTCTCGTCGTCAATCGTTTCCAGAATCTGCTCCATCACCTGAGGCAGGGTGGGCAGGGCTTCGAGTTCAAAGAGTTTTTGCATCAAAGGGTGATTCAGCATGAAACGATCCTGGCCACGGTCCGAAAGGAACAAGGAAATACCGCGAACGGAAGCGCCATCCCCGTCTCGGGACACGGCAACCCCCTCTTTCTCCGGAAAGAAGTCCGGGCACACACCGGCGGGAGTGTAGCATCCACCTGAGATTTTTCACAAGCTAATTGTGCATTTCTGCACCCGGGCAAGACGGCCAACTCTTGATACTTCAGAGGTTTGAACGTTTATAGAACCCGTTCTGGCGATTGGGAAGCAGGAGCGCACAAAAGAAAAAGACGCCCCCGCGTTATCCGAATTTTCACCCAGATTGGCGTCAATCTGAAAACCGTGTTGAGTGTCCATGCCCATGCCATGACTCCCGCACAACCCTGTAACTCGGACCCGATTCCAAATCAAGGGACACGGTCAGAACCTGCTGTCGGCAACCTGTTATCCGCGTTTTCGCGTCCTCTCCCGTCCCTACCGAATCAGGACGTTTCCAGTAAAATTCATCAGTCCAGACAGTTGAAAGAACTGGACTTTCTGGTATATTTCATGTCTTTTATGAGTTGAGAGAACATCGAAGACAACCGCCGGCCCTGGACTCTCCGGGAGGCGGAAAATGAGCAGTCCAGGACAAGACGTCCACTTTCTCAGAAAACTGAATGCAAAGAAAGAATTCTCCGCGATCAAAGGCCCCTCGCACTATTCTTCTGAAAACCAAGGAGTCAACGTATTCATGTCGTCCATCAACCTGAAGTTCCTCCCCCTCTCTCCCTTCCTCTGGACCCCGTCCCCAGATATTTTCCGCGTGATAATCCCGCCTCGGGGAAAGAAGCCTTTCCTCCTGCTCCTGACGCTCTGCCTCGGTTTCGCCTGCGCCGGCGCCCCGAGCGCCCTGGCTCAGACGGCGGTCGCGCCCACCGTGGGCGACGGCCTGACCCTCGCCACGGCGTACCAGATCAACGAGTTGGGGAACCTCGTCTGGCTCGGAGAACGCGCCGCCGCCAACGACACCGCCGGGAAATACTACACGTTGATGAATGACATTGACGCCTCGGTGACGGCCACCTGGAACGATGTGGGGACGTCGGAAACAGACGTTCTGGAAGGCTTTAAACCTATTGGAACCTATTCCAATCCTGACACCACCTCCTTCCGGGGATTTTTCGACGGAAACGGGAAAAAGATCATGGGACTGACGATCAACCGCCCCGATACGGACTATGTGGGTCTCTTTGGCTATGTCAGGGAGACGGGCAGCATCAAAAACCTGACAATGGAGAGAGGTTGGGTAACAGGCGAAGACATTGTTGGGGGAATCGTCGGAGACAATTACGGCGGCCGGATGACCAATTGTATTGCAAATATACGGGTAACAGGGCGCAATTATGTTGGAGGAATAGTTGGTAACAACGTTACGGGCATAATGACCTTCTGTTACGCCACAGGAGCGGTAAATGGACGAAACGAAATAGGGGGATTGATAGGAACTCAAAATAGCGGGACGATCAAAAACTGTTTTGCTACAGGAACTGTTACGGGGACGTACTCGCTTGGAGGATTGGTCGGTTCCAGTTATTACGACTCGGTTGCGAATTGTTTCGCTACGGGTAAAGTAACAGGAATCATTACAATTGGAGGATTAATTGGTAGGGCATCTGAAGCGAAGATCTCCGCCTGTTATTGGGACAAAGAGGCGACTGGATGGGACATTTCGGCAGGCGGCACAGGGGCAACTGCGAAAACAACCGCCGAAATGAAACAACAAGCGACTTTTGCGGGATGGGATTTTGCCTCTGTCTGGGAAATTGCTGAGGGACAAAGCTACCCCTATCTTCGTTTCGCGCGTCCCCCGTTTCGTTTGAGTGTGACGGTGGACGGTTCTGGATCCCTGACATTGAACCCATCCGGAACAACGGTCTATGCTCCGGGAATTTCTGCCCGTTACGACGCAGGGACAACCGTAACGATGGATGTGACGGTGTCGGATCCGAGATACCGTTTCGCGGGGTGGATCGGTCCGGTTGCCAACCCCACAACCACTTCCACCACCGTGCTCATGGATACCCACAAGAGCGTAATCGCACACCTCGAACTCAACGCATATCGTCTGACGACTGAAGCGGTGCATGGTTCCGTGGCGAAGTCTCCCGACCAGACCACCTATACCTATGGGACCGTTGTGACGTTGACGGCCATTCCTGACGAGGGATACCTTTTTGCCGGGTGGACAGGAGCGGTGGCAGACCGCACAGCCGTATCCACCACTCTGGTCATGAATGGTCACCAGACCGTCTCGGCGCGTTTCCTGCGCAGCTACGAAATCCGGACCCTGGCCGAACTCCAGGCTATCGCCACGGGGGACCTCACGGGATACTACACCCTGATGAACGACATCGACGCATCGGACACGGCGAACTGGAACGATATCGCAACCACAACGGCCACCCTGGAAGGCTTCCGTCCGATTGGAATTAGTTCCAGTCCCGACACCAACTCCTTCCAGGGCGTCTTCGACGGAAACGGGAAGAAGATCACAGGGGTGACGATCAATCGGTCCGGGATGAATGGTGTCGGATTGTTTGGCTGTGTCGGCAAAGGGGGCGAGGTTCGGAATTTGATACTGACCGAGGGTTCGATAACAGGTTCCGATCAGTATATTGGAGGTTTGGTGGGGTACAACAGGCAAGGCGCCATTACAAGTTGTACCGTTAGCAACACGATCAAGGGAAAAAACGCGAATGTGGGCGGATTGATTGGTTACAACTATGGCGGTTCTGTCACTGCGTGTTCCGCCTCAGGTGTTATTACGGGTACGAATCTACGTTCTGTTGGTGGCTTGGTTGGGGAAAATACCGGCTCGATTACCAATTGTTCCGCCTCCGGCACGGTAACCGGTTCAGGGTCGTTCTGGTATATTGGCGGATTAGTTGGGAAAAATAGCGGTTCGATTGCAAACAGTTTTGCTTCTGGCCCGGCAGAAGGTTCCTTTGAAGGATCTTTAGATGCCGGTGGACTGGCTGGAAGGAACAGTGGATCGATTCAAAATAGCTTTGCCAGCGGGACTGTAGTTGGAAACGCAGGTTCATCTCTTGGGGCGAACCTGTCTCTTGGCGGTTTGGTTGGATACTTGGAGAAAGGAACACTGACCCATTGTTTTGCCATTGGAGCGGTGACGGGCCAAAAAGTTATATCCCTTCAAATTGGAGGGATGATCGGCAACAGGGCGGGGGGAAAGATCTCCGCCTGTTACTGGGATATGGAAACCTCGGGCCAGACCACTTCAGTGGGGGGAACGGGAGTTATGGGGAAAACCACCGCCGAGATGAAGCGGAAGGCGACCTTTCAACCCGGAGGAGGGACGGAGGCTGACGATTGGGATTTTACAACCGTCTGGGGGATCGTCGAGGGTCAAACTTATCCTTACCTGCGGGCCACGTCAGCCCCTCCCTTGTTTCGTCTGGATGTTTCGATCACGGGTCAGGGATCGGTGACACTGGACCCGCCCGGTGGGACCTATGCGCCGGGAACCACCGTGACGCTGACAGCCACGGCAGCCGCTGGCTATCATTTTGCAGACTGGACAGGCGGGGTGACAAACCGCGACACCACTGTCACCACGGTCGTTCTGGATACCCACAAGAGCGTGACGGCACATTTCCTTCCCCACTATGAAATCCGGACCCTGGCCGAACTCCAATCTGTCGCTACCGGGGATCTCACGGGGTACTATACCCTGATGAACGATATTGACGCGTCGGACACGGAGAACTGGAACGACGCGGGAACCACCACGGACACCCTCGAAGGGTTCCAGCCCATTGGGATTTACTCCAATCCCGATACCACCTCCTTCCGCGGGGTTTTCGACGGAAATGGGAAAAAGATCCTGGGTCTGACGATCAATCGTTCCAAGACGAACTACGTTGGTCTGTTTGGTTGTGTCAGTAAATCAGGTGAAATCCGAAACCTGACCCTCGAGGGAGAGAAAGTAACAGGGGCGACAAGTGTCGGGGGATTGGCAGGAGTCAATGCCGGCACGATCGTGAACTGTTCATCCCAGGGTTCCTTGGCTGGCGCTACGAATGTTGGCGGATTGGCTGGGCTCAACAGCGGCACGGTGAGAAACGGCTTCACCACCGGTATGGTAAAGGGAACCGTGGGGGTCGGCGGGTTGACCGGAGTCAACAATGGTACGGCGATAAAATCCGTCTCTTCTGCTTTTGTGACTGGAACCCAGATGGTTGGCGGACTGATCGGGAATAACAGCGACGGCACAGTGACCAATTGCTCCGCGCACGGAGTGGTAACGAGCAACAGCGAAGGGGGAGGGTTGATCGGGATCAACCAATACGGCAGCACCATTCAAAATAGCTTCGCCACCGGCGCGGCCACAGGGCGGTACAGCGGCGGGTTGGTTGGATACAATTCCAGTCTCGGTGTCATTGCCAAATGTTTCGCCACCGGTACAGTAACGGGGACGGGTCCGATGATGCGTGTTGGCGGGTTGGTTGGGTCCAGTATGGGAGGAGGTACCATTACAAACAGTTTTGCCACCGGTACGGTGACGGGAACAGGATCATATGTTGGCGGATTGAGCGGATTCTACGGAATGACATCGATCACAGCCTGTTACTGGGACATGGAGACGACGGGCCAGACCTCCTCGTCGGGAAGCGATACCCGTTTTGGAAAAACCACCGCCGAAATGAAGCGCCAAGCGACCTTCCAGCCGGGTGGTGGGACGGGAGCCACCGACTGGGATTTCACGTCCGTCTGGGGAATCTTCGAGGGAGAGACGTATCCCTTCCTGCGGACGGTGGCGCCGTTGTGCCGCCTGAGCGTCGCGGTCGAGGGAGCGGGGACGGTGGCGGTCAGTCCGTCGGGAACATTCTTTGCGGAGGGGACCGAGGTCACCCTGACCGCCCGGCCCGCCGCCGGGTCGCGGTTTGTGCGGTGGACGGGCGACGTGCCGGTGGGCGCCGCGGGCCGGAACCCGCTGAAGTTCACGATTCAGAAAGACACCTCGCTCACGGTCCGGTTCGAGCCAGCGGGTTCCCAACCGGCGATGTGGATGGTGCGGTAAAGACAGATAGGAAGCAACCCGCAAACCCCGGTGCGTCACAATCTGAAGATTTTGAACGACACATTTCCCACATCGGTAAGGAGTACGCAGATCGCCATGCAATGTACCCACCCGCGTTATGTCACGAAGTCCGATTCCAGTATCATTTCGTCTGGAGAGAAGCCCCGCCCCAAAGCCGCTTTCGTTCGCGGGTACAGAATCCCCTCCTTGATTCTTGCATTTTGTCTGAGCCTCACTTGGACCGGCGCCGCCCACGCCCAGACGGCCGTCGCCCCCATGGTGGGGGACGGCCTGACCACCGCCACGGCCTTCCAGATCACCGAACTGGGCCACCTCGTCTGGCTCGGAGAACGCGCCGAGGCCAACGAAACATCCGGAACCTATTACCTCCTGATGAACGACCTCGACGCCTCGGCCACGGCGACCTGGAACGACGCGGGGACCACGACCTACACCCTGGAAGGGTTCCGCCCGATCGGAACTTTGCCACCCGACTCTTACTCTCCCGACACGACTTCTTTCCGGGGTATTTTCGACGGGAACGGAAAGAAGATCACGGGGCTGACCATCCGTCGCATCGGAATGAATGGGGTGGGGTTGTTTTCCTGTGTGGGTGTTGAAGGGAAAGTCCGGAACCTGACCCTGGAAAATGGGGCGGTGAGCGGAACCTCGCTTGTGGGTGGACTGACGGGGCAGAATCTGGGGTCTATTACGGACTGTACTGTCGGAGGCTCTGTTACGGGCGAGGAGAACATTGGGGGGGTGGTCGGAGGCAATGGCGGCAGTGGGGCGATTCGGAATGTAACCTCCTCGGTCGCGGTGGTGGGAACAGCTTTGGCAACAAGGAAGGAATATGTCCCCATTGGGGGAATGGCCGGGAGAAACGACGGGGGAACGATGGCCCACTGTACCGCCAGCGGTCCGGTGACGGGTCTGGATGACAACAACGACACGGGGGGCCTGGTGGGGTACAACGCAGAAAAGGGTGTTGTGACCGATTGTGCGGCGTCGGGAGAGGTGGCGAGTTCGGGTCAAAGTTCCTGGAGTGGAGGCCTGGTGGGATACAATGCCCCCGAATCTTCCATTCTCAACAGCAGCGCCACCGGTCCGGTAACGGGCACACAAGATGTTGGGGGGCTGGTGGGGGGAACTGAAGGTGTCGTTATGTACAGTTTTGCCACGGGGCGAGTGACTGGTTCAAACCCGGACGGCTTTTCCCAAGTCGGTGGTTTGGCGGCGGGGAATAGCGGTTTGATCGCTTATTGCTATTCTACCGGTGTGGTGAAGAGTTCAAACTCCAGTGGATCTGCTGGTGGATTGCTCGGATTCAACTGCGGTCAGGTCGAAAAGTGCTTTGCCACCGGTTTGGTGACTTGTCAGAAAATGAACTTCTTTGATCTACCAACAGCGGGTGGATTAGTTGGGCGTTCGTTGGGATATGATTGGCTTCCCCCCGCATCTCTGACTGACTGTTATGCGGCAGGTGATGTGGAGGCCATCGGTTTACTCTACGATGCGGGAGGTTTGATTGGACTCAGTGAAGGAACTGCCATAAAGAATTGCTATTCCAGGGGTGTTGTCCTGTGCCAGTCCTCCAGCAAGGTAGCTGTCGAATTCAATGGGGGGGATCTGGTCGGATCAAATCTCACCCCGGGGGCTTTTGATTCCTGTTACTGGAACGAAGAAACGTCCGATTGGTTGCCTCCTGTGGATACGGATAGTTTGAAGGGAGGGGAAGGAAAGTCACTCGCGGAACTGAAGCGTCAGGCGACGTTTTCCGGGTGGGATTTCACGACGGTCTGGGGGATCGCCGAGGGACAAAGCACCCCGTACCTCCGTTTTGCGCCGCCCCCGTTCCGTCTGAATGTGACGGTTGAGGAACCGGTTTCGGTCGCGCTCGACCCCGCCGGTGGGGTGTACGCGCCGGGAACGAAAGTCTCGCTGACAGTAACTCCGGACTCCGGTTACCATTTTGCGGGATGGAACGGTCCGGTGGCCGACCGCACAACGGCCACGACCACGCTGGTCATGGATTCCGACAAGAACCTGACCGTCCGTTTCCTCCGGGGTTACGAAATTCGAACTCTGGCCGAGTTGCAGGCCGTGGCCACCACCGGCGACCGGACCGGGTATTATCGCCTGATGAACGACCTGGACGCCTCGGACACGGTGAACTGGAACGACGCGAGGACAACGGAAGGACTCCGGGAAGGATTCCTTCCCATCGGGTCATATTCCGTTCCCGACACCACCTCCTTCCAGGGAGTGTTCGACGGGAATGGGAAAACGATCGCCGGTCTGACCCTCAACCGACCCGAGATGGATCAAGTCGGACTGATCGGGTGTCTGGGCCTGGGAGGAGAAATCTGGAACCTGACGCTCGAAGACGTCTCGGTGACCGGCTCGCAGGATGTGGGAGGGCTGGTCGGAACCAACCTTGGCCGGGTGACGAATGGCCGTGTCTCCGGGGCGGTGAACGGGGTCCATGCGGTGGGTGGGCTGGTCGGATGGAACGGTGGCATCCTTCTCAACGCTTCCGCAAGCGGTTTTGTGACGGCGACCAGCGCCGACTCGCTCGCTTCAGCCACCGGCGGCCTGGCCGGGATGAATCAGGGGGGCGGATTGGTCAAAAACTGTTTCGCCACGACCACGGTGACCGGTAACGGGCTGGGGTTGGAAACCGGAGGGCTGGTGGGAAGGAATGAGGACTACGCCCGCATCACCCGGAGCTTTGCCACGGGTTCTGTTGTGGGCCGGGGAGGTGTTGGCGGCTTAGTGGGCTATAACTCCGACTATTCCGCCATCTGGAAATGCTTCGCCACGGGTTCGGTGACGGGTCAATACGAAACGGGGGGATTGGTGGGATACAATGCCTGGTATGCGCAGATCCACGATTGTTTTGCCTCTGGCCCGGTGACAGGAAACGAAGTCGTGGGTGGCCTGGCGGGAACGAATCGTGATGATGCAACGATTCGGAATAGCTTTGCCTCCGGTCTGGTCACGGGTGGTTTGGATACGGGCGGGTTGGTCGGTTCTCGCGCGTACGATGTGATCTCGGCCTGTTACTGGGACGTGGAAACGACCAGCCGGACCACACCGGCGGGTACGGGCGCGGTGGGGAAAACTACCTCCGAAATGAAACGGCTGGCGACCTTCCAACCCGGCGGCGGAACACGGGCGACCGATTGGAACTTTGCCTCCATCTGGAAAATCGTCGAAGGGAAGAGTTATCCCTACCTGCGGTCCACTCCCCCACCGTTCCACCTGATCCTCACGGTGGATGGAACGGGATCGCTCACGTTGAACCCGTCCGGTAATCAGATTCTTGCTCCCGGTGGTGTGGCCGATTATAGCACGGCAACCACGGTGACCCTGACGGCTCAGCCCGCCGTGGGCCATCATTTCGCCGGCTGGACCGGCCCGGTCACCGACCCAGCCCATGCCGTTACCTCAATCTTCGTGGATGCGAACAAGAGTGTGTCGGTACATTTTTCGCTCGATCAATACCCGTTAACGGTTCAGGCCGAGCACGGCTCCGTGACAAAATCACCCGATCAGGCCACCTACACCTACGGAACCACGGTCACCCTGACCGCCACACCGGACACCGGGTATCATTTCACCGGGTGGACGGGCGGGGTGACCGATCCCGCGTCCGTTTCCACCACGATCCTCATGGATGGACCGACAAGCGTAACCGCGAACTTTGCGATCAACAAATACGCATTGACGGTCGTGTCCGAACATGGCGCCGTCTCGAAATCGCCCGATCTGACGACGCATCCCCACGGAACCACGGTCACGCTGACCGCCACACCCGACACCGGGTATCATTTCACCGGATGGACGGGCGGGGTGACCGATCCCGCGTCCGTTTCCACCACGGTCCTCATGGACGGGCCAAAGAACGTGACAGCCAACTTCGCGATCAACGAATACGCATTGACGGTCGTGTCCGAACATGGCGCCGTCTCGAAATCGCCCGATCGGACGATGTATCCCCACGGAACGACAGTGACCTTGGCCGCCACACCGGACACCGGGTATCATTTCACCGGGTGGACGGGCGGGGTGACCGATCCCGCGTCCGTTTCCACCACGGTCCTCATGGATGGACCGACATGCGTAACCGCGAACTTTGCGATCAACGAATACGCATTGGCGGTCGCGTCCGAACATGGCTCCGTCTCGAAATCGCCCGATCTGACGAAGTATCCCCACGGAACCACGGTCACGCTGACCGCCACACCGGACACCGGGTATCATTTCACCGGGTGGACGGGCGGACCGGTCGCCGATCCGGAGGCGGTTGTCACGACGATTTTTATCACCGGCGATACGAGCGTGACGGCGCACTTCGAACCGAACACGTATGCTCTGACGGTCGTCACGGCGCACGGCTCGGTGACGAAGTCGCCCGACCTGGCGGCGTATCTCTACGGCACCACCGTCACCCTGACCGCCACGCCTGAAGCAGGGTATCACTTTGCGGACTGGACGGGACCGGTGGCCGATCCGACAGCCGCTTCCACTACACTGATCGTAACAGGCGACACAACCGTCACGGCTCGATTCCTTCGTAGCCACGAAATCCGGACCTTGGACGAACTTCAGACTCTGACTTCGGCAGTACCGGGCGAATATTACATCCTGATGAATGACATTAACGCCTCGGCCACGGCGAACTGGAACGACGCAGGGACCTCCGAAACCGACCTTCTGGAAGGATTTCGTCCCATCGGAACCTATTCCTGGCCCGACACAACCTCTTTCCGGGCGATTTTCAATGGAAACGGAAAGAAAATCACCGGCTTGACGATCAACCGTCCAGCCAGAGGCGATATTGGGTTGTTTGGCGCTCTCGGTAAAGGAGGGGAAATCCGAAACCTGACACTCGAAAGGGGACGGATGGCGGGAACCACACGTGTCGGGGGATTGGTGGGAACAAATGCTGGCGGAATCGTTTCAAATTGTTCCGCGGATGTTCAGGTTACAGGAGATCTGGACGTGGGAGGATTGGTCGGGAGCAATCGGGGAAAATTGACACTCTGTTCCGCCACGGGTTTAATCACGGGGAACCTGAATGTAGGGGGGCTGTCGGGTGAGCACATGACGGGAATCATTTCCGATTGTTCTGCGACGGCTTCGGTTATGGCAATGGGCGATTCCGGTGGATTGATTGGACTTAGCGGTTTTGGGGGAATCGTCATGAATTCCTTTGCAACGGGCGATGTGGTGGGAACGGGCCAGTATCTGAGTTCGAACAACTCATTCGGCGGCCTGATTGGATATACAGTGTCCGATGGGAAAATCGGATACTGTTATGCAACCGGGAATGTAACGGGGCAGGGACAGAAGGGACAAACCCTTTATATGGGGGGGCTGATTGGTTGCAATGGTGACAATACCATTAACAATTGTTTTGCCACGGGTTCCATTACCTGTACGCAAGGCGAGTCGGTGATTCTTGGCGGATTGGTAGGATATGTTCCCTTTACCAAGATCTCGAAATGCTTTGCCTCTGGTCGAATTACCTGCGCCAATACAAAATGGCCTACTCTCGGAGGATTGGTCGGTAGTTGTCAGGGAATAATCACCGCCTGTTACTGGGACAAGGAAGCGACGAGCCAGACCACCTCGGCGGGTAGCGATGTCAGTTTCGGCAAAACCACCGCCGAGATGAAACAGAAGGCGACCTTCCAGCCAGGCGGGGGGACGGGAGCCACCGACTGGGATTTCACGTCCGTCTGGGGGATCTTCGAGGGAGAGACCTACCCCTTCCTGCGGGCGGTGGCGCCGCTGCACCGCCTGAGCGTCGCGGTCGAGGGAGCGGGGACGGTGGCGGTCAGTCCATCGGGAACCTTCTTTGCGGAAGGGACCGAGGTCACGCTGACCGCCACACCGGACGCGGAGTACCGGTTCGCGGGATGGACGGGGGAAGTGGCCGATCACGAGGCCGCCTCCACGACGCTGGTCGTGACCGGCGACACGACCGTCACGGCGCGTTTCTTGCGCAGCTACGAAATCCGGACCCTGGCCGAACTCCAGGCCATCGCCACGGGGGATCTGGAAGGCTATTACCTCCTGATGAACGACATAGACGCGTCGGTCACCGCGACCTGGAACGACGCGGGGACGGACACGAGCGTTCTGGAAGGGTTCCGTCCCATTGGGGCTTATTCCGATTCCAGCCCTGACATGACCTCCTTCCGGGGCGTCTTCGAGGGGAACGGGAAAAAGGTTTCCGGTCTGACAATCAACCGGCCCAAAATGGATTACGTCGGCTTGTTCGGGATGATCGGGAAATACGGCAGGGTCCAGAACCTGACGCTGGAGAATGGGCGGGTCTCGATCGAGGGGAAGTCGGCGGGTGGAATACTGGCGGGTGGGAGCAATGGCCGGGTTGAAAATTGTTCGGCCTCCGGTTGGGTTTCTCATGCCGGTGCTTCGATGGGGTTCATGACAGGTTCCGCCATTGCCGGGGGATTGGTGGGTAACAACAGGCCTTCGGGCTTCCTCTCCGATTGTTCGACAAGCGTCACGGTTGTCTCGCCCGCAACAGGAGGCCGGACAACAGTGGTCCCCAGGCTTGGAGGGTTGGTGGGAATTAACTCCGGTCAACTGGTCCGGTGTTTTGCGTCCGGACCGGTGAGTGGAAGACTGGCCGGCGGATTGGTCGGACAGAACTCCGGCTCAGTCGAGCGATGCTTCGCCACGGGCGTTGTGACGGGTATAAGGGGTTTGACTGGACCATCGGTTGACGAGTCGGAGTGCGGCGGATTGATCTCGAACAATGTGGGCCGGGTGACCGAGAGTTTTGCAACGGGGCGGGTTGTCACGAATGGAAACGGAGAAGATTCTCCAATTAGTGGAGGATTGATTGGGCGCAGTTGGCAAAACGCCCTGGTTCAAAACTGTTTCGCGACGGGAGCGGTGACGGGGACGGCTTCAAGTGGGGGTGGACTGGTCGGGTATTGTATGGACAATACCGTGGTTCAAAACTGTTTCGCCACGGGAACGGTAACAGGAGCGACCGCCGGTGCGGGTGGATTGATTGGCTTCTGTGTTGGCAATTCCGTGAAGGTTCAATGCTGTTACGCAACAGGTGCGGTGACCGCGCCCGCTTTGCATGCCGGTGGGTTGATCGGTTACGGTGAGCCAATCGGGGGAGTCACCGCCTGTTACTGGGACGTGGAAACGACAGGCCAAACCACCTCTGCAGGTGGAACGGGGGTGGTCGGGAAAACCTCCGCCGAGATGAAACAGAAGGCCACCTTCCAGCCGGGTGGGGGGACAGGCGCCACTGACTGGGACTTCACGTCCGTCTGGGGGATCTTTGAGGGAGAGACGTACCCCTTCCTGCGGACGGTGGCGCCGTTGTGCCGCTTGAGCGTCGCGGTCGAGGGAGCGGGCACGGTGGCGGTCAGTCCGTCGGGAAGCTTCTTTGCGGAGGGGACCGAGGTCACGCTGACCGCCCGGCCCGCCGCCGGGTCGCGGTTCGTGCGGTGGACGGGCGACGTGCCGGTGGGCGCCGCGGGCCGGAACCCGCTGAAGTTCACGATTCAGAAAGACACCTCGCTCACGGTCCGGTTCGAGCCAGCGGGTTCCCAACCGGCGATGTGGGTGGTGCGGTAGGGATCAATGGATAATTGACAATCCTGAATACCGCAGTTGAAACGCCTGTCGTCCGGTTTTCTTTCAGGCGGGCGGGATGCCCGCCCGCCCAGAAAGGCCTTTTTCAAGGGAAGAATGGGGGCTCCGGGAACGCCGATCTTCTGATCGGCGCGGAGAATATTCCACCCAGTCCTCATGGAGGAATGGGTCACGTACACGTATCAAAATTCTAACCGACAGGAACCCCGTCTATTTTCAGGGCAGAGGGTGAAGGGATTTCGGTCATTTCTCCCCGCCTGACAAAGCGTCAAAACCTGTTTTCGTTTCAGCTGCTGTTTCAAGATAACCGAAACAATCTGGCGGAGCGCCCCGGGTGGGGCTTTCGCCGAGACAGGCAGACACGGCATTCCCTGAAAAAACCGCTTTCAAAAGAAAACCGCCGGGTCGGCGCTCGAAAGCGCTCCCCGGCGGTTCACATTTTTCCGGTCTTTCAGCAGAGCAGGCGCGTAGCCTGTTGGCTAATAGAATATTTCGCCGTAGTGCAACTTGTAGGTCGCCATGTTCTTCACCTGCACCGAACGCCAGATGTCGCCACGACTTTTTGTACCATTGGTCGCATCGTAAGAAACAGACTGACCCTTATTCAGTCTCCCCATCTCACTGTCTCGGTACCAGTCGCCATCCACGCCATCGGGGCCCGCGCTGAAGAACACGGTGTATTCCACATTGTTCGGCTGGGGTTCGAACGTATCGAATCCGAGCGGCATAACCTTGCTGAACGGATCCTTGGGCACGGAGTTCATGTAGGCGACCGGCGTCGTCAACGGCACAAAGGAACCGAACGTGTAGAAGGTTTCATAATCCGAGTCCGACCAACCGCCTTTTGCAAATTTCACATCGGGCGAAGATCCCGGATTTTCACGCGAGAAAGTCATCCCCCTGCGCGCAGCTGGTGTATCGGCATCATTGCAATCCGGAAAAATCTTGCCATTATCCACCTGATAAGTCGTGCAAGCGGTCAGCACGGTTTTCAAGTCTGCCTGCGCCCGCGAGAGTTTGGCCCGCGCCTGCGCTTCCATGAAGTTCGGAACCGCAATGGCCGCCAGAATCGCAATAATCGCCACCACGATCAGCAACTCGATCAAGGTAAATCCCCTGTGTTTTACTTCTCCCTGCTTCATAACTTGTCCCCTCCTTCAAAATTTCCCGCATCGTATCCCCATCGCCCCATGGTTCGACGAATCTCTTTCCCCTCGCAAGAGGGGGAAAGAGACATCTCCACAATATGTCAATAAATAGTAGCATTGAAAACTCACATTCGCAACCGAAAAACAGGGACAAAACGCGTTCAAAACCTTACTCGTGTAAAGAAAACCCCTTTAAAAACAGCGCTTGGCGGGACTCCATGAAAAATCGGTTTTCAGAGCGAAACCTTTCCACGTTCAGACGTCAGTTCCACTTATTTCAATTATCCAGAATCCGATTTTTCACCTTTCCCCCGCAGCCCCACTGCGATATGATCTGCCTGGAGTTTTCTGCGTTCCCGGTCGCGGTCTTTACAATGGGAGCGTTCCTCGGGGAAAGGAAAAACATGTCTCCAGCCACACAACAGATCCTTCTGCTCTGTTCAAGCGCCTTCGCGCTCTCACTCGTCTTGACCCGGATCGCGATCGCCGTGGCGCGGCGCCTCGATCTTCTGGCCCACCCGGTCGCGCGCAGTTCGCACAGCATTCCCACCCCTCAAGTCGGGGGTATCGGCATTTGCCTCTCGCTCCTTCTGACGACGAGTGTGGCGGGGTATCTCGGCGTCGAGAGTTTTTCTGGGCTCCTCCCGGATGTTCCGGTCACCGCCCTCTGGATTTCGTTCGCTCTCCTGATCTGGGGGATGTTCCTGGGGTTGATTGACGACATTCTGGCGCTCGATGCCATTCCCAAACTCGCCGGCCAGGTTGTTCTCTCGGCTCTGGCCGTCTGGGCCGCCCGCCAGACTCCCTGCGGCCACCACGACGGTTCCACCTGGCTTCTCACCTCGTGGCTGGGTCTCATCGTTGTGTTCTTCTGGATCCTTTTCTTCACCAACGCGTACAACTTCATGGACGGTGTCAATGGACAATCCGGCGTCTTCGCGCTCAACGCGCTCGGTTGGTATGCCCTGATGGCCCTCACCCAATCCCACAGCGGGTGGAATACCCTGGCCCCCTTCCTGCTGACCGCCGCCGCCATTCTGGGGTTTCTCCCGTGGAATTTTCCCCGTCCGCGGACCTTTCTGGGCGACTCGGGCAGTCTGCCCCTCGGGGCGCTGCTGGCCCTGCTGGCTGTGGTGGCCAGCGGCGGACACCCCCTGCGTTTCGCCGCCTTCCTGCTGCCGTTGAGTCTTTACCTCTACGACGTCCTGCTGACGCTGGTCCGCCGGACTCTGCGGGGAGAAAACATCTGCATAGCCCACCGCGAGCACTTGTACCAGCGGCTGCTGGTAGCCAGGGGGTGGCGGGAGCGGCACGAGAAACTGCTGGCCTTCCACCTGCCCTATTACGTCGCCAGCGGAGCGCTCGGCTACTTCTGCCTGCTGGGACAAATGTGGGATTCCCCAATTCTCACCTTCGCCACGCTGGCGGGCGTTGTTCCGCTTCTGGGGTATTACACGTGGCAGGTGCTGCAGGCGGAGAAACGGGCCGCCGGAATACAGGAAGACGATGATCGTGCCCGCGTCGCGGACCCGGAAAAAAGCGCCTCGCTCGACCAGACAAAAGAGGGATAAGCCCCCTGCTTCCCCGGAAAGGCCAGGTGATTCGACAAATGGAACAACCGGATCTTTTTGGCGACTCGCCCCTTGAGCCGTCTCCTAAGAAAACTCCTGAGAAACGGGAAACGCCCCAACAGAACCCGGTTCCGGCTCCAGATAAACAACCGGATCCCCGTTCCATCGGGGATCGGATGCGCCAGCTCGAGTCGGAAATCAACCGCCACAACGCGGCCTATTACGACCGCGCCGCGCCCGAAATCCCCGACCGCGAGTACGATCTGCTCGTTCAGGAACTCGAGGAACTCGAACGGCGCAATCCCGACCTGGCATCGCCCAGCTCACCCACGCGCCGCGTCGGGGAAGCCCCCTCCGAAGGCTTCGAATCCATCCGCCACGCCGTCCCCATGCTCTCGATCGGCAACACGTACTCGACCGACGAACTGCGCGAGTTCGACAACCGGATTCGCCGTCTGCTGGGTACGTCCGAACCCATCGAGTACCTCGTGGAACTCAAGATAGACGGCGTCTCGGCCACGCTGATGTACCGGGACGGCGCACTCGACTACGCCGCCACGCGCGGCAACGGCACGACAGGCGACGTCATCACGCGCAACATGCTCACGCTCCCTCAGATTCCCCGCCGACTCGACGTGTGGTCCGCCCCGACAGGGGCGGCGCTCGAAGTGCGCGGCGAGGTGTACATGGAACGCGCGGCCTTCGAGGCCATGAACGCCCAGCGCGACGCCGACCGTGACGCCGAGAAGATCAAGCCGTTCGCCAACCCGCGCAACGCCACCGCCGGGTCGCTGAAACAGCGCAACCCGCGCGTTGTGGCGCGTCGTCCCCTGCGCTTCTTCGCTTATGCGGTCGGCCTGGCCGAACAGTACGATCTCCCTGCCACCCAAGACCAGTTGCTCAAGCACCTGGAAAGCACCGGATTCCCGGTCAATCCCACCCGCTGGCTCTGTCCCGACGTCGAGGCGATTTTCGACATCATCGCCGAGTGGGAGGAAAAACGGAAACAACTCCCCTACGAAACCGACGGCCTGGTCGTCAAAGTCAACGACCGGACCCTCCACGCCGCCCTGGGCGCCACGGCCAAGTCGCCCCGGTGGCTCTGCGCCTACAAGTTCTCCGCCGAACAGGCCGTCACGCGCATTCAGTCCATTGACATTCAGGTAGGCCGCACCGGCGCGGTCACCCCGGTGGCCAACCTCGATCCAGTCCCCCTGGCCGGCACCACGGTCAGCCGCGCCACACTCCACAACCGCGACGAAATCGCCCGCAAGGACATTCGCGTGGGCGATCAGGTGGTGATCGAGAAAGGGGGCGACATCATCCCGAAGGTGACGCGCGTCCTTGAGCACCTGCGGACGGGGGAGGAGGTTCCCTACGAGTTTCCCGCCCAGTGCCCCGAATGTGGAGCGCCTCTCATCGTGAGTGAAGAAGAAGTGGCCGTGCGATGCGAAAACCTCGGGTGTCCCGCCCAGATCAAGGAACGCATCCTCCACTACGGCGGACGCAACGCGATGGACATCGAGGGAATCGGGGACAAACTCGTGGACCAGTTGGTGGAATCCGGCCTGGTCCACAAGTTCTCGGATCTCTACCGTCTCGAAATACCCCAAGTCGCGGCGCTCGAACGGATGGCCAAAAAATCCGCCGGGAACTTGATCGGGAAGATAGAAGGCAGCAAACAGCGCCCCTTCGGCGCGTTTCTCTTTGCGCTGGGCATCCGCCACGTGGGACAAAGCGCCTCGAACGACCTGGCGCAGGCGTTCGGCTCCCTCGACGCCCTGATGACCGCCGACGCCGAGCAGTTGCAGGCGGTCGAGGGGATCGGCGGCATCGTGGCGGACAGTATCGTCACCTTCTTCGACCAGGCGGAAAACCGCGCCGAGATCGAGGCCCTGCGGCAACTCGGACTGCCGATGGAACTGACCGAGGAAGAACGCGCCACGCGCCATGCGCGCGAAGAAAAACGGACCGCGTCGGACAACCCCATCGCGGGCAAGACCTTCGTCCTGACCGGCACGCTGGAAACCCTGACCCGCACGGACGCCCAGAAACGCATCGAAGACGCGGGCGGCAAGGTCTCCGGTTCCGTCTCAAAGAAAACCCACTACGTCGTGGCAGGCGCAGACGCCGGTTCCAAACTCGAAAAAGCAGAATCGCTGGGTGTCCCCGTTCTGGATGAAAAACAGTTGCTGGAAATGCTGGAAAGGGGCGATACTTCCGGACAGAATTGAAACGAAAGTGGATTTCTCAGAATAGCGTAGATTTTCCTGCTGCAGATGGAACAACTTCAGGGAGGACAGGATAAACAGATCGAACCTTCATCCCGTAAATCCTGTTATCGCGTCCCTTTTTCTTATCATTAGGAGCCTTCTCATGCCTCTCGCGCGACAAGACCTGATGCGGCACCTCTGGCACATGGGGGGCGGGTTGCTTCCCCCCTTCTTCTACGGATTCTTCGAACGTCCGACCGCGCTGGTTCTGATCTTCCTGGTCACAGCGCTGGTCTTGGCCCTCGACGTGGCCCGGCTGCGAAACGAAAAACTGAACCTTTTCATTCAGACCCGTATACCGATGCTGTGGAAAGAAAAAGAACGCAGCCACCTGACGGCGTCCACGCTCCTCCTGATCGGGTGTTGCCTGACCACACTGCTGATTCCGGACAAATCCATCGCCCGGCTGGCGATGGTCTATCTGGCCGTGGGGGACAGCGCCGCCGCCATTACGGGGAAAACGCTCGGACGCCACAAACTCCTCAACGGTCGCAAGAGTGTCGAGGGAACACTCGGCGGCTTTCTTGCCAACGTGGCCGTCGCGCTTCTGCTCGGCGCCTGGCAGTTCGGCATCCCGGCGCCCGTAGCCCTCGCAGGCGCGTTTGCGGCCTCGATCCTTGAACTATTTCCCACCCGCGTGGACGACAACATCTCCCTGCCGGTCGGTTGCGGACTTCTGATGCTCCTGCTCTGCCATCTGTGAACCGGACAACGCTGGCGTGGAGTGCGAAGTTGACCGTCGCGCTTCAGCGATGGTCAACTTCGCGGCACATAGGCGTCTCTCCATAGACCCAATCGTCACATCCGGAGACACTTGAGGGATCGGCGACCAGATTGCCAACCCGACCGGGATCTTCAGGAAAATGTGTTGCGCTCAGAATTTGTAATATCGCCCGGCGATCAGGAACAAACCGGCGATTAACGCAACCACCAGAAAAATGGGTATCCATTTCTCCAGTTTGGGTCGCCATCCCGCTCCCGCGACAAGCAGCAGGGGAAGGAATGGGAGGTAGTAACGACCGCGCTGCAACCCGCGTACAGCGCCATTTCCCACAGGGTTCCATTGCATGTAAAGTAGCGTGGCCAACACCAGGATGGAAACGCCGACCAATCCGAGGAGAAAAATCCGGTGGTTCGGACGAATGCGACAGCCGGCGCGGTCGTTAAGCGAAGCCACAACCATGGCCAGGAAGTACGGCAAGACCAATATCTCGGGCAACTGAGTATCCTCCCATCCCAGGCGTCCGAATAGTTTGGCGATGGAGCGTTCTTCCTTCAGAGTTCGCCCAACCGCCCACACGAAATCCAGCGGGTTTGCAAGAATGAACTGCAATTGCCGCACTGGATCCACGTCGGATATCCATCCACGCATCGTCGGCATAATAATCAGACTCCAGACGAACATGGCCCCGCAGGGAAGAATAAAGAAGAGAAGAAGTCTTCCCCAATACTGGCGCCCCGCACCAAGCCGCTCGCGGGGAATCAGAAAAATAAGCAGAGACAGTGGAAGGTAAACCTGCTTTGAGAGGGCCAGCGTAACAGTCAGGAGGAGGAGGACGGCAAACTGGCGAGACGGGATGGTTTCGATTCCCGTTGTCCAGGCGAAGTGGAGAAGCATGGCTGTGAACAAAAAGGTAAGGCCCAGGACAAAACTGTCGGCTGTGAGACCCGCGCCCTGGGACAGGGTGAGCGGGTAGAGTGCCAGCAATAGCAAGGCCCAGCGTGCGGCAGGAATCAAACGAAGCGCGCCCCAGATCATGGCCACCCAAGCCGCGAAACAACTGAGGCGACCCAGATACAGTAACAGAACCGGAGAAAAGTCAAACAGGCGCCCCACCGCAATCCCCAGCGCTGGCGCCAGGTATGGAGGCGGCGCGTAGATCACCACTCCATACGCCACATGCTTCACCTCCGAGGAGTTCAGGGGAATCTCGAACAACCGGGACAGATCAGTCCACTCGATTTTGCGTTCGGGGTGCCCCGGTAGCGTATAAAATGGCCGGGTCCAGACGATCCTCTCCACATTGACCGGCAGTGTGCCGCCCGAAGCCGAGAATCCGGCTTCGGGAGATGGATGTGGAAACACCTGTCCCTGACTCAGCGTATAGGCGTGAAAGAAATGCGAATTTTCATCGGCAATCTGAAAGGGCGGCGTCAGGAGGATCATCGCCAGCCCGACCGGAATCGCCAGAATCAAGAAAACAGAATGGGGCTGGGTAAAACACAGAGAGAAACGGTGAGGGTTACCCATGATTCAACGGCCCTTGTACAATGGAATACCTGCCGACTACCCCCCAGGCAGGAATGCAAGATGAATTACGAATTAAGGATGAATAGAAGCCGCACGCGGCATCTTCCACGGATGTCACCCCACCTCTCCAACCGGGCCAACACTTCTATGCAAACCCCGATAAAGACAAATCCGCCCGGCACCAGCAACGCTTTCACCTTCCAATGGTCTCGAAACCGCCCAGGTTCTGCGCTCATGCGGACCTCTTTCCGGCGGCCAGCAGTTCACTCGCGTGGCGCCGGGCGATGGCCGAGTCCGGCTCGCCCCCCAGCAGTCGCGCAATCTCGGCCTGCCGTTCGCCCGCGTCGAGCCGTTCGACCCGCGTGAGCGTCCGCCCCTTCTGCTGAGTCTTGCGTACCACAAAATGATGCGCTGCGCGCGCCGCAATCTGGGGCAGGTGCGTGATACAGATCACCTGATACCGCCCGCCCAGATCGGCCATCTTGTCGCCCACCGCCGTGCCGGTCCGCCCGCTGATGCCCGTGTCAATCTCGTCAAAAATCAACGTCGGCACCTGGTCCTGACTGCGCAGGAGCACCTTCAGTCCCAGCATGATGCGCGACAACTCGCCCCCCGACGCAATCTTGCGCAACGGCTTCACAGCCTCACCCACGTTCGGGCTGAAAAGAAACTCGATCTGGTCCACCCCGTAGTCGTGGACCCGGTACCGTTTCCCGTCCGGAAAGAGAAGCGTGTCCCCCGATTTTGGCGTCTCACGCCGGGTTTCGCCCGCATCCTCATCTTCTTCCACGGTGGACAATTTTCCCGACTCTTCGCGCTCCAGCCGCACCTCGAACCGCACGGCGGTCATCTCGAGGTCTTTCAGGTGCCGCTGCAAACCCTTCGAAAACCGCTCACCCGTCTCGCGCCGCTTTGCGGACAATAGTTCAGCCGCCTGCGCCAATTGCCGCTCGAGATGCGCCCGTTCGGCCTCCAGACGCTCCTGCTCCTCGCGCCCGTGCGTCAGCGTGTGCAGTTCCCGCTCGAATTGACCGGCTTTTTCAAGAATTTCCTCGATCATCCCGCCATACTTGCGTTTGAGCTGGCGGATCAGATGCAGACGGTCCTCGATCTCGCTCAATCGCTCCGGATCGTGTTCCAGATCCTCGGCATACGAACGCAACGTTGCCGCCAGATCGTCCACCTCGGCGCGCACAGCCTCGAGCCGCTCGACCACGGCGCCCAGCGAAGGATCGAGCCGCGCCGACTCCGCCGCCAGGACAACCGTCTGCGCCACAAGGTCCGCCACCGGCGCCGGGCAACTTTCCCCCTCGTACAACAGATCGTTCGCCGCTGTGGCATTGCGCTTCAGCGCCTCGGCGTGCGTCAGGCGCAGGCGCTCTTCCTCGATAGTCAAATCCTCGCCCGGCGCCAACTCCGCTTCGGAAATCTCGCGCAGTTGGTACTCCAGAACACCCTTCTGCCGCTCGATCTCGCGCTCGTCCCGATTCAACGACCGCAACCGCGCCACCACACCGGAATACCGCTCGAACAAAGCGCGGTACTCCCCCAGCGCCCGGGCATGATCCCCGTCCCCGAAACCATCCAGAATCTCGCGATGAGTCTCCACCCGCAACAGCGACTGATGCTGATGCTGGCCGTGCAAGTCCACCAGCCGGTCGCCAATCTGACGCAACTGCGCCAGCGTCACCAGCCGCCCATTCGCCAGGCACCTGCTGCGCCCCTGCGCGCCAATCTCGCGCCGCAGAACCAGTTCCACGGGGTCGTTCGACACTCCCGGTCGTTTCTTTCCGGAAAGGCCCGTCATCAAGGCCTCGTCGCCTTCCAGAAGCCCCCATTCGGCCAGCAGATCCCGCAGACGCGCACAGGCCGAGACGTCGAACAACGCCTCGGCTACCGCCGACTCGCTTCCCGTACGCACATCGTCGCTGCTGGCCCGCTCACCCAGTACCAGATTCAGCGCGCCCAGAATAATGGACTTCCCCGCCCCGGTCTCCCCCGTCAGGACCGTGAAACCCTCCGTAAAATCCAACGTCAGCGCGTCAATAATAGCCAGATCTTCAATGTGCAGCCGCAATAACATCGCCCGGTCACCCGCCCTCACGCTTGAACTCCGTTCAGTCCTTTGAACCCCTTCTCCACTGCCCGAACAAACTGCCTCATGCTACCGGGCAACCCCGAGCGCCTCAAGCAAATTTTCCCCCTCGCGTCCAAAGAAATCACACCCAGAAGACAACGCATCGTCACCGCCCGGCCTCCGCATTCCCCCTCCCCCGCCAAATTCGACGCCCCCGAGCCAAGCGACGGTTGACAAATCCCCCCGATTCGATATATCCTCTGTGACCTTGTGACCCGGTCCTTCCATCCGGGTCAGAGAAACCGGCTCTCCAGCCTCCTCCCACCCAGGGAACGCAGGCAAGTCGGCTCACCACACACATCGGGGCGTAGCGCAGATGGCTAGCGTATCGGCTTTGGGAGCCGAGGGTCGTGGGTTCGAGTCCCACCGCCCCGACCAAAAAAAAACCAGATAACTCTCCTGAAATCATGCCTACACAAGAGACGCAAAAGCAAACCGAAAAGGACTATCTTTACGGGAGAGTAGATAAATTGACCCGTTTTGACCCACATTTTCGTACCCTTTGTTCACGATTTGTTCACATTTTCGTCTGATTCGTGAACTTTGCCTTGACTCGTTAGGTTTTGGAACGGGAAAAGGTCTTTTGCCGGTTCAGTCGAGTCCTGAAATAGCGTTTTACCCTTATCCTTCTCCGGTTATAGATAACCGGGAACCACTCCTCTGCCCTGTGAAAGACCGGACAATCCCCTCTACATAGAATCCGCCCCCCCGGAAAACACAGAATGCCGTCTCGGGTATCCAGATGCTGTTCCCCCCGTCCTCGGACAGGAATCGGGCAGGTTAGGTGTGACCCAATCGTATTTTTCTCTCGCTCATTTGACGGAAGGGGTGGTCGGTGGCGGTTCCTACGTACCCCAAATTTTTACGGCCATTTCGAGAACGTGCTCAAGACGTAGATCGGGTTGGCATTTTGACTTGCGGGCTGGTGGCGATTGCCAAGAGCACTCGCATCTGGATTAAGCCACTACACTGTCTGCTGTTTTTGAGTCTCACACTCTACGAGAAGTCCCCTATCGCACAGGTACTTTTACACCAAAACCCTCAGAGCAGGCAGGGAATAGCCGCATGCAGTTGGATCTATTCGACTAACGATTATCTTGTAACGGACGGGAATCAGTTTGCACAATTGGGGCAAAACGGCTACATTTATGTGTGTTGGGTTCTCGTTTGCGGCATGCATCTGTTTCTGGTTTTCTTCAGAGGAACTCTACTTCAAATCGTCACACCCTCCGGTAGACGATATTGTACGACTCAGTGATTTCACAAATGGGGCGATTCACTATGAGTTATAGAAAAATAGACTTCGAAAAGGCGATACGGTATTATGCCAAGGCTAAAATATATCTTGAGGAACGAGTACGAGTTTTTGCACATGCGTACGGATGTTCTGAAGACATAGCAAGGCGTCTATTCTTGGATATAAAAAAAGCCGCCATGTGGCAGAAAAAGAGATTGAGTCCGAGAAATATTGAACTGTGGGCGGTAGAATCTATGTACCCAAGAATAGGCGAAAAGAGGAATTGGC
Source organism: uncultured Candidatus Sumerlaeota bacterium (assembly GCA_942493245.1). Taxonomy (GTDB): domain Bacteria; phylum Sumerlaeota; class Sumerlaeia; order UBA8349; family UBA8349; genus DAOPYU01. Next base: position 3,827,493 of record OW818685.1, read on the forward strand.
CTTCGGGGAAAGTACACGAAGATAGCCGAATGCCAGATTGAATACTTGGCACCAGGCATCCCGCGCATTACTGACTGCCGTGACCCGATGTCCCCGAGTGGGGTATCTCTGCACATTCTTTTCGATCCAAAAAACGGGACAAAAATGGATCTATCTGCCTGGCAGTTCCGTGCAGCGACTCATAATCTCGATATAGCCCGCGTAACTGAACAGGCAGTTGCGCTTCCGGGCGGTCAGTTCCCAGGACACCATGATGTCCTCCGACAATCTGTCCACTAGGCGCAACGCATGCACGAACTCGTTGAAAGTTGTCGTCTCGATGGTGGAAAAGAACTTCCAGACGGCTCGTGCCGCCACTCTGGCCACCTTCGAGACGAGAGGACCGGGAATTCGTTTGCACTACTGAGCCAGGACGCTTAGAGTCGTGCGTGTCGGTTTTGTGGGCATCTATTTTTTTGGTTCTTTGAAAGAATTTGTGGATAGATTTTGATGAGTTTTTCGCATTGGTGCCAAAACACTCGATGATACGTCAGGCCGGAGGCTCGGTTTGCGGCCTGACCTCCGGCCCTTGTGTTTCGGCGTCGTCTGCGGCGCTCGGGTTGCTCTCCAGCAGCGCCCTATCCTCCGAGACGATCTCAATATTGTAGGCAAGGAGGCCGGAAGTTCAAGAGGCAAGGATTCTTTAAGCGTGCATCTCGACGCGCGTTCAGGTTGATTGGTTTCGCCAGAAATCGAGCAACGGGAACGGAGACGAGATGCACATCCGAACAATCCTCAACCGAGTCCAAAAATTCAAGGGTTTTGTCTATGGCGCCGAGCGGATGATCGAGAAGGACGGGCAAGTAATCCTGGAGATCCCGATCCGGGCGCGTCGGGGCAGCCGGGCGATCTGTTCGGGTTGTGGACGCAAGGCTCCGGGCTACGACACGCTGGCCGAGCGGCGCTTCGAGTTCATTCCCTTCTGGGGCATTGTGGTCCACTTCCTCTACGCCATGCGCCGTGTCAACTGTCCCCGGTGCGACGTCAAGGTCGAGGCGGTTCCCTGGGCCGAGGGGAAAAGCCCGATCTGCACGGCCTACGTCTGGTTTCTGTCGCGATGGGCCAAGCGTCTGTCCTGGGCGGGCGTGGCCGAGGCGTTTCAGACGTCCTGGCACACGGTGGCCTGCGCCGTCGAACAGGCGGTGGTTTGGGGGCGCGCGCATCTGGACCTGACGGGGATCAGCGCCATCGGCGTGGATGAAATCGCCTGGGCGAAGGGTCACACCTACGCCACCGTGGTTTACCAGATCAACCAGGGCCGCAAGCGTTTGCTGTGGGTGGGGCGGGAGCGGACCGTTAAAACGCTGCTGGCGTTCTTTCACTTGTTGGGGCACGAACGCAGCGGTTTGATCGAGTTCGTAGCCAGCGACATGTGGAAACCGTACCTGAAGGTGATCGCCCGGAAGGTCCCCCAGGCCCTCCACATCCTGGACCGTTTCCACATCGTGGCGCACCTGAACAAGGCGCTCGATCAGGTGCGCTCGGACGAGGCCAAGCAGATGAAACGCAAGGGCCTCGAGCCGTTGTTGCACAAGAGCCGCTGGTGCCTGCTCAAGCGCTGGTCGAACCTGACGGGCAAGCAGCACGAGAAACTCGAGAGCCTGTTGCCGTACAATCTCAGGACGGTCAAGGCCTACCTGATGAAGGAGGATTTCCAGCAGTTCTGGGAGTATGTTTCGCCCCCCTGGGCGGGGCGGTTCCTGGACGCCTGGTGCCGGCGGGCGATGTACAGCCGTATCGAACCGATCAAAAAAGTGGCGCGGATGCTGCGCAGCCACCGCGAACTGATCCTGAACTGGTTCCGGGCAAAAAAGGAGTTTTCCAGCGGGGTGGTGGAGGGTCTGAACAACAAAGCCAAACTGTGCACAAAAATGGCGTATGGGTACGGCACGTTCAAAACGCTGGAAATCGCGTTGTATCACCGGCTTGGCGACCTACCCGAGCCAGAATTCACCCACAGATTCCTTTGAAGAGGCATTTTTTTACGGCATACAGCCGTTTGGGGCTTTCGTCAGGAGAATTCTATCTTCAGACCGGCATTGAGACCTACTCCCTGTCGAACGGCTGTGTAGTCAATCATGTAATTGGAGGGAAAGATGAATTGCGCCATGACGTCACGCATGCTGCTGACTCTGTGTCTGGGTCTGCTGCTGCCTCCCCCGCTTTTTGCGACCGATGCGTCCGCCCCCGCCACGCCCCCCGCCGTTTCGGCGGCCAGGGCCTGGGAGGAGAAGGTCTCCATTCCCACATACCTGGCCGGTGATCCAGACCCCAACCCCATGTTCTTCTTCGGCCGGGCCTATCAGGGCGCAGAGGGTCGCGTCTACCCCTATGCGCTCTATGACACCCTGACCGGCAAAAAGGTCGATAAGGAATACACGGAAGTCTTCCTGGAAAATGAATACGTCAAGATTGGTATTCTGCCCGAAATCGGCGGCCGCATTTTCATGGCCGTGGACAAGTCCAACAACTACGACTTCTTCTACCGCCAGCATGTGATCAAGCCCGCCCTGATCGGCATGCTGGGCGCCTGGATCTCCGGCGGCGTTGAGTGGAACATCCCCCACCATCACCGCGCCTCCAGCTTCATGCCCGTGCAATACCGCATCGAGGAAAATCCCGACGGTAGCAAGACCGTCTGGGTTGGCGAGATGGAACTACGCGACCGCACCCGCTGGGCCGTGGGTTACACGCTGCGTCCCGGCAAGTCCTACCTCGAGGCCGCCATCCGGATCGTCAACCGCACTCCGGTCTATAACACGATACTCTGCTTCGCCAATGTGGCGGTTCATTGCAACAAGGATTACCAGATTATCTATCCGCCCACGACGCAGTTCACAACCGGCCACTCCAAAGTAGCCTTCGACACCTGGCCGGTGGCGACGACGAAGGGCGATCTCAAAGGCCTGGACGTGAGTTGGTACAAGAATCACTCCGGCCCGAATTCGCTCTTCTGCTGGAACGATGAAGAGGACTTCTTCGCCGGGTACGACCATGGCAAGGAGGCCGGCACGATGAGCGTGGCCAATCACCATGTCGTGCCGGGCAAGAAGTTCTTCACCTGGGGCACCGGCTCCGGCGGCCAGCAGTGGGAGAAAAACCTGACCGACTCCGATGGCTCCTACCTGGAGCTGATGGTAGGCGCCTACTCCGACAACCAGCCCGACTACTCCTGGCTCCAGCCCTACGAGACGAAAAAAGTCTCGATGTTCTGGTATCCCTTTCGCGATATCGGCGGGGTCAAGCGCGCCAATCTGGACGCGGCCGTCAACCTCGAGACCAGTGGCACGACGGTCAATCTGGGCCTCAACACTACCGCGGCGCAGCCGGCGGCGACTGTGCTGCTCAAGGCCGGCGAGAAGGTTCTCCTGGAGGAGAAAATCTCGATCGCGCCGGACAAGCCCTACGTGAAAAAACTGTCCCTGCCCGCCGGTGTCAACAAAGACGAACTGCGGGCCTCGCTGAACGTGGACGGCAAGGAACTGGTCGCCTACCAGCCGGTCCAGTTGAAAGCCAGGCCGCTGCCCGAACCGGTCACGCCGCCCGCCCCACCCGCCGACACCAAGACCGTGGAGGAGCTTTACCTCAACGGCCTGCGGGTTGCCCAGTTCCACAACCCGTCGCAGGATCCTGACCCATACTGGGAGGAAGTCCTCAAGCGCGATCCGGGCGACGTTCGCGTCAACAACGCCATGGGCGTTCTTTGCCTCAAGAAGTGTAAGTTTGCCGATGCCGAGAGATATTTCAAGAAGGCCCTGGAGCGGCTGACCGCCCAATACACCTCGCCCAGGGATGGCGAGCCTTTCTATTACCTGGGCGTGGCCCTCAAGATGCAGGGCAAGAACGACGAGGCCTGGGACGCCTTCTACAAGGCCACCTGGAGCCAGGCCTGGACTGCGGCCAGTTACTACGGCCTGGCCGAGATAGCCAGCCAGCGCGGCGACTTCGCCGAGGCGCTCGAACTGTTGGAGTGCTCACTGGAATACAACACGCTCAACACCCGGGCCCTGAACCTCAAGGCAGCCACGCTGCGCCACCTCGACCGTCCCGAGGATGCCGTCAAGGTGGCCGCCTCGATCCACGCCGTTGACCCACTCGACGTGCGCGCCATGGCGGAGAGCTGGCTGGCCGGCAAGGACGAAGGCAAGGAATTGATTTCGACTTTGGCTCTTTTCCACGAGGCCGGCCTCGAAATCGCCGCCGAACTTGGGGACGTAGGCCTCTATCAGGACGGCACGACTCTGCTTGAAAAAATGACCGCCACTGCGCCGGATAAGAACAAGGTCACGCCGATGGCGTATTATTACCTCGGCTATTTTGCCGAGAAAATGGGGCAGACGGCCAAGGCGAAGGAGTATTACGCCCTGGCCGAGAAAATGCCGCCCGACTATTGTTTTCCCTTCCAGTGGGAGGCTCTGGACGTGCTCACCGCGGCTCAGCAGGCCAACCCCGCCGGTGCCCACGCCCCCTATTACCTGGGCAACCTGCTCTACGACTGGCAGCCCGCCGAAGCCATGAAACTCTGGGAAAAATCCAGTTCCATCGAGGCCTCTTTCCCCATCGTCCAGCGCAACCTTTCCCTGGGCTACTCGCACATGGAGAACGGCCTGGACAAGGCCATCGCCAACCTGGAGAAGGCCACCTCGCTCAACGACCCCTATGCTGTCCACTTCTTCGAGCTCGATCAGCTCTATGAGATGGCCGGCGCCAGTCCCGAGAAGCGCCTGGCCATGCTGGAGAAACACCAGGACGCCGTTGTCAAGCGCGATGACGCTGTCTCCCGTCTTATCGAGCTCAAGGTATTGATGGGCAAGGGTCAGGACGCTGTCGCCCTGCTGACCGGTCGGCAGTTCAACGTCTGGGAAGGTGGCGCGCGATTTAACGTCCAGGACTCCTGGACCGACGCCTGGCTCCAGATAGGCCACCAGGCCATGGCGGATAAAAAATACCAAGAAGCTTTGGCCGATTATCAGAAGGCGCTGGAGTTTCCGGCCAACCTGCGGGCTGCCGAGGGGCGACGCGCAGGCAGCCGTGCGCCGGAGGTCGATTACTGGATCGGCCTCGCCCAGGATGCCCTGGGCAATAAAACCGATGCCGAAGCCGCCTGGAAACGCTCTTCGGCCGCCAACATCGCCGGACAGATGGGCGGCAGTGATATTGGGCCGCAGGCCAGTTCCACCGTGATGAACTTCTACCAGGGTATGTCGCTTGTGAAACTGGGTCAGGCCGATCGGGCCAAAACCATCTTCCAGGGCTTGGTCAACGGCGCCAGCGATGGCGGTCGCGGTGGTCGTGGCGGTGCGGCCTCGTCCAGCGACTTCTTCGCCAAGTTTGGCCAGCAGCTCTCGCAAAACGCGCGTGAGGCCAGGCAACACTATACCGCCGCCCTGGGCCACATCGGCTTGGGCGATAGGGCCAAGGCCAAAGATGAACTGACCCAGGCGCTCAAGGCCAACCCGGCGCATATGGGGGCGAGAACGGCTCTTGTGCAGTTTGTCGGGGAGAAATAACGCGGAAAACAGTAAGAACGCAGTCTCGCATCTGAACGATGGAGTGTGATGAAAAGAAGATTTCCCCGATTCTCGACGTCAGGTTGATGAACCATTCGTTGTCACCTCCGCACCCATCAGTACAAGGACACCTCGAAGTTGAAACGGACGAGTCGGGACTCGATCGGTTCGCTGTCGAAGGTGGTGGCGGAGGTTTCGGGGGTGATGGCTCCGGCAACCCGATGGCTCTGATGATCCAGGCGCAGCCAAGCGCGAAGGGTATCGCGATCGGCAAGGTGATGGAGCAGTCGGCCCTGTCGGGTTACTTCTACGCGGGCTACGATGAAACGACAGGTTCGGCGACGCATACGGGCGGTATCAAGATCCTGCAGACGAAGACGGGCACGATCGAAGGCGCGGCGTTCCTCGATCCGGCTCAGGTGGCGAAGATGAAACTGCTGCCGAAGGGACAAGTGATCTTGACGAACTCGGACCTTCAGTAAGACGGGCCGCACGGGTCTGAGAGTTCCAGCGGGAGGGGGCCGCCCCTCCCGCCGGACAGTTTCGTACCGTGAGTCATGATCTCGATATCGCCCGCGTAACTGAGTTGGCCGGCTCTCCGAAAGCACGGAACATTTCCCAAGTCCATGATAATAGATCGATCTGAGATTTCTTTAGTTATGTCGCGTAATAATTTCTGTACCTTCCGGTCTTCTGTCAACTATCTAAGATCTCCTGATTCGTATCGATAGGAGCATAAATCGGCTTATATCGTTCTACAGGTGTTTTCCAAGATTTGAAAAAATCCAACGGGTTTTGTGTACCGACGAATTCACGGGCCAGTTTCAGGCGTTCAAGTACGTCATCACGTTCCTCAGTTGGCAGTTGAGACGCGTACTCCTGGATGCCTTGGAGAAATCGCTCGACATTCATCACGTCTCCCCAGGCTTGAATGATCTGTCTCAATTGAGCATTGCTGTCCTGAATTGACTGCTGAACATTACGGCGATCCTCTTCCTGCCACCACCTCTCGCGTTTTGCCTCCAGTTCTAGATCATTTCAACATTAAAATGCTCTACGGTCCCGGCCCGACGACAATTAGATTTCCCGTCGGGCCGGGACCGTAGAGCATTCAAGTGACTCCAGGTGGAGTGAGGAGGCTTGAATGGTCACGGCAGGCAGGTGAGGTCGCTGATGAGATACCGAAAGACGGAGAAGACGCTTCAAACCGCAGCCGCGAAAGCGGGGATGGACGAGAAGACGGCTCGCAAGTATGTGCGCCTGAGGCGGTTGCCGAGCGAGTTGAAGAAGCCCATGTGTGGCGCACCCGGTCGGACGCTTTCGAGGGAGTCTGGGGCGAGGTTCGCGAATTGCTCGAAGACCGGGTCGGTCTGGAGGCCAAGACGCTCTTCGCCTACTTGCAGCGCCAGTATCCCGGCCGCTTTCAGGACGGGCAGTTGCGCACACTGCAGCGCCGGATCAAGGTCTGGCGCGCGCACGAAGGCCCCGCCCGGGAGGTCATGTTTCCCCAGCGCCATGAGCCCGGGCGGCTTTGTCAGTCCGATTTCACGCACATGGAGAGTCTGGGGGTGACGATTGCGGGAGAACCTTTCGCCCACCTGATCTACCACTTCGTGCTGACCTTCTCGAACTGGGAGGCCGGCACGGTGTGCTTCTCGGAGAGTTTCGAGAGTCTGGCCGAAGGTCTGCAGAACGCCCTGTGGCAATTGGGGGGCGTACCGCAGGTTCACCAGACCGACTGCCTGACCTCTGCGGTCAACAAACTGGGCAGCGTTGAGGAGTTTACCGATCGCTACCGCGCCCTGCTGGCCCACTACGGTTTTGCGGGGCTTCGCAGCCAGCCCCGTACGCCGCACGAGAATGGCGATGTGGAGCAACGCAATCACCGCTTCAAGCGCGCCATGGAGCAGGCCCTGATCCTGCGCGGCAGCCGGGAGTTCGAAAGCCGCGAGGCCTACGAGGGGTTTGTCCGGGATCTGTTCGATCAACTCAACGCGGGACGTTCCGAACGCTTGCGCCAGGAGATGCCTCTTTTGCGCCGCCTGGCCCTGGTACGGCTTGCGGCTTGTCGGCGCGTGGTGGTGGGCGTGGGGCCCAGCAGCACGATCCGCGTGCAATCGTACTGGGATGGCGCCCCAGCAATCGGGCAATCTTGGCCACGCAAATTCCTGCTTTCTTCAGCGCCTGACTCTGGTATCGTGTTTCTTGGGTCAGTTGTTTGTAGGCCATCTATGCAACTCTCCTTTCCAAGGTTTGAGTAAGAGGAGCATATCACAAACAAGAGGCCCTTGCTCAAAATCCGGAAAGTTGCACTTCAGAGTTGAATTCGGGGCATATTAATTTCCGCACTCTCCATCGATGGCCTTTCCATATTCACTATTCAACGCCTCTCGGACTCTGACAGCCAAGTCTCTTTGTGAGAAAGGCTTCTGGATAAAAAACACCCCTTCGTTCACCACCCCATGGTGAGCGATGATATCGGCTGTGTATCCCGACATGAAAAGGCACTTGAGGTCTGGATTGAAAGACCCCAGTCTTTGGGCCAGATCCTGTCCGCTCATTTCGGGCATGACTATGTCGGTCATGAGCAGGTGGATCTGGCCAATGTATTCCCGGGCCAGACGGATGGCTTCGCCCGGTGTGTTTGAGGCCAATACAGTGTAACCTTGTCTTTCGAGTTGCATCGTGGTCAGTTTCAGAATGGCCGACTCGTCCTCCACCAGCAGGATCGTCTCATACCCTCGACCCGCCGGTAATGCCACTCCGTTTTTTCGCTGCTGCTCGACCTCGCCCATGTGCCGAGGCAGATTGATCCAGAAGGTCGTCCCCTGGCCCGGCTCGCTGTACACGTCTAAAAATCCGTTGTTCTGCTTGACGATGCCGTAAACCGTCGCCAGTCCCAGTCCAGTGCCCTTCCCCATTTCCTTGGTTGTGAAGAAAGGCTCGAAGATGTGGAGCTGCGTCTCCCGGTCCATCCCGCAACCGGTATCGCTCACTGCAAGCTTCACATATTCCCCGGGCACATAGTCTGTATGAGCGGCGCAGTAGTCCTCGTCGAGAATACTGTTTTCCGTCTTAATGGTAATCTGGCCGATGTCGGCGATGGCGTCGCGAGCGTTGACGCAAAGGTTGGCCAGGATCTGATCAATCTGCGACGGGTCCACCTTAACCGGCCACAGATTCTGACCCGGCTGCCAGATGAGATTCATGTTCTCGCCGATGAGGCGTTCTAACATCCTGAGCATGCCCGTCACGGTCTCGTTGATGTTAAGTACCTTGGGTACAACGGTCTGTTTTCGGGCAAAGGCCAGCAGTTGACGCGTGAGGTCGGCGGAACGCTCCGCAGCCTTGCGGATTTGCTCCAGGTCGGCATGGAGCGGCTGCGTCGGGTCCACCTGATCCAGGGCAATTTCCGCGTGCCCCAGGATGACACTGAGCATATTGTTGAAGTCGTGGGCCACGCCACCGGCCAGTCGGCCCACCGCTTCCATTTTTTGCGACTGCTGCAACTGGGATTCCAACGAGAGTTTCTCGGTGATATCCTCAACGAGTTCGATAGCCGCCGTAACCTCATCCGCCGCGTTGAAGACGGGGAAAGAAACAATGCGGTAAGTATGATCGATCCCAGCCTGCGGAATTTGTCTCGTAATTTCATGGATCAATCGGTCTAGCAACGTCCTGCTGGTCGGGCAGTAATCGCACGGCCCGTCGGGCAGCGGCTCGCCCAACATTTGGCAACAGTGCGAGTGGCGCCCCAGATTGATGGCGGGGAACCACTCGCGCATGCGGCGGTTCAGTTCGAGAATCTCCATTTGAGGACTGACGAGCGCCACGCCGATACCAATATTGTCCAGAATGCTGCGCGTCTTGGCCTCGCTCTCGCACAACGCCACCTCCACTTTTTTACGCTCAGTAATGTCGGTAAACATTCCAAAAGCCCCTTGGAAATTTTTCGCCTCGTCCTGAATGGGCACGGCGGAAGCCAGCGTCCAAATCTCCCGTCCATTCTTGTGGCGGTAGCGGCGTTCGTAATGTTCGGACATCCCCGATTGACGGTTTTTCATTTTTTGATAGTGGTCGGGCAGATCCTCCTCAAACATAAAATCAGTTACCGGATGTCCAATCATTTCTTCGCAGGAATAACCCAGCATTTCGGTCATCTGAGGATTGACAAAAACGGTCAGCGTATCCGGACCAAGGAACCAGATGCCTTCGCTGGATGTCTCTATAATACTCCGGTACTTCGCTTCGCTTGCCTGCAAATCGCGGTGTGCCAACAAACTGCTTAAACCATCCGAGAGGCGTCGGCCAATTTCTTGAAGCATTTTTTCTTCACTGGAAGTCCACACCCGCGCGTAAGAGCACTGGTGGATGCCAAATTGCCAGGGCTTGCCCAGTTTGGGGTAAATAGCAATCGACATATAAGAAAGGAAGTTAAACCGCTCCGCAACTTCTTTTGGCAACGGATGTTTTGTTTCGGGACCAAATTTTACCGGACGTTCCGAGGCAAGCACTTCGCGATACGTCCGTGCAAGGTCCGGGTCTATCGGCATCTCCAGTCCCAGGACATTGGCGCCAGGGTATTCCGGCTTGGTGCGCTCCATGGGCACACTCCATGTAGCCGCCTCGGGATCAAGGGGATAGGTGAGAAATGCCCGGTCGCAATCGAAAATAGAAAGCGTTACATCCAACGTGTTGCTCAACATCTGCTCAAAATCATTCGTTTCTTGTATGGCCCGGTTGATCCTGTCCATGTTTTCAAAGAAGCGGAGGTTGGCCAAACGCTCCTCTTCCGCCTGTTTGCGTTCCGTGATGTCAAAATTGACGCCTGTCATGCGCAAGGCGTTGCCGTCCGTATCCCGCACCACCAGCCCATACGCCTTGAGGTAGTGGATACTCCCATCCGGCCACACCACGCGGAACTCCGTGTCGTATTCTGCTTCCCCGATCCGCGCCAGCCTCGATACCTCGTCGCAGAGGGCGCGGTCATCGGGATGCAGTCCTTGCAGCCAGGCCTCATAAGCGCCAGCAAAGTCTTCCTTTCTGAGACCATAGAGCGCGTACATCCTGTCGTCCCAAAGCAGTTCGTTTTTCTGAATGTCCCAGTCCCAGACCCCCAGACGGGCGGCATGGGCGGCCAGGGTGAACCGCTCGTTCATCCGGCGAATGTCTTCATCCGCCCGCTTGCGGTCGGTGATGTCCATTATATTTCCGATTAAGCGCACGATTTTGTCGTTTTCGTAAACGGGCTGGGCGTTTGTGCGTATCCAAAGAGCGTTCCCCTGGTATGTCGTGAAGGGGAACTCCAGGTCATAGGCCACCCCCTCTTCAACTGCGCGTCGGAATGCCTCCTGAATGATCGGTCGATCTTCCAGTCGGTAACATTTCAGGCTTTCTTGAAGATGGTCTATGCTGGGGTCGTCTGGAATCTCATGGATACGATACAGTTGGTCGGTCCAGAAAAACTGACCCGACGCGACGTCGAATTCCCAGCCGCCCACTTTGCTCAGGCGTTGCGTGGCGTTCAGCAGCGCCTCGCTTTTCTGCAGGGCAGCCTCCGCCCGCTTGCGCGTGGTGATGTCGCGGGCAATGGTCATCACGCTTGCAACGCGGCCCTCGCGGTCCAGTTCCGGGAAGGCGTACATGTTGTAGCAGCGATCCGGGTTGTCCGCCCTGGGCCACAGCACGTCAACAGCCTCGGCAACGCCGCTGTCGAGCACCCGGCGCAGCAGGCTTTGCAGAATCGTCGCACTGGCTGCGGGCAACGGCGAACGTTGCATGGGCGCGGCGCCGATCACTTCCTCGTAGGGTATATTAACCTCCCTGAGGCAGGCTGGGTTGATGTAGGTGCGTTTGCACTCCCGGTTGTAGCGAACAATAATGTCCGGCGAGTTCTCAACCAGGGCGCGGAATACTTCCTGGGCTTCAAAGAGCGCCTCCTCTGCCCGTTTACGCTCGGCGCGGGTGCGCAAAACGGTGATACCAAACGCCAGATCGCCGGACATTTCCTTGAGAATGCGAAGTTCATCCGGGGTAAAGGCGTTGGGTTCCACAGAGTAAATGCTGAGAACGCCAAATACATCCGCATCTTCATTCTTCAGGGGAAGGGCGATGGCGGAGTGGTAGCCGCGCTGCAAGGCGTTTTCGCGCCACGGGGCCATGCAGGGGTCCGTAGAAAAATCCTGAATATAGACAACCTCACCGCTCCGAATGGCCGATCCTTCCGGGCCGCGTCCGCGGTCCGTTTCGTCCGACCAACTCAACTTCGCGTCTGCGACATAGCCGCTATCATACCCGCCCCAAGCGACGGGATGCACCGTTTTTTCTGTATCGCGCTCGGCATACCCCACCCATGCCAGACGGTAACCTGCTTCGTCGCAAATGATGCGGCAGACCTCATTGAGCAAGGTCTGCTCGTCCTCCGCTCGCATTAGCGCCTGGTTGCAATTGCTGATGGCCTGCAGTTCGCGGTTCAGCCGACGTTGCGCCTCTTGCGCCATTTTTTCATCTTCCAGTATGCTCAACAGGGCGCTCCGGGAACTTTCCGCCTCGCAGAGCAAAGACTGGATTTGCTGCGCATTCTTCCGCAGTTCCTCATTGGCTTGTTGCAGATCGTCGGTGCGCTCGGCGACTTTCTCCTCCAAGGTTTCGTTAGCCGCGCGGAATTCCCGCTCCAGACGACTGATGGTAACATGCGTACGAACTCGAGCCAGCAATTCCTCTGCAGCTATCGGTTTGATGAGATAATCGACCGCGCCGAGTCCAAATCCCTTGACCTTGTCAAAGGTATCTGAAAGCGCAGAGAGGAAAATTACGGGGATCTCGCGCGTGCATTCCTGTTCCTTCAGTCGCCGACAGGTTTCGTAGCCATCCATCCCCTGCATCATGACATCCAGCAAAATAAGATCTGGCATAACCAGTTCCGCGCGTTGCAGTGCTTTCTCGCCACTGGTTGCGATGGCAACGCGATAGCCCGCCCCCTCCAATCCCGCCTGCACGACGCCAATGGTTCCGGGCGTGTCATCTACCAGAAGAATGGTTATGTGGTTATTCGCTTCCACTGTCATTCCGAGCCTCTCCAAACTGATCAAGATAGGCAACAATTCCATCGTCATCGTAGTACATCGCCAACTTTTGAATTTGCTGACAAAAGGCACCATAGGCGGCATCCTTTGCCAGTTCTCCGAGTTGGCATTCCAGTTTCCAGAATTCGCCGCGTTCAACCGTTTGCCGCAGGATTTTCAGCATTTCCGGGGGCGGAACCGCATTCTCTCCAAAGTTCACGGTCTCATCTGTCTCGCAGACGTCAGGAAGGGCAACATCCCATTCAATCTGAAGCAGCCGACCGATGGTTGGCAACAATTCCGCGATCTGAACCGGCTTTCCAAGAAAACCGTCGCAGGCCGCCGTGAACGCCTTTTTCCGCTCACTGTCCGTAACCGTCGCAGAAACACCGACTATGCGTATCCCATCCAGTTCCGTATGCTGGCGCATCTTCCGGGCGGTTTCCACACCATCCATCTCCGGCATTACCAGGTCCAGCAGCACCAAATCCGGTGGCTGCTCCAACGCCAGTTGCACAGCGTCCCAACCGTTCCAGGCAGTCTGTACCTCAAATCCGAGGGGCTCGAGGAGATCCTTCAACAACCCGGCATTGGTGGGGTTATCGTCCACCACCAGGACGCGTTTGCGCTCGCCACGGTAGCCGCAAATTTTTCCCCAGTTCGATTCCGCAACCTGTTCGACCGAGGTTGCGGCCGATAATGGCGCGAAAAATCGGAATGTGCTGCCTTGTCCAAACTGGCTTTCCACCGTTACATTTCCACCCATCAGCGTCGCAAGCCGCCGGGTGATTGTCAACCCCAACCCAGTGCCCTCGCGCCCCTGTGCCTCCGGTGTGAGTTGCGTAAACGGCTCGAAAATGGATTGCAACTTCTCGGACGGGATGCCAATGCCGGTATCGGCGACCTCGCAGATGAGCAAGCCTCCGTCCTGCGCGTCATATTGGACGCGCAAGGTTACGTTGCCACACTGCGTGAACTTGACGGCATTGGTCAGAAGATTCAGCAGCACCTGACGGACGCGACGCTCGTCGCCGCGAACGCAGTCTGGGAGTGGCGAACATATTTCGTAACGCAATTCCAAGTCCTTCTGCTCGGCTTTGATCCGGGTAATTTCCACCACCTGTTCCAGAAAATGCAACAGGCTGAACGGCGCCTCCACCAGTTCCAATTTCTGGGCTTCGATCTTGCTGATGTCCAAAACATCGCCGATCAGGGTAAGCAGGTGTTCGCCACTCGCGTACATCACATCCAATTGCTGCCGCTGGCGCTCCGTAAGGTTGCTCTGCGGCTTGAGAATCTGCGCATACCCCAAAATCGCGTTCAGCGGCGTCCGCAATTCATGGCTCATGCTGGCCAGGAAAACGCTTTTGGCCTGGTTGGCCACTTCCGCCCGCTCCTTGGCCAATGACAGTTCTGCCGTTCTATCGGCAACGCGCTGTTCGAGCTCCTCGTTGAGTTTGCGGACTTCCTCCTCGGCCCGCCTGCGTTCAGACACCTCCGCCTCCAAGGAAGCGGTCCGTTCCCGCACCTGTTCCTCCAGCGTGTCCTGAGTTTTTCGCAACGCTTCTTCGGTCTGTTTCAAGTCTCTGAAAACAAGTTGGAAAGGCTCTTTGAGACCGGTTACGAGTATCGCCCGGTAAAGGAGGTAGAAGGCCGCCAGTTTGGCAATGTGGCCAAGTTTGTTGGCGACGTCGTACATACTGACAAAGGCGGTGAAGCAAAGTTCCGAGACAATGGTGCAAACGATGGATGCGACAATGAGAAAAAAGATCTTGTTATTGAAATGTTTTCGTTGCCTGGAAAAAAGATACAGGGAAACGAGAAGGAGACCGCTTATGACGTACTCGCTCCCCTTTTTGAACTGGGTGAGTCCCTTGCCCTTGACGATACAATCAGGAAAATGGCCGGAATAGATCAGAGCCAGTAGCAAGAGAACAGCCGCCGTATATCCTCCGAAAACGGCGAGATTGTTCATCTTGCGCCGCATAACGAGCGGGGCGGCAAGGATGGTGGCGGTCTGCAGATAGCGCGCCGCGAGCCAAAGTTGGGGGGCCAGGTTGTCTCCGTATCCGGCGAACACGGTCATTCCCTGAAAGGAAAAGGTGTGAAGCAGATCGATAAACGCGCAAAAGGCGTAGCCGATGCCGAGCAGGCGGAGACAGTTGTTTTCGAGGTATTCGCGCGTGTTCCAGACGAGGGTGAACATGGCAAAGGCGATGGCAACGCTGACAATCTCGACAAGCCCGTGGAACAGGAGGTAGGTATAGTTGCCACTCAAGTATATCCCCAGGGCAACTGCCATAATGCCAACAGTGGAAGAAATCCTTTCGGAACGCTTGTTGTCAAGTATCATACCATCGCCTATCATTCTGCATCAGTATCATACCATCACCTCGCTATACCGCATGAGAGTCGTTGTTCGGATCATGCGGACCTTCCCAATACACTGAAGTATTCATTTCTTACCACTGCTGTCCAAGATAAATTCGGTGTCTCTGCAAATTCAGACTCTGCGATTTTTCTCTGCGCCCTCCGCAGTGAAATTATTTGTGATTTTTCCAGGCTAAGTCTGGCTCTCATACCGAGGCGGTTCCCCCTGGCGCTTCAGTAGTTCATTGACCTCCCGTTTGAGTTCCTGGACGCGCCCCTCCCGGTTCAGCGTGGCGTTGTACCACTGCTGGAGTTCGTTGAGGCGCTGTTGGAGTTTTTCCTCCGCTTGTTGGCGTTTAATGCGGGTGCGCAACGCCGTGATCCCGAATGCCAGATCGCCTGCCAACTCTTCCAGGAGACGCACCTCGTCTGTGGTGAAGGTGTTTGGCTCTGTGGAGTAAATGGTGAGAATGCCAAATGTGTTTGCGCTTTCGTCCTTGAGGGGGAGGGCAATACTCGAGCGGTAGCCACGTTGTAAGGCGCTCTCGCGCCACGGGGCGGCTTTGGGTTCCGTCGCAAAATCCCGGATGCAATCGGTCTGCCCTTTCCGTATGGCAATCCCGCTGGGACCGTGCCCTCGTTCCGTGTCCGCCCAGGTGATTGCGACCTCTCCGAGATAGCCCTCCTCCACCCCGGCCCACGCCACGGGACGCACGGTTTTCGCGTCATCGTTTTCGGCATACCCCACCCAGGCCATGCGGTAGTCGGCCTCGTCGCAAATAATGCGGCAGACGGTGTCAATCAGCGACTGCTCATCCTCCGCGCGCATCAGCGCCTGGTTGCAGTCGCTGATGGCCCGCAACTCGCGGTTCAGTCGAAGCAGTTCTACCTCCGCTTGTTTGCGCTCGGTAATGTCGCGGACCAATGCCAGGTTATAGCCCCGCCCGTTAAACTCGAAATAGTTGGCGCTTATCTCTACCGGAAAAAGATGCCCGTCCTTGGCCCTGTGCCACTCTTCAAGAGTAATGGAGCCATTTTCTTGGAGTTCGCGCCAATGATCGTACCAGCGTTCCAGAGGACAATCCGGGTCAATATCCATGATGTTCAACCCCAGAAGTACCTCACGGGAGTATCCCAGGACGCGACAGGCTTCCTCGTTGACATATTCAAAGCGCGCGTTTTCGTCTGTCAAAAAGGCGGCTTCATGTACATTGTTCAGGGCAAAGTTCATGAGGACAAGGTTTCGCTCCACTTCCTTGCGTTGGGAAATGTCCCGGCAGGTGTAAAGTCGCGTCCCAACATCTATGGAGACCTGCTTGACGTTTACCAGCAGGGTGTGGATCTTGCCGTTTTTGTCCGTAATATCCCACTCGATGTTTTTGAGTTCTCGCAGCGTCTCAAATTCGCTGGGGGGGAAAATATCTTCGCCCAACAAATCCGAAACACCGGCCATTTTCTGCACTTCCTGTTGAGAATAGCCGAAGATAATATCCACATTGGGGCAGACGTACTGGAACGCGCCAGCGGCGTCCGTTATGAATACCGCGTCCGCAATATTATTCAGGACAAGACGGTGCAGTTCCTCGCTTTTGCGCAGCGCCGCCTCCGCCTGAAGACGCGCCTGGCGCTCCCTGACCTCTTCGAGCGCCCGTTCCATCGCCAGCGGAAGTCTGGCAAGCCTGTTTTTCAGCACATAGTCCGTGGCGTCCTGTTTGAGGAGTTCTATGGCTCGTTCTTCGCCGATGGTACCGGAAATCGAAATAAACGGCACGCCGGGACAGTATGTCTTCGCCTGCACCAGCGCTTCCAGCGCGTCGAAACCGGGGATCAGGTAGTCGGCCAAGACAATATCGTACCCACCGCGCCGCAAAAATGCGGTGTATTCCTGTCCGGTCGTCACCCAATCGATCTCCAAGTAAAAACCGGCATCGATCAGGTGTTCGCGGATGATCTCGGCATCGCGCGGGGAATCTTCGAGATGCAGAATCCGCAGAGGTCTTTGGGCAAGCGTTTCATCGTTCATGGTGTGCGGGCGCTCCTTGCGTCGGTCGTTCGTTCAGCATGGCCCAGAAGACTCCAAGCTGTTTCACCGCCTCGACAAACTCTGAAAATTTCACGGGTTTAACCACATAGGCGTTGGTTCCCAGTTCATAGCTTCGGTACAAATCCTGCTCTTCCCGAGAAGAGGTCAGCATCACCACCGGGATGAGTTTCAAGGCCGGGTCGGAGCGGATGGCTCGTAACACCTCTATGCCGTCCATGCGCGGCATTTTGATATCCAGAATCACCACCGCCGGATTCCCGGTCTGGCGCGTCTGGAATTCCCCCTGGTAACGCAGGTACTCCAGCGCCTCCACGCCGTCTTTGACGTGCGCGACCCGATTAGCCAGGTTGTAATCCGCCAGTCCCTCAATGGTCAACTCGGCATCTTTGGGGTTATCCTCCGCCAGCAGGATGGGTTGCAGTTCTTCATGCATGGTTTTCCTCCTCGTGTTCCGGCAGTGTGAAATAAAATGTGGCTCCCCGGTTCAATTCCGCCTCGGCCCAGACCCTGCCGCCGTGCCGGGCGACAATGCGCTGTACGGTAGCCAGACCTATTCCCGTGCCCTCAAAGTCTTCCTGTGGGTGCAGGCGCTGAAAGACGCCGAAGAGTTTGCCCGCGTACCGCATGTCGAAGCCCACCCCGTTGTCCGACACCTCGAAGGTGATCGTGCCGCCTTCCTTGTGGGCGCAGACCTCGATCCGGGCTGGATCTTGTTTTTGGGTAAATTTGGCGGCGTTCCCCAGGAGATTGACCCAGACCTGGCGCAGCAGGGCATGGTCTCCCCAGACGGTCGGCAGTTTCCCGATGTTCCACTCGATGGCGCGTCCTGGATGAATCTCTTTGACTAGCGTCAGCGCTTCCTGAATCACCCAGTTCATGTCCACGCTTTCCCAACGCATCTCCGCGCGCCCGGTTCTGGAGAAGTGGAGCAGGTCGTCAATCAGG
Organism: uncultured Candidatus Sumerlaeota bacterium; assembly: GCA_942493245.1. GTDB lineage: Bacteria > Sumerlaeota > Sumerlaeia > UBA8349 > UBA8349 > DAOPYU01. Next base: position 3,845,465 of record OW818685.1, read on the forward strand.
GTACCCATCTGGCGGGCGGCATCGGAAATGATGTCCACATAGTGCAGTCCCTGGTCGTTCAGACCGCCGCGACAGCGAGAGACCAGCAGTTCCACATAGCCGTCGATATGCCGCAGCGGCGCGCGCAGGTCGTGGGAGACGGAGTAACAGAACGCCTCCAGTTCCTTGTTGGCCCCTTCCAGTTGCGCGGTGCGTTCGGCGACCCGCCGTTCCAATTCCGCGTTGAGTTTGTAAATCTCTTCCTCGGCTCGCTTGCGCTCGGTAATGTCCGTTCCGATGGCGAGTACGCCGATCACTTCGCCCTGTTCGTCGCGCTCAACAATCATGCGTATTTGATGAACAATCGATGCCTTGGTCGGGAGCGGCATAGTAAATTCGATTTCTCTATTCTCGCCGCTCGCGAGGGCGGTGTCCACGGCTTGTGCGTAGGCTTCGTAACTCCCATCGGGATGAAATTCGCGGATGCGCGTACCCAGCATTCTCGCGGCGTCAGCGCCCAGAGTTTTTTCGAGCGCGGGGTTGACGTAAACGGTTCGTCCTTCCCGATCGTAACGAACGATATTGTCCGGCAGATTCGCCGCCAGCGTACGGAATTCATGCTCGCGCGCCCGCAGTAAACGGTTGCTGCGCTCGCGCTCCAGTTCGGCGGCAGCACGTGTCGCTACCAGTTGCAGCAGTTGGGTGACCGGTGCATCGTCAGGAAGCGGCTTATTGCCTATGACGGCGATCAAGCCTATCGGCCGGTCTGTTGAATCCCACAGTGGAATGCCGATATAACTTTCTGCGCCCATTTCGGGCAACAGGGTGTCTTCGGGAAACAGTTGCTGAATACCATGCGGATAAACGCAAAGTCGCCGCCCCATAACGTTTTCGCATGGCGTGCCCTTGAGGGCGTAGCGCATATTCGGTATGATCGCGCCTTTGGCATACAATGCCACCGTCTCCGCCATATCCGGATTCTCATCTATCCGGTCGATGAGGGCATAATCCATATCGAGTTTCTCGCCGAGAAACCGCGCGAGCGCATCGAAGAAATTTTCCGCGCCAGTCTGCCAGCCGCGTTGAGCGACAAACAACAAGGCATCATCCAAGAGTTTTCGCTCGGTTATGTCCACGAAGGACACAACCATCTGCGTGATTCCCCCCGCGCTGTTGTATTCCGGCTCGGCATTGACCAGTACCCATGTAACATCGGCTCGGTTTGGGCAACTGATTCCCACCATATAGCCCCGGAGGGGTTTTCGAGTGGAGAGCGCCAGGCTTGCCGGATATTCCGCAACGGGCAGGACGGAACCGTCCTCCCGCACAAAATGCCATTCGGGATCAATCAGTTCCCTGCCGAGGAGTTGATCCGCCGAAAGTCCAAGCAGTTCCTGCGCCAGCGGATTGCTGTCCAGGATGCGGCCCTGGCCGTCGTGGAGTACGATGGCGGTTTGCACCTTGTGAATGAGTGACCGGTACCTTTCCTCGCTCAGGCACAATTCCGCAGTGCGTTCTTTCACCCGTACCTCCAGATCCTCCTTTGCTTTTTCGATGGTTTCCTGCGCCTGCCGGAGATCTCTGAAAATAAGATTGAAGGGGTCTCGCAGCCCGGTTACCAGCAGCGCCCGGTAGATCAGGTAAAAAGCCACCAACTTGGAAAAATGCCCAAACTCATTGGCAAAATCATACACGCTCACATAAGCGGTGAACGACATTTCGGAAAGGGCGGTACAGGCGATGGAAGAAACCGTGAGGAGGAAAACCGTTTGGGTGAAATGCCTCCGTTGTATGTAAAAGAGATACAGCGAGACGAGAAGGGAAGCGGTGATCACGTACTCGCTGGTAATCTTGAAGGGGGTGAGTCCTTTCCCTTCGATGAAGCAATTCGGGAAATGACCGGAGTAGGCCATTGTCACCAGCGCCGAGACAGCCACGGCATACCCGCCCAAAATGACGCGGCTGTCCACTTTGCGGGCTACGAAAAAAGGCGCGATGCACAGGGTGGCGGCCTGCAAAGAGCGGGCCGCTATCCAGAGTTGGGTCGGTAAGTTTGAGTCAAACGTCGGGAACACGTTCATCCCCTTGTAGGCGAGGGTGTGGACCAGATCTATCAGGGCGATGAAAGCATAGCCGATGCCAAGAATCTTGAGGCAATCGTTGGGCAGAAATTCGCGAGTGTTCCAAGTGAGAATGAAGAGGATCAAGCCAATGGCAATGGTGATGATTTCGATGATACTGTGAAACAAGAGATAGTTATGGAGGCTCATGAGATAAAGTCCCACCATAATGGCTGTAATAACGACCGCATAGAAGAGTTGTTCGAGCCTGTTGTGATTACTCACCTTGCTCTCCTTGGATCACGCCACAACCTCGTCTGTTTTTATTGACGCCCCGCTACAATCAATAGATAAGTTCTCATAGATTGGACGGTACTTCCCGCTGCGAAAGACGAAACAATGCATCTACGTATGGCTGAGGATATTCTCCACCCACAGGGGGAGAGTTGTCAATTCTAATAGGTTCGCCAAGGATCGTGGATCGGGATCGAATTGCCTCATAATTAATGTTACCGAAGTTTAGCCGCAATTCAGGGTGGGAGTGGTGGACTGGGATGGTTGACTCAAAATGGGTGTTACCGACATCCAGGGAGAGTCCGCCATGGGAGAAATCATGAGTTACCCCTCGCGTCAGGAGTATTTTCGCACCCAGGGACCCCGTTACCGCAAGGCGGCGCGGAGCGAGAAAGGCCGAATTCTCGACGAGGCGTGCGCCCTCTTCGGCCTGCATCGCAAATCCACGATCCGTGCTTTGAACTCGTCGGGGAAACGCTCCACCGGCAAAGCCGGACGACCCCCGCTCTACCGCGACAAGACCCTGCTCAAGGTCCTCAAGGCGATCTGGCTGGCGGCGCGGGCCAGCCCTGCTCGAAGCGGCTGGCGGCGCTCCTGCCCGGCTGGATCGAGGCCGACACTGTGGCGCCCACTGCGGCCAGTCGCTCGCGGGCGCGTTCGTGTGGAGCCTGACGCTGACCGACATCTGGAGCGGCTGGACCGAGAGCCGCGCCGTGTGGAACAAGGACCACCGCCAGATTGTGGCGCGCGTGCGCGAGATCGAGCAGACCCTGCCGTTCGATCTGCTCGGATTCGACAGCGACAACGGCTCGGAGTTCATCACCCACGCGCTCGTGCGCTTCCTGCGCGAGCGCCCCGGCCACACCCTGCACCTTTGCTCCGCGTTTATCGTCGCCCTCCCGACAAGCCCGGAAAATTGAGAATTGTGGAAGGCGGTGTCCGTGCTTTCCACGATTCGAACGGACTCTCTTTCCCCGTCCCGCCGTCAGACGCCCGCGGGGGGATTCTTTTCGGAATTAAAAATCGTCTCTCTTCGCATCTTCATCGAACGGAATGACCAGATTTGCTTTGCTCCCGGGCTTGCCCACGGGCGTCCTTGCGGGAGCGTGGCGCCCTGGCAACAGTCCGGGTCTTTTCCCTCCCGGACTGGCGGCGTGCGCCAATTGCATGTGAACGGGAGGATACCCCTGGACGTCCGTTGTGCTCGTGCCTTCCACCAGAGTGACCAGATTTCCCACAACCCCCCGCATCTGTTGCGCCTGGGACGAAAGTTCCTCGCTGGCCGACGCCGCCTCTTCCGAGTTCGAAGCCACCTGTTGCGTCACCTTGTCCATCTGCGCCACGGCGCTGTTGATCTGTTCGATTCCCTCGGATTGTTCCTCGGAAGCCGTCGTCACCTCGCGCGCGTCCACTGCCACCGTCCTGGCCACCTCGAGAATCCGCGCGATCGCGTCCGAGGCCCGGTTTACAATCTCCGCCCCATGGTTCGACTGCTCGACACTGGTCTGGATGAGCTGCGCGGTGTCTTTCGCCGCCACAGCGGAGCGCTGCGCCAAGTTGCGCACCTCTTCGGCCACTACGGCAAAGCCCTTGCCATGCTCGCCCGCGCGAGCGGCCTCGACCGCCGCGTTGAGCGCCAGCAGGTTCGTCTGGAACGCGATTTCCTCGATGGTCTTGATAATCCCCGAGATTTTCGCCGAGGACTCCTTGATGTGGTTCATGGCTGTCACGGTCTCTCCCATCGCCACACTGGCCTGTTCGGCGGCCTTCTGGGCTGCCTCGGCCCCCTCGGTCGCCCGCCTGGCCTTTTCGGCATTGCCCCTGGCCTGGCTGGCCAGCTCTTCCAGAGCCGACGAGGACTCCTCGAGGCTCGAGGCCTGTTCGGTGGCCCCTTCGGCCAGATTCTGGCTGGCCGAAGAAATCTGCCCCGAAGCCGCCGCCACCTGCCCGGAACCCTCCGTCAACGATGCGATCGCTCGGTTCAGCGGACCCGTGATCGAGCGGGTGATGAGGATCGCCAGGATGACCGCCAGGGAAATGCCCACGACAAGAACCGTGATCATGGCCGTCTTGGATCGTGCGGCCAACGTGGTGGCAGTCTTCCTCTGGTCGTCAGCGGACTGGGTGTTGATGTCGGTCACTTTGGCAAGCGCTTGTTCCGCCGCCGAGAAGTAAGGCGCGATTGTCACGAGCGCAAACTCACTCATTTTTGCGTAATTGGCCTCGCTTTTGTCCGCCTGATACGCCTTAGCCAGTTTTACATACTCGTCATGTTGTTGCCACCACTTGTCCCACGCGGGCACAAACTTGTCCCACTCCACCTTTTCCTCCGGGGTCTGAGGCAGGGGATCGTACACCTTGCGGGCGTCTTCGATCCGCTTCTTGATCGCGTCGAACTTCGCGTAGATTTCCTCGCGGCCCTTGTCGTCCAGTACCGTACTCAACAGGGCGTTTTCGGCGCCATCTACGGCGGTCTGCGCCTCATTGATCACGCCCAAGCTCTCGACACTGGGCAAACATACCCCGCCAATTCCCTCGATTCCTGTTTGCATGCTGCTGATGCTGACAAACCCCACCAGCCCGATGATCAGCGCCACCAGCGCCACCACCATATACCCCAGGATCATCTTCGTGCTCAATGCCATGTTCTTGAACATCAATCCTTCCCCCCCTCCCGGTTTGGCGTTTTTGTTATCTCTGGGAACGCCAAACGTGTGCATACTCCAAAGGAGATGCGTGGAATGAACACAGAAACAAATGAGCCTCCTTTCCCCTGCCGAGTCTGATTCGATTGAGATCTTGATTCTTATGGAGTTGCTCTCACCTGTGCGGCGTTTCCGGTCCCCAGGCCGTTCGGCCCCCGACCTTCTTGAGGGTTGACCGATCCCTTCGCTCCGGCGCGCTTTTCGGCGCTCTGGACGGATGCCCTTCCTTGCCCCCTCTCACCAGCCGATTTTCTCGAAATCGCAAGAGTGTGGGCCGGCAGTCGGTTGTTCTCTATGAGAATTGCACTCCTCTTTGTTTGTATCGGACGGTCCGGATGGTTTCATAAGCGGGTTTCTCAGAAATTCTCGGCCCGGAGCGCCCGCGTTGGCGTCGTTGTCGTTCCCGAGCACGACATTTCCCTTAGAGCGTGTCGCCACAAGATCTTGAGCCAATGAACCTAAAAATCGCAGTTGGCGCTTTCCCCCGCATTTCTCTTTCTTCCGACGTCCTTCTTCTCTTTCCGGAACTCACCCTCCGGGTGTCTTGAGTTCTCCTGATTCCAAACGACTTGTTCGCGTAACTGCGGTTTTCAGGATGAAACAGGCGCCTGATTTGGACGGTCGCAAGGTATGATCTTGTGTTTTTTGAATAACGTGTCGCGATCCCTCTCTATTCTTTCAGGCGCAGAAATGCGTTTTCAACCCAGTGACGTATCTTGTCGAGATGTGGGTCATAATCGCGCAGATTATTACGGTTCTTTCTTGGGGGAATGACGGGATCCATCCCCTGCCTGGCCACAGATCCAACACCGCCTCTGCCAAACCCCGTGTCGGCGATCAGAAAGTCCGCCCGCATGGAATCAATCCGGGCTCCCGCCCCTGTGATTTTCCTGTTTCGCAGAAAGAGGTGATTTCCTCTCCTTGCTCATTGCCTGATTTCAACTCATAAGTGCAACCTTCGGCTTTCAGCATAGCCGCACTCGCTTGCCTTCCACAAGGACTTCGTGCGGGGTCAGGTAGCCCAGGGTTTTTCTCGGACGATTGTTCAGGAGGTCCTGGGCCATTTTGACCCACTCGACTGAGAGATCTTTCAGCGGCATTTTCTTGGGGAAGTACTGAGGCATCAACCCATTGGTGTTCTCGTTCAGGTCGCGTTCGCACGAGTGGTAGGGACGGGCAAAGTACACCGCCCCCCCCCAAAAAAAACGCGCGATTGCTTCGTACTCAGAAAATTCCTTGTCGTTGTCAAACGTCAACGTTTTGAAGATTCCGCTAAACGCTTGGCGCAGATCAGAATCGCCTCTGTAACCTCGGACGCGCTCTATGCGGAACAGGTTCGATGAGCACTTACTGGCTCTTGCGCTCCACGAGCGTCACCAAGTCCTCCTGATGATGGTTCTCACCGATCACGGTGTCCCCTTCCCAATCACCCCGGCGCCCTTTGGCATCCACTACCGACGGGCGCTTCTCGATCCCCACCCGATGGGGAATTTTCCCCCGGTTATCGGCACAGCCGTAGCGCTTCTTGCGCTTACGGTTCGAGCGGCGCAAATTCTGCCACAAAGTCCTTCCCGGCTACTGGGCATGGCAGATAATGAAGAAACAGAAACCCTCTCTCATGTTGCCCTCAAACCTGTGATGCGGCCCAAACCGCTTTACGGGCTTTTTTGTGATCCGGTCATGGGCTGGGAAAAATTTCTCCGAATATGGGGGGAGATTTTGGGCAGTCTGACGCTCAATGTATAGAACTACAAAGTGGCGTGGACGGCCTGACTCAACTCAATCGCGGTTTTGAAGTGGATCTCGACCGGTAGAAAACCTGGTGCGAGGCCGCTGAGAAAAACATCCGGCAACAGAATCAGATCATCGCGACACTGAAACGGCAACCGAAAGTGAAAGCGGCATGATCCACGACGTGGACATCGAAACAGCCGAATTGAACCGTCCCAATCGGATCGGGGCGTTCTGTTACCACATCCACTCGGACGATGCGGTCAGCGTCTTGACTGCCGATGACGAGCAGGGCGGGTTTCTGAACGGTCCTGACGCCTGGAGTGCGAAAGCCGTTGGGGCGCAACGGAGGTGACCATGGTTGGGCGCTTTGCGGCCAGCGATAAAGGTTTTTTCATCGCTGGTCGCGAACTGCTGCCGGCACGCTGGTAGATAGAGCATCAAGAAGTTTAATGGCGTAGATGACGTTATGCGCGCCCCAATGCCGGATCACCTCGACCGCGTTTTTTTTGTCCGGGTCTTTTCCCAGGTCCGGCGACAGGCGTTTCAGGCGTTCCGCGAGCACCTGATGCGACTCGTCGAAGTAATTTCCATAATGCGGATTGTGACAGGCGATGCAGCGCGGGCGAATCAGTACAGGATCGGCCTTGGGGTCGGTGGACTTGTGACAGTCCGTACACTTGACAGAGCCGTGCATCGGATCGGGCTTGCCGGGGACGATTTTTGTAAGCAGCGTGCCGGCATAGAATCCCTCGGAGTCGGCATGGCAGGTGTCGCAGGTGGCGCCGCGAACGCTGAAGGAGCGGTCTGCGTGGCACTTGGTGCAATCGCGCGTGGCGTGCAGGCCGGTGAGCGGGAAACGCGTCTGAAGGTTGTGGTCGAATTTGAGGGCCTCGCCACAGAAACCGGCGGTCGAGTGGCACTCTTCGCAGGTTTCAGCATAACGTCCCAGATGTGGGTTTGGGTGGCAGGAGGCGCATCTTGTGGGTGTACCACGGAACTGTCCCTCCTTGTGGCAGGCCGCGCAGACCGCCTCCTGGTGTTTACCGGTCAGGGGGAAGCGGGAGTTGGCATCGTGACGAAAGAGCAGATTCACGCCTTTCCAGTCTTCGGACTGATGGCAGGTCTGGCAGGCCGTGGAAGTACCAAACTGTCCCTTGTGCGGATCTGCGTGACAGGCGGCGCATGTGGTTAAGACGCGAAACTTTTTCATCCCGGCGTGGCAGCGCTCGCAAGTAACGACTGCGTGGCGCCCGGTGAGGGTGAAACGGGTCATTTCCGAATGATTGAACTTGAGGCTTGGGCGCTTGAATCCCGCCTCGCTGTGGCAGGCGTCGCAGTACTGTCCCTTGAACTGGTCGGCGTGGGGATCGGCATGGCAGGCATCGCATTGACTTGGCGTGTTGCGGAATGCCTTGGGATCCTTGTGGCATTGCTCGCAGGTAGCATTGAGATGCCGACCCTGAAGCGGAAAACGGGTCTGGGTCTGGTGGTTGAACTTCAGCGGCGAAGCCGGGCGCCAGCCGTTCTGGGTATGACAGGCTGTGCAGTCCTGACTGATATTGGCGGAATGGGGAGCGGTGTGACAGGTGGTACATCCCGCCGGTAACCCGATCTGGTAATGCGGTTGACTTCCCTTTTGGGAGAGGTGGCAAGCGGCACAGGCCAAGGTCCGGTGCGCGCCCTGAAGGGAATAGCGGGTCGAGTCGTGATCGAATGTTTTTTGATCCAATTTAATGAGACTGCGCCCGCGTCCTTTATGCTCCTTGTGACAAGTGTAACAATTGCCGGTGTACGTGCCGTGCAGGCCGATTTTATTCTCAATGCGCTTGCCGATGCTGTCGTGGCAGACGAGGCAGAACTCGTTGCTGAGCCCTCGGACCACAGGATGGCAATTGCCGCAACCCTCGGGTTGATCGAGTCCGGCATGGGCCTGATTGAGCGGACCCGGCGAGGTGAGCGATTCGAATCGTTGAAAAATATTTTGCAGCGCACCGGCGGCCACTCCCTGGGTGGATGAGGTGACTGCGGGATCGTCCGCAGCAAGGGCGGGAAAAGCCAGGCTGGGCAGGAGCAAAAACCAGGCGTAAAAGATTGCTGAACCGAGGGACCAATTCATGCATGATCCTCCGGCGACAGGGATTCGACACTTTCGGGATGCGCTTCTGGTAACCGGGGTGGTGGCTGGGAGGCGGTTTCCTTGCGCGCCAGTTCCTCGAACCATCCGGGGTGGTGGCGCTTGAGCCACTCGGCCTCGACATAGCCGCTAAACATCGCCGAAAGCGCGGGGCGCGTCGAGGGATTGATCAGCGCCATGTAAAGATGGCCGGTCACGACGGCAACCAGGAAGAAACAAAGGAGCAGATGCAGGGTGAACATCAGGAGCTGGCCCGCACCAAAGTGCATCACGAGGCCAGTCGTGGTCATGGACCACTTGGCGACGATCTGAATCAACACGTTCATGCGCTGGCCGGCGTTGAAACGACCGACCCGCAGCGGGACGCCGCTCGGGTCGAAAACACGGCGCAACGGCCCCATCAGCCACAAAAATTCATCCCGCGTCCAGCGGAAAGCCTCGTGGAGCCATTCGAATGCGACGTGCGGGTTGCCAAGGAGCAGAATGGCGGCGGGGCCTGAAAAATAGACGAGACCGAAGAAAACATGGCAGCGATGAAGCAGTCGGACAGATTGCGGCGAAAGGCCAATCTGCACGCGCAACAGCATGCTGGCGCCGGTGGCGAGCAGGATGAGAAAAGCGGCGGCGTTGAGCCAATGCGCAATGCGCTCGGCCCGCACAAAGCGATAGACCCGCTGGCCGTCGAGGTGGTGTTTTTCGCGCGGCTTCAAGGCTTGGCCTGCTTTTCCCGGGTTCTAACAGGGATGGAGGTTTCGGCAATGAGCCGCATCACGGAGCCATCTTCACTCATGCGCGCCAGGCGGACTTGAATGCGGTCGGCCCGCGACAAATCGAGGCTCAAGGAAAGTTCGACCGTCTTGCCGGGGTCAAGTTGACTCCCCAGCGCCTTACGAAATTCCTTTTCCTCCGTAACGACCAGATTGCCCGAGCCATCGAAGATCTCGACCGCGAGCACGGCGCGACGGAAACCGAAGTCTCCCTCCGGGATGGCGTGCGGAAGCAGGTTGCGTACGGCAACACGGGCCATGTCCCCTTCAATCTTGACATCCAATGACGCCGCCAGGTGATCGGACGGGATGACCGAACTGAAGTTGTGGCGCTTGAGATCGTGCTCCTCATGCAACGCGACAATGCCCTTGGAGACAATCCCGGTGGCTTCGGTCAGTTTGCGCCGCACCGCCGTCATGTGGCACTCCTGACAGGTGGGGACCTCGGGGTCGGCGTCGTGCGAAGCCTGCCAGGCGGCATGGGCGCCACTGTGGCAATTGCCACAGAGTGCGGCGCTTCGGTAAAGGTCGGGGGCGGCCTGGGTGGCGTGAGGCGTGACCGCTCCGGCGATAAAGGGTCCGTGGTGTTTGCCGTCAATCAGATGACAGGCGATACAGTTGATACCCTCATCGTGGTGGGCGGCGCGCAGCTGGAACTGGCCGTTCTGACTGAAAATAGTCTCCGGCGCGTGGCAGGGAAGGCATTCCTTGACCTGGTACTTGAGGGTTACCTCGGCGTAACGGGGAGCGGTCCAGGCGACGGCATGTGGGGAATCTCGCCATTCCCGATAGATATCGACGTGACACTCCCCGCACTTTTCCGCCGTGGGAGCCATCGTCCCGCCGCGCGTGAGCGAGTTCATCTGGAAAGCGCACGCCCCAGCGAACAAGGCGGCAGCCAGGGCAAACGCAATACGCCTCCATGCGCCGAACTGTTCGATCTTTTTAAAGTCACAAATCATAAACTATGAATTCCTGACTGCGGCACCTGTGTTGAGATGGATCCTGCCCCCGACCTTCATGAATACTTTATCACAAGGTTCGTCGGCATTTCGCCATCGGGAAGCGCAACGGCGTGGTAGGCGTTGGCCAGACCGCCCAGGGAAAAAGGGCGCGGCCAAGCCCTGCGAAACACGGCAAACTCCTCCTCGCCCACCAGCACACCGCGCTGCCCACCGGTGAAGAAACGGTCGAGCGCCTGGCGGTAAATTGTGGTGGCCAGGGCCACCATCTCCGGTTCGGCAAAAGGCAGTTCCAGGCGCAACGCAGCCAGCCCGGTGCGCAGAATCGGCTCCAGGTGACGCAGCGCGCACATCTCCTTGCCCATGAGCAGATGGTTGCGACAATACTGGTCGGTTTCGATCGGGTGAATCTGGCCGAGCTTGTCGCGCAGGGCGAAGCGCTGCGACTGGCAGGGGGCGGGACAGGGGTCATCGGCCGAGGTGTCGAGCGTCAGTGCGGCGACCAGGCATTGCTCGATCAACATCCCCGGCAGACTGCCGTGGATGATCAGTTCCAGAGGAAGCGCGGCCTGACCGGCGAGAACAACGACTTGCGCAAGCGTGGCCTCGGTCGAGAGCGTCACCTGGCGGGCGCCCAACTTACCCAGCATGCTGGCAGCGGCGGCGTTCAATGTGTTGAATGTCAAGTCGGCATGGACGTCAATGCGCGTGGATTCGCGGGCCAGGGCCAGCATACCGATATTGTGGACGTGAATGGCGCTCCAGTCTGCGGGGTCAAGCTGGCCGAACAGCCAGCGGTATTCGGCGATCTCAGCCTCGGTGGTCATCCGCGGGGTGGCCAGCAGGGCTTGCCTGCCATGTTGGCGAGCCTGGGTGGCGGCTGCGCGCAGGCTCGCCAGGCTCCAACGCTGACCACATCCAGTGGACACTTCTCCCCCGATCAGAATCCGGTCGGCGCCGCACTCAATCGCCGCGCGGGCAGCGGCAGGGGTACCGCAGCGGACGGTGAGCGCTGGCGAGCGGAGTGCCGCATCCGCAGAGAAGATCCCCAGCGCCTGGGCCTGGGCGGCAAAGTCTTTCTCCTCGACCAGGTCAATGTCTTTTTCCTCGATAGCGACCGAGAAGAAACGCGGCTCGCGCTCGCCGGTCAGGCCGCTGGCCGCGCGCGCCGGGTTACCAAAGGTACGTCCGGTGGAAAAGTCTCGAAGGCGGACGGCGTTGAGCGAACGATACGTGGCGGCGTCATAAACATAACCCGCGGGGTCTGCGCAGTAGGCGTCGATCAGTTCGCGGTAGGCCGTGACGATCGGGCGCAGGAAGTCGCCCGACCGGGCGCGACCCTCGATCTTGAAACTGGTGATACCCGCCTGGATCAGGCGCGGCGCCTGCTTGTAAAGGCAAAGATCCTTGCGCGCCAGCGCATAAATGTTTTCTTCCAGATTCTTGACGACCTGTCCTTCGCTGATGGAAACGAAATCCCACGCCCAGCGGCACGACTTCATACACTTGCCGCGGCCGGAAATCTCGCCGGTCGCGATACCACTGTGGGTACAGAAGGAGTGGACGGCGCTGCACGTATCGCCGTGGATGAAGTGTTCGATCTCAATGCCGGTGGATTCCTTGATGCGGCGGATCGCCTCCAGCGGCATATGCTGCGAGGCAACGATGCGTTGGAAACCGAGGCGCTGCAGCTCGCGGGCGCCCTCGACGCTGTGGATCTGCATCATCACGCTGGCAAAGAGCGGCAAGCGGGTGCCCAGCGATTGCAGGAGATGGAGCAGTCCGTAGTCGGTGACGATCAGCCCATCGGTACCGATGTCGCACAGCAGGCCGAGATATTCGGGGAGCAGGTCGAGTTCGGCATCGGTATAGAGATTGTTGAGGGTGACGTAAAGGCGGCGGCCGTGGCCGTGGAGGGTGTCGGCGGCGGCACGCAGGGCGTCGTCATCGAAGTTGAGCCAGTGGGCATGCTGTCGCATGGCAAAACGCTTGCCGCTGAGATAAACGGCATCGGCGCCGGCCTCGATCACGGCGTTGAGGGCTTCGCGACTGCCCGCCGGGGCAAGCAGTTCGGGTTTGGCAAAGGCATGCAATTCCATGCGGGGTTGTGTTCCTCAAAGAAGTTGAATACTGCGTGAGAACAGGGCTTCATGAAAAATTAGTGGCGCTGCGCCCATTATTCCGATAATAAGCGCCCGAAAGGCGATATTCAAGCCGGTTTACAGGATAATTTTGTAACTTATCGTTGAGGCGACCTGTGGCGTGCGCTAAGATGCGCCAGGGCTGAAAATTTTGCCGGGCAGTGTCTTGATATTGTCTGCGCAGGGTGAAAGTAGATTTCCCGAGACCCATGACCGATCATCATAACACAATATTCTTTACCGGCATCACCGGCGCCGCCGGCAGTTGGCTGGCTGCCGAGGCATTAAAGCGCTCCGCGCACCTGCTGGCGTTGGTGCGCGGAGCGGATTTGCCGCGAGCGCGCGAAAGGGTGGAGCGGGCGCTGGAGACCGCCGGGGCACGGGATCTGGCCGGAGCGGTGAGCATTGTGCCGGGTGACCTGTGCCAGCCAGCGCTGGGCGGCGCGGCGCGCGATGCGCGACTCCGGGGGACAAAACTGGTGATCCACTGCGCCGCGCGGGTAGAGTTTACCGAGACGGCCGACAACCTGCTGCAGCGCAGCAACGTCGAAGGAACGCGCGAGATCCTGGCGCTGACAGAGCGACTGGGAGCGGGACTGGTTTACGTCGGCACCGCTTACGTCGCCGGACGAGCGAGGTTGAGTTATGAAGATGAACTGCCCGCGGCGCCAGAGTTCAACAACGCCTACGAACGGAGCAAGCACGAGGCCGAGAGCCTGGTGCGCGAATGGGCGCGACGCACGGGACGGCCCGTCATCATTCTGCGGCCGGGCATTCTGCTGGGCGATTCGGTACGCGGGGCGGCAACGCGCTTCAACACGGTTTACGACTTCATGCGCGCTTTCGAGCGGCTAGCCCCTGCGCTGGGCCGGGGCGAGATTCGCGTGGAGGGCGAAGCCGAAGTGACCAAGAACCTGGTGCCGCTGGATACATTCGCCCAAGCGGCATGGCACATCATCGAGCGTGGCGAGCCGGGGTGCTATCACCTGACCAACCCCGCCCCGCCGAGCCTTGCCGAACTGCGCGACATTTTCGCCCGGCTGTTTGGGGTCGGACGGATTCGCCTGGTTGCCCCGACCGAGTTTGACGCATGCCCGCCCAGCATGCCCGAGCGTCTCTACCAGCGCGCCGTAACCATCTACCGGCCGTATATGCACCAGGAACCGGTTTTTGACCGGACGAACACCGATGCTGCACTGGCGGGCTCGGGGATCGAACTGCCGCCGCTGGATTACGACTACTTTAACCGGCTGCTGGGGTATGCGCGCTCGGTGAACTGGGCTGCAGACGTGGATACTCCCACACTTCCCAGCGCGGGAAATGAAACCCCGACCCCGGCGAAAACCCGAAGCGTGGAGCGTTACTTTACGGAGTTCCTGCGCGAAAAAATCGGCAAACAACTGCTCCCTGAACTGCGTAAACTTTCGGCCAGCGTGGGAATTACGGTGGAAAACACAAAAACCGACGAGGCCAGGGCGTGGGTGCTGGAGATTCGCGACGGGGCGCTGACGTCGGTCTCGCACAACGGGCTGGTTCCACAGTGCGCCTACCGACTGAACGAAGCAACCTTCGGTCAGATTGTCAGCGGGCGGCTGGAACCGCAGCGCGCCTTCTTTGAGCGGCGAGTCGATCTGGAAGGCGACATGGAAACCGGGCTGCGGCTGGCGTTTATTCTGACCGCGTTCTTCAGGCAGTACAGTTACGATCTGGATGAAGGGTAAAAGCCGAATCATGATGGATCGTCTCACCGACTTCCTTGCCCGCCGCCATGTCGCGCTGACCTGGGCGATCCTGCTGGGGTCGCTGCTGTCGGCGTGCCTGCTGCCACGTCTGACAATCAACAACTCGATCGAGGTCTGGCTGCGTCAGGGGAGTCCCGAATACCAGCGCTATCAGGCGTTCACGAGCCGGTATGGCTCGGAAGAGTTTGTGGTGATCGCACTGGAGACACCCGACGCGCTGGCGCCGGAGGCGATGGCGCTGCAAAAAACGCTGGCCGGTGAGATCGGCAAGATTGAAGGGGTGGAGGACATTCTTTCGCTGGCGCAATTCGAGGAATTGATCCGGCGCGGTGACGATGGAGAATACCGGATCAACGATGGAGGGTTTCTGCGCCATCTGTTGCTGAGCGAGGATCACAAAACCGTCGGGCTGGTGGTCTGGCTGGGCAATCTGGCAGGCCCCTCGGCGCGGCGGACGACGGTGGAGTCGATCGAGCGGGTGGCAGACACCGTGGCCGGACCCGGTCGCGCCCATCTGGCGGGAACACCCCTGATGAACGTGGCGCTGGACCGTTCTTCGCAACGCGCCTCGCTGATCTTTCTGCCGCTGGCGTTGGCGGTCTCGGTGGGGGTGTTGCTGTTCATGCTGCGCAGCTTCCGGGGGATGCTGGCGGTGGTGGCGGCGGTGGGGGCTACGGTGGCCTGGACGATGGGGCTGGTGGCACTGGTGGGCCGACCGCTTAACATGGTCACGGTGACAATTCCCTCATTGATGTTCGCGCTGGCGCTTTCCAACGGAATTCACCTGGCCTCGGAATTCACGGACAACATGGCCGCGCTGGGCGAGCGCCAGGCGGCGCTGCGTAAGACTTTTCGCGATCTGCTGCTGCCCGCCTTTCTGACGGCGATTACCACCGCGATCGGTTTCAGTTCGCTGGCCATTTCCAACATGGACCCGGTGACGGACCTGGGGCTTTTTTCGGCCGCAGGCATCCTGATCGGTTTCGTTTGCACACTGGTGGCCGTGCCGGGGTTGCTGGCGATCATCACGCCGCACCCGCGCACGCACCCCCGGAACAAGACGGCGCACTGGACCGAGTACACCGGGAACTTCTGCGCGCGCCATCCCCGGGCGCTCGCGGGGCTGTCACTGGCGCTGGTGGTGGTGTTCGCGTTCGCGGCTCAACGAATCAGAACCGAATCGAATGTGCTCAAATTCTTCCCCGCCGACTCTCGCGTGGCGCGCGACTATGCGTTTGTCGGCACGCGCCTGACCGGATTCTACACGGTGGAGATTGACGCCTTCGCCCCGGCGGGAACGGAACTGGCGGTGACGCCAGCCATGGAGCGTCTGACCAGGGTGATCGAAAGCCGGCCCGAAGTGGCGCGCGCCGATCACCTGGGACGGGTGGAGGCTTTTGGCCAGGCGTCTCTGGCGGGGGGGTTGAAGATCACACCCGCTTCGACGCTGCAGTTCATGAAACTGCGCTTGCGGTTTACCCAGCCGGGCGAAGGAGGACGCTGGCTGCGCCTGTCGGTGCTGGTCCGCGCGATGAACTCCACGGAGTTTTACGCGCTGCTGGATTTTATCAAACGTGAGGCGCAACGGGAATTGCCGGAAACGGCGCGTTTTGAGATCACGGGGATTGTGCCACTGCTCAATGACGCCCAGGAAGCGCTCGTCCGGACGCAGGTGAACACCTTCCTGCTGGCGGGGCTGGTTATCATGGCCGTGATCGGTCTGCTCTTCCGTTCATGGCGGGTGATGCTGGTGGTGATACCGCCCAACCTGACGCCGATCATGGGAACTTTTGCATTGATGGGAGTGGCCGGCATTCCGCTGGATGCGGCAACGGTGATGATCGCCAGCATCGCGATCGGCATCTCGGTGGATGACGCGATTCATTTCTTGTCGCGCTATCGCCACACCCTTCGCCAGACCGGCAGCGTACCCGAGGCCGCCCAGGCGGCGTATGCCAGGATGGGACGGGCGGCGGTCTTCACCTCGGTCGTGGCGGCGGCGGGGTTCTCGGTGCTGGCGCTGGCGCGCTTCCGTCCACTGGCCGAGTTCGGCATACTGACCGGCTTCACGATGATCACTTCGCTGGCGGGGGATTTGTTCTTATTGCCAGCCAGCGCGGCGCTGCTCGGGATATGGAAGAAAGATCGCAAATGAGAACCGACACTGGAGCAATAGACGAAGCCGTGGACGAACGCCTGCGGCGGGTACTGGCAATCCACTTTGACCCGGAAGGCGGGACACCTTACTGGCTGGAGGTCGCGGCGCGATTGGGGTTTGATCCGCGCCGGCGGGTGAGTTCGCTGGAAGACCTGGCGCTGCTGGGACCAATGGATCAGGAAGCGCTGGCACTGCGTCCGGTAGAGGATTTTGTGCCGCGCGCGCTGCTGGGACGGCGGGCGGAGTTTGTGATTGCCGAAACCGGTGGTACGCTCGGCGCGCCCAAATTTGCCGTTCACCGGCGCGATGAATTCCACGCCGCGTTCATCGCGCCGTTTCTGGCCGCGGCACGGCGTTACGACTTTCCCCGTGAAGAAAACTGGCTTTTTGTCGGTCCTTCGGGGCCGCACGTCATCGGAGTGGCAGCGCGGGCCTGCGCCGTGGCGTTGGATTCACCCGAGCCGTTCAGCGTGGATTTTGACCCGCGCTGGGCCAAGAAACTCCCCGAGGGCTCTTTCGCACTGGGGCGCTACCGCGCCCATATCCAGGAGCAGGCGCTCCGCGTACTGGAAAGCCAACGGGTGGGGGTGATCTTCAGCACGCCACCGGTGATCGACGGCCTGGGCGAGCGCCTGGGCGAGGAAAAGCGTCGGGCGATTCGTGGAATCCATTTCGGCGGGATGGCGGTTTCGGCGGAGCTACGCCGGCGGCTGGGCGAACTTTTCCCGAACGCGGTCATGCTGGCCGGTTATGGTAACACACTGTTGGGGATGGCGCCGGAACTGGCCATGACCCAACAGGACGGAATATGTTACTACCCCCAGGGCGGGCGGCTGGTTTTTAAAATTGTGCCGCGCGATGAGGCCGGGCCGGATGAAGAGCGGATCTGGCACAACGTGGCCATCGGAGTGCGCGGGCAGGTGATGGCGCACCGGCTGGATGAAACCCAGTTCATCGCCAACCTGTTGGAGCGCGATACGGCGGTGAGAATTGAGCCGCTGGGAAACGGCAAGACGGATGGTTTCATGAGCGAGGGACTGGCCGATCCCCAACCACTGGCTATTGGGGTGGCCAAACCGGCGCTGGGGCTGTATTGAGTGAAAAGTTGGATGCAATTTCAGAGCCTGGCAGGTAACATGAATGAGTGAATCTCAACTCCAGTGTACCGAGGAACGCGTCACGTTTGAACGCGAGGGGCTGGCGCTTTCCGGCGTGTTAAGTTATCCCGCCACGGGCGAGCCCGAACGGGCAGTGCTGCTCTGCGCGCCGCACCCGAATTTTGCTGGCGACATGAACAACAATGTAATCGTGGCGCTGGCGCAGGGGTTGGCGGCGCAGGCTGTCGTGTTGCGGTTTGATTATCACGGCATCGGCGCCAGCCAGATCAACCTGCCAACGGGCGTTTCTGTTTTTGATTACTGGATGGATGTGGAAGAAACCCATGACTACTCTGCGGCGGCGCGGGATGCGGCGGCAGCGGCGGATTTTTTATCGGACGCGACCGGAGGATTGGAACTGGATGTCACAGGGTATTCGTTTGGCGCGGCGACGGGATTGCATGTGGGGTTGGCGGACCCGCGGATAAAGCGGATGGTGGGGATCGCGCCACCACTTGCGCGGGTTGATTTCGGATTTTTGGAGGCGTGTCCCAAGCCCTGCCTGTTGCTCGCCGGGGGACACGATTTTGTTTGTTCCGCAGCGGAATTGACGTCGCTGGCCGCGCAGGCGGGCGCGCGCGTTCAGATGGAAATACTGCCGGAGGATGACCACTTCTTCAGAGGCCGCGAAGCGGAAGTCGTCGAACGCGCGCAGGCGTTTCTGGTGTTGTAGCGCAGGTATCTGCCTGCCCGGGTATTGATTGCACGCAGGAAACCTGCGGCGACAAAGGAGTCAACTCACATGGAAAATAAATTGAACAACAGCCCGATCGGACCCGAAGCGATTATTGAGAAGAAAAAACGCTTCATGATCCCCTGTACGTATCATTTCTACAAAGGCCCGCCCCAATTCGTGCGTGGTGAAGGCGTTTATCTCTACGATCACACGGGTCGGCGCTACCTCGACCTCTACGCGGGCGTGTCGGTGCATGCGCTGGGACACTGCCACCCGGAAGTGACCGCGGAGATCCAGCGCCAGGCCGCCACCCTGACCCACACCACGACGATCTACCTGACCGAGCCGATCGTGAACCTGGCCGAGGCGCTGGCCGGAGTACTACCGGGAGATCTGGACAAATCGTTCTTTTGCGCCAGCGCCAGCGAGGCGGTCGAGGGGGCCGCGCTGCTGGCCACGCTGCACACCGGGCGCAATGAGTTTCTGGCTTTTCAGGGTGGCCTGCACGGGCGCACCAAGCTGGGGATGAGTCTGACGGGGCTTGCGTTCTGGCGCACCGATCCGCACCCGGCCGGGGGGATCACCCATGTGCCGTTCCCTGACACCATGAACCTTGATGAGAGCATTGCAGCGGTGGAGGCGGCGATCCAGACCTCAACCAGCGGACGCCCGGCGGCGATGATCGTGGAGCCGGTGCAAGGCAACGGCGGCATCCGCATCCCGCCGCCGGAGTATTTCCTGCGCCTGCGCGACGTGCTGGACCGGTATGGGATGCTGCTCATCTGCGACGAGACACAGTGCGGCCTGGGGCGCACGGGGCGGATGTTCGCCATCGAACATTGGGGCGTAACACCCGACATCATTGCCGGCGGCAAGGCGCTGGGGGGCGGGTTGCCGATCGGGTATTTCTCGACGCGCACGGAAATCGCCAACAGCTACACGCGACCGGGCGCTTCGACCTTCGGGGGCAACCCCCTGACCGCTTCGGCTGGACTTGCGTTTCTGCGGGTGATGCAGCGTGAAAAACTTGCGGAACGCGCCGCGAGAGAGGGTGCGATTTTCAAGGAAAAGCTGATCGGCCTGAAACGGCGATATCCGCTGATCCAGGCGGTACGCGGCCTGGGCCTGATGCTCGGCGTCGAGTTGGCGGGCACCGAAAGAGAAACCGGGGCGCAGGTGACCGATATTGTCCTGGAAAAGATGATGGAAGCGGGATTTCTGCTTGGGAAAACCGGACCGGGACGCAATGTGCTAACCTTCATGCCGCCGCTCATCATCGAACAGCGGCAACTGGACGAAACGCTGACTGCGCTGGAACCGATACTGTCGGAGTTTTAACGGAAGTTCCCTTTTTGACAAAGCGCGTGCGTTGAAACTTCACCAGCGTGGACCAGTCGGTGTAGAGCCAGTCGAAAATTTCGGGATGGCCCGGGAACCGTAACGCATTCTGGTCGAAAGTTTCATAGAATCCTTCTCACCTGAAACACGCACGTGCGACACGCCATGACAGAATAAGATGCAAGATGCTGTATAAAGTCTGGGAAGTCGGAAAGCAAGTGTCACCGATTTACGAAACAACCCTCCCGGGTCGAGGGTTTCATATTACTTTCAGCCGCCCTCACGGCTCTCAGCCCATCGGGTCGAGTTCCCGCATGCGCCCCCCGGCCCCATGCGTTACATTCCCCGTCTGGATTTTTCGTTCGGCCTGCGCCCCTCCCCTGGGAAATCAGAGACTGGTCAGGATCTGGCGGTAGTAAGCGATCGTCGAAGCCAGTCCCTCGTCGAGTGGAACGATCGGATGCCACCCCAGCCGCTCCTGGGCCTGGGTGATATCCGGCTTGCGCCGCACCGGATCGTCCGCCGGAAGCGGTTTGAAGACGATCGGGGAATTGGAGCCGGTCAGTTTCAGCACCTTTTCCGCCAGTTCGCGCATGGAGAACTCGACGGGGTTGCCCATGTTGATCGGTCCGGGGAACCCTTCGCTCTCCATCATGCGAATCAGCCCTTCGACCAGGTCGCTCACGAAACAGAACGAACGGGTCTGCTGGCCTTCTCCGTAAACGGTCAGGGGTTCCCCACGCAGGGCCTGGACAATGAAATTGCTCACCACCCGGCCATCGCTGACCAGCATCCGGGGGCCGTAGGTGTTGAAGATGCGCACCACGCGGATGTCCACCCGGTTCTGCCGGTAGTAATCGAAGAAAAGCGTCTCGGCCACCCGCTTGCCTTCATCGTAACAGCTGCGGATGCCGATCGGGTTGACATTGCCCCAGTAGTTCTCACGCTGCGGGTGCTCAGCCGGGTCGCCATAGACTTCCGACGTGGAAGCCTGCAAAATGCGCGCGCGCATGCGCTTGGCCAGCCCCAGCGTGTGCAGAGCGCCCAGCACGTTTGTCTTGATCGTTTTTACGGGGTTGTACTGGTAATGGACCGGAGAAGCCGGACACGCCAGGTTGTAAATACGGTCGGCCTCCACCCGGACGGGTTCGGTGATGTCGTGGCGGATCAATTCGAACCGGGGATTGCTCAGCAGGCGCTCGATGTTCTGCTTTCGACCGGTGAAAAAATTGTCCAGACAGAGAACTTGTTCCCCTTTTCCCAGCAGTCGCTCACACAGGTGCGACCCGATAAACCCGGCGCCCCCTGTCACAAGATTCACAATCGTCATCTTCCCTGATCCTTTATGTCTTTCCGGTTTCTACGCAGATCCCTGCTCGGCTTTCCCGTCCGGCCCATTTTCTTCGTTTTTCCCATGTAACCGCAACAGACAGGAGCGCCCCTTATATCCAGCATGTCAGTATAAGCGCCTTCAGGCGTTCCCACAAGTACGAATCGCGGCGTTTTCCCATAAATCGCCATTTTTTCGACGCCCATTTTCACCTCCACTCGCGTTCTGCGAGTTCTCGCTTGAAAAAGAGCGCCGTGCTGGTAGAATCCCTCTCGCTATGAAAAAAAGACCCCTCCAAATCCTCCGACTCATTACCTGGCTGCCCGTGGGTGGCATCGAACGGAAAATCCTCGCCGTCCTGCCCCGGCTGAACCGCGATCTGTTCCGCGTCCGTCTGGTGTGCCTGCGCGAACTTGGGGCGCTGGCCCCGGAACTCGAGAAAGCGGGCGTGCCCGTGGACCTCTGTCCCATGCGCACCCGGCTCTCCCCGTCCGGGCTCTGGAATCTGGCGCGTTACATGCGCGAGCACCAGATTGACCTGGTCCACGCGCACATGTACCGCGCGGCCCTGCCCGGTACTATCGCGGCCCGGTTGGCGGGAGTGCCGGTGGTCATCAATCAGGTCCACAACGTCAACTCGTGGGACACGGCGCGCCAGCGCTGGCAGGACCGCCTGCTGTGCCACTGGCGCAACGCCGTCGTGGCCGTTTCGGAATGCGTGCGCCAGGATGTGCTCGACACGCTCCACCTGCCCCCGGAAAAAGTCCGGGTCATTTACAATGGCGTGGACCTGGCGACCTTCTCCGATCGCTCCGTCCGGGAACGGGTCCGGGCCGAACTGGGCTTTTCGCCAGAGGACGTCGTGGTCGTGTACCACGGCCGTCTGGTGCCCCAGAAAAATCCCGAGTTTCTGGTCCGGATCGCCCGGGATCTGACCGCTCCGGCGGGACAGACCGTGAAGGTGCTGGTGGTGGGAGACGGTTCCTCGCGCACAGCGGTCGAGGAAGCGGCCCGCAGCGCCGGGGTTACGGCCCGGATGAGTTTCCTCGGACGGCGCGACGACGTGCCGGACCTCCTGCAGGCCGCCGACCTGGCCATCCTCCCCTCCTTCAAGGAAGGATTCAGCAACGCGCTGGTCGAGTCGCTGGCCGCCGGACTGCCGACCGTCGCCACCCGCGTGGGGGGCAACGCCGAAGCCATCGAGACGGGCGAGAGCGGCCTGATCGTCCCTCCGCACGACGACCCGGCGGCCCTCGCCGCCCTGCAATCCCTCGTCAACGCGCCCGAGGAACGCGCCCGCATGGCCCAGGCCGCCCGCCAGCGCGCCCGGCGGTTCAGCCTCGACCGCATGGTCGCGGATGTCGAGAACCTCTACCTGGAACTGGCCGAAAAAGCCGGGTTGTGACCGGGAATCACTTCTTTGGAATCTTTACCCGGTAGGGCGCGACGCTTCCTTCGCCCCGTTTCACGGTGCGGGGGTCTTCTGAGCCAAGTGTTTCCTGAATCAGCGTCAGGAAGGGATCGCCGCTGTAACAGACCTCGTTGAAGAAGGCGAAGACGGAAGCCTGGTCGGTATGAAACATAGGCGCCAATTTGCCCGCCGTGGTCGTGTAACTGAAGTTTCCAAAGATTTCGCTCGATCCGCCCGCACGCGTGTAAACCAGAGTCCCCCCGCGTTCGGTCTTATACCCGAGCACCCAGACGGTGGCGCCATTGTTGGTCAGGTGCGTTCCCTCATTCTCAATATTCAATTGCCGCGCCCACACGCGCTGGTCGGGATTGAGCCACAGATCGCTCGTACACGTGTCCTCGAAAAAGACGTCCCCGTTCCGCTTACAGACAATCGCTCTTACTTCCAGACTGCGAAGCACCACGGTCCGCGATGTGGCGATCTCGATTCCGTTAATCGGGGCGAAATGCTCGATGGTGACCGTGGGAGCCTCTCCCTCCTCGACGATCAGGTCTGGCCGGGAGTTTTCGTTGTAATCCAGCCAACCCCCGCACCCCAGTAGCCGCCGAACCTTGCCGCGCACCTTTACAGGCTTCGAAAAACTGTAGCAGCCGGGGAAAAACACCGTTGTGGCGCCCGAGTCGAGGGCTTTCTGAATCGCGTCGGAGGCGTCATTTTCCCCTGTCGGGTCGGCGCCGAAGGCATCCACTACCGCCCACTCGCCGGGAGCGTCCCAGGGTGCCTCGGGGGTTTCCCGCACTGGCAGCCCGAGCGAGCGGACCGGCTTTTCCCCGGAATCGGGTTCCGCCCCCTGAATGAATTCGGAGAGGTTGGGGCACACTTCCCCCTCGTTCTTCTCGGACACGAGGGCTGTCCTGTAGCCCGATGTAACGATATTGCGGGCAAAGAACGGCGCTTTCCCAATCTTGATGGCCGGTTCCGACTTTGCCGCGCCACGGCCCATCAGATGGGCGTCCAGCAGGACGGCAAAACTCTGTGCCTCAAAAGCGGGAACTTCGTTGTCACTGAAGAGGCCTCGGACGCTGATCGTCTGCCCAAGGTTCGCAAACCCGACCCTGGATTGTCCAACGAGGCTGAGACGCTCGAAGGTCTGACTGTTGACAGCCCCGCCCGTCTGAACCCCCACCTGAAACCCCTTGATGAGCACATTTCGCACGAGGAGCGGCCCGTTCATGTCGCGGTGGTCCAGGTCCAGGCCGATCGTCCCCTTGCCATCTTCTGAGACAATCGCCACGTCGCGGACGGCCCCCATATTATTGGAGTAGAACTGAAGCCCGACAGCCCCCGGATTTTCCCGCCCGACGTTGAATGTGAGGTTCTGGATGTAGTTGTGGAACCAGTCGGCCGATCCGAATCCCCCACACCACATCAGGGTCTGGGGAGCCGTGGGGTCGGTAAACGTTTTGTCCTTGAGGCGAATGACGGTTTTCTGCGTATTCTGGCCCTGAATGTAATTGCGCCCCCAGGCTTCTTTCCCCTGGGAATTCTGCTTGGACCAGGTGAGGGGCCTGGAAATCAGATACGTCCCGTTGGGGAAAAAAAGAATCTTGCGCTGTCCCATCGTATCCGACAAGGCCCGCTGGATGGCATCGGTGTCATCGGTAACGCCATCCCCCTGGGCGTTGTACGGCGGCTGGGCCACGTCAATCACCGCCGGGCTGCCGGGAAAGCGGATGTCGGCCTGGGCGTCAAACTGCACGGACTCGGCGGGAGAAGTGGCCTCTGGACGTTCTTCGCCGAAGACACAGAAGGGCAAAAAGGCACAGGAAAAAAATATCGGCAGTATGTGTCGCATAATCGCTCCTTAATTTGCCAGAATCTGTCCCGCATATTTTCAAAAGCATCCCGATTTTCATTTCTATCCCCAATAGAGTCAAGAGGAATAGAGATGGCTCTCGCGTCCTGGTTTGAAAAGGCCTTCCGGGACTTTTGCCTTCAACCCGCAGAAGGATTTTCCTCGCGCACAAAAAAGATTTTGGATTGTCCAATAAAATGGCTTGACAGAACCCTCTCCAGTCTCTATAACAGTCCCGACATTACGAGTGCGTGAAGCAGGGATCCTTGTAATTGTACAGGTTGTAGGATCCCTCACCCAACGCGCCGCTGGGAAACCGCCCCGAAAAAGGTTTCCCGTGTCTGTTGAACGGAATGTTCCGGACACTTGGTAGTATTGCGGCTGCTTCGTGGGTTAACCTGTTGTCCGGCACGTTCATAGACCTATATCTATGGGATTGTGTTGCGCAGGAAGACCCATTTTCCTGCGCTTTTTTGTTTTTCCGGCCCCATTGGAGTCGGAAAGAGGCCGTGAGCACAGAAAGAAAGGGAGGGCCTGACACATTCGGACCCCAATTCGTCCCAATACCAAACAAGAGGAAGCGGCGAATCGTCTCAATGAGGACATTCGCGCCGCGCAAGTCCGGCTGGTTGGCCCGGAAGGCGAAAAACTGGGTGTGGTGAGCATCGAGGATGCCCTGCGCCAGGCCAAGGAACAGGAAATGGACCTGGTCGAGGTGGCTCCGGGAGCCGATCCGCCCGTTTGCCGCATCATTGACTACAGCAAAATGCTGTACGAAAAGCAGCGCAAGTTGAAAGAAGCGCGCAAGCACCAGCGGCAGGTGGAAACCAAGGAAGTCAAGCTGCGCCCGAATATCGGCAAGCACGACTACGAGGTCAAACTCCAGCATATCCGCGAGTTCCTGATGAAGGGCCAGAAGGTCAAGGTGACCCTGGTTTTCCGCCAGCGTGAAATGCGCCGTTACGACTCGGGGATGGAAGTGGTCAACCAGATCATGGCGGACGTGACCGACATCGCCACCCGCGAGAATCCCGGTCGCGGTCAGGCGCGTTCGATCATCATTCTGCTCGTCCCGACCAAAGAAATTCAGCAGGAAGCGGAACGGCTCTTCAAACTCGATCTTGAGCAGAAAAAAGATGGACACGAGCGGAAACACCACGAACCGCAGGAACAAACCAAAACAGAGGAAAATGACACCCCTTGAAAAACCCGGTTCCGGTTGGCGGTGAGCAACGCCCCGGTCCGTTATCGCCCCCAAAACCCACAACACAAGTGGATGGTTGGATTCAGATCCGCCGCCAACCTTGCGCAGTAATGGAAAAGGAGAAAGCATCATGCCCAAAATGAAGTCCAAAAGCGCCGTGAAAAAGCGCGTCAAGTTGACGGCTAGTGGAAAAATGAAACGTTTCAGCGCTTATGCCAGTCACATCCTGACCAAAAAGAACGCCAAGCGCAAACGTCATCTGCGCAGTTCGTCTCTGGTTTCTCCGTCCGATTTCAAGCGCATCCGCCGCTTGCTGGCCTGTTAGAAACGCTCCCGCGCGAGACCCCATCGTCTTGCGCGCCGCGTCCCTCGTCCGGTCCGAGAGATAAATGAGCCGGCTGCAGTAACGAGTTCGATTTCATCTTTCACGTTTGTGAATTCCAAGGAGTTGCGATCATGCCCAGAACAAAACACAGTGTCCAAACGCGCGCCCGCCGCAAGAAATACTTGAAGGAAGCGAAAGGTTTCATCGGCGCTCACCGCAAATTGTACAAAACGGCCAAAGAGACCGTCGAGCGCGGATGGAATTTCGCTTTCCGCGACCGCCGCGTGAAAAAACGCGAGTTCCGCCAGCTCTGGATCGCCCGTATCAACGCCGCCACGCGCGCCTATGGGCTGCCCTACAACGCCTTCATTGACGGTCTGAAGAAAGCGCAGATCGTGGTGGATCGCAAGATTCTGGCCGAGTTGGCCGTGCACGAGCCGGAAGCGTTTGGCCGCTTTGTGGAAGCCGCCAAGCAAGCTCTGGCCTGACGCGCCCGACGCGTCTGCCACGGAAGTCCCCGGTTCGGAAAGCGATGAATTTTCATGGGTACGATGCAAGCCATTTCGCTGGAACTGGACAAGATTCGCTGTGAAGAACTGTCGCGAATCCAATTGGCCGATTCCACCGCCGCTCTCGAAGAGATTCGTCAGAGCGTATTTGGGAAAAAGAGCCGCCTCTCGACTCTGATGCGCGGTTTGGGAACCCTCAGCGAGGAAGAACGCCCGCAGGCGGGCAAGGCGGCCAACGAAATCAAGGACGCCCTGACTGCCGCCCTGACCGAACGCGCCGAAGAACTGCGGCAGGGAGACATCACTCGCGCCATTCTGGAAGAAGCGATTGATGTCTCCCTGCCGGGCATTCGGCCTCCCGCCGGAACCCACCACCCCGTCTCGCTGATTCTGCGCGAGATCGAAGATATTTTCATCTCGATGGGATTCTCGATCGAACTCGGACCTGAGATCGAAGACGATTACCACAATTTCGAGGCGTTGAATTTCCCGTTCGATCACCCGGCGCGCGACATGCACGACACCTTCTATCTGGCGTCGGATCTGCTGTTGCGCACGCACACGTCACCGGTGCAGATCCACACGATGAAGTCGCACAAACCTCCGATGGCCGTCATCGCGCCCGGCAAGTGCTACCGCTGCGACGCAGACGTCACCCACAGCCCCATGTTTCACCAGATGGAAGGCTTTGTGGTGGGACCGAACATCCGCTTCAGCGACTTGAAGGGGACGCTCGAGACCTTCCTGCGCCAGATGTTCGGACCCGACATTCCGTGCCGCTTCCGTCCGCACTTTTTCCCTTTTACCGAGCCGAGCGCCGAGGTGGACATTTTCTTCGAACGCCGCCATCCCAACGGCCACATGGTGCGGGAGCCGCTCGAAGTGCTCGGGTCGGGCATGATCCACCCCAATGTGCTGAGAAATTGCGGGATTGATCCGGAGAAGTACAGCGGATTCGCTTTCGGCATGGGGGTCGAACGCCTGGCCATGCTCAAGTACGGCATCAACGCCATCACGCACTTCTACGACAACGACGTTCGCTTCCTGCGGCAATTTCCCTGAGATCTTCGACACAGGCAAGTGGGACGAATCCGAATAACGGGCGGTCTTGACCATGCGAATTACCTATCGCTGGATGAAAGAATACTTGAATTTCGACATCTCGCCCAGCGAGATGATCGAGCGGCTCATCATGATCGGCCACGAAGTGGATTCCTTTGTGGACCTGGGCCTGCTTGACAATCCCGTCTGTATCGCGCGGGTTCTGAAAGTGGAGCCGCACCCCGATGCGGATAAACTGACGGTGTGCCAGGTGGATGCCGGCGGTTCCGAACCCGTACAGGTCGTTTGTGGCGCGTCCAACGTGCGCGAGGGTCTTGTGACCGTGCTGGCGCACGCGGGCGCCAAACTGCCGGGCGGAATCACCCTCAAGAAAACAAAAATACGCGGAGTGCGATCCGAGGGGATGTTGCTCGCGCTCGATGAAATGGGGCTGGGCCACGACCACTCGGGCATCGTCGAACTCGACGAACCGGCATCCGCGGTGGGCGAAGGTTACGACCTTCTGATCGAGGTCGAAATCACCCCCAACCGCCCCGATTGCCTGAGCATTTACGGTCTGTGCCGCGACCTTGCCGCCTCTTACGGCAAGGAAGTGTACCTCCACCCCGTCCGGCTGAAAGAAACTTACGAAAA
The DNA here is from genome assembly GCA_942493245.1 of uncultured Candidatus Sumerlaeota bacterium. GTDB lineage: Bacteria > Sumerlaeota > Sumerlaeia > UBA8349 > UBA8349 > DAOPYU01. The sequence goes on from OW818685.1 coordinate 3,873,641, forward strand.
CATCCGCGAGTCGGTCTCCATCAACATCAAAGACCCCGAAGACTGTCCCCGTTATACCGCGCGGGTGGTCAAGAATATCGAGATCAAACCCAGTCCCGCCTGGATCCAGAGACGCCTCCTGGCCGTGGGCCTGCGTCCTATCAATAACGTTGTGGACGCCACGAATTACCTCCTGATCGAACTTGGTCACCCCCTGCATGCCTTCGACTACGACAAGATCCGTCAAAAACGGGTCATCGTGCGTCTGGCGGAGGCGGAAGAAACCATCCAGACCCTCGATGGCACAATCGTCAAACTGGAAGTGGGCAAAGATCTGCTCATCGCCGACGCCGAAGGCCCCATCGCTCTGGCGGGGGTCATGGGCGGACTCGACTCGCAGGTCACCGCTGAAACCAAGAATATCCTGCTCGAGAGCGCCTTCTTCAAACCCTCGACCATCCGGTTGACTTCTCGCCGCCACACCCTCTCGACCGATGCCTCTTATCGTTTCGAGCGCTGCGCCGACATTGCCATCCTGCCCGAAGCGCTGGACCGCGTCACGGCGACGATTCTGGACTGGGCCGGAGGAGAACTGGCCCGCTCCATGATAGACACGGCGTCTCGCCCACCGACACAGAAAACCATCATGTTACGCTCCCCGCGCGCCTGCCGTTTTCTGGGAGTGGATCTGAGCAAGACGGTCATAGCCGACCTGTTGGCGGCCCTCGGTTTTGAAATGGTTCGAAGCGAAGGGGACATTCTGGTGCTTTCCGTGCCGAGTTACCGCACGGACGTCACGTGTGAAGAAGACCTTTACGAAGAGATCGCGCGGATTTACGGTTACAACAACGTCCAGTCCACATTGCCCTCTCTGCCGTCCGAGGCCAATCACCTGAATCCGGTGGTAGCCCTGCGCCGTTTCCTCCAGGACCAGTTTGTCAGCTTCGGCTTCAACGAAGCGGTCAATCTGAGTTTCTACGGCGAAGCGGATCTGGACCGACTGGGTATCGACCAACAAGGGGTGCTCAAGCTGCTCAACCCAATGTCGCGCGAGCAGAGCATCATGCGGCCCAACCTTCTCCCCTCGCTGTTGCGCAATCTGATCCACAACCAGAACTACGGCAATTCCGACCTCTGGCTTTTTGAAATTGCCCGTACTTTTCACTTTGGCGACATGGCTGCCCCCTGCGTGGAAAAAGAAACGCTGGCAGTGGCCATGATGGGCAATCCGTTCGTCAACTGGCGCAACGGAGCCGGCGAAGAGGCCGATTTCTATGCCCTGAAAGGCTGCTTCGAGCTGGTTCTCCAACGGCTGGGAATCCATGAGGTTCACTTTGAGGCGGGCGGGCCGGCGTTCCTTCACCCCGGTCGCTGCGCCCGGATTCTTTCCAACCAGACCCCGATCGGCTGGCTGGGAGAACTCGGACCTGAAGAACGCATGGCCTGCGATCTGACCAAACGCGTCCAACTCGCCGAACTCGACCTGGAAACAGTCTTGCCGCTACTCGACCCGACCCGCAAGTTTCGCGACATTTCCCGTTTCCCAACGGCCGAACGCGATATGGCCCTCCTCGTCTCACAGGAAGTTCCGGCGGCCCAGATCGAAAAAACCATCCGGAATAATGCCGGAGACTACCTCGAATCGCTTTTCCTGTTCGACTGCTATCAGGGGAAACAGGTCCCCGAGGGGATGAAGAGTCTGGCTTTCCGAGCCGTCTATCGCCACCCAGAGCGCACCCTCAAAGAGGAAGAGGTCACCGAAACGCACTACCGCATCCTCGAGGCCATCGGCTTGGAATTCGGCGCTTCGCTGCGCGACTCGTGACAATTTCAGTCACCGAAACCCATTTCCCAACCCATCGCTTATGAGAATAGCCCGGGACAGCCTCCACAGCAGTCCCGGGCTAATTCTTTTCTCCTTTGAAGCACGACAACCGGAGTATCAATTCTGGACCGCCGGAGTACTCCTGGGTACCTGTCCCTGACGGTAGCTGGCCAGGTATTTCTCCATTTCCTGAACCAATGAAGCCTTTCCGGAGTTGTGAGCCAGGCTCAACGCCTGCAGGATCGAGGCCTCCGCCTGCTGAAAATTATTCTGCTCGGCATAATACATACTGAGCATGAACGGAGCTTCCGGCACATCCCGGTATTTCGGTTCGAGTTCGGCTGCGCTCGCGAGCATCTGCTTTCCCGCTTCCACTTTGCCCAACCGCAGCTGGGCCAGCGCCAAACGGTAACGGATCTGCGGATCTTTGGGAGACAGGTTGACCGCGCGCGACAGATACGGTTCGCCTTTTGAAAATTCGTTTCTCAGACACAGCAACCCGGCAAGTTCGATCAGCGCCTGGAGATGGTTGGGCTGCGATTCTACCGCTTTCGAAAAGAAACGAATCGCCTCATTGCCCTGGCCCCGACTAGTCGCAATATGCCCCAGACCATAGAGCGCGTCGGCGTGGTCCGGCTTGAGGCGGATCGTCTGGTTGAATTCCTCCAGAGCTTTATCCTCCTGCTTGCGCACATAGTAATACAGAAGCCCCAGGTTGTAGTGGGCCGCCGCATTATCCGGATCCAGTTCGAGCGTCTTACGAAAATACCGCTCACCTTCCACGTCGTTCTTCTGTTTCATTAAAACCAGCCCAAGATTCAGGCAAATCGCGTCACTCTTTGGGTCGAATTCCAAGGCTTTCCGGTATTGTTCGGTAGCCTCCGGCAATCGGCCCAGTTTTTCCAGAGTTTTCGCGTAATTACCGCACAATTCCTTATTCCCCTGGCTGATCGTCAAGACCTTCTCGATATGTTGCAACGCTTCTTCTATCTCCCCTTTTTCCGTCAACAGGTAGGCCAGATTGTTCAGCGCGTGCTCGTTGTTGGGATTGAGGGTGAGCGCTTTTCGGTAAAGTGGGATCGCCTTTTCCGAATCCCCGGCATTCAGGCAGATATCGCCCGCTCCGACAAAGGAACCGTCGGTGATGTACTCCTGGCGGATTTTCTCAATCGCGTCGGCGGGCGCGTTGAGAAATTCCGGGATGTTAGCTGCCCGGTCAGGTTCGGTGAAATGCGACAGCACCACCGGGGGGGTACTGTTGCCCGCTTCGTCAATGTGAGTCAGATGCAGCTGCGTGTAAGGTCCGTTGACCTTCGAGGAGAAAACAAGCCATCTGCTGTTAGGCGACCAGCTGTGCCACGAGTTCATCCGTCCCGTGTTGCAGCGCAGCCGCCGGGCTTCCCCGCCAGCCGCCGGGATGATGTAGAGTTCGCTGTCGGGTTGCAGCAGCATGTAATCCTTCGCCCGGCAGAAGACGATCCACTTGCCATCCGGCGAATACTTCGCGAAATAGTTACTCATGCCATTGTTGGAAGCTCCTTCGATGGGGACGGGCGTCCCCCCGTTGCCATCGTTGAAGGGAACTCTGTACAGATCGAACTTGAAGGGCTTTTTTCCGACGAGGAACTCTTTCGCCTGCTCGGGTGAAAGAACGAGCTGATCAACGTCATCGTTTACTGTGCTGAGTTTATAGGTCTCGTGACGGGCAAAGGCGATCTCCTTCCCGTCGGGGCTCCAGGTGACATTCGCCTGCACATAGGCCGGATCGGAGGCCCCGGGCACGGCTTTGAACGTCTTGCTCGCGATATTGTAGTTCACCAGAATTCCCTGGATCGGGAAAAACAGCTGCGAGAATTCAATTTCCGGTTTCGGGATGGAAACCGAACGGTCCTTAACCATGCAGATCACGTTCTGGCCATCGGGTGAAACCTGAGCCAGCAGGCCGAACGTCTTCTTTTTCTCTTCCTTTCGGAACTCGCTCCACGACATGACATTTTCGGCAGAAATGGCGATTTCTTTCTGAACAGGCGAAATCAGATACGCGCCTTTGTCGTCCGCCGCATCCACCTCCATGCCATACACCTTGCCGTCACGGCTGAAAGAGTGGCAGTTTGCGCAGGTGGGAATTCCATCCAGAAGCAGCCGGGGCATTTCACGGCTTGCAATAGACCCCAGACGCCAGCGGATTTTCGAGGGATCCTTGACCGCCGTGGCAAACGGGATATTCACATCGCGAAAGAAAATCGGCGCGCCCACCTCGTCCCTCGAGGTGCTGATCGAAATACTTGCGCCCGAAAGCAACGTAGTGGGGTTCAAACGCTGGACTCCGAGGATCGAGACCTTAACCGGACTCTCGGTCGAGCGCTTCTTGATCGTGGCCCAATCTTCTTCGTTCGGCGTCCATTCCTTCTTGTCCGAGAGAAACCGCATCGGCTCGCCGCCGTCCTGAAAGTCGAACACAAAGCACCAGCAATTCGTATCGAGCATATAGTCCTCCCACCGGAAAGTAGGAGCGACAATGTCGGGTGGGAAGAGGGTTTCGTCGAGTGGGTAATTGATTTTCAATTTGCCAGCCGGCGCCTGCTGGGCCGAGAAAACCGAGACCGTCCGAATCAACCGTTGTTGCGGATCCCCCGGCCTGACAACACCCCACCAATACCCGGCAGCAACCAGACCGGCCAGCAGAAGACCCACCGTCCCCATCAGAAAACACTTACGTGTATTCAATTTTTCACTCTTTCTCAAATGGAGGAATCCATTCGTGTTCGGGTTCTCCGGATAAGGTCGCCCCCAACCCGGCAGACACACCCGATCTCCTTCGCAACCTTCCAGAAAACGAAAACCCTCTATTTGTATGAGACATAAGATCAGCCGTCCTTCAACCAACAGAGCAGCGACGGAGTCTATCTAAAGAATGTCTTCCCGTGAAAGCAAGGGAAAAGGGAATGATTTTCGCAGGTGAGGGGGGCAACCCTGAGCAGGGTACTCCAGAAAATTTCCCTGTATTTCTTTCACTTGGAGGTTGCATTCAATCGCACAATTCGCAAAAATCCAGACAGGTGATCCGGTAAGTCAACGGCGTCATGGAAGCAATCGAGCCATGCTGTGGATGAAGAGCGCGCCAAAACCCGGTAAAGATATTTCGACCCCGCGCAAAATCGTGGGGGCGATTCTGGTTGTTATTCTCATGACAGCCGCTTTTGGATTCGCTCAGGGGTGGTTTATGGCCTTTGAAGTCAACTCCGAGTCCATGTACCCGACCATCAACCCGGGAGATTGCCTGCTGGTGGATACCCGTCAACCCTTCGTGCCCCAAGTGGGCGACATCGTCGCAGTGAAAAATCCGGAAGACCCCGTTTCGTGGCTCTGCAAACGCATCGTAGCCCTACCCAACGATCAGGTTCGCTTCATCAAATGCCGATTCTACCGCAACGGTCAACTCCAAAGCCCGATTGTTTTCCTGCCGGGGGACCAGATAGACGACACCGGGAACCTGACTCTCCAACTGGGGAGCGACGAATACTTTGTCATGGGAGACAACCAGGCCGACAGCCACGACAGCCGTGATTTCGGCCCCGTCCGCGCCTCGAATCTCATTGGCCGCGTCACCAGTATCTACTGGCCTCTGAATCGCATCCAAAGCCTGAGTCAGGAGGCGCAGGACTATTTCCAGGCGCTCTCGGAACTCGGCCCCGCAACCCATCGGCAAGAATCTCCACACGCCAGTTCGAAAACCCCGCATCCGGCCCACTGAGAACCGCCGCGCTCTCACCCGAGAATCCGATCGCCAGCCCGGATCACCCGGCCTTCCCGATTGGTAAAAGCATGGCGGGAAGTTCCCGTAACGATCAAGACTCCGTCTTCGATCCGGCGGCATTCGTACTCGAAATCGAGAGCGGCCCGCGTCCATCGCGTCACTCGAGCCGTCATGCCCAACAGGTCGTCGTAATGGGCCGGAGAGTGGTACTTGCACTGGACCTCCAGGACGGGCAGAAAGATCCCAGCCTCCTCGCAGACCCGGTAGCTGCGCCCCAACTCGCGCAACAGGTTCGTCCGGGCCATCTCGAAATACACCAGGTAATTGGCGTAGTAAACCACGCCCATCTGGTCGGTGTCGCGGTAGGTCACGCGGAATTGCAGGGTCGCCTGCGTCAACGGGCCACTGAATGGCTCGGGGTGGGCGGCGCTGCCGGCATTCGTTTCGTGGATCATGCATCCAATCTCACTTTTGAAAAATTCTGAAAACGCCGCGCGGGGATCATCCCCCTCCTGAAACTGGGGTAAAGCCGAAATTCCCCTCACACGCGTTCTCCAGCCAGGGGAACTATAGACGCGAGGCCTTCGTTTTGCGAGAAAAAGCCTGCCGAAAAGAATCGGCAAGATTCCTTGCTCTCGATCCATGCGTTCCCATCTCCCGCGCATTTTTATTTCACCTCGTGTCCCTTGAGTCTTGCTTGAGGCTGGAATCCTTCCTATAGTAGAAGAGTAACGTGCGATGCGGACCCAACCTCCGTGGAACTTTTTGCGGGAACTCGATAAATGACTCCCTTTCGGAAAAAGCCCCCCCAAGCCCCGGACGACCAACAGGACAGCGGAAATACGGTCCCCCAATCCGCCCCACGTACCTGGACCCATGAACCCGGTCCCTGGGAAGTCCGTCTGATGATTTCCCTCCCGGCCGTGCTGGTGTTGCTGGTAATCGCAATGGGGCTGGCCAATTATTTCACACTCGACGGCATGCTCGACTCGATCGGGGAGACCCAGCGCTCCCTGGAACAAATGTATAGTGACGAAGTGCGGGAAGGCAATCGTGCCCAGGAAGCCGCCCATTTACAGGCCGCCATAGAGAATCTCACCGTGACCCGTTCCGAGGGCCTGCGCCACGTCCTCATCACCCTGATCCTGTTTTCCATTCTGGCGGTTCTGTGTGGCATCGGACTGGTGCTGAGCATCCTCTCTCCCTTGCGAAAAGTGACCGAAGCCGCCGCCAGCATTGCCCGGGGCGACACCCAGCAGAAAGTCCATTTCCGGGCGGGCTTTGAACTGGGCCAGTTGGGCAAGAGTTTCAATTCCCTGGTCAATTTCGTCAACTCGATGGCGGAACAGCGAGACGCCTACCTGAACCAGGAGCAGGCGACGGGCTGGATGATCGTGGAGGCGGACGGACGCATCACCACCATAGACCCGGCCGGCCTCCGTCTGCTCGGAACCAATCCAGCCGAAATCATTGGAAAAACCGTGGCCGAAGTCCGCACCGCCCACCCCAGCCTGGCGCCCGCCTTCCTGATGTTCTGCGAAGATTGCGCCCAGGCCCTCTCACAGGTGGAGTACCAGGAGGGAGAATCCGAAAAGCGGGAAATCCTCCCCCTCCGTCCCATCGAAATCGAGCTGGGAGAGACACCCGGCACTCCCCGCACACTGTCGGTCGTCAGCTCCCTCCTGCGCGACGAGAAAAACGAATCGCACGCAGTCATGGTCCACTTCCGTGACGCGGCCCACCTGAAGAATCTCTCGGAACTCTTCTCGCGCACCGATCAACTGGCCGCTCTGGGCACCTTCACCATCGGGCTGTCGCACGAACTGCGAAACCCGCTGGGTGTCCTGAAGGGCTTGACTCAATTGCTTCAGGGGAAAATCGCCGACCGCAGCGATTGTTCACCCTACCTCACGCGCATTGTGCGGGAAGTGGACCGACTCGATTCTCTGATCCGGGAGTTGTACGATTTTTCGAGTTCCCCACTTGACCAGCCGGAAACGCAGGACTTCAACCGTCTCGTCCAGATGGCGGTGCAACAAACCCGGCAGGGCCTGGACAGCGCGATCCTGGAAGGCAAAGAAGTACGCGAGGAGTATGCAGACCCGCTTGGCTCCGTAACCCTTCAGGGACAACGGATCGTCCGCGCCATCATCGCCGTTCTCACCAACGCCTTCGAGCAGATGCCTGCGGGGGCGACCCTCACCATTCGGACCAGTTCCCTGAACGCGGCGCCCCACTCCCCGGTCGTCCTGGACATCTTCAATACAGGTTCCACGATTGACGAGAAACTCCTGGACAAAGTCTTCGAACCTTTTTTCTCCACCAAACAGGGAGGAACAGGACTCGGGTTGGCCATTGCCTACCAGATCGTGGTGCAGAACCACGGGCAGTTGACCGTTCAGAGCCTTCCAGACCAGGTGCGTTTCCGTTTCGTCTTCGGCAAAGCCCCGGGCGTACCCTTTCGGGCGGAAAACGCGATTTGATCCCCATTTTCTTCCTTCCCAAACTTTTACATGGAAACTCTTCCGAAACATTGTCCCCGGGAACGCGAACCTTCTGACCGGCTTTCCCGGAGCAGTACAAGGGGAATCGTGTTGGCATCTGCCTCATTTCGCGGTTGAAGGCTTACTTTCCAGTATCGGGAAGCGACTTTTCTTGACACCGTGAAAGCTTCCGGGGATAGTGCTTACCTGAAGCGCCCGATGTGAACGGGAGGCTGAATCCGCCCTCTGTCGAGACAGAAGACGGAAGCCGAATCAAGTCCCCCAACTCCATCGGTCATCCTGACTGCCGTGGATACCTATGCGATTTGAACTCGCCATTGCCCTGCGCCACCTGACTTCCAGAAAAGTCCGATCGGGCCTGATCTCCGTCATCACCCTGATCTCGATCGCGGGCGTCACCATTGGGGTGACCGCCCTGATCGCCGTCATCGCCGTCATGGACGGCGCCCAGGAAGACTACATGAAACTCCTGACGGACGAATTGTCTCACATCGAAATTCGAGCCGTTTATTCCGAAAAACTGGGCGACTACGAGGCCATCATGAAACTCTGCGGAAGCGACCCCGAAGTGGAGGGGACATCGCCCCGTATCCAGATGTGGGGCATGGCCTACCGGATGACCGGCTCCACCAACCTGGCGCCCACCATGGTGTTGGGATTGGACGTCAAACGCGAAGAAAAGGTAACCCTGGCTACCACAACGGATACCGAACGAACCGTCATCGGGAAAAGTGAACCGGGACCCCACGAGATCGTCATTGGACGGGGTCTGCAAAAACGCCTGGCGCTCAACCTGAACGATGAAATTCGAGTCGGGTCCAATTTTGTCATGACCGGTTCCGGGCCCAGAATCAAATCCACCCTCCTGGAGGTCGTGGGTATCCGCGACACCGGTTTGTCGGAACTCGACGAATTTTTCTCCTGCGTTTCCATTGAGACGGCGCAGAACATGGCGTTGATTGACCGGGAAGTGAACGATGTGGTGGACCTGGTCCACATCAAACTGAAAGACCCATTCAAGGCCGATGAAGTGGCGGCGCGCCTCGGCAAAAGAATCCAGAAAGAATTGGGACTCCCGGTCTTTACCCGCTCCTGGGGCGAGATGAATCCGGGGCTGTTCAAGGCGCTGGCTCTCGAGAAACTGGCCATGTTCGTGATCCTTCTTCTCATTGTGGCCGTGGCCGGTCTGAACATCATGGGCACCCTGATCCTGATTACGATGGAGAAAACACGCGAAATCGGCATTCTGCGGGCTATGGGAACACCGCGCCGGTCCATCACCAAGGTCTTCCTGGCCGAGGGATTGTTCATCGGGATTATCGGAACCACCCTGGGCATCATCTTCGGGCTGGGCATCTGTTATATTCTGAAATTCCACTGTCCGGTGGATATTCCGGAAGAGATCTACAACCTGCGGGGCATCCCCGTGAAAATCAAAGCCTTGACCGTCCTGACGATCAGCGCCTGTTCCATCGGGATTTGTCTGCTCTCGTCGGTCATTCCGGCCCTGCTGGCCGCCCGGCTTAAAGTGGTGGAGGCGCTGCGTTATGAGTAAACCCCTGTTGCGAACCCTGAAACTGGTCAAGCACTACATAGACGGCACGCGCACGCTCGAGGTGCTGCGCGGAGTCGAGTTCGCCCTCCAACCCGGCGAAGTGGTCGCCATCACGGGCAAAAGCGGATCGGGTAAAAGTACCCTGCTCAACCTGCTCTGTATGCTCGACCGGCCCACCAGCGGCACGATCTACTACAACACCGGCACGTCCGGCGACCGCGAGTACAGCCTGTCCGAAATGAGTAACAGCGACCTGAACCGGCTGCGCTGCAACAGCATCGGACTGGTTTTCCAGTTCCACCACCTGCTCCAGGAATTCCGCGCGTGGGAGAATGTGGCCATGCCCGCCTTCATCGCCGGCATGAACCGCACGGCGGCCCGCGAGCGGGCGTTCGAACTGCTCGATCAGGTCGAACTGCTCGACCGGGCCGAACACCTGCCCACCAAACTGTCGGGGGGCGAGCAGCAGCGCGTTGCCCTGGCCCGTGCGCTCATGAACGACCCCAAGATCATCCTGGCCGACGAACCGACCGGGAATCTGGACGTGAAAACGGCCGACGCGATGGCCAGCCTGTTGTGGAGAACCACGCGGGATCGGGGACGCTCCCTGATCATCGTGACCCACGAACCGAGTATCGCCGCCAACGCCGATCGCGTGATGGAACTGCGCGATGGAATTCTTCACCGAGTTTGACCTGTTCAAGTCCGTCGAAACGGACCTGGAATCTCATTTCAACGGGAGATAAAACAGATGGCTGAGAAAGTTGTCATCGTGGGAACCGGCCCGGCGGGTCTGACCGCCGCCGTCTATGCGGGGCGCGCCGATCTTGCCCCCCTGGTCTTCGAGGGCGCTCAACCCGGCGGCCAGTTGACCATCACCACCGAGGTCGAAAACTTTCCAGGGTTCCCCGAAGCCAAGACCGGTCCGGAACTCATTGAACTGATCCACCGCCAGGCCGAGCGGTTCGGCGCCCGGTTCGCACAGGAGAACATTATCGAGGCCGACCTGACAAAGCGTCCCTTCCGTCTCCAGACGGACAGCGGGGTGATCGAGACGGAAACGCTGATCGTGGCCACGGGCGCGTCGGCCCGCTGGCTCGATATCGAGAGCGAGCGCAAACTGATGGGGCACGGCGTTTCGGCCTGCGCCACGTGCGACGGTTTCTTTTTCCGCGGCAAGGAAGTGGCGGTGGTGGGCGGCGGGGACTCGGCTATCGAAGAGGCCACGTTCCTGACCCGTTTCTGTACAAAAGTAACGCTGGTCCACCGGCGCAACGAACTGCGCGCCTCGAAGATCATGCAGCAGCGCGCGTTCGACAACCCGAAAATCGAGTTTGCGTGGGATTCGGTCGTGGAGGAAATCCTGGGTGTGGAAGTAGGCAGCGTACAAGGCCTGCGGCTGCGCAACGTGAAAACGGGGGAACTGAGCGTTCTGGCGTGCAATGGCATCTTCATGGCCGTCGGGCACATCCCCAACACGAACTTTCTCAAAGGCCAGCTCGAGGTGGACGGCGCCGGCTTCATCGTATGTCCCAACTCACGGGTGCGCACGGCCACGTCGGTCGAGGGCGTGTTTGCCGCCGGCGATGTCATGGACCCACGTTACAAACAGGCGATTTCGGCGGCGGGAACCGGTTGCATGGCCGCGATAGACGCCGAAAGGTTTCTTGAGGAGCATGCGAAAAAAGAATGAACCGACGAAGGTACCGGGAAGCCGAGTCTGTGCCCTGCGCAGTTTACCCGGCTTCAAATGGATTCACTCCAGATAGACATATTGGAGGATGGGACGGATCATGATGCGCCTCCTGCAAGATCCGGCATACACACGGTACGCGGGGTTGTTTCTGGCACTCCTGACCCCGATCGTCGGTCTGCTCACGCTGTCGTACCGCCGGCAGGATCGCGTCCAGTGGATGGCGCTGCCGCTTTTCTGGCTGTTGGCTCTCAGCGGGCCTCTGATCGTTTGTCTGTGGTGGATTTTCAACACCATCGAGGACGCTCTGGGGCTGGACAGTATTCTGGCCATGCTGATCAATCTGGCGCTCTTCGCGCTGGTGGGGATCGGCATCGGCGCACTGCTCAAAATGTCCCCCGGAGCCATTCACGATCACGAGACTCGACCACCAGAACCGGAGAAGAACAACCGCGAGACGAAATAATCCGGCCAGCATGAGGAACGGCTCAAGAATCCAGGCGGATTCCGAAACCGCTCGGGAGTGGGGAACTGTTGGAACAATGTTGACAAACGAATGGAAGCGGAAAACGAAAACATGGGGCCATCCGCTGCACACCATGTGTTCGTATCTGGGAATGTTCCCGCCCCGCCTGCCCCACTACTTCATCCAGAAATTCACACGGCCCGGAGACGTGGTGTTCGATCCGTTCTCGGGACGCGGGACCACTGCCCTGCAGGCCTGCATTGAGGGACGCGTGGGAATCGGTTCCGACCTGAACCCGCTGGCCAGCTGCCTCACAGCCGCCAAGGTCAACCCACCCGACCCGGTGGATTTGCGCAATCGGATTGACGACCTTTCCAACGATATGTTTTTTGCGCCCGTGGGTCAGGAACCGGAGTTCATCCAGAAACTGTTCCACGAACAGACCATGAGTCAGCTGGTTTTTCTTAAACAGGCGCTGGATCCGCAGGACCGCACCGACGCCTTTATCCTGGCCGTGTTGCTGGGTCTGATCCAGAACGGCGGAACACCGAAAAGCATCGAGAAGGCGGACGCCTGTCTTTCAATCCCGCTCCCCAAGTCCGCGTGTCTGTCCCCCGATCATATCGTCGCACACATCGAGGAAAACAACCTGACAGCCCCGCAAGTGGACGTGTTTGCCCACTTGCGCAGCCGGATTGACCTGTTGACCCGCCAGGGCCTACCCCGTTGCCGGGGACGCGCCTGGACCGCGCGCGTCCAGGACATCCGGACTCTGCCCGATCCGGCCCTGAAAAACCGCCAGGTTCAACTTATCGTTTCCGCGCCCCCCTCTCTCAAAGCGCAAAACTACGGGCAACAGAACTGGGTCCGCCTCTGGTTTCTCGACGAAAGCGCAGAAAAACTCGACCTGATGCTCGACCGGTACCGGAAACTGGAGCGTTATCTGGATTTCATGGCCGAAACCTGCCGGTCACTCTACGCCGTGTTGCGACCCGGCGGGATCTGCGCATTGGCGATCGGAGACATTCAGAAAAGGGGCCAGGAACCCATCCGCCTGGCGGAAGCCGTCTGGGTACGGCTCGAAGCCCGACACACGCGCTTTCAACTGGCGACAATCATTGAGGATACGCCAACGCGCACCGCTTCTTCCAACACAAATAAATCCCCGGAAGAACGCCCCCCCCTGATAGACCGCGTGCTGGTTCTGTACAAGGGCGAATACCGCGAGCACCAGGAACGGGTCGCCTGGTAACCTGTTCGCATCGCGGCCCTCCGCCCGGTCTTTGTCGAAAATTCTGCTTTTCCATGTTTTCAGGATTGCATCCCCACGCCCTCCATTGTATATTCTTACGCAGGATAAATGAGGTGTGTCTTTGCCGGAAACGGGGAAACAACAGTTTTTCCCCACCGGTTGGCGCAATAAAGGCCGTTTCCTGAAACTGAACGAAGCCTTGAAATGTCCGCACCCTCTGACATGCAATCCATGAAAGGAGTGAGAACGATGTTGAGTGTAACCATGCAAGCGGCACTGAATAATCAATTGAACGCGGAGTTGTTCTCCTCGTACCTGTATCTGTCCATGGCGGCCAACCTGGAATCGAAAAACCTCAAGGGGATGTCGCACTGGTTCCAGGTCCAGGCGCAGGAAGAAATGATCCACGCGCTGAAATTCTACAATTTCATCCTGGATCGCGGCGGAAAAGTGAGTCTGGCGACCATTGAAGGACCTGAAATCGATTGGGCCATACCCTTGTTGGCGTTTCAGGCCGCTCAGGAACACGAGGCGAAAGTCACGGGTCTCATCAACAACCTCGTGGATCTGGCCATCACAGAGAAAGACCACGCTTCCAATGCCTTTCTCCAATGGTTCGTCACCGAGCAGGTCGAGGAAGAGGCGTCGGTATTGGCCGTGGTTGAGAGCCTGAAACTCGCGGGCGACGATTCGAGCGGTCTGTTCATGATCGACAAGGATCTGGCGCAACGGCCACAGCCCAACCTGGCGCTGGCGCTTAGTGGCGGCGGGGCGGCGGCCTGATGAAAACAGGGACACCCCCTGTTTTATCGTATCGCGTCATGCAACTGAGGCATCAAACTCTCTTGGGAAGGAGAAGAAACATGGCATCCGAAAAGTTCCAGGTTTACAAATGCATTGAGTGCGGAAGCATCGTCGAGGTGATCGCGGGGGGCGGCGGGACGCTCGTCTGCTGCGACCAACCCATGAAACTGCTGACTGAAAACACGACCGACGCGGCCAAAGAGAAACATGTCCCAGTCATCGAACAGGTTGCCGGCGGCATCAAAGTCAAAGTGGGTTCCGTGCCCCACCCGATGCTGCCCGAGCACTTCATCCAGTGGATCGAAGTGATCGCGGACGGGAAAATCTGCCGCCGATTCCTCAATCCGGGCGAGGCGCCCGAGGCGTTCTTCCCCATCGAGGCGGCCCAGATCACGGTGCGCGAGTATTGCAATCTGCACGGACTGTGGAAGGCCTGATTTGCCCTTCCTGACCTGAAATGGGAAGCGCAGGACGGTCACAAGAGGTATGTGAAAACTCAGGGGACAGTTGTCCCGTGAAACGATTATCAGGATAAGGAGAACAATCGGTATGAGCAACGTCAAGGGATCGAAAACGGAAAAACATCTGATGATGGCGTTTGCGGGCGAATCGCAGGCGCGCAACCGGTACGACTACTTCGCCGGGAAAGCGAAACAGGAGGGATTCGTCCAGATCGCCGACATTTTCGCCGAAACGGCGCTCCAGGAAAAAGAACACGCCAAACGGTTCTTCAAGTTCCTGGAAGGTGGGATGCTGGAAATTCAGGCGGCCTTTCCGGCGGGCGTGATCGGCACAACCGCCGAGAACCTGAAAGCCGCGGCGGCCGGCGAATACGAAGAGTGGACCGATCTCTACCCGAACTTCGCCAAGGTGGCGCGCGAGGAAGGGTTTGAGGACGTCGCGCGCCTTTTCGAGGCCGTCGTTGTTGCGGAAAAGCAGCACGAGCGCCGTTACCTCGGTCTCCTGGCGAACGTCGAAGCGGGAACCGTCTTCAAGAAGGACAAGAGCGTGAAATGGCGCTGCCGCAACTGCGGTTACATCCACGAGGGCGAGGAAGCGCCGCGCGCCTGCGTGGCCTGTGCGCATCCACAGGCTCACTTTGAAGTCCTGGCCGAGAATTGGTGAGCATTCGCCGGTTTTGGCGATTGCGCGTTTCCGGCTTCTGAGGTAAAACAGTTCTGAAATGGCGCAGGCTCCCTGGCGGACAAATAGCCATGGAGCCTGCCGTCATATTCGGATGATTGTCGAAGGACAGAAGGAGAGTGCGGTTATGACGGCGTTTTCTGCGGTACAGGTGGCCGAGAATGTATTCTGGGTCGGAGCGATCGACTGGAGTCTGCGCGAATTCCACGGATACAACACCAGCCGGGGCACCACCTACAACGCCTACCTGGTGATGGCCGATAAGATTACATTGATTGATACGGTGAAACGTCCATTCTTCGATGAAATGATGGCGCGGATCGCCTCGGTTATTGATCCCGGAAAAATCGAATACATCGTCTCCAACCACTCGGAAATGGACCACTCGGGCGCTCTACCCGAGGCCGTGCGCGCGATCCAGCCCGAGAAGGTCTTCGCCTCCTCCCAGGGGGTCAAGACCCTCCAGGAACACTTTGGCGCCTTCACCGAACTGACCGAGGTCAAGGATACCGAGACGCTCAGCCTGGGCAACCTGAACCTGACCTTCTTCGAGACGCGGATGCTGCACTGGCCCGACAGCATGGTGTCCTACCTGCCCGAGCGTCAACTCCTCTTCTCGCAGGACGCCTTCGGTATGCACCTGGCCTCGTCCGAGCGGTTCGGCGATGAACTGCCCGAGAACATCCTCGTGGCGGAAGGCGAAAAATACTTCGCCAACATCCTCATGCCCTATTCCCCGCTGGTCAAAAAGGCCGTCGAACGGCTCACCAGCGCGGGCGTCGAGATCAAGATCATAGCCCCCGACCACGGTCCAATCTGGCGCGAGAAGCCCGAGTGGATCATCGGGAAATACTTGGAGTGGGCCGATCACAAGTTGAAAAAGAAAGCGGTCGTGCTCTACGACACCATGTGGGGCAGTACCGAGAAAATGGCGCAGGCCGTGGCCGAAGGCCTCTACGGCGCCGGAGTGGTGGCGGATGTGCTCTCGCTCAGTTCCAGCCACCGCAGCGACGTGGTCACCTCGATCCTCGACGCCGGCGCGCTGATCGTCGGTTCCCCCACCATGAACAACCAGGTGTACCCGAGTCTGGCCGACTGTATGACCTACCTGAAGGGACTGAAGCCGAAAGAACTGATCGGCGCGGCCTTCGGTTCCTATGGATGGTCGGGCGAATCCATGGGATTGCTTGAAAAAATGCTCGACGACATGAAGGTCGAGCGCGTGGCCGAAGGTGTTCGCGTGAAGTATATCCCCACGGATGCGGACCTGACCGCCTGCCGGGAACTGGGCGCCCAGGTGGCCCGCGCCCTTATCGAGAAATGCGAGAGAAACGCCTGAACGTAAGGTCTGAACGTAATACACGGGGGGACACTTAGATCTTGCATGTCCCCTTCTTGTTGGCGCAAGACTCTCTGGAGAGTGCTTAATGGAACGCTCCGCGGATCTGCAATGGCCTTGGAGACAGGTTTCTCGAACGCAGGGAAAGACCTCGGGATGCATCCTGCTGTTCGTGCTGGCGTTTCTCACGCTGGCCGGAGGGATCGGTTACACCTGGCGCCTTTCCGGAACCGACTCTCCCAGCCATACTATCGGAAAGAATTCCACAGCGGAACGCATTCTGAAAGGGGCAAAGAAAGAAGTCGAAAAGAAGACCGTTTATAAGGAGACCTATGAGGTTCTCGATTATCCGATGGGAGACGTTCCCCCGGAGATTGGAGTCTGTACCGACCTGATCGTCCGCGCTTTCCGGAACGCCGACATTGACCTGCAAAAACTGCTTCATGAAGACCGGGTTCAAAATCCGGGAAAATATCCCATCCACCTCTGGGAGAGACGGGAAGCGGACAAAAACATTGACCACCGCCGGTGTCAGAATCTCGTGGTGTTCTTCAAGCGTTTCGCTCAGTCCCTTGACAAGGACGATCCTGCCTCCTGGAAACCGGGAGACGTTATTTTTGTCATCTGGGGAAAACGCGACTACCCGACACACGTGGGTATCATTTCCGACCGCAAGGACACCGACGGAAGTCCACTTCTGTGTCACCTCTACCCGCCCTCTTGCCACGAAGCGCCCGTATCGAGATACGGGCCGGTGTATGGCGTGTACCGCTGGCCCGAGGCAAAGACCGCGCAGGCCACGCCGGGAGTGGGCACAGGGACATAACAAAACCAGACAACAGGCTTTCAGAATCGAAATTCGAGAAAACGTCCGTTTGGAGTTCGACAGGGAGTTTATCCAGTGAATCAAAATGAATTTCTGCCCACTCTCTCACGCAATCCGGTGAAAGCCTTCTTTGAAGGCGCCCAACTGCCTTTGAGGGCGCTGGGCTATCTGTTGACACGTCCTCCCCTCTGGATCATGGTCCTCATCCCCCTGTTCCTGAACGTCCTGATCTTCGCCGGAGTCCTCTGGTGGGGGTTTTCCAGTTTCTCGGACGCATTCTACGGCTGGCTCGAGGGGCGTGAGGGGTGGTACTGGAACGCGCTGCTCTGGATAGCGAAACTGCTCTACTGGGTGGTGGTTCTGTTTGTTGTTTACTTTGTTTTTACGCCGGTGGCGCTGGTGATAGCGGCGCCGTTCAACGACCGTCTGGCCGAGAGTGTCGAGCGCAGTTTCGGTTTTCAGATAAACGACAACCGTACCCTTCTGAGAATGCTGGTGGGAGAGACACTCTACATTCTCATCTCGGAACTCAAACGCATGGGGGTGATATCAAGTGTCTTTGTGTTTCTCCTGCCGCTGCACCTGGTGCCGATTGTGGGGAGTATTCTCTATTTCGTAATAAGTTTTCTGTGGGCCGGGTGGTGCTCGGCGTGGGAGTTTACCGGGTTTGCGGGCGATCGCCGTCACCTGCGGCTGAGCGTCAAATGGGGCCTGTTGCGCCAGAACTTCTTCGCCAGCGCCGGTTTCGGCCTAGTCACGGCGGGTCTCATGATGATCCCCTTCGTCAACGTCCTCACCGTCCCGGTCAGCGCCGTAGCCGGTACAATCCTCTTCGGCATGATCTCCAACAGCCGCCGCACGCAGTAAAATTCTCTGTGCGAAAGGGCTGGAGATCAGGAACTCCTCATTGTCCAGTTTGTCGTTTTATTCGAGGAAATCAGTCTTCTTTTCTCCGTCATCCCCGCGAAAGCGGGGACCCAGAGGAGCGCGAGCCCAAGGCAAGGAAGTCGTTCATGGCCCGTAGGGATAAAAACAGAGTGTCCCGGATCTGGGTTCCCGCTTGCGCGGGAATGACGGATGGGGTGTGACCCAGAATAACTCCATAAAACTTGGGGGATCACCTCTCGACTGGACAACGAGGGGTGCCTGGGCAGGGAATCTCATTTCCGAAAATCGGGATTGGTGATATCGAGAATAGACCTGCGCCCCCAAAATATAAACCATCGCTCTTGACCGAAACGCTCGCCGCCGTTACGATGGGCGGCGTGGCTGGAGCGGTGGGTTCCCGTACGGGAATCCGACCGTCTGGCCACTTGGGAAACGCTTGTCCACAGGCGAGTTAGAACCGTTTCCCTTCGTTTTCACCATTCAAAAGAGAGTGAGCGGAAATTCACATGGCTACCCGAAAAACCCCGAAACCCCTGACCTATAAGGACGCCGGTCACGATCTGGACCGCAGCGACGCCATCATCGAGCGTCTGAAGGAGCGCCTGCCGGGCATCGGGGGGTTCGGCGGTGCTTTCCCCCTGCCCAAGGGGAAGTGGAGCGAACCGGTCCTCGTTTCGGGCACCGACGGGGTCGGCACCAAACTCCTCGTCGCCATCCAGGCGAAAAAACACGACACGGTCGGCATTGACCTGGTCGCCATGGTCGTCAACGACATCATCGTCCTGGGCGCCAAACCGCTCTTCCTGCTCGACTACATCGCCACGGGCGAACTTCAGCCCGGCGTCATTGAAGACCTCATCACGGGCATCCTCGAGGGGTGCCGCCAGTCCGACTGCCAACTCCTCGGGGGGGAAACCGCCGAACTGGCCGGAATGTACGCCCGCGGGCACTACGACCTGGCGTCGTTCGCCGTCGGATGCGTCGATCGCAAAAAGATCGTGGATGGCAAACGCATCCGTCCCGGCGACGTGGTCATCGGCCTCGAGTCCTCGGGTCTGCACTCGAACGGCTACACCCTGGCGCGCGCCGTGTTCGACCGGCTGAAACTGAACCCCCGCAAAAAAATCCCCGAACTGGGCGGCCAGACCGCCAGCGAGGCGCTGCTCACCCCGACACGCATCTACGTGCCGCTGATCCTCGACCTGATCAAACGCTTCGATATCCGAGGCATGGCCAACATCACCGGTGGCGGCCTGCCCGGCAACCTGAACCGCGCCCTGCCCGCCGATTGCGACGCCGAAATTGATACCGCCTCGTGGGAACGCCCGGCCATCTTCGATTTCATGCAACAGAACGGTCCGGTGGAAGAGGGCGAAATGTTCCGCACGTTCAACATGGGGGTGGGCTACACCCTCGTAGCCCCGGAAAACGAGTTGAACAAGATCCTGCGCCGGTGCAACAAAATGGGCTTCCCGGCCTCACCCATTGGACGCATCATCCCCGGAAAAGCCAAGGTGCGGTTGGTCTAAAACAAACCGCAAAACCGTCAAAAAAAATGGAACCACAAATAGACACAGATGGACACAGATAAGAAAACTTTTTGGTCATCTGTGTCCATCCGTGTTTATCTGTGTCAAAACAGGTGACAGGTGGTTTCCGTTATGAACGTGAACGATATTACGGAACGGATCATCGGTTGCGGTTATACGGTCAGCAACACGTTAGGATCGGGTTTTCTGGAAAAAGTTTACGAGAACGCCCTGGTCCACGAGATGCGTAAGAATGGTTTGCGTGTCGAACAACAGCGTCCCATTCAGGTAGTGTATGACGGTGTGGTTGTGGGGGACTACGTGGCCGATCTGCTGGTGGAAGAGGAAGTTCTGGTTGAATTGAAAGCCGTGAAGGCGATTGAGAGTGTCCACCAGGCCCAATGCCTGAACTACCTGAAAGCTACAAGATTGAAGGTGTGCCTGATTTTGAATTTTGGTGAAACGAGATTGGGAATCAAGCGATTGATGCTGTAATTCCCTGGGGAAAACGACAAACCACAGATACACACAGATGAACACAGATACCTCACCTGCTTTTTATCTGTGTTCATCTGTGTGTATCTGTGGTTTCATCCAGTCACATTCTCTCCGCGACCCTGTTCACCCGATCATTTTCTGTTCGCGGGCGTAGGCGAAGACGCCTCCGGCTTCCACGATGGGCAGGACGTCGCCCAGGGGTTTGAGTGGGTAGGTTTTGCCCGTCGTCAGATTGCGCAACATGTTGTCCGCCATCGTCAGTTCCACCTCGTCGCCGGTCTTGATCTCCTCAACCAGACGCACCGGGGTTTCGTACGGGGGCAGGTAGCCGCCGTTGACCGAGTTGCGAAAGAAAATGCGGGCGTACGACTCGGCGATGACGGCGCGCACCCCGGCTTCGCGCAGAGCGAACGGCGCGTGCTCACGCGAGGAACCGCAGCCAAAGTTTTTGCCGCCCACCACCAGCACATACTCCGACGTGTCCTTCCCCTCGGCAATGAAGGGGATGTTGCCCTTCGGCAGGCCCGACTGGGCGATCGGCGTGCCGCTCAGGGCGTACTTGCCATAGAGACGCCGCTCGACCGGGTCGGTCAGGCTATAGACCAGGTGCTCGGCCGGAATGATCTGGTCGGTATCAATATCGTCGCCCAGGACGAAAACTTTGCCGCGGATGGTCGTTTCCATGATGCAGGCTCCTTATATTCGGTCGTGCTGAATCTATTTTTCAATCGTTGAATCAATCATGGCCGGACCTTCCGTTTTCGGAACGTCCGGCCATGAACACCCTGCCACATTTTGTGCGTGGAATAAACTTATTTCTTCTGGATCAGCCCGCGCTCGATCAGCAACTCGGCGATCTGGACGGCGTTGAGCGCCGCGCCCTTGCGCAGGTTGTCCGACACGATCCACATGTTGAGCGCGTTTTCGGTGGACTCGTCCTTGCGGATGCGCCCCACAAACGTTTCGTCCTTGCCTTCCGAGTAGATGGCCAGCGGGTAGTCGTTCTTCGACGGATCATCCACCAGGATGCACCCGGGAGCCGCGGCGATCAGTTCGCGCACGCGCTCGACGCTGATCGGCTTGCGCGTCTCGACGTTGACCGACTCGCTGTGGCCACGCAGCACGGGCACACGCACCGTCGTGGCCGTGACGCCGATGGTGTCATCCTCAAGGATTTTGCGCGTCTCGTTGACCATCTTCATTTCTTCCTTGGTGTAGCCGTTTTCCAGGAAGACGTCAATATGGGGGATGACGTTGTAGGCGATGGGATGGGCGAAGGCGTTGCATTCCAGATCCAACAGGTCTTCTCCCTCCAGGTGATGATGGGTCTGCTGGAGCAGTTCTTCTATGGCCGGGGTCCCGGCGCCCGAAACGGCCTGATAGGTTGAAATCACCAGGCGCTTGATTCCCACTTCGCGCTGAATAGGAGCCAGCGCCACGACCATCTGGATGGTCGAACAGTTCGGGTTGGCGATGATCAGCGGGTGTTCCTTGGCCTTGAAACAGTCGGCGGCGCGGTCGGGGTTGACTTCCGGCACCACCAGCGGCACGTCTTTTTCCATGCGGAAAGCGCTCGTGTTGTCAATAATGACGGCGCCCGCGGCGGCGGCGGCCGGCGCGTATTTTTTCGAGATCGAAGCGCCCGCCGAGGAGAGAACAATGTCCACCCCTTTGAACGACTTCTCGGTCAGCACCTCGACCGGGCAACGCTTACCGCGGAAGACGATCGAACGACCCTCGCTGCGTTCCGAAGCCAGCATCTTGATCGTACCCACGGGAAAACCCCGCTGCTCCAGAGTCAGGGCCATTTCGCGGCCCACGGCGCCCGTGGCGCCCATGATTGCTACCGTGTAAGACATTGTCCTTCAATCCTTTCGCGTTGTGCAGCCCCCCGCGGGGTCGTACACCGGCTCTCTCGATCTCCCAGTCATCTGGAGAACGCTTGAGACTTAAGGATGAAACCCTGAAATTCGGAGCGTTCGCTCCGGGGATAGACCACTTTCGGACATTCGTCCGTCCATCCGGGCCTCAAGCGAAGAGGTTAGCCGGAATCTATCCCACACCCGGAAAAAAAAGGCAAGTTCTTATTCGACTTTTTTAAAAGAGTGTGGGAAAGTGGAAGTCGTGTGCGGGGAAAAAACCCTCCCTGGGGAAAAAAAAGACCCCTCCCCCTAAATTTCGTCTTGACAGACGCGCGATACTCGCCTATAAGCATCCTTCTGTAGTACGTATGGATGTAGTATGGAGAAGGTTGAGACTATGAAGACTTACTACCCGAAAGCGGGCCAAATCGAAGAACAGTGGTTCCTTGTGGACGCTGAAAACATGGTATTGGGGCGTTTGGCCTCGCGCATTGCGAGCGTTTTGCGCGGCAAAAACGACCCACGTTACACCCCCCACGCCAACATGCACAATCATGTGGTGGTCATTAATGCCGATAAGGTGCTTCTGACCGGTAACAAGTTGAACGAAAAGTTCTACTATCATCACAGCGGTTGGGTAGGCGGAATCAAGGCCACCTCGGCTGAGAAAATGCTTGAAAAGCATCCGACGGAGCTGCTGCGGCACGCCGTGTGGGGCATGCTGCCGAAAAACCGGCTGAGCCATGCCACCATGAAGCGCTTGCGCCTGTTCGCCGGTCCTGAGCACGAACACAAGGCCCAGCAGCCGAAACCCATCGAACTGATGAAGAACGCGAACTGAGAAAAAGGATCAAATAAGCCATGAGCGACAGGTTGGAACAGTACACGGCCGTTGGCCGCCGCAAAACCTCCGTAGCGCGTATTTACCTGCGCCCGGGCAAAGGCAAACTCGTCGTCAACGAGCAGCCGTGGAACAAATACTTCGGCGAGCGTCCCCTCTTCGAGGCCGTCATGCGCGAGCCGCAGAAAGAGACCCACACGCTGACCAAGTACGACGTTGTCGTCACGGTTCGCGGTGGCGGGCACGTCGGGCAGATCGGCGCCATCCGCCACGGGATCTCCCGCGCGCTGGCGCTGGCCAATCCGGCCCTGCGTGGCACGCTCAAGAAAGCCGGGTTCCTGACCCGTGACGCTCGCATGAAAGAGCGGAAGAAATACGGTCTGGCTGGCGCCCGTAAACGGTACCAGTTCTCCAAGCGCTAATCCGCGCGTATTTCCGAACACGGACAACGGTTCCATACAGTACAATCGAGGGCGGTCGCATCCTGCGACCGCCCTTTTTGTATGCTGTGTGGGTATATTCCGACCTAGATCTCGCGACGCCAGATGCACGGATTAGGATGTGGGTGCAGATGATCACTGAAAGCCGCGCTTGAACCGATAAATCACAGTTGAGCGTCCCTGCCACGGCCTTCCTCATAGGCGGGCGAGACGCCCGCCCTCCCAGAAATGCCCGTTTGGAGCAATTGTCAGAAAGAACCTTCAATATTCGACTGTCGGTTTTTACAATCAGCCGTTCCGTCCCGGAGGGACGGCAAGAAAGTAGCCCACCGTTTCAACGGTGGGAAAACGGTCCTCAAACAATGCGTCCCGGAGGGACGACTGAAAAACCGGGATAACCAACAATCGTCCCTCCGGGACAGAGAAGACGGGTGTGTTCCGGAACCCAGCGCTGAAGCGCTGGGCTATTGTCAAAAGTCCCTGACGGGACTTGGGGTCTGGAACACCTGACTCCGTGTCATAATAAAGATTCTTTTGGGCAAGGGCTATAAAAGGAAGATGGGGAAAAAGAGACCCCCACGGAAAACCGTTTCCGTGGGGGTCGCCTGATTCGGGTACAATGAAGTCTCGTATTCTGTCTTGTCCGCTCTCAATCGGACAAACTCCGACAGACCTTACTCGCTTTTCTCGGGCGTGACAGGCGCGTCCTTCTCGGGCGCTGCGGGCGTCTCGGCCTCAGGAAGCGTCGGAACGGACGGGAGCGCAGACTCACCCCCCGCAACGGGCGTTTCAGGAGTCGCCGGGGAAATCGGCTGGATCGTGTCGTCGGCCGATTCCTTCGTGCCTTCTCCGCCCGCCACCGGCGCGCCGGGTGTTTCGATAACGCCCCGCGTCTTCAACTGCTGAAACAAATACCCCCCAAGCAGTTGGGCGCGATCGTACAGTTCATATTCCTGACGGCAACTCTGGGTCACGGACGTGCCGGGGATCACCTCGCCCTTCTTGACACTGAAGAGGCGGGCGCTGACCACAAAGTTCCCCTCCAGGCGCGACACGCTGCCCAGCACGATGTATTCCACCTTGAGTTTTTTGCCCAGCGTGCGCAGGCGGTCGTACCGCTCTCTGTCCCAGGTCGAGCCGTCAATCTCGGCCAGGCACACGGCGATGTCCTGCCGCTCGCGCAGCATAATGATCCCGCTGTTCGTCAGATAGGACGTCAAGTACTCACCCATCGCTCCGCGCAGGAACTGATAGTTGTCGGCGCCCGTCAGATTGTCGAAATCCACGACGGCCACGCGCTTTGAGGTCTGGACACACCCGCTCAACGCCAGCGCGGAAAGTATTAGAAGGAAGAACACCAACCGTTTCATATTGAAAGCCCGTTTCCTTTGAAAGGGAGTTTGCGCCATCTTCACTACGCCAATCCGTACGACGGCAATTGCCTTATTTATAGCCTCCCGCGCCTCAGAATCCAAGCTCAAAATTTTCAATCCGTATTCCCCTTCCTCTCGCGTCTCGTCCGGGAGTTGCCTGAAGATTGAAAATGAGCGTCAACGGCCTGTTGCTCCGTTGACGCTCATTTTACCGTGCAGACGTCCCTATTCCTTACCGGGCCGGGGTCAGTTTGTAAAGCATCACGCCGTGGGTCGGAACCGTGACCTTCATCGAGCCTTCGACCGGCTCCAGGTCCTTCTGGCGCCACAGGTCTCGGACTTTCATCTTTCCGGGCAAGCCCTTGACGGCCATGTCCTTGAACTCGACCGTGCTTTCCTCGGAACCGCAGTTGAGGAAACAGAGCGCAAGGGTGTTGTCTTCCAGCGGTTTCAGGTAGATCCTCACCTCGCCCTCGGTCGCAATCCTCGTCGCCTGTTTGCCCAGCGCGTCCTGATTGATCGCCAGCACCTCGTCGTTGGTCAGGAGGTTGAGCGTGAAGTCGTCGAGTTTGGAAAGATCGCAACCGATCAGCAGCGGCGCCGCGAACATGCTCCACATTGTGATGTGGGCGTATTGCTCGTTGGGGGTCAGGCGCGAGGGGTGCATGGCCGAACCGACACTGACCCAGCCGACCACCAGCATGTCCGGGTCGTTCCAGTGGCCGGGGCCGGCCGATGACTCCCAACGCTCGTTCGCGTCTATAATCTGGGCTATACCGGAGTGGAAATTAGGCAGTTTTTCCCAGTGATCCCAGATGTCGCCGGTAGTCCGCCAGGAGTTGGCGAGACGCGCCAGGCTCTCGCGGTTCTGGAACGGCGCGGTGTTGGACAGGCTGTACACGATGTCGCGTCCAGAAGCGCGCAGAGCCTTGCTCATTTCCTCGGTGGCCGGGATGTCATTCGGGAACCAGTCGTATTTGAGGTAATCGAACTCCCAGGCGGCGTACTGATTGGCGTCGGCCGTGGTGAAATGGAACTGGCCGACTTTCTGGCCGCGCCGTCCACCCAGGCGCTCTTTCGACCATTCCCCTTCGGCGTTGTCGGCCGAGCCGCCGGCGTAGTTGGCGTAGGAAGTCATCCAGGGCGTCGAGTAGATCCCGGCTTTCAGTCCCATTTTGTGGATCGTGTCGCACAGCCCCTTCATGTCGGGGAATTTTTCGTTGGACAACAGCGCCTTGTCCTTGCCGGTCCGTTTGCCCTGCCAGGTGTCGTCAATATTGACATAGGTCCAGCCGTGGTTGATCAGACCGGAGGACACCAGGATCTTGGCCGAGATCAGGACCTTTTCCTGATCCACGTTTTCGGCCCAGCTGTTCCAACTGTTCCACCCCATCGGAGGGGTGAGCGCGATGGCCTCCCCGACCACAATGCGGAATTTCTTCTGATTTTCACCCTTGGCGTTCTTCGCCTTCAGCACCACCTGGGATTCGCCCGCGACCTTGAGCGATCCCGTGATCTGTCCCGTTGCGGCATCCACTTTCAGCCCTTCGGGCAACCCCTCAACCGCGAATTCCATCGGTCGCTCACCGGTGGCCGGAATCGTATAAAGAAACGGCGAACCGGGACGCACCCCAAAAACGCTGGGGCCGTTGATACGCGGGGTGGCGGGCGCCGGAGGGGTCAGGATCTCCGCCTTGGGGGGTGTCGGCTCGTCGGCGGCGTGGGTGATGTTCCCCACGGCCAACAGGGCCGCGACCAGTGCCAAATGACTCCATTTCCTTAACATTGAATACTCCTTGCGATACAAAATAGACGGAGGGGAAACCCCTTCGATTACATCACTGCCAGAATTCAGCGTTTTGTCGGCGCTTCCTGCTTTGGGCGGATCTTTCCGTCGGCGCCAATTTCGACCGGGAGGATTCCGGCGCGTTCCTGCCAGGGCGCCAAGCCGTCGCTGCCGAAATAGGTGGACCACCACTGTTTCTTCTCGTCCTGAAAGTACACATTGTGCCCGGCGTGGGGAATCGCCTCATAACGCTCCTCATAGGGACCGAAGAGACTCGAAGCGCTCGCGACCACGCTACTGTAACGTCCGTTGATGTGCTCGGAACAAGAGAGGTAATAGCGCCCGTTGGCCTTGAACAGGTACATCCCCTCGTAGCCCACGTGGTCGAAAGAGTCCTTGCCAAAGATTCCGGCGCACAGGCCCGAGTGGTGTTTCGGGTCCGGATCGGAGGAGGTTGTCTTCAGCCAGCGGTACGGCTCGGCCAGACCACTCATATCCGGCTTCATCTTCGCGATTTTGCCACTGTGCCAGACGAAATAGACCGTGCCGTACTCCTCCTCGAAGAGCGAGGCGTCAATTTCATCCCCGAGCCGTTCGTTCGGCTGCATGTCCACATACGGCCCTTCCGGCTTGCCGCTCGCGCTCTTCAGCAAGCCGCTGCCGGACGTCTTCGCCGTACCGTCCCAACCAGGCATGCTGTACGTGAGCCAGAAGGTTCCCTTGAGGTAATGGATCTCGGGCGCCCAGAGCGACATTTTCTTTTCGAGGTATGGCTTGTGCCACGGGCTGTCCCCGTATTTCCAGACAAACCCGAGCGGTTCCCATTTGCCGGTCAGGGTCTTCGACTTCCAGACCTGGATCCCTTCGTTGTAACCATAGAACGGCTCGACGGTTCCGGTCATGTACCAGGTACCATCGGGGCCGCGGCAGATCGAGGTATCACGCAGGGGGGTGTCCATAAGTTTGCGGAGTCCGGGCAGTCTTCTCGCGTCCTGCGCGGGCGGGCCCAGCGGGGCCACGGCCTCGAACACATCCACCTTCTTGATCTGTCCCTTCTCATCGAATCGCATCGGCGAAAGGCAGGTCTCGCGGTGGTAGCCGTCGCCATCCGGGATGTGGAAGCGATGGTACGCGATGACCCATTCGTCCCGTCCGGGGATCTGGACTACGGAATGGTGCCCAGCGCCCTTGACCACTCCACTCTGCCTCAGAATGGGGTTGTTCTCCGCGTTCTTGAAAGGACCGAGCGGCGAGTCCGACGTGGCGTACAAGACGCAATACCGGGGGTCGCGCGTGTCGTACTGCGACCACATCAGGTAATAAACCCCGTTGCGCTTGAAGACAAAGGAACCCTCGCCATAGTCCTTCGGGGTGATGCGTTTGACGGCTGCGGGATCGTAGGAAATCATGTCCTCGTTCAACTTGACCACGTTGCAGTTGCCGTTGCCGAAGTAGAAGTAGGCCGCCCCGTCGTCGTCCACGAACACCATCGGATCAATGACCTGGCACTGATAGGCGTCCTTGACCACCAACGGTTTTCCCAGGGGATCTTTGAACGGTCCCTCGGGCCGGTCAGCCACGGCCACGCCGATGTTCTGTTCGGCCGAGTAGTAGAAGTAATACTTCCCGTTCCGAGTCGCAATGCACGGCGCCCAGGCCCGGCCCTTGGCCCACTTCAGATCTTTCGGGAAGTCCAGAATGACCCCTTCGTTCTTCCACGCCTTCAGATCCTTCGAGGACCAACACTGGAAGGACGGGGAATTCCAGTCGGAGTTGCCGTCCGTGGTCGGGTAGATGTAATATGTGTCCCCGAAAACCGCGATGTTCGGATCGGCGTTGAAGTCTGGCAGAACGGCAGGCGGGGCTGGCCGCTCTGTCTCCTGAGAGGCCGGTTGGGCCAAAACGCCGGAACTAATGAAGGTCAGGATCAGGCAACACACAACTCCGGCGACTTTGCCCCATTTCTGTTTTTGGCTTGGGAAAAAACGGGCGATTTTCATGCGAACAGTCTCCTTGGCTCAAATATTCTGCCCCATGCATAGGGAAATCGGGCAGATGTCAAGTAACCTTCTGTTTCTTCAAAATACACACTCAATTCAAGGGAAACATCCAGCGAGTATCGGACCCAATATGCCAGTTTTTTGAGTCCACTCAACCTTCGGGCGCAATTCTCAAACTGTACAGAAATCTTCCCTTTCATTCACAAAACATGCCGAGTTAATACTTGCGTACAGTCCAGAAAGAAGAAGAAAAGGAAGAATTCCGTCGAATGCCCCCTATTATCCTATTCCCAATTTCATTTTGGATACCAACGACGAGGTTTCTCTTTCTCTTGCTTTTCCCCAATAGGAGTTGGCTTCGTTTCGACAGGCGCGGTTCCGGCCTGCTGAGTCTGACGTTTTTGCTGCTTCAGAATTTCACGGTTTTTGCGGAGAGATTCAAAACACTCTTTCCGGGTGTCCTTGATCGGTAACTTCTGGGGATTTCCTCCGGCCTTCTCTTCAACATAGGTGCGAATTCTTTGCACAAGATCTGGAGTTTTCCAATTAATCTTTGATAATGCTTTGTCATCGATCATATAGAGAAGTTGCTCGGCAGCTATTTCCGATAAAGTTCTCCATTTTCCCGCGTCATTGTAGGACTTTTCTTCATTGCTCAATGACTTATAGAAATATGCCATTACTTCCGGTCGTTCGATCTGGCGCAATTCTTCAAAGAGTACGCGTCCTTTCATCTCGGGATCAGGAAAACTGTCCACCAGATGGATACAGAATTCCATATCTTCTTTCTCTTCCATTAGGGCCCGCGCCCGAACCGCTGTCCAAGCCGGTTGGTCGAACCAGGGATTCTCTATCTTCTGCATGTATTTTTCGATGGGTTTGTACTTGCTCTTCAGATCCTCAAATACATCCCGAAATTCTGTTTTTGCCTTTTTCAGGAGATCCAGGTATTCGGTGGCTCGAGCGGATGCGGCACATAGAATCAAACTGTTCAATCTGTTACGGTTATCATCCGTCTTTGATGCCTTGTATTCCTCCAAGGCCCGCACGAGATGCTCACCCAGCATTACCCGAGCTTTAGCCGAAAAGTGTTCCGGTCGGAATCTTTGTAGAGTCGCGACCGACGGCCCGTAGGTTTTCTGATCAAAGGCATATAAAAAACGGGTCTCGATATATTTCTGTTGAACAGTGAGAGAGGTAGAATAGTCTGCGCAGGTGTCTGCCAGGAGCATTGCTTGTCGACGCACAAAAACATCGGGATCCTTAAAGTATGGTTCCAGGACCCGATAGTCTTTGTCATCGAGAATACAGAGCCCCATATCGACATACTCCTGCTGTGCGCGCACTTTTTCCATCATAGAGGGAATGAGAGTTCCCGAAGTAAACTCTTGCGCACAAACACGTTCAACGGCATGCAACGAAAATATCGAACTCGCGCAGAAAAACAAGGAACAGAGAAGACCAAAAGAATCGGGCAGAGATTTGGCGATCTTCATATCCGTACTCCCAGTTTCACCATACAAATTTTGATTGAAGATTCTCTCACTTGGTGTCCTCTCAGAGAGAAAAGTCCCCACACGAGATCCATACACGTACTGTCTCAGACACCCTGTGTCCCGGAAAGTTTCTCCGGTCCCGTATTATTTATCCTATGTGAGGCGATTCAACGGCCAAAACAGGTGTTTCTCCTGGTGTATCCCCAAGTTTCAAAAGATTCCCACCTTATTCCTCGTTCAGAATTTTCTGGGCTCCCAGCGCGAGGAACATGAAATTCGTTGCGCCGCCGCCCATGACGTATTCTGCCTGTTGCCAGAAGTAGGGCCAGACCTTGAGCTCGGGCAGGTCGGGACGGATGATGCCGGTGCCGGAACCGACGCCGCCCGGGATGTAGGACCAGTCCACCCGGTTCACGCCGTACGCCACGGTCAGGGAGTTGGCTCCGACGCCCGAGGCGAACGAGGACGTGTTTGCGCCGGGGTGGCAGCCCAGCACGAAATTCAGGGCGTTGAGCATGTATTCCCGGTCGAAGATTTCGGGGAAGGCCTTGTGCAGGTAGTATTGCTGAACGCCGAAACGCTGGATGTCCCACCCGGCGCCCCAGATGTCGGGACGGTAGGGGACTGCGTAGGGGTTCTGTTTCTGGTCGTTGTCAATCCGGGCCTTGAGGCCTTTGGCCGCCTGGGCCATCTGGTCGTCGAATTTCGCGTCTCCGAGCAACGGACGAATCTGCGCCACCAGGGCGCCGTAGTTTTCGATGCGGCGGGCCAGCGCGTCGGTGTTGGCCAGGATAAAGGTTTTGTACTCGTCCTTCTTTGTGGTCAGGAACAACTGACAGGCCAACTCGATTCTGTTCCCCCGCCCCTCGGCGCTCTTCTGCCAGACTTCCTCCGCAATGGCCACGCAGTCGTCCGAGAGTTTCGGGTTCGACTCCTTCAGCACGCGCGCGGCCAGCGCCAGCGCGGTGGCCGCGCCCTGCTCGCGCTGGGGATTGTTTTCCGTGAAGACCCAGTTGTCGTCCTTGCGGCCTGAGAATTCGCCCCGGGTTTCGTCCTCCTTGAGGGTGGCGTCGTAAACCCGGTTGTCGCTGCCGAGCGACCCGTCGCCGAGCAGGGTGTACTGGCGCAGGGTCGGGCAGATGATCCCGCGATAGAAGCGGCCCAGAGCGCGGTAGCCCCCCGCGATGGTCAGGACGCCATGCTCGACCTGCTGGATCAGATCGGGCCTGCCATCCGGGACGTGCATCTCCACCAACTTCTTCGACTGGTCAATCGTGGTCTCGTCGTAATTTTCGCGGAACTCCTCATAGGTCTGGGCCAGCACCTTCACCTCGTCGGACTGCGACTCGATGCGCAGGTCGTAATCGGCTGCGTCGTGCCACCCGCCCACGTTCAGACCGGGGACGTGTTCGAGCGATTTGTACTTCGTCAGCGTTTCCGGTCCCTGGACGTATCCGTCGAAGTGATTCAGGTTGACCGGCGCCATGAGCGCGTCGTCGTCGTGACACAGGCCGTGCCAGACGCGGTAGCGGTCGTTGACGCGCATGTGGCACATCTGCACCGGCAGGAAATACTCGAGCGTCGGCTGCCAGACGTTGCGCGAAAAAACGTCCTTCGCGATCGGGAACGAGATGGTGGTGAAGTCGCCATACTGCACCTGGTAAATGCCCGGCTCGGTGACTTTCGAGAAGTCGAATTTGGCATACTGATAGCGCAGGAACTCGCCCCAGCGCTGCGCCCCGGACGCGAGGACGACCGTCTTCTTCCCATCGGCGCCGATACGCACCAGACGCGCCTCCTGAAGGGCGGTCTCCCGCTTGTCCAGTTCGATGACCGCGATCTTGGACTGCGCGGGGTGGTACCCCACCTGCGAGATCTGCACGACCGGCGAATACGCCCAGTCGGGGACGGCATTGGCGGTCACCCGCCACTCGATGGCGCCCCGAGTCTTACCCGCGGGGACGAGCGAGCGCACGACAAACCATCCGTTGTCCACCTTGGCGCGTCCGTCATAGAGAAAAAGTTTGCCTCCCACGGACTCGATGGCGCAGCGCTGCTTCTCGACCTCCGGGGCCACGACCAGTTTCTGTCCCTCGGCCATCGGCGTGATCTCGTATCCACCCCTGGCTTCTTTTTTGATCGGCCCGTTGGCCTGACGCGGAAAAACGCCCGGCTGGTCGTCCATCAGCCAGGTTTTTCCGAATAGAATTCCGGGGAAAAATTCAAAATTAAACCCCACCTTGCCCACCCACTCCTGCGGCAGCGGTTCCTCCAGATCCACGAAGATCAGGAAGGCGTCCCCTTCCGCCTTGACCCGAATCGAGTATTTCATCTTCAGGTCGGGGTACTCGATCGGGTTGAACCCCTTGCGGTCGCGCGCGGGGTCGGGGTAGCTCAGGTTGATCGAAACCTCCTGCGTCTCGCGGTTGACCACCCGCTTGCCCACCACCGGCACGGGCGCCCACTGCCCCGGCGTCGGTTCGAGCCGCACATCGCCGTTGGCCGCCACCCGCACGTCGTGCTGGATCAGCGTGATGCCGGTCTGGTGTCCCTCGGGGTAATAGTCGTGGAACACCATGACGTTCACGCCGGGCTTTTCAAAATACTCCGCCTGATTGATCTCCAACCCACCCTGCACGTGCAAAGACGCCGCGAAAAACAATAGAAGAAAGAATTGACGTTTCATGAAAACCGCTCCTGTATGTCTGGATTGTGCCTCTCGGAAATAGTCCATAACACGAGATAATGCGCACGGTGTGCCGACTGGCCCCCCGCACTATTCCACTTCCTGCGTCACCACCTGGAGAATTTCCTGCTCCCGTCGCTGCAATAACCTTCCGAGCGGTTCCAGTGTCTGCCAGTAGAGTAGAGCGGAGAGGACGGCCATCAGGATGGAACAGAACAGAGTGACCGTTCCTGCGGGCAACCATTGCAGCCAGGCGCTGATCTGTCCCAGTCCGACAGGCAAAAGAACCGGCAGCATCGCCAGCGGAAACAGCAGTAAATTAGTCGCCAGAATCAGCAGTTGTGTCGTGCCCTTTTGTTTTGAGGGCTTGAGCGTGCCCGCGGCAACCCGATACGGAAAAACGATCGAGAGAAGATTCCCCAACAGGCTCAGCGCAAAATACGCGAAGCAGAACTCAAAGACAACCGGCAAAAGGGACAACACCTCCAAGTGCGTCAGCACTGTTACCAATGCGAGGTTGATGACAAACACTCCAAGCGCAAAAGGCAGCAGAGCGAGGTTCTTGCCTTGCAGGATGTGGCGCCGGGGTGTGGGCAAAAGCACGATGGCTCGAAATCCGCTCCGGTCGAATCCGAAGTGGTTGAACATCACCTGGACCAGCCCCAGGAATGTTATGGCGACGGCGGCGCTGCCCATGAAGGGTTGAATCGCGGAGGGAAGTCCTCCTGACCTGCGCGCGAACATGTTGATGCCGAAAATCCCGATCAGTATAACATTGGTGAGCAGAGCCATTTTTATTTCCGGCGCGCGGGACATCGAGCGAAGGCTGGCCAGCGCCAGTGCGGCGGCTTCCTCGGGAATCGCCGGCAACGTCCAGTCAACCAGGGTTTTTCCGTTGGAAAAACTGACCGTTTGCGCGGAGGTGGACGTCGCGGCGGGATTGTGAGTCTCTCCGCCCTGGTAAAAACGAATCGTCAAACGGTAGGCGCGGGCCAGTCCCAACGAGCCGATCGCGATCATGCCAGAGGCGCCCCACACAGCCGGCCACATCTGGCCTTCGACCAGTTCCCTGGCGCCCATCGGGAGCCAGAAAAATGGGATGTAACGGAACCACGTGGCGAATACGACATGGCCCTTCACGAGATTGGGCAATTGAGCCAACAACACAAACCCCATAGTGATACCCATCACGATATTTCGCCGACGGCGCTTGTTCACCATGAGCGCCGCCAGCCAGCCGCGCAGACAGTAAGTCCAGGCCGTCATCATGAAGATGAATCCAAACACCAGTGGGAACAGCCACAACATCATCCCCCCGCGTCCCAGCACAAGCCCAACCGCCACGCCCAGCATGGTCGGCAGCATCAGAATCAGACTGGAAGTGAAGTGCGATGCGAGGTAATTCAGAAAAAACACATCCCGTAATGAAACCGGCAGATGCAACAAGCGGCTCAAGTCGATGCTCTCCGACCGCTGCAATTCCGTGGCAAACTCCATGACCCAAAGGAACAGATAAAAGCCGACGAGACCGGCCCACACCGCCATGATCACTTTCGGAGACGCCTGGGACAGTCCCAGTACCCCTCCCGCCACGCCGGCGATGCCGCCCGCCACGACCAGAACGAGGCCGATAGTCGTCAGGATCATCGTGATCGTGGCATTGACCCGGCTACCGCGCAAGAGTTGATTGACCGACAGTCGCCAACGCAGCCACAGCATCGCCATGAGTTGGTCCCGGTTCATGTCAGGCCTCCAGCCAACTCAGCTTCTGCGTCTCGCCGTGATCGCTTCCCACCGTTTCGAGGAATCGATCCTCCAGCGTACCCGACAGGCGGATATCCGCCATCGGCGCCTGGAGTACGAGCCGGCCCTGCGCGATGATGCCAACATCCGTGCACAGTTTCTCGACGATCTCCAGCACGTGCGACGTAAGAAACACCGTCGCGCCCCGCTTCACAAACTGCAACAGGGTGTCGCGGAGCGTCCGCGACGCCACTGCGTCCACACCCTCGAACGGTTCATCGAGAAAAAGCAGGTCGGGATTCGGCAGCAGCGCCGCCGCAAGCGCCAGTTTTTTCTTCATGCCGTGAGAGTACTCGATCGTCAGTTTCTTTTCTTCGCGATCCAGATCCATCATCGCCAGCAGTTCCTGGCACCGCTCGCGGATTGTCGCAGGGGGCAGCAGGTACATCCGCCCAATAAAGGTGAGATATTCGCGCGCGGTCAGGTTATCGAACAAGGCGAGATCCTCCGGCACCACGCCGATCCGGCGTTTGATCTCGCGGGCGGCCTCCGGCTCGGCGAGGTCGGCGCCCAGAATCCGTGTCGTGCCGCGGGTCGGCGCCAGCAAACCGGTCAGCATCTTGATGGTGGTGGATTTTCCCGCACCGTTCGGGCCGAGAAAGCCAAAGAACGTTCCCGCCTCGATACATAAATCCAGTCCGTCAACCGCGCATACCGTTTCGAAGTAACGCGTCAACCCACTCGTCTCAACAGCAAGCATCGAAATTTTCCTTTTCTCTCCGCGAACGTCACACATCCGTCCCCAGGAACCCACTGCGGGGTCAGAACAGACTTGAGACGGCGATCCATACCGGCGGTAATTGAACGGGATGTCGTATTCTTAAACAGGACTGCATCGACAATCCTTCGCAGTTGTTTCATCCTAAAAACAGCAGTTGAGCGCCAACGTCGCGGATTGATACCAGCCTGGGGCAAGCGTAGCGTCGCCCCAGGACAGATGTCCCTTTTTTCATAAGGGCTGAAGGCCCGAACTATGAAAAGGGACAAAACGGCTGGATAGAGCGGGCTTTCAGCCCTTACGGGGATAGACCCATCGGTTTTCCCGGGGCGATGCCCCAGGCTGGTATAAATCGCGCCGTTGGCGCTTTCCCCCGGATTTTTCTATCTTCCGACGCCTTTCTTCTCTTCCCGGAACTCACCCTCCGGGTCTCTTGAGTTCTCTTGATTCCAAACGACTTGTTCGGTAACGGCGGTTTTCAGGTTCATCAGAGATTTTCAGCTTCGATAAACTACACACACAATTTGTCCACACTCAGAGAGGATCATCTCCCTGAGTGTGGGCAAATGCAAGTAATTTGAACCCGTAAACGGGAACTTGCGCGACCGCATGCTGGTTTTTTCTGTCACTCCTGGTTCGGACTGGCGCTTGAAGAAATCTGCGTGGCCCAGATCGCGGAACCCTGGGACGAGAGAGCGGTGATCGCCATCACCGGCTTCTTCAACCCGTCGTCCCACTGCCGGAGCGCGACGCCGTCCCAGGTCGTACCGTCCAGGGTCACCCGGATACCGTGTTCCCCTTGTTTTTTCCAGCGTCCGGCGAGAGCGCCCGTGATCGTGCCGTCGCGGTGGAAGGCGATCGGGACGGAATCTTTCACGGTTGCCGAAATATCGCGTCCGTGGTTGACAAAGGCGTATGTCCCCTCAAGGGCCTCGGCGGTGTACGCTCCGAGGGTCTCACCCGCGTACCGGTGGGGCGCGATGACGAACCAGCCGTCCTCGTTGAGGAACATCTGATGCACCCGCATCTGGAAACCTTGTCCCCATTGGGGAAAGCGGGTGTGGAAGAAGATGAAGTACTTTCCCTTTTCCGTGTCGTAATATGTGGAATTGTGGCCGGGCGAGGCGTAGGCGATCCCGGTGGGTTCTCCGTTTTCCTTCAGAAACCGGTAATTCCCGATCAGCTTCGCGCCATAGGATTCCAGGGCGGCGACATCGTCGCTGCCGCTTCCCATGCACTTCGTCATGTCGTTCCCCTGGGGATCGAGGAACGGGCCATCGGGCTTCTTCGAACGGGCTACCCGGATGTTGTACCCACCCCGCGCGCCCAACTCGCCGAAGGAAGCGAAGAGGTAGTAATACCCGGTCTGCGGGCTGTACTGCATGTAGGCCCCCTCGATCTTGCTGTGGTTGCCGCCCATCAGTTTTTTCCCGTATCCCTGTCCCGGAAATTGACAACCGGTCTTTGGGTCCATTTTCAGGATGAAAATGCCGCCCGAGAAAGAACCATAGACCATCCAGTAGTTCGAATCGGCGTCAAAGAAGGTATGCGGGTCAATCGCGTTGGGATGGATTCTCGCATTGTACGGTGTGCCGTCCTCGCTCGTTCCCCGACCCGACTTCAGGAGGATCTTCAGATTTTTGTAAGGCCCCTCGATTTTGTCCGAGACCGCCACACCCAGCGCGGAGAGCGGCGAGCGCCCCTGGCACGAGCAGTAATACTGATAATACTTTCCATCCGGCAGTTTCGTCACACAGGGCGCCCACAAGTCGGGGCTCGTGGCCCACGCCAGGGTTTCGGCCAGTTCCTGCGAAACATTCGGGATCAGGGGATTGTCGTCCCGTACGCCGTTGGCCACCCGTGTCCACTGGATCAGATCCTCGGACCGGGCGGCGGCCAGGTGTGTCCCGAAAACCCAATATGTGTCCCCGTCCTTGAGGATCGAGGGGTCGTGAACCGCGACTTCCGCGAAGTTTGGAGCCGGGAGGGTGGATGAGGTCTGACGGGAATCCGTCCCGTTTCCCTGAGCGCCGGCCCACTGCGCAACGCAAAACCATGCGAGCGCCCACACGACAGTTTTTATAGCTTTCATGGGAGTCCTTTCCGCAGACGGGAAGCAGGCAAGAATACTTTCCCTGCAACAAAGGGATCGTTTCTCAATTTCCACGGTCGCATTTCCAGACAGAGAGGAGTGCCGGAAATATGCGACCGGCAGGTGATCCAGGATCTCTACAAACACCTCGGATTTCCCACGCGTGTAAAATGCGAAAGGCCTAAAATAAAACACAGACAAGACACTCCACAAAGGAAAATATGCAAAAGTTGGAAATTCTGTCAAGAGTATTGAGTTCCTCTG
This sequence comes from uncultured Candidatus Sumerlaeota bacterium, assembly GCA_942493245.1. Classification (GTDB taxonomy): domain Bacteria; phylum Sumerlaeota; class Sumerlaeia; order UBA8349; family UBA8349; genus DAOPYU01. Next base: position 3,911,060 of record OW818685.1, read on the forward strand.
CACGATCCCCAGGCCCCCCAATTCCATGACAATGTGTTCATTTGATCCCGAAATACTCACGGAGTGATTCAAGCGGATGTTCCCTCAGGCAAATTGGAAGAGATATTGGCCTTGCATTTGAAAGGAAAAGTGCGGAACAATTCGTACATCCGGAAGTCAATCTGCTTTCCGGACTTTCGGAAAAATACTCGGGCCGTTTCGGAATACCCCCAGTTTTCTGTAACAGAGAACGAGCGCCTCATGCGCGGACCGTGTCAGGAGACGCCGATGAGTTCACCAATCCTGATTTCTGACAGCCACCGAGAGGCGATCGAGGAATTCCGGCGTCGCCACAAGACGGCCCTGCTTGTCCTCCTTTTCACCGACGTTGTCGGCTCGACCGCGATTAAACAGGAATTTGGGGAATCTCTTGGCAATGTTCAGATCGAAAGACACCGGCGAATCGTTCGAGATTTGCTCAAAACATTTCCGGAGTCCATGGAAGTTTCCACTGCCGGGGATTCCTTTTTCCTGGCATTTCTAAGTCCCAGCGATTCAGTCAAATTTTCGGCCCGGTTACACTTCTATCTGCGTAAGCTCAGTAAGGACTCCCCCTGCGACATCACCGTGCGCATCGGCATCCACATGGGGGAAGTGTTCGTCCATCGAGAAAACAATGAGGGTCGAGTCCGGGACATCCTCGGGTTACAGGTGGATACCGCATCCCGCATCATGTCGCTGGCTCAGGGCGAACAAACCCTCATGAGCCGGAGTGTCTTCGACAATGCCCGTTCCGTCTTGAAGAACAATGCCATTCCAAATCTGAATCCCCTTTCCTGGTTGAGTCATGGCCCCTATATTCTCAAGGGAGTCGAAGACGCGATAGAAATCTGCGAAGCGGGTGAAAAAGGCCTGGCGGTTCTTTCCGCTCCCCCCGACAGTGAGAAAGCCAAATCCATCGCCCCCAGCGACAACAATCTGGTGGTCGGATGGCGCCCTTCTCCTGGAACGGAAGTCCCTACCGCGCCAGGGTGGTTCGTTACCGAAAAAATGGGAGAAGGGGGTTTTGGAGAAGTCTGGAAAACCCAGAAAGTCCAAAACGTGGAATGGGAAAAGACGCCCGTCACAGCAACGGGTGATTTGGCGACTCTCCCGATCGGCACAGCCGTTGCCTTCAAGTTTTGTTTTGATCTGGCCCACGCCCGCGCCCTGCGCCGCGAAGCTTCGCTGTTTCGGCTGCTCCAGAAAAAACAATCCGAGCTGAAACATACCGCAAAACTGATTGACAGCCAACTCTCATGCGCCCCTCTTTATCTGGCTATGGAGTTTATTGCGGGCAAGAACCTCTCACAATGGTTGAAAGAAGAAGGCGCCACCCTCAAACCCATCCGCCGTCTCCAGATGATGGCGCCCGTGGCCCAGACTATCCATGATATTCACGATGCGGGGATCATCATAAACGACATCAAACCCTCCAATATCATTGTCCGTTACGGCGAGGACGGAAAACGCAGTTTTGTGCTGACCGACCTGGGTATCGGCCAGGTGCGGGACAAGACTTTTCTTGAAGATGCCTGCATGACCCGAACGACCGGTTTTACAGAGTCCAGCCTCATCGCGCCCATCGGCTCTTCGGGCGGTCCGGCAGGGTCGTTGTTGTACCTTGCGCCGGAACTGCTCGAAGGCCAGCCGCCATCGGTTGCCTCCGATGCGTATGCCCTCGGAGTAACACTTCTGCAAGTGGCAAGCGGAAATGCTCGAATGGCCGTCTCCGACGCCTGGCGCCGACAGGTTCCGTCGCGATTTTGTCGCCATCTGATTGGCGGATTGATTCGGGGCGACGTGAAAAAGCGTCCGAGGGATCTCGGCAAATTAGCCCGTAAACTCCAGACCCTTCCACAAAAACAAACCATCCTTCGATCTGTCACGGGAATACTCTGCGCGGTCCTCCTGTTTCTGTTGCTTTTCTGGTGTTATGATGAGTTTTTCTGGACCTTTTCGCTCCGGCCTGGGCCCCTGAAAATAAATATCCCGGCAAATACTCTGAAAGCCGAAAAAACTTTCACCAATTCCATCGGTATGAAGTTCAAACTCATTCCCGCCGGATCTTTCATGATGGGTTCACCTGAAAACGAACAGGGAAGAAGCAGTGACGAAGGCCCGCAACACAAGGTCACCCTGACCCAGCCATACTACATGGGAATTTATGAGGTCACACAGGAAGAATACGAGAAAGTGATAGGGACGAATCCGAGCGCTTTTAAAGGCGCCAGACTACCCGTGGAGTCGGTGAGTTGGGATGAAGCTCAAGACTTTTGCAGGAAACTCTCGCAACTCGACACGAGCATGACCTATCGTTTGCCGACCGAGGCGGAATGGGAGTATGCGGCGCGTGCTGGTACGAAGACGGCGTATTACTGGGGCGATAGTTTTGATGCCCGATATGCCTGGTGTGATCAGAATAGCGGCGAGAAGACGCATGAAGTCGGTACGCGCCAGGCTAATCCCTGGGGTTTGTTCGACATAAGTGGTAATGTCTGGGAGTGGTGCGAGGATTGGTATGCGAACTACCCAACGGGCGAACAGGTTGATCCGAAGGGCGCTGCTTCGGGCTTGTACCGCGTGATTCGCGGCGGCGGTTGGTGCGGCATTCCGCTGCGCAGCCAGTCGGCGATTCGTCACAGCAGCATGCCTTTCTCCCGCTACATCAGTTTAGGCTTTCGTGTACTCGCAGTTCCGAAAGCAGGTCAGTTCAAATCGCTTTCATCCAAGACCGAAATCACACAAACGGGAACCGGCCAGCAGAGAGGCCCCCAGACCGCCGCAAAGATAACCGATGGAATCCTCACCAATTCCATCGATATGAGACTCAAACTTATCCTGCGAGATCTTTTCTGATGGGTTCACCTGAAAACGAACAAGGAAGAAGCAGCGACGAAGACCCTCAAACAAGGTCACCCTGACTTGGCCTTTCTACATGGGAATACATGAAGTCACGCCGGAACAATATGAAAAGGTGATGGGACGAATCCGAGCGGTTTCACGAGCGCCACACAGCCCGTGGAATCGGTGAGTTGTTTTCCCGGAACTCACCTTCCGGGTGTCTTGAATTCCCCTGATTCCAAACGAGTGGCTCTCTCAACCACGGTTTTTAAGGTAATCGCCCCTGAGACTCATCCGTTTAGAGAATCATCTCCACCAGCAGACTGCGATGATCGGAGGGTGTTCCGAGAATCACACGAGCCTGGACCACCTGGATCTGGGGGCTGACCCAGCACTGGTCTATGCGCGACATCGGGCACTGCGCCGTCATGGTGGCGCCCCAGCCGGTTCCCGCCCGGCGCCAGGCGTCCACGAGCGGGATGCGCTCGAGCGGGATCAGGGACCGCATCCCGCCGGGTGTGTTGAAGTCGCCCGCCAGCACGACAGCGTCTTCCGGGTAAGCCGCAGCGGTTTCCTCGATCAGCCGCGCCAGATTCTCGAATTGTTGCAATCGTTCCCGATGTTCGCCGGACCATTTGGACCAGTTCCCCACCTGAAACGGATTCAGCACCAGCGCGGGCAACATGAGACGAACATTGACCACGAGAAGATATTTCCCCCGGGGCATTTCGACCCGGGCGATCTGGGGGGCCGACCACGGGCCGATGCGCCGGGAAGGCAGGAGGGTAACGGGATACCGGCTCAACAGGGCGCAGTCGCCCGCATCCACCCAGGAGTAATTCTTGAAGAATGCACTCCGGTCCGCCGGACTGCGCCCCTCGTGGTCGTCGGGCGTTTCCTGAAAGAAACAGAGGTCCGGCGCAACCGGTTCCACCTGTTTGAGGAGTGCGTCAAACTCGTCCCAGGTGACAGGTGTGTTCCACGTCAGAATCCGCAGGGGCAGACAATCGGAATCGGCGCCGTCGAGCCGGAGTTGCTCGTACTCGGCGAGCAATTCCCGGTCCGGAGGCCGAACCAGCGACATCCATTCAACCGTTCCCAACAGGAAAATCAGAATCGCCCCAGACAAAACGAGACAATATTTCTTTGCGTTGCGATTCCATGTCAGGGCGGTCAGGGGAATCAACCCCAGAAGCCACAAGAACGACGGCCAGAGGGTGACCAGTTCCCCCACGAGTGTCCGGTCGCTCACCCAGCCGTACAGGACCGACAGCGCCAGAATCAGGCAAAACGCGAGCGCGAACACGCAACGGGTAAAGATCAGATGGCGTCCCTTTTTCTTCTCCCCGGTGTCCTGCGCCACGCGTCATCTCCTCCCGTTCAGGAGCCACACAGACCTGTCCCTGTTTCTCAGAGGGGATTGTCCACATCGAAGAACTGGGTCTCAACCCCGAACTTGCGCGCGAGGAGGTCGCCGAGGCACTGAACACCTGGACGCTCGGTGGCGTGGTGGCCGAACGCGAGGAAATGGATCTGTTCCTCGCGCGCGAGGTGATAGACCGGCTCGTCGGCGTTGCCGGTGACAAAGCAGTCAATCCCCTGCCGGGCCGCATCGGTGATGAAGTCCCACGCGCCACCCGACACGATGGCCGCTGTCTCGATCGTGGTTTTCCCACAGAAGAAGACGGACGTGGGCTGGGCGCCGTAGAACGCTTCGGCCCGGGCCGCGAACGTCAGCGCCGGAACGGGGTCGAAACGTCCCTTCCAACCGATGAGCGTCCCGTGGTAGTCGCCGAACGGCTCGATGTAGCGGAACCCCATTGCGCGCGCGAAGAGGATATTGTTTCCCGACTCGGGGTGCGCGTCGAGCGGCAGGTGGTAACCCACCAGTGTCATGTCGTTCAGAAGCAGCGACCGCACGCGCGCCTTGTGGTGGCCGCGCAGCACGGGGTCGGACTTTTCCCAGAAGAGGCCGTGGTGGACCAGCAGCAGGTCCGCGCCCCATTCGGCCGCCTGCTGGATCACTTCCACACTGACCGAGACCGCCGTGGCGACCTTCTCGACCAGTGGCCGTCCCTCGATCTGAAGGCCGATCGGCAGGTAGTCCTTGAACTTGTCCTTCTCCATGTACGTGTCGAGAAACGAGACGATTTCATCACGCTGGGCCATGATGGGTCCTTTCATTCCGGATAAAAATATGATGGAGTACAAAGCGTTTTTTCAGGAAGAAGCCGGACCGCGCCACACAGGCGCGGTCAACCGACTTGCCCGTTCCCGTCAATATCTTCTCCGAACCGCTCTTCGAGCCGGATGAGTAACTGGTGGACCAACTGCCGCGTGGCGTCGAGTTCCCGTTCGAGAACCTGAACGCGCTCTTCGAGCGTACGGGCTCTGCTGCTCTGGTCCGAAATTTGACTCTGTTGGATCAGATCCCAGATGAATCCCATGAATCGTTACCCCCCTCTTTTGCCGCGCTTATTTGTGCTGTTTCGAATAAGGGCAACACCCTTTTTGACGGCGACGCGCGGCCACTTCGGGCGCCTCGCGGATACACGTTCCCAAAATCTTGAGCGACTGCTTGAGCAAGGCTTTCGTGTCCTTGCGCAGCGCGGGTGTGGCCTCCCCCACTTCGGGGAATCCCTCGGGCGTTTCGGGAACCTGTCCCCAATTCTCGAAAAGCCGTCCCCACTCGCTTTCGAGGCAACGCTGCATCGCCTCGCGGCTGTTGCGCGGGTACCAGTAGAAATCGTGGTAAAGCACGCTGGCGATATAGGCCCACGGCGCCATCCAGGTCTTGAGCGACCACTCGACCGGTTTCTTGAGCGGTCCCCAATAGATCTTGTGCTGCATGTTGCTGGCGAAGGTCATTTTCTTGAACGGCCCCTCGAAATGCCAGTTCTCCTGCGCCGCGGAAAGATCGCCCACGATCTCGATCTCGCGCGTATCGCCGCATCCCAGGCCCAGATCGTGCGCCAGCCGGATAAATTTGCAGTCCTTGAGCGGGTCGAATCCCATCAGACGCGCCGCCACGGCGTCGATCGCCACCTGATCACTCGACGCGAGAATCACGTTCTTGACACACGGCTTCATACAGCGGGGACCGGGACCGTCGCCCACAAACGTGCCATCCATCACGGCAAAAAGCCCCCGGTGGATCTTCTTCTGAATCATGAGAAGGTCCACCAGCGTCTCGTGGATCACGGGATGCGTCCAGTGCCGGTGTTCGTTGAGCAAGCCGCCGAACGCGTTTTTCATCGCGCCGGTCGTCGTGGTGAACACGTGGGTCTTCACCGTGGGCAGGTGGATGATATTCTCACCGATGAACCGCTTGGGAATCGAAAAACCCTTCGGATAGACCTCGTTGAGGCAAAGGAACTTTTTCGTCAGATCGCCGACCGCGTCGCGGACGTTGACCCACTCCTCGCCTTCGTAAAGGTGGACGTTGCGCAGACCGTGCGCCTGAACGACGTCTATCTGCTTGTTCTCGCGCTCCCCCAGGTGGGAGTCAATCACCACGGTGCGGTTGTGGCAACCGTGGATGAGGTTCTTGTCGTACCCGTCCGCCAACAGGGCGGAAATCACCCCGTCGAGCTGCCAGGGGGTCGTGGAACTGGCGGGAAAGAAGAAGTGCCAGGAGATGTTGATCTTCAACGCCGTATCGGCGTCGCGGGCAATGACGTCCTGGTAACCGGCCAGATTGAGCAACGCGTGGTAGTCGGAACGCACGGTGGCGGGCGTGGTCCGTAGAATGGCGACTTTGGACTTCATGCGATTTTCGAACGCCTCCTTGCGGGTCGGGTGATGCGAAACATCGGGAATCCCAGCTTGCGAGCCGGATACATTCCAACGGGTTTTCATCATTCCATGCGCGGATGGGTGGGTCAATCCTTTTCCGGGAATGTCCAGCCCCCCTTTTCTCTTCTTCCAGCCGACAAAAAGTGAGGAATTTCCAAAACATTTTACAGACAAGACCGTCCCACTCTGTTATAGGTTATACAGAATATAGCATCGGAGTATCCGGCGTTGAACAGCGCCCCTGTTTTATGTGTGAATCGCAGCATGACGTATTTCGATCATTCAAAAGGAGAAAAGGTCATGTATTCCAGCAATCGCTCTCTGAAAAGTTCCACTCTGTTTCTGGTGGGGGTGTTTTCGCTCCTCTCCCTGTGCGCCATCGCACAGAAAGGCGGCGCCGGATATTCGAGCGCCGCTTCCGCCAGCCCTGCGGCCAAGGCGATCCCGCTGGCCTCGGTCGAAAAAATGCCCGTCCGCGAAGTCACGATCTTCAAGGACGGCCACGCCTTCCTGACGCACGAAAGCGAGATGCCGACCGACGAACAGGGCAACGTCCAGCTCGACTACCAGCTCCAGCCCGTTCTCGGGACCTTCTGGCCCTACTCGGCCGACCCGAAAGCGAAACTGAAGGCCACTTCGGCGCGCAACCGCCGCGTCTCGGTCGAGCGGACCGCCCTGAACCTGGCCGCGCTGATCGAAGCCAACACGGGCGCTCAGGCCATCATCACCGAGATACCGTCGGTTCCGCAGCAGCCCCCCAAAACCTACCCCGCAAAGATCGCCGGGCTGCTGACTCGCACCTCCGAGGAGTTGCAGACCGCCCGGCCCGCCAATGCCCCCGAGTCGCTGCCGGTCAAGAGCGACGTGGTGCTGCTCGAAACGCCCGAAGGCACCAAGGCGCTCCCCATCGCCCGCATCCAGGACGTCACGTTCCCCCAGGCCCCCACCTCGAAACTGGCCGAAGAGGAGTTCCGCAGTATCCTCTCCATGCAGATGCAATGGGAAGGAGAAGCAGCCAAAACAGCGAAAGTGGGCCTGATCTACCTCCAACTCGGCCTGCGCTGGATCCCCAACTACAAGGTCACGATTGACGCGCAGGGCAATGCACACGTGGAGTTGCAGGCCACCCTTGTCAACGAATTGACCGACCTGGAGAACGTACGGGTCAACCTCGTGGTGGGCGTGCCGACCTTTGCTTTCAAGGACAGCGCCGACCCCATCTCGCTTCAGCAGACTCTGGTTCAGCTCTCCCAGCATTTCAATCGGGACACCCAGACGCGGTTTTCGAACTTCTCGAACGCGATCATGACGCAACAGGCCATGCCCATGCAGATCCCCCAGGGGGGCGAAAGTCCTACGCGAACCCTCAACCTGGGTCCGGAGGTTGGCGCGGGCGATCAGACCGAGGACCTTTTCATTTTCCCGATTGAGAACGTCTCACTCAAAAGCGGGGAACGCATGGTGATCCCGGTCGCCAGTTTCGACCTGAAATACAAGGATGTGTACACCCTCGACATCCCCTGGCTTCCCCCGTCGGAGATCGCCTCGCATGCCAATCAGGATCAACTGCGCGAGATGGACAAGTTCCGCATGACCCCGCAGGTGATCCACAAACTGCGCCTCGACAACAGCAGTTCCTTTCCCCTGACCACGGCGCCCGCGCTCATTCTGTATAAGGGGCTGCCCCAGGCCCAGAGTCTGATGACCTATACCGCCAAGGGCGGCACGGTGGACCTGCCGGTCACCAACGCCGGTGACATCCGCGCCACGAAGTCCGACCTCGAAACCGGCCGGGAGCCCAACGCTCTCAACATCAATGGCAACAATTACACGCGCATCACCGTGGGGGGCAAGATCAGCCTGAAGAATTACCGCAAGGAGGCCGTCGAACTCGAGATCTCGCGCTATGTGATCGGCAATATGGACGAAGCACAAAACGGCGGACGGATTGACAAGGGGGACATCTTCGACCACCAGATGCTCATGGGCGCCGGCGCGGGCACGCCATTCTGGGCCTCCTACAACTGGCCCTCCGGCCTCCGAAGCGTCAACGGCGTGGGACGCGCCTTCTGGAAAGTCACCCTCGAACCGGGCGCCGCGACAGAACTGGGCTACGGGTTCCACTATTTCTGGTTGTAGAGAAGTTGCCGGAAAGATTCTCGTATTTCGATCTTCGGAATGGAAGAAGATGGACTGTTTTCGTTCCTATTTTCACTATTCGTCCCGGAGGGACGGCCCGAAAATAGCTCACCGTTTCAACGGTGGGTAGGCCGAAAAAGAGTGACTCGTCCCGGAGGGACGATTGAAAGACGGGGAAAAACGGGCCATAATTTCCATCCGTCCCTCCGGGACGGGAACATTTTCTCTCCCTTGACCCAGCGCTGAAGCGCTGGGCTATTTTCAGTAGTCCCAGCCGGGACTGTTAGGGAAACGTTTGTTCGTCGCGACAATGAAATTTTTTTCAAACAGCATAACAACCCGAGGCGCGTTCAGAAATTCGACTCGATCCGCCGGAGGATTTCCTGCGAGACCTGGCGGGCACTTTCTTTCCCCAGATGGTTGCCGTCCGTGGTGGCATACTGGCCCGACTCGGGGAAAAGGTTGAGGTAACAGACACCGTTCCGGGCCGCTATCTCGGCCAGGCGCGCGTCGAACTGGGGTGAGGAAGCCTCTTCGCATTGACGCAATTCATCGCAAACCGGCAGACGAATCAGATAAACCCGTCCCCGGGGAAGCAGGAGTTGGATGGTTTGTTCCAGCGCCTCGAGGCGCGTCTCGGACAAACGGTTTTGGGGGAACACGCCCCGGTACTCCTCGATCTTGGACCGGGTGCGCCGGGCGACACTCGCGGGGTCCATCGGCACCGTCACTTCGAGCCAACCGTCGTCGTGCAGCAACAGGTTTTTCTCGCGAAAGTGGTTCCAGGCGATCTTGTAGAACGAGTCCTCGTAACAACGCGCCAGGTACTCGAAGTTGGGACGGGCGGAGTTGAACCGGACTTTTCCAACAAAGGTGTCCTTCTCCGGAAACGCGGCGGGGGCGCTCCCCTCCGGGAGGTCGGAGGATTCCGAGAGAGCCAGCGGACTGACCTCGAGGAGAAACAGCCCCCCTGTGGCCTCCCGCGAGAGTTTCCGCTCCACAAACTCCCGATAGACCGGCCCATACGGCGAACTCGAGAGCGTGAAACTCAGGTTGTACAGGGGGCCGTCGAACGCCAGACCCGAATCGTTGAAAACGGCAGGGACGATCCCCTGCGCGGCGCGTGAAGACCCCAGAACCAGCGACTTTTGCGGAGGTGCGGTAAACCGCAGATAGAAAGCGTCCGTGCGTCCATCGGCCAGAAAGACACCATACAGCGCGAACGACAAACCGCACAACAAAGCCAGAAGGGACAGCTTGGTCAACAACACGCGCATCGTTTCTCTCAACAGCGAAACACCCGATTTTCTTCACGTTCAGGCAATCAATCCCACTCGACCGCCTTAAATAGCAAATAGCCGCCGGTTTTAACCCCGACGGCCCTTGCTTTACTTGTCTATAAAACGCTGATTTTCTTTGATTTCAAGTGGTGCCCAGGGTCGGAATCGAACCAACGACACAAGGATTTTCAGTCCTCTGCTCTACCGACTGAGCTACCTGGGCACTTCTCGTTAAACGGCCTCACGGGGAGACCGCCTTGTCTGTCCGGATTAAAGCGGGGGAAGAGGGCCTTCGCAACCCTTCAACCGAACAGGATGAACCTTTTACCTGTCCATCTCGGGAGAGTCAAGACAATCTTTTCGACTTTTTTGCCTTGAACACAGGACTTTCGCTTCATTTCAACTCATAACGATTACTTTCTCTCACCTGACACCCGTATCGGTTTTCCTTCCACAAGGACTCCGCGCGGGGCCAGGAAACCTTGCCGGACGGCGTTCCGCTCCTTTGAGACGGGTTTTCAACCCTTCCGCGAAAGAGAGAAATCTCCCTGGTGCGACGCTTCACGGCACTTCACCCGCCCAAGGCGGGTTGCGTTCGTGCGACAAGAGACGCTGTTTACCGGGGTCTTTTGAAGAGGGTAACGGCGTAGCGACTGGCGCCCTGGGCCATGTTGGTGTCGAAAGCCGCCACGAGTTCCCACCCCTCGGCGCCCAACTGGTTCATCAGGGCGTCGAGTTTGTTTTCATCGAGGATGCCTCCGGTAAAACCGGTCGTTTCGAGTTTGAGCGTCTTGTATTCCCACTGCATGGCCGATAATCTCCGATTTCTGGGATCGCGAAAAACTGCCACAAAAGAAAACCGTGGGGAAGCGTTGGCTCCCTCACGGTCTTCTTTTACACGAGACGGTCTTCAAATGCAATCTCCGGACATCGTGCGCCACCGTCCAGAACTATTTGCGCTTGCTGGCGATCACCTTCGACGGCAGGCCGAAGAGTTTGATGAAACCGGCTGCCGCCGTCTGGTCGAAGATGTCTTCCTTGTCGTAGGTCGCCAGTTTGTAGTCGTAGAGCGACGTGGGCGACTTGCGCGACAGAACCGTGATCGAACCCTTGTAGAGTTTCACGCGGACCGTACCCGAGACGAACTTCTGCGTCTCGGCCATGAAGGCGCTGATGGCCTCGCGCAGGGGCGAGTACCAGAGGCCATAGTAGGCCAGTTCGGCGAACTTCTCGGCCAGCAGCGGCTTGAAGTGGGCCACTTCGCGGTCGAGGCAGAGGCTTTCGACGGCGCGGTGCGCTTCGAGGATGATGCAGGCGGCCGGCGCCTCGTACAGCTCGCGCGACTTGATGCCCACCAGGCGGTTCTCGACCATATCCATGCGGCCCACACCGTGGCGCGCGCCAATGGCGTTCAGCGTCTCAATGATCTTGACGAGTTTCATAGCCTTGCCGTTGAGCTTGACCGGCTTGCCCCCCTCGAACCCGATCTCGACCACTTCCGCTTTATCGGGCGCTTTTTCGGGCGCCGTGGTGCCCTGCCAGGCGTCTGCGGGCGGTTCGACGAACGGGTCCTCGAGCACGCCGCACTCGATCGAGGTGCCCCAGATGTTCTTGTCGAGGCTGTAGGGTTTCTTCTTGCTGACCGTGATGGGAATCTTGTGCTTCTTGGCGTAGTCAATCTCTTCGTCGCGCGTCTTCATTTCCCACTCGCGCACCGGGGCGATACAGGTCAGATCGGGACCGAGCGCGGCCGTGACCACCTCGAAACGCACCTGATCGTTGCCCTTACCCGTGCAGCCGTGCGCCACGGCGTCGGCGCCTTCGGCGTGGGCGATGTCCACAAGGTACTTGGCGATGAGCGGACGGCCCAGCGCGGTCGCCAGCGGGTAACGGCCTTCGTACACCGCGTTGGCGTGGATGGCCGGCACCAGGATGTCGTTGGCGAACTCCTCGCGCAGATCCTTGATGATGATCTTCGACGCGCCCGTATCGAGCGCGCGCTGGCGCAGGGGCTTGAGATCCTCACCCTGGCCCAGATCGGCCGAGAAGGCCACAATCTCGCACCCATAGTTTTCGATAAGCCAGCGAATGATGACCGACGTGTCCAGCCCGCCGCTATAAGCCAGCACACACTTCTTGACCTGCTTTTTTGCCATGATGACACCCTCCCTTGAAAATCTGTCGCGCGAAAAATCTCCGCGATTCTGTTCCAATGTTTCCGCACCCACTCCACCGATGACCCGAAGAACACATACCAAGGTGGCGTAGAGACCCCGCCCTGAAAGGGGTTTCTTCTAATGAAGCGAAACCCGACCCTGCCAATAGAGAGACCGGCGTTCCCGGAGGGAACTTCACCTTCCGTCCCGCGGGAACGAACCCCGACTATAAAGATCGAACCCGCATTTGTCAACAAGAGGCCGGGAAAGTGACATTTCAAATATGCGCTTTTTCTCCCAAACCAAAGAGATTGACTTTGCCGGGAGGGTGGGCTAAAAAAGAGTGCTTGTCGGCTGGGTTCAACCCGCTGCGCGGGAAAAACCGGCCAAACGAGAAGGAGAGAGATTCTCTCTGCACGTGGGGGAAAACCAGGAAAGGAAGCGCGTCATGCCTTTGAGTGGAAACGGGTCTGGCCGGGGCCAGGGAGGGCGTCTGTTCTTGATGGTGCTGGCTGGTTGGCTGTTGCCCGGCAGCGGTTTCTTTCTCCTGGGCCGCAACCACCGGAAAATGGGATGGTTGTACTTCGGAGTGGTTCACCTGACCTTCATCCTGGGACTGCTTCTGAAGGGCGGCGTCGTCTGGCCCACGTGGGGATTGCGCGATGTGGGATTCAGCATCGTCAACAACCTCAACTTCGTGTTCCAGATGGGAACCGGCTGGATGGCTTTCCTTTCATTGGTGGCCTACGCCCTGAAGTGGCCCTTCCTGGCGATTCAGGAACCGCACGCCTACAGTGAACTCGGCAGTTTCTACTGTCTGGTGGCGGGCGCGTTGAACTATTTCATTATCTGGCAGGCGGTGGAACGGCGCGAAAAAATCGGGTTCGAAATGTTGACGAACCGATAACCCCACGCAGAATCGAACGAGAAAGCGCTCTTATGCCCTGGTACGGAATCGCCCATGTCTTCTCGCTCGTTTACCTGACGTTCGTCGTGGCGCTGGTCATCGGGCTGCACGAGGTCGAAGAGCCCCAACAGGCTCGGCGACACGTGCTGGGCTGCTGGGCGCGGCTCCTGGGCAGCCTGGTCGGCATGATGCTGGTGGTCTATATCCTGAGCCTCTTTTCCGGCGGTTGAACCTCTGTGGCTCCCTCGGGGAGACACACAAAACCGGAAAAAGGTAAATCGGGTCCGTACACAGGCTGCCGCAACCAGAAGGGTGGCCTGTTTTAATAAGCAGCAGGTGATCGGAACGGAAATCAAGGAGAGTGTCATGCGGGTGCTCCAGTTCCCCAGGGACGAAAAACAAGTGGCTCGGCTTTTCCAGCGCGCCGTGGCCAACGATCCCGCCACCGAAGACGCAGTGCGCCAGGTGATCGAGCAGGTGCGCCGCCGGGGCGACCGGGCCGTCGCAGCCCTGACCAAACGCTTCGACAAAGTGGCCCTTCAACCCTCCCAGTTCGAAATTCCAGCGCAGCGCCTGCGCGAAGCGTGGGAGGGACTCCCTCAACCCCTCCAGAAAGCCCTGAAAACCGCCCGCGAGCGCATCGAGGCCTACCACCGCAAGCAATTGCTCAAAGGTTTTGTGTACAAGGACGCCCTGGGCAACCGCATGGAACAGCGCGTCACCCCCCTGCGCCGGGCAGGCGTCTATGCGCCGGGTGGGCGGGCGTCCTACCCCTCGACCGTCCTGATGGACATCGTGCCGGCGCGCGTAGCCGGAGTGGACGAAGTGATCCTGCTGACCCCGCCCGGATCTCTGGATTCGGACGGCGGGCGCGCGGTACTGGGCGCCGCCTGGCTGGCCGGGGTGGACCGCGTGATTTCGGTCGGAGGCACCCCCGGCGTGGTGGCGCTGGCGCTGGGAACCCAGACCCTGCCCAAGGTGGACATCATCGTGGGACCGGGCAACCGGTTTGTCGCCATGGCGAAGAAATTGCTCTACGGCGAAATCACCATTGATATGGTCGCCGGGCCGAGCGAAGTGCTGGTGCTGGCCGACGACACGGCCTCGCCCGTTCTGGTCGCGGCGGACCTGCTGGCCCAGGCCGAGCACGACCCCGACGCGCAGGCCATCGCCGTCCTGATCGGCGACTACGACGTGGCGGCGCTGCAACGCGAAATCCGCTCGCAAACCGCGGAACTGCCCCGCCGCGCGATCATTGAACAATCGCTGAAAGCCAATGGAGCCCTGATTCGCGTGGACTCGGTAGAAGAGGCGCTGGCCCTGGCCGAACAGAAAGCCCCCGAGCATCTGGAACTTCTCATCCGCGACGCGCAGGTTTTGGCGCGGCGCGTGCGCAATGTTGGCGCGGTGTTCGTCGGTCCCTACACCCCCGAGTCCATGGGCGACTATGCCGCCGGACCGAATCACACCCTGCCCACCGGGGGAACGGCCCGTTTCTTCTCGCCCCTGTCCGTCTGGTCTTTCCTGAAAACCAGCCACGTGCTCGAGTGCTCGAAGAAAGGGTTCGAGGCCCTGGCCGAAACCGTCACGACGCTGGCGGATGTGGAAGGCTTCGGCGCGCACGCGGCGGCGGTGCGCAGGCGTCTGGCGCGTTAACGCAAAAACGCAGAGGATTCGATTCCGGTGCGTGATGGCCGGAGGAACAACATAGAGGAAACCCAACCATGACCGAAAGTGCGTTACGATTTCGCCCCTTTTTGCCCGCTTTGCACGGTTACACGCCCGGCGAACAGCTCGCGGGAAAGAACATCATCAAACTCAACACCAACGAATGCCCCTATCCTCCGGCCCGGCGGGTGGTCGAGCGCGCGCAGGAATCCCTGAAACTGTTGCGCCTCTACCCGAACCCGGGCAGCGACACGCTGCGCGGCGTCCTGGCCGAGTACCACGGCCTGAAACCCGAACAGATTCTGGCGGGCAACGGGTCCGACGAAATCCTGCGCCTGCTGGTCCACGCCTTCATCGGTCCGGAAGAGCGCATTGCGATGGTGGACCTGACCTACAGCCTCTACCCGGTTCTCGCGGCGTCGTTCGGTGGCGGAACCTCCGTGTATCCTCTCGGCGAAAACTACGAACTGCCCGAAGCGTTCTTCGACGCACCCGAACCGCTCCTGTTCCTGGCCAACCCGAATCCCCCCATCGGGATTCTCTACTCGCGCGAAGAAATCGCGCGCCTGTGCCGCAGTCGGCAGGACCGTCTGGTCGTGATTGATGAGGCGTATGTGGACTTTGCGCCCCGCGATACCGTGAGCCTTCTGAATGATTTCGAGAACCTCGTGGTCACCCGCACCTTCTCGAAGTCCTACTCGCTGGCCGGCATGCGGCTCGGCTACCTGATGGGTCAACCGGCTCTGGTCGCGGAACTGATGAAACTCAAGGATTCGTACAACCTGAACCGCGTGGCCCAGGAAGCCGCCATCGGCGCCATCGAAGCGTGTGGCGAGATGCGCGCCAACGCCCGCAAGATCGTCGAAACGCGCAACTACACGGTACAGGCCCTCAAGGAACTGGGTTACCAGGTCCCCGAATCGCACGGCAACTTCGTCTTCGCCATCCACCCGCAGGCCCGGGCGCATTTTCTGGCCCTGCGCGAGCGGAAAATTCTGGTGCGCTACTTCGATGCGCCCCGTCTGAGCGACGGCATGCGCATCTCCATCGGAACGCCCGAGGAAATGCAGACCCTGATCGGGGCCTTGAAGGAGATTGTTCAATGACGATCCAAAAGAGCGAACGCACAGCGGCAGTGGAACGCGCCACGAAAGAAACGCAGTTGAAAGTTAGTCTGAATCTGGACGGCGCGGGCGTCTTCTCGGGCAAGATCGGGGTCCCTTTTCTCGAGCACATGCTCGACCTGCTGGCGCGCCACGGGATGATGGACCTGACCATCGAAGGACAGGGCGACACCCACATTGACCCGCACCACACGGTCGAGGATCTCGGAATCGTCCTCGGTCAGGCGCTCTCGCAGGCGCTGGGCGACAAGCGGGGCATCGGACGCATGGGCTACGCCTACGTGCCGATGGAGGAAACCCTCGCCCGGGCGGTTCTGGACGTATGCGGGCGGCCCTACCTGCATTTCACCGCGGGAATCCCGGCGGAACGCATCGGCGACTACGAATCGGAACTGACCGAGGATTTCTTCCGCGCCGTGGCCATGAACGCCGGGCTGACGCTCCACCTCGAACTGCTCTACGGCAAGAACAGCCACCATATCGTCGAGGCGCTCTTCAAGGCGTTTGCCCGCGCTCTGCGCCAGGCCGTCACGCGCGACGAGCGCGAACAGGGAGTTCCCTCGACCAAAGGGATGCTCTAACCGAATATAAGGAACCAAGCCTCGCGTCAGACGCGAGAATGAGCCAAGAATGGGGAAAACGATGAACGACAAACGCAAAACAACCTTGCTCCTGATCCTGGACGGCTGGGGGTTCGCCGAACCCACCTACCCGGCGGACAAGAACGCGATCGCAGTAGCCAATCCTTCCTTCTGGAACAACCTGTGGGCCAGCCGCCCCCACACCCTCATCGGGTGCAGCGGCAACGCCGTGGGATTGCCCAAGGGCGTCATGGGCAACTCGGAAGTGGGACACCTGAACCTGGGCGCCGGACGCGTGGTGTGGCAGGAAATCGCCAAGATTGACCACGAAATCGAAGTGGACGGCCTGATGGGCCGCAAGGAATTGACCGAGGTGATCGAGAAAGCCCGCGACAACGGCGTCTGTCTCCACCTCATGGGCCTCGTCAGCGACGGCGGCGTCCACAGCATGGACCGCCACTACTTCGCGCTTCTGCGGCTGGCCAAAAAACTCGGCATGCCCGCCGACCGCGTGATGTTCCACTGTTTCCTCGACGGACGCGACACCCCGCCCCGCAGCGGCAAGGGGTATGTCGAAGTGTTGGAAAACACACTGCGCGAAGAAAACCTGGGCCGCATCGCCATGGTCTGTGGCCGCTACTGGGCCATGGACCGCGACAAGCGCTGGGACCGCGTCAAACGCGCCTACGACGCCATGGTGCGCAACGAGGCCGATCACCGCGCCACCTCGGGGTTGGACGCCGTGCTGCAAGGCTACGCCCGCAATGAAAACGACGAGTTCGTCGCTCCGACTCTTATCCTGGATGAAACCGGCCAACCGGTCGGACGGATGCGCTCGGGCGATCAGGCGCTGTTTTTCAACTTCCGCCCCGACCGCGCCCGTCAGATCGCGCACGCGTTCGTGGACGACACGTTCGACGGCTTCGAGCGCGACGAAACGCTGAAGATCGAACTGACCACCATGACCCGGTACGAATCGGGCCTGAAGGCCGCCGTGGCCTTCCCGCCCCGCGATATCGCCAATACTCTGGGAGACATCGTCTCACAAGCGGGCCTGCGCCAGCTGCGCATCGCCGAGACGGAAAAGTACGCCCACGTCACCTACTTCTTCTCGGGCGGACGCGAGACGGAATTCAACGGCGAAGACCGCATTCTGGTGCCCTCTCCCAAGGTGGCCACCTATGACCTGCAACCCGAAATGAGCCTGCCCGAAGTGGCCGAAAAACTCGAGGCGGCCATCCGCTCGGGCCAGTACGACCTGATCGTCTCGAACTTCGCCAACGGCGACATGGTGGGCCACACAGGCTTCCTGGACGCGGCAGTCAAGGCCGCAGGCGCGGTGGACGCCGCCCTCACGCGCGTCATTACCGCCATTCAGGACATGGGCGGCTCGGCTCTCATCACCGCCGACCACGGCAACTGCGAAAACATGTGGAACTTCGAGGAAAACTGTCCTCACACGCAGCACACCACCACCCCGACGCCGTGCGTGGTCATCGGCACGGGACTCCCGAAAGCGGGCCTGCGCGACGACGGATGTCTGGGCGACGTGGCCCCCACCATCCTGCAGCTCATGGGCCTCGAACAGCCCGAAGACATGACGGGCCAGAGCCTGTTGAGGAGAGACTGATGGGCCTCTATGTGAACGGTGAACAGGTGGACGAGATCGAAATCATGCGCGAAGCCGAACGGCTCCGTCCCTACTACGAGGAGGTCTTTCAGGATCAGCCCGCGGAGGAACAGGAACGGCAGCTCATGGAATGGGCGCGCGAGAACGTCATCGAGCGCCTCCTGCTCCTTCAGGCGGCCGTGCGCGACCCGGAACCGATCGAAGACGCGGCGGTCGAGGAGGCCTATCAGGCCATTCTGCGGGACCACGGCGGGCGCGACCAGTTCTATCAGCGCCATGAACTGGACCTCGACAAGGAACCGGAAGTCAAGGACGACATCCGCAAGCGCATGTTGCTGAAATTGAAGATGGACAAGATCACGGCGGGAGCGACAATACCGGACCCGGAAAACGCCCTGCGCTATTATGAAGAACACCGCGACGAGTTCGTGGTGCCGGAAACCGTCCACGCCGCGCACATCATCAAGCAGCTGCGGCCGGGTCAGGACCCCAAAGCCATTGAGGAAGAATTGCTCCAGATCCTCAAAAGAATCCGCAACAACGCGGATTTCACGGAAATGGCGAAAAAACACTCCGATTGCCCGGACGGGGGCGGCGATCTGGGGTTCTTTCCCCGGGGACAGATGGTCGAATCCTTCGAAGAAGTCGTCTTCAACCTCGAACCGGGCGGCGTCAGCAATGTTTTTCGTACAGAATTCGGACTGCACATCGCAAAGGTTTTCGAAAAGCGGGAGTCTGAATTGCGTCCCTTCGAGTATGTGGGGGAAAGTATTCAGGAAAAACTGCGCGAGGAGGCCGATCAGGAGGCGATCGAACGATTCATTGACCTGGAACGCGAGAAAGCCACCATTGAAGAGCGCGCAGACGATTGAACACGGGAAAGATCAACCGGTTCAGAACCGAAACCTGAGCGAAACACCTAAAGGGATTGCCGCATGGAAGAACGCGGAAACGAACAAACCACTGAGACAGGGGGCCCTGTCCCCGCTGGGCGAATACTTCTGGCGGACGACGAGGAAGTCTTTCTGCATTCGACCGCCGACCTCCTGCGGGATGCGGGTTTTGAATGCGACTGCGCCCCGGACGGTCCCACAGCCGTCCAACTGCTGAACGAGAAGGTGTACGACCTCTTCATCTGCGATATCCGCATGCCCGGCAACTCCGGCCTGGACCTGATCGGCGATCTGCCGGAATCGGCTCAGGGACTGCCGGTCATCCTCATCACGGGGTACCCGTCGGTGGATACCGCCGTGCAATCCCTGAAACTGCCGGTCGCCGCGTACCTGACCAAACCTCTGGATTTCGAGCGGCTGCTCGAACAGATCCATCCCCTGATCGGTATTCACCGCTCGCAGATGGTTGTGCGGCAGTTGCGCGACCACGTGCGCAACTGGGCGCAGGATCTGGACTGTTTTGAGAAAATGTTCACCCTGTCCTGCCATCGGATGCACAACCCGTATCCGGCCAAGACCGGCTCGGAACACCCCGACCAGAAGCGGAATCTGGCCCTGTTTGTGGACCTGACCGTGCAGAATCTGATGAAAACACTTCTGAACGTACGCGACCTGGTCTCGGGTTTGACAAGCGACCAGCGGTGCGAGTCGGCCTGTAACCACATGAACTGCACCCGGCTCGATCTTTTGACAGACGTTCTGGCCGAAACCGTCCATGTTCTCGAGAGCACCCGGGACGAATTTAAATCCAAGAGTATTGGCGATTTGCGGAGAAAACTGGGACAGATTATGGAGCACTAATCTCTTGACGTCTGTAATTCAAGAGGATATAGAGTCATCCGATATAGGGATGTGAGAATCAGATTCTCACAAAAGGGCCACCAATGCGGGTGGTCTGTCTTGCCGGACTGCTGGAAGGCTAGTAAGGCGAAGGCGCAAGAGGAATCGGGCTGATTCTGGCCGGTACCGTTGCGCTTTCTTTTTTTTAAGAAAAGCGCCTTATTCGTTTTGCGAGACTGCCTGGAAGAACGACCCAACAGGCAGAAAACACCCGAGATATTTCCCAGCGGAGCGGTGTCCTCGCCCAGAAAGAGTGATGGAATGACAGACCATCAAGAAAATTTGCAGCACAATTCGTTATCGCTCCCCACCTCCCCGCAATCGAGCGGACGCATCCTGATCGTTGACGATGAACCGGTTTTCCTGCAACTCACCACCAGTCGTTTGCAGAAAGCGGGCTTCGAGTGTATCGGAGCGTCTGACGCGAAAAGCGCACTCCATCTTCTGCGGGAAATGGAATTCGATCTCCTGATTTCCGACATCCGGATGCCGGGAAACGACAATCTCGAATTCATCTGCGAAATCCGCACCCTGTCCGAATACCTCCCCATCATTCTGGTCACCGGCTATCCCACACTGGAATCGGCCGTCGAATCGGTCCGACTGCAGGTTGTGGCTTATCTCATCAAGCCCTTCAACTACGATCTTCTGATCGAAGAAGCGAACTCCGCCATCAGCATGCGGCGTCTGTTCCAGGCGGTCCGGCGCCTGCGGGCGCGGGTGGAAAACTGGGATCTGAACCTCGAACAAATCGAATCGCCCCCCCTCCCGGGCGCGAAACAAACGCACAGTCCCTCCCGCCAATTGGGAGCTCAAACCCTGAGTCCCTTGAACGGTTGCGTAACGGTCCATTCGTTTCTGGACCTCACCTTCCAGAACATCCTGAACTCCCTGATGGATATCCGCAGCCTCACATCCCGAATCGCGGTGGACCAGAATCTGGGCGAAGCGTGCCACCTGCTCAACTGTCCCCGTCTGTCGCTTCTGATGGACTCGCTGGTCGAAACCATTGATGTCCTCGAGAAAACGAAAGGCGCTTTCCGCTCGAAAGATCTGGGAAACCTGCGCAAAAAACTGGAAATGATCGTGAACAGCACAAAAGGCTTGACAGGCAACGCCCCTCTGCCTTAGAAGAAAGATACTGGTTGTTTTTAAACGAAACACCAGGGGGAAAAGTGGACCATCGAAATTTCCGGATGGTCCGCCTTGTCGGACAGTAGATGGATCTGTAAGACGAAGGCGCAAGTGAATTCCTTGCTTGGACAAGGAAACGCATTTGCGCCTTTTTTTATTTCCACCCGCGTGCCCATCGAAAGGAATAAAAACCCTCAGCGGAATTTTGTGGTGCAAGTTCCTGTGGCTCGAGCAGCCTGTCGAAGAAATTGAGCAAATGACGTCGCTTATTATACGCCTCCTTCCTCAAACCCGTGTAGCGTATGATATCCCTCCCGAAGTCAGTTTTCACAATTGCTCGACAGGCTCCTCGAACCATCAGGGGCGGGATTCCGCCGTTCTCCACAAGACGGACGGCGCCGCCGGGTTTTCTGAAAATTCCGACCGACAGAACCCTTTTCGCTTGCGGGAATCTCCACTTCAGAGATAATAGATGGGATTTTTCGATTGGGGTTCTGACGAATGGTTTCCATGAATGGTGCGACGCAGTCAAGCCCCCTGTTCAAAGTCCGGGCAGGGCATCTGGGCGAAACCGCTGAAGAAGCGAAAACCTACCACCGAATCGTTCCAGACATTCTCCTCTCACTGGATCGGGTGGATTTTGACGTCTATGCCTATGAACACGCCGGACGCCTGACCCGCATCTCTCAGGCCGGACTCCTGATCCCCTTCCAGATCCGAAACGACATCCATTACCGGGTGGCGCCCCGCAGGCGCTATTACGTTCGGGGCGATCAACTCGACCAGTTCCTCCAGGCGCAGGAAAACCTGATCGGCGATCTCCTCGACAGCCCCCGTTTCTCCCTCGAGTGCAAATGCGACATTCTGCACAACCATACGGCGCTTCTCTCTCTACGCCTGTTCGAGCGGCCATCGGCCCTGGCCATCGAGGGACAGAAACGCAACATCGCCCGCATGGTCCACTTCACCCTCAAGGCCCCGGCGGCCCTCGAAAATCTCCTGCGCCTCACCTCGCACGACTATTACACCTACACCCACTGCGTCAACGTCGGGCTGTACTCCCTCTGGCTGCTTTCCCACACCATGCCGGTGGCGGAACGCGACCCGTATCGCCTCGAACGGATCGCCTGTGGATTCTTCCTGCACGATATCGGCAAAACCCTGATTGACCTGAAGATTCTCAACAAGCCGGCGGAACTCTCCGAAGCCGAGTGGCAGGAACTGTTCAAACACCCCCACATGGGGCAGGAACTGCTGAAGGCCGAGGAGCAAATCACCCCGGAAGCCTCCGTGATTGTCGGACAACACCACGAGCGGATGGACGGCAGCGGTTACCCGGACGGATTGCGTGGGGAGGACATCCACCCCTTCGCCCGCATCTGCGCCCTGACCGACACCTACGACGCCCTGACCACCCGCCGCCCCTACCGCGATGCCCTCGAACCCTATCAGGCCCTGAAAATCATGAAAGAAGAAATGCGCGATCAGCTCGATCCGCGTTTCTTTGAAGCCTTCGTGCGACACATGCGGAAAAAAACTGAATAACCGGGCGCCGAGAAGACAGGTTCGGTCGGATTTATTCCGGATTTGGATTATGTAAACAAACTGGGTTTTGCCCAGAAAAAGTTTCAGGCATTGCCTGTCGTTCTTCTCGGGGAAATCCCCGAGAGCGCTTCCGAGGGGGTTTTCAGCCGTCCCTCCGGGATCTGATTGTCAGAACCGACAGTCAAATCTGGGCGCAACGAACCCACAACCAGAACACGAAGAGTCACCCGAAAAGATTGCGGAGAGCAGAGGACGGCATCCTGTCCATCCTGCCTATCCATGTTGATATCTCCCCTGTTTCTTGGGAGTTCCGAGAAGGGGAACATGGATGTACAGGATATACAGGATACTCCCCCCACGCAAAATCATCGCGACTTGCGCAGAGTTTTGAAGATAGTAGCGTGAAGATTCTTTCAGACAACGGCTCAAAACAGAAAGAGGACCGCATCTTCCGAGGCGGTCCTCTTTCTGTTTTCTTCTAAAGAACGACGGGAGTGACTTCAAACTCACTCTGCTTCGGCGCCAGACGGCATATCCCACCCGGAGCACTGCACATCCACGCCATAATTGGCGCCTGGAGGCCCGTTCGTCCCCCCGAGATCCGGATCCCAGGCCCACTTGCGGGCCGGGGGATTGTAAACTGTCCCCGTTCCCGGCCAGAGGCCCGTGGCTTTCGTGCTCAACCACAAGTTGATAAGCGATCCCTTGAAGTTCAAGTCCTTCCCGCTCCAGTTCTCGAGCAGCCGGAAATAGTTCTCGACGCCACCGCTGTACTTCCCGCCATTGCTCTCCACAATCCCCTGCATGCAGACCGCGTTGACCGTTGTGGTCGAAGCGGTTCGGTTCGAGAGTGTCTTGTTGCCGTTGGCGTCGTTCCATGAATCCGACAGAAGCGTCAGCGCATCGGCCACCACCATGGCCATCGTCTTGTCCACCGTGTTGTAGTTTCCCTTGATATACATGGGATTTTCCGTCGCCACGGTAAAACCCGTACCCGGCAGTTTCGTACCATTCACCAACCGTAACGCGCCCAGGCCGCCCCCCACGTTTTCGCTCGATACATACAGAATCCCGTTCAGGGGCGATTTGCCACTCTCGATCAGTTTGGCGATGTCCAGATCGATCGAGGCGATGGTCTTCTTCTCTCGCGCGTCGTAGAAAGTCGTCTGCGTCAGAATGCTCTTGGTCACGCCCCCCGCCGTCGTATAGGTCGGAGAAACCGCATTCCCGTCGAAATCCTCCATCGTAATCGTACCAGTGTTGCTGCGGAAGATTTTCAGCCCCGCCTTGTTCTCAAACTTTTCCTGCTGCACGGCGTAACAGTCGTTGGCGTCGTCCGCGCGCTCGATGATCGCATGGGGGTCCACGGAAGAAGGAATGGGCAAGCCCAACCGATTGATCCCATGTGTGGAATCCTTGACATTTTTATTCCATCGGTCCAGAGGAGCCGTGGCCCAGTCGGGAGCGGCGCAATCCAACCACGAGCCGCCGACCTTCATCGAAAGCAATCCGCCCCCATCGGTAAACCGCACATCGCCATTAGCGCCCGACTGGCCCGACTCGCCGTAGCGCCCATAATGCAGATCGCCCGCCACGGTGACCTGCTTGAGGAAGTCCAGACCGGCGCCCGACTGAACATACGTATCCCCATTCGAGTGGACCCGGCCCGTCACCTGCATGTAGGCGCCCGGGGCGATTTCCAGAATCGGGTCGTAAAAGATCGCAAACGAGAACAAGGGCCGGTAGGAGACCGTTATGTTCTGGCACAACCGCACTCCCGTATGGTCGTACCGCTCGGCCGTTCCTCCCAGTTTTTTTGCCTGCACATCCACCCGGTAACGAATCGCGTAAACCACCATGCCGGCATAGTCTTCGCCTTCCGGCACCACCTCCGAACCTTCCGATATTTTCGTTATCTCGAAATTCGGGAACTCATACCCATCCATCTCCGGGTCTTCAATGGCCTCGATCTTGCCCGGCAAATCTTCCACTCCGGATTCGTTCAGAAACTTCATCTGGCCCAGCGTTTTGTTTAAGACCCACTCGGCGGCGGCAAACTCATCCTTGTACGTTTCATACCGCCCGCGATTGCGGACCTGCTGAGTGGCCAATCCCACCAGACTGACCGACATGGCGACCAGAATGCCCCCGATCAACATCACCGAGACCAGAATGGTCCCCCGGCGCGACCCGCTCCGCGATGGAACCTGCGAATAACCGCTGCGCAAAATCCGAGATTGCATTTTCATGGCATCTCCTCCAAGGGAACAGCCCTGTATTCCCGATCGCATTTGCCAATTTCTGGCGCGCCGAACCGCTGCCGCGGCGGCGTAACACGCTTCCCCAACCCGGTCAATTGCGCGGCCCCACCGTGATATTGATCTCCACTCCCTGCAAACCCGGGCCCGAGGCGCCGTCATTACTTTCCGGATCGTCTATATTGACCGGATCGCCCACCCGCATCCAGATCAACACAGGCGTTGTGGGACCGCCGTAACTGAACGCCCGGGCATCTTCTATATCGCACATATTGCCATCCCCATCCTGTTCCAGAGGAGAGACCCACCTGGACCAGACCACCTCATCTCCACCCGCCGAAGTGTCCGGATCGTACACCAGAAGATTGTCCTCGATCGTCGCGAACGAACCATCTCCCGAAACCAGTTCGATCGAACGGGTTCCCGCCGCTTCGCCCTTCCGGGAAAATTCGACACGATTGCCCTTCAAAGCGGGTTTTCCGGAAGCGTCAAGCACCCGCGGCGGCACGGTTTCCGTCGTGGCCATGCGGATCTCCCGGTTGAGTTTCTCGATCACGGGCGCCGTCTGACCCAGGGAGATCTCCTGGTACGAAATCGAGCGGTGCAGACGCGAACCCATCACGATCAGGGAAACCAGCCCGATACTGACCGTCAACCCGATCGCGGAAGCAAACAATACCTCGACGAGAGTCATCCCCCGCCGGTGTGCCGACTGAACGTAAGGCAACCGTCTCTTCATCTCTCTGCTCCCCGACACCTTAAAATCCCAAGTCTTTGGTATTTTTCCGATTGACGATCAAAGACCGGATGGTCTGTGAGTATTCCTTGCCCATGTATTCCCACGTGGTCGTAATCTGAACCGTCTTGCCGTTGTTGATCAGATACTTGGCTCCTTTTTTGGGAGCGTAGGTCAGATCGGTATGGTGGATGGTATTGGGCGTATTGGTCTCGATGGTCGCCATCTGGCCCATGCCCGGACCACTGACAATACAGAGGGTGTCACCCACCCACTGATTGTGCTCCCAGAGCGCTTTGGCGTCGGTGATGTTATTGGCGCTGCCGTTCTCGATGGTGCCGAAGCCCGAGAACTCGAATTGAACCTTGCAGCGGATGTCCACGGCTCGATCGAGCCAGAGGGGAGGAACGGAGTCGTACTCGATGTCGGGATATTGGGTGGGACCGACATTCTTGAACTCGTCAATGGCCATCTTTTCAAAGAAGCCTTGAGCGATGTTCTTGGCAGCAATGGCGTTGCTGCTCAAACGGGATAAACGGGAGGCAAAAACGAAAGCGGAAATCACACTGGCGCTCATCAGCAAAAGGAGAGCCATGGCCACCAGAACCTCGACCAAAGAAAAACCTCTCCGCTTACGCTGCGAGCGAGACGGGAAGAAACAGGGGCTGTTCATACGATTCCTATTCAAGCCAAAATGGTCTCATGAGAACCTCCTTCCACTCAACACGGAAGGATCTTACCACAAACCGGGCGAACATGTCAATCCCTTTCAATATCTATGGCGGAACTTTTCTGTAATTCCTGCGGTTGCGCAGGGATATTGCCTTATCCATCTCCGATTCCACGAAGAACTCGAACAACTATCGAAAACAAACACGCGCAAAGAACGGGAAGGCGACAATCAGAATGGAACGGGCACAATCGCGACTGGAAACTTCCCCGGTTTCCCGCAAATCCAAACTGCAACAAGCCGGAAAAAAGCCGTGCAACTGCGCTCAAAACATGCTCTACTGTCCCGCGAAAGGGCGCGTATCGCTCCTTTTTCCATCGTTAGACGATTTGCCAAAACGCGGGTTGCCCGCAGCCACCGGAAGCGTCCAGGAAAACGATGTTGAAACAACGCTGGAAAGGAACCTGTACCCACGCTTATGAACGCCCAATGGTTTGAGTCCAACATAGATTACGACCGCTTGATCCTGGCAAGCGACGTGGGGGGAACCAACACCACCCTGAGCCTCATGGCCGAACACGACGGCCACTTTACGCTCCTATTGAAATGCGCCTTTCAGACGCGCAGCGTCACCTCCTACGGCGAGTGCATCGAGGCCACGCTCGCCGAAGCCGCCACCCGCAACACGGCGCTTCGCCCCACTCTCTGCTGCATCAGCCCAGCCGGGCCTATCGAGAACAACCGCTGTATCATGACCAACGTCGCCTGGCAACTCGACGGAAACGCCATCGAGCAGCGCTTTGGATTCAAGACACGACTGATCAACGACTTTGCCGCCATCAGCTACGGCCTGCCCCTCCTCGACGTCCGCAACCCCCTGCAGATCACCGAATTGCCCCACCCCGATGAGGCCGTGGTCGCCCAGGCCGGCACCGTTCAGGCCGTCGTAGGCGCGGGGACCGGCTTGGGGGTGGGATGCATCCACCGTGATGGCAAGCGTTACGTGGCGCTGCCTTCGGAAGGCGGGCATGCGGGATTTGCCCCCTTCGACACCGAAACCCGTGAATTGACGGACTATCTCCACAAGCGCATCGGGGATTACCTCGACGCCGAGCTGTTCGTCTCGGGACAGGGCATCACGAATATCTACCACTACTTCAAGGACGTGCGCCGCGCGCCGATCGAAGGTCCCCTGGCCGAAATTGACGCCCTGCCGGACACCGAGAAACCCCCGCTCATCTCGCGCTACTCGACCACGAACCCTGTCTGCCGCGATATTTTCCGCCTTTTCGTGAAAATCTACGGCCGCTTTGCGGGCGACGTGGCCTCCTTCTTCCTCTCGCGCAAAGGCCTCTACCTGGCGGGCGGAATCGTGACCAAGAACGAACAGCACTTCCTGGCCGACGATCTCTTCGTGCGCAATTTCGAGAAGTGCTACTGTCCCAACATTGAGCGGGTGCTCAAGACGGTCCCGGTTTATATTGTCAAGGATTACTCCGTCTCGCTCTACGGCGCGGCCAACGCCATCTGCAACATGCTGGACGACTGAACCCCAGATCCGGAGGCCCTTCTTTCATGGACAGCGCTTCCCCTCCCGAAGTTTTGATCCTCTGTGCCCGGCAGGAAACCGCCAGCGACATTGCCCGGTCTTTGAATGCCCTGGCGCTTCACGCCATCGTAGCGCCGACCCCGGCGGAGGCGATCGGACGCCTGAAGGAACGGCGGTTTCAGGCCGTGGTGGTCGAGTCAGCCCTGAGCGGCAAGACCGCCGAAACCTTTCTGGCCAACTGCCGCGAGCATTTTCCCGCCATGCGTCGCCTGTTGCTCGATACCAATTCGCTGCGCCAGAGCCAACCCTCTCTGGTTGAGGAACTGGAACTCAGCGCCTGCTTCTCCACGATCGTCGATCCGACCACCATCCGCGATCTTCTCCTGTCACCCGAAGAGCCTCCGGCCCATTCCTCGCCGCCCGCCCCCACCCGCCAGTCCGTTGAAGTTCAATTTCAACAGACTCCGATTTTCAATGCCCGGGAGCGCATCACGTTCCTGTCCAACGCGTCCGTCACACTCACCAGCATGATGGAGAAACCGGATCTGCGCCTGCCCACACTGCCCGAGATCGGACAGCGCCTCCTACCCGTGTTGAACAGCGAGCAATCCGGTTTCGACGCCATCGCCGCCCTGGTCGAGAAGGAACAGAGCATGTCGGCCCGCCTGCTCCAGATTGCCAACTCGCCCATCTACGCGGGCTACGAACGGATCAACAACCTCACGCAGGCCGTGGCGCGCCTCGGGCTGCGCGAAACCCGCAATATTCTCATGACCGTCATCGCCGAAGACCTCTTCAAGACGTCGTACCGCTTCTTCCAGGGCATCATGCGGACCCTCTGGCTCCACAGCGTCAGCACGGCCTACGCCTGCGAAGTCATTGCCCAGCGCATCGCCATCCCCGAGACCAAGGATTTCTTTACCCTGGGTCTCCTGCACGACGTCGGCAAACTGCTCATCCTCCACCTGCTCGAAATCGGGCGGAAAGAAGGGCGCTGGAGCGAAAGCGAACTGGACGAATTCAACGTGAGCCAGATTATGCTCATGCGCCACCACGACCTGGGCGCCCGGCTCCTCGAGAAATGGATTTACCCCCCGCGTCTGCACGAGGTCGTGCGTCTGCACAACGACCCGGACGGTCTGTCCCATCACAGCGAAGGCGTGGTGGTCACCTACTTTGCCAACCTTCTGACCCGTAAATTCGGCTACAGCCTCATCCCCTTCGAGGAAAAAGACCTCTCGCTCTATGCCATTGCTTCAGCGTTGAACTTTACCCCGGCCACCTGTGAAACGATCGAACAGGAAGTGTGCGACCTGATCGCCCGCATCAAACGCAGTTGTCTGGGACAGGGATAATCCTGAGAATCACAGTTGAGCGCCAACGGCGCGGATTGATACCCGCTTGGGACAAGCGCAACGTCGCCCCAGGACAGATGTCCCTTTGGGGGGTTCTTTGAAAGAATTTGTGGGTGAGTTTTGATCCTAAAAACCGCAGTTGACTCTTGCTCTCGTTCTGCAAGTGTAGCAAACTGAGTGCATGAACGAGAAAAATCTCTTCCCAACCCCTCACCCATTGGGTGACTCCAATGCGCCCGAGATCGAATCTCTGGTGGTGGACACTTTTGGCGGCCGGGTCCACGTGGAGTGGGCGCCCCAGGCGGCCGTGACGCCTCTGGGGCAATTGCCGTTCTTCATCGAGTTCCTCAAGACGGCCCATCTTTTTGATGCCTGGGTTCAGGATTGCCCGCTGGAGTACCACAGCCCCAATGCCCCGGCCAAGCGCGACATTCTGGGGACGACTCTGCTGTGTCTGCTGGCGGGTCACACGCGCTACGCTCACATCGCGGCGATTCGGGCCGATGGGGTGAATCCGGAATTGCTCGGCATGTCGAAGGTGGCCAGCGAGGACTCGGTGCGCCGGGCGTTTCAGGCCGTGGATGGGGAGGAGTGCGCGCTCTGGCAAACCCATCACTTGCGGCGCTGTTACGAGGCTTTGTTGTGCGAGCCGTGGATTCTGGATCTCGACACGACCGTCAAGCCGCTCTACGGCCGTCAGGAAGGGGCCGTGAAGGGCTACAACCCGCAGAAACCGGGCCGTCCCTCGCACACGTACCACACCTACTTTCTGGCCAACCTGCGCCTGGTGCTCGACGTCGAGGTGCAGTCGGGCAACCGGACGGCGGCGAAGTACACGAGCCCCTCGTTCTTCTCCTTTCTCGACACCCTGTCCCCCGAACAGCGGCCGGTCTTCGTGCGCGGCGACTGTGCCTTCGGCAACGACACGGTCATGCGCGAGTGCGAGAAACGGGGACAGCCTTATCTGTTCAAGTTGCGCCAGACTCAGAAAGTACGGGGGCTGATCGAGAAACTCTTCGCGCGCTCCGAGTGGGAGGACGCCGGCCTGGGGTGGGAGGGCGTGGAGTCGAAGTTGCGCCTGAGTGGGTGGGAGCGCGAGCGCAAGGTCGTCGTCCTGCGTCGGCGCCTGAAAGGCGATCTGCTTTTGGCCAACCGTCCACAACCAGGACAGTTGGAACTGGCTTTTGTCGAGACACTCGAGACGGTGGGCCCGTACGAGTACGCCGTACTGGTGACGGACCTCGCGGGCGAAATCCTCACGTTGGCGCAGCACTACCGGGACCGGGCGGACTGCGAGAACGTCTTCGATGAGTTGAAGAACCAGTGGGGCTGGGGCGGGTTCACGAGTCGGGACCAGAAACGCTGCCAGATCATGGCTCGCCACACGGCTCTGGTCTACAACTGGTGGTCGCTGTTCGCGCGCCTGGCCCTGCCCGACAAACACCACGAGGCGCAGACCAGCCGCCCGCTTCTTCTGCACGCCGTGGGCAAGCAGACGCAACACGCCGGTCAGACCACGCTGACCCTGACGAGTCTGCATGCCGAGTCGGCCTCCATCCGCAA
This sequence comes from uncultured Candidatus Sumerlaeota bacterium, assembly GCA_942493245.1. Taxonomy (GTDB): domain Bacteria; phylum Sumerlaeota; class Sumerlaeia; order UBA8349; family UBA8349; genus DAOPYU01. The sequence continues at coordinate 3,941,805 of OW818685.1, forward strand.
AGTTTTGCGCGGTTTGACGGGCTTTTTCCAGCACCTTCGCAAGGCTGCGGAGCAGTTGGATTGGACTGAGCGCTGGCGGCTGATTCTGAGTCGCGCCTTCGTCGTCTTTCTGAAAGGAAGACTCCTCGGCGTACCGGGAAAACCCGCCCTCGGATGCACTTGAGCGACAAACACCGGCGCCCAAGGCCTTTGGGCAGGGTTCAACTGCTGTTTTTAGGTTGATGAGTTTTTCGCATTCAAATCCAAACACAATCTCTTTTTCGTCATTCCCGCGAAAGCAGGAACCCAGATCCGGGACGTTCCGGTTGATTGCGTTTCCCTTGGGTTTTCCCCCTGTTTTCCCGTTCGCGCTTCTCTGGGTCCCCGCGTTCGCGGGGATGACGAACGGGGACGAGAGTCGGGAAACTTGGACAGAGAACAGGGAAAAGGGCGTGACACAAAACCGAGACCGGAAATACGGTCCGGTCTCCGGGCTTCCAGAAAGCCGGAAGCGACTCTATTCGGGAGAGTTAACAAGATGACGCCCCCTCTGTTGCCCACAAATTCTTTTAAAGAGACCTTTTTTCTCCCTCGACAAAAAAAATCTGAGAGTGACCGAAACCGGCACTCTCAGAAAAGAGGGATAGAAAACGAAAACGTCGAACTTGAAACCCTTGACCTTATGACTTTCCTTTACCGTAGCTGAAGAACCGGATATCGCCGTAACTGCGCGTCCCGTTCGACGCGTCGTAATCCACCATGGCGTCCTTGGAGTTCAGGCCGTCATCCCACATCCCATACATCCAGAACTTTTTGTCCGGTCCACGCGATTCCATCCAACAAGCCGGGCCGCCATTGGCTTTCCCCAACGCGATGCTGTACCCCCCGTCTTTATCATCCTTAAACTTCATAAACTGGTCGTAGTTGCGCCATTCGAAGTGTGAATTCCACGTGGAATCGAAGTCTCCAGTCGCAACCTTATAGGGCGAGAAAGGATCCAGTACCGGCAGACTGCCCAGATAGGCGATCGGCGTCGTCAATACATAACAACGCGCCATCGGCGGCTGAATCCATGCACTGCCATCTTCGAAGAAACACAACGGATACGCCCCATTGTCCGTTCGGTACACTTCGGCGGCCATCATGACCGTGCGCATGTCCGCCTTGACTCTCGTTATTTTGGCGCGGGTCTGCGCCTCGAGGAAATTGGGCACCGCAATGGCCGCCAGAATCGCGATGATGGCCACCACAATCAGCAACTCGATCAGAGTAAAACCGCGTTTTGTCTTGCTGTACATAATGTGCTCTCCTTTGCGGGCGCTCCCGCCAATTTCAAAGGCCGGATCTCAAAAAGGTACGTATCCGAACCCACTTGAAACACCTTGCATTTCTGTGAAACCTGCGTTCGCGCTCTGGAAGAAAGAAATCCCTGCGTTCACCTGTATTCCGGGAACACATCCAGAATACTTTACACGTGAAAGGAACGCAAGAAGAAAATGACATCCCATTGAAAAAAAACAACCCTGCCCGCCCGGACCGGGAAAAATCAAGAATGTACTGGGAAATATGGAATTCGACTCAAGGAAAGACCCGCCATCGGAGAAAACCCGGAACACAGATTGTTGCGTTTACACGTGACAACGTAAAGGGACACCTTCCCTCTTGCCAGAGCGCAGGCGCCCAGGCCTATTCCGGATCAATCGTGTGCCCTTCTTCGGCAAAACGGCGCAATTTGTAGATGAGAGAACGGCGGCTGATCCCCAAGGCTTTCGAGGTCTCGGTACGGTTGAAATTCTTCTCCCGCAGGGTTTGCAGAATCACGATGCGCTCGATGTCCTCCATCCGTTTACTCGAGGAGTTGACCAGGGCGGGGGCGTCGGCGGATTGAGCGGCGGCATTCTGAATGCGCTTGGGCAGATGCTCGGGGAGGATCAATTCGCCGCGCGCCATGAGAACGGCGCGCTCCATGGCATTCTGCAACTCGCGCACGTTGCCGGGCCACGCGTAGAGAGCCAGACAGGTGGAAACCGACGCGGAGAAACGGGGCGACGCGCCTCCGAGAAACTTCGACGCAAAAAGCGTGGCCAACGGCAGAATGTCGGCGTTGCGTTCTCGCAGCGGCGCCAGATAGATCTCAATGACATTCAGGCGGTAAAACAGATCCTCGCGAAAGTGGTTGTTGGCGACCTCTTCCTCGAGGTTGCGATTCGTGGCGGCCAGTACGCGCGTGTCAATGTGGATCTCTTCGTTGGATCCCACCCGGTTGAAAGTGCCGTTCTGAATCACCCGGAGCAGTTTGGCCTGAAGGGAGGGGGACATTTCCGAAATTTCGTCCAGAAACAAAGTGCCCCCGTTGGCCTCTTCAAATCGCCCAACCCGCCGGCCCGCAGCGCCGGTAAACGCGCCCTTCTCGTGACCGAAGAGTTCGCTTTCCAGCAGATTTTCAGGAATAGCCGCACAATTGACCTTGAGCAACGGGCGCTGCGCGCGGGGACTCCAGGCGTGGATCAGGTCGGCGATCACTTCCTTGCCCGTGCCGCTTTCTCCGGTAATCAGGACACGCGAATCGGACTTGGCGACCAGAGCGGCCTCGCGCAGGCAATCGCGAATCTGCGGGCTTTCGGCCACGACGTGCGCCGGAAGGGGCGGCAGGTCCACCTGCGAAGCGGCAACACTGGACTCTTTCGCGCGCCCGACGGTGTGGAGCACGCTGTCGAGCAATTCATCGAGGTCTATCGGTTTTTTGAGGTAATTGACCGCGCCATCGCGCATGGCGCCCACGGCGTCGCGGATGTCAGGAAACGCCGTGACCATGAGAACGGGCAGCGTGGGGTGCTTCTCGCGGGCCAGCCGCAGCGTTTCCAGACCCGAGATGCCGGGCATGCGCACATCGGAAATCATCATCTGGACCGGCTGCGCGTCGAGCAGCGCCAGCGCTTCTTCGCCCGAGGAGGCGAAGAACAGATCCAGATCCTGCCCCCCCAGAAAGGAGCGCAACAGGCTCCGCTGTCCCGCGTCGTCGTCCACCACCAGAATGCGGGGACGGGAAGGAAGAGCCTCATTCTGCGAGTTCTGGCTGTGAGTCATAACAAATCCTATGCGGTCTCGGCGAGTTTCATGCCACTGATGCGGAACGTGGCGCCTCCTCGTTCCGAGTCAACATAGGCAATCTCCCAATCGTGCGCCAGACAAATCTGCCACACGACCGCCAACCCCAAGCCGGTGCCCTGGGCGCTGGTTGTGAAATAGGGACGGAAAATCTCCTCACGGTTCTCGGGAGGCACCCCGGGTCCATCGTCCCGAACTTCCAGAATCACCCGCCCTTCCTTCTCAGACCAGCCGACCACCGCAATATGCCCCTCGTGGGGCACCGACTGGGCGGAGTTGATCAGCAGGTTGAAAATAACCTGCCGCAACAGCGCCTCATCGGCCTGGATGACCAACGAGGACATCTCGGAGGTGAACTGAATGTGCTTGTCCTCAAAGTCGCTCTCGAGCATCCGCTCGACATCGCGCACCAGCGCACTGAGATCCGTCGGAGTGGGCTTCGGTTCACGCGGTTTCGAGTAATCAATGAACTCGTTGAGGCGGCTGGTCACCCGGTCCACCTCTTCAATGAGTTCCGTGGATTTCCGCCGGATTGTCTCGCTGGCCTCCGACGACTTCGAGATCATCTGGGCCAGTCCGCGAATGATGTTGAGGGGGTTGCGCGTTTCGTGCGCCAGACCCGCCGCGGCGACATTCTTTTCGCGCAGATAGACGTTCGCCTGCCGCGCGCGCACCAGACGCAGTTGCAGTTCCGTCGAACGCTCGACGCCCCGCCACGCGCTCCCCAACCCCAGCGAAGCCAGAAGCGTGAAGGCGCAGATGATCACGCGCATGTGCAGGTCACCCGCTATTTCCCGATCGAGCACTTCGGTGGACATAAAGATGACAAAGCGGTGGAGACCTTTCTCCCGCGTGACTTTTTCGATGAAACGTTCGAACTCTTCCCGTTCTTCACGACTGCGGGAACGCCCCGGACCGCGTCTCCACCCCGGACGAGGTTCGTCGCGCTCATTCTTATCGAAACGTTTCTGTCCATCGGTGCTCCCCCCGGCGGGAGGCGGAGGCGCTTCCCCCTCCGGAGGCCGAAAATCGGGAGGGGGTGGCCCATCGGGCCCGCGATCACGCCGGTCGTCGCGGCGGTTGGACTCACTGCCGCTTGTTTTTTCATCCTCCGGCCGCCCACGCCGCCGCCGCTGAGTGGCCGTTGTGTTGTCGTCCTCGCGTTCCGGGGGTGGACCGGATGGAGTATCCACGATAATGGTCGTGCGGGACGTGGGATCCGATCCAATCCGGGTCTTCCCGATTTCGACCGCATTGACCACCCCCAGCGTCTTGGGTCCCCACAGGGTTTCATACTCGCTCAGAGCGCCGAGATTTTCAAAAGGAGGGATTCCCGCCGAGGCAACGATGTTCCCTTCCTGATTCAACAAAGAGATCGAAATGATTTCCTTCGATTGGGTCAGATCCTGCAGAGCCGATTCGATCCAGTCGCGCGAGATGAAACTCACGGGCATCTGGGTGCCGGGACGGATAATGGCGCCCAGCGCGCGCGACATGGTTTCCGACCGCTGCAACAACGCCTCGCGCCGGTCCTTCTCGGTGAGACGATGCTCGATCCACTGCCACACGACAATCGTGATCCATCCCACAGCGAGCAGGATATAAACCCAGGCATAGCGTTTGTTGCCCATCGCGTCGCGCTCTCCCTCCGTCGAAACGGCTACTCTCGCAAATCGGCTATTTCTTTTCTGCCGGCGGAACGGGCTCCCCAGTTTTTTTCAGTTTCAAAGGCACAAGAGACGGCTGTCCCTCAGACGCGGACTCCGCCTTTTCTTCCCCTTCATCAATGACAACTGGTTCGAGCGCGTTCAATTCTGCAGGCTGGCTACCCTCTTCAGGATTACCCGCATCATCGTCCTCTTGTCCAGTCTTCTTTTCGGGCGACGTCGTTTTTTCCTTCACGCCGGGGATATAATGGCGCAGTTCCCCCTGCGGCACACTCCGGCGCGTCACGTCCGAATTCGAGTATTCATCATCGGTGATTGTCTGCAGCTCGGCGACCGATGAAACGACCTGGGGGGTCAGGAAAATCATCAACTCCGTCTTCGACTTGCTCGTGACGCTGCGCCGGAACAGATACCCCAACAGCCAGATATCCCCCAGAATCGGCACCTTGTCGGTGGTTTCGGTCTCGATGGTTTCCAACAAACCGCCAATCACGACGGTTCTGTTGTTCGGCACCACCACGCACGTCTCGGCGGAACGCTTGGCATAAACCGGGGCGTCAATGGTATCGGAAATCTTGACGGTCTTACCCGTCATGGTCGAGATTTCCGGCGCCAGCGTCATCTCGACCTGTTGACCATCGGGCGAAATACGGGGCGTGACATCGAGAATAATTCCAATATCGGTATATTCCACCGTGTTGATGGTCTGTCCGTCCTCGGTGATGCGGCTGTTCGTGATCCGCGGCACTTCATTGCCCACCGTGATGATCGCGGCCTCGTTGTTCTTGGCCATAATCGAAGGCCGCGACAAAACTTCGAGTTTACCCACTTCGGCCAGCGCGCGAATGGTCAACTCGAGATCGTCCTCCAACAGGGCAAACTTGGCCCCATCGGTCATACTTGCCACCCCAAACAGCGACGAATAGACTTTCTTCATGTCCACCGTCCCGTCGTCGGCGGTATGCTCTTTGGTCACGGTGAATTCCGCTCCGATATCGAGGCCGTCGTTGTGCGTGACTTCCAGAAAAAGCACCTTGATGAGAACCTGCTGAACCGGTTCATCGAGACTTTCGATCACGCGCTTGATGCGCTCGTTGGTCTCATCGTCCGTGATCACGATCAGCGCGCCCGTCTCGGGGTCCACCTCGACTTGCGCTTCGCCCACTTCTCCTCCATACGCGCTCCCCTTCCCGGAATCGCCCCCCCCCGCGGCTGCGTTGCGGCTGCCCACCGCCACACCGCCTTCGGGCGCGTCCGCGCCGCCATTGTCCTGGGGCTCCATTCCAATGGCCTGCTCCGGGCCGCCGCTGGGCGAAGAAGGCGGTTCATCCTGCGCCATCGCCTGAGATACGAACACCGAAACAACCAGTGCAGCCAACAATATCAGAGTGTTGAAGAAACGTTTCATGAGTTGTTTTACCTTTCCTGCGAGTCACGGTTCCAGAACCATGCCGCTTCATCAGAAATGAACCGCCGCCGTCTGGTTTCAGAAACGGGAACCGCCACTGTTGCTGCCTAATCCACTGCTGCTGCCGCCGAATCCACTGCTGCCGGAACCGGAACTGCGGTTCGAGGAATTGCTGTTGCTGTTTCGGTTCGAATTGCTGTTGCTGTTTCGGTTCGAATTGCTATTGCTGTTTCGGTTCGTCGAGGAGCGATTGCTGGAACCGCCGTTCGAAGAGGAAGCCGGAAACATGCTCTGGATAATCGTCTGAACGTCCTCGGGATTCGCGTTCTTGGGTTTGTACACGAAGACCTTCTTATCGCGCGCGTTGTTCGCGTCAAGTTTCTCGACCATCTGAGCGATCTCCTTCATCGTGTCGGAGGCCGCGTTGGCGATGATGGAGTTGGTGCGCTCGTCGGCGACGATGATCACGATCTTTTCCTGGGTTCCCCGGCGTGTCGAGGAAGAAGAACTTATGCCACCAAAGGACGAACGACGATTGCTGGACGAGCTGTTGTTGCGCCCCCCAAACGAAGAAGACCGCCCTCCGACAGCGGAATACCCCGACGAAGTTTGATCGTAGAAGACATTCATCAGCACGTCGGCCGTCTCCGTGGCATCCGCGTACTTCAGCGGAAACAACTGGGTCTCCGTGATTTCGTCCGACTTGGTGTCGAACTGGCGGATGAGTTGCTCGACCAACTGGAACGCATCCTCGGCGGCTTCCACGATCAACGAGTTGGTCTGGGCCTCCGCCACCACCGTGACCTGTTCCGTTTGCTTCTGACGGTCCGATTTCGAGGCCGAGGACTGGTTGTTTCCTCCCATTCCCCCAAACCCGCCGCCAAACATCCCGCCGCCCATCCGACCGCCGCCAAATCCCGAGTTGTTGCGCGAGGTCGTCGAGCCGGTCGAGCGCGCCTGGAACAGGTTGTTCAGCGTCGTGGCCAATTCTTCACTGTCTGTGTACATCAGTTTGTAAACCCGGATATCGGTCACGCCGTCGGCTTGCGTGTCGAATTTCTGAATCAGAGTCTCGACCGCCTGCATCGAGTTCTCCGAGGCGCTGACGATGAGCGAGTTGGTCTGAGCCTCGGCGACAATCGTCACCTTCCCTTCCTGCAAGGCCCGTTCACTCTTGTTGCCGGTGTTGCTCTGCTGATCGCCGCCACGCATCCACGGGGGCATACCACCGCGCCCCCCCCCCTGCTGATTCTGGTTGGACGTCGTATTCGACGAGAAGAGGGAAGTCAGCGTTTTAGCCAGTGTCTCTGCGTCGGCATATTGCAACGGAAACACGCGCAGGTTCGTCATATTCTGCGCCATTGTGTCAATCTGATTAACCAGGGCCTGAATCGGCTCGTGCAATTCAGCCGGCGAGTTGACGATAACGGAATTGGTCCGAGTGTCGGCCACCGTCACGATCTTCGAAGCGGCGCTGCGCGCTTCGCTGCTCCCGCTCTCGCCCTGCTGGCCACCGCCCCCCATTCCGCCCATGCGCATGAAGAACTCGCCCGGCCCGCCTCCACCGCGACGCCCACCGCCCCCGCCTTCGCCCCCACCACTGGCGGTCGGCGGTTGAAAAACCTCTTTGATAATCTTGGCCACTTCGGTGGCGTCCGCGTTCTTGAGCTCGTACACCTTGACTTCGAGGATGTTGGAAACCGCGGAATCGAGCGCCTTGATGATCTTGCACATGCGCCGGATGTTGATCTGCGTGTCCGTCAGCACGAGCGTATTGCTGCCCGCATTGGGCGTCATGATGGCATAGTCCGGCAGAAGCGGCTGCAACGTCTGCATCAGTTTGGTCGCGTCGGTGCTGCGGATGGGAATGATCTGCGTGACGATTTCCTCGCTCTCGGGGATCTGCTCGGGGTCGGAGCCGATGCGGACCGGTAGGTTCTCGAACTTCGCATCGTCGCGCTTGACGATCCGCAGAATCCGTCCGTTGCGCGAGGTCGCATACCCTTTCACGTTCAACACCGTGTTGAGCAATTCATAGGCCTCATCGCGACTGATCGGCTGCTCGCTCCAGACGTCAATTTTGCCTTTCACTTCGACCTCGCGCGAGATGATAAATCCGGCCGCTTCACTCAGGTAGTTAAGAACCGTATCCAACTCGGCCCCCCGGAAATTAAGCCGAATCTTGACATCCTCGTCATTTCCAGCGGCAGCCTTTTCTCCGTCCCCAGTCTTGTTGGACGCAGGCTTCGCGTTGTCATTGTTCCGGTTGTTCTCTCCCCGGCCACCCTGACGTCCCGCACCCCCGGCATCCACGCGCGCCGGAAACGCCTTCTCGGGCAACGGCGTCGGAGACGGAGCCTTCTCCGGCTGAACCGCCGGAGCCGGTTGAGCGGGCGCCGGCTGCGCCGGCGCCGCGTTCTCGGGCTGCGCGGCCACGGGCTGAACCGGTTGCGTTACCGGTTGTGCCTGCTGGGCAGGCTGTTGTGCCGCGGGTTGCACGACATTCTGGGGTTGAGCCTCCTTGGGCTGTACACCCACCGGTTGCGCCACAGGTTGAGCGGGCGGATTTTGCAGCTTGAGAGCCGCCGTCGTGGGCTGATCTTTCGCCGCCACCGCAACCGGCTGGATCACTTCCCCCGGAGGAGTCACCGGCGCGGGCGCCTGCGCCCAGATTGCAACTTGAGGCAAGGCGCCGACACCGAGAAATAAACCGAGCGCCCACGCTCGAACTTGTGTGTTTCTGCTCCAATTCCTGCTTTTCATCTTCCTGCTCCTCTCTGCGCCTTCCTGTCAAACCCAGCTTTGTACATGCGATCATGCTCTCCAAAAATTCAGGGAAACTCCACCCGATTGTTCACTTATCCCCCAACCGGCCCACCGGGACCACCACCCATTCCACCCGGACCGCCGACGGCGCCACCTGGCCCGCCCATACCTCCCGGCATTGCGCCCGGCATTCCTCCCGGCATTCCTCCCGGCATTGCGCCCGGCATTCCTCCTGGCCCACCCATCATACCACCCGGGCCGATCATCATGCCTCCCGGCCCCATGTCTCCACCGGGCGCCGCATTCACGCCATTGTTGTTTCCCCCACCGCCTTGATTTTCCTGGCCTTCATCGCGATTTTCGCGTCCCCCTCTGCGCTCTCCACGATCACCGCGATCATTCTCGTCATTATCGTTATTATCGTCGTCGTGATTGTCAAACCCGCCACCGGAACCCTGATTGTCGCCCCAGTTTCCGTTTCGGCTTCCCCCGTCGCGGTTATCCGATCCGGATCGTCTGGAACCCCTGTCCGCCGAGGTTAGATAGGAACGCTGGCGGTACTCGACCTTCCACGGCGCGTCGCCCGTCCGGCACAAACTCAACCCCACAGGCAGGTCAATCGTGGTGTTGTCCTTGGCCTTCAGAACCACTCCTTCCGTCGCGACCTCGTCTATCACCCAATCGCCGACGGTATCGCCGCTCAGGAAGGCCCCGGAAAACCGGGAATCCGACGACTCGAAGAAAATCATGGTAAAATCGTCCACCAGAAGCGCGCCCACCAGATCAATATACTCCTGCGCGGGCAGTTGAACGACCTCTTTCGCAACAGAATCGGACGCTTTTTTCTCCATCCGGTAACGACTGAACATATTACGGTCCAGCACGACCTTATACAGATCGGGCAAACTGACCGACGAGGCGCTCGGCGCGGGTTGCGGCGACGCGTTCTGTTGAGGATTGGGAGCGGCTCGCCCCGACTGGGCATCCGCCTTCTGATCGGGGGCTTTTTCCGCGGCGACCGCCGGTTTCGCGGCGGATTCCTGCTGGAAATCCCGCTGGGCATTGCGATTGTTTCCCTGACGGTCGGAGCGACGCTGCCGGCTCCCTCCCCGCTGACGATCCTGCGCCGCCGCCAGACTGGCCAGAACCAGCACCAGAATCAGCGTCAGAAGAGCCAGCCTCGGGAGCGAGACCCCACACACAAACCGCGGGGCGGTTGCGCGCGCGATGTTGGTCAAATTGAGGCGTTCCATGTTTTTATCCCCTTTCCTTGTCGCGGCGTGAAAACAGCCGCCCGGAAATTCCTTTCACTGTTCGTTTATTATTCTTTCGACTCCGCTGAGACTGATTTCGCCTTGACGGTGTTCTTGTTTTCAATCACCTTGATTCCCAGCGGGCCGCTGATACGCACATTGAGCGTCAGAAGCGCCCCTCGGTCGTCCTTCGAGGTCACCTCGACGTTTTCGAGCGCCAGGGCGGCCTGTTTGAACGTCTCGAGTTCATAAAGGAAGCCCGCAATTTCCTTCATCCCCCCCTCGCCGAGCACGGTCAGTTCGATTCGATTGCCACTCTTGCTGTCCTGACGCGCGCGCGGTTTCAAATCCTTAAGATTCAATCCACTGCTTTTGCTCCACTGGTCCACCAGCGCCATCAGTTTACTTTCCGCCTCGGCGCTTTTCTCAGAAAAAGCCAGCGGCTCCATTTCCTTCCACGTCCGATCAAAACGGTCTTTCTGTTCCAGTAGCTGTTTCCCCTTCGCGACATCCAACTCGAGTTTATCAATTTCAGCCGCGCGTTCTTTCCATCCCGCGATGGCCGGCGTCAGAATCAACCGGTCCCCGACGAAGGACACAAAACAGATAATTGCCACCAGGGCCATGAGTGTTTCCCGGCGTTGGAGATTCATTTGGCGCCTCCCGGATTCAGATTCCACTTGAAGGTGACCGTAAACGTGAGCGGCTCATTTCCAGACGCGTCGCGCGAGTCGCTTGTCAACTGGGTCACCCCTTTGGTTTTGCTCAACCGCTCCTTCAGAGCCATCCAATCGTCGCGCGACTGCGCCTTGCCGCCGATCGTCACCGAATCGAAATTCTTGATCTCGAGCCGGTTGATCCAGATGTTCCCTTCCGGCGGAAACGCCTCATTGACCACCCGGACAATTTCGAGCACTTCCGGATCGTTTGAAAACCAGGGACGCAACGCGCGAATCTGGTCGCGCAACGCCTCGACTTTCTTGACATCCGGACTGATCTGGCCATACTCGGTCCGCAGCCGCTCGAGTTTCATCTTCTGCGGGATAACCAGCCCGAACGCTCCCAATACCAGCAAAACCGCCGCCGATCCAAACCACAGAGTCTTGCGTGACATCACCCGGTTGAAAAAGACCTTGGCCGCCGAACGGGTCACCACCTCGAACTCCAGGGGCAACCGTTCTCCGAGCAACACCTGAGCGGCGGCAGCCGCGGCGGCGGGCGCCTTGTCGAGCGACGCGCTCCCAGGCGTCTGATCCTCGAGGTAACCGGCCAGACTCGACTGCCCGGACTCGATGGCCAGCGAGTTGGAGCCAAACCGCGCCCGCAGATTTTCGACCACCTGGACCACACTCGACGCAGCCCCGTAAATCTCGACCCGATGGATCGTCTCGCGCACATTCTCGGGCAACTGCCCCAAAGTGATACGCAACTCGCGGGCCAGGACATCGGCGTTGCTGGACAAAGGCGTCTGCATCGTATCGGCGGACATCGGCGGGATCTGTCGCAGGGAAGCCAGCCCCCCGCCCGATCGCACGGCCAGATCTACCCCGGAGTCCCCCAGAAGAAACGCCAGCGCCCCCTGATTCGATTCTCCCGGAGCGTTCCGCAGGGCGGTCACCCCCAGGGTGATACTCACCGGATTGAGCCGCGCCGCCTTAAGCGTACGCGTCAATGCGATCAGATGGTTGGCCGGAATGGCCGCGAGCGTAGCCGCCTGCGTCAATTCATCCAGGCGGAACCGGGACGACGCGGTGATGAGTTCCCCACTCGAGAAGGGCAATTCCCGCTCGGCCCGGACCGCGAGAAAATTTTCAATCTCGCTCTCGGGCAGGTCGGGAATCGTCACCTGCATGGAAAGCGTCCACGACAGCGGGACACACACCACACACCGCCGCTCGCGGATGTTGGCCTGACGCAAGAGGTTGCGGATCTCAAGCCCGACCACCTCCGGTTGCGTCGCTCGCGGATCCAGATCGAAGGGGGCGTTGAGCACCTGGCGAATCTGCGCCTGTTTGCCGCTCAGGCGAACGAGGGCGGCCGTGAGGCGGCTGCCATCAAAAGCCAGACCGAGGAGGGAAGTAAGTCCCTTGCGTTTCATTCAGACCGTCCTTTACTGCGGTTATTAGTCATTTTCAGAAGATTCCAACTGCTCACGGACATCGCTCGAGAGCGGCCATCCAAGAGCGGTCCGGTCCCGCTTGTAAATCAACTTCGGCGTGGTCGCCGTAGCGTCGAACACCATCAGAGAGCGCCGCATCCCCCGCCCGTTTTCCCCCGTCGCCACCACGTCCGCGGTGATCTGCCACGATTGGTCGGTCAGATACGGCCCCGCCTTCAGGGCGCTTTCCTCATCGAGCACATTGAGCACCCAGGGCAACCCCGTTTCTTCAGAGGCGGACGAGGAGACCGAGCCGCTGTTGGTCGTTGATTTCAACGTCGCCCGGTACGACACCAGTTTCTGCGCGTAAGCCTCGCCGATTCCGGGGATGCAGGCCAGAACAGTTTCGCTGGCGGTGTTGACATTAATCAACCCCTTCCGTTCGGCGGTCCCGAGAGTGATCTCCGTGTGGATTTCCGAGTACTCGGAGGCGGTGATCTTACTCCGGCTGCAAAACTCGAGCAGGCTCGTGAACTGAGTCGAGCCGACTCCGGCCGATTGCACAATCGCGGACGCCCGCTCCTCATTGATCTTCTCGGTCAACAGAGTCGTCAGCGCCTGCTGCGCATCGGAACCATTGAGGTCCGTTCGCGCCGTCGAACCGTCTGAACCCGTCGTCGGCTCACGGCTCCAGACCGTCAGGTACTCCAGCAGGCCCGGCTCCAATTCCCCATTACTGTTGTCAGCCGGAGCCGTTTCATTCGAGTCGTCTTCCCACGGATCCAGAATGCCGTTGAAATTGGTGTCTTCCCCATAGAGCAGATCCAGCGTCGCGCCATTGACCAGGTGCAGTTCCTCGGGCGTCTCGAAGTTCGAATTCTTGCACAGGTACGCGGGATCCTTGCGCGAATAGGTGTCGGACTCCGCTCCATCCCCCGTAATATCGCTGTCGGTATCGCGCCAGTCAATGATGGCCGCCGCCAGTTCCGTCGTCATGTCGGGCAGCAACTCGAGCATTTCCTGGGTCGCGGTGTTCAGATTGATCTTCGACGCTTCGTCGGTCAGGCCGAAGGTCACCTCTTTGGCCGTCTCGGCGTCGTTGGCGCGCCCGACGATCCAGAACGACCCTTCTCCCACAATCACATCGTCAGCATAGTACTCATCGTCCAGAATCGGCAGAATACCCGCCGTTTCCCGATTCTCCAACACCGTCGCGATATAACACTGCGCGCCATCGAGAATCCCTTCCGCCTGCTGAATGGCGAGCGCATTGGCCGAAGCGCGATACTCGAACAACATCCCATGACCAAAGTACAACGCCATTCCCGCCAGACCCAGCGAGATCCAGAGCACGAGCGCCAGCGCGGCACAGCGGCGGCGGGAACAGGAGAAAACACCACCCGGCATCATCGCCCGCCACCTCCTTCCGGTCCACCCTCTTGCGGTCCAGGACCGCCGCCACCCCCCTCGCCCGACTCGGGAGTCGGCGTCGCACTCCCGCCCCCTTCACTGGAACTGGAGGACGAGGTCGAGGTGGGCGCCGGCTGAATCCCCAAAGCGATCACCAACTCGACATCCGGATGTACCGGCTCGGTACTGTCTGGATTCTCGCGGAACGAAATGATGGCTTTCACGGCCTTGGGCAAGGCATTCTCTTCCGCGCTCGAGTCCCAGGACTCCGCCCATTCTTCCCCATCGTAATAGGAAAACTCGATCATATTGATCCCGGACAGCAGAACCTCGCTTTTGGAATCTTCGGTGGTGGAAGGCAGCAGATTGCGAGTAACAGTCCGTACTAGGAAAAGCCCCTTGGACGCCTCTTCCTGAATCCACTCGGACTCGCTCAGACCCGCCAGATCCGAATCATCCGCCCCGGTATCCTCAAAACTGTCGCTGTTTTCCAGAATATCGTCGGCCTTCTCCAGTGTGTAGGCAACCTTGAAGAGATCCCCCCAGGGAAACGACTTGTTGAGAATCCCACTGGCCGAGTTGAATTCAACCTTATCGTAGTCTGAACTGCCGCTCCCGGCGTTTTCCCCCAGAAACGATCCGGCCAGAAGCCCCCCAGAGGGCATGGCGGCGGCGAAATCGCGTTTCATCGCCTGCAGGCAGGTCTGCAACGGTTGATCCTGCTCGAGCGACGCATTGGTCTTCTCGCGCATCTTGATGGCGGAATAAAAAGCCGACACCAACCCCACCACCAGCACCGCCAGCATGGCCGATCCGGCCAGGATTTCGATCAAGGTAAATCCCCGGCGACCGCGCCCCTGAGGGCGTCCCGAAAAACTCAAGACCGTGCGCCAGATCGTTGTCATGAAGATGAACCGCTCCCGGAACCGCTTGAGGAATCCGCCTCACTCGAATCGGACTCCGTGGAACTGCCTCCCTCGGGCGCCAGAGTACTGACGCTGACGGAATACTCCCGCCCCTGCACCGTGAAATAGACCCGCATCGTCAGGGTCACCAGACTCAGATCCGAATCCTCGGTCCACGAAGCGTTGTCGAGTTCCCAACGATAATTCGCGTTCTGGTCACTCAGGTCGCCGCTGCGCTGCCCGTTGACCCACTCGTCCGTTATCACCATTTCGGTCAGCAAATTGTTGGCCAACCGAACGGCCTGCCGTTTGTGGCGCGCCACCGAACCCGCGCGGTTGGCGATAAGCAGAGCCTGCACCGAGATCGGCACCAGAATCGCCATGAACACCATGGCGATCAGGATCTCCACAAACGTGAACCCGCGCTGGGCCGACCGGGCAATCATCGCGTCTCCGAGTCGTTTATCGTCTCTTCTATCAGATACTGCGCGCCTCGCCGGGCGCGCACCACGCGAAGGGTTTCGTCGCGCTGGTTACGGAACTCGATCGCCCGGATACTCAGATCGTCGAGCGAACCATCGGGATTGAACACGATGGACGCCTCCTGGCCATTGCCGCTGTCCGATGCGCTGATCTCGAATTCCAGACCGTCGGGCAACACGAACTCGAGCGGCTTGCCCTTGGTGTAACCGGTGGAACCGTCTCCGGATTGGTCCGAAGCCGTATAAAACGCCCCATACGGCTCCAGCCCATAACTCCCCGACTCCGGATCGGCCCAGACCTCCATCGCCTCCGAACGCGAGATGGCCTCGCTGCGCGCCAGACGCGTCAGCGCCAGAAACCGCCGGGCTTCCTCGGTCATCTCGCGCCCGCGAAAGAACAGCGCCAGACTCGGCGCCGAGTATGCCACCAGAGCGGTAAGCAGGGCCATGACGATGACCAGTTCGATCAACGTGAAACCCGGGGTTCTGGTGGCGCCACTCCGCGTCCGGAACATGATCAGTTGGTCTGCTCCCAGTTGGTGATGTCATCGGCAGAACCCGCCTGCTTATCCGGCCCGGCCGAGGAAAGATCGTACCCGTTGACGTTGCGCTGCCCCGGGCATTCATAAATGTACGGAGTCCCGAACGGATCGTTGATAACCAGTTTTTTCAGGTAGGGGCCCTTCCAGTTGCTGGCATCGGAAGGCTGATCGAACAGGGAGACCAATCCGTTCTGCCCCTGGGGATAATACCCGTTGTCAATCTCGAAAGCGTCGAGCGCGGATTCCATGCCGGAAATTTCCGTTTTGGTGGCCGTCACCTTCGCATCCTGCGAACGGCCGGCAAACTTCGGCACCACAATCCCGGCCAGGATGGCCAGAATCACCAGCACCAGCAGCAATTCCACCATCGTGAAGGCATACCGCCCTCCCCGGCTCCGTTTCAGTCTCCAATTTCTCGCGTTTCTCTGCTGTCGCATCGTCTGACCTCCCTCAGGTTTACCGACCCGCACACCGGGCCGGTGTTCCACACTTTCAGAATGGTTTCCCGGTTCCAGGCCGGGAGACGGGCGCGCCTCATACAAGGCGCCCGTTTCGGTCACTTAATATAGTCCTGAATCGAGAAGATTGGCAACACCATGCCGATCACAATCAACCCGATTACCGCCGCCATCACCACCAGCATGGCCGGCTCGGCCAGGGCAACGGCGGTTTTGAGCTGGCGGTCCAGATCCGTTTCCATCGTCGAAGCCAACCGGACCAGTTCCTTGTCGAGCCGGGCCGTCTCCTCCGCCATCGAGATCATCTCGATCACCGAACCGGGGAAGAGATCGCTGCAATCGGCCAGACTGGTCGAAAGCCGCTCGCCCTGCTGGACCCGCTCGATGGACTTCGTCACCGTATCCACCAGAATCTGGTTTCCCAACGACTCGCGCGCCACGCGCAAGGCCGTGATCATCGGAACGCCTGATCCGATCAACGTCCCCAGCATGCGGCAGAACCGCGTCAGGGAAAAACGCGCGGACACCGCGCCCAGAAGCGGTATGTGCAACACCCAGGATTCCCACACCCGGCGTCCCGCCTCACCCCGGAACCAGCGGCGCACCAGGACAACCAGCACCCCCCCGATGGCCACCACAAAAAGACCGTAATGGCGAACGATATTACTGACCGTCACGATAAATTGCGTCAAAGCGGGCAACGCCGCGCCGAAATCCTCAAACATGGTCTGAAACTTGGGAATGAAAAACACCAGCAGGAACGACACCACACACACCGCCAACCCCGCCAGCACAGCCGGGTAGATCAGCGCCGCTGTCACCTTCGACTTCAATTCCTTCTCGCGGCTCTGAAAGTCGGCTATCTGCCCCAGAACCAGGTCGAGAAAGCCGCCCGTTTCGCCCGCCTGAACCATCGCCACGTAGATCCGCGGGAACGTCTCGGGCAGGTTGGCCATCGCATTGGCCAGCGACGACCCCTCGATCACCATGTCGTGAATCGCCAACCACTTCTCCCGGGCGACCGGATGACTCGCCTCGTGGCTCAGCAGGCGCAACGTCCGCGCCAGCGGCACTCCGGCCGCCAGCAGGTTGGCCAGGTTCCGCGTGAAATCCTCCAGAGACCGGTAGGGCACCTTCCCGCTGCCGGGCCACTTGAAATTCAGGGCGGCCGCCGCCGAACCGGACTTGGCCTCGCCCGCTTTGGCCTCATTCAACCCCAGCGCCGTCGCCCCCTGGCTTTCGATCTGCCGATAGGCCTCCTGGCGGTTGTTCGCCTCGAGCTGCCCCTCGGTGATCGTGCCGTCCGCCTGCAAGACTCTGTATTGAAAAAGTGGCATAATTTTGCCAATTCCTGGTTGTCAATTTAGATGGGACGGCTCGCCGTCCCCCTGGCGGCCCATCCGCCGTTAATCCTCTGTTAAGAGAACACCCCCGCTGAGCCGCTCGTCCTTCGTCACACGCAACACCTCGTCCACGGTTGTGGCGCCTTCGGCCACCACACGCCAGCCATCCTCGCTCAACGAACGCAGACCATGATGGTTGGCCACTTCGCGAATCACCACCGACGAGCAAGAGGACATCAGTTTCTCGCGAATTTCGTCGTTCATCCCCATCATCTCAAAAACGCCCCGACGCCCCCGGTACCCCGTATTGCGGCACTCCTCGCACCCACCCATCTGGTACAGAGGCGTTTCCTGCGGGAAACCGATCTCGCGCCGGAACACCTGCGCCGCGCGCGAATGGTCCTCTTTCTTACACTTATCGCACAACACGCGCACCAAACGCTGAGCCAGCACGGCCTCGAGCGACGAGGCCACCAGATACGGCTCGACGCCCATATCCACCAGACGGGTCAACGCGCCCGGCGCGTCGTTGGTGTGGAGCGTCGAGAAGACCAAGTGGCCCGTCAACGCCGCCTGAACGGCAATCTGCGCCGTCTCGGCGTCGCGGATTTCACCCACCAGCAGCACGTCCGGGTCGTGGCGCAGAATCGCGCGCAGACCGCGCGCAAACGTCAGGCCCGCCTTCTCGGAAACCTGGATCTGATTGATCCCTTTGAGGTTATATTCGATCGGGTCTTCGATCGTGATAATCTTGCGCACCGAATCGTTGATCTCGGAAAGCGCGGCGTAAAGCGTCGTCGTCTTACCACTTCCCGTCGGCCCCGTCACCAGCATAATGCCGTGAGGCAACCCCAAAACCCCGCGGAACATGCGCAACTCGCGATCGCCCACTTTCAACTCACTCAAACCATACTTCGTCGAATCCTGGCGCAGAAGACGCAGCACCACCGCCTCGCCGTGCAGCATCGGGATCACCGACACACGCACGTCCACATCCCCTTTTTCCATACGGATCTTGATACGTCCGTCCTGCGGAAGACGCTTCTCGGCGATATCCAGGTGGCTCAGAATCTTGATACGCGAGACGATCGCCGGCTGGAAACGCTTGATCTGGGTCGGCACCGCCGCGTCCAGCAAGATCCCGTCCACACGGTACCGGATGCGGAACTCGTCCTCGTACGGCTCCAGGTGTACGTCGGTGGCGCGCTGGGAAATGGCGTCGGACAACACCTGGTTCACAAACCGGATGATGGAGGCGTCCTGCGCCGCATCGTCCAGATTGATGTCTTCCTCGTCCCCTTCATCGAGCACCTGAAACGACGCCGTTTCCTTGTCCAGCGTATCGAGGGTGTCGGCGCCCACCCCCAACTTTTCCTTCATCTGACGGCGGATGGACTCCGCCGTCGCCAGCACGGGCAGGATGTTTTCGCCCGTCAACACACGCAGAGAATCCAATCCCTGCGTCTCAAACAAGCGGCTGATGGCCACCTCGACCGAGCCATTGACCCGGCGCAAGGGCAGCATTTCGTGCTTGAGCAACACGCGGGCAGGGAATTGCGACAGCAGCTGGCGATCAAGTTCCAGGTCTTCCAGATCCGAGAAAGGAAGGTGATATTCTTCCGCCAGCCATTGGAGGATTTCGGCCTCGTTCTGGATATCCTGGACCTCATCTCGTTCCAGCTGCTGCCGCAGGGCGTTCGCGTCCATGGCCGAGATTTGCTTGTTCCCGATCATGGTTTCGAGCAGTTGGGCCACGGTTTCACTCACGCTCATGATTCCCGCCTCTATTCCTGTTTGAATAATCTCAACTTAGTCCAACGTGCCACGCAGCACCAGGGCGCCCAGCTGAGCCGGGGTCACAACCTTGGCCAACGCTTCTTTGGAAACCGCCAGATCCTTCTTCATCTGCTCGGCCTTCGCCGCGTTTTCCGCTTTCTGTTTCGCGCGGGCGTCACGCAGAGCCTTGATCTTGGCTTCGATCTCCGCCGGAGCCGGATTGGGCTGATCCAACAGCGTCTGCAAATCCTGCTCTTCCTTCAACTGCTCGCCACCGAAGGGGTTGCCCGGACCGCCAGGGCCGCCAGGACCCGCCTGCTGACCGCCAGGACCACCAGGCCCGCCAGGCCCGCCCATCCCACGACGTCCCATCATGCCGCGCAACATGCCGCTGTTTTCCGTCTGGCGCAGTTCCATGTCGCCCAGCACGACCTTCTTCAACGGCGGTTCCACCTTGGCCCACTCTTCATCCGTGCATTTCAAGTCTTCCTTGAAACTGTTCGCCATGAAGTTTTCCCACATGGAGGCAGGATCGAAATTCCGCATCCCACCTTGTCCCCGCTGTCCCCGCTGGCCCCGCTGTCCGCCCTGTCCACCCTGTCCGCCCGGAGCGCCCGGAGCGTCAGCCTGCTGCTGCCCGCCCTGCTGGTCGCGCTGCTGGGCCATGCGCTCGCGCATCCGCTGACGCATGTCCTGGTTGCCCTGCCCGTCGGCCGGCGCCTGATCCTGAGCCACACTGAATGCGCTCAGGCTCAAAGCCATCAACCCGACGCCCACCAGAGCGGCCTTTTTCGAGAACACTCTCATCTTCCGTTCCTCCCTGACTTTAATCTGACCAGATCTTCTGGATCTGCGCCAAAGGCACAGTAATCCTTGAATTCTTTTGTCAGCAAGGTCTATACCAGACACAAAAATCCTGATATCAGGAGAGTTACAGAATGGCACTGCGCAAATCTTACGCGACCCGTCCGCCCACGCTGCGCAAGAATTGCGCACCCCCGTTCCAAATGGTAACTCTCGAAATATCAACCCTGAGGAATAACCGGCCCATATCCCCCACGCCCCGGAATTCAGGGAGATGAACCCAAAAACCGCTGTTAAGAACCCTCGTTCATTGTACTCAACCGGATTGGGTGTACCCAAAGTGTGATTCACAGGGGAAAGAAACCGGAGATCGCCAAGGGGCCGATCAAGCGCCAACGGCGCGCCTGGGGCATCGCCCCAAGAACAAACCGGGTCGTTTTCATGAAGGCTGAAAGCCCGTTCTATCCAAACGCTTCTCTCCATCCCAATCGGGCGGGCCTTCAGCCCTTCTGAAAATGGGGACACCCTCCCTGGGGCGACGCTTCGCTTGCCCCAGGCTACAATCAATTCGCGCCGTTGGCGCTCAACTGCGGTTTTTAGGATGAAAACGCTCACCGCCCGACAGCCGTACGGCCGCCTCAAACGGAAACACCTGGAACGATTTTTCCGTCGTCCCAGGCGTCTCCATCACCCCAGATTTTCCGAAAACCCCGTTCTCATTTCCCCTCCAGATCCTCTCCGAACTTCATCCAGAAAATCTGCCACTGACTCTGCTCTTTCTGGCGAGATTTTCGGAAAATCGGCCCCATGAAGGAAAAGGAGCCGGAATCGTGTTCCGAGTCCTTGTCCCACGCAAGGAAGGGGAAAGCGTCCACGCTCGTCTTCTCTCCCGTGCGCTTGTAGTCCACCGCTTTCCAGAGAAACTGCCTGCGCACCTGCTCGGACTCTTCCTGATTCGGACCACTCTTCGTCTGACTTTTCCAGAGCAAGCCCCACGGCAGCACTTTCGATTCGGCGCTCACCCCGTCGGTCTTGCTCGCATTCCATTCGCTTTTCCAGAGCAATCCCCACGGCAGAAGGGTTGTTTCGGTCCGTTCCCCGCCGTCCTTGTCTCCATTCCATACGTTTTTCCAGAGCAATCCCCCGGGTAGAAGGGTTGACTCGGTCCGTTCCCCACCGTCCGGGTCTCCATTCCAGGTGTTTTTCCAGAGCAATCCTTCGGGTAACAGAGTCGTTTCGGAAGACACCCCTTCGGTCTGTTTAACGTCACAGATCGGATACAGATACGATTCGGAGGATTTCCGGACCGTCACCTCGGTCTGCGGTTTTTCCCCCTCTTTCAGCGGACGCGAGACCTCGCCCCTCACCACCGTATTCTTTTCGTGCCCCACGACCCCCACTCGCCAGCCTTTTCCCTGAGAGCCCCAATACCCCTCGTTCTTCTCCGCCTTCTCACGGGCCTCGGCCGTCATCTTGTCCAGTTTTTCCTGAGACGGCTTATCGTTCCAATAGTCAAACGGGATCGAATTGAACCGACTTTCCGAGACTTCAAAAAGCGGTTTCACCCAGGTATTAAACGTCTTCTCTTCGCTGTCCGAGTCGTGCCCGATCAACCCGAGCAGAGACCGGAACTTCCGTTCCGTCCCCTGGCGCTCGAAATACCCGATGAGGCGGCTGCCGACACTCTTCCAGTGACGGGTCTGTTCCGGCTTCTCCCCCAGTTCCACCCCGGCGGCGTAAGGCAGGGTATAAAGATAACTTTCCCTCTCTCCACTCTTTGCGGCGTACAACGGGAGGAGCCAGGAGCCATGTCCCCTCTTGTCTTTCCACCAACCGCCCACAGGAGTCAGCGATACTTCTTTTTCACCCTTCTTTGAAGAGAGAAAAAGCGGGAAGAGCAGATTGGTCCGAGTCTGATTCTTATCAGAATTCCACTGCTGGAAGAAGGGCCAGAGAACCGTCTGGTAACTGTCCCCGGATTTGTCGGAGGTGTAGAAAAGAGGGCCTCCGAAATTGGTCGCCTTCTTTTCGGGCGAGCGTTCTTCGTTGTAGAACAGCGAGTTGAACCGGTGTCCACCCCCCTTCAGGGTCGCCAGACTGTAGAACGGCAGGAGCATGTGACCCGTCGAACGGTCGAGACTCCAGAAGTGGAACAATCCGCCGATGGAATCCCACGAGGTCTCCCCCTTCTTGTACGAAAGCGACAGGGGCGTAACACGGGCGTGGTCGCCATTGGTCTTCTTCTGATCGTAATACAGGGGGAACACAGCCGAGCCTTTCTCCTGGTCGGACGTCCAGCAGTGGGTCAACGGAAAGAGAATCGAGCGGTACGCCCGGTTCCCCTCCTTTTCGGTGCGCTGCACATAGGCCACCAGCCCGACGTTCAGATTCGTCTTATCCGGCGCGTCGGCGGGACCGCGGCGCTTCCAGGACCAGAGCGGGAAGAGGCGGTTGGTGCGACTCGAACCGTCCACACGCGCCTGATTGTAGAACATCCCCGCGGCGGCCCACATGGCGCGTTTCACCGGGCTTTTTTCAAAATGGAAAAGCACCCCGCCGATGTTGAAGAAATCCGGCCCCTGCGAGTAGGGCAGCGTGATCCACGTCGCCGGTTTGTCCTTGTCCTTCTTTTCCCGGTAGAACAGCGGGAACACGCACAATTCATTCCGCAGGTCGTTCTGGTAGAACACCGGGAAACAGTACCGCGATTGCTTCAGGTTGTCCCACCCGAAATTGAGAATCCGGTAATCCTGATTCCCGAAATCCAGCTCGCCCAACACCCCCTGCACCATATTCACCCACGCGGGATCCTTGCGATAGGAGTAAAGAGGGAAAACCCGATGGCCCGCGTTGGACTGGTGATAAATCGGCCAGAGGAGATCCAGATCGTCCCCGCGCTGGTAGAACAGAGGCCAGACGTTGACCCGCGTGGTGTTCTGCCCGGAGTCGCCCGCACTTTCCTTTCCGTCGGCCGCGAAGGCGCACCCACTCAGACCGAAACAGACCATCAGCCCCACCAGAGCCATCCCCCCCACCCCCTTCGGCAGAGAGAAACGGAACCGGCCAAAGTCGAAAATCGTTTTACTGGAACGTGCCCTTCCTTTTGTCATGAGTCAGCCTCCTGTATGAATGAAATCACACTCTGCGAATTCTTTTCCCTCGTCCGAAACAACCACCCACAATTAATCTGAGGAAGTGAAGATGCTCTAAATTTGAAACATCCTACTTAACCACATTCCGCCGTCCGTTTGCACCCATAATCTATGACTCCGGTTTCTTCTTCTCCGGTTTTCCATCTGGTGGCTCCAGAGATTGAGGAATTTCACTTTCTCCTGTTTTCTGACTCTCGACAGTTTCCAGGTTGTATTTTTCCGGCCACCACCACCCGAAAAGAGCCCAGCAGGGGGCGCCGGCAAGATGTGTCCCGGCAACCTGTGCTGTAATTGAAGGAACACAACCCACCATGAGCCAATTGAATATTTTCGATGGATATACTATTTCATTTATAATATACCCCGTTGCAAATATCGGAAACCCAGTGACCGCGCCTGGCGTCGCCCCAATAATGCTGGGGATTCTCACCAGTGGGCAAGGGTGATCCAGGAAAAAATTCGTGCTCTTCTCCATTTTCTCCATTTTCTCGCCGAAAACAGTCTCGACAGAAGCACATCCCCCCAACCCCAACAGAAGAAGGGTCCCCAGAAAAAGCCCGCCCCAGCGAAACCCGAACCGTGGTTTCAACCACGAACCACACGAAACACTCGAAAACCGCGTTTTTTCGTGTCTTTCGTGTGGTTCGTGGTTGAATAAATCGGTTTTCATTTCCCCCGCCTGCGAACAGGCGTGATTTTTCCAGGTTTTGCGCGAGACTCCCTTGAAAAGTCGCGTTATCACAACCGTCCCTCCTTTTTGAAATGACTGGAAACAATCTAGATAAACTTTGCCTCTTGCCGGTCCGTGAACTCCAGGGATCGTGAACATTCCCCGAGTCTTCCAGAAAAGGCCGCATTCAAAATCCCAATCAGACAATTGCACATCCTGTGCCAAACAAGAATTCAACTCTATCACATTCTATTCAATTGAGTTACAAAATACGGAACACATATCCGCCGCGCAGTGGACAACATTTTTAGCACACCCAACAGCATCCAATGTCATCCCCCAGATTTCTGGAAGGGCAAAAATTGAGGCACCCCACTTCTCCCCGAGCTGTCGCCCACTGCGTCACTCGATGAACACGACGACACACAATATAACACACACAAAATCAATCACATACAGATTTCTCTATCCTTCAAGATAAGACTTGCCTTTTGCCCGGCAGGCTCTTAGTCTAATCTCACATTTCCGCCACCCGGCCAACAAAGGGGTCCATCGGGTGAAAGCGCCAGAATGGGGGCCATTTGCCCCCAGGCGCGAAACAAACCGGGGCAAGCGGAAGACGGGCCGGGCAATGGCAGGCCGGACAAGGAGTGGGCATGGACAAGGCGCTCTCGAAGCGGAAAGCGGGAACCAACCTGCTGGCGACAGCCATTGCGTTGGTCTTCACGGCCGTATGTGTCACCTATTTCTGGAAGACTCTGTTTGAATTCTGGAAAACCAGTGAGAAACTCAACAGCCTCATCCTGAGCGTCTTTGTGCTGGGGCTCTTTTACGTGCTCTACGCGCTGTTGCGTCTGCAACGCGAGTTCAGCGCGCTCGAGGAAATTCGCGAGCGTTTCTCGAGCGGCGAAGACGAGGCGTGGCTCGACGGCGAGGCGCTCGAGGATCTGCCCGTCTCGGAAACGCGCGAGCGGCTCATGCTCTACGCCTTTCAGGTGGGACGCGGCGGGCAGCCCAACGGCGAAAGCCACGCCGAGAAGGTGGCGCTGGTCATGGACCAGCGCGCCAATGTCACGCGCTATGTGGCCGGGCTGCTGATCGTGCTGGGACTCCTGGGCAGTTTCATCGGCCTCCTGATGTCGCTGGGCGAAATCGAAAAAGTCATCAGCAACCTGACGCAACTGGCGTTCGACGCCCCCGAGAAAGTGATCGCGGCGCTGATCAGCGGGATCAAACAACCCATCAACGGCATGGCCACAGCCTATACGACCAGCGTGTTCGGTATGATCACGAGCCTGGTGCTCGGTTTCATCCACCTGCAACAGGTCGCGGGCCAGAACCGCTTTCTCTCGCGGCTCGAGACGCTCGACAGCGCCATGTTCCAGCCCGTCTTCAGCGCCATGACCGGCGGCGCCTCCCTGAACCTGGCGGCCTTCAAGGGCATTCCGGAAGGTTCGGTCACCGAAGGCATCGCCCGTTACATGGAAGCCACGCAACGCCAACTGGGCGAGAACCTAGGGCGCCTGCTCCAGATCGTCGAGCGCACCGAGGGGATGCAGTCGAACTTCCGCGAGGTAATGGTGACGCTCGCGCAGGAAATCGAAATGACCAACAAGGCCATCGCGGGCCTGTCCACGAACCAGGATCTGATCCGCGAGGCGATGGGCGAGCTGGTGGACCTGACCCGCGCCGAAAACGACAGCCAGCGCCTGATGCTGACGGAAATCAAGGGGATGAATCAGACCATGGCGCGCATGACGGCGCTCCAGCAGTCCATCCAGTCGCTGGGCATCGAGAACCACGAAGAGATGGTGCGGGTGCTGCGCCAGGAGTTCGGCGCCCTGTGCAAGATCGCCGGGGGCCATTGACACGATCTGGCGCTCAAGATGACACGAACTCGGCATATTAGAGAGCGGGATTGGAGAACAACCACTGAATAGACGGAACACACTGAAACGGCTTTTTCCGTGTGTTCCGTCTATTCCGTGGTTGAATAAAGCGGTTTTCAGTATCGTGTTGATTGCAATGAGAAAGCGCGCCTCCAGACAATGCCGCGCAGAACAGGTTTCCGGTTGACCGATGAGTAAACGACACCGTCAGGACCACAGCATTGATTATTGGCCCGGTTTCACCGACGCGACAGTGTCGGTGATTCTCGTGCTGATGTTCCTGCTCATGGTGTTCGCCGCCACGCAGACCAGTCTGCTCACCTCCCTGGGCACCCGCGACACCAAACTCCAGAGCATGCAGGAACAGATCAACCAGATGGAAGAGCAGCTCAGCCAGTCGCGCGCGAACGCCGACAAGACGCGCCGCGATCTCACCCAGTCCGAAGCCAACATGAAGAGCGCCTTCGCCATGCTCGATTCGACGAAAAGCGATCTTTCGCGCAAACAGGTGGAACTGGCCGAAGCGCTCGAACGCCTGAAAGCGTCTGAGTCGAACGAGATGAAGGCGAAGAGCGACCTGAACGTGACAAGCGAATCCCTGGCCGCCGCCCTGATCGCCCTCTCGCAGTCGCAAACCGAAAGCCGGAAGAGCAAAACCGATCTGGAGGAAGCGCTCAAACAGATCGCCGCTTCGACCCAGAAGGAATCGAAAGCGGCCAGCGACCTGGCCGTCACGTCCGAATCGCTCGCCAACGCTCTCGTCAACCTGGCCAACGTCCAGGCGGAACTGAACGAACTGCGCCACGAACTGGCCAAAGCCCAACTGCGCCAGGCCGAAATGATCAAAGAAGGCGCGCAAACCTCGCAGACCCTGATCGCCGTGACCCAGGAAAAACTCGATCTGGCCAAACTGGTCGCGGAACTCCAGCGCCGCGAGAAGGAAATCACCCGCCTGAAAGACTTCGAGCAGTACCGCAGCGACTTCCTGGCGCGCCTGTCGAAAGTGCTCGGCGGAGTCGAAAACGTCAAGGTCTCGGGCGACCGGTTTGTGTTCCAGAGCGAGGTGCTCTTTGCCTCGGGCAGCGCCGACCTGACCCCGGGCGGGCAACTCAAACTGATGAAACTCGTGGAAACGTACAAAGAACTCGAAAAGAACATCCCGAAAGACATCGGGTTCAACATTCAGATCCAGGGCCACACGGACACCGATCCGATCGTGACGGCCAAGTTCAAGTCGAACTGGGATCTTTCTACCGCCCGCTCGACCGAGGTGGTCAATTACCTGTTGCAGAACGGCGTCCCCGCCGAGTACCTCTCGGCGGCGGGCTATTCATCGTACTACCCGGCCGTACCGGGCAACACGCCCGAGGCCAAACAACAGAACCGGCGCATCGAGATTCTTTTCACACGGCGCTGAGACGCGCATTCGCGCAATGGCAAACCGAAACCGGCGCACCGCGCCGTTGCAATCGAGAGGAGTG
This sequence comes from uncultured Candidatus Sumerlaeota bacterium, assembly GCA_942493245.1. Classification (GTDB taxonomy): domain Bacteria; phylum Sumerlaeota; class Sumerlaeia; order UBA8349; family UBA8349; genus DAOPYU01. Next base: position 3,968,996 of record OW818685.1, read on the forward strand.
TCACAACCATGTGGGGCAAGGGGCTGAGAAACACGGCAGTGGCATTCGGGGTAACACTTGCCCTGGCAGGATGCCAGTCCCTTTCACAACCGTCGCCGGATTCTTCCTCCGTGCTTCAGATCGCGCGGTGGGGCCGAACGGAACAACCGGAGAAACCCGAATCGAAACCGCCGATAGCTGAAACACCCATCCCCCCGGCCAATCCGGAAAAAGAAAAGACGGAAACGTCTTCCATCCTGCCCGACGCCATCAACGAAGTTGTGTGCGACCTTCTGGCCTCCCTGAACACCGCCCAGATGGCCGAGGAACCTTGTATTCTGGTGGATCCGGCCAGTTTCCCCTCTGAGGGACTGACGCCGGAAGAAGTGGAAGACCTGGTGGTGCGCCTGCGCATCGAACTGAACCGCGCTGCGAACGGCAATGTTTACTTTGTCAGCCCCGTTCAGGTTGGCATCCAGAAAGCCAAAGGCCGGGCGGGGTATCAGTACCGGCTCAACGGGCGTTTCTCCGCCCTCGAATCGGCGGGTTCGACCCGCCCCAGCCACACATTGAACCTGGAGTTACAGAACGCCGCCGGAGGCGCTCCCGTCTGGAACGGCGCCTGTTCGTTCGCCCGGGAATAGCGCGCCCGATCAATCCTCGCGAGTAGAACCTCTTTTCCCTTAAAAGTAAACGCATTTTTCAGAAAAACTGCTTGACAGACGATCCCCCTGTATGTGTATAATTAGTTTGTATGAGCAACAAACAAACAATCGGGCACAGAAAAATTTACCAGCGATTTTCCGACATGCCAATTTTTCGGTTTTCTCTCGACACCCGTCTGTCCTCTCCATCGGACAGTTTGGAGGAGCAACAATGAACACGAAGCATGACCGGCTTTGAGTCAGTTAAACCCCATTACCCTCTGGTGAGGGACACCTCGGCGCTCGGTCTGACCCATCGCGGAGGAAAATGATCTGGAAAGGACTCTAAATAATGAGCAACAGAACCACTCAATCCAAGCGAGAAACACGGAAACGCGCTTTTACCCTGATCGAACTTCTGATCGTCGTGGCGATCATCGCCATTCTGGCCGCCATCGCCGTGCCGAACTTTCTGGAAGCCCAGACCCGCGCCAAAATCTCGCGCGTCAAGGCGGATATGAAGTCCCTGAGTACCGCATACGAAGTGTTCAAAACCGATACGGGCCTCTGGTTGATCGATTTCTGGGACGACAATAACGCTGCAGGGTTACAACGGCTCAAAGATTTCGGATGTACTTATCAGAGCACGGACGCCCGCGGGGGAATGATGGGGGTATTCGTTCCTCTGACCACGCCGGTCGCCTACATGAACAGTATTCCGATCGATCCCTTCGCAACAGTCCCCCCCGAATTTGGCGATCTTGTCGCAGGCGACTGGGCCCCTCCCTACACCTTCCTGTATTCGGACGAGGAATCCATTATCAAGAATGCCAAAGCGTACGACTTTCAACAACCAGGAGATTACTCCTTTTCCAGCCCAGGCCCAGATCGGCTCTACGGGTGGCCCACGGCTAAATTTGAATTCTATGATGCAACCAACGGGACCCGTAGCAAAGGCGACATTATGTACTCAAACATGAGGGGATTCGATTCCTGCAAGATTCGTTGAATTCGAGAAAAGAGGCTCTCCAAAAAATTCCTCGGAAAGGAAGGTTCGTATGAATCGCAAAACGGTCGCATCCAGGCAAGCAACTCAAAACCAGGCTTTCACCCTGATCGAACTGTTGATCGTGGTGGCCATCATCGCCATCTTGGCAGCCATCGCCGTGCCCAATTTTCTGGAAGCCCAGACCCGCGCCAAAATCTCGCGCGTCAAATCGGATATGAAGGCCATCACCACCGCCTATGAAATCTTTCGCACCGACACGGGAGTCTGGTTGGTGGACTTCTGGGACGACGACACCGCCGCGGGACAGCAACGGCTCAGAGACTGGGGAACGAGACAAGCCCAGAATCTGCGAGGGGGCACATCGGGCGTGTTTGTCCCCCTGACCACCCCAGTGGCCTACATGAACAGTATTCCGGTGGATCCCTTCCTGACCGCCCCCCCCGAATCTTCCCAGTTCGGCGGCCTTGTTGAAGGCGACTGGCCCGCACCGTGGACCTTCATGTACATTGACGATCAGCCGGGACCTTGCGCGGGCTACAAGTCGGACTGGACCTACCTGAAGCTGGGACAGTATGCCCTCACCAGTGCCGGACCCGACAAAACCTACGGTTTCAACACCACCAACTACGCCTTCTATGACGCGACCAACGGAACCCGCAGCAAGGGCGAGATCGTCTATACGAACATAACGAATTTCGACTACTTCAACCCGTACAAACCCTGGTAATCGGGCGCGACACGGCCGTCAAGCGACCTGAGCCGTTCGGTCATGCAAGCACGCGAAAACCCAGTGAATTGCCCTTTCCGAATAGTACGCATTCCGGGTGATCGCAGGCAGAGAAGGAGCGGGAGAATGGCGAAACGGGCGTTTACCCTGATTGAATTGTTGATCGTCGTGGCGATTATCGCCATTCTGGCGGCGATTGCCGTGCCCAACTTTCTGGAAGCCCAGACCCGCGCCAAAATCTCGCGCGTCAAATCGGATATGAAGGCCATCACGACCGCCTATGAAATTTTCCGCACCGACACGGGACTCTGGTTGGTGGATTTCTGGGACGACGACACCGCCGCGGGACAGCAACGGCTCAGAGACTGGGGAACGAGGCAAGCCCAGAATCTGCGAGGGGGTACATCGGGCGTGTTTGTCCCCCTGACCACGCCGGTGGCCTACATGAACAGCATCCCTGTGGATCCTTTCGTGACCACTCCCCCGGAAACCTCTCAGTTTGGCGGATTTGTGCCGGGTGACCAGCCGCCGCCGTGGACCTTCATGTACGCGGACGATGAAGCGGGGCCTTGTCAGGGAGCCAAGCCCGGCAACTGGACCTACCTGAGGGTGGGACAGTACGCTCTCACCAGCGCAGGCCCGGACAGAACCTATGGGCACAACTCGGGAGACTATGAGTTTTACGATGCGACCAACGGAACCCGCAGCAAGGGCGAACTCGTTTACACGAACATAACCAACTTCGATTACTTCAATCCGTTCAAAGCCTGGTAAAACATTCTCCCGGTTTTCGGGACGCCGGGGCGGAAAAGAGACCTCTTTCATGTAACATCCAGGACCTTCCCTCCCGCCCAACAGACAATCCCCGCCGAGCCTCTTGAGAGGCTCGGCGGGGATTGTCCATTCTGGCAGAGAGATTTCCTCAATGCGTCCACGGCACCCGCAAACTCATTGATTATCCAGCCTTCCCCTGCCCGTAATAGGCGCCTGCCCCGTGCTTGCGCAGGAAATGCTTGTCGAGCAACTTCTGCGGAACGGGCGCCGCCTGCGGATTCACCGTAAAGGTCTGGAGCGCCATGCGAGCCACCTGTTCGAGCACAACGGCGTTCTCGACCGCCTTGGCAGCCGTTTTGCCCCACGTGAAGGGCGCGTGCGACGCCACCAGCACGCCCGGAACATACTCCGGGTTCAACCCTGCCTGCCGGAAACGCTCGACGATCACCTCGCCGGTGTTCACTTCGTAGTCGCCTTCGATCTCGGCGTCCGAGAGGGGACGGGTGAGCGGCACTGCGCCGTAGAACTGGTCCGCATGTGTGGTGCCCAGGCACGGAATCTCGCGGTGCGCCTGCGCCCAGCTGGTCGCGCATTCGGAGTGCGTGTGAACCACGCCGCCAATCTCCGGGAACGCGCGGTAGAGCAACAGGTGCGTGGGCGTGTCGGACGAGGGTCGCAGGGTGGTTCCCTTGCACGGTTTTCCCGTTTCGAGATCCAGCAGCACAATGTCCTCTGGACTCAGAACCGCGTAATCCACGCCGCTGGGTTTGATCGCCATGACCCCCGCCGCGCGATCCACCCCACTGGCGTTACCCCAGGTCAGCACCACCAGCCCGGCCTTCACCAGATCCAGGTTCGCCTGCCAGACCGCCTCACGCAATTCCTTGAACACCGTCATCACCGCCGCGCCTCGCTTCTGATTTCCAGGAGTTCCTTCATCACGCTGTAGAGATCGCCCCCGCCTTCCCGAACGCCAAACGCGTCGTGGATCCGCCGGTAAAGCGCGAAAAGGCGCTCGTACACCTTCTGATTCTCGGGAATGGGTTTGAAGACTTCCTCGCGCACGCCCGTCATGGCGGCCACCGCCGACGCGAAGTCCGCGTGTCCGCCCGCCGCCTGGCCCGCCACCACGGCGCCCGCCATGGCCGACCCCAGCGCCGCTGTCTGTGCGCTGCGCGAAATCTGAAGCGGACGCCCCATCACGTCGGCGTAAATCTGCATCACCATCGGGTTCTTAACCGAAATGCCGCCGCAGTTCACGATCCGCTCGACCTTCTGGCCGTACTCCTCGAAGCGTTCCATGATCACACGCGCTCCGAAGGCCGTCGCCTCGACGAGGGCGCGGTAAATCTCCGCCGGCGTCGAGTGCAGCGTCATGCCGAGCAGACCACCCGTCAGTCGCTGGTCCACCAGCACCGTCCGGTTGCCATTGTGCCAGTCGAGCGCCAGCAGACCGCTCTCGCCCGGACGCAACGCCTCGGCCTCGCGGGTCAGTTCCGCATGCCCCTTGCCTGCCGGTTGCACACATTCCACAAACCAGTTGAAAATATCGCCCACTGCCGACTGGCCCGCTTCCAGGCCAAACATGCCGGGGAGAATAGACTCCGGCACAATCCCACACAGCCCGGGGATATCGGGCAGATTTGCCGCCAGTGGCGCCACCATCATGTCGCAGCATGACGTGCCCAGGTTCTTGACCAGCACACCCGGCTGAATACCCGACCCCACACCGCCCAAGTGCGCGTCGAAAGCCCCAACGGCCACCGGGATACCGACCGGCAAACCGCCCAGCCGAGCGGCCCACTCCGCCGTCAGCCCGCCCGCCGAATCGGCCACATTGTACGCCTTGTCCGGCAGCGACTGGCGCACGCGCACCAGCGCCGGGTCAAGCGCTCCGAGGAATTCCGCATCCGGATATCCCCCCCACTCGGGGTGGAACATAGCCTTGTGGCCCGCCGCGCAAATGCAGCGCTTCACCGCCTGGGGCGTCATGGTACCCGTGAGCACTGCCGGCAGGTAGTCGGCATGCTCGACCCACGTGTACGCCGCGTCGAACACCTGCGGCGCCGAACGTTTGCATTGCAGAATCTTCGACCAGAACCACTCGCTGCTGTAGATCCCCCCGCACTTGGCCAGATACTGCGGGCGCATCTTGCGCGCCAGCTCCGTAATCTCGACCGCTTCGGAATGGCCCGTGTGATCTTTCCACAACCAGGCCATCGCCGCCGGATAATTCTGAAACTCCGGTTTGAGCGCCAGCGGCGTACCCGCGGCATCCACCGGGATCGGCGTCGAACCCGTCGTGTCCACTCCGATGCCGATCACATCTTCAGGGGAAAACCCGTTCTTCCCCCGGCTTTGCGCCACCACATCGCGAACCACCGTCTCGGTTCCCACCAGATAGTCGTTCGGATGCTGCCGGGCCAGATTCGGATCACGGTCGTCCAGCACGATCCCCGCTTTCCCTGTCGGGAAGCCGAAAACACTGGTGGCCAGTTCCTCTCCCGTTTGCACATTCACCAGCACGGCGCGAACCGAGTTCGTGCCGAAGTCCAATCCAATCGCATATTTGGCTGTCATGTGAGCGCCTTCCATTTCAAAAAAAATTCCCCGCTAGTACCACTCATTCCAAACCCATTGGCCAGATTTGGGGCCGCAAATCGGCCCCAAATCCGGCCCGAGATATCCCTCCCGAGACAACCCGATGAATTACTTTTTCATCCGGAACACATTCTCGCCCGGATACGGCACACTCGCCGGGTTCGGGGTATAGATTTCCTCGACCCCCAACAGCTTCAAGGCGTCGTACAGAACGCCCCCGCAATGCTTGAACGCCACGGCCGCGTGGTGGTGGAACTTGCCCAGCATCGCATGGCGGTAGAACCGCCCGAAGCCCGGCAGATACGCCGTGCCCGTGCTGCCGAACGTCTTCGGGTCCAGATCCAGGAACTCGCCCTCGATGATGTAGGCGCGCATCTTGTCCCCCACGCCATGCACCTGAAGCACGGTGATGGGCGATGCGGCGATCTGTCCTTCGATCGTTCCACGCGTGATATCCGCCGGCTTACCCGGTTCCATCAGGCGTTTCATGATCACCTGGAAACACATTTTAGGATCCTTCATCCGTTTCGGATCCGTATTACCGCAGTGGAAAAGTCCCACCAAGTCTTCGACCGGATACTGTTCGAGGCTCTTGTCCAGATCGCGCGGAATGCTGTGATTCAGGTCGAGAATCGTGACGCTCTCGCCCGTCGCATACTGCCCCATCAACTCGGAGATCAAGGAGTAGGCGTCGTTTTCGCACGCGATCGGAAAACCCTTAGCCGCCAGACGGCCATTGATGAAACAGGGCGTGTGCTGCAACTTCCACTCCTGCTCCGACCAGCACTGCGTCGTGGCGCCCGAGAGTTTCAGCCGATCCTTGTAGTTCAGAAGCGCCTGCTCGTAGGCGGACAAGCGATTGATAAACCCATCGGTCGGGATGTTGTCAATCGCCTGATTCATCTCCGTCTCGATCCCCGCCAGATCCGACTCGCTCTTGACCTTCTGGACTTCGTTGGCCAGATCGAAGAAACCGAGTTCCTCGACCTCGATGCCCATCGAGAAGATAGAGGCCAGGTTGTAATTGCACGTCTCGAAATCGCGCGGACGCGGCCCGAACAGGCCGATCGTCATGTTCTGCGTCCCCTTGACCACCTTCATCACGTCAATGAACCGCGCAATCTCTTCCACCCCGCGGGCGCAATCCACCAACGGCTGCTCGGGCAGGAAAACCCGCCCCTTCAACCCGCGTTTCTCCACCGCCATCGCCGCCGACAACAACCCGCACAGCGCGTCGCCACGCCCTTCGAGCAACGTACACACGCTTTCCTCAGCCGCCGCCAGTACCATCACGCACCCATTGAAATCTTTCACAAACTGCGCATCCTCGATCTCCGGCGAAAAATTGCCCAGAAACAGAACCGCCGCGTCGCACCCAGCCGCCATCAACTGCGCAGCCGCGTCACCCGCATGCTCGCGCGACTCAATGACCGCGCACTCGCCCTGCGGCACCACCAATTCGATTCCCTGCTCTTTGCATGCCGCAATCAGTTTCTTTGCGCGCGCTTCGGAAAGACTCCGGGGGAAGCAATTCCGCGACGCGGAAACAAACCCCAATTTTACGGACGGTGAAAAAGTTCCCAGTGGCAAATACATGATTTTTCTCTCCTCTTGTCTCTAAGCGATGGTCATTTCAAAGGTACCTGACCCCATTTGCTTCGGCTACTTTAGAAGGGAGCAATCAAATACGCAAGACAAATCTTTACACGTGCATATTTTTCACCCTGAAACTTTTTGCGCTTCCGCACGAAGGAGACACAAATGCAAAGCCAGAGTCAAAACAGCCGTTCCTGTTTTCAAGAGTTGAAAAACGGTCCTCCCTTTTCGAATACCCAAACACAAAACGGAGACGCGAGAAATGCCCCTTCATGAGAACGCCGTATCCTCGCACATTTGCGTCTTCCATGAGAAGGCATTGTCAAGGACCAACGTGTTGGTCACCGCAGCGTCGCCTCAGCGTTTGCGATCTTGGCCATCCCGCTTCCATTCGCACTCTGGTTGGGCTCTGGTGAACCCGGTGCATAGTGGGGTCCAAGTCGGGTGGGCGCTGCAACCTTTGCGGCGAATTCGGCATAAAGCCGATTGCAGGACGCAAAACGCAGTCGCCCGGACTGGATGTGTAGTGCTCCCCATTTTTAGACAGTTGCACTTGTTAAGTCTCCGGCCCTAAACTTTGGGAAAAGGAGACAGTAGATGACACTCCGAAAGAGCATTGCGGTGGAAACGAAGGTCAAGGCGGTGTTGGCGGCCTTGCGCGGCGAGAAGACGATCAACCAGATCGCATCGGACCTGGGAGTCCATCCGGTTCAGATCAGCCAGTGGAAGCGGGAACTGATCGAGAAAGCGCCCGATCTGTTTCGCGACCGGCGCACTCGAAAGCAGAAGGACCAGAAGGAACTCGTGGACGACCTCTATCGCCAGATCGGGCAACTGCAGTACGAGTTGAACTGGCTGAAAAAAAAAGTCGGACTGGACGAGCGCTGAGAAACGCGCCCGGTTGGACCCGGCCGAGAGGCGCATTTCGCTCTCGCGGCAGTGCCAGTTGCTGGGGCTTTCGCGCACGGCTCTGTACTACAGACCCGCCGCGCTCTCGAACGAGGAGTTGGATCTGATGCGGTTTCTGGTGTAATCTGGGGACGCTATACCGAATAGGGGTGACACCTCCGGGTCATCCCGTTTGAAAAGTACAACAACTACGGGAAACAAATACCGGGCCGTGGTGTCTTGGTGCCTTGGTGGTTCAAATATCGAAATTGCAGGACCGAACAAACAACCACAGATGCACACAGATGGACACAGATACCGAAAAGTCATCGGTGTCCATCTGTGTGCTTCTGTGGTTACTATTTTTTTCAGCCTGTGCGGGAGTGACGGGAAAAGGGACAGCCCGAAAATGAGACCGCTCGCCGATTCCTTTGGTCGGTTCCTCTCATGTCAAAATCAGACGTTCACTTTTCTTCAGAAATCAGGCTCCCGTCTCTCCCGCCGCGTGGACCATCAGCGCGCGGGCCGCGGCGCCCGGGTCGGGCTGACGCATGAGCGATTCCCCGACGAGCGCCGCCGCGACTCCGAAACGGCGCAGGCGCAGGATGTCCTCCGGAGTGTCAATCCCGCTCTCCGACACAACTGGCGGTAACACGCCACCGGTCAGATCCCGAATGACGGGCAACATCCGCTCGGTGTGATCAATCGAAGTCTTGAAATTCGAGTCGTGCAGATCGCGGTTGTTGATCCCCAGCAGGCAGGGCTGGATCTCGGTCAGCGCCCGCCGCAGATCCTCCTCCGAGTGGGTTTCGACCAGAACGGCCATCCCGAGCGACTGGGCCAGACCGTGAAAATCGGCGAGCTGGGCCGGAGTCAGAATGGACGTGATGAGCAGGACCGCATCGGCGCCCATCGCGCGCGCCTCGTAGAACTGGTACGGGTCAATCATGAATTCCTTGCGCAGGAGCGGCAGGTCAATGGCGTTGCGGACCTGGTTGAAAATCTCGATGGACCCCTGAAAGAACGGGGCGTCGGTGAGGACGGAGACGCACGCCACACCCCCCGCCTCGTAGGCCCGCGCAATGGCCGCCGGATCGAAATCGGGCCGGATGAGACCCTTGGAGGGGGACGCTTTTTTCACCTCGGCGATCAACCGCACTTCGCCCGGACGCACCAGCGCGCCCCGGAAGTCCCGCGCGGGCGGCATGTCCAGCGCGCGGGCGCGCACTTCATCCAGAGGGGTTGTGGCGCGAGCCTTCGCGACCTCTATCTCCTTAGCCTCAACAATTCGTTGCAGAATCGGTCCGAATTTCGAGGTGTCGCGAGTTGTGTTCTCTACCGTCATTCTTCAATCTCCGTTTTTTCTGAGTGGTTCTTGTTCTTCAGGAATTCTTCAAGCCGCAAAACCTGAAGGTCGTTCCGATCCAGATCCAGTTTGTCGAGAATCCAGGGAACCAAGTCCGGACCATATTGCATCAGGAAAGGCGCCAGAGGTCCAAAGACCCGTTCCTGGGGCAGACCGCCAGGACGCAACGCCTCCAACACTCGTTCCCGCTGACTGGCACCCGTATCGTTCTCCTGTCGGAGCTCCTGCCGCACACGTTCTTCCAGACGACTGGCCGCCTGAAACCAGGCGCGTTCGGTCTTCTCTAAAGCGGTCCCCACCGAAGGACGGGTCCCAAGACCGCCCAATCGAGTCCGCAAACGGGTCAGGGCCACCTGCGCGTCGCTGCTCAGGTCCGCGAACGCCTGGCGGACATTCTCCGATTGTTCGCCGTCGGCCAGACGCGCCTCCACGCTCTCCCACGCTTCGCGTTCCAGAAGTTCGAACGGAATCCCCCGCTTTTCCAGGAGCCGCTCGATTCGAGGCTCCACCAGTACAACCCGCGGACGCGAAAGCACGGCGCAGCCGAACGCCGAGTAAAAATCGTGCGTTCCCGCGTCGGCCAGTTGGGTCAGGTACCGAACTTCGCCCGGTCCCGCCACCATGGCCAGGGTCGGCAGAACCGCATCCTGCGCCACCGGACGGGTGACCACGTTCGGGGAGAAATGCTCGGGCGTCTGGCGCAGTTCGTCCAGAAGATCGTCCGCGCCGACCGAAACCGGCGAGACGGGGGTGTGAATCCGGAACCGCTCCCCTTCCACCGTGACCTTGCAGCGCCGTCCGGCTCGGTAGAGGAAAAAGTTTGCTTCGTTGCCCAGGCGGTGGATCGGCGCTTTCCCCCTGCCAGAATCCTCAAATGGCTTCCCTTGCCCGGCAATGCATTGCGAAAGCGCCCCGGGATGGCGGATCTCGCGTTCCATCACGGGTATGGCCCGCTGACGAACCGGGGCAAGCCGGGCGGGAAGCAAAACCAATCCCATCGGACCACACAAATGGGCCAAAGCCCGCATGAAAAAATCCTCAAGGGTTTTTGATTCGCACGCCAACGCGCGCCAGCGGTGAATCTGGGATTTCTTGAATTCTGAATCGTGCGTATCGGTGTCGAGGAGCGCAAAGAACGATTCCAGAACTTCCGGCGCGGCGGGAATATCAAAAACCGACCGGCCCGCAGGATCGAAACCGGGCGGGGTGTAGGCCCAGCGTTTGCAACGGCCTTCGCTGTTCAGGTAGGCCGTATTCCGGACCTCCTCGAAATCGTGATCGTCCGATGCGACCCAGAAAATCGGCACAACGGGACGCTCCAGAAAATCCGTGAGCCGTCCGGCCCATCGGACGGCGGCCAGCGCTTTATAGAGGATATACAAAGGGGTCAGAAAAAGCCCCGCCTGTTGCCCGGCCACCACGGCCAGAGTCGCGGGGTTCCCCAGCGCCTCGATATTGCGTTCAACCGCCGCATGCCCTCCCGCCGCGCGATTGACCTCCCAGAGCGCCACCCGCTCGGAAACGGTCCAGGGCGCGACCGGTTGCGCGTCGCGAGCCGAAGCCATCTGCCGCCAGTCATCCGGACCGGGCGACAGGGGAAAGCGGAGAGAGTGGGAGGCGGTCGGGTCCATAGACCCTCCTGCATACCAGAAAGCGCGGGCCGGAGCAAGAAACTTGCTCCAGAGATCTTGAGAAACATGGAAAATACGGAAGTCTCACCCGCCTGCCGCTTCCACGAAACGGATATTTCATCTCAGAATGAAGAAACCGCGCTCGGAATTGTTCCGATGCGCGGTTTCTTCATTCAATCCTTTTACTCACACAACTCCTATTTCGGATAGACCGCCAGCCAGACTTTTCCGGGCGCGAAGGGTTCGATCAGGAAGGTGTTCTTCCCGGTCTTCACACGACCGGTCACGTCGAGCCGCAGGGGCTTGCCAATGAAGCCTCCGGCGTACTCGCCGTTGACGGAGACCCGGGCGGCTTCCTCCGGCGTTATCCCGTCCATTTCCAGAACAACACGCGCGGTCTTGAGGTCCACATCCGTCGGCAGGTCGCAACTCCCGGCGAAAGGATTCGCTTCCTTGATCGGGCTGAGGGTCAGACCGCTGGCGCTCTGTCCCACCTGTCCCCACGGGCCGCCGCCGTAGTCCGCCACTTTCCGGGCCGTGGCCCAGACCGTGTCGTTGCACTTCGCGGTCTGCCACTCGGCGGCTTTCTGGTTGTGCGTCTTCCACGATTCGTCAATCTTGACGATCAGGGGATCGCCCTTGTCGAACTCGACGGTCAGTTTTCCGATGAGTCCCGCCGGGCTGGGTTTGTCGGTCGCGTTGGTGGCGGCGATGGCCAGGAGATTTTCACCCGGCTTCAGGAACTCGGCGATATTCAGGTTCTTGACCGAATTCCAGACAATGCGTTCGGCGCCAATCTCGACCTTCCGCCCATTGACAAAGACGTCTATCTCGTTGTCCGCCGTGAGGGCGAACGTGGCCGTTTTAACCGTGGCGCCGCTGGGGATCGAAAGGGCTTTCCGGAAATATCGAACTCCGGCAGGCGCACTGGCCACCGGGTTTTCATCGGGGTACCACATCCAGGCGCAATCGGCCAGCGGAACCTGTTTTTGCGTCAATTCCGGCAACGGAACCGGCTTCGGCGCCGCCTCGCGGGTCAACTCGATACGTTTCGGTAGAGACGCAGAACCGGAGACGATCCGCGCCGGGAGGGGGCGTTTTTCCGGCTGGAAGACGATCACGGCGCTTTCGAGGGGTTCGAGCGTCAGATCTAGTTCAACGCTCTCCCCTTTTCGCTCGAACGGGACCGACGCGATCTCGTTGCGCATGGCGTCCCAGATTTCGGGGACACCCGGAGCGGTCAGGCGGAGGCGGAACGTCCGCGCCGCGCCCTGGTGGTTCTGGTTGACCAGCAAGAACAGGTCGCGCCCTTCCTTGACGCGGTGCAGGGCGTGGAGCCAGTTGCTCGTTTCGCCCTGGAGGACTTCCAGCGTGGGCCGCACCCCGGCATCCTGCGCCACCACCTGCTGCACTTCCTGGACCGAGGGCTTCTCGGGCATCAGGTAGGAGCGCCCGCCCGCCCCGTTGGTTTTGCAGGTGGTCAGGCCCGGTTTCGGGTCGCCCCAGACGGCCTCGCGGAGTTGGGCGATGTCCGATGCGGTCTTTCCGAGGGTGGCCGACTGCGTGGGGAGAAAGCCATACCCCACCACCACGCCGCCGCCATCGTAGAACTGTTTCACTTTTTCGAGCGTGGCGTAAGGGATCGTCTCCACGGGCGGCACGACAAGCACGCGGTAGCGTTCCTCGCGGAGAGCCAGTCCTTTGCCCTCGATCTTCATGTCTTTTTCGAGAACCTCATACGGAATCCAGTCGCAGTCGAGCAGGGAGTCCTGAAGCGCGTCGGTCATCTGTTCCGGGGGAATGTATTTGCCGGCATGTGCGCTGTTGCCCAGGAAGAGAAACGCGACTGGGGCGACGTGGTGGCCCCCCGTGAAAAGGACGCTGAGGCGCGAGGTGTAGTCCGCGTACACGCGGTAGAGCGGCCAGCGGGGTTCATACCCGCCGTTGTAGAAATAAGGGGGACAGTCCGTATCGAACGGCCCACGGGGGTTGAACGAGTGGGGGATGTGGAAGTTGATCCCCGAGACGTGCATGTGGTCGGTCCACCACTTCATCTCGGGATAGGTGAGATCCTGCCCGCGCGCGCCGAAGATTTCGACCATCGCCACATCGTCCTTTTTCCCATAGGCGTGCGAAATCGAGCTGCCCAGTTTCGGGGTCTGCCAAGTGGCAGCATCGCTTCCCTCGCGTTTCCCCATGACGAATTGCGCGAAGACAGCGTCAATGCCCCCCATGCTGCTGTATTTTTCGAGCTGAAACATGTTCCCCGCGCACAGGTTGGGGTTCAGGTATTCAAGGTTGTGCTCAAGGAAGTGGCCGATGGACTGAACGCCCTTTTCCTCGCACCACTGCGTCAGGCCGCCATAGAGCGTGCGGCCCCACGCTTCGGCCAGCGCGTCCTGGTACTGATAACGCGCGGCGGTTTGTTCCTCCCCCGCCAGCTTGAACTTCCACGCCACGAGCGCCTTCTTCCAGTCCACGCCGCGCTCTTTGAGCAGGGGGATGACTTCCGTCCCCCAATCGCTGGGGGTTTCCGGCTCATCGTAAAAGTACCCGACGATGGTCTTGCCGAAGTCCGCTTTGAAGCGGTCGTAGTGCGGCTGATAGACGGTCTGGATGTACCAGTCCACCGCGTCCTGACTGGCGCCGTCCACCAAGAGACGTTGCCCGCCCGTGTGACGCCACGTGAAATTCAGGATTTTCCATTTGCCCGCCGGAACGTCCCATTTCAGGACTCCGTCCTGGATCTTGCCGGTCAGGTCCACGAGGGAGGCTCCGTCTATCTGTCCGTCCCCGATTTCGCGTCCGGCCAGGACCGCGACGGTCTGTTTCCCCCCGTATCCGGGAGCGCTGAAGGCCCTGGGGCCTTCGACGGGGATCCCCTTGCCTTCAATCTTTTTGCAGCCGTACTGGGGCGGCACCTTCCCGCCCACCTCGCCACTCGGCCACCACTTCTCGTCGAAGATCCACATCTTGAGGCCGAGTTTCTTCGCTTTCTGGAGACAGATGTCCAGATCGCGCCACCACCCGTCGCCCAGCCAGTCGGAGTGGGGGCGCGACTCGGCGGTAAAATTTCCATTGCCCCCCTCGGCCACCTTGTCGAGTTCTTTTTCGAGTTGCGCCTGGCTTTCGTCGCCATGCAGCCAGTAGAGCGGGCCGGTGAGTTCCCGCGCCTCCATCGGAAGTTCCTTGAACTGCTTCTCCACCTGTCCCCAGTTGTCCACCTCTGCCGCGGGAAGCGGAACTGAAGGAATGAGCCACACTGCGAGTGCGGCGGTCCACATAATTTTGGAAAACACTTTTCCGGACATTGGATGCCCCCTTATTTAGAATTGTCGCTCACTTTTCGTCAATCTGACCCATTTCCTCAAAGTACCTGACAACACTTGAAGGCACAGGCGAAAATTCACTCCACCGCTTCCTTATTTCAGACATTTGATCCAGATCGAGAGTGTAGGTTTCTTTTCCCTCAGGCCCGTAAAACGAGATCTCGGCAGTACCCGATGAGGCTCCTCTGATCTTATCATTCTTGATCAGAATCGTATGCAAGGCCAGAATCGTATCCAGAGTTACGGCTTCTTTCTGACACAACACAATCAAAGGCATGGGAATATCCTGCAGGACGGCGTGGTACCCCTCCTCACGACTGTTGAGAATCACCGGGTGTACCAGTTTCCGATCCGAACCGACATGCCGGAATACGACCGCCGTATAGATTCTTGGAGGTGGACACTCTTGGAGAGAAAAAGTGTCATTTTCTTGAGAAGAGATCTGGTTCTTATCAATCATCTTGCCGAATTGTCGCAGGTTTTTCCACGCTTCCAATAGTGGAAGATCTTCCTTATAGTAGACACAAGGTTCATTCAAATAATACTCCTCATCCGGAAGGCGCAATGCAAAAGATTTACTCGTGTATTCGTCACGAATGGCAATGGTTGTCTCAGTGGGAGCATCGAGTGCTATGATACTCTTATTCTGAGGCGGATTGAAGGATCTCAGCTTTTTCATGATACTCTGCTGAGTCGCTTCCGCAAGAAAACCACCTTTATAGGGAGGCCCCCCATTCGTATCGTCACTGGAGGCGATACAGTAACCATTTCTCCAGACAGCGAGGATAATGTTTAGAGAATAGGGATCTGACCTGCGGTGGCTCTGCGCAGAATGCCACGGAAAGTCCTCTCTAAATATTGAGAAAATCGGAAAATCCGCTCTCGTTTTGATAGACGGAACTTCAATCCTTCCATCTCTATCCGCGGGTGACGCAAATATGCCCACAGGCACTAAAAGTGCACGGAGAAGAAGCACACCGACACAATATCTGAAAAAAAAACAGGGCCGTTTCGTTTTGACAAACATCACCCATCCTCCCGTCATGTGTTGGAGCGCCCCTTTAGCGCAAACCGGATTACGACTTTGAAAAAGAAAAACGCCCAAACTCCTTAAGAGTCGCAATAAGGTATTTCTCTCAATAGAACCCGTTCTCATAGGCCGAATCGTAGAGGGCCACGATATTTTCGGGCGGAACGCCGGCCTGGATGTTGTGGACGTTGTTGAACACATATCCGCCGCCCGGTTTCCAGATTTCAAGATTGCGGCGCACGTGGTCATACACCACTTCCGGCGTAGCGCTCGGCAGGACGTGCTGAGAGTCTATCGAACCGCCCCAGAAGGACAACTGGCCGCCGAACTGCGCCTTGAGGGTGGCGGGGTCCATGCCGCTCGCGCTGATCTGGACTGGGTTCAGGATCTCTACCCCATTGTCGATCAGTTCCGGGATGAATGCCTGACAGGCGCCACAGGTGTGGTACCAGACCTTGGCGCTCGTGCGCGAGTGGATGTACTGGACCAGTTTCTTCTGACGCGGCTTGACCACCTGACGGTAGAACTGGGGATGAAAGAGCGGTCCAGACTGTCCCGCCAGGTCGTCCCCCACCATGATGACGTCCACCAAATCGCCCACCTCGTCGAGGAACGCGCGGAACCAGTCCATCCAGAACTTGAGCGTCTGGTCCAGCAGCGCCTCGCAGAACTCCGGCAGGGTCAGCATGTCACTGAACCACTGTTCGAGTCCGCGCAGGTACCAGCAGATTTCATAGACCACGCCCGAAATGCCAGTGACGACCGCGTAGGGCGTCTCATTGCGCAGTGTGAGCGCGCGTTCTCGCAACCCCTCGAACCGCCCCGGATCGTCCCCCTTCGGGAAGGGGTAATCGCGCAGGTCCTCGATCGAGGCGTGGGCCAGCGGGTGGTGCGAGATGTCCATGAAGAACGGGTTGGAGTCGGGCATGGACCACGTGACGCCGAACTCGTCGGTCAGGTCGTTCCAGACCTCCCCGTCGCGCGTGTTTTTCACAATCGCGCCCTGAAACCCGGCGGCGGCTCCGGCACGGATATAGCGCGTGTCCACATGCAGCCGTTCGAGCAGCGCTTCGCACGGCTGCGCCAGCTGCTGGACCGCGTCCACGATCTGAATCTCGTCGGGAATACCCAGATGTTCGATCAGCGCCTGGTAGGCGAACTTGTGGATGCCGGTCTGGTTGCCGCCCAGGTCGATCGGAACGCGGTCGGGTTGCTCGTGGCGCAGAGCGCGCAACACCCGGTCGCGCGGGGTCATGGTTTCTCTGTTCTTGAGGCTGTTTCCCATTGCCGGTGCTCTCCTGTCCCTTATTTCAATTCGCTTGTAACTCAGGGCTTCAAAAACCCCTGTCCCGATTTCACCTGAAGGTCGCTTTCCTTCATAAACTCGGTCTTAATGTTCTTGCCCAACACCTCACCTTCAAATTCGGTTCCGGATACCTCGACGTTGCGGCAGAACGCGAAGTTGAGCGTGAACTTGCGGCTGTGGAAAGGTTTCGTGAAATCGGTCCGGACAATTTTGTTTCCGGCAAACTTCAATCCGTCCACAGAACAGGCGTAGAGTACCGGATAATCGAACGAGAGGAACGTGTTGTTCTCGATGCGGATATTGTGGTGGAACGGCGCGGGCGCCTTCTCGAACGCGGGAATCTCGGGATAGACGCTGATCACCCCGTCGCAGAACTGGTAGAGGTTCGTCAGGCAGTTGTCGAACACGTTGTCGCGAATCAGCACGTCGCGCACGGCGCCCGATTCGTACCACTGGTTGGCGTCGCCCGCAATCAGGATGGCCGACCCGCTCGACTCGAAGCGGTTCTTCTCGATGACGGTCCGCCCGGGCGTGGAAAGCAACAACCCGCGCGCCCGGCAACTGGCGAAGGTGCATCCGCGGATCTCGACCTCCGGCGCCCAGGTGAGGTTTTCAAGGGCGTGGCCCGCCTTGACCCCGTCGGGAACCGGCGCCTCGAAGGTGATTTCGAAATCGGTCAGATTGAGCGGCTTGAACGACTTGACCTTCCCCTCCCCGAGGGGAAGCATCGTGGCGTTGTCGAGGTAACTGACCTGGTCACCCGGATGGCCGAAGGGCATTCCGATACTCATGGAGTGGATGAAACGCACCAGAAGAGTGTCCCCGCTTTTCCGCTCGATGATGCGGACGCTGGTGCCGTGAACGTTGATAGGATCGTCCATCAACCCCTGATAGACACAATTCTCGATCTTGACCAGACCCCGGCAGTTGGAAATCTGCGCGCCGTCGTCATGGCCCGACAGGTAACGCCCATTCTGGATGTTTGGTCGCACGTTGACGGCGTTCATCGTGAGATTCTCGGTAAACTGGGCCAACACGCCCAGGCCGGCGTTGGCGTACATCTCGATGTTGCGCAACTCGAGGTCTTTGCTTTCCGTCAGGAAAATACCGGCGTGGTCGCGCTCGCTGTGGCGCAGGAGGATAAAGTTGCCCACGGCGGGTTTGTTCTTGAAGGCATAGTTCAATCGCACCAAGCCCCGTTCGAGTTCAACGGCTTTGTAATCGCTCCACCCGCCCCCCAGCGTTCCATCGCCCGTGTGGGGGGGAATGCGACGGGTCTTGGCGTCAAATTCCATCGAACCCCACCAGGCGCTCTTCCACCCTTCGCCCACGAATACGATCTTGCCGTTCTCGATGACATAGGGGTAGGCGACCGGGTCGATGTACAGATCAATGTATTGGTCGGTGACCGCCTTGACCTCGCCCTGGGAACTGAGCGGGCGGTCCCAGTCTATCGAAAAATTCTGCAGGGCGATGCGGGCCGAGTTGTCCACCACCACCGGGGACATGCGGTCGTGGAAAATGAACGAGGAACCCTGTCCCTCGACGGTCAGGTCTTCCTGTTTGTCTATCAGGATCGCGCACCGCTTGGGGTTGATGTCCGTGGTGTTGGACATGTGATAGACGCGTTCCGTGCAGTGCTGGGGCCAGAAGTCGTAGCGCCCCGCCGGGAAGATGAGGAGGGCGTTCTTGCGCCCCCGGCACGCCTCGAGCGCCTTCTGAACGGCGGGCACGGCGTTCTCGCGCGAGTTGGGCCGGGCGCCGAATTCCGTCACCGACACGATGTCGGCGGTCGAGGGGACGCGCTTCTCGTAAGCAATCGTCGCTTCAGCCCAGTTGGCGTGGTCGCTGTTGAAGTTGTCGCCCCCGTCGGTGGCTTCGAGGGTGAGCAGGTTGACGCCGGTGAGGTCGAGCGAGACCTCGCGGGCCGCGTCGCCCCCTTTCATCACCGGGCTGCGGAAGAGTTCCTTCCCGTCGCCGCGCACGAGGAACTCGACACTGCCCGGTTCATTGCGCCCCCCGTCGTTGACCCCGACAAACGCGTGGAAGCGTTTGCCGGCGCCGCCGAGGTTCACATAAAAGAGCGAGTGGGCGTGGGTGCCGACTCCGTGTTTGAACTCCCGCCCCGCAATCTTCAGCGGCAATCCGGCCACCGACACGTCCTTCCCCGGTTTTCCGTACCCCTGAGTCATTTTGCTCAGGTCGAGCGCGGAAAGGCGGATTTCTTCCGCCTGAAGGGCGAGAATGGGAAAAACTGGCGCGAGACAACTCGCGAGCAGAAGGATTCGGAAGAAGGGGAAACGAGACATGAAAATTTCCTTTCAAGGCCGGACCGTGGCCGCATGCTCTTCCGGGAAGGGAGGGTTTCAAGAAGCGAGACATTCTTTTTCCCGGTGTTTTCGCGTATTGCATGTCCACTCCTGTTTACCGTTTTCCCGACGAATGGTCAACCGCCTTTCGCGCTTTTTTTGGACTTGAGAAAACGCATGACTGCGGATTCGCGTCACTCTAATCCCCGCTTTTCGGGGATGCCCAGAGGAGTCCTGTTGAAAATAATTGCGCCCCGCAGGACTTTTGCGGATAGTAGCCGAAACCGCCAGAATAAGCGGTTTCTCGACTCAATTTGCAGCAGAAAAGTGACGATGCCATGATGCCGCGTACAGAAATTTACCCGCTTTCTTCTCCGTCCCTGTTTCTGACGCTTCTTGTCTTACTCTATTCTACGGTCCTCTCGGTCGCGCAGGCGCAGGAAGTGGACAATCGGGCAAGATTGGCGGCCTATATGGAGAAAGCGCGAATTACTCCATATTGTGGACAGGCGGACTTTATCTTGGAGGAAGACGAATTCCCTCTTTTAGAGCCTTACTTCGAGGACTCTTCTTTTTGTGTTCAATCTTACTCGCTGATCTTGGCCGGAGAGTGCGCTGAGGCTAGTTCCTCAACACTTCTGCTACAACGGGTTATAGAGAAACGATTGGAAAAAGCGTTTGTTCGTGAAATAAGCGGGAAAATAACCCAACGAATACCGTTGCCTCGATATGAGAATGAAAAGTTATACTCCAAAAAATCTATAGAGTTATTGGAGCAACAGATCAATAAAGCGGTCGAAGAATATCGGAATAATAAAAAACCATATGTCGAGGAAACACTCCGGGACCTAATCGTGTGTGCCGGTAAGTCTCGTGAAAAACAACTCCTTAACCTCCTCGGGAAAATCAAGAAAGAGTTTGGTGACGTGTTTGAAGACTTGGACAGAAAGTACACGCCAACGAACAAGCATATGCAGAACAGGGAATGCCCCTGGTTCAACTCTGTTGCCTGGAAAGCGGCGCTGGCGCGGGCCAGAATCGGATCGGATGAGGATCTGAAGTTCTGTATTGATCTGGTCGATAAGTTTCCCGACCCGGAATTCCGTTCCTTAGTTTTGCTAGGCGATCTGGCCAGTATTGATCGTCCAGAACTGCTTGAGTATTATTACCGATGCCTCGACCGCAATGAAAGCTATGTCGAGCCATGGGGTTATAGAGTCCGATATGGCACTGTTACGATGCGTGCCCTTGTTGGGAGTATTGATGATGACGAGATCAGAAAAAAAGTGGATGAAGGCTCACCCGATGCGATTCAGCAGTTGAAGACCTATGTTCAGGAAAAAGCGGGGGGAGACCCGGCCAAACTTCGTTTCCGTCACGCCCGTAGTTTCTTTGCGCGTTCTATGAAATCGTTTAAAGAGCGTCGGGACTCCCTGCGTGAAAAGCATGCCGCGGAGGCGAAGAATACACCGCCAGAGAGCGCTCCTGCTCCGTAAATTCGGGATTGCACTCCGGCATTGCCGTTGATTTCCCGGCCACGGGACCGTATGATGGCTCCGGACAATCGGGAACAGGCGATTGCCGACGGAAACGAAGCAACAGGAAAACGAGAGGCAACCATGGGCAAAGGACAGACCAAGTCAAAAAGCGGGGACACTTCCCTCCTCCTGGGCGCGCACATGTCCATTTCCGGGAGCGTGGACCGCGCGCTCGAACGGGGGGAATCCATCGGCTGCTCCGTGGTCCAGATCTTCCTGAAAAACAGCAACCGGTGGGTGGGCAAACCCATCGAGGCCGCCGAGGCCGAAACGTTCCGCACCCACCTGCAATCAAGCCCGATCCGGTCGGTGTTTGGCCACAACGCGTACCTGGTCAACCTCGCCTCACCGAAGGACGATCTGTTTGAACAGTCCATCGCCGCGATGGTGGACGAAATCGAGCGCGCCGACCTGCTGGGGGTGCCGTTCATCGTGATGCACCCCGGCTCGCCGGTGGGAGAATCCGAGGCGTGGGGACTGAAACGGATTTCGGAAGGCGTGGCGCGCATTTTCGAGGCCACGGCCCACTCGAAGGTCCAACTGGCGTTCGAAAACACGGCGGGCCAGGGGAGCAACCTCGGGTATCGGTTCGAGCATCTGGCGCAGCTCATCACCGACGCACCGGACAAGAGCCGCGTGGGCGTTTGCCTGGACACCTGCCACGCGTTTGCGGCGGGTTACGAAATGCGCACGCAGAAAGACTACGACGCGACCCTCGGTGCGCTGGACCGCGAGGTCGGACTGGCGTTCCTGAAGGCCATCCACCTGAACGACTCGAAAAAGGACGTGGGCGGTCGGGTGGATCGGCACGAGCACATCGGCAAAGGCTGCCTGGGACTGGAGCCGTTCCGGTTTCTGATGAACGACCCGCGCCTGGCGGCAATCCCCAAGGCGCTCGAAACGCCCAAGGGGGACGACATGCACGAAGATGTGGAAAACATGGCGATCCTGCGAGGGCTGATCGAATAGCCAGCGAAACGACGATTATGGAAAAGAAGAGGACCCCATGGCAGGACTGAACCGGGCGCGTATTCTGTTGGGAGTGACGGGCGGGATCGCCGCGTATAAAAGCGCGGAACTGTGCCGCCTGCTCAAGCGCGCGGGCGCCGAGGTTCAGGTGGTCATGACGGAAAACGCGACGCAATTCGTGGCGCCCCTGACGTTCGAGACGCTGAGCGGGCGGCCGGTTTACCTCGACGTCTTCGAACGCGGCAAGGCCTGGGAAGTCGAGCATATCGCGCTGGCGCAATGGGGACAGGCGTTGATCATCGCGCCCGCGACGGCGAATTGCCTGGCCAAACTGGCGGCGGGAATCGCAAACGA
Source organism: uncultured Candidatus Sumerlaeota bacterium (assembly GCA_942493245.1). Lineage (GTDB taxonomy): Bacteria > Sumerlaeota > Sumerlaeia > UBA8349 > UBA8349 > DAOPYU01. The sequence goes on from OW818685.1 coordinate 3,991,046, forward strand.
CGCTCTGACCACCACCGCCCTGGCGTTTCGCGGACCGGTCGCGCTGGCTCCGGCCATGAATACGGCCATGTGGGAACACCCCGCCACATGCCGGAACGCCGAGACGCTCCGGCTGCGGGGAGTGCGCATCGTCGAGCCGGGCGCGGGCGAACTGGCCTGTGGCGACGTAGGCGCGGGACGGCTGGCCGAACTGGACGCGATTGTCTCGGCCATTGAGTCTATGCTCAAACCCCTTCCCATTGTCTCCGAAGGAAAACTCGCAGGAAAAAACGTATTGGTAACTGCGGGTCCGACCGTCGAATGGCTCGACCCGGTGCGGTTTCTCTCGAACCCCTCGACCGGTCGCATGGGACTTGCGATGGCGCTCGAAGCGCGGCGGCGCGGAGCGCAGGTGACGTTTGTCTGCGGCCCGACGGCGCTCGAAGTGCCGGGCGATCTGGGACGGATTCTTCGCGTCCAGACGGCGGAGGAAATGCACGAGGCCGTGCAGGCGGCCCTGCCGGAACAGGACGTGTGCGTGTTCTCGGCGGCGGTGGCCGACTTCACCCCCCTGAAATTTCAACCGGAAAAGATCAAAAAGGAAGCGTGCGCGGACGAGGTGACCCTGCGGCTGAAACGGACGCCAGATGTGGCGGCCCGGGCCAACGCCGCGCGACGCCCGGGGCAGGTGTTCGTGGGCTTCGCCGCGGAAACCAAGGACCTGCTCGCCAACGCGCGCGCCAAGATGGAAAAAAAAGGGTTCGATGTGGTCGTGGCGAATCTGGTTTCATCCGAAAACCCCGCTTTTGGCGCTTTAGAAAACCGGGTGACCCTCCTGGCCCGGCAGGGCGAAGCGGTGGAATTGCCGTCTCAGGCCAAGGATCAATTGGCCGGGCCGATATGGGATTTTATTCTTGAACGTTGCCTTGCCGGGGCGTAAATCTCTTATGCACACGTGAAACGGGGGGCTTGCCGGTATTCCCCGCCAGATCATCGAGTCAAGCGAAGCCTGAAGGGTATGGGGATGCGGCCAGACGAATTGCGGCACTTGCTGGAACAGGTTCAAAGCAGTCAGTTGACGGTGGACGCCGCCGCCGAGAAACTGAGCGAGTTGCCGTACGCCGACCTCGGGTTTGCCAAGGTGGACCTGCACCGCCGACTGCGCCGCGGAGTGGCCGAGGTGATCTACTGCGAAGGGAAAACACCCCAACAGGTGGCGGCTATCGCGGAGCGTATAGACCGGGCCGGGCAGACGGTTCTGGGGACACGCGCCTCGGAGGAAACCTTTCGCGTATGCCAGAAGGCGGTGCCCGGGGTGGAATACAACGCCGTGGCGCGTTGCTTCTACAAAGTGAACGAAGCGGCGCAGCCGCGTCCCGGACGGGTGGTGGTGGTCTGCGCGGGCACGTCGGACCTGCCGGTGGCCGAGGAAGCGGCCGTCACGGCGGAAACGCTCGGGAACCCCGTGGACCGAGTGTACGACGTGGGCGTTGCGGGCATTCACCGCCTGCTGGGCGAAGCCCACGTGTTCGAGAAAGCGCGGGTGGCGATCGCCGTGGCGGGAATGGAAGGCGCGCTGCCCTCGGTCGTGGGGGGGCTGGTGAAATGCCCCGTGGTGGCGGTGCCCACGTCGGTGGGGTACGGCGCGGCGTTTGGCGGCCTGGCCGCCCTGCTGGCCATGCTCAACTCGTGCGCCTCAAATGTGACGGTGGTCAACATAGACAACGGTTTCGGCGCGGCCTACGTGGCCAACCTGATCAATTGTCCCTGAAACAGGTCTGATCGAAAGACTGTCTGAACGGAACAATATAAGGGATGGAGGGGTTCCCAATTTCAAGAGGAGGCGGAAGTTATGTCGGATGTGATGCAGAAAAATATTGAGGGGATCTTGCACAAGTTGGACGAGTTTCTGGACCAGCGTTACGCGCAGGGCAAACGCCTGAGCGCGCTGGTGGGCGTTGCGGAAGTTGACATGCGGATGCAGCAGCAGGCCGTTTTGCGCCAGATCCTGATCGAGGGAAAAGGGTTTGGGCCTATCCGCATATCGGTGGTTGATATTCTGACTTCCTTCGATCTTGTGAAGAAAAACGCGCTCTTTCACACCGTTGACCAGGTCTGTATTCTCAATGAAATCGTGCCGGAGGAAAAAGACGACAGCGGCAAGAAAACCGCCGGTCAGCTCGACATCCGCAGCATCAAGAAACTCTACAGCGCGATCGACCCCTCGTTCGAGCGCCTTCTGTCTCTGCTCCAGACCTGGATCTGGTGGGACTTGCGCGACGCGGCGGACCTCTACACGTTCGACCTGCAGATCGCCAGGGTCGAGCAGCTCAAGACGATTACGGTGGACGATGCGCTGATCGAAACCTACCGCAAGGAAATGGGAGCCAAACCGGGCACCGAAATCCGCCGCCAGGACATGATCAAGTTCGAATTGCAGCGCGCCAAACTGCTCATCGCCCAGTACGGTCAGCGCCGCGATGCGGATCATGGACACGAAATCATTCTGGTGGCAAAGTTTATGGAAGGCACCCCCGACGCCGACGCGTCGTGCATGCGGCTGGCCAGTCACCTGGCGGCGATCGAGAAACTGCGGGCCCAACAGGGGCAGGTGAATGACTCGGTCAAACAGTTTTACGCGCCGCAGATGCGTCTGCCGGTCGAAAAAGTGACCGCCCAGGCCATCCTGGACTTCGAGGCGCGCAATGCCGCGCACGAGCGCAAAATCCTGGCCGACGCGATGTCCAAGACGCGACCGGTGGGGGAAATGATCAACTTCAAGCGGCATAAAATGGCCGACATGCAACACGTGTTCGCAGCCGCCTGTCAGGCGCTGGGAATCACACCCGACCAGATTGTCCTGCCCACCAATTAAAAAAGAGGTTGCCCTTTAGTTATGTTTGGGGTTTTCCGAACCCGAATTTTTCGTAGGGGCGGGTTTCAAACCCGCCCCTACGGATTCTTTCCTCAGATCGCCCCCCTTCTATTGAAACGGTGGGTGGCGAAAGGCTTACAAAAAAGGCAACAAGCGACTCCCGGTGAATGGGAACGCAATGAACGGAGAGTGGTTCCTTGAAGTTTTTTTTGACAGCAGGCATTCGAGCAGGAGGACGGGAGAAAACCCGGAATCCTGCTCTTGTATTGTCGGTAAGAGTTGTGACCCGCCGAATGGCCCAAATGACGTTTCCGGTTCCAGGGTGAATCCATGACACATCGCAAACAATGGCTCCTGTTCGTGTGCGCTGTAACGGCTCTGGCGGTTTCCTCGCGCATCAATGAAACAATTTTCAACAACTACCTGGACGACGTGTTCAACATCTCAGCCCATGCGCGCGGTCAGCTCGAGTTTCCCCGCGAGTTGCCCGGCCTGCTCGTCGTCTTGATGGCCGGACTGTTGGCGGCTTTGCCCGTCACTCATCTGGGGGTGGTGGGAAGCGCCGTGATGGCGGTGGGCACCATCGGCCTGGGGCTGGTGGGAGCGCACTGGTACCCGATGCTGGGCATGATGGTGCTGGGCAGCGCCGGCATGCACCTGCTTCAACCCACCAGTTCCTCCATCGCCATCGGGTTGAGCGAAGCCCATGAGCGCGGCAAACGAATGGGCCAGATGGGGTCGTTCCAGACCATCGGGACGTTGATCGGGTGCGGATTCGTCTTTCTCATGTTTCGCGGTCAGACGCCCCGGTACAGTCTGGGTTTCATCTGTGCGGGTGGGGTGGCCGCCGTGGGCGCCGTCTTGTACGGGCTGATGCACATCCCGCACCTCCACCAGCCTCGGTCGCGTCTGGTGGTCAAGCGCAAGTACGGTCTTTATTACGTTCTGGAGTTGCTGTTTGGCGCCCGGAAACAGATTTTCATTACTTTCGGGCCGTGGGTCTTGATTAAAATTTACGAGGCGCAAGCCAGCGACATCGCGGGGCTGTTCGTCGTTGCCTCGATCCTGGGAATCGGTTTCAAGCCCCTGATCGGCTGGGCCATAGACCGCTTCGGGGAACGGACCGTAATGATTGTGGACGGTCTGGCTCTCTCTCTTGTCTGCCTGGGATACGGTTATGCATTCGAACTGACCGGGGATATGCGCACGGCCCACTGGGTCGCGTGTGGATGTTTCGTGCTCGATGAAATGCTTTTCGCGATGGGAACCAGCCGGGCGGTCTATGTCTCGCGCCTCACCGATTCCCCCCAGGAACTGGCCTCGACCCTTTCGATGGGCATTTCCGTCAACCACATCGTTTCGATGATGATTCCGGCGGTGGCGGGGATGATCTGGGACGGGTACGGCTACCAGCGGCTGTTTGCCGCCGCCGCGGTCTTCGCATTGCTCATGGCCGCCGTCTCCTTCCTGGTCCCCCGCAAGGGTGTACTGGCCGGAGCGGACCGCTCGGGCATTCCTCAATCGCTCGACCCGGTCGCGCCCGAGACAGACTGAAAGCGGCTCCGATCGTAAAACCTGAACGCCCGATATGCGCATTCCTTCCTGAAAACCGGTTCTTTCCGAGAATATCAGAAAGAAAATCGCTTCGATTCCGGGCTTTCATTTGAAGGCTATTTATATTCGAGCCGGACATTATCAGCTTGACGCCGTAGCAGAAGACTCATAACATGGAATACAATGGAATATCCGGGATGGGTATTCTGGAGTTATAGATATTCGTGTCCCAAGTCCGAAACTTCGCGCCATGCGAAAACAGCGTCCGCGCCCCTTCATCCTGCTGACGGCAAGGAGCCTCTTCCAGACCCATGATTTCCGATGACCTGAAGTCACGATGGTACAAGCCGGATCAATATGACAACGACAGCGTATTTCTGGAACGGATCAGCCGGAACCTGACGCCTCAGAGCCGGGTTCTGGATGCGGGGGCGGGAGCCGGCGACCTATTCCCCTATGACTTCAAGAACCGCGTTCAGGAAATGGTCGGGGTGGACCTGGACCCGCGGGTCACCAGCAATCCCCGCCTGCATCGGGGCATTCTGTCGGACCTCACCTCGATTCCCATCGAGGACAATTATTTCGACGTCATCTTCAGCCGGGCCGTCCTCGAACACGTTCAGGAGCCGGAGCGGTTTCTGAACGAAATGGGGCGACTGTTGAAGCCCGGCGGGGTGTTTGTATTCCTGACCCCCAATCGCTGGCATTATGTCTGTGTCGGGTCGCAGTTGACGCCTCATGGGTTCCACGAATGGTACAACAAGCGTTTGCGGGGGCGTGAAGATGAAGATACCTTCCCGACGGTGTATCGGTTGAATTCGGCTTCGAGCGTCCGTCGGCACTTTGGACAGGCGGGATTTGTCGAAAAAGAACTGCTCTTTCGGGAGTGCTGTCCCAATTATCTGCTTTTTGCGGCGCCGGCCTTCTATCTGGGAGTGCTGTATGAACGCCTGGTCAACTCGACCGATTTTCTGGCTGGGTTGCGGGTCAATATCCTGGGAACTTTTGCCAAGCCGGGCCGCTGAAACCGGCCAACGGTTGGCGAGAAGTATTTATGGCTTGAGGAAAACACGCAAATAGTCCAGAATGATCGGTACGTTGGAGTCTTTCTGGAGTCAGGATGTCAGGGATGCCGGTTATGGCAAATGGTCCGTGTGCAGAAACCCCTTCGCTCGCCTCGCTTGTTGCCAGCCAGCAGAACACGCGTTCCTTGCGAAACAGTCTGTCCAGCCTGATGCATCTGGGGTGCCGGGTGCATGGTGTCTGGTGGATTCTTCTCGACCTGGCGGTCTCTGTGGTCTCGCTTGTGGCCGCGTACGCCTGTACTCCCCGGCAGGGGTGGGTGCCCGCGGTCGGCATGAAGATCGCCTATCCGATTTTCGTGGTGCTGGCCGGCGGAGTTCTGGGGCTCTACGAAAGACGTTTGTTCTATCGCGCAACCTCCCGATTCCTGATCGAGATCGTCGTGGTCGTCGGCGCGGCCAATCTGCTTCTGGCGATGTACACTTACTGGTTGCACTACGAAATCATCGGGCGTTACGTGATCGGATTGAACTTCCTGATACAATGTGCCCTGATGACCGCGATCCGTGTGGTTCCCCTGATGGCGGCCCGCTACTACAAACTGCGAGTCCTCTTCATCGGCAATTCCGACCACTTCCTCGCGCTGGCGAACCACCACAAGGAACAGGAAACCCACTTCACCCTGTCCGGGTTCTGTTGCGAAAAACAGGAAGCGGAAAAAGGACGCCGGGACTACCTGGGAACGCCCAAAGACATATCGAAGATCTGCCGGGAAAAGGGCATCCATCAGATCGTCATTTCAAATCAGTACGCCCGCAACACCGGCCTGCTTCACGAGTGCTTCAAGTGCGCCCGGCTGGGATGCCGGCTGAGCGACGAAAACTCTTTCTGTGAAGAAGCCTACGAACGCGTGCTGGTTCACCATATCGAGCCCGACTGGTTTTACTCGGCGAAGTTGGCGAAACACAACGATTTCCGCTCCTTCCTCAAACGTATGGTGGACATCTCGGTCGCCTCGGTGGGACTCCTGCTGACCCTGCCCCTGATTTTGTTATTGTGGGCTGCGGTCCGGCTGACCTCCAAAGGGCCGGTCTTTTACTCGCAGATACGGTGCGGTCAGTTCGGCAAACCCTTCCGGATCTACAAGTTTCGCACCATGTCCGTGGATGCGGAGAAAAACGGCGCCCAGTGGGCCAGACTGAAAGACTCGCGGGTCACACCCATCGGAAACCTGCTGCGGAAAACCCGCATGGACGAAATCCCCCAGTTCTGGAACATCCTGCGGGGCGACATGTCCTTTGTCGGCCCACGACCCGAGCGTCCCGAAATGGTGGCCGAGATCGAGAAACAGGTGCCCTTCTTTTCGTTCCGCCACTGGGCGCGCCCCGGCCTGACTGGCCTGGCCCAAATCCGCTACCGTTACGGCGGCTCAATTGACGACGCCGAAGTGAAACTCCAGCACGACCTGTTCTACGTCAAAAACTGGTCGCTCTTCCTGGACTGCCAGATCATCCTGCGCACCCTGTCCGCGATTATGAAAGGCGCGCGCTGACGCGTCCTGTCTGCCCCTGACGAAAAATCCTGAAAGCGGGTGGGAAACGCCGCGCAATTCCGCAACGAACCGGCGGCGAACGAGAGGAGAATCAGTGTCTTGAAAATCCTGAATGTGGTGGGCGCCCGTCCCAATTTCATGAAAATCGCCCCGCTCATGGCGGCCTACCGGGCCTGGCCGAATCTCGAACCGATCCTGGTCCACACCGGCCAGCACTACGACGAACGAATGAGCGATCTGTTCTTCCACCAGTTGGGCATTCCCGAACCGGACGTAAACCTCGAGGTCGGATCGGGCAGTCACGCCGTCCAGACGGCAGACATCATGAAAGCGTTCGAGCCGGTTATGCTCGAAATTCTGCCGGATGTCGTTCTGGTGGTGGGCGACGTAAACAGCACCATCGCCTGTGGCCTGGTGGCGGTCAAACTCGGCGCCCGCCTGGTGCATGTGGAAGCCGGGTTGCGCAGTCGCGACCGCTCGATGCCCGAGGAAATCAACCGCATTCTGACCGACTCGATCAGCGACCTCCTGTTCTGTACGGAACAGAGCGGGGTGGACAACCTCCTCGCTGAAGGTGTCCCCGCCGAGCGAATCCACCTGGTGGGCAACGTCATGGTGGACACCCTGTTGAAAAACCGCGAACGCGCCGAAGAATCGCCGATCCTCCAGCAACTGGGTCTCGAAGCGGGCGGGTACGCTGCGCTGACGCTTCACCGTCCCTCCAACGTGGACGATCCGGCCATTTTCGGACGCATCCTCGACGCGCTCGAACAAATCCAGCGCGATATGCCAATCATCTTTCCCATCCACCCGCGCACACGCCGGAATCTCGAACACAGCGGCCTCGCGGGGCGGGTGAAAGCCATGCGTCAGCTGCGGCTGGTCGAGCCGATGGGATACCTCGACTTCCTGAAACTCATGGCGGCGGCGCGAATCGTCTTGACCGACTCGGGAGGTATTCAGGAAGAAACCACCATCCTGCAAGTGCCCTGCCTGACCCTGCGCGAGAACACCGAACGCCCCGTCACCTGCCTGCTGGGAACCAACCAGCTGGTCGGAACGCAGACCGACGCGATCCTCGCGGCTTACCGCCAGGTGATGGCAAACGAGACGGCATCGGCAGGCCGAATTCCCCCGCTGTGGGACGGAAAAGCGGCGGAAAGAATCGCGGAAATACTCTCTAACGGGTCGAAATAAACAGGACGGGACCGGGGGGCTCCTTTCCGGAATACGGCAAGAGGTGGGTATGGCAAAAAAGAAGGCAAGTTCTCCTGGAGGCGCGAAACGCTCCACCCCGCCGATTTCGGGACAGGAGGAGACGTCGGCGCGAAACGCCAGAACGGCAACGACCCCGCCTTCGCGTCCCTCCGAACGCTCCAGACAGGTCCGTCGTGAACCGTTTTCGGTAAGCGATTGGGTCGAGAGGTGGGGATGGATCTTCTGGCTCTTGACCTGCTTCACCGTGTTCGCCGTCTATAAAGAATCCATTTCCAGCAACTACCTGCCCAAGACCGTCTGGGCGTCGCTGTCGCTCGGTTTGGGCTTCCTTTTCATCATGCCCCTGCGTTCAGTTCACCCCACAATTGAACTCACCCGCCTGGGTGGTCTATGGCTGGCCTATTTGGCGTGGATCGTTTTGTCCTTCGCGTGGTCCGCGCAACCCCGTGTCGGATTCGAACGTCTGCTGGCGCTGCTGCTGCCCACCTGCGCCTATCTGTTCGCCCGACGGGTTCGCTTCTGGGAAAAACGCATTTTCTGGGATATTTGTTGCGCCATCGTCTGCTGCGTGGCGCTGTTGGGACTTCTGCAATATTCGGTGCCGGAGAAACACCTGCCGGGCTTCTATAAATGGCTCCGAGAAACCTTCCCCGGGACCGCCAACCCGCGCAGTTCCCTGGGCCACCGCAACTACGCCAGTATTTATCTGCTGACCGTGGCGCCCTACATCGGGTGGCGATATTTCAAAAGTCGCAATTGGCGCGACGCCGTCTTGCCGCTGGCCACCCTGTTGCTGATGTGTCTGTTCGTTTTGCTGGCTCGGACACGGTCGGCCTGGGCGGGCGCCCTGGTGGCGAGCGGATTCTTCCTCGCGGCGGGCGGGTATCGCAAACTCGCTCAGTATCGCATCCGCCTGATCCCCTTTGCCGCCGCCCTGCTCATCGGTTTATGCCTGTTCCCCTTTGTCAAACCGGCCACAGAAGATGTGGAACAGATTAGCAATAAGACAGAAAACGTCGAGACGATTATGGATCCGGGCAACCGGTTGGCGCTCTGGCGCGTAACGCTGGGAATCACCAACCCCCTCATCGGATGCGGATTCGGAAACTTTCCCATCGCCGTAACGCCCTACTCGTTGAATGCCAAAGTCAAGACCCTGAACTGGGAAGTCCATAACGACTATCTTCAGGCGTACCTCGACCTGGGGATTCCGGGCACGCTGTTGTTTCTCGCCGCCACTCTCTATGCCGTCTGGCTGGGGTGGCGCGGGCGGCGCGACGCCCTGCTACTGGCGGCGGGAATGTCCATCGTGGGCATCGCCGTGGCGCAGGGAGTCGAATTTACATCCGAAAAAGTCAGCACGCTCCTGTGGATCGGCGCCACGGTGGCGATTCTGAACAACAACCCGACAGACCCGAAACCGCTGGTTCGCTGGCAGACGCCCCGAGGGGCGGTCACCCTGGGGCGCCTGACTCTCGGCCTGTACTTGATCGGATTTGCGATCGTCGTGGGATATTCCCTGCGTGGCGACCATGCGTTCTGGGTTGCCGAAGCCACGGCAAACGGCCTCCGGCAGGTCAAGAAAGAATACGTGGCGGTCGAGAACAAACCCCTGGCGGAACGCCAGAAAGAAACGCGGACCTACGAGACCAACCGCAAAATTTTCGAAACAGAACTGAAGAAACTCATGGAAAAAATTGCCCCTTCCATGCAGTTCGATCCCAATACCCGCCATGTGCTCTTCCACAAATACATGCTGCTGTCCAAGGAGTTCGAGTTCGACGAGCCGATGCGCTTCTTCGCCTCACAGGCGCTGGCCCTGCACCCCACCGATCAGGTCGCTCGCCTGATGCTCGTCTCCTGGGAGGCAAAACAACAAAACCTGGACCGCGCCACCCAACTCCTCGAAGAAGGGGTGAAAGCCTTCCGCTACAACCCCCACTCCGACCTGACCCGGAATCTCATTCAGATCTACCAGCACCAGGGAAAAACAGACCTGGCCGAAGCCATTCAGGCGGAATCCAGACGCCGCTGGGTTCTCATGCCCACTCCCATCTTCCCTGCTCCATCGGCTAAAGACATCCCGACCAACCCGGTCCTGACCTGGACCGCCTCCGAAGTCGCCTGTACCTATGACGTGTATCTCTGGAAAACTGGAGACGACACTCCCAGCGAACCGCTTCTGAGAGGACTCCCGAAAAACGAAGCGCAACTGGAAGATCTCGATCCGGAAACCACCTACTTCTGGAAAGTTCGGGCCAACGGTTACAAAACAGACGAGCAGATCTGCGACATGCAGGCGTTCCGAACGGCTGGACGGTAAGCCCCCGACGGGTGTTATTCCGCAGCCCCATGACGATTGAACCAGGCCCGCTCGGCAAACGCTTTCTTGGGAGGTGTGGGCCATTCGGTTCGTTCCGGAACCCCGAGAGGCAAAAGAATACGCACGATTTTCCCGTCCGGCACACCCAGCATCCGACCGACCGTCTCGGCATGGTCGTTCAGGCGCAGCCAACCGTCAATCCAGACGCTGGCGTACCCCAGGGCGGTGACAGCCAGAAGCATGTTCTCGACCGCGGCGGCACAATCCTCAACCGCGAAATCGAACCCCTCGTAAATGGCTTCCGGGTTTTTGTCTATGACACAGGCGATAAAAGCGCGGGCCTGCTGGACGGCCTTATTACTGGCATGGAGCGGGCGGATACCCGCCAGAACAGCCTCGTCGTCCACAATGACAAAGGTCGTCGTCTGACCGTTCTTACCCGACGGTGCGTCCAATCCGGCCTGAACAATTTTCCGCAAATCCTCGCGGGGGACAGACTGAGGCAGATAGGCGCCCCGGTAACAGTGACGCCGTGCAATCGCTTCGAACAGTTCCATCGGGGGACTCCTTCGTACTACTATCTCGCAATATCGCGGTCATTTGCGTAGATTTTCCGGGAGAGTATATGCAATACAGAGCGCAATCCTACTCCGGTCCCAGCCCTGAAAGGGCGGCCCATGTCAGCCCGGGGCAGAGCGAAGCGACGCACCGGGTCACGTGTCCCCTTTTCCCCCCAAAGGGCTGAAAGCCCGCTCCAAACGAAGCGGAACCGAACGGGCGGAATCGCGTAATCTCCCGAATCTCGCAAAGCCGCCAGGAAAAACGACCGCGCCGATCAGGAGATTGGCGATCCCAGGAGGGATCTTTCTTCACAAAACGCGAAGGCTGCAATTTTCGCGGCCTTTCTTTTGGTTTCGGCTTCGCTGCGCCAGGTCGGTAAAGAACTCGGTAACCCGTCCCGCTCGCGCGGCAAGCGTTTCAAAGCCCGTTCGGCACAAAGAGCGAGGGTTGGGCTAACAACTGCTGGTAGAGTCGCTCGTACGACTCGGCGGCCCGGTTCCAGGAAAAATCCTCGCGCATACCCCGCTGCTGCAACTGCCGCCAGACCTCCGGCTGATTATGGTAGAGATCCAGCGCGCGCCGAACCGTCATCAACAAACTATCCGGCGTGTATGGAGTAAAGAAGAAACCGGTCGCCTCGCCACTCCTCAACGAGGCCGGGGTCACCGGATGCACCGTATCCACCAGACCGCCCGTCCGGTGAACGATCGGTACGGTTCCGTAGTGGAGACTGAACATCTGATTCAGCCCGCACGGCTCATAGCGCGAAAGCATCAGAAACGCGTCCGCGCCCGCCTCAATGGCGTGCGCCAGCGAGTTGTCGAAATCGAATTGGGCGCGCATCGTCTTGCGGTAGCGCTTGGCCGCCTTGGCAATGGCCGCCTGATAATCGAGACGTCCGCTTCCCAGAAAAACAAACTGTACGCCCAGCGCCATGAGTTTCGGCAGGGATTCGATCAGCAGTTGAATCCCCTTCTGCGCGTCAAGCCGGTTGACCATCGCCAGAATCGGAGTCTCGGGTTCCACGGCTAATCCCAGCCGCTCCTGCAGGTGGCGCTTACAGACCGCCTTACCCGACAGATCGTCCGCCGAATACGGCGCGGCGATCAGCGCGTCGTCGGTCGTATTCCATTCGGTGGTGTCCACCCCGTTCAGAATACCCGTGACGCGGTCAGCCCGATTGCCGAGAAAACCTTCCAGTCCGCAACCGAACTCCTGGGTGAGAATTTCTTCGGCGTACCGGGGACTGACCGTCGAGATCCAGTCGCTGTAAAAAATTCCCCCCTTCATGGGATTGAGCGCCCCCCAGTATTCCATCCGCTCGGCCTGGAACAGAGATGGAGACAACCCCACGCGTTCGAGCAGTGAAAAATCGCAAAGTCCCTGATAGGCCAGATTGTGAATGGTGAAAAGAATCCGCGTCCCGGCAAAGAATTTGTCGTAGCGGAACTTGACCTGGGCGCGCAGGAAAACCGGCAGAAAGGACGCCTGCCAGTCGTTGCAATGAAGGATGTCGGGCGCCCAGTTCAAGGCCTTGAGCAACCAGACAATCGCCATGTTGAAACTTGCGAACCGCTCGGCGTTGTCCGGATAATCCGTCCCGTTTTCCCCATACAGCCCCGGTCGGTCGAAAAGCTCCGGACAATCGAAGAAGTAAACCGTCACCAGTCCCTTGTCCCCGGAGTGGGCGTATTGGGTCTGGTAAATCTTTCCCTGAAGGCGTTTCCCGGGAAAATTCACCCAGATCTCCGGCATGAGAACCCGCAGGTCGTGTTCGACAGGGTCAATGCAGGCGTGGCGCGGCAGCACCACCCGCACGTCGTGTCCTCGCGCGGCCAGAGCGCGCGGCAGCGCCCCCAGGACGTCGGCCAATCCGCCAGTTTTGGCGAAGGGGATCATTTCGGAAGCAATCAAACAGATTTTCAAGCCCGGTCTCCTCATTCCTGAATGTCTTAGTCGAAAAAGCGGTACTTGAACAGGGTCCAGAGCGACAGGAAACCATCGGCCCAATAGATTTTCTTCCCCTCAGCCCGTCCGCGCGGGATGTAGGTGATGGGAATCTCGAGAATGTCATGACCCGCTTTGATCAACTTCACCGTCAACTCGACCGTGAAGGCAAAATCGTTGTTGACCAGTTGAAAGTCCTGAATCAGCTCGCGCCGGAACACCTGATAACAGGTTTCGACATCGGTCAGGCGCGTGCCGAAAAGCAGATTCACCGCGATATTGAGAACACGATTCCCCAGGTATTGCAGCCCCCCCATATTGGCGGCGCCCTGACCCAGAAACCGCGACCCGAACACCACATCGGCCTGACCCGCGCTCAGAGGCGCGAGGAGAGCCGGATAGTCCTCTGGATCGAGTTCCAGATCGGCGTCCTGAAAAATCACCACATCGCCCGTGGCGACCCGCAACCCTTCCTTGAGCGCATGGCCGCGCCCCTGCGGGGCCGACTCAAAAATCACCTGAAAGTCCGGCTCTCCCTCATGGGCCAGCAGAATCTCACGCGTCCCATCAATCGAGTGGCCATCCACCACGATGATTTCCTTCTCAAAACCGGGCACCTGAACACACCGCACCTTCTCGATCACCGTGTCAATCGTACGGTGCTCGTTGTAAGAAGGGATAATAACCGACAATTTCATCCTGGACCCATCCTGTCTGGAAACCGGGTACGAGAACACCGGCCTCGATCCACATTTAAGCGGATTAGTCAGGGAGCCGCAATCCGAAAATGGGGCTTTCACTCAGACAAGAGGTGGCATGGGCGTCTCGCCCATGAAGGGGATCCGGAACAAAAGACCCGAAACTCCCGGCCCTGCCGCCGAGAACGTCACAAATCACGGGCGGGACGCCCGGGCCACCTCCGGGCCTCCCCAAACGCAATCTCCGGTCTTCCCGTTATAGACCAACCGGGGACATTTTTTTCAATTTCCACTCGCAGCACGACCGGAATCAGGCAGTTTTCCCTGCCGATACGCATCCAGATAAGCTTCAATCTCCCGGACAGAATCCGTTTTATTGCCCTTGGAAGCCAGTTCCAGGGCCTCTTGCGCCAGCGACAGAGCCTTCTCGAAGTCGCCCGTCTCCGCGTGATAAATACTCTGCAGGAACACCGGTTCCGACGCGTTCCGGTATCTGGAGTCCAATTCTACGACGGAAGCCAATTCCCTCGCCCCCTCTTCCATCTTTCCCTGCCGGTAGAACACCAGAGCCAGATTGTAGCGAATCGGCGCATTCTGTGGCGCCAATTGCGCGGCTTTTGCAAGATGGGTTTCCGCTTGGAGGTATTCCTTGTCGGCAAACAGAATCTTCCCCAAGTCCAGCCGGTTCCCAATATGGTTGGGTTGGAGGTTGAGCGCCTGGGTGTAGTAACGCTCCGCCTCGTCATATTTCTTCTGACGTCCCGCAATCTGGCCCAGTAAAGTGAGCGCTTCGGAATTTTGGGGATTGATCCGAATTACCTGCAGGAAGTTGGGGGCCGCCAGATCCAACTTGCCCTGTTCCATCTGAGCCAATCCGAGGTTGTAATACACATCGCCATTCTGCGGATCGAGATCGATCGCCTTCAGGAAACACTGTTCACTCTCGGCGAGTTCTTTCTGCTTATAGAGCGCGATCCCCAGGTCGCGCCAGGCGTTTGTCAGTTTGGGGGACAGGCGTACGGCTTCTCGGTACTCCACGATGGATTCCGGAATTTTCCCGCATGCCGCCAACGTTCTTCCGTAATTGTAATGGAGCAACGGATTTTCGGGAGCGACCGCGATTCCTTTTCCGAGAAACTCGATCGCTTCCCCCACCTTCTTCTGTTCGAGCAGGAGAGCCCCCAGACTGTTCAGTGCGCGGTCGTTCTGGGGGTTGATTTCAATGGCTTTGCGATAAAACGAAATGGCTTTTTCCACATCCCCGAACTCAAAATTGGTATAGGCCGTCCGGGTAAACGAAATGTCGTTAATGTATTCCTGGCGCAGTTTCTGGATCGCGTCGTGATCGGTATTGACGAACTCGGGGATATTGGCCGCGTATTGAGGCTGAACAAAATGCGAAAGCGCTACGGGAGGCGTGCTGTTCCCCTCCTCGTCTATATGCGTGAGAAGCAATTGCGTGTACGGTCCATTGACCTTGGACGAGAAAACCAGCCATTTACTGTTGGGCGACCAGCTGTGCCACGAGTTCATGCGGTTTGTGTTGCACCGCAGCCGTCGCGCTTCGCCTCCCGCCGCCGGAACGATGTAGAGTTCGCTGTCTGCCTGCAGAAGCATGAAACTGTTCGCCCGACAAAACACGATCCACTTCCCGTCCGGCGAATACTTGGGAAAATAGTTGCTCATGCCGTTGTTCGAGGCCCCTTCGAGCGGAACCGCCTCGCCGCCGTCGCCATTATTGTAAGGGATCCGGTACAGATCGAACTTGAATGTCTCATCGCCCTTGATGAATTCCTCACACTCCGCCGCGGTCAAGATGATGTTCTCGTTGGACGATTCCGAAAGATTCTTCAGATTGTAACTCGTATGCCGCGCAAAAAGGACCTCTTGCCCATCCGGACTCCAAGACGGATTGGCCTGCACATAGGTCGGGTCGGAAGCGCCCGACAGCGCTTTGAATGTCTTCGTCTCGATGTTGTAATTGAAGAGAACCCCACGGATCGGGAAAAACAACTGCGAAAATTCAATCCCCGGCATCGGCAGAAAGACCGACCGGTCCTTGACCATGCAGAGCACGTTTTTCCCATCGGGCGCAATTTGAGCCAGAAGGCCGAAAGTGTTTTTCGGATTCTTCGGCTCACAGTCGCTCCAGGTGATGATTTTGTCGGTTGAAATCGCGATTTCTTTCTCCACCGGGGCGATCAGGTACGAGCCTTTATCATTGGCAAAATCCACATCCATCGCAAACGTTTTGCCGTCCCGGCTGAACGAGTGGCAGTTCGCACAGGACGGAATGCCGTCGAGCAACAGGCGCGGTTCTTCGCGCTTCGAGACGGAACCGAAGCGCCACCGAATGCGGGACGTGTCCTTAACGGCATCGATAAACGGCAGGGGAACTTCCCGGAAAAAGATGGGCGCTCCCACCTCGTCCTTCGAAGTGGCGATCGAGATCCTCGCGCCCGAGAGCAATGTCTTCGGCTTCGAACGCTGGACTCCGAGGATCGAGACACGAACCGGACTCTCGGTCGAGCGTTTCTTGATCGTGGCCCAATCTTCTTCGCTCGGCGTCCATTCCTTCTTATCCGAGAGAAACCGCATCGGTTCGCCTTTATCCTGAAAGTCGAACACGAGACCCCAGCAATCCGCATCGAGCAGGGTGTCGGCCCAGCGGAAGGAGGGAGCGACAATGTCGGCTGGGAACAGGGTTTCGTCGAGCGGGTAATGGATCTGCAACTTGCCGGAGGGCGCCTGTTCGGCCGAAAATGCCGACAGGGTCCGCATCAGACGGGTGTGCTGATCGCCTCCGCAGTTGCGGGACCAATACACACCCCCCCCGATCAGGCAGGCCAGAAAAATCACCGCGGCGAGAATATAAACAGAGCGACACCGGTAGCTCATAAGCGTTCGGCCTCCAACATCATTCTGAATCTATGTATTACCTAAAAAAGAAAGCGGGTTCCGAAGAACCGTCCCGACGTTAGTCAACCTCTTCGGGTTTCGCAAGAACAAATGCAAGAGAGTATGAGAAAACTTTTCAAACTCTTCATTGTCCTGGTTCGACAAGGTTCAAGTTCATATTCACACAGAGGAGATCCGGAAAAAGAGAACAAACTCCGACACAACGCGAGTCGTTCACGCCAGAGGAGAAAACGAGAACGGACAATCAAAAGAATTTCCCCGTGATTCCAGAATCATCGTAAGATTGTCCAAATGAGTCCCCAAATCCTCCATTGCAAACCGCCGCAGGTGCGGTTATGGTCCTGAATTGTGTGGAATTGCGCGAGATTGTTGTCTGACTGGAAAGAAAAAGGAGAGAACCCATGTATCCCTCAGGAAAAATTCGTTACCGCGGTCTGATGAGTCTCATGCTGCTTCTGGCCGGAATCGCCTGTTCATATGCGGCGGAGCCCCTGACGCAGCAAACCCTCCCGCTGGCCGGCGAGTGGCGGTGTCGTCTCGACCCAAAGGGAGAAGGCGAAAAGTTGGGGTGGGCCGGCAAACCCCTCGAAACAACCTCAACAGTCCGTCTGCCCGGCTCTTTGTCCGAGAGCGGACTGGGCGACCCGCCTTCTCTGAAAACCAAATGGACCGGCGGAACCCAGAACAGTCCCTTCTTCACCGACCCCGCATACGCCCCTTACCGCGATCCGGCAAACTTCAAAGTCCCCTTCTGGTTGACCCCGGTGAAATACTACGTGGGACCGGCCTGGTACGAACGCGAGATTGAGGTGCCCGCCGACTGGGCGAACGGGCAGCGCCGCGTCACGCTCTTCCTCGAACGCCTCCATTGGGAAACCCGCCTCTGGGTGGATGGACGCCTGACCGGAACGGGCAACAGCCTCGCCACACCCCACGAATTCACGCTCGACAATCTCAAACCAGGCAAACACCGCCTGACCCTGCGGGTGGACAACACCGTGCGGATCGGGGTGGGTCTGGACGCCCACAGCGTCTCCGACCACACCCAGTCGAACTGGAACGGGGTCGTGGGGAAAATGGAACTGCGCGCCGGCGCCCCGTCGGTCTGGATCGAAGACCTCCAGATCTACCCCGATCTGGCGACCCGGAGCGTCAAGATCCGCGCCACCGTCACCGCCGCCCCTCAAAAACAGACCGAAGGGTTCCTGACTCTGAGCGCCCAGGCCAATTGGGAAAACCGTTCCCACGCGCCCGCCCCGAAGACCGTCCCCATCTCGATTCAGGCGGCCACGCCCAAAACGGTCGAGGTGGACTACCCGATGGGAGACGACTTTCTGCCGTGGGATGAGTTCACTCCTGCCGTGTATGCCATGACCGCCCAGATCAAGACGCAGGAGTCGGGACCGGCGGTTGCCGAAACCGTCCAGCGTTTCGGCATGCGCCAGATCGGCGCCGAGGCGCGGCAGATCACGATCAACGGTCAGAAACGCTTCCCGCGCGGCACGCTCGAATGCAGCATCTTCCCGCTGACGGGGTACCCACCCACGGACAAGGCGTCCTGGGCGCGGATCATGAAAGTTCTCAAGGCCCACGGTCTCAACCACCTGCGTTTCCACTCCTGGTGCCCGCCCGAAGCGGCGTTCGACGCGGCGGACGAAGCCGGGGTCTATTTCCAGATCGAGTGCGACTCCTGGGCCACCGTCGGCGACGGCAAGCCGATTGACTCCTTTGTGTACGCCGAAGGCGACCGCATCCTGAAGGAATACGGCAACCACCCCTCGTTCTGCTTCCTGCTCTATGGAAACGAACCCAGCGGGAAAAACCAGAACCGCTATCTGGGCGATCTGGTCAATTCCTGGAAGAAAAAAGACCCGCGCCGACTCTACAGCAGCGCGTCGGGCTGGCCCAGCATCCCCGAGAACCAGTTTCACGTGACCCCCACCCCGCGCGTTCAGGCTTGGGGCGATGGACTGAAAAGCCGCGTGAACGCCCGAGCGCCCGAGACCACAACCGACTACACGAACTTCATTTCCCAGTACGAAGTCCCGGTCATCAGCCACGAAATCGGCCAGTGGTGCGTCTATCCGAATTTCGACGAGATCGCGAAATACAAGGGCGTGCTCCAGGCGCGCAATTTCGAAATCTTCCGCGACAGTCTGAAAGCCAACCACATGTTCGACCAGGCGCACGACTTCCTGATCGCCTCGGGCAAACTCCAGACCCTCCTCTATAAAGAGGACATCGAGTCGGCCCTCCGCACCCCGGGGTTCGGCGGTTTCCAACTCCTCGACCTCCACGATTTCCCCGGTCAGGGCACCGCCCTCGTCGGGGTACTCGACCCCTTCTGGGACTCGAAAGGCTACGTCACACCCGAGGAATACCACCGTTTCGCCTGTGAAACAGTCCCACTCGCCCGGATGGAAAAACGCTACTGGACCACGGCGGAAACCCTCCAGGCCGAGATTCAGGTAGCGCACTTCGGCCCCACTCCTCTGAAAGGCGCCTCGATTCAATGGAGCCTCTCCGATGCCTCGGGCAAGGAGATCGCAAAAGGCGAAACGGAGAAAAAAGACATCCCGCTCGGAAACGGACGGTTGGGTCTCTCCCTGTCCACCCCATTGAGTGCCGTCGCGGCACCCGCCCAATGCGTGCTGACCCTCGCAATTGCCGGAACGCCCTACAGCAACAGTTGGGACCTCTGGGTCTATCCGGCCCAGATCGAAACGAAAGCCCCCGAGACCGTCACCATCGCCGAAGAGTTGACTCCTGAAGTCCTGCAGAAACTCGAAGCCGGAGGCAAGGTGTTGCTTCTGCCCGCCCCCCTCACCGTGAAGGGAGACAAGTTCGGCCCCGTACCCGCCGGGTTCTCGAGCATCTTCTGGAACACCGCCTGGACCAACCGCCAGCCCCCCGTCACGCTGGGCGTTCTCTGCGATCCCAAACACCCCGCTCTGGCCGACTTCCCCACCGAATCGCACAGCAACTGGCAGTGGTGGGATCTGATCCACGGCTCGCAGATTCTGATTCTCAACGACCTGCCCGCCGAACTGCGCCCCGTCGTGCAGGTGATTGACGACTGGGTCACGAACCGGCGCCTGGGTCTGGTTTTCGAGGCAAAAGTGGGGCAGGGCCGCCTCGTGGTGTGCGGCGCCGACCTCCAGAACGACCTGGCCAACCGCCCCGTCGCGCGCCAGATGCGCGCCAGCCTGTTGCGTTACATGAACGCCGAGACCTTCAATCCCCCAGTCTCAATCAGGGCCGACGCGCTGAAATCACTCTTCCAGAAACCCTCGATCCGGGGCAAAGTGGTTTCGGTGGACAGTGAAATCCCCGGATACGAAGGGGAAAACGTCCTCGACAACAACCCCGCAACCTGTTGGCACACCCAGTGGCAGGGAGACAACGTCCCGAAGTTCCCGCATGAGATTCAGATCCGTCTGGAGAAACCGGCCGAGATCCGGAGTTTCAGCGTGACCCCCCGGACAGACATTCGGAACGGCGACTTTGCCCAATACGCCTTTTACGTGAGCGCGGATGGGAAAGAATGGGGAACACCGGTCGCGGAAGGGACCTTTACCCAATTCTATCAGCCGCGCACCGTCGAATTGAAAAAGCCCGTGCTGGGTCAATTCATCCGTCTGGTTGCGTTGTCCGGTGACGCCAGCCAGAATTACGTGGCGATCGCGGAATTGGCGCTTCAAACGGACAAGTAACCAACCCGGCCCGAAAACAAGAAACCGTATAAAATTCAAAGGGGGCATGGGCTTTACGGCCCATGCCCCCTTTGAATTTCACCATGAGTTCCCTCAACACACGTGGGCTATACCGCTCGCGTATCCGAAAAAACGCCCGCACTTGCAGAATACGCATGACAGAAACTCGTTTTTCAGGATATGGTGCAGCGGCAGGGGTAAACTCGAAAATCTTGAGGTCAAGGCTATTGCGGAAAATCCCCATCAGAAACAAGAAGAGGGTCTGTCCGTACCGTACGAACAAAGTGGCGCGAGGAGTATTGGGATGCGAAGTTTCGGGATGATCAGGGTAATTCTCACGATGTGGATGCTCGTATCCACCGTTGGCCGGGCAGAAGTGGCATTCTACGTGTCCCCCACCGGTAACGATAACAACCCCGGCTCCCTGGAACAACCCTTCGCGACCCTCAAACGCGCCCGCGACACCGCGCGCGAAGTGCCCCGCCACGAGCCGATCGTCCTGTACCTGCGCGCCGGCTCCTATTACTTGAACGAGACGCTGGAATTCAAAGAAAAAGACTCCGGTACGGAACAGGCCCCTCTCACCTTGCGCAACTGGCCCGGCGAACGGGTGGTTCTCAGCGGCGGCAAGCGCCTGGATCTCAAATGGGAACCGTTTCAAAAAGGCATCTTCAAAGCGAATGTACCCGCCGATCAAATGAAAGGACTGGCCGTGGACCAGCTGTTCGTCAACGGCCAGCGTCAGATTCTGGCAAGGTATCCCAATTACGATCCTTCAATCCGTTACTTTCAGGGTTTCTCGGGCGACTCGACCAGCCCCGAACGAGTCAAACGCTGGAACGATCCGACGGGGGGATTTGTCCACGCCATGCACAACTCCCACTGGGGCAGCATGCATTTCCGCATTCGAGGTAAAGAAAATCAGGAAAAGCTCCAACTCGAAGGGGGGTGGCAGAACAACCGCCCCGAAGGGGGCTTTCACCCCGAGCACCGCTTCGTCGAGAACATCTTCGAGGAACTCGACGCGCCGGGAGAATGGTTCTACGACTGGGGGAAAGGTCTCCTCTATTTCATGCCCCCCCCGGACCTGGATCTGGCCTCCGCCCGCTTTGAGGTCAGCGGCCTCAAGAGTCTGATCGAACTGCGCGGCTCCAACAAAAATCCCATCCGCTTCATCAACATCCAGGGGATCACCTTCGCCCACACGGCGCGAACGTTCATGGAACCCATGGAGCCCCTTTTGCGCAGCGACTGGATGATCTACCGCGGTGGAACGATTTTCCTCGAGGGAACGGAACAGTGCCGCATTCAGGATTGCTTTCTGGATCAGGTGGGCGGCAACGCCCTCTTTGTGAGCGATTACAACCGCGACCTCGAAATCACGGGATGCAAAATCGTCGGAGCCGGAGCCAGCGGCGTTTGTTTCGTGGGCGACACCGACTGCGTCCGTTCCCCCTCCTTCCACTACAGCAAATCCGTGGATCTGGACCGAATGGACTGGACGCCCGGCCCGAAGGGCAACAACTTCCCGGCCCGCTGCGTACTGCGAGACAATCTGATCCACACCATCGGAACGGTTGAAAAACAGACGGCCGGCGTCGAAATCTCCATGTCGCAAGACATCACCGTCAGCCACAACAGCATCTACCGCACACCCCGCGCCGGCATCAACATCGGCGACGGGACCTGGGGCGGGCACCTCATCGAGTGGAACGACGTATTCGACACCGTCCTCGAAACCGGCGACCACGGAGCGTTCAATTCCTGGGGACGCGACCGCTACTGGCGCTCCAACTCCAGGCAGATGCAACGCCAATGCGCCGAACATCCCGACCTGCCTCTGCTCGATGTCGTCAAGCCGATCGAATTGCGCTTCAACCGCTGGCGCTGCGACCACGGCTGGGATATCGACTTGGACGACGGATCGAGCAACTACCGCATCTTCGGCAACCTCTGTCTCAATGGCGGCATCAAACTGCGCGAGGGTTTCAACCGCACGGTCGAAAACAACATCCTGGTCAACAACAGCCTCCACCCGCACGTCTGGTTCAAGAACTCCAACGACCGCTTTGTCTGCAACATCGTCCAGAACGCCTACCAGCCCATCCAGATGAGCGCCTGGGGGAAAGAGATAAACTTCAATCTCCTGCCCGACACGCAAGCCCTCGAACAGTCCCGGAAATTGAACCTCGACCTGCAGAGCAAAGCGGGTAATCCGATGTTCGAGAACCCGAAACAAGGCGACTATCGCGTCCGCAACGGATCGCCCGCCCTCGATCTGGGATTCCAGAATATCCGCATGGACCAGTTCGGCGTTCTCAAACCGACCTTGCGGCTCGAAGCCGAACAACCCCTCTTCAAAGACGCCCCCGCGCCCGCGCCCCAAAACCGGCAAGACACCGCGGAGCACACTTGGCTGGGCGCGCGGGTCAAGAACGTCACCACCCTCGGCGAGCGCTCGGTCGCCGGGTTGCCCGACCAGTCCGGCCTGCGAATACTCGAAGCGCCCGACAATTCCCTGGCCCAGCGGGTCGGCCTGAAAGACGGGGACGTCCTGACGCAGTGCGCTGGAGAGAAAGTAACCGATTACGAGACCCTTCTGTTCATTTTCGAAAAAGCGTCCCCAACCGCCAACATTCTCCCCCTGCAGGTCTTCCGAAACCAGAAAGCCCGGAACTTGAACTTCGACACCCGGCAATGGGCCGTGCTGTCCGCGCGTCAGGCCCATATCGGCGGCTCGGCGCCTTTGCCCAAATACGATGCGCAGAAAGACTACATCGGCGCCTGGACCCATGCCGACGCGTTCCTCGAATGGAAAGACGTGCGTCTGGCGCCGGGCAAGTACCGCGTCCGCATGCTCCTCGCCTGTCAACCCGGTTCCGAAGGCAGCGTCCTGGCCATTGAATGCAACGGCCATCAATATGCCGTCAAAGTCCCGGCCACCCGAACCGCCGAGGATTTCACGATCGTTCGCGCCGGTACACTCGAAATTACGAACGCGGAAAAACAGACCTTTGCGATACGCCCGACAAAAAAAACCGGCCCCAGCGTGATGAACCTGCGCCGAGTCGAACTCGTCCGCGTCCCCTGAGGTCCAGAATGTCTTCACTCTGGACGGAGCCATCGGTACTGCAAAGAAAAACAGCGAGACTGCCCTCTATGGACATTCGACAACTGCAAAAGAACTGGGACGCCTATGGTCGAAAAGACCCGCTTTTCGCCATCGTTTCGTGGGCCGACAAGAAAAACAACAAGTGGGATCTCGAAGAATTCCTGCAACTCGGCGTTCAGGAAGTGGACGCCCTCCTGAACGACATCGCCGGACAGAACCGTCGTCTGGGACGCGGCAATGCCCTCGATTTCGGTTGTGGGGTTGGACGCCTGACCCAGGCCCTGGCGCCTCACTTCGACCAGGTCTCAGGGGTGGACATCGCCCCTTCGATGATTGATCAGGCCCGGAAAATCAACCGTTTCGGCGACAAGTGCCAATACCACCTCAACGAACAGAGCGACCTGCGTCTCTTCCCGGACAATCACTTCGATTTCATCTACACCAACATCACCCTGCAACACATGGAACCCCGTTACTCGAAGGGGTACCTGTGCGAGTTCCTCCGCGTCCTCAAACCGGACGGCCTCCTGATCTTCCAGCAAACGGGCGAACGCATCGCCCCTCCTGTGACGGTCCCGGAAAAGACCGGATGGCTCCGGCGTCTCTACCGCTCACTCCCGGAACCCCTCCGGAACCTCATCCAGAGCGTCAGAGGCCTCCGAGTTCAGGAACCCCGCATGGAAATGTACGGAATCCCGCGCGACGAAGTGACCCGGTTCTTGACCGACCACGGCGGACGCCTGATTGACGTGACCGAAAATAAAAGCGGCGGCCCCAGCTGGACCAGTTTCCGTTACTGCGTCACCAAATAGACTCACAGAAACGTCTCCCCAAAGCGGATTCTCCAAGGCGCAGCAAATCTCTCACCCCATCCATACGAGAGGATAGTCCGGAGGAAACGGGAGAAAGGGAACAGAAAACCGCGAGTGTCCAG
Source organism: uncultured Candidatus Sumerlaeota bacterium (assembly GCA_942493245.1). Classification (GTDB taxonomy): domain Bacteria; phylum Sumerlaeota; class Sumerlaeia; order UBA8349; family UBA8349; genus DAOPYU01. The sequence goes on from OW818685.1 coordinate 4,015,454, forward strand.
GATTCATCCGGACACTCGCGGTTCTTTGGGAATACAACCTGACATGACGCCTTGGCGTGAAAAAAACACAGAAATTCAGGCGCCGTATTTCGGAGGGATTGAGACCCGAACACCCTCGTTCAGAAATTTACGGATTTGAAACTCTGGCGGAGGGTTTGTTCTCCTTCGCCATCGAATCCTTGAGCAGACCCGCCATCAGGACGTTGATGATCCCGCTACCCGAGTCCCCGGCGCCTCCCGCCACCACATCCGGCACCAGTTTAAACCCGCTGGCGGCCAGCGCGCGACCCACTTCGATGATGGCGTAATTGCCCTGGCCGACCGCGTCCGTTTTCAACTGGATGACTTGCGCTTCGGCTTCGCCCACTGCGGTGATCTTCGTTCCCTCGGCGGCGCCGACGGTGGTGAGGACTTCAGCGTCCGCCTTGGCGTTGATTGTCTTGGACTTCGCGTCGCCTTCCGCCTTCTTGACGGTGGCTTGCGCGTTGAAGTCGGAAATCGTCACACTTCGCTCGGCATCCACGACCCGGGCCTGCGTGTCGGCCAGAGCGGTGGCCTGCATGAGTTCCTTGCGGGTGTCCTGCGCCAGACGCTGTGTCTCGTAGGTCACCTTCTCCTGTTCGGCGATCTTGCGATCCGTGAGGGGCTTCATGAGCGCCTCGGGTGGCGTAATATCGCCGATAAGCGTGTCCACCGCGCCGACGTTGTAGTCGATAAGCGCCCGCGTGATCTGATCCTTGGCATCATTTTGCCGCCGCTGCCGTTCCTTCAGGAAATCAATGACATCGGAACTTTGAGCGGCATTTCGAAAATAGTTGCCGATCGTCGGTTCCAGAACCTGAGTAACCAGGTTGGCCATGCTCCCAAAGCGCGCAATGACCTTCGGGGCGTCATTACGCGGAACATGGATGATCTGGCTCACATCCAGATTGAACGTGAAGCCATCGGACGAGCGGACCGTGATGGTCGAAAGGTTGGCGTCGAGCCGGTGCGCTTCGGTCTTACCGGTGGCCCAGTTGAGGACTACATTGGCGGTTGGGACAATCTCCACGCGGTGCGTATAAGGGTTGATGGGATACTTGCCGGGATCGAGCGGTTCGGCCCAAACCCCCTTCTGGCCCTTCGCGACCAGATTGCCATGCTTGAACGACTCCCCCGTCACATCCACACCCGTATCCCCGACATAGGCGATCACCACGCCTGCGTTGGCGATCGGCACATCGGTCATCGGCCGTGTCTCCACCGTCGCGAAACGCGGATTGAGGAAGTAGCGTCCGGCCAGCATCACCTGCACCTGCAAGCCCTTGTATCCGCCGTTGTTGATGAAAGCCTGGCCATCCTGGAACATATTGTGTCCCGCGATTTCCTTGCCGGCAATATCGCCGGTCGAAAGAGCCTTGCCTTCACGTGTCGTGACCACCCCGACCATGTTGTCCTCGATCTCGAGAACAGGTTCCTGAACAACCGTGAACAAACCCGTGTTGATACGATAGGTTCCCGGAGGAATGATCGTGATCTGAGGTCCGCGTTCACCGCCATTGACCAGAAATTCGCGAGCATTCTGAAAAGAATCGCACTCGACTTTCCGGGCCAATACTCGGCCATCCGAAAGCGAGGCGCCGTCTCGCGATTCAACAACCCCGATATTTCTTTCATAGATCGTGATGAATTCCTCGACTCGAATCTCGTATTGCCACGGCCAGAACCAGAAATGAATTCCAGGCGCCAAGGTGTCGGCCTGAATACCCGCTTCGCCGTTCAGGGCGATAATACACCCATCGGGGAGTGTCCGGTTCTTCCCGAACAACACAAACTTCTTGTTGATGACGCCGATGCTGTCCTGCGGAATGATCACCACGCCGAACAACCGGAGGACGAGTTTGTAACAAGCGAGGACACCCAGGAGGGCAAGAATCCACCAGTATGGCAACAACATCAGTAGTACGTTCATGCGCTTTCTTCTCCTTGTCGTTGGATCGGTATGATCCGGGGACGCCTTCCGGAAAAACCGGAAAAACAATTGAGCCTTATACTTTTTTTCACCCGGAAAAGAATCTGCGAATCGAATCAAGTAATCAAGAGAAATCGAAAATCCGAAGCGCAATCCGTCCGTTTTCAAAACAGAAGACCGCCCATCCAGAGCGAATGAGCGGTCTCGACTAGACGGTCTTTTCAAGCCTGTTCAGAATCGGGGTGTTATTATTTGGTCCGGACACTCGACCGAACGATGTCCCCTTTTCCGGCAGGCCCTTGAGCCGGGTCGTAGGGCATTTTGGCCTCATCATTTGCGCCGTCGGGGCCGACGCTCCAAAGCGTCCACTGGGTTCCGTTCTCCGCGACGGTGTAGTGGTAGGGTTCCCTTTTGGTCGAGAAAGGATCGTTGGGAACACTCTTGAAGTAGGTCACTTTCTGGCTCAGCTGATCGAGGGATTCCGGATAGCGCTTGTTGTCAATCCGGTAGGATTCCAGCGCGATGGCGATGTTGCGCAGATCCTTCTCCGATTGCGCGAGGGGTTCCACTTTCTCAGCCGGCTGGGCCGGGGCCACCGGAGCGGCCGGAGCCACCGGAGCCGGTTGGAGGACCGGCTGGTTGGTCACCGGAGCGGTGCCCGTGGTGGGCGTCGTGCCCGTCGTGGGTGCGCCAGCCGCCGCTGCCTGCTGCTGGGCCATCATGACCTGCTGGAACACCATCGTGCCTGCCTGCGCGATACCGGTGATAACGGTTCCGGGGATTTTCGTCTGGATGGCGAACTGGGTGCCTTGAGCGCGCCCAGCGACGGTGACCGGTTCGGCGCCGGCGAACATGGTTTCCACCTGAGCGCTCATCTGGGGATTGGCGGCGTTGGCCGGCGCCATTTTCTGGACTAACCCGGAGACACTCTTCACCAGCATAGCCACATCGATGTCTGCGTACATCTGCTGGTCGTCGCCGAAGACCTGCTGCGCCTTGAAGGGCTTGACGGTCGCCTGCTTGCCCGCCTGCAAAGCGTCAATCATTTCCTCAACCTTTTCGCCACCCATGCAGTAGGCGATTTTTTTGTCCACCACGGCCAGGTCGTACCCGAACTGCGGCCCCATCAGGGCTTCCATCATTTTCGAGATTTCCGCCGGAGCGTTGGTCGTTTGAATTGAGGTGTCGAAGCGGTGGATGGGGAGGTTTTTGTACTGACGGACGTTCATCTGCATGTTCATCTTCATGGGGATGCCCATCTGCTCGTACGTCTTGAGGAATCCCTGCATCTTTTCGGGCGCGGTCTGGAGCATGGTGAGAACCTTTTGCGGATCTTCCACGTCATAGATCATCGAACCGCTCATCAGCGGGGCTCCCGGGATACACAGATCCATGACAAATCCGTCCCCATAACTGCTGGTGCTCATCTCGATCATCTCCAGAACCGACTTCTTGGTTTCTTCGGTCAGTTGCATCTGGGCGAAGATCGCGTTTGCTTCCGCCAGCATGACGTTGTGGATTTCCGGCCCATTGGTGGCCGCCACCATGCGGAACGCGCCCTTGGCGGGAGTCAACTGCATGAGCGACTTGATGGGTTTTGTGGGCGCCGCGAACAGTTTGGCCAGGTTCGTGTTGGGCAGCGCGTCAAACGTCAACGCAAGTCCCAGATCGCCATTGGCGGGGCTAACTTCGAGGTCGAGCGTCTTGAGTTGTTTCAGGAGCGAGACAAAAACCCGAAATTCGGCGTCGAGAATCTGTTGCTGAGCCTTCATCCCCTCGGGTGTGACGGCGATGCCCGCCGGAGCCGTTTTCTGCTGTTGTTGCGCAGTGGCGATGGTTTGCAGCATGCCTTGCATCATCGGCTCGAGCATGGTGGCGGCGCTGGTAGCGTTGAGCGAGACTTTCAAAGCGGGTTTGCCCGTGCCCGCAAAGAGACGGCTCTTGACGGCCGGGGCCAGTTGCGTGGCGAGATTGGCCATGGTCGGGTCGGACGAGGTGGCCAACAGATCCCCCGCGAGAACCGTCCCGGGCGCTTTCGCCTTGGCGGCCTGCAGGTAGGCGTCCCGCTGAGCGGGGGCGACCTGGGCAAACATCAACATCGTGTTGGGGGGCATGATCACCATCGCGACGCCGGTTCCCGGCGCGAATCCCTGCAATTGCGGATCGCCGAACTGGCCGCCGATCATGGCTTTGAAACTTTCCGCGGTCATGGTCGGTTGTATCTTGGTAGCAACCGATGCGAGATTGTTGATAAATCCGGGCAGATCGCCCACACTGATGGTGACAATGGCGTTTTCGAGACCGGGCGACCCGGCGGCCGGAGCTGCTGGGGAAGCAGGGGCCTGCGCCCGCGCGGAAACCACGCCCAAAACTTGCAGAGTTACCAAAATACAGAACAATGAGAACCACTTTTTGCGCATCATCTGATGCATTCCTCCCTTCGAATAATCACAACTTGGGGTTTTCTCACGTAAAGCGAGAGCATTCTATCAAGGATCGGGAGGCCATTGCACGAAAAAACACGCGATTGCCTCTCGATTATCCTTTCCGGGCGCTGTAGAAGCACTTTTCGAGCCAACTGCTTTCTATTCGATAAGTCATCTGATTTCAGTCATACAGAAAGTCCTTTAGAATCGTCAAGGCGCGGACGGCTGGCGAAACCCGCCACTTGGTGGCCGATAGGACCACAACCAATCGAGTTCTGACCCTCGATTTCCCGATAGGTTCCCCGGAAACATCACGTTGACGCGAGAACAAAGCGAAATGGCTGTCATTTTTCAGACCGGGGTTTCGATCGGTGTTTCAGGGACAGCAAGTGGGAACACGGAATATCGCAACGACCCGATCTTCGGCGTTGCGCAAATCTCAGGGTGTCCCCTATTAGAGAGTGTCCCTTATTCTTCCTCGAACAGATCGCCCGTTTCACCGCTGTAGGCGGCGGGGCCGCTGGGGTATCGCAGCCCCAGGTGTTCCCACGCCCGGCGGGTGGCGACGCGGCCCTGCGGCGTGCGGTTGAGGTAACCGATCTGAATCAGGAACGGCTCGAAGACTTCCTCGAGGGTTTCGGGATCTTCGCTCATGGCCACAGCGAGCGACTTGACCCCGACCGGACCACCGTCGAATTTCTCGATCAGGGTTCGCAGGAAAAGGTAGTCGGTGTCGTCGAGACCCAGTTCGTCCACCTGGAGCAATTGCATGGCGGCGCGGGCCACATCGCCCGAAATAACACCGTCGGCCCGCACCTGCGCATAGTCGCGAGCGCGCGACAGAAGGCGGTTGGCGATGCGGGGCGTCTGACGGGCACGCGTGGCCAGTTCGCGGGCGCCCTCCTCGGTCAGTTGCACCTGAAGCACGCGCGCCGAACGCAGCAGGATACTCACCATTTCGTCCACACTGTAGAATTGCAGACGGTGCGTAATGGGGAACCGGTCGCGCAGGGGCGAGGTGAGCATGCCCGTGCGTGTGGTCGCGCCCACGAGCGTGAAGGGTTGCAGGGGAATCTGGATGGAGCGCCCGTGCGGCCCCTGGTCCACGATGATGTCTATGACATAGTCTTCCATCGCGGGGTAAAGACACTCTTCCACAACGCGTCCCATGCGGTGGATTTCGTCAATGAAGAGCACGTCCCCTTCTTCCAGGTTGGTCAGAATGCCGGCCAAATCGGCCCGCTTCTCGAGCACCGGTCCGGCCGTGCAGTGGATGCGTGTCCCCATTTCATGGGCGATGATGTGCGCCAGGGTGGTTTTACCCAATCCGGGCGGACCGTAGAGGAGGGCATGGTCGAGCGACTCGCCACGCTTGCGCGCGGCCTCGATGGCCAGCGCCATCTGCTCGACCAGGCGTTCCTGGCCCGTGAACTCCGTGAGCCGTTGTGGACGCAGCGTCCGCTCGAGTTTTTCGTCGGCGGTCTCAACCCCCGGCGCCACGAGGCGGCTGTCCTGTTCGGACTCCACTGTTTTCTTGCTCTGTGCCTTGCCCATTTCCGCTTCCTTCATTTGAAACCGTTTTCTTCGGACTACGATCTCCTGGAATCTTCACGAACCGCGAAATTTCTCCATATTTATCTGTGTCTATCCGTGTTCATCTGTGGTTCCAAAAATCGGTTCCTTATGTTTTTGCGCATTCGCGGGTTGACTTGATCTCTTCCCAACGGCCATTTTACTCGCAGATCCATCTCGTTCTGAATGCGGCTTTGGGATCAGGCACCCGGTAGAGCCGCAAACATGACCTGCAGGTCCGGTTCCACGCCCGTCCAGAGACGGAAGGACGCGGCGCCCTGACGCACGAGCATCCCCAGTCCGTCGAGCGTCTTACATCCCCGTTCAGCCGCCTGACGCAACCACGCGGTCGAACGTTGCGCGGTGTAGGCTGCGTCGAAAACCATCATGCCCTCGCGCAAATACTCCGGATCGCAGGGCATCGGGTCTGTTTCGCGCAACCCCAGCGACGTGGCGTTGGTCACCAGATCGGCAGACTCGAGGTGGCCCCGCAACGCGTCTCCCGATTCCGCATCCTGCGCGAGCGTCTGGATGCGAGCCTCGGGGAAAAGTTGCCGCAGATCGGCGGCCAGCGCTTCGGCCTTCTCTCGCGTGCGGTTCACCAGAACCAATTCCCGCGCGCCGGAACGAACTGCGCCCAGCGCCATGCCGCGTCCCGCGCCACCCGCGCCCAACTGGACCACTTTCTTTCCATAAAACTCGAACTCACCGTCCCGGCGCAGGGTTTCCACGTATCCTTCCACGTCGGTGTTGGTCCCGTAGATAGAACCGTCCTCGCGAAACGAGAGGGTGTTGACGGCCCCGACCAGCCGCGCCTCCTCGCTTGTCTCATCGCACAACTCGAGCGCGGCGTGCTTGTGGGGAACGGTGCAATTCAACCCCACCATGCCGGCGTCGGCCAGTCCCCGCGCGGCTTTCCCGAACGACTCCGGCGGAATCGGAAACGCCAGATACACATAGTCCAGCCCGGCGGCGCACAGGGCCGCGTTCTGCATCCGGGGCGAGAGCGAATGATGCACCGGCCACCCGGCGACGCCGAGCAGCCGGGTCTCGGCAGAGATCGAACGCGGTGGGTATTCGAGACTCATTTCCCGCCCGCCTGAGCGCGAAGCGCCTGCCCCGTCCAGTATTTGTGAACCATCACCAACGCCGCCGCCGAGAAAGGCGAGGCGAGGGGATCGAGCGACGACGTCTGTTCCGTCACCACGAGGTTTTCTTTCTGTGTGACGCGTTTGATGGTGGGGAACGCCTGTTTGGCGAACGGGGTCAGGGGCGGAAAGGACGCCACCACCCACGAGGGCAATTCAGGAACACCCGAGGCCTGAAGCTGGGTATTGACCATCGGAACCAGCAACGGCAGCATGCTGTTGATCTGGCTCAGGAGCGGAGCCGGATTGCTGTAGAGCCGCTCGACCACGCGCATCCTCCGGGGAACTCTCCCGAAGGGCTTGTCCAGTTCGGGAAGCAGAGGTTTGGCCAGTTTCTCCAAGGCCTCATCGTCTCCCGACTTGATCGCATCCGCGCGGTCCTGGCGCCATTTCAGAAAATCTTTCAACCAGTTGTCGCTGGTCGAGATCATCAGGAATCCATCAATCTTGCCCGTGTAGATTTTGATGTTGATCTTCGAGAATTCCTGAATCTGGTATCCGTAGGACAGGAACGAGGCTTGCTGCACCTTGAGGTTCGTGGTCTTGCGAATCTGCTCGAGCACCAGATCCAGCAACTTTTCGTCCTTGATTTCCCACAGAAACGCCATATCGGGCGTCGAACCGACCTGGTTGGTGAAAATCGCCACTTCGTTACCCAAAGCCGAGAGCAACTGGTTCGGTTCCACACCGAGTTTTTCCACGAATCCCTCGTGAATCTTCTCGAACAGATCGTCCATTTCGGGGAAGGCTTTGGTCAAACTGGTCTGACAGAGGTCCTTGATCTCGCGCGGCGCACGGATGCGCATGCCCGAGTACTCGGCGATTCCCTCGCGCGCCCACTCGGGCGTACGCAGGGGAGCGGTGGTGTCGCCCAGAGGCAACAGACCCGTTGTTTTACCCCGGAACGAGGCCGTCTCGCGCATCTCAAACGCCTTCCCCTGCATCGTGTACACCGAGAGGATCTGGTCGAGGTTCTGAAGGCCGATGGTCTCCAGAAGGATGCGAATGCGACTCCAGAACTCGCCTTTATTCGCGTTCTGCAACCCGCGTTCTGCGACGGCGGTCAACACGTCGTAACTGCGGGCCGCGTTGCAATAGCACCACGCATCCACGCCGCTCCGCGTCTGCTTCGCCACCTGTTTCCACTGCGCGCTCTGAGCCAGCGCCGGGGTGGCCGAATTTTTCAGTTTGAGACGGCGCGACAGCAGGTCGTTCATGGCCTCGGGCGACGAGGCCAGCACACAGGTTTCGTCCACCCAGGCGGAACACAACTGGACCGGGCATTCCTTAAAATCGGCGTGGAGGGTGATTTCGGGTAGTTTCGGAGAAGTCCCTTCCGGACGCGCCCAGACGCCCCGGGCGGTCTTGGCGACGAGTTCGCGCGCCTTGGCCGCATTTTCGCCAAAGTCGGCCATTGCATAAAAACGCACGTCAGGCAGCTGGACGCCGGTCTTCGGGGCATTGGCGTCGGCGGCTTTCTCGCGCAATTCCACAGCCACCAACAACTGTCCCTGAACCGAATCGAGCAGGGGCAGCCCCTCACTCAGTCCCACGCTGGTCATCAGATCTTTCACCGCCATGTCGAAATGCAGACCGCGCCAGTAGTCCATGGCCGGGTCCTGCCACGCCTGGCCGGACGCCGTCTCCTGCCACCGCGCCCGCGCCGTCGTCATATCGGGGATCTGCGCCACCAGGACGGTATCCTCCGAAAGCCACCGCTCCGGCCCTTCCATGCCGTGGCGGGGGGAAAACATCGAACAGCCGCTCAACGACCCCAGGACTGACAACAACAGCAACAGCGAGATGGTCTGCGTTTTCAGGAAGTGCCCCACGCGCGTTTTTCGCTCAGACGGTTCCAACATGACTTCAGTACCCCCTCTTCGGTTTTCTGCTCGGAGCAGATGGACTGGATTCTCTGTATTGGGGAAAGAGAGAAGTGCGTTCAAACTTCGTTCCGGTATGTTTTGCCACCTTCCGGGATACACCCTTCTCGCGATCAGCCTACAGGCAAAGTCCCGGTCTTCTCAACCGAAAAAAATCGCAACTACTGCTTGACACGGTATATCGTATTGCGATATACTCCATTCCAGAGTAAAAAGGAGGCCAAAATGACCGAGACTCCTTCCGTTTCCAATTGGCGCACTCAGCTGCGAAAAGGCTTTCTCGATTTGTGCGTCTTGAACTGCCTGAATGTGCGCGAGTATTACGGGTACGACTTGGTGCAGAAACTCAAACAGATCGAGGGCGCCGCGATCCGGGAAGGCATCGTGTACCCGATTCTGGCTCGCATGCAGGAGGACGGGTTCGTGACCAGTGAGAAACGGCCTTCCACTTCCGGTCCGCCGCGCAAGTATTACCAGATCACTCCGGCAGGCCAAGCCGTTTTGCAGGAAATGAACGAAATCTGGCGCCAGATGATGGCCGCAATGGATGTGGCGCTGAACAGCGAGGAGGAGAGGACAGATGTCTGACACCGTCAAACAGAAGTATTTGAATCGAGTCTCCGAGGTGCTGAACCGAACCGGTCATCCCCGTCGGCAGGAGGTCCTGGAGGACTTGCAGGCGCATCTGGAGGAGATGGGCGTTTCATCCGATCAGGCGGTCTCATATGAAGAGTTGGTCGAGCGCTTCGGCGCCCCCGAGGAATACGCCGAAAACCTGGCGCCCGCTGCCGGGTATCGTGTCAAGCCCCTTGCGCGCCGCCGGTCCTTCTGGATTGGGGGCGCCTGTCTGGTGCTGGTCCTGGTCATGGGAGGACAATCTATTGTTCAACGCCATACGATCGCGGCCCGTGTCCGCGAGTTCATGGGACGGAACTTTTACGCCCCGCCGTTCTTTGATCTGGACAGAATGCGCGCCCTGCAACCGGGCGCGACCGCCGACCAGATCCGCGAGGCCATCGGGTACCCGCTTCGCCGCGCCATCATCCAGGGACGGGAACACGAGGTGGTGTGGGAATATACCCAATTGCCGAACGAACACAGTCCTTTCTTCACCGAAGCGAAGGTGATCACAGACGCCGAGGAAATGCGCTTCATTCGATGGGAAGTACTCGAGCGGGTCTATATGGGGACTCCCTACATGCCGTTTCCCGTGCATGTGAAAGTCGATCGCCTTTCCTACGCCCGGGCGGGACGGGAACGGTTGCGACTCGACACGGAGACGCTGGAGGTCTATGTGATCGTCTCCGGCCTGGGGATGGCTTCGGAACAGGACTTGAGCGAAGAACGACTGCAGGAACGATTGCGGGAGCAGGAAAACTTCGTGTCCGCTTCCTGGAAAGAGGTCCCTCGGGAGAAGGTCCATTTTGTTCATATCGCAGGCCCGCAGGGCCAAATGCCATGGGAGGAATTGAATTCCCTGCTGGAAAAGTTGCCTCCAGAGAGTCCTGTTTTCTCTGAAACAGGCCCACTCCTGCTTTTCGAAAACAGAGGCGCGCCGGTAGGCGCGCCCATTTACGATGTCGGGGTCTTCTGTCAGGGGATTCTCTACCAGTATCCGCTCATCTTCGGCAGTCTGAACGAGCGCGTGATGGAATCCTATCGCGAAGACCAGAACTGGCTGATCCACCGGCTCCTGCAGGAGTGAGGCGCTGGTTCACCTAATATGCGACACAGCCTTTCAACAGAGTAACCCCGTCGAAAGATTGGATTGACAAGATAAGAGCCGTTGCCAGAAAGAATCTTCATTGTCGTCGTAAGGCCCCCCTTTCGTTCGTCATCCCCGCGAAAGCGGGGACCCAGAGGCGTGAGAACGGCGAAAATGGAAAAAACATCAAGGAAATCGGGTTTGAAACCGGGGTGCCCAAAATCTGGGTTCCCGCTTGCGCGGGAATGACGAAGAGGGGGAAAACTCCCGGAAACGACAGGGGATTCGCTGATTCCTTTTGGCAATTGCTATAACAGGATACAAATAGCGAACAACATCTTGTTAATCTTGTCAATCCTGTTCGATTTCTAAAGACTCCGGTAGTCGGTATCTCCTATTCAGGGATTTACTTTCTGTGCTTTCGCTTCAGCATTTTCGAAAATGGCCTGAAATGATCGGCGCAGGTTCTCGTCTTTTTCGGATTCCGCCAGTTTCTTGATGAAGTCCCGGTTTTCCGCGCTGTTGTAGTTACTATCAGTGGGGGAATCGTACAGCAATTTTGACGCGCAGGATCTTCGCAATTCGAGGCTGTTGGTTGTGGACTGGCAGGCTTCTTTCAGGTTGCGTATCGCAATCTTCTTGACCTCCGGATCATACACCCCAAGCCGGTACAACGATTGAAGCCAGCCACCGATGTCCGAGTCTTTATCCTTTGCCTGTTTCTGAGCAAGTTTCAGATGGCTTTCGAGACACTTCGCGAGCCGGATCGCCCTTTTCTGGATCTCAACTTCTCGCTTCCCGATTTGCGCAACGACTTCTTCCGTCTGATTCACCTTCTCCTTGTCCTGTTTCAACATTTTCTTCTCATAGCATACCAACGATTTCGCCACATGTATTACCCCTGCCAAAAATGCATCAAGAGGCATCTCTTTGTCAAAACACCCCTCGACATAGGCATAGAACATATCCCTCTCAGATTCTTCCATCACAGGGTATAAATCTTCACCCCATTGCCTCAAAACGGTGGCCGATTGAACGGGATCTTTTACCGTATCGAGTATCTTGATCATATCATTCGCAATCAGGGGACGTCCGAGTTTTTTCACATACCAATCCTTGGAATATGCAAAAATGTAGGATAAATGAATTGCGATTCCCTCTTCATAGGCAGGACCCTCTTTCTGCGTCGAGAAAGCGTACTCCAGCATTTCGTTCATGAGGGTTGGATATTCCGAGACGTCGCTTTTCTCAAAGGATTCCCGAAACTTCGTCATCCGATCCCCGATTTCCTGGGCTTTGACCGGATCCTGGGTTTGGGCCGGGTTCTGGTGGGTTCCGGACGGAGTCTGAGCCGGACACGCGCAGTCAAACGACAAAATTATTGAAAACGCGACAAGCGCGCATACTCGAATCAGGTGGTTCCTTCCCTGTAACATACGACACTCCTTTTCAATAGAATAACCCCATAGTAAATTGACCGGCTTGCGATGAAAAACCAGAGAAAACAGACTGGATAACGGGATTTACAGGATGTGGCGAGATTCAATTCGTATCCTGCTGATCCTGTTATCCTGTCCCGTTTTCCCATTTATATTCCGAAAGTGTCCTTCGAGTCCGTATCTTTCTGAATGCAATTGGGTATCAATCCCGTCTGATTTTATCAACAGAAACACTACTGAATCAACCCCGCCTCTTTCAGCGTGGATTCGGGGGTGGGGGCCACTTCTTTCAGGAGCCAGTGGATCTGCTGGTAGTACTCCGCCGGGGGCTGTCCCTGTTCGTGCAGTTGCGTGGCGCCCGCTTCCTCGGCGGCGCTGTTGAAACGCTCGATCCGGACGGTCAGATCCTCGATTTCCTCGGGTTTAAAAGCCTCCCCCGCCTGACGGCGCTCGTTGATCCGGGTTTTCAACCGCTCGATCCGGGCAAAGTCGAGGCTCAACCGTTCGATCCGCACCCGCTTGAGAAAGTCCGGATGTTCGCTCACGGCCGCCTCGGCCTTGTCGAACAGGGTGTCCCCCTGTTGCAGAACCTCGTCTGTCAGGTACGGCGTCAGCGGACCGTCGAAAATATGGATGTGCTGATTGTCGCGATTCACTTTTTCTTCGAGAAGATCAATCCACGCGCGCACAGGCTCCCACGCCGGACCGTAGTAGGCCTGCAGAAAGTCGTTCATGGCGCGGTTTTCGTCATAGGTCGAGTCCCACAGGAACTTCGCCATCATGTACCCGCCGAGTTTCGAAAACTCGCCGTTGGGCGTGTTGTAGGTGTCCTGCTCGAAAATCCCCCGCACGTTGTGGTCGAGGTAGAACTGAATGTTGTCGTTGAGCGCGCGGCGGTTTGGGAACGGGAGATAATAACAGCGGAAGTCGGTCGTGTAGTCCCAGACCCAGAGACGATCACAGACCTTCGACCAGGCGACCAGGTCGTCGCGGAACTCCCGGTTCTCCTTGCTGTCGCAGGTGGCCAGCGGGTGCGAGAAACAACACTCGATGCTGCACAGACGGACGATCACATTCGGGCGCGGACGCATCTCTTTGGGCGGCTTGCGCGTCCACTGGTAGGCGAACGTATCAATCAGTTTGTCCGGGTAGTCCTTCTCGATCGCCTCGGCGACCCGGTTGACCAGCGCCAGCACCGGTCCGATCTGCGACCCCTCGCGCTTCGCGATTTCCTGGCATTTTTCGCATTCGCAGTAGTTGTACCAGTCGTTCTGCGTGATGGAGAAAATGGACGCGTCGGGGTTGGCCTGGATCGCCTCGCGCACCTTCTCGGTGACGATCCGGATGACGTCCTCATTGGAACAGCAAAGCTGCGACTTGTCGCGCAGGCGCTTGCCCTTGACCAGCGAGAAATACTCCGGGTGCGTGTCGAAATACGGGTCGGGCGGAATCAGCAGATTGAACGAATGCGCAAACGCCCAGTAGGTCACCTTGCCGCCATGCCGGGCCTCGAGCCGCGCCGCGTGGCTGTTCATGCGGTTGCGGGCGCACCAGTCGCCGTCGAAACAGTCGAACACGAACGGCTCGCGGTTCTCGAGCCGGGGCTTGCGCACCTCGCGCAACGCTTCAAGGCTCAATTTTTCCCTCTTCGGGATAGAAGACACCTCGGGCGTGAACCAGTGACACCCCAGGTGGTCCTCGAGTAGACCGTAGCACCCATAGAGGGTCCCCCGGGGCGTGGCGCCGGCGATGGCCAGCCGTCCCTGCACGGTTTTCAAAAGATACCCCTCCGGGCCGGTCGCTTCCGGGTCCACCTTCAGTCCCAGATCGGCAAAGCGATTGCTCTCGCCCACCAGAATCTCGCGCCGCGTGGCGGGTTCGCTGTCCTTGACGATCGGCAGTTCGGCGCCCGACATCTCCTTCAGGAATCGCTGGAGTTCCTGAGCGCCATAGGCCACCGGTTCCGGCGCGTCCTGCGCGATCACGATGCGGTACTTCGACTCGCCGCCATCCGCCAGCGTCACCCCCTGCCACCGGCTCAGAAGCGAGCACCCCGACAGAAAGGATATAATCATCAGAAGGAAAAATAGTTTTCCCGCAGCGCTTTTCATGCTTCTTTTCTCCTCTCACACACAGAAATCCCACCCGAAACACGCCAACCCGAATAAAAGGGCCTCATCGGGACACTCAGTCTATAATACCCTCATTTCTATCAGACAGGCAGGGAAACGCCAAGCATGAATTTATAAACCCCGAAATACCGGGCGCATGCGTGAAAGAAATGATCGCGCGGAGACGCGGAGGCGCGGAGAACCGCATTTCAGCCACAGGAGGCACAAAAGTCGCAAACAAAAATTCCTGAGTCCCGGGGAGAAAGAACCAGGAACTCCTCATTGTCCGACGAATGGTGAGGTTGTCGTTTGAGGGGGGATGGCAAGAAGTACCCCGTCCTGCATAAAAGCGGGGATGGACCGGAGGTGGCACGGGCGTCCCGCCCGTGAATGGCCGACGTTCTCGTCGGCAGGACCGGGGATTTTGGGTCTTTTGTCCCGGAGCCCCTTCATGGGCGAGACGCCCATGCCACCTCAGAACCGCTTTCCTCTCTGTGTGGAGACCCGAAGAGAGGGTTTAATAAACCGAAAGACATATAGACAATGAGGAATTCCTGGAGAAAGAACCGGTCTTCGCAGAATAGCCGGACAGGGTTCTCCGCCCCCCCTGCACCTCCGCGCGATTCATTCTTTCCATACCCGCCTTTCGATTCCGGGGACGAGCAGGAGGACGGCTCGAAAATCGCCGCAGGCAGGGAGAAATCAACCACAAAAAGCACAGAAGGCACGGGAAAATTTTCTGTTTTTGTGACTTTTGTGCCTCATGTGGCAGACAAGAAACGGTCTCCGTGTCCCTGCGTCTCTGCGCGATGATTCTTTTCATCCCCGTTCTCTCGGGTTTTCGCGTCTCCCACGGTCGCAGACCTCGCGCTCTGGGCGGACACACAGGTCCGCCCCTACGGATGGGTTGCGGCTTCGCTGCGCCAGGTGTTCTGTACATCTTGTGGCAAAAGAGAGGTTCCCTGCGTCTCCGCGTCCCTGCGCCTCCGCGCGATCTATTGTTTCTGGCCCCCGGCCTTCGATTCCGGGGACGGGCGGGGGGAGGGCGATTCCTGAGGCGGCGCCGCCGGAACCCGGTCTGGATCCCAGAGCGGCATGGGGAAATAGAGGTATTGGGAATCCCGCCCGGAGGAAAGCCCCCCTTCGCCTGTCCCCGCTTCCCTGCCGCTCTCGACCGATCCGTCCAAAAGCGGGTCGTTCCGGACCATCAGGCCATAGACGGGGCACTCGTCGATCCGGACAAAATACACTTCAAACTGTGACGTGTCCATGCCCGGGTCCAGATAAGGCTTGAGGTCCTCGACACCGGCGGGGAGTTTTCCGTCGTTCCGGGGATCGTCCACATACCGGATCAAAACCTGAGTCGCGGAACTGACCGAATCGGAAATACCCGGCGGTATCACGGCGGTGAAGGGTTCCGACTTAAAAATGAACCAGAGCCGGTCGGACGTGGGCGCGAACGAGTCGTCCAGATACCGGGGGATCAGATCCGCGACCGAGTCGGGGTACCGCCCGTACTCGCGGCGATACCGGGCGGAGGCAAGAGCAAAGCGAGTCAGCGCAATCGCCCGGTTGAACCGTTCGACATAGGTTTTCTCTTCCCACGCCATCCGGTCGAACAGCGTGTGACTGGAGTCATTCAGATCCAGGAATGCACGAATCCCCCCAGGAGATTCAACGGGTTGACCTTCATGATCATAGCCAAGGGCATCCTTTGCCAACAAGTCGGAATAATTCCCTGTTGTCAAGTGGGATGCCGCCTGGTTATCAAAGACATCGGGGAGATTCATCCCCACGGAGACAAATTTCAGGAGTCGGCTGGCCTCTCCATACCCGGTGACATCCAGATTGACGAGCGCCTCCGTTTTCCGGTCGATCGCCCGCCACAACAGCGGTTCGATCGCCTTTGCCGCCACTTTCTCCGGAATCCCCGAAAGGAAGAGATGCCAACCGTTCATTTCATAATATCCACCGGAACGAAACGATTTTCGTCCAGCGCCATTCGACTCATAATATCCACCGGAAGTGAGCGAGTTTCTCAGTTCCGTAATCCACTCCTCACGGCACAGGTTCACATGATCGCTCCGCAAAACCGAATACTCTTCGGGGGTGAGTGTCCACGACGCCAGAGTGGCGTCCACCCATTTCAGAACATCCTCGGGAATGCTCGCACTGGCTGCGGCTTGGGCCAGGTAACGTTCGAGCATTTCCAAATACAGCAGAAAAAAATGTTTCTCCTCACCCCTTTCCCGACGGGAAAAAAGCGTCTTCCCACACCACAGGGTATTCACTTCTATCATGCGGGAGGCTCTTTCGGATTCCCCGTTCCGGATCGCCCGGCAGAACGCCAGCGTTTGCAGTCTATCGATGTTAAAACGCTGAGAATCACCCATCAGTGACAGGAAATTTTCCGGAAGCTCACGGCAATTGTCATCCATGATTCGTACCATCCGGGTCCAGGACTCGACGACTTCCGTTTCGTCCTTCTGTTCGGGTGACGATTGAGATCTTTTATCCGCACGAAGCCCCGATCCCATTTCTTTCAAAAGAGCCACTACGGAGCGTTTTTGTTTCTTCTCGTAACTCTGGATTCTCGATTGAGGATCTTTCAGACGGCTCCGGAGTTCGTCCTGAATCGCCTGAATATCCCATTCCCCCGATTCCGAGGGGAATGTTTTCGTAACCGAGTCAACTGAATCCTCTTGAGGACTTTTCATCTTTTTCCATTTACCGGCATTGAGTACAAAAAAGACATCTGGCGAATCGGACCAGCCCCATCGGAAGGATTGCTGCCATCTTTCTAATCCATTCATCGCCTCCCTCCAGTACAACGCCTCCTCGGGAGAAATGACCGAAGGTTGGGTCCTCGTCGTTTGCCGATCCATTTCTCCGGGGGAAACCCCGGGTGAAGTCAGGGAAACGGGCGGTTCTGGACGCGAGGCGAGGCGGAATTCCAGAATCCGGTCCCGCTCGGCGCGGATCGCCTCCGCCTTTTCCTCGTACTCCGTCGGAGCAAACCGCAGCCAGGCATAAAGAAGGGCCAGAAACAACGGGGGAATGAGGAGGGCGATCAGGCTCCCTTTGCGCCGGGACAATAGGGAGGGAGACTGGAGTTTACCCGGGTTTTCCGGATTCATTGGAAGGCCTTTCTTTTCCCGATCATTTCCCGAATTTCAGGTTTTGGCTTCCGGTTTTCCACTCTTCCGGAGGGAAATGGGGACAAGTCAGAAAACGCTCAATACTATAGACGCTCACTGGAGTATTTCCTTGGAAAATAAAATGCGGATTTTTGATTTTTTCTCGGAAGACTCGATTAAGAAACCGTGATTGGGGGAACCGGGAAACGATGTAAACCGCCTTTTGAACCACGAAATACACGAACCACACGAAAACCGCTATTCAGGCGTTTTTCGTGTATTTCGTGTGTTTCGTGGTTCTTATTTGCGGTTGTGTTTTGTGACCCGCTCGGATCAGGAAGGGGGGTAAAAACAGGAAAGCCCGAAGAGTTTCCTCTTCGGGCTTTCGTATTTAGATCCGGCGGCGTTCTACTCTCCCACGACCCTAAGCCGCAGTACCATCGACGCTGTGGGGCTTAACTTCCGTGTTCGGAATGGGAACGGGTGGAACCCCCACGCTATGACCGCCGGAAACGTGAATTCGACAGATTCGATGAGGCCACTGAAGGCCGTTTGTGTGTAGTTGAAACGCGATACTTAACTCGCAAGAAAGCGCCAGAGGGGCGATTTCTTAAATTAAGAGTACATATTTAGGTAGTGTTAAGCCTCACGGACGATTAGTACAGGTCAGCTCAATGCGTTACCGCACTTACACCTCCTGCCTATCAACCCGGTGGTCTTCCGGGGTCCTTTAGGCAACACAAGGTTGCGGGAAATCTTATCTTGAGGTGGGCTTCGTGCTTAGATGCTTTCAGCGCTTATCCCTTCCGAACATAGCTACTCGGCATTGCACCTAGGCGGCACAACCGAAACACCAGCGGTTCGTCCACTCCGGTCCTCTCGTACTAGGAGCAGCTCCCCTCAAATTTCCTACGCCCACAGCAGATAGGGACCGAACTGTCTCGCGACGTTCTGAACCCAGCTCACGTACCGCTTTAATTGGCGAACAGACAAACCCTTGGGACCTGATACAGCCCCAGGATGCGATGAGCCGACATCGAGGTGCCAAACAGCGCCGTCGCTATGAACGCTTGGGCGCTATAAGCCTGTTATCCCCGGAGTACCTTTTGTCCTTTGAGCGACCACTCTTCCACCCGAAATGGCCGGATCACTAGAGCCTGGTTTCCCATCTGTTCGACTTGTAAGTCTCACAGTTAAGCGCACTTCTACTCTTACGCTCTACGCACGATTGCCGACCGTGCTGAGTGCACCTTTGCGAGCCTCCGTTACAATTTTGGAGGCAACCGCCCCAGTCAAACTACCCGCCTGGCACTGTCCCACTGCCGGATTCACGGCGAGGGGTTAGATTCACAACATAACAAGGGTGGTATTCCAAGGTCGGCTCCATGAGGACTAGCGTCCCCACTTCATAGCCTCCCACCTATCCTCTACATGTTATGCCAAGAAACAATACCAGGGTATAGTAAAGGTTCACGGGGTCTTTCCGTCTTGCTGCGGGTAACCAGCGTCTTCACTGGTCTCTCAACTTCACCGGGCCTTTGGAGGAGACAGTGCCCACATCATTACGCCATTCGTGCAGGTCGGAACTTACCCGACAAGGAATTTCGCTACCTTAGGACCGTTATAGTTACGGCCGCCGTTTACCGGGGCTTCGGTTCACTGCTTCGCCTTGCGGCTAACAATTCCCCTTAACCTTCCGGCACCGGGCAGGCGTCACACCCTATACATCGCCTTGCGGCTTAGCAGAGTGCTGTGTTTTTGTTAAACAGTTGCATGGGCCTGGTCACTGCGACCCTTTCAGGCTCCAGGAGCAAGTCCTATCACCTTACAAGGGCACCCCTTCTTCCGAAGTTACGGGGTCAATTTGCCGAATTCCTTCTCCAAAGTTCTCCCGAGCGCCTGAGGCTTCTCGCCTCGCCCACCTGTGTCGGTTTTAGTACGGTCACCTCTTGACTCGCTAGAGGTTTTTCTTGGCAGCTCCCATTATTCAGTTGGTTGGCCCGAAGGCCGCCTTCCCGATTCCCCTTCGGATTGCCGTGCGGATTTGCCTACACGACTCCTATAGGTTTCGCCATCCATCTGTCAGGATGTAGAACTAGGTCTCTGCGTCACCCCATCACGTCTTTATCGCCAAGCGGTGGTGCAGGAATTTTCGCCTGCTTTCCATCGGCTACGCCTTTCGGCCTCGCCTTAGGGACCGACTCACCCTGGGATGATTAACATTGCCCAGGAAACCTTGGGCTTACGGCGGTCAGATTTTTCATCTGACTTTTCGTTACTAATTCCGGCATACTCACTTCCAAGCGGTCCAGTCGTCCTTACGATCAACCTTCACCCCCCTTGGAACGCTCCTCTACTGATCCATCTTGCGATGAATCCCATAGCTTCGGTATTGTGCTTGAGCCCCGGTACATCTTCGGCACAGGATCGCTCGACCAGTGAGCTGTTACGCACTCTTTAAAGGAATGGCTGCTTCTAAGCCAACCTCCTGGTTGTCTGTGAAATCCCACATCCTTTCCCACTTAGCACAATCTTAGGGACCTTAGCTGATGGTCTGGGTTGTTTCCCTCTCGACAATGGAGCTTATCCCCCACTGACTCACTGCCGCGCTTGGAGTTATGGAATTCGGAGTTTGATTGGGTTCGGTAACCTGGTAGGGCCCCTAGTCCATTCAGTGCTCTACACCCACAACTAAACGCACGACGCTGTTCCTAAAAACATTTCGAGGAGAACCAGCTATCACGAAGTTTGATTGGCCTTTCACCCCTATCCACAACTCATCCAAACCCTTTTCAACGGATACTGGTTCGGGCCTCCACGACGTATTACCGTCGCTTCACCCTGGTCATGGATAGATCACTTCGCTTCGGGTCTACCCCGCGCAACTTGGTCGCCCTATTCGGACTCGCTTTCGCTACGGCTTCGGACCTGAGGCCCTTAACCTGACGCTACGCAGGCGTAACTCGCCGGATCATTATGCAAAAGGCACGCCGTCGCACTGTTTACCGAAGTAAACATAGTGCTTCGACTGCTTGTAGACACACGGTTTCAGGTACTATTTCACTCCCTTTGCAAGGGTTCTTTTCACCTTTCCCTCACGGTACTTGTTCACTATCGGTCGTCGGAGAGTATTTAGCCTTAGAGGGTGGTCCCCCTGGATTCAGTCGGGGTTTCACGTGTCCCAACCTACTCAGGAACAGGCCTAGCGAGTTTCAGCTTTCGTCTACAGGGCTGTCACCTTGTATTGCGTACCTTTCCAGGTACTTCGACTAGCATCCACTCTACATGTTGGCCGTCCTACAACCCCGCTCACCCCGAAGGGCTAACGGTTTAGGCTCTTCCCCTTTCGCTCGCCACTACTCAGGGAATCTCAATTGATTTCTCTTCCACAGGCTACTGAGATGTTTCACTTCGCCTGGTTAGCTCTATCTGCCTATGTATTCAGCAGTAAGTGACGGTGCATTTCACCGCCGGGTTGCCCCATTCAGAGATCTCCGGATCAACGCTTGCTTGCAGCTCCCCGAAGCTTATCGCAGCTTGCCACGTCTTTCATCGCCTTCCGACGCCTAGGCATCCACCGTGCGCCCTTAGTAGCTTAACGCTACCTTAGACACATATTGCCTCTCTGGCGCTTTCTTGAGAGTCTTGCACAGAGCAGAGAAAGCCCTGTACAAGAAGTAAATATCGCTGGTTTCAACTACTGAAACACCATCAAGGTGTTTCATTCATCGAATCTGTCAAGGAACCGCGTCGTGGCAATGGAGACCACGACTTTCTGGCGAACCGACTGAAACCCAGGACAGGCGTCCGTCGCGTTTCGCTCGCTACCCGACTCTTTTTCGTCGGCGCATTTTTGGATCATCTCAAGGTCTTCAGTGTTTGTCAACACTTTTTTTTCGACCTTTTTGACTCCCCTCTGCGCTGCCTCCATTCGAATCGGTGTTTGACGCTTTGTTTACTACCCGCTTGCTTGGCTTTCGCTTTGCGTCGCGGCGTTGCACATCAGCAACGAGATGCGGATCATACCAGCAGACGGTCAGAAGTCAAGGGGAAAAATGCAGAAAATTTTCATCCCCCGATTCTAACCCCGAATTCCCCCCGATTTCCAGGGCCAGGGCGCATTTTATCGCGTTGATTTTAAACATGTTACAAAAAGCGCCCGAAATTCCCCGTCTCGCGAGAATTTCTTTCGTTTCTTCGCAAAACTCGGGAATTGAAACCCGAATCTCCCTCTTTTCCCCCTCATTTTTTTCTGAAAAAAATGCATCCGTCCCGATCCTCCCCCCGCTCTTCCCCACCCTCCCGCCTCCATTTTCCCCTTTTCCTCCGTTGGAGATCCCCCGATCAAGGCTTTGGATGACCTTTTCCCCTTTTCGGACGGAGTGTTTTTCCCTTATATGCCACCACTACGGAGGACGGAAGTGGGCTTTTTCCGTCCCAGATGGGGTAAATGGCCGTTGAAAGTCCCCTGCCGAACCGTTCTGTGCTCTTCAGGGAGACAGCGAATCCCCTCCCAAACGATCCCCGGTCGTCTGTCCGGGTTACGCTCCACCTGGATTTGTCGCTTTATGTTGGGTATATCCCTCCCTCCAGGAACTCCTCGTTGTCCAGGCGAGCGATGATGCCTCCGGTTATATGGGGTTATTCGGGGTTTTCCTCCCTCCGTCATCCCCTCAAAAATGGAAATCTCCCTCTTAAGGGGGATAGAGCGCGGCGGTAAAGCGTTCTGCCCCCCGCCCGAGTACCCTCTCCCGTCGGCCTCCCACCCGGTTCGCCGGAACGCCCGCATCCCCGGGGAATGCTTTTTTCGCCTCCAACCCGTTCCTGATCCCAGTTCCCGATTGACATGAGCGACACCTCTGCGGCAGGATAGAATGCGATTCGGATCGTTTTTTCAGTACCGGTATTCATCTGGTTCATGGCTAAGGAGATTCCACTATATGTCGCGCGAAACGCCCCCTCTCCATCCCCTCCAGCGCCTGGCGCTTATCCCTCTGCTGGGCGGGTTAACCTTGGTCACACTGGGGCTTCTGATGATCTACTTCCCCGACGAATTCGTCTGGCTGCTCATCAGCCTGCTCGGTTTTTTCACCTTTGTCGCCGGCGCGTTTCTGGTCTTCATCGGCATCGGCCTGTTCGGCAAACTGCCCTCCCTCCCCGCGTCGTTCCGCCTGGGCCGGTGGGAAATACGCAACTGGACCCGCAAAGACTGAGCCGTTCCACCCGATCCCCCATTCCGGAAAAGAAGGAAACCCCGATCCATGCGCATCCTGATCACTGGAGGAGCCGGTTTCATCGGTTCGCACCTGGCCGAACACGCGCTTCAGGCCGGCCACCACGTCACCGTCATTGACAACCTCTCGACCGGTTCCTTTTCCAACATCAAACCCCTGAAGACCCACCCGCGCTTCGAGTACTCGATCGAGTCCATCTTCAACGTGCCCCACCTGGCCGAACTGGTGGACGAGGCCGACTGCATCTTCCACTTGGCGGCGGCCGTGGGCGTTCAGCGCATCGTGGACGACCCCGTGGGCACCATCACCACCAACATCCGCGGGACCGAGATCGTCCTCGACCTGGCCAACAAGAAAAAGAAAACCGTCCTGATCGCCTCGACCTCCGAGGTGTACGGCAAAAGCGCGGCGGTCCCGTTCCGCGAGGACGGCGACCTGGTGCTGGGCGCCACGACCCGCCCGCGCTGGAGCTACGCCTGCTCGAAAGCCATTGACGAGTTCCTCGCGCTCGCCTACGCCCAGGCCCAGAAGCTCCCCATCATCGTCGTGCGCCTCTTCAACACCGTCGGACCCCGCCAGACGGGCCGCTACGGCATGGTCATCCCCCGTTTCGCCACTCAGGCCCTCGCGGGCCAGCCCCTCACGGTGTACGGCTCGGGCGACCAGACCCGCTGCTTCACCCACGTGGCCGACGTGGTGGGCGCGCTGGCGCGCCTGATGGAAACCCCCGCCGCCCAGGGGCAGGTTTTCAACATCGGCTGTACCGAGGAGGTCTCCATCAACCAACTGGCCGAGCGCATCCGCGCGCGCGCCGGCAGCGCCTCCCCCATCGAGCGCATCCCGTTCTCCCAGGCCTACGACGAGAACTTCGAAGATATGGATCGGCGCATCCCCTGCCTCGACAAGATAACCGCCCTGATCGGCTACCAGCCCACCCGCAACCTCGACCGGATCATAGACGACGTGCTCGAACACATGCGGAAGGAATTGTCTGAGTAAACTTCTGGATAACCCGCAACGATCCACTCAGGCGGGTAATTTCTCTTGCACGGGTTGATGATTTTTCTCAGCCTGAAAGTCTGAATTCAATCTATCCATCCATGTTCCTGTTTGAAGTGGAACATGGATGGATATTTATTTCCACCACTCCAGAGATCAACGTCGTTTTGCAGAACGAATTCGATTGCAAGTTAAAACTCAAACCGTATAATTTCAATTGTCAGTTGAGATTTTGTCTGAGATCCACAGGTTTCCATATTCAGTTTCGTTTCGTTCAGAGAGCGGCGATCTACAGAACGCGAAAGGTTTCTACGATATGGGTAAGATCTCTGTGATTCGCAAGGCGGTGGGATGGCTTCTCTTTCTGGGATTGATGGGCGTGTTGTTGTATACGTTGCAAATCAACGGCAATCGTCTATTCCATCTCCCTCCGCGTTCTGCGGCGGGAATACCCGCTATCGCCTCGGATGCTCCCGCCCCGCCTCCCACTCTGGCACAACGCGCTCAGGCGCTCGTTTTCGACACGATGCAGCCGGAAATAGATTCCCTGCCCATGCTGGTTGTTTGGATGGACAACAACGAACCCGTTGCCAAAGCCGGAGTAGCCTTGACTCCGATGCGTGACGCGATGGGAACCTCAGTGTCCCAATCGCTTTCGGCCCAAACAAACACCTCCGGGCGAGTCCGCGTGAAGACAGCGGAACTAACCCACCTGGCGAATGGGAATGCAATGCCCTGGATGAAAGTCCAGATCGAAGCCGAGGGGGGACAACCGGAGACTTTTCTGTTTGAGCGAAGTTATTTCGCATTCGCTTTCGATGTGACCCGTAAGGACCACGACCCGCTCATTTTACGTCTGCGGCGCGTCTATGGACTCTACGGAACTGTTTACAGCCCTCCGGACGCGGCGGGACAGAACGTGCCGGTAGCTGGAGCCGAGGTCTCACTGACATTGATGGAGGGTCAGGGGGGAAACAAGACCACTACCACCCTGACCAACGCGGAGGGCCGGTACGAGTTCCGGCGCGTCGTGGGCGAGGCGTTTCAGTTGGCGGCCCGCGCCGGAAACCGGGCGGCGCGCGGACGCAACATCGGGCTGGAAAAGGAGAAACTCAACGGTCCCCTGAATCTCTACTTGGAGGACGGTTTTCCCCTGACCGTTCTGGTCAATGACTATGCGACCCAGGAGCCGTTGACCAAAGCGGTGGTCGAGGCCGAGAGCAATGGACTCCTTACGCGCGCAGAAACGGACGCCCAAGGTTTTGCGGAGTTTCATTCACTCCCGCTGGGGCGAACCGCTCTGCTGGCACGGGCCGAGGGCTATCAGGCCGAGCGGTTTTACGTGGATGTCAACGGTACCCAAAGCGACCTCTCCCTGTTTTCTCTGAAAAAAGGGGGACGGGTGAAAATCCGCACCATGGACCAGGAGAAATCCCCGGTACCCAATGTTGATCTGCAATTGATCTGGATGCCCATGAACAGTACCCTTTCCGTTCACACGGATGCGAAAGGGGAGGTGGAGGTGGACGGTTTGCCCCTGCGTACCGGGATTTCCGTTCAGGCGGTCGGGGAATACAGTCTGCCGAAGGCCTGCAATTTCGCTCTGAACGACGGACCGGACGAGAAAGAGGTATGCGTCACGGTCTGGAAGCGGTATGCCGGTGAGACGTCGAACCTTTACAGTACACGGCAGGGCTGGATCAGTGGAACGGTGGTCAATGAGGCCAACGAACCGGTGGCTGGCGCCATTGTCACGACACGAAACCTCAGCGCTTATTCATCCGCCCTCAAGACGGTCAGCGTGGTCACCGACGACTCCGGCCATTTTCGTTTCGAGAATTTGGAGATGCGATCGACCGGTTCGAAAGAACGTCCGCGCGACCCGTTGGTGGCCGATCTGGTCATCAGTGAAGGAATATTCGAGTCCGTCTATTACTTTCCTGTTGCGGTGGAAACCCATGCGGATGGGTACCAGCCCATGATCAGCCTGATCCAGGCGGACACGGAAGACCGGATCGTTCTGAGCGGAAAAGTGGAGGTCACGGGACGCGTTCTGGACAAGGAGACCCGGGCGCCGATCACAAAGTTCGAAATTGCCTGCTATGAGCCGAACAACCGGGCGACGCGCAGGAGAATCATTTCGGAAGCGGGCGAATTCACAATCGACGCCCTGGTCGAAGAGTTTTCCGTATCCGCCGAAGGATACCTCGAACAGACGCACCGTATGTCGCGCGACAAAGAGGAAAACCTCACCCTCTTCCTGGAAAAAAGTTTCCCTTTGGAGGGAATTGTGGTGGATGCTTCCACGCGCGTACCGCTGGAAAACGTGTGTGTGGGAAATTCGCGTTCTTTTGGGGAAAAACCCTTTTCTGCGTTCCTATTCGAAGATAATAATACGAACGCGGATACCCTCGATTTCACGAACGCTCAAGGGGTATTTCGATTCGATGCTCCTTTTACCGAAGGCGGTTTGGTTTTTATCCGCGAAGATCTTGAGAAACTTTGGGTGAAAACAGCGGATATCGAGAAGTACCGTGACACAAAAACAGGGAAACTGGTCTTCCCCATGAATCCGCAGCCAGCCCCCGGTTCCTTTGTTGTGGATTGGTTTACCACCGAGAATTCACCCGCGCCTCCGAATTTCCAGTATTACATAAGTTTAACGCATAACTTCGGGGATCCCAATCGGGTACCATCTCTTCCGCTAAAGGAAGATCCGATCTTCTCTTACAACAACGGACGCTTTCGTTATGATAACCTGAAACCAGGAGAGTATAATGTCCGGCTTCCCCATTCAAACGCTGAAGGCCAGATTGTGCCGGGTCTCGTTTGGAAAACATTCAAGGTTGAAAGCGGCAAGACAACGACCCTCGGCTGGGGTAGTAAAAGCGGCGAAACCATTTCCTACGGCGTCGCGCCCTGATTTTTGTGGAAACTGACAATCAGTCCTCCACCGGGTTTCCCCCCACCCACACGCGCTCGACTTCCGGAAAAGCGTCCCCCCGCAACCAGGTGTCCAGGAACGCCTCCGTCTCCTTTTCCCCATAGGAACCGGGCGTTAGCGACGCCGTCAGGGCGGCTGCGGCCCCGTCGAGCCGTACGGCCATCAGGTCGGCCCACAGACCCGGACGAAGCGCGCCGCACTCGAGCCCCAACGCCTCGGCGCCTCCCGCCGTCGCGGCGCGCCAGGCGTCGGCCGCGCGCCAGAGGCGGGACTGTTCGAGCGCCCGCCGCATCTCACTCCACAGGTCAGGACGATCATTCGACGCGGCGCTGTCCGTGCCCAGCGCCACCGGCAACCCTACACGGTGAGCGCGGTCGAGCGCCGGCTCGCGCACCCCGTGGAACCAGCGCGTACCGGGACACACCACCAGCGAAATCCCCGTCATCCCGGCCAGTTGCCGCATCTCGCCCACCTTCAGAAAATTTCCATGGACCACGAGGTCCCGCGCGTGGGGCGCGCGGCCCGCCGTCACAAAATCCAGCGGGGAGGACGCCAGCGGCGCCCGGTCGGGCGGAGCGGGATAAAACCCCGCGCGGCGCAGCCCCCGGGCCAGAAACCCGCTCTGGCGCTCCAGACAGGCGCGTTCGGAACGCGTCTCGGCCAGATGGATCGAAAATGGCAACGCGCGCGGTTCCGCCTGAAATCGCGCGCGCAAGGCGGCCATCAGCGGACGCGACACCGTATAAGGCGCGTGCGGCGCAAGACCCCAGGCGCCAAGCGGCCCCAAATCGCTCGCGTCGCTCCACACTTTGCCCTCCAGATCGTCCCATCCCCCCGTTTCCGGAGGGACTTCGAGGCCGATCACCTCCTGAAACACCCGGAACCGCATCCCGGACTCGCGCAACAACGCGGGCGAGAGACCAAACGTCGTGATGTCGCCGATCGCGGTGGTCCCCCGGCGCAGTTGCCCGTCCAGAGCGCGCCGGGCGGGGTCGGGGACGCTTTCAAGCGACATGGCCCGCTTGGCCGCGATCATCCGCCCGAGCCAGCGCGGAAACGGTTCCGGCTCGAACCGTCCGGCCAGGCAGGCGTACTCGATGTGCGCGTGGGCATTGACCAGACCGGGCGTCAGCGCCATCCCCGGCAGTTCCACAACGGGACAATCCGGTTTTTCCGGAAATTCGGAACGCAACCCGACCGCCGCCACACGCCCCGCGCACACCCGAACCGCCCCGCGCCGGTAAAGAACTCCCGGCTCAGCCAGCACCAGATCGGCGGTGATCAGAAAATCCCCAGTCACTTTTGACCCGAACCTTTCTTTTATCCCGGAATCTCAGGAAATTAAAACATCCTGGCGCAACGGAGCCACAACCCACCTGTAAAGCCGAACCAACATCTCTGTAGGGGCGGACCTGTGTGTCCGCCCAGTTCGAGAAATCGGATACCCTGACGATGCACAAAAACCAGAGAGAACGGGGATGTAAAGAATAATCGCGCAGAGACGCAAAGATCCCGGAAATTTACAGGGCCTGTTGGGTTTTTCCTGTTCTTGCCTGAGGTCCGTGTCTTATCCACTTCCCATTCGTTCCTCTGCGTCCTTGCGTCTTTGCGGCTCTGCGTTTTGTGGTTGATTGTCCTTGTGTTACAGACAAATCGTCTCGGACTGCGTAAATTTTACGAGATCGTCATCCATGCCCAAAACGGCCCCTCGCGCGGAGGTATTCTACCGCACCCATCTCCCCGGACACAAGCCCGCGAAACACCTTTCGGGCTGGCCTTCAACGAAACCGCCACGAAAGCAGGCGGGTCTTGACCTGTCGCCGGAAATCTGCTTTAGTGGCGTTTGTTGTGTATCGGTTTCCGATCGAGAAACCGGACCGGCAGAGGGGGATCTCCGGATCGGCGCCGGGCGCAAGTCGGCGAAGCGCATCCCAAACGTTTTCACCCCCAAACGGAACACTAAGGAGACTCGACAGAATGTCGAAGTACCTGGCAAAAGCAACTTTCGCCTTGTCATTGGGTCTGTCAATCGGTTTGGTTTTGACATTCACGCCCGCGCTGGCCATCGGCCAGGCGCCCACCGCCCCGACTCCGGCCCAAGCGGCGCCTCCCACGCCCCCAGCCAAGGCCTCGGTGGAGAGCATTACGGATTTTTCGACCCCCACATTGAGCGCCGCATCAGAGACCACCACAGAGGTGATCCGCAAGCAGCCCACCCCCGAAGTCCGGAGTTTACTGAAGGAATTGGAAACCAAACACGCCAACCTGAAAAGCGTAGAGGCAGAATTCAACCAGACAAAGGCCTGGCAGGACTTTGACGAAATCAAATCCAAAGGAAAACTCTTCATCGAGCAGCCCACCCCCGAGCAGGCCGGGCGCCTGCGCTACGAACTGGAAGGGGAAAAAGGCGAGCAGAAGATCAACCCCTCCACCACGCTGTTCGTCAACAATACGCTGTACGATTACACCCCGGCTTTGAATCAAGTGGACAAATACACCTACTATGACGAAGATGAAGCGCGGGAACGGCTGCGGATGCTGTTGCTGGGGTTCGGCGTCTCGAGCCAGGAGATCCTCACCAGCTACAACGTCGAGAAGGCCGGGGACGCGCCGGAATCGGCCAAAACCGACAAAACGTTGGCCGGACTGTCTTTCACACCGTTGAAACCGGAGGTGCGTAAAACGCTCGTCAATGTTTCGGTCTGGCTTGACCGCGACACGCTGCTGCCGCACTGCGTCCGCATCGAAGAGGTTTCGGGCGACATGACCACCATCACCATCCGGTCGCTGAAACTCAATGAGCCGATCAAGGCGTCGCTCTTCGAGCCGAAATGGCCCAGCGGTGTCGAAGTGAACGAATACAACGAACAATAACCCCCGGTGGCCCGGTCCGCCGGCCCCTGAGCGCTTCGAGGAGGAAAGAATCGTGCAACCCACCCAGAACCAGAACTCCGAAAGAAAACCCGCCGGACGCGTCTTCCGGTATTCCATCCTCGCGCTGGCGCTGCTGACTCTGGCGCTGGCGCTCGGCGGTTGCAAAACCATTCCCTTCCAGCGCAGTCTGCCCCAATGGGTCAAGCGGGTTTATATCCCCATGGCCGAGAACCGCAGTTTCGAGCCGGGCCTCGAAGAACAGATCACCAGCGCCTTCACCCAGGAAGTGCTCTCGAACGGCGAACTGGACGTGACACAGAAGAGCCGGTGCGACGCCGTCGTGAAGATCATCATCAAGGAGTACAAGGAACGGTCCGACGACTTCGCCTCAGACGACATCGAGTCGTATCGGGAAGTCGTGGCGGTTCTGGCCGTCGAACTCTACGACCCCAGCGACGAGAAAAACCCCTTCGGAATCGTCGAGGATTTTGAGGTGGACATGCGTTACAGATCGGAATTCCGTTCCTCGCGCGCGACCACCTACAGCGACGCCCGCGACGAGTTTGCCGAACGCTGCGGCCTGCACCTGGTCCGAGCCGTTCTGGGCCGTGTGCGCATGACGCGCGAGTAGTCGCCTCCTGTGCGGATTCTCGTTTTTTCGACCGACTGACGCACCCATCCGGAAGAGCGTCACCTATCCCCTGCTTTCCTGGAGAAATTGAAAACGTGGGCGGGCGCGTTGAGCATCAATCCCCAGTCAAACTCTTCTTCGCCCTCATGGCGGGATCGGAAGCGCTTCTGAAAAGCGCTGAAGCGCGGCTCGAAGCCGAATTCGGCCCGATTGACCTGCGCGACGAGACCTTTGCCTTCGACCCATTGACCCCCTACTACGCCTCGGAATTCGGGCAAGGTCTGCTCAAGCGGATCTTGTCGGTCGAGCCGCTGGTGGCGCCCGAACGACTCGTGGACATCAAGATCCGCGCCAACGAACTCGAACTGGAGTTTGCCGGAGCGCCGGCGCAGGACGGATCTCCGCGCCGTCAGGTCAACATGGACCCCGGCTATCTGAGCCTGGCCAAGGTTGTGCTGGCCACCACCAAAGACCGCAACCACCGGCTCTATGTCGCCCGGGGAATCTTCGAGGAAGTGACTCTCTGTTACCAGCGCGTCCCGGCCACCTATACGGTCAATCCCTGGACCTATCCCGACTACCGCATGCCGGAACGGCTCGCCTTTTTCAACCGCCTGCGCCAGTGTTACCGCGAGCAATTGCCCAAACCCTGAAATCCGGAATGAAGAGAAAGCCATGCCCCCGCAGGTTTACCACATCCACGGTTCCGACGCCAAATGGGTCACTCAGCAACGTGAAACCCTGCTGAAGCAACTCATCCCGGCCGAGATGCGCGACGAGAACCTGCTGGAACTCTTCAGTACCAGCAACCAACCCCTGAAACTGAACGATGTGCTGCCGGAAGTCCTCTCGGAACTCTCGACCATCCCGTTCCTGCCCGACAGCCGCCGGGTCGTGGTCGTCCACAATCTGGCCGATTTTCTGGCGGGGGGTTCCTCGGGAGGGCGGAAAAAGAAAAGCGCCTCGGAGAAAAAAGCGACCCGGCGCATGACACCGGACGAAGAACTGGCCCACTTCATCGAACGCGACCTGACCGCCACCACCAACGTCCTGGTCTTCAGCACCCTGATCGAAGTCGAGCGCGGGCAGCGCATGGACACCGATAGCGCCCTCTACAAGATCATCGCTCCGCCCGTGGGTCAGGTCATCAAACCGACACACCGAGAGGACGACCCGATCTTCCTCATGAGCGACGCCCTGTGTCGCCGCAACGCCATAGGGTGCCTGAAGCAATTCCGCATCATCTACCGCGAAGACGCGCGCGGGCGAATCTTCAACGAAATCCTGCGCAACGTCCGCTTCCTGTTGCAGGCCCGGATTCTCGAACGCGTCGAAGGCAAAGGCAGCGCCAAAGACGTCATCGAGATGAAGTACCTGCCCAACGACAAACGCCTGAATCTCTACCAGCAGCACCCGTTCGTCCAGAAAAAAATACGGGAGAACGCCACGCGCTTCCAACTGCGCGAATTGATGGTGGCCCTCGATCAACTGCTCAAGATCAACGCAGCCCTGGTGCCGTCGCAAAAGGACGTCTATGTGCCCGACGTGCAATTGATGCTCGAAACCTTCATCGTCAGCTTCTGCGAAGGCTCCGGCCCGCGGCGCTGAGACCCGGGCCGTTTCTCTGCGACGCCCCAGGTTATTCCAATCGCATTGATCGTAGATATTTCCGTCTCACGCTTTTCTCTACCAAATTTCGACCGGTTGTGGCAATTTTGAAGTTCGGTTCGGGATGCCGGATCACTCGATCTTTTCGGTTTCCCCCAAAACTCGTCAAGCCTGGAAAGTTGTCGCAATATGCTTGGAACCCCCGATTATCTGCGCGTGAAAAAACGCAGGACCGAATGCTCGGCCTGTGGCCATTCGCTTGTGGAAGAGGAACGGATCCCCTCCATCCTGCTCGACCCCAAAGAACCCGGTACGCTGTCCGCGACTGAAACGCCCCTCCCAGAAACGGCTCCGGTGTCGACTGAAAACCCGTCCACCGAAACCGAAGACACCGCATCCACCGTATCTCCCGCGTCGCAGGAGACCCCAGCCCCCGAGGCCACACCCGCCAAGCGGGAATCGCGCGGCAGAAAAGACGCCAAGGCCTCCGAAAAGGAACCCGCCCCCGAGGAAACCGACGATGAGTCCTTCCTGCGGCTCGATTACTGCGAAGCCTGCTGGCAGGATCTGAAAGACCGGGCGTTTTTCTCGTTCTGGGTGAGCAAACGCACCACCACGGACCTGCCGCGCAAGAAACTCAGCAAAACCGAACGCAACCTGGCGCTCGTGGCGCTTTTCGATTCCTTGTCCGAGCGGGACGATTCCGAGGTGGATTTCTCGCCGCATCTCTTTTTTCTGGCCCATCTCCTGATGAAATTCAAAATTTTCAAGTGGGTGGTCACAAAACCGGACCCCAAGGACGGGGAACTGGTCATCCATTTCGCGCGTACGGACTCCGAAGAAGAAGTGCTGGTGCCCGACATGGACATGCCCCCCGAAATGGTCGTCCGCATCAAAGAGGAAATCGAGTCGTACCTGAGCGAAAGCACCGGGCAGCCGGTTCGACTTTAAACTTCAAACCGTCTTTCATTTTAAGTCCCACGCGGCATATTCCATAGCCACAGAAGGCGAGAAACACGTGACAAAGCGTTGCCATACCTTCCGACACCTGGTCGGCATTGGAATTCTTTCCTTCTGCTGCCTGACAGACGGATGGTCGGCTGCGCCCGCTTCGCCCCCTGATAAGACACCTCTCGACTTACCTCAGGGGTGGGAGAAAAGTCTGGTGCGCGAGGCCATGACCGGCGTTCTGGCCGGAGAACCGGAACGGGCGCAGAAAGCGGCCCAGGCCGCACAGGCCATTCAGGAGCGCCTGACCGCCGACAAACCCGACAAAACCACCTCCGCAACCCAGGTCTCTCAACTTCCCCCCAAACTGGCCCTGCTCGTGGCATTTCTCGAACGGGCGCCGGCAGTGCGCAAACAACTGCTCGAAAAACTCGACGACTCCAAACCCGGCCCCCAGGTCGAACGCCAACTGCGCCACGACCTGCGCGAGCACCCGGCGGCCCAGATCCAACGGCTTCGTTCGGAAGATCGCTTCAACCGGTTTGCGGGCGGGTTCAATTTCACCACGCGCCTGGTCTCCAACATCGTGTTCCTCGACATGCCCGGTCTGGCGCGCCGCTTCATTGACCTTTTTTTCGTTGGAGAAGGCCTCACCTCGCTGACTCCGCGCAACCGCCAGGCGCTCGATCTCTACGACCGCCGAGACCACGAATTCATGAGTCCGCCCGAACCGACGGACCCCGCCTGGAGCGCGGATGTCCGCCGCGCCGAACGTGAGGAACTGGTCCCCCTGGCCGGATACGCCGAAAAATTACGGGGAAAAAGCCGCGAACGCGCCCTGCTCGAATCGCTGGCCGAGGGACGCTGGCACATGAAACACGAGCGATGGGTCGAGGCCCACGCCGCCTTTGTCCGCGCCCAGGAATTGGAACCGGACAACGCGCAAGCCAGACAGGGATCCCTCGATGCCAGCCGACAAATCTCCGCCCCCACGCGCGCCCAGGCCCGCGCCGTTCAACTCGAACAAGAAACCCAGCCCACAGACACCGCCGAGGCGCAGGCGTTGCGCCACCTGATCCAAGCCGTCAGCAGCGCTCCCCTCTCCGAAGCCATCGCCACCGCAGCCGACTTCCAGAGCCGCTACCCGCTTTCCACCTATGCGGACGACGCGGCCTTCACCGAAATGGCCCTGCGCGATCTGACCACCCACACCCTGACACAGAAAACCGACCCGACCACAACCACACGCCAGAACGCCTTGCGCGAAGCGCTCGAACGCCCGGAAGCCCGCGAGGGCAACGCGGCGCGCCTGCGCCGGGCGCTCGAAGAATCGCCCTGGACCAACGCCCGCATCGAAGTCGAACGCCAGACCCGAAATAAAACATCCGACATCCGGCGTTACATCCTGCTCGGCGTCAAACCCGACCTCGACGCACCCCAGATCGTCACCTTCCAGGACCAACTGCACCGCTACACGGACTCGCTCGGCATCCTCTGGCCCGTGCAATGGGTGCTCAACTCGGCGCGCTGCGCCTTCGGAAAACCCGTGGCCGATGACCCGTGGCGCGAAACCGCCGCCGCGTACCTGCGGCGTCAGAGCGCGTTCCGCCAAAACCCCGCCGCATACCCCCTGCCCGTTGAATCGTCCCCGGAGGCCGACCGCGAGTTGGGGTTGGCCCTGGCCCAGTCGTACGAAAAAATGGAACGTTTCGACGACGCGCTCGTCTGGCGCAAGCAGGCGCTGGGACAAGACGATCCCCAGTATGCGGCAGACTTGAAAGAGGAAGACGCCCACAAGCGGCTCACCACAGCGCGCCTGCAGGCCGACCCCGTCAAAAAACGAGAAATCCTCGAACGACTGGTGAAAGACTTTTCGGCCACCAACGCCGGACGACGGGCGCAGGCGGATCTGGAAAAACTCGAAGCGGACAAGCCTGACCCCAACTCCCCGGATTTCGACGAAAAAGCCGCCGCCTGGAGCCTTCTGAACCTCTCGAAGCGCGATCTGGCCAGCTGGCCCGATCTCTGGTTCAAACGCGGACTCGGCCTGGACCCCAACTGGTTCGACGAAAAGGTTGAAAATGGCGAACTCAAAGACGACGGCGTTCATGTGCTGCGGCCCGACGGCCACACCCTCGTCTTCACCCTGCGCCAACCCGGCGGTCCCAAACGCAACGTCATGCAACTCAAGCCCGAAGAATACGCCCGGCTGGACCCGATTCTGAAAGCCTGGAAACGCGAGAGCCAGGCGCGCGAGCGGGCGCAGGCGCTCCTCGAGGGCCGCCCCTTCCCCCTCGAACTCGAAGCCTCGGCCGGGCCGGGCGGGTTCGACATGTACCCCCGCCTGATCCCTCTGCCCTTCAATCCGGAAGAATTGCCCCTTTACAAGTGATTCTTGTTTATACAGAAAACCGACCAATGCCGGTGGTACGAGCGTCTCACCCGCGAAAAAGGGAAAACACTTCATCCTGAAACCCGTAGTTGAAGCGCCAACGGCGCGGATTTATACCAGCCTGGGGCAAGCGAAGCGTCGCCCCAGGACAGGTGTCCCTTTTTTTGATAAGGGCTGAAGGCCCGAACTATGAAAAGGGCCAAATGGCTGAATAGAACGGGCTTTCAGCCCTTGCTTGAATAACCGATCGGTTTTCTGGGGCGATGCCCCAGTCTGGTATAAAACGCGCCGTTGGCGCTTTCCCATCCGAATCTCCCTTGTCTCCGACGTCTTTCCCTGTTTTCCCGGAACTCACCTTCCGGGTGTCTTGAATTCCCCTGATCCCAAACGAGTACTCTCTCAACTGCGGTATTCAGTTTCATGGCCGAGAATCCTGCCGCCTCCGGCAGTGCTTATTCCATCTTGCGTGAAGGGGCTGCCGATTCTCAATCGAAGTTTCGGATTGCCCGCAAAAAAAGAAAAACGACAGCCGCAAAACCCGCAACCCTCTTGACTCTCCCGCCGGGCCACGGCATGATGGGACCGCTTTCGCGTCCCCGGGAACGGGTTTTTTCCCGCCCGGAAACATGTGAACACCCGAATGACTTCAAACCAGAACTTATTCCCGATTCCAGGAGGAACCCAACATGGCGCAGCGTAATTCCAGATTGAACAGACGGGATCTATTGCGGATGGCAGGCCTGGGCGCAGGCGCGCTGACCACGGTCAGTTGCGTATTTCATCACAGCAGCAAGACTGCCCCCGCGCCGGAAGGCGCTTCCGCCCCTGCGCAGAAGGGAATTGCGGCCCCCGCGCAGAAAAGCGCTTCTGCTACAGCCCAGGCAGATACGGTCGCCGCCGTAAGCATCCCCAACCGCGCGGAGGCGAAAATGCCCGACACCTGGAATCTCGAAGCCCTGTACGCCACCCCCGATCTCTGGGAGGCGGATTTCAAGAAACTCGACGACCTGACAAAACCGCTCGAGGCGATGCGCGGCCAGATCAAATCGCCCAAGGCGCTGGCGGCATTCTTTGAGGCCGAGACCGCCCTCGACCGGATGCAGGCAAAACTCTACTCCTACGCCATGCTGCGCAGCGACGAGGACATGGGCAACAACGACAACCTCGCCCGCAAGGACCGCATCAGCGCCAAGAGCGTCGAGATCGGAACCCGCCTGTCGTGGGTGCTGCCCGAGATTCTGGACCACAAGGAATCGGAACTGCGCGCCTGGGCCAAGTCGCCCCTTCTGAGCAAGTACCGCCGCGACATGCAGCAAATCCTCCGGCAGAAACCCCACACGCTTTCCGAAAAGGAAGAGAAACTCCTCTCGGGGGCGGGCGAAATCTTCGCCGCTTCGAGCCGTACTTTCGGCCTTCTGACCAACGCCGACATGCGCTTCCCGAAGGTCCAGGACAGCAAGGGGCTCGAACAGGATCTCTCCCAGAGCCGTTACCTGAACTTCCTGCTCGACCACGACCGTTCCGTGCGCCAGCGCGCCTTCGAGGCCATGTACGACACCTATGGCTCCTATCGCAACACCTTCTCCTCCACCCTGGGTTCTCATGTGAAAACCCACAACTACCTGGCCACCACGCGCAACTTTCCCTCCGCGCTCGAGGCGGCGCTCCACCCCGACCAGATCCCGGTCTCGGTTTATGACGGCATGATCTCCGCCGCGCACCAGGCCCTGCCTATCTTCTACAAGTATGTGGACCTGCGCACCCGCTCGCTGAAGTTGACGAAACCCGCCATGTACGACATGAGCGTCTCCATCGTGCCTGAGTGGGACATCAAGGTGCCCTACGAACAGGCCTGCCAGTGGATCGTCGAGGCCTGCAAGCCCCTGGGTGAGGAGTACACCACCGCCCTCCAGTCTGCCTTCAAGGACCGCTGGGTGGACGTGTACGAAAACAAGGGGAAACGCTCGGGCGCCTACTCGGAAGGGTGTTACGACAGCCTCCCCTACATCCTGATGAACTACCAGGGCACCCTCGATTCCCTCTTCACCCTGGCGCACGAACTGGGCCACTCGATGCACACGTGGCTCGCGAACAAGTACCAGCCGCCGCGCACGGCCGGCTACCCCATCTTCATCGCCGAAATCCCCTCGACCCTCAACGAGGGGCTGCTGCTGCGTTACCTGCTCGAAACACAGAAAGACCCGCGTTTCCGCGCCAGCCTCCTCAACCAGTACTGCGACACGTTCCGCGGCACGGTGTACCGCCAGACGATGTTTGCCGAGTTCGAGAAGATCATCCACGAAAAGGACGCCCAGGGCTATCCGCTCATGCCCGACACCCTCGATAAGGTCTATTTCGACCTCAATCGTGAGTTCTACGGTCCGGCGGTCGAGTACGACAAAGAGCAGCGCATCGGACGCGAGTGGTCGCGCATCCCGCATTTCTATTACGATTTCTACGTCTATAAGTACGCGACCAGCTACTGCGCCTCGCAGATCTTCCTGAAGCGCCTGGCCGAAAGCGAAACGCAGCGCGATCAGTACCTCAACCTCCTCAAGTCGGGCAGCACAGACGATCCGCTCGTCCTGATCCAGAAAGCCGGAGTGGACCTCACGAAACCCGAAACCCTCCGCTCGGCCTTCGAAACCTTCGACAAAACGGTGGCGGAACTCGACGAGACGCTGAAAAAACTCTGAGAAAGGCTCGAAAGATACACCTGGGCGGAAAAGAAAGAGGACCGGATAACGGGATCAACAGAATGTGGAGAACCTTGGACCCTATCCTGTTGATCCTGAGATCTTGTCCAAGTATTGTCATCTTCTCATCATCCCGACAATCGGTAAACTTGTCACCGAAACCTTTCGCAACGCGCCCTATCCCTGTGGAACCGGGGTGCAATACCCTGTGTAAAAGGAGTTTCAGCAATGGACATTCCACGGATATTCAACATTAGCGAAAGCGCTCATCGCATCCATAATCCATTCACACCGGAGAAGCTCGCCACTCTCGGCGCGGCGTTGCGTTTGGAACCGGGGACCCGTGTCCTCGACCTCGGCAGCGGTTCGGGCGAGATGCTGTGTACCTGGGCGCGCGATTACGGAATCAGCGGCGTGGGTATCGACATGAGCCAGTTGTTCACCGAACAAGCGAAACTCCGCGCTGACGAACTATGCGTTACCGATCGGGTCGAGTTCATTCATGGAGACGCCGCCGGCTTCGTCGCCGACGAAAAGGTCGGTGTGGCAGCCTGTGTCGGCGCCACTTGGATCGGGGGGGGAGTCGCCGGCACCCTCGAACTTCTGGCGAAGAGTCTCAGCACGGGAGGGATCATCCTCATCGGCGAGCCATACTGGCTGCAATTGCCGCCGACAGAAGAGGTCGCCAAGGGGTGCCACGCCGGTTCCATCTCCGACTTTCTCGTGCTTCCAGAACTTCTCGCGTCTTTCGGCAACCTCGACTACGACGTCGTGGAAATGGTTCTGGCAGACCAGGACAGTTGGGACAGGTACGAGGCAGCCAAGTGGCTCACGATGCGCCGATGGCTCGAAGCGAATCCCGACGATGACTTCGCGAAAGATGTTCGAGCCGAACTGACCTCGGCGCCCGGACAATACGCCGCGTACACCCGTGAATACGTGGGCTGGGGGGTGTTCGCGTTAATGTCTCGGTGATGTGAGACAACTGCCGCGCGCGACTGGTGCATATTCACTCGGTCGCTCGCCAATGCGCAGCGCGCCAGTACCTCGAACTCCTGAAATCGGGCAGTCAGGACGGCCCGCTCGTCCTGATCCAGAAAGCCGGAGTGGACCTCACCAAACCCGAAACCCTCCGCTCGGCCTTCGAAACCTTCGAAAAAAGTTGGCGGAACTCGACGAGACGCTCAAGAAACTTTGAGGCGCCACTTTTTGACGACATTCGCCAGAAACAGCCCTGAAAGGGCGGCCCATGTCAGCCCAGGGCAGAGCGAAGCGCCGCCCTGGGTTCTCTGTCCCCTTTTTTATGAAAAGGGCTGAAAGACCGCCCAAAAGGCAGAAAGACCCACCTGGAAAAACGAACATTCAATCCTTGAATGAATCCAGAACTCGGCAACGTCTCTTTATCTCTTGAAACGAAACCACAGATAAACACGGATGGACACAGATCCAGGCATCTGTGTCCATCCGTGTTTATCTGTGGTTTTCTGTGGTTTTCTGTGGTTTCGTTTTGAGAACGATTTTTCCCGTCAAACCCGATTATTGGCTGGATCCAGGAATACTAACGGGCGCGTCATTCCCCAGTTTTCAAAAGGATTTTTCATCAATAGCACGACTCATGACATCCCTCACCACTCCATCTTCACGCCGATCCGGGCCGCTTTTTGTTCAAACTCGCGGGCTTCGCGCCCCAGTTTGGGTTTGCCTTCGGGGGTGACAGTCAGCCAGCCGATCTCCTCGGCGCGGCGGCGCGCGGCGGCGCGGTCGCCGGCGGTCAGGAGGGCGAGGATTTCGCAGTCGGGGCCGGTCAGGCGCATGGACTCAAGG
Source organism: uncultured Candidatus Sumerlaeota bacterium (assembly GCA_942493245.1). Taxonomy (GTDB): domain Bacteria; phylum Sumerlaeota; class Sumerlaeia; order UBA8349; family UBA8349; genus DAOPYU01. The sequence goes on from OW818685.1 coordinate 4,054,976, forward strand.
CGGTAGTCCTGGAAGGCTTCCCAGGTGAGGGGGACCCAGGGGCGGACGATCTGCTGGCCGATGGCTTCGGCGTAGGCGCGGATCTCGGCCTGGGCGTGCGGGTGCATGCGCAGGTCGAGGAAGTGGAGCAGGTTGTGGAGGTCCATCTTCCAGTAGGCCTCGGTGTAGGTTGCCAGCGGCAGATCCTTGCGGGCCTGTTCGCGCGCCACGCCGGCTTCGAGGCGGCGCTCGTACGTCAGGCGGCAAAAGCGCTGGAGTTCCTCCTCCTGACGTGACAGTTCCGTGCCGATGGCGGGATCGAGCGTCCCGGCGCTCCCCTGTTTGTTGTCGGCGGCCTGGAGGCGCCACTCGCCCGGCGCGGTGGTCTTGGCCGTGTCAATGGCCACCGAGTAGCGCGTCGAGTATTCGTTGACGTTGGCCGTGCGGTGGCGGATCCACTGGCGCCAGATGTCCATCGGCACGCGCACGTGGAGTTTGAGTTCGCACATCTCGAACGGGGTGGTGTGGTCGTTGCGCAGGAGGTAGCGGATCAGCCCCCGGTCCTCGCTGACCTTCTTGGTGCCCGCGCCGTAGGAAACGCGGGCGGCCTGCACGATGGACGAATCGCTCCCCATATAGTCAATGACGCGCACAAAGCCATCCTCGAGCACGGGGATACGCTCCCCCAGAATGGCGTCGAGCGCGGCGACGGACGGGCGGGTGATTTTTTCGTTTTCCATGTGAAAAGTCCTCAAAATGCCGCCCCGGCTTGACGCCGGGCGGCCCGGATGGGCGTTTTCAGTCCACGCAGCGCAAGCGTCTGGGGGAACTGCGTACCCCCCCATGTGTACCCCATCGGACGCCGGAAGTCAAACCCGCCTTACCGGGGACATGCAACCTTTGCGCCCCTGCGATTCTTGTTGTCTTGCATCCCCTCTATCCGATATTCTGTTAGTCAGACACGGAGACGGTCTGCCGAAACGGACGCTCATACCATGATGGACAACTTTCTGATGTCCCAGTTGGATTATCTTTTCTTTCTTCATGGATTGGCGTTCATCCTGTTGGGTACGGTTTGCCTGGGCCTGAACCGCAAAATGATCCGCCAGCTTCCCTGGAATTTTCTGGCGGGTTTTGCCCTGCTCCAGGGACTTCAAGGGTGGATGGAACTGTATTTTCTCGACCTTTTCAGTCCACCCGTGATGACCTACCTGCGCCTCGGCGTGATGTTGTGTTCCTACGGTTCACTTTTCGAGTTTGTCCGCCGCAGCGCGACCAGAAACGGCGGCCCCAACTGGCCGGTCTGGAGCATTCTGCCCCTGCTGGTGGGCGCTCTGAGCGGTTTGTACTGGAGAGAATCGCAGACTCTGGAAACAACCATCCGTTTCGCGCTGGGTCTGCCCGCCGGCGTGGGAACCGGTGTGGTCCTGATCTGGCGGGCGCGCCGAGTCCCCCCATCATCGCGGGGTGGACTCCTGGGCGCCGCCTTTTGCATCGCCTTTTACGCCCTGTCCATCGGTCTGGTGGTTCCGATGGCAGCCTTCCGGCCCGTTTCGACCCTCCATTACCAATGGTTCCTCGAGTTCCTGAGATTCCCCGTCCACCTGCTCTGGATGGGCGCGGCAGTGGGTATGGCGGTCTGCCTGTGGGTGTACCATGTCCGCAGCACCAGCCGGGAACAGGATGCCCGGGTCCAGTCCCTCCGACGCCGGTTCGGATGGTATGGGGCGGGCGCGTTGTGTGTGATTGTGGCGCTGGGGTGGGGCGCAACCGAGCGAATGGGATACTGGGGGCTGGAACAGGATCTGATTCACGGGAAATCCGCGGCGGCCTATGGTGAAACCATCTTCATGCGCGCCGTGACAACCGCTCGAGGCATAGCCGTCTCACTCAGCCGCTCTCCAGAGGTCCAGAGCATCTTCTCCGGACCCGTCCCCCAAGTGACCGACGTCTCGCGGGCGGCGCTGGACCGCCGCAGTGTCGTCGTTCCCGGCTCGGAATGCTATGTGCTGGATTTGAACGGGATTGTGCTCGACGCCACCAACCGCGACACCTCCACCAGTTGGGTGGGCGAGTCGTTCGCCGTCCGCCGGTACTTTCGGGAAGCGCTCAAGGGACGCCCGGGCGAATACCTGGCCGTCGGGTTACTCACGCATCTTCCCGCATTTTTTGCCAGCCATCCGATCTTCGACTCGAAGGGACAAGTGGTGGGAGTCGCGGTGATCCGATCGCTTCTGGAAAATCTGGACCTGTTCCCGCAAGATGGGCCAAACGTCCTGTTCGTGGACTCGAACGGGATCGTGATGGAAAGCCCAAACCAGAAATACAATTCACGGGCTTTGTGGCCCCTCACACCCGAACAAAGGAAAATGGCGGAAGACTCCGGCCAGCATATCAAGATTGACTTTACCCCGATTCTGGGTCGGGAAGTGAAAGATCGGGCGGTTTGTGTGGTCGAAGGCCACCTGATGGCGGTTCTTCGCCGCTTCCTGCCCACCCAGGGCAACTCGCTGTTCGTCCTGTGCAACTTGAGCCATCAGCCCCTTTTTCGTCTCATCGCGATCTCGATGACCCTGCTGGCCTCCCTGGGAACCCTGGCGTTCGCTTTCGGCAGGCAAAAGGACACCGAATCTCTCTGGACGCTTCAAGATTCCCAACGCCGGTACCGAGGATTGTTCGAGGGGGCGCCCAATCTGATCTTTCTGTTCGACGCGGCGGGACGGTGTTTCGCGGCCAACACGTATGGACTGACCCTGCTCGGGGTACCGGAGGATGCGGTCTTGTCCAAGCCGTTTCTGGATTTATGGCCGGAGTCGGTGCGCCAGGAGGCTCAGAAAGCCCTGACCCAGGTTCTGCAGGGACATCAGGCCCGGTTTGTGGCGCTCGGGGTTCCTTGTGGTCCAGGCTGGGTGGATTTATTCATCGCCTTAAGCCCTATTCTGAACTTCCAGAATTCCGTCGAGCGGTTTGTCTGTATTTCCACAGACATCACCGAACTGAAACGCGCCGAACGCGCCCTGCGTTCCAGTGAGGAGCGCTTCCGCGATATCGCCCTGAACATGGGGGACTGGGTCTTCGAGTTAAACGAAAATCAAGTTTACACCTATTGTTCCCCCCGGATTCAGGATATTCTCGGATATACGCCTGAAGAACTCATCGGGAAACGAATCCTGGATTCACTGCCGCAGGAAGAAACACAGATATTGAGGGAAAAACTGTTATCGGTTTGGACCAGGGGCGAAAAAATACTCGATGGCGAGATAGACCTTTCTCACAAGGATGGCACTATCCACAGTCTCGTGTTCAGCGTTTTGCCCTACTGCGACGAATCGGGCCTGTTCCGCGGAATCCGGGGAGTGGTCAAAGACGTCACCCGGTTCAAGCGGGCCGAGGTCGAACGTCACCAGATGGAAAAACGGCTCCTCCAGTCGCAAAAACTCGACAGCCTGAGTGTCATGGCCGGGAGTATCGCCCACAATTTCAACAACCTCATGCAGGTCGTTCTGGGCAACCACGACCTGGCTCTGCGACAATTGCCGGAATCCCCGAAAATCGTCTCTTTCCTGAAAGAAGCGGATAAAGCGGCCCGGCGCGCCTCGGAACTGAGCACGCTGATGTTGACCTATGTGGGGCAGTCGGGCGGGGTGAGCATTCCGCTGGAGTTGAACACGCTGGCCGCCGGAATGGACGCCGTCATCACCGGGATGCTCCCGCGCCACATCCAATTCGCCATGAAACTCGGCCCGAATCTGCCCCTCGTCACGGGCGATCCGGCCCAGGTGCAACAAGTGATCCTGAACCTCATCACAAACTCGGTCGAAGCGATCGGACCGCAACCGGGTTCCATCACTTTGACCACCGGCTGGATGGAATGCGACGAGTCGTATCTGTGGAAAGCCTACCTCGGGGAAAACCTCCCGGAGGGCTATTATGCTTTCTTTGAGATCGAAGACACGGGGTGTGGGATGAATGCCGATACGGCCTCCCGCGTGTTTGAACCCTTCTTTACCACCAAATTTACAGGGCGGGGACTGGGACTGCCAGCCGTGGTCGGCATCATGCGAGGCCACCGGGGCGCCCTGACGCTCGAGACCGCTCCAGGAAAAGGCGCCCGGATGCGAGTCCTGTTCCCAGCCGCGTCCGACTCCCCCTCGACCCAGAAACCCGAGGCCCCTCGCCCCGCCTCTTCGCCTCCCCCCACCCCCTCCTCCGTCCCCGAAACATTTACCGTCCTGGTCGTGGACGACGACCCCGGCGTTCTCGAAGTGGCGGGAGAAGTCATCCGGTCCGTCCTGGGCTACGAGGTGCTGCGGGCGGAAAACGGACGCGACGCCCTCGACCTTCTGCAAAAGAGAGGGCGAACGGTCTCCTGCGTTCTCCTGGACATGACCATGCCCGAGATGAGCGGAGTTGAAGTTCTGAAAAAAATCCAGGATATTCTTCCAGACCTGCCGGTCATCATGGTGAGCGGGTATCTGGAGGAGGAAGTGGCCGAATCCCTGGCCGGATTGACCATTCAGGGGTTTCTGCAAAAACCTTTTTCTATGAGCAAATTGGCCAAAATCCTTGAGAAAATAAGGGAACAACAGATCTCTGCTTCTTGAACCGGCAGACACAGCCCCTCCAACAGAAAAGGAATCGAAATGCTTCAGCGGACATTGGTTCTCATCAAACCCGATGCGGTACAGCGCAGACTCACCGGCGACATCGTGGAACGTTTCGAGAATAAGGGATTGCGCATCGTCGGCATGAAAATGCTGCGCTTCACTCCCGAACTGGCCAGCCGGCACTATACCGAACACGTCGCGAAACCCTTCTATCCCCGGCTTGAGGGGTTCATCTGCTCCGGCCCCTGCGTGGCCCTGGTTCTGGAATCGGAAGAAGTGATCGGGCTGGTGCGCCGCATGATGGGCGCCACCGACCGTCTCGAGGCCCTGCCGGGCACCATCCGGGGCGACTACGCCTACGCTTCGACCGAGCAGAACCTCGTTCACGGTTCCGACAGCGTGGCGTCGGCGGAACGCGAAATCCCGATCTTCTTCCAGGAAAACGAACTGTTCCCCGCGGAATCCAAGTGAAATCCACTCCATACGACTCTCTCGCAATATCGCGGTCGTTTGCGTAGATTTTGAGGGCAAGTGTATGCACAATACGGACCGCAATCTCGATCCGGTCCCAGCCCGGAAAGGGCGGCCCATGTCAGCCCGGGGCAGAGCGAAGCGACGCCCCGGGTCGCATGTCCCCTTTTCCCCCAAAGGGCTGAAAGCCCGCTCCAAACGAAGCGGAACCCAGATGGTGGAATCGCGCAATCCCCCGAATCTCGCAAAGCCGCCAGGAACCGCAACCGCGCCAATCAGGAGATTGGCGATCCCAGAATGGCGCTTTCTTCACAAAACGCGAAGGCTGCAATTGTCACGGTTTTATTCGGTTGCGACTCCGCTGCGCCAGGGGTTTTCCGTATCTCTTTGCGTTTTCACGCCTGTGCATTCTGTCGTTTGGGACGGCAGGCCCATCAGCAAACGGACAACTACCCGTTGACTCTATCCGGGCGGGGGAGATAGTATTTTGGACCGAAGCGGTTGACGCGATCTCCCGTGAGTTTCACATTCACCGGGAGGGTATTTTGACGAAATGTAAGGATAAAATCTTCCATGCACATGGCAGACGCGTTGATTTCCCCGCCGGTGGCGGGCGCGATGTGGGCCGCGACTGCGGGCCTGATCGCCCACTGTTCGCGCAAAATCCGGTCGGAACTCGACGAGCGCAAGGCGCCCCTCATGGGCGTGCTGGGCGCGTTCATCTTCTCGGCCCAGATGATCAACGTCTCCATCCCGGTCACCGGCTCGAGCGGGCACCTGGGCGGAGGCATGATTCTTTCGATTCTGTTAGGCCCCCACGCCGCTTTCATCACCATGACCTCGATCCTCACGGTCCAAGCGCTGTTTTTCGCCGACGGCGGCCTCCTGGCGCTCGGCTGTAACGTCTTCAACCTGGCGTTTTTTCCCTGCTTCATCGCCTACCCATTGATTTTCAAAAGAATCGTGGGGATGAACCCCACACCGGGTCGCCTCCTCACGGGGTCTATGCTGGCCTCGATTGTGGCGCTTCAGATGGGCGCGTTTTGCGTGGTACTCGAAACCCTGTTCTCCGGCATTACAGAATTGCCCTTCAAGCAATTCGCCCTCCTCATGCAACCGATCCACCTGCTCATCGGAGGAGTCGAAGGACTGGTGACAGCCGCAGTCGTGGGGATGGTGTGGAAAGCGCGCCCGGAAACACTGAATCTGGGCGCGAATGCGTACCCGGAGAGCGGCGTCTCTTACAAGAAACTGCTGGGGGGGCTGGCATTGCTGACTTGTTTCACCGCCGGGTTCCTTTCGTGGTTTGCCTCCGCGCAGCCCGACGGGCTGGAGTGGGCCATGGCCCGAACTTCGGGGAAAGAAGAACTGGCCGCACCGGAAAAAAACGTTTTCGCCACAGCTGAGGGGGTGCAACAGAAAACCGCGATCCTGCCCGATTACGATTACAAGCAATCGGAACCCTCGGAAGCGGCGGAGGAAATGACGGCCAGCGGGGGAGCCATCGCCCAGGTCGGAACCTCCGTCGCGGGTCTGGTCGGCGCGAGCCTGACACTGGCCCTGGTGGCCGCACTGGGATGGGCTTTGAGACTGCGTCGAACAACGGCTTGACCAACCGAGCGCCTCAACATGAACCTTGGCGGGGCGGGAAAATCCACACAGAAAGCGGTCCAAAACACCTCCCATGCCGTCTCTGGAATCCGCCCTGCTGGACTTGAACACTCTGGAAGCCCTCGCCCTGAAGGCGACGCCGATCCACCGCTTGGACCCGCGCGCCAAGGTGGTCACGGCGCTGGCCTACATGGTGACCGTGGTTTCGTTCGGTAAGTACGATCTTTCGGGATTATTGCCCCTGATCGCCTACCCGGTCGCACTGATCGCACTGGGCGACCTGCCGATCGGTCCCCTTCTGGGGAAGGTGCTGGTCGCGTCCCCCTTCGCGCTGCTCATCGGCGTTTTCAACCCCTTCCTGGACCGTGAGATCCTGGCGCAGGTGGGACCGGTTCATTTCTCGGGCGGGTGGATTTCCTGCCTCTCGATCCTGATGCGCTTCTGTTTCACGCTGTTGGCCGCGTTGATCCTGATTTCCACCACCGGCTTCAACAGCGTGTGCCTGGCGCTGACCCGCCTGCGCGTCCCCCAGGCGCTGACAGTGCAACTGATGCTCCTCTACCGGTACCTGTTCGTACTGGCGCAGGAGGCCTCGCGCATCCTGACCGCCTGGTCGTTGCGATCCATCGAGGGACGCCGGATGCCGTTGCGGGTCTTTGGCTCGCTGAGCGGCCAATGGCTGTTGCGCGCGCTGGACCGGGCCGAGCGGGTCCACCTGGCCATGCTCAGCCGCGGGTTCGACGGCACGATCCATCCGGTACGCACACTCCGCTTCGGCGCCGCCGACCTGCTGTTCATGCTGGGATGGATCGCTTTCTTCCTCCTGGCGCGTGGGTACAATCTGCCGAATCTTCTGGGACAGGCGGTGATGGGAATGTTCTCATGAGCCATCATATTGTGGAGGTCAAAGACCTGAACTACACCTATCCGGGCGGCCCCCACGCCCTGCGGGGCGTTTCCTTCCGGATTCTCCACGGCGAGTCGGTCGGGATCATCGGGGCGAACGGCGCGGGAAAATCCACGCTCCTCCAGCATCTCAACGGCTACCTGGCGCCGACACAGGGGAGCGTTCGCATCGGCGATTGCCCCCTGACCCGCGAGACGCTCCCCCAGATCCGCCGCACGGTCGGGATGGTGTTCCAGAACCCGGACGATCAGCTTTTCATGCCGACGGTCTATGAGGACGTGGCCTTCGGCCCGTCGAACCTGGGGCTGCCGCCCGAGGAAATCGAGGTCCGCGTCACCCAGGCCCTCGAAACGGTGGGAGCGGACCACCTGCGCGACCGGATGCCGTGCCACCTGTCCGGGGGCGAAAAACGCTCGGTCGCCATCGCCACCGTCCTCTCGATGATGCCCGACATCCTCGTGCTCGACGAACCCACCTCGAACCTCGACCCCCGTTCACGTCGCCAGATCCTCGAATTGTTGAAGACCTTCAAGCACACAAAAATCATCGCCACACACGATCTGGACATGATCCTGGACCTCTGCGAACGCACCATCGTGATCCACGGGGGACAGGTCACAGCGGACGGTCCGACCGAACAAATCTTCGGCGACCCGGACCTCCTGACCCGCAGCCACCTCGAAAAACCCTTCCGGATGCAGGCCTGCCCGGTTTGCGGAAAATCGGAAAAACCACAACACTGAAAATCCATACCGCCAACGTCCCCGCCGGCCCACAGTTTGTACCGCCGGCGTCCTCGCCGGCAAGCGGTTTCGTACCGTCGGCACACCGGGTTCCGGTGGAGAAAAGAAAAAAACCGCAGAAAACACAGAACACGCAGGTAGGCGTAGGTTACAGACGAGAAGAATTCTTTTCGGTTATCTCCGAAAGTCGGAGTCATCTTCGGATTTTCTTTGTAAGGATGAAGAAACAGAAGAATCGGACAGGATAACGGGATCTACAGGATACGGCGAGTCTCGATTCGTATTCTGTTATCCTGCCAAATTCTTGAAAACTTTATTGCGCAAAGATTCTTCAAGAACATCTTGACAGAATCCGTTTACAATTTCACACTACAATCCGTTGTTCGATATTGAAGTACCGATCGCTCTCCTTGATAACATCATGCCGTATGACAGATAAAATTCGGAAAAGGACGTTTGAGCCATGTCATTTTTCGGGACCTCGAAGCAAAAGTGGGGAATCCTGTTGGGGATCGTGTTGCTTGCCGGAATCGGGGCCATTTTTCTCCCAGGGAAGGGCGGAAAAAGCGTCTCTCGCGACCCACTGGCGGCGACCGATTCCCGGATTGAAACGCCGGAGGTTGTCCCCGAAACAAAAGATCCAGAAAAACCCTCCCCTGAGAAGACGAAGCAACCACCCGCCCCTCCCCCGCAAGCCTCCCCCCAGGAACGCCAGACGAGCGCGACGGCGCTGACGGTCCAGGTCGTCTGGAAAGACACGGGCGAGGGTATCCCTCATACGGATCTCACCTTGACGCCCCTGACCGACGCGCGGGCGACCTCTGTGGGAAAAACGGTGACGGCCTCGACCCTGGCCAACGGACAAGCCCGACTGGCCTATCCGGACCATTACTCGTGGATTCGAATTGAAGCCCGCGCGACCACCGCAACGACGGCCCGGTTTCAGTTCGACACGCACACTCCCGAGTTCGCCCCCATCGCGAACGGAGAAAAACCGCTCCGGCTGGAGTTGCAGCGTCTCTACGGTGTGTTCGGCACGGTGTACGTGTCCGAGAAGGGACAGGTGCCACCCGTCCCGGCGGCCGGGGCGGAAGTGGCGCTCGCGAGCCAGAAGTTCGGAACCACGACCACCCTGGCCGATGCGATGGGGCGGTACGAATTTCGGCGCGTTTCGGACAATTTCCTGCGCCTGGCGGCCCGCTCGGGAAACCTGGTCACCAGCGGACGGGACATTGCGCTGAAGGGCGCAGGGTTCAACGGGCCGTTCGACCTTTACCTCCAACCGGGGGTTTCGGTGACGGTTCTGGTGAACGACAAAGCGTCCCTGCTCCCCATCCCGGGAGCAACGGTCGAGGCCTGTTATGGCGGCGAATTGCGCGTGTCGGCCCAAACGAACGCGGAGGGGTTCGTCGATCTTCCGACCCTTCCGGTCGGGCTGGCCACCCTGGCGGCCAGCGCTCCCGGTTATCAAACGGAAAAAGCGACAATGGACATCACGGGGAGTATGCAGGACGTCACGATCTTTTCCCTGAAACAAGGCGGGAAGGCCTTGATCCGGACCGTGGACGAGAAGGGCGTTCCGGTTCCGAATATCCATCTGAGTCTGAACTGGACTCCCAATGCCGAAGGAACCCCGATTCAGACGGACGAGAAGGGCGAGTGTCGTGTGGAGGGATTGCCTCTGAATACCGGGATTTATGTGAGCCGAGAAAAGAAAAGTCAAGGTCCAGATTGTGGCTTTTCCTTGTTCGACGGTCATGAAAAGGAAGTTCGTGTGGTCGTGACAAAATTGGCGAAAGATTCGGAACAGGCTGATCTGATCGGGTGGATCGGGGGAACGGTGGTGGACGAAGAAAACCGACCGATGGCAGGCGCCACCGTCCTCGCAACCCTGTATTTTGAAGGCCACCGGCCGGAAGTCATCAAAACGTTGACGGATGCCTCCGGATATTTCCGGCTGGAAAACCTGAAATGCTGGAAAATACCGGAAGGGTGTCCACCCAAGAATCAACCGGAATTGGCCGACCTCTGTTATACCGAACCGATTCAGCCCCCCCGTTTTTATTTACCCATCCCTGTTATTGTCAGTACAGAATCCTACAGGGTTGTCATCGCCCGGATTCAAATAGGGACGGAAAAACAGATCGTCTTGACCCGCCAAGGCGATTACAAAGGACGCGTTCTGGATAAGGAGACTGAACAACCGATTTCCCAGTTCGATATCCTCTGTGTGGAACTCAACCAGCAATACCGGAAAAGGATCTTCTCCGAGACAGGCGAATTCACCTTGAGCGGCCAGGTAGTAGCAATCGAAGTCTCAGCGGAGGGCTACCAGGAAGAAACGGTGGAACTTTTCAAGTCCGAAATCAAGCCTGGAACCGAAAACAAGGATCTGGTCGTTTATCTGAAGAAAGGGGCGCCTCTGCAAGGTTATGTGGTGGATGAACAAACGCGCACCCCCCTGGAGAACGTGTTGGTGGGGTGCGGTTCCCGATATAAAGACAGTTTTACGGCCCATTACTTCAATGAGAAGTTCATAGATGAAGGTTATGCTGGATACACGAACGCGGAAGGTTATTTCGAGGTCGGCGCAACCTACAATCAAGGCGGACTGGTCTTTTACCGGTCGGATCGGGAAAAACTGTGCGTCTCGGTGGAGAACCTTGAACCGTATCGGGAAGCGGAGACCGGGCGGTTGGCCTTTCCGCTGAAACCGGCGGAACCTTGCGGTTCGACGGAGGTGATCTGGTTGAATCGAGGGGTCCCGGCCCCGCCCGCCTGGAAGGAACGAATTCATCTCCAGAAAATAATTGGGACCAGAAACACTCCGTACCTTTCTTTCCTCAATCTCGCCGAGATTGAGAATCCTTCCTTCTCATACGCAAACGGCGTTTTCCGGTGGGACAATCTGACAACCGGAGAGTACCAGGTCCGAGTCCCTCCCCTCCTGTCCGACGGGCAACTCGGTCCCGAGTCGTTGGCGTTCCGTTTTACGGTGAAGAGCCAGGAAACGACCCCGATTCGCTGGGGCGACGGGAATGCAGACTCGCTTTCCGGGCGGATTCTTAACGCGCAGAATCTTTCTTATTCGCGGGTGTACATCCGGTTATTGCAACCCCAAACGAGCCTATCAATACTCGATACAATTCAGGATTCCTTCAGTACGACAGATGGCACCTATCGGTTCGAAAGCCTCTTCCCGGGCGAGTACAAGATCCAAGTCACCGCGACTCCGTCGGAATATGGAGCATCCGACGAAAATCTTTACCAAGGGACCGTCCAGGTAAACGGCGCCACGCAATACGACATCCCGCTTGCCCCTCGATAGAAGAAACGGGAGCCACACGAAAGTCGTTTTCGTGTGGCTCCTGTATTATCGGGGGGGGGTATTGGTTTTCTATACTCTTTTCAACCCGCTCAATCCCACTTCAACACGCCGCCCGTGTTGGCGCTCGTCGCCATACGCGCGTACTTGGCCAGGTAACCCGTTTTGATACGCGGCTCGGGGGCTTTATACGTCTTCGCGCGCTCGGCCAGTTCCGCATCGCTCAGCCGCACGGCCAGTTTCTGGTTCGGCATGTCTATTTCGATGATGTCGCCCGTGCGCAGCAGGCCGATCGGACCACCCACCACCGCCTCGGGCGAGATGTGGCCGATACACGCGCCCGCCGTGCCACCCGAGAACCGCCCGTCGGTGATCAGCGCGCATTGGCTGTCAAGACCCAGACCCTTGAGATAACTGGTCGGCGAAAGCATCTCCTGCATCCCCGGACCGCCCCGCGGCCCTTCGTTGCGGATCACCACCACGTCGCCCGCCTTGACCTTGCCGCCCAGCAGGCCCTCGCACGCTTCTTCCTGACTCTCGAAAATCACCGCCGGGCCGCTGTGGACCAGCATTTCCGGCTTCACCCCGGCCGTCTTGACCACCGCGCCCTCCGGCGCCAGGTTGCCGCGCAACACCGTCAGGCCACCCTCCTGGCTATACGCCTTGTCGCACGTCCGGATGCAGTCGTACGGGTCGAAACCCAGGTCCGGAATGTCGCGAACGCTCGCGTATTTTTTCTCGTGGCTCATCGCCGGGGTCAGGCGCTTGCCCGACGGCTGAACCGCGGCCATCGCGAGCGCCTCAGGCGACGCCTTGTCCGAACGGATGTCCCACTCGGCGATCTGCTCGCCCAGCGTCTTGCCCAGCACCGTCGGCACCTCGGTCTTCAGCAGACCCGGACGCCCCCGCAGGACTTCACCCAGAATCGCATGAATGCCCCCCGCCTGATGCACATCCTCCATGTGGTAGTCGCACGATGGCGACACCTTGCAGATGTTCGGCGTGCGGCGCGAAAGCGCATTCACCCGGTCTAGGTCGTACTCGATCCCCGCCTCGTGCGCCACGGCCAGCATGTGCAGAAGCGTGTTGGTCGAACCGCCCATCGCCATGTCGAGCACCATCGCGTTGTCGAACGCGTCGAGCGTACAGATTTTGCGGGGCAGAAGCGCATAATTCTCACCCTGGTCGCCAAACTCGCGCGCCATCGTGACAATCCGCTCGGAGGCCTTCTGGTAGATTTTCTTGCGCTCGGCGCTGGTGGCCAGCACCGTGCCGTTGCCCGGCAACGCCAGCCCGACCGCCTCGCACAGGCAGTTCATCGAGTTGGCCGTGAACATGCCCGAACACGACCCACAGGTCGGACAGGCGTAGTTCTCGATGTCGCCGAACTGCGCCTCGGTGATTTTCCCCACCGTCAGAGCGGCCACACCCGCGAACACGCTGATCAGGTCGGCCATCTTGCCATCGGGCATCCGGCCCGCCTCCATCGGCCCGCCCGAGGTGAAAATCGTCGGGATGTTCACCCGCATGGACGCCATCAGCATCCCCGGAATGATCTTGTCGCAGTTCGGGATGCAGATCATGGCGTCGAAACAGTGCGCCCGCAGCATGGACTCGACCGCGTCGGCGATGATCTCACGCGAGGGGAGGGAATACTTCATGCCCGAGTGTCCCATGGCGATCCCGTCGCAAATGCCGATGGTGTTGAACACAAACGGCACGCCTCCGGCGGCCCACACGCACTCTTTCACATACTCGGCCACCTGGTTCAGGTGGACGTGGCCCGGAATAATATCGGTATGCGAGCTGCAAATCGCGATAAACGGTTTCCCCATATCGGCGTCGGAAACCCCCGTCGCCTTCAAAAGACTGCGATGCGGGGCGCGCTCGATCCCCTTTTTCACCTGGTCGCTGAACATGGCTGTTTTTCTCCTTAAAATTACTGGCGGTCCGGTTTTCCGGACCCCTGTTTTTTGCCGACAGCACGCGCCGACGGTCCGGTCTGCCGACAAGGCAACGGCGGGACTGCGAGAAACGACGTCGTTCCGGATCGGCAAAACTCGCCCCCACCCTAACAAACCCGCCCCCGCTTGTCAAAGCCTACTCGCGCCCCGTAGCTCCCGTACCGCCGACGTCCTCGCCGGCCCAAAGCAGTGCCGTACCGCAGGGGAGTCCCCGTCGGCTCAAAGCAGTGCTGTACCGCCGGCGTCCCCGCCGGCATCGCGGTTGAATTTCCTCAATGCTCGAAACAACCGGGTCCAGGGGGGACGACGTGGGCAAATGGACAGACGGGAAATCCGTCAGGAACTCCTCATTGTCCGGCGAATGATGAGGTTGTCGTTTGAGGAGGGATGCGGGAATTTCCCCGTCGCTGTAGAAGCAGGGATGGCTCGGAGGTGGCACGGGCGTCCCGCCCGTGAATGGTCAACGTTTTCGTCGGCTGGGCCGGGGATTTCTGCCCCCTTCTTCCGGAACTCCTTCATGGGCGAGACGCCCATGCCACCTCAGAACCGCCTTCCTCATCTGCGTGAAGGTCCGCAAAGGGGGGATGTGGTGTCAGTAACCCAAAAGGTCATAAAGACAATGAGGCGTTTCTGGGGAAACAGCCTCCCCTTCAACTATTCCCCGCTCCCTCCGGGCGCCTCGAAAAAAACGGAGCGCATTTTGGAGAGCATTTTGGGGTTGCTTCCTGCGAAACAGAAGACTATAAGAAAACTTTGGGCCTGCGGAATACTTTCCGCACGGCTTGTTGCGTCTGGATACGACGCCTCTGTCCCCAAGACAATTACTGTGTTCTCAATATGCTGGGTGTCACTTCAACCGGTGAAAAGGATTCCTCAGACATGGCTATGAAGTTCGGCAAGCGCGAGAAAATGGTCGTAGTTTCAATCATCGGATTGTTAATCATTGGCGCGCTCGACCTGTTGGTCTTTCGCAAGGCGGCTGAATCGTATCAACAGTTGGAAAAGCAACGTCAGGAACTGGCGGCGAAAGAAAGCAGCGCTGCGACGGTGCCGCAAGATTTCGACCCCGAAAAATACAACGCCGAAACCGCCGTTGACGAAATCTTCATGTGGAAACTCGTCTTCGGCATGGACCTCATCACCACGCAGCCCTTCGTGGCCACCATGCCCAAACCCGTGAAACCCACCCTCCTGTCAGCCGAGGCGGCGGCAACTGCCATGGCGATGGCCGCCGCGCCGGGGGGAGCGACTGGCGCCACCGGCGGCGCCACCGATTCGGCCTCCACCCCCCAGGAACTGGCCACCAAGATGGAAGACTATAACAAGAAGATGCAATCTTGGAGCAAGATCAAGGAATGGAAAGACGCGGCGATCGAAGGGATTTTGACGCGCCAGATCGAACGCCTCATCAGCATGAAGGGCGCTTACGAAGGCAGTCAAACCTGGGCCGGCGACATCATCCTGACCGACGACACCACGGCCACGATCAACACCCAGCTGACCAATCCGCTTCAGTTGCCTTTCCTCACCGGGGCCAACACCCAGAAAACCAAATACTGGCAACTGCCCACCCAGTTGACTGCAACCGGGGCCGGTGTGTTGCCTCTAATCGGCGCGATCAACAACGAATTCTCTCTCTTCAGTATCGTCACCGAAACCGATGTGCTCAACTACCAGCGCCGCCAGCAGACTTACAACCAGTCTATTACCGCTCTGGAAACGAATATGATTCAGCACCTGTTGCAACCGAACCGGCCCAAACCCGCCACGGCGGCTCACTCCGGCACGATGGTTCCCCTCCTCGCCAAGATCTGGCTTTCCCATCTCATCCTGCAACAAGTGGAAAGCACCGGACAACCGGCGATGATTGACAACCAGACGCCGCTCAACGCGGCCACATTGCGCAGAATCCTCAAAACCAACCTCCCCGACGACCCCCTGAAACTCTATTACCTCCACCGCCAGCTTTTCCACCTCGAGAAACTCCTCGCTCTGGCCCGGAAAAACAGCGTGATTTCAATTGACTCCGTCAAACTGGAACGCGAGTTCAACATGGTCACCTACCCGCCGGATGCGGTCCAACAGGCTCAGGCCAGTTCAGGCGCCACCCCGGCTGCGGGCGCGCCAGGAGCCGCCGGAGCCATGGGGGCGGCGGGGGCAGGCGGAGCCGCCGTCGCAGGGGCAACCACCGGACAACCGTTGGGTCTCGGTATGCTGGCGAACGTAGAAGGCGCCGTACCCACCGCGCAAGGCTATCAGGATCCCTATGCTGAACCGGATATTCTGCCCACCGATGCCACTGGCGCGGCGGGAGCAGGCGCGCCTGGAATGATGCCGGGCGGGATGATGGGCGGCGCCGGAGGCTATCCCGGCGGCGGCCGTGGTGGCTATCCGGGCGGGGGCGGGGGGTACCCGGGGGGTCGTGGTGGCTATCCGGGCGGCGGCGGTTATCCGGGCAGAATGGGGGGAGGGTATCCGGGCGCCGGCGGTTATCCGGGCGCCGGGGGCACGGAAGCGATGCCCGCCTACATGACGTCACGCTCGGAAATCGGCGTGGCCACTCTCCTCACGATCACCTTCACCGCGTCGAACAAGAACGCCATGCAATACCTCTACGAAATCACCCGCACTTCCGATCACTTCCGTATCGAAGGGATGGATATCCAGGCCGTGCCCGGCGCACCGGACATGGTCACCGTCACGGTGACGATCGAAGCGCCCGCCACCATCAAAAACGTCTCGAAACCCACCGACCCGTTCATGAAAGACGGAGTCCCCACCCCCGTGCTGGGTGACGCCAGTAGCGGCGCCAAAACCCTGGCCCAGCGGCTGGCGTGGAAAAAAGAAAAACTCCAGATAGATGTGGACAGTTGGATGAAGACCGCTCTGCAAAAAGCGGGACTGTCGTTGAAAGAACCCCCGGCGCCCGCTGAGGCGGCCACCCCTGGCGCAACACCCGGCATGCCCGGATCCCCCGGAGCTCCGGGAGGCGCGGCATCCGCGGAGGCAGTCCCCCCTGCGGCGCCAACCGCCTAGTCACCCGCTCCCGGACAGAACCGAGCATTCGGAGTCACCCGATGCGAGTTGCCAGCAAGACGCCCCGCCGTTTCTCCCCGAGAGATGGCGGGGCAAAATATAAGAGGAAAACGGCTCCTCCAAGGCTCTCAAAGAAGGCCCCCAACCCGTGAGCGCTCCCCCCCCCCAGCCCCCCCGTTTCGCGCACCGCCTCGAGTATGGCCTGGTCGTCACCGTGCGCGCGCTCCTGCGGCTCGTGCCGGAACACTGGCACAACGCCGTTTGCCGGGGCGTGGGCTGGTTCTGGCAAACCGCAGCCCCCATCCGCCGCTCCGTTGTTCTCGACAACCTCCGCCGCGCATTTCCCGACCAGTCCCCGGCCTGGCACAGCCGGGTGGCCCGCGACTGCGTGGCGCACTTTGCCTACATGCTCGGATTCTTTCCCCTGATCGTGGAAAAAGGCGGCGCAGCGGCGCTCGAACGGCTGGTCGCAAAAGTGGAGGGGGAAGAATACGGCCAGGCGGGCGGAATCGGAAACGGACCCAGCATTATGGCCAGCGCCCACTTCGGCAACTGGGAACTGGCCATTGACTATCTCACGGTCCACCGCCACCTGAAGGCGGCCGCCGTAGCCAAGCCCATGCACAACCCTCTGGTCGAGGAACTGGTCGCCCGCAACCGCCGCAGATTCGGCTGGGACATCATCTCGACCCGCGAGGATCCCATCCGTCCCCTTCTGCAGGGTTTGCGGGACGGACTTTGCATGATTCTGCTGGCCGATCAGGACGCGCGCAGCGAAGGAATTTTTATCCCCTTCTTCGGCCACCTCGCCTCAACCCCGGTTGGCCCGGCCATGCTGGCCTGCCGCTTCAAGATCCCCCTGACCGTCGGACTGGCCCGTCGCGATCCACTCGACGGACGCCATTACCTGCGCTACTATCCGCCGCTTTTTCCCGATCCCGCAGCCGACCGCAAGACGGAAGTCGAACGCCTCACCCGCGCCTACCTCGCGTACCTCGAAGAAGCCATCCGCGAGCACCCGGAACAATACTTCTGGTTTCACAAACGCTGGAAAACCCGCCCCCCCGTCTCCACCGACTGAGCGGAATGGCGACGCCTGGAATTCCGATCGTGCCCGTCTCAGCATGCGCGAGCGCTTTGACCATCGGCGGTCGCCGTTCGTACAGTCAGCGTCCCCGTCAGTATCGGTTTTCCTCACAGATCCTGCCACGTTGCATTCTTCATGATGCGAACTCGAAGGAGGCTTTCGGAATAGGAAAAAAACCTGGACAGGATGACAGGATCAACAGGATGCGAATCGAATCTCCCATATCCTGTAAATCCCGTTATCCCGTCTGTTCTTCTTTGTTTTTTCATCGCAAGAAGGATTCTCACCAGGGGATAGAAGATTGCTTCCGGATGCCGCCCGAATCGTGTCATTTTGAATGCGACTGCGTATCAGATCTCTCCCTAAAAATGCAGAAAACTCGATTCCGACGGTTGGACAACAGCCCCCTGCCGATCCACGAACCGAACCCCTTGCGGCTCCGCCGTCACTTTCCCGATCCGCGTGATGCGCAACGGACGACCACCCCCCGCCGCCCGCGCCACCGCATCCCGCCAGTTCTCAAACGGCTCGGAGGTCGCAAAAACCAACTCATAGTCCTCCCCTCCCGTCAACGCCATCTGCTCCGGCGCGACGGAACAGCCCGCCGCATACCGACGCAAGGCGGACGAAAGAGGAAGCGCGGCCAGACGCACCTCGAAACCACAACACGACGCACGCGCCAGGCGTGGCAGATCGCACGCCAGACCGTCGCTCAGGTCCATCATCGCCGCATCGGGACACAGTCGCGCGATAGCGCCTCCAGCCGCAACCCGCGCCCCGGGGCATTGGTGACGCTGCACCAGAAAAGCCCGATCCCGGGCCGGGAGTTGAGAGAACGATTCGACCGCCCGTTTTCCCGCACCCTGTGGCCCCAACTTCAGAGAAACACCCGATACTGCCGACTCGGCTGACTCGGCCTCCTGGAGCAAAATCCGCAAGCCCGCCATCGAGTCGCCCAGGGTGCCCGTAACATAGAGAGACTGCCCCACCCGCGCCCGGTTACGCAAAGGCGCTTCCACGCCGGGCATCAACAATCCGCCCGCCACAACATTCAACACCACCCGTTCCGACCGCACCGTATCGCCTCCCAGGCAGAGGCAACCGTAGGGGTCCAGCGCGTCGCGCATCCCGGTATAAAGCGCTTCGATCCAGTCCGCCGAAATGTCCGCCGGAACCCCAAGCGACACCAGAATCCACGCGGGCCACGCCCCCGCCGCCGCCAGATCGCTCAGATTCACCTCCACCGCTTTCGCGCCCAGAACGCGCGGCGGATGAGAAGACAGAAAATGCGTTCCCTCGACCAGCAGATCGGTCGTCAGGGCCATGCGCGAACCAGCGCCTCCTCCCACCCGAACCAGCGCCGTATCGTCGCCAATATCCGCAAGCACTTCGAACGCGGCCCAGGAAGGCACTCCCGCCGACTTCCGGTCTTTCCGCCCACACCCATCCCGACGCATCCAACGGGCAATCCGCTCCACCAGCGCGTTTTCCCCCAATGCGCCCAGAGTATGCCCCAGCGACTCGTCCAGTGTTTTACCCGAAGTCAGAATCTGCTTTTTCATAGTCCCCTGCCGTCCGCCCCAGCGGTTCGGACCGCCAACATCACCAACCCGCGCGGTTCGGACCGCCGGCGTCCCCGCCGGCGCCGTGGTAAAACTCCCTCGCACTCTGGAAAATTTTCCGTTGAACCGGGTGAACAAAGTGACCGGAGTAAACAATACCGAACCGACGAATAATCCCGCCGGTCCCCTCAACCCAAACCTGCGTCCCCACCACCCTGTGATTTCTTTCGGAAACACTCAATCCGTTCCATAAACTCCCGAACGGCTCCAACGGGATCGGCGGCGCGGCAAATCGCGGAAATCACGGCCACATTCTCCACCCCGGTGGCCAAAACCGAATTGAGATTCTCCAGCCCGATCCCCCCGATCGCCACCACAGGCAACCGGCTGTTGCGGCAGGCCCACTCGATCAACTCGACACCCGTCACCGGGTCGGGGAACTCCTTCGACGCGGTGGAAAAAACCGGTCCCACGCCGATATAATCCACCGGCAAGTCCTGCGCCTGTTTGATCTGATCGCGATTGTGCGTTGAGAAGCCGACAATTTTGTTCGGGCCGACAATCAGCCGGGCCTCGAGCGGGGAGATATCCCCCTGCCCCACATGGACCCCGTCGGCGTTCAAATGCAACGCCAGCCAGGGATCGTCATTGACCATAAACTGAATACCCGCGGCATGCGTGATCTGACGCAGTTCCTGCCCCACCCGCTCGACCACATCAGGGTCAATGTCCTTGGCGCGCAGCTGGACCACCCGCAATCCCGCCTGCGCGGCCTCGCGCACAAAAGCGGGGAAACGCTCACTTCGCACCATTGCTTCATCGGAAAGCAGGTAAAGGCCCCAATGCCCGGGTTGGGAAGAGGTCATCTCGGATTATTCCCGGAAAAGATCGCCCACAACCAGCGCGCTGGCCTTGCGGGACTGTTTCTGCAGATCGCCCACTTCCTTTTCGAGCTGACGCTCGGTCTCACGCAATTCCGCCACCCGCTCTTCCGCTTCCGGAATCAACGCCTCGCGCAACTCCTGCAACTGCTCATGACGATCCTGCACGCCCCGTTGCAGACTCTTGACCACATTCTCCTGCGTCTGAAGAATCTTGGTCTTCAAGGCAAGCAATTTCTTGCGCTCCTTGTCCTGCTCATCGCCGATCTTCTTCTTCAACTCGTCAATGCGCGCCTCTTCCTTGTCCAGGCGTTGACGCGCTTCGTCGTTGGCGTTGTTGCTGGCCACCAGTTTCAGAATCTCGCTGCGGGAGTTTTCCAGAGAATCCAGCCGCTCTTCCAGCCGCGTGATCTCGCGATCATGCTCCAGACGCGTTTCCTCGTACTTGGCGATCAGTTCTGTCAATTCTTTCAAAGGCATAACGACATCGTTCTCCTGAGGCAGGCCGTTTGCGGCCCATGCATCTTTTTCAGAAATCCAGAATCGGACTGCTCGCCGAGGCGTAAGGTTTCTTCGGAATCCGGCCCGAGAGGAACGCCAGACGTCCCGCTTCGGAGGCCAGACGCAACGCCCGCGCCATCCCCACCGCATCCTGCGCCTGCGCGATCGCCGTGTTGAGCAACACCCCGTCCACACCCAGTTCAAACGCCTTGGCCACATCCGACGCCGTACCCACACCGGCGTCCACAATACAGGGCACACTCAAGGCTTCCACACAGAACCGGATATAACTAGGATTCAGAATCCCCCGGCCCGATCCAATCGGCGCACCGGCGGGCATCACCACCGCCGCGCCCGCTTCCTGAAGCCGGACGGCCATAACCGGGTCGTCGTTCGTGTAGGCCATCACCGTGAACCCCTCGTCGGCCAGTTGCTTTGTGGCATCCAGCGTCGCCGCCACATCCGGCAGCAGCGTCCGCTCGTCGCCCAACACTTCCAGCTTGACCAGATCGCCAATCTCGAGTTCCCGCGCCAGATGCGCCACCTTGATCGCGTCCGCGCGATTGAAACACCCTGCCGTATTCGGCAGAATCGTGTACCCGCCGCGAATCAGCGCATCCAGCAGGTTTTCGTCACCCCGCTTCGAGAGATCCACCCGACGCAACGCCACCGTCACGATTTCGGCGCCCGACTCGCGCAACGCCTCTTCCATGATCGGGAATGACTCATATTTCCCCGTGCCCACCAACAGGCGCGACTTGTATTCGTGATTTCCAATTTTCAAGACCTTATCCACGACCATCTCAAAATCCTTTACGATAAATATGAAACCTCAACTCGTACCGCCAACATCCCCGCCGGCCCCGCAATATCTTTCCCTCCGCCGCTCGGCAGAACCTCCACCGGACTCAGTGGACAAAGTGGACATCAAGGACGAAGAAACGGACACTACTCGCTGCAATCTCCGAGGGGATTCCGTTCCTCCCTCTTCTTCCCGTTTCCCGCCGAATTTCGACCTCACCCACCGCCCACCATCTGGACGATTTCCACAACAGCCCCCTCACTCAGGACCGTCTGGGTAAAATCCGCCTTCCGCACCACCTCTCCGTCCAGCAACACGGCCAGCCGCTGCCCAGTCAACCCCAACTGTTCCAGCAATTCCGACACCGCCGCGCCGTCCCGCAACTCCGAGGCTTTTCCATTGACCACCACCTGCATAACCGACTCCACCTCACTCCTGAAATCCATACCCGGAGACTCCAGGCGCACCCTTGTCCCGTCCCCCTCAGTTCAAGGTGTTCCGACTATAACCCGCCGTCCGGAGGCTGTCAAGAAACGATCTCACCCCGCCCATTTTGTCATTGATCCCTCATCTATTTGTCCGAGGGATTGCAACTATCGAGAGCGGCAGAAACGAGAGGGATTGAGGATTGTGTCCAGCCAACCGACCGACCGCAAACACGCCTTCCAACCGCTTTCAAACTCCCACGCTCCCTCACACCTCGTCCGCGAACCGGCGCGATCCCTGAGAAAACACCCACCGGGAAACCAGGAAGAGCGCCGTGGTGGTCCCCCCCGCCACGCCCAGATAGAACACCAGCAGGGAATCGGACACCTCGAGAGGCGGCGTATCGTACAGCAGCACCCGGCGGTAAGCCACACAGATCGGCGTCATCGGATTGAGCCAGTAAAGCGACTCAATCCATTCGGGCAGGTGACCCGACTCGACCGCCTCATGTACCAGCTGCGCCGGATAAACGATCGGCGTGGCGTAGAACCACGCCTGAAGCCCTACCTCCGACAAGGATTCGACATCGCGATAGAACACATTGAGTGACGAGACCAGAAACGCGATCGCCTGAACCAGCACAGTCAACAACAGAGTCAAACCCACAAAACCCACCAACTGCAGGGCCAGACTCGGTACGCTCAACGCGCGAGCGCCCGGAATCGCAACCAGAATCAACGGGAACACGACCAACATCCCGAGCAGAAAATTCAAAAGATTCCCAGCCACCGTCGTGATCGGGAACACCTCGATGGGCAGTTTGACCTTTTTGATCAGATTTGAGTGCGACAACACGGCCCAATGCCCTTCGGCCACACATCGCGCCAGATAGGACCAGACCAGAATACCCACGAGCAGGTGAAGATAAAACGGCACACCCGGATTGGGCGATTCGACCTGGAGCACCACATTGAACGCAAAATGAAAAATCGCAACCAACGCCAACGGCTTGGCGAACGACCAGAGAAACCCCAGCACCGAGGATTGATACCGCACGAGCAGATCGCGACGAATCAACGTGAAAAGGAGCTCTCGAACCCGCCACAAATCCCGCAGCATGTGCGAACTTTCCCTTTCTTCCCGACCGTACTGGAATCGAATCGTCGTCCAACGCCATACCCGTGCCGACCACGCAAGGCGAGTGTACCGGTTTCCCCCGCATTTCCCAAGCGGGAAATCCATCCGCCCCCTGAAACGGAAAGAATCCCGCTCCGGGCTGCACACCCAGGCGGGATTCTCAGTTATCCCTTTTCAATCCGTCGAAACCGCGTTTTGATTACTGCGCGGCCTTGCGGATCAACTCCAACCCGATGATGTTACGCTGGATCTGGTTCGAGCCTTCGTAAATCTGCGTAATCTTGGCGTCGCGCATCCGCTTCTCGACCGGATACTCGCGCATGTAACCCGACCCGCCGCAGATCTGCACCGCATCGGTCGAGACTTTCATGGCCGTGTCCGAGGCGTACACCTTGGCCATCGAGGCCAGCGACGAGGAATACTCTTCATTGCGATCCACCGCCACGGCGCCGCGGTACACCAGCAACCGCGAACCTTCAATGGCGATCGCCATGTCGGCGAACAGGTGCTGCACGGCCTGGAACGAGGCGATCGTCACGCCGAACTGCACGCGGTTCTTGGCGAAATCAATCGCTTCTTCCATCGCGCCCTGGGCGATCCCCACAGCCTGCGCGCCGATGCCCGGACGCGATTTGTCCAGCGTGTCCATCGCCACGCGGAATCCGCGGTTTTCCTTCCCAAGCATGGCGCTGGCCGCAATGCGGCAATCCTGAAAATGCAGCTCACGCGTCGTGGAACAGCGGATACCCATTTTCTTTTCCTTGGCGCCGAAATCGAACCCCGGCGTCCCCTTTTCCACGATGAAAGCCGTCAAACCGCGCGCCCCGCGCTTGCGGTTCGTCGAAGCGATGACCGTATAGACATCGGCCACGCCCGCATTGGTAATCCACTGCTTCGTGCCGTTGAGCACAAACTCGCTCCCGTCAAGCACCGCCGTCGTCTCGACCCCACCCGCGTCGGACCCCGCATTGGGTTCGGTCAGACCGAACGCCGCCAGCATCTCGCCCTTGGCGATCTTCGGCATGTACTTCTGCTTCTGCTCTTCGGAACCGTGCAACAGAATCGGATAGGCCCCCAAAGCGTTGGCGGCAAAACTCACCGCCACTCCCCCGCAGAAACGGCTCAATTCCTCGACGGCGACACACAGATCCAAGGCGCCGCCCCCCATCCCGCCATACTCTTCGGGAATGTAAATCCCCAGCATGTCGGCCTCCCCCAGGGCCTTGATGGCCTCCATGGGGAACTCTTCTTCCTCATCCCAGCGGGCCCGATTCGGCTTGATAATCTCTTCGCCGATCTCACGAGCGGTATCGCGAATCATCTGCTGCATTTCTGTGAGTTCGAAATCCATTATTTTTCCTCTCAAACCAGATAAAGTGTCAACCCATTCCATTCACTCCAAAGGCTCCTGGAGAGCGGGTCGGGCCAGATTCCCAGAACGGTATTGCGGACGATCCATCAGACGCCGCACGCCCCTGCGGGCGCTCAAGCGCGGAACACTATCGATATTCCCCCCAAAAAAAGCAACTCAAAAGCGTATCCCCCAGCGGCCCGAGGGACTCCCGGCCTCCAAATGCCCATACGAAATACTCCCCTGTCTCGGGTTAACAAGCCACAAAAAAAACAAAATCACAGAAAAAAAGGCCGAACAGAACCTCTCCTCCCAACCATTGTCAATCTTCCGTGTTGCCTGCCCCGCACAATCAAGCACAGGACAGACCGGCCTCAATGGTACAGCGTCCCGGCGTTCACCACAGGCTGAGCATGGTTCTCGCTGCAGAGAATCACCAGCAGATTGCTCACCATCGCGGCCTTGCGCTCGTCGTCCAGGTCCACCACCTTTTCCGACTCGAGCATATCCAGCGCCATTCGGACCATCCCGACTGCGCCTTCCACGATTTTCTGACGCGCAGCAATGATCGCGCTGGCCTGCTGGCGGCGCAGCATCGCCTCGGCAATCTCCGACGCGTAGGCCAGATGGCTCAGCCGCGCTTCAAGAACCTCCACGCCCGCCTTGTCGAGCCGCGTCTGCAACTCCTGCTCCAGAGCCTCCGAAACCTCGTCAATGTTCGCCCGCAATGAAATGCTGCGCTCGTCTTCCCAATTGTCATACGGGTAGGCGCTCGACAGATGCCGCAGGGCCGACTCGCTCTGGGTCTGGACATACCCGATGTAGTCGTTCACCTCGAAAAAGGCGGCAAACGTATCCCGTACCCGCCAGACAATCACCGCCGCGATCTCGATCGGGTTGCCCGCATGGTCGTTGACCTTGAGCCGTTCTCCATTCAGATTCCGCAGACGCAGCGAGATCTTCATCTTCCGATAGAACGGATTGGTCCAGCAGAACCCCTCCTGCTTGACCGTGCCCACATACCGGCCAAAGAGCAACAGAACGGCCGCCTCGTTCGGTTGCAGCATGAAAAAACCCGCTGAAAGAAAGACCACCAGAAACACAAACGGAATCAGCATCCACATGCACCGAGCCCCCATCTCCGGCCCCACCCCTTTCCCATCCAGCCCGCTAGCCCCCGTGATAAACAGCGCGATGAGAATCAGCGCACAGAAAAGATCCAGAACCAGATAGAGCCATCCTTCCTGAACCCGCACCACGGTCTCGCGATCCATGCTCCTATCCCCCTTTTCGAAATATAACGGAATGATAGAGCGATGATATGAGATCGCGCAAGAAAATGTATGCAAAAATGGACAGGACACATCCTGTCTCACGGCACCCGCCCCAATCGGCTCGTACCACCGGGCGTCCGGTCAGCCAAGGCTGTTCCGGCAGAAAAACATGAAGAACCTGCCCGGACGAACGCCGGGTTTGAACAGACGGGGGATATTCCCGCTCCGTATTCAAAAAACCGCGCGGGCGGGGACACCGGCGGTACGAACAACCTCAGTGGAATCTCCTTTGCGGAGTCTCCCGATAACACCTTCCGAAGGCCGAAAAATACCCTGCTGGAGGCATCTCGAAGCGCGATCCGAACCCTGCCTGTCACCATTCCGGCTGCCATTCCCTGCTTGACAAGGATTCGGAAAGGATTTATTCTGGATAGGCTGGAGATTGGCTGTGCGCCATCTTCTATAATGGGGTTTTATGTCTGGCGGGGTTCGGGAAAAGATCCGACGTACTTGTCAAGAGTCCCGAAAACCAGAGAAACCGACATTGCCGGTTGAGAGCCCCGATCCTTGCGACACCTTTCGCAAAGTTCTACACGTTTCCCGTTCGGGAAGCGGTCCATTGTTTGTCGGTTCTGTTTGGGTGAATTTCATCGAGTCCATCACGAGTCTTATACCGTTTCGAGGAGGGTGCGAAATCCAAGATGCACAAGGCGATCCGTTCCACTTCAACCAACACGACGCAATCTGAGACGTGGCCGTCCGGGCGCTGGGCCTGGTTTCTGACGGCCCTGCTTCTGGGCCTGCTGGCGGTGCAACCGTCCGTCGCGCACGCGCAGGACACCAACACGTCTCCGGAAGTTGCCGTGGGCCAGGCATCCTCTCTGGTCACCACTCCTCCTATCGTCACCAGTGTCACCCATCCCGATCCGACCAAGATTTATACCTCGATCACCGTCACCCTGGCGTGGAGCGAAGCCCCCACAGTCCCCGCCGGGTCCATCAAACAATACCACTATCTGTTCGACATGGCGCCCAAGAGCGTTCCCACTCCGCCCGACGCCACGGTCACGCCAGACAAGACCGTCACCTTGAACGACGTCACGCCGGGCCAATACTTCTTTCACATCCGCAGCGAGGACCAGTCCGCCGCGCTCTCGCCGACCGCCCACTTCCAGGTGAATGTCGGGCCAACCACCATCACGCTGGGCAACGGAGTCATCAGCCACAACTCCCCGTATCTGGTCGAGTACAGTTTCACCATCGAGGACGTGACCAACAAAACCATCGTTCTTCCGGCCTCTTTCATTCAAACACTCTGCGAAGAAGACGGCACGGCAATCAGCGCCACGGAATCGTCCATGATCCTGGCCAACACCGCTCAGAGTGTCCAGACCAAAGGGATGATGGTTCTGGATTACACGGCCAGTATGGTCGCTTCGACAGGCGCCATCAAAACAATGGAAGATGGAGCCAAGTACATCATTGACCAATCCACGACCTCGACGCTGCTGGGATTGTACGAATTCCACGCCGAGGATGTGGAACCGAATCGGGTTGCCGAAATGACCACCAACAAGGCCTACCTGAAGTCGCGCGTGGACGCCATCTGGGACGAGTATGTACAGAACTACCCCGCGGCGTCGCGCTGCTGGGACGCCGTGGCCGCCGCGCTCCAGGAATTCGAACCAACCACCAACACCTCGGAATTGCGCTTCCTGGTCTTCCTTTCCGACGGGTGGGACGAATCCAGTTCCAACAACCCCGGTTCCATCACCGCCCTGGCCAACCAACTCAACGTGCGCATCTACCCGATCGGGTTCGGGGCCTCGATCAACACCGCCGCCCTGGATCAAATCGCCACGGGCACCGGCGGCAAGTCCATTTCGGCCAGCAATCTGGACGGCCTCGAAGCCGCCTTTCAGGACATTTTCCGCACCATCAATGGCCGCCTGACCCTGCGCTGGCCCACCCTGAAACGCAACGTGGACTTCACCCCCGACTTCTGGATCACCATCCCCACGCCCACGAACGCCAAGCACCCGGCCGCCATCACCTCCTACACCCAGCCCACCGCGATCAGCCCCCAGACTCTGGCGGGCGACACCAAGGAAGGCCGCCTCTCCTACGACGGTTCACCCGTCCTGAACGGCGAAACCGATCTCTATCTGCGGGCCGGTTATGTGCCGCGCTACGTCACCCAAATCCGCCTTCGGTTCGACTTTGGGACCGGCCCCAACGACCCGTCCTTCCCCTACGAAGTCGAGAAAATCCCTTTCGAGGAAGGCGGACTCGACAACAAATGGACCCTCACGAGTGAAACCCTGACCAACGGCCAGCATTGGCTGCTCCTCAGCAGTCCCAAACCGGAAGACCCGAAAACAGCCATCACTTACGCCTGGTTCGGCAACCTCCTGAAATTTCACTTCACGGACGTCCCGAATCTCAACACCCTCATGGCGGCTCTGAAATCGCAAACCGACGACTCCATCTACCTCAGCGGGCAGCATTTCGTCCTCAACACCACAAACGACCCGCAACCCAGTATGGCCGTCGAGCCGACGACGGAAACCGCCACGCTCACCGGCTGGGTGGGTGGACCTTTCCTGCCCACCGAATCCGCGACCTACAGCATCACCAACACCGGCGAGGCCCCCCTGCCCTGGCGCGCCGCGCCCGATGTCCCCTGGTTGACCGTCACGCCCGAAACGGGGACTCTCAATCCGGGCATCAGCCGGATCGTCACCATCACCGTCAACGACAAAGCCGCTCCGCTCCTCAAGGGCGATCACGCCGCCAATATCTTTTTCTCCAACGACACC
Organism: uncultured Candidatus Sumerlaeota bacterium; assembly: GCA_942493245.1. Classification (GTDB taxonomy): domain Bacteria; phylum Sumerlaeota; class Sumerlaeia; order UBA8349; family UBA8349; genus DAOPYU01. Next base: position 4,083,459 of record OW818685.1, read on the forward strand.
AACGCGCTCGGAAACACCAGCCGCAAGGTCATCCTGACCCTGACCCAAACCTACAATCTGGACGTGGACCCCACCAGCGGCACTGTGGAGATCTTGCCCAATCTACCCTTTTACACCGAAGGTTCGACCGTCTCGATCACCGCGGCGCCCAAGCCGGGGTTTGACCAGGTCTTCGCCGGATGGAGTGGCACCAGCGTAACCGCAGCCACGGAATTCGAAAATCCGCTCATCGTCACAATGAATCAACCCACCTCCATCACAGCCCATTTCGTCCCGGCCAGCAACACCGTCTCGATCCGGGTCACCCCCTCCACGGCCGGATGGTCGTTCACCGATTCAGCGCAGGTCACCACGGAGGGCCTCGGATCCGCCATTCTGCGCAACGTGCCCCTGGGCGAAGTAACCCTGATCTGGAAAGACCTCGACGGGTACCTTCCCCCTGCCGAGAATCCCGTTATCCGCACGCTGGAGAATTCTCTGACCATCGTGGGCGAATACCGCCTCGCGCCCGCCAAACCCGCCACGCCCAAGCCGACCGACAAGCGCACCAACGTCTCCGTCTCCATCAAGTTGGACTGGGCCGATTCCGAAGCGACGGACACCTACGATCTCTATTTCTGGAAAAGCGCCGAAACCAAACCCACCACGCCCACCGCGATGGGGCTTACCGTCTCGGAATGGGATCCCGCGATGGACCTGGACGCCTTGACGGAATATTCGTGGCAAGTGGTGGCCAAGAGTACCGTCACCACCACCGAAGGGGATGTCTGGACCTTCACGACCGAAACTCCGCCTGTGGTCACCACCCCCGTCCCGGCCAACCTCACCGCCACCCGGGGCGAGTACTGGGACAAAGTCGAGATTTCCTGGACCCCCATCGTCACCCCGAAAGTTTTCTACCGCCTCTACCGCGCCGAATCGCCCGATGGACCCCGTCTGAAACTCGGCGACGGGTGGACCACCGCCACGACCTTCTCCGACGAAACAGCCCAACCCGACACGGTGTATTACTACTTCGTCAAAGCGGCCCGCACGCAATGGGGTGAACTCGCCGGCGCCTTCAGCGAATCCGAACAGGGTTACCTCCTGGAATCCACCCCGCTGCCCGCCCCGACCGGCGTGACCGCTTCCGACGGCACGTCCACGCAGTCCGTAACCGTTGCCTGGACCGCCGCACCCGACGCCCGCTTCTACAAAGTGTACCGTGGCGTGGCCAGCGACACCTCTCCCACCCTCGCTGTCAGCGGGTGGATCAGCGACTTGACCTTCGACGACACCTCCGCCCTTCCCGGCATCAAGTACTACTACTTTGTCCGTTCCGCCTGGAACACCCTCGGCCTGCGCTCCAGCGACTTCAGCGCGCCCGACCAGGGGTGGCGCGAGGGGGAAACCCCCATTATGCCCGCCCCCACCTGGGTCTCGGCCACCGATGAAGTCTATGCCGAAAAAATCCGCGTCACCTGGGCTGAAGTTCCCGAAGCTGGCTTCTACCAGGTCTATCGCTCGCTGACCCCCACGACGGATACCGCGCAGGTGCTGTCGCCCTGGATGACCGTCACCACCTACGACGACACCTCGGCGCAGGTCGGCATGACCTACTACTACTGGGTCCGGACCGCCACAAGCGCCGCCGGCACGCAGCTCAGCCCCTTCAGCGTCCTGGACAGCGGCCAGCGCCTCAACCTCAACGAGGTCAAAAACTACAAGGTGGCCTACAAATACTGCGATCTGACCGCCTCCGCAACAGCCGACCTCACCGTGCGTAACACCACGGACAAAGCCTATGTCAAGATTACCGCCGTCAAGGCGGCGGGACTCTCCAAAGAGGGAACTACCTACATAACAACCAAGAACATCCCCGAATTCCAGGTGAAGGGGCATCTCAAACAACTCTACTCCGAGGCGCCCATTCAGCATCTGGTTTCCACCACCGGCACCCTGAAAACCATCACCATGAAAAACACCACCATCCGCCTTGCGGAAGTCTATCAAATCGGCAACATCTCCATGACCGGCCTCAAGGACTCCACCGGCGTCCAGCCCGCCTACGCCCACACCACCCTCCTGATACCCGGCAACGCGGTGACAATGACCATGAACCTCTCGGGGGTCATCCTCGACCGTCTCGACACCGGCGAACCGATCAAGAGCCTCAAGACCGCATCCAAGTCCTTCAAAAACACCCTCACCGGACAAAAGGCCGTTTCGCTCGGGGGGCTGGGCCGGATGACCGCAGCCGATCTGGCCAACACCACCGGTGTTTACGAACTGAAGGCGAGCAGCCTGCAAACCCTCTCCGTCAAGGGCGGGTCCATCCTGATGGACAAGATTAAAATTGCCCAGACCATCGGAACCATCACCGCCCGTTCGGCCACTCTCAACAAAATCCTCTATCCCGGCACACTCGGTTTCCCCAACGAGCCCAAGCGTCTGCACGTCCTGGCGGGGATCATGAACACGCTCGACGCCCAGGCGGGCGTGGCGGGCGTATTTGTGGCGGGGTATTCCGCGGGCGAAAAACCCAACTACAGTGGCAGCGTCAACAAATTCCGCACGGGTCGCACCACCGGCTTCCTGACCGGGGAAGCCCACGTGGCGCCCTATCTGCCCATGCCCACCTTCTACCCGAACCAGGGGGAAATGGTGATCTATCCGTTACAGTAATTCCCCGCCGCCCGCGCGAGGGTCAATGCGCAGAACCGGCAACAGAAATGAACGGTACAAATGGGAACGCCGTCCCGGAATATATCCGGAACGGCGTTCCCATTTGTGAGCCAGCGTCCCCGTCCCCTTTTGTCCCCCCACCCGAAAAGGAAAGCCTCCCCGCGAAATGTAGCCAGAATGTTCCCGGAAACTGGGTAAAATCGCCCCAAACGAGGCCCCAATACAAAAAGGGCGCGGATATTTTCCACGCCCAAAAAGTTCGCTGCAGGTCTTGTCTTTTCAACATCTACAAACTTGGTGCCGGGAGGGGGACTTGAACCCCCACGAGATTTCTCCCACAAGATCCTTAGTCTTGTGTGTTGTGTTGATTTCAGGCAGTAAATACGGGGTTTTTGTGATTTGATGGAGGGGGGTGTTACATGATCCTTACATGAGAGGGGTGTTTTGGGGGGCTTCGGGAGGGAAAAAGGGGGAGTTGTCAAGGGGGGCTTGACAGGTGCGCGGCGCGGGAGCGGGGTGTTTTTTTATTGGGCTTCGGATTGGGTGTTGGGTTGGGTTTCGGTTTCGGGTTGGGGGGTGGGGGTCCAGAGTTGGGTGATGAGGGTGGGGAGGGTGGCGAGTTCTTCGGGGGAGATCTGGCGGTAGTGGCCTCCGAGGATGTCGGCGGGGGTGTGGCCCATGTAGGCTTTGACGAGGTCGCGGTCGGCTCCGGCCTGGGAGGTGGCGGTGGCGAAGGTGGCGCGGAGTTTTTTGGCGGGGATCTGGGCGAGTTGGGGTTTGTCGAGCGCGAGGGCGGCGGCTTTGAAGTAGCGGTTGGCTGCCTGGGAGAGGGTGTTGACTTTCCAGGGGCGTGCCCAGGAGGAAAGGAAGAGTTCGCCGGAGAGGGGGATAACTTTGCGGGTGTCTCGGGCGGTCTTGAGGGCGTCGAGGACGAATTGAGGCACCGGGAGGGTGCGGTAGGAGGTTTGATTTTTGGGGGTGTGGTGGGGGGTCTTGGTGACGGTGAGGGTGGATTTGTCGAAGTCGATGTCCTGTTCGCGGAGGGCGGCGGCTTCGAGTTGGCGGAGTCCGCAGGTGGCGGCGAGGAGTTGGAGGGGGTAGATGGTGTGGGCGTGGGGGTCGTCGCGGAGGTAGTCGAGGAGGGCGTGGGCGTCGTCGAGGGTGAGGCAGGTGATGTCGGGTCGGGGTCGGGAGCCGAGGGGGGTGCGCGGGAGGGGGTGAACGAGGTCGGGGTGGTCGTCGGCCATGAGGCGCCAGGCTTGGCGCACGACGGCAAGTCGGAGGCGGATGGTGTCGTAGGCGAGGTTTTGGGTTTGCATGTCCTGGACGTAGTCGCGGAGCATGGAGGGTTTGAGTTGGTCGAAGGTTTGGATGGCGGGGTAGTGCTGGGTGAGGAAGGTGAGGAATTGGGTGGAGCGGTAGGCCATGTCTTTTCGGGCGGTGGGGCCGGTCTGGGAGAGTCGCATGGCCTGGGCGAGTGCGTCTTTGATGAGGGGGGCTTGGGGTTTTCCGGCGAGGTAGCCGCGTCCCTGGTAGATTTCGGTCTGGATGTGACGGGCAACTTTTTTCATGCCGTCTTCGGTGTCGTAGATGCGGCGGAGGACGTCTTTTCCGGTGAGGGGGTCGCGGTAGCGGAGTTCCCAGCGTTCGCGTCCGGCTGGGGAGGTGGCGAGTGTGGCGGTGATGATGCCGAGGTGGAGGCGTTTGATAAGCATGGGGTCGGGTCCGTCTGGTTTTATTGTGGGGAGGGGGACCGGGGGGTGTCAAGTGTTTTTGATGCCGAGTTCGTCGAGGGAGAAGGCTCCGACTTTGGCGGGCGCGGGGGCGGTGGGGGGAATTTTGGGGGTGCGTTTGCGTCGGGGGCCGGGTTGGGGGTGGGGGTACACGGGCGAGACGCCCGTGCCACGTGAGGCACCACTTTGGGGGGTGCTGGGGGGGTACACGGGCGAGAAGCCCGTGCCACTTTCGGCGTTGTCGAGGGCTTCGATGAGGTGTTGGCCCCAGAAGGCTTGTCGGAAGATTTTGCGGGGGGAGATGCGGGCGATGAACCGGTCGGCGTTGATGCCGAGTTGGGCAAGGATTTCGAGGAGGTCTTCGCGGGAGTAGAGGGTGTGGGGGTTGATGGTGATGGGCATGGGGGGAGGCCTCAATTGAGAATGGATAATGGATAATTGACAATGAACTGATGGGTGGTGCCGTTGCGTTGTTTTGTGTTGCGCAGCGTAGTTGCGTGGCGCGTCGCGTCGAGAAGCGCTGCGAGGAAAAATCAGTCGGTGATGGCTTTTTGGGTCATTTGGGCCGCGAGGGCGGACCAGTCGTTGTTTGCGGCGACTCGGGTTTCGAGTTTGCGCCGACTGCTTTCCTCGGTGAGGTGCGCGACGGCGCCCAGGAGGGCCAGGGTGGTGTTGTGCTGGATTTTGTCGGCGTTGTCGAGGTCGTCGTATTGGGCGCAGAGGATTTTGGCGATGCCGCGTCGGCAGGCGCGCCGGGTTTTTTTGATGGTGGCGTCTCCGGTTTTGAGGATGTCGCGGTTCTGGAGGCGCTTGTAGCCGATGGTGCGGACGCAGGCGAAGACGGCGCGATCCTCGCAGAGAACGGTGTGGAGGGCGGAGCGCAGGAGATGGGCGGCGTCGTGGCGGGTGTCGCGGTCGATGAGGCGTGAAAGTTCTTCGTGGGTGACGGTTTCTCCGGGCTGGGCCTGTCGAAGGCGGTCGGCCAGGATGAGGGTGAGGTGGGACTTTTCTGGGAGGGACTTGAGTTCGGGGGTCATGGTTTCAGCCTTTCTGGGGTGTCGTTGCGATGCGATGCGGGGCGAAGAGGCGCGAGGCCGGGCGCTGCGCTGCGACGCAGAGGAAAATCTGGATCGCGCAAAGGCGCGAAGGCGCAAAGGAACGAAGTATTGCGTTGTGACGCGATGTGTAGATGTGCAGAGCGGGGCAGTGCGCAGCCATGTGGAGCGTAGCGGTGCGGTGTGGTGAGAAATCTTTTGCATGGGCCTGTCCTTGGGTGTTGCCGTTGCGTTGAGGTGCGTTGCGAGGCGGCGCGGAGTAGTGCGCAGCGTTGTGGCGCGCGGTGGCGAAAAAATCATTCCCAGACGAGTTTCGAGACTTTAAAGCGTCCGTAGAATCCGCCGTTCTGGGGGCGGAAGCGGCCGATGCCCCGGAATTGGCCGGACTGCTCGAGGGTGTAGAGGAAAACGTCTTCGGTGATGGTGTCGTCGGTGACGTGGAAGGAGACGGTGCCGGACCATTTGTGGATGACGGGCATGCGGCGCATGACGCGCTTGCCGGAGCCTCGGAGGCCGTCGGCGTTGAGGAAGAGGTCTTCGAATTCGCAGTCGCGGGCTTTGATGGGCAGGACGAGGGGTTCGAGGACGAGAACGCCGGAGTTGAAGTTTTTGGTGTAGGTGGCTTTTCCTTTTCCGGGAACGGGCATGGAGAGATACTTGGCTCCATCCTGGACGCAGCGCATGAAGGCGGTGGGGGGGATGACGATGTGGCCTTCTTCGTTTGTGTGGAGGTGTCCCTGCCAGGTGCGTTTGTCGTAGGCGTCGGAGGATTCTTTTTCGATTTTCGGGGTGTTGTGAAAGCGGCTCTGGGAGTAGGGGGCGAGGCTTTCGAGCGTTGCTTGTGCGATGTGTGGCATGGTGTGGGGATCCTTTCTGTGTGCGGTCGAGGCTCAGGCCTCGGGGGTTTGAACGCGGATGTTGAGTTTGAGGGCCGGGTGGCAGTTGCGGATGTAGTCGCCGTAGTTTTTCTGGACGAAGTCAACGGCAACGGGATCTTCTGTGGCGAGGTAGATGGTGCGTGGGGAGTCGAGGGTTTCGCCGAGGTACTCGAGGTTTTTGATCCAATTGATGTACTCGGTCTTTTTGATCAACTTGGCGAGGTGCGAGAGGGTGATGTTCCAGACGGAGGGGTTGTGGATGAGGTTTTCGGGGAGGGGTCCGGGGTAGTCGTCGTCTTCCTCGTCTTCCTCGATGTCGATTTCTTCGGGGTCTTGGGGTTCGGGTTCGATGTCGAGGATTTGGGGCGCGGGGAGGGCGGCTGGTTGGTAGTCGAGGGTGAGCATGTCGGGGGTTTCGTCGTCGGGTTCGGAGGTTTCAGTGGGGGTTTCGGGGAGGTCGGTGTAGAGGGTGGTGTCGTTGTCGGGGGCGTCGAGGTTGGTGACGAGGGAGGCGAATCCGACGACGCGGGATCCGGGGGTTTTGGGGGTGTGAACTTCGGCGGTGAGGTGGGGCCAGTTGGGGTGTTCGCCGGTGGAGGCGTAGAGGGCGATTTCGAGGAAGTCGTGTTCGCGTCCAGTGGTGACGGCGAGTGCTTTGAGGAGGCGCTGGAGGATGGAAATGGAGGCGTTGAATTTTGCGATGGGCTTGGAGGTGGGGCGCAGGATGGAGAAGACGCCGGGGTAGGGTTCGGTGGATTCGGTGAAGTGGATGGCGACGGTGTTGGTGCGGATGACCAAGGTGTCGCCGTTGGCGATGAGTTGGGCGTCTCCGGCGCCGTCCACGGCGTGGAGGAATTCTTTGGCGTTGAGGAGGACGGGGGCGTCGGGGGATTCGAGTTGGGGTTCGTAGGTGGCGATGACGGCGATTTTGCCGTCGCATCCGCAGGCGCGGGCGTCTTCGATGTACACGTTCTGGATGCCGGGTCGGTCTTTGGAGGCGGCTTTGGCGGCGGCGATGATTTCGGGGGTGATGAGCATTTTGAGGGATTTCCTTTCGGTGGGGTACGTTTTTTTCTCACGCTAAGGCGCGAAGGCGCAAAGAACTGCATAGGACTTATGGGACGGATGGGACCGATGGGACGGGTTCGAGAGCCTGGCCTTTTTGGATGACGGTGACGGATTCCGATGGGGTGGCGTCGGGGTCGACGAGGGTGAGGATGAGTTGGAGGTTGAGTTCGTCGGCGATCTGACGCAGGGTTTGGCGGTTGTCGGGGTCGAGGGATTCGCCGTTGTCGATGAGGACGAATCCGCAGGCGGGGGCGAGGGTGGCGGCGATGGCGACGCCGACTTTGATCTGCTCGGAGTTGCTGAGGCAGTGGAGGGGTTTACCGTTGATGGCGATGTGCTCGGGCTGGATTTCGAGGCCGGGAATGGGGAGGTTCGCGGCGGCGAGGAGTTGTTTGGGGAGGGTGTCGCGGAAGAGGGTGACGAGGCCGGTGTAGAGGTCGCTGAGGCGCTTGGCTTCGGTGTGGGCGGCGTGGGCGCGGTCGTAGGCGTCCTGGGCGCGGCGGTTGTTGAGGTCGCGTTCGGTCTGGTCGAGTTGGGCGGCGAGAGAGGGGAGATCCACGGGCGAGACGCCCGTGCCACTTTGGGCAGCGTCGGCTTTGAGGGCGTCGAGTTCGGCTTGCTGGGCGTCGCGCTGTTCGTGGGTCTGGAGGAGGAGCCGGATGTCGTTGAGGGAGGTCTGGGCCTGGGCGCGGTTGTTGATGGCTTCGGTGTGGAGGCGCTGGATTCTGTCGAGTTCGTTGCGGAGTCGGTCTATCTCGATGGTGAGGGTCTGGAGGGAGGCAATGGTGGTGTCGAGGTGGGACTGGAGTTCGTCGCGGGTGTAGGGGGGCTTGGTTTCGGCGATCTGGCGTTCGAGGGTTTCGATGCGGGCGGCTCGGGCGGCGTTGGCGTTGGCGTTTGTGTCGGCCTGGGCCTTGGCGGCGTAGTAGTCGTTGCGGGCGAGGGAGAGGAAGCGTTCGAGGTCGTCGAGGGGGATGTCGGGGGGCGCGGCGGTGGGGGGTGGGGTGTTTTCGAGGGTGAGGCGGGCCTGTTGGGCGGCGGCGTTTTTCTCCTGGCGGGCGTCGTAGATGAGGTCGTGGAGTTCTCGGCAGACTTCGATGGCGTGCTGGTCGAGGTTGACGCGGGAGAGGTCTTCGCCCAGGGCGGAGACGACCTGAATGTGATCGGGTCCGAGATCGGCGACGGCTTGTTCGATTTCGGCTCGGGTGACAACGAGGGGGAGCGCCTCGATGAGCATGGAGCGCTGTTTGCGCAGGCGGTCCTTGAGGCCGCGCGAGTCTCCACCGCCGAGTTTGGCGAAACCAATGGGGTCGAAGGTGATGGCGTTGACGATGGCCCGGAGTACGTCTTTGGCCTTGGCGACGGGGAATCCGTTGGCGTCGGTGACCATGAGGGTTTCGCTGCCGTTGGCGTGGGCGCGGCGGACGATGTAGTTGGAGAGGTTGAGGATGATTTCGGCGGAGTCTTCTCCGTTGCGGACGAGTTCGGGGTCGAGTCCCTGGAAGCAGGCGCGGATGGAGTCGAAGGAGGCTGTTTTGCCTTGTCCGTTGGCTCCGGCGATGGTGTGCTCGCGCTGGTCAAAATTGATATGGATCTGGCGCAGGGATTTGATGTTGCTGGCCTGGAGGCTGAGGAGGCGGGTGGGGGTGGTGGTGGGCATTTTGGGGGCCTTTCTGGGAACCGATTTTGTTTCACGCGAAGGCGCGAAGACGCAAAGGACTGCAAACTGCAACCGATTAACCGCATGGAACCACGGAAAACCGAGGAATACACGGAAACCGATCAGCAGCGTTTGTTGCCGTGGTGGTGGGGCCGGAGGGTGTTGTAGTGGAGTTTGAGGTCGATGAGTTCGTCGAGGTGGTAGGCGCGGTTGTTGAGCCAGAGGGCGATGAGGGCGATAAAAAGGGACGGATTGATTTTGGATACTTCACAACAGACGAGAATCGAAGTCATGTCGAAGATGAAATCGGGAAACAATTGGCGTTCGTTAAAAAGGATGGACTTGACCTGTCTGAGGGAGTGGTCGAACTGTCCACAGTAGTCGAACATTCGCATGGCGGCGTCGGCGAGTTCGATGGGGATGCCCTGGAGTTTGTAGCCGTCGGCGACTTGCTTTTCGACTTCGGGTCGGATGTCTTCGGGGCTGTGGAGGCAGCAGAGTTCGGTCTCAATTTCGGGGTTGTACCAGTAGATTTCGTAGATGGCGTAGCGAGCCCAGGGGGAGGTGTCGGGGTCGTTTTCGCGCACGGTGGCGAGGCGTCGGCGGTAGATTTCGAGGGCTTCGGCGAGTTCGGTGGCGATGAGGGCAAGGTGGGCTTTGGCGCTGAGGGGCTGGTCGTGCCAACCTTTGGCGGTGGCGGCGTCGTGGCAGCGTTGGGTGTAGATGGCGAGGGTTTCGGGGGTGAGGAATTCGCGGAGGTTCATGGGGTTGATTTCCTTTCATTTTTTTTCTCACGCGGAGGCGCGGAGACGCGGAGAACTGCTTAGTAGGGGATTTTGGGGACGGTGCCTGTCTGCATCAATAAGCCGTAGAGGGTGAGGATTTTCTGGTCTCGGGTGAGTTGTGGGTGTTGGAGGATCTGGTCGATTTCCTGGGCGAGTTCGTCGCGGCGGAAGGGGCCGGTGGTGTAGTTGTGGGTGAGGAGGGCGACGAGTTCGCGCTGGATGCGGACGTCGTTGGCGCAGTAGTCGAGGATGAGGTCGTACTGGCCGTCGAGCCAGAGGGCGTACACCATCGAGCCGTCTATTTCGCGTTCGGGGGACATGCCGGAGGGCGCGCCTTTTTTGAGGCCGAGGCCGGTGCGGGCGAGGGCGTCTTTGAGGCTGATGAAGGGGGAGCCGTTGCTGGGGAAGTTGGTCATGGTGTCGTAGGTGCGGCCGGTGAGGCGTCCGCGGTGGTAGGCGGGGAAGTGGCGGGGTGGGCGGACGCGGTAGCGGGCGAAGGCGAAGAGGAGGAAGGGGAGGTCGAATCCGTCGGAGTTGTGGCCGCACCAGACGAGTTCAGGGGTGGAGAAGGTTTCGCACCAGGCGGCGAATTCCTGGAGTCCGTCGTCGAGGGGCTGGCGCATGAGGTCGATGCGGGTGACGCCGTCGGCGTTGTCGGTGGCGGCGCAGATGCAGGCGATGTTGCCTCGGGTGGGGTCGAGGGCGGTTTTGGAGAGGGCTTCGGTGAAGCGGGCTTCCTTGGCTTCGGAGGTGTGCCAGGCTTCTTTGAGGGCGACGCGGGTGTTGGAGAGGGGTTCTTTGGTGTAGGCGTCGGTGCGGATCTGTTCGATCTGCTGGGGGTCGGTGGTGGGGAGGGTTTCGATGTCGAGGGTGAGGGCGCGGGGGGCGGTGGTGTGGGCGGAGGGGATGACGAGGAATGGCATGGTGTGGGTTTCCTTTCTTTTTTGAACCACGGAAAACACGGAATACACGGAAACTGCGTCAGGCGGTTGGGGGGTCGGGGGTGATTTCTTCGGCGATGTGGTTGCCGTCTTTTTCCCAGTGTTTGACGCCGAACTGCTCGTCTGGCTGGAGGATGAGGGGGACGGTGGGGTTGCCGGTGGTGGCGGTGAGGATCTGGTCGATTTTGGCTTTGTTGGCGGGGGTGAGGCGCGGGAGGGCGGCGACGGTCTGGGTGAGTTTTTCGGCGTTGTTGCGGAAGGGGGCGGCGGTGATGCTGTCGCCTTCGGGGGTCTGGCAGAGGAATTCGATGGTGAGGGCGCCGTTGTATTTTTTGAGGGTGACGACGAGGACGCGGGCGGTTTTGGTTTCGCGGGGCGCGCCAAAGGACTTGGAGGGGAATTCGGAGCGGACCTGGGCGTGGGGATCGAGGGACAGGAGGTAGTTTTTGAGGGTGGCGGGGTTGGTGTTGCCGGAGAAGCGGAGTTGCATGAGGGCGCCGCCGATGACGGCGTCGAGGGAGATGGATTCGAGTTTGGGGGTGGGACTCATGGGCGAGACGCCCATGCCACTTCCGGCGGGGTTCATGGGCGAGACGCCCATGCCACTGTCCGGGGTGGGGTTGAAATGGGGCGCAGGAGCGAAACTGGCGGGGCTGGTGGCGCGTTCGGGGGAGGGCGCGGGTGTCGGGGCGTTGGCGGGGGTCTGGGGGTTTGTGGGGGCGGCGTTGGATTGGGCGGAGAAGAGGGCGCCGAGGGTGTTGGGACCGAGTTGGGTGTTAAGGGGGGGCATGGTGTGTGGGCCTTTCTGGGGGGTTTTTATTTCACGCAAAGGCGCGAAGTCGCAAAGCACCGCGGGGAAACCACGGAAGACACGGAATACACGGAAACTGTGTTACGGGGACGCGAGGGTGATGCAGGCTTTGGATACGTCGGCGAAGTGGGCGAGGTTGTTGCGTCCGAGGCTGAGGGTGAATTTGTCGGCGGGGTTGGCGGCGGCGAGGTGGATGCTGTCGTCGGTTTCGTCTTCGCCGAGGTAGGTGGCGCGTTCGGCTGCGGCGAGGAGGAGGGTGTAGTCGGGTTCGGTGGCGGCGAGGGTGCGCAGGGATTCGAGGGCGGCGATCCAGGCGCGGGGGTTTTGGGTGAGTTCAATCTCCCCCTCTGCACTCCCCCTCTTTTCAGGGTTAGGGATATAGGTAGTTTTACTATTCCCATTCCCATTCCCATTCCCTGCCCGCGCGCGGGAGAGTGAGTTTTTTTGGATTTTTTCGGAATCGTTTTTTTGAGCCTTGCGTTCTCTATCGTAAACTCTTTTCTGATAGCGTTTCAGGTACCGGCGGCAGGTGATGCGGAAAATGTGCGGAATGTCGCTGGAAAAATCGGGAATCCCGAGTGAGAATTTTGGAAGGTGTAAAATCGTGTCACTGAGGGAGATGAGATTTCCGTTTTCGTCCACGGGGTTCTGGATCTCGAATTTCCCGGTTTTGGGGTCTTGAATTTCGACGATTCCGGCGGTGTGGATGGCAATCTGGTAGATGGTGTTGAGCATCTCATTTTGTCCGGCTCGGCAGTTGCGGGCGAGGCTGTTTACGGTGCCGGTGAGGGAGTGGTTCTGGTCTTTGCACATGAGCATGAGCATTTCGTGCCAGCCGCCTTTGGCTTGGAGGTCGAGCGCTCCGACGCATTTGTCGCCGAGCCAGTCATCTACGGACCATTGTTCGAGGGAGGGTTTTCCCATTTTCAGGCTTCTTTCGTTTCAGTATTGAGCAGGGTGCGGATCTGGTCGAGGGTGGGGCCGATCTGGGATTGGCCCTGACAGACGATTACCGGGATTCCGTACCGGGCGTAGCGCTGGTATTGCTGGCTGGCTCGTTCGGCTGTCTTGCGGGCGTAGAGGCCGGTGTGGGCGGTGCGCTGGCGTTTGACTTCGATGAGGGCGACGGGGGTGTCCACGGGGGACAGACCACCGTTTTCATAATGCACAAAGGCGCGGCGGTAGATGACGAGGTCGAGCCGGGCGGCGCGCGTGCCCGAGTCGGGAGAGTTGGCGGTGACTTCGGCGTGGACGTGGTAGCCGAGTGAGAGGAGGCTCTGGTAGAGGGCGCTCTGGATCTCGAATTCGGAGGGGGCGTCGGGGTGGGGGATGGTGGTGTGGCGGTTGAGGGAGGTGATCATTGGGGTGGCTCCTGGGACGTATGGGACGTAGGGGACACAGAGGACGCGGTGAGGCGTTGTTTGTGCCGGAGGTTGCGTTGTCGGGCGATGATGAGGTCGGCCTGGTCGTAGGTGAGGTGGGCGAGGTCGGGGACTTTGTAGGCGGTGAGGACGGCCTGGAGATCGGTGCCGGTGGTGGCGATGAGGAGTTCGATGCGTTCGATCTGGTGCGAGGTGCTGGGGACGGGCTGGCCTTCGAGTGCGGCTCGGTTGTAGATTTCGACGCGGGTGACGGCGTCGTGGAGGTAGGCGTGCTGGAGTGTCCAGGCGGGTGTGTCGCGATGGGCGGCGATGAGGTCTTTGGCCTCGATGAGGAGTTCGTTGAGGTGGTAGAGGGCGACGGCTGGGTCGATCATTTTGGGGCGCCTTCGGTGGTTGGTTGTGTCTCACGCGGAGACGCGGAGGCGCGGGGAACCGATACCGATGGCTCACGCAAAGGCGCGGAGGCGCAAAGGAGGGTGTTGGCTTCTTCGCAGAGGTTGAGGAGTACGTTTTTGGTCTGGAAGACAATGGTGCGGGGGGTGCCGTTTTTGGGGTCGGCGTCGTGCATGTAGAGGAGCGCGGCGCGGGTGAGGCGGTTGAGGAGGTCGAGGGTGCGCTGGGTCTTGCGGGCGTCGTGGCAGCGGTAAACGGGTGTGTCAGGCATGGGGGTTCTCCCTTGTGTACTCTTCCTTCAGGCGTCCGAGGAGAGCCTCGGCGTTGGTGATCGTGGGGTGTTTCCATCCATCTTTCAGCGCTTGTTGGTGCTCGTGCTTCCACAGAGAGATCAAGCCCTCCGAGCACTGAATCAGCAGAAAAACGTCGTCAGTCATGATCGGTCTCCTGGTCGGATTTCGGCTCGTGGTTGTTGCATGGAGAGAACGGGTCGAGGACTATGATGTCTTTCTGTGCGCAAGGGAAGAAAAGGCCGGAATTTTCCGGTTTGTGTCGGCACAGAAGGCACGAGTTCGGATACTCGCGTTCAATTTCTTGTTTTTCTTCGGGGGTCAGTGACATGGGAAATTCTCCTGTTCGGATTCGCCGTCGGGGTAGTAGGTTTCGGTGTAGTCGAGGGCGAGTTGGAGTTGGGTGTGGCTGGGGGGTCGGGGGTTGAATGCGGCGTGGAGGAAGCGGCCGATTTTATGGAAAAAAGGAACCAGGAGGGCGCGCAGGGATGAGGCTTTGAGGGCGTAGTAGAGTTGGTGGAGGAGGGGCGCCTGGCGTCCGGAGGTGAGGGTGGACAGGGGGTGGGTTGGGATGTTGTGAACGGGGATGGAGGCGGAGAAGGGATTACGAATTACGAATTGATCTGGTTCGCGCAAAGGCGCAGAGTCGCCAAGGGACGCAAGGGAGTTGAATCCGGCAGAGGTGGCGCAAAGGGGAATTTGGCATGCGTCGGCTGCGGAGAGATAGGTCAAAAATGGGTGGAAGAGGGCATCGCTGCCGGTTGGGGTTGAGAGCAGTATGGGGGGGACTGGTTCGTGAGAGAGGGCAAACCAGGTAGTCTGGAGGAGGTCGAGGATTCGGGCGGCTGAGGCGTGGGAGATGTCGTCGCCCTGGCCGTTGATGATGCGGGCGATGGTGGAGTAGGCGAGTTTGGCTTTTTCGTGGAGATCGTTGTGGGTGAGTCTGAGTTCGTGGAGGCGTCGGGCGATGTTGGCGGCGACGATGGGGGTGATGGTTTTGCCGGTGGTGTGGTAGATGCCCATGTGGGTGTCCTCCTGGGGGGTTTGGTTTGGGGGGAGGCCGTCAGTCTCCCCCCTGCTGAGTTTTCCGTGGCATGTCCCTATCCAAAACTTAAGGAGCATGTGACCCGCGCCGAAGGCTAACGGGCTTGACGGCGGTTTTTGCCTTTGACAAGCGTGTGGGTTAGGTGGTGGTGGGGTCGATAGGCGGATCTCCTGGGATGGGGGTTTGGGGGTCAACCGATGGGGACTTTTGTCCCTGGCGCTCGGCAATGAGGGTTTCAAGGGCGGTTTGGATCTTAAAGAAAGTCTGGATTCCGGGATTCTGAACACGCCCGCTTTCGATTGCGTGGATCGTTGTTTTGGGTACTCCAGATGTGATTGCGATTTTTTCCAACGTTATTTTGGGCTGTACGGAGTTGCGTTTTAACAGCATTTCAAGAGCGTTCATGGTGTCCCCTTTCGCGTGCAACGAGGGCTATAGTACGAAATATCGAACCGATGTCAAGAGGAAAAGTACGAGATTCGGAAAAAAATAATATTGCGCCGATGCGGGAAGTTTACTATTTTGTACTTTATGAATGAAATCAACGCTCTGTATCACACGCTGATTTTAAAACTGATGGAGGACCGAAAGATTCCTCCCAAGGAAGTTTATTTGTCGGCGGATGTAAAGAAGGTCACGTTTTATAACTTCATTAACGGTGAAAACAGCATATCTGTGGAGCGTTTTGGGCGTATTTGTGCGGCTTTAGGGTTGGATCTTGAGGGTTTTCTGAAAAGTGGCGGAGAGTTGCCTTGTGTGGATGAAAAGGGTTCTGCTCCTATCCCTTGTTTCGGGAGTGTTGAGGCGGGTCGTACAAATGGATTTGTGGATATAGAGATTACGAAAGACTCTCTGAAGGATGTGCCAAAGGTTTCAGCCTCGCGGGAACGGCTGAAAAAGGGTCTTCGGGGTGGGTCGTTGCTGGATGTGGTGGCGTTGACTGTCAGGGGGGACAGTATGGAGCCGTTGTTCCAGGAGGATGACGTAGTGTTTGTGCATCAGAATGAAACCCTGAAGGATTTACGGCATCGGGATATTGTCGTGATGGATTTGGATGGTTTGGGGTCGTACACAATAAAGCAGTGGCATAAGGAAGGGTTATTGGTGGCCTTGAATCCGAAGCATGACGCGATTGTGCTGAAGAAGTGTCCGGGGTGGCGTCTGTTTGGGCGTGTGATTGGGATGGATAGGGTTTATTGAGTTTCAATCTGAGGAAAAGGGGGTTTATCATGGCTTTGATCGAGTGTCCGGATTGCAAGGAGCAGGTGTCGAGTGATGCGCCTTCCTGCCCAAAGTGCGGGAAACCGATGCCGGGAAAGAAAAGTCCGCCAGCGATGTCGTTGGTTGGGAAGATTGGCACAACGATTTTGATGATTTTTCTTTGTCTGCTGGGGCTTGGGATGTGCAAGGATGCCATCACTCCAGACGCGAAACCGAAAGCCGATGTGGCTTCAGCGGATAAAAAACCGACTCCAACGCCTCGCCCGGAAGTGATTCTGAAGCCAAATGTCCGATATATGCTGGGTAATATCACAGTGACGAATGAGAATGATTTTGACTGGACGGACGTGGAGTTGGAGTTGAATAGCGGGACGTTTTCGAGTGGGTATAAACTCAACGTTCCTGTGATTCCAGCGAGAGGAAGCGCGGCGTATTTGGTTACTCAGTTTTGCAAAAGCGATGGGCTGAAGTTTAACCCGCAAGCGTTCAAGCCGGTGAAGATGTCGATTGACTGCAAGACGAAAAATGGGGATGGGTTCACTGTGGTGGGCTGGCAGTGATTTTTTGTTTTCAACGTGGAAGGGGTGGATTCTGATCTGGAGGGGTGGCGATGTCGCGCTTTTTCTCGGTTTTCGTTGTGGTGTTTGTCTTGCTGTGCCCGGCTGGGTTTGCAGAGGAATTCAAGGGGAAGTGCGTGGGGGTGACGGACGGGGATACGATTTCGGTGATGCGCGAGGGGAAGGCGGAGAAGGTGCGGTTGTATGGGATCGACTGCCCGGAGGTGGGCCAGCCGTTCGCGACGAAGGCGAAGCAGGCGACTTCGGATTATGTGTTTGGGAAAGAGGTGACGGTTAAGAGTGCGGGGAAGGATCGGTATGGGCGAACGATTGGGGTGGTGTTGCTGCCGAACGGGTCGGGTTTGAATGTGGCGCTGGTGAATGGTGGTCTGGCGTGGCATTACAAGGCTTACTCGAAGGAGAAGGCGCTGGCGGATTACGAGGTGAAGGCTCGGGAGGCGAAGCGGGGGGTGTGGTCGCAGGATTCGCCGGTTGCGCCGTGGGATTTTCGGAAGGATCGGAAGCGGGATCATGATGATTTGAGTGTGGGATCTGGTCTTGTGGCGGAGGCTGAGGCCACGACGGCGTCTGTGCGGGTTGAGGAGGAGGAAAAAGGGGCTGTCCCGGGGGCGCATGTGGAGGAGTCGGTTGTGAGGGCGGCTCCGGTTCGGGCTGCGGCAGGGGTGCAAAAAAGGGGTTATGCCGGGCGGCAGGCTGTGCCGATGGCGGGCGGGGATCGGACTGTTTATTTGTCTCAGGAGGGGAATAAATATCATCGTTTTGGGTGTGGGACGTTGAAAAAGACGCCTATTGCTGTTCCTTTGAGTCAGGCTATTCGGGCGGGAAGAGGGGCTTGTGGCGTTTGTAAGCCGTAGAGTTTGAGGAAGAGGTGAAGAGGCAAGCCGCTCGGGTTTTGTGTCTGGGCGGTTCTTTTTTTTGTGCGGGGGGTTGACAAAGTAAGCGACTTCGCTTATGAGTGTACTTGCCCTTGACAAGCACGTGACCATTCGGTCGCGCAAACGTGCTTCTCAGGGGCTTTTTCTTTATGGGTTCTCCCATCGTATCTTTATCCACACCATGTGTTTCCTCTACTAAATCAGAGGTGCCCACCGGCCTGCTGACCATCAGGCTATTGTCCCGCCTTAACCCGAAAAAGCCCCTGGGATCACTGTTTGTGCGTGGGGGTGGCTGATATGCCGATGCGGCCCAGACGAGCGTGTGAATATGTGGGCTGTCACTCTCTGGCTGTGGAGGGGCGGCGGCGTTGTGCTGAGCATCATGTGCAGAGCAAGAAGGAGTACTACCGCGAGGTGGCTGCTGTGCGGGGCACGACGAAGGAGCGTGGATATGCTGGGGCGTGGCCTCATGTGAGGCGGATGAAATTGTCTCTGAATGCGTGGTGCGAATGGGTGGGCTGTGAGGAGCAGGCTGTTGAAGTACATCACAAAACAAAGATCCGGGGCGGGGGGACGCATGAGATGAGCAATCTGGTTTCGTTGTGCGTGTGCCATCACCATGAGGTTGAAAATACGGGGGTGTTGATGCTTGATCCGTCCTCTGAGGCATAGAGCGCTGTATGTGGTGTGTTGTGGGCTGGCCGTGGTGGTGGGCGCAGCCTGACGCGGGGGTAGGGGGGTAATTTTGCTCCCGGAAAACCACTGATGACCCAGCCCGCCTACACTAGAGGGAGAATAGATTTCCTGGGGTTTCTTGTTTTTGGGGTGTGGTTTGGGTGTGGGGTGGGGTGGGGCCGGGGGTGGGTGGATGGCTGAAAATTATGGGGTTTGAGGAGGGTGGAATGAAGGTTTATCCGGGGAAATCGGGGCCGAAATCTGGGAAAAAGGGGGTGGTTTTGGCGGGGAAAGGGCGTCTTTTGGCTCCGAAATACCTGTCGAAAGCGGCGAAAGCGGAGTGGAAACGGCAGGAGGGACGGTTTGGGGAGTTGGGTTTGACGGACTGCGACCAGGGGTTACTGGTGGCTTATTGCGAGACGTTCGCGACGCTGATCGAGAGCACGGAGCGCATCCAGAAAGAGGGGCGCTATGGGGTGGATCGGTTCGGGAAGACATACACGCACCCCTGGGCGGCGGCGGCGCTGCGGGCATCGTCGGAGTTGCGTCAGTTGGCGGAGCGTTTGGGTTTGACGCCTGGATCGCGGGCAAAATTACCGGCCAAGCCGGAGGCTGCTGAGAAGGGGCCGGACGCGAAGGCTCGGGCGAAGTTGTTCGGAGGGAAGATCGCTGGGAAAAAAGAGTAGTATCCCGACCAAGTCCGAGAAGTTGCGACGCGCGAAGGTCACATCGGAATGGATTCGGTGTCGGGCGGATCGGGCCGCCGTGCGGGAGGGTTGCTGGTTCGATCCGAAGGAGGGACAGCGGGTTTGCGGGTGGATCGAGGCGAATTGTACGCTTCGGCACGGGGATTTTGCGGGAAAACCGCTGCGTTTGCAGGCCTGGCAGAAGGATTTTGTGATGCGTCTGTTCGGGTGGAAGCGTCCGAACGGGCTT
The DNA here is from genome assembly GCA_942493245.1 of uncultured Candidatus Sumerlaeota bacterium. Lineage (GTDB taxonomy): Bacteria > Sumerlaeota > Sumerlaeia > UBA8349 > UBA8349 > DAOPYU01. The sequence continues at coordinate 4,102,449 of OW818685.1, forward strand.
CGGCGGTTCCGCCGGGCGTTGATGTTTGTGCCGAAAAAGAACGGAAAAACGACGCTGCTGGCGGCGATTGCGTTGTATGGGCTGTTTGGGGACGGGGAAATGTCGCCGGAGGTGTACGTGATCGCGTCGAAGTTGTCCCAGGGAAAGCAGTTGTGGACGGAAGCGGTCTCGATGGCGCGGAGAAACCCGTTGATGGACGCCGAGGCTTACCCATTCGAGTCGGAGTTGTCGATCAAGGTGCCGTACACGGACGGTTTGTTTCAGGTGGTTTCGCCGCGATCCGTGCAGACGGAAGATGGCAAGAACGTCTCGATGGCGATCCTGGATGAGTACCACGCGCAGTCGAATCAGGAGGTGCTGGACATTCTGCTGCACGGAACGGCGGCACGGAAGCAGCCGTTGACGGTGATTATTTCGACCGCGGGCGAAAATGAGGACTGTCCTCTGGCCAAAGAGGTGGAGCGGGCAAAGGATCAGTTGTCGGAAACGTCGGATTCGATGTGCGATACGGGCTGGTTGACGGTGATTTATGAGGCGCCAGAGGGTTGGGCGTGGGATGACCCGAAGACCTGGTCGGCTGCGAATCCGTCGTATGGGTACACGGTTTACCCGGAGTATTATCGGGACATCGTGATGCAGTGCGACACGAAGGCGAAGCGGGCGAACTTCGAGCGGAAGCACCTGAACCGGTTTTCGGCGGGAAGTCTCAAGTGGTTGGATGTGCTTCTGTGGGATCGGATGGCGGACCCGGAGTTGTGCGCGAACGACTTCGAGGCGCTGCGGACGGTGCCGTGCTGGGGCGGGCTGGATTTGTCGAGCACGTCGGACTTTACGGCCTGGGCGTTGTTTTTCAAAATTTCGGAGGGACAGTATGCCGTTCGGGTGCGGTTTTTTCTGCCGGAGGATAACGTGGCGGAGTTGCAGGAGCGGACGAAACGACCGTTGACGGATTGGGTGCAGGACTGGCAGATCGAGACGACGCCGGGGAACGTGATTGATTACCGGTTCATTCGGGAGGCGATCCTGGAGGACTCGAAGCGTTTCAATTTGCAGGAGACGGGTTTCGATCCGTGGCACGCAACGCAGACGGCTGTGGAGTTGCAGGAGGCGGGCGTGACGATGGTGGAGGTGCGGCAGGGTTGGCAGACGATGAATCCGGTGTGCATGTGGACGGAGACGCTGGTGGGAAAGGGTCAGATCGCGCATGTGGGGTCGCGTGTGATGCGTTGGAACATCGATGCGGTGCGGGTGAAGGTGGGGGAAGGCGGGGAGATGCGTCCGCAAAAGGTGAAGCGGGAGGAGAGTATCGCGCGGATTGACGGGGTGGTGGCGATGCTGACGGCGATGTCGCGGGCGCAGTGCGCTGCCTCGACGAAAACGGTTGACTTCAAGGTGAGGGCGTTGTGATGGATCCGAAGACTCGGATTTTCTGGATGGCGGTGCGGCAGGCGTTACTGGCTTTGCTGGCGGCGCTGGAGTGTTATCTGGGGATCGAGCGGAGCCGGGAGGGGCGGAAGGATAAGATGGGGGTGCGGGAGTTGTGAGGAAATTGATAATTGACAATGGATAATGGACAATGAACCGCAACCGCAGGGGACACCACCAAGACACCAAGACACCAAGGAGCGCAAAAACCAAAGGCTCACGCAAAGGCGCGGAGACGCAAAGAACCGCAACCGATTCAACCACGAAAAACACGAAAAACACGAAATTGGGTGTTGACAAGGGAGCGGGGTTGGGTGTAGGGGTTTTAATGACAGTGTGATTTGCCCACCGTCGCCCAATATGTGCGCCAGCGTGAGTTGTCCAGCGGCGCGTGATGACCAGGAGTCGTCATGCGCCGTTTTTCTTTTACTTCCTCCTCCTCAAATTCAGCCGGATCTGGTTTTTTATCGGGGATTTCCCGAGCGATTGGCCGCGTGTTCGAGCGTGGGGCGACGATTGCTCAGATTGTGGCGATGTCGGATGAGGATTTTATCGGGCGTCGTTCGACGAAAAGCGCGTCGGGTGTGGCTGTTACGGAAGAGAGTTCACTGGGTCTTCCGGCGATTTTGTGCGCGATTCGGACGTTTTCTGAGCGTCTGGGGTCGCTGCCGTTTGTTTTGTACGAGCGCACGGATCAGGGGAAAGAGCGGGCGGAGTCGCATCCGCTGTATGAGATTTTGCACGACGAACCGAATCCGATCGCGACGGCGATGCACTTTGTTTCGAGTATGACGGGCCAGGCTTTGCTTTTCGGTAACGCTTACGCAGAGATCGAATGGGACACGCGGCGGGGTGAGGTGGTGGCGCTGTGGCCGTTGTGGAATTCGCAGGTGACGGCGAAGTGTTCGGCTGACGGGCGGACGATCTGGTACGAGGTGAAGGACACGCCGGAAGGCTCGGTGCGGGTGTTGTCGTTCGAGCGGGTGTTTCATTTGCCGGGTTTTGGGTTGGGTAATTTTCTGGGGTTGATGCCGATTGAGGTTTGCCGGGACGCGGTGGGGCTGGGGTTGGCTTTGCAGCGTTTTGCGGGGGCTTTTTTTGGGAATGGGGCGTGGCCGGGGGGTGTGGTGACGACTCCGGACGGGGTTGTTTTGTCGGACGAAAAGTACGACGAGTTGAAGCGTCAGTTGGATGAGGTTCACAAGGGGGCTGAGAACTCGCATCAGTCCATCTTGCTCGAGGGCGGGCTGAAGATGGAGAAGATGTCGGCGAATCCGGCGGAGTCGCAGTCGCTGGAGAGTCGGCAGTTTTCCGTGCTGGATGTGGCACGGATTTTCGGGATTCCGCCGCACCTGCTGATGGATCTGACGCACTCGACGAAGAGCAATATCGAGGCGCAGGGGCTTGAATTTAAGGAGTCTTTGCAGCCGTGGGGCGAGCGTTGGAAAAAGGCGGTTCGGAAGTATCTGCTGCTGCCAGGGGAAAAGAAGACATATTTTGCCGAGTTCCTCTGGGAGTCGATGGTTCAGACGGATGTGAATGCGCGTTATGAGGCGTACTCGAAGGCGCGCCAGTGGGGCTGGATGTGCGTGGATGAGATTCGTGCGCGCGAGAACCTGAACGTGCTTCCGGACCAATTGGGCCAGCGTTACCTGGAGGCGGAGAACATGATCGAGGTGGGCGCGGCTCGGAAGCAGGACGCGGCGGAGCCGCAGCCGGACCCGCAACCGAACACAGACGGAACCACGAAAGACACGAAAGACACGAAAACCGCAGGGGATGAAGTGGACGGAGCGGACCAGGTGGACGCTGCGGAGGGGGATGAAGAATGAGACCGTTTGAGATTCGCACGTTTGGCGAGGGTTTGGGTGTTCCGCAGGTGGAAGGTCGGCGGATTCGCGGGGATGCCTCGGTACCCAATGTGATTTATGACATGGGCGGGTTGTATCGCGAGGTCGTTCGGCCTGGGGCTTTCATGAAGACGCTTCGGGAGTCGGAGGACTTGAAGGTTTTGTGGATGCACGACCAGGCGATGCTGTTGGGCCGGACGGGAAATCGCGAGGGCGAGCCGGGTTTTGCTCGGATCTGGGAGGATGACCTGGGGTTGCATTACGACGTTCCGGACGTGGGCGAGCGTCAGTGGGCGCTGGACGCGGTGGAAACGGTGCGGATGGGCCTGACGAAGGGGTCGTCTATCGGGATGTATGTGATCAAGGAGCGGTGGAACCAGGAGCAGGGGAAGTTGCCGTTGCGGGAGTTGCTGGAGGTGAAACTGGATCATGTTTCGCCGGTGGGCGATCCGGCGAATCCGAAGACGTGCGCGGATGTACGTGAGGAGATGCGGTCGGTGGTGAACCGGAACGTGGTCCCGGAGGAGATACGGAAACAACTCGATGCGATGCTGTCTGAGCCGGACAGCGATCACTCGCCAGCCGATGGGGAGTCCCTTCGCGAGGGGCAACCGATCACTGAGGAGCCGGTCGCGGGGAACCACTCGACGGAGGAGCGCGAGGCGGCGATAGAGGTCTGGCGGCGGCGGATGCTGCTGAAGGCGATGGCGTGAGAATACCACGAAAGACACGGAAGAGGAGGAATAGGAAATGAAGAGACTGAAAGAGTTGATGGAGAAGCGGAAGGGGCTGAGCCTGCAAATTCGGGCGCTGGCCGAGAAGGACGCGCCGACGCCGGAGGAGATGGCGGAGGCGGAGGGTCTGGTGCAGCAGCGTGAAGCACTGGATCGTCAGATGGCGCTGCTGGAGGCGGCTGAACCGGAGCCGCGCGGGGCCGGAGAGGGCTTCGAGGGCGGTGAGTTCTCGGTGGGGGAACGCCGGGAGGAACTGAAGCCGTTTGCGAACCTGGGCGAGGTGATGCTGGCGGTTCGTGGCGCGAGTGTGCGCGGGGGCGTGGTGGATGATCGCCTTCTGATGCAGACGCGCGCGGCAGGAGGGGCGAACACGCTGGTGCCGAGCCAGGGCGGTTTCGCGGTGCAGACGGACATTGCCGACTCGGTCGTGAAACGCGTGTACGAGGTGGCGCAGTTTGCTCCGAAGTGCCGTCGTGTGCGGATCGGAAACGGTTCGAACGCCTTCGAGGAGATGGTGGTGGACGAGACGAGCCGCGCGACGGGTTCGCGTTATGGCGGGGTCCGGGCCTACTGGGCGAACGAGGCGGCCACGGTGACGGCCAGCAAGCCGAAACTGACAAAGCGGCGCATCGAGTTGGACAAGATCATGGCGTTCTACTACTCGACGGGGGAAGTGACGGCGGATGCCCAGGCGATGAACAGCGTGGCGATGCAGGCTGTTCCGGAAGAAATCGCCTTCGCGCTGGACGACGCGCTGTTCCGTGGAGACGGGGCCGGGAAGCCGCTGGGCATCCTGAACGCTTCCTCGCTGGTCCAGGTGGCGAAGGAAGGGAGCCAGACGGCGGACACGATCGTTGCGGCGAACGTGCAGAAGATGCGTCCGCGGATCTGGAGTCGCTCGAAGGCAAACGGCGAGTGGTACATCAATGGGGAGATCACGCCGCAGCTGGAGGCGATGTACATCGCCGCTGGCAGTGGGGGTTTCCCGATCTACATGCCTCCGAACGGTCTGAGCGGTTCGCCGTACGGGACGCTGTATGGGCGCCCGGTGGTGGAAACGGAGTACAACTCGGCTCTGGGCGATCTGGGCGACATCGCGTTCCTGGACTGGAATGAGTACCTGCTGATCGACAAGGCCGAGGGTGTTCAGGGTTCGTCTTCGCTGCACGTGGAGTTCCTGACGGATCAGGAGGTGTTCCGCTGGATCTACCGCGTGAACGGTCAGCCGAACTGGGCGAGCGCCCTGACGCCGTTCAAGGGGAGCGCGACGTTGTCGCCGTTCGTGACGCTGGCGGAGCGCGCGTGATCGTAAGGCGGGCGGACTTTCGGGTCAGCCTGTAGGGGGAAATCTGAGGTTGTGAGTGGGGCCGCGCGCCAGGGGGCGGCGGTCCCACCATCAGAAAGGATGAGAGATCATGGCAGGAATTATGGTGGCAGAGGAATGCAAGGTGGTCCATGCGTTGCCCGCCGTGGACATTGGCGGCTCGGCGAAGGCGTCGGACATTTTCGCGCTGAAGAACTACACGCACGCGACGATCCTGGTGAGTGTGGGGGCGATCGGCAACGACGCGACGATGACGGTGGAGGCGAGCGAAGACGCGTCCGGCACGGGAGCCGATGCGATCGCGTTCAATTACCACAAGGTGACGGCTGCGAACGGCGATACGCTGGGCGCGCGTACGGCTGCGACGGCGAGCGGGGTGACGATTGCCGCCGCGTCGGACGACAACAAGCACCTGGTGATCGAGATCGACGCGCGGGATCTTCCGGCGGATCATCCGTGGCTGTGCGTGAAGTTCACGAACGCGGCTGCGGCGCTGATCTGTGTGTTTGCGGTGCTGAGCGGCGCGCGGTACCAGGGTCTCGGATCGCCGTCGGCGATTGCGTGATGTGGTGGCGAGGGGCCGGAGGAGGGGGAAGCGTGGGGTTTCCTCCTCCTCTGTGGGTGTGAAGAGATAGGACGAATAGGACCCAAGAGGACCCATAGGGGGAACGTTCAATGCGCGTGAAACTGGTGAGGCCTTATAAGGCGCTGGGGCGGATGTGGCTGGCGGGGGAAGTGATTGATCTGCCGGAGCATCTGGCGCGGGCGTTGGAGTTGGAGGGGTCGGGGGCAATTGACAATGGACAATTGATAATTGAGAGCGGACCGAAACCACACGCGGGCGAGACGCCCACGCTCCCAGAGTTGGAGACGCCGGAGGATGGGCGGGTGGCGGTGGAGACGCCGGAGCGGGACAGGGTTGTCTCACGCAAAGGCGCCAAGACGCCAAGAACTGCGAACCGCAAGCGATAAGGCTCACGCGGAGGCGCGGAGACGCGGAGAACCGCAACCGCGCCAATCGGGAGATTGGCGGTCCCAGGCGGGACGGTCCCAGGGGGGAAACGATGGGTTACACGGCGACGCAGATCGGGGGGGAGTGGGTTTACGCGACGGTGGCGGAGGTGTTGTCGTTCTGCGGGCTGGGGGATGTGACGTTGCCGCTGGAGGATCAATCGCTATTGGAGCGGATTATCCAGGCGAAGTCGCGTTCGATTGATGAGGCGTGTCGGCGGGTGTTTTTCGGTGAGACGGGGGCGACGAAGGTTTATTCGGGGAACGACCGGCCTACCTTGACGGTGGACGATTTGTTGAGTGTGTCGTCGTTGACGGTGGATGGGGTGGCCTGGGCGCTGGGGACGGATTTCAAGTTGGCTCCGTTTCAGCGGAAGAATGGGTTCCCCTATACGGCTCTGGTGGCGCTGAACGGGCGGGTGTGGTCGAGCGAGCCGGGCGGGATTTCAGTGACGGGGAACTGGGGCTGGGCGGCGGCGCCGGTCGAGGTTCACCTGGCGTGTTTGAACCGCACGCGGACGGCCTGGGCGGCGCGGGATCATGACGCGAATTTGAAGACTTTGAGCACGGGGGATGTGCGGGTGGAGTTGGCGGAGCCTCGGACGTTGGCGGACCGGGAGTTTTTGCAGGTGGCGAAGTATGTGCGGCCGATCTGGCGGGGGTGAGGGGAACCGATAACCGCGTCTCACGCAAAGGCGCGAAGACGCAAAAAACCGAAGAACCGCAACCGATCACGGGCGAGACGCCCATGCCACAACCGCAACCGCAGAGGAACCACGGAAAACTGCGAAATACACGGAAACTGCAACCGATCACGGGCGAGACGCCCGTGCCACAACCACAACCGACAGGGAACCACGAAAGACACGAAGGACACGAAAACTGCAACCGATAACCGCAGGGCGAAACTGAAACTGATAGGGGGAAAATGGGATGGCGACGGATACTTTGGGTTTGGCTTTTGTGAATGGGACTTTGAGGCCGGTGTCGGATGAACTGGCGGCGATGCGTCGTCGTTTGCAGAGCATCATGGATGCCTGGTATGCGCAGCAGTTGATCGGGCATATCACGGCGTCGGATGCGGCGTTGGCGGATGGCTCGCCTGCGGACGGGCGTCCGGCGATCACGGGGAATCAGGCGATCACGCTGGTGAGCAACATTGGGACGATTTTGACGGCGCTGAACACGGCTAAGGATGTGATTCTGGCTGTGTCTCCGAATCCGACGTTGAGAGGGTGAGATTGTGGCCAAGTATTGCGCGCACGATGCCGACGGGAGCGGGGATGGATCGTTTGCGAGTCCGTGGACGCTGGATCAGGCGTTGGCGAGCCTTACAAATAGTGACACCTTATACCTGCTCAACACGGGCACGTATGCCTTGACGGGCGCTACTAGGTCTTTCACGAATGTGGGGACTGGTTATCAACCGTTGCGTATAGTTGGTGTTTCAGCAGATGGAACGACTCCGGAAGTCGCGACAATCAGCGGCGAATCAATGAACGCATCGAGTGATATTTTATATTCAAACGTCACGAGTATCTTTCTTTTTGTAAACGTTCGCCTGACATCTGCTCAGCGGTATGGGATTAACCAGGGATCTGGAGGCGGGATAGGCTTTTCGTTCTTTAATTCGCAAATAGATTCATGCCTGAGCCACGGAGTGTATGCGGCCAATAGCAGCGGTTCGTTTTATTTTGAACGGTGTCGTTTAAACAACAATGGTGGGTGCGGTTATGCCGTAACCTCATCGTCGCGAGGGCGAATGGCCGCTGTTGATTCGTCATTTGACGGGAATGCATCACACGGGGTTTATGATTCGAATGGGACCTCGTTTGGGGTGCAGCGGCCATCTCTGTTTCGGTGTATCGTCGCGAGGAATGGCGGAGATGGTTTGCGGTTGTACACGGCGACAGACTCAAATTATGGCTTGCGGCTGCTCAACAATACGTTTGCCTGTAATGCCGGTGACGGCGTGAATGTGTTGGGTGCGCAGGGCGATCTATTTTTCAATTTAAACATCTTCAAAGACAATGGGGCATACGCTATTCGGTTGAATTCAGCAACGCTGGATCGGGTGAATGCGTTCAACTATAACTGTGCGCATGGGAACACATCGGGGTTGACGGACATCAACAGTGGGACACTTCCTGGGATTGGGAACATTTCATCCGATCCGCGTTTTGCGGTGTTGTCGGATGGGAGTGACTATTTTTCTCCACGAAATTCAGACCTTCTGGTCGGTTTCGATTTTCCGTATGGAGGGAAATCTCATTTATGGATGGGCGCGGTTCAGCCGTGTCCGAGTCAAATTGCGCGGGTGAGGATGGGTTGAGATGTTTCAGAAAAACGTGGCGAATCAACCGGTTTATCTCTACGCCTACGACTCGGTGACGCGCGAGCCGAAAACGGGGCAGGCTGCGAATCTGACGGTTCGACTGTCGAAGGATGCGGGGAGCCTGGCCACGGTGACGAATTCGGTGTCCGAGGTGGACGCGACGAACGCGAAGGGTTTGTATGTGGTCTTGCTGACTCAAACGGAGTCGAATGCGGATGCGTTGCTGGTGGTGGCGGTATGTTCGACGGCGAACGTGGGGGTGGAGCCGCAGGTGATTTATCCGGTGTCGGCGTCGAGTTCGAGCGCTCCGACGGCGGCGGAGATTGCAGACGCCATGTTGGATGAGTTGCTGAGCGGCCACTCGGTTTCGGGGAGTGTGGCTGCGGCGTTGTCGTCGCTGCTGGGGTTGCTGAGCGGGGTGGATGTGACGAAGTGGAAGGGCGCGACGGCTCCGGCTTTGTCGGGGGATCCGTATGCCAAGGCGGTCGAGATCAAGTCGGTTGTGGATGCGATGGTCGCCTCGGGGGTTCTGCTGGCGGCGACTCAGAGCCTTTATGCTCCGGCGAAGGCGAACGATGCGATGACGTTGACGCCGGGAGAACGGGCGAGCCTGGCGGATGCGCTGTGCGATGAGGCGTTGTCGGGGCATTCGACGGCTGGGACGTTGGGCAAGGCGCTTTATGATTTGGCTGCGGGCGCTGTGGCGATGATTTTGACGGCTGCCTATGACGCGGCGAAGACGGCGGCGTCGGCGGGCGCTTTGACGACGGTGAGCGGCAAGGTGGATGGGGTTCAGTCGGCTGTGGGCGTTGTGGATGGGAAGGTGGACGCGGTGGACACGGCTGTGGCGGGGGTGAAGGCGGTGGTGGATGCGATCAAGACGGTTGTGGACGCGACGAAGGTGGTGGCGGATGCGGTTCGGGTGGTGACGGATCGTCTGGGCGGAATGATCGAGTTGGACGGGGCGGTTTATCGTTTCACGTTGAACGCTCTGGAGCAGGGTCCGACGGGGAGCGGGTCGTCGCCGGAGGATGTGGCTTTGGCGGTGCTGGCTGCGGCGGTGGGCGCGGGCGGGGCGACGGTGGGGGATGTGCTGCGGGCGTGCCGGGCGGCGGCGGTGGGGAAACTGGAGAAGGTGGACGCGACGACGTACCGGCTTTATGACGATGACGGGGTGACGGTGGTGGCGACGTTTGCGGTGTCGGCGGGGGGGCGGAACCCGGCGGCTTAAAACCGCGACTCACGCAAAGGCGCAGAGACGCAAAGAACCGCAACCGATTTTTAACCACGAAAAACACGAAAGACACGAAAACCGCAAACAATTCAGGGGAACCGCATGAGTGTTTTGAGTCTGGCCACGTACGGGGTGTTTGAGGAGGCGGGGGGGAGTGGGTGGATTCCGCCGTCTGTGAGTATGGAGGTGTCGGCGGCGGCGATGGCGATGCTGCCGCACCGGTGCGTGATCGAGGAGAACGCTTTGACGGGTGAGACGGATGGCGGGGGGCACCCGGTGCGGGCCTGGGTGGCGTTGCACTCGGGGGTGCCGTGCCGGTTGTATTCGCCGGGGGCGCGGCGGGTGGTGCGGGAGGTGAAGGAGGCGTCGCTGGCGGATTATCAGTTGATGCTGCCTCTGGGGATCGAGTTGCTGGAGATGGAGATGCGAGTGTCGGGTGTGACGGATCGGTACGGTCGCCCGGCGGTGGGGCGGAGCGGGGATGTTTATGAGGTGCTGGGGCAACCGGCGCTTCTGGAGGCGGTGGGGGTGCAGGAGGTAGGGGTGCGGTTGAAACGGTGACCGATGCTCTCGCAAAGGCGCGAAGACGCAAAGAGACTATAGAGAGAAGGAGGGATGAGGGATGGCAACGAAGAATAAAGACGAAATCATGCGCTGTGGCGCGGAGATTCAGGTGGCGCCCGCCGGAACGGGCATCAACGGGGTTTTTACTCCGATAGGGTATGCCTCGAAGCCGGTGAAGGCGTCGGTGAAGCAGGAGACGATTGACCTGACCGTGGAACAGCACGATGGGCCAATTCTGAAGCAGCGTCGGACGCTGGGCATGACCATCGAGGGATCGACGGTGCAGGTCGGCGCGGAACAGATGGCCATTGCGCTGGGGAAGGCGAACGCGAACACGCTGACGATGGGTGGATCGTCTCCGGAAGCGACGCGGACGTTCGCGGTGAAGGTCATCGGGCTGTCGCTGTTGAGCGGTCAAGCGGTGGTGTATTACATGCCGAACGCGATCAGCGAGGCGGAAGTCTCGGTGGAGATGGGGCGGAGCGCGTTCGTGGAATTGCCTCTGTCGTTCAGCGGGTGCGATGGGGACAGCGGGATCGGGCAGATTGTCTATGGCTCGGGGAACGTGACGAAGACGATTGCGACGGGCGCGTTCGCGCGTGACGCGGCGGTGAACTTCTACCTGGTGGCCGGTGAGGGCGCGGCGGCGGATTCGCTGGATACGATCAGCGGGACGTTTGCGGCGAACGAGGAGGTGGTGCTGATGATCTCCTCGGCTTCGCAGCCGATCACGGTGACGCACACGGCGACGGGTACGGGGAAGATCAACCTGGACGGGGCTGTGCCGTGGTTGATGGACAAGGTGGGGGACTGGCTGCGTCTGCGGAGTGATGGGACGAAGTTCGTGGAGGTGGCGCGGTACAACGCGTAGTCAATTGATAATGGATAATGGACAATTGACAATGAACCGCGTGACACCACCAAGGCACCAAGGCACCAAGGAGTGAGGGAGAGGGTTTGCCGTCCCGGTCGGTTTTTACACGCTGGGAACCGTGGCTGGCCGGGGCGGCAGAACTACAATGAATAATTGATAATGGACAATGGATAGCGAACCGCGGAGGACGCCATGTTGGATGCTGGGGATTATTTTCGGTTGTGGCTGTTGTCGTTGTCGGGGGTGGTGGCTCTGGTGACGGATCGGGTTTTTTCGGAGCCGTTGCCGTTTGAGACGGCACATCCGGCTGTTTCGTATTTCTGCAAGAGTTCGCCGGTGGGGGGTGATGTGCCGATGCAGGAGGTGAGCGCGACGGTGTATTGCTGGGGTCGGACGGAGGATGAGGCGAAGGCGTTGTATGGGGTTTTGTTTTCGGCGCTGCACGCGACGGGGGGCGAGACGGCGCGGGTGGGGGGTCAGGTGCTTTCGGGGTTGAGTATCGAGGGGCAGGAGATGACGGATCAGGATCTGGAGTTGCATCAGGCGTGGTACACGAAGTGCGAGGTGGTGTTTGCGATGGGGGCTTAAGGGCGGCTCACGCAAAGGCGCAAAGACGCCAAGGACCGCAACCGATTCAACCACGAAAGACACGAAACACACGAAAACCACAACCGCAGAAAACCGAGGAATACACGGAAATGGCTGGATTTAATGTTACGACAGATATGGGCGCCCACATTTTTCGCGCAGAGATGCGCGAGGTGGCTAAGGAGTCATGTAAGGAGGCTGCGAAACATGTGGCTTCTTCGATTTGGTCTATTTTGCGGGCGGTGCAGGAGACGACGAGGTGGTCGCTGGAAGGTGGCTGGGGATGGTGGGCTAAGAGGATCGCCCACGGATTTGTGCGGGAAAGTGTCACCCTGGGCGATTATGCAGGAAAAAGCGTGGGTGGGTGGCTGCGGTTGAGTCACTTGTATTTCGTGATCGAAGGCGGAACTCGGCAAGGGAAGCGCGGCTGGGCGCGTCGTGGCGGAGAAAACTATGGAACGATCCAGGGGAAGCGGCGCGCGCATGAGGTCTACCTGAATAAAGCGCGCCGGGGTCCGTCGAAGGCGCAGCCGTTCCTGCGTCCGGCGGTTGAGGCGAACGAGGCGCGGATCGCGGAGGCGATAGCCGCGAAGTGGGAGAAGAAAACGATTACCCCTTCCGGCCGGAAGGGTGAATACAAATCCTGGAAGTACTGATGAAGACACGAAAACCGATAGACTCGCGCAAAGGCGCGAAGACGCAAAGGGAAAAGAGAGAGGGAGGGGTTATGTCGGACGAGATGGACAAGGTGGCTGGGGTGTTTCGCGTGACGCTGGGCGGCGTGGCGCATGAGGTTCGGGTAAAGACGATCAAGGAGACTTCGGAGTTTCGGCGCGTGGTGGGTCCGCTGCTGGTGCCGCTGTCTCGGAAACTGGAGCCGTTCCAGGAGTGTCTGGCTGTGGGAGACGATAAGCAGCGCGGTGAGGTGTTTGTTCAGAAGTTTCTGGAGGTACTGCCGGATCTGCTGCCGTACCTGCTCGGCGAGGGTCTGGACACGCTGGTGAGTCTGCCGGATCTGTATGAAGCGAGTCTGGCGGAGGCGTGCGCGGGAGCGAGCGACGATGAACTGGTCGAGGCGGGTGTGGAGGTGCTTTCCAAGATCGTCCCTTTGGCTCGTGGGATCTTTCGGGCGGTCCCGAAGGTGATCCCGATTATGGCGGGTCGCGGCTGAGCGATGTTCTGGAGACGTTTGTCCTGGGCGAGTGGCATCTGGACGTGAACGTGGTGGTGAACACCTGGACCTGGGATCTGCTGGAGACGATGGTGGCGGCGCGCATGCGCCGGGCGGAGCGGGAGCGGGAGATGATGGAGGCGGCGAGGGGCGGGGAGTGACCGAGAGTCTCACGCCAAGGCGCAAAGACGCAAAGAACTGCGAACCGCGACCGATAACCGCAACCGATACACGGGCGAGACGCCCGTGCCACAACCGCAACCGATAACCGCAGGAGAGTGAGAGATGGCGAAAACGCAGAGTAAATCCCTGGGGAATGTGATCCTGTGGCTGACGGCTGACGGGAAGAAACTGGACACGGCGCTGGAGCGCGCGGACAAGGCGGTGACGGCGTGGGCGAAGCGGGCCTCGAAGAGCCTGTCTGCGATGGGAAACGATTTCAAGGCTCTCGGGGCGGGGGTGACGAAGTTTGGGGCTGTGGGCGCGGCGGGTTTTGCGGCGCTGGGCGGGGCTTTGTACCAGTGCGTGGAGGCGTTCGCGGAGTCGGAGAAGGCGGACAAGCAACTCGAGACGGTACTGAAGAGCACGAAGAACGCTGCGGGAATGACAAAGGAGGAACTGGATAATCTGGCCTCCTCTATGCAGCGGTTGACGCCGTTTGAGGACGACGCGGTGAAGGGCGCCGAGGCGCTGATGCTCACGTTCACGAACGTAAAGAAGGACGTGTTTCCGGGTGCGATGGAAGCCGTTTTGAACATGAGTCAGGCGCTGGGACAGGACTTGAAGAGTTCGACGATCCAGTTGGGGAAGGCTCTGAACGATCCGGTCAAGGGGATCACGGCTTTGCAACGGGTGGGTGTTTCGTTTACGGCGACGCAGAAAGAGCAGATCAAGGGTTTTGTGGAGTCGGGACAAGCGGCGAAGGCTCAGGCTTTGATCCTGAAGGAACTGGAAACCGAGTTCGGTGGACAGGCTAAGGCGGCGCTGGAGACGACAAGCGGAAGCCTGGAGCAGATGAAAAACATGTGGGGAGATGCAACGGAGACTATCGGCGAAATGATATCCGACATGCTGAAGCCGTACCGTAAAGATATGTCCGACATGCTCGACGGTCTCAAAAAATGGCTCGACGAAGGCGGCGCAGAAAAGATTCGAAATAATCTGGAACCACTTTTTAAGTCGATAAAAGACATGGCGAAAGAGATGTGGGAGATGACGAAGCCGCTGCGTGAGTGGCTGATGAAGACCATGGAGGAGAACCCGCAGCGGATTGCGCAGATTCTGGCCGTGGGCGCGGCGATCACGAGTTTGAGTCTGGTGCTGGGGCCGGTGCTGATGGGTTTCGGGTCGCTGTTGAAACTGCTGGCGGGGCTGGTGTCGTTCGGATCGTCGGCGTTCAGTGCTCTGTCGAAGGGGCTGACGTGGCTGGCCACGAGTCTGGGGACGAGCGTGGCCTGGGTGCTGGGGGGGATCGCGGCTGTGGCGGCGCTGGGCTTGGCTGTGGCGGCGTTTGCGCAGATGATCGGGAGCGGGAACTGGACGACGAATTTTCTGACGGAGTTTATTGACAAACACATGCCGTCCGCCGGGAAGGCTATTGACTGGTTTTTCGACAAGGTGGTCTGGCTGGTGAACAAGGTGGGGGATGTATTCGGGGGTCTGTGGGACTGGTTGAAGGAGGGCTTCTCGAAGGTGGGGAGTTTTGTGGCGGATGTGTTCAAGATGGCGTTCAACGGGGTGATCGAGGCGATGAATGCTTTGATTGCCGGGATTAATATTGTCTCGGGTTCGGTGGGGATTCCGGAGATCCCGGAGATTCCGACGTTCGCGGGCGGGGGCGTGATGTCGCGGGCGGGGCTGGCGATTGTGGGGGAACGGGGTCCGGAGTTGGTGCATCTGCCTGCGGCGGCTCGGGTGTTCAGCAACGCGCAGTCTCGGGCGATGGCGGGCGGCCTGGGGGGCTTGACGATCAACGGGCCGCTGATCGGGAGCGCTGTTATTCGCGAGGAGGCCGATATTGAGAAGGTGGCGCGTGCGCTGGCGCGGCAGATTCGGTCGAGCCGGACGGCGCGCGGGGCGTTGGTTTGAAATTACGAATTGGAAATTACGAATTACGAACTGAGGTCTGAGGATGGCGACTTATTCTTTTTCTTTTGGCGGGGTGGACTTTGAGGCTTATGGGCTGATCGTGGCTCGTGGGGCGAAGCCGTTTTTTCCGGAGGTGTCGCGGCCTGCGGTGTCGTTGGGTTCGGGGGACGGCGAGGCGGCGGGGCGGAGCCGGTTCGGGGGGCGGGAGATCTCTTTGGATTGTGTGGTGTGCGGGTCGTCGCATGCGGATCTGCTGTCGAAGATGGACTTGATCGCGAAGGCTTTGTACAAGCGCGAGGATGAGGCGTTGATCTTGGATGCGGCGCCGGAGCGGTACTGGCTGGCGCGGCTGGTGAAGGCTCCGGAGTGGTCGCCGGTGACGGCCTCGCGGGCGGACGTGACGCTGACATTTGCGAGCGCGGCTCCGTTTGCTTTTGCGACGGCGGAGTCGAGCGCGGCGGTGTCGTTGACTCTGGACGGGGCGGCGGTGGTGTGCGCGGTGGGGGGCAATGCGGAGGCGTGGCCGACGATTGACTTGACGCTGAACGCGGGGACGGCGTCGTGGGGGATTGAGAACGAGGCGCTGGATCTGCGGCTGGCGTGGAACGCGTCTCCGACGGCTTTGGTGGCGGGGGACAAGATCCAGATCGTGTGCGACCCGGTGGTGCAGGATGCCTATGGAGACCCGACGGGGGGACAGTTGCTCAAGATCCAGCACGCGAGCGAGGCGCTGGGCGTGGTGCGTAATGCGGGGATCGAGGGGCATTTCCCGCAGTTGTCGCCCTGTGTGGCGGGCGGGGGGACTTTGACGTTCTGGGGTCTGCGGGGAAGCGGGACGGTGAAGTGGCGGAATCGGTGGCTGGGGTAGGGGGAATTACGAATTGAGAATTACGAATTACAAATAGAAGGGGGGGGCGGGGGGATGACGCCGGAGAATGGACAGGGGGGTGAGTCGTTGATCGGGTGGGCGAAGCGGGACATCGACACGCTGTTTGCGGGGCTGAACGCCGTGCAAATGGAGGTGGCGAAACTCTCCTCGAAGTTCGAAAAGTACGTGCAGCCGTGCAACGATTTTCGGTGTCACCTGGAGGAGCACGAACGGAGAGAAACCCGGTGGTGGGGTTTCTGGCTGCGGGCGCTGACGCAGTTGGTGACGGCGGCGATTGGGGCGGGGGTGGCTATGGCGGCGAATGGGAAGTGGCCGGGGCTTTAACCGCAACCGATAACCGCGGACTCACGCGGAGACGCGGAGGGGCGGAGAACTGCAACCGATAACCGCTTCTCACGCAAAGGCGCGAAGACGCAAAGAAACGCCACCGATTTTGACCACGAAAAACACGAAAGACACGAAAACCGCAACTACAACCGATTGATGGGAACCGCAGATGCCGTTTACTTATTCTTTTCCTTTTTATTTTCATGTGGCTCGGCCGTACCGGCGGGAGATGGTGCTGGAGGTGCGGGACGCGGGGGGGCGTGTGGTGCGTCGGATCGGGGCCTGGAGCGGGGGATCGATCAAGGACGCGCTGAACGAGCCGAGTGTGCTGTCGCTGGAGGTGATGGCGTCGGATGCGAGTGTGGAGGCTTTGTCGGGCGGGAATGAGATCTGGGTGCAGAATCAGGACGGGGTGATCGAGGGGAAGTACCGGCTGGCGGCGGGTTCGGTGTCGAAGTCGCATGCGGGCGGGGTGGCGCTGGTCTCGGTGGAGGCGTTGAGTTATACGTCGCTCCTGGGGGATGAGGTGACGTGGAATTGGGAGAAAACGGGGACGCTGGCGGAATTGGTGGCGGAACTGCTGGCGCGGCAGGCAAACGACGTGCCGGTGACGGCGGGGGCGATCCCGGCTACGCTGGCGGCGATCTCGCGGACGATCCGCGTGGAGGATCAGCAGACGATGCTGGAGACGTTGCGGAATCTGGTGGACACGATCGAGCAGCGGGCGATGTTCTGGGTGGACAACGACCGGGTGCTCCAGTGGCGGGATTTGAGTGTTGAGGCGGATTCGGGGAAGCATCTGACGGCGGAGAAGAATCTGTCGAGCGTCGAGGTGGAGGTGGACTGGTCGTCGTGGATCACCCGGGTGTTTGCGTACGGGGAGAAGAGCACGACGGGGCGGTATCTGCTGCTGAGCGATGGGGCGCAGGGGTGGAGTGTGTTCGCGTCGAGCGCGGGCGCGGGGTTTGCGGTGCTGGACCACACGCACGCGGGGTGCTCGGACCCGCAGGACTTGACGGGGTATGAGGGGGCTGTGGCGGGGGTGCAGGTGGGGGACCGTCTCAAGTTCGGTGCGGCGGAAGTGGAGATTGTGACGGTAACGCCGGGCGAGACGAGCACGACGGTGACGTGGCGGGGGACGTATTCGCCAGGGGCGGCTCCGGGGGTGTGTCAGTTGCGGCGGGATTATCTGGACTCGCCGTTGTACGGGTGTGAGTTTTTCAAGACGATTTTAATTGACCCGAAGACGTTCGACGCGCGCGGGGCGAGCGATTACGCGCTGGAGATCTCGATCACGGATGAGGATGTGGCGGCGCTGGGCGCGAAGGCGGCAGGGCGGACGGCTCGGGTTTTCTTTCTGGCGGACGATGGGGTGACGGCGCTGTCGAGCGTGACGACGACGTTGGATGTGACGGACCCGGCGGCTTCGCCGAATCTGGTGGCGACGGTGACGGTTCCGAGGGCGTCGGGTGTGCGGGAGACGGCGATTTATATGGTGGTGGGGTGGGAGTAGGGGAATTGAGAATTGAGAATTACGAATTGAGAATGAACAGCAACCGATAACCGCAGGGTCACGCGGAGACGCGGAGTTGCGGAGAACTGCAACCGCAACCGATTTTTGACCACGAAACACACTAAAGACACGAAAACCGCAACCGATTGAACCACCAAGGCACCAAGAACCGCAGGAGATTGAGGGATGACGTATCGACTTTTACCGGCTGTTTCTGTTCCTGCCTGGCGGATGGGGGTGGTGGTGGATGGTCGGGTGTACCATCCGGAAACTTTGTATCGTCGGGCGAAGGTGGATTTGTCGGAACGGCAGTGGCCTCGGGCGTTGTACAAGTTCGAGGCGGTGGATCTGGGCGCGATGGCGTTGAGGCCGGACGAGCGGCTGAGCCTGGGCGAGCGGGTGTTTGTGTCGGACGAGGCGTTGGGACTGGCGTTCTGGGCGACGCTGACGGAGGTGTCGCGGTCGCTGGAGTCGCCGTTTGAGGTGTCCCTGTCTTTCGAGACGCGACCGAAGAAACTGGCTGAGGTGCTGGAGGAGACGGTCGCGGGCGGTGTGGAGGAGTCGGTGTTTCTGCCGGACCCGGACGGGGGGAATCCGGGGGATCAGTTGATCCTGGACGAGAATCGGAATCTGGTTTATGGCGACTCGCCTTCGAGCCATTCGCACGGCAACAAGGACACGCTGGACGCGATTCCGGCTCCTGGGGTGGACGGAAAGATTCTGACTTCGACGGGTGGCGGCGGGATGGATTGGGAGGACGCGCCGGAGTCGCACACTCACACGAACAAGGCGACGCTGGACGCGATTGAGGATTTGTCCCTGGGCGGGGAACTTGAGGTGCTGACGAAGGTGGGGAGCGCGGCGGTGTGGGCGGCTACGGCGGCGACGCACAGTCACGCGAATAAGACGACGCTGGACAAGTTCACGGACGCGGCGTTCAACGGGGCTGTGGCGGGGGCGTACCCGTACAAGGTGGCGGGTGGGACGGTGGCGTGGATGGCGCCGGACAATCAGTTGGTGTGGATGGGCGAGGTGGTGTCGGGTTCGTCGAGCGGGGGCGTGCAGTCTTATGTGATCAAGTTGCTGAGCGCGGTGGACCGGACGCCGACGGGGGTTCAGTTGTCGGATTGTTTCGTGCTGGATGACGGGGCCGATCCGTTGGTGACGGGTCAGCGGGTGGCGGTGGTGGCGCCCAGCGCGGCGGGTGCGGCGGTGGGGCAGAAGGGTTTTGTGGTGGGGCGTTTCGGGCCGGACACGTCGATGCCTGCGCATTCGCATTCGCGGGATAGGGACGGGTATCTGGCGTTGTTTGAGGCGTGACCGATAACCGCCAGGCTCACGCGGAGACGCGGAGGCGCGGAGAACTGCACACCGCAACCGATTACCACCAAGGCACCAAGAAACGATTGAGGGGAACCGCAGAACCGCAACCGATTTTGACCACGAAAGACACGAAGGACACGAAAAGAGCAACCGACAGGGAACCGATTATGACTTTTCCAGGGACAGTTCCGGTGACGGCTCAGGCGAATGAGGAAGGGGTGTGTGTTCCTGCCGGGTGGGGGGCTGTGTATCGGTACGAGCCGGAGGATGTGGTGCTGGAGGTTCCGGAGCCGTACCGGCGGATTGTGTATGTGTCGTTGCGGGTGCCCTGGGGTCTGGGTTGGCGCGATGTGGTGACGGACGGGGGGCAGTTGGGGTCTCAAGACGCGGGGCTGGTGGGGGATTACTACTACCAGTTCGTCCGGTTGCTGGAGTTGGCCTGGTATGCGCGGTTGGGGCTGATCGGTTCGGCTGCTGGGTATGCGGCGAGGCTGGAGGGGGGTGAGCCGCTGGTTCAGAGTTGGACGTGTTCGGTTGTGGACGGGGGCGGAAGCGGGACTTCGATCGGTTTGTCCACGGCTCCGACAGGGGGGCGGAGCGATCCGCGCGCGCTGCCGTTTGCGGAGAATAAGACGCTGACGCTGACGGGCGTTTCGGCAGGCCAGACGATCACGATCAACGGGTTGACGTTCACGGCGCACGCGACGACCACCACGCCAGCGAGCCGCCAATTCAAGGTGGATGGGGACAACGCGGCGGATGCGGGGCAGTTGGTGACGTGTATCAGTCATGAGGATTATGGGGTGCCGGGGATTTCGGCGAGCGCTGAGGCGAATGTGATCACGCTGCGGGCTGGGTCGAGCGCGGTGACGGTGAGCAATCCTCCGGCTTCAATCGCGGTGGGCACGTCGCACGCGTGGGGGCCTGCCGCGTCGTGCATTCAGCCGGGAGATGTGCTTTCGTTCAACGGTATCGAGGCGATGGTGTGTTCGCTGCCGGATCTGTCTTCTCTGCTGGGCGTGGCCACGGTGGCGCTGCACAAGCCGATCTATGCGCAGGCGGGGGATGTGGTGACGGTATTGCGACAACAGCCGACGCTCTGGTTCGGGATGCCGGTGTATCGGGCGAAGTGGGTGGAGGAGTTGCGGACGGACTGGTTGCCCTGGTCGGGCGGTCCGATTGAGTTGAAGCGGTCGAGCGGTGGGGCGGGCGCGATTGCCTGGCCGTATCGGGACGACGACCCGGAGGCGGGGTACAAGGGGCATTTTCGGGCGTGGGAACGAAAGGCCGATGGGACGATTGAGGATGTCACGAGCGAGATTCTGCTGGGTTTTCCGGGGTTGGGGAGCGAGCCGAGACTTTCGATTTATACGGACGATAGCGGCGAGACGCACACGTATGTGACGCCGTTTTCTTATGAGTACAAGACGCTGACGCTGACGGGCGTTTCGGCGGGGCAGACGATCACGATCAACGGGCTGACGTTCACGGCTCACGCGACGACCACCACGCCATCGAGCCGCCAGTTCAAGGTGGACGGGGACGACGCAGCCGACGCAGAGCAGTTGGTGGCGTGTCTCATGGACGCTCAGCATGGGGTGCCGGGGATCACGGTGGAGATGCAAGCGGGGACGAATGTGATCGAGTTGCGCCCTGCGGCGAACGCGGTGACGGTTTCGACTCCTCCGGCTTCTATCGCGGTGGAAACGGTGTCGGACCTGGGCGTGAGTTCGGCGTACAAGTTCCGGTACGTGATGGAGGCGGTGAGCCAGAATTTTCCGTCTGGGGCGACGCAGTGGCGGGGTTCGCAGTCGTGTTGCAAGTGGGTGTGCCGGGACTGGTCGAACATGATTGCGCGCGGCGGGGATGCCGGGACGAAACTGGACACGGGCGGTCGGCATTGGTTCTGCGAGAAGCGGTTCGCGCTGTCGGGTTCGTTTTATCTGGCGCGGTTCAATGAGTGGTGCATGCAGACGGAGTGTCCGTCGTTTGCGCAGCGGGTTCCGTGGCGGCTTGGTGTGGCGGCGATGGCGCGGGTGGCGATGGGCCGGAACCTGTATCTGCGGGGGGAGGGGGACAACGCGCCGGTGGCACGGGCGCAGAATCCGAGCCTGATGGAGATGGCCGGTATGCCGGGGTACACGGGAGACGAAACGTCTCTGACGCCGGTGATCTGGTACGCGAAGACGACTCCGGCTTATGCGGAGGGCTTGTTTGGCGTGCTGGAGGACGTGCCGGTGAGCGAGCGCCAGGCGGACGAGGGTTTGGTGAAGCGGCTGCGGTATGGGGCGGTGAAGGGGAACGGCGCGGGCCTGCTGGCGCAGGGGGGCGCGTTTGTGAAGGCGGACCGGGCCGGGGGGGTGTCGTATCAGGATCGGAACCAGTACGACGACGGGAGCGACTACTACACCGAGGAGGCGTATCAGCCGTTGCGGGAGTGGCACGTGAGCGCGATGGATGAGTCTGGCTTTGGCGCGGTGGCCTCGGGGAAGTGCGAGGCGGAGGTGCAGCGCGTACGGCCGCAGCGGGTGCGGGTGCCGGGGGTGGTGAAGGGCGAGGACGCGACGATCAACGGCGTGGCGGTGACGTGGGAAAAGGACGGCGAGGAGTTGACGGGAAAGTTGACGCTGACGATTCCGCCGATGTGGGGGAAGACGTTCGGCGCGAAGTCGCTGAGCGCGCGGGCGGCGACCATCGAGCGGGCTGCGGTGATCGACAGCGGGAATGTTTTGCTGCTGGAGTTTCTGCCGGAAGAGGTGACGTGCGAGGGGCTGAACGCGCAGGGCGACGCGGTGCAGTACACCTGGCTGAGCGGCGGGGGGACGGTGTGCGCGAAGAACGAGCAGCGGATTTTCAACCCGAAGGCGGTGACGCAGAACAAGTTCGGGAGCATGGCGCAGAAGGTCTGCCGGGGGGATTCGATTCGGATTCCGGAGTTGACCGGGTATGAGAATACCTTGCTGACGGTGATCTGGGCGAAGGCGCACGCGGGGGCGATCTATGCCGGTGCGGGGGCGAGCGCGGCGCCGAACGGGGCGAGCGTTCCGGCGATCTATCAGACGGCCTCGTGGCGGCTGGCTCAGGATGTGGTGTATCTGGATCTGCCGAGCGGCGGTCCGGGCGGGGCGCTGCGGGAGTTTCTGAACGCGGGTGGGTCGCTCGCGCTGGTGGGGAAAACGATCGAGGTGACGAGCAGGAGCGTGATGCCTCCGTTGCGCTCGGCGCGGTTCGCCGACGGCCAGGCGACGTTTACGGAGACGGACTACACGGTGCAGGTGCGTCACTTTTCGCAGGGGGCCGAGCCGAGCGAGGGGACGATTTTGGCCGGGCTGGAGTTCGATCCGGCCAACGGGGTGATCGTGATTCCCTCGAGCGAGACGGATGGGTGGGACGTGGCGGCGAAGCATCACCTGGCGATTCTGAGCGCGGCGACGGGGGGCGGGTGTTTCCTGTTTCAGCGCGGCGAGGGACTTTGCGCGGAGCATCTGACATACCTGCGGACGGCTCTGCGGCGGCTCCAGTGGTTTCAGCCGGATGATGTGGTGGTGGCCACGGTGAGCGAAGCGATCAGCGCGTACGTGCCCGCGTCGGGGATAAACGAGGGCGGCGCGTTTTGGGCGACGATCTGCACGAACGGGGCTTCGCGTCCGATACGGGCAGGGGGACAGGTGTGCAAGACCTGGCCGTCAGCGGTGACGGGGAACAACATGGCGCCTTATGGGGGGATTGCGGGGTCCATCCCAAGCGGGGGGGCGTATCCGATCATCGAGCCTTCCATTCCTTTGAGTTTGTTCAGCGAGTACAACGCGGCCTGGGACAAACTGTACTTTCGCTCGACGGGCGGGGCTTATCAGCAAGGCTGCCCGGCAGGGTCGGGGGATGTAAACGGTCAGTGGATGTTTATCCGATACTTTGCCTGGTGCAATCAGGTGATCGAGTTGACGCCTCAGTATCTGGGTCGGTTTCGGGCGGAGTGGATCGGGCAGGCGTTGCTGGAGATCAAATGCAGCGGGGCGGTGGTGACTCGCTTTACGACGACGTGGACATGGAACGCGGAGACGTATGGGTTGGAGTCGAGCGTCGTGGAGGACACGAGCGCGCGGCAGGTGCATCTGGCGGCTTATGTGGCCACCGAGGTGACGATTCCGGGGTTGGAAACGCCTGGGTACACGTTTGAGAAAGCGGGGATCAGCGTTCCGTTTTCGCTTCCGACCACGAACAAGTGGGAGACGGTGGACGTGACGGCGCTGGTGCGGGAGTTGTGCCGGAAACCGTATCCAGCCGGGCAGAAATTGTTTCTGGTGGTGCAGGCGGGCGCGGGGATTGACGTGTCGGGCGAGTACGGCGCGCGGGATCTGGCGCGGTCGTGTTTTCAGTCGTCGGTCACGATTGGGGACTGGTCGGAATCGAATCCGTATGGATACAAGGAGTCGTTTCTGGAGTGGGACGGGGAGAAGTATGTGGATGGGGACGGCCAGGTGGGGAATGTCGTGGGGGGGAGTCAGGTCTTTTCGCATTTGTCGTATGAGGGCTTTTCGGCGCGGGATCTGCGGATCAAGTTGGATTGGGATGGGATGGAGCAGGAAGACTATCTGCCGCATCGGGTTTTGCTGGCAGACGGGGGCGGGAATATGCCCGCCATGGCGTGAGGGAACCGCAACCGATAACCGCGGACTCACGCGGAGGCGCGGAGGCACGGAGAACCGCAACCGATAGGCTCACGCGAAGGCGCGAAGACGCAAAGAACCGACAGGAGGGGTGATAGATGGGCGACGTGACGGTGCAGCATAACGATGTGGGGGTGGAGTTGACTCGGGCGGAGTTTACTTCGCCTTCAACGCACGCGGTGGTGGTGGCGGGCGCGGCGGCTCGGGATTTGATCCAGGCGAAGGCGGACGGGAAGCTCGAGTCGGTGAACACGCCGAGCGTGCAGAAGATCAAGGTGGGCGGCGCGGCGGGAACGCCGACGAACGAGATTGACCTGGCGGCGGGTCGGCTGGAGGCGGCGGCGGGAACGGTGTGCTGCGCTCGGGGGCAGGTGATCGGGGGGCTGGGCGAGGCGGGAAAGGGTGCGCTCGAGTTTTTGCACGCGCTCCTCGATGAGCAGAGCGGTGCGGCGATTGCGGACCGGACGGGGCACTGGCCGGGGGCGCTGTCGGGGACGCTGGGTTATACGGCGAGCGGCTTGCCGTCGGGATTGGCGAGCGCGCTGGTGCTGGACGGGGCGACGAATGCGGTGGACTTCGGGCGGATGGACTTCTCGACGTGGCAGGAGTTGAGCGTGTCGCTGTGGGTGAAGATTGCGGCGGACGCGGCGGATGCGTCGCATGCTCTGATCGGGAACAACACGTTCAATTGCACGGATGGGTGGTCAATTTTCTGGGTGGGAACGGGGGGGACAGACCGTCGTTTGTTCGCGTACCACAACGGGGTCGGACTTGGAACAGGCGCTGGGAACACTTTCACAAAGGACGCCTGGCATCACATCGTTTTTACGATTCGCCGGGACGCCGGGTTGTCTTTGGTTGTGGATGGGGTTGTTTATCCGCCGGTTTCTGGCGCGTCGTCCTATTCGCTCAACACGGCCTACAGCACAAAGTTGGGGGTGAGGGCGACTTCGAGCGGGTATTGGGCGAAAGCGTCGGTGGCGGGTCTGCGGATTTACAACCGGGCGCTGTCGCTGGATGAGGCGCTGGCGCTCTATGCCGGTGGAGCGGGGCGGAAGGAGCCGTTTGTGCCAGCGGTGGGCGGTCTGCTCGATGCGTGGCAGATGGTGGCTCCGGGTTTGTTTTCGGGGACCGCGGTCAACACTTACCAGGTGACGTGTTCAGACCCGAGGGTGGCGCCTGGGGTGCCGTTGCGGATTATAGTGGGGTCGGTGGCCTATTACTATATGGCGCTGGCGGTGTCGGGTTCGACGGTGACGGTGGCGGGTCCGGCTCTTTCGACGACCGCCGGGGCGATTCGGGGGATTGCGATTCGTCCGCCGAGCGCGGTGGTGGTGGAGCGTTTCCCGCAGCCGGGGAGTTACGCGAGCGGGCGGAGCGCGGGGGATGTGCTGGAGTCGCGGGTGTGGCGTCGGGGGGCTGCGGCGCTGGTGGCGCTGACGGCGAAGCACGGCACGAACGACACGGGGGCGGTGCAGCCGTATGTGAATCTGAAGATCGGCGGGAACGCGGTTTCGACGATGAACACGAATCAGGGGCCGTCTATGTCGAGCGCGGCGTGGACGCCGGATCTGGCGACGGGGAGCACTCTTCTGGGGGCGATCAATGCCGCGAATTACAGCGTGGCTCTCAATGGGGTGATCGACCTGGTCTTGACGGTGACGGGGAGCAATAAGGACGCGGTGGGGCTGCTGGTGGATTCGATCTGGGTGCTGAAGTGAGGAACTGAAAGAAACCACCAAGACACCAAGGCACAAAGAACCGAAACAGAGGGAGGGGGGAATGAGGATGTCACGGTTTGAGGCGGGGATCGAGTGGGTGCTGAAGCACGAGGGGGAGGAGTTGACGCAAGACCCGGTATGGACGCGCTGGGGGGTGACGTTGCCGGAGATGGAGCGCGAGGGGCTGGATCTGGATGGGGATGGGGACGTGGACATCGAGGACGTAAAGCGCTTGACGCAGTGTGAGGCGCGCGCATTCTACAAGCGTCGGTTCTGGCGCCAGATCTACGAGCAGATTGCGGACCAGCGGGTCGCAACGAAACTGCTGGACTACGCGATCAACATGGGGACGTGGCAGGCGGTGGTGATTCTGCAACGGGCGTGTCGGGCGGTGACGAGTTACGCGCTGAAGGAGGATGGCGTCCTGGGCGCGAAGACGCTGGCGGCGGTGAACGGGAGCGATCCGGGGCGGCTGTTGGCGGCGTTGTGCAGCGAGGGGGGCGGTGTGTACCGGCAGATGGCGGCTAAGAGGCCGGAGCGGTACTACGCGTACCTGGAGGGGTGGCTGAATCGGGCGTATGACACGCCGAGGCTTGAGATGGAATAAGGCCGCCTGGGCGGCTAAAAATAGGCAAAGGGGGATCGGATCATGAAGTTGTGGAAGACGAAGACGTTCTGGGGCGGACTTGGGACCATCGTGACGGGCGCGGGGATGATCGCGCTCGGGAACAAGATCGAGGGCGTGCAGACGATCATCGTGGGCGTGCTGGCGATTTTCGGGCGCGACGCGGTGTCGAAACTGAAAGCCGAGTGAGGGAGGCCTTATGCTCTCGAAGATAGCAGGGGCGCTCCTGGTGCTCGCGCCGATCTGGTTGGACGTGATTCAGG
Source organism: uncultured Candidatus Sumerlaeota bacterium (assembly GCA_942493245.1). Lineage (GTDB taxonomy): Bacteria > Sumerlaeota > Sumerlaeia > UBA8349 > UBA8349 > DAOPYU01. Next base: position 4,128,975 of record OW818685.1, read on the forward strand.
GTCCGGACGGCGCGATGCGGATAGAACGGCCGCAACGGCTGGAGCCGATCCGGATCGAGTTGGCCTGGGACAAAAACGCGGAGCCGGATGTGGTCCGCTATGAGGTCTTCCGGGCGGTCAAGGTGGGGGTGACGACGGGGACGGTGTTCCTGGACCAGGCGCTGACGGCGCGCCCGTACTGGTATGCGGTGCGAGCGGTGGACGCGAGCGAGAACCGGTCCGAGTTTGCTAGCTGGATTCGAATTGCGCCTCCTTAGCGAGGTGGGGCTTGTCAAGGGCACTTGACAGGGGCGGTCTCCTGGCCGGAAGGCTGGGGGGCCGTTTTTTTTTGTTCGGATGGGGCAGTGGGTAACTGTTTCGGTTACTCACCCTTAAAAATCTATTACAAGATCCTTACATGGATGGGGCGTAAATGGGGGGTAAACGGGGCGTCAAAAGGAAACGGACGCAGAAATTGTCTGCGTCCGCGAGGGGTGTTTAAAGTGTTTGTTTTCAAGGGTTTTCGTTTTGGTGCCGGGAGGGGGACTTGAACCCCCACGAGATTTCTCCCACAAGATCCTTAGTCTTGCGCGTCTGCCAATTCCGCCATCCCGGCACACATCTCTTAGTCCGTCCCTGCCCACTCACGCGAGCAAGGAGGTGTTTTATAGCCACTTCCCCCGGAGAATGCAAGGGAAATGTCGGGAAATTCAAAGCCGCTCAACAACCCCGGAGAAGCGGAAGGAGGGAGGGCCGTTCCTTGTCCAGTTCTTCAAAATCCGGCACATATCCCAATCCGAAAGTACAGAATCCACCGCATTCCCAAAGCGCTCCTGAAGACCGCCAAACGGTTCTACCCGGCAGCGCCTCCCTGAACAAAGTAACCGAAAAAACACAGGAAATTGTGAATGAAATGAACCAGAGTCGTCCCAATTAACGCCTTCAGAAACGTCCCCTCCTCTCGCCTGGTCGGGCAACGGCCTCCGCTCAAAGTCAGCCAGGAGGAGGCCTTCAAGGACGTCCCTCCCCGCCAGACCAGCCAACAGAGCGACAAAGACATGCCGCCCCCGAGACCGACGAAAAAGGCGCCGGGGCCGGCAGGTAAGTGCAGAACGCCAAAGAACGCCGCCGACAGCAGACAGAGTGGGGTCCAGCACGAGACGCCAAACTTTCGCAACACCCACAATGGAAACGCCTGTCCCAACAACGTCTCTAACGGAAGCAGGAGAAAGGAGAAAAGGACGCCGACGACGCCGAGTTTTGCAGTACCCTCTGTTGTACCCCATCCTCCCAGAGCCAGCATGACCGGAACAAATGGAATTTTGAACACAAACATCATCAGAACCATCAGGGCGACAAATCGTTTCGGAGACGCCTGGGAGAACCGCAACAAGCCGTTTTTGATCTTCTCGCGCCACATGGAACTCTCGCTTTTTTCGGGTGTAAAATGCAGATCCCTCGTAGTACCCCGTCAACGGCCATCCAGGCGGTCAATTCCCTTGTTTACTCCCACACCACCCGCCCGATCAGGTCGTAGGTGTCCGAGGCGATGATTTCCACCTCGACAAAGTCGCCGGGACGCAGGCGCTCGAGCCAGTCGGCCGGGTCGCCCTTATGCCGTTGCAGGATCACCTCGCCGTCCACTTCCGGGGCCTCACGGTACGAACGCCCCCGAGCCTCATCCTCTTCGACCGAAACGGATTCGACCAGCACACGCAACCGCTGCCCAACCCAATCGGACAACCCGTCGGCGGTGATCCCGGCCTGAAGGCGCATCAGGCGGTCCAGCCGCCGCTCGGCGGTCTTGGTCGGCACCTGCTCCTCCATCTCGGCGGCGGGCGTCCCCTCCTCGGGCGAGAAGCAAAATGCGCCGAGCCAGTCAAAGCGGATTTCCTCAACCTCACGCAACAAATTCTTGAACGCCTGAGACGTCTCGCCCGGAAAACCCACAATCATCGTGGTCCGGATCGCCACGGCGGGAACCGCCTGGCGCACCCGCTCGATGCGCTCGGCAATGCCCCCCCCGGCGTCGGGACGCCGCATGGACCGCAGCACATCCAGATCCAGATGCTGGAGCGGGATGTCCAGGTACTTACAAATCTTCTCCTCACGGGCGAAGACCTCGAGGAACCGATCCGTCAACCCCGCCGGGTAGAGATAGAGCAGACGGATGCGAAAATCCCCCTCGAGCCGACACAGCGCTTCGAGCAGGTCCGGCAGGCCGTAGGTCGCGCCGTACAGGTCGCGCCCGTAGGGCGCCAGATCCTGCGCCACCAGATCCAGTTCGCGCGCGCCGGAGTCCAGAAGCGCCCGCGCCTCTTCCAGGACAATCTCCCGGGGAACGCTGACGTAGGGGCCTTTCATGGACGGAATGGCGCAGAAGGAACAGGTGTGGTTGCACCCATCGGCGATTTTCAGGTAGGCGGCAGGCGAACGGTCGAGCCGCAGACGCGGCACCGGATGGTCCATCGTCATCTGGGGCGGGGGGATAATCGGAGAAACCGCCTCGCCGTCCCCGGCGGCGGCCACCGCCTCGACCAGGTCGGCCAGCACTTCGGGATGCCCGACTCCGGCGATGGCGTCCACGGGCGGGAAGTCCTCGTCGTCCTCCGACTCCGACTCACCCAGGCGCTGTCCCAGACACCCCGCCAGAATCACCCGGCGCGGGTTGCCGACGCGGTCGCGCGCCTCGCAGAACTGCCAGGTGGCGTCGAGCGATTCCTCGCGGGCCGATTCGATGAACCCGCAGGTGAAAAGCACGGCCACGTCGAGCGCGCGCTGCTCCCCTTCGACGGCCACTTCATGGCCGCGGGCCGCCAGCACGCCCGCCAGATATTCCGTGTCCACGGTATTTTTGTCGCATCCGAGAGTAATGAGGGCAATTTTCATGGGCACTGACATACCACACCCCGGCGGGCAATGGAAGGGCGATTGTCAAAACCTGTAAAAATTACCAGGGGAAATGGCTCGCGGGAAATCCAAGAGGGGGAGCATTGAGGGAGTATCCTTCTCCGATCTTGCGACTCAAACCTCCCGGCGCTCGTCCCCCTTTTGTCATCCCCGCGAACGCGGGGACCCAGAGGCGCGCGAACGCGAAAACAGGGAGGAAACTCAAGGGAAACGCAATCAACCAGAACGCCCTGGATCTGGGTTCCCGCTTTCGCGGGAATGACGAAAAGTGGAATGGCGTTTAGACCCGAATGTAAGAACCTTTCAAAACGACCAACCCGACTTTGTCGCCGTTTAACCCATACTTTTGCAAAAGGCTCGGAGAATTGAGATACGAGAATCGGACCTTCCCGACAAAGAGCGTTGCCGCGAGCGCCAATCTCCCGACTGGCGCTGAAAGAGAGCGATGCTACTCAAAAATAGATTTGTGTGCGGTTTCGGTAATTGCCAGCACGGCCAGATTCTTCACTTTTCGCTCGGTTGAGATGGCGTAAAACCGCATCTTGATGCCCGCCAGATGGCCCACCACCCTCACATCATACTGGCGCAGAATCTCCTGCTCCTCCACGGTGGGCATGACAAAGAGGCCCAGACCGGATTGGCCGAAGATTTTGATGAGGGAACTATCCTCAAATTCGCCAAGAACGGACGGAGTGATTCTGTGTTCGAGAAACCAGTTGTTCAAGGATCGGTGGAGGTTGGAATGAACAATCGGGAAAAGAAAGGGTGCCAGATGGAGCGATTTGGGGAAATTTGCGGCGTATTTCGCCGCCTGATTCCGGGCGGCGAAAACACTGACCCCGCACTCGCCCAGCAGGTGATTGAACGCCTTGACCTTGGCTTGGGAACCGATCGGAGCGTCGGTGAGCAGGATATCGAGTTCATAAACGGAAAGTTTGGCGAGCAGGTCGGCGTGTTTCCCCTCGTGACACACAATGCTGACAGGCTCGGCGATCTGAGTGGTCGGTTGCAGAAGACGGAAGACCAGGAGTTTCGGCATCATGTCGGTGACACCAACATTGAGGTGCAATCGCTGGACCCCCTGGTTCTGCCCCTTGAGTTTACTGACCATCTCATGGCCCAGTGAAAAGATTTCATCGGCATCGCGGTACACCATCCGTCCGTTTTCCGTCAGGGTCAGCCGTCGGCCCGAGCGGTTGAAAAGTTTACAGCCCAGCGATTCTTCCAGGGCCATGATCTGGGCCGAGACGGTGGGTTGCGCCACGCGCAACTGCAAACAGGCCGCCGTGATGGACCCTTCCTTGGCCACGACCCAAAAGTAGTAGAGATGGTGGTAATTCAGCCATTCCATGGAAAAGACTCCTTTCATATAGGCTGAAGCTATATTCCAGATATACATTATCTATTATTCTTTTATCCGTCAACCCTTCTATAATTCGAGATCCGGGGAAGCCTCCGGATACCCGGAAGGGGGGCACAGTCAGAATTTTCTCGGATGTTCCCCCGGTGCAGGCGGTTTTTACAGGTTTTTATTGTCTCAAAGGTAAAAATCGGAAATGATAGGCGGGCTGGGAAACGGACCAGTCATAACAATCAGGCGGAAAGGAAGCGAAGCATGTTCGGATGTCATTTTGGGAAACAGTTTCAGGTGACCGTGTCGGGAGGTTCCTACCAGGAAGGGCTGACGGCCATCATCCAGGGTGTTCCTGCCGGGATGACCTATACCGACCAGGAAATCTACGGGGACCTGCTTCTGCGCAAACCCGGCGCGGATGAACTGTCTTCGCCGCGCAAGGAACCCGATCTGCCGATCGTCTATACGGGCCTGAACGTCTCCGACACCGTACCCGGCGCCCACAACGGCGGCCACAGCAACGGAACCCCGCTGACGGTCCTGATCCCGAATCTGGACCGCCATCTCATCCATATCCAGCAGTATCAGGACACCAACCGCACACCGCGTCCCGGCCACGCCTCCTATGCGTCCTTCGTGAAATACGGGGTGGACGACGACGCGGTCGGCGCCGGCATTTTCAGCGGGCGCTACACCGCCCCGATCGTGGCCGCCGGTTATGTGGCCAAAAAGGTCCTGGAAAAATGCGGCATCCGGATTTTCGCCTATGTCAAGGAAGCGGCGGGAGTACGTTGCCCCGAACTGGACCTCGAGAAGGCCTTCGAGTCGGTCGCGCACTACAAACGGATGCGGTGCGACCTGGACCCCTTCTATCAGGAAGTTTACGTGAAAGGCCGAATCACGGAGGAAATGCGTTTCCTCCAGAAGGCCGCCGTCTTCGCCCAGATCGAGGAGGAAATTGACGCAATCCGCGCCAAAGCGCCCCACGCCACTCAGGACGAGATCCGGGAAAAATACGGAGTCCACGGCGTCATCAACTGTCCCGATTTCGCGGCGGCCGATGCGATGGTGGACGCCTGCAACCGCATCACCGACACGGGCGATTCCTCCGGCGGCATGGTCGAAGTGGTTGCGCTGGGTGTGCCCGCCGGACTGGGTGAGCCGGTCTTTGCCAAACTCGACGCGGAACTGGGCCGCATGCTGGGCATCGGGGCCGTCAAGGCCGTGGAAGTGGGCGCGGGTTTCGCCGTCAAAGACATGACCGGCATCCAGAGCAACGACGCTCTGCACGCCCGGGACGGACACGTGGAGTTTCTCTCGAACAACGCCGGCGGTATCACCGGCGGTCTGGCGACGGGGCAGCCCATCATCGCCCGACTGGCCGTCAAACCGACTCCGACGATTGATAAACCGCAGCAGACCATTGACAAGTACACGCTCGAGAACAAACAGCTGGCCGCCATCACGCGCCGTGACCCGACCATTGTGGCCCGCGTGTGGCCGGTGGCGGAAAGTTACATGGCGATGATCCTGCTGGACAACCTGATCGCCCATTACGGCTATCAGACCCTGATGTCCGCGATTCGCAACAACGGCTCGAAGGTGTGATCGCCTGACGGCGCGAGAGATTTTTGTAAGACATTACTCTGAAAGGAATTACGACAATGACAGGTGTCGTGGCGCTTCCCTTTTTATCCACTTTACCTCCCGAAATTCAAGATCTGTTACGATCCGCGCCCGGCGTCATCTATGCCGGTTCCACTCAGGAACTGATCGCGCTGGCCTTGCGGGATACGAAGGACGGATGGCATGAAGTCGCCTACGACGTGCCGGGGCAGGGACGCATTGTGGAAGCGCAGGTCTGCCACACCCGCAACGGCATCGTGGCCAACTACCCCGAGCCGTACATGCGGCGGCGCGATGCCGAGTGCATGGTTATCGGCGACGACCAGCCCACCGACCAGGAGCGCTTCAGCGACCGATTCGGTCAGGATTTCGCCGGACTGCGCCAAGAAACGTTCGACTGGATGAAACAACAGGAACTGGCGGTTTTCGCCTTCACGGCGGGCCGAGAACCCAAGGGGTTCCCCGCCCTGGCGATCTGTCCGGCAAACGCGGGATTCTTCGCCCTGGGCCTGGCCATGATTCAGGGAATCCTGCCTCTGGACCAGATCGCCCCCCAATTCACCCCCCGCGCCTTCATCTACGTGGCGCCGGTCTTTCGTCACACGCATTTCGAGGGGAAACAAGTCGTCGTCCACAACCGCCTGCAGGGCGCGCACGAGTTGTTCAGTTACAACCTCTACCCGGGCCCCAGCGCCAAGAAGGGCGTTTATGGCATGCTCTTGCACCAGGGCGAGTACGAAGGGTGGGTCACGGCCCACTGCTCGACCGTCAAGGTCATCACGCCGTACGACAACCACGTGGTTTTCATGCACGAGGGCGCCAGCGGCGGCGGGAAGAGCGAGATGCTCCAGTATCCCCACCGCGAAAGCGACGGGCGGCTGCTGCTCGGCCAAAACCTGGTGACGGGCGAAAAACGCCACCTGACCCTGCCGCGCGGATGCGAACTACTCCCCGTGACCGACGATATGGGCCTGTGCCACCGCACCATCCGCGGGCGCGAACGCAAGTTGAACCTCTGCGACGCCGAACAGGCGTGGTTCGTGCGCGTAAACCACATTTCCGAATACGGTTCCGATCCCCAGTTGGAAAAGCTGACCGTCCAGCCTTCCGAACCGCTCCTGTTCCTAAACATAGACTCGGTGCCCGAGGGACGGGCGCTGATCTGGGACCACGTCGAAGACGCTCCCGGAGTGCCCTGTCCCAATCCCCGCGTCATCATTCCGCGCCACATCGTCCCCGGCATCGTCGAAGGAGACGTGACGGTGGACATCCGCAGCTTCGGAGTCCGGACGCCCCCCTGCACCCGCGAAAAGCCGACGTATGGCATTCTGGGCCTGTTCCACATCCTCCCGCCCGCGCTCGCCTGGCTCTGGCGCCTGACCTCGCCGCGCGGGTATGACAACCCCAGCATTGTGTACAAGGGCGAAGGGATTCCCAGCGAAGGGGTGGGCAGTTTCTGGCCCTTCGCCACGGGCCAGCGGGTTCACTACGCCAACATTCTGCTGCGGCAACTCCTGAGTGCGTCCGACACACTTTACACGCTGATCCCCAACCAGCACGTCGGCGCCTGGTACGTGGGTTTCATGCCCCAGTGGATCTGCCGCGAGTACCTGGCGCGCCGAGGTTCGAGTCGCTTCCGCGAGGACCAGATTGTGGCCTCGCGCTGTCCGTTGCTCGGTTACACGCTCAACATGGTGCAGGTCGAAGGCAGTTCAGTGGGACACTGGATCACCCAGGTCGAAACCCAGCCCGAGGTCGGGGTCGAGGCTTACGACCAGGGCGCCACCCAGTTGATGGAGTTCTTCCGCGAGCAGTTGGAACTCTTCAAGACCCCGGATCTTCTCCCCCTGGGCCGCGAGATCATTGACTGCTGCCTGTCGGGCGGAACCATAAAGGACTTTGAATTACTTTCGCGTAAAGATTCCGATCTATCCTGATCCAGTTCGGCCTCGGTTGTATTGTCCCCCCTCAGTCGCAGGTCAGTTCGTGGAGAAAATAGACGATGAACGTCACCGACAAGCGGGCCTCGCGCAAGACGTTCACCCCGATCCGGGGCGTTTCGAGCGACAGGCGGAAGAAACGCTTCTCGCGGGCCCACTGGCACAGGCGCGCCCAGTACGAGTCCAGTTGCGCGCGCGAGGTCAGCATGTTGCGCCTGCTCTTCGCGTTCCACCGGACAACCAGCTGGCAGAACGGGTGGCGGGCAATCCGACCGCGCATTTCTTTTCCTGACAGACACAATCCCGCAAATCGCGTCCGACAACAATCCGAAAAACCCGACGCGTTCTCCTGCAGCCAGTCGCGCGCCTGAGCGCGGCGCTCGCTGAACGATTGCTGGACGACTTCCCGAGCCTGAACACCCCGGTCGCCAAGCGATTGCCACATCTCCCGGACGCGGACGCCGCTCGATTCCACCGAGTCGTCCCACCGCTCTTTTGTCCGGGCGGCCTGCTCTTCGATCAGGCGCCACACCTCGCGGGCCTGCGCCCCCCGCTCCTCGATGGCGCGCCACCACTCCTTCGCCCAACCGCCACTTTCTCCCAGAGAATGCCACATCTGCCGGGCCCGCACGCGCACGGCTTCCGGCCACTCACTCAGGTTTTCACCGAAACGGTCACGCCACGCGATCAGGTAAATCCACGGCGAATCGGCATGGATGCGAGTCTGGAGCCAGAGATCCTGAAGTTCAAGATACAGTTTCCCCCAGAAACGCACGGTCTTGAATCCGTCCGAGAAACGCCGTAGAAAATGGCGGAAAGGGTTCTCGACTGCGTAACCGGGCCGCTTGTCCACGCGCGGTTTGCGCCGCCAGAACCCCGAAATCATCGGGTGAATCCCCTCGAACATCGCATTGCGGTACCACATGTAGTTCTTGAAAATCCCCCAGTAGGTGTTCGGATTGCACCGATTCAAAACGTCGCGCATGTGAGTGGGGTTGAAGAAGCTTTCCCACGAATCGCGATACGATTGAACCCATTCCCCCGGGTTGAAATGCGGCAGTTGGAACGTCTCATGCATCGAGTCGTACCGGTTGTAGTCGGGGTCCAGGTAAACCCCCTCGGCCATCATCCCCGCGTGGTCGGCCGACCCCGGCAGGGGCGTCAACATGAAGAACGAACACTGGTCGAACCCCTGGCTTTTGAGCAACTCCACATCGCGGGCCACCGACTCGGGCGAGTCGTAGGGGAACCCCACAATATAGCTGGCGTGACAGGCGCACCCCGCCTCGTGCCAGGCCTGCACCATCGCGGCCATCTCGTCCACCACGTTTTGCTTCTTGTTGATGGCGGCGAGGTTGTCGGGATTCAGCGACTCGATCCCCAGGTAGATCTGCGTGCATCCGGCGCGGGCCGCTTTCGCGACAAATCCCGGGATTTTCCACGCCTGCGTGTCCACCTGCATCATGAAGCTGACCACAATCCCCTTTTCTTCGCGCAGCGCCGACAGCCCGTCGAAAATCTCCTCCCAGTGCCGGTTCCTCGAAAAGTTGTCGTCCGTGAAAAAATAGAAATCAATTTTCGAGCGCCGGTAGTTTTCCTCGACGCGCCGCAGAATCGCCTCAACGGAACGGCACCGCATCTTGCGCCCTTGAACGTTGATGATCGTGCAGAACGAGCAATTGTAGGGGCACCCGCGGCTGGTGTCCATCGTGGCCATGAAGGGATAAACGAACCGCCGTTGGTACTTCAGGTTGACCTCGGGTGTCGGAGCGTGGCTGATGTCGGGGGAAACCCGAATGTCGTAGAAGGGCTGAAGTTCGCCCCGCCAGGCATCGTCGAGCAGGTCGCCCCAGACGTCCTCGACTTCCCCCTTGACCAGGGTAATGCCCCGGTCCAGAAGCGCCTGACACTCCGGGGGAATCGTGGGAGACAGGGCAATCGCCCCACTGACGTGGAACCCGCCGACCATCACCTCGAACCCGGCGGCCTTGAACCGCACGGCCAGATCGGACGCGCGCGGGAACTGGTTCGACTGCACCCCGGCCAGAACCACCAGCGCCCGCCGGTTCGGACCCAGATAGCGCCGCGCCAGCCGCCGCTCGTCAATCCCCTGAACGGTATCGTCCAGAACGACAATCCGGGAGGCGACGCCGGGGCCGAAGTGGCCCGAGTCGAAAACCTGCTGGCTCAGCGCACTGAGCACGGCGATCGTATTGCTGGGCAGGACGCCCCGAAAGTACCGGATCACATACCCCTCATCGTCGTACTTGGAGGGGCGGATGAACAGAATGGAAAATTCCGATGGCGCTTTTTTGTGGGTCTTCCCCGTGCGCTTCATGAGAAATCTTCTTCCAGAACAATATGCGCGTTCACGCCCATCCCAAAAGCCAAAGGACGCCGCCGCGCGACAAACCCGCACGCGCCAGAGGAATTCCAGACAGGCAGACGAAGTAACAACCTCCATTATAGGAAACCGGCCCGCCAAAGACAAGGCTTTCTACTTGGCATCGCCATTAAGTTTCTATCCTGCCTGAAATGAGTCCTGTATAAACCCGACCCCCTGTTCTGGAGACGGTTGAGGAAGGTTTCCGGGACAAGAAACGGGACATCGGCCTCAACACTCGGCCCTCGGCGCCGAAAAGAAATAAAAAAGCCATGCAATTCCTCTTGACAGACTCCACATGGATAGATACATTACGATGCTCCACGCCCATTGAAGTCGGAAGGCGCGGCTAGAACAGAAGGAAATGGAACAAAATGCCGACAACAAACCAATTGATCCGCAAACCGCGTCGCAAAGTCGTGACGAAATCCAATGTGCCCGCGCTGATGAGTTGCCCCCAGCGCCGCGGGGTGTGTACCCGCGTCAGCACCACCTCGCCGAAAAAGCCCAACTCGGCCCTTCGTAAGGTCGCTCGTGTGCGCCTCACCAATGGCATCGAAGTGACGGCCTACATCCCCGGCGAAGGCCACAACCTCAACGAACACTCGATCGTGCTCGTGCGTGGAGGCCGTGTCAAGGACCTTCCCGGCGTGCGCTATCACATTGTGCGTGGCGTGCTCGACACCCAGGGTGTCAACGCCCGTAAGCAGGGTCGTTCCAAGTACGGCGCCAAACGTCCCAAGGGCGGTCAGGCTGCGGCTCCGGTCAAAAAGGGCGGCAAGAAATAACAACGCCTTCTCAGGCGTTTCGATCCGGGGCTGATAAGCCGTGGAATCCGATCATCCCGGACGTTCTATGTCTTCGCGACAACGTCCGCTGACGAATATGTTTCAGTAAAGGCGTCCCGAAGACGCCCGAAAAAGGAGAGAGTAACTTGAGCCGGAAAAGAAAAGCCGAGTCGCGCGAAATCCTTCCCGACAAACGCTTCAACAGCGTCACGGTCGCCAAGTTTATCAACTGCATCATGTCGCGCGGTAAGAAGAGCATCGCCGAAGGCCTCTTCTATGGCGCGTTGGAGCGCATTTCCACGCGTCTGACCGAGGTGGATCCGTTCGAGGTCTTCAACCAGGCCCTCGAGAACGTCAAGCCCATCCTCGAAGTCAAGAGCCGTCGTGTCGGTGGCGCCAACTACCAGATCCCCGTCGAAGTCGCTCCGAGCCGCCGTCAGGCCCTCGCCTTCCGCTGGGTGCTGGATGCCGCTCGCAGCCGCGGCGAAAAAACGATGGGCGAGCGCCTCTCGAACGAGTTGCTCGACGCCTACAACAAAACCGGCGCCGCCATGCGCAAGCGTGAAGAAACCCACCGCATGGCCGAAGCCAACAAGGCCTTCGCCCACTACCGGTTCTAATTCGCGCCGCATACATCCCTCCCCCTCGACCTTTCTTCTTGAGACAAAGGCCGGAAACAGGGGACATGGAATGTGCGCCTGAAAAAGTGAAACTTCTCCGGAAGTCTTCACGATTGACCCCCGAATCCCCGCCCCAGATCTTCTGGGGCGGGATTTCTTTATGGGGACCGCGCGGGCGTCCTCGTCGCCCACATCTCCATCCAACCTTGCGGCCCCCTGTACCGCCGGCGTCCCCGCCGGCGCATCGCGGTTCCGTAGTTTCTGGAATCAATCTACACCCACCCCTTGACGAATACTCTGGAAACAGGTGTACTCATATTGACATTACCTGGTTCCATTTTACAGATACCCCGGAGGACAACATGCCTTCCGAAGTCCGGAAAACGCGGCTTATGTTACAGATCCTGGCGGGATGGGGGCTCCTGTCCACCACGGCGGTGGCGGTGTTCATCCTCGGGGGCGAAGCCGACCCGGACCAGCGTGCCATCATCAAAATGGCGCTCGGGCTGATCGGAATCTGGTGCCTCGCGGGGGGACTCGCCATGCGCCTGGTGCGGGACCGGTTTTCCGGGTGGGCGCGGCGCCTGCCCCTGAGCTGGCACTGGCGGTTCGTGTTGTTCTGTACCCTGTTCGCCCTGCTCGAGGAGGCGGTCACCACCACGATGACCAATCTGGGCCCGTGGCTGGGCGCCGCAACCGACGTGGCGCGGATCACGGTCTCCACAAATTACTTCAAGGTGATCTCGACCAGCGTGGTGGTGTTCATCCCGTGGTTCATCTGCTGGGCATGGCTGCTGAGCCGATACGACTTCAAACCCCTGCAGGTCACCCTCCTCTTCGGCCTGACCGGCACCCTGGCCGAAACGCTCTCCTTTGGACTGCAAAATCTCATCCAAGTGGGAATGTGGACGTTCGTCTATGGGTTGATGGTGTACCTGCCCGCGCACAGCGTCCCCGCCGGACGGGACGCGCGTCCGGCGCGCTGGTGGCACTGGCCCCTGGCCGTCTTTCTCCCCTTCGTGTTCATCTTCCCCTTCGTGGCGGTTGTTTTGTACCGCAGCGTTCAGGGGATCTGGCGTCTGATCCGGCCAAAACGGGAACCCGGCATTTGACACGGAATGGCGCTCAAGAAACAGCACATTTTGACTGCGGGGGACACAGAGGCGGGAAACCGGCCGGATTTCAGGAATCCCGGATGTCGTTCTCTTATGAGGGCTGGAAGCGCGCTTCATCGAAGCGTTTCGTCCCTCTTTCATAGTCCGGGCCTTCAGCCCTTGTGGAAAAGAGGGACGCCTTTCCTGGGGCGACGCTTCGCTTGCCCCAGGCTACGATTAATCCGCGCCGTTGGCGCTCAACGTTCTACCCCTTCTGGGAAACGCCACGTTTCCAGAGAGTTCCTTCAACCGTCACCACCTCTTCGACCTCGATCAGGCCCCGTACGGAATTCCCGATCACGATGCGGTCGGCCCGGGCCAGATCGTTGAGACGCAGCGCGGTCTCCTGCGCTTTCGTCTCGGCCCGGAAATGCCGCCGCCAGACGCCCGGCAACACGTCGTGGCGCGCGAGGGGCGGGGTGTGCCAGCGACCTTCGATGCAAAGAAAAACATTGGTGATCGCGCCCTCGGTCAGAAAGCCCTGCCCGTTCACGAAAAGCGCCTCGAAATACCCCGCCCGGCGCGCGCTCCGAAACTCCGTGTCGTACAAATCCCGCGCGTCCGTCTTGTGGCAGAGAAACGGGTCGTTTGAACGCGTCCGCTCCTTCGACACACGCACACGAACCGGACCGGCAACCGGTTCCACCTCCCGCCGGGTCAACTGAATGGCGCCCGTGCGGTCGAGAGCCAGTCGGGCCACAAACGGCTCGCTCCCCTCCCCGGCAGCCTCGGCCAGCGCGGTCTCGATCCGCAGGCGCGGGAAAGGGAACCCCCAGTACCGCGCCGAGGACGCGAGACGCTTCAAATGGTCCCCATAATAAAGATAGCGCCGGTCGTTTCTCTGAGAAAACGATTCGGAATCGCTGGAAGGGGCCGCATCCGGACGACACAACAAGGTCTCGATCAGGGAAAATTCCGTTGGCCGAAGTTTCAGGAAATGGCTCTTGAGTTGGGTCTCGCGCCACTCGTCCCGCGCTTTTGAACTCCAGGTGATCCCGCTGCCCACGCCCAACTCGTAACGACCCGGCCCCGAGTGGACCAGGGTCCGAATGGCCACACTGAGCGTCATCTTCCGTCCAGGACCGATCCGCCCGATCGCGCCGCAATAGACCCCGCGCGGTTCCGGCTCCAAGTCGCGGATGATCTCCATCGTGCGCCGTTTGGGCGCGCCGGTGATGGAACCGCAGGGGAAAGTCGCCTCAAGGATCTCGACCAGTCCGGCGTCGGGCCTCAGGCGGCCCGTGACGGTACTGGTCATCTGGTGGACGGACGCGTACCGCTCGACCTCGAAGAGACGGGGGACCCGAATCGAGCCCGTTTCGCAGACGCGCCCCAGATCGTTCCGCATCAGGTCCACGATCATGACGTTTTCGGCCCGTTCCTTCGCGTCCCGGCGCAATGCGCGGCGGAGGCGAGCATCTTCCGCGCAATCCAGCCCACGCGGACGGGTTCCCTTCATCGGACGCGTCGTCAGGGTCCGACCGTCGCAGTGGAGAAACAACTCGGGCGAACAAGAGAGGATCTGGAGATCGCCCAGATTGAGGTACGCGCCATAGGGGACCGGCTGGAGGCGGCGCAGAAGGCTATAGAAATCGAACGGAGAAAAGCCTTCCGGTGCGCCGGACAGAGAAAACCGCCGCTTGCCCGTCAGGTTGACCTGATACGTGTGACCGGCGGCGATCCACTCGCGCGCGGCCTCGACCGCCGCGCAGTAGGCCTCCTTCGAAACATTGAACGAACCGCCTTCCTCTTCAAGAGAACGAACTTCAGAAGACGGGACAGGCCATTCGGCCCGATCCAGACGCATGCCCTTGTCATACACTCCGAACCAGACCAGAGGCGTCCCCGCCTGAGTCTCATGCGTGGTCAGGTCGAAAACGCGCGCGGCTTCATAGGCGATAAATCCCGCCAGCACATGGCCTTCATCCGCCAGCCGCTGGATGGCCTCCAGAACCGGTCGCACTTCGTCCGGCGTCCAGGCAACGAGTGTTTCCCGGGGCGCCTCGAACAACCCGCTCCAGGGTTGCGCGCCGCCCGCTTTCCCGCCGTCCAGAAGAACTGTCCCGGCCTGCCCGGCCCGCACTTTCAGATCCATCCAACCATTCCGTTTCGTTCAGGTTCGGGAAGGGGTTCAAGGAGGCCACCCCCTCTCCCCCGAAAATTCCCGCATCGGCATTCTACCGGCTCCAGTCCGGTTCGGCAACCTCCGAGGCAAAACCATTGAGAGGTCCTCTGGCGGGAGATAGAGACGCTTGTCAAGCAGACAGGCTGGAGTGCGGGGACAAAGGAAAGCAAACCCTTGCCCCATCGGACATTTCCTCATTCCTGATTTAGAAATTCCGCATTTATGTTGCTTGACACCCGCAAACCCGGAGGAGTAGATTAAACACACGAAAAAGTGACGCCCGAGCCGGTAGGCAATCAGTCGCTGTGCGCCGACTTCTGGTGGTGCAGGTAACGGTTTTGTTGGCGATCGGACAGGATCGCAGCCGGGGGAAGCGATTTTCCGTCCGCTTCCGACTCGGGCACAGGAGACGGCATGAAACACCCTTTTCTTTTCCTCATAACCCTTCTTGTTGCGTCTCTGCTTTTGGGCGCCTGTGAAAAGCAGGCCCCGAAGAATGAAAGCGCCGCCGAAAGCGTCCCGGCGCCGAGCGAAACCCCTTCGCGCCCGGTGAAAAAAGTTCAGGCGGAGTTGCGGGAACTCGAACTGCGCGAAAACAATATGCGCGACGAGGTCAAGAAACTGGCCCAGATGGCGCAGAGCGCCCAGGCGAGCCTGAACGAATCCATCCGATCGCTCGAACGCGATCTGGGGGAAATCGAACGGCAACGCAAGAGCCTGGAAGCGGCCGTTAAACAAGCCGAAGCCCGGCAGGGTCACAGCAACGTCACGGGGGAACACCGGGGGTGGCCCTGGCCGATACGGGTCGTGTTGGCCCTGATCGTGGCGGGAGCGGTGGTGTTGCTCTACCGCCGCCTGGTGATCGAGCAGGAAAACGAAACCGCCTGGGTCGAGGACGGCCACATCGAAGAGAACGACCTGGGCAGCATTCACTACCCCGAGCGAATGTTCGACACGCCTGAGGATTCGGAGGACGGTCCCGATCACTCGAATCGGGACCGGCTGTGAGCGTTCGAGGATCAGGGGACACGGAGCCGCGAAGGACGGGAAGCCCCACGGCCCGGAGAAAGAAAGGGAATCTCCGGGGGAAAAGTGGGGGGAGTGTTCTCTTTTTTTTCAAGAAAAATGGAGCCTTTCCCGAATATTTCTCACATACAAGATATGTTCGGATGACTGGGAAAGTTTGCAAAGGTTTCGGGAGGGCTTGTTTGAACGGCAGGAAAAATACGCCCTCACAAAATGACGTGATTTTGACGCCCTTCAGCCTGATTTATCGAGACAAGTCGCGAAAAGTGGCGGCAGAATGACGGTTTTGCGGGGGTTTTTCCGGTATTCCTGTGCTACCAGATGTTGTACCTGAAGGAGTTGCGGCAAACCGGAATTGGCAGGGGGACAGACGAACGAAACCCGATTCACTTGCATTTTTTTCTTGCGTTCCGAAGCCCTTTCGCGTTATTTCTAACAACGTGTTGGGCAGAACACAAAATGTAAGATGACGATATCTCGTTCCGAATCTCCAGTCTTGAGCGCATGAGTTTCATGTTCGAAAGTGACAGATGAGGTAGTTTTACACGCATCCGCTTCGAACAAATTCAAGTGTGTATCACAACGGAGATCGCCTGAAAGGGGGATGGGGTCATGGCATTTTGGTCGCGCCCGGCAGCAGTCGGACTGGATATTGGCACGCGGCTGGTCAAAGCGGTACAGTTGAAAAAGACCGGCAAAAAAGGATTCGCTCTCGAGCGGTTCGGCGTCGCCGAAATCTACCCTTCGGGGGAAAAACCAGCTTCTCCCACCCAACAACGTTCCGCCATTCTCGACGCCATCAAACGCGCGCTCACGCAGGCCGGCATTTCGTCACGCGAAGTCGTGACAGCCGTCGCGGGCGAATCGGTCATTGTGCGCTACATTCCGCCGATGCCCGAAATGCCCGAGCAGGAACTCAACAATGCCCTGCGCTGGCATGCGGAAGAACACATCCCCTTCCAGATCGAGGATGTGAATATGAGCTCCGCTATCATCGGCCACTCCGACCAGGGGGGCGAGCGGCGCATGGACGTCCTGCTCGTCTGCGCCAAGAAAGAATTGATCCACGACCATACCGAGTTGTTGCGCGAGGCTGGGCTCAGCCCCTCGGTGGTGGATGTGGACTCGTTCGCGTTCCTCAACTGTTTCGACACCAACTACAGCCCGCCCGCGGGCGAGTGTGTCGGCCTGATCAACATGGGAGGCGACCTGACCACCATTTCCGTCTATCTGGACGGCATGCCGCGTTTCTCGCGCGACATTTCGATCGGCGGCTCGACCATCTCGACCGCCATCAGCCAGCGCCTCAAAATTCCCATCGCCGAGGCGGAAGCCCTCAAGATCCGCCACGGCCTGGCGGTCAAGGAAAGTGGCAACACCGACGCGACCGACGCAGGCCTCGACAGCGAACTCATGCAGACCATCCGCAGCACCGTCCAGGCCATGACGGGCGAGGCGGATGGAGAGGTCTCTCAGGAAGCGTTGATCGAACGGGCCATCCGCAACACCCTCAACAACCTCGTCGGGGAAATACGCCGCTCCATTCACTACTACGAAAACCACGAAAACCAGCCGCGTGGCCATTCCGTCTGCCGCCTGTGCATCGGGGGAGGTTCGGCCAATCTCCCCGGCTTGCCGGAGCACCTGCAACGCGAACTGGGTTTGCCTGTGGAAATCGTAGATCCTCTCCAGAACATCCCTGTGGTACAGTCGTCCAACATTGACCCCAAACTCCTCGCGGAGTACCGCAAGAGCTTGGGTGTCGGGATCGGCCTGGCCCTCAGAAAGGTGGTGGACTGATCGCCATGATCAAAACAAACCTGCTCCCACCGGAACTCCAGACTCGAAAAGCCCGCAGCGCCTCGCGCAAGGCGGCCAGGACATCCACGGCGCCCACCCCGGCCGGAGGACCGCCCGCTCTCCCCTCCGGCACGAACGCCGGCAAAACCCTCGTGGTCCTGATCATCCTTGTGACCCTGCTGGGCGCAGGCGGCGAGGGGTATTACATTTACAAGCAGTTCGCCGCCGCCAATAAAGATCTGGCCTATGTCACGGCTGAGGCGAAAAAATACGACGAGGACTACAAGAAAGCGCTCGCCACCCATCAGGAAAAGTACGACAACTGGCAGCGCCTCAAAGTCAAAAGCGAAATCCTCGCCACGCTCATGCCCGAGAGCCGTCTTTTTTGGGCACAGAAACTCGACATGCTCACCAAACTCACCCCGGAAGGCGTCTATATCACGGGCGTGGACGTGACCGAAAAGGTCGATATGGTTGAGACCGACTTTTCCAAAAAGAGACGCGCCGAATACCAGGCCGCCCTGGCCATCGCCAAGAAAAAAGATCAGGACGCAGACAAAGCCAAGAAAGACAAAGCGGCGGTCAGTGGCGAAAAGCCGGAGAAGAAAGAAAGCGCGGCCAAGAAAGCAGCCAAAGGGCCCTTCGAGGCCGCTCTGGGCGACGAACCGATCCAGACCATGCGGCCCCAGATCACCCAGACCCTCACGATCTCGGCCGTCACCCGGTTTGACGAGGAACGCGGAACCCACCGTGAAAAATACCTCGAATTCCAGCGTCAACTCGATTCCTACCGCGAACCCGCATCCGACGGAAAAGAAGCGGCCTTCCGGGACTATTTCGTCATAGACCGCCGGGACGCCGGGGGCGCCGCAGAAGAGCCGAAACCCGACGCAAAAACCGATGCGGCGGCAGGCGCAAAAACAAGCGCCAAGAGCGCCGAAAAAGGCGCAAAGACCGCGCCGGCAGCCACGGGAGCGAAGAAAACGCGCGACCTGAAACGCTCCTCGATGAAAGCGTCCGCCAGCGTCGAAACCCCGCGACCGGAACTGATCTTCCGGGACGGAACCCTCCGGATCATTCCGGACCGCCAGAGCAAGGAAGATCTCGACGGGCTGACCGTCTGGGCTTTCGCGCTGAAACTGGAAACCATACCCATCTGAGCACGATATTTCTGCGGAAAGATCCACGCGCTTCGAAACCGAGGGTCGCAAACGCAAGAAAGGTACGGTTGTCATGCAACTGACAGATAAAGAAAAAAACGATTTGATCGCGGTGGTCTTCTTCATGATCCTGGTGCTGGGCGGCATGACCTACTTCTGGCTCATGTTCGGCAAAGGCATGATCCAGAAAATCACGACCCAGGCCGATGCCAAAGAGCAGGAATTCTATATCACCGATTCCAAGATGGAGCAGATCAACACCTTCCTCGCCGAGACCGAAGGCAACAAATACGAGGAACTGGTCGCGAAGCTCACGGAGATCAACAAACTTCTCCCCACCAGCAGCCAGCCCATCACCTTCTTCGCCGCGCTCGACGGCGCTCTGCGCGAGACGAACATCCAGCCCACCGAAGCGCGCCCCGAGGTGCTGGGCGGCGGCACCGAGTACGAGGAAATCCCCTACTCGATCGTCGCGAACGGTTCCTACGCGAATTTCGGTTCGTTCCTGAGCAAAGTCGAGCAGAACCCCGACCGTTTCATGCGCATCAAGACCTTTAAAATCATCAACAGCCTCGAACGGCCCGAAGTCCACACGGTGGATACCAAGATCGCCACCTACCGCTTCAAGGACCCGATCGAACAAGCGGCGGCGCCCGTTAAGGCTGGCGCGGTCAGGGCCTCGTCGTCATCGAAACAGGCTGTCCCGAGTTCCAAACCTTCGCCCAAAGCCTCGGTGCCCGGAGCGCGACCCGCCCCATCGAGCGCCAAAAAGAAATAGTCCGCTGAGAGTCTGGCCGGCGCCTCCGCACCGGCGGAAGGAGAACACGTCCGATGAAGAAAACCAAGGCAACACGCGTCCCCTGGGCCGCCGCTCTCGCTCTGGGCGCACTGGCGCTGGCGCCCGTGGCGCTCTGGGCGCAGGCCCCGGGCGCAGCAGACCCCGAGGCGCCCCCCACGCCCCCGCCGGGCGCGACCGCCCCACAGGCCACTCCGGCCCCGGCGCTCCCGGAACTGGTGGCGCCTCCCGCGCCAGCCGCGCCGGCTGTGAATGCGCCGAGGGTTTCAGTCAAACCCGCCGCAAAGGGCGCGGCCAAGAGCAAACGGCCCGGCCAACCGGCCGCACGACCGAGCGCGCCCGCGGCAGAAAAACCCCAGCCGGGAGCCGCGCCCGCATCCGATGCCGGTTTGGCCGCGACCCTGCAGGGCCTGCTCGACCGGACGAAGCTCCCGAAGTTCCAGTACCAGACCACCGGCCAGCGCGACCCGATGCTGGTGCCGTGGAGCCGTATGCGCGTCGAGGCCAACCGCTGCTACTCGCAGGCCGAAGCCGCCTTTACCGCCGGGAATCTGGACGAGGCGCAGAAACAATACGAGGCCGTCCTCGGACTCGACCAGCAGATGCGCGAGGAAGGCTACCAGCTGGCCTCCATGGATGAACTCGTACAGGCCGCTCAGGACGGCTACCGCGCCGTGCTCGACGAAAAACTCAAGCAGCGCGAAGCGCCCGGCGGCACGGGAGACGAGAAGGTCATGGCCGCGCTGCCCGACGAAATCCGCAGCGCCACCGAAAGCGGCATCATCTACAACCCGGCGGACAAGACCTGCATGGTCGGAGGCGTCCTCCTCAAGGAAGGTCAAAAGTACCCGGGTTACGAAAATGTGCTCGTGCAACGCATCGAAAAAGACAAGATCGTGTACAAGGTCGGGGACAAATCATTTGAAACGCAGGTCAAGGACCCCACTCAGGAAGGAGAGAAACCTAAACCATGAAACGCCTGAACCTACTCTTGATTGCTGCCGCGGCAGTGTGGACCTTCCTGACACCGGGAACGCAGGGGGAAGAGGCGAAGGCCCCCGCCCTCGGCCCCAATGACAACCAACTCCTGGTGGTCACCTCCAAATCGGCCGAAGAGTCGAATTGGGAGTCCGCCGATATTCTCCAGAAGCGCGTGTCCATCAACTTTGTCAACACGAGCCTCGAGAACATCATCCGCACCATCCACTACCAGGCCGGTCTGAACTTCCTCTACGACCCCGCCCTGCTCGAGGGCAAAGTCATGAGTGTGCGGCTCGAGAACGTCAAACTCAAGGCCGCGCTCGATGAAATCCTGAAACTTCACAAACTGGCCTATACCCTGTCCGCCGACGAGGGCAACATCGTGCGCCTCGCGCCCATGACCGAAACCAAGGCCGAAAAACTCGAACAAGACAGCATCCCGATGATCCAGATCGTGCAGCTCAAGTGGGTCAAAGCCAAACCCATGGCCGACACGCTCAAAAAACTCTTCGTCGAGAAGAGTACAGGCGGCACAGCCGGGCCGGAAGCGGGAAGCGCAGCGGCTCCGCAAGCAGCCGTGCCAACCTTCGGACAGATGCCTGTCGAATCGGCAACGGAAGCGGAAGGCTATGTCGCCGGGGACATGACCGGAATGCCAACTGAGACCGCAATGGTCGCGCCCGAAGCGGGGGCTCTGCCCGACAGCGTCAGCCGGTCCACGTCGGACATCCGGGCGATGGGCGGCCTGCGGGCCGTTGAACCGGACATGGACAGCAACTCGGTCCTGCTGAAAGGAACATCGGCGGGCATCGAAGCGGCCAAACAGGTCATCGCCGAACTGGACCAGCCCCAGCGTCAGGTTCTGATCGAAGGGCGTATGGTGGAAATGAAAACCGAAGCGGCGAAAGACTTGGGCTTCAATTATCTGTTGCGCCGTGGAGTTGACGGCAATGTGGCCGCGAAGTCGCCAAGCACGATCGAGGTTCCCGGAACAGATGACCTTGTCGAGTCCGTGCTTTCGGGAAATAATTATTCGGCTGCTTATGTGGGAAAAGACCTTCTGGCGGTTCTGGATGTTCTTGAAAGCCGCAACATCGTCGAAATTCTGGTGAATCCGAAGGTCGTGACGTTGAACAATATCGAAGCCTCCATCGACATTCTCACCTCGATCCCCTACAAAGAATCCAACATCGTTCAGGGCGCTGGAGCGCAGGCCACGTGGAAATTCAAGGACGCCGGGATCAAGATCACCGTAACGCCCACCATCACGTCCGACAGTTTCGTCCGAATGAACATCCTGACGGACCAGAAGGTCAAGACGGGTGAAAAAGAAGGAACCCCGATCATCGACACCCGTAAGGCCAACACCAACGTGATCGTGCGCAGCGAGGAAACCGTCATGCTGGGTGGCCTGCGCCAGCTCGACACCCTCGACAATCAATCCGGCGTGCCGTGGTTGATGCATGCGCCCGTGGTGGGATGGCTCTTCAAGCAAAAAATCAACAACCAGAACAAAACACAACTGTTCCTTTTCGTGACGCCTACCGTGATGGAAAACGTGGCGATCACCACCGAGCAGAAAGGTTTCTTCGACCGCATTGACCTGAAGTGGGAACTGCCGGATTACTTCTTCGACGACGTCAAAGTGGACGAGGACATGGACTGAGAAAGCGAGGCAAAACGCCGCGCGGTCCCGTACCGCCGGCGTCCCCGTCGGCGCGAGGTTCCTGAAAAAAACGTTCCGACCCCTTCTCCTAGTGATCGGAACCGTTACACAGAATTGAGCAGTTTCACAGTTTTCCCCCCAAAGGGCGGGTTTGTATATCCCCCAGGGATGCAAACCAGGGCGATTCCAGATCGCCCACACACGAGAAGCAGGCTTGCGGAACACCTCGCTTCCGACGGGGAAATTGTGTCTGTATGAGCGGTAAGAAATTGGGCAAAAGGTTCCAGTGCGGGAAACCCTTTGCGTGAAACGGGGCTTCCGGGACGGAGAAACTTTTGGCCAGACAAGGCCTCGAGCGGGGCACCAGAAGAGGAAGCCGGTGGCGGGCTTGAGTTTTCCCGCAAGGAGGCGGGTTCGCCACCGGTTTTCTCTTCGGCTGCGCGCAAAAAATCGCGAGGGGGCAGCCAAGCGATGTATGCGCGCCGTGCCGCCAGCGGATCCGGCTCCGGTCCTTCAATCCAGGATCGGGTCGGGTTCCGCCGGGCGGCTTTTTTTATTCTTTGAACAAAAAATCGAAGTTGAGCGCCAACGGCGCGGATTTATACCAGCCTGGGGCAAGCACAGCGTCACCCCAGGAGAGGTGTCCCTTTCTTTCATCCTGAAAACCGCAGTTGAAGCCTATCGTCCGTTTTTTTCAGGCGGGCGAGGACGCCCGCCCTCCCAGAAAGACCGTTTTTACGCGGGGAAAGCGGTCGCCTGGGATCGCCAATCTCCTGATTGGCGCGGTCCAATCCCTCACCCAAAAGGTGAGGGGGCCGAAACCGTTCTCAACCCATAACAAAGAAACATAAGACTCGTTTTTTGCCATCAACCGCGGTTTTCAGGTTCATACAACCGTAGGGGCGGACCTGCGTGTCCGCCCTGTGTATCGTGAAATACCTCAACCCCAACGGGCGGACACACAGGTCCGCCCCTACGGTTTCTGTACCACTTCGAAAGGGTCACAGGGGGAAAAACGAATCCGCAGACAACCCGGAAAGAACCCCGACACGCCCCGAGCATTTCGCCCCTCCGGACCGTCTGTCGTCCCTCCGCGCTATCTGCGGATCACTCGTCTTTTACCGCCAGGCCCCTGTATTACCCCCGTCGCTCATCTCAGACCCGCGACTTTGGCGTGTAATGGGTGTGCAGAAGGTGATGCGACTTCTCGCCGAGAGGCTCACCAAAGTACTCGGCGTACACCTGTTGCACCGCCGGGCTTTCGTGCGACTTGCGCAGCGGTTTTCCCTCGTCTTCGCGGTAGATGGCCGCAATACGCGCCTTGCGCACCGCGTCGGTGGCGAAACGGGGTTGTCCGCCGCCGCCGATGCACCCGCCCGGGCAGGTCATCACCTCGACAAAGTGATACTGCGCCTCACCCGACCGAATCCGGTCCACCACCTTCTGCGCGTTGGCCAGACCGTGGGCGACGGCCACGCGCAGCGTGGCCCCTTCGAGGAAATCCCACTCGGGTCGAACGTTTTCGATCGGAAGCGAGGCTTCCTTGACCCCCTGCAGCCCGGCCACCTCGGCGATGTGCAGTTTGGGCACCGGCAACTCGCGCCCGGTGACGATTTCATAGGCGGTACGCAGAGCGGCCTCCATAACGCCACCGGTGTTGGCGAAAATATCCGCCGCGCCCGTCGAAATGCCCAGGGGGGCATCCATTTCGGAGTCGGGCAAACTCAGGAAGTCAATCCCGGCCTGACGGATCATCCGCGCCAGTTCGCGGGTGGTGAGCGCCACATCCACATCCTTGAAACCGCTTGAGCGCATCTCGTCGCGATCGCACTCGAATTTCTTGGCCGTACAGGGCATGACGGAAACCACGAAGATATCCTCGGGTTTAAGCCCGAGTTTCTCGGCGTAGTAGGACTTGGCCACCGCGCCGAACATCTGCTGGGGCGACTTGCAGGTCGAAAGATGAGGCAGCATATCGTGGTTGAAATACTCGGCATACTGAATCCACCCGGGCGAACAGCTGGTAAACATCGGCAAGGCGACCGAGTCGTCCTTGTCCACCAGTTTCTTCTTCAGCCGGGTGAGCAGTTCGGTCCCCTCTTCAAGAATGGTCAGATCGGCGGTGAAATTGGTGTCGAAAACGCCCGCAAACCCCAACTGCTTGAGCGCGGAAACCATCTTCCCCGTCACAAGCGTTCCGGGCGGCAAACCGAAGCTCTCCCCCAGCGCGGCGCGGATGGCCGGCGCAGTCTGCACGATGACATGCTTCTCGGGATTCTCGAGCGCTTTCCACACCTCGTTGACCTGGTCGCGCTCGGTGATCGCGCCCACGGGACACACGGCGGCGCACTGGCCGCACTGCACACAAGCAATCCGGTTCAGCGGCAGGTTGAAAGCCGGCCCGATGACCGCGTCGAACCCGCGCCCCTGCGGGAAAAGCGCCCCGACGTTCTGGATTTCCTTGCACACGCTGACACACCGGCGGCACTTGATGCACTTGCCATTGTCGCGCACCAGCGCGGCGCTCGACATGTCAATGTTCTTGTGGGTCCGCTCGCCCGGGTAACGGGTTTCGCGGATGTTGAGTTCATAGGCCAGGGTCTGGAGTTCGCAATCCTTGTTGCGCTCGCAGGTCTGGCAATCCCCGTCGTGCTCGGAGAGCATGAGTCCAACGACGGTTCGCCGGGCGTCGCGCACCCGGCGGGTGTTGGTCAGCACTTCCATCCCATCCTGGACCGGCATGGAACAGGAAGCCACGAGCATGTTATTCCCCTTGACCTCGACGAGACAGACGCGGCAGGCGCCCAGACACTGGACCCCGGCCAGATAGCACATCGTCGGGATCTTGATCCCGATCTGATGGGCCGCCTCGAGGATGGTGGTTCCCGGCTCGACTTCGACAGACATGTTGTTGATCGTCAGTTTCGGCATGGTGATTCTATCCCTTTCCCGGAGGTCCGGCGCGAGGCAACCCTCCGCCGGACGCTCCCCTATTCACGTGTCACTCTCGGGTTTCATCGGTTCCCGGCGCAGCGGTTTACCGTTTGCCATAATCGCAGCGCAGGCACCGGCCCGCCTGCCGCAGGGCGGTCATTTCGTTACAGGAATGCTCGACCTCTTCGAAATTGTTCCGCCGCCGCTCGATCGAGATCGTCGGCATTTTCTCGCGCTTGGCCATGTCGGGTTCCGCATCGGGATCGAACGGCACGTCTATGACATGATCCTCACGCCAGAAAGCGTGATTTTCGCCCGTGAGGAATTCGTCAATCCCCGCGGCGGCCCGCTCGCCATGCGCCACGGCGCCCACCACCGAATCGGGTCCGGACACGCAATCCCCACCGGCAAAAACCCACTCGACCGAAGTCTGAGTCGTCACCGGGTCCACATTGATGAACTGGTTCCACTTGGTCTCAATCTGAACCCCGCTCGTGATCTCGGTCAAGTCGAGCGCCTGTCCGATGGCTACCAGAACCTGATCGCACGGAATGATAAAGTCCTCACCACCCGCCGTGGGAGAGCGCCGCCCGCTGCGGTCGAACCCGCCCAGGCGCATCGGACGACACTTCAGACCCGTGACCCGATTGTTCTCGGCCACCACCTCGACCGGCTGGGTGAGCATGCGCAACGCCACCCCTTCGTGGATGGCTTCCTCGATCTCCTCGGCGTAGGCGGGCATCTCCTCGCGGGTGCGGCGATAGACGATCGTCACGCAATCGGCGCCCAGACGCAACGCCGTGCGGGCCGCGTCAATGGCCGAATTGCCTCCGCCCACCACGATCACATTCTTCCCCACCCGGACCGATCCGCGCAGGTTGTAGGTCCGGTGGAAGTCCATCGCGTCCACCACCCCTTCGGCATCCTGGCCGGGAATCCCCATCCGCATGCCCAACGGCGCGCCAATGCCGACGAAGACGGCGTCGTAGCCCTGAGCGCGCAAATCGGGCAGGGTGAAGTCGCGACCCAGCCGTTTGCCTGTTTCGATCTCGACCCCCATCTGTTCGATCATGCGGATCTCGCGAGCCAGCACTTCACGCGGCAAGCGATAGGCGGGAATCGTCTGAACCAGCATGCCGCCCGGACGCGGTTCGGACTCGAAAACCGTGGGCTTGTAACCCAGCCGCGCCAGGAAATAGGCGCACGAAAGCCCCGCCGGACCCGCGCCGATAATGGCGATCTTGCGCTTCGAGTTCCCTTCGTTTTCCCGAATGGAAGGCACCTGCATCGTGATTTCCTGATCCACCATAAACCGCTTCACGCCACGTATAGACACCGGGTCCGCGTCGAGCAGGGTTCGGCGGCACTTGCTTTCGCACGAGTGGAAACACACCCGGGCGCAGACAGCCGCGAAGGGATTGCGCTCGCGGTGGAGGCGAAGCGCCTCGGCGATCCGGTTCTCCTTGACCAGCGCCAGGAAACCCGGAATGTCCACGCACGAAGGACAGGCGTTGCGGCATGGCGAATCCACCAGCGACGGACACACCGCCGCGGGACACTGCTTGTCGCGAATGTGCGCAACATACTCATCGCGGAAATGCCGGATCGTCGAAAGCACCGGGTTCGGCGCCGTCTGACCCAGACCGCACAGGGCCGTATCTTTGATTTGGTTGCCCAGTTCGATCAACGTCTCGATGTCGCCGTCGCGCCCCTGCCCGTGGCAGATGCGCTCGAGGATTTCCAGCATGCGCTTGGTTCCCACACGGCACGGAACGCACTTCCCGCACGATTCTTCCTGAACGAACTCGAGGAAGAAACGGGCCACGTCCACCATGCAGGTGTCCTCGTCCATGACGACCAGACCACCCGACCCCATGATGGCGCCCAGGGCCGCCAGCGAATCGTAATCGAGCGGAACATTGAGGTGCTCGCGCGGTACGCACCCGCCCGACGGCCCACCGGCCTGAGCGGCCTTGAATTCCTTGTTGCCGGGAATGCCCCCGCCAATATCGTACACCAGATCGCCCAGCGTGGTGCCAATGGGCACCTCGACCAGACCGGCATTCTTGATCGCGCCCGCCAGAGCAAACACCTTCGTTCCCTTGCTCTTTTCCGACCCGAAGGAGGCGTACCACGCGCCGCCGTTGAGCAGAATGGCGGGCACGTTGGCATACGTCTCGACATTGTTCAAAACAGTCGGTTTGCCCCATAACCCCTTACTGGCCGGGAAGGGTGGCCGGGGACGCGGCTCCCCGCGATTGCCCTCGATCGAAGTGATCAGGGCCGTCTCCTCGCCGCAGACGAACGCACCCGATCCCATTCGGATATCCAGAGTGAAATCGAATCCCGTGCCAAGAATATTCTGGCCAAGCAGGCCATACTCGCGCGCCTGTTCGAGCGCGATATTGAGCCGCTGGACCGCCAGGGGGTACTCGGCGCGCACATACACATACCCCTCGTTGGCGCCTACGGTGTATGCGGCGATAGCCATCCCCTCGATAATGCTGTGCGGGTCGCCCTCGAGGACCGAGCGGTCCATGAACGCGCCCGGGTCGCCTTCGTCGGCGTTGCAGAGCACATACTTTTTGTCGCCCTCGGCCTGGCGGGTGAATTGCCACTTGCGCCAAGTGGGGAACCCGGCCCCTCCACGTCCGCGCAGACCCGACGTCTGCATTTCGGCGATGACGTCCTCGGGCTTCATGTCGAGTACCCTGGCCAACGCCTGGTAGCCGTCCCGGCCGATATAATCGTCTATTTTTTGCGGGTCGATAAGCCCGCAATTGCGCAACACTATCTTGATCTGCTTGCGGAAAAAACTGATATCGTTGACATGGGGCTGCGGTTGCGAGTCGCGATAACGGCGATGCACCAGCCGCTCAACCACCTGCCCCTCGATAACATGCTGACGCATGATGTCCTCGGCGTCTTCCGGCGTGACCTGTTCGTAGAACACATCGTTGACCAGGAGAACCGGTCCCTTGGCACACGGTCCCAGACAGCCGGTCTCAATCACGGAAACACGATCCACCACCCCCTGGCGAAGCGCCTGCTTATCGAGAGCGGCCTTGACATCCAGGGCGCCCGACGCGATACAACCCGCCCCGGCGCACAGGAGAATCTTGCAATGCCCATCCTGCTCGAGTTCCAACTGACGCGCGAGCACCCGCCCCTTGATCTGATCCAACTGTTCCCGAGTCACCGGTTTTCCGGCATTCTCTTCGGATGCGCTTTTCATGACCATTATTCTTGAACTCCATCCGTATTCGATCCACTGCGTGCGTCACATGGCACGGCGACAGGCCCGGCGACAGGGATCACTCCCCATCGCGATACTGGGCCAGAATACTGGCAATCTTGGAAGGTTTGACGCGCTGATGCACGTCATCGTCAATCATGATAACCGGCGCCAGACCGCACGCCCCGAAACAGCGCCCGATTTCGAGCGAAAACTGGCGGTCGCGAGTCGTCCCGCCCACCTCGAGTTCCAGATTGTCCTGCAAGGCCTTGAGCACATCCTTGCCGCCCCGCACATAACAGGCGGTTCCCATGCAGACCCGCACCAGATGCTTGCCCCGGGGGATTGTTGAGAAGAAGGAATAGAACCCCACCACCCCGGCCACTTCGCTGTAAGGTTTATCCAGTTCGAGGCTGATATGTTTCAGAACCCGCTCGGGCAGATAGCCAAACAACCCCTGCGCGGTCTGAAGAGCGGGAATCAGCGCGCCGGGCTTGTTCCGAACCCCTTCCAGGAGTTCCTTGAAGCGCTCGAAGAGTTCCTCCTCCGAGACTTCCCCCTGCGTACAACAACAGCATTGCTCGTTCGATGTACTCATAATCTTTACTTCTTCTCCTCTCGCTTTGGGTTGCATCAGCCAGGCCGGGTACGCGAACGCCCTGCCCCAATCTGAACGTGTGCCTGAGAGACCCCACTGCCGACTCGAATTTTTAACACCAGAAAACGCCTTGAATCTGTCTGTGAAAATAATCACAGAGCGCCTGCGAGTCAATGGAAATCGTTCAACCTTTTACAAAAGGGGACACCTTGAAGGGAAAAATTTACAACCTGAATTTCATGGAGTATTGAGAACACAGAAGAAAATGACGCGGAGTGCCCGCTGGATTCGAAAAAAAACACCGCCGCCCCCGTAGCTCTGCCATGACGGCGTGCCACCCAGCGCACCCATCTCCGGTGGAAATGAAAGAAAATCACAGAACACTCAGACGACCTGGCGCAGCGGAACCGCAGCCAACTTTGCGTTTTCTGAAGAAAGCGCCATCCTGGGATCGCCAATCTCCTGATTGGCGCGGTTGCGGTTCCGGGCCTCCGGACGACTTTGCGGGATTCCGGGGATTACAACTCAGCCCGCTGGGTTGCGCTTCGCCTGGAGCGGGCTTTCAGCCCTTGAAGGGGATGGGTCCCGTGCGACCTAGGGCGACGCTTCGCTCTGCCCTGGGCTGACATGGACCGCCCTGTCAGGGCTGGGGCCGGATCGGGATTGCGGCCCGTATCGCAGACACGCGCCCCTAAAATCTACACAAACAACAGCGATATTGCGAGGTAGTAGTACAAAACACTCGGACTACTTGACGCAGCGAAATCAGGAACTCCTCGTTGTCCAGGCGAGCGATGATGCACCGGTTATATGGGTTTATTCAGAGTTCCCCCCATCCGTCATTCCCGCGAAAGCGGGAACCCAGATCCGGGACGCTCCGTTTTGATTCCTATGCGCCGTGAACGACTTCCTTGCCTCGGGTTCGCGCTTCTCTGGGTCCCCGCTTTCGCGGGATGACGGAGAAATGGTTTCTGTTTTCCCCGAACAGAAAGGGCAAACTAGACAATGAGGAGTTCCTGCTGCGTCCCTGCGTCTCTGCGCGATTATTCTTTTCGTCCCCGTTCTCACGGGTTTTCATGTCTCTCCACGGTAACCGGCCAATCGCACTGGGCGGACACTCAGGTCCGCCCCTACAGATGGGCTGCGGCTTCGCTGCGCCAGGTTCCGGGTTCCTTTTGTGGCTGATAAATCGGCAAGGCTTGCGTAGATTCTGGGAGATCGTCGTACAGACGCCCACGGGGAAAAGGGACTCTGTACCCATCTGGGATTACCGTGAGCATAGAAACCGCAGTTGAACGGCTATCGTCCGGTTTTCTTTCAGGCGGGCGGGACGCCCCACCCGGGCTTTATCGCCTCTGGGCCAACTCGGCTTCGAGCAACCGGATGCGCGTTTCCAGATCCGCCTCTTTGCGCTTGCGATCGGTAATGTCCCCGACAATTCCTTCGATAGCCACCGGCCGCCCCTCGGTATCGGAGATTAGAACATTGCGTTGGTAAAGCCACCGGACTTCGCCGTTCCGATGAAAAATCTGATACTCGTACGAAGGAGTTCCTTTGCCCTGGAGCAGTTTTTCCCATTCCTGCGCAAAATACTCCAGCCAGTCCGGGTGAATGATCGCCTGAACCAGTTTCGGATTCCGGTAACATTCTTCTGGCGTGTATCCCGTGATCCGCTCAACGGCGGGGCTGATATACTCATAACACCCTTCCGGCAGAGACATGCGGTAGATCAGGTCGTGCGCGTTCTCGGCAATCAGGCGGAAACGTTCCTCGCTCTTCCGCAGCGCTTCCTCGGCCCGCTTGCGTTCCGTCACATCCTGGACAATACCCTCCCACCGCACCGGACACCCCTCGTTGTTCGAAACCACAAAAAAGCGTATAAAAAGGTGTCGAACCTCGCCATCCGAACGAACAATCCGGTACTCTTCGCTCAGAGTTGTCTCCTGGCCCCTTCTGGCCCGAGCCAGCAATGCCTGGACGCGAGGCAGATCCTCCGGATAGATATAACGCATATAATTGTCTTCAGTCGGAAGATCCCCCTCCTGCCAACCGAAGATGCGACGCGTCCCATCCGAGTAGATGAGTTCACCCGTCACGAGATCGTGCGTCCAACTGCCCATTTGCGCAATCTTTTGCGCTTCGGAGAGATGCGCTTCCACCCGAAGGCGCTCGAGCAGTTCCGCCTGCAACCGTTCATTGGCCCGGCGCAATTCCCCGGTCCGTTCATGGATAATCTGTTCCTGTTTTTCGTAGAGAAAAGAATTCCGCAGCACCAGAGCCACAATCGAGGACAGACTGTTGAACAAATCGAGCAACGGCGCAATTTTCGTTGTATCGGGCAAACCCAGCAGCAACATCGCGCCGACCCTCAATTCGCCAATCAAAAGAGGGAAAGTGGCGGAGAGATGGTAACCCTGATCCAGCAGAAACCCGACCGATTCCGATGAATTTTCCGCTCGCCAGACCTGCAAATTCTCTTGGGCGCATGCAATCTTGTAGAGACGCTTCATCTCTTCCGACTCGGCCCACCGGTAAAGCCGCACCGGTCGCACACTGACCACCCGGTGCGCAATCTCGGTCTCTGTTTGCAGAGACTGAATGAAAAGAATACAACGCGCGCCGGTAAGATTCAGGATTTCTTCCGTCAGGTAATCGCCCAGGTCACCCGGACTCGACGCATGGCTCAACACATTGCGCAGCATGTTCAAGACCATCGTATTGAAGGCTGGATCGGACATAACCTCTGGAACACTCATACTGGAAGAACCACTCGCTCTCTATCGCATCGATACCCGAAAATCTTTCGGCAATCCGGGAATCCCCCGAACGTGATCGTTTATCGGTTGCTTCTCGCGACAACTTGAGAAACCGAAAACAAAACCCGTCCCCGGGAATCCCCGGAATGCAGAGGGAAAGTCCCCATAGATTCTCACATTTGCCTCGATATTCATCCGGGACTGCGGGCGGGCGCAACCGCGTACCGCCCACGCCCCTAAAACTCCCACAAAAATCATGGGAATTCAAAGAAAACACACAGGCGCCTGGAAAAACCAGGCGCGCGTTTCAGATAAGACTCGCGTTTCCAGTCGCCTACTTCCCCTTCTGGACGTTTTCCTCGCTTTTTTTCGGCGACAACACCAGAATCGTCGGTTCGTCTTTCGGAAACTCAGACAAGTCCGTCGGCAGCGCAAACTCATTCGCATCGGCTCGCCTGATGTGCTTCCATCCGGCCAGAAAATCCACATCGGTTGCAATCGGCAATTCCGACTTGGGATCGGTCTTGTAGTGCATCGGCACCACCAGGCGCGGCTTGACCTGCTCGATCACCGTCCGGGCGCCCCGGCTGTCCAGCGTATAGAATCCCCCCACACAAATCAGCAAAACATCCACTTTTCCGACCTGCTGGATCGTCTCTGCGGAGAGTGTGTGACCCAGATCGCCCGTGTGCAGAATCCGCAGATCATTCGTCTCAATCAGAAACATCGCGTTTTTGCCGCGTTTCGCCCCCTGGACGTCATCATGATAGACCGGAATCGAGGTAATCTTCACATCCTTGTTTTCGAACTTGACGGGATTCCACTCTTTGCCATCCGCGGTCAACCCACGCAAAACCTGCGGTTTGCCCGCGACAATCGTCAGCGCGTTGTGGTCGAAATGCTCATGACTGACGGTCACCACATCGGCCTCGAACGGCCCGGCAAAGTACCCCATTTTCGCGGGCACCGGATCCAGCAGAATCCGCGTGTCCCCCACTTGCAGCGTAAAACAGGCCTGCCCGATCCACGCGAGCAACAAAACAGCGTTCACCATCACCTTTTCTCCTTTTCATCCTGAGAATCTACATGGGGAAGAGAAACCTCTTCGACTTCACTCAACCAATCCATCGCCTCTTGATAATTGTAAAAATACCGGAAATTGATCCCGACATTCGCATAGGTTGTCTGATGGAATTCCGCGTATTGGGCATTTTCAGGACGATCCAGGATAGCGGTTCGCGTTTTATACGGAAAGACCGGATTATCCCGCGCGAGAAAATAGGTTCCGGCATACGAGAGCCGGTCCTGAAGTTCCCGGGTATCGCACAGAACCTTCTTGGCGTCACTCTGAGCAAGAATCTCGACGAATTGTTGAACCGCCTTCGGCGCGTCTTTTTCAGAGATTTGCCCTTTCCACACCACAATCAGGATGCCCTTACACAATGTGTGGTTCAATTCCCACTCCATGTAGATTCACCCCTCCCCGTTTTCAGCGACAAGCGTGAAAGAGCCCTCCCCCGACAGAAGGCCCAACGGACAAATTCACGCCTCACAGAACTCCCCCACCCTGATTATGATTCGTCCATTTTCTTTCCCTATTTGACAGAAACGCCCAGGGGGAGTCAAGTCCCTTCCAGCTCTCGTTTTCCTTTTCCCGACCGCATCCTCCCGGAGATTTCAATCTGGCACACGTTATGCATAGACACAGAACAGATTCAGGACTCTGGCGCGAGCGAAGCCTCCAGACAAGTCGCTCACAAAGCCGAGCCACGCACGAACGGAAGGAGGGACCAAACAATGAATACCGCGACAAGAACCCTCCTGAGCCTTCAGTCCTGCGAGTTTTCGCCTGATGGAATGGCCCAGGCTGGGAGAAACCCCAAAGATCTGACCAGCGAGATACAAAAACTGCGTCGGCGCCTTTCCATCCAGCTCCTCCACGAATACGATCTGCGCAAACAGCACTTTGGATCGGATTCGGTAGTCGCCGTAGAACACGGATTATGCACTGGTTGTCACGTTCGTGTCAGCCAACGCACCACGCGTTTGGCCCAAGATCGCCTGACCGAGTGCGAACATTGCGGCCGACTGCTTTTCAGCACAGAACGGCGCAAAAGGATTCACCTGGAAATCTGCGCGGCCTGATCCCGGCCGTCGGAATAAGATAACCATCCTCCCCCATCCAACACAACGGGCCCGCGGACAGATTGAACCTCTCCGCGGGTTCGTTGTTTCATGCAACAAGAGACACTTCCCTGTCTCATTCGTCTCAATTATTTCTCATCTGTCTCATAGACTCTTTGTCCGCTTCTGAATAGTGTTCATCACATTTGACATGTCAAAAATGGCCTTGCCCAATAATTGTGCATCGTATCCATTTCAGGGACAGACTTTTCTTTTACTCAACCGGAGGGGCGGATAGGCCGGGCGTTATTCCAGACCGAACTTCCTCCAGCATGGCGCGAATTTCCGACACAATCCGCTCGGGCGAAATCTGACTGAGACAGGAATTCTTTTTGGGGCAAACTGATTCATGACACGGAGCGCATACCCGATCGACCGAGAGGACCCGATCTCCCGTGAATAAGGCTATGTCTTCCGTGGGATACGCCCCAAACAGGGTCAGGGCACGAGTTCCCATCGCCGCCGCAATCTGCCGGGGCCCCGAATCTATTCCCGCAAACAGTGCGCATCTCCTCAGAATTTCGGATTGTTCGGCGATCGAGCCAAAGTGCGGGGTTACGTTTGGTTCCGTTTCCAATTGCCGGGTGACCTCCCGATCCGGGCGATAGCCCAATAAAATGAACCGTTCTTTCTCCAGCGTTCGGACCACCTGCTGCGCCTGTTCCGGAGACCAGCTTTTGGACGGCATCCCGCGCGAGTGCAGATGGAGGGCTATCGGCACGCTTCCACTGCCAAACCCGTGCATTTTCAGAAACAAACGGGCCTTCCAGACGGCGATCTGGCCCGGAAAGAAATCATAACGATACGAATCGAGTTTAACGCGGGCGATTCGGCCATACAGTTCCGGGAATGGGATCCGATTTCTGCGCCGCGTGAGTTGCGTTGCGGCGTCTTTGAGCAGCAGGCTGCTGTTTTCATCGGGGCGCAACATGCCGTTCTTCCATTGGTGTCCGAGCCGTTCGCGAGCGCGCAGCGCCTGGCAGAGACGAGCGCCATCTTCCAGCTCGTGAAAATTGATGACCAGGTCGAAGC
Organism: uncultured Candidatus Sumerlaeota bacterium; assembly: GCA_942493245.1. Lineage (GTDB taxonomy): Bacteria > Sumerlaeota > Sumerlaeia > UBA8349 > UBA8349 > DAOPYU01. The sequence continues at coordinate 4,164,022 of OW818685.1, forward strand.
ATTCCTTTCGCAGACGCCCCAACGCTTTCGGCTCGCGGTATGGCAAGCCCACCACACGATCGACATTGGGATTGCCCCGCAGAAGAAAGCGCCATTTGTCGAGCAAAATATAGGTGATGTGGGCGTCGGGGTATTGTCGGCGAAGCGCCCGCAGTGCGGGTGTGGTAAACAAAATATCGCCCATCGCGCCTAGCCGCAACACACAGATTCTCATATCGGCATCCGGTCCATCCTCGATGATTAAGGGTTTCCAAGAAGAAGCCATCCTCAAAAATCAGCCCGTTCGGGAAACTGCCGCTTACTATAGTTTTCCGGCGGAAGGAACGCACGGAAAATCGGGAAGAGTAAGAAACAGCGTCCGGCTTTCCGGCGAAATCCGATGCGCCGGAAAGCCGGCGGTACGAACCGATGCTCTTCCTTTTCTCCGATAACCGAGAAGGTCCGCGGCACAATACAAGAAGCCCCGGACCGAGGTCCGGGGCTTCTTGTAAATCGCCGAAAGGATCTTTCACATCTGGATAGAGCGCAGGTCAATAAGTCTTCGACCTAAGAATTCCACAGAGGGCAACTTGCCTCGGCAAGTCATTGACTTGCGTCACGGGCGACCACTTCAAGCCTGCAATCGCATGAGCGATCCGGCAGCGGCAGTGCCATGTTTCTGAATTCCTTAGAAAGGAGGTGATCCAGCCGCACCTTCCGATACGGCTACCTTGTTACGACTTCATCCCAATTACCAGCCATACCTTAGGCACCTGCCTCCCTTGCGGGTTAGCTTAGCGACTTCTGGTACAGCCGACTTTCGTGATGTGACGGGCGGTGTGTACAAGGCCCGGGAACGTATTCACCGTGGCATGCTGATCCACGATTACTAGCGATTCCGCCTTCATGCAGTCGAGTTGCAGACTACAATCTGAACTGGGACCGGCTTTATGAGATTTGCTTACCCTCGCGGGTTTGCAGCCCTTTGTACCGGCCATTGTAGGACGTGTGTAGCCCAAGACATAAGGGCCATGAGGACTTGACGTCATCCCCACCTTCCTCCGCCTTGCGACGGCAGTCCCTCTAGAGTCCCCGCCATTACGCGCTGGTAACTAGAAGCAAGGGTTGCGCTCGTTGCGGGACTTAACCCAACATCTCACGACACGAGCTGACGACAGCCATGCAGCACCTCTACAAGATCGCCGAAGCACCTTTCCTTTCGGAAAGTTTACCTTGCAGTTCAAGCCTTGGTAAGGTTCTTCGCGTTGCGTCGAATTAAACCACATCCTCCACCGCTTGTGCGGGCCCCCGTCAATTCCTTTGAGTTTCAACCTTGCGGTCGTACTCCCCAGGCGGAACACTTAACGCGTTAGCTCCGGCACCGAGGGGGTCGATACCCCCGACACCCAGTGTTCACCGTTTACAGCCAGGACTACCGGGGTATCTAATCCCGTTCGCTCCCCTGGCTTTCGTGCCTCAGCGTCAGAAACGGACCAGCAGGCCGCCTTCGCCACGAGTGTTCTTCCTGATATCTACGCATTCCACCGCTACACCAGGAATTCCACCTGCCTCTTCCGCTCTCGAGCTCGGTAGTTTCCAATGCGGATCCATAGTTGAGCTATGGGCTTTCACATCAGACTGGCCGAACCGCCTACGCACCCTTTACGCCCAGTAATTCCGAACAACGTTTGCCCCCTCCGTATTACCGCGGCTGCTGGCACGGAGTTAGCCGGGGCTTCCTCTGCAGGTACCGTCCCTCCCGAATTCGCCATTCGGGCATTCTTTCCTGCTGACAGCGGTTTACAACCTCACGGCCTTCATCCCGCACGCGGCGTCGCTCCATCAGACTTTCGTCCATTGTGGAAGCCTCTAGACTGCTGCCCCCCGTAGGAGTCTGGGCCGTATCTCAGTCCCAGTGTGGGTGACCACCCTCTCAGGCCACCTACCGATCGTAGCCTTGGTAGGCCATTACCCTACCAACTAGCTAATCGGGAGCGGGCTTCTCTCTTAGCGACTCACATCTTTAACCCGGGAACCTTGCGATCCCCGAGCCACATGCGGTATTACCCACTGTTTCCAGTGGTTATCCCCCACTAAGAGGCAAATTACCCACCTGTTACTCACCAGTTCGCCACTTTACTCATGGTCCGAAAACCACTTTCTCGTTCGACTTGCATGCCTAATCCACGCCGCCAACGTTCGTTCTGAGCCAGGATCAAACTCTCCGTAAGAAACTGTATATCAACGTCTCTAAGGACAGATGATTATCTGGTTTATTTGTTCGAATTTCGCTGGAGTACTTATTAACCTCAAATTTTGAAGGACCCAGTAAATTCCTTCAATTTGTTGCTCTATCCAGATGTCAAAGAACTTGCGGCGACCTTCTGTCGTCATACCCCGGGAATGGACTCTCCGAAGCGGGTTTCTTTTCTACTCTTTTCGGGCTGCCCTGTCAAGTGTTTATTTTCACTTTTCTCAGGCTTCCCACGCTTCAGCGGCTCTCGCCGCTGCGCTTCTCGAATGGACTCGTGAAGCGGTTTGTTGTTCTACTCGGAGCGGGCGGCCTTGTCAAGAGTTTATTTTCACTCTTTTTTTCGGGGCTTTCCGCGTCTCAGCGACTCTCGCCGCTGCGCTTCTCGAAAGGACTCGTGAAGCGGCTTGTCTTTCTACTCGGTGCGGGCGGCCTTGTCAAGAGTTTATTTTCGCTCTTTTTTCCGGCTTTCCGCGCCGCCTTCCGAAAGTCGGCCAAGGACGGCCTTTCTTTCTTCTGGCGTTTCGTCGCAACATCTTGCGTCGCAACGAGAGTCGGAGTATAGGGATTTGAGGCTGGAAGTCAACCCCTATTTTTCGATTTTTTTCACTCGGCCCGTCTTAATTTCCCAAATACCTGAAAACAAACGAGTTGCAATTCCAAAATAGATCTCCTTTTCCGCCAGAAGTCCGGAATTCACGCCTCCCCCGCTCCGATTTCTCCCCGATTTCAGGACCAAATTTCTGCAATTTTTTTTTCTACCACCCCCCAATCTCCCCTTCGCCCCGGGGATTCCAACGGCTCGCGAGGCGAAAACTCCTCCTGTCGGAGCCGTTTTCTCCGGTGGAAAACGCCCGGAATTGTCTCCGGAGGGTTTTTCAACCTCCGTTGAGGGCGGAAAACGTGTCGTTTGTTCGTGTGCTCTGGGGCAAAAGCGGCTTTGACTCGGCCCCCTTGGGGGTGAGAGGTTTATCTGACCCCGCCCATCGGGCGCCTGGCGTTCCCGGGGAACCGCTTTCCCCCCATAAGGGGGCAGTATCCTGTATATCCTGTACATCCATGTTTCTCTTCCCGGAACTCATCGGAACAGGAAGGTATCAACATGGATAGGCAGGATGGACCGGATACGGTTCTCCGTGTCTCCGCGTCTCTGCGCGATTCTTCTTACATCCCCGTTCTCCGGGTTTTCGTGTTTCTTCGGGTATCCGACCTCTCGCCTGGGCGGACACACAGGTCCGCCCCTACGGATGGGGTACGGCTCCGCTGCGTTAGGGATTCTCCCGGCCGGGTGGGGCGAACTTGTTGTTTTCACAAGCGCCCGCCCACGCAATCTCTTTTTCCGACCCATCTCGCATCTTCCAGACCCCATCCCATTGCCGCTCAACGGCTTCGAACCCCCAGACGCGCTCCACCAGACAAGGACGGAGCCGCCGCAATTCAGGGCGTGGCGGCGGGCAAAACGGCCTCCCCCGCAGGTTTTACTTTTCCGACCGTAACGAGTGTTTCAGTCGTATCGGACCATTCTGGATTGAGTTGATAGATGGCTTTCAACCGAATTTTGTACTCTCCGGGAGAATCAAAGCGCACATCGTCCGGGTTTTGTTCGAACCGGTCCGGCGCCGGATTGGGGAAATCAAGAAAATACCACCGCCAAGCAATCACATCCTTCTCACATGCCGCCGAACCCTGTAACGTGAAGGTCGTCCCGGCCGTGGGAGTCGCCGGGTCGCTCTCAATTCGAAGCGCCGTGGGCAGCACTTCAACGGTTGTCGTCACCTCGTCATCACCGCTCGAATCTTTGCTGTAAAAGATCCGGGCCTTGACGGTGTGCGTGCCGGTCGTGGTAAACACGAGGCTTTCCACCGCTTTCCCTGTCTGGAACGGTTTGGAGGCGCCATCCAGATACCACTCCCAGTCTATGGGGTTTCCCTCCGAAGTGGCCGTAAAGGGCGCCCACTCGAACCGGTGGAGGGAATCCGGCGTTTTGATCCCAATTTTCGCCGGGGCGGCGACCACTACGAGGGAACTCGTCGTTTCCTCGGCGCCTGGACACTTGTCATCGTAAATCGCCTTGAGGGAAACCAGGTAAGTTGTGGGACTGTCCACTGTATTGTTGAACGCGTGAACGACCGATGACGTCGTCGCCGAAGGCGCCGTCCGTATCACTGCGGACCCGTCGCCAAAGTTCCACTCATACCACCTGGGGATGGGCACACCGTCGTTTACCTGGGCGGTGAAAGTTGCCGGCTGGTGGGCAACAGGCTCGGGTGAGCAGTCGAAGCGAAGCCCAGTCGGCTTGATTTCGACCGGTATTTCATCGGTAGTCTCGCGCGCGTCACTGTTTTCATTGCTGTAGGAAATAGTGGCTTTTACTCGATAAGTTGTTGTTTCTGTGGTGGCGAAGGCATGTATGATATTTGCCGTTGTCTGGCCATTCACTTTGACGTCATCCCCGAAGTCCCAATCATAACTCACCGGTTTCGTACCCTCCACAGGAGGAACCGAAAACGTGACGGGATGATAGGCGTACAGGGGGGGATCGGATACCTCTACTCTCGCCTCTATCTCGAGCACATTCAGTTTGATCGAATCCCGCGCGGAAGACTGACTGTTGGAAACTTTCAGAGAAATCGGGAATTCGCCAGCGCGCGGAAAAACAAAAGTTGTCTCCCATTTGTCATTGCGCTTATCCGGCTCCACATCCGGATTCATATCGTAGGAAATCTCCCATTCCCACTTTGTGGGATTTCCCGCCACATGACCTGCAAGTATTACCGGATGGTGGGCAAAGACCGAGTAATCTCGATCAAGTGGCCCTTCTCGAGGCGTACCGCGTTTGTTTTTCTTAGTCGGAGGAAGCGGGGCCGAAACATCCGGCCGAGGCGCAATCTGCGGCGCAGTCTGCGGCGCAATAAATGGGTTTTCAACGGTGATAATGAGTCCTTTGAGCGGTCCAGCGAGGCGATACCCCAGATCGCCCAGAGCGGCGACTTCGAACGGGGCGTAGGTACGTCTCTTGCGCCCTCTTTTGAACTTGGGAAGCACCACTTTGGCAACCGAGGGGTCGAAAGTGGAAAGACTCTGGCCGGCAAGAAAAATCTCCCCGGTATAAACCCGGGGATAAGAACCGAGTTTCTTTCGGGCCTTTTCTCCGCCAAAGAAAAGACCGCCATGCCCTCCCACCAGAATCGCCGGTTTCCGCAAAAAGTTACCGTATTCCCAATCCTCGGCTTCCTCGTCCTCCTCGTCCTTCCGGGGTTCCTGCCACAGCGGCCAACCTTCATCCGTGCGCAACAACCAGTCGTAGCTCGAGAAAACCGGGGGTTTCCCTCCCAGCACGCTCCCGCCCGTGGCGTTCGACAGCGAATACACCCCAAGCCCCTGCGTGATATAGCGCAGGAGAACGGTAAAGAAATCTATTTCCTCGGAATCTATCCCCTCCTCCAGATAATGCCACTCCCACCCAAAGTTTATGGTGATTTTCATGTCCGGCGTTTTGCCCCAGGGCTTGTCTTCTTCTTCGATTGGCGTTTCTTTCCATTTCAACCGCAAGTGCTCCAAAGCCAATGGCGAATGGAAGACTTTCGACTGCTTGATGGACGGATCCTCCGAATTCCCGATGGGCGGATAATGCGGATCCTCCCAATTCCCGATGGGCGGGTAGGGATTGTTGGGAGGCTCGGGGAGTCGCTCAAATGCGTACTCGGAAGATTCATCCGGAACCCAGAACTCAGGCTTCGCCTCCCCTATATCCGTAATCTTATCTGTTCTCGAAGCCTCGAACAGAATATCGCAGCGCCCGACTTCGGCGAGGTGTTTGCCGACATAACGCAACACCGCCGCAACCGTCTCTCGCCGATCGTCTCCCAGTTTTGGGTCGTCGAAACCCGTACGACTCGCGTTGAGGCAGTCCTGGTAGGTCACAACGAACCGGATGCCGTACACCTGATATTCGTACCGGCCCTTTGACCGCAGATTGCCGACCTGGCCGCCCGGAAATTCGGACAATTTTTCACGCTCGCCCGGCAAAAACTCACCCGGTCTTCTATCTATCTGGATTGAGTTTTTTCGGGGGGGGGGGGGTAACCTGAACGCGCCCGATTTCGTTTCCGTCGGCATAACCGAGACCCGCCGTCTGAGCGCCGATTCCCGCCACCGAGAGCCAATAGGCCCCCAATGCCAACGCCCCCAAGCGAATTCCATTCCTCAGTTTCTTCAAAAACTCCATCTCGATTCTCCTTCCAATACTTGACCGCCACACATTCTTGTTTACGATAATTCATCTTGTTAGGAACGTAAGTCAAGAGACAAGAAGAGTCAAGGGGAGAAAATCCGTGTGTCGCCGCACAATGATAATGTCACTTTGTGTGCACGATAGAAATGTCACCTGATTTTTCTCACACTCCCTCTTGAGAGGGGGGAGTCATGAGTCAGGAGACATTGGCAATGAGTCAGAAGGAACGGGAACGATTGGTTGCCCTGGAGCGGGTCAAATCGGGGGAATTGCTGCTGAAGGAGGCGGCGTGGGAGATGGGGCTGTCGGTGCGCCAGGCCGTGCGCCTCAACAAACGCTACCGGCGCGGCGGGGCGCAAGGGCTCGTGCATCAGAGCCGCGGCATGCCCTCGAGCCGCCGCTACCCGCCCGAGTTCAAGCGTCGGGTGCTGGAAATCTACCGCGAGCGCTACGCGGGTTTCGGCCCCACGCTGGCCTGCGAGAAACTGGCCGAGTGTGAGGGGATTGTCCTGAGCCACGAGACGCTGCGCCGCTGGCTGATGGAGGAAGGCCTCTGGCAGTGCGGCGCCAAGGAGCGCGTCCACCGACGCCAGCGCAAGCGGCGCGAACGCTTCGGCGAACTGCTGCAGATCGACGGCAGCGACCACGACTGGTTCGAGGGGCGCGGCCCCCGCAGTACGCTGCTGGTGCTGGTGGACGACGCGACGGGCCGCGTGCGGCTGCACATGGCCGAGGCCGAGACGACGCGCGCCGCCCTGACGGCGCTGCACAAGTGGGTCAAGGCCTATGGCGTACCCGTCTCGATCTACGCCGACCGGCGCACGGTGTATTTCACCGAAGCGTTCCTCCACGAGCCCGAGCGCCGCGGCGATCCGGCCGTTTTCACCGATTTCATGCAGGTGACCGACCGGCTCGGCATCTCGATGATCGCGGCCTACTCGCCCCAGGCCAAGGGGCGCGTCGAGCGCATGAACGGCACGCTGCAGGACCGCCTGGTCAAGGAACTGCGCCTGCGGGACATCGCGACGATCGAGGCGGCCAATGCGATGCTCGACGCCTTTGCCGACGATCTTAACCGCCGCTTCGCCCGCGAGCCCCTGCGCCCCGCCGACGCCCACCGCGCCGCCCCGCGCGGCCGCGCGCAATGGGAGGCGTTCTTCTGCGCGGAAAAGAGTCGCGTCGTACAGAAGGACAACACGGTGCGTTTCAAGGGCGAGCAGTGGCAGATCCTCAAGCAACCCGGGGCGCCGAAACCGGGCGAGAAAGCCGTCTGGCGCCGCCCCCTGTTCGGCGAGGCGGGCTGGTTCTGGAAGGGCAAGCGCCTGCGCACACGCAACCTGGGACCGAAGCCGAAACCCGCGTCGCGGCAAGCGCCCCCACAGGCGGGGGCCAGCCCCCGCACCCCCGGGATTTATCGCGTTGAGGTTCAAAGACGAAAGGAGCGGGCGAATCCGGCCAACAGCCCGAGCGCCCGCTCCCGTCTCCGAACCCGGCGCGGGCGCTCGGGTCGCTTCCCAGCGGAGCCCTGTCCTCCCGGCCGGACCGCAAGACTACAACGGAAAAAACAAAAGGCAAGAGCCGGGCGGCAACATCCCAAGACAAAGTGACATTTCTAAAATGCACAAACAGGGGACATTTCTATTATGCGTTGACAGGGGAGAAAATCCGTGGAGACCTTGATCCATGTTTGGGGCGCCCCTTCAGGGCTTTTATTTATTTTATGGCCTATTCCGGGGGTTCCCTTCGGTCACCCCCGGCTACTCACGGTCGCCCCCTCCGGGGGCTGAAAAACTCAATTGATCCGATCTTCTCCAATCCTTCAATCCAAAGATGAAGATCAAAGGCGGAGAAATCCGGCCATTCTATTCCTTGAGCCTGTTCGCTCTTTGTGTCACAATTCCCCCGCTCGCCCGACCCGGTTCGTGTGGACGGGGGCGGGCGGAGATGAAACCGGTGGAGCGGAAACCCTGGTGGGTGTATTTCGATCCACGACGCCCCGTGTGCCGGCGGGGACGCCGGCGGTACGAACCATTATACCGGCTGTACGAAATAGAGAGGACTTTACTTCCGTGACAGAGAAACTTCAGGATCTGGATTTTCAGAAACCCATCCACTTCATCGGCGTGGGGGGATGCGGAATGTCGGGCATCGCCTTGAGTCTGCGCAATATGGGGTATGTCGTGTCCGGTTCCGATATGTACGAAAGCGGGGCGCTCGAGCGTCTGCGCGCGGCGGGCGTGACGGTCAGCGTGGGTCACAATGGCGGCAATATCGCCCCGGACACGCAACTCACGGTGTTCAGCGCGGCGGTCAAGCCGGACAATCCCGAATACATGGCCGCCGAGGTGCGCAAGATCCCGCTGATCAAGTATGCCCGGATGTTGGGCATTCTGATGGCGTCGCGCCAGGGGGTCGCCATCGCCGGGACGCACGGGAAAACCACCACGACGGGCATGGTGGCGCTGGCGCTGCGCGAGCTGGGCGCAGACCCCAGTTTCGTCATCGGCGGATCGGTCCCGCAGCTGGGGGGCGGTTCGGGCATCGGCGCGTCGGACTACCTGGTGGCCGAGGCGTGCGAGTACGACCGGTCGTTTCTGAACCTCTCGCCGCGCTACGCCATCGTCAACAACATCGAGGAAGACCACCTGGACTACTACAGCGGTCTGGACGAGATTGTCCAGGCGTTCCACGATTTCACGAACCTCCTGCCGACGGACGGCCTGTTGGTCTATAGCGCGTCCAGCCCGAACATTGCCCGTTTCATCGCGCAGGCGCCCTGCCGCACGGTGTCGTGCGCGCTCGAACACGAGGCGGACTACTGGGCCGACGACATCCGGTACGTCAACGGCCAGAGCCTCTACCGCCTCCACACGCGCCGTCACGCGGGGCAAACCGGCGCCGAGGTCCGCACCTGCGAGGTGGCGCTCAACACTTTTGGCCGTCACAATGTCATAAACTCGCTCTCAGCCATCGCGTTGCTGGCCGAACTGGGTTTCGACCTCGAGGCGGCGGCGCGCGGCGTGGGTCTGTTCCGGGGCGCGAACCGGCGTTTCGAGATCGTCCACAACCAGGACGGCATCACGATCGTGGACGACTACGCCCACCACCCGACCGAAATTCTGACGGTGCTCAAGTCGTCGCGGACCTATTTCGAAGATCGGCGCCTCATCGCCGTCTTTCAGCCGCACCAGCACAGCCGGACGCGGTTCCTGATGAAGGATTTCGCCCGCTCGTTTCAGCACGCCAACCTGGTCGTGGTGCCAGACATCTATTTCGTGCGCGACTCGGAGCAGGAGCGCGCGATGGTCCACGCGCGCGACCTGGTGCGCGAGATCGTGCGCCACGGGGGCAATGCGATCTACATCCCGTCGTTCCGCGAGATCGAGGGGTTCCTGGAGAACAACATGAGCGAGGGCGACGTGCTGCTGACCATGGGCGCGGGCAACGTGTGGGAAATCGGCGCGCACCTGGCGGCCAAATGGAAGACGGGCGATTGATAATGGATAATTGACAATTGACAATTGATAATGAAACAAAGAACGATGGGAGCGAACAACGCGGAACAAAGGGACGTTTTCATTTGGGGAGGCATGTTGAAAAGATGCAAAAGTACTTGTTTGGTATTGGATGTCTTGTGTCCATTCTCATACTCTGTGAAGTTCCCCCCGAAAACTGGACAGGCCTTTAAGGTGGTATTCTGTTAGGCTTGTGTCCAGGAAGGAGTGGGGAAAATGAGCGAAAAGAGGCGACGTTTCAGTGCGTCTTTCAAGGCGGAGGTGGCACTGGAGGCAATTCGCGGCAAGCGGACGATCAATGAGATTGCCAGCGAGCGCGGCATCCATCCCCACCAGGTGGTGATGTGGAAGAAGCAGGCGGTGGAATCCCTGAGCGGGGCTTTCGCCGACCGGCGCAAGCGGCCGGGAAAGGAGGCGGAAGAGACCAGCCAACTCTACGAGCAGATCGGACGGCTCAAGGTGGAACTCGACTGGCTAAAAAAAGTGCGGCGCTTGACCCCGGCCAGGCGCGGGCGCTGGTGGAGCCGGGGCACGGGGAACTGGCCATTTCGCGCCAGTGCGCCCTGCTCGGTCTGCCGCGCTCGACCTACTACTACCAGCCGGTGGAACGCGACCCTCAGGAGTTGGAACTGATGCGCCGGATCGACGAGATCTACACCTGCTTTCCGTTCTACGGTTCGCCCAAGATGACCGCGCACCTCTCGCGCACCCTCGGCCAGCCGATCAACCACAAGCGGGTCGAGCGGCTCATGCGGGTGATGGGGTTGCGGGCCGTGGCGCCGCGCAAGGGCCTGAGCCACAGCGCGCCGCAGCACAAGAAGTACCCGTATTTGCTGCGGGATCTGCCGATCGTGCGCCCCAACCAGGTCTGGGCGTCCGACATCACGTACATCGGCCTGGCGGGCGGTTTTCTCTACCTGACGGCGGTGATCGACTGGTTCAGCCGTTACGTGCTGGCGTGGCGGCTCTCGAACTCGCTCGACACCTCGTTTTGCGTCGAGACTCTCGACGAGGCGCTGCGTCTGGGGTGTCCCGATATTTTCAACACCGACCAGGGCGTGCAGTTCACCAGCGGGGCGTTCACGAAACGGCTGGAGGAGAGCGGCATCCGGATCAGCATGGACGGGCGGGGCCGCTGCTTCGACAACATCTTCACGGAACGCCTGTGGCGCAGCGTGAAGTACGAGGAGGTGTACCTGTGCGAGTATGCGGACCCGCCCGCTGCGGACAAGGCGCTCGGGGCGTACTTCCGATTCTACAACACGCAGCGGCCGCATCAGTCGCTTGGCTACCGCACGCCCCAGGAGGTTCACTGGGCGAACGGCTTTGAGACTGCGAAGCAGCAAAACAGAGATTTCGCTGACCAAATGAATTGATCCGATCAGCGCCGAATGGTAGGTTAAAGATGCCCTCAAAACGACGCGAAGGGGACGGGACGCGGGAACCGACCCCGACCGCCCCTTCCGTCAAATAAGCGAGAAAAAAACATGATCGGGTCGTCAGGCGTCACACCTTAATCCTACCCGATCCCTGTCCAATGGACGGGGGGAACCTCAGATTGTGCGTATGAAAACCGAGAGGTATCTGTGTGTATCCGTGTTCATCTGTGGTTCCATAGGAAAATGATACACCTCTGTTTCACCAGAAAAGAGAATTCCTGACCCCCCAACCCGTTCGAGTTGGGAAGTGTCGAGATAAGACAGGAAGAAACGAATGGACAGAATTCGAATCGTCGGGGGAAAAAGGCTTGAGGGCGAGGTCGAAATCAGCGGGTCGAAGAACGCGTCGTTGCCTCTGATGGCCGCCACGCTGTTGACCGAAGCGCCGTGTCGACTCGACCGCATCCCGCACCTGGCCGATATTGGCAATATGGCCCACATGCTCGAGTTTATCGGCGCGCGCGTCGAGCGCGCCGAAGACGGCGCCCTTGCCATCCACGCGCAAAACCTCCAGGTGACCGAAGCGCCCTATGACCTGATGCGCAAAATGCGCGCCTCGATCTACGTCATGGGACCGCTGCTGGCGCGGTTTGGTCAAGCCAAAGTCTCGATGCCGGGCGGTTGCGCCATCGGCACGCGGCCCGTGGACCTGCACCTGCGCGGGTTCGAGGCGCTGGGCGCTCAGATCGAACTGAGCCACGGGTACATCCAGGCCACGGCGCCCGCAGGCGGCCTGCGCGGCGCCGAGTGCGTCCTGTCCGGCCCCAGCGGCCCCAGCGTCGGCGCGACCTGCAACGTCCTGATGGCCGCCGTGCTCGCGAAAGGCCACTCGACCCTGCGCGACATCGCCCGCGAGCCGCACGTCGAGGATCTGATCCACTGCCTGAACGGCATGGGCGCGCAGATTGAAAGCAACGGCTGCGACGTGCTGGAAGTGGACGGGGTGGACGCGCTGCACGGGGTCGAGCACCGGGTTATTCCCGATCAGATCGAAGCGGCAACCTTCATGGTCGCGGCGGCGCTGACCCGGGGGAACGTCGTGCTGCGCGACTGCCGTCCCGGCCACATGCGGTCCGAAATCGCGAAACTCCACGAAATGGGCGCGCAGGCCGAGGTGCTCGAAAACGGCTGCGACCTGCGCGTCTGGCGCGACGACCCGTTCCGCCCCGCCTCGGTCCGCACAGCGCCCTACCCCGGTTTCCCGACTGACGTGCAGGCCCAGTTCATGGTCGCCATGAGCCTGGCCGCTGGTGAAAGCGTGGTGGTCGAGACCATTTTTCCGGACCGGTTCATGCACGCGGCGGAGTTGAACCGCATGGGGGCCGAGATTCGGGTGCTGAACGGAACGGCCACCATCCACGGGGTCGAGCGCCTCTCGGGGGCCACCGTCATGTGCAGCGACCTGCGCGCCTCGGCGGCGCTGGTGCTGGCCGGCCTGGTCGCCCAGGGCGAAACCGAATGCCTGCGGGTGTATCATATTGACCGGGGTTACGAGCGCATTGAGGCGAAATTGCGCGCATTGGGCGCCGACATCGAGCGCCTGACCGTCGCTGCCGGAACGGGAGAAGCGCCCGAGGCGTCGGATTCTCAGAACTCCTGAGAACCCCACACGGGAAGCCCTGAATTTGTCGTCGGGATGCTCCAGAGAGGCCGGAGGGCCTGTTTGCGCGGTGCAATTTCGCCCAATCGGGCGCTTGGCGTTCCCGGGGGTGCCCCAAGGATCTCCTCAATTGTCTATATGACCTTTCGCTTTCCTACCCCCCATCTTCCGTCCGTTACACAGACATAAAAGCGGTTCTGGAGGTGGCATGGGCGTCTCGCCCATGAAGGGGCTCCGGGATAAGAACCCCGAAATCCCCGGCCCTGCCGACGAAAACGTCGGCCACTCACGGGCGGGACGCCCGTGCCACCTCCGGGCCATCCCCGCTTTTACAGAACGGGGTACTTCCCGTCATCCCCTCCCTCAAACGACAATCTCACCATTCGCCGGACAATGAGGAGTTCCTGGTTGTGCCCCGGGGAAAGTTGTTTTCACCCAGAAACCGGAGATGGAGAACAGGCAACCGTTCCTTGTCCCGTAAATAGATGGCGGGAAATGGGACAGTTTGAAATAATACGGGCAAAAAAGCGCCGGACGGCCCGAAAAGGTGGATTCCGTGCTTGATTTTTGCTGCCTGTTGGGGCAGCATGCAGGAGTTGTCGGCGACAGGAGGCTCCCAGCGCGTCAATCTGTCGGTGACTTTGTATAGTCCGGACGGTCCCCCCAATCCAGACCGAAGGCGGGGTTCGTTTGCCGAACGCTTCAGGAGGTTTTCAATATGACAACAGGTTATGTGCGCCAGGTGATCGGCCCCACGGTGGACTTCGAGTTTCCGCCCGACAAATTGCCCAAAATTCTCAACGCCGTTGTGATTGACGAGCCGGAGAAAAAACTGCACATCGTGTGCGAGGTCATGCAGCACCGCGGCAACAATCTGGTGCGCGCGGTCTCGATGTCGAGCACGGACGGGCTGGTGCGCGGCATGAAAGGGACGGACACGGGCGGCCCGATCTCGGTCCCGGTCGGCGAGCAGGTGCTGGGGCACATTTTCAACCTGACGGGCGAGGTGCTCGACGAGCGCGGCAAACTGCCGAACCCGGAGATGCGCTGGTCCATCCACCGCGAAGCGCCCAGCTGCGAAGATCAGATGCCCGCCGAAGAAGTGCTCGAGACGGGGATCAAGGTGATTGACCTGCTGGCGCCGTACGCCAAGGGCGGCAAGATCGGCCTGTTCGGCGGCGCGGGCGTGGGCAAGACGGTGCTCATCATGGAATTGATCCACAACGTGGCCCAGGAGCACGGCGGGTACTCGGTGTTCGCCGGCGTGGGCGAGCGGACCCGCGAGGGCAACGACTTGTGGCTGGAAATGAATGAAAGCGGCGTTATCAACGCCGAGGATCCCTCGAAGTCGCGCGCCGCGCTGGTTTTCGGTCAGATGAACGAGCCGCCGGGGTCGCGTATGCGCGTGGCGCTGTCGGGGTTGACGATGGCGGAGTACTTCCGCGACGAGATGGGTCAGGACGTGTTGCTCTTCGTGGACAACATCTTCCGTTTCACCCAGGCGGGTTCCGAGGTGTCGGCGCTTCTGGGCCGCATGCCCTCCGCCGTGGGATATCAGCCGACGCTGGCCACCGACATGGGCGCGTTGCAGGAGCGCATCACCTCGACGCGGCGCGGTTCGATCACGTCGGTGCAGGCCGTGTACGTGCCCGCCGACGACTTGACCGACCCGGCCCCGGCCACCACGTTCTCGCACTTGGACGCCACGACGGTGTTGTCGCGTCAGGTCTTTGAACTGGGTATCTTCCCGGCCGTGGACCCGCTCGACTCGACCTCGCGTCTGCTCGACCCGAACGTCGTGGGCGAGGAGCACTACAGCGTGGCGAAGCGCACGCAGGAAGTGTTGCAGCGCTACAAGGACCTTCAGGACATCATCGCGATTCTGGGTATGGAAGAGTTGAACGAAGACGACCGCATGGCGGTGCGCCGCGCGCGTAAGATCCAGCGCTTCTTCTCGCAGCCCATGTACATGGCCGAAGCGTTCACGAATCAGCCGGGCGCGTATGTGAAGGTGGCCGACACCATCAAGGCGTGTAAGGGGATCATTGACGGTCTGTACGACGATCTGCCCGAGCAGGCTTTCTACATGGTCGGTACCATTGAGGACGCGGTAGAGAAGGCTCGGAAACTCAAACAGGGCCAGATCTAAGAAGCCGGTTCGAGGGTGCGCGGAGATTCGGAATCATGATATCGTTCAAGTTACAAATCCTTACGCCCGACCGGGTCGAGTTCGACGAGCCGGTGGTATCGGTCGTCGCCCCGGGCGAGTTGGGGTACTTCGGGGTGTGGGCCAACCATGCGCCGCTGCTTTCGACTCTGCAGGATGGGAAACTGACCATCCGCAAGACGGAAGAGGATGCCGGAACAGAGTACCACGTGACGGGTGGCTTCCTCGAAGTGCATCAGAACAAAGTCGTCATCCTGGTTCAGGTGTTCGAGCCGATCGCGGCGGCCTGACAAGCGCTCCGGCGTTCCATTTTGCAGTTCTGTACAATCGCGGCTCTCAAACCTGAATTCGGGTCTTGATGAGCCGCGATTGCGTTATGGACCTTTTGAAACGTCAAGAATCTTCATGATCTTCGAGTAACACCTTCTCTTGGGTCATCCCCGCGAAAGCGGGGATCCAGGGAAGCGGAAACGACGAGAAATAACCGGAAACCGGGAGAAGTGGACTTCAATCCAGATAGCCCCAGATCTGGGTTCCCGCTTTCGCGGGAATGACGAAAAGTCCAGAAACTTCGGAACAGACAACTGCTTCCTGTGGTTTCTCTGGGCAAACGCAATAACATCCTCGGGAGACACACCATGAAACGCGCAAACCGGGCTACGGAATCCAGTACGGAGAGCAGAAACACCCCGCCGGTGGCGCTGGTGACCGGGGCGAGCCGGGGGCTGGGCGCGGCCATTGCCCGGCGGCTCGCGCGGGCCGGGTACCACGTGTGGGCCAACTACCGTTCGAGTGGCCCGGAGGCCGAGGCGTTGCGGGCGGAAATCGTCGCGGCCGGAGGCCTCTGCGATCTGCTCCAGTTCGACGTGGCGGACGCGACGCAGGTCGAGTCGGTCCTGGGGCCGTTTCTGGAACAGACCACGCCCGACGTCCTGGTCAATAACGCCGGATTCGCCAAAGACGCCCTGATGATGTGGATGACGCGCGAGGAGTTCAAGTCGGTCACCGATGTGACCCTGCTCGGCTTTTTCACCGTCACTCAGGCGGTGTTGATGGGGATGATGCGCCGCCGCTCGGGGCGAATCGTCAATATCGCCTCAACAGCGGGGCAGAGCGGTCTGCCGGGGCAGGTCAACTACTCGGCGGCGAAGGCGGGCCTGATCGGCGCGACCAAATCGCTCGCGGCGGAGGTCGGCAAGCGCGGCATCCTGGTCAACGCCGTCGCGCCCGGTTTTATCGAGACGGATATGACCAAGGACTTGCCGCTGGACGCCCTTCTACCGCAGATTCCGTTGGGGCGGATCGGTCAGCCGGAGGAAGTGGCGGGCGTGGTCGAGTTCCTCTGCTCGGACGCAGCCACCTACATCACCGGCCAGGTAATCGGGGTCAATGGCGGGATGTATATGTAAGATGGAATCGTAAACTTCTGCGAGGAGGCTTTACCATGAAGTCGTTACAAGCGAAACATCTGGGTCTTTGTGTACTCATCTCTTTCCTGATTCTTGTATCCCATGCGGCTTCGGCCACTCCTTCAATCGATTCCCCAACCACCTCCTCCGCCGAGTTTTCCAAGTTTGATCCGACAAACTGGCAAGAAGTCGTATCGAAAGCCGAGGGTCTTCGGAGAGGGGCATTATTCAATATCTCTATGCCAGAGATTATAGAAACAATGTTGGTGGGTTACACATCAGACACCCTTCCGAATCTGAAGGCCGCCACGGTGGAAGAAGTTTCCCCATTGAAGAACATGCTTAAAAAATGTTTGAAGGGAAAGTTTATCCCAGAAGGCTTGTGGCAATATGTCGTGTGTGACAAGACGAGTGGATTGAAATACTGCAACTACACCTGTGTCTTGGGAGGGAGAAAGTATATTGTCTCGGTCTGTCTATGGAAAGAGTTCGGGTATGTTCATGTGTTGGGTCTGTCAGATAGGATCACTTCGTTCGCTGATACATTGGCCGTCAAACAAGAAATCAGCCCTGTTTCAAATGGGACAAAAGAAAGAATATTGATGACGGAGGAGGATTTATCGGGGCTGCGAGAGAGACAACTGAAGAGAGGCGAGCCCACATTCAGTATCGAATCTCCCCCCGAAACCTTCTTTATGGAGTTTGTGGATTCGAAATGTCCCGCCAGTTTTCGTGCGGGGACAGTCACGCTGAAAAACATCGAAACCGGGCAGCAAGAGACCCAGGAAGGGATCACCTTTTGCTGTCTTTTCAAATGAGAAAATAGCGGTTGGATCAGGCATTCAGGCATCATCTCAAACCGTGACAGGAGAAACAGAACGATGAAACGCATCATGATAGTGGGATGGGCGTTGTTCATGTTGCTTGGGTTTGCGGCGGCGGGAAACGATCTGACCAAAAATTTTGCATCCCCCCCCCCGGAGGCCCGGCCCTGGGTGTACTGGTTCTGGCTGAACGGGAACCTGACGCGGGAAGGGATGACCGCCGACCTGGAAGCGATGAAACGGGCCGGGGTGGGTGGGGTTCTGATCATGGAGGTGGACCAGGGCGCGCCGGTGGGGCCGGTGGCCTTCATGAGCGACCAGTGGCGGGACTTGTTCAAGCACATGGTCTCAGAGGCGGCCCGGCTGGGAATTGAGGTGAACATGAACAACGACGCGGGCTGGAACGGAAGCGGCGGCCCGTGGGTGCCCCTGGACAAAGCCATGCAGATGGTTGTAACCAGTGAGAAACAGGCGCCGGGAGGCAAAAAGTTTGAAGGGGAACTGCCCCGTCCCCACACCGAAGAGGGTTTCTATCGCGATATTGTCGTGCTCGCCTTCCCCACTCCCAAAGACCCGGCAAATCCCGCTTATCGGATTCAGAATCTCTCGGCCAAAGGGATGTTCTGGGGCCGAATGCACGTGGGCAGTCTCGAGGAGACCCCTCCCGCTTCCCTCGTTCCCGTGGAGTCCACGGTCGCCCAGAACAAAATTGTGGATCTGACGGCGCAGATGGATGCGAATGGGAAACTCTCCTGGGACGCTCCGGCTCTCGAAGGTTCGCCCAATGGAGAATGGACCGTGATCCGTTTCGGCCACACCTTCACCGGCGCAAAGAACCACCCCGCTCCGGCGACCGGTATCGGTCCGGAGTGCGACAAATTGAGCAAGGAAGGGATCGAGGCCAATTACAGCGGAATGATAGGAAAGTTGGTTCAGGATGTCGGACCGCTGGCGGGAAAGGTGCTGGCGGCGACGCATGTGGATAGCTGGGAGGTCGGCGCGCAAAACTGGACCCCGAAAATGCGCGAGGAATTCAAACGGCTGCGCGGCTACGACATGACGCCCTTTCTGCCAGTTCTGACCGGACGCATTGTCGAGAGCCGGGAAATCTCCGAACGATTCCTCTGGGATGTTCGCCAGACGGCCTCGGACCTGCTGGCGGAGAACTACATCGGCCACCTGAGAGAACTGGCCAACAAGGATGGCTTGAGGCTCTCGATGGAGGCCTATACGGCGCCGGCCAACGACCTGGATGTGGCCGATTATATCGAGGAACCGATCAGCGAATTCTGGTGGCCGAGCGGCGGCGGACTCTACTGGACGCAGAAATCCATGGCTTCGGTCGCGCATGTCAAGGGCTGTCCGATTGTCGGGGCGGAAGCGTTCACGGCGGACAACAACGAGCGCTGGCTGGCGCATCCGGGCAATATCAAGGCGTTGGGTGATCGCGCCTTCTGCGACGGTGTCAACCGTTTCATCGTCCATCGCTATGCCATGCAGCCCTGGACCGAGGTGCGCAAACCGGGCATGACCATGGGACCGTGGGGGTTGCATTATGAACGTTCGCAGACCTGGTGGGAGGACTCCGGGGCCTGGCATCAGTATGTGGCCCGGTGTCAGTACCTGCTCCGGCAGGGCGCTTTTGTGGCCGATGTCCTCAGTCTTCAGTCGGAAGAGCCGATGCAGCGTTTCACCCCGCTGGCCTTGACCGGCTTCGATTACGATGGGATCGGCCCGCAGGCGTTTCTGAAGAATGTGACGGTCGAGAACGGCTCGCTGGTCTTGCCGTCCGGGATGAAATACCGGCTGTTGGTTTTGCCGGAAGGCGAGACCATGACGCCACGGATGCTCGAAAAGATCGAGGCGCTGGTCGAGGCGGGCGCGACGATTGTGGGAAAACCGCCGGTCAAGTCCCCCAGCCTTTCCGGCTATCCGGAATGCGACACACAGGTAAAGGGATGGGTGGAGAAGTTGTGGGGTTCCGGTTCCGAAACCGACCGGAAGGTCGGCCAGGGGCGGGTGCTGACCGGCAAGACCCCTTCCGAGGCGCTGGCCCTTCTGGACATTCAGCCGGACTTCCTCGCCAGTCGCAAGATCCGGTACATCCATCGCGTGGTGGACGAACAGGACATATATTTCGTCGCCAATCCGGCCCCGCAGCCAGTCGAGGCGGTTTGCGTCTTCCGGGTCAGCGGCAAGAAGCCGGAAGCCTGGTTCCCCGATACGGGTCGCATGGAACCGATTGCCGTGTTTGAAGAGAAAGACGGCTGCACGCGTATCCCCCTGCGGTTCGACCCTTCCGGGTCAATGTTTATCGTGTTCAAAAAGGACCCGGTAAAGGATTCCAACCGGGTTGTTTCCGTGAAACGCGACGGGCGGGAACTGGTAAAGATGGATGTGGCCAGCGCGACTGGCGAAAGTCCGGACGCGGTCAACACGTTCACCCTGGCTGCCTGGGTCAAACCGGGTGTCGAGATTCCGCTTCCGCAGGAGACCGATACGGGGCTGGCGGCCTATGGGATGGAACGCAACGACGTGCTCTTCGCGGCGCCAGGCCATGAAGTGTGGACCGACCGGGACGCTGGTGTGGGGTTCGGCGTCAGCCGGAACGGCGTCTGCGTTTACGAGCATGGCGCGTCCTATTTCCCGGCGCTTCTGGTGCATCCCGCGCCGATTGCCGACTGGACGCATGTGGCGGTGGTGTATCGGGACGGGACGCCGAGTCTCTATCTGAACGGGCAGTTCGCCCGCAAAGGGTTGAAGAGCCGCCTGGTGGCGCATGGAGGGGGGGGTGTCAGTCACTCCCGGGAAATCAAGCCTTTCAATGGACAGGTGGCCGGTCTCCAGCAGTTCCCCAAAGCGCTTTCCACCGAGGAAATTCGGAAAATGGCTCAATCCAGACCAACCGTAGCCGAACTTGAGCAAGGACCGGCATTTGACTTTGTGGGACAGGAGATCGCGCAAAAGGGCGCCTACGCGATCCAGACGGCGGATGGAAAGACTCGTCAGGTGGGTGCCTCCGATTTGCCACTGCCGGTCGAAATCGAAGGCCCCTGGGAGTTGAAATTTGCGCCGGGATGGGGAGCGCCCGAGAAAGTCGCGCTGGACCATCTGGTCTCCTGGAGCGAATACCCGGACAACGGGGTGAAGTACTTCTCAGGGGCGGCAACGTATCGGAAGACCTTCGAGTTCGCGCCCTCGCAACTGTCCAATCCCCTCCTGAGGCCGGTCGTGTATCTGGATCTCGGGAAGGTTGCCGTCATGGCCGACGTGCAACTGAATGGCAAAGCGTTGGGCATGCTCTGGAAAGCGCCGTATCGCGTGAATATCACCGATGCCGTCAAGGCCGGGAAAAACGTGCTGGAAGTCCGGGTAGTCAACCTGATGGTGAACCGCATGATCGGCGACGAACAACGGCCCGAGGACAGCGAACGGAATCAGGACGGAACCCTCAAGCAATGGCCACAGTGGTTGCAGGAAGGGAAACCCAGCCCGACAGGCCGTTTCACCTTCTCGAGCTGGCGCCTCTGGCCCAAGAATTCCCCGCTCCAGGAATCCGGCCTGATCGGCCCGGTCACCGTGCGGACGGGAGCACGAATCGGGAGAAATTAGGGTTGCTTCTGGAGGGGGAGCGTTCGGTTTGAAACCTGCCCTTACCGGATTCCATTCCAAGCGCAACGAATCGTTGGCATCAAATGTGGTTTTCAGATTGAATTGAAAGGACACCCCTCGTTTCATGCACTCAGTAGCCATCACGGGCGTCGGCATTGTTTCCTGTCTGGGGTCGGGTTCCGGGCGGGTCCAGGACTCTCTACGCGCGGGGCGGTCGGGTATCCGGCTCGACCCGCGGCGGACGGATCTGGGCTTTCGCAGCGCCCTGACCGGGACGATTGACGATTTCGTCCCTCCCAAATTGGACCGGAAACGGACGCGGACCCTGACGACGTTCGGCCTGCAGGCCTACGGCGCGGCGGTCGAAGCCATCGAGGCGGCGGGGTGGAGCGAGGAGGACGTGCGCAATGCTCGGACTGGCCTGATCGTCGGGAACGACTCTTCGGCCCTGGCCGTGGTCGAACAGGTGGAAATCACGCATCGCGAGAAAAGCACCTTCCCCATCGGCGGCAGCCTGGTTTTCCGGGCGCTGAACTCGACCGTGAGCATGAACCTGAACACCCTGCTGGGCAACCGCGGGGCGTCGTGGACGCTGAGCGGGGCGTGCGCCAGCGGGGGACACGCCATCGGACAGGCCGCCGACCTGATCGCGCTGGGGCGTCAGGACCGCGTGGTGTGCGGCGGCGCGCAGGAGATCAACTGGGAGTCGGTGGCGAGTTTCGACGCGACCAACGCCTTCTCGACGCGGCAGGCCTCGCCCGAGGAAGCCTCGCGCCCCTTCGACGCGGGGCGCGACGGCCTAGTCCCAAGCGGCGGCGCGGCGATGCTGGCCCTGGAGCGGGGCGACCTGGCGCGGCAGCGGGGCGCGGACATTCTCGGATGGGTGCGGTCGTATGCCTTTTCATCCGATGGCCAGAGTCTGGCGGCTCCGTCGGGCGAGGGGTTGCGCGCCTGTATGGAAGAATGCCTGAGCCGGGCGCAGTTGGGAACAGAATCCGTGGATTGTATCGCGGCGCACGCCACCTCGACCCCTCTGGGCGACGCGGTGGAGGCGGGAGCGATCGCGCAGGTCTTCGGCGAGGCGACCGGCGGGTCGCGCGTTCCCTGGGCGGTGTCGTTCAAGGGGATGGTGGGACACGAGATGTGGATGGCGGGCGCGTCGCAGGTCGTGTACGCGCTCCTGATGGCGCGCGGGGGCTTCATCGCCATGAACCGGAACTTCGAGCGGCAGGAGGAAGGCGCGGCGCGCCTGCGGGTCGCGCGCGAGATCGTGGCCGAAACGCCCCGGCGGGTGTTGTGCAATTCCGCCGGGTTCGGGGGGACCAACTCGTGCCTGCTCATCGAAACGGAAGCCGCGACTCATGCTCTATGACTCCGTGGTGATAGGGGCGGGGGCGAGCGGCATGGCGGCCGCTCTGACGCTGGCGCGCGAGGGCCGGCGCACGGCGCTGCTCGAGCGGGCGGCGCACGTGGGGCCGCTCCTGCGCCGATTCCGGCGTCAGGGGCTGTGGTGCGACAGCGGGCTGCACTACCTGGGTGGATTCACGCCGGAGGGCGTACTGGGACCGGTCCTGCGGTATCTGGGGTTGGATACCGCGCTGGAACTGCTTCCGATGCGCCGCGAAGGGTTCGATCTCCTTTCTACGGGGGAAGGCGAGGCGGTTTCGATCCCCTGCGGACAGGAAGCGTTGTGCGATGCTTTGGCTGCTCGCTTTCCAAACGACAGGCGGGTCGTCGAGGCCTATGTGGATCGGGTTTTCTCCGTTTGCCACGCGGCGCCGTTTCTGAATCTGAATGTGGACCCCGACGCGTATGATCCCGGCCCGGACGCGTACCAGAGCGCCGAGACGGTTTTGCGCAGTCTGGGGGCGAGTGAAGCGTTTCTCCGGGTCATGGGGGTTCATGGGTTTTGTCTGCACGGGACACGGGTGGACGAAGCGCCCTTCTTTCTCCATGCGATGGTGCTGGGGTCGTTCTATGAATCGGCGTCCCTCCCCGTGCGCGGGGGCGACGCCGTGGTGGACGCCTTCGAAACACGGCTGGCCGAGGCGGGCGTGGACGTGCTGACGGGGTGGACGGCCACCGAACTGGATCTGAATGAGCAACGCCGGGTCCGGGGAGTGCGGGCGCGGGGGCGCGAGGGAGACGAACTCGTACTCGAATGCGACGCCTGCGTAGCGACACTGCACCCCCGTCAGATCGTGGCGCTCCTGCCTCCCGAGGCGCGGCGGAAAAGCTACTGCCGGCGGGTCGAACGGCTGGAGGACACCTTTTCCCCTTTCGCGCTCTATCTGGAGGCGGAACAGATCCCGGATCGCGTCAAACGATCCAACTTTTACGCACAGGAATTCGAAGAAACAAAAGGATCTCCCTTCACGGGCGGGACGCCCGTGCCACCTCGGGGTTTGCACCACCTGGCGGTGATGGCGGGGGATTGGGGAAACGCGCCCGATGAACGGAAAACCTTGTGCGTCCTGACCCAGGCGTGGGAAAATCGGACGGGTGGCCACTGCCTGCGCGGCGGGGATCCGTTTTGCCGGGAAGTGCCGGAGTCTTTTTTGCTCGGAACGGAAAATCCCGCCCTCCAGGAGAAAGAAGCCGACACCCGGCAGGCCGCCTACGAGGCGTTCAAGCAGGAATGGACAGACCTAACGCTCGATCACCTGTTCCGGTATTTTCCGGAGTTGCGCGGGCGCTGCCGGGTAGTTGAAGCGGCCACGCCCTGCACGTTCGAACGCTACACGGGCCACCCGGGCGGGGCGATTTATGGAGCGAAGCATTCTGTCGTCAGTGGCGAGGTGGGCCAGTTGGGACCGGTCCACGGGCTGTGGCTGGCAGGACAAAGCGTGGCGATGCCGGGGGTGATGGGCGCCCTGATTTCCGGCATGCTGGCGGCGTCGTTTATCACGGGGAGGCAAAGTTTGTGGGAACACATGCGCAAATACCGCTGAGGCGGGTCGTCATCACGGGCACGGGGGCCGTTTCTCCATTCGGGCAGGGGGTGGAGGCTCTGGTTGCGGGAATCCGCGCCGGACGTTCGGCGGTGGTGGATCTGTCGGCGGAGTGGAGCGAAAAGATTCCGGCCCTGACATGCCTGGTGGGCGCTCCCCTGCCCGAACCGTTGGACCCGAAACAGATCGAACGGAAATTCCGACGCTCGATGGGGCCGACGGCGATGATGGCGGCGCTGGCGGCGCGCGAAGCGTTCAATCAGGCCGGGTTGGAGGGAGAAGCGCTGGCTTCGGGCCGCGTGGGGGTTAGTTTCGCCTCGACCACGGGGAGTACGGCCAGCCTCGAACAGTCGTTTCTGCATTACTTCCAGAAGAATTTCTCGGAATCGCTCGGTTCCGGTACGTTTTTCCAGATCATGAGTCACACGTGCGCGGCCAATCTGGCCCATTACTTCGGGATTCGCGGGCGCGTGGTCTCGCCCGACGCGGCATGCGCCTCGGCGGCTCAGGCGATCGGTCTGGGGTTCGAAGCGATCCGGTATGGCCTTCAGGACGCCATGCTCTGTGGGGGCGCGGACGAGTTGCACGCCGTGGTGACCGGGTGTTTCGATCTGGTCCACGCCTCCTCGTGCCGGTACAACGACCATCCGGACCAGACTCCTCGCCCCTTCGACGCGGGGCACGATGGCACGGTCTGCGGGGAAGGCTCGGGGGCCTTAGTGCTGGAAAGTGAAGACTCGGCGCGGGCGCGCGGAGCGCGCATCCTGGCCGAGGTGGCCGGGTTCGATACCGTCGCAGACGGGGGGCATCTGGCCCAGCCTTTGAGCGACTCGATCACGCGGTGCCTGCACAACGCGCTTGACAACGCGGGAGTGTTACCAGAAGGTATCGGCTATGTGAACGCCCACGGCACGGGCACAGCGCTGGGCGACGCAGCCGAAGCGCAGGCGGTCGTGGACGTTTTCGGACCGCAGCGCGTGGCCATGAGCAGCCTGAAAGGGCACATCGGACACACACTGGGGGCGAGCGCGGCGCTCGAGACCATCGCCTCGCTCGACATGCTGGCCCACGGCTATCTGGCGCCGACGCGCAACCTGACGGAAGTGGCGGCGGATTGCGCGGGACCGGATCATATCACGGTCTTGCGGCAACAGCGGTTCGATGCGTTTGTAAAAAATTGCTTCGCTTTCGGGGGCATCAATACGGTTTTAGTCGTGAAGAGGTATGAGGATGTTTGAGCAGGAAGACGAGAATCGGGTCAAAAGGGTGCTGATGGAAGAATTCGAGCTGGCGGAAGACGTCCTGACGCCTCAAGCCTCTCTTTATACGGACATGGGGCTGGACAGCCTGGACAGCGTGGACCTGGTCGTGGCGCTCGAGCGCGAATTCAAGTTCAAGGTGGTCCGTACCGTGGACGAAGAACGCATCCGGGCGATCCGGACACTCGAGGATCTCTACGGTTTCATCGAGATCAAGCGCCAGGAGGTGGAAGCGAATCGCGACGCCTGACCGACGGCCCGGAACCGCTTTCGATGTGCATTTCCCAGACGCGCAATAGAGTTTCCGTGACGAGATGAAAACCTTTTTTTTCACCCTTTTCCACTTTTTTTACGTCCCCTACCTTCTGGCGCTCACGGCGTTTTATTTTTTTCCGGTTTTCCCGGCCTTCGTGGGGTGGTTCTGTTTGAGTGGAAAAGGCCTGTTCGATGACGCGATGCGCCATGTGTCCCAGTATTTCGGACGGTATCTGCTGCGATTGTCCTGGCCTTGGATTCGGGTGCGAACGGTGGGATTCGAGCGGTTCCCGTCCGATAGCCCCTGTGTGGTGGTCTGCAACCACCGGTGCTACCTGGATATTTTCTTCAGCGCCCTGATCCCCCGGACCAATCTGCTCGTGGCCGTCCGCTCCTGGCCGTTGCGCATGCCGTTTCTGGGATGGTTCATGCGGCATTCCCAATACCTGGACATCGAAGCCACTTCGATGGACACAATCTTGGCCGATTCCGAAAAAAGGGCGCAACAGGGGGTCTCATACCTGTTTTTCCCCGAGGGTCACCGCTCGCGCGATGGGCGTTTGCAACGTTTTCGCTCCGGCGCGTTCCTGATTGCGGTCCGGAACAACCTGCCCGTGGTTCCTTATTGTATCGAGGGAACCGAAAAGGTCGCGCCGTTTGGTTGCGTGTTGCCCCGCCCATCGGAGGTCCGCATCAAGATTCTGGAACCGGTGCGTCCCGACACGTTCCCGGAAGAAAAACGCGCGCTGCTTCTGCGCCGCCACGTCGAAAACGTGTTCCGCGCTCACCTGGGGGAGGAACTTGTGACGGGAGCCCCTGAGGATTGAAACTCGAGTCTAAGAGATCATCAACCAGAACCGGTTGACCCTGCGCGGGATTGGTGAGATGCTTCCAAAGGTCTCTAACCTGGAATACCGATTCCGATTGGGGCGCAGAATGAAACTCCTGAGCGAGATTGCACCATGACCCACCCACTGATCGCCGATTGTCCCGCCCAGCGCCATGCGGCCCTCGAATTTCAATCGCCGGACGAAATCCGCCGCGTCCAGAACGAACTGCTGGTCGAGCATGTCCGGTACGCGGCGCAGCATTCCCCCTTCTACCGCGAGCGGTTCCGGGAGGTGGGACTGGATCCGGCGGATGTGCGAGGGGTGACGGACCTGGCCGGATTGCCCTGTACGGAAAAAGCGGACCTGACGGAACGCAACGAGGACTTTCTGGCCGTCCCCGCCGAAGAAATCGTGGACGTGTGCCTGACCTCGGCCACCACGGGAACCACCCCGACGCAACTTCTGCAAACCGCCGGCGACCTGGCCCGCCTGGCCTACAATGAACAACAGGCCTTCGGGATGCTCGGGGTCGGACCCTCCACCACGCTGTTGGTAGGCGCGGCTCTCGACCGGTGTTTCATGGCCGGACTGGCCTACTTCCTGGGAGCGGTGCGGTTGGGCGCGCGCGCCGTCCGGGCCGGAGCGGGCAGCGAGGCGCAACACTGGCAGACCATCCGGGCCACCCGGCCCGATACGATCATGTGCGTGCCCTCGCTCATGCGGCGCATCGCCGAAAAAGCAATCGAAATGGGAGAAGACCCGCGTGAGGCGGGAATCCGCCGCCTGATCGGAATCGGAGAACCCACCCGCGACGCGACCCTCGCGCTCTTGCCGACCGGGCAGAAAATCGAGGAACTCTGGGGGGCAACCCTCTACTCGACCTACGCCTCGACGGAGATTGCGACCACATTCTGCGAATGCCGGGAACGCCGGGGGGGGCACCTGCGGGCCGAACTGCTGGCGGTCGAGATTCTGGACGAAGAAAACCGTCCCGTGGCCGACGGGGAACTGGGCGAAGTGGTCGTGACCCCTCTCGGGGTTCAGGGAATGCCGCTGGTGCGGTTCCGGACCGGGGATATTTCGTACCTGATGAACTCGCCCTGCGCGTGCGGACGCAGCACGCCGCGCCTGGCGCCCATCGTGGGCCGCAAGAATCAGATGCTGAAGTACAAGGGGACCACGCTGTTTCCCTCGACGGTTCTGGCCGCGCTCGAAGGATGCGAGGAGGTGCATGGCGTGTTTGTCGAGGCGCACCGGAATCCCGACGGCACGGATCGGGTGGTGGCCTGTGTGGCGCTGCGCGACGGCATCCGCCCGGAACAGATGACGGACGGCCTGTGCGAACAGATGCGGGCCTACGTGCGGGTCGTGCCGGAACTCGAATTCGTCTCCGCCGACGTGTTCGAACGACGGGTCCACCTGAGCGAGAAACGCAAACGAGTCACCTTCCACGATTTTAGGAATGAGACGCGGGACTGAAGCGGGAAAGAGAAAGGCACGGCATGTCGGTAGATCTGAACAAGAATCGCTGGGGACGGCATTTTTCGCCGGAGGAGATCGCCGACGCACGCGACAACAACCGTCTGCTCACGATGGAAATCGAGACCAGCCACGTCTGCAACCTGCGCTGCGTGTATTGCTACAGCGGCGCGGGACGCAAGCAGGCCAACGAATTGTCGTTCGACGAAATCCTCGACGCGATCCGGCAGGGTATTGACCTTGGTGTGCGCCGCGTGATTATCATCGGCGGCGGCGAACCGATGCTCTACCCCCATCTTTTCGACATCATCCAGTTTCTGCACGAACACGACATCGCGATTGATCTGTTCACCAACGGGACGCTCCTGAACAGCGAAAACGCCCGGAGGCTCTACGACTATGGCGTCGAGCCGGTGGTCAAGTGCAACAGCCTGAACCCGCAGATCCAGGACTTCCTGTCCGACGTCCCCGGCTCGTTCGACCAGATCCAGCGGGGTATCGAATGTCTCATGGCCGCGGGCTATCCGGACGCGGACCACGACATGGGGGTCGAAACGATCATCTGCGCGCAGAATATCCAGGAATTGCCCACCCTCTGGCGCTGGGCGCGCGACCGCGGCCTGATTCCCTACTTCGAAATGATCACGTTCCAGGGGAAGGCGAAACGCCGGTACGACCTCAACGTGCCCGTCCCCGAATTGCGTCGGTTGTTCGAGGATCTCGCCCGCATTGACCGCGAAGAGTACGGCCACAACTGGGAACCCCACCCGCCGGTAGCTGGCCTGAGCTTGTGCGCGGCACGAGTATTCCTGCACGATCACCTCGACGGGCTATGTCTATCCCTGCGTGGGGGTGGACGTGAAGGTGGGCAATGTGCGCTACGACACGCTGGCCAATATCCTGCGCGAGAGTCCGGTGATTCAGAGCATGCGGCAGATCCGGAACCACATCAAGGGCGCCTGCCGCGCGTGCGCGCAGGTCGAGGGGTGCTACGGGTGCCGGGGCATGGCCTACCACCTCACGGGCGATTTTCTGGCGCCGGACCCGCTCTGCTGGCACAATCCGAAACACCTGCAAAGCGACTCGGGCGCAGAGAAGGAACCCACGGCATGACCGAGACCGACCCGATGCCCGTCCCCTCGTTTCAACCGCGCCCCGTAGGACCCCTGGTGCCGCAGGCGCCGCCCATGCTGCTGCTCGACACGCTGATGCATTACGATCTCGAGAGTGGTGAGGCGCAGACCGTGGTGCGCCCGGACAGTCTGTTCCTGGAACCCTCCGGAGAACTGGCCGCGCCCGCGCTGGTCGAAATGGTGGCGCAGCTGGTGGCGGCCCGTCAGGGTTATGAAGCGCTTTCGCACCCGGAAGCGCTCACGCAGGGACTGCTGGTCGGAGTTCAGGAATTTTCAATTCGCAACACGGCACGGGTCGGGGACACCCTTCGCATCACGGCGCAACAGGTGTTGCGGGTGGACCAGGCGGTGGTGGTCCGGGGCGAACTGTGGCGCGGGACAGATCTTCTGGCCTCGGGCATGGTGAAAATCTGGGAGGTGGAATCGCTGCCCGACGGCACACGCGAGACCCCACCCTCGGATTCGGGATTGAAACAAGAGGGATTCCATTTCTTCACGGAGGAAGCGAAAGAATCGCTGTGTCCGGTCGCGCGCGCTTTTCTCCCCTGTATCCGTGCGTGGAAGGTTTCCAAAATCCCGGGAACGGGGCAAACAGATACGTCTCTCAGCGCCCGGGGAACCTGTTTTCTGCCTCCGGACTTTCCGGCGTTTCAGGGGCATTTTCCCGGATTTCCGATTCTGCCCGCCGTAGCCATGCTCGAAATCGGGCGGGTGGCCTTTCAGGCAACGGCTGGATATCCCCTGACCCTGACGGGCGTGACGCGCGCGAAGTTTACCCAGCTGATCCGCCCGGAGGAAGAAATCGAGTTCTCGGTCGAAACATTGGGCCGGGGAAAAGAAAATCGAAACATGCCCTCCGATCCCGCGGAGGTGCGGGCGCGAGTCCATCTTCTGGTCGGTGGGCGCAGCGCCGCGAGTTTCCTCCTCCATGCCCGACACTCGAAAGAGGGAGTCTGAACCGATGAGTCCCCGCAAACCCACCCTGCTCTTCTCCCCTCATCCCGGCGGTCCGCTCCCTGCCGAGGTCACAGCCACACGCCGGGTCCGATTCGAAGAAGTGGACCCGCTCGGGATCGTCTGGCACGGGCGATATCCCAGTTATCTGGAGGATGGCCGCACGGCTTTCGGCGACCGGTTTCAGATGGGGTATCTGGACCTGCATCGCAACGGGTGCCTGGCGCCTCTGGTCCAGATGCAGATAGACTACTTTCGCCCGTTGGAATTCGACGAGGAGTTCACCATCCACACCCGCCTGCACTGGAGTGAAGCGGTGCGGCTGAACTTCGAATACCGGCTCGAAAACAAACAGGGCGAACGGGTCGCGACCGCCTCAACCGTGCAGGTGCTGATGGACCTGGACCGCCAGTTGATTCTGGTCTGGCCCGCCTTTCTGGAAAACTTCTTCGAGCGCTGGCGCGCGGGACAACTGACATGAGCGCTCCCCCCCCAAAACGCCCTGTATTCATCGGCGCGGCGACGGCGGTCACCGCGCTGGGCGCTTCGCTCGACATGCTCTGGCCGGCCCTGCTCGAAGGCCGCTCGGCCATCGGACCGATCGGGGGGCGTTTCTCGACCGAGTCGCTCGCGTTCCATGAAGCCGCCTGTATTCCGGAACTCGATCCCCTGGAACCACCCCACCCGAGCCGTACCGTCGAACTCCTGAGCCGTTGTCTCGAAGGTCTGCCTCCCTTGTCCGATGAGACGTTTGTCATCTGGACGGGAGTCAAGGGGGATGCGGAATACGTCGAAACGCTCTGCGACCTGGGCGCAAAACCCTCCGCAATCGCCCATCTCCCTTACCTGCCCGAACACTACCGCCGCTGGGTGTGCGAGCGACTGGGGCTGCAAACCGGGAACGGACTGGAACTGAACGCCGCGTGCGCGTCCTCGACCGCCGGGCTGGCGCTCGGCGCGCACCGAATCGCCTCGGGCGAATGCGATGCCGTGCTCGTCTGTGCGGCGGACCTGGTGAGCCGTTTCACCTTCACCGGGTTTTCGGTCCTCAAGGCCCTCTCCCCCACCCGATGCCGCCCATTCGACGAACAGCGCGACGGACTGAGCCTGGGCGACGGCGCGTCCGCCATTCTGCTTTGCAGTGAAGAAACACTCCGTTCGCGCAACCTGCCCGCCTTGGGACGGTTGACCGGCTGGGGCATTGCCAACGACGCGAACCACATCACCGGCCCCGCGCGGGATGGATGCGGCCTGACCGCGGCGATCCAACTGGCGCTGAACGAAGCGGGGCTGTCCCCGGAAAACATCGGGGCCTTCTGCGCACACGGAACGGGAACCCCCTACAACGACGCGATGGAACTGACCGCGCTCGAAAGTGTGTTCGGAGAGCGGCGTTTTCCTCTCTTTTCAATCAAGGGCGCCATCGGTCACACACTCGGCGCGGGCGGAGCCATCGAGGTCGCGGTGTGCCTCAAAGTTCTGTCCGAAAGCCGCATCCCGCCGACCGCCGGTCTGGAGCGCCCGGAACCGCGCGCCGAGGGACGCGCCTGTGGCGAGACTCAGGACTTCCCCGGCGGCGCGATCCTGACGACCAATTCCGGTTTCGGCGGAGTCAACGCGGCGTTGATCCTGGAGAGAGCATGATGAAACTGACACTGGCGGGCGGCGCGTGGATCACGGCGGGGGGGATGGGGCTTCTGAGCGACGGAAGCAAACCGATTCTCACGCCCGGAGAACCGGTCCTCCCACGCGGCAAAGACCTCTTCGACCCCCCTCTAGCGCGGTACGGGCGGTTCGACCGCTACACCAGACTGGGATGCGCAGCGGTGGCACTGGCTTTGCGCGACGGAGGGATGGCCGAATCGGGCCGCAAGCGCCCGATCGGGATCGTGAGCGCCAGCCGGACCGAGTGCCTGGAAACCGATCTGGCCTACTATCGCACCACCTTCGAGAACGGGGGAGCGTTTGCCAGTCCCAATCTGTTCAGTTACACTCAGCCGGGCATCGTGCTGGGAGAATGTGCCGTCTATTTCGGGTTGACAGGACCGACGCTCTGTGTGGGCCAACCCCTTGCCGAGTCGGGACTGGGGTGGCTGGCGCTAGAAACAGCCTGCCGGTTCCTTGAAACGGGTCAGGCGGAAGCGATGCTGGCCGGATGGATCGAGGCGCCCCCGGTTGCGCCGGAGGACTTCCCGGAATCCGAACGTCAAGCCCTGCCGACGGGCGCGATCTTCGTGGTTCTGCGTCCCGAGATGGGTTCGGCAGAACCTCCCAGCGCGTCCGCACGCACGATTCACTGGGAACGCGGGACCATGCGAACAATGGTGGGGGACCGTTCCGTCTCGATCCAATCGGTCCTTAATTTTTTCGCTGAAAATCGTGGTTGAGGGCAGAAAACGAGTCTTTTGTCTTCTGCTATGGGGCGAAAACGGTTTTGACCCCCTCACCTTTGAGGTGAGGGATTTGACTGCGCCAATCAGGAGATTGGCGGTCCCAGGAACCGCTTTCTCCGCATGAAAACGGCATTTATGGGAGGGAGGGCGTCTCGCCCGCCTGAGAGAAAACCGGACTATCGGCGTTCAACCGCGGTTTTTGAAGAAACAAAACCCGCCCTGGGATAAATTTTCGGGAAGTCTGTGGCTCTTCCCGCCGCGCTCCATCTTGACGTCACGAACCGGTCGGTGTTAAGGTACCCCCATGACAAACCTTCTGCCTCTCCTCAAACAACTCTGCGACACGTTCGGCCCCTCGGGGTTCGAGTCCGAAGTGCGCCATCTGATCCGCTCGCGGGTCGAGACTCTGGGGGATCTCCTCGAAGAAACCCCGATCGGAAACCTGGTGGTGACGCGCAGGGGCGCGGACCCGACCAAAACTCTGATGCTCGACGCCCACATGGATGAAATCGGCTACATCGTCACCCATGTGGACGAACACGGGTTCCTGCGTTTCGCCCCGCTGGGAGCGATTGACCCACGCGTCGTCCCGTCGCAGCGGGTGGAAGTGCGCGCCACAGACGGATCGAAACACCTCGGCGTCATCGGGGTGTTGCCCCCCCATGTCACCCGGCCCGACGAGCGCAATCGCGTGTTCGACCTGAATGAATTGTTCATAGACCTTGGATGCGCCAACGCGCGCGAGGTGGCCGAACTCGGCATCCGCCGGGGTTCACCCGCCGTGCCCTTTGCGCCCCTGACCGAGCTGGCGGGCGGGTGCGTGACGGCCAAGGCGCTCGACGACCGGACCGGGTGCGCCCTGCTGATCTCCGTGCTCGAAGCGTTCCGCGAAACCCCGCCCCCTGTCAACCTGATCGCCAGTTTCAGCATGGAGGAAGAGACGGGCGGTCTGGGCGCTCAAACCACAGCCAACACCATGCGGCCTGACGTGGCCCTGGTGCTGGAAAACACCACCGCGACCGACACGCCCGGCGTTCCCTCGTACCGCGTGGTGACTTCGCTGCGGCATGGCATGGCGCTCACGCTGGCGGACGCCCGCACCATCGTGCCGGAAAAAATGACCCGGTTCGTGGAAGAACAGGCACAGGCGGCCGGTCTGCCGCTTCAGATCAAACTGCCCGGAGTCGGCGGCACCAACGCCCCGCGCATCCAGGCGTCCAATGCGGGGGTTCTGACCGGCATCCTGTCCGTCCCCTGCCGGTACATCCACTCTTCGACCAGCCTGCTGTGCCTGAGCGACGCGGAAAACTCGCTCGCGCTGCTCGTGCGGCTGGTGAACCAGAGCGCCCAGCTCTGGGCAAAGTGAGATCCGTTATAATAACGGGAAAAGGGAAAGAATAGATCTATGGCCACCATGCTTTCCGAACGAGGCCTTCTGGGTGTCCTCCTCTACCTGTGCAAACGCCTCGTAGTGGGTGGCCTCGCGCTGATTCTGATCCTGGCGGCCATTCTCGGCTCGTTCGGGCTGGTCGGAGTCGGCATCATCCTGCGCCTGGGGGAACGGGACTTTTCGTTGAGTTCCGAAACTTTCCGCTATTGGCCCGAAGAATTTCCAGCCATTGACCTCCTCTACGCGCAAAACACGTTCTTCATGATCGCGGGCGCCCTGCTGCTTTTCATCGGCCTGCCCCTGATCCTGACCTTCCTCGAACAACTTTTCGTCTGGACCGAACCGCCCCGTTCCTGAGCGTTTTGCCCTTGCACAAAAAAGAAACCCGCTGATGACCGCGGTTCAATCCGGGTTCTTTTCCGGAGGTTGTGGTCCGGCTTCGGCTTCTGTTTCGGCTTCGGCTTGATTCGTAGTAACGGTCCACACCACCACATCGCCCACCATGCGCAGTTGGTGGTACAGGCGGCTGGTGGGCTGTTCCCGCATCTGGTCGTCCAGCGCGCGCTGGTACGAGCGCGCGGTCAGTCCCGCCAAACCCGTCGGACCGATCTGTCGCCAGCAATAGACCTCCTCGTCCCACGTGCTCATTTCCCGGAACTCCACCATGTCCGGATAATCGAGATGCGAGATGCGCTCGGCGCCCACGCACAAGTCCAGCGCCGTATCCCAGCGCTGGCGTTCGGCGCCGAATTCAAAAGTGAGGCGGAACTTCAGGATGCTGGCCCGGCGATGCTCCTTTTGATACATGGCGGCAAATTCCGGGCATTGGTGCAGAAGTGAACTCCAGCCGTCGGAATTCTCCTCGTCCCGGTTATAGAAGCGATACCCCAACAGGGCATTCTGGATTTCCTTGAACGGCCCGTTTCCCCATTCCAGGGGTTGATTCAGGAACGCCCGCATTTTTTCCTCCCGTCCTTTCAGGTACGCGACCGCCTGGGCGCGCAAAACCGGGTCGGAGATCGCGGCGAGCGCCTTGTCGGTTTCCACGCACTGGTCCAACCACACCTGCGCCAGTTTCCGAATCGTGGGGGACAGGTGCGGGAAGTCGTCGAGGTTCAGGAGGGGGGCTGTACCGGAGGTCGGGGTGGAGACCGACAACGTCTTCGAGGTGGGGCGATCCGAAATACCCGAAGATTGGGAGATTTGTTTCGGCCCGGAAATGACGGGTGGGACCACCTCGATCCGCAGATTCGGGACGGTTATGGCAATCAGGAACGCCAGAAACAGGAGCAGGCAAACACCGACCACCAGGATTCCCCGTAAGAGAAGCCGCCGCCAGAACCCGGGGTTCTGTGAAGAGGAAGCCACGTCCGCGTTTGCGCCTAATTCTCCCACGTTGTTGATCTCCCTGGAGTTATAGTAAAAATTTGCCGTTATCGCGTTTCCCGAGTCGCGCCTCTGTTACTATAGACGCAAAAAGGGGGATTTGGTTGGAAGAAAAAGTGACATTTCTGAAAGTTTTTTTGGGGGAATGTCAGAGTGTCCCCGCCTGTAAAAAGGGATCCATGAGTCCCGCATGCGCGTGAAAAGGATATTGACAAGTCACAGTAATGAGCATATACTCATAATCAAGATTGACGGAGAAGGGATGGACAGATGGCGGCGAGACCTTGTTGCAGGCGGCGGATCGGGTGTCAACCCGCGGCTTCTTACTTCAAACCGGGTGGCATCCCCCTGCGGGATCTGTCTGTTCAAACGTTGTATCTGGACGAGTTGGAGGCTATCCGACTGGCCGATCTCGAGGGACTTTACCACGAGCAGGGCGCCGAGCGGATGGGCGTTTCCCGCGCCACCTTCGGGCGTATTCTGGAGGGAGCGCGTCGCAAGATCGCCACTGTTCTGGTGCAGGGCCAGGCGCTTCGCATTGAGGGCGAAAAAGAGGGGGTGGAGGGTGAATCTCCCAGATTGATGGAAACCGAGGCGCCCGCCACCGGAGCGGACAAAACAGAAACAGTCCGGACACCGGAGGTCACGAGTGTTGGAGAGACGGCTCGTGGCCGCTGTGGGTGCGGGCGGCGCAAAAGAGGGGTGCATTTGAAACAAGAGGGATTTCCGGACAGTGTCCGGCAGGAGGGAACCGAAATTTCCGGCTCTCTCCGCGAGCCGCTTGCGCAGGACGCAACGGACTCTCAACATCATACCGAGGAGGTGTCATCATGAAGGTTGTGTTTCCAGTGGAGTTTTATCAGGGGGACGAGAGCGCGTTGTATGGCCATTTCGGCTCCGCACCCGGCTTTGCCCTTCTGGATACGGACACGGGGGTTGTGGAACCCATGACCAACGGGAACCGGGAACATGAGCATGGGGCATGCAACCCGCTTCAGGCGCTGGGGCAGCAACCGGTGGACGCCATTGTTGTCGGCGGGATCGGACCGGGCGCACTCAATGGACTGCGCCGCGCGGGGATTCGCGTCTTCAAAAGCGACGCGTTGACAATTCGGGAGGCGGCGGAGTCGCTCCAGAACGGTTCGCTTCTGGAGGTCACAATGGACGGCGTCTGCAGCCACTCGCATGGAACCGGCGGGTGTGGGTGTTCGCACGCGCATTGAGCGTCTCCCCTTTGCGCGTTGGCCAATCCCCCATTCTCAGCTTGCAATTCTTCCGGGAAAAACCGGATAATTCTCCTGGGAAAATGGGGAAGGAAACCGGATCGCGGGTCTTTATAACGCGATCTATCTGTTGGGGTTTCCGCCGGGTGGCGGAAGCCGCGTTTCGCGAGGAGGGGGCATGGACCCGAAGCCAGTCATTCTTGTTCAGGACCTGGTGGTGGAGTACAAGACCGCGCGGGGTCTTCTGCATGCGGTGGATGGGGTTTCGTTCTCGGTGCGACCGGGCGAATGCGTGGGGTTTATCGGTCCCAACGGCGCGGGAAAATCGTCCACCATCAAGACGTTGATGGGATTCATCTTTGCCAAAAGCGGGACAGTGGAAGTGTTCGGGGAGCAGGCGGGAACGGTGGCGTCGAAGCGGCGCATCGGGTACCTGCCGGAGGTGACCCTGTATTACCCCTTCCTGAAGGGGCGCGAATTGCTCGAACTGTATGGGGGCCTGCATGGCCTGTCGCACGCGCAGTTGACCGAACGGGCGCCCAAAGTGCTCACGATGGTCGGGCTGGACGGCATGGGAGACCGGCAGATCAAGAATTACTCGAAGGGGATGCAGCAGCGGCTGGGAATCGCGCAGGCGCTGATCGCCGAGCCGGAGTGTCTGATCTTCGACGAGTTGTCCTCGGGCCTCGATCCGGTGGGGCGGTACGATCTGCGAGCGGTGCTGCTCGACTTGAAGGCGCGCGGGGTGACGATTTTCTTCTCCTCGCATGAACTCTATGAGGTGGAAGCGTTGTGCGACCGGGTGGTGGCGATCCACCAGGGGCACGTGCTGTTCGACCTGCCCCTGGGCGAGTTGCAGGAGCGCGCGGCGGGGGTGGGGCTGGAGAATTATTTCATGGCGGAGGTGAAACGCCGCTCATGAAACAACGCTTCCGCAACGTCTGGCTGCTGGCGTGGACCTTGATGCTCGAAGCATGGCGCAGGCGCGAGATCTATATCATCGTGGCGGTGACCGTGGCGCTGATCGCCGGGCTGCGGATGGTGCATTTCTTCAATATCGAGGGCCTGGGGAAATTCTACCGGGAAATCTGCCTGAAAACCATGAACCTGACGACGGGCTTGACGGTGATTTTTCTGGCGGCGCGACAATTGCCCCGCGAGTTCACCAACCGCACGATCTACCCGCTGCTGGCCAAACCGGTCTCGCGCATGGAGTTTCTGCTGGGGAAATACCTGGGGGTTCTGGCCGCGAGCGCATTCTGTTATTCGCTCTTTCTGGTCGTGTTTCTGGTGGGAAGCCTCACGCTGCACGCGCCGGTTCAAATGGGTCTCTTTCTTCAATCCGTCTATCTCCAGATTGTGGCGTTCGCCGTATTGGCCGCACTGGTTTTTCTGCTTTCGATGCTCATGACGCCCGAAGGCGCGGTGACACTGGCCCTGATTCTGTTTGTGGCATCGCAGGTGCTCATGAATATGATGGGTGTGCTGTACGACTTCATGAGCGTGCCGGGGCGGGTGGCTCTGCTGGTTCTGCATTTTGTCATTCCGCAATTGACGCTGTTCGACCTGTCCTCGAAAGTCATCAACAGTGTGGACGTTCAAAAAGGGGTAGCCCAGGTCGTCTGGGAACCGTTGGCCGCTGGAACGATGGGAACGTTGACGGCCTATGGCGCGGTTTATATCGGCCTGTTCCTCGGGGGCGCCTATCTGCTGTTCCGGAGGAAATCCCTGTGAGCGAACCTGCCGTTGTTTCCCGAAACGGAGACAAGACTCCGGCGCCCCGCGGATGGCGCAACATCTGCCTGGTGGCAAAGCTGACCGGACTGGATTTCAGCCGGCGCCACGATTTTGCCATCGTGGCGATGCTCATGGGACTGTTTATCCTGGCCATAGTCGTGATTCGAATCGTGGGGTTGAACCCGACCGACCCGGAGGCGTTTGAGAATACCGCGCGTTTCCTCATGAGCGCGGGACTGGCGTTTGCGCACGTGCTGGCCGCTTTCCTGGCCGCGTCTTTCAGCGCCCGCTCGCTGTCGGAAGAATTCGAGCGGCGCACGCTCCAGCCCCTGCTGGCCAAACCGGTGACCCGGGGGGAAGTGCTGGGAGGCAAACTGCTGGCCTGCCTGGGACTGGCCGTGGGCAGTTACCTGTTATTTGCCGCGCTGACGCTATTGGCGGTACCGACGGTGGAGGGGCAACAGATGCTGGCGCTGGGACAGTCCCTGCTGCTGAATGCAGTGGGACTCATCTGCCTGGGGACACTCTCGGCTGCGCTGGCGATCCGCTGGACGGGCCTGCTGGCGGCGTTGGCGGCGCTGGCGTGGTATTTCGGGGGCGGGTTTCTAATTCAGGTGGGTGAGCAGGTGGCCCGGACCCACTGGCCCGCCGTGTGGAATATCTTGCGCCGCGCGATCGCGTGCCTGCCCGACCTGGGGTTGTTGAATCAGAGCGAGTGTTTCGCCTCGACCTCGGGCCACTTGAGCGCGGGGTTGTTCGGGGGCTTGTTTCTTTATGGGTTGGGGTGGAGTGTCCTCTTTTTTCTCTGGACTCGCTGGCGGTTCGAAAGGGTTCGGTTGTGAAACACAGCAATGGGACAATTCTTCTGGCTCTGATCGTGGGGGGGCTTCTGCTGGCGACCTTGGGCCCCTCCCTGCGCGAGGACGCCCTGTTGGCGCGGGCGTCCTATTCGGCGAACCTGAGCGAAGCGAAACTGCAGGCGCGCAACCAGAGCGCGTTCTCGAAAATTCTGGGCGAAGCGCGAGCCACCACCTCCGATCTGATGTTTATCAAGACCCTGAACTACGCCCACGCGGGAGTGGCCTATGCGCCGACAACGAGCATGAATACGTCCGGTGAAGGGTCGTTGCTCAATTGCGGTCCGGGGGTTCCAACCCTGATCCGCACGGCGGGCGAAGACTTCCGCGGCTTCCTGGGCAATCTGGAGCGTCAGGTCAAACCCTACCGGGAGAGCGCCAAGGCGCATATCCACACCTCGGAAACGGAACTGATGCCGTGGTACCGCATCATCACATTGAGCAACCCGAACTTTGTCCGGGCCTACCGGATCGGGTCTTCGATTCTGAGCCGGGATGGGAAATGGAACGAGGCGTTGCAGTTCGTCGAAGAGGGGTTGAAGCAGAACGCAGAGAACCCGGAACGGTTTCTGCTGTACCACTCGCAGGCCTACCTGTATCTGAGTCTGGCCCGCTCTAACGCGCAGGCTCATCCGGAGTTGGGCGCGAAGTACCAGAATCAGGCGCTCGAAGCGGCCATCCAGTCGTATGAGTTGGGACTGACGTGCCGTCCTCCGGAGGGCAAATCGGACACGCCATACAAGGGCGTGCTCTGGACCGAGACCGTGGAAGAAGATTTCCGGATGGTCGCGATTCTGATCCCGCAAATTCTGGACTACCAGGGGCGCCGGGATGAAGCGTTCGCGCGCGCCACCGAAATCCAGAAAATCTACCCGAAATTTCAGCCGCTTCAGGCACTGATGCAACGATTGCTGCGCAGCAGCGACCAGATGGGACCGCAACCGGCGGAGGGATCATGAACCCGAAAACGCTTTGGACCGGGCTTGTCGTACTGGCCACCGTCCTGCTGGTCGTGCTGGCCCTTCTCACGCGGCCCAAGGCGCCTGGGCCGATCTCCGGTCCGGAGCCAGTCAAAGCGACCACCAACCCGCTTGATGTCCCTCTTTTGCAACACATGCGCGAGGACGGGCTGGATGTGGGCGCGGAACCGGGACACCTGCTGGTGATCGGACGAAGCGGGGATGAGGTTTCGCTGACGCTTTCCGACGGACTGCTGGAGTACCTGGGACCGGGTTTCCTCGAACAGTTGGAACTGTCCACTACCCAGACGATGGTTTCGTGGCAACGTTACGAGCGGTTCCTCAACGACCTCCATGCCCTGATCGTCGCGCGCCACCCGGAAGCCCATGAGCACGAGGAGGGAGAACATTCGGAGGCGAGTGAAGTGAAATAATCGCGGCCCGGCGTATTCTCTCTTCATCGGTTTTCACCGCATTGGCAATAAACGCCGAGCCGGAGATGGTGAATCTGAAGGGATTCTCGTTGCATCGGTGTATTTAAACTGGATACCGTATGGGAGGGTGGGCGTCCCGCCGGCCTGAAAGAAAAACGGGACGAAGGCGTTCGACTCCGGTTTTTAAACGTCACCTCCCCGCTGTAGATACCAACCGCTGTTGTGTTGCCAACCCGGCAGAAATAGTCATGCTTCGTGGCAGTTGTGTCAGGGTGTAAGTTCCCGTCATTGAGAATTTCTTTCCTTGCCTTTTACCTGTTTCAAGCGTATGCCTGCCAATCGGTGACCGATATAGAGTGCCGGGGGAAGACCCAAAGATACAGGGAACAGACCAAAACGTTACCCGGAAATTTCCCGGTGGAGAGACCCCATAACACAACCAGACGCTCAATTCTGTCAAACTCGGCGATGGCGGGAAATGGACAGAAACAAACTCAACAGGAACGGTTCTTGTGGCAATCGGAAGATCCGGCGGTGTAAGATGCAGCCGCCATTCAAATCCGCCAACACGTCTTATGCGAAAATGAAGGAGGCTTCACCCCATGATTCTGACCAGACGTATCGTTCTCATATGTCTTTTGTTCAACATCGCCCTCTGGGCGAGCGCCGAGACCAAGATCCGGTTCGGGCATTTCCCGAACGTCACGCACACCCAGGGGGTCATCGCCCGGCACCTTTCGAGCGCGGGCAAGGGGTGGTTCGAGTCGAAGCTCGGCCCCGACGTCAAGATCGACTGGTATGCCTACAATGCCGGCCCCACCGCCATGGAGGCCATTTTCACCAACTCGCTCGACATCACCTATGTCGGCCCGAACCCCAGCCTCAACGCCTATATCAAATCCAAGGGCGCGGAAATCCGCGTAATCGCGGGCGCCTGTTACGGCGGGGCGGCCCTGATCGTCCACGATGACGGTTCGATCCAGAAACCGGAGGATTTCCGGGGCAAGAAGATCGCCACTCCGCAACTGGGCAACACGCAGGACGTTTCGTGCCGTTCGTGGCTGGTCAATCAGGGCTTCAAGGTCACCAACACGGGCGGGGACGTCAACGTCATCCCCACCCAGAATCCGGACCAGTTGCTGTTGTTCAAGACGGGCGGACTCGATGCGGTGTGGACCGTCGAGCCGTGGGTCTCGCGCCTCGAGATGGAGGCGAAGGGCAAGTCTTTTCTGGAGGAGACCGACAGCCTGACCACGGTGCTCGTCTGCAGCGCCAAGTTTCTGAAAGAGAATCCCGAACTGGTGAAGAAGATCGCCATCGCCCACGCGGAACTGACCGAGTGGGTCAAGCAGAATCCGGCGGAGGCCCAGCAGATGGTGGTGGACGAATTGACCGCCCTGACCAAGGCGCCGATGCCGCTCGAACTGGTTCAGCACTCCTGGAAACGCCTCAACTTCAATTACAAGATCGACCAGAAAACGTTCGAAACCTTCCTGGCGGGCGCGCAAAAGGCCGGCTTCCTGAAAGAGGCCGGAGACCTGAAAAGTCTGGTGGTTCTGCCCGCGGGAGAGAATCCCCTCCCGGCGGCAGCCGCCACGGCGCCGGTCGCCCCCAATCCCCCGCAGGAGCCTGTCAAGTGACCTCTTCTTCCTCCGTTCAGGCCGAACTGCAGAACGTCCAACCGGTCAAACTGGTCGTGGAAAACGTCTCGAAGCGATTTCGCTCGGCCGGACGGAGCCGCCAGGACGTGCAGGCGCTTCAAGACGTCAACCTGCAGGTGGGCGAAGGGGAGTACGTCTGCCTGGTCGGTCGGAGCGGATGCGGCAAGACCACCCTGCTCAACGTCATTGCCGGGTTGGAACAACCCGATGAGGGCCGCGTGCTGGTGGATGGGAAACCCGTTTTCGAGCCGGGCCGCGACCGCATGGTCATGTTTCAGGAAGCGGCCCTCTTTCCCTGGCTCGACGTGCTCAGCAACGTGTTGTTCGGCCTGCGGCTCAAGCCCCATCTGAGCGAGAAGGACCGCATCGAGGTCGCCAACTTCTACCTGAAGATGATCGGCCTTGAAAAGTTCCGGCATTCGAACATCCACGAACTGTCCGGCGGCATGAAACAGCGCGTCGCGCTGGCCCGCGCGCTGGCGCCCAACCCGCGCGTGCTGCTCATGGACGAGCCCTTCGGCGCGCTCGACGCCCTGACGCGCGAGCAGCTCTACGGCGACATCCAGGAAATCTGGCTCCGGCGGCGCAAGACAATCGTCTTCGTCACGCACAACGTGCGCGAGGCCGTGTGCCTGGGCGACCGGGTGCTGGTCTTCTCGCCCAACCCGGGCCGCATCGTCGAGGAATTTCACATCGACCTGCCCCGTCCGCGCGACATCAACAGCGTCTCTCTGGCCGAGTATTCCACGGCCATCACCCGCTGCCTGAAGGGCTATGGCGAGAGTCAGGAGGTGGCCGAATGAAACGGTTTTTCCGGGCAGGCGCGTTCTTTGTTCTCGTTCTTCTGGTCTGGCATTATGGGGCGTCGTACGCCGTGCGGAAGGAGTGGTTGTCGCCCATTCTGGCGCCCGACCCCCTGAGCGTCGGACAGTACATCTGGGGCGCTTTTCGCGACGGCTCCCTGGTCACGGCCATCTGGGTCACGCTGCGGCGTCTGCTGGTGGGATACTCGATGGGACTGGCGATCGGCCTGCCGCTGGGGTTGCTGACCTCGCAATTCAAGGCGTTCCGCGACACCATCGGCCTGGTGGCGCTCGGACTCCAGACGCTGCCGAGCGTCTGCTGGGTTCCCCTGGCGCTGCTGTGGTTCCAGCAATCGGAAAAGGCGATGTTTTTTGTCGTCATCATGGGATCGCTCTGGTCCGTGCTCATCGCCACCGAGACGGGCGTGCGCAACATGCCCCCCATCTACGTGCGGGCGGCCCGCACCATGGGCTCGCGCGGCCTGCACACCTGGCTCAAGGTCATCCTGCCCGCCTCGCTCCCCTTCCTGGTCAGCGGCATGAAACAGGGCTGGGCGTTTGCCTGGCGCTCGCTCATGGCGGCGGAAATCTACGTGACCATCCTGACCGGCGACGGCCTGGGACGGCTCCTGCACTACGGGCGCGAACTCATCGCCATGGACCAGGTGCTCGGCGTCATGGTCGTCATCGTGCTGATCGGCCTGATGGCCGACAAAATCATCTTCTCGCCCTGGGAACGCTTCCTGCACCGACGATGGGGCCTGATCTGAGACGCGTCCCCCCACAAAAAACCCGGGAAATCGGGTGCAGAGAGACTGCAACCTCAGGAAGAAACCACGGAATACACCTTCTCAGAAGGGTTTGAAGATAATGTTTTTCTCCTGCAGGA
This sequence comes from uncultured Candidatus Sumerlaeota bacterium, assembly GCA_942493245.1. Taxonomy (GTDB): domain Bacteria; phylum Sumerlaeota; class Sumerlaeia; order UBA8349; family UBA8349; genus DAOPYU01. The sequence goes on from OW818685.1 coordinate 4,207,645, forward strand.
CGGCTTTCATCTTGTCCACTTGATCGTCGAGCGGGTGGGCGGTGTCCAGGCGCAGGTCGCAGGGGAGGTCGGACGGAACCTCGTCGCCCATCCACACCACCACCATCCGCCCTTCGCCCACCGTGGTCTCGATCAGGTCCAGTTCCGCCCGCTTCAGGTTCACCGCCGTCACGACCAGCAGCACCCCCGCGTCCAGGAGCAGGTGGGCCACCTCGGCCAGGCGGCGCAGGTGCTCCGTGCCGTCGCCCGCCTGCCCGGCCACCTTGATGTCGGCGTCCACGCCGTAGAGCACGTTGCCGATCCCGAGGAAGTACACCACCTTCCCTTCCTCGAAGAGGCGACTCTCGAGGGCCTTGGCAAACGTCTTTTTCCCGGTGTCCCGGTTTCCTGTCACCAGAATCAGCGTCGGGCGCTGGTTGTATTTCTCCGCGCGCCGCTCGCGCGGAATCCGGCTGGTCTCCCACTTCATGTTGCGCAGCAGCACGTGGCTGCGCAACGCTTCGTACTCGTCCTCGAGCGCCTCGCGCAGAATGCCCCCGCCCCGGATCTCGAAACGGTCCACGATCACGAAACGGCTCGTGCGGGCGTTGTCCTCGGCCGGATCGAACGCCACGGCGCGCCGCGTCCGCAGGATGCACTCGGCCACCGCGTGCCGCTCGACCCGGTCGGATTCCGGGGACACGCTCAGGTCCGACGCGTCAATGACCCGGAGGATCTTTTCGACCCACACGGGCGTGCGCGCGCCGCCCATCTTGAGCAGGTACTCGCGCCCCACCCGCAACGGCTCGCGCCCCATCCAGAAGAGGCTGGCGCGCACCCGCGTGGCCACCCTGGGCGGCGGTTCCGAGGCCCGGCAGGCCAGTTCGCCCCGGGTCACGTAAATCTGTTCGTCGAGCGTCAGCGCCGTGGCCTCGCCCGCGCTGGTCCGCGTCTGGGGCGGCTTGTTGAACGCTTCGATCGTGGCCACGCGGCTCCGTTTGCCCGAGGGGAAGAACACCAGTTCGTCGCCCACATCCAGTGTCCCCGAATCCACGGTCCCGGCCACGAGCCGGCGCTTGTCGCCCGACCCGGTGAATTTGTACACGTCCTGCACGGGCAGACGAAACGGCTGGTCGAGCGCCTGCGGTTCCTTTTCAAAACGGTCGAGCGCCTCGAGCACAGTCGGGCCGGTGTACCACGACATCCGTTCCCCCGCCTGCGCGATGTTGTCCCCGAATCGCCCGCTGGCCGGCACGATGAAGCGCGCCTCGACGCCGATCTCGCGCAGGAACGCCGTGTAGTTTTCGACGATGGCGGAAAAGACCGGCTCGCTGTAATCCACCAGGTCCATCTTGTTGACCACGACGGCCAGCTGTCGCACTCCCAGGAGGGCGAGCATGTAGCCGTGACGGCGCGAGTTCTCGCGCACGCCCTCTTCCGCGTCGATGACCAGGAGCGCCGCCTCGGCCCGCGACGCGCCCGTGATCATGTTCTTGAGAAACTCGATGTGGCCCGGCGCGTCGAGGATCAGGTAATCGCGCTGGGCGGTCTTGAAGAACACCCGCGCGGCGTCGATCGTGATCCCCTGGGACATCTCGTCCTTGAGCGCGTCGAGGAGGAACGCGTACTCGAACGGCTTCGAGTTGCGTTCGCACAGCGCGCGCACCTGGTCGAGCTTGCCCACGGGCAACGACCCCGTGTCGGCCAGCAGGCGGCCCATGACGGTGCTTTTGCCGTGGTCCACATGACCGGCAATGACGATGCTCATCTGTTCGCGTTGGGCCGTGTTGTCCATTCGGATTGTCTCTCGCAGACCTCAGTTTTCGATTTCATCCCATTTCGGGGACAGATTTTTCACATATACCCGTCGCGCCGCAGGGTTTCGAGCCCGCCCCCGTCCTCGGCGTCCTGGGCGCGCCCGGCGCGCTCGGCAATGTTCGAGAACCGCCCGGTCCGCAGTTCCTCGATGATCTCCCTCGGACTCGTCGCTTTCGATTCGACCGGGTTGGTGCAGGGGTGACATCCCAGTGAACGAAAACGCTTCCCCGTCCCCTGGTCGTAATAGAGGGACACCGTCGGGATCTTCTCGCGCTCGATGTACTCCCAGATGTTCAGCTCCGTCCAGTCGAGCAGCGGGTGGATGCGCACGTGCGTCCCCGGCGCGAAGTCCGTCTTGTACTGGTTCCAGAACTCCGGCGGCTGGTCCCCCACGTCCCACTCGTTGTCCCGGTCGCGCGGCGAAAAAACCCGCTCCTTCGACCGCGACCCTTCCTCGTCCGACCGCACCCCCACGATCACCCCCGTGAACGGCTCGGTGTTCGCGTCCACCTCATAGCGCCCCACCGAGAGGTTGAACCGGTAACGCGGCCACAGCCCGCTGAGCGTGTGCTTGAGCGCCTCGGTCTTGAGCGCCTTGCAACAGGCCAGGCGGTCCACCGCCCCGTCGGGGAACGTCTGGCGCTCGCGCAGGGCCGACTCGTTCTGGCCATAGATCATCGTCAGCCCCCACTCGGCCGTCATCCGGTCGCGGTAGGCTATCATCTCCGGAATCTTGTACGCCGTGTCAATATGCACGAGCGGAAACGGCACATGCCCCAGAAACGCCTTGCGCGCCAGCCAGAGGAGGACCGTGCTGTCCTTGCCGATGGACCAGAGCATGCACAGGCTCTTGAAATTCGCATACGCCTCGCGCAGAATGTGAACGCTGCCGTTTTCCAAATGGTCCAAATGATCCATGCGTCTGTCGCTCCAGTGTTTTCGTACCGCCGACATCCCAGCCGACACCTGTGGTTTGCGGTCTTTACCCCACAGGACAAGCAGACAGGGTAGAGAAAATGTCCTGAAAAGTCAAGGGTTCCCCAAAATAGATATTTCTCCCTGATCTTCATGTTTCTGTCGCCCCTCCTGGGCTTCATCTTATTTTACGGCCTATTTCGTGGGCTGCTTTCGGTCACCCACGGCTGGCTTGCAGCCTGCGCAGCAACTCACCGTCGCTCCCTCCGGGGGCTGAAAACAGGAAAATACTCTCTCGATCTTTCGAGCCTTCAGACCCAAGATGAAGAATCAAGGCCAGAGCGACCGAAGTCCGAAAAGGTTGGCAAGCGCCCGCTTGCCTCTGGTATGGTGAGAGTCACCCGTGGCGAACCCCTTCGCCGTGAGTCATCTGAATTGAACAAAAAGCGTCCCGAAATGTCCGAAACCCAGCTCTCCCCCCTTCCCCCCGTTCCTTCTCGACCCAGTGTGGGACCTACGTCCTCGCCGGTCCGGTCTTCCCGCGCCCGGAAGCGTTACCGCGCGGCGTTACAGTGGGGAAGCGGTTTGGCGGCGGTCGCGCTTCTGGCGCTGACGCTGATTTGCGTCCACCTGCGGCCCAACGACCAACCCGTCCGGATCGTCAGTACCGACTATTGGGAAAACGCCCGGCTTGTGGGCCTGCTGATTTTCTCACTGGACAGCGGCGACGGTCTGGTCTTCAAAAAAGACAATGTGTTGCAGAAAACCCCCTACGTCATCGGTCTGGCCTGGGCCGGCCACCTTCTGGGGTGGAACGCCCACCAGGTGTTCCTGACGATGGGCACGCTCAATGTGTTGCTTCTGGGGGTGGCGCTGGTGCGGTTCGGGCGGCGGTGGACCCACCGCCGGGTTCCGTGGGGGTTTCTGATCGTTGTCCCGTTGCTTTTTTGGGGAAAAGGCTTTTTTCAGAGTAATGAATATCACCTGGCCACCCTGCCCATGACAGCGGCCTACCCCTCGACGTTCTCGTTCGCCCTGTCGCTTTTGTCGCTCAGCCTGCTGGCGGATGTTTGTCGTCTGGGCCGGGACCGCACGGGCCGCGCGATCGCGTGGGTGGCCGCTGCCGCGCTGCTGGCCGCCGTGGCCCTGAGTCACCTGTTGACCTTTCTCTGCTTCTTCGTGCCCACAGCGGGTTTGACCGGTCTTTTTCTGGCGCGGTCGAAGCGGGCCTGGGGTCTGAGCCTCCTGGTCTTTCCCGCCATCGCCGTTTGTCTTCTTTTCTGGCCCTGGCCCGAGATCGCCTGCAAACCGCTCCTGACCTATCTGAATATGGAAAAGACCGGAACGCCGGAAAAACAGAACGCCGCGCCTGAACTCGCCGCTGAAGAGAAAAAGAGCGACTCGGAAGCCTCCCGGGAGGAGAAAGTTTCGTTCGACCCGGACGTGTATGAGAAGCACTACAAGATCAACAAGATGCTGAACCGCGCCCCCGCGATCTGCTGGGGATTCGGCCTGTTGGCCGTCCTGTGCGTTTTCCGCCGCAAGCGGCGCGAGGTGTGGGGTCTGGCCGCTGCCGCGCTCCTGTTTCTGCTCGCCTGGGCCGTTACGGGGTACCTGTCCAAGATCGTGATGGGACACCCGATCACGATGGGTTACCGCTTTCTCTACTTTTGCGGATTGTTTCTCCAACTGGCCGCCGTGCGCTGTGTGTGGGATTTTTCTGCAGGCCCGCGCCGGTGGTGGCTTGTCAGTGCGATGGCGCTTCTGTTTGTGCTGATCCCCGGACGCGACTGCCTGAAAGAAAGCCAGGAACGTTACTTTGGCTCCTGGCCCCCCGTTTTCATTCCCTCCGCCCAACTGGACGAAATCCGCGCCTTGACCGGCCGCCAGACCGTTCTGGCCGGAAACGACGTCTCGTATTATCTCCCCGCTTTCAACATCAAGAGCGGTTGGGTCGGGCGCATGCAGCGCAGCGACGTAAACCCGCTGAACCCAATTGTCCGAACTTGGCTCAATAATCAGACCGACGAGAACCTCGCCCGGGTCGCGCAACTCGAGAAGATTGACGCCCACTGGCTCCTGTTTGACAAGACGCTGGATGGTGACGCTGCCCCGCCACGCGCCACCAAACCCGATTCCAACGTTGTGGTCCTGCGCCTGCCCGCCGAGTCTCCCCTGCTCCAGAGAGTTTTCGAGAACGAGCGGTACATCCTGTTCCACATCCAGAGGGAGGCCCCCGCGTCTTCCCTCTCCCCGACTCCGGCTCCCGAAGCGGGCGGTGCAACGGGGGGGGCGTCGTGACGCCTTGAAATTCATCGTTGCCTGGCACGGAGGCCCGCTCCCATTTTCCATGCGTCGAGAATGCTCTTTTCAACCGCAGTTGAACGCCTATCGTCCGGTTTTTCTTTCAGGCGGGCGGGACGCCCGCCCTCCCAGAAAGGCCATTTTTATGGGGCCAGGTCAAAACCCTTTTGCTCCATGACGCAAGAACAAAGGATTCGTTTTCCGTCCTCAACTGCGGTTTTTAGCAAATCACTGTCGTCCCACGGCGGTCTGATTGGGGTTAGTCAAACCAAAAACCCTCTGCATTTTTGACCCGTTCGATCCTATTTTTCCGCCCCCCCTTTTGCGGATTTTCGGGGAGCGCATTCCCATTCCTTTGTCTGGCAGGGCGCCTGCTATCCCACAGAAGGGGAGCAAACCGCTCACCAACACGCCATCCCAGCGCACGAGCGCAACAACAGAAGAGCCATTTGAACTGGACCGAGCCTGGTGAGATTGGCCAGAGCGTTCGGGATCGTCCTGCGCCAGACGTATGTGCGTTTGGGCAAGCGGACGCTGGGCCAGCAGTCAGGTTAAGCCCACGCCCACCCGGATTCTGCGGAGACATGTTCGGTAAAAATGTTTGGCAATTTGTGTCCCTGCCGATTAAGATCGGTAGGATTTTTACCCACATACGGGTAAGGAATTGTCTCGCAAGGACTGAGCCATTGACCGCAAGTGATCCCAAACACAAAACGACCTTTCTGGATATCCAACCGGCGAAAAGGTGGATGTCGTTGAACCTGAGGGAAATGTGGCTCTCGCGCGATCTGTTTCTGATCCTCGTTCTGCGTGACATCCAACTCAAATACCGTCAGACGTTGCTTGGCTTCGCGTGGGCCTTGCTGGTACCGCTGATCAACATGTTGGTGCTCGGCACGATTTTCGGGCGGATGGCCAAAGTTCATACTGACGGGTTGGATCCCTATGTCTTCTATCTGGCCGCCTTGGTTCCCTGGCAATACTTCGCCAGTTCCCTCAACACATCGAGCAACTCCCTGGTGGGCAACGAGAGTTTCCTGACGAAGATCTACCTGCCCCGTCTGTTCATTCCCACTTCGTCCTGTGTGGCCAATCTGGTGGATTTCCTTCTCGCTTTCGGGCTGCTCCTGATTCTCATGTACGTGAAACACGTGCCGGTGGCGGCGACCATCGTGTTGATTCCGGCGGTGATGGTTCTGGCGTTTCTAACCGCCTCGGGAGTGGGGATGATCCTCTCGGCGGTCAACGTCAAGTACCGCGATGTGCGGTTTGTGGTCCCGTTTCTGATCCAGATCTGGATGTACGTGACGATTCTGATCCCGTTCAGCATGGTGCCGACTCAAATTCAGGGGCGCGATCTGGGAGGGTGGCGTTACGCCTACGCGCTGAATCCGATGGTGGCGGTGGTCGAAGGAACCCGCTGGTGCCTGATGCACCCGATCATGACCGGATCCCATACCGAACGCATCCTGCTGGAGGACCGGACGGTTCCCGAGACCCTGACGAAGAATCAGAGTATCGAGGTGGAAAAGCCCCAGGACGGGGGGAGTGTGCGGGTGTATCGGCTGGATGTCAAGTCCGACAGTCTCGAGCCGCCGTGGATCGTGATGCTGGTGGGTTCCTGTTCCGGGCTGATGTTGTTTGTGGGTGGGTTGTATTACTTCAAGCGGTTGGAGAAGATGTTCGCCGACATTGTGTGAGATGGGCCGAGGGGTCATGAGTTCCAACGAAATCGCCATCCAGATCGAGAATATCGGCAAGCGTTACCAACTGGGCAACGTGGTGGATCTGTCGCGGACTCTGCGCGAGTTGATCATGGATTTGCCGCGTCAGATCGGCAATTGCACCGGTCTGCGTCGCCCGGACGAGGCTGAGAACGAGCCGATCCGCCCCGGCCAGCTGTCCAGCCAGAATGTGGATGAGTCGCAGATCGAAGGGCGTTCGCTGACCGGTTCGCCGATGTTCTGGGCGTTGCGCGATATCAGCTTCAACGTCCATCAGGGCGACGTGGTGGGAGTAATCGGACGCAACGGCGCCGGCAAATCCACTCTTCTCAAAATTCTGTCCCGCATCACAACCCCCACGACGGGGCGGGTGCGGCTCTGGGGCCGGGTGGGCGCCCTGCTCGAGGTGGGCACCGGTTTCAGCCCCGAACTGACCGGGCGAGAGAACATTTACCTGAACGGTACCATCCTGGGGATGCGTAAAGCCGAGGTTCAGAGCAAATTCGACGAGATTGTCGCCTTCTCGGGAACCGAAGAGTTCCTCGAAACGCCGGTCAAGCGCTATTCCAGCGGGATGCGCGTGCGGTTAGCCTTCGCGGTGGCGGCCTACCTGGAGCCGGAGATTCTGATCATTGATGAAGTGTTGGCCGTGGGCGACAGCCAGTTCCAGAAAAAATGCATGGGGAAACTCGACGAAGCGGCCAAGGCGGGGCGCACGATCTTTTTTGTGAGCCACAACATGGCCGCCGTATCGGGGTTGTGCAACCGTTGCGCCTATCTCAAGCATGGCCAGTTGGTTGAATACGGCCCGACGGACTCCGTGATCCAGCGCTACCTGGCCGATTTCGACGCCGGGGAGCGTATCTCGCTGGCCGTGCGGACCGATCGCAGCGGCAACGGCAGCGGCCGCCTGACCGACATCCGGTTTCTCGACGCCCGCACCCGCCAGCCGCTCGACGCGCTTATCAGTGGCCAGGATCTGTTGATTCAGGTTTCCTACGAAACGCGCAAGGCCACGTTGACGCAACTCGACTCGCTTCAGGTGGATCTGGCGTTCTATACGAATCTGGGACAGTTCGTGATGGCGCTCAACAGCGAGCAGGCCCAGCGCGCTTTCGAGGGACCGCTCGAACGCGACGGAACGGTCTATTGCCGGATTCCGCGTTTCCCGCTGATGGGCGGCCCGTATCGCATCACGGCCACCCTGCTGATCAATGGCGCGTTGGCCGACAACCTCGACGATGTGGCGATGTGCAACGTCGAAGCGGGGGACTATTACGGCACCGGGTTTTCCAGCGCCGACACCCGCCAGGGGTTTTATGTGGACCATTCCTGGCACACCGATCCCGCGCAGGACTGAAACCTGGGGATTCCGGATGGGAAGACCTTTTTTCGGGGATGAGTGAGTTGTTTCTTCCGAGGCGTTGATCTCTGCGCAAAGGAGAAGGAGGCGTCTCGAAACATCGGACGGTTCTGCCCGAGAGCCGACAGAGGAGAACCTGGCGCTTGGGAAATGGGAACTTTGGGATTGCATTTATGCAAGAGGGAATGCAGACTAGGATCGTCCGAAGTGGGACCTAGGGGAACGCCGCCGGGGCGGCGGGTTCTTCTCTTCCCAGCCGTTTCTTTCTGTCCAACTGAAGTTGGGGGAGCATTATACGTTCCAGGCGGCAGAATCTCTGGAGGAGGTCAGAGCGTCTTCAGTTGCGCTTGCGAATAGGAAACATGCACACCGACAATGACGGAACGACACCATGAATTCTGCTAGCGCGGGTTTGAGAAATCTCGTCGGACAGATTGCGCGAACCGTTTATTGTGCGCTTCCTTTTCGAGGGATCGAGCGTCCCGTCTTTATCATTGGGTGCGGTCGGTCCGGGACCACGATTCTGGGCGCAACCCTGGCGAAGCATCGGCTGGTCACCTACCTGAATGAACCGTGTCATCTGTGGTTTTCCGCCTATCCGCAGACGGACATCTGGACGCCGAAGGCTCAGTCCCGCGGGGGAAAACTGGCTCTCACGGCCGCGGACACAGAAGCGGGAAAAAGCCGGAAAATCGGTCGGCTTTTCCGCCTGGAAACTTGGATAAGCGGAAAGCCCGTTCTGATCGAAAAATTGCCGGTCAACAGCTTCCGTCTGAATTTCATCCAGGAGATTTTCCCCGAGGCGCGTTTCATCCATATCTACCGGAATGGTCTGGAAGTGGCCCGGTCCATCGAGGAAATCAGCAAGAAGGGCCGGTGGTTTGGGACGAATTCCTATAAATGGGACCGGCTGACTGAATACGCCTCGGGCCGGGAAGACACAAGGGATCTCCCTGCGCTCTGTTCTTCCTTCTATGAAAAAGGCTTACTCGAATGGCGGTTGAGCGCGGAGGCGGCCGTCGAGTTCTTGAACCGTCTTCCGGACGGCGCTTTTTTCGAACTGAACTACGACGAGCTGGTCGAAGAACCGCTCAAAACCCTCTCACAAGTCCTGGAATTCGTTGGCCTGGAGGATGACCCTGAAGTGAAACGTTTTGTCTCCGAGAACCTGGCTCGCAAAACAGGCAAGTTGGGGCGCTGCGAGGTTTCCGAAAAAGAGCGAATACTGGGAGGGAAACTCCTGCCGCTGTCCATGAATGGGGTCGGGAGGTTGACAAGGCGCTGCGCCCTGTCTTGATTTTGTGGCGCTTCATGCAGGTCTCCGACCGGTTCCACAAGTTCACACCACGCAAGAAAAGCGAGAAACGGGTATGCAGGACGATTTGACACGCATTTGCGACGCGCAACGGGAGTTGTACGCCCGGCGCTGGGACGAAACCTCGTGGGACGGGCAGCCGCTCTATCCCATCCAGTTGCCACTCGAGGAAATCCTGCGCGGTTCGCCCATTCCGCTGCACCGACCCTACCCGGCCACCCATCTCAACGCGGTGGGTACGCCGCGTTGCGGCACCAAGTGGCTGCAGCGGATTCTGACCCTGTTGACGGTTCCGCAACGCGAGCCGTCTTTTCTGGAAAAGGTGTGCAAGCCGATTTTCGACCGTCGGCGGCGGATCGCCCACTTTCACGAAGGCATCCTCGAAGACTACAAACCGTCCCAGAAGATCGTGTTCATCTACCGCGACGTGCGCGACGCCGTGGTGTCGGGGTATGTGTATATCAAGACGGGCCAGCACCCGGGGATGATGAACTGCACCACCGAACTGCACCAGGCCCGCAGTCAGGAAGAGGGGCTGCGCGCACAACTGGTGATGTATATGAAATACCGGATGCCGGTTCTGAACTACTGGTACCGGCTCGACGCGCCCAATGTGGTGAAAGTGCGCTATGAAGATCTGCTGCGGAATCTCGACGGCGAGATCCGGCGGATCAACCGGGAGGCGCAGCTGGGAGCCGACGAGGAAACTTTAAGCCGCACGATCGCCCAGTCGTCGTTCCGGAGCATGACCGGCGGGCGCACCCAGGGGCAGGAGGACCGCCAGTCGCACCAGCGCAAAGGGGTTCAGGGCGACTGGCGTAACTGGTTCAACGACGACCTCCGGCAGACCTTCCGCCAGATGGGCGGCGAGGCCTTCCTGCGCGATCTTGGATACGAGGTTGAATGAGCATGAACTTCTGGCAAAAAGTTAAAAACGCGATCCCGCAGACGGCGCCGGTGCGCCTGGTGGACCGGCTGTTCGAACGCTATCCCCTTTACATGCGCTACCGCCACCGGGGACTGAAGTTTGAAACCACCTCGATTGTGCTGATCACGCTCGATTCTCTGCGCTACGATACCGCCCAGTTGGCCCGCACCCCCAACTTCGACCGCCTGTTCGCCGAATATGGGTCGCAGGGGTGGGTGCTCACCGGGGCGCATGGGACCTACACCCTGCCCGCCCACGTTTCGATGCTCCACGCCGGGATTATGGCGTGCGACAACCGGCCCGAGGTGCCCGCGCCGTTCAATCGCGACAAGGGGCGGATTTTCAAGGCCCAGCTGGCCTGGGAACGCACGACCGGCGCCATGTTTCCCACGCCTGCCGCCCCCAACATCGTCAAGGGGTTCGAAGCGCTGAATTACCGCACTATCGGCGTGGGCGGGGTGCATTGGTTCGACACCCGATTTGTCACGTCGCGGTTCTGGAAGGACGATTATTTTCAGGAATTCTACTGGAACGATACGTTCTGCGAGAAAGATCCCCGTTCGTTCGAAAACCAGATCGCCGCCATCCGCACTCTCGGTCTGCGCACCTGCGGCAAACCGATTTTTCTGTTTCTCAATGTGTCTAGCACCCACACCCCCTACATGGGTTTCGAGCCGACGGTGGCGGGTCAGGCGAAGGCGCTCGAATACGTGGATTCGCACTTGCCCGAGTTGCTCGAACTGCTGCCCGACCGGTGCGATCTGATGATTCTGGCCGACCACGGCGAATGCTTCGGCGAAGAGGGCCTCTGGGGTCACAGTTTCTACCACCCCCGGGTGATGGAAGTGCCGTTTGCCTACATCAAGGGGTTCAAAGATCCCGACCGCACGAAGCAGGCGTGAGGAGGCTTCGATGCTCGATTCGTCCAGCGCCGGGAGTTCGATGAATCCCTCGCCTTCCCCTGCCGTTTCGGTGTTGCTGCCGGTTTACAACGCCGCATCGTACGTCGGCCTGTCCATCGAGAGCATTCTGACGCAGACCTTGGGTGACTTTGAATTGATCCTGATGGACGACGGCTCGACCGACGATTCGTTCTCGGCGCTCGAGGACTGGGCGCGGCGCGACGCGCGGATCGTGCTGGTCCGCAACGAGCGCAACCTCGGGTTGATCCGGACCCTGAACCGGGGGTTGGGGCTGGCCCGGGGCGAATTCATCGCCCGTCAGGACGCCGACGATTGTTCCGAACCGCAGCGCCTGGAACGCCAGGTGGCTTTTCTGCGGGCGCATGCGGAGGTCGGCCTGCTGGGCGCCGCGTACCACGCGGTGGATGCGCGGGGGCGTCGCCTCTATACCTTCTGTCCCCCACAGTCCGATACCGCCATCCGCTGGATGGCGCTCTTTCAGAACCCCTTCTGCCACACCTCGGTTCTGTTTCGCCGGGCGTTGGCCGCCGGACGCGAGGCGTCGTTCTACGACGAGCGGGCGCTCCATGCCGAAGATTACGAACTCTGGGTCCGGCTGCTCGAACAGACCCGCGGGGCCAACCTGGCCGAGCCGCTGGTGCGCTGGCGCAAGCACAGCGAGAGCGTCAGTGTCCTCCACGAAGCGACACAGACCACCTTCGCCACCGAGCTGGCCCGCCGCCAGATGCTGGCGTTGCTGCCCGGTTTGGCGATTTCGCCCGAGGAGACGGCTCGCTTGCGCGCCTGGCACAACAGTCTGCCTCTGACGATGACCCGCGCCGATCTGGCGCTGTGCGCCCGTTATTTCGACCTGCTCGACGCGCTGGCCGCCCGCCCGGACAGCGATCCCGCCGAAATCGCCCGGATTCGCACCGAACCGCCGATCCGGATTCTGCGGTTCCTGAGCGCCCGCACGAGCGCCCACCGGTTTTGGGCTTGCAGTTTGCTCCCCGCATGGGCATGTTATCGTTTTTGCCGTTCGCTGGGGCGCCAACCGTGGCTGGCGCTGGCTGCGGCAAAACAATTTTTGGAAAGCCGATTGGCCCAGACTGGCGCCGGAACATGATCCACTCCCCCTCCCTTCCCCCCCTGGACTCTGACCCGGCGATCAGCGTGGTGATCTGCACCTTCAACCGCGCCCCCCTGCTCGAGGACGCCGTCGTGTCGCTCTACGAGCAGACGTGCGATCCAGCGCTCTTCGAGGTGCTGGTGGTGGACAACAATTCCACCGACGACACGGCCGAGCGGTGCGAACGGCTGATGAGCCGATACCCGAGCCTGCGGACGGTCAAGGAAACCCGCACCGGCTTGTCGCACGCCCGCAACCGGGGACTCGAGGAAGCGCGCGGACGCTACATCGGCTACCTCGACGACGACGCCAAGGTGCCGCCCCACTGGATCGAGCAGGCCGAGAAGATCATTCGGGAACTCGCGCCGCTGGCCTTTGGCGGGCCTTATGTGCCCTATTACAACTCGCCCAAACCGTTCTGGTACAAGGACGCGTACGGCTCGCGCGAGCCGGCGGAATCCTCCCGCTGGCTGAAAGAAAACGAAAGCCTCACGGGCAACAATATGTTCTTTCGCCGCGACGTACTCGAGGAACTGGGCGGTTTCGACCCCCGGCTCGGCATGACCGGCTACCAGGTCGAGTACGGCGAAGAGACCGCGGTGCAGCGCTGCATTTTCTACCGCTGGCCCGACCGGGCCGACCGGGCCATTTACAACGACCAGGAACTGTTCATCTACCACCTGGCGCCGGCGCGCAAGCTGAGCCTGCGCTGGCGCATCGTCGAGCAATACCAGGTGGGACGCTCATATCCCCGGATGCAGGCGTCGGTGGGCCAGTTTCTGCCCCAGACGCCCGAGGTGGATGCCGCTCCAGCCGCCCCCGCCGGGTCTCTTCTGAGCCGTGTGCTCGTTCCGACATTCCGGCTCCTCCGGCTCCACGCGGGCAATTTCGTCAAGGGCTTTCTCATCCGCGACCGCGAGCGGTATCCCTACTGGCAAAACTATTTCTACGAGAGCGGCTCGATCGTCTTTTTCTTCATGGGGTGCGTCCACGAATATCTGAGTCTGTTCGCGCAGAAACTGCGCCGCCGCCCCCAGACCGATGCCTGAGACCCCGGAGGTTCCGTTTCGTTCATGACAACCATTTCCATTATCGTCCCCGCCTACAACGCCCGGAAGGGAATCGCCAAGTGCCTCGACGCTCTGCTCCGGCAGACGGGCCTCGAACATGCGCCCGAAATTATTGTGGTGGATGACGGCTCGACCGACGAGACGCCCGATATTGTCGGGCGCTATCCGGGTGTCCGCCTCATCCGCCAGAAAAACGCCGGGGCCGGACCCGCCCGTAACACCGGCATCCAGGCCTCGACCGGCGATTTTCTGCTCTTCACCGATTCGGACTGCGAACCCGATCCCACCTGGGCCGCCGAAATCCTCAAGGGGTTCACCTCCGACGACATCGCGATGGTGATGGGTTCGACCCGGACCGACCTGGGGGAGAACAACATCTACGCCCGCACGTTCCAGGGGCGCGACTACATCGCCGTGCGCCCGGGGCCGACCAATCGTTTCAATTCCAACAACCTGGCGCTGCGCCGCTGGGCCGCGCTGGCCTTCCTTTTCGATCCGGCCCTGCCCATCTACTGCGAGGACAACGACCAGGGGTGGCGCCTGCTCGCCGCCGGCTACCAGACCATCTTTTACCCGTCGGCCCAGATCGCCCACCACCACCCCTACACGACTCGGTCGTTCTACCGAAACGCCTACCTCGAGGGGCGCGCCTCCGCCCGGCTGCACTACAAGCACGGCCTCTGGATTCCGCGCGACAAGGCCGCGTTCCTCGCCGCGCTCGGCGCGTTGTTGCTCGCTCCGGTCTGGTCCGGGTTTCTCTGGCTCGCCCTGTTATTCTTCCTGCTGTTTCTGGCCTCGCTGCTCTTCAACGAACTCTATTTCAAGCACAAACCGCTCGGGCTGGCCCTGACGATCTATCCCGTTCAGTTCTCCTGGTATCTGGTGCGGATCTACGGGTACCTTCTGATGATGGGGCGCATCCTGCTCGGACTGGAACCGGCCATCCGCGCCTCGAAACGAGCCTGGTACGCCGAGCGCCAACGCCTCCACGAGGCGAAACGCGGCGCTTGAAACAGACCCGACGCCTCCGACGGGCCTATCCGCGTGCCTGCCCCCCGCTTGACAGAATCCCCAGGCCTGTGCGAATCTATCCCCGTCAGGGTACACCGCCGGGCGCCCGAAAGCCTTCCCCTTCGAGGGGAATCGTGTTTCCACCCGCCGGGCCAGCAGCCCTGAAGGGGGGGATGAATAAGATGCTGTCCCTATATTTCCAGGCGCATTTCCTCTTCACACGATTTTCCCGCGGAACGGTAAACTCTTCCCCTCCCTATCGAAAGGAAAACCCATGTTCATCATCCATGTCTTCGTCCATGTGAAACCCGACTGCGTGGAGACCTTCCGCGCCGCCACACTCGACAATGCGCGCAACAGTGTGCTGGAACCGGGAATAGCCCGGTTCGATGTGGTCCAGCAACTCGACGATCCCACGCGGTTCTGTCTGGTCGAGGTGTACCGCACGCCCGAGGACCAGCTGCGCCACCGCGAGACGGCGCATTACGCCACCTGGCGCGACACGGTGGCCGAGCTTGATGGCGGAACCGCGAACCGCCGTAAAATACTCCGATGTTTTTCCGGACGACAAAGGATGGGACTGACCGTGCGTTTCGAATTTGCCACCGCTGCCCGGATCCTCTTCGGACCGGGAACCGCCGCTGAAATTCCCGCCGAAGCGGCCTCACTCGGGAAAAAACCGCTCGTGGTCGCGGGCGCGAATGGCGCCCGACGCTATGCCTCTTTGATTGAGGCGCTCGGGCGCGCCGGACTGGAGCCTGCCGTCTTTTGCGTACCGGGAGAACCGGACACCGAGTTGATCGAGCAGGGCGCCACCGAGGCGCGCCGCGCGGGATGCGATCTGGTGGTCGCCATTGGCGGGGGCAGCGTGCTCGACGCGGGCAAGGCCATCGCCGCGCTTCTGATCAATCCCGGCGAACTGATGGATTACCTCGAGGTGGTGGGCCGCGCCCGTTCGCTCGAACGCCCCGCCGCGCCCTGCGTGACTGTCCCCACAACAGCCGGTACCGGCGCGGAGGTCACGCGCAACGCCGTCCTCACGTCGAAGGCCCACCGAGTCAAGGTCAGCATGCGCAGCCCGTCCATGCTGCCGAGACTGGCCGTGGTGGACCCGGAACTGACCCTGTCGCTTCCCGCCGACGTGACGGCCGAGACGGGTCTGGACGCCCTGACGCAGCTGATCGAAGCGTTCACGTGTAACGCGCCCAACCCGATGACCGATGGCTTTTGCCGCGAGGGCATCGAGCGGGCCGCAAAGTGGCTGCGCCGCGCCTGCGAAGCGGGCGACGACCTGGCCGCGCGCGAGAACATGGCCGTGGCAAGCCTCCTGAGCGGTCTCGCGCTGGCCAACGCCCGGCTGGGTGCGGTGCATGGCTTCGCCGGGCCAATCGGCGGCCTGTTTCCCGCGCCGCACGGCGCAGTCTGCGCCCGCCTGCTTCCCGGTGTGATGGAGACCAACTGCCGGGCGCTGGAAACGCGCGCGCCGGATTCGCCTGCGCGTATGCGTTATACCGAACTGGCGCGTCTCCTCACCGGCCATCCCGACGCCACAGCGGCGGATGGAGTCGCCTGGGTGCGCGCCCTCTGTGCCGACCTCGGCGTGCGTCCCCTCGGCGCATTCGGAGTCCGTTCCGAAGACATTCCCGCCATCGTGGCCCAGGCGGGCAAAGCCAGCAGTATGAAGGGCAACCCAATCGCGCTGAGTGAAGAGGAATTGACGGCGGCGCTGACGAGGGCGCTGTGATGTCGGGAAGAGGTTTTTGAAAGAATTTGCGGGTAGATTTTGGATGCGTCTTTCGCGTTGGGGCCAAAACACAATCCCGCTTTTCGTCATTCCCGCGAAAGCGGGAACCCAGATTATAGACAATCTGTTTTGATTCCTCCGGGCCATGAACGACTTCCTTGCCTCGGGTTCGTACCTCCTCTGTATCCCCGCTTTCGCGGGGATGACGGGGGAAAGGCTTCTATTTTCCTCGAACAAAAATGACAAACTGGACAATGAGGAGTTCCTGGTTGGGGCAACAAGTATCCCCAACCGGCCCCAACCGGCCCTTGACCCGGCTCCCGTTTTTTACTATGATACAGGTATTGCATAATGTGTGGCGATGCGCCTCGGGCGATTCCTTGCGGGATACGGAGGGCATTCTCTTTCGGGTTCGAGTACCGGTTCCTTCACAACCGTCTGGGTGGTCTCGAACCCGGAAGAAAAAAGCCACAGAGGTCGGGGAAAGGAGACAGGACCATGCCAGTGGAAAAACTTCGCGCATATCTCGACGGAAATGCGGTCAAGTATGTGTCCATTTCGCATTCGCGGGCCTATACCGCCGCCGAAGTGGCCGCTTCGGCGCACATCCCGGGGAAGAAACTCGCCAAAGTGGTCATGGTCAAACTGGACGGGAAGATGGCCATGTATGTGACCACGGCGAATGCACGGCTCGATCTCGATCTGTTGAAAGAGACTTGCGGCGCCAAGGCCGCGGAACTGGCCGACGAGGCGGAATTCATCAAACTTTTCCCCGATTGCGAAATCGGCGCCATGCCCCCCTTCGGCAATATTTACGGCATGGATGCCTATGTGGATAAGGGGTTGACCGACGACGAGGAAATCGCCTTCAACGCCGGGAGCCACACCGAACTCTTCCGATTGGCCTACCAGGACTTCGAGCGACTCGTCTGCCCGACGGTGGTGTGAAAGAAACGAACCGGTAGAAAGCGGGAAAGGAATTTCACACGAAGTCCTGGCGCAGCAAAGCCGTAACCGATTTTAACGCAAAGTCGCAAAGGCGCAGAGACGCAAAGATTCATCGGTTTTCAGGTTGCTTCGTCCACACATTCCGTCCCTGTTTTTGGTTCGGATTTTGAGATCGCGCAGTTCTCCCCATCCGGACACCTCTGCGTCTTGGCGTCTTTGCGTTATGGGGTTTTACACGTTCCATTCTTTCTGTTCATGAAACGAAATCATTGCGGTTTGCGTAGATTCTGCGAGATGGTAGTGCGAAGCCACAAAAGAACCGTTTCATTCTCCGTTCCTTTGTGGCTTTGTGCCTTCGTGTGAAATCGGTTTTCGTTCTGTTATCGGCCCAACCGTTTGCTTCAGAATGGGGGAGGGATTATTCCGTCCCTCTTTCAAGTTTCTGGCGCCACTGGAAGTCGCGCGAGGTGACGATTGATTCCATGCGGCACACCCGCCGGTCGAGCGCCTCGTAGGTGCGGCGCAGGCGGTCAATCGCCAGGGGGCGCGAAGACATGTACGAGTCGTAGAACTCGCGGTCGGCTCCGCTCGCGAACGGTTCGACGGGTTCGGGTTTCATCACGAGCGCGGCCACGACGTAGAGAACGATTGCGATCGGAAACGTCACCGTGAAAAAAACCACGAGCACCACAATCACCCGAAACCAGAAGACCGAGATGTCGAGGTACTCCGCCACACCGCGGCACACCCCCGCAATCATACCGTGACGCGAGCGGTAAAGTCCGCGGCCTGCGCCTGTATTGCAATTGGTTGCCATAATTCTACTCTGCCTTTCCAGACGCGCCCGTTTCCGGGGCGGCCTTTTCGCGCTTGAAATTATCCACCAGAATCGTTTCGAGCGACTCGATGCGCTTTTCCATCCGGTCCAGGTCCGCGTACAGTTTTCGCACCGCCTCCGCCTCGCGGTTCATCTCCTCGCCGCAGGACTGGTTGCGCTTGCCGGACTTCGCGATCAGAAGAATCGCGACGACAAAGAAACCGACAATCACCACCAACGGAATGAGCATAATCAGAGAAAAAGCGGCTGGAATCGCGTCATTCATGGAAAAACCTTTCAACACTACCCCTCACGTGGGGGAAACTTCGCTATTCAGAATTCGGTTTCAATTGTTCTCTTCAGGATCAGGAAAACGGTTCTCGTGGTTCAGACCCGCCACAGGAGGACACCATCTGCGCCTCTTTGTCCAGCCACTGATCGCGCTCGGACTGAGGAACGGGGGGCGGAGTCTGTTTCTGCCGATATGTCTCGATCAGGATGGTTTCGAGCGCTTCGATCCGTTTGGCCATCCGCTCCTGGTCCGCATACAACGCCCGCATGGCCTGGGCGTCCTCGGTCAAATTGGACGACGGGGTTTTCCGCTTGTCCATCTTGATCCCCACGATGATCGTCACACAGAACAATAGCGGAATAAAGATGAAGATTGCGAAAATCGCCAGAACTTCTTCCATGGTACGATTCCCTCCCTTACACGGGTTCCTCTCTGTCGGAACGCCTCACTCTTTCAATCTCGAACCTTCCACATTCCGATATTTTCTTTATCCCACCGGCCCTTGGGGCGGATGGAGTAAAACTCATTCGTTCTCTCACCGGTGTAACAGGATTTCTTCCAACGCTTCCACCCGCCGGGTCAACCGGTTCCGGCGGATGAACTGGCCCCGCATGACCAGAAAGTCTTCGTCCGAGTCTGCGCGGCGGGTCTGATGTTTCTTTCTAAAGGTTGAAATCCCCAACAGCGCGCCCAATAACAGGAACAACTGCCCCACGCACGTCAGGACAAAACCGATTCCTTTTCCCAACAAACTCACGATCGCCCTCAGAATCTCCCACATCAGAATCAGGATGGCGCCTACGCCTTTGCACAAAACGCAGAAACAGAGAAAGGCGAGAAGCGAGAATAGTCCGAAGAGTACCAGAAGTTCAAGCATGGTATTTAGCCTTTTCCCGGTCCGGGATTTTTACCCGCGCCGCGTTTCGCTCTCCCGGCCCAACTCGCTGACCAACAGCGTCTCAAGCGCCTCCAGGCGGCGCATCAACCGTTCTTCCTTCTCATGAATCCGCAGGGCCAACACATCCATTTCCGGGTCCGCGCCCCGTCTTCCCGAATTCGCGACCCCACGCGCCAGGCGCACCAGAAGGAAAAGGAAGAAACCGAAAGCGCACATCATCAGAATTCCCAACGAGGCCCAATTGAACCGGAGAGAACTCCGGGGCGAGTGTACAACCACGTTCGGGCCTTGATGAATCTGGACGGCCGATCCGTCCGCATTCTTGAATTGCTTTACGGTCTCGTACTGGTTGTCCTGAATCGTTCCCCCGGTTGGTTTGAGCGTAACCACCGTTTGCCCCGACTGCCAATCGGGTTGTGGACCGGAATTGATCACGGTCACCGACCCCGGTCCATTAATCTGAACCGACTCGGGCATTTCCGCCTGGGGTTGTCTCATCATCTGTTCTTGTCCGGGATGCCCGGCATTTCCCGATACATCCACCGGATGGATTCCGCCAACGGGAGTGGAGTGCTGCACGATTGCCTGATCGTGGTACTCCACCCGACGCTCGACTCGGGTAAAGAAAAAACTGAACAGAACGAACAGAGGGATACAGAATGCCAACCCCACGGCGAGCAGGATAAAGAGTCCTTTGAGCAATCCCCGCATGATACGCCTCCTCTTGCCGTCTCGCACATCGGGTCTTCCCGGGAGGGGTTCTTCAACCCGCTCTCCCGGGAATCGTCCGGTTTCCTCTATCAGGATTTCCGCCGCATTTCGGCGAATTTTTCATCGAGGATCGTTTCCACCGCCGCCACCCGCCGTTTCAGGCGCGCCAGCCGGTCTTCTTCCGGTCTGGCAAAGCGTTCGCTCGGGCGTGGAGGTTCCGGCTCTCTTTCCGATTTGCCAAACAACCATTGAAACAGCATGTATCCTACCAGCAGCGGGATGCTCAACACAACGCAAAACGCCAGCGCCCGCAACCCCCACATCGCCACCGTAAACACGCCCTCGACGAGGTGCAGCAGTACCGGCCCCACCACCACGATCCCCAGGGCCGCCAGCAGCCACATCAGCGGATTGCGCTTGATACTCAGAATCGCACACTGGACCCAGTTCATGGCCTTTTTCCCCACCTTCCGGCCGGGTACGCAACCCGGCGCGTTGTGAAACGGGCCTCGCAAGACCCGGTCCCGCCCCTTGCGCAGCGGACCGGAAACATGCTCCGGTCCGCCGTTTCAAAAAATCCCAGACCTTCTGTTTTGGCTTTTCGGGTATTGTTGGACGGGCGAGCGATCAGCCCTTGACTTGCTTGCGCAATTCATCGAGTTCGCGTTCCAGATCCTCATCGGACTCGAGTTCCTTGAACTGCTGTTCGACGGAAGGCTGCACGCCGTAGTTGACCATTTCCGCTTCGGCTTCCATCCGGTCGAGCCGGCGCTCGAAAAGGTCGATCTTGCTCATGGCCTCGGTGCCATTGGCCGAGCGGATCGTCTCCTCGGCGCGTTTCTTACTCTGCGCGTGGGCGTAGCGCTGAACCAGCACCTTCTGCCGTTCCCGCAGGGCCTGGATTTTTCCCTCGAGTTGCGAGATGTCTTCCTGATATTTATCAATCAAGGCCTCGCACTCGGCTTTCTGGGCTTCCTGCGGATCGATGCGCTCCATCAGCCGCCGTTTTTCGAGCAGGGCCTCGCGGGCCAGCACCTCGCGTCCTTTTTCCACGGCCAGGCGGGCCTTAGCCGCCCAGTCGTTGGCCCGGTCGCGCAATTCATCAATGGCGCGCTGGACGGTTTTACTCTGGGCCATCGCGGAAGCGCACTGGGCCTTGAGTTCAATCAACGTGTCTTCCATCTCGCGCAGCATCAACCGCAGCAGTTTCTCCGGGTCCTCGGCCTTGTCGAGCATCGCGTTGAGGTTCGAGTTGATGATGTCACGCAGTCGGGTGAAGATTCCCATGATCCTTTCCTCCGTTCCGGGCCGTGGCCCGATAGTGTCTGCCGCATATACAGCACGGCGTGTGCCAACTGATGCGAAATTTCGCAAGGCTTTGTCAAACAAGAACTTGCGGAGATTTTCATTTGCTTTTCCCCTTGACGGG
This sequence comes from uncultured Candidatus Sumerlaeota bacterium, assembly GCA_942493245.1. Classification (GTDB taxonomy): domain Bacteria; phylum Sumerlaeota; class Sumerlaeia; order UBA8349; family UBA8349; genus DAOPYU01. The sequence goes on from OW818685.1 coordinate 4,228,942, forward strand.
AGAACGCGGAGGTGGCAATATTCGCCATGAGTTGGGTTTTCAAACCAATGAGCGGGACGGGGAACCGCGTGTGCCGGCGGGGACGCCGACGGTACAGACTGCGGGATCGGCGCGAGAATGCCAGCGGCAGGTCTTGGGGCCTCCCCGTCCACTCGGTCCGTCCCGTCCACCCGTCTCTGAGTCCGAGAAGAAGGATGCTCTCATGTCAGAACAAAAGTCCCTGTGGAATGAAACCGGGCGGCCCGACAATGGCGCTTCGCCAGTCGGGCGGTTCGATGTGATCGGGGAATCGCCCGCGTTCCTGGATTTTCAGGAACGCCTGGCGCAGGCGGCGCCCATCGAGCGCTCGGTGCTCCTGATCGGCGAACGCGGCACGGGAAAGGAAATGGCGGCGCGTCGGCTCCACTTTCTCTCGAAACGGTGGGGACAGCCTTTCGTCACGCTCAACTGCGCGGCGCTGGCTCCTTCCCTGATCGAGTCGGAACTTTTCGGCCACGAGGAGGGCGCGTTCACCGGCGCGCGCAAAAGGCGCATCGGGCGTTTCGAGGCGGCGGATGGCGGAACCCTCTTTCTGGACGAGATTTCCCTGATCCCGATCGAAACCCAGGAGAAAATTCTCCGCGTGGTCGAGTATGGCGCGTTCGAGCGGGTCGGCGGTCAACAGTCTATCCAGGTGGACGTGCGTATCCTCGGCGCGACGAACGCCAACCTGGCCCGGGAGGCGCAATCCGGGCGCTTCAAGAGTGATCTGCTCGACCGCCTCTCGTTCGAGGTGCTCTTTCTCCCGCCCCTGCGCGAACGCGGCGAGGATATCCTGGTTCTGGCGCAATACTTTGCCACCCGCATGGCGTTCGAACTGGGACGTTCCGACGCGCCCGAGTTTTCGGACGAGGCGCAGGAAGCCCTGCAGGGCTACCTCTGGCCGGGCAATGTGCGCGAACTCAAGAATGTGGTCGAGCGAGCCGTGTACCGGAACGACGACCTGATCGAGCAGGTCGAGTTCGACCCCTTCCGGTGTCCGTATGAACCCCTGCCCGAAACCATGCCCCCCGTGCCCGTGGTTTCTTCGTCCGAAAAAACCGCTGTTTCCGAACGCGCAAAAGAAATAGAGGAACGTCCGGGCGACGAGAGCCAGGCCTGTCTCGATCTGCTGGAAGCGACCCGCCGTCTCGAACTCGACTATCTGCGCCGGGCGCTCGAACAGACCCGCTTCAACCAGCGTCTGGCCGCTGACACACTCGGTCTGACCTACCACCAGTTCCGGGGTCTCTATCGCAAATACACGCGGGAACTGGCGGCGCTGTGAAGGCTCATGCGAAGTCCCTGAACAGGGAGAAACAAAAGAAACCGCTGAACCATTGAACCTCGAAAGGCATGAGACACTTGTGGCGCAGCAGAGCCGTAACTAAAACCCATTTAACGCAAAGACGCAGAGCCGCAAGGACGCAGAGGTCGTTGGGTGGGGGGGACGGCAAGGTCTCTATCATGAATTGAAAACAGGGACAGAATATGTGGACAATGGAAACTGAAAATCTTGAATCTTTGCGTCTCTGCACCTTTGCGACTTTGCGTTAAAATTGGTTGCGATTTTGCTGCGTCAGGTTCTTTCGTTCCTTTCGTGGTCGAATAAAGCGTTTTACTCGCGATCCTTCGATCGTGGCGCGTTTCAAACCGTCCCCCAGGAGGCTTTCATGCCGGAAGATCCCGTTTCCTCCCCGTCCCCGAATCCCGATCCGCGCAGCCAGCTGGCCGCGGTCTCCGTTTTGTTGGAACAACCCGAGATTCAAGTCCTGATCCGGCGCTACACGCGGGTACAGGTTCTTGACGCCATTCGCGAGGCCCAGGAGTCGCTCCGGCGCGAGATCGCCACCGGCGCGCCCGCGCCCACGCTCGGTCAGCAGGTCGCCCGTGTGTGCGAAACACTCGAGCGGACGGAACGCGACCGATTGCGTCCGGTTGTGAATGCCTCGGGGATCGTGTTGAACACCAATCTGGGACGCGCCGTGCTGCCTCAGGCCGCGGTGGACGCGCTGGCGCACATGAGCCGTTGTTGCAACCTCCAGGTGGACATCGAGAGCGGCAAGCGGGGGAAACGCAATGCCCGGACCGAGCAATTGCTCTGTCGCCTCACCGGGGCCGAGGCCGCCTGCCTGGTGGTGAACAATGCCGCCGCCACTCTGTTGATCCTGAATGTGTTTGCGCAGGGGCGCGAAGTGATCGTATCGCGAGGACAACTCATTGAGATTGGGGGCGCGTTTCGCCTGCCTGACTGTATCCACCAGAGCGGCGCTACGATGGTCGAGGTGGGCACGACCAACAAGACCCACCTGCGCGACTACGAACAGGCGGTCACGGACCACACCGCCGTGGTCCTGCGGTGCAATCCGAGCAATTACCGGGTAGTCGGGTTCAGCAAGAGTGTGCCGATCGGGGAACTGGTGGCCGTGAAGAAGAAAAAGCCGGACCTGCTGGTCGTGGACGACCTGGGGTGCGGCGCACTGGTGGACCTGTCGCTCTACGGCCTGCCGAAGGAACCGACCGTCCAGGAGAGCGTCCGGGCCGGGGCCGACCTGGTCTGTTTCAGTGGCGACAAACTCATCAGCGGTCCCCAGGCAGGGATCATCATCGGGCGGAAGGATCTGATCGCCCGTCTCAAGAAACACCCGCTTATGCGGATGCTGCGCGTGGGAAAACTCACCGATCTGGTGCTGGAACAGACTCTACGGCTCTTCCTCGATCCCGAAACCCTGACCGAGACCAATCCGACCTTGCGGATGCTGGCCCTGACGCCGGAAACGCTCAAACGGCGGGCACAGGGGCTGAAGCGGAGGATTGATAAACTGGGGACACCGTTAAAGTGCGAAGTGGTCGCATGCGAAAGCGCCACGGGGGGCGGTTCATTGCCCGATACGCCGCTCGATTCCTGGGCGGTGGCGATCGAGTCGCCCGATCGGTCGCTCGAGGACCTGAACCGCGCTCTGCGCCTGAACGAGCCGCCGATCATTGCCCGGATCGGAGAAGGCCGCGTGTTGCTCGACCTGCGCACGTTTCTGGAGGGGGATGAGGAAACGGTGGCGAAAGCGATCCAGCGGTTGTTTTGAAGAAAAGTGAAAAATTGACAGGATTTACAAGATTAACAGGATAAGGTTTTTTCTTCGGTATCTTGTTAATCTTGTCAATCATGTCTATTGCCACCTTTGATTTTCCGGATCAATTGATCCAGGACAAACAAAACCACACAGGGGACACAACCGAAATCGAGTAACAGAGGAACCCACCAGTACGCGTGAACACTTTCCCAAGGCGCCAGTTTCAGGGCATACAACCCCGTAACCCCACCGACAAAGGGAACAATTGAAGGCATCTTTTTCTTCAAAAAGAGTCCTCCAAATACGATAACCCCATTGAAGATGGTTCCATAGAGAAAAACCAAGAACAAAGCGAATGCCAGAAGGTTTTTCAGAAAATGAAGAGGCATAATCGGCGTTCATTTCAAGATTCTGTCCGTTTTTCTCGCGCGTGCCAGTTCCCCGCCAGTGTCGCGGCGCAGGCGACTGCCGCGCGCAGGCTGCCGGGGTTGGCCTCCCCGCGCCAGGCGATGTCGAACGCCGTTCCGTGGTCCACCGAGGTGCGGATGAACGGCAGGCCCATCGTCACGTTCACCCCGCCGTGAAAGTCGAGGGTCTTGACGGGGATGAGCGCCTGGTCGTGGTACATGGCGAGCAGGGCGTCATAGACGCCCCGGCGGTGGAAAAAGAACGCCGTATCGCCCGGCAACGGCCCGGCGACATCCAGCCCTTCGGCCTGGGCCTGTTCGATGGCGGGCGCGATAATCTGAGATTCTTCCGTTCCAAACATCCCCCCCTCGCCCGCATGGGGATTCAACCCCGTCACGCCAATGCGCGCCCGGGGGCGTTTCAGTCCGAACAGCGGGATGAAGCGGTCCAGCAGGCGAATCTGCTCGAGCAGCGTTTCCGTCTTCAACAAGCCGGGCACCCGGTGCAAGGGTTCATGGATGGTGGCCAACGCGACACGCAGCCCCCCTCCGACCAGGAGCATCGAGACCGGCACGCCTCCGGCCAGGTCGGAGAGCATTTCCGTGTGGCCGGGAAAGGGACACCCCGCCGCGTGCAACGCTTCCTTGTGGATGGGCGCGGTCACAACGGCGTCGGCGAGTCCCGACTGAACGAGGTGAACCGCCTGGCGCACATAGGCCCACGCGGCGGCGCCACACTGGGCCGAGACTCGCCCGGGCGTCAGTTCTCCGTGGAAGGTAAAATCGGGCGGTTCGACGATGGGAATCGCGCCCGAGTCGTCGGATTCGGCGGGAGGGGCAGACACCACGCGAAGTTTCGGGGAGGTTCTGTCCTGATGCTCGGCCACCTGATCGAGGTGTCGCGCTTCCCCCACCACAAACGGAAGAACCGAAGCGGGGAACAAACCATCCTCGAAGAAAAGCAGGATGATTTCCGGCCCCACCCCGGCCGGATCTCCCAGGGTCACGGCCAGTCGCAATGGGCGCGCGCCAGCCGTTTCGGACACGCTCATTTTCGAGTTTCCTCCAGGATATGGCGGACCGTTTCGATCAGTTCGGACAAGCGGAAAGGCTTCTGCAGAAACCCGGTCACCTTCAGCCCTTCAAAACGCCGCATCACATCGTTTTCCCCATACCCGCTGCAAATCACCACTTTCGCATCCGGCCGAAGCTGAAGCATCCGCGCCATCGCATCGGCGCCATCCAGGCGCGGCATGGTCAAATCCAGCAACACGCACCCGATTTCATCGGGCGTTTTTTCAAACAGATCCACCGCTTCCTGACCATCCTTGGCCGCCAGAACCGTCAATCCCGCCCGTTCGAGGATGGTGCGGGCCACTTCGAGCACATACGGTTCGTCATCCGCCAGAAGTACCACTCCCTGACCGTGCCACTGTTCGGCGGGTGTCTTGGTGGCGGCGATCAGGGCTTGCGGTTTCGTTCGCGTGATGGGGAAATAGAGCGTGAAGATCGAACCGAAACCAGGTTCACTCTGAACCGCAATCGCGCCTTTGTGCCCGCGCATGATCCCCCATACGACCGGCAACCCCAACCCCCGGCCCGTGAGCTTGGTGGTCGAGAAGGGATCGAACATGCAGCGCCGCATCTTCTCATCCATCCCGCAACCCGTGTCGGTCACACTCAGAGACAGGCATGGCCCGGAGAAAGACTGATCCGCATGCGGGATCAAGACCGGTCCTTCCGGCCCGTTGGGCAGGAATCCGGTCGCGATCTGGACCACCCCTTCCGCCGCGTCCCCCCGTCCTTTCTCCACAATGGCCTCGATGGCGTTGGTCACCACATTCACCATCACCTGCCGCAATTGCGAGGAATCGCCCAGCATGGGGGGGAGATTCTCCGCCAGCACATATTCAACTCGGACGCCGGGAACCGCGGAGGCCTGCAACAGAATATCCGTCTGATGGACGATTTCATTCAGATGGATTTCCTGCGTGGAAATCAGACCGCTGCCCGAGTAAGCCAGCATCTGACCGCTGAGTTCGGCGGCCCGCCGGGCCGTCTCCAGAATCCGCGATGTATAAAGATGCGGGGTCGAATCGGGCGCCAGATCGCGTTGGAGCAGTTCGGCATGGCCCATGACACTCATCAGCAGGTTGTTGAAATGGTGCGCGATTCCCCCGGCCATCACCCCCATGCTTTCAAACTTCTGCGTCTGCCGCATGCGGTTTTCAATCGTTTTGCGTTCGTTCTCGGCCTCGACTCGGAAGGTGATGTCGCGCCCCACCATGCAGCAGTATCTCTGGTTGCCGAATTCCAGGTAGTAGCCCATCAGTTCCACCGGCAGGACATTCCCGTCCTGACACAGCACCTGGACCTCGATGACAAGACGCCCCTGCTGGTTGATCCGGCCCCACCGCTCGGCCCACGTCTCATCCGAACACCCCACCACGACATTCATGATCCGCATGCCGGCCAGGTTTTCGCGGCTATAGCCGAGCGTCTGGAGCGTGGTTTCATTGCAGTCCAGAAAATGGCCCGTCTCGTCGAGCCAGAAAATCAGATCTGGAGCGTGGTCCACGGAGAATTGTGTCAGGCGCAAGGCTTCTTCGGCCCGTTTTCGTTCGGCAATCTCACGCTGGAGGTTCGCGTTGACTTGAGCCAACTCGACGGCCCGGCGTCCGACAATTTCCTCCAGGTCGCTCATTTTCATGGCGGCCTGGGCCGCCAAGGCCCATTTCTCGGTCAAACTCAAGGCCATCTGCTGGATTTCACTGGATTCGAACGGTTTTTTCAGAATCAGAAACTGGTCGTGCGAACGCAGACTCCTGCGGATTTCACTCCACGAATAATCCGAATGAGCCGTACAGATCACAATCTGAATGGCCGAATCGAGCGCCCACATCTGCTTGATTGTTTCCAGCCCATCAATACCGGGCGGCATCCGCATGTCCACAAAGGCCAGCGCATAGGGGCGTTTCTGTTCCAGGGACGTTTTCACCCGCTCCACGGCGATCTCTCCCTGGTTCGCGTAATCCACCTCGAACTCGGGAATTGACTCCGTTTTCACCGGCTCCCCATACAATTTGGCGGCCAGAAAATCCAGATCCGTCGCCTGATCCCGACTGCGCAAAGCCATCTGGAATTGCATATAGACATCGTTCTCATCGTCCACAACGAGAACGCGGCGGGGAAATTGATCGAAAAGAGAACGCATGAAATCTCCTGCGGGGAAGGACACCGCAACGGGTCTGTCCGGCTGGGGAAAACAACACTTTATTCTACAGATTTACCTATATCAGGATTAAAAAGCGCTCCCACTCACCTCACGAGATGCCGAACCTCACCCGAGAATGCTTCCGGTCCTTCACGTGGTTATTGTTGCACGCAACCGTGACACCGTCAAGTCAGGAGTGCAAAGAACAGACAAAGGGTTGACGAAAGTCCGGCCTTGTACTAACGTGGTGTTTCGCAAAGGCGATCTGCGCCGGAAAGCGCCCAGCCTTTTTAGACAACCCATTCTGTGACAACGTTTTATAAGGCACAAAAATCTCAGGCCGCGTGAGGATACTTGTTCATGTCTCGAAACTTGACCTATAAAATACTGAAAGCCCACCTGATCGAGGGCGAACTCGAACCCGGTCAGGAAATCGCCATCCGGATTGACCAGACCCTGACGCAGGACGCCACGGGCACCATGGCGTACCTGCAATTCGAAGCCCTGGGTATTGACCGCGTTCAGACGAAACTCTCCGTTTCCTACGTGGACCACAACACCCTCCAGTGTGGCTACGAAAACGCCGACGACCACCGCTACCTGCAATCGGTTGCCGCCAAACACGGCATCAAATTCTCTGCACCGGGCAACGGCATCTGCCACCAGGTGCATCTGGAGCGCTTCGGGGTGCCGGGCATGACCCTGCTGGGCAGCGACAGCCATACCCCCACGGGCGGCGGCATCGGCATGCTGGCCATCGGCGCGGGCGGACTCGATGTGGCCGTGGCGATGGGCGGCGGCGCTTTTTACCTGACCGCGCCCAAGGTGGTGGGCGTGTGGCTCGAAGGAAAATTGAGCCCCTGGGTCGCGGCCAAGGATGTCGTGCTCGAAGTGCTGCGCCGCCTGAAAGTCAAAGGCGGGGTGGGCCGCGTGATCGAGTACCGGGGGCCGGGCGTGGCCACTCTCAACGTGCCCGAGCGCGCCACGATCACCAACATGGGCGCCGAACTGGGCGCCACCACCAGCATTTTCCCGAGCGACGATCAGACGCGCGACTTCATGCGCCTGCAACACCGCGGATCGAGTCACCGTTACCTCGGGCCCGATGAGGGGGCGCTTTACGACGAAGAGATCGAAATAGACCTTTCAAAACTCGAACCCCTCGTGGCCTGTCCCCACAGCCCGGACAATGTCGTTGAGGCGCGCAAACTGGCCAACATCAAGGTGGCGCAGGTGGCCATCGGTTCCTGTACCAATTCCTCGCTGCAGGACCTGATGATGATCGCCCGTGTGCTGAAGGGCAAGCGGGTCCACCCCGAAACGAGCGTTTGCCTCTCGCCCGGTTCCAAGCAGGTGTTGCGTAACCTGATCGAGACCGGTGGGCTTGATCCGATCGTGGCCGCGGGGGTGCGTTTGATGGAACCTGCGTGCGGCCCGTGCATCGGGATGGGGATGTCGCCCCCCAGCGGTTCGGTTTCCCTGCGCACGTTCAACCGCAACTTTCAGGGGCGCACGGGCACCAAGGACGCGCAGGCTTACCTGTGCAGCCCACAGGTCGCCATCGCTTCGGCGCTGACGGGTCACATCACCGACCCGCGCGAACTGGGCAACGCGCCACGCGTCCGGATGCCCGAAAGTCTGGTCATTGACGACTCGATGATCCTGAATCCGGCGGACGATCCCGAAAGTGTCGCGATCGTGCGTGGACCCAACATCAAGCCGCTGCCCATCAACAAAGCGCTGCCCGCCTCCCTTCAGGGCGATGTACTCCTGAAGGTCGAGGACAACATCACCACCGACCACATCATGCCGGCCGGCGCCAAGGTGTTGCCGCTGCGCTCGAACATCCCCGCCATCAGCGAGTATGTTTTCTCCGCAGTGGATGCAGGTTTTGCCGCCCGCGCGCGGGAACGCAAGGGCGGTTTCGTCGTCGGGGGCGAGAATTACGGTCAAGGATCCTCGCGTGAACACGCGGCGCTCGCGCCCATGTATCTGGGCGTCAAAGCCGTGATTACAAAGTCTTTCGCGCGCATCCACCAGGCCAACCTGATCAATTTCGGCATTCTGCCCCTGACCTTCTGCGATCCGTCGGCTTACAACGGCATCGCGCAGGATGACCGTCTGGAGATCCCCGATCTCAAGACGGCCCTGAAAAAAAACGCGGAAACCGTGACGGTCGTCAATCAGACGAAGAAAACGTCGTTCGAGGTGGCGCTCAACTTCAGCGAACGCCAGCGCGAGATTCTGCTGGCCGGCGGGTTGTTGAACCTCACGCGCGACCAGCAGAAGAAAGCGGAAGGTAAGGCCTGAGGTGGGATTGCCGGTTCAAAACAGAGCCTGAGCGCGCGAGTCTGTCCGTAATGAACGTTCTTGAAATCCTCCACCACTCCGCAGAGCAATGGCCCGAGCGCGCGGCCCTGATTCACGGAACGGATCGGATCGAGTATCGGTGTCTTTTTGCCGCCGCGCACCGCCTGCGCGACCGCTTCATTGAATTGGGCCTTCGGCCCGGTCAGGCCGTCGCGGTTGTGGGGGGGAACAATCCCGCCTTCATCGCCGCCGCCTTTGCCGTGGCGGGCGCGGGCGCGGTGGCCGTGCTTCAGTCGCACACCCAGACGGACGAGGAACTGCGCGAAACACTCGACGCCCTTCCAATCCATGCGGTCGTGAGTGACGGCCTGCGCGAGTCTTTTCCCCTCGGACTGAAAGCGCAACCGCTCGACCTGGACGGTCTTGCCGAAGGGTTGCGTTTCGCCTGGACCTATCCGTTTCCGGAGCGGCCTTTTGCCCCAACCGTGCCCGAGGCGGCCTTTGCCCGATTCACATCCGGCACCACGGGACAGCCCAAGTGCGCGGTTCTGACCCACGCCAATATCTGCGACCGCATCCGGGCGGCCAATCAGGGACTCGGGGTGACCCCCGCCGACACGGTGTTGTGGCTGCTGCCGATGGCGTTTCACTTTTTTGTTTCCATCACGTTGTACCTGGCCTATGGCGCCACGATTGTTCTGACCGAAAACCCCTCCCCGCGCGAGATTCTGGAGCAGGTCAAGCGCCACGCCGCCCGAATCCTTTACGCCGCGCCGCGCCACTACCAGCGTCTGGCTGAAGAACCGGAAACCGGCATCGAGACCCCGCTGGCCTCGTTGCGCCTGGCCATCTCGACGGCCAGCGGCCTGCCTGCCCGTGTCGCCCGCGCTTTCCAGGAGCGTTATGGAGTGCCGGTTTCACAGGCCTATGGAATCATTGAGGCGGGCCTGCCCATGCTCAATACGGCCCATGCGTTCGAGCAACCGGAGGCGGTCGGCACTCCCCTGCCGGGTTGGGAAGTTCGCTTGCTCGACTCCAAGGGAACGCCGACGCCGAACGGTTCGGTGGGAGAATTGTTGTTGCGCGGCCCCGGTCTGTTTTCCGGATACCTTCTGGGCGAGGCCTTTGTCACCGGCCTCACGCCGGACGGCTGGTTGCCCACGGGGGATCTGGCCCAACGGACCGGTTCGGCGTGTTACCGCATTCTGGGACGCGCCCACGCCGCCATTTCCCTCGAGGGGCGGACTCTTTTCCCCGAAGTGATCGAAGCCGCGCTCGAAAGCCACCCGAGCGTGGACCAGGCGCGGGTCATCGTTTCCCCAACGGGGAAGAGCCTGCACGCGGACCTGGTCGCCACCGCCGGTTTTCCCCGGCCTTCCCTCAGGGAACTTCGCGCCTGTGGTCAGGGTACCGAGGGCCTCGAAGCGCTGCAAACCGTTGCCTGGGTCGAGTCGCTGGAAAAAACTGCCAGCGGCAAGATTCGCCGGTGGAACAAAGACACCTGATCCAATGGCTTGATACAATTTCACAAACGAAAGAGTCCCCATGTCCTCTCAACCCAACCCCGAAACACCCGATTCTTCCGTTCCGACCGATTCCGGTCTGGCTTCCAAGGACTATCTGGTGGTGGTCCAGTGCCATATCGTCCAGGAGCGGTGCAGTGGGTATTACTGCGAACGCGCGTTTCACGACCGAGAGGGCGGTTTCGCCGCCTGTCCGGCGGAGAAACCGGTCCGCATGGTCAGTGTGACGTGCGGCGGGTGCTGCGGACGGGCGCTCCAGCGCAAACTCTCGAACCTGGTGCGGTGCGCCGGGAAGGACGGAATCCCGAAGGAACGGATCGGGGTCCAGTTCGCCTCGTGTATCACAAAGGACAACCACCACGCGCCCCCCTGTCCCCACCGGGGGTACCTGCGGAAACTGGTCGAGAAGTTGGGGCTGGACTATTTCCAGGATACGCATATCAGCAAAAAGTCGCAAAGCCGCCGCGAAGCGGGTCTGTATCGGGAATAGATCTCCCACAAGGTCAAACCATGCCGTTTTCCCGTCTTCACCTCCTCCTGCGAACCCTGCGCCACTACTGGCGCGTCCAGTTGGCTGTGGCTCTGGCTGCGGCGATCGGGGTGGCTGTGCTGGCCGGGTCGTTCCTGGTGGGGGCGTCGGTCAAGGCGAGTCTGCGCGCCCTGACGCTCGAACGCCTGGGACCGGTGCAGGACGCGCTGGTTTCAGAACTATTCTTTGCGGAAGATCTGGCCCTCCGACTGAACCAGGCAGCGGAGGATTCCTCCTCGACGTTCTGCTCCGCGATCATTTTCGCCGGCTCGGTTCGCCACGCCGACTCGAACGCCCGCGCCAGTCAGGTCCAGATTATGGGCGCCGCTCAGGATTTCTGGGACTTCATGGGGGTGCCATCACTCCGCTGGGACGCGTTTGCCGACCCGGAAGAAAGTGTCGTCCTGAACGAGGCGCTGGCCCGGGAACTTCAGGCGAAGGAAGGCGACGAGATTCTGGTACGGGCCGAGCGGCCCAGCGCCATCGGGCGCAACACCTACCTCGGCGACCGCGACGCCACCGTGGCGACGTTGCGACTGACCGTCGTGCGTATTCTGCCGGAACAGGGGATCGGGCGCTTTGGGCTGACCCCCTTGCAGCAACAGCCGCTCAATCTGTTCATCCCCTTGAAGACCCTTCAGGGACGCCTGGAACAGGAGGGGCGGGTGAATACCCTGTTGGCGTCCCGGACGCAGACGGCCCCGCAAGAATTACTGGATCGGGTGGCCACCCTGGATGACCTGGGATTGCAGGTGGCCCGGAAGACCAGCGACCGCCCCAAAGTCACGGTACAACCCTGTGCGACCCTGGAAGGGGACCGCATTTTCCTCGCTCCGGCGGTCGAAGAGGCCGCGCACCGCAGCGCCACGGAGTTGAGCCTCGACGCGGCGCCGGTGTTGACCTACTTGGCCAACACCATCCGGGCGGGGGACCGGACGATCCCCTATTCGGTCGTCACGGGAGCCAACCAGGTGGGGGCGGACTCGCCGGGACCACGCGCCGGAGAAGTTTTCCTCAACCAGGAAGCGGCGGACGACTTGCAGACCTCCGTGGGGTGTCCGGTTGGCTTGACCTATTACGTCCCAACCACTCGGGGTGAGCTGCTCGAAGAGACGACCACCTTCACGCTGGCGAAAATTGTCCCGATGCAGGCGCCCTGGGCCGATCCGACCCTGGCGCCCAATTTCCCCGGTCTGGCCGACAAGCCCAAACTCTCGAACTGGGATGCGCCCTTCAAAATTGACCACAACCGCATCCGCACACGAGACGACGAATACTGGGAAGACTACCGCGCCACGCCCAAGGTGTTCGTGGCGCTCGAAACCGCGCGCGCCAAGTGGGGAAACCCGTATGGAAATCTCACGGCGGTTCGGTTCCGGGAACCCGATGGAGGAGAAGTCGGCGCGGATCGTCTGGAATCTCTGAGCCAGTCGTTACGCAAAGGGATTTCCCCCGCATCGGTCGGGATGGTTTTTGCGCCGGTCCTGGCGCAGGGTCTGGCAGCGTCCCAGGGGGCGTCGGATTTCGGGCAGTTGTTCGTCGGGTTCAGTCTGTTCATCCTCGTGTCTGTGGCGGCGTTGATTCAGATTCTCTTCCGATTGGGGATCGAAGGTCGCGCGCGACAGTTTGGATTGTTGCGCGCCGTCGGGTTCACGACCCGCCAGGCGAACCGTCTGTTGTTGTCCGAGGCGGCCATCGTCGCCGCCGCCGGAGGGGTCGTGGGGCTTCTGCTGGCCGTGGGTTATGCCTCCCTGATGGTGCATGGACTGAACACCTGGTGGGTGGGTTCGATCGGGAGTCCGTTTGTGCGGTTTGCGCTTTCATCGGGCGCTCTGGCTGGTGGGTTTGTGGGAGGCTGGGGCGTGGCGCTCGCCGCGTCGTACTGGGCGGTGCGGGATCTGGCGAAGATTTCCGAATGTCAGTTGCTGGCCGGACGGATCGAGCGGTTGGTCTCTCCATCGAGCGGTCGCCGGGGACCTCGGCGGTGGGCGGTCGGATTCGGCGTTCTCGCGGTGTTACTTCTGGCGGGGGCGTTTCTGTCGCCCGCCCGGTTGCAGGCGGCGCTTTTCTTCACCACCGCCGCGGCGCTGCTGGCCGCCGCGCTGGCGGGGTTTGCGCTGTATCTGCGGTCCGAGGGAGAAACGAAAATCGAGCGGATCAGCCTGACGCGAATCGCCCGGGCCGCCGCGCGTCGGCAACCGGGGCGTAATCTGTTGATCGTCGCGCTGGTGGCGACCGCCACATTCCTGATTGTGGCCGTGGGCGCCAATCGCCAGACCGCACAGACCCGGGCATTGGACAAAGACTCCGGTACGGGCGGTTTCGCCCTCCTGGCCAAAACCGCCGTGCCCCTCTATCAGCCCATTCAGACCCTTCTGGCCGAGCGTGGTTTCCCGATGGCGGAAATCCCGGAAGGCGGGTTGCATGCCCTGCGCCTGCGTCCGGGGGATGACGCCAGTTGCCAGAACCTCTACCGGGCCACCGAGCCTCGGCTTCTGGGAGTGGATGCGGCGTTTATTGCGCGCGGTGGGTTTATGTTCTCGGCCTCCGAGGCTCATGACCCGGAGACGAAGGCCAATCCGTGGAAACTCCTCGAACGCCCGTGTGAGGAGGGAGTGGTCCCTGTCATCGGCGACTACACGACGGTTTATTGGTTGTTGCGTCTGGGGCTGGGGAAGGAAATCACGGTGGCCGGACACCGGTTGCGCATCGTCGGGTTGCTCAACAAGAGCGTATTTCAGAGCGAACTGGTGATGAGCGCGGACAATTTCGAGCGGCTTTTCCCCGACAATCCCGGGTGGAGTGTCTTCGCGCTGGATGCAGGCGGACGCGACGCCACCGCCCTGGGCACGCAACTCGAGGAGGCGATCGAAGACTACGGGTTCGACGCCACCTCGGCCTCCGACCGGCTCGACAGCCTGATGACGATCGAGAACACGTACCTGGCGACGTTTCAGAGTCTGGGCGGACTGGGATTGTTACTGGGAACGCTGGGACTGGCGCTGGTGCTGGTGCGCAATCTTCTGGAGCGGCGGCGCGAGCTAGCGCTCCTGCAGGCGCTGGGTTTCCGGTTTCGGTCGCTGTTGTGGCTGGCGTTGTCCGAGAACCTGTTCCTTCTGACTGTGGGCATGGGGGTGGGCGCTTTGTGCGCCCTTCTGGCGATCGCTCCCGCCCTGCTGAGCCGGGCGGCGCTGCCCGACTGGGGGGGATTGTTGACAACCCTGACCGGGGTCTTCCTGTTCGGGGCCGTTTCCGCGCTTCTCAGCGCCACGCTGGCCCTGCGGGTTCCGGTTCAGGATGCGCTGCGGGAAGAGTGATTCCGTGTCCTGATTCAGTTTCATAAACCTGTAGAGGATGGAACCGGTTGCCGGATTTCCGCTTTTTCGCTTGCGTTGAACTTCCTTCCCATTCAATATGAGAAGAATTCAGGGGCAAACGCTTCTGAATCCTCTCATCGCTCAAACACATGAAAATGGTGGCTCCATGTCCATCAGCGAACGCATTTCTCCGGACGGTCTGGAAACAGGCGCCCCTTCTCACCAGCAGCGCGTCATTGACACGCTGCACCGGGTCACGACTTTCATGAACGAGGTCACCGACCTCAGACGCCTTCTCACGCACATCATGGAAGAATCCAAAACGGCCATGGACTCGGAAGCCAGTTCCTGCATGCTCTATGATGACGCCACCGATGAACTCTATTTCGAGGTGGCGCTGGGCGAAAAAGGCGACGAGGTCAAGTCCATCCGGCTCAAACGCGGACAGGGGATCGGGGGCACCTGTCTGGCCGAAGCGCGCACGCTGATCGTCAACGACGCGCAAAGCGACGACCGCCACGACCGCCGCGCCGACCTGAAGGCAACTTTTATCACCCGCAACCTGGTGGCCACTCCCATGCGCTGTTATGGCAAGATTATCGGCGTACTCGAGGTTCTCAACAAACGAGGCAATGAGTCCTTCAATTCCGAGGATGTGAAGATTCTCGAGGTCATCGCCGATCAGGCCGGAATGGCCATCACCAACGCCCGTCTGGTCGAGCTCAGCATCCAGCGCGAGCGGCTGGCCGCCGTGGGATTTGCCGTCAGCGGCATCGCCCACCATCTCAAGAACATTATTCTGGGAATCAAGGCGCCGCTGGGGCTGATCCGGATGGGATATCAGGGACAGAATTCGAAACTGGTGGCCGAGGCGCTCCCGATCATCGAACGAGCCTCCTCGCGCATGGAACAATCGGTGCGCGAAATGCTGGCCTACAGCAAAGATCGGAAACCCGAACTGCAGAAGGGAAATCTCAATTCTTTTGTCCGCGACGTGGTCGAGGAAACCACCGACCGCGCCGCGGAAAAAGGGATTCTGGTCCTGACCGACCTCGACGAACGCATCCAGAACTCAGGGCTCGACACCCTTCGGCTCCACGACGCCGTGCTCAATCTGATCGGTAACGCCATCGAGGCGCACCGCGAGGAGGAAGCGGGGCGTTATGTCAAAGTGCGAACCCTGCTGGGGCAGAACAACACGGTCCATATCCTCGAGGTGGAGGACAATGGCCCCGGGATTCCACCGGATATTCTCAAGAACATCTTCGAACCGTTCTTCAGCACCAAGGGATCGAAGGGCACCGGTCTGGGCCTGGCGATCGCCCGCAAGGTGGCCGAAGAGAACGGCGGTTCACTGACCGCCCGCAGCCAGATCGGGGCGGGCGCCACTTTTACTTTCCGCCTGCCGATTGTTGAAGCGCCTGCCGTTTTTCTCTTCCAGGACACCGACGTTGTCGAACTATAGGCAAAATCCGTTGAATAGGGTTGACTCGCAGAGAGGTCTGACATAAACTGACCTCGTTCCATTATTTACACCCTATTTCTTTTCAGGAGGTGGCCTATGCGTTTGTTTGCGAGGTTTTCGTCTTGTTTGCTGTTGGTGGGGCTGGTGCTGGCGACCGGATGTACGTCGCTCAACACCTCGAAGTCGTTCCGGGATCTGCCCTTGGAAAAAGGGAAACAGAACGTCTGTCATCTGAACGGCACGGTTTCGGGTCTCTATTTCCTCGGCAAGGTGCCGCTGATCACGGGCAACACGGACAAACCCGGCAGCTGGATGCCCGTGTTCGGCAAGGACACGGTGTCGCTGAACGAAGCGACCGACATGCTGGCGGGCACGGCCAAGGAAGGGGGCGCGACGGAACTGGACAGCCTGGTTTCGTCGAGCGGCAAAATGTGGATCATGCCAACCTTTGTTCTGTTCTGGAAGACGCAGAAGGTTTCGGTCAGCGCGGTAAAGTGAGGTATTCGAGTTTCCTGAAATTCTGGAAAGAGGAATCTTTTCTGTGAGGATGGATTTCGATATCCCGGATTCGGAAGGGATTGATTACCCTCCGAATCCGGGATTCGACTTTTTGCCTGAGAATCGCATCCTCTGCACAGATGGTGGTGCGGGAAAAGCCGAGGTCCTCTCGGAGCGAAGTGACTCAATATATCAAAGGGAATTGAACCCGATTTTTCTTTATTCGCAATACGAAGAGAAAAGGTCCTGTTCCCGTTTTCAGTGGCGGTTTCGCGGATGAAAGGGTAAGATATCGTATATTGAAGTCCTTGTGACGGAGGGTACGAAAATGAGGTGGATATCTTTCCGGATGATAAAAGTCGTTTGGATTGCCGGGGTTTTCGCTCTCGGCTGTTCGGTGGGAGGTACTGCCGCAGCCAAATCCACCCTGGGCGCGGAAATCGTGATCGGGTGGAATGACTTGGGGATGCACTGCATGAATCGGACCTATCAGTCTTTTTGCGTCCTGCCTCCCTATAACAATCTGAACGCCCAGGTGGTGTTGCGGGGGAGCCCGCCACAATTGCTCACCCAAGGGGTCACTCTGAACTACAGCTTTACCAACAACACGACCAGCGCCAACAAGATCAATTTCTGGGATCATGCCCAGAGTCTTTTCAAGGTGACGCTGGCGCCCAATGTCGGTCTGGCCGGAAAAGGCCTGACCGGCACGCTGGATTACAATGCGGCGCTTGGAGTCTTCGAGGCGCCCGGCGTGCCGCTCACTCCGTTTGAGGACACCGCCCCGACTGTGGAGAGCCCCTACCAGCTCGCCAATGTCACGCTCACCAGTGGTCAGACGTTGATGGACCAAACCACCTTCGTGGCCCCCGTCTCGGTGGAAATGCACTGCGACCAGTGCCATATGGCATCGGATGGCAAAACGGTCGAGCAGGTGATTCTGGCGTTGCACGATGATAAGGAGGGGACAAATCTGAGCGGCAATCAACCGGTTCTGTGCGCCAAGTGTCACTCCTCGAATGCGCTTGGAACCCCCGGACAAGCCGGTCTCCCCAGTTTGTCGTTGGCGATTCACGATCTCCATGCCGACGAACGGCCCAATACGGACTGTTATGCGTGTCACCCGGGTTCCCAGACGCAATGTCTGCGGGATGTGATGTACAGCGCCGGGTTGCGGTGCAAGGATTGTCACGGCGATTTGCCCGCGATGGCGCTGGCGCTCAAGAACGGTCGGAAGCCGTGGATCGAGGAACCGAAGTGCTCCTCCTGCCATACCGCCGAATACGCAGAGGAAACGGGAAAACTCTACCGTCACAGTTTTGGACATGGCGGTCTGGCCTGTGCAGCCTGCCACAACAGTCCCCATGCGATTCTGCCGACCGTCCAACCCAAAGACTCGCTTCAGGTCATGCGGCTTCAGAACAGTGGGGGGCCTCTGGGGAAATGTTCGGTGTGTCACACCAAGCGCCCCACGGCGCCGGGACCGCATGGACTGATCGCGCCGCCGGACCCACTGGCGCCTCCTGAAATTTTGATCTATTGACCGGCCCAAGTAAACCCATGAGGGTATTCGGAGACAAAACCGGATTGATCCCAGATGACAAATCGCGGAATGAAAAAATAGAAAAGGGCTTGGGGTTGCGTTCTTGAACTCGATTTGACAAAGTAACAGGTGGTTTCCGGGGGCTTCTCAAGCGAGAAGCCCCCGGTCACATGCCAGAACGTTTTTGTCGGAACACCCGGAAAACCAATTGCGCCAGCGGGGACGCCGGCGGTACAAAACCACTGGGCCGACGGGGACTTCGGCGGTACGAAACTGCAGGGCGATAGAGACACCGGTCGCGGTACTTTATGGAAGGGTCGGAACAAAAGATGCCGAATTGGACTCCCCAACAGAGCCTGGCGATCGCGCAATCGGGTTGCGACCTGCTGGTGTCGGCCAGCGCGGGCACGGGCAAAACGGCCGTGTTGACCGAGCGCATTGTGCGCCTGGCCGTGGAGGGTTCCAGCCCCGTGGACCTGGACCGTTTTCTGGTGGTGACCTTCACGGATGCGGCGGCGCTCGAGATGCGCGAACGCATCGCCGCCGCCCTGCGCGAGCGTCTGGCCCGGGAACCGGGAAACGACCGGGTGCGGCGTCAGTGCCTGGTGGTGGAGAAGGCGCAGATTTCGACCCTGCACAGCTTTTGCGCATCGCTGTTACGTCAGCATTTTCATGTGCTGGGACTCGACCCGGAGTTCACAACGCTGGACGGAATGGAAGCCAAGGCGCTGGCGGGCGGGGTGGCGCAGGATTTGTTCGACGCCCGGCTCGAAAAACTCGAACCGGTTTTCACTCGCTGGCTCGATACATTCGGCGCGGCCAACCCCGAGTCGGAAGCCCGGCAGGTGGTGTTGCGGGTCCACGGATTCTTGAGGAAACTCGACGACCCGGAGGTATGGACCCGGAAGGTCCGGGACGAGTATCCGTTGAGACCGGATGGGGAAGGGGCGCTCCTGCCGTTGGAAAAATGCGCCTGGTTCCAGGAGTGGAACCGGACGTTTCGGGAGGAAATGGACGGGACGGTCCACGGTATCGCGGCTCTGCGCGGGGAAGCCCGGTGTACCGACGTGAAACTGGCGAAGTGGATCGAGGAGTTTTTGCCTCTTCTGGAATCGGCGCAGGGGAAATGCCGGGACGGCCAGTGGAACGAAGCGGTTCAGGAAGTTCGGGAAATCAAAATTCCCACTCTGAGGGGGACCAGTAACGCGGACGAAGCGGCTCAGAGGTTGAAGGAGCGTCTGAAGGATTTTCGGGACCGTTTCAAGAAGCGTTTGAAGGACAAAATGGCGGCCGTCGGGTTGGAGGAAATGCAGGCGCTGCACGCCGCGTCGGCCTGGCAGGTCCACCTCCTGCTCGATCTGGCGTGGGAGTTCGACCGGCTCTATGAAGCGGCCAAGCGCCAGCGCGGCGCGGTGGATTTCGACGATCTCGAGCAGCTGGCGCTGCGCTTGTTGCGGGGGGATAGGGACGCCCCCAGCAAGGCGGCGCAGTTGTGTCAGGAACAGTATGAATACGTACTGGTGGACGAGTACCAGGACATCAACCCCGTTCAGGAGAGAATCCTGAGTCTGGTCTCGCGTCTGCACGATCCGAAACGTCCCAACAACCGCTTCGCCGTGGGCGATGTGAAACAGAGCATCTATGCGTTCCGTCTGGCCGCGCCCGACATCTTTCTGGGGAAATACGACGCATTCCAGCCGCTTGAACCGGTGGGCGATTTGTCATCTGTTTCGTTCAGCGGCGCGGTGGACGCGTCTGGCCGGGTGGACCTGACACACAACTTCCGCAGCCGCCCGGAAGCGCTCGACTTTGTGAACTTCGTGTTCGAACGCCTGATGGCGCGTGAGACGGCGGGGTTGGACTACGGACCGGGAGCCGCGCTCGAATCGGGGGGCGTGTATGGAGATGTCTCCGATTCGGACGCCCATCCTCGGGTGGAATTGTGTCTCCTCGAAAAACCCGAGATCCAGACCACCGACGATGGGGTGGAACCGATTGAAGAGGCCTCGGAGACGGAAGAAACGGATTCCGGCGGTGAGGACGAGAACTCCGGGGTGGACGAGGGCGAGGATCTGGAAGGAGCCGAGTGCGAGGCGTTTTTTGTGGGGCGGCGTATTCGCGAGATGGTCGAAGGACCGGAACCCGTCCAGGTCGCCGAACGCCGGGCGGATGGGACGCTGGGCGCCCGCCCAGCGCGTTTCCGCGACGTGGCGGTGCTGCTGCGCTCGCTGAGCGGCGTGGTGGACATCTACCTGCGGGTGTTTAAGCAAATGGGGATTCCCGTGTTCACCGAGGCGGGTTCCGGATTCCTCCAGGCGCAGGAAGTGCGCGATGTGCTGAACCTGCTGCGGGTGATTGACAACCCGCGCCAGGATATTCCGCTGGCGGCGCTGTTGGGGTCGCCGTTCGAGGGGTGGACCGAAAGCGAGTTGCTGGCGGTTCGCCTGAACGGACCGCAGGGCGATTTCTACGAGGCGGTGGCCGCGACGGCTCAGACAGAGTCGGAACTGGGGCGCAAGGCGGCGGATTTCCTGTCGCGACTGGACGAGTGGCGCACCCGCGCGCGGCGGGGGCCGCTGGCCGATCTGCTGAGCGCGTTGTACGAGGAGTCGGGGTACCCCGCGTGCGTTCTGGCGATGGAGAACGGGACGCTGCGCCGGGCGAATCTCGAGCGCCTCTACGACTTGGCGCGCAAGTCCGACTCGTTTGCGCGTCAGGGTCTGAGCCGTTTTCTGGAGTTCCTCGATCAGATTCAGGACGCGAAAGAGGATTATGACGAAGCCGCCGTTCAGGGTGCCGCCGAGGATGTGGTGCGCATCATGACGGTCCACAAGAGCAAGGGCCTCGAGTTCCCGATCGTCTTCGTGTCAAATCTGTCCCGGAAATTCAACACGATGGATTTCCGGGGAAGCCTGACTCTGGACCGCAGACGGGGCCTGGGCGTGTCGGTGGTGGACGTGGACCGGGGCGCGCATTACACTTCACCCGCGCAGGAGTTCATCTGGAACGGCAAGAAGAAACAGGCGCTGGCCGAGGAGATGCGGGTGCTCTATGTGGCGCTGACCCGTGCGCGCGAGCGATTGGTCTTGAGTGGCACGGTGGCCGACCTGGAAAAAACGCGCGAGCGGTGGCAAACGCTGGCCGATGGCGCGCGCGGAGACGAATCGAGGCCGGGCCTGAAACGCCTCGCAGCGCACCAGATGAACGTGGCCGCGCCGGGCGGGGCGATGGACTGGATCGGCGCGGCGCTGGCGTTGAATCCCGAAGTCTGGTGTCTTCACCCCGCCATTCCCAAACCGGGAGGGACACTCCTTTCCCTGCGGCAGGTGGACAAGCGGGAAACCGGGGTGTGGCGGTTGCAGAGTGGCGCCAGAAGCGCCGGGGACGGAAGCGGTGCGGACGCGCGCGAAGGAAGAGATGGGGAGTCGGCGGAACAGGCCGCTCGATCGGCGATGGACCGGATCGAGTGGGCCTACCCGCACGCGTGCCTGACGCACGTGCCCGCGCGCATGACGACGTCGGAGCTGAAGCGGCGGATGGAGTCGGTCGAGGCGGACTCGGGCGAACGGCTGACGCGGGTGGTGCGGCCCTTCGAGGGGTTGCGCAATCCATTCGCCGAGCCGGAGGCTGGGGCGTCTCAGTCCTCCGGCGGCACCGAACGGGGGCTTGTCACCCACCTGGTTCTACAGCATGTGAATCTTCTGGAAAAATTGGATTACGCCGGAGTCTCGGCCCAGGTGGACCGCCTGATGGACCGGGGGCTGTTGACCGAAACGCAACGCGAGTGGGTGGATCTGGCGGCGGTGGCGGGTTTCTTCGAGTCCGCGCTGGGGCGGCGCGTCCTGGCGCAGCCGTTGGACCGGGTCTGGCGCGAGGCGCCGTTCGTCTTGGGACTGTCCCCGTCGGAGGCCGGATTGCCCGACATGGCCGGGTACGACGAGACGGAACGCATCCGGGTGCAGGGGGTGTTCGACTGTCTGGTCGAGGAGGAAGACGGGTTTCTATTGATTGATTACAAGACGGACCGCATCCCGCCGGAGGCGGTGTCAGCGCGGGTGGCGCATTACCGTCCCCAGATCCGGTTGTACGCCCGCGCGGTCGCGGCGATTTACCCGAAACCGTTAAAAGAGGGACTCCTTTATTTTCTTCACCTGGGCGCCGCCGTCCCAGTCTGGCCGGAGTAGGGACGGGTTGTCTCATCGGGTGAGAGTTTGTCTGGAGAAGTACCACGAAATTCCTGGCGCAGCGAAGCCACAACCAAAAGAAAGAACCGCGAAAGACGCGAAAAGCGCGAAAACTGACTTTTTCGTGTCTTTCGCGCTTTTCGCGGTTGAATAAGGAGGTTCCGTTGTGCTTGAGATCGTCGTGGCTTGCGTTGATTCTACGAGATAGTGGTACGGAACAGACGAAAACCGCATTCTTCCGTCTGTTCCGTGTATTCCGTGGTTGAATAAGGCGGTTTCGGTATCCTGTTGATTGCAACCGGGCAGGAAACCCGTTCCTGCACCGATGGGGGATGGGAAAGGGGGTCGGTGAGGGACGACATCCGTCCTTTTCGTTCTCCTGAGTTCCCGTTTTCGCGGGGATGACGAAAAGTTTGCCTGTTTTTCCCGATCTCTCCAGACCGTTTTCAGATGTGGTTTTCCTTTCTTACTTTTTCGACGTAGCAATCGCGTTGACCCGCCTCGGGTTAGGTTTGGGGCGATTTTCCGCCTCCCGAATCCGTGTCTTCGGTCCTCTTCTGGCACTTTCCATGCGCCGTATAGTCCAACCCGGTTTCACCGGGAAAAATTTGCCGTCGGGTAAATCCTCGCCGTTGCGTCTTCGGGCGGCAGAGTCTGCCGGGGGCATTCAGGAGGTTCGTATCCCAGCCCTTCCCGTTTCCGGGGGAGGTGGTACGGGTTTCTCGGCTGTGATCCACTTTTCCCGGTCCTGATTCTTCCTGCGCCGGGGATCGAACACCCGTTTCGTTCAAAGGAGGTTCCGTTTCATGAGCGCTCAGATTCAAGCGGCGCAAGCCGCGCTCAGCAACCCCGCCGTGCGCCAGCTCACCTCGCGGCTGCTCGGGGGCGTCCTCTCCGGGGGAGGCATTGCGGGGACAGCCCAGACGCAACAGGCCGCTCCCGCACTCCAGGCCCAGGGGTCCAGTTTCGCGGGGTTGCTTCAGACGGCGGTGCAATCGGTCATGCAGCTCACGTTCGGCGCGCCACAGGCGGTGCTGGCTCAACCACCCGCAACACCTGCCACGAGTACGTCAACGGTTTCGAACAGCCCTTCCACGTCCAGTTCAGCCGCCGACCTGGCAAAGAAGCAGGAACTTCTGCAGCGGGTGATCCGGGACATCCTCAGCGGGAAGGACTTGCAGACATCGTCCTATACCGCCGAAGAACAGAAGTTGATCCAGCGCGTCCAGGCGTTTTTCGATCAGTACCCCTCCCTCAAGCAGTATGCCGAAGGGGCCGACTCCGACAAACTGGCGGCCGAACTGGCCCGTGTGTTTCAAGCGGTGGGGATTTGACCGGGGATCATAACGACAGGAAAGTGTGAACAACAGAAAGCAAAGGCGCAGGAACACAATGAGAAAGTTGTGTCCCTGCGACCTGGTGTTGAATCGGTTCGTAATTATAGCATTCTCAAAAATAATGCCCAAAAGGATTGTTGAAATCCAGAAGGGATTCCCCTTGAGTAGCCGTAGGTGACCGAAGGGAACCTACGGAATATGTCCCCACAATATTCCAACCCCGAAGGGGTTCCCCAATCCGGCCTGTAAATGCTTTGTTGGGGCACCCCTTCAGGGTGCAGAATTTACTATCTCTTTTCCGTGGGTTCCCTTCGGTCACCCACGGCTACTAATGGGAAGGCCCCTCCGGGGCCAATTATTCGCACATCATTTGGACAAAACTTTTGAGAAACGTTATATCAATTGCCCCTTGTCAATTATCCATGATCCATTTCCCCGGCCTCACTTGGTCGCGCCCATTTTCTCGACCATTTTTTCCGTGTCGAGGAAGTCGTTCTGGATCGTGGAGACCTTCATATCGCCCAGTTGCAGGGCCTTGATGGTTTGCAGGGCGACGTAGTTCGCGCCGCCTGAACCGCTGAGAGCCTGGGCTTTGAGCTGTTCGGCCTGGGCGGTGGTTTCGCGTTCCAACAGGTTGCCCTTGGCGATTTTTTCGGCGGCGTACAGGTCGGCTTCGGCGCGGGTCTGTGTGGCCGTGAACTGAGCCTCGGCGTTGATCTTGGCGATCTTTTTATCCGTCTCGGCTTTCATGCCCACCAGCGCTGCGGTCATCTGTTCCTCGATAACGCCGACCAGCGCCCCGGTGTCGGCTGCGATTTTATTGGTTTCCCCGCTCTTTTCCGCCTGCTGGGCGCGAGACTTGTTGAGTTCGACGTCCTGGTCGGCCAGTTTTTTCTGAAGGATCTTGGCCTCATAGGCGGGGTCAAACGAGATATCGCGCACCAGGAGGTCTATGAGTTCGATATTGCGGACGGACAGATCCTCCGTCAGGATCCTGGTCACCGCGTTGGCTTTCTCGATACGGACCAGCGGATCGTAGAACTCTTCGGTATTCATCTCGCCCATGATTCCGCGCACGACGTTCTGCACCTGGTCGCGCACGATGTTCTTGTAGCGGATCTCGTCGTTGAACTGTTGAAAAACTTTATGCGCGGCTCCGTCCATGATGCGGTACTTGACGGTCACGTCGAGGCGGACGGCATTGGCGTCCTTGGCTTTCACTTCGATCATCTCGGGACCTTCGGGCGCAACGGCTTCTTCAGGGGCAACCGTCCCTTGTACCCGGGAAAGCAAACTCAGGCCCTTGTAGATTTCCCGCTGGTGCGCGCGTTCCTCGGAGGTGGTAAACTGGATGGTCTGGACGGTGGCGTCAAAGACTTTCCAGGTGTCGAAGACGGGGAGTTTCCGGTGCCAGCCCGGACTGAAGTCTTTCTGCTCGACCCCTTTTTCGCCGAAAATGGCGTATTGACGGGTCCGGATGCCCACCTGGCCCACTTCGATACGGATCAGAAAGGTCTTGAAGACTAGGAACGTTCCGATAATCAGGATCGAAACGATCATACAGAATATCTTGAGAGGTTTCATCATGGCTGTTTCTTCCTTTCTGCCGGGTTAGCGGGCGGCTGCTTGCGGTTTGGGTTCCGGCGCTTTGAGTTCCGCCGGTTTGGGTTCCGGCACGGAGGACGGCATGGCCGACCGACCTTCCGCCGCGGCGGGCGGTTCCTCGATGTGAGAGAACCGCTCGGTCTGGCTGTTGATGATAAAGGGCTGTCCGGTCACGTTCATCTGTTGCAGGCGCTCGGCATATCCCAATTTCACGATGTTCCGGCCCCCTTCGCCCTGGAGGGCTTCCGCCATCTTTTTGGTTCCTTCGGCTTCGGTGGTGCCTTTGGCCAATACGGCCTTGGCGTTGTTTTCGCTCTTGATGTACTGGGCGTCGGCGTCGCGGAGGGTCTTGATGGCGTAGGACTCCGCTTCTTTGACAGCGCGGTCGGCCTGGGCCTCGGCGGACACGACGAGTTTCTTCATCTCGCCCTCGTACGACTTGACCCGGACCTCTTTTTCCTTGGTAGCGCGGGTGGTGTTGACGATCTGGTCCTCACGCGCGGCGTTGGCTTTCGACATCTCTTCAAGTACGCCCTGGTCGGCCAGTTTTTTCTCCCGAACCTTCTTCAAATAATCCACGTGGAAGCGGAAGTCCTCAGCGATGACTTTGGTCACCATGATCCCGTGGGGATTGAGGCGTTTGTTCATCTCTTCCTGCGCTTCTGTCGCCTTCTTGTTTCGTTCGCTGGCGTTGTAGAATTGCTCGGTGGTCAGCTCGCCGTAGATGGTCCTGCAGATCGAGCGGGCGTAGTCGCGGACCCACTTGGTCTTGTACAGATCGCCGACGCCGGAGGATTTGATGACGTCCCCGAGCTGGTCGAGCATGATGATGTAGTTGATCGTCAGGTCCAGGAACACGTCGTTTCCGTCCGTGGTCTTGATACGCAAATCGTCCTGTCCCTTGCGCTCACCTCGATCGGCGGCAGAGGTCATTTCCAGGCGCTGCTCGGTCTTGTCCATCACATAGAATGACGTGAGAATCCCGTTGTAGATGGTGGTTCCCGACTCGTTGATGGGGGTCACCTCGCCGGTCAGGTTGTTGACCCGAACGCCGATCTCGGACCCGGACACGCGCTGGATACGGATCGTGGCCAGAAGCGCCAGACAGGCCAGAAAGATGGTAAAGAGCAGCAACAGAATGGAACTGCGGAAATAACGAACGACATCTCCGATCGGAACTTTTGGAATCTTGATCCTCGGCGATAGTGGCGGACGTGGTGGTAATTGAGGCTCGTTTTCGAGCATGGTTCTGAATCCCCTTCCTGAAAGATAATCTATGGATACCCATCGCCCCCCCACAGGGAGGGATGGGTCTTGTTCCCGTTGACGCGTTTCGATTCCCTGACACTGGCGCGTACAGGCGAAACGCTTTTTCCTACCTTGAAAACCGCAGGAAACTGATCGTGGCTATTGTAACGAACGCCCGGACCGTATTACCACGAGAAAGCGGGACCGATTTATAGAACCCGGCTCAAAGATCCTCCTCGCCGTTGCGCTCCGGGGAATCTTCTTCCTCCTCTTCCTTGAGCGCCATGCGTTCCAAGGGCGAAAGTTCGGGAGGAGCCCTGAAAATCCACCAGAGCGCCAGGATGACCGCGATTGGAAGCACGATCAGCACACATGGGATCGGCTGCAACATATCGAGAAAGAAGAGAAAGATCGCGACGATGAAGACCACGAACACCTTCATGATCTTGATCTCGAACTCACACTTGCGCGACGCCGGGTGGCTGCAGATGAAACGGTCGTGGCGCAGCCAGGCGTCGCGGGGATACGTCAGCGGCGGAAACTCATAGTGCGCCGATTTCTTCTCGAAATCCACCACGCAGCGCGCATGACCGCGCGCAGCCAGGTTTTTGAGCCGTTCCTTGAGCTGGCTCAGTGAAAGGCGCGTGAACCCCGCCAGCGAAGCCACGCGCAGCGGCCCGGACTGGCGCGAAGCCGCGCAGAGCAATTCATGTTCCCAGACGGCTTCGGCGGGCCAGTCCTCGCGTTTCGCCAGTTCGGTGAGTTCCGCTTCGAGTTCCCGCATGCAGGTATCGCACAGGGGCGACTTGCCCGCAAGAAGTTCGGGATTTCCGCAGGCCACGCAAACGTTTTTCTGCGGCGCTGCGGCGGGCGCATCGAGCAGTTCGGGGAACTCGTAGATCTGCCAGTCGTCTTCCCGGCGCGAAGTCAGGACGCTCCCGTCGGCCAACGCGTCGAGAATCCGTTCGATGAGGTCCAACGAAACGGGGAGATAGGGCATCAGGTGGTTGGCCATGACGCGGCCTCCCCGCGCGACCGCCAGCCGGGCGGCCAGGTTCTCCACCGTACGCTTCAAGATGGACATGGGACTCCCTCGCTCTGAGTACCCCACCGGTTCGTTCCACAGGGACCGTGACCGTTCATGTGGTTTTCGGCGGACAAGCGCACGTCCGGATGAAACCGCCTCACTCCGGTGTGTACTGTACTCTTTCCTCTTGAATAGCACGAAGCGCGCCAGAATGCAAGCGCGAGATAACTGGTTTATTGACAATAGATTGCGCGAGAAAGAGACAGGGGTGAAGAGGACTCTTGTTTGTGGAATTCGCCACGTGTTGGTGTGACAAGCCAGAAAGGGGAATGCGGAATCGGAATTCAAGGCCCCCGGAAGATGCGCAGTTGCTCGTCGCGTGGGATGTCGCGGTGGGGTTTCTGCCAGGCCCAGAGGATTCCTTCCGGCGAAATCCAGACCACGATGTTGCGGGCGGTCTGCATCAGGCTGCCGGGCTGGGCGGTTCGTGCGAAGTTTTCCAGTTCGACAATCCGTTTCTCCTCGGGCGGGAAGGGGGTCTCGATCAGGCGCGACAGGAGCAGGCGAAGCAGGTAGGGGGCGAAGACGGCCTCGGGTTCTTCGCATAAAAGAGCCAGAGGCAATCCCACCCGGCGCGGGTCCGTGCGTTCGAGGAGGCGCGTCTGGTAGAGGTTCTCGATGTAGGCGTTCAACGCCCGATTTTCGCGTTCGAGGCGCCGGGCGGTTTGCGCCAGCATGCGGGCGGCGGGCGGGTGGTCGGTGTGGCGCTCGAGACAGGGCAGAATCTCGTGGCGGACCCGGCAACGCAGGAAAGCCGGATCGGTGTTCATGGCGTCCTCGGCCCACTCGAGTCCGGCCAGGCGGGCCACCTGTTGCAGGTCGGCGCGGGACCAGTGGATCAGCGGACGGACGAGGCGCAGCCCGAGCACTTCCGCCTCGGGGCCGAACCCGCCCAGCCCGCGCAGGCCGCTGCCGCGCAGCAGGCGCATCAGAAAGGTCTCGGCCAGGTCGTCCTGATGGTGAGCCAGCGCAACGGCCTGACACCGCGAGCGGGTGGCCAAACCGCGCAGGGCGGCCAGCCGGGCCTCGCGCGCGGCATCCTCGAGAGAACCGTTCTTGCGGGCGTGGGCGTGGATCTTTTCCGGGTCGAGTTGACGGGCGTGAAAGGGGACACCCAGAGTCCGGGCCAGTTCGCGCGCGAGTTCCTGGTCGGCATCGGCCTGAGCGCCCCGCAGGCCGTGGTTGACGTGGAACGCGACGATTTCGGGCGCCCAGGCGGGGCGGAGTTCCGGCACGGCGGTCAGCAGATAGAGCAGGGCCACGCTGTCGGCGCCTCCCGAAACGCCCACCCCGAGGCGTGCGACCCCGTCGAGCCAACGGGGCAATTCGGGCTGTCCCCAGAATCTTTGGATGAGCGTTTCGATGGAAACGGAAGGGGAGGCTTTGGACGGACGAGGGGTCATCGGATGGTCGCTCTAATGGGCGTTTTCAAACCCCGGAACGTAAAGGTTTATATGGGGGATGCGCCTCACGGCGCCGGAGGGCCTCCCTTGCGTGGCCTTTTTGTTTATTCCGAACTTTCGAAACGCAGCGCGCCTTCTTTCAGGTACGCCCGCTGGTCGTAGCGCGCGGCCAGGGTGGTGTCGTGCGTCACGGTGACCAGGGTGGCGTTCTCGGTCTTCTGAAGATCGAGAAAACAGTCCGCCACGGCGTGCGCCGTCGTCTGGTCCAAGTTCCCGGTCGGTTCGTCGCACAGGAGCAGCGTGGGCGAACCGATCAGGGCGCGGGCGATGGCCACCCGTTGCCGTTCCCCTCCCGAGAGGCTCGAGGGGGTATGCCCCATGCGCTCGCCCAGCCCCACCCGCTCCAGAAGACTCCGGGCGCGCGCCACGGCGGCGGTGTCGGGCCGGCCATACGCCAGCAGGGGCAGCAGCACGTTCTCGAGCGCGGTGCATTGCGGGAGCAATTGGTGGTCCTGAAATACGAACCCGATTTCCCGATTCCGGAAACGCGCCAGTTCGGTTCCCGTCATGGCGAACGGATCGCGTCCCGCCAGACGGACTCGCCCTCGTGTCGGCGGCTCCAGTGTCCCCAGAATATGCAGCAGCGTGCTCTTGCCCGACCCCGACGGCCCCAGAATGGCCAGTGAGCGTCCGCGCTCGACTTCCAGGTGAACCGCGTCGAGAATGCAGAGCGTTTCGCCCCGGGCGGTTGGGTACTCTTTATACAGGTCGTGAACGGAAACCACCGGATCGGCGCAGGGAACGGTCATTTGTCAAGCATCTCACGCATTTTGATCAACAGATCGTCGGGATTGTAGGGTTTGGGCATGACTTGCAGCCCCTGTTCGGCAATGAACTCGGTATGGAGCGAATCGGTGCTGTACCCGCTGCAGAAGAGAACCGGCATACTCGGAGCGATTTCGAGGATGCGTTCGTACACCACTCGCCCGCTCACCTTGGGCATCACCACATCCAGCACGGCAATGGCCACCTCGCCGACTTTTTCTTCCAGAATATCGAGCGCCTGCTGGCCATCCTCGGCCACCAGCACGGTGTAACCCGAGCGTTTCAACACCCGGACGATCAGGCGGCGGACAATCTCATCGTCCTCGGCCAGCAGAACGGTTTCGGTTCCCTTGGGTGTCGTCACCTGGCGCCGGCTTCGCGTCGGCGCTTCCTGAGGCGCGCAGGCGGGCAGGTAGATCTCAAACTGAGTCCCCTGGCCCAACTCGCTCTCCACCTGAATCAACCCGTCGTGTTGTTTGACGATCCCATAGACCGTGGCCAGTCCCAGACCGGTACCCTTGCTGGGAGCCTTGGTGGTGAAGAATGGCTCGAACACCCGGGCCCGGGTCTCCTCATCCATTCCGCTCCCCGTGTCGCGGAACGTCAGGACCACAAAGTCCCCTTCGCGCGCCCACTGGTGCGTCTTGCAGAACTCGGCGGTCAGGTGGCGGTTGCCCGTCTCGATGGCGATCGAGCCACCCTTGGGCATGGCGTCGCGCGAGTTGACCGCCAGATTCATCAGAATCTGTTCCATCTGGCCCGGATCGGCGTGGATATTGGCCAGCTGTTCCCCCGGCAGAATCTTCAGATTTATGTCCTCGCCGATGACACGCCGCACCATTTTCATCAGATCGGCGATGACGCGGTTCAGGTCCAGGTCTTCCGGCTCGATGTGCTGGCGACGGCTGAACGCGAGCAACTGGCGCGTGAGCATGGCGCCCTTCTGCGTCGCCGCGCGAATCTGCTGGATGTCCTCGTAGGCCGAATCCTCGGGCGAGAGCGTCTCCTCGACAAACTGCACGTGGGCGATCACCGTTTGCAGCAGGTTGTTGAAGTCGTGCGCCACCCCGCCGGCCAGCTGGCCCAACGCCTCCATTTTCTGCGACTGACGCAACTGTTCCTCGAGCCGTTTGCGCGCCGTGACGTCGCGGGCGACCCCGAGAATCCCCGAAATCTCGCCTCCCGCTTCGCGCATGGGAACTTTCACGACATGGATAAACCGCTGCATCCCGCCCACTTCGGAGACAAATTCTTCCTCGATGACCTCCCCTGCCGCCACCCGCGCATCGGTCTGGGCGGCATGTTGCCCCAGATCCGGATTGAAAACCTCCAGGTCCGTGTGCCCGATCAACTGTTCGCTCGACAGATTGGTCATGTGCGACATGCCCGGGTTGATCTGCGTGTACCGCCCGTCGAGACTCTTGATAAAAATCGCGTCTTCGGCCGTCTCGAAGATGGCCCGGAACCGCTCCTCGCTGCGCCGCAGATTCTCCGTCGCCTGCGCGGCGCGCAAGGTCTCCGAAGAGTGCGACGCCAGAATCGCCCCCAGATCGCGGTCCTGATGCGTGAAAGGCGCATGGGGGCGGTTGTGGAGCGACACGATCCCGCTCACCCGTCCCTCGTGGTCCACCAGGGGAAACAACAGGGCGGAGCCGCTCGAATACCCCTGCCAGCCGCTTGGGCGCACGGCGGCTTCTTTGGCGATATCATGGATCAGGAGCGGCTTGCGTATCCGGATGGCCCGCTCGAACAGAGAATCGTGCGCGGGCGGGAAAGGAACCGTCCGGGGAGCGTGGCCCGGGTCGAGCGCGCAAGCCAGCGACAGGTTGCCGTTCTGCCGCAGGTACAGGCTGCCCCCTTCGGCCCCCAGGTTCCCGGCAAACTCGTGCAGAATAAGCGACTTGACTTCCGAAAGATGCGCACAGGCGGCCAGCCGGGTGGCCGAATCAATCACCCCCCGCAACCGCGCGCTGAAATCCTCGAGTTCGTCTTTCTGCGCCTTGAGCGCCTCTTCGACCGACGCTTTCTCGCGCTCAAGCTTCACCTTGCCGAAAGCGCGTTCGAGGATGATGAACAGATCCCCCATGTTGAACGGCTTGTTCAGATAGTCGTAGGCGCCCTGTTTCAAGGCCTCAATAGCCGTCTCGGCCGTGGGGTGCGCCGTCATCATGATACAGAGAATCCCCGGGCGCAACTGCTGGAGCTCGGCCAGCAGTCCCATATCGCCCCGCACCGACATCGCCAGCCGCACATCCACCAGGGCCACGTCCGGCGCTTCCTCCTCCTGCACCAGATGGCACGCCTCGCCCGCCGTCTGCGCCACGAGAGAGTCGTAACTGCACAGGTGCAACACATCCACCAGCGTCTCGCAGAACTCCGCATCGTCATCCACGATCAGAATCCGGCGTTCCGGATGAGACGATTGGTCGTTTTCTGTCTCGGAATCCACGTGTCCCTGCCTCGAACCGGTTGCTCCCGGCCCGGGTCTCTCCTTCCACCACACCTGAATGTGTCCGTTTCAAAACCTCGAAACCCGCTTTTCACAAAGCTTCCCACTTACAATCTGACAACGAGACCCGCCTCCTGTCAACAAGATTCCGGAAAAAGCCCAACAACCCGGATCCAACCTCTTTTCCAGGAAGGATGCCGCTCGTCGAAAAGAACCGGGTTCTCGGCTTTGGAAAGAGAATCCCAGACGAGAAAAACATCTTTTCTCAAAGAAAAGTTCCTCCATCCCGCTTGACATGCCGACCGGCCCTTGTATAAAATATACATATTGCAGTTACAAGAGCGCAAAAGAAATCTCTTTTGCGTGGGGGTTTTCTTCTGTTACGCCCTTGTTTCATCCATACAGGAAGGTTGAGTTTTCCCCTTTCGGAAATTCGCTCCGAAGACGGAAACCATTTTTCACTACGAGCGGGAGGTATCACGTAATGCGCAAACGTCAAGCCTTTACCCTGATTGAACTGCTCATCGTGGTCGCGATTATCGCGATCCTGGCCGCGATCGCAGTACCGAACTTCATGGAAGCCCAGATGCGGTCGAAAGTCACCCGCTGTAAGGCCGACATGAAAACCATGCAGACCGCCATGGAAATGTACCGCGTGGACAACGGCGAATATATCCCGGACAATTTCGCGGGGCAGGTGTACGACGTCGGCAGCTACCAGAAACTCACGACCCCCATCGCCTACATGGCCACCGTCCCCATCAGCCCCTTCATTGAGACCGTCAATTACGACGCCTCGAACGGCGGCGCCCAGTACTTCGAGTACTGGCGCCACAGCAATCCCTCGGCGGAATGGTCCGACGGAATCGCCACCGGCATCCTGTATCGTATCACGTCGTTCGGGCCGGACGCGAAATCGCAATGGCACAATGGATTCAGCAACTACCCCACCGACGTTGCTCAGAACAAGCCGGCCTTTGTAAACGGTCTCTACGACACCACCAACGGCACGAAATCGCTGGGCGATCTGCTGGTCTCGTCCAAAGGCATGCACAACAACTAAGTATCCAAACGCATTCCAATAATCAAAGTCCCGTTCCGCTTCTCCGGAACGGGACTTTTTTTCGGCAGAATACTTTCCCGGACGATGCTTTCCGAAACGGCTTCTTTTCCGCAGAATGAGCCGACAAATCTCGGGAGACTGATATTGTTCGGCTTTTCAAACGCCTCCGGGCCTTTCTGAAAAAATATAATTTAGCCTACTTGACTTTCTTTTGCTTCTGTAATACCATTGATAACTAGGCGCGGTTTGTGACTGCGGAACGATAGCGGTTCACTCCTGTAACAAGCCCCTTCTTCGCGCCCAACCCCATAATAGGGAGATCGAGTTTCCCTTCCCGGAAATGTATTCCGAAGGCCGAAACCATTTTTTTCAATTCCGCAGGAGGTGTTGTGTAATGCGTAAACTGAAAGCGTTCACCCTGATCGAACTGCTCATCGTGGTGGCCATTATCGCCATCCTGGCCGCCATCGCGGTGCCCAATTTCATGGAAGCCCAGGCCCGCGCCAAAAACACCCGCGTCAAGGCGGACATGAAGACCATGCAGACCGCGCAGGAAATGTACCGGATCGACAATGGCGACTACATCCCCGACAATATGCAAATCAACGGACAAGCCGCAAACCTGGACAAAGATTACTACGCCTACTTCCTGTTGACCACCCCTGTGGCCTACATCGCGCAGGTTCCGCCCAGTCCCTACCGTGAAATGGGAGGCATTGGCGACCGCAATTACCCGGAGTATTGGCGAGGCGGGTGGTCGAATGGAGTGCAGGTTCTGGATGATGGTGGGTACGGCGGGGTGCTGTATCGTTTCGTTTCCTGGGGGCCGGACGGCAAACCGGATTTCGGGCAGCCTGGACCCAAATATCCGGAACTTAAAAACGGTCAGTTCTCCTGTTATCCCAGACCGATCACGGACAGACAGCCGATCTTCGTCAACGGCCTTTACGATGCCACCAACGGCACCAAGTCGGGGGGCGACCTCTGCTTCTCGAACAAGGAAATCTACAACAACTAAGTCGGCTTCTCGATAGCCTTGCACAACACCGAAAAAACCCAACAGCCCGCGCGGCGATAAGCCGCGCGGGCTGTTACTATTCTGCCCGGAAAACAGAGGATCTAGAGGAGAAAACTGCGAATTGAGATCCCGGGCGCCACAAAGCCACACAGACGCAGGAACTCCTCTTTGCCTGGTTTGTAGTTTTGTTCGAGGAAAACAGAAACCCTTCCCCCGTTTTCGTTATCTGCACTACTCTCTTCAAAACTCTACGCAAGTCGCGATGATTTTGAGGGGACAGCATCCTGTATATCGTGTACATCCATGTTCCCCTTCCTGGAACTCCCTGTAACCGAGGGAATACCAACATGGATAGGCAGGATGGACAGGATGCCGTTCTTCGCGTCTCTGCGCGACGATTCTTTTCATCCCCTTCTCTCGGGGTTTCACGCCTCCCCACGGTAACAGACCTCGCACTCGGGGTGGGACACACAGGTCCGCCCCTACGGATGGGTTGCGGCGTCGCTGCGCCAGGTCCATCCGTATTCATCTTTGGTTCTAAAAGTAGGTTCTTCACCTCGGAAGAATCTGCGCGACATAGACCCGACCGGGGCGCGTCTGGTGGAGGGGCCGCAGGCGCGGCGAGTGGATCACCTGGGACAGCAGCGTCAGTTCGGCGCTCGTGAAGTGCCGCCGGTTGTACAGCCACGCGGGGAACTGCGGTCGCCCCTGCGGGTCGCGCAGGGTGGACTCGTCCAGGGGCCAGCCCCACTCGTCCAGGTTGAAAAACACATGGGTAAAACCCGCCTGGCTCAGGGCGTCGAGCACGGCGTCGGCGTCCGCCGCGCCGCGCAGGAAGGGCCGAATACGGGGCGAATCGTACCAGTCGTTGCCCTCGACCCGGCAGAGCCAGTGCATCTTGCGGTGCTCGCCCACGAGGAGCACCTTCTCGTCCGGCCCCAGCGTCCGGTTACAGAACCGCGCCGCATCGTAATAGGGAAGCCGTCCCGGCAGGAACGAATCGCCCCCCAGGTAGGCATCGCGCGACAGGAACCCCAGCGTGTAGGCGGGCCAGCGCGTGGGCAACTGGTTGGTGTTCGCGGTGACTCCGCTCTCGACCATGAGGAGGTGGAAGAACGAATACCCCACCGCGTAGGCGATCGGTAAGAAAATCCCCACCCCACAGGCCGCGCGACGCCAACCTCCAACGAGCCGCCCCAACCCGGCGCAAGCGGCCAGCGCCAGCGCGGGCGCCACGGCCAGCGCTGGCATCAGGAAACGGTTGCTCTGGTAGGTGAAAAACCACGAGACCAGTAGAAACAACAGCCAGAGCGACAGACACGCGGCAGCGGGACGGCGGCGCGCGCGCCCGAGCGCCCAGAAGGCGTATCCCCCGATCCAGAGCGTCAGAACCCAATAGAAAGGCCCGAGCGTGTGGTCCTCGAACCGGTGCAGGTGGACGGTGACGTTCCACGGCAAGGCCAGGAAAGCGCCCAACGAGTGACCCATCCCCTTTTCCTGAAGTTTCTCCTTGTAGATCTCGTCACAGGTCTGGGTCCACTCGCCCCCCTGACCGAACAGGCTCCACGCCATCGGATAGACGGGGTTGCCGGTGTGGACGACGTTCTTGATCCACCACGGCGCGCCGATGGCAGCCGCCAGGAGGCCGAAGAGGACGGCGCGACTCAAGGCGCGTCCGAAACCGGAACGGGGACGGTTCTGTGTGTCCCCGAATTGCTCGGAATTCGTTCCGCCGTTTTTCGCTTTCAGAAACCCGGGCAATCCCGCCAGCAGAAACAGGACCGCGCCCCAGACCACGGTCAGGACACCGGTGTACTTGCTGGCCACGAGCAATCCGCCGAAAAGACCGGACAACACCCAGTCTATCCGCCGGGCGCTGCGGAGCCAGCGCAGCTGGAAGTAAATCAACCCCAGCGTGAAAAAGAGAATACCCAGATCAATGAACGCCCACCCGGCCAGACCGATGGCCATCGGGACAGATCCCCACGCGGCGGCGGCCAGAAGGGGCGCTCGAATGCCGAGAAAACGCGGGGACTCGGAGCCGAATCCCGCCTCGTTCAGAACCTCGCACGTCAGCAACCCGACCGCGACGGTCGTCAGCGGGAGAAACAGAAAGTGGAACCCCGTGGCGAGCAGGTCGCCCCCGAGGCCCAATCCGTAGAGGAACAACATCTCGACCGTCGAGGGAAAATTGCTGAAGGCGTTGTAAGGTAGATAGGCCAGCCCCCCCGCCTTGAGCCACTCCTGCGGCGCGGCCAGGTGGTACCGCAGGGCGTCGGATTGCGCCGACGGCGTGAAGGCGTAGAAAAACGTCAATCCCTGAAGCGTCAGCAATACAATCCCCAGAATCCACTCGGGCCAGGAAAGAGACCGGAGGAAGGATTTTTTTTCACAAGAGAGCGCCTGTTCCGGCAAGCGGGATCGAGTCCCTCTCCACATGAGAAGCGCCAGCGCCAGAACCGTCAGGAGACCCAGCAGAGAACCGAACACCAGCCGGGCGGGGCCGAGCAGACCCGCCAACCCGGTCAGGAACACCAGCGTTCCCCACCCGCCCACGGCCAGACCCGTCCCCCACACGAACGATTCAGCACGGGTCGAACCGGGCCGGATTCGCGCGAAAAGACGCGTCCCCACCCCGGCCAGAGCGGCCACCGTCCAGAGGAACAACCCGGCTTGAACGCCCAACTCACGGGGAAACCCCAGCCAGGCCCCTTCCATGTCGAGCCGCCAGAGGGGGGTACGGCCTCCCAGCATGTTCAGATAGACCAGAAACGAATCGGTGCGGTTGGCCCACAGGAACGCGCCGAACGCGGCAAAAAGCCAGACCACCCCGAGCGTCATGGCCAGCCGGGCCAGGGCGGTTTCCCACACCGGTTGAGAGGACGTCTCGGGCGGAACAGCCCCCTTTTCGTTCCCACCTTCGGAAGACTTCGCGGCATTCAGTGTGGGTTCCTCGGAGGACATGGGACCAACCTTCCCTTCTTCACTCGCCACGTTCAACTGGAAAGATCCCCGTCCTCTTGCCGCCAGGTTGCGAGCTTTGACTGGATAAAGGCGACGATCCGCTCGTGCTCTTCTTTTCCGGCGCCCTCCACGAAAAAGGGTTCTCCAAAGTGAATATGAACGGGCCGTTCCGGGCGAATCGGACCGAAATCTTTGATATAGCGTCCGTTGGTCCAGGCGTCCGTTTTCAGGGCGAAGGGCACCACGGGAACTCCCGTACGGCGGGCCAGTTTGATCCCGATCGTGTTGAAATGCTTCGGATCGAACTCGGTCGTGCGGGTGGTCTGGGGGAAAAGAATGATCGAGGTTCCATTCTTCAGGCGTTCGACGCCTCCCTCGATCACTTGGACAAAATCTTCGCGCGGGTTGGTACGTCCGACGGCGATGGGGTTTCGGCTGCGCATGAGGTGTTTGAACACGGGGTAGTCCAGCAGGCTCTGTTTGACGACAAAGGTCACCTGACGATAGGGTTGAATAATACACGGCAAAACAAAAGTCTCGAGCGTGCTCATGTGATTGCCGATAAAAACACAGGGCTGATCGAGCTGGATAAACGCTTCGACGTTCTGAACGTCCATCCGCACCCCGACCGATTCGAGACCGCGCAACATGCCCAGACTCGAATTCACCCATTCCGCGTCGCCGTAAAGGTTCCGCTTGCTCAGCCAGGCCCCTTTGAAAACGGTGAAACACATCTGGGGATAGAAGGCCAGGGAGGGGGCAATCTTGCCCAGCCACGAAAACGGCCCTCGGGGGCGGGAGCGAACCACCTGGTATCCAACATCCAGGATGGGGGCTCGATTGGATGAAGGGGCAATGTTCGATTCAGGAGCGTTCACCGTATTCTCTCCTCCTGCGGGGGTGTCTGCTGAACCGGAACTCGGATACCCAGACGCTGAACTTTCCGGTCCCGGGAAATTCATGTTTCGCAGCATACCCAAAACCACCGCGCACGGCAAGGAGTGGTGACACCCTCCCTGTTATTTTTCCGGAAGCCGACACGGAAAACAGAAAAAATGAGGGCCGGGGGTCATTCCATAACTTGCGTCCCAGACGATTTTGCGTCATAGTTGAAAATAGGGGTATAAGGAAAGTCTAGGGAAGTCCGCTTTCCATTCTGGCCGAAAACCGGAATGAGACGGGGAGATGAGCAGTAGAATCTCAAGTTGGGAAGGATCCCCTTCAGATGGATTTTGGAAAAGACGCATTGGAAAATGTCCTGGACTCGCTTCAGGACGGGATCTACCTGATCAATCAAGACAAACAGATCACTTTCTGGAACCGGGGCGCCGAGCGCATGACCGGTTACACAAAGGCGGAGGTAGAGGGAAGCGGGTGTTGGCAGGACATCCTGGTCCATGTGACCGAAAACGGAGTCTCCTTGTGTGAAACGGGCGGGTGCCCGGCACTCGAGACCCTGCGCTCCGGCGAAACCGTCGAGACCGAGTTGGCCTACCTCCACCACAAACAGGGGCATCGGGTTCCCGTGACCATCCGCACGTCGGCGCTGCGCGACGCCGACGGACAAGTCATCGGTGCGGCGGAGATTTTCAGTGAAAAACTCTCGCGCGAAGCGACCGAGCGCGAACTGGAACAGCTGCGCGTCATGGCGCTCCTCGACCCGGTTACCGGCATTGCCAACCGCCGCTATGGCGATGTTCAAATCCAGAAATGCCTGGACCAGAACCGCCGTTACCAGTGGCCTTTCGGATTGCTTTTTATCGATCTGGACCATTTCAAGGACATCAACGACACGTACGGCCACGAAGTCGGAGACCGGGTGTTGGGCATGGTGGCTCAGACGATCGAGAAAAGCACCCGCTCGTTCGACCATGTGGCGCGCTGGGGCGGCGAAGAGTTTGTGGCGATCCTGGCCAACGTGGACAAGAAGACCCTGAAAACCGTGGCCGAAAACCTCCGAGCGCTCGTCCAGAAATCTTTCCTGGACTTCGAAGG
This sequence comes from uncultured Candidatus Sumerlaeota bacterium, assembly GCA_942493245.1. Lineage (GTDB taxonomy): Bacteria > Sumerlaeota > Sumerlaeia > UBA8349 > UBA8349 > DAOPYU01. Next base: position 4,268,015 of record OW818685.1, read on the forward strand.
GAAGCAGATTTCGATCACCATTTCAATTGGGGGATCCATGTGTCGGCAGGACGACACGCTCGAGTCTCTATTGCGCCGCGTGGACGGGCTGATGTACGCCAGCAAGGAAAATGGCCGCAACCGCGTTACCGTCGGTTGAGCGTTTTCCCTTTCCCCCGCTGAAACCCGGTTCTCCTCAAGGGATATCCTCGCGCACAGGGAAACCGTAGTCTCCAAACAAATCTTCCTCCGGCCATTCCCGAACCGCGTCAGCCGCCTGGTGCAGCAACCCGTCTATCGGCTCATACGACAGACGCGACCACGGGTCGTCGCGCTGGTTGAACAGCGCCACCCAGTTCAGCCCGTCGTGACGGCGAACCATAAACGTATAGGTACCCGGCAAACTGCCGTTGTGCCAGGTGTTGCGCGAAGCGCCCGCGGGCCGGACCATCCACCCCCCGCCGTAATACGAATCGGTGGGCTCGGAAATGGGAGAAGCAAACGTCTGCTCCACAAACTCCGGTTTCAATAACGGGTAATTCCCTGTCGGATCGAAAGCCGCGGCAAACCGCGCCAGATCCACAGCCGAAGCCAACCAGCCGCCGTGCGCGTCCATGTTCTCGATATTCCAGTGTCCATACGGTTCCGGCGCCGTTTCGGGTGCGCCGGGCTGAACCACGCAGGGGTGGAGTTGACGGTCCGCAGTCCGGTAGTACGGCTCATCCTGCAGCCGCTTCTCGAACGCGGTGCGTCCCAGAACCATGCGCCGAATGCCCAGTTGGCTCAACACCGTTTCGCGTATGAACCGTTCATACGGAACCCCGCTGACCGACTCGATCACCCGTCCCAGGAGGCAGTACCCGAAATTGCTGTACACATGGCGGCTCCCCGGATCGTGATCGAGCGGCTTGCCCGCCATGTACCTGATGATGTGATGGGTCCCGACCGGATAATCCACCCCACATTGCTTTGCGACCTGACGGTCCTGAAACATCGGATCGAACGAATGGTCCCGATCCCACCCGCCCCGGTGTTGCAACAGATGGAGGACGGTGACCTCCTTCAACCGGGGATCGCATATTTCCCCATCCAACGGCTCCATTTTCACAAGATCCACGAGTTTGTCGGAAAGATTCATCTTTCCCTGCTGGACCAGAAAAAACACCCCGGCCGCCGTCAGGGGCTTGCTCACACTGGCGATCCGAAACAACGTGTCGGGCCGAATCTCGACCCCATCGGGCGCATCCCAACTGTACCCCCGGGCATACACCAGGCGGCTTGCGCGCGTCACGGCCAGGGAGGCGCTGGTGATCCTGCGCGCGGTCATGAACTCCTGAACGACACGGTCGAAACTGGTCAGAGCCGGACACTCGCGCCCCGTCACCCGCCACACGCGCGTCTCGTCCGCCGGCCACTCCATGGCCCGCTGCACCGCCGCCTCGCTCGCGGCCCAGGCCAGCGGCTGAAAAGAAGAACGCCCCCGGCACGACTGCGCCAGCCCACCCGATACCGCCAGTCCGGCGGCACATTTCAGAAACTTCCGGCGATCCATCCGACTCAGAACCATGTCCAGTACTCCTCCCACAATCGGCACAACGACGGAAGCCCCGTCTCGTCCCCTCCCGTTTATCCTTGCCAGAAGGGTAAAGCAAACATTATTTTAAGATATCGCCATTCCCTGAAATAAGGCGGATTCTTATTTCAGGGTTGTCGAGCACAAATACTTTTTTCCTGGAGCAATTTCAATCATGGGACAAGAAACATTATCGCTCGATGAGTCAGACCTTCCAGAGATCGCCATAATTTTTGAGGGCGGATTTGTCGATCTTATCTTCAGGATCACAGACAGCGAGATCCAACCGGATGGCAATGTCTGGATTGAGGCCGATGGTTTGCATGAAGGCGAACGCGTCGGCCTGCGAGTCGAACTGATTGGTCCGTGGGAAGAAAAGATCCTTCAGGAAGATTTTCGGATCTTTCAGGGTGAAGTGCGCTATGTCGCCACCGGCGAACCAAGTGACCGACTTGTCCAGGTTATGCGCCGGTTGTATGGTTGTTCAATTCAAGTGGACAGTATGAACTCGAATGGTGTCCTTTTCACCGGGATTTCCATCGAGGGAAATCCCGCTTGTGCCAAGGACCAACCGTTAAGAATCAAGTTATTTATTGAAGCGGAAGACGCGGAAGATGATGACGAATTTGATGCGCGATATGCAGAGCTGTTTACCCATATCGACATGACGACAGGGTGGCTGGGAATCTGCGAGAAAGATCCGGACTATCGTGATCCCCTGATTCGAGCCCTGTCGGGCGCCTAATCGGAAACGAGGGCGACCCCCTTTTTCCGGCTATTCATTTCTCGCAATAGCCGTTTTGCATTCCCCCTATCCGCCGCCTCACCGTTTATCCTTGCCAGAAGGGCGATGCAAGCCTATTTCAGGATACAGCCATTACCTAAAATAAGGCGGATTCTTATTTCAGGATGTCGAACCAGATGAAACGAAAACTCCAGGGACATTATGAGACCGTGGCAACGGCGGATGAGACCGTCCAAGCCTTTGTGCCTGCCCCCCTCACCCCCGCCACAATCAACAAAACCCTGTCACATCTTCAGGAACTCGGCATCGTCCGCGAACTGACCTGGCAAAAACGGAACCGGCTGTTCTCTTACGCACACTACATCAAAATCCTGAACTCGGGAACCAATCTGCCGGAACAAAACACGATCGAAGAGAACACTCTATGATTCATCCCGATGCTCCAACCCACCTTCAACAGTTGAATGAGACACATTATCAATCCGTGATTTTCCGGGGTATCGCAGGGAGTCACGCCTATGGAACTGCAAAATCCGACAGCGACACCGACATCCGGGGGATTTACGTCCTTCGTGCCAATGCGTACCTCGGGCTGACTTCTCCTGTTGAGCAACTTTCGGATGAAAGAAACGACACGACTTACTATGCGCTTCGTCGTTTCTTCGAGTTGGCCGCCGCGGCCAATCCCAACATCATCGAACTGTTGTATCTGCCTCAGGACTGTTTAATTTTTCGCCTCTTCAAAGGAATCTGTGGGTGAATTCTGGCTCGGGTAGGTCGCCAAGCCGGTGATACAACGCGATTTCCAGCGTTTTGAACGTGCCGTACCCATACGCCATTTTTGTGCACAGTTTGGCTTTGTTGTTCAGACCCTCCACCACCCCGCTGGAAAACTCCTTTTTTGCCCGGAACCAGTTCAGGATCAGTTCGCGGTGGCTGCGCAGCATCCGCGCCACTTTTTTGATCGGTTCGATACGGCTGTACATCGCCCGCCGGCACCAGGCGTCCAGGAACCGCCCCGCCCAGGGGGGCGAAACATACTCCCAGAACTGCTGGAAATCCTCCTTCATCAGGTAGGCCTTGACCGTCCTGAGATTGTACGGCAACAGGCTCTCGAGTTTCTCGTGCTGCTTGCCCGTCAGGTTCGACCAGCGCTTGAGCAGGCACCAGCGGCTCTTGTGCAACAACGGCTCGAGGCCCTTGCGTTTCATCTGCTTGGCCTCGTCCGAGCGCACCTGATCGAGCGCCTTGTTCAGGTGCGCCACGATGTGGAAACGGTCCAGGATGTGGAGGGCCTGGGGGACCTTCCGGGCGATCACCTTCAGGTACGGTTTCCACATGTCGCTGGCTACGAACTCGATCAAACCGCTGCGTTCGTGCCCCAACAAGTGAAAGAACGCCAGCAGCGTTTTAACGGTCCGCTCCCGCCCCACCCACAGCAAACGCTTGCGGCCCTGGTTGATCTGGTAAACCACGGTGGCGTAGGTGTGACCCTTCGCCCAGGCGATTTCATCCACGCCGATGGCGCTGATCCCCGTCAGGTCCAGATGCGCGCGCCCCCAAACCACCGCCTGTTCGACGGCGCAGGCCACCGTGTGCCAGGACGTCTGAAACGCCTCGGCCACGCCCGCCCAGGACAGACGCTTGGCCCATCGCGACAGAAACCAGACGTAGGCCGTGCAGATCGGGCTTTTCCCCTCGGCCCAGGGAACCGCCTCGACCTTGACGTCGCACCGGGGACAGTTGACACGGCGCATGGCGTAGAGGAAGTGGACCACAATGCCCCAGAAGGGAATGAACTCGAAGCGCCGCTCGGCCAGCGTGTCGTAGCCCGGAGCCTTGCGTCCACAACCCGAACAGATCGCCCGGCTGCCCCGACGCGCCCGGATCGGGATCTCCAGGATTACTTGCCCGTCCTTCTCGATCATCCGCTCGGCGCCATAGACAAAACCCTTGAATTTTTGGACTCGGTTGAGGATTGTTCGGATGTGCATCTCGTCTCCGTTCCCGTTGCTCGATTTCTGGCGAAACCAATCAACCTGAACGCGCGTCGAGATGCACGCTTAAAGAATCCTTGCCTCTTGAACTTCCGGCCTCCTTGCCTACAATATTGAGATCGTCTCGGAGGATAGGGCGCTGCTGGAGAGCAACCCGAGCGCCGCAGACGACGCCGAAACACAAGGGCCGGAGGTCAGGCCGCAAACCGAGCCTCCGGCCTGACGTATCATCGAGTGTTTTGGCACCAATGCGAAAAACTCATCAAAATCTATCCACAAATTCTTTCAAAGAACCAATTTTTCGAACCCCCTGTTCGAACCGTTTGATTGAGATGCGGAATCTGTTCCTTTCTAAACGCGCTTTTGAGTCGCATGTCATGTATGCTCTGGCTCAGATTAAACGTTCACGGGGTCAGAACAAGTTGATTAACAACCCCAAACCCGAATCTCCTCCCGTAAGAGAAGACTTCTGTTGGGTTATCGCGCGTGATACTCTGGACGACAAAAAACACGACAGCCCCTATCGGCCAATCCCACTGCACGATTCCAATATTGACTTGTCTCGATACCATGTTTCAGCCCTGGAACACTGTCACGGAGTATTCCGCCTGTATCATTATGGAGAGAAAGCCAGAGGAGTCTTTCGTGAAGGGAACCTGATTTGTGAATCCATCCCCAGGGACGACGAAGTTGAGCGTTGTGCCGGACTTTTGATCTTCAATCAGTTCGCGTACGAGAAAGCGATGCGCGACCACCAACATTACTGGAATTGGATGAGAAACCGTAATGAGACACGTTGGCGGGATCAGGAGTCTGGCTCAATCGATTACGATGCCAAGAACCTGATGCACACCTTTCGGCTTATTCTGTCTGCTGAACATATTTTCCAGGAAGGCCTCCCTCTCGTGCGTTTCGAAGGAAATTCCTTGCAGTTCCTGTTGAGTATCCGGGCTGGAAACCATGCCTATGACGACCTTGTCCGCAGGGCGGAGGAAAAAGTCGAGAAACTGATCGAAATGCGTTCCCATTCTTCCCTGCCAGACGCACCAGACAACCAAGCCATCACAAACCTGCTTCAAGAGATTACTGCGATGTGGGAAATGGATCATGCCTGAGCCAATACAATCTCTTCTGCGACAAATCGAAACCAAATACCTCTGTCAGATTCTCTATGCCTGCGAATCGGGAAGCCGTGCGTGGGGATTCGCATCGCCCGATAGCGACTATGACATCCGTTTCATTTACGCACATCCCATTTCCTGGTATCTCCAATTGGAACCCAAACGCGATACGATCGAAATCATGGCTCCCGGGAATCTGGATCTGGCCGGTTGGGAATTATCCAAAACTCTCCGCTTGTTCGGCAGTTGTAATCTTCCTCTCAACGAGTGGATGGACAGCCCGACGATCTATCGTGCCCAATCGGAATTCCACGCCTCCCTCTGTTCACTCATCCCCCATTACTTCAACCCGAAGAAATCACTTCACCACTACCTGAGTATGGCCGAGCGCATGGCCGACCACGAAATCCAGAATGGGAAAGTCCGAATCAAAAAACTGTTCTATATCCTACGGCCCCTTCTGGCAGGTCTGTGGATAACGACACACCACAAAATGCCTCCCACTCGGTTCGATCGGCTCTTGGAACAATCGCTCCCAACAAGCGTACTCAAAACGGTTCAGGATCTTCTGGCTCAGAAATCAAACGCCATCGAGAACGAAACCATTGCGATACCGACTATTCTGTTGGACTGGATCACCGACACACGCCAGATTCTTTCCCGGAATGCCCAAAATCTCCCGAAACCGAATGGACCCGATTGGAAACCCCTCAATACCATGATGAAAGAATGGGTTCCTCGAGAATAAAGCGATGTAAAGTCCGAAACTCGCATACGTTCACTCAAACACCAGCACACACCCGTCCCCGGAAGGCACGTCAAACCGTTTGCCGGACTTGCCCGTCAGAACATCCCGCGCCGGACCGGGCAGTTCGAGCGGGTACGCTCCCGGAGCGCCGGGCAGGTTCACCACCACCAGCGCCTTGTCATAGCGCCGCTGCCAGACATGGGAATCCACTCGTTTACCCGCCTCGCGTGGTTGGCCGATCTTGACGTCGTATTCCGGGTACCAATCGTGCTGGTGGCTCGTGCTGTCGGAAAAGAGGTAATAGAAATCGCCGATCGCCAGCGCGTAACAGAGCGACCAGCGCCGCGCCGCCGGATCGGGCTTCGGGCGCTGTCCCTTTGGGGCGTCCCCGGGCCAACCCGCCCCGTCGCGGATTTCCTCGAAACGCTCGATCACACTGATGCGCGGCGCGCGCAACAGGGTCTCGGTCTGCTGCATTTTTTGAATGGTTTCGTCCCATTCCGTCCGTTTGTGGCTCCACCCCGACTCGTACATGAAACCGTTCAAATACGGCGCCACCCAATCATACTCTCCCACGGCATATCCTGCGTTGACCAGAATCAGAAAGTCGTCCCCCACGGCCTCGCGGACCTGCTTCAGAAACGCAATCCACGGTTCCTTTTCGGGGCGCAGGTTGTCATAGAAAACCCCGTCCACGCCCGTCTGTTTGAGCGCTGCCGTCTGTTTGGCCACATGGCTGCGGTACTCCGCCCGGTTCCAGTCCATCCGGTGCGTTCCGGGCCAGAATTGTTGACGCTTGCCCTCGACCCGCAGCCACCAGGGGTGGTCCTCCGGCAACCAGGAATCCTTGTATTCATAGAAGCAAAGATCGCCCATGATGAGCGCGTCGGGGTTGAGCCGCCGAAGTTCGGCCACGCGTTTCTGCGCCACCGCGATGGATGGCGAGGTGAACCCGTCCGCTTCTCCCATTGGTTTTCGGTCGGGTTCCAGTCCCAAGTCCCATGTTCCAAGCATGATCAGGTCGTGACGCGCTTTCGCCTCGGGCGACGAATCGCCCCGCAACGGCGCCCAGAGCATCGCGACACGCGGATAGGGCGCCGCCTCGAAGAGGCGTTGTGCGCGCTCAGCGGAAACCTGCGCCCAGCCGAGAGTGCTCCCCAGAACGGATAAGAGGCACCCGACCCACAAGAAGACAACCCCCCGTTTCAAAAACCGGAACTTATCCTCCTGGTTAAGCAATACTGGCTCTTTCGTTGTCGTCATCCCCGCCTCCTTCCGGCTCGCCCGAGCCTGCCTGCCCCAAAAAATTCCCCATCCAATCCACTCGTTTTCCCACAACCCTCGCTCTTTGACAATTCCAATCTTCCCGGAAAAACAGAATTGCGGGCCAGGTGTCCAAAACACCTGACCCGCAATCGGCTGGAAAGAACATTTCCAGCAAAGCCACCTGGCCCCTCCCGACCAAATGGCCACAGGTTGCCTCTCTCTCCCACCTCACTCACAATCCTTGAGCAGTCGGCCCTTCAGCGGAGCGGAACTACTCAGGCCTGCGTCCGAATCGGAACCCAGTACCGCCAACCGGTAAGCCGGTTGCAGAACGTCGGGACGCAACGGGAGAGCCGCTGATCCACTCTCCAGGTTGGCACCCACCACCAGCCAACCGGAACCCTCCGCCGAATTCGCGGAGTTACCTACCTTACCCGCCTGAAGAGAACTGCCCGGGTGAACAATCCGCCAACTCACATCCGGCGTCCCCGTTACCGCAGTCCCCTTCAGACTGGCCACTTGTACGGTGGACAAACTGGAACCCGAGCCGTTCACAACCCACGGATCAGAGGCGCTTGAGGTGGTTCCCTTCCGAGCCACGGTGGCGGACGGAGCGCCTGCGCGATGCTCACCGACGACATTCCAACTGGGGCCGGAGCGAGAAACGGAGCCTTGCCCCTTCAAAGAAGTCACGCTGCTGGTGTCGGTTCCCGTTCCCAACGAGGCCAATACATAGTTTTCGCGACTCGACTGCGGGCGAACTACGCTGAGGCGCGAACCGCTTCCGGAAACGTTCAGTTGGGCCACCCACGGAGATTGTCCATTCAGACGGGGGGCCTTACCCGCCGACAGAACGGGGGAATCTTCGTTGCCAGTCCCAACCACCGCCCACGTTTCACAGCAACAGAGTTCGGTCGCCTCGACCTGTTCCTTGTGGGAATCGCTCGGCTTCAAAGTATTCGTCTGTGTGGCGGAAGATCTGTTTTCCGCTCCTTGTGTCACCAAAGAAAGGCTCAAAAGAGAAGCCATCAACAGGCCGGTCTTATAGGATTTCGTATTCATGGTCGTATCTCCTCTACCTACCCTCAACTTTTCGCTTTCGAAATCTATTCTTCCGAGAAGAAAGATCTTCCCTCTTAACAGCATTCGACGTGCCACGTCTTGGCCGACACAACAGGACAACTCATACGACACTGATTCATATAGATTTAAATATGCATGTGAAAGAGACGAGGCGGAAACGGCGAAGAGAATGGTCACCCAAATCTGTCTCAAAGACACATACAAAGAGACGCTTTTGACTCATATTCAAAATGAGACACAAAAGAGACAGATCATTCGGATGAAAAATGGCTGGGAAGATTGGAGAGGAGAGATCAGACGGGAGAAACCAGATCCGCGTCGGGTTCGTCCCATTGACTGACGAGCGTGCTGCGACCCGCCAGTACATCGTCGTAAATCTGCGCCACCATTCGGGCCATGCGCTCGATCGAGAAAAAACGGCGGGCGCGCTCTTCGGCTGCGTGTCCCATCTGCTTCCGGATATCCGGATTCTCGATGAGAGCGGCCAAGGCCTGCCGCAGGCTCTCAACGTCTCCCGGTTCGGCGATCCGGCCCGTCTCACCATCGCGGTTTACATCGGCCACGCCGGGCAACCGGGTACTGACCACCGGCATCCCACAAGCCATCGCCTCCACCTGGGTGAGGCCAAACGCTTCGCTGCGCAAGTGCGACGGCAGACAGAAAACATCGCCGGCACGGCGCAACCCAACCGCCTGGGCGTCGGTAAGCGCGCCCAGAAACATAACCCGATCCTGAAGTCCCAACTCGCCGACCAACTGTTCGAGTTGGCGGCGCTCGTGTTCGCGTCCCTGCGGAGACGTTCCCGCCAGAAACAGGCACGTGGAACTCGACGGCAACCCCGCCAAGGCATGCAACAGAAACGGCAGCCCCTTGTAGTAGCGCAGAAGTCCGATGAAAACCAACGCGCACCGCCCCGCCGCGCGTTGGCGGATTTCAGTCGCGAAGGCGCGCGAGGCGTCGGTCTCATCCAGTTCGTCGAGACGAACCCCGAGCGGCACCACCCGGCAGCGGGCACGGTGTTGCGCCAGGGTGACGGAACTGTTCAGATAGGCGCGCGAGGTGGGCATGATGACCCGGGCCTTTTCCAGAAAGCGGCGCTGCAGGGGACGGTACAGAGCGCCGGTCAGCCGTTGGCGCACAATGTCGCTGTGGTAGGTCACCACGACACGCCCACGCGGGGGGCGAGCCAGGAGATAGGCCAGTTCCGCTGTGGGGTTCGGCATGTGAAAATGCAGAATGTCCGAATCGAGCCGCCGGAGCCAATGCACATAGCGGGGCGCGATGGGAGAAGAGAGGAACCGCCCCCAGCAGCCAGCCTGCACCACCCGGATACCCTGGATATCCTCGTCCCGGTCGGAAAAACGGCTTGAACGCGAGGCGACAAGAACGCGGGTGTTGAAGTCGCCGCGCATTTCCCGACACAGCCAGTTGATGCACTTCTCGATCCCACCGAGAACCGGCGGATAATAGTCTTTGTAAATATGCAAAACCGACGGTTTGGACATGCGGTCTGTTTCTCTCACACCGAAGAGTATTTCACGAAAACAAACTCGGGGAGAAGCCATCGCCCGGCTTCTCCCCCGAAATTGTCTGTTGTCTGCCGCTTGCCGCGATCGGGTTCCGACTCGCCATTCCGGCGGGAGGGTTTGCCTCCCGCCGGAATCTTTCGAGCCGAGTCCCGGTCTTAGTTCCCGGGGTTGATCACGATCGGCTGAACCGGCGTCTTGGGCAGGATTTTCAGCTTCGACACCAGAGCCGGGTCGAGGAACGCCGCGCCTTCCACCACTCCGGTCTTGGTTTGGAGGATGTTGATGCCGCCCGACTTCTTCGGGGCGCCCGTCGCCGCGTCGTAACCCGCGTAGAAGAAGCCCGAAACGCCCGTCTGGCCGTACACCTTGCCGATGGCGACCTTCTTGGTGTTCGGCTGACCCTTGACGACCATCGCCAGCGGCGAGCCGGCCGTGCCGACCGCGCCACCCTTCAGAACGCCACTGACCTTCTTCGCCGTTGCCTGAACGAGCACCAGGTCCTTCGACGACTGGATCAGGCCGCAGCGCAGGTTGGCGCCCGAAACCGTCACCTTGTCGATCGCGCCCACGATCTCATCCGCCACCAGCGGACCGCCCGAGACCGTGATGGACTTGAGCACGCTGCCCAGAATCGAGCATGGAGTCGCTTCCGCGGGAGCCGACGTCGTGTTGCCGACCTGCAGTTCGTTGACCACCTTCGGCAGCGAACCGATCGCGCCCAGACTCGTCTTCTTCGCGTTTGCGGCATCCTTGTACGTCTTCGAAGCCACCTTGAGCAGTTTGATCGGCTGAGCCGTCGCAGCTGTCGAACCGACTTCCTCGACCACCGCACCCGTCACCTTGATCGACATCTGCGTGGCGCCCGCACTCGTCGTTTCGATGAACGTACGCGCGTAGATGCCACTTTCCGAGGGTTTCGTTGACGTGATTGTGATCGAGCCGAACTCGTTCGCCGTCAGGAACGTCACCGACTTGGCCGAAACCGACTTGGCCAGGTCGCGAACCTCAAGCGAGAAGACCGGAACGTCGAAAGACAACGTCTTGACACTACCGTCCACCTTCAGGACCGGCACCTGCGTCAGACTTGTCAGGTAGTAGATCCCCTTCTCCGGACTGTCCACCGCGTTGGCGGGCATCTTCTTGAGCAGCGCGATCTTGATCGTGCCCGGGTTCGAACCGGCGATCGTCGGGGTGAACGTCAGGTTGTTGGCCGCGTCGCGCACCAGCGCGTAGCCCTTGGCCGTCACCTTGTAGTTCGCCGCCGTAATCAGTTCGGCCGTCACAGCCGCCGTCGCTGCCAGGCTCGGATCGCTCTCTTTCTGCTGCGCATCCAGCGCCTTGACCTTGTAGGAATACATCACCGCAGGAACCGCCGTGTCGTCCACAAACGCGTTCGTACCGCTCCCGCTCAGCGCGTCCGCCGCGGACACCGTCCAACTGACCGGAACCGTGTCGGTCGTACCAGCCACCGTACGCTCGACCACATAGGCCGTGGCGCTCGTCACGGGCGACCAGTTCAGCAGGACCCGGAAGGTGTTACCCGAGGCCGTCAGATCCGCCGGAGCAGGAAGACCCGGCACGAAAGAACGACTGAGCGATTCGGCGGCCAGGTTGGCATTCCCGGACGCATCCTGCGCCACAGCCGCTCCGACCGAGACCGTCACCAATCCCTCCAGCGACGCGCTCAAGTCGAGAGCGAACGAGTAGGACGAACCACCGGCATCGGCCGTGAAGTGGCTCAAAACCGCGTTGGCCACCACAACATCGCCCGCCTCGAAGCCAGTCACCGGCTCACTGAACACCACCGTCACCGTCATCGAAGATGCCTCTACCGGATCGGGCGCCGTCGAGAACAACGCCACTGTGGGCGCGGTTCTGTCAACCTGCAACACGGTCACCGACTCGATTTGCCCGGTGTTACCCGCCACATCCGCGCCCGACACCACCACCGCAGCCGCTCCTTCGGGATCCGCCGCGAGCACCTCGTAACGGAACTCATAGGACAAGCCGCTGGCCTGAACGTACTGGGCCGGGTGACCATTGACCGTCAGAACCGGCGTGGCGCCCAATGTTTCGGAAGCCAGGAAGAACAGGGAAACCTGCGCGCCATCCTTCGCCAGGGCAGGCGACGCCTGCAAGTCGGAGAACACCGGCGCGGTCTTATCCACCAGCAGCGCCGTATTGTTCGACAATTGACCGGGATTCCCCACCAGGTCCAGACCCGAAACGAGGATCGCAGCCGCGCCTTCCGCGTCGTCCGCCTGCACCGTGTAGACAAAGGTCCACACCGCGCCCGCCAGACCGCCGAACTGCGCCGCATGACCATTCACCGTTACGGTCGGACTGGTCAGCAAGGCTTCCGAAGCGGAGAAGGTCAGCGAGACCTGCGTTCCTTCCTTCGCCAGCGCCGGAGTCGCCACCAGGTTCGAGAACACCGGCGGGGTCGTATCCAGCAGAACAACCAGAGCGGTATTGTTCGACAACTCACCCGCATTCCCGGCCAGGTCCACACCGGAAATGAAGATCGTCGCCGCACCCTCCGTATCGTTCGCTCCAACGTCGTACACATAGGTCCACGTCAGGCTCGTCAAACCGTCGAACTGCGCCACATGACCGTTGACCGTCACAGTCGGACTGGTCACCAAAGCCTCCGAAGCCGTGAAGGTCAGCGTCACCGACGTTCCCTGGACCGCCTGGGCCGGAACGACCGTCAGGTTCGAGAACACCGGCGCCGTCTTATCCACGATCAAGGCCGTGTTGTTCGACAACTCACCCGTATTCCCAGCCGGGTCCGTACCCGAGATAAGCAGGGCCGCAGCGCCTTCGGTATCGTCCGCGCCAACGGTGTACACATAGGTCCATGTCAGACTCGTCAAACCATCGAACTGAGCCACATGGCCGTTGACCGTCACCGTCGGACTGGTCGCCAGAACCTCGGAAGCCGTGAAGGTGAGCGTTACACTAGCCCCCTCCCTGGCCTGAACCGGAACCACCGTCAGGTCCGAGAACACCGGCGCCGTCTGATCCACAACCAGCGCCGTATTGTTCGAGAGCAGACCCGCATTTCCGGCCAGATCCAGACCTTCGATCAGGATCACCGCAGCCCCATCCGCGTCACTGGCGTCTATCGTGTACCGATACGTCCACGTCAGATTCGTCAGATTGGTGAATTGCGCAGCGTGGCCATTGACCGTGACAGTCGGACTGGTGGCCAGAACCTCGGAAGCGATGAAGGTCAGCGTCGCCTCCGTTCCTCCTCTCGCCAGCGACGGAGCCGCCACCAAGTTCGAGAACACCGGTACGGTCTGATCCACCGCCAGGACATTGTTCCAACTCACCACTCCCGGATTCCCCGCCACATCGGTTCCCGTCACCAGAATAACCGCCAGACCGTCGGGATCCGCCGTCTGGATTTCATAGTGGAACGTATAGACCCCGCCGCTGAGCGCCTGCGCCACAGCCGCGTGGCCGTTGACCGTCACCGTGGGTGTCGTGGAGAGCGTTTCAGAGACCTGGAAGGTCAGCGTCACACTCGTAGCGGCCCCCGCCAGATCGGGCGTCACCGTCAGGTTGGAGAAAACCGGCGCCGTATAGTCAATCCGCAGCGAGTCCGTTGTCTCGATCGCGCCCGTTTTGCCCACCAGATCCGTTCCTTCCACGCGAATGACCGCCCATCCCTCAGGCCCTTCCGACGCAGCCGGAATCAGATACTGATAGGTGTAGAGCGTTTCAGCCTGCGACACAAAGTCCGCCGCAGACCCGTTCACCGTCACCGTGGGTGTCGTGCCGAGTTCCTCGGAAGCCACGAACGTCAAAGACACGGTGGTCGCTTCGCGGGCCACAGCCGGCGCCGCGAGAACCGGCGTGAAGGTGGGGTTGATCTGATCAATATAGAGTGTCGAGGTCGAAACCAGGGTTCCCTGCTTGCCCGCCAGATCGAATCCCGTTACCTCGACCCGAGCCCATCCATCGGGATCGGTCGCGGCGTTCTGGACCACATACGCATAGGCATAACCCAGACCATCAATCGGCAGTTCGACTGTCGGATGACCGTTCACGGTCACCAGGGGCGAACTGGTCAACGTTTCGCTGGGCAGGAATTGGATTGTCACCGTAGTGCCTTCCGCCGCACGCGCCGGATTGACGAAGAAGTTGTTGTACACCGGCGCCGTCTGATCCAGTTTCAACGCGGTCTTGACATCCAATGCCGTCTGATTCCCGGCCAGGTCCGTCGCCAGAACACCAATCACCGCATCTCCGTCCGGATCGGCCTGCGCCCCCTGGATGGTGTAACGGAACGTATAGACAAAGCCCGCTTTACCCACCCACGTCACGGCGTGACTGTTAACCGTCACCGTGGGGGTGCTGGCCATATCTTCGTTGACCGTCACGGCCACCTGGACCTCCTGACCTTCCGTGGCCAGGGCCGGCGTCGCAACCACCGCCAGAATCTGAGGCGGATCCTGATCTATTCTCAGGAGCGTCGCGTTCTCAATCTGACCGGTGTTCCCGGCCAGGTCGGTTCCCGCCACCTGAATTGTCGCCAGACCGCTCGGATCGCTCGCGGCGGACTGAACAGTGTAACGATAGGTGTAATCAAGGCCCGACTGACTGACATAGGTCGCCGCATGCCCGTTCACCGTCACGGTCGGACTGGTCGTCAGCGCGCCGGAAACCGCGTCGGACAGGGTAAACGTCAGTTGCGCGTCCGTCCCCTCCCGGGCCAGCGCCGGAGCCACCGCCAGGTTGAGGAAGGTGGGCGCGGTGTTATCCACCCGCAAGGTCTGCCCCACCGGACTCACCAGAAGTTGGTTGCCCGCCACATCCCGCAGGTCGAGCGACAGAACCGCCTCGCCTTCCGGATCGCTTCCAATCACATAGGTAAAGGTGTATTCGAGACCATTCAACGATCCGAAAGTCGCCGGGGTGCCATTCACCGACAGAACCGGCGTCTGGCCCAGCGTTTCGGAAACCGTGAACGCCAACGTGACCGTCGTTCCCTGTTTTGCGATGGCCGGTGTCACCTGGAAGTCGGAATAACCGGGCGCAACCTGATCTATGGTGAGAATTGTGGTCGAACTGAGTTCACCCGGCCACGACACCCGGTCCAACACCTGAACACGCACGCTCGCCGGGCCATTGGGATCGTTGGCGCTGTCCTGTACCCCATAGGCATACACGTAGTCCAACCCCGTCGCGCTGACGAAACTGGCCGGGTGGGCATTTACGGTCACCAACGGCGCGCTCGTCAGCGGTTCGGAGACAGAGAATGTCACAGTCACCGTTGTGCCCTGGGTCGCGACCGCAGGCGAAGCCCCCAACCCGCTGAGCACTGGCGGCGTGTTGTCCTGCGTCGAAGAGGTCACCTCGCTCCAGAAGCTGGAGTTACCCATCTCATCGCGGGCACGCACCCGGTACCAGTAGGTCTGGCCGTCGGTGAGGTTTGCATACACCACACTCACGGTGGGCGACGAAACTTCCTGAGTCACCGGCGCGTCAAAACCGGGCGTCGTACTGGCTTGCGCTTCGTATGCCACCGCATTGGCCGATGCCTGCCAGTCTATCGTGTTCGACAGACCCGCCGTGAAAAGCGGCTCGGGCGTCAACACCGGCGGATCAACCACCAGATAACCCGACAGCGAAATCGTCACCGTCGTCTGATCCGGATCGTTCGTCACAATCACCATCTCCGCCTGTTTCGGCCCCACCAGACTCGGCGCGAAAATCACATTCAACGCCCGCAGTCCGTCCATCCCCAGCGGCGCCAGCGACGAAGCGGGATCCAGACTGAAGGATGCGGCATCCGTCCCCGTGAATGAAACACTGGTAAACGTGAGATCCAGCAGACCGTGGTTGACCACCGTCAGTGTGCGCGACGTAGTCGCCTGCGTCCGCGTGATCGTCCCGAAATTCAGACTCGTCGCATCCAACGCGATATCGGGCAACATCGAGTCGCCCAGAATCTGGACATCGTCAATATTCCAACCCGGGTAGGTCACCCCGTCATCGGTCGCGCCCATGATCCAGCGGACATAGACGGTCGGCTGGCCGTCGGCCACATCCGAGATGTCGTAGGCCACCTGCGTCCACTGGTGGTCGCTCACCGCAGCCACCGGATTGGCCCAGACCGGCGTCCAATTGGTCCCATCGGCGCTGACCTCGACAGCCGCTTCATCGTAATCCGAACTCTCGACCCCGAGCCAGCGCCAGAAGGTCAACTGCACATTCGTGCTGTCCGAGCAGTCGATCGCCAGCGTCTGCAACGCCTGAGGCGTCAGGTTGTTCTCGTAATCGCCCGCAAGGTTGTAGCCGAACACGGAGGCGCCCGAGTGGGACACCGCCGGATCGCCATCGTGACTCCCCAGCCCCTGCGGCGCGCCGAATGCCCACTGGCCACCGCGAATCCAGCCCGGATCGCTGTCCAGCGGGAAGTCCGCCACCACGCCTTGCGGCAAGGGACGCACGACCAACTGCACCGTGCGCTTCAGAACCGAACCGGTGGCCTGATTTGTCACTTCGAGTTCCTGCTCATAGAAACTGACCGGCAACAGCGCGGCTTCCGGCGTTACCGAGACACGAACCGTCGCCGTGACTCCAGACGCCAGTGTGCCAGACGCCGTATCGAGCGACAGCCAGTTGCCTTCGCTCAACGCAGCCGACCACGGCAACGCGTCCGGCCCGTTGTTGCTCAGAACATACTCGAACTGCGCCGGAGTGAATACCGTCCCCCGGACCCCACTCGTCACCTGGTCATCCGAAGGCGACACCTCGAGCGGTTCGGCATTCACCCGGAGCGACACCGGCACCTCCACCGTGGGGTGGATCAGATCGTTCGTGCGCATCCGGATCTTACCCCAATAGGTGCCAGGCCTTACATGAACCGCTGAGAATTGAACCGAAACGTTGACCGAACTCCCAGCCGCCACACCCGTGGCCGACGTCGGACTCACGGCAAACCACCTCGGCATAGCCGCATCGAGCGTGTAGGAGGTCTGAACCGGCTTCAGGATAAAGTCGAGCGGCAGGTCTGCCACCGCGGCGTTCCCGATGGCCAACGTGCGGGTTTCCTGCCCATCCACATACAACGTCACCTCGATCGGCGTCGTGTCCACCTCGACCGTCGGCGTGGGTTCCACCGTCAGGGTCGCCGGACGCGTCAGGGTATAACTCGTCCCCGTGTTGAGAACCGTGAGCGTATCCGTCGTGATCCCGTTCGGCAACGCTTCCGCCGCCGCCGTCAGGCTCAGCGTCAAGGTCACGGAACTGTGGCCGTCAAGCGTTCCACTGGCCGGGGTCACCTGCAACCACCCCTGTGTGGTGGACGCTGACCAGGTCGCACTGCTCGCCGTTACATTAGACAAAACATACGTAGTGGAAGTCTGCGAGAACGGCCCGCCCGGACGTCCAGCGGAATTGAAACCATCCGCCGGGGTCATATCGAGCGCATCTTCCACCCCACGGCCACTCAGTTCCACCCGCGTCTGGCTGGTTTCCAGATCATCCGTCTGAACAATCAGGAACGAGGGCGAATCGCCGACGGCCGTCGGCTCGAATCCCACATCAAACGTCAGCGAACCGTTCGGCGGAATCGTCATCGGCAGATCGGGTCCACTGATCGCGTATCCGCCATCGAGATCCGCCTTCATTTCCGAAACACTCGCCCGAACGGATGCCGAAGCCGCGTCCGAATCCGTTCCGACCGGATTGGAAGACGGAGACGCCTGAAGCGCCCCCGGAGTCACCGGCTGTCCAGATCCTTCAGATTGGCCGACATCGGTAACACTCAACAAACTCGGCGAGGGGATCTCGACCACCAGATCGTCGAAGTAAATCGCATCGGTCGGGGTATCGCCGAAAATAGACAGAGCCACTTTCCCCGGTCCCGTGATCGTATCGTCCGTGCCCGACCACGCCAAGTGACTGTTGAAATAAACCCGCAACTGGTTTCCTACGGCAACAAACTGCATCTCATTGGTTGCGGCTCCCATATTCAGGAACGGAGAGGCTGTCCAAGGTTGCAACCACACAACACCGCCCCCTCCAATCCATTTGGCAACCCAGAATTGGCCGTTCCCGGCAAATCCCACCGCGTAGCCCACTCCCGCGGACGGTTGGATATAGAAATCGTCACTCGCCCGCAACGACAGCATCGCCGTATCCGACCCGCCGCGCCGCACTTTCACCCGAACCGAAACATCGGTCCACGTCTGATCCATGTACATGGACTGCATATATCCGAGACCCTGCGCCCGGTATTCACCCGCGACCATTCCCCAACTCGCCGGCGGCGAATCCGTCCAACCCGCAGGCATTCCGCCTCCACTGAAAGTATTCTTGTACAGATAGGAGCCAAGACTCATCAAGGTCAGCGGATACTTCGAACTCGTGTTCTGAACCGTCAGCGTCTGGGTCGTACGCGTCCCGACTACCTGAGCGCCAAACGGCATCTGGAGGTCGGTCTGCGGCGCGATCGAGTCGAGCACCTGCACCTCGCCGGGCCGCGCCAGAACCGTCAGATCCACCGTTCGGACATAGCCGACGACATTCCCCGCGCGCTTGAACGTCACGGAAAGCGCATGAAGGCCAACGGGCAGGTTACCGGCCTCGGCATTGACCGCAACCGTGACATCCACACTCTGTCCCGCCGTCAGCGCCCCGCTCGACGGCGAAATCGTCACCCAGGAACCTGTGCTGATCTGCGATTCCCAATTCAACGTCTCCGTCGTCAGGTTCGTCAGGTGGTACACCGCCGAAGCGGGGGTGAACGGCCCTTCCTGATAGCCCTGGGCCACCAGACCCGCCGCCGGGGTCACGCCCAGACCGTCGTCCGGATCGGCCAGAATGGCGATATCGTCAATGTTCCATCCGGCAAACGTGTTGCCATCGTCGGTCGGTCCCATCGCCCAGCGCACCTGAACCTGCGGCTGGTTGTCCGCCACGGCAGAAATGTCGTAAGAGACTTCCTGCCACGCCGAATCGGTCAACGTTCCCTCCGAGTGGCTCCACACAGTCGTCCACGTCACACCATCGCGACTCACCTCGATGGCGGCCTGGTCGTAAACCGAATCCTCGACACACAGCCAGCGCCAGAAGGACAGGGTCACGTTGCGCAGCCCCGAGCAATCAATCACTTCGGTCGTCAGGTACCGCGCCGACAGGTAGTTGGCGTAATCGCCAGACAGGTTATATCCATAGACATACGAACCCGTGTGGCCCGAAGTCGGGTCGGGCGCCACAGAACCGGCACCCGTCGGCTGGCCGAACGCCCACTGTCCCTCAACCTGCCAGCCGGGATTTTCATCCAGCGGCCAGTAATAGACCTGCGTCAACGGCAACGGCTGAATGTCGAGCGTCAAGTCGCGCGTCACATCGCTGCTCGCAGCCAGATCGCGGAACGCAAGCTGCCCCGCATGCAGACCAACCGGCAGCACGTTGCCCGCCGAATTGACCGTCACCAGCACCGTGGCAGACTCGCCCGCGGCCAGGGTTCCCGATGTCGGCAGCGCAGTCAACCACCCCTGCTGCGGGGTCACCGTCCAGTTCATCGCGGCGCCGGTCGGGTTCAGCACCCGATACTCCGCGATCGCCGAAGTAAATGGGCCACCCCGAGTGCCACTCAGAGCGACCGGGTCCGTCGGCGTCACACGCATCCCTTCATACTGAACGACCAGCGAGACCGGCACGATCACCACCGGGTTCGCCGGATCGTTCGATTCGATCTGGACCGTTCCTTCGTACTGCCCCGGTTCGAGTCCGGTACTGTCAAGCGTCACCTCCAGAGCGGTCGCAGAACCGGGCGCAATGCCCGTAACCGTCTTGGGGGCCACCGCCAGCCACGAAACGCCCGTACTGAGCGCCCGCTGCAAGTTCAACCGCCCGCCCGTCACACAATAACCCGGCACCACCGGGTCCACGGTCGAAAAGAGCGCCTGCTGCACCTGAGTCACCGTCAGGGTGGGGTTGTGCCCCAACAACAAGGCGCAAGCGCCCGACACATGCGGCGCGGCCATCGAGGTGCCGCTCTTGTACCCATACAAGTTCCCGGGCAGGCAGCTGTAAATCGAACTGCCCGGCGCGGCAATGTCAACTGACGTGGGTCCGAAGTTCGAGAAGTCCGAAACCGCTTCGTTCCGGTCGGTGGACATGACCGCAATTATGTTCGAGCAATCGTAGCTGCCCGGATAGGACGGCGTGACGTCGTTGTTCACACCGTATTCGTTTCCAGCCGACGCCACGAACAAAACACCCTGATTGCCCGCCGCGACGATCGCGTCCTTCAGGGCCTGGGAGTAACTGCCCCCGCCCCAGGAATTACTCAACACCTGCGCGCCATTCTGAACGGCGTACTGGACGCAATAAATCGCGTTGGCGGTATCTCCATTCCCCGTGAAGTCGAGGAATTTCATGGCCATGATCTGGACATTCCAGGCGACACCCGCCACGCCCAGGCCATTGTTGCCCACCGCGCCGATTGTCCCGGCGCAGTGCGTCCCGTGGCTGTGGTCGTCCATCGGATTCGCATCGCCATTCGCGAAGTCGTAGCCGTGGATATCGTCCACATACCCGTTGCCGTCGTCGTCCACGCCGTTGCCCGCGATTTCATCCGCGTTCACCCACATGTTGGCGCTCAGGTCCGCATGGTTGTAATCCACGCCGGTGTCAATAACCGCCACGATCACGTTCGACGCATCCGTCGCCGTATCCCACGCCTCGGGGGCGTCAATATCCGCGTCGGGCGTTCCTCCCGACTGACCGGTATTGTGCATGCCCCACAACAGGTTGAAACTCGGATCGTTCGGGATTGTCTCGTGAATCTTCAGCAGATAGTTCGGCTCGGCGTAGAGGATGTCCGGCGAGTTGTTCAGGGCCGCGACCGACTCCTGAATTCCCTGCGTCGGCGGCACACTCACCACACACAGCCCCGGCACCAGCGGCAGTTCCTTCTCGATCTGCGCGCCCGAGCAAATCGAATCGAGCGTCTGCGCCCGCACCTGTTCGGCGGTGGCGTTCACCTGATGGCCGCTCCGCGGCGCACTGGCCGACGGGGCAAAACGCACCAGCAGCTGGTTGGGCGCCGCCTCGGCTCTGAAGTCTGCCGGAGGCATTGCGCCCTTGTCCGGCGCGTCGAGCGCCGAACCCGCCTGCGCCACCCCGACAGCCCCCACGCTCGCCAGCGAGCGCGAGGTTTCCCGCACCGATGCCAGAATACTCAACGCCCCATACGCTTCAGACGCGTTGCTCACGGTCAGCGGCAGCGTGGTCACCTCTCCCAGCATCAGCGACGCAGTCACCGACGTGGGCGCGACGGACATCTGCGGTCCGGAAAGCACGTCGGCCCGCACGGTGCGCATCGTCGTCAGCCCATTCGTCTGATCCTGAATACTCAACACCGCCTCCGTGACCCCAATCGGAAGTTGCTGCGCCTTGGCGGTCAACCGAACCGTCAACGACGCGCTTGTGGCGGAACTCAAAGTACCCGAGGCGGGAAGCGTCTCAAACCAGTCCGCGCTCGCCGGCGCCGCCCACGTGAGAGCCGTGGTCGTGCTCTGGTTCGTCAGGACATACACCTTCTCGGACGGCTCGAACGCCCCGTCGGTCCCTCTCTGCGTGACAAACGCGTCGTTCGGCGTCACCGTCAGGAACTCAGAGACCGCCTGGCCCGTAAGAGGCAAGATCACCTTCGGCTTCGTGTCTTCGTAACTCCGAATGGTCAGATACTTGGTCTCTTTTACTCCTGTTGCCAGCGGATGATAGCCGACCTGCAAAACCAGATCGCCTCCCGGAGCGATGGAGTACGGGAACGAAACCGGCGTCGAGAACAGGAAACTGCCGTTGGCTGCCTTCGCCAGAACGCTCACGTCCGAGGCCACACTCACCACCGGATCGCCTCCTGGATAGGACTCAAAAACATCCTCCGCGGGCGCCACTTCCGGCGTTCCCCCCACTACCGGATGCGCGTTGTACCAGACCTGCGCCGGGTCGAGCACGCTCAAAACCCCCTCCGGGGACTTCTCGATCTGGACGTCGTCGAAGTAATACGTGTCCGTCGGCGTTGAACCGTAAGCGGTCAGGGCCACTCTCCCCGGTCCTGAAATAGAGCTGTCCGTACCCGACCACGCGAGGTTCCCGTTGAAATAGACCCTCAGCTGGTTCCCCACCACCACGATCTGCATCTCATTGGTCGCAGCTCCTGGAATCAGGAACGGCGAAGCAGTCCAAGGTTGCATCCACGCATACCCGCCACTTCCCGTCCACTTTATGACCCAATAGTTTCCATTTCCCGAAAAGCCCACCACGTAAGCCGTACCGGCGGGGGGTTCCGCAAAGAAGTTATCGCTCGCCCGCACGGCCAGCGCAACGGTGTTCGACCCCCCGCGGCGCACCTTGACCCGAGCCGAAACGTCGGTCCACATCTCTTCCATATACATGGATTGCATCCAACCGGCGGTCGCGCCCTGCGCCCGGTATTCCCCATCCACCACCTGCCATTGCGCCGGATTCGAGGGAACCCATCCGTCCGCCGTGCCACTGTCGAAATCTTCCTCAAACTCAATCGAAGAAGCGAGTTTGACATTTTTGACCACCAGTTCGTGGGTGGGATCGCTGTTGTGGATCGTCACGGTCTCGGTGGTTGCCGTCCCCACCAGATGCGTCCCGAACGGCACCCGCAGGTCGCCATCGGCGGGCACCGAATCGAGCACCTTGATCCGGCCCGGACGCGCCGTCACATCCAGATTCACCGAAGCCGTCCTGGACGTACTCACCCCGTTGGTCTGGAAGAAAATCACTTCGTTTGCATACCGGGCCGGAACCGGATACGCCCCGGTAAATGTCGTCACCGTGGGGGAATCAAGCGAAAGCTCGACATCCACCGCCTCGCCCGGCAACAATGTTCCGGATGCTGGCGTTGCGACAACCCAACTGACGCTGGTAACCGAATCCCAGTCCAGCGGCGAACTCGAAACATTCCGCAGCCGGTACTGCGCCGTGGCGGGCGTGAACGGTCCGCCTTCGCGCCCCGCCGGATTCCACGCCACATTCGAGGGCGTCATCTTGATCCCCGGATTCGCAGGAACACGGAACGCGATGTCGTCAATGTTCCAGCCCGGATAGGTGATGCTACTATCGGTCGGTCCCATGCCCCAGCGCACCTTTACCTGAGCATGCCCCCCCGCCACACTGGAGATATCGTAGCTTTGAAGGGTCCAGGCGGTGGGGTTGAGCGAACCGCTAGAATGGGCCCAAACGGGTGTCCACGTCGCCCCATCGTCGTTGCTCACATCAATCGAGGCGTGATCGAACGAACTGCTTTCCACCCCCAGCCAGCGCCAGAACTCCAGCGTGACAGTGGAATAGCCCGTAAAATCAAGCGATTCACTGATCAGGTACTGGGGCGTGGCCATGTTGTTCGGATAGTCGCCGGTCAGATTGTACCCATAGACGTTGGTTCCCGTATGACCCGCCAGCGGGTCATGGTTCTGACTCCCCCCGCCCGTTGGAGTCCCGAAAGCCCACTGCCCTTGAACCGTCCAGCCCGGATCGGTATCGAGCGGGAACCAGTACAGATTCAGCCATTCCGGCGCCACCGCCTGAACGGTCAGGGTCACCGTCCGGCGATAGGTCGCTCCCGTCGCGGGATTCGTAAAAACCACCTGGGTCGTGTACTCACCCGGCGTCAACAGGTAGGCCTCGTTCGTCAAGCGGAGCATGGCCGCCACCGACGCGCCCGCCGCCAGCGATCCGCCCGCCGGCGCCACCTCGCACCACGTCGCGCCCGTATTGACCATCCACGTGATCCCCGCCGTACCCGCGTTGCTCACCACCAGTTCCGTGCTCTCAGTCGTGAACTCGCCGCCTTGAGGACCGGAGATGTTCCACGCATCGAGCGGACTGACCCGCAGCGCCTCGTCGAGCACCGTCAAGGTCACAGGCACCCGAACGACCGGCGAGGTGAGATCGTTCGACGTCAACACCAGATTCGCCTCATAAACTCCCGGCGCCACCGTTTCCGGAGCAAAACGGACCTGTATCGGTTCCACATCGCCCGGCGCAATCGCCGTGACCGCCGTGGGAGTCGTCGAAAGCCAGGACACGTCGCCCGTCACCGGCTCTATGCCCAGATTCACATTCAGATTCGCATCCGCCTCAATGTTGTTCGATACGAAGAGCGACTTGACCTGGACCGCTCCCGGCAACAGCGAAGCGGAGAGAGACGCCGGAGACACTTCGATGATCGGCGTGGTAAACACCGACAACACGATCGGGCGGGTGAAAATCTGGCCGGTCAGTTCATTGCGCACGGTCAGAGTGGCCCCATACGCCCCTTCTGTCAGCGTAGTGGCCGCAGCGGTCAGACTCACCGTCAAGGACGTCGTCGTTTGGCCGGCCAGGGTTCCCGTGCTGGGCGAAACTTCAACCCACGGCTGATCCACACTGGCCGAGTACTCCACCGCCACCCCCGCCTGGGGAGCGAAGAGAGAATAAGTCTGGGAAGCCGGAGTGAACGGCCCGCCCGGATGGCCCGAGGCAATCAGTCCGTCCACCGGGGTCACCCCAAAGTCGGACGACAACCCCATGCCGCTCAGCGCCACCGACACCGCCGGATCCGTCCGGTCGTTGCTGGTGACCGTCAACGTCGCCGTACTTGTCCTCACCGCGGTGGGGGCAAACCCCACGTCAAACGTGGCCGATGCGCCTGGAGCCAGAGTCATCGGGAAAATTCCCGGTTGCTTACTCAGATTGAAAGGCAATGCTGACTCAGAAACCCAGACGTCATCAAAGAACGTCGCTTGTCCCGACCCGACTCCACCGACCAGCGCCACGCGCCCGGATGCCGCCCGGTTGTCCGTGCCCTGCCACACGAGCGAGCCGTTGATGTAGAACTTCAGTTGCGTCCCCACTGCAGAGGCTTTCAACACGTTCACTTCGGGTTGAATCGCAGCCGAAGCCGTCCACCCAACAAGGGCGGAGAGGGTGTTGGCCGGCCCATAGAAAACGAAGAATTGCCCCATCCGGGGGTCTATGAAGAATACATACCCCGTACCAGTATCCGTGAAGTTGTAATCCGCGGACGCCCGCAACACCAGAGCGGCGAAACCGGTATTGGGATCCGTGGCCACCCGCCGCACTTTCACCTCGGCCGAAACATCCGCCCATACCTCGCTTCCATATGAGGAACACCCAACTCCATAATAGTCCTGACCCGGAGTATCCACTCGGTACTCGCCGCCGGCCACCGACCACGTGCCGGTAACTGGCTGCCACCCCTGCGCCAGGTCATCTGAGAAATCCTCCGAATAAACGAACATCTCACCCTGTAGCGTGACCGATGTGACCGTCAGGTCGTACGACGGACTCGAGTTCTGAACTGTCACGGTCTGTGTGGTTACCCGCCCGACTTCCTGATTGCCAAACGGCAGATCGTGGTCGTCGGCGGGCGCCACCGAGTCCGTCACGGCGATTTCGCCATAGCGGGGCAGAACGTTCAGCCGAACGGACCGGCTCTCGGGGTTCCCCGGGTTGGCTACATCCACAAATTGCACGTCAAACGTGTGTAACCCAGCCGGCAAGGCCTCTGCTGCGCTCGACAGTTCGACATCCACCGTCGTACTCGCACCCACCGCCAGCGAACCGGCAACATCCGAAAACTGAAGCCACGACGGAATGCTGCCCAGGTTGAGCACCTGCCACGTCAGCGATTGCGAGGTGAGGTTCGTCAGGGTGTAGGTCATACTGGTCGGCGCAAACGGCCCGGCCTCGAATCCTTCCGCTTCAAACGGCGCGGTCGGGTTGGCGGCCAGTTCGTGCCACGGCTTTGTCGTGTAAAACCGGACATCGTCTATATTCCACCCGGCAAAAGTCCACATACTATCGGTGGTCCCCATTCCCCAGCGCACCCGCACCTGGGCATGGCCCGCCGCCACCGCCGAAATATCGTACGTCTGGAGCGTCCAGGCGTTCTCGTTGATCCAGGAATTGGGGTTGGTCCAGATGGTCGTCCACGTGGCGCCGTTGTCATTGCTCACGCCGATCGAGACCTTGTCGTACATGTTTTCTTCCACCCCCAGCCAGCGCCAGAAGTCCAGGAAAACGGACGCCTGCCCGGTGAAATCCAGCGGCTCCGTAATCAGATACTGGGTCGGAGTCAGACTATTCGGATAACCGCCCGCCAGGTTGTACCCATAGACATTCGTGCCCGTGTGACCCGAGGTCGGGTCCGGATTGCCATGATCGCCTGCCCCGCCTTGCGGGGTTCCAAAAGCCCACTGTCCCTCACACGCCCACCCCGGATCGGTATCGAACGGGAAGTAATAGATGTCGTCGCCATGATACGGCAACACATTCAGCGACACCGACCGGTTTTTCGGGGATCCAACCGACGCGGTGAACACCAGCGAATCCGAATGGAGACCCCCGTGCAGATAAATGGTCTGCGCGTTCAACGCCGCCGACACCGAGACCGTCTCACCCGGCTGCAACGTGCCGGACACGGGCGCCACATCGTACCAGGTGGCGCTCTTCGCCACGCTCCAGGTCAGCGACCCGGTGGTGGTGTTGGTCAGAACATACGTCGCGCTGGTCGGATCGAAGGGACCATGCTGCCGTCCCTCAGCCTCAAAACTCGTTTCCGGTGAAACCTTCAGTTCCCTGCTGGCAACAAGGCCGAAAAACTGGATATCATCTATGTTCCAACCCGGATAGGTTATAATGTTATCGGTCGTCCCCATCCCCCAGCGCACCCGGACATTGGCATGGCCCGCCGTCACCGCCGAAATGTCATAACTCTGGAGAGACCAGGCGTTTTCACTGATTGCGGTGCTCGGATTGCTCCAGACGTTCGTCCAAGTCGCGCCATTGTCGTTACTCACATCGATCGTGGCATGATCCCAGGTATTGGGTTCGATTCCCAACCAGCGCCAGAATTCCATCGTGACCGACAAGTAGTCGGTGAAATCGAGCGGTTGCGTAATCAAGTACTGAGTCGGTGTCAGATTGTTCGGGTAATCGCCCGCCAGATTGTATCCATAGACGTTCGCGCCCGTATGACCGGAAACCGGATCGTGATTGTAACTCCCGCCGCCAGTCGGGACACCAAAGGCCCACTGTCCCTGAGTCGTCCAGCCCGGATCGGTATCGAGCGGGAAGTCGTAAACCAAGACCTGTTTCAGCAGTTCCGGCGGAATTGACGTCACATCCAATTCAACCGGACACGGAATCCGGGCACCCGAAGTCGTATTGACAAACTCGACCGTCGCTTCGTAATGACCCGGCATGAGCGTATTCGCCAGATGCCCCGGAACGGCCTGAATCGCGACCGATTCGCCCGGATTGAGCGTGCCGGAAGCGGACGAGAGATCGAGCCACGGCACATCGGCGGTCGCGCTGTAATCGTAACTGGCCGCGCCCGTGTTCGAGACGACATACGTGGCGGAGGTGGGCAGGAAAGGCCCGCCAAAGGCGCCCGAGAACGTCTGAGGGGCGGTAGGTGTCACGCCAATGGCATCTTCCGAGATCGTGAGTGTCACGGGCACGATCACTTCCGGTTTGTCGCGATCGTTTGACGCGATGCGAATCTCCGCTTCATACGTTCCCGCGGAATACAGTTCTCCCTCGAACCCGACCTGAAGCGTCTGCGACGTGCCCGGCGCGATCCCCGAGAGCGCATTCGGCGTCAACGTCAGCCAGGGAGCCGGCAACAAGTCGAGCGCCTGCGCCGCATTGAGGCGCCCACCCGACACGCAAAGTCCGGGCAGAACCGGATCGGTCCCGTTCAACAAAGCCGTTTTGAGATCCTGCACCCGCGCCAGCGGGTTGGCCGACAGAAGCAACGCGCACGCGCCCGACACATGCGCCGCCGCGTAGGAAGAACCCGAGACGGTACCATAGAGGGAAACAACGCCCTCGCCCGGCGCGCCCAGATCCACCGACACCGCTCCATAACTGGAGAAAGAAGCCCGTTGATCCAATTTATTCGTCGCCAGAACCGATACAATGTTCTTCGATCCATAGCTCGCCGGATAGTACGACGCCGATTCCAGGTTGGAAGCCGTATTGCCGGCCGAAGTCACCACCACCACACCCGCGCCGTTCGCCGCGTCAATGACGTCCTTCAGTGACTGCGAATAGGCAGTTGCGCCCCACGACGCATTGATGACGTGCGCGCCCTGGGTCACGGCATACTCGACGGCCTCAATCAGGTTCGAGTCAAACCCTACCCCATCTCCATCCAACGCCTTCAAGGCCATCAGACTCGACTGCCAGCAGACACCGGCAATCCCCTGGCCGTTGTTCCCCTCCGCGCCGATCACACTCGCCACCGCTGTTCCGTGCGGGTACATGATATCATCTCTCGGATCCGGAATGTCCGAGATGAAATCGTAGCCATTCACGTCGTCCACATAGCCGTTGCCGTCGTCGTCCACACCATTGCCGGGCGCTTCCGCCAGATTCTGCCAGAGGTTGTTGACCAGATCGGGATGCGTCAAAGAGATCCCCGTATCAATCACCGCCACGAGCACATTCCGGTCTCCCGTCTGCCGATCCCACGTGTTGACCGCCTCGATATCCGCGCCAACCAGCCCCCCCCCTTGCCCCGTATTGTCGAGGCTCCACTGCGTCTGGAAACTGGGATCGTTCGGCGCCGCATCCACGGCGCGCTGATAATCCGGTTCGGCATACAACACTTCCGCCTTTGCATTCAGCGCCATCAAGAGGGAGGTCAAATCCTCTTCCGGCGGGAAACCGATCTGAACCAAGTCCGGCACAATCCGGTAGGTCCGGACAATCTCCGCCCCCACCGAAGCCGCCACGCTCGCGCGGGCCGCTTCCGACGTGCCCGGTTTGAAGCGCACCAGCGCCCGCTCGGTCGCGGCCAACCCTTGAATCTGCGCAAAATCGCGCGCCGCCGGTTCCTCGATGGCCTCAACGGCATCGGTCAGAACCCGCCCTGTCTCGCGGGCGGCCAACCGCACCGTCAGACTCGCATCCGCATCCGCCGCGTTTCCAATCGTCAAACTCTGCGACGTCGAACCGCCCAACAGAACGGAAGCCGAAAGCGACGCGGGCGAAACATCCATCTTCGCCGAGGTAAATACCTCCAATGTAACCGTGCGGGTCGTATCCAACCCGGTTGTATTGTCGTGGAATGTCAGAGCGGCTACATACACGCCCTCGGTCAACGACGTTGCCTGGGCATTGAAACCCACCGTCACCGGCGCGGACCCGTTCGACAGGAATCCATTCGAAGGCGAAATCGTCACCCACGGCTGGTCCGCCGTCGCCATCCACGTCAGATTCGACGCTGTGGCCAGCGTAAACGTATGCGTCGCCGGAGCAAAAGATCCCCCCACATGCCCTTCACTCCACACGCCCTGTTCGGGCGATACCGACAACAGATCGGCCAGACCGGTTCCGCTCAGAGCCACCAGAACATCCGGACGATCCAGGTCGTTGGTACGGATCTGAAGCGTTCCCGTGTCCGCGCCCACCCGCTGAGGCTGATGGGTCACCTGGAACGTGAACGAAGCGCCCGCCGCCAAGGTCAACGGGAAAGTCGTGGGCAGGTCGGACAACCGGAACGACTCCGACGCGGACACGGACAGCGCCACCGGGTTCGCACTTTGAACGCCCATATAAGGCAGGGGTTCGATTTCCTCCGGCAGCCATCCCTGCGCCGCCTGGTCCAGATACCACTGCTGCTCGGCGCTGATCGAACTCACATACACACGAAGCGGACTCTCGACCACCACGTTGTCAAAATAAGACATTTCCCCACTGACCTGCGCGAGAGTCCCAATCCGCCCGGACGCCGAAATACTCGTGTCCGTTCCGCGCCACACCAGTGAGCCATTGACATACATCTCCAGGGTGCTGCCCGAAACGGTCACCAGCAACCGGTTATTTCCAGTCGGGTTCACCGCCGGTGAGGCCGAGAACGCAATCGGGGTACCCCCCCCCCCGACCATTTTCAGAACCTCAAAACCGCCCATCCCGCTGTCTGAGTAAAGCACAAAGAGGTATGCCGAACCGGTACCCATCATCCAGTCAAAATCGTCCGTGGCGCGCACCACCAGCCCCGGTACCGTTATTCCC
Source organism: uncultured Candidatus Sumerlaeota bacterium (assembly GCA_942493245.1). GTDB lineage: Bacteria > Sumerlaeota > Sumerlaeia > UBA8349 > UBA8349 > DAOPYU01. The sequence goes on from OW818685.1 coordinate 4,298,147, forward strand.
GATCCCAGGCTCGCGACATCCACCTGCACCGAACAATCCGACCAGGATTCGCCCCGGTACAAAGACGACCAGACACCGAACGGCCCTGCCAAAGAAGTCGGATCGGCCACATATTTTCCATCCACCACTTTCCACAACGAACCAGCCGACGGTTGCCAGTTCTGCGCCAGCCCGTCGTCGAAATTCTCCACATACCGCCCCAGTGACACCCCGCCCACCCACAGGGGTTGCGACGGGTTGGAATTGCGGACCGTCACCGATTCGGTTTGCTCCAACCCGACATACGTATCCCCAAAGGGGACAGTCAGATCGTTGACGGGCAGTACCGAGTCGCTCACGCCCACCGTTCCGGGCAACTCGTTGACAATCAACATTAAAGGCAACGAAATAGAGGTGTTCTCCGTTTCATTTGTGACCACCAGCGACGCTGTTGTCGTGCCCGCCGGGGCCGAAGCCGCATCCACCAGCACCGTCAACGAAGCCATCCCCGAAGGCGCCAGCGTGCCCGACGCGGGCGTCACCTGCCACCACAAGCCAACCGGAGCGCTCGCCGACCACGTCAGCGACGTCTCGGTTGAATCGTTCGAGAGCGTATAAACCTTCTGAGACGGTGTGAACGTCCGCCCCTGATATCCAGTGGAACTCATCCCCTCCATCGGCGAAACCGCCAGATTGCCGTTCAAGCCCTTGAGCAGGAAAGGGAAGCCCTGCGGGGCGCCAGTTCCCGAATCGGCAACCGCCTGCCAGATCGCCCCGTCGTATTGCAACGCCTGTCCGGTCGTGGTCTGGCCGGTAATCGTGAGCGGGGGTACATAGGGACCGGGAAACGACACAGAACCTTGAGTGGCCCAATCCACCCAGTAGGTGCCACTCGTAAAATCCGCATCCACCGCCACGGTGTTCATCATGATCGGACGTTGGGTGTTGCCTGGAGTCGCTTCCGTGACCCGATAGCCATGTGTCCACTCGGTCCGAACCAACCGATTCGTCGTCGTGTCGCCATACACCACCGCGCTCCCCGTCGCCCCCGGCGTTCCATTCCACACACGCACGGAAACCGACGACATGGTGGATTCCGTGGTCGAATTGGTCTGGTAGGCGAAAAACTGCATTTCCCTGACCCGCCACGTCTGCCCGGCGGGAACCGTGAAACGATCCAATAGACGCCAGGGGATACCACCATAAGTGCCACCAGTAAAACCCAATGTGCTGAGGCCCAATGCCGTTTGGATAACCGACGCATCCGCGCCACCCGCTCCCAATCCCGGGCCGTTGAACAACGGGCCATTGTCGTGCAAGAGATCCCACTGGCCCACACTCGCCAGCGCATGGAACACATTGAGCCGACCATTCGAGACACACAACCCGCTGCTCGTCAACCGATCTGCCGTGGACATCAAGGCGTTCTTGACTTCCGCCACAGTCAAATCGGGACGATAACCCAGCAACAGGGCGCAGGCGCCCGTCACATGCGGCGCCGCCATCGAGGTGCCATCCATATATTGATAACCGCCACCGGGGGCGCAGCTGAGAATTCCGGCCCCAGGCGCCGCCAGGTCCGTCGTCGTGGCGCCGTAGTTCGAGAACCACGTCATCGCGTCGTTGCGGTCGGTCGCAATAACCGAAATAATATTCGAGCAATCGTACGAAGCGGGATAGACGGGCGTGGCATCCATGTTCACGCTGTCATTGCCTGCCGACGAGACATACACAATGTTACGCGCCCCCAGGGCATCAATCGCGTCCTTTTCGGCCTGCGAGTACGGCCCGCCACCCCAAGAGTTGTTCAACACCCGCGCGCCCTGATCCGCCGCATACTCCCACCCTTCGAGGATGGCGGCGTCGGTGGTGTTACCGGCAGCGTTGAAAATCTTGATCGCCATGAGTTTCACACGCCAGCACACGCCCACCACACCCGCGCCGTTGTTGCCGATCGCGCCGATCGTGCCCGCCGTGTGCGAGCCGTGTCCGTGGTCGTCCATCGGGTCGCCGTCGCCATTGACGGAGTCGTATCCGTAGATGTCATCCACATATCCATTGCCGTCGTCATCAATCCCGTTGCCCGGAATCTCCCCGGTGTTTACCCACCGGTTCCCAGCCAGATCCGGGTGCGTGTAATCCATGCCGGTGTCCACCACCCCCACAATCAGGTCGGGGGAACCGGTAAAGCGATCCCAGGCCTCTGTCGCGTCAATGTCGTCGTCCACGGTCCCGCCACCCTGGCCGATATTCTCCAACCCCCACAGATCGCCAAACTGGGGATCGTTCGGGGTGGCATGCAAATGCCGCACATAGTTCGGTTCGGCGTAAAGCACCTGCTGCGACTGATTGATCGCCGCGAGCGCTTCGTCCACCCCCTGCGTGGCGGGGATCTCGACCAGCGCCAATCCCGGCACCAGTTTGAATTTCCGAGCGATTTTCGCTCCGTTCACCGCGCTCAGCGCCTGCGTCTGAGCCGCCGTGTCCGCCGTCTCGGCAAACCGCACCAGCACGTGGCGCGGTTCAAGTTCCGCCCGGGAATCAATCCCCGCATAGGGACGCTTGCGCGCGGGAGACACACTCGAGACGCTCGATGCGACAGACGATGAAACGTCCGCCAGAATCTGGCTCGTCGGTTTGCTCACGCCCGGTGTCAACGCCAGAGCCGTCCCGGAAGACGATTCTTGCGGATTGACCACCTCCGCCGCATCGTTGCGAGCCGGTTGGGGCGCATTTTCCGCCGCCAGCGACCAACAAAAAAGCAGTGCGACTCCCATCGAAGCAGAAATGAATCTCCAGATTCCACGCATAACGAACCTCCTCGGTGTGCTTTCGCGCCGGGGCTCAGAAGTCCCTCGGACGCCGTTCGACAAATGATCTTATAGTCTCATCATCTCAAAATTCGATAATTCCGGACACACTGCTGCACAGAATGAAAGCGTTCAGTTCAGACCACCCACGTAACGACACAAAGTCATCAAGGCAGAACTGTCCCTCAATCTACAAAAGACGAAAAATGGAAAGGGATGGATAGGGAATAGGTGGAAACAAAACCGTCTTGCGACTCGGAAAGGGCGTCCCCCAATACAGAAGGCCTGCGCCAATGACACAACGAAAAATAGAACGGGTACCCATCGGTTCTCTCCTGTTCAGCCCGTTATCTCAATAAACCACTCCAAATTCCAAAATGCTTTTACCAAAAAATTACCTTCCCGGCAACAAAAAACCGTCACAAACCGTCAAAAAATCGTCATTGCATCGGGATCGCCCCGAGGAGAAATCGTGGAATGCAAACAGTCTGTGCGCCATCCCTCCGGGATTTCGGGATCGAAAAGACAGGATAACCACATGAAAAACAATCACATATAAAGCAGAGTGAAGATACGTTCGGAAAAACAAAAGACGGAATTCCTTCCCCTGATAGAACGGGGAAAGCCGGAAGGATCAGCGAAATGGCCGAACACGGATCGGAACTTGCCTTTTCCAAAACGCTTGCGTAGAGTGCAGGGTCGTGGCTTTTCTGGGAAAAAAGTACGAAATGCCATGTTTTCACAGACACAAACCGCTGGGATGGCGGCGAGGAACAGGGCGGACCTAAGCGTGGAAAATCGGCAGAAAATAACGGCTCTCGTGTTGACGCAGAATGTCGAGGACCTGATCGGTCCCTGTCTGGAATCCGTCCGGTGGGCCGACGAAATCCTCGTCGTGGATTCCCACAGCGCCGACCGGACCGTCGAAATCGCCCGCAGCTACGGCGCGCGCATCCTCGAACACCCCTACCAGAACTACATCGCCCAGAACAACTGGGCCATCCCCCAGGCCACCCATCCCTGGATCATCTCCGTGGACAGCGACGAACAGGTCACGCCCGAACTGCGCGACGAAGCGCTGCGGATTCTGACCGAAGGTCCCCGTTTCAACAGCTACATCGTGCGCCGCGACAATTACTTCATGGGCAAGCGGCTCCGTTACTGCCTGCGTGGCGACCACGAATGCCGCCTCTTCCTGCGCGACAAGGCGCGCTTCCCCGATCAGGAAGTCCACGCCAACCCGGAAGTCGAAGGCCCGTCCGGCCACCTCAAAGGGGCCCTGCTCCATTTCTCGTTCCGGTCGTTCGAGCAATACATCCCGAAGTTCCACGCCATGAGCACCCGGGCGGCGCGCGACCGCTTCCGCCGGGTCCGCCGCGTCGGGGTCTTTCATCTGGTGCTGCGGCCGCTGGGGCGCTTCTTCAAACAATACGTCCTGAAAATGGGCTTTCTGGACGGACGCGCCGGCTTGGTCTTCTGTGGCCTCTCGGCGTTCAGCAGTTTCCTCAAGTACGCAAAACTGTGGGAAATGCAGGAGTGTCAGGGCGCGCCCGGAACCTCTTCTGTGTCCCCCAATCCTCCCGCTTCCAGCGAGCGGCAAGGGTGATGCCGTGAAGAAGATTTTCATCAAGAGTGTCAACTGGGTCGGGGACGCGGTGATGGTGACACCGGCGATCCGCGCCGTGCGCCGCGCGTTCCCGCAGGCCCAGATCACCCTTCTGGCGCGGCCCGGTATCGCGGAGGTTTTCGAGGGTAACCCGGACATTGATCGGCTCTGGGTGGGGGACGAACGCGGCTCGTTCCGCCGCTTCCGCGAAATCGCGGCCAGGATGCGTCACGAGCGGTTCGACTGGGGCCTCTCGCTTCCCAACTCGTTCGCGGCGGCTCTCCTGCTCTTCCTGGGCGGCGTGAAACAACGCGTGGGATACGACCGCGACGGACGCGGCCTCCTCCTGACCGACGCCGTAAAACCCACCCGCGAAATCCTGGGCGTCCACGAGGTCGAGTATTACCTGAACCTCCTCCACGGTGTCTGCGACGTGAGCCAGCAGGAGCGTAAACTGGTGCTCGAACCGCCTCCCACCGCCGAGGCGCAGGCCCGGCGGGCGCTCGAAGAGAGCGGACTGGCCGACGCAGTGAAACAGGGACACCCCCTGGTGGGCATCTGTCCGGGCGCGGCGCACGGAACCGCCAAGCGGTGGATACCCGAGCGATTCGCCGAAGTGTCGGACCGTCTGGCGGAGCAATGGGGCGCGCGCGGCGTGGTCGTCGGCGCGCCGAACGAACGGGAAGTGGGCCAACAGGTCGCCGCGGCGGCCCAGCACCCCCTCACCGTCCTGAGCGGCCAGTTCCCCCTCCGCACCCTGATCGCCCTCATCGGCCATTTCCGCCTGTTTCTGACCAACGACTGCGGTTCGATGCACCTGGCGGCGGCGCGCAACGTCCCGCTGGTGGCCGTGTTCGGCCCGACCAAAGACGAAAACACCGCGCCTTACCACCCCGACGCGCGCATTGTGCGTTGCGCGGAAGTCAACTGCCCCGACCACCCCTGTATGCAACGTCATTGCAAGCGCGAGCACCAGTGCATGACCTCGGTCACGACAGATGAAGTGGCCCGCGTGGCCGACGAACAGATGCGGCTGTCCCTCGAACAACAACCCAGGGAGGCGAACCGGACATGACCTCTCCCGCCTCCCCTTCAAAAGAACAAATGCAGATTCCCACCGGACTCAATGTCGTGCATGTGGACGCAGGCCGCGAATGGCGGGGCGGGCAACGCCAGGCCTTGACCCTGTGCCGGGGCCTTCAGTCACTGGGTGTCCCTCAAATTCTGGTCTGCCCGCCCGGATCGCCCCTGGGCGAACAGGCGCAGAAAGTCGGAATCCCCGTCGAACCGATGGCCCTGCGCGGCGAACTCGACCTCGTTTCGGCCTGGCGCTTGCGGCGGCTCCTGACCGCACGCGGCGCCACCCTGCTGCACGCCCACGACGCCCACGGACACGCTGTGGCGTGGATGGCGGCTCGCAAAATGCATCAGGTCGCCCTCGTCGTCTCGCGCCGCGTGGATTTCTCTATCTCGAAAAACTATTTCTCGCGCCGCAAGTACCTCGACCCGCGCGTGCGTTACTTCGCCATCTCGAACGGCGTGCGCGACGTGCTGGTGGAAGGCGGCGTAGCGCCCAACCGGATTTTTGTGGTCCCCAGTGGCGTGGACCCGGCCCGCTTCACCTTTCAGGTCCCCCGCGACAAAATGCGACGCGAGTTGGGCATCCCCGACGATGTCCCCGTTATCGGAACCATCGGGAGTCTGGTGGACCACAAGGACCATCGCACCCTGATCGCGGCCCTGCCCGCCGTGCAAAAACGCATCCCCACCGCCCAGTGCCTGATCGTTGGCGAAGGCGAATTGCGCCCCGACCTGGAACGCCAGATCGAGGAATTGGACCTGAAGGATTGCGTCCGCCTGATCGGGTACCGCGAGGACGTCGAAACCTTCCTGAGCGGCTTTGACCTGTTCGCGCTCTCGTCGCACCTCGAGGGACTGTGTACCTCGGTGGCCGACGCGATGCTCTTCCGCCTGCCGGTGGTGGGCACGCGCACGGGCGGCGTGCCGGATCTGGTGCGCGATAGTGAAACCGGCCTGTTGGTCGAGCCAAAGCGGCCCGACGCCCTGGCCGCCGCCATCGTGCGGCTGCTCGAAGACCCCGCTCTGGCGCAACGACTCGGCGCGGCGGGCGAACGACACGTCCACGGCCAATTCACCGCCGAAGCGCTGGTACGCAACTCCGTCGCCGCCTACGGAAAAGTTCTACAGGAACAGAATTGCCCTGCATGAAAGTAATTCCTGTTTATAGATATTGTCAGAAAGAATCTTCATGATAACGCGGAGTTCGGTGGTCCAAATCCAAGTCCCGTCAGGGACTTCTGACAATAGCCCAGCGCTTCAGCGCTGGGTTCAGGATCAACCCTTTTCCCCGTCCCGGAGGGACGGGTGCCGGTTCCCTCGGACTTTTCAACTGTCCCTCCGGGACGAATTGTTTACGGGCCGTTTTCCCACCGTTGAAACGGTGGGCTATTTTCTGACCGTCCCTCCGGGACGGAACGGCCCATTGTAAAAACCGACAGTCGAATCATACTGAAGATTCTTTCCGGCAATTGTTTTATCTTCCCCGTTCTTCATATGGCCCCGAAGGGGCCGCCCCATCAGTAGCCGTGGGTGACCGAAGGGAACCCACGGAAAAGCGCCAGAAAAAACGAAGCACCCTGAAGGGGTGCCCCACAAAACAAGGACAACCCCGCATGAGCGACTCCTCCCTTCTCGAAGGACTCAACCCCCAGCAGCGCGAAGCCGTCGTCACGACAGAAGGCCCCGTGCTCGTGATCGCGGGCGCCGGCTCGGGCAAGACCCGCGTCATCACCCGCCGCATCACCTACCTGATTGACGAAAAAGGGGTCTCGCCCTGGGAAATCTTCGCCGCGACGTTCACCAACAAGGCCGCCCGCGAAATGAAACACCGCGTGGCCCAACTCTGCCGCTCCGTGGACACCCAGCGCCTGCCCGTGGCCACCTTCCACTCGCAATGCGTCTCTGTTCTGCGCCACGAGGCCGCAGCCGTCGGTCTGTCCCCAAAATTTTCCATCTGCGACGACACGGACCAGACCGGCCTGTTGCGCGACTGCATCAACGCGCTGGGCCACAGCCCCAAGATCCTGCCCCCCGCCAGTGTGCGCGAAGTGATCTCGCTCGCCAAAATGCGCCTGATCGAGGGGGAGGACGCCTGGGGATTCATCGAAACGATCCGCGACAAGGACCAGGCGGACATCTACCTCGAGTACCAGCGCCGCCTGCGCGCCAGCGACGCCGTGGACTTCGACGACCTGCTCCTGCTCGTCGTGCGCCTCTGGAGTGAAAACCCCCAACTGCTCGAATCGTACCAGCGCCGGTTCCGCTACGTCCTCGTGGACGAATACCAGGACACCAACCTGGCGCAGTTCGAACTCGTGCGCCTCCTCACGCAGTCGCACCACAACCTGTGCGTGGTGGGCGACGAGGACCAGAGTATCTACTCGTGGCGCGGCGCCGAAATCACCAACCTGCTCGAATTCAAGAAGCACTTCCCCGAAGCCAAAATCATCCGCCTCGAGCAGAACTACCGCTCGACCGGCACCATCCTCGATGCGGCCAGCGCCGTCATCGCGCGCAACACGCAACGCCTCGGCAAGGAACTCTGGACCGAGGACGGAGCGGGCGACCCGATCGTCGAGATCGACGCGGAAAACGAATACAAGGAAGCCCGTCAGATCGTGGGGGAAATCGTCACCCTCCACGCCCACGGCCTGCCCCTCGACGAAATCGCCCTCTTCTACCGCGTCAACTCCCTCTCGCGCGTCTATGAAGAAGTGCTGCGCGAGTGCCGGGTGCCCTATCAGGTCATCGGCGGCGTCGGCTTCTACGACCGGGCGGAAATCAAGGACCTCCTCGCCTACCTCCAGGTCATCGCCAACCCGGGCAATGCCCTCTCGCTCCTGCGCATCCTCAACGCGCCCAAACGGGGCATCGGCAAGTCCGCCGAGCAGAAACTGCTGACGCACGCCGACTCGCTCCACCTGTCCCTGTTCGAGATCCTCCTGTCCCCGACTCTTCTCCGCGAGGCGGGCCTGAAGGGGAAAGCCGCCGAGGCCGCGCAGCAACTGGCCAACTGGTTCGTCGAGTGGACCGCCCAGCTCGAGCGCCTGACCTTCCGCGAACTCGTCGAGGACATCCTCCACAAGACCGACTACGAGGCCGCGCTCGGCGACCCGAAATCCATCGAAGTCCTCTCGCGCAAGGAAAACATCCGGGAATTCCTCGGCGCGCTGGAACAATTCGAGTCAGAGAATCCGGAGATGTCCCTGGCCAACTACCTCGAAACCGTCGTCCTGCGCCAGGCGAGCGACCAGCCCCGAACCGGCGAGGAACGTGGTGTTTCGCTCATGACCGTCCACAACGCCAAGGGACTCGAATTCGACGTGGTCTTCCTCGTCGCGCTCGAAAAAGACCTCTTCCCCAACGCGCGCGCCGTGCGCGACCAGGGCCACAGTGAAGAAGAGCGCCGCCTCTTCTACGTCGCCATCACCCGCGCGCGCCGCCGCCTCTATATCTCCCACGCGCAGATGCGCCGCCTCTACGGCGAGGTCAACTGGCCCACCCCCTCGCAATTCCTCTTCGAAATCCCCGACTCGTTGCGCGTCAAACTCGAAGACGCCGACCTGCCCCCCCTGCGGCGGCGGAAAACGGAACCCGTCCCCCTGCAGAAACTACCCGACACCCCCCGGACACCCCATCCCGCCAGAGAAACGGCACCGCGTCCCTCGGAATCGGAAGGGGAAGGGAAAACATCGTCCATCAAAACTCCGGTTCAACCCACGACTCCCACCCAACCCGAGTCGTCATCGTCGGGACAATCGGAGTCCTCCTCGGCGCGGCCACCCAACTCGTCCCCGCGAACCCGGGGACAGGAAGAGTCCTCCCGGTCGGAAACGCCGTCGTCCTCTCCCCCGCCACCACCCGCCGCACCCCAGCTTTTCTTCCACAAACTCCTCGGGGAAGTCGAAATCCTGGAAGAGCGCGGAGTCGCCTCGCAACGCCGCTTCATCGTCCGAGACGCCCGTGGCGCCCAGCACACCCTCATGGCCGCCTACGCCAACCTCATCCCCCTCCAGACACCGTCCCCCGCACCCTCATCCCCGGCGGCAACCTCTCTACCCGAACCGGAGGAGGATCTGCCGTTCTGATTCCGTTTTTTCAGGAGGTAGTGGTATGGCTTCGGATATCGAGATTTTTTTGCGTGGGTAGCAACGACATAAGGAAAGAGACGAATAAGAAATATGATGAAATACAGCCAGGGAAGAAGTATATAAGGCATCAGTACACTATTTCTCCCGGAGTACCAAATCCGGACCGGTCGACATTCTGATTCGAATCCAAACGGGTCAATATGCTAAGTAGCCTTGAGGGGACGCAGGTATGGTTTCGATAGAAAATTCCGCATCCTCAGAGAGAACAAGTAAGACGGCCGGTAGCGGAAAACGAACAAGGCGGCGATTTCTGTGGCTTTCGATCATGACCCTGTCCGTGGCAATCGTGATCGGTTCTTTTCTATTCATAATGTGGGGGCCGTTTATTGTATATTCCGTGAGAAGAGGAAATCTGCCATTACTGAAAATACTCTGCATGTTTAAAAGGGACCTTTCTCATGTTCACGAATTAAGAGGGCCATCTGAATATCTCAATCAAGATCCTCCTGAATATACCTTTGGGTCCTGGGAATGGCGCCGTATAGATTTGTTAACTGAATCCATATGTCAACATAGAACAGAAGTTGCAAAATGGCTTTTAGAGAAGGGATTGGATCCAAACTCAAAAGATTTTCAGGGTTGTACGCCCCTTCATTTTGCTGCTGGAGGGGGAGATTATGAATCGATTCAACTCCTCCTGGATTATGGCGCAAATATCCAGGAACGCAATAGGGATGGAATGTCGGTCTTCTCTTATGCGACATGGAACTATGAATTGTTCCGCTATCTTGTGAAAATTGTTCCAAACTTCGATCCTTTGATGAGAGATAATTATGGAGACACGCTCCTGCATTGTGCGTGCATTTGCCATGTAGACGAACCGCGGACAATCTATTATCTTGTCTCTATGGGTGTAGACCCAAATTCAAGAACGAACGATGGAAAAACTCCATTACATTTTGCCACGGAACTTAGGCATCCAAAACAAGTCGTTGCGTTGTTAGAGTCTGGCGCAAATCCCGATTTTCTGGACAACGAGGAGGATATTCTTCAGAAAGAAAGTAATACACGTGAGTGGGTTACTAAAAAGGATATGCTTGATCTCATAAACGAATCGAAGAACATACCCCAAAAATGAGAAGAATCGAGATTCCTTCGTTGCATGTTCTTTGGACGAGGAGGTAATAATCTGACATAAGCGAAGTAACACGAGAGTCGATGGAGTGGTATGATAATCGCATGGTATTTTTCGGTGCCTTCCATTGGAACACCACCAAAAAAATTATACGAATAGGTGAAAAGCCCAAAGAGGCAGGGAAAAAACCATGACCACCAAGGGAGATACAGAAGTTCGAAAGAATACGTTACGGACAATCTTCTGTGCGATACCCCTGCTTTTTTTGGCGTCCTGCAGTCATTACGAATATCCCGAGGTATTCAAGATTGATGACAAGCCGACCTATGGTTATGTTCTCTCCGGTGACAAAGAAAACCCGAACATGAGGTTGAGCATTACCGGGCGTCAGGATCTGGACCCCAAATGGTCGTCGTGCCGGGTCAAGTGGAGGATCTTGAGACGCCCCTTTATTTTCGACCTTCTGACCTTTAAGTTTCCCTGTTATCCGTTGAGTTCCTCAATCAACAAAGAATTTCACAGCAACCTTTCCTGGATGCCTGTGAATTCCAATTGGAGCGCAGAATATGCCGCATGCGATGGTGATATATTCTGTATCATGGAGTTCTTCAGTAAGGAGAATCCCCATCATTTAACCAAGAAGAAGTTCCTCTGTGTTTATTCTTCCGGAGAATGGGAAATTCATGAAAACTTCCCTTTGGAACTCGAGCCCTGCGAAATATTCCGTGATGCGAATGGGAGTATTCATCTGGTTACGAAGAAATATGTAACAGGCTCCGGTGTTTCAGTAGCCGACTACTCCCTGACAGATATGGGAGAGGTGTCACATAGGCAGTCATTATTTGAAGCGGCATTTTCCATGGATGCATACCAATCCAGGAACACAAAAAATGAACTTGTTTATGCGGTGAAAAGAAACAAGACCCCCGGACTGACCGATTTCGAACTGTGGGGGTTTGATGGGACACAATGGGTGCCAAAGCGGACAATTCCCTATAAAGGAAGTATTGGCTATACTGATAAGATTAACGAATCGGACTGGGTTTTCTGGAGTATTTCCCCGGAAGGGAATAGAATTGCGGTCCTGAGGATCGAGGATAAAACTGCAATCATAACGATCGTTGGGGAAAAGGAAACAAGGAGCATTCAGTACCCATTGGATAAAGATATCATGTCGAGGTCATATCGTGTTTCTCTTGATTGGGAATCGGAGGAATCTTTTGTGATCGAAACTTTCACTCATGGGCGTTCCATTCACCACCCGATGGCCGTATATCATTACAGGTTAACCCCTTCCGGAGTAAAAAAGGTGAAGGAAAATCCCTATGATAAACTTGAGATAGGCTCCTTCCATTCTATAATAACGATTTCTGAGATGCTCGGACTGCGTTAGGAGCATCACCCCCTGTTGATATTCGCGAAATCCGGTGGAAATCCGGCGACACCTCACCCATTCCCCTCTAACCCCCGCTTGAACCCCACCGGAAAACGGAAAACAACCTTCTGTGTCTAAAAATCGCCTGTTTTCAGCCACAAAAATGCACAGAAGGCACAGGGAAATTTCCAGTTTTTGCGATTCTTGCACCTCCTGTAGCTGACAACAAACGGTCTCCGCGTCCCTGCGTCTCTGCGCGATGATTCTTTTCGTCCCCGTTCTCTCGGGTTTTCGCGTCTCCCCACGGTCGCAGCGCAGACCTCGCGCTCCGGGTGGACACACAGGGGGGCGGACACACAGGTTCGCCCTACGGATGGGGTACGGCTTCACTACGCCAGGCCGTTCGCGTTCTTCGCGGTCCATCGGGGGTGTTTTTGCCGTGCCAGGACTTTTGGGCCTCATGTGGCTGACAAAAGAACGGTCTCCGCGTCTCCGCGTCCCTGCGTCTCTGCGCGATGATTTTTTTTCATCCCCGTCCTCTCGGGTTTTCGCGTCTCCCCACGGTCGCAGCGCAAACCTCGCGCTCTGGGCGGACACACAGGGGGCGGACACACAGGGGGAGACACACAGGGGGAGACACACAGGGGGAGACACACAGGGGGAGACACACACGGGGGCGGACACACAGGTCCGCCCCTACGGATGGGGTGCGGCTTCGCTGCGCCAGGTCGTTCGCGTTTTTGCGGTCCGTCGGGGGTGTTTTTACCGCGCCAATCGGGAGATTGGCGGTCCCGGGACCTTCTCTTGATCGAGAAAAGCGATTCCCGGCGTCTTGCTTTCCCCGCGAGTCTTCTTTTCATACGGGCCGCTTACAGGCAGGAATCCTTCCCAAACGCGCCTTCCTCCCGAAATACCTCAATCCTTCACGTTTCTGTCGCCCCTCCGGGGCTTGAACTTGTTTTGCGCTTTCTTCCGGGGGTTCCCTTCGGTCACCCCCGGCTGGCTTACAAGCCTGCGCAGCACCTCACCGTCGCCCCCTCCGAGGGCTAAAAACCTCAAGAAATTCGATTTCTCGAATCCTTCGGGTAAGACTGAAGAATCAAGGCCGAAATGCAAAACCCCCGACTTTAGGTTGATAAGCGTCATGCCCCTGTGTTCTAATAGACTGGTTTTTTTCGTCCGCGTTGCGCGCGGAAATTTGTTTTGCTGACTTGATGCTCAAGGAGATCGTCTCGATGCTCACTTCGTTCCTTTCGCCCACCCCGTCCCGAGCGCGCCTGTTCGATGGAATCCTCCTGCTGTGTCTGCTTGCGCTGGCGCCGCTCACCGTTCAGGCTCAGGGGGGAGCGTCCACTCGCCTCTATGTGAAGGCGGGAGCGTCGGGAGACGGGAGCGGAAGCAGCTGGACCAACGCCTGCGCGACTCTTTCCGCCGCGCTCGGTAAGGCCTCAACCTCCGGCGGCGCCGAAATCTGGGTCGCCAGCGGTCTCTACCCGGAAGCGGTCTCGCTGACCACCGGCACCCTGCTGTACGGCGGGTTTGACGGAACGGAAACCAGCCTCACGCAACGCGTTGCCGGGTCGCGCGCGTCCATTCTGGACGCCAGCGCCGCCAACGCCGGCAAACCCGCCCCCCATGTCGTCTCCATCCAGAATGCAGGCAACATCCGCCTCGACGGCTTCACCCTCCGCGGCGCGCAGGGAGACACAACGGCAACCGAGTTGACCAATGGCGGCGGCCTCTTCTGCAGCGGCGGAAACGAAACCGTCCTCATCACCAATTGCACGATCACCAGCAACTCCGCCACGGGCGACGGCGGGGGCGTCTTCTTCTGGGAATCCTCCGCGATTCTCGAAAACTGCTCCGTCACCGGCAACCAGGCGCTCTACGGCGGCGGCGTCTCGTGTACCCGCAACTCTTCGGCGCAGATCCTCAACTGCGTCATCGTCGGAAATGTGGCCCAGGACTCGGGCGGCGGCGTCTCCTGCTGGGAGTCGTCTCCGGTCATCGCCCAATCGGTGATTTCCGGCAACCGTTCGATCAAGGAAGGCACGCCGGGCATCGGCGGCGGAGGCGTCTATTGCACAGGCGCCTCGCCCCGCATCGAGAACAACCTCATCACCGGCAACTTCTCCGAGGGAGACGCGGGCGGCCTCCTGTGCCTGAACGCCTCGAATGCGACAATCGTCAACTGTGTCATTTCGAGCAACATCTCCAAGCGCAACGGCGGCGGGCTTTTCTGCAAGGAAGGCTCCAGCCCGAAGATAGTGAACAGCGTCTTCACCCGGAACTCGAAGTATGCGATGTTCGTGTTCGACACCCCGTCCAGCCCGCTTGTGCTCAACAACCTGCTCCGCGAGAACACCCCGGGCGATTACTACGACCTGGGCCTCGTCGAGTCGGACCAGACCAGCGCCTCGGCGATCAACCTGAACGTTCCCGGCGCCAGCGGCAACGTGGCCGGTGACCCGAAGTTTGTCATGGATGAGGCGGAGGGGGTCTCCGGCACCTGGACCACCGCGCCCGCCCTCAACGCCGACACGCGCACCACCAGCCTGACCGACAGCGCGGCGCACTTCGTCCCCGGCGCGCTGGCCGGGCGCCTCCTCGTCACAAGCGCCACCCTGCCCAACCAAGCGCTCATCCTGAACAACACCACAACCACGCTCGAACTCTTCGGCGACGCCACCGACTGGACCACGGCGGGCTGCCGCTATCAACTGGTGGACTACCGCCTCACCAGTGGGTCGGCCTGTGTGGACCAGGGCACCAGCCAGAACGCGCCACTCACCAGTCTGGACGGCGTTTACCGTCCCGTCGAAATCGCGGGGCAGGGAACCGACGGTTCCGGCTCGGCCTACGACATCGGCGCCTACGAGATGCGCAAGCAATACGACCTCTTTGTCCTGCCGTTCGGCAATGTCCTCGACTTCGGGGAACGCGACTGGAAAGCCGGTCCCTACAACGCCGAGATCACGCTCATTTCGAACGGCTACGATCCGTTGAATTTTCAAACCACCACCCCGCTCCAACTCTCCGGACCCAACGTGGGCGATTTCTCGATCGTCAATACCGTGGATACCGCGACCACCTTCACCGTCGGAGAAGCGAGAATCGTTCAAATCCGTTTCACCCCGTCTGTCCGCCGCAGCCGCGAGGCCCTGCTCACCGTCACCACCAACGACACGGACAAGTCCCCACTCGACATCCAGATCAAAGGCTACGCCCTGCCCCCCACCCCGAAGGCGCTCGACCTAATGGCCGAGGACGACACGGGCGTTTCCAGCACGGACAATATCACGCGACTTACCTCGGGCCTGACCGTCAAGGGCCAGACCGACCCGGACGTGCGCGTGCGCCTCAAGGAAGGCGACACGGTCCTCGTGGAGGACACCGCGTCTTCCTTTACCACCCAGGGTTTCGACATCGCCCTCGCTGATGGCGTCCACACCCTCACGGCCTGCGCCGTGGACGAGGCCGACGTTGAAACACCCGCTTCGGAACCCCTGACCATCGTTGTGGATTCCACTCCGCCCTTTATCACTTCGATCGCCCCGTCCGAAACCGGCCCGACTTCCTCGACCGCCGTGGACTTCGTCGTCCAGTTCGACTCGGACGTCGTCGGTTTCGACTCGGCCTCGGACCTGACCGTCTTTGTCACGGGCACCACAACCATCTCGGCCCTGTCGGTCACCACCAACACGGCGTCCCAATATACCGTGCGGGTGACCGGTATTTCCGGGACGGGCGGGTTGGTTCTCTCCGTGAAAGCGGGCGTCTGCGAAAGCGTCTCGGGCCTCCCGAATCTGGCGTCCGGTTCCAGCCCGGAAGTGTGGATTGACAATTCCGTGCCCGAACTGCTCCCCGAACCCGCGTGGACTTCCGGCACCGCGAACCTGATCCGGTGGACCCCGCTCGAGCGCGTGACTTCCTACACCCTGCAGGTGAGCGCCACCGCGAACTTCTCGGACGGGGTCAGCGACCTGATCCTCGACCCATTCGAAGACAACCGGCTGGTGGAGAATCTGTCCGACGGGGTCAAATACTTTTACCGCCTCCGGGCGCAGAAAGGCCCGCATTTCTCGACCCCCTGGTCGAACGTCGTCTCCTCGTCCCAGGACGCCACCCTGCCCACCGGCACTCTGATTCTTGCCGACGGCGCGCTCTACGCCAGCACCGTCACCCTCCCCGTGAAACTCACGGCCCAGGATCAGGGCACGACCCCCTCCGGCATCGCCTCCATGCGCTTCAACGACGGCTCTGGCTGGAGCGCCCCAGAACCGTTCAGTCCCACACGCACGGTCACTCTCAGCCCGGAAAACGGCATGCGGACCCTCGAGGTCCGCTTCCTCGACGTGGCCGGCAATGAATCCGACCCCATCCAGAGCACCATCACCCTCGACACGCAGACGCCCAATCCGGTCGCCGAGGTACTCGATGGTGGCGCCTGGACCACGACCTCGTCCCTCACGTTCACCTGGCTCGCCGCGGAAGACAATGGCCCGGCGGGTGTGGACAGCTACCACCTCCAGGTCGGGACCACACCCGGCGCCAGCGACGTGCTGGATGAGTGGGTCGGCAACGCTCTCACGAAAACCCTCCCGGCCCCGGCGGACGGTCAGTACTTCGCCCGGGTTCAAGTCCGCGACCGCGCGGGGAACCTCAGCGCCTTCTCGCCCTCCAGCGACGGCATTGGTGTGGACACCATCCTGCCCGTGACCGGCGTCGCCTCCTCGCCGCGCTACGCGAACACCCGACCGATCCCGGTCGTGTACACAGGCGCCTCGGACTCAGGCAGCGGCCTGCGCGAGGTCCGGTTGTGGTATCGTCAGGGTGCGCAAGAGTGGAAAGCCTCCGACACAACCGGCGCCACCACTTCAGCCACTCTGGCCTTCATGCCGCCGACAGCCAACACCACGTACTCCCTGTGTGTGGTCGCCACCGACGTGGCCGGCAACCGTTCCGCCCTGCCCACCGGCGACGGCGACACCACCGTGACCTACGACACAATCCAACCCGCAGTGACCGAAGTCACGCCGGAAACGACAGGCCCCACCCACGCAGACTCGATCGCCTTCACCGTGCGTTTCAGCGAGCCTGTAACCGGCTTTTCCGAAGCGGGCGACGTAACCGTGCGCCACGACCCGGCCAGCGACACCACCCACACGGGCGTGGTCATCGCCGAGCAGAACGCCTCGACCTATCGGGTCACCGTCCAGAATCTCGCAGGCAAGGGCGGTTTCACCCTGGCCGTGAACCCATCGAGTTGTCTGGACCTCTCCGGGAACGGCAACATGGCCAGTTCCGAAAGTCTCTCGGTCCAGATTGACAACACACGCCCCTTCTTCCAGCCCGAACCCCGGTGGACCTCCGGAACGCAGAATACGGTGACGTGGTCTCCGGTCGTGAACGCCGACACGTACCCCCTCCAGATCAGCGACTCGGCGGACTTCACGTCGCCGGTCCTCTCGGTCGAGGCCACTTCAGTCACCACCTCCTACACCTTCGACAACCTGACGGACGGAGTGACCTACTGGTACCGCGTACGAGTCCACAAGACCACCGGTTTCCTCAGTGAGTGGTCGGACCCCACCTCCTCGACTCAGGACAACGGCTTCCCGACGGGAACGCTCCAGATCAACGGCGGCGCGCCTTACACGGGTTCCACCACCGTCACCCTCCAGATCGCCTGGCTCGATCCGGGCATCCAACCCTCCGGCGTCACCCACATGCGCCTCAACGACGGAGCCGGGTGGAGCGAGTGGGAACCGACCACGGCGACTCGAACCTGGAACCTCAGCGCGGGTGACGGGGAACGAACCGTTCTGGCCGAATTCCGCGACGGGGTGGACAATGTTTCCACCACCGCCACACAGGCCCTCATCTGGCTCGACACCGTGAACCCGGAAATCCCGGGTACCCCCGTGGATCAAGGCCTTTACAGCCGGACCGGCCACCTGACCTTCACCTGGTCCGCGCCGTCCGACGGCGAGGGCTCAGGCGTGGCGTACTACCGGTATGAAATCACCTCCGGCCCGAACTTTTCCTCCGCCACACTGGTCACAACCGGCACGGTGACCCAGCCCACCCTGAACTTCGACGGCATGAGCGGGGTCACCTATTACTGCCGCGTCCAGGCCGTGGACCATGCGGAAAACGGCGGGCCGGTCTCCCTGCCCAGCGACGGGATTCTGGTGGACACCCTCGCCCCCACCACCCCGGGGACTCCCGGGGACGAAGGGGAATTTTCCAGTTCCACCCTGCTGACCTTCCAATGGCTTCCCTCGACCGACCCGGGACTTTCGGGAATCGAGGCCTACCACTACGAAATCGCCACATCGCCACTTTTCCCGACCAGTACGCTCGTCACGTCCGGCACTACGGTCCTGACGACGGCCACCTGTAACGTCCTGCAGGACAAAACCTACTACTGCCGCGTCCGCGCTCTCGATCGCGCCGGAAACCAGAGTCCCTACTCCCCCGCCAGTAACGGCATTCTGGTGGACACACAGTACCCCACCGTCGTCCATATCATCCCCGCCAACGTTGGGCCCACCTACGCCACCCGCATTGACTTCGCCGTGGCCTTCGACAGCCCGGTCTGGGGTTTCGATTCGGCCGAGGATGTGCAAATCGTCCATACGGGGACTCAGCACACGACTGTTACCCTCACCAGTCTTTCGGAGACCACCTACACGGTGACCGTCTCCGGCCTGACCGGGGCGGGTTCCTTCACTCTGGCGGTCGTGGGCGGGGCCGCGCTCGACCGGGCCGGAAACCCCGTCATCGCCAGTGCGCCCAGCCAGCCGGTGATCCTCGCCGAGGCCCCCTCCGCTCCCGAAGGACTGGCGGCCTCGGACGGTCTCTACGCCGACCGGGTCGAGGTGACCTGGACGCCCGGCATTTCGGAAAGTTACTACCGCGTGTTCCGTTCCGAGGCGCCCTCGGACCCGAACCCGGTCGCAGTCAGCCCCTGGCAACAGGCAAACGTTTTCGACGACACCACCGTCGAATCGGCCCGGACTTATTACTACTGGGTCCGAACCGCGATTGACGCCAACGGCGCCTTGGCCAGCAACCTCGGAACGGGCGACAGCGGGTGGGCGTCCGGAACGATCCTGACCGACTACCAGATTCTCTACAAGAACTGCTCCGTCGAGGTGGCCAATGACGACCGCGTCCTGGTAACACAGTTGGGCGCCCGCAGTTCCATCAAGATCAAGAAACTGAAAAACGGAGCAGGCGGCCTGGTGGACCGGGAAGGCATGCGCATCCTGACGACCAGCGCCGTGCCCCGCATGGGTGTCGCCGGATCGCTCGAACAGTTCTACTGCGAAGCGCCCATCAAGGAACTCGAGGTGCTTGGAACCCTGAAAAATCTGACGACAAAAAACAGTTACATCGAACGCCTGTCGGTCCAGGGTTTTGGCTCCCTGAAGATTTCCAGCGCGCCCAACTCGACGCACCTGACCGCCCCGCAGGTCGGCCGCATGACCCTCGAAGCCACCGGCACAAGTCCGTGGCCCGGCAAGATCAGCCTGACCGGCGTGACGCTCGAAACGCTCAACGCGCCGCAGCACGCCATCAAATCGCTCACCATCTCAAGCAAGAAGACCAACCGGAACGCGTACGGCCTGCCCTATGTGAGTTTCGGCGGGATTGGCAGCGGCTCGTTTGTCGCGGCGGAACTCCTCTCGCTCTCCGTCAAGGGCGGCGGCATCGAAGCGCCGTCGGTCGAACTCACGGCGAACCAGAAACCGGTGAAGATCTCCACCCGCAGCGGCGCCTACTCGATGGGCGGAAACGGCATCCTGCCGATTTTCCGTCCGGCGCATGTTCTCGGTTCGCTCTACGTCACAGCGCCCCAGTTCACCCTCACGACTCAGGGCGGCGACGTGTGCTCCGAGATGATCGTCGTGTCGGGCGAGATCAAGCAACTCAAGGCCAATTACGTGCGCGCCTGGACCAACCGCGGCCTGGTCGCACAGGGCGGCCACCTCGGCGTGCTCCAGGGAGAAACCGCCTCGACCACCAGGTCCCTGTTCGTCTCGGGAACCGGCATGGGCGCCTCGCGCAACATCGAAAGCGCTTTCGGCGCGCTCGGCGTCCAGGGCATCTTCGTCGCCGGGGCCGAACTCACTCCCGACGGCCTGTACCCCGTTGCCCCCAACTGCCAGGGCACCATCACCAGCATCGGCTGCAACGGAGTGAATCCGACGGTTTACCCCCTGCCCCACATCGCGGGCGAGAGTTGGTCCAGCGCCGCGAAACCCATCCAATTTAAGGGCGACAAGGGCACTACGGGTATTCCGGCCGGGTTCCGCGTCTTCACGGAAAACGACCTGCCCTTCCCGAAGCCGTGAGCGCAAACGCTATGTCCCTGAAATGAAAGCCCGCCGGGCAGACCGAAACGGTCTGTCCGGCGGGTTGTTTTTTTTCCATCAGTATTTCCGAAAAAGGGACGGACTGGATACGGGATCAAGAAATTGTCGGAATCTCAAACCAATTCTGTCGATCCGCAATCCCCCCATCCGTCTCATGCGGTTGTTTGTCCGTTATCCTGTTCCACGTGATTGTCTGTGTCCTCCTGATACGAGTTTGAATTCGGGAGATACAAAACCGCAGTTGAGGACAGAAAACGAGTCCTTTATTCTTGTGTTATGGGGCGAAAAATGTTTTGGCTCGGTCACCTTTTGGGTGAGTCTAACTGACCGCGCCAATCAGGAGATTGGCGCTCCCGGCAAACGCTTTCTCCCTATAAAAATGGGCGTTTCCTGGGAGGGAGGGCGTCTCGCCCGCCTGGAGTAAAGCTGGGGCAGGGACGCTCAACTGCGGTTTTTAGGATCATGCAAAATCTACGCAAGCCACGAAGATTTTCAGCCACAAAAATGCACAGAAGACACAGGAATTTCCTCTTTCTGTGACTTTTGTGCCTTCTGTGGCTGACAACAAACGGTCTCCGCGTCCCTGCGTCTCTGCGCGATGATTCTTTTCATCCCCGTTCTCTCGGGTTTTCGCGTCTCCCCACGGTCGCAGACTTCGCGCTCGGGCGGACACACAGGTCCGCCCCTACGAATGGGTTGCGGCTTCGCTGCGCCAGGAGAGATCGTTTTCCATCTCCTGTGAATCTATACCGTTCTGAATGCAACTCGGTATGAAAACACCCGGCCCTTCCCCGACCCCCATTCAACGGGACGAGGAAGGGCCTGAAATCAATCATCCAGTCGTGTCGGTTCGCGTTCCCTCGCGCTATTTCACGTCACGCCGGTTCCGCGTTCACCGACTTCGACTTACTTCGCTTTTTCCACAAACACCAGACTGTCCCCCTCGCGCGTGCGCACTAGGAGCATCACGGAGTTCTTGTCCTTCCCCGCTTTCAGGGCGTCGCGCATCTCCGCCAGGGTATTGACCGGCTTCTGGTTGACCTGCAGGATCACGTCGCCCGGCTGCACGCCCTTGCGGGCGGCGTCGCCGTTCTCGTCCACCTTCGTCACCAGCAGCCCTTCGGTCTTTTCCAGATTCAACGAAGCGGCTTCACTCTCCTGGAGGGGCCGCACCGAGACCCCAAGGTCCACCTTTTCATCCTCAACCTTCTGTCCCTTCCCCTTCGCCTTACCCGTCTGAAGCGCCGTCTCCTCATCCACCCCGCTGCGGTTACCCAACTCGATCGTGACGGACTTGCGGCTTCCGTTGCGGATCACGGTCAGATTCACCTTTTCTCCCGGCGACATGTTGGCCACCTGGTTCCGCAGATCGGAACTGCCCTTGAGCGGCTGGCCGTTCAACTCGACGATCGCGTCATAGACCTGAAGCACCCCCTCGGCGGGCGACCCTTCGACAATCTGACTGACCACCGCGCCCGTCAGGTCCTTCGTGCCCAACTGGTCCGCCATGTTCGGCAAAATATCATTCATCACGATGCCCAGGTAGCCGCGCTCAACCTTGCCGGTCTTCTCGATCTTCTCGGCGATCTTCTTGGCCATGTTGATCGGGATGGCAAACCCGATACCGATCGAGCCACCCGTGTTGCTGTAGATGGCCGTGTTGATGCCGATCGCGCGCCCCTGCGCGTCCAGAAGCGGCCCGCCGCTGTTGCCCAGATTGATCGACGCGTCCGTCTGAATGAAATTCTCGAACTTCGTGATCTGCATCGAGGTCCGGTTGAGCGCCGAGACAATCCCCATCGTCACGGTCTGCGAAAGCCCCTGCGGACTGCCGATGGCCAGCACAATGTTGCCCACCTTCATCGCGTCCGAATCGCCCAGTTCCAGAAACGGCAGATTCGGTTCGTCAATCTTGATAACCGCCACCTCGGTCTCCGGGTCGGCCCCGATGAGCCGCGCCTTGCAGCGCCGTTTGTCACTCAGATACACCTCGAGTTCATTCGTGTCGGCCACCACGTGGTTGTTCGTCAGGATGTAGCCGTCCTTGCTGATGATAAATCCGCTGCCCAGGCCCTGCTGCCGGAACTGACGTTCCTTCGGGACCACCTGCTGCCCCCCACCGCGACCGAACGGATCCGTGCCTGGGCCGAAGAACCACTGGAACGGATCCATCTCCATGTAGCGCTGCGTGCGCACGGTTGTCGCAATGATACTGACCACCGCCGGAGAAGCCTTCTCGGCCACCGCGGCCACATCGTCGTTCAACTGCGCCAGAACGGAACCTTGCTCCGCCGCGCGAACCGGCGCAGATGTGACAAATTGTCCCATCGCCACGACCACCAGAAGCAAAAGAATCGAAAGCGTGTTCCTGTGCTGTTTCATGGTTATTCCCCTATCCTTCGTATTGGATTGTAAGGCCCTTTGCATCTTGGCCGGACGCCCCTGCGGGGGAGCCGCACGCTCCTTCCGGCGTCCGTACCGGACCCGACACCCGAAAGAGAAGCAAAGCCCGTGCCGCGTCTTATCCTATCACATGAATGGGAGAGAAAGCGGTTTTCCAGGGAAAGAAGAACGCCCCCCTGTTCTTTGTTGGCCCCACAGTTCGTCAGGACAACAAATAAACGTATCCGACCATTCAAAAATACTTGATCTGACATTATATTCTGGACGGTTTATGGAAACCGTGCCAGAAATGCTCCTGAAATGGTCCTTGGAAAAAATAGAGATCATGAAAGCCTCAACGACATGAATGAAAGTTCTCCCCCTCCTGATCCGTGGAAGAAGCGACTGTGGTACCTGTTATTTGGCGTGATAGGTGGTACATTTCTGCTTTATTGCCTCTTTTCATTCTGGTTGAGATCCATTTCAGACCCTAACCTGAATCGCGAGATTCCTCCTCCCGAAATCTCCGGTTCCAGCCAGGCAGAAAAAATCATGCAGAATGGAGAAATGCTCCGCTCGGACGACAGGCCAACGTCAAATACCGTCATTGTGGATGCGTCCGGACGAGAGATTCTGAATCTTGGGGATTTTCCTCATCTCTCTCCTACAATGCGGTATTTGGCTGAAACGTGGGTTGGGGCCTGGAATGTTCTGGACCGGGGGATGGAAGCAAACAAGAATTCGAGCAATATTCCCCGGATTCGACAGAAAATGTTCCAAGGGGCGGAAGCATTCAAGGAGTACCTGAATTTTCCCCTGAAGTGGGGAAGAACCTCGTATCAGGATGCGGAAATAGGTGAGGGCCGACTCTATACTTCCTATGGCTATTCTGTCGGAAATCTCCTTTATGGGGAGTTTCCGAAGGAGATGTTGCCCTATTTTACTGTATTGATGGAACTCTCATATCTCAGCAGTGATATGCACTATCGTATGTGTGCCGAAGTGGCGATCCGATACGGGGAATGGAGGGAGGCGGTACAATATTTATCCTCGATAAATACCTTTAGAAGATGTGAGGAGCACTACGATTCACTGCCGGTAACCCAACAGTGTTGGGAAGATGAACTCTTCTGCTGGCGCCAGATGGGATCGGCCGGGCGGGCCGGAGTGATCGCTCGTTCTTACCAGGAAAGTATTCCACGGCCACGGTACCCAAACCTGACGAATAACCTGATGCACCTTCCAGCCGAATTTGTTTGGGAAAGGATCGTCAATGAACAATGGCGGGAGAGTGAGACGTCATCTCAAAACCAGAAAGAACCGGCCCAAACGGAACCCTGAAGAAATGGAACGGGATACGCCGCCAAGTCGGACAATATAACCCAGAGAGACCGTTTCCGACATTTTCTTGTCTGGAGCCTGTTTCAGTCGGGCTTCCTTTTGGAAAACAGAGGTGAGCCCCCCCCCAAAAAAAAATCGAAAAAACGCATCCAACCTTCCAACAAAATGGCCGATTTGACACTATAGTAGTGACGGCGTTTAAAGCCCGTCCCTGAAACGCGCCAAGAAATGGCCGATGGCCAGGTACCGGAAAGAAGAAAGTCGAAAATGAATGAAACAGCGTCCCTCCCTCCCGGGAAGAAGAAAAAGTGGTTCTGGCGTCTGCTGATCGGCGGTGTGGCCGGGTTCGGCCTGGTCTGCCTGGGCCTGATCGCAATTTCGCTCCCGAACCTGACGCGGGAGGTCGTCCCGCCCGTAATCTCCGGTCCCCGACAACTCGAAAAAGTCGAGCAAAGTAGAGAAATGTCCCACTCGGACGAAAACAGGGAAACACCCAGCACGGACGACACGCCGACCTCGCGGACCATCATCGTGGACGCAGCCGGGCAGGAAATCTTGAACCTCCGCGACTTTCCCCACCTCTCCCCGACCATGCGGTATCTGGCCGAGGAGTGGATTGTGGCCTGGAAAGAACTGGAAGAGGCCATTGGAGCGAATACCGGTTCGGCCACCCCATCCCAGATTCGGCAGAAATTGTTGCAGAGTGTGGAAGATTTCAAGGCGTGCCTGAATCTCCCTCTGGAGTGGGGGAAAATGTCGTATCAGGAAACATACGACAAGTTGATCGAAAATCTCGAAAGTGATGCGTTCCGGAATGGCATGCACAACGACTTCCGGGATGGAACCGAAAGTTCTCTTGCCGTCTTGCGTGTCTTGAGGAAACTCGATGTCGTCCGGGGTAATATGACCAGCCGTGTGCGATCCGAGCTGGCGATTCAGTATGGAGAATGGGGCGAGGCCGTTCGCGCCAGTTCAGAGATCAACACCTACCGGGAATATCAGCGTCCGTATGATTCCCGCCCGGTGATCGAGCAATGCCGGGAAGACGAACTCTTCTGTTGGCGCCAGATGGGGTTGACCGGTCGGATTGGACTGGTGGCCCGTTCCTACGAAGAACGCCTCCCACGAGTACAGAAACCCTCCCTGACAAATGACCTGGCACACCTTCCGGCCGAATTTGTCTGGGGCGCGATGAGTGAGGGGGGACTGTGGCAAAAAACCTGGAACCCGCCTCAAAACCCGGAAGAACCGACACAAACGGCGCCCTGACAGGGTGGTCCATGTCAGCCCAGGGCAGAGCGAAGCGTCGGCCTGGGTCCCATGGCCCCATCCCCTCCAAGGGCTGAAAGCCCGCTCCAGGCGAAGCGCAACCCAACGGGCTGAGTTTGTTAATCTCCGGAATCCCGCAAAGTCGCCCGGATGCCCGGAACCGCAACCGCGCCAATCAGGAGATTGGCGATCCCTGGAGGGCGCTTTCTTCAGAAAACGCGAAGTTGGTTCCGGCTCCGCTGCGCCAGGTCTTTCGTGGTTAAATGAAGGCCGGTTACATGCCGCGATGTATATTCCTCCTCCTCTCACTCCAACCCATCGGGATGGGATGGGTGTGAGGGGTGCAAACCGTGGTAAAGGTGCGGACGGTGCCGACTGCGGTGGGCGCGGCGTTTCTCGCGGAAGTTGTGGAATGTCTCGAAAAGCCACAGGGCAATCGGGTAGGCAAGCGCCCCAGCCACCAGTCCCATCAGACTCCCGCCGAGCATCATGGGCGCCAGAACATCCATCCCGATGGAGAAAAAGACCTTGAATTCCCGTAGAAACGAACCGAACTGGAGCGTTCCGAGATCGTGAAAAATGCGGGACAGGATCTGGCAGACCTCGCTGGCGGGCGGACCGGGGATCAGCCACGCGCCGGCCTTGTAGGCGAACATGTACAGGGGGGTGAAGGTGGCCGGGTTGGAAAGGCAGGAGGAGAGCAAAGCCGCCGGACGGCTGGCGCGGAACAGGGTGGCCAGCGCCGCGGCCAGGATCAGGTGCAACCCGACCGTGGGCGTACACGCCACAAACACCCCCAGGGCAAACCCCAGCCCGACCGACTCGGGCGTCCCGCGCAGGGAAAGCAGAAACCGGAGCCACTTGCGCTGACCACGGCGAAAGACCTGGGTGTTCCGAGCGGTCTGGAAGATTCTGCGGATCATCGGATTGAGCGTCCTCAGTCTCCTGCGGGTTTACTTGTTTTATAAACAAAACCCCGCCTCACGACCGCCTTTTCCGCTGGCGGCCTGGACCGGGGACGAGTTTCTTGGGGAGGCCTTTTTTGTAAGGGATGGGGGACGCCGCTCCTCGACCTTTTGGAGGATGTGGGGGAACGGCTTTTTTCCTTCTCGGTTCGGGCAGTTCGTCCTGCTGGTGGTAGAGCAACAGGGCGCGCTGGTGTTCGCGCTCCATGTGGGACTTGGCCACATAGAGATGGCGTAGGTCGCGGTAGTCCATCTCGGAATGGTACATGGCCGCGGCCAGGGTCATCGGGCAGGGGAGAAAATCCTGCACCTGCTGGAGTTTGCGTCCCGAAAGTTTCAGGAAACGCATCAGGGCGCGCATGTCCTCCTCGGAGGAACCTGGAAACGAGGCGATGAAGTAGGGGGTCAGATACTGCTTCTTGTGGATCGAACGGCTCATCTCCTCGAACCGCTCGGCAAAGGCTTCGTACACCTGAATGCTCGGTTTGCGCATGAGCGCCAGGACGCTCTTGGTCACGTGCTCGGGTGCCACGGACAGATGCCCCCCCACCAGATGCCGCACGAGCAACTGCATGTAGGCTTCATTTTCCTGCCGCTTTTTCTCCTCGCGCTGGTGCATCAGGCGCAGGCGCACTTTCTTTTCACCCATGCTTTCCTTGCGCTGATCCACGGCGCGGTCGGGGACTTCCTCAAGTTCCGGCATATCCTGCAACAGGTCGTACCGGATGCCCGAGGCCACAAACAGGTGCTCGACCCCCTCGATACCCAGCGCGCGGCGCAGAAGGGAAAGGTGCGGTCCGTGCGCGGTGTTCAGGTTGGGACACACCGCCGGATACAGACACGAGGGACGGCGGCAGGCGGAGCAGACCTTCTCGTCGAACCCCGACATGCCATACATGTTCGCGGTCGGTCCCCCCACATCGCTGATCGTCCCGTGGAAATCGGGGTGTTGCGTCAGGCGGCGGATCTCGTCGAGAATGGACTCCGCCGACCGCGACACCACGTGGCGCCCCTGATGGACCGACAGGGCGCAGAACGAACAGCCGCCAAAACAGCCGCGATGGCTCACCACGGAAAACTGGACCGGCGCGAGCGCCGGAATCTTCTGTTTGTAAGACGGATGCGCGCGGCGCTGGTAGGGCCACGCGTAGGCCGTGTCCAACTGCCGCGGCGTCATGGGGTACGCCAGCCACTCGACCACCAGACGGTCACCGTGGCGTTGAACCACCAGACTCGATTCGGCCTTCTGCCCCGGATGCATGCCGGTGCGGCCACAGACCAGCGCTTTCTCCAACGCCACCGACATCTTGAGGAAGTGCATCGCCGACTCGCTCACCACCTCGAAATCGTCCAGGAGGATGGCGCGCTGCGTTTCTTCGTCCGTCAGTTCGGCCTCGGGAATGGACACCACGGTCCCTGGAATGCGGTCGAGCGGCTTGCCCGCCTTGAGCCGCCGCGCGATCTCGACAATCGTCACCTCGCCCATGCCCGACACGATCAGGTCGGCCTTCGAGTCGAGGAGGATGGAACGGCGCACCCGGTCCTTCCAATAATCATAGTGTGCGAACCGCCGCAGGCTGGCCTCAATGCCGCCCAGCACCACCGGCACACCGGGGAAGACGTGGCGCACCACATTGGTGTACACCACGGTGGCATAGTTGGGGCGTCTTCCGCTCTGCCCGCCGGGCGAATACGCGTCGTCGTGGCGCGGCTTCTTGTTGGCCGTGTAGTTGGCGACCATGGAATCCATCGCCCCGGCCGTCACCCCGACGAAGAGGCGGGGCTTGCCCATGACCGTAAAATCCTCTTCCTTCGTCCAGTCGGGTTGCGCCACAATGCCAACCCGGAAACCGGCCGCTTCGAGCGCGCGCCCGATGACCGCCATGCCGAAGGAGGGATGGTCCACATAGGCGTCGCCGGTCACAAGCAGGATGTCGAGTTCGTCCCACCCGCGCAGTTCCATTTCCGCGCGCGACATGGGAAGAAATGCGGCCAGGTACTTTTTCTGATCGGCAGCGGTCATTCTTTTTGAAGGGTTCATGGTTCCTCTCCCCGTCCTGGAGTGGCGGGTGGTTCCGCCGATTGCGGGGATTTCGCCGCATCCCGGGTCCAGCATCCGGACCCGAATTTTAACACGCGCCTCGTCCATCGGATAGCGCATTGTCTGATTTCGAATAGAAAGTAAGGTGACGAGTCCGGCCCGAGGGGGGATCTTCCCCGTCTCACTTGAGATCCAGGAGTTTTTCCGACTTCTTCGGATCGTCCTTGCGGGTCGGCTTCAGACTCGACACGGCGGGTTGATCCAGTTTCAGGTGGAATTCCCACAGGTCGCCGCCGCTCTTGCTGCCGTTTGTCGTGTCGTAGGCATAGGGGGCCAGTTCGCGTTCAGCCCGGACGGCGTCCCCGTTCTTGAAGGCCCGTTCGAGTTTCTCGATATTGGTGTCGAAAACTCCGTCGCGCCCACAGCTTATCAGCACCCACCCGTTGCCCCCCGGCAAAGTCCAATAGGCGTAGAGGCGGGGGAAGTTGCTGTCGGAGTAGGGATCGGTCCCCAGGTCTTTGATGTACGGGATCGGCGATGTCAGGGCGCGGGGGCCATTGGCCCGGTAGCGCAGAAAAGCCGGCATGGCCTGTTCCGGCGCGGCGCCGGCCATCGCGGCGGAATCCTCGGTGGTTGGCGGACAGGTTCCCTGATCCGCCCAGAAAGCGTCAAGCGCCCGGCCCAGAACCGCCACCTGTTGCTCGTGCTGTTTCAGCCGGTCGTCTCCGAAACGCTTCCAGATCAGACTCCCGAGGGCGATCAGCCCCCACACCAGAATCACAGCCACGACCAGGAACAGGACGGGACGCATCCAATTTCCACGGGACGGATTTTCAGCCGCCCGTCTCACCCGCATCTGCATCTCGACACCCTCTCTTCTCAATCTGGTTGCCACCCCCCGCAACCGCCAACCGGCAGGGTAGGCGGTTGCGGGGTTATTCGCAAGCATTTTGCGTGGGGGGATGTCATCCATTCAATTGCCAATCCGGCAAGAGAAGGCGGAACATCAGGCGATTCAACACACTGGATCACGCCAACCGGCGATTCTCAGTTGAGAAATAAAACACATCGTGGCATCATTCCGGCCAGTGTCAGGAGGAAAGGAACGAGAAGATGGGGACAATCGAATTTACGGACAATTACGAAGATCTCAGCACCGATAAAGGCTATCAGTTCAAGTTTTACTGTGAGCATTGTGGCAATGGCTACATGTCGTCGTTCAAGCCGAGCGTGCTGGGAATGGCCAGCGGCCTGTTGAACGCCGCGTCGTCCTTTTTTGGCGGGGTTCTGGGCCGGGCGGCCGACAGCGCCTACGAGGTCCAGCGAACCATCGGCGGCAAAGCGCACGACGACGCCGTGCGCGAAGCGGTCGAGGAGATCCGGCCCAAGTTCGTCCAGTGCCGCCGGTGCGGGCAGTGGGTCTGCCGGGACGTCTGTTTCAACCCGACCGCCAATATGTGCAAAAACTGCGCCCCGATCGCTGAGCAGGAAGAAACCGCCCTGCGTTCGACCCATGTGCGCGACCAGGTGACCAACGATCTGTTCTTGGAAGAGAACGAACGGATGAGCGCCAAGGCCAAACAGGTGACGGCGAAATGCGCCCAGTGCGGCGAGCCGACGCTGGGCCAGAAGTTCTGTCCCGGCTGCGGCGCCCCCACCTCGGAATCCGCACGGTTCTGTCCCCAGTGCGGCAAGAAAGCCGCGCCCAACGCCAAGTTCTGCGGCGATTGCGGCGGGAAGTTGTAATATCGAAAGCGAAACCGAAAAAGGCAAGACAGGATCACGGGATTTATCGGATAAAACCGGAATGCGGTCATCCTGTAAATCCTGTGATCCTGTCCCTCAGTTTCTATACTCCTCTTACCCAAGAGATGAAATCACACCCCCGGTGGGCGAGGGGGTTCGGGGTCGCGTTTTCCGTTGGCAATCCAGGCCTTGCGCGCGGCGAAGTACTGGCGTTTGGCTTCGAGCATTTCAGCCTGGGTCTTGGGTGTCTGTGGACCGGACGAGCCGGATGGGGCGCCGGGTGCGCTCGGCGCGCCTGCAGGGGTGGATGCGCTTCCGCCTCCCCCCATTCC
This sequence comes from uncultured Candidatus Sumerlaeota bacterium, assembly GCA_942493245.1. Taxonomy (GTDB): domain Bacteria; phylum Sumerlaeota; class Sumerlaeia; order UBA8349; family UBA8349; genus DAOPYU01. Next base: position 4,328,683 of record OW818685.1, read on the forward strand.
AGTGCCCAGACTCACACTCTGTCCCGACCGGGCCAGGCGCTCGTTGGCGATGCGGAACAGGTCGGCGACGTCCTTGCGCAGGCGGTCCTCGGATTCGATTTCGATGAAGGAAAGCAGCAATCCCTTGACGGGTTCGCGTTCGGGCCGCAGGCGGTCAATGAGCTGCGAAATCGCCCGGATGTGCAGCCCGCGCTGGCCGCGCATGCACTCGAAGAGGGCAAACAGGGCGTTGCGGAACTCGGGAAGCGGAGCGCGGGGGTTGACGATTTCGAGGATCGCGGTTTCCGCTGCGGAGGCCAGAATCCGGTCCTTCGCCTCGAGCGCCTCGCAGAGAGCGGGCAACGCCTCGGGATCGCGGCGCGCGCCTACTTCCTGGATGGCCGAGACGCGGCGTTCGATCTTGACGCCGAAAATACCCTTCCCCTGAATGTCTTTCAGGAGCGACTTGAGCGGTTCGTCCTCGCGGGCGCGTCTGGGTTCCTCGACGCGTGGCACGGGAACGACCGCTGGGGGACGACTCACGGGCATCTGCCCGAACTCGGTCTCGCCCAGAAAACCCGGACCGGGCGGGAGCGGCCCCGATTTTCTCGGAGCTCCGAACGGGTTAAGGTCCATCGAATCGCCCAGAGGCAGAACCTCGAGTTGCGGTTCCGGAAGACGAACCGGCGAGGGTGCCGGAGAGTCCATCGCTCCCCCGAGAGGGGTAAGCGCTCCCGCGCCGACCAGGAATTTGGCCAGCAGTTCCATCGTCTCTCCGCCGGGTGGGTCGAACTCGTGGGACTTGATGCGTTGCGTGAAGTGGTCCAGGATACGCAACCCCTCCGGCCCGCCGGTCTTGTGAATGGCGAAGACGATCGCGTGGGCGATCTTGTCGCGCGAGAGGGGTTGGAACTCGTTTGTGGCCCCGTCGAAGTAACTCTCGCGCAGATGCTCCGGGGTTGCCGAATCGTCCGTCTTGAGCGTGATGAGGAGCATCTTCTGCAACAACGGCAGGGAACGGGAATCGCCGATTTTGGTGAGGATTTCCGCCAGTGCCAGATACGCGCCGGAGTATTGGATAACGCGTTTTTCCGCTTCTTCGATCAGGAGGGGCAGGTTGGCCGATCCCATGTTGACGAGCACCGTCGCGATCTGCTCGCGCGAACCCAGTTCGCTCTTCTGCGCCAGGTTGCCCTTGGCCAGCTTCGAGTGCGCGTCCACGGTCCAGAGGATGTCTGTGGCGCGGGGGATCACCAGGCGCCGCACATCGGCGGAAAGCCCGCCGGGGTTCCAACTGCACAGCGTCTGGATGGCGATGCGGCTGGTGGGGCGGTCGGACGGCAGGGCCTTGAACACGCCACCCACGATCTGGTTGCGCTGTTCCTCGCTGGTGCCCGGGTGGCGCGCGATGCGCCCCAGACTCGCCATGCACCCGGCCAGCCGGTTGCGCGTGGGTGGGTCTATAATCCGCGCCTGACACAGATTGGTAAAAAGGCGCTGAAGCGCGCCCAGGCACCGCACGTCGCCAATGCGCCCCAAGGCGTCAATGAGGGTGTCGTGGAGTCGCTTGTGGGATTCGTCCTCGAGCGCCTGCGACATGCAGGGCGCGAAGACGGCGTTGGACAATCCGCCCATGAGTGTCAGGAGGATTTCGAATTCGCGCGCGCGTTTGCGGTGGCGTTCGGCGGCGTGGAGCAGGGTCTTGGCCAGGCGCAGGTTCTGTCCCAGACGGCGAATGGCGCGGACGGAGATGAGTTTGTCCGCCGGGGGCAGGCGCAGGAAGGCCGCCGCCTCGATCCCCTCGATCGTGCCGGTGGGGCGTTCGTCGGCGGGACAGAATTCGCGCAGGATACGCGCCAGATCAATCAGACAAGCGTCGGACTCCTCCTGCTCCTGATGCTCGGCGTTGAGAAAACAGGCCGCCGTGACACTGCGCAGGGCATCAAAGAAACGCTGCTCGTCGGCGGGTTGGGGACTGGCCGGGCCACCCGGGCCGGGCAACCGCCTCACGAGCGTCACCACCGCCTCGTTGTACAGAAGCGTCCACTGGCGCTCCTGTTCCCCCATTTCGGTCAGGGACATACGCGAGTGAGTCGTGGCGAGGGTTTCCAGAAGCTGGTCCTGATGCTCCGCCGTGTAGCCGATGGACCGGAACTGCTTGCCGAGCTGCGCCACCACGGTTTCCGACCGGGGACGATCCTGGACCATCGAACCGAGAATAATCCCGAGTTGGCGGATGCGCCCCTCGCGCTGGGTTTCATCGCGGATATTCTTGAGAAACCGCATCGCCAGGTTGGTGGCCAGGTTGAGTTCACGGGCGCGCACCTGGGTGCGGATTTCGCGCGCAACGCGCTCACCCGCCACCTGGCGCAGGAGTTCCTGCCACTCGCCGATTCCCTCGAGGGCGCGTTCGAGCGGTTCGAGCGCCGCCTCGACGCTTTCGCGGGCCGGATGGTTGCGCAACCAGGCGAGGAACTGCTTGAGCGACTGGAGAATGAAATCGTTGAAAAGGCCATCGAGCACATGCGCCAAATCCTGGGCGAACCGCTCGGGGTCGGAGGTCTGGCCGGCCAGTTCGTGGAACGCGAGCGTGGCAGCCTGCACCTTGCCAGCGCGGAGAGCCTGATCCACAATCTCAAGACCGTGGGAGTGGCTGGGAGCGATCGTATGGCCGGATGTCGTCATGGGCGATGGTCTTTCTTTTGTACTCTATTCTTTCAAGATGACAGGAAAAGCATCCTGTTGATCCTGTTATCCTGTCATTCTTTCTCTTTATGAACCGCTGTTTTCGTGTCTTTCATGGTTCCCCTGCGTTTTTCTCTCTTTATTTCACCGCTTCGCCAGCGCGCCGAGGAGCGCTTCGCGGTCGGCGAAGTTCCGGATCGTCGTCCGCGCGCCATTTGCCCGAAGCGTTTCGGCGGGCAGGGACGTCGCCACCCCGACCACTTCCAGTCCGGCGGCCAGGGCCGCCTCCAAACCGGGAATCGAGTCTTCGAACACCAGACACTCCTCCGGGGCGAGGTTCAACCGCCGGACGGTCTCCAGATAGATGTCCGGAGCCGGTTTCGGCTGGGGCACATCGTCGGCTCCCACCAGAACGGAAAACAACCCGTTCCACCCCGCAATGCGCAGGATGTGGTCGTAGGTCTCGCGCAGGTTGCTGGTGGCCAGGGCGAGCGGCACCCGGCCGGACAGCGCGCGCAAAAAGGTCGTCGTCCCCTCGATCTCGATCAATTCCGTTTCGAGCCGCCGGTAGAAGTAGTACCGCCGCTCGTCCATCAATCGGCGCACGTCGAGCGACTCGGGCACCCGTTTCTCCTCGCGCAGCACCCGCATCATCTGGGGACTGGTCACGCCGATGAACCGGTTGAACTCCTCCGCCGGGAAATCGATTCCGTGGTTGTTCAGATACTCGACCCACGTGTCGGCGTGGAGGGGTTCGGTGTTGACCAGCACGCCGTCGCAGTCGGCGATCAGGCCCTTGTAGGCCAAGGGGCAGGTCGCCAGCGTCTGAGCCAGGTCGTTATCCTCCACCAGGGAGTCGCAACAGGGGGGCAGGTGTGTCATGCCGTCCAATCTTTCTTACTCGATATTTCGTTCAGGCCGGAGATATGGGATTGAACGCCTCCCGCGGGAACGCGGGCCAGGCGCCGGGGAATCCCGATGCCGCATCCGCCGGGGGCGGATGTCCGAACGTGATAGATTAACAGGAGGCGGGGGAAAGCGCCAGCAAAAATCCTGTCGCCCCCCGTGTGGCGCCTCTGTTATGATCCCGGCATGATGGATGGGATAGCCTTACAGACCGGGGTGGCGGGAGCAGGCTTCAGCGACTGGGCGAGCCTGGTCATTACGGTTTTTCTGCTGCTGGCGGGCGCGCGGGAGATCGAGCGTACCCGGCACTGGCCGCGCGGGTGGAAGCGGGTGGTCCTGGTTTACGGGAGCGTGTTTGTTGGACTCACTCTGCTGGCCTCGGGCGGCGTGTGGCTCGCTTCCTGCCTCCAGACAGGCGCGGAGGCTGAGGGACGGCAGCAGGTGGTTCAACTCCTCACGGTTGGATTTTCGCAGGCAGTCACGGGCGCCGTGTTGCTTGCGGCGGCGTTGGGGTTGCGCTCCGGTGAGCCGGAGCGACGGGTGCGTCTGAGGCGTCTCCTGCCCGTGGTGGACCGGTGGCGCGCGGCGGGGAAATTACGAATTGAGAATGACGAATTACGAAAGGAAACGCGAAACGGGAGCGGGCGCGAGACGGGCGAATTGAGAAGGGACACGCAGTCCGGGCGAAGACGCGGGCAAATTGTTTTCGGCACGAAACGCCCCTGGGGCGCGGAGACGCTCGAGTGGGTGCTCTGGCTGGCGGGGGTTCTGGCGTTTTCGGCGTCGTGGATGTGGATCGCGGTCCATGTGGCCGGAGCCGGAGTGGGGCAGGAAGTGCTCGAAGCGTTGGCCCCGAAAGAGGGGACCAGCCAGGCAGCCCAGGTGGTGGCGACCCTGGCGCTCGTGTTCCTGGCCCCGCTGGTTGAAGAAGTCATTTTCCGCGGGTTCACCCAGGGATGGGTGACCGTCCTCTGGCCCAAACGGTGGGGCGGGCGACATTGGGCGCGGGGTATGGGCATCTTGATCCCCGCGCTGCTGTGGGCACTCTGCCACGGCGGGCAGATAGACCCGGTCTGGGTCAAGTGGGTCCAGATCTTCGGTCTGGGCTTGGCGCTCGGTGTGGTCCGGTTGCGCCAAGGCCTCGAAGCCTGCGTGGCCCTCCACCTGGTGTTCAACCTGATCGGCGGGTTCTATCTGCCGACGGAATTCTCCGGGGGGTGAGGCGGCGAACGACCCTGGGAGAGAACGGAAGTTCAGGAACTCCTCATTGCCTGTCTCGTTGCTTTTCCATCCGAAAGGGACACCTTTTTTGTCATCCCCGCGAACGCGGGGACCCAGAGAAGCGGAAACGACGAAAGATCGAAACGATCTGGAGAAAATGGGACTTGGAACCGGGTTGTCCCGGATCTGGGTTCCCGCGTTCGCGGGAATGACGAATAGGGGGAAAACCCCAGAATGACCGACAAGCAGGTCGTATCCAACGGGGTTAAACAATGGAAAAAATTCTGGGGCCAAAATCAATCCCGTTTTGTTTCCGGGGCGATCACCACCCGAAATCCAGAACCCCAATGGCTTCGTCGATCCTGCAAGAGCGGACAGAAGGGCCAAGGCGATACGGGCAATTCATACGATCCAGAAATGCGGAATGAATCGGGATGAAAACTCATCCAGTATCCTCCCTTGAGGACATAATCCATCTTCTTTTTATCCCAACACCATTCTTCAATATTTCCCGCAAGTCCCATAATTCCCCACTCATTCATCCCAGCCTGTTCCACGGGGCAAGGACCCCAAAAGCCATCTCGGTACCCCTGAATATAGGCCATCGTCTGAAAAGGTATTCCACAGTAATAATCCAATGCGTCTGAATGACCAGGAGGACGAGAATAGCGATCTTCTCCCATTACATTCGGATAACTTCCATTCGAGAATTTCGTAGTCGGCCAATCATTTCCCCAGGGGTACACTCGATCGGTTCCGCATCGCGCCGCAGCCTCCCACTCTTCCACCGTTGGAAGGCGAACCGAATATCCTTCGGAGATCACACCGCGTTTCATCCGTCTGTCCAACCAGGCACAGTAATAAAACGCCTCATCGAGCGTAACATTCATGGCCGGCCATGTTTCCTGATACCCGGGTTGCCACTTGAAAAATGTTAAATCGGGTCTCCACCATCTCCAGGATGCCTTCATCTGCGCGATCGAGACCTCGGTTGTGCAGATCCAGCAGTCCCGATCGGGTAGTTTGCGGAATTGGATATCCATCTTTTTGCTGACGTGAACCGTGATCAGGGAATCGGTATCCCGGGTGGCTTCGTATTTCGGGTAATAAACGGCGCGTCCCAGCAAAGGCATCGGGTTCGGACAGCAGGCGGAACTCAATAATGTCAGCAGGAACAGAAAGGCGATGACAAACAATCGGCGCATGGTTGTAGACTCCCTTTCATACCAAGTGGCAATCAATCGGATACCGAAAACCTCTTTATTCAACCGGAGCGGACGCAAACATCGTCATCAAAATAGGTGACAGGCTTTGTTTTCTCAAGTCATTCTTGCCGATACCAGAACCTCCTCAAGAGAAAATCCGCAGATGACGCAGATTCACGCAGATCACCGAACGAATCTTCGTCCGTTCCGACCTGTGTTTATCTGCGTCATCCGCGGATACTTGTTTCCTTCTCCCCGACTCACTCCACCGGCGGCGTCAGGATCACTTCGAAGTTCATCCCCTGCTCCGGCGAGAAGAGCGGCGTCTTGACGCAGTACGCCTGGCCGCGGAACGCCCCCACGCCGGGCTTCGTTCCGAACTTGCCGATCCGGCCCTGGCAATTCGGCTGTCCCTCGGCGTCCGTCCCGGCGATGAACCGGCCCGACACGCCCTGATCGCCCCAGATCAGACCCATCTCCGGCGCCACCACGCGCAGGAGGCTGAAGTCGTCCAGATGCCCGATCGAACCGCCCACCCACGCGCCACTGGCGCGCGTGGCCCGGGCCTCGATCGTCCGGATCGTTTCCCCGCTGAGAATCTCCGCCACCCGGATATTGCCCTGCAGGGCGATCGGCGCCGACTTTGTGGCGGGGATGCGGTACTGCGCGCTGATGGCCCGGATCTGCTGGACATCCGCCACGATCCGGTCGGAAACGATGGGGCCGCCCGTCGCCTGAATCAAGCCGATCTCGGGCGCTTCGAGCGCCGAGTTCGACGGAGTGGGCGGAAATGAAACAACCCCACTGGCGTCTTCCACCACCCGGGCCACCGACCCGATGCCGCCCTGGCTGATGCGCCGCTCGCGACTCGTGGCCGTCTTGACGTTGTACATCTTCGTCGAAGACTTCACATAACTGAAGGTCTGCATCGAGTTCAGGTCCGCCAGAATGGAACCGGACAACAGCACACTGACCTTGCCCCCCGGCTGCGTCGAGTAGATCGAGGTGGAGGCAAACTCCGCTGTTGCGTCAGTCGAGGTCGGACTGGAGTTCCGGTACGCGGTGATGCGAACCGACCCGAGCGAGGTAGCGGACACCAACGCGATGTTGGCGCTCTTGCCCGTCAGGCTCTTGAGCGCGCCGGTGGTTTCCAGCCGCTCGATCTCAACCATCGAGTAGAGACGGCTCATGTCCCCTTCGATCCGAAGGATCGGGAGGGCCGGCAGGGTGCGGTAGGCGATGCGACCCGGTTTGTCCACGGCCTTGGCCGGTTTCCCCTTGGGCAGGCGGATAATCTTGACCCAGCTCGATGGCGAGGCGGTCTTGAACACCAGACTGCCCGTGGTGAGGGTGTTTTCCTCGAGGGAACAACGACTGTACACAATCTTGTAGTCTGCCGTGGGAACCACTGGCGACGAGACCCTCCACCCGGGATCCGGTTCACTCGGGTCGCTTCCCCGGCTTCCGGTCGCATCGGCGGCGGCACGAACCCAGTAGAAGTACTCCGTTTCCGGCTCGACCGACTCGTCATCGAAGGTTGGGGCGGTCTGCCACGGCCCGATGATGATCCGCGTTCCGTCGAGAGAATCGGACCGGTAGATCTGGTAGTGGGTCGCGTCCGCCACGGGGTTCCAGGTGACCGAGATCTTGTCATTGAACTCGCCATCCGAGGCCGTGACGCTGGTCGGCGCGTCGAGGGGCAGAAGCACCGGCGGCTTGGGTTCGTAGAAGATCGCGATCGGCAGCGACGACGAGTTGAGATTCCCCGCGAGGTCCGCGCAGCTTCCCCCCGGCAGGACGGCCAGCAGCGTCGCCGTCTTCGTGGTGGTGACCACGAAGTCGAACGTCCAGGCAAGGCCCGAGGCGTCTGTCGCGACAAGGTTCCGCGCGAGGCCACCCGAGGTGATGAGATCCGTAGCCTCGAAGCCCTTCACCGGTTCCGTGAATGTCACCGTCACCGGAATCCGCGTTTCACTGGTTTTTTCCACAGCGCTCAGGGTCACCTGCGGCGCGAGCGTGTCCACTGTCCAGGTCAACGGTTCGGACGCGGTGTTCGCATTCCCCACCGGGTCGAACACGACGGACGGTTTGATCCGCACCGACACGTCTTCATCCACCAGCGAGTCCACGACAAACCCGTACACCAGTACGTCAACCTGGACCAGGTTGCGCGCAGTCCCACCCGAGATCTCGATGCCGCTGAGCGTCAGGGTCGTGACGGGTTCGCTGAAGGTCACCTTGACGAGAGTCCGCGAGACACTGGTGGGATCGTCCACCGGCGCGCTCAGTGAGACCGTCGGCGCAGTGCCATCATAGAGGAAGGTCAAGGTTGTATCCGCCGCAAGGTTGCCCAGTCCGACAAGGCTCAAGGCCGCGTCGGACGGAACCGTCACGGTCACTTCGCCATCCGCGACCGGCACGAGGTCCAGGGTATAAGTCTTCGCGTCGAGCGCCTTGAAATTCTGCGCCGTCGCGTTCCCGATTGTCAGATCGCCCGCCGTGAAGCCCGTCACGTCCTGATCGAAAGTGACCGTGACCGGAATCGCCCGGCTGTTGGTCGGACTGGACGCGTTCGAGGCCAACTGGACCGTGGGTGCCACGGCGCCCGCCACCTGATACGACCGGGCGAACCGCGGCGCGGGCGTGTTGGGGTTGTCCGCCACGTCGAATGCCGCGCCCGCCGGAATGTCCACCGTCACCTCACAGAAACGAGTCGCGGTCACGATCAGGTTAAATGTATAGATCCTCCTGTCAGGATCGGAGGCGAAGTTGGAAACCGCCGCGTTCGAGGTCACCAGATCCTCGGCGGTGAAACCGGACACCGGCTCGCTGAAGGTCACCGTCACGGGAAATACCGTCGCGGTGGTGGGATCGTCCACGGGCGAAGTCAGAACCACCGAGGGCGCCACGGCGTCGCGGGTGAAGACCGCCGTGAGCGTGCGGGTGGCGTCCATCGTCACCACGAGCGGGTTGGCGTTTTCCTGCCCGGTGGGCACATCCCCGGTCCAGCCGGTGAACGCAGAATCAATCGCCGCAAGCGGCGTCAGGGAAACCGTCGTTCCTTCGGCATACAGCACCTGTTCCGGATTCCGCAAGACGACCCCGGACCCGGTTCCTGCGGTCGCGATGAGAAGCGGATACTGATTCCCGCCACCGCCCGCACTGAACGTGGCCGTCAGGGTCCGGGTGGAATCCATGACCAGGACAAGGGGGTTCATCATCTCGCTGCCGGCGGGGACATTGCCGAGCCAGCCCGCGAAGCTCGATCCGGCGGCGGGTGTGGCCGTCAGAGTGACGGTGGTCCCCTCGTTGTACAGGGTTTGATCGGGAGCCTTCAGAACCGCGCCCGAACCCGACCCCGCCACCGTGACGGTGAGGGGATACCGGACCACATAGAGTTCGAAAACAGCTTTGAGGGTTTTATCCGAATCCATGACCAGCGTGAGCGGATTGGCCGTTTCCTGCCCGGCGGGCACGTCGCCCTCCCACCCGGCAAACACATACCCCTCGTCCAGTTTCGCGGTCAGGGTCACGGTTGTACCGTGTGTGAAGGTGGTCCCTTCCGAGGAAGCGAGGACCGTCCCGTTCAGGGTCGAGGTAGTCGTCAGAGTCCAGACGTGGCGGCCATAGGTGGCCGAGGCGTTTGTGAACTCATTGGGCCGGATGGTCACACTGCGCGTCGTGGGCTTGTCCCATCCCACAATGTCTTTGAATTCGAGGGTAAAGATTCCCGACAAGAGCGAGACCGAGGCGCCACTGTCGTGCCAGACACCGGCCTTTTCATCGGTCAAGCGCCACTGCGCCCCCGCCGTGACCGCCTCCGGCGGCGCGAGCGTGACTTTCAGCAACCCGCCCGTCTTGATGGCCAGGCTGTGCATGTCGCCCGCCGAAATCGCCACGCACCCATTGTTGGGTTCGGAGATTGCACACTGCCCCGCCCGGTTGTCACCCCAGGCCACCAGAGAACCGTCGGCCTTGAGACCCAGCGCGTGTTTGGAACCGGCGGTCAGCGAGACAAACCCCGTGTTGGGCGCCGGAACCGTTCGCTGTCCCTGATCGTTCTGCCCCCAGGCCACGATGGACCCGTCGGCCTTCAGGCCCAGACTGAACCACATGCCGGCGGCGATGTTCACAAAATCCGCGTTGGGCGCCGGAACCTGAGTCTGCTTCGAATCGTTGTTCCCCCACGCCACGATTGTTCCATCGGCCTTCAGGGCCAGACAGTGCATGTAGCCCGCCGAAATGGCCACAAACCCGGTGTTCGGCTCGGGAATCGTCTTCAGCGCGGCATTGTTGTCGCTTCCCCACACCGCAATCGAGCCGTCGCTCTTCAACCCCATGCTGTAACGGAAACCGGCGGAGACGGCGGTGTAACTGGTATTGGGTTCGGGGGTGTTGCACTCGCCCGAGTTATTTTCGCCCCACCCCACCACCGAGCCGTCGGCTTTGAGGCCCAGGCTGTGACGGAAACCCGCGGCAACCGCGACAAAACCCGTATTCGTGGTAGGCAGGGCGCACTGGCCCGACTCGTTCTGGCCCCAGGCCGCGACCGAACCGTCGGCCTTCAAAGCCAGACTGTGGTAATAGCCCGACTCGATGGCCGCAAACCCGGAATTGGGCTGTGGAACGTCGCGCTGCCCCAGACTGTTGTCTCCCCACGCCAGAACAGGACCGGAAACCGGTTCGAAGACCGCCGTCACAGACGTGTCGGACAGAATGTAAAGATTCAGCGGATTGTCCACTTCCTGCCCGAGGGGTACATCCCCGAACCAGCCCAGGAAACTGTACCCCTGATTCGGGACGGCAAACAGGGTCACCGTGGTCCCACGCGTCTGGAGAGAACCGAAGGGCGAAACCGCCACCCGGCCATTCTCGGCCTGCGTGGCCAGTTCATACTGAACCGTCTCGAAATGCGCCGTGAGGGTCTTGGTGGAATCCATCGTCACGGTCAAGGGGTTGGTCGTTCCCGTCTCCGATCCGCTCCAGCCGACAAACTGATAGAATTCGTCGGGCGTGGCCGTCAGGGTCACGGTGGTTCCGTGCGAGAAAACCGTCTGGTCGGGCGACTTGGTTACAGAACCGTTCGCCGACCCGTTTACAGTCAGGCTGTACTCGTTGACTGCGAAGTTCGCGGTCACGGTCTTTGTCGAATCCATCGTGACCACGAGCGGGTTGGATTTCAGGTCCATTGCGCTGGAAGGATTAAAATCCAACGTCCAATTTTCAAAATGGTACCCTTCGGCAGGCGTGGCAGTCACAGTCACCGTCGTGCCATTCACGTATCCCGCCTGATCGGGCGTTCTCGAAACGACGCCATTCTCGGCTTGCGTCGTGAGAATCCAGCCTTTCTCATACGTGGCCGTGACTGTTGTGAGCTGATCCTCCAGAATTGTGACGGTTCGATCTGCGGGCCGGACCCACCCCAGCGCCTCTTTGAACTCGATCGAATAGGTTCCCGCAACACAGGTAATGGATGTGCCACTGTCGTGCCATTCCCCAGGGGGGACATCCTTGAGACGCCATTTGGCCCCCGTGAATGTGACTTCAGGCGGAGTGAGCGTCACATGTAAGCGGCCATTTATTGCGGTAAGGGCCAACGGATGAGATTCTCCCGCTGCGAGTGTGTAAGCCGACGCCACTTGCGCGTAAGTGGCGCAGAACAGCAAGAACCCCCACGCGGTCAAGAATAGAACCCTCTTGCGATGCGGATTCGACGCGTTCGTTGATTCTATCCCCCAAATACCGCTCGCTCTTTCCATGCTTATACTCTCCAAATTCAAACTATTTGTATCTGTAACCTTCAAAGACTCTCAGATAAAGTATCATTTTTATCAGATAGAATCTATCCGATTCCGAAATGCTGAAAATCGGTTCCACTTGGTTCGTGACTTGTGAAGAGCCTATTCTGCACCCTCACCGCAACGCTCGGTCGTACACCTTTTCCTTCCTGAAAATCGCGGCCCGCACCTCCGTCTGAAACTGAAAAAGCGTCTGATAACGCTTCTCGCGGGCCTGATCGGTCGGGCAAAGCTTGAATCCAGGCAGGCCCGGATTCGGGTTCGCGGCCAGCGTGGCCTGCCCCGCCTTCAGAATCGCCAGCGCCTCGTCGTAGCGCGCATCCTTGTTTTCAGACAACTTGGCCAGACAGGGGCTGAGTTCCGGCCGCTCGAAACAGACCTGGGCCCCACGGTTTTTCCCCTGATCCGCCAGATCGGAGAAGGGCACCCCGGTCAATTCCTGCAAGCGGCTCAGCTGGGCATTGTCGAGCGGCGCGCGTCCGGCCAGATTGTCCGGATAGGCGCTGGCGTAATCGGGATAGTAGGGCGCATTCAGATCCACCCAGGTGATGATCCGGGCCAGATCTTCCTTCGCAAGAGCTTTGCGCGCGTGCCCCTCGCGCAGTTTCCGCACCAGTTTGCTCGCGTGCGCCCCCCAGACGCGGGGCTGCTGGATCTGCGCCGGTCCCGCGCCAATGGCGCCCGTCATTTTTTTCCGCCACAGTTCATTGTACGAAGTGTTGAAGGTCAAGTCCTGGTCCGCCGCCAGATTCAGGACTTTCCCGCCCTTCTTTCCATAATCGTGGCACCGCACGCAGGCGCGGTCGAAGACCGGCTGGACATCCCGCATGTAGTTGAAGAAGGGTTGCTCGCTTGAGGCCTCCGTCAGACGGGATGGTTCGCGCAGCAACGCCTTCAGCGCTTTCGATTTGGTCGCTGGCGGGGCGGCGAGACGGCTTTCGTGACACCCGACACAGCCAATCTGTTCTCCCGGTTGCACAAACATCCCGCTGCGCATGGACTGGACCATCATTCCGTCCTGGTCGAGCAGCTGGAAATAGAAAAACCGGCCCGCTGGCGCCTGAAACGACGCCGAACCGTCCTCTTCCACCGGAACCGTCCCCAGAATGCGCTTGTTGGTGAAGTCGTGCCAGTTCATCGCCGGACGCTCCACGCCTTGCCCGCCCCAGGCCGGGTTGGTCCAGAACCGCTTCTCCCCCGTTTCCACCACCCGCAAATACTTCACCGTTCCGCGCTCGACCCCCTGCATGTGCGTCCCCAGATAGACATCCTGCACGTAACAGAAGCCGTCCTTGTCAGCCTCTCGGTAGCTTTTGCGGGAGGGAATCACCGGCGGGCAAAGCCGGGCGCCCAGCGGCATGGGGTCGTAACAGCCCGCTCCCTCGACATGCAACAGAAACTCATTGCCAAACACATCCACCAGATAGATCCCCATCTGCTCGCCCTGACCGGTCATGCGCGAGCAGAGAATGTACCGGTCGTTGAGCGGGTAGGGGTCTTCATACTTCACCGGCATCCCCAGGGTGGCGTCCCAGAGTTCGTTCCCCTCGGTCGTGGCCATGTTGGCCGCCTCCGGGGGCCACGTCCGGACCACCGGCCCGCGCCCGTCGAGTCCCAGCCGGCGGTCCAAAATGGCCAGAGCGCCCCACGGGCGGTCGTGGCAGGACGTGAAAATGCAGAGCATCCGGTCCGTGCCGGGAATCGCCCGTCCATCAATCACCCCGCCCGGAGCGGGCGTGTTGTTTCCCCAATAGAGAGCGTGATTTGATCCGTCGGGGCCGACGGTCCACAGGCCCTGCGCGTCGCCGAAGTTGCGGTCCACATACTCCCACCGGTCATACAGAATCTTCCCATCCGGCATGAGCGAGCCATGTCCCTCAAACAAGGTATTCTTCCCGATCTGCTCGATATTCGCCCCGTCCGGTTTCATGCGGAAGAGGTTCGCCATAATGTGGATGTTGCACATGCAATACTTCGGCTCGCGGGTCGAGGAAAAGCCGATATCCCCATCGGCCAGATAGAACGGGTCTATGTCGGCCACGCCTTTGGCAAAAGTGAGTTGCGTCAGTCCGCTCCCGTCGGCGTTCATTTCGTACAGTTTGTAATCGTCCTGGATGTCCTGGCGCATCGAGAAAACAATGCGTTTCCCGTCAAAGTTCACGTCCGGATCCCGAATCAGACCGTCCTTTGTTTCCAGAAAAGGAGTCACCGCCCCGTCCCGGGCGAAATCGATCTGCTTGATCGCGCCGCCCCCCACAAAACTCGACGTGTTGCACTCCCCGGTCACGAACATCGTTTCCGTGTTGTGGTGATCCGGACGGTATTGGGCGCGAACCACAAACAGGATCGGTTGGCCACTCACCAGCGGATTGGCGATAAGTGCCCGGCGTTGGAACGCCGTGAATTCGGAGAGGAAAGCCTCTCCGTCGGACAGATCTTCCGGCTTTCCGGAACCGAGTTTCTTCTCGATTTCCGCCCGTTTCCCCTCCAGTGTCCCCAGTTCCCGGAGCCATTCCGCCCCCTGGGGATAAACGTCTGGGAAGGAACGGGTCAGATCCTCGATGGCGGAACGGAGCGCCGGAAAGTTCAAGGCTTCGAGACGCTTCGCCATATCCCGCGGTTCCCCGCCCGCCACCGAAAAAATCAAACATCCGACGAAGAACACCAGAACCATCTGCCGCGCCGCATTCCACATTCCCGATCTCCGCATGTTCCCACTCCCTCTTCTCGACTCAGACCTGACTCCACATAACGCCAGAAAGAGTACTATAAACCGTTTTATTTGACCATGAAATATATCCCCCCGGACGAAATAGACCGGAGACGCCAAAAGTTCTGATCCGCCGAATAGAGCTTTGATTTATTGCCCCGGCAGGGGCGCTTTTCCCTGGCCGCAAGGTATTTGTTTTTACTCGTCCTCTACACCGCCTCAAAACTTTTGGATTCTCCTGGGCATGAAAAGGACACTGACAAAAAAGTATTGAGCCGGGAACCCGCCTCAATGATAATGGCTTGCTGAGACAGGAGACTACGGAATGAAAAAAATGCTCAAGATTGCCTGGCTGGCTGCGGCCACCCCCCTGGTCACTGGTACGGTCATCTTCATTGCGTGGCTATTGACTCGAGCGGATGCTCTCATGGTCGCCGGAGCGATCACAATCATGGCGTGCCTGTGCAGCGTTACCGTGGCTCTGGTCTGCCTGGCCATCTACCTGTGGCGCAACTGGCATTCGACGGAAGTCACTCGCCTCCGGCTGGCGTGGCAGGCCGCCGCAGTGGTGGGCATGGTGATCATGAATTTTGTCTTTGCCGCCGGTTTTTCCGTAGCGGCCATCCAGATCGCGACACGCTACAACCTTTCGATCACAAATGAAGGCGATGAGCCCCTGCGTCATGTCCGGGTCGGCGTCGGTGAGATCCAGGTCGTCATCGAAGACATTCCCGCTGGTGAAACCCGCAAGAAGGGTTTCTGGATAGTCAAAGACGGAGCACTGGTCCTGAAGGCCACGCGAAACGGGCAACCGATCGAGGCGGTCGTGGAAAGTTACGTTACGCACAGCTCGGGAGGAAACATGAAAGTCACAATTGACCCGTCGGGCGAAGTGACCGCGGAAAGACAGCAGAAAACCGGTCTGCTGTCCCAGTGAGGGCCACCACGGGGTTCTCATGCCAAGTTGCGGTCAAAGGATAACAAACAACAAAACGCAGAGGCGCAAGGACGCAAAGTCGCAGGGAAGAATCTCTTCTATATCCTTGCGTCTTCGTGTCCCTTAATTTCGATTCCTCATCGAGGCGCCTCATTTGTTTCCACTGATGGATGCAGCGATTATACCGCTCGCGAGTATAATCGAACCGCAAATCAAGAGTGTCTGCGTGTATCTGTCAAACAATCCAGCGAAAAGTATAATGATTCCGCCAACAAATATTCCTGCTTGCCATACACTCCTGTTACTCATTGAAAGACACCTCCTGTCCCGGTTCAGCAAAATCGAGGGGCACCATACCCGTTTCTCTTCTTCGGGATTTCCGGCCTGGCACTTGTCACCCTGTTGTATTATGGAGGGCAAAACCCCGGCGATGACACGAGCCAGTCGAACCCTAATGACCTGAGAATTCCACAAAACGACGGGGGGAGTTAAGCGGGATCGCCGGGAAAGCGGGAAACTCGGTGGATGCGGCTAGTAACCCCGGATTCGGCGGGATGTCCCCGGATTGGCCGGATTGCCCTATTGCCGATCCGTTTTGTGTTTGAACCACCAAGACACAAAGCAGAAAGACCTGTTCACGCAGTTTCGTTACTTTGTGCCTTGGCGCCTTTGTGGCAAAAAAAACCGGGAAAATCAATCCTTTCTGTATTTGAACCACCAAGACACCAAGCACAAAGACATCTTCCCAGCAGTTGCGGTGCTTTGTGCCTTGGTGTCTTGGTGGTAAACAAATACCGGACAAATTGGAAGTTGAGTTGAGACAATTGAAAGAATCCCCACTGATAGGTTAGCAGGATTTTCGGATCATTATCTGGCACATCCCGTTTATCCGGTGATTTCGTCTATTCTCTTTGTTTCGTAATCGCTCACCACTTCAACGGCTGGTCGCCCCGTTGGGCGTGCGCGGGGAACGGGTGCTGCTCGTCGAACACCCAGAGATCCTTTTCCGGCTCGATCGTCACCTGGCTCTCGTCCACGGACTTGTCCGCCTTCTGGACCGCAGCCAGGTTTAGCCCCAAGTGTCTGGCCAGAAAGGGATAAAGCGCCGACCGCTTCGTGTACCCGTAGTCGTGCCCCTCATCGGGGAAGTGGGCATTCTCAACTCGATCCTCCGCTCCGAACAAACTGTACACCCGCCGGATATACGGGAATTCGATTTTGGGGACATTCTGGGTCCAGTCTTTCCCGTCGGACAGGAGCAATTGAGGCCGGGGCGCGGCCATCGCCGCGATGTCGGCGTTGTTGGTCTCGTGATCCCGACTCTTGTGGATCGGCAGGCCGCTCTCGCACACGCACCCGCCGAAGAAATGCGACGAAACCTGAATCGCGGGGGCCGAGACAGATAACCGATCATCCACCGCCGCCAGCAGGAATGTCTGCGTCCCCCCACCCGAGGCGCCGGTGGCCGCCAACCGCTTGCCATTCACATCGGGTAACGATTGCAGAAAGTCCAGGGCGCGGATGCTGTTCCACATTTGGATTTTCAGTGCGTCGGGACGCCGGTGCTCCCACCCCAGTTTGCAGAACTCGCCATAGCCCACCATGTCGATCGAAAAGACCACCGCGCCCATCCGCGCCAGGGTGGCGCACCGCTTCTGCATGTCCGGCCGGAACCGCCCGTAGTCCGCCGGATCGCTCCAGTGGCCGTGCGGACACAGGATAGCCGGGAACGGCCCCGTACCCGACGAGGGGCGGTAGAGACTGCCGGTCACGAACAGACCGGGCCGACTCTCGAAGGCGGCGTTCTCAACCGTGTAGCCGTCAAAAACACGCTTCTTGCGGATGACGGTATTCAACGGAGTCCGTTCGGGGAGGGGCCAGAGTTCCACCCCCCGCAAAATGCCTTCCCTGACGTTGGCCGCGCGCGCCTGCCAGTCCTCTCGCGTATTGACCCCACGCGCAAACTTTTCGAGTTGCCGGCGGCCTTGTTCGGGCGTCTGATAATCGCCCACACACAGAACCGAACCCTGTTTGAGACTCAGGTCGTCCAGATAGAAAACCGCCTTGTCGGTCGCTTCCGAGGAAAAACCGAACCAGCGCAATTCCTTGAATTCGGGGTCGAAGGCCAGACCGGCATACTGCTTCTGCTTCTTCTCAGAACCATTCCATGTGACCGTCAGGTCGTACTTCCCTGAACCGACCTGACACACGATCTCAAACATCACCCAGACGCCCGCCGGAATCGTCTCTTCCTGCGTTACGCCATTGGTCACCAGTTTCTCGCCTGCGCGAAGATGGAGGGACGGCCCGGTTTTGTAAGGGTTCCCGTTTGTGCGCCACTCGTGGTTCAACACCGATCCCGCTTCCATGCGGACGGAAAAGCTTCCGGTCACGGTCCCCGTCATGTTGGGATCGAGGAAGAAGTGAGGATCGTACCCGTACTTTTGCCCGGGCGCGTCGGTCACTCGGACACTGTGTTTGCCCGAGAGCGCCTGCTCGTCCGTCACGCGGACATTGGCCTGCTCGTTCTCCTCAGCGACCGTAAAGCCTTCGAGACC
Source organism: uncultured Candidatus Sumerlaeota bacterium (assembly GCA_942493245.1). Classification (GTDB taxonomy): domain Bacteria; phylum Sumerlaeota; class Sumerlaeia; order UBA8349; family UBA8349; genus DAOPYU01. The sequence continues at coordinate 4,346,682 of OW818685.1, forward strand.
GCTTCCAACCGAAGCGGCTTCAAAGTCCAGATTCACTTCCGGGGGCGGGGGTGCCTGTCCGGGCAACCGCTTGAGGAAAGAGGAAGCGGGCCGGGGCAGGTCTTTCGGCATCCGCGAAGGAGTCCGGCGCCCCGCCAGCGAGACGTCGAAGGGGACAAAACCCACTTTGACCGCGGGCGAATCGGGCGCAAGTGTGAAATCGCCCTGATCCGGATTCGCAAATTTCGGGTCGGCCACGAGGGAGTGTTTATCCTGGCCGGTCTCCTGCCATTTCGCGAAATCCAGATCGCCTACGCGGAATTCGCCCCCATCGCGCCGCCAGTAGAGGTTGTTGTCAAACTCGTAATTCTTGCCGGGGATCGTCCCCCCCATCAGCGGGGCATTGTCCCAGAAAACAATGTTGCGCTGGAACTGGAACGAAAGGTGTTCCTCCTGACGGGAACGCTTGATCTGGGCCTCTTCCGAGAATGCGAAGATATTGTTGACCACCCGGTTCTCGCGCCCGTAGTGCTGGTGAAAGCCGCCGTCCTTGACCCGATAGACCAGATTGTTTTCGGCCAGGATGCCCGTGGATCCTTCGTCGAAATAAATCCCCCACCCGCCATAATCGTACGAGAAAACATCGTGGATGTGATTGCCGCGCAGAACCGTCCCCGGCGAACGACCCAGCGTGTAAATCCCCCCCATGTCGCTCAACACGCGCTGACCCAGGTTATAGATGTGGTTGTACTCGATCGCATTGTGATGCGCGGCGCTGTCCGCATATCCCCAGACCCAGCCAGGCGAAATGCCCGAGTAGAAGAAATCGTAGATGTCGTTCTGGGCCAGGCGATTGTGGGGCGACTGGCCGATCCACACGCCGACGGCGGCGGGGTAGATACGGCCTCCATGTGCGATCGTGCAATTGACCACCTCGTTGTGTCCCCCCAGAACCGCCGGCGTGGTGGGCATTTTTCCAGAGTCCTGTTGCGAAAACCAGAAACTGTCCCCCGCCTTCGCGCCAATCTGGATACCACCGGCGCCCAGATCGTACAGGTCGCAATCCTCGATCCGGTTGTTTGTACAGCCGGTGTTCAGTTGAAGAGCGAAGGTCCCGATGTTGCGCACCGTACACCCCTGGAACACGCACTGACGCGCCCCATCGAGCCGAACCGCGCCATCGAGCGCCACTTCCGCCTGCGCGCAGTCGTACCCCTGCGGCGGAATAACGGTGTTGCTGTGGGCAAACGTCAGACCCTCGAATCGAATATGTTCGACGATTTCCCCCTTCTCGACATTCGCCTCGATCTGGAGCAAATGGTCGAGACGCGGCGCCACCACCTCGGCCGTGTTCGGGTCTTCGCCCGGCAGCGGCATGTAGGTCAACAGACCGGACTTCGTGTCGAGATACCATTGCCCCGGATCCTCGAGCGCCTCGCGCACGTTCTCGACAAAAAACCGCCGGTTGGCGCGCAGACCGGAGTAAGATTCATTATTCCCAGCCGACCCGGTCAGCGTCGTCACCCGCTGCGATGCGTCCACGGACTGGATGCGCATGATCGCCACAGTCCAGACCTGGAACGCCACCACTTCCACATCCTCAAGGTTGTGCCAGTTGCCCAGAACGTCCCGACCGTGGAAAAACAGGCGATTCTGCTTATTCTCCGTCTCGCCCGGCGCGGGGTTTGAATCCTTCGCGATAAAATAATCCCCCACTTTCGGCAGACGTGGACGCAACCGGCGCTGCCCGTTGACAAACAACTGACTGAAGCGCCACTTCCCCTCGCGTACCGCCGGAATATCGAGTTCCCAGCGCCCCTTGTCGTTCACCTTCCACCCGGTCAACCGCACGCCCCCACTCAGAACGGGCGTTTCACCCTCGGCTGCCCGATACGTCACCGTCCGATCGGAACGCCCCGAATCGGCAGGCCCCAACTTCCACGGCTCCGCAAGAGAATAAAGCCCCCCCCGAAAGGTCACACACAGGGGCCGCGCGACCGGTTGCGCCAACGCCTGACGAACCGCCGCCTGCGCCCGGGCAGGCGTTGCGAAGGGCTTCTCAGCGGTCCCCTCGGCAGAATCGTTCCCATCGGGCGCCACAAAGAATTCAAGCGGCGCAGGGCCTGTCGCAGGTTCCGCCGCCCGGCAGAAGAATGAAAGCGAGTGAATCAGAAAAATCGCCAAGGCGGCCAAAACCGTAAAACCCAGCCGGAGCCTTTTCAAAACAGTTGAACGAGTTCGGATTGACATGAATGTTCCCCTCCTCTTTGCGACTCGATAGTTCTCAGCCTGACCTCTCGGCGGAAAAATGCCCCGCCCCTTTTGTCGGACCGTCCAAACCGAAATCATGACCACCATGCGCCCCTCCAAGGTGCGCAAATTGGAGAAATGAATCAAGCGCTTTCTGAGAGTTTTTCTTTCTCCCGGCTTTTCCACCCGCCACGGAAAAACCGGCGGGAGAACCACCCGGCCAGACAACAATGCGCGCTAGGCGCAATCTCGATCCATTTCTCTATTTACATAACCCGGTTCGGATATCCAAACAGAGACTCTGCGCAAAATTACGATTATTCCGCTAAAGTTTCGGCTCGAAAAATCCGATAGGAAAAGTGGGAAGATTATAAGACGAATGGGAAATGTCCACCACCAGCGGGGGACGGGTACAGATTCAGATGCCCAACGACCTTTTTCAACCGGGCTGTCCGATCGAATGAGTTTCCCAACGGTTTCGCTTCCGTTCCAGGGGAGGGAAAACATGCAATACCAACCAGCTCTGAATCAAAACTCGGCTTGTGTGCCCCGTCTGGAAATAGGGGATCCTTTTCAGGCGCCGACACCCGAGACCCCACCCGCCGCCCAACGTTCCGCTATCCCCCAGGGTTCGGAAACTATCCTGCTGGTGGACGATGAGGCGATCATTCGCGACATGGCAGGCGACCTGCTCCGGCGGCTGGGATACACGGTCCACGTGGCTGCCGACGGTCTTGCCGCGCTCGAGCGCTTCCGAGAATTGCATGGCGAGATCGGCGCCGTCCTGCTCGACTTCGCGATGCCCCGCATGGGGGGAATCGAGTGCCTCAAAAAACTCAAAGAACTTCAACCGGACATCCGGATACTCGTGTCCAGCGGATACGACATCACAAGTGAACTCCGCAAACTGCAACTCCAGGGCGCCTGGGGCTTTATCCAGAAACCTTTCCGTTTCAGCGAACTGGCACAAAGCATCCGTGCTGTGCTGGATGCATGAAACGCCTCATGAACACGGAACAGCGAAACCGCAACCGAATAAACCGCGAAAATTGCCGCCTTCGCGGTTTATGAAGAAAGCGCTCTCCTGGGATCGCCAATCTCCTGATTGGCGCGGTTGCGGTTTCGAACGTCCCGGTGGCTGTGCGAGATTCCGGGGATTGCGATTCCGCCTGTCGGGTTCCGCTTCCCCTGGAGCGGGCTTTCAGCCCTTGAGGGGGAAGGGGCCTGTGTGACCCGGGCTGACATGGACCGCCCATTCAGGTTGGGACCGGATCGGGATTGCGGTCCGTATTGCCTGACTCTCCCTCAAAATCAACACAAACGACAACGATATTGCGAGAGAGTAGTACGAACAAGGCGACATCGGTATCTTGACTCGATCTTCACATCCCTCCCCGCTCCCCCCCGGGAAAGCAATTGGAGAAGACAGCCGCTACACACCCGCCGCACGGCAGGAAGGCCGTGGAAAATCAGATTAGCAGACACCCGGCCAGACACTCGGGAAAGGAAACTGGGAAAAGTTCCTTGCCTCGCGTCCGACATTCGGGTATAGAAAATTCCGATGTATCCCCTCGCAGGCGTTGGGTTTCGCACATACGGAACCCATCCGCCAGCGCAAGGGCCTCTCTCCCCCTATGTGCCCGTAGCTCAGCTGGACAGAGCAGGAGCCTTCTAAGCTCAAGGTCACAGGTTCGAATCCTGTCGGGCATACCACAAATTCACATCCCAAATCCAATAGAACCAAATGTTGTGACAAAAAGAATTCTCTTGCGGTTTGAAAAAAATGTGAGGGAGAATCCACCCCGTATTGGAACGAATCTGTTTGCTGGTTCACAATGGGAGGCTTGGGACATTCGGTCTATGGAAAAATCCTCTGGAAGGCAATTCATATGACGATAATGCAGGAGACCTCTTGATGATATCACGACGCGATACGATAAAATTAGGTGGAGCGATGCTGGCGGCGGTTACTTTTCCTGGGGGGCGTAGTGCGGCCGGGAATGATCGGACGGTTGAGCAACCGGCGATTTCTTCCGAAGACCTGACTCAAGCCCAGCGTAACGGGATAACCGGCAAAACCGCCAACTTGGGGAATGGGTATTACCTCAACCCGATTCTGGCGGGCGATTACAGCGATCCGGCGGTTATGAAGGACGGGAAAGATTATTACATGTCGCATTCCATGTCCGCCGGTTTGAAGCCGGGGATTCTGATCTGGCATTCGCGCGATCTGGTCAACTGGGAACCGGTCTGCCGGGCGCTCAAGACTACGACGTGCTCCGTTCCGGAGATTGTCAAATACAACGGACGGTTCTTCATCTATTTCATGGCCGAAGGGTGCCAGGTGATCACGGCGCCCGCCATCGAGGGGCCGTGGAGCGAACCGGCTCCGATCGGTTTCGACAGTCAGATTGACCCCGGTTATATCCGCGACGAGAAAACCGGAAAACATTATCTCTACTTTTCGCAGGGGGTGGTTGTGGAACTCTCCCCGGACGGGCTGAAAGCCGTGGGCGAGCCGAAGAAACTGTACGACGGCTGGGAGTATCCCAAAGAATGGCCCGGGGAAGGGTTCTTCATGGAATCGCCCAAACTGTTCTTCCGCAAGGGGTATTATTACCTTTGCGTGGCGCAGGGGGGGACGGCGGGGCCTCCCACCAGCCACATGCTGGTGGCGGCGCGCTCGAAGAGCCCGTTGGGGCCGTGGGAGAATTCCCCGTACAATCCGATCGTCCACACCTACAGCATCAAGGAACACTGGTGGTCGAAAGGGCACGGGCCGGTGATCGACGGGCCGGACGGCAACTGGTGGGTGATTTATCACGCGTACGAAAACGGGTACCGCACGCTGGGCCGTCAGACCCTGATGGAACCGGTCGAGTGGACCGACGACGGCTGGTTTCGGATTCCGAAGGGAATTCAGTCCGACCGACCGATCAAGAAGCCGACAGGCGGGGAAGTGGTGGCCGGAGGGCTGGCGCTTTCCGACGATTTCAAGGGGAAGCAACTGGGTCTCCAGTGGGGCGGCATTCACCCGGAGGATCTCGCCAATTGCAGCCTGACGGGAGAGGGATTGTTGATGAAGGCCGTCCGGCGTCCGGCGAAGGAGTCAACCCGCCCGCAGGGGACGCTTCCTCCCGATATTTCACTTCTGGCCACCATCCCGATCACGCACTGTTATGAAACGCAGGTCCAACTCAAGCGGCAGCCGGGAGTCGAGGCTGGGCTCCTGTTGTATTACTGTCCGCAGGCGCTTTCGGGCATCGGCCTGGGAACCGGCGGGGAGATCTGGACGATGGGGTCCATCTACCGGCGCAGTGAAAAACTGGAGAAGCCGACGGACTCGATCTTTTTCAAGGTGGTCAACCGCGAACATGTCGTGACGCTCTTCTGGAGCCTCGACGGCCAGACATGGACGCAGTCCGAGTTTGCGCACGAGGTGTCCGGTTACCACCACAACACCTTCAACGATTACGGCGGGTTGCGGGTGGCGTTGTATGCCTCCGGAGACGGTAGCGTTCTGTTCAAAGATTTCAAGTATCGCGGCCTTGAAGATGAGGCTTGACGAACGAATCCCCAAAAAAAGAGGTCTGTAACGATGCGCGCACCCATGTACAAGACACTGAAGATTCTGCTTCTGCTGGCATTCACGCTGGGGGCCGGCTCCGCTGCGGCTGAGGAGCCTTATGTCCCAGTTCCCCACGAAAACCTGATTCGGGTCTCCTCTCCCGCCTATGGCGCCGACATCCAGGGGGACACCCAGATCGAGGTCGTCGCGCCGAAATTCACCAAATTGACGGTGAAATGCTGGAAACAGGGGACCGGATTCGGGACCGACTCGACCGTCGGGGAAGTTGCGCTGGACAATCAGGGGAAGGGGGGCGTCATTTTCCCGGCGAACACCTATCCGCACGGTCCGATCACGGTCCGGATCTCGGGTGAGAACGGCGACGCCAAAGACACCTGCTGCCTCCAACTTTACAACAAGGGCGGAGTTTCGTGGAACGAGGGTCTGCCCAAGGACGCGCCCCCTGCGGCGCAGGGGATGGCGCTGGTGTTTGCCGACGATTTCAAGGGGCCGCTTTCCATCGGCGCCGATCCCAAGGCAACCTACTACGACCACAAACCACCGAACGGCTGGCAGGACTTCAGCAAACTCCGCTTCACCAGTTTCGACAAGCCCAACAACCCCTTCAGCCAGATGGACAGTTACCTGCGCATCCGGGCTGACGATGCAAAGAAAAGCGCCGGGTTGATCTCGTCCGTAAAGAACGACGGCAGCGGCATCATGGCTCAGGCGCCCTGTTACTTCGAGTGCCGGTTTATCGGCCCGAACGCGATCGGCGCCTGGCCCGCTTTCTGGCTCCTGAGCAACAACTTGAAAGAAGCCGCCGCCAAACCCGGCCAGAAAGTGCCGTGCGACGAACTCGACATCATCGAGGCCTACGGCGGCGAAGGCCCGCGCACACCCAACGCGCATGACAAGTACTCGATCGCGCCCCACGCCTGGGACCAGGGCGAGGCCGGCAAGGCCGCCGAGGACAAGGCCTCCAAAGATGTCCACAACCCCATCCAGATGGGCAAGTTTGGCATCCCCTCGACCTGGTACGACACGTTTCACACCTACGGGTGCAAGATCACCGAGACCGACACGATCTACTACTGCGACAACATCGAAGTGGCCCGCCACGCGACGCTCGAGGTCTCGAAAAAAGCGCCGTTCTATTTCCTGATCAACCTGGCGACCGGCGGCGGCTGGCCCGTGGACCTGTCGCGCTACGACGGACGGGCCGACATGTATGTGGACTTCGTGCGGGTGTACAGCGGGGCCAGGGGGAACTGAGGTTCCGGTCGTGTGAATGCCCGGCAGGGTTTCTGCCGGCTTCATAGGCCGGGCCTTGAACCCTCACGAAAAAAAGGACATGGTCACTGGGGCGACGTTTCGCTTGCCCCAGGCGACGATGAATCCGCGCCATTGGCGCTCAACCGCAGTTTTCTGGATGAAAGGCTCCGCCGCCATGAGAACTTCCTTTCGGCCCGGAAACTCTGCGTCCGCCTTCGACCGACGCACGTTGCTGAAGGTTGCGGCGCTCGGGTGCGCCCGCGCCGTCTGGCCTTTGCCGCTGTCTCTGGCCGAATCTCCCTCCGCGACGCCCGCTCCGGGTGTTCTCCTGACGGATCTCTTGAAAGACTGGTGCGAGGGACTGCTGCGTCAGCAGATCGTCGAACCGTCCAACCCCGCCCGGCACGGAGCCTTGCGGTGCCCCGCCTGCGGTTTCCTCCATGGGCGCGCGGGCGACTCCGTCTATCCGTTCCTGTACATGGCCCGAAAGACCGGCGAGCCCCGCTTCCTCGAAGCTGCGATTGCCGCGGTCGAGTGGACCCGCAACGTGGACGCCCCCGATGGCGCCTGGACCAACGAACTCGACCCGAAGTCCTGGAAAGGGATCACCGTGTTCGGGGCCATCGCGCTGGGCGAAGCCCTGCACCGCCACGGAGACCTGCTCGACGCCAAAATCCGGGAGCGCTGGACGACCCGGCTGAGGCGCGCGGCGGACTACATCCACAGAACGTTCGACATGCAGACCGGCAACATCAACTACGGCATGACGGGAACCTACGCGTTGGCACTTCTGGGGCGCATCCTCGAAGAGCCGCGCTACACCGACCGCGCGCGCCAGATGGCCGCCGAGGCCCGCGCGTTCTTCACTGTCCCCAATCAATTGCTCTTCGGCGAAGGACGCCCGAACAAGCCGAGCGCCCGGGGGTGCCTGCCGGTGGATCTCGGCTACAACGTCGAGGAATCCCTACCCGCGCTGGCTCTCTACGGCCTGCTCGAAAAGGACGAAACCTTCCTTCAACTCGTGACCCAATCCCTCGCCGCGCACCTCGAGTTCATGCTCCCCGACGGCGCGTGGGACAACAGCTGGGGCACCCGCAATTACAAATGGACCTACTGGGGCAGTCGCACCTCCGACGGCTGCGCGACCGCTTATGCCCTCCTGGCTGATCGCCATCCCGCCTTCGGCGCGGCAGCCGTCCGCAACACCCAGTTGCTCCACGCCTGCACGTCGGACGGACTTCTCTACGGCGGGCCTCACTACCGAAGCCGGGGTCTCCAACCGTGCATCCACCACACCTTCACCCATGCCAAGGCGCTGACGACCGTGCTGGACCACGCGGGCGCCGCGGACAAACTCCGCGCCGACTCCGCCCTGCCGCGTGAGGCCGAGTATGGTGTGCGCGAGTTCCCGGAAATCGCCACCTGTCTCGCGGCGCTCGGCCCCTGGCGCGCCACCGTGACCGCCTACGACTGGCTCTACCAGAACAAAGTGTTCCACGCGACCGGCGGCGCGCTCGCCCTGCTCTGGCACCGGGAACTCGGCCCCCTCTGCGTCGGCAGCCTGGCCGAATACTCCCTCGTCGAAGCGCACAACATGCAGCCCAACCCCGACCCGCGCGACATCTCCCTGACCCCGAGGGTTGAAATCTCCGGCCCCGGCGGTTCCTTCACCAACCTGTTCGATCTCAAAGCCACCGTCACGCACAAAACAGCCGCCGATGCCGTCGAGTTCCACGTCCAGACCCAACTGGTTGACAAGAAAGGACGGCCCCCCCAGAGCGGCGCAGTGCCCTGTGAAGTCACCTACCGCTTCGACCGCGAGGCCACCACTCTCACCCTCCGGACCGCGCACCCCGATCCCCATGCGGCCGGACTGGCGCTCGCGCTTCCGATTGTTTCAGCCCGAGCCGAGTCGCTCACCCGCCGGTCCCAGGCGCAAATGGAACTCCAGAAAAAGAACGGCACGCTGGTTATCCAATCCAACGTCCCCCTGACAATCCCGGGCGCCCCCTCCGAACGCATCTTCAACAATGTCCCCGGATTCGAGGCCGTCCCTTTCTCGATCCCGTTTCCACCCGATTTCAAGGGGTCAATAGAATGCCGCCTCAGCCGAAAGGCCTGAGCGGAGATTCGGGTTTGCTCACAAGAACGCCCTGACGACAGGTCGCTTCCCGAGAAAAGCGATTCGAAAACTGGAAGCGATCTCAGGATTTTCCTGATAGAGAATTTTACTGATACCCGGTTGCATTCAGAATGATACGGATTCATCGGATGATGACGGTCATCACAAGTATGAGAGGCGAAAAGAAACGCAGAAATGGATTCTTTCTGCGTGTTCTGCGTATTCTGCTGTTTTTGTGTTTTCTTGATTGCGAATTGATATGCAAACCGCAGTTGAGCGCCAACGGCGCGGATTGATACCGGTTTGGGGCAAGCGCAGCGTCGCCCCAGGAAAGGCGTCCCTTTATTTCCACAAGGGCTGAAAGTCCGGACTATGAAGAGGAGGGAAACACGGCTGAATAAAACGAACCTTCAGCCCTTCGGTCAGAAACAGACCCGCCTCTGAATGCGACTCAGTTGGCCCCTTCGATCATTTTGTTAACCCTCTTGAATAGAGTCGCTTCCGGCTTTCTGGAAGCCCTGAGACCGGACCGTATTTCTGGGCTCGGTTTTGTGTTGCGCCCTTTTTCCGGTCCTCCGCCCGAATTTCCCGACTCTCGCCCCCGTTCGTCATCCCCGCGAACGCGGGGACCCAGAGTAGCGCGAACGGGAAAACAGTGGGGAAACCCAAGTGTATCGCGATCAACCAAACGTCCCGGATCTGGGTTCCCGCTTTCGCGGGAATGACGAAAAGCGGGATTTTGTTTTGGCCCCCATGCGAAAAACTCATCCAAAATCGACCCGCAAATTCTTTCAAAGAACCGTTCCGGTATTCATATTCATGACCCTAGGGTCGGTGAGAAAAAGTACTTCCTGTTACAGCGTCGTGATGTCAAAAGGCGAAGGAGCGAACTGATCCAGGAAATCCTGGGCTTCTTTGGACACCCCTTCATCTTCATCCCACCACTCTTCCATCTTTGCCACAATCCGCCATTGCTCGATGGCTTCCGGCAATTGGCCGTTCGCCTTGAGCGCGTCGGCCAGATACATGCGCGCGCTCATTTCGCCATAATGAGGTTTGAGTTCAACGCCTTGGCGAATGACCGAAACGGCCTCCGGGTAACGACCGAGCTGGTGCAGGCAGATCCCCTGCGAGACGTGGTACCACGGCTCATCGGGTTCCAGTTCGATCGCCTTTCGATACGCCTCCACGGCCTCCTCGAATCGTTCCAGCCCGCTCAACGCCTCACCACACCAGTTATAACCAGTCCCCCATTCCGGCGCCAGGCGAACGGTTTCCTGAAACTCGGCCAGGGCTTTTTCATACCGGGGTTTCCGGGCGTAGTAATGGAGTTGTCCGATCCTCCAATGCGCTTTGGGGTAGGACGGCCAGATCTCCAAAGCTGCGCGATATTCCTGAAGCGCGGCCCGTCTCTTCATATTCACCCAAGCCAGTTGATCTCCCCGCAGAACATGCCATCTCGCCTTTTGTTCTTCGGGGGACATCGAATTATCCGGGATATCATCCAAGTCCAGGGGAGGAGGAATCGGAAGGGTGGCCATCTCGTAGTATTTCTTCATCTGTTCCGATACGGATGCCTTTTCCATCACCCCCTTCAATTCTTCCGGGGGACAGGGCGAAAGTCCTGTAATCTGTGCCGCAAACGCGGCCGTTGCGGCGTGTACGGCCTGTAGAAAGGTGTCCGAAGTGACAGAGCACTTGAACGCATGGACGATATCCAAAGGATTCTCCCAGTACACTCGGAAGACACACAGGTTCAGGGAACTTACAAAATCTGCCTCACAAACGAGATTATTGTTGTTCGGGCGAATCAGGAGGAGGCCGGTGGTGTGCCACGGATTCCCGGTCAGTTCTCCTCCGGAGTTCGAATACCGCCGTAACAGACCATAAGGCGCGGCGGAGTCCGCCAGATTGGAGATGGCCGCGTCAAGATAAGGGGTGAGTACTTCGTGCGTTACTTCCAATTGTTTGTCTCCGAATAGGACTCAGTTGGCCCCTGCGATCATTTCCGAATACGAAACCTTCGTCCACTCTTTATAGGGGAACTTCAGGCGATCGGGGAGGATCAGGGGCGGTCCCCCTTTGACTGGTCCGCGCGACCAGAGGTCGTAGTCGTCGCCCTTGTTCCGGTATTGATACGCATGCCCCCAAGGGTCAATGAGGGATACTTCTTGCCACCGACTCGGCCAGGAACGCAATTCCAGCAACGAGTCGGGATAACGGTGTTTAGCCTCTTTGAAGAAATGAAGGCCCGGGCCGATCTCATTGTACATCTCAAATATAGCGCTTTGTAATTGGCGATCGTTGAGATAAATCGGATATCCCAATTCGAATTCGCGCTGTGAATAGGCCTCTCTTCGATCTCTCAACGTAATTGTTGTTTCGCCGACAAAACGGGAGATTTCATCGAGATTCGGGTTTGATCCCAGTTCGCAATAAACAACATTCTTCAGATCGACCAGAAATGTTGCCGTTTGTGGCGTTTCTCCTTCTGCAAGGTCCCTCTCTCGTGTTTCTGTTTCAACCACCAGGTACCGCTCATCCCACCAGAAGCGAGAGACATCGTTGTCTCCGAGATCTGGACCAAACGACAAGACAACGTCAGGTGTACGGATTACAGAAACAAATCCAGGTAATGGGATATACTGGCCTTTCCGGAACAAGGTAAAAAAATCATGCAGCGCATCCACAGCCAACCACAGCAGCAGAAAAGAGACAACAGCCCCAACCGCGAACAGTTTCACTCCACGAGAAATTCCGGACATTGTGGTTGCTTCCCTTCTCTCCTCAACGCTTTCTCACCCCAGCGCGCCGGAGGCGTCCCCGTTTTCCGCGAGGGCGAGCGCCTGCTTGCGGGCCTGGGCGCAGGCCATCAGGGCGGCGCCCAGGGCGCCGGTGGTTTGCGGGTCGGGGACTACCGACACCGGGCGCCCGAGCGCCTCGGCCAGGGCGCGGTCCATGCCCGGCACCAGCGCCACACCACCGGTGAACACGACCGGCTCCTCGATCTGGCGGCCCGCCATGGACGCAACCCGCTGCGCGATGGCCGTCTGGACCCCGGCCACGATGTCCTCGCGCGAGCGGCCCGACGAGAGCAGGCCGATGATTTCCGTCTCGGCAAACACCACACACATGCTGCTGATCACGGCCGGATTGCCACTGAGGGCCGCAACCTCGCCCAGCTCGGCCAGGCCCAGTTTGAGCCGCTCGGCCACCACCTCGAGGAAACGGCCCGTCCCGGCGGCGCAGCGGTCGTTCATCGCAAAGTCGCGCACGCTGCCGTCCGCCCCGAGGCGCAGGAGTTTGCTGTCCTGTCCCCCGATCTCAACCACGGTACGGGCGTCGGGCCGCCGGGCGTGGACGCCGCGCGCGTGGCAGCTGATCTCCGTCACGGTCGTGTCCGCCGCGCTCACAATGTTGCGCGCGTATCCGGTCGCCACCACGCGCGCCAGATCGCGGCGCGTCAGTCCGATCGGTTCAAGCAGTTGGGCCAGAAGTTGCTCGACCAGCGCGTCCTGGTCCACCCCCTGGTCGGCCGATCCCGCCGCCACCACCGAATGTGTCTCCGCATCCATCACCACGATTTTGATGGCGCGCGATCCCGCGTCTATTCCTGCGCAATACATCTGGGTTTTGTATCCTTTTCCGACGAGTTTCACGGGAGACCCCTCCCGCCGACAACAAGGCAGTTTAGACCGCTTCGCAGTCAGGAGCAACCTCGGAATTCAGACGCGACATTTCTATTCTGCGTTGACACCTTGGAATTCAGACGATCTCGTTCTGAGATACATCTTGAAGATTCTCGATGAGAAAGTGTTGTTTTCTTCCCTTGCGAAGAATCCCTGAAAGGGATTGAGATACGACAGCCCGGGGCAGAGCGAAGCGTCGCCCCGGGTATCAATGCCGCTTTTCCGTTCCCTGAAGGGGAACAACAAATCCCGACCCTGTTTTGTTGAACTCTTTCAGAGTTCGAGAGAGGGGAGCATCCCTTTCCCAGGGCGACGCTTCGCTCTGCCCTGGGCTACCGTATCTTTAAGCCCTTCGGGCTTTCTTGAGTGACCCTTGCATTGAACGTAAAAATCCCCCAGCCGGTCATACTTTCAGATATACCCCTTGTTCTGCACCGTCTCCACCAGCGCTTCGAGCCGGGTGCGGTGGCTCGACTGGAGGGCGTCGCCGAGGGGAGGCACTTCGATCTCCACGACCGGCAGGTTCAGTTCCGTCTGGACCCGGTCGCGGATGACGCGCCCCTCCCAGGCGCAATGGCTCGCGCCGGGGATGCGCGACACCACCACCGCCTGTGCCCCGGTGGCGCGGATGTCCGCGCAGATGCGCCGCGCGCGGTCCGACGCGCTCCCGACCATCGGGTCGGCCAGCGCCATGCGCGCCAGCGCCTCGAACGGGTCAAGGTCCTCGGGAATCGGGTCCAACGCGTGGCTGAAGAGGAAATCTGTCCCGCATAACCGTCCCCCACACACCTCGAGCAGGTTCATGGCCGCGAGGTCCGCCACCGGGTTGACCCAGAAGATCCGCGGGGTTCCCGGTTTCAGGGTGCCCTGTCCCGCCTCGACACGGCGGCGCGTTTCATCCAACAGGTCCTCCAGGACGGCCAGACACTCCGTCTGGTCCGAACAGAAATGGATTGCCAGCATTTCGGCAATGAGCAGTTCGAGCGCGGGCAGGGGACATGGCTCGGCCGTGAAGGCCAAGCGCCGCAGCTCGCGCAGCGTCCGCCGCACGGAGTTCGCGCGCTGAATCCCGGCGGCAAGGCGCTCGTCGGTCAACGCTTCGCCGCACAGATTCTCAAGCGCATGGGCAACCCGTTCGAGTTCGCTTCGGACCAGTGCCACCTGACTGGCAGGGGCGAGAAAACCGCCCGGCAGTTCCACGGCGGCTTCCTCCGGGTCGGGCACGCGCCGGTGCGGCATCTCCCACCAGAGGATCGGGTGACCCAACCCCGCGAGGCGCTGCGCGATGGCGGAGAAGTCGTCGCACGTCGCCCCCACACTGCACGCCAACAGGTCGGGCAGGGGAAAGTGCGCCTCCGTGACGAACGCGCCGAGCATGGCTCGGACCGGGCAGAACGAATCGTCCACGCCAAGCCGGTCCGCGATCCCCAGCAGGTTCGCGTTCAGTTCCATCACGCACGGAATCCACCACGCGCCGTCCGGATAGAATGCCACAGCGTTGGGGAGCGAATAGGCCAGCACGGGAACGGTCCCCAGATCCTTCATTGTGCCCACGAGTTTGAACCCAGCCGCGCGCGCCGCACGGAGGCGGTCCTCCTCGGTGAGGAGGAAATTCCACAACCGGAAGGCCGCTGCCGAGTTGTCGAACCGCAGGGAACGCAGGCGGGTGTCCCCATCTTCGACGTGACGTCCCAATGGCCCGACATACGCGGGCCAATCGGCGCGCGTCCGCTGGATCTCGGGCCAGCGCGCTTCCCAGGCGCTCAGGTCAATCTGGCGCGGCGTGTCCGTCATGAGAATGTCCCCACAAAGGCTTCAATTCGCGTGGTCAGCCGTCCCTCGGCGCCAAGGGTCAGGCCGGACCCAAGGTCCAGGTCGAACACCGGGACGGGCGCCCAGTCGCGAATCCGCGCAACCTCGGCGTGCCACAGGTCGCACCACGGCCGCCGCAGCGCCACCAGACCGCGCAGGCCATACGCCTCGATCCGCTCGCGCAGCCAGACGTAAAATTCGCTGTTGGGCCGCCGCGCCACGTCGGGAATCCGCCCGAAGTACGCCTCAACCAGTTCGCCCAGCGGGTCTTCCAGCAATCGCCGCCGATTGAAGGGCGCGGGCAGACCCGCTTCGCCACTTTCCGTTCCGTCGAAAACCACCGTCCCGCCCGCCTGTTCGAACAGACCAAACAACGCGCGGTCCTCCGGCATCAGGGGGACACCCACGAGGCCGATGCGGGGTCCCGGGGATTTTGATCTCTCCAGAAGCGAATCGTTCTGGTGGGTTTCTATTTCAGGTCGTCCCTGTTCCTGAAAGACCGCGATCCGTTCCGAAAACTGCGCTGTGGGCAGGACACCTCCCAGACCGCGCAAAGTCGCGCGCGCGGTGTCGAATTGTTCGAGCGTCTCGATCATTTCTTCCCGCGCGGGAGGGTGTCCCCCGTGGCGCGTCAGAAAACGGCCCAAGCGTTCGAGTTCGTCGCGATAAAACCGCTGCGCCGAAGCGGTCTGCCACGTGGCGGGCACGTGCATCAGAAAGACCGCCCGGCCCGTCTCCTCCGCGACTTCCGCCGCGCGGCGCATCTGGTCGCACACGGTCACAAAAATGGCGGCATCGCTCGATGGTTCATTCTCCAGTCGCGCCAGCCAGGCCTGCGCAAAGGGACAGACCCCAGCGGGTATGCCAGCCGAGGGCTGGCCCACACGGGAAAACGACTGACCCACAATCGAGGGCGGCACCCGGCAGGGTTGCCATCCGAAAGCGGCGATCCACTCGGGGGGGATATAGGGGGAAGTGAAAATCGCGCGACGCGGAACCAAGGGGCTTCTTCCTGTCTTGTTTGCGCCAATCAGAAGATTGGCGTTCCCGGCGGGCCGGTTTTCTCCCGGGAAGCGCTCTTTTGCCCGGATTCTTGAACCAGAATGTCGTCCCTTGAGGACCGAATCAGACGCCCCGCACCGTCTCGAACAACGCTTCGACCCGCACGGCGATGCGCGCGGAGTCCGACGGCGAGTAGTCCGTCTCGATGCGCAGGTAGGGAATCCCCAGGCGCTCCTCGGCCAGGCGCTTGATGCGCGCCGCTTCCACGTCGTAGGTCAGGCACGCCTGCCAGACCAGATCAATCACGCACTGGGCGCGGTACTCGCGCGCCAGCAGCGTCAGTAGATCGAGCCGTCCCTGGTTGGCCGTCATGACCGAGCAGGGCAGGTGGAAGTACTTCTCGGCCAGCGCCAGCATCGGGTCCGCCGCGTCGGCGTCCACGTCTTCCACGATTGGCTTCAGCCCCGTGCAATTTTCCTGCGCCACGACCAGCCCGCCGTGGCTCTCGATGATCTCGATCACGCGCTCGGCCCCATGCGCCATCGGCACACCGGTCATCAGCACCCGCACACGGCGGTTATTCTGACTCCGGTCAGCCATACTGTCCCTGAAACCTTGAATGAGTTTCTCGTATTGTTCGAAGTCGGCGGCGATACCCGAGATACTGCTCTTGAAGTCGAGCAATTCCCGTCCCGTCAGGGGGGGATTGTCGCTCTTCATGATCTCGGCCAGGCTGCGGCGCAAGGCCCGCTCGCGGTTCATCACCCGGATCGCCTCGCGCAGACTGCAATCGGTCACCTTGACCTTGAACTGTTCCTCGAGCACGACCCGCAGCTGCTGCATCTGGCTCACCCAGTGCGCGAACGCGTCCGGATCGTTCGGTTTCTGGGGCAGTTCGAGCACGTGCATCGGGCGCGATTCGGCCATCAGTTCGTACATCTTCTTTTTGCCGTCACACGTCGTTTCGGCCACGATCAGGTCGGCCATTTCCAGGAACGGGTTGCTCTTCTGGAGGTGGTACCCATACGTGGATTTGATCAGCGGACACAAGTTGGCGGGCAGGTCGGCCTCGGCCGCTGGAATCGTCGCCGCCGAACCGCCGCACAGGCACACGGGTAGCGCTCCGGCGGCCAGAATCACCTCGCGCGGCGTGAACTCGCACATGATTCCGACCACGGGTTTGCCCTGGGCCTTTTCCGCCTGGGCATATTCGAGGCAATTCCCGATCATGTTGCAAAACCATGCCTTCGCCTGCTCGACCGGAGTTTCCGGCGTCTGGGACGAACACGGACTCTTTTTCGCGGAACAACACGGCGATTCCGGCGCCACACACGGGTCCGTCGTATGGATTTCCTGGGGCTTGCCTCCCCCACAACACTTCGACATGGATTTCTCCTTTTCACAACGGCCAGAACCACTCATCTCGCGTCTTCTCATCGTCCACGTAAAAGGCGCGTTTTTCATCATTCCAGAAAAACGCGCCTCAAGCAACTTTTCTCACCACGTCCGCACTTTCTCTATTACCGTTCCCGGCCCACAAACAGCGCCTGCGCGATCTTGCCCGCGCGCGCCAGCTCCTGCATGAAAAGCATCTCGCGCTTCAGAAAATCCATCACCTGCATGTCGAATCCGACAAACTTCAGCGCGTCGTAGGTCAATTGTTTGGTCAGCATTTCAACATACAGGTCCACATAAGGCTCGAAACGACCCGTGTTGATCGCATAATCAATGGAAAAACTGTTCTTTTCGAGCAGCAATTCGTATTCCTTGATGGTCAAAAGCGAAGGGAACTTCATGAAAGTCTGAAACCGATCCGCCTCTTCGTCTGTCAATCCTGCCGGACCTTCCACCCAGTCCGTGAAAGCGATGGTGCCGCCCGGTCGCACCAGCCGCGCGGCTTCCGCCAGAAGGCGGCCCTTGTCGGCCACGTAACACCACGCATCTTCCCCCCAGGCGAAATCGTACTGTCCAGCCGGCAGGCCGGTGTCGCACACATCGGCCAGGGTGAACTGGATGCGATCGCCAAAACCTTCCAATTCAGAGCGGCGGCGGCCCACGGCCACCACTTTTTCGGTGGCATCCACACCCTGCATTTTGTTCACCCCGCGAACGCGGAGCAGGAAGCGCATCCCCGCGCCCGTGCAACAGCACAGGTCCACCCCCCGCGATCCCGGTTCAATGTTCGCCTTTTCCGCCAGATCCATCGAAGAGACCATCCCGCCGATGTGGATCTGCTCGCCCATGACCATTTCCCAGAGTTGCCCTTCCGGACCGCTATAGACCGCCTGAACATCCTTCAAACCGAGAGAGTCTTTCGAATGCATGGCCTGCATCCTTTCGCAAGAACAAGAATTCTGGGATTACGACGTACCCGCGCCGGGTTTACAACCCCACATATTATACAGAGATGGTTCTACGGGAGCGACAAAAAAACAGAGAAAACATTTCAGAAACCCGAGGGTATCCCCTTCGATTTCCGTTCCGGATTCTCTTGCCGGAGGGATGGAGGCGTGTTAGGTATGGGAACGGACGATTGGGGAATGCGGATAGTGAAATGTCAAAAGTGGATTTCTGAATGCGGAATGGTTGTATTGTGAACCCGGAGCCTGTCCCCAGCGCTGAGCCAAAACCCCAGGGGTGGACCCGTCTCCAGTCCCTCTGGCCCCTCGTGCCCCTTTGTATTCTCCTTTTCGTGCATGTGCAAATGGCGTGGTGGCCCCTGGAGCGAGTCGGAGTCGCTATCGAGTACCCCTACCAACTCGACGCCGAGGAGGGGTTTCTTCTGGCCCAGGCGTTGCGCTTTCAGGCGGGGGAAGGGCTGTACCGCTCCCTGGCCGAACCGCCCTATGCGGTGGACAACTACCCCCCGCTCTATCCGGTCCTCTGGAGCCTGTTCGTCTCGCCAACCGCCCCCACGCTCGAAGCGGGGCGTTGGATTGCGGCCCTGAGCGCGGGGGCGACACTCCTGGGCATGGCCTTTCTGATTCTGGGACAAGGCCGCGCCGGGACGCTGCTCCGCGCGTTCTGGCGGAGACTATTTTCTTCACAACCCCCTGTTGACGACGAGGATTCGCCGTCTCCCTGGGGCGCCACGCAGACGCTCCTGATCGCCCTCCTGTGCCCGGCAATGTTCGCGGTCACCTACGCGTTTCAGCGGTGGGTGGCCTACGCCCGGGTGGATTTTCTCTCCATCGCCCTGAGCCTGTGGGGACTGGTCGTGTTTGCGCTCCGGGGTACCCGGCCCGAGGGACGCATGGCCCGGTGGCTCGCCATTCTGCTCTTCACGCTGGCGCTTCTGACCAAACAGACTTCGGTCGCAGCACCGGCGGCTTGCGCCCTCTGGCTTTTCTGCCGCGACCGGCGACAGGGTCTTCGTTTCCTCCTGTCCCTCGCGCTCGCGGTGGGGGGAACAACGGTCCTGCTCTGCGCCCTCACCGCCGGGCGTTACTGGGCGCACACGGTGACCTATAACCGCAACGTCATGCACTGGAACGAACTGTTGCTCTGGGCGCGGCATTTCTATGAGTGCTACGCCCTGCTGTTACTCGTGCTGGTGATTCTGGGTCTCTGGACCATTGTTGGAACCTGGAGACGCTTCCGCTCGAAGGCCGCTCCGTCCGAAGACACGGCTTCCGACCCGGACCTGACGCTTTACCTCCTCTATGCCGCACTCAACGCCGCCTCACTCGTGACCCTGGCCAAGGCGGGCGCGGCGGAAAACTACCTCCTCGAACCGCATCTGGCCGCCGCGTTATTCCTCGGCGTGGCGCTCGACGCGCTCCTAAGTCGGTTGCACGCGCCAGGGCGGAAGCGACTGGGGGCAACCGCTGTCGCCGTCTGCGCGCTGGCGCTTCTGCTTGGGAACGGATGGGGGTATGCGCCGTGGGCGCGCCTGTTCCACTGCTCCGCGCCCAGCCCGATCCTCTCCGGCCTGACCCAGGGCGCGCGCGTCGAACAGACCATCCGCCAGCGGCCCGGCCCGGTCCTGAGCGAGGACCCTATCTACCATCTGCGCCTGGGACGTCCCGTTCTGTTCCAGAATTTCATCATGACGCAGCTGACGAGCGAGGGAAAATGGGACGAGTCGCCCCTGTTGCGCCGCGTCGAGGCGCGCGAGATCGCGCTGGTGGTGTCGCACCAGAAACTCGAAGACGCCGGGCAGTTCTTCAACCGCTACTCGCCCGCCCTGCGCCAGGCGATTCTCGACCACTATCAACTCCTCGAAACACTCCCGCGCCCCAGCGCCCCACGAGAGCCTTACCCAAATCTCCAGACAATCTACCTCTACGAACCGCGCCCAACCACCGCCCCGGCCGTCCCAGGCAGGGGAGAATAACCCCGGTTCCCTCGGATTTTTCGTCTCCATCCGATTTTTTCAAAAAAGTGCATTTCCCCTGCCAGGAATGGTTCTTTGCGAATTTGTGGGGCGATTTTGATGCGTTTTCCGCATGGGGTCCAAAACACAATCGCGCTTTCCGTCATTCCCGCTTTCTCGGGGATGACGAACGAGAGGGGCGGTCAGGGCGATCGTGAAGATTCTTTGAAGTTTCCGCTATGAGTCGTCTATTGCATCCACTTACGCTCGATTTCTTCGAGCGTTTTCCCCTTCGTTTCGGGAACCAACAGCGACACGAAAACCACCATCGCGAAACAGATGACCGAGTACAGATAATAGGTGAAACTCATTCCCTTGCGGTCCACCAACATCGGGAAACTCTGCGAGACGGCATAACAGGACACCCACAGCAGGACCGTGGCCACCGACATGCCGCGTCCGCGGATGCGCGTTGGAAAGATCTCCGAAATCACGACCCAGACGACCGGCCCAAGGGTCAGAGCGAAACAGGCCACATAGGCCAGAAGCGTCGTAATGATGAGCCAGCCCGGCGCCTTGACCTGAAAAACCGCAGCCACCGCCGCGATCGAGAGGCCCATCCCCGTGGCGCCGATCAGGAGCAACGGTTTGCGGCCCAGCCGGTCCACCAGCAAGATCGCGAAGACCGTGAAGACGGCGTTGATCGCCCCGACCCCAACGCTGGACAGAAGCGCCGCGTTGGTGTCGAAACCGGCGTTCTTGAAAATCTTCGGCGCGTAGTAGAGCACCGTGTTGATCCCTGTGATCTGCTGAAAGATAGCCATCGCAACCCCGATGAGCAACGCCATGCGCAACCCCGGCTTCAGCAGTTGGAAGATCGAACCGCCCTCGTGCGCAATCGTCTCGCTGATGTCATTCATTTCCGCCTCGGCATGGGCGCGCCCACCCACCCGAGTCAGGATGCTCAGCGCCTGTTCGCGAAACCCCTGCTTGGCCAGCCAGCGCGGACTTTCGGGTACCAGCGCCAGGAAGGCCAGGAAAGCCACCGCCGGCAGAACGCCCGCGCCGAACATCCAGCGCCAGCTTTCCTCAGGAAAACATCGGGCGCAGATCCAGTCCACCAGGTAGGCCACCAGAATGCCGCTGATAATCGCGAACTGGTTGAGTGAGACCAGACTGCCGCGAATGCGCGCCGGGGCGACCTCGGCGATGTAGAGTGGCGAGAGCATCGAGGCGATCCCGATCCCCAGCCCGCCGATAAAGCGCGCAACCACAAATTGTTCCATCATCAGGTTCAGGGTAATCGTTTCGCCGGTGAAGAAACGCGCGGGCAGCGAGATCAACCCCGCCAGACCGTGAATCCAGGCGGCGGGAAGCAGGACATGTTCCGGCATGGCGGCGCCCCAGGCGCTCACGCCGAAGAAGACGGCCGACAGGATCAAGGCGCGCTTCCGTCCAAATCGGTCGGCCAGTTCCCCGGCAAACGCCGCCCCGACAGCGCAGCCGATCAGCACGCAACTGGCCACGAAGCCCTGCTGGATGTCGTTGAGTTCGAACTGAGTCTTCATGAACTCGATCGCGCCGGAAATCACGGCCGTGTCAAAGCCGAACAACAGCCCCCCCACCGCCGCCACCAGACTGATCAGAATGACGAACCGCATGTCGCCCGCCTGTCCCGCTGCGACTTCTTCCCCCCCAGCCGTTGCCATGAAGGTTTCTCCTGTTCTGTCGTGTGGTTTCGGTTACTTCACCGGGACTGGGCGCACACACAGGTGCGCCCCTACTCGATACTTCGCTTGGGCCTTGATCATTTCCCCGGGTTTTCCTGCTCGTCCCGCAACGCCCGGTAGAACGCCAGCACGTTCTCGATCGGCGCATTCCCCTGGATATTGTGGACGGCATTGAAGACGAATCCGCCGTCCGCGCCAAAGATCCGGATTCGCTCGCGCGCCTGTTCGTACACCTGTTCGGGCGTACCGAAGGGGAGCGCCGTCTGTGTGTCAATCGCCCCCCCCCAGAAGACCAACTTGTCGCCAAAGCGTCTTTTCAATTCCTGCGCATCCATGCAGGCCGCCGTGCATTGCACCGGATTCAGGATGTCGAACCCGGAGTCAATGAAATCGGGGATCAACGCCGCAATCGAGCCGCAGGAATGAATGAACGACTTCCATGAGGTGTGGCGATGCATCCAGTCGTTGACCCGCCTGTGGAAAGGCTGGAACAGATCGCGGTAGGCGTCGGGCGAGATGAACGGACCGTTCTGCGTGCCGAAATCGGTGCCGGTGACAAAGACCGCCTCGACCCTGTCCCCCACCGCCTGGCGGATCAGTTCCAGGTTCTTGAGCGCGATCTCGCACTGGCGATCGAAGATCTCGTACACCACGTCGCGCCGCGTCACGGTGCTCATGTACCACTCGGCAATGTCGCGAATCCCCTTGGGCGCCTTGAGGAACGGCGCTGGCACCAGGGCAATATCGCCAAAGGCCGTACCGCCGAACGTGGCGACAAGGCCGTAGGGGGTGTGGGAATACAGGTCGTCGGCCAGACGGCGCAGGCGCTCCAGTTCCTCGTCGCTGATCGCGGTGAATTCCTCCAGATTGTCTTCGACGAGCGTGGCTTCGTTGATGGGAGGCTGACGCACGAGGGTGTCAAAGAAGTACCCCCCGGCCGGCATCACCGCGTTCGGTTCGTACGCGCGGTCGCCATCGCACCATTGCAGCAGGCTGCCGTCCGGTTCGGGCTGGGTGTTGAAAGCGGCGGGGACCTGACAGGGAATCCCCTGGAGAGTGACCCACGGTTTCCACCCTTCGTTTTTCCATCCGAGCATGGTGCGCGAAAGCCCTAGCCCGATACAGTCCACACCCAGGATCTCCATCAGATCGGGTTCGACCCTCCCCAGCATTTGATAGGGTTCGGTAATCTTCACACGCCGGTCACCCTCGGTGGGCAGGCCGAAAGCCTCGCGCAGCTGGTGAACAATGCTCACGTGTGCCCCGGTTACGGCCGTCGAACCCAGATCGAGCGGCGGACGGTCGGGCTGCTGGTGATTCAGCGCCATTTTGAGTCGTTCGCGTCTATTCATCGTCTTATCCTCGCATCTGAATCAGAGTGCTTTTCGTGAGACCTACTGAATCGGCCTACCGCCGAAACAACTGCATCTCATAAAGAGAAATTCCGTACGGGGTCGCGCGTTTGATCCCGCGAACTCGTACCCAGCGCGCCTCAGTCGCCGACAACCGAACCTCCTCCGTCCCGCCCTTGCCATCCTTCTTGAGCGAGGCTTCTTTCCACGTCTGGCCGTCGTTTGACGTCTCGATCGCGTATTCCGAAGCGAATGCCCCTTCCCACGAGAGCACCACTCGCGCCACCGTTTCCACGCGCCCCAGATCCACCGCCAACCACTCGCCATCCTTGAACTCCGACGACCAGCGTGTTCCCATATTGGCGTCAAGAGCCGCCTCAGCCGGATAGGTCTGACCCTCCTTGCTCAGCACCGAAGACGCCACAACCGGTTTGCCCCTTCCCAGCCCACTGCCCGCCGCAATCTGTTCCGCGCTGACAACGGCAACGTCACGCAGACTGTGCACCGGCTTCTCATTGACCGAACCATCCTCGATCAGGGCCGCCTCGATCAGGTAATCGCCCGCTGTTTGAGGCATGGAGATCTTGAATTCGACGCGCGCGTCACCAAACGAAACCAATTGGAGCGGCTTTGTGTCTTCGAGCGCCGGTTTGGCATCCCCCTCCCGCGTCACCCGCACCCGCACCGCACCGGCCCAGGGCTTCTCCAGATCGTTGATGACAATAATAGGCACAACCTTCTCCACGCCGATCTGCGCCTGCGCATCCCAGCAATCAATCATCAGCCCCACCGGCGCAAAGGAATCGCGCACGTACTCGAAAAAGTTCG
This sequence comes from uncultured Candidatus Sumerlaeota bacterium, assembly GCA_942493245.1. Classification (GTDB taxonomy): domain Bacteria; phylum Sumerlaeota; class Sumerlaeia; order UBA8349; family UBA8349; genus DAOPYU01. Next base: position 4,370,604 of record OW818685.1, read on the forward strand.
GTTCATATTCGAGTTTTTCGAGGTCGGTAAAATGATCGCTGGTCTGACCGTCCGGACGCGAGTAGCCCAACCCGCAGAAGTGCAACACGGCCGCGCACTTGCGGTGCGCGCGCCAGAACTCAGTCTCGGCCGCCAGGTAACGCGCGTAAAGCCGGAACCGGTCGGACGCCTTCGACGCCGTACCAAGAAGATTCCGGTACAGATCGGCGGTCAGGGTGGCCGGTTGCCCGTCGCGGTTGAGCCAGAGCCAGCCATATTCGTTGACGATGATTGCGTTCCCCTGACCCACCTGTTCGGACCGCAGGCCGGGATCGTGCGAGGCCGCCGCCATCATGTCGAGTTTGAAGTTGGCGTTCATAAAATGGTAGGGGTGCGACTCGTGGCTGTCCCCGGGATCCATCGCCGGCGCCCAGCCGTTGTCCCACGGACGCCGCGAGAGATCGAGTCCGCGTACCTGTTGGATCGCCGGACCGGTCTGATCGGTCGTGGTCTCGTTCTGCGCGTCCCAGATGACCACGCAGGGGTGGTTCCAGCGCTCGCGCATCCACTCGGAATACTCCTTCACGAGTTCGTCCGTCCGGGGAACATCGTCTTTTTTGTCCAAGTGCCAGATCGGGAACTCATCCTGGATCAGGAACCCCTCTTCGTCGGCAATCTGGTACCAGATCTCGGGCGGAAACCCGATGCAGTACCGCAATGCGTCCCAGTGCATCTCCTTGAACCGCTTGTGAAGCCGCCGCACCCACTCCTCGCGCCAGGGCTTGTCGCCCCGCTCGGGGTCCTCTGTGAAACGGAAGATGCAGACATTGGAACCGCGCATGAAGAATGGCTTTCCATTGAGTACCGCCCGGCGGCTGGCCGGATCGAAATGGAACTCCCGCATCCCGAAACGCGTCGTGAAACTGTCGGCGCCGGTCCGTACCTCGAGTTCGTAGAGGAACGGATCGTCGGGTGACCAGAGGTGGCAGTCCGAGATGGCCGCCTTGAGATCAAGGGTAACTTCTTTGCCGGGAGCCAGTTCCTGCGCCTCGGTCGTGGCCTGCCCCACTTCCCGTCCGCTTTTCGCTTCGCGCACGGCCACCGTGATATTCGCCGGACTGGCCGTCGCGCCGGTGTTGCGTACCACCACCTGGACGCCCACGCTCCTGGCGTTGATATCCGGTACGGCCTGTACGCTGACGATGTGCGGTGTGCCGCTCAGGATCAGTTCGACCGAGTCGAAAATGCCGGGGATATACCGGATCTTCTCGAAGTCCCATCCGGTGGGAATGCCCGCCGGTACCGAGTCCCGAAAAGCGCCGACACGGATCGACAACTCGTTCTCCGCGCCGTTGCCCTTCAATGCTTTGGCCGCATCGAAATACCCGGGCGTAAAACTCGCCGCTCGCTCGCCAAGCACCTGACCGTTGAGGATCACCTTGGCGCCGAACAGCGTCTGGCGCGTCTTGATCTGCGCCACCGCGGGCACCGCTCCTTCAACCTTGAACGTGCGCCGGTACCAGAACGCCTCGCGCCGCTCGCTCTTGAAACCCACGTCCGCGAACGCCGGTTGTGCGCTGTCCACCAGCCCCGGCACGGACACGGTGTGATCGAACGTCTCCGGAATCTGATCCATCGCCCCCTCGGCGATTTTCCATTCACCGTCGAGCGGAAGCGTCGTTCGCCCGGCGCCCGCCCAGGCGAGAGTCTGCGCCAGCACAAGCGCCCCGATCATGATCGCTTTTCGATACGCCGCCATGACTTCCCTCTCTTTCGTGCCCGCTTTGAAATCGAAGCCGGAATCCATTTTCACAACGAATGCCGCGCGATGAAACGCGTCGGCTCCAGAATCTCGCATGCGGTTTGCGGCGACAGAATCTGCGCCACCGCCTTGCGTCCCAATTCCGCGAAATCCACCGACACCACCGAAATCCCGTGCAACACCACCTCTTTCATCGGCGTGTCGTTATACGACAGAATCCCGACCTCTTTGCCGATTTTGAGCCGCCCCTTCTGCGCCGCCTTGACCAGCGCCACCAGGTCGGTGTCCTCGATCACGAAATAAACGTGATCCGCCGCAATCGTTTCGCCCCGCAGCGTCGGAACAATCCGATGCTCGATGCCGTGGTGACGGCAGAACCGCCGGAAGGCCGGCCTGATGGACGGCGGATGGTGCTTATCCTCCGGGAACACCAGAACGAAGGTCCCGTACGATCGAATTCGGTCGGAAGCGGCCTCGAGCGCGCGTTCCAGTTCGGTGTCGTGGTCTTGCAGGATCGTCGCGCAACGCCGTCCAAAATAATCCACGTCTATGTCTAGCAGCAGCAGTTTTTCCTGGTCCCACCCGGCCAACGCCTCGCGCACAGCCGGGTCGGGAAAAGGCATCACGGCATAGGTGGCGTATTTGCCTCGCGCTTCGGTCAGCAGCTTGACAAAGACCGCCGGGTTGAAATGGTGGAAATAAATATCGAACTCGATCCGCCCGCCCGCCGCGGCCCGCATCGCCTCATACAGGGTTTCCTTGTAGGGAGTGAAGGAATCGAAGAGGACGAAAACCCGCACCGCATCACTGTAATGGTCGGTCGCGATACGAAAACCCTTGCCATGTGCCGAGTCCAGAAGCCCCATTTCCTTGAGGCGGTTGTAGGCCTTGACGACGGTGTCGCGCGCCAGGCCGTGGGCCGCGGCAGCCTCGTTGATGGACGGCAGCGCGTCGCCTTTCTGGAGGCGTCCGGCGCGGATCGCCTCGCCGACACCGGCGATGATCTGTTTGTACTTGGGAGTCTCCGACGCGGCGTCAAGGGTGAAAACCGCCTCGGTCCTTTCTTTGCTGACCATGATTCTTCCTTCTTTTTATGCGTTTGCCTTCGAAAGATCCGTCCGCGGCTTCTTCCCGTACCGGACTCAACTGTTCTATGCTGTTCTGCACCCTATTGCTCCCCGAATATGAAACCCGCGCCACGCTTTTTCAAGACTTTTTTTATCCCATTTGCCATAGTTGTTGACAGTTACGGCGTTTTGGGCGACAGTGACCATCTGGCACTAGAGCCGGGGGAGTTGGATAGCCCCCTCAGCGGCGCCCCGGCTTCTCACTGGCAGGGGTGGAAAGGGCTTTTCCTGTGACGCGACTGGTACATATTCTCCTCCTGATCCTGGTTCTGACGACCTTGGCGACGGCCTGCGGCGAAAACGAACGCGTGCGCCGCGTGACCCGCGTCGAGTATCTGCCGTTGGCCAAAGACGCCCGGGTTGAAGTCGTGACATACCCCGTCAAACGCGTGTACGACCGCATCGCAATTGTGGATTCGCGTCACTACGCGCTCCCCGACTATTACCCCAGGACGCGGGACGCCATCGAGATGGCGCGCCACAAGGCGGCGGCCGAACAGCACGAAAAAATGTTCGAGAAAATGCGCGAAGAATTGCGTGTGATGGCGCGCGAACTGGGAGGCGACTGCGTCCAGAACGTGCGGCAGAATAAAGTGGAAATACGGGGCATCCTCCCCGATCAACGCGCCCCCCTGCCGGGCCTGAAAACCCAGGGAACCCACGACGAATACTTCCTGCGCGGCGAGGTCATCAAACTCTCGCCCCGCAAGGCGCCGGGGAAGACGCCCGAGATCGCTCCGCCGGAACTCTCTGACACCGAAACCTCCGCCACGGCGGAATCGGCCCCCAACCTGAAAGCCACGGAAAACGTGGAGCCTCCGGTTCTGCCCTCCCCCCCGACCCCCAAAGAAGAAAACGCCGAGGCGGATGAGAACGCCGCCCCCGAGACCCCGGTGGACGCGCCGCAGGCCGATCCGGCGCTGCCGCCTCAGGAAGATTCCCAGCCCGAACAAGAAATGTCACCACCCAAACAATAAACTCGATAAGGAGCAGACACACCATGAGCAAGACTTACCGTATTGCCGTTATGCCGGGAGATGGCACCGGCCCCGAAGTGACCGCTGAAGCCGTCAAGGTGCTGAAAACAGCCGCCGACAAGTTCGGCTTCAAAGTGGATCTGACCGACTACGACTTCGGCGGCGAGCGCTACAAACGCACGGGCGAAACCCTGCCCGACTCCGCCATTGAGGAACTGCGCGGCTACGACTCGATCCTCCTGGGCGCCATCGGTCACCCCGACGTCAAGCCCGGCATTCTGGAAAAAGGCATCCTGCTCAAGGCCCGCTTCGCGCTCGACCAGTACATCAACCTGCGCCCCGTGAAACTCTACCCGGGCGTCGAGACGCCACTCAAGGACGCCAAGCCCGAGGACATTGACTTCGTCGTCGTGCGCGAGAACACCGAAGACGCCTACGTCGGCATGGGCGGCGTGGTCCACTACGGCACGCCGCACGAAGTCGCCACGCAGACCGCCGTTTACACCCGCATGGGTGTCGAGCGCGCCATCCGCTACGCCTTCGAATGCGTCAAGAAACGCAACGCCAAAAAACCGTGGCGCGGCCTGTCGCAGAAAGACCTCGACGCCGGGTACATCGGCCAGCTCACGCTCGTCGGCAAGACCAACGTCCTGACGTTCCTCTTCGACCTGTGGGAACGCGCCTTCCACGAAATCGGCGCCGCCGAGTACCCGGAAATCAAGCGCGACTACAACCACGTGGACGCCTGCTGCATGTGGTTCGTCAAGAACCCGCAGTGGTACGACGTGATCGTCACCGGCAACATGTTCGGTGACATCATCACCGACCTGGGCGCCATGATCCAGGGCGGCATGGGCATCGCCGCGGGCGGCAACATCAACCCGCAGGGTGTCTCGATGTTCGAGCCGATCGGCGGCTCGGCTCCGAAGTACACCGGCATGAACATCATCAACCCCCTGGCCGCCATCGGCTCGGCGCAGCTGATGCTGGACGCCGCCCTGGGCGAAACCCAGGCCGCCGCGGCCATCGAAGCCGCCATCATGGACGTCACGGCCAACAAGATGAAGTCCATGGCCGCCGGCAAGATGGGCTACTCGACCACAGAAGTCGGCGACCTCGTGGCTCAGCGCGTGGCCGACTACAAGGGCTGACCCAAACGGGCAACCTTTGCCGCCACGCGACCCCGCCGCGTAGCCGTTACGCAGAGAAAAGTCCCTGAAATGAAAACCGTTGTCCCCGCGTCCTGATTGTCAGGGCGCGGGGACACATCTTTTCGAGAAAGAACATCCAGAATCCCGGTCGTAAACCGCGGTTGAATGTCCCTGCCGCGGCTTTCAGGTTCATGAAAAAAACCAAAGAGAAATTGACAGGATAACGGGATTTACAGGATGTGGCGAGATTCGATTTGTATCCTGTTGATCCTGTTATCCTGTCCCGTTTGTTTTGTTCTGTCCCGAAAGAGTTCTTCGAGTTCGTATCTTTCTGAATGCAACTGGGTATCATGCGGGAACCCAGATTCAGGATGTCCCGGTTTCGTCCCTTTGGGGGACGCTCTTACTGCGCCAATCAGGAGATGGGCGTTCCCGGGAACCGCTTTCTCCCCATAAGAATGACCTTTCTAGGAGGGAGGGCGTCCCGCCCGCCTGAAAGAAAAACCGGACGATCGGCGTTCCACTGCGGTTTTCAGGTTCATCCGCAGATAAACACAGAAGGACGCAGCTGAAAAACAACCGGTATTCCCTTCGGCCCTCTGCGCAAATCTGCGACATCTGCGGATTTCTTTTACCAGTCCCCCGTCAATTCGTGATATTCACCGTCTCGATCTGGCCAGGTTGGAGGGTGACGGTCTTTGGGGGCATTTCATGCTTTTTCTCCTGATTGTCCTCATACGACACCAATACCGTATAAGTCCCCGGAGAGAGGTACCGAATGCGATAGGGTGTTTGAGCGTGTTCGGTTTCCAGAGTCGCCACCCTTCGATTTTGTCCTGGCTTGAACGAAAAGGGATCGGGCTGATTGTTTTGAACCTCAAGGAATACTTTTCTGGCCCAGATAGAACACTCGATCAAACCAGTGATTTCGGCATTTTCATCGAATCGGAAATCTTTCCGCAGCTCTTCGCCCGGTTTTACGCGTACGGAATCGTATTGAAAAACCTTATATTGAATTCCCGTCGTATCCGGATAGGAATACTCGACCAAGATATCGTGCTCGTCTTCACCCAGATTGGCACATTCATAGGCGCCATTGGATGTTTTTGTTCCTTCGATAAAGATTCCACCCGAGAATGATGTGGAAGGGTCATTGTTTTTCCCTGGAACTCGAGCACAGACACGATAGGAATCAGCGGGTCTTCCGTCACAGGTCACCCGTCCCACCAGACGACCAGCGGGCTTCATATCGATCGTTTGTTCGGTTATTTCGCCCGCTTTGATATCGACGTTCACCGTCTGAGAGCCATACCCATCGGCAGAAAACCTCAGTGTATTCATTCCCGGTATCAACCGTCCCATCAGAAATGTTCCCGGCCGGGATTCGTCCCTGCGTAAAAATACAACATTACCATATGGATTTGACTGTTCTCTTATAACGCTAAATTTGTATTTTTCGATCGGTTTTCCGGACCCCGTTTCCTGGACATGTCCCAGCAATTGTCCCATGGGGGTGAGGAGAACAGGGTCGAGGACGTTTTTTCCGGGTTTGATCTCGATGTCTATTGTCGCATTGAGATAACTTCCAGAATTATAGGGAAGGAACAATGGAAGAAAGGATAAACTTGCCCGGCCCGTGGGCAAGTTTTCAAAGCGAACCACATCTCCAGTTCTAAACGTTTCAATCGCGAGTCCGCCAACAGGATGATAAAGTTCGCCAATCTCATGTTTCAGAAAGCAACGAAATCCCTCCACCGGTTGCCGAGTCTTGGCATTTAATGCCGTGAATTCTAATGAATTTTCTCGGTTAGAAATATCTATTCCCACACGAAAATTCTCGACACGTTCACCAATTCCAAGAGTTATGGTGGTTGGTTCAGTATGTAATGACTGGAGAGGATTCCCCCCACAGACTTTTATTGAGTATTGCCCCGCTCGGAGTGATGAAAACTCGAAATAGCCAGTAGAAGCAATCTTGGCAGACCGATATGTGTTTACAAAAGATTGCAGTCCGAACGACGTTTGCTGAGTACCATTAGCACTATTTAATTCGACCTCTTGCAGGGAAAAATCGTCCGCCTGTATGGGTTTCCCTTGTGGGTCAACAATATAACCAGAGAAAAAACTCCGTTTTTGAAGAACAAAATCCACCCCTGTGATGATATATCCTTTGCTTTTAGGAAGACGGTTTTTCGAAATTGCAGCAAGTTGGGGGACTCCGTTCAACCTGTCGGCTTTCTCGGTCATGAATTCCAGGAAGTCCATTCCTTCTTTGAGCGAATTTTCCGTGATTGCGGGAACAACTTTGAAGACATCGTTTACGAAAATTTCATAACTCTCGCCGCTATAGTCGCCACTGGACAAGTATTGAGCCGCTGAGATGAAATCCGCTTGTGGGAGATGATCCAGTCGATAATACCCATTTGCATCCGTTTCCGTTTCGATCCTGACCATATTAGCATCATCGTTCGACCAGTGATTCGGATCTTCAATAACTTCAATTCCTGAAAGGGGAAGGCCTTCCTCATCGGTAATACGACCGGATATGGAAATACCATCCAGTCCTATCTCAAAATTGGCATCGGTGATTGGATCGAGTTCGAGATCAACTTTGTTTGTCAGGGCATTGTTCGAGCGCGTGTACATGGTCTTCGGGAGGGATACGACCTCTATCCAAAACCATCCGGGCGGAAGGTTTTCGAACCGGTAGTTTCCTTCTTCGTCTGTCGTGGTTGAGTCATCATGATAGACTCTTCCCGGATAATGATTCAGCTTTGCCTGTAAATGAATTCTTATCCCCGATAAAGGAATTTTCTCTTCTTTTCGATATCGCTCCTGAAATGACAAAGAAGTTTGATTATCGAGTGCAGGATCGAAACAGATCCGTGTTCCGACCACTTTCCCCGAAATGAGGCCCTTTCGCCCCCTGTAAAGCACCAGGTCCAGATCGGTCCGGTTTTCTCCGACCTTCAGTTCCAATGAATCCGATGTGTCATACATATAAAGATCGGCCTGCCGATCCTCCGCCGTGATCCACAACCCTGTCTTCGGAGGTAAGCCGGTCAATGTGTAACTGCCACACTGATCGGTGTGGGTGGTCAGTGAGAAGGTGGTACAGGCCAGTTGTACCAGCGTCCCGGACACCGGCTCGTTTGAGTCGGCGAAGCGGACGGTGCCGGAGACGCTCGCCAAGGTGTTGTCCGGTGAGGGTACCGTTCGGGGCGCAGGATTCGGCGTCGGGGAAGATGGTTCAGGCGTGGATGGGAAGTCGGCCAACGGGGTGTTCGGGGAATTATCGGGGTCAACACTCGATTTACCCCTGTTTCCAGAATTCAGTGAATACACCGCCATCAGCGCCAGAAGGGCGCACACCCCGAGCAACCAGCCGTTCCACCGTTTCGACTCACCACGAGACATTTCGAGTCTCCCTATGAAAAATCCGGAAAAAGCCGGGACAAAATCGCGGGGCAACAGGAGACATGCTCGAAGCCCTGCGTTTCGTACACCCTGCAATCCCGTCCCCTTTTTAGTCCAACCTCCCGGTGAATTCAATTGGAAACCCATGACAAACGGGTTTGACCACGGAATACGCCGAATACCTGGCGAAAACCGTAACCAAAACCAATTTAACGCAAAGGCACGAAGACGCAGAGTCGCAGAGATTCCGTATTTTGCATGACCGCTGAGATTTTCCCTACATTCGTTCTCGAGGTTTGTGCCTCGTCCCCTCTCCATTCACACCTCTCTGCGTCCTTGCGTCTTTGCGACTTTGCGTTTTGTGGTTGATTGTCCTTGTGTTACGGAAAACGCTCTCCGTGTCCCTGCGTCTCTGCGCGATGATTCTTTTCATCCCCGTTCTCTCGGGTTTTCGCGTCTCTCCACGGTAGCAGCCTCTCGCCTGGGCGGACACACAGGTCCGCCCCTACGAGGCAATCCGTTTTGTTGCGCCTTCGCTGCGCCAGATGGTTCGTGTCTTTCGGGGTTGAACAAATCGGTCCTGCTCTCAACGGCCATGAAATCGCGGCGGCAGGAACTCTTTTACCTTCCCGCTTCCACCTTCGCGTTGAAGAGGAAGGCGTGCGGTTCGCCCGGGTTGGAGAGTTGGCCCCAGGGCAGAACCTTCGGGGCGTTCTTCGGCAACTGGAGCGTTACATCCGCGCCGACCGTGAGCGTGAGGGGCTGGATGTCGCCACTGTCGGCGTTCACCAGCACGCCGGGGCCGTAGCGCAACGCCACCTTGTCGAGCGTGGCGGGGAGGGTCTTGGGAACCTCGACCCGCTGACACCGGCGATCCTCCAGGTAAGGCCGCGCGGGGTAGGCGATCTCGAACCGGGCGCCGGACGCGAGGGGTTTCTCAAACGCGGCGTATCCACCGGCGTCCCCGCCTTTCCGGGTCACCGGCGCTTCCTTGCCGTCCACCTTCACGACCACCCGGTCGGCCCATTCGGGCACACGGACCGCAAAGGGCGTCGTCGCGTTGGCCGGGCCGTCGAGCGTCACCTCGCACCGCACCGGCACGCCGTCCTGAGCGGGGAGCGCCTTCGAGGTCACGGTCCACTCGGCCTTTCCGGCCTGAACGGGCGCTTTGAAATCCACCGGGAAGTTGTACCGGATGCCTTCGGCTCCTCCGGTCGCCAGATAGCCCTTCAGGTCGCGCAGGCCGAGGGGGCAGTGGAAACTGCAACACCAGAGCGATTCCTGACTGTACCCCTTGAAGCCGACCGGCCCCTGCTCGTCGCAGGCGATGAAGCGGTGGCCGAACCCGCCCGTGGGCCACTGGTTGGCCGGGTACTCGGTCGCGAGCAGGCGCTCGGCCATGTCGAGGTAGCGCGTCTGGCCCGTGTTGCGCCAGAGCATCAGGTTCAGCCGGAGCCAGTCGGCCTCGGAACACCCCTCGTCGCGGTCGAAGACGGTCCAGAACTTCTCGAGCACGCCGCCCGAGGCGTTGACGTACCCCCCCTGCACAACGGCATCCCACCGGGTGGTGACGCGCTTGAGGTACTTCGCGTCGCCCGTTTCCTCGTAAAGCAGAATCAACGCTTCATGCTCGCTCAGGCTGCCGTGGCTGTGCCCCACCGGCAGGGTGTCGAACGCCTCGTGAAAGTCGGCCATGCGGAGGGCGGTCTTCAGGTACCGCTCGTCTTTCGTGAGACGGTAGAGGCGGACCAGGCCCTCCATCCCCTCAAAGACGCAGGTCACATAGGCGCTGGCGTACTGGGCGGGCCGCTGGTACTCCTCCATGCGCTTGGGGTCGCAGAATCGCTCGACCACGACATTGACGTAGAAATCGCCGAGCTTGCGCGCGCTCTCGAGGATGCGCGGGTCTTCGAAACGCTCCCACGCGGCCGTCAGGCCGAGCAGCAGGCGCGCGTTGCCCCAGAGCAGGGGCAGCATTTTCACCTTGTCGCTGGTCGGGTCCGAGTCAATCGGCTGGCTCCAGTCCATCTCGATACCGAAGTGGCCGTCGGCTTTCTGGTTCTCGGGGATTTTCGCCAGAACCTCGCGCAGAATGGCGGGCTGGGGGTTCTCGCGGGTCGAACTCAACGCGGTCACCTCCGTGAAGCGCCCGGAGATGTCCCCGCTGAAGTTTGTGAACCACCGCTCCATATTGAAATTGAGGTCCGCCAAGACGAAGTTCGTCGTAAACGGGTCTTTCGCCAGACGCTCGAGACCGCGCTGGTAGGAATCGCCCCACGCGCCCCCCATTTCGACGCGATTCGGTTCGGTCAGCGGAGGACGCGCCCACGCGGCGTCCTGGGCGTGAATGGGGGAAGCCAGTCCCATCCCGAATACGAGGGAGAGGGCCAGGATTCGGACAGAGAACACGAGGTGTTTGCGGATCGTTGGGATGCAACTGGAGGAAACGGATTGCGTGTGTGTCATGGGAGTCGCTCCTTGGGGTCTATTTTGAATCGGGTGAATTGTTTCACGCGCTATTCCACGAACACCGCCGAGTACCAGTCCTGCGGTTCATCCTCGCTCCGGAGGGTCTTGAGGGGCAGACCGAAGTGGCGCGCCGTGGCAAACACGTCAATACCGACACTGTGAAAGGCCGGGCGGGCTTTCTTCGGGTTGACGCACGGCTGCCCGCGCAGGCCGGCGCACTCGCGGCAGACCGCGCAATCGCTGAGTGAGAAGGCGAAGTAGTACCCCTGGAGGAACGCTTCGCGCTCGATCTCAAAAGAGGCCTCCTGAGAGATCCGTTTCTCGGTGGAATGGATCATCACCCCCCAGGTGTACCGCTCGAAAATCTGACGGTAGTCCCACGGCATCAGCGACCCGGGCCGCGAGGGGCAGGTGTGCCCCTTGCCCCAGTCCGAGCACCCGAACATACACTTGAGAATCGTGCGCGGGTCGAACACAATTTCCGGAACACGAAACGGGACGGCGTGGTCCACCCCGGTCCGCAGCGCCATCTCGACAAACGGTTTTGCCTTCTCCATCTCGTTCTCCTTCTTCAATCTGCGCTCGAGCCGGACTCATTCGTGGGTGACTATAGCACTCCGGTTCCCAAAACTTCAAGCGCCATGCATGCGCCCGATTCCGGATCGGGCGGGGTCGAATCGGGGTCGAATCCCTTGGCACTTGGTTTGCTACTCTGGTAAGATAAGAACTCTGGCAGGCGTTGGGACGGCCCAACTGAGCCAGATTGACACAGAGATGAGAAAAGGAGACAGACACATGATCGGTTTTGACCCAAGATGGTTCCTGATCGTCGGGCCAGCCCTTCTGTTTGCCATGTGGGCGAGTTTTCGCGTCAAAAACGCCTACGCGAAGTACAGTAAAGTGGGAAACTACGCGGGCTTGACCGGGGCGCAGGCCGCCGCCGCCATGCTCGAAAAGCAGGGGCTGCGGGTTGTGGCCTCCACCGAAGAATCGAAGACGACCAAAGGCACGGTGTCCATCGCCTGCGTCCAGGGTTTCTTGAGCGACCACTACGACCCGCGTGAACGGGTCCTGCGCCTTTCGCCCGGCGTCCATGGCAGCACATCCCTGGCGGCCATCGGCATCGCCTGCCACGAAGCGGGCCATGCGTTGCAACACGCCCAGAACTACTCGCCGCTCGAACTGCGCACCACGCTGGTGCCCACCGCGTCCATCGGTTCATGGGCGGCTTTCCCGCTGATCTTCATCGGGTTGATCCTCCATTTTCAACCGCTGATCCTGATCGGCATTCTGGGATTCACGCTGGTGCTCTTCTTTCAGTTGGTGACACTCCCGGTGGAGTTCAACGCGTCGAACCGCGCCAAGGAGGCGCTGAACCAGATGAATCTGGTTCAGACAAAGGCCGAAGCGCAAGCGGTCGCGACGGTTCTGGACGCTGCCGCGCTGACCTATGTGGCGGCGGCGATCAGCTCGGTCGCCACGCTGCTCTACTACCTGACGATTCTCACCGGCGGCTCCCGCGACTGAGAAACAGAGACGAGGCCTCCCAGTTGAACAGGGATTGAAACGGGGGCGGTCGGGTCTTTCACCCGACCGCCCCACTCTTCCATCTTCGGCAAATCGGTTCATTGTCCATGGTCAGTTATCCATTATCCGTTCAGAAAGTTCTCCCATGACCGACACGCCCCCTCCCGACCCCGCCCGTTTCAAAGAGGATGTCCGCAATTATCTGAAGTTCCTCAAGAACGCCGGGTTTCTGTACCTGACACCGGAAGCCAGAGAGGGAGAAGCCGCATGGGACGCGGAGGCATCGCCCCATGCGCGGGCCGAGCAGCTCGAAACACTCCGCGCGGAAGTCATTCAGTGTTGCCGCTGCCCATTGGCGACACAGGGCCGGACCCACGTGGTCTTCGGCGAGGGGAACCCGAACGCCGACATCCTGTTTGTGGGCGAAGGCCCTGGGGCCGAAGAAGACATCCAGGGCCGCCCCTTTGTCGGGCGCTCGGGCCAGTTGCTAACCCAGATCATCCAGGACGTGGGCCTTCAGCGCGAGCAGGTGTTCATCGCCAACATCATCAAATGCCGCCCACCGGGCAACCGCGACCCGCTCCCCAATGAGATCGAAACGTGCGAACCCTACCTGCGCGCGCAGATCGAATTGATCCAGCCCCAGGTGATCGTCACCCTGGGCCGTTTCGCCACCCACACGCTCACGGGCGAGAAAACGTCCATCACGCGCATGCGCGGGCAGTTCTACCAGTACCAGAACGTCAAACTCATGCCCACGCTGCACCCGGCCGCAGTGCTGCGCAACATGAACTACCTGCCCGACGTAGTCGCGGACATCCGTCGCGCCGTCGCGGCGGTGCATGCCTGATACGAGGTACGTTCAACCTAAAAACAGCAGTTGAACCCTGCCCAAAGGCCTTGGGCGCCGGTGTTTGTCGCTCAAGTGCATCCGAGGGCGGGTTTTCCCGGTACGCCGAGGAGTCTTCCTTTCAGAAAGACGACGAAGGCGCGACTCAGAATCAGCCGCCAGCGCTCAGTCCAATCCAACTGCTCCGCAGCCTTGCGAAGGTGCTGGAAAAAGCCCGTCAAACCGCGCAAAACTTTGCGGATGGAGGCCGACTCGGCATGCAGACTCGTCAGGGTCAGCGTGGTCTGACCGGCGTGTTGCGTCTGCTTGCCCACGGCGTGCAGAAGAAGCGGGCGGCTGGTCTGCGCCTCGTGGTGTTTGTCGGGCAGGGCCAGGCGCGCGAACAGCGACCACCAGTTGTAGACCAGAGCCGTGTGGCGAGCCATGATCTGGCAGCGTTTCTGGTCCCGACTCGTGAACCCGCCCCAGCCCCACTGGTTCTTCAACTCATCGAAGACGTTCTCGCAGTCCGCCCGGTCCCGGTAGTGCTGCGCCAACGTGAGGATTTCGCCCGCGAGGTCCGTCACCAGTACGGCGTACTCGTACGGGCCCACCGTCTCGAGTGTCTCGACAAAAGCCAGTTCCAACTGTCCTGGTTGTGGACGGTTGGCCAAAAGCAGATCGCCTTTCAGGCGCCGACGCAGGACGACGACCTTGCGCTCGCGCTCCCACCCACTCAGGCGCAACTTCGACTCCACGCCCTCCCACCCCAGGCCGGCGTCCTCCCACTCGGAGCGCGCGAAGAGTTTCTCGATCAGCCCCCGTACTTTCTGAGTCTGGCGCAACTTGAACAGATAAGGCTGTCCCCGTTTCTCGCACTCGCGCATGACCGCGTCGTTGCCGAAGGCACAGTCGCCGCGCACGAAGACCGGCCGCTGTTCGGGGGACAGGGTGTCGAGAAAGGAGAAGAACGAGGGGCTCGTGTACTTCGCCGCCGTCCGGTTGCCCGACTGCACCTCGACGTCGAGCACCAGGCGCAGGTTGGCCAGAAAGTAGGTGTGGTACGTGTGCGAGGGACGGCCCGGTTTCTGCGGGTTGTAGCCCTTCACGGCCCCTTCCTGACGGCCGTAGAGCGGCTTGACGGTCGTGTCGAGATCCAGAATCCACGGCTCGCACAACAAAGCCTCGTAACAGCGCCGCAAGTGATGGGTTTGCCAGAGCGCGCACTCCTCCCCATCCACGGCCTGAAACGCCCGGCGCACCGAGTCCTCGCTGGCCACCTTCGACATGCCGAGCAATTCCGGATTCACCCCATCGGCCCGAATCGCCGCGATGTGAGCGTAGCGCGTGTGACCCGCCAGCAGACACAGCAGAGTCGTCCCCAGAATGTCGCGCTTGGCCGGGGCATTGGGGCTGTGGTACTCCAGCGGGCAATCCTGAACCCAGGCATCAAAAAGATGGGCCGTCTTGAGGAACTCGATGAAGAACGGCAATTGCCCCAGAGGCGTCACGGCCGCCTGGGGCGCCCACTCCACGTGGACCCGGCCGCCAAAAGTGTCCACCACCAGAGATTCGATCTCGGGCGCATTGGAGTCACCCAATGGGTGAGGGGTTGGGAAGAGATTTTTCTCGTTCATGCACTCAGTTTGCTACACTTGCAGAACGAGAGCAAGAGTCAACTGCGGTTTTTAGGTTCAAAATAAGACCGATCTGTCCGATGACATTGGAAGTGGATAGAACGACTACCCATTGAACCGCGAAAAGCGCGAACGACGCGAAAAAGATTAGTTTTCGCGTCGTTCGCGCTTTTCGCGGTTCAATCTGTTGTGGTTGTTAAAAAATCGGGATGCGTAATCTTTTCCGGGTGAGTCGGGATCACTTCTGCCGACTTATGTCAATTTCCTTCTGGATGCAGGGCCAGTAGTGACGCGTGTACACCCAGATGGAAATCAGGTTGATCGCCAGACTCACCACTTCGAGCGAATAGACGATAAACTTGTTTTTCCCGATGAAACCCAGGAACCAGTCGTCGGGCGCCTGCAGGTACCAGTAAATCGTGCAGATGGCCGGGAAACTGATGATCGTGCGCGCCTTGCCCGACCAGTTGGCCTTGCCGTCCACCTGATAAAGCGCGCCGATGGACCGCAGAAACGAAATCCACTGGTCGCGCATCAGGAAAACGATCGTGAGGCCCAGGAGCAGCTGGCTGTGGAGAAACTGGTTCTTGTGCAGGGCCGCCAGAAAGACCAGCGTGGGGAACGTCGTCAGGTAGAAGACCTTATCGGTCAGCGGGTCGGCGTAGGCGCCCAGTTTGCTCTCGACCTGAAACTTGCGGGCAAAATAGCCGTCGAACAAGTCGGTCAGGGCGCTCAGGACCATCGCGCCGAAGGCGATTCCGTACCAGGACCCGTGGGTCGCCGGTGACATCAGACACCAGCCCCCATTGCCGTCGGGCCGAATGAGGAGCAGGTTGATCGCCAGAAAGATCAGGATGAGCGGGATGCGCCCGAGGGTCAGGGCAGTGACAAAGTGGAACTTGATTTCGCGGTTGTTCATGAGCGGGGGGTATCCTGACTCTCGCGCGCTTGCAGGAGGAGATTGGTCACTTCGACGAACCCGGCGCCCGAGTGGCGGGTGGTGACAAAGGCGGGCGAGTGGCGCATCAGATCGAGAAAGGGGCACACGTTGGCCATGCCGAACGAGAAATGGAAGTAGGCGAACATCGGCTCGTCGTTGGGCGAATCGCCACAGAAGACAAATTTCTCGTTTTCCGCGTCCAGGTCTATTCCAAACAGTTCGCGCGCGCACAGGCGCGTGGTCGAGAGTTTGTCGAAGTCTCCAAACCACCCATTGACATGGATCGAGGAAATCTTGGCGTGGGCGCCGTGCTGGTGGAAGATTTCCTGAATCCGCAACACGTCTTCGCGCGGCAGAAGCGGCACATCTTCACAGAAATCAATCGCCAGGTCGTACTCCCGGTACTGCTGGTCGGAGGAGACGGCGCACCCGGGCACCTCGGCCAGAATTTCGCGCCGGATGGCCTCGAGTTTCTGGCGATAGGCGGCCCGCTGCTCGGCGGAGTCGAGATACCGGCGCCGCAGGCGTTCCCCATCGTGATAGAAATAGAATCCGCCGTTTTCCCCCACAACCGCCGACACGGGCCAGAACCGGGCGATGTGGTCGCACCAGCCGGCCGCCCGGCCGGTCACCGGCACCACTTTCAACCCGGCTCGCGACAGGCGCCAGAGCGCCTCGTACGCTTCGGGCAGAATACGCCCCTGGGTCGAGATGGTTTCGTCAATATCGGCAAAAACACCTTGAACCTGTTTCAGGTCGGCGGGGGTGAGAGTCTGGATTTCTCGCATGGTCGAGGACGATCTAGTACGCACAATAGTTTTCGTTTGGAACGCGGAATAAATAAAAGCGGCCCGGAGGCAAAGCTACAAACGCCCCCGCCGTTTGTCAATCAGTTTCTCGGTACGGATTCGGAGAAATCGGGAACTCCTCATCGTCTCAATACGACTGCCTCGCAGAATCTACGCAAACCGCAACTATTTCAAATACAACGAAACCGCCCTATCCAACCGCAAAACGCGCGAAACACCCGGCGCAGCGGAGCCGCAACCAATAAAACCGCGAAAAACGCGAAATTCCGTTTTTCCGATTTTTTGTAAAGAAAGCGTTCTCCCTGGGACCGCCAATCTCCCGATTGGCGCCGGTTCGCAACCGCACCCCATCCGTTCCGATTGGCGCCGGTTCGCAACCACACCCCATCCGGGGGCGGACCGCAACCGATCCGTTCCGCCTGGCGCCGGTTCACAACCATACCCCATCCGTAGGGGCGGACCTGTGTGTCCGCCCCCCTGTGTGTCCGCCCAGAGCGCGAGTCTGATACCGCGAAGATACACGAAACCCCAGAGAACGGGGATGAAAAGAATCATCGCGCAGAGACGCAGGGACGCGGAGACCGGTTATTGTCAGCCACACGAGGCACAAAAATCGCAAAAATGGAAATTCCTGTACGACTCTCTCGCAGAATCTACGCAGACCGCTATGATTTCATGAACAGAAAAAAGGAACGTTAAAACCCCATAACGCCAAGACGTAAGGACGCAAAGGTGTCCGGATGGGGAGGGTGGCGCGACCTCAAAACTCGAACCGAAAACAGGGATGAACCTAAAAACCGCTGTTAAGGACCCAAGTTCATTGTACTCAACCGGATTGGGTGTACCCAAAGGGTGATTCGCAGGGAAAAGAAACCGGAGATCGACAAGGGGCCGGTCAAGCGCCAACGGCGCGGTCTATTGTAGCCTGGGGCATCGCCCCAGGAACAAACCGGGTCGTTTTCATGAGGGCTGAAAGCCCGTTCTATCCAAGCGCTTCTCCCCATCCCAATCGGGCGGGCCTTCAGCCCTTCTGAAAATGGGGACATCCTCCCTGGGGCGACGCTTCGCTTGCCCCAGGCTACAATCAATCCGCGCCGTTGGCGCTCAACTGCGGTTTTTAGGATGAAATGTGTGGACGGCAAAAACTGAAAATCCATGAATCTTTGCGTCTCCGCACCTTCGCGACTTTGCGTTAAAATGGGTTGGGGCTCCGCTGCGCCAGGCCTTCTGTGCATTTTTGTGGCTGAAAATCGTCGCGGCTTGCGTAGATGCTGCGAGAGAGTCGTACGAAAAGAATCGGTTTTTCGCGCTTTTCGCGTCTTTCGCGGTTCATATTGGCACTCTTTTGATTGCGATTGGGTTTGAGAAAATGAAACGCGCGCAAAAGCAAGGAAACCGGGGAAAGCGACTTCCTCCCCGCGCCGCACAATCTCTCCCGCCCTCGCTCGTCCCCGCGTGGAACCGGCGCCCGGTGTGGGATCGGCGTTCGGTGTGAGACCGGCGCCCGGTGTGGAATCGGCGTTCGGTGTGAGACCGGCGCCCGGTGTGGAATCGGCGCCCTCGCCGGTCACGGGAAATAAAAAAAGCGGCGCACCGGTCTCTCACAAGACCCATGCGCCACGCCTGTCTCGCAGAGGGAACGTTTACACTACCACTTCCGAGGGGACACTCTTGTACGGGCGGACCTGTGTGTCCGCCCCCCTACAGCGTACGCTCTATATATTTCTACACCCTCAAAAAAATGTTAATAAGGAATCATCACTTACTTTTCTTACAGAAGAGAGTGCATGGTACAATCAAATCAAGAAAAGCACATGTATTCCTATATAGAATCATACATTGCCCACTGATTCATTTTCTCTATCTCTTCCTGACGATAGAGCGATAATCCACCAATTACACTGACTGCAATCCCAGCAATAGTCGTTATCGGCCCCCCCAATACCCCGAGTAGAGCAACAGGCATTCCAATTATTGTCGTGTAATAGCCAACTTTCTCGCAGCTCTTTGCTGTACGGAGACTCTTTCTTGCATTAGCAACCTCGTGGAGTATTGACTCCACAGTGTCAGCGTTATTCTTGTGCAGCGTATGCGTCCAAAGTTCTAATTTTGATCGTAGATCATTTGCCTCAGGAGATTCACTCATTTCTATTGTCTCACGCAAACTACGACCTATCGGAATTCTATGAAGACACTCACATGTTATTTTCAGTAAGGACATTCTTTCTTCTGCATCTGAAAATTTCAAAAAATCCGATCTTTCTTCGATATTCTGATCTATTGGCAATGAGCATAATGAATCATGTCGAAGAGAACATGAAATTAGTTCAGAATATTCCATCCGGCAACTAAAAACAGGACTTAGTTCCCTAAAGGAATCTTGAACATCTTTCCACATTTTCAGTTCATTTTCTGGATACTCTTGATGAAAATCCGGCCACAATTCTTCCCCCATAGGGGATTGCCTCATTGCCAAAATGAAATCAACCCCATCAAATGATTTGTCGCCCACCAAATTCTTAAAGCACTTGTATTTTTCTAAGTAATCATTGTATAATGATACCAATTTCCCCTCGTTCCAATCTCTATAGCCTCTCCTTTGAAGCATTGACAATACCGTTTTATGCGAAAGGCAATCAATATCTATTTCCTGATCGGAACCCGTAGTACGATGCGATTCAATGACTCCTCTTTCTATAATCTCACCCTTCAGGTCTTTTGGTAGCCCAAAAGGAACGACAACCTTACCCCCAAGTACAAGATATTCCATAGCATCTTTGATCAACTCGCGCGACGGCGGATTACTCATCAGTTGCCTAACATAACCATCACCAATACGAGGATCATTATCGAGTAGCCCCTCCTCAATTGCCGCATATAATAGAGCTTCTATTGTTCGTTTATCAAGAACGATACCTCTTGACATATATATTCCCTCCTAATCCATGTAATTCACCACATACAGAAAAACTGGAAATCAAAACACAAAACCCAAATCAACCGCAGTCGAGTTTATGTCTGAGGTCGGTGAGAAAAAACCCATAATATGGATACCTGAAACAAATGATTAGGTCAAGTTCTTTCATTCTTTTTTTACAGAACCTTTACCTCCTCTGGTACCCGCCTCGGCGGCCTCTCCCTCTCTCGGTCCATCCCCAACCGATTCTGACTGAGTGTTCGTTGATTGCTGTGGGCTGATCACCATATCTAATGGAAAACTGATCTCATCATGTAACCAATCTTCAAGCACCCCAAACTGGGTATTCCTGTAACTTTGCCCAAGAGAGATAATTGGAAGAGAAAAATCATTATACTTCCTCTTGGGTACTCGATCTGCTCCTGCTAATATAAGATCAAATTGCCTTGGATAAGTCATTTTAAACAAACCATTCAAACTTTTGCAAAATCCAGAACCACTAATATCTTTTGCCGGGAAAGCAAAGTTCTTCAGAGCATGTTGCGATTCTGGAGGAAAAGCCACCTGCTTCTTTGTCGAATAATAGGCTATCCCATCAAGCCCCGTAGATTCTTTGACCCATGTCATAAGGTTCTGAGGGATTATATATTCCTGACTAAATGCAGATTTATCGTGAGACTTAATTACAGAGCATGCTGCGATCAATGGCCATAGAATAGCGAAGGCCTCTATTTGGCTATCCTTTTTCTCCTTGAGGACATCCTCGGGATCGTATGCCATATCCATGATGGCGATAGCATCCCATCTGGAACTAGAACTATCCACAACCATTGGGGTTTCGAATCGGCTCACATACGCTTTATGAAACGGGGGGCGTCCCATTTCTTCCCAACAGCATAGAACAGAACCGCTTAAATAGAGGCAGGGTACCCCGGGTATGCTGTAACGTTGAGAGCAAATTGTGTGGCGCATATCAAACGGAATATGAAATATTTCCTTTCGATGATTTAGATCGACATCAGATATACGCATCCGAAACAATCTCATATTTCGATTACTTTCAATATATTTCCTTCCATAATGGAACAAAAGTCCTGGGTTAACCTGTTCCATAGTTTCATGGAATGTAGAATAACTCTTTGCCGGGTGTCCCTCCCGTAGATACAAATACAAGGAACGGCATATTCCTTTACATAATTTCTCTATCAAACCAATATTCCTATGTATTGACATCGCAACCGAATTACTCAAATCAAGATTCTTTATCAAGATGAGATATTTCCCAAATATATACTCGATATATTCATCAAGCATGTAATACTTTACATCTCGTCTCTTTGGTACGATTAACAGATCGTCTGACAAGAATTCATTGATGCTCACTTTTTTACACATAAAATAGCGTCCTCTCTTGAGATCATGAAACTTGTAATCTGAAGGCCGAATGTAGAAACACAGACAAAAAAAGGCTGAAATAAACATTGCAAGAACCGGAAGCCTGGTCAAGATTTTTCTCTGTTACAAAACCCTCGCCCCAGGCACCCGCCTCGACGGCCTGTCCCCCTCCCGTTCCATCCCCAGCCGGTCCTCAATCGCCTGGCCCCCCATGAGCTGGGCGCGCCGGACCGCCTCCCAGAACAACCGCCCCTGCGCCTCATCCCCTCGGGTCGTGTCTTGCGGGATGAACGGGAGGGAAAACCCAAACCCCTCTGGCTGCTGGCTGGTCACGCGGGACAAAACACCCCCCTATCTGAGAGTCTGTGTGAAAATTCTGCCGTTTGCCGATTCACCGCTGTTGAACGTCCGAGTACGGCTTTTCTCACAGGCGGGCGAGGACGCCCGCCCTCCATGTAAACCGCCTTTTGGGGGGATAGGGCGTCCATAGTGGGCTTCGTTTTTTTCGGAAAAACGGTTCCCGGGGGAGCAATAACTTTTCACACAGGCTCTGAGACGCCAAAGTGCGATATGCCCTGTTGAAAATCTCGCAACATCAGAAAAATCAATGAAAAAAGAGCGAAAACCAGGCCCTTCCGGGATCGAGAAAAAGACCGCGCGCGGATGTTTCATCCAATAAGGCGTTGACTTGCGGGCGGGGGCGGCTTAGTGTAGGCGGACATTCCTGCTCCGGGGGGATCGCGCGATCCTGCGACGGAGCGAATGACCCCTCTCTGATTATATCGGATTTTCTCATGGCGGCTCTGTCGTTGCCGAACGCAACACCTGCATTGAATCGTATCTGGCGCTTTCGCAAAGTGGATGAAACGCAGGCGGAAGCGCTGGCCCGCGAGTTGGGGTGGAGCGCTCTGGCGACCCGGATTCTGGCCACGCGCGGGTTGGCCGATGAAAAAGCCATCCACGACTTCCTGAATCCCGCGCTGGGCATGCTCCACGACCCCTTCCTGATGCAGGGCATGGAACCGGCGGTCGAGCGGATCGCCCGGGCCTTGCGCGACCGGGAGCCGATCGCCGTCTATGGCGACTACGACGTGGACGGTCTGACCGCCACGGCGCTCCTGATCCGCTTTTTCCGCTTCATCGGGGTGGAGGTCACGTCCTATATCCCCCACCGACTCGACGAGGGGTACGGCATGAGCTGCGAGGGGGTGGACAGCCTGCACGCGCGGGGAGTCCGGCTCATTGTGACCGTGGACAACGGGATTTCGTGTGTGGAGCAGGTGGCGCATGCCGCAAGTCTGGGGATTGATGTGGTCATCACCGACCACCACCAGCCGGGCGAGACGCTGCCCGAAGCGGTGGCACTGGTCAACCCCAACCGCCCGGAATGTCCCTATCCGTTTAAGGAATTGAGCGGGTGCGGCGTGGCGTTCAAACTGGCGCACGCCCTGCTGCGGCATCTGGGGCGCTCGCCCGAGGAAGCCAAACCCTTTCTGGCGTCGCTTCTCGATCTGGTGGCGCTCGGCACCATCGCCGATGTGATGAACCTGCAGGGGGAAAACCGGGTTCTGAGTCACTTCGGCCTGCGGGAACTCGAACGGACACGCAAAGCGGGCTTGAAGGCCCTGACCCAGTTGCTGAACCTGAACGGAAAACCGTTCACGACCGAAACGGTCGGGTACCTGATCGGTCCGCGCCTGAACGCGGCGGGCCGCACGGGGAACGCGGGCGACGCGCTCGATCTCCTCCTGGTCGAGGACGAAACGCGCGCGTGGGAACTGGCGCGGTATCTGGACGAATTGAACCAGGAACGCCGCGCGCTCGAGAACGAGGTGTTGACCGAGGCGCTCGAACGAGTGGCCAGCGACGCGTCGCTACTGGACGGCACCGTCCTGGTGGTGGCCGGGGAAGGCTGGCACCAAGGCGTGGTCGGCATCGTGGCCTCGCGGCTGGTGGACCGATTCGGGCACCCGTCCATCGTCCTCAGCATCGAAGGGGAAGTGGCGCGCGGTTCGGCGCGCAGTGTCAACGGATTCGACATCCACACGGCCCTGGGAACGTGCGCGGATCTGTTTATCGAGTATGGTGGGCACACGCTGGCGGCGGGGGTTACGCTTCTGGCCGACCGGCTGGATATTTTCCGCGAGCGACTCAACCGCGAGGCTGCGGGGATGACCAACCCGGCGCAGATGGCGCCCATGCTCGAGATAGACTGCGCCGCCGCGCCGGAAGATCTCAGTTCGGCCTTTCTGACGGAGATCGAGCGGTTGCGCCCCTTTGGCAACGGCAACCCGCAACCCTGTGTGGCGCTTCTGGGGTGCGAGGTGATCCAGCGTCCTCTGTTTATCGGCGGGCGGCACCTGAAACTTTTTCTGGCGCGACGCAATGGGACGACCGAGCCGCTCACGGCCATGTGGTTCAATTGCCCCTACGGCCCCGAGGAAGTCGAGGCGTTTCTGGCCGCAAGCGGGCGTCTGGACCTGGCCGGGTTCGCCCGCCTCAACACGTGGAACGGCGTTCAATCGGTCGAGTTCACGGTTCGCGATCTGCGCAGCGCGGTTTCCTGAGCAACAGGTCCAGGTAAGCGCCCTCGATCAGGTTTTCCGGCGCGATACCGAGCCGTTCCATCAGGTCGTGCGCAATAGCGGCGCCTTCCGTTTCCGATTGTCCCTCCCGCAAAACCACCTCGAGTTCCATGAAACAACCCAACCCCTCAACCTCATCCAGATGGACCCGGGTTTGCCCCACGAGATAGAGAATTCTCGTTTTGCGCACACGGCCCAACTCGCCAAGCGCCTCGCCTAACACCGCCCGCACCCCCTCCGGATCATCCGTCCGGGAAATCCGATAGTGGCAGGTCTTGGGGCCGGTGGCGTCGGGCCGGTCGTAATAAATCAGTTCGCCCTGCGAGTCGGAAAGCGTGCGAAGTTTGAGCCGTCCCGCCGGGGTGATGAAGAAGGTGTCGTCCTGTTGGATCGTCTGCCCGGCTGAACCGCTCAAGGCTTCGGCGCGCGCCTGGAGAGCCTGAAAGTCCGGAACTGCGGCTTTGATTTCGATGTTAGCGGGCATGGTCGCTCTCTCCGAGGGTCTTGCGAAAATGTTCAAGAAAAACCCGGCAGGTGAGTTCGTCGAAATTGCAGAAGCGCACTTCGCGGGTGGGAGTCTGAGGGTTTTCCTTCAGAAATTGCAGGGTGGTGTCGAGGAGAACCTCCGCGCACCGTTCCTTGGGGTACCCGAAAATGCCGGAACTGATGGCGGGCAGAGAGATCGAGGCGAAGTTTTGTCTGGCCGCCAGTTTCAGACTTTCCCACACGGCGCTCTTCAGTTTGGCGTCCTCATCCCCCTCCCCCATTCGGGGTCCGACGGCGTGGATCACCGCCCGGGCGAGGAGATGGCCCGCGCCGGTGAGTGCGACATGCCCCACGGGCACGGGGGCGACCCGGTCGCTTTGCTCCTGGATGACTTGGCCGCCCCGGCGGACAATGGCCCCGGCCACTCCGCCGCCGTGCGCGAGGCGCGAATTGGCCGCGTTGACAATGGCATCCACCGGTTCATCGGTGAGATCCCCCAGAACGACACACAACCGGACGCCGCATTCGAGGCGTTTTTCCCACAGAATTTGTTGGCTCATGAGGGGTCTCCAACCTCGGGATTCCGGTAATCGCCTGCTGGAACGGCTCCTTTTCTTATTCCACCGACGGCTTAACCGGAACCGCCGGAAGAATCAGTTCCACCATGGTGCCTTTCCCTTCGGCGCTTTCGATGTTGATCTTGCCACGACATTCCGTCACGAGCTGGTAACAGATCGCCAGCCCCAGACCGGTCCCCTGCGCCTTTGACGTATAGAACGGGTCGAAGATGTGGCGAAGCTCGCGCGCCGGGATGCCGCACCCCCGATCAGTCACGGTAATGCGGACCTGAGTGCCGTTGCGACGCGTCTGGAATTCAACCACGATGGACTGGTTGGAGTCGGACGCCTCGATGGCGTTCATGATGAGGTTCATCATGACCTGCCGGAACGCGGTGGAGTTCATGCCGACATTGGGCGGGTTCTGGTCGGCCCGGAGTTC
Source organism: uncultured Candidatus Sumerlaeota bacterium (assembly GCA_942493245.1). Classification (GTDB taxonomy): domain Bacteria; phylum Sumerlaeota; class Sumerlaeia; order UBA8349; family UBA8349; genus DAOPYU01. Next base: position 4,395,610 of record OW818685.1, read on the forward strand.
AAGAGGAACGGCCGCCTTGTCCCCTTTCCGGAGGAGTTGCATGAGGTTTTCGATAATCTCGATGGGGCGGGCCTGGTCGTCCGGCTGGCGCACGTCGGGCCGCGCGAACTGGAGGTAATCGGCCACCAGGTGGCCGAGCCGTTCGACCTCTTCGGTGATGTCGTCCACCATCTCGCGCCTGGGATCGTTCTCCTCGAAATCGGACCGTAACCCCTCCGCCAGGGCGCGGATGATCCCGAGCGGGTTGCGCAATTCGTGGGCAATACCGGCGGAAAGCGTCCCCATCGCCTGAAGCCGGTCGGCGTGGGCCGCGGTTGCGGACATGCGCACAAAGGCCCCCATGAGGCGATAGAACAGCAGGGCGACGATGGCGGTCAGACCCGTGACCACACAGGCGAGGGAAAGGCCGAGTTTTCGGATCTCGAGGGGTTGCTTGAGTCCATTGTAGGGCACCTCGATGCGCAGAATGGCGCCCACCTCACCTCTTCTTTTCCCGGATGCAATATAAACGGGGGAATACTGGTGAAGCACTTGAGGCTCATCCAGAGTGCGGGGAACGGTGACCGTGACACTCGTGCCGCTTGCGGCGGAAAGAAAAGCGTCTTCGTCGTTCTTCCGGAAATTGGGCAATGTGCCGGAAGTCAGTTTGTTCGAAGAGTCGCAGATCACATATTTCTGTGGATAAAAAAGGACAACTGAAGCGTCGCCGGTAGCGGCAGCGGTGATTCTCGAAACTCTTTCGAGAGTGCTCGGGACCGCGTCTATATTCTCCAGAGCTCTCCTGACGGATTCGAATTCCTTCTTCCAGGCCCTGTCTATCTCCTCTTTCGAGGTTCCGGTTGTCTGGGAATCTTTTCCCACGGCCTCGACCGGCTCCGGGATATTGATGGTCGTCATGTAGTAATCGGCGACACTGGCAATACTGGACTGATAAGCCTCGGCCACATATTTGAGGAACCGCTGATTCTTTTGCACCTCGTCGTTCTTGGCTTCCTGGAAACGACGGTAAATCTGGTAGCCGCTCAGGAACGAGATGAGCAGGGTAGCCACCAGCAAAAGCGTCGCCAGCATGAACGGCGCCGCAGTCTGATACGAGGTCTTGGGGAAAATGCGTCCCAGCATGGCGGAGGGTTCCTACCGACTGCGCCGCTTCGCGGTTTTCTTTGCGGAAGAAGCGTCACCGCACTTTTCAACAATCGTGGCCAGGTGTTGAGCGCCCGGACCGGATTGCACACGCAACTGCCGCACGACGCCGCCATAGTTCTCTACGATTTCGCGCCCCACCACGCGGTCCTGGGGCAGATTGTCTCCCTTGACCAGAATATCGGGCCGCAATCCCTCGAGCAGCGGCTCGGGGGTCAGGTCGTCGAAGAAAACAACGTAATCCACCACCTCCAGGGCCGAGAGGATGGCCGCGCGCTCCTCTTGGGGCAGGATGGGGCGACTGGCGCCTTTCAGGGCGCGCACCGAGCGGTCGGTGTTCAGTCCCACCACCAGAATATCCCCCAGACGCCGCGCCTCGTGGAGAAAGCGGATGTGGCCGGTGTGCAGAAGGTCGAAACAACCGTTCGTGAAAACCACCTTGCGTCCCGTACTCTGCTGATTGGCCAGAAGGCCCTTCAATTCTTCGATCGAGCGGATTTTCGAAACGGCGCCGCCGCCCGTCACCGCGTTCTTCAACTCCTGCGGAGTCACGGCAGCCACGCCGAGTTTCCCCACGACGATGCCGCCCGCATGATTGGCCAGCGCCGCCGCATCGTCCAACGGCAGACCGGCCGCCAAGCCGAGCGTCAGGGTGGCGATGGTGGTGTCGCCCGCGCCGCTCACATCGAAGACCTCGCGCGCCCGCGCCGGGATGCGGACCACGCGTCTGGCCGGACGCAGGATGGCCATGCCTTCCGGTCCCAAGGTGATGACGAGCGCCTTGAGATCGCACTTCTTCATCAGGAGCCGCCCGGCGCGTTCAAGGTCTGCGTCGTTTTGAATCGAATACCCCACGGCGAGGGTCGCCTCACGCAGATTGGGCGTGAGGAGGTCCGCGCCCCGGTATTTCGAGTAATCCTGTCCCTTCGGGTCCACCAGAACGGGCACACCGAGCCGATGCGCTTCCGCGAGGCTGGCTGAGATGACATCCGAACCAAGCGCTCCCTTGGCATAGTCGCTCAAAAGCACCGCGCCACACTTCCGGGCCTGCCGCCGGACAGAGGCAACGAGTTTGTCCGTAATCTTGTCATCCAGAGGCGTTGTTTCTTCCCGATCGATCCGGAGCAGTTGCTGTCCCATGCTCATGACGCGCGTCTTGAGTGTGGTGGGCCGTCCTTCAACACACAGAACCCCCGAGGTGTCTATACCGGCCTTCTGAAGGAGTTCCCGCATCTGGGCGCCCGCTTCATCGCGTCCGATGGTTCCCACCAGGAAGGCCTTGCCCCCGAGCGAGGTGATATTGTGAGCGACGTTGGCAGCGCCGCCCAGCCCCCAGGTGTCGCGCTCGTGGCGCACAATCGGGACGGGCGCTTCGGGCGTGGTGCGCTCGACGCTGCCCCAGAGGCAATGGTCCAGAATCAAGTCGCCGACGATGAGTACACTCTTGCCTGCCAGAGGTTTGAGATCCGACGCGATCAGGCTGTCGAGCGAAAGGGCGGATTGGGAAAGCAGACCGGCGGAACGAGAGACCGGGGAAGATTTTGGGGACATGACGGCTCCTTGAAATAACGACACGGTCCCTCCTGGGACGGCTCAAACAATCGTCCGCGCAGGAATCGAATCCACTCTAATGCCCGTTTCCATTTTTTGCAACAGAGCTGTGACGCGGTTTTGGGGGTGGCGCCGGAACTCCCCGGGAACTCCTCGTTGTCTAGTCGAGAGACGATCCCCCTGTTTTATCTAAAAACCGCAGTTGAGCGTCCCTGCCCCGGCTTTACTCCAGGCGGGCGAGACGCCCGCCCTCCCAGGAAACGCCCATTCTTATAGGGAGAAAGCGGTTGCCGGGATCGCCAATCTCCTGATTGGCGCGGCCAGTTAGCCCATCTTCCGCAGTTCATCTGCAAGATTTGCATATTTCTTCGATTTTTCTGTTTTTCTGAGCGAAAGTCGCCACTACATTCTGGATTTTTTTCGGGCGGTTGGGAAGGAAGAGACCGAGTCGGTCGAGGAGGATCGCCAGGTGGGACTCGGGGCGGCTGACTGTGCGCAGGCGGATATCCGGGCCGGCGCCGGTGGGCAGGACGACGTCGAGCGAGCGCACCTCGCGCATCTCTTCGAGCAGTTTGCGCGGGGCGTTGCCCAGGGCGCTCGCGCCCATCCACTGCTGAAGGGTACGCCAGAGGACCAGCGAGAGGAAGCGGACGAGGATGTGCGCCTGCACGCGGTCCTGTTTGCGGTGAAAGACCGGGCGCAGGCCCAGGTCGTGTTTGGCGATGCGGAACGAGTCCTCGATCTGTGTCAGGCCGATGTAGGTGCGCCAGAGTTCCTCGGCGCTTTTGCCCGTCAGGTTGGTGCGCAGCAGGTAGGCGCCGTCGGCCCGAGCGGCCCATTCCTCGAGTTCGGTCTTGCGCCGCACGACGATCGTCAGGCGTTTTTTCGTCTTCTCGACGGCCTTGGCCTGCTCGGAGATCTCGACCTCGAACAGGCGCGCCGCGGCGGGATACGTCGCAAAGAGGCGACCCACGCGCCGTTCGGCGCGGCCCAGGCCCCGCAGTGCGCGCGTGGGCGCTTGAGCCTGTCCCTGCATTTTCTCCAGCGCCTGGGCGAGTTTCACGACCTGGCGTGAGCGCATCGCCTTCTCTTTCTCGGCCCGCAGGGGTGAACGGCACAGCACGAACGTTTCGGTTTCGTTGCCCGGCGCGGCGCAGAGTTTGACCTCCACGCCCGGCTCGATCTTCGACCAGTCGGACTCGTCGAGCAACTGCCGCTCGAATTGTTTGAGCATCGCCCGGGGTGTCCCCACAAGCCACGAAGCCCCCTGCTCGCGCAGCATCTCGAGGTTCTCTTCGCTCACCATGCCGCGGTCCATCACCCACGCGCGCCGCTCGTGGTCGTACTTCTCGCGCATCGTCGCGACGATCTCCTCGACCGTCGTCACGTCCGTGCGGTTGCCGTCGAAGACCTCGTAGGTCAGAGGCAGGCCCTCCGGAGTCACCACGAGGGCGATGCAGACCTGCTTGCAATCGGGGCGCGAGTCGCGCGAGTAACCCCGCTGAGCCTGCGGGTTGCCGTCGCAAAGCCCCTCGAAATACGTCGAGGTGATGTCGTAGAGCAGCAGGTCGAACTCCGTGCCGAAGAGCTCGCCGTAGACTCGCTGAAAATGCCGGAACAGGCCATCCTTGTGCGGCAAAAGCGCGTCGAGGCCCCGGTAGAGCCGGTCGTCGTTGACCTTCTCCGGCGCCACGCCCAACAGATCGTCCAGCGCCGTCTTGCCGTACCAGAAATCCGCGATCTGAAGTTCGCTCGACGGCGCGCAGAACCGCGCCAGCGCCAGCACGCACGCCATCGTCGCCCACGGAATCTCCTCGCGTCCGGCCTCCATCGCCCCGCCGAAGAACGAATCCAGCCCCAGCCGCCGCCACAGCGCCAGCCCCAGATACACGTCCCCAAAACTCCGCAGCCGCTCGACCCGCACCCCTTTCACATCCACCGTCGCCCACTCGGGCGCCTCGGGCGCAGCGTTGAAAAAGTCCGCTCTTCGAGCCTTGCCGTCGAGGATGTCGCCAATGTGCTCCCACCCCACCCGCGCCTCCTCGTCCAACCCCGGCAACTTGCCCAGCGTCGCCACCACCCGCTGGCGCGGCCCCCGCGCCGTGCGAACCGACTCGACCAGCGACCAGGATTCATACGTCTCCCCCTGCTTGTTGCGCCGGCTGCGCTTCAGATACATGGCCCCGCCCCTCGCTTTCTGAGGGACAATTCTCGGGAAAAACCAAACGGTTGTCAACGGGGTGGTCGCCACTACACGGGGTTTTCGCAGTCCACGCAACACAAGATCAAGAATCTACGCGGAAAAAGAGCGAAAATAACACCCCAAAGGGATCATGCTGCGGAAGATGGGGTAGACTCACCCCAAAGGTGACCGAGCCAAAACCTTTTTCGCCCCAGAACACAAGAACAAAGGACTCGTTTTCTGTCCTCAACTGCTGTTTTTATGGGGTTATTCTGGGTTTCCCCGCTTTCGCTGGAATGACGAAAAACGCGATTGTGTTTTGGCCCCGATGCGAAAAACTCACCCAAAATTTAACCACAAATTCTTTCAAAGAACCCAAAAAAGAACCCCTGTATCACCCTCCTTGGAAAGGGGGATGATACAGGGGATTCTCTGGGGGGCACCGGAAATTAACGGCTTATCGTCCCCCTTCCTCAAACTCCGATTTTATTCCGTGATAATCCCGAGCGGCGCGCGATCCTTCCAGGCGCCGCGCGTGAAATCTGGAACCTTGACCGAGTCGCCGTTCTTCGCGATGGATTTCTCGCTCAGGGCCGAAATACACGACCAGGCGGCGGCATCGTACACGTCGAAGTCGGTCGGCTGTCCCTTGCGCAGGCACTCGATCAGGCGATAGTCCTCGATGAAATCCATGCCGCCGTGACCCGCCCCCTTGGATTGCTCTTCCATGAACTTCCAGAGCGGGTGTTCCCACTCGGCCTGGTACTTCGCCAGTTCCTGCCAGGCGTCCGGTCCCGTCCCCTCGATGTAGGCCAGTTCCTTGGGATACTTCTGGACGATACCCTTGGTGCCTTGAACCATATAGTCGCGGCTGTAGGGACGCGGCGTGTTGGTGTCATGCGTGATGACGATCGTTTCGCCGTTGTGCGTGCGGATGATCGTGGTGACCACGTCGCCGAGTTTGTATTTGTACTTGGCCAGTTCGTGCGACGGGCCGTACTCTTTCATTTTCGCGGCAAAGAGGTTCAGACTGCCCGAGCGGGTCGCCATGGAAACCAGGTAGTCGAACTTGTTGCCGCGGTTGATGTTCATGCACTGCGACACAGGCCCCAGGCCGTGGGTCGGGTAAAGGTCGCCATTGCGCTTCTTGGAATGATCGAGCCGCCACTGGTTCCAATAGCCGTTCGCTTCCGGGGCGAGTTTCAAGCCCCGCAGGTCGTGGCGGTAGCCGCATTCGCCGTGCAGCAGATCGCCCAGCAGCCCCTTGCGCACCATGTTGAGCACCATGAGCTCCGTGCGGTCGTAACAGCAGTTTTCCATCATGACGCAGTGGAGTCCGGTCTTCTCGGACAGTTCGACCATTTCCCAGCATTCGTCGAGCGTGACGGCGGCAGGCACTTCGGTGCAGGCGTGTTTGCCCGTCTTCATCGCATAGGTCATGACCGGCACGTGCAATTCCCAGGGCGTGGCGGTATAGACCAGATCCAGTTCCTCGGAGTCGCACATCTTCTTGTAGGCATTCTTGTCGCCGGTATAGACCTTGGGCGCTTTCTTGCCGGCGGCAACGGCCGCTTTCACGGACCCCTCGGCCTTTTCCGGGCGGATATCGCACACCGCGACCAGGTCCACACCGTCAATTTTCAGCAGGTTGTTGATGTGTCCCGACCCCTGCATCCCCATCCCGACAAAGCCCACCCGCACCCGTTCGAGGGGTTTGAGGATTTTCTTTTCCTTTGCCTGGCTGAACGAACCCAGGGAACTCAACGCAATGCCCGCGCCGGCGGCTGCGGTCACCTTCAGAAAATCTCGCCGGTTCTGTACAGTCGTCATAATGCCATACTCCGTCCTGATGGTTTGAACCTCTCATGTCGGCCATCCGTCCGCGGTGCGGCGGCGCCCCGGTTATAAATGCAATCTATGGAACTTCTGAAAAAAACGCAACGACATTTCGCAAAAGAAACAGCATCTTTTTCTCGTTCTGAAAACATGACAAGCGGTTTCCATGCGGTTTGGCCAGCAAAACCCCGCAAATAAAAGTCAAAGCTCCGCATCTGTCTTTTCCAGACAAATGCGGAGCCAGTCCATACAGGACGCGGGATTCAGCGCCGGGGAGGCTTACTTGACTTCAACCTTCACGTCACCGGCCGGAGTGGCCTCTTTCGGAGCGTCCTTGGCCGCCGCATCCGGCTGAGCCTCGGGTTTCGCCTCGGGTTTGGTCTCTTCTTCCTTCGGTTCGGGCGCGGGCGCTTCCTTGGCCTTGGCCTGCGCCTGCGTGGCGATTTCGAGAATATCGCTGCTGGGCACCACCACCGTGGACATCTGCGGGCGGCTCGAGCTGGCTTCCGAAGTCGGTTCCTTGCGAAGCAGGCAGAGTCCCAGGGCCTTGCCATCCGCGGTAAAACTCGGAATCCCGATCTGCCCACCCCCAACGGTCTCGTAGCTGTAGAAGCGGCGGGGTTTCTGGATCACCGCCGAAACGTAACCCAATTCCACGGAGGCCTGACGGTCGAGCGACTTGGGAAGCCGCGTCAGGTTGACGATGTTGTCGAGCATTCCGGCTTCGGCCTTGGCGTCCAGCGCGATCGCCTGGAATTTCGGAGCGGTTTCCCCTTCTTTCGGGGCCGGGACCAGGAACGCCAGATCCAGATCGGCATCCTTGAGTACCACGCGCGCGGGAACTTCCTTGCTGTCGGCCATCCGGAATTTCACGTCCGAATACTTGATCTTCGGTTCCATGCCGTCGGGGAATTGCCCCTGCATCATGCTGAGCGGATCAATGGCGGAGTTGGAAACGATTGTCAGACCGTTTTCGTCAATCACGGTTCCCAGAATCTCCAGTTTCTGATCGCGAGCCGACTGACCGGGAAACTCAATCTTGAGAATGGCGGTGACTTCAATAACCGCGTTGGCGTTCTTCGCCAGGATCTGTTTGGCGGCCGCCGCCTGTTCGGGGGTGACGGCCTGCGCCGAGACGGCCAGAGCCAGCACGGCGGCGAGGGTGATGAGTACTTTCTTCATGGTGTGTGAGCGCTCCTTAAATAAGTGAGATTATGTGAGGTTTCGCGAAGCGCCCGACCGTAAGGTTCGCCGCCTGCTGGAACCTGGTTCCCAAAGATGCTTTCCGGACAAACAGACGTTCTCTTTCCGGAAACGAACCGGGAAATCGTCCCGGTCCTACTTCTTGCCCCCGTCCCAGCTGGGCTCGAGTTGCAGGAACATCGAATGGATGCCCCGCCGCACAAAGAAAGACACCCGCTTGGCCTGGCGCTTGTGCGCGTCCTCGAGCAGCGCGCGCGCGGTCGCCACATCCGGCGTGGGCTTGCCGTCTATCGAGACCAGGATGTCACCCGGCTCGACCTGGGCCAGCGAGGCCCATCCGGCCGGTTCGAGTGTCTCGATCAACACTCCCGCCGGATCGTCCTGCTTCAACTGCTGGTTCTCACGGTCGTCGAACGAGACTTCGCGCACCGTCAACTCGAAATAGTCGTCCTTGTAGCGCTGAAGTTCCTGTGTGGGTTTCGGCGGCGCCTCAAGCGCCACCTTGATCTGGAGGGGCTGTCCGTCGCGCACTGCGTCGAACGTCACCTCGGCGCCAATCTTATACTGCCGGATCTTTTCGCGCAACACTTCGGTGTCTTCCGGTTGCGAGGCGGGGATCGGGTCGCCATCGAGCTTCAGCAGAACGTCCCCCTCCTTCATCCCCGCTTTTTCAGCCGAATGCCCCGGCAACACACGCGTAACCCGCACACCGCTCTGCCCTTCGAGTTTCACGGCTTTTGCCAGTTCCTGCGTCAGCACCTGCGTCAATACGGGCAGCCACGCCTTGCGCGCGCTGGCCGGTTCGTCCGTTTTGGCCTCTTTGCCCACCTGAACCACCGTCAGCAACTTCTCGCTCTTGCGCTCGAAGCCCACCAGGACCGGTACCCGCACCGTGTTGTTCTGCGTGATTTCATCGGTCACCTTCTTCAGTTCCTCAATGTTGGCGACCGGTTTGCCGTTCACATCCCGCAGGATGTCCTCTTCCTTGAGCGACGGCTTGGCCTCCGCCGCCGCGCCGCCGCGCCGCAGCGAACTGATGAACACCCCCTGCTGGTCGGGCCGCTTCAACTCGAGCGCGGACATGATGGTCAAGTCGCGCACGGTAATATCCCACTCCTTCAATTCCTTATCATCGCCCACGGCCATCTCGCGCGCCACCGTCTTGAGGGTGAACTTCTTCTCTTCCCCCTTGCGCAACACCGTCAGACCGACCTCTTTGCCGATCGGCGTGGAGAGAACCAGCCGGTTGAAAAGCGGGATGTCCTCAGCCAGCCGGGCGTCCACCTTCACCCCGTCGAACTCGGTCAGAATATCGCCCGCCTCCACGCCGCAACCCACGGCCGGCGACCGCTCGACAATCCCGCTGACCAACACACCTTTCTCCTCGGGCGCGTCCTTCAGACGCGGCTGACACTCCAACCCGGTCCAACTGCGCAACACCTTTTTCTGCTCGATCAATTGCTTCACGATGGACTGCGCCAGATCGGACGGGATCGCGCCCCCCAGACCCGCCACGCCCACTTCATTGATCCCGATAATCTCCCCGTCGAGGTTCACCAGCGGTCCGCCACTGTTCCCGCCGTAAATCTGGGCATCGTGCCCGATCCAGCGCACCAGCGCCCCCGTCTGCTCGCCATCGAGTTGGAACATGGAACCCATGCTGCTCGGGAACATCATGCTCGTGTTCGAGACGATGCCCTTGGTCACCGATTGCGTCATGCCTCCCGGGCTTCCCATTGCCAGCACCACATCGCCCACCTGCACGCGGTTCGAGTCGCCGAACTTCGCCACCGGCACGGGGGCCTGTGAATTTTTACGCGAGTCGAGTTTCAGTTTCAGAACGGCGATATCCGCCATTGCGTCGGTTCCGACCAGATCCGCCTCGATTTCCTCTCCATCCGGCATACGGCAGACGATCCGGGTGGATTTGCCCGCCACGTGGTGGTTGGTCACCACATGGCCCTCTGACGAGATGATAGCGCCACTCCCCGACGCCTGAAGTTTCTCGAGGCGCCCGTCGGACGGTTCCGTCGCGACGATATTGACCCGGACCAGCGCCGGATAAACCCGCTCCATCGCCCGGTTGATGGCCGCGCGCATCGCGACATCCTCCGTCCCGGCAGGAACCGGCGCCGACGCAACAACCTGGGTAGCAGTGGTGGGGGTGGCGGGAACCGCCGCCCCTCCTTGAGAGAATCCCGACGCCTGCGCGGACGCAGCGCACAACCCCGCGGACAACGCCAACGAGAACAAAACCGAACGACTTATCATGGTGGCACCTCAACGATCGAATGGGGCGGCGCCAGTCCGCCCAGCCAGAACAGCCCCTGGGGCTTAACACGATTGCGGCTTCGCCTCAAGACTTCCAGCGAACCGGAAAACGGCCCTCGCCCTGCGGGTTCTATCCGCATGCTTATTCCGGCAAGCAACCTTGAGGCCACTCTCTGCCACAACCCTCGATAAATCAACTTCTTTCTATTTCGGACAAATTAAAACACCAAATCGAGAAAACGGACCAAACGGGCTCTCCATCTCTGTGGCAGTTTGTCCGCCTCCCCGACCGCGTGTGCCATTGTGGCGCGCAGAGACGGGAAAACGCGTTCGATTTTGTCACCTATCGGTGTGATAGGGGGAAAGGGGTCCGGGGCAAAAAAACACCCGGTCACCCCGAAAAACACAGACCGGATAATACGAAACACCCCGCAGCGTTTGACTGCGGGGTGACGAATTTCCTGGTGGAGGGAGCTGGATTCGAACCAACGAAGACTTACGCCAACGGGTTTACAGCCCGTCCCCTTTAGCCACTCGGGCATCCCTCCGAACGGGAAGGCAACCATGCCACAAGGAGGAGGGCTCTGTAAAGGATTTTTTTCGCGCTTTTCCGGCTTTTTCTCCCGCCGAAATGAAACCTCCCGGAGCGAAAATATCCGCGCGGCGGGATCTATCGGTTCCGTTTCGTCGGCGGCTGAAGCGCTTCGCGGATAGCAAGAGCCAGATCGCGGATCAGATAGGGCTTGCACAGGAATTTGGCAATCCCGATCGAACGCGCCAGACGCTCGTTCAGGATATTGCTGTGGGCCGTACAGAGAATGATCGGGATGGATGGCTGCACCTGAAGGATCCGTTTCGCCAGCGCATACCCGGTCAATTCGGCCATGGTCAGGTCGGTGATGACCGCATCGTAATTCGCCGGATTCTGGCAAAAACGCTCGATGGCCTGACGGCTGTGCGTCTGCGCATCCACGCGGTACCCCAACCGGCCCAACGCCTCGACGGCCAGGTGCGTCAGCGCCTCGTCGTTGTCCACAAACAACAGACGCTCGGACCCGTTGAGCGGGATCTCCGGCAGCGCAATCTGACCCGCCAGCGACTGCTCCTTGGGTATTAGGGGCAGGTAGAGGAGGTAGGCGATTTGACGGGGTTCTTCCTGCCGGACGTCCAGATACCCGTCGTGATGCAACAAGACATCCTGTACCGAGTCGAGCAAGGCGAGGGTCTCGTCGGCGTCTTTCGGGATCTGCGCGCCTTCGGGCGCTTCACAGCGCACGGTTATCCTCACAAAACCAAGGGTTTTCCGAGATGGCTCGTTCCCCTCTTCGGGTTTCATTTTCCCGGGAATCCAACCGGTTTCATCCAGCGAAACCGAAAGAAGCCCTCCGGTGGCGCCCAGGTTCTTTTGGGCCAGATTGATGATGTCTTCCAGAATTTTGTGGACCCGGGTAATTTCCGCCAGAATCGCGCCGCTTGGCTCACGGATATCCTCGTGCAGCTGAACGCGCGGATGCATGGCCGCGCGTACCAGATCCAGCGTCTGGCGCAAGAGCAGTTCGGGCCGCACACTCTTGCGTTCCTCTTCAACCTGCCCGGACAGCGCCTGCAACTGGGCCACGAGCGGTTTGGCGGCCTGTGTCCGTTTCAGAATCCACTCAAGACTGTTGCGGATCTTGTCGTCCGGCCCCACGTGGTGCAAAGCTTCTTCGGTATAGCCCAACAGTGCCTGGAGAATGTTGTTGAAATCGTGCGCAATTCCCAGGGTCAGGGACGAAACCGCCTCCAGGTGCTGGGTATGATCCAGGCGGCGTTCGAGGGCGGCCAGTTTGACTTTTGTCTGCACTTCGCTCGACACGTCAATGAAGGTCTCGAGAATGACCTCGCGATCGCCGTGACGCACCCGGACGGCGCTTTTTCGGATGGGGATCTGAGAACCATCCATCCGGATCAACGTCTGCTCGATCGTGCCGGTTTCGAAAACAGGATCTCTCAGGAGACACACCGGGCTTTGGCCGTGACAGAGAAATCGGGAACAGGAATGTCCCAGAAGTTCCTTTTTGTATCTCGCCCCCAGAATTTCGAGAGCGTGTTCGTTGGCGTCGAGAATCGAACCTGTTTTGGCGTCCACCACCACGATTCCCGCCTGTACGAAACCGAGAATCGCTTTCAACTCAAACCGGTTGACCCGCAGGGAATCGCGGTAACGGCGGCGGGTGAACTTTTCTTCTTCCAGCAGACGGCTCGTTTCGGTCAACGCCTGGTCGCGTTCGATCACGCGCACCTCGAGTTCGGCCTTCAGGCCGAGCAGTTCGCGCTCCGCCCTCCATTTGGCGCTCAACGCCGCGGCCAGCTGCTGGATCTCCATGCGGTTGAACGGCTTCTGAAAGTAGAGAAACTTGTCCGGCGGAGGGATCAGTTCGGCAATATCCCGCGGGTTGATATCCGTGTAACCGGTCACCAGGACGACATTGACGTCGGGGTCCGCTTTGCGGATCCGCTCGCCCGCCAGAACGCCCGTGATGCCCGGCGGCATCCGGACGTCGAGAAACGCGATCGAGAACGGATTGTTCTCGGCGACCGCTTTTTCAACCGCCGCGACGGCCTCGTCGCCCTGCTGGCAGAAGAGCAGATCGTAGGACGCGTCGTTCGGATCAAAACCGGTATCCATGCGAAACAATCTATTCGATAAGGAATCGAGTTCGAGATCCGAGGACAAATTCTCCGGCGCGGACTTCTTCAGGGCAACACGGAAGGCGTCGAGGACGTCCTGCTCATCGTCCGCCACCAGAATGCGAAATCGTCTGTTTTCCTGGTTCGAAGTCCCACTCATGAACCCATTCTCTCCCCTTCATCCTTCCTGAACCCATGTTATAGACTTGGATTTGGCACAAGCAAGAGAAAACACGCCCCCAGCCCCGGCCCGACACTCTCGACACTCAACTCCCCCCCCATCGCCCGCATCAGATTGGCGCAGGTGTGCAGATTGAAGGACATGACGGACGCCTTGCTGCGCGGCGCGTCCATCGCGAAAAGCCCCTCGAGTTCTTCCGGCGTGAACCCCGGGCCATTGTCCCGAATGCGGATCGTCACCCGGTGGTTTTCTCCGTTGTCGCATTCCAGGGTGATTTTTCCGATCCCCGGTTCCGTCCGCGCCTCCACCGCCCAGCGCGCCTGTTGCAACAACGCTTTCAGAACATGCAACAGGGGAACGCGTTCGACCTGCAACGGATTGACCTCCGCAAAGCGGGGATCCACCTCGACCGCCAGATGTTCGTCTCCCTGGCACCCCGCCAGTCGCAAGGACTCCTGCACCAGCTGCGCCAGGTTCACCCGTTCCTTGACTTCCTCGCAATAGGCGAAACGGTCGTACTCGCCCAACACCCGCTCCATGCGTTTGAAACACTGCGTGAAGGAATCCTCGACCTTGATCATTTCGTCCGATTTGGCCTTCAGGTCCGACACCGCCAGCGCCGTGAAACGCAGCAGGTCGCTCTTCCTTTCTTCGTCTATTTCGGAATCCTGCAACTCCTCCACCGCCCGGCGCATCTGCTCCAGACGCATCCCCCGAATCAGATCCGTCATCCGCTCGATCCCCAGCGTCATGGGCACCAGCGCATTGCGCAGAGCATGCATGACATCCCCCGCAATCTTGGCCATGCCCGCCTCGAAGGTGTGGCGCAACATGCGCTCGCGCGACTTTTCCAGCAACAGAACCATGCGATTGAACTCGCGTTGCAACGCGCCGATTTCGTCGTTGCGATTGGCCACAATCATGACCGACAGGTCGTCATGCTCCCCCACCGCAATGACATGGTGCGTCAGGCGCGCAATCGGTTTGATCACCGAATGGTGGAGAATCAGCATCAAGGCCACCAGCGCAAGCGCTCCCACCGCCAGGAGAGAAAACCACGCCATCCAGACAGATTCGCGCCCCTGGGCCGTGATTTTGCGAGGCACATCCGCCCGCATCAACAAAACCGGTTCCCCACTCGCCCCCGTCAGGACCCGGTAAATTTGGAGTCGGTCCTCGTGGGTCTCATCCAGAAAATCCTCCCGGTTGGGGTTCGGCTGCCGCCCATCCTCAATCCCCATCTGGCGCAGAATTTTCCACTCCTCCGCCCCCAGTTTGTTTCCACTCTGCAACAGTTTTTCGTCAAGAATCGGCCAGGTCTGCAACTCGACTCGAGTTTCAGACCGGATTTTCTCAATGAGATTTTCGTCCAGCAGACGCCCCACCAAAAGCGTTCCATGAGACGGGGTCTTGTAGTCGTTATCGACAATCGGCCGCGAGGAAAAAACCATCGCTCCCCAGGGAGACATCACCAGCCCCTTGCGGGAGTGTTGGGCGTATTCTTTCTCATCCAGCGTTCCGCTGGTCTCGACTGCGTCCAATAAAAGAGGGTGCGTAAACCCGGGCGAAAGGGGAAGTTCTTTGTTGTTTTCCAGATCCCAGAACCGTTCCCATATCACCTCCTTGCGGGCGTTGGCGAAACACAGGAGATTGACATCGTTCGCCAGGAACACCCGGTCCATCAGGTTGTCTTCCACGTACGAGGGTTTCTGCCCCACCGCGAATTCGTAGGTATCGCCCCAGGCCGCCCAGTCATTTGCAAACGTGGCCTTGTGGCTCGTCAGATTCTCGATCGCGGCTTCACACCGGTCCATGTCGGCACGGGCGGCCTGCTCCTCCAATTCGTGAAAACCGGGCGCCAGCACCCGATTCAGTACCCCATAGTTCAAACAGGCGATAAACAGAAAAATCCCCACCATCCATGCGCCAATGCGCAGACTCAACGACGCCATCGCACACCTCCAACTCGAGCGAACAGAGTGAAACCCGTCTCTCTCGTCCCTTTACACAGGGAACCCCTTGTTTCGGAGCATTCATGCGTTCTTCTGACAAAAACGCCCGTTTCAGACCGCTCGGCTCCTGGTTTTAGAAAAAACACGTTGTTCTGAAAAAAATAAGCCCCGGCGATCTCACACTTGTATCCCGCCCCATTATCTTATAAAAAAAAAGGCGCGCATGCGAGAAATTTTCCCGCATTGCCGTTTATCCCCGATCTGCCTGCCGGGATACTCCGCAATCGGCGCTCCCGGAGCGCTGGCGGGGACGCCCACCGGCGGGAACGGTTGTGGGCCGGAAAACACCCGAAATTCTTACGGAAACCGTGCGTCCTGCCCGGACGAAAACCGAACCGCCGGACGCGCGAAACAACAGAAAGGCGCCCCATGCTCTGGCAAAAATTCCGAAACTGGTTCCGGGGACTTTTCAATCTCGAACCGGTGTTTCTCTGCGACTCCTGCCGTTACGATTACGGCAACGTCTGCAAACGGCGCGAACGCCCAAACGCCCTGGAGTGTCCGGACTACCAGAAAAATGTGTCGTCCTGAGCGAAAAACACCTGTCCGGATGCTCGAGGAGCGGTCTCTTGCCGACTTTTACTTGTGTGGCGCGGCGGGCTGGTCAATACTGAGGGAGGAAACGTAGTCGGCCTCCCCTCACAGGGGAAAGCGCGTGCAGCCGGACGGAGGATAGCGCAACGGTCGGATCTCGCGCGGGGAAACAACGAAAAAGGAGCAGGAGAATGCTGGGGGTTCTGGGACGAATCGGATGGCTGGCGGCGCTGAGTCTGGCCGTGAGCGTGCTGCCCGCCCGCGCAGCCGAAGAAGAGTGGCCGGGCGCGGGGAAGCAATCGAGCGGGCAGGGCGTGGTCGCAACCGCCCGCGCCAAGGGCGGTCCCTCCCAGCTGGTGGACCGGATTGTGGCCTGGATTGACAACGAGCCGGTGGCGCTGAGCGAAGTGGAAGAGGCGCTGGTCCAGTATCAGGCGGAAGGCGAAATCCCACGGGCGGGCACAAAGGAAAGCCTCCTGCGCCGGGCGCTGGACCGCTGGGTGGACGAACAACTGATGTTCAAAGCCGCCGAAAAGGCGGGGGTCAAACCCGCTCCCGAAACCATAGACTCCCAGGTTCTGGCGCGCTTGCGCAGTGTCGAAGAAAACGAGGGGGGGCGCGAAAATCTCGACGCGCTCCTGAAGATCGGCAACGTGGACCGCGAGTGGTTCCGCGAGCGGCTGCGGCGGCTTGTCACGCGCGAATGGACCATCGCAATGGCCATCAGCATGCGCGTTCAGGTGACCGATGCCGAGGTGACGGCATTCGAGGAGAAACGCAAGGCGGAGGGGAAACCGACGGTGTTGTACCGTCTGGCGCAGGCCTTCCTGCCCCTGAGCGAGTCGGCGCCCGAAACCCAGGTGGAGGCGGCCATCACGGATCTGACAGACATGCGCCTCAAGGCGGTCAAGACGACCGATTTTCTCGCCACGGCAAGCGAGTGGGCGGGACGGCATGCCGCCGAAGGCGCCGAAGCGGGGATTCTGGGCGCCTTTGCGCCCGGCGACATGAACTTCGAGAGCCTGGACAAGGCGATGCAGACCCTCGAGGTGGGCCGCAGCAGCGAACCGATCCGCACGCCACGCGGGTTGCATGTCCTGTACCTGGAAAGCAAAATTTCGGGGCGTCAACTCCTTTTCAAGGAACGCTACGAGTCCGAACAGAAGAAATGGGTGGAGCAATTGCGTTCCGCCTCCAACGTGCAGGTGGCCACCCCCCTGTTGCCGAACTGAGAGATCCAGTAAAGCCCCCACGGGTTTCTCTGGCGTTTCTTTCGCTTTTTTGCCAACATGAGGCCGTTCTGGACACTGTGACCCGGGCGGTTGAAACACGCCCTCTCGATTGATTTTGACGGCACAAGGAGACCTCGATGGACTCGAAGCGATTTTTTTCGCGTGGGACCGTATTTTTCATGACTTTGGTCGCACTTTCCCTGGCGCCGCTCGCGCTTGCGGCCTCCGCCGGTGTGGATCTCGACCCGAAACGCGTCGAGGCGATCGCCGCGCTGTTGCCCGAGAAACCCACCGGGTTCGGGAAACCGATCTCCGACCGCCCGGCCTGGGAAGCGTTGGGCAAGCAGGCCGCCTTCAGCAAGATCGTCGCCCGGGCCGAACTCCTGATTTCCACCCCTTTCCCGGACTCGCCCGACGAACTCTACCTCGAGTTTTCCCAGAACGGAAACCGCGGAAACTACCAGAAAGTCGCCTCCGAGCGCCGGTCGCAGGTGCGGATTTTCACCCTGGCCGAATGTCTTGAAAATCAGGGGAATTTTCTTCCCGCTCTCGAGGAGGTCATCAACGAACTGTGCCTCGAACGGACCTGGGTGCTGCCGGCACACGACAAATCGCTCGAAAACTTCGACCTGAAGACGGTGGATATTGACCTGGCCTCGTCCGCCCTGGCGTGGGAACTGGCGATAGCCGACTACCTGCTGGGAGACAAACTCCAGCCGGACGTCCGCGACACGATCCGCCGCAATGTCGAGGCGCGGGTGCTCAATCCGTTCCGTCAGATGGTGACGGGGGTCCGCGAGGGAAATTTTTGGCTACGCACGACCAACAACTGGAACGCCGTGTGTCTGGCGGGGGTGACCGGCGCGGCGCTGGCCCTGGTCGAGAAACGCGAGGAGCGCGCTTTCTTCGCCGCCGCCGCGGAGTCCGGCATCAAAAACTTCCTGAAAGGTTTCACCCCCGACGGGTATTGCAGTGAAGGGGTCAGCTACTGGAATTACGGCTTCGGCCATTATGTGCTGCTGACCGAGGCGTTGCGCCAGGCGACCGCCGGGCGCCTGGATCTGATGGAAACCCCGGAAGCCAAGCCCGCCGCGCTCTATGGAACCCGGATCGAAATCCAGAACGGCATCTGTCCGGCGTTTTCGGACTGCCCGATCAACGCCAAACCCGACCGCGAACTGCTCGCGTATCTGGATCGCCGATATGCGCTGGGATTGAATCTGAAACTGGAGCCGAGCAGCGGCGGGGCGCTGTTCGAGTCGCTGTGCTATGCGTACCCCGACGCGTTCCCGAAGGCGAAAGCGTCCGAATCCACCCCATCGGTCAACGCCGAGCGCGACTGGTTTGCCGACGCAGGGGTCTATATCGGGCGTCCAGACACGAAAAGTGAAACGAAACTGGCCGTGGCGCTCAAGGGGGGACACAATGACGAGCACCACAACCACAACGATGTGGGATCCTATCAGGTGGTCCTGAACGACACCGTTCTCCTGTCGGACCCCGGCTCGGAGGTCTATACCGCGCGGACCTTCAGCAACCAGCGCTACGAAAGCCTGGCGCTGAACTCGTTCGGCCATCCGGTCCCCCGGGTGGCGGGAAAGTTGCAGGAGACCGGGCGCCAGGCCGAGGGAAAAATCGTGCGCGAGGATTTCTCGGGCATGGGCGACACTCTGATCGTGGATCTGAAATCGGTCTATGCGGTTCCCGAACTCGAACGGCTCGAACGGACCTTCATCTACCTGCGGAACGAGCGGGGCCGTTTCATCGTGAGCGACCTGGTGGCGTTCAACAATCCGGAGAAGTTCGAGACGGCTCTGGTCACCTTCGGCGCGTGCGAAGAGGTAAAGCCGGGCGTACTCGAAATTCGCGACAAGGGGGAAACGCTCCGCGTGACCGTCGAGACGGGGGGCAAGCCCTTCGATATAGTCAAGGATGTTCTGAGCGAAGACCTGCAGACCGACCGCAAGCCCACACGCATCGCCATCCGGTTGCGCAACCCCGTCCTGCAGGCCACCGTGCGCCTGACAATGGAACCGGTTGTCGCGCCGTGAAATAGATTCTGTTTACCGCGGAACGCGGAAGAGGCGCGGTCGTCCCCACCCATGAAGCCCCCCTTCTCGGGCGCAGACGGCCGTGCCACCTCTCCACGCATCTTCAGGTTTTCCTTCTTCCCCTTTTCCCTTGACATTCGCATCTGCTTTTGTCCCAATTGTCGAGCTGCGAAACGTGGCCGTCGGCGCGATGGGGCGCGCCCGGCTATTCCTCTGTTTCTTCCTCCTCTCCTGAACGTTTCCCGGCGTCCATACCCATCCGTTGCCCGGCGGCAATGACCATTCTATTTTTACTGGAAAGAGGCGTTTACATGTCCTTGCGTATCCGCTTTCTCACGCTGCTTCTGCTGCTTCTGTGTTTCTCGACAGCGCGCGCGAATGCCACTCTGTACTCCCGCTCGTTCAGCGGCCAGGAAGGCCGCCCGACCGACGGGTGGCAGTTCGACACCACCGATCCGGGGTACTGGACCCAGCACGACGGCTGGCTGGCCTCGGGCAATGGGAAAGACCAGGTCGTGCAGGCCGACGGGTACTCCTACGCCATCATAGACACCCCCGATGCGCACGGGTGGGACGATTACGAAGTGCGCACGCGCTTCTGGATGAAACCCGCCTCGGGCGAACTGGCCCTGGTGGGACGCTGGCACAACCGCCAGAACCACTACCGCGCCGTCCTGAAGTTCGGGGAAGGCAGCCGGTCGGTCCAACTTCAGAAAGTCGTCAAGGGCCAAACTTCGCAACTGGCCACCCAACCCGTCAAACTGGACCAGTTGGGCGTCCCGGCCATCGAACGGGGCGCCCCCGACAAGGCGGTGGACTTCGCTTTCTCGCTCAACGGTCCCGAGCTGGCCGTAAGCCTGGCGGGCAAACCCGTCGTAAGCGCGCAGGACTCGACCTTCGCCGCCGGTTCCGCCGGCTTCGGGCAGAGCCAGAACGACGTCTATTTCAGCGGCATTCAGGTGGCGCAGGCCACCGCTCCCGCCGCCCAGGCCCGCCCGGCCGCCCGTGCTTCCTCGGGGGGCGTCTATAGCGTACAACTCTACCGGGGCACCGACATCGCCTTTGCCACGGCCCTGCTGCGCGAACTGAAGGTCAAGGGGTACATGCCCATGCTCCTGAAGGAGAACGGCGAGGTACGCGTCCTGGTGGGGCGGTTCGGTTCGCAGAGCGAAGCGGCGCGCATGAAACAGGTCATGATTCTCAATGAGGACTACGCCTTCGCCTCGGTGCAGGACGTTTCCGAGAGCCGGGAAATCGGCACGACGGCCACCACCTCGCAGCCCGACGAACAGAAAACCAAGGAGATGGTGGACAGCACTCTCAAAAACATGGACCTGGACAACCTGACGCCCGAGCAGCAGCAGAAAGTGCTCGACATGGTCGTCAAGTGGCGCGCCAACCGCATGAACCTTCAGTCGGTCGAGCGCATCCTGGAAATCAAGCAGGACATCACCCGGATGACCGAGGACCAGAAGAAGAGCCTTGTCACCCTCGAAGAGAAGGTGGCGCTGGCCTCGAATCTGGGGGCGGAATTCAAGTCGCTCGAAGAGAAAGTCGCGAGCCAGAACCCCATCGAGCAAGTGAACCAGGCGCTCAAGGAGAGCCGGGAGAAGGAACTGATCGCCCTGAAACTCAAGGCCGAGGAAGCCAGCAAGGGCGACAACTATGAGGAAGCGCTGAACCTCTGGTTCGAGGTGTCCAGCATGGCCTCGCTGGACAACCCGGCCGTGATGCGCGAAGCCTCGACCGAAATCAAGAAACTCCAGGCGATTCTCGCGAATCGTCCCGGTTCCGGCGGAGGCGTGGCCGCACCGTCTTCCGGCAATATGAACCTCTACCTCATGATCGGCGGAGCGGGACTGGTCATTTTGGCCGTCCTGCTGTTCCTGGTCTTCCAGAGCAACCGCAAACGCTACCAGGCCCTGATGCTTCAAATGCAAGAGGGCGGCGGGCGCGGCCCGGCGTTGCGCGAACCGGCAGGCAAGGGCAAAACCGCCGCGCTCGGCGCCGCCGGCATGGGCGCCGGCATGGGCGCCCTGGACTTCCCCGGTGGGGATGAACTGGGACTGCTCGAACAGACCGACACCAGCATGGCCGACTTCATGATTCCCGAAAAACCATCGAAGTCCGCTTCGAAACCGGCCGAGGACGACTCGAGCCTTTTCCCCGAGATGGAAGCCGAACCGCTCTCGCTGGACGGGGGATCCGGGGCGTCGTCCGGCGGCATGGACCTGGGTTTCAGCTTCGGACAGGATGAAAAAGACGGGTCCGAAGCCGACGCCATGAGTTTCGATTTTGGCGGAGGCCAGGAGCAGCAGACACCGGAAGAATCCGAGCCGGTCGGCTTCAGTTTCGCGCCCACGGAAGAGACCTCGGGCGCGGGCGATTCCTTCGGGTTCGACTTCGGTGCGGGCGAGACAGAGGCGGAATCCTCCGGCAAGTCCGGTGACGACCAGGATTTCGGCTTCTTCGGATTTGACGCGACCCCCTCGACCGGTACGTCCGAGGCGGAGCCTGAGATGGCACCGGCCCTGGGCGCGGGTGGGGGCGACGACATGGGATTCACGTTCGACTTCGGCGGTGGATCGTCCTCGGGAGACCTCGACACCCACGGCGCGATCACCGCGTCGGTGTTCCCCACCGACGACCTTCCGACCCCCTCGGTCGGTTCGGACGACGACCTGGCCTTCAGCTTCCACGACACCGTGGCCGAGAGCAAAGCCAAGGCCACGGTCGAGGAAGAAGAGGTGGCTCCGGAAGAACACGAGCCGCTCTCGCTCGATTTTGGAAGTTTCGGTGGAACGGAAGAGAAAGCCCCGGAACCGACAGCCGGCGCCGCCGCCTCGGAAGATTCCGATTCTCTCGCCCTCGGCGACCTGACCTTCAACATCGCCACGGAGGACGACTCCTTCTCGGCCGACACGGCGCCGACCCAGGCCCTGCCCAGCGAGTTGTACAGCGGCAGTTACGAATCGCCCTTTGCGGAGCCTGCCCCCGCCTTCTCCGAAACGCCCTCGTTCGCGATGGGCGCCAACCCCCTGATGGATGACGGTCTGGACTTCGGTCTGCCGTCCATTGAGGCGGTTCCGGAACCCTCGATCCCGACGATCAAACTCGACAAGCCCGCCCAGCCGCTGGCGCCCGGCGTCCTCTTTGCCCAGGATTTAGCCTCGGACACTGTGGGCCAGATGCCCTCCGGATGGAAGGGCGAAGAAGTGCCGGACGCCGCCCTCACCGTCGTCGAGGACCCGGACGGTTCGGGCGAAAAATGCCTCCTGTTCCAGAAAACCGGCGAGGTCGTTGGAACCTCATTCTCGTGCCACTTCAAGGAAGTGCGCGGCAACATCGTCATCGAGTACGACATCCGCTGCGACGAGAAAAACAAGCACCTGCTCGGCCTCTACGTCGAAGCCGACAGCGACTTCCGCCGCTCGGTCCACACGGTCGTCCAATGCACCGACCCCGCAAAGCCCGCGCACCTGCGCGTCTTCACCCAACCGGCCGACTACGTGATGGGCCAATGGGCGCACATCAAGTACATCGTGGACCTGGGCGAAGGACTGGTGGACGGGTACGTGGACGATCAACTGGTAGCCGAAGGCGTCCGCATGGGCACCCGCACCCCGGTGCTGAACACCCTGTCCATCCGCGACAGCAAGAACACCACCGGCACACTCTACGTGAAGAACCTGGTGATCCGGCAGGGATAAGCGAACGGCGACGCTTCTTACGACGACATGCCTTCAAAAACTCGACCGCTCCTCCTGAAAAACGGGAGGAGCGGTTTCTTTATTCCCCGGGAAATACGTAACCCACGGGAATGGTCTTTGGGTGAAGAAGAATCCGAGCCGTTTTCCGTTTCGGTTTCCTCAATCCGTCCCGGAGGGACGGCCCGGAAATAGCCCACCGTTTCAACGGTGGGTCATCCGGGAAATAACGATTCGTCCCGGCGGGACGATTGAAAAAAGAGGAGAAGCCTGGGGGGGCGTTTCCAACCGTCCCTCCGGGACTCCCAGTTGAAAAACGCTTGTTCGTTGTGAATTATGAGGATTCTTGCCGATGACTCTGACCTAATGAGGCTATTCTACCTCAAATCTTGTCCATCCTGTAAATCAGGTCCTTTTTCAAAAGTGTTCCATCTGCGTAAATCTGCGTTATCTGCGGATTCTTCTCGGTTCACTCCCTTCTTTTTTTGGGAAGTAACCGGGCGATAACGTTTGATTTCGGGTGTCCCCCCGCGTTACGATGCGCCAGTTCAAGAAAGAAACCCGGTTGCGGGGGAACGTCTTCCGTTTCCTCCTGATACTTCTCCGAAACCGGAAACACCTGTCACCGCCGAGGACTATCCATTATGTCGCTCCCTGTCGAACATCTGACCGCGTTCGGCTTCCCTCCCGAAACCCTCGAGGCGTGGCGGCGGCAGGGGATCGAGCGCCTGCTGCCCCTGCAGGAACAGGCGCTGCGCGAACACGGCTTCCTGCACGACCGCAACCTGCTGGTTTCGGCGCCCACGTCGTCGGGCAAGACCTTCGTGGCCGAAATGGCCGCGATGCGTCACTTGGACCGGGGGCACCGCGTGGTTTACCTCGTCCCCACCAAGGCGCTCGCGGAGGAGAAGTTCCGCGCCTTCACACGCGTGTGCGCCCCGCTGGGCTACCGCACGGCCATCGCCACGCGCGAGCGGCCCGACTCGGACCGCCAGGTTATCGAGGGACGGTACGACCTCCTCGTCGCCGTTTACGAAAAGATGAAAGCCTTCCTCGTGGCCCGGCCCGAAATGCTCGCCGGGATCGGCGCCGTCATTGCCGACGAGGTTCAGACGCTTGGCGAACCGGGCCGCGGCGACACGGTGGACCTGATCCTGACCAAGATCGTCCGCGCACCTTACTCGACCCAACTGATCCTTCTTTCCGCCGTTCTGGGCGCCGACACCCGCCGCCTGGCCGACTGGCTCGGGTGCGAAACCCTCGTGTGGCGCGAGCGGCCGATCGCCCTGCGCGAGGGGGTCTTCGATGCCGCCACGGCCACTTTCTCCTACCGCGACGCCAACAGCGGCCAGCGCGGCGACGAGCGTCTCCACGAAACCGTTCTGCCCGAATCCGACGATCCGGCGGGTGACTCGCTGGACGCCGCGCACCGGCAGGAAATCCTCCTGCGACTGGCGGCCCACCTGGCCGGGAATGGCGAACAGACACTCCTCTTCGTCCCGACACGCTACATGTCGCGCAACTGGGCGCACCTGCTGGCCTCGCAGGTCCAGCTGCCCCCGGCGGACGCCATTCTCGACGAAATCCGCGTTTACGAGGACTCGCTCTCGCGCGACCTGCTCGTCGAGACCCTGCGCCAGGGGGTGGCCTTCCACAACTCCGACCTGGCGTGGGACCTGCGCCAGCTCATCGAGCGCCACTTCAACAGCGGCGCCATCCGCGTGCTGGTCTCGACCTCGACTCTGGCCCAGGGCGTGAACCTCACGGGGCGCAACGTGCTGCATGTCCCCGATATCGTGGAAACGGATCGCTGGACGGGTCGCCACGCCTTTGTGGCGCTCACGCGCTCGCGGTTCCGCAACCAGGGAGGACGTGGTGCGCGCCTGCGGTCGGGGCAGGACTTCGGACGCTCGATCCTCGTGGCCCGGCATTCGCAGGAGGCGCAGCGGCTCCTGAAGAACTATATCGAAGGAGACCTCGAGTCCCTCGAACCCCAGATCGGTCTCGACCGGCTCGACCATTTCGTCCTCGACCTGGTCGCCTCGCGCGTGGCGCGGTCCCACGCGGATCTGCTCGACTTCTTCCACCAGACCTTCACCGGCCGCACGCTCTGGCGCACCGACTCGGCCCCGCTGGCCCAGCGGCTCGACTCGGCGATTGATGAACTGGCCGGACGCCACCTCCTGACGCGGGACGCGCAGCAGGACCAGCTCTCGGTCTCGGGTCTGGGCGAAGTGGCCGCCGCGACCGGCCTGCAAACCCGCACCGTTCTGGCGCTGGCCGACTACCTGCGCCAGGACCCGCTCGACCCGGGCGAAGAACCGCTCGAAGCCCTTCTCGCGCTCGCCGCCACCGCCGACGCGCACGAACTACCCGGGGGGTCTTCCGGCTCCTGGCGCGAGAACCCCCAGACCTGGGTCGAACCGATCCGCGAGCGGCTCGACAGCGCGCGGCGGCCCCTTCCGCCCGCCCTTCAGTCCCTTCTCGACCCACCGGGCGGGTTCACGCGCGAAATGCTTCAGGACTTCAAGCGCGCCCTGCTTCTCGACGCGTGGATTGGCCCCGCCGAAACACGCGAGATCGAGGAAGAGTTCCAGATGTACAGCGGCGCCATCGCCAATCTGGCCACACACTTCGCCTGGCTGGCTCAGGGCGCCACGGCGCTGGCACGCGCTCTGGCGTTGCCCGCCGAACATGCCGATGCGCTCGACCTGCTAGCCCGACGTCTGACCCTCGGGTGCCTGCCCGCCGGAGCGACTTTCCACGCCGTCCGTGTGCCGGGCCTCTCCCGCGCCTACCTCCAGCGTCTATTGCGCGAGGGGTACCCCGACCTCGCCAGCGTGGCCGACTCGACCCCGGAACGGCTGGCCGGGTGCATGCCCCCGAGTATCGCTGAAGACCTCATCGAAGAGGCCCGCCGTCTCTCGCAACCCCTGCCGCCCGGTCCGCAGATCCTCCGGCGAAAGGGAGAAACTGAAACCCACCGCAACCCTGCGCCTGTTTCGGCTGTTCCCCTCCCGGCCTTCCCCGAAGCCCACCCCCTCCTGATCGAGACCGATCCGCTCGCGGAAACACCCACGACTCCCTTCCCGGAGGAACCGCCTTCCGCACCAACGCATCCGGTTGCCTCTTCCAGGAAATCCCGCAAGACCGGGCCCGGTCCGACGCCCTCTCCGATGGTACTGGAGATTGACCTGCGCGGCACGGGCCACGCCTCGCTGGGGGGACGGGAACTCGAATTGCCCCGGCTTTCGTTTCGGTTGCTCGCGGCGCTGGCTCTGGCGCCCGGAACCGGTGTGGACTATGTGACGCTTGAGCAGACCCTCTGGCCCGACTCCCAAGTGGAACGCCAGCAGATCCACTCGCATCGGCGGGTGATCGAGCGGGCCTACGCCCGGGCATTTCCAGAAGAAACAATCCCCCGTCTTATCCAGACTCGGGTCGGGGTCGGGTTGGAACTGACACTTTCTCCAGACCAGATCCGGGTGATCGGGGAGGGGGAATACCCCGAAAAGTCCATCTCCCCTTGAAACGACCGCTTCCGGGAAACCTTTTCTTCGAGAAAGCGGTTGCAGGGGGATAAACGGACTAACCCGCCTGAAAAGAGAATCGCGACGGGAGACTTTTTTTGTCCCCCCTGACAAATAATCACAAAAACGGTCGAGATTATCAAGATTGTGGTTGACAACACCATTCGTCATCATTACTATCTCACTCGATTTTGTTTTAATAAGGACTGGCAACCATGACCTCAGAAAAACAAAACTCCACACCCACTCGCATCGAACCAAACCGGTACGCATGCCCGGGGCGCTCGAGATCGGAGAAATGGCCGAGAATCGAACCCACCGCTCCTCGGTCTCGCGAACCCACTTGGGAGGATCGGTCGCGTTGTTCCATCAGTCCATCTCCAACAGAGAGAAGGAACAAAACGGGAAAACACGGGCACACACACGGCACACCGGGAGAAATTATTCCGGCGCCTTAAACTGGCCGATTTCTTTTCTTGCCTTTTCCAGATTTCTGGCGTATGCCTACCGCCGGGTGACAGAACAGGATAGTGGGGGATGACCCAAAAACACGAGAGACAGGTCCGGCAAATCGAAAATCAGCCACTGGCGACTCGTCTATTGCCTGTTCAACGCTCAACCCAATCCTGACCGGCGGGGACAGGAAAGGATCCCTCAATCGGTCTGAAAACAGGAACGGTTCTTGTGGCAATCGGAAGATCCGGCGGTGTAAGATGCAGCCGCCATTCAAATCCGCCAACACGTCTTATGCGAAAATGAAGGAGGCTTCACCCCATGATTCTGACCAGACGTATCGTTCTCATATGTCTTTTGTTCAACATCGCCCTCTGGGCGAGCGCCGAGACCAAGATCCGGTTCGGGCATTTCCCGAACGTCACGCACACCCAGGGGGTCATCGCCCGGCACCTTTCGAGCGCGGGCAAGGGGTGGTTCGAGTCGAAGCTCGGCCCCGACGTCAAGATCGACTGGTATGCCTACAATGCCGGCCCCACCGCCATGGAGGCCATTTTCACCAACTCGCTCGACATCACCTATGTCGGCCCGAACCCCAGCCTCAACGCCTATATCAAATCCAAGGGCGCGGAAATCCGCGTAATCGCGGGCGCCTGTTACGGCGGGGCGGCCCTGATCGTCCACGATGACGGTTCGATCCAGAAACCGGAAGATTTCCGGGGCAAGAAGATCGCCACTCCGCAACTGGGCAACACGCAGGACGTTTCGTGCCGTTCGTGGCTGGTCAATCAGGGCTTCAAGGTCACCAACACGGGCGGGGACGTCAACGTCATCCCCACCCAGAACCCGGACCAGTTGCTGTTGTTCAAGACGGGCGGACTCGATGCGGTGTGGACCGTCGAGCCGTGGGTCTCGCGCCTCGAGATGGAGGCGAAGGGCAAGTCTTTTCTGGAAGAGACCGACAGCCTGACCACGGTGCTCGTCTGCAGCGCCAAGTTTCTGAAAGAGAATCCCGAACTGGTGAAGAAGATCGCCATCGCCCACGCGGAACTGACCGAGTGGGTCAAGCAGAATCCGGCGGAGGCCCAGCAGATGGTGGTGGACGAATTGACGGCCCTGACCAAGGCGCCGATGCCGCTCGAACTGGTTCAGCACTCCTGGAAACGCCTCAACTTCAATTACAAGATCGACCAGAAAACGTTCGAGACCTTCCTGGCGGGCGCGCAAAAGGCCGGCTTCCTGAAAGAGGCCGGAGACCTGAAAAGTCTGGTGGTTCTGCCCGCGGGAGAGAATCCCCTCCCGGCGGCAGCCGCCACGGCGCCGGTCGCCCCCAATCCCCCGCAGGAGCCTGTCAAGTGACCTCTTCTTCCTCCGTTCAGGCCGAACTGCAGAACGTCCAACCGGTCAAACTGGTCGTGGAAAACGTCTCGAAGCGATTTCGCTCGGCCGGACGGAGCCGCCAGGACGTGCAGGCGCTTCAAGACGTCAACCTGCAGGTGGGCGAAGGGGAGTACGTCTGCCTGGTCGGTCGGAGCGGATGCGGCAAGACCACCCTGCTCAACGTCATTGCCGGGTTGGAACAACCCGATGAGGGCCGCGTGCTGGTGGATGGGAAACCCGTTTTCGAGCCGGGCCGCGACCGCATGGTCATGTTTCAGGAAGCGGCCCTCTTTCCCTGGCTCGACGTGCTCAGCAACGTGTTGTTCGGCCTGCGGCTCAAGCCCCATCTGAGCGAGAAGGACCGCATCGAGGTCGCCAACTTCTACCTGAAGATGATCGGCCTTGAAAAGTTCCGGCATTCGAACATCCACGAACTGTCCGGCGGCATGAAACAGCGCGTCGCGCTGGCCCGCGCGCTGGCGCCCAACCCGCGCGTGCTGCTCATGGACGAGCCCTTCGGCGCGCTCGACGCCCTGACGCGCGAGCAGCTCTACGGCGACATCCAGGAAATCTGGCTCCGGCGGCGCAAGACAATCGTCTTCGTCACGCACAACGTGCGCGAGGCCGTGTGCCTGGGCGACCGGGTGCTGGTCTTCTCGCCCAACCCGGGCCGCATCGTCGAGGAATTTCACATCGACCTGCCCCGTCCGCGCGACATCAACAGCGTCTCTCTGGCCGAGTATTCCACGGCCATCACCCGCTGCCTGAAGGGCTATGGCGAGAGTCAGGAGGTGGCCGAATGAAACGGTTTTTCCGGGCAGGCGCGTTCTTTGTTCTCGTCCTTCTGGTCTGGCATTATGGGGCGTCGTACGCCGTGCGGAAGGAGTGGTTGTCGCCCATTCTGGCGCCCGACCCCCTGAGCGTCGGCCAGTACATCTGGGGCGCTTTTCGCGACGGCTCCCTGGTCACGGCCATCTGGGTCACGCTGCGGCGTCTGCTGGTGGGATACTCGATGGGACTGGCGATCGGCCTGCCGCTGGGGTTGCTGACCTCGCAATTCAAGGCGTTCCGCGACACCATCGGCCTGGTGGCGCTCGGACTCCAGACGCTGCCAAGCGTCTGCTGGGTTCCCCTGGCGCTGCTGTGGTTCCAGCAATCGGAAAAGGCGATGTTTTTTGTCGTCATCATGGGATCGCTCTGGTCCGTGCTCATCGCCACCGAGACGGGCGTGCGCAACATGCCCCCCATCTACGTGCGGGCGGCCCGCACCATGGGCTCGCGCGGTCTGCACACCTGGCTCAAGGTCATTCTGCCCGCCTCGCTCCCCTTCCTGGTCAGCGGCATGAAACAGGGCTGGGCGTTTGCCTGGCGCTCGCTCATGGCGGCGGAAATCTACGTGACCATCCTGACCGGCGACGGCCTGGGACGGCTCCTGCACTACGGGCGCGAACTCATCGCCATGGACCAGGTGCTCGGCGTCATGGTCGTCATCGTGCTGATCGGCCTGATGGCCGACAAAATCATCTTCTCGCCCTGGGAACGCTTCCTGCACCGACGATGGGGCCTGATCTGAGGCGCGCGGACATAAACCGCATTCAACCACGAAAGGCACGAAAAACACGAAAATTGTTTTTGTGCCTTTCGTAGTTTTCGTGGTCTGATCGTTCATCCTGCGCGGGAGACTTGCCGTGGGAATTGAGAAGGTCCAAGCCCTCGTCCTCGACGTGCGCGAGTACCGCGAGACGTCGTTTCTCGTGTCGCTCCTGACGCGCGAGTACGGTCACGTGCGCGGCGTGGCCAAGGGCGCCCGGCGGCGCGGGTCGCACCTGGCCGCGGCGCTTCAGCCCTTCGCCCGGGTGAGCGCCCAGGTTTCCATCCGCCCGGCGGGCGGGCTGGCGAGCATCACCGGCGCGGACGTCGTCGAACGCCCCACCTACGCGGTTCCGGGCGCCGGGTCGGACAATCCGGCAGGCGTGCTGGCCCGCATGGCCTATGCGGGTGTTTTTGCCGAAGTCCTGACCCACAGCCACGAGAACGACCCCCACAGCGCCGAACTCTTCGACCTGGCCTGGACCTTCCTGCGCGGGCTGGAATCCGCGCCCCACCCCGGTTCCTTCGCCGTTGCGGGTCTCTACGCCCTCCTGTCCACCCTCGGGTTCGCCGTCCAGATCGCCGACTCCCTGTTGGCCGTCTTCGACTCAGGCCCCCTTCCCGGAGGGCTTTACCAGATCCATCCGGAGGAAGGCACCCTGTACCCGGGCGCGCCAGGGGGAGTCCACACCCCCGGCCTGACGGCGGGCGGCGTGTTTGTCCTGACCGCCGAGGCGGCCACTTCTCTGGCGCATCTGGCCCAGGGGGAGTACGCCCCGGAGGACTTTGCCAACTTCGTCATCGGCCAGCGCGCGGGCCGCCAGCTCCTGCGCCTGGTCACCCACCTCCTCGAAATTCACCTCGAAACCCGTCTGCGCAGCGTGCGCTATCTCGAAGAAATGGTCTTGAAGCGTGAAGGGTGACACTCCAGATCTGTCATCAAGATCCCCTGGTGCGGGAATCCTCCTCCCCCTGTCTCCGAAACGGCACAAAACCTTTTGACTGTTTTCACAACCGTTTTTCCTTGCGAAAGCCGCTGCGCCGCCGCATTTAGTAGGGAGAAGACTGCGGAATCCCGGAGCGGCCGGAGGGCCTGAGGGGAAACCGGTTCTCGACACCTCCATAAACAAGGGGCCCCCATGCGCGATCTCTGGCGCGGCATCCAAGAATTTTTGAACCGCTACCTCACCCCGGCGGCGAAATGGATCTTCCTGATCAACGTCGGGTTGTTTCTCCTGTACGTGATTCTGGGCAGCCTGTCGAACGTCTGCGGGTTCTTCTTCTTCTCGCTGATGCAGACGCCCTACCTCCTCATCAAAAAGTTCTGCATCTGGCAGCTGGTCACGTACATGTTCATGCACGCGGGACTGGGGCATCTGGTCTTCAACATGCTGGTCTTCTGGTTCTTCGCCCCCCGGCTCGAGTACCGGTGGGGCACGGCGCGGTTCCTGCGGTTCTACCTGATCGTGGGCGTGGGCGCGGGCCTCTTCCACCCCGCCCTGACGCTCGTCGCCGATTCGACGCGCTCGATCATGAGCGCCCTCTTCGAACTCAACCCCTCCCTCTGGGAAACCTACGAACTCTACCTGGGAGGCCGTCCGGTCCTCACCCTTCTGGGCGCGTCGGGCGCCATTTACGGCATCCTGGTGGCCTACGCGCTCTATTACCCGGACGACATCGTGCTGCTCTACTTCGTCGTGCCGATCAAGATCAAGTACCTGGTCCTCCTGGCCGGCCTGGGCGTGCTCTTCACCTCGCTCCAGGGCCCCTTCACCGGGAACGTCAGCCACGTGACCCACCTGGGCGGCATTGTGGTCGCGCTGCTCTACCTCAAGGGGGGCGATTGGTTCCGTCCCGGCAAAAAACCCCAAAAGCGTAAAAAAGTCCAGATTCTCGAGGTAAATCCCGACAAACACCCCGACTTTTATTGAGCGTTGGACGTTTTTTTCTTGCTATCTCCCGATTCTCCCTCTAAGAATAAAACGCGATTCAGGAGGCAAACGCAATCTGGGTAACCCACTTTATTTTCGCGCTTCCTGGCGGTCTGAAGGAAGAAAAGGGGAACAAAATCATGGCGGATATGAACAAACTGGCAGAATGCGTGATTCGGGGACACATTGACGCGAACGCGCCCTATCCTCCCGATATGAAGGGCCAACCGGGAGTCAGGGAACTGGTTCAGGAAGCCATTGACTCGCAGATGTCGGCGGACCAGATTCTCAACGACGGACTCATCAAGGGCATGCAGGAAGTCGGACGCCGCTTCCGCGAGAACGAATACTTCGTGCCGGACGTTCTGATCTCGGCCAAGGCGATGAAGACCGGCAGCGAACTCCTCAAGCCGCTTCTGGCCGCCGCCGGCACCCAGCCCCTGGGCACGATCCTCATCGGCACGGTCGAGGGCGACATGCACGACATCGGCAAGAACCTCGTGGCCATGATGCTCGAGGGCGCGGGCTTCAAGGTCGTGGATCTGGGCGTCAACGTCTCGCCCGCCAAGTTCAAAGACGCCCTGGCCCAGGAACCCGGCGCCAGCCTCATCGGACTCTCCGCCCTCCTCACCACCACCATGGTCAACATGAAGAAAACCATTGACTCCGTACGCGAAGTCAACGCCTCCATCAAGTTCCTGGTGGGCGGCGCGCCGGTCACCGACGCCTTCGCCAAAGAGATCGGCGCCGACGGATACGCGCCCGACGCCAGCCGCGCCGTGGACGTGGCCAAGAGTTTCCTCAACTGAGCGAGACCCGTTCTTAAGCGTCTCAATTGTACATAACCGCAGAAAAATCAGAACACGCAGAAGCCGGACGCCCGCCGTCCCTTCTGCGTGTTCTGTGTTACTCTCTTCCAGAATCAACGCAAACTGCGCCGATTTCATTCGCCACAAAAAAGCACAGGGGACCTGGCGCAGCGAAGCCGCAACCCAAACACAAAGAGTCGCCTGAAAAGATCGCGCAGAAGCGCGGAGACACGGAGAACTGCATCCTGTCCATCCTGCCTATCCATGTTGATATTTCCCCTCTTCCTGGGGTTCCGAGAAGAAAAACATGGATGTACAGGAGATACAGGATACTGCCCCCTCAAAATCATCGCGACTGGCATTCACTTTTGGAGATCGTAGTACAAACAGGCTGTATTCTTGTGTTTCTTGTGCTTTTTGTGGCTGAACAAAAGGAGGGTTGCGGCTCCGCTACGCCAAGTATTCCGCTGTTTGCTGATCCCGGCAAACCGCAACCCGGAACCGCGCGAATCCCCTGTTTCGATTTTTTCAAGATTCTACTTGAAAAAGCCCCGGCGAAACCGTATTCTACCCGCCTTTGGTGCGAGGCTGTCCGAACGGGACGGAACTTCAAACCAGAGACACGATGCGCCCGTAGCTCAACTGGATAGAGCGTCTGACTACGGATCAGAAGGTTGGGGATTCGAATTCTCCCGGGCGTACCACAAAGAAGACTGAGATCCAAGGGGTTACAAGCCTCTTGGATTTTTTCATTTCAGGGGATGAAAATCGTCGGGCAACGCATGGGGAACACCGGATCGGCCTATCAGGGCGTTTCCGACACCCGGACAACCATTATCCGCGTCTGCACACAAAAAGAAGACGGGCCACCAGAGGTAAAACTATCCCCCTGATAGCCCTGAAAAAATGTCGCAAAGTGCACATTTTGTCTGCCTACTGATCTCCCGCTCATTTACGCAGACCTCGATCAATTTTGTTTCAGGCCTCTCATTTGACGTGACGGTTTCCTTTTTATTCTGCGTGACGGACTCGCTTGATAATAAATCCCGATGCATCGACTTTTGAACAGCGATAAGTGGTGTTTGCTTGACTTTCAACAGTCCGTCCTGTGGACGGTCATAATCCGCGATCAGGGCTATAATTGTGGTGAAAGCCAAGACCAGCATGGCCATTGGAAACAAACGCAATCCACCCGCCACTCCCGCCTGATACCCCATCGCCAGCATAGAAAAGGCCGTGGTGACGAAGAGCAGCGACCAAACAGTCGTCGGAACTCGGCCATACAATCCTGCAACAACTCGTCTCATATTCAGGTCCGTTACTTGCGAGAGCGACTCGATATACCAGGCCGTCCGCCAGGAAGTGGCATCGTTTTCGGCTGTTGTTTCGGCCAGTTTCCATAATTGATCCAGCAATACCTCAGTTTTCGAAAACGCAATGCCCACTGTTGACGGATCAGATGCAGCCGTCAGGCGAATATCGGTGTACTCGCGTAACCAGTTTCGCACTTCAAGACCGCGTCCATCGGGCAACAGGTTCGCCCGCCGATAGGTCATCGCGATGGCATTGGCCTCATCCAGAACCAGTTGGCGGCGGGTATCATCCCGGGAAACGGCCATGTTGAATGTGAGGGCCAAAACGAAAGCTAACAGACCGAGCGTGGCGCCCACCTTGGTATTAACCGGGTGATCCGGCGCTTGCCTGACTTTGCCTCGCCAACACCCAAGCCGAAAACCCGCGAACGACGATAACGAAATCAAACTCAGCACCATCAACACAAAGAGCCAGTAGGGCATCCGGTCAAAAAAGGGCTGGGAAAGATCTATCGCTGAACCATCCACTGTTGGTTGTTCCGTTGGAGAACGACGGTCGTTCTGCTCCAGAGCCGGCAACGAATTCGTCTTTTTTTCGGTGTTGATCTGCGGCTCTCCCTGTACAGGAAAAGACACCCACATGGTTAAGAGCAGGGCTGTTATCAAACTGGGGGCTATACTTTTCATCTCGACATCCTTTCACCTGTTTGTATCCTTGCCGCGAATAAGAAATCAGCAAGGGGGTTCAGGTCCCCTGCCTCATGGGTCGCAATGCTCAGGGCGTGTGATTTCAGTGTGCGCCTCCGACCCAGTCTCAGGTGTTGCCCAATTCACCGGGGTAATGAGTATAGTGCGATTGTACTCAGTGATCATCATTCTTTCAAGAAGAACACCCCGAATCTTCCACAATCTCTCCAACCATTCTCAGAAAAGACCGAGACTGCAAACCTCGCAGGAAATGCTTGTCGAAGGCGGACTTGTGCGGCTATGATAGCCCCGTGAAGTCGTATTGACACGTGAAAACGGAGGGATGCCCAGGATGGACTCCCTCATACCCTGTACATCTCAGCGTTTCCGAAAAAGGAGTTCCCTCCGATGCGTTTCCTGTCTCGCTTTTTCATGGCGGTTGGACTGAGTGTTTCTTTTTTCTTCCCTTCTCCCGATGCCTTCTCGGATTCAAAATTACCCCCGACCGCCACCGGCGCGCTCGACTGGCCTGCGATTACTTCCACCCACCGACCCTGGACCTACTGGTGGTGGATGGGGAATGCAGCGGATGAACCGAATATCGCGCGCTCGATCGAGCGGTTTTCCCAGGCCGGACTG
This sequence comes from uncultured Candidatus Sumerlaeota bacterium, assembly GCA_942493245.1. Taxonomy (GTDB): domain Bacteria; phylum Sumerlaeota; class Sumerlaeia; order UBA8349; family UBA8349; genus DAOPYU01. The sequence goes on from OW818685.1 coordinate 4,430,515, forward strand.
GGCGGGGCGCATATCATCCCGATCTACGGCGCCCGAGGGTGGGAGGACCGCGCTCTCGATTACCTCAGCCCCGCGTGGATGCAGCGGATGCAGTTTGCCGTCACGGAAGCCGAACGGCGGGAGATGGGGATGGACATGACGCTCGGGTCGGGCTGGTGCTTCGGCGGACCCACCGTCAGCGAGCAGGACGCCAACGCGCAACCGGTTGTGAAGAAGATCGAAGTCAAGATCGGAGAGAGCGTTTCCGAGCGGTTCGACCGCGCCTCGCTTCAGGCTCTGATGGCCTACCCGGCGCAGGGAGAGCCTTTCGATTTGAAAAAGAACATCAATAAAGAGGGACAGTTGAACTGGAATGCGGAAGGCGGGCCGTGGACCCTCTACGCCCTGTCGCAAAAGCCCTCGAGCCAGAAGGTGAAGCGGGCCGCGCCGGGCGAGGCGGGGTGGATGCTCAACCCCTTCTATGGCGACGGGGGGAAACGTTACCTCGAACGCTTCACACGGGCTTTCCGGGAGAACCCCGGTCCCCGGCCCCGCGCCATCTACCAGGATTCCTACGAGTACAATTCGTCGTGGTCGCCCGACCTGCTCGACCAGTTCGAGCGACGGCGCGGGTACCGCCTGCAGGACCACCTGCCGCAGTTCCTCTCCGACACGGACGACGACACCGTCCGGCGCGTGAAGAGCGACTACCGTGAAACGCTCTCGGATATGATGGTCGAGCGCTTCACGCCCACTTGGACAAAATGGGCGCGAAAGCGGGGCTTTCTCTCACGCTACGAGGCCCACGGAGCGCCGGGCCACCTGCTGGACCTTTACGCGGCGGCCGACATCCCCGAGACGGAGATGTTCGCCAAGGACCGCGACCCGCTGATGGCCAAGTTTGCCTCGTCCGCCGCGCACGTGGCGGGTCGGCAACTGGTCGCCGCCGAGACCGGCACCTGGCTCAGCGAGCATTTCACCGAGACGCTCGCGGCGCTCAAGGATCTGGTGGACGAACTCTTCCTCTCGGGGGTCAACCATGTTCTCTACCACGGCTCGTGTTATTCTCCCGACGAGGCGCCCTGGCCCGGATGGCTCTTCTACGCCTCGACCGAAATGAACCCGCGCAACCCCATCTGGCGCGACGTGCCCGCGCTCAACGCCTACATCGCCCGGTGCCAGAGCCTGCTCCAGTCCGGCAAACCGGACAACGACCTCCTGCTCTACTGGCCCATCTACGACTTCTGGAATGGGCCTGCCGGGCGGGTGCAGGGCCTCACCATCCACGCCAAATGGTTTCGGGACACACCCTTCGGCGATCTGGCGCAGGCGCTCTGGAAACGCGGTTACTCGTTCGATTACCTCTCGGATCGCCAACTGGCCGACGCGCGCGCAAATCGTGATGGAATCGAGACGCCGGGCGGGCATTACCGGGCGGTGGTGATCCCGGCCTGCAAACAAATGCCCGTCGAGACGCTCGAGCGCCTGTTCGACCTCGCCGGGGATGGCGCGACGGTCATTTTCCTGGGAGGACTGCCATCCGACGTGCCCGGTCTCGCGCGTTTTGAAAAGCGCCGCGAGCAGTTCGTTCGACTGATTGATCGGCGGGTGGGAAAGCAGGCGCGGGAGAAGACCAACGCCGGGACTTTCGCGCTCGGAAAGGGTCGAGTGGTTGTCGGTCCTCTCGAAAAAGCCGAAATTCCCCGCGAGGCGCTCGTGGACCATCCGGGCGTGGGCGTGATCCGGCGCAAATGGGATGGCGGCCGCCATTACTTCATCGCCAACCGGGGCACGGAGCCTCTCGATGGCTGGATCGCGCTGGCGTATGAAGCGAAAACCCTCGCAATCCTGGACCCGCTGACCGGCCAGACCGGCCTCGCCGCGATCCGCCGCAACAACGCCGGGCAGACCGAGGTGTACCTCCAGTTGCAGGCCGGAGAATCCCTCTTCCTGCGAACCTTCGACAAAGAAGCGCAGGGTCCGGAATGGCCCTACCGAAAAACGACGAGACAATCGGTTGATCTCACCGGCCCGTGGAAGGTCGAGTTCCTCGAAGGGGGACCGGAAATTCCAAAACCCTACGAAACCGACCAGCTCGCCTCGTGGACACAGGCGCCCGACCGCGAGGCCGAGCGCTTCGCCGGGACGGCCCGTTATTCGCTTACGTTCGACCGCCCAAGCGACGCAGGCGCTTCCGCCTGGCTCGACCTGGGCCGCGTCTGCCAGAGCGCGCGCGTCCGCCTTAACGGACGCGACCTGGGGACAGCCTTTGCGCCTCCGTTCCGGGTTCTGGTCGAGGGGCTTCAGGAGACCGGCAACCGGCTCGAGATCGAAGTGACCAGCGTGGCGGCCAACCGTATCCGCGACCTGGACCGTCGCAAGGTCGAGTGGAAGACGTTCCTGGACATCAACTTCGTCAACATCGACTACAAACCGTTCGACGCTTCGAACTGGGCCACGACCGACTGCGGGTTGCTCGGCCCGGTGCGGTTATTACCGGTGGAAGTGTTTCGACCTTGACACCGAGGGCATTTAAAGAGATAAAACAGGTATAGAAACAGACAACCCGGATCCGCTCTCCCGCTTTTACCGAATGGACGGATCGGGGAAGAGATTCGAAGGAAACTTGGCTCTCCTCCGATTTCTCTGGTCGTCACTCCATCAGGACGTCTTGGATACGACCCTTTTGAATGCAACCGGGACGCAGGAAAGCGCCGGGAAGCGAAAGCGATCCGCGATGACCCTCGGAAATACGCAATCCCCTGCCGCCGCGGAAAAGCGTCAAGCCGCGCATTTTTCCCTGCGCACCATCTGGATTCATTTTATAAGCGGCATCACCCTGCGCAACCTGTGCGGCGCATTCTGTTTGTTGGCCATTGGGTTGATCGTCACCGTCCTGGCCGCGCTTTACATCAAGGCGGATGTGGAAAAGGCGGCCCAACAGGAATTCGACTTTACCTGCAACGAGATCCGTCTCAATATCGCGGACCGGCTCGCCGCAAACGCGCAGGTTCTGCGCAGTGGCGCGTCATTCTTCGATGCCTCTGGAGCGGTTTCACGGGAACAATGGCGGGATTTCACCCAACGCCTCCAGATCGAACAGTACCTGCCCGGAACGCAGGGAATTGGCTTTACGCAGATGATTCCCCGCGAGCAACTCGCCCGGCACGTTGAAGAGATGCGCCGCCAGGGTTTCCCGGACTACCAGGTAAGGCCTGCCGGTGAACGGGACATTTACTCCTCCATCATTTACATCGAACCTTTTTCGGGTCGGAACCTGCTCGCCTTTGGCTACGATATGTTCTCCGAGCCTGTGCGCCGAGCCGCGATGGAGCGTGCGCGGGATGAGGATGTCGCTGCGCTCACCGCAAAAGTCACCCTGGTGCAGGAAACCGGCGAGGATCTTCAATCCGGCTCCCTGATGTATGTCCCGGTGTACCGGCACGGCTGGCCGATCGAAACCGTCGAGCAGCGCCGCGCCGCCATTCAGGGTTGGGTCTATAGCCCATACCGGATGAAAGACCTGATGCGGGGTACCCTGAGAGGTTGGGATGTGAAACAGAAGGATCGGCACATTTATTTGCAGGTTTACGATGGCGATGTCTTATCCGAAGAGACATTGATGTACGATAGCCAGAGCGCCAAAGATGAGGCGCAGGTTTCCACAGCCCAGGCGACCCGACTGATCCCGGTCGCTTATGGTGGACACCACTGGACTTTGCGTTTCGTCCAACTGGGCGGATTGGCCTCTATGGCCGATTACAAAAGCGCCTGGTTTGTTCTATTCGGCGGGACAATCATCAACCTGCTCCTGTTCTGGCTGCTGCTCTCCCTGCTCAGCACACGCGCCCATGCGCGACGGGCCGAGCGGTTGGCAACGGAACTCGGGCAAAGCGAAGAGCGGTATCGCCACTTGTTTGAGTCGGCATCCGATGCCCTCTTGCTGGTTTCGACCGAGACGGGACTGATCGTCGAGGCCAACAGCATGGCCTTGCAACTCTACGGTTACAGCCACGAGGAGTTGCTCACCAAGACGAACCTGGACCTCTCGGCAGAACCGGAAGAAACACTCCGATTCACCCATGAGATACAGACATTTCCCGACCGGATCTTAAACATCCCGCATCGTCTTCATCTCAAGAAGGATGGAACGGTCTTTCCTGTCGAGATTACGGCCCGGTCTTTTAGCTGGAAGGGGCGTCCGGTTCTTTTCGTTACCGCTCGCGATATCACCGAGCGCAAGCGGGCGGAGGAGCAAATTCGCCAACTCCAGAAATCTGAAAGCCTGAGCCGCATGGCCGGGGCCAGCGCCCACCATTTCAACAACCAGCTCAGTGTGGTGATGGGAAATCTGGAGGTCGCCCTGCAAGATCTGCCTCGGGATATGAATTTGGCTCGGTATCTGCACAACGCAATGGCAGCCACCCGGAAAGCGGCGGAAGTGAGCGGCCTGATGCTCACCTATCTCGGCCAGACGGTCGGCCAGCGTGAGCCGCTGGATCTTTCCGAAGTTTGCAACCGGAGCCTGCCCATGCTTCGGGTCGCCCTGCCGAAAGACGTGGTTCTGGAGACCGACTTGCGCTTGCCGGGTCCGGTCATTCAGGCCAATGCGAACCAGATCCAACAGGTGCTGACCAACCTCTTCACCAATGCCTGGGAGGCCATTGGCGACGGTTGGGGGATTATTTGTCTGAAAGTAAAAGAAGTCTGCGCGGCGGATATCTCCGCATCAAACAGGCGTCCCATCAGTTGGCAACCGGAGACTCTTCGCTATGCCTGCCTGGAGATAACAGACACAGGTTACGGCATTTCCGCGGAGGATATCGAGAAACTCTTCGACCCCTTCTTCTCAAGCAAGTTCACGGGCCGGGGACTGGGCCTGCCGGTGGCGCTGGGGCTTGTGAAGGCACATGGGGGGGGCATCACGGTTGAAAGTGAACTGCGCCGGGGGAGTACCTTCCGAGTTTTCTTCCCTTTGTCGGCGGAGGAGATTTCCCGCCCACCGGCCAGGCAAATCGAGATCTCGAAAATGGAAGAGGGCGTTACGGTGCTCCTGGTCGAAGATGAAGAGACGGTGCGCGAAACGGTCGCCATCCTGCTCAAGCGTCTGGGGTTTACGGTGCTCACCGCGACGGATGGAGTCGTTGGGGTGGACGTGTTCCGGGAACATCGGGAGGAAATCCGAGTGGTCGTGTGCGACCTGACCATGCCGCGCATGAACGGCTGGGATACCCTGGTGGCTCTACGCGAGATTTCGCCGGACATCCCGGTGGTTCTGGCCAGCGGTTACGACCAATCTCAGGCTCTGGCAGGGGACCATCCAGAACAGCCCCAGGTCTTCCTGCACAAGCCCTATCGCATGGCGGAGCTGAAGGATGCGCTGGAGAAAGCGATGGCGGGGGAAAAACCGGATTCCCGATGTGAGTAGAACCCTTGCCGGTCACGGGAACAATCTCTTTCCACAGAAATTTCGATTCATTATCAAGGGTTCATTGTTCTTTCCCCACTCCCGTTCACTCATCCAGCGCCTGACGAACCCTGGAGGCCAATTCTTTCAGGGAGAAGGGTTTGGGGAGAAAATGCACACCCGCTTCCAGTACCGACCGATGGGCAATCACATCGGCAGTATAGCCCGACATGAACAGGCATTTCATGCGCGGATAGAGGGTCATCAGGTTTTGGGCCAGATCCCGGCCATTCATCTCGGGCATCACCACGTCGGTCATAAGCAGATGGATTTCCCCGTCGAACTCTCTGGCCAAACGGGCTCCATCGCTTGGCGTGTTTGCCGGCAGCACGGTGTAACCCAGTTTTTCGAGCATCATTGCGCACAATTCGATGATGGCCGGCTCATCCTCCACCAGGAGAATGGTCTCCTGACCGCACAGGACCGATCCCACCGTGTTTTCCACCCACGTCTTCTCGATTGCGCCATCATGCCGGGGCAGGTAGATCGAAAATACCGAGCCGTGGCCCGGTTCACTGTAAACATGGATGAATCCGTTGTTCTGCTTGACAATCCCATACACCGTCGCCAGCCCCAGACCGGTTCCCTGGCCGGCGCTTTTGGTCGTAAAAAACGGCTCAAAAAGATGGCTCTGTGTTTCCTGGTCCATCCCACAGCCACTGTCGGTCACCGCGAGGCACACATACTCTCCAGGTATCGCATCAACATGCGTGTCACAGTACTCCTCGTCTATCGTGCGATTTTTCGTCTCGATGGCGATATGGCCGACATCGGCAATGGCGTCGCGGGCATTGACGCACAGGTTGGCCAGAATCTGGTCTATCTGGGACGGGTCCATCAGGACCGGCCACAAATTCAAGCCCGGCAGCCAATCCAGGTGAACATTCTCCCCAATGAGCCGCTGAAGCATCTTGAGCATGCTTGCCAGGGTTTCATTCAAATCGAGCACCTTGGGCGCGACGGTTTGTTTGCGGGCAAACGCCAGCAGTTGCCGCGTCAGGTTGGCGGAACGTTCGGTGGCTTTGAGAATTTCCCGGAGGTCGGCATGAACGGCCTGGGAGGGGTCCACCTGATCCAGAGCCAGTTCGGCGTGTCCCAGAATGACCCCCAGCATGTTGTTGAAATCGTGGGCCACGCCGCCCGCCAGGCGCCCCACCGATTCCATTTTCTGGGCCTGCCTCAAGTCGGCCTCCAACTTGAGACTGGCCGAAATATCGTTCTTGGCGCTGACGTAGTTGGTGATGTTTCCATCGGCATCCCGCACGGGAGAAATGACCGCCTCTTCGGTGTAGAGAGTCCCGTCCTTGCGCTTGTTGACAAAACGCCCTTTCCAAGTTTGCCCACTTAACAGGGTCTTCCACAAATTGCGGTAAAACTCGGCATCCTGCTGGCCACTCTTGAGAATGCGCGGAGTTTGTCCAATCACTTCTTCCCGGGAGTAACCCGTTACCGCCTTAAAGGCGGGATTGACGTACTCGATGGTTCCCAGGGAATCGGTCACCAGGATGATCTCTCCACACTGTTCGATAGCGGCCAGAAGCCGTTCGCGCTCGGCTTCGGCGAGTCGGCGTTGGGTGATGTCAGTGTTCGTTCCGCCCAGGACAATCGGTTTCCCATTCGCGTCTCGCGCGACCACATTCCCTCTTCCCTGTATCCAGCGCCATTCGCCGCTCCGGGTGCGCATGCGGAATTCCGCCTCATACCCCCGGTTGTCCGGGCTGTCGAGCGTTGCCTGTATCTTGTCGAGTGTCGGTTGGCAGTCATCCGGGTGGCAAAGATCTTTCCACGCCTCGACCGTCATCTCGAACTCACGATCCCGATAGCCCAACATCTCGTACCAGCGCGGGGTGTAGAACGCCTGCCCCGTCAGGAGGTACCATTCCCAGATCGCGTCGGAGGTGGCGGAAATGGCCTGGGCATAACGCCGTTCACTTTCCCGCAGCGCCAATTCAGCCAGTTTGTATTCGGTGATATTGTTTCCGATGCAGAGAATTTCGCGGATATTCCCCTCCTTGTCGAGAATCTCCTTATTGGTCCAACTGACCCAGACGCGCGATCCATCTTTGCGCATGTTCTCGTTTTCATTCGAACTGTACCCCTCCGGGTTGGACCCGATCTCGAGGATCATGCGCTCCTGATCCCCACCCTCGCTGTCGTGCTTGGGGACGATGGTTCCGACAACGTTTTTCCCCAGAATCTCCTGTTGGGAGAATCCCAGAAATCGCTCCGCAAAGTTGTTGAAAAAGGTCACCTTGCCCGTGGGGTCCATGCGCAGAATGATACTGTTGGCGCTGTCGAGCAGCAGGCGGTAATTCTCCTCGCTTTCCCGCAGGGCCTGCTCGGCCTGTTTTCGTTCGGTAATATCGAAAAAACAGGCCAGCAGAGTCCCTTCCCCCTCGGCGCCATTTATTATCATCGTGCGCACCGACCCGTCCTTGCAGGTCACGCGGTATTCCTGGGGTTCTACATCCGTACCACTCTCAATGGCGCGCAGCAGGGCGCCGTCCCAGGTTTTCCTCACCTGACGGCGGTATTCCGGATCCGGATAGGCCCGATTCCACCACTCGTCCAGGGTTGAAATGTCTTCCGGTGTATAACCCAACACCTGGGTGAAGGTTTCGTTGACTTCCAGGCCCTGTTCCGAGACACAGGACAATGGGATCGGCGCCATGGCGAACAGCTGCTTCCAGCGGACTTCATTTCGGCGGATAGTTTCATGGGAAAGCGCCAACTGGCGGTTTTGCTCCTCGATGTCGCGGGTCGCAAGAGAAACCTCGCGGCGCAGTTGGACGTTCCACAACAGAATGACGCCGATCAACAGCAGCAACACCGTCAGCCCGATGCCCAGTTCGCGCCAGGGAACGCGACTGACAGCAGACCGCCCCTCCCATTCCTGAACAATGGCATTTACCTCGGAAGAAGAGATCCGGTCGAAACCCGACTGGATAATCCGCAGCATCTCCGCGTTCCCCTTGCGTACAGCCGGGGATTGCTTATTGACGATCTGGCTGTGACTCGCCTGGTAGAACCTCTCTCCTCCGTCCGTCTGCGCAAGGTAATACCGGGCGGTGGGCACATCGGCCACAAACACTTTGACCTCGCCCGCAGCGGCCGCTCGAACCAAAGCGTCGGCGCCGGGATACGTCTGCAAATGGACCTGAGGGTAAAACGAGCGGATCAACTCTTCCGCACTGTCGTCCTGAACCACCCCCACCCGAAAGCCCACAAGATCCTCGTACCCCTTGATCCCCGATATCCCTTCCTGGAAGAAGATACTCGACGCAGTTTCGATATTCTCGTTGATAGGATCGAACAATGGCTCGCGCTCGGGAGCGCAGACAAGCCCTCCCACGGCATCGGCGCGCCCCTGCAGAACCGCTTCCAGCGCGGCGTCCCAATCCATCAGTTGAAATTCTACGGGAATACCGGTCCGCTGACTCCAGAGATTCCAGATGTCTATGGTGACGCCGCGCGGATTCCCCTGGGGGTCCAGAAACGCGAAAGGGGGGTAGGCCTTGTCGTCCACCACGACGATCTTCGACGGCGCCTCATCGGCGGCCCGGACAGGCGCCACCTGTCCCCCCAAGAGAATCAGGAATACACCGGCGAGCAAAAGTTTTTTGAGATTCATGAAATACACCCTTGCTCCAATCTGATCTCTCCCGCGGGAAACGGAGGAGATAACCTCATGTAAATCAGAACAAACCGAGATCTCCTGACCCCAGACAGAATGTTACTCCTCCTCTATATCCGGATCAATCCCTATCCACTTGACCTCCCGATCCACGTGAATGCGAAATCTCTTCCCCTTTTTTATCTGTTCTTTCTTTGATACAATATCTCTCAATCCCAAGGCGAGCAATTTTTCCAGTCAACGAGTCTATTGAGGAGCGTTGCGCCGGATCGTTTGTTCTGGTAGAAATACCGGAAAAGGAGCAAGATTTACTTGGAAAATCACGCCCTGAAACCCTACAGGCCGCCGCGGTTTTCCAATTGCAGCGAATCGTGAAATCTGGGCAATCGCGCCAGAAAGTGGCCGATTAGACAACCCCCACACTCTCGATTTACAAAGATAACACGATCAATCATTGATTCACATCAAGTTCGGGTCGAGGTAAGATCTGGCCTGAAAACTGCTTTATTTAACGTGAGAGTGCATTTTACGCAGGGAGACCCGTTGAAGAACCCCTGAATCCCAACAACTTTGTGTGCGGGACAGCGGTCCCTCGTCCATTCTGGAGAAGACACATGTTCTACGAAACCTCGATCCCCTATTCCAAAGACCCGCAGGATGCGCTCCTGCTCGCCCGCTCGGTGCTCACCCAGACGGGTTTCCGCATCGAGTCGCTCGACAACCGCTGCCTCGAAGCGCACGGCCCGGGACTGCAAAGCACCCACCAGAACCCCCTGCGGGGCGCTTCGCGCGTGCGCATCCTCATCTACGACGAAACCATCCACCTCTCCGCCGAACTCGGCGGCGTGGTCTGGATGCGCAATTTTCTCTACCTGTTCCCACCGGCCCTGGGGTGTATTCTGATGCTGGTTTTCGCCCTGACCGGCCTCCCCCTCCTCACGTGCGGAGGCGCCCTGGTGGGGGCGCTTTCCCCCTGGCTGGTTCTTTCGCCTCTGATGGCGCGAGGTATAAGAAGGAGCGCCGTCGAGGCGCTCGACACCCTGCTCCAAAACATGCGCTTCGGAGGGGATGTTTCGTCGTGAGACAGAAAGGTGATGATACTTCCATGAAAAGATTTGCATCCAGACTTTTTGATCTTGGTGCCAGGATAACAAGGTGCCTTTGGGGAAAGAAAATACTCTATGAACGATCTGCCCCCTATACCCAAGACCCCCAGAAAGCCCTCCGGATCGCACAGAGGATCCTTACCCGGGCGGGTTTCTGTGTCGAATCGTGTGATAACCAGAACTTAGAAGCGTCATACCCTCCCAAGATAATAAACAGGTATGACGATCATTTACGGAATGCCTCGCACGTGCGCATTTTCATTTCTGACGGAACAATCCACCTCGTTGCCGAACTTGGCAGCGTGGTCGAAATGCGCAATTATCTCCTTCTGGCAATTTCTATGATAATAGCCGTATTGAGCGTAGACCTGACAGACCTATCCATCAGTTACAGGACTCTTGCATATTCCCTGTTTCCCTTTCTGATTGTCACAACCGTTCTGATCCAGAAACAGAAAGATATTGCGCACAAAGCACTTGATAACCTGTTACAAGACATGTGCTTCGGCGGGGATGCGTCGTCGTGAATCGGACGGCGAGACTCCACGATCCCAAGTGGAAAATTTATGCATCCCTCTCCTTACAGGGTTCTTTCACAAAGAATTGGACAAAACCAGGAGTCAAACAAGAGAGACCGGGCGAGAGGCGAAACAGACGACCTCTCTCCTGAACCGCCCATCCCGAAACCGAAAGGCTTCTCATGCCAGAAAACACGACCCCGAACACCCACTTCCCCATCCCGCCCATCCCCGTCACACCCAAGCCGCGCAGGCGGTTTCTCAAATGGTTCCTTCTGTCCCTCGGCGCGATTTCTTTTCTTCTGATCACGGCATTCTTCGTAATTCTCTCGTACGCCGAGCAGCGCGTATTTTCCGGCCTGACACCCGAGCAGAGGACCTGCTTCGATCGGTGGTACAGCGAGAAAATCTCCATTCCGCCTGAAACACTTCGCGTCGAGCCGTTCACATCCCAGACCCTCGAGGCCGCGCGCACGTTCGACCGGCTGTGGACCGAATCCGGGAAGGCGGCCACCGAACTGGGGAGCGCCTGGTACAGCGAAACGAAACAGTCCCGAACCGAACCCGTCGGCGCAACCGCCTCCGCTTCACCCCTGAAGTGGCGCGACCAACTGACGCCGTTCGAGCCGCTGATGACCGCGTGGCGCGACGTGGTGAAACGGCCGGATTACCGCACGGAGGTCTGGTACACGCCCCAGATCCTCTCCCCCGGCGATTCCTTCCTGGATGACGGCCAGCGCTTGTTTCTGGCCGCCCAGCGCGTGAGCCGTCTGGTCTATCTCCAGACCCTGATCCAGATCGAGGAAAACCGCTTTGCGGAAGCGCTCGAAGGAGCGGACTCCCTGATCGCCTCCGCCCGGATGTCCCTCTACCCCACAATGTTCCTGCGCATGCTGGCTGGTGTACAAATGGATTACGGCCTCGATGCGTATGTCCGTATCGCGGCCAACCTGACCGATCCCGCCTTGCAAAGCCAGGCGTACCAAACTCTACAAACGCACCGGGAACAGGGGATCTTCCTCCCGGAACTCGAAGGGACCCTGTCCGACTCCGTTGGAATGACCTGGCTGGTCCGCTATCAGGGTGTGACGCCGGACTTTCAGAACAAGACCGGGTGGGAAATCGTGGCCGAGTCGGTCCGGGTCCAACTGGTTTTTCTGGAGGAACAGGTGCGGCCCCAGGCCAAATCCCCGGAAAGAAGGCAGAAGGTGGCGGATTACGAGAAAATGCTGACTAGCCAACTCCAGTCCACACAAAAAGATTCGTCCGTCTGGAACCGGCTCTCTTTCGGTCGAGTCCACCGGATCACTATGGCGATGCTCTATCGTATCGGGTTGCCTTCGATCGAAGAAATGTCAAAAAAGGAAACCGGCTTTCGCCGCCAGTACGATCTGCTACTGGAGAACCTGAAGGGGACCTCCTCTTTCGCCTTGGAATAAATACCGGACCAGACACTTCCTGCGGAGTGAGGAGGCGCCTCTCCAAGAGAACTCTTTCCTGTACAGATATCTCACCTTTTGGAATTGAAGGATGACCGGAATCTGCGGTAGGCTTCCGGCAACAGAGTGGGTGTTCCGTCCCGTTTTGACTTCCGAGTGAAAGGGAAAGATTGTGTCAAAATCCTCGACTCCTCCAGATTCCTCCTGGTCCGTCACATCCATATTTTCCTGGCGATATAGCTGGCTTCTCCTGATATTGTTATTCCTGATTTATCTGATCTATTGTGTCATAATTCTGGGGGGTTCCCAGTTGATGGCAAATCAATCATTTTCAAACATGCGCCCGGAGCAAAAGACTCGTTTCGAAAAGTGGTACACGGAAAAAGTTTCCATTCCCCCCGAGATGCTTCGGGAGGAACCGTTCTGTTCGGAAACGTTAGAGGCCATGCACGCATTCAACCGATTGTGGATCGAGTCTGGTTCCACAATGAAGGATACCGCAAATGCCTGGTTTAGACAGAGAAGACTGGAAAGTGGCGAAACAACCCAAACGGCTCCAGTGGCACCTTCACTCGATGAGTGGCGCGATAAACTGGAACCGTATCGCCCGATTCTGGCCGCCTGGCGGAAAGTGGTGAAACAACCGGACTACCGGACAGAAATCTGGTTTGTTCCCCAGTTGGATGTCCAGAAAGATCCATCTCCCTTGGGTCCAGAACCCGCCCGTTTCGCATATCCGGGCTATCTGCTCTCTCTTGAATCGCGAATTCTGATCGAAGATGACCGGGTGAAAGAGGCTCTGGAAAATGTGGACGCGTTGCTTGCCAGTACCCACACTGGACCCTGTCCGCCACCCCTTTTTCGGAAATGGCTGGCCGCAGAGCTGGCAATTGACGCACTGGACGTATGTGACCGGATTTCCGTCAACCGGGCCAACCCCATCCTGCGAAAACAGTTGCTCCAGTTATTCGAAAAATACCCGGAGCGACAGGTTCTTGAACAAGCGTCGGACCTCGACCCCGTCACGGTGGTAATTATTGATCAGACCCTGGGAGCCCGCTACCAGGGTCTGATACCGGACTTTCAAAACAAGACCGGGTGGGAAATCGCGGAAGAGTGGGAACGAGTTCAGTGGGCCTGCACAGGCTCAAATATAACACTTAAAGGATTAGAACCGGCCCAGGAATTGATGATCTCACTGGATGAAGCGCTTCTATCGTTTGAAAAAATTACCTCTCACTTAAAACACGACATCTCCAGAATACTCGACTCAGAGACGTCTGAAGAACCCGAAACTACCGAAATATCGTTGAAAGCATTCGACGATAAATATCGGACAATTGAGATGTCCTCTTCCAGACTGGCCCGGACGGCTGCCCAAAATTTGCATCGAGCCACCTTCTCATACCTATATTTACTCCTTGATCCCTCTGCAATCAGCACAAAGTGCACTGCCCGTGAGGCAAGACTCCGACAAAGGTACGAGCAGGTTCTGGGAAACTTGAAGGCGGAGTGAGGGAAACTGTCCTTTTCACCACGAAATCGAGGAAATCCATGTCCCGCCCCTCCCGTTTCCCCAACGACACCTCCGACAAATGGTTCTTCCGCGCCCTTGGGGTGATCGGGATACTCCTGCTGTTGGTCGCCGGTTACCAGGGATTGATCCGGTATTCAGAAAAGCAAACGTTCGCGGGCCTTTCGGCCGAGCAGATCAGCCATTTCGACCGCTGGTACTCCCAGAAGATCTCGATCCCTCCCGACACCTTGAAAATCGAACCCTTCACATCCCAGACCCTCGAGGCGGTTCGCGCTTTCGACCGGGTGTGGACCCAATCGGGGACGGCGGCGCGAGAACTGCTTGATGCCCGGAAGGCGATGCGTGAATCGCAGAATACGGGTGGGAGCACGGAATCCCTCCAAGTCCCCGCTTCCGTCCTGGAATGGCGCGATCGTCTGGCCCCCCTGGAGCCCCTGATGCGCGCGTGGCATAACGTGGTCAGGCAGCCGGACTACCGGATTCAGGTCTGGTTCGTCCCGGCGATAGGAACCCCAACCGACACGGTTTGGCCCACAATGAAACCCGCTGGCCATGCTCGGCAGGTGGGCGCCCTTGTCCACCTGGACACGTTGATCCACTTGGAGGAGGGAAGTCTCGACGAGGCGATTGACCATGCGGAGTCGCTCTTATGTTACGCGCGCACGGATCGTTATCGCACTGGAGTGGAGCGTATTTTTATCTCGGGGAGTGACGCCAGCGGTTTTGAAATCTTTGAGTGTCTCGTGCCGAACCTGAAAAATCCCGATCAAAGGAAACGACTGCATCTCGACCTGGAGCAATACCGGACACAGAGTTTTTCTCGACCGGAATCGGCGCTCGATCCCGTCGCGGAAGATGAAATCGCCGAAACTTACCGAGCGCGTTATGTGGGAATCATCCCCGATTTCCAGAACAAGACCGGCCCCGAAATCACGGAAGAGTCGTTTCGGGTCCGCCTGGACTATGCGCGTCGGTTTATTCTTCCCCTTGCCGCATCACCGGAAGAAAAGTTGAAGATAGAGAGATCCATCCAGTTCATGGAGCACGAACTCCTTCGGGCACAGGGACACATGGCCAGATGGGAGCAGTCCCTCCTCAAGCGAATCCATCGCTCCAATGCGATGTTGTACTACCGCGCGGCAGATTGGAAAAAGATCCTGAAAGCCGAGACCGAGGTTCGTCAGCGGTACGAAAACTTGATGAAGGGCTTGAGGGACAAGGGAGATTGAATCACATCTGCGCGCCGCGGTTGAACTTGGAACCCCCAACCGCGTAATCCGCAGATGACGCAGAGGGGCGCAGATGAAGCGATCGGCTCCCTTTCGGTTATCGGTGTTCCCCAAAAGAATCTTCATCCTGACACGGGCCGGACGGCATCCGGAGACAATCTCTATCCCTTTGTGAGAATCCTTCTTACGAGGAAAAGCCAAAGAAAAAGGGACAGGATAACGGGATTTACAGGATGTGGCGAGATTCGATTCGTATCCTGTTGATCCTGTTATCCTGTCCCATTTTTTTAGGTCTGTTCCGAACGTGTCCTCCACGTTCGTATCTTTCTGGAGGCAACTGGCTATAAGAACCGACAGTCGAATCGAGAAGGTTCTTTCCGGCAATTGCTCTGTCTGCGCAAATCTGCGTCCTCTGCGGATTCTTTTCGATCCTCTTCCCGTCCGGAATATGCAATCGGCTCCCCGGGAAAGACCCTTCCCGGGGAGCCGATTGTTCATACGTTATGCGAATGGGTGGCGTCCGGAGACGCCTTCGCCTCTGTTACAGTTCCATCTCAGCCACAGCAGCAGCACCCGCACGAGCTCTTGCCGCCGTACCACTTTTTCTTGGCGTCTTCGAGCGTCATCGGGGCGTAGTCGCCGGCGTGACCGGCCTGGCCGAAGTCGAGCACCTTGCCCTTGATGAGTTCATACAGGGCGGTACGGGCGGGGGACAGGTAGGTGCGCGGGTCGAACACTTCGGGCTTCTCGGCGAACACTTTGCGGATCGCGCCCGTGATGGCGATACGGCCGTCGGTGTCCACGTTGATCTTGCGCACACCGCGCTGGATGCCAACCTTGATGTCGTCCATCGGGATACCCATGGACTGCTTCATGGCGCCGCCGTACTTGTTGACGATCGCCACAAGATCCTGAGGCACGCTCGACGAGCCGTGCATGACCAGCGGGTAGTTCTTGTAGCCGGCCTCTTCCAGTTTCGCCTCGATGGCAGTGACCAGGTCCAGGGCCAGAGCCGGGGGCATGGCGTTGCCGTCTTTATCGAAGCGCATGGTCTTGTAGGCGCCATGGCTCGTGCCTATGGCCACCGCCAGCGCGTCGCAACCGGTCTTGGTGACGAAATCCACGACCTGCTCGGGGTTGGTCAGGTGCTCGGTGTCGTCGGCGGCCAAGCCGGCGCCGTGGCCGTCCTCGATGCCGCCGAGCGCGCCGAGTTCGGCCTCAACGGAGACACCCAGGGAGTGGGCGTACTCGACGACCGACCGGGTGGTCTCGACGTTGTACTCGTAGGAGGCGACAGTCTTGCCGTCGGCCTCGAGCGAGGCGTCAATCATGACCGACGTGAAGCCCAGGGCGATGGCTTCCTTGCAGGTTTCGAGGCTGTTGCCGTGGTCGAGGTGCATGACGATGGGAATTTCGGGGTTCTCGATGGCGGCGGCTTCCATGAGTTTTTCCAGGTAGATCATGTTGGCATACTTCAGTGCGCCGCGGCTGGCCTGAATAATGACCGGCGACTTGGTCTCCTTACAGGCCTGCATGATCGCCTGAATCTGCTCCATGTTGTTGACGTTGAACGCGCCAACGCCGTAACCGCCCTTGGCGGCTTCTTCCAGAACTTGTCTCATTGGTACGAGTGGCATTGTGTTTTCTCTCCTCTGGCGGGGTCTGAACTGTCTCTATCGGGAAGCGCTGGGGCCGTCCTGAATCTCCGGTCCGGCATGGACACCACCGCGCCCACGTCTTCAAAGGTCGGATCATCCCAAAGCGTTGCGGGAAAGTCAAAAAGAAAATATCCGCCCGGTCAGACGCCGGGCGGATAGAGGGGGTTTTCTCACAAAGAGACGGGACGGAATCGCCGGAAAGGCTCACTGCCCCTCTTTTTTTTCTTCCACTTCGGGCAACTGCTGCATGAGGCGGCCCAGGCACTTGTTGAGGGCGATGAACACCTGATGCCAGGCGAGCTGGAACTTCGAGAACTGCGCCTCGCTCATTTCATGGATGTGGTTGAGGCTCACCGACTTGCTCAGAATGTCCAGAATCTCGCTGCTGCGGTTGAAATCCTCCCCCATGAAATAGGAGAGGCGGAACTCGCGGCGCGCCAGATCGGTGGTGCACTGGAAGAATTTGCCTTCGTTCTCGGCCGTGATCTTCCGGCCCTCAAAGCCGTCCCCGAAAAAGTTGAAGAACAACGCCCAGCGCTGGGTGTACTCCTTGCACAGGGCGATCTTCTCTTCGATTTCTTTGATTTTCTTCTTACTCAGCACGGGTCTGCCTCACTTCGTCGTCTCGTGTCCGGCCTGCGGCGCGCGCGAGAGTCAGTCTTTCTTGAAAAAATTCAACCGGTAGAACACATAAAGCACCAGCAGCACAATCGCCACAATCGTGATCAGTTCGGCGATGCGCGGGGGGTTCAGGGCGAAACTGCCTAAAAACGACATGGGAACACGACTCCTTCACTCTCGCGAACGACTTCGCTCATTTTCACTTGCCCATCAAACGGCGCGCCCGGGCCAAGTTCTCAAGCAGCCCCTTGTTTTCGAGTTCATCCGCCACGGCGTCACGCATTTTCTTCGCCTCTTCGATCTGATTGAACGCGTTGTTCACGATCATCTGGCCTTCCTTGACGCTGAAATGGTTGATGATCGTAAACTTCTCGAAATTCGAGGAGGCGCTATCCGCCATCGCGATCATTTTGGCAAAGCGCGCATAGGTCTCGGCCATGGCAGGGGGGTAATCCAGGGACTTGCTTTTCTTGAGAACGGCTTCCATCTGGCGGCGGAACTCGGGCAAATCCACGCCGGCTATCACCGCGCCGCCCATGCGGTTCTTGTCGTCCAGTTCATACAGACGATTGAACTGCTCGCGCGGAATTTCGGTCAACAGATCCACCTCGCGCAGGGCGGACTCGAAATCCTTCATCAGATCCAATGCGTCAACCGCGAAATCGTGCGACGCGTAGCGCTCCTCGACGAAGGTCAACAGCTGCTCGGCGCCCTTCAGGTTGCGATAGGAGGACTCGTAGGCCTTGTTGCGAAAATCCAGATCGGCGTGGCGCAGCAGGAAACCGGCCTTCTCCATCTGCTTGTCGGCAAACTCGCGCCCGCCGCGCTTGTCCAGATCCTCGAAACGCGCTTTCTCCTTGGTCAACGACTGATTGAACACTTCCGGCGTGCTCTGGGCCAGACGGAACAGTTCGTTCTCGAGTTCAGCAATCTGAACACTGATGTCTTCATGCTTTTCCGTCCGGTACTGATCGCGAACGTTGCGCAGGCGCGTCACCAGAGCGATCAGTTCATCGCGCCGGTAATAAACCGGCCCCTCGGCCAGCGCCTGTTTGACCTGCAGGTCCACTTTGTTGAGTTGTTTGACGTGCTCGGTGCGCTGGCTCTGCGCCGTGGCCAGACGCGCCAGACGGATGGATTCATCGGCCAGCATGTTGGACTTGGCATACTCGCCCGCCTGCATGGCCTCGAAAGAACGTTTGGCGAGGGTGATAGACTGCACCAGCACCGGGTAATCGTGCTCCCACGCGCCAAAACGCTTCGCGGTGGTGATCGTTTCGCGGCTTTCGGTCAGGCGGCCCATGCGGACCTCTTCGGCCTGCTTGCGCGCTTCGGCGGCTTTTTCCTTGGCGCGGCCAAAGGCCTGCGACGCTTCGGCCAGATCGGACGTCCTGGCGGCCGTGGCAAAGAACTCTTCCGCCGCGGCCATCTGGCTCAACGCTTCCTGGTAGCGCGGTGCGTTGTGCTGGTCGGCCTGCGCCTCGACCGCTTTGCGCAGTTCCGCCTTCGCGCCGGTCATTTCCTGCTCCGCCCAGTTGCGGATGGCCTTGACACTCGCTTCGAGCGCCAGACGGCGCGCTTCCTCGGCCTTGCGGGCCGCCGCGTAGTGCTTGCCGTCGGTCAGCAAACTTTCGGATTCCTGGAGCACCTGGCGCGAGGTCGTCACGGCGCCCATCGCGTGGACGTTGGCCTGGTTGCCTTCGGCTTCGCCGATGGCGCTGCGCGCTTCGGCGATCTTGCCGCTGATGGCTTCCTTCATCTGATAGAAAACCGTTTCAAGATCCGTGCGGGCCTCGGAAATCCGCGCCATGGCGGGCTGGAAGGCGTCGGGCGACAGGGGCGCGTCCGGCCCCGCCTGCGCTTCTTTCGCATCCTGATCGCGCATCATCTGGCGCGCGTCGGCCATCGTTTTCTTGGTGTTTTCGAGCTCAACCGGCGCGAACTCGGCGGCGCCGTCGGCCTCGGTGTCCGAAACGGCTTTGGACAGTTCCAGCAGCGTGTTGTGCGCCACCACCTGGTACACGTCATGCACGACGCGTCCCGCGCGGTTACTGACCAGACGCGAGGTCTCGATGGCGCTGCTGAAAGCCTCTCCTTCACTGAAGGTCTTGGCTTTGGCCAGTTGCACTTCGGCGTTCTTGGCAATCTCTTCCAGTTCGACGCGGCGGCTGGTCTTCTTCTGTTCGAACGCCTTATCGAGCGGGTCGGCGGAGTCCGAGGTCTGCTGTTCGAAAATCGCGGCCATTTTCTTCAGGAAGGTATCCGCCTGGCCGAGTTTGGTTTCGGCGTCGAGCAACTCGCGCTCGACTTCGCGCTTGAAGTCCAGGATCAGCGCGTCGGCAGTCTGCAACGCCTGATCGGCGCTCGCCTTGCATTCGTCGAACTTGTCGGTCGCCAGTTCCTCCGCCCCCTTGGTTTGCATCGCCACGATACTCTCGACGCGGTTGGGCAGATACTGTTCGACTTTCTCGGTCTGCAATTTGTCAATGCGCGTCTTCAACTTGCCCATCCGGTCCTGCGCGCCCGAACGGCGGCTTTCGAGGATGAGCGCGTCCAGATTCTTGTGCAACACTTCGGCCTGAGCGATCGCCTGACGGAACTCCTTCGCCTCGACGTTTTTCACCATCGCGTCAAACTCAGCCTGAGACGCAGACAAATCGGCCGCGTGGTAAATCTTCGCCTCGACCATCTCAGCGCGCAGGAGTTTCTGCGTCAGATTCTGAATCTCTTCGGTTGCGATCTTGCGCAGGGCCACCGCTTCCGCCTCCGCGGCCAATTTTTTGACTTCCTCATAGACCGGCTCCGAGGCCACATACTTGCGATCCGTGACCATGCCCGCATATTCTTTGAACTTGGCTTCAAACGCGGTGGTTTCGCTGGGCGCCTTCTCGGGGCCGAGCAGTTTGTCCACCAGCATCTTCTGGAAGTCGGTCACTTCGGCCAGTTTCTTCTCGGCCGCCTCACGGCGGGCCGACAGAACCACGTTGATGTTGTCGCGCACGGTGTTGCAGGCGTCCGTACACTTCGTGAACTTGCCCTTGTCGAGATACTCCTGCGCTTTGGTGTTGGCCTCGCTGGCCTTGATGAACTGCTCCGAGCCGGTCTCCTGGTTCTCGGTGGCGGCCTGGATGTCTTTGTCCGCCTCGGCCTTGCGGGCGCGCGCCTGCATCTGTTCGGTCTGGTCAAGCAAACCCTTGGCGCTGTCGCACGCGGCCTTGGCTTCGATCAACGCGGTGGCGAAATCGCCCCCGTCGAACTTCTGCTGGGCGCCGGTGATTTTTTCTTCCGCCTGTTTGAGCAGATCGGGCGCGTGTTTTTCGGCATCGCGCTCCCGGGCTTCCGCCACAAGTTTGTTCGCTTTCGTGTGAGCCATGCTGGCGCGCTTCTTGGTACAGCCGCTCAAACCGGCAGCCAAGGCGATAAGCGCCAGAAAAACAAGAAGCGAACGACGGAACGCGGGGGTGTGGATCTGCATGAATATCCTCCAGTAGGGCTCTTGATTGCGGCGAATTAACGCTCTTCCTTCAAGGCTTCAGATTTGCACTTATTTGTTCATAAAATAATAAGCCACCGCGCCGATGACGGCCACCGCCACGAGCGCCTTCACCATCTTGGCGGCGCCTTCGCCCTTCTTCTTGCCGGAGCTGGACGCCAGATCCGCTTTGACGTTGCCCGTCTTTTTCACGGCCGCGGTCTCGAATTTAACCGGGAAACCCTCGCGCATGATGTCGAGCACGCCGAGCAGGTTCTGCAACGCCACATACGATTCGTGCCAGAGCGCGTAAAGGTTTTTCTTGTCCTGCAGCGGTTGCTCACGCAAAGCCGCGATGCTGATGGACTTGGCCATGATGTCGGTGATCCGCTTGTGGCCGTACTTGAAACCCGCCGGCACCCGCTGACCCAAGACCCGCTGGTAACGCGACATATCGCTCTTGACGCGCAGGAAAGTCTGCTCTTCCACCTGCGTGATCGGGTCGCTGGTAAACGCCTTGCGGAAAAATTTTCGAAACTCCATCCACAGCGCCACCACGTGCTCCGCCGCATCCAGAATTTCATCCGCCTGAGTTGGTTTTTTTGTTGTCGCCATGAGTCCTTCAGCAGTCCATTTCTGTTTCTGATCCGCACCTCGCGATGCGTCGGCACATAAAAACAGGCCCCGCAACGGTCCGAAGAGCGCCCATCTCTTCCAGATGCGGAGCCCCGACTTTCACCCCATAAAGCGCCCGCGCCTTACGAAGTTTTTTCTCAACACACAACAAAACGCCGGACTCACACACCCACGCCTGTGGTCCGGCGACAACACAAACACGCTCTCACCCCCCGCCGGAATAACCACCACCGCCGCCAGGGTACCCCCCGCCTCCGGGGTAGCCGCCACCGCCGGGATAACCACCCATACCACCGGGATAACCGCCCATGCCCCCACCCATGCCGCCGGGCAGGTTGGTCGCGGTCCCGCCCACCTGGCCTCCATACTGGGCGATAAACTGGTCGCGGAAATTCGCGTCCTTCAATTGCCGTTTGATGTCCTTGAGACGTTCCACCTGCGCCAGGCGCGGATCCGCCGCCGCAGCGCCGGTTCCTTCCGCTCCAGCCGCCATTCCCTGCTGCATCCCCTGCGCCATATAGGCGTCAATCGCGCGATCCAGATCTGTTTTCTTGTACACCGGCGGTTTCCACATCGGCATCGGGGGCGGCGGAATAGCCGGCGGATCGGGAGGAGACGGCATATACAAGGCAAAAAACTCGGCGGCTTTGGCCGGATCTTCCGGGGTTTTCCGGAAATCCTGAAGAAAACGCTTGGACCAGCCCGAGAAGTCTTCCCCCTCGCTCTTGTAAACATAACTGTCGCGCGCCTGCACGCGCTGGCGCAACGTCGGCAGCACGCTGTTCGGCTCGGTGGAAAGAACCACCACCCCGAAGAACTTCAACGGGTCCATTCTCTGGGCCGCATCCAACATGCCGATCGTGGTCTGCATCACCGAGAAGGAATCGCCATCCACATACTCCGAGATAGACGGCTTTTCCACGGGGGTGTTCGGAAAATCCTTGCGCTGGGTATCCATGATCTCGCGATCGCGCACATCGTCAAGCACATTCAGTTTATTGGGCTGCATCCGGTAGGAAAGCGCGTCTATGATGCGCCGTCCCGTGGTCACTTTTACCTTGCCCGGCAGAGGCGCGGGAGCCCGCATCATCGTGCCGCCCATGGCATAGGGATCGCCCCCCATCATGGCGCCCGAAGCATCCATTCCCGGCGCCCCCCCGGGGGCTCCACCCGGGGCGCCCCCCATCATGCCGGCGGCGCCCCGAGCGGCATCCATCGGCGCGGCCACGCCAATACTCGTGGTTCCGCCCGCAGCAGTCATAGCATCGGTAGTCGAAATCATCGCATCCGCCGAAAACTGCGCGCGCGCGCTGGACACATTCAACAACAACCCGGCCAGGATCAGCAGTGAAGCGGCCGCGGCCCCCCACCTTTCCTCGCAAAAAAACCGGCGAAACGACATGCGCGAAACCTTCTTTCGTTCAAACTGCTCACCGTCCGCCCCACAACACGCGGACAAGCCACAAGCGTTCACTCTCTTACTATCGAAGCCGCAACATTGTGTCAAACAAAATCGGCGTGGAGAACGCCGTGGGGGCAACAAGTTCCAACGCCCTCCAGAATGGCACGAAAATAGGTCGAAAACAAGAGAAAACGACATCGGACACAACGCCGCACGGCGCATTGAAGTGTCAGGACTTCGCCCGTTTCCGCGCAACAGGACCCGCGTAAACGCCTGGAGTCTATCCGGGCGGCCCCACCCGTCCACCCGCCGCATCGTCCATTCCGCCGTGCCCGCGCGCTCTTTGCCCGCTTTTTCAACCGGTTCCGCCCCTCCGCATCCAGAACTTCCCCTGTTATCCGGTTCTTTCTTCCGGGTCTGAAGACCGAGGAAAAACGCGTCCCGCGAGTCGCCCTGTTTTTCCCACTCGCCGGGATTTGGGGACAGAGATTCACCGCGAAAGACCATTCGGACCGCCAAATTGTCTTGACACCCCTTCCCCCTTGAAATCATAATTTAGTTGGAGATACCGTGAGGTGCGCGGAATCTGAAATGGACGTGAAAAACCCGGTTTCGGCGGAAAGCGGCGCCGTGCGCGCGTTTGGCCGAAACGGTCAACAGGGGAGGTCACGCATAGTCGGTTTTGCGGAAGCGGCGAACAACCGCTCGCTGGCGAGCGGGATTCCTGGCCCTTCGATGCCGAAGGGGAGGAGCGTTCGGGATGGAACTGCTGGCGCCGAGTAAAGACCTGGGAGAACTCCTGCGGGAAGACGGGCTGATTACCGAGGAGCAATTGCGATCCGTCCGGGCGATGCAAAGCAGCCTGGACAAACCCGTGGGGCGCGTGTTGTTCGACATGCAGCTGATCACCGATGAGGAGAGAATCCGATTCCTGCAATCGAAATACCGTTACGAAGTGGTGGATATCGGCGGGGTCAGCGTGCCGGTCGATGTGCTCAAGCGCATCCCCCATTCGTATGCCGAGAAACACCGCTGTGTGCCGATTCTGGCCGAAGAGGAACGGTTGGTCGTGGCCATGGAAGACCCGACGGACCTGCTGGTGCTCGACGAAATCAGGAGCGAGAGCAAGAAAAACCCGTGGCCCGTTCTGGCCCCCCTGGCCGACATCGAGCGCATTCTGAATCAATACCCCTTTGTGAGCGCCGAGCGCGAACGCAAAGAGGAGCGCGACAACGAGCTGGGGTTCCGTTCCCGCCTCTGGTGGCGCATTCTGCACCCGCTGTGCTTTCTGTTCTTCATGGTTCTGCCGTTGGGATTTTTCATGGCGGCGGCCAAGTGGGACGACGTGTGGTTCCACGAAACGATCATGCAGGCCATGCGCAACTCGGTCTGGGATCTCATGTTGTACCTGATTCTGGGATGGATCCTCTGGTCCATTCTGCTGTGGGAACTGGATGGCCTGATTTTCGGAACCCGCCAGAAACCGCCTCAGTAACCCCGCGCTCCGGCGTCTCGTGGGCATCCTCCCTGTCCGGCGCGGCGCCGCACCACACCGTAGGAACCCGGCATGCCTCTCTATAA
Source organism: uncultured Candidatus Sumerlaeota bacterium (assembly GCA_942493245.1). Classification (GTDB taxonomy): domain Bacteria; phylum Sumerlaeota; class Sumerlaeia; order UBA8349; family UBA8349; genus DAOPYU01. Next base: position 4,454,794 of record OW818685.1, read on the forward strand.
AGGAACCCAGTCCCCCCCCGACTTTTTTGGCGACAAGCAGAAAACGGTACAGGAAAACAAGAGTTTCTTCCTGCGTGTGGCGGCGCTGGTTCTCCTTGTCGTTCTCGGATTCGGGTTTCTCGTGTTGCGCATCACCTACCTGACCGTCGGGCGCGGCTCGGAACTGGCCGAACTGTCCGAACAGAACTACCTCCATCAGGTCTCGATCCCCGCGCCCCGGGGCGCCATTGTGGACCGCTATGGCCGGATCATTGCCCAGAGCGTGACCCGCTTCAATATCTCCATCAGCCCCCTCGGCAATCAGGAGGCCGATCTGGCCTACTCGCTCGACGCGGTCCGAACCGTCTGTCCGACCAACCTCGTGCCCGAAGCCCGCACCCTGACCGCAGCCGAGATCATCGAAAAACCGAAAACGGGAACCATGACCGGTAACAAAAAGGAACGCCCCAGCCGCGACCGGTGGAAACCCATCCCCCTGGCCACCAACCTCACGCTCGAGCAGATCACCCCGCTCATGGAGCGCCTCGTGCTTCTGCCCGGCCTGATCATCGAACCCGCCTTCCAACGCATCTACCCTTTCGGACGCGAAACCGGTCACCTGACTGGACATATGCAAAAAATACCGGCAACGGATCTCGACGCCTACCTGGAAAAAGGGTACGAAATGGACGATCTGATCGGCAAATCCGGACTGGAACAAGCCTTCGAGGACGTCCTGTGCGGGAAAAAAGGGTCCGAATTAGTGTACCGAAACGCAGCGGGACGCATTCTGCGAACCCTTTCCATCAAGAACGATGACAACGAGACCTCCCCGTCTCTCAAAAGCGCAGACTACGATACCGATGAGCCGAAGCGCGGCGGTCAGGTCACCCTCACCCTCGACCTCGAACTCCAGCGCTCCGTCAACCGCATCCTCGACGAGCAGACCACCGCCTCGATCGTCGTCATGGATCCCCGAAACGGCGACATTCTGGCCATCGCCTCGAAACCGAACTACGACGCCAACCACCCGGAGGAGACCTTGCGAAAACAAAGCAAAGACAGTTCCTTCTGCCGGGCGTTGTCGGGCAGTTACTGGCCCGGTTCGACCTTCAAGATGATCACCGCCGCCGCCTGGCTCCAGAGCACCGGCGCCGACCCCACCCGCGTCATCGAGTGCGACCGGCGCTATTTTTACGGAAAAGGCCCCAAGGACTACCTGACCTGTCTCTACAGCCACGGCGGAGAAAACCTCAAGAGCGCGTTGAAGGTCTCCTGCAACGTCTATTTCTACACCGCCGCCGCCGAACTCGAACTCGATCCCTTCCTGAAAACCTGCGCCGACTTCGGATTCGGGAAACCGACCGGGCTGCCGATCGGAGGACGCGGACGTCTCGGCATGTCGCGCGACCGCGCCCATATTTCCCCCACCCGCATAGACAAAATCAAACTCGGCATCGGTCAGGGGGAACTGCTCAAAGTCACCCCACTCCAGATGGCCATCGCCTACTGCGCCATGGCGAATGGCGGCTCGCGCTACGAGGCCCACATCGTGCGGGAAACCCACCGTCCGGGCGAGCAACCTCTGGTTTTTCCCCCCACCGTCCTGAGCCAGGTCGGGTGGACCCAGGCCCAGCGCGACGCCATCGGAGAAGGCCTGAAAGCAGTGGTTTCCGAGGAAAATGGAACCGGACGCTACGGAGAGTTTCCCAAGGAATGGGGAGTCGCCGGGAAAACGGGAACGGCCCAGAAAGGCAAAGGGCGTCCCGTGGACGCCTGGTTTGCCTGTTACGCGCCCTTCGACAATCCGGAGGTGTGTGTCGTGGTTCTGGTCGAGGACGCGGGCGGTCACGGCGGGGAAATCTCCTCGCCCGTCGCCAGGAAAGTTCTCAACGACTACTACCGTCTGCGTTTCGAGCAAACCGGCCAACCCGTCCCCGGTGGCGCCGCGACCCTGACGCCCCCGCCCGTTCCCAACCTCGATTCTCTTTCCGTGGAGTCGGGTTCGATTGACGGCGAAGACGACGAGGAGACCACTCGCACCTCACCCGCCTCCCTCCTTCAGAGCCTCCCCGGAACCCTCGAACCCTCCCCGCTGTCCCCACCCCCGCTGCGCGAAACAAATCCGGGATTGACCGAGTGACTCCCTCAGACTGGAACCCAGGAAACGTGCCCTCCATTCTTTATTCAACCACGGAATACACGGAAACGAAATTCTCATTCTTCCGTGTGGTCTGTACGACAACCTCGCAGAATCTACGCAGGCCGCGATGATTTCATGAACAGAAAGAATGGAACGAGTAAAACCCCATAACGCAAAGACGCCAAGACGCAAGGACGCAGAGGGATCCGGATGGGGAGGGCGGCGCGATCTCAAAACCCAAACTGAAAACAGGGACGGATGTGGACGACGAAAACGGAAAATCTATGAATCTTTGCGTCTCTGCACCTCTGCGACTTTGCGTTGAAATTGGTTGCGGCTTCGCTGCGCCAGGTGTTCCGTGGTTCTTATTTTCGGTGTTTAATTAAGGTCCATCCGATCCTTTATTGTCCGGTGTTGTTATGGAACTCCTCTGCCCCCACTGCCGCGCCCTCCTGGAACGCCACCCGGCTGAACGACCGATCCGGGTTCTGTGGGTCTGTGTTGGGTGCGGCGCGTCCTTTGAAGAACGGGACCGGGTCGTTCGCTTCCTCGACGCAGACGATCCGTTTTACGAAGGCCGCTTCGCCGGAACCGAACCGGCGGCGGTTCCTCAGACCCGGATTGGACGCCTCGCGCTGAAGCCCCGTCTCGCTTGGGGACTCGACCTCCATTACCAGAATCTGCTGAAGCGATTCCTGCCGGACGGATGCGCCCACGTCCTCGACGTGGGGTGCGGCGGGGGACACCAAGCCCTTCTGACCCGCCACCCGCGCGAAGTCGTAGGGGTGGACCTCTCGAGCGCATCGCTCCGAACCGCCGCCACCCTCTATTCAATGGCGATTCAGACGCCCGCCGACCGCCTGCCCTTCCCGGACGCCTCATTCGACGCCGTCGTCAGTTCCAACTTCCTGGGCCACGTGCCGTTTGGCAACAAGGACGCCGTTCTGGCGGAAATGGTCCGGGTGCTCCGCCCGGGCGGGCGCATGCTCCACCAACTCGAAACATCGAGCGAGGGCGCGCTCTTCCAACTCATCCAAAGCGATCCGGACTATCTCCAGGAATACTGGATCGCGCTCGATGGCCACATCGGCCTCGAACGGCCCACCGAGGCGCTCGACCGCTTCCGCGGCCACGGGATGGAAATACTCTGGGCGCGCCCGCAATTCGCGGGCTATTTCCTGCCCCAGGGCGAAGCGACCAAGCGTTTCGACAACCCCTTTGGCCGCAGCCGCCGACGCACCCGCGCCTTGCTCGCGCTGGACCGCTGGCTGACCCCCCACCGCCGGGGGCGGATCGTCGCCGACACGGCGCTGGGACTCGCCAACACCGTCCTGCGGCGTCTGCGCCCCCTCGACTGCGGAATCGGCCTCTGTGTCGCCCTCCAGAAACCGGGCCACACGGAGAACCTTTTTTCGGCGAACCACAGATAAACACGGATGAATGACAATGCGGGGCATCTGTACTACTATCTTGCAGAATCAACGCAAGCCGCGACGATTCTTCTGTAACGCAAGGACGATCAACCACAAAACGCAAAGTAGCAAAGAAGCAAGGACGCAGAGAGGCGTGAATGGAAAGGGGACGAGGCACAAACCTCGATAACAAATGTGGGGAAAATCTCAACGGTCGCAAAATACTGAATCTCTGCGACTCTGCGTCTTCGCGCCTTCGCGTTAAATTGGTTTTGGTTGCGGCTTCGCTGCGCCAAGTTTATCCGTGCCCATCCGGGGTTTCAAGAAGCGGTTTTTTGTGCACATTCGATCGCAATCGGGTATGATCTCCTTGTCTATAACGCCGAAGTTGGAGAACGACATGCCCTTCCCCCCTGAAACCCTCCAGACCTATACCAACCTCAGCCCGATTCTGGTGACGGGTGGCACCACGGGCACGGGCCGTCGACTGGTCGGCGCGTTGCTCGAACGGGGCGCACGGGTCCGTTGCCTCGTCCACTCCCCGGCCCACCGCGACCGCCTGCCCGAACACGCGAATCTGGAAATCGTCTTCGGCTCGGCGGGCGACCCAGCCGACCTGCGCCGGGCGCTCGAAGGCGTTCGGACCCTGATCCACCTGGCGGGGCACCGCCTTGTCCCGGATTTGTTCGAGTTTTTCGAGCGCGATGAATCGCGGAGAACCAGCCCGTCCCCGCTTCGATTTCTCTTTCAATCCTCCACGCGGATGCTGTCGCAATACCCCACCCCGACGCGCGAATCCGTACGCCGCGCCGAGGAATGCATCCAGGCCGCCCCCCCGGAACGGATCGCGTGGACCATTCTGCGTCCGGCCATGATCTACGGCGGACACGACCGCAACTTCGAAGTCTATCTCTCGACCCTGCGCCACTGGCCCGTCTTTCCGATCTTCGGATCGGGCGATTGCCTCCGCCAGCCCCTGTTCGTCGAGGACCTCGTGGCCGCCCACCTGCTCGCGCTCGAACACCCGGTCTCGATCGGTCGCGCCTACACCCTGGCCGGTCCCGAACCGATCCGTTTCTGCGCGATGATCGAAGCCATCGCCCGCGCCGCCGGTCTGCGCGCGCCCCGCTTCCTGAAATTCCCCTATGCGCCCTGTCTCGCGGTCGCGAAAGGCCTGCGCAAAGTCTGGTCCGGTTCCCCCGCTAACCCGGAGGTCATCGAGCGGTTCGGAGAAGACATGGTCTTCGACATCGCCCCCGCCCAACGCGACCTGGGCTTCACCCCCACCCCGCTTGAAAAGGCGCTCGAAATCCGGTTTTCCCGACACTAGCCCGACAGCCCTGTACCGGTTCGGAACCGTTCCACCTAAAACCGCAGTTGAAGCGCCAAAGGCGCGGATTTATACCAGCCTGGGGCAAGCGAAGCGTCGCCCCAGGGAAGGCGTCCCTCTTTCTCATAAGGGCTGAAAGCCCGAACTATTCTAAACGGAGAGTTATTCTCACAACTGCCGTTTCTGAGGTATTGAACCAACATCCAGGGTCCCCTCCAGATCCCCCTGTTTACATAAAACTTGATACATAAGGTCTTTTGTGTAGGATTATTTCCAGCACAGGGACCGGCTGGACCGGATCGAATTTGAAAGGAAAACGAAATGCGATTCACACAGTGGATGCTTCTGGGGGTGTCACTCTTTCTGCTTCTGGGGGCCGCCGTCCGGGCCGAAGAGACGAAGCAGGACCGAAAAAATTTCTGGGAGGATCCCGAACGGCTCACCCAATTCTTGAACGGCATGAGGGATGGCGATGACTTCACCGCCTATAAGGAAGGCGAATGCGACCTCCAGAAGGCGAGACGCCTGGCCCGCGAGGTTAACGGCTGGACCACGCTCACCCTGGCCGTCGTCCAGAATGACCTCCCCACGGCCAAAACCTTTCTAGACCAGGGCGCGGACGTCAACACCACTGACACCTTCAACCGCACCCTGTTGATGCTCGCCACTCAGTACGGCCACGACGAAATGGCGCGTTTCCTGGTGGAACGCGGGGCCAAACCGCAACCGGACACAAAAGGGATCGTACTTCAGGCTCCTTCCTCCAACTCCAAAGAAGCGGACCGTCTGGTGGGTTATCCCGATGACTCGCCTCTGCTGAAATCCTATTTGAAGACCCCGCTTCTCACTCCTCGGAAATCCCGCCACGAAATTTTCAAGAGTCAAAATTATAACAAGGAATCGTCTGGTACGAACGCAATCCATCTGGATCGCTTCATGGTCGAAGTAGAATTCATTCCAGACAGAAACTCCAGTGAGGATAAAACCGATAAGAAGGCGTCGGGAGAAAACAAGGGGCCTGTCACCGGGAACCGGTATTACTACTTGATCCTGAAGGGAATCCCCACTCCCATTCTTCTCAAGAGAATTGAAGTGGACGAGACCGGTAATGGGGCGGCTTTTGAAATCAACAGGAAAGATTGGATCAAGTTGGAGTGGATTAATGAAGGATCCCTTTTCAAGATTTCATGGAAAAACGATGAAGGGAAATACGGTTCCGAAAGGACCGTAATGGTGTCGGTTGATGGGAAACGACTTCTGCCGCTCTTCGACGACTCTTTTGCCACTTACGGAAACGGAGGGGGAGGATTCTGGGATCAGGGAGTACAACAGTGGGAGTGGGATCCGGAATCGGGAGAAGCGATCCTGTCCCGTATTGTGGCGCAAAGAAAACCTCGGGGCGATTTGAACGACAGTTTCTTGTGGCGTACCCGAGGCGATGATTCAGGGGAACTTCACGATTCCCTGGATCTCACGAGAACCGTCTATCGATTTCGCCTCGATGGGACAAAACTTCGATGTGTTTCGGCCAAGCGGTATTGTCTCCAATGCAACGAACTGCCTCTCGCCAACATCGCGATGCACTACCGCGTGTTGGTCCCGGAACTGCTCCGGTTGAACCCCGGCCAGAAGGACCGGGTCTTCTGTAACGGAACGTTGTATCTGGGAGAAACGGCGCCCTTTATCCCGACACAGGATAATGCGCAGGTGAACCTTCCCGGAGGGGACGAGGAATAGGAGGAAAAAGGCTCCTTTCTCGATTCGGAAAGGGAACTTCGGATCTTCAAGTCTTGGTCTCTTGGTGTCTTCGTGCCTTCGTGTGAACTGCGGTTCAACAAAAACTCGCGCAAAGGCGCAATGACGCAAAGAACCGCTTCGAAATGAAGTCACACGAAGACACGAGGTCACAAAGAACCGCGAATCAGTATTCCCTGCGTTTGTGTTATTTTGATCGCGAGTTTTTATGTATCAAGCGATTCCCCAGACCCCGCCAATCAGGAGATTGGCGCTCCCGGGAACAGCCTTCAAACGGAACTGACATCTCCCGCCCAAACGTGCTACCAGAAGAGGAAACAGGGACATGGAGAAGCCTATCCATTGTCAATTATCAATTGTCCATTATCCATTCCCCCTCACCCCTCCGAGGTCTCGGACAATCCCAGCGGGTCGCCCGGAGTCGGCGGTGGAACAGTGGACCGTTCGGGCCGGGTGGCGGCCACCATCGCCTCGGTTTCGGCCTGCCGGGCGCGCATGACCGGGATGAGCGGCATCAGGAGAAGCGCCGACAGAATCTGCGCGGCGATGGCGTAGTTCGCCACCGGATACACTCCCTGCGTTTCCTGAATCTGGAGGGCAAAAAAGGGCGCAATGAGACCGCGCAGGCCGAACAGAAACGTGTGTACGCTCATATACACCGGAATGCGACTGGGGACGGTGAAGAAGGTGGCGATGAGGCGCCAGCTCAAAACCCCTCCGGCCAGACCGATGCCCCAGATGACCGACCCGAGACAGATGGACCAGTAGTGGCGGGCGTAGAAAAACATCGCGATCCCCACCACGAAAGACAGGCTGATGAGGGCGCGGTACACGGCGAAGTTCATCCGGTACAGAACCCGTCCCCAAAGCCCGACCGCCAGGAGTTGCGCGGCCATGGTGGTGGCCGTCGTGGCGACCAGAATGGCCCGCGCGTCGTACCCGAGCTGCTGGAGGTGCAGAACGCGCATGGGCTGAAGACTCAGCGTCGCGCTGCCGATGATGAACCAGACCACTTCCAGGTACACGAACGCGCGGTCGGTCAGCAGAACCTGAAAGAAGTCGCGAAAAATGCTTCGGCCACTGGTCGCATCGTTCACACGCCGACGCGGTTCGGGCCACCCCCAGTTGTACCAGGAACACGCCAGGCTGAGCGCCGAAAGCAGACTGAGGAGAAATACGAAATACTCGGTGCCAAACCCGAGCAGAATGCCGGTGGTGGTGGCCACGGCGGACGTGGTCCCGACCGAGATGGCCTGGAGGCGTCCCATGGCCCACCCGCGCACCGGCGCGGTGAAATTGGACCCGTACATCCCGCTGACCAGCGGCACCCCGAGCGCGTTGAACGCCATCCCCAGCGCCATGAGGACCACAAAGAGGGGGCCGGAGGTGACCGAAGCCGCCACGATGAAGACCAGACGCGAAAACACCTCGAACAGGAAAATGAGGGTTTTCTTGCGGTAATTGGCGGTCAGGGTGGTGGCGAAAACCGCCGTCAGGTGGCCGATAAACGGCGCGGCGGACAACAGCCAGATAGACCGGGTGTCGGTAATCCGGTAGTGGGTCATCGCAATGGTGAGGGTGAAATCGAGCGCCAGCGCGGCGTAGATGCCCCGTCCGAACTCCCCGGCATAGGCGCGGTCCAGCGTGAGTCGCTCGTGACGCCGCAGAGAGAATTTTGAAAGTCGGAACATCAGGGAGCCGGAAAATTCCGTGGGGCGCGCCGCTCAGGGCGGCCGGAGACTCAGGGGATGCGCGCCGTAACGATGCGTCGGGTGCGATAGGCGCAGTAGGATTGTAACTGATCGCTGAAAGCGTAGAGTTTGTCGCCGTTGAGCGACTCGGGCAGAACGGTTTCGTTGGCCTCTTCGCCCGTGGGACGCTTGTAGAGAATTTCAACGCGCGTCTCGGCTTCGATGGCCGCCAGAAGCAGTTTGCGCACGTCGTCTTCCGTATTGGCCGGATTGACAAACGCGGCGGAGCAGACCGTCTTGGAGGGTGCCTTCTGGGAAAGAAAATCGCGCATCTGGCGGCGGTACTTGTTGGCCACCGCGTTGAGTTTCTTTTTCAGGGCGTTCTCGAACGCTTTTTCAAAGCGCTTCGCCAGAATGTCGGTCGAGTGGTCTATGTTGATCTGACCGTGGGTCGAGGGACGCAACATGTTGAGCAACGGAAGACTTTTGCCTTCGGTGATGTCTTCCCCGAGTTCATCTTCCATGGTGTGAACGAAATGCAGGATGGCCATGAGGATGGCCAGGTCGTTGGGCGTAAGCGCAAACCGCAGACGCGCCTCAGCGGTCACATAGACATTCTGGCTGTCCACCGACGGCATGAACCCGAGCGCTTTCAACTCCTGCGCCACGTGCTGCACGTCGGCGCTGCGGTTCAGCAACAGCAGCCGATCCCCTTTGACGTCTTTGAGCCAGGGCGCCAGCGCCTTGTTGTTGCGCAGGTTTTCCTGCAGCACCGGATCGTCCACCTGAATGTAGCCACCCGCATACCCCACCACCAGTTCGCCATAACGATTGCTGCATTCGTTGATGAGGTGCCGCACCGTTTCGGGCAACCCGCTGGGGCACCCCTGCTGCAGGAAGGAAAGAATCTCATCCCCCTTCAACCCATGCTCCATGCCGGCGCGCACCGTGTCGTGGGTGATGGCCAGCGTGCTCATGACATCAATATGACGCACTTCGGAAAACTGACAGAGCGTGGCAAACCGCTGGAGGTTCAGATCGGGAGGCGCCACGACATCCAGATTCGGCAGGACCGTGAAGTGGAACATGTCGTCGCGGAACGGCAGGGCGACATCGTCCGAAACCAGCAAACTGCGTACCGACCGGGTAAACTTGGTGGCCAGCAGCGAACGTCCCAGACTGGAGATCTGGAAGTGGAAGTGGTAACTGTCGGGGAGATACGGCCGGGGGTTGAAATTGAAGTGTTGATCGAAACGCTGGGCCGGGCGGTCTTTCGCGGCTTTGCCATTCTGCTCCGGACTGGTCTGGAAACGATTGCCCAGTTCCTCGAAGAGCGTCGCATCGTGCAGTCCGAGCGAAACCGCCCCCATCCAGTAAAGGTTCTCACACAGGATGGACTCGATCACGAGATAATTGATCCGGTTGAACTTGTCGAGTCGTCCCTTCCCGCCGCGGTGGGGAACGCGCACTTCGATCTGCGCCAGAAGGCTCTCGATGAAACGCGGGCCGTCTATCCACGTATCGAAGGGGATGTTGGCCAGATTTTCGAGCACCAGCCGGCGCAGTTCCACAATGTTGATCAGTCCGGTGGGCGGGTGGTCGGTGTGGATGCAATCCCCGTCAATGAACTCTTCGTTCCAGTCGTTGGTTTCAAGCCAGTGGCTGTAAATGTCCAGATAGAACGCGCGCGAGTCGGCCAGACGCTCGCGGAACGACGAGCTGACCCCCCAGTTTTCATTGCCCACCGTGCCTTCCGGCACCAGATACTTCCGGGCTATACAGTAATAGGCCAGAAACTGGGCGTACTTGAGCGTCTTGTTGTTGCTCAGGCGCGCCATGATTTTCTTCAGATCGTTGCGCCCGATGCCGCCGTTGCCCAACTGCCGCACCGTGTGGCGCTTGACGTATCCGGCAAAAATCACGATGTCGCGCAGGAGCGCCGTACCCGCGTCGAGAATGTTTTTCGGCTGGTGCTGCGGAGTCACCTGACTGATCGTGTCCAGATCTTCGAGACTGCGCAGATCGCGCAGGAAATGGTGCGTGATGATGTAGTACAAATCGCGGGGCACCCGCAGGAGATTGTCCAGTTTCGAGGGATTGTCGGTTTCCTGAAAGAGCAACCCCGACACGTTCAGAAGCCCTTCGATGGCGTCCGAGCGATTGATCTCGGGCAACCGCGAATGCGCCATGTCCAGCAGATCGCGGTAGAGACACACGCCCCGGCGCTGGAGCAGCAGAAAGAGCATTTCGCGCTGTCCGTCGGGCAGGCGGTCAATGTAGGCGCGCAACTGGTCCGGATCCGTGAGAATCGAGCGGATTTCGTGCATCAGGTGGTCGCGCTTGCTCGACAGGGTTTTCAGACCCAGCCCCTGCGTGGCGATCCGGTGGAGTTGTTCGAGTGGTATCTGACGCAGGAGCGTTCCCAGATGCCAGCGCCAGAAATGGGGCAAATCGATGAGGCGCAGGAACGGTTCGGGGATACCATAGACTCGGGGTTTTCCCGGCAGTTCACTCCACCGCTCCTCGAACAGGAGCGCGTGGCGCGCCATCTCCTCTATAATCTCTTTCATCCCCGTGCGGTTGCCGGTGAAAAAACGCTTACGCAACTCCTTCTCTTCCATGTTTCCGCCATGAATGGCCATGAACGAGAGCAGGTCGCGATGGACTTTCGAAAGTTTCTGGACAGCGGTCCGAAAATGCGATGCGTTCTGGAGGCGTGGATAGAGATACTCGACCCACTGTTCGTGGGTGGCGGACTGATCGAGTTCGTCATCGCCCGTCTCGGCATTGGCCGCAACGGTGAGTTCCCAGAAGCGCAGGATCTCGCGCAGGGCATCCATATCCAGAGATCGCAGTACGCTTTTGAGCTTCATCCGGCGCTGATGTCCTCATCCAGGATTTCGCAGCCGCCCACGGCGTTTTCCAATGCCTCGGCATCCACCGGCTGCGGCCCCTGGTGGAGCGAAAATTCCGCAGGCCCGCACACCTCGATTTCGTAGCGGTACCCCTGCTCGGTCAGAAACAGCTGGCGCTTGGAGGCAAAATCCTGATCCTTGGTCTCGCGAGTCACCAGAGAATAGAAGAACGCCTGATTCTCCCCCGACTTGGGCCGCAGAATGCGTCCCAGCCGCTGCGCTTCCTCCTGACGGGAACCAAACGTTCCCGAAACCTGAATCACCACATTGGCGTCGGGCAGGTCAATGGCAAAGTTGGCCACCTTCGACACGATGAGCGACTTCTGGCGCCCCGCGCGGAAATCGTCGTAAATCCGCTCGCGGTCCTTGTTGGGCGTTTTCCCCGTGATAATGGGAGATCCGAACCGCGCCTGAATATCCTCGAGCTGGTCAATGTACTGCCCGATGATCAGAACATGGTCGTGGGCGTGGTGGGTCAGCAGCGTTTCAATCCACTCGAGCTTCGCCGGATTCTCGGAGGCGATGCGAAACTTGGACTTCTGCGACGCCACGGCATAGGCCATGCGGTCCGCATCGGGCAGCGGCACCCGGATTTCCGTACAGAGCGCCTGCGCGATCCACCCCTGTTTTTCAAGCGTCTTCCACGGCACGTCGAAACGCTTGGGGCCGATGAGGCTGAAAACGTCGTCCTCTTTGCCGTCCTCGCGCACCAGCGTGGCGGTCAGACCCAGCCGGCGCCGCGCCTGAAGCCCCGCCACCGCGCGAAACACCGGGGCTGGCAACAGGTGAACTTCGTCATAAATAATCAACCCCCAGTTGCCTCGATCGAAGAGGTCCATGTGGGTGAACGAGTCGGTTCGCTTCTTGCGATAAGTCAAAATCTGGTAGGTGGTCAGGGTGACCGGCTTGATTTCCTTCAGTTCGCCGGAATACTCTCCCACCTGGTCTTCCGTCAGATCCGTCTTGTCGAGAATTTCGTCGCGCCACTGACGCAGGGCCACAATGTTGGTACAGACAATCAGGGTTTCCTGTCCGACGCGGGTCAGCGCCCCGATGCCGATAACCGTCTTTCCCGCACCGCAGGGCAACACGAGCACTCCAGACCCGCCGGAAACCGAACCGCCCACGTGGTAGGCGGCGATGGCCGCTTCCTGATAGGGACGCAAACCAAAAGCATACCCCTCCCGAGTGGCGGGAAGCAGTTGAACATCGAGACGCGAGCCGTCCTCGTACCCAGCCAGATCTTCAACCGGAAATCCGATCTTGATCAGGGCGAGTTTGACCGCTCCGCGCTCGCCGGTCTTGATTTGCAACGATTTGCGGCTCAGACGCTTCTGAATCAGAGAACGCAGCGACTTGTTGGCCGCGATTTCGTTGACAAGGTTCGTATCGTCGGAGTGGAGCGCCAGATCGCCGGTTTCGGTCGCAACCAGTTGGATGCGCCCGTAGCGTCCAATGTACTCGCGAATGTCCACCAGCACATTCTGGGGGATTTCGTACTTGCTGTACGCCTGAAGCACCTCGACGATGGCCGGAGCCGTCATGCCGGCGCTGGCCGCGTTCCACAGTGAAAGCGGCGTGATGCGGTAGGTATGGAAATGCTCGGGACTCTTGATGAGTTCCGCAAATCCAGACAGCGCATCGCGGGCCGCTTCGAAACAAGGCGAGTGTGTCTCGAGGAGAATACTGTTGTCCGATTGGACAATTATGGGGCGCATTTGCATGTCAGCGGGATTAAGCGTGTAGCACTGGGTCATAATCCTTAAAACCTCCAGAATGCCATATTTTCCCGTCCCTGGAGATCAGGGCCTGAAAACATGCATCCTAAAAGGGTACCGGAGGAAAATAAAAGAATCAAGCGCAATTTGACCAGGAAACCGCCCTCTTGGGCGGGCGACATTTTCTCGGATCGGCAAGCGGGTATGAATAATTCGCATGACCTTGAAAAAAGAGGAGTTGAACGCTTCTCCAGAACACCGTCGAGCCTGATGCGCGATAAAAACCGAGTTTCCACGCCCTATTTTCCCCGAACCCCTTCCCCTCCGAACGGTTTGACTGACGTCAGATTTTCGGGAAAGCCGATCTATAAACCGCAACGCCTCAGGGCCGGGGTGTATGACTGAACAAACGGCGGTTCCAATACAGAAAAACCGCCAGAAAAATCCAGGATAGAATCAAAACCAGCCAGGACGCCCCATCCAGCGCGCCGCGAAGCCAATCCCCACGCGAACCGTCGAATAGCGGCAGCAATAACCCCCACCCGATCAGGATGCTCTGGAGTGTGGCTTTCGTTTTTCCCATCCAATTGGCGCCCACGATCTGCCCCTGAACTCCGGCTGTAGCCCGGACAGCGCTCAGCAACAGTTCGCGCGCCAGAAACAGGTGCGCCACCGCCCAGTCCAGATTCCCCGCCTGGGCCAATTCGTAGAAAAGCGACAGAATGACGATTTTATCCACCGCCGGGTCCAGATAAAGTCCCAGCGGGGTACATTGCCCGAGCCGCCGCGCCAGATACCCGTCGAAACAGTCCGACACCATCCCGACCACAAACAGACTGAAGGCCGTCACCGGAAACCCGGCGCGGGCCAGCAGAATAATGAAGGGCAACGAAACGAGTCGCAGAATCGTCAACAGGTTCGGAATGTTCAAGATCGGAATCTGAGGCGCCATCCGGAAACGCTCCTGTCCGCCGAAAAGACCGGATATTTCCCAGCCGGTCCCGACAGGGTAAGGCCATCCGCTCCGATCGTCAAGCGGTTCGTCCCTTCGGAGTCCCCACCGACACGGTTGATTTCCACCCTTTCCGTCGTTCTCCATCCGTCCGAAAAACCCCACTGCCCGCTCCCTTTTCATTTTTTCATAGAAAACTCATGGCAAAATTGAATCTGGCTGTAATAGGATGGCAAACTCTGGCAAGCGTCTGGGATGACCGGGAAGGGACGGACGGCAGGAGCCAGGAGACGGCGACTGCCGACTGAATTTATACGATACTGGAGAGGGAACCGTGAAAGTAGCGAAATTTGGGGGGTCTTCCGTCGCTTCGGCGGAGCAAATCCGTAAGGTCGGACGCATTGTGGCCGACGATCCAGACCGGCGTATTGTCGTCGTCTCCGCGCCTGGAAAACGTTTCTCAGCCGACACGAAAGTCACCGATATGCTGATCCAGATGGCTCAGGCGCGTCTGGACGGACAATCGGGGGAACCGGAACTGGAAGCCCTGATCGAACGCTTTGCCGGCATCGCGCGGGATCTCGAACTGCCCGCGGCGGCGATGGAGCCGATTGCGGCGGACCTGCGCATGCGCCTGGAATCGGATCGCTCGAACGCGGATTTGTATATGGACAATCTGAAAGCGGCCGGCGAGGACAACTGTGCGCGGCTCTTCGCCCAAGCGCTGCGGTCGGTGTTCAACCTCGACGCGCACTATGTCTCCCCCAAAGACGCCGGTCTTCTGATGAGCAGTGAATATGGCAACGCGCAGGTGTTGCCCGAATCTTACCTCAATCTGGAATCGTTGGCGGCCCGGCCCGGCGTGACGGTTTTCCCGGGATTCTTCGGATACACCCGCGAGGGGCAGGTGGCCACTTTCCCGCGCGGCGGGTCCGACATCACCGGCGCCATTCTGGCAGCGGCGGTCAAAGCCGACCTCTATGAGAATTTCACGGATGTGGATTCGGTGTACTCGGCGGACCCCCGAATCGTTGACAATCCCAAGGCGATCGACATCCTGACCTACCACGAAATGCGCGAGTTGTCGTATGCCGGCTTTGGCGTCTTCCACGACGAGGCGATCATCCCCGCCGTACAGGCCAACATCCCCATCTGTGTCAAAAACACAAACCGGCCCGAAGCGCCGGGGACCATGATCGTCCCGCATCGCGAGCATCATCCGGGCGCGGTGACCGGGGTGGCGAGCAACGACGGCTTCTGCTCTATTTTTGTCGAAAAATACCTCATGAACCGCCAGGTGGGATTCGGACGCCGGCTGTTGCAGATTCTGGAAGAGGAAAACCTTTCGTTTCAACACATGCCGACCGGCATTGACAACATTTCGGTGATCATCCGCGAGCAGGGATTCACCACCGAAATGGAAGCGCGGATTATCGAGCGTATCCGCGAGACACTCGATCCGGATCAGCTGAGCATCGAGCACGGTCTGGCGCTGGTGATGATTGTCGGCGAGGGGATGAATCACACCATCGGCGTCGCGGGACGCGCCACAAGCGCCCTGGCCCGGGCCGGTGTCAACATCGAGATGATCAACCAGGGTTCTTCGGAACTCAGCATGATGTTTGGTGTGAAGGCCCAGGACCGGGCCAATGCGGTCCGCGCCCTGTACGAGGAATTGGGCCGCTGATTCAGATTTTCGACGCTGGCCGCGCGTTGCCGGCAGACACATTTCGCGGGGGAGCAAAACTCATGTTCGATATGAAGAAACTGCAACAGATGCAGACACAGATGCAGAATGAAATCACCAACATCCAGAAAGATCTTGAGAATAAAACGGTGGAATCGGCTTCCGGCGGGGGCGCCGTCCGGGTCGTCATGAACGGCAACCAGGTGCTCCAGTCCATCAAGGTCTCGCCCGAGGCGGTGGATCCGGACGATCTGGAAATGCTCGAGGATCTGGTGCTGGCCGCCGTCAATTCGGCTGTCGAAAAGTCCCGCGAACTCAAACAGTCGGCCATGGGCAACATCGCCGGGGGGGTGCTTCCCCCCGGTTTCAACCTGCCGTTCTAATCGGGGAAGACGACTCCGTAGCGGCGCTCCGAGACGGCACAGGCTCTGGTGCGGCATTCGGTTCCCTTTTTCCTGGGGATCAGACCCTACTCTACTGGTTTTTTCCCGCGATGCGGAGGATTCGGTACCCATGCCGCAAGCCCCTTCTTCCCCATCCCGAGCGGAACTCTTCGCGCGTTCCCTCCCCTGGCCAGCCATCGGGCGGGGAGGCGCATGGGTGGGGCTTGTCCTGGTCCTGACCACGGCTTTTCACAGCGACGCGCCACCGGGACTGGCCGAACTGAACCGCCTCCATTTTTTCTCCTTGATCACGGCCTGGTTTGCCCTGTGGCTGCCTTCGGCCAGCTGGCGCTCGGTCACCTTTGCCGATCTTCTGGGATGGGGCTTGATCGCGGCGCTGGTGAGTTGTTGCGCGCTGCAATGCCGCGCGGGTGAGGTGCGCGAAGCGTCCTACTATTGGCTGGTCCTGGCCCTGGACGGAGCGCTTCTGTTCTTTGCGGCCAGCCGCCTGAACTCGCGTCTGGGCGCTTTGCCCGTCTGGTTGCTGCTGAACTTCCTCGCGGTCGTAGGCCCGCTTCTCGTGCGCAGCGGTAACGCCTACGCCATGCAACAGATTTATGGAAACCTGATCTGGGTGGCCGTCAGCGCTTGGGGATTGGGACTGGTTTTCTGGATCGCCTCTTTGATTCTGGAACGAAATCGCGTCTCCAACCGTTTGGGAGCGTTCGTTCTTTGCCTCCTCCTGCTGGCGGGTGCGCTCGGTGCGCGCCACCTGGGACTGAAGGAGTCGAACGCGACCACGCACCTGCAAACCGACGCGACCGCCTTCTGGCAGAACATGGATGCCGTCGCGCTGGGCATCCTGCGTTCAGATGCCCTGATGGGGGGCGGACCGGGCGCTCTGAGTGCGGCGTTTGCCCAACAGGAGTTGGGCCGGTCCACCGATTCCGGAGAAAAACGCGCGGAGACCTCACAGAAAAAGCAAGAAACAAGACCGACTCCCGGAACCCAGGCGCCGGGATTCTTCGCGCTTCTGCGTCCCTGGAACATCGCGCCAGCGCAGGCGTGGAAAATGTATGTCGTGGAATGGGGCGCGGTGGGTTTGGCGCTGGGACTGGCGCTGGCGGCCCTGCTGCTCGGACGCGCCTGTTTTGCCAGCCTGTGGGGCGCGCCGACTTTCCCGTCCGTCCGAGTGACGGCGAACCTGTGCCTGTGGCTCTGGCTGCTCGCGGAGGGCGCGCAAGGCCTGGCCCTGCGTCATCCCTACGGAGTGGCGCTCCTGTGTCTATTCAGCGGATTGGTGTGGGGGAATACCCGACGCGCCTTACGAACCGTGGGAGAAACGTCTTTGTTTGATCGCTCGCAAATGGCTCGGCGGGTGGTTCTGGGCGGGGGCGCCCTGGCGTGTCTGATGGGAGCGCTCTTGACCTGCATCCCGTTGTGGGGTTTGCGGCGGGCGGAGCGCATCGCCGAGGCGGATCTGGCTCTGCCCGGTTCGGCCTCCACCCTGCGCTGGGCCGGACGCATGCACCCCTGGTCCGCGGACATCTGCCTGAAGCAGGCGCAGCAGATGATCGCCCAGAGCCAGGCTGAGGGGAAAACGGACGACCTGAACCTGTTCAAGGCGGAGGAACGCCTGCGCGCAGCGCTGGAACGCAACCCCTACCGCGATGACCTCTATGCCGCGCAAGCCGAGCTCTATCGCGATGAGAAGCAATCCTTCAAAATGCTGCGGGCGATCACCGACGGGTTGCGCCGCTGTCCCAATTCGCTCGCGCTGTCGCTTCTGGCCATCGAGTACGCGCAATCGGCCAACAACGACGCCCTGCTGGAAATGGCCTGCCGGGACGCCATCCGCCTCTCGCCTCCGGGCAGCGAAACCCGCGTGCGGCAACTGGGGCGCCTGGCCGCGTTCTACGAACGTAAAGGGCAGTACGCCCGCGCCTTCAAAGCGGCCGTCCAACAAGTGCAGGAAGCCCCGGGCAACTTCGAAGCGCTGACCCGCATGCGCCGCCTGGCCGCGCAGGTACAAACCTCCTCCACCCTTTGATCGTCAGACTCCCCCTCCGGTGTTTCGTTTTCGAGATACTCAGAATCGAATACTCCGAGTCTGGAACGAGTGCGGGAAAGCGACGCCCCGCCGCTCTCCCGCTTCCGGTTTTCTGGGGAGAGAGTCCACATGTGTCGAGGTTCTCGTTGGAGATCTACCAAATATGGACGCCGGAAGGGGTGCTGGCTCTTGCACACCCCTCCACCGGACGATACCACCTCTCCTTGTTCAAAAATGAAAAGGGGTTGCGCGTGCCTATGCACTCGCAACCCCGAAAATCCTCAAACCCGCTTCGCCGTTTGTCAGAGTAGGTGAACCTAATCCACCAGGTGGGCACCCGCAACTCCGCTTATCATGAGTCTGCTTGGCAGACGAACGGCCACGGAGCAATATAAGGCATTGCCCTTACGAAAGTCATTGACTCACTACAATCTGACTAGACCAACGTTGCAGGCTTGAAGTTCAATCCTCTGTCAAGCCAGCGTTCTTCCCGGAAGGAGAACCGCCTTTTGCGTTCAACTTCCGCTTGGCTTTCACTCTGTCTTGAATCTATCAGACCCCCGTCCGGAACGCAATAAAAAATGTAGGGAACCCTGTAAAAATCGTATCATTCCGCATCTCCGTGGATTTCCTTCCCGGCGCACAGCGCGGCCCGATTCGCCTGAAAAGTTCATAACCGGGTTTGTCATATATGAATTCTCTGTTTTCAAATGAAAGTATTTTTTTACCTGATAACAACCGGACTTAAATATGACGGGAAACCAATATGGATTCTTCCGGATTCAGCCTCGATACAATTCAGGGACAACTGGCGCCGTTCAGAAATAAAACGGTCCCTCCCCCACGCCGAAAAATACACGGGGACGCCTCAGGGAGACCGCCGGAAAGTTTCCAGAAACGCCGACTTCTCTGGCGGCGCATCAACCCGACAAACGGAGTTGGGAAAGGGGAGACAAATCTTTCGTCCTGTGTCGGATGGCGAAAACGGCCGCGTCCAGTCACCCTAAAACCGCAATTGAACGCCTATAGTCCGGTTTTCTTTCAGGCGGGCGGGACGCCCGCCCTCCCAAAAAGCCTTTTTTCAAGGGATGAATGGGTTCGCGCTTTCGCGGGAATGACGGATGGGAGGGAAACCCAGAATAAACCCATAAACCTGGGGGATTCCCCTCTCGGCTAGACAACGAAGATCTCCTGGGGAGGAGGTTCTCTTTTTTCGAGAAAAAGAGGACCGGATGGTCGGACGCTCAACAGCGGCTTCAGAGTCGCATCCGTCAGGTGTCCCCGGGAAAACAGAAAACCGGCCCACATACGCTTCGGCATCCGTGGACCAGAAATCGAGTCGGGCTATTCCCGAAAAATCAGAGCGCTTGAGTGGGCTGTTCCATCGGGGTCCAGGGGACGGTCCGGGCGTCGTGCCAGAGGGCTTCGAGGCGGTAATATTCGCGCGCTTCAGCGCTGAACAGATGGACCACAAAGTCGCCGAAGTCGAGCACGATCCAGGAAACGCCGTCGCCGGGCGCGACATTGTCGGCCCGCACGCCCTGCTCACGCATTTCACGTTCGAGCCGGGCCGCCATGGCGCGCAGGTGAGGGGAAGAGGTGGCGGTCGCCACCAGGAAGTAGCTGGTGAAATTGCAGATGCGGGCAACGTCGAGAATGAGGATATTCTCGCCCTTCATGGAATCCAGGAAACGGGCCGCCTGAGCCGCCGCCTCCGCAGTCGTGAGAAGAGTTTGTCTGGTCAATGGATCTCCTTTCCCTGTCCGCCTGCCGAAACGGCCAGCGCGGGGGTGATGGTGGGGTTTATCGTTTGGAGAGGCCGAGGCGCCAGTGCCCCGCCTTTCCGGTTTTGTACTTCCTGCAGCGCCAGAAGCGACTGGTCTTGCAAAGGCCGCCCTTTCCGGAGCACGTGGGCGGTTTTGCGAACAATTGCGTCATCTACCGCCGCCTGGAGGTCGCAGCGGGCCAACTCGCGCAGTTCCCCGACGCCCACCCAGTGGCGGGTCGGGTCGGTGTAGTCGGCCAGAAAGACAATCTTTTCAAGCAGCGACATCCCCGGCGCGGCGGTCGGGTGGAGCGAAATGGCGCGCCACACCTGGGGCGAAGGGACGCCAAACTCCCGGCGGGCCACTGCGGCGCTCGCCAGAGCGTGCCAGACGGCGGGCTGGTCCTCGTACTCAGAGGGTAAAGCGCCCAAGTCCTCGATAATCCGCGCACGCTGGCGGTCCATCGGTTCTTCTTTGGCGATGTCGTGGAACAGAACGGCAGCCAGGACTTCGGACTCGTCCGCCCCCCAACGCGCACTCAAATGCAAGGCCCAGTGGGCCACCCCCCACGTATGGGCTAAACGATACGGACTCAAGCGTTCGCGGAGGGTTTGGGTGATCGTGTCGAGGCGGGTTGGAGTCAACCAGTCGCGCATAGGCTCTCTCTCCATTTATATGAGACCAAAATCCGCCCCAAAATGCAAGGGAAAAGGGGATTTTCGGCCCCCAACCCGGTCCAAATCGGCTCTATCTTCAACAGAATCAAGCCCGCAAGACCTACTGCTTGACACGGAATTTCGCGACTTGAAATCCCCTCTTCCGCAAGGACTTTCCAGATCGAACCAAACGCCACAAAAAGTTTCTCCAGCCCGCAACATTTGGCTTACCTCTCAGCCCGGCTCGCGCTACTGTGGACCACAGAGACAATACAAGTTCCAGACAATCTCCCGATCCGGGATATAGAAAGGTCTTTTCATGAAATCACGAACCCAACTGTTCCTCCGTTATTGCCTGACGCTGCTCGTGCTCGGCGGGTGCGTTTTTCCCGCCCAAGCCGAAAACACCGCCATCTCAGGTGAACTCAAATGCTGGCATAAGGTCACGCTCACCCTCGACGGACCGCAGGCCGCGGAAACGGACAACGCCCCCAATCCCTTCACGGACTATCGCATGGAGGTGACCTTCACCCACGAGTCCGGATCGCCCCGCTACAAAGTGCCGGGATATTTCGCCGCCGACGGAAACGCCGCCGAAACCTCAGCCGAGTCGGGCAACAAATGGCGCGCCCACCTCTCGCCCGACAAGGCGGGCAAGTGGACTTACGAGGTGTCCTTCGTGAAAGGCAAATCCATTGCCGTGAATGAAACGGCAAAGGGAGAGCCGGTCGCCGAGTGCGATGGCGCGAAGGGCGAGTTCACCGTGGCGCCGACGGACAAGACGGGCCGCGACTTTCGAGCAAAGGGCCGGCTGGAGTACGTCGGCAAGCGCTATCTGCAATTCGCGGGCAGTGGAGAATACTTTCTCAAAGCGGGCGCGGACGCGCCCGAGACGCTGCTGGCGTACGGCGATTTCGACAACACCGCCGCCCGCCGGAAAGACGCGCCGCTCAAGACTTGGCAGGCGCACGTCCGCGACTGGAAACCGGGCGATCCGGCGTGGAAGGACGGCAAGGGCAAGGGGCTGATCGGCGCGCTGAACTATCTGGCGGGCAAGGGTTGCAATTCGTTCTCGTTCATCCCCTGCAATGCCGGCGGCGACGGCGACAACGTCTGGCCGTTTGTGGATCGCGACGATAAGTTGCATTACGATTGCTCGAAGCTGGACCAGTGGCAGATCGTTTTCGATCACGCGCAAAAGATCGGGCTGTACCTGCATTTCAAGACCCAGGAAACCGAGAACGACGACCTGAACGGACCGGGCAAGAATCAGGCCCTCGACGGGGGCGACCTGGGGCCGCAACGAAAACTTTATTACCGCGAACTGATCGCCCGGTTCGGCCACGAACTGGCCCTGAACTGGAACCTCGGCGAGGAAAACACCCAATCCACCGACCAGCGCCGCGCGATGGCGCAGTATTTCCACGACACCGACCCCTACCGCCATCTCGTCGTCCTTCATACGTATCCGGGCCAACAGGACGCAGTCTATACGCCCTTGCTGGGAAATCGTTCGCAATTGACCGGCGTGTCGTTGCAGAACAGTTGGGACGCCGCGCACCGGCTCACGCTCAAATGGATCGCGGAGTCCGAGAAAGCGGGCCGAACCTGGGTGGTCGCGAACGACGAGCAGAACGGGGCGGAGACCGGCGTGCCGCCGGACCCCGGCTTCGAGGGGTACGCGGGCAAGACTCCCGACGGCAAACCCGTACAGTCGGTGGACGACATTCGCAGAGCCACCTTGTGGGGCACGTTCCTGGCGGGCGGCGCAGGCGTGGAATACTACTTCGGCTACCTGCTTCCGCAGAACGACCTGCGCTGTGAGGACTGGCGCAGCCGCGACCACTCGTGGGACTACGCGCGGCACGCGCTCGAATTCTTTCCGGCGAACAAGATCCCGTTCTGGGAAATGAAAAATGCGGACGCGCTCGTCGGCAACGCAAAAAACGACAACAGCAAGTATTGCCTCGCAAAGGCGGGGGAAGTGTATCTGGTTTTCCTGCCGAAGGGCGGCACAACGGAACTCGACCTGACCGGCGCGAGCGGCCGCCTGACGGTGAAATGGTTCAACCCCCGCCAAGGCGGCGCCCTGCAGAACGGTTCAGTCCAGTCCGTGCAAGCGGTCGGCCAGGCCGCGCTCGGCAATCCGCCCGCCGACCCGGACCAGGACTGGCTGGTGGTGGTGCGGAAATAGGAGCAACCGATTCAGAGCATTTCGATAGAAAATTCCAGAAATGGTCACGCCTTTTCCAAAAAATCTATAATCCGGCCACATCCCTGTCAGGGCGGGTTTTGTGAAACCCGCCCTGACAGACCCTCACTTCTTCACCAACCCATCCCCGACGTAAATTTTGTAGTCCTTGATGCGTCCGCCGACCGAACCGGCGCCCTGACGCGGGACGTATTGGAAACCGCCCACCGCACGGGTCTGGCCCATATCGAGGATGAGGCGGTGCGGATGGTCGGGCGAGGCCACGCTCCACTCGGTGTGCCAGAAGTTGGCCGTCTGGCCGTCAATGGCGTTCTCGGCGGTTCCATCCTCTTTGCCGCGCTCCTCGCTGTCCACATAGGCGACCGTCCACCCCTCGGTGCTGAGAGGCTTGCCCGCCTCGTCCATCAGGGTGAGTTCCGCGATGGCGGCAAACGTCTTGCCGTCGTGGGCGTTGAGCGACTCGATGCAGAAGTACCGTCCTTGGGCCGGGGAGGCGAACTTGACCTCCTGTTTGTCCGTGCCGGGCGCGAACGACGCGGCGTGGACCGGCTTGGCGGCATCGAGTTGCAGTTGCACTTCGGGCCGCTTACTGCGCGCGAAATCGAGTTCCGGGCGCAGCGTGTTGAGGATCGGCGTGTCGAGACCCGCAAGTTTCGGCGCGGCCGTGTTCCCCGGCCCGAGCAGGTCGAGAACCACGACCTCGTTCTTCCCCTTCTTGAGCCACGGACCGGGGACGTACATCGTCTGTTGCGGCCCGATGTTCCAGTAGCGGCCCAGGTTGTGACCGTTCACCCACACGAAGCCTTTGCCAAACGCGCGCACGTCGAGGAAGGTGTCCCCCGGCGTCTCAACATTCAACTCCGTTCTCCAGAATGTAGGGCCTTCGATGACCTTATTGATGGCGCGGAATTCGTAGAAAGCCGGATCTTTCGACTCCTGAAGTCCGGCGAGCATTTTGTCGTCCAACGGAAGGCTGAACACCTGCCACCCGGCCAGTTCGGAGGTCTTCCCCTCCACCGTCAGGTTCACCGGCGCGAGCAGGCCTTTGCGGTCGTGGACCTCGATGCCAAAGTTCACACGCCCCATCGCCTCGACAAAGATGTCGAGCGTGGCGGCTTCCTTGCGCTCGGGCAGGCGAATCTTGGCGTTCCCACTGCGGCGGTCGAGAAACCCGACCCGCATGCCGTCGAGGAACACCTGGCCGATGTCGCGCACCCCTTTGGCCTCGAGTGTGGCGGCGGGACCGGCGGGCAACTTCGTCCGATAGACGATGCACCCGTAGGCCTGGTCGTAGAGTTCCATCGTGCGGGGCTTTTCATCCAGGACGGGTTTCGACACGCCGTTCAATTTTTCGAGAAACGGGAGGATTTCGAGACACTTCTCCATTTCCACCGGCGCGATGGTGATGACCGGATTCTTCTCCGGGGCCTCGGGGATTTTTTCGCCCGGCAGAAGGTACTTGGCCATCAGATCGCGCGTTTTGGTAAATTTCTCGGTCACCCAACCCGCCTCGCTGATCGGCGCGTCGTAGTCGTAACTCGACGTGTCGGGTTTGAAGGGGCGGTCGGCCCCGGTCGAGAACCCGAACGAGGTGCCTCCGTGCGCCATGTAGATGCTGAACGATCCGCCCGCCTTGAGCATGTACTCGAGGTCCTTGAGATAAGCATCTGTCTTCCCCATGTGGTGCGGCGCGCCCCAGGTGTCGAACCAGCCGGGGTAAAACTCGCCGCACATCAGCGGTCCCTTGGGCAGAATCTGGCGCAACGCCTCAAACCCCTTCGCCGGGTCAGACCCGAAGTTGACCACCGGGAACAGGTCCGCACGGTAGCCGTCCTTGAGGTGCTGCGGCGGGTTGCAGGCGAAGAGCGGCACATCGAACCCGGCTTCGAGCAATGCCTGGCGCAACACGCCCATGTACTCGGCGTCTTTGGCGAAGAAACCGTACTCGTTCTCGACCTGCACCATCAGGATCGGCCCACCCTTGGTCACCTGTTGGGATCCAAGCGCGCGGCCCACTTCTTTCAGGTAGCGCGTGGCGGCCTCGATGTAGCGCGGGTCGCGCGTGCGCAGCTGGATATCCTCGTTCTTAAGCAGCCACCAGGGGAAGCCCCCCATCTCCCACTCGGCGCACGAGTAGGGGCCGGGCCGCAGGATCACCCAGAGGCCCTCTTCCTGCGCGATGCGGCAGAACTCGGCCACGTCGTTCTGGCCTTTCCAGTCGAACTCGCCCGGACGCGGTTCATGCGCGTTCCAGAACAGATAGGCGCAGACGGTGTTCAGCCCCATCGCTTTGGCCATCTGGAGGCGGTGGCGCCAGTACTCGCGCGGCACACGGGGCGAATGGACCTCGCCGCAGCGGATCTGGAACCGCTGACCGTCGAGCAAAAAGTCGTTCTCGCCAATGGCGAAGGTGTGCTTCGCAGCCGCCTGGGCCGGCCCGGCCAGCGCGGAGACTTGCAGAATTGCCAGAATCGCAATGAGAAAAACGAGTGCCCGCTTCATGGTGTCCCCTCTCCTCTGTTCATTCAGCCTTTTCCCAGTCGCCTTGTCGGTCCGCGCAAAGCGGGTTCGCCCCAGAGGCGGCGGGGAGATGGCTTGTGAGTTTTGTCCGTCTTCGCAGAACGGATGGTTAGCAGTTTTCAAGACCTGAACACTTCCAGCCACCCTGTTCTACCAAAGGCTCCTCCGTTTTCCCACAGGTTTTAGCAAGGAACCCCTCTCACGCGGAAACGCGGAAGCGCGGAGAACCGCTTTTTGGGAAACCACGGGTGGACACGGAAAAATCCCGTGCTATCGATACGACGATCTCGCAATATCGCTGTTGTTTGCGTAGATTTTGGGGGCGCGTGTATGCAATACGGGCCGCAATCCCGATCCGGCCCCAGCCCTGACAGGGCGGTCCATGTCAGCCCAGGGCAGAGCGAAGCGTCGCCCTGGGTCGCACGGGGTCCATCCCCTTCAAGGGCTGAAAGCCCGCTCCAGGCGAAGCGCAACCCAACGGGCTGAGTTGTAAATCCCCGGAATCCCGCAAAGTTGCCCGGATGCCCGGAACCGCCACCGCGCCAATCAGGAGATTGGCGATCCCAGGAGGGCGCTTTCTTCAGAAAACACGAAGTGGGTTGCGGCTTCGCTGCGCCAAGTTCATCCGCGTTTATTTGTAGATCATCTGCGGTTCAGAGACGAAGCGAGAAATCCCACTGGGCGCAGGCGCTGGGCCTGGGTTTCGAGGTTCAGCGCCCCAGCGCCAGACGCTGCGCCAGACCGGCGGGAAGGCCTGCCTCGATAATGGCTTGCTGAGATTCCTGGATCGCGTATTCGTAGCGGTGGAAAGAGAGCCGTCTTTCATCGAGATCCACGGTTACGTAGCACAACCGTGGATCGGAATCGCGCGGCTGGCCCACACTGCCGACATTCACGAGGTAACGCCGTCCGGCGATCAATTCCACATCGCCCGCCTCCAGAATGGAAAAACGGTCGGGATCGAACGCTTCGAAGGCGGTGGCCTGATCGTCCCCTGCCGTTTCCGTGTCGTCGGGATCGCCAAAAATTTCCTGTACCAGTTCTGCGTCCGTTTCCCACCCCTCTGGCTGGGGAGGCAGGAAAGAAGCGCCCTTGTCCTCCGGAACGTCGCCGGGCCGACACCCGGTAGGTGGCGACAGAACGGGACAGGGGACGCTGGGGGGCATCCGATCCTCCACCACCATCGGCAGATGCGAGTGGCCGACAAAGCACAGTGGGGTACTGAAATTGTTCAGGCTAACCCAGATATCAAGAGGCGACAGGATGTAATCCCACTGCTCGGGGCAGCGGGGCGAAGCGTGGACAAGCGTCTTGTCTTCATCTGTCAGAACGAACGGCAGACTGCGCAGATACTCAAGGTGGTCGGATTTCAACCGGTTGTGGGTCCAGAGAATGGCCGCGCGCGCCGTCGCGTTGAACTTTTCGAGGTTGTTCAAATGCACGGCGACATAATCGTGATTCCCCATGAGGCACGGGATGCCCCGTTTGCGCAGCAGTCTGCAGCACTCGTTGGGATGCGCACCGTAGCCCACGAGGTCGCCACAGCAATAAATAGAAGCATACCCCTGGTTATCCAAACTTTCCAGGCACCGTTTGAGCGCAGGCAGATTGGCATGAATATCGGAAATAACAGCAAAACGTCTTGGACCCGATTCCCTTTTCGCGGCGCCCTGAAGTTCCGGCTGGCTGGCTCGCGGAGAAGAAAACCAGTTAGAGATCATAATCGCGCCCGGTCAGACGTTTCAATTGCTCCAAAGCCTGCTTGACCACGGCAGGGCTGGGATTCCGGAGCGCTTTCTCCCAGAAAGCCACCTTGGCCGGATCAACGTCGGACTGGCGGTCCTCCGCGGGACATTCTTCGGCGGGCGCCGGAGGTTCGGCATCCGTTACGGGAGCGGATTCTTCCTCTTCCGTCGCACTTTCCGGCGTAAGGGTTTCGCGCGGCGGATTTTCCGATTCCTCCAGAAGGGTTTCGTCTTCAACCCAGGCGAGCGCGCCGGAAGCAAAGGCGGGATGGACGAGAGATTCCTCCGAAGCCGGTTCCGGTTCCGCTTCTGAAGCGTCCATCTCGTCCGGCTCGTTTTCCATCTCGGCGCTGGGCGGGATTTCCACCGGCGTAAAGGCCGTTTCTAAAAACTCCAATTCTTCTTCCTGCGTGGAAACACCCCACTCCCCGGGTTCCGGGGACAGGGTTCCCGACTGTGTCGCGACTTCCTGGCGGTTCTCGCCGTCGGACTCGACAATTCCCTCGAGATCGGCAAAAACCTGCTCTTCCAGAGACGATTGAACGGGCGGAAGACTCTCTTCCGCCTGGGCTTCTTCTTCCTGCGTCTCGGCGTCAAGATCCGCGACGCTCTCTGTTTCGATCGAATCCGGAGGCGTTTCAGAAGCCGTTTCCGGGGGGAGATCGGTCGCGAGTTCTTCAGCCCAGCGGTCCCACGGTTCATGCGCAGGGCCGGGTCTGACCGGTTGCGCAACAGAGTCCCATTGCAGTTCATCCACAGCGGCCCGGGAGGCGGAAGAGTCGCCAATAACCTGATCAATGGCGTTATCCAGTTCCGCGGCAGCGGCTTCGCCGAAAGGTTTTGGTGTTTCGAATGACTCGTCGGCCGATACGTAGGCCATGTACTCGGTCGCGCCACCAGCAGGCGCTTCTTCCAGTTGCGCTCCTGTGATTATTTCGATTTCTCTGGCCGCCTCGTCCTGGATGGCAAAGGCGATCTGGCTCATGCCCATCTGGATCACATCGCCGTCCTGAAGCAGGACGTTCTCGATGACTTCCTGATTGCAGAAAATCGGCGTGCGGGGAGACAGGTTGACCAGCCGAAATCCGCCGGACTCGGGCAGAATCCGGGCCTGGTACGGTTCCACAAACCAGTCCACCACCCGAACCTCGTTGTCGCGGGCGCGGCCAATCTGAACGGAGGACTGGGTCACGGCGTGCATCTGGGGACGTTGCCGGGGGCAGCGAACCGTCAGGAAAGCCAAGTCGGGTTCTTCACCGGGCATCGCCGCTCTCTCTCCCAATGGCTCACGGATCTCGGGGACAGGCTCGGTTTCCGACTGAGTGGTGACAAATAAGAGTGTGCTCTCGCCGATCAGAATCACGTCGTCGTGGAAGAGTTCCGTATCGGTAATCGAGACCCCATTGACGCGCAATCCATTGGCGCTTCCCATATCGGTCAGAAAGAATCGGTCGCCCTCCACCGAGATCTCGGCGTGCGAGCGCGAGACACTCAGGTCTTCCAGAACGATGTCGTTTGTCGCCGCGCGGCCGATTGTCATCCGGTCCTTGTTGACCAGGTAACGCTCGACCCCCTGTCCCTCCCGTGTGATGATGATTTCCGCCATAGCTATCACCTCATGCAGCCAGTCAGAGTCTGGAATAACGCCTTGAGATCGCTGTTGATCGCCAACGAGGTCTCCCTCACGTTACGGTAACACCAAAATCTTCCGGATTACCAGAAAAAAGCAACCGTCCGGTCCGTTACAAAACCGGTTCCCGTTCTTCCAGGCCGGATTTCTCCATTTCGTTAAACATCCGTTTTTCCGTCGCGTGGAGGGTTTTCCACCCGCCTGCCCGGAAGAAACCCCACAGCCCCGCCGTGCGCGCCGCCCAGTCCACCGCTGTGGCCACCCACACGCCCGCCAGCCCCCACTTGAAGGTGATGGCGAAGAGATAAACGAC
Source organism: uncultured Candidatus Sumerlaeota bacterium (assembly GCA_942493245.1). Classification (GTDB taxonomy): domain Bacteria; phylum Sumerlaeota; class Sumerlaeia; order UBA8349; family UBA8349; genus DAOPYU01. Next base: position 4,483,651 of record OW818685.1, read on the forward strand.
CCCGATGCGGAACAACACCAGACAGATAAGCGTGACATAGAGGGGCGAACGCGCGTCCCCCGCGCCCCGCAACGCCCCGGCCAGCACAAACACCGCCGCCAGGAAGGGCATTTCCAGAGCGGCCAGTTGGAGCGCCATACCCGCCAGTTTCAGCACCTCGGGCGTGGCCCGGAATATGTGCACCCCCCACGGCCCCAACACCACGAACAACGCGCCCAGCGCCACCATACTCGCCACAGACCAGAACAGCGTGCGGCGAACGGCCATCTCGGCCAGGTCGCTGCGCCCCGCTCCGATCGCCTGACCGGTGACCGCCGAAGCGGCAAAACTGAGACCGACACACGGCATGAAGGCCACCGACTCGACCTGAAGCGCCAGGTTGTGCGCCGCCAGCACCGTGGTGCCGAGGATCGCCACGATCCGCATGAAGACCACCTGGGACAGGGTGTGCAGGCCGCGTTCGAGCATGGCGGGCATCGCCTGCCGCCACACGCGCCGCATCGCCGTGGCGTTGAAGGTCACGGCGTGTTTCAGCCGCAACCCGATTCCCCGGGATTGCCCGGCCAAGGCGGCGATCATGACGACCCCACCCAGCGTCCGGGCGGTGACGGTGCCCCAGGCCACCCCCATAAACCCGAGAGGTTCCCACGGGCCCAGACCAAATGTCAGGCACAGACTGGCCGCGACGTTCAGGATATTCATCCCCAGCGTGATATACATCGGCGTTCGGGTATTGCCCGAGGCGCGCAGAATGCCCGCCGCCACGATCATGGGCAAACCCAGAATCGTCGAGAACAGAATGACCCGCAGGAACGCGTGGCCCAGCGCCACGACCTCCGGCGCGCCGCCCTGGGTCCGTACGATGGCCTCCGCGGGAAACCAGGTGGCGAAGAATTGCAGCAGGGTCAGACCGAAGGCCAGCAGCAGGGCATGGGCGGCAAACCGGCGCGCCGCTTCGAAATCCCGCTCGCCCCAGCTGCGCGACACCAGCGACGAAGCGCCGATCGAGAGGCCGAAAAAGGGCGCATTGACAAACAGCATCCAGACCCCCACCAGCGCGGTGGCGGCCAGAGCGCTCTCGTTGCGCAGCCAGGCGACCATCAGGGTGTCCGCGAAAAACACCGCCGAAAAAAGCAGATTCTCCGTCACCGCCGGCCAGACCAGCCGCAGGATGGTCCGGTTCAGGTACTCGGGGCGCAGGTCCAAGGTGGAGTGGCCGGTGTTCGGCGATACGGGGGGGGATGCTGGGCGGGTCATAAAAACCTCTTGTTCGAGTCTCCAACTGACATCGCTGGAGTAGAGGGGAATTCTGCCACAACGGGGGAGAAGAAAGCACGGTCTGTTTTTCTCCCGCCCCTGTTTTATCTGTTTGACTTCCGGAAGGAAGGGATTACGATAGGGGGCAGAAGAAAAAACACCCTGCGCAGAAAAAAGGAGAAAACCATGCGTTCCTCGTCCCATCTGAATGCGCCCTCGCGTCGGCGATTCCTCAAGGGTGCCGGTCTGGCCACTGCCGCGGCTGCGGCGTTCACAATCGTCCCTCGTCATGTTCTGGGCGGGCCGGGCCAGAAGGCTCCGAGTGAGAAACTCAATATCGCCGGCATCGGCATCGGCGGGATGGGGGCGGGCAATCTGACCAACCTCGAGGGGGAAAACATTGTCGCCCTGTGCGACGTGAACCGGAGCCAGGCCCAGCCGGTCTTCGACCGGTACAAACAGGCGCGCCAGTATGAGGACTTCCGCGAGATGCTCGAAAAAGAGAAGGACCTGGACGCAGTCCTGGTGGCCACGCCCGACCACACCCACGCCGTCACCGCGATGGCGTGCATGAAGAAGGGGTTGCACGTCTATGTCCAGAAACCGCTGGCCCACTCGTTTCACGAAGTGCGGACCCTGACCGAGGCGGCGCGCCAGTACAAGGTTCAGACCCAGATGGGCAATCAGGGCAACTCGGGCGAGGGGACGCGCCTGCTCTACGAGTGGGTCCGCGCCGGGGCGATCGGCCACGTGCGCGAGATTCACGCCTGGGCCAGTTCGTGGTGCGTGGGGGGACGCGGTTCCACCGATGTTGTCTATAACCCGCGCGATCTGCCCACCGACCAGCCGCCCGTGCCCGCCGGGTTGAACTGGGATCTCTGGCTGGGGCCGACGGCCCCGCGGCCCTACCACCCCGCCTACCTGCCCTGCAAATGGCGCGGATGGCGCGATTTCGGCAGCGGCTTCCTGGGCGATTTCTTCTGCCACATGGCCGACAGCACGTTCTGGGCGCTCGACCTGGGCGCGCCCGACGTCATCGAGGCCAGTTCCACGCAGTACCACTGCAAAGAATCGCATCCGCTCGCCTCGAAGGTGCATTACCACTTTCCCGCGCGCGGCGGCCGCGAGGCGGTACGGATGACGTGGTACGATGGGGGCCTGTTGCCCGAGCGTCCGGCGGAACTCGACGGGAATGTGGACCTGGCCAAGGACTACGGGGGGGTGATTCTGGTCGGCGATGAGGGGAAGCTCATGGCGGGTTGCTACGGCGAAGGAGTCCGGCTGATTCCCGAGTCGAAGATGAAAGCCTTCAAACGGCCCGAAAAGACACTGCGGCGCGTGCCGGATGGGATCGGCGGTCACGAGCGCGACTGGGTGCGCGCCTGCAAGACGGGGGAACCGGCCAATTCCAACCTCGACCACGCCGGTCCGCTCACCGAGATCGCCCTGTTGGGCGTCATCGCGATTCAGCGCCAGACCCGCCTCGAGTGGGACGCGGCAAAGGGTGAATTCACGAACGATCCCGAGGCCAACAAACTCCTCAAGCCGGGGTACCGGGAGGGGTGGAGTTTGTAAGCAAGGGCCGAGTTTTCGAGTATTTCCATCGAAAAACACAAGGAAACCGCGGGGCAGGGTAAAACCTGTTTCGCGATCGAGGTACAGGCTTGAGATTACACCTGCCTGTACACTATTCCCTGTTTCTCATCTCATTATCCTGATCCAGGCAGAAATAGTGAATGCCTGCCGGATTGTTCTTGCCTCTCAACTTTCGAACGAAAGGACGCATCAAATGAAGACTTTGCTTCCCTTGGTAGATATGTCCAGCATATCACCTCGCAGGGCCACGCGACTCCGTTCGTCTGTTTGCTGGTTCCTCTGGTTACCGGTTTTATTGTGTTGTACGCTGCCGTGTGTCAAAGGAATTGCAGAGTATAAGCCCCTCGATCCGGGAGACGATTCGGTTGTCTTGAAGGCCCGGATCGAGTCCTGGCGCCAGACCTCCGGGACATTGTCCCACCTCCGCAAAACAATCCTTTCCCTGAAGGAACAATATCCTTCCCAGGGAAACCCGGACGACAGCCTGGCCCGGCTGGATGCGTTGCAGTCCAGAATTACTTCCGGGGACGTCACTCCCGACATGAAAACAATCCTCGATCAGAACGCGCAACGCGACGCCCTGATTCAGAACGTGAGCCGTCAGCGGCTTTTGTTGCGCGGCATCGAGAAAATTGCCTTCGTCAAGCGCAAGACCTACAATTCGAACCACTATTATACCGAATACATCAACAGCGCCTTCATGCCGGGGGGAAATTTGTGCGTACTCGACCTGAAGGACGGCTCGGTCCGGGAGATCGTGTCGGAATTGAAAGGCGGGGTGTTCGAACGCTTTGACCTCTCCTTTGACGCGAAGAAGATCGTTTTTGCCTGGAAGAAAGACCTCGACAGCGGATATCGGATCTATGAAGTGAACGTGGACGGCTCGGGATTTCGTCAGATCACCTTCCCGCAGGCGGACGAAAAAGAACTGATCGAGAAATACCAGAACGGCTACCACCACGGAACCGACGACATGATGCCCTGTTATCTGCCGGACGGCGGTATCGCCTTCATTTCCACCCGCTGCCAGTATGGCATCCTGTGCGACCCGCCCGATATTTTCACCACTACGCAGATCTATCGCATGGATGCGAATGGCGGCAACATGCGCACGTTGACAAACAGCGCGGTCAGCGAGGCCTCGCCCGCCGTGCTCGAGGATGGGCGGATTCTTTACACCCGGTGGGAATATGTGGACAAGGGTGCGGTCAGTGTCAAGTGCCTGTGGACCATGCGGCCAGACGGGAGCGCTTCCTCGGAGGTGTACAAGGCGGATATTTCCGTTCCTCCGACCTTCATTTACGGGCGCGGGATTCCCGGCATCCCGACTCAGTTTGTGGCAGTGGGCACGCCGCATTGTCCCCAGAACGCCATGGGACCGGTCATCCGGCTCGACATGACCCGCAACAGCCGGACGCGCGAACCGATGACCTACATGACGCCCTATGTGGACGTCCGGGCCGAATGGGGGTGGGAATTCCAGAAACCGGATGGCTCCTGGGACAACGACGGGGACGGGCGTGGCCCCCTGTTCCGGGATCCTTATCCCCTTTCCCGGGATCTGTTTCTGGTGGCGCACAAGCCCCTGGGCCAGACCTTCTCGGAACCGGACGCGTATGGGCTTTATCTGCTCGAAGAGGATGGGACCGTCAATCTGATCTATAAAGACCCGGCCATCGCGTCCTGGTTGCCCTATCCGATCATTCCCCGCAAACAGCCGGCGGTGTTGCCTTCCATGGTCAATTCCGAACTGGCCCAGGCCCGGCAGGCGCAATGCGTGATTACGGATATTTATCGGGGGATGGAAAATGTCGAGCGCGGGACCATCAAATATGTCCGTGTTCTGGAACAGATGCCCCGCCCGTGGGCCGCGCGCCGTCCCAATTTCGACGATGAATACGACCAGCAGCACGTGGTCGTCACCAAGGACACGCACCTGGCCCTGAAAGTCCAGCACGGCATCGTTCCCGTCGAAGAAGACGGTTCCGCCAGTTTTCTTGTGCCCGCCGAAACGAATATCTTCTTTCAGGCTCTCGATGAGAATTACATGGCCGTGCAGACCGAACGCACGTATGTCAACTACATGCCGGGGGAAGTCCGATCCTGCATCGGCTGCCACGAGACCGCCAGAAGCACGCCAGCCCAGGCGCAACGTCCGCCGAAGGCGCTGGATAGAGCGCCGCTGTTGCCTGGACCGCAACCCGGGGAAAAGGAGGGCCGCCGTCCGATCGATTATGTTCAGGACGTTCAACCCGTCTGGGACGCTCACTGCATTTCCTGTCACAGTGGCGACAATATCGAGGGTAATTTGAACCTGAGCGGAGAAAAAACGCGGTTGTTCAATGTGTCGTACGAGAATCTTGTCCCGGAAAGGCGCAACGGATTCTTCGACCGGGGGGTCCTCGGTCTGGTCATCGGTGAGAACCATCCCAAGACGGGGAATGTAGAATACCTGCCAACACGGTCCCTGGGGTCCCACTCCAGCGTTCTGGTCGCCATGCTGAGCAAGGGGAAGGTCAAACTCGCCGACCCCAAACAACTGGAACGGGCCACCAAACTGGCCGAGGTCCACAAGGATATCCAATTGACGCGCGAAGAGTTACTTCGTGTCACCAACTGGGTGGATACCAATTGCCAGTATTACGGCAGCTGGTGGGGAAAGCGGAATATCAAATACAAGGACAATCCCGATTTCCGTCCGTTCACTACGTTCGAGATGGCGCGGAGCAAAACGCCTCCACCTGGCCTGGACCCAAGGAGAAACTGAGACTCGGATTCGAGTTTGCCATAACATCAACGGAAAGAACAAGGAGCACGACGAGCCAGATGGCTTTTCTCCCATCGGTCTCGATTATTTCGTCACGGGATATGCGAAGGCAAGAATTGAGACCGATGGGAAAAGAATGACCGCGTATGACGAGACAGTAAGTGACATGATCTCGCATCAACCCTGCCGTTTCCGGAAGAAATCATTGACAGGGGCCGTGCCGGGCGGCTACAAAGGTAAACCGAGTGGCTCACCGCCCAGAAGGCGGCCTTTTGGCCCGTCTTCTCCTCTGTTGCCCTCAGCGGTTCTCGCGCCGGGCTTTTGGGGCCGCGTGCAGAGCGCGCGTCCGGGATTGTTGCGGCTGGGCAGGCCCCAGCCGATTTCAAACTCTCAATTGTTATCAGTCAAAGTCGAGGGATACCATGACCATGAAACTGAAGAAAGTAGGCGTTCTGGGCGCCGGAACGACGGGCAAGGGGCTGATTCGCTGTCTGGCGGGATCGGCTCTCGATGTTGTGTTCTGTGAACTGTCCAAAGAGCAGGTGGATCAGGCCATCGCGCAAATCACCCACGACCTGGATGTCGAGAAAGCCAAGTGGGGCGTGACCGAGAGCGAAAAGCGGCTGATTCTCTCGCGCATTTCCGGCAGCACCGACATCCGCGAAATGGCCGGATCGCAGGTGATTATCGAAGCCATCAAGGGCGATCTGGAAGCCAAACAGGAAGTGTTCCAGGAAATGGACCAGCTGTTCTCGCCCGATACCGTACTCGTGAGCAGCTCGCCGACGCTGTGCGTTTCGGACATTGCGCGCAAGACCGCTCACCCCGACCGCATCACCGCCATGCACTTCCCCCTGCCCGTGCAGGCCCGGCCCATCGTTGAAATCGTGCGCGGCAGCAAAACGTCCGACCGCACGATCGAGGTGGCGCGTCTGCTGGCCAAGCTCATGAAGAAGAAAACCTTCGAGGTGTTCGAGATGCCGGGCCTCATCACCACCCGCATCATGATCCCCTACATCAACGAAGCCATGCACATCGTCATGGAGGGTCTGGCCAACGCCGAGCATGTGGATGAAGCCGTGCGGCTGGGATTCAGTCTGCCCATCGGCCCCCTGGCCATGGCCGACAAGATGGGCCTCGACACTCTGCTCGACGACATGGAAAACCAGTTCAACGCCCTGGGCGACTTGCAGTATCGTCCCTGCCCGCTGTTGCGGCGACTGGTGCGCGAAGGTCACCTGGGTGTCAAGAGCGGTCGTGGGTTCTTTGTGTACGACGCCACGGGCCGCATCCTGGGAAGCCCGGCTGCGACCTATTGAGTCGGCTTGCGTTCAACCGCCTCCGGCTGTCTCGGAGGCCACGACTCGTCGCGCCCGGAGTCTGCGGCGAGCAAATTGCGGGTTTTGACCCGTTTCAATGGAGACCCTGAAGATGAAAATACTCGTTCTGAATTGCGGCAGTTCCTCGCTCAAGTTCCAATTGATCGAGACCAGCCCGGAACGCATTGAGAACCAGACCGAAGAAGTCCTGGCCGAAGGGATTGTCGAGAAAATCGGCATGGCCGAGTCCACCGTGCGCTACACGAGCCACAAGGGAGACGCGGTCAAGGAAAAGCCCGTCGTCCTCGAGCATTCCGCCGCAGTCGAGACCATCCTCTACCACCTCACGCACGGCAAGCACGGCGTGATTTCCAAACCCGAGGACATTGACGCCGTGGGCCACCGCATTGTGCATGGCGGGGAGAAGTTCAGCGCCTCGGTCAAGATCACGCCCGAGGTCATGGAAAAGATTCGCGAATGCGTGGCGCTGGCGCCCCTGCACAATCCGCCCAACATCCTGGGCTACGAAGTGGCGCATCAGTACCTGCCCCATACGCCCCACGTGGCGGTTTTCGACACGGCGTTCCACCAGACCATGCCCCCCCACGCCTATTTCTACGCCCTGCCCTACTCGCTCTACGAGCGCTTCCAGATCCGCCGCTACGGGTTCCACGGCTCTTCGCACCGCTATCTGGCGTTCCGCATCCAGCAAATCACCGGCACGCCGATGGAGGAGATGAATATCATCACCGTTCACCTGGGCAACGGATCGAGCATGGCGGCCATCCAGGGGGGCAAGTCGATCGACACCAGCATGGGCATGACCCCGCTCGAAGGGCTGGTCATGGGAACCCGCGCGGGCGACATTGACCCGGCCATTATCCTCTTCCTCATGGAACGCGAGAATCTGGAACTGGATCAGGCCAACAACCTGCTCAACAAGCACAGCGGCCTGCAGGGCTTCTCGGGCATCAGCAACGACATGCGCGAACTGATCGCTCAGTCGGACGCGGGCAACGAGCGCGCCCAACTGACCATTGACATCCTCTGTTACCGCATCCGCAAGTACATCGGCGCTTATGCCGCCGCCCTGGGTCGCGTGGACCACATTGTCTTCTCGGCGGGCATCGGCGAAAACACCCCGATCGTGCGCCGGAAGTCGTGCGAAGGATTGGAGTTCATGGGGGTGAAGTTCGACAACGAACGCAACGAGACCCTGAACCGCAAAGAAGGGGTGATCAGCTCCGACGATTCGGCCGTGAAGGTCTGGATTGTGCCCACCAATGAAGAAATCGTCATCGCCCGCGACACCATGCGGTGTGTGGTGGCGGGCTGAGACCCCGAGCAAAGCGTTGAAATGACGAAACCGCGCGAAAGACCGGTCGAGGTCTTTCGCGCGGTTCTGTTTTTCCGGGCGAAGGAGGGGAACGTATCGCTTCCGTCTGGCCAATCTGCCGCATCCGTCCGATTTTTTCTGTTGGCCAACAACCCGGCCACCCCGTTTCCCTCGCTCCAGGAACTCCTCAATTGTCCGGCGAATTGTGAGGTTGTCGTTCGAGGGAGAGAAGATGCGGGAAACACCCCGTCCTGCAAAAATGGGAATGGCCCGGAGGTGGCACGGGCGTCCCGCCCGTGAATTGCCGACGTCTTCGTCGGCTGGGCCGGGGATTTCGGGTTTTTTGTTCCGGCGCCGCCTCATGGGCGAGACGCCCATGCCACTTCGGAACCGCCTTCCTTTCTGTGTGAAGGTCCGAAACTGGGGGATGTTTTTTTACAGAAAGGTCATATAGGCGATGAGGAGTTTTTGCCCCTCGACCCTCCGCCCGCCACGAAAGCCTTGCCCGTGGCGGGTTATTCTGTTAGGACTGGAAACAGTATGAGCCACGACGTCCAGATTCTCCCCCAGACCCTGATCAATAAAATCGCCGCAGGCGAGGTGATAGTGCGCCCCGCGTCGGTCGTGAAAGAACTCGTCGAGAACGCATTCGACGCCGAGGCGCGCCATATCCGCGTCGAGGTGAGCCGCGACGGCCGTTCGATCTCGGTGCTCGACGACGGCTGCGGTATGGACGAACCGAACGCCAAACGGGCTATTCTGCGCAACAGCACGAGCAAAATCCGCGATTTCGAGGATCTCGAGCATTTGACCACGCGGGGGTTCCGAGGCGAGGCATTGGCTTCGATCATCTCCGTATCGCGTTTCGAATTGTTGACGCGGAGGCCCCAGGACACGGCCGGGGTGCGCATTCTGGCCAGCGGGGGGCAGGTGGAAAAGGTGCAACCCACCGGCACGGCCGCCGGAACAGCGATCCACGTGCGCGATCTGTTCTACAACACTCCTGCCCGGTTGAAGTTTCTCAAAAGCCCCGCGTCGGAGTTCAATATCCTGACCCAACTCCTGACCCAGCAGGCCTTCAGTCACCCCGATGTGGGGCTGACGCTGGTGCGCGAAGGCGCGGTACGGTTCGACCTGCCCGCCGGACAGGATCTGCGCTCGCGCATCGAGGAGTTGCTCGGTCCGGTCGTTCAAGGGCAGTTGATCCCGGTGCGGTTCGAGCGGGCGGGGTTGCGCGTGGAAGGGTACGCGTGCCGCCCCGAGGCCAGCCGCAAGGACCGGCGCTGGCAGTACCTGATGATCAACGGACGCCCGATCGGCGCGCGCCAGTTGGCCTTTCCCATCCAGGAGGCCTATCAGGGTCTTCTGATGAAAAACCGTTTCCCGGTCGTCGTGCTCGACATCGGGGTGGACCTGGCCGAGGTGGACGTCAACGTCCACCCCACGAAAGAAGAGGTCCGCTTTGAGGACGAGCGCAAGGTGGCCGGGTTGTTGCACCGCGCCATCCACGACGCGCTGGTCAGCCACAACCTGATGCCGTCCCTGGAACTGACCGCGCCTCCGGCGTTTCCGGAAGGAGCCGCCGCCCTTTGGGGCGGGTCTAACGATGAATCAGAAGGGCAAAACTCGGAATCCGCCCCCCCTGTTTTCTCCCCGACAAACCCGTCAATGCCGCGTCCCGATGGCGTACGCTCGTCGGACGATCCGTCGCTTCCCTTTCTCTTTTCCCCCAAGGGAGTTGTACCTTTGACCCCCAAATCGGGTGGACGGTTGGGAGGGGGGGGATTTGCGGCCCAGGCGCGCGATCTGTTTCCGCCCCACTCTCTCCCGTCAAGAAGATCTTCTTCGCCTGGCGAGTGGAAAGCGAGCGGCCCGGAGGGTGCGGGTTCCTGTCTGTCCCCGCATGTCGGTTCGTCCCCTGATTCGGATTCTTTCCCGTACGAACCGGAAACGGGGACATCCTCGCGCGCCCAGGCGCCAACGCCCCAGCCGGATGAACCATTTGTCGGGTGCCTCCACCGCGATGGGGGGATCGAACCGATCCCGCTGGGTCAAGTGGCGCGGACCTATATTGTGGCCGAGTGGGGCAACGACCTCCTGGTGATTGACCAGCACGCGGCGCACGAGCGGTTGCTCTACGACCGCCTGCGCGCCCGCTCGCGCGAGAGGGCGCCGATTCAGGTTCAGACCCTCCTCCTCCCGATCCCCCTCGAAGTGGGGCCGGCGGAGGCGGGGGCGATCGAGGTTTTGTTGCCCATCCTGCGCGAGATGGGACTGGAGATTCACGCCGAAGAATCTGGCGCATATTGTGTCACGGCGCTGCCGTCGGATTTCGATTCGATCAACGTGTCGGCGCTTGTCCGCGACCTGGTGGACGAGTATCAGGAACTGGACCTGAGCGGGAAGGGGGTGGCGCAGCTGCGCGACCAGGCGCTGATCCGCATGGCGTGCCACAGCGCGATCCGCGCGGGCCAGACGCTGCACCCGGACGAAATGCAGGCGCTCCTGCACGAACTGGCCGAGGCGCGCGTCTCCTTCACCTGCCCGCACGGTCGCCCCACCATGACGCTCCTGCGCAAGGACCAACTGGACCGCCAGTTTGGAAGAATTGTATGACATCCCGATCCTCCGGTGACGATCCTGCTCCCTCTGACCCGAGTGCGGTCAACACCCATTCCGCGAGTCCGGAGACACCACGTCCCAAAACCGGCTTGTTTCTGGGACTCCCGCTCGCGCTCGTGACACGGACGGAGTGGCTGGAGTGGTTGACTCGACCGGTGAATCAGAATGCTTCTCCCTGGCCTCGGACGGTCGGATACCTGAACGCCCACATGGTCAACCTGGCGGCGGACGATCCGGCACAGCGCGAGCGGCTCGAACGTTTCGACCTGCTCTACGCCGACGGGCAATCGGTCGTGTGGGCCGCGCGGTTCCTGGGCCTTGAAGCGCCTGAACGGTTGACCGCCGGGGATTTTCTCGCGCCGTTCTGTCAACGCTGCGCCGAGCGGAGAGTCCGCCTGTTTCTGATCGGGGGACAGGCCGGGGTGGCCGAGGAAACGGCGCGCCTCTGGCGCGAGGCGGCGCCCGGTCTTCAGGTTGTCGGAACCGCCCACGGATTTTTGAACGAAACGCAGGAAGCCGCCCTGATCGAGACAATCGCTCACGCCGCGCCCGACGTGATCCTGGTCGGCATGGGCTCGCCCCGCCAGGAAATCTGGGTCGAGCGCTGGGCGGCGGCGCTGGCGCCCGCCCGGCTCTGGTGCGTGGGCGCGCTGTTCGAATACTCGGGTCAGAGCCGCCCCCGCGCCCCGCGCTGGATGCGTCGAATCGGTCTCGAGTGGCTCTTTCGCCTCGCCCTCGAACCCACCCGCCTCTGGAAACGCTACCTGATCGGCAACCCGCTCTTCATCGGGCGCGTACTCCGAGCCGCGCTGAAAAAGGGCTTTTCTGGGAGGGCGGGCGTCCCGCCCGCCTGAAAGAAAGACGGGACAATAGGCGTCCAACCGCAGTTTCAGAACAACAATGACGTCTGAAACAAGCGGCTTCCCCCTGGATCTTCCCCATCGCCCAAATCTTCCAGAAACGACTTATGTCTTGCGATTATTCGCCATTTCTCCCACAACTTCATTCTAAAACAGAATGAAATGCTGTAGCGAAAGCACTCAACACATCCAAAATTACATTCTCTGAAAAAAAGATAGACTCCTGACCCTCCCTGCGCTATGCTCGCCATCCAGATTTTGAAAAGGAGTGTCCTCATGATGAAGAAATCATTTTGGTTCCTCGGTCTCATCCTGCTTGCCGCCCCGCTGTGCGCGCAGGCGGAAACGATTCGTGTGCCGGGTTTCACGGCCTATCTGTCCCCGAATGAAGACGGCGCGCGCATCTCCCAGCGAAGCGGCGGCGTCACCCGGTGGCAGAATCCCAACACCCAGGTGCTCTGGTTCGGCCAGTTCAAGCAGACCGGCGAACTCAAGGCCTCCGTCGCGCTCCGTCTGCCCCAGGGCACGGAGTCGAAACTTCAACTCACCGTGGCCGGAAAGTCGAGCGAGGCAAAAGTGACCGGCGCGGGTAACGAAACTCCCGTGACGGCCGACTTCGGCGCGTTCTCGATCCCGGAAGCGGGCTATCAGCGCTTTGAACTGAAATCGCTCAACGCGGCGGGCGCCCCTGCGGGCGACATCGAGGCGCTGGCGCTCGACGGCCCCGCGCTCGCGGGCGTGCACTTCAACCTGAAGGAGCGTCGCAACGCCGCATCGGTCCACCTGATGTACCCCACGCCGGACGACGCGAAGGTGGAGTGGTTTTACGAAGAGGTGACGGCGGTGAGCGATCCGACCGCCACGTTCTACATGGCGTGCGGGTTCCATCGCGGCTACTTCGGCATGCAGGTCAACAGCCCCACCGAGCGCCGCATCATCTTCAGCGTGTGGGACAGCGGCAACGAGGGCGTGGACCGGGCAAAAGTGGCGGCTGAGGATCGCGTCCAGCTGGTTGCGAAGGGCGAGGGTGTGGAGGCGAGCGACTTCGGCAATGAAGGCACCGGCGGCCACAGCCACCTGAAGTATATGTGGAAAACCGGCGAGCCGCAGCGATTCCTGCTGGGAGCCAAACCCGTGGACGCCACCCACACGGTGTACGCCGGCTACTGGTTCCACCCGGAAAAGAAGGAGTGGATGCTGATCGCGGCCATGAAGGCGCCCCGGGACGGCGGCTGGCTGAAGGGGTTGTATGGTTTCAGCGAAAACTTCGGAGGGGGCAACGGTCACCTCCAGCGCAAGGCCCGGTACGGCAATCAGTGGATCCACCTGGCCGGGGGCGACTGGCAGGAACTGACCTCCGCCCGCTTCAGCCACGACGGCACGGGGCGCGCCGACCGGCTCGACCGGTTCATGGGGGTCGAAGAGGGGCAGTTCTTCCTCTCGAACGGCGGGTTTGTCAACGGCTTCGCGAAATACGGCGACAAGTTCGACCGCCCGGCCACCGGCAAGCGGCCCGCAGACCTGGTGCTGCCGGAGATTCCGGTGAAGTGATTCGGTGGATGGGGTGGACGAAGTGGGTGGGAGTGGGATAGTGGACTGAGTGGACGTTGTGGACACGGGCCATCCAGTCCACAGCGCCCACATCCTATCCACCCCGCTCACTTCGTCCATTCTGTCCACAGCGTCCACCCAGTCCACTTCGTTCCCCTCGTCCCCCCTCATCTTCACAAACGCCCCTTTACGCGCCCCGGATTCGCGCCAAAATCCAATTGAACTTTCAGCCCCCCCTCCCTATAGTCCATCCAGACAGGTTCACCTTTTCGACACCCCGAAAGGACTGGGCGGCTCCGGACGAAAACAGGCAGGCGGTGCGGGAATACACGAGCAGGGACATATCAGGCTTCTGTCTCTTTCCTTTCATCCTTCCAACGCTCCACCTCCTCTCCCCCGAGGCCGTCCCCCAAAAACTTCAGGAGGCGAGCACCATGAGCGAGCGAAAAGCGGCATCCGTTTCTGCGAAGAAGAACGTCAACCGACGGCATTTCCTGAAAGGCGCGGCTGCGGCGGCCGGGGTGTTCACCATCGTGCCGCGCTACGTGCTGGGCGGCGAAGGCAACGTTGCGCCGAGCGAGAAGGTCAACATCGCCATCATCGGCACGGGCGGCCAGGGCATCGTGAACATGAAACAACTCTTCGAGGAGCCGGACGCGCGCATCGCCGCGCTGTGCGACCTGAACGAGGAGAGCGACTACAGCATGTTCTACTACGGCGGCACCGCGGGCCTGAAACCCGCAGCCGAACTGGTCAAAGAGAAATACGGCCAGGCCTGCCCAACCTACCGCGACTACAACCAGATGTTCGAGAAGGAAGACATTGACGCCGTGCTGGTCGCCACACCCGACCACTCGCACGCGATGGTTGCGCTCGCCGTTCTCAACAAGAAAAAACATCTGTATTGCGAGAAACCGCTTTGCCGCACCGTGTACGAGACGCGCGTGGTGACCGAGGCTGCCCGCAAGGCCGGCGTCGCCACCCAGTTGGGCAACTTCGGCCACTCGAGCGAGGACATCCGCCTCTGTTGTGAGTGGATCTGGGACGGCGCCATCGGCGATGTGACCGAGGTCCACTCCTGGACCAACACGGGCGCGCGCCGTTGGAGCAGCCTCAACGAACCGCCCACGGAGACGCCGCCCGTCCCCGCCGGATTCGACTGGCCGCGCTGGCTCGACCCCGTCCCCGCGCGTCCCTACCACCCCGACTACGCGCCGGTGCGCTGGCGCGCGTGGTGGCAGTTCGGTTCGGGCACCATCGGCGACTTCGCCTGCCACCACCTCGACCCGGCCTTCTGGGCGCTCAAGATCGGGGAGTGCGAAACATTCAGCGTCGAGGCGAGCGCGTGCAGTAACACGGACGAAATGTGTCCCGCCGCCTCGCTCGTGTACTTCGACGTGCCCCAGCGCGGCAACATGGGCCCGGTCCGCCTCACCTGGTACGAAGGCAACCTCCGCCCCGCCCGTCCCCGCATCCTCGAGGCAAGCCGCAACCTGGGCGAACACGGCATCCTGTTCATCGGAACCAAGGGGATGATCCTGGGCGACGGGTGGGGGCGCTCGCCGCGCATCATCCCGGAAGCCGCGATGAAAGCGTACAAGAAGCCGCCCAAAACGCTGCCGCGCGTCAAGGGACACCATCGCAACTGGCTCGATGCCTGCAAGGGGCTGGACAAGGCCTCCACGCACTTCGACTACGCCGGCCCCCTCACCGAGTTCGTCCTGATGGGCAATGTCGCCATCCGCGCGGGCAAACGGCTCGACTTCGACTGGAAGAACCTGAAGGTGACCAACGACGAGGCCGCGAACGAGTTCCTGAAGCCCAAGTACCGCGAGGGGTTCACACTGTGAGCCGTCTCTCCCCGTGATGTGGGAAGATATCGTCTGGAGCGGATTTCTCGGAATACAGAATCGGATAGCCCTTCAAAGGGCGTTCCATGTCAGCCCAGGGCAAAGCGAAGCGACGCCCTGGGCTGACTGTCCCTGTTTCACGCCGAGGACTGAAAGCCCGTCCCAACGATTGGGATTTTTCACGGGAAACAGGTCTTCCCAAAGGAACAAAAAACCACAAAGGAGCCACCCCATGAAAAGACACCTTTCCATTACCGCCGTTTTTCTTTTCCTGCTGACTCTGGGTTCGATGCCCGCCCCCGTGTCCGCCGCTGGGACGGAACCCTCCCTGAAACCCTGGGCCGAAAACCCCTGGTACTGGAGTTGGGAAGGAAAACCCGTGCTGCTGCTCGGCGGCAGCGACGACGACAACCTGTTCCAGTGGCCCGAGAAAGACCTCCTTGCGCAACTCGACCGCCTGGCGGCGGCGGGCGGCAACGTGATCCGCAACACAATGAGCGACCGCAAGGACAAGGGTTTCGAGGTGTACCCCTTCAAGCGCCAGCAACCGGAGAACGGCCCCTACGACCTGAACGAATGGAACGAGGAATACTGGACGCGCTTCGAGCGCCTGCTGCGCGAGACGGCGAAGCGTCATATTTTCATCCAGATCGAGGTCTGGGATCGGTTCGACTACGCCGACAACGGCGCCGACGAACGTTGGAAGATCCATCCGTACAACCCCAGGAACAATGTCAACTACACCTCCGAACAATCCGGTTTCGCCGAGTCGTACCCCGACCACCCCGGCGCGAACAAACAACCGTTCTTCTTCACCACCCCGAAACAGCGCAACAACCCGGTCGTCCTGAAGTACCAGCAACGCTTTGTCGAAAAAATGCTCGAACACGCGCTCCGCTACGACCACGTGCTCTACTGCATGGACAACGAGACCAACGGCGAAGAGGAGTGGGGCCGCTACTGGGCGCAGTTCATCAAGGAGCGCGCGGCGGAGCGCAAAAAAACCGTCTTTGTGACGGAAATGTGGGACGACTGGAATCTGGCCTCGGACATGCACAAGCGCACGTTCGACCACCCGGAACTGTACGACTTCGTGGACGTCTCGCAGAACAACCACAACAAGGGGCAACAGCACTGGGACAACTTTCTCCACGTCCGCGAGTATCTGTCGAAGAAACCGCGCCCGATGAACACCACCAAAACCTATGGCGCCGACGGGAACAAATTCGGCCATACCGATCAGGACGGCCTCGAACGGTTCTGGCGGCACCTGCTGGCGGGCGGCGCATCGCTCCGGTTCCACCGGCCCGACTCCGGCCTGGGCCTGAACGACAAGGCCGTCGCGGCCATCCGCGCGGCGCGCAAACTCGAATCGAAAATCCCCCTCTGGACCGTCAAACCCGCCAACGAACTTCTGTCCGACCGCGAACCCAACGAAGCGTACCTGGCCGCGAATCCAGGGAAGGCCTGGGCCGTGTACTTTCCCGCAGGCGGCGAGGTGCAGGTGGACTTTTCCGGAGCGGCGGGACCGTTGACCGTCCAATGGATCGCCATCGCCACCGGCGAGTGGGGACCGAAACAGGAAGTCGCCGGGGGCGGAAAGGTAAAACTGTCCCCGCCCGGAAAAGGCAACTGGGCCGCCGCGATTACCCGATAGCGGAAAACCGATCGCCAGGAAACGCTTGCTCCGAACCAACAGGTCGGTTAGGATCGGGCCGGTCAGTAGAACGGAACCGGTGGGAACGGACGATCATGAAACCATTCCTTGTTTCGGTCCAGGTAACCGGGATACCGTCTTCCCGGCGGGTATCCGGTCCCGGAAGCCCAGAATGCCGGTTCGGCATGGCCAAAGACGCCAACACATGGTGGAATCCGCAAATCCAGCGCTTCAAATGTCGGGCCAGTTTTGCCTGATTTATTGTCAACAGGACAGTTATCTGTTGTTTGCTCTCTGGCTCGCTTCGTGCTATCCCACAGGAAAGAGTACAGTCACGCCGGATCGTGGCGATGTATCCGGACGTGCAGTGTCTGTCGGGAAATCACGCACAACAGCCTTGTTTCCCGGACTGGCGGGGTGGGATACTCAGAGTGAAAAGGAGACTTCTCATGAAAGAAGACCTGCAACATCTCAAATGGTTGTCCATCGCGCATTACATACTGGCCGGACTGACCGCGCTGATGGCCTGTCTCCCCCTGATCCACTTCTTTGTGGGGGTGGGGATCATGACAGGCTCCTTTGTCGGAGGAAATGATTCGCCCCCGCGGTTTTTCGGGTTCTTACTAGTGGGAATGGCGGTACTCCTGATCCTGATGGGGTGGACCCTGGCGATTCTGATCGCCAGGGCGGGCCGAAAATTGGAAGAACACCGCTCCTGGCTCTATTGTGTGGTTGTCGCGTCTCTGGAGTGTCTCTGCACCCCCGTTGGAATCGTCCTGTGCGTCCTTACGCTCATCGTCCTGATGCGTCCATCGGTCAAAGCGCTCTTTGAGGGACAGGAAACTCTCCCCTCTTCGCATCCGATCGAACCGACCGACTCACTGCAAACGAAAGATCCTTTGGGATAATCTTCGGAACAAATCTATAGAAGGAGGTTTCATGAAAAACGACCTGCAACACCTCAAGTGGCTGTCCATTGCGCACTATTTTCTGGCCGGATTCATCGCTTGGGGCATCTGTTTTTCTCTTTTTCATCTCTTCGTGGGACTGGGTCTCAGACTGGGCGTTCTGGATGTCGGGAGGACCGATATCTCGTTTCAGAAAGCAGGTTATCTGTTTGGTTATCAAATTATTGAGCTTTTGATAAAATTGGGGCTGATACTATTGATCTCCCTCGCGGGTTGGAAGATCGGGCAACATCGCTCCCGGAATTATTGTCTTGTTACCGCTTGTCTTCAAGGCCTGTCCGTGCCGGTCGCTTTGGGGACCATTATCTTGTTTATTGGCATCATTTACGATTTTTCGGCTCTTGTTCACGATTTCCCTGCTCTCCTTGTGGTGGCTGCTGTCTTTCTTTCCAGCCCGAGTTTCTTTGTGTTGGGGACCATCCTGGGTATCTTCACGATCATCGTCCTGATGCGTCCGTCGGTTAGATCTATTTTTGAGGAACAGGAAGATCACTTCATCCCTAAACACTCGACCGAATCGACTTGTTAAAACAACAAGTTTTCACTGACGTATATGGAAACGGAGGCAAAGAACATGAAGAAACAGATTCTCCTGATATCGCTTTCTATTCTACATTTCATATTGGCTGGTTGTCTCTTCTCGTTCTGCTATCTTTTCCGCTTCGGTCTTTGGACGCATGGAGGAGAAATTATGCCATCTCTCATACTGCTCGGGGGTATCTCAATTCTTATGGCGATACTTGGATGGGGAATAGCCACCCGGAGAGCTTGGCTATACTGTGTTATTATTACCGGCCTTGAATGCTTCTTCGTACCCGTAGGAACCATCCTGGGAATAGTTACGTTGATAGTTTTAATGGCACCCTCGGTCAAAGCGCTCTTTGAGGAGAACGCGGCGTTGCGTCGTTCCACTCACTCGCCACAAGCGGTTGCTTCATCTGGAAAGAAAAATTCTCTGGAACATGACACAATACAAATCAAAGGAAGGAACAATTCATGAAAAACGACCTGCAACACCTCAAGTGGCTGTCCATTGCGCACTATTTTCTGGCCGGATTTATCGTGCTGGCTTCCTGTTTCATGTTCCTCGTCATGACAAGTCCGGCGGAATGGAGGGGAACCGTTTTCCTGCTCGTCGTCAGTCTTGTGATCGTGATCCAATGCACTCTGGCCGTCCTGATTGTCATCGCGGGCCGGAATCTCGGACAACATCAGTCCTGGCTCTACTGCGTCATCATCGCGTGTCTGGATCTCGTCTGCACACCCCTGGGAATGATCCTGGGTGTCTTTACGCTCATCGTCCTGATGCGCCCCTCGGTTAAGGCGCTTTTTGTGAGGAATGTCCCGATACAACATCCCTATTATCCCTCGAACCCGTCACAGCGGCAATCGCACCACTTCCGGAGCGCCGGAAACTCGACCAGACAAGACACCGGCCTGATGGACTCAAATTTCTATAACGACCCGAACCTCAATACTGCCATGATGGCCGGAATGGCTTCGTCTATCCTGATGCAGGAACAGATGCAGAACGCAATCCAACAATCGGGTGACCCGGCAACCTCCGGGATTCATCATGATGTCCCTCAAATGGATCTGAACGCCTGTGCCCACTCCTATATGGCGGAAGCGCCCCCGGCACAGGAAGGAACCTTCGCGGACCTCTCCGCGCTCGACTCCTCGTCCTTCAGTTCCCCGTCGTTCGATTCGAGTCCCTCGTTCGACTCGTCGTCTTCGTGCGACTCATCCTCATCCTGTTCAAGTTCGGAGTGACCGCCATGACTTCAGACACAACGATTGCCACACAAATTCTCGCCCTGGAACGCGCTGCGCTCGACCGCTGGGGACAGGGAGACCCATCCGGGTTTCTGGAGATCTCCGCGCCCGAGGTGGTCTATTTTGACCCGTTTCAGGAACGCCGCCTCAACGGGCTGGATGAACTCACCGCCCTGTACGAAAGTATTCGGGGACAGGTTTCCCTGGACCGGTACGAACTGCTCGACCCCGTGGTCCAGGTGGCCGGCGACGCCGCCGTTCTGACCTTCAATTACGTGGGCTACGTGGGCGACCAAGTCCACCGTTGGAACTGCACCGAGGTGTACCGGCGGACGGGGGACGCGTGGCAGATCATCCAGACTCACTGGTCGTTGACGAAACCGGGGAAATGACGGGATCGGGAATGGTCCAACACAAGAGGAACCGAAGGGGTCTTCCTGAACACGAAGGATCACGCAAAGACGCCAGGGCGCAAAGAACCGCTTTCTTATAACCACCGATCATACCGATGGACTGGACACTGAAAAACTGAAACCAGACGCTTTTCAATCTGTCGTTCCTGACGCCTTGGCGTCTTTGCGCCCTGTCGTGATTCATTTCTTCTCAGGCTGTTTTTGTCTGGTTACGGCTTCGTTCTACCAGGTACAGCCGGGGTTGCGGTCCTCCCCGATCACAACCGAAACCGCTCGAAGTGAATCCGCGATCCGGGGACACCAAGCGCCTGGAGGGCTTTGCGCACCGCGGCCATCATCGCGGACGGCCCGCAGAGAAAGACCTCGCGTTGCGTCAGGTCGGGCACCAGCCGGCGCAGTTTCTCCTCGTCCACGTGCCCGCGTTCCCCGGACCAATCCTCCGGATGGCTGATGATGACGTGGACTTTCGGGTACGGGTGCTGTGCGGCAAGTTTCGCCAACTCTTCCTGAAAGACGATCCGTTTCTCACTCCGGTTCGCATAAAGCAGGGTGATGTCGCGCCCTTCCAGCGCGAACGCCTCGAGCAGGGAACGCAGCGGTGTGATCCCGATCCCTCCCGCGATCAACAACACATCGGGCAGCGCCGCCCGGTTCGCCGTGAGCGCGCCGTACGGTCCATCCACCAGGACACGCGTCCCCGGTTTGAGTTTCGGGATGGCCGACGTGAAGTCGCCGATTTTCTTGATGGTCAGGCGCAACCGCTCCCCATCGGGATAATTCGACAGCGAGAAGGGGTGCTTCTCCCACCAGAACCCGCGCGCCAGAAAGCGGACAAAAACGAATTGTCCCGCGCGGGCGGGGAGGGTGTGCAGCTCGCGCCCGTCTATCGCGACAGATGTCACTTCCTCGTTCTCGGCCACCACGCTCTGGACGACAAAACCGTTCACGGCAAAACGCCACAGCGGCACGCCCACGCGGTAAAACAGGAGCAGGCCGAACGCGAAAGCGTACAGGCCGTACCAGTACCCGCGGAACGCCGGGCTTTCGGTATCCGAAGTCAACCCGTTGCCGTACATGAACTGGTGGGAGAACGCCAGCGCGATTGCGGCATAGGTGGCCAGGTGGAGGTAGTACCAGATCTCATACTTGATGCGGGGACGCACGAGCGGGAGCGAGACCGTCCCCACAATCAGCAACAGAACGGCGGCGGACAGGGCCAGCCGGAGCCTTTCCCAATCGGTCAGAAAGACCCGGATCTGCTCCACAAACCCCAGTTCGGGAATATCGGCAAGAGCGTGTCCCCGCGTGACCAGAAATATATGGACCACCATGAAGGTGATCGTCAGACGCCCGTTCCATTCATGGACCCCGATCAAACGGTCCAGTCCCACCGGGCGCTCCAACCACCGCGCGCGGCTGATCAGGATGAGTTGAAACAGCGCTCCCGTGGCCGCGTACAGCCCGGCCAGACTTCCCCAGGCGATCCAGCGCGCGGCGCGGCCCATGTCCATCTGGTTTCCCCCCGCACCCCGGAACGTGTGCCAGAGCCAGAAACCCGTGGCAGTCGCGAAGACCCCGAACCAGAGAAAGAAAAGCAGATACCGCGCTCGATTTGTCATCATTCCACCTCTTCACCCCAGGGGAAACCTTGCCCACAGACATTTTGTCCGGATCAACCGGGAAACGGCCATTGGGCACCGGTGAAAACACACAGGTCTCCGGCCCAGGAAAGAAAACCCTTTCGCGGGCCAGAGACCGTATCTCCGCCTGTCTTGAAAACAACCGATGCGGGGAACCACAACCGCCCGTTCGTTCGGACGGACGGGAACATCCTACCCGCCGAAAGAGGCGGCGTCATCCCCCCGGCAGTCCAACCCCAGCCGGAATCAGGAAACCTTCTTCAGTCCTTTTTTCGGCTCGGAGCAGATCGGGCATTTGTCCAGTTCGGCCCACAGAGCCGTGTGACCGCAGCGTTCGCACACCAGGAATTCCTTCTGGCCGGTCTTCCAGTTCTCGAGGTCGGTCAGCGCCGTCTGATACAGGCTGGCGTGCTCCGTCTCGACCGTCAACGCGTGCGAGAAGAGGCGCTCGGCCATGTCCGCCTTGTCGGCCTTGGCCTGGGTGGCGAATTCCGGGTACATCTTCTGTTTCTCTTCGGTCTCGCCCGCGATGGCCGCCTCGAGGTTTTCCCTGGTGGTCTTAACCTCGGCCGGTTTGATGTCGGCCTGGGCCGTTGCGCCGGTGGAGGCGATCAGTTTTTCATAACTGGCCGCGTGGATGCCTTCGGCCATGGCGGCGGCCCGGAACAGACTGGCCACCTGCTGGTACCCTTCCTCGTCGGCTTTTTTCGCGAAGGCTTCGTAGCGGGCCTTGGCGTTCGATTCGCCATTGAAAGCCGCCTGCAGGTTCTTCATCGTCGCTTCCGGCAGGGTGGCCGTCCCTTTTTTCTCTTCCGGCTTCTTCTCGCCGGACTGCTTCGGGTCGGTCTTGGACGACGGGGTTTTCTCTCCGCATCCGGCGGTCAGACCCAGCCCGACGGTCAAACCGGTGGCCAGTGTGGCTTTCAACAGATCTCTGCGTTTCATGGTGAAAGGTTCCTTTTCTCGATCGAAATCTTCAGGGGTTTTGTTCGGCTCCGACCCCGGAACCCATCCCCGTCTTTGTCCTGGCGAAAACTGGGAACGCGGTGGGGAAGGGAGAATGGAATCCGGCCCCTCCGGCCTCGAGAGATCCTGGAACAGGACCGTCCCCATCGCGATTTGCCAAGACAAGAAAACTGTACCAGAGGGTGGGGGGAAATGTCAATCCCGTAGGGAAGGCCCTGGAGGGATGATCCAGGGGGCGGGTTTGAAACCCGCCCCTACCGTCCAGCCCCCCCCCGTCCCGCCGCCTTCAACCTGCGTGGATTTTATTTGGGTCTGAATGACCTTGCGGCCCAGGAACCGGCCATGCGAAAATGAAAACATGAAACAGGCGAGGTGGGGGTTTCCCGTCAAAGGGACAAGGAACCCGATTCCCCCACCCCCGAGGTCAGGATCATGCGCAAACCCACACGACTGCAAATTTTCTTCGCCCGTTGGTGGTTCTCGGGTATCTGGCTCACGAGTCTCATCGTCTGGCCGTTCTTATTTATGGGGGTGACTATCTGGGGAATCCCCCCCCTCTCAATCATCGCACCCGATTGGGGGACCGGCTGGGGATTCGCCATTGCAATTGTTTTCGCTCTGATTTTTGGTTTCTTTGTTGGAATTTTATTTTCTATCGATGTGTGCATCCGTTCTTCTCCTATCTACTATATCTGTGTTCGCATAAATGGCGGTCCGTTCAAGGTTGGGGACACGGTTCAGATTTTGACCGGTCCACACCGTGGACGAGTAACACAGATTTATTCGCCGTGGCGAGAATCCTCATTTCGGATACGACTGGGACCCGAGGAAGAGAAAGAGTGTAAGGATATATTCTGTTCCATTGGGCTGTTACGTAATGAAAATCCAGAACCGACACCGGTCCCTTCTGGCGGAAAAACATTGGACTCCCTTCCAATGTCTGACTACTTTTCCCTTCGGAAGAAACTTGTCGCACGAATACTCTTGATCATCTGCCATTATCTTGTTGTGCTAGTGTTCCTGGTTCTGGCCGGAGTTTATTGCGTTAAGCACACTGTGCAAACTCGTGAAATAACCCCAAACCAAAGCGAGGTCTCAACGCCCATGAAACCCGATTCCGAATCTTCTCAGAACACCGCCATGCCACCCCTGACCGAGGCGGAGCGGCGGATCATTCGCGACAAGGGGACCGAACGCGCCTTCACCGGACAATACTGGAACACCTTCGAGGCGGGCACTTACGTCTGCCGCCAGTGCGGTGCGGCGCTCTACCGGTCGGACAGTAAGTTCGAGTCCGAGTGCGGCTGGCCGAGTTTCGATGCGGAAATTCCCGGCGCGGTCAAGCGCCAGACCGACTCGGACGGGATGCGGACGGAAATCCTGTGCGCTGCGTGCGACGCGCACCTGGGGCACGTGTTCCTGGGCGAGGGGTTCACCCCGCGCAACACCCGCCACTGTGTCAACTCGGCCTCGCTGGTGTTGCGTCCGCCGGTCAACGCGGAGAAAGCGCCCGAGGCGGCCTCGAAGGCGGCGGTGGTCCCCACCTCGGCCACCCAGACGGCGATTTTCGCCGGGGGGTGCTTCTGGGGGGTGGAGTATTACTTCCGCGCGATCCCGGGCGTCAAGAGCGCGGTCTCCGGTTTCACGGGCGGGAAGACGAAGAACCCGACCTACGAGCAGGTCTGCACGGGCCGCACCGGCCACGCCGAGGCCGTGCGGATCGAGTTCGACCCCGCGCGGGTGTCCTATGAGAAACTGGCTCGGACGTTCTTCGAAATCCACGACCCGACCCAGATGAATCGTCAGGGGCCAGATGTGGGGACACAGTACCGCTCTGGGGTGTTCTACGCCGACGCGGAGCAGAAAGCCGTGGCCGAGCGCCTGATCGCGGACCTGCGCGCCCGAGGGTACGATGTGGTGACCGAAGTGACCCCGGCGTCGGAGTTCTACCCGGCGGAGGCGTACCATCAGGATTACCAGAACCGGCACCCCGGCCACCCGATCTGTCAGCGGCCCGTGGATCGCTTCGACACGCCCGTCCAGGGAAAGTAGCCGTGCGGAATCGCCCGGCGGGTTTCATTTGCCCCGGGAAAACAAAACCCGGCGCGGCGAAGCCGGGAACTCCTCATTGTCCAGTTTGTCGTTTTGTATCTTGAGCCATTCGCTGTTCGGGGTTTTCCGAACCCAAATTTTCTGTAGGGGCGGGTTTCAAACCCGCCCTTTCCCAATCCGGCGCGTCTGCCGGGCGGGTTTGAAACCCGCCCCTATACGGATTTTTTCCTCAGATCGCCCCCCTTCTCTTGGAAGCGGTGGGTGGCTAAAGATTACGTCGTTTTTGTTCGAGGAAAACAGAAACAATTTCTCCGTCATCCCCGTGAACGCGGAGATCCAGAGGAACGTGAACGGAAAAGCAGGGGGCAAACTCAGGGGAAACGCAACCAACCAGAACGTTCCGGATCTGGGTTCCCGCTTTCGCGGGAATGACAAAAAGCGAGAGGGTGTTTGGGCCCCCATGCAAAAAACTCATCAAAATCTACCCACAAATTCTTTCAAAGAACCTTTGATTTTCCCGTTTCTTTCCTTCCTTTTCTTCCCTGCGTCCCTATAATAAGACCGGCCTGAATTCACGTCTCCGGACGACCGGGACGTGACCGTTCGGTTCGGCGCTCCTGTCAGCCGTCCCGCAATCGTCGGATTTGTTTCAGGCGCCCCGTGTCACACCTCCTGAAAGGATGATCCTATGAACACCTCGCAACAAACACACAACCCGCGATTCCTGAGCCGGGCCTTCCTGACCGTGCTGACCTTCGGCCTGTTATTGAACGGCGCGCTGGCGGCCGACTGGCCCTGGTTCCAAGGCCCCGACTCGAACTCGACCTCGCCCGAAACCGGCCTGGCGCGCACGTGGCCCGCAGCAGGGCCGCGCGTCCTCTGGACCGTACCCGTAGGAGAAGGTTATGCCGGCGCGGCCATACGCGACGGGCAGGTGTACTTCCTCGACCGCATCGGCACCACCACCGACACGCTGCGGGTTTTCGACCTCGAAAGCGGGCGCGAACTGTGGTCCTACGCCTACGAAGCCAAGTGCGAGAAGAAATACCCCTTCTACGGTACCCGCAGTACGCCCGCGGTCACCGAAGACACCGTTTACATCGCCGGGCCGATGGGCGACATCCAGGCGATCGACCGCAAAACCCACAAGGCGATCTGGAAGCGGCACATTCTGAACGAGTTTGAAGGCTCGGCCTTCCCCATGTGGGCCGTCTCGACTTCGCCCGCCGTTTATAAGGAGAATATTCTGGTGTCCCTGCAAAACCGCCGGACCGGCGTGGTCGCGCTCGACCGCAAGACGGGCAAGACGGTCTGGGAAACGCCCGCCGACCCCGTTCAGGGGGCTTCGGTCGGCACTTACCTTTCGCCGCGCGTTCTCACCCTCGACGGGGTGGACCAGATCGTCATGAGCAGCATTGACGCGTCCGAGCGTTCCGAGACCCGGCAGGTCATGCACGGGCGCATCGTCGGTTTCTCCGCCCAGGACGGCCACCCGCTCTGGACCGTTCAGCACGACACGGGTTTTCTGGCCTACCCCATCGCTGTCGGGCCGAACCGGGTACTGATGACGGGCGACTACACCGCCGGCACGGTCATGATCGAAGTCAAGCGGTCCGCTCCGGGCGCAGCGGGCGAGTTCGAGACGAAAATCGTTTTCGACACCCAGGAATTCGGGAGTCAGCTCCACATGCCGATCCTTTACCAGGACCATCTCTATCTGATCAGCAACGGCAATAAACACCATGACGGCCTGGTGTGCGCGGGGCTGGACGGCAAGATGCGCTGGCAGACCTCGAACACCCGCGAGTTGCCCAATTTCGTTCCCAACCTCCCGAATTTCGAACTCGGTTCGATGCTTCTGGCCGATGGCCTGCTCTTCGCGCAGGACGGCATCAAGGGCGACCTGCGTCTCCTGGAACCCAGCCCCGACGGGTACAAGGAACTGGGCTGCGCCCCGAAGATCCTTGAGGGAAAAGAAATGTGGGCGCCGATGGCGCTGTCGAATGGAAAACTGGTGATTCGCGACAAGAAACAGATGAAGTGCCTGGACGTCAAGAAACCCTGACAAGAAATTTTCCGCGATCTTAATTCCCCCGGTTGTTTTTCAGGCCGGGGGAATTTCTATTATACAACACTGATTTCAGAAGGTTTCTGGATATTCCTCAACCGCCCGGTTCCCGACCCCAGTTTTCCGGAAAAATTTTTAACGCCTCGCTCTTTCTTTTCTTTCCTTTCTTTTTTAATTCCATATAATAAAGATGGTCTGAGTCTTAAATACTCAGATTGAGACAGAAAGGATGGCTCCGGATCCGAATCCCGCCTTCCGACCCTGTCAAACTTCTCTCCCGATTTCTCGGGAGACACCCTTGAAAGGACATTTAAATGAACACCGTGCAGCATCCGCAAGCCCGGCGCATTATGCGCCGCGCCACCCAGATCGTCATAGCTTTCTGCCTGATCGTCAGCGCAGTTCAGGCAGGCGACTGGCCCTGGTTCCAAGGTCCCAAACGCAACTCGACCTCCTCTGAAACCGGCCTGGCCCGCAAGTGGCCCAAGACCGGTCCCCGGGTCCTCTGGACCGTCCCCGTCGGCGAAGGATACGGCGGCCCCGCCGTCCGCGATGGTCAGGTTTTCCTCCTCGACCGCCAGGGAGCCACCACCGACACCCTGCGCGTTTTCGACATCAAAGATGGCCGCGAACTGTGGTCTTATTCCTATAGCGCCCCTGCCGAAAAGAAATACGCCTATTACGGTTCCCGCAGCGTCCCGTCGGTCACCGAAGACACCGTCTATGTCGCCGGCCCCATGGGCGACATCCTGGCCATCGACCGCAAGACCCACCAGCCGATCTGGCAACGCAATATCATGAAAGAATTCAAAGGGTCCGTTTTCCCCGAATTCGCCCTGGCCGCCTCTCCCACCGTCTATAAGGACTGGATTCTGGTGACCCTCCAGAACCGCTGCGCCGGCGTGGCCGCCCTCGACCGCAAAACGGGTAAAACGGCCTGGGAAACCCCCACGACCAGCGACTCGCTTCACAAGTCTTTCAACGGCCTCTACCAGACCCCCCGCGTCGTCACCCTCGACGGGGTGGATCAGATCGTCATGGCGGGTCTGACCACGGCCAAAGAGGCCCAGAAGAGCGGATGCGTGGTCAGCTATTCCGCCCAGGATGGACACCAACTCTGGTCGGTCGAACACGACCCCGGTTTCATTGCGACCCCGATCGCCGTCGGCCCCAGGCGCGTGCTCCTGAGCGGCGACTACACGGGCGGCACGATGATGATCGAAGTCAAGAAACCGGCCCAGGGTTCCAAGGATCCGTTCAAGACGAAAGTCATTTTCGACAATCAGGACTACGGCTCTATCTTCCATGTGCCGATCGTTTATGAGAACAATATTTATCTGAACAGCACCGGCAAGGACCACCGCGACGGTTTCGTTTGCGCGGGGATGGACGGCAAACTGCGCTGGCAGACCACGAACACCCGCAAACTGCCCAACTATGTGGCCGATCTGCCCAGTTTCGATTCCGGCGCCTCCCTGCTGGCCGACGGCCTGCTTTTCATCGTTGACGGTGAAAAAGGCAACCTGCACCTCGTCGAACCCAACCCCAAACAATACAAAGAACTGGCCCGCGCCGAAAAAATCCTTGAAGGCAAGGAACTCTGGGCGCCCCTGGCCCTTTCGAACGGCAAACTGCTGATTCGCGACCAGAAGCAGATGAAATGTCTGGATGTCAAAAACCCCACCCAGGCGGTCGCCTCCAAACAGAAGTAAACACGGGAAAATGTGGCGTGAGGGAAATGTGACACAGGCCGGGAGCGGAAAAACCGCTCCCGGCCTGTGTTTTGTGCCGTCGGCATATCGGTTGTCGTTATCGCGCTTGCGAAAGAAATCCGGGGAATCCTCGATTCCCACTCACTGCGCCGCTTTCCCAATTTCCACCACTTCCATCTTCTCCGTCTCCACTTCCGACTTCTTCAAAACCGCCCCTTCTTTCAAGGCGTAGAGCGTGCGCATGGTGGTCACGTACACCACGCCGTCGGCTGCGGTCGGGGTCGAGTTGATCGGGCCGTCCAGGCGCGCCTTGTTGAGGACTTTCGGCTCGCGCGCGGCGGACAGCGTCCAGAGATCCCCCTTTTGCGTCCCGATGTACACCTTGCCGTCGGCCACCAGGGTCGAGCCCCAGATTTCCCCCTCGGCGTCGTGCGTCCAGAGCGGCTGACCGGTCTTCGCGTCCAGGCAGTGAACCTTCTTGTCCGCAGCGGCGAGAAACACCAGACCGTTCACCACGGACGGTGTGGACATGCAATAATCGGGGATTTCGTACGACCAGACCTCGGCTGACTTTGTCACATCGCCTGTTTGAGAAGCGTCAATGCACTTGAGCCAGGTCTTCGGCTTACCGTGCCAGAGGTCGCCGCCCGCGGCCACATAGACGCGGTCCGCATCGAAGACCGCCGTCCCGATGATGGTGCTCGGGCCTTCCAGACGGTTGTCCTGCCATTTGTAGATGTCGTCCTTCGGTCCGGAAGGATCGCAGTCGAACCGCCAGACGTTTTTGAGGGTTTGAACCGGCCCCTCGGGCGGGAGGGTCTTAAGCGGCTCGAAGGCGTAACAGATGGCGTCGCCGCCGCCGAAGAAAACGAGCGGGCGCCCGGCCACAGTCCCCAGCGCCGGGGCGGACCAGTTGTTGTGGATGGTGCGATGGCCAATCCCCTCGGCGTCGCGCGCCACGAGACGGCCCGTCTGTTTATCGAGCGCCACGAGCGCGGGAGCGTCGGGCTGGTTGATGCCGAAGTGCGTCTTGTCCACGCCGTTGGCGGTGTTCAGGTAAAGGATCGGCCCGTCAATCAGGATCGAGACGCAGGGCGAGTCGTGCGTGTGGGTGCCCGCGCCGGCCATCATGTCGAAGACCCAGAGGATGTCGGCGTCGAGCGGTCCCGGTTCGACGGCGGGTTTAGCGGGGAGGACGAGGTGTTTCGCTTCGTCCTGATAGGGGCCGTCGTTGCCGTTGGCCAGACCGTTGAGGTCGAGACAAACGACCTCGCTGCGATTCGTGAACATATAGACACGATCCCCCTCGACCGTGGCGGGCGAGGTCATGCCCACGTTGGGCCAGTCGAGAAAGGCATCCTGGATCATTTTGGGGACAACCAGTTGCCAGGTGAGTTGACCGGTGGCGGTGTCGAGGCACATCAGGACGCCCCGGTCCCCCTTGTGTTTCGGGTCGCGCGGGCGGCTGTTGTTGGTCCCGACCAGGACGCGATTTCCCGCCACAACAGGACTCGAATAGGTATCCGTTCCCAGAGCGGCGGTCCAGAGGATGCTTTGGCCGGTGGCGGGGTCCCCCTGCGCCGGAAGCCCCTTGGCGTCCGACACCATGTTGCGCGAAGGGTACTGTCCCCACTGCGCAACCGGAGAGGCGGCCTGAATAGAGTTCTGCTCCAGTAGAATAAGTATCACGGTACAGAAAGAGAGAAAATAAAAGCGGAAAGATGTCATGCGGAGAACCTCCAATACTTCGAGACAACTAGTCTGCGGTCAGGCGCCCGAGTGCTACTTTGCTTCCTGGCACAGTCCCAAACGCCTATCCTCTATGAAACACCCATCTTTCAGAAGAAACAAGCGG
Source organism: uncultured Candidatus Sumerlaeota bacterium (assembly GCA_942493245.1). Lineage (GTDB taxonomy): Bacteria > Sumerlaeota > Sumerlaeia > UBA8349 > UBA8349 > DAOPYU01. The sequence continues at coordinate 4,513,916 of OW818685.1, forward strand.
TTTTCCGGGACCGTGGTTCTCAGGAGGAGTTTTCCGGCAGTGTGGTTCGGGACCGCCAATCTCCCGATTGGCGCGGTTATCGGTCGTCTTTCCTCCCATCGGAAGATGAGTGTACCCGGAAAGACAACCTTGTTCATTCGCTTCTCACAGAAGACAATAGTCTTCTCGGGCGAAACTCGAGACGAATATCCAGATAATGACAGAAGTCGGACATGCGGTGGATAATACCTTGTGGAACCTCATCGCCGATACATTCATCCGCGCGATTTGTCTCGATAACCAGGGTAAAGAAAATCGAAGAATCTAATCGCTTTTCGATGAAAGGTTGTAACACCGCCCGGTGGGGTTCCAACAAGTCAAGCAGATATCCGATATGCGCTTCGATCCAATCTCCACAAAACCATTCCGATTCATCAGGAAAAGCAATTTCCCGAGTTGAAATCACCCAAGCGCCCCAACCGGAATCAGCCTCTACACCTTTTTGTGTATGGGCTGGAAGAATCTCGGTTTCCCGAGTGAGATCGTCTGGATTCAGCCCTCGTGAAAGAACGGTATAGGTTGCAAAGAACTCCTCCAGATAATCATTGTCATCATGAGGCACAGAATAAGTTCTTTCCGACATTTCTCATCCTTTTTCTATAAAACTTTCCATTCTACCGCCTCTGGTCCGTCTCTTGATCTGAGGTTCCCCCCGTCCATTGGACAGGGATCGGGTAGGATTAAGGTGTGACGCCTGACGACCCGATCATGTTTTTTTCTCGCTTATTTGACGGAAGGGGCGGTCGGGGTCGGTTCCCGCGTCCCGTCCCCTTCGCGTCGTTTTGAGGGCATCTTTAACCTACCATTCGGCGCTGATCGGATCAATTCATTTGGTCAGCGAAATCTCTGTTTTGCTGCTTCGCAGTCTCAAAGCCGTTCGCCCAGTGAACCTCCTGGGGCGTGCGGTAGCCAAGCGACTGATGCGGCCGCTGCGTGTTGTAGAATCGGAAGTACGCCCCGAGCGCCTTGTCCGCAGCGGGCGGGTCCGCATACTCGCACAGGTACACCTCCTCGTACTTCACGCTGCGCCACAGGCGTTCCGTGAAGATGTTGTCGAAGCAGCGGCCCCGCCCGTCCATGCTGATCCGGATGCCGCTCTCCTCCAGCCGTTTCGTGAACGCCCCGCTGGTGAACTGCACGCCCTGGTCGGTGTTGAAAATATCGGGACACCCCAGACGCAGCGCCTCGTCGAGAGTCTCGACGCAAAACGAGGTGTCGAGCGAGTTCGAGAGCCGCCACGCCAGCACGTAACGGCTGAACCAGTCGATCACCGCCGTCAGGTAGAGAAAACCGCCCGCCAGGCCGATGTACGTGATGTCGGACGCCCAGACCTGGTTGGGGCGCACGATCGGCAGATCCCGCAGCAAATACGGGTACTTCTTGTGCTGCGGCGCGCTGTGGCTCAGGCCCTTGCGCGGCGCCACGGCCCGCAACCCCATCACCCGCATGAGCCGCTCGACCCGCTTGTGGTTGATCGGCTGGCCGAGGGTGCGCGAGAGGTGCGCGGTCATCTTGGGCGAACCGTAGAACGGAAAGCAGGTGTAGATCTCGTCGATCCGGCGCATCAGTTCCAACTCCTGAGGGTCGCGTTCCACCGGCTGGTAGTAGTAGGTCGAGCGCGGCAGACCGAGCAGGGCGCACTGGCGCGAAATGGCCAGTTCCCCGTGCCCCGGCTCCACCAGCGCCCGCGCCTGGCCGGGGTCAAGCGCCGCACTTTTTTTTTAGCCAGTCGAGTTCCACCTTGAGCCGTCCGATCTGCTCGTAGAGTTGGCTGGTCTCTTCCGCCTCCTTTCCCGGCCGCTTGCGCCGGTCGGCGAAAGCCCCGCTCAGGGATTCCACCGCCTGCTTCTTCCACATCACCACCTGGTGGGGATGGATGCCGCGCTCGCTGGCAATCTCATTGATCGTCCGCTTGCCGCGAATTGCCTCCAGTGCCACCTCCGCCTTGAAAGACGCACTGAAACGTCGCCTCTTTTCGCTCATTTTCCCCACTCCTTCCTGGACACAAGCCTAACAGAATACCACCTTAAAGGCCTGTCCAGTTTTCGGGGGGAACTTCAATCGGAGGAATTATTCTTTTCCTGAGTATAGTTTATGGAAAACCACACATCCCCACAGAGACAGGACAATCGCTTGATCAGGTCGATCGGAAGGCGGGGCGTACAGTCTCGGGTTTCGACTTCGAAATTGATCTCCGCAAAAATAACGCCACCCTCTATGTACGGTTGGAGAATGTCTTTCCTGGGTTCGAGCAAATCGAGCAGGTATTTCAGATGGGTTTCTACATCCTTGCAGGCACCCAATTCCTTCTCGAAATACGAGCGAGTCGAGAGGAACCAGGAACCGGAACCCTTGCGGGCTCTTACGACGGCTATTGTCTGCTGGGTTTCGTAGTCGTACCCATCCGGATCAATATACTTGTCCCCCTTCTTCCCGGACTCCGTCGGAATGATCCCCAGTTTCTCCGTCAGGTAGGCCGGATCTCGAAGAGGTTCCGGATATGAATCATAGAGGCGGACATCGAAACCGATGTTTACGCTGATCAACGAATTTTCGGGATTTTCCTGATGGGGTGAATCCGAAATATTGCCTTTGTCCGAGTACGCCATCGGCTTCTGCCTTTCCCGATTTACAACCGAACGGTTCGTCCCTCCTGGGCCGAGGCGAGGGCGGCGAAACTGGCCTGGGTGGCGTTGACGATCTGGTCGAACGGGATCAGCGGCTCGCCCCCTTTCGCCAGACGTTCGACAAACGCGGCCAGTTCGGCGGCGTGGCCCTTGTCCTGGCTCGACGTTTTGAACTTGCTGAAGCCCTTGAAGCCGTAGCCGTGCGTCGCGCGGAAATTTTCCATCCGCAACACGCGCCCGTCTGTGAAAACCTCGAGCATTTCCTTCGGATAACTCTTCGCGCCGTTCGCGAAGTAATTAACCGTCCCCACCGACCCGTCGGCAAACCCGAGGACGATGGACATGCGGTCGTCGCGCACGGCGGGCCCTTCACCCGCCATGATGGCCGAGACGGTGGCGACCGGGCTGCCGGCCAGGTAACTCAGCAGATCAATGAAGTGACACCCTTCGCCGATGATGCGCCCGCCGCCGCGTTGCGGGTCCTGAATCCAGTGGTCGGGCGGGATGGCGCCGGCGTTGACCGTCATGTTCATGCAGAGCGGTTCGCTGCGCCCCTGAAGCAGTTTGCGGATCTGTTGCGTGTGGGGACTGAAGCGGCGGTTGAAACCCACCATGATCTGCTGGTTGGGGTGACGCGCCGCGACCTCGGCCACCTGGGCCAGTTGCTCGGCGTTCAGGGCCAGCGGTTTCTCGACATAGACATGCTTGCCCGCCTCGAGCGCCTCGCACACAAACCGGGCGTGGAGGTGGTGCCCCACCACGACGAAAATGGCCCGCACGTCCGGGTTGTCGAGGAGCAGTTTGTGGTCGGTCACCGCCTGCTCGAAGCCAAACTTCTGCGCGGCGTGACGCGCCGCCATGGCGTTGAGGTCCGCCACGGCCACTCGCCGCGCGGGTGTTTTCTGCAACGCGGGAAGGAGCACTCCCTGGGCAAAATTTCCGGCGCCGATGACGCCAATAACCGCCTGGTTTTCTTCAGCCGCACCCTGTGGCGCGAGTTGGAGAACTTTCGAACGCTCGATCTTCTCGGTGGGATACTGCAACAGCACCCCGAGCGAACCGGGGGCGCTTTCGACTTTTTCATAAGCCGCCACCGCATCGGCCAGGAGGAAGCGATCGGTGATGAGCGGCTCGACGGACAGTTTGCCCGAACGCAGCGCGCCGAGCACCGCCTCGAAGTTGCGCTGCTCGGTCCAGCGCACATAACCCGCCGGGTAATCCTGTCCCCCCTGTTCGTACTTTTCGTCGTAGCGCCCGGGACCGTAGGAGCAGGAGACCTGGAACGTGAGTTCCTTGGCGTAGAAGTCGCTGCGGCGCAGGTTGAGACCGACCACGCCCACCAGGATGATGCGCCCGCGCTTGCGGCACGCCTCGGCGGCCTGGTGCATGATCTCGTCGGTCTTGGCCGACGCCGTGATGAGCACGCCGTCCACGCCCTGCCCCTGCGTCCACGCCTGTGCGGCCGCGATGGGGTCGCCCCCTTCGGCCAGGTTGACGGTCTGGGCGCCGAAGGCCTCGGCCAGCTTCAAACGATCGGCGCTGAAATCCGACACCAGCACCTCGCATCCGCTGGCCAGAAGAAACTGCGCGGTGAGCAGCCCGACCAACCCCACGCCCATGACCAGAAACCGCTCGCCCAGGGTGGGCTGCGCCAGACGCACCCCCTGGAGGGCGATGCTGCCCAGCACGGTGAAGGCGGCCTGCTCGTCCGTGACCGCATCGGGGATTTTGGCGCAGAGGTTGCGCGGCACACAGGCGATCTCGGCGTGCGGACCGTTACTGGCCACGCGGTCGCCCGGCTGAAAGTCGCGCACCCCCGCGCCCACTTCCAGAACTGTCCCTACATTGCAATAGCCCAGCGGGAGCGGCACGTCGAGCTTGCGGAACACGGCTTCGAGCGTCGGCATCAGACCGTCGGCGCGGATCTTGTCGAGTACCTGCTTGACCTTGTCGGGCTGCAGGCGCGCTTTCTGAATCAGGTTGGCCTTGCTGAACTCGACGAGCATCCGCTCGGTACCGGCGGAAATCAGGGACGTGGTCGTCTGAATGAGCAAATGCCCCGGAGCGACCTGGGGACACGGCAACTCGGCCACTTCCATCACACCCGTGCGCAAGAACTGTAGAATCTGTCTCATGTACTGCCGATCCCGCTTTCTGGAAAATCAAATGAGAAAAGACGCGAACGGATCTCAGTCCGAATGCCCTGTTCCATGTGTGTGTCATTTTTACTTTTCGTTCGGATAATCCTGGAACCACTGAACGGTCCGCAGAATGCCTTCCTCGAAGGGAACGGACACTCGGTACCCGAGCGTGTCGCGGGCCGCGGCGATGTCGGCGCAGGAATCGCGCACGTCGCCCACACGAGGCGGTTCATGACGCGGGGCGATGTTGGCGCCGAGCGCCCGGTTGATGGCTCCGAGCAGATCGAGCAACGAGAAGGAAGTTCCACAGGCGATGTTGAACACCCGCCCGCTCCCGTTGGGCGAGGTGGCGGCCAGCAGGTTGGCCTCGATGTTGTTCTGGACAAACGTGAAATCGCGCGTCTGGAGGCCGTCGCCGTAAATGACCGGACTTTCGCCCCGCTGAACGGACGAGATGAAACGCGGGATCACGGCGCTGTAGGGGGACGCGGGGTCCTGCCGCGGGCCGAACACGTTGAAGTACCGCAGGCTCACGGTCTCGAGGCCGTAGCAATGGGTAAAGACCGCGCAGAGATGCTCGCCCGAAAGTTTCGCTTCGGCATAGGGCGAAAGCGGCCGGGGCAACAGGGTCTCGGTCTTGAATTCCGCTTCCTGGTCGCCATACGCGGACGAACTGGCCGCGTACACCACCCTTTTGACCCGCGCGTTACGCGCCGCCAGGAGCACCTGAGCCGTCCCCAGAACTCCGATATTCAGGCTCTCGATCGGGTTTTCGACCGAGCGCGGAACGGAAGGGAGCGCCGCCTGGTGCAACACATAATCCACACCGTCCATGGCCTGGCGCACAACGTCCGGGTCGCAGATACTGCCTTCGATCAGGTCAATGCGGTCGAGAATGTCGGCCAGATTCTCGCGCCGCCCGGTCGAGAAATTGTCCAGCACGCGGACGCTCTCGCCGCGCTCGAGCAGCGCATGCGCCAGATTCGACCCGATAAACCCCGCCCCGCCGGTGACCAGATAGGATGCCATGCCGTTTTCTCCTCAATCTTCAGGCTCTCGAGTGATTCCCCACCCAAGCCATATCCCTTATAGCCCGAAATGCCGGAGGATTCAACAAGAACGGCGGCATAACGAACCCCGGAATCATGAGTCAAGGAGATCACGATTCGACATATTCTTCAGGAAAATCGACTCCGTGGAAAACTGAGAGAACTTTTGTCCATATCAATCCGGTAATTGACCGCTGAGAAGAGCGCGAACGAGCGAGACCTGCTGTTCCATCCGCTTTTTGTCTTCTTCCGAAATCACAAAAGTCCTCTGCCCCCGGTCTTGACTTACCTTGTTCAAGGCCATTCGAACCTGCTTTTCGAAACTGTCCATATCCCGCGTCCGGAAGAGCATTGCCCCCTCGGGCCGCTCCACCACATCGCTCACAACCGCCGGCACGCCCAACGCCAACGCCTCACGAATGGACGTCGCATCGCCGTCCGTATTGGTTGGGCGGACAAATACATCCGCTTCGGCCAATACTGGAATGAAGGGGCCTTGTTTTGTGTTGAACAGCAGATTCTTCTCGACCCCTTTCTCACGAGCCAACGCGAGCAGGTTGTCGTAGTACGCCTGATCCTGCGGCTCGAATTTCCAGAAACAAACGACGATACCGAGATTGGGATAATCGGATTTTAACCGGGCGGCCAACTCGACCATGTGATCCAGACCATATAGATCTTCACCCTTGTGAAACCCCACCACACCGATTCCCGCCAGGAGCGGCTGATGTTTTCCCATAAATTCCCACACGTCGCCGCACACCTCGGACTTGTTCACACTTTCAGGCCCGGGCGGCAAAAAACTGGGCAGGTAGAACACGCGGTCGGAGGAAACACCCAGATCGAGAACCGTCTGAGTCAGAGTTCTGTTGACACAGACAATCGCGAACATGTTTTGAACCGCCCAACGAATCAGTCGTCTCTTCCACGCGGAATTCCGACACCAGTTATGAATATTCATATTGTGAAGGCACAACATCACCCGTTTCCCGAGAAAACGTTGCATGATCGCGCCCAGCAACCAGGTTCCCACCCTCTGGGGATGCAGGTAAATGCAACGTTCCTTTCCGAGGAAAGGGTAAAGCAACAACCAGATTCCTCTCCATTTCATGATTGAAACAACCTTGCCCGGAATCTCGACCCGGGTATTGGGATTGTAAATCATGTAGGGGATAGATTGGCTGTCCAGAAGTGCAGCCAGCCGAATGATGTGGCTCCCGATTCCTCCGGTTGGAGGGGGACAGGGTCCGATAATGCCCAGTCTTGTTTCCCGTTCATCACTCATGAATCTTCTGTAACCTCTGTTCCACTTTCTGTTTAATTGGAATTCACCGCCCATTGGTTTGAACGGGCAGTTCAAAAACATCCATTCTTCCATCGCATCCCGCCAGACCCAAATAATGGGCATACAAATAAGGACCGGGATTGATTCCGGCGGGGAAACGAACGGTCCCGAATCCACAAAGGCGAAGGGGCAAACGATCCGTGGGCCAGGAACCAACCACCTTGAAACCTTGCTCCAGATTTCCCGCGACAATATCCGAATAACGCCCCTTGATTCCCGGTCCGGGGCAATTCTCCAGAAAATCCCGAATCTTTTTGCCACTTGGCATTCCCGGCTCCACGGTAGTACTGAACACCAACTGATCCTGAACCATGCAGGAATAAATGGAACTGCCGGAAATCTCCATGAACGGCTTGGAACCGACACTCAAGGAGTCGGAATCCATATTGGAGAAAACGAGTTCCCGCAGAGAATTCGTCACGATCTGGCTGTCTGTGGCATAGACACAGCGTTCTCCCAGGAAAGCCAACCAGCAGCACCGGAATTCCTGCTTTCCCACCAGAACCGGAGAAACATTCCGAAAATTGTCCCGGGCCACCCATATCCCGCAGGAATCTTCGAAATCTCCACTCAGAATCCAGACAAGTTTCCGCCGTTTGTCTGGAACGAGAGCATGAATGTGTTTGATCATCCCTGCCGGAAAGGTGTGGGCGATCCTCCACAATCCGTGCGTGTCCCGCATCCAGATGCGGACGGACTCTTTCTGCAGGTTTCGGCCATATTCCCCATAACAGGTTCCGTCATCAAAGCCGGGAAGATCCTCGATGTGGGTCATGAAGAGCGGAGTCGAACCTCGTTCAATAACATGATCCAAAGTCAGGGAACAGCGGTCAAGATCCAGAAGCCAGAGCCGGTTTTTCTCTCCGACCAGATAGCGGTTTCCCGTGATTCCACACCCCACTTTAACACCCGAACGAAGCGTTCTCTGAACAAGGCGGGAGAAACAGGCGAGTGTGTCCACGGGAGAACATGGGATTCTACCGACAGATTCGACGCGCGAACAATCCAATCTGGCGTGGTAGAGAGAATATCCCCGCGCGAGCAGAAGGCCTGCGGACGTAAATACAAGGGGATTATATCCATGTAGCGATCGAACAAGTTTCATAAGGTCTCAGGAGGATCCAGGATGCTTTCTCAGATTCGAGCGGGGGATCATGAAGTAGGGATAGGCGGCGGCTTTTCTCCGGTTGAGAAATTCCAGAAGAGCGGCGGCTTCCAGGACTTCGATCAGGATACCGTCTATCTGAGCACTCAGGAGGAGACCCGCTTTCTTCAAGTCCCGCGACAAAGTCCGCTCCGCAAAGTGCAGGGCCCATTTCGGATGGCGTTCCCGCACCACAACCTCTTCCTGCTCTCCATTTTCCACCACCACGAATTTCCGGTCTCGATACCAGCCATTTACGGGCCACTCATTTTCATAAGAATCTTCCGCGACATGGATCATGGTCAGGCTGTGGGCCATATCGACACCCAATGCCACAATCAGCGCCTTATGATCCGCACAAAACTTCCACGAGGAATTCAAGCCGCAGGGAAGAGATTTGTCTCCCGAGAGGTTCCCCTTCATCATTTCCTCGGCCAGAGGACCGATCGCCACCATCGAGTTCAAAGGATGCCGGCTTCGGATCGAGCCGGATTTCTGCATCAGTTTCAGCGGAAGAACACCCGTCCAGGGAAGCGTTTTCTTGACGTCATACACACAAACCGTATCCGATACGTCTTTTTTGATGCGATCGGTACCCTGTCCCGTTTCTTTGTATCGGGGAATGGCTGGCATCGCCAGTGTGGAAGACGGCCCGCCCAGAGCGATCAGGCGATCTATGATCTGAACGGGAGAATACCCGGTCGGTTTCAGCGCCTCGGCGCTTGAATGAACCACAACGATTCGTCCAGGAGTGACACCATGATCTTTCAGAAACTCTTCAATTCGATGAAATGTTTCCGCGGAGGCCGTTGAACTCTGGGGAATTTTTCGGATTTTCTTCTTGCTGATATATTCGACCAACCACGGAGTGTTCCAATAAATCCGGCGGACAAGCACTTCCAGGTACGGTGAAGATTCCAGGAATCCAAACAAACCCATCGCGGTTTCTCCCCTTTCTCTCTCGAGGGAATAAATTCTCCCCGGAAACGGAATAAACATCCCCTCCGGTCTCTGGAAAGTACCCGGACCGACAACCCTTTGTCCCTCACGGGTTCAGGTATTGCCCCGGGTAAACCCTGCTTTAAGTTATGTTGCCCTTCTCGTCTCTGGAGGGTCAAGCTATATTTCATACTCCTCAGTCCGATCCGCCGGATTATGATTTGGACCGGTGGCCTGTAATTTCAGGGCGTTTGACAATTCCACGCGATAGGCCCGGATTGCAAAACAGGCAACCGTTCCCATATAAAGCAACGTCACTCCTCCCACAACGCAGGCGTTCACAAAGGAACGAACGGAAAAGATGTTTTCATGCATGGGTACGGCTTTTCCGATGACCAGCACGCCCCCGCTGCAAACCACCAGCAGCCATGTCCGAAGTTTGAAAAGCAGGATCTTTTCAAACGGCTTCGTCAGGTGCTGTATGGTAAACAGACTGAAAATAGCCATCCCGCCGCCACCCAGCAACGTTGCATAGCCCACTGCCTTCGCCGGAGGAACGGCCAACAGAACGGCCAGCAGAAGTGTTCCGCCCATCCCGATCAGCGAATAAAACATATTGGCCGTATTGTAAGCGCGGGAACTGAGAGCGTTGACACAGGGACGCAACACGAAGAGCAATGTAAAAGGCAGGGCGGAGAACCAGAACAGCAGAGTGGATTCGCTTGCCCGAAAGTCGGATTGCTTGATCATAATTTGCAGAATCGCATCCCCCATCGAAAACAATCCGGCCATGACCGCAACCCCAGTGGCGAAAGACAACAGCGCCAGCGTCCTCAACAAGACCGGTATCGCCTGGGGACGATCCACACTGGCCTGACCTATCTGGGGTTCCACCACGCTGGTCACCACCCGCTGGGTCATTGCGAGGGTTCGCAGGATCATCATGGCGCCCCCGATCATGGCCTGTTCACTGGCGCTGCAGTGCATCTTTCTGGCAAGAAACGCCTGACAGGAAATCAGAAGCGACATACCAAGAATCGTGGGCATGCGCGGAATTCCCAGTCGAAGCAGATAGAGCATGGAATCCATGCTCAAGGTCAGGGCGCCGACTCGGGCGTGCCGCCGGTACTCCGCGAAGGCCGACAATCCCATCAGAACCAGCGGAAGAACCGATGCGTCGAAAAGCAGCCGTTCCAGCCTTTGTGTGGGATCTATCCAGAGTACCCCCAGTGGAATCAGACCCGGAATCAGAAACATGCCCAGGGATGGCCACAGAATCTGCTTACGAGCCAACAGATACCGGCAGTAGAGATCGAAAACCCCGCGAGAGAACATGAACAGCAACGTCGCCAGGAGGAGGGCCCGTCTGTCGCCGGCCTCAAATGCAAGTCGAGACAACCTCTCCGGGAACAGGATGACGGCCAGCGCCAGAATGGCGGTTGTGAAACTCAGAAATAGAACACTTTGAAGCGCCATTGCCTGAGCGGTTCGAGGTTCTGCGTGTTTGCGCCCCAGCAGGAAAGACAGCGCGTCATTCAAACCGCACGCCAGAAATGGCCCGACCGCATTGGCAATCGAAAGCACCACAAAGTAATCAGCCAGTCCCTCGTCGCCCAACCGCTGGCCATAGCAGCGCACCACAACAAACTGGAGTCCCAGCGCCAGTATGTTGCTGACAAAGAGAGCGCTTGAGGCACGAAGAAAACTCATGAGGGATTCCCGTCTTCACAGGAAGGAGCATCCGTCCACTGGGCGCTCTTACCCCAGCCGAACAGCGTGAGAACCAGCAGACAGATCAACCATCCCGGCAGAAAAACAAGCAGGATGGATCCCTTCAGATAGGTGGAAAAAGGAGACTGCACGAGCAGGATAAAACCAGGCATCAAGAACGCCTGCGTAATACGCGCAACCGAACCGGCGGGTGTTCTCTGGCCGCGCAGATGAACACTGTTGAGTAACCAAGCCAGAAAACCATAGACAAGAAAACAACCCACCGCGCCGAAATTCCAATAGGACTCGACCAGCGGAGGAAAATTGTATCCCCCGCCCACGGCGGCCGTATAGGGATCGTAGGTGTTCACATACCATCCCTCCAGAGTCAAGGGCCGTTCTCCCGGATACAGAGCCTGGGGCAGGAGGATCTGGAACGCCCACAGGTAGGAGGCGCCGTAGAGACGCTGGCCTCCGGGGGGACCATCGACGAGCAGATTCATCCCGCGCAACATGGCGGGATACGGCTCCAGACGCCGGAAGTCCAGATGCTCTCCAATTATCCGGGGCGTCATCAATTCCAACATCCCGGCAACCCCTTCGGACTGCTTGGCACGGGCAATCCCCAGCAGAATCATGATAAAAACGAGAGCCACCAGCCCGGCGGCGGCCATACGGGTAGAAATCCGGCGGATGTTGTAGTGGAAAAGATAGAGCGCAATCAGACAGGCCCCCAGAAACTCCCCCCGGCTGGCCGCAGCATAGAAAACAAGAAGCAAAGCAAGCAGAAAAACACCCATCCCCACCCATTTCCAGAAGCGAGGCATACGCCAAGCCGTTGCCAGACCGATCCCGGCCACACACGTCAGGATCGTAAAAGCCCCACTCAGCACCCCTCCTTTTGAAAGCGCCCGCCCCCCCGAATCCAGATTAACGAACTCGGCCAGACTCCCGACCCGCACACTGTACATCACCGAAAGCATAACCAGACAGAGGGGGGTCACAAGCAAGGCGAGGAAGAAGAGAGGCTTCAGCGGCACCACAAAGGAACGAGGTTGACGTCTGGAAAGGCCGCTTGTGACACAGGCGAGAAACGTACCCGCCAGGATTCCAAGCAGCCCCAGCGTGGCCAGAAACAAATACTGCGCCGCACCCGCACGGTTCATTTGCCCATCACTCAGAAACGCAAGAAAATTGTAGATCGCATACAACCCGAGCAACGCAAAGCCGGGATTCAATGGATCGAACCGGCGATGCGTTCGAACATCGTGTAAAGCGATCAACAGGCCTGTCAGGCAGAAGGCGACAAAAGCAGTCAGGTAGGCAAGGAATGATTCGACAGTCATCAGTCCACGTCGGTGTGCCACCCAAGATTGACACGCTCAGTCCAGGGTTTCCACTTCTCTCCCTCGTTTGAGGCAATCAAACTGGAAAAGTGGTAGGGCAGGTTAGGATACTCGATCGTCCGGCTGAGCATGACATAATCGCCCTCCGGCCACTCTTCGGGTTTCAACCCCTTGATCGCGAACTCGATATAGCCGCGCTCCTTTTCCTTCTGGGTGAGCAGCAAGGCGGTCTTGGAACTCTCAACGGTCCCACGCAACGAGAACCAGACTTCCTTGCCGTTGCTTTTGAGGTCGGGTTTCGACTTGACATACAGAAGAACGGAGACCTTGAACTGATCGGTCTTCGGATTGACCTGCTTCACCTTCTCCCATCCGAAGTCCATCAGATCAACACTGCCGTTCATTTTTTTGACGGCATCGCCCTTGCGCAGGGCCGCTTCTTTTTCTTTCAGCGCCGCGACGACACGCGCATTGGACTTCAGCGCCGCGGGACAGGCCTGCCGGGCTTCGTACCAGTCCAGGAGCGATTTGGCCGCCATGATGCGGCTCACCACCGAGTCGGCGCTCATGTCCGCGGGTTTGGGCGTGGCGGCTTTGGCCGCGTCCGCTTTGAGGGGGGCGGTTTTTTCGGACGCCGATTTGGCGTCGGGCGTAGAGGTTTTGGCTGTGGAGGTTTTGGTTGGAGACGGCTTGGCCGTTTGCTGTTGTTCACACCCAGAGGCCACCAACAGGGCGCCGATCAGACCGACGCCCGCCAGGCGGCGCGAAAATTGGAGTGTCTTGTTCATCAACAGGTTTCTCATCGTTACTTTCCTCCTTTTGTCTCCCCTTGACTTTCAGTGTTTCGAACGGGGTTAATTGCCTGTATTCCGGTTCCCGGGTTCCGCGAGCAGGGTTTGCGCGGCAATGGCAACGCAAAGAAACATGCCCGTCAGGATCATGGCCAACAAAACAATCTGCATGCGTTTCGGGGAAGATTTGATGGGGTTTTCCTCCGCCTCGAACAACACCGCCAGGCCGCTGCGCGACTCGTTCTCCTGAACGGCTTTCAGCAGCATCACCTCGCCCGCCTTCTGAACCAGCGATTCGCGAATCACCTTGCGGCTCCGCACGTCGCGTCCCAGCGCGGCCTGCGCAAGATCCTTCTGGAAGACGTCCCGTTCGAGGTTTCGCAAACCGATCAGGGTCCCCGTTGTCTTCTTTCCGTCTCCGAGCAGGCGCAAGGTTGCCTCGCGTTCCTTCAATCGTGCTTCCATTCTCTCCTGCACCAACTTGTTCCGAATCTCTTCGCTCTTCTGGCGCATTTCGTTGTACCGCTTCTGGAAGTAATCGAACACTTCCTGTTCTTTTTCGATAATCTCGGTGTGGCCTTTCTTGATGCCTTCGAGCAGGCTGATTTCCTTGCTCAGGTTATTGATCTTGGTGTTCAGGGTCTTGACCTTTTCCTCGTAATACGCCATTCGGCTCTGCAAACCTTTCGCCTTGGCGTCGAGTTGCAGAATTTGCCCGTGGATCTCTTCGTAGACGGGGTTCGAGATCTCCGTCTTGAGCGGCTCCCGAATCTTTGCGGCCTCGGAAGTACTCTTCCCCTGGACATAGGCGTCCCACAGGGCATCGTCCGTGATGGCCTTGTTCAGCACAATTTTGGGCAACTCGTCTTTGGCTGCCGCCAGCAGGCTTTCGTACTGCGTTTTTGCATTGGCCATTTCATCCTGAGAGGTCATCATCGTGATTCGGGCCGTTTTCATGTTTTCACTGGCGCTGGCCAGCTCGATTTTTTTGAAGGCCAGCTCCGCTTTCATTTCAAACTCGGACAAGGCCCGCTGACTGCGCACCAGCGCGTACGCCGAAGCAACCGAGGGTTGCGACTCGGTTGTGGTTTCGGTCAATGTCGTCAGTTTTTCGTCTTCCCAGAATCGCCGCATGGCATAGTTGCCGATCCAGACGTTCTCCACCGTCTGGCACCGCAGGCGATCCTCGTAGTATTCAAGCTGTTTCTCCTGAACCCGGACGTTCAGGTCCAGCTCCGCCCAATCGCTGAAGAGAGAGTTGTACTGGCTGCGAATGGTTTTCATCCATTGCCGTTTGATCGGCAACTGGTCCTTCAATACCGCCAGCGTGTAGGCCTTTTCGCTTAGCAGGAGTTCGGAGTCCGCTTTCTTCGAGACGGTGTCCACGAACTGGCTCAGGTCGTCCCGGTCGCTCTCGTACATGCGGCTCACGCGCTTTTCCGTGATCGCTTTCCACGCATCGGCAATCTGTTTTGAACGCTTGGGATCTTTCGTCTCGACAGACAGGAGCGCCACGGGCAGGAGCGACTGCTCGCGATCCTGTTTCCGGCGGACCTCAACCTTGAGATCTTTCTTGAAGTTCCGGAAAAGTTCATCCTTCGGCACCACACCCTGAAGGGTCATTGAGGTGTAAAGGCCATACTGCACCTGATCGGACTCCACAATCTCACGCACCACTTCGATATCCAGAGGCGGGGTCTCGCCTGTCACCTTGACCGAGGGGGTCTTCACCATGAGTGCGGTCGTCGAGGTGTAGCGATTGGGAATCAACAGAGAAGCCAGCGCAACCAGAACCCCCACGCCAAGTGTGACACCAACGATTCGGAATTTGCGCTCGTAAAGGCGCCGCAGCGCCTGGATAAACGGCGGGTTCTCGTTCAATTGCAAATCGGCAGGAGTGGTGGGCATCGGGATCGCTTTCCTCAGGCGTTTTTCGGGGTGAAAATACCCCCCCGTGGACTCGGTTGGCATGAGCCTGTCGTATCAGACTTTAGAGAAAACCCCTGTATTTTTCAAGGAGTTTCTCCCCTTTGGCAAAACCCGGAAGGGGAAAGGGGAGAAAGGGGGAATGGATAATTGACAGTGGACAGCCCAAAATCTACCGGCACGGCCACCGCCATTCAGTACAACTGGTTGTTCCCGTACTCTTGCGCTACCCGTCAGGCAGGCCTCCCCTTCCCCATTATCCATGACCTTCAAGACGTTGCTTCCAACCCTGCAGAATCTCTTCGAAAATCCGATCCAGAGAGACCGTGATCGCCCACTGCGGGTAATGGCTTCGAATCAAGCTCAGGTCGCTGTAGTAGCAGATATGATCGCCAATGCGGGGCTGTTCGGAATACTCGAACGCCATCTTGCGGCCCGAAAGTGCCTCGACCCGGTCGAACGCCTCGAGGATCGAGCAACTGTTGGCCCGTCCCCCGCCGATATTGTAAACCACGCCACATCGGGGCGTTTCAATGAAGGCCTGAATAAACCGCGCCACATCGAGGCTGTGGATGTTGTCGCGCACCTGTTTGCCTTTGTAACCGTGGATCGTGTAAAGGCGCCCTTCGAGGTTGCACCGTACCAGATAACTCAGGAATCCGTGCAATTCCACCCCCGAATGCGCGGGACCGGTCAGGCATCCGCCCCGCAGGCAACAGGTCTTCATCCCGAAATACCGGCCATATTCCTGAGTCAACGCGTCCGCGGCCAGTTTGCTGACCCCGAAGAGCGAGTGCGTCGAGTGGTCCACCGAAAGAGTTTCCGGAATCCCCCTGGCGAAGGCGGGGTCGGCGTACTCCCAACGTCGCGCCTCCTCGCGCAGTTCAAGACGATTGGGCGCGTCGCCATATACCTTGTTGGTCGAAAGCAGGACGAAAGGCGCGTCCGGGGCGTGGCGGCGGGTGGCTTCAAGAAGGTTCAGCGTCCCGACTGCGTTGGTGTCGAAGTCCTCGAAGGGAATGGCCGCCGCGCGGTCGTGACTCGGTTGAGCGGCGGCATGGACAATCGCGTCGGGGCGGATCGTCGCAACCAGATCCAGTACGCGCGCCCGGTCGCGAATGTCGAGTTCGTGGTGGGTAAAGCGCTTCAGGCCGGCTTCGAGCCGCCGCTGGTTCCAGCGGGTGTCCCCTTCCGGCCCGAAGAACACCGCCCGCTGGTTGTTGTCGAGACCTTGGACCGTCCAGCCGAGCGCGTCGAAATAGGCGCAGACTTCCGACCCGATCAGGCCGCTCGACCCCGTGATGAGTATCCGCATGGACGTGATCGCTTTCACTGCGGGAGTGGCGCCGGGCGTGTCCTCTGGGAGAGAAATACTTCCGGACGCCGGACGCGGTACCCTTCCACGGTTAGCCAACCGTCCCCGGGATGTCAAGCAAAGAGCGTAGTAGGAAGCCAGGTTTCGTGCGGAGGTGAATTCATACGAAGTCTCTATTCTCCTTATCGTCTCGGAAAAATTTGAGGCTTGGGAGTCTGGATTGCATGGAAAAAGCATGGGATTATATCCAAAAATTTTAACTCCGAATCCCGGAGAATCTACTTGTGCCGTTGAACTTGAACGATTAAGTTCGTACATGTTGGTTTTCGGACAAAGACCGTGATGACACAATCTTCCCTCCGAGGTCTGTAAATCAGGCAAAGAAATTCCCAAGGAGGCAAACCCATCATGCGTCTGCAAGATGAATCCGGCCAAACGGAGGTGTATCCGAACATGAAAATTGGAAGAACCTGTGCCTCGTTTTTCATTGTTTTCTGTTTAGTCGCTTTCTTGCCTGGTTGTGCCGAATCTCGCTATTTCGTAGATCGCACACGGGACGCTGGTGATATTGTTTCCCTGACAGCAGGGGTAGGACTTGGTGCCAAAGCGCGAACAGGTCCGATCCATATTGGACTCCTATGGTATCAGGGCACGCTTGGCTATAGCTATGGCTGGGTAGACTGGGGAAACGAGATGGATTTTGACTGGACTGCAGGAACATTTGAATTCTCTGATCTTGGTTCGGACCGAGGAAAAGAATATGGGGCATCGGGCGGAATTCCAACCTTCTTGAGTGATTCTAGGGCAACGGCCTTTCCCTTTCTCAGCGCAATTGACAATTCCATCGTTTATAAAGAATCGCATCGAGATCCCCTCTTTGACCCGTTTTATAGTCAGATTGAAATCTGTGGCGGGATGGTTGGGTGTATGCGGTTGGGAGTTAACCCGGGGGAACTTGCGGATTTTGTTATAGGGTGGTTTGGGGTTGATTTCTTTGACGATGATATTGGAATCATCAAGGGAAAAGAGAGCGAATAATCCGGGACGATTGAATTGTGGAATCTGAATTTGCCCAACCGCCGATTGAAGCATCAAACCACTTGTTCATGGTTAACTCCGGATAACACAGACGACGGAAGAGGTTGCGTGACCCGCTGAGATCGGCTAAAATCCGAAAAAATACTGGGGCGAGGTTCCACCGCGAACTTTCTGACTCGCCGAGAGCCACGAATAAGGAGTTTGCCCTAACATGACCCTGCGACCGTTGACCCTGCAAAACCTGGACGATTTGCGCGCGCTTTTCCTGAGTTTTCCCTACAAAGCGCACCAGCAGCGCGCACAGGGGCTGGAGGCGGACCGGCTGGCCGAGTTTTTCACCCAGGCCGAAGAGCGGGTGCTGCGCAAAGTGCTTCAGGAAAACCGCCCCTGTCAGTGGCTGCTCCGGCACGACACGGGCGAGTCGGTCTTCGCCGCCCTCCACGAGGACGCCTGGCACACGAAATTCTACCCCTGGCGTTTCGGGCGAATCGCCCCCTTTCTTTCCCACATGGCATCGGAAACGGCGCGCCTGGAAATGCTCGATTTCCTCCTCGACCGGGCGCGTGAGCGCGGGTTCGAGCACCTGACCACCCGGGTGGACGGCGCCGAGTATCGGGCGGCCCAGGCGCTCGAGGCGCGCGGGTTCCGCCTGGTGGATTCGTCGGTCAAGATGTCGGCGCGGTTCTCGGACGTGCCGGATCTGGCGATCCCGTCGCGCGCCACCGCCATGCGGGTGCGCGCGTGGAAGGAAACGGATCTCGAAGCGATCCGCCGCATCGCCGCGCAGTCGCACCCGATGAATCATTATTACAACGACCCCTGGCTGCCCCGCGAGGACAGCAACCGCCTGTTCGCCGCCTGGGTCGAGCGGTGCTGCCAGGGGCTGGCGTGCGATATTTTCGTGCTCGACCACCGGGGCGAGATCGAGGGATTTGTGGTCTATCTGAACCCGAGCAGTCTGAACACGGCGTTCGGCCTAAAACTGGTCATTCTGGATTTTGTCTGTCTGGCGGAACCGGCCCGCGGGGGCGGGGTCGGACGCTGGTTCATCGACCAGACCCTGCAGCGGCTCTCCGACCACTTCGCGATGGTCGAACTGCGCACGAGCCACCACAACTATCCCGCGCTGGCCTGTTATCAGGCGCTGGGGATGCGGATCGTCTCGACGGACCTGATCTACCACCGCCATGAACCGAACCTGGCGGGCAGCGCAAAGGAAAATCGGTCATGAGCGACGAATTTCAATCGCCTTTTATCGAAAAAACCCTGGTCTGTCCGGCGTGCGGTCAAGCGGCGGCGCAACTGTTTTTCAAGTCGCGCCTGTTTGTGCCGGGCGAACGGGAATCGGACCAGCACGTGCTCAATTACAACTGGCTGGTCCCGAATGTCCGACAAGTGCCCCCGGCGTTTTATGCTGTCTTGAAATGCCCGGCCTGCCATTTCTCGGACTTGCGCGAGGACTTTCAGACCCCGTCCGAAAATTCGTTCAACCGGCGTCTGATCAAGGCCTTCAAGGCGGCCGGACAGAAGGACAAACTCATCATGGAACTTCTGGCCCGGCACATCCAGTATTCGGAACTGGATTTCGGGTCCGCCCTCAACCTGCATTTTCTGGCCCTGTACGCGCAGACGCTCCTGCCGGCCGAGTCGTGCGACACCTACAAGATCGCCCGTCTGCTCCTGCGCATCGCCTGGCTCTACCGCGAGAACACCCCCGACGAGGAAGGCAACCTGCAACTGCCCACGGTTGAAGACATTCAGAAAAACGTGGCGAACTTCGAGAATCTTCTCTACCAGACGCGCACGGATTACGAGCGGGCGAGCGCCGGCCTGCTTCAACGCGCCACGGAATTGCGCGAGGCCTTTGAGGAGAAAGGGGCGGAAAATCCGTACCTGAAATCGCGCCTCGGTCTGACCCGCCAGTTTGAAGGCGTTCTTTCGGAAATCTATCAGATCAAGCGCCTGCTGCACCTGGACCTGCGCGGCGACCTCGAATCTGGGGCGGTCGAGGGCGCGGCCTTCTTCTCCTTCCCCAGCTACCACCATTTCTTCGAACGCCTGAAAGGGGTTTGGTCGTTTGCGCCCGGAGATGAGAAAGAGGCGATCCTGTTGAGCATTGCCTACTTCGAGCGGAGTGTGGCGACCGACCCGGCGTTCGAGGACTCGGAAAAATACTTCGCCGCCATCAAACTCATCACCGACCTGATGCTGCGAACCGGCAACCTCGAAGGCGCCTACGCCATGGTCCGCTCCATTTACAAAACCGCCTCGGACACCCGCCAGCGGTTCCAGCGCGAACTGCGCGAAAACAAGGAACTCCAGGAACACGAGAAAAAAGTTCTGCAAAGCCGGATCGAGCGGACAGCGGGTTCGATCGAACAGGCGGGGCAACTGCGTCACCATCTCCTGAACAAATTCCTCGAACGAGACCGTTCGAAGATCGAGGCGATTCTGGCCGAAAACCCGGACGCCGATCTCGAAACCCTCGAGAAACTCCTCGTTGACGAGGGAGTGCCCGAAGCGCTGGTCCTGAAAATACAGGAAAAGGGCGGGTTGCTCGAGCACGTGGCGCGCAAAAAACGCGGGTTTTTCTCCTGAAATAGACCCGGATGCCCGGTTTTATAAAAAAAGTTCCGCGAAAAACGAAAAGTCTTGCGCCGGACCCGACTCTTGGGTATTGCTTATTGAATGTGGGACTTTGAATCCGAGGAGATGCGCGACCCTGATTCTCCTCGAGTGCGGAGCGCCGTATGGAACTGATGGCCGACGTCCAAACCCTGATACGGTACCTCTACCGGTCGTCTTCCGACACGGTGCTCGATTTGTGGGACCATATCCTGGATTTCTGGGACTGGGTCCTGGGCCGCGAAGTGGAAATCATCGAGGGACCCAAACCGTTCCTGCCCAACAAGTCGCCCAAGTCCCCTACATCAACATCGCCATCCAGACCGGACTCTCTCCGTTCCCCGGATGCGTCTTCCGATCCCCGGTAAACAGCGAGTCTTGTCCGTCAGAAGAAACCCGCCCATGGGCGGTTTTTTTTGTTTTCGGACTCGAACCGGAGGCGCAGGCTCTCGACCCAGAAACGGTTCTTTGAGGTGGCACGGGCGTCCCGCCCGTGAGGCGGTTTGGGGGGCGTTTTTTAGTGCCAGATAGACACAGGGCGGCCCCAGGGACGGCATATCCCCCCAAAAAAATAGATGGTTTCTGGGAGGGCGGGCGTCCTCGCCCGCCTGAAGGAAATAGGTAAGCCTTTCGCCACCGGTCGCCCCCCAGAGAAGGGGTTCCCGATCTGAGGAAAGAATCCGTAGGGGCGGGTTTCAAACCCGCCCGGCAAATGCTCCGGATTGGGAAAGGGCGGGTTTGAAACCCGCCCCTACAGATATTTCGGCTTGGAAAACACCGAACAGAGAATGGCTAAAGGGTTACGCCCACATATAGCCCTTGCCAAAAAGAATCTTCATTAATGACACGGAGTCAGGTGTTCCAGACCCAAGTCCCGTCAGGGACTTCTGACAATAGCCCAGCGCTTCAGCGCTGGGTTCAGGATCATCCCTTTTCCCGTCCCGGAGGGACGGCTTGTCGGTTACCCCCGGTTTTTCAGTCGTCCCTCCGGGACGAATTGTCTGTGGATCGCTTTCCCACCGTTGAAACGGTGGGCTACTTTCTTGCCGTCCCTCCGGGACGGAACGGCTGATTCTCAGAACCTACAATCGGAATAATGAAGATTCTTTCTGGCAATTGCTCTAATCTCACCCCTTCCCCTCTTGGACCGCTCTATGTTGAACCCTTGCAGGGTTCGCGAGAGGGATGTCTTTTCCCAGGGCGACGCTGCGCTCGCCCTGGGCTATCGTATGTATAAGCCCTTCGGGCTTTTTACCCCCCATAGATCCGGTTGATCACAACCATCCTTCCCACAAATTCGAGAGATGCACCCCGCCAACCGGCTGTTGCGAAAATCGAATTGATTTCTCAAACTTACTGTGACACGTTGAAAAGCGCCTGTTGCGGCAGTTGTGGGCAAAATTCTTCGAAGGAGAATGGCATGAATCGGTTTTGGTGGCTCCTGGGCCTCGCGGTGTTCTGGGTATGCGTCGGGGGCGGTTTTATCCTCTACACCTCCGCGGCCAGACCGGACGGCACTCTGGACGAGGCCATCCAGGAATTGCGAAGAATGAAAATTGAGAGAGATCTTGTCTCTGAGGAATCGCCTCAGGCGACGGAGGAATTTTTCCGGAAAAGCGAAGAGCAGTTGAGGGCCATGGAAGAAGAGAAGGAAAAGACGGCAAAAGAAGGCCGTAAGGCTCAGTTTCCGGACAGTTTGATAGACGAGCATCGGCAACGGATGATGAGCGCTCGTGAGAGATCGGGAGAACGCGGGAAAGCCAGAGTCGAGTCCATGTTGCAGGCCGACCTGAAACGATATCGCGAGGAATTCGAGAAGATCTACGATATCCCGCACACCACCCTGAGTCCGGAAGAAATCGAGAAAGAATGGGTTAAGGACCTCTGGTATCAGGTGGACTATCAGAAGCACCTGCGCGAGTTTCCGGACTCTAATGGGAATTTGCTCCTCGAAATTCGAGGACGGGTAATCGATCAGGATGGGAATCCCGTTCCAGAGGCGGAGATTACATTTATGACAGGTGTCCTGAAGGGACGGACTTCTTCACGTGTTGAAACGATAACAGTCAAAACAAACGGAAAAGGTGTTTATCACGTCGAGAATAAACATGGGGACGATCTCGGACTTCAAAAGATTGCCGCCGTGGGATATCGATATTTTCCGGAGAGTCAGCCGATCCGTTCTTTCATGGGACAGGCCTTTCACGGAACGCTGGATATGCAGCGAATTCGGCGAGGCGAAAATGCTCCGGGGAATTATGTCGAATTTATTCTTTGGAAGGAGGTGGGGCGAACAGAAAAAGTGGTGGTGCGGGGGGCAAGAAAAGAAAGTATGGGGTTATTCGGAGTAGGTGGCTTTAAGTTAGAAATTGGAGATAATACTCAGGTCTGTGCCTATGCCTTCGATCTGTTCAAGGATTGGTGTGATTGGGTTTCTATCAATGCCATTTCTCGGATCGATGAGCGGAAAAGACAAGAGATAAGACTGGAAGGGGATAAAAACCCCTTTTACCAGACAAAATTGAGCACTAAGGGCGATGTGTTGCCGGACCCGAAAGAATACGAGGGAAAGGGGGATTTCGTCGCCCAGATTTTTGCATCTCCTATACAACCCACATCACTCGATGAACCGAGACAAGCAATCCTGAGGATTACGGCCATAGAGGGGGGAGTTGCTGCAAACCCCCAGAAGAGTTTTCTGGCGCCGGAGGAGGGTTACCAACCCTTTATGGAGTTTCCTGTGGATTTATCAGCGAATGCCGTGAGGGTGCTCTTTTTCCTGAAATCCCGCGGGGGGCAGGTTTATTCCCGAATGATGGCGAAAATCGATGCATTTGGGAAAAGGAACGATGCAACAGGGGAATGGAATAGTTATAAAGTCAATATTCAATTTAGCGGTATTATCAGCCCAACCGGGAGTCGGGTTCTGGAACCGGAAGGCCCCGTATATACCCAGGAAGAGACATTGTCGTTTTCTACGCGGGACTGGAAGCTGGTGGAAAAATAGAAACAGGTCGAAAGAGGAAAAATGGAAAAGGCCCAAACCGCACTGAAACGGTTTGGGCCTCTCTCTATTCTTTCATTGCTTGCGCAGAAGCGCCGCTCGCGCGGCGGTACGGGGATTACTCCTCGTCGGCGCCTTCTTCAACGGTCTCGCCCAGCTGGTAGCGAACGAAACGGACGATCTCGATCTGGCCACCGGCGGTCTTGGAGGTTTCCTTGATCAGGTCGCCCACGCTTTTTTTCTCTTCCTTCACGAAAGCCTGCTCGATCAGGCAGCTTTCCTTGAAGAACGCCCGCATCTTGCCGTCAACGATTTTGTCGAGCAGGTTCTCCGGCTTGCCTTCCTGGAGCGCCATGTTGCGATAGACGGACTTCTCGGCTTCGATCACACTGGCCGAAACCGACGAAGAGTCCAGCGCCACGGGGTTGCTGAACGCCACCTGCAGGCACAGGTCGTTGGCCAGATTGGCGGTCGCGTCCGACTGAGCCACCGCGGCGCTCTCGCAGGCCAGTTCCACCATGACGCCAACCTTGCCGGGCGGGTGGATGTACGTGTGGATCATGCCGAACTTCTTGTCGTCCACCTTGAACGCGGTACAACGCGACACGCCCATGTTTTCGCCGATAACGGTCTGCGCGTCGGTCATGGCGTCCTTGATCGTCGCGGCGGAACCGGTGACGGGCTTGGCGGCCATCAGGGTCTCGGCGTCACTGGCCTGGATCGCCAGGGCGGTGTCGCAGGCCAGGGCGGCGAACTCGGTGAAGCGTTCGCTGCGGGCGGCAAAGTCGGTCTCGATATTGATTTCGACCAGAGCGCCGACGGTTTTGCAGTCGGTGATCTTGGCCATGATTTTGCCCTCTTTGGTGGCGCGTCCGGCGCGTTTGATCGCCTTGGCGGCGCCTTTTTCGCGCAGCAGCGTGGCGGCGCGCTTGATGTCGCCGTCGCTTTCCTGCAGGGCCTTTTTACATTCCATCATCCCCACGCCGGTCTGCTCGCGGAGGGTTTTCACAAGTGATGCGCTGATTTCAGCCACTGTTCTATCTCCTTTGATCTTGAAAATCACACACGTATTTCGGACCGGTCACACTCAGCCCAGCACGGGCGGCTGGGGTTTGGGCGGCTCGGGATTGGATTCGCGCACGATCATCGGGCTTTCCGGGGTCGGGGCGTCGGAAGCCGGAGCCGTGAAGGCCGGGGTCGGTTCGGGCGCAACCGCGATAAACTGGGGCGCGATCTCACCGGACTCGAACGGCGAAACGTGCGTGGTGTCGGCGGTCACCACACCCATGACCTGCTGACGGACGCTCTCGGGCAGGACGTTGGGGTTCTCAAGGCCGGAATCCACGCGCTGGATCATGCCGTCAATGCACGACTCGGCGATCTTCTGGCACACCAGGTTGATTGCGCGGATGGCGTCATCGTTGCCGGGGATCACGATGTCGATCGGATCGGGGTCGCAGTTGGTGTCCACAATCCCCACGACGGGGATGTTGAGTTTGTTGGCTTCGTGGACGGCGATTTTTTCCTTCTCGGGGTCAATGACGAACATGAACGACGGAAGCGCGTTCATGGTCTTGACGCCGTCGAGGTTGCGTTTCAGTTTCTGCAGTTCGTGGTTGATCACGCTCTGCTCTTTTTTCGTGTATTTTTCGATCTCGCCCGTCTCGTACATCTTCTCGAGTTCGATCAGACGCCGCACGCGCTTGCCCAGCGTGTCCCAGTTGGTGAGCATGCCGCCCAGCCAGCGGTTGTTGACGTAGTGCATGCCGCACTGCTGCGCCCAATGCTCGACCGCCTCACGGGCCTGTTTCTTGGTGCCGACGAAAAGGCCGCGCCCGCCCGTGGCGACGATGTCGCGCACGATCACGCACGCCTCACGCAACAACTTGAGGGTCTTCTTCAAGTCCACGATATAGATATCGTTGCGGTCGGTGTAGATGTACTTCTTCATTTTCGGGTTCCACCGGCGTTTCTGATGGCCGAAGTGGACCCCAGCTTCCAACAGCTGTTTCATCGAAACGGGCTGCATCATGGTAGGAGGTTCTCCTGTTTCCGTGGTTATTTCCGCCGCCTCCCTGTTGTCACCCATCGTCCGCCCAAGGCGGTCGAGCACCAGGAAATCCCCGGAAGGCGTGTGAAATGAGGCGTCTGTGTTTGAATTTTCACTCCCGGAAGGGGACGAAAAGCCGCGCACAAAAACACCTGCTGCCCGTTGAACTCCGCAGGGAGCCACAGGCAAGCCCTTCTGTATAACAAACCCGCCGGAAAACAGGCAAGAAGATTTCCAGAAAAAAACGAAAGGGAAGTTCATGGGGGAAGTCCCCGTCCGTTCCGGAGGCTTGACAGGACCGGGGGGATAGTCTTCAATATGGGTTGTTTTTCCAGGCAAGACGCTCGCCTGAAAAGAAATCCTGAACTCATCATAAAGGAATCCCCCCATGACACTCCCCGAAGACTCCCCAAACCACCCCTCGCTCCGCCTTGGCTGGATCGGCGTCGGGGTTATGGGCACTTCGATGGCCGGTCACCTGTTGGCCGCCGGATTTCCCCTGACTGTTTTCACGCGAACGCGCTCGAAAGCCACAAGACTGTTGGAGCGCGGGGCGGTCTGGGCCGATTCGCCCGCCGAAGTGGCCCACGCCTCCGACATAGTCTTCACAATGGTAGGGTTCCCGGACGATGTGCGCGCCGTTTACCTCGGGCCGCAGGGGCTGGTGGCCGCCACCCAACCCGGTTCCGTCCTGGTGGATATGACCACCACCGAGCCAAGCCTGGCGCGGGAGATTTTCGAGGCCGCCCAGGCAAAAGACGTCTCGACGCTCGACGCGCCCGTCTCGGGTGGCGACGTGGGCGCGCGCAACGCCACGCTCTCGATCATGGTGGGGGGCGAAAAGGCGGCTTTCGATCAAGTGTTTCCCCTGTTCGAAAGACTCGGGCGCCACATCGCCCATCAGGGTCCGGCGGGGTCGGGCCAGCACACGAAAATGTGCAACCAGATCGCCATCGCCGGGACCATGATCGGGGTGTGCGAGAGTCTGCTTTATGGTTATCGGGCGGGGCTGGATCTGGAAAACATGCTCGCTTCGATTCGCGGGGGCGCGGCGGGGTGCTGGACGCTGGAGAACCTCGCGCCGCGCATTCTGAAGCGCGACTTCAACCCGGGCTTCTTCGTCGAACACTTTATCAAGGATATGGGGATCGCCCTGCGCGAGGCGCGCGCCCTGCGGCTGGCGCTGCCCGGCCTGGCGCTGGTCCACCAACTCTACGTCGCGCTCGAGGCGCAGGGCCACGGGCGTTGCGGAACGCAGGCGTTGATTCTGGCCCTCGAGAGCCTGTCGGGATTGCGGAACGCGGAGTGAGGAGTGGGGGAAGCGGACTCAAGGGAAACCGGACTTCAGGAGAATTGTCTGGTAATTTTCCCGCTCGCTTCCGATAATAAAGAGTCTCTTGTGGACGGCGGGCTGAGGGGGGCAGGCCCAAGCCTTGAATTAATAAACTTTTGCGAGCCTACATGCCGGTTTTATTTTGCCATTGCGCCTACACCGACCTTTCGCCGGAAACTGCCCGGCGGCAACTTCTGGATAGGTTGACCGCCGCGGGACAGACGGTTTACTCCGTGGCCGATCTGTGTCTGCTGGCCTCCCGGCGCGACCCGCTCCTGACCGATCTGGCGCGAGTGGACGACCTGATCGTCGTCGCCTGCTATCCCCGCTCCGTCCGCAATCTGCTGCGTTACGCCGGGGTTGCCGTCCCCGAGACCGCCCGGTTCTACAACCTGCGCGAACAGAGCGCGGACGAGATCCTCGAGGCAATCGTTCCGGTTTTTCCCTCCGATCCAATTGATCTCCCCTTCCCATTTCCTCTTCCCCAGAAAGACGGCGAGTGGATTCCGTGGTTCCCCGTTCTGGACCGCGAGCGGTGTACGAATTGTAAACAATGCCTCAACTTCTGTCTGTTCGGCGTTTACGAAGAAGGGCCGGAGGGGCGGGTCGAGGTGGTGAACCCGTCCGGGTGCAAAACCTACTGCCCGGCCTGCGCGCGCATCTGTCCGCAGGCGGCCATTATTTTTCCCAAGGTGGGCGACTTGCCCATCAACGGCGCCGAGATCACCGACGAAAACGCCCTGCGGGATATTATACAGGTCAATGTCGAATCCATCCTGGGCGCCGATCCCTACGCCGCCCTGCTCGAACGGCGCAAACGCAACGCCACACGCCGACTCAAAAACCGCGACGACGAACGCGCCCGGACCGAACGCCAGGCCTGGGTCGAACGCGAAGACAAGGACAATTCCTCTAAATGATCGCGGCCCTGACCCGACGCATGCTCACCGAGACGCAGCCGCGCCTGCTGTGGAAGTTTCTCTACGATTTCGGCTGGAAAGGGATGCGCTCGGTCCAGAAGTTCGAGAAACGCCTCGAACGGGGGGAATTTTTCCCCGCGTTCCTTTTCCTGTCCGTCACAAACAACTGCAACCTCTCCTGTCAGGGGTGCTGGTGTACCCCCTCCAATCCACCCAAACAACTCAGCCTCGACACAATGGACAATATCGTCGAGGCGTCCAAACGGCAGGGGTCTTACTTCTTCGGAATTCTGGGCGGCGAACCGCTCCTCCACCCCGACGTGCTGGAACTCATCCGCCGCCACCCGGACGCCTACTTCCTGCTGTTCACCAACGGCCTCCTGCTCACCGACTCGATCGCGCGCGAGCTCAACCAACTGGGGAACGTCAGCCCCCTCATCAGTGTCGAGGGGCTTGGGCCGGTCAGCGACGAGCGGCGCGGTGGACGGGACGTGTACGAGCGGACGCTGAGCGGGGTCGAGGCGTGCCGGAAACACCATCTCATCACCGGCGTGGCGACCAGCCTGTGCCAGTCGAACGTGGCCGACCTGGCCACCGAGCGTTTTCTGCGCGACCTGATCGCGCGCGGGGTGCATTACGCCTGGTATTACATTTACCGTCCTGTTGGCCCCAAACCCGCGCCGGAGCTGGCGCTGACAGCGGAACAAGTGCTTGCGGTCCGGCGCTTTATTGTGGATATTCGAGCAAGACTGCCGATCGCGGTAGTGGATGCCTACTGGGACGCGCAAGGCGGGGCGCTCTGCCCGGCAGTGGTCGGCATGGCGCACCACATCAGCCCGTCGGGCGACATCGAGCCGTGTCCGCCCATGCAGTTCGCGAAGGACAACGTGGGAGATGGACGCAATCTGGAACAGATCTTCGCCGACTCGGAATTTCTGAAACGGTTTCGCCAGGTGGTCTCGCAGGCGACCCAGGGGTGTCCCATTCTGGAAAATCCGGCTCTTCTGAAACGCTTTCTGGAAGAGTCTGGCGCGTATGACTCGAGCGGTCGGGGTACGGCGTTCGAGGAACTGGCCCGCATGGAGGTGCTCCCGAGCCACCACCTGCCGGAGCAGGAAATCCCGGAAAAACACTGGGCCTACCGCCTGGCCAAAAAGTACTGGTTTTTCGGATTTGGAGCGTATGGTTGATGGACGCTTTGCGAAAAGATTTTTCCCATAAATCGCACCCCGGTCAACCCGCCCGCATTGAGGCGGTCCCGGCTGCGTCACATTCGGAAACGGCCGATTCCGACCGGCTGGCCGTCCCTCAGGACCGCGCCGAACGGTTGCGGCTGCGCCTTGCCGTCGAGCATTACGTCGAGCAATGTCACCTGGTCCCCCCCCTTTCGATGGAAGAACTCACCACCCACGCCACCGAGATTGCCCAATCGGCGCAGGCCGACCCGGCCCACCACAACTATCTGATGGTGCTCCTGAGCAATCGGGTCTGGCGCGACACCATCGCCGCCGTCCCCTACGACCGGCGCATCCTGATGCTACCCCAGTGTCTGCGCACCCGGAGCGTCTGTCAGGCGCCGATGGACGAGATGGGCCTCCTGTGTGAGGAATGCGGCCAATGCGCCACGGGCGATCTGCAGGCCGAAGCCGAAAACCTGGGCTATGTGGTTCTGATCGCCGAGGGGACCACCGTCGTCACCAAACTTCTCGAACAGGGGCGGGTGGACGCCGTCATCGGGGTCAGTTGCCTCTCGACGCTCGAACGCTCGTTCCCCTACATGGCCGCCGACGCCATCCCCGGCTTGGCGATTCCCCTCTACCAGACCGGATGCGACAGCACCCGTACCGACTTCGACTGGGTGCGCGAGGCCATCCGCCTCCGCTCCGAGGAAGGGTGGGCCGGACGGCTCGACATTGACGAATTGCGCACGCAGGTGCGCCGCTGGTTCGAAGCGGAAGAACTGCGTTCTCTCCTCGACTCGGGGAAGACCCAGACCGAGGAGATTGCGATCGAGTGGTTGCGCAAGGGGGGCAAGCGCTGGCGTCCTCTGCTGGCTGTCTGCGTCTATAAGGCGCTGCGCGGCGCAGAAACCAGCGTGCCCGAAGCCACCCGCCGCCTGGCCGTCGCCGTCGAATGCTTTCACAAGGCCTCACTCGTCCATGACGACATCGAGGATGACGACGCCGTGCGGTATGGTGAAGTCACGCTCCACCGCCGCGACGGCATTCCCGTGGCGCTCAATGTGGGCGACTTTCTCCTGGGCGAGGGATACCGCCAGATTGCCGAATGCGGGATGCCCTCGGAACAGATTGAACAACTGATGCGGGTCGCCGTTCAGGGACACCGGACGCTCTGCCTGGGGCAGGGGGAAGAACTCTGCTGGATGCGCGCGCCCAAACCCCAGACCCCGCGCGAGGTGATCGAAATCTTCCGTCTCAAGACCGCCCCGGCCTTCGACGTGGCGCTCCAGATCGGCGCCATCGCCGCCGGAGCCGACGGAGAGGTCTGCCAGGTGCTCAAGCGTTTCAGCGACGCGCTCGGCATTGCGTTCCAGATCCGTGACGACCTGGACGACTTCCACAGCGAAGCGGGGGACGGCGACGCCCACGCCATGCGGCCTTCGATTCTCTTCGCGCTGGCCCATGAACAGGCCACGCCCGCCGGGCGCCAACTCATCGAAAGCGTCTGGTGCTCGGGCAAGACGGATCGGGTCGTGTACGAGCAATTCCTCGAACAGATCCGCGAACTGGCGGTCGAGGAAAAAGCCCGGCAGCTGCTCGAGCATTTCAAGAACGAAGCGGTGCGTTCCCTCAGCCCCCTGAAGAACGCCCACCTGAAAAGTCTCCTGCGCCGCGTGGTGGGAAAAATTCTCGGACGCGCCTGTTGAGACGCTTCATTGGAAGCGCCCTTGGAAGAAGATCGCTTTCTGTCGGACTGAAGAGTACGGTTTTTTCTAATTATAGTTCTTTCGCAAAAACACCTTCAGTATCCCCGGGGAACTCTTCTGTTCGTCATCCCCGCGAAAGCGGGGACCCAGAGGAAGCGCGAACGACGAAAAGGGAGAAAACCGGAAAAAGTGAGGATCAAACCCAGGGCGTCCCGACTCTGGATTCCCGCTTGCGCGGGAATGACGGGAGAAGGGCTGAGCCGGGAAAGAAACATACCCCCGGATCCTTTGGCAATAAATCCAAGGAGCGTTGGCCATGACCACCCTCAGCCTCAGTCTGCTCGACCGGGCCGCCCGTGCCCGTTCCTATCTGGACCAGAACGACCGCAAAGCCATCGCCGAATTCCTGTTCAAACACCACAACCCGGACGGAGGATTTCGGGGACGGTCCACCGAATCGGACCTCTATTACGCGCCATTTGCCCTGGGGTGCCTGCTGGCGTTGGGACAGAGCCTCCCCGTCGAGGAAACGCGCCCTTATCTTGCCTCCTTCGGTGAAGGCGAAGGCCTTGACCTGGTCCACCTCGGGTGCCTGTTGCGCTGCCTCCGCATTCTGTCCACGCCCAACCTCGCCCGCCAGACCGCGCTGGCCTCGCGGCTGGGGGTGCTGGGCCATCAGACCTTCGCCCGCATGGTGCAGGCGTTCCACGCGCGTCCCCTGCCCGGCCAGGAAGCCATCCTGACTCACCTGCAAACCTGCCGGTGTCCGGACGGAGGGTATGCGTCCAACGCCCAGGCCGCCGCGCGCGGCGAGGACTCTGTCTATTCCTCCTTCCTCGCGCTTCTGGCCTGCGAGGATCTGGGCCTCGCGCCCGAAAACCCTGAAGCGATTGTGCGGTGTGTCCGGCGACACCGCGCCACGGACGGCGGATACGGCAACCATCCCGGCGCCCCCGAAGGGACCACGACCGTGACGGCTGCCGCCGGAGCGCTCCTGAAAACGCTCGACAGGAAACCGGACCCGGCGGACTCGAACATTCAGACCTGGCTGCGCGACCGGTACCATCCGAGCGGTGGGTTCCTGGCCAATCCGCGCGCGCCGTTGCCCGATCTGCTCTCCACCGCTTCCGCCCTGTTCGCGCTCCGGCAACTCGGCGCCGATCTCGAATTCGCGCGGACGGGCACACTCGACCTGATCGAAACGCTCTGGGCCGAAAACGGGGGGTTCTGCCCTCACGCCGCCGACGAAACACCCGACTGCGAATACGTCTGGTACGCCCTCCTGACCCTGGGGTGCCTGGCGAAATGAAACCGCGGTTGAGCGCCAACGGCGCGGATCTATACCAGCCTGGGGCAAGCGAAGCGTCGCCCCAGGAAAGGCGTCCCTTTTTTTGAAAGGGCTGAAAGCCCGAACTATGAAAAGAGGGGAAAGAGTCTGAAAAAGATGGAAAACTCCGATATAGATCTCCAGAGAAAAGACAACCCGAGGGAGCACGGGCGTCCCGCCCGTGAAGCGGTTCGTACCGCCGGCGTCCCCGCCGGCGCGGTTCCGGAAACACGCACGCATGCTCCCTCCCATGTTCCAGAGCCTCTGCATGGGCGGAACGCCCATGCCACCTCTTCTGCTCCCTCCCCTGTCCCCTCGGCCCTTCCCTCCTCGCTGCTCGCCGCCACCCGCCGCACGCTCGACAACGCCCGTCAGCGCCTCCTCGACGAACGCACCCCTTCCGGCGTCTGGCACGGGGAACTCTCTCCCAGCGCGCTCTCGACCGCCGTGGCGGTCTTTGCGCTCGACCGTGTCAACCGGGACGCCCACGCGGCCCTGATCCGCAACGGCCTCGACTGGCTGGCGCGCCACGCCAACGCCGACGGCGGGTGGGGCGACACGCCTGCCAGCCCCAGCAACCTCAGCACCACCCTGCTCGTCTGGTCCGCCCTCTCGCTCGACGACGGGTCGCGCGCCGAAGTGGTCAAACGCGCCGAGGCATGGATCGCCCGCGCCGCCGGATCGCTCGAACCCGACTTGATCGCTCGGGCCGTGCTCGCGGCCTATGGCAATGACCGTACTTTCTCTGCCCCCATCCTGACCCTCTGCGCGCTGGCGGGGCGACTGGGACCGGAACCACAGGTGTGGGGGCGCATCCCCCAACTCCCCTTCGAACTCGCCGCGCTCCCGCACCAGACCTTCAAGTGGCTCCAGTTGCCCGTGGTCAGCTACGCCATTCCGGCCCTCATCGCCATCGGCCTGGTGCGGTATCGCCGGGCGCAACAGAAGAAGAATCTCTGGTCCGGGGTCCGCGAATGGTTCATCCCGCGTGTATTGGACGTCCTCACCCGCATCCAGCCCACCAACGGCGGCTTCCTCGAAGCCGCGCCCCTCACGGCGTTCGTCTCCATGAGCCTGGCGTCGAGCGGACTGGCCGACCACCTCGTGACACAACGCTGCGCGGAATTTCTGCGCGACAACGTCCGCCCGGACGGCTCGTGGCCCATTGACACCAACCTGGCCACTTGGGTCACGACCCTTTCGGTGAACGCCCTGTCGAATGGACCGGACGCCGAGCCTCTTCTCACCGACCCGGACCGCGCGGCGATCCGCGCCTGGCTCCTGGGCCAGCAGTGGCGCGTCGAGCACCCCTTCACCCACGCCGCGCCGGGCGGGTGGGCCTGGACCGACCTGAAGGGCGGTGTGCCCGACGCCGACGACACTTCCGGCGCACTCCTCGCGCTCCGCCGGCTCGGTCCCGTGGACGACGCCACCCGCGAGGCGGCGCAGGTGGGTCTGCGCTGGCTCCTGGACCTCCAGAACCGCGACGGCGGCATCCCGACCTTCTGCCACGGGTGGGGTAAACTCCCTTTCGACCGCAGCTGTCCCGACATCACGGCCCACGCCCTGCTCGCCTTTCAGCAATGGCGCGACGAGGTCCCCGACAATCTTCGGAAGGAACTTGATCACGCGTCTCTACGTGGCCTCGACTACCTCACCCGCATCCAGCGACCAGACGGCTCGTGGCTCCCGCTCTGGTTCGGCAACCAGGCCGCGCCGGGCAAGATCAACCCGACCTACGGCACGGCTCAGGTGCTCCACGCCCTGCGCGCTTTCGACTCCGACACGCAAGCCGCTCCCACAATCGAATACCTCGTCGAGCGCGGCACCACCTGGCTCCTCCACACGCAAAACGCCGACGGCGGTTGGGGCGGCGTGCCCGGCGCTCCCTCGACGGTCGAAGAAACCGCCCTGGCCCTGCGCGCCCTCGCGGGCCGCGCGCCGACTGAGACCGTTCAGTCCGCCCTCGCCTGGATCGTCGAAGCCACCGACCACGGCCAAACCTTCCTCGCCGCCCCCATCGGCCTCTACTTTTCCCAACTCTGGTACCACGAACGCCTCTACCCGCTCGTGTTCACCGTGGCGGCGTTGGGGAGTGTGGAAGGGATAAGAGACATTGGATAATTGACTATGAAACGATTCCAGGGGACATGAAAAATTTCTCGACACAAAGGAGAAAAATGAGATGGGTTATTATGTTCCGCCTGTGATTAAACCTGAAGCGGTCTCTCATATTATTACGGTTCTGAGACTCAACGGGTTTCTGTTGAATTTCAAACGAGTTTCAAATGAATCGGATGAAATAGAACCGGAACACGAAAGGTTTCAACTTTACCTGTGTTCTGGAACGGATACCCCCCAGGAAGCGATTCTGTGTTATGAGGAAAAGTGGAAAGGGTATTGTCTTGATATTCCGGCTGGTTCCGAATTAGCCGTCCCGATCTCTCGATTCATCGATACCCTGTTTCTTCTTGTTTCGGGTGAATCGGTTTTCCCGGAACTGACGGGACTCTTTCTGTTTGAAGAAAGCGATTCCACTTTGTGGCGAAAAGAGATGCCTGGGGACTCGACCTGCCGGATCGAGTGGATGTTGCCTTTTGTCTCCTCGTCTGAGGCCGATTCCGCCCCACCTGTCGGTTTGTGCATGGGAACGTTTGAATGGAAAAAACTGAGTATCCCCTTTTCTTCTGGGCGGTATCGGAATGAAGCAACCGACCGGGAGTTGTCATTTGTCGCATTCGACTTTTTGAAACTTACGAGAGAAGATTTCAAACGGTATGAGGAAACCCTCAAAGAAATAGAACGTCGTATCGAGGCGTCCGGGGGAAAACGAATCCATCTGAAGCAACGGTCCTAATGAATCCCCGGAAAACCGGGGATGCCCTTTGAATCTTGTACGGGGATTCTATCGGTCTTTCACCACCAAGACACCAAGTCACAAAGGGGAAGGGTCAGGATGTTTTGTGCCTTGGTGTCTTGGTGGTAGAAAAAGTGGTCATCCGTTTCCTTGTTCATTATCCATCGTCAATTATCCATTATCCTAAAAACAGCAGTTGAACCCTGATCAAGGGCCTTGGGCGCCGGTGTTTGTCGCTCAAGTGCATCCGAGGGCGGGTTTTCCCGGTACGCCGAGGAGTCTTCCTTTCAGAAAGACGACGAAGGCGCGGCTCAGAATCAGCCGCCAGCGCTCAGTCCAATCCAACTGCTCCGCAGCCTTGCGAAGGTGCAGGAAAAAGCCCGTCAAACCGCGCAAAACTTTGCGGATGCAGGCCGACTCGGCATGCAGGCTCGTCAGGGTCAGCGTGGTCTGACCGGCGTGTTGCGTCTGCTTGCCCACGGCGTGCAGAAGAAGCGGGCGGCTGGTCTGCGCCTCGTGGTGTTTGTCGGGCAGGGCCAGGCGCGCGAACAGCGACCACCAGTTGTAGACCAGAGCCGTGTGGCGCGCCATGATCTGGCAGCGTTTCTGGTCCCGACTCGTGAACCCGCCCCAGCCCCACTGGTTCTTCAACTCATCGAAGACGTTCTCGCAGTCCGCCCGGTCCCGGTAGTGCTGCGCCAACGTGAGGATTTCGCCCGCGAGGTCCGTCACCAGTACGGCGTACTCGTACGGGCCCACCGTCTCGAGTGTCTCGACAAAAGCCAGTTCCAACTGTCCTGGTTGTGGGCGGTTGGCCAAAAGCAGATCGCCTTTCAGGCGCCGACGCAGGACGACGACCTTGCGCTCGCGCTCCCAGCCGCTCAGGCGCAGCCGCGACTCCACGCCCTCCCAGCCCTGGCCGGCGTCCTCCCACTCGGAGCGCGCGAAGAGTTTCTCGATCAGCCCCCGTACTTTCTGAGTCTGGCGCAACTTGAACAAGTAAGGCTGTCCCCGTTTCTCGCACTCGCGCATGACCGCGTCGTTGCCGAAGGCACAGTCGCCGCGCACGAAGACCGGCCGCTGTTCGGGGGACAGGGTGTCGAGAAAGGAGAAGAACGAGGGGCTCGTGTACTTCGCCGCCGTCCGGTTGCCCGACTGCACCTCGACGTCGAGCACCAGGCGCAGGTTGGCCAGAAAGTAGGTGTGGTACGTGTGCGAGGGACGGCCCGGTTTCTGCGGGTTGTAGCCCTTCACGGCCCCTTCCTGACGGCCGTAGAGGGGCTTGACCGTCGTGTCCAGATCCAGAATCCACGGCTCGAAAAGCAACGGTTCGTAACAGCGCCGCAGGTGAGCGGTCTGCCAGAGCGCGCACTCCTCCCCATCAACGGCCTGAAACGCCCGGCGCACCGAGTCCTCGCTGGCCACCTTCGACATGCCGAGCAATTCCGGATTCACCCCATCGGCCCGAATCGCCGCGATGTGAGCGTAGCGCGTGTGACCCGCCAGCAGACACAGCAGAGTCGTCCCCAGAATGTCGCGCTTGGCCGGGGCATTGGGGCTGTGGTACTCCAGCGGGCAATCCTGAACCCAGGCATCAAAAAGACGGGCCGTCTTGAGGAACTCGATGAAGAACGGCAATTGCCCCAGAGGCGTCACGGCCGCCTGGGGCGCCCACTCCACGTGGACCCGGCCGCCAAAAGTGTCCACCACCAGAGATTCGATCTCGGGCGCATTGGAGTCACCCAATGGGTGAGGGGTTGGGAAGAGATTTTTCTCGTTCATGCACTCAGTTTGCTACACTTGCAGAACGAGAGCAAGAGTCAACTGCGGTTTTTAGGATTATCCATTCCCTCACGTTTTTCCGTTCAGCCCCAACAACCGCAGCGCTTCTTCCAGGGTCGAGGCGGGTAACAGGGAAAGCGTCTGGTGTTTGGTGGGTTTTTCGCGGCGGGGGGCGCCGTAGATGCAGTGTTTGAACCCGAGGCGCTGGGCTTCGTGGAAGCGTTTCTGCAATTGGCCGACCGACCGGATCTCGCCCGCCAGGCCCACCTCGCCGAACACCACGGTCCCCATCTCGATCGGCTGGTTGAGCGCGCTGCCCGCCACCGCCGCCGCCACGGCCAGGTCCAGCGCCGGTTCCTCGATGCGCAGCCCCCCGGCGATGTTGACGAACACGTCGTGGTTCGACAGGGGCAGTCCCACCCGCTTCTCGAGGACGGCGAGGATCAGCGCGAGGCGCTTGGCGTCCATGCCGTGCGCCGCGCGGCGCGGCGTGCCGAACCCGGCGTTGGGGCTGACGAGTGCCTGCACCTCGACCAGGAGGGGACGCGACCCCTCGAGCGCGGCCAGCACGACCGAGCCGGGCGTGTCCGCCGGGCGCTCGCTCAGGAACATCTCCGACGGGTTGTCCACGGGCGTCAGGCCCGACTCCTGCATTTCGAAAATCCCGATCTCGTTCGTCGAGCCGAAGCGGTTCTTGACCGACCGCAGAATCCGGAACGAGAAGTGCCGCTCCCCCTCGAAGTAGAGGACCGTGTCCACCATGTGCTCGAGGAGGCGAGGCCCGGCCACGATCCCCTCTTTCGTCACGTGGCCGATGAAGAAGAGTGCAAACCCGTTCTCCTTGGCCTGGCGCACCAGCCGCGCCGCGCTTTCGCGGATCTGCGCCACACTGCCCGGCGCCGAGGCCACCTGCGACGAGTAGAGCGTCTGGATCGAATCAATCACCGCCACGCCGGGCTGGACCTTATCGAGTGTGGACGAGATGGTGTCCACGTCCGTTTCGCACTGGACCAGCAACGCCGGGTGGAACGCGTTGAGCCGTTCGGCGCGCATCCGGGTCTGGCGGGCGGACTCTTCGCCCGTGATGTAGAGCACCGGTCGTCCGGCCCAGTCGGCCACCCCGGGCGCGCCCTCGCCGAACGCGGCGGCCAGGCTTTTGGCCACCTGGAGCATCAGGGTGGACTTGCCCACCCCCGGCTCGCCCCCGAGGAGCGTCACCGACCCCTCGACCAGTCCCCCGCCCAGAATGCGATCGAACTCGTGGATGCCCGTGGCCATGCGCCGTCCGTCGTCCGGCGGGATCTCGGTGATGGGTTGCGGGGGACGCGAGCTGAGCAGGCCCGCCCCCGCCGCGCCGCCCCGGGAACCGGGAGGCGCTGGGCGCAGGGTTTCCTCCACAAGCGTGTTCCACGCCCCACAGGACGGGCAACGCCCCGCCCACTTGGACGTGTCGTTGCCGCAGTCGGTACACAGGTAAACGGTTTTTGCCTTGGCCACGAGAATTCCCCTTCCTGGCCGACATCACCTTAGGGATGGAAAATGAGGTGAAGAAAGAGGTGGCATGGGCGTCCCGCCCATGAAGAGGCTCCGGAACCTGTTCCGCGAGTCTCCTCAGAACCACGCCGGCGGGGACGCCGGCGGTACGAACCGCCTCACGGGCGGGACGCCCGTGCCACCTCAGATCCGATTATCGAAAAGAGTCCTGGCGCAGCGAGACCGCAAACAATTTTAACGCAAAGTCGCAAAGGTGCAGAGACACAAAGATTCTTAGATTTTCAGTTTTGTCGTCCACACATTCCGCCCCTGTTTTCGGCCCGGGTTTTGAGATCGCGCCATCCTCCTCATCCGGAACCCTCTGCGTCCTTGCGTCTCGGCGTCTTTGCGTTATGGGGTTTTACAGGTTCCATTCTTTCCGTTCATGAAATCATCGCGGTTTGCGCAGATTCTGCAAGAGATGGAGTACAGAGAAATCTCAAACTACTGGCCCGCAGGCGCAGGAGTGGCCGCCGGGGCCGGAGTCGGAGCAGCCGCCGGAGTGGGAACCGCCACGGGCGCGGTTGGGGTCACTGCTGGCGCGGCGGGGGCAACCGGCGCAGGAACCGAGACCGGGGCCACCGCTTTGGGGGCCGCAGGTTTGGGCGCAGCCGGGACGGGCGCTTTCTGCGGCGGGGGCGCCGTCTGCGGCAGGGCTTCGGCGGGGATGGGACCGCCCAGCGCGGGCGGAATGTTGACCGCCTTGGGCGGAGCCGGAATTTTAGCCTTCGAGGGGACCGCCTTGGCCGGGACGGAGACTTTCGGCTGAACCTCAACCTTTTCCGGCACCCCCTGCAAAGCCTCGGCGGGCACGAGCGCCGCGGTGTTTTCAAAACGCTTGCGGAACGCCTCGCAGGCGTCCGCGTACTGCGGCAGGCCGGTCAACCGGTCAAAATAGGGGGTGGCCTGCGAGATGGCTCCCTGTTTTTCGTAATACTGGCCCAACAGGTAATTGGCCAGCGGGTGGGCGGGATTGGCGGCCACCGCCTGGTTCAGGTTGCTGAGCGCGCGCGAGGTGTCGCCCGTGTCCATCAAGGCCCAGCCCGTGTAGGTAAACCGGTCGGGCTTGAGCCGCGGGGTGTCCGAGTATTTGGCCCGGTGCTCGGACTTTTCGGCCAGCGCCAGCGCCTCGAGCGCCTCGGGGTATTGTTTCATTTCGAGACGCGCCCGGGCCGACTTCAGGCACGCTTCGGCCATGTCGGGGCACAGGTTCTTGTCGAAGTCTCTCAGGTAGGGCGCGTACAGGGCCGCCGCCTGTTCCCACCGCCCGGCGTCGTAGGCAAAATCGCCCCGGACCTTGTTGATCGTGTCGCTCTGCAGCACGAGCAGCGCCACCAGCAAGATGCCGAAGAGCGTTCCGCCCCCAAGCAGGAGACGCGGAACGGTCAGCCACTCGATGGCCGACTGGCACACCTGGTAGGTGTGGTCGAGCGCGACCTGCAGGTTCACCGCCGGAGGGGCTTCCGTCCGGGGAGCCGAAGCGGCGGGTGCGGCGGG
Organism: uncultured Candidatus Sumerlaeota bacterium; assembly: GCA_942493245.1. Lineage (GTDB taxonomy): Bacteria > Sumerlaeota > Sumerlaeia > UBA8349 > UBA8349 > DAOPYU01. Next base: position 4,553,141 of record OW818685.1, read on the forward strand.
CGCGCGCCGGACATTGGCGGACGCGGCCAGTTCCATGTCGCGGTACGACGGGGAAGCCGGGCGACCCGATTCGTCTTCGGAAGATCTGGGGGGTCTGTTGAGGGGTTTTTTCTTGGCCATAGTACCGGCCAGTTTCCAGATCGGCCCGTGTGGTGTCAACCTTTTTCTCGGACGCCACCCGGTTTTCTGTTGCACGAAGCGGGGAAAAAACACTATACCGGACAGGTGTCCTGAGCGGGAATGAATCTTTTCTATACTTCCGAGGTGAAAAGTGCGCGAAGATCTCCGGAAACCGGTCTATGGGCGGCTCTATTATGGGACAAAGGCGGTTTGTATCTCTCTCGGGGGGGTGGCTGGCCTTCTCAGTCTTTTTGTTGTCCTGATAATGGGGTGGGGAATTCTGTCCAGCCTGTTTCAGGAACAAAGCGGAGGGAGGGAAGGAATCGGGCTCTTCGCGGGCCTGTTGTTTTCCCAGATTGCGTTTCTGATCCTGATCGTCTGTCTTTCCTTTCCCCTTCTGCGGCGTTTCAAGGAAGTCAGCCCGGCCCAGTCGTACAAGATGGCGATCATTCTGGGAGTCGCGGTCTGGTGTTTTCTCAATCCGGTCTTGGGGGCTTTGGGCAAAAATCCGTCGTATCTGGCCTTGAAAGGGGCTTCTCCTTTTGAACCGTTACTCGAGATTTTCCCCCTCGTTTCCCCTCTGATTCTGGGCTGGTTGACCTACCGTGTGGCTTACCCGGCCCTCTCCATCGTCGGTATGCGCCTGCAGGCCTGCGATCCGAAGCCGGGTGATCCCTCGGGGGCCGGTGATGCCTTCCAGAAGGAAGGGGTGATGCACGATGCGTGAGGATCTCCGGAAACCGGTTTACGGCGGAATTTATTATGGGTCCAAAGTCGCTTGTATTCTGTTTTGCGGTTTCCTCTGGTTTCTCAGTTATTTTATTGTGGTTCTTACCTGGTCCGCCTGGAAGGATTCTTCGACAGGGGATTTCTTCTTGTTTTTCTTGTCAACATTTCTCCTCTGGCTTGTCATTCTCCTGATTTTCAGTTTGCTATCTTTTCCTCTTCTCTGGCACTTCAAAAGAGTCGATCCAGATCAGACGAAGAAGATCGCCTGTGTCGTGGGGTTTCTGGTCTGGCATTATGTGAACAAAGCGTCCTTTTCCCTGACTGAAGGTTGGCCCGCGAAAGAGTTGTCGGATTCAGGATTTCTCCCGTTGTCTCTTTTATTGATCCCAATCATCGTCGGGTGGGGAACCTGCCGCGTGGTGGATCATGTTCTCTCTCTTGTCGGCCAACGCCTTCAGGCCTGCGACCCGAGGCAGGAAAACCCCACCGGTCCCAGCGAAGCGCCGCAGGGGGAAGAGGGGACGGTGTAAGATGCGCGAATATATCCGGAAATCCACCTGTCACAAACTCTATTTCGGGACGAAAGTTGTCTGCATCCTGTTCGGGATCGAACTCTACATAATCCTTCTCGTTTTTGTATTTATGGCGGTTCACGATTTGTTCTCACCGGTAAATAGTGACTTAATGTACAGAAATTTTGCTGCCGTGCCGAAGAATATCTCCGGGTGGGGAATTGTTGGATTTCTTACTTTCGGATGGATCTATGCTTTAGCTCTTATCATGAGAGATTTTATTCAACTTCTTCGAAATTTTAAAGAGATCAATTCCGGGAATACGAAACGGATTTCTTCTATTCTGGGAGTGTTGGTCTGGTGGTATTGTTTCAAAGTGTCCATCTTTATTTTGGATGACGGTTGTATTTTCAGCCCCCCTTTCATAATCTCTATAATCATCGGATGGGAAACCTATCGTGTGACCCTTCATTTCCTTTCGATTGCCGTTTCCCGACTGCTGGGCGGCAACGAGAAACCGGAAGAGTCCAATGCTCCCGATGAAAAGCCCCATGAGGAAGGGGAGGCGGTGTAGGATCACGCTTCTATTCTTCACGGCCACCTCCCCCCAATAGAGTCTCTCTGTTTGAGAAAGATGAAACCATGCACATTCAAATTCTCGATTCCATATCCGACATGGGCGTGGCAGCCGCGCGAACGGGTTCGGCGCGGCTCCGCGAGGCTCTGCGCCAGAACGGCGAGGCGGCGATGATCTTGGCCACCGGCGCGTCACAGTTCGACCTGCTCGACGCGCTCGTGCGCGAGGACGTGGACTGGCCGCGCGTGACAGTGTTCCACCTGGACGAATACCTCGGCATCCCGCGCACGCATCCGGCGTCGTTCCGGCGTTACCTGAAAGAGCGCTTCGTGGACCGGCTCCCCCGACCCGTCCGACAGTTCCACTTCATCGAGGCGGATAGCGCCCCCGAAGCCGAGTGCGCCCGGCTGGCGGCGCTGATCGCGCCGGTGACGGTGGACGTGGCGTTCATCGGCATCGGCGAGAACGGCCACCTGGCGTTCAACGATCCCCCCGCCGACTTCGAGACGGATCAACCGTATCGGGTGGCCCAACTCGACGAGGCGTGCCGTCGGCAGCAGCTGGGCGAGGGGTGGTTCCCCACGCTCGACGACGTGCCGCGTCAGGCCATCACGATGTCCATCCGGCGCCTCATGGCGGCGCGCGCGATCGTCTGTACCGTCCCCGACGCGCGCAAGGCCGAGGCGGTGCGGGGCGCGGTCGAGGGACCGATCACGCCCGACGTGCCCGCCTCGATCCTCCAGCGCCACGCCGATTGCCACCTGTTTCTGGACCCGCCCGCTGCGGCCCTATTGGCGCAGGGAAAGACCGGACTCTGACCCGGACCCCGGTTGGCCAAAATTCTCCGCGTCCCTGCGCCTCCGCGCGATTCTCTTTTCTTGTCCCCTTCGTGTTGGGGGCGGACACACAGGTCCGCCCCTACGGTGTGACAGACACCGATCGGGATATTGGCGCGCCCGGAGGCCGTCTTTTCGTCTCTTGCGCAAAACAGGAGTTTCCCGGTAAAGTATAAGAGTCCCGTTGTTCTCGTGCGTCCCCCAAAGGGCGAGGGCGCAGGAAGGGCGCATTCCCCCAAACGTTATCCGCCTGTGGATCGGAAAGGCGCGCGATATGAAACTGTCCCTCCCCCGTCTGGTTCTGGCCTCGGTCTCTCCGCGCCGACGCGAACTGCTCGGTCTGCTGGGCGTCGCGTTTGAAGTGGCGCCGAGCCGCGTGGACGAGTCGCTCCTTGTGGCGTCCGACTCGGTCGCGTTTGCCCGGCTGGCCGCGCGCGAGAAATGCCGCGAGGTGGCCGAGCGTGTCGAGCCGGATACGGTCGTGCTGGCGGCGGACACCGTGGTGCATTACCACGACGGCAACGGTCGCGACGTGACGCTGGGCAAACCCGCCGGCCCCGGTGAAGCGGTCCGGATGCTCCAGACCCTGAGCGGACGGGAACACGAGGTGACCACCGGCGTGGCCGTGCGGCTGGCCGGAGGGAGCATCGTGGTCGAATCGGCGACGACGGAAGTGCGTTTTCGCCCCCTGAGCGAGGAAGAAATCGAGGCGTACGTCGCCACGGGCGAACCGCTCGACAAGGCGGGCGCCTACGGCATCCAGGGCGGCGCGGGGCGGTTTGTCGAGGAGGTGCGGGGCGACCTGCAGAACGTGATCGGCCTGCCCCTGCGTCTGGTGGCGGATCTCCTGTCGGTGGATTTTCCCGATCTGGCCTTCCCCGGCGCCACTCCCTTCTCGCAGACGGGTGGAACCTCTCTTCCCACACCGGACCGGTGAGGACGAGTGTTTTTCGTTTTTCCCTAATTGTCGCAATTCTCCCAGACCAATTCTTAGTGGAGACATTCTCGCTCTTCGAGAAAAGAGGATTGCGCATCTCCCCGGTAATATGGCAGAAATATGTAGTGAGCCGAAATTAAAGTTTTCAAGCAGTTGCCGGTCATAGGTCAGTCCAGAGGAGGAACCTGTATGAAAAGGGATCTTTGGGGTCGGCTGAAACACGACTTCGTTCCAGTGCTCCTGTTTTTCCTCGTGGTCCTGCAAGCCTTTGGCACGACAGCCCACGGTAAGGAATTCCGCGTCGGAGTGCTTTACTGGTCCATGAGCATTCCGGGGCAGGTCGCCATGCGCAAGGGTCTGGAAGCCGAAGCGGAGAAAATCAACAAGGAAGCGGTTGCGTCGGGTCAACCCGCGATCCGGCTGGAGGCGCAGGTGGCCGGGGACGGTGCGGACGGCATCGAGAAGCAGATCGAACAGATGCGCGCGATGATCGCCTCGCGCGTGGACCTGATCATCGTCCAGCCGACGGATAACGCCGCGCTGGCCGCCCCGCTGCGCGAGGCCAATACCGCCGGAATTCCGGTGGTGGCCTATGACCAGTATATCGCCGGGGGGAAACTGGCCGCCTATCGCACGTCGGACAACTTTATGGCGGGCTATCTCGATGGGGAATACATCGCCAGCCGTTTTCCGGCCGATCGAGAAATCAAACTGATTCTGGTGGAATACCCCCATGTTTCTTCGACCGTCGAGCGGGTCAACGGGTTCCTGGACGCCCTGGCCGAGGCAAAGCGCCGCTACAGAATCTTGAAATCCTATCAGGCGGTCGAGCCGGAAAGCGGGCGGAAAGCGGCCGAAGCCATCCTGCGCGACTTTCCCACTACAGGCACTGTCGATGCCATCTTCACGGTCAACGATGGCGGGGGGCTGAATGTGGTACGGGGATTGGCCGAGGCGGGCCGCAAGGAGATCCTGGTGGCCACCATTGATGGCGATCCGGATTCCATCGAGAACATCAAAGCCGGGCGATTGACCGTGATCGACTCCGCGCAATTCTGCGGCCCCCTGGGCGCCGAGGCGATGCGGGCCGCCTACCAGTTGCTGACCGGGAGCAAACCGCCCCGCCACGCCCTTGTGCCGACCTTTCCGATCACCACGGAGACTCTGAGTCTGTTCCCCGGCTGGATGGGGCCGGTTCCTGCAGAATTCAAGAAGCCCTGGGAAAGTAAAACGCCGATCTGGCGCGGAGAGTTGAAAGTTGTCAACCCTGAAGGAAAGTGATTCTCACCCATGCTGTTCCGTAAACTCCGCATTCTGGATGCTGTCGATCGAAAACTGGCGTTGAGCTTTGGCGCACTCGTCATGGCGCTCATGTTGACTGTGACGGGTGTCGCCGGCTATCTGTTTTCTCAATTGCAGACAAAAGAGGAAGACCGCCTCTCCAAGACGCTGGGAAACATCCTGAGCGAATCGATCAGTCGTATCAGTTTCTCGGGGAAATACCACGCCCGGCTTCTGGTTGAGGAAACGTGCGCCCGTATTCCCGAACTGCTCTATATCTCGGTGGAGGCGCCCGACGGTCGAATTATTGCGCACAGCAATCCGGCGCTGGACGATCAAATGGCGAGCAAGGAAGACGTCGCGTTCAGCCAGGGCGGACTAAAGCGGGACCGGGCGGCCATTCGCGATCGGCTCTGGAACGACCAGGTCGTCAAAGAAATCGTGGTCCCCTATCACGGCGGTTTGGAATCAGAAGAAATCGGAATTGTGCGGTTGGGGGTCAATATCGAGTATGCCCGGCAGGAACAGCAGGCCACCCTGGTGAAACTGCTGGTGCTGATCGCCACGCTGGCCTGCGCAGCCATGGCGGTGGTGGGTATCCTGAGCCATGCGTTTGGCGGCACGGTTCGCGCGATGGCGACCCAGCAGCGCGCCATGATTTCCAATATCGCCGATGTGATCGCGATCACCGACCCAACAGGTATCAACCGGTATAAAAGCCCCAACATCGAGAAATGGTTTGGATGGCGGCCCGATGAAACCGTCGGGATGGCGATCTGGAATCATGTCCATCCGGAGGATCAGGCGGGCGTCCGGCAACGCCTGGGCGAGCTGGCGAACCATCCGGGCGCTTCCGAAAAGGGGGAATGCCGTTACCGCTGCAAAGACGGCAGTTACAAATGGATTGAATACACCGCGGCCAACCTGCTGCACGATCCGGTCATCGGGGGCCTGTTGCTCAACTATCATGACATCACGACGCGTCGCCTGGCCGAAGAGTCGCTTCGCACGAGCGAGGAACGCTATCGTGAAATTTTCAATTCTACCAGCGATGCGCTCTTCATCCACGATGAGGCGGGACGCATCCTGGATGTCAACGAACGCATGCTGGCCATGTATGGTTGCGAACGCAACGATGCGCTCACGCTCACACTGAGAGATTTCAGTGAGAACGAACCTCCATACACCCAGGCCGACGCGGAATCCTACATCGTCCGCGCTTTAGTGATTGGTCCCCAGATTTTCGAGTGGCGGGGGCGCCGCAAAGGGGGCGAATGCTTCTGGGCTGAAGTCGCCTTGCGCGCCTGCGAGATACGGGGGCGAAAGCGGCTGATCGCGTCGGTTCGCGATATCACCGAGCGGAAAGAAACCGGCGAGGCCCTGCTGCGCGAGAAGAAATTGACCGAGGCCATTCTGGACAGCACGCCGGGGATCATCTACCTCTACAACGAGAGGAACCAACTGGTGCGCTGGAACCGGAAGCATGAAGAATTAACCGGATACTCCAGCGTCGAACTGGCCAGGATGGAACTGCTGGACTGGTATCGCGACGACGAAAAAAGCCAGAAGGCCATCCTCGCCGCTGTCCACAAGACCCTGCAGGACGGCTTCGGCGAGGCCGAGGTGGAACTGCAATGCAAGAACGGCGGCAAGATCCCGATGTACATGACCGCCTGTCCCTTAACCATTGATGAAAAACCGCACTTCGTGGGCATTGGCATTGACATCACCGAGCGGGCACACGCCCAGGAGGAACAAAACCGGTTGCAGATGGAACTGCTTCAGGCGCAGAAAATGGAATCGGTGGGGCGCCTGGCCGGTGGGGTCGCGCACGATTTCAACAATATGCTCGGGGTGATTATCGGTCATGCCGAGTTGGCCCTGACGTCCGACGATTTGGATGAAACTCGAAAAGATTTGAATGAAATAATCAATGCCGCCCAACGTTCCGCGGACCTGACCCGTCAGCTCCTGGCCTTTGCGCGCAAGCAGACCATTTGCCCCAGAATCCTGAATCTGAACGACACGATCGAGGGTCTGCTGCGGATGCTGAGCCGCCTGATCGGCGAGGATATCGAACTCGCCTGGAAACCGGGCGCCCATCTCTGGCCTGTCAAGATGGACAGCACGCAACTGCACCAGATTCTCGCCAACCTTTCAGTCAACGCGCGCGACGCCATGCGGGACGGCGGGATACTGTCCATTGAAACCCAGAACATCCATTGCGGCGATTCTTTCAGTAACGGCCATACCGGCGTCGCTCCCGGAGACTACGCGCTGGTGGTGGTGCGCGACACCGGGGCCGGCATGGACAAGGACGCCCTCAAACACCTCTTCGAACCATTCTATACCACCAAGGAAGTGGGCAAAGGAACGGGCCTTGGCTTGGCCATGGTGTACGGGGCCATCAAGCAGAACAACGGCTTCATCAGCGTATCGAGCGAACCCGGCCTGGGAACAACCTTCGAAATCTACCTGCCGCGCGCTCAGGACGCTGAAATGGAACCCGTCCCTGCCGAGCAGGAAGCGCCCACCCCGGGAACGGAAACGGTGCTGATGGTGGAGGACGAAGAGGCGATCCTGAACCTGGGCCGGACGATTCTGGAACGTCATGGCTACACGGTCCTGACGGCGACGACTGCGACCGACGCGCTGGCACAGGCCGAACGTTACGAAGGCCCGATCCACCTGTTGATCACCGATGTCGTCATGCCGGGTCTCAACGGGAAAGAACTCACAACCCGCCTGACCGCGTTACGCCCCGGTATCAAAGCGCTTTACATGTCCGGCTACACGGCCGATGTCATCGCCCACCACGGCGTTATAGACCAGGACGTGGAATTCATGCAGAAGCCGTTCTCCGTCTCCACCCTTGTCCAGAAAGTCCGAGCCCTGCTGAATCCTCCAAAGCCACAGAAGGAAACACAGGCGCAGGGGTGAGATGGGGGGGGCGGGACGATGGGGATTATGATCCATCTCCCCGGATCTGGCCTCCCGCTCTCTCGGAACTGACGAACAGTTGCGGTTCTTTGCGCCCTTGCGTCTTCGCATGATCCATTCTTCCCGGTCGTTTCTCGTGTTTGGGTTGTGATTCCGTTGCGTCAAAACTATTCGCGCTTGTCTGTGTTTCAATAGATTTGGATTCGGATCTGTTATAATCTGTTTACGGTCAACCCGGGTGACCGCGCGCAAAACGTATTCGTCCCCCCTATCCGGCCCACGCCGGGACCGGGAGGAATCGAGAGTGAATCATGAATCCAGAGATCCTTTTGGCGCACGGTCTGGCGGGGGCGCGGGTAGCGGGGGCGTTGCGCCTCGTGGGGCGGTACGCTCTTCTTTTCTGCTGGTTCTGTTTCGGGACAGGCTCTCTCTTTGCGCAAGAGACTCGGTATTATTCCTCCTGTTCTTCGTTTGACTTGTATCAGACCTCGCAGAGCGTCCCAACAGCCGGTTCCCCCTCTTTTGATGAGAATGAGGAACTTACTCGGATTTTTGAGGATTTTGACAACCCAGATGCGGAGATTCGTCAAAAGTCCTGGGCTCGGGCGTCTGATATTGCGACAAACACCTCCTCGACCCAGACACGGCAACGGGTTGTCGAAGAATTTCTTGAGAAAATTGAGTGGAACAATTCTTCAAATGGAGGCAATTACTTGTCTCATATCCTGCACTTTGATGAAAGTGCTTATTCCGCAAGGGCGCGAACACTATTGGGAATGCAAGTCGAAAGGGCCCTGAAGGATTACGAATTATTTCCGAACGAAAGCAATCGAATAGAGTTTCACTTGAAGGGACTCATCAAGTGCATTGGAATGGCGCGGGCGACGGAACATATGGCTCTTCTTGGCCGGATCAAGGAAAAGTTCGGCCATGTGTTTGAAAACCTGCCTGAGACAAATGCCGCGATCGAGAAGAACGTCTACAAAGTACTGGATTCCTGGTTGGTATCGCCAGCCTGGACGGCGGTGGTCACCAGAGCCCGATTGGGGTCAAAAGAAGACACACTGTTCTGTATTGATCTGGCACGTGGTTTCCCGAATAATCAGTTCAAGACTCTTCAGGTATTCAGAGACTTGGCCCATACGGAACAGCCGGAAGTTCTCCAGTATTTTTACGATTCTCTGGACAGTCAGGAATCTTTCGAAGTAAACAAGGAGCCGTTTAAAAGCAGACGGTATGTCTGGCCAAGCGCCTTACAAAAGTTTTTAGGAATGCTAAACAATAAAGACCTGCAGGTGTTGGAAAAATGCCGGCAGCAGGAAGAGGTTGTTCAGAAAATTCACGAATATGTTCAAAAGAATGCGGGGGGCGATCCCAGGAAGTTGCCCATTCGGCCTTACAAGGCAATGCCGCATTCGAGACAGATGGGGAAATAATCCCCAAATTTGTGTTTCCCCTCGATTCCGGCTTTCAGATTGCAGGCCGAGGGAGATCGGGAGAGGGTCATGAATCCAGAGATCCTTTTGGCGCACGGTCTGGCGGTGGCGCGGGTGGGGTGTGTGCCCCTGTTGGCGTTGTTGTGGGGGTTCGGCGCATTGCGTCTGCTGGGACGACTCGCCGGCCAGACGAAGGCGCCGTCGCTGCCCCTCTCGCTGGCGCTGGGGTGGGGGTTGCTCGCGCACGCCCTGTGGCTGCTGGCCGCGGCTGGGTCCGCGAGCGGACTCAACTGGATGTCCCCCCCGCTGGCATGGGGCGCGCTGGGGGTGACCATCCTTCTCATGTGGCCATGGGAGAAAGAACTGGCGGCGGCGGTGCGGGCGCGCGTGGCAAACGCATGGACGGGCGCTCGGTGGCCCGGGGTATGGGTGGCGGGAGGTGTCGTTCTCCTGATCGTCGCGGTGCGCAAGGTGGTGTGCGCCGTCAGCCCCTCGATCGCCTACGATGTGCTCGAGTACCACCTGCCCGAGGTGCGCCACCTGCTCGACACCGGCGGTTTCGAGCCGATGGCCGGCAATGCCTACTCCGTCATGCCCCAGGCGGTCGAGTGTCTCTATGCGCTGGGGCGGCTCTTCGAGGGCGCGGGATCCGAATTCGCGCCGAAACTGATCAATGTCTTCCTGGGGTTGTCGGCGGGCGCGCTGGTGTGGGGGTTGGCCCGGCGGCTCGGACTGGCAGCGTGGTTGTGCTTCCTGGCCACGCTGGTCTTCTGGGTCCACCCGGTGAACGAGGTGGTGCTGGGAGACGCTTTTTCGGACATGGGCGCGGCGCTTTTTGTCACGGCGGCGTTGAACTGCTGGCTGGGGACGTGGGGCAAGTCCGGGCGGCTCGACATCGGGATGGCGGGGGTGTTTCTGGGGTTCGCCGTCTCCTGCAAGTACCCGGTAGTCGGCATCGGCATCCTTCCCTTCCTTATTTTTCTCGCGCCGCTGACTCCAGCAAAAGGGTTGCCGCTCTGGCTGGGGAAACAACCCGCCTGGATTCGCGCGGTCGGGGCTGCCCTGATCGCCGGCCTGGTGACGGGCGTGGTGTACCTGCCCTGGATGGCGCGGGCGATGGTCTATGAAGGCTCGCCTTTCCCGCCGCTGACCCTGCGCTGGGTGGGCGAGTCGCCCGCGCCCGACGGAGCCTTGCGGCAGTTCATGGCGGAGGCGCACCGGATGGATCTCTCCTCGCTGAGCCGATACTTCGGGGCGCTGCGGGACCGGATGAACGAGCCGGGCGCGCTGCTTCTGGTGTCCGCATTGTTCCTGCTGGCTCTGCCGGGGGTCGAGAAGCGGTGGCGCAGTCTGGGGGCGTTCGTCCTGGGAGGGTACGGCGTCCTGCACCTCGTGCCCGGCGGAGCGATGCGGTTTCTGGCGCCCCTGTTGCCGGTGGCGAGCGTATTGGGCGTCCTGATCGTCCCGGCGCTGCAACGCTGGCTGCGGGAACTGTCGATGACCGCCATCCTGCCGCTGGCCGCGTGGGCTGCGGCGCTCACGGGCGCGCAAGTGATGGAATTGACACCCGGCGAGCATCTGAACCCCAAACCCCGTCAGTTCCTGGAATACGCCACGGGACAATGCACAAAGGTGGAGTATTGGGAGCGAACACTGGGATATGCCGGACGCTTGTTCAACCGTCTGAACGCCTCGACGCGCCTGTACCCGAAACCGAAGGTCCTGATGCTCTACGAAGCGCGGACGGGCGCGTTGGAACCCCGGACCGCCGGGATTGCCAATACGGTCTTCGACCCTTGTTATTTCTGGGAAGCCCTCGGGCGCAATCCCCAGGAACAACCGTCCGAGCGACTGGCGCGTCTGCGCCGGGAGGGATTCACCCACCTGGTGGTGAACGAAATCGAACTGGTCCGGCTTCTGGGAACCTACCCGGCAACGGATGCTCACCGGGATGAGACATTCATGCGGATGCGCCAGGCGGCCTCGTCCGGGAAGGACGCCTTCGACTCGACGCTGCTGAATTACCGGGGTTACTATGCGCCATTCTATTATGCGTGCGAGGCTCCGGCCCGAAACGAACGCGAGCAGCGGTTGGCGGAGTTTCTGGAGTGGGTGGTTCAGGAGTGCCCCCCCATTTATTTCGAGGAGAACGGAGGCATGGTCGCAGTGGTCTGCGAACTGCAAAAGCCGACGGAATAAGACCACACGACCGTGGACAAACGCCCCTGTGCTCTGGTAGCATGACATTCGGTTTAATACCGCAATCCGAAAACGGATGCAAAACCCCGAAAGAAACACCACCCGCCCGTAAAGAACGGCTTTTATGACAGTTCAGACCGATAAAAAAAGGGTGCGCCGCAAATGGCGTCAGTTCCGGCGGCGGGCCATTCGGACGCTGAGCCTGATTTTCCTTGTCTTTGTGGGATTCGTTGCATTCCTCGCCTGCTTCCCGTTCGCCTCGCATCAACTCGACCGGCAGGTGTGCGGCGCGTGGCGGCGAGCCACGGGCTTCGATCTGCGTTTCGGCGAAGCGACCTACCATCTGGCGCAGGGGCGGTTGGACCTGAAGGATATCGAAATCTCCGACCCGGAAGCCGCCACTCCTCCCGCGACGCTCAAGGGGTTGCAATTGAACTGGCGCTGGCTCCTGCTCGAGCCGTCCGTCCTGTTTGAACTGGATTCCGTCGTGGTGGATTCTCCGCCCGATCTGACCCTTCTGATGGGACCGGACCGACAGATACGCCTCAGTGAACGGACGCAATCCCTGGCCGATCTGTTACGACGTCTGGCCGACAAGGCGCGCCAGTCCTCCTCCGGCTCCCAGGAAAAATCCATCCAAGTTCAGATTCGGGGAACGAATCTCTACCTGGATCGCGCTGCCGAAGAAACGATCCTGAGTGAGGCGGAATGGAGTTCCGGTACGCAACAGATTGCCCGACGAACGCCCATTCTCTCTGCCGCAAGTTTTACCACCGACACTTTGGCTCCCCCCATCTCCGAAGTCTCCAGCCCGCTTCTGCACGTGGCTGGGGTGGAAGGGTTGAACCTCGATCTGTTCCTGTTTCCGAGTCTGCGCTCCTGGTTGCTGAAGGCGGATGGCGCGCTCGTTACAACGCAGGCCACCAAGGCGACCCCCTCCCCCAGTCTCCATGTGGTCGTTCAGCCCGAATTCGGTTCGGGTTCCACCTCTGAAACCTCGCGATTCTCTTTCTCGGCGGAGCTCAATCGGCTCGATTCCGTTCGAGACTGGGGACAGGGTCTTCCGTTTTCCTTCAGCGCCACCCCGCTGCGCGTTGCGGGAAATGTGCTCCTCGGAGAGAAAAAAGGCGCCGTGGACCTGAACCTGGAGGTGCACAGCGACGCCGTCCGTGTTCAGGCGCCCAAGGCGGAACTCGACCTGCCGGAAACACGCCTGCGCGCCGATTTGAACCTTCAGGCCGACTGGACAAACCGGACGGTGCGGGTCGCGTCGGCGAATGCCGAGGCGCTGGGCGTCACCCTGCAAGCCGCCCGAGGTGAAATCGCCCTGACCGGCGAACGTCCTTTCTCCGTGGAAATTCCCGTCCTGCGGCTGGACCCGGAAGCCATGAATCTCGCGTTGGCACGTGTGGCGCAGGAAACGTCCGGTACCCAGATCGAAAAAGGGACGCTGGAAACCCGGCTGCGTCTGACGGGCGATCGAAACGGCATGAACTGGGACGCATGTGAAGGCAAATTCAAGGGAGAAGGTCTGGAGGGGAGAACCGGCTGGGTTGCCCCCGCCCTGGGTCCTATCCAGTTCGAGGCTGCCTTGTCCAGCCGGACCCTGGAAGTGAAGGAACTGGACGCGCAAACCGGACGAAACCGCCTGAACATTGCGGCGCTGTCGGTGGCGCGTGAGGGGAAAACCTGGCGCAACAAACTGGCCGTCCGGGCCAACTGGTCGTTTGATCTCTGGGGGGAAGACATTCCCCAACTGGTGCCCAACCGGTACGAAGAGTCCATAAAAGACTGGAAGGTCCAAGGGAAGGTCCTGGGATTTGGAACCCTCCGGGGTTCCTGGACTCCCGGGAAAGACAACACCCCCAAACCGCCACCGTTCCTCCAACGGCTCGAAAATGCCCTGAGCCAGTTGGAGATTGCGGGGTCGGCCCGAGTGGAAAAAGCGGGCGTGTACCACCCCGTTCTACCGGCGCCGCTCGAAAACCTTGCGGGCAGCGTCAACCTGTCGAACCGCGAGGTCACCTGGACGAACCTCGAGGGAACCCTGCTGGGCTCGAAACTCACCTTGACCGGACAGCTGGCCGGCAAGAAGTTGTTCTGGAAAGAATCGGCCCTGAGCCTTCAGGCCAAGGGGGATCTGGACCTGAGTCGAACCCGGGAAATCCTGGACGCCGAAGGGTTGAGCCGGACCTGGGTGGAGACGCATAAGCGGGATATTCTCAAATCTTTACAGCCCCAGGGCCGGGTGCATCTGGATGTCGGCCTGCAAGGCCTTGTGAGTCAGCCCGCTCAATTCGTCCTCCAGGGCGAAATTGTCGCCAAGGGCCTGGCGGGCAACATCGCAACATCGGCGGTCCAGGGGGATCTGTCGGTTTCGTCGGCCCGCCTGGTGCTGCGTCCCAACGGATTGTCTCTCGAAAGCCTCAAAGCGCGGTTGGGTTCTCTGGACCTGAACACCAGCGCCACACTGGGCCGCGAAGGGTTGCGGGTCGCATACGCCGCGAACGGCAAAATGCAGGATTACCAGAAGACCGTCCCCGCCCTCCTGGCCGACAGTGGCGAAGTGGGCGGCAACGCGCGCGTGACCGGATGGGCCACCATCCGCCCCAAACCCGGCAACGCGTTCGACAAGGACCAGACCCCGGTCGCGTTTTTTCTGGCCGTGGCCAAGGCGCTTCGGGAATCGGGCAATAACCAGGAATGGTTCAAAAACTCCTTTTCGATAGACGCCAAGGCGACGGTGGACGCCAAAGACTGCCTTTACACGCACTTGGACATGCCCATCCCCGTTCGACACATCACCGGACGACTTTTTCTGGGGCCGGACGGGTTGAGAACCGATGGCTTTGTCAAAACCCAGTGGGGTTCGAGCGCGGCGGGCACAACCAGCGGGACGATTCTGGTGGTCCCGATGGAACCGGGAACCATCGCCCCACCCGGACAGTCCACTCCTGACAAGTCGTATGTCCGCATTCGTTATGCGGGCCGGTTTCCGATGGTGAATGTGGATGACTGGGTGAAACCCTGGGGACGTCCGGACGAACCGGGCGCGCCTGCCCCGAAACCGTTGGGGCCCTTCGAGTTCGAGAACCGCGATCGGTACGAACGGGGATTGGACGTGGGGGGGACCGTGGTCGCGGATCGGGTGCTGTACCAGGATTATGAGTTTCTGAACGCTTCGTCCCGGCTTCGGTACCGGCATTTCACCGGGCGTCCGAAACTTCTTGAGTTTCCAGAACTCAAGGGTCAACTTTACGAAGGCCCATTCGCTTCGGATCTGGCGCTGCTGTTCGGACGAACCGACGAGGTCGAGTGGAACTGGCGCATGGCGGTCAAGGATATTGTCTGCGAACGACTGCTCACTGTGGTCCAGAAGAAGAAAGCGACCATCAATGGCCGCCTGACCTCGCAGTTGGCATTGCAGGGGCGCTCGAACCGGCGTGACTCGTACCGGGGGGTGGGGTCATTCAATCTGGCCGACAGCAGTTTCATGGGCAACCGGTTCCTGGGGGCCTTGGGTCGGTTTTTGAAACTCGATGGAATAGAACAACGGTCTTTCACCCAAGCCAATAGCGTTTTCGCGATTCAGGACAGTTCAATCGCGATTTCCAGACTGAATCTCAAGGGCGCTCTGATGGACCTGGTGGCGGAAGGAACCGTTTCCTTCGAGCGGAATCTGGACCTGATGGTCGTCTATACCTTGATGAACGAATGGCAGAAGATTCCCGTTCTGAGTGTCCTGCCCAGGACATTTGAGTTCGTGGGGGGGAAAGTCCTGAAAATTCAGATGAGTGGTTTGTTGGACGATCCCAAAATCCGGACCGTTCCTCTTTCCTTTATCTGGAAACCGGCCGTCAAACTCCCCGAAACACCCGATGCGGTGGAGTGCTGCCCCATGCTGCCGGGCGCCGCACCCGTGGCCGAATAAAATAGGACTGGATAATTGCCCCCTGGAAATTGAGAATGTGAACTGGAGTTCTGGTTGTACTTTCTGAAGAATGTGAGGGTCTTCACCTCGACGTTTTGATTTGGTATGAGGTTTGCTTGTTTTCAGGCAGTAAAGTCGTTCAGGGACTTTCGATTCTGTCTTTCGACAACGTGGAATGAGGTGCAGTGATGCGTAATCCGGTGGCAACGGTTCTGGTGGGTCTGACGGTGCTGGGTCTGTCTATGAGCGCGATGGGGCAGCAGGGAGACGCCGCCAGCAGCGGGGCACGAGGCGCCATGCGCGGGACCGACCGCAGCGGCGCAGAACGGGCACGCCAGGCAGGGGTGCTCGATAAAACGAAAAAGACAAGCCCCGACAGTGAGGAAACCACTCCCGGAGCCGGGAAAGCCAACGCGAACTCGGTGCAGGTGCGGGGAGTGGTGACTGAAGTCACCACCGGCACCCTGAGCATAACCGAAAAATCGGGTCAGGTGACCGTTCTGCACCTGAGACCGGACACGCAGGTCCGGGGGAACCGTACGCTGGACGTCTCGAGACTCAAGGAACGCCAGCGGGTGCGGATGGACGGATCGCTTTCGTCGGACGAAACGACGTTTACCGCAAAAGTCATCCATCTGGTTCCAGAGAAATCGGCCCGTGCCGGCATTGGGAAAACGGCAGGCGGTTTCAGCGCGACATCGCCCAGGGACGCGGTTCTGCGCAAAAACCAGGCCATTGGCGAACTGGTGATCCAGGGGAAAAAAGCGGTCCTGATCTGTGGCGACAAGAATGTTCCGGTGGTCTTTGGTCCGAACCCCAAGGTCATGGAGGCCATTAACGGAACTCCCCAGATGCTTGCCCCGGGAATGAATGTTTTTGTGATCGGTCGGGAGACCGCCGGCAAGAAGATGGCCACCCTGATTTCGCTGGACACTTCGGCGGAAGCGAAGAAACCGAACGCCAAACAACTGCCTCCATCTGCAGGGAAGACCGTGGATGCCAAAGTTCCGGCAGTTGAAAAAGTTGTAGAGAAATCTCCGGCAAAAGCGCCCGAGAACGCAGCGGCCGCAAACGCGCCTGCCAAGTAAATTGCGTGTCCCCAACCACGGTCAACACGTGAGGGGGTTTCCCCTCTACCCCGCCCCCCTCTCACGTGTGAACACGCTGCCCCGCCCCGTCATTCCTCCACCCTCCTGGAATGACGGGGCGGGGTTCTTGTAAACGGGAAACCGTTTCGCGCCGGGCAGACGCCTGACGGTCCCGAAGAGAACGACCTGAAAGTGGAGCGGCCTGCTTTGTCCCTCTGTTTTCAGATTGAAAACAGGGATGATTTTTGTTCCCGAAAACGGTAGAAAATAAATGAGGTGGGGCGGGGTTGTCCGCCAACCCGGAAGTCGGTCATTCGATAGACCCGGATTCGTGGTCTTTATCGGAAATCGTCAGGCAGGAACTCAGGAGGAGTCAACACGATGCAACAGTGGGGTACTTTTCCGATCCCCGAGTCAGGTCCCTTCTTTTGGCAGGCGGGAGCAAAGCGCCTGTGGATCGAACGGGAGGGGCTGGAAATCCGGATCGCCAGCGAAATGAAAGAAGAGGACACTCCGGAAGCGTTGGAAGCCCAACCCAAGCCCTCCGAATTGCAGTGGAAGCGGTGGTTGCTGAAACATCCGGCCGCCTCGCTCCAGATTCTTCCGGCGATGCCCAGCCACAACCTGATTGTTCACAGTAAAGAGCCATTGAGCATCCTTCCCAACGCGCAGGGGTATTTCTTTGTCAGTATCCCGGTTTTCATCGAAGTGCGTCTGGGAAAAGCCGACACGGATCTTCTGATTTCGGAACCGACACGATCCCTCAGCAAGACGTGGTTTGGCGACTCGTCTTCGGGCGAACTGTGCCTCAGTCTGCGAACGCCCGTGATGCTGAGCGTCCAGGGAGAGGAATTTCCCCCCTACCGGGCGGTGTGTCCGGTTCGGGTACGGAATACATCGAAAACGCAGCTGGCGTTCCGCCGCCTGTGTGTCAACGTCAACCTTTTGAGAATCTTCCAGGGCGCCCAACATCTCTGGACCAATGAGGTCCACGTGGAGTTTGGCGGGGACTATCTGTCGAGCCGAGTCGAGAACCGGACCGACCCGCCGTCCTTCGAGAAGGACGCCAAGTTGTTGAACGATTCCCGGGTGCCGGCGGATCGCAGTCTGTTGCGCAAGAGTTTCGACAATTTGATGAGTATTGAGGGTTGGATGATGTCGTCTCTGACGTCCTGAGTTTGAGGGCGGTGTGAGCCCGCCGCCCTCGGCGGTCACCCGAAAAAAAACGTCGGCGCGGATGTCGGCGGTACGGAACACGAGAAGAGAGAGGCTGGAACCATGTTCGATATTTTCGAGACCGCCTGGAACAGCGACACGACCTGGACGATCCTTGGGAACGCTTTCCGGATCATTCTGCTCCTGAGTATCGGTATTCCGCTGATCACCTTCATCACCAAGCAGATTGTGCGGTACTTGAAGGGGCACGTTTCGGAACAGGTCTCGATGTTGGTTTCGAAGGGGATTTTCTACGGCGGCATGGTCCTGTTGGGTCTGATGCTGCTTCCGATTATCGGGATCAAGGAACTCACGCCGATTGTCGGCGCGGCGGGCGTTCTGGGTGTGGCAGTCGGCTTCGCTTCGCAGACCAGCTTCTCGAACATTATCAGCGGTCTGTTTCTGATTTCCGAGCGCCCCTTCGCCGCGGGCGACCTGATCAAGATCGGCGAGACGCTGGGGTTTGTCTCTTCGATCAACCTGCTTTCCGTGCGCCTGCGGACCATTGACAACCAGCAGGTCCGCATCCCGAACGAATTTATCCTCAAGAATGTCGTCACCAATGTCACCAGTTTTCCAATCCGCCGCCTCGATCTGGATTTCGCCGTGTCCTACAAGAACAATCTGGAACATGTCATGGAGGTTCTGAAAGACATCGCCGACACAAACATCTATTGTCTGGACGAGCCGGAACCTTTCGTTCTGGTCCAGCGGTTCGGATCCACCGGCATTGAGATCCGCTTCGGCTCCTGGTTTGCCAAAGACGATTACACCCCATTCAAGAATTCGCTCATGTGTCAGATTCAGAAGCGTTTTCACGAGGAAGGGATCGAGATTCCCTGCCCGCAACTGGCCACGGTCTGTGCGGCGCCGATGCCGGGCGGGACGGGAGAGTCTCATCTGGATGGATTGACCGAGATCAAGCCCATCCCCAAGACTTCCAAAAAAGGATAGTTTGCGCAGACCACTCGGAGTGATTTTCCAGACCGAAGGGGAAGGAACCGTTCATGCGACTGACACTCTATAACGCTCTGGGAGAATCTTACGAGATCGCCTCCCTGAAAGAATTTGAGAAACGCGACTTGGAGTTGCGCTCCCGGGGCGAGTGGTACTGGGTGGATCTGGAGGGGCCAACCTCGATCGAAATGGTGGAATTCGCCGGGCATTTCGGAATCCACCGCATGACGGCGGACGATTGTCTGAACCGTCTGGCGCCCGTCAAGATCGAGATGGCGGAAGACTATATCTTTCTGGTGACCCATGTTCTGAATTTCAACGAGGGGTGGGACAAACTCGAAACGCTGAACCTGAGTTTCATCCTGTTCAAGGAGTGTTGTATCACGGTCCACAGCCACCCGGTGCGCAGTGTCGGGATAGCCGCCCGGCAGTTGAAGGGGGAAAACGGACAGACCCTGAGCGGTTCCTCGAAGGTCCTCTATCTGACGCTACAGGCCATCATGGGGTTTTATGCGGAACTGGTGGAAGATGTCTGCGAGGATGTGGACACGTTGGAAGACACCGTGATGGAGGGGCAGATCGAGTCGAGTCTGTTACAGAATATCGCCAGTTCGGCCCGCCATCTGGCGGTGGTGCGCCGTCGCCTGGTACCCACGCGCCGCCTGCTCGAGCGGCTTTGCGAGGAAGGCGAGGATTTTCTCGATCCGGAGGCGCGCATCTACCTGCGGGATGCGTTGGATGGCGTGATCAGGTTGATTGAAAAAGGCACGGTGATCCGCGACGCGCTGAACACCGCGCAGTCGAACCACCTGGCTCACCTCTCCAACCAGACCAACGAGGTGATGCGGACCCTGAGTGTGGTGGCCACAATCATGCTGCCCCTGACGTTTCTCACGAGCCTGTTCGGTATGAATGTGCGGGTTCCCGGGCAGGCAGAGACCGGCCTTTTTTATTTCAATTCCATCGTAGGCCTCCTTTTGATTCTGACGCTCCTGATGATTTTCGTCTTCCGCCGGCGCGGTTGGTTCTGAGGTTCCGCATTTGGCTCTTTTCTCGTGTGCGGGTTTTGCTGTTGTGAAACAGGGGGGATGGGTTAAGATAGAATCTTCCGGCAGCAGGAGTCTTTGCCGGAAAAAAGAGGGAACGAGGAGACAAGGCCCGTGCTGATAAAACGCTCCAAAAAGAGAATCTCCAGGATGACATGCGAGGGGTGGTTGTTCGCCGGGACTTTCCTGATAGCGGGTTCGATTATTTTTGCGGCCTGTGGGCTGGCCCGGGGCGCACAGGAACCGGTACCTTCCGCACCGGCAACTTCGGCGCCGCGCCCGGCGGTCGCTATCACGGAGGAACAACGTCAGGCGCTCGAACAGTACGAACGTATGGATCAAGGGTACCCGTTTGACCTCAACTACAAGGTACAGATCATGGACCAGCCGCTCAGCCCGGAGATGGAAAGCAGCCAGACCCTTTTTACGCGCTGCGCGCAGGTCGCATTCTTCGCAAAGCAGGCGGAATACGACAAGGCGCTCGCCCTTCTCGACACTCTTCCCCTGGAACGCACAAAATGGCCGCTGGGACTTCGCCTCAGCGAAGCCCGGATTCTGTTGCGACTGACGAAGATAGACCAGGCGCGCGAACGATGCCAGGCTGTGCTGGTGGATTCTCCAGACTGTATTGGAGCCTACCTGCTGCTGGCCGATATAGAAAACCTGGCCCGGAATCCGAATGGCGTGATCGAGACGCTCGAAAAAGCGCGCGCGAAATCGCCGCTCAATCGCATGGTGCTCGAGACCCTGGCGCGCCGTTATCAGTTGCGTCTGCAACAGAAAGACCTGAAGACCGAGGAGGTTGCCGCGCTGCTGACCAAGGTCGAGAGCGTGTACGAAAACATCGTGCAGGCGGTTCCCGGCCAGCCGTCGCTTCCCTATCTGCGCATCCTGATCAATATCAAGAAGACCCGGGGAGATCTTGCCAAAGCTTGTGAGTACCAGGAGCAACTGGTACAGATCATGCCGCGCGAGTCCCAGGCGCGGCTCGATCTGGCCGAGACGCTTCAGAAACTGAACCGGACGGAAGAGGCGTTCGAAACCCTGCGGCGGGGAGTTCTGCTCGATCCCGAAGACTCGCTGCTCACCGTCGCCGTTGTCCGTCACCTGAGCCCCTCCCAGGACGAGGCGATGGACCGGATGCGCAACCCTAAGGTGCTCAACTTCTACCGGCAGCTGGCCGAAGAATACCCCGGACGCGCCGATCTTCAGGTGCGCTACGCGCGTATGCTTTTGCTGAATGACAAACTCGAGGACGCGGCCCGCATCCTCGAGAGCGCAAAAGAACAGCACCCGGGAACCCCTGAGATCTGGCTCTCGCTGGTTCGGCTCTATCAGCAGCAAAAACAACCCGAGAAAGTCCGCTCGGCGATGCAGGAATACGTGGCGCTGGGGCCTCAAGACCCCGAAACGCTGACCAACGCGGCCCGCATGCTGTTGGATTTTGAGCAACCGGAGCCCGCCGCCGGGTACCTGCGCACACTGCGCGAGGTCAAAGCCGACTCGCCCGAACTGGTTCCGCTGGAAACGGAACTGTTGACCCAGCAGAAAAACTTTGCGGAAGCGGCTGTATTGCTCCGCCAGCAATGCGACACCGCACCGGAAAAATTCGAGAATTATCCGAAGTATATCCGCGTGCTCGAAGAACTCAACCGGACCGAAGAGGCGATCGAGCCTCTGCGCAACGCGCTCGGAAAAATCTCGGACGAAAGACTGGGGCTGCTGGCCTCGCTGTACGTGAGTCTCTGCAAACGGCACAACCGGCTGGGCGAGGTGGCGCCCACACTCGAACCGCTTGCGGCCAAGTACCCGGAAGACGCGAAGATCGCGCTGCTGCTGGTCGAGTTTCTCTCCCAGAGTGGCGAGACGGAAAAGGCCAAAGCGCTGTTGGATAAACTGCTGGCCGCGAATGAAGGAGACGCCGAGACGCTCTACCTGATCGGGCTGCGCCTGATGGACCTCGATCAGACGGCCGACGCCGAGTCCTGCCTGCGCAAAGTGGTCACGCTTCTGCCGGACAGCTGGCAGATGCGCGTTGTGCTGGCCGGATTCTATCAGGAAACCAACCAACAGCAGAAGCTGACCGAGGTTGTCAACGACCTGGCCAAGTCCTTTCCGAACGACTCGAAAGCGCTCTACAATGTCGCCATGCTCCGGTGGGATCTGGGGCAGTTCGACGAGGCGCAGCGGGATCTCGAGCGGACCCTCCAGATGGATCCCAGCGACGCCGAGGCGTGCAATTCGCTGGGGTACCTTTACTGCGAGCGGGACATCCGATTCGACGAAGCGCTCAAACTGGTGCAGAAAGCGATGGAACTGAAACCGGGAGAGTACCACATCCTGGACAGTCTGGGGTGGGTCTATTACAAACAGGGCGACTATGCCAAGGCCATCGCCACGCTTGAAAACGTGGCGAGCCAGAAACAGACCGATGCCACCGTTCAGGAGCACCTTGCGTACAGTTACCTGAAGACGGGGCGCTCGACCGAAGCGCTGGCGCGGTTCAAGTTGGCGGTCGAACTGCTCAAGGACAGCAAGGAAGATAAGGACCGCAAGAAACTCGAGCAACTCTCCAGCCAGATTGCCACAATGGAAAAAGACCTGGCCGCGCAGAAATAACGGGGACAGATCTTTCAAACACGCATTTATTCGCGCTCGGACGAAAGCGGCAACGTCCAGCTGGCGCTCTGGCCGGGGGTTTCACTCACCGAGACTGAGAGTGTTTCCATGCGTCCCCCCTCGGGTTCTCGGCACAGCCGTTCGGCCAGTCGGCGGGCGATGAAATATGCCAGGTGCTCCATCGTGGTGTTGGGGAGGGGGAGCAAGGCACAGTCCTCGCGCGGCAGGCTATAGATTTTCTCCCCATAGCGCAAAACAACCTGTGTTCCCTCTTCCTGAACGGTCAGGAGCGGATTTTCCAGCGCCACGAGAACCGTCTCATCGAGTTCCTCACAGATGTGGCGGGTCCATTTTTTCAGCACACCCACATCCAGCACCATGCCCGCCGCGTCGAGCGAGCCGGAGAGAGACGCTTCGACGCGGTAATTGTGTCCGTGCAGCCGTTCGATGGACCCGTCGGCAAATGTCGCCAGATGCGCCGCGCTGAACTTGAGCGCCTCCTTGGCGGTCCGGATGGTATAAAGCGGGGCGGGGGATTCGTTTGGCATCGGCGAGTGTCCTTGATTCTCTTCGGGCACCGATTGGGGAATCGGTGCCTGGGGCATTCTGTTTATCCTGAAGACCCGGTTGGCGTCCGAGTACGACTTTTCTTTCAGGCGGGCGAGGACGCCCGCCCTCCCAGACACCGTCGGGCAAATCGGTCCGTGCGTTCGGGTTGACAGCGCGCGAGGAGCAGATTGAGCGCTCGTTCCACGTACGCCTGCTTGCGTGACAACGGCTGACGGAAAACCCGTCCTCCCAGAAGACCGCCGGGCAACCCATCGAGCGCGTCTCCGTCCGCCAGATCAATCGCGTGAAGAAGATACACGACTACCGTCGATTTGGCCAGAACAGACGTGAGAGCGAGGCGGGTCCACCCCCACCCAAGCGCCAGACTCACCGAGGCGTGGACCGGCAGGCGCAGAAACGGCGAGACCGAGACGGGAATCTCAAGGATGGAGGCGGCTGGGGGAGGAAGAAGCGACTCAACCGTTTCCTCCAAGGAACCCAGAGAGCGCCACGGCGCCTGCAAGTCGGCAAAATAGGGCATTCGCGGGGCGCGATGAACCGGACCGTCCCCATAATGGCCACTCCCCCCCCCCTCTGAATTCCGGGGAGGGTCTGTTTCCTCTTTTTCTTCTTCAGACGTGGATGTCCCCTTTTTCCCCAGAAACCGCGCGGCGGCGCGCAGAACGGGGGCGGCCAGTGTGGGCAACAGGGAAGAGTCGTAGAGCAGACCCGAATCGGCTACCGCTTGCAGCACGGCGGGGGAACTGTCAAACCCCGGCGCGCGAAATCCCGCGGGACGCTGTCCTGTGACCAGTTCGATGGCGTCGTTCGCGCGCGCTATTTCGTCACGAATCCGTTGAGGGGACAGATGGCCCAGCCCCAGCGGGTGCGTTTCGCTGTGGTTGGCGATTTCGTGTCCCTCGGCCAGAGCGCGGCGCAGAAGCACCCGGTGCGCGTCCGGCTGACAATCTTTTCCGATGGTGAAAAATGTGGCAGGCGCCTGCCGGGCGGCAAACAGGTCGAGAAGGCGCTCGAATCCGGCGCAGAAAACGGGGTCGGCTTGATCGCGCGAAGGTTCTCCCCCCCGCCCATAGACCCGCCGAATGGCCCAGAGGCTGTCGAGATCCACCTGGAGCAGAAGCGTGGGGCGGTGGCTCTGGTCGGGCATGGTCACGTTTCCGGTCGTTTTCCCATTCCGTTCCCGGAGGGAGAAACCGCTCAGTCTCCGTTCTCGATCACAAACCAGGTGGAGGCGCCCGGCGCGAGTTCGACGGGAACCTCGACCTCGTATTGGCGGTTTAACACGACCCGTGTCGCCGGGCCTTCCTGCTCGCGAATCTTTGCCTGGTTGGTCAGGCCGGTGTAATACAACGGAAGCCGCAACCGGGTCTTCACAGGTGCGCTTAACGGATTGTGAAAAAGAACGAACCCCTTCTGTTCGAGTTGGGGATTGACGTGCAACATGCAGTCGAGCTGCCGCCCGTCGGGGCGCTGGATGTGGACGATGTCGGACTCGAGGATCGCGCGGTATTTCTTGAAGAACTCGACCTTCGCCTGGACCAGCGCCTTGGTTTCCGGCGTGTCAAACAGGCGCGGTCCCCGGTAACAGGCCTGCACACCGGAGCCGAGATTCTGGGTCAGGTGGGCGCTGTAGGCGTCGAGGTGCTCGGCCAGCGGTTCGAGCGTGGCCGCGGCGCCGCCGCCGTGGTACTGCACCAGCGGCACGAACATCCACCCCATGCTGGGCGTCTTGTCCCACGTGCCGTCGAAGATGTTCTGCCGTCCCAGCACGATCTGCCGGTCGCGCGGCAACGACCAGTTGACTTCGCGGTACCCCATCGCGGTCTTGTTCGAGCCGTTCAGGAAATACCAGTCCGGCACGTTGAGGTAGATCCCCCGCCCGCGGCACCACTTGTAGAAATCCGTGATGCTCTTCCACTGCTTCCACTGCGAGTCGGCTTCGCCCGTGTGGCCGGGGTGTTTCGTCGAAGCGCACACGTCGCCCGGGTAGGAACCGTCGTGTTCAAGCATGTCCAGACCGGTGGCCTCATAGAAAGCCTTCAGTTTCCGGAAATAGTTTTGGCCCCACTGGCTTTCGAGGCAGGGCGAGTTTCCGAAGATCCCGTCCCCCGGCTTTCCTGTCTTGGGGTTGATGGCGTCGTTTTCGTCATCAATGCGTCGGCTCGCCAGAAGCGAGTACCCCCCGAGCACGACATTCTTCGAATGGGCGTAGTCCACCAGTTCCTTGATCGCGGCCTGATAGGCCGGGTTTTCGCTTTCCGCGTTGAACCCGCTGCCGAAGCTCATGATGAGCATCTCGAAGCCCACCTCGGAGCACTGGTCAATCGCCTGGCGCACATCCTGGGGTTTGGAGGATGTCACGTGCATCAGAAGCGGATTTTCCTGCGACCAGGGCGCCAGCGCGCGGTACATGCGCCGCTGCGCCAGACTGTTGCGCTCGCGATCGGTTCCCTCGAACGCCAGTTCGAAGGTCCGGAACGACTCGAACGTTTCCCCCACCGCGATGTCGAGATCCGGCCCCTGAGGAGTCCGACACTCGAGCAGAGCGGGCGACTTCAGTTCGTAATTGATCTGCGTGGTGTACTGGGGGTCGGTCACCCAGTTGACGGTTTTGGTGGCCATTTTCGGCTTGAACCCGCCGAAGCTGTAATCGCTCTCGATGAACAGGTTCGGACGGCGCCAATCTTTCAGATCCTCGACCGATGTCTCGCCCTCGACAAGCGCCAGAACCTCTGTCGTGATCGTGTTCAGGTGAATCGGTTTTGCCTGGCCGTTGTGGACGGTGACCCATTTGGAAATCAGGGGCAGCCCGTCGTAGAGTTCGTAATGGACACGCACCTCGACACCCTGCAATTCCGGCTGCGCCGCACGGAAGAAGAGCGTCAGCGCGACACCCGGCGCGGGCCAGGGAAGTTCGGGTGAATAGGTCCGGTGCTTCCAGGCAAAGCGCGCCTGAATCGGACCGGTTTCCATCCGGTCGTATTGAAACGAGGCCGGATCGTTCTTCAGTTCAGGAATCCACTCGGGCCGCAGGTAGGCGTAGTCGGGTTGACCGGTCAGGCCGCCCACGGCGTATTCCTTCCCGTTGAGCGTGACCCGCGCCTCCGGCTTGACGCCCCGCAACAGGCTCTCGCCCGACGACAGATTGTCAAATGCCACCGTCGCTACATTGGGCGACAGCCGCAGAACCCGGCGGACCAGGCCGTTGGTCAGGACCACCTCTTCCGCGCCCTTCTGTTCGATCTTCGCCTTGTAGGGACTGGGATCAATCAACCAGTCGGCGCGCAATTCCGCCGTCTTCGGGAGGCGCATGCCATAAAGGCACATCCTCGTACATCCGATTGTAAACAGCGAGAGAACGCAAAGTGACAGAAGTAACAGTTGACGCAGTTTCATAACCCGTAATCCTTCCTCTCCAGAATCCAGCACTCTGGATTCCTTCCGGCTATTCCATGACTCGAAACTTTGAAACAGAAACTCTGGCTTCAATCTTTCGCGGCGACGATTTCCTCGACGCGCTGGATGAAGGCGGCGCGGAGGGCGTCGCTGTGGGCGCTCAGGGCGGCGCGGCGTTTCGCCAGTTCGTCTTTCGAGCGGATCGGCAGACCCTGACGGTCGCACACGCCGAAGTAGAACTTGATCTTGGGTTCGGTGCCCGAGGGACGGGCGACAATCTGTTCTCCCCCGGCCAGGCGGAAAACCAGCACGTTGGACTTGGGCAGGCCCGTGGCGCCCAGTACGCGGCCCGTGGCGGCCTCGCGCACTTCGTCGCGCAGGTAATCGCGCACCTCGGTCACGGCGATGCCCATGAACTCCTTCGGGGTTTTCTCGCGGAACACGGTCATGATGCGCGCAATCTGGGTCTGACCCTCGGCCCCCGCCAGACTGAGCGACTGGAGCGATTCCTGGAAAACGCCAAACTGGCACGAGATGGCATCTATCCGGTCCACCAGCGTCTGGCCCTGCGCCAGGCTGTCCGCCGCCATTTCGGCGATGATGCAGCACGACACGACGGCGTCCTTGTCGCGCGCGTGTGTGCCGACCAGGTAGCCGTAGCTCTCCTCGCCGCCCGCCATGTAGAGCGCTTCGCCGGACGCTTCATACTGCCGGATCTTCTCGCCGATATACTTGAAGCCGGTCAGCACATTGTCCAGCCGGACCCCATACGATTCACAGATGGCCGCGATGAGTTCGGTCGTGACGATCGTTTTAACCACCGCCGCGTTCGGCAGCAGGCTGCCCCGTTCGGCGTGCGCGCCCAGGATGTACTGCACGATGAGCGAGGCGATCTGGTTACCCGTCAGCAGGTGGTACTCCCCGTTATGCAGCACCGCGATCCCCACGCGATCGGCGTCCGGGTCGGTCGCCAGCACCAGGTGAGCGCCGCAGGCCGTCGCATCGGCGATGGCACAGGCAAGCGCAGCCCGCTCCTCGGGATTGGGGGACACCACGGTCGGGAAGTTCCCGTCCGGCTCGCTCTGCGATGCGCAGAGCCGCACGTCGGCGAATCCCCACCGCTGGAGCGCCAAGGGAGTCAGCGCGCACCCGGCGCCGTGCAGCGGGGTGTAGAGGATGCGAAGCTGCTCCCCCATCTGCTGGCACACGTGCGGTTTGACACTCAGGGGCAGAATCGCCTCGAGGTAGGCGTTGTCCACCGCTTCGCCGATCAGGACGATTTTCCCGACGGCGACGGCAGCTTCAAACGACATGGTCTTGATCAGGGAGAAGTCGCGGATCGCCTTGACTTCGTCAATAATTCCCGTGTCCTGGGGCGGCACAACCTGTCCCCCGTCCGCCCAGTACACCTTGTATCCATTATATTCCTTCGGATTGTGGCTGGCGGTGACGACGATCCCCGCCGTGGCGCGCAGGTGACGCACCGCAAAACTCAACTCGGGCGTTGGACGCAACCGGTCGAACAGATAGACGCGAATACCGCTGGCCGCCAGCACACAGGCCGTCTCGCGCGCAAACACGTCCGAGTTCAGGCGCGAGTCGTACGCGATGACCGCCGCCAGATCTTCCCGCTTGCCGGGGGCATGGGCCAGCATGTAATTGGCCAGTCCCTGGGTGGCGCGTCCCACCGTGTAGCGGTTCATGCGGTTCAGACCTGCGCCCATCAACCCGCGCAAACCGCCTGTCCCGAATTCCAGTTCCTGATAGAAACGCTCGTAGAGTTCCTTCTCGTTTTGAGCGTCCAGGAGGGCCTGAATCTCGGCGCGAGTCGCCTCGTCGAAGGGTGGTTGGAGCCATTTCTGGATCTGTTCAATAATTTCCGGTGCAAGTGGACACATGATCGAACCCCCATCCGGCGCAGGGTGGAGTCTGAAGAGTGGGAAGTGCGCCTGTCAGTTTATGGGTCGCCGTTCAGGAACTTCAGCATCGAGAATGCGGTACGGACCGACCCAAACTGGAGTATAAGCAGAGAATTCCATCTGAATCCACAACATTTCGTGTCCCCGGTGCGTTTTTTGTGCGTTGCGGGCGCTTTTCGGCGTGTGCTATGGTGCGGAGACGCCCCAAGGAGGCGTTTTTATGGCCGATATTCTACTTTATGGCGTTCTTTCCGACACACACGGAAAAATCTCGCCCCACGTATTTCAGATCTTCGAAGGCGTCCAACGCATCTACCACTGCGGCGACATCGGGTCGCGCGCCATCACGTTGGAACTGGAAGCCGTGGCGCCCCTGTGCGCCGTGACTGGGAATATGGACTCCTGGGAACTGACCCACCACTTCCCGGAAAGCCTGGTGGACACAGCCGAGTTCGGAACGGTCGTCGTCTCGCATGGGACTCGATATAGCCACAGCAATTCCCGCATCGCGCACGGGCTTCTGACCGAATTCGCCGACGAACATCCCCGTCTGCTCCTGTTCGGCCATTCGCACGAACCGTATCTTGTGGAACACAATGGTGTACTTGTGTTGAATCCCGGGTCGGCCTCGCTTCCGTACTCGAACCAACCCGGCACGGTTGCCCTGGTGGAATACGACCCGGCCACCGGAAAACTCAGCGCACGGCATGTGGCGCTGCCGTGAAGCGATACACCCCTGTTATTCTGACTCTCGGAAAATATCCGCTCCCCATGTCTTATAGGGCCGCTTCGTGAGATTGATGTTTTTGTAACGCGCCACCCCGCTGATCTCGGTCGGGATTACCCAGTCTGGGAAAACGATCGGATGGTCCGCCGCGGGCAGTTCGACATCCACGGTCACCAACCCCTCGTTTTCCTCTTCGTACACGTCTACTTCCCACACCAGCCCGTTCGCGAGTACCTCGTAGCGCGTCTTGACCAGCGGTGGCCAAAGCGCCAGCGAATAGAGCGTCTGAAGATCGGCGTCGGAGACATCTTCGCGCACGGCCTCGAGTTCAAAGCGCTCGCAATCGTCCAGCCGCTGCTTGATGGCCACAACGACCGTGGAACCGGTCACGCGGAACCGCACCTGCGGGTGTTTGCTCAGGTACCCCTGAACCAACCGGTTTCCCCCCGTAAGGGGAGGCAGTTTTTCCAGATTCACCAGAAACTTGCGTTCGATTTCGATGGGCACGGGAGAGCGCTTTCCTGAAACTTGTCCAGTGTTACCAAAGATTGAAGAAGAGGAAACAACAAGATCACACGAAGACACGAAGAAAGATTGCGTTCGAGAAAGCGCGATCCTTTGTGGTTTTGTGTCTTCGTGTGATCCTTCATTTATGCGCTTTTCGGACTTCCTGGGGTTACATGTCCACTTTCAGGACGGCCAGGAACGCTTCCTGCGGCACGTTGATTGCGCCGAACTGTTTCATGCGCTTCTTGCCGGCTTTCTGCTTTTCGAGCAGTTTGCGCTTACGCGAAATATCGCCGCCGTAGCACTTCGACGTCACGTCCTTGCGGAACGCGTTGATGGTCTCGCGGGCGACGATTTTCCCGCCGATCGCCGCCTGGATCGGGATTTTGAACTGGTGGCGCGGAATCGCGTCGCGCAGTTTCTCGGTCACGGAACGCCCGCGCGCGAGGGCCATTTCGTCGTGGACCAGCATGGAGAGCGCGTCCACCACTTCCGAGTTGATCAGGATGTCCAGTTTCACGATCTTGGCCGCCTGGTACCCCGAATGCTCGTAGTTGAACGAGGCGTAACCCTGGCTGACCGATTTCAGCCGGTCGTGAAAGTCCACGATGATTTCCGCCAGAGGCAACGCATACACCAGCATGGCGTGCTTCTCGCGCGGGAAGCTCAGCGCCGTCTGCACCCCGCGTTTGCTCTGACACAGCTGGATCACATTGCCCAGATAATCCGACGGGACCAGGACGGTCACGGAGACGATCGGCTCCTCGATGCGGTCGATCTTGGTGGGTTCCGGCAGACGGAACGGATTGTCCACCGGCACCATCGTCCCGTCGGTCAGATAGACGTTGTAAATCACGCTCGGCACGGTGGTGATCAGGTTGGCGTCGAACTCGCGTTCGAGGCGCTGCTGGATGATCTCCATGTGGAGCAGCCCCAGGAACCCGCACCGGAACCCGAACCCGAGCGCCTGACACGACTCCGCCTCGCAATAGAACGACGCGTCGTTGAGTTTGAGTTTCTCGATGGCGTCGCGCAGGCTGTCGTACTCGTCGGCGTCCACGGGATAGAAGCCCGAGAACACCACCGGCTTGACTTCCGTGTACCCCGCCAGCGCGTGCTCGGCCGACCGCTGGGCGTGCGTCACCGTGTCGCCCACGCGCACCGACCGGATGTTCTTGATCGCGGCGACCACATAACCGACCTCGCCCGCCTTGAGTTCGTTGCAGGGGGTCATTTCCGGCTCGAACGCGCCCAGTTCCGTCACTTCATAACGCGCCCCGCTGGCCATCAGCAGGATCTGCTCGCCTACCTTCAGACTGCCGTTGCGGACGGCGCAGAAAAGCACCACCCCGCGGTAGGTATCGAAGGTCGAATCGAAAATCAACGCCTGCAGGCGGTCGTAATCGGGTTCAGGCGGCGGCGGTATCCGCTCGATCACCGCGTCGAGAATCTCCGCCACCCCGATACCCGTCTTGGCCGAACACAACAGCGCGTTCGAGGCGTCGATGCCGATCACTTCCTCGATCTGGCGGCGCGCCTCTTCGACATCGGCGCTCGGCAGGTCGATCTTGTTGATGATCGGGATGATCTCCAGGTTGTGCTCGATCGCCATATAGACATTGGCCAGCGTCTGCGCCTCGACGCCCTGCGCGGCGTCCACTACGAGAAGCGCGCCCTGGCAGGCGGCCAGGCTGCGCGACACTTCGTAGGTGAAGTCCACGTGGCCGGGCGTATCGATCAGGTTGAACGCGTACTTTTTGCCGTCCTTGCCCGTGTAGGGCAGGCGGACCGACTGCGCCTTGATCGTGATGCCACGCTCGCGCTCGATGTCCATTTTGTCGAGATACTGTTCGCGCATCTGGCGGTCGGATACCAGCCCCGTGAGCTGGAGCATTCGGTCGGCCAGGGTGGACTTGCCGTGGTCAATGTGCGCAATAATGCAGAAATTTCGGATATGACTCAGATCGCTCATGCGTGGTCGCGCCCTTCGAGCGGGCGCACTGTTTCAGATTCGCGTTTCTCCGGCCGTCCCAGGAGCGGTCCAACTGCTTTGTTTTCAACGGCATCGGACAATTCAACGACCGTCCCGTCCCAGCCCGGTCCCGATGCAACAGCGTACTTTACCGAAGGAAATCGGGAAAAGCAAGAAATTCGTCCCTGTGAAGAAAAATGGAGGCCGCACTTGTCGGCAATCTCCCGGAAGTCACGGAAGCGAGAAAAACCCGGCCAATTCTTTGAATATACAGGACGGTTTCCGTTCGGTCTGCACACAAATCGCTTGATCCGGCATCCGCTGAGCGGTAAAGTAAAAATGTATCAGAAAGCAGACAAAAGGGACAGATCGTGAAAATCGGTTTCGGTGTTCTGTCCCGTTAACTTGCGCGGGGTGAATTGTTCCCCGTCATCTCTTCTTGATCCCAACCGCTCCCGGCCCAACCGATGGAGAGCGTTTGTCAGGAGCGGGAAGCCCTATACGATCCAGATCTCCATCTGATGCCAGGGGCTTGCGTTTGAAACGGTGGCAGAGAAAATAGCGCATGCGCCCACTTGAAACGCCGTCCGAGGTGAAGCATGAAACGAATCGTCATGGTGCCCTTGATCTTCCTGGCCGCGGTTGCTGCCGGAGTCTTTGTCTGGCAAAAGGCTCAGCGGCCGATCTCGGTAGCGGTGGTGACGCGTTCCAGTTCCGGTTCCGTCGTGGGATCGAGCGAAGTCAATGCCGGGACTCTTTTTATTGAGGAAACACCCGGATCGCCCATTGCCATTCTCGCACTGGACGACCAATGGGATACCACCCTGACCCGGTGCGTGATTTCCGAAGCGCGGGCCAGGGGAGAACGCTTCTTCATCACGTCGCATCCCTCGAAATGCGCCGTCGAGGTCGCGGATCTGTTTGCCGACGACACCGAAGCGCTTATGGTGGTCACGGCCTCGGCCACCGACAAATTGACCGGGCATGATGACGGGATACTCCGCGTGGTTTCCGATGTCGCCCGGGAACAGCAGGCGATTGCCCGTCATGTGATGCAAAGTGGCGCCCGGCGTATCCTGGTCGTGCAGGACACGGGGAATCGTCCCTACACGGACCCGGCGTATCGCGTTTTTTCTCAGGAACTGGCTGGGCACAGCGACATCCAGATTTCCCGGCGGGAGATATTGGTATCGGACTATCATCCCGACGATCTGGAGTTGTTCTTTGCCGACTCCGCCGACCTGCTCTATATCCTGGCGGGCAGTTATCAACCCACCGTGGGAATCATCGCCCAACTTTTTCACCTGCAACATCCCCAGGCGCCGATCCTCTTGACTCCCTGGACCCGTTCTCCCACGATCCTAGAGACTGCGGGACCGGCGGCGGAACGCATGATCCTGCCTTCGCATTACCCCTCCCGCCACGAGGACACCGCTGTCGGCAGCTACGTGACCCGCTTCCGGGATCGCTTCAGCTACGATCCCATCTCCATGAGTATCGCCGTGCGTCAATCTCTGGAACTGCTCGATGCGGCCTTCCGGGCCGGAAATCACACGCCCCTGGAGGTGAAACAATACCTGTTGAACCAGTCGCCCCACAAAACGTCGATCGGTTCCATTTCCTTTGACCGCAATGGCGATGCCACATCCGAATTTTATTTCATCACCGATATTCAGAAGGAATTTGCCGAATGAAGGGGTCCTCCCGCCGCTTCCGAGATTTTGTATTGGCGCTCGATCTGGGCGCCGCGGTGGGGGTTGTCGCGCTTCTTCTGGGGGTCCTGTTTTTCATCTATTCTTTTTTCTCCATGCAGTATTTTGCGGCTCGGCGTCAGGATGCGGACAAGACGTGCCTGATTCTGGAGGAACACCTGGAACAGGCGCAGCAAGAACTTCGGTTCTTTGTCGAACTTTCCGAGCCGGAGCGCGCCGGGGTCAATCGCCAGTTTCTCCGTTCCTTTTCGGATCTCTACCGATTGAACAAGGATCTGCGTGTCGAGAGGATTTATACAGCGGTTCAGCAAAACCGGCTCTTCCCCGGATACTCCTTTGCCCAGGGGCGTCTGGGCCGCTATTTAAAGGAGGAATCGCAGGAGCAGGGGTTTTCCGAAATCATGGTGGGGCTGGAGGATGAAAAACCCAGCATCTATTGCAGCATCAAAACCCCCCAGGAGCAGTTTCTCGCCCGGGTGGAAATCTCCTACCTCACGGCTCTTCTGGGAAAGATGACCCAGTTCTCCGGCATGCCGATCTTGCTCCTGGCCCGGGACGGTTTTGTCGTCACATCCACGGCGCCCGAACTGGGCATTTCCACACTCAGTCCCCACCTCTCCGATACAAAGCGCCAGTCGCTTTACGCCGGGGGAAACCGCTGGATGCCGCTCTTTTCGGAGAGCAACACCGCCGGAGTCACCGTCGCGCTGCTGATACCGCTTCAGGTGATGGAATTGCTGCGCAACATCCTGCTGTTCTCGGCTCTCCTCTGCGTTGTGGCGTTGGGGGTCATGACCCTGTTCAAGAGACGTCTGACCGACCGGCTCATGCTGGCGCCGCTTTCCGCTTTCGCCGATCGCCTGGGACAATTCTCAACCATTGACATGGCCGATGCCGCGCCGGCCGTTCCCTACCGATTTGAAGAGCTTTCGCTTCTCGACAGCCGTCTGACCGAAATGACTCAGACCATTGCGGAACGCGAGGAGGGGCTTCGATCCGCTCTGGCGCAACTGCAGGAGAGCCGCCGGTTCATTATCCAGGCGGTGGACAACGCCCACGAGTCTTTCGGCTGGCTGACCCCCGACGGCGTTCTCCAATACGCCAACGCGACCTCGCTTGCCGTGATCGGAAAGAAAGCGGCTGAAGTGATCGGGTTTCCTCTATGGGAAACGCCCTGGTTCTCCCATGACCCGCTGGAAGCGCAACGGCTGCGCAAGGCGATCCACCACGCAGCCGCAGGCGAAACAATCCGGTATGAAACGATCCATGTGAAGACGGATGGGGCGCGGCGCGAGGTGGACTTTTCCCTCCACCCCATCTTCGATGCCACGGGAGCGATTTCCATGCTGGTGGCGGAAGGGCGGGACATCACCGATCAGCGCGAGGCGGTGCGCCAGAGGGAAAAGATCACCGACCAGTTCCATCAGGTCCAGAAGATGGAGTCGGTCGGGCGGTTGGCGGGGGGCGTGGCACACGATTTCAACAACATGTTGAGCGTCATTCTCGGTCATGCCGAACTCGCCTTGAAGGAATTCCCTGTCGGTCATCCCTTGCGATCCGATCTCGAGCAAATTCAGAAGGCTGCCATTCGCTCAGCCGACCTGACACGCCAGCTCCTCGCCTTTGCGCGCAAACAAACCGTCGCCCCCAAGGTGCTCGATCTCAACGAAACCGTGGAGGGGATGCTCAAGATGCTGCGGCGTCTGATCGGCGAGGACATTGACCTCGCCTGGCTGCCGAGCAACAGTCTGGGCGCGGTCAAGATAGACCCCTCGCAGATTGATCAGATCCTGGCCAATCTGTGTGTCAACGCGCGCGACGCAATCGGGGGCAAGGGGGGCAAGGTCACCATTGAGACGGGACGGGGACGATTCGACACGGAGTATTGCGAAACCAATGCCGGTTTCATCCCGGGCGAGTACGTGATGCTGGCCGTCAGCGACGACGGGTGCGGCATGGACCCGGAAACCCTGGAACTGATCTTCGAGCCGTTCTTCACCACCAAGAACGTCGGCGAAGGTACGGGACTCGGCTTGTCCACGGTGTACGGGATCGTCAAGCAGAACGGCGGTTTTATCAACGTGTACAGCGAACCGGGCCTGGGAACCACCTTCCGGATCTACCTGCCCCGGCACAGTGACGAGGTTGTGCCGATACAGAAGGAAGACACGGTGAAACAGACCGTGTATGGCCACGAAACCATTCTGCTGGTGGAAGACGAACCGGCAATCCTGAATATGACCACAACGGTCCTCGATCAACTCCGCTACACCGTGCTGCCTGCAGCCAAACCCAG
The DNA here is from genome assembly GCA_942493245.1 of uncultured Candidatus Sumerlaeota bacterium. Taxonomy (GTDB): domain Bacteria; phylum Sumerlaeota; class Sumerlaeia; order UBA8349; family UBA8349; genus DAOPYU01. Next base: position 4,588,663 of record OW818685.1, read on the forward strand.
CGAGGCTATCCGCCTGGCCGGGGAGTACGCCGGCGAAATCCATCTGCTCATGACCGACGTGATCATGCCCGAAATGAACGGACGCGACCTGGCCGCAAAACTCCTGAGCCTCTACCCCGGCCTTAAGCGCCTCTTCATGTCCGGGTACACGGCCAATGTCATCGCCCACCACGGCGTCCTGGACGACGGGGTGTACTTCATCCAGAAACCCTTCACCACGAAAGACCTCTCCTTGAAAATCCGCGAGGTGCTGGATCAGGGGTGAGAGAAACAACCGGATAGGGTGTGACGTGCAGGAATCCGCAAAGAGAGAAACCGTGAAGGACGCCGTCTCAGGCAGAGAACCGAAGAGGATTCCTCCGCATTTTAGACTGTGTCCCTCCTTTCAAAAAAACCGCGGTTGAACGCCTATCGTTCTGTTTTTCTTTCAGGCGGGCGGGACGCCCGCCCTCCCAGAAAGAAAACCGGGCGATAGGCGTTCGACTGCGAGTTTTTTATGAATCGAGACCCTCTGGATTCGGTTGACAGAAGCCGGGCAAACGGCTATGCCTGTTGGACGAAAGAATGAGAGGCGAGTCGGATGCGAAACCAAGTGGTGCGGTCAGTCGTTTTGTTAATAGCGCTCGGAGTGGGACTCCTCACCCTGTCCGGGCGGGCGGCGGACGTGCCCTCGTCGGGATCGAACGGGAAAACGCCGGGCGCCGCGCCGGCAGCAGGGTACCTGTTCGCCCACATGACGAAGAGCGACTACGGGCATCTGTATTACTCGCTCAGCCGCGACGGATTGCACTGGACGCCGCTCAATCAGGGCAGGCGGGTCAACGAGGAGTATCGCGGCCACCCAGACATCGCGCGCGGCCACGACGGGCGGTATTATCTCACCGGCGGCTCGAGGGCCGTTGAACTCTGGGTGTCCCCGGATCTGGTGACGTGGTCCCATTTCCGGACGCTGGAACCGGACCTGGTCCACATCCCGAACTTCAAACCCGCCGAAAAGACCTACGGCGCGCCCAAGATCACCTACGACGCGGACACGGCCCAATACCTCATCTCCTGGCACACCTCGCAGAACGACAAACTGAAGGAACTCCCGGAACACTACTGGGCCGGGCAACGGACGCTCTACGTCACCAGCCCCGACCTGCAAACCTTCTCGGAGCCGAAACGCCTGTTCGATTTCGAGATGACAACGATTGACGTCATCATCCGCAAGGAGGCGGGGCGCTACTACGCCTTTATCAAGGACGAGCGTTACCCGTCGTTCGACTGGCCGACCGGCAAGACCATCCGGGTCTGTCAGGCGCCCGCGCTGACCGGTCCCTATACCGAACCGGGACCGAAAATCTCGCCGAACTTCCGCGAAGCCCCGACCCTGATTCCCCGGCATGACGGGAAGGGATGGCGCGTGTTCTACGAACAGTACCCGGGTCTGCAATACGGCTGTTCGACCGCGGCGAGTCTGGCGGGGCCGTGGTACGAGGAGTATTTTCCGGACTATCAGATCCCCGAGGGGACGCGACACGGGAGTATTCTCCCCATCGACGCGGAAGCGGTGGACCGGTTGACCAAGGCGTATGGCGCGGCCAGTCTCCCGGAGAAACAGAAATAGATTTCGATCTTCACGCCCACTCGTTCCAAAATCTCCCTGAAAGGATTGCAATATGAAAACCTCAATTCACCTCTCTGTGAAATCCCGGATGTTCCGGTTGGCCCTCCTGTGTGTGTTGCTGGCGGGTCTGTTCTCCGGCGCTCTGCTTCCGGCGACGGAACCGGGCGCGGCCAAACCCGCGGGCAAGAAAATCCCCGTCATCCTCGACGCCGACATCGGCGACGACATTGACGACACCTGGGCGCTGGCGCTGCTGCTCAAGTCGCCCGAGATTGACTTGAAACTGGTCGTGGGCGATCAGGGCAAGGTCGAGTACCGGGCGAAACTGTTCGCGAAGTTCCTCCAGGCCGCCGGACGCACGGATGTGGCGGTTGGCAAGGGGCTGGATGTCAACGCAAAGGGCAACGGCGGTCAGGCCGAGTGGGTGGGCGATTACGACCTGAAGTCGTACCCCGGCAAGGTCCACGAAGACGGCGTTCAGGCGATGATTGACCTGATTATGGCCTCGCCCGAACCGATGACCCTGCTCGCCATCGGACCAACACCCAACCTGAAAGTGGCGCTCGAACGCGAACCGAAAATCGCGAGCAAGGTGCGGGTGGTCGGGATGTATGGCGCGGTGCGCAAGGGGTACGACGGCAAGCCGAAACCCGATCCGGAGTACAACGTCAAGTGCGATGTCAAGGCCTGTCAGGTGGTCTTCACCGCGCCGTGGGAGATGGTCATCACGCCGCTCGACACGTGCGGGCTGATCCGCCTGAAAGGGGAGAAATACGCCAAGGTCAGCGCGTCAAAAGACCCGATCGCGTCGGCGCTGATCCAGAACTACCGCCTGTGGCTCAAGGCAAGTAATGGGGGCAAAGACGTTCCGCCGGAAAAGGAAAGCAGTGTCCTGTTCGACACCGTGGCCGTCTATCTAGTCATGACTCAGGCGCTCTGCAAAATGGAAGACCTGAAAATCCGCGTGAACGACGAAGGCTTCACCGTGGAAGACCCGCAGGGGAAAAAGATGAGCGTCGCGACGGAGTGGAAAGACCTGGCCGCATACGAGGACTATCTGGTCGAACGGTTGACGGGAACGCCCGCCGGGAAGTGAGCGGCAAATCGCATCACGGAGTGTTTTTCACACGAAGGCACGAAGACACAAAAGAGAGTGTCTTCGTGCCTATCTGTTTTCGTAAGATACCGAGAAAGACTTCCCGTATCACCCAGGAGAATCCCGAGGTCGTTGTGTTGAAAGGCGCCTCAGCCCGCTTCAGCGGGCTCTTTTTTGCACCCGCCTTCAGGCGGGGTGTTTCCGACTCCTTCTCCTTTTCAAAGCCGGCTTCAGCCGGGCTTCCTTTCCGGATGACCGGGCGTGAAGCGATTCCAGGGAAGCCGCGCTGAAGCGCGCTTCAATAAACGAGGGAATCCCACCTCCCCCCCTGCTGAAGCAGGCCAACTTCAGAAGACCGAGTGGGTGAAATATCGAGGACCGGTCGGGTGGAATCTGTCTGTCACTTCGGCCCATTCCTGGAAGGAAACAGGCAAACAGAAAGCGCCCAGAAACCCTGCGAAGCGCTTGACCTTTGTCCCTGCCAAGGCAATGAACCGCAGTTGCGGACAGAAAATGAATTTTTTGTTCTTGTGTGATGGGGCCAAAACGGTTTCGGCTTTGTCGCCCTTTGGATGAGGGGCTATCTGACTACGCCAATCAGGAGATTGGCGGTCCCGGGAACCGCTTCCTCCCATAAAAAATGGGCGTTTCATGGAGGGCGGGCGTCTCGCCCGCCTATGAGGAAGACCGTGGCTGAGGCGCTTCAACTGCGTTTTTTAGATGAACTGGGGTTTGTTCCGACACCAGAACTTTTGGATTCTTCTGCCCACCTTACCCATTCTTGCGGTTCTTTTTCTTGTTCACACGGGACGGATTTGAAGCGTCCGGGGTGGATTGAGACGGAGAAGCCGCCGGGGAAGAGACGGGCGGCGGCGCTTCGATTCCCACCGGTTTGCGCCGTTTGAGCGTGGACCAGAACACCACCGCGAACACAATGGCCCCCAGGGTAATGACCTGCGAGGTCGAGAGGAAGCCGATGAAGCCGCGTCCCGTATCCCCGCGCAGGAATTCAACCAGAAAGCGCTCGACGCCGTAGAGGATCAAGTAAGAGAGAAAGATCTGGCCGTGAAACTTCCGGCGGCTCCAGAGAAACAGCAACACGGCAAAAATAACCAGGTTGGCCCCCGACTCGATCAATTGCGTCGGGATGACAGGAAGACTGAAATCCGCCGTCTCGGGTAGAAGCCCCCGCTCTACGTGTTCATCCCACGCCTGTCCGCCGATAACGTCTCCCGCGATCTCGATTCCCTTCGGAAATCGCACACCCAGGAAGCCAAACGGTCCCTCCGGGTCAAGGACTCGCCCGTAACAACACCCCGCCAGAAAACACCCGATGCGCCCAAACACGTGGCCGAGTGGAAGCGCGGTGATGAGGACATCCATGACTTTCCAGAAATCGAGCCGTTCGCGCCGGATGATATAAGCGGCCACGGCCACCGCGCCGATCACACTCCCCAGAAACACAAACCCGGCGCGAGAGAACCCCACCTCGAGGGGCGCGTTGAGGAATTCGTCGAAGTACACGATGATGTGCAGCAGACGCCCCCCGACCACGCCGCCGATCACACTGTAAAAAACCAGGTCGAGAACGGCAGGGACGGGAACCTGAACCCGCTTGGCGCGGTTCAGGGCGACGAGAATACCGAGCGAAAGCCCCAGCGCGATCATGAGGCCGTAAGTGGCGAGGTAAAAATCACCGATACGAAACAGGATAGGATGCACGAGCGACAAAGGCCTTTCTATTCAACGGAAGCGGTTTGACCCAGGGAAAGGAAATTGCGCAGGATCTGTTTCCCTTCAGTGGTCAGGATGGACTCGGGGTGGAACTGAACGCCCCAGATCGGGTGCTGTTTGTGGCGCAGGCCCATGATCAGGCCGTCCTCCTCGCACCAGGCGGTGCGGACCAGACACTCGGGCAACCCTTCGGCGCGTACAATGAGCGAGTGGTACCGCGTGGCCTCGAAGGGGTTGCTCAGCCCGTCGAAAATGGCCGAGCCGTCGTGGTGGATCATCGAGGTCTTGCCGTGCATGAGATGCGGGGCGCGCTCGACAATGCCGCCGAAGGCGGCGCCGATGCACTGGTGTCCCAGACAGACCCCGAAGGTGGGGATCGTGGGACCGAAGCGGGTGATGATCTCGGTCGAAAGCCCCGCCTCGGCGGGGGTGCAGGGACCGGGGGAGATGACAATGTGCGAGGGCTTCAACTTCCCTACCCCCTTGATGTCAATCTGGTCGTTGCGGATCACCTTGAGATCGGCGCCCATCTCGCCCAGATACTGGGCCAGGTTGTAGGTAAAGGAATCGTAGTTGTCTATCAGGAGCAGCATGGGGTTGTGTCTTTCTCGATCATGGCCCTGTACCTCAGGCCGGTTTTCTTGAATTCGTCTCGGGCTTGGCGTCGCGCCGCATCAGGTCGCGCACGGCCATTGAGGGCGATTTCCCCTCGTAGATAACCGAATAGACCTCGCGCGAGATGGGCAGTTCGACGCCGTAGCGGTCTGCCAGCGCGCAGATCGAACGCGCCGTGCGCATCCCCTCGACCACCATGCCGATCTTGTCGAGCGCCTCGTCGCACGTCAAACCGCGCGCCAGAAATTCTCCGAACTGGTGGTTGCGGCTCAGCGTGCCGCCACAGGTCAGGATCAGGTCGCCCATGCCCGACAGGCCGGCGAACGTCTCGGCCCGCGCCCCCATCGCCACGCCCAGCCGCAGAATTTCAGCCAGGCCGCGCGTGATCAGCGCCGCCCGCGCGTTGTCGCCCAGGTGCATGCCGTCGCACACCCCCGCCGCGATGGCAATCACGTTCTTGAGCGACCCACCGAGTTCGGCGCCCAGCATGTCGTCGTGGGAGTAAACACGGAATCGCTCGGTCATGAACAGCGCCTGAACGTAAGCGCCCACGGTCTCGTTGCCTGCGGCGGCAATCACCGACGTGGGCTTCTCGAGCGCCACTTCCGCGGCAAAACTCGGACCGGAGAGAACGGCCAGGCGATTGCGCCACTCCGCGCCCCGCACCGACTCGATCACATCGGTCATCGTCATCAGGGAGGATTCTTCGATCGCTTTCGAACACACCACCCACGGCGGCGTGCCCGTGTAACCCGCCGCTTCCTCCAGGGCGCGGCACTGGGCCGTCACCTGACGCAACACATGGCTGGGCGTGGTGACCACGATGCACTGCGGGTCGTGGGCAATCAGGGCTTCCTTCAGGTCGCTCGTCAGCCGCAACGACTCCGGCAGCCGAAAGCCGGGCAGTTTCGGGTGGCTCTGGGTCTGCTGGAGCGCGGTCACCGTCTGGGGCAGGTCGAAAGCCATCACCGCATGCCCCTTGCGGGCCAGATGCGACGCCAGCACGACCCCCCACGCGCCGGCGCTCAGGACGCACACGCGCTGCGGCTCAATCGGCTGGGTGTTCGGGTTTTGCGGACTCATTCTTTTTCCCTTCCGTTCCTTCGATCAGACGCCGGATGTTGGCGCGGTGGCGGAAAATGACCATGGCGCCCAGAAGCGCCGTGACCCAGAAGCGGGTCCAGGGTTGTTCGTTCCAGTAGAACACCAGAATGCAGGCCGGTAAAAGGACCGCCCCCGTCAGCGAGGCGATCGAGACGATGCCGGTAATCTTCATAATCGGCAGGCAGACCACCAGCGTCAGGAGGGTGGCTTTGGGAGCGACGACCAGATAAACCCCCAAGGCCGTGGCCACCCCTTTCCCCCCTTTGAACTTCATGAAGGGGCTGAAGCAATGCCCCAGAAAAGCGCCGATTCCGAAACACAGCCGCAACCCGTCGTTTCCCAGCACCTCCACGATTCGAACCGAGGAATCCCCCCCCGGCAGATGGGTCAGCAGCCAAGGCAGCGCTCCCGCCGAAACCACGCCCTTTAAGGCGTCCAGAATCAGCACACACGCGAAATAACGTTTTCCCAGAATCCGACCGGCGTTGGTGGCCCCCACATTGCCGCTTCCCACGGAGCGAATATCAATCCCCTTCATCTTCTTGACAAAGATGAACGCAAACGGAATAGCTCCGATCAGGAAAGCCAGAAAAAGTATGAGAAAAAAAGAAACAGGCATCGAGATCTCCCTCTCGCACCATGAGAATCGGGGCAATCGTAACGTGAAACAGCCTGAAAAGCAAGGACGGTATCGGGCGAAATCGGGCGGAGATCGGACCGGGAAAGGGACAGGGCGCGATTCAAAAACATGGCCTGTTGAAAATTCCTGTTGCAATCCCCTGTCTGAAACGGTATGAGATGGATTCTGTGCCCTGTGGTGGCCGTAGTTCAATCGGTAGAGCACCTGATTGTGGTTCAGGTTGTTGCGGGTTCAAGTCCCGTCGGCCACCCCACCCTGAAGCGCCTTTCTCGGACCCGCACACGGGTTCGTTTCCAGGATTGTGCGCCCGTAGCTCAGCTGGATAGAGCGCATGCCTCCGGAGCATGAGGTCACAGGTTCAAATCCTGTCGGGCGTACCATTGAAAAGAGCCGAGTTGAAAAACTCGGCTCTTTTGTTTTTTGTGCGCCCGGCAGGGCGCGCCCAAAAAGAACTCCGGGAGATTCCGTGTCAACGAAATCTCCCGGAGGTTGAAACATCAGCGGATTTCAGAAACCCATCCGACTCAGTTGCTCGGCGGGGTGTCGGAGCAAGGCTCCATTCCGGCGAGTTTCTGGTACAGGTCGAACTTGGCCGCGACCTTCTTGTCGGCTTCTTCCATGAGGGCCTTGGCGCGTTCCGGGTTGGCCTTCATGAGGGTCCGGAAGCGATTTTCCTTCGAGGCGAAGTCGCTGAACTTCATTTCCGGGGCCTTGCAGTCCATCTGCAGGGGGTTCTTGCCCTCGGCTGCCAGTTGCGGGTTGTAGCGGTAGATCGGGAAGTGACCCGACTTCACGGCGTTCTTCTGGTTGTCCATGCCGGTCTCCATATCGATGCCGTGCGCGATACAGGTGGAGTAGGCGATGATGATGGACGGCCCGTCGTAGGCTTCGGCTTCCATGAAGGCCTTGACCGTTTGCGTCGGGTTGGCGCCCATGGCGATGGTGGCCACGTAGATGTTCTTGTAGGTCATGGCGATCATCGCCAGGTCCTTCTTCATCAGCGGCTTGCCACCGGCGGCGAACTTGGCGACGGCGCCCATCGGGGTGGACTTGGAGGCCTGACCACCCGTGTTCGAATAGACTTCCGTGTCGAGCACGAGGACGTTGACGTTGCGGCCCGAGGCCAGGACGTGGTCCAGACCGCCGTAACCGATGTCGTAGGCCCAGCCATCACCGCCCAAGATCCAGACGGACTTCTTGACCAGGTAGTCGGCCAGCGAAAGGAGTTGCTTGGCCTTATCGGTGCCCGCTTCGGCCAGGATGCCTTTGAGTTTGGCGACGCGGCCCCGCTGCGCTTCGATGGCCTGCTGTGTGCTCTGGTCGGCGTTGCGGACTTCTTCGAGGAGCGCCTTGTTGCTCTCGATGGCCGGCGAGCCGCCCTTCTCGATCAGTTCCGTCAGGATTTCCAGCGCGGAGACATTGAACTTGTCCACGGCCAGACGCATGCCGTAACCGAACTCGGCGTTGTCTTCGAACAACGAGTTGGACCAGGCCGGACCGCGGCCGTCCTCACGCTGGCAGTAAGGCGTGGTGGGCAGGTTGCCACCGTAGATGGACGTACAGCCCGTGGCATTGGCGATCATGGCGCGGTCGCCGAAAAGTTGCGTGAGCAACTTGATGTAGGGCGTTTCGCCGCAACCGGCGCAGGCGCCCGAGAACTCGAACATGGCGCGCACGAACTGGCTGCCCTTGATCGAGGCCTTGTTGTACAGGGCGGGGTCCATGTCGGGAATGCTCATGAAGAAGTCGAAATTGGCGGCTTCCTGCTCGCGCAGGGGGATCTGCGGCACCATGTTGATGGCGCGGCGGCCGGTCTCTTCCTTCGTCTCCTTGTTCCGCTCGCGTCCGGGGCAGGTATGCACGCACGCGCCGCAACCCGTACAATCCTCGGGTGCGACCTGAACCGTGTAGGCCTTGCCGGCGAACTCTTTGCCCTTGGCATCCACCGACTTGAAGGTCGCCGGAGCCTTGCCCTGGTACTCGGTTTCGTACACCTTGATCCGGATGGCGGCATGCGGGCAAACCAGCGAACACTGGCCGCACTGCAGGCACAATTCGGAATGCCATTCGGGGATCTCGACGGCAATGTTGCGTTTTTCCCAGCGCGTCGTGCTGACGGGCCAGGTGCCGTCGGCGGGCATGGCGCTGACAGGCAGGGCATCGCCCTTTTGCGACATGATCTTGGCGGTGACGCTCTTGACGAATTCCGGCGCGTTGGCCGAGACGACCGGCGGCTTGCGCAGTTTGCCGGCGGGCTTGGCGGGCACTTCAACCTTCTTGAGGTTGGCCATGGCCGCATCCACCGCCTGGAAGTTCTGCTGCACAACCGCATCGCCCTTACGACCGTAGGTCTTCTTGATCGCCTTCTTGAGGCACTCGATGGCCTGGTCGGAGGGCAGAACGCCGGAAATACCGAAGAAACAGGTCTGCATGATGGTGTTGATGCGCGCGCCCAGACCCAGATCCTTGGCCAGCGCGATGGCGTCGATCACGTAGAGTTTGATCTTCTTGGCAATGATCTGCTCTTCGATCTCGTCGGGCATCTGATCCCACACCTGATCGGGACCGTAGGGGCTGTTGAGCAGGAAGACGGCGCCTTCCTTGGCGGCATCGAGCACGTCGTACTTCTCAAGGAACGAGAAATTGTGACAGGCCACGAAATCGGCCTTGCTGCACAGGTAGGGGCTGCGGATCGGATCGGGCCCGAACCGAAGGTGAGAAACCGTGATGGCGCCGGCTTTCTTCGAGTCGTAAACGAAGTAACCCTGGGCGTAGTTGTCGGTCTCATCGCCGATGATCTTGATCGAGTTCTTGTTCGCGCCCACGGTGCCGTCCGAGCCGAGGCCGTAGAACATCGCCTCGAAGCGGTCCTTGTGCGTCACCTCGAAAGCGGGCATTTCAAGACTCGTGTTCGTCACGTCGTCCACGATGCCTACGGAGAAGTGGTTCTTGGGCTTGTCGGCTCCCAGATTCTCGAAAACCGCCTTGACCATGGCCGGGGTGAATTCCTTCGACCCCAGACCGTAACGACCGCCCAGCACGCGCGGGTAGCCGCCCGGCATCCACTTTTCGCTCTGCGCTTCGCCGATGGCGGTGCGCACGTCCAGGTAGATCGGCTCGCCGATCGAGCCGGGTTCTTTGGTGCGGTCGAGCGTGGCAATCGCCTTGACCGTCGGGGGAAGCGCGGCAATGAAGCCACGGACATCGAAGGGACGATACAGGCGGATCTTCAACACGCCGTACTTGCCGCCCTGCGCGTTGAGCGCCTCGACGGTTTCGTGGACGGTTTCGGCGCCCGAGCCCATGATGACGATGATCTGCTCCGCTTCCGGATGCCCGACATACTCATAGAGTTTGTACTGACGGCCCGTCAGACTGGCAAACTTGTCCATCTGTTTCTGGACAATCTGCGGGACGGCGTTGACGTAGGGGTTGACGGTCTCGCGCCCCTGGAAGTACACATCGGGGTTCTGAGCCGTACCGCGGATGGACGGGCGGTCGGGCGAAAGCCCCCGGCTGCGATGCGAATTCACGAGATCGTCCGTGATCATTTTCTTCATGATCTCTTGATCCACTTCGATGATCTTCTGCACTTCGTGCGAAGAGCGGAAACCGTCGAAGAAATGCACGAACGGGACGCGCGACTCGAGAGCCGCGGCCTGGGCGATCAGGGCAAAGTCCATAATCTCCTGGATATTGTTCGAGGCCAGCATCGCAAAACCCGTCTGGCGGATCGCCATGACGTCGCTGTGGTCGCCGAAAATAGACAGGCCCTGACAAGCCACCGCGCGCGCCGAGACGTGGAACACCGTCGAGGTCAATTCGCCCGCGATCTTGTACATGTTCGGGATCATGAGCAACAACCCCTGCGACGCCGTAAACGTCGTCGTCAGAGCGCCCGAAGTCAAAGATCCGTGGACCGCGCCCGAGGCGCCGCCTTCCGACTGTAACTCGACAACATCCGGTACGGTGCCCCAGATGTTTTTTACGCCCGCGGCGCTCAGTTCGTCCGCGGTCTCTCCCATGTTCGAGGACGGCGTGATCGGGTAAATCGCGCAGACCTCGTTCGTGGCGTGGGCTACGGTGGCCGCCGCCGTGTTTCCGTCGATCATTACCATTTTGCCAGCCATGTTCTTGTGTCTCCTTAAGTTATTCTGCCACAGCGCGATTCCCTTCCCCCCCGCTTGCGAGCAATTTGCGGGAAAGGACGCTCGGGTCAGCCTGTCACAATCCCATACCGTCTCACTCGCGTCTGGAATTGTCAAATAAAACCAAAAAAAAGTGCATCGGGCCGGTTCGGGCCGAAAATTTCTTTCTATTATAGGGAGTGGGGGGATAGAGGAGGGCTTTCTTTGTTTCTCTTCAAAAAAGCCGGTTTACACGTCACGGCGTTCGATTTCCAGAAAAAATTCAAGGAGACGCATCCTGTACTTCCCTCCCGGATCTTCTCCTCCCGTTGGCAGGAAAAGGAGAATCTCTTTGCATTTTGGCGCCTTCACCCTTAAGGTTTCTTCTGGTAGTGTGCGGGCGGGCGGAAAAAGGTTCCGGCGCCGCGCAGGGCCAGAGACAGGAAGGGCGCATTTTTAGATCCGTTGCAATTCCTGTCCGGATTTTCCGAAACACACGCATTTCGACGCCTTTGGGAGGCGCCTCCAGCCTTTGCTCTTATTGAGCGCCCGGTGGTGCAGATCGAATGTTCAACGCAAAATCGTCGTCGGTTTTCCAATCCAATCGTTTTGTGTCCGGTCAGCCACGCTCGGATCGCCAGGGATCGCCGACGCCTGCGGCCAACCGCGAACCGCGGGAACGGGGGGTCATTCTGGAACTGATCCTGCGCTTCTTCTTCTTCGTCTGGTTGATTTTCAAAGTCACGGCGCTCAGCGCGGCGGTGTTCGGCGCGGCGACCTATGTGAGCTACACGGTCATCAATGAGAAGATCAGCCGCAAGGAGATTCCGGTGCCCAATGTGACCGGCCTGCCCCTGGCCGAGGCGGTCAAAACGCTTCAACAACAGGGCGAGCAGCTCGATCTCAAGGGGAAAGAACTCTCGCTCAAGGTGGATGAGTACGTGCTCAGCAACGATGTGCGCGAGGGGGAAATCGTCTCGCAGTTTCCCCTCGACGCGACCATCGTAAAGCCCGGTTCGGTGGTGCGGGTGCGGGTCAGCAAGGGTTCCGCGCTCGAAACGGTGCCGAATGTGATGGGTAAGGATGTTGTGGACGCCGGCGGTGACCTGCGGACAGCGAAACTGACGCTGGGAGACAAGACCCACCTGCCCCATTCGACGCTCCCGCTCGATACGGTCATGGCGCAGGATCCCGCCCCCGGCGAGATGATCCAGAAGGGCGCGCCGGTGCATCTGCTGGTCAGCGCGGGCGTGGCAGGGGAATTGAAGACGATGCCTGATCTGACTGGCTTGACTGTGAGTGACGCGAACTACAATAAATTGGTGAAAGCCGATCTTTCCACCATCAACACCAAGCAGGAAGTCCCATCGGAGGGTCCTGCGGGAATCATTCTCTCGCAATCGCCGGTGGCGGGCGCACTGGTGTCGCGCGATACGAAAATCTCCGTGCAGGTCAGCAAGGCCGCCACGCCGGAACCGGCGGCGGAACCCACCGACGCGCCGGAGCTGGCGCCCCCCAGAAATGACGTAGGAAAAGCAAATGACCAGTGATGTGTGCCGAAGTTCCGAAGCGTTCGCCGTGGCGGGCGCCAACCTGGTCGCCCGCATTTCGCTGCGCGCGTTTCGCGAGAATATCCGGATGGTCCGGACGCGGCTGGCGCCGGGTGTCGGTTTCGCGGCGCTGGCCAAGTCTGATGGGTATGGGCATGGGGCCGCGGCCATCGGACGCGTCGCACTCGAGGAAGGGTGCCGGTTTCTGATTGTGGCTTCCTTCGAGGAAGCGCAGGAACTGCGCGCGCAGGGGGTGACGGGCGATGTGTTGATCGTCGGTCCGATTTTCCCGGAACAGGCTCCCGAGGTGGTCGCAGGCGGGTTCGCCGTGGCGGGCGCGAGCTTAGACGTCTTGCGCGCGCTCGAGACGGCGGCAGCCCGCCAGGAGCGCCGCGCCCGCGTCCACCTGAAATTCGACACGGGGATGGGGCGCCTGGGATTTCTCGATGATACGCGCGAACTGCCTCGAACACTTGAGAAATTCTGCTGTTTCGAGCACCTGGAGTTCGAGGGCGCCATGACGCATTTCTGCGAATCAGATGCGGCGGACCCACAATTTACACAGGATCAGGCGCGTCGGTTCCGGCTGGTGCTGCGCGAACTCGAGGCCGTGGGCCTGCGCCCGCGCTGGATTCATGCGGCCAACAGCGACGCCGCCCTGCGCTACCCGGACCTGGGTTTTTCGATGGTGCGCTCGGGGATTGCGCTTTTCGGCGCCGGTTCGTCCAGTTTGCCCGAGGGCGCCACGCCTCCCCTGCCGGAACTCGAACCGGTCATGACGGCGCTGACCCGGGTGGCCGATTTGCGGCAGGTTCCGGCCAATCATCCGATCAGCTACAGCCGCACACATGTGACGCGTCGCCCGACGCGGCTGGCGATTCTGCCGGTTGGATACGGGGACGGATATCCACGTAGCGCGTCGAATCGGGCGCAGGTGCTGATTCAGGGACAACGCGCTCCGGTCCTGGGGCGTATCACGATGAACTTGACAGTTGTGGATGTGACTGATATAGGGGACGTGACTCTGGGCGCGCCCGCGCTTCTGTTCGGGCGGTTGGGGAACCAGATATTGCGGGTCGAGGAGCTGGCCCACGCGGCCGGAACCATCCCCTACGAAATCCTCTGCAACATGGGACGTCGGTTGCCGCGGGTTTATCTTGAAGGCTAGGAAGGTTTCGCGGAGGGACAAAACACTGAGAAAACAAGACGTTATCTCCGCTTGCGGAACCATTCGCAGCGGCAGGGGGGGAGTTTGCCCCCAACTGCCGCCGTTTCTTCGTATTCCCGTTTTTCTCTCGCTTTCTTTCCTGTTTGCTCTGTTTTTTCCCGTTTCTCCGGTGGGTGCGGTTGATCTGGGGAAAGATTTCTCCGAACTGCGCGACCGGCAGTATTATATCCGCGTCGGCCTCGAGGATTCGGAGGTCGGAGGCGAACGCACGGCGGTGCGGATCGTGTGCGACGGCGAGTTTGTGATCCACGACCAGGCGGGCAAGGTTCTGTACACCGGCACGGGCGACTACCCCGTGAAGGTCACCTATGGCGGGAGCGGAGCCTCACTGAGTCTGACCTATTATTACATCCTGAACACATACGCGGCCACGCAGCGCAAGGATGCCGATGCGTACGCGGAACGGGTTTCCAGTCTGCTGAAACGCCCGGTGGATGTGTTGCCCGATCCACGTTCGACTAACAAACTGGCCGTGATGTTCGGTCCCTTGACAACGGCGGAAAAAAACGCCGCCGAGCGCGCGATCAAACAGGCCTTTCCGGCCGCGGAACTCTACCGTCCCCCCTCCGGGTCGGGTGGCGCCAACCGTCTTGAGGTACGCGACGCGCGGGGCCGGGTACTGGCGCAGTCGTCCGGTTTCATCGGATTTCGTCCCAAACAACGCGACGGGTTGACGCGCGTCAAGCATGTGCGCGAAAGTTATGCCGCCTGGGCAGAACCCGGGATGTGGCGCACCAAGGACAACCGCGCCTACCGGGGTATGATCGAGGTGTGGATCAATCCGAAAAAGAATCTCTCGATTATCAACCGGGTTTTCCTCGAACACTATCTGTACGGGGTGGTGCAGCCGGAAATCGGGGCCAATGCGCCGTTTGAAATCAAGAAGGTCCAGGCGGTGATTTCCCGCTCGGAAGTGATCGCCAAACTGCGCATGCACCGCCACGACGGCTGGCATTACGACACATGCGACCAGCAGTGCTGCCAGGTGTACAAGGGTGCGCTGGTCGAGTCGCCCGACTCGAACGCCGCGGTCGAGGCCTCCTGGGGCCAGGTCTGCGTCTATGGCGACAATATCGCCGACGCCGTTTACTCGCATTCGTGCGGGGGAGTCACGGCCAGCACGGAAGACCTGTGGGGCGGGGAGGCGAAAGCCTACCTGCGCAGCACGATGGATTCCGCGGCCTACAAAGAGCAACCGGAACTGGGCAGCGACGCGGCAGCCCGGCGGTTCCTGACCTCGAACGCGCCTTGTTTCTGCAACCCGAATCAGAAGGGGTTCCCCGACCCCGGTGAAAGCAGTTTCCGCTGGACACAGTCCTACACGGCCGCCACTCTGGCGCAGCAACTCGGAGAGTCGCAGGGGGGCAATATGGGCCGGGTGCTGGATATTCGAGTTGTCACGCGAACCAAATCCGGACGGGTCAAGAGAATTGATGTCGCAACGAGCAACAAGGGCGTGGTGTCGCTCACGCGCGAGATGTCCATCCGCGGCGCGCTGAAGATCAAGAGTACATTTTTCGTCATCGAGCCTCAACACGACGGGCAAGGTCGCCTGACGCGCCTGACGATTCGGGGAGCGGGCTATGGCCACGGCGTGGGCCTCTGTCAGGTCGGCGCAATCATGATGGCCAAGTACGGCTACAACTACCTCGACATCCTGAAACACTATTTCCGCGGTGTGGGTATCTGGCGCATTTACCAATAGCGCTCTATTCAACCGTTTTGCCCCTTTTTGTAGTTCGGGCCTTCAGCCCTTGTGAAAAAAGGGACACCAATCCTGGGGCGACGCTTCGTTTGCCCCAGGCTGGTATAAATCCGCGCCGTTGGCGCTTCAACCCCGGTTTTCAGGATGGTACGGAAAAACTTCAGCCCGTGGTATTGATCCCGGCCCTCTGAACTGTTCGTTCGAGACAGGAAAAATAGTCTCGGGTTAGAAGTCTTTTGCTTGATCTGGAACCCCGTCTTCCTCATAATGGCACGGTCGAATGTTACGACGACATCCGGCCTTCGCCGAACGAAAGAGACCGGTGCCCGATGCCTTGGCTGTTGCTCGAAGAACCCCATTCCCCCCCCCGCCAGTTCGACCTGAGCGCGATGTCTCTGGTGTTCGTGGGACGTGAGCGCGGCAATACGCTGGCGCTGCCCGATCCACGCGTCTCGCGCCGCCATTTCCTGATTGAAGAACGCAACGGACGCCATATCCTGACCAGCTTGTCCAAGACCCAGGCCACGCTGGTCAACGGCGCCCCGGTCGCCAGCGCCGAACTGCGCGAAGGCGACCGGATCACTGCCGGGGACACTCAGTTGACATTCTCCCGAATTCAACGGGACCCGCACCCTTCCCGACAGATCACCCCATTATCCTCCGGACCCTCAATCAACACTTCGCCTCCCACACCCTCTTCTGGAAAGTCCCTTGAGCCGTTTTCCGACACGCCTGCTCTCCTCCTCACGCGGCCCGTCAATGAGAAGGAAGTCCGGCTGTCGGTTCCTCTCAACATCGAAAAGACCGTGTATTTTGCGCCCGACGCGCTGGCGGACGTTCTGCAACCCATCGCCACCAGCAATCCGAAAGAAAACCGGTTCGAGGCCGTCGCCCTGGCCAAGCGACCCTCGGGCGCCCAGACGGACCAGCATCTGGCCGAACGGCTCCACCTTCTCCAGGAAATCGGACGGGAAATGGTCTGTCAACTGGATCTGGATCGGCTGCTCGAATACCTGCTCGATAAAATTTTCTCGGTCTTGGCGGTGGATAACGGCCTGATTCTGTTGACCGACCCCACCAACCCGGAAAAACTCGAACCCCGCGCCGTGCGCTTGTGCCGCAAATCGAACGGAGGGGGGGAGCGGCTGCGCGTCAGTCAGACCCTCCTGCAGCGGGTTTTGAAGGAACAAGTCGGCTTCCTGTGCGCCGACACGCAGACCGACGCCTCGCTTCAGGCCCAGCAGAGCATCGTGGCCTTTGGCATGCGCTCCATTCTGTGCGTCCCTCTGCTGTTGCAGAATGAACTTCTCGGGATCATCCACGTGGACAGTGAAACCCAGCGGGCTATTTTTTCCTCCGACGATCTGGATCTTCTGACGGCGCTGGCCAATCAGGCGGCCCTGTGCGTCAGCAACGCCCGCCTGCACGACCGAATCGTACGCGAGGCGACTCTGCGCGCCAACCTCGAGCGTTTCTTTTCGCCCGCTATCGCCCGCAAGATCGCCAACAATGAGATTGACCTGGAACCCAGCAGTGTCGAGGTCGTCATCCTTTTCAGCGACATCCGCAACTTCACGCGGATGTGCGAGGAATCCAACCCGGTCGAAGTTCTGCGGTGTCTCAACGACTATTTCGCCGCGATGGCCGATCTCGTGTTCGAGTATGGCGGACATTGCGACAAATTCATCGGCGACGCCCTGTTGGCGGTCTTTGGAAGCCCCCTGCCCGATGTGAATGCGTCCATCAACGCCGCCCGGTGCGCCGAGAAAATGATCCATCGCCTCCGGGAAATGCGCTTCTCGATCGGCGAAATCGCGATCGGAATCGGACTCCATTGCGGCAAGGTGATCCACGGGAAAATCGGGTCCGACGAACGCCTGTTGCAATATACCGTTCTGGGCGACACCGTCAACACCGCGGCGCGCCTCAGCGACGTGGCGGGTTCCAACCAGATTGTCCTCTCGCCTCAGATGCTTCTGGCCTTGGGGGAGATCGTCGAGACCCAGGCCCTGGGACGCGTGCGCCTCAAGGGCAAACGCCAGCCCATGGAAACCTTCGAACTCGTCAAATGCAAATAGGGACGGCGCCTGCGCGCCGTCCCTGCGACTCTCGATCTGGAAATTTCAACCTCGACTCGGTCTATACTCTCAGGCGCTCAAGTCTTTCCGGAAAAACTGGGGATTGAAAGGCTCCCCCGTCGCCGACTCGATGAACGCATCCCACCGTTTCGTGGCGCCTGGACGGAAGATTTTTTCTTTCAGAATCGTCCCGACGGCCTTGTTCCCCACAATTTTCCCCTGCGGGCCGATCTCGCGCCGGAGCATTGCCATCACCTGAGACGCGAACATCTCACCGAGCAGATAGTTGTGATAATAGACCGGCGCGTCCACGAAGTGCTGTTTCGTCGCCCAGTCCGGACAGGCCAGGCGCTCGGGCGCCTTCACCCACTGGAACCGCTCGACCGTCTTCCACCACAGGGCGTTGAGATCCTGTTTCGGATCTTCATACAGTCCACGCTCGAAGTAGGCCATCACGAGCGCCCAGCGGGCGAAAATCAGAAACCGCCGTCCGTTGTGATTCGCCATCTTCCGTTCGAGATCTTCCGCCTTCGCGCGTTCGACTCCCACCACGTCGCTCAGGAAATCCGCGCTGCGCATGATGCGTTCGTTCAGCATCGCGTACCCTTCGGTCGTGATCTGATGCGCCGGACAACGGAGCAGGTAGGCCATCTGCGGGTCGTAGTTGTGGTCATAGGTCGCGTGGCCGTACTCGTGGAGCATTGTGGACATCCACCGCTCGTTGGGCCGGATATTACACAGCACGCGCACATCGCTCGGCGCGTCCGGCGAGATACAGAACGCGTGCTGGCACTTTCCTTCGCGTTCATACAGGTCCGACTGTTCCAGGATTTCGCGGATCGGCAACCCCTGTCCCACATAATAATCCTCGGTGATTTTCTCGAGGTTTTTATCGGCAAAAATTGGGTCCAGCGTCAAACCCGGTTCCGGGGGTAATTCCTGGAAAAAGGGGTTGCGATAGTGCCAGGGCCGCAGGTCCGCTTTGGCAATCTTGAACTCCCCAGCCAGGCGCGTGTCGAGGTTTTCCTTGAACTCGCGGAAGAGCGGATCGGTCATTTTCTCCACTTCTTCCAGAATGGCGAACAGTTGCGAGCACTCCATCTCACTCTGTTCGAGCATAAACTTGTAGTAGTCGGGGCAGCCCAGGCTCTGGGCGTGTTCGTTGCGCAGGATGGCCAGATCGCGCAGCGCCGGCGCGGTACTCACGCCGATCTGCTTGCGCGCTTCCCACGCGGCCCGCACTTCGTTCGAGTCGTTCGACTCAATCAAAAGGTCTTCGAGGAAGTTGTTCGAGCGCTTTTCCCCCTTGAATTCTCCCCGAAAACTGTTGAACTGCTGCGCGATGGCGTTCTGCGTCTCGATGATCTTCCCCAGGACTTTCTTTTTGTCCTGTGCCCCCCGGTAACTCAGATAGATCAACTCGACCTGACGCGCCACGAGCGGGTCGGTAATCGAAGCCGCCGCTTTGCGGAAGCCGGTCACTTCCTCGAATTCGTCTGCGCGGCCATAGATCTTGACTTTCTTCTTTTCCAGTTCCGCTTTCCGGTCGAAATCTTCTTTGCGCCCCGACCGGTTGGCCGCCCACTCGGCCAGAACCCCCTCTTTAATGACCGGCTTGATCTCCGCCGTGTGTTGCTCCACGAACTCCTTCGCCGTCCTCGCCATTGCGTCACCCCTCCTCGCCCGAGTTCAGATTCGCCTGATCGGCTCTTTATCCTGCCTGTTCCCCGTTTCCTTTACCACTCCTGCCAGGCTTTGCGCAACACCTGCCTGAGTTCGGTGTGAATCAGTCCGTTGGACGCGACCAGTTCCCGGTCGAAAACCGAGACCTTTGATCCGTCGAACGGACTGCAAAGGCCGCCCGCTTCCTGGACCAGGAGCACCCCCGCGGCCACATCCCACGGACTGAGGTGTTCTTCCCAGAACGCCTCGGCCCGCCCGCTCGCCACATAGCACAGGTCGAGCGCCGCGCTGCCCAGCCGCAACACCCCCCGCGCCTTCCCGAGACTCGCCTCGAGAATGTCCATGAAGTGCCGATCGTTCTTCCGATGGTCGTGGGGAAAGCCGGTCAACAAGAGCGAATCCAACAGTTTTTTCGCCCCCGATACCCGGATGCGCCGCTTATTGAGGAACGCGCCGCCCCCCCGCTTCGCATAGAACCACTCGCCGCGCGTCGGGTCCACCACGAGCGCCTGAACCGGCTCACCGTCCAGCAACAACCCGATCGAGACCGAAAAGATCGGAATCCCATGCGCGAAGTTCGTTGTCCCGTCCAGCGGATCAATGATCCAGCAATACCCCGCGACCGGTTCGCGCGTGCCGCCCGATTCCTCGGCCAGAATCGCGTGGTCCGGGAACGCCTGGCGGATGCGCCGCATCACGGCGCGTTCCGACTTGCGGTCCGCCTCGGTCACCACGTCCACGTCGCTCTTTTTGTCCACAGCACGAATCCGCCCGAAATGCCGCAACAGAATCTCGACGGCCAATTCGCCCGCCTCGAACATCACCTGCTTCAATTCCCGTTGAGTTGTCATCTTGAAATACCTTTCAGTCTTTTTATGGTTGCCGGAAAGAATAGGAGAATTCTTTGGGAAACCAACCTTGTCTTTTCTTCGTCATTCCCGCGAAAGCGGGAACCCAGAGCCGGAACAATCCGGTTATTGATCCCCGCTTTCCCCCTATTTTCTCTTCTGAATTTCTGACCGTCTATTCTGGATCCCCGCTTTCGCGGGGATGACGAAACAGGGGTTTTCTGAAAACATGAAGATTCTTTTTGGGAAGGCACTATTCCACAATTTTTCCATCCAACGGTCTGTCATCCATTTCCCGCGCCAGAATCAAACACAGCGCGAACAGCGCCAGCATTCCCCACAAGCCCACCGACATGCCCAGGAGGCCAATCCCCTTCGAAAACAAAGGCGCGCCGAACGGAAAGCGCATCGAAACACACCCGGCGGCGAGGCCCCAGAGCAACGCCTCCATTCCCGCCCATTTTTTCCGAACCACGAGCCAGACCCCAACGCCCGCCGCCACTCCCACCGGCGCGATCCCCCAAGTCTGCAACCGGATCAATCCGAAACCGGCCACTACCAGGCCCAGAAACACGCCCAGCGCCGCGGCTCGGACAGACTCCGCCAATCGGGCATAACACGCCAGCAGCGGCCACACCAGCATCACGGCGTAATGGTCCCAGCAAATGCTCGGCGCCAACAGGCCCAGCAGGATGAACAGGCCGTACACCATTTCCCGCGACACCCGGCGGCCCGGCCAGGTGCACCAGAGGACCAGAAGCCCGCACGCCAGTAACGCCAGGCGCGTCAGGCCATTCGCCCAACCGGCCCCCAGATCCACCCACGGCGTTGTTGAATCGGAAACAACGAACAGATGGTGGAACAACGAGTTGAACGACTGATTTTCGGCGTCCCGATAGAAGGCCATGCCATGATGCGCCCAGGTGGATTGGCCATACCCCATCTGCTCGAGCAGGGGCCGAAACGCCCGGTGTTGTTCCCACCCCACCCACGCCACCGAAAGCGCCAGAAAAACACCCGTGAAAAGCGCCATCCAGAGCGCCGAGCGGAAGGCGGTATTTTTCCAAAGAGCGCGGCCCCAACTCCCTCCCTCTTCCAAGGCAACGCAACCCGAGGAAAGACGGGTTGAGGTGGCACGGGCGTTCCGCCCATGATCTTGTCTCCGGATAAATTTCTCTCCCGCTTCTTCCGAAATTCCAGAGTTCGTCCCCGCCTCCGACTCTCCCGCCTTTTTCCCCGAAACAACCTCCCCAATCGCCTGCCATCCGAAATACGGCAACAGAATCCCCGGGGCCAGTTTGAACAGGAACGCAAACGCCGCCGCCGCTCCCGCCGACGCACTGTACCGCCGCTTCAGCAGCGCAAAGACCCCCGCGTAACAGAAGAACAGCACGCAGTTGAGTTGCCCGGCGGTCAGAGTCCGGTAGAGGGGACTGCTCAATGCGGCCAACAGCAGCGCCACCGCCCACCCCTCCCAGCGGCGTCCCAACCCGAGGGACCATACGGTCAAAACCAGCCCCCCGATGAACAGCAGATGGTTCAACAGAAACCAGACCCGCAACGCCTCGTAGGGGTCCATCAGCCCCAGAGGCGAAACCACCAGCCCCGTAAAAGGCGGGTACACATAGGGATTGAGCGACTGGAACCCGCGTTGATTCCCCACGGCGAACAGTTGCTTTTCGTCATAGGGGTCCAACCCGCGCGGCAACATCCAGGCGCCCAGATAGAGGTGCTTGAAATCGTTCCCGTGGAGCGCGCCCTGGAAAGGTTCCGAACGGAGCGGTCCCACCAGCATGACCCAGACGTACCCCCCAAGCGCGGCCCAGAAAAGCGCTCGCCACACCCAGACGTCCCGCCTCGGGGGGGCACCTCGCATCGCGTCTGAACCTGTTTCCAGAGAATCGTGAACCGCTTCTTCCCGCACCCGAACCTCTCCTGTTTTCGACGGATCGAAACCGCAGTTGAACCTAAAAATCGCAGTTGAGCGTCCTATCCGCGGCTTTCCTCATTGGCGGGCGAGACGCCCGCCCTCCCATGAAACACTCCCTTACAGCCCCAGTTTACTCGCCCGTTCCGCCACACCCTCCCGGATCAGGTCGTTTCGCAACTCCTCCACCCGGGTCCGATTCTCATACCGCTCGATCCACGGCAGGTTCTCCGGCGTGCGGCGAATCCAGATCGCAAACGGATCGCGTTTCTCCACCCCCAGGTAGAGCAGCGCCCAGCCGGAATCGGGACGGACCAGTTCACAGTTGATCAGTTCGCTTTTCTCCAGAAACAGCCAGTTTATGTTCCACGCCTCGACCACCTGACGCCAGGGACGAACGCCTGCAAGGTCGTCTCCCAGCAGTTTTCGCCGACTCTCGATGAACCGTTCGGTCCAGCCGTTGCAAATGCTCTGTTCGTCACGCAGAAAGTCCTGGCCGAAGATGTCGAACCGGCTGTCGGTGAAGACCTGGTAATGCTCGGGACTCAAACGCCAGATCAGGTATCCGGCGCAGTTGTCCGCGTTGAACATTCGCCCCGGCAGGCGCGCCTTCAGGATAAAGTCCACCGCCGCCACAGGATAGGCGCCGGGTTCCATTTCCAGCCCGTCGAGAATCTGGCGATTCCGGTCAAATTGAGACAGATCGAACCGGTTGACTCCCCCCGTCCCGCCTCCTGCGCGCAAGGCCATGAACGTACCAATCGCCTCGCCCGGAAAAAACACCAGCCACCCGCCCATCACGAGCGAGTATCCAATCAGGACTTTCGGTATCAAGCCGGAGAAACGCCCTTTTCCCCACCAATACCGCAGCAACCACCCGGCCAGCGGCGCGGCCGCCAATCCAAACAACACCAGATGCCGCACATGCCCCGCCGCCTGCCACCAGAAAAACCCGGCGATCAACAGATCCGACACCGGCGGCCACTCCCGGTCGAGCCCCCGCGGAAACGCCACCCGAGCCGCCAGAAGACCGGAACACAACCCAAGAAAGAGGAGAGAAAACGCGTAGGGCGGTACGCAGAGGAAAACGCTGTCTCCGGCGCCGTTCGCCAGCATCGCGCGGACATGCAAAACCGCCGCCCAGAGCGAACCCCCCAGACCCGCCACCAGAACGGAGGCTCCCCAAACCCGCCAGCGGCCCGTCAACGACCGGCCCACCAGGACTCCCACTCCCTTGGCCAGCAAAACGGTCAGAAACACAAACGCCCACGTGAAACGCAAATCCGGGGGTTGCAATTCTCCCAGAACCTCGACCAGTTCCCGGCTCTGCATCACCCGAGCGGACAACAAGTACAGCCGGTATCCGAACGGGTTGAGCAACGACGCCAGCCCGCAGAGAATGCCCAGAACCAGATACACTCCCGCGCGCAGGGCGACCGGTTTGAGTTCCTCCGCCGAGCGCCGCATGCCCCAGCGTCCGACCATCCACTCCATCACCGTCCCGCCGAAATGCGCCGCCACGGCCACCCCGCCGAGCAGGAACCCCCCGTGCAGATTGGCCCACAACGGCATGAGAAGCGGCAACACGAACAACCAGGGCGTCTTGAGCCGCCCCGAGCGATGCAACCACAGGACATAGAGATAGAAGACGAAGAACAGGTTTGAAATCACCGGGGGCCGGGGCCAGAACATCCGCCGCCCCACCGCCGCCGCCAGCAGAACCACAAAGAGGGCAATCACCACCCCGCGCATTCCACCGCCCGCCCGCTGGCACACGAAACGGCCCAACAACAGGTAAGTCCCCACCAGCAACAGCGCTTTGAGGACAATCAGCGTTCGCCATCCCCCCCACCCCAGGCCCTCACCCCACTGCCAGACTTTGTACATGAGCGCCTCGGAAAGCCACTCATGGTTATCCCAGTCGTAGGAAGAGGCCGTGTAGGTGAAGATGTCCTTCTGAGGAACCTGAAAGCCGTGCTCGACGATCCATTGGCCTGTTTTCAGGTGCCACCACTCATCCGTTGAGGTCCGCAGCGGGAACAGCCCGAGGGAAAAAACCACCAGGGCCAAAAACAACCACGCCGCGCAGGCCCCAACCCACCGGCCTGCGTTCCACGATTCCTTCTCCCCGGTTTCCATAGAAAAAGCCGCGCACTCTGTCTTCCGATCCGTCATGCGCGGCCCTCCCGTTGTTGCATCCATTCCAAGAGAATCATCCTGAGAAACCACCGTTGAGCGCCGCTGGGATAGATTGAAACTCGCCCCTGCGGTTGAGTTCCCCCTGCCCACGGTTGGACACTCCTTTTCAAGACTTACCCATGCCCTCCAGAACCTGTTCAACCATCTGCGGTGTCGGCTCCTGCTTCGCGATGCGCATGCGCGCCACAATCTGATTGAGCGCGCTCTTCAGATCCCGCACGTTCGACTCCACCCGCTGCGCCAGGGTCCGCAACACTTCGTTCTGGATATGGACCCCTTCGAGCACATCCGCCTCGTGGCGCAGAATGGCCATGCGCGTTTCAAAGTCCGGTGGTTGAATGTCCACGATGATTCCCGCACCAAAACGCGAACGCAACCGGCGTTCCAGGTGGGCGATGTCTTTGGGTGGCCGGTCCGACGTCATCACAATCTGACGGTTCGCCTGATAGAGCGAATTGAAGATCTGGAAAAACTCTTCCTGCGCCCGCTCCTTCTCGGCCAGACCATGCACGTCGTCAATCAACAGAACATCGGGACTCTTATACAATGCGCGGAATTTGCGGATCGTATTGTTCTGAATCGCTTCAATCAGAGCGTTAATGAACTCTTCGGTGGAGGTATAAAGCACCCGTAAATCCGGCTTTTTACTCCGAATTTCGATCAAAATCGCCTGGATCAGGTGCGTCTTACCCAACCCCACATCCCCGTGCAGGAAGAGCGGGTTGTAGTCCCCCCCCGGATTGGACGCGATTGCCCGAGCCGTAGCATGGGCGAAATTGTTGCGGGCGCCCACTACAAAATGCTCGAACGTGTAGTCCTGCAACACCGGCAGAATAGTCATGGAAGCCGAGTCGAATACCAACTCCCCTTCCTCTTCTTCCGCCACCGGCTCGCTTTCCACACCTCCCTCGCGCAAGCGCCGGGAAGTCCCGCGGAACTTATCCTGCGCGCCCTGTTCCTCACCCATGCGCGCCTGGATTTCCGCATAAAACGCCTGAGCGCGCACATCTCCCGGGCGCTTCTCCAACGCTTTATTGACCGTCTCAAGCGCCGTCGCAAACTCGCTCGTCTCGGCCAGAATTTCGGCGATATTCAACAACTCCGCCAGAATTTCCTCTTCCAGACCGACGTGGTCGAGCACGTTCACCAGCGACCAGCGCAAATCCAGATCCATCGGGAAATGCCGGATTGCTTCGACCAGAACCGTCTGGGCGTTCATCCATTCCGCTTCCTGAAGATACCGGGCGCAGATCTCGGAATACCGTTTCTTCAACAAGGCCGGGCAGGCCAGCACTTCGTCCAGCGCCAACGCGCGTTCACGCAAATCGTCGCGCCGCGACTCGAGTCTCAACCCCGACTCCACCGCCCAGACCGCCTGCGCCACCAATCCCGCCGCCTCATGCAGATCCGCCAGACGCAACGCCAGGTCCGCGCCGCCCCGGTTCAAGCCCGCTTCCACGCGAAACGCCAGCATTTCCCCCAGCAGATCCACATCGTCGGGCAAGAGTTCCAGCGCCGCCTCATAATGCTGCAACGCCTCGGCAGCCCGCCCGGCATTGCGACAGAACCAGGCCCAGTCCTGAATGGCCTCGGCAGCCCGCCGGTTCAACCCGCCTTCTTCCAGCAACGAAATCTGCATCGCGCGCGCAGGCTCGAAATCCGGCGCCGCCGCAATAATCTGACGCAAAGCGTTGACCGTATCCCCCAGCGATTTCTGCCGCTGCGCCAGTTTCAGGAGCCGACCGATCTCCTCCCAATGCTCCGTGACCGAACCCGTCGCGCAACAGGCGTCAATCCACGGCTGCGCCAATTCCTCGTCCAGAGAATCGTTCAATCCCAGAACGCTCTCGAGGAGGCGTAAAGACCGGGCATAGTCCTTCTGTTCGACACACACTTCCAGAGTCTTCTTCAGCAGGACAACCGCCTCTTCCCACTTCCCTTCCTCACACAAAATCCGAACCTGAAGCGTCACCACTCGCGGATCGCCTGGGAAAAAGGCTTCGAGCCGCTCGATCAACTGCTCCGCTTCTTCCGAGGCGCCCGCTTTCAGGTGAATCTCAAGCAATTGCAGCGCATCGTGGTGGAAAGCCGCCTGATCGCCCGACGCCTCGTGGATCTGCAAACACAACTCCCACGCGGCCTGACACTCCGGCTCTCCATCCAACACCTCCCGACACGACCCCAGAGCCGACTCGAACTCCCCTTGACTCAGGAAAATCTCCGCCATCCGCAAGCGCGTCTCACGCGCATCGCGCGTGTTTCCCATCCCCTCGTGCGCCGTCAGCAGTTGGCCCAACACCTCCAGATCACCCGGCGCAATCTCGAAAATCTTCAAGAGAATATCGAGTTGCATATCCGTCGAGCCATTTTCGGCATACACCTGCGCCAGCGAACGGAAACAGTTCAGCGCCTCCTCAATCCTCTCCAGACTCAGGTACCAGTCGCCCAGACGTTCTTTCACGCCCAAGTCGTGCGGGTCGTTCTCGAACAACGATTCGAGAATAGCCACGCCCTTTTCCGTGAGTTCCGCATCGTAATAGAGATCCGCGGCCTTGAGGGCCGCGTCGCGCGCTTCGGTTGCGCGATCGGCCTCTGTCAGCCGTTTGGCCCGCAACAACAGATAATCGCAGCGCTGCGTCAGCCGGGCGGGTTTGTCCACCACAACCGCATCCAATTCATCGAGAGCCGCCAGAACGGCATCCAGATCGCTCATCCGCTCGAGCAGCGGTACCACTTCTTGGACCGCCTCAAAGTAGGCGTCCGTCAGATCCAGCGCCAGCAGATTCCGCAAACGCCGCAGATGCCACGACAAATTCTCCGGATCCACAAGGACCGCCGTGGCGTAGAACGGAACCCCCTCCGCCCGCCGATCCTCCTTCTCGAACGCTTCCACCGCGTCCAGCAACTCCGCCATTGCGGCCTTGCTCTCCGGTTTGCCCGGTTTCTTTTCAAGCAGCGCCAGCGTCTCGCCCGCCGCATCGAAATAGGCTTCGGTCCGCCCCAGCGCCAGAAGGTTGCGCAGACGCCGCAGTTGCCACGGCAGATTATCCGGAGACACAAGGGACGCCGTCTTATAGAACGGCGCCACTTCCGCCTCCAGGCCCTGCTTCTCGAAAGATTCCGCCGCGTCCAGCAACTCCGCCATCGCCACCGGGGTCTCGGGCGCTCCAACTTCCCCCTCCAGCAGGGGGAGCGTTCCGCGCGCCACTTCGAGATACGCCTCGGTCCACCCCAATGTCAGCAGATTGCGCAAGGCCCGCAAGCGCCACGGCAGGTTTTCCGGACTGACCAGAATCGCCGTCTGGTAGAACGGCGCCACTTCCATCAGCAGTCCCACCTTCTCAAACGATTCCGCCGCGCTCAGCAGTTCCTCAATGGCGGCCAACGTGTCGGGCGCATCCACTTTTCCCTCGAGCAGCGTCAGCGTTTCGCGCGCCATCTCGAAATACGCCTCGGTCCGGTCCTGCGCCAGAAGGTTGCGCAATGCCAGCAGATGCAGTTCCACATCATCCGGACGCATCTGGACCGCCGCCGCATAGAGCGGTGTTACGTCGGCCTGCATGCCTTCTTTTTCGATTTGCCGGAAGACCCCGAGCAATTCATCCAACGCCACCTGGGCGCCCAGATGGTCCTCCGTTGCGGTCAACAACGTCATCGTCGCCCGGGCCGCCTCGAGGTATTCCTCCATGCGGCCCAGAATTCTGAAGTTGCGCAGATTGCGCAGTCGCAATTCGATACTGTCGGGATTCATCTCGATGGCCGTCTTGTAGAACGCCACCACTTCGGTCCGCATCCCCTTGCTTTCATGCTGCTCGATGGCGGCCAGGAACGCATCCACCGCGGCGCCGGTGCCTCCGAGCGCCTTCGAGATCTCCGTCTTCAGTTTCAGGGCCGCCTGACGCAGGGAACCCCCCTGCTCGATCAGCAAATCCACCCACTGCGTCGCCGCCCCGAAATCCCGCGTATCGAAGGCCGCCTGCGCCAATTCCAGCGCCAGCCCGTTTGCCTCGGGCGCTCGATCCTGCGCCCGGCAACAATCCTGCAAATGCCGTTTGACCCCCATGTGATTCGGAAAACGTTCGTGCAGCTGCTCGATCAGTTTCAACACCGCCGGACTGGATTCCCACGCCGACAGCCGTCCCACCGCTTCGAGGCATTGGGCAATCGCCGCATCCCCCATCTTGGGGTTCATCAGGTGCGCCTTCAGATACAGACACACAACATCCTCGCGCTCGGGAACCCGTTCCAGAAGACTCTGAAATTTTCCCTGGGCGTCAGCCAGACGCCCCTCGGCCAGAAAAAACTCGGCCTGCGCCAGCATGTGCGTCACGGCTTCTTCAATCTGTCCCGTGGCCAGTAACGCTTCTTCGAGCGCCCGGTTTGCGTCCCCATGCGCCGGATCCAGCGACAGCACCAGCCGGTACATATCGAGGGCGCGCGGAACGTCCCCGCCCTCCTGAGCCATCCGCCCCGCCTGGATCGCCTTGTTCAACAACACCGCGTGGCGCGGGAACCGCTCCAGCAGGTTTGTCAGGCACGTCATCGCTTCCGTGCCCGCCATGTCCTTGAAACCCTCGAGCAAGGCCAGACTCTGAGCCAGAACCGCCTCGCCCGCCTCGGGACTCTCCAGGACTCCCTGGATCGAACGCAACCGCAGGTCGTCGCGCCCCGGATCCATGTCGAGCGCCTTGGCAAAAAGCCCCATCGCCTCGGGAATCTGACCCGAACGCAGGTGCGACTCCGCCTGCATCACCACATTCTCGATCGCCTCGTTTTTACGCCCCGACTCGATGAGCGCCTTTTCGATGGCTAGTCGCGCCTCCTCAAGGTCCGGCTGCGCTTCGGCGGCCAGACGATACACCTCGAGCGCCTTGTCAATATCCCCTTCGCTCTCGAGAATCTTGCCCGTCTGCAACGCCTTGTCCAGCATGGCCGCATTGTCGCGGAAACGCTGAAGGATCTTGGCCAGCATCCCCAGCACGTCATCGCCTGTCGGGCCGGTGGTGAAGCTATCCACCATCTGCAAACACTGATTGACGATCGCCTCGTCCACTTCCGGACTCGCCAGCACCGCGTTCAGGTACTTCTGGCGAATGTCGTCGCGCTCGGGCGCGATTTTCAGAATCTGATCGTAACACGACAAGGCCTCGGGCAGTTTTCCCTGGCTCAGGTACTCCTCGGCCTGTTCTTCGAGCCGGTGAATCACCTCCTCACCGCGCCCGCCCTGAACGAGGAGCCGTTGAATCGCGCCATCGAGATCGGCTGGGCGGAATCCGCACGCGCGCAGTTTCTCGTAAATCACCAAAGCCCGCTGGCCAAAACCGGCGGCCTCAATCCGCTCAGCGCACAGCAAGGTTTTCTCATGCAGCGACTTGTTGTCGGGAAACCGATCGAGCAACCGTTCCAGACATTTCGCCAGCGGCTCACCCTCGCCCATCGAAGCCGAGAACCCATCCAGAAGGTCCAGACACTGCTTCATATCCTCACGTTTGGGTTTGGTGCGGGCCAGCACTCCCTCGATGAACAGATTGCGCATATCGTCACGCGACGGGTCCAGTTCCACCACCCGGGCGTAACAGTCCAGCGCCTTGTCCATGTCGTCGCGCTTGCGATACTCTTCGGCGCGCTGCAGGATCTTGACCGTGGCCTCGTCGGTCCGTCCCATCTTGGCCAGCAGTTCTTCCATGGCCTCCTGAGTCTCGATCACGCCGGGACGGAAAATCTCGACCCGCTTGTAAATCTCAAAAGCCTTTTCCCACTCCTGCCGTTTCTCGAAAAGTTCGGCAATCCGCATCATTTCATCCATCATCTGGGTCTTGCGTTCCAGATGGTGCAGGCACTCGGCATAACGCAGCCGAGTCGGAATATCTTCGAGGTTGTGTTCGAGATACAGCGCGTAGGTGTTGGCCGCGTCCTCCCACATGCGCTTGCTGGTGTAGAGTTCGGCCAGTTGCAGTTGCAACGTCGCGCGCTCCTCGACTCGGCCCAATGCGGCGCACGCCTTCACCAACCCCTGCAACGCCTCCACATTGCGAGGTTCCTCCGCCACAATCGCCACAAAACTCTGATACGCCTCTTCGGCTTTCCCATTTTCGAGGTCGTGATGGGCCGCCAGCAGCGGATTCGTCGCCGCTTCCTCTTCCGTCACCGCCACGCGCAACTTGAAATGCTCGACCAGTTTTTCCGTCGCCACTTCATAATCCACGCCATGATACAAGGCCGTCAATCCGATGATGTCATGGGCCGTATGGGCCGGGCAGGGCGTGTACGAACAACGCCCCTTGCCCGTGCGCGGCTCGAACGTGTAGGTTCGAAAAATCTGTTCCTTATGGATCGGACAAAAACATCGGACCGACTTGCTCGTCTCTTGAATCGTGTCCGTCCGATAATCCAGAAATTTCAACACCTGCACGATGTCAAGCGCTTGAAACACTTTCTGAACGATGGCTTTGGAGAGTTCGCTCATACATCCACACCCGATCTGCCAGAATCTGCCTCACGCCCGCGGAAACGATCCTTCCGGGACTGTCCCCCACTGACCATCCGCGGCCCTCGGCCAAACCGCCTCAACCGCGTCTGCCCACCTCTTGTTCACCGGCCACATGCAGCGAAATATCCAGAGAGGGCGCGGAATGCGTCAACGCGCCCACCGAAAACCGATCCACCGGCAACGCGGCCAGGGTCTTCAGACGCCCCGGCGTCACCCCGCCGGTGATCTCCGTGCGAATCCGTCCCCCGATCTCTTTCAACGCCCGCCGCAACAACGCATGGGGCATGTTGTCGAGCAGGATCAGGTCCGCTCCCAAGGCCAGAATTTCACACACCTCGGCCAGCGTACGCGCCTCAACCGCCACCTCCAGGCGCGCCCGGCCCTTGCCTCGATTGTGTTCTCCAACCCGTCGCAGGGCCTCTCCGACCCCTCCCGCCGCGTCAATATGGTTGTTCTTGATAAGATACATGTCGTAGAGCGCAAACCGGTGATTCGATCCACCCCCCGCGCGCACGGCCTGACGCTCCAGAATCCGCCACAGCGGGGTTGTTTTGCGCGTGTCCACCACCTCGGCCCGACTCCCCGCCTGACGCAGAATGTCCACATACGCCCGCGTCAGGGTCGCCACGCCCGACAGGCGTTGCAGGAAGTTGAGCATCAACCGCTCCGCCGTCAGAATCGAGCGCATCGAACCACTCACCCGCGCCAGATCCTGCCCCGGCTCGATGCTCGCCCCGTCGGCCACCAGTGCCTCGAAACGCGCCCTGGGGTCCGCAAGCCGCAACACGTGACGCGCCACCGCCAGACCGCATACCACGCCGCGCTGCTTGGCGAAAATCCGTCCCCGCCCCTTCTGCTCCGGTGGAATCGTCGCCTGCGACGTCACATCGCCCGGTCCGACATCCTCGGCCAGCGCCTGACGCAGCAGTTCACTCAACCCGGGTGTGATCTTCAAAGCCGGCAAATGCCCCCCGGCTTTCTCCTGCGTCTCGGTCAACTCCCACCTCCCAGAATTCCCGACTCACGCGCCCGAATTGCGCGATCCGTAAGCATGTTCCCGGTCCGGATACTCTCCCGACCGCACTTCGCGCGCATAATCCCCAACCGCGTCGCGAATCGCCTGCCCCACCTGCGCGTACTGCTTGACAAACCGGGGCAACTTCCCCGATGTCAACCCGATCAGATCTCCCAGGACCAGCACCTGACCGTCGCACCCGCCCCCGGCGCCGATGCCGATCGTCGGAATGACCAGACTCCGGCTGATCTCCTCGCCCAGTTCCCACGGCATGCACTCCAGCACGATCGAGAAACATCCCGCTTCCTGCAGCGCCAGTGCGTCATCCCGCAAACGCTGCGCCGCATCCGGACGCTTGCCCTGCACCGAGTATCCCCCCAGAGCGTGGATGGATTGCGGCGTCAGGCCGAGATGCCCCATCACGGGGATTCCCGCGCGGGTCAGCCGCTCGACGGTTGGCCCGATCTCGGCGCCCCCCTCGAGCTTCACCGCCTCCGCGCCGCCCTGCTGCACCAGGCGCGCACAGTTGCGCATGGCCTCTTCGACCGAACTTTTATACGTCATGAACGGCATATCGCTCACCAGCAGCGCGCGTTTCACCCCCCGCCGCACCGCCGCCGTGTGATGGACCATCTGGTCGAGCGTGACGGGAATCGTGTCCTGGAACCCCAGCGCCACATTTCCCAGACTGTCCCCCACCAGAACCACGTCCACCCCGGCCTCATCCGTCAACCGCCCGGAGGGGTAGTCGTAAGCCGTCACCATGACAATTTTTTCGCCCACCCGCTTGCGTTCCAGAAGCGAGTCGATCCGTACTTTTGTTCCCGACATGGCTCAACCTGTATGCCCAGCCGCCGCCCCACAGATCTCCCTCGAGTCGGGGAAAATCCCCCCCGCTCCCTCTGGAAAAAACCGGGTTTCTGCGACCATCCAAGATCGGAATACCCCCGAACCGAAATCCCCGGAATCCGCAGACCCGGCTCGATCAGCATTCCCTATGGAAGGGAGTATCCCAAACTCATGCCTCAATGTAAATGGATTTTCTCGTCCAACTGCCCAATTTTCCGCTCTTTACAAGCCGTTTCCCCCGGAGGACCGATATCGGAAGATCCCTCGACAAGCCGTTATGGAGCAACGGTCCCGGCGACCGAAAACACACCGTCCCACCCCGCGATGGCACCGAAACCACCCGAAACAAAGAGACCCTCTTCCCCCCAATTTCTTTAAAAGGGAAACGGGATGAAACCTCGTTTTATTTCCGCATTTCCGGACGAAATTCCTGCAGGAAGCGAAACCCTTCAGAGAATCCGGGATTCTCCGTTGTCAACGGACCTTGTTGGCAAAACGCTTGCGCAAATCGGCCGCCTTGGCCTGCATCTTATTCCAATCCTGCTTGTAAAGAGGACACGGCTCGCGCAGCAGATAATGACGCTTTTCGGCATGGGAACAATACGGCTCCGGCTCGCCCACCTTTTTCAGGTAGAACACACAATCGTCCAGCAGGCACTTCACTTTCGTCTCCAACTGATACCCCCTCGCTTTCTGCCAAACGGTTTTGACCGAGACCGTGTTTTCTCCCTCACCGTCAACCCCATCAGTCTATCGCGATTCAACCGGATCTGGCAATGGCATTTCTTCTTCCCCTTTTCTTTGTGCCCGGGTCACTCTCCTGTGTACATTCCGCGCCCCCGTAGATTATAGTACCCGCAAGTGTTGGCAGTGACCTCGATTTCTTGAAAAACAGGCCTGAATCATGGGGACAAACGAGAGGATTTCGTTCTTCAGACGCGCATTGCGGCGTTCTCTGTTCCGCCATCCCACCCTGCTGCGCTGGTGCGGCGCGATCGGCGAGGTGGCCCGCGAGGTCGAATGGGCACGCGCCTGTTCGCGTGTCCTGCGGACGTTGCCCCCGAACGGTCCTTATCCGGTTCTCCACGGCCCCTTCCAAGGACTCCTTTACCCTTCCCTGCAGGCGGTCGGCAGCGCCTCACTGCCCAAAATCGTCGGTTCCTATGAGGCGGAACTCCACTCGCTCCTCGAACGCCTGTGTGAAACTCCTTACGAGACCCTCATTGATATCGGATCGGCGGAAGGGTATTACGCCGTGGGATTGGCCCTGCGTTTGAAACAAACCCAGGTGTTCGCTTTTGAAGGAAACCCGCAAGGGCGCGCCCTCTGTGGCGAGATGGCGCAAACAAACGGGGTCGCCGATCGGGTGGATTTGCGCGGCTGGTGCGATCCGGCCTCCCTGGCCGAACTGGTTGAAACCCGTAAAGCGGGACTGATTGTTTGCGACTGCGAGGGCGGGGAATACGACCTTCTGAAACCCGGACAGATCCCCCGCTTACGTCATTTCGACATTCTCATGGAATTGCACGAAATCCACCCGGACGGCCCCACCGCCGCGCAAATCTTCCGCGAACGGTTCCAAGCCACCCACGACGCGGAATTTATCAACCTGCGCGGACGAAAAACCCTCGAACACCTCACCCATATCCCGTTGACCGAGACGGAGACCCGTCTCGTCACGGAAGAAGCCCGGGGCGAAAGCGCCGGATGGCTGTTTCTATCGAGAAAAGACCGTTCCACTCCAGACGAGTGACACCCCCCAGATCAATCAATTCCCCCCCATTACAAACCGCGCCGCCGGAGCGGCGAGGCCGTCCGGTGAGCCACCGGCACGGAAAATTTCCCCGACGCTCGAGGTTCCATTCGTCGGGTCGTACACAAAGTGGGCGAACCGGTCGAGGTCCTGGATGTTCTCCGACTTGACGAAGGTTCCCGAGACCGGCCCTTCGAGGTTGTCCCGAACGCCGTTCGGGCCGTGGCAGAACAGCATGAACCAGCCGATGCGCAGTTGCTCGTCCTCTCCACTGCGGGGAGAAATGATCTCTCCCGTGTCCGTATCGGCGTTCAACACCCCCACTTTATTGAATCCGTAATACCGGTATGTCGGAATCTGGCGCACGTTGAAATCCTCGAAGGACGCCTGTTTCGTAAACGGGTCTCGAAGGCGCGGTTCCACCAAATACGTAATCGGCGTGCTCAACTGGCCGAGATACTTCAGCGTGCCGTTGATTTCCGACTGGGGATAGGTCCCGTTGTCCAGCATGTATTCTTCGAGCGCCATGGAAAGCGTCCGCAGGTCCGACCGCGCCACCGCCACCTTCGAGCGGGTCTGAGCCTCGCGAAAATTCGGCAACGCAATCGCGGCCAGAATCGAAATGATCGCCACCACGATCAACAATTCAATCAAAGTGAACGCCCGTTTTTTCCTTGTTCCGCGGTTGCCAAACGCCATCCGTGTCACCCCCCTTTTACGGGTGTTGAACGATACGTCCTCCATCCACCGCCAGAAAAGCCCCTGTAATAAAATCCGAACCCTCGATCAGAAACACACACGCCGCCGCCACATCCTCCGGCGTCCCCACCCGGCCCAGCGCGCTGCAACGAGCGGAACGCTCCCGCAAATCGTCCGAAGCCGACTCCGGCAACAGAACCGGACCCGGTCCCACGGCATTCACCCGAACCGCCGGCGCCAGTTCCTGAGCCAACCCCCGCGTCAGACTCACCAGCGCGCCTTTCGTGACTCCATACGGCACAAAACGCGACGCAGGATAGTCCGCCGTGGCGTCCGCCACGTTCACAATCACCCCCGAGCCGCGCGCCACCATGCCCCGCGCCACCGCCCGGCAAAACCACGCCGGACCTCGCAGGTTCACCGCAAACAAATTGTCCCACTGCTCGCGCGTCATGTCGAGAAACGGCATCGCGGGAAAGACCGACGCGTTGTTGACCAGCACGTCAATCCGTCCACAGGCGGCCTCGGCCTCGACCACCAGCTGATCAATCGCCTCGGTGTCCGCCTGATCGCACGCCAGCGCCAGCGCCTCGCGTCCACCACTCAAACGCGTACACTCCGCCGCCACGTCCAACGCCTCGGCCTCGGACGAATGGTAATGGACAATGACCCGAGCGGCGCGCCGCGCCAGTTCCAGCGCAATCGCCCGCCCCACGCGCCGCGCCGCGCCCGTCACCAGGCAAACCTTGTCGCGCAGATCCATTGCTTCTCCGCCTCGACGACTTCTCTCAGACGAACCACGACAACCGTCCTCTATTAGACTTCATTTCGTGGCTGATCTTTGCTCAAAAAAAAACACTTACCCGATTTTCTGACACCCCATGTACGGCCACAACGGCTCCGGCAACGCAATCGTCCCGTCCGCCTGTTGGCCGCACTCCATCAACGCGATCATCAACCGCGGCAGCGCCACCCCCGACGCGTTCAGCGTGTGAGCGAACTCCGGTTTAGAACCCGCCTCGCGACGGAACCGAATCCCCGCGCGCCGCGCCTGAAAGTCTTCGAAGTTCGAACAGGAACTCACTTCCAGATAACGATCCATCCCCGGCGCCCACACTTCGAGGTCGTAGCACTTCGCCGCCGCAAAACTCATGTCCCCCGAGCAAAGCGACAAGATCCGGTAGCACAGACCCAGCGAACGCAGCACCGCTTCGGCATGGCCCCGCAGGAGTTCGATTTCCTGATACGAATTCTCGGGCAGCACCGTCCGCACCATCTCGACCTTGTCGAACTGATGCACGCGACTCATGCCGCGCGTTTCTTTCCCCGCCGCGCCCGCCTCGCGCCGGAAACAGGGGGAATAGCACACGTACGTCCTGGGCAACTCGGCGCCGCTCAGGATCTCCCCCGCGTGAAAGTTCGTCACCGGAACCTCGGCCGTCGGGATCAGGAACAGATCGTCCTCGGTCACGTGGTACATGTCCTCTTCCATCTTCGGCAGCTGGCCCGTCCCCGTCATCGTCGCGCGATTCACCAGGTACGGCACCCGCGCTTCGGTGTAGCCATGCTGTTCGACGTGCAAGTCGAGCATATAACTGATCAGCGCCCGCTGCAACTTGGCGCCCTGGCCTTTGAGCACCATGAAACCGCTTCCCGAAATCCGCGCGCCCCGCTCCAGGTCCAGAATATCGAGCGCCGCGCCCAGATCCCAATGCGCCTTCGGTTCGAAATCGAAGACCGGTTTCTGCCCCCAGTCGCCCACGAGGACATTGTCCTCTTCGCTGCGCCCCACCGGAGCCGACTCGTGCGGCAGATTGGGCAACCGCATCAACAGGCCCAGCAAATCCTCGTTCGCCTGTTTCAATTCGTCGTCCAACCGCTTGATCTCATCCCCGACGACCCGCATGCGCTCCTTGATCGGTTCGGCGTCGCCACCGTCCTTCAGGATCTTGCCCACCTGTTTCGACGCCTCGTTGCGCTCCTTTTTGAGCACCTCGGTCTGAAACGTGCAATCGCGCCGCTTGGCGTCGAGTTCGAGCACCCGATCCACCTCGGCGGGATTGATCCCCTTGGCCGCAAACCCCCTGGCCACTCGTTCAGGTTCGCTTCGAAACAACTGGATATCGAGCATTCTACCGTCGTCCTTTCCTTCTGAAAACCGCTGTTGAAACGGTGATTCTATCGTTTTCCCTTGTTGGCGGGCGGAACGCCCTCCCTCGTTTATGCACCCGGAAGACGAACCGGCGCAGGTACCCGCGCCTCTTTCGACAGCAGTCGGGAGCCTTCTTTTTAGCGTCCCGGTCCCTAAAATACAACAAAAACAACACTGTTTATCCTCGGATCGGAAAAGAAGACCGGACAGAAATGGACGGGGCGGATGGAATGGAAGAGAGGGTTTCAACCAAAAATCGCACTTGAGCGCCAACGGCGCGGGTTTATACCAGCCTGGGGCAAGCGCAGCGTCGCCCCAGGACAGGTGTCCCTTTTTCTGATAAGGGCTGAAGGCCCGAATTATGAAAAGGGACAAACGGCTGAATAGAGCGGGCTTTCAGCCCTTGCGGGAATAAACCCATCGGTTTTCCTGGGGCGATGCCCCAGGCTGGTATACGATCGCGCCGTTGGCGCTTTTCCCCGGATTTATCTATCTTCCGACATCTTTCTTCTCTTCCCGGAACTCACCCTCCGGGTGTCTTGCGTCCCCCTGATTCCAGACGACTTGTTCGCGTAACTGCGGTTCAATGTTTCTTCGGTTTCTTCCTGTTCCGTTCTCGGATTTCACGGCCAGACAAAAACGAACACCCCCGCCCCATAGAGCGAGGGTGTTCGTTTTCATGCCTGTTTTGGAGCGGTCTGAACCCCCTGTTATTTCTTGGTGGGATCCAGCAACCACTGATCGAACCCGAACTTGATCTCGGGGATCTTCACCGGGGTCTTTTCCGCCACCTGATCGGCCAGATTCGCCTGGGTTTCCAGCAGACCCTTCGCCACGGCGCTGTCAGCCAATTGTTTCTCGCTGAGGGGCGCCATCGAGTCGAAACGCTCCTTGTCCGAGAGCTTTTCGTCGCCCTTGATCTTGGCGACTTCCTCGAGCGAAAGCGGCACACCCGACTTCGGATCCACCAGACCGGCCATCGTGGCCACATCCAGCGTGATCAGAACGTTGCGCACCCGGTTGACCGACGTTTCGCCACCAAAGACGTACCCGAGGACGGGCAGATCGCCCAGCCACGGCACACCCTGTTTCTGCTTGATGTTTTCGGTCCGCGTCAGGCCCGCCAGCACCAGTCGCTCGCCGTCGCGCACGCGCACCTGCGACACCACCGAACTCTCGGAAATGATCGGCTGGGTCTCATCGCCATCCGCAGAAGGCACAGGCGTTTTCCCGATCACGTTCGAGATCGAGGCGCCGACATACATTTCCGTGCTCCCGCCCCCGATGAACGGCAGAATGTTCAGGAACAAACCCACCTGACCCTTCGTCGCGTTGCGCGAGTAATTGACGAAACGATCCCATTCATTGGGCGCCGTTTCGGTGTTGGTCCCCGAAGCCTGAATCATGGCGATGGGTTCGAGCGACTTCAGGCTGCCCATCTGGGCGGAGACCGTCTTGATCGTCCCGCTCGCCAGCATGGTCGCTTTGCCCTTGACTTCGAGGAAGTCCACAAAACTCGCTGTGGCGAGAGCGTCGTAGCTGTGGTGATTATTTGTTTCGTGAAAACTGAAAGACTCGGAGTCCACCCCATCAATGTCAACGTCGTAGTAGCTACGCACATGTTGCCACCCCAGGTCGAACAGATCCTTGCCCGGACCGTTCTTCCACGTGATGTAGTCCAGCCCCAGTTTGTGGTCGCTGTTGGACGTCACTTCATAGAACTTGGCGTCCACCACGATCTCGTTGACCGGAATGTCCACCGTGCGCGCGATTTTCTCGGCGGTCGAAGCCAGCGCTTGGAAATCCAGCACCGTCAACACGTTGTCCCGCTCGTGGAACTCGTAGAAAGAGTTCGGGGAATAGAACGAGGTAAACTGCTGGATGTCGCGGATATCGCGGTAACGGCCTTCCCATATGAAGAGCGTCGAACCGTCGTCGGTGGCGCTGACCCACTTCTTGTCGAGCGCCTTGATGGCCTGCTGGACATAGGGCCACTGGAACGGCGGGCACACCACATAGACAAACCGCTCTTTGTTCGGGGACTTCTTGTCCAGCACGATCTGGGCATTGCCCCCTTCCATCTTCACGACGGCGCGGACCGTTTCGCGCAGTTCACGCGTCTGTTCGATCGTCAGATTCTCGATCGGAATCAGGTGGGGCGTGTACTTGTTGAGGTGGATTTTGTTATCCACGCGGATGATCTGCACATCTCCGTCATCCGGATCCAGTTGCAATTCCTCGTCGGCATAGCCTTTCGCGAAAGGAGAAGGCGCGACCTTGTTGGAAATCCGGTCGCCCGAGCCGTTCGAGTAATAGTAAGTTGCCCAGCTACTGGTACCAACCGCCAGAAGGGCGAGCAGCATCAGGCCGGCAACACGTTTGGCTTTCAGTCTCATTTGTATCTTTCCTCCTCTGATCTTCTGAGTTCGCCTGGTGAGTTGCGTCCCGCTCCCGGCACCGGGAGCGCGTCAAACGCCACTGTCTGCCGTCTTACATATTCTTATCCAGCAGATACTGCTCGAAAAAGTACTCGTCCTTCGGGAGTTCCGTCTCGATCTCCTTGGACGCCTGTTTCACCACTGCCTCATCTTCGGGCGTCATGCCGCCTTTTTCCACCACCTTGGGCGTGATCACCTCGATCAGACTCGATACCTTCGAGGCCGGTCCTTCGGTGCCGAACAGATAACCCACCACCGGGATCGAACCCAGCACCGGCACCTTGTTCGAGTTCTTGAGGTCGCGCTGCAACGTCATGCGGCCCAGCACCACTTCCTCGCCGTCGCGGGCGCGCACCTGCGTGTCCACCACCGTCGGCTTGATCAACGGAATGCCGGCCCCGTCGAATCCCACCAGGCTGTTGACCGTCGTCTGCACCGTCAGGTCAATGTTGTTGCGCGCGATAATGGGCGTCACACTCAGGATCACCCCCGCCTCAGCCACCATCGCCTCGTTGGAGCGAGCCGTAGGAACCGTCCCGCCGTCCGGGTT
The DNA here is from genome assembly GCA_942493245.1 of uncultured Candidatus Sumerlaeota bacterium. Taxonomy (GTDB): domain Bacteria; phylum Sumerlaeota; class Sumerlaeia; order UBA8349; family UBA8349; genus DAOPYU01. The sequence continues at coordinate 4,628,752 of OW818685.1, forward strand.
CACTTCAACCGGTCCCTCGCGCTCAGCCGTCCGCGCAGCCTGGGCATCCGACGAAATAAACGCCGCATCGCCCGCGCGCGTCGTCAACCCAGCCGTTACCACCCGGTCTCCATCCGCATTCGTTGTGACGGGATAATAGAGGATCTGTTCTGTGGTGCGAAATTCGGCGGCCACGCCGCTCATCGCCGTTACCTTCGATTCGTTGAGAATCCGCGCTTTCCCTTTGACCATCAGGAAATCGAAGAACTCGGAGGGATATTCCAGCGAATAGGCCGAAACGCGGCTGTTCGTCTGAATGGAATTCGTCGGCGTCTCGATGTGGCTTTTCGACTTGCCTTCCACAAACAACGTCTGACCCGGGCCGTTCTTCCACGACATGAAATCCAACCCCAGCGACGCGTCGTTCGAGGACTCGACCTCATAGATCCGCGCGGTGATGGCGGCTTGAGCCGTCGGCACATCGTAGGTAGCCGCGGCCTTCGCGATGGCCGCCACACCCGACGGAGACCCCTGAATGTAGAACCCGTTCGCCTTCGGATCGGGCTTCATGGTGTTGTCCGTCGAACCGTACAGCAACAAACTCATCGGCGGCTGCGGGTCCATGCAACTGCGGTTGCGCAACTGCACATACTGCCACTTTGTGCCGGACGAGTCGGTGAGATCGGGTCTGTCCAGCGCCTCGACCATCTTGCCGATCGCCTCGAGCTGGTACTCCGGCACCACGACCATGAGCAGGCCACCCGTGGCGTCCTTCTCGAGGTTCAGATACGTCGAGTACATCCCGCCTTCCGCCGCTACCGCATCCTTGATGAAGTAAACGACTTCATAGGGGTTCGCGTACTTCAACTCGAACGTTCGGGGCACATAGCGGTTCGACTGAATCTTTTCATTACTCGTCAGAACTTTCACCACGCGCGGGGCCTTGTCCAACCCCGAAGCCGCCTGGGCCGACGTGGAATAGGCCACCGCGCCCGCACCCGGCTTTTCGGATTTCCCTTGGCCGGCGGCGTCTTCCCCAGCCTGAGCGGCGCCCGCCGCCAGACTGAAGACCAGGGCTCCGGCTAACAGTTTTCTCAGCATTCCTCGGTTCCTCCATCCTCACATGCTCTTGCAGAGCCGCAACGGCCCTTTGGCTGTCCATCCAGCCATCCTTTTCTATCGACATTCCCTTTTTTTCTCGCACCGGGCAAGAACAAAGACCGTGTCACAAATCGTCCCCTGTCACGCCGAACCCCTGAAACGCGCCAGAAATCTTGCAGATGCCCCTTTTTCCTCCCTTCACGGAGTCTGATCCATTCCATTCCGTCTCGATCAACGTCACTTTTTCTCAGAACCCTGTCCACCCGGATGATATAAGAACTGTTTTCCCTATCGGCGCATCCCGAGCATGACTTAACAAAAAATAAGCAGGGGAAAAGTCCGGGAAACGCGTTATTCAACACTCCCCAGAGAAAAAATTTCACGTCTTATTGCGCCGCCCCACCGCCGAGCGCCGGCGGCTGCAGCACAGCGGGACCGGCCGCCGGCTTCGCCGCATTCGGATTGGGCGCATTCGGAGTCCCCGCAGCCGGTTGCACGGTCTGGCCGGGGCTTTTCAGGGGCGAAGACTGGCGACTTGTCGGCATTTCCCGGAATTTTTGCGTCCGTTCGTTCATCAGCGCTTTGAGCGCCTGCTCCGGTTCCATCGCCAGCGCCGGCGCCTGAGCCCGCACAAACCCTCCGTAGGGACTGACATAGAACCCCGCCCGCGCGTTCGCGCCTGCCGGCGCATCCAGCGTCACCCACCAGTCCAGCAGACTCGACTCGGTCTCGACCAGCGTCGCGCGCGCTCCCGCCACCTCGCGCCCATATTTCGCCTTCGCCACCCGGATCGCTTCCTCGCGCGTCAGCAGGTCGTTGGTGTCCCGCTGCCAAAGCCGGTCCCCTTTGACCGCAAATTCCACCGACACCCCACTCTTCTGCACCTCTTTTTCCGCCGTTGCGGCGTCCCCATTTCCCTTGTCGCGGGCCGTGACCGACTCATATTCTGCATACAACACATACTCCCCTTCGGCGCGCGTCAGGTTGACAAACGCGAATTTCTCCAGCAACCCCGCACCCGGCTGCAACGACTCGAACTGAGGAGCCAGAGCGTCCCCCATCAGCGCCGGCTGCTTGATCACCACCGGCGCGCGGCGGTAGATCGGTTCGGATCCCTTCCGCAACAGGCGAAAATGCAGATTCGAGTGCCGCACCTGTTTCACGCTCACCGGCTGCGCAACCAGCATGGGCGTGTCGTAGTGATTGACCAGCTCCACCTGGCACACCACCATCTCGCCCGGGCGGTACTCCGATTTATCAAACCGCACCTGAAGTTCTATCCGGTCTTTCTGCTCTCTCGGGGGAGCCGCCTTTTTCGTCACTGGAGCCGCCTTTTCCTCCTGTGGCGCGGTTTCGGCGCCCGCGCCCGCACTCCCGGCTAACACCAGCATACCCGCCAAGACCCCCAGAAGGGCCACCCGTCCCCGCTGCATCCCCCCGCGCAATATCTTCATGAATCCCACTCCCTGACTCTCGATGTAGAAATGGCCCCGCTCTTTTTCAGCGAATCGGCAACGGTTTTTGAAAATCCGACCAGAATGTAGGATCTGTCACCGAAATGTGAGAAACCGTGGCTCGTTTTCACCCCACATTGTCAAAATTCTGGACAGTTCCGTTCGCAATACGCCCCCGGAACCCCACTTTTCTTCCGCTTTGAACGCTCTGATCATGGTTTTTCCGGGAAAAAACTGCTCATCCGACTACGCGACTCCCACTCACCCTGACCCGCAATCCTTGAAACAGCAATTTCGGTGCCACCAGGGAATAAACCTTTAGAACTGCGAACTGAGTCAGAATCATACGACAAACCCCATCCGAAATTTAGCGATTCAACGGCTTGTTTGCAAGTATTTTAGCCATCTCCGACCTTATTTGTTCTGCGTCCCACCCAACCGCGATGACCCTAACCTTCCATTATTAGAGGAAGATGAGGCGCAAGTGAGATTGGAATAAGAATTCCTTCATCCCGGCTGCGTCTCTGCGTGATTATTCTTTACATCCCCATTCTCTGGGTTTGCGTGTCTCTTCGTGGTATCAGACCTCTCGGCTGGGCGGACACACAGGTCCGCCCCTACAGATGGGTTGCGGCTCCGCTGCGCCTGGTTATAGGTGTTTTGTGTTCGCCCTCGACACAGCCTCAAGACTTTTGGATTCTCCTGGTCCTCCCGGCAGGAAACCAACAATCCCATTGATTGGGTGTTCCCGATCCGGCTATACTGTCGTTTCAGGGCAATCTCTCAGCCGAACTGCCCACCGGCCCGGATGGGGCCGCTTTGTCCCTCGATTCTTCAATTAGGAGTCGCTCCATGCCCTATACCCGATTCCAGCCATACCCCGCCCGTGGGTTCACCCTCATCGCCCTGCTGGTCGTGCTCGTCATCATCGCCCTCCTGAGCTACAACCAGCTGGTGGACAAAGACGGCGCCTTGCGTTCGAAACAATCCACCGACCGGGCCAAAACGGCCGCCTGCGCGACCAACCGCACGGTCCTTCGTTCCCAGATCGCCATCTGGACCATGAGCAACCCGGGCAAGCCCGTCACCCTCGACGCAATGAAAGCTTCCGGCGTTCAGGTTCCCGGCTGCCCCCTCGAGGGCAAATGGACGATCAGCCCGGACGGCTCGACGATCTATTGCTCCATCTGCGACCCGCAGCCCACGCCCGAGACGACGACACAACCCGCCTCTCCCCGACCCGCTGCGCCCGGCTTGCCCCAGATGCCCCGGATGCCGGTACCGCCCGGCTCAGGCAACTGAACCCCAAAATCGGTCTGGAAATCCCGCGATTGACCATCCTTTCGCCGGGGAAGGAATTCGTTCACCTTTCGGGTGTCGTGCTTATTCGCGCCAAGCAGACGTTCGGCGCTCCCGGGGACAGTCGTTTTCCCCAACAAAAATGGGCTTTTCTGGGATGGCGGGCGTCTCGCCCGCCTGAGAGAAAGTCGTAATGGCCGGTTCAACCGCGGTTTTCGGGATTAAAAAAATGCGCCCGCGAAGCGGGCGCAAGTTGGAATCAGATTAGACAACCTTGGGTTTTGCGAAGCAGACTGAATGGCGGGACAGATTTGCTTGCAGATCTGCTCCTGTTCGGGCGATTCTACTACAACAAGTCACTCACCAGCGGGTTTGTCTGTGGGCTTCTCAGCGGCTTTCTTGACCGTCTTCTTCGCAGCGGCTTTCTTCGCCACCTTCTTGGCGGGCTTGGCGGCGGCCTTCTTGACGGCGGCTTTTTTCGCGACCTTCTTCACAACCTTCTTGGCCACTTTCTTGACCGCGGGTTTTTTCACGGCCGCCTTCTTGACCACCGTCTTCTTCACAGCCTTTTTCACCGCTTTCTTTACGGCTTTCTTCGCGGGTTTAGCTGCGGGCTTGGCTGCGGGTTTCGCGGCCACTTTCTTTGCGGGTTTGGCTGCGGGTTTCGCGGCCACTTTCTTTGCTGCCGGTTTTGCTGCGACTTTCTTCTCCACTTTCTTGGCCACCATTGTCGGTCACCCCTTTCTGCTTGGACGTGTAAGATGGAATATTCGCAAAAAACCCAAGGTTTGTTAGGATTCTACCAGCTGCTTTCGCATCACTACGTCCCTCGAGCGGAGATCTCGTGACACTTCCCAATGGAACCTCTTTGGACAATCTGGTAGAAGAACCCGAACGAGTGCAGCTACGCGCCACACTCTATGCTATTCTTCGCGGAGTGCATCCTCATTTGTCAAGACTAAAACGGATCTTCATTTTGATTTGTGCGTTTTTTTTCTCTACAACGAAAGGAATCGTTCTCATATGCCTTCAGACAACCCTTCCACAATCGCGCAAACACGCTGTCCCTGGTGTCTCGCTCATCCGCTCTACATCCAGTATCACGACACCGAATGGGGCGTTCCGCAACACGACGACCGGCATCTTTTCGAGATGCTGATCCTCGAAGGCGCTCAGGCCGGCCTGAGCTGGCTCACCATCCTCAAGCGCCGAGAGGGATACGAAAAAGCCTATTTTCACTGGGATATCGAGCGAATCGCGCGCTTCGATTCGGAAGATCGAGAACGTCTGCTGCAAGACTCCGGCATCATCCGAAACCGCAACAAGATCGAGGCCTCGATCGGCAACGCGCAACGCTTCCTCGCCGTGTGCGAAGAGTTCGGCAGCTTCGACAACTACCTCTGGCGCTTCACCGAAGGCCGCGTCCTGTGCGCCACTCCCCGTTTTCAACGTGTGCAGGACGTTCCCTGCGCCAGCGCCGAATCCAATCGCCTCTCGAAGGATCTGCTGCAACGAGGATTTCGATTCGTCGGCCCCACTATTCTCTACTCCTACATGCAGGCGTGCGGACTCGTGGACGATCACCTGCAGGACTGCTTCAAGAGCGCCGGACGATAGATCCGATTCGAATTCAAGCGCCCTTATCTGCCGTATTCCTTCAGAAATCGAGGGACTTCCTCTTCCGCATTGTCATTGATGATTTTCACGGTCGCCCCTGCGTTTTGGGCGGCATCACAGACATAGGATGCGGTCGATGTGTAGAACGAGGTCCCCACGACCAGCAGCAGGTCCACCTTCGAGACCCTTTCGATCGCATCGTAAAGTCTCGGGATGCTGTCACCGTACAGGACAACATCCGGTTGCAGGAGGGTTTCCCTGCACAGGGGACATTCCAGGGATTCCGTTGTGATGGAAAAGGGATACCCTCCCTGGCATTCCGGACAGAAGACTTTCCGCAGACTCCCATGAATCTCGATGACTTCGTCTTCCGGACTCCCCGCCTTGTGATGGAGTCCGTCAATATTCATGGTCACAATGGGAATATGGTGTTCCGCCAGGGCGATGTGGGCCGGATTGGGCATCGCGGCCTCGGTCACGGCGCGCATTTCATTCAAGATCCGGTAGAACTCCTCCGGATGGGCCTCGAAGTATTGGCGGCTGAGTTTGTCCCTCAAGTCGCCCATTTCGACGAAGGTCGGAACCCCGCTGGCTTTCGATACCCCGGCCCCGGTCAACGCGGCTATTTTCATCCTCTTGCCTCCGGTCACTCCGGTGAGTCGAGTTTGTACAATCCATGCTCCTCAATATACCGGCAGACGGCGGCGGGAACGTGCGGGGCGATGTCGCCACCCGTGCGGACCAGTTGGCGGATGGTCGTGCCGCTGATTTTCGGCAGATAGAACGAGACCGGCTCGGAATCGGGGGAAGCGCCTGACGCATCCGCCTCCGCTTCTTCAAATCGGGTCAACACCCGTACCCGCGCCAACGTGCGGAGTTCGTCGGCATCTTTCCACTTTTCCATCTCCGGCGGGATGTCCGATCCCACAACCAGTTCCAGCGGGACTCCGGGATATCGCGTGGCGATTTCGCGCACGGTGTCCACGGTGTAGCTGGGTCCGGAACGATGGCCCTCGATGTCGAGCACCTCCACCGCGTCACCGAGGCGCGCAAAAGCGAGGCGGCACATTTCCAGACGGTGCTCGAAGGCGCAGTGGGACTTGCCGAAGGGGTGCTGGGCGCACGGCACCACCAGAACGCGCGACACGAGCGCGGTGAGCAGGACGTAGTGCGCGGCCAGAACATGCCCCACATGGGGCGGATCGAACGAACCGCCATAGATCGCCAGGCCAGGAACCTGGGTTCCCGCTTTCGCGGGAATGACGGAGAATTCCGGTTCGTTGCGCCTTTGCGCCTTTGCGTGATCCTTCTTCAGATCGCTTTTCGTTTGATTGCGGCTCTGCTGAACCATGTCGTCTCCTGCTCCTTACGCCTTCAGGAACGCATACCGAAGAATAAACAGCGCCGCGAAGAGATAGACCAGACCATGTACCTCGCGGAAACGTCCCGCCGCCAGTTTGAGCATCGCGTAGGCGATGAATCCAAAGGCGATCCCTTCGGTGATGCTCATCGAGAATACCATGACCATGATTGTGAGGAAAGCGGGGACTGCTTCGCTGAAGTCCTCCCAGTTGATTTTCCGGATCACCGTTATCATATAGACCCCAACCAGCACCAGCACGGGCGCGAGGATGGGGTGAAGCGCGGTCTGGCTGCCCGGCGGCGTGTAAGCCCCCCCGATCATTTCCGCCACGGGGTAGAAAACCAGCGCGAGCAGAAACAGAAGCGCGGTGAACACGTTCGCCAGTCCCGTGCGCGCGCCCGCCGTCACGCCGGTGGTGCTCTCGATGTAGGCCGTGACGGTCGAGGTGCCCAGAAGCGTACCCGCCACGGTAGCCAGCGCGTCGGCGAGCAGACCCTGGCGCGCGCGAGGCAGGACGCCCCCCCGCATGAACCCACCCCGTTGACCCACTCCGATCAAAGTCCCCACCGTGTCGAAAAGATGGAGAAAGAAGAACACGAACACGATCGAAAGCAGTTGATCGAGCGGCATCTGAAACAGCGAGGCGAAATCGAGTCTGAAAAGGGTAGGCGAAAGGGAGGGCGGCGCGGACACCACGCCGTGAAATTGCGTGACGCCCGCCCACAGGGCCAGCGCGGAAGTCACCCCCATCCCGATGAGAAACGCGCCGGGCACATTGCGCACCAGGAGTATCGAGGTGATGGCCAGACCGGACAGACTGACCAGAGCGGGCGCGGACTTCAGGTCGCCCAACCCGACGAGCACATCGGGCGTGTCCACCACGATCCCGGCCCACTCAAGCCCAAGCAGGGCGATCAACATGCCAATACCCGCCGCGATGGCGTAGTGGAGGGATTCGGGGACAGCCGTGATGACTTTTTCCCGCAACCCCCAGAAAGAAAGAACGACGAAGAGAGCCGCGGAAAGGAAATTGAGGGCCAGGGCGGTTTGCCAGGGGATTTTCATGGCCACGCAAAGCGTGAAGGCAAAAAAGACGTTGTGGCCCATCGCGGGCGCCAGGGCGATGGGGTAGTTGGCCAGGACACCCATCAGGAGCGACCCAAGCGCCGAGGCCAGGCAGGTGGCCACCATGACGGCCCCCTTGTCCATGCCGGCGGCAGACAGAATGATGGGCTGGACAAAGATGATGTAGGACATCGTCAGAAAGGTGGTCAGTCCCCCCGCCAGTTCGCGTCCCACCGTGGTCTGGCGTTCCCGCAACGCAAAGAACTGTTTGAGCGCTTCCATGCCTTCCCCCCTGACGGCCCGAGATTTCATTCCGGGCCATCCTATGCCGCGCCCAGAAAGGCGGCAAGAAAAAAAGAAAATTTCCCTTCCCTAAACGCTTGCATTGGAATCTTCCACGGTGGTAGGATAACGTTGTTCTCGCGAAGGTCCGCCACTGCGTAGAAGGCATAAGTCGGGAGACGCTTATGAAAGTGTCGCGTATCAGCCAGGAAGAATTGCTTGTTGTTTTCGAGTCGAATCCCACAACGACCTCGACGCACGACTGGATAGGCTTTTTCAATTCCGAGTTGACCGGTCACGAAAAAGTGGCCCGCGTGGATCTGACGCGACTCGATATTCTCTCCTCGCTGGGAGTCAATGTGGTGGTGGGAATTTTCCAGCGGATGGAGAAACAGAACGGAACCATTCTCGTGGAAGTGGCTTCCGAGAAAACGAAACGGGTCTTCGACCTCTTCAAACTCACCGAGTTGTTCGAGGTGGTCGTGGTCAAAAAATAGATTTGGGAACCCGTAGCAGGTAAAGAAAACCCTTGAGGAGACGATCATGATTAAGGCAGACATCGTGAAGCGCTTGGCCAAAACGCTCGAGATGAAAGACAAGGACGCTTTGGACGTGGTGGACGGCATTATCGAAAGTCTGAAAGAAGTCATCTGCCAGTACCAGCGGCTTGAAATTCGCGACTTCGGCGTGTTTCAGATCAAGAAACGCAAGGAACGCGTCGGACGCAACCCGCGCGACAAAAAAGAATACCCCATTCCGGCGCGCAGCGTGGTGACCTTCCGCATCGGCAAGGAACTTAAGAATCTCTGAGTATCCCCGGTTTTCTCTCCCTGTGTCCCGAAAACCGGCTCTGGAGAGAGGGTGACTTGGAAACGTAATCTGAAAACAGGAAGACCGCATCGAGCGCGACCCGATGCGGTCTTCCTGATTTCAAGTTTCGATTGTTTCGTGAAACGCTCAGCGGCCCTGTGAAAAACGCTTAATAAGCGCGGGGACAATCTGCTTGACGTCCCCCACCAGGCCATAGGTCGCCACATTGAAAATGGGCGCTTCCGGATCGCGGTTGATCGCGATGATCGTGTCGCTGTTGCGCATGCCCACGAGGTGCTGGATGGCGCCGCTGATGCCGCAGGCGAAGTAGATTTTCGGCTTGACCGACTTGCCCGTCTGTCCCACCTGGTGCGCGTAATCAATCCATCCGGCGTCCACCGTGGCGCGCGACGCGCCCACCGCGCCTCCGAGCACCTTCGCCAGTTCCTTGATGGACTCGAAAAATTCCGGCCCACCGATGCCACGGCCACCCGAAACGATTATGTCCGCCTCGGTCAGGTCGAGAGCGCCGGCCAGTTCGTTGACGTTTTCGAGGAACTTCGCCTTGGGGGCGCTCAGGGCCACGGCGTGGTTCACCACCGTGCCGCCCGAGGTCGCCTGGTGGGCCGCAGGCTCATACACTTTGCGCCGCACCGTCGCCATCTGCGGGCGGGCCTTCTCGCACACCACATCGGCGTACACCGTACCGCCAAAGGCGGGCCGGGTGGCCACCAGCGTCTGACCTTCAAGCGCCAGCGCCGTGCAACCGCTCGTGAGGCCGACACCCAACTGCGCGGCCACGCGCGGCAGGAAGGAACGACCGACATTCGTCATGCCCGCGAGCACAATGGAGGGCTTGAGCGTCTGGATCACGGCCGTGAGGGCCGCGGCATAGGTTTCATCCTGAAAGTGCCCAAGTTCGGCGCTGTCCACCACGTGGACCTCGTCCACCTGGTAGTGTTGCAACTCGCCAGCCAGTTCGGCCACGCCCTGCCCCAGCAGGGCGGCGCAGAGCGGCGCACCGAGCTGGTTCGCCAGCGTGCGTCCGATGTTCAGCAACTCCAGCGACACATTGACCAGTTTTCCCCCGCGCTGCTCGGCGAAAACCAGCACGCCCTTGCACTCTTCCGGGGTCAACCGCACGGGATCCTGTATCAGTTCCATTATTGAATCTCCCTTTCGGAAAACATTTCGATTTTCTTGAATCGAGCGACTGTCGCTCAGCCCTTCAGGGCGTTGAACAATTGATCGGCGATCGCGTCGGGTTCACCCTCGAAAAGGGCCCCCTTGGGACGCGCTTGCGGGGGGAAGGTCCGCGTGACGCGCGACGTGGAACCCGCGGCGCCCAGACGGTCGGCGCTGGCGCCGGGCAGGTCGGCGGCCTTGACCACCTCGGCCGCTTCCTTCTTGGCGCGCATTTTCCCTTTCAGGCTGCTGATGCGCGGTTCGTTGATCGCCTTGACGACCGTCAGCACGGCGGGCAGGGCGGTTTCAACCCGGTCGTAACCCGCTTCCATCATCCGCTGCACCACGGCCTTGCCGTCGCCGATCTGTTCGATCTTCTGCACGAAGGTCACACAGGGCAACCCGAGGTTCTGAGCTATGGCGGAACCGATATAGGCCGTATTGCCATCGAGCGTCTCCGAACCGCAGAGCACCAGATCGAAGTCGCCCTTGCGCGCCAGGGCGCGCGCCAGCGCATACGCCGACGCCACCGTGTCGCCCCCGGCCAACGCCTCGTCCGTCACATGGATCGCCTTGTCGGCGCCCATTGCGATGGCATGGCGCCAGGCCGCTTCGGCCTTGGCCGGCCCCATCGAGAGCACGGTGACCGTGCCGCCCTGGGCTTCTTTGAGGCGCAGGGCTTCCTCGACGGCGTACTCGTCCAGGGCGTTGATGGTGCCCGGCTGTCCGTCGCGCACCAGTCGCCCGGTTTGCGCGTCGAACTTCACATCGGTCGAATCGAGGATCTCTTTCACACACACGACGATATTCATACACGTCACTCCTATTTGAGATCTACGGGACAAACACGCGCTCCGAGCGGGAAAACCCACCTCATTGCGCGCTCTTACACTCTTGATTGAAGGCCACTTGCGCCTAATATCGGCGCGGTCGGACGGCTTCTCGCGTCTGGGGGGCGGTGGCCCATTTGCGGCCCGAACGGAGAAAAATCCCCTGTCCCGACCCGTCCCATCGGACGCGAATCCGGACAACCTAATCAAAATCTCGGCAAACCCGCAACGGAAATCCGCAGGGGGGGACGCGAGCGTCGCGAGCCGGCGAAATGGACGATTTTGCCCGGAATGACGAAAAACCGTGAAATTTCCAGTTTGTGCCACTCACCCGTCAGTTTTCCCATTGTCATTCGCAAGCCGGTTTGAGTAAGATAGGCATCGGTCAATTATCCCGGAGACTTGCGGAATTTTCAGTTTGCCCGTGTCTCGAGCGAAGGAGAACTTTATTTCATGCCTCTTGAATCCACAGTCCAAAATGCGCGAATAGCCCTGTTTATTGATATCGAAAATCTGGTCGGAAGCGCCTCGACAATGGGGTTGCCCATTGATGTGTCGCCGGTTCTGGAAAAATTGAAAGAGTTTGGACGCATCCAGATCCGCCGTTCATTCGGCGACCTCGAAAAAGGACTCAACAGCATCGGCAAGGGGAACCAATTGTTCTATGTCCGCCGAATGCTCCACCAGAACCTGATCCAGATTGAAGACATCCCTTTTATTACCGCTCAAAAAAACACCGCCGACATCCGGCTGGTCATCGAGGCGCTCTCGCTCGCCTTCCAGTATGAGGAAATCACCCATTTCGCCATCCTCTCGTCGGACCGCGACTATGTGCCCCTTTACAACAAACTCCACGAACTGGGCCGAACCGTCATCACCATCGGCATTGACCAGGCCAATACCAACCAGATGGTGCGCGACGCCTCCGACCGGCTCATCTATTACGAATCGCTTTTCCCGGACCGCAGCACCAACAACGGCACACCGGTCGAGACAGACGACGACACGCGGTTCCTGCTCGAGTCCTACTACCTGCTCCTGCGCCAGTCCATCCGGACGCTGGAAAATCAGGGGATGAAAGCGGCCGGAGCGGCGGTGGCCTCGCTGATGCGCCAGATGCAGTCGGACTTTTCGCCCGAACTGGTCGGGTGCGTGGGATTCAAGGGCTTCATCCAGCGGGCCGAACAGGCTCAGGTGGTGTTTGTCTCCTGGCCCGACGGACCGGGCGACTTTGTCCTGACCGTCAATCCGGAAAAACAACTGATCAACAAGCCGGTCGTGCTGCCCCAACCGGTGATCGGGCGAGGCTCCGGGAATCTGGCCGACCACTATCGCACCCTGCTCGAGGGAAAACTGCGCGTCCCGTTACCGAGTCTCAAAGGGCGGCGGCAAATTCTCGAAGCGCTGGAAGCCACCTACGACGAAATGATCGCCAACGGGTCGTTTTCCCTCACCGAATGGAAGGACCGGGCCACCCGGTACCTGCAACAGGAGGGGATCAGTCCCAGAACCCGCGATGCAGTCTTCAAGATCCTGCTCTCCCTCTACTTTGCCCGCTGCTTCCACTGCGAAGAGAACAGCGACAAAAACAACCCCACCGTGGTGGGGTTGGCACACGAGTACGAATTCTGGGAATACCGCCTGCACTTCCTGATGTCGCGCACCATTCTCTACGCCATCAAGCCGGACAAAATCGTCCCCGCGGCCCTGAGCCAGGTTCTTTTCGATTCAACCGAAAACGGCTATCTGGACGAGGTCAACACACTCCTGCAGGAAATCGTGGGGGGGTAACGCCGGGGAACCGCTGCCGGATCACCTCATTGTCCAGTTTGTCGTTTTTGTTTGAGGAAAACAGAAACTCTTCCGCCGTCATCCCCGCGAACGCGGGGACCCAGAGAAACGCGAACCCGAGGCAAGGAAGTCGTTCAGGGCTCGGAAAAATCCAAACAGGGGGTTCCGGATCTGGGTTCCCGCTTGCGCGGGAATGACGAATGGGGGAAAACCCCATAACCCCATATAACCGGTGGCATCATCGCGCGCCTAGACAACGAGGAGTTCCTGGAGATAAACCGCCGAAATCGAAAATGTCACGGCTCAGCACGCCGCACACGCGCCAGGTCGTATAATGATCTGGCGTTTCCGCGCATGACGCGCTCGACCAGGTCTGGCACGTCTGATTCCGCCAGCCAGCCCTCCTGCACCAGTTGCGTGAGGGCCATGGCCATCCCGCGCCGCGCCACCCGGGCGTGTCCCGGCACCAGTTCCACGGGAATGAAGTCTCCGCCGAAAGTGAAGAGTTTGCTGGCGGGTGCGGTCGTAAGGAACGCCTTCATGAAGTTGACCGACGAGACCGGGGCGATAATCCAGGCCCAGCACATGTCGGCATACACGTTGCGGTAGTGTTTGCAGAGGGAAATCAATTCCTGCTGGCAGGGATAGGCGATGTGCATCAACACGAAGGTTGTGTCAGGAAATTCCTTCGCCAGCCGCGCCAGGTCGCTCATGTTCTCGCGTACCCACGCCAGGTTCATACTGTTGTATCCGGCGGCATAGCCGGTGTGCAGTTTGACGGGGAGTTTCAGTTCGGTGGCCCGCCGCAGGCAGCGGCGGAACAGATTGTTCTGAAGAGCGTTCCTTTCCTCCGGCTTGAGCGACGATTCTTCCCGGACAAAGCGCTCGAAAAGGGGTGCGGCGTCCGCGTCGGAAACGTCCTCAAAATTAAGCCTCCGCCAGTAGGCGCACTGATCCTTCACCGCGATGGCCTTGGGGCCAAATTTCTCGAACGCGCGGTCAATGGCTTCGTGGGCCTGCTTCAGGGTCGCGACTTCCGTGCCGGCGCAACGGTTCAACGCGTCCCGGTTTACCCCGCTGGCGATGCCGGTGGTTGAGAGGTCGTAACTGAACAAATCGTCGTCGGTATTGATTTCATGAAAGACCGAACCGTCAATACTGTTGATCTGGGCATGTTCGATGTTGGCCACATCGCGCAGAATTCGGCGATAGAAACCGGGCCGGATTTCCTCGCGCATGCGGTTGCCGATGCGCTCGCAGTTGTCCTCACGGAGGTCCTCCTCGCCATAGAGCGCACGAACGCTTTCCCGCACACACTGCAGGTAGCCCGTGTGGCGGCACCGTTCGTACCAGGGCGCCAGCAGTTTCCACTTCTTTTTCGGAGACAAGTCGCCGGAAACAAGACTCTCGCAATCCTTCTCGGGCATTCCGGAGACAAGCAAATCCGAATCGGCGTAGTGGCTGAAAAGCATCCCGAAATCAGAAGGAGAAGCGTCTTCCTTCTTCAGATCCGCCACCCGGTCGGCTTCGGGCGGCAGGTGTTCGTGCGTGTCCATCAGAGGCGTCTTGTCCACCAGTTTGCGGATTTCTCCAGCCAACGGGGACACCACAGTCGGCTCCGCCGCGTGACTTGGAAGACCCAGATTGCCCGAGACACCCAACCCCAGCATAGAACCTGCGGCTCCCATGAAATAACGCCGACTTGATAAATTGCTCATGGCCTTCGTCCTTTCCAGCATTGGGTCTATTCGGCATGATGTTTCCAGATTCCCCTTTAGGAACTCCCTGAATCAAGACCAAAGAGATCGGATCGAATTCGGTATGTCCTCCGATTACACATGCAAATTCCGCACACAAAACACAACGGACACATCCATCACTGGGGTCGCACCGTAACGACCAGCCGCGCGTAACGGGAGAGCGCGGGCGCACCCGTATCCGTAACCGTCAGAATCAGGTGTACCGTTTCCGGCTTGCTCACGTCCGGCGCGATGAACGAGGCCCCGGCCGTGTCCGCCCCTTCGATCTTGAACGCCGGACCGCGATAACTTCCCGGCTCGGCATAATGGAACCAGCCGTAGCGCAACGCCTGGCCATCGGGATCGGAGGATTCGCGCGCCTCCAGCGCGACACGCTGGCCGGCCGCAACCTCCCGCTGCCGTTCCCCTTTGAGCCGAACAACCGGCGGGTGGTTCGCCCCCGCAAAATCGGTAACGCACCAGTCCAGACGCGCCTTGAAGTCGTTTTGCAGATCCTCCGCCCAGCGCGCCAGACTGTTATCGCGATGGGTCGTCCCCTGCCACTCATCCGCGCCATTGGCCCAGTAATAGGGACGCCCTTCGGCGTTATCCCGCGAACCGTAACGTCCCGCCCAACTCCCCCAGGTCGGCTCACTCGGTTCGTTCATGCCGGTCGGCACAAGATACAGAAACATCATCGTGTCGCCCTCTTTCTGAGGGGGTCCGGAATTGGTCGGATAGAGCGCGCCAAGCGGGCCATGATCGCGAAGCATGTCGCGCTCCTGGTCGAACCCGCCCGCCCGCGCCGTCAACCTCGAAAACTGGTGATACCAACGATGGCCCTCCAGTTCCGGCTGCAGCGTGTCCACCCAGATGTTGAAGGCCGGTTTAATCTCCCAGGTATGGCCGCCGAACTCATCGGCGCCGCTGAGCCGCAGGCGGCTTTTGAACTTCGCATACCCCTCCTGGCCCCGTTCGGCGAGGATGCGATCCAGCGCCCGCTTGAGCGCACTTTCGGCTGAACCGTGGTCCGTGCCCCAATTCATGAACCAGACAGGACGAGGGTCCGGACGATCCACGGCGGCGACGATCAGGTTCACGCCGGCATCGGTGTCGCCGTAACCGGCAAACGTACGCTCCATGAGAGACTGGACGGTCGGGTAACGCGAATCGTGCTTTGCCAGATTGGGTTGACACTCGCCATAGGCCCGCAGGTGCGCCCGCACGATCCCCAAGCCCGTTCGCTCCACGTTGAGGTTCTCCCCCTCGCGCGCGACGGGACGGTTGGCGATGATCCCCTCGACATCCCATTCGTTGGCATAGAGCAGGAAACGCACGAGCGATTGCTCGTCATCCGGATCTCCCCCGGCGTCGGTCTCGATAATCACCCGCAGCCGCTCGGCGCCAGAAGCGCCCGACTGCGCCGTGGCCGGGCGGGCCGACATCAACACCATCGCCCCCAAAATCCACAACGCCAGGAGAGACCTTGTTTGTCCCATGATCCGAGTCCTTTTGCCGATGATTTCCGCTCGCATGCGCAACGTTCTCTCCCCTATATACTCCCGCACACATTCTTTCCACAAGGGCATAGTCTGAGGGGGGGAGAGGCCCGAAATCAAGTGGCATACCGCTCTCGCGAACGCAGCGCGACGCAACGGGTGATGAGCCACATCAAGACGGGGAGCGTTCGCGCGGGCGCGCGAATCGAAATGGAAGTAGGGGGGAACAGGTAATCCTGAAAACCGCAGTTGAGGGCAGAAAACAAGTCTTTTGTGCGTATGTTATGGGGCGAAAACGGTTTTGGATCCCTCACCTTTTGGGTAAGAAATTTGACTGCGCCAATCAGGAGATGGGCGTTCCCGGCAACCGCTTTCTTCCCACAAAACTGGCCTTTCTGGGAGGGCGGGCGTCCTCGCCCGCCTGAAAGAAAAACCGGACGATAGGCGTTCAACTGCGGCTTTCAGGTTGATACGGACCAGGGGGAAAGAAGGAAATATGGAGTCGGGTTTGGAGAACCGGGAGAATAAAAAGGGGAGAGCTCTCCCTCCTCAATTGTCCATTGTCAATTATCCATTATCCCCCCTCATCCATTGCTCTCGAACAATAAGGGCAGCGTCTCAACCGGCGCCGCGTTAAGGCACGGGCGAAAGATTCCCCGTTGCCACAGGTCCGCCATTTGAAACGCCGCGACGAGCGCCAGTCCTTCCTGCTGGGCGCGCGACGCGCGTACCCGCAGCGCGCGACGACAGACCCAGTTGAACGGTCCCTCGCGCAAGTCCTGTTCCGTCACACCCTCCTGCCAGTCGAACAGATTCAACTGCAACCCGCCCGACACACTCACTCCGCTCATGTGTTCCCACGCATAGAGCGCCAGTTTCTCAATCGCCTCGACCACCCTGCCCGCGCCACACGACTCGATATCGAGGCACAGCGGTCCGGACACCAACAGATCCTGCGAACCGATAGCCGGCTCGACCTCGATCGGCTCCATCAACGCCAGGCGCCACGCCGCATGCTCCTCCGAAAAAAGTCCCAGCGCCCGCAAAAACACGTGCGGGCGCAACTTCGCCGCACACAACCGCAACGCTTCCAGGCATGGCGCAAGCGCCGCCTCGGCGACCGCCTCCAACTGTCGGCTCATCGCGCGGCGCTCAAGCGCCGTAAAAGCTCCGGTCCCCACGGGCGCAAACGCGCTTGACGCATCGAGCAACAACTCGACAAACGCAGTGGCCCGCGGCTCCGCCCAACGCCCGGCCATCGCGTCGCCCTCGATTTGCCATTCCAGTCCCAAACGCGCCCGCGCGCCGGGGCCTGGTTCGCGTTCCGACTGCGCCACCACACACTTCAAGCCAAACAACAAATGACGCGCCAGACGATCGCCATCGTTCCGTCCCCAATTCAACGCCCGGCCCAACTTGGCGCTTGTCAGGTCGAGCCAGGAAGCCAGCTCGCGCCCCAATCCATTCAGGTCCAGAACCACTCCCACACTATCGCGATCCAACGCCTCCAGGCACTCGCGCACGGCCTCTTCGGACGCGTCGCGCGGACACCGGCCAAACACGCCCTCGTGCTCCACGCTGATCAGACGCGCCCCGTCGTCCCCCAAGCACACCAGCCATTGGCTCCCCGAATGATGCGCCACTGTCCAGAGCGAAAGCCGCTCGATCCAACTCAAATCCAGATATCGGTTGAACAACGCCTCTGGACGCTCGGAGGCCTCTCCACCCGTACCCTTTCCGAAGTTCACAACGGCCAGTCCGACGGCCTCCCGGCGATAGAAAGACAAAGCGCCCTCGTACCCCCCTTCCTCCCGTCCCTGGCGCGCAATGGTCAAACGCCGCAGACGCGGCGCCGGAGAAAACGCGTCGCTCAGACAGGCGCCTTCCTCCAACCGCCACCCCGCGGCGCTCAAGACCCGATCGAAAAGACCCGACAGCGATTCCGCCTCCACCCACTCGCTCATTCCGTTATCCACCCCCCCTGCACATCTGATCCCAACCGTTCTTTTTCGCGTCGGCCATTCCCATTCATCCTGAAAACCGCAGTTGAGCGTCCCTGCCCCGGCTTTACTCCAGGCGGGCGAGACACCCGCCCTCCCAGAAAACGCACATTTTTATAGGGAGAAAGCGTTTGCCGGGAGCGCCAATCTCCTGATTGGCGCGGTCAGTTAGACTCACCCAAAAGGTGACCGAGCCAAAACATTTTTCGCCCCAGAACACAAGAATAATGGATTCGTTTTCTGTCCTCAACCGCG
Source organism: uncultured Candidatus Sumerlaeota bacterium (assembly GCA_942493245.1). GTDB lineage: Bacteria > Sumerlaeota > Sumerlaeia > UBA8349 > UBA8349 > DAOPYU01. Next base: position 4,647,021 of record OW818685.1, read on the forward strand.
GTTCATCAGACCGCGGAAGGCGACAATCCCACCTCCGAATCCCCGAACCCGACGGAAACCCAGGGGACATTCCGATTCCCGATCACCGTCCCCATTCTCTCCACACGGCTGCGAAAAATCAAGAGGCCGTCCCAGACGCCATGACAGCACCCGGGAAGGCCTCGAAATTCCATCGCGCTTTTTTTTCCCTGCTTCCACCTCGATCCAGCCCTGGCTGGCCTTGAAACAGCCCGATGGGCCATCAGGCCAATGAAAGCGTCTCTGGAGCAAGGAAGGAGACGCCCCGGAACCGGAAACCTGCACGGTGGAGGGAAGGCGAAAGAATTAATTGTTCACCCGCGACTCATACGACCCATCGCGCGTGTCGATGCGCACCACATCGCCCGAGTTGATGAACAGCGGCACCTGGGCCACATAGCCCGTCTCCAGCGTCGCGTCTTTCGTCACATTGGTCGCCGTGTTGCCCCGCTCGGCCCGCATGGTCTCGACCACCTTCAGGTCCACCTTGGCGGGCAACTCCACACCGATCACCTCATCCTTCCAGATGATGATCATCACCGCCATGTTTTCCATCAGGAAACGCGCGCTGTCCCCCACCATCTTCGGCTCGATATGCACCTGCTCATAGGTGTCGTTGTCCATGAAGACATACGACGCGCCATCCTGGTAGAGGTAGTTCATACTGCGGTACTGCACGTCGGTCTGCTCGATGCGCTGCGAGGCCTGAAAGTTCTCCTCGATCACGCGGCCCGTCGTCAGGCTTTTCATCCGAATGCGCACAAAAGCGCCGCCCTTGCCCGGTTTGTTGTGGTGAAACTCGACGATCGTCCAAACATCGTTCTTGTGCTCGAGCTTCATGTTGTTGGAAACTTTCTGCACCCCAATCTGCACCATGTTCCTTCAACCTCGTTTCCTGATTGTCCCGGCCAGAACGCGCCGCGCGCGCTTCGCATGGGCCGCCTATTCCCGATTTCGATTTCCCCTGAGATGGGAAACCAGGCGCACGCTCGGCGTGCGCCTGGTTCGGTGATACCTTCACACTCGAAGAGAATTGAAACCTCTCTTCTTCAAGCGGCCCGACGGCCGCCCGCCACTAGTTCGTGTAGTAGAACTCGCCACGACGGTTCTTCGACCACACCGCCTCGCCCGTGCCCTGAACGGCCGGAGCTTCTTTGCCGCGCGACAGCGTCGTCAAACGGCTCTCTTCCACACCGCGGCTCACCAGGAACGCCTTGACCGAGTCGGCGCGACGCTGACCCAGCGCCATGTTGTACTCGAGCGTGCCGCGCTCGTCGCAGTGACCCTCGATCAGGATCGTGCGGCCCTTGGCCTTGTCACTCTTCATGAACTCAGCGCTCTTCTCAAGTTCAACCTTCTGGTCGCCACGGATCTCGGAACGGTCGTAGTCGAAATAGACGGTCTTGACATCGGACTCAGGGATGCGCTCTTTGATTTCCGAGGGACGCCCCGGCGTTTCGATATCTTTTGTATCCACCGACGTCACCGCGGTCCCGCCGTCATTCACCGGTTTCTGCTTGCGGCAGCTCTTACAACCCAACATCGAGAAGCTCAGCGCGATCACCAGGAAGATTTGAAGCGACTGTTTGAACATGTTGTTTGCTCTCCTTCTTTACCCGAATCGTGTCGGGCTCGTATCAATTTAGGCCTTGTGCCCGGGCGCCCCCAAGGCGCTCCAGATGCAAAACACAAGATTTCAACTCTGACACGGACGCATCCTCTGAAACTCGCCGGGAGATCCGTTTGCCGACTGATTGAAGCATTCCGTCCCCCGATATGCAAGAAAAATCCTCAGAAAAGATACGGCCCGCACAAAACTGATTTAAAAAGACTTGGGAAACAGGCGAAAACCCGGCCTTTTCGCCGCTCGACAAAAAAGCGGCGCACTTTGACGATTTTCCGCCCTTTTTCCCCAAACTCTTCTGCGTCCCGGCGCTCTCCGGAACCCCTGAATCTCTGGATTTCCACGACTTGAAGCGTTTTCCAACCCGACAAAACACCCGTCCAATTTTTTCTCCCACCGAAAAAGCGCGAAAAAAACCCGTTAACTACTTTCATACCAAGCATCCAGACAGGCCAGCCTGTCCCTCGGAGACCGTCCCCGGTTCACGGCTTTTTCGCGCGTTCCGGCGCGGGTTCGAGATCCTCAAGCATCGCCTTGACTTCCGGCTCCATCTGCCCCGCCGGGTAGCGTTTCCGGTACTCGCGCAACACCTGCGCCCCTTCCAGAACCGACTCCGACTGAAACAGCGCCAGCGCGCGGATATAGAGCGCCATTTCGACCCGGCGGCTCTTCGGGTGCGCTTTCTCGAACGCCACCAGATCGTCCACCATCGCCTTCGGCTCGCGGTCGCGCTTCGTCACAATCTCAAGAAACGCCACATCGGCGGCCAGATCGGCTCCCGGTCCGGGCGACAACTGCATCACCTTGCGGTAATCGGCAAGGGCCCGCGTCATCTCTTCCACCTCGCGCGAGAGACCGTTGCCCGCCAGCAGATCGCCCCGCTGACGCAACAGCGACGCGTCATACGGCGTTTTGACGAGTTGTTCCTCGACTGTTTTCATCTGTTGTTCCCACGCCAGTTTCGTCTCGATCTCACGGGCATAGACGTCGGGAATCCCCTCCTTCACCGCCGGTTCCAGACGCATGGCCTGCTCGAAGGCCGCATAGGCCTCACCCGGGCGCTCATACTCCACCATATAGGTCCCCAGCTCGCGATAGAGCGCCGCGTTCTTCGGCTCCTGACGAATCCGCTCCTTCAATTTCCGCACCTTCTGTTCCGCCTTCAGAACCGTCAGGATGCTTTCCGGGATATCCTGCGCATTCTGCGAATCAATCGAAAACGCCAGACGGTACGCGGCCATCGCCTGGGTCATGTCCCCCTGGGCCATCAGCAACGCGCCCTTCTGCTTCTGCAACACAACGTCCCCGGGAGCCGCCTCGATAGCCGCGTTCAGCACCCGCAATTCTTCCCCCGTTTTGCGCGTGGCGGCCACCCGCTCGAGAAAATCCTCCGGCTTGGGCCGCAGTCCCATGAACCGACCCAGTTCGGTCCCATCGGCATGCGTCAGAATCGCCATGGGAAACGACCCGATCCGCAATTCCCGAACCATTTCCGGAACTTCCTCCGCGTCCAGATAGACCAGCACGTAGTCCTTTTTCAGCGCTTCGATCACATCGGGCTTCGCCAGAACTTCGGCGATGACTTTCTGACCCGCCTCGAACACCGACACCCCAAACACCGCCAGCATCGGGCGTTTCTCGCGCTCGGACTGCGAGCGCGCCGCCTTCCAGTCGCGTCCCCACACCTGCGGAAGCGGAATCCGGACCGCCTGCGAGGCCGAAGTGGGTTTATCGTCCGCCCCCTTTTTCGACTCGGCGGATTCTTTCTTCCCGGCGTCTTTCCCGCTTTTCTTCCCGGCGGCTTTGGTCCCCTCCGCTTTCGGCGCGTTCGCCGGCGCTTTTTTCAACTTTGCGTCCGCTTCGCCGCCTTTCGTTCTGGCTGCGGCCACGGGCGCCTTGTCGGCTGCCTGCGGCGCTGCCGGTTCCGCCGCTCCGGCCCACAAAGAAACGGCCAGAAATCCTCCAGTCACCACACCCCACCAACCCCTCTTCATCAGTCGTGATCCTTTCCTCTCAAAACCCTGTCGAGCGCCCCCGGCGCTTCACCCAGCGTACTCGCGAACATCCACATGTCAATGCCAAATGCCCTTCTTAATCCTTTTCTAACGAGCCTCTTTCAAAAGTCTTCGCTGCTTATCGGATACTTTTTAAAGGCTCAAAGGAAAGATGTTGTTCTTGAATCCCGAAGGGATTTCCCTTCAGTAGCCGTAGGTGACCGAAGGGAACCTACGGAATATGTCCCCATAATAAATCAAACCCCGAAGGGGTTCCCCAATCATTGATTTCACTTTCGTTGGGGCACCCCTTCAGGGTGCGAAATATGCAATTCCCTGTCCGTGGGTTCCCTTCGGTCACCCACGGCTACTGATCGGGAGGCCCCTTCGGGGCCACCTGAAGAGTATCGAACCTCTTGCAAAAGTCGAAAAAGGCGATCTGAGCGGTAAAGAGTGAAGGAACATGCGTTCTCGCCAAGAAATCTCCCCGCTTTTCGCCACTTACCCAATTACATTTGCAAAAGGCTCTAACGAAGAAAGGCCGCGCTCTGCGAAAGAGCGCGGCCAGGAACCTCATGTGCGATCCGGAGAACCTCCTGTTACAGAGAACAGAAGGAAAACCCGATTACATCAGTTTGTAGATGTCGCCGGCGGACGATGTGCCGTTGGTGCCGTCGTAGGTCATGTGCTTGAGGGTATCCAACGGATTGGCCTTGCCCGGCTGGTAAACGGTGCACGATTTCCACGTGTTCGGATCCATCGCGGTGGCCTTGCCACCATAACGCGACGGTGTCAACACCCGGTCAATCATGCTGGAGCCTTCGCTGCCGGTCGGACTGGCCGACCAGACGATCCACCCCATGTCGGCGGCGTTCGCATAGCCGTAAACAATCCCGCTGCCTTCCGCGAAGACGTCCGAGGGAACCTGAGACAGATAGGCCACCGGGGTCGTCAACGTGAGCCGACGGTTCGTCGCGGCGGCGCCGATAAGCGCATCCGGGCTGCTGACGAGGGCAAACGTACAACGCTGGGCGGCCTGCGAGCCGGGCGTTTTCGCTGCCGGACCGGCGTTCAGAGAATTGTTCAGATTCGACGCGGCGCGGGGGTAGATGTTGTTCTCGACCTGAAAGGATTCGATGCCCGTGGTCATCGAACGCAAGTCCGACTGGACACTCGACACCTTGGCGCGCATCTGCGCTTCCAGGAAGTTGGGGACGGCGATCGCCGCCAGGATCGCGATGATAGCCACCACGATCAGAAGCTCGATGAGGGTAAAGCCGAAACGCTTTTTCATCTGATGCCTCTCCTTAGAAGAATGGAATGATGTAGTGCGTTAGACTGACAAAAGGAGTCCAAGGCCACTTCTTTTCCTCGCATGGGAAAAGTTTTCTGTCAAGCAGAGAAATCAGGATAAGCAAAAAAAAGTAATGCGGGACGCTTCTCTGCCCGTTCGGGAAACGTGTCTGTCCCCGCTGCCGCCGCGCTTTCAGGATACAGCCCATCCGGCCGATTTTCCGCGTTGCGGCTCGCTTCGCCCTCCTTTCTGTCGCGTGGACGTTCCGACTTCCCGTTTGCCCACGGCCCGGTCTCTTCAGCAAGAGACCGAAAGCCATTTTATATCTCATTATAACGCTGGCCGACAGAACTATGCAATAGAAAATGGGCGATAATACACTCGCCGCGATTTTCCACTTTTGCGGGAAAAATAACCGTTCTGAACCGGAAACATCACTTGAAATGGGGAACGACTGACTGGAGCCTTCTTCTGTTGTGATTCGGAAAGAGATCCGGTCCGATCACCTTGGCGACAAACATTATTCCTTGCCGAGCGGACGTCCGACACTCTCAGGTCTTTTTTCGCTGAAAAAAGGCCGCGCTCTTCCACAGAGCGCGGCCCGAAAACCGCATGTGCGGCTCTGACTCCGGCATTTTTACGAACAAGCGGAGAGAGAGATTACACCAGTTTGTAAATGTCCGCAACGGACGTCGTGCCGTTGGTGGTGTCGTAGGTCATGGTTTTGAGTTCATCCGTCGGATTGGTCTTGCCTGGACGGTAAATGGTACAATTCTTCCAGACAATAGGGTCCGTCGCCGCGTTTTTGCCTCCATAAAGGTTCGGCTTCAGCGCCCGGTCAATCATGCTGGTACCTTCGCTGCCAGCTGGACTGGCCGACCAGAGGATCCATCCCATGTCCGCCGCGTTCGCATAACCATAGACCACTCCGCTGGTTTCCGCGAACACATCCGGGGGGAGTTGAGCCAGGTAGGCCACCGGGGTTGTCAACGTGAGCCGACGGGCCGCAGCACCGGACCCGATCTGCGCCTCCGGACTCCCCAGCAAAGCAAAAGTACACCGATCCTTGATGGTTGAAGTGGCTCCAGATCTCGACGCCGGTCCCGCGTTGATCGAATTACTGACTGCCGATGCGGCGCGGGGGTAGATGTTGTTTTCGACCTGGAACGACTCGAGAGCCGTGGACAAAGAACGCAAGTCCGAGCGAACACCCGCGACCTTGGCACGCACCTGTGCTTCCATGAAGTTGGGAACGGCGATCGCCGCCAGGATCGCGATGATAGCCACCACGATCAGAAGCTCGATGAGGGTAAAGCCCTTGTGCTTGTTCATCGTACGCTTCTCCTTGAGGACAAGAATACCGTAGTGCGTTAGACTGACAAAAAGGAGTCCAAGCCTCGGTCTTCCTCAGAGGGAAAAGCCTTTGTCCGGCAGAAGAGAAGTGCAGAAAAAAAGAAAAAGAAGAAATGCAGGATCGTCCTCTGCTTGTGCCTGAAAACCTTTTGTCCCCGCCGCCACACTGTCAGAATCCGGCTAACACAGCCTTCTTCCAACCGATTCTTCGGCCTTGAGGATTCGCCGTTTGTTTTTCTCCTCCTTTCTTCTGGTGCGAGGATGGTCAGTCCATCCGCTCTACAAATGGCCCGTCTCTTCAGAGAGACTGATCAGCCATTTAGGAGTTTATTTTAACGCGAGTTACTGGAATAATGCAAAAGGAAAAGTAACACGCCCGGAGCGATCAACCACGAGAACCAGAGCCATCCTGGGACGGCGTCCCGACTCAGAACTTCTCGGAGAATCGCGTGACGCGGATTGGCAAGAGCGACCCCAAACCTTCTCGATCGTGCGACCATGTTTCTGACATCTCACATAATGGAAAAGGGCTGCGAAAGAACGCAGCCCAAACCAGCATCTTCAATTTACCCGATCCTTTGTTCGCGAGAACAAATCAAGGGTAACAAGTCAGAGTATTTTATTGATCTCGTTTCCGACGCTCGAAGTCCCATTGGTGGAATCGTACATCCTATTCACATCAAAGATGATGCTGTCCGAACTCCTTGTCCCATTGGTGGGATCATACATCCTATTCACAGGAAACATAAACATATCGTCAACACTCGTAGTACCATTGGTTGTATCGTATTCCCACTGTTTAGAATAGACGGTGCTCGACTGATCGAGGGTACCCGTTGTTCCCATACCCGTATCAGGGCCCAACATTTTTTTGTCGTATTTGGATGGTAACGGGACGCTAGTGGTTTCCGTTCGTGTTTTCCGAAAGTTCGGAATGAAGATAACGGCCAGGAGCGCGAGAATACCCACCACAATCAGGAATTCAATACGGGTAAAACCGATACGTTTTCTCATCATTTTGCTTCTCCAAAAATAGAATCGCGTAGTCCGATAGACGAACAGAAGGGGTGCAGAAACCGGTTTCCCTCCGAAGGATAATCTTTTTTGCCGCAGAAGAGGCGTACAAAAAAGAAATGCTGGATCGTCCTCTGCTTGTGACTGAAGTCCTTTTGTCCTCGTCTCCACATCTTCAGAATCCAGCCACCAAGGCCTTCTTTTGACCGATTCTTCGGCCTTGAGGATTCGCCGTTTGTTTTTCTCCTCCTTTCTTCTGGTGCGAGGACGGTCAGTCCATCCGCTCTACACCTGGCCCGTCTCTTCAGAGAGACTGCTCAGCCATTTAGGAGTTTATTTTAGCGTGGGTTACTGGAATAATACAAAAAGAAACGGGGACCGATCATGTAATTATTTGGTTCCCCTTCTTTGAAAGGAATCGCGCATGCCCTCCCCGTCCCCCCTGCCCGACCCGTCCCGGTGGCTGCGCCGCGCGTTGCTGGTCAATCCGCCGTCGGGCCTCTACCGCCGCGACGGGCGGTGCCAGTCGCGCGTCGAGGATCAGGCGGTGCGGGTGATTCTGCCTCCCCACGATCTGGCCCTGGTCGCGGCTCTCGCGCGCGAGGCGGGCGCCGAGGCGCGGGTGGGCGACTACCCGGCGATGGGCGCCTCGTGGGACCGTCTGCGCGCCGATCTCGAGGCGTTCCAGCCCGACCTGCTCCTCTTCAACGTCACGGCGGCCACCGCCGACGCCGATCTGGGCGCCGCCCGGCTGGCCCGCGAACTGTTTCCATCTCTTCTGACAATCGCCTGTGGCGAGGTGTTCGACCGCGCGGGCGAACACCTGCTGGAAACCTGCCCCGAACTGGATCTGGCCCTGTTCGGCGAACCGGAAGCCACGTTTCAGATTCTGACCGAATCGGCCCGGGGCCGAGGGATCCGTTTCCCATTGGATGCCGAAATTCGAGCCCGCTTGACCGCCATCCTCTGGCGCGATCCGGACGGCGAAGAGGCCGTGACCCGGCAGCCCGGTCCCGCCCTGGTCGCCGATCTCGATACGCTGCCGTTGCCCGCGCGCGATCTGCTGGACAATTCGCTCTATCGAAGCCCCGAAACGGGCCGCCCCCTGACCACGATCAAGGCCAACCGCGGATGCCCCTCGAAGTGCATTTTCTGCCCCGCCGGGCGCATGAGCGGCTACCGCCTGCGATTGCGTTCCCCCCGGCACGTCGTCAAGGAACTCGTCGAATGCCGCACCCGCTTCGGCATCCGGGACTTTCTCTTCGACGGCGACACGTTCACCCTCAACAAGCGCTGGCTTCTGGAATTGTGCGATCGCATCGCCCGCAAGTCGCAGCTGCGCGACATCCGCTGGGGGTGCAACAGCCGCGTGGACACGATGGACGCCGAACGCGCCAAAGCGTTGCACCGCGCCGGGTGCATTCTGGTGGCGTTCGGAGTCGAAAGCGGAGATCAGGAACTCCTCAATGCGATGAAAAAAGGAACCCGCGTCGAACAGGCGGAACGAGCCGTGGCCGTCTGCAAGGCAGCCGGTCTGGCCACTCACGCATTCTTCGTGATCGGGCTGCCGTGGGAAACCCGCGAGTCGCTCGAACGCACCTTTCGGTTCATTCAAAAACTGGATACGGACCTGTTCGACATCAATATCGCCACGCCCCTGCCCGGAACGGACCTCTACGACCTGGTGCGGCAGGAAGGGTTGCTGCGCGAAGACCTGCCCCCCGGCAACTACGCCCAGGCAATGGCCGACACCCATACACTGCCCGCCGAGTTCCTCACCCGCTGGCGCCGCAACGCCCTGCTGCGACTCTACGCGCGCCCCCGCTATGTGGCGCACATGCTGGCGCGCGCCTGGCGGACCGGTTGCCTGCCCTTCTACCTGCGCGCCGCGTGGGGAAGACTCAAGGGACTGATCGGGAGTAATGGATAATTGAGAAAAGGGAGAAGGGATCAGCTCGCGATCCCTTCTCCCCTTTCTCAATTCCCGAGGGAAATCCTCAACAGTGGGCGTTGATATACCCCTCGATGCAGGCGTCGCATCCGAACGCGTGGACCTGAACGTCCCGCAGTTCGAGCGCCTCTGTCATCGAGTCAATCCCCAGCGCATCCACCGGCGAGGTATTCAGGCGTCCGCCCACAATCTTGGGCGCGACAAAAATGATCGCCTTGTCGGCCAGCCCGGCGCTTAAAAGCGAGGTGTGCAACTGCCGTCCCCCCTCGACCAGAATCGAGAGGATATTGTACTCGCACAACATCTCGAAGGTTTCTTTCAAATCCACCACGCGCCCGCGGCCCGGCGACACGGCAACCGTATAGCCCGCGTCGCGCAGGCGCTTCAGGCGCGTCTCATCCGCGTCGGGCGAACAGACGATGAGCGGCTGCCCCCCTCCCGCGCTCAGGCACTTGGAGGCCAGGGGCACGCGCAGACTGCCGTCGAAAATCACCCGCCTGGGCTGAGGCCCCGCATAGCCGGGCAATCGGACGTTCAACACGGGGTCGTCGAAGAAAACCGTCCCCACGCCCACCCCCACCGCGTCGAGCGAGGCGCGCACCCGATGCACATACTCGCGCGAGGCTTCGTTGCTGATCCATTGCGAACTGCCGTTATCCGCCGAGGTGCGCCCATCGAGCGTCATGGCCCACTTGGCCACCACAAAGGGGCGCTTGAGGCGGTGAAACGTACAGAACGCTTCGTTGAGCCGGAGGGCTTGCTGCTCACAAACCCCCACCTCGACCTCGATCCCCCGGGCGCGCAAAATCTCAATTCCCTGACCGGCCACCCTGGGGTTGGGGTCGCGCATGGCCGCCACCACCCGCTTCACGCCCGCCTGAATCAAGGCGTCCGTACAGGGCGGCGTGCGGCCTGTGTGGCAACAAGGCTCGAGGTTGACATAGAGCGTGGCGCCCTGGGCCTCGGCGCCCGCCTCGCGCAGCGCTTCCGCCTCCGCATGGGGCTGACCGGCCTGTTTGTGGTACCCCTGGCCGACAATCCGCCCGGCCTTGACCAGCACCGCTCCCACCATCGGGTTGGGCGAGGTGTACCCACGCGCCCTGGCCGCCAGTTCCAAAGCCTGGCCCATGTACTCGAGGTCCTGAACGGTTGTTGTCATGATGTCTGGGGAACCGGCTCCTTAGCCCTCGACAGATTGCAGCGCCAGAAACTCGTGGATGTTCAGCGCGACTTCTTCCAGTTCCTTCTTCTTCATGCCCGGGAAAACGGGCAGGGAGATCACCCGCTGGCAGAGCAGTTCGGCCACGGGGAAATCCCCTTCCTTGTACCCGAGGTACTCGAAACAGGGCTGCAGGTGCAACGCGCGGTCGTAATACACGGCGGTGCCGATGCCGCGCTCGGCCAGAAACGCGCGCAATTCGGTGCGTTTCTCGTGCTGCACGGTGAAGAGGTTGTAGGTGTGCTCGCCCCGCTCGTGAAACTCGGGCAGCACCAGGTCCGTTTCGGCAAACATTTCACAGTAGAACCGGGCGTTCTCAACCCGGTCGGCGATCATTTCGTCGAGTTCTTCGAGTTTGATTTTCAGAACGGCGGCCTGGATGGCGCCCAGCCGACTGTTGAAACCGATGTCCTCGAAGGCGCCCTGGGCGTTGCGTCCGTGGTCGCGGTAGCGGCGGATGCGGTTCGCGATTTCTTCATTGTGCGTCACGACCAGCCCGCCATCGCCCACCGCGCCCAGATTCTTGGTCGGGTAGAAACTGTAGCAGCCGGTCACCCCCATCGTGCCCAATTGTTTCTTGCCGATACAGCCACCCATGGACTGGGAGACGTCCTCGATCAGGAAAATACCGTGGGCGTTGGCCAGTTGCATGAGCTGCGCCAGGTCGGCGGCCTGGCCGAACATATGGACGGCGATGATGGCCTTGGTCTTGGGGGTGATGGCCTGTGTCACGCTGTCAATGGCCATGTTATACGTCAGAGGGTCCACATCCACAAAAACCGGACGGGCGCCGATGCGCACCACGACATCCGCCACCGCCACAAACGTGAACGTGGGCACGATGACCTCATCGCCCGCTCCGACTCCCAGCGCCTTGAGACTCATGAGCAGCGCGTCTGTGCCGGAGTTGACCCCGATCGCGTGCGGAACACCCAGGTATTTTTCACAGGCTCGCTCGAACTGTTCCACATGCGGCCCCAGGATAAACGAGCATTCCTCAAAAATCTGCCCGATGGCCTGTTGAATACGTTCCATCTCGTCCTGGTGTTGAATCCGGAGGTTGATAAACGGCACTTTCATCTGGAACTTGTCCTCATTTCTTTCGGTCTTGGTGAACCGATGGATGTGCCTTGCCTTTCCGGAACCGGGCGGTCGCAAATAAAAAAACAACCACTCGGCCTCCCCGATACGGGGGGGACGGCAAGACGGCTTAGTGTAGAAACCCAAAGCACACCTTGTCAAGCACGGAATACCCGGAATTCCCTCTTGGGAACGTCAAACCGCTCAAAATCCGCCTCTTACCCTGATTTTTTCCTCTTTCCGGGGGACGTTAAAAACATCCTCCCAGACGGAGGTGATGATTTGTACGGCCTCCTATACTCCCTCCCGGAACCATCGGAGGCGCGCTTACGGACCAGAATTAAGGTTGACGCCCTGTTCCTTCCTTTGGCAAAGTCAAAATGCGCCCGAACGCCCGCAATGGTTCCCCGAGTGTGAATGTTCCCATTCGGCCCGATGCTTTCGGGAAAAATCTCACGCACCCAGATGTCAAAGGAGTCTGACATGCCCCCCTCTCACGTGAAACAGGCGACACAAGCCCTCGCGATCCTGATTGTTTTGTGCGGCCTGCAAAAATGGGGCATCGCCGGTCCCACCGTTCTCGAATCGGCCCGGCAAATCCCCGTAATCGCCGACGTGGACGTGGTCGTGGCGGGCGATTCCTCCGCCGCTGTGATGGCGGCGGTCGAGGCGGCCCAAGCGGGCGCCCGGGTTTTTCTGGCCGCCTCACGCCCCTACCTGGGGCAGGATCTCTGCGGCGCCTACCGCCTCTGGCTCGAACCGGGCGAGGAAATTCCCCCTCTGTTTTCACCGGACGATTTCCGTCCCGTCCGCAACGCCTACCCGTTCACCTGTCAGGCCAGCCTGCCCGCCGACGTCAAACACCCGGACTCGACCGAGAAACCCCGTCTGACCGACGGACGGTACAACAACGCCGCAAACGACAGCGTGCAATACAACGGCAACGTGTCGCTCGTGGCGGACCTGGGCGCGGAACAGACCGTCGAGACCGCCGAACTCCGGGTCTATCAACGCAACGGGGACTTCGAGGTGGCCTCGGTCCAGGCCTTCACCAGCCCCGACGGCAAAACCTGGAAAGAACGGACCCCAGTCACGAACCCGCAGCTGGGGAAAGGGTCTTTCGAAGAAGAAACCCTTCCGCTGACTCTGACTCTATCCACCCGGACGCGCTATGTCCGGCTGGATGTACACAAAACCCCGCAAGCCGACCGAGTGTTGCTGGGGGAACTCACCCTCTCCGGCGCGGCAGGGGAAACTTGCGTTCCCCCCACCCCGATGCGGGTCAAGCGGGTGTTCGATCAGGCGCTCCTGGGCGCAGGCGTCGAATTCCTGTTTGGGAGTTACCCGACCGAACTGCTGACCGATGCGGCGGGGAACCCGGCGGGGATCGTCATCGCAAACGCCACCGGACGCCAGGCGATCCGGGCCAGGGTGGTGGTGGACGCCACGCCACACGCCTGGCTGACGCGGCTGGCCAAGGCGCGGTTCCGGTACGCGACATCCCGGGATCTGCTCTGTGAGCGGGTGGTCGTGGGCGGCGAGATTCACAAGGGGGATGCGGCGATCCGTTCGGCCCGATTGGCCCCCACCCCCCTTCAGGCGCCCGGCGGGAAAACGGTCCAAGCAATCCGGTACGCCCTGCGGCTTTCCCTGCCCGACGATTCGTTCGCGTCGTATGCCGAAGCCGAACAGAAGGCGCGCGACCTGACGTGGGATACGAAACAACTCGACGCGTCCGAGGTTTTGTTCTTCGTGCCGCCCGACTCGATGGTCGGCGTTCAGACTCAGACAGGCCCGTGGCCCGGTTGGGAAAAGGTGCCGCTGGACGCTTTCCGTCCGGCGGACCTGAAACACCTCTATACATTGAACGGGTGCGCGGATGTCGCGCGCGAGGCCGCTGCCCGCATGCTGCGCCCCACCGAGTGGATGCGGCTCGGCGGGCGGCTCGGAGCGGAAGCGGCCCGCGAGGCGGCGGCCCGCCCCGCACTTCAGGAAGCCTGGTTGCCGGGAGGCGCCACGAAACCGATCGTTCGGGGGGAAGTGCGCGAGAACCTGACTCCCCTGCGCCCCGATCCCACGCTGAAAACGGTTCTGTCCGAAGAACGTCCCCTGCCCGTTCTGGGCCGGTACGATGTGGTCGTGGTCGGTGGCGGCACCGGTGGTGCGCCCGCCGCCATCGCCGCGGCGCGAAGCGGAGCGAGTACGCTGGTGGTCGAGTACCTCAACGGCCTGGGCGGCGTGGGGACGCTCGGCTTGATCTCGCGGTATTACTATGGGAACCGCGTCGGGTTCACCGAAGAGGTGGACAAGGGCGTGGCGCGCCTCATGGGCATCGCGCTCGACGGGAAAAACAACGACTGGAACGTGGAATGCAAAATGGAGTGGTTCCGCTCCGAGATCCGCAAGGCGGGCGGGGACATCTGGTTCGGCGCGCTGGCCTGCGGGGCGTTTGTGCGCGACGGGCGCGTGACGGGCGTCATCGTGGCCACGCCCCAGGGGCGCGGCGTGGTGCTGGCCAAGGCCGTGGTGGACGCCTCGGGCAGCGCGCAGGTGGCCGCGGCGGCGGGAGCGCCGTGCGTGTACAACGACGGCGCGGACATAGCCGTCCAGGGCACGGGCCTTCCGCCCCGGCAGCTCGGCGCCAGTTACAACAACACCGACTACACGTTTGTGGACGACAGCGACGCGCTGAACATCTGGCAATCGTTCGTGGCCGGGCGGGCCAAGTTCGAGAAAGAATACGACATGGGGCAGCTGATCGACACGCGCGAGCGGCGCCAGATTCAGGGCGAGTTCAGCATCTCGCCGCTGGACATCTATGTGGGCCGCACCTACCCCGACACGATCGTCGTCAGCCGCAGCAACTTCGACTCGCACGGGTTCACCGTCCACCCGCTCTTCCTGATCCGTCCGCCCGACCGCGAGAGCCTGGACGCGAACGTGCCGTACCGCAGCCTCCTGCCGCGCGGGATTGACGGAGTCCTCGTGACGGGTCTGGGCATCAGCGCGCACCGCGACGCCATGCCGGTGCTGCGGATGCAACCGGACATCCAGAACCAAGGCTACGCGGCCGGTCTGGCGGCGGCAATGGCGGCGCGCCAGAACAAGGGCGTGAAAGCCATTGACGTATCGGCCCTGCAACGCCAGTTGATCAAAAAGGGCATCCTGCCGGAACGCGTCCTGACCGACAAAGATCCCTTCCCTCTGTCCGCGGAAAAAATCGCCGCGGCGGTCGCCACGCTGCCGGACCACAACAAGGGCATCGAACTGATCTTCATGCAACCCGACACGGCGCTGCCCGCCCTGCGCGAGGCGTTCCGCAAGGCCACGGCCCGCGACACGCGGCTCCTCTACGGTCACCTGCTGGGTCTGCTGGGCGACCCGGCCCCGGCGGACCTTCTGGCGCGCACCGTCGCCGACAGCGCGTGGGACAAGGGGTGGAACTACCGGGGGATGGGACAGTACGGCCCGAGCATGAGCCCGCTGGACAGCACGCTCGTCTGCCTGGGGCGTACAAAGGACAATCAGGCCCTGAAACCGATCCTCGACAAGGTCGCCCAACTCGGCCCCGAGCACGAGTTCTCGCACTTCCGCGCCGTGGCGCTGGCCCTTGAGGGGCTGGGCTCACCGGTCGCCGCCGCGAAACCGCTGGCGGACCTGTTGCGCAAACCCGGCATCCAGGGCCACGCCCACGCCACGATCGGCGCGGCCCTCCAGAATCAGCCCGCCGACCCGGAGGACACCACCACGCGCAACCTCTCGCTGCGCGAACTGGAACTGGCCCGCGTCCTCTACCGTTGCGGGGACAACGAAGGCCTCGCCGAAAAAATCCTCCAGGAATACGCCCGAGACCTGCGCGGCCACTACGCCCGCTACGCCCAGGCGGTGCTCCAGTCGCGCAAGAGCGGGGAGGAGAAATAAGACGGGAAGCCAGGGGCTTTGTTTGGGAAGGGCGGGACGCCCGCCCTCCCAAACCCCCGTCTTTCATGCGCGAAGTCTTTTGAGATTTTCCCTATCCGATCCATCACCCCAAGGGGGGAGGAATCTTCCTCTTTCCATCTCAAAACCTGCGCGAAAAGTCTTCCAGAAAAACCCGTATTAAGGCGTCTGAGACTCTTCCCCCCTCACACGCTCTTGAGTCGTCCGAGTTGAGGCGCGCTGAGACGTTCCTGAGCGGCTTGGAGAATGAGACGCAGGAGGTCGGCGTAGCGCAGGCCTTTGAAGCCCGCCATGAGGTTCATTTTGCCGTGCCAGCGCCAGCGGGTTCCACAGGAAACATGATCTGCGCCGTTTGATGCAGATAGCGCCGCCAGTTGGTCCATTCATGCCCGCCCGAACTCAGGACCCAGAAGTTCCGCACGCCGTACTTGTTCAGCACGGCCAGAGTCCGCTGGCCATTCAGGAGCGCGATGTCGGTCTCGCCCTCCGCGACATACACCGGCACGCGCAGCAGTTCGGCATTCAGCTTCGGGTCCTCGAAGAGGGGTTTGAATCGGTCCTCGAACGCCTGCAGGTTTTCAGGGAAGTAGCCCGAACTGAAGATATACAGTTCCCCAAAGGTCTCCGGGTGGGAAAAGCCCGCGTTCATGACCACAAACCCGCCCATAGACAGCCCGGCGAGCGCCCGGTTCTCGCGGCCCGGTTTGGCCCGGTAATGACTCTCGATGCAGGGGATGATATCTTTCAGATATTCTTTGGTGCAGGCGTCATCCTCCCCCAGTGCGGGCGGCGTCGCCGAGGCGATGCCGCCGGTGTCGGGCATCGCGATGATCATCGGTCGGGCCTTGCCCGCGGCGATCAGGTTGTCGAGAATGAAATGGGCGCTCCCCCCATTGGGCTTGGTGCTTGACCAATGGGAGTCATTTTCCCCGCCGCCGTGGTTCAGATACAGAACGGGATAACGGGTGTTGGCGTCCTTCTCGTAGTCGGGCGGCAGGTACACGTGCATGCGCTTTTCCTTACCGGCCCAGTTCGTGTAGGTGACCTGCTCCACCTTGCCATGCGGCACACTGGTCTCGGCAAAGAAACTCGTATCCTTATCGCTGGCCAATGCCGGCAGAATCGGCAGGGGAGTCGGGCCCCGTTGGGGCACAGGCCGCGGTCCGCGGCCGGGACCGCGCTGTCCCGGAGTAGCCCCCTTCCCGGCGCCGGGCGCGTCCTGCGCGAACGCCGGGGATGAAATCATGCCACATAAAGCGCACAGCACGGTAACGTTAACCAATCGGCTCAACCAGCATCTCTTCATGAAAACTCTCCTTCTTATTTTCGATTTCTTCGACACCAGACGGTCAATTCAATAATCTATTTCCCCGATTTCCGCTACAAGGAAATCGCGGCGCCCTGCCTCTTCGCGCTCGGGTGGACTTGCCATTAGGATTCTCTCGCCTGGGTTTCTCCTTGATGGGTATTTTCGGTTTGTAATATGACAATTACAGTCTGGGGTCTTGCGTTGCCACGAGCGCACGGGCCGTCCCCTCGTTTCCGAGGCGTTCCTCCAGACGCTCGGCCGCCTCCTCGGTCACGACCTCACCCTCCACCCGCCAGGGCGGAGACCCAAGACCCAAACTCGGGGGAATTGAGATGGTGTCCCCCGATTCACATCGCGGATTTCGCTTGAATCTCAGCAGGAAACCAATGAGAATTGTAAGGATGGAACGGGAAAATACCATAGGGGAAGTTCAATAGGACTTCTCGAATCGGGGGGATATGTCCAGGGATAAATCAAGAACACGGGCAACCAGAAGCAGGCGCTACGTGCTGGTTTTCATTCATGTTTTCCTTCTGATTGCCTCAACGCGCGCCGACAACTGGCTGCAATATAACGGGAATGCAGGCAATCGCACTTCGAACGAGGCGATTGGAACAATTCCCTGGTCGAAGGCCGCTCCCCCAACGCCTTACTGGAAAATCCCCACCGCCAATGGATTCAGTTCTTTCTCCGTGGCGGACGGCAAGGCGTTTACGCTGATAAGCCGGGTTCACACGGATGCCGTGAAGCGTGAATTTTGCGTCGCGTACGACACCGCCTCGGGCGCGGAATTGTGGGCCGCTCCGATGGTGCGGGCCGATCCCTACGACGGCGGCGGAGAGACTGCCGGCGGAGGAGATGGGCCACGTTCGACGCCGACCTGCGATGGCGAAAGAGTCTATGTCCTGGATCGCAACCTGAACCTCTATTGCTTTAACGACGAAAACGGCGCCGTGGTCTGGAAAAAGAATATCGTCGCAGATTACGGCGGACGAAACATCTCCTGGCAGAACGCAGCATCGCCTCTGCTGGAAGGGGAATTAGTGGTGATGGCTGGCGGGGGTTCCGGAAGATCCTTCCTTGCTTTCAATCGCACGGACGGCGCCCTGGTCTGGCAAACCGACGTCAATGAGAAAATGACCCATGCTTCGCCCGTCGCGGCGACCATTCACGGGGTTCGCCAGATCATTTTCTACACGCAGTCGGGGTTGGTCGCGGTATCCGCCGACAGCGGCCAGGAACTGTGGCGTTATTATATAGCCTACAGCACGTCCACGGGGGCTTCGCCCGTCGTCAACGGGCAATATATCTATCACTCGGCGGGCTATGGGGTAGGCTCGGGCGTCTGCCGAATCGACAAGATCGACCAGGGCTTTGAAGCGGTCGAGGTTTGGCGAAAGCAGGGCGAACTGGAAAATCACTGGAGCACACCCGTCTGCTATAACGGCTTTTTATACGGACTTTACGGCAAAAGCATGTATGAGACCGCTCCGCTTAAATGCGTGGAACTCGCCACAGGCACGGAGATGTGGTCGAAGCCGAATTTCGGACAGGGAAACCTGATGCTCGTGGGCAACAAACTGGTGGTTCTGGGGGTGGTCGGCGACATCGCCGTCGTGGAAGCGACCCCCACGGCTTACACGGAAATAGCGCGCGCCGACATGCTGGAGGGAAAATGCTGGTCGAGCCCCATTCTGAGCGACAACCGTCTCTATGCGCGCAGCACCGAGGAAGGAATCTGTTTCGCGCTTTCGAGTGTGACGTCGGCCCCAATGGCCCCGAGTAATCCGCGCGCGACGACGCTTACCCTCGATTCGATTACCTGCGAGTGGGAGGATAAGTCGGACAACGAAACAGGATTCGTGGTGTACTTCGGCATGGGTCCGGAGGCGCCGGACGACGAAACGAGCAGAACCGAAGCGAACGCTACGCGCTGGATAGCCACGAACCTCTCGGTCAACACGCAATACGCTTTTCAAATCTCCGCCACCGACGGGACGAGCGAGAGCGCTAAAACGGAGAACTACACCACCTGGACGCTGGCGGCGACGCCGAAGGCGCCCACGGTCGGCTCTCCCACGGCCAGTACGCTTGACGTGGCTGTTGGAGAGGGCGACCTGAATCCCGCGACGACAGATTACGCCATCCGGTTCGCGGATGGAGACCAATGGGTGCAGGCTGATGGAACGCTTGGATCAAGCGCGGTCTGGAAAGACGCGGCGTCCTGGGCGACGGTCACGGTGAAAGGCTTGCCTTCCGACATGGACTGCGGATTTCAGGTCATGGCGCGCAACGGAGCGGGCGTAGAAACGGCTTTTGGCCCCGTCGCCCTGGGCCGAACGAAACCGGCTCCGCCTGTCAGGCCAGGCACTATGATCATCTATTGAGCCTCGTGCAAAGTCGTTGAGTCGTTTGATTTTCAGGTGAGAAAATGAGGAGGGAAAAGATCCTCTGGCGGTAAACCGCAGTTGAGCGCCAACGGCGCGAATTGATTGTAGCCTGGGGCAAGCGCAGCGTCGCCCCAGGACAGGAGTCTCTTTTTTTACAAGGGCTGAAGGCCCGAACTACGAAAAGGGGCAAAACGGCTGAATAGAACGGGCTTTCAGCCCTCACAGAATAACCCATCCGTTTTCCTGGGGCGATGCCCCATAAGCGTTAACCTAATTCTTGACCTGTCGAGAGCATCCAGCGTAAGATTCGGCTTGTGCAGTGCGAATCGAGAAGCCGGAGGACGCTCATGGAGATTGAGGATGTTGTTCACGAGGATTTGGCGGACTGGCCATTGTTGATGCGCTTCCTGCCTGATGGTTGGAAGGAAAAAGCGAGAGAATTGGGCGCTTTGCGGCGCAGCGGACGCAAGTTTTGCAGTAGCGAAGCGTTGTTGCGAACGCTGCTGATTCACCTGGCTCTGGGGTGTTCCCTGAAGGAGACGGCGTCTCGGGCGCGACTGGCGGGGTTAGCCGATGTGTCGAGTGTTGCCGTGTGGAAAAGGCTGCGGGAGTCGGGGGAATGGCTGCGTTGGATGAGCGAGGCGGTGATGCGTCAGTGGGTGGAGCGCCGGCCAGAAAACCTGCTGCCGGGGCCTTATCGAATACGGCTGGTGGATGCGACGTCGATTTCAGAGCCGGGCAGCACGGGCAGCGACTGGCGGATTCACTACGCCGTGGAACTGGGCTCTCTACAATGCGATTCCGTGGAGGTGACCGATGTGCGCGAGGGCGAAACGTTTCGACGCTTTCCGGTCAGTCCGGGCGATTTGCTGCTGGGCGACCGGATTTATGCCAACCGTGGCGGAATCGAGCACGTGGTGCGCCACGGCGGAGATGTCCTGGTCCGAATGAATCTGACGAATTTGCCTCTTGAGAAAGAATCGGGCAAACCGTTCTCTCTGCTGCGGCGGCTCAGAACCCTGCGCATCGGCGAGGTGGGCGAGTGGCCCTGCTGGATCGCACCGGCGGGAGCCGAGCGAATCGCCGCGCGCGTTTGCGCCGTCAAGCGCGACCGCACAGCCACGCAATTTGCCTGCAAGAAGTTGTTGCGTCGAGAAAGCCGAAAAGGGGAGAAACTGCGCCCGGAAACGCTCGAATCGTGCGCCTATGTATTCGTGTTGACCACCGTTCCAGCCGAGCGCATTTCCGCCGCGTCACTTCTGGAAATCTACCGGGGGCGCTGGCAGGTGGAACTGGCTTTCAAACGCTTGAAATCCATACTGAACCTGAGCCATCTGCCCAAGCAAGACCCGCAAGGGGCGCGCGCGTGGCTACACGGCAAGATCCTGGTGGCGTTCCTTGTAGAGGCGCTGATTCACGCAGGGAACTCTTTTTCCCCCTGGGGATACCCCCTTGATCCCAGGGAGTCCCGATGACTCACAGCGGCGAAGTCATTGGAACGAAACACAATTCATGTTCCGTCAACTCTGCCGAGGCGTTTGTCCAGATCTGTCGTTGTTCGACGCCATTCGTCAATGGCCCGCCATCAGTCACACTCTGCGCGAAACACCGCGCAAGAGAACCCGACAGAATGCAAAAATTCGGAGAATCATCCAAAGAGAATTAGGTTAACGCTTATGGGGCGATGCCCCAGGCTACAATTGCACGCGCCGTTGGCGCTTTCCCTCCGAAACGATCAGCCCTGCTTTTTTCGGCGTTTAGAGTCGTTGCCAGAAAGAATCTTCAGTATCCCCAAGGTGACTCTCCAGAGTTGTCATCCCCGCGAAAGCGGGGACCCAGAGGAACGTGAACGACGAAAATGGGAGAAAACCGGGGAAAAATGGAAATCAAACCCAGAACATCCCGGCTCTGGGTTCCCGCTTGCGCGGGAATGACGAAAAAGAGATTGAGCCAGAAAAAGTTCATTCACTGATTCCTTCTGGCAAACGCTATACCCCATACTTTTGCAAAAGGCTCTATTGATTGAGAGCGCGATAGAGGCTCCATGAAGCGCTCACGGGGCGGTTTCCCTATTATTGATAATGATATCTCCCGTGGAGCGGGTGCCGTTGGTCGCATCATAAAACATGTATTTTTGCGAGCGGCTGAGCAGGTCTGTCGCGATCTGGCCGTCAACATCATGCACATCGTTATCGAGGTCCGGGCCATGGCTCATCAAAAACCACTTGAGCCCTTGCCTGCCGAGTTCCGGGAAGGTAATCTCCCACCGTTTCGTATTGTAGTAACGATAGTAGTCGCCGTCGCCGAACATGGACGGGTTCGTATATAATTCATCTTCTTTTCTCGGAAAAGCCTCGCGGGGAAAAGCCGTCAGATAGGCTATTGGCGTGGTGAGCCCGGAAACCTCGAGCAAGGAAGGATGCCAGGTGTCGGTGTCGGGGTCGGGATAGACGCTGAAATCCACGACGTAAGATTCAACTCCCGTACTTATGGAGCGCATGTCGGCTTTCGCCCGCGAAACCTTTGCGCGCATCTGAGCCTCAATAAAATTTGGAACGGCAATGGCGGCGAGAATAGCAATGATGGCCACGACAATCAGCAACTCAATTAATGTAAAGCCGTTCTTTCTCATAATTGAGGGCTCCAGGTAATCACTTCTTTGGGGTGAGAATGAATGACTTTCCGATTCGGGTGTTCTCCATAAATATTGGCATTCGAGCGTTGTACGCAGAGAATCACGCGAGGCGATTCCAGTGTATTATCTTCCCTCCACGATCGCAGGTCAAGCCCTTTGACAGTCCAGGCCAAGTAATCGTAATCGGATGTAATCGGGGAACACCCTGCCGAATGAGGGCTTGTCCTTTGGATATTTTCGATTTTCCTTCCCTCATGAGTTCTTGAGTCTTCCAAGTTGGGGGGCGCTGAGGCGTTCCGGGGCGAACGCGCTTCTTGTATTTATTGCCACGGTAGGGGCACTTTTTTCGGGCCGTCAGGTATTTGTAGTACTATCTCGCAGAATCTACGCAGACCGCGACGATTTTCAGCCACAAAAATGCACAGAAGGCTCAGGGAAATTTTATGTTTTTGTGACTTTTGTGCCTCATGTGGCTGACAAAAAACCGGTCTCCGCGTCCCTGCGTCTCTGCGCGATTATTCTTTTCATTCCCATTTTCTCGGGGTTTTGCATCTCCCCACGGTCGCCGATCTCACGCTCCGGGCGGACACACGGGTCCGCCCCTACGGATGGGTTGCGGCTTCGCTGCGCCAAGTATGATCGGTGCTTTGTGTTCGACCTCGACACAGCCTCAAGACTTTTGGATTCTCCTGGCCTCTGGGGGCCTCTCCCGAATTTGCGGGAAGGATGGTTACGATCAACCGGATCTATGGGGGGGTGAAAAGCCCGAAGGGCTTATACATACGACAGCCCAGGGCAAGCACAGCGTCGCCCTGGGAAAGAACGTCTATTTTTCGAACCCTGAAGGGGTTCAACAGAGAACGCTCCAATAGAGAAAGAGGTGAGATTTTGTTGCAGAGGAAATTCCAAATGGAGGGGCCAAAAGGGGGAAATTTGTTGTGCCCCTTCAGGGCACGGAGAGTGACTGCGGTGACCCAGGGCGGCGCTTCGCTTGCCCTGGGCTATCGTATGTGGAATCCCTTCAGGATTCTTTCGCACCCGAACCTTCCGGTGTTTGTTTCAGGTGTCCAAGTGCCGGACGGCGCCCGGCTATTCAATTTCAGTGAACCGTCTCACGAATTCGGGGGATGCACCCCTGGCCTCCTCGCGCTCGGGTGAACTGGCCATTCGGATTCTTTCCCCCTTGGTTTTTCCTTGACAGGTATTGCCGGTATTGTAATCTCATCATGACAGTCTGGGGTTTTGAGCCGCCCTGAACGGGCCGTCCCTCAAGTTCGAGGTGCCCTTTCAGGCGCTCGGTCATCTCCCTGGCCGCGATCTTGTCCTTCACGCCCTGGGGTGGAAACCCCAAACCTAGACTTGGGGGAATTGAGTATGATGTCCCCCAATTGATTCAAAGATCTGAGGATTCCGGAAATGTAAGAAAAATTATTGACAATATCGAGACAGGAAGATCAGATAATGGAATTAGAAGTGTGTCAGATGTCAATCGTGAGAAAATACAAGCCGGCCCCAAAGTCTCATATAAGGGATAACCGAATGTAGGGTTTTCTGAGCACTATCGCGATGGAAGAATCGAGAATCTGATGGAAAGATCCTCTGTCATAAAAATCTATGAGAACTATTTTGATATCATCGAATCGTATTTTGGAAGTATTAAATACTACTTGGGCGATAGTGAGCATAGCCATATCGATTTGGGAATCGACATAGCCAATTATCCTCTAATTTCCGATCTAATACTTGACGCAATAGATGAATTAGGCGAAGAAATCGGGAAATTCTGGGATAATAATGCGAAGGATCTTTTTGATTACACAAGGAATCAGAACACGCTAAAGTGTGTTTATTCAGGGAGTTTTTCTCCATTTGCCTTAGAAAGTTTCATAAAGAAAAGTGCATTATACATTGACACGGTGATTATACCTGATCCCATATTCAATCTGTCATTGAATAAGCATATTTATGAGGTTCCCCCCGTCCATTGGACAGGGATCGGGTAGGATTAAGGTGTGACGCCTGACGACCCGATCATGTTTTTTTCTCGCTTATTTGACGGAAGGGGCGGTCGGGGTCGGTTCCCGCGTCCCGTCCCCTTCGCGTCGTTTTGAGGGCATCTTTAACCTACCATTCGGCGCTGATCGGATCAATTCATTTGGTCAGCGAAATCTCTGTTTTGCTGCTTCGCAGTCTCAAAGCCGTTCGCCCAGTGAACCTCCTGGGGCGTGCGGTAGCCAAGCGACTGATGCGGCCGCTGCGTGTTGTAGAATCGGAAGTACGCCCCGAGCGCCTTGTCCGCAGCGGGCGGGTCCGCATACTCGCACAGGTACACCTCCTCGTACTTCACGCTGCGCCACAGGCGTTCCGTGAAGATGTTGTCGAAGCAGCGGCCCCGCCCGTCCATGCTGATCCGGATGCCGCTCTCCTCCAGCCGTTTCGTGAACGCCCCGCTGGTGAACTGCACGCCCTGGTCGGTGTTGAAAATATCGGGACACCCCAGACGCAGCGCCTCGTCGAGAGTCTCGACGCAAAACGAGGTGTCGAGCGAGTTCGAGAGCCGCCACGCCAGCACGTAACGGCTGAACCAGTCGATCACCGCCGTCAGGTAGAGAAAACCGCCCGCCAGGCCGATGTACGTGATGTCGGACGCCCAGACCTGGTTGGGGCGCACGATCGGCAGATCCCGCAGCAAATACGGGTACTTCTTGTGCTGCGGCGCGCTGTGGCTCAGGCCCTTGCGCGGCGCCACGGCCCGCAACCCCATCACCCGCATGAGCCGCTCGACCCGCTTGTGGTTGATCGGCTGGCCGAGGGTGCGCGAGAGGTGCGCGGTCATCTTGGGCGAACCGTAGAACGGAAAGCAGGTGTAGATCTCGTCGATCCGGCGCATCAGTTCCAACTCCTGAGGGTCGCGTTCCACCGGCTGGTAGTAGTAGGTCGAGCGCGGCAGACCGAGCAGGGCGCACTGGCGCGAAATGGCCAGTTCCCCGTGCCCCGGCTCCACCAGCGCCCGCGCCTGGCCGGGGTCAAGCGCCGCACTTTTTTTTTAGCCAGTCGAGTTCCACCTTGAGCCGTCCGATCTGCTCGTAGAGTTGGCTGGTCTCTTCCGCCTCCTTTCCCGGCCGCTTGCGCCGGTCGGCGAAAGCCCCGCTCAGGGATTCCACCGCCTGCTTCTTCCACATCACCACCTGGTGGGGATGGATGCCGCGCTCGCTGGCAATCTCATTGATCGTCCGCTTGCCGCGAATTGCCTCCAGTGCCACCTCCGCCTTGAAAGACGCACTGAAACGTCGCCTCTTTTCGCTCATTTTCCCCACTCCTTCCTGGACACAAGCCTAACAGAATACCACCTTAAAGGCCTGTCCAGTTTTCGGGGGGAACTTCATTATGTCGACAAAAAGTTGCATCTGTCAACGTTGATAAGACATGTATTTAATGTGTGGAAAATAAGAGATTTGCTCTTGGCAAAGAGTAAGGACGACATCATAGTAATACTACCAATTAACTTGCAGTTAATTTATGAGAAGACGTGCTTGTCTCTAGTTGAGATAGCCGAGAGTCAGTATATCGACTATATGAATCGAATTACATCCCATAATTTTGGAAATGTAGATGATATTTCTGATTTTTTGGATGGAATCAGTACCAGTCACGACTTATGCGACAGTCTCAATAGGAAGAGCCTTTTACCTATTCAGTTTAGGTCTGTAGATTCACTCGACCTTTTCTTCAAGCAATGGGGCGAAGTTGCTCCTTTGGGGGAAGGAAGATCTATCGCCTGGAATTTTGGGCTATATTTACATACTCAATTTATTAGGGTCCAAGAGCACAAGTATTTTTGTGAACATCTATCTGCCGAACCAATCTATGACAATGAGTTACCTTGGTTTTTTTACACCTACGAAGCAGGTGGACCGGATTTGGATGCATCGATCGCAAATGCTCTCCAAAAGGATAAATTTGACTGGATAACAGGAGCTCCAATTGAAGCAATTAGGATATTTAGGGAAGAAGGTCAGCTGGATTATATGAGAAGTGTTCTGCGAACAGGCATTACAGACTTAAAAGCAAAAACTGATAAAGACCTGTCAATTGTGTCTGAGCAACTTGAAGAGAACATGAACAATGCTTTTAAGCAGCAACGATCCGAGATAAATGCCTTGGAAGAAAGAGTTCGTAGTATTTCTAAGGTAGAAATACCACTCACTACAGTAGGGTCTCTAATTGGTTTCGTTCCGTATCTCGGAAATGTAGTGTCAATTGGTCTAGCTGGCAGAGACACAAAAAGACTTCTTGAAGAACGTAGTGAATCAAAAAAGATGTTAGCAAATGTGAAGAGTAATATAATCAACCTCTTAATGGAGACCAATGATGAGCAAAGAACTAAAAATTGATTTCTTTGGTGATGGCATGAGGATTTTCCTTGATTACATCGAGAGGAAGTCCAAAAGAAATCCAGAATATCGCCCTCATCCAATTATCAGGGCTTTTATGTGCGCTTTCCAAAATATCGGCGATCTTAATGTCGACGAATGTACAATGGGCATCTCTCAAGAGGGAACGGAGCAAAACATTTCTGAACCCTATGCTGTTGTTTTGCAGAAGAAGGCGAATTGCATTGAAGTGAAAGAGATTAGAAACCTAAAAGTTGACAAGACGATACCAGTAGATATCATGATATTAATATTCCGAATTCAAATTCATATAGATAAAATCGAGGGCGAGACAGTTAGTCCTCGACAATTTGTCGACGTCCTAAATGCCGTTATCCCCGGAAACGTGTTTTACGCATTAGGCGATAGATGGCGGGAAGCTCGGGATAAATTCAAAAAGATGATAGAAGAAGGCAAAATTCATCTACCGAATGACCCTGGATTGATCAATGAATTGGCTACACTAAACCACAATACTCCATGGGAGGAATATTCTAATAAAGCTAGGGCTTTGATTGGACAATCAATAGCACCTTCCCTAAATAATGGTAAAGGATCTATCATTATTACATCACCTCAAAACTCCGAGATTGGGAAAAGCCAGATTTCTGACGTCGCAATAAATCTCATACTTGGGCAGCCTGCTGAGTTTTTTAATAAAATTATAGATAACATAAAAGCATAAACATTCTTCAGAATATATGGGGTAAAATCAAAATAGGGCAATACCACACCAATTTTCCTTGGTTTTCTGGCGATCCGCGTCTTTGATCCCGGGACGCCATACCGAATGAGGGTTTGCCATCCGGATTCTCCCCCCCCCCCCTCACGGGTTCTTGAGTCTTCCGAGTTGGGGGGCGCTGAGGCGTTCCTGGGCGGCGTGGAGGATCATGCGCAGGAGGTCGGCGTAGCGCAGGCCTTCGAAGCCCGCCATGAGGTTCATTTTGCCGTCCCAGCACCAGCCGGGGTTGGGGTTGACCTCGAGGAGTTTGACCGTCCCCTCGGCGTCGCAGCGAAAGTCGAAGCGGGCGTAGTCGCGGCAGCCGAGGCGCTCGAAGAGGACGTTGGAGTAGTCGAGCAGCTGGCGGCGGGTGTCCCCCTTGACCTTGGCCTCGCGGTAGGAAATGTCGTTCCAGTAGGGGGAGTCGGGGAGCCACTTTGACTCGTACCCGAGGAGTTTGGGCAGGGTCGGGTCGAGTTTCGAGTAGTCCACCTCGAGCACAGGCAGGACGTGGTAAGTCAGGCCGGGGTTGCCCACGATGCCGACGGTGTACTCGGGACCGGTCAGAAACTCCTGGATGAGGAGCGAACACGACCCATAGGTCTCGCGCAGCCAGTCCACGTAGTTCATGAGTTCTTCCATGTTGTGGACCACGGCGTTCTGGGTGATGCCGATGCTGCTGTCGCCGAAGTTGGGTTTGATGAGGGCCGGGAAGGTCGAGGGGAGGGTGGCCATGGTGTCGTCGGCGCCGACGAAGGACTCCATCGGCGTGGGGACGTCGAGCGAGCGGGCGACCGAGTCCACCAGTCCTTTGTTGTAACAGAACCCGAGGCAGGCGGGTCCGGCGCCCGTGTAGGGCACGTCGAACATCTCGAGCAGAGCCGGGACATGGAGTTCCTTGAAGGCGTCGTTGAGGAACCCCTCGTCGCACAGGTTCAGAACGAACTCGGGCGGCTCGGTCAGGATCGAACGGACCAGGTTCTGGTGGTTGTCCACATAGGTGAACTTGTAGTCCGGCAATTCGGCGAGCGCGCTTTTCATCCGGTTGATGGTGTCCAGATCCTCGTCGTTGAACTGGCCGTTGCGCTTGACCGAGTCGGGCAGAGTCGGGTCGCCCATGAGCACCGTGACCCGCGGAGACGCCACAAACCCGCCCGGGGCGACCACGGCGGCCTTGCTCGACCCCACGGCGGTCAGGATCAGGCGGTGGGCCATCATGCCCAGGTCCTGCCCGCGCGACGACTCGGCCTGCAACGCGCCGTGAAAACGCACCGAGGTGTAGCCGACCTTGTCGAGCAGCGCGTAGATCTCATCGCGCGAGTAGAGGCGCTCGGCGTAGAACTGATCGGCGATCACCCCTTTTTCGGCGTGGGTGATGACTTCGCGGCTGATGAGACGCTGCCCGTCCTTGGCCAGCGCGCGCTCGCGACACACGAAGTGATCCTGATCAATCCACTCCCACGAGCGCGGTTCGTAGTTCTGGCGCATCCAGTCGCCATCCACGATGTCGAGGAAGAGCGTCCCCTGCCGGGCGAGGAGCCGGGCCACGTTCTGAAGCACCGCCTCGTCGTCGGCGCGCTGCTCGAAGTACCCGAACGAATTGCCCATCATCATGACACAGTGGTAGTGGCGGTTCTGGGGGCGGAAGCGGCGGGCGTCCCCCTCGTGGAAACTGACCGCCAGCCCTTCGTTTCGGGCGCGTTTGCGCGCCTGGCGGATCAGATAGCGCGAGCGGTCCACCCCCGTGACGTTTTTGAACCCGCGCCGGGCCAGTTCGAGCGAGTGGCGTCCCTGACCGCAACAGAGGTCCAGAATGTTGTCGTTGGGCATCAGGTGCGTCAGGTTCACGACCAGGTCCGCCTCCTGCTTGGTGTTGCCCGGATGCTCGACCACGTCGCCGTCCGTTTTCAGGTAGAGGGCGTTGAACAGGGTGCGCCACCAGTCCGAGGGGAGGTGACGTTCGAGGTCCGAGACCGGTCCAAGGGTTTTGCATTCGGGCGGCGCCGGCGCTTTGGTGTATTTTTTCGAGGGAGGAACGGACGAGGAACGTTGCATGGATTGAGTTCCTTATCGGAACCGATTGTCCCCTGTCCCGCTCCCCTTGTGTCAGATGGCGGGCTGTGGAGACCCGGCGGGCGGCCTCCATCCGAGGTCGCGAAAAAAGCGGTGCGCCGTGTGTGTTACGGAATAACACAAATCCATCCGGCGTCAATACAAATCGTCGGGTTTGGAAGCAAAAAATGCAGGGCGGCGGGGGCGGGAGATCCTCATTGTCCGGCGAATGGTGAGATTGTCGTTTGAGGGGGAGATACAGGGAAGTCCCTCGTTCTGTCAAAGCGGGGGGTGGCCCGGAGGTGGCACGGGCGTCCCGCCCGTGAATGGCCGACGTTCTCGTCGGCAAAGCCGGGAATTTCGGGGCTTTTGTTCCGGATCCCCTCATGGGCGAGACGCCCATGCCACCTCAGAACCCCCTTTCTCTTTGTGTGAAGACCCGAAGATGTAGATCTTGGTTTTAGGTCATATAGACAATGAGGAGTTCCAGGACGCCTGGGGCGGGATTTTTGATTGATTCTGGGGAAAGGCGGCCCTATGATGCTCCGGTAGTGGGGGGAGCGTTCGGGATGAGTCCAGAATGCCCTCTTTCTTTATTTCTCTTGAGTTGTCTGAGGGTCGGGGAGCCGGGCGGCCAGGCCGTCTCACTTCCCGACACCGGCAATAGATGAATTTTCAGGGGTTGGCGCATGGCGGAAGAAACTCGCAAAACGTCTTATGTGGGATTGGCGCGTCAGTACCGCCCGCAAACCTTTGCCGACCTGGTGGGGCAGGATCAGGTCGGGGCGTCCCTGTCGCGGCAGATTTTGCAGGACAAGGTGGCGCAGGCCTATATTTTCTCGGGGCCGCGCGGCGTGGGCAAGACGAGCACGGCGCGTATCCTGGCCAAAAGCCTGAATTGCCGCAAGGGGATGTCCCCCGTGCCGTGCGGCGTGTGCGATCAGTGCGTGAGCATCACGAACGGTTCGAGCATGGACGTCATCGAGATTGACGGGGCGTCCAACAACAGCGTGGACAACATCCGCGAGTTGCAGGAAACGATCAACCAGAACCCCTTTTCGGCGCTCAAAAAGATCTATATCATTGACGAAGTTCACATGCTGAGCAAAGGGGCGTTCAACGCCCTGCTCAAAACGCTCGAGGAACCGCCCTCGTTCGTCATTTTCATCTTTGCCACCACGGAATTCGAGCGTATCCCCGAAACGATCAAGTCGCGCTGTCAGGCCTTCCAGTTCAGCCGCATTTCGCTCGACGACCTGATCAAGCGCCTCGATTATGTGGCCGAAGCCGAACACATCCTGATGGATCCGGGCGAGAAGCGGAACATCCTCGAAGCCATTGCCTATGCGGTGGACGGCGGGATGCGCGACGCCATGATGGCGCTCGACCAGCTGCGGGCGCTGGGCGACGGCCACCTGGTTCTGGACGATGTGGCGCGGTTTCTCGGCGTGGTCGAGCACGATCAACTCTTGCGCACGGTCGAGATGCTCCACCAGCGCGACACGCGAGGGCTCCTGGAACTGGTGAGCCAGCTGGTCGAGCGGGGACGCGATCTCGAACGGTTTGTCAAGAATCTGCTCAGTTTCCTGCGCGATCTGATGATTCTGAAGTCGGGCGGAGGCGAGGATCTGGTCAGCCTGACGGGCGAAAAGATGACGCGGGCGCGCAATCTCCTGTGGCAGACCGATGAATTCGGCCGCCGCGGCGAGGTGCTGAACTACTCCGAACTGCTCAATTTCATTCAGGTCTTCATGTCGCTCGAAGCCCAGATCAAAGAGGCGGTTCAGGTCCGAATTCATATAGAGTTCGCCTTTGTGAAACTGACGGCGGTCGAGCCAGTGGTTTCGATCGCCCATCTGCTGGAGAATTTCGACCGCCTGACCTCCACGGCAGGACGCCCCCAGGCGTTTTCGCCCGTGGCTCCGCCCCCCCAACAGGCCGCACCGCCTCCGCCAGCGCCCCAGAGTCCGACTCCGCCCGCGTCGTTCACGCCCCCCCCGGCGGCCCCTCAACCGCCCCAGCCCGTTACGCCCGATCTGTTTGGCCGGAGCGCAGCTCCTGCGTCGGGCGCGGCAAGCCCACAGGGTCTGGTGGACGCTTCCGGCTTGTGGCAACAGGTGATGGCGCATCGGAAGGAGCAGCTGGGCATGGGATTCGCCGCGCTGGACGAAAGCCGGTGCCTGGGACTGAACGGCGACCTGTTGTGTATTGAGGTGCGCCGGTCGGTCGCGTCGGCGGGTTTGCAGGACCCGGCCAAGAACGCGCGCCTGGAGCAGATGGTTTCCCAGATCGCGGGCCGTCCGCTTCGGGTCTCGATCCGGTTGGTCGAGGCGGCGCCTCCGCCTCCGGCGGGACAACCGCCCATTTCGCGGCCTTCCGCGCCCCCGCCGCCCGTCCGCAATACCGGTGTGGCCGAATCGGCGCCGGTGTTCAACGAACCGGGGTACCTGCCCGGCGACGACGAGACGCCGCCGCTGGAGGAAACGTACCGGCTTTATCTGCAACAGGAACCCAACGGGCACGCCCGGATGGCCTTGCGCAACAACCCGGCGTTCCGCGAGAAGGTCGAGATGGCGCAGCGTTTCTTCAGCGGGCGGTTGTTCGATCTGTCGGGGCGCGAGATTGTGCTGGAGTGAGACGGGGCTGAGATAAACTTTTGTCTTGGCCGAATGGGGGGGCGCAGGCGTGATGTGCCCGCTGTATGAGGGAACTTAACAGCAATGCCGGCGAGGACGCCGGCGGTACAGGAGGAGCGTCGGCGGTACGGAGGAGGGGGGCGTTCATCTCGTCCAGTACCGCAATCTTCTGCATAATGGTTATCTTAAAATCACGAAGAGCAGGGTGGAACATAAATGAAATATAACTTAGGGGTAATGGGGATATGTTTCACCTACCTTGCAATCAATAATTGGAATCGAGAACCATTCCACGTCCCCATATTAGTCGTGGGTGTGGTGCAGATATTAATTTCCGGGGTTTTGTTTGCCAGAAAAGCAAAGTGACGTGCAGCGGGAGTTATCCTGCTGCAGTCGGAATTCGGCACTCTTTTCTACCCAGTTGCCGATTTCCTGCCTGCAGGAGGGAAAACGCAACCGAAATGCCGTCGGTACAGGGAGGGCTTCGGGGCCCGGGCGTGGCTCGGTTGGGGCGTTTTGCCGTTTTGAAATTGCTTTTTTCTGTTTCTTTCCTCCAGAATACGTTCCTTGGAGTCTTCGAAGCCGGTTCCAGAGCCGAGAGTTGTTCGATCCTGGACGCGCGGGGGGCTTGAGCGAGGCGTCCAGAGAAGAAAGCGAGAACGGACTTGGCGAGCGACAAGGACAAAAGTCGTCTGAAACTGGCGGGCGAGCAGATCCGTTCCGCCTCGCAGGCGCTCATGATCCCCTCGCTGCTGGCGGCGGGGCCGCTGGTGGGGTATTTTCTGGGTCGGGGGATTGGCGGCTGGGCCTTTGACGCCCCAGACCCGGGGGGCGTGGTGGGGTTATTGCTGGGCCTGGTCGCGGGCATACGCGAAGTGGTGCGGATCGTGCGGCGGATGGGGAAAGAATAATATGGAGACAATTCAGCGCTCTTTTTACGAACGGGTGATGCGCGCCTCGATTGGAATCGGCCTTCTGGGGGCGCTTTTTACATCGGTTTATGCGGCTCCGCGTTATGCGCTGGTTTATCTTCTCTTCCTGGGATGGATGCTGGTCAACCTGGCTCTGTGGCGTCCTTTCATGTTGGAAATGTTACAGTTAAAACGCCGGACAGGGGTCCTGTTCCCTTTGGGCTTTTTGAAGGTCATCTGGTTGATCGTGCTGTTTATTCTGGGCTATTTCTACATCGGCGCGGCGGGGACTCGAAAAACTTCAAATTTTGTGGCTTTCTTGCTTGGCTTTAACACGCCTTTTCTGGTAGCCTTGCTCAAGGCTGGGGGACAGTCTCTGACCCGCAAATCCGGTAGCGAGTCTTCCCAGGGTTGGCCGGACGTGCTGGCCGAGCCTGAAAAAGAACAGCGACCGACGGAAGAGTGACCAATATGATGGAGTCTGAACACACATCCGCTTCCGATGCCGCCGGGAATGTTCACGGCGAAGCCGAGGGGCTTTCTCACCCGGAGGCAACCGAGGGACATGGCGGTGAAGCCGGGGGGGGACATGGCGAGGGGCATGGAGCCGGCGCTCCAGAACTTGAAAATTTCTGGAATGTTCTGGCGAAGAGTTCCCTGAATAAGGAAGGCACCTTTGCCGGGACGATCATCAAGCAGTTCGATCCCTATGTGGCGGACCCGCAGGCGGCTTCGTTGCACAAGGTCAATCAGAATGTCTTCTTCGGCGTTCTGTCGGTCGTCATCGTGTGGTTTATCCTCTGGCGCGGCATGCGCAAGAACGCCCTGATTCCGGGGCGGTTTCAGGCGGCCATCGAAACGCTCATCGAAGGATTGTGCAACTTTTTCACGGGGGTTTTGGGCGAAAAACACGCCAAACCGCACCTGCCCTTCCTCCTTTCCCTGTTTCTGTTCATCATGGTCAATAACCTCATGGGGCTGGTACCGCTCATGAAGTCCTCCACGAGCATGTTCGAGACGAATATCGTGTTGGGTTTGTGTGTATTCTTCTATGTACAGTACTACGGTTTGCGCCTGAATGGCCCGAAAAACTACGTTCTGCACCTGATGGGCAACCCGAAGGACGTGGTAACCTGGTGCCTGGCTCCGTTCATGTTCCTGCTCGAGGTGCTGGCCGAGATGATTAAGCCGCTCAGCCTCTCCCTGCGTCTTTTCGGCAATATCATGGGTGAGGACATCCTCCTAGGCGTGTTCGTGATGTTGGGCATCACCTTGACAGGGGTCGTGCTGGGGCCGCTGGGTATCCATGAACCAATGGTGGCGTTGCCCCTCCATTTCCCGTTCATGTTTCTGGCGACGTTGACCAGCGTGATTCAGGCGTTGATTTTTTCACTTCTGTCGTGTGTGTACATCCTGTTGATGCTGCCGCACGAGGAGCACCATTGAGAGAGGCGGAAAGCATGTGGCGCGTCTCCCGTGGGGGAGCGGGCCGCTTTCGCGGGGCGAACGCCCCGCGTTATAGAGTACGAGTTGCAGTACCATAACCCTATTTCAAGAAGAGAGAGGAATCACAGAACATGACACCGGATTTGGGAATTGCTCTTGCCAAGTTGGCGTATCCGATCGGGCTGGGTCTGGCCGCTTTGGGCTCGGGTCTGGGCCTGGGTAAGGCTGTCGGCGGCGCCATGGAAGCCATGGGACGTCAGCCGGAAGCCTCGGGCAAGATTCAGACGGCGATGATCATCGGCTGCGCCTTCATCGAAGCGTTGACAATCTACGCGTTGATTTCCGTGTTCCTGGTTGGCTCGGCCAAGTAATCCTCCACCGGCGCGCAATGCGCCGGTTCGGGGAACCGGGTGGGAACTGGGGCGCGGATTTGCGCCCCGGGTCAAGTGACAGGGCGATTTTGAGCGCCGGGACAACCCCGGACGCAGATCGTCAAGTCTTTCCGCCTGACTTTCCTGGAGATGCGTTTCTTCTCCCGCGTGGCGGGAGGGGCGGTCGCATGGGGGTTCGGGAGGAGAGAAGGAACCATGAAAGAAATACTGCCGATTGTCTTCACCCACTTTGTCGCCTTCCTGCTTTTCCTGTGGGTGATCAAAACGTTTGCCGTCGGCCCGGTGCTCAACCTGCTCGATCAGCGGCGCAAGCAGATCGCCGATCAGTACGACGACATCGCGTCGAAGAACAAGCGGGTGGACACCCTGCGTGAAGAGTATGAAGAGCACTTGCGCGAGATCGAAGAAGAAGCCCGCAAACGCGTCCAGGAAGAAGTGACGCGGGCGCGGCGCATCTCGGAAGAGATCGTCGAGTCGGCTCGAGTCGAGGCGTCGCAGTTCATCGAGAAGGCGCGTCAGAACACGCAACTTCAGGTGGAGGCGGCTCGCGCGGGACTCAAGGACGAGGTGATCAACCTGACTCTGGCGGCCACCGAGCGCCTGTTGCGCGAGAAACTCGACGACACCCGGCACCGCCAGCTGGTGGGCACTTTTCTGGACGAACTGAAACAGAGAAACTAAGCCATGCGTGAGCAAGATCTGCCCATCCTCGAAGTCTATGCCGAAGCGCTCCTCGAGTCGGCCCGTGCGGCGCAGTCGCTCGACGCCGTCTTCGACCAGGCGCAGCAGCTCTGTCCGATCCTGCGCGAGAATCCCGCCCTGCTGCGGTTTCTCGAAAAGCCGGCCATCGAGACCAACGCCAAGAAGCAACTCCTGCGCGATGCGTTTGGCGGGCGTGTCCTGCCTCTCATGCTCAATCTGGCCCTGATGCTCACGGATAAATTCCGGGGCGGGCTGTGGCTGGGGGTGCTGGAACGGTTCACCCACATGGTGGAGCGCGAGCGGGGTATTTATGCCGCGCGCGTGCAGTCGGCCCACACGTTGGACGCCGATGAGCGGGTGCAGATCAAGACCCGCCTCGAAGCGTTCACGGGTAAACAATTGCGAATCGAATACGAAGAAGACCCAAGCCTGATCGGCGGCTTGTTGTTCCGCTACGGCGACACGCTGATAGACAATTCGCTGCGCGGAGCGTTGCAGAAGATCCGCGCCAGGCTGGAAGAAGCACAAATCGCCTGAGGCGCCCGCCAGGGCGTCCACTCCACTCGGGAGAGTACACTCGACATGCCACTGCGAGCAGAAGAAATCACCAGCATTTTAAGCAAGGAACTCCAGAGTTACGAGTCCAAACTCGAAGTCGAGGACGTCGGCACGGTCCTCAAGGTCGGCGACGGCATCGCGACGATCTATGGCTTGCTCAACGCCATGGCCGGCGAGTTGCTCGAATTCCCCGGCGGCCTGATGGGAATGGTGCTCAACCTCGAAGAAAGTTCCGTGGGCGTGGCCATTTTCGGCGACGACTCGGGCATCAAGGAAGGCGACCTGGTCAAGCGAACCGGGAACGTCGCCTCGATCCCGGTCAGCCGCGCCATGCTGGGCCGTATCGTCACTCCCTTGGGCGAGCCGATTGACGGCAAGGGCCCGATTACCGGGACGACGCGTATGCCCATCGAGGCGATCGCGCCCAACGTGCTGGCGCGCCAACCCGTCCGTGAACCGCTCATGACGGGCATCAAGGCCATTGACTCGATGATTCCGATTGGGCGCGGTCAGCGCGAGCTGATCATCGGCGACCGTCAAACGGGCAAAACGGCCATCGCCATTGACACGATCATCAACCAGAAGGGCAAGGGTGTGGTCTGCGTCTATGTCGCGGTGGGGCAGAAGATGTCGGGTGTGGTGCGTATCGCCAACACGCTCGAACGCAACGGCGCGCTCGAACACACGGTGATCGTGGTGGCGTCGGCGGACGAAGCGGCGGCGTTCCAGTACATCGCCCCCTACGCCGGGTGCGCGGTGGGCGAGTACTTCCGCGACCGCGGCGAGCACGCGCTGTGCGTGTACGACGACTTGTCCAAACAGGCGGTGGCCTACCGCCAGATGTCGCTGCTCCTTCGTCGTCCGCCGGGCCGCGAAGCGTACCCGGGCGACGTGTTCTACCTGCACTCGCGCCTGCTCGAGCGCGCAGCGCGTCTGCACAACGATCTGGGCGGCGGGTCGCTGACCGCGTTGCCGATCATCGAGACGCAGGCGGGCGACGTGTCGGCCTACATCCCGACGAACGTCATCTCGATCACCGACGGCCAGATCTTCCTGGAACCGGACCTCTTCTATCAGGGCATCCGTCCCGCCGTGAACGCCGGTATCTCGGTGTCGCGTGTGGGGGGGAACGCCCAGACGAAGGCCATGAAGAAGGTGGGCGGCCAGTTGCGTATCGCCATGGCGCAATTCCGCGAACTGGCGGCGTTTGCGCAGTTCGGCTCCGACCTGGACGCCGCGACGCAGGCGCAGCTGACCCGTGGCGAGCGTCTCGTCGAGGTGCTCAAACAGCCCCAATACGAGCCGATGTCGCAGCAGCACCAGGTGTTGCAGCTGTTCGCGGGCGCCAAGGGGTTGCTGGACAGCCTGCCCAGCGACCGCGTGATTGACTTCTGCGGCAAGATGATCAAGTTTGCCGAGAAGGAAGGTTCCGACCTCCTGCACGAAATCGAGACGGTCAAGGACATCAGCGCCGATCTGGACAAGAAGCTCTATGCCCTGATCGAACGCTTCAAAGTGGGTTATATGGACGAGTTGGAGCAGGGAAAATCCTCGAACTCGGTGGACCTGGGGAACAATTCTGAATCTGCAACGGAATAGTCAGCCATGCCGGAATCCTTAAAAGCACTGCGGCGGCGCCTGCGCAGTATCCGCAACACGCAACAGGTGACCGGGGCCATGGAAATGGTCTCGGCGGCTAAACTCCGCCGTGCGCAAAGCGCCTTGCAGGCCGCGCGTCCTTTCATCCGTAAACTGGAACTGCTGCTGGGCTATCTGGCTCCCGCCGCCGAGGCCGCCGGGCATCCCCTCTTCACTCCGCGGCGGGTGCGCCGGTCCACGCTGGTGCTTTTCACGGCCGATCGCGGTTTGTGCGGCAGTTACAACAGCAACCTGATTCGCATTGCGGAGCACCACCTGAAGGAACACCGCCTCGGGTCCATGAACCTGATCTGTGTCGGGCGCAATGGCGCGAATTATTTCGGGCGGCGCAACTGGCCCATCGTGGGAACGTACCCCGACTTCGGGGGAGTGCTGGACCGCGAAAAATCCAATGACATCGCGAAAATGCTCCTCCAGCGCTACAGCGAGGGGGAAACCGACGAGATCTATCTTCTCTACAGCACGTTCATCTCGACTTCGCAGTCGAGACCCACTTACGAGAAGTACCTCGACCTGGATCTTTCGACCCTGTTGCGCAACGCCCCGCCCGAGGAACGCAAAGGCTTCGATTATACGTTTGAGCCGGACCGCGACCGCGTCTTCGACTCCCTGTTGCCGATCTATCTGCGTTCCAAGGTCTTCATCACGCTGGCCGAGTCGTTCACGTCCGAGCACAGCGCCCGGATGCTGGCAATGAACAACGCCACCAAGAACTGCGAAGAACTGATCAGCACCCTGACCCTGCGCCTCAACAAGGCGCGTCAGACCTCGATCACTTCGGACCTGCTCGATATCGTGGGAGGCGCCGAGGCCCTCAGCAGCGGCACATAAGGCCGCCCGCGTTCTCCCGTTCGATACCGATAATCCCACTGGCGCGCGGCTGGAATTAACCCCGGCCGCGCTTCCTGCTTAAAAAATGAAGGAAGTCTTTAGCCAACCGCTGTAAGCGCAGTAAAAATGACATAGCCGTTATGCTCGAATCCCGAAGGGATTCCCTTTGAGTAGCCGCAGGTGACCGAAGGGAACCTGCGGAATGTGTCCCTGAAATTATCCCAACCCCGGTAGGGGTTGCCCAATCATTGAGGAAGATTCGGTTGGGGCACCCCTTCGGGGTGCGGAATTTACAATCCCTTTTCCGTGGGTTCCCTTCGGTCACCCACGGCTACTCATGGAAGG
This sequence comes from uncultured Candidatus Sumerlaeota bacterium, assembly GCA_942493245.1. GTDB lineage: Bacteria > Sumerlaeota > Sumerlaeia > UBA8349 > UBA8349 > DAOPYU01. The sequence goes on from OW818685.1 coordinate 4,685,527, forward strand.
CCCCTCCGGGGCCAAATGTAACCCCTTGGCTGGGTTACAACACTACTCAAAATGTTCTGATCGACACGCGGAAGTTTTCTTGCACAGGCTCTTACAGAAGTTGGCTAAAGTTAAAAAATGAACGAACTCCTCTTCGGCATCGAAGTCCTCGTCACCCTCAGTTTTGTCCTTCTGGCCAACCGCCTCGGGCAGATCTGGCTCGTGGCGCTCATGGCCGTCATGCTCGTCCTGATGAACATCTTCGTCCTCAAGCAGATGGACCTGTTCGGGATGCAACTGACGGGAGGGAACGTGCTCTACGCGGCCACGTTCCTGGCGTCCGACCTGCTGGCCGAACACTGGGGCAAACGCGAGGCCTACCGCGCGGTGCGCGTCGGGTTCGGCGCGTCGGTCTTTCTCGTCGCGATGGGACTCCTGGTGATCCGCTTCCAACCCAACGCCCTGGACTCATCGGGAGGGGGCATACCGCCCCACGAGGCGCTCAAGGCGCTCCTGACTCCCGCGTGGCGCATTGTGGGCGCTTCGATGTTCACCTACCTCGTGGTCCAGCATCTCGACGTGTGGATCTTCACCTCGGTGCGGCGGCTCACGGGGGAGCGATTGCTGTGGCTGCGCACCAGCGCCTCGACCATGGTGTCCCAGACGGTGGACTCGTTCCTGTTCCATCCCCTGGCGTTCGCCGGGCTGCCGGGGTTCACCTCCACGACGATCCTCAACATGATCCTGTTCAACTGCCTCCTGAAACTGATGGTGGCGTTGATCGAAAATCCTTATATTTACCTGAGTAAGATGCGGTGGTTGCGGCCGCACGACACGCCCGCCTGGATCGAGAAGAACCGGGACGCCGCGCCAGTGAGTCGCGCGTAAGTTTTCGGGGCGCCGGAAATGCGGAACCGATAGAACCTTGATCCTTCATCTTGGGATTGAAGGATTGGATAAGATGGGATCTATCGAGGTTTTCAGCCCCCGGAGGGGGCGACCGTGAGTAGCCGGGGGTGGAGCGAAGCGGAACCCCCGGAATAGGCCATAAAATAGGTAAAAGCCCTGAAGGGGCGTCCCAAACATGAAGGATCAAGGGATAGATGGGCGGCGGCGGTTTCTTGGGCCGCCTCATAACCTGCGACAGGTGAGGGAATCATCATGCGGGACATCATCGAAGGCACGATTGCGGCCGTCATGAAAAAGAACGGATTCCGCAGAAAATCCAATTCCTGGTATCTCCGGACGGACGATACAATTCTGGTCGTCAATCTTCAGAGGGCTTGGGGCGCCCTCTCTTTTATCAACCTGGCGGTCTGGTTGAATGCCCTGGGGGAAAACACTTTCCCCAAGGAATACGATTGCCATATCCGGAGGAGGGCAGAACGTCTGGATGATCCGAGTCTTCATCGTTATTGGGAACAAACGGTGCTCAGAAGGGACAACACGGATATATCCGACGCCGAACGAACCCAGAAAATACAATGGCTCCTGGAGGAAAAGGTCCTCCCCCTTCTGCTCTCGTGCGGTTCTCTGGAGGAGATTCGAAGGTTGTACCGCGAGGGACGGTTCAAAGGGTTTTTTATATTTTCTGATACGCAGAAATTCTTGGGGGTGTCTGAGTGAAGTCTATGGACCGGAAATTCTTAAATCGTAAGCCGTTAGCCACCTGTCGCTTCCCATAGAAGGGTTCCCGATCTGAGGAACGAATCCGTAGGGGCGGGTTTCAAACCCGCCCGGCAGACGCTCCGGATTGGGAATGGGCGGGTTTGAAACCCGCCCCTACAGAAAACTAGGCTTCGGGAAACCCCGAACAGAGAATGGCTAAAGGCTATTGCTTGGAGCCGTTTCCGGAAAGAATCTTCATTATTGAAAAGCCTCCCTCTTCGTTCGTCATCCCCGCGAAAGCGGGGACCCAGAGGCGTGAGAACGACGAAAAATGAGAAGAATATCAAGGAAATCCGGTTTGAAACCGGGTTGCCCCAAATCTGGGTTCCCGCTTGCGCGGGAATGACGTAGAGAGAAAAAACTCCCGGAAAGACAGGGTATTCGCTGATTCCTTCTGGCAATTGCTATAAGACGCCAAAGAAATCGAAAGAAAAGGAGATCGGACCATGCGGAAAAGAATGGCGGGGGGGGTGTTGCTGGCGCTGCTCGGGATGCTTTCCGGGTGCGCGCAGATCGGCGTCTGGCGGGGGACGGGCGACGCCTATGTCTTCACCTATTTCACGAAAAACGGAGAGGACGGCGTGCGCCTGCTGGGCAGCCGAGACGGCCTGACCTGGACGCCGATCAATGGGGGACACACGTTCCTGGAACCGACAATCGGTGAGTCCAAACTGACACGCGACCCGTGCGTCATTCAAGGGCCGGACAAGCGGCACCACATGGTCTGGACCTCCGGCTGGACGGAACGGGGCCTGGGCATCGCCCACTCGAACGATCTCATCCAGTGGTCGGAACAAACGTATGTGCCGGTCATGGCCGACGAGCCGACCGCGCAAAATGTCTGGGCGCCGGAAATCCTCTACGACGACGAGGCAAAAGAATACGTGATCTACTGGGCCACAACGATTCCGGACCGTTTCCCCGAGACCGCCCAGAGCGAAAAATACAACCATCGGATCTATTGCACGACGACGAAGGACTTCAAGACCTGGACGAAAACGCGCCTGTTCTATGAACCCGGAGTCAACGTCATTGACGCCACAATCCAGAAGGTGGAACCGGGGCGCTACGCGATGTTCATCAAGGATGAGACCTTGAAGCCGACGGCGCAGAAGAACCTCCGCGTGGCCTTTGCCGAAAAAGCCCAGGGGCCGTATGGGCCGCTGTCGGAACCGATCACGGGCAAGTACTGGGCCGAAGGCCCCACGGCGACCCGCCTCGACGGGGCGTGGGTGGTCTATTTCGACAAGTACACGGAAGGCCAGTATGGCGCGGTGCGCTCGAAGGATCTGAAGACCTGGGAAGACATCTCAGACCAGGTCGAGTTCCCCGCAGGCGTGCGCCACGGCACCATCCTGCGCGTCAAACCGTCGGTTCTGGATCGGATGGAACAGTACGATTGAGGAAGTCCATCCACGGTTTTGAGTCGGACTTCTTTTCCTGGGTCCGGCTCAGCCGTTCGGGGTTTTCAAAACAGAAAAGTAGTTGGCCTTGTAGTTTGCCTCTGACCGAAACAGCCTTCCCCTCCGGACCCAGTTCTGCGGGCGAGTGGGTTGTCGAACCCACTGCCGGGATGACCGACAGGAACGCCACGTGTTCCGGTGTCAGGAAACGCGGTTTGATGGCGTCCGGATCTTTTCCGCTCAGTCCCAGAAAAGCCGGCCCCTCCATCGGGGCCACAAAGAAAGATCCACCGGTGGTTTCCAGAATCGCCCACCGGATTCGACTCAGGAACCGCTCCGTGACGGGCGGCTCCTGCGCTTCCCCGGCATTGCCGATATTGCTCGCGGAATCCGAGACGTTCTCCCCTTCCGTTTCCTGCTTAAACGCATGCACCCCGAAACGGGGGCCTTGCATCCGGTTCCGCCAGACCCGTCCGGGGCCGTCGCCCAGCCAGCGAATCCGGCGCACCGGTGTCTGCCCATAATCGAAGGAGATTCCGAGGGAATCGAACGTTCCTCCCGCCCGCCCGGCATACTCCAGCGTCAGGCACCCGTCGCGCCGAACGGTCCAGGTGACCCGGTCAAACCCGCCCAAAGCGCCCGCATCCACCCGGTACCCGGCATCCGACAGGCCATGCCGAACGGTGGCGGGGCCAGTTATCTCCGTCATCTCGCGTCCCGCCGCCAGTGGGGACGCGATGCGACGCGGCCCTTTTCCAAACGGCATCGTCTGCCCTCCCACGGTCACGTCCAGCAATTGCCCCTCGCGCCGGTCGAACCGGTACGCGATGTCCTGAACGGTGACGGTGAGGGTCTCGCCCTGTTCCTGCGCCTGAGGCTCACCCCTGACCGATCCCTGAAATGTTTCCGCGTAGAAACCCGGCTTGCGCAGGCTCCAACTCCAGGAAAGCGCTTCCCGCCCTTCCGGGTCCAACGCCCGCACCTCGATCGCGTCGTGATTCTGCCACCCCTCCGGAATCGGCAGATGCAACGCACCCTGCCATCCGGCGGCCACGTTGGGACCGGCGACTCGGCCCGAGGCCCAGACGGGTTTCTTCTCCAGCGCCTCCCCTGTAAACGGATCGGGCAAATCCACAATCCGCCACTCGAAGGCGATCTGGTCCAGATTCAGGAAGTCGTAACGATTCTCGATTTCAAACGCTCCTTCGAATGGGGTGGGGAGTTCCCGCGCTCCAATCTGGATGGGCGACCAGATGGCGCGCATCGTCCCGAGACCCTCTGCCAGGCCTTCGGCCGATTCGAGACCGCTCGCGGCCCAGTCCGCCACATGACTCCGCTTCGCGTTTTTTTCCCGATTGCCACCCACCAATCCCGCATAGTCCACCGCCGAAAGAAAACCTCCCGCGCTGTTGGACGCCCGGCTCATCGCTGTCCAAAAATCGTTCAACCCGGCGGCAAACCCCGCCTCGGGCAGGCTGTGCAACAACCCGGTCGGCAGAAACACCACCGGACGCTGAGTCTTTTCCAACAGCGCGTCATAGGTGTTCAGATGCACGGTATCCACCCCTGCGAAAAATTCACCCGGACACAACACCTCGCGCCGTTGCCGGTCGAAGAGCAGGAACTCGCCGACGAGACTCTTGTTCGCGCCCCCTTCGCCTCCGTTGTCCCAGAAGAGGACGCTCGGGTGGCTGGCGTCGCGTCTCACCAGTTCCCGCACCAGGTTGCGTCCCACCGCCAGATCGTAGGGCGCGCCGGGGCATCCGGCCAGTTCATCGAGCACATACAACCCCACCTCGTCACAGGCGTCGAGAAAAGCCGGGTCCGCCGGACCATCGGCCAACCGCACGGCGTTCAGGTTGAGGCTCTTGAGAAATCGCGCTTCGGCCAGAGACGCTTCGGGGGTCAGACACAACCGGGGGTCCGCTTCAAAGCAACGCCGGTCCACCCCCTTCAGGCGAATCTTGCGTCCGTTCAGGTACAAACCGTCGTTGGGTTTCAGTTCAAACGTCCGAAAACCGAAACGCTGGGTCAAACGATGGAGCGGTTCCCCATTCCGTTCGAGTGTCAGGTCCAGGAGGTAAAGATTCGGCGTCTCGGCGGTCCAGCGCAGCGGCGCAGCCACGCGGCCACGCAACAGCGCCTTCACGGCTCCCGTTCCGACGGGCGCCGTGAACGGTTCACCCACGCGGCGTCCCTTCAGCGTCCGAATCTGGCCCCGCACGACGGCCTCGGCTCCGATTCCCACCAGGTGCAGATCGGCGTAAAGATTCCCATCGGCTCGCGCATCAATCGCCATCCACTCCACCGCCTCGCGTGGCAGCGCCTCCAGATAGACGGGGCGGTAAATCCCCGCCAGAATCCAGGAACCGGGCAAGCGCTCCGCCGCCTCGACCGAGGGGTTCGACGACGCTTTGCTCACGGCCACCTCGAGCGCGTTCTCCTGGCCCGTCTCGTTCAACAGATCCGTCGCATCGTACTGGAATCGGTAGAACCCGCCCTGGTGTTTCGGTCCCGCGCTTTTCCCGTTCAACGTCACTTCCGCGTCCGTTTTCACGCCCTCGAAAACGAGTCGCACGCGCCGCCCCCGCCACGACTCGGGCGTCTGGAAAGTCCGGCGGTAGTGGCCCACTTCGCTCGTCTGACTGGTCGCGTCCTCCGAATGGAGTGTCCCAAACCCTTCCAACTCCCAGTACGACGGAACCGGGATGGTGGCCTGCTCGCCACTGCGGCGACCCGCCGAACAGGAAAACTCCCAGGCCGCCCCGGGCGTCTGACCCGGCGAAACCGAAACATCCGAAAGGAAGAGCCGTTCGGTGGTTTTGTGAGACGGGAATAAGCGACACCCGGAAAGAAGGATCAGAAACAGGAGGGGAATCAGGAAGCGCGTGTTACGCATGGTGGAAACGATTCCTTATAGCAGGATGGGGAAGCCGGCGGGGACGCCGGCGGTACAAACCACGAGGCGGGCGAGGACGCCGGCGGTACGGAACCGTGTCCATTTCGTCCACCCCGTCCACTCCGTCCACACCGCTGGGCCGGTTCACTCAACGGGCAGGTCGAACCCGAAATACCGCTCGGCGTTACGGTAACAGATGTCCTGCACCATCCCACCGATCCACGGCAGGTCGCGCGGGATCAGCCCCTTCTCGATGTCGTGTCCCAACAGGTTGCACAGAATCCGCCGGAAATACTCGTGGCGCGTGTACGAAAGAAACGACCGGCTGTCGGTCAGCATCCCGACAAACCGGCTCAGCAGCCCCAACTGCGAGAGCGTTTCGAGGTGCTGTTCCATCCCATCCTTCTGGTCCAGGAACCACCACCCGCTTCCCCATTGCATCTTGCCGGGCCGCGAACCGTCCTGGAAGTTCCCGATCATCGTGGCCATGAGCGCGTTGTCGCGCGGGTTCAGGTTGTAGAGAATCGTCGGCGCCAGCTGGTCCGTCTGGTCGAGCCGGTCCAGCATCCGCGCCAGGGGACGGGCCATCTCGCGGTCGCCGATCGAATCGAACCCCGCGTCCACCCCCGCCTGACGCAGCATCCGCGTGTTGTTGTTGCGCAACGGCCCGAAGTGCAACTGCCGCACCCACCCCCGGGCGTGGTCCATCCGCCCGAACTCGACCAGCATCGCCGACTTGAACCGCACCCCCTCGTCGCCCGTCAGGGTCTTCCCTGTTCGAATCCTGGAGAAAAGGGATACGATCTCCGACTCGGTATAGTCCTCGGCATACGCGGTGTCTAGCCCCAGATCCGAAACGCGGCATCCGGCCTGGTGGAAAAAATCGTGTCGCTTGTGCAGCGCCTCCCGGTACGAGTCGAAATCGCGAATCTCGACGTCCGCCGCCTGAGCCAGCCGATCCACCCACGCATTGAACGTCTCGGGCGACTCGACCGCCAACCCCTTGTCCGGACGCCACGTGGGCAACACCCGGATCTCGAACGACGGGTCCGCCGCGATCGCGCGGTGGTGGCGCAGGTCGTCCACCGGGTCGTCCGTCGTGCAGACCAGCCGTACCCGGCTTGCGCGCATAAGCCCCCGCGCCGACAGATCCGGCTCGGCCAGCCGTTCACGCCCGATGGCCCAGATGCGCTCCGCCGTAGCGGGCGAAAGCAGGTCCGACACGCCGAAATAGCGCGCCAGTTCCAGGTGCGTCCAGTGGTAGAGCGGATTGCGCAGGGCGCACGGCATCGTCTCGGCCCACTTCTGGAACTTCTCGCGATCCGGCGCATCGCCCGTGCAATAGCGCTCCGCCACGCCGTTGGTCCGCATGGCGCGCCACTTGTAGTGGTCCCCCGCGAGCCAGATCTGCGTGAGGTTTTCCCACCGCCGGTCTTCGGCCACATCCTGCGGGTTCAGGTGGCAGTGGTAATCGAGAATCGGCATCGGCGCCGCGTATGCGTGGTACAGTTCGCGCGCGGCCCCGGTTTCCAATAGAAAATCGTCGTGAATGAAAGCCTGCTCCATCGTGGCGCCTCGCTTTTGTCCCCTATTTCTCGTAATGCCAGGTGGGCCGCTCAACCTTGGGGGTCGAAAGAATGTCGATCAGAAGCCCCTGCAACAGAAACTGCACCCCCAGCATCAGGGGCAACACCGACAGCATGACCGTCGCCGCGGGCAGCGGCACGGTCGGGTCAATCGGCAGAACGGCGCTCAGGTTGTTAAACACCGAACCGGGCGCCCGCACCGAAATCCCCAGTCTCTCGATCGTCTGAGGCGAAACCCGCACCAGCAGGGCGATCACACCGAACAGCAAACCCCACAAAAAGGACAGCCCCCCGAACAGGTAAAGCGGGATCACGACCGAGAAGTCGCGCAGCACATAGCGGTGGAACAGGCGCGAGAGAAACCCCCGCGTCAGGAAGTAGGGAAAATAGGTCAGCACCTTGCTGATCCTGAGCGACGAGACCTCGCCCGCGTACACCGACGGCATCGGGCAGTCCAGCACCCGCGCCGACTCCACATTCAGCCGGATCAGCATTTCGTTCTCGAAGAAATACCGACGCGACCGCAGCCGCTCCAGATCCAGCGCCCGCAGGTAATCGGTCCGGATGGCCAGGTACCCATTCTGCGGGTCGAACGTGTGCCAGTAGCCGCTGGCCAGTTTGGTCAGAAAGGTCAGCGAGATATTACCGATCTTGCGCGACCACGGCATCTTCTTGAGCGCCTGAAAATGGAGAAACCGGTTCCCCTTGGCGTAGTCGCAGATTTCCTCGGCGATCGGCTCGACCAGGTGGCGCATGAACGGCGGGTCCATCTGGCCGTCCCCGTCCAGTTTGACCACGATGTCGGCCTCGCGCCGCAACGCCTCTTCGTACCCCGTGGCCATCGCGCCGCCCACGCCCTGGTTCTTCTCATGCGAGAGCACCACCATGCGCGGGTCGCCAATCGCCTTGAGCGTCGCCAGCGTTCCATCGGGGCTGGCGTCGTTCACGGCGATGATCCAGTCCACAAAGTCGGGAATTTTCGCCACCACATCGGTCACGAACGCTTCGACCCGGTAACAGGGAATGACCACGGCCACACGGAAACTCTTGAACATTGAACTTGCTCCTCTTCAACCACCCCTCGGGCCGGTCGGTTCCACGCGCCAGACCAGCCGGGAGTCTCCCCCAAATTAGCGGACCCCGCCCCCCGAAAGTCAAGCGAAAAGCCCCGGCGGACAACCCCCGAATCTTCAGGGATGGATGAAGGATCGTTATCTCCATAAGAAAACAAGGTTATTGTGGCCCCGAAGGGGGCACGGGGATTTGGCCTTCCGAAAAGCCCCGGCGGAGAAGTCGGAGCATCTCGAAAGGATTCCCGCCCCCCGTTTTCCCCCGGTCAACGGGCATCCCTGAAAGGGATAAAGATACGGCAGCCCGGGGCAGAGCGCAGCGTTGCCCCGGGTTACGAGACCCCTCTCTTCGGTGCCCTTGAAGGGGCACAACAAAAGGCTGCTCTCTCCCCATCTTGTTCAACCCTTGCAGGGTTGGATAAAGGGGATGCCCGTTCCCTGGGCAACGCTGCGCTCTGCCCAGGGCTATCGTATGTACAAGCCCTTCGGGCTTTTTCTGCACGGGCGCTTATGCGCTGCGATACCTCCTGGCGAAACGAAGCCGCAACCGAAATAACCTCGTTTGTCGGGGCAGACCTGCGTGTCTGCCCGGAGTGAGGCACGACAAAACCTCAACTGAATTTCACGCAAAGGCGCAAGGACGCAGAGATCCCGGAAATTTACAGGCCTCGTGGGTTTTTCCTATTCATGCTTGAGTCCGTGTCTTCTCCACTCCCCATTTGCTCTTCTCTGCGCCCTTGCGTCTTTACGCCTTTGCGTTTTGTGGTTGATTGTTCGTGTGTTACAGAAAAAACGTCGCGGCTTGCGTAGATTCTGCAAGAGAGTAGTGCGGATGGTCACGTTTTCAAGATGCGTTCGAAGCCCGAAGGGTTAAGGGAACAACGTTTCCACGGCGCATCCGGCCAGAAAAAGCAGGCTGATCACCGCGTTGAAGGTGAAAAAGGCCGGACCCACGCGCGACAGGTCGTGCGCGCGCACCAGAAAATGCTGCCAGACCATCAGCACCAGACAAACCGCCCCGGCGCCCCAGGCCCACGCGCCCAGACCGCTGGTCCAGAGAAACCCCGCGAAGCCCGCCGCGGCCAGCGCGTGCGTCCCGCGTGCCACCCAGAGGGCGCGACCAATGCCCAACCCCGCCGGCAACGAAAAAAGTCCCTCGCGCCGGTCCACCTCGGCATCGAGCGTGGCGTAGAGGATGTCGAACCCCGCTGTCCAGAACAGAACCCCCAGTCCCAACGCGACCGGCAACCCCACGAGCGTCCCCCGAACCGCGACCCACGCGCCCAACGGCGCCAGTCCCAGGGCCAGACCCAACACATAGTGCGTGGCGCGGGTGAACCGCTTGCAATGCGAGTATCCCAGCAGAATCACCACCACCGCCGGCGCGCAGGCCAGGCAGAGCCAATTGAGCATCGCGGCGCAGAACAGAAACGCCCCGCCCGTCAGGACCACGAACCCCCAGGCAAAACGAACCGTCAGCAACCCGGCGGGCAAGGCCCGGTCGCGTGTGCGTGGGTTGCGGGCGTCGAATGCGCGGTCCACGACGCGGTTGTAGGCCATCGCCATCGAACGCGCCGCCACGCACGCCGCCACGATCCAGAAGGTCACCCGGAACGAGGGCCATCCCCGCGCGGCCACCAGCATCGCGGACAAGGCGAACGGAAGCGCGAACACGCTGTGGCGGAACTTGATCATCTCCAGCACAACGCCCAACTTCCCCGCCACCCCGCGCGGTGGCTCCGCCGGACGCGGAGGCGGGACAATCGAAGGGTGACGCAAGGCTTCTTCAATGCCGGAAGGGGAGGGGTATTCTTTTTCGGTCATGACAACATCCTGCAACAAACAATTCCTCGACTTATCTTTCAACAGCCCAACAGAGTCACCCTCTGGTTCGACATATTCGGTCCCCCCCTCACTGTGCTGCCGTGGGAACCGCGACGACACGGAAGCCGACGCAATCGCTGCGATTTGTAAAGTTAGATTGCATACGATCCGCCGAACGACAACGTCGTGAAACGTAGTCCCAACTGCCGCCCCGAATCACGCAGCGCGTAACGGCATCGGAGCCGCCCTGTGGATTCACCAATTCTCCCTCCGAGTAAAAGTCGTATGAATCTTGACTCCACTCATAGACGTTGCCCCCCATGTCGAACAAACCCCATGCGTTAGGTTTGAGTGTTCCCACCTCGTGCGATTTTCCGCCCGAATTTTTGTTGCTCCAGGCGTATTTCTCGTCAAACGTGTTGCCCCAGTAATAAGCCGTTTGCGTTCCGGCTCGGCAGGCGTATTCCCATTCCGCTTCGGTAGGCAGCCGGTATTCCTGTTTCTCGATCTTCGACAGTTCCGCGCAGAAGTCTTGAGCGTCATGACACGAGATCATTTCCACCGGATTTTTCGGGCCGATATTCTTTGACGGATTCATACCTATGACTTTCTCATATTGCTCCTGGGTCACTTCACAGACACCGATGTAATAAGGCTTCGTCAGTGTCACCTTGTGTTGCGGTCCTTCGTGGCCTTCCCGGTCTTCTTCGCTGTCGGGTGAACCTATCAGAAACGACCCGGCGGGAATGAGTCTGAGTTGCATCCCGATGGAATTGGTGAAAACTTTGCTTCCTGCTTCCGCGCTCTTTTTTTGCGCCGTCTGTTTTTCGATTGTCCGATTCTTGATTTGCGGGTCTTCGCTCTTTTTCTCCGGTTCCGAAAGACCCAACAACAGCACAGCCCCAAGACACACGATCCCGAGACATCCTGCGATTCGTTTCATGAGGTTCTCCTGCAAAAGGAATCTTCCCAGTGACGCCAGGTTACAATCGAAAGGATACAGAAACTCATTCCATTTGCAACGGAATACACGAATCATTGGACGCCGCGGATCGCAGCAGGAAGGGGAAAAACTGAAACGCGGGAATCCCTCTCAAGCGGGAGCGTTTAAAACCGCTTTCTTTAACCACAGATAAACACGGATAGACACAGATAACAAGGAGAGGGGACGGTATCTGTGTTCATCCGTGTTCATCTGGGGTTGCGTTCAGGAGCGCACAATAGAGATCCAGTGGCGCTTGTGACATTCCTTGAGGACCTCTTAAAATATGTGCCCCGGCACGGCCTTTTCCTCAGGCGTGCGAGGGGTGAAGGATGGATCATCTTTGAAAAGACTCCAGGAAGAAGTATTCAAAACAGAATCTATGCATGCATGTGTTGCGCCATCATCATCTTGCACAACCTCCAGGCGACCTAAGTCATATATTCCCACTTTATCGTCGCTGTCGAGTTTCTGCTTGAAAAACGAGAGCATCGAATAGACATTTTCTTTGTCGGCAAGAGTCATTGAATTGAAAGTTCCAAATGAAAGGGGTATTCGCGGAATGCGCTTCACTAAGGAAACATTCTTTGTCAATAATTCCCCAAGATCTTCAGTACGGAGAGGGCTAACTCTATTAGGGCCATATTCCACGATAGCGATAACGCCGGATTCAGGAGGGGTCGCAGCAGCATATTCAAAAACAGGCCGATAGGTCATTTTATCAAGACCAAAGTCTATTTGGTCAGTTTTAGTCAAACTCGGGAAGATCATCCGTTGAATTCTCTTTTGTGATTCTATTGTCCAGTTGTCTGGAGATAAAAGAAAATCGACATTTTCCGGAGATTTCCCATTTGTTTTATAAATCACCCCCACCCCTGCAGCAATATGCTTCAGAAGTAACGATACACGTAGTTCATCATCTTGTGAGTCATGCAATTTTGCCATTATAAAAAACAAGATAGATATGATCATACATATAACCACACACACGCCTATTAGAAACCGCCACATTGAATCATCCTCCGTCATCCATAATCGGAAAAACTTTCTCTTCAAGAAATTTCTGTGCCCTCATCCTGCCAATCCTGTGATCCTGTCCGAAAAACGACCCCGAAAATATTCCACTCACTCGTCGTGGCGGACGACGAACTGGGTGAATTCTTCCCGGAACAACAGGCCGGCTTCGCCCACGGGGCCGTTACGCTGTTTCGCCACGATGAGGTCCACGACCTGAATCGGGGCGCGGCCCACTTTTTCCCCGTCGGTCGCGCGCGGCTCGGCGCGGTGGAGGAACATGACGACGTCGGCGTCCTGCTCGATGGCACCCGACTCGCGCAGGTCCGACAGGCGCGGCTTGGCGTCGGCGCCGCGGCGGCTTTCCACTCCACGGCTCAACTGCGAGAGGGCCAGCACGGGCACGTGCAGGTCGCGCGCCAGGCCCTTGAGCGAGCGCGAAATCTCGCTCACTTCCTGCTGGCGGCTTTCCGAGCGCTTCGACCCGCCACTCATGAGCTGGAGGTAGTCCACCACGATCAGCGCCAGGTTCGGGCATCGCGCCTTGAGGCGCTGAGCGTGGAGCCGCATCTCGATCGGGCTCATGTTCGGCGTGTCGTTGATATAAATCGCCAGATTGCTCATCTCGTCGAGCGTCCGGCCGAACTGCATCATCTGGTTCTCGTTGAGCATGTTCTTGCGCAACAGATCCATGCGGATTTCCGCCTTGCCGCAGACCATGCGCTGGATAATCTGCTGGCGGTTCATTTCCAGGCTGAACACCCCGATTCCGGGGGGGCCTTCCACCCCCTCCGCGGCCATGTAACCACTCTCGGCCGCCGCCATCGCCATGTTCAGGGCGAGCGAGGTCTTTCCCACCGAGGGACGCGCCGCCAGAATGATCAAGTCCGACGGCTGCAACCCGCCCGTCAGGCGGTCCAGGTTCGAGAGCCCCGTCGTCACCCCCGTCACCTCGCGCCGCGTCTCGGCCCGCCGCTCCATTTCGCGGTACACATCGTGGGCCTCATCGCCAATCGAGCGAAACTCGTTGGTGACGCGCCCGGTCAGAATCTCGAAGATCCGGCGTTCGGATTCCTCAAGGATCTCCTGCGTTTCCTTGCGTTCGGTGATCGCGTCGTCGGAGATTTCCCCGGTGATCTGGATCAGACGGCGCAGCAACGACTTCTCGCGCACCAGTTCGGCGTGGTGACGCACGTTGCCGGGGGAAATGACGGACTGTTCGAGTCCCGTCAGGTACGCCGGGCCGCCCGTTTTCTCGAGCAGGCCCCGCCGGTCGAGTTCGTTGATGAGCAGGACCGGGTCGATCGGCTTGTCCTGCTCGACCAGATCGAGTACGACGCGGTAGATGTCCTGGTGGCGCGGGTCGTAGAAGTCCTCGGGCGTGAGGAGGCTCTGGACGTCCAGCAGCGCCTTGTCGTTGAGAAAGAAGGTCCCGAGGACCGCCTTCTCGGCTTCCAGATTATGGGGGAGCGTCCGGGTTTCCAGGGAAACGGGAGACGGGGAGGGTTTGGGAGGTCTGACCATACGGCGATTCCGAATAACACAAAAAATCAGGCCCGAACCGGAAAACCGCCGGGCGGGTTCTACAACCAGGCCGGATACGAAACCCCCCGGCGGGATGCGAGAGTCAGAGCATAGACGATCCCGAGGCCGTCGTCAAGCGGTCCGGTTACGAGGACATTCCCCAGAATTTTTGGGCTTCACGGACTGAGGTCGGGAAAAAGTTCCAACCGTGCGCTGGGCGATTCCACAATAGGGTTCGAGTCTTTCGCGATTTTCGCGGTTCACTCGCGGTTTCCTGCCGTTCCGGCTACAGGGAAAAATCAGCCTCACTCAACAGACGCCAAATGGTTACGAATCCACGTCCTGTTCGGCTTCTGTTTGTCCGGTTTACACCTCCTGCACGACGGGCAGGATGAGGGGGAAGCGTTCGTAGTTTTTGCGGATGTAGCGGCGCAGGGCGCGGCGGATTTCGGGGTGGAGGACCTCGGGGTCTTCGCGCGTTTCGGGGGTGCAGGCCTCGAAGGCTTCGCGCACGATGGCGCGCAGGCGGTTGATCAGTTCCTCGCTCTCGTCCACGCACACAAAGCCGCGCGTGACGATTTCCGGTTCGGTGAGCAGTTCGCCCGTCTTTTTGTCCACGTTCAGGATGGCGATGACCATGCCGTCCTCGGAGAGGTGGCGACGGTCGCGCAGGACCACATCGCCCGTCTCGCCAACGGTTTTCCCATCCACCAGAACGTGGCCGGAAGGGACGTGGCCCGCCAGTTCGGCGGTGGCGCGCGCCCGGGCGCCCGATTCCGGGTTTCGGAACTCGAGCACATCGCCGTCGTCGAGGATGAAGATGTTTTTCTCGTCGAACCCGGCGGTGATGGCGGCGTCGCGGTGCGACAGGAGTTGGCGCAGTTCGCCGTGGGCGGGCACCAGGAATTGCGGCTGAGTCAGGCTGATGAGCGCCTTGATCTCCTCGCGGTAGGCGTGGCCCGAGGCGTGGACTTCGGCCGACGTGCCGTCGAAGACGCGCGCGCCGCGCCGGCACAGGTGATTGACCATCCGGTTGATCGAGCGCACGTTGTTCGGGATGGTGCGGGCGGAGAGGATGACCGTGTCTCCCTCCTCGATCTGCAGGCGCTTGTGTTCGTCGCGCGCGAGCATGGCGAGGGCCGAGGCCGGTTCGCCCTGCGATCCGGTGGCGAGGACGAGGCGCTGGTGGGGCGCGATGCAGTCGTACTCGCGCAGGGAACAGAAGAAAGCCTGCGGGATGTCCAGAAAGCCGTGTTCCGAACCGAGGCGGAAGGATTTTTCGAGGCTGCGACCCACGACAAAGATGCGGCGGCCAAACCGTTCGGCCAGGTTCATCAGAATCTGAAGCCGGTGGAGCGAGGTCGAAAAGGTTGTGCAGAAGATCGTGCCTTCGCTCGACGCAAAGATGGTTTCGAGGTGTTGGCTGACCCACCGCTCGGTGTGGGTAGTGCCGGGTATGTTGGCGTTGGTCGAGTCGGCCACGAGGGCCAGAACGCCCGACTCGCCCAGTTTGCTGAAACTGAAATGATCGAAGCGGTTGTTGTCCACGGGGGAGTAGTCAATCTTGTAGTCGCCGCTGTGGACCACGACGCCCGCCGGGGTGGCAATGGCCAGGGCGGCCGAGTCGGGCACCGAGTGCGTGACGTGGAGCGCCGTGACGGTGAAATGATGGCCGATCTGGACCGGCTCGCGAAATTTCAGTTCTTGAAGGTCGGTTTCATCGAGAATTTCGTGCTCGCGCAGTTTCTCCGCGACATAGGCCAGCGTGAGGCGCGTTCCATAGACGGGCGCCTGGATCTGGCTCAGGATGTAGGGCAGGGCGCCGATGTGGTCCTCGTGCGCGTGGGTCAGGACGATGGCTTTGAGCCGTTCCGGTTCGTCGAGCAGGTATTGGATGTCGGGCACGACGAGGTCTATGCCGAGCATGTCGGTGTCGGGGAACATGCTGCCGCAGTCCACCACGATCCGCTCGCCCCCGGCTTCGTAACACATCATGTTCAGGCCGAACTCGCCCAGACCGCCCAGGGGAATCAGGCGCAGTGTATTCTTCCCTCCCTCCCCGTACGAGAGGGGAAGGGGCTGAGGTTGGGGCTTGGCGGGGACGGAAAGGGTCATGGCGGGGACGGAAAACTCCAAAGAAATACGGCAATCATGGGGGATTTCGGACTCCAAACGGACGCCAGTAAGGTGGTTCGAACCCTGGGGGTCATCTTTTCGCACAACCCGTGGCAAGTCAAGGTTTTTGTCTGGGTTGAGGGGTTCTAATGCCGGGTTTCAGGAAAGAGAGGGGGCATTCCGGCTGTAAGCGCTTATTCGATTTCCAGAAGTTCGCAGGCGGCGTCCACCACATCGAAAAGGTTCACCGGTTTGTCGAAGACGCGATCGGCCCCATAGCCTTCCGCCTCGTCGAGGTATTCGTCGGAATCCAGCCCTTGCCCCCCCCCGGAGATGGCAATGATTTTCATGCCCGGGAGGCTCTGGCGGATTTCCGCAATCGTCTCGGATCCGTCCTTGAGGGGCATGAGCATGTCGGTGATGACGAGATCGGGCGGCTGGCGGCGAAAAATTTCGAGGCCTTCCTGACCGTCCCCCGCCTCGTCCACCTCGAATCCAGATTCCTCGAACGCCATGCGCAGGAGTACCCGGATGTCTTCCTCGTCGTCAATAATCAGAACGCGCGCCATGTCTGTTTTCCCCCTCAACCCCTCTGAATACGGTCTCGTTTCCCGTATTGCGTGATACCCGGCGAAGCGCCTGCCGGTTTATTCCTTTGGGTCAGAACAGTCGCAATTGCCGACGCGCCTCGTAGAGCACAACCGCCGCGACCGTTGCCAGATTCAAACTTCGCACGGCCGGGTTGTCCATCGGCAGACAGACGGTTCGCTTGGGTTCCGCCGCCAGCCGTTCCGGAGGCAGGCCGGCGGACTCTTTCCCGAAGATCAACAGGTCGCCTGGCGCGTAGGCGACTTCGTGGTAGCGCTGGTGGCCGTACTTGGTGACCCACCAGCGGCCCGCGTCGGGACGCGCCGCGAGGAGTGTGGCCAGATCCGGCCAGACGCGCAGTTCCACTTCCGGCCAGTAATCCAATCCCGCGCGCCTGAGATTCGTATCGTCGAGGTGGAAACCCAGCGGTTCGATCAGGTGGAGCGGGGCGCGCAGAGCGGCGCACAACCGGGCGATGTTACCGGTATTGGGGGGAATCTCCGGTTCGAACAGCACGACCTCCGGCGAGACACGGGCGCTTCGATCGTTCTGATAATGTCCCGTTTCCATTCGCGACCTTCACTTGGCTTGAAAACACGCTCTCCTCAGATTCCGCCGGGAGATGCTCCCCACTCTTCCGTCATGGTCCGCATCTTACTGTTTGAGGCGCGAAACCGCAAACGGATTCTTCCCGGATTTTTCCCGCTCCCAGATTCCCGGAAACGACGGTTTCGGCGGAGATCTCCGCAAAGACAACGTGTATTGTTTTGTTCGCGCGAAGAGAGGGGACAGACCCATTTTCCAGGTCGGCTCTTTCCGGAGAATCCGCCGAGCCTTTTGCAAAAGTATGGGGTAAACGGCGACAAAGTCGGGTTGATCGTTTTGAATGTTTTTTTACATTCGGGTCTAAACGCAATCCCACTTTTCGTCATTCCCGCGAAAGCGGGAATGACGAAAGGGAAACGAGTGCCGGGAGGTTTGAATCGCAAGATCGGAGAAGGATACACCCTCAATGCTCACCTGAAAATCGAGCCATTCAACGACTTTTGCAAAAGGCTCCGCCGTTAATGTGTTTACTTTCCAAGCCTGAATCGGCTATGCTGGGGTCATACCCCGTGGGCATTTCATACCGCCCGAAAGGCTGTCCTCATTATTTTCCGGTCCAGAGGTTTTCTTGATCGCAAAGGGGAGACCGAATATGTTCGAGATACGAAAATTTGTGGCTCCGGAGTTTATTTTCGGGGATGGCGCCATTGGCCTGGTGGCGCGTTATGCCATCAATTTCGGCGCTCGAAAACCGCTGATCGTGACGGACCCGGGGGTGATCGCGGCTGGGTGGCCGGGGAAGGTGATCGAGGAACTCGAGGCGGCTGACCTGCAGTACGCCGTCTTCTCCGAGGTTAGCCCCAACCCCCGCGACGCGCAGGTGATGGCGGGCGCCGAGTTTTATCGCGAACAAGGGTGCGACGCGATCGTTGCGGTGGGAGGCGGAAGCCCCATGGATTGCGCCAAGGCCATTGGCATCGTGGGGGCAAATCGCATGAACGTGCTGGAATTCGAGGGGGTGGACAATGTTCCGGAACCGGGTCCGCCGCTTATCTGCATTCCCTCGACGGCGGGCACTTCGGCCGATGTGTCGCAGTTTGCGATCATCAACGACTCCGGCCGAAAGGTCAAGATTGCTATTATCAGCAAGACCGTGGTGCCCGATGTCGCGTTGATAGATCCGGTGACCACCACGACCATGGATCCTTACCTGACGGCCTGTACGGGGATAGACGCGCTGGTCCACGCGATCGAGGCGGTGGCCTCGACCGCCAACTCCCCCATTATGGATATCCATGCGTTTGCGGGCATTAAACTGATCCGGGAGAATCTGCCGGCGGTGATGCGCGATCCAGACAATCTCGAACTGCGGGGACGGATGATGCTCGGGAGCCTGGAAGCGGGCCTGGCGTTCTCGAACGCCAGTCTCGGCGCGGTACATGCCATGGCGCACAGTCTGGGCGGTTTCCTGGACATGTCGCACGGGGAATGCAACGCGCTGTTGCTCAATTCGGTTGTAGCGTTCAACTACGAGGCGGCGGGCGAACGCTATGATCTTATCGGGCAGGCGCTCGGGTTGGAGTTGCAAGGTCTTTCGACCGCGGAGAAGCTGCGCCGCATTCTGGACGAAATTTCCGGCCTGAAGGCGAGTGTGGGAATCACGGCCACTCTCAAACAAAAGGGGGTTCAGGCGGGCGATATTGCGCAGCTGGCCAGGAATGCCCTCCAGGACCCCTGCATGGTGACCAATCCACGCCGCCCAACTCAACGGGATATCGAGGTCGTCTATGAAGAAGCCCTGTGACGATGAACGGTTCGACTCTTTGCGCGACAAGATCATTGGTCTTGGCGAGAAATCGCTTCGGAAAAGTTATTACCCGGAGCTGAAACAGCGTGTGACCGAACTGGAAGAAATGAATGCGCGGTTGCAACAGGAAATTCAGGAACGGGAACAGGCCGAGAAAGAACGGCAACAGGCGCAGGACGCGTTGCGTGAGAGCGAAGAACGGTGGCAATTCGCCCTCGAAGGAGCGGACGAGGGCGTCTGGGATTGGGACGCGCAGACGAATCGAGTTTTTTTCTCGAGGCAGTGGAAGGCAATGCTCGGCTATGAGGAGGATGAGATTGGCGATTCTCTCGATGAGTGGAACAACCGACTTCATCCGGAGGATCGGGAAAGAGTGTTTGCCAAGATTGCCGCGCATTTTGACGGTCGGATTTCCACTTACAGCAGTGAACATCGCCTGCGGTGTAAGAACGGAGAGTGGAAATGGGTTCTGGACCGCGGAAAGGTGATTTCGAGAACACCCGACGGATGTCCTCTTCGGGTTATCGGGGTTCACGTTGACATCACCGAGCGAAAGCATGCGGAAGAGGAATTGCGTAAGTCCAAAGCCGAACTGGAAAAGGCCCAGGCTTTGGCAAAAATGGGCAACTGGTCCTGGGATCTCGCGTCGAACCGGATGCAGTGGTCGAACCAGATGTACCGCATTCTGGGGGTAGAAGAGGACGATTGCCCCCGGAATATGGAGCATCTGGTCGCGCGTTTTGTCCATCCAGACGATCGAGCCTCCTTTCAGAAAGCGGCTCTTGCGGCCATCCAGGAACGGAATTTCGACCCGCTCGAGTGCCGGATTGTGCGCCCCAACGGCGAGGTGCGAATCACCCGCACCGAGGCGGGAGAGTTACTCGTGGACGAGGCGGGGAACCCCGCTGTCTTGAACGGCATCACCTACGACATCACCCGGCGTAAACAGACCGAGGAGGCGTTGCGCCAGAGCGAGGAACGCTTCCAGAGTTTGTTCGATCGCGTCCAGGATGGGGTGTATCGAACCACTTCCGATGGACGATTTATGGAATTCAACACGGCGTTGATGAAAATCCTCGGATACGAAAGCCGCGAGGAAATGCTGACGCTGGATATCCGGAAGGATCTGTATTTCGACCCGGAGGAAAGAGAAAACCCTCTGCTGGATTCCGGACTGGAACCGGTGGACGCCTACCGTCTGCGCCGCAAGGATGGGTCCGAAGTCTGGGTGGAAGACCACGGACACTACGTGTATGACGCCGAGGGGAAGGTTCTTTTCCACGAGGGGATTCTGCGCGACATTACCGAGCGCAAGCGGGCCGAGGAGGCCTTGATCGAGAGCGAGATGCGGATCAAGTCCATCAGTGACAATTTAACCTCCGGAATGATTTATCAGGCCGTGGCGGCTCCCGGCGGGTCCAGACGATTTACCTATGTGAGCGATTCCGTCCAGCAACTGTATGGCGTATCGCCCAGACAGGTCATGGACAACCCGGATTGCATTTACAGTCGGATCTATGAAGACGATGTTGACTCGTTGAAGGAACAGGAAGAGGAGGCTATCCGGACGCTTTCCACTTTTCGGGCCGAAGCGCGGATATACAACCCTTCCGGCGAACTTCGATGGTCTTCCTTTGTGTCCACTCCCAAAATAATGAAAGACGGCACGGTCTGTTACAATGGAATCGAATTTGTCATCACCGACCGTAAGCGGATTGAGAACGACCTGCGCGAGAGCCGGCGTTTTCTGGCCGATCTGATCGAGAACAGCGGAGCGCTCATCTCCGTCAAAGATCGCGAAGGGCGCTTTGAAATGGTCAATCGCAAATGGGAGGAGGTGACCGGCCTGGCGCGTCAGGAAGTGCTGGGACGCCGGGATCTGGAATTGTATCCGAAATCTATCGCCGAACAGTTTCGCCGGAACGATCTGGAGGCAATGGAAACCGGGAAAATTATCGAGAAAGAGGAAATCCTGGAAAATGAGCGGGGGCGGTCGTATTTACTCTCCATCAAATTTCCGATCTTGGGTGATGACAACACCATCCGGGGAATTTGCGGGATGAGCACCGAAATCACCGAGCGCAAACGGGCCGAAGAAACGCTTCGCGAGAGCGAGGAAATGTACCGGGCGCTGGTGAAGGCCTTGCCGGATTTTGTCATCCGATATGACCGGGAGGGACGCCATCTGTTCGTGTCGGAAAATATCGAGGCCGCATTTGGAATACCGGCGTCAGAATATCTTGGCAAGACCCAGCAGGAACTGGGATTGCCCGAGCCGGATTGCCGTTTCTTGAGAGAAAAGATTGCGCAGGTATTCGAAAACGGAGAACGGTGCGAGGCCGAGTTTTCGTTCGAGATGCCGGAGGAAATCCGGTTCTTCAATTGGCGGCTGGTTCCCGAACGCGACTCACAGGGCCGGGTGCGCTCCATTCTCTCGGTCGCCCGCGATGTCACCGCGTTCCGACGGGCGGAGGAGGAAAGTAAAAAGTTGCAGGAGCAGCTGTCGCAGTCCCAGAAGATGGAGTCGGTCGGACGGCTGGCCGGGGGGGTGGCGCACGATTTCAACAACATGCTGGCCGCCATCCTGGGCCATGCCGAGATGGCTCTCGAGCGTATCGGTCCCGAGCATCCGCTTGCCTCCGACTTGCGGGGTATTCAGAATGCCGCTCAGCGCTCCGCCGACCTGACACGCCAGTTGCTGGCTTTTGCCCGCAAGCAGACGGTGACGCCCAAAGTGCTGAATCTGAATGACACGGTGGAGGGGATGCTCAAGATGCTGGGCCGCCTCATTGGCGAAGATATCGATCTCGCCTGGCTGCCTGGAACGGAGTTGTGGCCGGTCAAAATGGACCCCACCCAGATAGACCAGGTGTTGGCCAACTTGTGCGTGAACGCCCGCGACGCCATTGCCGGAGGAGTGGGACGCATCACGATCGAGACGGGAAACGCGGTCTTCGACGATGCGTATTGTGCCCTCCATGCCGATTTCGTCCCCGGCGAGTATGTGCTACTGGCCGTGAGCGACAATGGCAGTGGAATGGATAAAAAGACGCAGGAACGCCTCTTCGAGCCTTTTTTCACCACGAAAGGAATTGGCCAGGGGACGGGGTTGGGACTGGCAACCGTTTATGGGATTGTCAAACAGAACAAAGGCGTCATCAATGTGTACAGCGAACCTGGGGAAGGAACGACCTTCAAACTGTATTGGCCCCGTTATGCCGGAAAAACGGAATTCTATCAGGCCGAGAGCCAGGGAATTCCGGTTGCCGGTGGACAGGAGACGATCCTGATGGTCGAGGATGAGCCTGTTATTCTGGTCATGTGCAAGGCGATGGTGGAAAATCTGGGTTACCGGGTGATTACAGCCGGCACTCCCGGCGAGGCCATTCGCCTGGCCCAGGAGCACGCCGGGCAGATCCATCTGCTCATGACCGATGTGATCATGCCCGAGATGAACGGACGCGAACTGGCCAGACGGCTTCTCTCGCTCTATCCCGAGCTCAAGTGCCTGTTCATGTCGGGTTATACCGCCAATGTCATCGCGCACCACGGGGTTCTGGAAGAGGGGGTGCCGTTTCTCCAAAAACCGTTTACTCTGAAAGATCTGAGCGCGAAAATCCGGGCGGCGCTGAAATGAAAAGTCTCCTGCGGAGGACTGCGGGACAGGAAGATCGGATCGCAGGCGAGGCCGATTCACCCGGTCAACGAGCCTTCAAGGGATCAGGGGAATAAGGTTTTGCATGTGTTCCGGCATCCGCGAGTGACGGGCCGGTCGAGGAGAAGACAAATGAAAAGATCGCATCTTGCCAGGGCAAGACGTATCCGCGAGCAGGAGGGACGGACCGAACAGGCGTTGCGCCAAAGCGAAGAGCGGTTGCGTTTGCTCGGAGACAACCTGCCCGACAGCTACGTTTACCAGTACACGTACGAAACGGACGGCACACCTCGCTTTCTGTACTTGAGCGCGGGGGTGGAAAAACTGCACGGCTTGAAAACCCAGGATGTGTTGCAGGACGCCCGGGTACTGCACCGCCAGATTGCGCCGAAACAGTTGCCGGAGATGCAGGCGGCGGAGACGGTCAGCCTCAAGACGCTCACCGACTTTGAAATGGAATTGGAGATGCAACGCTCCGACGGGCAATGGATTTGGGTACAGGTGTGCTCCCGTCCCAGGCGGGAACCCGGTGGTCGGGTCGTGTGGGACGGCGTGGCCACGAACATCACCGCTCGTAAACAGGCCGAAGTGGCGAGGGTGGCGGCTGAACAGCGGCTTGCGGATATCATCGAGTTTCTGCCCGACGCCATGTTTGTAATTGATCGGGAAAAGCGGATCGTCGCCTGGAACCACGCGTGCGAAGTCATGACCGGCGTGCCGAAGGAAGCGATGCTGGGCCAGGGAGATTACGCCTATGCCGAACCGTTCTTCGGCGAGAGGCGTCCAATTTTGATAGATCTTTTGGACCTGCCCACGCCGGAATTGGAGGCCTCCTATAAATACGTCCAGCGGAAGGGGGAGATCATTTATGCGGAGTCCTATATCCAACGCCTGAATAAGGGCAAGGGGGCGCATCTTTGGGGCGTGGCATCGCCCTTGTTCGACCGGGAGGGGCGCCGGTGCGGCGCGATTGAGGTCATTCGGGACGTCACCGGGCACAAACAAATGGAGCAGGCGTTACGCGAAAGCGAAGTCAAGCACCGCACCCTGTTCGAGACCGCCAGCGACGCTATCCTGTTGATGAACAAGGACCGGTTTGTGGATTGCAATGCGCGGACGCTGACGATGTTTGGTTGCAGCCGGGAACAGATCGTCGGCGCGCCGCCTTACCAGTTCTCGCCGCCCATGCAACCGGACGGACGAAGTTCCAGGGAAGAAGCCCTCGAAAAAATCAATCTGACCCTGGCGGGAGAGCCGCAGTTTTTCGAGTGGGAACACTGCCGGGGGGACGGGACTCCTTTTGCCGCGGAGGTGAGTTTGAATCGGCTGGAGCTGGAGGGGGAGGTGTTACTCCAGGCGATTGTGCGCGATGTGACCGAACGGAAACGGGCGGAAAAGGCCCGGCTCGAAAGTGAACGAAAGTATAGCGAATTGGTGGAACATGCCAACAGCATTATTCTGCACTGGGCGTGCGACGGACGGATTCTCTTCCTGAACGAATTCGGCCAGCGCTTCTTTGGCTACACGGAGGCGGAAATCTTCGGGCGTCATGTGATCGGGACAATCGTTCCAGAAGCCGAGAACGGCGGCCGGGATCTGCACTCGCTGATGGCCGAAATCTGCTCGAACCCCAAGGCGTTTGAACAAAACGTCAATCAGAACATGCGCCGAAACGGCGAACGCGTCTGGATCGCCTGGACCAACAAGGTGGTGCTGGACTCACAGGGCCAGGTGGCCGAGATCCTGAGTATCGGTCTGGACATCACGGCGCGTAAGCAAATCGAAGAGGAACTGCGGGCCACCCAGGCCAGCCTGGAACAGCGTGTTATGGAACGCACGGCCGAACTGGCCGTGGCCCGGGACCGCGCCGAAGCGGCCGACCGAACGAAGTCCGCTTTCCTCGCCACCATGTCGCACGAGTTGCGCACGCCGCTCAACTCGATCATCGGTTTCACGGGTCTCCTCTTGCAGGGCCTGGCGGGGCCACTGAATGCGGAACAAGCCAAGCAGTTGCGTATGGTCAAAGAAAGCGGGCAACATCTGCTGGCCCTCATCAACGACGTGCTGGACATCTCCAAAATCGAGGCGGGCCAGATCGAAATAGCCAAGGCGCCGTTCGATCTGCCCGCTTCCATTCAGAAGGTTGTGGAAACGGTGAGGCCGCTGGCCGAGAAGAAACAGCTGCGGTTGATTGTACAGATTGCGCCGGACGTGACTCGGATCGTCAGCGACCGCCGACGTGTCGAGCAAATCCTGCTGAACCTGCTGAGCAATGCGATCAAGTTCACGGAACAGGGCGAAATCGCGCTGACTGCGGAAACCGCGCCCGGCACACTCCGCATTTCTGTTGCGGATACCGGCTCCGGCATCAAGCAAGAGGATTTGGACAAGTTGTTCCAACCTTTCCGCCAGTTGGACGCCGGTCTGACGCGCGAGCATGAAGGAACCGGACTGGGGCTGGCCATCTGTAAGCGATTGGCCGAGAGGTTGGGCGGCGCGATGAGGGTCGAGAGCGAATGGGGCAAAGGGAGCACGTTCCAATTTACGCAGTCAATCCATCCGGAGGGGAAGTCATGAAACGCACCATCCTTCTCATCGAAGACAACGAGCAGAATCTTTATCTCACCACCTTCTTGTTGGAACAGCATGGCTTTTCGGTGGTTCCCGCACGTAGCGGCCCGGAAGGGATCGCGCTAGCCGCTCAGATTCAGCCCGACTTGATCCTGCTCGATATTCAGTTGCCTCAGATGGACGGTTATGCCGTGGCGGGCGAGTTGCGGCTGAACTCGGATCTGAAGGCGGTACCCATCGTGGCGGTGACTTCATACGCGATGGTGGGCGATCGGGAGCGAACGCTGGCCGCCGGGTGCAACGACTACATTGAGAAACCCATCAACCCCGACACGTTTATGAGCCAAATCGCTAAACATTTCAACGATCGGTCTTAAGGAGGGGTAGTTGCAATCATGAGTATTCTCGTCGTGGACGATAATGAAATGAATCTCTATCAACTTCAGGTGCTTCTGGGCGCAAACGGATACCCGGTCGCGACCGCCACCAATGGGGCCGAGGCGCTGGCCCAGGCGCGGCAGAATCCGCCGGACCTGGTGGTGAGCGACATCCTGATGCCGGTGATGGATGGATTCTCCCTCTGTCGCGAGTGGATACAGGATGAGCGCTTGCGGTCAATCCCGTTCGTTTTCTACACCGCGACCTACACCGACGAGCGGGACCGGGAATTCGCGCTCAGCCTGGGGGCTGTGCGATTCCTCATCAAGCCGGAGGAACCGGAAATCATCCTTCAGACCGTCCAGGAGGTTCTGAGGCAAGTCCCAGAGTCCGTCTCTCCGGTGGTGGAAAAGACATCGTCTCCTCCGGAGGAGGCGTTTTATCTGAAACAATACAACGAAACGCTCATTCGAAAATTGGAACAGAAAATGTTCGAATTGGAGGAGACCAATCGCCGATTGGAACAGGACATCGCCGAGCGCCAGCGCGCGGATGCCGAGTTGCAGTTGATATTCAAGAACATGATCAACGCGTTTGTCATCTGGGAGTCGGTCTTCGATGAAAACGAAAAGTATGTCAGTTTTAGATTCGGAAAATTTAACGACGCCTACGCCCGGATTACAAAATTGAAATACGAAGAAGAGGTGCAGGGGAAGGATGTGTTCGAGGTTTGGCCCGCCACGGAGCAAAGCTGGGTGGACGTGTATGGCGAAGTGGCGGTCACCGGCATCCCGAAGACATTCGATATGTATCATGAGCCGACAAAAGGGTGGTATCACTGCAATGCATACCGCCCCACCGACTCGCCCATGCAGATTTGTGTCATTTTCCAGGACATAACCGAGCGGAAGCAGGCGGAGGAAGAAAGAGCAAGACTTCAAATCCAGCTGAACCAGGCGCAGAAAATGGAATCGGTGGGCCGCCTGGCGGGTGGCGTGGCTCACGATTTCAACAACATGCTGGGGGTGATCCTGGGACACACGGAACTGGCGATGGGACAGGTGGATCCGGCACAGCCGCTTTATGCCGATCTCGAGGCAATCCAAAAGGCGGCCGACCGTTCCGCGGACCTGACACGTCAACTGTTGGCCTTTGCCCGCAAACAGACCGCCACACCCGAGGTGCTCGACCTGAACGCGACCATTGAAGGTATGCTGAAAATGTTGCAGCGCCTGATTGGCGAAGATATGGATCTCAAGTGGTTGTCGGCGGCGAATCTATGGCCGACCCGAGTGGACCCTTCCCAGATTGATCAAATCCTGGCCAACCTGTGTCTCAATGCTCGCGATGCAGTTGCCGACGTTGGAAAAATCACCATCGAGACGGGAAACTGCACGTTCGACGCGGACTACTGCGCCGTTCATTTGGGTTTTAAACCGGGCGAGTATGTGCGGATTTCGGTCAGCGACAATGGCTGCGGCATGGACAAGGAAACGCAGGAGCATGTCTTCGAACCGTTTTTCACGACCAAGGAATTGGGAAGAGGCACGGGGTTGGGTCTGGCGACGGTGTATGGAATTGTTCGGCAGAACGACGGTTTCATCAATATTTACAGCGAGCCGGGACAAGGTTCGACATTCTCGATCTACCTGCCCCGGTATGCCGGAACGGTCGGGCAAAGACCGGAAGCCCCCCCGGTGAAGCCCATCTCGCGTGGAAGCGAAACCATTCTGTTGGTCGAGGATGAACTGGCTATTCTGAACATGACCAAAATGATGCTGGAACATCTCGGATACACCGTATTGACCGCTTCTTCTCCCGGTGAAGCGATCCGGCTGGCGCAGGAACAAGCGGATCGGATCCACCTGGTCATGACCGATGTCGTGATGCCCGAGATGAACGGACGCGATCTGGCCAAACGGCTCCTGATGCATTCTCCCAACCTCAAGCGTCTTTTTATGTCGGGTTACACCGCCGATGTCATCGCCCACCACGGAGTGCTGGACGACGGGGTGCTGTTTATCCAGAAGCCGTTTACGTTGAAAGATCTGGGCGCGAAAATCCGCGAGGCGCTCGAGCGGAACTGAATAGACCCAGGACGGGTGCATTTTTCGAGAAAGGGGCCTCACTGGACAATGGCAACATCCCCGACGCCAGAGGAGGACTCCAGTTTTTCGGCTCAGGGCGGAGTCGAGCGGACCGAGCCGATTGACAAGGGCGGCGCGTTCTGTTAAGGGTCAGGTACGGCTTCGGCTCCGTCCCCTGTGGCGGCACGAAGCGGGCGGAAAATTACGGCGATTGCTGACCTGGCGATTTTGCATAGAAAAGAGGAACGACTCATGACAGTGATGGTATTGGGAGGCGCAGGATATATTGGCAGTGTGACAGTGGAACGGTTGGTCGAAACCGGACGCAAGGTCGTGGTGTACGACAACCTCTCGCGCGGGCACGCCGAAGCGGTCGAGGCGAATGTGCCGTTCATCCAGGGGGATATTGCCGACACGCAGTTGCTCGAGAAAACCATCCGGGAGCGCAAAATCAAGAGCGTCATGCACTTTTGCGCCCACTCGCTCGTGGGGGAATCGGTCAAAGAACCCCTGATGTATTACCAGAACAACCTGCGCAACGGAATCGATCTCATCGAGACTCTGCGCCGGTGCGACGTGCAGCAGTTCATTTTCTCCTCCACGGCGGCGACTTTCGGCCAGCCCGAGACCGAGTTTATCACGGAAACCACGCCGCAGATACCGACTAATCCCTACGGGCACAGCAAACTGATGTTCGAAAGAATCCTTCAGGATTGTTCGGACGCCTATGGATTCCGTTCGGTGGCGTTGCGTTATTTCAACGCCTGCGGCGCCACGCAGAAGCATGGGGAGGACCATTCGCCCGAAACGCACCTGATCCCCGTGGTTCTGGATGTGGCGCTCGGCAAGCGCGAGGCGCTCGGAGTGTTCGGGCGCGATTACGCCACACCCGATGGCACCTGTGTGCGCGACTATATCCATGTGTCCGACCTGGCCGACGCCCATATTCTGGCGCTCGAATCGCTCGAAAAGGGGGGCAAGACAACCTCGTACAATCTGGGCAACGGACAGGGATTTTCGGTCCTCGATGTGGTCCGGGCGGTCGAAGAAGTGACCTGCAAGCACATCCCGACAATTGATTCACCCCGGCGTCCCGGCGATCCGGCCCGCCTGGTGGCCTCGGCGGATCGGATCCGTGAGGAATTGCACTGGCATCCCAAGTTCACCGACCTCAGACAGATCATCCGGACGGCGTGGGATTGGAAAATGGCCCACCTGACGGGGTACAGTCAATTGGAGGACTGATCGACGACGCTCCAGAGACAGTCTGCGTTGCCAGACGCCCTCCCTCCCGGAATCCGGGAAGGAGGGCGTTCTGTTTACTCTCCAACCCGCGGGAGGCCGATCCTCCACAACTCCTGTAAATCCATTGACTTTGGGTCGGGGAAGCCTAAAATGAGGACAGAACGGGCTTTCTGGGTTGGTTCCAGAGATCAGAAATGGGGCATCGTTCGTTTTTCCAGGCAGGCGACGTGAAGTTTGTCGCACATCGGTTCGTTTTTGTTCGACGGAGTGCTGGAAAGACACCGGGTGCGTGTCTTGAGGCGGTCGAGTTTCAGTCTGACGGTTTTGAGGAGAAAAGGGGTATGTCGTTTTATTCGGATTCCGAAAATCTTGCTCCGGCGGTGCGCCGTGGGGTCGGAGGCGCCTGGAAACGTGTGAGCCTTCTGGGAGCGCTTCTGGCGGTGGTTCTGTTGTCGGGGTGCGCGACCATGAAAGAAGTTCCGCCGCTGGCGCGCCGGGTCGTGGTGTTGAATTTTACCATTCCCGAGGATATGCGGCAGAACCCGAAGCAGATTCGGGGGTGGTGGTTGCGTTCCCGGACGATTCTTCAGAGTCCGAACGCCGGGGCCGAATTTGCCGATGTGCTGGCGCGTTACCTGACAGGGCTTCGTTACCTCGAGCAACACTCGCGCGCGGACCTGGAAATGGATATGTCGAAAAAGCGGAAAAGCCTGATGGACAATTTCAAAGGTTTTTCCGATATGGAATACAGCAAGATGATCGAGAAGATTTCGCCGGTGGACTACGGGGAAGAACTCGGGGTCGAGCAGGTGATCACCGGAAAAATTGTCGAGTCGTACACGAGTGAAAACCGGATTTTCCTGTTCTGGAACAGCCACGTACAAGTCCAGGTGGATGTTTGGGACATGACGACGGGAAAGGTCGCCTGGAGTCGGACGTTTTCCGGGTCCAAGTGTTTCTATTCGCGGTCGGAAGTGATGAATCGCCTCGCGCCCGAGATTGTCGAGGCGCTCGATCGGGATTACTACCAGCGGCTCGAACAAGCCGAGAAGTGACATCCGAGCCGGTTGGCACACGAGAAAAGTAAGGACTATATTCCGAGATGGAAACCAGACAGCCGAAAATCGAAGGGTTGACCCCGAAGGAAATCGTGGCCGAACTCGATAAATACATCATTGGCCAGCAGAACGCCAAGCGGATGGTGGCGATTGCGCTGCGCAACCGGGCACGGCGCAAACTGCTGCCCGACGCTCTGCGCGATGAGGTCAGTCCGAAGAACATTCTCATGATCGGCCCGACCGGCGTGGGGAAGACCGAAATTTCGCGGCGTCTGTCGCGGCTGGCAGGCGCCCCGTTTCTGAAAGTCGAAGCGTCGAAGTACACCGAGGTGGGGTACGTCGGTCGCGACGTCGAAAGTATGGTGCGCGACCTGATGGAAATCGGAATCAAGATGGTGCGCGAAGAACGCACGGCCGAGGTGATCGAGCGGGCCACCGACCGCGCCAACGAGCGCCTGCTTGATCTGCTTCTGCCGCAGTCGCGCGGGGCGGCGCGTCCACCCGAACCGCTCCGCCAGCCGTTCGGGTTCCCCGGTATTCAGATTCAACCTTCCGCTCCCTCCGATGACGAGACGGAGGAGCCGCGCGAGAAATCCAGCGAGGACCGGTGGGTGAGAACACGTGAAAAACTGCGCCAGGGGTTGATCAACGGCGCTTATGAGGATCGCGAGGTGGAGTTCAAAGTCTCATCGCGCCCGGGCGGGATGCAGGGGAACGTGTTCGGTATCGGCCTGGGCAACGAGCGCGAGATGATGGGCCAGGTGCAGGACATGATCGAGCGGATGATGCCGCAGCAGCCGAAAGAAAAACGGCTCCCCATTCGGCTGGCGCGGCAGATTCTGGTGGATGAAGAGGTGGACCGGCTGCTCGACATGGACAAGATCGTCGTTGAGGCGCTCGACCGGGTCCAGCAGTCGGGTATTATCTTCATTGACGAGATTGACAAGATCGCAGGACGCAATTCGGGCGGTCAGGGACCGGATGTCTCGCGCGAGGGGGTGCAGCGCGATATTCTCCCGATCATCGAGGGAAGCACGGTCAATACGAAGTACGGAATGGTTTCGACCGTCCATATTCTTTTCATCGGGTCGGGCGCGTTCCATGTCGCAAAGCCGTCGGACCTGATCCCGGAATTGCAGGGACGGTTTCCGCTCCGAGTCGAGCTCGACTCGCTGGGAAAAGAGGAATTCCGCCGGATTCTGACCGAGCCGGACAATGCGCTGACCAAGCAGTACGCCGCGTTGCTCGAAACCGAAGAGGTCGGAGTGACATTCTCCGAGGATGGAATCGAGCAGTTGGCCGAGTGCGCGCACCGCGTCAACCAGCAGACCGAGAACATCGGCGCGCGGCGTCTGCACACCGTGATGGAGAAGGTTTTCGAGGAAATTTCGTTCGAGGCGTCGGACACACCGGGCCGCCAGATCTGCATTGATCGCGACTATGTGAACCTGCGGCTCAAGGACATCATTGAGGATGAAGATCTGAGCAAGTTTATTCTGTAGAGGCTTGCCGCTGTTCTGTCTCGAGAAGCACGGCGCGCGCGTCGGCGTACTCTTCCCGCTTCACAACTTTCCAGTGAGTGGGGGGATTTTTCAAGAGCGGGTCGAGCAGGTCCTTCTTGTTGTTGTAAACAACCAGCCAGAGCGCATCATACCGTTCCGCAAGCGCGCTCAGTTCCTGTGTGGCTTCTTCAAGCGATTCAAGCGACTTTTTGCTCAGGTCCACGAAAACGGCATTGGGGTCCGAGATGTCGTGCCGCAGGGGCAGGGTGGTGCCCACAAAAATCTGTGGACCGTCCAGTCGCCGTGCGAGCACTTTGGGACCATCCCCCCGTTGGACCAGCCAGCCGACCGAACAGGCCGCGATCAGGAACACACTCAGAATCATCGGGACCGGACGCCATCGGAGGCGTTCCTGCAACCGTTGGGTGTAGTACTCCACCCCCAGGGTCAGAAGCACGACCAGCGGTGCCAGGCACACGGTGTAATAGCGCTCGTGCGCGAGGGTTTTGTTGCCCCCGATACCCGCCACCAGAATCAGCCCCAGCCAGGGAATAAAGGCCCAGTTCAGCAGGAAAGCCCGGAGCGGAAAATCGCCCGTTGCTTGTTCAGACTTCCGCCGGCTCAACCACCGCCAAGCGCCGAGAACGGAAAAGACCATCAGAACCGTGAACAAGTGTTTGAAAAAACCCCGGTCCCAGACAAACGCGTAATCGCCGTAAAACACGTGGGCCAGGCCGTTGAGTCCCTTTTTCAAGGGGAAACTGAACGACTCCTCCCCCACCGCGTAATTGTGTTGGTTCTGGCCCAGAAGGCTCATCGGCAGGGCGAGCGCGAGCGCCACGAGCGCGATGGATCCAATGGCTGTCCACGCGCGGCGGGGATTGGACCTTTGCGCACAAAGCAACGTTGTGACAAACGCCAGCGCCACCAGCGCGGTCAAGGCCTGAAACGAGGTTCCCACCAGCAGGAAAACGATCAGACCGGCCAGCCAGCGCCAACGCCCCTCACGCCACCAGAACACGAGGCAGAGCGCGGCGAGAAGCGAGAAACACAACATGGGCGCATAGGGGCGAGCCGTCTGTGCGGTCCAGATGGTGAGCTGGTGGAGGGCGAAAAAGAAGGTGGCCAGACTGGAGGTGGGCGGGGGAAGCAATTCACGGGTCAATCGCCGGAAGACGAAAACGGCGCCCAGACAGAACAGAACGGAGGGGAGGCGCATGGCCACTTCGGATGAACCCATCAGGGGATGCAGGGCCTTGATTGTCAGGAAGTAGGCGGGCAGGTGCCCGGCCCGCAGGCGTTCCAGAACCAATTCGTTCAGGGTGTTGCCGGTACTGCGCCAGGTCAGGTACTCGTCAATATAGAACCCGCGCCAGAGGTTCAGGGAGTAGAGGACCAGCAAAAAGAGGAGGAACCAGCCGGGGCTGGAAACCAGGGTTTCGACCCGGGAAGTGAATGAACGTTTGGGCATGAGAAACCTTTCGTGTGCGCGCCTCGGGTACCCGAGAATTTCCGGTGGCGCGATGTCCGCGTTCTAGGTGCCGCGATTGCCGGGGTGGTGTCAAGGAGTTTCCGCATGGAAAGAAACATCGAGGCTTCCGCATCGTTGCGCGGCGAAGACTTGAAAAATCGGGAGAATCCGTGTAGGATACGTCCGCGGTGAATCGGCGTCTTTCCTGTTTGAAGGAGTTTGACAAGATACCGCGAGCCAGATGGGAAAGGGTTTTTGTTCGTGCGGATTGTGATTCAGCGGGTTTCCCAGGCGTCTGTGGAGGTGGAGGACCGGATCGTCGGAGCCATTGGCCGCGGGTACCTGCTGCTGGTGGGGGTGTCGGATCAGGACGACGCATCGGTCCTGGAGGCAATGGCCCAGAAGGTGGTGAATCTGCGCCTTTTTCCGGACCCGGACGGGGACAGTCATTTTCATTGTTCGGCGCTGGAGGAAGAGGCGGAGTTGCTGGTGGTCTCGCAGTTCACACTCTACGCGAACTGCCGAAAGGGGCGCCGTCCGAGTTTCAGCGAAGCGGGCGAACCGTCGCGGGCTGAGCGTTTGTGCGCCGATTTTGTCGAAATGCTGCGGCGCCAGGGGCTTCGGGTCGAAACGGGGTGTTTTGGCGCTTCAATGCGGGTTTCGCTGGTCAACGAGGGGCCGGTGACGATCTGGCTCGACAGCGAGGAAGCGCTTTCCCGGGGAAACCGGGTGGGGGTATAGGGGTGGCACACGGGCGTCCCGCCCATGAAAAGGTGTCCCAACGAGAAGAATCTACCTATTCCAGTTCCAGATGAAAGGATGCGGATCATGTTCAAATTGCGAGTGTTGAGTTCCATTCTTCTGTTGTCAAGTGTTCTGTCGCTTCAGGCCTGTTCGCGGAACAAGGCCGAGGATCTCCCCTTGGAAGTCGGGTTGGAGGCGGCCGCGAGTGTGAGTCCGGAACAGGTCAATCGGACTCAACCGGATATCCGGATGACGGCGTTCTGGGACGAGGGCGCGGTCCAGGTCCAGATTCAGAATCGCACGAACAAACGGTTGGAAGTGGGATCGGCGAACTTTGCCGTGATCATTCCGACCAGCAAGACCGGGGGACAACGCCGGTTGATCCCGGTCGAGCCAGGCAAGGTGGTTCTGGATTTCCCGGTCACGAAACTGGACCCGAACGGAGTGGCCTCGGGCCGGTTCCGGTTCCGTGAACTGGGGAACCTGCAGGGATGCAACCTGGTGTTCAAAAGTGACGACAAGAGCGTCCGTCCTTCGGTCTGCCGGATCGAAGTAAAGAAGGCATCCACCGCCGATACGCCGACGGATGCACCAACGGACACGCCGACAGACGCGGCTGCGAAAGAGTAGCGTTCCATCGGCGGATGGCGGGACATGAGCGGTATGGACACGGGCGTTTCGCCGAACGGTGTGGGGGCGGGGCGCCTGTGGCTTTTCCAGAGGAGGCTTAAGAGACGTTCATGGAAGGTGTTTTGCTGGTCAACAAACCCAAAGGGCCGACCTCGCACGATGTGGTGGCGCGGTTGCGGCGTCTGGCTGGAACGCGCCAGGTGGGGCATTGCGGCACGCTGGACCCGATGGCTCAGGGTGTGCTGGTCTGTTGCCTGGGACGCGCCACGCGGATTGTGCCGTGGTTGACCGGCCTGTCGAAAGAATACACGGGTGAAATGGTTCTGGGCGCCTGGAGCCAGACCTACGACGCCAACGGCACAATTCTGCCCGGTCCCCCTCCCGAAGAGGAAACAGACGGCTCGAGTCGTGAAGCGATGGAATCCCCGGTTCTGTCGCCGGCCGATCCCGCGCTGTGGGAAAGTTGCCTCCAGCGGTGCGCGGGTGTGGAGACCGAACAGATTCGCGAGGCGTTTCGGAAACAGACGGGCGCGCTGGAGCAGGTGGCGCCTCCGTATTCGGCCGTGAGGGTCGGGGGACGCAAACTCTACGAATATGCCCGAAATGGCGAGGCGGTCCCCCGAAAAGTACGGAATGTGTGGGTCGAGCGGTTCGAGGTATTGCGTTACCTGCCGCCCCGGGTGACATTTTTGGCGCGCGTGGGATCGGGCACCTACATCCGGTCGCTGGCGCACGAGGCGGGACGCCTGCTGGGGACGGGGGCCTATCTGTCGAGTCTGGTGAGGACGCGGGTGGGGGCTTTCCATGTGGACGACACCCTGGACCTGGAGCAATTCGAGGGCGACCCGGATTCTCTCGCGGCAGAGTTGTTGTCCGTGGGAGAAGCGTTGACCCATCTGCCGAAACTGGTTCTATCGGCCCAGGCCGAGGCGCGCATGCGCCACGGGGGGGCTTTTCGGCTGGACGATGTTCTGGAGTGCGAGACCGCTCTGCCGGTGGGAGCGCCCGTTCTGGCGCTGGGGATTTCGGGCGAGGCGCTGGCGATCTGTCAGGCGGAAGATCCGGAAGGGCCGTACCGTCCACTGCGGGTACTGGGAGACACGCTTTGACGAAAAGAGACACTTGGGACAGTCTTGTTCCAAAAGTGTCGCGTCCTCACAATTCCCTGCGATTGCGGAAAGATCGGAACAATGCGAGCCTGGGGATTGTGAAAAAGCCGACCGGTTGTTTCTTTTCTGGTGGACATAATTTGTATCCCTGTTATTAGATTAGGGTCGAGACTCGGGAAGCTGCGCGCTTTTCGGATCTCCCTATTGGGTTTGCCCATCCATTTTGTTTTGACCGGTTCCGCTTTCTGGCGTAACGGTGTTTCCTGAAAAATCGGAAAGCGGGTTTTTGTGGATCTGACAGGACGGGAACGTCTGTATCCTGAAGAAGAGGTATTCTCAGGGATCGGGCAGTGTCATCACAATCGGCAGGGAGGTTGAGGGCTATGAGTCGCAAGAGTATCGGACGTTCGTACCGGGGCGCTCGGTGGATTCTGGTGGGGGTGGCGGTTGCGGCGGGGTGGGGGTTGTTGTCGCCTGTCGAATATCTGAATGCGGCCATCCAGGGATCCAGACACGATTTTTCGGCGCTCTCAGAAAAGCAGGAAATCTGCGTCTTCTGCCACACGCCGCATGACGCGAACGACAGTGTGACGGAAGCGCCGCTCTGGAACCGGGAGACAAGCACAAAACAATTCCAGTTATACAATTCCCCGACTCTGGACGCGGAGGTCGAGCAACCATCGGGCACCTCAAAACTGTGCCTGAGCTGCCACGACGGCACCGTGGCGATCGACTCGTATGGCGGAAATCTCGGGGGCAAGCAGGTGCGCAGTGAAGTGGCGCTCGCGGGCGATGCGCTGCAACTCGCGAACGACCACCCGATCTCGTTTGTGTACGACGATTCTCTGGCAGCCCGTGACGGAGAATTGTTTCCGCCGTCGAGCGCTCCGTCGGGCCTGGGCAAAACGATCCGCGAGGATCTGCTGTTCAACGATCGAGTCGAGTGCAGTTCGTGCCACGACGTTCACAACGGTCCGATAGCGGCGGGAATCAACGACCACCTGCTGGTGGTGACGCAGTCGCAGAGCCAGTTGTGTCTGACGTGTCACGATAAATAATGCGGCGGTTCGCAGGCTCTTGCGGAGCGGGTGGCTCCGCGCCAGACAACTGGAAGCGAGGCGAAGCATGTCGGTTTTTTCTTGCACGGAATGGATGAAACGGTGGGGGTGCGCCGTGGGGGTGTCCGTGGTGTTGCTGCTGGGCGGATGCGCGCCCGCGCCACCGCAGACGGCAACGCCCGCCGCACCGGCCAAGCCGGTTGTATTCCCCCTGCCCCCCGAACAGGCTCGGGTTCAGTATCTGGGTTCGATCAGTTCGACGTCGGACTTTACCCAGCCGCGCCCGAAAGGCGGGTTTGCGGAGTTCATCCTGGGGCCGGAGGAAACGGGAAAACTGCCGATCGGAAAAGCGCTGAGCGCGCAGGTGCGCGGAAAGCGGTTGTATGTGTGCGATACGGACTTGAACACGGTGATGATTTACGACCTGGTGACCGGTGAGGCGCATCGTCTGAAGGGTGACTCGGGACCGGGGAAAATCCGGAAACCGAACGGCCTGGATTTTTCGGACGACGGGCGGATGTTTATCGCGGACAAGTTGCGCGGGAGCGTGCTGGTCTATGGCCCCGACGAGGCGTTTGTGGGGGCGTGGGGGCGCCCGGGTCAGGTGTCGCCGGTGAGTGTGGCGGTAGGCAAAACGGCGCTCTACGTCTGCGATATTCAGGATCATGAGATAGAGATGTGGGACATCGAAACCGGAGCCTTCCGAAGCGCCTTTGGGGGTCAGGGGCATGAACCGGGTCTTTTTTCGCTCCCGACGCATGTGACGCTGGACGCCGAGGGCCAGGTCTATGTGAGCGACACGGGAAATTTTCGGGTGCAGAAACTGTCGCCCGAAGGGAAACCGCTTCAGCAGTTCGGCGGCGCGGGCCGCCAACCGGGCCGCTTCGCCTGGCCCAAGGGAGTGGGAACGGACGATCAGGGACGGGTTTATGTGGCGGACTCCCGCTTCTGCAATGTTCAGATTTTCGACGCCAAGGGGCGTCTTCTTCTCTTCTTTGGCGGGCCGGGGCCGCAGATGGGAAACATGGATCTGCCGGCAAGCGTACAAGTGCTCCCCTGGCCCATGCTCGAGTGGTTCGACCAGCGCCTGGCGCCGGGGTTCGATCCGGAATACCTGGTTGTGGTCGTCAATCAATGGCACCGCCACAAGGTGAATTTCTTCGCCGTGGCGCGTGAGAAAGCGGGGATGCCATGAGACGCTGGAAATCCTGGCGGTCCGCACTGATTCTGGGGATGGCATTGGCGCTGCTTTCCTGTTCGACCGTAACCACACATAAGGTCTTGAACTTTCTGTTCGACGGGGTTCCCCCCGCTTCACCGCCTGCGCCGCTTCCCAAGGAGACGGACCTGGTGGAAATGAGTCTTGAAACCGAACCTGCCGCGGACACGGTCACGTCCGCGACCTTATTGAAGGTGGCCGACACCCCGGCACGGCGACGGATTGTCGTGGAGCAGAAAGGCACCTTCCACCTTCAGATGAGCCGGGGGCAGTGCCTGATCTGTCATGACGAGAAAAAAGGACTGGAACCGAATCGGACCGTGTCGCAGGAGTTTTGCGACCAGTGCCATCGCGAGAAACGGGAAAAAGAGGGGTGGAACCACGGGGTGATCAATATGGGGCAATGCTCGCCCTGCCACCTTTCGGGACATACGGCGGGCTACTATCCCATGCTTGACAAGCCGATCAAGGAATTGTGCGCCTATTGTCATATCGTCGAGGGAGAAGAAGAGGGGGAAGTGTTGCCCTGGTACCACCGCCCCCTGCCGATGCGGGTGGAGATGGAAAACTGCACGGCCTGTCACGACCCGCATCGCGTCTGAGCGCAAGCGGCGAAACGACGGAAACGAAGAGAAGGAAGCGGTGCGATCCTGCGGGAAACAGGCCGGGAGCCACAATATGGATAACCGCAGTTGCGCGAAATGGACGCGTTCTGTTGCGTCGAATAGCCTTCGGGCGATTCGGGCGCTTGTCGTTGTTCTGGGCCTGATGACGGCTCATCCGGCGGCAATGGCACAGGGCACGCTTGAATTGCCCGGGCCGGAAGCGCAGGGAACGCAACGCTGTTTCAAATGCCACGGAGACACTCAGATCACATCCATGACGGCGGAGGCTCTGGCCGGGATGGTGCGGGTGCCGCTGGACCGGGCGCCGGTCTTCCGTGCCGCCGAGGAAATTGCCCAGTTGCTGGTGACTCCCACGAGTTTCGAGACGTCGGCGCATGGCAAGATGCAATGTACCGAGTGCCACACGGGGGTAACCTCCCTGCCGCACGACCAGCAACAGATCACGAAGAGTTGCCAGGACTGCCACACAACCGCCACGGCGGAACTGGCCGCCGGACCGCATCACAACGAAATTCAGGATGGCCGCGAGCGCCCCAGCTGCGCGCAGTGTCATGGCAATTACCACACGATGCGTTCCCTGAAGCAACCGCGTTCCTACGAATCGGCTCTGGCCATTCTCGACATGTGTACGAAGTGCCATGTCAAGACGGATATGCCGCGCGCCGACCAGACAGAACGCTACGCCGACACGATCCACGGCAGCACGCTGATCGAGAAGGGGCTGTCCCAGGCGCCCACTTGTGTCGAGTGCCACGGGAATCATGCGGTTCTGCCCGCCTCGGATGCGCAAAGCCCGGTGAATCCCAGGCGCGCGCCCGAAACATGCGGGAAATGCCACGAGGGCATTGTGCCCACCTACCGGGAGAGCATCCACGGTCAGATGCTGGCGAAAGACGAAAAGGAAGCGGCCAGCTGCACGAGTTGCCACGCCAGTCATGGAGTCGAAGCAACCGACCGGACTTTCCTGCTGAGCACCATCCGCGAGTGCTCAGACTGTCATTTGGACGTGGCCAAAACCTACCTGCAAAGCTACCACGGCAAAGCGGCGCACCTGGGCAGCGGAGACGCGGCGGTCTGTTCGAGTTGCCACGGCCACCACGACATCCAGCCTGCAAAAGACCCGCGCTCGCGGGTGAACGCCGCGAATCTCGAAACGACGTGTTCCGCCTGCCACGAAGGTGTGAATCAGAACTTTGTCAAATACATCACACACACGGACTTCCGCAATCCGGAGAAACATCCGGTGGTGTTCTGGACCTGGGTGGTGATGATGACGCTGGTGGTGGGAACGCTGAGCGTCTTCCTGCCCCACTCGTTCCTCTGGTTCCAGCGCACCTTTTTCCAGCGGATGTTCAACCCGTTGGGGCACCATCTGGGAGACCGGCGGCACGGTTCACGCATGGTAAGCCGGTTCCATATTGTGCATCGAATTACACATTTCCTGATCATCGTGAGTTTCATGGGACTGGTGGCCACAGGATTCCCGCTGAAGTACAGCAACACGGAGTGGGCGGTCCGGATCGCGGGGTTGTTTGGCGGGGTGAGCGTCATGGGCGGCATCCACCGCTTTCTGGCGTGCCTGACCGTCCTGTATGCGGCGGTCCATGTGAGTTACCTGATGTATTTCTTCTGGAGCCAATGCCCGCGTCCGATCTGGAAGTTTCTGATCGGGCCGGACTCGATGGTGTTTTCCTGGCGCGACGTGAAGGACGCGTTTGCGATGCTGCGCTGGTTCCTGTGGCTGGGACCGCGCCCTAAACTGGACCGGTGGGCGTATTTCGAGAAATTCGACTACTTCGGGGAAATCTGGGGGGTCGGGGTGATCGGACTGACCGGGCTGATGCTCTGGGCGCCTCAATGGTTCACGCGATGGCTGCCCGGCTGGGTGCTCAATTGCGCGACGGTTGTCCACAGCACCGAGGCATTGCTGGCGGCGTCGGTGATCTTTCTGGTCCATTTTTTCAACACACACCTGCGTCCGGAAAAATTTCCGATCGATATGGTGATGCTGACGGGACAGATGTCGGAAAACGAAATGCGCGAGGAACGCGGGGCCGAGTACGCGCGCCTGGTGGCGGAGGGGAAACTCGAGGAGCGCATCGTCAAGCCCACGCCGCTTCATGTGCGGGTGCTGGGCGGGGTGGCGGGGATCGCAACATTCCTGTTCGGCATCTTCCTGATCGCTCTGGCGCTCAGTGCGGAATATTTCCAACTGGCCGAATCAAATGCGGCGACGCATCTCTGGGAACAGATCCAGAAGTTGTTTCAATAGACGTTTATTTTCGTAACGAGGCGGACTGCCATGTTGCCGATCTTTCACACCAGGTTCCAGAAATGGGGTTGCGTTTCTCCCGGAGGGTTTCGCGCATGGAGATGGGGGAGGCTGTCGGTTCAGGTGGTCGGGTTTGCCTTGTGGGGGATGAGTTTGTCATGGGGCTGGGGGGAAGCGACTGGGAAGAGCGTTTCTGTCGGTGAGAACACCCAGGGTACGACCGCGACGGCTGTGCAGGCGCCAGCCGGGAAACCTCTCACGCCCGAGGAACTGAAACGGGTGGATGTGAGCGGGGGGTGCGTGACGGCGGAATGCCACGGAACGATGGGCAAGAAAGCGTTTCTGCATGGGCCGATCATCTACGGTCAGTGTGAGCCATGCCACGTTGCGATCGAGAAGCGCCATGAGTTTCAGGAGGCGCCCAAGGGAAAGGATCTGTGCCTGAAGTGCCACGATGTCGAGCGGCGCAAGGCGGTGGTCCACAAGCCGTTCGATGGCGACTGCAAGGCGTGCCACAACCCGCACGAATCGGACCAGCGGTACTTCGTAAAGGGCGGCACCGGGAGCGAAGGGTGTTTGCAGCCCGGTTGCCATGCCGATTTCCCGAAGGACTCCAAATTCCAGCACACGTCGCTGGAAAAGGGCGGGTGTCTGGTTTGCCACACCTCGCACCAGTCCGACCATGAGAAGTTGTTGACCAGCCCCAAAGACGAATTGTGTTTCGTGTGCCACTCGGATGTTCCGGGTCAGGTGGCCGCGGCGATTGATATCCACGATCCGGTGAAACAGAATAATTGTACCGGCTGTCACTCGCCCCACGGGGGTGAGACGAAAAATCTGGTTCCAGCGGACGAAAAAGCCTTCTGTCGGGGGTGCCACGCAGGGGTGTTCGACCGCATGTCGAATCTGGAATTCCCGCACGGGGCGATGATGACCGATGCGTCGTGCGCGAACTGCCACGAACCGCACACGTCGAGTTACAGCCGCCTGCTGGCCGGACCCGTCGAGGATCTGTGCCTGAAGTGCCACAACAAACCGATCGAGGCGCCGAAGGGGCGGACGCTGTCCAATATCGCGCAACAGATGAAGGATCTGCCCTATCCCCACGGGCCGGTGACCCTGAAGAACTGCGTGGCGTGCCACCGGGCGCATGGGTCGAATTTTCAGAGTCTCTTGAACAAAAATCTCTCCGATAAATTCTATGCCTCATCCGAGGAAGGCGCCAATGTGTTCTGTTTCGACTGTCACGACGAACGGCTGGTGAATGAAAAACAGACCCTGCGGACCGGGTTCCGGAACGGGGAAAAGAACCTCCACGCGGTCCATGTGCT
This sequence comes from uncultured Candidatus Sumerlaeota bacterium, assembly GCA_942493245.1. GTDB lineage: Bacteria > Sumerlaeota > Sumerlaeia > UBA8349 > UBA8349 > DAOPYU01. Next base: position 4,727,488 of record OW818685.1, read on the forward strand.
CGGATCGAAAGGACGGACCTGCCGCGCCTGTCACCATGAGCATGGAACGGGTCAGCCACGCCTGATCCGCATAAATGTAAAATACGGGCAGTGGGACATGCCGCTCAAGTTCGGTCTGAGCGCGACAGGCGGGAATTGCCAGACACCCTGCCATTCGGCCTACCGGTACGACCGGGCGCGGGCGTTTGAGAACAAGAAAGGGACCAACACGGAGTCTCGTTCGGATTCCGACGCGCCCAAAACGGCGGAATCGGTCTCGGTGAGTCTGAAGGAAGGTCAGGCCGCGCCGGCTCTGTCGTTGTCCGACGTCAAGGGGGCTGGATTCGGTCTGTCGGACAGCACCTCGCCGACACTCCTGTTGTTCCTGAAACCGACCGACGCGTTTCTGACGCGGTCGGTGGACAACATCAACCAGATCTTCGTTCAATATCCGGAGTTGAAGAAAGGGCTTCGACTCTGGGCGGTTCTGCCGGCGCTGACCCCGAATCCGAGTGTGGAACTGACACAGGCGCGCGCCGGAGCGGGGTGGACGGTGCTGCTGGATCGCGAGGGAAAAGGGTTCCCGGCCTACCACGCGATTGCGACACCCAAGGCCGTTCTGGTGGACACGGACAAGCGGATGCGGCTGGTGATTCCCGGCTACGACATCGAGATGGCCAACACCATCCGCAAGGCGCTGGGCGCGATGGCGGGCTTGCCGGAGATCCAACCGGCGCCCCCGCATCTGTCGGAGGCGCAGTTGACCCTCCAACTGGCGAAACGTTTGCGTGCGCGTGGGCTTTGGGAAAGCGCCTGGGCGTATTACGAAGAGGCGCGGAAAGCGCAGGAATTGCCGCTGGACGCAGAAGTCGAACGCGCCGAGGTGCTGCTCGAGATGAAACGCCCGGATGACGCGATTGCGATCCTGAGAGCCATTCAGGTAACCCCGCAGGTGGAAGAGCGGGTCATCGGTTTGCTCAAGCGGGCCGCCGAGATCAAGAGCGGGATGCTGGGCGCAGCCAAGCCGCCCGCAGTGACCCGGTAGACCGGGGTGGACAGAAGGCGGTTTCGTGGAGGACGGGCGTCCTCGCCCGCCTGAGCGTAAAGCCGCGATGGGGGTATTCAACCGCGGTTTCCGAGTGAAAAAAGTCGGTGGACGAGTGGAGTGTTGAATGCACGGGGTCTCTCAGAATAAACAGCCCTTCCTGTGTCGCGGGTTCTGGTTCGGGGCCGTGCTGTTTCTTGGATTCGGCGTTCTTCCGTCCATCTGGGGTGAAGTGCCCACTTCGCAACCGGTTTCTCCGGAACTCGAGCCGGGGCTGGTTCTCACCGAGATACAGGGCGAAACGGGAGTCGAGGCGGATTATCTGAGCGAAAAGACGCAACGCGACGAAGGCGACTCGACCGACTACCGCAACCTGTCCATCGAGGAATATGTCAAATACCGCCTGAACGGCTATGTGTACCACCCGCGTTTTCTGGACATCCGTTCACGACTCAAGTTCGGCATGCTGCAACAGTGGATGAGCCGTTCGGGAGACGACACGGAATCGCACGACGACATGTCCAACACGGCGCTGCGCGAGTATGACGTCTATCTGCGTTTCCTGAAAGACCACGCGTTGTCGCTCGACGTGTTTGCGCGGCGCAACCACGATGTGGTGCGCGAATTGTTTTCGGACCAGATTTCGCTCGACAGCGAGGATATCGGAGCCATCCTGCGGTGGAAGAAACAACCGTTTCCGATGGAACTGTCCGTGCGCCAGAACCGCCTCTGGCAGGATGGGTTCGACAGCCGTTCGCAGACGGTGAGCCGGGTGGTCGAGTACACGATCCGCAATGACCTGAGCAAGCGCATCCGCTCGTCGCTGCGGTATCGCTATCGCGATTACGACCAGCACTACGAGGGAGAAAACTCGTGGATGGACATCGAGCGCGATACACAGTTGCAGACGCACGACCTGAATTTCGAGAACACGATTTACCTGGACTCGGCCGAGCAAAGCTATCTGCAAAGTTCGGGACGCCTCTACCGCCAGACGGGCGACCAGGACATGCGCAGCCTGTACTGGCAGGAACGGCTCCACTTGCAGCACGCGCCGACGCTGAGCAGTTACTATCTGCTCAATGCGCTGGACAACGAGTTCGACGCCTATTCCTTGCGAAACTACCGCGCCGAGGCGGGAGTGGACCACCGGTTGTTCCAGAGTCTCTTCTCGCACGCCGACGTACACTGGCGGGATTACGACTATACGAACGCCGAAGACCAGGAATACGGCGTTACGGGGCGCCTGGATTATCGAAAGAGCACGCCGCTGGGCTATCTGACGTCGGGATACTCCCTGACCCTGGATGAGAACACGCGCGGCGGCATGGCAAAGAAACGCTATATCCTGGACGAACCCGTCACGATGAAACTCAACCAGGTGGTCTATCTTGCCAAACCGAACATCCTGCCGGAATCCATCGTGGTGACGGATACGGAAGGGGTCGAGGTCTATTCGCAGCTGGATTATCAGATCGAAGAGCGCGGAAATCGAATCGCGTTGCGGTTGCCCAATATTACGGGCCGCATCAAAGACGGTCAGACGGTTCTGGTGGATTACGAGGTGGACGAGACGACGGACATTTCGTACAACTCGACGGCCCAGGATTTCTATATCCAGCATGATTTCCAGAAACGCCTCGAAGGGCTGTCCCTTTACTACCGGTGGGCCGATCTGACCCAGAGCGGGGACATCAGCGAGAGCGACCTGAGCATCCTGGCCTACACGCGGCATGTCCTGGGCGGCGGGTACCGCTGGCGGTGGTTGAACTGGACCGAGGAGTTCGAAAACTACGAATCGAACTTCAACAGCTACAACCAGCTGCGCAGCCAACTGGCCGGAACCCACACTTTGTCGGACTCCCTGAACTGGTCGTGGTATCTGGGCCTGCTGAACGCCACGTATGACGACGAATCGAGCGAATACGGAGACGACTATTCCGACGCATTCTTTACCGGATCGGCGTTGCGGGGTAGCCTGGGGAACCAGGGGTACTGGCAACTCGAGGCGCGGGGGCGCCATGAAGTCGGGGTGACGGATGAAACGCTGGTGGGTATTCTGGGCCGGGTGGGATTCAAATGGCGGAAGACCCATATCAGCACCGGCTTCCAGATCGAGAATCGCGAATGGCATGATTCGGATCGTCAACGAGTCCATGTGTTCATTCGTCTGAGCAGGGATTTGTAACATGAGGCGTCCGGATGTATTCAAAGCCGATGGGAGAAAGATCGGACGCGCCGGATGGGGCGCGGCTTTGACGCTGGCGCTGGTGTTGTGCGCCGGATGCGCCGGACCGGCCTGGAAGGGATTCTCCACAACAACGGACCCGAACCGGGTATGGCCCCTGCCGCCGGAACAACCTCGGGTGGCGTTTGTACAGACGATTCGCAATCATGCGGACCTGTTCGAAGAACAAGGGTTCTGGCGGAATTTTGTGGCTCTGGTGGCCGGCCCGTCCGACTCGGGTCTGGAACGGCCCTTTGCCGTGGCGTTGCATCCGAAGGGTCTGCTGGTCACGGATACGGCCCGCCGGAAAGCGCATTTCTACAACTGGAGCCGGGGACGGTATGTGGCGCTGGGACCCAGACACCCCAAGGCCGAATTGCCTTCCCCCGTGGGGATTGCGGCGCTCCCGAGTGGAGAAATTCTGGTCTCCGACTCAAAACTGGAGTCGGTCGAGTTGTTCGACGAAAAGGGAAAATGGCTGCGGAGTTTTGTGGAACCCGGCCGAATCGCCCGGCCCGCCGGTCTGACGGTAAATGGCGTTAAGGGTGAAGTGTATGTGGCGGATGTGCGGGGCCATTGCGTCCAGGTGTTCGATCTGGCAGGCGCCTTTCTCCGGAAATTCGGCTCACGAGGCGAGGGGGCAGGCGCATTCAACTTCCCGACCCATCTGGCACTGACTCCGGAAGGAAATCTGGCGGTCACCGATTCGATGAATTTCAGAATCCAACTGGTGACGCCGGGCGGACAGTTTCTGAAATCGGTGGGGCGGATGGGCCAGGCGCCGGGTCAGTTCTCGAAACCCAAAGGGGTGGCCTTGGACGCAGCGGGCCGCCTGATGGCCGTCGAGGGACTTTACGACGGCGTGGAATTCTTCGACGCGGAGGGACGCTTTCTGTTCCATCTGGGCGGGAGCGGTTCGGAACCGGGCCAGTTCTGGTTGCCGGCCGGACTTGCGTTCGACCCGGCGGAGAATCTGCTCTTCGTGGCCGACAGTTACAACGGGCGGGTGCAGGTGTTCCGGTTGTTGAGCGGAGGGGCTTCCTGAGAGAAAAGAGTGGGATATCTGTTTCTGAATGAAGGAACTTGAAATACGCGGGTAGAGTGAGGGCGAAATGAAACGAAGGACTGAAGAAGGGCGGTGGAAATGGGGGCACGCGACCAAATGGCTCGCCGCGCTGGCGGGTCTGTGGTTCCTCCCCGTAACCGGTTGGGCCGCCCGCATCGCCGACTCCCCCCACAACCTCTCGGTGACGGGTCCGGGTGAAGTTCGGTCCATGTCGGAAGACCGCATCTGCATCTTCTGCCACACGCCGCACGGAGCGGTGCCCGCCGACGCCCCCTTGTGGAACCGCCGCACGTCGAGCAACGCGGTCTATACGCCCTACAACAGTCCCACACTCAAAGCCAATCCCGGCCAACCGACGGGCGCCTCGAAACTGTGCCTGAGCTGCCACGACGGCACGGTGGCGATGGGCGATGTGGTACAAGGCGGGCGGGGCGGCTCCACCCGACCGATCAGCGGGGACGCGTTGATCGGGACCAACCTGAGTGACGACCATCCGATCTCCTTCAAATACTCCGAATCTCTGGCCGCTTCGGCAGGACGGCTGACTTCACCCGGCGCCTGGGATCCGCGCGTGAAACTGGACAAAGCAGCCGAACTGCAATGCACCACCTGCCACGATCCGCACAGTTCGGACTGGGGCGCGTTTCTGGTGATGGACAACCGTCAGTCGGGGTTGTGCCGCGTCTGTCACAACCAGCGGGGTTTCAATCTGACGGCTCACTCGATGTCGCACGCGGCATTGAACCGGACACAGGCGAACTTCTGGAGAGGGAGCGAGTATCAGACGGTGGCGGAAAACGCCTGCCTGAACTGCCACCAGACGCACCACGCGGGCGCGCCGCAGGAACTGCTGACCTCGCAACGCGAGGAAGACGTCTGCTTCGCGTGTCACGACGGAACGGTGGCTCCCTATAACATGCAGGCCCTGTTCAACCGCCCCTCGACCCATCCGGTGCGGAGAACCCAGGGCGACCACCAGGACGGCGAAAGCCCACGGGTGGACGGACGGCACGTCGAGTGCGTGGACTGCCACAACCCACACGAGGCGCGAGTCGAGGCCGCAGTACCGCCGTTTGTCAAGGGCGCGCAACGGGGAGTGAGCGGGATTGATGCCAGCGGCGCGCCCCTGCGCGAGGCCGCCTACGAGTATGAGATCTGTTTCAAATGCCACGCCACCGACACCGAGAGCGCGCCGTTCCGCACGGTGGTGCGACAGATTCCCTCGACCAACCGGATGCGGCAGTTCTCGCCGTCGAGTCCGTCGTTCCATCCAGTGGAAACCGAAGGCCTCAATGGAGATGTCCCGAGTCTGATCGCGCCGCTCAATGAGAGTTCCAAGATTTATTGCACGGACTGCCACAACAACGACCAGGCGCAACCTGGGGCGATCGGTTCATCGGGGCCACACGGGTCAAACAACCCGGGGCTTCTGGCGGCGCGTTACGTTACGGACGACAATGTTCAGGAAGGCGCCACAACGGCGTTCGCGCTCTGCTTCCGGTGCCACAGCAGCGCGAGCATTCTGGGTAATGAGGGGTGGTCGAAACACGCGGGCCATATTCAGCGCGTGAAGGCCTCCTGTTCGGCTTGTCACGACCCGCATGGGATTGATTACCAGCAGGGCAACACCCGCAACAACGCGCACCTGATCAACTTCGACAAAGCGGTGGTCAAGGAATACAAGGGCCGGATCGAGTACAACTCCACGGGCCGCCGGGCTGGAAATTGCACGTTGCTTTGCCACGATTACGCGCATGACGGACTGAGCTATTGAACGCGTGGCGCATCGCAGGTCAATAGTGCCAACGGTACGATTCACACATCCCTCCTCTTTTGTCATCCCCGCGAAAGCGGGGATCCAGAAACGCGGGAATGCCGATAAAGGGAGCGAAATCGAGAAGAAATGGGAATCGAAACCAGACAGACCCGGATCTGGGTTCCCGCTTTCGCGGGGATGACGGAGAGGCAGGAACACCCGGAAGAAAAGAGGGGGGCCTCGGATTTCTTTCGTCAATGCTGCAATTACCGGGTACTGGGTCTGGCCGTCTGGATGCTCTGGGCCTGCGTGGAACTTCCGGCGCAGGCTCAAACAAATTCGGACTGGGCCTGGATCGAAAATCTGACCGTGTCGCCGCGTCGGGTGGCCGAATCCGCGTCCGACGCGTTCGATCTGGTCTCGACTGGCCAGAACACGGTCGGGGTGAGCAAGACGGTGTACCTGCAAGCGTCAGCCAATCCCACCGCGCCGGGTCCGGTGATAGATTTTGTGTGGAACGTGACCCTGGAACCTTCGCCGGGCGCTGCGGCGGTGGACACTCAGACGAGCAGCCTTCTGAAACTGCGGCTGACCGCGCCAGGCGCCTATACGATCTCCCTGACCCCGATAGACGAGGCGAACCAGCCCCAGGCCGCCGCAACGGTGAGCCTGTGGGCGGCCCGATACGCGGGTGCGTCAGGCGGAACGCTCAAGTGCACCACGTGTCACGCTCCCGAGACCAACCTGTGGAAAACAACCCGGCACGCCACCTTTCTCCAGGATCTGTTGAATGGCGTTTATCAGACACCCTACGACACCCGTTGCCTGGCGTGTCACACCGTGGGTTCGTTTGCCGACACACGCGGAGACAACAACTTTCTCGACAAGGCCGAGTCCATCGCCTTCGATCTGAATCAGATCGTCACCTGGGTGGAGGACGCCGCAGCCACGGGAAACCAGAATTACTCGAAGTTGCCGAAAGAATTGCAGACGCTCGCGGGGATTCAGTGCGAATCGTGCCACGGACCGGGCGATACGCACATGGGCGACTCGGCGAAGATTGCGCCGGGCGAGTTGTCGGGCCGGGCCTGCGCGGTCTGTCACGACGGCACGGGCGAGTATGTGCGCTTTGCGCAGTGGGAAAACTCGGGACACATCCTGGCAAACACCTCGGCTGGGGGATCGGTCGCCACGAACGCCAGTTGTGTGGCTTGCCACACGGCGGAAGGGTTTGTCGAATTGACCGTTCGGGGGAACGGGGCAATTGACGCCAAGTACCTGGATCGAAACGCGGTGACCTGTTCGGCCTGCCACGACTCGCACGATCCGGCGCACCCGGCCCAGTTGCGCACCGTCTCGGCGGTCACCCTGCCCAACCAGTCGGTGTACGACCGGGGCACGGGAAACATTTGCGCAAACTGTCACAACTCGCGCATCGCATCGGCGGACGCGGCGGTGGATCTCGTGACGGGAAGTTATCGCGGCGCGCATCATGGCCCCCAGACGGATGTTTTCCTGGGTACGTCGGCCTATACCTGGGGGAATCCCTACCCGGCGGGACAGGGAACCCACTACGGTCTGATCGCGGACGGGTGTGTGCCGTGTCACACGGCGAAGGCGGCGGAGCCGTCCTCCACTGTGGGCGACCACACCTTCCAGATCAACAATTCCCTGACCGGCGCTTCGACGGCGTCATCGGCATGTGGCGGGTGCCACGCGGGACTGACCACCACCGACCGCGTGCCGCTGTCACCGCAGGACTACGACGGCAACGGCGCCGCCGAGGGGATTCAGACCGAAACGCGCGGGATTCTGGAAAACCTGAAAACGGAACTCCTGGCGCGGCTCCCCGGAGTAACCTGGGACGCCGAGGAAGAGCGTCTTTCCATCTCGAATGCGGACTGGCAGAACCTGAACCTCGACCAGCGCGCCGCGCTCTACAATTTCAACCTGATCTCCGAAGACAAGAGCGAAGGAATCCACAACACTGACTACAGCCTCGCGGTCCTGCAACGTTCCTACTTCCATCTGACCGGTACGGTCTATAGTGACGCCTTTCCGGATGCGGTGATGGTGGACGACGACCTCGGGGTGACCACCAACCTGCCCGCTCCGCTCCATGTGAACGCGTCGGACGGGACTTTCACCGATCGCGTCGAGGTGACCTGGGACACGGTTGAGCGCGCCACCCACTACCGGGTGTTCCGTGCTCTTTCGCCATCCGATGTCTTTGTGGCGGTGAGCGACTGGATCACGACCCAGTCATTTACCGATCCCCTCGCCCCCACCTCGGGGACCGTCTCCGTGACCACGTATTATTACCGGGTCCAGGCCGCGGCGGACGCCAACGGGAAACGGGCCGGAGAATTGAGCGACTACGATGCGGGCTGGATCGCGTCGGGGCCGGACAACCCGCTGAACCAGTATTATGAAGTGACGGCGCGCGATTGTACCCTGACGCTGGAAACAGCCACCGGGGACGGGTTGATCCTGGATATGCCCGAGGTGGCGAGCAACCCGGCTCATCAGAAAAAGGGGACTCTCAAGATTCGACGGTTGAAGAAAAAGCCGTCTGGAGCGCTCGACACGGTGGTGGTCACCACTCCGACGCAACGGGTTCTCTTATACTGTCCGACTATTTCCCGCATCCAGGTGGGAGGACCGACCGATCTGTCACAGTTCTACACCGAGGCGCCGGTCAAGACTTTGTCTTCGACTGTGGGGGTTGCGGAACTCACGGCGCAGGGGTGCGTGGTCGAGGAAGTGAGCGCCCGGGGGTGGGTCCGGGTGAAAATGACGGCGACTCCCAACTCGCTCGCCTCGCCGACACCCGAAGTGGCCAACACGCGGATGGGTTCCCGGGGCACTCCGTATAAAAAGGCGACCGTGGCGCTGAAGGGTATTCGGTTGCAGGGGGTGGACGCGGAGGGACAGTTTTTGGACTCCGTCCGGGTCGAGACGAAGAAAAACCGTCTCTCGGGAAGGGAATCGTTCCTGAGTGTCGGAGATATCGAAGGCGAAACTTTTCGGGCTAGAAGTATCCGGTCGGTTCTGGTGGTGGGCGGGGCCATGCGGACGGATGAAATATGGACCTTAAACGGTCCTTCGACGGTTCAGATCGAAGCGCGATCCGGGTTCTTCGAAGTGGGCCGCCAGGGAACCGCGTCCTACCACGCTGTTTTGCGGCGGGGGGATGCGCTTTCCCGGATTCTGGATGTAAAGGCGTCGAAACTGAACGTGATCGCCCAGGGCGGAGATGTAAAACCCACCGTCCTGCTGACCTCGGGCGCCCTTGCGAATGTGACAGCCCGTTTCCGCAAGGTACGCACAGGAGGCGCGACCGAGTACGTGGGGGGACGCGTGGGGTTGGAATCGAGCGATCTGACCACAACCGCATCGCAGGATCGGTATCGGGAAAGTCTTGCGGCGTATTTCACGACAACCACGCTCGCGGACATGGCCACCTCGGGAAGTGTGTTTGTCTCGGGTTTGTCCGCGGTCGGGTCGGTTGGATCGAGTCTCCAGGATATTCAGACGATCTCGGGAGACAAGGGCATTCAGGGAATTTTCCTGGCCGGGGCCACCGCGCAGGTCTCGTTCTATGGCGTCAGTCGGGAAATAGCGCCGAATCTCCAGGGGTTACTCCGAAAAATGAAGGTTCGAAAACCGGGACCGTATGGAACGCCCATGATCGCGGGAGAAAGCTGGGCCAATCCGTCCCAGAAGACCCAGTTTGTCGGCGACACGATCCATTCGGGCTTTATCCAGCACTCGAGCGCGCCCGGAGGGTGAACCGCGCTGCAAGCCCAACTATCGTTCGGAATTATCCGACATAGATCGTGTTTTCCGGTGATTTGAACAGCGGCAGGCGCATTTCCGCGCACAGACCTCCATCGTTTTCAATCACCGTGAGAAGAAGCGTCCCTCGGTGGTCTTTCACCACACCGTTGGCGATACTGAAATTGAGCCGGTCCAGAGCATACGGTCCTTCGGAGCCATCAAACGGATTCAGGAACGCCCGCAGTTCGGCAGCCGGAACCGTGTGCCCATTGTCCACCAGCCGCACCACCATGTCTTCGTCGCCACGCTCGACCTCGATGCGCAGGTTGGGCGCCCGGCGTCCGGCGCAAGCGCCGGGAACGCGATTCAGAAGCGACAGAAATGCCTGCACCATGCGTTCACGATCCAACCCCACCCGGCAGTCTTCGGTTCGGTCGGGATACACACACTCGACCTGCACCCCGCGCTCGCGGAACAGAGACCCCATCATGGCCAGGGTCGAGTCAATCACCTCGCGGATGTCGTGCCGTTCGAAATGGAGCACATCACGCATGACCTGCGCCTTGAGATTGTCCACGATCCGCCGGATATCGTTCGAGGCCGATTCGATGATTCGCACTTTATCGAGCGTTTTGTTCCCCGGCTCCATCTGCATGCCGAGCATCTGCGAGTAGCCGATGATCGGCACGAGTTTGTTGTTAATCGCGTGCGCCAATCCCCGCATCATGGCCGCCGTCACCGCCAGCTTGCCCGCCTCCATGAGGCTGTTCTGCGCTTTGTTGAGACTGTCGAGCGCTTCGGCCAGCTGGGTGTTTTTCCGCTGGATATTCTCGAGCAACGCCTGCTTCTCGATCGCCAGACCGCAGACGTTCGAAAACACCTCGAGCAGGGGCACACTGTGGGGAAGGAAACTCGACCCGTCCTTCGCCGCCGCGACCACCACCAGCCCCAACGCCTCGCTCCGCCCGATAATCGGCGCCAGCACCCCTTCGGTACACCCCAGAGCGTCCAACAGGGGCGAGTCGGCCACCCGGCCATCGCCACTGGACGCACTGAACAGGCGCGCCTGCTGGCTGGCCAGACATTCTCCCTCGAAGGAATAACGGATCAGGGGCATCTGTTCGATACGCGAGCGCGTTTCGGCACTGAAACCCTGCGAAGCCGCAACCCCCATCCTCTGACACCCCGCCGCGTCCGAACCGATCAGCACCAGCATCCCGCTCGGCGACTTGAGCGAGCGCATGATCCCTTCGAGCGTGGTTTCGTAAATGGTTTCCGTAAAATCGGCCTGAAGGATATTGGAGGTGATGGTATTCAGGTAAGAAAGAAAGAGCAGTTCGCGTCCCATGTGCTGCTGAACGGCCCACAGGACGTCCACCTCGGCGCCCGGTTCGGACCCTTCGACCGTCAACACCTGGAGCAGCTTCGTATCGGTCAACAGTTTCTGGATCTGCGGCGGCAGATTCTCGACCCGCAACCCGCCTCCCTGTTGCAGGAGCGTGTTGTAGAACTCCACCAGCAATCCCAGGCCGGAACTGCACATGAAGCGGGCCTTCGAGAAATCCACCACAACGAATCGGCCGCCCTCGCTCACCAACCGCAGGAACCGAGGTCGCAGATTCTCCACCCGTCGGGCGTCCAGGTCGCCCTCGAGCAGGATTCGGATTGTGTCGTTCGATTCCCAGGTTTCGATCATACCCGCCCTCCTCAGTGCATGTGCTTACGGCGGAAATCCTCGTCCGGAAACGGCGCAAAGGTTTCGCAGATTTCACACAGGCGTGAGACGGTCCGCTCGCCTACTTTTCGGATCAATTCATCCAGCGACAAATTGGTCGTGACCACGACGGGTTTGCCCGACTCATAGCGCCGGTTCACGATCAGATAGAGACGGTCGTTCACCCACTCGCTCGTTTTTTCGGCGCCCAGATCGTCCAGGACCAGAAGGTCGGGCGCGTTGACTTCCTCCAGCAGTTCCGACTCGTTCGCCTCGGTCGCGTCGCCATAGGTGGAACGGATGTCGCTGAGCAAATCCACCATGTTGTAATAGAGGCCCGTATAACCTTTCAGAATAACCGCCCGCAGGACCGCGATGGCAATGTGCGTCTTGCCGCACCCCACGGCCCCTTCGATCAGCAACCCCCTCGGCGGACCGGAGTTGAAGTTGAAACTCGACACGAAAGCCTCGGCCGCCTGCAACACGAGTTTACGCTTCGTATTGCGCTCTGTTTCAAAACTCTCGAACGCTTTGCTCCGAAAACGCGCGGGGATGCGCGCCGTTTCCAGACGCCGCTGCGCCATAAACTCACGCTGCCACTCGGGTGTCAAATCGTGCGGCGCATCGGGCACAGATGGAGCGCTTTGGGCGCGCTGGGAACTCCGGCTAATGGGAGATGTCTTCTTTGCGATCATGACGCCTCGATACTCGATACAATTCTTTGACAACCCACCCCAGACTTCTTATATCATTTTTCTGCGCGCGGGCAAATGTCTTTTCCACCTCTTGACGGCTAAAACGCTGACACAACAGACGCAGCTCGTCCAGAATAAAGGTGTTCATCTTGAATCCCACCACATTGAAGTACAGATCTATCACCCGCTCGAGGTCGCGTTTGTGTCCCGCTTCGCTGCGGGCCGCGCCCGCCTCGCTCTCCTCGAGCGCGCTCGAATAGCGCAACCGGACCTCGTTTCCCAACGCGTTGAAGGGAAACTGCTCGCGCACTTCGGCGGAGGAACGGGGCGTGGGCAGAGGCACCTTGACCTCAACCAGCGCCATTTCCTCCGGATGTTCCGGCAAAAAAAGGGCCACGCACTTTTTGCGGCGCAACCCCTCAAGGGTTCGCATCACCGCTTCCGCCTCGAGGCCGCACCATGCGGCCAGATCCACCGGGGTCACCTCGATTGTGGCGGGGCGAGCATTGCGCGCACAGTCCAATTCCACCACGGTCTTGAACACCAGCCAGGCGGAACGGTTCACCTGCTGATTGAGCCACTCGGGCAGGCCGCTGTAAGCCAGCCAGAGGGGCGAGGATGCCATCGGTTCGGACACCGCCAGCGGCCCGCTTCCCAGACCGGGCGTACTCAAGGACTCGAACCCCGCCATGTGATGCAAACCCTTTCTTCTCAGATACAAACGAAGAAAGGCGGGCGAGACGCCCGCCCTCCCGGGAACTTCAATCTCCGTGGCCGTGGAGCGTGTGGCATAAAGGTGGCAGGGGCGTCCTCACCCATGCAAAACCCCACGGAGGAGCGCCCACTTCACGGGCGGGACGCCCGTGCCACCTCAATCTGCCACCGCACACAACAACCTTCCATCTCCGCCTGCAAGACTCGGGCGTTGTGACTACTGGTTCATCACCTCGAGGAATTCCTTGTTGGAGTCCGTCTTGCGCAGGCGCTCAAGCAGGAATTCCATCGCCTCGACCGTGTTCAGTTCGTTCAGAATCCGGCGCAACAGGAACACGCGCTGGAGCATGTCGTTGCCCAGCAGCAGTTCCTCTTTACGCGTCCCGGAAAGCTGGATGTCAATCGCCGGGTAAATACGGCGGTCGGCCAGTTTCCGGTCCAGGTGGCACTCCATGTTACCCGTGCCCTTGAACTCTTCGAAGATCACGTCGTCCATGCGCGAGCCGGTGTCGATGAGCGCCGTCGCCAGAATCGTCAGACTGCCGCCCTCCTCGATGTTACGCGCCGCGCCGAAAAACCGCTTGGGCTTGTGCAACGCGTTCGAGTCTATACCACCCGAGAGCACCTTGCCCGACGGGGGCGCGATGGTGTTGTAGGCGCGCGCCAGACGCGTGATCGAGTCGAGCAGGATCACCACGTCGTGGCCGTACTCGACCAGGCGCTTCGCCTTCTCGATCACCATCTCGGCCACCTGCACGTGGCGCTCCGGCGGTTCGTCGAACGTCGAGGAAATCACCTCGGCGTCCACCGAGCGCGCCATATCGGTCACTTCCTCGGGACGCTCGTCAATCAGCAACACGATCAGAATCACCTCGGGGTGGTTCGTCGTGATGGCGTTGGCAATGTCCTGAAGGATGACCGTTTTACCCGTGCGCGGCTGCGCCACGATCAGACCGCGCTGACCCAGACCGATCGGTGTCATCAGATCCATGACGCGCGTCGTCATCTTCTTGCTGAGCGTCTCGAGCTTGATGCGCCGTTCCGAATAGAGGGGCGTGAGGTTGTCGAACAGGATCTTATTGGCGGCCTCGCTCGGCGGTTCGCTGTTGATCGCCTCGACCTTCAGCAGCGCGAAATAACGCTCGCCCTCTTTCGGGGGACGAATCTGGCCCGAAACATAATCGCCCTTACGCAGGTTGAAGCGCCGAATTTGCGACGGCGAAACATAGATGTCGTCCGGACCGGGCAGGTAATTGAAGTCCGACGAGCGCAGGAATCCGAACCCGTCGGGCAGAATCTCGAGCACACCCGCGCCGAAGAGGTTGCCCTGCTTCTGAGCCTTCGCCTCGAGGATGGCATAGATCAGGTCGGCTTTGCGCATGCCGGCATGATTCTGGATGTTCAGATCCTTGGCCATCAGGTTCAACTCGGCGATGGTCATCGCCTTGAGTTCGACCAGATCCACCCCCGGCTCTGTGGCCCGTTCGGCCGTTTCGGCGGTTTCGACACCCGCTTCAACCGATCCAGAACCGTCCCCGCCCTCATCCGCTCCGTTGTGCCGGTAACGGTCGCCACCGCGATCCGTCAGCTCCTCATCCCGGCCCACGCCGTTCTGCCCGGCGGCGCCTTCGGCCTGTAAATCGTTTTCTTCGGTCCGCCCTTTCATGGGCGGGCGTCCCCGTTTGCGCTGCTGCGGTTTACTGCTCCCGGCGCCGGGACTCCGCTTGACCGTCTTTTTTCTGTTCTCCACTGTCTTAGCCTCCTTAGGAAATCCCCGCCTTTGGCCGGGGAAACTCGATTTCGTGTTTCTTGTCAAACCGTCTCACATTTCGATACCCGACTCCCCCTATCCGCTTCCATCCGGCCCGTTCCCCCTCTGACGGGTCCACTCCCTGTACAATTCCACCACCTGGTTTCGGGTCACCTCCAAGGGTCCCGAGTTGTCAATCACATCGTCCGCCGCGGCCACCTTGCGCCGCTGGGGCCACTGCGACGCCAGCCGCGCCACCACCTCACGTTCGCTCATCCCGTCGCGCCGGCGTACCCGCCGGAACCGCTCCGCCTCGCGAATCGTGACCACCACGACCCGCTCGGCCATCCCCGTCAGCGCCACCTCGAGCAGCAACGGCACGTTCAGCACGATGACCTCCGGCTGGCCCGTTGCGCGGCGTTGCGCCTCGAAACGGGCGATTTCGCTCCGCATCCGCTCGATCACGCGTGGGTGAACGATGCGGTTGAGCGCCTCGCGCCGGTCGGGATTCGCGAAGACCCTCGCGGCCATCCGCCTGCGGTCCAGCGCTCCGTCCGCATCCAGGTACTCGGCGCCAAACTCGCGCCGGATTTCTTCGAGCGCGGGCTGCCCCGGCTCGACCACCTCGCGGGCGATTGCGTCGGCATCCACCACCGCCGCGCCCAGTTCCGCCAGCATGGCCGCGACAGTGGACTTTCCACTGCCAAACGTCCCCGTCAGACCAATCAGCATTCCGACCAGTCCTTCCCCACCTGCACATCCACCACCAGCGGCACCCGCAAGGGCAGCGCGTTCTCCATGGTCTGGCGTACCACCGGCGTGAACGCTTCCACTTCCTCGTGGGGGAGCGAAAACACCAGTTCGTCGTGGACCTGCAACACCATGCGCGCCCGCACGCCCAGGCGCCGCATCTCGCGATGGAGCCGCACCATCGCGATCTTGATCAGGTCCGCCGCTGTTCCCTGAACGGGCGTGTTGACCGCCATGCGGGCCGCGTTGGCCTGTTCGTTCTTGTTGCGCACGTTCAGGTTCGG
The DNA here is from genome assembly GCA_942493245.1 of uncultured Candidatus Sumerlaeota bacterium. Lineage (GTDB taxonomy): Bacteria > Sumerlaeota > Sumerlaeia > UBA8349 > UBA8349 > DAOPYU01. The sequence goes on from OW818685.1 coordinate 4,743,248, forward strand.
CACGTTGCGCCGCCGTCCGCTGAGCGTCTTGACGTAGCCCGTGCGCTTCGCTTCCTCGATCAACATCTCACTCCAGGTCCGTACCCCCGGATACGCCTCGAAATACTCGTCAATGAACTTCTGCGCCTGGGGACGCGAAATCGCCAGTTCCCGACTCAGCCGGTGCGCACTCATGCCATAGAGCACGCCGAAATTCACCACCTTGGCCTGCGATCGCATGTCGGACGTCACCAACTCGGGCACGGTATCGAAGATGCGCGTGGCCGTCTGCATGTGGATGTCCTCGCCCTCGACAAATGCCCGGATCAACCCCGGATCGCCACTCAGGTGCGCCATGACGCGCAGCTCGATCTGCGAATAATCCGCCGCCAGCAGCGCCTGATCCGGGCCATTGGGAACAAACGCGCGTCGGATCGCCTTGGCGAGCGGCCCGCGAGCCGGGATGTTCTGCAGGTTCGGCGAACTGCTGCTCAGCCGCCCGGTCGCCGCGATAAACTGGTTGAACGAGGTGTGGACCCGCCCCGTGCGCGGGTTGACCATCTGCGGCAGGGCGTCCACATAGGTCGAGAGCAATTTGTCCAGATGCCGATACTCGAGGATGCGTTTGGGCAACGGGTGGACCAGACTCAATTCCTCGAGCACTTCGCTTTTTGTGGAATACTGATTCTTGCCCGCCGCGCCGGAGGCAGTCTTCCCCTGGGACTGCAAGCCGATCTCGTTAAACAGAACATCGGCCACCTGCTTGGGCGAGTTGATCGAAAACGGATGCCCGGCCAGGTCGTAGATCGCGCGGGCCAAGTCTTCGGCCTGTGCGTGCAGATCGCGCGAAAGCGCGGCCAGCGCGGCCGTGTCCACCGTCACCCCTTCGGTCTCCATGTCGTCGAGCACCTCGACCAGCGGCATTTCAATTTCGCGGAACAGATGATCGAGTTCAGAATCGGCCTTCACCTGCGGTTCCAGAAGGTCGGCCAGACGCAACGTCAGATCGGCGTCCGCACAGGCGTAAGGCGCCACCCGGTCAATCTCGACCAGGTCCATCGTGCCGGCGTTCTTTCCCCGGCCGATCAGCGAGTCAATTTCCTGCATCTCGACCCCGAGCAGTTCCAGCGCCAGCGCCTTCAGACCGTGGCGGCGTTCCGGGTTGAGCACGTAGGAGGCCAGCATGGTGTCGCACGTCAGCCCCCGTACCGGCAAGCCGTGACGCGCCAGAATCCGCAGGTCGTACTTGGCGTGGTGCGCCAGTTTGGCGATAGCCGGGTCCGACAGCACGGGGCCGAGCGCCTCGCGCACCGCCGTCAGGGACAACTGCCTTCCGGCGTCCCCCCCGGTTCGATGCCCCACCGGAATGTACCAGGCCTCACGCGCGGCCACGCTGAGCGAAATCCCCACCAGGTCGGCCGTCATGGCGTCCACGGACGTGGTTTCCGTATCCAGCGCCACCCGGCCCGCCCGGCGAATCGCCTCAGCCACCTGGCGCAGTTCGGCCTCGGTGAGTACCGCGTGGTATTGAACGGCCCCGTCCGGTTCGACTGCGACCTTTGGGGGTTGCGTTGGCGGTTCCGGCGCCACGGCAAACACCCCGAAGCCCGCCTCGACCGAAGCGGCGTCCGGGTCGGCGCTCAGGCCGTTCGAGGCCGCGGCGGACGCGGTCTTGATTTCGCGCAACAGGGTCGTGAAACCCAGTTCCCGGTAAAACGCGACCAGTTCGGGCGCGTCCTGCGTCCACGTGAGGCGAAAACTTTCCCAATCGGTCTCGATATCCACCGCGCAGTCAATCGTCGCCAGCCGGGCCGAAAGGCGGCCCAGTTCGGCATTTTCTTCGATAAGCGCGCGCTGGCGCGCGTTGCCGATCCGGTCGAGATTGTCGAGTATTTCGTCGAGCGAGGTAAATTCCTGAAGCAGGGCGGTGGCCGTCTTGGGACCGACCTTGGGAATACCGGGAATGTTGTCCGACGAGTCCCCGACCAGGGCCAGGTAACTCACAATCTTTTCGGGCGGCACGCCCATGCGCTCCTCGACCTGCGCGGGACCATAGACCTGCATGTCGTCCTTACGGGTGCGCAGCACGGAGATCCGGTCGTTGACCAGTTGGAAGAGATCCTTATCGGCCGTGGCAATCAGGACGCGAAGCCCCTCGGCATCGGCCCGGCGCGCCAATGTGCCAATCAAATCATCCGCCTCGAAGCCGACCTTGGCAATCCGGGGGATTTGCATGGCATCCAGCAACCGGAACACATAGGGCAACTGCTGGTGGAAATCTTCGGGCGCTTCCTCGCGGTTGGCCTTATAGGCGTCGTAAATTTCCTTGCGGAACGAAGGGCCGGGACTGTCGAATGCCACCACGGCGTGGGTGGGTGCGAAAGTCCAGAGCATTTTTTGCACGGCGCGCGTAAACCCGAGCACCGCGCCGGTCGGCACGCCCTGAGCATTGGTCAAGCCCCGAATGGCATAGAAAGCCTGGAAGACCAGAGACAGGCCGTCAATCAGCAAAAGGGTTGGGGGTTTGGAGGGTTGTGTCATGGGGGTGTGCGAACGCTTGGGTTCCGGAGTCTGTGCCCGGGTGTCGGGCGTGTGGAGCATCAACCAGCGCTTTCGGTGCGTGTGCCCGGACGGGTACGGAACGCACCTGAATTCCCACCCACGGCGGAAACTTCAGCGACGGTCAGAACAGCATCAATGCAGGTATGCGATCTGCGGGATTGTGCGGCGCGTTTTTTGTATTGCGGTGGTCCGGCCCTTTGTTCGCCGCGTAGCCGGTTGAATCGGAGACACTTGTTTCGGGCGATCTACCCGTTCAGTCAAACAGAATGCCACACGATTGCATTTTGTTGCGCACATTGTGCGTGGGCGCGCGTGATTTGTCAACCGAAAAACGGACTTCAAAACGGGAAACATTTCTTTTGTCGGGGCTTCGAGTGGAGAGGAATTGTCCTGAAACCGCGGTTGGATCTTCCCGGGCGGCGGGGAATCCGGCTCTGAACCGCCAATCGAACGGAAAAGGCCCTCTCAACAAGAACCGGCCACCCCGCTGAACGGGATGGCCGATTCTATGACTGAGAGGTTTCCCGATCTTATTCGATCAGATTCGCCGAAAGGAAGATCAAGAGATTCGTACGGATCTTGGTGTGGACATTGCGACTGAAGAACAACTTGCCGATCCACGGCAGGTCGCGCAATCCGGGTGTGCCCGATTCCAGATCTTCGGTCAGTTCACCCGTCCAACCGCCCAGAACCGTTGTGCCGCCGTCCTTGACGCGCGCATAGGTCTGAATCAGTTTTCTACGCGCGGAGAAACCGACGCTATTGCGGGAATACAGGCCTCTGGTATCGTTCGTCGGCCACAACGAATTTCCAATACTCGCCAACTGGCTGTCGCGGATTTCCACATCAATCTGCATCAGAATGGACTCGGGCGACGTAATCTCCGGCTCCACGGACAGCAGAACCATGGGCTGCCAGGAGACCCCGATGTTCTGGCCCGTATTGGCATTGGCATTGGTGGTATCCGTGGTGGTCCCGTCGTCTGTGGCGGTCGAGGTGCCCAAACTGCCACTCAAAAGCTGGCTCGCCGTCTGCATGTCATACTGCTGGCTGCCGTTGCTATCCAAGTCGATATCCGGCGCCCGGATTTCGAAGTCTGCCGACTGCCCGTCCATGACCGTGACCTGCGGACCGTTCACATAGGTCACCACCCCCTCGACTTCGAGCAACCGAAGATTCCACTCGAGGGTCTTACCCAGGATGGAATTCGGCGATCCGCCCGAAAGCATGGTGTAGTCATTCTTAATGATGTCCACATACTCTTCCGTGACATTCTGCGCCGTATTCAGGACATTCCCCACGACACCCGCACCCGGAGTCAGAAGATTCGGGCTGTTGTGGTCCGTTGCCGTCCAGTTCATCGAGAACTCTTTCGCTTTTTCCTGGTTCACGGTGACAAACTTCGTCTGGATCGAAACCTGGGGCGTCGGCTTGTCGAGTTCTGTGATAAAATCTTTCAATTTTGCCAGAGCGGCGGGGTCGGTGTAGCGCACGATGAGGGCGTTGAGGTTGCCAAACTGGTTGTACTCAAGACCCATTTCCTCCAGCGCTGCTTCCGCTTCGGGATCCGGTTGCTGGGTCATCCCCATCATCCCCGGCTGGCCCATCATCCCGCCCGGCATCATACCGCCACCCATCATGCCACCCGGCATCATGCCGCCCATCATCCCGCCACCCATCATGCCCCCGCCCCCCAGGCCCATCATTTCCGGGGGCGTGTAGCGGACACGGATGCGGACACGGCCATTGGCCTTGCCACCACCGATCTTGATCTCTTCGCAGATGATTTCATAGTTGTCCACAGTTTCGGACATGTACTCTTCGATGTTGACCTGTTGCGTGTCCGAACGCAAAGCCGTCCGGACGGCCAACTCGGCGCGCCGGTCGCTGCGGTTCTGGGTGGTGCCGCCACTCGATCCGGAACTCGTAGAACCTTCCACACGGATCAAGCGAATTGAACAGTCGCGGAACGTCACTTCGCGCTCGGGATTGTTGAGGTTGAAGCGCTTCTCGTTCCCCTGCGCATCGCTTCCTCCCATTGCCCCCGCGCCACCCGTATCGATCCCGTAAACCGTATCCAGAAGCGCCTGCATGTCGGACGATTTCTGGAATTTGAGATAGATGATCTCGAAGGTGTCTTCTGTGGCTCCCACGGCGCTGGCCAGGGCCAGGAAATCGGCCACGTCGCGCAGGCGCTTCTTGATGTCCGAGATGACGATCTTGAATTCGACGACATCGTCCAGTTCGTCGCGCGGGGGCCACATGCGCCGACCCAGTTCCGCCGACTTCTCGCGTCCGATTTCGGTATAGAGGAGCGTCTCGATCTGCTCGTAAACCTGCTTGTAGAACTGGCGGTCCACATTGGACTCGGGATTGAGGGGCACGCCATTCTTCTGAATTTCAAACGTTTGAACCGTCAGGTCCTCATCCTCGCTCTTGCCGATGTACTCACCGACATTGGCCAGGAGCTCTTCGACCTTTTCGAGGTTCGGAATCGTATCCTTGATGATCAGGTTTTCTTTCGAGTTGTCCAGAATGACCTGGCGGTCGAGGTCGAGTTGCTTGTCGCCGGCCTTGGCCGTCTCGGCCATAATCAACGCTTCGACAAGCGCCTTGACGCGCACGGCGCGCTCCGGATCCAATTTGTAGATGCGCGTGGACATGAGAACCGACTGGTCGGAACGCATTTCCTTGAGGAACGCAGCCATCTTGTCAATGTTGGTCTGCGAGTCCACCATCATCAGCACCTGCTCGCGTTCATCCAGGTCGAGTTGAGTGCCTTTGACCGGCTCTTTTCCCTCGCGGATGATGTTGTTCAGCGAGCCGTCGGCGATGAGGATCTGAACCTTGCGCCCTTCGTCCGCAGTCAGTTTGAAGACTTTCGTTTTCATATCGGCGCTGACCTGAACCACGTCGCCCTGGATACGTTCCCAGCGCAAACCCATCGGCACAAGCACGGCGTCGAGCACTTCGTTGAGCGGGGTGTCCACAAACTTGCAGTGGACGGGGTTTTCCTGACCGGCGGTGACGTTGAAGTTGATGCCGGTGGAGTAACTGAGGTTCAGCAGGAAGTCGGGCAGGAAAGGCGGCTCGACGTTCGGGTCGGTGGTGTCGATCGTGACGGGCGTGTTGATTTTCTTGACGCCGGCCACTTCGCGCTTCTTGCCGTCTTCCTTTTTCTTCTGCTCGGCCAGGTAGATTTCGTACTCTTCGGCCGTCTGGTCCAGATAGGTCTGGGCGATTTTGTTGCTCGAGTCGAGTTTGATGACTTCCTGCCAGCGCTCGCGCGCTTTGGCCACGCCCTCACCCGTCTTCTCACGGTAGAAGCCGTCGGCCTGAATCATGAGTTTCTGGACCGGGCGACTCATTTCGGGGGACGCAAGATTCGGATCCTGATCGGTCGTGGCAGGCGCGGCGATGGCAGCCAGCTGCGCCTTGACCGCGCCCTGCATCCGGCTCATGCCGTTCTTGGCCTGCAGGTTGGCGGGATCGTTCTGGAGCACCATTTCATAGGCTTCGAGCGCGCTGAAATAGTCCTTGCGGAACTCCGCCTCCTGAGCCTGCTTGAAGAGGTTCATCAGTTCGCGCTCCATCTGGACGCGCACCTGCTCCTGACGCTCGGCTTCGGTGACCTGCTGAACGCGGCCACGATCGGCCTGCTGAACCTTTTCGGCTTTGCCCTTCAACTCGGCGACTTTATCGAGTCCGCGCTTGGCGGCGGCGTTATTGGCGTCAAGTTCGAGCGCCATTTCGTAGTTCTTTGTCGCCGTGTCGAAATCCTTCTTGCCCAGCGCATCCCCGGCGCTGTCCAGGAAGGTGTCAATCTTCTCTTTCTGCTGTTTCGCGCGCTCGGCCGCGGCCTTTTCTTCCTCCGCATCGGCGCTCTTGATGGTCACGACCGGCTCGGTTTCAGCCGCTTTGGCGGCTTTTTTGCCCCGCTCGACGCGCTCGGCCAGCAACTGGTCGCGTTTCGCCTCAACCTTCTTCATGGCGTCCTGCACCTTGGGGTTCTGCCCGTCCACCACCAGCGCGGTCTTCAGCATGGCGATGGCTTCGTCGAACTTGCCCGCTTCGGCCAGTTGCATGGCATCCGTCACCGCCTGCTCGACGCGCTTCTCGGCGCCGGTCGCCTTGGGCGCCGCCGCAGCCTGAGCCGCAGCGGCCTTGACCGCCTCGTCTTTTTTGTCCGCATCCACAATCGGTTCGCTCGCCACGGGTTTCGCCGGTTCGGTGACGGGTTTGGCTTCTTCTTTCGGCGCGTCCTTCTTCTCCGCATCCTTCGCGGGCGTCAGGGACTTCGGGGTCAAATCCGGAGCCGGTTCCGACGCAGGTTTCACCGCTTCGACGGGCTTGGCTTCTTCTTTTTTCTCGCCCTCTTTGGGCGCATCTTTTTTCTCAGCGTCCTTCGCGGGCGCGTCATCCGCCTTGGGGGCTGCTGCCGGGGCCGGCTGCGCCGCTTCGGCGGGCTTGACTTCTTCTTTCTTTTCGGTTTCCGGAGCAGGAGCCGCATCGGCTTTCGGGGCTTCCTGGACCGACGGCGCAATCAACGCTTTGGCGGCAGCGGAGGCATCGGCGGCGGACGGAGCGGAGTCGCCTTGAGCGCTGGCAACCTGAACAGACGCCGAAGAAACCGCTGCAAGGTTGGCGCGCGCCTGGTCGAGGGTCAATTTTTTCGCATTGATCAGGCCGATGGAACTGAGGTACTGGCGGGTCTGCTTGTATTCGCCGCCCAGAAGCCAGATCTGGTAGAATTCACGGCGGGCATCGTCGAGTTTCTTGGCCTCGAAGTTACCACTGGCTTTGGCGTAGCGAGCTTCGAGCGTTTTTTCCAGTTCGGCGCGATCAGCGGGCGCCGTCGTGCGCAAGGTCTGCTGGAATTCGAGATTCTTCTGGGTGTCGCTGAGCAGTTGCTTGAGGTCCACCCCAGTTGGTTCGAGTTTGGAGGCTTCTTCGTAAGAGGCCAGCGCCTCTTTGAACTCGGCCTTTTCGTAATGGCGAGTGCCTTTGGCAATGATCTCCCGGATCTGTTGCTGCTTGGCCGAATCGGCGTCCGTCTGCGCTTGCGCGCCTGCGGGGGAGGCCGTTTTCTCCTCCGTTCTCGGGGTGGCGGCAGACCAGCCTATCGTCACCGACACCAAAAGGATAAGCAAGAGCGTGACGCTCAGACGCTTCGGGCCGAATGAAAACCGTTTCCGGGTACCTGTGAGTGCCATGAAGGACTATTCTCACTCCTTTTACGATAGTTCGATGCGTGTAACAGGCTTGCCGTAGGATGAATCAGATCGGGGGGTTTCGGGGGTCAAGTACCGCGCCATCAGAAGGCTGTCCTGCAACCAGCGCGGACCCCAACGGTTCCATCCGCGAGATAATCGGTTTTTCCCTCCAGCTTGTCAAGCAAAAAGAACGAAAAACCCCGACCTGCAACTCCAACTAAATCCGCCGTTCTGCAAGGTTGCGCGCCTTTCAGAAGACGCTTTTCTTTTTCCTGATGGAGCGCCCGAGCGCCCTGAAACTTACGGCGCAGGCACAGGCGTTGGCGCCGCCACTGCGAACATGCTCTCCGCGCCCAGCCGCGCGTAGGGGGATTTTTCAAATGAAACCGTGTTTTTCTTGCGCTCCTGGCGCACCGCCTGCGGAGGCGGAAGCGCAACCACAGCCGTCCCCGCGCCCACCGCCGCACCACCCGGCATGGCGCTCGGGTCTGCGCCCGGCATTGTGGACGCGCCCGGCATCGCTCCGCCAGGGCCAGCGCCACCCGCAGCCGGAGCCGGAGCGGCCGTCGGCAAGGGGGGCAATGCGCCCGAATCCAGCGCATAGAGCGCAATAACAGAGCCCAGTAAAACCAGACCCACGACAAACGCAACCATGCGGATATTCGCGATCAGAAACTCTTTTGTTTTCTCCAACTGCTCGTTCATGGCTTGCCACGCCCTTTATTCCTGTTGGATTCACCGGGAGTCGGACACCCTTTCCCGCCCCCCCGAACGCCCTTTGCTGAACACCTTCCCATTTTTCCGCAAGACCCCGCGCGGCCTTAAATCCCGGGCAACCCTGCGCCGCCCCCTGCGGCTCCGGCGTCCGCGGCAGGAGCTGCGGCAGGAGCCGCCGCGGCCGCAGCCGCAAGAGGATCGGCCGCCGGCAACGGCTTGAGCGGGTCGGCCAGGCGGGTCAACGGCTGAGCCGATACGTTTTGCACTTTGGCGTAGATCCTGAACATCTGAACGGGGGAACGGCCCGTGACCCGGCTTGCCCCGGACTGCGTGGACGTGTTGACCACCGACACGACGGTGAAGCCCATCGCGTTTCGCTGGGGATCGGTGATCAGATCCTTCAGTTTGGTGATGAACCGCCCGGGCGAGGTCTGCTCCTGCGCCTCGCAGGCGATCGTGACATTCGTTTCGAGGGGCGTTTCAGGACTCGGCGTGCAATTCATCTGGGTGATCACGATATCCGCCGGTTTGAGTTCCTGTATCTTTCTGGCAAAATTCAACCAGAAGTCGCGCGGCGCCAACGCCGGATGCAGGATCGTGTACGCGCCCTGAATCGTTTTTCGAGCCTCATCGGCCTTCTTGAATTCATCAACAAGCGGGTCGGTCCGGAGCACGATTTCATTCATCCGCGCAATGTCGGCTCTCATCGCCTTGACCTTGGCTTCCCCCGCTTTCATGCCAAAGAAAACCATGCCGGCGACCATCGCCGCAAGGACGGCCATTTCCGCGTACTGCCCGCTCAGGTCGCGCATCATGCGCGCTTCTTCCGGCAGGAAGTCAATGGTCAGCGGACTGATCCCCAACCCCTGACTGGCCAACCCGATGGCGACCTTGTAGGAGGCCAGGTCGAAGTCCTCGGTCCGGTAGGTGTCGGGGTACGTAACTCCAGACCCGCCAAGATCCTGATCCACCTCGACCGGCACACTCAGACGGTCCTCGATGTAGCTGGTCAGGAACGGCAGACGCGCGCCCCCGCCACTGAGGATCAAGCGGTCCACCCCCACCCCGTCGGGCTGGGAAATATAATAATCCAGCGAGCGGCGCAGCTCGGCCACGATGCGGTCGCACACCGCCGTCGCCGCCTTGCAGGCCCGTTCGTCGTAGGCGGTCGGGTCGGCTTCGTACTCAAACTGAGCCGACTGCACGGCCGTGCGCGTGAACTTCACCTGCTCGGCCTCGTCGAACGACTGGCACCCACACGCCTTGAAAATCTCACTGCTGATATGATTGCCGCCAATCGGAATCGGACGAACGAAACCGACAATCTTGGTCCCACCCGCGCGGCAGATGGCCAGGTCGGTCGAGCGGGCGCCCAGGTTCACATAGGCCCGAACCTCGTCGAACCCGGCATCAAGCCCGACTCCCAGGAAATCCGACTCCCCTTCGGAGGCTTCGAAAGTCGGCTCCTCAACAGGCGCCTCTTCCACCGCTTCCTCGCCTTTTTTCTTCTTTTTGGCGGGTTTTTTCTTCTCTTTCTTAGGCTTCTCCACCTTGGCCTTGGGCTTGCCACCGCCCAGCCCGAGGAAACCGCCCCCCAAACCGCCCGATTCCACCCATTTTTCGAAGTTGAACCGGTACAATTCCTGGCCGTTGTAAAGCGCCAGCGTCGAGACACCGATGCCGACCGCCTTGAGGCCCATCTTGCGCAACGAACTCATGAACTCCTGGTTGGTTTCCTTTTTCATGGCCACCAGGAGCACTTCCACCTCGCGCGCATCCTCGGAGTCGAACACCTGATACTGAAGCAGGGTTTTCTCAAGGGGGAACGGGATGATCTGCCGGGCTTCAAAATGAATAATCTGATGCAGACGCGGTCCGGGCGCACGCGGCAGGCGCAGGGGACGGACAATCACCGTCTGACCCGGCATGCAGAAAACCGCCTGTTTGGTGGAGATTTTGTGCTCCTTGAGCAATTTGCGCACGGCTTCCAACAACACGCCGGTGCGCTCCGTCTCAAGCGCATTGGGGTCCACCGGCACCGGCGCAGACACCATGCGCTCGATACGCACCCCTTTTTTATCCACAACCATCTCGACAATCTTGACCGAGCGGCCGCCTAAATCCACTCCTAAACAACGCTTGAGACCTGGCATGGGACTCTCAAACCTCCACGGGTCAAGGGGACTCCTCGGGGGTCAGACTCGCTTGCGCACCCTGCAAACAGGGCAAAACGAGACCGTTACTCCCGAAACCTGCCGCTTCTCGCCATTCCGTTCAAATGAGTGGGGACACCGGGGTCCCCGTTACAGGCTCGCGCCAATCGGCAAGACGGCGCATTGAAAAGTCGAAAAGACCCAACAATTCACACCCCTTTTCGGGGTCATAAACGCACCGACAACCCATTCTTATCGAATCAAAAGAATCTAGTCAAACCTTTTTTCTCTCTCCCCCCACGTGTAAACCCGCCGCCGAGCCGCCGAGCGCCCCCCGACCCATTCTTCCGAAGGGAGAAAAAGTTCAAAACACGCACCCCTCATTAGAACGAAGACAGGCGTCTTATCCGCCACCATCAAACAACGAATTCAGGTCGAACAAACTGTGTTTCTTATACTGCATATTCGAGATATCGCTCTATTCTCCCGTTGGCAGAGGGCGATGCGAATACTTCCGCGCCTGCGGACCGGAATAGTCCGCCACCACCTGACCCGAACCGCGCAACTGATATTTGTAGATCGTCAACCCCTCGAGACCCACCGGCCCGCGGCTATGGATCTTTTCCGTGCTGATGCCCAACTCGGCGCCCAGGCCGTACCGGAACCCATCGGCGAAACGCGTCGAAGCGTTGTGAACCACCGACGAAGAATCCACCCGCGCCAGAAAACGCTCGGCTGCCGCGGCGTCCTCCGTCACGATGGCATCGGTGTGGTGGCTGCCGTAGCGGTTGATGTGCTCAATGGCCGCATCCAGGTCCGCCACGGTTCGCACGGACAGAATCAGGTCCAGATACTCGGTGCGCCAATCCTCCTCGAGCGCCTCGCCACAGCGCTCGACCTCGAAACCCGTCGTGACCAGCGCGGCTCGCGTCTCGGGGCACAACCGCAATTCCACCCCCCGTTCGAGCAAGGCTTCAAGTGTCGCGCGCCCCACACGCCCCACCGACTCGCGATCAAACAACAGCGTCTCGGTCGCGTTGCACACCGCCGGATACTGGCATTTGGCGTCCACCGCGATCCGCCCGGCTTTTTCCGCATCCGCCGCCGCATGGATATAGGTGTGACAGATTCCGTCCCTGTGACCTGTCACCGGAATTTTAGTATGGTCCATGATGTACCGCACAAACTCATTGGAGCCGCGCGGCACGATCAGGTCAACCCACTCGTCGAGGCCCAGAATCTCCGCGATTTCCTCACGCGTTTCCAGCAGCGTCATCCACCCGTCCGGTATCCCCACCGAGCGCGCCGCTTCGTCGAGCACCCGCGCCAGAATGCGGTTTGTCCCCAGCGCCTCGCTCCCTCCCTTCAGAAGCACCGCATTGCCCGACTTCAGACAAAGCGACGCGATCTGGGGCAACGCGTCCGGACGCGACTCGAAAATCATCGCGATCACCCCGATGGGACACGACACCCGGTACAGGTTCAGTCCTTCATCGAGTTCCGTGGCCCGTTGCACACACCCGAGCGGGTCGGGCAGAGCCGCGACACTCCACAACCCTTCGGCCACCCCGTCGAATTTGGCCCCGCTCAGGTCCAGCCGTTTCGCCGACGCCTGCGTGATACGCCCCGCGTCCACCAGTTTCTGAGCCGCCGCCCGATCCTGCGCGTTCGCGGCCAGAATTTCCTCGCGCCGCGCCTCAACCGCCTGCGCCATCGCCTCGAGCGCCCCGTTACGCACCGCGATCGGCAACGCCGCCAGCGTCAAAGACGCCTGGCGCGCCCCGCGCGCCGACTGCACCACAAAACTCTCCGTCATTCCGCCTCACCTGGCCTTTCTCTATTTCCACTTTACCTTTTCACTCTTTAGTGTACTTCCTGCGCCACCATTTCCACAATCTCATCCACCGTCAACGTCTTTGCATAAATCCACGCCAAGGCGCCCATGAACGCCGCATGGACCTGCGCCGCCGGAACCTCGACGCCATTCCACACCACCGCCCGCGTGGCGCACGCGTCGTGCGCGACCACGCACGTGTACCCGAAGTCGAACGCCGCGCGCGTGATGGCATGGACGCACATGTGCGTCATCATGCCGGCAATGATCAACCGCTCGACCCCCAACTCGTCCAGGTGCGCCTTCAGGTCCGTCCCCTGAAAACTGTTCGGCCCATGCTTCACAAAGATGCGTTCCCCGTCCGCCGGCGCGACACTCGCGTGGATCTTGACCCCGTCGGTATCCGGGAGGAAAAACGGCGCGCCCGGGCGCGTCATCACGTGCTGTACGTGGCAGATCGGCAAACCCGCGCCCCGCGCCGCTTTCAAGAGCCGCCCGGCCGCCTTCCCGGCGTCCTCAGCCCCTTCCAGTTCCATCTTGCCCCCGGGAAAATAATCGTTCTGAATATCCACCAACACCAGCGCTGTTTTCATCTTTGTGCCCCGCTTTCCTCGACTCGATCTCCCGTCTTAATCAGAACCCCAAAACGCAAACAGGACGAACGGCGCCCGCGCGCCCCCATCCTGTTGCGAAACCACTCCGCTCGCGAACCGGCTTACACGCCGGGGGCCAACCGTTTTTCCAGAACCACCCGCGCCGCTTCCAGATCCTCGGGCGTATCCACTCCGATACTGTCCAGCGCCGTCTCGACCGCCCGGATTCCGAATCCGTGTTCGAGGAAACGCAATTGCTCGAGTTTTTCCACCCGTTCGAGCGGCGATGGAGACAACTGCACAATCCGAAGCAACGCCTCGCGCCGATAGACATACAACCCGAAGTGCTTGAATCCCAGGAACGCCGGAGCCGCCGCGTCCCCCGCTGGCGCAAACAACGCCAGATCCTCCGCCGACGCCCGCGTCAGGTTCGGAACCATCGAACGCGAGAAATAAAGCGCCCGGCCCGACAGATCCAACACCGCCTTGACCACGTGCGGCGACTCGAAATCCTCGCGCCGCGCGATCCGGATCACCGCCGTGCTGACTGCGCACGCCGGGTCCGCCTCAAGCGCTTCGACCGCGCGGTCGATCACTTCAGCCGCGATCAGCGGCTCATCGCCCTGAACATTCACAACGATCGACGCGTCCGGACAGTTCGCCACCACCTCGGCGATACGGTCCGTCCCGGACGGACAATCGGCCGATGTCATCACCGCCCGGAATCCATACGCCTCGACCGCCTCGGCAATCCGGACGTCGTCGGTGGCCACGACCACCTCGTCCACCCGCTTCGCCTCGCGCGCCCGCTCGCAGGTGTGGACTACCAGTGGCTTGCCACACAAATCGGCCAGCGGCTTACCCGGAAAACGCGTCGAGGCGTACCGGGCCGGAATCACCGCAAGAACACTCATGGAACCCCTCTCCTCGCAATCACTCTGAGGCCCGGATCTTTCTCGTTTAGGACGCCCCTTCAGAGCTTGGGCCTATTCTGCGGGTTCCGTGGGTTCCCTTCGGTCACCCACGGCTATTCATGGGGCGGCCCCTTCGGGGCCAGAACCCCCACAAACAAAAATCCTCGGGTTTAGATGAAAGATCCCCCTGGAAAGGATCAGTAAATCACCTTGTTCAACGGATACTCGATGATCCCGCACGCGCCCGCGCGGCGCAGGGCCGGAATCAGACGCTTGACTTCCGACTCGTCAATAATCACCTCGAGCGCATACCACCCGGCCTCGCCCAGGTGCGAAATCGTCGGTCCGGTCAGGCTTGGCAGAATCTTCGAGACCGTCCCCATGTCTTCCTTCTTCACATTCAGCTTCAGGCCGACTTTGCCCTCCGAGGCCATCGCCCCCTCGAGCAGGATCGCGATATTCTCGATCTTCTCGCGCTTCCACGGGTCTTTCCACGCCTCGCGGTTCGCGATCAACTGGTTCCACGTCTCCATGATCGTGTCCACGATGCGCAGCTTGTTGGCGCGCAGCGAACTGCCCGTCTCGGTGATGTCCACAATGGCGTCCACGAATTCCGGCGCCTTGATCTCCGTGGCGCCCCAGGAAAACTCGACATGCGCCTTCACGCCATGCTTGCGCAGGTACAGCTTCGTCAGGTTGACCACCTCGGTGGCGATCCGCTTGCCTTCGAGGTCCTTCACCGACTTGACCGGCGAATCCTCCGGCACGCACAACACCCACCGCGGCTTGTTGCGCGACACCTTGGCGTACACCAGGTCGCACACAGGATGCACCTTCGCTCCGTTCTCCTGAATCCAGTCCAGACCCGTCAACCCCACGTCGAGAATCCCCTCGTCCACATAACGCGCGATTTCCTGCGCGCGGATCAGCATGGCCCGAACCTCCGGGTCGTCACTGTTGACGTTGTACGACCGCGAGGGTACCGAGAAGTTGTACCCCGCCTTGCGGAAGAGAGCGAAGGTCGCCTCCTGCAGGCTCCCTTTGGGCAACCCGAGCGTCAGAATATTCTGCTTTTTCTCACTTTTTGGCTTTGTCATCTTTTTTTATCTTTCCTTTGATTTCAACTTTAGCGCCCTTGGGCGCCAAATCGTACAATTCTTCCACGTCCTGATTCGTCATGCCGATATAGCCGACCGACGCGTACTGCCCGATCGTAGAGGGGTCGTTCGTCCCGTGAATACTGGCGTTTGAGCCTTTCAACGAAAGCAGACGCGACCCCAGAATATTCCCCGGATCCCCCGCCGGATACGTGCGGTCCGGACCGGGCCACGACGGATTTTCCACCTTGCGCTCGATCGAATACGTTCCCCCCGGTGCCCGCAATTCCTCGCGCGGCATCCGCACCGAGTAGCGCTTGAAGAACTTGCCCCGGTTCAGCAGCAACAGTGTGAGCGACGCCTTGTCCACTTCGATCGTGAAATCCGTCTGCGGAATCACCAATTGCTTGCCGATGCTGAGCAACTTCGGATTCCGAATACTGTTGACCCGCATCAGCAACTCCGGCGAGACCTTGTAGGTCTTGCGCAGACTGTCGAGCGCGTCCCCCTTCTTGATCACATGGATCTTGAACTCATCGTTCCCCTCGACCTCCTGTGGCGAAAACAGAAGGCTGATATTGATATCGCCCAGAAGCGCTTCCATCTGCGCCCGCTTGTCCGACGTCGGGTAGGCCTCGATCAGATCCCACAGCGTCTGGCGCATCTTCATGCGGTCGCTCGACTCCTTGTAGTCGAGCTGCGCCAGTCCGAATTTTGCGTCGTCCACCACGTCGCTCTGGTCGTACTGGGTCAGAATTCGGTTCCAGTTCTCGCTCGCCTTGGTAAAGTCTTCCTTGGCCAGCGCATAATCCGCCAGGGCGGAAAGCGCCTTGGGGACGTAACCGGAATCCGGAAACCGTGCACAGAGTCTTTCCCAGCACTCCGCGGCCTTCTCCGTCTCGCTCGTGGCCTCGTACGATCCGGCCAGTTTCGTCAGCAGCACGTCGGCGTCGCGCATCTTGGGGTTCTCGTTCAGGAGGCGCACCAACCCCTCCTGGGCTTTGTCGTGCTGATTCAGGTCTATCCACGTCTTGCAGCGCGCCGCCTCATCGTTCACTTCCTGCTGCTTCTTCGACGCCTTATACTTGACCCATCCGTACCCGCCGCCGGCCAGCAGCAAAATCATGAAAAACGCCCCAACATACAAGGACCAGCGCATGATCTCGCATCCACCCATTCCCCTGAAAAATCGTCGTGACGGCCACACGTCACGACCGACGCCGGAAATACCTGCCCCCCGCGGTTTTCACCACAGAACCGTTCTCGGCGATTGTCAAGCTAACGGCCCATCCCCGGCGTGTCAAGCGGGAACTTGAAAGAAACCAGCGGGACACCCGAAATTTCTCCTGGCAAAGACGGAGTCGAACCGAGTTCAACACCCGGTTTCAGCCCATTGGACAGCGAAACCACGTCCTTCAACCGCGAAAAGCGCCCAAAACCGGGCGCAGCGAATGTGACGACACAATAGAGTACGAAAGAAAGCGTTCACTTGTTTCTCGGGGTTGAAAAACGGTCAATACATGGAGGCGCACTCGTCGAGGAGGCGGGCCAGACGCCGGGCGTGTTCCTTGCGCGAGTACTTCGCGACGGCCTTCTCGTCGGCCCGGCACACAACCGACCCTGTCGAGCGCCACTCTTCATACCACGCCTTCAGGACCGGCGCCAGGTCCGCTGCCGTGGCGGCGCTCACCCCGGTGCCCGTTTCGCGCAGGATGTTGTCCACTCCGCCGCCATCCCCCGGCACGGCCAGAACCGGACGGCGCGCGGAAAGGTACTCGAACAGTTTGGCCGGGATCACCCCCCCCCGGCTCCTCGGGAGAGCGGACTGGAGCAGCACGGCGGCCGAACGCTGGAGCGCGACACACTCGGCGCGCCCCACCGCCTCATGGCCGAAAACCAGGGGCCGACAGGGATGCCCCTCGACCATCCGGGCGAGCGCCCGCGCGTTGTTCGCGCCATAGAAGTCGAGCGATACCCGGTCGGCATCCATCTCCCCGGCCTCGATCAGACTCCGGATGGCATCCAGGAGGGGCCGGAAATTCGGACGCCCGTGACTGGTCAGGCAGCCGGTGTAGAGAATCCGAAAACGGTCAAGCCGCGGGGCCGGGTCGGGGGCGAAGTCGTCGGGGTCGAATCCGTTGAACATCACGTGGACCGGGCGACCGTGCCACACCTCGAGCCGCTCGGCAAACCCGTGAGTGGCGGCGCTGACCGCCGTGGCGGTCTTGAGGTACCGACTCTGGTGCAGGAGGCGGATGGGGTTGATGGCCGAGGCGAGGGGGTTTTCATACGCCTGGCCGATGATCTCGCAAAAATCGGCGACCCAGGGGCAGTCCGCCCGGCGGGCGGCCTCGGCCCCCAACAGGTGCGAACAAGCCCAGGGCGCGGTGGCCCAGACGGCCTTGATTTCATGCTCTTTCAGAATCTGGGGCAGAACGGCCCGTGCGTTGCGCCAGAAAGGGTAGGGGCGATGGTGCGGGAGAAAGACACGCCGCGCCAGATCCACAGCCCACGCGGGGGAACCGGGCGCATAGTCCTTCACCGGCGCCCGCACCACGGTCAGATCGGCGGGCAGGTTGGCGACGAAATCCGGATCGCAGAAGCAATTGTCATCCACATCGTTGGACGTGCGGCGGCCCATCCACTGCTGGGCCAGCACGACGGGTTCCCAGCCGTACTCGCGCAGGTACTTGGCCAGGCACCCCGCGCGCTTGCTGGCCACATGGGCAATGGGCGGAAAAGCCTGGGAAATCAGTAACACTTTCTTCACGCCAAACCCCTGTCAATCAATGGATAATTGATAATGTGACACGTCCTCTAGATGATAATGAACAATGGATAGTTGATAACGACGACATGCCCCTTGATTGATAAGTGAAAACGGATGATCGACAATGAACCCCACAGGTCTCATTCCATCAGACCCGACAGCCCATCAGACCTCCACTGTCCTCGGCATTTTTAATTGTCCATTATCAATTGTCAATTATCCATTCGTCTCCTGTCCATTCGCCTCCAGTTGTATCGGCTCGGGAGGGCCGGGGAAGCGGGGACGGGTGCGCAGGACGTAAAGGTCCACCACCGCCATCGCCCGCGCAACCACCTCGCGCGCGGCGTTGCGCCGGCGGAACTCCGACGCGGCCACATCCTTCGCGCAATAGGCCACCGCATCGAGTCCCTCGTGACGCGCAATGAACAACGCCCGATAATCGTGGTACTCCTGCGAAATGACAGTGAAACCGTTCAGCCCGAACACATCGCGCGCGCGGACGATCGAATCGAGCGTGCGAAATCCCGCGAAATCGCGTGTGATGGCCGATCGGGGAACCCCGCTGTCGATCAAGGCCTGGCGCATGTCGTTCGGCTCGTCGTAATCGCGGGTTTTGTTGTCCCCGCTCACCAGAATGTGGCGGATTTTGCCCTGTTGATAGAGTTCGACGACCGCGTTGATCCGGTAGCGGAAATAGAGGTTCTCGCGCCCGTCGCGCGTACGGCGGCTCGTCCCCAGGACCACTCCCACATCGCGGTACGGCAGGTCCTCCACGGTGTGGTACACCTGAGCGCGGGTGGAACGCACCACCCAGCAGTTCATCCCCCACAAGGCCAACGCCGCGGCAGCCCCAAGCAGCCCCAGCAGAAGCGCACAGACCCGGATCCCTCGCCGCCAGCCCCCTGAACGGGCCGTGCGGCATGAAAGCAGAAGCGGCAACACCCGCACCCGGCCCGACCGTTGCTCGTCACGAACCGCCATCGGGAGACTCCCCCTCGCCCCCGCCAGCCGCTTCGGCGCCGCTCTTCACCCCGGAAGGCGCAGATTCCATGGACAACGATCCGCCCCACAAACGTTTCGATTCGAGGCCTTCCGGCAGCGGGTCCAGACTCGGGCGCAAGGCGATCCAAAAATCCTGCGCGGCGATCAGTTCCGACGACGCGTTGAAATGCAGATCGCGTCGCCCCGTGTCCCCCTGACCGATCGTCACCGTCCCGATAGGTGTCAACTGCCCGCCCGCCAGGGACACACACACCTCGTGGTGCAACGTCAGCGGAAGCGAGGTCTCCGCCACCACACTGCACATCAACCCCTCGGCGCTCGACTGGTGGATTTCCGACCGCACCCGCGCCTGCATCAGGCGGTCCACCTCGACCCCCGACTCCACCGCGGGAAACCCGGCGGGCAATGTTTCTACCACCGAGACCGGAATCGCCTTCCCCTGCCACTCGACACTCCAGGCAACCGTCTGCGTCCCGGACGAATCTGTGTTGTACCGATCGAGCACCCAGAAGGGCGTAACCTCGTTCGCCGGATCGCGCACCCCCATCATATTGGCCGCATCCATCCGGACCGGCAGGCGGATATCGTCGAGGGAACGCATCGTGAAGAGACTGCGCCGGGCGCCCTGGTTCACGCAGACCCCACCCGACAGGGCAAACGGCCCGCCAAAACCCTGGAGCAGTTCAAAGGGCGGCGCGTCCATCTCGACCCAGACAGGCTCACTGGGCCGGTAGTAGCGCCGCGCATGCGCCGCCGGCTGGTAAACCGCCTCGAGCGTCTGGCGCATGGCCTCCGGGTTGTCTGCGTTTTTCCACCACCAGTACTTCAGAAACCGCAATGCCTCCATCCGCCCCGACGAACCGGAGGGCAATTCCGCCACCGCTTCCTCGAACGTTTTGATACGCGCCGTTTTTCCAACCGTCGCCTTCGACTCGAATTGCGACACCGTCACCCAGACCTCATCCGCCCCATCGAGCGTTTCAACATCCCAGGTCATGGAAAGCGGCCCCCAGTAGGGAACCATGATCGAGTACGCTTCGACCTGACGCGGCTGGCTGGAGAGAAAGTTCAGAATGTTCCGGGGCGGATACCCCTTTTCGACCTTCAAGTCGGTCTGGCTGAACGGACGGTCGAACGCGCTGCGCAGGTCCACTCGTCCGGTCAGACGCACCGAGCGCGAGTCCTTCGAGACCGCCTCGACCCGCACCTCCGCACCCCGCAGTCCCGGCTCGAGCGTCACCGGACCAAACTCCTGATGCCCCGGTTTCAGGGGAAACCGCGCCACCTCGCGCGTCTGGATGAAGTTGCCCCGCAGGAGGTCAATCATCACATCGAAACTGTTCACAAAAGCAAACAGCAGAACCCCGACGGCCACGAGCCTCAGATAGGGTTTTCGTTGCTTGAAAGCCGGTTTCCGCAACGTCTCGAGCGTCGGCTTCGCCGGTCCAGATTTATTTTCCTCGAACCTGTTCATCCCCCATCCTTTCGATACAGCGACACACCCCTTGACGGAACTCCTCCGGGATTCTACCCGAGAGCCCTTACGAAAATCTTCAAGAAAATACGCTGGAAGGGAAAAGCAAAATGGGGAAACCTGGATTGTGCCTTGAAAGGGGCCAATGGACCGGGCGCGGGGAAACGCAACTGAACGAAGAACCGCTTGAAAACAGGGATCGCGCGAAGGCGCGAAATTCGGTATCTCCTTTGTAGAAAAGGAGCCCTCCCTGGGACCGCCAATCTCCTGATTGGCGCGGGGGCGGTTCTTTGCGGCTTCACGCCTCCGCATTGCCCTGCGCCGATCTTTCGGCGTCTTTCACGCCCGGCGCCGCGCCAGTTCGCTGGCGTAGTGGCAGCCCAGAGTGTCGGCCTGGCGGCGCGCCCAGTCCGCCAGCGCGATCTGGCCCGTGGGAGGCGTGTCCACACACAGGAGGTTCCCCATCAACCCGCGCAATTCGTCGCGCGTCATCACCACGTCGCGCATCAGCCACCCGGTCACCGTTGCGCCCCAGTACCCCACGACCGGCGGCACTGGGATCAACGGACGCCGCACCCCGATGATCCGCGCAATGGCCGACGCCAGCTCCCGGTAGGTGAACGTCTCCGGCCCGGTCGCGTTCACCACGACGTTCGCCGTCTCCCCGGCCTGCTCGACCGCCAGCCGCGCCAGATCCTCGACATGGACCGGCTGGAGCCGGTACTGCCCGTCCCCGAAAATCGCGAAGAAGGGAAAGTGACGCAGGGTCCAGGCGATGTTGTTGATCAGGATGTCCGCGCCGCCGAACAGAACCGTCGGGCGCAGGATCGCGTGCGACAGCCCCGACTCGGCCAGCATCCGCTCGACCTGCGCCTTGCCGCGAAAGTACTCCAGCGGCGAATCCTCCGACGGGTTCGTGATGCTGATATGGACCACGCGCCCGACCCCCGCCGCCTTCGCGCACTCGAAGAGCGTCCGCGTGTTCGCGGTCGCCTCGGCAAACGTGAAACGCGGGTGGTTGAATCGAATCCAGTAGGTGTTGAAGAGCGTCTCGACGCCCTCGAGGGCGCGCGTCAGCGCCGCCGGATCGTCGAAATAAAACGGGGACACCTCGACCGGCTTCGGGAACAATTCCGTCCGGGCGGACGAATTCGTCAACGTCCGCACCCGATACCCCGCGTCGAGCAACCGCCGGGTGATGAACCGCCCCGAATACCCGAACGCCCCCGTGACCCCACACAATTCTCCGTCGCGCATGATGGTCCCCTCCCGGCTTTGGAATCATTCTTCAGAAGGAGACCATCTTACCAACAATCGAGGCGGAAATCCATTTGTTCTTTCATCCTGAAAACCGCAGTTGAACGCCTATCGTCCGGTTTTTTCAGGCGGGCGAGGACGCCCGCCCTCCCAGAAAGATCGTTTTACGCGGAGAAAGCGGTCGCCTGGGATCGCCAATCTCCTGATTGGCGCAGTCCACTCCCTCACCCAAAAGGTGAGGGGGCCAAAACCGTTCTCGACCCATAACAGAGAAACATAAGACTTGTTTTTTGCCATCAACCACGGTTCATAGTATCCTGTTAATCTTATATACCCCATCCTGGCTGACCCCATCCTGGCAGAGTCTTAGCCTTCTCCCAAAACTTACGTTCAACTTCCTCCCGGCGTTGGGTTTCGACCTCCGCTTCCTTCTTTTTTTTCTCCCAAACGGCTACTGCTTCGGCGGGCAGGGGGGGAGCCGTTTCTCCCTCATTTGAAAATGTTATTTCCCAATACTTGACCGGCTGCATGTCGGGGGTCCGAAGGTTTTCGTCGAACAGAAACCGAGTTTTTTCCTCCGACGTCATATAGGTCCGCGCAAAACCATCCTCGCTCACCAGTTTTCCACTCGACCGGATCTGATTCTGAAACAGATACCGGTCCTGGACCGGCGTGAACAGAACCGCGATCCAGGTTTTGTTCCTTCGGTCGAGGTAGAATTGTTTCAACCACCGCCCGCCCCGCTCTTTGTTCTGAAGCAAGGTTTCCCGGACGGTTGCACGGAAGGCCTCCAGGTCGGTTTGTGTCTTCGGATCGGTGGCTTTCAGATAGAAAACCACTTCTTTCATCCCCGAGAGGGCGGTCATGCCCGCAACCCAGTCCGGCGTGGAAGCCGGCGGTTCCCCCAGAACATCCCCATAGACTTCGAAAGCGTTCAACGCCTTCTGTGGATCGTTCTGAAAATCGGCCAGATCGGCCTCCAACAACTTCCGCGCCACGACCCGATCCTCTCGCAATCCATCTACGATTTCATGGTAGATGCTGTATCTATCAACATAGGCAATATCGAGCAGAACCCGTACGACTTGGTCGGATTTATTCCGAACGGATGAAAGAACCGGGATGACACGACTGCTGCGTATGTCCGCATCCAGATCCGGCAACATCTCCAGCACAATCTGAATCGCCCGGGGGTTTTCATCTGCCGACATGTTTTCCAGATACGAAGCGCAAATGATCGCGGCAATATTTCTCCGAATAATCAGATCGGGATCCTGTTTGTACCGGGAAAAAATATCGAGATATCCGGCATCTTCTTTCTCTCTCTGTTTTGGGGGGAATGGATCCCCGGAGGATAAATACCGGGGAGCATTGATAATCCGCCGGCGTTCTTCATCGGTCCCGTTCAGGAAAGCCTGCCGCTTCTTTTCCATATCTTTCAACATCACTTCCAAAAATTCCTGAGTCGATTTCTTATCAAACATTCCCCGAAGTTCGGACGCCTTCTTGACAACGGACGGATCGCTCGATTTCAGATAGGGCTCGATATACTTCAGGATTTCGTCACTCTGTTTTTGACCATGCACCATCATACTTACAAAAAACGGATTACGGCCAGCCTCTCCCTCCATCTTCATACTCAAGTCCACAAAAGATTTGAGTATGGCCGAAGGGATTTTTGGACTTAACTGGGGATAAATGCGCTCGCTCCCCATGTTGAGACGTATAACAGCCGACAAATGATAAAGAATCTCGATCGAATCGGGGTTTTGCCACCTGGATTGACTCCGGACTTTCACTTTCGTACTTGCACTGCTACGTTTCCATCCCTGACGAACGGTCCGCCAGACCTCATCCGGGTCCATCCATTTGATTTTCTTCCCCCTGACATCCCCCTCGAACATTTCGTCGAGTTTCTTCCCCGCTTCCTCGTCGTCGGGGAAGAACCCCTCGTAGTCCGGCGGCTTGTATCCCGCGCCGTCACCGCTCAGGAAGGCGTACTGATAGTCCTTCCCGAACGCCGAGACGTGCCCCTCGGGCAGGGTGTACTCCTGGGGCGCGGCGGGCTTCTCGGGCTGGGCCGGATCGGCTGTGGCGACCTGGGCGGCGGTTTCCGCCGGGGTCTTTTCCGCCCCGGGCGCTTTGTCTGGCTGGGTGGGCGGTTTCGTTCGGGTCGCTTCTTCCGTGCTCGTTTGTTCTATCGCTTTCGCTTCGACTTTATTCGTTTCCACACTTCGGGTGACGGTCGCTCCCCCGAGGGACAGGGTCAGGGCGGTCACCACGGCCAGCGTTGTGATGCGGTTTCGCATGGTCAGACCTTTCCTGTTCAGATGGTCGTCCAGTATCGCGACGATGCGTTTTTCGAGCCGTCGCGGACACGCCATGGGCGTGGCGGCCAACATGGCCGGATGGACGGATGAGGCGTTTTTCAGAATTTCCACCAGATGGCTGGCATAGTCGCACGACACGGCCCCCTGCCGCAGAACCAGGTCGTCGCAGGCGCGCTCGCGCTCGTATCGCAGGACGCGCAGCAGCGCCCAGACGAACGGATTGAACCAGTGCAGCGCCGCCGCCAGCCGCGCGGCCAGGTAGGCCAGGTCGTCGCGGCGCGCGATATGCCCCATCTCGTGGGTCAACACATTGCGCAGCTTCGCCTCGGACCACGCGGCGGCGTCCGGGGGCAACAGGATGAACGAACCGAAGAAACTCCCCGCCATCGGCACCAGCGAGCGGTCGGTCTCATAGAGCGGGGGAGTCGGAAGCGCGAGCGATCGGCAGAGCGTTTCCAGCTGCTCGACCGCCCCGCCGCGCTCGATCCGGCGCGACCGGCGCAGCAACCGCCGCAGGGCGCACAACCCGACAACCCACGGCAGAAACGCCAACGCCGCCACGGACGCCCACGCCCCGGTCAGCATCACCGGCGCGGACGGCCACCGGAACGAGAACCGTCCGGCCCGCGACGGCGCGAGCGGCGGTTTGTCCACCCGCGCTGCCGCAGCGACCGTTTCGTCCGAAACAGCGGACGCATCGGTCCTGTCGTCCCCCTTGATCCCATCGGACGCCGGGGAGGCGGTTCCGGTTTGCGACTCCATTTTTTCCCCGCTCCCGCGTGTCAGGAACGGGTTATTTCTCCACTCGTCCTCGAACGGCGGCAACCACTCCGCCGACTCCAGGGGGAGGGGAGCGGATTGTGGGGACAGTCGGGACGCGGACACTTCCTCCGGCGCAATGGCCGGGGCTTCCGTCGCCTGCCGCGCCCACCGCTCGGGCAGCGGCAGGCTCCAGCGCGGCGCCAGCGCCGACACCGCCGGGAGCGCGAGCAGCCCCCCGGTCGCCGCCACGCACAGCGCGTAACGCGCCGCAGCGGGCGCCCGGCGCAGGACCACGCGCAGAAGCGCCCCCACAACCAGAAGCAGAAACGCCCCCTTCAGCGCGCAGTCGAACAGAATGGCCACGCCCGAACCGGGCGCGAGCGGCCAGCCGATCGCTTCGGTGAGCATGGTCAGGCCCCTTTCCGGCGCTTGCTGTCGATCAGGTTCGCGAGGCGGTCGAGGTCCTCGTCGGTGAGCTGTCCCTGTTCCACCTCGAGGAGCGAGGTGATCGTCTGCTCGACCGAATTGTCGAAGAACGTGGCCAGCAGATTGCGCAGGGCGGAGTGGCGGGCGGTCTCCTTCTTCACAACCGGGATGAAGACGTACTTCTTCCCGACCTGTTTGTGGCGGATGACCCCCTTCTCATCCAGCAGGCGCAGCATGGCGCGCACGGCCGAGTAGCCGGGCGGGCTTTCCATCGCGTCGAGCGTCTCGCTGACGCTCGCTTCCCCCTTCGCGTAGAGAATGTCCATGATCTCGCGTTCGCGTCGGCTGAGAGAGCGGAAGTTGAATTTCGGCATGGTGGAGCGCCTCCTGGGGTTTTGACTGGTGAGCGCGCGTTCCGGCCGGTCACGCGCGCGGGGAGGGGAATTGCCCCCTCATGCTAAAAGCGTAGCACGCATCCGGCAGGAGTCAAGGAAAAAATGCTGGGATTTTAGCAGAATTGAAACGGGACCGGACCGGCATGTCGA
Source organism: uncultured Candidatus Sumerlaeota bacterium (assembly GCA_942493245.1). Lineage (GTDB taxonomy): Bacteria > Sumerlaeota > Sumerlaeia > UBA8349 > UBA8349 > DAOPYU01. The sequence continues at coordinate 4,768,876 of OW818685.1, forward strand.
TGTCCCCGAAAACCGCCGCTTCTATCGGTTGAGCAATTGTCAGAGAAAATCTTCGGATTCGACCACCAGTTCTTACAAGAGTCGTTCCGTCCCGGAGGGACGACTGGAAAACCCGGGGGAACCGACAGCCGTCCCTCCGGGACGGGGAAAAGGGATGATCCTGAACCCAGCGCTGAAGCGCTGGGCTATTGTCAGAAGTCCCTGACGGGACTTGGGTCTGGAAAAACTGACTCCACGTTGTCATGAAGTTTCTTTGGCAAGGGCTGTAAAACCCAAGCCCATTGTGCTCAACCGGATTGGGGGTACCCGAGAGGTGATCCACGGGGGAAAGAGACCGGAAATAGAAGGGGCGGGTCAAGCGCCAACGGCGCGAGCCATTGTGGCCTGTGGCATCACCACAGGAACAGACCGCGTTGTTTCCACAAGGGCTGAAAGCCCGTTCTAGATAAGGCGAAATATGACGGTTTAAATCGCAAAGATTACACAAAGCCGGAAAGAACCACGCCCGCGCCAATCAGGAGATTGGCGATCCCGGGAAACCGCTTTCTTCTTTCCCGCTTCCGCTTGCAGAGATTGGCTCAAGGCATACGAAAACTCGCGCGGTGACGCGGAGAGCGCGGAGGAGGGGGCGCATTTCCCGCATCCGCCACGGAGAGGAGATGGGATGTCCCCGGTGGCGATACGAGTCACCGCAATCCCCCGAGCAGGGCGGCGGCGAGGAGGTGGGCGCCGACTTCGCCGGGGGTCTTGAGGACGAAATCGTCCACCCCACCGTCCGGCGCCAGGAAGGCGTCCTCCGACTCCGCGCTGCCCGACCAGGCGATCACGTGGATGGGGCGACTGCCGAGGATCTGCCGGGCCGAGAACGCCAGACCCGTCGCGTCCATGTCGGGCAGTGTTCCGTCCGTCAGGAGCACGTTCGGCGGCGCAGCTTCCATCATCTCCATTGCGTCGGCGCCCCGGTGCGCCACCTGGACCATGAACCCCATCTGTGTGGCCACGTCCTGGGCGGCGGCGGCCTGCGTGGGACTGGTGGCCGCGATCAGAAGACGGGGCGCCAGGTCGTTCAGGCTCAACTCGCCCAGCGCCATGCGAACCGACGTGGAAACCAGCATCTGGTATCGCTCTTCCCAGCGCGCCTTCTGTTGCTCGAACCGTTCACAGGCGCGTTGCAACGCCCGGATCTTGGTGTTCAACTCCCCCCCGGCGAGCGACGACTCGATGCGCCCCCGCAACACGCGGATGGCCCGGGCAACCTGAACCGCCAGCGCCTCCGTGCCCGCGTCGAGCGCCACAATATCGTCCACCCCTTCGCGAAACGCCAGGCAAAGAAACTGTTTGGAGGGGAGTTCCGGTCCATAGAGCAGAATCACCCGGGGCGCGGCGTCGAACACCTTCGGGGGCGCGTCCATGAGCGCCGCCTGCGCCATTTTCACCCCGAGGCAGTCGCGCTCGACGGCGGGCAGGAACAGAATCGCCGGTTCCTGGGGCAGCGAGCCGCGCAGCTGTTCGAGCGCCGGCGTGGTGTCCCAGACCATCACCTCCAGGTTCTCGCGCCGGCACATCGACACCAGCGGCTCGACAGGAACCGCCAGTTCCGGATTCTGATAGATACAGGCATGGAATGGCATGAACGGATTTCCTTTTTCCTCTTACGCGCGAGCCTTTTGCGCGGGTCAGGCAAACGCCTGCGCCTCGAAATGCGTGACACCAAAATACCGCTTCAGGTTCTGCTCCAGCCGCTCGATGACCCCCAGGTTTTCCGGTCCCACGGCGATCAGGGCCACCAGCCCGTCCTCGCACAACCCCGCCTCCAGATCGGCCAGCGAAGGATAGGAACCCAGCACGTCCACCACATTCTGCAGGCGGCGCAGGATCAGGTACGCCACAAGGAACCTCGGCTGATCGCCCGGCTCGAAATGAATCCGGCACTGGAAGAGCAGATCGCCCGCCCGGCGACGCGAGGACAGATGGAACTCACCCGTCGGGTCCAGTTTTACCTGAACCCGGTTCAGATCCTGATCCTCTTCCTCGAGTTCCTCGGGTCGCTTCTTCTCTTCCTGATGCGCCGCCAACCCATCGAGCAACCGGCGCGACGGCTCGGGGTCCGGTTCCTGTTTCTGAAAGGCCGCCACCACTTCCTCGAGATACGCTGCCGCGTCGAACATTACATCGAACACCTCGTCGCGCAGTTCGAGGGCGCGGCGGCGCGCGCGCTCCAGAAGCGACTCGACCTTGTGGGTGATCCCCGCCGGGCGTTCGGCGCCGTACATCGTCAGGTTGCCCTTGATCGAGTGCATCAGGCGGAAAACCGAGTCGGCGGTTTCGGTGTCGCGTTTCTCGTCGAGCGCCAGCAGTTCGCGATTCAAGCGGCCCAACATGGATTCGAGTTCCTGCAGGAAGACCGAGTCGGGCAGCGCGCCTTCTCCCGCGTCCTCTTCCCCCGCCGCGCGGCGTTCGAGCGGCATGTGGCACGGCTCATCCGCACCTGCCTGGGACATCTCGCGCTTCGGTTTTTCGACGGCGCCGGACGGGGATACACCTCCCTTGAAACGCCCCACGGCGCTCCGGGCGTCCACCTCGACCTCGCGGCCCAGAGTCAAGGTGAACAGTTCCGGCAAGTCAATCACCATGCCCAGCTGCCGCCCGCTCAGGGTCGCGGTACCCAGAAGCCCCTCGACCTTCAGCCCTTCATCAAATTCCGAAATCACAATTTTCTGCGGGCTAAGGAAGTCGGAAACGCAGTAGGCAAGCCGTTCTTTCTTGTGCTCGATGATAATCACGCGCAACAGGTCGTCCTGTACCTCGAGGGGCGCCTCGCCAAACACCGCCATCAAATCGAAAAGAGGCAGAATGTTCCCCAGATACATGATCGAACGGGCCCGACCCGTCGTGGTCGTCACCTCCTTCACATTCACCGAAAGCGACGCCACAACCGCCGAAATCGGGAAAACAAACGTGTTGTTGCGCGCCCGCACCAGCAGCGAGTCGGAAATGTTGACCGCCGTCACCAACGGCATCACCAGTGAAAAGGTCGAACCGCGTCCCGGCACACTCTGGACCCGCGTCTCGCCTCCGATGGCGGCCATCGCGTCGCGCACAACGTCCAGCCCCACGCCCCGACCCGACGTTCCAGTCGTTTCGCGAGCGGTCGAAAAACCCGGCTGGAATAGAAATTCGAACAAGGTATCCTCGGCCAAGCCTTCGGCTGTGGCTTCATCCACCAACCCCATCTCGACCGCCTTGCGCCGAATGGCGTCGAGTTGAAGCCCCCGGCCGTCGTCCACCACCTCAATGATCGTGAAATTGTCCACGTTGCGCACCCGGACTGTAACCTCGCCCACCGGATCTTTTCCCACCGCCTGACGCGTTTCGCGATCCTCAATGCCGTGGTCTATCGCATTGCGGATCTGGTGAGCCACCGGGTCGTAGATGCGCTCGGAGATTTTCTTGTCTATGCAGATCTCCTCGCCCTCCAGTTTGAAACGGATCGGCTTGCCCAGCCGCCGCGAGGTATCGCGCGCCAGCCGCCGGAACCGCGCAAACAGGTCCGACATGTCCACCGTCCGGACATCCGTCACCAGGTTATGGAGATCGGACGAGATGCGTGAGGAGGTGATCGCCAGATCCTTGGCGTCCTCGGACAGCATCCGGGACACGGACATGCCTTCGTGCAACTGGTGACTCAGGGCGTTCAGGTTCGCGCTGACAATAATGACCTCGCCCGCCAGTTCGAGCATCTTGTCCAACCGGCTCAGCCGCACCACCATGCTTTCTTCCCCCACGCCCACCAGGGACGCGCGAACAGGTTCTCTGCTTTCAGACATGGCTCATGGCCCTTTCGACGACCCGCTCGGCCAGCGGCGCCGTGAACGGCTTCGTCAGGTAATCGTCGGCGCCCATGCGCAACGCGCGCACCACATACTGGGCGTCCCGATGAGTCGAAATGACAATAACCGGCAGATGCCGCAGGGCCGGGCGGCGGCGGATTTCCTCGCACAGTTCGAACCCGTCCATCTCGGGCATCACCAGGTCGGTGAAAACCACATCCACCGGTTCCCGCTCCAGCACTTCGAGCGCTTCAAGCCCATTACCCGCCTCGAGGATTGTCATGTGGAGCGTTTTCAACACTTGAATTACGGCCTTGCGGATGGTCGCGTAATCCTCGACCACTAAGACGCGCAATTCCCGTTCCATCCCGGGCCTGACAGCCTGACCCGTGGCAGAATCCCTCATATCATCTGGTGGCGTTTCCATCTCACCGCCTCCCCTCTCCCCCGATTCGTCCCTGAAGAAACAAACAGTCCCGGGCACGCGCCTCCCTGTCGGCGCGGCGCTCCCGAAACAAGTAATACTTCCCCTCTTCTATCCTATCGGCCACCCAAGCGGAGACCTTGAGCGTTTTCCCCATAAAAGATACCAGGAACTCCTCATTGTCTAGTTTGCCTTTTCTGTTCGGGGAAAACAGAAACCATTTCTCCGTCATCCCCGCGAACGCGGGGACCCAGAGAAGCGCGAACCCGAGACAAGGAAGTCGTTCACGGCTCGGAAAAATCCAAACAGGGGGTTCCGGATCTGGGTTCCCGCTTCCGCGGGAATGACGAATGAGGGAAAACCCCGAATAACCCATATAACCGGTAACATCATCGCTCGCCTATACAACGAGGAGTTCCTGTAAAAGATCCGGGCCACGCGAAACGGTTTTCGAGTGGCCCGTACCTTCTGCGATTCTTTTCAAGTTCAAACCAGAAGATGTTCCAGACTGCGCAGGACGATTTCCGCGCCCGCCTTCGGGGTCAGACGGTCCATGTTCAGGATCAGGTCGTAGTTTTCGGCGGTATTGATATCGGCCTTGAAGAACTGACGGATGAATTCGGCGCGTTCGGCGTCGCCCTTGGCCAGGCGGGTTTCCGCCTCCTTGCCAGACAGGCCGTAGAATTCTTCCAGATTTCTCAGCCGCTTCTCTTTCGACGCAACCAAACGCACTCGCACCCCCTCGTGTTCCTCGAGGAGGAAGGGCGCCCCGCGACCCAGCAACGTCACCCCGCCCTGAACGATGAACGCACGGGTCACCCGCACCAGCGAACGGAAATAGTCATCGCGGCTGATGTGCTGACCCTCGGTCAACACGTCGAGGAGGGCTTGAATGGCCCCCTGGGCGCGCTGGTCCAACCGGTCAATGATCCGCGGGCTGAGTTGCATGTCTTCGGCCACATGGTCTATCAGCTTGTAGCCGATGGTTTCGTACCCCAGCCGCTCGTGCAGAACCTCGCTGACCAGCCGCGATCCCGAACAGAACTCGGGCATGAAGGCAATGCTGGGCAAGCGGTGGTGACCGCCTCCTTCCCCTTCCCCCATTTCGTCTTCATGCCAGAATTCCTTGAGCGACTCCTGCTGGCGGTACTCCCACTTGTCAATCTGGCGGCTGATGATGTCATGCGCGGATTCCTGGCGGCCCGTGCGCCAGATCGTGTCGCTGACACACTTCTGGTGCATGACATCGAGAGCGCGCAGGATGATGTGCGCCGTCGTTTCCGGATTCAGACGGTCCAGGTTGATGACCAGATCGTAGTTGCACGGATCGTCAATGTCGAGTTTGTAATACTTCAGACTGGCGGCGGCGCGCTCCTCGTCGCTCTGGCGCATGCGCTCTTCCGCTTCCCGCGCCCCGATGTTGTAGAACTGCATCAGGTTGGCCACCCGTTTGTCTTCCGAAGCCGTCAAGCGGACCCGGATGCCCGCGCCCGGCCCCACCAGGAAGGGCGCGCCCCGCCCCACCAGAATGCAGCCCCCCTCGTGGATGAACACGTTGAGAACATGCACCAGATGGCGGAAATAGTCCTCCTGCTCGACATAACGTCCCTGCAGCAGTCCATCCACCATCGTCCGCACATAGGACCGCAGCCGCTGGTCCATCCGGTCTATCATCTGGCGGCGCACGTTCATGTCCTCGGCCACTTTGTCAATGAGCGAGAACCCGAAAAGCCCATACCCGGTCCGCCGGCTCAAGACCCGGCTGACAATTCGCGAGGCGCACCCAAACTTGGGCGCCAGGGTGATGGCCGGCTTGAACGGACCCTTTCGGCCCGAGGTTTCCACCCACGGCTGCGGACGCCACCCGACCGCCTCCTCGCGCCGTTCCTCCTGATCGCGTTCCAGTTCCCACTTCTCGATTTGATGATTAATGAAATGATCCACACTGCGCATAATCCCGTTACCCCCTGCAAGGATTTCTACCGAGACTCATTCCTCGACCGCGGCACCCCCGCGATATTTCCGGCGCTTCCCCGAGTCCCGGGGGATATGCCCGCGGACCGCCTCTCCAACAGACCCGTTTCCTCATCGGAGAAAACCGTCTGTTTCCGACCTTTTTCAACGTCTGCGGCTGTGTGCCCTCCATCCGGCTCCTGCCGAAATTCGCTTCGTTCTTTAGATTCAGTATCGCGCCGTGGGTCCGGGCCTGTCAAGGAGGGAAAACATTCATTTTTACCTGCTCCGCGCCCGGAAACAAAATCCTGTCCCCACATCTTTACCCCCCAAAAAGATGAAAACCGCCTTTATTCAGCCCATAAACTTGAAAATTTATTTTAGAGCAATTGTCAGAAAGAACCTTCATTATTCCGGCTGTCGGTCCTGACGATCAGCCGTTCCGTCCCGGAGGGACGGCTGAAAAACCAGGGGTAACCGACAGCCGTCCCTCCGGGACGGGGAAGACGGGTGTTCCGGAACCCAGCGCTGAAGCGCTCGGCTATTGTCAAAAGTCCCTGACGGGACTTGGGTCAGGAACACCTGACTCCGTGTCATAATGAAGATTCTTTTTGGCAAAGGCTATATCTCCAGAAAGTGGCTCTTCGATGGACGCCAGACAGACGCCTGGCGGTCCCGGGGAGTGGTATATCCCCCTCAGGAAAAAACCGGTTTCTGGGCAGGCGAGTGTCCCGCTTACCTGAGAGAAAACCTTGCGAAAAGGGGGCAACAACGGTTTCCATGTTCATAAAAAGAAAAGGAGGGAGAAGGCCTCCGATCCGGATTCCTCTCCCTCCTGAACCTCTTGCTTCAACTCGTCAGACCCGTCCGCTCAGAAACCGGCCTCACGGGTTCATTCCACGATACCTGCCGCGCTCGTGTGGATGATAAACTGCGTGACAGGCGGTTGAGCCGGTTTGAACTTCGGCCTGGCTTTCGGATCGGTCGAAATGAAAGCCTCACCCTCGATCCGGCCCGTTTTCGACGTGGTGATGCTCTTGATCCCGCCGGTGTAGACGGCCGTGCCGTCCTCCTGGAAGCCCGCGTAGAACTGGCCCGACACCCCGTTCAGACCCGACAGAGTCGTGATACAGGAAATCGTTCCGGTCTTCGGCTGCGCCAGCACTCGCATGCGGCTCGGTTCCCACGGGAAGCCCAGGTAGCCGCCCAGATAGACGGTCCCCACCTTGACGGTCTTCGCCGACAGAAGCGCGATCGGTCCCGCGCTCTTCAACTCCGACGTCCTCAGGTTGCCCTGCAGGATCCGGGTGCCCACCGTTGTGGTGGCATAGGCGCCCCCGCTCACCATCACCTTTGCGACCGGCCCCTGCGTACCCTGCAGTAAGCCGAGCGCCACCGGTCCACCGGTGGATTGCACCAGCGCGAAACTCGGCGCGGAGAGCCAGGTGTCCTGAACCGACAGGAGCGTTCCGCCCTTGACATCCTTATCCACGTCGCCCAGGGCGCCGATACCCGCCTGGCTGAAGCGCTTTTCCTTCGTGGCCGAGTCTTTGAACTTGCGCGTGGCCACCTTGACGTACTTCACCGGCTGCGAGGTCAAAAGGCCCTCGAGCACTGCGCCGTTGATCGCCACCGACAGGGGAATACTTCCCACCGTCTGAATGGAGGTGACGCCAAACTCGGTAAAGTTCGTCCGCGACGAATTGTATGACGCCGTGATCTTCAACGTCCCGACGTCCCCGCCCTTGTAATCTTCCAAGCCGTTGGCCGCTGTCACCGACTTGACCGAAGAGGCCTGCATCCGGTAGATCGGCGCATCCGAGGCGAACGTGCCAAAGAGGCCCGGAATCACAACCGACGGAATCTCGCGCGTTTCGAGGTATGCGGTCCCCGGTTTCGCCACCGTGCCACTCGCCGTTCCGGCAGGCAGTCCCTTGGGCAGCCACTTGATCTTGATCGCGCTCTTGTCCGTGGTGCCGTTCAGGGTCAGGCCACCCGTGGTCGGAGTATCGAATGCCAGCGTGATGTCCTTGCTGTACGTGATCTTATACGCGCGCAGTGGCAATGTCGGGAGGAAGAGCCACCCCTGAGCCGGACCGCCCAGAGCGCCGGCGTTTTCACCCGCCGCGCCGTTGGCCGCCTGCACCCAGTAGTAGTACGTCTGACGCCGCTTCGCGGTCACATCCTCGAAACTTGCGGAGGACTGCCACAAACTGATCGCCTGCGGCGTGTCGGTCGGCGATTCGGCGCGATAGACCCGGTAGTAATACCCGTAACCCGCCAGGGGTTGCCACGAAACGTTGACCCTGCTGCCCCATTCGCCCTGACTGGCCGCCAGACCGCCCGGCGTCGGGATCGGCGCCACATAGAGCGTCGTGAACGTCCAGACCGGTCCACTGGTACTGCCAATGGCGTTCTTCGCCACCACCTTCCAGTTGTAAACCGTGTTCGATTCCAGTGAACCCGACGGCGTGAACTGCGTTCCACCCAGATCGCTCGCCATCGGCGTGGACGGCGTCGGATCGGCCGGTTTCCACAGATAGAAGTCGTGGCTCAGAGCGTTCGAGCCGCCACTCCAGTAGAACGTGGGAGTCAGCGACACATCCACCGCCCCATTCGACGGGTTGGGCCAGCTGGGCGCGCCCGGCGCCCCGACAACCCGCGTGACAAACGTGAAAATGTCACTCGACGTCTGTCCCGCCCAGTTCACCGCCGTGACCTGCCAGGTGTACGTGGTCCCTCCCTGGAAAGTCGGACTGTTCCACCAGTAATAACTCCAGGTCGCCGATACCGTCGTGGGGGTGGCGTCGCCCTGTTTCCAGACCGACAGAATGTAACTGTCGGCGTTGGCCGCGTCGTTCCAGTCGAAGGTGGGATCTTCCAGCACGCCTTCGGCGTTGTTCTCCGGCGAAATCAACTGCGGTTTCTCCGGGGTCACAATCGCCCGCGTCGTGAAACTCCACTCCGGACCCGGCGTTTGCCCCACCATGTTGCGAGCCACCACCTGCCACTTGTACGTTGTGGCGCCCTCGAGCATCGCGGACGGCGTGTAGTGACTCGCGGTCAGATCGGTCACGGTCGGTTGCGCCGGTTTGGCGTCCGTGGACTTCCAGAGGTACAGATCGTACTTCGAAGCCGCCGACGAGTCGGCCCAGTCCAGCGCGGTCGTCGGGAGAACCGCCGTGGCCCCATCCGACGGAGTCGGTCCGCCCGGCTCACCGGGCAGCGCCGGCGTCTCGGTCGTGAACGACCACAACGCCCCGAGCGTTTCACCCTTGGCGTTCCCGGCAGTCACGAACCAGTAGTACTTCGTATTGCCCTCGAGCGCTCCCGCCGGTTTGAACGAACTGGCGGTCAGCCCCGACGTGGTCGGAACCGTCGGACGAGGTTGCGCGGACGGCCACAGGTACACGTTGTACCAGAGCGCATCGGTCGCATCGGACCAGTCGAGCGTCTTATCCACCGACACGTTCGTTTCACCCACATAGGGGGATGGACTGTCGGGAATCACCGGCTCGGGCGAACCCACACGCTGGGTACGGAACGTCCAGACCGGCCCGACCGTATCGCCCGTCGCGTTGCGCGCCACCACCTGCCACTTGTACACCGTGTTGTACGCCAGATCGCCCGGATCGTACTCGGTCGAGTAGGCATAGTTGGGCCAGCCGGGTTTTCCATCCACCTCGCGCCAGACATAAATCAGGTAGTAACTGCCGGCCCGCGCGGACGCTTCCCAGGCCAGATTGATCGCCACCGAAACGCCGGTGGAATTATCGGGTGGGTTGAGCAGCTTCGGTACGCTCGGCGCGCCCTCGATATGGGTCCGGAAACTCCACTCCGGTCCGGCCTTCTGGTTGGTCTTGCCATTGACCACCACCTGCCACTGGTACTCGGTGTCGAAGTCGAGATCCGCCGTCGGCTTCCACGCCGGGTCAGTCAAACCTGTTATTGTCGGCGCGACCGGCTTCGCCTGAGTCTTCTTCCACAGGTAGAGATCCCAGGAAAGCGCTCCGGCCGAACGGCCCCACGTCATCGTCGCATCCACCGGAATGGAAAGCGAAGCGTCTTCCGGGTAGGGCGAGAAGGGCGCCTGAATGTCCGTGCGGAACGTCCAGACCGGTCCTTCCGTCGAATCCACCCGGTTTTTCGCCACCACCTGCCACGAATACGTCGTCAGGTAGTCGAGGGCGGCGGGCAGCGGATACTGACTGACCGACAGCGCCTCGGCGGTGAACGTGGTGGGCACAGGTTTGTCGGCCCGCCAGAACTTCAGGTCGTAAGATGTCGCCATCGGCGTGTCGGCCCAGTCCAGTTGCAACGCGACCGATGCGGTCGTTGCGCCGTCCGCCGGAGCGGGTTGCGCCGGGGTCTCGGGTTTCAGCAGGATCGTCGTGAAGGTCCAGGTCGGCCCCTCGGTCCCCCCCGCCGTGTTGCGCGCCACGACTTTCCACTTGTAACTGGCGTCGTAGGGCAACGTCTGCGGCGGCGAGTACTGACTCACCGTCAAACCCGACGTGGTGGGCGACCAGGGTTGCCCTTCCGTCGCTTTCCAGAGATAGACGTCGTAGGTCGCCACGCGCTTCGAGTCCGCCCAGTCCAGCGTCAAGGTGACGGGCGCAGTGGTTGAATTGTCCTCGGGGTTGGGCGTCGTGGGCGCTTCCGGCGCAGTCAGATAGATCGTCCGGAACGCGGATTCCGTACTCGCCACCGTTCCCTGTGCGTTGCGCGCCACCACCTGCCAGCGGTAATCCGTCCAGTAGGCCAGACCGCCCGGTACCTGGAAGGTCTTGCCCATCAGCCCCGCCTGAGTCGGAACAACCGGTTTGGCCTCATTCGACTTCCACAGATAGAAGTCATACGAATCGGTCAAGCCGCCGCCGCTCCAGTTGAAGGTCACATCCGACTCGACGTTGGTGGCGTTGTTGGCCGGGGTCAGCAGAATCGGGCGTTCGGGCCAGATGGACGGCGCAAACGTCACCTGATCGACCCACCCGGCGTTACTGCCCGCCGTCCACCACCCACGCGTATAGACCCACTTGAGCGAGTGCGATCCGGCGGGCACCTCGACGGTCTGTGAGGTCCAGCCCACTTCGCCGTTGATCGAGACCTGTTGCGCATCGTCAATGTAGAACCGCAGCGTGGTGTCGGTGTGCGCCGAGAGTTTCCACCAGAACGTCAACGTGCGATGCTCGGTCGTCGAGATGTCGGCGCGCAACGTGCTCGGCACGTTATAGCCCGTGTTGCCGCTCTGCGCCGCATCAACGCCGTCGTGCGTCACCTCGGTCTGATAGAACCACGTTGCGTCCCCTTCGGTGGACCATGTCATGGGCAGCAGGTTCGCATCCACCGAGTTAGCCAGATTCTTCGGATAGACGCTCAACAGCCACGATTCTTCGTCCGAACCCAGTTCGTTCGTGGCGCGAATGGTCACCGTGGTGACCCCCTCGGTCGCCGAAGCCCACGAGACCACGCCGGTGCCGGCGTCAATCGTCATGCCCTGCGGACCGGCCACCAGCGACCAGGCGATCGGCTGCGCGCCCTGAACCATCTCCGGTGTCGGACCGGTATAAGATTCACCGACCGAGACCGAAGCGTCGGGAATTTCAACAATGACCGGCGCCTGCGGATCAATGATATTCAGAGTCACCTGCGTCTGCATCGCGGTGCCAAGCTCCACATACCGCGCGGTCAATGTGACCTGGGATGGGGTCGGAGCATCCGGATCAATCGTGATCTCGACTCCGTTAATCTCAACATAATCCGCCGGAGCCGCCTCGAACTCGATCGTCGAGGTCACGTTCAGACGCGTACCGTTCACATAGTTGACAAACGCGCGTCCGTTGATCACATTGCCCGGACTGACGTTGATCTCAGTCCCTTCGGCCATCGCCTTCGACACCACCCGACCCACTCCGTCTTCCACCTGCGCGGAAAGCGCCTTGAGGGTCGAGGACGTCTCGGGGAAGTCCAGATAGACTTCGAGGTTGCCCGCCAGGACGCGGTGATAGAGCGACACGTAGCCCTCGCGCCAGCCGATCATCAGCGTCTGGTCGTTGTTGCTGAATCCCACCGACGCTGCGCCGATGTTCTCCTCACCCATACCCGAAGCCGGCAGGAACTCGCGGATCGTCGAGCCGTCGTTCATGTTGATGAGCCGCACCGGGCGCGCCGATTGCCCCGGCTTGCTGCCGCCCGAAACACCCACCAGCGCCAGCGTCCCATCCTCGGAAATGGCCACGGTGAAGGACGCGTCCACCGACTCGCCCATCAGCGCATCCACCGTCACACTCATGATGAAAATATCATTGACCAGAGAGGGACCGGCGACCAGGTCCGAAATGTCGTAGGTCTCCAGATAGTACATGTGGGTCTGTTCAATATCGTCTCCCGAGACCTCCTCGGTCACGGCCACACACCGTGTGCCCAGTTCGTTCACAAACAACTGCAAGGGCGAGTGGCGCGTCTTCATGCCGTTGAACAACAGACCCGCGCTGTTCCAGATCCCGATAAACCGTTCATTGTACATGCCGCCCAGGAAGTGGTTCTCGAGGCGGAAGTCAAGAGCGCCCGCCACACGGGATTCCTCGCGAATCTGGCTCAGGTTCGCCAGATCCCACAGCCGCACCTTCGAGTCCGCCGTCACCATCCGCGTTCCCTGCGGCGAGATGGCAAACGCAGACGCCGGGGTATGCAGCGTTTTCCAGAGCAGATCGTTGGCCGTATCGTACATGAAGATCGAAACGCCCACGCGCGTGGCCAGTTTCGAACTGTCGTTGGTAAAGTCCATGCCCTCGAACTTCGGGTCAATGAAGTACCCGGTTTCCATCAGGCGCGTCGCGGTCATATCCACCCGGTTTGTCCCCGGTGTCCACTTCATGGTCCGCTTCGGATCCTGCGTGAAGACCGTCTTGCCGTCTCCGGAGATATGCGCGCCGCTCATCGGGAAACTGTGCGCCAGCGACCCTCGGAAGATCCCGCGTCCGACTTCCCAGAACTGGAACGACGAAAATTCGCTGATCTTTTCTTCCTCGCCGATGTCCATCCCCATGAACGACACACCCACCGTCTTGCGGCCCGTCGTGCGGCCCGTCACCACATACTGACCCGACGGATCCACCAGGTAGTGGACAATCTTGCCTTCTGCCGGCGGGTGGTCCAGCCACCGCAACAACAGCCCGTCCTTGTTATAGATCCAGGTCGAAACCGGGTCGTTCGTGGCCACATACAACTGTTCGCCGATCACCTTGGCCGCCGTCACAGCCGCCGGGTACTCGTAACGGTCTATCACCTCGAGGTCCGACTTGCGCCAGCGCGTCAGGGTCTGGTCTTCACCCGTCGAATAAAACCCGTCCGTCCCGAGGTAACCCACCGCCGTGACCGGCTTGGTGTGAACCAGCAGACCGCTCGGGCGCACCCGGGAACCATCCGTCCGGTTGAACACCATGACGACGTTATCCGCGCCACCGCTCAGCACCTGCGTGCTGTCGAGCGCCACACTCTGCGTCTTGCCCGTGTGGGCCGGCTTGAGCCATGTGAAGACATTCGTCGAGAGGTCGAACAAACCCACGCGTCCGATCTCATCGCCCACCGCCAGCATCGCCGTAGCGCCCGAACCCGAGAGCGCCGCACAAACAATTCCCGCATCGTGCGTGAACACGGTCAACGGTGTCGAGGTCGGCACATCCACAGCCCAGGTCTTGATCGTACCTTCGCCGCCCACCGTCACAATACGCGCCGCGTCCAGATACGCCACGAAGGATATCTGTCCTTCGTGCGCCATGATCACCTGTTTGATCTGGTACTGCGACGGCGTCACCCCCACCTCGTAGAGGTTGATCGCGCCCGAGCTGCTTCCCAGGGCCAGATTTTTCCCATCCGCGCTGTAGGCGCCGGACAGACCGTACCCGCCACCCGTCACCTGATAGCGTTCCCACTCGGTCTTCGGGCCGTACAGCGTCACCACCGTGTCGGTCGTGATCGTCTCGCCCGACAGCGCCGTGTAGGAACCCGTCACGAGGTAATTGCCCGGACGGGCCGTGTAGTTCACCTTGACGTTCTGCCCCAGAATCTCCATATCCTCGGGCTTGTCCGCCGTGAGCGTCACATCGGCCGAGACGTCGGCGCTGTAGCCGTCGTCCCACCACGCCGTGTACCGGATGTTACGGAACACGCCGGGGTTCAGGGACAGGTGATTCGGATCGGCCACCAGCGACACGACCCGGGCGCCGTCCTCATTCACCAGCACCCGCGCTTCGCCGGTCAGGTTCCGGCCACTCTCGCGGTACTGGGCGCGCAGGACAAACTCACCTTCGGCGCCCGGAGCCACTGTTACGACATTCCCCTCGAGGGTGGCCATCGAGGCCGGTTCGACCTCGATCGTCACCGACGTGGCTTCCACGCCGCTGCGCGGCGTGATATCGCGCCGGGTGCTGTCGTCATAGACCAGTTCGACCGTGTAGTCCTGGCTCTCGCCCGGTTTCAACACACGCAGGCTCGGGGTGATTTCGATGCGATCGGCCTGCGAGCGCTCGTACGTTTCCACGTAGTTGTAACTCCAGGCGATCATGATCAACGAGTCGTTGCGCGCGAATTGGACCGACCGCACCCGCACGTCCATCAGGCTCGAGTGCATCGGGTAGAAGTAGCGCAGAATGCGGCCCGTCTTGACGTCGTAGAGCCGCACGGTGTTGTCGCCGCCGATCAACAACAGCGACCCATCCTGCGAAAGCGCCGCATCGTAGTTTGTCCCCTCGAACCGGTACAACCCCACCGGCAGCTGTTTCGGCATGTCGTACATCTGGACGCCGGTGTGCGCATCCACCATCCCCACTCGTTTGCCGTCGGGGTGGTAAAGCATCTTGTAGGGCGTGTAGGGATTCGTGTTGGTCATGTTGTACAGCACGGCGTTCGGGTCATTGGTGCGCAGGGTGATGAGCGACTTGTTGTTGGCGATCGCAAAACCCCACTTCGATCCGTCGCCGCTGAACGCGCTCTGGTAGTTGCCGTCCGGGCTGGCGTAGTTCGCGAACAGGTCACCCGTCTTGGCCGAATAGAGACGGTCGCCCAGCGCCGCCAGATTGCCATCGGGCGACAGGCTGATGTTCGTGTAGTAATAGGTTCCCAGCGTGCGGTCGAGCACCTTCGAGAAGCCTTCGTCACTGACCGCTTCGATCTGGAAACGCCCACTCCATTCGTTCGTGATCCACGCCACTTTCGAGCCGTCGTTCGATACATCGAAACCGTAAATTCCATTCAACCCGTCCGAGCGCCGGATCGTCTTGCCCGATTCGCGCTGCAACAGGTTCATGCCCCAGTTGGTCTCATAGAACAGCCGCGCGCCGTCCTGCGAAAGTCGCGGACGAGCGCTGTTCCAATCCGAAAAGTATCCCTGCGGACCATACTGCCCGACAAAGGAACCGTCGGAAACCAGGAACACCGCCGACGGCGCCCAGCCGTTCCCGTTCGAATTCACCATCACCCGCTGACCCGCGTCGTCGAACGTCACGTTGTCGAGGCTGCCGCCCCAGTTCCCACCCGACACGGTATTCAGGTTGATCTGATAAAGTTCCAGTCCCAATTCGTCGTACATCCGCAACATGGCCTGGTTACCCGTTCCGGTAATCATGCAAATGCGCTTGCCGTCGAACGAAACCGCGGCGCCCTGCGCATTCTGGCCCGTCAGAGAGATCGTACGCACCGGCATGTGGGTGGAGATTCTCCAAAGTTGGACCGTGGCGTCAGTCGAAGCCGTCATGAGGTGGCTGCCGTCACCCGTGAAACCCACCGCCGTCACCGCCTGGCTGTGGCCCAGGAACGCCTGCCCCACCTGTACGCCCGTTTCCGAGTTCACCAGGTACGCAAAATTGTCGCTCGTTCCCACCGCAATGGTCTGCCCATCCGGCGAGTACGCAATCGCGTTGACGGTCGCATTGCCCGGCACAAACTCCCAGAGTCGCCGCTGCGTGTCAATGTCAAGCAGCATTCCCTTGCCCTCGGTGATGACCATCAACTTGCTGAAGTCGGGGGACGGCACCGCATAGGTCACCAGCAGGTCGGCGAACATCGCCGAACGCAGCGAACCGGACGTGTTCAAGTCCCAGATATAGACCGCGCCATCGCGGCTCACCGTCACCGCCGCCGAGTCGTCGCTCGAGAAACCCGCGTACCGCACCTTGTCGTAGTGGTCCTTGAGCATGATCAACGGCGTATTCGACTCGGAATCGAACACCCAGGCCGAGCCCGTGTCGTAGCCCAGAATCACCCGGTTGCCCGCGTGGTTGAAGCGCCCGCTCACCCGTGTGCCACCCGGGCTGCGGTAGGTCAGCGTCCACTTCATGTTCTGGTTGGGGTTGTCGCCCAGCCCGCTGCCGACCACAAGCCGCGCCTCGGGCGCCGTGCCCGAAACCATCTGACCCGCGCCCACCCCGATTCCCTCCGACCGGATCGAGAACGTGATCTCGTCGCCGTTCTTCAGGTTCGCGAAGTTAGCCACGGCGATCATGTCGCCGCGCGAGACAAAGGACGCGTCGAACAGGAGCGTTCCCGCGCCCGTCTCCGTGATCTGCAACTGGCCGTCACCCACCACCAGTTCGTCGCCTGCATCCACAACTCCGTCGCTGTTCTTATCCCAGTACACCCGCGCACCGCTGATGTCCGCGATCTCGATCCCCGTCATGTTGGACATATCGAGTTGGAGCGACTGCGCCTCGATGCCGGCGGGAGCCAGTTGGAACCCGAGAATCGGCACGTCGTCCTGAGACGCGCTCGCGCCGAAATTCGTCGGCGCCTGCCAGGCCGCGCTCTTCGAGAGCTGTAATGGATACTTCACAATATGCGTCACCGCGTCCGCGGCGCCGCTCACCGTAGCGGTCCCCACCAGTTTGATATCCGCGGTCGAGAGTCCGATCTTGAAACGGTTGCCACCCGACAGGTACGCAAAATCCGCCACCACCAGGTAAGCGCTTTCGGTCGCGAACGTCTGGCGGCTGAACTCGATCGTACCGCTGCCACCCGAAACACTCACCTCCGGCGCACCGCCCACAGTCCCCTCGCCCGCATCCACCACGCCATTGCCATTGGCGTCAGCGATCAGGCTCACGCTGCGAATCTTCTGCGCGGTCAGGCCCTCAACGTTCGACAGACGCACGGTCAGGCGCTCGACCTGTTTCGTCGCATCGCCCTTCAACTGGAAGCCCAGCAACCGCACATCCTGCTGCGCGGCATAGGCGTTCAACTGGTCGGACAACTGTCCGTCCACCGGATTCGACAGAATCACCGCCGGACCCGCCACGTGCCGCGCCGAATCCGCTTCCGTCTCGATACCCGTCCCCGCCGGAACCCGGCAGAACCGGTCGTTCAGTGACACTGTAAATCCCTGCCCCGCAACCACATCGCGCGCGTCGGCCAGCAGAATGTACGCGCCCGACGGAGAATTCTCCGACACGAACGGGTCGGAGAAAACCACCGACTGGTTCGAGCCTTCCGTCAACAACAACCCCGCTCCGCCCACAGTCGTCTGTTCCGAACCGCTGATGCGCCCGTCGCCATTGGTGTCCACCGCCAGGCGGAAGTTCGCCATCTGGCTCCACTGGAAGTTCCCGGCAGCCTCGCTCAAACGGAACCCGACCTCACGCACCTGCGACGCCTGGGGCGTCACCCGGAACGCCAGCAGTTCCACCGCCGAGAGCGCCGAACCCACTTCCAGATTGGTGCGTTCCTGACCCGTCACCGGGTTCACGAACCGCACCATCGGGAAAGACGGCTCCAGACTCAAGCCCGTGTAATTCACATAATCGGTCACCGGATCACCCAGACCCGCCGCGTTGCCCACATGCCGCGGTCCGGTCGCAGAACCCCACCAGTTGTCCGGCGCGTCGAAGGCCGTCTGCGTGTTGTTGTACACCGCATAGTTCGAACTGTTCTCGAAGAAGTTCCCCGTCAGGGTCGGCGCAGTCGCCATCGCACCGGTGACCCCGTACGTGTTCCCCGTCCAGATCGTGTAGGCGTTGCCCACGAACCCACTGCGGGTCACTTCCCAGTTTCGATCCGTCTGGAACAGCAACGCCATCGGCGTTATCGTGCTCTCACAATTCACCGACGTGAAGAAACAGCCGTCCGCGTACAACTGACCGCCCACGAGACTGTTCGCCGTATCCGGCGGCGCGACCCACACATGCGCCGCCCACCAGTTTATGTCGGTTGTTACATTGGCTTCATGCACGTAGAAGCTGCATGTTTTCAGGTTCGCCGTCCCACCGGCGTACACTTCCAGCGGACTCACTCGCGAGGAGGCGTAATACAATCGGGCCGCGCGCCCCAGGAACGCCGTCCCGGTGGCCTGCATCGTCCCATAGACCCGGATCGACGCCACCGAATCCACTTCGACGTCCGTCAGGTTCAGCGTACCGCCCGCCTCCACCACCAGCAACCGGTTCGGATGGTCCGTGACCAACGTACTGCTTGTTTCGAACGTCAGCGTCCCACCGGCCTTGACCACCACCGTTCCATTGCTGGAATACTGATCCGCATTGGTGTTGTCGAACAGGATCTGTGTGCCTTTGTTGCGTACCACCGCCGTGCCTGTCACATCCCCCCAGATCCGCACGTTCGACTGGCAGTCCTGGAACTGGCACACTCCCACGTTCTGAACACCCGTGCCGAACTTCCACCCGATGCCGTAGCTGAACCCTCTGAAGGAACAGGGAATGGGCGTCGCCTGCGTGGTGTCGTCCCCGATGCTCGCATTCGGCAGCAACCGCATCTGGACGCCAAACGATGTCCGGTTGCCGCTGAGCGTGTTGAGCGACTCGAACGAGCATCCCTTCACCTGAATCGAACTCGTGTCCGACGACGTCACAATCGCCGACCATCGCCAGTTATCCGTATAATTGCGCTCGATGGATCGCAGTGAACAGCGGTTCAACTCCACATTGCCGCCGTTCAGAACTTCGACCCCGTTGAACCGCCAGCTGTCGTAATACTCCGCGCGTGTGTAGAACTGGAAGTCCGCGTCAGACGCCACCAGCGTCCCACTCACCTTGATGGCCGTGAAATCCAAAGACCCGCCGTGTCGCACACGGACTCCCGGCCCGATCGTCAAAGTGACTCCAGCCGGAACCACCAGCTGCGACGTGATCAGATAATCCTTGGTCGTATCATTCCAATTCGTATTCGCCGCCAGAGTCCCTCCGACGACGTTCTGGGCATCGTCGTCCATCTCGACCACCTGGACCTGTTTCGACACGACCCCAACCGTTGAACCGGACTCCGCGATCTGGAACTGGGTGGTTCCATTCGCCGAGTCTCCATCCGCCGCTGCCGCCAGCGTTACGGCCACCGGTGTGTTCCACGCAGACGGTTGAATCTGGAACGTCGCGCCACTCGAAACCGTCAGATCGGCGTCGCCCCCGGCCACCGCCGTCACCGCCAGCGACACCGGCGCCGAAGGCATCGCGCTGAGCCACACGTGGAAAACCGTCGTGCCCGCTTCAGCCACCGGCATCTCATCCAAATCGGTCATGACCTCAACCACAGCCGCCACGGCGGGCGAGGCATCCGCCACCCCCATCACTTCGGCGGTCAACAGGTCGTTGTCGCGGTTCACATCCTCAACCACGCTCGCATCATCGCTCCGCACGTCAAACTTCGCCGGCGTTTCCGGCGACACACTGCCCGCAGGCAGATCCACCGGCACCTCGGCGCTCGTACCCGCCGCCAGCGCCGGGATCGAGGCCGTTGCCAAAGCCGCGCCACTCGCGCCTGCCGGGCGCACGCCCAGCGTCGCCACCGGCGACTCCGGTCCACCCGCGTTGCGCACCCGCACCACCAGCCGCGCCGAACCATCCGCCTGCGCCACAGACGAAACCACTTCCATCGGACTGAGGTCCGTGCCACCCAGCGTCACCCACTGCTGGTTGTTGTATTCGTTGAATTCCGTCACGGTCGAATCCGCGTCCACCACGGCGTACAGCGTGTGCGCGCCCACCGGTTCGGGGATCGTCCAACTCAACGCGACCGTCACCGACGTGCCGCCCTCGAACCAATCGCCCAGTACCCGCCGCGCCACTTCCACGCCGCCCGCCGCCGGGTTGCCGTCGTACACCACCACCGAGGCGCCCTGCACGGGCAGGTCGCCCGTGTTGCGCACCAGAATCTCGAAATCCACCACTTCGCCCGAGAGCAACGGGCCGGCGGAATAGGTCAGGTCGCCCGGCAGAATCGCCAGATCCTTCACCAGCGCCCGCTTCACCACCGCCAGATCCGCCTGGCCGCGCGTCGGCACGCCACCGATGGTCACCGACCCGCCGCCATCCAGCGCGATCGTTTCGGTTGTCAACGAAACCGCCTGGCGGTTGTACGCCACGGTCAGGTTCCCCAGATCGTCCCACGCCGGGGCGTACGCATACTCGATCGCCGCGTCCTGGAACAGCCGCCGATCCTGGCTCCAGACACCGGAGGCCGGATCATAGACCGTGTACATCGCGTTCGTCCCCTCGGCCGTCTGCGCCTGCCAGATCAACCCAAGGTTCCCGTCGGGATTCGGAGCCAATGCAAAGTCCATGAAGCCCATCGAGTTCGAGTTCGCCCGCACGAGCGAGGTCGTCGTCTCGAAATTCTGGTTCATCACCAGGTCGCTGCCCATCTGCCACACCAGATACGTCTGGCCCGTAGCCGTCACGGCGGCCCGGATCGAATCGTCCAGAACCGCGTTGTTCGTCAACCGAGCCGGCGCGCTCCACGATGAGCCGTTGTATTTCGTGTAATACACTTCCGTGTCTTGCGTCGAGCTGGTCGCCAGATCGAGTTCGCGCGTATAGGCGTACACGGCCAGATTCCCCGCGCCCGCCAGCGTCTCCGCGCGCTCGCCGGTCAGGTTCGCCACGAGCGCAGCCGGGGCCGACCAGGTATTCGCATTCGCGTCGAACCGCGCCCAATGCGCCGTCGTCGGAGCCGCGTCGCTCCCGACGAAATAATTTTGCGCGTTCGACTTCCACGTCAGCAACACGCTGCCGTCCGCCATCGGCCCGCACAACTGCGGACACTGGTCCAGGTACGCGTTGTCCGTCAACGCCACCGGTGTTGACCACGTGTGGGCCGAGTGGTCCCACCGCGCCCAGACGATCTCATACAGCGGCATGATGACGTCCAGGTTCGCGGTCGTCAGGTTCGGATCCTTCACCCGTTCCCACACGGCCACCGCGTCGCCATCGCCGTCGAACGCCACCTGGGGCGCGAACTCACCCTGAGTGTTCGTCTGGATCGGCGCCGGGGCCGACCAGGTTGTCCCGTTGTAATACGTCCAGTGAATATCCGCGAACTGCAAGTCCGCCCCACCATTGTCCGCCGAATAAAGCAACATCAACGTCGAGCCGTGCGAGGCCAGCGCCGGAGAGGAATCCGGGTACACATTCGTCACCAGCGTCAGGTCCGCCTGCTCCAGACCCGACGTCACACTCTCTCCGTCCGCCTTGACCAATCCCTCCGCCGCAGCCCGCACCGGCTGCGCACCCGACGTTCCCAGCATCCGGAAACGATCCAGCGGCGTCTCGCCCGATTCGGCAGACTGAATACCGACCGATGCGCCCGAGGCCACAAACTGGCTCGGACCGTTGGCCAGGTAGGCCCGCGACACGGGCCGCTGCCCCGTTACAGAAACGCCATCGGCCAGGAGCGAATTGGGACTGAAGAGCGCGACGATCCCTTCGCCTCCCTCTGACGGGTAGGTCAGGAACGGATACTCGCCCTTGACCACTTCCATGTCTTTCCACTTGAAGATCGCCCGGACCAGCGCCTTGAACTCGATCCCCTTGAATTCCGGAATCTGCAAGATGCGCGTTTTCAGCGCCCCCTCGCCACCCACCGACAGCTCCGCCGTCAGCGCCTTATAGAGGCGTGGGTTGTAAACCGCGCTGAGCGACGCGCCGAGCTCCGTATCCAGGTTCTCGATCCGCACCGGGGACACGCACAACTGCGCCTCGCCCTTGCCACTCAAGCCCCCCACAATGTCGAGCCGCTGGATCGAATTGATGTCGAATTTCCACTTCTTCAGATAATCCAGGAACCGGGCAATCTGACCACCCGGGAAGAGGTCCGTCAGGAGAAACGAAATGATCGTGTCCTTGAACGCGACCTCCAACCCCACCACCGCCTTCTCGAACGACACCCCGGCCAGCGGTGTCGCCTTGCCGCTCATCGTGAACGACGGCTTGATCTCCACCTCTTTTTCTCCGTAACGGAACAGCACCTTGCGGTGGTTGTTCCGGTCGCGCTCATTGCCCCGGTAATACTTCTTCCCTTCGGACAACTTCTTCGCATCGTCGTCCATCGAGCCATTGATCCCCACCGACCACTCGCCGTTGGTCAGTTTATAGATCAAGCCCAGGACCACTTCGACTTCCGGCCCGAGATAGCCGAGGAAGGGCAGGTTCTTTGTGTTTTTCAGTTTGACCAGCGTCACCTCGCCGCTCAGGAACAGATCCAGGTCCGTCGGCGTCGTAGGAATCATAGACAGAATCAGACGGAACAGTTCGGGCAACGCCACCACGTTGATTGGCTCGACCCGCTCGGCCTTGCGGCCTTCCTGGTCCTCGGCCACCACCGTGATCGCGTAACGCCCCAGATTCGTCACGCCCGAGAACCACTGGCTCACGTCGAACTCGAGTTCGAAGAAGTCCGGCGCAGGAGTCCCCACTTCAATTTCTTTTGTCTCTTTCGTATCGTTCGACGAGAACGTGACCTTCTTCGGGGTGCCCCCGTTCCAGTTCACGTTCACCACATACTTGTCCCTGAAATTGCTCAACCCGGCCAGCAACACGCTCTCGCCGCTGCCGTAGCTCAGTTTGCCCGCCGCGATGGACGGTCCCACCGTCTGCTCCGGCAATGTCAGGTCTATCACCACCTGTGCCCCGTTCGACGGAGGCTCGATCGGAAGGGCGTTCTCCCCGTAGCCGTTCTTCGACACCGTCACCACCCGGGCGTCGCTCTCGACCAGGTCTGCCAACTGGTACTTGCCGTCTGCGCCGCTCAACACCTCGCGCGACGGCGGCTGATTCTTGCGAATCCGCGCCGCCACCGTAGCACCCGCCACCGGCTTGCCGTCTTTGTCGGTAATCGTTCCCACCACGGTGAACGGTTTGGCCACGGTCAGGACCGACAGGCTCTCGCCCGTCAGTTTCTGTCCCCCGCGCGTGTTGGCCGAAATGCTGTACCGGATCGGGTACGACCCCGGCTCGAGCGTCTTCCCCTCGGGCAGGGTATAGGTTGCCACCCACTCACCCGCGCCGTCGGACCATTGCAGTTTCCCTTCGCCCCGCGCCGTGCCCGAGTTGTCCGTCAGTTTCCACGTAAATTCGTCCGCGTTCTGGTTCGTGATCGGCTGCTGGATCAGATCCGTCGCTCGTGCCCGGACGTCTAGCGTCCGCGTCAGACGGTTGTAGTTCTCCGACGATTCGATCGTTACACCCGACGAAAGGGAACGGTAATAGACCCCCGCTCCTTCCTTCCAGACGTAATCCGCGGCGCTCGCGCTGCGCGCCGCCATGCGCTCGAACGCCGGCGACCCTTCACTGTCCGAAACACTCTTGGCCGCCTTCAGGTCGCTCGCGTTGCACGAATAGATCTGAGCCGGTTCGCCCGCCACACCTTCGTACATCCAGGCAAAGAATTCCTTGCCAAAGCCCCCCGCCACCTCGGGATACCGCGCCGCATACGAAAGCAGCGTCGGCTCCCTGACCCCGGTTCCCCCCAGGTTCACCGGGTCGCCATTCGACTCGATCCGCTGCCAGTACATCGCGTTTGAGGTCGAACACCACACAATATCCATCTGACGCGCGCCGCTCGAAGCGATCTGCGGACCGCCGTAGGTCACCAACACATTCCGATCGGGAGAAATCTCATGGTAGAGTTTCCCCTTCCACTTCAACCCCTTGCGCGCATGGACCACCGACCAGGTTGTCCACGCCGGGTCAGGAGCCGCCCCCTTGGCGTCTTCCTTGTGCCGCCATACCACGTGCAGGTTGCCCGTCGAGTCGTATGCCAGGTCCGGACGCCCGTAGCCATCGAACGAATAACTCCCGAACGCCACACCAAACTTGCGCGAGAACGGCGCCCACCGCGTTTCGGTAATCGGATTCCCATCGGTCCCCAGTTCGACCGTCGCGATGAAATTGATGCCGTTGGGCGCCGGGGTCGCGTCATCGTACACCCGCCCCTCGCACACCACGATCGGCTGTCCCGCCGGGGTCAAGGCAATCGCCGGCCAATTGTATTCCTGGTTTTTGTATGTCGAGGACGGATAGATCTGGAACGCGCGCGACATCTTGTACACGCCGTCTTCGATCCGGATGTAGTTCAAAATGCTGCGGCTCGTCGTCGCGTGGACCACATGCACGACGCCCGCCTTGTCCACCGCAATGCGCGGCACCAGCACCGCCGAACTCGACGAGCGGTAGATTTCCTTGGCCGGCACCACCACCTGGTAATCCTTGTCTATCTTCGTGTACCACAGGTTGTTGTTGGCCTTCCAGATGATGTGCGCATTCCCCGCGCCGTCAATCGCCATATCCGGCACCGACGCGTTCTGTCCCTCGGGGCTGACCAGTTTCGCCGGATACTGGTCGTTATCCAGGATCGTCAGCGTGTGGACGTTGTTCACCCCGATGTCCACATTGCCCGGCGAACCGGTCACCGTTGCCACAATTGTCTCTTTCTTTTCCTTCTCCTGATCGTCCACAATCGCGAAGTTCAGGAAACTCGAACTGGTCCCCTTATAAATCGTCACCGTCATCTGAGACGGGGGGTAGTAATCCTTGTCCGCCTGCGCCGTACCACTCAGCGCGTACTGAATCGCGATGTCTTCCGGAGCGACCTCCGACAACGTCACCGTCGCCGTAAACGACCCGATACTCTCGAGCGCCGACGCCTCGGTGGCCTGAAACTCCACCCGCGCCTTCTCGTTGTCCACAATCGTCATCGTGTGGGTCGCGATTTCGCCCAACCCCGCGTTGCCCGGCTTGGCCAGAGTCAACCCGACCGTTTCCAACCCCTCGAACTCGGTGTCTTCTACGATCTTGATCGGAATGTCAACCTGAGCCGTTCCCGGCTGGAAGGTCACGCTCGACACCTCGGGCGCCTGGTAGTCCTGCCCGTTGCCACTCGGCAACGCCGTCCCGCTCAACCCATATTGAACGACGATTGTCTCGGTCGAGGCGCGCGACAGCTGCGCCACCACCGTCACATCGCCCGCAGACTCCAGCACCCGCGAATCCGCCTTGAAGAAACTGACCGTGGGCGGCTCATTGTCCTTAATCAACAACGTGAAATCCGGCGCACCGCCGACCTGATAGGGCGGCACACCGCCCGACGCATCCGCCGGCAGCAGTTCCAGCACGACACTCTCCGTCTGGATTTCCTCTTCTGTGTCATTGGTCACCTGAATCGGAATCGTCACCGACTCCGCGCCCGTCGGAACCGCCAGCGTTCCCGTCAACGTCCCATAGTCCACACCCTGCGACGCCGTTCCCGTCACGCGGTACGCCACGTTGATCGGACCGTCCGGCGCGGGCGAGAGCGCCACCTGAACGGCCACCAGTCCGGCATCCTCCTTCACCGTCCGCGCCGAAGTCACAAACGACACGCTTGGCGTGTCGTCGTCGCGAATCTTGAGCGCAAACCGTCCGCTGTTGCCCGGCGCTCCGGCCTCAGCCTGAACCGCGTCGGCCAACTCCAACTCGACCGTCTCGGTGTTTTCCGGCTCAGCGTCGTTGGTCAACGCCACCGCAATCTCAGCCACCGCCGCCGCGCCGCCGTTGGCCACGACCGCGACGGAACCGCTCAGGGCCGTATAATCGGCGCCTGGCGTCGCAGTCCCCCCGACAGTGTAGTCAATCGTCAGCGGTTGGGGCAACGGATCTCCGGTCAACGATTCCACCAGCACGTTCACCTTGACCGTGCCCGCGCTTTCGTTGTACGTGGCCTCGGGCGCCAGGAAACGCGCCGAGATCTCGGCGGCCGCCTGGCACTGTCCCGCCAGACTCCACCCCAGAAGCAGACACAGCGCCCCGGCGCCGATGCCCCGGCTCCAAGACCCCGCGCGCCCCAAGAATCCCGCTTTGGATGTGAACTGAGAAAACATGGTGGACCACCTTTCCTGACCCGGCGACCGTCTTGAACGGCCCTCCCGGGTTCTTTGAAAAAAATACCCTCTGCGCCTCGATAGATCTTCCGTTCGGAAACGCAAAGACGATGAGTCGGGCAGGCGCACTTCGCCCGCCGGTTGAAAAAGCGCCCGGTCATTCCACAACCAGACGCCAAAACCCGTCTGCAAAAGACGGGGGAAAACCAGACACACAGGGTGTTGACGCAACTGCGGGGAACCGGCCCGGGGAACACCCTCATCCGAGACTCGTTCGCGGGGGACAAAAGCATTCCCCCATCTCGCCCCGGAAAACCATTCCGACTTTTGATGACTGTGTACAGACCTCTAACGGTTCTTCTGTCACAAAAAAACCGCCCCATCCCCACGCACAAGAAATTTGGAAAACCCGCGCAAAACCACACTCTTCCACATATATAGGATACAGCCACCCCTTGAGCCTGTCAAGCGGAACCCGGGAAACGCCGGTCAGCCCGGAGGGGAAACGAGTCGTCCTGGCGCTCGCGATCTGGATCGTTTCAGGAGGCCCCCTCCCCGAAAAAAACCACCCCCTGTGGGTTGAAACCACAGGGGGTGGGACCAATTGCCGGGGAGGTGGGAGATTTAGAGAGGTTCCACAGGAGGGGGAACCATCATAAGAGTAATCACTTGGAGGGAGAGAGAAAGGAAAGTGATTGGGAACGCGAGCCGGAATCAGAGGGAGGCGTCGCGCGCTTTTTCCCCGGCAAACTTTGACGTGAAGGACCGACTCGGGGCAAATACACCCCTTCTGCCAGCCCGTCCCCGTCTAAACTATCAAAGAACCCGGCGCGCGGCCCGGAGGCTGCGCCCGCGCAGACTGTCCGTCAGGAGCACCCCATGGACTGCCCGCAGTTCAAACACTTGTAACACGATCCGTTACGCACGGTGATGTGCCCGCACATGTCGCACAGGGGGGCATCGCCCGCCGCGGCCAGCTGGTAATCCACCGGCGAAGCCATCCGCTGCGCCTCCTGTTCGAGAAGGATCTCAACATACGGATCGGAGTCCGGCTTTTCCATCTCCTCGAACGCGGGCGCATAAACAGCGTCCTGAGCCGTAGCGCCCCCATTCGACCCACTCGAACCGTTGCGCGGCGCGCCCGTCTTCAGTTCCTGCAAATCTGGCCGCGACGCGAATCCGGGATCTTCCTGGGCCAGTTTCGCGGGCTCCTTCACCACGGGTCCGCGAATCACCTTGGCGCGCGGCCACACGGGCGTTCCCAACCCCGCCGTCACGCCCACACGCTCGCGGTCCTTCTCCCAGTCGGGCTTGACCTGGCAGAACTCCGTGCGGCCCAGATACTCGAGACCCAGCACGCGGAACACATAATCAATTACCGACGTGGCCATCTTGATGTTCGGGTGGTCGCACACCCCGCGCGGTTCGAAGTTCGTATAGGTGAACGTGTCCACGAATTCGCGCAGCGGCACGCCGTACTGAAGCCCCTTCGAGACGGCGATGGACAAGCACATGATAAGCGAACGGAAGGTCGAGCCTTCTTTGTGCATATCCACAAAAATCTCGCCCAGGCGTCCGTCTTCATACTCGCCCGTGCGCAGATAAACCTTGTGGCCGGCCACACGCGCCTCGACGGTGATGCCCCCGCGGCGCTGTGGCAGGAAACGGCGGCGCGGCTCGCCCTCGACCAGTTCCGGGAACATCTCGAGCTGGCCCGTCTCGCTGCGCACCGGCGTCAGGTCGCTCTTCTTTTTCTCGTCTTTCTTCTTCGACGAGAGCGGTTGGCTGCTCTTGCTTCCGTCGCGGTAAATGGCCACCGCTTTCAGGCCCAGTTCCCACGACTGGCGATACACCTGTCCGATCTGGTCGGCCGTGGTCGAGTGGGGCAGGTTGACCGTCTTGCTGATCGCGCCGCTGATGAACGGCTGCACCGCCGACATCATCAACAGGTGCCCCTGCGGCAGAATCGCCCGCACCCCGAGCGCCCCGCACCGGTTCGCGCAATCGAACACCGGATAATGCCGCGTCTCGAGGTAAGGCGCACCCTCGATGGTCATGCTCCCGCACACCACCCGATTCGCCTCTTCCACTTCGTAGGAAGTGAACCCGAGCGCCTCGAGCAGGTTGAACTGGGGCTTCTTTTCGTAATCCTCGTTCTTGAACCCGAGCCGACGCATCCCGTCCGGCCCCAGATTGTGCGGCGAGAACGCGTGTTCGAGCCGCACCACGCCATGCAGCGCCTTTTCAATCCTGCGAATGTCCGTCAACTCGAGACCCTTGTCCAGCAGGGTCTTGACGTTGATCACCGGCGCGTTTTCCAGTTCCTGCGTTCCGAGCACATACTGCAGAATCGCCTGAACATGATCCTGCGCATAACCCAACGCGCGCAATGCGCGATTCACTGAACGATTGACAATCTTGAAGTAACCGCCCCCGGCCAGTTTCTTGAACTTCACAAGCCCGTAGTCCGGTTCGATGCCCGTTGTGTCGCAATCCATCAACAGGCCGATCGTGCCCGTGGGCGCCAGCACACTGACCTGCGCGTTGCGGAAACCCCACTTCAATCCGCCCTCGATCGCCGCCTCCCACTGCTGGCGCGCGCTCTCGATCAGCGTATCGGGGCAATACTTTTCGTTGATCTTCTCGACCGCATGGCGATGCTTCCGAATCACCTTCAGCATCGGCTCGCGGTTCTCTTCGAACGCATCGAAGGCCCCCTTGCTCCCGGCAATCTCGGCCGACACCCGGTAGGCGTAGCCGGTCATGATCGCCGTGAGCGCCGCCGCCCAGGCCCGGCCGCCGTCGCTGTCGTAGGGCAGCCCCTGCACCATCAGGAGCGACCCCAGGTTGGCGTATCCCAACCCGAGCGGACGGAACCGATGGCTGTTGGCCGCGATCTCGCGAGAGGGATAGGACGAGAAATCCACCAGAATTTCCTGCGCCAGGGTGAACACCCGGATCGTCTGGAGGTATCCCTCGATGTCGAAAACGTCATCCTCGCCCATGTACTTCAACAGGTTGATGGACGCCAGGTTGCACGCCGTGTCGTCCACAAACATGAACTCCGAACACGGATTGCTCGCCCGGATCGGCCCGCTGTTGGGGCACGTGTGCCACTCGTTGATCGTCGTATCGAACTGCAATCCCGGGTCTGCGCACTCGTACGCCGACTCACAGATCTCGCTCATGAGGTCCGCCGCCGGAAACGTCTCACAGACCTCGCCCGTCGTGCGGAAACGCGTCTTCCAGTCGCCCCCGTCCTGGCAGGCCCGCATGAACTCGTCGCTGACGCGCACGGAATTGTTGCTGTTCTGACCCGAAACCGTGTGGTACGCTTCGCCGTTGAAATCGGACGGATAGCCCGCCTCGATCAGCGCCCGCACCTTCTTCTCTTCTTTGCTTTTCCACGCCACAAAGTCCCGGATCTCGGGATGGTCCGCGTCCAGACACACCATCTTGGCCGCGCGCCGCGTCGTCCCGCCGCTCTTCGTCGCGCCCGCCGCCCGGTCGTACACTTCGAGGAAACTCATCACCCCCGACGACGTGCCGCCGCCCGACAGATGCTCCTGCCGCCCGCGCAGGCTCGAAAAGTTCGTGCCCGTGCCGGAACCGTACTTGAAGATCCGCGCCTCTTTCTTCATCAGATCGAAGATGGACATCAGATCGTCATTGACCGACTGAATGAAACACGCCGAGCACTGCGGACGCTCGTAATTGTGCGCCAGTTCAACCGCCTGACCGCTCGCCTCGTCCCACGCCCAGTTGCCCCCACTGCCCTGAATGCCATATTCATCGAACAACCCGCAATTGAACCACACAGGCGAGTTGAACGCCGCAAACTGGTGCAGCAACAACCAGATCATCTCCTGCTCGAACACCGTTGCGTCCTCGGGCGAGTCGAAATACCCCCCCATGCGCTCCCCCGCCGCGCGAATGGCCCGCGCGATACGACCCACCACCTGCTGGACGCTTGCCTCATGATCCAGCACCCCCTCGCGTCCGCCCGAAACTCCGGCCTTGCGAATGTATTTCGAAATCAGAATGTCACTCGCCAGCTGCGACCACTTGGAAGGCACCTCAATGTCATGCATCTCGAAAACAGGTGAACCATCCGCATTCCGAATGACGCAGCTGCGCTTCTCGTACTCGACGGTCTCGAACGGATGGACATCCGGGGTTGTGAAACGGCGCTTCAGATTCAAGAGACAAACCTTTCCTCACGTCCACATAGGGACATTGCCCCGCAGACGACAGCACTTCAAACGGCACCGACCCTCGCGTCAGATTCCCTCCGGCGTCCTCCGGCCCCTTCTCTGAAGACCACCGAAAAGACCCGGTATGCCCGTCCTGACTCGATCCCCCCACACGCGGCGATGTGTTCGAGTATTCATTGGAATCGCCACTACATGTGTGGCTTGAAGGCTAAATAGATACTACTCCTTGTATCGTTTGTCAAGAGGGGAGTTATATCTTGTATTTCTCCGCAGGCGCTTACCAGCACCCGACTTAGAAACAGGGGGCGAAAAAAGGCAAAAAAAAATCTCCGAAAGAAGGGGAAAATTTGCGTTTCCTCCTTCCCGCGGAGATTCGTCCGTTAAACGGGAACTCTGACAATTAAGATTGGAGCGAATGATAAACCCGACAGGACTTATTTGGGCGATTCTGAATGGCGAATCCCGAACAAAAAGGGAGTCTCTCCATCTCCTCATCGCCACCGCAACCGGCGCATTTCGCCGTCGCGCTCGCGTTCGCCCCCCACGACGCGCAGGGTGAAGACCCCCTCCTCTTCTCCCAACGCCGCTTCGACCCACCCCACCGGTTCCTTCCGGGCAAAGCTGTACCCCATCGCGGGTAGATTCACCAGATGCAGGCCGTCCTGTTCGGCGTAACCGTAAACGTGTGAATGTCCGAACACAATCGCCTTGACCTGCGCGGCGGGCCGCGCGATCTCCAGCAGGTCGGGCAAATCCTTGGGCGTGTGGTGGACAAACAGCAAAACAGGCTTCCGACTCGTATGCTCTTTCAGAAAGTCGCCCAACCACACCTTTTGCGCCTCACCCAGTTCGCCCGCGTCCACATTGACCCCCTTGTTGGAATCCAGAACAACCAGTGTGCAATCCTTCCCTTCCTCAACCAGGATCCGTCTCCCGTCCACCGGTTGAAGTCTTTTGTGTTTTTCCGGGAAGGTTTTCGCGCAATTATCCCGGCTGTCGTGATTGCCAAGTGCCAGCAGAACCGGCCCGCGTTTTTTCAAAGGCTCGAGTATTTTCCGAATCAGGACATAATCGTTAGCCTGACCGGTCAGGCGCGCCAAGTCGCCGGTAACGACAGATCCCCCGATCTCGGGCCGGGCGACAATCTGCCGGACCGCCTGCTCCAGATTTTCCGCCGGACCGAAGTGAAACAAACTCGACGACGGGCTGGGTGGCGTTCCCTCGCCCGGAATATGGACATCGCTCAGAAACGCCCAGACTCGCGCCTGCGACGAATGACGGGAAAACGAGGAACACCCAGTCAAACCCCATACCGCTCCCGCGGAACAAAGTCCCCCGAATAAAAACGCGCGTCTTGTGATTCGATTCCGCATCGCTCTCTCCTTACTTTTTCAGATGAAGTGGGAACGGATTGTTTGAAAGGCCGGAACGGTTCACTGGTCCAGACACCGCGCCACCGCCGCCGCCAGATCGGCTTTCGCCACCGGCTTGACCAGATACTCGCGAATCCCCAGGTCGGCAGCCTTCTGGGCGTCGAACGTCTCACTGAACCCGGAACAGAGCAGAATGGGCAGATCGGGCCGGACCGACAAAATCCGCTGCGCCAGATCGGCCCCCGACATCTTTGGCATGGACATATCGGTAATCACCAGGTCGCAAAGTGAAGGATCCTTCAGAAACATCGCCCAGGCGTCCACGGGGGACGTCAACGTCTGGACCTGATAGCCCAGGCTTTCCAGGACCCGTTGTCCCAACCGAGTCAGCGTCTCCTCATCATCCACAAAAAGAATCCGTCCGGTTCCGTGGCGAGGCGATGCCGAATCGTCCGAAACAGGCGGCGGTTGCGTTTCCTCTTCCGCACGGCAACAGGGGAAATACAGACTGAACGAAGTCCCCGAGCCGACCCGGCTTTTCATCGAAATATAGCCTCCCACACTCTTGACAATCCCCAGAACCACGGACAACCCCATACCCGTCCCTTCTCCCCGGCCCTTCGTGGTGAAATAGGGATCGAAAATTCGCTCCAGATGCGACTCCTCGATACCGCAACCCGTATCGCTGACGATAAGCCGCACATAATCGCCCGCGGGTACCTCGCCCTCGACACAAACGACCTCGCGATCCCGCAGCGAGACAGGGGACAACGACACGCGCAGGATGCCGCTTCCCTGTTCGCGCATCGCGTGGTAGGCGTTGGTGCATAGATTCATAACAACCTGATGGACCTGTGTCGCATCGCACCGGATAACGCCACACCGCCGATCGAGAGATTCCTCGATCTCAATCGTCGAGGGGATCGTGGCGCGAATGAACCGCACCGCTTCCTGCACGACCGGTCGGATATCGGCGGGGAGAAACTTTTCCTCTTCATGCCGGGAAAATCCGAGGATCTGCCGCACGATTTCCTTCGCCCGGTGTCCGGCCTTGATAATCTCGTCGTAGTTGCTCACATCGAGATTCGCCGCCAGCAGATCCTCTCGCCCCAGATCGGCATATCCGATAATCGCCGTCAGAATGTTGTTGAAGTCGTGCGCGACCCCGCCCGCCAGCGCCCCCATCGCCTCCATTTTCTGGGCTTGCCGCAACCGCTTTTCCTCTTCCTCGCGCATTTGTTCTATTCTTTTCCGTTCGCTGATGTCGCGTACCACCGCGATCACCCGCAGTTCGTCTCCCACTTCAAAGCGGCTCAGGGCCACCTCGACCCAGAAAACCTCTCCATTTTTGCGCCGACACTGCCATTCAAAAAGTTGGGGACCTTCCTGGGACGCCTGGCGAATCCGCCCGCAGGCCGTTTCCTGATCGTAGGACGACTGCCCTGAACTCAAGTCTCCCACCGACAGGTTCAACGCTTCCTCCCGCGTGTATCCAAACGTGTTCAACATCGCCTGGTTCACATCCAGGATTTTCCCCTTTTGTGCGTCATGGATAAAAATGGCTTCCTGCGTTGAATTGAAAACCATCCGATAATTCGCTTCCGCCTGTCGCAACGTCTCCTGCGTTTGGGCCTCTTTCTTCAACTCTCTTAAAAAAAGCATATAGAGAATCCACGCCAGAACCGCCGTGTACACCCACCCCTTCACCATGGAAGCAATGGAAGCCCAGTCGCGATCCGGAATCAGCCACGCCACCAACTGATCGGAACACAGAATCCACAAGGCGGACAAAACCGCGTAGATCCCCGCAATACGCAAGGCGCTCTTCGCCGGAGAAGAGGGGGGTACGAGAGGCGTCATGAAACCGTCCCCCTCCCCAGTGGGGTCCACATTCTCCTCATACTCCCCTTCCAGAAACCCACCGCGTAGAGAATCATCGAGAAGGCGCTCCCAAGGATATTCAAAGACAAAAATCAAAAAACTCTTCCTGTACCAGGGAGAAGCCTACCCTTTTCGTCCACCTGCCTCAAGCAAAATCATAACACGCAAAAAGGCCGCGTCCGAAATTACGGGGACATGATCTCTCCCCTTCCGGACCGGCCTCGTTGCAAAGATGGAAACCTTTTCCATCCGCCGCGCCGCACACTCAAATAAACAGGTTCACCTGCCCTGCCGAAGCGGCGCCCAGGTACATGGCCACGCCTCCTTCCTCGATTCCTTCGATCAATTCCTCACGCTTGATCCCCATCAAATCCATGGACATGGAACAGACCACCAGCCGCGCGCCGCCCTGACGGGCCGACTGAATCAATTCGCCCAGCGCGGGCACCTTCTTCTGGCGCATGATCCCCTTGATCATAGCCAGTCCCATTCCGGCCATCTGCATTTTCGACAACGCCAGTTTTTCCGGCCCGCGCGGCATCATCCACCCGAACATCTTCTCGACCAGATTCTTCTGTACCGGTGGCGGGTTGTCGCGCCGCAGGATATTGATTCCCCAGAACGTGAAGAACAGCGTCGGTTTCAGCCCCATCGCCACCGCGCCATTGGCAATGATAAACGCCGCCACCGCCCGGTCGAAATCGTTGCTGAACACCACAATCGTCATCCCCTGCTGGCCCGGCGTCTGAGGCGCCGGACAAACCGCCGGAACAGCCGAGGCGCCCGCCACCGCCTTTTTCACGATCGCCCGGTTTTCTCCAGCGCCCGGCGTCACCTCGACCAGCGTGTGGCCCGTCGTCCGGCACCACGCGGGCAAATCGTTGCAGAATGCCGAGTCGGATGTCAGAATCTCGACCGCATCTCCCACATTCACCCCATCCACCGCTTCCTTGAGCAGCAGAATGGGACCCGGACATTGCAGCCCCCGCGCATCCACCCGTTTGGTCACTGTCGGAGCCGATGCGCCACCACGGGAGTTTCCACTCGGTGCCGACGTGAAGGATGCCCCCGATTTTGATCCCGTATCGTCGCGCAGCGGCCCGCGCGGCTGTTTCGCCGTCTGGTTCTTCGCCATCAGGTACGTCTTATATCCCCCCGTCAAATTCCGGCAGGCAAATCCCTTTTGCGCCAGAATCCGGCACGCCAGATACCCGCGCAACCCCACCTGGCAATACACCAGAACTTCCTTGTCACGCGGAATCTCGTCCAGCCGCCCGCGCAATTCGTCCACCGGGATGTTGTTCGCTCCGGGAATCGCCCCAGCCGCCACCTCGGCGCCCGTGCGCACATCGAGCAACCATTCGTGTGGCTGCGGGTCAACCACATCCTCGACATGACACACCCGCATGTCGCCTCGCAACACGTTAGCCGCCACGAAGGCCGCGAAATTGACCGGATCCTTCGCCGACCCGTAGGGCGGCGCATAGGACAATTCCGTCTCCTCCAGATCGAAAACCGTCATCCCCGCCTGAATGGCGGTGGCGAATACATCAATCCGTTTGTCTATTCCCCTCGGTCCTACCGCTTGCGCCCCCAGCACCCGACCGTCCGACGGATCGAACAACAACTTCAGACTGATCTGCGTCGCACCGGGATAGTATCCGGCGTGGTGAGCCGGGTGAACATAAATCTTCTCATAGCACCGGCCCAGCCGCTTCAACACCTTTTCGCTCGACCCGGTCATGCCGATGGCCAGCCCGAACACCTTGCAGATCGCCGTGCCCTGGGTCCCCCGCCACGGGCGCGGACGCCCGAACAGGTGATCCGCCACCAGTCGCCCTTGCCGGTTCGCCGGACCCGCCAGCGGCAGCAGCGCCATCCCACCGCTCATAAAGTCCCGCGTCTCGATCGCATCGCCCACCGCATAGATAGCCGGGTCGGACGTGCGCAGATACTCGTCCACCGCGATCCCGCCCAGCGCGCCAATCGTCAGCCCCGCCTCGCGCGCCAGTCGCACCTCGGGCTTGACCCCAATGGCGAGAACCGCCAGTCCGCAGGTCAGTGTGTCGCCCGTGCTGAGGTGAACTTCCAGGCCCGTCTCGGTTTCCTGAAACGCGGTCACCGAAGTCTCCAACCGCAGATCCACCCCGTGGCGTTGCAATTCATCATGGAGAGGCGCCACCATCTCGGCATCCGCCGGTCCCATCACCTGAGCCGCCAGTTCGACCAAAGTCACCTTCAACCCCCGCTCGCAGAGCGCCTCAGCCATCTCCAGACCGATATACCCACCCCCGACCACCACGGCGGACCGTGTGGCCGATTCCCCCAGGATGGACAGAATCCCATCCATGTCCTCCATGTTGCGCAAGGTGCGCACGGAACCGCTTTCCACGCCCGGAATCGGAGGACGCACGGGTTCCGCGCCCGGACTCAGCGCCAGCGCGTCATACGCCTCGGTGTACTCGCGCCCGGTCTCCCGGTCGCGCACCACCACCTGACGGTTTTCACGATCAATTCGCAATACCTCGTGGCGCACCCGCACATCCAGGCAAAACACCTGCTTCAGCCGCTCGGGTGTCTGGACCAGCAACCGATCACGCTGCTCAATCACCCCCCCGATGTGGTAGGGCAACCCACAGTTGGCGAATGAGACATACGGCCCGCGTTCGAGCAGCACAATCTCCGCCTCTTCGTTCAACCGCCGCGCCCGCGCGGCGCAAGACGCCCCGCCCGCCACTCCACCCACCACCACCAGCTTGCGTACAGACATACGAATGATTCCTCCCTCAATGTGTTCCGGAATCGGCTTCCCGCGGCCGGGTCATCCGGGATCGAACTTCTCATACGACTCAATGCCTCAACCTGCGCCCGCTCGATCTTCCGGTGAGGACTCGATTCCACAGGCGAAGCGGATACAATCGAGCATCCGCGGCAACCGGGGATTCACCACCCGGTAATAAACAGCCCGCCCCCGCCGTTCGCTCCCAAGCAAACCGTGCCCCTGGAGCAATCGCAGATGCCCACACGTCTGATGCTCCGAAAGACCGCACAGCCGCGCCACCTCGCGCACCGGGTATTCCCCACCCAACAGAATCTCCACCATGCGCAGACGCGCCGGGTGCGCCATGAGGCGAAAACATTCAGCGGCTTTCTCAAGTTGTTCGTACGGAATAGATTCTACCATACCCCACCCCTCGCCAGGCAAACTGAAAACGGGACATCTACGCCCCGCACAGATATTGATATATCAAGACCTCTCGATATGTCAATATATTTCTCTATGCCTTGACCCAGACACAGGGAACACAGAAACGACACCCACCCGAAGGGATGCCCCCAAGACGCCCGTGCCACCTCCTGCGCGCGTCTGCGCTCCCTCACAGATCCGGAGTTTTTCAACCTTGCTTGACACGCCCACCCCGGACGTTTATGATTCCAGATAGACTGAGGGGTGGGGCATTCCGGGCACAACGAGATTGGGGACACACACGGTGAACTCCCCGTATCGGCCAGGTGCCTCGAAAACAGACCTGATCCCCATCCCCCAATACGTCACACGACAAGGAGATCTGCTTCGATGGTGTTTCATCGGATTTTGGGCGGCCTGATCCTGGCCGGGTTATTGAGTGTTGTCTGCGGTTGCCGTCACTCCTCCCCCTATCGCTACGCCGATGGGGTCTTCCAGTACTCGACCCTGCAGGCCCTGCTCGAGGGAGTGTACGACGGGGAGTTGGAGTGCGGCGAACTGCTCTCTCACGGCGACCTGGGAATTGGAACCTTCAACGCGCTCGATGGGGAAATGATCGTTCTGGACGGGCAATGCTATCAGGCGAAAGCGAATGGCTCGATCCAGCGCGTCCCGGGAAACTGGAGCACCCCCTTCGCCACCGTCACCCCGTTCGACGAAGACGAAATTCTGCACCTGGGACAGGTCTCCTCTCTGGATGTCTTCACCGCCACGATGGATAAGGCCGCAACCAACCGCAATCTGCCCCTGGCGTTTCGCGTGGACGGAACCTTCACCTATATCAAGACGCGCAGTGTGCCTGCCCAGAAAAAACCCTACCCGCGTCTGGCCGACGCGGCCAAACGGCAAAAAGTCACGGAAATCAAGAATGTGACCGGAACCATTGTCGGATTCCGCCTGCCACAGTATCTCAACGGCGTCAACGTGGCGGGGTACCACATGCACTTCATTGACTCGAAACACCGCTGGGGCGGGCACGTACTGGATTTCTGGGCGCCTGCGCTGCGCGTGGCGCTCGACCCCTCGACCGATCTGCGCATCGTCCTGCCCCAGACCGACGAGTTCGCCCGGGCGAAACTGACTGAAAGCAAGGAAGCCGAAGTCCAGGCCGTGGAACGCGGAAAATAAGAGGGGACACGGGCGTTCCGCCCGTGAAGCGGTTTGGATCATGGGTGGGACGCCCATGCCCCCTTTTTTTATTGTGTCAATCGATCCTTTTGCAAAAGTCGTTGAATGACTCGATTTTCAGGTGAGCATTGAGGGTTTATCCTTCTCCGATCTTGCGACTTAAACCTCCCGGCACTCGTCTCCCTTTTGTCATCCCCGCGAACGCGGGGACCCAGAGGAGCGCGAACGGGAAAACAGGGGGGGAACTCAGGGGAAACGCAATCAACCAGAACGTCCCGGATCTGGGTTCCCGCTTTCGCGGGAATGACGAAAAGTGGAATGGCGTTTAGACCCGAATGTAAAAAACATTCAAAACGATCAACCCAACTTTGTCGCCGTTTACTCCATACTTTTGCAAAAGGCTCAATCACCTCGAAAAGGAGACCGGAAAGATGCCAACGCTTCACGAAGTCGCCCAGAAACACCGCACGGTGGAACAGGGAATTCTGCCCGAACTGGTCTTGCGGTGGTCGCCGCGTTCGATGACCGGCGAAGCGCTCACCCGCGCGGATCTGCTCCCTCTCTTTGAAGCAGCCCGCTGGGCGCCGTCGAGTTACAACAACCAGCCTTGGCGCTTCCACTACGCCTTGCGCGGCACGCCCGGTTTCCAAAAACTCTTCGCGCTCCTGATGGAGGCCAACCAGGCGTGGTGCAAGAATGCCGGCTGTCTGATGGTGGCCGTGTCCAAGAACACCTTCGATTTCAACGGCCAGCCAATGGTCACGCATTCGCACGATACGGGCGCAGCCTGGCATGCGATGGCCATCGAGGGCGTGCGGCGCAACCTGCTGGTCCACGGCATGTCGGGTTTCGACTACGAAGCGGCGGCCCGGGCGCTGGCGCTCCCCGAGGGGTTTTCGGTCGAGTGCATGATCGCGGCTGGGTACCCTGCCGAAGGGATCGAGCAGGAGACGGTCAACGACCGTAAAACGGTGGATGAAATCGCCATTGAAGTTTCCTGATATTCCGGGTAAAGAGAACGGGTGATTTCTGGCATTCAGGCGTTGAAAAGCGCCGGGTGATCCAGAAAATCCGCATCCGGCCTGGTCCGAATGCACCCGCGTTCGATTTTTCTGTCAATGGAGCGACTCCTCGATGGCTCAGCAATATGTATTTACGATGTACCGCATGACGAAACGCTATGGCACGCGTCAGATTCTTCAGGACATCAATCTCTGTTTCTACCCGGGCGCCAAGATCGGCGTGGTCGGCAACAATGGTTCCGGTAAGTCCACCCTGCTGCGCATCATGGCCGGAATTGACACCGAGTTCGACGGCCAGGCGGCTCCCGAGAAAGGGGTGCGGGTGGGGATGGTCGCCCAGGAACCCTATCTCGATCCGGAGAAGACCGTCCGCGACATCGTCGAAATGGCTTTCTCGAAGACCAAGGATCTCCTGACCGAGTACGACGACCTGACCGCGAAGATGTGCGAGGACCTCTCGGACGACGAAATGCAGAAGGTCATGGACCGCATGGCCCGGGTCCAGGACGCCATTGACGCTGCGGACGGGTGGGAACTCGACCGCCAGATCAGCGGCGCCGCCGACGCGCTCGTCCTGCCGCCCGACGACTCCTCCGTCAATGTCCTCTCGGGCGGCGAGCGCCGCCGCGTGGCCCTCTGCCGCGCCCTGCTCGAAAAACCCGACATCCTCCTGCTCGACGAGCCGACCAACCATCTGGACGCCGAAACGGTCGAATGGCTCGAAGAACAGCTGCGCGAATACCCCGGTACGGTTATCGTGGTCACGCACGACCGCTACTTCCTCGACAACATCACCAAATGGATTCTCGAACTCGACAACGGACGCGGAATTCCCTTCGAGGGGAACTACTCCTCGTGGCTCGAACAGAAACTGGCCCTGCTGGTGGCCGATGAAAAGAAAGACTCCGAGCGCCGTAAATCGCTCGAACGCGAACTCAAGTGGATCCGCATGAGCACATCGGACCGCTTGGAACTTTCGCGCGCCCGCGTGTCGGAGTACGAGCAGTTGGTGGCCCGCGAAGCCGCCGCCAGCGCCGAGGGGGAACGCGGCGTGATCGAGATTCCGCCGGGGCCGCGTCTGGGCGACAACGTCCTCGAATTCAAGAACGTCACGAAGGCCTACGGCGGCAACGTGCTGATCCAGGATCTGTCGTTCATCGTCCCCAAGGGCGCCATCATCGGAGTGGTCGGCCCCAACGGCGCGGGCAAGACCACCATGTTCCGCATGGCGCTGGGACTGGAAGCCCCGGACTCGGGAACCGTCTCGATGGGCGAGACGGTGGAATCGGCCTACGTGGACCAGATGCGCGACGACCTGAACCCGGAGAATGCCGTGTGGGAAGAAATCACCGGGGGCCAGGAAGAATTTCTGCTCGGGAACCGTTCGGTCAATTCGCGCGGGTACGTTTCGCGTTTCAATTTCCGGGGACAGGACCAGCAGAAGATGGTCGGCAATCTCTCGGGAGGTGAGCGCAACCGGGTCCACCTGGCCAAATTGATCCGGCGCGGCGGAAATTTTCTCTTCCTCGACGAACCGACCAACGACCTCGACGTGGGCGCGTTGCGCATGCTCGAAGACGCCATCCAGAACTACTCGGGCTGCGCCATGATCATCAGTCACGACCGCTTTTTCCTCGACCGCATCTGTACGCACCTGCTGGTGTTTGAGGGCGAAGGCGTCGTGCGCTGGTTCCAGGGCAATTTCCAGGACTACGAACACTACCGCCGCGAGCAACTGGGGGGCGATCTCTTCAAGAACCGTCGGAAACGCTACCGCAAACTGGCGCTCTGACCGATTGACCCCTTCCATAGTCCGGGCTTTCAGTGCTTGTAAATAAAGGGACATCCATCCTGGTGCGACGCTTCGTTTGCCCCAGGCGAAAATTTATCCGCGCCGTTGGCGCGCTTCAACTGCGGTAAATGGGAAAACATTCTCCCCGGACGGGGTTCGCAACCATGCAACGCCAGATTCTGCACATGGACATGGACACGTTTTTTATCTCGGTCGAGCGGTTGCGCGACCCCTCTCTGTGCGGAGCGCCGGTGGTGGTGGGATCGGACAATCCGATGGCGCGGGGAGTGGTGGCCAGCGCCAGTTACGAGGCGCGGCGGTTTGGCATTCGGTCGGCCATGCCGCTGCGCGAGGCGTATTACCTCTGCCCTCAGGCCCGTTTCGTGAACTGCACGCCGGGGGCTTACTCGGAGGCGTCGCGCGCGATTCGCTCCCTGTGCGAGGAGGTGGCGCCCGTGGTCGAGATGGCCTCGGTGGACGAAGCGTACCTGGACCTGACGGGAACCGACCGGCTCTACGGCCTGGCCGGGTGTGTGGCCGACCGGTTGCAGCAGCGGATTGCCACGGAGCTGCGCCTGCCGGTTTCGTTCGGCTGGGGCGAGAACAAACTGCTGGCCAAGGTGGCCTCGGCGTACTCGAAACCCCGCGGGCTTTTCCGCGTTTTTCCAGGACAGGGGCGGGCCTTTCTGGCGCCGCTCGAACTGCGCCGCCTGCCGGGAATTGGCCCGAAAAGCGCCGCGCTGCTCGGGCGGTACGGCCTGAAGCGGATCGGCGATCTGGACCGGATCGGCGAGCGGTGGCTGGGCGAAACGCTGGGCGAAGGCGGGCGTTCCCTCTACCACCACGCCCGGGGCGAGGACTCCTCGCCGGTCGTTCCCTGGCGCGCCGCGCAGTCCGTCAGTCGCGAACATACCTACGATAGCGACACGCCGTGCCGTTCCGAGCACCTGGCCACGCTTTCTTTCCTGAGCGAGCG
Organism: uncultured Candidatus Sumerlaeota bacterium; assembly: GCA_942493245.1. Lineage (GTDB taxonomy): Bacteria > Sumerlaeota > Sumerlaeia > UBA8349 > UBA8349 > DAOPYU01. Next base: position 4,810,847 of record OW818685.1, read on the forward strand.
TGTGGCGGCAGGCCTGCGGCGCGAGCAGAAACAAGCCCGCCGCGTCACACTCAAACTGCGCTACAGCGACTTCCAGACACTCACACGGGCCACCACGCTACCGGCCTCGACGGCGGACGACCGGGTGATTTACCGCACGGCCGTCGCCGCGCTCGATGCTCTCTGTCAGCGCCCCGTGCCGGTGCGGCTGTTGGGCGTGTGCGCCAGCGAACTGGAGAGCGGCGACGGGTGGGAGCAGTTGGATCTTTTCGCCGCGCCGCGCGACGAACGGTTCGAGCAGGTGGCGCACGTGATCGGCCGCATTCGCGATCGGTACGGATTCAGCGCCATTCTGCGCGCACGCTCCTGGGAGGCGAAATCCCCCCCTGGGCCGGGTCGTCCGGCGAAGTGAAGCGTGAGTGTCGGGACAGTAAAAAAAACCGGAAGTCTTTGGACTGGGGTGTTCGCTTTCCCTTGCGTTGGGTAGGGGAGCGGGCATAAAATACACGTGGATAGAGATTCGAGAACCGCTCTATGGCCGATTTTCAGTAAATGTCCGCCAGAAAAGAATCCGAGCGGCAGGGGTTGGTCTTTCTCCAGAGAATGCGAAAGGAGACGTGTTGTTGCAAACATTAGCCGTTCAGGGACTGGTGAAAAAGTTCAACTCGCGCACAGTAGTCAATCATGTGGACTTGCAGGTCAACGACAACGAGATCGTGGGATTGCTGGGTCCGAATGGAGCGGGAAAGACGACCACTTTCAGTATGATTGTCGGGATCACGCGACCCAATGAGGGTCAGATCCTGTTCAACGATACCGATATCACCCAATTGCCCATGTACAAGCGTTCTCGCCTGGGGGTGGGATATCTGGCCCAGGAGGCGTCGGTTTTTCGAAAACTGACCGTAGAGGAAAACGTCCTCGGCATCCTGGAAACCATGAAACTGAGCCGCGCCGAGTGCCGCGACCGGCTGGAGGTTGCGCTTGAGGAACTCGGGCTGGCGCACCTGCGCAACAGTCCCGCCTACACCCTCTCGGGTGGCGAACGCCGCCGGGTCGAGATTGCCCGGGCGCTGGTGACGGAACCGAAATTCATGCTGCTCGACGAGCCGTTTTCCGGCGTGGATCCGCGCGCGGTCGAAGACCTCCAGGTCATCATCCGCCAGATGCGCGCCAAGGGCCTCGGCGTGCTGATCACCGACCACAACGTGCGCGAGACGCTGACCGTCACGGATCGCGCTTATGTGATCCATGAAGGAAAAGTGATGATTTCCGGAAACGCGGAGACGCTGATCAACGACCAGCGCGCCCGTGAGCTTTACTTTGGCGAAGGATTCTACATGCGCCTCGACAATGAAAACGGGGAGCAGAACTGAGAGAAAGGAGGCGGTTATTTTATAAGCGGAGCAAAGCGGCATCAAGGAACCCGGTGTTTCGCGGCTTCAGCCCTCAGCCCGGAATCCGGGGGGCATCCAGCCCCAGGTTGGGGCGTTCCACATCGCATAGAAGGAGACGTTTCCATGTCCCCACGTATCATGTGTCACCATCATGAATTGAGCGATCTGGATCGCGACATGATTACCCACAAGATAGGGAGCCTGAAGAAGTTTTTCGACCGGATCCGCGAGATCAGCGTGATTCTGGACGAAGTACGGCACGAGTGCCATGCCGAGCTGTTGATTTTCGGACCGCAGCTGAGCCTGCGCGTCAAGGAAACAGCCGAAGACATGCGCACGGCGTTCGAGGGGGCGTTGAACAAAGCCGAACGCATTCTGGCCAAAACAAAAGACAAGAAGTGGGGAGGAAAGAAGCACGTCGGAAACATGACCATCCGGCGATTCGAGCCGATCACGGGCGAACCCGTCCCGGCCACTGCCGTCGTTGCGGAAGCGGAACTGGCAGTGGAACATCTCGAGCCGGAACTTCTGACGCTCGATCAGGCTCGCGACGAGGTACACCGCCGTAAAAACGGCATGCTGGTGTTCGTCAACCAGAAAACGGACGAAGTCAATATCCTCCACCGGAACAGCAGCGGCCAACTGGAATTGATCGAGTTGACGGGAACCGTCCTCTTTCAGCCCACCGCACTGGACCTGGCCGAAGCGGTCGAAGGAGTTTGAAATACCCTCCGAACCGGACGTCGCGCAAAGGCTCCGGTTCGGGAGTTCCATCCGGAATGAACGCATCTTTCTCTTCCGGTTTTCAGCGGATTTCATAACAGCACGGGTTTGAGGATCGGGTTGGATTCATGAATACCGCTTCTTGCCGCATCCCGCCCCCTTCGGAGAGCGGGGTGCGGCAATCTCTTGTTTAACGCAAAGGTGGTACGCACATGGAATGGATTCAGGAACTCCTCAAAAGAGTGAGTCCGGAAACGCTGCTGTTTCTGATTCTCATCGCACTTTCCCTGCTCTCCCGCCTCGTGCAATACGTCGGGGTTTTTCTGCGAAAGGTCTCGAATGGAGCAAAACCGACGCCACAGCAGGAAGTGCATGGATCCCTTCGCGAACCGCGGGCGCGGTCTGCCGAACCGGGCCAGTCGGAACCGGCCCGCGCCTCAACGGTCCCCGAGAATCCCGTCCCGGAAGCCTCGACGCGTCCGAACAAGCCTCTGTCCGGGCGTCCATCCCTGGAAACGCTGGCCGAGAAAATGATCCGGGAAATCGAATGGGCGATGAAAGAGCCCTCCTCCAGCGAGACCCCGCGCAATGCTCCGCCCCCCACCCCTCCGGAGGAGGCCCCACCCAAGTCGGCCCCGGCCCCCGTTCCCAAACCCGTTGCCGCCCCGCAGCCCTCCGCTGTCCTGAGCCGTTCCGCCTTACCGCCGCGCAGATCGAAAGGCTTGTCCGTCCGGCCTGTGGCGGTTCCGCCTCCCCCGGCGATGACCTCGCGTGCCATACAGACAGCCGCCGATGGGCGCCGCCTGACCGATTCCGGCATTGAAATCCAGGAAGCCGCCGTGATTCAGGAGGCCCGCTTCGAGCACCTCGCCGTGCTGCGCTCCCCCGAGGACATCCAGAAGGCCATCCTGTTGCACGAAATCCTCTCGCCCCCCGTCTCGATGCGCCCCCGCCGGTTTGTGCATTCGCGCGCGTCCTGACGCATCGAGAGTGTTTCAAGAAGAGGCACGGTTGTCTTGCCCGTGAAGCAAGAGGAGGCACGGGCGTTCCGCCCGTGAGTCGGTTTGTCCCGCCGGCGCGGTTCCGATGGAAACTCGGGGGAAGGTTCCAGATTTCGGAGGCCCTTATAATATGGACAACATGGTCGGGACGCCCATGCCACCTCATACGTGCCCCCGTCTTTTCAAGACCCGGAGTCTCTTGACAGAACCATTTCAAAGAAAAACACCCACTGATACAAATATCAAAATCCCCCGATGCGAAAGATAACGAGACCCACCCCATCATGACTTTTTTCCCCCACGCCTGCCCGACCGAATCCATCGCGATGGACCGCATCCGACTCGACGACGCCACGTTTGCCCTGCGCGTCGAGCGTCCCGACGAAGCGGCCGACCTGCGCGCCTCACTCGAACGGGTGGGACTGTTGCACCCGCCTCTCGTGCGCGCGACCAGCCAGGGGGATTTCCAGATCGTCTGCGGGTTTGCGCGCCTGCGTGTCTGGCGCGCCATGGGGCAGCCGAATGTTCTGGTCCGGATAGCCCCTGAGACGGCCTCCCCCGCCGACCTGCTGCGGGTCTCAATCGAAGAGAACCGCGCCTCGCGCGGGCTCAACCCGGCGGAGGAAGCGCTGGCGCTCGATAAACTGTCCGTTCACCTGCCGCGTAAGGTTCTGGTCACCGAGGTTCTGCCGCAGCTGGGCCGCAAGCCCGCCGAGGTTATCCTCGACCGCCTGCTCGGCTGGCGCCGTCTGCCCGATGCGGTGTGGCGCGCGCTGGCCCTGGGTGAGATTGCCGAAAGCGCCCTCGACCACCTCAAACCGTTCTCCCCCGACGATCAGGTCATGGCTATCCGGTGCGTGGCGGCGCTGCGTCTGAGTTCGGGCGCGACGCGCGACTTCTGCCGCCAGGCCTTCGACGTGACGCAACGCGACGGCGTGACGCTGGACCAACTGACGCGCGAACTGGGGTTGAACCTGGAGGTAGAACCGGAATTGTCCGATCTGCCGACTTTGCGTACGCGCTTTCTCGACGCATTGCGCCGCCGCCGCTGGCCGGTCCTGACGCGGCTCGAGGCGACCTACGCCGAACAGCACCGAGCGTTGCAACTGCCAGGCACGATCCGGTTGCGTCCACCGAAAGATTTCGAAGGTTCCGACTGGCGGCTCGAAGCGACGCTCACCAGTCCCACCGACCTGCGCCAGGCGATCGAACTGCTCCTCAACCGTCTCGACACGCGCACCGAAGAAGTTCAGGGGCTTTTCGACCTGCCGGTGGAAAAGCCGGGGGGGGGTGATCATTCCTGATTTCGCAGGCGTCCGAGCAATTTTTCCAGTTCGAGCGACAGGACCATCTCGCATTCGCCCGGCTGCGGGAAAGTGACGGCGACGATTTTCGCCTCGCGCACGGCTTTCTCGACCGTCGCCCGAGCGTCCGGATCGGTGGCCATGCGCATGCGCACGGTGTAGTTGGGTGTCAGCATTTCCTCGCCCACCTGTTGCAGCAGGACCGCGCGGGCGTCCTTCTGCGCCACGCGGTAGGCTTCGCGATCCTCGGCGGTCTGCGCTTTCTGAATCCGGGCTTCCTTGCGCGGCTGGGCGGGTTTGGTGGCGGCGCTTTCGCCCGCCACCAGATCGGCGAGGGGCGCCAGATCCAATTCCGCCTGCAGGCGGTAGGTGTCGGCATTCTCGGTGGTTGAGATGTCCTTGAACCGCGTTTTGGTCCGGATGGTTTCCTCGATTTTCCGCTGGAGATCCGGACGCGTCTGCATCAGGTGGGCCAGGGGCTGTTCCGCCGTGGCGGGCAGCTGGAGCACCCGCGCGGCCAGCCGCCGCAGCGCGGCGTCGCTCGCCTGACGCCGCGCGGTCAGCATTGCCTCGACGGGGGTTTGCGCCCCTTGCGGCAGCCGGGCTTCTCCCGGCTCCTCCAGGGTTTCCCGCGCCCAGTTGGGCAACACCCCCGGGGCTTTGGCGGTTTTGGCCTCCGGCGCGCTCAGCGTTTTCGCGTTGCCAAAGGAACCGTGGCCGGTGGCGAAGAGCGGTTCCGTTTCCGGGGTCTTAAACCGGGAACACGCCGTCATCAGGCTCAAGGCCCACCCCAGCGCGGCAGCGCACATGAGTATGCGCCCCACGCTTACGCCCCTGCGGGATCCGAAACGCGCGATTCTGCTGGCGATGCGGGAAATATCCATACCCTTCCTCCTGGCCGATTCCCTCTATATTTGCGGGGAGAATCTCCGAAACATTCCCTTGGAACTTGCGCCCTCGACAGTCTCCTGTCCCCTGATCGGCACGCGGATAAACTCGCCCCAATCCGCCGTCATTATAGGAAGGCCCTCCTTCGGGCGATAGTTTTTTTTCCGGTCCGTGACACGCGTTCTGAACGGTGAGCCGGCTGAAGAACGGCGCGCCCACGGATTTTCCGGAGCGCGCCGTTTCAACCTGGCTTTCGAGGCTAAAAGCCGTCGTCAGAACTGGACCTTGGGCGCCTCGCGTTCGGCGGCGTCCTCGACCTCGAAGAACTCGGCGATCTGGAAGTTGAACATCCCGGCGATGAGGTTGGACGGGAACATCTGGATCTTGTTGTTAAAAAGCATGACCTGATCGTTGTAGAACTGACGGGCGAAGCCGATTTTGTTTTCCGTGGAGGTCAGTTCCTCCTGCAGCGCCAGAAAGTTCTGATTCGCCTTCAGTTCCGGGTAGTTTTCCACCACCAGGAAGAAACTGCCCACCGCCCGGCTCAACGCCGCTTCGGCCTTGGCCTGTTCGCCCACGCCGGAGGCCTGCGCCGCCAGGTTGCGCGCCTGCGTGACACTTTCGAGCGTCCCGCGCTCGTGCTTCACATACCCCTTGGCCGTCTCGATCAGATTCGGGATCAGATCGTGGCGGCGCTTGAGCTGGACGTCAATCTGCGCCCAGGCGTTCTTGACCTGATTGCGCAAGCCGACCAGCGCGTTGTACAGCACCACAACCACCAGCGCCAGCAACCCGACCAGCAAAACCAGACCGCCCACCCCCACCATTGCCAGAAACGCCAGTCCTTTCATTCTGTTCTCCTGCCCCCGCGGATGCGCCATGTCTCGGGCACCCCGCTGCTCTTAAGATTGAGAAGATGGAGGGGGGACCAGTCCCCCGGTTTCCGAGCCAAAAAGATCTTTCAGAAAATCCGAAACCGTCGCGTTGTTCAAAGCGCCTCCCTGGCGCAGAACCGTGGCCAATTCGCCCCGGTCGAACCACAGGCCGTCGCCCTGCGGGCAATGGTCGAAAAGAACGGGCGTTTCGCCTGCGACCAGTTCCTTGGCCATCTTCTTTCCGCAGATCGGGCACGGGTGCGGTTTTTCGCCGCCGGAATAAGCCGCTTCCCCCCGGCAGGCCAGAAAATCGCGCCCTTCCTGCTCGTCGCTGAACAGCAGTTCGAGTTCCCCGGCGTCGAGCCAGACGCCCCCACAGGTCGTGCAATAATCCACCTCGACGGCGTCATATTCCAACACAACCATTTGTTCCCGGCAAACAGGACATTTCACGATCCCGCCAACCTTTCTCTCAGAAGTTTCCATAAGACCAAACCGAAAAGACTTTAGTGAAGCGATGGGGATATTGTCAAGCGAGAACCGTATGCCGCAAGTTTACCGGATGGGTGGCTCGGTTGACGTTAGCGGGTGTGGCGGTGGAAAAGAGGGCCGCTGAGCAACAGGACAATTTGGGGGTTCAGGAGGATCGGGAACCGGATCGTTTAAAAAAACCGCAGGAAACGCCTATAGTCCGGTTTTCTTTCAGGCGGGCGTGACGGCCGCCCTCCCAGGAACTGCGCGCCGCTGTTTGAGGGATGTTCCAGGGGCGCGCTTTTTATGCGCGAGTGCTCACTATTGAGCATGTTGCTCAGAAACGGCTACCGGCGTGCCTGATTGTGATTAATAACAACCGCTCAAATTGGGGGGAGATAAAGTAGTCTGATCTTCACCTGTTCCGGAAATAATTATTCAGAGATCTCATAATAAAGCGATTATGTCACGGATCAGGGTCTTTGTTTTTCTGGCCCGGATCTTGCGCAAAAATGAGCAGGCGTTTTCACCCTCCGGCGGAGAGGGAACGTAGTGAAAGGCTTTTTGATCAGATGCTGAAATAAAAGATACATAAAAACTGAAAATAAGTATAGCAGAAAACAGACTTGTATTATACGCTCTTGAATAGAGAATGGTTCTTTGCGGTTTTATTGAGAACATAAGGTGGCGCGATAAAAATGAACTTTGAGCCTGTTAACACCAAAAGACCGGGTATGCGGGGTAAGGGGGAGAAACTGGGGGATCTGCTCTTGAAAAAGGGAGCCATTTCGCCCGAGAATCTCAAAACCGCCTTGAGTTACCAGCGTAGCACCAAGGAAAAGCTGGGACTGATTCTGCTGGAGATGGGTGTGACCAGCGAAGCAGATCTAGCCGAGGCGCTTGGGGTGCAGTTCGATTTGCCGTTTGTCATGGTTTCACAAGAGGAGATCGAGCCGCAGGCCCTCAGTGTCATTCCCCGGGAAGTGGCGCTCAAGCACCAGATTCTTCCCATGCGGGTTCAGGGGAATGACTTGACCATTGCCATTTCCGACCCAAGCAATGTCTTTCTGCTCGATGAATTGCGCATGTTGACGCAGATGCGAATCCATGCGGTCATTTCCTTCAACACCGATATCACACGGGCGCTGTACCGTTATTACGGCGTCCCGGTTGAAACGACCAACAGTGTGGATGAAATTCTAAGTCAAATGGATGATGGGCAGGTCGAAGTCATTCAACGGTACGAAGATGCCAGCGAGGAAGAAGACACGGATTCGGCATCCCGCGTGAGTGACGCTCCGATTATCAAGCTTGTCAACGCCATCATTTCCGAAGCGATCCGCGCTCGAGCCTCCGATATTCATATCGAGCCGTTCGACGCGTCGGTGCGGTTGCGCTACCGGATAGACGGCGTCCTGCAGCAGCGTCCGGATCTGCCCCGCAGCCATCAGAACGCCATCATTTCCCGCATCAAGATTCTCTCGGGGATGGATATCGCCGAGAGGCGGTTGCCCCAGGATGGCCGTTTTCGTGTGCGGAGTGGAGGCAGCTCCGTGGACCTGCGGGTCAACACCGTGCCCACGCCCAGTGGCGAAAAAGTTGTGATGCGGTTGCTCGATCAGTCCAATCTGATGGTGAACCTCGAGTCGCTCGGGTTCATGCCAGACGATATGGCGCGATTCCAGCAGGAGATCCACAAGCCGTGGGGGATGTGCCTGGTAACCGGGCCGACCGGCAGCGGCAAATCCACGACTTTGTACTCGGCTCTATCGAGTATCAACTCGCCGGGGAAAAATATCAGTACCGTCGAAGATCCGGTCGAGTACCGCCTGCCGGGGATCATTCAGGTGGCGGCCAACGACAACATCGGCCTGTCGTTCGCCTCAGCCCTGAGGGCGTTTCTGCGGCAGGATCCGGACATCATCATGGTCGGGGAAATTCGCGATCTGGAAACGGCCCAGGTAGCCGTGAAAGCCGCCCAGACGGGGCACATGGTGTTCAGCACCCTCCACACCAACGACGCGGCCAGCGCCATCAGCCGGTTGACCAATATGGGAGTGGAACCGTTTCTGATCAGCGGGTCTCTGAACATGGTGGTCGCCCAGCGTCTTGTGCGGCGCATCTGCAAAAGTTGCAAAGAGTTTTATGAACCCTCGGAACAGATTTACAAAGACCTGGGGATGAACACCGAAAAAATGATGCCGGCCTTGTACCGGGGGTTGGGGTGCGAAGCGTGCAGCATGAATGGCTACAAGGGCCGTGTGGCCCTCTACGAGGTGCTTACCGTTTCCGACAACCTGCGCGACGCCATCGTCGAGGGAGCCAATGCCACGGCGCTCAAGCGTCTGGCCCTCAAAGAGGGGATGCGCAGTCTGCGCGGATCGGGAATTTTGAAAGTCGTCGAAGGAATTACTACGGCCGATGAAGTGCTGGCCAGCACTGTGATGGATCCTCTTTGATCCCCCGCTTTCCCCTTGAAAATTCCGGGCGTTCGGTTTTCCCATCGGAGAGCCGGACGCCCGACGGGTTTTAAAACACCCACCGAAACAGCAACATACTTTCTCTTACGCAAATCCATTGCATCCGCCCCCTCTCTGAGCTTATTCTAATTATGGGTGTTCTATTCAGTCGAGTGGGGGAGACACCGGGCCGTGGATGACTCGGAAAAAACACGCGAAGCGTTGCTTGCGGAAGTACGCGACTTGCGGCTTCGGCTTCAAGCCGCGGAAATCGAAAACCGGCGGGCCGACGCCTCCTGGTATGAAGCGACGCTGCACGCCTGGCAAAACAGCGAGGAGCGCTACCGCCGCCTGGTGGAGTATTGCCCGGATGGAATTGCGGTCCACTGCGAAGGCCGGATCGTGTTTGCCAATCCGGCGATGGCGGAAATCCTGGGAACGACCCCATCCGAACTTCTGGGAAAAACTCTCTGGGAAATCGTGCATCCGAATTGCTGGAACGTTGTCCGCGAGCGGCTCGATCTGTTGATTCAGAAGGGCGAAACGGTTCCCCGGATCGAAGAGAAGATGGTCCGCCTCGACGGTTCAACGGTGGACGTGGATGTGGTGGCGTTGCCCTTTCTTTACGAAGACCGGCAGGCGGTTCAGATTCTGGTGCGCGATATCTCCCGGAACAAATGGGTCGAGGAGGAACTGCGCGAAAGCGAGAAACGCTTCCGGCGGATCACCGAGGCGGTGACGGATTACGTCTATAGGGTTTACGTGGATCAGGGCCGGCCGGTCCGGACCATTCACGGCTCGTCCTGCGAAAAAGTGACCGGTTACACTCCCGAGGAATTCGCGGCGGACCCATTTCTCTGGATCCGGATGGTTCCCCCCGAAGAGCATGAAATTGTCCACGCGCAGATTCGGCATGTTCTGGCGGGTGAGGAACCGGAGACGATCGAGCACCGGATCATTCGCAAGAACGGCGAGGAACGCTGGATCTGCAATACACAGGTGCCGCACTATGACCCGTCGGGGCAGGTCTTGTGTATTGACGGTTTGATTCGCGATATTTCCAAGCGCAAACGCGCCGAACGCGAGCGCAACGAGATGCAGGCGCTGGTGCAGTCGGCCCGCAAGCATGAGAGCCTGAGCGTGCTGGCGCGCGGCATTGCCCACGATTTCAAGAACATCGTGACGGTCATGTCGGGTTTCGCGGCAGTCGCTCTGGGGAAGATTCCGGGCGAACACCCGGTGACGGAGTGCCTGCGTCATATCCGGGCGGCGGGTGAGCGCGCCGTCGAACTGGTCAACCGGGTTCTGCTTTTCAGTCAGGACCGGGCCGAGGGAAGCCATCCCATGCGGTTTCAGGATGCGGCGAATGAGACCGTGGCCTTGCTCGACAGCATTCTGCCGCCCAAGGTCCATCTCCGGTCGCGGATTGCGCCGGATTGCAGCCACATTTGTGCGGACCCGATTCAGATTCACCAGGTGGTTATGAATCTGTGTACCAACGCCCTGCATGCCATGCAGGACGGGCGAGGGGGAACGCTGACGGTCGAGTTGGAAGAAGTGCGTCTGGATGCTCCGTGGGCGACTCGGCAGGTCACCCTGTTGCCGGGGCGCTATGTGCGCCTGAGCGTGGCCGACACCGGGTGTGGAATTCCCCCGGAGATTCTGGACCGGATCTTCGAGCCTTATTTCACGACCCGCAACGGGGGAGAGGGAACCGGTCTGGGGTTGGCGACGGTCCAAGGGATCATCAACAGCTATGGGGGAGCCATCACCGTCCAGAGCGAAGTGGGGCATGGGAGTGTTTTCCGGGTTTACCTGCCCACTTGCGGCACCCCGCCACTGGAACGGGCGCCCGAAGGCGAAGGCCAGGAACCGGAACTCGTGATGGATGCGGTCTCGGAAGAACGATCCCCGGAGCCGCCTGTCGAGGAGCCGTTCGAGTCGCTCCCGCCGGTGTCCGGACGCCCCTGGATTCTTCTGACCGATGTGGACTCCGCCATTCTGAATCTGGGGCAAATGGCACTCGAATATATGGGGTACCGGGTGTTGCCTTTCGATTCTTGCGAGGACGCCCTGCAGGCCTACCGCGAGGCGCCGGATCGGTTCGACCTGGTGGCGACGGGTCTGATCTTTCCCGATCGCTCGGGATTCGATTTCCTGCGCGAAGTGCGCGAAATCTGTGAAACACAAGTGGTGGTCCTGCTGGCCGGGGAAGATCAGATTCTGGACAGCAACGAAGTCTTGGACGTCGGTTTCGACGACTGGCTGGAAAAACCCTTCTCCACAGAGGCCCTCGTGGATTTCGTCAAGAAAACACTGGCCCGTTTCCCGAAGAAAACGCGGGAAGAGAAAGAGCCGGGAGAACTTCCGGAAGACGCAATCTACTGAGCCTTTTACAAAAGTAATTGGGTCTGCGGCGAAAAAGCGGGGAGATTTTTTGGCGAGAACGCATGTTCATTCACCTTTACCGCTCAGATCGCCTTTTTTCGACTTTTTCAGAGGTTCGATACTATTCAGGTGGCCCCGAAGGGGCCTCCCGATCAGTAGCCGTGGGTGACCGAAGGGAACCCACGGACAGGGAATTGCCTATTTCGCACCCTGAAGGGGTGCCCCAACGAAAGTGAAATCAATGATTGGGGAACCCCTTCGGGGTTTGATTTATTATGGGGACATATTCCGTAGGTTCCCTTCGGTCACCTACGGCTACTGAAGGGGAATCCCTTCGGGATTCAACAACAACATCTTTCCTTTGAGCCTTTAAAAAGTATCCGGTAAACAGCGAAGACTTTTGCAAGAGGCTCTACTGAAGAATCGAGAAAATCCCCGAGTTTCCGGTAAAGCCGCTCTTCTATTGTGCCGATAACATGTTCGTGGGCTTGAGATTTCAGGCGCACAGAGGTAAAATAGCGTTCCGCTGTGGCGCTCAGGTGAAGCAAGCCGCGCACGAGCGATCCGGAATCCGGGAGAGGTGGCATGGTCAATCGAAACACGGAAAAACGCGGTACAAACGGGTGGCGCCAGTGGGCGCCGTTTGTGGGAATTCTTGCGTGGGTGGGACTGGGTCTTTTTTTGCCAGACCCGACGGTACGAGCGGTTGACACGCCGTCGGGGAAAGCGCCGGTTTCCGTGGCGTTGCCTTCGGCAAGCGCGAAGGCTTCCCTGGGAAAATCTGTTCCGGCTCAATCGGCCAACGGGACCCCTGATCGAACGGTAAAACCCAAAACCGCGAAATCCGAGGCGAAAGCGGCAAAACCGGAGAAAGTCTCCACCCCGGATGCGACCGTTCCCCGCAATGCCGCAACTCCTGCGGCAGCCCCCCTCCAAGGGCCGAAAGTGTACCCGATCACCAGCGTTTTTGTGAAAGAAGAATTGCCGGAAGAGAAAACATTGCCCCCGCCTCCGCCCCCTGCGCCGCTGGATCTGGGAGTGGCGCCAGAAGTGCAGCTGTTTCCGGAGTGGGCCAGGTCGGCCACCTCGGCAACCCAGTCTCAACCATTTCCGTCCGGAGCGGTCGCCGATGCGCGTGTCTCGACCCAGACGGCTGTTGCGAAAACGCCCGAACCGGCTCCTGCTGGTCCTCCGGAGCCTCAAGACCCTGAGGGGGCTGCTCCCGGGCAATCGAGCGGGGTGAAAGCCGTGTCGGCCCCGGCATCGGTTCCTTCGAAGGCGGATTTCGTTCTGGCCGCCTCGGAAACAACAGGAACACTGAATTCGACTCCGCTTGCGACACAACCGGCGCAGATTGCCGCGGCTGCGCCTACCGCAGTCGTTGTTCCTAAGTCTGGTCCTGCAACCGCCAAAGCGCTCACCGCAAAGAACGGCCAAAAGGGATCTGGGGTCAAAGTTTCTCCGTTCCCAACACCGTCCATCAAGCCTCCGTCGCCCACCGCGCCCACAAAAGAAAATCCGCTCGACTTGAACACGGCCACCCGCGCCCAATTGATGGAGTTGCCGGGTGTGGACGGAATTCGGGCCGATTTGATTCTGGCGCATCGCCGCGCCATCGGATCGTTTCGGGCAGCCACCCAGCTACGCGAAGTGTATGGGATTTCCGACACGATCTGGGAACAGGTGGCGGATCTGGTGATCGCGGTTCCGGGCGCAACAAGTAAACCGGGCAGGGCTGCCTCGGCTTCGAGGTTGCCGCTGGACAAGGTACTCAAACCCGCGCTCCCCCAATCGCCCGTCCGTCCGAAATTGCCCACCCCCCCTGCGCATCCTGTCGCGCCAGCCGGGACGGCGTACCCGGATTTGTCCACACGGCCTTCGGCTACTCCCCTTGCCGGGAAATAAGGGGCCGGTTTCCGCCCCCCGATACCCCGGTCTGAAAGCGCCTTTCTGTCCACTCGTTCTCGGAACACGATATGGAGATCCCCGGTTTGCCGTCTGAAGCATTACCCCGCAAACGTCCGGACAACGGAACGCGGTTCGGGCTTTATGTGCATGTGCCCTTCTGTCTGTCGAAATGTCCGTATTGCGACTTCGTTTCGTTTCCCCCCGAAATTCTGGATGATGCGGGACGGGACGTGTTAATGCGCGCTCTGGAGGCCGAACTGGCGCTGGCGTTGCGCTCGTTTCCCGAACTGCGCGGGCAGACGCTCGACACTGTGTATTTTGGCGGCGGAACCCCGTCGCTCCTCGAACCCGCCACAATCGGCCATCTGTTGGATCTGGCCCGCTCGGCGTTCCAGTGCGGCGATCTCGAAGTGACGATCGAGTGCAACCCTGTGACCGCGCAGGTGGAACGTCTGGCGGCTTTTCAGGCGGCGGGGGTCAACCGGATCAGTCTGGGAATTCAAAGTTTCGATCCTGAAACCCTGCAACGTCTGGGCCGCCGCCACTCCGCCGATGAAAGCCACGACGCCTGCCAGCGCGTGCGGGATCTGGGGTTTCGGTCGTGGGGCCTGGATCTGATATTCGGGGTACCGACCCCTTCTGAGGATCGCCAGACACCGGGCCATCCGGTGCCGAATAAGGATGAGGAACTGGAGCGTTTCGCCCGCGACCTCGAAACCGCCATCTTGTGGCAACCACCGCATCTGTCGGTCTATGGAATGACGCTCCATGAAGGAACGCCGTTTCACGAGCGGCATGCCGCGGGAAATCTGGTTCTGCCGGACGAGGAAACGCAGCGCGATCTATTTCTTCTGACCCGGCGGCGGTTGACCGAAGCGGGGTGGCGCCATTATGAGATTTCGAATTATGCCTGGCCGGGGCACGAAAGCCGCCACAACACGCTTTACTGGACCGGGGGCGAATACCTGGGGCTGGGCGTGAGCGCGCATTCGTATTTCGCGGGTCAACGCCGGGCCAATCCGCCGGAGGTTGCGGTGTATCTCGGCCGGGTCCACGCGGGGTGTTACCCGGCGGAGGCCGAAGCGCCCCCGTGCGAGCGGTCGTTGCGGGGCGAGCGGATCATGCTGGCCCTGCGGCAGGTCGAGGGGGCGCTCCTGGCCGAGCTGGACCGTTCCCTGGGGTGCCATTTCCGCAAAACCTACGCGGTCGAACTCGCGCGCCTGTGTGAAAACGGTTTATTGTGGATGGACGAGAACCGCGTCGCGTTGACCGAAGAGGGGCTGCTGCTGTCCGACAGTGTATTTGAAGAATTCTTTTGATCCAACACGGAATGAGACGCGTGTTGATTTTTCAACGGGTTTTCCGGTCCCGGGTCTGCGGAACTCCTCATTGTCTATATGACCTAAAACCAAGATCTCCCATCTTCGGGCCTTCACACAGGGAGAAAGGCGGTTCCGAGGTGGCATGGGCGTCTCGCCCATGAAGGGTCTCCGGAACAAAAGACCCGAAATCCCCGGTCCTGCCGATGAGAACGTCGGCAATTCACGGGCGGGACGCCCGTGCCACCTCCGGGCCATCTCCATTTTGCAGGACGAGGGACTTCCCTGTATCCCCCCTCGAACGACAACCTCACAATTCGCCGGACAATGAGGAGTTCGTGTCCCGGGTCTGCGTATTTTCCAGTTTTCCCTTGCAATTGCCCGGCACGGTTCCCACAATCCCTTCATTATTGGGTCGGGAGGAAATGACCGAAAATGGCCGGAAAGATTCAACTGCGTAAACGCTTGAGTGAAGACACGGAATACTACGATCAGGATGTGATCGAGAAGTATATTGATTTTCTGGAGGAGAAAGGGCGGCTCGAACGAGTCGGAAACCTGCTCCTGGACGCCCAGGCGTTGACGCGCCCCTTCGCCTGCGATACGGCGCAGTGCGTGACCTGTGGCAAGGGGGGACGCGGACGCAAGAAACTCAGTTCCTGCTGCGAGGTTTATACGCCGCGCCTTTCGACCCGCGAGCGCGAGTGCCTCGACGCGATTCTCCCCGCGCTCTACGAGCGATTCCCCCGTCTGGAAAAGGCGATCGAGAAGGCGGGCGGGTATTACGAGTGGGACGAAGGGTACGACCGCATGGTGAACAAGAACGGCAACGGCCTGTGCGTCTTCATGACGCCGGACACCGACGAGTTCGGGTTCCATGCGTGCAAGATCCACGCCTGGTGTCTTGAGACCGGTAAATCGCCTTTCGACTACAAACCCTCGGCGTGCGTGATGTTTCCGCTCTTTCTGCTCGAGACGGGCCGCGACGATGGCACCGTCCTGCTTTCGGTTCACAGCAAGGAAATCATGACGATGGGCGAAACGGACGACGGGAGCTATCAGGAGGTCGGGTGCCTGAAAACCTCCAGGTTGGATGCTCCGCCCGCCTATATCGAAATGCGGTCCACCATCGAGAATATGTTCGGCGCCCGGGTGTGGCAACAGATGGATCGGGCTCTGAAAGCGCGTGTCGAGAAATAATCGGTGGCTCGATCGCGCCGTCCCGGCCCGGGAGGCCGGGTTTTCCGTTCGCTCCAGAAATTGAAGGATTTGCCGATGGATAGCATGCCCCCGGAGGCCGTCGCCCCGTGTGTTGTGACTCGACGCCCCTCGAGCGGCGGAACGGGGCGTTTTTTTCTGCTGATATTCGGGTTGGCGCTTCTGGTGCGGGTGGCTGGGTTGGACGTGTTTCCCCCGGGGCTGTGGATGGACGAAGGGCTGAAGGGCATGGACGCGTGGCGCACCTGGCACGCAACGCGCTACGGTCCCGCCACCGGTCCCCTCTGGATCTATCCGGACATTTTTCCCCGCGAGCCGTTGTTTGTCTGGATTCAGAGCGTGGCGGTCACGCTCGGCGGGCCACGGGTGATCGTCCTGCGGTTGACGTCGGTGTTGATCGGCTGTCTGGCTTGTCTGGCTTTTTTCGGTCTGGTGCGCTCGCTGGAACGGGAACGCGGCGCGCGGTTCGCGCTTGTGGCGGCGTTTGTGCTCTGTACACTGCACTGGCATGCGCATTTCAGCCGATTGATCTTCCGGACCAATCTGGTCCCCCTCGTGGCGTGCTTGCTGGTGTGGGCGCTGTCCGCCGCCCGGCATCGAGCGAACGCAGACCGCACAGGCGTGTTGCCATGGATCGCAGCCGGACTGTTCCTGGGTTTGGGATTTTATACGTATCTTTCCTGGTATTTCTTCCTGCCCGTGGCCGCCGTGTGGTTCTGGGCGCTGGCGGGAGGGGGTTCGCAAGCCCAGGAAGGTGACATGGGTGTTCCCCGAGGTGGCACGGGCGTCCCGCCCATGAACGCAGTTGAAAATCATTCTCAGTCCCAGGAGGAACCCCTCACGGGCGAGACGCCCGTGCCACCTCAAACGGTCCCTCCTCTGGTTGTACAACCTCCGTTCGTACCTCCTCGGAAGAGGACAACTTTCTGGACCGCGCTGGCCGGAGTGTTGATCGGGGCGGTTCTGATCGTCTCGCCCCTGGTGGCGCATTATCTGTCCTCGCCCGGCGATCTGGTGGGGCGTCCGCAGGCGGTTTCGCCCCTTCAGAAGGGGTGGAAGGCCGGGTTGCAGCTCATGGGGCGCAATGCGCTGGATGTGGCCCTGATGTTCTCCTTCCGGGGCGACCATGTGGGGAAACACAACATTCCGGTCGAGACCGCCGAGGGGGAACGCCCCTATGGCAAGCCGGTTTTCGATCTTGTGTGGTCCTTGTTCTTCTACGCGGGGTTACTCCGGGCGGGGTGGGAGGTCGTGCGCCGGGGCAAACAGTGCCGGCAATCTCTTGCCTGGTTCGCCTGGTTGGGGTGCATGTCGTTGCCGTCGGTGGTCACGCAGACCGATTCGGTCAACATGCTGCGCAATCTGGGAGTGACGCCTGCCGTGGCGTATTTTGTCGCGCTTGGCTGGTGGTGGGGGTATGAATCGGTTCAGCGCCTGGGCGCGGCGGTATCGTCCGAGGCGCTCGCGAGACGGAAACGGCTGCTGGGGGCGCTGCTGATCGGCCTGCTGGTCTATGGGGCCGGGTATCAGGTCTATAAGCTCTGGTACCTGCACCCGCAGGCGCCGGGGATGCAGGACCAGTTCAATTTCTACCACGTGGCGCTGGCGGAGATGTGCGAAATCCCGCAGGACGCCCCTCAGACTCCCTCCGTGACGTTTGTACCCACGGACTACTACGAGCACCGGACTTTCGGGTTTCTGACGATCGAGCGCGGCGACATCCTGCCGCTCGACCCCGTGGCGCTTCTGTCGCGCCCGCTTGCGGGCAAGGCCCGTGTGGACCACCGGGTGATCTGTACGGACTACAATCCGCGCAATCTCAAGAGTTTGCGGACGCTTTTTCCCGACGCGTGGGTTGAGTCGAACACAATTCTGGTGCAGCCGCCCGGTGGCGGTCCCGAACAACCGGTGGCGCTGATGCTCCACATCCCCGCTGACAGTCTGTTGCCGCGCGCCGAGGCCAAACGCCAGGCGGCGCGGTTGCAGTTGAATACGCGGTACTGAGCCTTCCGGCTCGAAACCCGCGCGATAAGGCCATCTCGCGGCACTCGCGGGGCCTGTTCCATCTTCTCCGCTGAAGGAAGGTCTTTCACCCATGTATCATCCCGCGCCGAAATGCGCCTTTTTCCGCTCTTCTCTTTCTTTTCTGTTGAGCGCAATTCTGCTCTCGATATGCGCCTGTGCGTCGCCGAAAAGCGCTCCCGCCTCCCCGATAGTCGTTCAGGACGAGCGCGTCCCGCAGGACCGCAGCGTACTCTATGAACAGGTCACCCAGGCCTGTGTCGAGATTCTGTCAGAGGGGCATCTGGCCGGAAGCGGATGGTTCTGCTCACCCGACGGGCTGGTGATGACGGCGGGGCACGTCATGGAAAAGCCGGATATGGACCTGGAAGTGATTGCGGCGCCGGACAAGCGGTACAAGGCGCATCTGGTGGCGCTGGACCGGGGACACGATCTGGCGTTGCTCCAGGTGGAGGACGCGAAAGGGCCGTTCTCCACCCTGCCGCTGGCCCAAAGCATGCCCGCCGTGGGCGAGGACGCGTTTGTCTTTGGCATGCCGATCTACCGCCATGCGGTCCTGTTGACCGGGCAACCGGCGCGTCAGGGAACCACGTTCGAGTGGCTCGGGCCGGAAACGTCCTACGCCGAGATCGTCCACTTTCACGGGGCTTCGCCGCAAGGCACGTCGGGCGGACCGTGGATCAATCCTCAAGGAGAAGTGATCGGGCTGCAATCTTCGATGATGTCGCTCAACGACGCCCCGATGGGGATCGCCTTCGTCGCGCCGCTGGGAGCCATCCGGCGCCTGATCGAAACCCGTCGGCACGCCGAGACGCCCCATCTGGGGTGCGCGTTCGATGAACTCTGGGAGCACGACCCCGGTTTCATCCGCTCGTTCCCGGCAGGCACCGAGGGGTTGGTGGTGCGCATGCCCGCGAAGGACAGTCCAGCGGCCAGGGCGGACCTGCGAGAACTCGACTGCATCACCGCCGTGGATGGCAAAGCGGTGCGCTACCGGGATCAGGTGGTGGGCGCCATGCGGGCCAAAAAACCGGGCGAGACGATCCGGTTCTCCGTTCTGCGCAAAGGGGAGGCCGCCCGAACGGTCGAAGTCGTCCTGAGTTGCCTGGAAAAAGACTGGCAGGCGGGGAAGACACAGAGGACGGAACCGGAAGCCAAGGAAGAAGCGGAAAAGTAAACCAAGCCCAGAAAAGAAGAACAGGGAGAACCGCAGCCCTCTCCCCCGTCAAACCGGTCGAGCGGATTTCCCGCATCTGGCCTTTCTTCTGACTCTCGCCCCAAGGCATGCGGATTGACCAGAGCGCCTCATACTGATTGCTTGTCCATAAACCTGAGAACCGCGGTTGAACCTGAATACCGCAGTTGAACGCCTGTCGTCCGGTTTTCTTTCAGGCGGGCGGGACGCCCGCCCTCCCAGAAAGCCCACCCAAAGGGAGAACGGATTGCCCTCTTTTTTCCCCTCTTTACATGGCGTCAAGACCCGTTTCTTCGTTTCAACTGCTGTCTTTGAGATAAATAGTTATCACTTTTCTCAAAACGATCATCGTGGCAGCCAGCACCGCCAACCTCGGATAAGAGCGGGTTTTTGACCGGTCTCCTGCCGCAAGAGATGTTGAAGAGACCCTGCCCCATCCCTTGTGAGCGATTCCCTTACGCCTTCTCGATCTCGCTGCGCCAGGCGGCGACTTCGGCCCGGATAGCGCGCAGCACGGCGAGCGACTCGTTGCCCAGAAGGGGGTGCGCTCCGGCGACGGGAGAAACATCGCTGAGTCCCCGATCGTCATGGTCGCCCAGGCCCGATGTCCCGAGATGGCGCAGGTAGGTCATAATCAGGTCGCGCAGTTCGGTGGGACGTCCGATGCCGCGAAACACGGCCTGATTCAGCGCGCCGCTTTCGTAGGGATTCTCCGGGTTGGGGGCCGAGCCCCGCCCCGCCGTGTCCACCACCAGGTCGTACAGTCCGAAATACCGCTGGACCGGTCCCTGCTCGATGCGCATGTTCTGGATGTTCTCGAACGTCAGGGTCACCTCCCGCACTTCGATCACCCCCTCGCGGATGCGCAAGCTGCGGTCGGTGATGAGGTAGAAACGCATCTCGTAATCCAGGCGCGTTACGACGTAGAAAAACACGGTCTTCCCCACCGCAAAAAACAGAATGGCCACCGCGGCCAGGAGACCGAGCCAGGGATTCGCCACCAACAAGACCAGCGCAACAACCGCTTCGGCAATCAGGACGGGTACCAACCCCATCCACATCATCAGCATCCGGTAGCGCAGATAGGCGGGCGCGGCGCGGAACACCTGCACGGAATCGTGCGACCCGGCGGGTGGGTCCGGCGGCTCGTGCGGAGAACGCAGCAGGTCGAGAACAATGCCTTTCAACTGTTCATACATGGGTTCCGACTCCCCACTTTCATCAAGGTTGCGTTCGAGGCACAAAGATCGTCTTGGGGCGCGTCTTTCCCCCGCTGACGGGCCAGAACACATCGGGCCGGGGAAAAACCGGCCCGGCTTCCTCATAATACTGATCCCATCCATGCGGAAGAGAATGTCCATCAAACAGAATTTCGGCAAAACGTTGTTCTCGAACGGCCTGATTCAAACTTTCCCAGACACAGACCGGAACCTGTTCTTTCCCGCCGGCAAGAACGCGAAATGGAGAATAGTAGGTAGCCCGAATCGGTTTCCCTGCCATGGGACCAAGATGGCCGTGGAAGGCGACCCAAACATCGCCTTCCACGTGTTTCAGACGTTCAACCAAGGCCTCCCCCGCCTCACGATCCGCCCGGGACGGTACTCGGATGCGCGGGTCGTAGGCAACCAGGGCAAATTGGACAAGAAGCAAAAAATAAAACGCCATCTGGATTTTGGGGGACTGGAACCTTTGGGCCGCTTTCTGGAACAGGATTCCCACTAAAAGCGCAAACAGGGCACAGTCGGGCATGAGGGAATTTTCAGCGCCCCCTTCCGACCATTGGCCAATCCAGGACGCAATAAGAAATCCGCCTCCCAGAGTCGGCAGGAAGAGTTGCTCCCGCCAGGTTTTCCAGTTCCGTATCCCCAGATACAATCCCCCGAGCGCGGCAATGGAAACAATCGGCATCTTGATTGCGACATGACGTGTCCAGAAATCAAGCCCGTGGCCGATGCGTAACGAATGCTCAAACAGATAACCCCACATATACGGACAGAACCACCCCTCTTGCCAGACATCCATCGCGAAGGACCCTCCGACCACGAGTAAGCCAAAGGGGAGCAAGAGCCATCCGGCACGACGGGGATGGAGGACGGAGACGATGCACAAAACAGGAAGAGAGGCGGGTAACGCCGTTTGTTTCGTGAAGACCGCCAGAGCCAGAAGAATTCCTGTCGATACGTCCGCCAGGGGAGTCTTTCCGAAACGAAGCAGGTACATCGCCGACAAAAGAAGAAAAAGTAGCAACGAGTCCACCCGCGCCACATCGAACCACCCGCCGCAAACTCCGTAGGAGGCCGCATAGAAGCCCGCGGAAAGAAACGCGAAATAACGGGAGTCCGTTTCCCGTCGGACATAGGCAAAAAGTATCCCGAGACACCCCACGGACGCAACCACGGAAGCCAGGCGCAGCACCCACAGATTAAACCCCAGGCACTGGGCAAGACCAGCCGAAAGATAGTAATACAGGGGAGGATAAATACTCGGAGAATAATCCAGAGACGGTTTTGCGTAGAGGGGCAATCCTTGCAGGATTCGAGAAACGTGATCCGCCAGAACCCCCTCGAAAATCTCCAGTTCGAACGGGTACCCGATCCGCAACAGAACCAGCCCGAAATAGAGAAGAAGCGAACCTGTCGACGCAACCAGGAGCGCCCCGCGCATCAGGCGAACGCCCGGGGTGGGGAGGGTGGGCTTGTGTCCCGGCAGGACCGCCGAAGTTTTGGAATGCATCAGGCTTGTCCCCCCGATTCCGTCTGGGCCGCCGGTTGCGGCAGGGATGGCTCGGTTTCGTTGCGGGGCCGGGGGACAAAGATTGCCTTGGGCCGCGTTTTGTAACCGGTCACCGGCCAGAATACGTCGCGCCGTTCAAAGACCGGCCCGGCGTCCTGATAGTAGGCGTCCCATCCCTCGGGCAGGGAGTGCGCGTCGAACAGAATTGCGGCGAAGCGTTGCTCGCGGACGGCGCGATCCAGACTTCCCGGAAACGATGCCGGTTTGGGTTCTCCCAGGGAAGACATCGAAATCAGAGGTTGATAATAGATCGCCCGAATCGGTTTCCCGGCCATCGGTCCGAGATGACCGTGAAAGGCAACCCACACGTCGCCCTCGATTCCCTTCAACCGCTCGATCAGCGCTTCACCCGCCTCGCGGTCCGCCCGCGAAGGAACCAGTGGACGCGGATCATAGACCACCAGACCGAATTGAATCAGAACCAGGGCGTACAGGAACGTCTGCTTCCGGGGCGAGGTTGTCTGTTCCAATCCTTTCTGGAGCAAAACCCCCATCAGAAGCGCGAAGAGCGCGCAACTGGGCAGGAGAGCGTTTTCGGCGCCCCCGACTGACCAGCGACCGATCCAGGCCGTTGCCAGAAGCCCCAGCGCCAGCGCGGGCAGAAAGAGCCGATCGCGCCAGTTTGTCTGGCCAGAAAAACCTCTCCAAAGCCCCAGCAGCGCGGCAATAGAAATGAGAGGCATCTGCCGGAAAACATGCCGGACCCAGAAATCCGCTCCCTGCCCCGGCCGCAAAGCGTGTTGAGCCAGATGTTCCAGAACATACGTCCGATACCACCCGCCCTCATGCAAACGGTCCAGGAGAAAGGAACCTCCCCCCAGAAGCAGTAAAAAGGGAACCAGACACCAGACCGCCCGGCGGGGCCGGGCTAACGTGACGGCGCACAGGGCGGGTAGAACCGCTGAAAACGCAGTCTGTTTGGTAAACGCCGCCAGAACCAGTAAGGCTCCCGCCAGGAGACCACCCCCTGGCGTTTTCTGGAAACGAAGCCCATATACACCGGCCAACAGAAAAAACAGGTACAGAGAATCCACACGCGCAACATCGAACCACCCCACGCAAATTCCATAGGTGGCCGCGTAGAAACCCGCGGAGAGAAACCCACAAAAGCGAGAACCGGTCTCGCGCCGGACATACCCATAGAGAATCCCCAGACAGCCCACCGAGGCGAAGACGGAAACCAACCGCAAGACCCACAAGTTCACCCCAAAGACCCACGCCAACCCCGCCGAGAGATAATAGAAAAGGGGCGGGTAGATGTTCGAGACAAAATCCACCGACGGGGCCACATAGATGGATTTTCCCTGGAGAATCCGGGACACATGATCCGCCGTCAACCCCTCGAACGTTTCCAGTTCGAACGGGTAGCCGATCCGCAACAGGACGAGAATTGCATACAGCAGAATCGAGCCGCCCGCCGCCACCCCCACTGCTTTACGCAGCAGACCGGACATTGCCGACGACGACCACCCGGAGCGCCACGGCGCGAGGGATGGGGTTTGTTCCGGATTCATCGAACGCGCCCTTCCGCTTTTTTCGGGAAGTTGCCCATTTCAGACCTCGCTTTTTTCAACCGAATCGGTCTGTGGGGCCGGTTGGGAATTCCGGGAGGCGGACTGAAGGCGGCGCAGAGCGGCCAGGTCGGTGTGGATGGCGCGCAGGAGTTCCAGCGCTTCTCCGTCCGATTGCGCGACGGACGGGGCGGCCGTGCCGGAGACCGCCGTCTCGGACGCATCGAGACGCCGTCCCCGCATTTTTCCATAGAAGAAATCGCGCAGGGCCTCGTACTCCTCGATCCCCTGGATACTCATTTCGGCTCCGGCGGCGCCCGAGGCGGTCTGCACCTGGAGCGTGGCCAGTCCGAACCAGCGTTCCAGAATGCCCCGTGTGAGGTGGATATCCTGAATCCGCTTGTAGGTCAGGTTGATTTCCTTGCGGAACAGGATGCCCCAGCTCATGCTCACCCCTTCGGCATCGAAGCGGTAGCGCAGGGTGTGGTACTTGAAAAACATGGGAGGGAAAACCAGAGGAAATAACACATTGGCCAGGAGACTGCGGATGAAATAATAGTACAACAGTTTCTGTGAAGGCCGTGTGATCGAAAAAATACGCGCCTCGGAGGGAGCGTGGCGGGTCGTGGCGGGATTCAACATGGGAACCACCTCTCCAATGGATAATGGACAATTGAGAATGGATAATGACCGATAGAGAGACGGGCGGAAGATCTTTAATTAAGGTTCCTCCGACTTCTTCGCCTCTTCCTTCGGCTTCTCGTCCTGTTTTTTCGCTTCTTCCCTGGGTTTTTCTTCTGGCTTCACCGTCTGGGTATCCGAAGTTGTCTTCGCCTCCGCCTTGGCTTTCTCTTCCGGCTTTTGTTCGGGCTTCTTCACTTCTTCCCTGGGCTTTTCTTCCGGCTTGGCCGTCTGAGTCTCTGAAGTCTTCTTCACCTCCCCCGCCGTTTTGACCGGTTCCGTGGCCGAGGTTTCTTTCTGTGTTCTCAGTGCCTTTTGAGGCTCCTCTTTCAGTTTCTCCTCCGGCTTTTTTGATTCTTCCTTCGGTTTCTCTTCAGATTTCACGGCTTGAGTTTCTGAAGTCTTCTTTGCCTCTTCTTTGGGCTTCTCCTCCGGTTTCACAGTCTGGGTTTCCGAAGTTTTCTTCGCCTCCGCCTTGGCTTTCTCTTCCACCTTGACCGTCTGAGTCTCTGAGGTCTTTTTCGCCTCACCCGCCGTTTTGACCGGTTCCGTCGCCGACGTTTCCTTCTGTGTCGTCTGCGATTCTGTTTGCGGTTGCCGCGGTTCTTCTTTTGCCTTCTCCGGTTCCGTTTCCGGTTCTTGCAACTCTTTCGTTTTCTGCGATTCTTCCGGTTTCGAAACCTGTGTCTGGGAGGTTGCCTCCGGCAAGTCTTTCCGTTCCACGGTTCCCGACGTGACTTTCGCCTCCGAGGTCTCTTTTGTCGCGGAGGTTTCCTGGGTTGTTGAGGTCTGCCGGGGCGCTTTCGCCGCCGGCACGAGAGTCAACTCCCGTGGTTGCGTGGTGGACTCGGACTGGACGGCCTGAGGCAGTGTGGGACTCTGTGTCCGGCTGGACGCTTCCGCTTCCCGGTCCAGATCGAGCGGGTGGTTTTCTGTCGTACTCCCCGAAGTCATCTCGTCGTCCAGAAACGAATCCCACCGGTAGAGGTCTTCGGTTTGAAGCGCGGTGGGCGCATAACGCCGGGTCCATTTCTTCGCCGCCACAATCCAGACCCGAACAATGGCTTCCGAGGGCGCCAGGTCCGCCGGAACCGCCTTGCGCATCTTCTCGACCAGGGCGGTGGGCTCCTGTTGAGCCAGGTCCACGGGCGTGCGAATTCCCAGCGATTCGAGCGTCACGGCGTGGTGCAGACCGATGCCCTTCATTTCCGACAGCGTGGAAAGCGCGCGCAACCGCGTAAACGATTCGGGGTCGAATCCGTGCGGCAACACGGTGGAGATTGTCTCCTCGATTTCCGACTCGGGGGTGGCCTGTCCCCAGCGCATCAGGAACTGATGGGGAAAGCGCACTCCCTCATTCCAGAGAGTGAGGCGTTCCCGCCGGTTCAGCTGCGGTCCCAGCAGGTAATCGAGCGGCGCCGAGTAGGACGTGATAGACCAGAGGAAAATGCCCTCATAGACCAGGCATGAGAATACGATCGTGGCGGTCCAGCCCCAGAGGACCGCACGGGGCCGCATTCCCTGCACGCGCAGGTTGTCCAGTCCGCGCCGTTCCCAGCTGCGTCCGCCCCGGAAGAGGTTGATGAAATTGACCAGGGCGTAACACTCGAGCGCGAAAGGCGGAAACCCCAAGAACCCCAACACAGGCATTTCGAACAGCTTCAGATCGTCAAAACCGGGTACCGTATAGATCCATTTGCTGCGCGCCGCGATATTCCATGCCTCCCACAATCCGCCGCACATCAGACCCGACAGAAGCAGCGCCGCCAGGCGCGTCTCATTTCCCTTGGCCAGTTGGCCCAGCAGAGACGTTCCCTGCCGCCGGTAACAGAACGGGTCGAAGAAAAAGAACGCGAACCCCCAGATCAGGCAGAAAAACAGATCGGGCCAGATCATGGGCAACACCAGCATCGCCACCCCCGCCGCCATCTGAATCTTCACGTGGCGCTTGCGAACCAGGAACGGTCTCCCCTGCAATCCCCGCCCATTGGTCATCTTACCGATCAGAGCCGAGACGAGATCCGCTCCCTCGAACAATGCCGGCAGGACGGTTGCATAGGCGGGCAGCATGAACCAGCTGCTCAGGTCGCTCCACAGAAGGGGCACCTGGATATAGGTCCAGTTGTGTAAACGGAAATTGAAGGCCTCGAAAAGCAACCAGATCGGGGTGGACCAGAGGGTCAGCAGGAGAAACTCGCGCGGGCGGTCCTGCAAGAGCGACTCGTGACGCAGGCGGTACACCAGAAAATCCACCACGAAAATAAACGGCCACCAGAGAAACGTATAGATACCGCTGTAGAATGGCTCAATCTGCGCAAACAGAAACCAATGCCCCAGGGGCAATCCGACCAGTCCCGCGATCCAGAGGTCGCGCGCATAGAAGGGAATTTTCCTCTGTTGGCTCGACATGATATGGCTCTCGCTTGTGTCCCCGAACAGGCCCCGCGATTCGTACCGGCGCCGATCGGTCAATCGCTCTTCGCCGGGGTCTTCAAGTCTTCGGAACGATCGGCCGGGATGCGGTACCGTTCCAGGATGTCGTGATTCGTCGCCCCCACCATTTTACGCGACAGAACGATCCGTACGCCATCCTCATTCTGAATCGTGTAGTAGTCCCCCTGCGCTTCCTCGAAAAGCGCGACCAGGTGACGCATGTTGCGGACCTTGACGCCGTTGATCGTGTCAATGATCGTGTAATAGAGTTCTTCGTACCCGACATTGGCCTCGTGCGACAACACCTGAATCAGCGTAATAACCTCATCGCGACCCGGCTCGGGGTCTTTGTCATAGTAATGCACCAGCTTGCGCGGCGCATCCTCAAACGTCTCCCACTCGCTGAGCAGGTTGGCGGTGATCGGCGAGAAAACCAGCCCGCCGATGATGTAGTAGCTGGGCATTTTCTCGTACTGGTGGCGCGGCACCAGGTACATGTTTTCCCACTTGAGCGTCAGTTCCACTTCTACCTTCAGCGGCTGTCCAGTGCGCAGCAGTTCGATCGGCACGCGGTCGCCGATAAAGTGGCGGTGAACGGCGTAAAGAAAACTCGTGCGCTCGCCCTTGCGAAACTCCACGGTACCGTCGTTGGCCACCGGCATCCCGTCCACCGACACGAGGATGTCATCGGTCTGGATCACGCCCTTCGCTGAGGATTTCGGGTCCACCTGGTTAACCAGAATCCCCGATGTCCCCTGAGGCATGCCGAACTTCTTGCGGATCGCGCGGTTCTCCATGCACTGGCATGACAGGCCCAGCGCGGGGACCCCCCCATACCGGCCGTTGTGGATGTCGCGCAGGAACCGTTCGATGATCGGGGCGGGCACCATGTACCCGATGTTCTGGCCGGTTTCGCATCCCTGAAAGGCTACGCCGACGATCCGGTGTTTCGAGATGACCGGCCCGCCGCTCGACCCGGGATTGATCGCCGCATCAATCTGGCAGCAGAGCAGGTCGGCTTCCGAGTGCGCGTAAGTCAGATGCTCGACCCGCGACACCACCCCTTCGGTGATGGCGAGTTTCGTTCCGCCTTGGGGAAAGCCGTACACGGCGACCTTGTCCTGAATGCAGGGCAGCTGGCCCAGCGGGATCGGTTCGGTCCCCTCGAAGAAAGACTCTTCATCCACCCGCAACAAAGCCAGGTCGCAGTCGTGCGCAACCGTTTCGAGCCGGGCGACATACTTCTCGGCCTCGCCGGCGCGCATGACTTGAATGAACGTCTGATCGGCCACGACATGCGCGTTGGTCAGAATTCGCTGTCCCTCGATGATACATCCCGATCCGGTCGAAGACCGCTGCCCGGCCATCTGCCAGGGGCGATAATTGTCCGGACGGTTGGAAACCGTATAGATCTTGACGATGGAATCTTTCAGGCTCTCCTCGATCAGGGCGGGAGCGGGTTCTGTATTCTTCATGAGGGGTCCTTCGTTAAATCTTGACAATCCATCCGAGTGGATTGAGAAAGCCCCAGTGGGGGGGGAACTCACCAGATTTCAAGTGCGTTTGCGTTTATTCATACAGATCCGGATCGCTCTCCGGCGCCCCCTGTTTCGCGCGTTCCGCCTGTTGTTCGGCCAGATGCAGGCGCTGTTTCTCGCGCTTGATGAGCCAGATGTTGCGAATATACACCACCCAGCCGGTCAATTGCCCGATGAAAACGGCCAGACGCCCGAAATAAATGGCATAGATCAGCATCATGACCGTCCCGGCCAGACTGATCCACCAGAACAATTCGGGAATTACGCTGCGTTTGGCGCGCTCCGAGGCGATCCACTGGACCACAAAACGCCAGGCAAAGAAAAGGTTGGCAAACAATCCCACGCATTCCATCAGGATGATGTTGAAGCGCCCGATCTTGATCTGGAACCCGGCGCGGTGCAGCCGGGCGTCGGTCCAGACCACATCCTGGCCCAGATCTTTCGGCAGCGGCAGCCGTCCGGAGAGGGACAGGTCCATGTGGGCGTCCCCGAAGAGCATCAGGTCGAACCCCTGCGTACCCGACAGCATCGAGAGGCGCCATTTGTCCGGCTGCCCGTTGGCGTTGAAGGGCGAACGCACTAGGAGCGTGTTCGTGGTCCCCATCCGCCCCAACCAGCGCCCGTTTTCGTCCTGGCGGAACTGAATGGGAATCGCAACGCTCTCACTGCGCATTTCGGAAACGGGCCGGTCGATCTTCAGCGCCCCCTCGTAGGCCGCATCCACCCGATTCAGCTTATAGGTCACCGAGCAGGTCGTAATCTCTCCATCCATTTTTTGAAGCGAGAGAAAACCGTTCCACTCGTCGCATTGTTTGTCGAGCATGTTTTGTGTGGCCAAGGCGGCCAATTGGGTCGGTTCGGGATCTGTGCATCCGGCGAGGAAACCGGATAGGGTCAACACTCCGGCCAGAAACAGAACACGGGTTTTCTGACGAGCGAAATCGAGAATCGGCCAGGCGTGCCGGGCGGAATCAGACATCGTCGCGCTCCACTCCATAGAGAATCAACCGCTGGCTGAGCCACCGAACCCCCAGCACGTCTTTCAATCCGCGCAGGGCGCGGTTGCCCAGGCCGTACTTGGTCTTGCCTGCGACGCGGCTGCGGTGGTGCGTGGGGACCTGCACGACCCGCCTGCCGCACATGATTAACAGGTTCCCCATGAAGCGGTGCATCCCCTCGAAACAGGGAAGCCCCTGAAGGCACTCGACCCGGAATGCGCGCAGCTGCGACCCCGTGTCGCGAATGTCGCTGCCGAGCATCCAGTTGCGGAAGCGATTGCCGATGCGGGACTGGAATTTCTTGAACCGCGTGTCCTGCCGGTCGGCCCGATAGGTCAGGCAGGCATCGGCGCCCTTTTCAACCTCGGCCAGAAGGGAGGGGATGTCGTGCGGGTCGTTCTGCATATCGCCATCCATCATGATGACAATGCGCCCGCGCACACGCGACAACCCGGCCCAGAAACCGGTGCTCTGGCCGTAGTTGCGGTTGAGTTTGATGAGGCGCAGTGTGTCGGGGCGTTTGGCTTTCTGACGGGTCAGGGCGGCCCAGGTGCCGTCGGTCGAGCCGTCATCCACGGCCAGCACTTCATAGGCGCCCACGCCGTCGAGCACGGCGCACAATTCATCGAGCAACGGCTCGACGTTCTCCTCTTCGTTTTTCAACGGCACAACGACGGAATAGACAGGATCAGTCATACGGGTGTTTCCGGTTTTCTCTCATTCGCGATTTTTTCGGCTGGGAAAGAGAATGCGCTCGCGCGCTCAATCCATACCGCACTGTTTGTAGATTTCGTTCACATAACCCAGGAAGTTGCGGTAGTCCATCACCTGATCGAGGATTTCCGCCGACAGGTGGGCCGCCGCTTCCGGGTCGGCCAGAAGGTTTTCGCGAAGGGTTCCCTCGCCCGCCCAGGCCTTCATGGCGTTGCGCTGGACCACCGCGTAGGCGTCTTCGCGCGACATCCCTTCGTCCACCAATCGGAGCATCACGATCTGCGAGAAGAGCAGACCGCGCGTCTTGTTCAGGTTGGCCTGCATCGCCTCGGGATAGACCAGGAGCCCGTCGAGGATGTTCGCCAGACGGTTGAGCATGTAGTGCAGGAGCGTCGTGGAATCGGGCAGAATCACCCGCTCGGCGGACGAGTGCGAGATGTCGCGCTCGTGCCAGAGCGCCACATTTTCCAATGCGGTCAAGAGGTTTCCGCGCAGCACGCGCGCCAGACCGGTGAGATTTTCACACCCGATCGGGTTCCGTTTGTGAGGCATGGCCGACGAGCCTTTCTGGCCCTTTCGGAACGGCTCTTCCACCTCGCGGATGTCCGTGCGCTGCAAGCCCCGCACTTCGGTGGCGATCTTCTCGATCGTTGCGCCGGTGATGGTGATGGCGGAAAGGTATTCGGCGTGACGGTCGCGCTGGAGCACCTGTGTCGAGACGCAGGCGGGCTCCAGGTTCAACTGCTGACACACGTACCGCTCGATTTCCGGACCCGTGTGGGCGTAGGTGCCCACGGCGCCCGAGATTTTTCCCACCCGCACCACTTCTCGCGCGTCGAGCAGGCGGCGACGGTTGCGCAGCATTTCCTGGTGCCAAAGGAGGAATTTCAATCCCAGGGTGATCGGCTCGGCGTGAATGCCGTGCGTGCGCCCGACCATGAGGGTTTCCCGGTGTGCCACGGCCTGCTTGGCCAGCACTTCCAGAAGCCGCTCGACTTTCGCCAGAATCAGGTCCATCGCCTCGACCATGCGCACACTCTGGGCCGTGTCCACCACGTCCGAGGATGTCAATCCCATGTGGACATACCGCGAACTCGGTCCGATATTCTCGGCCAGGTTGGTGGTGAAGGCGATCACGTCGTGGTGAACGGTGGCTTCGATCTCGTCAATGCGTTCCACATTGAAGGCGGCTTTGCGCTGGATTTCGTCCAGAGCATCCAGAGGAATCTTGCCCTGTTTGGCCCACGCTTCGCAGGCCGCGATTTCCACATCGAGCCATTTCTGGAACTTGGTCTGTTCGCTCCACAGTCTGGTCATCTCGGGCATGCTATAGCGGCGAATCATCGGATCAGGCCCCCCTCGTGCTGTGTCTGATGGATTGAATACCGACTTTTGAAGCTGCGGACCCGACAGGCGCGGTCTCGCGGCCACAAAGTATTGCTCACTAAATTAGCGGTTTTAGAGGGAATTGCAAGGGGAACCGGCAAGCTGTGGTGAAATCTTCCGGCTCACAGACCGTTGTATTGAAAAACCTGGCGCAAGCGGTGCCGGTAAGAGGTCTCGACGAAAAGCGTCGTCGTCAGCATATTCTCAGAGGTTTGGCCCTTTTTGGGGTCCTCTGTTTTGCGCGCCTCAGCGGGCTGCGGGACTTTTTGCCGTCCGCCCACTCGCGTTTCCGTTTCCGTGATACGTTCGAGGGGCCCGGTCAGGCCATTCTGAGGCACTTTGACCGTGATCAGGGAACGCCGCGACCCTTGGACAACTTTGAAATTCTCCGTCGAAGGCGGAACGAAGTTTTTGTAAATCACCTCGCTGCGGATTTCCAGACAATCGGTATTGGCAAAATCAACGACTTGATCGAGCCGCGTGAACCCACTCAACGACTCCTCCGAAAGCCGCACGCCCCGCCGCCGCC
Source organism: uncultured Candidatus Sumerlaeota bacterium (assembly GCA_942493245.1). GTDB lineage: Bacteria > Sumerlaeota > Sumerlaeia > UBA8349 > UBA8349 > DAOPYU01. The sequence goes on from OW818685.1 coordinate 4,842,577, forward strand.
ACGCTTCCGACAAGGCTGCGGTACGAAGTCCCCACGTGCTCCCCACCGCCCGAGGGCGGTCCGAACCGAAAACCTGATCGGCAGGGGGTTCCAGCGGATCGCGAACCGGGATCACCGCCCGCAGGGCCTGCGCCTCTTCCGGGGAGGCCTTCTTGCCATTCAGTTCATAATAGGGCAGACCATCGCGTGTTGTGGCCAGGATGGTTGAGCCGATGGAGGCCACGGGGTGGCGTCCTTTGTCGTCAAATTTTTCACAACGGCGCACGGTGTAGATCTCGACCGCCGGAAGACTGCTGGGGTAAACCTGCACGATCTGGACCCGGGCATCGAGTTCGACCCGTATCTGCATCACGTTGTTTTTCTTGTTTTTATCCGCGGCTCTCGGGATTGTGGAGGTCTGGGTCCAATCGCCCTGGGCGGATACGTTGTACGCCTGGCCGATTTTCGCCGGGGGTTCGAGGTTGATGGAATAGGTTTCCCCGTTTGCGGCGGATTCCGTCTGCGATGTGGCCGGGGAATCGGTTTTGAGAAGAGATCGGGTGTCGGGGCGGGGCGATTCCGTCTGTTCCGCGCCGCGGGAAAAGCAGGGGACCAGAAGCAGAATCGAAAGAAAGAGACTCGATAAAGATAAACGCGGCATAGGGTTCAGGCGTTTCCGGCGCTGCAACGTAGCGATGGTAAGACCGTCCGGCCAGTTTCGGCGCCGGATCCGGCTCATTCGTACGACAGCAGCACCTCCCGGACCTTTTCCGGATCGGGTGTGAGCAAAATCTTCTGGCGCAATTCCTTGTCCTTGAAACGCAAGACGAGTTGGGCCAGCACTTTGAGGAATTCCCCCGCCTGCTTGTCCGACGCGCAGAACATGGCCACAATATGCACCAGATGGCCGTCGAGCGCGTCGAAATCTATCCCACGGGTCGAGCGACCGATCGCGAGCACGAAATTGCGCACGGAGGGGATTTTGACGTGGGGAAGCGCCAGCCCGATGCCGATCCCGGTGGAAATCACTTTTTCCCGATTGATGATGCTTTCGTACAATTCCTTCGGGTCCGTGACCTCGGGCCGTTTGGCCAGAGTATCCACCAGCGCCTGCAAAGCGCCTTCTTTCGTCATGCCGGTGATGTCCACGATGTCGGCTTCGCGGATCACTCTTTCGGTTATTTCCATCTTGGCAGTTTACTCCCCTGTACGAGACGGTTTGGCCCGGCGACGAATATGGAAAAGGCACCGCCCCTTCGGGACGGCGCCGAAATGACCGTTTCCCCAACTCTGAAAGTCCACTCCCGGCGAGCGGACAGGAGAGGCCGACTCATTCATCCACCAGAGTATGAACATTGATTTTGCCCTGCTTGAACTCCTCGATGACCACTTCCTCGAGCGAGCGGCCCGCAATGGGAACCAGCGCCTTGTAGCCACTCTGCATGTCGCGCATCCGGCGCGCCATCGAGTTGACCAGCAGGTACTTTCCCTTGCTTTCCCGTACATAGTTGCTGACATCGTGCTTCATAAAAGGATCCTTTTCACGGGGTTGCCCTTCGGGACATTCCCTGCCGGGCGAGTCGAACCCCGGGTGGCGCTTCGCGCGCCACCCGGGACAGAGTCTTGCTTTCTTTGGATTTCAACCGACTGACCGGGTCAACGCCCGTCTGTCCGTCTTAACCCCTTTTCTTGTCGTCTTCCACTTCGAACTCGGCGTCCACGATATCTTCATCGCCACCGGGGGCCGCCTGAGGGTCAGCCGCCGCGCCTGCGGGACCGGCCCCGGGACCTTCTCCCGCGCCCGGTCCGCCCGGCGTGGCCGAGGCCGACGCCTGTTTGTAGAGCACCTCGGAGATCTTGTGCGACGCCTTGTTCAAGCTCTCCATCTTGGCTTTTATCGCATCAACGTCCTTACCTTCAAGAGCTTTTTTCAGGTTCGCGATTTCCGCGCGGATTTTTTCGACGTCCGAGGAGTCCAATTTGTCCTTATATTCGTCGAGAGAACGCTCGACCGAGTACACCAGCGAGTCGGCATTATTGCGCGTTGTGGTCTCTTCCTTGCGCAGGCGATCCTCTTCTTCGTGGTCCTTGGCGTCGTTGACCATCTTGTCGATTTCCTTGTCGTTAAGGCCCGACGAAGACTCGATGCGGATCTTCTGTTCCTTGCCCGTCCCCTGGTCGCGCGCCGAGACGTGGACGATACCGTTCGAGTCAATGTCGAACGTCACCTCGACCTGAGGCACGCCACGCGGCGCCGGCGGAATCCCCTCGAGGTTGAACTCGCCCAGAACCCGGTTGGCCGAGGCGATGGCGCGCTCGCCCTGATAGACCTTGATGGTCACGGCGGGCTGGTTGTCCGACGCGGTCGAATAGACCCGTTTTTTCTGGGTCGGAATCGTCGTGTTGCGGGGAATCAGCACGTCAAAGACGTCGCCGAGCGTCTCGATGCCGAGCGACAGGGGGGTGACGTCGAGGAGCAGGACGTCGCTGACGTCGCCCGCCAGCACCCCGCCCTGGATCGCCGCGCCCACCGCCACCACTTCGTCGGGGTTCACGCTGCGGTTCGGTTCCTTGTTGAAGATGCGCTTGACGAGCTGCTGCACCATCGGGATGCGCGTGGAGCCGCCCACCATGATGACTTCGTCCACTTCCGCGGCCGAGAGGCCGGCATCGCGCAGGGCGTTGATGCACGGTTGCGTGCAACGATCGACAAGCGGGGCCATCAGACGCTCGATCTGGGCGCGGTTCATCTTGATGTTCAGGTGCTTGGGCCCGGAGGCGTCGGCGGTGATGAAGGGCAGGTTGATGTCGGTCTCCTGCGTGGTCGAAAGCTCGCATTTGGCCTTTTCGGCGGCTTCCTTGAGGCGCTGGAGCGCCTGGTGGTCCTTGCGCAGGTCAATGCCCTGGTCCTTCTTGAACTCCTCGGCCAGATAATCTATTACGATCTGGTCAATGTTGTCGCCGCCCAGGTGGGTGTCGCCATTGGTACTCTTGACCTCGAAGACGCCATCGCCCAACTCGAGAATCGAGATGTCGAATGTGCCGCCGCCGAAGTCGAAAACGGCGATTTTTTCGTCTTTTTTCTTGTCCAGGCCATAGGCCAGCGACGCGGCCGTCGGCTCGTTGATGATCCGCAGGACTTCGAGACCCGCGATGCGTCCGGCGTCCTTGGTGGCCTGGCGCTGCGAGTCGTTGAAGTAGGCCGGCACGGTGATGACGGCCTGGGTGACTTTCTCGCCGAGGTAATCTTCGGCGGTCTGTTTCATTTTCTGGAGAATACGGGCCGAGACTTCCGGCGGGGCGTACTGCTTGCCGTCAATGACCACGGCCGCGTCGCCGTTCTGGGCGCGGGCCAGTTCATAGGGCACCATTTTCGATTCTTCCGGCACTTCCTCGAACTTGCGGCCCATGAAGCGCTTGATGGAGAAAACGGTCCGCCGGGGGTTGGTGATGGCCTGGCGCTTGGCCACCTGCCCCACGAGCTGTTCGCCCGAATCAGTGAACGCCACGACCGATGGCGTGGTGCGCGTGCCTTCGGCATTGGCGATCACGACCGGCTCGCCGCCTTCCATGATGGCGACGCACGAGTTTGTGGTTCCGAGATCTATTCCGATCACTTTTCCTGCCATTTTGGGAGTCCTCTTTTCGCTGGGTGAGATGATTTACAAGTTTTTTTATTGTCTTCTTTATCTATTTCCGCGGGGTCCATGATTCCTTTCGGGCTGGCCCCTCTGTTGCGTTCGGATTTCAGTTGTTCTTTATTCTATTTCGGCTTTGCGCCCCGATTCTATTTCGGCTTTGCGCCCCGGAGGGGCGCCGGTCAGTAGCCGGGGGTGGAGCGAAGCGGAACCCCCGGAAAGCCCCGCCTTCTTCATCGCGCCCCGGAGGGGCGCAGGAAAAACTCAACCGCGCGGCTACCCAAAATATGCGGGGTTGTATTCAACCCCATGTTTATCGAGCAACACCCTCAACTCCTCCTGAAACGACCTCTTCTTGTGGTGTTCACTCTGTGTTTCGATGTATTGCGCCACCGCTTCGCATTGCGATTTGCTCACGGAGAAAACCGCATACCCGTCCTGCCACGCGAACCCCTTCATTTCGGCAAACGAATCGTGAATCCATTTGGAGGAGTTCGCCTTGATAGCCCGCATAAGGTCGGGCAACGCCCCGCCCTGTTTCAAACTCACCAGCAGATGCAGGTGATCGGCCATCCCCCCGATCCGCTCCAACACCCCGCCCTCCGATCGGACGATTCCTCCGATGTATTGCCACAACCGCTCGCGCCACGCGTCGGCGAGAAGGGGGGCGCGGTTTTTCGTGCCGAACACGAAGTGGTAGTGGAGGCTGGCATAGGTGTCGGGCATGGTCGTTGTTTTCTCGCCGACTTTCCTCCGCCCCTCCGGGGCGGGTGTTTTATTTGGGGACATATCCGGGGGTTTCGCGATGCTCCACCCCCGGCTACTCGCCTGCGCCCCTACCGGGGCGCTTTTCCTATGAAACGAGCCTATATCGTTTCCTGTATTTTATTCGTTTGGAGCCTCATTTCCTGGCCGCGTTTTCAGTCTTGCAGCCAAAACATCAAGCAACTCTTTGTCCGTCATTTTGTTCAATAATTTAATTACTGTCTGCGAAATTCCTTCGGGTTCCAAAGACGGGACAATCTTTTCTATGAATTCCTGGATATCATTGCCGTCAATCATAAAATCGAGATATTCTGGGTCGCTTTGACTGAAATTTTGAATTTTGACCCTCATACAACTCTTTCCCTGAGGGATAAAAGATAATCTCACGGGGTCCATATGATGAGAATCCATACGTTCTGGATATACCTTCAACCAATTTCTACTCATTTTAACTGACATCGTTTTCCCCTTTTCGCATTTGATTAGCACGCCTATTAATGATAGGAAAGATTTTCCTTTCACACAATCATTAACCCATCACCTCCTTTCTGCCTTTTTCTTGGTAACAAGACCTCCTTCACTCCATATTTTTCTACATAGAGAGCAAAACCCGCCCGGGGGATAAATTTGGATTTTTCCCCCGGGCGGGCCAGACTTGCGCCACCCTGGGTCTGTTCCAAGGCGGGGGTGCGCCTTTCCGGCTCGGCCCGATTCCCTCAGGCCGAACCGGAAAGAACGCACCAATGCTTCTTACATCATGCCGCCCATGCCGCCCATGTCGGGGTGACCGTGGCCACCGGCGGATTTCTCCGCCTCGGGGACTTCCGTCACCAGGCACTCGGTCGTCAACAGCATGCCCGACACCGAAGCGGCGTTCTGCAGGGCGCTGCGCGTGACCTTGGTCGGGTCGATGATACCGGCCTCGATCATGTCCACATACTCGCCCGTCGCGGCGTTGTAGCCCTTGTTGCCCTTGGCCTCTTTGATCTTCTCGACCACGATGTTACCCGCCGCGCCGGCGTTGTCGGCGATGGCACGAGCCGGCCACGTCAGCGCCTTGCGAATGATGTCGATCCCGACGGTCTCGTCGGCGTCAATGCCCTGAAGATCCTTGAGGGCCTTCTCGGAACGGATCAGCGCCACACCACCGCCGGCGACGATCCCTTCTTCCACGGCCGCGCGCGTGGCGTGCAGCGCGTCTTCGACGCGGGCCTTCTTTTCCTTCATTTCGATTTCGGTCGCGGCGCCCACCTTGACAACCGCCACACCGCCGGCCAGCTTGGCCAGACGCTCCTGCAGTTTTTCACGGTCGTAGTCCGACGTGGTCTCTTCGATCTGCTGCTTCATCTGGCCGATGCGACCCGAGATGGCGTCCTTGCTGCCGGCGCCTTCGACGATCGTGGTGCTTTCCTTGTCGATCGTGACGCGCTTGGCCTGGCCGAGCATGTTCAGTTCGGTGTTCTCGAGCTTCATGCCGGCGTCTTCGCTGATGACACGGCCACCGGTCAGGATGGCGATGTCCTCGAGCATGGCCTTGCGGCGGTCGCCGAAGCCCGGAGCCTTGATCGCGCACACGTTAAGCGTGCCGCGCAGACGGTTGACGACAAGCGTGGCCAGAGCCTCGCCCTCGACGTCTTCCGCGATGATGATGAGGGGACGGCCGGTCTGCACCACGCGCTCGAGGATGGGCAGCATGTCCTTCATCGAGGAGACTTTTTTCTCATAGATGAGGATGTAGGGCGACTCGAAAACCGCTTCCATCTTCTCGGGGTTGGTCACGAAATAGGGGGACAGGTAGCCCTTGTCGAACTGCATGCCTTCAACAACGCTCAACTCGGTTTCGATACCCTTGGCCTCTTCCACCGTGATGACGCCATCCTTGCCCACTTTGTCCATCGCGTCGGCGATGAGGGTCCCGATCACCGTGTCGTTGTTGGCCGAAATCGCGGCCACCTGAGCGATCTGAGCATGCTCACGCGTGGGCTTGCTGGCCTTGGCCAGGCTTTCGATGATGGCCGTGACGGCCTTGTCAATGCCGCGCTTGAGCGACATGGGGTTGGCGCCGGCGGCGATGTTGCGCACACCTTCGGTGTAGATGGCCTCGGCCAGGACGGTCGCGGTGGTCGTCCCGTCACCCGCCACGTCGCTGGTCTTGCTGGCCACTTCGCGCACCATCTGAGCGCCCATGTTTTCGAACGGGCACTTCAGTTCGATTTCCTTGGCCACGGTCACGCCGTCTTTGGTCACCGTGGGGGCGCCGAACTTCTTGTCGAGCATGACATTGCGCCCTTTCGGGCCCAGGGTCGCCTTTACGGCCTTCGACAAAGCCATCACGCCCCGCAGGATGCTCTGGCGCGCTTCATCGCTGAATTGCATCTGTTTCGCCATTGTCTGTGTAATCTCCTTTTTCGTCTCGATAATTGGATCGTTTCAGATTCCCGGCCCATGCGCCCCGCCGGGGCTGGCACAGCCGGGAACCGGCCCCCTCTGGAGGCCGGTTCGACACACACGCGCTTACTGCAGGATGCCGAGGATGTCGTTCTCGTGCATGATGAGAAATTCTTCATTGTCAATCTTGACTTCGGTGCCGGAGTATTTCCCGAAAAGGATCTTGTCGCCTTCTTTAACATCGAGCGGCGTACGGGTGCCGTCTTCTTTCAACGTGCCCGGGCCAGCGCTCAGGACTGTTCCACGCGAGGGTTTCTCTTTCGCGGTGTCGGGGATGATGATCCCGCCGGCCGATTTCTGCTCGGCCTCGTCGGTGCGTTTGACCAAAACACGGTCGCCTAGTGGTTTGAACTTCATTATCCTGTTCTCCTCCTCTCGGATATGGGGTCGAAGTGTTTGTGGATCTAAGCCATACAGCAGAGAATCCGTGTGCTGCTTCAGCCAGCAGCAGGTTCCATGCCACCCCCCTGGAAAGGACTGGGTGTGCCTGCAACTCTATCTTTTTCAATGGCATAAATTTATTCGAGATTGGGTGGATGAAGCCGGGTCGAGGCGTGTAGTGTATCGAAACGACACTCCGGATGGAAGATCCATTGAATCCGTGTCATTTTGAAACAAGTTGAAGAGAGGGGGTGGACCAGAAACTCCTCATTTCTGGGTGCATCTTGAAAGAGTTACGCTCCAGCGCCGTCCCTCCATTCAAAAGTCGCTGAAAGTGCTTTTTCCTCACGGCATTGTATCGTCTCGATATTTCGCTAAAAACCGCAATGGAACGCCTGTCGTCCGGTTTTTCTTTCAGGCGGGCGGGACGCCCGCCCTCCCGGAAAGGCCCTTTTTGCCCCCATAACGCAAGAACAAAGGACTCGTTTTCCGTCCTCAACTGCGGTTTTTAGCCACAAACAATCATACTTTCAAGATGCTCCCCTTTGAAAACCTCCGGGTGGCTGGAGAATTGATTTCAGAATCTGGAACGATCGTTATTGCCCCTTGTCCGGAGAGGGTAGTATAAGGATTGCAAGCAGGGGAAGGATTACGAGAACAAGGGGAGCGCAAACCATGAAAGAAACTCTTACGGTTTGGATGAAGGGGGTCTGGTGCGTTGAGGTCGCCAGGCGGAATAGGCATTTCCTGGCCTCCAGGGAGATCGTGTGGCCGAGACGATGGATCGTTCTCAGTTTCCTGGCGGTGTCACTCCTGCTGAGTTCGGCGCAAGGCGGCGATACACCCGCCAGGGGCGATGGGACTGAACCGGTTCCCCCCGCCAAGCTGACGGCCGAGCAGGACCACAGCCGGATGATGAAACTCCTGGGCATTGAGAGTCTTCGGCCCGGAGCCGATGGTTGGAAGAAAGACGCGCCGAATGCGGCCAACTACGATGAGTCGAAGGTCGGCTCCGACATCCAGTTGCCCGACCCGCTCGTGTTGAAGAACGGCGAGGCGGTCACCACGCCTGACGCATGGTGGAACCGTCGGCGCCCCGAGATCGTAGAGGACTTTGACCGCGAGATATATGGTCGAGTGCCGGAACACACGCCCTCGGTCAAGTGGGAGGTAACCTCGACCACGACGGAAACGGTGGGCGGGAAGGCGGTCGTTACGAAGAAACTCGCCGGCCACGTTGACAACTCCTCCTATCCCCAGATCAAGGTGGACATTGATCTGACATTGACCACCCCTGCCGATGTCGGAAAACCCGTACCCGTCGTCATGGAGTTCGGTTGGGGAGGGGCCTTCATGCAGATGCCGGGCGGTGGCCCGTCAGGACCGACCTGGAAGGATCAGATTATCGCCAGGGGGTGGGGCTACGCCATCATCGTTCCGACCAGCTACCAGGCCGACAACGGCGCCGGGCTGACGCAGGGAATCATTGGCCTCTGCAACAAGGGCAAGCCCCGCGACGCAGACGACTGGGGCGCGCTGCGCGCCTGGGCCTGGGGCGCCAGCCGCGCACTCGACTATTTCGAGACCGACCCGGCTGTTGACGCCAAACGCGTCGGCATCGAGGGCCTCTCGCGCTATGGCAAGGCGGCCCTCGTGACCCAGGCCTGCGACCCGCGCTTCGCCATCGGGTTCATCGGTTCTTCCGGCGCGGGCGGCGCCAAGATCTGGCGGCGTAACTACGGCGAACTTCTGGAAAATGTCGCCAGCTCGGGCGAGTACCACTGGATGGCGGGCAACTTCATCCAGTACGCCGGCCCGTTGAAGGTCGGCGACCTGCCGATCGACTCCCACGAACTGGTGGCCCTCTGCGCCCCGCGCCCCGTCTTTATCAGCAGCGGCACGCTGGAGCAGGGAGACGGGTGGGTGGACCCCAAGGGCACGTTCCTGGCCGGAGTCGCTGCCGGGCCGGTTTACGAACTTCTGGGCAAGAAGGGTCTTGGGACAAGTGAATTTCCGAAAGTCGAGACAGCCCTGGTCGGCGGCGACATCGCCTTTCGCCAGCACAGCGAGGGCCACACCACCGGCCCGAACTGGCCCACGTTCCTGGAATTCGCGCAGCGGTATTTCGCGAGTGCGACCGGCAACCGATGACGCGATAGCGCTTGAGCGCAGTTGAGCGCCAACGGCGCGAATTGATACCATCCTGGGGCAAGCGCAGCGTCGCCCCAGGATGGGGTCCATTTTTTGGTTCTTTGAAAGAATTTGTGGGTAGATTTTGGATGAGTTTTTCGCATGGGGGCCCAAACACAATCCCGCTTTTCGTCATTCCCGCGAAAGCGGGAACCCAGATCCGGGACATTCTGGTTGATCGCGTTTCCCTTGAGTTTCCCCCCTGTTTACCCACAAATTCTTTTGAAGATGCCTTTTTTTAGAAGGGCAAAAGGCCCGAACCAAATAAAAGGGCAAAACGGCTGAATAGAAAGGCTTTCAGCCCTTGCGTGAATAAACCTGAATACCGCAGTTGAACGCCTATCGTCCGGTTTTTCTTTCAGGCGGGCGGGATGCCCGCCCTCCCGGAAAGGCCCTTTTTATGGGGAAAAAGCGGTTTCCGGGGGCGATGCCCCAGGCTGAGCCACCCGGCCCCTGAGACAAAATTTTTTCCGCGTTGGCTCTACATCGGAACCAACGCGGAAAGGTATTCGCGAAACACTCTTGGAGTTAGGAAACGCTTATTCGGCGGCTCCACTCTGAAGCAGAAGCGCGCGCATGTCGGCGTTGCCCGTGGCGGGTGTCACCTGGAACATTTCACAGAGGTCGGCGCCACCGGTGATGTTCAGCACTTTGGTTTGCAATTCCCCGTCCACTTTCACGATGCCGTCGGTTCCGGTACCGGACTTGGCGCCGCCTTTGAGCACCAGGTTGGCGCCATTGACGTCACCGGCGCTGGCGCTGGTGGCCTGGAGGGTGACATCCTGAGGCGTGGCCGACGAAACACCGCGACCCAGATAGATCGTGCTGATATACCCGTTCGCGTCGTCGCCGCCGACAACCATCTGGTGGTTGCCCTTGACTTTGGCGCCAAACCCCAGAGCGATGGAACTGACCGCGGTCGTCGGAACGGCATCCGTTTCAGCCCCGAGGAAGACGTTGTAGCTGCCATTGTTATAGAGGCCGGCATTCGCCCCGATATTCACATTGTAAATCTGGCCGCTGGCCGTGAAGCCTGCCTGATTGCCGATATTGACATTCCGTGAACCGCTCAAATCCTGATAACCCGCATAGGATCCCAGATTCAAATTGAAAATACCGGTGGCGTTTCTGTAGGCGGCCCGGTAACCCAACGCGACGTTATCCGTACCCGTCGTATTGCTGTAACCCGACTGAAACCCGATATAGGTCAGTCGGGCGCCCGTGATGTTCGCTGTGCCGGCGTACCCGCCCAGCAGCATATTGTAATAGCCGGTTGTGTTGCTGTATCCGGCATTGGTTCCCAGGAAAACATTCTGGGCTCCCGTGGTGTTGCTGCGCCCGGCCACATAGCCGATAAATGTGTTGTCCGAACCGGTATTGACATTTCCCGCCCAATACCCGATCCCGATATTCCGGTTTCCGGTATTGTTCGCACCCGCCACATTTCCCGCGAAAATGTTGTGACTGCCTGTGGCGTTTTGCCCCGCGCGGTACCCGACCATTGTCGAATAGGGAGCGGTGGTTCCCGCGTATAAACCCACCTGCAGCGCCTGGGTATTGGATGTGTCCAGGACGGTCACGCCCCCGATACGATAATCGCCCCCGACGGGCAGATCTTCGTTGATCCCACTGGCGTGGTCGGCCAGCGCAAGGCCGACGGACAGGACGAACAGAGTGAGCAATACTCCGACTTTTACGATTGACCGGTACATGCAGCACCTCCCCTTGATCTCATGTTGCTTTATTCTTTGACTGATATTCTCGGCGCATGGAACTGCAACCGGGAATCTGAGTTACAATTCTTCACCCTACCTCCCCTATCGTAATGGGGAGACGGGAGAGAATGCAAGAAAAAAGGAGGTTTTTACCCCTGCCGGGTTTGTACGCACAAATCAGAGTTGTCATTATTCCGTATCCGGTTCACACGTTCTTTCTCCGGCGTCGAGCGTTTCGCGGACTTTTCCGGCCAATTGACGGGCCGAATAGGGTTTCCCCAGAAACGCCACCCCTTCTTCCAGAATGCCATAATGCTCGATAACATCGGCCGTGTAGCCGGAGTTGAACAGGGTCTTGAGGGTGCGGGTTTCGGCAATCGCCTGAGCCAGGAAGTGCCCATTCAGACCGGGTAACACCACGTCCGTCAATAACAGATGGATTTCTCCGGGGAACTGACGGGCGGTCTGGAGGGCGTCCTGCCCGTTGGCGGCCACCAGAACGCGGTAGCCGAGGCGTTCCAGGACCAGGGTGGCAAACTCGCGCACGATGGTGTCGTCTTCCACGAACAGAATCGTTTCTTGCCCCCGGGGCAGGATCGAACTGGTTTCGGAACCGGAAACCTCGACGCTCCTGGGGGATTCCCGGGTCCGGGGGAAGTAAATCCGGAACGTGGCGCCTTGCGCCGGTTGAGACTCGACTTCGATGAAGCCTTCATTCTGTTTCACGGCGCCATAAATCGTCGCCAGTCCCAAACCGGTTCCTTTCCCGACCGGCTTGGTGGTGAAAAACGGTTCAAAGAGGTGGTTCCTAGTCTCTTCATTCATGCCGCAGCCGGTGTCGCGCACCATTAGAAGCACGTATTGACCCGGCTGCGCCTTGGGGTGGGTTTTGCAGAATTCCTCGCCGAGGTCTGTGTCCTGGGTCGTTATCTCGATGCGCCCGCCCTCGGGCATGGCGTCGCGAGCATTGACGCAGAGATTGACCAGGATTTGCTCGATCTGTCCCTGATCCGCCCGGATGGACTCGGTAGACGCCGGCAGGTGGAGTTGCAGTTCGACATCTTCGCCGAGCAGGCGGCCCAGCATGTTGTGCAAGTCCTGGATCACCCTGTTCAGATTCAGGATCGCGGGTTCCACCTTCTGGCGGCGCGAAAAGGCCAGCAGTTGCTTGGTCAGGGTAGCGGCGCGTTCGGCCGACTTGCGCGCTTCCGTCAACGGCCCCCGCAGGGGATCCTGCTTTTTCAGCGTTTCGAGAGCCAGATCCAGATAGCCGAACATGCCGGTCAGGAGGTTGTTGAAATCGTGTGCCACGCCTCCGGCCAGGCGTCCGATGGATTCCATTTTCTGGGACTGACGAAGCTGCTCCTCGAACAGTTCCCGGTCGCGTTGCGCCTGTTTGCGCTCGGAAACGTCCTGTATTGTGCCCATCATGTGGGGCGACCCGTCCTGGGGGTCTTTGATCAGGACCGCATTCACATCAATTTCCATGTAGCGCCCGTTTTTGTGCCGCACCCGATACTCGTTGTGGTACCGATGGCCGGTCCGGAGCGCCTCGGCCCACGCCTGAGTCACCCGTGCGACGTCATCCGGATGAACCCGTTCCAGCCATTTCTCGACATCCATATCGCCGAATTCTTCCGGCGTGAAGCCGGTAATCGGTTCGATCGCGCCCGCCCAAAGCACTTTGCCCGTTTCCATGTTCCGGTCGTACACGATCTGGCCGGCTGTTTCGGTCACGATGCGGTAGTGTTGTTCGCTGGTCTGGAGTTTTTCTTCCGCCCGGCGGCGTTCGAGGATATTGGCGACGGCATCGCTGAGCAATTGCAGACGATGGACATCTTCTTCGATCCAGACAATTTCCCGCGACATGGAAATCAGGCCGATGGCGCCGTTGATCCCCTGGAGCAGGCCGCGCAGGGGCAGGTAAAGCGCCGAGCGCGCGCCGATGGATTCATAGAATTCACGAAGCGGCTGCGCCGCAAGGGGCAGGTCGGCCACACGGGGGATCATGAGGAATTCGCCTCGCAGCAGCCGCTCTTCCACCCACGCGAAATTCTGGCCGAGCGGCACCTGCTGAAACGCCTCAATGCGGCTCGAGTGGCCAAACGCATTCCACTCCTGGGTGATGCTCCACGTGGTAAAATCGTCCGAAATCTGAACGAGAAAAACCCAGTCCACGCCGAAGTATTCGGCAATGGCCTGCAGGCAGTTGCGGATGTGTTGCTCGATATTGGCGCGGTTCTCTATTTCGAAACGGGCTAGCAGATCGGTGATCAGGTTATTGAAAGCGGCGTGGCGCTGGAGCGTCTGCTCGATCTTTTTCCGTTCGGTAATGTCCATATAACTGGCCCGGATCAGATCGCGTCCCGAAAAGGGGAGGCGTACCAAGCGCACTTCACAGACAATTTCAGAGCCATCCGGCAGACTGACAATCCGTTCGAGTGTGCGCGATTCACCTTCCAGCACCCGCCGGACGTTCTCCTGGACGCTTTCAAAAATCGTTTGTCCATCCGGTTGGCGAACCGCATGCAATTGTTCCGGACCCATAGTCAGCAGCGCCTCGCGGCTGCGCAAAAACATTTGTTCCGCTTTCGCGTTGGCATCCACAAACCGGCTCAATTCGGCATCGTACACCAAGATCGCGTCGGGCGCCTGCTCGACCAGAAGACGGAACCGCTTTTCGCTGTCGAACAAGGCCCGGTTGCTTTCTTCCAGCGCGATTGTCCGTTGTTGCACGCGCGCCTCCATTTCCTCATTGGCTTGCCGGAGCGAAAGTTGCAGGGAACGGATGTCCAGATGAATCTTGACACGGCCCAGCACTTCCTCCTTGTGGAAGGGCTTGGGAATATAGTCCACCCCCCCCGCTTCAAAGGCTGCGGTCTTGTTACGGGTTTCCTCGAGCGCGCTGATGAACAGAACCGGAATGTCTTTGAGTCTGGGATCCTGTTTCAGGCGCCTGCACACCTCGTAGCCGTCCATGTCCGGCATGAGAATATCGAGCAGGATCAGGTCGGGCGGATGGGCCTGAGCGGCCTTCAGCGCCAGTTCACCGCTCTGGGCGGGTCTAGTCTGGTAGCCTTCTTTCCGCATGATTTCGGAAAGCGTTTTCAGATTGGCCGGTACGTCATCCACAATCAGAATGACCGGACGGCGCTCGTCGCGCGATTTATCGGCGTGACTGGACTGGGTCATGATAATTTCCTTGCGTTGAATAGCTTCGCCAGCTCGGCCACCTCGTAAGCGCTGGCCAGTTTCTTCAGTTCGTGTCCCAGAAGAGGTTCCCACTCACAAACCTGCGGCAGGAACGTCTTGAATCCATCGAGATCCAGAGCGGACAGAGCCTCTTCCAATTGGCTGATCAGGGGGGCGGGTAATTGGTTCAACATCTTGTCCAGACGATCGGTATTGAGGAAATCTTCCTCCGCTTTTCGAGGTTCAGCGCGAGGGACGACCCAACCCAGGTGTGCGACCAGTTTATTGAACAATTCGCGTGTCTGGAACGGTTTGGCAATGAAATCGTCCGCACCTCGCAACAACAGAGTCTGACGGTCGTCATCCGAAACGGAGGCGCTGATCACGATGATCGGAACCCGTTTTTCGGAGCGCTCCTGCTGTCGAATCCTCTGGATCGCTTCATAGCCGTCCAGAACCGGCATACGGAGATCCATCAGGATCAAATCGGGCCGGTTCTCTTCAAACGAACGCACGGCCTGCGCTCCATCCGAAGCTTCCCGGGTGCGCAACCCCGCGGATTGAAGAAGCTGAACGAGAAACGCCAGATTTTCGACCTGATCCTCGCAGATCAGAATTTCGGGCGGATTGGGGACAGAGATCCAGTAATCCGTACGAAGAGGCTCCATCGGCGTCGGCTGGTTCTCATCGGTCACGGCTTCATACGGAATATTGAATGAGAACAAGGATCCGGATCCCGGTTCGCTGCACAATGCCAGTTCCCCCCCCAGAAGGTTCACCAGTTTGCGGCTGATGTACAGACCCAATCCCACCCCTCCTGCGGCGTTTCCGTGGGCTTGCATGAAGGGATCGAAGAGGCTTTCCCGGTTTTCTTCGGCGATTCCCGGTCCGGTATCCTGAACCTCGAACCGGAGCGTTTCCTTTTTCTCCTGCACCCGCGCCCGAAGTGAGACAAGGCCCTCCTGGGTGAACTTGACAGCGTTACCCGTCAGATTGATGAGGACCTGTTTGAGCCGCTTCTCGTCGGTCCGGATATAGAGAGGCAATAAAGGATCGAGTTCAAGGCGGAAAGAGAGCCGTTTGGCCTGGGCGTGGGGGCGCATGATTTCCTCGATCCCCAGAAGCATGCGGCGCACATCGAAACAGGAATCGTAGCGGGAGGTCTGACCCGATTCGATCTTCGACATCTCGAGCACATCATTGATCAGGTCCAGAAGGAGTTCGCCACTGCGGTTGATGGTTTCGACGTTCTCCTTCTGGTTCTCGCTCAGACTGGGGTCGTCCCGCATGATCTGCGAAAATCCGAGAACCGCGTTGAGCGGGGTTCGCAGTTCATGGGTGACGGTGGCCAGAAAAATACTTTTGGCTTGATTGGCCGCCTCGGCCGCCTCCTTGGCCTCGCGCAAGAGGCGGTTCGATTCCGCCAATTGTCGCGTTCGCGATTCCACCTGGTCCTGCAGACGCTCGTGGTAATGGAGCAATTCCTGGTTGGCCTGCTTGCGTTGCAGAATACGCCACATGCCGGTCATCAGCAGGGTGATCTGTCGGATGTCCGATTCATCGTAGTCGGCGGGTTTGTTGGCCACCCCCGAAACGATGACGATTTTCGGTCCATCGAAAATGGGCGCACTCATGGTTCGCTGCAGCGGGGTGCGAGTGGACGGAAACCGGGTTTCGGGAGAACGGGATGGCGCGCCCGTGTTGTTGCAGATAAAGGGCTGGCGTTTCCGAAGGATTTTGCCCCACGCCCCCGCCTCCTCCACCGTATAGACAAGGGGGAGACTCTCTTGTCCCCCTTCCTCCCGGGCGGATTCAGACCAGGCCTCCAGTGTCAGAACTCGCTCGTCCGGGCTGACAAAAGCGAGGTAACCCATCTCACTCCGGGTCAATCGAACCGCTTCGGTCAGGGTGTAGGCGAGGATGTCCTGCCTCGGTTTTTCTTCCATGTGGTCCAGTTGCAGCAACGCCTCGAGCCGCATCTCATTCAAGCGCAACGCCTGTTCTGCCTGGTGCGTCTCGGAGATGTCGGTTATCAGTCCCTCGAGCGCCAGCACGGCGCCGTCGGGGCCGAAGACGCCCCGTCCCCGCTCCCAGACCCATTTGCGCGCCCCCGAGGCTGTCAACAGGGGGTAACGCACTTCGTAGTGGCGCTTTTCCGCGTTTGCCTCCTGCACAATCTGCCACAGGCGCGCCTGCTCTTCTGGCGGGATCAGATCCATGAAGGTCTTGGGGGAATCCCCCAAGAAAGCCTCGGGCGGGTACCCGGTCAACTCCTGGCTGCCTTTACTCATGAACTCGATCGTCCAGCGGCTGTCGTTCCGGCAGCGGTAGGCCAGGCCCGGCAGATTGTCGAAATACGCGGCCAGCGTACGGCGACTTTCTTTTAAGGCTTCGTAGGTCTGATTGATTTCGGTGATATCTTCGGCGCAACAGACCACCTCCTCGACTTCCCCCTCGGAGTCGAGGAGCGGGGCGCGCAAAACCTGGAACAGGTGCGAGTGGCAATCTGCGCTTATGCGCCATTCTTCGGAGCGGATGGGCCTTTTTTCTTTGAAGACCCGGCGGTTGGCTTCGATCTGCGCCTGCAGTTCCTCGTCGGACGTGAAGACGGTCCAGAGCGGGTGGTGTTCGATGCTGGGTTTGGGGTATCCGCAGAACTCGGCAAAGGCGTGGTTGACCACGCCGAAGGTCTCCTCGTCTTTCAGGAGCCAGACCTGGGTTTCGATCTTGTCGAGCAGGAAAGCCCGCTCCTCGGCCACGTGGGTCAGTACCTGACGCGCCCGCAGGTCGCGCAGTTGGATAATATAGAGCAGAATCAGCAACCCCGACACGAGAAGGCTGAAGAGGAACGGGATGGTCTGGAATTGCGCGATTTTGCCTGCCCAGTAATGGGCGTCCACATCCGCTCCCAGAAAAGCCACCACTTTCCCCTGCGGGTCGCGCAGGGGCGCCACACTCGTGACCCACACTCCCCACGAGTCTTTCTGCGGCCCGAGGGTGCCCGCTTCCCGGTTTCGGACAAACGCGCGAAATTCAGGATCCTCGTCTTCATACACAGAGCCGGGAGGCGAAAAATTCGGCGAGTCGGACGGTTCGGAATCACACAGGAAAACGATCTTTTCGTCCACCAGCCGCATCAGGTAGCAAAACCGGACGTCGGGCGCCGCCTCGCGCAGGCGAGCCATCTGGTCTCTAAGGCGCAGGTAGGCCGGGTTGTTTTCGTCGCGCGCGGTTCCGCTGAGCGCCATGACATCCGCAATTGGAATCCCCACCGCTGCCGTCCGGGTTCTTTCCAGCAGAATCGCGCGCGCCCGGGAGTCGGTGGCTTTTCCGACCCAGAACGACCCCACCCCTCCAACTCCCAACGTGAGTATGATCAGGACAAACAACAGGTGTTTGCTCGTAAAGCGAGGAAATGAAGTCTCGGACTTCATGGAGTATTCCCTCATCTTCCCATTTTCCCTCAAAGCCCGGTTCGGGTTGAAGATCCGATGGGGAAGGCTGTGGGCGCAATCGTCTTTGCAACCAGACGGTCCCGGCCCTTTCTATCACAAAGGCAGAGGAGGAAAAAGAACGGCAACCTTCTTCTCGGAATCGTATCCAAAAGGTGTCCTCAGGGAAAATTGTTTGCCAATCCTTTACGCTTACCCTATGATTTCAGCATACAAAGGACAGATTCAGAGTCAAGAGAATCCCTGCGTCGGCGCTGTATGTGGGTCCAGTCTTTTGTTTTGGGAGGGAAGCGGTTTTTTCTCGAAAAATACCGGAAAGGGGTTGCCGGGGACGCAGGAACCGGGAAGACGAAGCCCCGAAAACAGGCGCATATTAAGCTTTCCCTGACCGGGGCGGGTGGCTATAATCCGGCGAGGATGGGCCTGGCGCCGGGGTCTGCGAACGAAATGGAGAACGGACTGTGATTGAAAAGCTGCGGCAACAGATTGACGAGTGCGACCGGCAGATCATTGATCTGCTCAGCAAGCGGGCCGACGCCGCGCTCGCCATCGGCCATTATAAAAAAGAACACCAATTGCCATTCTATGACGCG
The DNA here is from genome assembly GCA_942493245.1 of uncultured Candidatus Sumerlaeota bacterium. Classification (GTDB taxonomy): domain Bacteria; phylum Sumerlaeota; class Sumerlaeia; order UBA8349; family UBA8349; genus DAOPYU01. The sequence continues at coordinate 4,860,930 of OW818685.1, forward strand.
GGTCGGCAGAAAATGGTGCTGGACCGTCTGTGCAAACTCAACCAGGGGCCGTTCCCGAACCGGGGGCTGCGCCAGGTTTTTTCCGAAATCATGTCGGCCTGCCTGGGTCTCGAGGAACCCCTCTCGATCGGCTTTCTCGGTCCCGAGGCCACTTTCACCCACATGGCGGCCAAGGAACTCTTCGGTTCGTCCGCCAATTGTGTGCCTTACAAGTCCATTTCGGACGTGTTCATGGCGTGCGAAAAGGGGTGGACCGACTACGGCGTGGTGCCGATCGAAAACTCCGCCATCGGCGTGGTCCACGAAACGCTCGACCGGTTTACCGACACCTCTCTGATTATCTGCGCGGAAATCACCCTCTCGATCCACCATTCGCTGATGGCGAATTGCGCGCTCGAGGAGATCAAGCGCGTTTACTCGAAGCCCGAAGCGCTGTTGCAGTGCCGGGGGTGGCTGAAGGGAAACCTCCCGACGGTGGAGTTGCGCGAGGAGGATTCGACGAGCGAGGGGGCACGGCGCGCGGCGGATGAGCCGAACTCGGCCGCCATCGCCAGCGAACTGGCCGCCCGGCTCTACAATGTCAAGATCCTGGTGCGCGGCATTGAGGATATCAACGACAACATCACCCGTTTCTGGGTGATTGGCCGCAATCCCTCGGCGCCCACGGGAAACGACAAGACGAGTATCATGTTCTCGGTCAAGGACCGCCCCGGCGCGCTCTACGACCTGCTCAAGCCCTTCCACCGCGAGAAGATCAACCTGACCAAAATCGAGTCGCGTCCCACGAAACGCCGTCCCTGGGAGTACGTTTTCTTTGTGGACCTCCTGGGCCACTCGTCTCAGAAAAATATCGGCAACGTGCTCGCCGAAATCGAAGAGCATTGCGAATTCCTCAAGATCATGGGGTCGTACCCGCGCGACGATCAGCCCCATTGAGTCTGTGTCCCTGAGAAAGGATCATGATGCAACAGATTCCAGAACCCAAAGCCTTTATCCCGGCTATTCTGCCCTACCCGCCCGGAAAACCCATTGAGGATGTCCAGCGCGAGTACGGGCTGGACTCGGTCATCAAACTGGCCTCGAACGAAAACCCGCTGGGCCCCTCGCCCAAGGCCGTCAAGGCGATGGCCAAAGTGGCGGGCGAAATGCACCTGTACCCCGATGGCGCGGGTTTCTACCTGAAGCAGGCTCTGGCGAGCAAACATGGCGTGAAGCCCGAGCAGATCTGTCTGGCCAACGGGTCCGACGAAATCACCGATCTGATCGCGATGGCCTACATCGAGCCGTCGCACAACGTGGTCGTCTCGCAGTACGACTTCATCAGCTACCGTCTGGCAGCCATGATGGTGGGCGCCGAGGTGCGCGAGGCGCCCCTGCGCAGCGACTGGCGCGCCGACGTCAAGGCGTTGCTCGAAAAGGTGGACGCCAACACCCGCCTGGTCTGCATCGCCAACCCGAGCAACCCCATCGGCACGATGGTCAAACGCGCCGAACTCACCGAATTTCTGAACAAGGTGCCGCCGACCACGCTGGTGCTGATTGACGAAGCCTATGCCGAGTACGTCCAGGACAAGACCTACCCGAACGGGATCAGTTACCTGAAGAAACACCCGAACCTGATCGTGACGCGCACGTTCTCAAAGGCCTACGGCCTGGCGGGGCTGCGCATCGGGGCCGGGTTCGCGCATCCGGAGATCGTGAAAAACTTCGACCGGGTCCGGGCGCCATTCAACACCAGCCGGATCGCCCAGGCCGCCGCGCTGGCCGCGCTCGACGACACGGCCCACCTCAAGCGCGCCGTCGAGACCAACGAGAAAGGGCGCGCGCTCCTCGAAACCGAGTTCAAGAAGATGGGCCTGGACTACGTGCCCAGCCAGACGAATTTCCTGTTGATCGAGGTGGGGTATGGGGCCGAAATCACTGAAGCGCTCATGCGCCTTGGCGTCATCGTGCGGCCGATGGGGGGGTACGGTCTGCCCAACCACATCCGCGTGACCATCGGCACCCCCGCCGAGAACCGCCGCTTCCTGGCCGCGCTCAAGTGCGTCATGGCCTGAGACCTCCCGCGCCCGGCGCGGGGGAATCTCATCACGAAGGCCCCGAAGGGGCCGCCCTATAGTTGCTTCGCAGGCTTATAAGCCAGCCGTGGGTGACCGCAGGGAACCCACGGAAAATGGTTTGGAGCGTTTGCACCCTGAAGGGGTGCCCCAATACAAAGAAAAGAAAACAGGGGAAAACTTCCCCCTTTGACATGGAGAGACCCACCGGTGCTATTTGGACGCCGCAAAAAACAACCCATCGAAATCAACCCGGCCGAGGAGGCGCGCATGGTGCTCTCCAAGGTGCCCGACGACGATCCGCTGGCCAACCACCGCTTCCATTGTGTGGCCATCAGCGGCGTGGGGTTGCTGGGCGGGTCGCTGGGACTGGCGTTGTGCCAGATGGACCTGGCCGATCAGGTGGTCGGCATCGGACGCAGCGCCGCGCGTCTTGAGAAAGCCGTCGAGGCGGGCGCTCTGGACAGTTGGTCGCTCGAACTCGAAGAAGTCTGCGCCGAGGCGGATCTGATTGTGCTGTGCGGTCCGGTCTCGGTGATTCTCGAACAGATCCCCAAAGCCATTGCCTGCGCCCCCCCGGGCGCCGTCATTACGGACATCGGCAGCACCAAACGCTCCATCGTCGAGCGCGCCAGCCGCTACGCGCGCGATGGCGTGCATTTTGTCGGGTCGCACCCGATGGCCGGTTCGGAGAAGAGCGGCGCGCAACACGCCCTGGCCGACCTCTACAAGGACGCCACCTGTATCGTCACCCCCTCGATCGCCACGGACGAGTCGGCCCTGAACCTGGTGCATTACCTCTGGCGTTCGGTGGGTATGGACGTGGTGGACATCCTGCCCAACCGCCACGACCGGCTCGTGGCGCTCATCAGCCACCTGCCCCACGTGGCCGCGTCGGTCGTCAGCAACCTCGTGCAGGAATCGGGCGCGAACCTCGATCAGCTGCGCCACATCGCCGCCAACGGTTTTCGCGACACCACGCGCGTCGCCATGGGAAGCGTCGAGATGTGGACCGACATCCTGACGGACAATTCCGAAGCGGTCATCGAAACCATTGACGGCGCGCTCAACCAGCTCTACCAGCTGCGGGGCGACCTGCTGAGCGGCAACACCGCCGGCGTCGCAGCCTTCCTCAAAAACGCCGCCGACCTGCGAAGGCAGTTTTGAAAAACGGAGAGTGATCAAAAGACAAACGATCCCGCGATGCCCAGATGGGATTCGCTGGCAATGTTTTTCAATCTCTTGTCCGTCTTTGCTTTTCCCACGGAAACATCCGAAACAGCGATAGCCGTCTGTTGCACCTTGAAACCGCAGTTGAACGTCTCCGGCCCTGTTTTTCTTTCTGGCGGGCGGACGCCCTCCCTCCCAGAAAGGCCATTTTCAAGGAAGAATGGGTTCCCCGGAAACGCCTCACCCAAAGAGTGAACGTATTGCGCCTGTTTTCTCCCCGTCTTGCAAGGAGCCAAGACCTGTTTCCTCGTTTCAACTGCGGTTTTCTGGTTGAACCTTGTATCCAGAAACGTCCGGGACTCGATCTGCGAAATTCTGAAGGGCAAAGAGTAAACAGACCCGCATTTGAAGTTCCCCGCCCACTTTGCCGTGGACAACCGCTCCACGGTCCGGCAAGATGGCGGACGCGTTGGGGAATGGGGACTGTCGGCACGGGTGGTTTGTGGTCATCCTCCCATCCCCGAATCTGGATGAGGGTTCTGAACGTGACGAATCGGATGGTTTGGACGAACTACCACACGCATTGCGCTTTTTGCGACGGGCAGGGGGAACCGCGTGAGTACGCCGAGGCGGCCCTTCGGCAGGGATTGATCGCGCTGGGCTTCTCGTCCCACGCGGCGTTGCCGTTCCCGAACATCTGGAGTCTGCGGCCGGAGAAGGTGGCAGAGTACTGCCAGACGGTTCGGCAACTGGTTCCCGAGTACGCCGGGCGGCTGGAAATCTACCTGGGCCTTGAGGTGGACTACATCCCCGGGGTAATGGCGCCTACCGACTCCTGTTACCAAGAACTGGGACTCGACTACGTCATCGGCTCGGTGCATTTCGTCGAGCAGTTGCCGGGCGGGGAGCAGTGGGGCATCGACTCGAGCGTGGAACTGTTCGAGAAAGGGCTGAACGAGGCGTTCGGCGGGGACATCCGGCGGGTGGTCGAGCGGTACTACGACCTGATGCGCCACGTGGCGCTCGATTGCCGCCCCGATATCCTCGGGCATCTGGATGTGGTCAAGAAGTTCAACCACGGCGAGCGTTTCTTTCAGGAAAGCGCGCCCTGGTACCGCGCGCAGGTGTTCGACACGCTCGATGCGGTGCGCCGGTCGGGCGTGATCCTCGAAGTGAACACGGGCCATCTGGCGCGGGGGCGCTTCCCGGAGGCGTATCCAAGCCGCTGGATTCTGGAGCGGGTCTTGGAATTGGGGATTCCCATCACCTTGAACGCCGACGCGCACAGCCCGGAACTGGTGGCGGGGGAGTTTGCCAATACGACGCGGATGCTGCTCGACGTGGGCTTTCGCGAGTGGATGGCGTTGGGCGCCAGAGGGTGGGAGGCGCGACCGATCGGGTCGTAGAGCCGGGGAGGGGAAGATCGCCGGGGGTGGCGGTCCCACACCGCAGAAAGTCTTTTCCCCCTGTTCTCACGAGCCATTTTCACCTTTTTGTCCAATGACCGGAGTTTTTTTCAGATTTTTCTGGCAATTCCTCTTCCGGATAGGCTATTTTTCCTGATTCTGGGTTCAGGAGCTGGCCGAGAGGGGTTTTGCTCTGTGTCTGGAGTTGGATTGTCCACCCGTTTGGGATTGTGAAGAAATGATTGAAGACACTGTAGAAAACAAAACGACACAAATTGAGTGTGGTGGGTTGGCGTTGCCCACGCCGGGCCCAGAAGCTTTGCGCCAGATGGAAATCATCTGTTCCGGCGCGGTGGATGTGTTGCCGAAGGACGAACTGGCGGGGCGCATTCAGCGTTCGCTCGACACGGGGGTGCCCCTGCGTATCAAGTACGGAGCCGATCCCTCGGCGCCCGACCTGCATGTCGGCCACGCGGTGCCCATCCGCAAGTTGCAGCAGTTTCAGCAGTTGGGCCACCAGATCGTGTTTATCATTGGCGACTTTACGGCCATGATCGGCGACCCGACGGGGAAAAGCGAAACCCGCCCCCGGCTCACGGCCGAACAGGTGCAGAACAACGCCCGGACCTATTTCAACCAGGTTTTTACGCTGCTCGATCCGGACAAGACCGAGGTGGTCTATAACTCGAAGTGGCTCAACCCGCTCAATCTGGTGGACATCATCGCTCTGGCGGCCAAATACACTGTGGCGCGGATGCTTGAACGCGACGATTTCTCGAAACGCTACAAATCGGGCCGCGCGATCCATGTGCATGAATTTCTCTACCCCCTCATCGTGGCCTACGATTCGGTGGCCGTGCGTTCGGATGTGGAAATGGGCGGAACGGACCAGAAGTTCAACTTCCTGGTCGGGCGCGAGATCCAGCGCGAGATGGGGCAAACGCCTCAGGCGATTCTGACCATGCCGCTGCTGGTGGGCACCGACGGCGTTGAGAAGATGAGCAAGAGTCTGGGCAACTATATCGGCATCAGCGAAGCGCCCGAAGAGATTTTTGGCAAGATGATGAGCCTGGGCGACGAACGGATGGCCGATTATATCCGCCTGGTACTCCTCTACGTCGAGAAAGAAGCGCTGCTTCTGGAAGAGCAGGTGCGCAGCGGCGCTGTGCATCCTCGCGATTTCAAAGCGCGGGTGGCCCGCGAACTCGTGACGCTGTTCCACGGGGCGGAAGCCGCCGAGCGCGCCGAAAACCATTTCAACCGCCTGTTCCGCGAGCACAAGGCGCCGGAAGAGATGCCGGAGGTGGCGATCGCGATTCCGGCGGGTGAGGAAACCCTCTGGATCGCGCCGGCTCTGGTGCAGGCGGGGCTGACCGACTCGAACCGCAAGGCCCGCAAGGCCATTCAGGAAGGCGCGGTGCGGGTGGATGGTGAGAAGATCGGCGATGAGAATACCCAGTTGCAGCCGGGCGAGTATGTGCTGCAAGTCGGAAAGCGCCAGTTTTGCCGGGCGCGCGTGGAGCGCGCCGGTTGAGACGAGCCGAGACGCTCGGACTCGAAGGTTAACAAAAGCGGATGGGGCCTTTCAGGAGAACCCGCCGCGTTCGCACAATCAGGGAAGAGGGAACTGTCAGACATGCTGAAAACGCTTCGTACCAAGACCCGCAAGATCATGCTGGCCACGCTGATTCTGGTCATTCCATCCTTTATCTTCTTCTACGGCTGGGGCTCCATCCAGGGCAAGAAGCAAGAAAACCAGGCAAACGAAGCCGCTTACGGCACGTTCAAAACGCCGGAAGACAAGGACTGGGTCGTGCTCACGCGCGACGACATTCTCTACGCCCGTTATGAAATGTTGCCAAAGATGGAAAACTATGTGGCGCAGATCGTGATGAACCGCTTTCAGCAGTTCATGCCCGACAAATCGCCCTCCTACCAGGACGTGCAGGCCGAAATCAGCCGCCTGGGTGGGCTGGACGCCCTGATGCCGCCCGAAGACCTCAAATACGAGAGTATCAACGAGTACCTCCTGACGCGTTACGCCGAAGGGTTGGGGGTCAAGATCGACAAGGCCGATCTGAAGGAAGTCCTGACCGAGATGGTGGGGCAGTATCCCCGCGAGTACATGGAGCGCATCCTGGAATCCCGGGGATTGCCGATCAAGGGCTACGAGTCCTACCTGAGCCGGGGTGAGACGCTGATGCGCGCCAAACTGATGCTGTCGAGCCAGGGCCAGATGTCGAAGTTTGAACTGTGGGAACTCTTCCGCGCCACGAACGAAAAGATCGCGCTGGACTTTGTGGACTTCCCCCTGACGACCTACACGGATCAGGTTATGGTGACCGACAAGGATCTCGAGGTCTATTACAACGAACACAAAGAGGATTTCCGGGTGGGCGCCAAACGGCGCTACGCCTATGCGATTCTGAACCGCAAGGCGATTGACCAGAACGTCGGACCGTTCGCGGAAGCCGAGATTCAGGCCTACTACGACACGCACAAGGACACCTATGAGGAGCCCAAAGGCGCGCACCTGCGCCAGATTGTGGCCAAGTTTGAGGACAAGCCCAACATGACCGATCAGGAGCGCGAGGCGATGACCTCGGCCACGCTTCAGAAGGTCGAAGGGTTCAAGGCGCAGCTCAAGCCGGACAACTCGAACTTCGGCGACCTGGCCAACTCGCTCTCCGAAGATCCCGACAATGCCCCCACCGGAAGCGCAAAACGCGATGGGCGCATGACCGTGGGCTGGATCACGGAAAAAGACGCCATGCGCTACGGCGCCGAGTTCATCACCGCCGCCATGGCGTTGCAGAAAGGCGAACTCAGCAAGCCGGTCGTGCTGATGAAAAACGGCCAGCCGTTCGGTTACTCGGTCATCCTGTGCGACGACGTTCGCGAAAAGGGCACGCCGGCCCTCGAGACCATCCGCGACCGCATGATCGCGGATATGCGCAAACAGTACTATGCGGAATCCATCGCCAACTGGAGCGAGTTCCTGACCGAGAGCGGCGCCCTGAAGAGTTACACCTCAATACCGGTGCTGGCCAAAGATCTCGGGATGGAGTGCGGCGAGACCACGTGGGTGTTGACCACCGCGATGGCCCTGCCGACCGAAAAGAAGGGCGTGATGATTCGCCTGGGTCAGGAAGACCTCGCCTACGTGAACGACAGTCTGGCGATTTCGAAGACCGATCCGGCGGCGGCGCGCTCGGAACTGATCGTGTCGAGTTCCGCCACCTCGCCCAACGATGTGGCCATCACCGTGCTGCAACTGATCGAAGAGAAAGATTCCGAAATTCCGACGCTGGCGGACGCCAAGGCTCAGGTCACCGATGCCTACAAGACGGTCAAGGGGCGCGAGTTGATGAAAAAAGCCGCCGAAGACTTCGTCGCGCAGAGCAAAGACGCCGAGACGATGAAGAAAATGGCGACCGAGCAGAAACTTGAACTCAGCACCACAACGCTTTTCACCCGCAACGATCCGGCGCCCGAACTGCCGGGCGATCTGGTGGATTTCGTCAGCGATTCGCTGGTGGCGAAGAAGGGCGACATTCGCTCGAGCGCGGTGCAGGGGTTTGGGTCGGAAGAAGCGGATCATTATGTGGTTTGGCACCTGCGCGAGGTGGAAGAGGCCGACCGCAAGAAATTCGACGAGGAACTGCCCGATCTGCTGTCGCGCACCATGACCAGCAAGCAGTACAGTTTCCTGGAAGAGTGGCTCCTGGACCATCGCAACCGCCTGGCCGTGAAGGAAGATGCGGCGGCGAAGGGAAAGAAATAGGGCCGCGTCGAGCGGGACGGAAATGACCGGACCCGGCAGGGTTTGGGATGAACACATAAGCGCGCAGAGCCAGACGGGGCGAAATCCCGAGGCTCTGCGCGTTTGTATAAAACCGGGAAAAAATGGCATTTCCCAGATCAAATCATTGCCATAATTTTTCCAGAAAGAGGAGAAACCCCCATGTTGGAACATTTGGAAATGGCCCCACCCGACCCCATTCTTGGCCTGACCGTGGCATTCAAGGAGGACCCCCGGTCCGACAAAATCAATCTGGGCGTGGGCGTTTTCAAGGACGCTCAAGGCCAGACGCCCATCCCGGCCTGCGTCAAGAAGGCCGAAGAACGGTTGCTGCAACAGGAATCCACCAAGTCCTACCTCCCAATTGACGGCTCGCCCGAGTACGCCGCCGCCGTCCAGGAACTGCTCCTGGGCGCCGCTCACCCGGCCCTCGCCGCCAAACGGGTCGTAACCGTTCAGACTCCCGGAGGTACCGGTGGCCTGCGGGTGGCAGGCGACTTCCTGCGCCGCGCGTTCCCCTCGGCCACCCTGTGGGTGAGCGACCCGACCTGGGCCAACCACTTCCAGATCTTCAATGCGGCGGGTTTCGAGGTGAAAACCTACCCCTACTATGACGCCGCCACGAAGGGGTTGAACTTTGCCGGAATGCTCGAAGCCCTCCAGGCCATTCCCTCGGGCGATGTGATCCTGCTCCACGGCTGCTGTCACAACCCCACGGGCATTGACCCCACCCCGGATCAATGGCGTACGATCGCGCAGACGCTGGTTGCGCGCGGCCTCTTTCCGCTGGTGGACTTTGCCTACCAGGGCTTGGGTCAGGGGATCGAAGAGGACGGCGAAGGCTTCCGCATTCTGTGCGAAAGCTGTCCGGACCTCCTGGTTGTCTCCTCGTTCTCGAAGAACTTCGGTCTGTACAACGAGCGGGTGGGCGCTCTGACCGCGCTGGCCTCGACCGCAGACTCGGCCAAACGGGTTCTGAGCCACCTGAAGGTGATGGCGCGGGTCAACTACTCCAACCCGCCCTCGCACGGCGCGGCGATCGTGGCTACCGTGCTGGGCGATCCGGCGCTGCGCGCCGAGTGGGTGGACGAAGTGGCGGCGATTCGCGACCGCATCCACGAGATGCGCCGCCTGTTCGTCGAGACGCTGCGCGCCAAGGGTGTCCAGCGGGACTTCTCGTTCATCTCCACCCAGAACGGCATGTTTTCCTTCTCCGGTCTGGACAAGGCCCAGGTCGAGCGGCTGCGCCAGGAGTTTGCCATCTACATCGTCGGCTCGGGCCGCATCAACGTGGCCGGCATGACGCCGGGCAACATGGACCGCCTCTGCAACGCCATCGCGGCGGTGCTGTAAATTTCTCCAGGGGCGCGCTCCTGCGCTCCTGCGGCATAACCCCTCGGCCCGCCCGGAACGGCCCACAATCCGTCGTTCCGGGCGGGCTTTTGTTTATTCGGTTCTTTGAACCTAAAAACCGCAGTTGAGCGCCAACGGCGCGGATTGATTGTAGCCTGGGGCAAGCGAAGCGTCGCCCCAGGGAGGATGTCCCCATTTTCAGAAGGGCTGAAGGCCCGCCCGATTGGGATGGGGAGAAGCGCTTGGATAAAACGGGCTTTCAGCCCTCATGAAAACGACCCGGTTTGTTCCTGGGGCGATGCCCCAGGCTACAATAGACCGCGCCGTTGGCGCTTGACCGGCCCCTTGTCGATCTCCGGTTTCTTTTCCCTGCGAATCACCCTTTGGGTACACCCAATCCGGTTGAGTACAATGAACTTGGGTCCTTAACAGCGGTTTTTAGGTTGAAAGAATTTGTGGGTAGATTTTGATGAGTTTTCGCATGGGGGCCCAAACACCATCCCGCTTTCGTCATTCCCGCGAAAGCGGGAACCCAGATCCGGGACGTTCTGGTTGATCGCGTTTCCCTTGGGTTTCCCCCCTGTTTACCCACAAATTCTTTTGAAGAGGCGTTTATTCGGGGGATATTTTGGGGAACGCTTCGATATCAGGTTGCCTTCAACCAGGAAACGCCGTTGAACGCCATCGTCCGGTTTTTCTTTCAGGCGGGCGGGACGCCCGCCCTCCCAGAAAGCCCATTTTCAGAGGGAGAAAGCGGTTCCGGGAACGCGATCTCCTGATTGGCGTAGTCAGAAAACCTCACCCCAAAGGAGAGCCGAGTCAAAACCGTTTTTGCCCATTTCGCAGTTCACAGGCTCTCAACTCTTGTGAAAAAAAGGGACACCTGCCCAGGGGCGACGCCGCACTTGCCCCAGGCGGGTGTCAATCCGGGCCGTTGGCGCTCAACCGCGATTCTCTCAAACCTTGAAGACCGCTGTTTTCGTGCCCCTTCGGCTATTTCGGGGTCCAAGTTGAAGTTTCTTCGGTTTCCCGTTCCGAACGCCCCTTCGTGTCAGGGATGCGTTACCAGACCCGTCTCGCGGAGCAGGTCGAGCAGGTGGCCGTGGGCCGTGTTGTTCGAGACAACGAAACCGGCGTTGAGGGTTTTGGGCTGGTTGTAGCGCATCGGGTGACCGTGCAGGTCGGTCAGGTGTCCGCCCGCTTCCTGCACAACGGCGTGCATGGCGCAGATGTCCCACTCGTTCGTCGGACCGAGGCGGAAATAGACGTCCGCATCGCCCGATGCGATCAGGCACCCCTTGAGCGAACTGCCCCGGGACAGAAGCGCGGCAAAAGGGTATTCTTCCATCAGTTTCGCAATCTTTCCTCCCGCATGCGAACGGCTGACCACGAGCACCATTTCCTCGCGCCGGGCGCGTTGTGAAACGCGCAACCGCTCGGGTTCGCCCGCGCCGATTTCGCACCAGGCGCCCTGCCCCTGCGCGGCGTAGTAAAGCATGTCCTGGACCGGCAGGCCCACTACACCCAATACGGGGACACCCCGGTGCGCCAGCGCGATGTTGACCGTGAACTCGCCGTTGCGCGCAAGGAATTCCTTGGTCCCATCGAGCGGGTCCACGATCCAGACCCACTCGGAGTCGAGACGGCCGAGGTGGTCGGCCTCTTCCTCCGTGAGGATGGGGCAGTCGGGGAAGTCGGCGCGCAGGCGCTCGACGATGGCGGCGTTGGCCGCCAGATCGGCCTGAGTGACGGGGCTTCCATCGGCCTTGCGTTCGGCCGCGACGGCCCCGGCGTTGTAGATTTCCAGGATGTGGCGCGCGGCGTCGAGCGCCGCCTCGCGGGCGGTGGTGAGGGCTTTCTGCAAGTCCATTCTGAACGATTCTCCTCGGGTTTGTGGGGCTAAACAGGCCGAACGGGTCACAGGCCGTTTTCGAGCATGCCGTACTTCAGCATTTTGTTGTGCAGGCTTTTGCGGTTGATGCCCAGCATGTCGGCGGCCTCCTGGCGTCCGTGGGCCTTGCGCAGCGCCTCACGGATCAAGGCCCGTTCGGTTTCCTCGATGGCGCGCTCGACCTGATCGGGCATCGGGATCGAGAGGTCTAGATCCTGACGCTGAGCAAAGGGACTGACCGCCTCGCGGGACGCGCGGCCCGTCATGTGCGGGGGCAGGTCGCCCGGTTGAATCTGTGTGCCGGTGGCCATGATGAGCGAGCGCTGGATGACATTCTCGAGTTCGCGGATGTTGCCGGGCCACGAGTAATCGAGGAAGATGTCCATGACGTCCTTCGAGAGGCCGCAGGTGGACTTGCCTAGGCGCTGGTTGTACATCTCGATGAAATAGTCCACCAGGAGGGGAATGTCGGTGAGGCGGTGCTTGAGCGGCGGCAGTTCGAGGGCGACGACATTGATGCGGTAGTAGAGATCCTCGCGGAAGCGGCGGGCGGCCACCTCCTCGGCCAGGTTGCGGTTGGTCGCCGTGACCAGGCGCACGTTGACCTGGATGGCGGCCTTGGCGCCGAGGCGCTGGATTTCGCTCTCCTGCACGGCGCGCAAAATCTTGGCCTGAAGCCCCAGGGGCATCTCGCCGATCTCGTCGAGGAAAAGCGTGCCACCGTCGGCCAGTTCGAACTTGCCCAGGCGGACCGCGTCCGCGCCGGTGAAGGCGCCGCGCTCGTGGCCGAACAGTTCGCTCTCGAGCAGGTTTTCCGGGATCGCGGCGCAGTTGATCTTGATGAGCGGGCCGTTCTTGCGCGGACCGCGCGAGTGGATCGCCTTGACCACCATCTCCTTTCCCGTGCCGCTCTCCCCCATGATGAGCACGGGCACGTCGTTGTCAATCACGCGCTCCATCATGTTGAATACGTCGCGCATGGCGTCGCTCTGGCCGATGATCTCGCGAAAATCCACCCGGCTCGACACCTGCAATTTCAGGTCCTGGATCTGGTTCTGGAGCGTTTTCTTTTCGAGCGCGCGTTGGATCGTGATGCGCAGCTCTTCCATGTCGAACGGCTTGGTGAAGTAATCGTACGCGCCCAACTGGAGGGCTTCGCGCGCCTTTTCGGAAGAGCCGTAGGCGGTCACCACCAGCGAAATCAGGTTCGGATCCAGGCTCGGAATCTGCCGCAGGATTTCGAACCCGTTGACCTGCGGCATGTTGACGTCCAGGATCGCCAGGTCGTACCGCTCGTGCTTCAGGCGGATGAGCGCTTCGGCGCCGTTGCAGGCTTCCGTCACCCGATACCCCTGCGACGTCAGGATCTCGCGCAGCACAAAGCGGATCCCCTCCTCGTCGTCGGCGATGAGAATGTGAAACGGTTCGGTCATCTCGGTCTGACACCCTCCGGTTCAATTGCATGAATTGCCCCGCCCATTCCTTTCCGGAACGGCGCTCCTATTGTGCCCGAAACGGCCCGGCGATGCAATCCGACAATGCATCGGTCAATGCGTTGGTCAATGTTGGGGAGGGGGGCATGGAGAAATGGGGAATTGGTAATGGATAATTGACAATTGACAATGAACCGCCCGGCTCGCGCCGTCTTCGGGTGTTTTGTGGTTTACATCACCCGTCTTTGGGGGTTCGGAGACCCAACCGTCAGGAGTTCGGAACGATTTCCACCCGCACGCGCTGGCGGCCCCAGTCGTTGCACGCGCCGTGCGAGGGCATGAGCAGGTCGAGCCGGTTCGGCCCCTTGATGGCGCTGCCCCGGTCCTGCACCACCCCCCAGCCGTACCCCGGCACGTAAATCTCGGTGCCGAACGGGTAGTAGGCGGTGTCGGCGGCGATCGTGCCGTCCTGCGGCAGAAAGAGCCACGGAAAAAAGACCAGGCGCACGGGAATCATCCACGGCTTGACGATGCTGTCGGTCGAGAAGAAACCGGGGTGATAGACCTGAAAGTCCTCACCGCTGGCCGTATCGGCTGTCACGGGTTGCCCCTGCAGGGTGTACTTGTTCCAGAAGTCCGGGAACCCGCGCTCGAACCCGTTGCACTCCCCACAGGGACAGTAAGCCGTGACCTCCATGTCGCGATAAATCGGCGCGGAGGCGCAGGAGGAGAGGAACCACGCCAGAAGCGGGAGGAGGAGAAACAAGCGGACCGTGGACGAAAGACGTTCCCGCCGAAGTGAGAGGGAAGAGGGTTTGAGGTTCCACATGGAGGTTTTACCGGTCCTTTCTGTTTGATCTCTTTCTCTGATGAGATCAAACGATCACTTACGGAAGGTCAAAATCCACCTTCAGAGTCTGGCCGTCGGTCAGGGTCACCATCTGCCTTTTCTCGCTGACCGGGTCCTCGTTCCCTCGTTTAAGACAGCGGGCAACCAGGGTGTAGGTTCCGGGCGAGAGGTATCGGACCTCATACCGGTCCCCCTGCTGCAGATTCCCTACTGTAGCGCGAGTTTTCAGTCGATACTCGGGATTTTTCCAATTGCCTTCCGGGAAGGAACCTTCCACAATATCAAGCGACCAGAAGAGTTCCCGATCGGACGCATGGAAAACGCCCTGGATCGAAGCGGTTCCCTGGAAGTCGAAATCCTGGCGGGTTTCTTTCCCCGGTTCAACCTGAACTTCCGCACATTGTCGAATACTAACCCCTGTCCCCATCTTGTAACCATAGTTGTAACGCAGTGAGGCATCGACCCTGTAAGTGCCCGTGTTGATTCCTTCCGATTGATACTCTCCCTGGGGATTGATTTCGAACAGGGGAGACTCTTCCTTAATCTGGCCGTTTCTGTACGCATGTATCTCCACGTAGGATTTTGGGTCTTTCAACACTTCACCATTCACGGTCACGCGTCCGGCGAGAGAACCTTTCCGTCCCAGAAGGAATGTGTGTTCGGTCGTTTTACCGGATACAATTTCGACCTCTTCTTTTGCATCCGAATGGGTGGATTCCTTAGCGTTTGAGTTCGGAGGCCCCATTTTTTCGACCACTTCAACCGTGAGGCGTCCCGCGGAAATTCCGGTCAGACAGAATGTCCCCGTTGTGTCTTTGTCCATCTGGACTTTTTCTTCAAAGGGCTGGCCCTTTTTTTCTCCGTCCGCATGGGTGATCTTGACTTCAAACTTTTTGATGGGTTCTTTCGTTTCGGCATCCAGAACCCGTCCCAAAAGTTTCCCCCCCTCCCCGAGTTTGAAAGTCTGTTCGGTCGTCTGACCGCTGGACACCTGGACCTCGGTCTGCACGGTTTGATAACCAGACGCCAGCAGCGCCAAGGTGACTTTTCCGGGGGACACATTCGTGACGGTAAAATCGCCATCCGGGAGATTCGCGTCGCTGCGGGAACGGACAGAGTTGGGTGTATCGCGGTACTCGTCTGCCTCTCTGGTATGCGGAGATCCTTTCTGTGGATTCGGTTCTTCAGGCGATTCCACCTGAAGCACCCGGACCGCGAGCGATTTAACCGGTTCCCCCGTCCAGGCATCCACCACGTGGCCGGTGATTCCCCCCAAATCCGCCCTGGATTCCACAACGACCGTCACGTCCTGGAGTGCCTCCCCCTCTCGGACAGTCACTTCCCCATTTCTGGACTTTATGGTCATCTGCTCCTTGGTGTTCTCATTTAAACGGTTAGTTGAGATCGAAAATCGGTAGGCGCCGTCGGGAACATTCTCAAACTTGAAACAGGATCCCTTCCCCAGGGGAACTCCCCTTGGAAGTGGGAATGGTTGCGGTTCAGGATTTAAGGGATTCTTATTGAATTCTTGAATCACCTTATCGGATTTTAAATAAATATAGGTCGACGAAGTTTTTTCTTCTTCCGGGGAAAGGTAATTGTTCCCGCGAGGATCCACAACCCGTCCCGAAATGCTTGCCGCCGGAGGCAAAACAAAATCCACTCCGGTCATTAAATTTCCATGACCGACCGGAAGTTTTACTTCCGGGTAACGGATCTGCCGTCCCTGGAGAGTATCGGCGGTCTGCTTCTTTAAAGACTCTTGTTCATATTCAAGGGCCACTTGCATCAGTTGATGCGAGAAAAGTGGGAGGGCCGTTTCACCCGTGCAATAACCGCTCGCTTTACACAACACTCGGAATTCCCAAGGATAGGCTCCCTTTCCTAAATAGTAAACCGCATCCTCAAAGTTCAGGGAAACCGGAAGATTCGTCACTCGGTATTCACCCTGTTCGTTCGATGGCGCTTTGGCGACTTCATATCTTTGCCGTCCCCCTCCTTGCCTGCTAAAATTCGGGAGAGTCCGGTTGGATTTCTGTACCACAATCTCAGCGCCAGAAATCGGACGTCCCGAGGCGTCGGTCACCCGCCCTTCGATGGAAAGTCCATCCAACCGGAAAAAAAGCAGGAGATCCTCCCGGGCCGGTTGTTCGATGAGGTTGACCGAACTGAATCGGCTGGGATCGCGTTCCTGCACAAAAGCAGCCCCTTCCGGCGTCTCGGCCCAAACATTGTAGATACCCGGTCGTACTTTCTCGAACTGGAAACGCCCCGCCGGGTCAGTCACGGTTTTGGTCCGTTTCACCTGAGCATCGTCCAGTTTCCCCACAATAACTTTTACCCCGGCGAGGGCGGTGTCTTCGACCCGCTCATAATCTTTCGGCTCCGTGGCGGTGGTGAGAGAGTCCGGAACATGCCAGGAGACCTTTCTTCCCACCACCGTCCCCGCAATCACCCCCGGTTGTCCCTGCGACAATTTCAGATTCACGCCGATTCGCTGCTCTCCCGGTTTCAGAGAAAAACAGACCCCATCAAGTACGTCGTTGTAATACTCCTCGGTGGGGCCTTCTATATGATAGAGATTCAATTCCATGCCCGATGGGAGTCCCGTCAGGGTGTAACTCCCCTTTTCATCCGTCACAACCAGGGGACTCGCGATTTTCTCCCCATATCTTCGAGCCTGAAGCACCGCCCCCGCAACCGGAGGCTGGGTGGACTTGAGACGGACCGCCCCCGCGACGGGGGGCTGGGTGGACTTGAGGCGGACTGTCCCCGAAACGGAACCGGACGCTTTGTCCTGTTTTCCGGAAGTATCCGGAGACGGCGGCTGGGTGGGGGATGACTCGGGTCCGCGCTCCGGTTCTTTTGCTTTTTCTTTCGAGACTGGGAAACGCCCCGATGGGGACGTTGAGCGAGTTCCCGCCTGATAAACCCAGAACCCCAGAATCAGAAGTATCGCGATTCCAGAGAAAAACCACCTGCCTTTTCGCATACCGACTCCTCTGACGAGTTCAGTAAAAGGGGGACAGACAAACTGATCTGTCCCCCTTCCCGAACAAAAACCTATCAAAAAGTAACCGGAGTGTCCACTCCTGACTTCAGTTCAACAGTCCTGGTTTGTTCCCCATATCGCACGGAGAACTTCCCATCCTTCTCGGCGCGGAGGGTGGCTTGTTTGAGTTTTCCGTTCTCCCATGCGAGGTCCACCTCGACGGCGCCACGGGCGCGGAGGCCTTTGATGGAACCGTTGGGCCAAGCCTTGGGGAGGGCGGGCAGGAGGTCTATCTCGCCGGCGTGGGATTGCAGCAACATCTCGCAGATGCCCGCCGTGATGCCGTAGTTGCCGTCCATTTGGACGGGCGGGTGGACGCCGAGGAGGCTCGGGAGGGTGTTGTAGGCCAGGAGGTTGCGCAGCATGCTGTGGGCGCGGTCGCCCTCGTTCAGGCGCGCCCACAGGGCGCAACGCCACGCCCAGGCCCACTCGCGGCGGCTGTCGCCCGACGTGCCACGCGCTTCGAGCGATGTGGCGGCGGCTTTGGCCCACTCGGGCGTTTTCGCGGCGCTGATCTGACGCCCCGGATAGACCGCGAAGAGCTGCGAGGTGTGGCGGTGCTGGTCCTTCGGGTCGTCGCGGTCGGCGATCCACTCCTGCAACTGTCCCCATTTCCCGATTTTCGGTCCCACCAGTTTGTCGCGCTTGGCCGCGATCGCCTGACGGTAGTCGGCGTCCACCCCGAGCGCCTCGGCGGCCTCAATGTAGTTCGTGAAGAGATCCCACACGATCTGCTGGTCGTGGGCCACGCCGTCCTCGCGCGGGCCGTGCTCGGGCGACCAGCCGTTGGGCACCACGAGCGATCCGTCGGGCAGCGCCTTCAGATGGTCCTCCCAGTACTCGCACACCTCCTTGAGCATCGGGTAGGCGGTGGTGCGCAGGTACTCCTTGTCGCCGGTGAAAGCGTAGTGCTCAAAGAAGTGCTGGGCGTACCAGGCGCTCGACGGGATGTTCCACTCCCAGCCCAGGCCGCCGAAGATGTTGTGGGACGTGCGAGCGGTCCAGCCGCGCGTTTTCTCGCCAAAGGCCGCGCGCGTGGCCTGACGCATCGGCTCGCGCATGGCCATGAGGAGATCGAAGAGCGGCAGGTGGCATTCGCTGAGGTTGGCGGTTTCGGCGGGCCAGTAATTCATCTGGATGTTGATGTTGGTGTGGTAGTCGGAGCTCCACGCGGGCTTGTTGCTGTCGTTCCAGAGTCCCTGGAGGTTGGCGGGGAGTCCGGGGCGGCGCGAGGAGGCGATCAGCAGGTAGCGGCCGAACTGAAACAGCATCTGTTCGAGTTCCGGGTCGTCGGCGCTCCGATTCGCTTCGACGGCTGCGCCGTATGCCTTCAGTCGTTCGTCGGTGGGTTTGGCCAGGGTGTCTGGCGCGGTTTTGCCCCAGGTGGCCGTGACACGTCCGAACAGTTTTTGGTAGTCCGCAACGTGACGCGTCCGCAATTCGTCCCACGGCATCTTCGCGGCGGCGTCCACCTGTTGCCGAACGCGCGCGGCGGGGTTTTCCCCGCGCCAGTGTTTCTCGAAATCCATCGCGTAGTTCGTTCCGAGCGCGAGCAGGATCACGACCTCGTCGCATTTTTCGAGGCGGAGGGTGTCCCCGTCGGGTTTGGACGCGCCCCCCTTGACGATCGCGCGCGCCCGGGCTTCGTACTCCAGGCCGTTGGGCAGTTTGCCCGCGAAGCCGAAGGTGTCCCCCTCGACGGCGGTCTTCTCGCCGTGGGCGCCCTGAAGGCGGAGGCGGCCCGACACCGCACCCGGACGGTCGGCGCTCCAGTGCACAGCGATCACCTGGTCCGGATAACTTGCGAGAACGGTCCGCGTGTGGGTCACGCCGTCCTTCTTGAAGGTCACCTGAGCGACCGCCTCGCCGAGCGCGAGCGAGCGCTTGTAGTTTTCCACCTGGAGTGGGGTTTTCGCCGCCGGGGACGGCTTCTTCTCCGTCTTTGACACCGGTACATTCGGGAAGGTTATCTCGGCGATCTGAAAATGGGGCGCGCCGTGGTTGGCAAGGATCGTGAGGCGGTAGTAGCGGTACGCGGTCTTGTTCTCGAAGTTGAACACCTTGACGCCCCCCCGCTTTTCGCAGGGCGGCTCGTTCTCGGGACGATCCAGAGCCGTCCAGGTTTCCCAATCGTTCGATCCGGCCAGTTCCCACGTCCTGGGATCGCGTTCCGGTAGATCCTTGCAGTAGGTGAACGCGTAGGAAGAGAGTGCGGTCGGCGTGCCCAGTTGCAGGAACCAGACCAGGGGTTTTCCCTCCGGTTCGAGGCACCACTTGGTGTCGGCGCGGCCATCTACGCTCTGGGCCACCCCTTCGTAATCAAAATAAGGCGCTTTCTGGCCGTTGGGGCAAAACACCCGGGCTGCGTCCGCCGGCAGATCGGCCGGTTTGTCTTCGGATTTCGATTCGGTTCCGTCCAACTCGAGGAACAGATCGCCGAAGTTCTGGTAGGCGCCCATCGTGTCGTAGTTGCCCGAGGGGTTTTCGTCGCCTGTCCAGAGGCTGTCCTCGTTGAACTGGATGCGTTCGCATTCGACGCCGCCAAACACCATGCAGCCGATGCGGCCGTTGCCCAGGGGCATGGCATTGTCCCACTTTTCGGCGGGTTGACTGTACCAGGCATTCTGG
The DNA here is from genome assembly GCA_942493245.1 of uncultured Candidatus Sumerlaeota bacterium. GTDB lineage: Bacteria > Sumerlaeota > Sumerlaeia > UBA8349 > UBA8349 > DAOPYU01. The sequence goes on from OW818685.1 coordinate 4,880,572, forward strand.
GTGTCCCCGGAAGCGAAGCCGGCGGGAGCCATCAGACAGAATAACAGGGAAGACACAAGGGCTATCCGGTGAAACATGATCGAGTCCTTTCCGTTCTAACGGTTCTTTGCGCCTTGGCGTTTTTGCGCGATCTATCGCGTTTCCTTTTGGGTCCTGGGCGCGCTTGTCATGCGTCCAGAATCGCGAACCCGCCCCCGGTTGTCAAGAGACGTCGCTTGCTTTGTACGACGATATTCCCGAATACGGTTCTTTGCGTCTTCGCGGCTTTGCGCGATTCTTGTCTTCAGACGGTTTCTCGTTCGGCTGCGGTCAGGCAGTCATTCAGCCGTCTGGAAAACGAAACGGGATCACGCAAAGGCGCGGAGCCGCAAAGAACCGCTTCGTTGAACCGCGAAAAGCGCGAACAAAAGAAGAACGCGGGGACAGGCGTTGTCTTTGCCTGCCCCCGCGTTCTTCTTTTGTGTTGAAGATCTGTTCCCGTTTGAGGGACTCTCTTCGGGACTTATTTCCCGGACAGAGTCACCACCGCCGCCGAGTAGGCGGGCATTTCAAAACGGGCGACTCCGCCCTCGAGCGCAACCTTCCCCTCCGCGGCTTTCACCGCGTCGGGTTTTTCGAGGGTGTTGCGCGCCTTGAGAGCGCCGGGGGCGACAACCTGCATCGCGGCCTTGGCGGGCGCGGCGCCTTCGACCTTCAGGGTCACGGCGATCGGTTTGTCCGTCGGGTTGACCGCCTTGAGGTAAGCCGTCTTCCCGTCCTCGGACTGCGAAGCGGCGCAGTTCAGCCCCTTCATCTCGCCGTCGAGCGCCAGGCGCTTGGGTGCGTAGGCGTTACGCCACAGCTGCATCACGACGTAGTTGGGCGCGGGGAACCACCCCTTCTGGTCGAAGTTGATGAAGGCGTTATCCCAGCCGGTCGCGGTCACATGACGCAGGAAGAGCGCCGGGCCACCGATTTCGAGGATGTCGCCGCAGCGCTCGAAGGCGTTCAGGATTCCGCCGGCATAGAGGCCCGTGCGCCAGTCGGTGCTCTGAGCGTTCCACTCCGACACGTAGATCTTCAGGTTCGGATTCTTCGACTTGGCGATCAGATCGCCCGTCTTGCGGAAGAACGCCTCATAGATCCCCGGCCCTTCGGCGAACCGTTCCGGCCCTTCGTAGTGGTGGATGCTCAGGTAGTCGATCTTGTCGGCGCACTGTTCGATGATCGTGGCGTTCCAGGCAAGACCATTCCCCCGGTCTCCATAGCCGTTGCTTCCGCACGCCGCCAGGCGGACCGTCGGGTAGGCCTTGCGCATGGCTTCGGCGAAGATGTTCACTTCCGCGGCATAATCCTCCGCTTTCATGTGCCACGTCTCGTTGTCAATTTCCCAGTACTTGACGTTGTACGGTTCCTTGTGGCCGTTCGCGGCGCGCTGACGGCCCCACTCGGAGTCCGCAGGACCGTTGCAATATTCCATCCACGCGAGGACTTCCTTGAGGAAATCTTCGCGCTTGGCGTCCGGACCGTTCCATTCCTTCGTGCCGATGTTGACCACGATGAGCGGCTCGGAGCCGATCTCACGGCACATGGCGATGAACTCATCCGTGCCGTAGGAATTGACGTCCTGATCGTCCCAGATCGAACGCGGGTAGATGCCGCGCTTGTGCTGCGGCCCGACGCCGTCTTTCCACCGGTAGGGCGACGCGAAGCAGCCACCCGGCCAGCGGATGATTGGAGGCTTGATCTCCGCCACAGCCTTGACCAGGTCGGGACGGAAGCCCCCGGCTTTCTTCCATTCGGTCGGCATGAGCGACACCTGATCCAGCCAGATCGCTTCTTTGCCATTCACCGCCACCTGGAGGGTTGCGTTGGCCGTGCTCGCCGAGGGCGAGAACGTGAAGGGCAGTTCGGTCCATTCTTTCTTGACCGCGCCGAGTTTCTTCTCGGCCAGGACGGTCTTGCCATCGAGCAGGCGCACCGTCACGCTGCCGGTGGCGTCTCCGCGCGCCCAGAGCGAACCCTCATAACCTTTGCCCTTCTCCACACAGAGTTTCGACTGGGCGACTCCGGTTTCCTGCGCGCCCGACTCGATCTTGACACTGTACTGGCTGTTGAGCGGTTCCTTGGCGTCCACGGCCACCTTGCCCGGTCCGAACGATTCCCAGTGGAGGATCTTGGCCGGTTGGTTGACCAGCGCCGTCGGCACTCCCTCGAGGAGGGTCTTGCCGTCGAGCGAAGTGACTTTCAGGTTGCGGAATTTGGCCTGGGTGTTCCACGTTCCCACGCCCACCTGACCTCCCTGCGGGCCTTCCGGGTCGTTGACCTCCATCATCTGTTTGCCATCCAGGAAAACCTGAACCTTCGGGCCTTCGCAGCGGATCTTGATCTTGTACCAGCGGCCGGTCTCGATCTGGCCGTCGAGTTCCGGTCCCACCACCCGCTTGCCGCGGCCGTTGGGCAGGCTGCGCTCGATGGCGTGGCGCTTGTTGCCCCACCCGCCGAAATTCGCCCAGTAGAACTCCGTGTCGCCCTTCACGCGGAAGGGAATCAGGAAGCCCTCGCTGCCGCCCGTCTTGCAGGCCTCGATCGAGTACTCGTAGTTGGTCCAGCCCGCGTCGCCCAACGGCATCCGCAGGTTGTCGTCGAGGCTTTTCTGGACGATGCAGTTTTCTTCGACCGACCAGCGCCCCGCGCTGTTCTGCTCGAAGGTGCGGTTCCAGATCAGATCGCCCCACAGACCGCCGTTGACCGAATGGTAGATGTGTTCGAGGAAGTGGCCATAGACCTTCTCGTCAATCTTGTTGACGACTTTGCCGGTCTGCAGGGTCAGTTGCGCCTCTTCGGCGGTTACGAAAACAGGAATCCATAGAAACAGAAAAAGCACCCACAGTTTTGCGAAGCGATTCATACAACTCCTCCATAACTCAGAAATATTTGCTCGTGCAAAATGAGCGATACCTTGATCGTGCGGGTCCTGCGGCAAAGAGTCAAGCAAAAACTATGCTCGTGTAAGTTTCTTGCATCCGGCCATGAAGTCCCTCTTTTTCCGGGTTCTTCCAGCCCCCCCTGCGGTCAACCGATTCTGTCGAAGAAGCCTCAACCGGAAGGCCTCGCGCCCCACCCTCTCACGTGCATTATTCGGAAGGTGGAGGCGAGGGAGGATTGAAAACGGATTCGCTCTGTGCGATAATATCTCAGTTCAGTGGTCTGGGCCGCAGGAGAACTTGTCTCAACGGAAATTTCGGAGAACTCCCCTACACCTTCCCATCATCCGGTACGCAAGGAAGATTTCTATGCGTAGTTTGTGTTGTGTCACTTGGTTGCATCCCGATACTTTCACGGGTTCGGTTCGGATTGCCGGTCGCTTCGGGATGGGTATTCTTCTTCTCGTTCTTTGCCTGACGGCGCCTGCCGCGCAGGGCGCCCTTCTGATCAATGAATTTCTGGCGTCCAACAGCAAAGCGAACGCCGACTCCCAGGGGGAATACGACGACTGGATCGAAATCGCCAACACCGGCTCTGTGGCGGTGGATCTCGCCGGCATGTACCTGACAGACGATCCCACCTCGCCCACCAAGTGGCAGGTTCCCGCGGGTTTTCCCGCGCAGACCACCGTCCCCGCCAGGGGATATGTGACTTTCTGGGCCGATGAGGATATACTCGACGGCCCGACTCACGCCAATTTTCAACTGTCGAGCGACGGGGAAGATGTCGCCCTGGTGGATCGCGACGGCAAAACCGTTGTGGACTGGATCGGTTTTGGCGAGCAGTTCGTGAATGTTTCCTACGGACGTTATCCGAACTGTGGCGCGCTGTGGCGTTACTTCAATCCGCCCTCTCGCAATGCGCCGAACTCGGGCGGATATCTGGGGCTGGTGGGCGATACCCAGTTCAGCCACAAGCGGGGGATTTACTCCTCCTCTTTTCAGGTCACCATCACCTGCGCCACTCCCGGCGCTTCGATCTACTACACAACCGACGGTTCCGAGCCGAGCCAGAGCAGTACGCCCTACACTGGCCCGATTCCGATCGCCAAAACCACCGTTCTGCGCGCCCGGGCCATTCTGAACGGATGGCGTCCATCGAACGTGGATTCTCAGTCCTATATCTTTCTTTCCAGCGTCCGGACTCAACCCAAACTGCCCGACGGGTATCCCGCGACCTGGGTCTCTGCGGGGGGCACGACCGTGGCGGCGGACTACGCCATAGACACTTCCGTGGTCAACTCGCCAACCTATGGACCGAAACTCAATGGTTCGCTGACCAGTTTGCCGATTCTGAGTGTGTCAACCCATCTCGCCAACCTGTTCAGCAAACCCACCGGGATCTACTCGAATCCCCTGGAACGGGGGGTGACGTGGGAGCGGCCTGTGTCCGCCGAATGGATTGATCCCTCCGGAGGGGACGATTTTCAGGTGGAGGCCGGCTTGCGCATTCAGGGCGGGTGGTTCCGCGACTACAGCATGAAGAAACACTCGCTGCGACTGCTTTTCAAGACCATGTATGGCGACTCGAAGCTGAACTTCCCGTTCTTTGACGACCCCACGGCCACAACGTCCTTCGACACGATCACCCTGCGCGCCAACGCCAACGACGGTTATACGGGGGGAGGAAACGCACAGCATATTCGGGACGAATTTGGACGCCGCTCGCAGCTGGCGCTCGGATGGCCCGCCAGTCATGGCCGTTTTGCCCACCTCTATCTCAATGGGCTGTACTGGGGCATGTACAATACCGTCGAGCGCCCGGCCGCAAAGTTCGCTGCCGCTTATCATGGCGGGAATGACACGGACTGGGACGTCATCATCACCGGCGGAGCCGTGGATGGCAATATGAACGCCTGGAATCGTCTCCTGACCCAGTGCCGGGCTGGCATGATGACCAACGAGCCTTACATGCGGGTTCAGGGAAAAAATCCCGATGGAACGCCCAACCCCGCCTACGAAAACTTGATCGACATTGACAGTTACATAGACTACATGCTCATCAATCACACATTCGGCAACACCGACTGGCCGCACAACAACTGGGTCTGTGGCCGCGACCGGGTGGCCAACAATGGCTTCAAGTTCTTCATGTGGGATTCCGAGTTTACCATGGGGTACAACTCGGATGTGAACACCAATCAGACCACCAACTACAACGGCGTGGCGGAACCGTACGGTGCGCTCAAAAACAATGCCGAGTTCCGTCTTCGTTTCGCTGATCGCATCCACCGGTTTCTTTTCAACGACGGTCCTCTGACACCCATCGCCAACCAGCAGCGCTACCGGAAACTTGCCAACGAAGTCGGGCCGGCCGTGGTGGCCGAAGCGGCGCGCTGGGCCCATCTTTCCGTATCCGCCACCAGCGCCATCGCCAACTGGTCCAGCAACCGCGACTGGATACTGAATACCTATTTCCCGCAACGCACCAGCGTGGTCATCCAACAATATAAAACCAACGGGATTTATCCCAAGACCGACGCGCCCGAATACCGGGTGAACAGTCGGGCCCAGCACGGAGGACCGGTCACCCGAACCGATCAGGTCGCCCTGACCGCGCCGGCGGGGATCATCTATTATAACGTGACGGGCCAGGATCCGCGTTTTGTGCCCACGCTGGTGAACAGCGCGACGATCGTACCCGAGAACGCGCCCAAGAAAGCGCTTGTCCCCACGGCTGACATCGGAGCCGACTGGCGGGGTGGCAACGCCGCATTTGACGACTCGGCCTGGGCCAGTGGCGGTTTCTCCACTTCGACCCTGGCCTTCGACGGCGTGGACGACTTCGCCGATTTCGGTCCCACGCCCGGTTCGAGCGCCTCGCTGACCGTCGCTTTCTGGATGCGGCCCAAATCTCTCAAGATGCAGATTCCGATTGATAAACTGCCGCAGGACGGTACGGCCGGATGGACCTTCAAGATGCGCGACAACGGCGATTTGTGGTTCCGTGTCGGAAGCGAAACCAGCAACACCACCCTGGTGGCGCCCGCCGCCTGCGGCGCCGGGGAATGGGTCCATGTCGCCGCGACCTGCGACCAGAGCCACGTCCAACTCTTCGTGAATGGCGCGCTTCAGGTCGAAGCCACCAGCGTCACGCACACCGTGGACAACACGGAAACGCCCCTGCGTTTCGGCATCCCCAGCACGGTCATGCCTTCCGAAACGTTTATCGGCGAACTCGACGATGTGCGGATTTTCAATGCCGCGCTCGATGCGGCCCAGATCCAGACCCTTCAGAACCGCGAAGAGATGAGTGACAATCTGATCGCCCACTGGCCTCTTGACGATGTGGCGGGGACGGCTGTTTTCGACACGTCGGGGAACCGGCACATCGGCACACTTTCCGATGGCGCCGCATGGACCAATCCGGGGGTCACCGGTGTCGGATTTGAAACCCAGACCCATGTGGGCAATTACACTCCCTATATCGGCCTGGACGTGACCGAGGCCATGTACAACAAAATGGAAAGCTGCTACATCCGAATCCCCTTCGAGTACGACCCGGCTCTCATGCCGGATGCGGGCGTCCTGTTGCTGCGCATGCGTTACGACGACGGTTTCTACGCGTATTTGAACGGAGTCAAGATTACCCAGGCCAACACATTGACGGATGAACCGGTCTGGAACTCGACGGGTAAGAGCCATCTGGACTCGGCGGCCATTAAGCAGGAAGACTTTGACGTCTCGAAATACGTTTCGCTGCTCCGTCCAGGGCGCAACATTCTGGCCATTCAGGGGTTGAACGTCACCACCAGCGCCGACTTCCTCATCTCACCCGAGATGGTCATCGCGCCGGGCTACTTCGTCACGCCCGGCACCATTGAGTACACAGGCCCCCTGACTCTCGATGAAACGACCACGATCAAGGCGCGCGTGCTCAGCGGGAACGAATGGAGCGCCCTGTCCGAAGCCACCTTCACCATCGGGTCGGCTGTGGACAGCCTGCGCATCACGGAACTCATGTACAATCCGCCGGAACCAACCGAAGGCCCCTACCTCAAGGACGATTTCGAATTCATTGAGATGAAAAACATCGGGACCGCTGAAATCAGCCTGCCGGGTATCCAGTTTGTCGAGGGGATCTCTTTCACCTGGCCGTCTGGAACGGATCCCGTTTCAACAGCCACCCTCACCTCTCTTGCGCCGGGACAGTATCTGGTGATTGCCCGCAACATCGCGGCGTTCCAGTCGCGCTATGGAACCGCCATTCCGGTGGCGGGGCCTTACACGGGTCAACTCTCGGACAAGGGGGAAACCCTCTGGCTCCAGGACGCCCGCGGCAACACGATCCACCGCTTCACCTACGATGACTCAGGCGACTGGCCGGGCCGGGCCGACGGCAACGGCAGTTCCCTCGAAGCGCTTGCAAGCGTCTGGAAGGCCCCCGTCAATTACGATCTGCCCGCCAGCTGGCGCTCGAGCGCCGAGTTCGCCGGCTCGCCGGGCCGCGCCGGACTCGAACCTATCGCGTGGGTTCAGATCAACGAAGTGCTGACTCACACCGACCCGCCCCTGCGCGATTCGGTGGAACTGGTCAACGTGACAACCACGACCCTTGACCTAGGCGGGTGGTACCTGAGCGACTCGAACAGCAATTATTTCAAGTATCGAATTTCCGACATCAGCAACAAGAAGTTTCTGGAAGTGGGCCATTATGTGACTTTCGACGAATCGGACTTCAATCCAACACCCCAGACTCCCGGTCCCAACGACTTCTCGTTCGACGGCGCACACGGGGAGGACGCCTACCTGCTGGCGCCCACAAAATTGGGAACCTACCGTTTTGTGGACCACGTCGAGTTTGGCGCCGCGGCCAATGGCGAGTCGTTCGGGCGTTGGCCCGACTCCACCGGCGACCTGTATCCCATGGCCACGCGGACACTGGGCGCGGTCAACAGCGGCCCCCGTGTCGGTCCCCTCATCCTCAGTGAGGTCCATTACAATTCCAAGAGCATGGCTTCTCCGGACCTATACGAGTTCGTGGAAATCTACAACCCGACGGATGCCCCGGTGGAACTGCTCCGGTGGCGATTGGACAAAGAGGTGGAATTTACTTTCTCGGTGAGCACCCAGATTCAACCGAAGAGCGCGCTGGTTGTGGTGCCTTTCAACCCGGGCGATGCGAACAGGAGAAGCAACTTCCTCACCGCTTACGACCTCCCCGAGACGGTGACCCTGGCCGGACCGTATATCGGCCAATTGTCCAATTCGGGAGGAACCGTGCGCTTGTTACGGCCCGATAGCCCCCCGGCCGACGAACCCACTTACTACCCCCTGTTGCTCGAGGACGAAGTGAAGTATCAGCCCGTGGCGCCCTGGCCCATTCTGGCCAACGGGGGGACGGCCAGTGATCCCTACGGACGTTCGTTGACCCGCCTGGGCAAGACTCTCTGGGGGAATGACCCGGCCAGTTGGAGTGGCGACATTCCTTCGCCCGGTTTTGCCTTCATCGCCCCCTACGCGCCCACCATCACCAGCGTCCCGGATCTGTCTGCCAATGAAGCAAACATGTATCTCTACGAGATCAAAGTAAAGGGATACCCGATTCCCGCGATCGCGGTGGAAGGTTTGCCGGTGTGGTTGCGGATACGGAACAACAACACGCTGATCTATGGAGTTCCCGGGAAAACCGATGCCGGCCTGAGCGCGCCGATCACCATCCGCGCCACCAACAGCCAGGGCACGGCCACCCAGCAGTTTTCCGTCACCGTCATTCCCGCGCCGGTTCCTCACAAGGCGGAATGGCGTCTTTATTGATTGTGAGGTCAATACAGGGGGAAAGTGTCCCCCCATAAAGAAGGAAGGAATTGCGAATGTACACACGCACAAAAGGTTCAGCCATTCGGGGCAAGGTTCCGGTGGTATCGGGAATGCGGCGCGCCCTGTGGTTGTGCGCGTTTCTCGGAACCGCGTTGACGCTGGGCGCTCTCAGCCCGGCCCAGGCCCAATACGATGTGGTCATCAGCGAGATTATGGCCCAGAATGCCACCACCTTGCCCGATGATGAAGGAAAGTGTTACGACTGGATCGAACTGCACAACCTCACCGATCAGCCCATCAGCCTGTTCGGCTGGCGGCTGACGGACGACCCGGCCGATCTGGAGAAATGGACGATTCCGAACGTCGAGATCGCGGCGAACGGTTACCTCGTGATTTTCGCTTCCGGCCAGAACCTGATTACGGTTGGAGAGCCCCTGCACACCAATTTCAGCCTGAGCGCCAGCGGCGAGTTTCTCGCCCTGGTGCGCTTTGGCGCTCCGGTTGTGGCGCACAGCTACGCACCGAAGTTCCCCCCGCAAGCGGAGGACGCTTCCTATGGCCTGACCGATCCGAAAGATCTGACCGCTCAGGGTTATTTACCCTACCCCACGCCCGGTGCTGCCAATCCCGCGCCGGTCAAACCCAAACTTCTGATTTCCGAGATCATGGCCGACAACACCCGAACTCTACGCGACAAAGATGGCGATTTCTCGGACTGGATCGAAATCTACAACCCCTCCACAACGGAAACGGTCTCCCTCCTGGGGTGGAGTCTGAGTGACGATCCCCAGAAGAAAACCCAATGGAAATTCCCCGATGTGTCGGTGGCCCCGGATGGGCGCATTGTGGTTTTTGCCTCGAAGAAAAACCTGGCCAATGCGTCTTCCGAACTCCATACCAGTTTCAGCCTGAGCGCTCTGGGTGAATACGTGGGTCTCTGCATGCCCGATGGCAAGACGATGGCGCACGAGTTCGCTCCGGCGTTCCCGGCGCTCCTGCCCGATGTGGCCTTCGGGATCGTCGGACCCGAGCGGACCCGACAGTACCTGGTGGTTCCCACACCCGGCGCGGCCAATGACTCGACGCCCCCGATCGCCCGGGCGGATTTTGCCGCCTCGAAGGGTTCTTACCTTCAGGAAGTCCGACTGAGCTGGAACGAAGTGCCGGGCGCAAACCATTACCGCGTCTGGCGTTCCGAATCCGAGGACGGCACCCGGGCCGCCATCACCGGATGGCTTGCCGCAACCACTTCCTGGCGCGACGAAACCGCCGCGCCCGATCAGTCTTACGGGTATTGCCTGCAAACCTCCGGTTCTCTCAGCGCCTATCCGACGAATGCATTTACCCCCGTAGTCTCTGGATGGAGGCCGGGTACGGAGAACCTGCGCACTTACCGTGTCTCCACCACGGGATGTTCGGTCTTGACCCACAACAGCCCGGACCTGGAAACCACCAGCACCTTTCCGGCAGACATCACATTCTCGATCAAGCGTCTCGCCAAAGCCCCGGCCTCGGTCGCTTTCGACGCCAACGGCATCGGCCGAGACATCCAAGACAACCTGTACATCCAGGCCTACCGCTTGCCACGCCTGACGGTAAACGGAGACGTGGAAGTTTTCTACACCGATCTGGGCATAGAGAACCTGATCGTGGATGGCAAAGTGGAAACGCTCACGGCGAATCGCTGCTGGGTGGGGAATATGGAAGCCGATTTCTATGAAACCATCCGGATGAACGCCACAGAGAACTCGACCCCGGTGGACGGCAGCGCCCCCCGCTATGCCACAACCTCTATCGTGGGAACCCGCGCGCCGAAAAACAAGGTCCGCTATGTCAACGTCTCGCTCGCGGGTGTCTCGCTCGAAAACCTCGACCTGCCCTACCAGCCGGTGACCGCCGTGCGGCTCAGTTCCAAGAAAGGGTTGAACACCACAACCAGAGAAACGTTCCTCAGCTACGGAGGCGCCACGGGGAACCGCCTGCGCGCCAGAGAGATGGCAACCCTGGCCACACGGGGAAGCGCCTTGGAAATGAATCGCATCGAAGTCTTGCAGGGAACCGGCCCGGTGTCTCTGTCGGCTCTGGGAATGGTTTTCCAGACCGGTCTGCCGGAACAACGCGCCACGAGCGTGTGGCCGGGAGACATCCGTGGCGTGGTTGCCGTCACGGCGCCCAGTCTTGGCGTGTCGGCCACGGGAGGGAACATCGAGACGACGGACGTGCGCGTCTCGGGCGTTCTCCGCGGTCTTTCCGCCCGGCACATCAAGGTCCGCGCCGGTTCGACGGTCCAATTGACCGGTGGCCGGGTGGGTCTTCCTCAAAGCGTCTCGCAGGACGCGACCACCTCGGACACGCAACCCCGGAGTCTTTTTCTTGCGGGAACCAACCTGGCCGCACCGAAGAAAGACATCCTTTCCGTTCTGGGGACACGGGGGGTCCGGGGCGTGTTTGTCGCGGGTGGGGTTTACGCGCCCAAGGCTCTCAACCGTGTCACACCCAATTGCGAAGGAGTGATTTACAAGATCGCGACCGGAAAACCCGATCTTTACGGGACGCCCCGCATCGAAGGGGAAAGCTGGTCCAACTCCAGCCGCGCTATCCGGTTCCTCGGGGATAAGGGAACAACGGGAACGCCCGAGGGGTTCACGGTTTACAATGAGACCCACCTGCCCGCCACACCCTGACGGGGCAGCGGGGTCAAGGAACGAGTTTGCCAGCGTGGGTTTGGAACCGTGACCAGAAAGAATCTTCGTGGTCGCCATGTCTGGCGGAGAGAATTTTCCGGGTGTTTGTCAACCGCCCCACATCCCCCAGAGATACAACCCGAGATGCAGGGTGAGACAACCGTACACGCCCGCCATGACGTCGTCTATGACGATGCCGTAACCGCCCGGGAGCGCCTGAAACTGGTATGCGGGCGGGGGCTTCAGGATGTCGAAGAACCGGAACACGAAGAAGCCCGCCGCGGCGATCCACGCCTTGCGCACGGTCGAGTCGTCCGCGCCGCAGGTTCCCAGCATCGTGACCAGATAGCCCACCACTTCGTCAATGACGATGCGTCCGTCGTCCTTCTTGCGATAGATCCCCTCGGTCAACGTGGCGGCGCGAATGCCGATGGCGATGAGGCACACAGTAGCCAGCGTGTACACGGTCCATCCGGCGAACGGGGGCGACAGGAACCAGAACAGAAGCACCCCCACGAACGTCCCGGCGGTCCCGGGCGCGAAGGGGGAAAACCCCGTCCCCAGACCCGTCGCGATGGCGAGAGCGCCCCAGCGGCGCAATCCAGGCGGGAGATTCGGGTCCGGGCTGATCGGACCGGCATGGGGGTCGAACTTGGGTTTCTTTATGCGCAACGTTTCTTCGCCGGAAACCGGCTGGCCGTCTTGAGGCGGGTTCTGTGTCACCGTGTCCCCTCCCTGTTATCCGGCCAGCCGGTCGCCGAGAATTTCTTTCAACGCGTCGCGTTCCAGAACGCCCTGCCGCAGGATTTCATACGGTTGCGAGACCACGCTCAGGATCGTCGAGACCCCCAGCCCCGGAGTGGGGCCGCAGTCGAGGATCAGGTCCACCTCGTCGCCGAGGGTGTCGGTCACTTCCTGCGCGGTGGTGGCCGGAGCCTCGCCCGAGCGGTTGGCGCTGGTGGTGGCGAGGGCCTGCCCCAGCAGGTTGATCAGACCCAGCGCCAGCATGTTGTCGGGCATGCGCACGGCGATCGAGTTCTCAACCCCGATGCCGGGCAGTGTGCGCGGACGCTTGGACACCACCAGGGTCAGCGCGCCGGGCCAGTGCTTGTCCAGAACCTCTTCAACCCCTTCGGGCAGGTCGCCCACCAGACGGCGCAACAGACGATCCGAATCTATCAGGACCGGAATCGCCTTGTCGGCGGAACGGCCCTTGATCTCGAAGAGGCGCGCCACGGCGACTTCGTTGGTGGCGTCGGCGGCCAACCCATAGACCGTATCGGTGGGCAGGGCGATCACGCCGCCGCGCCGGAGAACTTCGACCACTTCCTCGACCACGAGCAGGTCGGGCTGCTCGCCGTCCACTCGCAGAACGCGTCCACGGGCGGGTACCGTGTCGGTTTCGGTATCGCCTTCCTCGGTGGGCATGTCCCCAAAGAGTTCCGGGGTTCCATCTTCGCTCACCTCGGCGGGCGGAGCCGGTTCCGTCTCGACGGCCGCGTCGCAAGAGAAAGCCTCATCCCCTGTTGACGCAGGGCGCGCCTCCGGGTAGTCCTGGTAGAGTTTTTCGTTCTGTTCGGCGATTTTTTTCTTCCAGCCGGCCCGGAAATCAATAAGGAGGCGACGCAGGTCCGGGTCGGTCGTGGCCAGAATGTGGAGCGCGAGGATGACCGCGTTCTCGGCCCCGTCAATGCCGACCGTGGCGACCGGGATGCCGGGAGGCATCTGGACGATCGAGTAGAGGGCGTCTATCCCCTCAATGGGCGAGGCATTGAACGGCACGCCGATGACGGGCAGGACGGTTTTGGAGGCCACAACCCCCGGCAGGTGCGCGGCGGCGCCCGCACCCGCGATGATGACCCGTACGCCGCGCTTTTCGGCTCCGTCGAGCCACTCGACGAGGCGTTCCGGGGTCCGGTGGGCCGAGGCGATGCACATCTCAAAAGGGACGCGCAAGGCCTGAAGCCGCTTCATCCCCGGCTCCATCCGTTTGACATCGCTGTAACTGCCCAGTACGATTCCGATTTGTGTTTTTCTGCTCATGGGTTCCTCCGCCAGTTTCCCTTCCAACCAAGAGTCGGAAAGGGATTATATCGGGACCGGGGCAGGGAGGCAAACCCTTTTGCGAAGCAAATGGCAAATGGGAAGTCTTCCCGAAAATGGAGGGGAAGCCGGGTCTTCTGGTTCCGTGAACGTGGAGCAGCGGCCGGTTGCCGGGTCGGCAGACTCCCTCACCAGAAGATCGCATATAGAATCAACGTGGCGATGACCACCAGAACGCCGACGATCTTCGCGGATTGAGAGGTCTCCAGATTCAGGTGACCGCCACTCTGGATTTCGATGGGCTGGAGCCGCGGTTTGATCAGCGTCATGATTCCCATGAGAACCAGCAGGGCCCCGTAACAGACCGCGATCCGGTTGAGGAAGGCGATCGAGGGAATGTAAATCTGGATCAGCCCGTAGAGGATGGGACCCAGAATCAGGGCCAGCACTCCAGCCATCGCCGGGACGCGCCGACTGATCAGACCAAAGGTGAAGGCGGCCAACAAGCCCGGTGAGATGTAGCCCTGCGATTCCTGGATCAGGCGGAAGATACTGTTGCTGATGCGGGGATCGCCCAGCATGGGAGCGAGCAGACAACCCAGTACCATGATCGAACCCACGCAGATCCGGCCCGTGCGCACGATATTCTGCTGGCTGGCATTGCGGGCGAGGTATTTCTGGTAGATATCCAGCGAGAAAATCGTCGCGAAGGCGTTGATCATGGCGGCCAGCGAACTGACCACCGCGCCCAGAATGGCCGCCAGCACAAAGCCCTGAATCCCGCAGCCAGCCGGAAGCGCCTTGCTGAGCAGCAGACCGAAAGCGGTGTCGAAGCGGTAGCCCATCAACTTGTGTTCGAGTTCGACCTTGACGCCCTCGTCACTCACGATTTTCTGAACGGCCTCGTTGTGCCGGGCCATCTGCTCGGCCACTGCCGCATTGGTTTTCTCAAAATTCTTGTCGTAACTGAAAACTTCCCGGACGAGCGGGGTCTGGCCATTGATTTCGGCAAAGCGGGTCAGCGCCGGCTCGTTCATCGTATCCCCCGCCACCTTCATGTCCTGACTGTAAAGATTGAAGGCGATCATGCCCGGGAAAATAATGATGAAGGGGATGAGCAGTTTGAGGGCCGCCGCGAAAACGATGCCGCGCTGGCCCTCGCGCAACGAAGCCGAACCCAGCACGCGCTGCGTGATGTACTGGTTGAGACCCCAGTAATAGAAGTTGGGGATCCACAACCCGATGAGCAAGGCCGTCCAGGGGATATTGGGATCGTCCTTGGGTAACACCATGTGCAGTTTATGGGAATTGAGCGCCAGAAACTTTGTGACGCCGCTGGACGTATCGGTCAGACTTTCGGGCATGGCAGCCGTGGTGGCGATCGAGGCCAGGGGCGCCTCGCCCAGCAGATGGAAGGCGCACCAGGCGATGATGCCCCCCCCGATAATCAACGCCGTCCCCTGGATCAGGTCCGCCCAGACGCAGGCCTTCAGACCTCCACTGGCCACGTAGGCCCCAGCCATCAGGCCAATCAGCCAGGCGCCGGTCGTTACATCCATTGGCACCAGGCCCAGCAGGGTCTTACCGTGGAATGCCGTCTGAATGGTCAACGCGCCGGAATAGGTCACGGCGGCCACCAGCAGAATCAGGATGGGCAGCATGCACAGCGCCATGAGAGTACGGGCGAGAGGATTGTAGCGGTGTTCGAGGAACTCGGGCATCGTGAAGATACCGGCCCGCAGAAAGAAGGGAAGGAAGAAAAATGCGACGACCACCAGCGTAATAGCCGCCAGCCACTCGTAACTGGCCGGGGCCAGCCCCTGATAATCCGCCGCCTGACCCGACATGCCGACGAACTGTTCGGTCGAGATATTGGCTGCGATCAGCGACACGCCGATCAACCACCATTTCAGCCCACGACCCGCCAGAAAGTAAGACTCGCTGTCTCCCTCATGGCGACTTTTCCAGATTCCGACCCCGACGACAGTGATAATGAAGGCAATGAAGACAAAGATGTCCACGGTGGTCAATTGCATGAGGCGCAATCCTTTCGGTGTTCTCCAGCCCGATTGTCTCTTGCCGATAGAGACAGGAGAAGGGGAGGGTGATACTCAAGAACCGGTCAAGACCACTGGGAGATTGAAACACTCCACAGATTCCTATAGCGACTCGCACGTGTTATAGCCCTTGCCAAAAAGAATCTTCATTAATGACACGGAGTCAGGTGTTCCAGACCCAAGTCCCGTCAGGGACTTCGGACAATAGCCCAGCGCTTCAGCGCTGGGTTCGGGATCATCCCTTTTCCCCGTCCCGGAGGGACGGCTGTCGGTTACCCCCGGTTTTTCAGTCGTCCCTCCGGGACGAATTGTCTGAAAATCGCTTTCCCACCGTTGAAACGGTGGGCTACTTTCTTGCCGTCCCTCCGGGACGGAACGGCTGATTCTCAGAACCGACAATCGGAATAATGAAAATTCTTTCTGGCAATTGCTCTAAATTTTCGAGAAAATTTACTCTCTCGTTGACTTTGGAAAAAGAGTCTGCTCCCAGACGGACGAATTGTCCTGCACGTTTGCGTTCGGTTGCAAGGAAAAATATCGCGTCTGGCTAAGAAACGTGTGCGCGGCACAGGAGACGCTCATGAAAGATCGTCAAGGCCTCTGGGGGGCATTGGCCTGTTCGAGCAGGTAGAGAGCCACTTCTGCGCGGAGGTTGGGACAGCATTCCACGTGGCGACCGTTGTCCAGAAATGCCCGGCGTACGCAACGGAGTTTTTCCTCGCGGCAGAAGTCGTCCCAGTCGGCCACGGTGAAGAAGTGGCGGTTGGGTGAGGAGTACCAGGTGTAGGGGAAACTTTCCGTCTTGGGGGCGTGGCCGGTGAAACACAACTGCCAGCGCGCGCGCCAGTGACCGAAATTGGGGAACACAACGAGCAGCTGGCGTCCGATGCGGAACGACTCGCGGATGACGTGGAGCGGCTCGTGCATTTCCTGAATGGCGAGCGAGAGGATCACCAGATCGAACGAGGCGTCGGGGTAATGGTCAATGCCCTCTTCGGCGTTGCCGTGGTGGACCGAAAGTCCGCGCTCAACGGCCTTGACGACACACGCTTCGCTCAGTTCGATGCCCACGGCCTTGACACCGCGCTGCGCCACCATCTGCGCAAGCAGTTCCCCCTCGCCGCACCCGATGTCGAGCACGCGCCCCCCCTGGGGGGCCTGGTCACAGATCCACTGGTAAATGCTGGTACGGTTGGCCAATTGTTCGGGCATTGCGGGAGAGTCTCCGATCGCGAGGGTCATCTATTGAAAGAGTGCGGGGTTTCAGGCTTTCGCGCCGTCCGGCTCGCGCCAGGTGGTTTGCGTTCGTTTCAAAAACGAGCGCACGAGTGGCTCCTGCTTGTCGTAGTCGAGCAGGAAGGCGTCGTGGCCGTAATCGCTGTTGATTTCGTAATACGTTGCGTCGCCACCCGAGCGGCGGATAGCCCGTGCCACTTCCTTGAGGTGGTGCGGCGGATAGAGCCAGTCGGACGAGAACGCAATGAGAAGAAAGAGCGCCCCCCGCGTGCCCTCGAACGCTTCGGTCAATGTGTGATAACCACTGGCCAGATCGAAGTAATCGAGCGCCTTGGTCAGGTAGAGAAGCGAGTTGGCGTCGAACCGGCTGACAAAGCTGTGACCCTGGTGGCGCAGGTAGCTCTCGACCTCGAAGTCGAGCGAGAAGTCGTAGCCGAACCGCTCGCGGTCGCGCAGGCGGCGTCCGAACTTGCGCCGCATCCCTTCTTCGGAGAGGTAGGTCACATGGCCCACCATGCGCCCGATGGCCAGCCCCATCGCCGGTCCCTCGGTGCCGTAATAGTCCCCCTTGTTCCACGCCGGGTCGGCCATGACCGACTGGCGCGCCACCTCGTTGAAGGCGATCTGCTGGGGCGAATGCTGGTGCGTCGAGGCGATGGCCAGGGTGGACTTGACGCGGTGGGGGTAGGCCACCGCCCATTGCAGCGCCACCATTCCCCCCATCGAGCCACCCGCCACGCACAACAGCGTCTCGATGCCCAGGTGGTCGAGCAGTTTCGCCTCAACGTTGACCATGTCGGGCACGGTGACCACGGGGAAGCTCAGGGCATAGGGTTTGCCGGTCTTGGGGTTGATCGAGCCGGGACCGGTCGTGCCGTAGCAGCTGCCCAGCACGTTCGGGCAGATCATGCAGTAATGGTCGGTGTCGAACGCCTTGCCGGGACCGATCATGATGTCCCACCACCCCGGCTTTTCCGCGCCTGGGTGAAAGCCGGCGGCGTGCGCCCCACCCGACAGGGCATGGCAAAGCAGAATCGCATTGTCGCGGCGTTCGTTCAAGGCGCCATAGACTTCATAGGCCACGGTGATCGGCCCAAGCGTCTCGCCGCTTTCGAGCCGGAGCGGTTCGTCGGTGAACAGTTCGACCGATTGCGTCTCGACCAGCCCGACGCCGGGGTATTGTTCTGTTTCAGTCATTTTTCTGCATATCCTCAACGCCCCCGGCACAGCGGGGTCAGGGTTCTATCCGGTATTTTCGGCGCCGGAGTCACAATCCCGGCGCTATCATAGGGCTTTCGCCCGCCAGATTCAAGTCCCACGCGGGGGGGATTTTTTTCTGGAGACAAATAACGGGGCATATGGATCCCGATTACGATCAAAAGAGAATCCATAAGACACAAAGCCGCCAGAAATCTCCGGGATTCCAAGCGGCTTTATGGCGTGTTGTCTTGACGTTTTATGCACGTGTTCCCACGTGCTCAGATCACCGTTCCGTCGGGCACCACGCCCCCTTTGGGGATGATCGTGATGCCGTCGCGGATCCAGTAGGTGTCGGATTCGCAGTCCGGCTCGCCATTTTTCGAGCGAATAACGACGTCGTGGCCGATTCGGGCGTTCTTGTCAATGATGGCGCCTTCGATCTGACAGTTGCGCCCGACACCCAGGGGAGGCAGATTGCCCGTGGGGTGGTAACGGGGGTTGAGAACCTCTTCGCCGTCGTAGAAATCGGCGCCGAGCATGACCACGTTGGAAAGCCGGGAACCCTGCCCCACGACCCCGCGCATGCCGATGACCGAATTGGTGATTGTGGCGCCGGTGATGAACGTGCCTTGTCCCAGCAGGCTGTCGTTGATCTGGGAGCCGATGACGCGGCAGGGGGTCAGCGGACGCACCATCGAGTGGACGGGCCAGCGCGGGGCATACAGGTTGAAGGGCGGGTCGGGCCGCGTCAGTTCGATGTTGGCGTCGTAGAAAGACCGGATGGTCCCGATGTCGCGCCAGTAGCCGGTGAACGGATAGGCGGCCACGTGGTAACGCCCCAGGGCCGTGGGGATGACTTCCTTGCCGAAATCCTTGTAGGTGGTGTTGCAGAGCAGATCCTCGAGCACGCGGGTCTCGAACACGTAAACGCCCATTGAGCCGAGGACATGACCGGGGTGAGGCTCAAGACCGCGGCTCTCGTAAAACTCACGCGGCGGCTCGAAACGATCAAGCAGATTGGGATCCTTCGGCTTTTCCAGAAACTCCTGGATCTCCCCACCGGGACTGGTGCGCAGGATGCCGAAGTGGTGCGCCTCGGAACGGGGGATCGGATAGACGCCGATGGTGATGTCCGCGCCTTTCTCTCGGTGGAAATCTACGAAATTCGAGTAGTCCATCCGGTAAAGATGGTCCCCGGAGAGAATCACGGTTTGGGAGGAGTCGTAGTAGGTGGTGTGGTTGAGGGTGGCGCGCACGGCGTCGGCGGTGCCCTGGAACCACCCGTCGCCCGAGATGGTCTGCTCGGCCGAGAGGATGTCCACCGCGCCGTTGCTGAACCGGTCGAACTGGTAGGTCAGTTTGATGTGGCGGTGGAGGCTGGCCGAGAGGAATTGCGTGAGGATGAAGATCCGCTTGATGCCCGAGTTGATGCAGTTCGACATGGGGATGTCAATCAGGCGGTACTTTCCGGCAAACCCGACCGAGGGCTTGGCGCGTTCGCGGGTGAGGGGCATGAGGCGGGTGCCGCGTCCACCGCCGAGAATAATGGCGACCACTTGTTTCATGGTGGGACTCCTTCAACGGGATAAATCTGCAACAGGGGAAACAGGCGGCTCAATGGCTCGCGGCCTGTCCTTCCTGGAGCTCTTTCTTCTGTTCCTCTTGGGCCGGAGCGGCTGCGGACGCCTTTTCCGGCGGCGCCGCGTGGCCTTCTGCGGCGTGTTCGCCCTTCGGGGCGGCGGCCAGGAGTTTCGCCTGGTCGGGGTGAACGCCCAACCAGTGGATTTCGCGGGTGGTGATGTCGTAGAGCGCGCCCTCGACCCGCAGTTTCTTCTCATTGACCAGTTCGCGCACCATCTCGCTGCCGGTCAGAACGTCCTCGATCGAACGGAAAACATTGGCCTCGATCGCCTTGGGGATCAGGTCCTTCCCCTCGACGCCGGGGTTCTTTTCGCGGGCGGTCTGGACGGCGGGACCGATGTTGTCCACCAGGAGGGGGATTTTGCCATGCACCGGCGAGTTCTCGACAACTGCTGTCACGGCACCGCACTTGGTGTGGCCCAGAACGAGCAGCAGGGGCGTGCCGAGGTGCTCGGTGCCGTATTCGATGGTGCCGATCTCGTCGGTGTCGCTGACATTGCCCGCCACGCGGACGACGAACAGGTCGCCCAAGCCCTGGTCGAAGATGTACTCGACCGGCACGCGCGAATCGCTGCACGAGAGGATGGTGGCGATGGGTTTCTGTCCCTTTTCGGCGGTTTCCAGACACCGGGCGGCGTCAATCCCCTTGAAGGTGCTTTTGCCCAGAGAGAAGCGCGCGTTGCCCAGCCGCAGACGGGTCAGGACTTCCGCCGGGGAGGGTTTGGCCGCGGCTTCTTCCTTCGCGGCGGTTCCGCTCGCCGGTTGCGCGGCGGGGACGGGGTGTGAAGCCGAAAACAGGCCCAGAAGGGCGCCCAACAGAAACATCTGGAGCATTGTCTGGTTTTTCATGATGACTCTATCCTTTTTTGAGGAGTTTTCTGCCAAAACCCGAGCCAGAGACTGGAATCGGCCGGTGAATCTCCAAAAGAACCGACACCCCCCTGGGCAGATCTCCCAAACAGAACAGCACGGGCCTGTGCGCGTCAAAAGCGTCCACATTCCCGTTCCCAACCGACTTGACCGGTGTGACAGCCAGCGGAAACGATTGAAAACGATGGCTGCGCTTGGCGTTTGATTTCTATCAGGAAAGACCGGGGGAAGGCAAGGGGAATTGGCGACTCCGGCACGATCTGACCGTGTTCTAAGCGGGATCTGACGCGATTCTAACCGATCTTGAGAAAACCGGGGAAACGCTCTACTTCTCCGGACTTTTTGCCTTCGGGTACCCGACCGTCTGGGCCAGGATGATCTTCTGCGTGGGGCGCAGGCCGAGCGATTTTGTCAGCGCCTCGCGGTCGAAGCCCGCCCGCACGACCGTGCCCAGGCCCTCCGACGCGCAGAAGAGATAGACGTTCTGGCTGATGAAACCCGTGTCCACCCCGCCGTAGAACTCCTTCTCGTTCTCGGGCGCCTTGGTCAGT
Organism: uncultured Candidatus Sumerlaeota bacterium; assembly: GCA_942493245.1. Lineage (GTDB taxonomy): Bacteria > Sumerlaeota > Sumerlaeia > UBA8349 > UBA8349 > DAOPYU01. The sequence goes on from OW818685.1 coordinate 4,901,580, forward strand.
TTGTCGAGGTCAGCCACATAGACCAGGTTGACCGGGGCGGTCTTGACGAACTCTTCCCCGCCGGTCTGAGCGCGCAGGTCGCCCGCGGCGATGGGTTCCAGTTGATGGCTCTTCGGTTCGAACCGGTACGCGCCCAGTTCGAGGACGACGTAGATCTCCACTTCCTGGCTGTTCATGGCCGACGGGGCGGTGCGCTTGCCCGTCTCGGGACGGTTGATACCGTCGGCGGCCCAGAGGAGGTTCGAGAGGGTCTCCGGGGAGAGCGGTTTGGCGGTGTCGTACTCGCGGATGCTCTGGCGTTCCTTCAGGGCGAGCATCAACGGCATGCCGCCGTCGGTTTGCGGTTGGGGCAGCGTCCGGCACCCGGCCAAAAGGGACAGTAAGAGGAGGGAGATCAGAAAACGAGGGGTGGACATTTGGGAAGATTCCTTTCAATGGATAGTTGATAATGGATAATTGACAATGGAACCCACAGTTATAACCCTTGCCCAAAAAAATCTTCATGATGACCTGGCGCAGCAGAGCCGCAACCAAAACCAATTTAACGCGAAGGCGCGAAGACGCCGAGTCGCAGAGATTCAGTATTTTGAAAGACCGTTGCGATTTTCCCCACATTTGTTATCGAGGTTTGTGTCTCGTCCCCTCTCCATTCACGCCTCTCTGCGTCCTTGCGTCTTTGCGACTTTGCGTTTTGTGGTTGATTGTCCTTGCGTTACAGAAAATCGTCGCGGCTTGCGTTGATTCTGCAAGATAGTAGTACGAAATCGGGTGTTTCAGATCCAAGTCCCGTCAGGGACTTCTGACAATAGCCCAGCGCTTCAGCGCTGGGTTCCGCAACACCCGTCTTCCCCGTCCCGGAGGGACGGCTGTCGGTTCCCCCGGGGTTTTCAGTCGTCCCTCCGGGACGAATTGTCTGAGGATTGCTTTCCCACCGTTGAAACGGTGGGCTACTTTCTTGCCGTCCCTCCGGGACGGAACGGCTCATTGTCAGAACCGACAGTCGAACAATGAAGGCCCTTTCTGGCAATTGCGTTAACCGATCAGAACGACCCTTCTTTCAAGGGCTACTGCCAGTCCCCCCTTCACAGGAAGAGAATAGGGGAACAGAAGGCCGGAAGCCAGCCTATTTCATTTCCGGCGCAATCACAACCCGGAAACCGCCTCCATAATGGCTTCTCCGATCCCGCAAAAGTGGGCAGAAGGGCCAAGGCGAAACAGGCATTTCATGCGATTTAAAAATACGAGGTGAATCAGGATGAGCACTCTTCCAGCATCCTCCTTTCAGGACATAGTCCTGCTTCTTTTCATCCCAACACCATTCCTCAACATTTCCTGCGAGACCGACAAGCCCCCATTCGTTTTTTCCCGCCAATTCCACGGGGCAAGGCCCCGGAAAACCGTCTCGATAACCGGGGATATATGCTCTCTCCGGAAAAGGTATTCCACAGTAATCGTTCCCTACATATATGTTATTACTAGGGCTCAGATAACGGTCTTCTCCCATCAAGTTTGGATAACGCCCATCAGCAAACTTCGCGGGTGGCCACTCATTCCCCCAAGGGTACACCCGATCCGTTCCACACTTGGCCGCAGATTCCCACTCCTCAACCGTTGGAAGACGAACCGAATATTCTTCTGGAATCACCTCGTGTTTCATACGCCGGTTCAACCAGGAGCAGTAATAGGAAGCCTCATCGAGCATAACATTCATCGCGGGCCATGTCTCCAGATACCCAGGTTGTTTCTTATACCAAGATAGATCAGGTCTCCACCACCTCCAGGACGCCTTCATCTGCGCGATCGAGACCTCGGTTGTGCTGATCCAGCAGTCCCGATCGGGTAATTTGCGGAATTGGATATCCATCTTTTTGCTGACGTGAACCGTAAGCATGGAATCGGTGTCCTGCGTGACTTCGTATTTCGGGTAATAAACGGCGCGTCCCAACAGGGGCATGGGATTGTAGTAACAGGCGGAACTCAACAGCGCCAGCAGGAGCAGAAAGGCGAGGGCGATGAGACGGCGCATGGTTTGTTCTCCTCTATCGGTATTTCGGAGCGGAATGCTCGTTTTTATGGGAGGGCGGGCGTCCCGCCCGCCTGAAAAACGGGCAAATGTCACCGGATCCATCCGGCTGTTCGGGTATTCGAGTATTCGGGTCGTACCGATTCGTAACAAAGGAAAAGAAAAGAACCGGCCCAGAAAGCGATCCAACCTTACCGCAGGCGGGCGAGGACGCCCGCCCTCCCATGAAAACGCCCCTGCGTCTTCGCGTCTCTGCGTTCCGTTTTTTGAATTCCGCTCTTTCGGAAGTTCACGCATTGTCCGCCTTTTTCGGCTTACTTCTTCTCTTCTTGCTTTTTCCCTTCGTCCTGCTTCTTCTCGCCGTCTTCCTTCTTCGCCTCTTCCTGTTTTTCCGTGTCTTTCTTCGTTTCCTCTTTCTTCAACTCTTCTTTTTTCTCGTCCTTCTTGGCTTCTTCCTTCTTCGCAGGCGGGGTTTTGCCTTCTCCGAGGGCGCGGAGGAAGAATTGCTCATATTTGTGGAAACGGCCGAACGCCTTGATGTCGCCACCGAGGCCGTGGCCGCCCGTCGGGTCCACGAAGAGTTCGACGTTCGTTTCCTTGCCTGCTTTCAGCAGTTCCCGGTACACCCGCATGGTGTCCTGGTAGAGGACGTTGGTGTCCTCGACGCCGTGGACCAGGAGTAACTGTCCCTTGAGGTTTTTCGCCAGGGGCAGGAGCGAGAACTTTTGCAGGTCCGGCTCGCCCGTGCGGCTGTTGCCCACGGTGTTGCGCGTGTACCAGGCGTTGTAGTTTTCCCACTCGGTGGGTCCGGCGCCCGCCGCGCCCGCGGCAAAGACGCCCGGCTCGGTGTAGAGGCACATCTGCGTCTGGAAGCCGCCGAAACTCCACCCGTGGATGCCGACGCGCTTGCGGTCCACGCCGTAGTTTTCGGCCAGGTAGTCCACGCCGTCCACGAGGTCCTCGACCTGGGGACGGCCCACGCGTTCGTAGTTCGCTTTCTCGAATACACCGCCATAACCCGACACGCCGCGCGGATCAATGGTGACGGTGACGTAACCGTGCTTCTTCGCCATGTAATAAGCGAAGAAGTAGCTCGCCTGATCGTACGCGCCGTCGGTGACCATCTTGCGGATACCGAGGGGACCGCCGTACACATAGACCAGGAGGGGCCACTTCTCGTCCTTCTTCCACCCGTCAGGTAGGAAGATCTGACCGTGGATATCGTGTCCCTGACGGTTTTTATACGTGATGAACTCGGGCACAGCGCGGGTGCGCGCGCGCGCCACGGGCGGGTGCGAATCGGTCAGCGCGGTTTGGGTGGACTGGGCCGTGTTGATGGCGACCAGTTCGCGCAGTTTGCCGAAGGTGGAAAAGTTCGCCAGCGCGTAGTCGCCCTGAGGCGAGACCGCCGCTTCCTCGTAGTACCCCAATTCCGGGGACAGGCGCACGAGGGTCCCGTCGTCGGTCGAGACTTTGTAGAGGCTCTGGCGGCCGGGGTGGTCCTGGGTCGAGCTGATGAAAACCCACTTGTGGTCCTTTGAGAGCGCAAGGGGATAGACCTCGAAATACCCGTGCGTCAAGGGGGAGAGTCCCTCGTAGAGCGGGTCGAGAATCTGGAGGTGGCGGAAGCCGGTGATTTCGGAAAGGAAGACGACCCGCCGACTGTCGGCCAGGTATTGCGGCTCGATCATTTCGGGGGTGTTGGGCCCGCCGGTGTGCATGAAGCCATAGATCTTCCGTGCTTTTTCCGGTTTGGGCTTTCCATCGTCCTTCTTGTCCCCGGAATCTTTCTTGTCTTCCTTCTTGTCGGACTTCTCTGTCTGATCCGAGTCTTTCTTTTCGGTGTCCTTCTCGGATTCCTCTTCGCCTTTTCCGTCTTCCTTCCGGACTTCCTCGGCGTCCTTCTCTTTCTTTTCGCCCTGTCCGTCCTCTTTTTCCTCTTTACCCTCGTCTTTCCGGGTCTTCTTTTGCTCGGGACGGGTCAGCGATTCGTAGATCGAGACCTGGGCGGCCTCCTGATCCCAGCACGAGAAAACGATCCGGGTCGAGTCGAGCGCCCAGTCGGGCTGGCTGATCGTGGCGCCGGGCGCCTTGCTCTTGAAACGAAACACTTCGGTGGTTTCGCTCTCCTCTTTGAACGTCTCGCCGATTTCGAGAAGGAAGATGGCGAACTCGCGTTCGGGTTGCGGGTCGTCCAGAACCGTCCGTGAGATCCGCTCCGGCTCCATACGCCGATCGCGGTATTTGGCGATGGAGTACTTCTGATCCTGCCCGGTCGGTTGCGGATTGCTTTTGTGCGCGATCAGGGCCAGCCAACGCCCATCGGGACTGATTCTCGCGGCGGCCAGTTCGTCCCCATCCCCCAGTTTGGCGCGCAGTTCCTCGACCTGGGAACGGTTGAAGAAGACCCGCCGCAACGCATTGCCCTGACGGTACAGGAAACCCGAGCCGTCGGGCAGCCACTGGGCCGAACGCTCCGGCTCCGCGGTTCGGGTCAGGCGCGCGGGTTTTGCGTCGCCCACCGCAAACCGATAGACGTCGCCTTCCGACACGAAAAGGAGTTCCGGAGCCGTTTCGGACCAGTCGAACGACTCGATGCCGGAGTAGCGCGGGGCGGGCTCCTTTTTCTCGCCTTCTTTCCCCTTCTCCTGTTCCTTGTTTTGTTCCTTTTCTTTTTCCTTTTCTTTCTCTTCTTCGTCCTTGTCGTTGATGGTGGCGTCTTCGTCGTTCACCCAGTCGCCCCGTTTCATCAGGCGGGCGTCTTCGTCCTCTTCTTCAAGGAGTCTTGCCATGAGAGCGGATACGGACTCGGACGTCTTGGTGTCTTTCGAGAGGGTCGTGGAGGTTTTCTTGTCGCTGGAGTCCGTTGTGGCCGTCTCCGATGTTTTTTTTGTCTCGCTTTGAAGCGTGGCGCTGGTCGTGTCGCTCTTCGCGTCGGTTTTGCCTGTCTTTTCGGCTTTCTTTTTCTCCGCCGCAATCCGGTCTTTCAGTTTCTTATCGAGGGCGGGTTTGGCTTTCTTGACACGGTCGCCGCGAACCTTGCGGGTGTTGGACTGGAACTCGGCCATCACCGACACGGACGTCAGACGCTTGAGCTGGCGTGTCTGGGTATCGTAAAGCCAGAGATCCCCTCCGTGGCGGCGCTCCTTGTAGGGGCGATAAAGGTAAGCGGCGTACCGCCCGTCGTGCGAGAAGGCCGGGGCGCTGGCCGAGGGGCCGAAGAAACTTTTCTTCGGGAAGAGATTTTCGAGGGTCAGGGCCTCTTCCTTTGCCTTTTTCTTGTCCGCCTCGGTTTTGGCCGTCTTGTCCGTGCTTTCCTGACCCAACTTCCGGGCCGTGGTGTCCTTTCCGGCATCCTCGGCGGACACAAGGTTGAACGGTATTCCAGTCAACAACAGGGAGAGGATGCAAAACGTGGCGAATGGAAAGCGGGACATGAGGGGCAGGTCTCCTTCCTGGTGGAAGCGATGGGGGGATGGTTTTTGAAAAGCCTCGGGGCGAAGGGTGGAACCGGCAAGAAACCGGACCCCGAAGGCGTCGTCATTCCGAATGGCGGGACTCTGCCGCGGGCTGCGGCGGTCGCGCGGCTCGAAAGCCGGGCAGCCCGTCTCATGCGTTCCATGTCCCGATCCTTAATAGAACCTGATCCCAGGCGGGTGTCAAATGAATAATGGACAATGGATAGCGGACAATTGAGAATTGTGAAAGCGATGCGATTGGGGGGCGTTCCAGACACGGGATACGGTGATTTTCAGGATGGAAGGGGGGGCAAACGATCCTGAAGATCCCCGTGCTCCCAGCCTTCTCTTTTACTCATTACCCGAGTTGGGGTTGAGTCGCAACAACCAGTTCGCGAAAAGCGGCACCCATTGATCCGTTCCGTCTTCCTTCTTTCCGCCCCCAAACCCGTGGCCGCCTTTCGGGAACAGGTGCATCTCGACCGGGACGTTATTTTCACGCAGTTTCGCGGCGTAGAGCGTGGATTCTGTGACCTTGCAGGTCATGTCGTCATACGCATGCACCAGAAACGCCGGGGGCGTGGTCTTGTTCACCCGATCGAGCAGCTGGTTCTGGGCCTGTTCTTCGGCGGTCATCTTCCGGAAGTAGAGGGATCCTTCCAGCCACTTCTGGGTGTCCCCGGAAATATTCGTCACGCCGTAGATGAGACCCGAGAAGGCCGGGTTTTCGTCCGGGTCCGCACTTTTCCAGAGGCTGGCCACCGTGGACAGATGGCTGCCCGCGGAAAACCCGGCTACGCCGACCAGCGCCTTGTTGATCCCGTACTTCTCGGCCTGCTGGTGCAGGATTTTCAGGGCGCGTCTCGCGTCCGCCAGAGGGACTTTTCCCGGTTCATCCGAGGACTTCGGATTGGGCAACCGATACTTGAGCACCGCCGCCGTGATGCCCTGCTCCGACAATGCTTTTGCGATGTCATGCCCTTCATGCTTGATGGCGACGATCGAGTAGCCGCCCCCCGGTATCACGACCACCGCGACCCCGGAATTTTTCCCCTGGGCCGGATAAATGGTGAGGGTCGGCTCGGTGATATCCGAGAGAACTTGAGTCCCGAACATCGTCTGTTCTTTTTCAACGAGCGTGTTTTCCTTGTAGAAGGGCTTGGCCTGTCCCTCCCAGAGTTTCACGACATCCTGAGCCGCAGCGCCCGTGAGACTGCACCCCAGAAGAATAACCAACAGAACCGGCATGACTTTCCGCATGGTGGACTCCTTTTCTCGGTATTTGTAAGATCTCCCGGTTGAGTCGTTCAACCGGGAGATCTTTTGTTCGGAACCCATTATCGTTGTCGCATTTCAGTCCTGCTGTTGCGGTCTCACAGTGCCCGCACCATCAACTCCGCCAGTTTCTGGCTGAAGGCGCTGGGGTCGGGGGGCTGGAGGCCTTCGGCCAGGAGGGCCTGGCCGTGGAGCAGCGCGGCCAGGTCCGTCAGGCGCGGGTCTTCGTCATTGGCCGCGTGGATCGTCTGGAGTTTTTCCAGAATCGGATGGTTCGGGTTGAGTTCCAGCACACGCTTGACCCGGGGCATTTCCTGACCCGTTGCGCGCAGAAGTTGCTCCATCTGCGGCGTCAGGTCGTTTTCATTCCCGACCAGACAGACAGGCGACGTCGTGAGGCGCGCCGAGAGGCGGACCTCCTTGACGTGCTCGTCGAGGATTTTCTGAAGCGTCTCGAAGAGGGCCGTGTAGGATTTCGATTTCTCCTCGAGCGCCTGTTCGGAGGCTTTCCGTTCTTCCTCGGAACCGAGCGTGGCCGCGCCCTTCGCGGCGGACTGGAGGTGTTTCTCCTGGAAGTCGTAGATGGACGGCGCCCAGACTTCGTCCACCGGATCGGTCAGCAGCAGCACTTCGTACCCCTTCTCGCGGAACGCTTCGAGGTGCGGCGAATGCTCGACGGCTTCGCGCGACTTGCCGGTGAGGTAGTAGATGGAGTCCTGTCCCTCTTTCATGCGCGAAACATAATCGGCCAGGGTGGTCTGCTTCTGCGGATCGAGGGTCGAGGAGAACGTACAGACCTCGATAACTTTTTCGCGGTTGGACGGATCGCGGAAGAGGCCCTCCTTGACCACTTTGCCGAACTCGGTCCAGAAGGCCTCGAACTTCTCGGGCTTCTCGACGCGCATCTGCTTAAGCGACTCGAGCACCTTGTGGGTCAGGCTCTTCTTGATGAGCTGGATGTGACGGTTCTTCTGGAGAATTTCGCGCGAGATGTTGAGCGAGAGATCCTCGGAGTCCACCACGCCCCGCACGAAACGCAGGTACTCGGGAATCAGATCCTTGCAGTCGTGCATGATGAAGACGCGCTTGACGTAGAGCAGGATGCCATGCTCGCTATCGGGCATGAAAGCGTCGAGCGGCGCGTGCGAGGGGATGAAGAGCAGCGCGCGGAACTCGGACGTACCCTCGGCCTTGTATGCAATGCGCTCGAGCGGTTCGTGCCAGTCGTGGCTGATGTGTTTGTAGAACTCCTGGTAGTCGGACTCCTCGACATCCTTCTCGGGCCGGGTCCAGATCGCCTTCATCGAGTTGAGTGTTTCGTCCTCGACGATCGTCTTCGGCTCGGCGCCCTCGATCGGTTTCCCCTCTTCATCGCGCGGGGTTTCCGTGCGTTGTGCCTCCATGCGGATGGGGTAGGCGACGAAGTCGGAATAACGGCGAACGACCTCCTTGATCTTCCACGGCGAGGTATAATCCTCCAGCCCGTCCTCCGCGTCGGCTTTGCGCAGGTGGAGCGTGACGGTGACGCCCGGTTCGGCGCGCTCGGAGGGCTCGAGGGTGTAGGAACCCGCGCCCCCGGCGCTCTCCCACTTCCAGGCGCGCTCCTCGGTGGCGGCGCGGGTGATCACCACAACCTTCTCGGCCACCATGAAACTCGAGTAGAACCCGACGCCGAACTGCCCGATGAGCTCGGGGCGCGTCTCCTTGGATTTCGCTTCCTTGAGCGCGCGCAGAAACTCCTGCGTGCCCGAGTGCGCAATGGTGCCGATGTTGCGCACGATTTCGTCGTGGGTCATGCCGATGCCGTTGTCCACGACCGACAGCGTGCGGGCCTTGGGGTCCACCTCGATGCGGATGTGCGGGTCGCTGGTGTACTTGCGCAGGTCGGGGTTGGTCAGCGCCTCGTAGCACAGTTTGTCGAGCGCGTCGGAGGCGTTTGAAATCAGTTCGCGCAGGAAGATTTCCTTGTGCGAATAGACCGAGTGGATCATGAGGTCGAGCAATTGCGCCGCTTCGGTCTCAAACGCATGGGTCTCGATTCGCGGGGTGCTGGTCATGGGTGTTTCTCCTTCTACTGTTTGAATGTTCTCCTGAAACGGATAATCGTTCTGTCATGCTCCCCGGAAAAACTCCGAGGAGTACACAACAATCAAGCCGAAATTATTCTATCACCACTTCGCTCACCCTTCGGGCGGCGTAAACTCCGTCTTCACCACAAACCCGCCCTGGCTGGGCTTGAACTTGATCGCCGGCGCCTGGGGCGAAATGTGCGCTTCACCTTCCGGGGCATTTGCCTGGGTGGTGATGCTCCGGATCGAACCGGTGTAGGTGGGGGATTGCTCCGGACCCTGATAACCCGCCACAAACACGCCCGAGACACCCGACTGGCCCTCGATGGTGGCCGCGCTCTGGAACAGAACGCGCATGGCCTGCGGCGCACCCGCATAACCGATGAAGCCGCCCGTCAAGGCCCCGCCTCTCGGCTTCACGCCCTTGGCGACGAGACGGTTCAGGATCGTTCGGCCTTCGATCAGCGGCACGCGGATATTCCCCTGCGCCACCACTGTCCCTGTCTCCGTGTCGAACGCCACGCTGGCCGCCTCGATGGAGGTGGTGGGCACCCCAATCTCATCCACCACAATGGGCGCGCCCGACGTGCGAATCCCTTCGATCGAAATGGCGTGGATCGCCGATCCCTCGCTGACCGTCGGAACCGTTCCCTGTCCCCAGACATCGGCCTGCACCCGCTCGACCGATCCCAGTCCGCCCAGGCTCACCCGTTTCTGGCGCGTGAGTGGGTCCACATATTTTTTCGTATCGGCCCGGAGCGATCTCACCGGCTGGTTCACGGCAAAATACTCGATCACGACACCCGACGTCTGGACCGACATCGGCGTCCAGTTCTGCGCCATCAGGATCGAGGTCCGCGCGTACTGCGGCGGCGAGGCCAGCGCGTCTTTCTGCGCCTTCATCTGAATCGAACCCGCCCCGTTCGCCACAACAAGTTGAATCTCGTCGTTGGCCACGAGCCGTTTGAGCACACCCGTCACATCGAGCTGCGTGACCGGCGCGTCGCAATACAGCGACGTCAGGCTTCCCTCGACCCGCAACTGCGGAATCGTCCGGACCGTGATGTAATGGGTTCCCGGTTTGTTGCGCGCGTTGACCGGAACGCCCCGCTTCAGCCACGTGATTTTGATTGAGGCTTTCTCGCCCACGCCGGTGAACAACAGGTCCGAAACTCCGGGCATGTCGGGCTGGATCTGGCAATGGCGGTAGGTCACCCGGTACACCTTTTCATCCGCGGGGTTGCCCCCGGCCCACCCCGCCACCGGACCCGTGAGCGCGCTGGCGCGGAAACCCGTCTCGTCCACCGCCGCCTGCACCCAGTACTGGTACGTCACGCCCGGAATTACGGATTCATCTCGGAACGACGTGGCGGTCTGCCACCCGGTCAGGTCCACCTTGGCGGTTCCCACGCCGACGGAGCGCCAGAGCCGGTAGTGCGTGGCGCTGGTCACGGAGTCCCATGCGGTTTCGATCTTGTAGGAGAACGCGCCCGTCGTGGCGGTCAGGCTGGTGGGAGCCGCGATCGGCTCGATCGCGAAATGCGCCGTGAGCGACACGGTGGTCGTCATGGTCAGAAAGAGCGGGTTGTCCAGTTCGCTTCCCGTCGGCACGTCTCCGGTCCAGCCCATGAAGAGAGAACCCGTCTCAGGCGTGGCCGTCACCGTCACCGTGGTTCCCGCCAGGTAGGTGTCGAGGCGCGGTTGGGCCGCCACGGTCCCATTCCCGTCAACGGCCAGGGTCAGCGGGAAGGTTTCCGGCACAATGATCTGCGCGAACTGCGCCTTGACGCGCTTGTCCGAGTTCATGGTCAGAAGGACCGGGTTGTCCGTCTGTTGACTGGCGGGCACACCCGTCCAGCCCGTAAAGCGGTACCCCGGATTCGGAGTGGCGGTCAGGGTCACCGTGGTGCCGGAGAAGAATCCGCTCTGATCGGGTGAGACGGAAACCGCGCCGAACTCGCTCGGTTCGAGGAACAACTTGTAGATCACATAGTAACGCAACTCGAAATATGCCGTGAGCGCGCGGTTGCGGTCCATCGTGACCGTCACAACCGGATTGGTAGCCGCCTCGGGCGGCACGTCGCCCGTCCAGTGCGTGAACTCGTACCCCTCGGTGGCCACGGCCGTCACGGTCACGGTGGTGTTTTCCACATAGGAGGGTTGGTCCGGTTTCCGGGAGACTGTCCCCGATCCGACCTTGCCCGTCTTGAGCGTGTACGAAGGGATGATGCGGTCGAACTGCGCGGTGACCGTCGTGTCGGCCTGGAGGATGAAAACAAGCGGGTTCGATGTCGAATCGATCGAGGAGCCGTCGAACGACCACCCGCCGAAAGTCCACCCGGCGTCCGGGTGCGCGAGCAGCGTCACAGTGGTTCCCACCTCGAGCTGCGTTCCGGACGGATTCTGCTCCAGCGTTCCCTGGCCAATCTGCGTCGTGATCAGCGCGAAGGTCTGGGACGACTCTTCCGAGGCCATCGCCGCGCGGGGCGTCTCTTCGGCCCGGAGGGACCCGCTCCACCCCAGGCACAGGCCCAGAAGCAGCAGGAGAGAAATACGGACGAATTGCGGCAAACGAGACGGTTGTACGGACATGAGAAGACCTTTCCTGTGTGGGAACTCCTGACTTTGCCCCGGACGACGGGTGGCGCGGCGCGCTTGCCTGTCCCGGATTCGGACCGGGCGGAAGCCTGATTCTCGGGCGCGACAAACACCCCCACCCCGCGCCCCATTGCGCAAGGCACAACATCACCAGTTTCTATTAAAGCCAACGCCGCCGTTTTTGCAAGTGAAACGTCGGATTTTGAAGGGCGCATTTTGCGCGGGGGAGCGGAAAACCGTAGAATACTTGGCGCAGCGAAGCCGCAACCAACTTCGCGTTTTGTGAAGAAAGCGCCCTCCTGGGATCGCCAATCTCCCGATTGGCGCGGTTGCGGTTCCGCCGACTTTTGGGGGATTCTGAGAATTGCGATTCCACCCGTCAGGTTCCGTTTCGTTTGGAGCGGGCTTTCAGCCCTTGAAGGGGATGGATCCCGGGCGACCCAGGGCGACGCTTCGCTCTGCCCTGGGCTGACATGGACCGCCCTGTCAGGGCTAGGGCCGCATCGAGATTACGGCCCGTATTGCAACACGCGTCCCCAAAATCTACGCAAACAACAGCGATATTGCGAGAGAGTAGTACGGAACACGCAGAAGAAATCGGTTTCTGCGTGTTCTGTGTATTCTGCGGTTGAACAAGGAGGTTCATGTATCCAGATGATGATAACTTTGCATGAACAACAGAGAATACAACCGATCCGAAAAACCCGTTATCCCGTCCCTCCGGAACTTTCCGGGAACGATGTCCCTGTAGAATACTTTCAAGATGCACCCGATTTTGAATCGGATGCGATTTCCTTTCAGAAGAACTGGGTGCCGAAAAACCCACCGAAGGGACGACCCGGCAGATAAAGGGACACTCCATAAATATATTTTACGGGGTGATAATTATTATGGACATCGCCTCGGCGTTGCCGTAACATGATGGTGTTGTAGTCGGAATACCGCAGAATCTTCTTGTGTCCTGTAGTTTTTTTGTATTCTAAATTTTATACAAGGGAGAGCGCGATCATGGGACTTCGTCCGGTGGTGAGCGTATTTTTTCTGCGGATTCTGATCCTGTTTCTCTTCTGTGCCACAGGAGCGCGCGGGGCGCTGGCCGCCCCCGAGGTTGCCTCGTTCAAGATCAACAACGGCGCGGCCACCACGGCCAACCCGGCGGTGACCCTGCCCAACATCTGCGAGGACGCGGTCAGCGGGACCCACTTCTACATGGCCAGTGAGTCCGCCGATTTCACCAGCGCCACGTGGAAACCCTACGCCTCGGTCCCATTGTTTGTTCTCTCGCGCTGCGCCGGAGAGAAAACCGTCTATTTCAAGATCCGGAACAGCACAGGGCTGGAATCCGCCGTCACGAGCGACACCATCACGCTCAGCGCGTCCGGGCACGTCGTTGTTCCGTTTGGGAATAACTCCGTCCACCAGAGTGATGCTCCTTCTCCTGCCACAGAGTTTGTATCCGTTTCGGCGGGGACGGGATACAGTCTGGGTCTGAAGTCCACCGGTTCGATTGTCGCGTGGGGGAGCAATACTTACAACAAGTGTGTTGTTCCGGAACCCAACAGTGGGTTTGCGGCCATCGCGGCGGGACATTACCACAGTCTGGGGTTGAAATCCGACGGCTCGATCTTGGCGTGGGGGTTGAATGACTATAACCAATGTACCGTCCCCCAGCCCAACCGGGAGTTTGTGGCGATTTCGGCGGGATATCTGCACAATATCGGTCTGAAGGCCGATGGTTCGGTCGTGACCTGGGGGCTGAACAATTATGGCCAATGCGGCTATTTCGAACCGAATACCGGGTTTGTGGCCGTGGCGGCGGGGTATGCCCACAACCTGGCCCTGAGGGCCGACGGTTCGATCCGGGCGTGGGGGGGGAACGAGTGGGGACAGTGTACCGTTCCCGAGCCGAACCGCGACTTTATCGCCATTGCAGCCGGGTGGGAACACAGCCTGGGCCTGAAATCCGACGGTTCGATCGTGGCGTGGGGGTACAATTACTCTGGCCAGTGTGATGTGCCCTCGCCCAACACCGGCTTCGTGGCGGTTGCGGCGGGATATTCCCACAGTCTGGGTCTGAAAGCCGACGGTTCGATTGTCGCCTGGGGTCGAAACGACAGCGGCGAATGCAATGTCCCTGCGCCCAACCAGGACTTTGCGGCCATCGCGGGAGGACTGAATCATTCGCTGGCGCTCACGATCGAAGGCTCCGTCAAGGTGACTCTCACGCCCGCCGAGGCGGTGGCCGCCGGAGCGCGGTGGCGGCTCTCGACCCTGGAGAAGGGCACGTGGCACGACGAGTCGGAGTACGACCCCACGTGGGTGTGGAACCAGAGCGACGATATAGTGACAACCCAGACCGGCACGTACAACCTGAAGTTCAAGACGGTCTATGGGTGGGAGAAACCGGCAAACCGGTCCGTGGACATCACCACCACCGGCACCGCCCAAGTGACCGCCGCGTACACTCGGACCCTCTGGACGCTCGAAACCTCCTGCACCCACGGCTCGATCCAGGTCTCGCCCGCCGGAACCTCTTTCCCGCACGAAACCACGGTGACCCTGTCGGTTCAGCCCGCACCGGGTTACTGGTTCGACCGTTGGGTGGGTGACGTGCCGAAAGGCTTCGAACGGGCGACCTCCTTCACTCTGGAAATGAACGCCGATAAAAAAAATATGGGCGGACATAGAGCCGCTACCCGCCCCGCCGACGGATCTGACTGTCGCGATCAACAACGGCCTGCCCACAACGGTCAACCCCGCAGTCACGCTGGCCAACCGCTGCACGGGCTCGACCAGCGGAACTCTGGTGTCGTACATGGCGAGCGAATCCGCCGACTTCACCAGCGCTACCTGGCAACCGTACCGCTCCGTGCCGCTGTTTATCCTTTCCCGCGAGCCGGGGGTCAAGACGATCTATTTCAAGGCAAAAGACTACGCCGGTATCGAGTCCAATGTCACGAGCGACACGATCACGTTGCACGCCCCGAAATCCGTCGTGGGGTGGGGGAATTCATCCTTCCCCGAACCGAACCGGGATTTTGTCGCCGTTACACAGCGAATGGGATTGAAGTCCGACGGTTCGATTGTACAATGGGGAAATTATTATAAGTTGCCAGAACCGAACCGGGACTTTGTCGCCATTTCGGAGGGATACAATAGCTATTGTCTGGGACTGAGAGCCGACGGTTCGATCGCCATGTGGGGCACTATTTATAAGGTTCCAGAACCGAATCGGGACTTTGTCGCCATCTCAGCAAGTGATCGTTCTTGCCTGGGATTGAAATCCGACGGTTCGATCGTGAATCTTTTGCCATACTCGAAGCCTATTCCCGAGCCCAATTGCGATTTTGTGGGAATTGCGGCGGGGGGATACTATCGCAACTATGGATTGAAATCCGACGGTTCACTTGTGTCGCTTGGGTACGACAAACTGCTTCCTGAGTCGAATCGGGACTTTGTGGCTGTTGTCGCCTCATCGCGGAATGATCTGACGTTGGGTTTGAAATCCGACGGTTCTATTGTGGCGTGGGGCTATTATAGCTCGCCGGAAGTTCCATCTCCCAATCGGGACTTTGTCGCCATCGCGGTAAGGGATTCGATGGGTCAGGGTTTGAAAGCCGATGGTTCCATTGTGACCTGGGGGGCCTACTCCTCATATTATTACGATCCTTCTCCGGTGCCCAACCAGGGTTTTGTGGCGCTTTCCGGGGACGGCAGCGCCCTGGCGCTCGGGGAGGCCGGGAGACTGCGGGTAACCCTCACGCCTCCCGAGGCGGTGGCGGCCGGGGCCAAGTGGCGGTTGGCCGGGGAAAAAACCGGGTACTCCTGGAAGGAAAGTGGCACAACGGTCACGCGCGCGGTGGGAACCGCTCAACTGGAACTCAATGACGATTTCCCCGGGTGGTATGCCCAATCGAACGGCGAGACGATCGCTATTCAGAAAGACACTCTGACCTCCATCACGGCCGTCTATGTGCGTGGTCAAACCTGGCCCCTGTTCGTGAAGGCGGAAAACGGTTCCGTGGCCAAGTCCCCCTCGAAAACGCACTTTCGGGACGGTTCGACCGTCACCCTGACCGCCTCGCCCAATTCCGGATGCCATTTCACCGAGTGGACCGGTGACCTCACAACCACCACCCAGAACCCGATTGTCCTGACGATGGACTCGACCAAGACTATCTCGGCTCACTTCGCGATCAACGTGTACCGTCTGACCGTCGAAGCGACGGGCACGACAGGGACCGTCTCCGTATCGCCGGAACAAACCACCTACACGCACGGTTCCCTGATCACCCTCACGGCCACCCCGGCGCCGGGATACCGCTTTGTGCGGTGGGAGGGAGACGTTGCGGAGTCGGATGCAGGCAAAAATCCTCTGCAATTGAACCTGGGGCGCGACAGTGTGTTCCGAGCCGTGTTCGAGCGCATCCCCGCCGTGCCGATGTGGTTGATTTCCCGGGCGGATGGGGGAGTCTTTCCGGGTGGGATACCCCGAATCGGGGCATCTGTCTGGTAATAAAACGCCCTGACATATAGGCGAGGTTTTCAAAACCCTTATCGACAGATAGGGGGACACCCCATAAATATATTTTACGGGGTGATAATTACTATGGACACCGCCGCGGCGTTGCCGTAACATGAAGGTGTTGTAGTCGGAATACCGTAGAATCTCCTTTTGCCCTGTCGTTTTTTTGTATTCTAAATTTTATACAAGGGAGAGCGCGATCATGGGACATTGTCCGGTGGTGAGCGTATTTTTTCTGCGGATTCTGATCCTGTTTCTCTTCTGTGCCACAGGAACGCCCGGGGCGCTGGCCGCCCCCGAGGTTGCCTCGTTCAAGATCAACAACGGCGCGGCCACCACGGCCAACCCGGCGGTGACGCTGCCCAACATCTGCGAGGACGCGGTCAGCGGGACCCACTTCTACATGGCCAGTGAGTCCGCCGATTTCACCAGCGCCACCTGGCGGGCTTATGCCCCTGTCCCCCTGTTTATCCTGTCCGATGGCGATGGGGAGAAGACCGTTTATTTCAAGATAAGAGACTCGTTCAACGCGGTATCTTCCGTCACGAGTGACACGATCACGCGGGTGGGGTCCGGGGCGTCCATCCTGATGTGGGGATTCAATGATGATGGTTCCAATAATGTGCCTCTGCCCAATCGCGATTTTGTGGCCGTCGCATTGGGCGATTATTGTACGATGGGTCTGAAAAACGACGGTACAGTTGTGACATGGACAAAGAATGGCAATGTGACACCTTCGCCTTGGGTGTTCCGCGACTTCATTGCCATTACGGCGGGGAAAACCCATTACCTGGCCTTGAGATCCGATGGCTCGATTAGAGTGGCCCGCTCACAGGACGATCTTCGTCAGTCTCAGATTCCCGCCCCCAACAGCGGCTTTGTGGCTATTGCAACGGGCGAGTCTCACAATCTGGGTCTGAAGTCCGACGGTTCGATTGCGTCATGGGGGGATAACACCTACGGCCAGTGTACGGTTCCCCTGCCCAACCGCGATTTTGTGGCCGTTGCGGCGGGGAAGGGGCACAGCCTGGGCCTGAAGGCCAATGGCTCGATTGTCGCGTGGGGGAATAACACTTCCAATCAGTGTATGATTCCCTCCCCCAACATGGGTTATATGGCCATCGCGGCGGGAGAGTCCCACAGCCTGGGTCTGAAGTCCAATGGTTCCATTGTGGCATGGGGAAACAAAGCATCCGGTCGGTGCAGCATTCCGGACCCCAACAGCGACTTTGTCGCTGTTGGGGCGGGAATCCTCCACAGTCTGGGCTTGAAATCCGACGGTTCGATTGTCGCGTGGGGGGATACCACCTACAACCAGGGCAACATTCCCCTGCCTAACAGCGATTTTGTGGCGCTTGCGACCGCCGGCTATAATTCGATGGCGCTTGCCAGCAGTAACCGGCTGCAGGTGACCCTCACTCCGCCTGAGGCCGTTGTGGCCGGGGCGCAATGGCGTGTGACAAGCGAAGCGGAGGGCGTGTGGCACAAGAGCGAAGCCGTCGCAAGGGGAAATGGGTCCGAGACCCTGACATTCAAGGAGATCTACGGATGGGTCAAACCGGGGGACCAGCAGATGGAATTGACAACCGGAGGACTTGTTTTTGCGACGGGCAACTACACCCGCTTCAATTGGAAACTTTCAACGGGGTGCAGCAATGGCTCGGTGCGGGTGACACCCGTCTCAGACGGTTATCCACACGAAAGCACGGCCACGTTGACCGCGCAGCCGGACCTCAATTACTGGTTTGACCATTGGACGGGAGACGTACCGGAGGGGTTGGAACGGGTCAATCCCCTGGTTGTGACGATGGACGCCGACAAAACCGTTGTGGCCGAGATGGGTGCCGGACCGTTGCCTCCGGCTCCCGCGATCTCGGCCTTTTCGATCAACAATGGCATGGCCCTGACGGCAAATCCGACCGTGACGCTACCCAACATCTGTGTGGGTGAAACCAGCGCTTCCGCGGCGCAATACCTGGCGAGTGAGTCTCCCGATTTTACCAGCGCCACTTGGCGTGCCTATGGTTCCGTCCCCCTGTTTTCCCTGTCCACTGACAGCGGGATGAAGACCGTCTATTTCAAGGTTAAAAACAGCGCCGAGGTAGAATCTGCCGTCACGAGCGATACCATCATGCTCGGCGGTTCCGGTTTCCCCATTATGGCCTGGGGAACGAATGACCACGGTCAGTGTACCGTTCAATCGCCCAACAGCGGTTTTGTGGCGGTCTCGGGAGGCTACTCTCACAGTCTGGGCCTGAAGGCCAACGGTTCGGTTGCCGGATGGGGGACGAATGACTACGGTCAGTGTGGCACTCCCGCGCCCAACAACGGTTATGTGGCCGTCGCGGCAGGGGAGTCCCGCAGTGTGGGTCTGAAGGCCGACGGCTCGATCGTGGTGTGGGGCGTGTACAAACAGGTTCCCGCGCCCAATCGCGATTTTGTGGCCATCGCAGCGGAAGGTTATCACTGTCTGGGTCTGAAATCCGACGGTTCGATTCTGGCGTGGGGGAGTAACAACGATAACAACGGCCTGCGCTTTGTCCCCCCGCCCAACCGCGATTTTGTCGCCGTTTCAATGGGGAGCGCCCATTGTCTGGGTCTGAAATCGGATGGTTCGATCGTCACGTGGGGGGGGCCTGCGACGGAGGTCCCCTGGCCCAACCGCGATTTTGTGGCCGTCGCGGCGGGAAATCTCTTCAGTCTGGGTTTGAAATCCGACGGTTCAATTGTGGCGTGGGGGGATAACACCTGCGGTCAGTGCGATATCCCATCACCCAACCTCAATTTTGTGGCCATCTCGGCAGGACGGCGCCACGGCCTGGGGCTGAAGGCTGACGGTTCTCTCGTGGCGTGGGGAGAGATCATAAAAGAAAATCGTTTTATCCCCGCGACACCTCCCTCCCCCAACAGGGGGATTGTGGCCTTCGAGGCGGGAGGAAATCATTCCCTGGCGATTCGGGCCGACGGCAATCTGGAGGTGAATCTCACCCCGTCCCAGGCGATTGCCGCAGGCGCCCAATGGCGTTTGACTGACGAGGCCACCGGGGTGTGGCATGACGCCGTCCTTGCCGATTCCGTCAGCCACACCGCCAGGAGTTTCGTCCTGAAATTCGGAGTCGGATCGCACACCCTGACATTCAAGGAAATCGTTGGCTGGACGAAGCCGCCGGATCAGAACGTCGAGTTGACGATTGAAGGAATAACGCGGACAACCGGTGAATACAAGAAAATCATGAGAACGCTTTCCACGGAGGCGGAACACGGCTCCATTCTGACAGATCCTTCCGCAACCTCTTTGCCACACGGTACCACGGTGACACTGACGGCCACGCCTGCGCCGGGTTTCGTCTTTGCCGGATGGACTGGCGACATTGTAACGGATCAGAAAGGGATGAATCCCCTGGTCCTGATGATGGATTGCGACCGGCAGGTGAAGGCGAACTTCCTGGTTGAGGGACAAAGCACGGTCACGCTGGCGCTCGAAACGGAAGGTCAGGGTTCAGTTACGGTGGATCCCGACCTGATGTTTTACACGGTCGGGACCACGGTGACCCTGACTGCCACCCCGGCGCCGGGGTGCCGGTTTGTGAAGTGGGAGGGGGATGTTCCAACGGGAAGCGAAACGGAGAAATCGCTGACATTGACGCTGACGGCCAACCGCTCGGTTCGCGCCGTGTTCGAGCGCATTCCCATCGTGCCGATGTGGTTGATTTCCCGGGCGGACAAGGAACGTCTTTCCGGGTGGGATACCCCGAATCGGGGCATCTGTCTGGTTATGAAACGTCCGAATCTATAGGCGAGGTTTTCAAAACCCTTGTAGTCCGAATCCAGACGACAATCCCTGTCTCAGGCAGTGAAGCCCAACAGATAGGGGGACACCCCATAAATATATTTTACGGGGTGATAATTATTATGGACATCGCCGCGGCGTTGCCGTAACATAAAGGTGTTGTAGTCGGAATACCGCAGAATCTTCTTGTGCCCTGTAGTTTTTTTGTATTCTAAATTTTATACAAGGGAGAGCGCGATCATGGGACTTCGTCCGGTGGTGAGCGTATTGTTTCTGCGGATTCTGATCCTGTTTCTCTTCTGTGCCACAGGAACGCCCAGGGCGCTGGCCGCCCCCGAGGTTGCCTCGTTCAAGATCAACAACGGCGCGGCCACCACGGCCAACCCGGCGGTGACGCTGCCCAACGTCTGCGCAGGCGCCACCAGCGCCACGCACGCGTACCTGGCGAGCGAGTCGGCCGACTTCACCAGCGCCACGTGGCTGCCCTATCGTTCTATTCCCCTGTTTATCCTGTCCCAGGAAGCCGGGGAGAAAACGGTCTATTTCAAGGCAAAAGACTACGCCGGTATCGAGTCGAATGTCACAAGCGATACGATTACGCTTGTGGGGGGGGGATATCCCTTGGAGGGTGCGGGATATTCCGTTGTGGCGTGGGGCGATAACAGTCTCGGGCAATGTGAGGTTCCCCCGCCCAACAGTGGGTTTGTGGCCGTTGCGGTGGGTGGATCCCACAGCCTGGGCTTGAAAGCCGACGGTTCGATAGTGGCCTGGGGAGCGAATGACTATAGCCAATGTAATGTTCCCGTGCCCGATAGGGGGTTTGTTGCGGTTTCGGCAGGGGGGTTCCACAGTCTGGGCTTGAAAGCCGACGGTTCGATAGTGGCATGGGGATATAATTACTATGGCCAGTGTAACGTTACCGCGCCCAATACCCGCTTTGTCGCGGTAGCGGCGGGTGGATCCCACAGTCTGGGCTTGAAAGCCGACGGTTCGATCGTCGCG
This sequence comes from uncultured Candidatus Sumerlaeota bacterium, assembly GCA_942493245.1. Lineage (GTDB taxonomy): Bacteria > Sumerlaeota > Sumerlaeia > UBA8349 > UBA8349 > DAOPYU01. Next base: position 4,922,320 of record OW818685.1, read on the forward strand.
TGGGGGAAAAATGACTACGGCCAATGCAATGTTCGCTTTCCCAACAGTGGATTCGCGGGGGTGGCTGCGAAAGGGCTGCAAAGTCTGGGCCTGAGGTCCGATGGTTCCATTGTCGCTTGGGGAGATAATTCTTCTGCGCAGTGTTATATTCCCTCACCCAACACCGATTTCGTGACGATTGCGGCAGGAGCCGGATACAACCTGGGCCTGAAGTCCGACGGCTCCATCACGGCTTGGGGATATAACGGGTCTGGCCAGTGTAATACTCCCTTGTCGAACACCGGGTTTGTCGGACTTGCAACAAGGTGGGATATTGGTTTGGGCCTGAAGTCCAATGGCTCCTTCGTGGCATGGGGGGATAATGTCTCGGGGCTGACTGCTGTTCCCTCGCCCAATACCGGCTTTCTGGCTGTGGCAGGAGGAGGATCTCATTCACTGGCATTGGCGGTCGGGGGAAATCTGCAGGTGACATTGACTCCTCCCCGGGCGGCAGCAGATGGGGCGCAGTGGCGTCTGACAAGTGAAACGGCGAAAGAGTGGCACGATAGCGGCGACGTAGTGAGAGGAACAAGGCCGCTTATCGTGACATTCAAAGACATTTACGGTTGGATCAAACCGACGGACCAGCAAGTGGAGTTGACGTCCACCACGACGGCTCGTGCAACGGGAGATTACACTCCAGTCAATTGGACACTTACGGCTTCCTGTAACAACGGGACGATCCTGACCTCTCCAGAGGGTTCCAGTTTTCCGCATGGCAGCACCGTCACGCTGACCGTTCAACCGGATCCCGGGTATTGGCTGGATCATTGGGTGGGAAGTGTTCCGTCTCCTCAGGAGCGAATGAACCCGGTTGTCATCACCATGGACGGGAACAAAACCATCGGGGTTGATCTTGAAACCGGAGCCTTGCCACCCGCGCCGGGAATTTCGGTCTTCAAGATCAACAACGGATCACCCATAACGGCCAACCCAGCGGTGACGTTGTCCAATACCTGCACAGCCGAGACCAGCGCATCGGCGGCATGCTATCTGGCGAGCGAGTCCCCCTCTTTTTCCGATACCGACGGGCACCCCTACGCCTCGGTTCCGTTGTTTGTCCTCTCGCCGGGAGTTGGGAAGAAAACCGTTTATTTCAAGGTGAAGAACAGCGGCGGCGGCGAATCCATCGTCACGAGTGACACCATCACGCTTTGCGATCCTGGATTTCTCATGAGTTGGGGGACTGGCGTATATGGGCCATCATATATGCGGTCACCCCTTGTTATTCCCTCACCCAACAATGAATTCATCTCCGTTGCGGCTGGGTTTGATCACAGCCTGGGACTCAAAGCCAATGGTTCAATTGTGGCCTGGGGAGGGGGGAACGAAGCCGGCCAATGCAATGTCCCGTCGCCCAATAGCGGATTTATCGCCCTTGCGGCAGGTGGCAACAAAAGTCTGGGCTTGAAGTCCGACGGTTCTGTTGTTGCCTGGGGTGGTTTGAATTCTGTTCCAAATCCCAACCGCGATTTTGTCGCGGTTGCGGTGGGTAATCATCACTGTCTGGGACTGAAATCCGATGGCTCCATCGTGGCGTGGGGGAACATATCATCGGCCCCGACACCCAACAGCGGATTCATATCCATTGCGGCAGGACCGGAAGATTGTCTGGGGGTGAAATCCGACGGTTCAATTGTGATATGGACTAACTTTCAGACGATTCTCATACCCAGCGATGGATTTGTTGCCGCAGCGGAAGGAACAAGTCACCGTCTGGGTTTGAAGTCCGACGGTTCCATCGTGACATTGGGTAGTGATAATTACGATGAAGAATGGACCATTCCCTCACCCAACCGGGATTTTATAGCCGTCGCGGCGGGCAATTATCGCAGTATGGGGCTGAAATCCAACGGTTTGATCATGACGTGGGGAAGCACATATTCTAACAACGGCCACCCCCCTGTTCCTGCGCCGGGTATGGGGTATGTGGCAATGGCATTCGGTATGGAATACTCGCTCGCGCTTGCCACACGGATTCCATCCTCGTATCCGCTGGAGACCCCCGCCACGCACGGGAGCATTCGGAGAGATCCCGACTGGACCACCTACCCGCGGGGGACAACGGTGACCCTGACCGCGCAACCCGATACCGGTTACTGGCTGGATCATTGGATGGGCGATGTGCCGGTAGGTCTGGAACGGGTCAATCCCCTCGTTATCACGATGGACTCCACCAAAACCATCACGATGGACCTGTTCGCCAGTCCCACCCCTCCACCCGCTCCGATGGTTTCCTCCTTCAAGATCAACAACGGCGCGGTTTTCACCGCCAACCCGGCGGTTACGCTGCCCAACGCCTGCGCGGGCGAGACCAGTGGGACCGTGACGTCCTGCCTGGCGAGCGAGTCGCCCGATTTTTCCGGCGCCTCCTGGCGGCCCTATATGCCCGTTCCTTTATTTGTCCTGTCCGGCGCGCCCGGGACCAAGACGGTTTATTTCAAAGTGAAAAACAGCGAGGGCCTCGAGTCCGCCGTCACAAGCGACACGATCACGCTCGGGGGGGACGGATATCCGGTGGTGGCCTGGGGCAGCAATGCCGACCTGGGATGCGCCATTCCCCTCCCCAACAAGGGTTTTCTCGCGGTCTCGAGTGGGATCTACCACAACCTGGGTCTGAAGGCCGACGGGTCGGTCGTGACATGGGGCAACAAGCATAAAGTGTACGACCGGGGTCAATTCGACGTGCCCACGCCCAACAGTGGGTTTGTGGCCGTGGCGGCAGGGGATTTCCACAGTCTGGGTCTGAAGGCCGACGGCTCGATCGTCGCGTGGGGGGACAACGCCAGCGGCCAGTGTGATGTTCCTGTGCCCAACATCGGGTTCATCGCCATTGTGGCTGGGGCCGACCACAGTCTGGGACTCAAGGCCGACGGGTCCATCATCGGTTGGGGGAAAAATGAGTTCGGCCAGAGTTTCGTTCCCACACCCAACAGCGGGTTTGTGGCCATTTCGGCGAGGGGCGGACACAGCCTCGGCCTGAAGGCCGATGGGTCCGTGGTGGCCTGGGGAAGAAACGACTTCGGCCAGTGTACGGTCCCCCTGCCCAGCAGCGGATTTGTGGCTGTTTCGGCCGGGAACGAACACAGCCTGGGCCTGAAGGCCAACGGGTCGGTGGTCGTGTGGGGAAACAACGATTACGGCCAGAGTGTCCTCCCCGAACCGAACAGCGAATTCATGGCTGTCGCGGCGGGGTATTATCACAACCTCGCGTTAAAGGCCGACGGCTCGATTGTGGCATGGGGCATGGACTACGCCGGGCAGTGCGAGCCGCCGACGCCCAACAGTGGGTTTACAGCGGTGGCCGGAGGGGAATTCCACTCCCTGGCGCTGGTCGAGGCCGGGACGTTGCAAGTGACCCTCACGCCGCCCGAAGCGGTGACCGCCGGGGCGCAATGGCGATTGACAAGCGAACCCGCGGAGAAATGGCACAGCAGTGGCGAAACCCTCGTGGTTCGGCCCGGGTTGGACACCCTGACATTCAAAAAAATTGCCGGTTGGATTCAGCCGGAGGATCAGCCTGTCGCCGCGACAACCGGCGTGAGCCTTCTGGCCACGGGCGCTTACTTCAAACCGACTTCCTGCTCACTCACGACGGCCTGCGCGCACGGGTCGGTCGAGGTGTCTCCCTCCGGGACTCTTTTCCCCTTTGGCTCGACGGTTACGCTGACGGCGCAACCGGCTCCGGGTTACTGGTTCGACCACTGGACGGGCGACGTTCCGGCGGGGTTGGAACGGATCAATCCGCTTGTTCTGACGATGGATGGGGACAAAGACATCCAGGCGGTGGTGGCTGCCGGACCGTTGCCGCCGGCCCCGGTGATTTCGGCGTTTTCGATCAATAATGGTACGGCAGTGACCATCAACCCGACGGTGGTGTTGTGCTGTGCCTGTACCGACGAGACCAGCGCGTCCGCCGCACAGTACATGGCGAGCGAATCGCCCAATTTCTCGGGCGCTGTGTGGCAGCCCTATCGCTCTCTGTCCCTGTTCCATCTGTCCCAGGGGGCTGGGGAAAAGACCGTTTATTTCAAGGCGAAAAACAGCGCCAACGTCGAATCGGCCGTTGTGAGCGACACGATCTCGCTCGGAGGGACCGGTCTGGGAATCGCAGCCTGGGGCCGGAACAACTGCCCTCTCTCTCCGATTTTCTCGTCTCAGGACGATTACCTCGCAATCTCGGCAGGCGACACACACGGTCTGGCCTTGAAGTCCGACGGTTCCGTTCTGGCGTGGGGCAGCACGCACTTCGGCCAGGGTACGGCTCCTGAACCCAATAATAACTTCGTGTCCGTTTCGGCAGGCACTCTCCACAGTCTGGGGCTGAAGGTTGACGGCGCAATTGTGGCCTGGGGGCACAAGGGTTTTGGCCAGTGTGCCGTACCCCAACCCAACAGCGGCTTTGTGGCGGTTTCGGCGGGCAGCATCCACAGTCTGGGCCTGAAGGCCGATGGTTCGATTGCAGCGTGGGGAGACAACTTCTTTGGGCAGCGCGACGTCCCCTCCCCCAACAGCGGCTTTGTCGCGGTTGCGGCGGGGGGAGGCCATAATCTGGGGCTGAAGGCCGACAGAACGATCGTGACGTGGGGGTATGACCGGTATGGTCAGTGTGCGCTTCCCTCGCCCAACAGCGATTTTGTGGCGATAGCGGCCGGAACGGGTCACAGTCTGGCCCTGAAAGCCGATGGCTCGATCGTCGCATGGGGCGACAACAGTTTTGGGCAGTGTGCGGTTCCTTCGCCCAACAGTGGCTTCATCGCGATTGCGGCGGGCGCGTGGCACAGTCTGGGCCTGAAGTCCGACGGTTCGATTGTGGCCTGGGGCGATAACTCAAAGAAGCAATGCGAGGTTCCTTCGCCCAACACGGCCTATGCGGCGGTTTCGGCTGGAGAGGCTTTTTCACTCGCAATCGAGAGGCAGGGTGCCCTCCAGGTAACGCTGGCCCCGCCCGGAATCCTTGCAAAAGGAGCCCGGTGGCGACTCACGCGTGAAGCGCCCGACGTGTGGCACGACGACACGGTCTATGATCCGGTCAGCGACACGAGCAGCACGATTATGAGAGCCGGGGTAGGGGTCCATACCCTGACATTCAAGGAAGTCCGCGGCTGGACCCGTCCGGCGGACCAGACCCTGGAAGTGACCTCAAGCGGAACCCTGCAGGTGACGGGCGCCTATAAGGAAATCATGTACACTCTCTCCACGATGGCCGAACATGGGGCCGTTCAGATATCGCCCAACGGCTCCACTTTCCATCCCGACACCACCGTGACGTTGACGGCGGTACCGGATCCTGGTTATCTGTTTGTCGGGTGGACCGGCGACATCCCTCAAGGGCAGAAAGGGGTGAATCCCATTACCGTCGTGATGGATCGCTACCGGCGGATTACAGCGAACTTCCTGACCACGGAAGAAGAGAAGGCCACGCTGTCGGTCGAAGCCACGGGCCAGGGTTCGGTTGCGGTGAATCCAGACCTGATGTTCTACGCGGTCGGGACCACGGTGACCCTGACGGCGACTCCTGCGTCGGGACACCGCTTCGTGCGATGGGAAGGCGATGTGCCGGTCGGAGAGAAGAAAAAGGAAACGCTGGTGTTGACAATGACGGCCAGTAAGACCGTTCGGGCCGTGTTTGAGGTGACCCCCCCATCTGTGCCGATGTGGTTGATTTCCCGGGCGGATGGGAGTAAGGCTATGGGATGGATTCTGAATCGGGGGGGCGGTCTGGCCGCAGTGTCGGACGAAGCGAGCCTTTCTTTCGGAGCCTTGCGCCCGGATTCCTTTGAAAACATCGGGCGCTTCCATCTCGATCGCGACCCGGCGTAAAAAGGAACCCCATGAAAAAGCGCTTTTCTCCGACTCTGCTGTGTGTCACCTGTATCCTGGCCCTGACGACGGGTTTCGCGCTCAGCGCAACGTCGGCACAAGAAACAAAGGCATCCGATGCCGCCTCGGTCGAAGCGTCCGCCAAGTGGATCTGGCGCAGGGGCGAGCCGGTCCCTCCGGCATTGCCCCCGCTCAGGAAGCCCATGACGCTGGCGGTGCGTGTCCCCCACTTTCGCACCTCCGGAGATCTTCTCGCGTTCCCCAAGCCGCAGGACGGTCCGGCGGCCCTGCGCCTCTTTGTCGGCGAGGTGAAAGCGCAACCGGCGCTCCTGGTGGAACTGGGAACCGACGCCCGGCCCAACCCGCTCCCGCTTTCGGTTCCCCTCAGCGCCGTCGGTACTGACGCGCCGCACGAAGTGGTGGTGCGTTATCTGGGCTATCGGGTGGAACTGTTCGTGGACGGCGTGCTTGTGGACGAAGAGTGGCCGATGGGTTCTCTCGTTGCGCCGCAGGAGCCGTTGAAGATTGCCGAGGGGGCTGTCGGGCGAATCGCAGTCTGGGATCGCGACCTGAGCGACGACGAGTTGCAGAGCCTTTCGGGCGGGCGCGCCGGGCTGGCCGAAAGGGAGGCGCGGTACTTCGGTCCACAGACGCCGGTCGGGCAATACTGGCGTCCGCGCGGAATGAACACCTTTGTGGGCGACTGCATGCCGTTCTTTCACGACGGGCGGTTCCACCTGTTTTATCTGCTCGACCGCCACCACCACAACAGCAAATGGCACCTGGGCGCGCACCAGTGGGCGCACGTCTCGACGACCGACCTGATCCACTGGGAAGAACACCCGATGGCGGTCGGGATCACCGACGAGAAGGAAGGCTCGATCTGCACCGGCTCGACCTTCTTTTACGACGGAACCTATTACGCGTTCTACGCCGTGCGCACAACCGACGGCTCGCCCGCGCCCCTGTACGCGGCCACCAGCGCGGACGGCATTCACTTCGCCAAACAGCCGTCCATCGCCCAGCTCACGGCCCCCTACACGGGCGACAGCGCGCGCGACCCGGTGGTTTTTCGCGAGGAAAAGACCGGGCTGTTCCACATGCTCCTGACCACCTCGCTGCGCAATCCGGAAATAGCCAACCGGGGCGGCTGTCTCGCCCACCTCGTCTCGCGCGACCTCAAGCAGTGGGAACAACGCGAACCGTTCCTCGTGCCCGGCTATCCGGGCGAGCCGGAGTGCGCCGACTACTTCGAGTGGAATGGCTGGTATTACCTGGTCTTCAGCAACCAGGGCGTTGCGCGCTATCGCATGTCGCGCAACCCGCTGGGACCGTGGCTGCGTCCCCGGGTGGACGTGTTCGACGGCCCGCAGGCTATCGTGATGAAGACGGCGGCCTTCACCGGGGATCGGCGTCTGGGCGCGGCGTTTGTCGCCTCGGGCGAGTACGCGGGCCAGGCGCTGTTCCGCGAAATCATCCAGCACCCCGACGGCTCGCTCGGCACGAAATGGCCGACCGAGATGGCGCCCGCGACAGGAGAGGCCCGAGCGGTTCCGCCGATTCACTTGAATGCCGTGGAGAACCTCGCGATGTCTTCTCTGGGTCAGGCGCCGAAGGACTTTCTTCTGCGCGCCCGTGTCAAACCGTCGCCGGACGCGTCCTATTTTGGCATCCGCTTCGGGGCGGGGGATAGAATGAGGGACGGGTTTGAACTGCGATTCGAACCGCGCCGCGAGAAAGTGGGGCTTCGGGACGCGAACGCCGGTTCCAGTGACGAGTGCGAAAATATGGTTCTCTACGACGTGACCGGTCTCGACCGGTCGTTCGAGTTCGCACTGCTGGTAAAGGGAGACCTCGTGGACGTGTGCGTGGACAATCGCCGCACGCTGGTGGCCCGTCTGCCGGTGAAAGAAACAGGCCTGTTCGCCTTCGCGCAGAACGCCGAGGTGAAATTCGAATCCATTGAGATAAGCCCCCTGGCTCCGGCGGGAACGAAGTAGATCGCAGCAAAGAAAAAATCGGTCGGATCAATTTCTGCCGCAATATCCACGAAAAGGCCTGGCCCGGAGGGACGGACACACGGGGGGGGGCAGACACGCAGGTCTACCCCCCGCAGGATTTTCGTTTTCCATCTTCACCCGAGTCGGTAAATTCCGGCGTATTTCGTTTCCAGATACTCGATGTAGGGCCGCGCCGAGAGGGGTTCGCCCGTAACGTCCTGAATGAGTTGCCCGGCGGTGCGGCGGCGGCCCACGCGGTGGATCTTCTCGCGCAGCCAGCCGGTCAGGGGGTGGAAGTCGCCCCGCTCGAACGCTGCGTCGAGGCCGGGCAGGTCGCGCCGGGCCTGGCGGTAGAACTGCGCCGAGTAGAGGTTGCCGAGCGTGTAGGTGGGGAAGTAACCCACCAGCCCGCAGGACCAGTGGATGTCCTGCATGCAGCCGTCGCGGTCGTCGGGGATGCGCAGGCCGAGGTACTGGCTCATCTTCTCGCGCCAGGCCTCGGGCAGGTCGCGCACGTCAAGGCGCTCCTCGATCAGGTCCATCTCGAGTTCGAAACGCAGGATGATGTGGAGCGAGTAGGTGACCTCGTCCGCCTCGACGCGGATGAGCGAGGGACGCACGTCGTTGATGGCGCGGTGGAACTCCTCGAGAGGTGTGGCGTCCAGTTGCCCGGGAAAGAGCGCCTGAAGGCGCGGGTAGAAGTGCCGCCAGAAAGGCAGGTCGCGGCCCACGAGGTTTTCCCACAGACGCGACTGCGATTCGTGGATGCCGAGCGAGATACTCGACCCGAGGGGCGTGCGCCAGTCCGCCTCGGCGACCCCCTGGTCGTAGAGGCCGTGCCCCCCTTCGTGAAGCGAGGAGAAGAGGCCGGAACAGAGATGCTCGGGATGGAGGCGCGTGGTGAGGCGCACGTCGGTCGGGTGCAGGCCGGTCGTGAAGGGATGGGCCGAGCGGTCGAGCCGCCCACGCTCGAAGTCGAACCCGATGGCGCGCAACGCTTCGAGGCCGAACTCCCACTGCTTGTCGCAATCGAACGTCTGGCGGACGCAGACGGTCGAGACGGGGTGCGACGAGGTGGCGATGCGCTCGATCAGGGGCACGATGGCGTCGCGCAGTTCGGTGAAAACATGGGCCACCTCGGCGCTGGTGACCCCGCGCTCGTAATCCTCGATCAGGGCGTCGTAGCGCGACTGTCCCTCGCGGCGCAGGCAGTCGGCCCGGCGGCGCTTGAGTTCGAGCACCCGCTCGAGGTGCGGACGCCAGGCGGCGAAATCGTTACGGGGCCGCGCCTCGGTCCAGGCGGCCACCGACGCGCTTTCGACCTGCGCCGTCTCGCGCACCAGGTCTTCGGGCAGGCGGCAGGCGCGTTCGTAGTCCCACGCGAGGTTTTCGACCGCGAGGCGCTGGTCGGGGTCTTCGGGCGCTTCGTCGCTGCGCAGACGGTCGAGCAGCGCGCCCATCTCGGCGCTGGTGAAGCGGGCGTGAACGAGACCGCTGAGGGCGGCGGCCTGGTGGCCGCGGGCTTCCTGCGCCCCGGCGGGCATATAGATTTCCTGATCCCACCCGAGGAGCGCGGCGGCGGCCTCGAGATCGGCCAGTTCGGCGGCGCGTGTGAGTAATTCCGGATAGGCGGAGGGGGTGGTGGACATGAGTGAGTTCCTTTCTGTCTGTCCCGGCGGCGCAACGCAATGGCCACCGGGGGGCTTTGAAACGTAGCATAATCGGGAACGCGGGGAAAAGGCACGAACAGAATCCTTGATCCGTCATCTTTTTACCTGAAAGATTGCAGTATGTCAGGAAAAAGGGAGATTTAGCCCCCGAAGGGGGCGCCCATGAGTTGCTTCGCAGGCCTCTTGGGCCAGCCGTGGGTGACCGAAGGGAACCCACGGAACCAGGCACAAAACAGGTGAAAGCCCTGAAGGGGCGTCCCAAATGTAAAGGATCACGCACAGAATGAGGCCGGTTGGTTTTTCTTGTCGAGAGGGGAAGGCGGGGGGTAAGATTCGGGCGGGATGGACAGTGAGTGGACCGGGGGGATAAATAGGGCGGGTAAACCCGATCCTTTGTGTTTCTCTTCGCGTTCTCCGCGCCTCCGCGCGAGAAAAAAGAGGTTCTTTGAAAGAATTTGTGGATAGATTTTGATGAGTTTTTCGCATTGGGGCCAAAACACAATCCCGCTTTTCGTCATTCCCGCGAAAGCGGGAACCCAGATCCGGGACGTTCTGGTTGATCGCGTTTCCCTTGGATTTCCCCCCTGTTTTCCCGTTCGCGCACCTCTGGGTCCCCGCGTTCGCGGGGATGACGAACGGGGATGAGAGTTTGGAAGACTTGGATTTCTGGGGACACCCATCCCGACGGGCGTTTCCGCGCCCACAGAATCGAACACCGGAAAGGCAGGCTTCCCGCCATGTATGGAAAACGTCCCGTCACCCCCACGAACACCTGGATCGTCCACGTGGCGTTCTGCATGACACCCGTTGTGTACGCGGGACTCGCCTATGGAGTGCTGCGGCCCACCGCCGAACAGACGCCGGCGCTGGATGGGATGGCGCGCACGGTGATTCTGGCGATCGAGATGATCTCCTATCTGGTGTGCGGCGTGATGTGTCTTCTGGTGGGGCGCATCCTGCGTTTCGGGGCGGACCGTCCGGTGGAAGGGGACGCCGCCGCGCGGCGCCAGACGGCGCTCAACCGCCTGCTGATGGGGGTCGTTTTTTGTGACGCGGCGTTCGATAGCCTGGGCGTCCTCGGTCTGCTCAACGTCTTTCTCGACCGGCCCGTCTGGATGCCCGGTCTGCTGATCCTGGTGTCGTTCATCCTCATGGTCGGCCTCACCCCCGCCATCCGCGGGCGACTGGCGGAGATTGAGGGGGAGGGGCGGTAAGCGGACGTAGCGAGATTATTTCGAAGAAACGGGGGGTTCTTCCTGTGTGGTCTTGCTGTTATGATTTTGACTCAGACCTTCCAGACTATTTTGAGTCGGACCATCTTGATGAAGACTATGCCGATTTTCTGCGGGGGCTCTTCTCCCTTTTCCCGACGCATGTTCCGTATGCTATTATCTGGAGATCTTGGAACGGCCGAAAAAGATGGCCCTATGTGGAGACGGAGATCGCGTTCTCTTTGAAGAAAAGCGTGAATATTGCGTTCAATATTCTGTGCTATCAGCGAGACATAGAATTCATTCCGATCCGCAATGACCAGATTTGCCCGGCCATGTTTCACTGCCTGGAAGATCAAAGCATGATCGGGATCTTGTTTGTGCCGCAAGGACACTATGTTCTGACCGACCTCAAATACCACGACGTCGTGTTTCCGGAGCGCGGCAGGATCGAGAACATGAACCGCCTGGTTGATCTTGACGGGTACCTTTTCCTCGGCGAAGTATACGAATGCTGGCCGTGTACTTTTCTGTACGCGAACGACACGCACCTTCCCGTTCTGGAGTCTCCCCTGATCAAGAAGTATTGGACGGAACAGCGGGATCTTCGGGATGTCAAAGTCCCGCCGTCTCCCGGTTGTCTCGGTTGTCTCGGGCAATTCCTGAAATGGATCGCCGGGCGGATTTTTAAATAGTCCGGAATGTTCTTCCGGGGTTCTGTATGTAAGGTCCTTTATCCGAAATGAGAGAGCCTGCCGAAGTATAGAGAAGGACACATCATGTGGTGCTACAGTTACGTTGACTACGATCGTACAGAAGAGATTTCCGAATTCCTTCGGGCGCTCTTTTCTCTTTTTCCCACACATATTCCCTATGCCATTGTCCAGCGACCCTGGTGCTACCGGAAGAAGTGGCCTTATCGGGAAACGGAGATCGCTTTCACTCTGAAGGGAATAACGTATATTGCGTTCCATATTCCGTGTTTCTGGGAAAGTATCGACTTCATGCAGATGCGGGAGGATCAGATTGATTCTGTTGCGCACTGCATCTTCAATGAAGAGACCTTGATCGGAATACTGCTTGCACCCAAAGAACGTAACGCCCGGGCGGACCTCAAATATCACAATATTGTATTCCCGGACGGTGACTGCTGGATCGAGAACATGGACCGCCTGGTCGATCGTGAGGGGTATCTTTTCCTTGGAAATGGTGAAACAGAGTACGGGACCGGTATATTCCTGTTCGCGAACGAAAAACACCTGCCTGTCCTGGAGTCTCCCCTGATCAAGAAGTATTGGGAAGAACAGTGCGCTCTTCGGGATGTCTAAGTTCCCCCTCCCGGTTGTCTCGGGCAATTCCTGAAAAGGATCGCCGGCCGGCTTTTTAAATAACACTCGTCCCCCGGAGAAGCGGCAGCAACATGAAGATCGTGGTCCTTCGAGGATGGCTGCATCTTGAACGTGTAACAGTCTGGGGCACAGAGGAATTCCCTGTTTTTGTGACTTTTGTGCCTCATGTGGCTGACAACAAACGGTCTCCGCGTTCCTGCGTCTCTGCGTGATTATTCTTTACGTCCCCGTTCTCTGGGTTTTCGCGTTTCCCCACGGTATCGGACCTCTCGCCAGGGCGGACACACAGGTCCGCCCCTACGGATGGGTTGTAGTTCCGCAGCGCCAGCGACAGGCTCCGGAAGCCACTGGAAATCACCAGCGCCGCGAATGGGTTGCGGCTCCGCTGCGCCGGGGATAGGGGAAAATATATTGCATTCCCCAACCCGCCGGTTCATATTAGGGGCATCAGGTGAAACGGCGACAGGCTCTGCGGAGGGGGAAACCTGTCTGCAAAAAATCCGAGTTGAAATACAGGCGGGTCCATCCCAGGCGCATCGCTTGAGGGACAATCATCGGGCAAAATCGGTCATGCCGGAGCGGGTATGCCGAGCGTAAGGAAAAACTTTTCGTATTGCATCCCGGAAATGCCGATTGTGAACACACCGAGACATCGGGAGAAAGGGGAGGCCGAATGGAAATCAGATCGTCTGAAACCCACTGGCAGTCCACAACGCTGGACGGTGCGGATTGCACCGTGCCTTCCATAAGACTCTTCCCGCCGTTCGTTTTCCCTCTGGTTCGCACCCTCGTGTATTCGCTCTCCACCTCGTTCGCCCTTTTTGCCCTCGCCTACCTCTGGAAACTGGAAACCGTTTTCAATTTCTTCCCCCGGTTCGGTCTCTATCTTTTCCCCGCCATCGTCTCGTATGCGTTCCTGATCGCCACCGCGCGGTACATCCGGGCCTGCGGGGCGTTTACCTGCATGGCAGGCATGATGATCGGCATGACGATGGGGATGGTGGGCGGGTTTCTTGCCAGTTACTATGTGGGAGCGACCAACGGGCTGTTCGTTGGGAGTGTCTTTGGTCTGGTCACCGGAATCGGGATGGGCGTCTGGCTGGGAACGCGGTACGGCGTCATGGGGTTTATGGAAGGCGTCATGGCCGGGTTCATGAGCGGTCCGATGGGCGCCATGACCGCCGTCATGCTCCTCGACGACCACGTCCAGGCCATGGGGATCATCGTACTGGTTATTGGGGTGGTGCTGCTGGGCGCCCTGAACTACATGGCCTTTGTGGAAAAAAGAGGCGAGGAGGTACAGGTGAAGGAAAGCCACCTCCTGACGGTTGTGCTTTCCTGTGTCCTGACGGCCTCAACGATTTATCTCATGGTCTATGGCCCCGGCAGCAAGTCCTGCTCGTGCCACACCACCACTGCGGGCACGACCATTTCGCAACAATTGGAAACGCAACCGCAACAGGAATGACGGATAGGGGGAAAGCCCAGAAGAACCCATAAACCAGGAGGATCGCCTCTCGACCAGGCAACGGGGGGCTGGGGCAAGGATCGAAAGGGCGCCGCAAATTGTTCACGAGGAAAACATGACCGACATCCGGAAAGCGACACTCCCCATCACCGGCATGCACTGCTCGAATTGCGCAGGAACGATCGAGCGGAATGTCGGCAAACTGCCCGGCGTTCAGGCCGCCCGCGTGGATCTCACGGGCGAGAAACTCGCCGTGACCTTCGATCCGGCCCAGACCGACGAGCGCGGCATCGTGGCCTGTGTCCGGCGGATCGGTTTCGGCGTGGCCACGGGTAAGACCGACCTGCCCATCACCGGTCTGCGGAACAGTTCCGATGCCGCCGCTCTGGAAAAAGAACTCGCCCGCCAGAACGGGGTTCTCGCCGCCAGCGTGAATTTCGAGACGGGCCAGGCGTCGCTGGAATTCATTCCCGGCCTGACCCGCATCGGCGACCTGACGGAAATCATACGCGCCACGGGATTCGGTTTCGCCCAGGTTGCCGAACCCGAGACGTTCGACGACGTGGAAGGCCGGGCGCGCGCCGCCGAAGTGCTCGAGCAAAAACGCCTGCTCATCTTCGGCCTGATCCTGACGATTCCCCTGATTACGTTCAGCATGGCGCGCGACTTTCGCCTGATGGGCGGGGGCGCCTTCGATCAGTTCGCGATGCTGATCCCGGCCACGCTGGTACAGTTTATCGTGGGTTGGCAGTTCTATGTCGGCGCGTATCGAAGCCTGCGCGCAGGCGACGCCAACATGGATGTCCTGATCGTGCTGGGTTCGTCGGCGGCGTACTTCTCGAGCCTGGCCGTGACTCTCGGGTTGATCGAAAGCCCGAATGTCTATTTCGAAACCGGCGCCGCCATCATCACGCTCATCCGGCTCGGCAAATTCCTCGAGACGCGAGCGAAAAGCAAGACCTCCGAAGCCCTGAAGGCCTTGATGAACCTGCAGGCGAAAACCGCCCGGGTGGTGCGGGGCGGCACGGAAGTCGAAGTGGCGATCGAGGACGTCGCCGTCGGCGACATGGTCGTGGTGCGTCCGGGCGAGAAAGTGCCCGTGGACGGCCTCATTTGTGAAGGGCGCTCGGCCCTCGATGAATCCATGATTACGGGCGAGTCCATGCCTGTGTGGAAAGTGCCCGGCAATGAAGTGATCGGCGCAACGATCAACCGCGAGGGCCTGATCAAGTTCGAGGCGACGAAGATCGGGAAAAACACCGCGCTGGCCCAGATCGTGCGCCTCGTCCAGGACGCCCAGGCCAGCAAAGCCCCGATTCAGAAACTGACCGACGAAATCGGGCGCTACTTTGTCCCCATAGTCATCGTTATGGCGCTGTTGACGTTTGCCGGATGGGTCTGGGTCGCTCACATTGACTGGATCGGGGCCATGCTGAACGCGGTGGCAGTGGTCGTCATCGCCTGCCCGTGCGCCATCGGCCTGGCGACTCCGACCGCGGTTCTGGTGGGAACGACAAAGGGCGCCGAGAACGGCATTCTTTTCAAGAACAGCGAAGCGCTGGAACGCGCCGGCCGGGTCTATGTCGTCGTGCTGGACAAGACGGGTACGATTACGCGGGGCGAACCGGAAGTAACGGATGTGGTGGCTGCGTCGCATTCCAATCCAGATGCGGTGCTGCGCCTGGCCGCCAGCGCCGAACGCGGGTCGGAACACCCCCTGGGCCGAGCGCTCGTAAAGGCCGCGCAACAAAAACACTTGCATCTGACCGAACCGGGGCACTTTCAGGCCGTGAGTGGGTTCGGCATCCGCGCCACCGTGGACGATCAATTCGTTCTCATCGGCAATCCCCGTCTGATGCAACGCGAAGGGATCGCCATCGATTCCCTGCAACCGGATGTCACACGCCTCCAGGCCGAAGGGAAAACGGCAATGGTTGTGGCGGCAGGCCCGGCAGACCTCCGGACACCAGCGGTGGCGATCGGGTTGGTGGCTGTGGCCGATACGGTCAAGACAGGCTCGCGGGAAGCTGTGGCCGAACTGCATCAGCTGGGTCTCGAGGTCGTCATGATCACCGGCGACAACGAACGCACCGCCCACGCGATTGCCCGGCAGGTGGGGATTGACCGGGTCCTGGCGGAAGTGTTACCGGGCGACAAGGCCACCGAGATCAAACGGCTGCAATCCACCTCTCCCGCGCCCGGTCTGCCTGCGCACCTGGTCGCAATGGTGGGCGATGGCATCAACGATGCGCCGGCGCTGGCGCAGGCGGATGTCGGCATCGCCATCGGGACCGGCGCCGATGTCGCCATGGCGGCTGCGGGCATCACACTCATCAGCGGCGATCTGCGCGGGATCGGCCGAGCCATTTCTCTCTCTCGCGGCACCTTGCAAACCATCGTGCAGAATTTGATCTGGGCTTTCTGTTACAACATCGCCCTGATTCCCATTGCCGGTTATGGCCTGCTCAGCCCCATGATCGCCGCGGGCGCCATGACGTTCAGTTCGATCTTTGTCGTGACCAACAGCCTGCGTTTGCGTCGCTACAAGATTCAAACTCTGGCGCCCCCCAAAAAACTGTCCCGCCAGTTTCTGGAGTTTCTCCCCCATATCCTCGCGCCGGCATGCGCGCTGGCCGCTTTGATCGTTGTCCCCCTGGTGACCATGTCGGACGGCATGGAAATACGGGGCGCGATCGAGAGCGACATGAGCCCGTTTCTGATGATGACCATGGCCATTGCCAATGGCCTGATCGCGGTCTCCTATTCCTCCATTCCGATCTTCCTCATTGTTTTCATCAACAAGCGGCGGGATATTCCATTCTCGTGGATTCTGATTCTGTTTGGCGCCTTCATTCTGGCCTGTGGCGCCACCCATGTTGTCCATATCATTGGGCTCTGGTGGCCGGTGGACTGGTGGCAGGCTGTGGCGGACAGCCTTTGCGCCGCGATTTCCGTGATCACGGCTATTCTGCTCTGGCCGTTTCTCCCGCAAATGCTGGCCTTCCCCAGTCCGGCCCAGCTTCGGGCCGTCAACATTGAACTGAAAAAAGAAAAGACGGCGCTCGAAAACACCCAGAGTCAGCTGCGCAAGGCCTATGCCGAGGTGGAGCAGCGGGTGCGGGAACGAACCGCCGATCTGGAACGCGCCAACGCGTCCCTGCAAGCCGAAATCATAGACCGCATGCAGGCCGAGGCGGCGCTGCGCTCCGCCCATGCGCGACTCGAGGCCCTCTGGAGCGTCTCATCTCTCACCGACACCGATCTGAAGAAAATATCCGACCATATTCTGGCCTCCATAACGCGAATGACGGAAAGCCCCTACGGATTCTACGGTTTCCTCACCGAGGACGAATCGCTCATGACGATCCACTCACTGTCCAGTGAAGCGATCCAGGACTGCTCGGTGACCAACAAACAGCAGGACTTTCCAGTGTGCCAGGCCGGGATATGGGCCGAGGCGGTCCGGAGTCGGGAACCGCTGATTCTGAACGATTATGCCGCCGCGCACCCGGGAAAGAAGGGCCTGCCGGAAGGCCATATCTCCCTGACCAATCTGCTGGTGGTGCCGTTCTTTTCGCACGATCGAATCACGACCGTGGCGGCCGTGGCCAATCGGGTTACCCCCTATACCCAGGAAGATGTGACCCAACTGACCTCATTCATAAGCAGCGTACAGGCCATCACCGAAAGCAAGAAAGCGGAAGAAATGCTGCGGGAAAATGAAGCCCGGCAGCGCGCCATGATTTCAAACATCGCCGACGTCATTGCCATCATCGCTCGGGATGGAACCGATCTTTACGAAAGTCCGAACATCGAAAAGTGGTTCGGCTGGAAACCGAAGGAAGTCGTCAACATGTCCGTCTGGGAAAACATCCACCCCGAGGACCGACCTTCGGCTCAGGCGCAGTTCAACGCCGCGTTGCGAGAACCCGCCGACCTGTTGTCCGGAAAATGCCGATACCGTTGCAAGAACGGAGACTACAAGTGGATCGAGTACAGCGCCCGGAATCTGCTGGACGATCCGGTTATCGGAGGTGTTCTGGTGAACTACCACGACATCACCGAGCGCAAACAGTCGGAAGAGGAACGTGAAAAATTGCAGGAGCAGCTCCAGCAGGCCCAGAAAATGGAATCGGTGGGACGGCTGGCGGGGGGCGTCGCCCATGACTTCAATAACATGCTGGGCGTCATCCTGGGACACGCGGAGCTCGCTCTGGAGCAACTGGATCCTACCCTGCCCCTTTTTGACGACCTGGAGGAAATCCACGCCGCCGCCGAACGCTCCGCCAACCTGACCCGGCAACTCCTGGCTTTCGCCCGCAAGCAAACCGTCACGCCCCGGATACTCAACCTGAACGAAACGGTGGAGGGGATGCTCAAGATGCTGCGGCGCCTCATCGGCGAGGACATCCATCTGGCCTGGTTGCCGGGAGTCGGACTGGGGCAGGTCAGAATGGATCCCTCACAGATTGACCAGCTGCTCGCCAATCTCTGTGTCAACGCCCGCGACGCCCTCGAAGATCATGGAGGCAAGATCACCATTGAAACGGGAAACACCGCCTTCGACGAAAACTATTGCGCGTACCATGCCGAGTTCAACCCGGGTGAATTTGTCATGCTCACCGTAAGCGACAACGGCTGCGGCATGGATAAAACAACACTGTCGCACGTTTTCGACCCATTTTTCACCACCAAGGAAATGGGGAAAGGCACCGGTCTTGGACTGGCCACCGTTTACGGAATTGTCAAACAGAACAGCGGTTTCATCAACGTGTATAGCGAACCCGGCCAAGGAACGGCTTTCAAAATCTACCTGCCTCGCCACCGGGATGAAGACGGACAGAGCGCCCAGAAGGATGCGCCCCAGACGGCCAGCCGCGGGCACGAAACCGTGTTGCTGGTTGAAGACGAACCGGCCATCCTGAACATCACCCAGACATTACTCCATCGGCTGGGTTACACCGTTTTGACCGCTTCGACAGCGAATGAGGCCATCCAGGTGGCGGAGCAGGAAGCCGGAAAAATTCATCTGCTCATGACCGATGTGGTGATGCCCGAAATGAACGGGCGCGATCTGGCCAGGCGGCTGCTCGCACTCTACCCCAACCTGAAATGCCTGTTCATGTCCGGCTACACGGCGGATGTGATCGCCCAGCATGAGGTTCTGAAACAGGGTGCCCATTTCATTTCCAAACCCTTTTCAAAACGAGATCTGGCCGCCAAACTGCGCGAAGCGCTGGAAGGCACAGAGACCTCCCAACCGCCTGTCGTCGAACCGGGAAACAATGCGTAAACCTGAAACCGCGGTTGAGCGTCCCTGCCCCGGCTTTACTCCAGGCGGGCGAGACGCCCGCCCTCCCAGGAAATGCCCATTTTATAGGGAGAAAGCGGTTGCCGGGATCGCCAATCTCCTGATTGGCGTGGTTTAGGCTCTCCCCAAAGGTGACCGAGACAAAACCTTTTTCGCCCCATAACACACGAATAAAAGACTCGTTTTCTGTCCTCAACCGCGGTTTTCATAGTTCGGGCCTTCAGCCCTTATCAAAAAAGGGACATCTATCCTGGGGCGACGCTGCGCTTGCCCCAGGCTGGTATAAATCGCGCCGTTGGCGCTCAACTGCGATTTTTGGGCTGTCCGGTCCCGTTTGTTATGTTCTGTCCAGAAATTTCCTTCGTGTTCGTATCTTTCTGATCGATTCTGTCAGGACTTGACCGCTGGATCCAAGTCCGGGGGTAATTCGCTTTCTCCGGGGTCCTGGGGCTCCTGATTTTTTTTCACCGTCCTTCTTTCAAACAAAACGAGAACACCCGCGCCCAACGCCATGCAGGCCAGGAGGGCTTCGGTCAACCAGCCGATCAGAGGGAACAGGGTGGCCAGTTCCACCACCGCGCCCCCGCGCAGAAGAGCGCCCGCCGGAGAGACCTCGGATTGAGGGATGGCCAGACGGCGCCCGACCGCCGCGTACACACCCGCCAGACCCAGAAACAAAGCCCCCAGCAGGGCCACGAAAAACAAAAGAGCGAACAGAGAGACGAGAGGCGCTTTCTTGCCAACCTCTCCGAGTACGATCAGGATGGCCGTGGCGAAAACAAGATCCACCAGGCCGATCAGGAACATCCGGCCCGGCTGGGTGGCAATGCGTTCGTTGGCGCGTTCGACCCGGGCGGGGTCAAGCGCCTGAATCACCAGGGCCACCGCAACCTTGGCCGTCTTCATCATCAGGCCAAGCAGCAACAGCAGGATGCAGAAGACTGTTTTTCCGGGCGCAGGGGGCGGGTTTCCTCCTGTCTTTTGCGGGAGAGCGTCCGCGGCCCAACCCGGTTCCGCCAGGAGAAAGAACGCGCAAAGAGCCACTCCTCCCCAGACGAGACCGGACCCGAGTCGGCTGTCAGGCTGTTGGCGCTTGGCGTCTGTCTTCTGTTCAATGTGTATGTGTGACATGGGGATCACCTTTCCGGGATCGAGATGTATGCAATCTGAAAATCGTTTCTGAAAACCTTCACCTTGAAAACCGCGTCAAAAACCCAAGCCGTCTGTACTCTACCGGATTTGATCTACCCAGAGAGAGTGATCCGCAGGAAAAAAACCGGAGGTCGAAAAAGGGGCGGGGCAAGCGCCCAACTGCGGTCTTCAGATTCACGGATCGAATGCGCGCCATGATCGGTTATTTCCGGGCCACAAGGTATTTCTCAAACCACGCCACTGTGGCTTCGCGCGCCTGGTCGGCGTATTTTTTGCTGAAACCGTGTTCCGCCCCTTTCAGGACGATCAGATCGGCCGGCACCCCTGCTTGCTTGAACGCTTCGAGCATTCTTTCACTGTGCTCAAGGGGAACCAGCTTGTCCCGGTCTCCATGCAACAGGAGCGTCGGAGCGTCGTCCGGACTGACTTGAAGCAGAGGCGAACAACCGGACGCCTTCTGCTTGTCGAATCGCAACGCGGGGAAGCTTTGGGCGGCTTGCGTCCCGCTTTTCACCCAGGGCCGCAGATCGGTCGGGGCAAAATTGGCCACGACGCAGGCCACCCGGTCGCTCTGGCGCAGCGCTTCGTCCTCGGCCTTCGGATCGCCGCTGTCCGATGCGGTTCCAAGCATCAGCGAGAGGTGACCGCCCGCGCTCGAACCGGTTACACCCAGCCGCTCGGGATCCACTCCGTAGTCCGCCGCCGTCTTGCGGATGAACCGCACACAGAGCCGCACATCCTCGACCGCCTCCGGGACCGTGTATCGCGGGGAACTGCTGTGCCGGACCAGGAAGATCGTAAACCCTTTGTCAACCAGGTACTTGTACCACCCCTCAATTTTTTCCGGTGGGATCCAGGCCGAAAGCCACCCGGCGCTGATCATGGACAATATCCCAGCGCCGTTGGCGTTCTGGAGCGGTTTGACAACATCGAACGTCAACGCCATTCCATCCTTGTGCCCATAGACCACATCGCGCATGTAGAGGTATTTTTCTCCCGGTTTGGTCTCGGGTTGTTTTTCGGTCCTCTCCTGCGCAAAACCCGGTAGGGTCCACAGCATCAGGAAAAGGATCGGGACCATTTGTTTCGTGTGTTGCATGGACGATCTCCTTCGGTATCGCGTGCTCTGGTGATTGATTTCCGCCTCAGACTGACCCGCTCAGGGCGTCGGACGGGTCGGGTTTCCTTTCGGCTGACGGGCCAACCAGGCATTCAACGCAAAGGCAATCCCCGATACGGTGACAATCCATCCGGCCAACACATGCGGGGAGGAAAAAATCTGACCGGCGCTCCAGAGCGAATAAAAGCGCATCCAGATCTGTTCCCCGGCGCTCTCGGCGACGGCGACCCCGTTCCACAACGCCTCTTCACTCTGCGTAACCACGGGAACGCTTTCCCACATTCGGAGACCGACCGCTGTGAGCGCGATCAGAACACTCGCCGCGGCCAGACCCCAGAGCGAAACGAACGCGGGGCGCGGCGCGGGATGCGGCAGGCGCGCCACCCGGTCCATCACCCGGTCCGTGAAATCGGACGAGAGGGCGGGCCGGGGCAGGTGCGCGGTATCCGACACAATGCGGCGCAGGAGAGCGTACTCACGCGCCAGTTCCGGATTGGCCACCAGGGCGGCGCCGAAATCGCGCAACTCGCGCGAGGTCATCGGCTCGCCGTGCAGGGCTTTCTCAAGCAGAATTTCGTGGGAGGTCGGGGTGGACATGGTATTCCTCATTTCCGGCGGCGCAAGGAGACGCAGCATCAGAAAAATCGGTCCAACCGGTCGCGCAGAGTTTTACGCGCCCGGTGGAGCAGGACTTTGACGGCCGGTTCGCTCGAACCGGTGATGGTGGCTATTTCCGCAATCGAACACTCCTCTTCGTAGCGGAGCGTAAAGGCGGTCCGCATTTTCGCGCCCAGCGCCTGAATCTCTCCCTTCAGCCGCCCGACCCACTCCTCGCGCAGGAGTTGGGTCGCGGGAGAGGGCGAAGAAGCCGGGGCGGACGGAGACGGCTCGGGGAGCGTTTCCATGGACTCGAGCCGCGGGCGGGCGCCGCGCGCGCGCAACGCGCTCAGCGCCGTACGGTTGGCAATGGTCAGGAGCCAGGTGGAAAAAGCCCAATGCGCGTCGTAGCGCCCGAGACTCGAATACGCTTTCAGAAAAGTCTCCTGCGCCAGTTCTTCCGCCTCCGAGGGATTCTCGACAAGACGCTGAACCGTCTGAAAGACCTTCTGCTGGTACCGCTCGACCAGTTCTCGGAAGGCCTCCCGGTCTCCCTCCAGCACACGCCGAACGGCAGCCAGATCCGCTTCCTGGGATCGGGCCGCCGCCGGTTGGGTTCTGAAAGGGGACGAAGAGGGTCTGTCTGACATCGAAAGGAAACGCCCCTGTTTTTTGTCTGATCCCGAGACTGTTTTACTGGGCGGCCGGTTGAACCGGTTGAGCCTGCTGGGCCTGTTGCGCCTGCTGCTGGGCTTTCAACTTGCCGAGCTGGTCAACCCACGTTAACAGTTCCGGGGCCGAAGCGGCAAGCGAAGACGAAACCAGCGTGTCCTGCACACCGAGTTCAATGCGCTTGGCGATGCCAGGCGCTTCGGGGTGACGGCTGTACAGCTTCCCGGCGGCCAGGAAACCGGCAGCCATCTGCCCCCACTGCGTGGCGGCCTCGGCGTCGGACGTTTCAAGTTGAGAGCGCAGGGCAAGCTGGTCGCCTTCGAGCGCCACACTGACCCCGAGGGTCTTGAGAGAATTGACAAAAGGCGCCTCCGGGCGCTCCGCGGGAACTTCCCCCGGCGCAAGCACCACCAGCGTCAACAACGCATTCTGGGGCAGGGCGGCGCGGCGCTTGGCATAGTCGGCCTGGGCGGAGAGCCGATCGGGCAAGCGCCCATCCGAAAGCGCCAAAGCCCGTTCCACCGCCGCCTGACGCCCCATCGCCAACAGGCCGTCCTTCAGGAACGACGCATACCGCAGTTCGTTGTCGTCCGCGCTCCAGTATTCGTAAACGGTCGAGGAGCCGGAGGCTATTTCCTTGAACTGCGCCGAAAGCTTCAGAAAGTTCACCACGCCATCCCGGCTCAAACGCCCCTGAAGCAGCATCAGCCCTTCCTGCTTCTTCTCCTTATCCAGGTAACCGGCAAACAGAATCTGATCCAGATCCTTGAGCAGGTCCACCGAGGTCATCTGGCGCAGATTGTTGATAAAGGTCTGGGCCGACGGGTTCAACACCCGCTCGCGAATCGGCTGCAGGGCGGGAGACTCGACAAATTGCCGGACATCCAGCTGCGCGACAAACTGATAACCCGCCGGCAGGGAATCCTCAAGACCGCCCTGCGCCCGGGCCGGCAAGGCCAACCCCAGAAAAGTGATGCAAAGAAGCAGTGCCGACAGAAATGAAGTGGTTCTCTGGACTCGCATGTTGTGTTCCTCCTCGTGGTGATACGGATCTTTCTTCTCCGCGCCCGAAACCCTCCTGCGCGTTTTCTGTAAGTCTTATACGCACCGGGCGGGAAAAGGTTACAGAGGAGGGGCGAAAAAAGTACAAAGACCCATGTTAAATGTTTGAGGTTCCCTCCCGATACCTTTTCTGGCATGATGGGCAACCAGAGACTTCGATTCCTCCTGGAATCGGTCCCCGAGATCCTCCCCGGAAGAAAGCGAACCCGCACGTGGTCCAATCGCGCAAGAAAAAACATCCGAAACTCCTCGGCAGCCACCAGCGCTCCTGGGTCTGGGGACGGCACGCCGTGCTCGAGATCCTCCACGCCCAGCAATGGCCCGCACGCGAGGTCTATCTGGACGAGGCGCTGGCGCCCTGCGACCTGCAGGTCGCGCGCTCCCTGGCCGAACAGATGGGCGCCGAGGTCGCCATCGAACCCGCCGAACGCCTGACCCAACTCTGCAACACCGCCGAGCACCAGGGTTACCTGGCGCGCATGCGCCCCTTCCCCTATGCCGACGCCGACGCGATGCTGGCCCACCCGGCGCTCGACGGCTCGGGCCCGGCGCCCCTCTTTGCCCTCCTCGACGGCATTCAGGACCCGTTCAACTTCGGCGCAATCGTCCGCTCCGCCGAGGCGCTCGGGGTCGCCGCCGTGGCCATCGGCGGGCATCGCCAGGCCGAAGTGACCAGCCAGGTGGCGCGCAGCTCGGCGGGCGCGGTCAACCGCCTCCCCATTGTGCGGGTCGAGGATCTGCCCGACCTGGCCCGGCGTCTTCAGGAACGCGGCGTCCGGCTCGCCGCCGCCAGTGAAAAGGCGGCCCGCGCCTGCGCCGAGTGGGACTTCTCAACGCCCACCGCGCTCGTCCTGGGCAACGAGGGCCACGGCGTGTCGCCCGAATTGATGGACCTGTGCGACGCGCGCCTCTGCGTGCCCCAGCACGGCGGCATCGGTTCGCTCAACGTGGCCGCCGCCGCCGCGATCCTCTTCTACGAAGCGGCCCGCCAGCGCGCGCCGCAGACCGGGCGCGAATAAACCCCAAAACCGCCGTTGAGGGGGGAAAACGAGTCCTTTGTTCTTGCGATATGGGGCAAAAAGGGTTTTGACTCGGTCCCCTTTGGGGTGAGGTTTTCTGACTGCGCCAATCGGGAGATTGGCGTAGTCGGAAACCGCTTTCTCCCCATAAAAAGGGCCTTCCCGGGAGGGAGGGCGTCCCGCCCGCCTGAAAGAAAACCGGACGACAGGCGTTCAACTGCGGTTTTCAGGATGAAAAAACCTGTCCCTTGAATCTATCCGTGTCTGTTTTTCTGTAAATCTTTAGTCAACTTCTGTAAGCGCCTGTGCCCAAAACCTTCTTTTTGTCGATCAGAACATTTTGAGTCGTATTGTGCCCCTGCAAAGAGATTGCATTTGGCCCCGGAGGGGCCTTCCCATCAGTAGCCGTGGGTGACCGAAGGGAACCCACGGAAAAGAGATCACAAATTTCGCACCCTGAAGGGGTGCCCCAAAACAAGGATAGATTTCAAGGACAGGTTGAGGTCCTTTGTGCCTGCGCTTCTTCGTGTTAAATTCTTCTGCGTTTTCCGGTTTTGGGCGGACACGCAGGTCCGCCCCTACAACTACTTCCGGATTCCGTCAAATTTCCCTACACCGTCCCCCCTATTTCCCGCTGCTCTTCCCCTCGGGGAACAACCCGCAGACCACCTGCGCGTAGAGCCGGTGCCCGAAATCGTTCGGATGGTTGTAACCGTTCCCGCTCAGGTCGGAGAACGATTTCCGCTTGAGCAGTTCCAACCACGGCGTAGTCACGTCCGCCACCGCCACGTGCGCTCCCTCCAGGCGCCGCAGCGCCTCGCGGTACTCGCAGAACCGCTCCGCCGGAAAGGCGCGCGGATTGCCCGTCATCGGCGCGATCAGCACGACATCGGCCTCTGGGCAAGCGGTCTGAACGGCGTCGCGCAGCTGGCGCATGAGCGCCTCGAAGTCCGCCGCCGGTTCCCCGTGGTTCATGCCGAACGCCAGCAGGACCAAGTCCGGCTTCTCCGCCGCCACCTTCTCGACCTGAGTCAGCCCCCAATCGGCCCGTGTCCCCGCGACCCCCAGGTTCGTCAACGTCACCTCTGAGCCGAAGCGCGCCGCGAGCGTGTTGGCGACCAGATGCGGGTAGTTGGGCTGGTACGGCGGCGCCAGCGCGGGCTTGAAGCCGGACGCGTTGTACCCCTCCGTGATGCTGTCGCCGAGCGACACCACCTTCAGCGGTTGCCGCGTCCGCAACTTCGCCAGGCTGCGCGCCAGCCGCTCCGGTTGCGCCGGAGCCTCCGGCAAATCCCACGTCCCCGCGTGCTCGTAGGTCGCCTGCGTCTGCAAGTCGTGGAAGACGTGTCCCTCCGAAAAGAAAATGCCATTGATGGAGTTGGGGCTGCCCGCCGGTGGGGACATCTGCGCGGCGGTCTTGAACGGAATCCGCGACGAGGCCGTCAGTTCGATCACGTCCGACCCCGGCTTCCAGACAAAGTCCTGTCCCTCGACATACGGCATCACACCATCCGGATGCGTGAGCGTCGGCGGCGCGCTCGGCGTGAACAGCAGCCGCCCCGTCGCCACCGGCTTCCCCTCTTCCTGAATGAAGAGGATCGGCTCCCCTTCCATCTTCTTCGCCCGCCAGAACGGCTCACCCAGCGCGGTCTTCTCGGATGCGGCGTTTTGGGGTACCGCTTTCTCAACCGTCCCCTTTTCAGGAGCCTTCCCCCCGTCCTCCGCCGCCGCCCACCCCGAGCCGCACCAGACGGCGCCGACCAGAACGGCAAGAATCAGAACGGGACACCGGAATCCCGATAGAGTCCGTTCACCCGTAAGATTCAAAGTCTTTTTCATGTTCGTGATCCTTTCTGCTTCAGACGACTCTCTCCCGGAATCAACGCAAGCCGCATCCACAAAGAGATTCTCCGCGTCTCCGCGCCTCCGCGCGATTCATTTTTCTGATTCTCTCTGTGTTCTGGGCGGACACGCAGGTCCGCCCCTACGGTGCGGGGCCGCCTCTCCAGGCCTGTTGCGATACGAGTGGTTCCGTTTCGACCCCATGGAACCGCGAAAAGCGCGAACGACACGAAAATAGAGGTTTTCGCGTCTTTCGCGGTTCCATGCGGTTCTACTGCACCTGACCGTGACTCGCTTCTTTTGCGTAGGCGTACAGGGCGTCCGGGAACCGCCGCTTGTGGTGGTTCGGCCAGCCCTTGAGCGCAAACTTCACCTCGTTGTGCGCGTGCGGCTGGATGTGACCCAGACCGTGCAGCGCGCTCTCGATACAGGCGATGTGGTCGATCCTCAGAACCTGCTCCAGCACACCGGCCACGGCGGCGTAGAACCGCTCCTTCCCCGGAGCGCGCCCCCAGTAGTCCAGCCCCGATTCGTCCCACAGCATGTAGCACCGCAGGTTCAGGTGATTGAGCGGGCGCCGCCCCTCATCCACATGCGACATCCGGTCCTCGCACCGCCGGGCGAAACAGTCGGTGTATAGCGTCAGAAGGGACTCGATCGCCTCGATCCGGTCGGCAACCGGAACCGCTTCACTCTTGAGCGCGTCGACCACGCCGGAACAGGTGGGGATGAACAAATAGTCCAACCCCAGTGTCACCTGCCCATCGGAGAACGGCTCCAGGTCCGTCCCGCACCGCCGGCAGGTCGCCGTCAGCAGCCGCAACAGTTCCAGCGGCTCGGCGTGAAAGCCCTCAAATTCGTATTCATCATACCACTTCTTCCGCGTCACCGGCCGATCAAACACAAACCGAATCCAGTCGTCGTAATGGGGAGGGGCGGGAAAGTAAGGTGAAGGAGGTTTGGGGGACATGGTTTATTCTTCTGTTTTTGTGATTCTACTAACATCCTGAAAAGACACTTACGCAACGAGAGAACCAGACCGCGAGAATCCCGAAGGGATTCCCTTTGAGTAGCCGTGGGTGACCGAAGGGAACCCGCGGGTCCTGTCCCTGTAATTATTCCAACCCCGGAGGGGTTGCCCTATCATATGTTTTTCTTGTTGGGGCACCCCTTCAGGGTGCAAAGTTTGTGATCTCCTTTCCGTAGGTTCCCTTCGGTCACCTACGGCTATTCAAGGGCGGCCCCTTCAGGGCCCCAAACAAGACGTTTCCCAATTCACAAATGCGTTGGATTATCCACTCCGAACACCACTTGTCCCGTGGTTATCTGGTGGGCTATTTTCCCCATGTTTTCCTCCGTCGCTTCTACCGAGGCGATTGTGAAGTAATCCTTGTTTCCCGCGTCTTTTGCCGACCCACCGAGAGAAAAAATTCGTTTCTCGTCAAACACAACCCAGCGATCATGCAGGTCGGATTGAAGAACCAACGAATAAAACTGAGAACCGACTTCCTGAGCATACAATCTCGATATGTCCAGGAACTCCTCCCACCGGCTCTTATCCTTTTTCCCTGCTTTTTCACCTGGTTCTGATGTCACAAGGGTAACCATAACCCCCGGACGAAGATGAGCGATAAACCGGTGGAACAACGAAGCACTCATGAATGGGTCAAGCCACGTGATGGACTTGGAGGTATTTGATTCGCACAACTCCCGCAATCTACAATACGCGGTAAAGGGACTTCCAGCCTCCAGGATCACGGATGTCCTTGGGATGGGAACCGCATCCAATGCAGACTTTGCATCCAGGAAGGAACTTCTGACTACGTCGGCCAAAAGCATTCCATGGATTAATCTGTCCTTAAATGCATCCAAAGCCATGGAGAAATTATGAATCTCAATAGCGTATTGATGCCCTGGCTGACTTTTACAAAAGTCGTAGAATGTCTGGAATAGAACGGGATACTCGGCGAAATAACGAGCCAATGTTTCCGCTTTCTCTTGTTCATCGTATTCAACTGGGTTCTCGATAAGATGGAATAACGGTCCGAAGAGCATCCCGAGTTTCACATAGATGTCATGTTTTTCCTGGAGACGGTCCACAAGTACACCTCCTTTCATTCTTCACAGCTCTCTCCCCCCTCACCTCCCCACCGCCTCCAACAGTTCCCTCCTCGCCTGTCGGAAAGCGGGGACACTTGTTTCGTAACGGTTGAAGTCGAGGATGAGACGCTGGGCGAGGCGTTGGGCCGCTTCTGCGTCTCGGTCGGCCAGTTGGCTCAGAAGTTCGTAGTCGGCGATGCCGTCGCGCATGGCTTCGTTGCGGATGGAGTCGAGGGGCTGGCCGTCGGGGCCGGGGTAGATGATCGCGCAGTCGCCCGCGGGCAGGTAGGTCGAGGCGTTGTTCTGGATCGTGTCCACGAACGGGTCGCCCTGCCACCAGTTGTAGCCCCAGTGCAGGTAGCCCGTGGCGCCGTAGCGGAAGTTGAGCCAGTGCAGGAGGCGCGTGAGGACGAGCGGTTGCTCGATGAAGCGGTTGGCGTACTCGCCCTGCGGGTACATGCAGGTGTAGAACCAGACCTCGTCGCCCTGGCGCTGGCGCTCCTGATAGTGCGCGTAGTCGTCGTGAAAGTAGTTGAGCTGCGGCACCCAGATCTGGATGGCCCCGGCGAGATCCTTCGTGTGGCACGCCTCGATGACGCGCAGCTCGGGCGCATGCTTCTGCGCCAGCGCGGACAGGGCGCGATACGACACGATGTTGCCCTTCACCGGCTCGTCGGCCAGGTGCTGCATGTACTGACCGAGCCACCCCTTCTCGCGCAGGTGGGCGACGAGCGCGGGGAAGAAGCGCGCGTAGAAGGCGTCCGCCTCGGCGCTCGACGGTTCGACTTTCTCGCGCACCGCCTGGCCGTCGCGGACCTTCACTATCTGGACGTTGAACGGCCCTTCCCAATCGCCCACGCGGCGGCCGATGTGCTCGCCCTCGATGCGACCGATCACCCCTTCGTCTATCATGATCTGAACGGCGCGGTCGAAGCGCGTGAAATCCATCCCGAGCGACCCGTCGGCCTGAACCGAGAACTCGGCCATGTCGAGCGGGGACAGGAGCGCCGTGTTCTGGCGGTGCGCCGCCATGTTGCGGGCGTAGGCGCGCAGCTGCGACCAGTAGCGGTCCGAGTACCGCTCGATCCAGTCCTTGCGCCCGAGGCTGTTCATCTGGAACCAGTTGGTGACCCACAGGCGCGACTTTCCGACCGTCGCGGCGTACACGCGCACAGCCACGGGGAAGTCCACGGCGAAGTCCCGTCCCTCCGCGCGGCCCGACAGGTGCAGGTGTCCCCGATACACACCCGGCTGGGCGTCCAGCGCGATGGGCAGCGTGACCCACACGGCCTGCGCCTCGCCCGGCTGGACAGACACGGGCGCGCCCGTGTCGAGGTAGTCGGGGTACGCCGCCGGGGGCTTGCGCAGCTGGAGACTCGAGACCTGGGGCGTGGGCTTCGCGACCTGCACATCCTGCAGAAAACGCACCTGGGCTTTGTCGGTGGTGAGTTTCGTCCAGCCACGCTCGAGGCGGAGCGGCCCGAGCGACGCAGTCAACCCCTCGACCGCGCCGACGCTCCGCGCGATCACCTGCAACGTGGCATGTTCGCCGCGCGCCACCTCGGCGACCGCTTCTTCGAGCGTCTCGCCCGGCTGCGCGTCGCGGAAAATCTTAATGAGCGGATCGGCGGCCCAGATCTGAAGGCCTGTCCCTTTTTCTCCGGCGGCCAGTTTCGCGAGCCGCGCGTCGGGTTGCGCGCCCTTCCGAACGACCACGCACCCCGCCGTCAGCACCGCCAGCGCCACCGGGAGAGTGATAAAGAGGGACATCCTCAAGACAGAATGAAAAAGGAACCGACTCGAATGCTGTTGCATGGTTCAACCGCCTTTCGCCGTGGCCTGGTACCGCTGAGACAGAACAACTACAATACAATTTCAAGACAAAACCGCAAGACAGGATCACAGGATTAACAGGATAGAATGCGAGGAATTTTCAATCCATCCTGTCCATCCTGTGATCCTGTCAAAAAAATCCGCTCTCTCAGGCCTTCCAGAACCGCCGCAGGTGCTCGATACTTTTCCGGGCGATCGTCTCGGGGTCGGGATCGTACTTGAACACCTCGACCGAGAGCCAGCGGTCCCACCCGATTTCGTCCAGCGCCGCCGCGATGGGCGCATAGTCCACCTCGCCCATCCCCGGCCCGTACAGGTTCGCGTCGTTCACGTGGACGTGCCCCACCTCGTCCGCCGTCACCTGGCGGATCACCTGCTCGATCGGCTGCGCCTCCGACGCCATCGCCTTGACGTCCAGGTGGACCTTGAGGGCGGGGTGGTCGAGTTCGAGCATCATCCGCCGGGCCTCGCCGACCGTGTTGAGAAAATCCGTCTCGGCGGGCGAGAGCGGTTCGAGACAGAACACGCTCCCCGCCGCCTGCGCATGGTCCAGGAGCGACGCAAACAGGTCGCGCAGCCGCCCCCACGCGTACTCCCACGTCTGACCGCACGTGAGGCTGCGCTGCTTGGGCGAACCGAACACCAGCACGCTCCCGCCCAGGTCGTGGTTCAGGTCCACGAGCGCCCGCACGTAATCGCGCGTGCGCGTCCACACCGCCTCGTCGGGCGTGGTCGCGTGGACACCCTCCACGCCCGCCAGAAGCCAGTGCAGCCCCACCACCTCAAGCCCGGCCTCCTCGACGATCCGGCGCGTCTCGCGCCGCTGCTCCAAAGAAAGCGTGTCCGCCCGTTTTGCGAGGGTGAACGGCGCGATCTCGACACCGTTGTACCCCAGGCGGCGCGCCGTGGCGCAGGCCTGGTCCAGCGGCTGGTTCTCGAACATCTCATTGCAGAAAGCAAAGCGCATGGGAGCCTCCGGGGAAATGAGAATGGATAATGGACAATTGATAACTGATAACTGAAACCGATCCGGCGGGAATGACCCGCCGGATCGGGAAACGCGTTAATTGGAGCCGTTGACCAAAATAATCTTTATGATCCTCGGGAAGATCTTACATTCGTCATCCCCGCGAAAGCGGGGATGACGAAAAAAATGGTTGAGCCGGGGAGAATTCATGCTCGCTGATTCCTATTGGCCATTACTCTGGACACACCGACATCAAACGCCTCTCACGGCAGGTAGCACGGCTCCGGACACGTGGCCGCGATCTTCTTGCGGATGAACTCGAACGACTCGCGCATGCCCGGCATCGGGTTCTTCTCGTCCTTCTCGTACTCCAGCGCGATGTGTCCCTGAAATTTCATGTCGAGCAGAGCCTTGAACACACCCTGCACATCCACCACGCCCCGGCCCACCTCGACGGGCGACCCCTTCGCCTCGCGCAGCGTCATGTCCTTGATGTGGAAGTCGTGGAGACGGTCCTTGACCTTCTCGATCACCTCGAGTTCCTTCTCGCCCAGGCGCACCGTGTGCCCCACGTCAATGCACACGCCGAGGCGCTTGTCGAACGGCTGAACCAGCCGGTAGGCGTCGAGCGCCGACGGGTACAGTTTGTCGCCAGGACCGTGGTTGTGGATCGCCACGCGGATGTCGAACTCTTTGACCATCTTGTCGAGCGTCGGGATCGCCTCCGGGGCGGGCGCAGCCACCATGACCGGCGCTCCCGTGTCGCGCACGTACTCGAACGCGCTGCGGATCTGCTTTTCGTCGTTCTTCAGGTAGATCACTCCGCAGCCGGCCAGCGTCAATCCCGCTTCGCGCACGGCCTTGGCGGCTTCCTTGCGCTGCTCGGGCGTCGAGTTCATCGGCAGGTGCATGTCCTTCAGCGTGATGTAGCGCACGCCCAGTTCCTTTGTCATCTTGAGCGCTTCCAGAAGCGGGAACCCGCGCAGCGAGTAGGACGCCACACCCAGATTCAACCCGCAATCCGGGTCGAGCGCCCGACTTGACGTTTCCACCGCCCGGGCAAATGAAGAAAGTCCGGAGGCCAACACCCCCGCTCCGGCCACCGCCAGAAAACCGCGCCGGTTCATGCTCCGCGAATCAGTCATCGTTCTATTTCTCCTTCGGCCCTTCCGGGCAAAATTTACTGTCCCGCCTGGCCGTCCCCCGTCTTTTCTCCCTCGGCTGGCG
Organism: uncultured Candidatus Sumerlaeota bacterium; assembly: GCA_942493245.1. Lineage (GTDB taxonomy): Bacteria > Sumerlaeota > Sumerlaeia > UBA8349 > UBA8349 > DAOPYU01. Next base: position 4,954,782 of record OW818685.1, read on the forward strand.
GCGGCATGAGCGGCGCGATCCAGACATTGCGAAACTGAACCCGCGCGCCGTGGTCCTGCAAAAAGATCGGCCCCGGGTCCGGACCTTCCTTGTCTCCAGCGCCCGTCTTGTCGGTTAACTCCACGTCATTGTGAATCGCCTCGTCGTTCAACAGAACCGTGATGCGCGCGTTTTCGGTCTTGGACACCTGGCCATTTACTTCCCGAAAACGAGCGGCTCGAAACGCGATGTTGAGCGATTGCCACTCGCCGCGCCGTCCGCACGCATTGGTGTCAGGCGCTTTTTGTTTGTAGATCGCGCCACAGATGCCCGGGTTCACTTCCATCCCAAAGGAATCCATAATCTGAATCTCGTAGCGCCGCTGCAGATAAAGCCCACTGTTCGTTTCCCCCCTCGAGCGGCAGGCGAAACTCGACATGGAGCCGGAAATCGGTAAAATTGCGCCGCGTCTGGATTCCCACCAGATTGGGCCGCCCATCCGGGAAATTGGTCTGCGGCGCCGTTTCCAGAACAAGCCCCGTGAAGCGCCACCGCACCGGCCCGCCATCCTGATCGGTCCATTGGGTAAACGCGTTGCCATCGAAAAGCGGTCTGCCGTCCGCCGGAATCACCGGCAGTTCTTCCACCAACACCGCTTTTTTCGGCGCACAACCCGCTCCCACGCACACGATTGCAACCACGGCGAGGCAAAGTCTCAATCCCCGGCTGAATATTTGAAAACGCTGGCTTCTCAAGAGAACGTCCTTTCTATCAAGACAGATTTATTTCCCGTTCATCCCCACCCAGGAGGGACAGCCTCACTTCTTTTCCTCTCCGGCCTTCTCATCCGTTTTTTGTTCGGGGGCCTGTGCCTTCTGGCTCCCTGCCGCCGCGTACCGCTCATACGCCTCGGCCACTTTGCCAGTCTGAGCGTCCCCTTTGTGGAAATAGAACCGGTACCGGAATGTCACGCTTTCTCCCTTGGGGATCTTCAGATCGCCCGTACCCGCCGGTTTTTTCTCGAAATCATGCTGTCCAAAGGGGTTTGCGGCAAACAGACCGTAGTCGCGCACGTGCCACCACGTGGGAAAGCGCGGATTCGAGGGGTGCTCGAAAATGGCCACCCCGACCGTCTCACCCTCGACCGGACCGTAGTAATCGCACCACTTGGCGCGCTTGCCCCAGGTGTCCTTGTCTGTTGCTCCTTCGCTGTTGACAATTTTTCCCTTGCCCACGTCGCCGGTCATCGAAAGCGTCGGAGCCAGACGAATCGCCATCGAGCCTTCCTTGGTGTCCCCGAAAACGACATCGCCTTCCGACGCATGGATCGTCACATTGAAGTCCATCATCGGGCCGTCCGGCGTCTTGTAGAACCGGTGTTCACGCGTATCGGTACACACCACCTCGCCCTTCGCCGTCACCCACTTGTCCGTCGAAACAATCACACCCTCCGTATCGCCCGAAGCCAGTTTTTTGAAATCCGTGTGGACAATCTTGCCGAAATCTTTTTCCTCCGACCAGAAGTCATGCCCGTTGACACTGCCATGCGTGAACCACAGCGAACGGTGATGCGGATGATCCGTAGCCTCGTCCTTCCCCTTCTGCATCGGCCAGTTGCGAATCACGCATTTCCCGTTCGCGCCGATGATGGGGTAGAAGAACGGACGCGGGACATCCGTGTAGCAATACTCCGTGAACATTTCCCCGTCAATCTGCACCCGCAGCCGGTCGGCCAGACTCAACACATCAACCCCCGGCGCCGCCATCGCGCGCGACTGCAACGCGCAGCCGCACAGGATCGCGCAGCAACACAAGATCCCGCACACGAGCAAAGACCCTTTTTTCATGATAATCCCTCCTTCAACGCCGATACCCCGTCAGAATCGCGACCCACCGCGCGTTCACCCGTTCGAACACGCTGATCCCCAACCCGTCGCTCACCCAGCAGCCTGGGCCTTCTTCACCATATCGAGAAACACCGCGCACTGTTCCTTCAGCGCGGCGACCCGATCCTTCGGTTCTGTCCGCGCCTCCAGGCACACCCACCCCGGGTAATCCTGTTTCACGAGCAGATTCATCAGATCCTGATACGGATAGGTTCCCTCGTTCAACTCGCGCACATGGACCGTCGCGCCCAACCGGTTCTTCACCCGATTGAAATTCCCCACCAACCCGTCGCCCTTCAGATCCTCATCGTTACAGTTCCAGCACACCTTCACATTCTTATGCGTGGCCACCTCCATAATCGCCTGAATCGTCGGCAATTCGCAACACGTCCCATGCACTTCCAGACGCACCTCCTGCCCCAGATCGGCTCCGAACGCGCCCAGTTCCTGAAGTGATCTCCCGATCTGCTCGATCGTGATCTTGCGGTCAACCCCCTTCTGGAAATCGTTCGGTTTAAATTTCACCCCAGAGGCGCCTACGTCGTGTCCCAATGTCAGGAAAGATTTCGCCCGTTCGATGGATTGTTTCAGTTTTGAGGCGTCGGCGCTGTCGAATGCCTCGTTGGTGCCCAGACCGACCAACTTGACCGGGCTGTCCGCAAACTGCTTCCGCACCTCGCGCCGCTGGTCGGCCGTCAGAGCCGGCTCCACCTTGTGTGCGTGTTCGGTGCGCAGTTCCACTCCCAGCACCCCGCACTCCGTCAGGTTTTTGATCAAGGTCGGCACATCCCAGTCCCGCCCCCACTGGTACGTCACGAAACCAAACCGCATTTTCGAACCCGGCTGCTCGGCCGCCCACACCGGCGTCTCGATTCCCCGAACGGCCAAGAGCGATAAAGCCGCACCCGCTTGAAATCCTCGCTTTAAAAAGATGCGCCGCGAAGCGTTCTGCATTCCCTCGTCCTCCCCTTGTCCCACGATACGGCCCGACAAGCCGGACCGTTGCGAATGTGCTTGTCCATTGACCGGATGAGTATGCGTTTCCCGTCGAAAGCTGTCAAGCAAGAACCCAATCCAGCAACCGCGCAGTTACAGGGCGGCAACGGCAATCGCCCGGCAGCGCCGTCTGTTTTTCGCCTTCCGGCTCCCCCAAAAAACGAAAACCCCCGCTCCAGGGAACGGGGGCGAAGGTTCGATTGTCCTTCTCATGAAGACATGCGTTACGCGGAACGCACATCCGTCGCTTCGGGGCCTTTGCGGCCCTGGCCAGGGGTGTACTGCACCTTCTGGCCTTCGCGGAGGGTCCGGAAACCATCCATGTTGATGTTCGAATGGTGGATGAAAAGATCCTCACTACCATCGTCAGGGGCGATGAAACCAAACCCCTTCTGTTCGTTGAACCACTTGACTGTACCGGTGGGCACGTGCCTACCCTCCTTACCTTTGAACTATGCGGGCTGCGCCACTGGCATCCTCGCCGTCCGATATTACCGGGCCGCGCAGAGGCCAACTATGCTTCAAGCCCACTCTCTTTTTGACTTTGCCAAAGCGGAAGGCGGACTGTCAATCAAAATTCGGAAAGATTTCGCTTAAAATGCAATCGGCTATAAGATAATTGTAATGAAAACTCACCCATCAGCGCCTTCAGGAAGATTCAACTGGCGGCGCGGGACCATACAAACGACCCCTCTACGGGCGGCGATTCCGAGATTCCACGCTTTTCCCCTATCCCAAAACAACTCGGGGGAGAAGGCCCTTTTCCAGGCCCTCTCCCCCGAGATCTTCGTTGCTTCTTACCCTTCGATTCCGACCGATCTCAGGCCCGCCATTCCGGCGGGAGGATATGCCTCCCGCCGGAACAACTCACCTGTCCCCATTTTACTGCATCTGGGGGTTGATCACGATCGGCTGAACCGGCGTCTTGGGCAGGACTTTCATCTTCGACACCAGCGTCGGATCGAGGAAGGCCGCGCCTTCCACCACTCCAGACTTGGTTTGGAGGATGTTGATTCCGCCCGTCTGCGTCGGGGCGCCCGTCTCCGCGTCATAACCCGCGTAGAAGTAACCCGAAACACCCGCCTGGCCATACACCTTCGTGATCGCCACGCGTTTCGAGTTCGCCGCGGGCTGCGCCTTGACAACCATCGCCGTCGCCGAGCCAGCCGTACCAACCGCGCCACCCACCAGCGCGCCGTTGATCTTCTTCGCCGTCGCCTGGATCAGCACCAGGTCCTTCGACGACTGGATCAGGCCGCAGCGCAGGTTGCCGCCCGCCACCGTCACCTTGTCGATCGCGCCCACGAGCTCGTCCGCCACAAGCGGGCCGCCCGAGACCGTGATGGCCTTGAGCGTGCTGCCCTGGATCGAGGACGGAGTCGCCTCAGCCGGAGCCGACGTCGTGTTGCCGACCTGAAGTTCGTTGACCACCTTCGGCAACGAACCGATCGCGCCCAGACTCGTCCGCTTCGCCTTCGAAGCGTCCTTGTAGGTCTTCGACGCCACGTTGATCAGTTTGATCGGCTGCGGAGTCGCGTTCGTCGAGCCGACTTCCTCGACCACAGCGCCCGTCACCTTGATCGACATCGGCGTCGTGCCCGCACTCGTCGTTTCGATGAACGTACGCGCATAGACACCATCTTCCGAGGGTTTCGTCGCCTTGATGGAGATCGAGCCGAACTCGTTCGCCGTCAGGAACGTCACCGACTTGGCCGAAACCGACTTGGCCAGGTCGCGGACACTGAGAGCCAGCACCGGAACGTCGAACGACAGCGTCTTGACACTGCCTTCAACCCGCAGCACCGGAACCTGCGTCACGCTCGTCAGGTAGTAGATCCCCTTGCCCGCGTTGTCCACCGCGTTCCCGGGCATCTTCTTCAGCAACGTGATCTTGATCGTACCCGGATTCGAGTCGGCAATCGTCGGCGTGAACGTCAAGTTGTTGGCCGCATCGCGCACCAGCGCGTAACCCTTGGCCGTCACCTTGTAGTTCGCCGCCACGAGCACCTCGGCCGTCACGGCCGCCGTCGCAACGTTGCTCGCCAGACCCGGATTACCCAGTACGTCCACCGCCTTGACGGTGTAGGCGTACGAAACCGCCGGGCTGGCCGTGTCGTCGGCAAACGCGTTCGTCGTAGCGGAACCCGTCAGAGCCGCCGCTGCGGATACCGTCCAGCTGATCGCAGCCGTGTCGGTCGTACCCGCAACCGTCCGCTCGATCAGGTAGGCCGTCGCGCTCGTCACGGGCGACCAGTTCAGCAGCACGCGGAACGTGTTGCCAGAAGCCGTCAACTCCGCCGGAGCAGGCAGAACCACCACCTCGAAGTTCGCCGTCAGCGTCTTCGTCGAATCCATCACCACATCCAGCGGATTGAGCGTACTCGTCGTCGCGCCACTCCAACCCGCGAACTGGTACCCAGCCGCAGGCGTCGCCATCAACGTCACCGTCGTGCCATGCGCATAGGCCGCCTGGTCCGGCGACTTCGTCACCGAGCCGTTGACCGCCTCAACCACCAGCGCGTACTCGTTGGCCGCAAACGTCGCCGTCAGCGTCTTCGTCGAATCCATCACGACATCCAACGGATTCTGCGTGCTCGTCGTCGCACCGCTCCAACCCGTGAAGCTGTACCCGACCGCAGGCGTCGCCGTCAGCGTCACCGTCGTCCCGGCCGCATAGGAAACCTGGTCCGGCGACTTCGTCACCGAGCCTTCGCCCACCACGGCCACCGTCAGCGCATACCCATCCACCACGACATCCTGCTCGAACGTCGCCGTCAGGGCCTTCGCCGAATCCATCGTCACCACCAGCGGGTTGACCGTGCTCGTCGTCGCGCCGCTCCAACCCGTGAAGTGGTAGCCGTCCGCCGCCGTCGCCGTCAGCGTCACCGTCGTACCCGCCACATAGGTCGCCTGATCCGGCGACTTCGTCACCGAACCTTCGCCCACCACGGCCACCGTCAACGCGTACTCATTCGCCGGCCCTTGGACCAACACACCCTCGGAACTGTCGGACCACGCTCCGATGTTGCCCACCTGGTCGAACGCGCACACGCGGCTATACACCGTCGCGCCCAGCGGACAGACCAGCGTCTTCTCGAGTGTCGAGGAGGTCACCGCTCCGTCAAACAGATCCGACGCACCAGCCGCCGTCCCGATCTGGACCAGATAACCCGCCACACCACTCGACGGATCCGGATCCACAGCCGCAGCCCACGTGAACTGCACTTCCGCGTCCAGCGACACGGTCTCGGCCGACACCGGCGCCGCCATCGTCTCCGGAGCCACCTGGTCCACCAGGACCGCCGTGCTCGGACCGATCTTCACATTGCCGTTGCCCGCGATGTCCACACAAGCGGAGGGGTTGATTTCCAGCGACACAAACCCATTGCCCGCGAGACCGGAAACCTGAACCACATAATGCCGCTTCGAAATCACAGACGTTGCCGAAGATTGATTGTCTTCAACGGTCTCGGCAACCGAAACACCCGCGTACGTAATCGTACCGGAGAGGTTGACCACCAGACTGCCGGTCGAAGCGTCGGTAAACCCGAACACATCCTCCCCAAACACCACGTCAAACGCCACCTGCGTGCCCGACGTCGGGTTACCGTCCACCGGCGCCACCGTACCAGCCGGAGGCGTCGAATCGGCAATAAAGTTCGCCCCGATCGTCGTGTCCGCATCCATCACCAGCGTCAGCGGATTCGTCAACTCCAGACCCTCCGGGACATTGCCCGTCCAGCCGGTGAAACCGAAATACGTGTTCGCCGTCGCCGTCACGGTCACCGTCGTGCCCAGCGTGTAGGACGTCTGTTCCGGCGACACCGCCAAAACGCCACCTTCAATCGGGTTCGCCACCAACGCCAAAACATACGTCGGAAGCGCTTCGAAATTCGCCGTGACCGTCTTGTTGGCGGTCATTGTCACTGTCACCACCGTCTCGGTGCTCGTGACATCGCCCGTCCAGTTCAAGAACCGATACCCCTCGCGCGGCGTCGCCGTCAGCGTCACCGTGGTGCCATTCTCATACACGTTCCCAGCCGGGGCCAGAACCACATCGCCGCGGTTGGCGGGATTCACGTTCACCGCCAACGCCGAGAAGTCGTAATCGCCACTCTCGAACGAATAGTTGCTGTACACCTGGTCGGCAGTCAAAGCGCCGTCATGGAACCGCACGGCAGCCAGCGCGCCCGAGAACCACCAACCCGTTGCATTGGCATTGAGGCCGTCGGCAGCATCGCCCGTCGAGCCACCCAGGAAAACCGGCATCGCTTCATTGTCCGCCGGACCGTGAATCGCCAGATTCATCGTCCGGCTGTTGTTGAACTGACCGTCCACATAAACGCTCAACGGGCTGTTGGCGCCACCCGCATACGTGATGGCCACATGGTGCCACGTCCCCTGCGCCGGCGGCGCGGCATTCAGGAAACCGAGGTCGCCATTACCCCATCCGCCAAACGCTCCCCAGTTGGGCGCAGTTCCATAGATGAAGGCCGCATTCTTGCTGTCTTCACCCCGGTTGCTCCACATCACCACCTGTTCTTCGTAGCCAACCGAAGGATCGTACACCCACGTCTCGAGCGACCAGTCGCTGTTGCCCGTAAACGCGGCAGTGGTGAGGAAATTGGACTTCAACCACTTTTGATCGGCAAACTTGACCGCCTTCACACCCTGAACAGATTCCACATTGGGATACTTGTCCCCCGCCGGGTTGATAAACTCTCCGCCCAGCGTTCCGGTGTTCGGCCACGTCTGCGTCGTGTCCGCCGTCAAATCTTTCGCGTTCAGGTTGACCAGCAGATCGCCCGCCGCCGTCAGCGCTTCGGGCTTGCTGCCCATCGCCAGCAACGTGACCGACGGAGTGACCGGGCTGTCGGTGTTGAAAGCCAATTGCGCCTTCAGAAGCCCGACGGTGGTCGTGTCGCACACCACCTCGACCGAACGCGAAGCGCCCGGCGCCAACGGCGTCGCATCGAAGTCCAGAACCTTGAACTGATCCGAAGCGGCGCCCGTGAGCGACACCGACGGCGTGTTGAACGTCAGATCACCCGTTCCATTGTTCTTGATCACAACCGTCTGAGCCGGACTCTGTCCCGCCTCGGGAGCGATCACGCCAAAATCCAGAGACGCGGGCGAGGGTTTCGAAATCGCCAGTAAGGAACTGAGGTAGGAAGCCTTCTCGGCATCGTAGTTCCCCTGAACCTGCTCGGCCGTCAACAGGCCGCCGTGGATGCGAACCTTCGAAATCGAGCCGGTAAACCACTGCTCGCTCCCGTTCGCCGCCAACCCCGTGGCATCGCCACCCGTCGAACCGCCCAGAATCACCGGCATCGCCTGATTATCGGCTGGACCATGGATCGCCAGATTTTTCGTGGCCTGGTTGTTCTGTTTGCCATCCACATAGACGGTCAACGCCCCATTGGCCCCACCGGCATAGGTGAACGTGATGTGGTGCCAGATCCCCGCAGCCGGGGCAATGGCGTTGGCATACCCGATGTCCCCAGCGCCCCAGCCCGCAAAAGCGCCCCAGCCAGAGGCTGTACTGTAACAGCAAGCCGCATTCCGGTTCTCTTCGCCGCGGTTCGACCAGGTAAGCATCCCCTCATCTCCGCCAATGGACGGATTGAGCGCCCAGAGTTCCACCGACCAGTCGCTGTCGCCGGTGAAATCCGCTGTGGCAAGGAAATCCGACTTCAGCCAGGCGTTATCGGCAAACGTCACCGCCGACACACCCAACACACTCTCGACCACCGGATTCTTGGTCGAGGTGCCGAATGTTCCTCCCAAGGTTCCCGCATTCGTCCAACTCGACAACTCGCCCACCGTTAACGTAGTGGAATCGAGGTTGACAAGCAGGTCGCCTGCGGCGGCCACTTCGGCCTGAGCCGTCGAAGCGCAGATGCCGCTCATCAGCACCAATCCGCACACCAACAGACACAGCCGTCTGAAAAAACCACCGTACTGCACATTTCCTTTTACTGACACTGCTGACCTCCTTATACCGCTGAATGATGACGCCGTGACCCCCTCCACTCCTGCAAAACAATAAACAGAAGACTACCGGGGCTACACAGACCAATGCTTCCAGCCCGTTTCACGACCAATAATAAAATAACCGATCGCCCCTCAAGACGCAACTGTTATCTCGATGCCCATGTACTAAAATCCGCTCCAGATGAAACCCGCCCATCGGCATGCGATAGGATTATCGGTAATAATTAAGCGAAAATAAGCGCTTTATCCTCCTTTCGACACAGGAACCGATCCTATTCAAAAAAAAGGGGACAGCCCCTTGCAGGGGCCTCTTGAACTGATATAAATATATTTTGCTTCAGGACTGACAATAAATCAGTTGAGCCTTCTTTTCTTTCTCAATTTTCCGCGCAAAAATAAACGAAACCGATCATATCGAAGAATCTACAGGTTTTCAGAAACCGGAAGGAGAAAGAATCGTTCAAAGCGGCCCATTGAACAACCTCAACTACTTTGAAATCAGCATTATGCGGAAATCAAATTTCCGGAACAGGCCATACGCTTACCGGAAAGGCAAAATCTCTCCAGAACGCCTCCTGAAGACCGCTGATCTTCCTTCCAGAACCACCGCGAACTTGCGTCAACGTCTCGCGGTAGAGAGTCGGGAACGAGTCTTTTCTTCTTGTGTTATGGGGCAAACGGTTTTGACTCGGTCCCCTTGGGGGTGAGGTTTTCTTACTGCGCCAATCAGGAGATTGTCGCTCCCGGGAACCCATCTTTCCCTTGAGAAAAAACCTTCTGGGCGGGCGGGCGTCCCGCCCTCCTGAAAGAAAATCAGTATCCCGTGGAAAACGCATCTGTTCGTCATCCCCGCGAAAGCGGGGACCCAGAGGCGGGAGAACAACGAAAATGGAGAAAACATCAGGGAAATCGGGTTTGAAACCGGGTCGCCCCAAATCTGGGTTCCCGCTTGCGCGGGAATGACGGAAAGGGAAAAAATCCCGGAAACGACAGGTATTCGCTGATTCCTTTTGGCAATTGCTATAGGATGAAGATATTCACGCGGATTTCTGCGGTTGTCTCCATGCGCGTCGGTAAAAAGCGTGAGAGCGGTACCCACTCACTCCATCCTCGCTACCGAACCGTCCACTTCGTCCAATCCTTGTCCGCAAAAAGAGACTCGGGGGAGAAGCCCTTGTCAGGCCTCGCCCCCGAGTCTCTTTTCAATTTCCAGATCTTGCTTTTTCTCAGTCTGACCGATTGTCAGATCCGCCATTTGGGCGGGAGGCAAGCCTCCCGCCCAAACTCGTTACCGCCTTTCCCCGTGTCTTACGCCCCGGGGTTGATCACGATCGGCTGAACCGGCGTCTTGGGCAGGATTTTCAGCTTCGACACCAGAGCCGGGTCGAGGAACGCAGCGCCTTCCACCACTCCGGACTTGGTCTGGAGGATGTTGATGCCGCCCGACTTCGTCGGGGCGCCCGTCGCCGCGTCGTAACCCGCGTAGAAGTAGCCCGAAACGCCCGCCTGGCCATACACCTTCGTGATCGCCACGCGCTTCGAGTTCGCCGCAGGCTGCGCCTTGACAACCATCGCCGTCGCCGAGCCCGCCGTGCCAACCGCGCCACCCACCAGCGCGCCGTTGACCTTCTTCGCCGTCGCCTGGACCAGCACCAGGTCCTTCGACGACTGGATCAGGCCCACGCGCAGGTTGCCGCCCGCCACCGTCACCTTGTCGATCGCGCCCACGAGCTCGTCCGCCACCAGCGGGCCGCCCGAGACCGTGATGGCATTGAGCGCGCTGCCCTGGATCGAGCACGGGGTCGCTTCGGCCGGAGCCGACGTCGTGTTGCCCACCTGCAGTTCGTTGACCACCACCGGCAGCGAGCCGATCGCGCCCAGACTCGTCCGCGTCGCCTTAGCGGCGTCCTTGTACGTCTTCGACGCCACGTTGAGCAACTTGATCGGCTGAGCCGTCGTCGCGGTCGAGCCGACTTCCTCGACCACCGCGCCCGTCACCTTGATGGACATCGGCGTCGTACCCGCGCTCGTCGTCTGGATAAACGTGCGAGCGTACAGACCCGCGCCCGAGTCCTTCGTCGCCGCGATCGAGATCGAGCCGAACTCGTTCGCCGTCAGGAACGTCACCGACTTGGCCGAAACCGACTTGGCCAGGTCGCGCACGACGAGAGCCAGCACCGGCACGTCGAACGCCAGCGTCTTGACGCTGCCGTTGACCCGCAGCACCGGAACCTGCGTCACGCTCGTCAGGTAGTAGATCCCCTTGCCCGCGTTGTCCACCGCGTTCGAGGGCATCTTCTTCAGCAGCGCGATCTTGATCGTACCCGGGTTCGAACCGGCAATCGTCGGCTCAAACGTCAGGTCGTTCGACGCGCTGCGAACCAGCGTGTAGCCCTTGCACGTCACCTTGTAGTTCGCAGCCGCGAACAACTCGGGCGATACCGCAGCCGTCACAGCAGCGCTCGGAGCGCTCGCCGTGCCCTCTGCATCCACCGCCGTCACCGTGTAGGCATACGCCACGCCCGGAAGCGCCGAGTCGTCAATAAACGTGTTCGTCCCGGCACCGGCCAACGCGTCCGCTGCGCTCAAAGGCCAACTGACCGCAGGGCCGCCGTCCAGAGCCCGCGTCACGACATAGCTCGCCGCGCCCGCGACCACCGGCCACGACACCTGGACCCGGTAAGAGTTCCCCGTCGCCGTCACACCCATCGGCGGAGGCGGACCCGAATAGACCTCGAACTTGCCGGTCAGAGTCTTGTACGCAGCCGTAACCGTGTACGGGAACGAAGCGGACGTCGAGAGGGTCGTTGCGCCATCCAGCCAGGCGACAAACGCCCAACCCTCAGCCGCGACCGCGTTCAGCGTCAACTGCGTCCCAACCGTGTACGAGACCGCCTCGGGCGTCTTCGACACCGTGCCCGCGTTGGCCGGATCGGCCACCAGCGTCACCGTGTATTGACCCGCCGCCAACTGCTCGAACTTGGCCGTGAAGACCTTGTCCTCCGCTCCCACGGTATGCGCATAGGACGCAGCCGTCGAAACGGTTGTGGCTCCATCCAGCCATCCCTTGAAGATCCAGCCCTCAGCCGGAACGGCCAGAATCGTCACTGTCCGTCCCACCACATAGGAGGCCCGGTCCGGGCTCTTCGACACCGTGCCGCCATTGGCCGGATCGGCCACCACGGTCACCGTCTGGTAATTCTCCTCGACGATCCACGCCGGCGGGTAAGCCTCTTTGTAGGGCGTGCCCGTCAACTTCTCATACGAACGCTGCAACACCGCCGCCGAGAACGGACCATTGTGGATACCCTTGCTCTTGTCCTTAGCGATCAGGTTGTAGTTGTACAGCGCGCCCCGCTGATCCTGGGTCAACGCCTTCCAGTCCGAGCTTCCGATGCTGATCACGCCCGATTCCTGATCCAGCGATGTGCCCGGAAGCTTCACGAGTTCGGCGCTGAGAACCGCCAGAAGACCCTTCACTTCCGTCTGCACACCCTCGATCGTCCCGTTGCCGTTGTAGTCGCGCCCCGAGCCGGAATCCGGTCCGTTGTGGTCAAACCCGGATGGCACTCATCCGTGGCACAGCTCGTCGCCACGGTCGAGGTGGTGCTGCCGTCCTGAAGTTTCAGGTTGATCTGGAACGTGTGATCCCCGATCAACGTGGGATTCATCACCCCTTCCTGAGGCGGCGTGCCCTGGTGGCACTCGACACAGGTGTTTTCCGTCGCGCGGTAGTGCACACTCGTACCAATCGTGAAGGTTGTGCCCCAGTCGTACGCCGACGAACCCAGCATGACATCCGCCATCGGGCCGTAGTGCGAACCGCGATAGCTCCCCTTGACCGGGTCATTGGTCACATTCGGATCGGCGATGCGCGAGTTGTGGCAATTGGCGCACAGATTACCCGTACCCCGGTCGAACACCAGCTTGTTCGGCAGGGTCACCGGCGCCACCGTGCGCAACTGGCCGGGATTTTGAGCGTTGTGCGGGTCGTGGCAGGCCACGCAGGTAATGCCACTGTCGGGCATGCTCGAAACCGCCGCGGCGCCATTCACCTTGATTTCCACAAAGCCCTGAGCCGAGTGACACGTCTGACAACCCGTCCGCACCGCCTCTTCTTCAAGGAAAGCGCTGTGGCCCGAGTTCTTCCACTCATAGGTCTTCATGTGGTGAGTCGGAGCGTCGTGGCAATACGCGCACACCTTCGCATCGTATGCCGCGCCACCCGAGATCTTCGCCGGGTCGCCCTTGTGCTGGCTGCCCGGACCGTGGCACGACTCGCACTGGATGTTGCCCATCTTCTGCAAGCCCGCCGGCAGACTGTCCCAGTTGTCCTTATTGTTGTCAGCGGCGTCCTGGATCAGAACCGGAATCTGCTCGATGTCAAACCCGAGCGCGGTCGCGACTTCAAAGAAGTTGTTGTCCCCCGTTGAAGCGCTCCCAGCCCACGTCCCGACAGCATGGCAGTTCAGGCACGACGTCTTGTAATAGTTCCCCTGCTCGCCATTGAGGAACTCCGTGAGCAGGTTGGCGTGTCCCGTCAGAGCGAACTCGTCTCCCTGCTCCGAGTGGCAGGCGATACACGAAGGCGAACCGCCGGCCATCCCCTGGAACTTCGCCGCCGTGAATGCGATCTGCGTTGTCGTGGTCGGGTTGGATGCCAGATCCTTCGGAGTCAGCGTCAACACATACTGCCCCTCGACCGTGGCATGCCACTTCAGGATGGACCCGAGATCCCCCACCGTGGCGTCAATCACCGCAGCCCCGGCGGACGGTTCGGTCTGGACCGCCCAGTTGTAACCCGAGATCGCCTCCTCCGAACCTTCCTTCGGAATCGCCTTCAGATAAACGATCTTGTTCAACCCGACCGTGTCAATCCCCGGAGCGACCACGTTGAAGATGTCCTTCTTCTCCGGATCCGAAGCCACAGCCATGATGTCGCCCGGCGTCACCGCCAGATTCTCGATCGTCGCTTCGGCGGGCGGTGGAACAGCCTTGAACTTCGCCGTCAAGGCCACATTCACCGTCCCCACCGTGTACTCGAACGACGCATTCGTCGAAACCGTCGTGGCGCCGTCCATCCAGCCGCGGAACGCCCAGTTGGTCGCTGCCGTCGCCGTCACGGTGACCTTCTCGCCTTCCGCATACCCTTCCTTGGCCGGCGCTTTCGCAACGGTTCCGCCATCGGTCGGATCCGCCACCACCGTCACAGTGAAGGTCGGAATCAGTTCGAAGTTTGCCGTGACCGTCTTGGCGGCGCTCATGGTCACCTGAATCGAGACGTCCGTACCCGTCACGTCGCCGGTCCAGTTGACAAACCGATAACCCGCCGCCGGGACCGCCGTCAGCGTCACCACGGTTCCAGACTCATACGTCCCATCCACAGAAACAGGGTCGGCCAAAATCGAACCGGAACCCGCCCCGGAAGCAACATTCAGGGTCAGCGGAACCGGACCCGATGCGCCTTTCAGCAGCAGATGTCCCCAACCCATTCCCAAGTCCCACGGGTCGGGAGCGCCGGGCGTCGTGCTCCACCACAGGCGAGTTTCGCGCCCGCTGCCATCGTTGTCCTGCACCTGGACATCGAAACCAACCGTGGCGCCATCCGCCGGCGAACCAAAAGCGCTCTTGAGAAGACGGAACTCGATGACATAACCGCCCGCGCGCGTGGCCGCAGCAGCCGACCAGGAATCGGCGCCGCCCCGGCCTTCAAAATCAGCCTGCAGGTTGCCACCCAGAACCGTGCCGTCCCACGTCAGGGCAAACTGCCCGCCCGGCTGAATACGGCCATCGCTGTGATCGTGGTCCATGTCGAAGAAAATCTCGACCGTGTCGTTTTCCCAGTTGTTAGCGGTGGCCGGATCGGACGCCATGACACTGTCGGTCACATCCGCGGCCACATAGATGTACTGGGCGTCGTGCATGATGTAGAACTGCGCGCTCAGGTCCGCCGCATCGGCGGGAGCCGTGTCCCCCGCAACCGTCAGGGTGGGTACATACGCCACTCCGGCCCATTCGCCATTGCCCAGCACACCGTCGAGCGTCGGAGCCGCACCCGCCTGTTCAGCCACCGCCTCGGGTTTGGTGACCAGCGCACACACCCACGTTTCGCCCTTGAACGTCCCGATCGGCGCCAGAATGATCGCCACCGCGCCCGCCTGAGGAGCGGCAAATCCAGAGAAGGTGAAACTGACGTTGTCCGTCGTCGTCACCTGGGTCGCCGTGCTGCCGTTGACACTCAACAGCGTGGCCACCACTCCGTCCATCGGTTCGCTGAAAGTCACGCGCACCGAATCGATCGTTTCGACTTCCGCATCGGCATCAGGAGTCCGCGCGGAAAGGAACGCGGCGTTGGGAGGCGCAATGGCCCAGAAATCATCAAAATACATCGCGCCAAAATTTCCGCCAGCCTGCAGCTGGAAATTCTGCACCTGCGTCCAGTCGCAGGGTTTCAGGGGATCTTCCGGGATGAACTGCGTCATCAGCACTTCATATTGTTGCCACTCGGTCGTCAAAGCGATATTGGCCGCCCGCGAGGAACCCGCCCACGCCGCGTCGTACGCCTTGATCGAAATATTCTGGCCCTCCACGGTGGCCTTCCCCCAGAACCGGATGGCGTAGGCTTGCGAGGCATCCACCGGCGCCGCCGAACTGACCGTGGTCTGACCCCACCACTGCCGCGGTTCCGGATCGTCCCAGACCATCACCAGCGACTGCGTGCCGGTCGTGGCGGGAGGCAAAACAACCGTCTCGATCGAAGCGGTCGTGACACCCGCGTCGTGCCCGAAGGCCGTATCCGGAGCAAACCGCTCGAAGTCCTCGATCAGGAGATCCTTAAAAGTCGTCGCTTCGATCATCGCGATCGAGTCAATGGCAAACTCTCCCGGATCGCCATTAGGTTGGATCTGGATCATGTTCACGGTCGTCCAGTCCACCGCCTGGTTCCAATACTGACTCTTGACAAACTTGGACTTGGGAATCGCGTACTTGAGCCACTGCTTGGTCACCTTCAGGCCCTCGAAAACATTGCAACCCGTCTTGGCCTGGTCCACCATCGCAATCGTCATCCCAGCATTATCCGTCGTGCCTTTGGCCCAGAAGGTGATCTTGTCGCAGTTCGTCATATCCACCGTATACGGCAGCGTCACTTCCGCCATGCTGTACCCCTGCACGGAGTTGTCGAACGCCATTCTGAACGCCTTCGTGCCGCCATCGGGACCCCAGACGATATCCGAACGCTCGATCGTCTTGCTCGTGGCGCCAGCGGAAATGGCCACTTTCGCAAGCGCCGCCTGGTCGTACGCCTCGAAATCCTCAAGCATGGGCGGCGGCGCAACGGCATACCGGGTCAGGCGGATGTTATCCACGGAAAGCGTCCCCGCCCCCCCCACCGGAATGAACTGGATTTTGCCAACATTGGCCCAGTTCACGCCCCGCTGCCAGTTGTCCAGTTTCCCATCCACGAAGTCGCACAGCGGAATCGAGTACTGAACCCAGTTCTCGGCCAGTTTCAGAGACGCCGCGAGATCGCGCCCATCGCCGTTCACCGCATCCACATCAATCAGCCCCACCTGGACCGTGGCATTCTTGGCTGTGGCTTTGGCCCAGAACGTGACATACGGCAGATCCATCATGTTGGTGGGCGCCGCCAGATTGATCTCGACAATACTTTGTCCGAAGGCATTATCGTAGTCCACCTTGACCGCCTGCGCGCCCCCGTCGGGAGGAAGACTCGTCGTCTCGAGCGACGCCACCGACGCGCCCCCGTACAGCAGGATCTCATCCACCTGCGCCTGATTGTACGCCTCGAAATCCAGCAGCGTCAGGTCGGCCAGGTCGGCCACCGACACCACCTTGATCGCGTCGAGCAACACATTTCCATCCGTGTTGTTCACAAAACCCTGCAACTGGGTTTCCATGTGCGTGATATTGTTGAAGGGCGCCGGATTCCCGCTGTCCCAATCGCTCTTGCCAATCGTGGTGAAACTGGCGAACGGAATGCGGTAACGTTCCCAGCGGTCGGTGAAATAGACCGCCTTGCTCGAGTTGTCCTGTCCTCCACCGGTCTTGATGCTCCATCCGGTGGCACACCCGCCCTCGATCTTCCCCCAGAACTCCAGCACATCGTAGGGAGAAAAATTCATCTGGCCAGTCCCGAGCCAGAACTGCCCCCACCCTTGTGTATTGGAAACCACGACTCCTTTGCCCGCGGCTGTCGAGCCGGGCGCAGCCAGATTCGCCGTTTCCAACGCGCGCTCCGTAATACCGCCCTGATGGCCAATATTCGTCGCCGCAACAAAGGCCGCGTCGTCCGCATACTGCTCGAAATCGAAAACCGTCAGTTCCTGCGAAAACGCATACACCGGAGCCAGTAAAGCCACCACCAGCACCCATGTCTTCAACCGCATCAGCGCTCTCATTCTTGTGTCACCTTTCTTTTGAATTGTAGGGCGCCGACATGGCTCACCCTGTTCTTCCCCATCCTCCCGGCGGACTCTCCGCGCCCGGGTGCCCCCACCCCCTTCTCGGCCAAGCGAATTAAAATGATATACATCTCAATAAACACTGTTGCACGAATCAAAAGCCTATTCGTACGACAAGAAGTCTACCACTTGTACGCTTCCGCAGGAAAAGCCCGGTTACCCTTTATCATTCTAGATAAAAACACTGATATTGAATACCACGTTGAGAAAAGCATACCAAGATTCGGCGCTTCAGGTCAACGCTTTCTTGCCGTCGAAGCAAAAAATTCACAGCTTCACTGCCCAGCCCCACAAAACCGGAAAAGACCCACGGCAAGGCCTTTTCACCAAATCCGATCTCTTGGGGACGCCCACGCGCGAGACCAGCAGGAGTTCCTGGCGGGAAAGCCCAGAAACTCCTCATGGTCTCTATGACCTTTCGGTTTACTATACCCCATCTTCCGGCCGCCACACAGAGAGAAAGGCGGTTCTGGAGGTGGCATGGGCGTCTCGCCCATGAAGGAGTTCCGGGAAAAGGAGCCAGAAATCCCCGGCCCTGCCGACGAAAACGTCGGCAATTCACGGGCGGGACGCCCGTGCCACCTCCGGGCCATCCCCCCTCAAACGACAACCTCACCATTCACCGGACAATGAGAAGTTCCTAGCGGGAGAGCCTTTCCGGACGCTTGTTTGCTTGACTTTTCGAGCAGAATCGGGTCTATTGTAGCAGAGCCTTTACGGGAAAAATCCGGACAGGCGCGTGGGATTTCCTCCATCCGAGATCCAATGACAGGCGGCAGACACAGGACTTCCCTACATCGGAAAGGCCTGGCGCAGCAATCCTGTGGAAACCGAACGACCGCCAGGCCCTTCGAAAAACGCGCATCTCAGCCTGCCGGGCCGCGTCGGCCCGAAACGGGCGAACCCTGAAAAGAAATTGATCCTCATGTTCGATGTCAATGCTCTTCCCAGTGTCTCCAACGAATCGGTCCTGGTGATCGGATACCCGAAATCGGGCAACAAGTGGTTGACCGCTCTTCTGGCCGATGCGCTGCACCTTCCCGTCCGGCCCGCAGGCAACGTTTCCATGGACGAACTGGCCGCCCAGGTCAACAACTCCCTCCATCTGGACCCCAGCAAACCCTCCGCGCAGGTCGCCAAATACAACCTCATGCCCGACCAACTGCTGCGCGAGATCAAAACCAAACCGAAACACCTGGTCTATCTCTACCGCGATGTGCGGTTTGTGGCGATCGCCTCATTCTGCTACCTGAGTCGTCTTTCGCATTTCGCCGGCCACAGCAACGACATCAAGCGCCGCTCGCTGGGTCAGTTGCTCTTCAACCCGATCGGCGCTTTGCGTTACCTGCGCCACCGGATGCTGTTCGGCCGGTTTCTGCGGAAATTCATGGACGGCTCGCTCCGCGGCGAAATGAATCACCGCAGCACGTGGACCGAGCACATCGAGGGGTGGCAGATGTGGGCCAGAAAACACCCCGAGACAAACGTCGCCTTTGTGGCCTACGAAGAACTCCTCGACGACACGGAAAACCAACTGGCCCGCGTGATCGGTCAGATGGGATTGCCCGTGCCCGACATGAACCACCTCGCCGGATCGGTCGAACGCCAGTCGTTTAAAACCCAGAAAATGTTGAAACAATCGCTGGCCGAGAAAATCAAACAACTCGACAAGGAAGGGAATGTGGCGTTCGCGCGCCGCGGCGTGTCGTCCGAATGGAAAAACTTCCTGACGCGCGAGATGGCCCGAGAGATCAACACCTACGCCGGCAGCCTCATTCTCGACCTGGGTTACGAGCAAGACCCCAACTGGGTTGACAAGTTCGAATAGGCAATCGCCGCAAACCCCACACGCCACTTGAAAACCGCATGGACCGGCGAGGCGCCGGTCCCACACCAGAAGGCACCGGTCCCACACGAAAAACACACGGCGCAGCGGAGCCTCAACCCATCCGTAGGGGCGGACCTGTGTGTCCGCCCAGGCGAGAGGTCTGATACCACGAAGATAGCTGGCACAGCGAAGCCGCAACCAAAACCAATTTAACGCGAAGGCGCGAAGACGCAGAGTCGCAGAGATTCCGTATTTCGCAAGACCGTTGAACCTGAAAACCGCAGTTGAACGCCTATCGTCCGGTTTTTTTCAGGCGGGCGAGGACGCCCGCCCTCCCAGAAAGACCGTTTTACGCGAAGAAAGCGGTCGCCTGGGATCGCCAATCTCCTGATTGGCGCAGTCAATCCCTCACCCCAAAGGTGAGGGGGCCAAAACCGTTCTCGACCCATAACAGAGAAACATAAGACTTGTTTTTTGCCATCAACAGCGGTTTTCAGGTTGAAATTTTCCCTGCATTTGTTATCGAGGTTTGTACCCCGTCCCCTCTCCATTCACGCCTCTCTGCGTCCTTGCGTCTTGGCGTCCTTGCGTTATGGGGTTTTACACGTTCCATGCTTCTGTTCATGAAATCATCGCGGTCTGCGTAAATTTGGCGAGCGAGTGTAGGCAAATACGGACCGAAATCCCGATCCGGCAACAGCCCTGACAGGGCGGCCCATGCCAGCCCGGGGCAGAGCGAAGCGACGCCCCGGGTCACATGGCCCCCTTCCCCTTCAAGGGCTGAAAGCCCGTTCCAAACGAAGCGGAACCCAACGGCCGGAATCCCGCAATCCCCCGAATCTCGCAAAGCCGCCCGAACGCCCGAAACCGCAACCGCGCCAATCGGGAGATTGGCGATCCCAGGAGGGCGCTTTCGGCGCTCCGTACCCCTGCGCCTCCGCGTCCTTGTGTTTCTTTTCGCGCGCTTTTTGTCTCGGGGAGAAAAAGCGAAACGCCCGCCGAAGGGAAGCGGGCGTTGAAAAGAAGAAGAAGGGGGGATCAGCCCAACCGCTTGGACAGAAGAATCACGGGGCGTGATCTATCAACCCATTCGGGCAAACCGCAAAATCGTTCACGGCGGGAATCGCGATGTCCAGTTTCCCCACCGGACACTGCGGATGCCGGTCCATATACGACCCAGGGCCAAACAGGTCGCCCTCACCTGGGAGCGCTCCCGTACTCTTCTTTTCATCGAGCGCCCACTGGGTGACGATGTTGGTGACCGATTGTTGGCTTTCGATGCAGACGCCCGCCTGAGACCGGGTTCGCGCCTGCATGAAACCGGGAACCGCGATCGAGACCAGGATCCCGATGATGGCCACAACGATCATGACCTCAATCAGAGTAAAAGCCCGAGTCGTGGAGGGAAACGCGTGTCTGAACATGGTTCGAATCTCCCTGTCGCCTGGTTTGGCCGGAAAACCGGCCGACATTTCGCACGTTTTATTGAAGAAGTACTCTTGTCTCAAGATTACCCGTTACACATATCGAGAGGCAACTTTTTTTCGCCCGCTTCCCTGAACACCCTCTGCCGAAAGCTCCGTGCTTGGGATGTAATTTGGCCGGGATCCCCCGAATCGAAGACCCCGGCCAGAAAACTTTACCATGCATCCGGATTACGGCAGGTCGTGATCCGGCTCATCACAATCCGGCCCGACGCCAGCCAAGGTGCCTTCCGAATAGGTGCCGCCGGCGGGGCAGACCGGCATACCACCCGACAGGTACGGAGTAATGTCGTCGAATATGTAGGTGTCCGTTTCACCCTTATTGGTTTCGAGCGCCCACTGCTCCGCCGCGCCATTGAGCTTCGTCAGGTTCTCGATACAGGCGTTCTTCTGCGCCGTCACACGGGCCTTCATGAAGCCGGGGACCGCAATCGCCACCAGGATGCCGATGATCGCCACAACGATCATGATTTCAACGAGGGTGAAGCCGCTTTTCGCTTTCTTGAACATTTTACCATCCTCCTGTGTCGTCTATGAAATTGAGTTTTGTCTCTCTTCTGCTCTCTCATTTGGAGCAGCCAACGCCGATCTATTGCGCAACCGCTGTGCCAGACTCGATTTGCCGAACACGCAGGGAGCCTTCTGAGACGAAAAATCTCGTTCCAAGACAACTCATCTCTTTTATAATCAACGATCTTGAACCCGGCAGAAAAAACGCGCATCCCGGTTTCTCTCGAGCGGTCAAACCCTTTTTCCGGGCGTCGGAATGGGAAAAATGGGTAAACGTTTGCACAAAAACTGGGTAAAGGATTGCCCAAATGCGCGGTGAGGTTGTCAGGATCATTGTATAAATCGCTGTTGAGCGCCCCTGCCCCGGCTTTCCTCACAGGCGGGCGAGACGCCCGCCCTCCCATGAACCCCAAAACCACAGTTGAAACGAAGAAACAGGTCTGGACGCCTTGTAAGGCGGGGAAAACAGGCGTCGCAATCCGTTCACCCTTTTGGTGAGATTTTCTCTGCGCCGATCAGGAGATCGGCGTTCCAGGGGGAACCCCTTCTTCCCTTGAAAAATGGCCTTTCTGGGAGGGCGGGCGTCCCGCCCGCCTGAAAGAAAACCGGACGACAGACGCTCACTGCGATTTTTGAAAGTGGGGAGGGGGCTTGCGGGTTAGTTGCCCGTTTTGCTCACCGGATCCACTCCATCCACGCGGTCCCCCGGAGCCATTGGCGCAGGGGCTGTTTGCGTGGCGATGCGGGCGGAAAACCAGAGCCACCCCACCGTTGCCAGGAATCCGGAAAAGAGCGCACGATTTCCCACGGCCATGTAGAGAAACACCTCGTTGCGGATCGGCATGTAGTAGTGCTCGGGGGGCCAGGGCGGAAGCGAGAAGTTGCGCAACGCAGCCAGAACCGGCGCATCGTCGAAAAATCGCGGCAGGTTAAACAGCGCCAGCCAACTGAGAAACACCCACAACCAGGGATTGCTAACCCAGTAAAGGGGCCAGGGGACTTCGGGCCGGTCCTCACTCCCGCCGGACGATTCAAAAACGGAGTCGGATGAAGAACGGGGGACCAAGGACTCCGGCGACTCCCTGTTCGCGCGCCCGTAGACCCAATACTTCTGCCCGAAAAAGATCCCGAAAGCGAGGTTGAAACCGAAAGGGAGGAACGAGAGAGCCAGAAAGCGGGGCAGATCGAAGTCCTGCAAGGCGCTCCTGAACCCCATGCTGCGGTAAAGCGCGAGAGAGGTGATGCTCAGGATGGCCAGCGCATGGACCCCGGCAAAGACCCCGCCGCCATACAGGAGCGCCGCCAGCAGGTCCGTCTTGCGGACGTGCTCCGGCCTGGGTGTTGGCGCGGGCTTCCCGGACGAGGGTCGCGAGGGAGGGGGCAAAGGAGGAAGCGGGGAAGACGCCTGGGGCGCAACCGGAGTCGGCGCGTCAAGGGACAAGGGACAATGGGTAAGGGATAAGGAACCTTGGAGCCTGGAGACAGGAAGGTCCAGTGTCGTTTCCCGGGGACTGAGAGTCCGGCCCAAAGGTGTTTCCTCCTCATTGAGGCGCGTCGGCCAGAATGCCGATTCCTGCTGAACCGTCCTGGGACGGGTTCCATTTAAATTGCCCTAAGAAATCCGCCCGTGCGGTTTCACCCACCCCCTCGCGGTTCCTTTATTCGATATTCATGATCTGTTCACGGATTTTTTCGATCTCGTTTTTCATCTCCAGCACAGACGAGATGATAACCGTGTCGCGGGCCTTGCTGGCGGTGGTGTTGGCCTCGCGCAGAAGTTCCTGACAGAGGAATTCCATCTGCCGTCCCAGCGATTTGTCGTCTTCCTGATCGAGCATCTGACGGAACGCGGAGAGGTGGGTGCTGAGGCGCACCAGTTCTTCGCGCACATCGGCGCGTTCGGCGAACATGAGCACCTCCGTCTCGAGCCGGACCTTGTCGAGTTCGACCGACGCGATCCTGGCCCACTCTTCGGCCCGTTTTTCCAGGCGGATGCGATAGGCTTCGGTGACCTCGGGCTGGCGCTCTTCGACACGGACGCGCAACCGTTCGAGCGCTTCGAGACGCTCGATGAACTCGAGGAACAGCGCGCGGCCTTCGCGGGCGCGCTCGGCCAGCAGCTGGTCGAGCGCTTCATTGAGGGTCTGCTGGGCCTGATCGAGCAGTTCCGGGCAGTCGTAGAGGGAAAATTCCTTTTCGGCCACGCCGGGCAACCCCAGAAGGAACTCGAAAGAAGGCCCCTCGGCGTGCCCGAGCGACTGGGCCATTTCGCGTAGATCGCGCTGATAGATTTCAAGGGCCTGGCGATTGAACCTCTGGAGAAGGGTCGTGCCTCCGGCGGGCGTCCAGCGCACCAGCACCTCCAGTTTGCCACGTCCGACACGGTCCTTGACCGTCTTGAGCATGGGAATCTCGAGGGCGGAAAACTCGCGCGGCAGGTGGACACGGGCATCCAGAAAGCGATGGTTGACGGCTTTGATCTCGACACAGAACACCCCCAACGGGGTGGTGACCTCGGAGCGTCCGAATCCGGTCATACTGCGAATGGGGGACATGGGGGCAATTCTCCTCGAGTGGAAATAGGGGCGGGCGCGTGGACCCGGGCCGGAAAGTCCAGGCTTCCCGCGAAAACAGGAGGCTCGGGTTGCTTCCGGTTTTGGAGCGTTTCACCCGTGCCGACGGAACGGGCGGATTTATCTAGCCGATTGCCGGGGAAATTCGCAATTGTTTCTCCCAGAGGGGGGTTCTTTTTTTGGGAGATTGCACAATCAGACCGTCTCTTTCTCAACCTTCAGACGAAACCTCTCCCTCCACACGGGCGACATTCTGCCCGGCGACATAGGCGTCCCACCAGAGTTCCTTGAACAGAACCCGCCCGATACAGGCCAGCGGCACGGCCAGGATCATCCCCCCAACCCCGAACTGCCCCCCGATGACCAGGGCGGCCATGACCACAACCGGGTGGAGGTTGCTCGACTTCCCGACAATGCGCGGCTGGAAAACCAGTCCGTCGAGCGTCTGGATCAGAACGAACAACCCGACCACCAGTCCCAGCGAAACGAACCGATCGGGCCAGGTGTCCTGGGCCAGCAAGGCCCAGAGAATCGCGGGCAGCGCGCCCATCGTCGGCCCCAGATACGGGATGAAGTTGGCCGCGCCCGCCACAATCCCCACCAGAAGGGCGTATTTGTACATGCCGATGCAGGACAGGCCGACCGTGGCCAGAACGGCCACGAGACTGCACACAATGATCTGACCGCGCAGGAACCCGCCCACGGCCACGTCGAGTTTATTGAGAATATCCAGGGTGCGGTCCTCGATGCTGGGTGGCAGGGCGTCGCGCAGCAGGCCCGGAATGGCGTCGAACTGGAGGAGGTAATAGAACGAGATGATGAGAGCCAGAAACGCCGTGGCGAAAAAACCCGTGACGCCGGAAAAGACGGAACCGACCACCTGCGCCACGCCCCCCATGGCACGGAATCCCTTCTGGGTCAGGCCGGGCGCGGCATCCGAGACCTTCTGGGCCAGATCGCCCAGGTCCGCGTTCTCAAGCAGGGTTTTCAGGTCGAGATTCTGGATAAATTCGATCGCTTTCTCCCGGTAGAGTTTGACTTCTTCTTCGCCCACCAGTCCCTTGAGCGCGTAGGAGCCGTGGTCAATGACTTTCGGTCCCGACTCCTTGACAAACTGCACCACGTTGCTGGTCTGCAGATAGAGGATCGGGACGAGCAGGCCGAAGAACCCGGCGGTCAACAGAACGATCACGAAGCCCACCGCGACGATCCCCCCGATGCGGCCCAGCCGGAACTTGCGCTGCACCAGGTTGACGATGGGGTTGAAGAGATACGCCACCACCAGGGCGACGAGAAACGGGGACAGGACCCGGATGAACCACTCGATGAGGGGCCAAACCCAGACGAACGCCCAGAGCGAGGCCGCCAGGATCAGCATCCACCCGAGCGCGAGGATCATTTTCCTGAGATCGTGATCCAGGATCTTGATGTCGTGGTCGAGCGCGCGGTTCTCCTGCACTTCCCTCTCGGTCGAAGGCGGCGGCGAGGAAGGCGCCCCCTCGGATGGAACCGCGCTTCGAGGCGGTTTGGCCGGCTTTTTGGGGTGAGCAGTCATTCGACCCTCCGGGGAAAAAAGTTGAAACGCTTTTCGGTCAGGCTTGGGGTTCAGACAATCCGAATCCACCCATCACGCTTCCTCGCCGCCCCATCCCACGGGCGGGAAAAAATCGGGGCTGGGCCGGTGACGCGAGCGCAGGAAATGCACCTCGGGCCGCAACAGCACCCCGTGACGCGCGGCAACCGCCTGGCGCATGTGGACAATGAGATCGAGGATGTCGTCCGACGTGGCGCCGCCCCGGTTGACGATGAAATTCGCATGCTTGGGGCTGATCTGGGCCGCGCCGATCTGGAAACCCTTCAGGCCCAGTTCGTCGAGCATCTTCCCGGCGGGCGGAAACGGCGGACCGGGGCTGCGAAACGTGCTGCCGAAGTTCGGCAGATCGAGGGGAAACTTCTCCGAGCGGTCGGCCATCACTGCGTCGAAGTGGGCCAGCATGGATTGCGGGGTCTGGCCCAGCGCCTCGAGCCGTTCGAGTTGAAACGCGGCGCGCAAGACAATCTGCGGAGTGTGCAGCAGACGCGAGGCACGATAACCGAAACCCAGCGCCGCATGGTCGTAGCGGTGCAGTTCGCCATCGAGCGTGAGCGTCTCGGCCCAGAGGAGCCGGTCGGCCACGTACCCGCCGATGTTGGTTCCGGCGTTGATCACCACCGCGCCCCCGATGGTCCCGGGCACCTCGGCCATGAAGGCCACGCCGCCCCACCCGCGTCGGGCGGCTTCGTGCGCCACCTCCCGCATGGCCGCGCCGCCGGGCGCCACGAGCACGCCGTCCCGGCTCCATTCGAGCTGAACGTCGCAGCGGCGCATATTGAGCACCAGGCCGTCGAAACCGTGCGAGTCGGCAAAGACGTTCGCGCCCCCTCCCAACACGGCAAACTCTATCGGGCAGTCCTTCTCCTCAGAGGAGAGACACACGATCTTCAGAATATCCGCCAGATCGGACGACCGGGAAGGGAAGGCCATCAGATGAGCCGGTCCTCCCACGCGCACGGTGGTATGGGCCGACAGCGGTTCCTCGAAACGGACCTCGACCCCCAGATTGGCAATGCGCTCTCTGAGATTCTCGATGAGACTCTCTTCGCTCAAGTCCAGAAATTCCTTTCGCGCCAGCCGGACGTTCCGGCCGGGTGTTCTCGCTTTTCCAAACGGTTGGACTCCGCCGCTTTCCATCGGTTCCCACTATAATCTCGAGTTGCGCGGATTTCGAGGGAAAAGCGGTGAATAAAGCAGGGGGGCCAGGAGAATCCCAAGTCTTGAGGCTGTGTTGAGAGGACGAACACAAAACGCCGATAACCTGGCGCAGCGAAGCCGCAACCCATCCGTAGGGGCGGACCTGTGTGTCCGCCCGGAGCGCGAGGTCTGCAACCGTGGGAAGACGCGAGAACCCGAGAGAACGGGGATAAACCTGACGACTGCGGTTGATCCTAAAAACCGCAGTTGACTCTTGCTCTCGTTCTGCAAGTGTAGCAAACTGAGTGCATGAACGAGAAAAATCTCCTCCCAACCCCTCACCCATTGGGTGACTCCAATGCGCCCGAGATCGAATCTCTGGTGGTGGACACTTTTGGCGGCCGGGTCCACGTGGAGTGGGCGCCCCAGGCGGCCGTGACGCCTCTGGGGCAATTGCCGTTCTTCATCGAGTTCCTCAAGACGGCCCGTCTTTTTGATGCCTGGGTTCAGGATTGCCCGCTGGAGTACCACAGCCCCAATGCCCCGGCCAAGCGCGACATTCTGGGGACGACTCTGCTGTGTCTGCTGGCGGGTCACACGCGCTACGCTCACATCGCGGCGATTCGGGCCGATGGGGTGAATCCGGAATTGCTCGGCATGTCGAAGGTGGCCAGCGAGGACTCGGTGCGCCGGGCGTTTCAGGCCGTTGATGGGGAGGAGTGCGCGCTCTGGCAGACCGCTCACCTGCGGCGCTGTTACGAACCGTTGCTTTTCGAGCCGTGGATTCTGGATCTGGACACGACGGTCAAGCCCCTCTACGGCCGTCAGGAAGGGGCCGTGAAGGGCTACAACCCGCAGAAACCGGGCCGTCCCTCGCACACGTACCACACCTACTTTCTGGCCAACCTGCGCCTGGTGCTCGACGTCGAGGTGCAGCCGGGCAACCGGACGGCGGCGAAGTACACGAGCCCCTCGTTCTTCTCCTTTCTCGACACCCTGTCCCCCGAACAGCGGCCGGTTTTCGTGCGCGGCGACTGCGCCTTTGGTAACGACGCGGTCATGCGCGAGTGCGAGAAACGGGGACAGCCTTACTTGTTCAAGTTGCGCCAGACTCAGAAAGTACGGGGGCTGATCGAGAAACTCTTTGCCCGCGAGGTGTGGGAGGACGCGGGCCAGGGCTGGGAGGGCGTGGAGTCGCGGCTGCGCCTGAGCGGCTGGGAGCGCGAGCGCAAGGTCGTCGTCCTGCGTCGGCGCCTGAAAGGCGATCTGCTTCTGGCCAACCGCCCACAACCAGGACAGTTGGAACTGGCTTTTGTCGAGACACTCGAGACGGTGGGCCCGTACGAGTACGCCGTACTGGTGACGGACCTCGCGGGCGAAATCCTCACGTTGGCGCAGCACTACCGGGACCGGGCGGACTGCGAGAACGTCTTCGATGAGTTGAAGAACCAGTGGGGCTGGGGCGGTTTCACGAGTCGGGACCAGAAACGCTGCCAGATCATGGCGCGCCACACGGCGCTGGTTTACAACTGGTGGTCGCTGTTCGCGCGCCTGGCCCTGCCCGACAAACACCACGAGGCGCAGACCAGCCGCCCGCTTCTTCTGCACGCCGTGGGCAAGCAGACGCAACACGCCGGTCAGACCACGCTGACCCTGACGAGCCTGCATGCCGAGTCGGCCTCCATCCGCAAAGTTTTGCGCGGTTTGACGGGCTTTTTCCTGCACCTTCGCAAGGCTGCGGAGCAGTTGGATTGGACTGAGCGCTGGCGGCTGATTTTGAGCCGCGCCTTCGTCGTCTTTCTGAAAGGAAGACTCCTCGGCGTACCGGGAAAACCCGCCCTCGGATGCACTTGAGCGACAAACACCGGCGCCCAAGGCCCTTGATCAGGGTTCAACTGCTGTTTTTAGGTTGATGGCAGAAAGTGAGTCTTATGTTTCTCTGTCATGGGTTGAGACAGTTTTGGCCTCCTCACCTTTTGGGTGAGGGATTGGGCTGCGCCAATCAGGAGATTGGCGATCCCAGGCAACCGCTTTCTCCGCGTAAAAACGGCCTTTCTGGGAGGGCGGGCGTCCCGCCCGCCTGGAAAAAACCCGGACACAGGCGTTCGACTGGGGATAAAAAGGATGTAATCTTTCAGCCCCCCACCGTTTCCAAGAGAGGGGGGGCGATCTGAGGAAAAAAATCCGTAGGGGCGGGTTTCAAACCCGCCCGGCAGACGTTCCGGATTAGGAAAACCCCCAACAGAGAATGGCTAAAGGGTTACAAAAGAATCATCGCGCAGAGACGCGGAGAGCGTTTGTTGTAAGCCACATGAGGCACAAAAGTCACAAAAAACAGAAAATATCCCTGTGCATTCTGTGCATTTTTGTGGCTGAAAATCATCGCGGCTTGCGTAGATTTTGCATGATCCTAAAAGAAAAGCCGCGCCCGTGGGGAAAATCCCCACGGGCGCGGTGAAACGGGAAAATCGGTGTTCCACGCTACCGGGCCGGGTCCATTACTTGGCGGCAGCGGGCGGGGCCATCTGCATGGAAACAGACGAGCCGTTGGTCTTGACCGTGATGACCGCGCGGCGGTTCTGCGCCATGTTTTCGGGCGTATCGTTGGGCGCGACATTGCGCGACTCGCCGAAGCTCATCGAGGCCACCTTGTCCGACGGGAAACCGGCCTTGTCCACCAGGTAATGCACCAGCGCCAGGGCGCGCGCGCCGCCCAGCTCCCAATTGCTTTTCCAGTGCGAGTATTTGATAGGCTGGCTGTCGGTGAACCCCTGCGCCACGATTTCGTTGTTGGCGTAATCTTTCTTGATCATGTCGGCCACGCGCCCGACCACTTGCTGCCCTTCGGCGGTCAGATCGGCCGAACCGGCCTTGAAGAGCACCGCCTGACCCACGATGGTGTACTGCGTGCCTTCGGCGGTTTTGGTCACGTTGATCTCTTTGTCCGCCTGCGGCTTGGGCGGTTCCGGCATTTCCGGCTTTTGGGGCGCCGTGCTGGCCGGGGTTTTATCCTCGACATAGGGTTGGGCGCCTTCCGGCTCGTGCCCCATGACATAACTGAACCCGCGCTGATGCGCCAGCCAGTGGACCGGGCGCGTCACGGTGTACTCGAAGAACACACCGATGGGGTGGACGACGTAGGAAAAGACGCGCAGCGGATGATCGCTGTCGTTTCGGTCGTATTCGTGCGCGGAGGCGGAACCGGCAACGAGGGAGAGGAATGCTGCCGATACCAGGACTAGAACAAGACGTTTCATGAGCGGGAAATCCTCCTTTTGCGGCTGATAGGGAATATTTTTAACACTGCGGCCCCTCATGCTATATAGCAGAAGGGGCCGCGGACGTCAACAGGAATACAAAACGCTTTCCGAAAAAAGCAAGTCCGTCACACGTTGTTGAAGTTGTTGATATCGTCCGTGTCCAGACCGCGTCCCGGCGAGGCCGGGGTGTTGCCGTTCGGGCCGACCGAGTAGATCTGCACCGTCGCCGGGTTGTAATACCCGGTGAACGGCGTGTTGACCTGCTGGGTGGCCTCGGGGCCTGCGGCGCCGCCCGCGTAGTCCGCGCTCCGGACGTAGTTGTAGGGACGTCCCCACGGATCTTTGAGGCACACATCGGCGGGATCGGTCCCGCTGGTCACCGGACCGCCCGTCGCGGCATCCATCATTTCATTCTGCTCGACGTTGATGTAGGGACCGGTCCAGCGCGGGCTGGAGGGGTTGAGCGGGTCGTTGCTCATCGAACGCATGAGCGCCAGAATCAGGTAACCGCACCCGGGGTTCGAGGTCGTCGTGCCCGTTGTGACGATCCCCGCGCTTTTCGAGTAACTGGGCGGGAATACGCCCAAGTCCACCTCGTAGCGCGTGACCGCCAGCTCGAGTTCCTTGATGCGCAGTTTGGCTTTGACGATCTCGGCCTGGCGCACATGATTGCTATAGACTCCGATGCTGATGGACGTCAGGATGGAAATAATGACCAGGACGATCGTCAGCTCGATAATCGTAACGCCGCGGGATGTGCCTGTCTTCATATGGAACCTGTCCTTCACTGATGTTTTGGTTCGCGTCCACGCCACCGCCGGGTGGCGGGCCATTTCCCCCACTCCCCTCGCGCGCGCCAGCCAGAACGCGCTCAGCGCTGGCGGAACACGTTGAAACTGCGCGAGGTATAGTTGCCGCCAAAGGTGATGTAAATGTCGTCGCCCTCTTTATTGTCAATTTCATACTGGCTGTCAGGCCGCTGGTCCGGACCCCAGCTCACCACGGCGAAGCGGTCGAAACGCATGAATTCCGAATCCTGACCGCCCCCCAGGATCTCGTTTGTGAACACGTTGCCATTCCCCCAGATATCCGGATCCACATCTTCCTGGCGCGCCTGCGAACGTCCCGCCACCCCGGCTGCGGTGTAGAGGCGATAGGGTTGCCCCCACGGGTCGAGCGGATAGTCGTAGCTCACAAAGTACTGATCGTCCGGCTGACGGTTGGCGTCTTCATAAACGTGACGGAACTCGACGAAAGGACCGGTCCAGTTCTGGATCATGTCGGCGATGCGCGGCACGTTGATATCGTTCAGGGTATCCTGATTTCCCGCCTGGTCATCCACCGGCACCATCGGATCAATCAGATAAAGCAAATCCGGATTGGGTTCTTCGTGGATCGAATCCGCGGAAACGAGACCGCCGGGCAGTTCGTCGCGATAGATATTCTGATCGTCGAGCACCTGAAGGGGCACGTAGTAGCCGTGGATGGCGGCGCAGGCCTCGAGACCATCCACCAACTGGCGGATGTCCTGCTGCGCGGCGACAATCCGGGCCTGGCGCGAGCGGTTCACCGCCACGGGCACGATGAGCGTGGTCAGGATGCCGACAATGGCCACCACCACGATAAGTTCCGTCAGGGTCACACCCCGGCGAAGCGATTTGCGCATCAACTCAGGAACAAACATCTGAGATAACTCCTTTGCAGGATCTCCGGCCCCCTCTGCCCGCGGCCGGATCGTGCCCTTGCGGGCGCTTGAAAACGGAAGCGCGCGGGAAGGAAACGCCCTCCCTCGCCCCCCGGTGAAACCGGCGTCAGCCGCCAAACTGCACAAACAGGTCGTCGCCCTTGCCAAATTCGCCTTCCGTGCCCCCCGTGCCGTCGCCCGCCACACCGTTCGGCCCGAGGCTCAGAATCGTCGGACGGTCGAATTTCGTGGCGTCCTTGCCCAGGTACGTGCCCGTCACCACGCCGCTCGGCTCCACAATCGCGCCGGCGGGCACGCTGTTGGTGTTATTGTTCACGTCGCCCCGGAGAAAGAAGATGTAATCGTTGCCCCACGGATCGTTGGGAATCCCCGGATAATGTCCCGGCAGGAGGTTCGTGAAGGCGTTTGTCCCTTTTTCGTCATTCGTGATGGTGATGTACGGCCCGAACCACTTGTTGGCCGTGGTGCCGCCGGCGGCCGCCATGCTTTCGATCCCGAAAAGGCGCCGGTAGGCTGCGTCGGCCACCGCCTGACTTCCGAAGTCGACGATCTCCTGATTTTTCAACGTGATGAAAAGACTGACCGTGGGGCTGACCGTGAAAACGTTATTGAGCGTTTCGTCCCCGATCCCGTCTTGGGTGTCGGTGGGGCCGAACCCCATGCCGTCTCCGGTAGCGGTATCGTCGAGCGCGAAAAGGCGCAGGTAGTAATTGAGATCAGTGGCGGCGCGCTCCTCGGCGTCGGCCAGGCGGCGCAGCTCATCCTGGCAGGCGGTGATGCGCGCCTGCTCGGCCCGGCGGCCCACCGACGGCACCAGCATCACGGTGAGCACCGAGATGATGATGAGGGCAATGAGCAGTTCAATAAGATTGAAACCGGCGCGGCGGCTGGTAAAACGCGGCTTGGGGTAAGAATGACGGCTCATAACGCGATCTCTCCTGAGTTTCGTTCTGTGTCCGTGTGGCCAGTTCAACGGCTGACCGGGTTTGAATGATAGATGACGACACCCAGCGTGTCTGTTCTTTTAGAACTCGTTTTTCAGATCGTCGGAACCTTCGCGGCCCAGTTCTCCGGAGTTCGGAATGGCGTCTCTATTCCACGGACGATAATCCGCCGGATTGGTCGCCGTGCTTGCGGCTCCCGGCCGCCCATCGGGACCCAGACTGTAAACAGCCCTCACCTCAATGGACTTTGAGTTCAACGACCCATTCAGAAAGGATACGATATAAGGATTTCCCCAAGGATCGAGAGGATAGCGAAGTTCCCGAAGCATGTCGGTGCTTTGCACCGGGTAAATCGGTCCCGAGGGGGAAATCAGGTACCCAAAAGATGTTGCCATTCTATCCATCGAGAGGGAATTGTTGAAGGTCGTGTAGGGTCCGGCCCAGCTGGCAAGAAGAGTCGGGACGTTGTCCGTGTGTTGCATCCACTGGCCACCCGGATCCCTGATGATCCAGGAATCGGGCAGGTTTATGCTTGCGTAACATTGCAGCGGGAAATAGTTCCGGGTTTCAGCCTGGCAGAGGGTGATAATGTTGGCCAATGTTCTGAGATCGGCCATGGCTGCGGATTTGCGCGACTCCTCCACCCGCACGCGCAATTGCTGCACCAGGATCAGCGACAGGATCGCCATGATGGAAGCCACGGCCACCAGTTCAATGACGGTAAAAGCGGAACGGCGTTTGGCGTTGCGAAGCATGGTACTCGGTCCTCGACTCCGTTTGGTATCTTTTCCGCAGGCGACCGAAGGCCCGAAAGGCCGCGCCTGAGACACAAGGCAACCGTTCAGGGCGCCCTCTTTATCGAATCCGCTGGATGATATCGTCCGACCCGTCATCCAGAATGCCGGGAATCCCGCCCCCCGGCGCATACCCGAAATCTCTGCGCAGGGCCTTTGTCTGATTTCCACTCATTAACTCCGAACTGCGCAGCGCGGTGAACTGGCCCGGCGTGCCGGTCGTCCGATAAAGCCCATAGATGTTCACCACCGTATTGGGATCGCCCGCCGCCACGTTCAATTTCTCGTCCGCAAACCCGCCGGGAATCCCATTGGCGCCATAGCTGACCACGGCGGCCAGATAGGTGGCTTCCTCGGTGGGAGAGCCGATCCAGCTGTAGGTCGCGCCGTTGTAGACCACCGCTCCCGGTCCATCCGGAGTCGTTGGAGGGCCGTACCGAACCTTGATGAGATAGACCACATAGGGGTTGCCCCAGGGATCGGCGGGCCAGATGAGCAATTTATCGGCGCTCGAACCCAAGTCGGGAATCTCCATTTTGCACAGGTAACCGCTGCTGCCGCCCGCCACCAGACCGGCGCGCTCGGCGCCGATGTTCAGGTAACTGCCCCCCTTGCCCCAGTTGGTATAAACCTGACTGGTCTTGCCCGTCAGCATGCCGTCGGGAAACCCCATGGCGTCAAACGACTTGGGCAGCACGTACTGGGAGGAAGCCAGACGCTGGAGGTCCGGCACGGCAAAATTCAGATACCCGATGCGGGGAAGGAAACCGATGTCGAACTGCGCGGTCGTCAGAGCGTTGGCCACGGAACGGGCGTCGGCGAAGGACGCCTTGCGTTCGGTCTGCTGCATGGTCTCGCGTACGTTGAAGATAAGCATCGAGGAGAGGATGGCTAGAATGGCGCAAATCACGAGAATTTCAATCAGCGTAAAACCGCTGGAACTGCGCCCCGGGTGCCGAGAGAACATGGCACATCTCCTGATCGTGAAATACCCGCCCCGCCAAGCCAGGCGGCCCGGCAGAAGGGTTTCGGCGGGAGGACCAAGCGTCGGACCATACAAAACCCCTCTACCATGTACTTTATCTTTTTTGCAGCCGAATGTCAAGGAGAAACGAAAAAATCTGCATGCGCCGTTTCGGAAGAACGTCGTGCATCCGGACCATGAATACAAACCGGGAAGTCTTCCCTTATGTTGTACGCTGTTTTTCTCTTCAAAAATATCTTCTCTGACGGAGAGCGCCTTGCGCGCGGAACGCCTCTCTTTTCTTTTCCGAAGAAACGCGCAACACCCCGCAACGCGTCCGCGATCCTGATCGCAAGGGGGCCTGTTTCTCCGCCTTCGAGACCCGACTGTTCCACCGTTCCGCAACGGCCCGAAAACCGCAGCGGAACGCGCCAGTAAGGCTTTTCTCTCACGCGGGCGAAAGCGCCCGCCCTCCCCGAAGGCCCGCCTCCCCGCATCGGAAAGCCTTGCCTCGGAAGAGAAATTCTTTGTTTGAAAAGGCCGGGGGGAAATCCGACGTGACGGAAACACAACACGCGGCCTTGCAGACCGGCCCTGCTTTTCATCCGCAAAAACAAGAGCGGGAAACGCGCGCCATTTTTCAACGGCGGCTCTCGGGACGGCAAATCTTGAGCGCGGGGTTTGCGGCTTCCGCATTTTACGGGCGGAGAAAATCCCAACCCGCTTTCCCCTGAGAACCGGGTGGAAAATCGGGAGCGTTCACTTTATCCAATATACGGGGAAAATATTTCCCGCCGGGCGGCATGCGGAATTGCGGAGCGAACGGCCCTCCCGCAAACCGCTGCCGGGAAGCGGAACAACAGTTGGCAAAAAGATTGCCGTGCCGCAGGGTAACACTTCCAAAAGGCGCCATAACCTCGGGATCGAATATTCCTTCCTCGAAACGCGACAATCGAGTATAAAATGTTTTGTCTGTATTGCCGGATTCGTTCCCGGGGGACAGGTTGAACACTTCCCCCATTTCGACAGGGTTCCAAAACTGAAAGGAGAAAGTCGCCCATGCGGCCCACCTCATCCCGAGTCCTCGCGAGCCTGCTCGTCCTGCTCGCCGTCACTCCGCTGGCCCACGCGGCCTTCCGGCTCGAACTGATCCCCGAGGAATACCGGAGACCCGTTCCCCCCGAGTATCCAGGTTCTCTCCCCAACTCTTCCGATCGCTGGCAGGGGGGAGAGGCCCAGAGTTCTTACTGGCCCAGTCAGGACATGGAAAAACTGCTGATCAATCAGAACGTGAAAAAGTTGCCCCAGGGCGCCCGGGGGGTTCGCCTGAGTAAAATCTATCTCGATTTCGTGAACCCCATCCTGGTTGCGGTGTATGCCCGGGAGGAAAAGGGGCCGCTCGACGCCATCGTTTTTGACCTCAACGGAGACGGCGACCTCACAAACGATCCCGAGTATGTTGGGTTCGCGGATGAGACATTCGCTTACGACTTTCCGAATAGTGCGCCAGGGGGGGAGTCTGTTCGGACTAAAGAAATCGATTATCCCATCCCGAATGCGCCCCCCTGCAAAGTGAGGGTGGTGTTGAAATGGAGCGGGATCTTGGTTCAGAGCAACCTCTGGTTGCGGGGAAAATCCGTCCTGAACGGACGGGAACTCGACACCGTGATTGAATGCGGGGATGGGAACCCTGCAACCCGCCGGATTCAACTCGACCTCAATCGGGAAGGGAAGTTCAAACCCTTTTACACGGGGTGGGGAAATTCTCGCTCCAGTCTGAACGAGTTCCGGTTGCCCCTGGTTCTGTGGCAGGGTGTTCTGTATGAGGGGGTGTTTGATAAAACCCGGATGGAACTGAACTGGACTCGCTGTCCCCAGGGGAAACTCGATCTCAAGTTCGAAACCCTCCCGAAAATCACGGGGTTGAGCGGCGTTTTTGCAGACTCCCGAAACGCGTGGAAAATCTTTGCGGATTCCGAGCGGGAACCCCAGATTCCCCTGAAGGCCGGGGAAGTCCATCTCAACGTCCATCTTTCCCTGAAGACCGAGTCCGGAAAAACGGGAGCCCTCGATTATTCACTGGATCGCCCCTTGACCATCCGAAACGGTGAAACCACCCCGTTGACCATTGAGAAACCGACCCTCGAAATCACCTTGAGGCAGTCGTCTTCCCTTTTGGTCTTGGGACGGCAATCTAAAATATCAAGCGGGACCATGAAAATCTTCTCGTCAAGCCCCGTTCAATTTCTCATCCGGGACGCGCAGGGCCGACAGCTGACGGCAGGCGAGGGCATCCATGCTTTTGGAAAGGGAGCGGATCACAATTACGAATGGCGCCTCCCCCCGACCCTGAAAAAGGGAGACAAACTCAAAGTTTCTGTGACATGGGAGACGGAACTTTTCGGGAAGTTGGAGGCGGAGAAGGAAATCACCCTTGAGGACCTCACTTCCACTCCGAAAAACAACACGGGCAACAGTCCCGCGGCGCAAGACGATGTGACCATGCCGGAGAAGTGAAAAAGGGAACCCCAAGGAGGGGATCGTCTATGCAAAGATGGAGAATTCTGATACCCATGGGATTCGTTATCCTGTTGGGTCTGATGTTGGGGTTGTTTTATCTGAAGAAGTCCCGATTCCAAGGGGGAGATCCTTATCCCCTCGTCAAAGATGTGGGATTGGGCTCCCCTGGAAAGTTTCAGTGCGAACTCATCGGCCCGGAATACCGGGAGGCCCTCGATCGGTTTCTCCGTTTTCAATTCTATTCCTGCGATAACTCGCTCAAAGCGAAGAAATTGCCGGGAGACGCGCGTGAAGGAAAGATGGGACGGGTTGTATTCGATGGTGTAACCCCCGTTCTCTTCGTTCTTTATCATGCAAAGGAAGGTTTGCTCCCGGGCTTGTCGGTTCTCTCCCCCAGGAAAAAGATCCCCCAAGTGTTCAATTCCGTTATTTTTGACTTGAACGGCGACGAGGATCTATCCAATGACCCTCGATTTACCGGGTTCAAAGGACCGGAATCTTCTCCGATTAATCTTGGAGGATACCAAGTCGATTTTGGAGGCTACCAGGAAGGTGAGGCCGAGTTTCAGTTGCCCAATGGGACGACACACCATCTTCCGCTGGCATTGGGAACGAACTCGCTCCGGGTGAAAACGGATTTCTGGCTCAGAGGCAAAACTCTTTTCGAGGGCAAAGAGGTGGAAGCCGCCATTCTCAATCAAACCCCTCTGGGAATCGGTCCGCAATGTCCGGAACGTTCGGCGTTTCTGTTGCTCGATGTCAACGGGAACGGGAAATTCGATTTTGACCCGCCTTATACCTTCAGAAAAACAGGACCGGAGGTGTTTCTTCTCCAGACCGGTGTTTCAATTCAAGGCGTTCTCTATGATGCAAGATTCGACACCCCGAAGATGGAATTGATCCTGACCCGTTCGACCATTCCCCAGGGGAAGCTGGACCTCAAACCGAATTTTGCCTGTCAGA
Organism: uncultured Candidatus Sumerlaeota bacterium; assembly: GCA_942493245.1. Taxonomy (GTDB): domain Bacteria; phylum Sumerlaeota; class Sumerlaeia; order UBA8349; family UBA8349; genus DAOPYU01. The sequence goes on from OW818685.1 coordinate 4,992,396, forward strand.
TCAAATCGTGGGAGGTTTCCATCTCGTACCTGGACTCGAAAAAGCAGAGCACCCCCACAGAATTCTATGGAACCGACAAAGACTTTCCGATCTCCCTGGAATCTTGCAACTCTCTGTCTATGCATGCAACGTTGTTCCTGGTCACCGAATCCAACAAAATGTATGTGACAGAGTTTGTCGTGGAATCTGTTCCTGTCGAGGAAGGCAAGACAACGATATTGCCGATTGGTCAGATCAAATCTTTCGAAATGACCCTGGATCAAATAGGTGGACCTCTTGTTATCAACCGGACCCTTCTGGGAGAAAACAATGTTTCATACAGTCGCGTTCTGCCGTTTTCAGAGACTTCGCCAAAGGATCCCAATTCCCCTGATATGTCGGGACCCAGTATGGGACGGCTTGTGTTCTACGATGCTCAGGGGAAACAGATTGGCGAGGACACCACGACGTTTGGACTGGGAGGCATTGATCAATCTTTCTGGGAAATTCCGAAGACGCTTGGAAAGGGCGAAAAAATCAAAGTTTTGTTGACGTGGGAGACGGAACTTTTCGGCAAACTGGAGGCGGAGAAGGAAATAATCCTCGAAGGCATCACCCCGGTCCCATAGCCACTGTCTGCCGTAAAAAGCGCGAAAGACGGTAGTTTTCGCGTCTTTCGCGCTTTTCGCGGTTGAATAAAACCGTTTCCTCCCCCACAGAACCGAATCAGGCGACTTTCACCTCGATCCGTTTCGGCTTGACCGCTTCCGCCTTGGGCAGGTGGAGCGTCAGAACGCCGTGCTTGAGTTCCGCCTCGATCTTCTCCTGGTCCACCGCGTCGGAGAGTTGGAACTGGCGGTAGAAGTTGAGCAGTTCGAACTCCTGGAGGACCGACGAACCCGGAAGCCCGTTGGTCGGCTTGCCGCTCAGGGTCAGGACGCCGTCGTCCACCCGCACCTCGAGGTTCTCGCGCGTCACTCCGGGCATGTCGGCCTTCACCACGAGGCCCTCTTCCGTTTCGTAAATATCCACCGGGGGGATGAGATACCGCGCGTCCTCGCGGGTGCCCGTCACGGCGGATTCCTGTTCCGGTCTGGTTACTGCCGTTGTCTCGGCCATGGTCGTGTCTCCTTTCCTGTCTGTTGCTTCCGTAATCCGTTCGCTGTCGGCGCCTCAGGCCACCTTGACGGTGATCTGGCGCGGTTTGGCGGTCTCCGCCTTGGGCAACTTGATGCGCAGCAGGCCGTTCTTGTACTCCGCCTCGGCCTTTTCCTGCTCGACCTCAGCGGGCAGGGTGAACGAGCGGACAAAGTTCCCCGCCGCGCGTTCGTTGCGGTGGTACGCCTCGGGGCGCACTTCCTTGCCGGCCGACGGTTCCTTCTCACCCGAGATGGTCAGTTGGTTGCGAACCGCCTGAAGCTGAAGCGATGCGGGGTTCATACCGGGCGCGAGCGCCTGCACATAGACGTTTTCCGCGTCTTCGCTCACTTTGACGAGCGGATAGGACCGGGCCGCGCTGCCGGGCAGGAAGGAGTAGCGCTGGAACGGTCGCCATGTCGTGCCCAACCCCGTCCCTTCGAACAAGCGGTCCATTTCGCGCCGCATGCGATCCATCTCGCGAAACCATTCCCATGTTCCTGTCATGATCCTGATCCTCCTTGGTGTTGATTTTGTTCGCGCCCCCTGGGGAAAATCGCCCCGGAAGGGCCTTGAATCTTCTCTCCAGGTCTCCGGACGCCTCTGCCGCGTCCCCGCCTGGCGTTTGCCCTGATTACCATCAAAAGCCGTGCCAGCCCGCCTCCCGCACAGACGGGGAGATCGGGCCGAGAGGGGATGACTCTTGATAGCGGCCTATTATGAGTTTTATCAGTCCTGTACGAACTCTATGAACGAAGAGAATCTCCCTTGAGAAAAGAAGGGAGAGGGAGGAAAGACGGAGGGAAAACCTCCCGAAAGCGGGTCATTGTGACCCATTTCGCGGAGGAAATGCGTTATTTGGACACAGGCCCATAAGGGGAAGGAATGAGTCAATTCGACACAAAAGAGGGGGCGGTCCGGGAGGGCGGCCTTTTCAAGGATAAAAAGAAAAGCCGCCCGGTTTGAGGGGGCGGCTTGCGAAAAATCTGGACTCAGGATGAAACCAGAAGATTCAAAAGATCCGGATCGAAACGATCGCGGTTTACGAGGGGGAGATTACATCATCTCCAGTTTGCTGTTGATTTTCTGCATTTTGCGGCGATGCTTACGAACGGCTGCTTCCTGGGCGCGTTTGCGCGTGATGCTGGGCTTTTCGTAGAACTCGCGGCGACGCAGCTCGGTCAGGATACCGGTCTTCTGGCACTCTTTTTTGAAACGCTTCAAGGCCTTTTCGATCGGCTCGCTGTCGTCCACCATGACAGTAATCAAAGAAACTCACCCCCTCACTCTTCTGATTCACACGTTCCCACCCGAACATCCGTCTCTGGAGACCCAGAGCCACTCAGGCGGAAGGGCAGTATGCCCAAGGTTTTTACTTCTGTCAAATAAAAAGAGATGACAAATCGAAAGGCGAACGATTTGCGGGACGGGAAATCGTGTGCCGACAATCCATCCCTCTTCCGCGCGCCGCAATGCTACACGCCGCTGCACGCCGAAAAACCCCCATCCACCGGCAGGACAATGCCGGTGACAAAAGCCGACGCGGGCGAGCAGAGCCAGAGCGTGGCGGCGGCCAGGTCCTCGGGCGCTCCGAAACGGGCCATCGGCGTGTGGGCCAGAATGGTCTGGCCGCGCGGGGTCAAACCGCCGGTCTTCTCGTCGGTCAGGAGGAACCGGTTCTGGTCCGTGAGGAAGAATCCGGGCGCAAGGGCGTTGACGCGCAGTTTGGGGTTGTACTCCTGGGCCAGGTGGACGGCGAGCCACTGGGTGAAGTTGGCCACGGCGGCCTTGGCCGCCGAGTAACCCGGGATGCGCGTCAGCGGACGCAGCGCGTTCATCGAAGCGATGTTGAGGATCACGGCGCCATCGGCCTTGTCGCGCATCGCGCGGCCGAAAACCTGCGACGGGAGAATAGCCCCGCCGAACAGGTTGAGCGCCAGCACGCGCTCGAGCGCGTCGAGGGGCAGGTCGAAGAAGGAGTTGTCGGGCGAGGTGGTGGCGGCCTTCTGGTTGCCCCCCGCGCCGTTGAGGAGAATATCCAACGGGCCGATTTCCGCGCTCGCGGCCTCGAGCGACTCGCGGCTCAGGACGTCGAGCGCCCGGGCGTGGGCGTCCAGGCCGTCGGCGCGCAGGGCGTTCGCGTTGGCCTCGGCGGCCTCGAGGCGGATGTCGGAGATGTGGACGGTGGCGCCCGCCTCGGCCAGCGCGCGCGCAAAGGTGGCGCCCAGCACGCCGCCTCCGCCGGTGACCAGGGCGGTTTTGCCATCGAGGCGGAAAAGATCAAGGATACTGTTGGGGGTGGTCATACGGGAAAGCTCGCTTTCATAAAATGATAGATAAGTCACCAGGCATTTCGCCAGATTATCCAGAAAACTGCGGTTGAGCACCAACGGCGCGGATTTATACCAGCCAGGGGCAAGCGAAGCGGCGCCCCTGGAAAGATGTCCCCCATTTTACAAGGGCTGAAGGCCCGGGCTATGAAAGTGAGGAAAAAGGCCTGCATCGTACGGGACTTCAGCCCTGACGGCAAAGAAAGCGTCCGGTTCCTGGGGCGATGCCCCAGGCTGGTATAATATCGCACCGTTGGCGCTTGTCATCCGCTTTTTTTCGCCTTCTTTCACGGCGTTACTTCTTCCCGGCCACCGCACTGAAAGCCAGCAGGGAGCGGGGTGGCAGTTCGAGGCGCAACGTCGCCTTCCCCGCCTCGGCTTTCAGCGCCGGAAGCGGTGCGCCCGTCGGCAGGGCCAGAACCGGCTCGAAGGCCGACTGGTTCTTGACCGAAAACTCCACCGTCACCTTGTCGTCATTGAAGTTTTCGAGGACGAATTTGTCCTCGCCGTAAAGATAGAGGGACACCCTGGCCGGGGCCGACAGCGTGATCCCAAACGCAGCGAGGAGTGGCGCCCGCAGGGCGTCCAGTTCCTTCTGCGGCATTTTTTCGAGCGCGCGCACGGTATCCAGAACTTCGTACGGGCCTTTTTTCGCCGGGTCGGTCTTCAGGTCGAGCACGCGGACCTGGGGCGCGTCGAATTTCGTCCGAAGCGACTCGGGCAGGGCGGCCTTCAGGCTGCTGGTGATCAGAATCGGTTTCCCGGTGGCCAGCGCCTTGAGCGATTGGGCTTCCAGGGCGGGGTCGGCGAGGGCGTGCGTGGTGAGAACGAGCGCCGGCGCGTCCGAGGGGAAAGCGGTGGCGGCGGTCAACGGCAGGCCGAGCATTCCGAGGAAGTTGAAGAGATACACGTCCGGGCCGGAGTCGCTGTTCATCGGTTTGTACGTTCCCACCCCGCGCGTTTTTTCCCCCTTCACAAAGGCCGCCAGATTCAGCAGTCCGGCGACTTCCGCCCGCAGCGCCTCGACGTCCTGCGGCCCGTGGTTGCCGTGCAGGACGCTGTAGCAGAACAGCATGCTCTCGCGGCACTGGCCCAGGATGGTCTGACGGGCCTGTTCGACGTAGGTTTTGGGCGTGGTACCGAGCACGTCGTACCAGCCTCCACCCATCTTGTCTCCGCTGAACGCGATAGCCCACTGCGAGATCCAGTAGGCGCCGTACTGGGGCTTTTTTCCCCACTCGGGATTGTCTGGGTCGCGCGTTTCCGTCCCGATCCAGGTGAAGTCGAAGATTTCCGTTTCACGCGCCACGTCGTAGCCGCGTTCGTGGAACTTGTCGTACCATTCGGGGTACTTGATGATGATCTTGACCTTGGGATTGACCTGCCGGGCGGGACCGAGCACCCGCTCGCGCGAGACCTTCTCCATCAGGGCCAGACGGTATTGCGACCAGGTCTGGTCCCCTTTCGCCGCCTTGCACTCGTCGCACGCGCAGTCGGTGAACCAGAAATCGTCAATCATGACGACATCGAAGAGTCCGGCGGCGGTCCGGAAGACCTCTTCGGTCTTTTCCTGAGTGCCGGTGTTCGTATAACAGGAAATTTCCTTCCACCCCTGGGACAGTTTCCCGATGGCGGTGGGGGTCACGCACCCTTCGACGATAAACCCCTCTTTCCGGAACCGTTCGCGCGCGGCGATCAGGGTTTCCTTCGGCGCGTAGAAGTTGCCCCGGAACACTTCAATGTACACCTTGGTGACGCCCGTCTGGCGGCACCACGCCACGGCGTCGGTCAGGCCCTTTTCATCCTTCAGGTAGCGATTAACATCCTGCGCCGTGAACAGGGTGGAGAACCGGTGGGTGGCGGCCTCGGCCTGCGCGGTCTGCCAGAGGTCCTCTGCCGGAAGCCGATTCGCACACAAAAATCCGGCCAGGATCAGAAGGGCGGTCAAGAGAGGGGTTCGTTTGAACATGGGGTCATCTCCTCAATTTAAGATTCTTACTATCGTGAGGTTCTATTTTCCCACCTGTTTCCAGTCCCGCCTGGAGAATGCGGTCGCCTCTCCTTGTGTATATTTCCCTCCCCAGGGTTCCAGAACCCGACTCCCCGTGGGACTGACAATGCCATGAAAACCACCTCTAAGATTGTAGTTGGGATTATCCATCGGGCCGCCATTGGTTGGACCAAATGACGCAGTCAAACGCGAATAAACCTGACCGCCCCGCGATTTCAGGAAAAAATTAGCAAACACCCTATTTTCCTTCAAATCCAACGGAAACTCCCAAAAGGGTTGGTACCCCTCCTCGGGCGCCACGAAACTCTTGGTGGAGTTTGCAACCACGCCCCCGTCAATCGCCGTGATGCGCAGAATTGCTTGGTGCGGGTTATCCGGCGACTGGAAAATCTGGGAGACAAAATCGCCTTTCCCCTCATATTCTTTAGGATCCGGCTGCGCATTGCCCGTTGTGCTCAGATCCGTTTCATAAAAGGGTTTATCCGTCCCCGCCTTCTTAATTTCGGATTGTTTCCCTATATCCAAACGGGCGGCGTTGATTGCCTGCCAATCAAACCGATCCTTGAAGAGGTCGTAGGCATAAGCGTGCTCATCTACTTTTAAGATGCCTCGATGCCCCAACCCTTCCATGCTTCCCCGTTCTCCATAAATATCCCCATAAATATTCCCGCGAAGAACGACCTCCTCTGGATTCCCAAGTTCCTTCCAGAGAGAGAACTCGAAAAAGTTTCCGGGAGACGTCTTCCCCTGTTGAATCCGCCGCATCTTTGATTCCTCACTGATCCGGCCTTGTGGAAGAAAGAAACGAACTGTCAGTCGTTCCGGAAGAAACCGACACCCTGCCGCAGTAATACGCTTCAGGGAGCAATCGTATCCTCGCTCATCGAGTCGGTACACGCCCTTTTCGTCTGTCGTAACAATGATCTCCCTTCGCTTGGGATTCAAATTAAATCCCTTTGCGGAACCGACGTGGAATGTCAAACTTGCTCCGGGAACCGGGATGCCATCCTGGTCCACGACACGTCCCCGTATCTCGATCAGATAATTCCCGTCCGAGTCGGGATATTGACGCACGCGCTTGCGATAGTCCACCTGATACCAGAGATCCTGAACCCAGGCCTTCTCGATCTCCTCCGGGGCCATGGGGGTGTGCTGAATGTCATAAATCTTTTCAAATTCCTCTCGATACTGTTTCAGATCCGCCTTTAACAAAGACTCAACCAGTGCCTTTCCCCGTTCCCCAGAACGTTCCTGAAAGATCCTCAGGTGTTCCTTGCTTTCTTCGAACGTGCTGTCCGGAAACTTGGTCTTCCGCCCTTCTTTTGACGCGCTTTCCCTTTCCGCCTCCATCTCCCGAATGTGATCTTCTGATTTTTTCAATGCTTTCTCTGTCGCCTGCGGCGTCTCAAGATCATAGAGTTCTTCCTCGATTTTCATTTTCCTGAGTTCCTGGATGGCCTCGTCCAGAGTGCCGTCATGGGAGGGAGAGGATGTGGGATGAGAGGGGACGGAAGAGATGAGACTGGGTATGGCAGAAAATGGCCGCGGGACAAAACCCAATCCGACGCATGCCACGCACACAACAAGCCCCACGATCAGTAGAATTCGTTTCATGTCCTGCTCCCCTGAATTTTCAGCAGAATCGCCATAGAGTTATTGTCCCAAAAAATTTTCATTATTCTACTGTCGGTTCTGGCAATGAGATGTTCCGTCCCGGAGGGACGACTGAAAAAACCGGGTGGAACCCGACAGCCGTCCCTCCGGGACGGGGGATGGTTGTTCCTGAACCCCCAGCGCTGAAGCGCTGGGCTATTGTCAGAAGTCCCTGACGGGACTTGGGTCTGGAACAGACCGGACTCCATGTCACCATGACGATTCCTTCTGGCAAGGACACTAACAGGTTGTCACAACCACTCCAGGGCTATTCATCGTCCCAGTCTTCCTCCCCGGCGGAGAACCAGGCCAGAACGCCGCCCTCCTGGCTGATCTGCAACAGGGCCGGGACCAGGGTCAGGGTACACACGGTGGCCGACGAGATGGCGATGAGGGCCACAGTGGCCATCTCGCGGAACGCAGGGAGGGGGATCTGGGCCAGACAGCCCATGCCGATGAGAATCGAGAGGCTCGACACGATGCTCGGGCGCCCGCCCACCCGCATGACCTGGCGCAGCGAGGCGTAGCGCCGCTCGTAGAGACGCTGGATGAACACGATCGTCTGGTCCAGCGCGATGGCGATGACCAGCGGGAAAACGAGCAGCGAGTAAAGACTGATGCTGAAGTGGAACTGAACGAGGAAGCCGAAGGTCCAGATGGCCGCGCACGTCATGGGCAGCAGCGCCAGCAGGGCGTCCACAAACCGCACCCGGAAGTGCAGAAAGACCCCCGCCACGAGCCATAGGGCGGAGAAGAGGGTGGTTTGCGCCAGCGTGCTCAGGATATCGCGCGACACGCGCCGCTTCTCCATCGCCTCGTTGCTGAACCGCAGAGCGTTCGAGACCGGCCCCTTGCGCAGGAACGTCACCAGGTCGTCGAAGCGGGTGGTGAGCAGGTCCTGCGCGTCGGCCCGGGGCACGACACTCGTCAGGATGCGGTACTTTCCCCCCTCATGCACCATGTGCTGCTGGAGGGTCGAGAGGGTTTTCGGTTCGGTGAGATCGGAGAAGAGAACGGGCCGGGCGGGCGCCGGCACGGCGCTCTGCCACCGCGCCAGGGTTTCGAGGAACGGCTTGAAAGAGGCTTCGGGCCATCCCAGGTCCGTGGCCGCCTGCGCCAGCGAGTGGGAGGTCGCCTTGAGGTCGAGTTGGGACACGTCGAGCTGGATGCGGGTCTGGAGCGCGGGCGAGGGGAGCACCGGACTGATCGAACAGACGCGATCCAGCCCGAAGGTCGCGGGGAGATCCAGCAGGTTGTTGTAGAGCATGTCATTGTACCCCAGGGCCTCTTCGAGCGTGTTGCCCTCGGTCAGGATGGAGAGGACCTGGTCGTTCGACATGGCGCCCGCCGCCGCGGTCACGCCCCGGCGCGAAACGGTGGCCGATTGGGGGTTCATATCCAATCCCACCTGCCGGTTGATCGTCAGATTGCCGGTAGAAACCGAAAGATAGGCCGTGACGATCAACCCCAGCATCAGAGTGGTGCGGGGCGATGCGGCCACCGCCGCACTGATCTGGTTCAGGCCGAAATCGTACGTGTTGACCGGCGTGACCCTGCCCCGGGCCAGAGCGCTCTTGATGGCCGCCATCGGCGGGAGCCACAAAAGCGCCGCCGCCGCCATGGACAGGACACCCAGACCGCAGATGACGGCCAGTTCGCGCAACTGGTACGATTCGCTGGTGAAAAGCGAGAAGAAGACGGCGGCGCTCATCAACGCGGCCACCACCATGCCCCGCCCCGCTTCGGTATAGGCCAGGCTCAGCGCGGGATAATAGCGCCGGGTGCGGTAGAGTTCATCGGTGAAACGGTGGTAAATCTGGAAGGCAAACTCCAGCCCGAGCGCCGCCAGCAGAACGGGCAGGAACGCGGTGAACAGGTGCAACTGGTGTGTGTAGAAAGAGGCCAGCCCATAGGTCCAGACGAGACCGACCAGAGGGGGCAACCCCACAAAGATCAGGGATTCGATCTTTCGGAAAGCCAGGATGAACAGCAGGAGAAGACACAACACCAGAACCAGGCCATTGCGCCGGCAGGCGTCCTGAAACTCCCGAGCCAGACGGCCGGTTTCGTAATGCCGCCCATAAAACTCCGCCTCGACCTGGATCTTTCCCGGAAGTCCCCGCTCGCGCAACACCTCGACGGTGGAGTTGAGGAAATTATAAAGTGACATGCAATAAAGGAGCCGACTGGCGGCATGCCGGGGATAAACCACCACGACCACGGTTCTTTCGTCCGGGGGGACGTGCGACTGATTCGCCAAGGCGGTGGACACATAGCGGCTGGCGGGTGGACCGACCCGGCGCTCGAGGTCTCGAATCAACCCCAGCGGATCGGCGGTGTCCCGCTTACTAGGTCCTTTGACGGGAGAACCCGCGGTCGCGGGTTTGCGGGGGGAAGACGGGGCCGACGGGTTGGCTCCCGTCACCTTCTCGGGAGGCGACCCGGGTTGCGCCAGGGGGGTCAGCAGATTCCGGGCGCCTTCGGGCGTGCCTAGTTGTTTCAAAAGGGTCAGATCGGACGGACGCAGACGCAGAAGCGCCTGCCGGGGAGTCAGGCCTGAAGTTTCCGCCTCCGGAATAACCGTTAGCGACGCTGAGGACGCCGCCGCATTCGCGGCGCCCGGTCGGGATTGTTTCGGCGCGGAAAAGTCGGTCAACGCCATCGCGTGGACCACAAAACTCGAGTCGGACAAGGCGTCCACAAAGATCTGCGCCACCTGCTCGCGGGTCTGGACGCTGGGAGGCGTCCGATCGGTAAAGCGAATCGCCAGCGTCAGGGGATCCTGGGCGGGAACCGTCAGGGCCAACGCCCTCCAGGAGCGTTGCTCCGCGGGCGCCGGGGGCAGGTACACCCGCAGGTCTTCCTGAAACCCGAGGCCCAGAATCCGCCAGACAGCCAGCGCCGTCAGCACCACCAGCGCCGCCAGTGCCAGAAAGGGGTGGCGGTAGAGCTGAACGCCCACGCTCTGGAGAACCCGCCGGCGCACCGAACCTTCCCGTACGATCTGGTAGTTTTCGTAGTAGCTCATGATCTTTAAGACTCGGAATCGCTTTCCCGGGTAGAGTCCTGGTGGTGTATCCGCCGCCGCAGGGGATCCCCATACGGGGCACCCGGCTTGCAGAACGCGCACACCTCCCTATGTTGGCCACAGAGCAGGGCTTTACGCAACCGCAGAATGCGCATCGAGTTGAGCGCCTGCGGAATTTCCTGCCGCAAAATGTTGGCAAACGGAGGGTGGTGGGTGCGCGGAGCGCAGGGATACAGGTCGCCCCGGCAGTCTATCACCAGCGTCATCCAGGGGCAGATGCACAGAACATCCGCCGGATAGGGATGCTCGGGCGAAAACGGCGCAGGCGACTTACCCGGCGGATCGGGCCACCGATAACACCCACTCTCCGGATCCAGCAGTTCGGGCCGCATGGGTGGGGGTACCAGCAAGTCCATCCGACGCGCCCGGGCCAGACCCAGAAGCCGCTCGCGCACCGCGTTGTACCGTTCGGGGAGCGCCGCGACCGATTCCTCGTTCGGGGGTCCAAACGGCTCGACATGCGAAAACTGCACACAATCGGCGCCCACGCGGGCCGCCCAGTCGAGGAGCGCTTCGAGTTCTTCGAGGTTCGACCGCATGACGACGGTATTGATCTTGACCCGGGGAAAACGCAGACTCCGGGCGCGGCGCGCTTCGAGAAAGCGCTCGACCTGCCCCCGCACGCGCTCGACCCACGGCTTGCCGTGCAAATCCGCATAGGTGGCCGGGTCGAGCGAGTTGATCGAGACCGAGAGATCGTGAACCGCCTGCGTGTCGAGGAGCGCGTCGGCGCGTTCGCCGTCGAGCAGCGAGCCATTGGTCACCAATCCGACACTGGGGACTCCATGCCGGGCCGTCTCGGTCAGAATTTCCCCGAAGTGCGGGTGCAGCAAGGGCTCGAAGGAACAGGACAGCTGGAGACAGTAGGCATACGGAAACAACCGCCCGGCCACGACGCGAAAGTCTTCCACGCTCATGCAATGGGCGGCGGGCGGCGACTGGATGAACGCCGGATAAAAACACTGCTTGCAGGCAAGGTTGCATCGGTTGGTGGTGTCGAGGCGAATCAGGAAGGGGCGGTCTGCCTGCACGGGGCGATAAACCGCGCCCGCGAACCAGGTTTTGCGCAACGCCCACTTGAGGGCTTCTTTTGCGAACATCCGGCGTCCTTCCGGCGCTCCCGCTACAGGTTAAAAACCTTGCGGACAATATCCTTGCGATAGACCACCCCCACCAGCTGCTTGTCGTCCACCACATAGGCGCGTTCGGACCGCTTGGTAATCATCTCGTGCGCCAGAATCTCGACGGGCGTGTCCGGTTCCACACACAGGGGATCGGGATTCATGACCTCGCGGGCGGTCAAGGTGTCCTCTTTCTTGTAGAACGCCTCGAACGGCTCGAATTCCGAAAGCACCTGCGGATCGGAAATCAGGTTCATGTACTTGGGCAATCCCACCTCGATGACCATGCGCGTCGAGATATCGCCTAGCAGTTCCCCCTCTTCGGAAACGACCGGCAACCCTTCCTCCTCCGCGCAGGCGAGGGTCTGCGTCACCTGACGCAACGTGGCGTCGGGCCGGATGGTGATCATGGGCAGATTCATCAGGTCGGCTGTCACGATCGCCTTTTTAACCTGGATGCCCGATTCTTCGAGAATCTTCAACAGCCGCGCCGGCGCCGTGGTCGAAATCATCGCCTTGCGGTTCGATTCCACACTGACCAGCCGCGCGATCGAAGACAGCGTCTGGAGCATGACCGTACTTTGAGTCTTAGGGGTCAGGACCAGGAAAATCAGGTGAGCCACCTCGCGTCCGGACGGGTCGATCGGAATCCCCTCGACCGACGTACCCACGGCCAGCAACAGGCGATTCAACCCCGCCAGCCGCGCGTGGGGGATGCGGACGCCGTGGCCGGGCGACATGGGCAGTTCGGCCTCGATCTCGAGCAGGCGCTCGCAGATCTTCTCGGGGACCAGATGGCCCAGATTCTCCCCCAGCGACCCCACCAGTTCAGCAATCGCCTCGGGGTAGGTGGCCGAAGTCATGTGGATCAGGATATTTTTCTCATTATAAAGCGCAGCCAGTTTCACGAAAAACCTCTTTTGAAAAACATCCACTCTCACCCACCCCGATCCGAACACCGTTTCTCTCGGACTATCAGGGATCTGATGGGATGATCCGACTTTACCGGATTCGCGCACCCAGAGTCAAAACAAATTCCATGCGGCCCGACCGTCCCCTTGATCCTGCATGTTTGGGACGCCCCTTCGGGGCCAATTCTTCATACGTCATTTGGACAAACTTTGAAAACCGCTAGACTTCGCCGATCGCGCTCCCTGGCGGGTTTGCCGTTCTTCGAGGAGACTGTCGAGATCGAGCAGGAACGGGTCTCGCTCCAGGCACCAACGGGGCGCCAGCAATCGGTTGCGGGGCGCCTGACCCAGCACGCGGTGGACCACAATGGCCGGGTCGAGCCGTTCGAGAAACCGCACCACCAGGTCCAGGTACTCCGCCCGCTCGAGCAGGGCGATCTCGCCCCGGCGGTAGGGCACGGCCAGCGGCGAGTGGGCGTCCACATAGAGGTTGTGAATCTTGACGCCCCACGCGCCTGCCCGGTTCAGCAGGTCCGCGCCCGTCAGCATGTCCTCCGCCGTGTCGCCCGGCAGACCGAGAATAACATGCCCCAGAAAGCGGATGCCCCGCCGGCGCAACCGCTCGGCGGCGTCCAGGAACGCCTCGACCGTGTGGCCGCGCCCGAACGCGCGCAGGGTGTCGTTGCGGGTGGATTGCAGGCCGATCTCGACCCAGAGAAACGTGCGCGCAGAGAAGTCTGAGAGCACGTCGAGCGCCGCCTCGGGCAGGCAATCGGGCCGCGTGCCGATGGCCAGCGCCACCACGCGCGGGTCGGACAAGCCCGCTTCATAGAGCGCGCGCAACCGTTCCGGTTCGGCGTAGGTGTTGGTGAACGCCTGAAAGTAGGCGACGAACTTCTGCGCCCCGATACGCCCTTTCAGGGCCTGGGCGATGCCGTGCGCCAACTGCTCGCGCACCGGCAGCCCGGTCTGGGTAAACTCGGCGCCCGCGCCTCCGGCGTCGCAGAACAGGCACCCGTCGTGGCCCAGCGTTCCGTCGCGGGTCGGGCAGGTGAATCCGGCGCTGATGGAGATGCGCTGGAGCCGTTCGCCGAAAATTTCGCGCAACGCCGGGCCCAGCGCGCGGTATCGTTTCCCGCCGGGAAAGAGTGGCGAGGGGTGGGGTTGGGCTTGCATCGGCATCGGGGAAACCTTACAATGTTTTCAAACTGCCGGGTTGTGGACGAAGAACATCCACCCGGCGACGGTAGCGCATTTTCTGCGCTTCGCCAAGGAGAACCCGCATGTTATTTGGCCCACAGCCAGAATCGGCCCCCGAGGAATCCACCCCGGAAAACTCTACCCCGGGTTCGGAGGCGTTTGCTTCCGAACCGGAACCGCCGGAAGAACCGGAAGTTCCCCAATCGCAACCCCGCCCCCGACGCCGCTGGCGCAGCTGGCACCCGCTCTCGGTCGAAGTCCGGTTGATTTTCTGGATCTCGATCCTCCTCATCAGCGCGGGAGCGGGAGTGGTCATGGGCAGCTACCTGGGCTATCTTTCCTCCCAGGCGCCGATTCCCGAACTGGAATACTACCAGCCGCCCCAGATGACGCAGATCGCGGACCGCGACCAGAACATCGTGACCGAGATTGGCGCGATCGTGAAGAGCTCGACCGGCGACAAGGTTCTCGAAGTCAAGCGTCAGGTGTTGCCCCTGCGCGAGATCCCCGAGCAACTTCGCAACGCCTTCATCGCGCTCGAGGACGCCCGGTTCTACCAGCATTTCGGGGTGGACCCCTATGGCATCATGCGCGCCCTCGTGATGGTCATCCGTCGGGGGGGAGAGGTCAAACAGGGCGCAAGTACCATCACCCAGCAGATGATCCGCGACGTGCTGGAAGAAAAAGTGGGCCGGGAAAAGAGCTACAACCGCAAGATCAAGGAAGCCCTCATGGCCATGCAGGCCGAGGCCAATTATTCCAAAGGCCAGATCCTCGAGTTCTACCTCAACAACACGTTTCTGGGAAACAACGCCTATGGGGTGGGAGCCGCCGCCCAGCTGTACTTTGGAAAAGAACTCAAAGATTTGACCGTGGCCGAGTGCGCCACCCTGGCGTCTATTCCACAAAGACCCTCGCGATACAATCCCCACGTCGAAAAAGACCGGGAAGAAAACCTGAGGAAGCTGCTGAATCGGCGCAACACCGCCTTGCAGTACATGTATGAGCAAGACATGATCAGCGAGACCTCGCTCACGCTGGCGCTGGCCGAGCCTCTGCCGCCCCCAGCCCCTGCAAGCGCGGTTACGGCCGAACAAAGCTACAGTTCCCCCTATTTCATAGACTACGTTCTCAACCGGATAAAAAGAGACTCCGATTACCGGGACGATGTGTTGAAGAAAGGGGGCTACCGGGTCATCACGACCCTGAACCCTCAGTATCAGACCATTCTCGAAAATGTTTTACCCAAGACCCTGAGCGCCTGGGTGGACAAGGAACCAGGTAACATCGACATCATAGAAAAAGGCTTGGAACAGAAGTGGCAGGAGTCGAAGGCCGGTCGGCTCGCCCAGGAAGAAAGGGATCTCCTGACGAAAGTGGGGGATACCACCCCCCGCAAGGGGCAGGTGCGCCTGGCGCGCATTCAGGAAGTCACCTCCACGGGCCTCACGGTGAAACTGGACGATTACCGAGGTTTCGTCGAGTTCCCCAAGGAAATGCAGGACGATCCCCAGGACCGAACCAAAAAAGTCTGGACGGGGCGGTACCTGCGGCCCTATTACAACCCCGACAAGATTCTGAAGAAAAACGGGCTTATTGACGTCAAGATTCGCGAGGTGGACACCCGGAAGCGCCAGCTCACCCTGGCGTGGTACGACCAGCGCATTCAGGGCGCCGCCGTCCTCCTCGACGCCCACACGGGCCAGATCCTCGCCATGGTGGGGGGAACCAACTACTTCGACACCGAGAACCCGACCAAGTTCAAGTTCAACCGCGCCACCGGCGCGCCCCGCCAACCCGGATCGTCCTTCAAACCGCTCCTCTACGCCTATGCGCTGGATCACAATTACACGCCATCCACGGTTATCGTGGACGAACGCCTCGAGTACCCCGCTGGCAGCGGAAAACCCTACATCCCCGTCAACTACGAAAGAATCGGCACGCAGCCTGTGTACTTTGGCCCCAAAACCCTTTATTGGGCTTTGGCTCACTCCAACAACGTCATCACGGTCAAGCTGTTCGATAAATTGGGGACAAAAAAGGTCTCCGATTTTTACCGCATGTTCGACATCGTCGAGCCGGAGCCGAGCTGGGATGTGAAACCCTACCTGCCCACCTGTCTGGGTGCGCTCGACACCACTCCCCTCTCCATCGCCGCCGCCTATCTCCCCTTCACCAATCGCGGGGTGGCGATCGAGCCCCTCTGCATCACCCGCATCGAGGATCTCGAAGGGAACCCGCTCAAGGAGATCCAGGCGCGCGAACGCAAGGTCATGTCACCCGAATCCGCCTATATCGTGACCGCCATGTTGCGCGAGGCGGTGAAGTCCGGCACGGCCAAGGCCACGGTCGGTAAGTTTGTTGAGGAACTCACGGCCACCGGGTTTTCGGTTCCCGATATAGCCGGGAAAACCGGGACCACCAACGCCTCGACCAACGCCTGGTTCGTCGGTTACACGCCCGACCTGATTCTGACCGTGTGGGTCGGGTTTGACAACGTCCGTCCGCTGGGTCCCAAAATGACCGGCTCGCGCGCGGCCGCGCCCATATGGATCGAAATCATGCGCCAGATCTTCCCCACACGGACGGATTGGCTACCGGCGTTCGAGCCTCCGTCGGGCATTGTCTATCGAGACTTCGAAAACGGGGCCTTCAAACAGGTTCCCTTCAACGAAAGCGTCAAGACCGCTGTGGCCGACGAAGCCGACCTGTCCAGCACGGACGAGTCGGCCAGTGGAACCTCGGAAACCCTGGGGGAAGACGAAGCGGCTGACGCGCAGGAAGATCGTGAAGATCTGGGGCTTGTCCCCCCGGCGCCCACTTCCTCCACGGAGTCCGTTCCGGACGCGGCGCCCGCACCCGCCTCTCCGCCCCAGGGGGAGCCGTTGCTCGAACCGCCGCGTATTTGACCGCTGAAAACCGCGGTTGAGGACGGAAAACGAGTCCTTCGTTCTTGCGTTATGGGGTAAAAAAGGTTTTGACCCGGCCACCTTGTGGGGGAGGTTTTCCAACTGCGCCAATCGGGAGATTGGCGATCCCAGGGACCGCTTTCTCCCCATAAAAATGCCCTTTCTGGGAGGGCGGGCGTCCCGCCCGCCTGAAAGAAAACCGGACTACGGCGTTCAACGGCGGTTTTCAGATAATACCCTAAACCTCGGGGATCGCCTCTCGGCTGGACAACAAGGAGTCCCTGCATCTGCCGAAAATGCCGCCCCGCCCCTTTCGCGTTGACAACGAAATGGGTGAAGTGGGACACTGTCTGACCCGTGCGGGGGTGGGGAAGAAGACCTGGCTCACCGAAGGCTCAAACGGTCAGGTCTATGAGCATACCGAGCATTTGCGGCGAGTTTTCCAGCGAGATCCCCTGCCCTTTTCCCCCCGGAGCGTATCGCAGAGCGCTTTCGGTGGTTGAACTCTTGTCTGCGCCGTTGACGGGCGTTCGCAGGACCGCCTCTCGATAGGCGGATTTCGCTCGCTGGGATTGGGCGCCTTGCGCCTGAGTCTGTTGGGTGCGGGCCTGGCGGGCCGAGAGAGTCTGAGCCGAGGCGGTGTCCGAAGAGGTGCGGTTGGCCCCTCTTGTCCGGCCCTGGGTTTGTGTATCGAGGTTGACTCGCGTGGCTTGGACGTCAATGACCGTCCGCTCCCGGCGCAGGCGCGTTTCGGCCTCGACGCGCTGGCGGTAATACTCACGCGGATCCACCGCGCCAAGCGTTGTCGGGTCGGGAGAGAGGGGCGGAATTGCGGCAGATGCCATCGGCCGAACTTCTCCAATCGGACGGATGCAAATCCCTGACAAACAGAATCACCAACGTCGAATGGAGCGGGATACGGGGCGGAATGCGAAGCGTAGGAACAGTAAAACAGGAGCGCCTTGCGCTCCTCAAATTTAGAACTGTATTATAGGATTCTGTGTCAACATGGTCAAGCCTTTTCCCGTTTCGTCTGAACCCTCTGGCCCGGTTTTCCCGGCAACGGGCGCCCTTCTTCGCCGAACCGGAGATCTCCGGATTCCGCCTCATTCCGGTCTGTTTCTGCTGTTTTTGCTGGGCGCGTTCTGGGCGCTGGGAGGGAGTGGCTACGCCGCCGACTCCCTCCGGCTCTCGGATGAAGAGGTTTCCGCGACCCGGGCCGCACAGAGTCTCGATCCGTCCCCGTCGCTCCGTAAGGAGAAGGAGGACGCGTCGTCCACCAGTCCGACTGCCGTCGTGTTTACCGGTCGGGGCGATTACCTCCGCCTGGTGGCTCGCCGTCACGACGTGCCACTCGCGAGCCTTCTGGCGTTGAACCCCGGACTGAGCGAAAAGGCCTTCCGCGAGGGGGACGCCGTTCGGATTCCTCTGCGGCCGGGAGCGTCTGCGCCGGACTGCCCCCTCCACCTCGAGGTGCGGCGCGGGCCTCGCGGGCACAAGCGTATTGCGCTGACGTTCGACTCCAGCTGGCTTGAACCGGGACAGATGGAGAATCTGATCTCCGTGCTCAAAGCGCACAACACCCGCGCCTCCTTCTTCCTGACAAACGTCTATATCAAGGAATTTCCAGACGCCCCGCGCCTCCTGAGCCGCGAGGGATACCCTCTCTACAACCACACCGGAACCCATCCCCACTGCACGAAAATTGACAACGCGGCCCTGACCGAGGAACTCCTGTCGGTCGAACGAATTGTGGAAAAGACCTGCGCCGCCACGGTGGACACCCCCACGTCCCATCCTCTCACCACCCGCCCCTTCTGGCGGCCCCCCTATGGCGAAAGCAACGCTCGCGTGCTCGAACTGGCCGCCTCGCTCGGTTTCCGTTCGATCTACTGGACGGTGGACAGTCTCGACTGGCTGACCGACCCGCCCGCGACGGCCGAGTCGGTGTTCCACCGGATCTGTGAACGTCCGTTCGAACGGGCTGACGGCGACCCCGACCCGCTCGATGGCGCCATCGTGTTGATGCACGCCTCCGGTTCCGCCACGCCCGAGGCGCTCAAGCGCGTCATCCCCCACCTGCGCGAGCGGGGTTACGAGTTTGTGGATCTGCCCCGCCTGTTCGAACCTTGATCCGGAAACCGCGGTTGAGGACGGGGAATGGACCTTTTACCCTTATTTTGCGGGGCAAAAAGGGTTCTGTTTTTCACCTTTCGGGTGGGGTTTCGTCCTGCTGTGCCAATCAGGAGATTGGCGCTCCCGGCAACCGCTTTCTCCCGAGCCTCTTGCAAAAGTCTTCGCTGCTTACCGGATACTTTTTAAAGGCTCAAAGGAAAGATGTTGTTCTTGAATCCCGAAGGGATTTCCCTTCAGTAGCCGTAGGTGACCGAAGGGAACCTACGGAATATGTCCCCATAATAAATCAAACCCCGAAGGGGTTCCCCAATCATTGATTTCACTTTCGTTGGGGCACCCCTTCAGGGTGCGAAATTTGCAATTCCCTGTCCGTGGGTTCCCTTCGGTCACCCACGGCTACTGATCGGGAGGCCCCTTCGGGGCCACCTGAATAGTATCGAACCTTTTGCAAAAGTCGAAAAAAGGCGATCTGAGCGGTAAAGTGTGAATGAACATGCGTTCTCGCCAAGAATTCTCCCCGCTTTTTCGCCGCAGACCCAATTACTTTTGCAAAAGGCTCTCCCATAAAAATGGGCGTTTCCTGGGAGGGAGGGCGTCTCACCCGCCTGGAGTAAAGCCGGGGCGGGGACGCTCAAATGCGGTTTTTGGCGCATAGTTCGGGCCTTCAGCCCTGATCAAAAAAAGGGACACCCGTCCTGGGGCGACGCTTCGCTTGCCCCAGGCGGGTATCAATCCGCGCCGTTGGCGCTCAACGGCGATTTTCAGGGTAAACCGTTCCCAGAGTCCGATTTTCAATGCAGGGGTCTTGCGCTTCGTGATAGAAAACAAAAGTGGTTTTGCCTGATTCAGGCGGCAAGTTCGTTTTCTTGAGTAAAGGAGAGGGCAGATGCAGGGAACCCCGATTGTGCTGTGGCCCGAGGGGGCCCCGGATGCGCGAGGCGCAGACGAGTCCGATATCCCGGTTCTTACGCCGATTGTACCCGATCCGGATGTCACGCCGACCAATTCTTGCGTGTTGCTTCTGCCGGCGGGCGATTACCGTAAAATGGATCTCCAGAAGGCGTTACTGGTGGGCGAATGGCTGGCCTCACTGGGCATTCTGGTCTTTATCCTGCGTTACCGCACCGCGCCGCGCTACCGTTACCCCGCCGCGCTTCAGGACACCCAGCGCGCCATCCGCCTCCTGCGCAACCGGGCCGAAGAATTCGGCATCAGCCGCAACCTGATCGGCGTCATGGGATTTGGCGCGGGTGGGCACCTGGCGGCCTGTCTCAGCACGCTGATTCTGCCCGGCAACTCCGACTCGCGCAACCCGCTCGAGCGCTGGAACACACGCCCGGACGCGTTGATGCTGCTCTATCCCACGATCAACCTGGAAATCGCCTCGTCGGAATTTCTCAACAACCTGCTGGGCGAAGACGAAGAAGAGGCCACAGAGAATACCCCGTCCGTGCTCGGTGACGAGGTGGATGAGTTGCTCGAAAACATGGGGATTCTGAATATCTCGTCTCCATTCTCCGCCGACAAGACGGCCAAACCGCAACAACCCGAATACAACGAATTTTTGCTGGAACGCCTTTCGCCCCACCTGCAGGTGTCGGCCTCAACCCCGCCGACTTTCCTGGCTCATACGATGAACGACCGGGTGGCGGCGGTGGAACACAGCATCCTTTTCGCGCAGTCGCTTCAGATGAAAAACGTGCCGGTGGAGATACACCTCTACGAGGAAGGTCTGCACGGGTTCGGGTTGGGTCTGGCGCAGCCGCACTTGGCCACCTGGACGGGTCTTTGCGCGCGCTGGCTCCAATTGCGCGGCTTTGCCCGGAATGTCAAAGAATCGGAATCCAACGCGTAAAACTCTTGTGCCGATTCTTTCGCCCCGCCGGGCGGTTCCCTTCCGGTACATCTCCCGGCTGTCATCCTGCAAGCCGCCTTGCGCGGCGCAACGAGCGGAATAGAAACCCATGCGCATACTGGTTACAGGCATCGCCGGATTCATCGGGTCTCACGTGGCGCGCCATCTGCTGAGCGCCGGACACGAGGTCGTCGGGCTGGACGATCTGTCGGGGGGATTCGAGGAGAACGTTCCGCCCGGGGCGCGTTTGGTCCGCGGCAGTGTCTGCGACCGCGAACTGACCGGACGGCTCTTTTCGGAGCATCGGTTCGA
Organism: uncultured Candidatus Sumerlaeota bacterium; assembly: GCA_942493245.1. Classification (GTDB taxonomy): domain Bacteria; phylum Sumerlaeota; class Sumerlaeia; order UBA8349; family UBA8349; genus DAOPYU01. The sequence goes on from OW818685.1 coordinate 5,013,038, forward strand.
CGCCGTTTACCACCTGGCGGCATATGCGGCCGAGGGACTGAGCCACTTTGTCAAACGCTTCAACTACGACAACAACCTGGCCGGCAGTGTCAATCTACTGAGCCACGCCGTGAACCACGATGCGCGCCTCTTCGTTTTCACCTCGTCCATCGCGGTGTATGGCGCGGCTCAGTGTCCGATGGTGGAAACCACGCGCCCCGAGCCGGAGGACCCCTACGGCATCGCCAAGTTCGCCTTTGAACTCGAACTCGAGGCGACCCGTCGCATGTTCGGTCTGCCTTATGTCATCTTCCGTCCGCACAACGTTTATGGCGAGCGCCAGAACATCGCCGACCGCTATCGCAATGTCGTGGGGATTTTCATGCGCCAGGCTTTGCGGGGCGAGGCGATGTGCGTCTTCGGCGACGGACGCCAGACGCGGGCGTTCAGTCACATTGACGACGTCGCGCCTCTGCTGGCGCGCGCGGTGGATCGGCCCGCCTGCTGGAACCAGGTGTTCAATGTCGGCGCCGACACCCCGTGCGAAGTACTCGATGTGGCGCGCGAAGTAAGCGCCGCCCTGGGGGTCGAGCTGCGCCTGAAGCACCTCGAGGCGCGACATGAAGTGCGCCACGCGTATGCGGATCATTCAAAAGTCCGCGAATTCTTCGGTCCCTCAGAGGGCGTTTCCCTCCACGAAGGGATTCAGCGGATGGCCGAGTGGGTGCGTCACCGGCCGCTGCCCGATCCGACTCCCGCCCCGCCTGTCGAGATCCCGCGCAACCTCCCGGACGGGTGGGCCTGAGCCGATGCGCGTCTCGATCGTCATCCCGATCTACAATGAAGAAGAATTGCTCGAAGAGGTTCTGCAACGCGTTCTGGCGCTGTCGTTCGAGAAGCAACTGATTCTTGTGGACGACCACTCGAGCGACCGGACACCGGAGATTTGTCAGAAAGCGGTGGCAGCCTTCCCCGGAACCCTCTATTTACGTCACGAGGTGAACCAGGGAAAGGGCGCGGCCATCCGTACGGGCATTGAGCACGCCGACGGCGAGATTATCATCATCCAGGACGCAGACCTCGAATACCAGCCCGAGGATATCCCCCGTGTGCTCGAACCGATTCTGGCGGGGCGCGTGCGCGTGGCCTATGGTTCGCGGTTTCTGGGGACCATCACCGGCATGCGCCTGCCCAACCGTGTGGGCAACCGCCTGCTGGCGTGGCTGGTCAGTCTCCTTTACGGTCAATGGATCACCGATGAGGCGACGGCCTACAAGGCTTTCCGCGCCGAGGTGATCCACGCGATTCCCCTTACCTGCAAACGCTTTGAATTCTGCCCCGAGGTCACCGCCAAGGTGTTGCGCATGGGCGAACGGATCGAGGAGGTGCCGGTGACTTACACGGCGCGGACCTTTGAGGAAGGGAAGAAGATCAGTTGGCGCGATTTCGTCACCGCGGTCTGGACCCTCTTGAAGTACCGATTTTGAAAAGAGAAGGGGCGGCGCTCTCATGGCTACCGCCCCCGGTCCCAAGTTCTCTCTACCTTTACCGACTTCCCTCCACCCTCACGGCTTCGGTCCTGTCACTTCGAGTTCGGCCAGGGACGCCCACACCTGTTTCGGGTCCTGGGGGCTGAGGGCTTCCAGACGCAGGTAGCGCGCCTTTTTCTTTTCGGACAGTTTCAGTTCCTTCCAGTCGAGCGACTCGTCCAGCGCGGTCTCGATCACCGGTTTGCCCCAATCCTTCGGGTCGTTTCCGAGCCAGATTTTCACGTCCTTGAAGACCCCGTTGATCTGGGGTCCTTCCTGACGCGGCAGCAGGCGCACCGTCTCGATCACCCGCTCCTTGCCCAAGTCCACCTCGATGAAATGCGGGTACTTCGGTTCGTTGGCGCCATAAAATGTGTGCCAGAACGAGGACGGATTGCCGTCCAGCACGTTGGCCGCCTCAGTGCCCGACGCTTCGCTGTCCGTGCGTAGAACCCGCGCACCCCGCATGGCCGGTTCGCCCTGCCGGATCTGGAGAATCGCGCTCTTGTGCGCCCCCTGAATCGGCCATTCGATGCCTTCGTTCATCAACTGACGCCCCGTGAACGCGCCCCCGCGCGCCCCGAAAACCTGATACGGGGCATCCGGGTCCAGGCCGCGCAACCGCACCCGATCCGTCACCCGCGCGGATTCCGGTCCCCCCGCCAACGGCCACCAGAGGTTGTAAAGGAACACGACCGATTGCGAACGGTCCCTTGAAACGTATTGTGTGGCGGAGCGGTGGTTCGCGAAGGGGGAAATCAAACGATAGGCATCCCCCATTTGGACCATCGGGCGGATTTTCTTGTACTGCGCGATGAAATACGACGCGGACTTGCGTTCCTCCGGCGTCCACTTCGTGATGTCGAAGCCAATTCCCAGAACCCCGGCCATCGCCACGTGGAACCGCAATTCCAGCGACGGCTTGATTCCGCCCCAGTCCTCCTGGGTGATCCAGCTCACCATCGTGCGCGCGGGGAAGGCGTGCAAATACCCGTATTGAATCTGAATCCGGTTGAGCGGGTCCGTATCGTCGCTGACCCACGTCTGATCCATCCGGCTGAGCATCCCCATGTCGGGCCGCCCGCCCCCGCCCGAGCACGACTCGAACCACACATCCGGAAAGCGCTCACGCAAGGTGTCGATCAGGCGGTACAGGTTGTGCGTGTAGCGGATGCGCGCTTCGCGCTGCATGTCCGCCGGGGCATCCGGCCAACCGGGTTCGGAGAGGGCGCGGTTACGATCCCATTTGATGAACTTGATGTTGTTCTCTTTCAGCAGGTTCGTCATCGAATCGAGCAGGTAGTTATAGACGTCCTCGCGCGCCAGGTTCAGCATGAGCTGATTGCGCGCTTCGTGCCGCTCGCGTTTGGGATAGTAGAACACCCAGTCCGGGTGGGCCCGGTAGAGATCGCTGTTGGGATTGACCATCTCGGGTTCGACCCAGATGCCGAAATCCAGCCCCATCGCGTTGATCTTGTCAATCATGGGTTTCAGGCCGCTCGGGAACTTGTTCTTATCCACGGTCCAGTCGCCCAGGCCGCCGCGGTCGTTCACGCGGCCCTTGAACCATCCGTCGTCAATCACGAACATCTCGACGCCGATTTCCTTGGCCACCGCCGCCAGCGCCAACTGATGCTCCTCGTTGACGTCGAAGCCAGTCGCGTACCAACTGTTGTAGAGGACGGGACGCGGGCGATCGCGGAACTTCGCGGGGAGCAGTCGTTCGCAGATGTAGCGGTGCATCCGCTGCGAGGCGCCTGTCAGGCCGTCGCTCGAAAAACCGATGACCATCTTCGGCGTCTCGAACGACTCCCCGGCCTTCAGCGTCCAATGCGCATCCCAGAAGTTGAGGCCGCCCGTGATCTGGACGCCGCCCTTGAACACCTTGTCGAAGTCGAGCCGCCAGTTTCCACTGTAGTGGACCCCGCCAAACCAGACCGCCCCTTCCGTTTCGCTTCCCCCGTTCGAGGGCACGACCGCAAACCAGGGCGGGTTGTTGAACTCGACGAAATCGCGGACCTGGAGCGTCTTGACGCCCGTCGTCAAACGCCCGCGCTGCGGCATGAACTCATGCCCCCACTCGCCCCCATAATGGATCAGGTCGTACTCGTCCTTGGGCAATGTCACGCACCCCGACTGCGCGTTCTCGACCCGAATCGTGTCCTTACTCGTGTTCTTCAACACGACCCATTTTTCCAGAATATCCAGTTCGGGAAATGCGCGCGTGAAGACCGAAACCTCGAGACCGTACTCCGTGTCTTTGTAATCTAGACGCAGAACCGGCAGGCCATCCTTCTCTTCCACCTTCCCGCCCACCCCTTTGAGCGCGCAGTCGCGCGTGCCGTCGGCATAGACCACCTCGAGCGCGGCGGTGCGGTTCATGAAGGCGCCCCGGACCGGTAGTTCCCCTGCGGGCGCGATGGGAAAAACAGTGGATTGCGTCTGAATCTCCCAATTGCCACTCGCGGTCTTCCGAATGGCCTCCTCTGCTCCCTGCGCCCCCATCCCGGTCAACAAACAAATGACACCCAACATCCCGAACCAGATTCTTCCGTTTCGCATTCCGTTCTCCCTCCTTTTTCTAAATCCCCAGCCAGACGGCGCAACCCGACAGATCTCCCCTCCGGGAAATGTCCGAGTGCGCCATAAATCCTCATGATCCCGACCATAACCGCACCGCCGCGGGTTTGCAATGGAGGATTCTTGACCCAATTTGGACAATCTTACAATCTTCGGAGGGATCTGAGAGATTTTTTACAACGACCGCTTCACACACACCCTGTGGCGGGTTACAATTCCCTGGGAACTCGTCATGGTCCAGTTTGTTGTTCTTTGTTCAAGGAAAACAGAAACCCTTTCTCCGTCATCCCCGCGAAAGCGGGGAACCAGAGGAAGCGGGAACCCGAGGTAAGGAAGTCGTTCATGGCCCGGAGGAATCAAAACAGAGTGTCCCGGATCTGGGTTCCCGCTTGCGCGGGAATGACGATGAGGGGGAAACCCAGAAAAATCCCATAAAGCCTGAGGATCTCCTCTCGGCTAGACAACGAGCGATTCCCCTCTGGGGCAATATCCTCTTGACGCTTTTTATCCCACGAGATTACGATTGCTGCCAGAGTTCCATCATACGCAACAGCCATCCTATTTTCATGCATCTTGAATTGCATCCACCCAAAGGAGATCCCATCATGCACCAGCCCGAACATGCGCACGAACAACAGCACACACAAAGGTGTCATTGCTGCCCTCCCGCATCCTCCAACACGGGGCTTTCCAGACGTTCCTTTCTGGGGGGCATGGGGACAGCGGCCCTGGCCACCGTCGCCCTCAGCGGACTCACATGGGAGGCACTGGCTGCGTCCAGGCCCGAAGATCTGACCGCGCCCCCGCGCACCCCGCTGGTGGTCAAGCCGATTCTGATCCACGATCTGCCGGTGCGCCAGAAACAGACCAGCTGGCGCAACTGGGGTGGGGTCCAGACAAAAGAGGCCGCCGCGGAAGAAGTCCAGCGCATTCAGTCGGAACTCCAGCAGATCCGCTCCAAGGCGGACTTCCCCGTCGAGTTTCTCGAAGTCAGCGTGATCCAGAAAAAAGACCAGCTCAAGGCGATCGGCGATCTGGAAAAGACCGATACCATACTGGTGTATGCCGCCGGGGGGTACACCGAAGACCTCGACGCCATCGTAGCTCTGAAGAAGGACACGATTTTCTTCATTCGCCACCGTTCCGGCCCGGTCTATCTCTGGTACGAAATCATCAGCCCGCGTTTCCTGCGTCACGAGACCGACGCCAATACCGTTCCGGGAATTGATACGTCGGACGTCGTCGTGGACAGCGTGGAGGAAGTGGCCTGGCGCCTGCGTTCCCTGTGCGGGTTGCGCAACACGCGGGGCAGCCGGATTCTTGCGATTGGAGGCGCCGCCGCTTGGGCGCAACCGGAGGGCGTGGTGCCGGAACTGGTCCGTAAAAAATGGGGCATGGAGATCCGCGATGTCTCGTACGACGAACTGGGCCGCCTGATTCAGGAGGCGCGCAAGGACCAGGCCGCCGTCGAGATGGCCAAAGCCGAGGCCGAGGCGTATCTCAAACTTCCCGGCACCCAGCTCGAGACCGAGAAAGTGTTTGTCGAGAATGCCTGTCTGCTCAAGCGCATTTTCCAGAGCATGATGGCCAAAGCCGACTGCCGCATGCTGACCATCAACAGTTGCATGGGCACCATCATGCCGCTGGCCGAGACCTCAGCCTGCCTGACGCTCAGCATGCTCAACGACTCAGGGTACATGGCCTTCTGCGAATCCGATTTTGTCGTCATCCCCTCGGGCGTCCTTCTGGGCAACATCAGCGGCCTGCCCCCGTTCCTCAACGACCCCACCTACCCGCACGACGGGGTCATCACCGTGGCGCATTGCACCGCCCCGAGGAAGATGGACGGCAAGACAACCGAACCGGCCCGGATTCTCACGCATTTCGAATCGGACTACGGCGCTGCGCCCAAGGTCGAGATGAAAAAGGGACAGCAGATCACCATGATCGCGCCCGATTTCAAGTCTGAACGCTGGGTGGGCTTCAAGGGGGATATCCTCGATAATCCGTTCATGCCCATCTGCCGCTCGCAACAGGACATCGGTTTCAAGTGCAGCTCCGAACTCCTGGCGGAGCGCATGCCCGGTTTCCATTGGATGATGTCCTACGGCGACTACGCGCGCGAAGTCGGCTACGCGCTGAAAAAAATCGGGATCAAATGGGAATATCTGGCGTAAGAGGGACACCCCGTTCTTGTGCCGACATCCCGAAGACCGAATCGCCGGAAAGTCATCCTGGGCTTTCCGGCGACTTTTTTCGATCTCTTCCACAGGCAAAATGACTTTGTACACGCGCCCCTTTTGTATTTACGCCTCTTTTGACTTGCTTCCCGCCTGCCGGAGGACAAAAATGGACGCGCGGTCGGGCTGCGAATGATTTGAAGCGCCGGAGAAGTTGGACCGATTCTTTCGGGTGAGGGTCCCTGCCATGCGACAACAGAACTTGAGCGAGAAACGCAAGCTGGTCACCCTGCTCTCGCTGTTGCTGTCCCTCGGTTTCCTCGCCACGACGCTGTCGAGTTACTACGTCTCAAAGGCCTCGATCCGCGACTCCATTGAGAACTACGAACTGCCCCTGACGTCCGATACCATCTACTCCGAAATCCAGAAAGACCTGATCCTGCCCGTTTTCATCTCCTCGATGATGGCCAGCGACACATTTCTGCGCGACTGGGTCCTCTCGGGCGAGCAGAACGCGGACCAGATCACGAAATACCTCCGCCAGATCCAGGACCGCTACAACACCGTCACCAGTTTCCTCGTCTCGGACAAAACCGGCGCCTACTACCAGCGCGATGGCATCCTCAAGCAAGTCCGCCCCGATGAACCGCGCGATGTCTGGTACTACCGCGTGCGCGACATGGAAGCGCCCTACGAAATCAACGTGGATGTGGACCTGGCCAATCGCGACGAGATGACCGTCTTCATCAACTACCGTGTTCTCGACTACGAGGGTCGCTTCATCGGCGCCACCGGAGTCGGCCTGCAGGTGGACGCCGTGCGCCGCCAAATCGGCGATTACCAGCGGCGCTACCAGCGCGACATCTACTTTGTCAACAAGGAGGGGGTCGTCGTCCTCCACGGCAATGAAAAAAACGCGAACGGTTCCGACATCCACGAGGCCGAGGGACTGCGAGACCTGGCCAATGAGATCCTGTCGAGACCCGCCGGACGCTATCACTACCGTCAGGCCGACCAGCGCCAGTTTCTCAACGTCCGTTTCATTCCCGAACTCGACTGGTACCTCTTTGTCGAAAAGACCGAGGACGAGGCCCTCGCCGGTATCCGCAGCACCCTCTACATCAACCTGGGTCTTTGCCTCTTCATCACCAGCATTGTCCTCATCGTCACCCACCTCACCGTCGGGCATTACCAGAAGCGCCTCGAAGCGATGGCCACGACAGACAAACTCACCGGTCTGGTCAACCGCCACGCCTTCGACATCCTCGCGCGGCAACTCCTCAGCGACTCGCACCGCAACCGCCTGCCCGTCACCGCGATGGTTCTGGATATAGACCACTTCAAGACCGTCAACGACCGGTTCACCCACATGACGGGCGACCGCGTCATCCACGATGTCGCCGCCGCCATCCGGGGCCGGATGCGCGAGTCGGATGTGGTGTGCCGCTGGGGAGGGGAGGAGTTTCTGATTCTCCTGAAGGGATGTTCTCAAGAGCAGGCGATGCCGATGGCCGATCAGATTCGCCTGTCGGTCGCCGCCCTGTCGTTCGAGTACGCGGGCGTCACCTTCTCCGTCACGATCAGTCTGGGCGTGGCCGAACACCTGCCGGGCGAAAGCGAAGAGGCGTTTCTCCTGCGCGCGGACCGCGCGCTCTATCGCGCCAAAGACCAGGGCCGAAACCGCGTCTGCGCCGACGAACAGTGTCCCCCCTCTGGGGCATGAGAAGCGCGTGCCTGTCAACCTGAAAACCCGCGCCAGCCCAACCGCCTTGATTCTTCAGTCTTACCCGAACGGTTCGAGAAAATCGAATTCCTTGAGGTTTTAAGCCCCCGGAGGGGGCGACGGTCAGTTGCCGCGCAGGCTTGTAAGCCCGCCGGGGGTGACCGAAGGCTCCCCCCCGGCTGAAGCAGGGGGCAAAGAATCGCCTGCTGAAGCAGGCCCACTTCAGAGGACCGATTCAGGTGAAATCTCTCTATCTGTCACTTTGGCCCATTCCTGGTTGGGAACCGGCAAACCGAAAGTGCCCAGGAACCCTGCGAAACACTGGACCTTTGTCCCTGCCGAGGCAACGAACTGGGGTTCTGTTACACGGTATCGGAACTTTTGGAGAGGGTAGGAAAGAACTTGACGGCTCTTTTGTTTTCCGACAATCATGATCCCAGCAGGATGTCACTGATGGGCAGGCGGGTGGAATTACGGTCGGGTCTCCCCGATCTCAGGGTATCTTCCGGATTCTTTCCGGCCATTTCTGCAAAAGGAAAATCCACCATGAAGAAAAGACTCTTCTTGTTTTTTTGTGCAATAACCTTATCCTTGGGGATAGTAGGCTGTACCTCTATTGAAGATCGTTTCTATAATTGTTATGAAAGTTCTTCTTTTCTTAAGAGTGCAGATTTTTTCCGGGAACATCCATCCCCACTGGTGCGATACCCCGCTGTTGCCGGGGAGGTAACAGGCATTGCTACAGTGGTTCCCCTATACTTGACAGGAGTGATACCCATTTTCACGCAGAAAGTTTTTGCCCCTCACACGGAAGATATTACCCCGAGGGTTGAAAGGTGTCTTTTTATCCCAATATACATAATGGAGGTTACGGGGACAAACCTTGTTGGAGCACCCTGTTGGGCGCTTTTCGGCTGGTGGTGGCCGGGAGATGAGTCCGGGATCTTGAAGCCGCCGGAAGAGAAATCTGCGGAAACCGCGGGCCAGGGCGATATGGTGACCAATTCCATCGGGATGAAGTTCAAACTCATTCCCGCCGGATCGTTTCTGATGGGTTCGCCGGACAGCGAAAAAGACAGAGGAAGCTACGAGGGTCCGCAGCACAAGGTGACATTGACCAAGCCTTATTACCTGGGCGTTTACGAGGTGACCCAGGAACAGTACGAAAAGGTGATGGGGTCGAACCCGAGCCATTTCAAGGGGGCGAAACTGCCGGTCGAGATGGTGAACTGGAACGAGGCGCAGGACTTTTGTCTGAAACTTTCGCAACTGGACAAGAGCATGACCTATCGTTTGCCGAGCGAGGCGGAGTGGGAATATGCTGCGCGAGCGGGAACCAAGACCGCCTATTACTGGGGCGACGGCTTTGATGGCCGGTATGCCTGGTGTCTCCAGAATAGTGGCGGCAAGACGCAGGAGGTTGGCTCTCGCCAGGCGAATCCTTGGGGGCTGTTTGATATGAGTGGGAATGTCTATGAGTGGTGCGAGGATTGGTATGCGGACAAGTACCCCTCGGTTGGTGAGGAGATTGACCCGAAGGGCGCTGCTTCCGGCTCGAGCCGCGTGGGTCGTGGCGGTGGTTGGTACGACGTTCCGCTGGGCTGCCGTTCGGCGTTTCGCTTCGACTACTCGCCCGACATTCGTTTCAACACCTTAGGCTTTCGTGTTCTCGTAGTTCCGGCGGCGGTCCAGTGACGGAGGTGGGGTGGGGCGAGCGATAAGCAGAATCAAACTCAGGAGGCGTCTCAATGCGACATTGGATCATGATCTTTCTCACTCTCTCAATTCTGGTCTGGCTGTTGGCTGGTCGTTCAGAACTGGAGACTCACGATCTGGGACCGAAAGCCAAAGAGGAGGCAAAAGAGAACCCGGCTGTCCAGGAGAAATCTGCAAGCGCCAGTGGCGATGTTCTCACCAATTCCATCGGGATGCAGCTCAAACTTATTCCCGCAAGATCCTTTGTGATGGGTTCGCCTGAGAGTGAGAAGGACCGGGATAATGACGAAGTCCAGCACAAGGTGACGCTGATCCAGCCCTTCTACCTGGGCGTCTATGAAGTGACTCAGGAGCAATACGAGAAGGTGATGGACACAAATCCAAGCCACTTTAAGGGACCAATGCTGCCGGTCGAATGTGTGAGTTGGAATGATGCACAGGACTTTTGCCGGACACTTTCGCAAATGGACAAGAGCATGACCTATCGTTTGCCGACTGAGGCGGAGTGGGAATATGCGGCGCGAGCAGGAACCAAGACCGCCTATTACTGGGGCGACGCGTTTGATGCCCGATATGTCTGGTGTGATCAGAATAGTGGCGGGAAGACGCAGGAGGTCGGCACGCGGTTGCCCAATGTCTGGGGGCTGTACGACATGAGCGGCAACGTATGGGAATGGTGCGAGGATTGGAAAGGATCTTACCCAACGGACGAACAGGTGGATCCGAAGGGTGTTGCTTCCGGTTCGAACCGCGTGTTTCGCGGCGGTTGTTGGTACTACAATACGCAGAGCTGCCGGTCGGCGAATCGTTACGGCTACGTGCCCGACAGCCGTAGCTACAACGTGGGCTTTCGTGTCGTCGCAGTTCCGGCGGCGGGGCAGTGAGCGGAGGTGGGGTGGAGCGAGCGATAAGCAGGATCAAACTCAGGAGACGTCTCAATGCGAAATTGGATCATGACCTTTTTCACTCTCTCAATTCTGGTCTTGCTGTTGGCTGGTTGTTCGATGACAAAGAATCAGAACGAGGGGCAGAAAACCGGGGAGCAAGCAAAGGAGAACCCGGCTGTCCAGGAGAAAACCGCAAGCGTCAGCGGCGATGTTCTTACCAATTCCATCGGGATGAAGTTCAAACTCATTCCCGCCGGGTCGTTTCAGATGGGTTCTCGTGAAGTAGACCGGCCAGATAACGAACGCCCCCGACATTGGGTAACGTTGACAAAACCCTTCTATATGGGTGTTTATGAAGTAACTCAGGAGCAATATGCGAAAGTGACGGATTTAACTCCAAGTTATTTCAAGGGCCAAAACTTGCCTGTAGAAATGGTGAGTTGGGAAGATGCGCAGGAATTCTGCAAGAAACTATCGCAACTGGAGAAGAATATGACCTATCGGTTGCCGAGCGAAGCCGAGTGGGAATATGCCGCGCGAGCGGGAACCCAGACGGCGTATTACTGGGGCGACGGTTTTGATGCCCGGTATGCCTGGTGTGACCAGAACAGTGGCGGGAAGACGCAGGAGGTCGGTACTCGCCAGCCCAACGCCTGGGGGCTGTTTGATATGAGCGGCAATGTCTGGGAATGGTGCGAGGATTGGAAAGCAGAATATCCTACGGGCGAACAGGTTGACCCGAAGGGTGTTGCTTCTGGCTCGCGCCGCGTGTTTCGTGGCGGTAGTTGGTTCATCTTTCCGCAGCGCTGCCGTTCGGCGTTTCGCAACTACTACCCGCCAGACATCCGCTCCAACCGCTTGGGCTTTCGTGTCGTCGCAGTTCCGAAGGCGGGGCAGTGAGCGAAGGTCGGTCTGGCTGTGGTGCGTGCCGTCGGCACGGAGGTCGAGCGGAGCGAGGTGGGTGAATTTAACCTAAAAACCGAAGTTGAGGCTGGAAAACGAGTCTTTTGTTTTTTGTGTGATGAGGCGGAAACGGTCTTGCCTCTTTCTCCTTTGGGGTGCGGCTTCATTTTACTGCGCCAATCGGGAGATTGGCGCAGTAAAATCCCTCACCGAAAAGGGGAGGAATCCAAAACCGTTTTCGCCCCTTGATTTCACCGCATCCGTGCAACTTCGGCTCTCAGCCGAACAGCCGTACTGGCAACCCCGCACTCCCGGACACCCAAACCTCAAGACGACCGGCGCACGACCAGCTCCGTCGCAATCACGCGCCGGGAGGCCGGGCGGTTCGCCGCCTCGTCCCGGAGTCGCTCCAACAACAGCGTCGCGGCCTCGCGGCCCAGCTGCCCCGCGTCCTGCGTCACTGTCGTCAACGGCGTCGCCAGCAATTCCGTTTCGAGCACGTTGGAAAAGCCGACCAGCGCCATGTCGCCCGGAATCGCCAACCCCGCGCGCCCGAGCGTCTTGATCGCGCCCAATGCCACCGGGTCATTCACACAGAAAACCGCATCGGGCCGGGTCGGGAGGCTCAGAATCTGTTCCATGGCGCTTTCGCCTCCCGCCACCGTCAGACTCGACGGCGCCACATAGTCCCCAACAGGCGTCAACCCCGCCTTCTTCAACGCAGCCAGATACCCCCGGTGGCGCTCACGCGCCGTCCAGATGCTCTGCGGCCCGGCTATGTGAGCGATACGCCGGTACCCGCGCGCAATCAGGTGCGAAACGGCGGCCAAGGCCCCCCTGTAATCATCTACCGTGACCGAATCCACCATCACCCCGGGAATCAACCGGTCCACGAGAACCAGGGGACAGTTCAATCCCTGAATCCGCTCGGCAATCTGGCGGCTCTCCTTCACCGAAGAGGGCGCCAGCAGAATGCCATCCACGCGCCGCTCGAGCAACGCCATCACTTCCTGAAATTCCTTGTCCGGGCGGTCATACGAACAACACAGAAACAAATGATAGTCTTCGGCGCTCAGAATCTGTTCCAACCCGGCAAGCAACGCGGGGAAGATACTGTGATCCACGTCGGGAATCACCACCCCGATGGTCATCGTCTTGCGCTGCACCAGATTCGACGCCAGGCGATTGGGCACATACCCCATCTCGCGGGCCACCAGCAAGACCCGTTCCCGCGTCTTCGAATGAATTCCGTACGCATTGTTCAAGGCCCGCGACACCGTCATCACCGACAGCGAACACGCCCGGGCGACATCTTTCAAACTGACCCGCTTGTCTGCACGCTTCAGCCTTCGCGGCTTCGGCTCAGATACGCTCATCTACTGGTTCCCGCCCCAAATTGGAATGACATCATGGCGCCTCTCTCTGCAAGGCGACGGATTAAGTAACGCCTAGCCACCCGGTCTTGTCAATCCCAATCCCACTTCGAGGGGGAAACCCTCCGGGAATACGCGGAATATCCCGAGCAACGCTCCGGTATCCTGGGTGTCCCCGTTGAGAATTCAAGTCGCACTTGTTGCAACATGAAAAGGGGGGGGAGAGTCTGTCAGGACTCTCCCCCCAGGGGATCAATGGATCTTTTCAGACTCCGCGGACCTTACTCCACCGGGTTGACCACGAAGTTCGGGCTTCCACCCTTCGGCACAAAGACCAGTTTCGCAACCAGGGCCGGGTTCATGTAAGCCGCGCCCCAGAGCTGTCCACCCGTCTTCTTCGAGGCGATCTTCTTGATCGCGCCCGTGTAGTTCGGCGAGTAGTGCGGGCCGCTCGGCAGGTCCACCTTGTTGTAGCCGGCGATGAAGATCCCGCTCACCCCGCCGCCCTTGCCGTAAATGGTCCCGAAGTTCGGAGCCAGAACCGTCATCAGCGGATACCCCTCCTGACCCATGACGCCGATCAGACCGCCGAACGAAACACCGTTCAGAACCTTTGGCGTCGCCTGAAGGAGTTTCATTGTGTCGGTGCTGACGATCTGCGTCACACGGATGTTGCCCGCCACCACGACATTGGAAACCTTCACCGGCGCAGGCAGACTGCCCGTGTTCGTCACCTTGTAGTAGCCCGATACGGTCGTGATCTTCTGGATCATCGAGTCAATCAGGTCCGGAACGATCGAACTGCCCGAGACACTGATGCTGGTGATCTTCTGAGCGCGAATGTTTGAGCCCATCGGGAACGGCTCGGCGGGCTGCTGACCCGTCACGTCGTTCACAACGCGCAACACCGGACCGATACCGCCCAGGCTGACGCGGTATTCCTTCACTCCGTTGACCTTGACCGTGTACTTCTTCGTGGCGGCCTTGATGTAGGAGAGCGTCTGCTCCATGTCGAGGTCGGCCAGGATGGTACCCGTCAGCTGCACCTTCGCCGTCAACGGCATGGCGCCCACCGCAAGATCGCCCGTCGTGTAGATCGAGGTGGACGGGAACTCGGGAGACGTGCCCGTCGAGTGCTTCGCCACGTCGATCTTGACCGTGCCGAGTTGAGCCGCGCTGATGAAGCTGATGTTGGCGTTCTTCGTCGTCAGGCTCTTGATCGCGCTGGTCAGGCCGGTTGCCTCGAACGATTCAATGTCAACCTGCGAGTAGAACGACTTCAGGTTGCCATCCACCGTGAAGGATTCCAACTTGGCCAGTTCGCGATAAGCGATCTTGCCCGCAACGTCCGCCGCGTTGGCCGGTTTGCCCTTCGGCAGCAACTGGATCTTCACGGTGCTCTTGTCACCCGTGCCCGTGAAGGCCAGACTGACCGACGTGGAGTCCGGATCCAGCGTACAGTTCGCGTACTGGATCTTGTACCAGGCCGTCGCCGGGACCGACGCCGCAGCGATCCAGCCCAAGTCAGCCGCGCTCAGTTCGCTCTGACGCCCACCCTGCTCCGTGCTGGCCGCGCGTACCTGATAGAGGTACTTCACGCCCGGCTCGGCCGTCTGGTCGTCGATCGAAAGGGCGCTGATCCAGCCCGTCACTTCCTGAAGGACCGCCGTACCGGTGGTGATTTCCATCGCCCGGTACACCTTGTAGAAGCTGGCGCCTTCAACAGCCACCCACTCGACCCGCGTCTTGAAGGTGTACACGCCATCCGAGGCGATCACACCCGTCGGAGCGGCGAGCGCGAAGTTCTCGGGATTGTATTCATACGCAATCACCAACTGGTTGGAAGCCCGGTTGCCATTGCCCGCCACGTCCACACACACACCCGCCGGCACATCCACGGTCAGGACCGCATTCGCCTTGAGCGAAACCCGCAGGTCGAAGGTAAACGTCGTGTCGCTGGCATCCACTGCGGCGAAGTTTTCGATCGCCACCCCCGCCACCGTCACCAGATCCGCGGCGCTGAAACCGAACACCGGTTCACTGAACGCCACCTGCGCCGGAATCAACGTGTCGCTCGTGGCGCTCACAGGCGAGGAAAGCGTCGCCATCGGCGCCTCGGGATCCACCGTCCAAGTCAGCACATTCGACGGCAGGTTGCCATTGTCCGCCGCGTCCTGCACCACACCGGCCGTGATCTGCACCGCTATGTCGCCCGTGCTCTGCGCCGTCACGTCGAAGGTGTAGGTGGCGGCATCCACCGTCACCAGGTTCGAGACCGTCGCGCCCAACACTGAGATGACGGCAGGCGTCAACTCACTCACCGCCTCGCTGAACGTGGCCGTCACCGAAACCACCGGCTGAGTCGTCGGGTCATCCACCTGCGTCGTCAGCGCCACCGTCGGGGCCGTGATGTCATAGACCACCGAGAGCGGAGCCGCCGCCAGGTTCCCCTTGCCGAAGACATTGACCGCCACATCGGCCGCGACATTCACCGTTACCGTACCCTCGGCCGCGGGCGCCACATCGAAGGTGTACACCGCTTCGCTCACCTCCGTGAAGTTGGTCACCGTGCCATTGACCACCGCGACATCCCCCATCTGGAATTCCGTCACGTCCTGGTCAAACGTCACCGTCACCGGGATGGGCGCAAGATGAGTCGCGAAGCCCGCCGTGGTCGAAATCACCACCACCGGCGCCGCGCCGTTGAAGACAAAATGCCGCATGATCGTCGCCGTCGTGTTCGGGTTCCCGGCCAGATCCGTCGCCGCCGCTCCGGGAACCTGCGCCATGACCACGCCATCCTCCGTCAGAGTCACCAACAGGTTCGCCGTGTAGGTCGTGCCGTCAGAGCCTTCGACAAAGTCTGCAACCGTCGCGTTCGACGTCACCATATCGTCGGCCGTGAAACCGATCACCGGCTCATCAAAAGTAATTGTCACCGGAATGATCGTCGCCGTGGTCGGTTCGCTCGCCGAAGAAGTCAGGGTCACATTCGGCATCTGGATGTCGTAGATCACACTCAACTGAGCGGCCGCCACATTGCCCATTCCCTTGCTGTTGACCGCCACGTTGGCTGCCACATCCACCGTCACCAGGCCCTGGCTCGAAGGCGTCACTTCGAAGGTGTACACCCGGGCGCTCACCGCCATGAAGTGGCCAACCACTCCGTTGATAGAATCCACATCCACCGACTCAAAGCCCGTCACATCCTGATCGAACGTCACCGTGACCGGAATCGGCGAGAGGTTGGTGGCGTCGCCAGCCGTGGTCGAAATCACCACTGTGGGCTGTGTCAGCGACTTCAGGTAGTTCCGGACAAACTGCGTCGCGGTCGTGTTCGGGTTTCCGGCCACATCGGTCGCCACACCGGCGGCGATGTCGGCCGTCACCACGCCGTCCTCCGTCAAGGTCACATTCAAGTCTGCCGTGTACGTCGTCAGGTCAGCCCCCATCACAAAGTTCGAAACGGTTGCGTTCGACGTCACGATGTCGTTGAGGATGAAACCCGGAACCGGCTCGCTGAAGGTGATCAGAATCGGGATCACCGTAGCCGAGGTCGGATCGCTCACCAGAGAGGCTATCGTCACCGTGGGCGCCGTTTGATCCAGTATCCAGTACTTCATGGCAGAGATCGCGTTGCCGTTTCCGGCCCGATCCACCGCGCCACCGGCCAGGACTTGAACCGCCACCGTCCCGCTGGTCTGAGCCGTCACCACAAAGGTGTACGTCGAGGCGTTCACCTGGGTCAGGCTCGTCACCGCCGCGTTGGTCGTGACCACATCTTCCAGGCCAAAGCCCGTGACGGCCTCGCTGAAAGTTGCTGTCGCCACGGCTTGCGAAACGCTGGTCAGGCCAGACAGCGACAAGGCGAGATCCACCGTCGGCGCGGTCGCGTCCTGAGTCGAAGACACGGTATTGGACCACGCCGTATTCTCCGCGCCTATCGTCGCCAGCGCCCGGTAGAAATACTCGGCCCCATCCGTCAGACCCGTCAAGGTAGCCTGCGTGGCCGTGACCGTCTGCGAAGTCACACCCGTTGTGAAGCCCGCATTGGTCGCCGCTTCCACCGTGTAGGAGACCGCGCCCGCCACCGAGCTCCAGAACACCGTATTCTGGGTTCCGGACGTGTAAACCGGTTCCGCCACCATCACCGGCGCCGGTACCTCGCCGCCGATCCAGACCGTCGGGCTGGGCAGCGACGCCACGTTCGGGTTCCCCACGACGTCCACACACACGCCCGCGTTCACCTGAACCGTCAGGGTACCCGCACCCGCGATGCCCGCCACGGTCGCCGTGTACGTGGTCGGAGTAACCTGCGCGATCGTCACCGTCGTGTAGGTCACCGAGCCCGTCGCATTGACCACCAGGTCGCCCGGATCTCCGAAACCGAAGACCGGCTCATTGAAGAAGAAGTCGAAATCCACCACCGTCACCGTCGTCGGCCCCGTTGTGGAGGGCAGATAATACCGAACATACGGAGACGTGACATCCAGCAGGATTCCATCGCTCGGAACCGAGAAGGCGCTGACATTGCCCAGAGCATCCGTCGCGCGGATGCGGAAGTACCAGGTCAACCCATCGCCACCCGTCACCGTCATGGTGTTCAACTGGTACGGCAGAGTCCCCGACGTCGCCACTGTCGCGAACGACGGATCGGACGCCAACTGGTACTCATACGTTGCCAGACCGACACCCGCGTCCGAAGCCGGCGCCCAGGTGAACACCAGCGCGGTATCGCTCGTCATGGCGCCCTCATCCACCGGCGCGCCACTGAGAACCGGCGCCGTCGTATCCCGATAGAACGGGAACACGTCCGACGCGGCGTTCATCCGGCCATCCGTCAATGTCGAGGTCGTCGCACCCGCCGGGATCTGGACGGTCACAAGCCCATCGCCCTGCGGCACGGCTACGAACGTAAACGTGCGACTGGTCAGCGCCACAACCGACTGGATCGTTGCATTCACCGCCGTGATGCTGGCCGTCGTCAAGTCCTCGACCGGCTCGCTGAACGTTGTCACAAAGTCCACCGACGCCAGGTTGGTGAACGACCCGCTGGTCACATCCACCGAATCGAGCGCCACCGTCAGCGGAATCGGCGAGACGATCGTGAACATCCAATCGGTCTGCGCCAGCGCATTGCCCGCGCTATCGAGTGCCGTCGAATCCAGAACCGCCTCGACCTCGCCTTCGGCCACCGTCCCGAAACCGGTGAAAACATAGGGGTTCGATCCAGAAACCGAAATCGCAGCCACCCCATTCAACTTCAGATCGCCCGCCAGCAAGCCCACCACCGGCTCGCTCAACGTCACAGTAACCGACGTCACCGAGGCCACCACACTCTCCGCCGCCGGCTCAACCGCCACCACCGTCGGAACCGTATTGTCCACCACCACGGCCGCGCTCGGACTCGACGCGGCATTCGAGTTCCCCGCCTGATCCTGCGCGGCGCCCGAAGCCACACCCAGCGTGAAGGAACCGTCGCCCGTGATACCGGCCACGGTCACCGTGTACTGGCTCGCGGAAACAGCCACGATCGTCACGCTCGTCGAAGCCGTGCCCGCATGGGTAACCACCACATCGGCGGCCTGGTCGAAGCCGGTCACGTCTTCACTGAACATCACCGCAAAGTCCACCGCGTCCGCGTTGGTCGGACCGACCGTCGAAGGCACGATGCTGGCCACCGTCGGCGCCGTGTTGTCGATCAGAACCGCCGCACTCGGACCACCCGCACTGTTGGCATTCCCCGCCTGATCCTGCGCGGCGCCCGAAGCCACACCCAGCGTGAAGGAACCATCGCCCGTGAGACCACTCACCGTCACCGTATAGGTCGTCGCCGAAACCTGGGCAATCGTCACACTCGTCGAAGCCGTACCTGTGTGATTGACCACCACATCGGCGGCCTGGTCAAAGCCGGTCACGTCTTCACTGAACGTCACCGAGAAGTCCACCGCGTCCGCGTTTGTCGGACCGGACGTCGAAGGCACGATGCTGGCCACCGTCGGCGCCGTGTTGTCCACCAACACCGCCTCACTCGGGCCACCCGCACTGTTGGCATTCCCCGCCTGATCCAGCGCGGCGCCCGAAGTCACACCCAGCGTGAAAGAGCCATCGCCCGTGAGACCACTCACCGTCACCGTATAGGTCGTCGCCGAAACCTGGGCGATCGTCACGCTGGTCGAAGCCGTGCCCGCATGGTTAACCACCACATCGGCGGCCTGGTCGAAGCCAGTCACGTCCTCACTGAACGTCACCGCAAAGTCCACCGCGTCCGCGTTGATCGGACCGGCCGTCGAAGGCACAATGCTGGCCACCGTCGGCGCCGTATTGTCAATCAACACGGCCTCACTCGGGCCACCCGCACTGTTGGCATTCCCCGCCTGATCCAGCGCGGCGCCCGAAGCCACACCCAGCGTGAAGGAACCATCGCCCGTGAGACCACTCACCGTCACCGTATAGGTCGTCGCCGAAACCTGGGCAATCGTCACGCTCGTCGAAGCCGTGCCCGCATGTGTGACCACCACATCGGCGGCCAGGTCAAAGCCGGTCACGTCTTCACTGAACGTCACCGAGAAGTCCACCGCGTCCGCGTTGGTCGGACCGGCCGTCGAGGGCACGATGCTGGCCACCGTCGGCGCCGTGTTGTCCACCAACACCGCCTCACTCGGGCCACCCGCACTATTGGCATTCCCCGCCTGATCCTGCGCGGCGCCCGAAGCCACACTCAGTGTGAAGGAACCATCGCCGATAACCCCCTCGACGGTCACCGTGTACTGACTCGCGGAAACCGCCACGATCATCACGCTGGTCGAAGCCGTGCCCGCATGGGTAACCACCACATCGGCGGCCTGGTCGAAGCCGGTCATGTCTTCACTGAACGTCACCGCAAAGTCCACCGCGTCGGCGCTGGTCGGCCCGGTCGTCGAAGGCACGATGCTGGCCACCGTCGGCGCCGTGTTGTCAATCAGTGCCGCTACGCTCGGACCCGCCGGATTGTTCGGATTCCCCGCCGCATCGAACGCACTGCTCTCGTTTACATTCAAGGTCAGCGATCCATCGCCCGTGATTCCGTTCACCGTTACCGTGTACGTGGTTGGCGACACCTGGGCCAGAGCCACGCCCGTTGTTGCAACCGTACCCGTCGGGGTCACCGTCACATCCGCCGGTTGAGCAAACCCGCTGACACCCTCACTGAAGCCCACCGTAAAGACCACCGAATCCGCGTTGGTCGGGCCGGTGGTGTCGGGTGTCATCGCCGTCACTTCGGGGCGCGTGTTGTCAATCGCCACCGCTGCGCTCGGACCACCCGCCGTATTGCCATTGCCCGCATAATCCTGGGCGCTGCTCGGGTTCACACTCAGCGACAAGAATCCATCGCCCGCGATTCCGCTCACCGTCACCGTGTACGTCGTCGGCGAGACCTCCACAATCGAAACTCCCGATGCGACGGTTCCGGTGTTATTCACCGTCACGTCGTCAGACTGCGCAAAACCCGTCACCGGCTCGCTGAAAGTCACCGTGAAGTCCACGGCATCCAGGTTGGTCGGACCGGTCGTGGAGGGCGCAACCGCCGTCACGACGGGCCGCGTGTTGTCAATCAACACCGCCACGCTCGGGGATCCGGCCGTATTGGTATTCCCCGCGGAATCCCGGACAGAAGCCGCATTCACAGCCAGCGTGAACGAACCGTTACCCGCCACTCCGGCCACCGTCACCGTGTACGAGGTCGGGGAGAGTTGGGCGATCGAGACTCCCGAGGCAGACGTTCCCGCATGATTCAGCGACACATCCGCGGCCTGATCAAATCCCGTCACCGGCTCGCTGAACGTGACATCGAACACGACCACCGAGGCGTTGGTCGGATTGGCCTGACCAACCGTCAGCGCGATCTGCGCCAGCGGCGGCGTGCTGTCATACGTCACCGAATTGTCCGTGCTCGTGGAGAGCAGGTTCCCATTGCCGGTCTGGTCCAGTACCGCGCCCGCCGGAATCTCCGCCACCACGGTTCCATCGCTCGAAACTCCCGTGACGTTGATCGTATAAGTCGTATCGCCATCGGCGCCCGTCACCGTACAGGTGGTCACAGAAGCCGTCCCCACAAACTGGACCGACGACGTCGTGAAGCCCCAGACCGAGTCGCTGAAGACCACGTCGAAGACAATCGAGCCGCTTGTCGGGTCGGCTTGCGCCACCGACTGGTTCACCGTCACCGTCGAACCTTCCCGATCCACCAGGTACAGTTCACCCGCCGTGAAAGGTATCGTCAGCGGGTACCCGACCACATCCTCGATATCCGAAAGGTTGCTGTCCAGATCCACACTCAACGTGCCCACGCCCGGCGCGGTATCCACCGTCACGGACCAGTTTTCACCCGACGGATCGGAGACCACCGAACTCAACACGGAAGCCACTTCGGCATCCGTCGCGTCAATCGAGAAGTTGTCGGTTCCAACATAAAGCACGCGCTCATTGAACGACACCTCGAACACCACCTGCGCGGCATTCGTGTTCGGATCGAGCGGCGTCTGACGACGAATCGCCAACACCTCAGGCAGACGGCTCACGGAATACATCTCGTTCACCGCCGGCGCAATATCGGCCACCGGGTTGCCTGCGCCGTCGGTCACGGCCGTCGGTTGCACGAGGCTGATCCCCAGATCGCCAATCCCCGACGAGGTCTGCACCTGGACATACCAGGTCGTGCTCGTGCCGGTTACGGCGTCCACATAAGCGCCGATCTGGTCGAATGTCGAGTCGAGCGAGATCGCAAAGTCCGCATCCGTGACAGTCACCACCGGCTGGCTGAAGGTGGCCTTGAAAACCACCTGCGACAACGAAGTAGCCGCGTCCAGCGGATTGTACCGCTCGACACTCAGCAGCTGCGGCGCCAGACGGTTGACCTCATACGCCTCACCCGCCGTGAACGCGCCACTGACGGTGTTGCCCAGGTTGTCGGTCACGCCCGCCGTGGTCACAAAGTCCACACTGACCAACCCCTTCGCCATATCCACCGTGTTGACCGTGACCGTCCACGTGGTCCCGGCGCCCGTCACACTGAAGATCGTCGAACCCACCTGACCGTCTGTCGCGTCCACCGCGAAATCCGACGAAGTGACATTGTTGACATCGTCGCTGAAGAGCGCCTCGAAGGTCACCTGGGAAGCGGACGTCAACGCGTCGAGCGGGTCGAACCGATTGATCGCCACACAGAACGGCACCCGGCTGATTTCGTAATATTCTCCGCCGGTAAACGGGAACAGCAACTCGTTGCCCTGAAGATCCAGAATCCCCGTTGTGGTCGTCAGGTCCACACTCAGCCACCCGAGCCCCTTCGCAGTGTCCACCGTCACCGTCCACGTCGTTCCGTCGCCCTCGTTGACAAGATTCTGGAGCGCCGACGACGTCAGCGCCGCCTGGTTGCTCGTGGCGTCAATCGTGAAATTGGCCAGCGTCACACTCGAAACAGCCTCGTCGAACGTCACCTTGAACGTCACCTGCGTGGCGCTCGTGGCCGCTGTCGCCGGATCGAACCGCTCGATAGCCAGCACCATCGGCCCCTGACGGTCAAGGACATATGACTGGCCATCCACAAATCCGGCAATCATGCTGTTGCCAAAACTATCGACGATTCCCGCCGTGTTCGAGAGGTCAATACTCAGCGTTCCTTTACCCGGAGCGGTCGCCACCACCACATCGCAATAAAGGGCGTATGTCCCGACGTCGGGGGTCACCGACAGAATCGTCGCCCCCACCTGATCGCCCGTGGCGTCGATCGAGAAATTGGAAATCCCCAGATCGGCGGCTCTCACATACTCCCGGAATTGAACGTGGAAAGAGACCTGCGAAGCGGAAGTCGGCGACGCATCGTTGCGGACGATTTCGTACACCGCCGGATCCACCCGGTCGATGTAGAACGAAAGCGTCTTGAAAACAGACAACCCGCTATCCCACCAGTCTCCTCCCGCGTAGAGCGGATTGCCAGCCTGGTCGATAATCTGGGCGCTGTACTCGAGATTGGCGGCAAAATACCCCACCGCATCGTCCACCGTATTGCCCATCACCAACCACTGCGTGGCCGGAGTCACTCCCACCGGCGTCACACTGACAATCGTACCGGCGCTCTGCGGGCCTCCCATATATTCCGTCGAGAACATGGACGCCACCAACCCCCGCACCGGCTTGTCGAAAGTGTAACGATTCACGACCTGCGGCGCATTGGTGTCCATCCCTGTCGGCTGGTAACGCTCGACATCCACCAGTTCCGGTTTCACACGATCCACCGTGTAGGACTCGCCCGCCGTGAAGGCCGCCGCGATCTGCATGCTGTTGCCCGCCATGTCCACAATGCGCGACAGGTTGTTGACTAGATTGATTTTCAGGGTTCCGGTGGAATTGTCCACCGTGTTGACCGCCACGTCCCACATGTTGCTGTACCCCAGCGCCGTGGGATCCACCGCCGCCACGCTCGCCACGGAGGCCGTGGTCTGGCCATCCGTCCCGACCGCCGTGAAATTCGTCTTGGCCGGACCGCGCACCGGTTCGCTGAACACCACCCGATAGACCACCACCGCCGCGTTCGTCAAAGGCGTAACCGGCGTGCGCCGCTCGATGGTCTCGACCGTCGTCGGCTCGTTGTCGTGCGAGAATGCAAACACGGTCGAGGCCACATTGGTCAGAGTCGCAGAGGTCACCGATTGCGCCACCCCGGCTGCGATCTGAACCGTCACTTCCCCCACCGCCGTCGGGTGGACAAAGAACTCATACTCGGTCGGCGAATTGGCGTAGAAGTTATCCACCGTCGCATTCGTCACCGTGATGTCGCCCGCCGCATTGAACCCCGTCACAGGCGCGCTGAACGTCGCCGTCATATAAATCGTGTCAAACTTCGAGGAACCGCCATTGACCACGTCGCTCGACCCCAGCAAAACCGTCAGCGCCGCGGAGTCCTTCACATACGACCAGGCCTCTCCCGTAAACGCGTTGCCGTACAGATCCTCGATGACTCCGGCGACCAGAACAACCGACACCGGGCCATCAACCGGTTCCGTGAAACCCTCGAACCGGTACATGTGGTACCCCAGAGCCGTCACCGTCGTCGCCACAGAGCCATTCACGGTCAAGTCGCCCGCGGCCACACCCGTCACCTGGCTGTCGAAGACCGCAATCACCTGCGTCAAACTCGCCACCGTTGTGCCACTGGTGGGAATCGCGCGCTCCACGACCGGCGCATTGCGGTTTACATCGTACTTCTGCCCCTGGGTGAACGTCGTCACCACCGGGTTGCCGAACGCGTCCTGGATCTCGCTCAGATTCCGGTCCACATTGACACCCAGCCGACCCGCCGGAGCCGCCGTCGCCACCCGAATCGTATAGGTGGACGAATCGCCGCCCCCATCGAGCACCTCGACCAGCGTGGCCGAGACCTGACCGTCCGTGGCGTTGAGCGACAGCGCGTTCGTGCTGACCCCCGCCACCGGCTCGTTGAAGGTCATCAGGAACTGAACCTCCGCCTCTTTCGTGCGCGAATCCGCCGGGTTGTAACGCACAATCGAAGTCACCGTCGGATTTCCGCGGTCCACATGGTACACCTCACCCTGCCCCACAAAGGGCTGGGTCATTCCGAGTCCCACCTGGTCCACAACCCCCGTTACGTTCGTGAGCGCGATGCCCAGATCGCCCGCGCCCGGCGCGGTGGCGACTTGCACCAACCACGTGGCGCTCGTCGCAGCGACACTCGTCACCGTCGTGATCAAGGCGGCGTCCTGCGCCCCGCTCGCTTCGATCGTGAAATTGGACGCGGTCAGCGTCGTAAAAATAGGTTCATTGAAGGCGACCTTGAACGTCACCACCGTCGCGCTCGTGTCCACATCGGCGGGCGTCTCGCGCGTGATGGCCGTCACATAGGGCGCTTCCCGATCCACCGTGTACACCTGCCCGGCGGAGAACGATGCTGCCAGCGCGTTGCCCGCGATGTCGCGCAGCTGCGTCGAGCCTGCGACCACATCCAAACTCAACGTTCCCGTGCCGTCGGCCGTGTTGACCACAGCCGTCCAAGTGGTGCCGGAACCCGAGACACTCAGGAGCGAGGCGGACACCTGACTCCCTGTCGCGTCAATCGTAAAATCTTCCTTGGCCACATCGCGCACCGGCTCATCAAACCCGACTTCAAAGGTTACCTGCGTCGCGCTTGTCAGAGCGCCCAGCGGCGCTTTGCGGTTGATCGAAAGCACCGACGGCGGCGTGCTGTCGTTGCCCACCCACGCGCTCGTCAGGCCGCTCGCCAGCAGGTTACCCGCCAGGTCCGTCACCCCGCCCACCACCGCGCTCAGCACCTGCAACCGCAACGCCCCATTGCCCGTGATCCCCGTCACATGGGCGGTATAAGTATTCCCGGAACCCGTCAGGGTCGCTGTTGAGAACACCGTCGTGCCAGAAGCCTCCAGTACCAGTTGAAGCGCCGGAACAAATCCCTGTACCGGTTCGCTGAAAACCACGTTGAAGTCCAGAACGGAACTGCTGATCGGCCCGGCGTTCGAGGGCGTAATCGAGGCCACCGTCGGCGCCACCGTGTCGTACACCGTCGAATCCATCGCGCCCGTCACCGTCGGCAACGGCGTCGAATTGCCCAGAACATCCCGCGCTACCACGGCAAAGTAGTACGTCCCATCCGCCAGCGCCGTATAGGTGAACGTCCCCGCCGGCGTCGTACTGAACTGAGTCGGCGAAGCCGTCCACGTGCCCGAAGCGCCCTCCCGGTACCACAGCCGCACATCGTCCAGGCCCAGACCCGCGTCGGCAAAACCGCTGTACGCCACCGAAATCAGACTGACACTGGTATAGGCCGGCGCGGTCACGGTGCCGACAGACGGCGCCAGATTGTCATAGGTTGTGCTCGTCGCGGCATCCGGCGCAATCTGCGTCACGTTTCCCGCCCGGTCTTCGGCCACGATCCCGAACTCATAGACGCCGTTGGCGCCTGCGGGGGGCGTGAAATTCACCACCGCCGAGGTTGTGGTCGCACCCAAAATCAACCCCGACGTAGTCCACCCCGTCCCGTTCAGGTTGTGCCACAATTCCGCCTGACTCACGCCCGACAGGTTGTCCGTCGGGTAGGTGTACGTGACCGGGATCACCGTGCCGCTTGTCACCGCCGCAACCGACAGAACACCGGTTGTCGGCGCCATGGTGTCATAGATCGTCGTGCTCGACGTCGGGTTCTCCGCCATGTTCTCCGCAAAATCCGACGCGCGCAGACCGAACACGTAGATCCCATCGCTCGGCGGGGTATATGAAACGGAACCCGAACCCGAATACCAGATCGTTCCGATCGGATTGCTCCAACTATTGGAGTAAAGCGTCACCGACGTCAAACCGATGTCATCCGTCACGCCCGAATACGAAACCGTGAAAGGCGCCGTATTGGCATACTCCGGCGAACTCACCGTCCCCGTATCCGGCAGCACGGTATCCAGAAACATCGGCGTCCCATCCGCACCACTGGGGAGCGCCGACACGTTGCCGGCATTGTCCACCGCCACCACGTCGAAATTATACTGACCGTTGAGCGGCTCCAGATACAGATCCACCGGCGGCTCGAAACTGAATGTTCCGGACGTCGTGGTGGCCGTCAGACCCGAATCCACCCACCCGCTCGAAATCCCCAGCGCGTTGTTCCAGTAGGCATACCACAAATGCACCGTTTTCAAGCCACTCAAGGCATCGCTCGCCCCGTTGTACGCCAGCAGAATCGGCGTCGTGCGCTGGAACGGAGAACCCACCAGACTCACCGTGCCCGCCTCCGGCGCGACGTTATCCACAATCGTCTGAGCCGTCGAGGCCGACAACACCGTGTTGCCCGCATTGTCCCAGGCCTGCGCCTGGAATTCATACGTCCCATTGCCCAATACGGGATTGAACAGAAACTCACCCATCTCGGTTGTCGTGGTATAAACCGGATCGAACACCCACGTGGGCGTGGTCGCCTCCAGATAGCGGTATCCGAGCCGCACCTCGCGCAAACCCGAAACTCCGTCCAGGAACCCGCCATACGAAACCGGAATCATCCCACCCGTCATATACTGCGGCGCCATCACCGAACCCGCCGTGGGCGGCGTGGTGTCAAAATACGAAACCGCGGCTCCCTGTCCCGAAGCGGTCGAGGTCGTGTTGCCCGCGTTGTCCGTCACCACAAAGCCGAAATAATAAACCCCCTCACTCAACGTGAAAGAGGGCGTGGACGGATCAAGAGTGAAGCTCGCGGACGAGGTTGAAGTGGTCATCCCCGAAAGCGCCGTCCAGCTGTTCTCATTGTTATAGGAATACCACAACTGCACGCTTGCCAATCCCGACAAGGTATCCGTCGTGCCCGAATACGACACCACGAGACTCGTGCTGGAGTACGGAGTCGCGACCACCGGGCCGGCCGTCGGCTGGACCGTATCGTAAACGGTCGTATCGAGTGGCGCCGTCGCGCTTGTCGGTTCCGCCGAACGATTCCCATCGCGGTCCACCGTCACCGTAGCAAATCCATACGTTCCATCCCCCTGAGTGGGTGTAAACGCCACGGACCCCGCGGAACCATTCCCCGAACCCGCCAGCGCCCACGCGGTCTGCGAATCCCGCTTCGCCCAGACCTCCACCGAGGCCACCCCGCTCACGGCATCCGTCACGCCCGAATAAGCGACCGTGAACGGCGCCTTCGCATAGGTCGGAGCGGTCACCGTTCCCAGAGCCGGGGCGGTAAAATCATAGGGTGTTTCACCCGCGCCCAGATTGTCGAAATACGCATTCGCCATCGAACTGATACTGTGCGCATAAACCCAACCCGCGTACTTGAAATCGTATCCCTGATACGTGGTGTCCGTCACCGAGGACATCACCTGCGCGGTGTAGTTGGTCACATCGAACACCGATTCGGGCGGCAACGCCGCGCCCGATCTCCACCGCACGGCCCAACTCCCATCCGGCTGCAACCGGACGTGAAAATTGACCCCGTTGTCGGAGTCCAGATAATTGTAGCCCGACGGCACGATCTCCGTCGTATTGGCCGGCAGTTGCAGAGCGCCATCGTTGATCCCCGCGTCGAAGCGGAACAGAACCAGCGGCGACGTGCCGCCCGCCTTGAAACCGATCGCATACCCCCGGGCTGCCGGGTCCGTAAAATCCGCCTTGTCGCAGGCCAGCACATAGGCGCAGCTGTAACGCCCCTCGAGCCACCCCGAAACCGCCGGGCGATTCAGATCCATCCATCCGCCCCATTCATTTCTCTTGAGCGGGTTGAGCGACCAGTTCTGACGCTTGGCCGGGTCGAGGCTCCAGTTGATCGGCGACAGATCGAACGCCGCCGAATTGTGCCCCGGGTGTCCCGCACCGATCCCCGCCTGAAGCACTCCTCCCGTAATCAGCCAATCCGCGGGCGTATCCGGCGTGAAGGTATAAGCCGTTGCGTCGGAATGCGACAGCACCAGGGTCGAGTGAGGCACCATCGCCTGCGCCCCCGTCGCCGCCGTCCACAACACGGCACACAGAATAAGCGAGGCGCTTGAGAAGCTGAATCCTCTTTGCGATTTCATGGCATGTCTCTCCTTAGGTCATGTAGAGCTAACAATAGTCCCACATGCAAATATGCCCCTGACATATATGCGCATTTCTCTCATCGGCGGAAGTCGCCCGGAACTTTAGCGGAAAAGTGCCCTGTCCCGCATTTCCTCGGTTTTTTCCAGAAAGTGTATGCTTTAAAAACTGAAAAAAAAGCACTTAATGACCCTTCTGGAATAGCCCAAAGATCCTCTCTCCGACAGGCCGGATACCCCAGCCAACGCGGCAAGCGTACGGGAACATTACTAAAATCGGATGAGAGGCTCGTGAGAATCCCATTCGGAATCCGACACCTATTTTTCACGCCGCCCAGGACAACCGATTCCGCCGCAAGCACAACCCCTCACGCTTTTCCTGATTCCCATCCTTGACATTCCCTTCAGAAACGCGAGAATGATTCGCCGCGTGGGGGAACGGTTTCCCCGAGCGCGCGCCGCGCCATTTCAAACCTGCCGGAGACTGAAAACAGGCTGCTAAGCCGAGATCGGCCAAAAATCCTCACTTGAACCGGTGTCACTGAGCACACCACCGGGACGCACGAAAGGAGACCCCTCATGCGTCAATCAAAACTCAGGCCCCAAACCCACATCTACGGTTTTACCCTGATCGAACTTCTCATTGTTGTCGCCATCATCGCCATCCTGGCCGCTATCGCCGTGCCCAACTTCCTCGAGGCCCAGATGCGCGCCAAGATTTCCCGCGCCCAGGCCGACATGCGCACCCTCCACACCGCCCTCGCGGCCTACCGCACCGATTACGGCACGGTCCCCCTCGACGGCGACGACGTGGACCCGATCAACACCGACCTGTGGGACACCCGCATCGGCCTGATGCCCCTGACGACCCCGGTGGCCTTTCTCACGACGATCCCTCTGGCGCCCGGACCTTTTGAAAATGAACTGAACCCACCCGAATCAATGCACCGCATTGCCTACGAATGGGCCACGACGCGTAACCTTGCGGCTGGCAACATCCTCGTGGGGGGCGGGGGCGCGGGCTACATGCCCACCTTCTCCTCCGAGTACTGGATCGCCTGGGGCGGCCCCGATGCGCGGCTTGACTATCCCGACTTTCGCCGCCCCACCGACGGGCAAGCTCCGGGAAACGGCTTTACCATCCCGGAAATCGCCGAACGCGCCCGCGACTACGACGCCACCAACGGCACCCGCTCGACCGGCGACGTCGTTGTCTGGGGACCCTGAAATTCGGTTGCGCAAACAGCCATATTTTGAATTACCCAAAAACCGCTGTTGAGGACAGAAAACAAGTTTTTTGTGCTTTTGTTATGGGCCGAAAGTGGTTTTGAATCCCTCACCTTTTGGGAGAGAGATTTGATTACGCCAATCAGGAAATTGGCGTTCCCGGCAACCGCGTTCTCCCCATAAAAATGGCCTTTCTGGGAGGGAGGGCGTCTCGCCCGCCTGGAGTAAAGCCGGGGCAGGGACGCTCAACTGCGGTTTCAGGTTCAACCGTTTTGTCCCTTTTCATCGTCCGGGCTTTCAGCCCATGTAAAAAAAGGGGACACCGATCCTGGGGCGACGCTTCGCTTGCCCCAGGCGGTTATCAATCCGCGCCGTTGGCGCTTCAACTACGGTTTTTAGATGATGGGTAAACCTTGCGTTTTCGTGCCGGACATCCCCCGTCCAAATCACTCCTCCGTCAGGCGTTCCCCTTCTTCGGTCAGGATTTTCATTTTCCGATTTTTGAGGACGTTGTGCGGCGGGGCATAGTGTTCCTGGAATTCCCCCAGGCGCTCGCGCGCCCGGACAATCTGTTCCTGCACGACGGACAGATCCGCTTTCTCAAACGCCACCAGAGCGTCGCGCAGAAAAGCGGCAATCTCACGGGGATAATCGGGAGGATCGGGCGCCCCTGCCTCGACATACAGCCGGTATCTCCGCTCTCCATCGTGTCGCGCCCGAACCCGCAATCTGTGGATTTCAACGGGATGATCGAGATACACCACCTCGCGCCGGGGCAAGTTATGCGCCACCCAGCGGTTGACTGTCTGCGTCGTGGTATATCCGTCCGAATCGGTGATCTCGATTTCCTCGACAAAAACAGAACCGAATCGTGCGATGGACCCGAAAGTCTCATTTATCCGAAAGCGCAGGGCCATGACACCGTCAATCGGGGCGGAGGGTGAGATATTCCGGTATTGGGCCGTTCCGGGATTGAACCGGTCGTAGTCCACCGCGATCCACTTGTAGGCAACCGATTCAGCCAGTCCGCGCGAAACCTGTTCGAGATACCGGCGCGACTGGTCGAGGCAGAAGACCGTTTCTTTCTGATACCGCGAGAGTTGCTCGGTGGTTGGGTTGCTCTCCACCAGCAATTGAACCCGCTGGAGCAGGTAGTGGACATCGGTCAATCCCAACGGAGCCACCAACCCTTCCTGAGGACGGGTTTCTTCCGGAATTGGCTCGGACGGAATCTCCTCGATCGGAGGTGTGGTTTTGGGTGGCTCAACCGCTTCCGGGGGCTTCGACACGAGGGTCGGACTCGTAGGCGCGGTCGGTTCCTGGCCTTGCGCACAAAAAGCCACGCACCCCAGACACCCCACCAGAATTGTCGCGCTCAGTCTTCTGACTCGCACCGCCCGCGCTCCTTCTCCACCCGGTTCCAGAACTGTGTCGAGTATGGAACAACGTCCGCTTCTCGTCAAACGGAAACCAGCCGGAGACCCGCGGGAATCCTCTATTCGTGCGCCCAAGTAAAACGCTTTTCCTAGCGGGCGAAGAGGCCTTCATGTCCGCCTCTCCTGCGCTCAATCGCGCCGAAACCCCGTCACGTCGAACTCCAGCAAGCCTCGCGGGGAGAAGGGAGACGGTCCGGGGGAATATGCGCCATCGCCCTTTTTCCGGTTCAGCCCCTGCCTTTCCTCGTCTGTAAAAACCCGTACCCGGCCAAACTCGCCGTCGTACCCACCGTGGACCTCGATCGCGCGCGTCCGAACCCGCCGGATCGCTTCGGCCAGCACCGGCTCGCCCGCTTCGGCCATCCGCTCTTCCGGCGTCCACAACAGAAGCGGCAATTCCGGACCAAACGCTTCGAGCAATTGCCAGTACCGTCGGTCCACCTTCTGGCTCGACGCCCCCGTTCCGATCATCTCCGAAAGGATTTCCTTGAGCGGCACGACCGAGAGGGCCTGGCCCCGCCGGGGGCGGTCCAGCGGGTTCGCCCGGTCGGCCAGCTGCGCCACTCGGTTGAGCACCCCCACCGTCACTTCTTTCCCACAAACGGGGCAAAGCCCCCCATGCATCCGCGTTTCGACCGGATCGAAAGCCACTGCGCACTTGCGATGACCGTCCAGGTGGTACTTTCCCTCCTCGGGAAACAGATCCACCGTCCCCACCAGCCGCTCGGGATCGCCCGAGCGGATCGCCTTGACGATGGCGTCATACGACCGGGCCGTCTCCAGCAATGTCGCGTTCCGCCCGACTTTCTCGGGCGAGTGCGCGTCGGAATTCGAGAGCAGGGCGAAGCGGTCCAGGCGGCTGCACGCCCACAACATGGGCGGATCGGCGGACAAACCGGTCTCGACCGCCGGAACCTGCGACGCCAGATCGCCGTAACATTCCTCAATGGAATCGAATCCAGACTTCGACCCCAGGGCGGAAAACCACGGGGTCCACACATGCGCCGGAACCAGCAGCATGTCCGGCGACACGATCAAGACTCGTTCAAGCAGTTCCCTCGGGTCCATTCCCAGCATGGGCCGCCCGTCCGAGGTCAGGTTGCCCCCCCAGTCGGTCAGGTTCTTCTGAAGCCGTTCGGCGCAGTCGAAATCAGGCGCAAAGAGCAGGTGGTGGACCTTGCGGGTACGGGGGCCGCGCTTGCGGATGGTACTGACCTCGGCCGTCAGGAGAAATCGAACCTCGGGCGCGTCGGCCAGACGGCCCGTGTGCGGCAGCCGCCAGGCGTCGCGCAGGCGCCAGAGTCCCGGCTCGGCCGGTTCGAGTTTTTCGCGCAGCTCGCGCGTCCAGCCCGGGTGGGTGAAGTCACCCGTCCCCAAGACCTCGATTCCCTTGGCGCGCGCCCACCAGTCGAGCCGCTCGGGCGTCAGATCCCGGCTCGTGGCCAGCGAATAGTGAGAATGGATATGGAAGTCAGCGAGGTACATGGAGGTTTCTTTCGATAGCAATTTTCAAAAGGGATCAGCGAATACGCTGTTTTTCCGGGAGTTCTTCACCTTTCCGTCATTCCCGCGCAAGCGGGAACCCAGATTTGGGGAGACCCGGTTTCAAACCCGATTTCCTTGATGTTCTCTCCATTTTAGTCGTTCTCTCGCCTCTGGATCCCCGCTTTCGCGGGGATGACGACGAAGGGGATGCATGCATTACGACGACAATGAAGATTCTTTCTGACACTGGCTCTTTCACGGGGTCGGGGCGGACACGCAGGTCCGCCCGTACAGAGGGAAATTTCTGTCCCGGGTTCAAATGGAAACGGGGACCGGCGCTTTGTTTCCTGCGCGCGGTCCCCGTCTGGTGTGTCCTTGCGGTTCCACCTCCCGAGAGGGGGAGGCTTCATCGCGATTTACTCGTCGTCGCCATCATCGTCGTCGGAGTCCGCGCTGCCATCCCAGCTGTCGCTGGTATCCAAGTCGGCGATCTCGTCAAAGATTTTATCCTTGGGAGCCACTTTCTTTTCCACGGCCGCTTGCGGGGCGGGCTGCTGCACCCACTCGCTCTGCGGGATGTCCGGTTCGACCTTGATGTTGCGGTAGTAAGGCAACCCGGTTCCGGCGGGAATCAGGAGACCCATGATGACGTTTTCCTTCAACCCGCTCAGGGTGTCGAATCGCCCGCGGACACTCGCGTCGGTCAAGACGCGGGTGGTTTCCTGGAACGACGCGGCGGAGATGAACGAATCGGTCTCAAGCGACGCCTTGGTCAAGCCGAGCAGTTTCGGGCGCGCCACGGCGGGCTTTCCGCCCTTTTTGACGGTCCGGTCGTTCTCGGCCTGGAACTCGAACTTGTCCACCTGCTGCCCGTAGAGGAAATGCGTGTCGCCCACTTCCTCGACGATGACTTTCTTGAGCATCTGGCGGATGATACACTCGATGTGCTTGTCGTTGATGTTCACGCCCTGAAGACGGTACACTTCCTGCACTTCCGCCACCAGGAACTCCTGCACGGCCTTTTCGCCCGAAACACGCAGGATGTCGTGCGGGTTGAGCGACCCGTCCGTGATCGGTTCGCCCGACAGCACCCGCTGACCGTCGCGCACGGTCATGTGGCGCACGAGCGGGATGTTGTAGAGCACTTCGTCGCCGTTGTCCGCCACGATGGCCACCTTGCGCACACCCTTGATGATGCCGCGGAACTGGATGGCGCCATCGATCTCGGCGATGAACGAAGAGTCCTTGGGCTTGCGCGCCTCGAAGAGTTCGTCAATACGCGGCAGACCGCCGGTGATGTCCTTCGAGCGGACCTGGATACGGGGAAGGCGGGCGAGCACGCGGCCCACTTCCACGAAGTCTCCGTCTTTGACTCGCCCGGCCATAATGGCGCCGGCCGTCATGGCGTAGTTGGACTTCAGATTGCCTTCCTCGTCCACGATCTGAACGGACGGGTGACGCTCTTCCTTATGCTCGGTAATCACGCGGTGCGTGACGTTGGTCTTCGGGTCGAAGTCCTCACGCAACGTAACGCCGGGGAGAATATCCACCATGCGCACATAACCCGATTCTTCCGCGAGAATGGGCGTGTGGTGCGGGTCCCACTTGACAAACTGCTCGCCCTTTTCAACCCGCTCGCCGTCTTTCTTGCTCAGCGTGGCGCCGTAGCGGATGTTGGGCAGCACCTGAATTGTGTTGCCATTGTCGTCCTCGACACGGATCGAACCGGTCCGGTTGAGGACCACGAGCGTTCCCTCGGCGGTTTCGATGGCCTTCAGGCCGTCGCGATACCGCACGATACCGGGATTCGAGGCTTCGTACCAACCTTCGAGCGAACGGCTCACCGCGCCACCGATGTGGAAGGTTCGCAGGGTCAGCTGCGTGCCAGGCTCACCGATGGACTGCGCGGCGATGACTCCGACCGCCTCGCCCAGTTCCACCATTCTCCAACCCGCCATGTCGCGACCGTAGCACTGGGCGCAAACCCCTCCCCGCGTTTCGCAAGTCAGGACGGAACGGATCAGCAGTTCCTCGAAACCCGCCTCTTCGATCTCGCGGGCGATTTCGTCCGTGATGATCTCCGTGCGTGTCGCGATCACTTTCCCCGTGTTGGGATGAACCACATCGTCCACCGGCACACGGCCGACGATTCGCTCGCGCAACGGCTCCATGACGCGCTCGCCCTGGGTCGTGATTTCCTTGATGGCACAGGCCATGATGCCGTTGACCGTCCCGCAGTCCTTCTCGGTGATGATGACATCCTGCGCCACGTCCACCAGACGGCGGGTGAGGTACCCGGCGTCCGAGGTTTTCAACGCCGTGTCGGCGAGACCTTTACGCGCGCCGTGGGTCGAGATGAAGTACTCGAGAACCGTCAACCCTTCGCGGAAGTTCGAGATAATGGGCTGTTCGATAATTTCACCGATCGAGCCGGTGATTTTCTTCGTGGGCTTCTGCATCAAGCCACGCATACCGCCCAACTGACGAATCTGAGAGGCGTTACCACGAGCGCCTGACGTGGACATGATGTGGACCGGGTTCAAGCCTTCCTGGTCCTTCTTGAGCAGCGCCATCATGTCGTGCGCCACACGGTCCGACGCGTGGGTCCAGATGTCGATGACCTTGTGATAACGCTCTTCGTCGGTCAAGTGGCCGCGGCCATACTGATCCTGGACCTTGCTGACCTCTTTCTGCGCCTCGCCGATGATCTTGGTCTTCGACGGCGGAATGCGCATGTCGTCAATACAGACCGAAATACCCGCATTTCGGGCGTACTGGAAGCCTAACGTCTTCATGTTGTCGAGCGTCACGGCGGCGCGGCGGTGCCCCAGCGTCTTGTGGATCATCTGCACGATCCGCATCAGCGAGGACTTCTCCATCGTCTCATTGGCGAAGGGGTATTTCTTGTCGAAATAGGACACTTCGTTGGGCAGGGCGCCGTCGAAAAGCAGACGACCCACACTGCACTCGACCACCTTGGGCCCTTCACCCGCGATGAACTCCGGCACGCGGACAAAGATCGGCGCCTGCAAGTCCACCTGGCCATAGTTCATGGCCTGAATGGCTTCGGCGGGCGAACTGAAACGCATGCCCGCCCCCTTGCGATTCGGCACCAGACGCGTCAGGTAGTAGCAACCGAGCACCACGTCCTGGTCGGGTGTCGCCACGGGAGTACCGTTCGACGGACGCAGAATGTTGTTCTCGGCCAGCATGATCGTTTTGGCCTCGAGCACGGCTTCGTTCGAAAGAGGCACGTGAACGGCCATCTGGTCGCCGTCGAAGTCGGCATTGAAAGCCATACAGGCCATCGGGTGCAGACGAATCGCCTTTCCTTCCACTAGTTTCGGAAGGAATGCCTGGACACCCAGGCGGTGCAGCGTCGGGGCGCGGTTGAGGAGAACCGGATGGTCTTTCGTAATATCGTCGAGGATGTCGTACACCACCGACTCCTCGCGTTCGATCATTTTTTTAGCCGCTTTGATGGTGTTGCAATACCCGCGGCGCTGCAACTCGCGCACGATGAACGGGTCGAAAAGCTCGAGCGCCATCTTCTTGGGCAGACCGCACTCGTTGAACTTCAGTTCCGGTCCCACCACGATGACCGAACGGCCCGAGTAGTCCACGCGCTTTCCGAGCAGGTTCTGGCGGAAACGGCCCTGCTTGCCTTTGAGCATGTCGCTGAGCGACTTGAGCGGACGGTTGTTGTGCCCCTTGGTCGGGCGGCCCCGCCGCGAGTTGTCGAACAACGCATCCACGGCTTCCTGCAGCATCCGCTTTTCATTGCGCAGAATCACGTCTGGCGCGCGCAGGTCGATCAGGCGGCGCAGGCGGTTGTTGCGGTTGATGACACGACGGTACAGATCGTTGAGGTCCGACGTCGCGAAGCGTCCGCCGTCCAGATGCACCAGGGGGCGCAGATCGGGCGGGATCACCGGCAGGACGTCGAGAATCATCCACTCGGGTTTGTTGCCCGACGTGCGGAACGCCTCGACCACTTTGAGGCGCTTGATGACTTTGTTGCGTTTCTGGGCCGACGAGGCGTTGCGCATTTCCACCCCGAGGGACTCGGCCAGACTCACCACGTCGAGCTGACGCAGCAGTTCCTTGACCGCCTCGGCGCCGATCATGATCTTGCCCTTGTCGCCGTGGGCCTCGCGGTGTTTGCGCACTTCATCGTCGCTCAGGATCTGTTTCGCCTTCAGCGGCGTGTCTTCCGGATCCACGACGATGTAGTCCTGGAAGTAGATCACCTTGCCCAGGTCGCGCGGGCTGATGTCGAGCAGATGGCTGATGCGGCTCGTCGTGCCCTTGTAAAACCAGATGTGGCAGACCGGCGCGGCCAGTTTGATATGGCCCAGACGCTGACGGCGCACCCGCGACTCGATCACTTCAACGCCGCAGCGGTCGCACACGATGCCTTTGTATTTGATTCGCTTGTACTTACCGCACGAACACTCCCAGTCTTTCACCGGACCGAAAATGCGCTCGCAGAACAAGCCGTCTTTTTCCGGCTTAAACGTGCGGTAGTTGATCGTCTCCGGCTTCGTCACCTCGCCGAACGAGCACTTGGCCTGCTCGAGCGGGGTTTTGCCGCACTTGCAGATGCCCGTGCGGTCGGTCTGCCGGCAATGCCGCCGCGACCACTGCAAAATCAATTCGGGCGACGCGATACTCACCCGGCACACCGCGTTCACCTTGTTGAGGTCAATGCGGTTGCCTTCCTCTTCCAGAGAATCGAGCAGCGACCGCGCGTGACTACTGATAATAAATTCCGTCGGACTCACCGTGGCGTCCATCTTGCGCTCCTTATGTCATCCTTGCCGTTGGCCAGTGTCGTTTCGAGAAACAGAACCCGGGGAGCGCGGGTGGACCCGACTCCCCTGACGGTTCTTACAGATCGTCGTCCTCGTCCTGATCGGAGTCCGAACCCGGTTCTTCACCCAGATCCTCGTCGTCCGATTCGTCCAACCCCAGATCCTCATCCAACAGACCCAGATCGGCTTCATCCGAGTCGCTGTCCTCGTAACCATCCTCGAGTTCGAGAGCCGGCTGGCGCAGATCGTCCATCTGGATCAGTTCCATGTTCAGGCACAGACTCTGGAGTTCCTTGACCAGCACGTTGAACGACTCGGGCACGCCGGGCGACAACATGTTGTGACCCTTGATGATGGATTCGTAGATCTTCGTACGGCCCACCACGTCATCACTCTTGACCGTGAGCAACTCCTGAAGCGTGTTGGCGGCGCCGTAAGCCTCGAGCGCCCACACTTCCATTTCACCGAACCGCTGCCCACCAAACTGCGCCTTACCGCCCAGCGGCTGCTGGGTCACGAGCGAGTAGGGTCCGATCGAACGGGCGTGCATCTTGTCGTCAATCATGTGCGCCAGTTTGAGCATGTACGCGATCCCGACCGTCACCGGACGGCTGAAACGCTCACCCGTCAGGCCGTCGTAGAGCACCGCCTGACCCGTTTCGGGCAGGCCCGCCTCGTGCAGCAGACCCCGGAGTTCCTCTTCCTGAACACCGTCGAACACCGGCGTCGCCACCGCGATCCCCAGCGCCTTGGCTGCCCAGCCCAGGTGCGTCTCGAGAATCTGTCCCACGTTCATACGCGACGGCACACCGAGGGGGTTCAGGATGATGTCCACCGGCGTTCCATCGGCCAGGTAGGGCATGTCTTCCTCAGGCAGGATCTTCGAGATCACACCCTTGTTTCCGTGGCGCCCGGCCATCTTGTCGCCGATGGAGATCTTGCGCTTGGTGGCGATGTACACCTTGACCAGTTTGATGACGCCCGGGGGCAACTCGTCCCCAGTCTTGATCCGGTCCACCTGGTTCTTGGCCGTTTCATCGGCCTCGAACGCCCGGTTCGAGATGTCCTGGTACATCAATTTCAGGCTGGTCCCCGGCGCGCCGTCAATCGGCAACATGCCCATCTGCAGGCAGCGGCGCACGTACTGCACCACCTTGTCGTTGACCTTGGCGCCCGGTTTGAAGACCACCGTGCCGTCTTCGAAGCTCGTAATGGGCTTCTTGACCTCGGCGAGGATCGCGGCGAGTTTGTCCGTGAACTCGGACCACACGGCGCTGACCGTTGCGTCGCGTTCCGCTTCGATGGCCGCGATGGACTCCTTGTCCTGACGATCCGAGCGCGCCGTGCGCTCTTTGCGCGAGAACACCTTGATGTCCACCACAATTCCCGTGGTTCCGGGCGGACACTTCAGCGACGCGTCGCGCACGTCGCCCGCCTTCTCACCGAAGATGACGCGGAGCAGTTTCTCTTCACTCGTCAGCTCGGTCTCGCCCTTGGGCGTGACCTTGCCCACCAGAATATCCCCCGGCCCGACTTCCGCGCCGACATAGACCAAGCCGTTTTCGTCGAGCTTCGACAAGGCGTCTTCGCTGACATTCGGGATGTCGCGGGTGATTTCTTCCTTGCCCAGTTTCGTGTCGCGGGCGTCAATCTCGAACTCTTCGATATGGACCGACGTATAGACATCGTCGGTCACGAGACGCTCGCTGAGAATGATGGCATCTTCGAAGTTGTACCCGCCCCAGGGCATGTAGGCCACAAGAAGGTTGCGGCCCAGCGCCAGAATGCCGTCCTTGGTCGCCGGTCCGTCGGCCAGCACGTCGCCCCGTTTGACCCGCTGCCCCTCAGTCGCGACGGTGCGCTGGTTGATGCAGGTGTTCTGGTTCGAGCGGCGGAACTTGATCAGCGGGTAATAATCCTCATTGCCCATATCGGTGCGGATAACGATTTCGCTGCTCGTCGCCTTGGTCACCATGCCGTCGTTGCGCGCCGTCAGGGTCACACCCGAGTCGCGCGCCACGCGCCCTTCCATCCCCGTTCCCACCAGGGGAAATTCCGGGTACAGGAGCGGCACGGCCTGACGCATCATGTTACATCCCATCAAGGCACGGTTCGCATCGTCGTGTTCCAGGAAGGGAATCAAGGCCGCCGAGACGCTCATGACGAGCTTCGGCGAAATATCCATGTACTGAATGTCTTTGGGCATGCGACGCACATAGTCGTCGCGGTAGCGGCAAAGAACCGTCGGTTCCAGGAAGTTGCCCTTGGCATCCAGAGGCGAATTGGCCTGCGCGATGACGTAGGCGTCTTCGACATCCGCCGTCAGATAATCCATCTGGTCGCACACGCGACCCTCTTCGACGCGCCGGTAGGGCGCTTCGATGAAGCCGTACTGGTTGATGCGCGCAAACGTACAGAGCGAACTGATCAGACCGATGTTCGGGCCTTCCGGCGTTTCGATCGGACAGATACGGCCATAGTGACTGAAGTGAACGTCGCGCACTTCGAACCCGGCGCGATCGCGCGAGAGACCGCCCGGCCCGAGCGCCGACAGACGCCGCTTGTGCGTCAGTTCGGAGAGCGGGTTGGTCTGGTCCATGAACTGACTCAACTGCGACCGGCCAAAGAAATCCTTCAGCGCCGAATCCACCGGTTTGGAGTTGATAACCCGGTGCGGCAGCACGCTTTCCAGGTCGCTGATACCGATGGCCATGCGCTCGCGCGCCGTTTTTTCGACATCGGCCAGCGCCATGCGGATCTGGTTCTGCAACAACTCGCCCACCGACCGGACACGCCGGTTGCCCAAGTGGTCAATATCGTCCACCTCGGCTTTTTCTTCCACCAGGTCGAGCATGTGGCGCACAATCTGCACCACATCCTGAATCGTCAACGTCCGCGGCAGGTCTTCCGCGTTGTCGCGAACCCCATACCGCGAGCTGATTTTGTGGCGTCCCACCAGGCCCAGGTCGTAACGCTTGTCATTGAAGAACATGTCGTGGACCAGGCGAACCGCCGCGGGCAGCGTGATGGGGTTGCCGGGGCGCATTTTCTTGAAAAACTCGATGACGGCCTCTTCGTAGGACTTCACTTTGTCCTTGGCCAGCGTACAGAGGACCACGTTCGTGTCCTCGTGCTCGACCTTGATGGCCTTCACCTCTTCGATGCCACACAGCGCACAGCGCATCATAAACGTCGTGGTGATCTTCTCAAAACATTCGCCCAGGATTTCGCCCGTGCTTCCGTCCACC
Organism: uncultured Candidatus Sumerlaeota bacterium; assembly: GCA_942493245.1. Lineage (GTDB taxonomy): Bacteria > Sumerlaeota > Sumerlaeia > UBA8349 > UBA8349 > DAOPYU01. The sequence continues at coordinate 5,053,687 of OW818685.1, forward strand.
ACGTCCTCGGCCAGAAACCGGCCCAGAATATCGGCATAGGCTTCCGACACGGTCAGGACGACTTTTTTCACGCCAGCCAGTTTGAGCTGCTCGATGAGTTTCTTCGTCACCTTCGTGCCGGGCGAAGCCAGCTTTTTGTCCGTCTTGGGATGGGTCACTTCCTCGACCACCGAAACCCCGATATAATCCGCCAGATCGGTGACTTTCGTGGCTCCCTTGCGGAACCCGTCGAGGGCAACCGTTTCCGATTCAAAAAATTCGGCGGCGATGTCGCGGTCGCGCGACAGGCCGAAAATACGCATGAAGGACGTGACCGGAATTTTGCGGCGCCGGTCCACAATCACGTTCATAACGTTCGCAATATCAATCTCAAACTCGATCCACGCGCCCCGGTAGGGAATCACGCGCGCCGAAAAGGTCGTCTTGCCATTCGGATGGATGGCCGACGAAAAGGACACGCCCGGGGAACGGTGCAGCTGGCTGACCACGACGCGCTCGGCGCCGTTGATGATGAACGTGCCCTGCTCGGTCATCAGGGGCACTTCGCCCATATAGGCTTCCTGCTCCTTGATGTCGCGAATCTCGATCTGGCCCGTATCCTCGTTCTTCTCGCGAACGATCAACTGCAACTTCACTTTGAGCGGCACACTGAACGTCATGCCCCGCTCGGTACATTCACGAATCGAGTATTTCGGCACACCGAAGTTGTACTCGACATACTCGAGCGTCGAGGGATTGGAGGGCGTCCCAATGGGGAAAACGCTCGTAAACGCCTCTTGCAGGCCCAAGTTGCGCCGCTCGGCGGGGGGAACGTCTTTTTGCAGAAAGTCGGAGTACGACTTTTTCTGCGTTTCCAGTAGATAGGGTACCTCCATCGCCTCAACGATGTGGCCGAACTCGTAAATCGTATGGCCGCCCGTCTCTATCTTTTTCAGGGTGGAAACGATCGAGGACATATAGGGCTTTCCTCCTCAAGGGCAGGGAAATGCGAATCGCGGCAATTCCAGAAGTTCCGGGCGCTCGGCGCCCGGAAAGGGCCGCAACGCGGGACACGGCGCTTTCAAAAAGCCCATGCCCCGCGTTGCCATTCAGAAAACAGGTTACTTGATGACAGCCTTGCCACCCAGCGCCTCAATCTTCTTCACGATTTCCTCGGCCTCGGCCTTGGAAACATCCTTCACGAGTTCGGAGGGCACTTTGTCCGCCACGTCCTTGGCTTCTTTCAAGCCCAGGCCCGGGTTGATCGCGCGCAGTTCTTTGATGACCTTGATCTTCTCAGCGCCGCAATCCGTCAACATGACCGTGAACTCGGTCTTCTCTTCGACGGCCTCAGCCGGAGCCGCAGACGCAGCCGCCGCGACGGCCACCGGGGCCGACGCCGACACGCCGTACTTCTCGCAGAAGGCTTCCACGAACTCGTTGATCTGAAGCAGGGTCCAGCTGTCCACCGCTTCCAACACTTCTTGGGGGGTCAAATTCGCCATTGTTCTACACTCCTCTTTCTATCGGTCTGAAATCCTTGGATTTCAATCATATTCGGAGCCGTCTCAAGCGGCTTCCTCGATGCTGCTCGGCGCTCTCAGGAAACGCCGCGGCGCCCATGCCAGGGGGGAACACGGCCTTACGCCTGCTCCAACTGGTCCATGCGCGCCTTCATGGCATAAACGATCTTCGACATCGCCTGATTCATGGCTGTCGCCAACTGACGCGCCGGAGCCTTCATCGTGCTGGCCATCAAACTCAGCAACTCTGTGCGGCTCGGCAACTTCGCCAACGAGTCCACTTTTGCCGCGTCGATCCGCTTTTTATCAAGCAGACCGCCCAGCACCTGCAGTTTGTCCACATCCTTGGCGTACTTGGAACAGACCTTGGCTGGCCCGGTCGGTTCGCCAAAGCCAAAGACGACCGCCGTCGGACCTGCCAACAGATCGTCCATGGCTTCGCACCCGGACTCCTGCAACGCACGCTGCGTCAAACGGTTCTTGACGACCTTCAACTCGCCGCCCACTTCGCGCAGCTGCTTGCGCAACTCGCTCAACTGAGCCACGGTCAGGCCTTGGTACTTCACCAGCACCACCGCCTGCGAGCGTTCGAGGCGGTCCACCGTTTCCCGTACTGTTTCGATTTTTGCCTGCTGTACCATTTGCGGGGATCCCTCCTTTCCATCTCGACGCGATCTATTAGACCGTCAAACGGCTGTCCTCGCACCTGGCCCCGTACCCCCCCGGAAAAGGGGGCCGGGCCATGCGCCAGACAGTTGCCTGTCGGTCCGGAAGACCGCGCCACAGGAAAGGCGGGAAAAAGATCAGGAAAGCGACCGGTTGCGGCCCGAAAATGCGGACCTGGCCCCCAGCCCCTGCGATCTCTCCGACCTCCGCTGTCGGCGGCAGCGTTCCTCTGCTTCTCAGAGGCCCTGCGCGCCTGCGCGGATTCCGTCTCGGTAGGCGTTCCAAACCGCCCGGAACATTATCGCGTCTCCGCCAGCACTCCCTCGCGCCAACCTCCCGCGCGAGACACCCGGCGTCCCAAGACGAGACCTACGGTCTTAGACGTTCGAGATCATGATAATACGCCGCTTCATGCGGCGATAACTACGCAACTTCGTTCTCCCTGGCAAGAGGTATTGCGCCCCCCGCCAAACTTCTTACCGTACACTCTCGTATTCGACCTTGACCCCAGGACCCATCGTACTGGCGATCGTGATCGAACGCATATAGACACCCTTGACTGCGGCCGGACGCGCCTTGAGCACCGCATCCACATACGCCCGCAGATTCTCTTCCAGCTGCTCCGCCGTGAACGCCATCTTGCCCACCGCCGCGTGGATGATCGCCGTGCGGTCCACCCGGTACTCCACCTGACCGGCCTTGAGGGCCGCGACGGCCTTGGCCACGTCGAACGTCACCGTGCCCGTCTTCGGGTTCGGCATCAGGCCGCGCGGGCCGAGCACCTTACCGAGTTTCCCGACTTCGCGCATCATGTCGGGCGTCGAAATCACCGCGTCGAAATCCAGCCAGCCCCCCTTGACCTTCTCGGCCAACTCGTTGCCGCCCACGAAATCCGCTCCCGCCGCGCGGGCCGCCGACTCGTTCTCGCCCTGCGCAAACACCAGCACCCGCACTTCCTTACCCGTGCCGTGGGGCAAGCCAACCGTGCCACGCACCTGCTGGTCGGCGTTGCGCGGATCCACCCCCAGGCGGATATGCACTTCGAGCGATTCGTTGAACTTCGCGTACTTGAGCGACTGGGTCAAAGCGACCGCCTCGCTCACCGCGTACTTCTTCTGGACGTCCAGCCCTTCGACTGCCTTGCGGTACTTCTTACCGTGCTTCATGAAAGCCTCCTGTGGTTCAGACGGCCACGCGCCGTATCCTCAATCGAGGAACACGGGCGCGGTCTCCCACCTCTATCTGATTGACCCCGGGTCTGCGAGCGGCCTGTCGGCCCAGCCCCGAAACCCGCGGATAACTGCCGCGAACACAATGACAGACGCCGCCTTTCGGCGGCGGCGTCAAAACTCAGCCCTCGATGACCAACCCCATGCTGCGGGCCGTGCCGGCGATAATCTTCATCGCCGCCTCGATATCGTTGGCATTCAAGTCGGGCATTTTCAACTCGGCGATCTCCCGCACCTGGGCGCTGGTGATTTTGCCCACCTTGTCCGAGTGCGGCTTGGCCGAGCCCTTGGGCAACTTCGCCGTACGGATCAGCAGAACCGACGCCGGGGGCGTCTTCGTGATGAACGTGAAGGTACGGTCCGCATACACCGTGATTTCCACCGGCGTGGTGATGCCCGGCGTGTGTTCCTTCGTCTTGGCGTTGAAGGACTTACAGAAATCCATGATATTGACGCCATGCTGACCCAGTGCCGGGCCTACGGGCGGGGCCGGATTGGCCTGGCCGGCCGGCACGTGCAATTTGACTTTTGCGATCACTTTCTTTGCCATCGGTGGTTAACTCCCCAAGTCGGTCCCGACTTCTATAGGTTGACGCTTCTGGCCGCATATCTCCGGAAATCTGCCTGGAACCCCCGACAGATCACACCCCTTCGACCTGCAGCACCCCCAATTCCACAGCCGTGGGACGGCCGAAAATAGACACCATCACCTTCAACCGGCTTCGCTCCGTGTCAATCTCCTCCACCGAGCCGGTGAAGTTTGCAAAGGGTCCCTCGATCACCTTGACCTGATCGCCCTTCTGAATCCGGATCTTCGCCTTCGGCTTTTCCGCTTTCTCTTCCGAGACGTGCAGGAGGTTGTCCACCTCGCTCTGACTCAGCGGAATCGGCCGATTGCCATCCCCAACAAAACCCGACACGCCATTGATCTTCTTGACCATCTCGAAGACCTTGTCGTCCGGGTTGATATGCACCAGCACATAGCCGGGCATCAAGTTGCGCATGCGGGTGCGTTTCTTGCCCCCCCGCACTTCCATGTATGTCTCCTGCGGAATAATGACCTCCGCCACCTCGTCGCGGAAACCCTCCACAGCTACCAGATGCTCGATACTGGCCTTGACCTTTTGCTCAAAACCCGAGTAGGTGTGAACGGCATACCACTCCTTGGCCATGGCCTACGCTCCTTTTCCCAAGGAAAGCAACTTATGCATGGAGAAACCCAAGACCTGGTCGGCCACCACGATAAGCGCCGTCACGATCACAACCGCCACAATCACAATGATCGTCGAACCGATCACGTCATTGCGCGCCGGCCACGTGACCTTCTGCATTTCCACCTGGATTTCCTGATACGATTTCTGCAGCCACAGACCCAGCAACCGCACTTTCTGCCAGTACACGACAGCCAGAATCACCAGCAATGCAAGAAGGGAATAGAAAAAGTACTGGAACATCGCGCCTATCCTATCCTGGACTCAAACTTCCGTTGAAATGGCAGGCCAGGAGGGGCTTGAACCCCCAACCCCCGGTTTTGGAGACCGGTGCTCTACCAATTGAGCTACTGGCCTGCAAGAAACACCCGAACCGACCTTCCCCACCCCTCCAGAGGCCGATCCACCCATTTGTCACCTGCGGACTCGACGCCAAAGACCCCTGAAACGAACTTTTCCCGTTCGCGTCAGAGGAACTCTCAAACGCTCGCTTGACAACCTCGCCGCAACCCGCTTCGCTCTGCATCCGGAAAAGACCCCGTTTCGAGCCAAAACGGTATGACAAGAAGTGATATGACCAAAGAAGAGGCTCCCTGTCAACCATTATTTTGGAAAAATTCCGGCCCCGCGCCGCCGCCCCTCTAACCCCCCCCTTGTCAAGTCTCTACAAACACCAACGGGCCGCCCTCCGTCTCTACCCCCCCGACCCGCCCGGCCCCGGTCCCCGCAGGAATGCGCAAATCCACTGCCGGGAAACTCGACCCCGTCCCCCCCCCCGGCAGACCCGTCAGAAACTCTTTCTCCCGCTGATTCTTCTTGCAACAGCCCCCTCATATCCCCATGATAGGTACCGATCGGGGAAACCCGAACGGCATTTCCACGCGACACACATCCTCCACGATGGAGAATAGACCATGCCCTTCTCCCGGCTCTGCGCTCTGGTCCTTGCCTCCGGTCTTCTCTTTCTTGCCTCCGGTTGCGCCAGTCTCACCCGCACCCGCCAGATTGAGCAGGAATCGCGCGCCGGACGCTTGCAGTTCCTCGATACGGTTCAAAGCGCCTACTTCCTTCTGGGGGACGAGTACTACCGTCTGGCCCTCGCCGCCGAAGACCTCGGCAAGAAGGATCTGGCCAAAGAGTACGCCGCCAAGGCCAACCTCTATCTCCTTTTTTCGAAAAACGTCAAACGCGAGGCCGAGCAGATGCGCGCCTCGATGCAAACACCCAATCCGGCCAGCGCCGGAACAACTGGCGCCCCCCCGCCCCTCGAGATGCTGCCCGATCCGGCGGCCGGCGGCCAGAACATTGCGCCATCTCCCGGGAAAGCCGGTTTCTGACCCACCGGCCTCGACACCGAGCGCGGAGGCTTCCATGCCGGACCCCCTGTGTCAACTCGCCCAAGACTATGCTTGCCCGAAATGCCGCGGGCGTCAGGCTCACGCGCGTGAAATCGAGCTGCCCAAACAGACCGGCCTGCTCAACCTGCTGCCCAGCAAAGACAACCGTTACATCGAAGTCACCTGTACCCTGTGCGGCTACACGGAATTCTACAACCGCGCCGTGTACCTGAAATCCTGCGCGGTCGCCGAGAGCCGCGAAAAAATCCCCCTGCCGGAAAACGCCAAGGGGGGGTGAGATAGAAATGACAAATTGAGGCGCGAGAAGCCCGAAATTGCAGGCGTTATTCGTGTTACTATCTTAAGGACTCTATGTAAGCGGCATACCTTTGAAGGTTGAGGAATATGCCCCAGAGGGGCAACAATTGATTGCGGCTTGTTGCTTCTGTTTCTTTCGTGTGTGGCCGGTTTGGAAATTCCGGCGCGGTGTCTCCAGTCTTTAGCGCGTATCTCTCGCATCCTGGATGCGATCTTTTTATTTGAAAGGAGAAAAATCCCCATGAACAAGCGGATGCGAAGGCTCCTGGCGAGTCTCGCCCTTCTGCTCGCAGTCACCTCAGGCGCCCAGGGGGCATTCAAGGCCGAACCGATCGGGCCGGAAATGGGGAACACGCTCGCGACCTCGTTCGCCCAGCGGTTCTGCCCCTACCGTCCCGACCTGAAGGCGGACAAACTCCCCGAAGGCGCCAGGGACGTCAAACTCGGACGGGTCGTGCTCGACTGTGTCAACCCGATCCAGTTTGCCGCCTGGTCCTCGACTGGCGACGCAGCAAAACTCGACACCCTGGTTTTCGACCTCAACGGCGACAAGGACTTCACCAACGATCCGAAGCACTCGGTGCCCGCCGGTTCGAACGAAAATCCGTTTTCGCAACCCGGCAAGGAAATCGAAATCCAACAGCCCAAAGGCCCGGCGGTCAAAATCGAAGCCTCCCTCACCCCCAGTTTCGCGCTGTTCAAAAACAACCTGTGTCTCAAGGGACAGTTGGAACTCGAGGGAAAGAAGATGAACGCGGCGATTTTCTCGACGAGCGACGAAGGTCTGGGGGCGGCTGACAATCAGGTTGCCATCCTGCTGCTCGACACCAACAGCGACGGCAAGTTCGACGACAACACCCGCACCGCCATGGGCAAGGAAATCTTTTACCTGACGTCCGGCGCCAACATCCTCGGGAAACTCTACGACTACCAGTTCGACAAAGAAAAACTCGACCTTCAGATGACCCCTTACACCGGTCCCCAGGGCAAACTCGACCTGAAACTCGATCTGCCCGCCAAGGTCAAGGCGTGGAATCTCTCCGGCTACCTCCTCGACGAAAAACAGGGGGGGAACCCCCAGATGTTCGCCGGAGCGGACAACATGTTCCCGCTCCCCGTAAAGACCGGCAACTTCCGCCTGCCCAGCGGCGCTTTGGCGATGGAGATGGAAAACGGGAAAAACATCCTCCTGGAGTTCACGACCGACGAACCGCTGAAGATCGAAAAAGACGCGACGGTCACGCTCCCGGTCGGGAAACACAAACCGCTCGAGGTCACCCTGAAACAGGCCAACAACACCCTCTCGGTCGGACGGGTCTTCAAGGGCGAGAACGGCATCGAGTACGGACGCGTCCAGACGATCTCGGACAAACCGGACGCGAAGGAACTCGAGACGCTGCCCAACGGCGGCAAGGTCGTGATCCAGGACGCCACGGGCAAGCAGATCGGTGAAGGCTCGCTGGAGTATGGCTGAGGCGGTTCCTGCGAATACGCGTGGCGTATTCCCCAAACCGTGAAAAAAGGCGACAAAGTCAAGGCCATCATCACCTGGGAGACCGACCTTTTCGGCAAACTTCAGGCCGAGAAGGAAATCGCCCTCGAAGACACCACCCCCGACCCCAACCAGCCCGCCAACGGCATGCCCGCGTCCCAGATGGACGTCTCCATGCCGGCCTCCCCATCGGAGTCCGTGGACCCAAAGTCCGCCGAAGCGTTCCAAACAGGCATCAAGGCCACCGACCGTGATTTCAAAATCATCCGGACCGCTCTCGAGACCTATTTCATCGACAAACAGAAATACCCCGAGAAACTCGACGACCTGTTGAAACCCGTCGCGTACCTCCGCGCCATCCCGACGGACCCCTTGTCACCCGACAAGAGCGCGTACCACTATCGCGCCGAGAAAGAGGGCGGGTACACGATCTGGAGCGTCGGTCCAGACCAGAAAGACGACAACGCCCAACTCAAACTCGACGACGCGAGCGACGCGCAGTCGAAAGGGGACCTCGTTTTCTCGGAACCCGGAAAGAAAAAGTGACCGGCTTGCGGGATAAGCCGTGAAGAAGTCCGGTTGCGGTCTCCCGGCACATCACAACCAGGGGGCGAAGCGCTTGTGACAAGGCTTCGCCCCTTTTCTTTTCCCGCCTCCCCCAACTACAATTTGGGAAAGCGCGGCTGAGCCTGGAAACCGCAGTTGAAACAAAGAAACAGGTCTTGACGCCTTTTAAGGCGGGGAGAAAATGTGCGAATCCGCTCTCCCTTTGGGTGCGTTTTCTTCGCGCCGATCAGGAGATCGGCGTTCCCGGGGGATCCATTTTCCCCTTGAATAATGACCTTCTGGGAGGGAGGGCGTCTCGCCCGCCTGAAAGAAAACCGGACGACAGGCGTTCGGTTTTCAGTTTATTGTCCATTTTCGATTATCTGTTCCCCTCACCCCTGCAATGCAATTCCCCCGACCAGGCGGCGGATGCTGTCGAGGGCGTGGTGGGAGGCGAAGTGGCGCACGATGTCGCGTCCGCTCGTGAAGCAGGTGCGGGTCACGGCGGTCCAGACTCCGTCCGCCAACTGCGCGGACGGGTGAACCTTTGCGGCGTCGAGCACGGCCAGGGCCGGAGCGTCGGCGCGCCAGGCCAGGCCGTGCCAGACGAGACCGACCGGCTTCTCGGGCGTTCCGCCCGTGGGGCCGGCGATACCGGTGAGGGCCACAGCGATGTCGGCGCCAGATTTCTTGAGGGCACCCCGAGCCATCTGGCGGGCCACTTCGGGGCTGACTGCGCCGTGCTGCTGGAGCGTCCGGGCGCTCACGCCGAGGCGAGCGCGTTTGGCTTCCTGCGAGTAGGTGACCCACCCTTCGCGCAGAAACTGGCTGCTGCCGGGCACGTCGGTGAGGCGTTTCATCACCAGCCCGCCCGTGCAGGACTCCGCCACGGCGAGGGTGAGCTGGTGGTGGCGGAGCAGGTGGCCGACGACCGACTCGAGGGTCTCGTCATCGGTCCCGTAAATGGACTCCGGCGCGATGAGCCGTCGGACCTTTCGGACAAAACCATCGAGCCGCTGGCGCGCCTGAGCCGCAGTCGGACCATGCACGGTCAGACGCAGGTCCACACGGGCCTCACCGGCCAGAAACGCGAGCGTGCGGTTGGGATCGTCGCGGGTTTCCTCGGACAGGGCGCGCAGTTGGTCGTTGAGGAGCGATTCGGAGACGCCGAAGGTGTGCAGCACCCGGATGCGCGTCAGGAGGCCCCCGCCGTAGCGCCGGGCCAGGATCGGCTTGAGGTACTGCGTGAACATCGGTTTCATCTCGCGCGGGGGACCGGGCAGCGCGGCGAAGAGGACTGGTTCCTGTTCGGGCGCGGTGACGGCTTCCTCGATACAGAATCCGGGCGCGGTGCCCCATTCGTTGTAGAACGGGATTGCCTGTTCGGGCAGGAGGCACTGGACGCGATTACTCTTCGGGATCAGGGTGCTGCGCCGGGCGAAGCGCTCCTCGATCATGGCCCAGGCCCGGGCGTCCTCGGCAAGACGGACCCCGAAAACCTCCGCGACGGCCTGACGGGTCAGGTCGTCCTCGGTCGGTCCCAGACCGCCGGTCATGATAACGACATCGCAATGGGCGGTCAGGTGCAGCAGCGCCGCAATGATCAGGTTGGCGTCATCGGGCGCGGCCTGGTGCAGGATCACGGGGAGGCCGACGGAGGCCAGCTGCTGGCTGAGCCACTGGGCGTTGGTGTCGGGGTAAAGGCCCTGAAGAATTTCGGTGCCGGTCGAGAGAATACCTGCGGTCGGGTGAGACATGTGTGCTGGGTTCCTGTAAAGAGACCTATTTTTCAGGCGCCGCCGCGACGGGTTTGGGCGCCACCTGGGCCGTCTGCGACGTGGCGGCGCTGGCTGTTTCGGAATTCTTCCCGCCGTTCCCGGCGAGGGCCTTCGACTGGATCTTCAGCGCGACGGCAGGCGGCTGGGATTTGTTCCACGTCTTTTCGAGGCGATCCATCCCCATACTGTGGATGTAGGTGGCCGGGTACCCCTGCAGGCGACGTTCGAGTCGAATCGAGGTGACGCCGCCGGTCACGGAGGCTTCTTTCGCCTGGAAGTGAATGCGGGCGAAGACCCCGGTGGGGAACGGCCACGACCCGGCGTTGCGGGCCACACTGTAACGGATCACCCCCCGCTGATTATTGGCTTCATTGTAACGCATGAAATCGAAAGGATACGAGTCGTGAAACGCCCCGTCCCAGATGTTCACCCCCAATTGGGTCCAGTTGTCCTCGTCTTCATCGAGGACGGTCAGGCTGTCGGGATCGAACCGGACGGTGGCGCTGAGAGACTCGAAAGACGCCTGTTCGTCGTTGAGAAGCACCAGGTCCACCCAGAAGTCCTCGCCGGGCGCGATTGTGGTGTTCTCGGGCGCCTGAAGCAGGATGCGGACCGGAGCGTCGGCCTTGGTGATGGGCGTCTGACCGATCCAACCCTCGGCCGTCGAGTCCTGTTTGGGCATTTCGTGTGGCATGGCGGTGGCCAAGTCGAGTGGTTGGGTTTCGGAGGTGTCCTGAACCGAGGCGACTTCGGGGGGACGCTTGACAGCCACAACACTATCCACCACCCCATAGAAGCTCTGCTCGGGCCGCCCGAGCACGTTTTCTCCCCCGCTCGACAGGGCGGGCGCTTCCCCCTTCGGGGGCAGAAGGAACTTGAGTTTGGTGTTCCCGGTCACTTCCCGGGAACGGAACCGCAACGTCAGGAGATCGGCCTTGCGCTGAGCGGCGGGCGCGTCGAAGAGCCCGGAAAAGGTCAACTGTCCCTCCTGACTGCGATCCACCCGAAGCGCAGCGTCAGGATGTTCGGCAAACACCTCGAGCGGACCGGTGTCGTACCCCAGAAATTCAAGCCAGGGCGCCGAGTAGGTCAGAGTGAATCGGAACCCCTCGATTTTGCTCGGAGTGAGATTCTCCATCCGGACAATGACCTCAAACTCCTCACTGGTTTCAACCGAGAGATCCATCGGATAAAGGTAGAGGATTGCGATGTTTTCAGCGGCGGCGGCTCCAAACCCCTCGGCCATGGCGGCGGAGAACCCGTCCGCCACGCCTTTCGAGGACTTCTGCGAAGCGCCGGGCGCCTTGCCCGTTAAGGTCTGGGCTTTCTTCGCCGCGGGTTGCTTGCCCGCTTCCCCTTCTTTGGGCACCCCCTTTACAGGGACACCCTTTGTATTTTCCCCGTCTTTTTCGTCTGTGGAATCTTTGTCGCGGCTGGAAGATCGTTTCCGCGAAGACGATTTCCGGCTCGAAGAGGAATTCGAATCGTCCGAATTCTTGTCGTTCGAGGAATTGGCGCTCGAACTATCCGAACGGTCCGACCGACTCGACCGTTTGGACCGTTTGGACTTGGAATCCGAGGAAGAATCCTCCTCCGGGTTCGACGTCCCGGAATCGGCCGTCGTTCCCGCCGAGGTCGAGGCTGCGTGCGACACCCCCAAGGCCGGAAACATCAGGCTCAGGATCAGAAGCGCCACACGGACTTTCTCGAAACACCGAAAAGCGGAGGCTTTCATCGGAATCAATCCTCTTGCAGGTGGTGGCAACCACAGCTCGAGTGGTTGCGTTGCGCGGCGAACAGGACAGCCAGCGCGGTGGTGATGCCGTTGCGCAGACTCAGAACCGATTCCACGGGCCGGGCCTTGCGGTAGAACACGAAAATCTCGCGCTGCAATTCGCGCAGAATGGACATGGCGCGTTCCATGCGCCGCACCGTGCGCGACAGCCCCACGTAGTTCCACATGGTGTACTGGATCGAGAGCCAGTCCTGCACGATCAGGGCCGGGTCCACGGTGTCGCTCTGGGCGACGAAGGGCCGGATGGGGGGAATCTGAATCCGCGACGCTTTCGAGAGCGCCGTCTCGGACGCCTTCTGTCCCGCCTGCCACCCCCACAGGAGCCCCTCGAGCAACGACGTGCTGGCCAGGCGGTTCGCGCCATGCAACCCCGTACAAGACACCTCGCCCACCGCGCGCAGCCGCGCGACGCTGGTGCAGCCGTTCAGGTCGGCGGCCACCCCGCCGCACGAGTAGTGCTCGGCGGGCACCACGGGGATCAGGTCCGACGTGATGTCCACGTGGAACTTCTTGCACGTCTGGTAGATGTTCGGGAAGCGGTTGCGGGTCCACTCGGCGCCCTTTTGCGTGATGTCGAGATAGACGCAGGGCCGCCCGCTCCGGAGCATTTCGTTGAGAATGCCGCGCGCCACGATGTCGCGAGGCGCCAGCGACCCGAGCGGGTGGATGGTTTTCATGAACTCCTCGCCGCGCGCGTTGACCAGGCGGGCGCCTTCGCCCCGCATGGACTCGGTGAGGAGGTAGCTGTCCGCGTCGCGGTGGTAGAGGGTGGTGGGGTGAAACTGGATGTATTCGAGGTTGAGGAGGCGCGCCCCGATGCGGTAGGCCAGAGCGATGCCATCGCCGCGCGCCACGGCCGGGTTGGACGTGTGGAGGTAGATCTGACCCAGACCGCCGGTAGCCAGGATCGTCTCCTGCGCCGTGACGGTGTGGATCTCGCCCGTGGCCGTCTCGAGCACATAGGCGCCGACACAGGCGGGCGGGCGATAGATGTCCAGGCGGTTGGCGCTGTGGTCCGAGATGTTGAGCAGATCCACGGCCAGGCAGCCGGTCTTGATGGTGATGCGGCTTTCGGCGCGCACAGCGTCGAGCATCCGCACGATGATGGCGCGCCCGGTCAGATCGTCGGCATGGAGGATGCGGGGCATCGAGTGGGCGGCTTCTTCCGTGATGTCGAAGATCCCGTCCGGCCCTTTCGAGAACTCGACCCCGAGTTCTTTGACCAGGAGCCGTTCGACGATGGCCGGGCCATTCTCGGCGAGAAACTGAACCGCGTCCGGGTGACAAAGGCCCGCGCCCGCATGGAGAATATCCTCAGCGAGTTGGGGGGGAGAATCGTTGACCCCCCGCGTGACGATGCCCCCCTGGGCGTGCGACGTGTTGCTGTCGAGCAGATCGTCCGAGCCGGTGATGAGCAGGACGCTCGCGCCGCTGCGGGCGGCGGCCAGAGCCGCCGAACACCCGGCGATGCCAGTGCCAATGACGAGGATGTCGGTTTGCCAGTCCATGCGTGTGTGCTGATGCCTCGCGGTCTTTCTTATATGTCGCCCCGCTCTCTCTCAGTCTCCGGAGAAGCGAAAATCGGCGGATTCTACGGTTGTGTTATAGCACGGGCCTGCGCCTCTTGAAAGAAAAACCGCCGGATTCCGGGAATTTGTGCCGGGAACTCCTTGTGGTCTATAGATAAAATCGACATTCCGCATCTTCCCGCCTTCACACAGATGAGGAAGACGGTTCCAGAGGTGGCATGGGCGTCTCGCCCATGAAGGGGTTCCGGAACATGTGCCGCGAGTCCTCAGAACCGCGCCGGCGGGGACGCCGGCGGTACAACGGGCGAGACGCCCGCCCTCCCAGAATCGTTTCCGCCTCCTTTCGGGAGACTTTTCGCGCCAATCAGGAGATAGGCTTTCCCAGAAAGTTTTCCTGCCCCATCTTCCGACATCGTATCTTTAGCCATTCTCTGTTTGGTGCTCTCCGAACCCAAATTTTCTGTAGGGGCGGGTTTCAAACCCGCCCTTTTTCAATCCGGAGAGTCTGCCGGGCGGGTTTGAAACCCGCCCCTACGGATTCTTTCCTCAGATCGGGAACCCCTTCTCTGGGAAACGATCGGTGGCTAAAGGCTTGCCCGACATCTGAACCGCCGCCTCTCTCCCACCCCAGACATTCCGTGTTCCCTTCTATACAATTTATGTGCCAGACGCATGGCGGGCCGGGATCTGTACGGCTCCTCAGGTGAAACATTCCCTCCTCCAGAGCGTCTTCAGACCCGGGCCGAACGATTTTTGACTGAATTCCGTGGGGTTGTGGGATAGAGAAACGGGGCTGTGGGTGGGCGTCACAAAGTTCGATATCCCCTCCGGAACGGGGCATTTTATCACGCAAAATCCTCACAAAGAATTGGGATTTCGCAATTTGGCGGGCCGCGATAACACGGCGGGCGAAGCCGAAACAAGAGGGTCGGATGGATTTTCCCACGGCGTCCCCGGAATGGAATAAACAAGAGAAAACGCTCCCACCGTATTCTGGCAAACCTTTTGCAAAAGGAAGACGTGGGTCCGGCGCAAACACCCCGCGATTTTTCTTGTATGAGCCGCGGGACTGGAGTATCAGCCTTGTTAGGCCTTAAGACTGTTCGCGAAAGAAAGTGGAAACAACCATGACGATTCAGAAGGATATTCAAGCCAAATTGACCCCCTCTTTCTGGACGCTGAACTTGACCCAGTTCCTCAGCGCCATGAACGACAACGCCTTCCGGCTGATGCTGGCGCTGGCGCTCGTGGGTCACTTCAGCGATCCAACCGATCCGGCCGTGGGTCAACAGGAATGGCCGCTCTATGTCACCGGCTTCGTTTTCGCCCTGCCGTTCATCCTCTTCTCGTCGGTGGCGGGCGTACTGGCGGACCGATTCAGCAAGTCGCGCGTGATCGTGCTGGTCAACGCCGTGGCGGTGGGGGCGATGCTGCTGGCCATCCCGGCGTTCCTGAGCAACAGCGCGATTCTGCTCTACCTGGTTCTGTTTCTGATGCTGGCGCACAGCGCGTTCTTCTCGCCGTGCAAACTGGGCATTCTGCCGGAAATTGTCCCGCGCGAACGTCTCTCGCAGGCCAACGGCCTGATTGAAATGTTTGTGAACATGGCCATCATTCTGGGCTCCATCCTGGGGCCGTGGCTCTATGGGCGTTTCGGTGAGCCTGAAGGGATGGCGTACACCTCGACCGCTTCGTGCTGGCGCGCGGCGGCGCTGTGCGCGGGAGTTTCGATTGTGGCTTTCTTCCTGAGCCTGTTGATCCGTCCCACGGTTCCGTGTGCGACGGCAGGAAAACGCGTCAACGTGCGCTTCTGGGAGGACGTGCTGCGCAACCTGCGCAAATACCGCTCGCACCAGTACCTATTCCTGACGGTGCTTGCGATCGGGTTCTTCCTCTTCCTGGGGGCATTTGTCCAGATGAATGTCCTGTCGTATGGGCGGGTCGTGCTCGAGTTGGACAAGGAGAAGTCGTCGTATCTGTATCTGATGCTGGCGCTGGGCATCGGCGTGGGGTCGTATCTGGTGGGGGTGGGGTCGGGCCGCATGGTCGAGATCGGCTTCATCCCGGTGGGCGCGGTGCTGGTGGCGGGTTCCCTGATGCTGCTGGCCGTGCCGGTGCATGCGGTGTTGTACACCGTGGTATTGCTGTTCGTGATGGGCGTGGGGGGCGGGTTCTTCATCGTGCCGCTTCATTCCTTTCTGCAGGAGGAAGCGCCGGAGGAGGATCGAGGGGAACTGATCGCCACGGCCAACTTCCTGTCGTTCTGCGGCGTATTTCTGGCGTCGGCGCTGTTGTTCCTGTTCGACAAGGTGCTGGGGTTCGCCCCCACGACCCGGTTCTTCCTGCTCGGCGCGGTGATGTTGGGCCTGACGGGCTATGTCGTCTGGCTGCTGCCCGATTTCCTGATCCGTTTCTTCGTGCTGGTGCTCACCCGGACGCTCTACAAGGTGGAAGCCTTTGGCCTCGAGAACGTGCCGATGACCGGGGGGGCGTTGATCGTCTGCAACCACATGTCCTACATTGACGCGGCCCTGCTCGGCTCGACCCACCAGCGCCGGGTGCGCTTCATCATGGCGCGCGACTTTTTCGACCATCCCTGGTTCCGGTGGCTCTTCCGCCTGATCCAGGCCATCCCCGT
Organism: uncultured Candidatus Sumerlaeota bacterium; assembly: GCA_942493245.1. GTDB lineage: Bacteria > Sumerlaeota > Sumerlaeia > UBA8349 > UBA8349 > DAOPYU01. The sequence continues at coordinate 5,069,728 of OW818685.1, forward strand.
CGCGCCGGACGATTCGCCCAAGGAAATCGCCAAGGCCTTGCGGGTCGCCCGTCAGGCTCTCGACGACGGCTATCTGGTCTGCATTTTCGCCGAGGGCGCCCTGACGCGCACCGGCGCGACAATGGAGTTCAAACGCGGACTCGAGCGCATCGTCCGGAATTCGGAGTATCCGATCATCCCCACCTGTCTGCACGGGGTCTGGGGCTCGACGTTTTCCTTCAGCAACGGGCGCACCTCGACCCACGTGACGCGGCTGCGCCGGCGCGTCGAGGTGGTGTTCGGCAAGGCCATGCCCTCGACCACCAAGGCGTTCGACGTGCGCACCCGCGTCATGGAACTGTATTCGGACCTGTGCGAGTACGACCGCACGCGCCACCACTCGCTGCCCGAGGAGTTCGCCGTCGTGGCGCGGTCGAGCTGGCGGCGGTTCTGCATGACCGACTCGCTCGGGCGCGAGCTGACCTACGGGCGGACGCTGGCCGGTTCGCTGGCCCTGGCCGATGCGTTGTTGCCCAAGGTCAACGGACAACGCTATGTCGGGATTCTTCTGCCCAACTCGGTCGCCGGGGCGCTGACCAACCTGGCCGTCGGGTTCCTGGGCAAGGTGGCGGTGAACCTGAACTACACCAGTTCGCGCGCGGCGGTCGAGGCGGCCATCCGCCAGGCCGAGTTGCGCACCATCATCACCTCGAAACGCTTCGTCGAGCGGGTGGGCTATGAGGGGCTGGAGGGGTGCGTGTATATCGAGGATCTGCTTCGGGTCATCACCCCAAGCCGGAAAGCCTGGGCCTTCCTGAAGGCGCTGGTGTGCCCCGTGCGGTTCCTGGTGCGGCGCAGCGCCGCCGAGGAACGCGCACAGGCCAAGGTCGAGGTGGACGAAGTGGCCACGGTTCTCTTCTCCTCGGGCAGCACGGGCGACCCGAAGGGCGTGATGCTGAGCCATTACAACATCCTCTCGAACATCCAGGGCGTCCAGCAGATGCTCCAGTTCAATCGCGAGGACGTGCTGTGCGGCGTCCTGCCCTTCTTCCACTCGATGGGCCTGACCGTCACGCTCTACCTGCCGATCCTGACGGGTATCGGCGTGGCCTACTACCCCAACCCCCTCGAAGCGGCGGGCATCGGGGAGTTGGCGAAGAAGTACCGCTGCTCGATCCTGGTGGCGACGCCGAGTTTCCTCATGCTCTACACCCGCAAGGTGCTGCCGGAACAGTTCAAGACCCTGCGGCTCGTCATCGTGGGCGCCGAGAAACTCAAACGCCGCGTGGCGCAGGCGTTCGAGAGCCGGTTCGGGGTTGAACCCTATGAAGGCTACGGAACCACGGAACTGTCCCCCGTCGCGGGTCTGAACCTGACCGATGTCGAGATCGGCGGCGTGAAACAGGTGGCTAACAAGCCCGGCACCATCGGGCGCCCCCTGCCCGGCGTCACCGTCCGCGTGGTGGACCCGGACAACCTGGACTGCGACCTCGGGTACGAGAAGGAGGGCCTGCTGCTGGTCAAGGGGCCTAACGTGATGAAGGGGTACCTGAAGAACCCCGAAGGGACCGCCAAGGTGATCCACAACGGGTGGTACGTCACCGGCGACATCGCCGAGATCCACCACGACGGGTTCGTGCGCATCACCGACCGCCTGTCACGCTTCAGCAAGATCGCGGGCGAGATGGTGCCCCACATCGCCGTCGAGGAGAAGATTCAGGAGTGCATGGGCCAGACCGAGCAAGTCTGCGCCGTGACGTCCGTGCCGGACGAGAAGAAGGGCGAGCGGCTCGTCGTGTTCCTGACGGCGGACGCGGGCAACCCGGTCGAGGTACACCGCCTGTTGCGCGAGAGCGGCCTGCCGAACCTCTGGCTCCCCAACGCCAACGCCTACCACGTGGTCGAGGCTCTGCCGCTGCTCGGCAGCGGCAAAATGGACCTGCGCGCCCTCAAAAAAATGGCCGCGGACCTGGAGCCCGAAGTGAAAGGGAGCGAAGGCCACGCATCTGAGTCCCCAAAATCGGAAATCCAGACGACAGAAACCCAGACGGAAAAAACGTCGGTGACCGAGACGCAGACTGATGAGACTCCGGTTGTCGCGGCCCAAGCGCCGGAGGGCCTGACGGGAAAGATTGACGTTCGGACAGGTGACGCTCTGAAGGGAGAGATCGCTCAGACTGCTGAGGCTTTGACAGAAAAAATAGAGACACCGGCGACAGAGGACCAGGTCAGGCCCAGCCCCACACCGGATCAGCCCTGAAAGGGCGGCCCATGTCAGCCCAGGGCAGAGCGAAGCGCCGCCCTGGGTAACCTGTCCCCTTTTTATATCAAGGGCTGAAAGCCCGCCCCAAATGAAACGAAACCCAACCGCTGGAACCGTAACCACACGGATCGCGCAATGGCGCAAAGCCCCCAGGATCCGTAACCGCGCCAATCGGGAGATTGGCGGTCCCGGGAAGGATCGTAACACGCAGAAAAGGAGAAAACCATGCGCCGCGTTCTTTCGTTTGTTGCTCTGATTCTTCTCACACTCCTGAGTTCCGCCTGTTACTACAATCCCATGCCGCTGTTGGGACGCGCCGCGTATTACCCGAAATACGAAGTCACGCAGGACACCGATTCCCTGCTCACGGTTCATGTCGGCAAAAAGATGGACATCCAGTTTCGGAAACTACCCAATCGGGATTGCTGGATTGCTACCACCGAGGTCTCGATTGAGCAAATGGATTACTACTTAGGGGGAACACAATCTCGGGAATACAGAAGTAAGCCTGGGTATAAGGAATCGTGGCCTGCCATGAACATCACGGTTCAGCAGGCGTTGTGTTTTTGTTCCTGGTTATCCAGGCATTTGGAGGGCGGGCAGGTTTCCAAGGGATATTCTGTCCGTCTTCCAACGGTTGAGGAGTGGGAAGACGCAGCCCGGTGTGGAACTGATCGTTTGTATCCTTGGGGCGACGAATGGCCACCTGTAAAGTTTGAGGACGGACAATACCCAAATGTGATGGGAGAAGATCGTTTCAAAACAGATACATTGGAAAGCCATTGTTACCTTGGGATACCATATAGAGAAGAAGCAAAGATTGCGGGCTACCGGGATGGTTTTCCAAGCCCTTGTCCCGTGGAATTGGCTGGGCAGAATGCGTGGGGAATCGTTGGCCTTGCTGGAAACGTAGAGGAATGGTGCTGGGATGAAGAAACCCGCGATTACATTCTGAAAGGAGGATACTGGGAAGGTTTTCATCCAGATCACTTCGATATTTCTAAATCGCACATATTGAATAATAAACCTTGGCCATTCTTTCCTCTCTTAGCGGATCGACAAAGTCATCGTGGGTCGGGATTTAGGGTCGTGATAGGTCCCGAAATGAAATGATACTGGCGAGAAACGCCACTGGCGTGCATTCTGTTCACACAAAATCAGGCGTCAACCGATCTTTCGCTTGGACCGCTGACAGTCAGGAAAAGTGCCCATGAATCGCTTCATTGCCATCGCCTCTCTACTCCTCTTGATACTGTTGAGTTCCGCCTGTTACTACAATCCCATGCCCCTGTTGGGACGCGCCGTGTATTACCCGAAATACGAAGTCACGCAGGACACCGATTCCCTGCTCACGGTTCATGTCGGCAAAAAGATGGACATCCAATTCCGGAAATTGCCGGATCGGGACTGCTGGATCGGTACCACCGAGGTCTCGATTGCGCAGATGAAGGCGTCCTGGAGATGGTGGAGACCCGATTTGTCATTTTACAAGAGGCAACCTGGGTATCTGGAAACATGGCCCGCCATGAATGTCACCCTTGATGAGGCCGCTTATTATTGTTCCTGGCTGAACCGGCGGATGAAACACGGCGTGATCCCCGAAGGGTATTCGGTTCGCCTTCCAACGGTTGAAGAGTGGGAAGACGCGGCTCGGTGTGGAACAGATCGGATGTATCCCTGGGGTAACGATTGGCCACCGGTGAAGTTTTCCGATGGGCGTTATCCGAATGTGATGGGGGAAGATCGATTTCCGAAGAGTGGCCCATCGTATATATTTCGGTATGGAAATGAGTTTTATGGGTACCCGAATGGAGAGGAAAATCAGATTCTGGGATACCATGATGGTTTTCCTGGTCCCTGTCCTGTGGAGCAGGCGGGGATGAATGAGTGGGGAATTATCGGACTTGCGGGAAATGTTGAGGAATGGTGTTGGGATGAAAAGAGTCTGGATTACGTCTTGAAAGGAGGATGGTGCAAGAGTTTTCATCCCACGCAGTTAGGTGTCTTAAAATATAGAATATTACCAGAGAAGCGCTGGCCCTTCTGTCCGCTTTTGCCAGATCGGAGAAGCCATTATGGAGGCGGTTTCCGGGTGGTGCTGGCGCCGGAAACGAAGCGGGATTGACCTCCCAACCTCCGATTCCTTTGGGGAGGGGGGTGTCTTCTTTCCCGTTCTCAAGGAGTCGCTTTTACGCGGGAAAGAAGAGCGTTTCAGAGGAGGACGGGCATCCTCCGACCCGCTCTATCGCGACTCCCCTGTTGCCCTCAACCCGTAATTTTTCGCTTGTGTGGGGGTTATGAAGAAACCGCATCCAGTCCGACCGCGCGGCGGAGGGCGCGCAGTTCCGTCTCGGAGAGGGGCCGCCAGTCGCCGGGCTTGAGACCGCTGAGCGTCAGGGGGCCGTAGGCGATGCGTTCGAGGCGCAGGACGCGGTGCCCCACGGCCTCGCACATGCGGCGCACCTGGCGGTTGCGCCCTTCGTGGATAGTGATTTCCAGAACAGTGGTGTTGTCGGAGGCCCATTGGGGAACCGAGCGCACGCGGGCGGGGGAGGTGACGCCGTCCTCGAGCGCCACGCCTTCGCGCAGCGCGCGCAGGGCCGCCTCGGGTGGGAAACCGTCCACCGTGGCGCGGTAGGTCTTGTCGAGTTCGTAGCTCGGGTGGGTGAGACGGAAGGCCAGATCGCCGTCATCGGTCAGGAGCAGAAGCCCGGTGGTCGCCTTGTCGAGTCGTCCGACCGGCAAAAGCCGCCCGGCCAAGTCGGGGGGAAGGTTGTCGAGTACGGTCCGGGTGTTGTGCGGGTCGCGGCGCGAGCAAACCTGTCCCACCGGCTTGTTGAGCAGAAGCACGCGGGACTCCTGGGGGGGACGGATGGGTTCGCCCCGGAACGTGACCGCATCGGAGGGTTCCACACTCAACGAGACGTTGGTGGTCACCTCGCCGTTGACGGTGACGAGTCCCTCGCGGACCAGATCGCCGGCGCCCCGCCGTGACGCCACGCCGCATTGTGCCAGATAACGAACCAATCGAATGCCCATGAGGGGGTTTGCCTTTGAGTTGGGAGTTGGCGATAGACCGCGCGTGAGAATGTGCGGGAAACGACACGCTACAAAATAGAACGGCTATTGAATCCGGAACGACGCAAAGGATCGGGCGCAACGAAACCGCAACCGAATTTTAACGCAAAGTCGCAAAGGTGCAGAGACGCAAAGATTCATAGATTTTCAGTTTTCGTCGTCCCCACATTCCGTCCCGGTTTTCGGTTCGGGTTTTGAGATCGCGCTTCTCTCCCCATCCGGATCGCTTTGCGTTATGGGGTGTTAGAGGAGTGGAAGCGCAACGGACCTATCAGTCGTCGTCCTCATCTTCATCCTCTTCTTCATCTTCATCCTCGTCGTCTTCTTCGTCTTCGTCCTCCTCATCCCACTCGTCGTCTTCATCCTCGTCTTCGTCGTTTTCGCCGTCTTCTTCCTCGTCCTCATCGCCTTTTCCGTCGTCCCAGCCTTCGTCTTCATCCGTTTCGGCTTCATCCTGGGCGATCAGGGTTTCTTCGGGTTCATCCATTTCCGCTTCATCCTCTTCGGGGATGTCTTCCTCCGAGGGGTCGGACGTGTCGCCGGTCTCTTCCGAGGAGTCTCCCCCGTCTTCTTCTTCCAGGTCGGCGTCTTTCTCAAGGGCTTGACGGTTCAAAGGCATGGGCGTATCGCCGAGGGCGCTCGCCCCGGCTTCCTCACTTTCCGGGCGGTCCGGTTCGGCCTCGACAGAAGAGACCTCCGGGGCAGAGACACCGAGTTCTTCCGAATGCGATGCTTCAAGAGGCTTCCGGGCCAACTCCTCGCCGGCGCCGGGTTCTTCCAGTTCCACCGCGCCCGACCGGGCGGCCTGCGCCCGCTGCATCAGATCGCTGACGGAGGTGGCTGCGCCCGGTTCTTCGCCCTCGAGGGCGTACCGGCGGCGCAGATTCTGGATCGAGGGAAGTTCCTCGATGGCCTTCAGGCCGAAGGTCTGAAGGAACCGGGCCGTGGTGCCGTAGAGCTGCGGGCGGCCAATGACCTCCTTGCGCCCGACCACCTTGATCAAGTCCAGATCGCAGAGGTTGCGCACCACGCCGCTGCACTCGACTCCGCGGATCATTTCGATCTCGGCGCGCGTCAGAGGCTGCTTGTAGGCGACAATGGCCAGCGTCTCGAGCGCGGTGGGGCTGAGGGGGTTCTTTTTGCGCTGGCGGTGCAGCTGCATGATCGCCGCGGCGTGTTCCGGGCGGGTACACATCTGGAAGCCTTCGGCGCTCTCGATGATCTGGATGCCGCTGCCGCGCGCGTCGTATTCGGCCTGGAGCTGGCCCAAGATGCCGCGCATGGTGCGCAGGTCGATCCCGCCGATGATATTGGCCATGCGCCGGGCGCCGAGGGGAGACGGGGTGGTGAAGAGCAGACACTCGGCAGCGGATTTGATCTGGGCGGGAGTGCGCGCCAGGGGTTCGCCGCTGATGTCCTCGATCTCGGCGGTTTCCTGCTCGATTTCGAGCGGTTCGACTTCGAGTTCTTCGTCTTCGGGCGCCTGCTGGAAAGCCCGGCGGAAAGCGGCCTGAAAGTCGAGCGCCTGGATGTCGGCGTCCGAGGGCTGGGAGGATTCTGTCCCCTCGCCCGGCTCGACGTTGGACGGTTCAAACTCGACCGATTCGGGTTCGGACGGTTCGTCTTCCGGGGCAACGGATTCCGATTCCGAGGTTTCCACTGTTTCAACGAATTCGTCCGCGCATGTCTCATCCTCGGGGAAGGCTTTTTCGTCCGTCTCGGAGGTCTCGGCGATCTCCTCCAGAGGAGGAATTTCCGTTTCCAAGGGTTCTTCGGGGAGGACGTTGGACGCTTCGAGGGAAAGGCTGACGATTTCCGCTCCGCCATCTTCCCCGGCTTCCGCGTCCCCGGTGTTGTCAAGAACCTCGGAACCGTCCGTTTCGCCGGCCTCGGTTTCAAGGACTTCGATCACCCCGGACGGCTCTTCGTCCGGGGGCGTCTCAGCCTCCTTGTCGCTCACGGACAAAACGGTCGCGCCCCCCTCGATCTCCGGTGGGCCGGACGGGTCGGGGGCAGACACCGGGAGGGTCTCCGGCTCGACGGGCGGGCCGGATTGTTCCAGCGTCACCTCGGCCGGATCGGTTTCCGGGCCGGTCTGGGCTTTAGTCTTCTTCTTCCTCGTCATCTTCCTCGTACTCGCTTGCCAGGACCAGCAGGATGTCCTGATAATTGCCTTTCTGTTTCAGCCGGGCGACTTTCAGACGGCAGACTTCCAAAAGGGCCAGAAAGGTGGTGATGCATTCCTGTTTATTGAGACAGTGTTCGAACAGGGAATAGATACTCAGACGCCGATCCCGGTTGAGAAGGGTCTGGATGGTCTCGACTTTCTCCTCGACGGAGAACTCTTCCTCGATGACATGGTGAGTGGGCCGGCCCTCGGTGATTTCGAGAACTCGGGCAAACGCGCTGAACAGGAGCGAGATGTCTTCGCGGAAGAAGGACGGATCGGCCGTCTGCCCGTCCACCAGTTCGGGCAGCACCTGATTGCGGTAGAAGACGCGCAGTTGCTCTTCCTCGCGGTCCGAAAGCTGGACGGCGAGTTCCTTGAACTGGCGGTATTCCACGAGCCGCCGCATCAGGTCCTGCGCGTCGCGGATGCTCTCGTACTCCTCGTCCACCTCCTGCTCCTCTTCGACCGCTTCTTCGGCGGTCTGCGGGGGCATGAGGGTGCGCGCCTTGAGGTTGATGAGGGTGGCGGCCATGACCAGAAAGTCGCCCGCCGAGGCCAGGTCTATTTTCTCGGTGTCCTTGATGATCTCCAGATACTGGTTGGTGATGTTCGCGATCGGGATGTCGTAAATATCCATCTCATTGATCCGCACCAAATGCAGGAGCAGATCGAAAGGGCCTTGAAAGACGTCGGTACGGACGTGGTAGGTCATGGTCTCTTCCCCGCTTGATCGGGGGCTTCTGGATTTTCCGGATACGGGACTCTTATCTTAACCCGGCCGGACCGAAACACAACAGCCTTTTTCCTGAAGAATCGAAATCTGTCCCGCAAACGACAGATTTTATGTATGCCGATTGCGGGAAAGCGGGAATACTGTGCAACAAATCGGTCCACCGTTTTCGGACCGTCACTCCGGCAGGTGCATGACGTCGCGCACCACGCGCAGGGTGGCTTCGGCCTCGGTCTGGGCGCGCAGGTTGCCGGTCGCGATAATGTCCTGGATGCGTTTCGGCTCGCGCTCGAACTGGGCGCGGCGCTCGCGGAACGGGTCAATCAACTCGTTGACCTTGTTGGCCAGGTTTTTCTTGCAGTCCACGCACCCGAGCGTGCCGGCCTTGCAATCCACCGTGATGGCGGGCACTTCGTCGGCGTTGAACAACTTGTGGTAATCGTACACGCTGCACACGTCGGGGTGACCCGGGTCGGTGCGGCGGATGCGGGCGGGGTCGGTCACCATCTGCTTGATCTTGTCGGCGGTTTTGGGACGCGAATCCGTCAGGTAGATGCCGTTGTCGTAGCTCTTGCTCATCTTGCGGCCGTCCACGCCAAGCATTTTGGGCACACGGCTCAGGATCTGCTGGGGTTCGGGGAAGACTTCGCCGTAGAAGTTGTTGAAACGCCGCACGATCTCGCGCGTCAGCTCGAGGTGGGGCAGCTGGTCCTCGCCCACCGGGACGGCGTCGGCCTTGTAGGCCATGATGTCGGCGGCCTGCAGGACCGGATAGCCCAGGAAGCCGTGGGTTTCGAGGTCTTTTTTCGAGAGTTCCTTGATCTGGTCCTTGTAGGTCGGGCACCGCAGCAGCCAGGGCAGCGGCGTGATGAAGCTGAGCAGCAGGCTCAGTTCGGCGTGCTGTTTGACCTTCGACTGGATGAACATGACGCATTTCTCGGGGTTCAGACCCACCGAGAGCCAGTCGAGCACGAGGTGACGCGAGTATTCCTCGAGGTGCGACGGGTCGGCGTAGTCGGAAGTCAGGGCGTGCCAGTCGGCCACCATGAAAAAGCATTCGTACTCGTTCTGGAGTTCGCACCAGTTCTTCAGAACTCCCACGTAGTGTCCCAGATGGAGCGGCCCGGTGGGTCGGTTGCCGCTCAGAATGCGTTTCCGTTGGTGTGCCATGGTGGTGGTTTTTGCTCGCTTTCTCGATGGTAGATAAACGGGTTGACCCTATGCGGAACCCGGGTGTTTCAGAAGAAAATCTGGTCCAGAGGCAGCCGAACGACAAAGGCCATGAACAAGGCAAAGATCCAGAAAAAGGGGATCAGGAAGTACTGAAAGAGATCGCTCCAGACAAACAGAATCAAGATGAGGAAACTGTAGCGTTCCAGGAATTCGAACGCTTTGAACAGGAAGGAATCGCGGGTTTTGATGAAGTACAACACCACGTGCGACCCGTCAAGGGGCGGGATCGGCAGCAGATTGAACAGCATCAGAATCAGGTTCACGAGCATGAAACTTTTCAAAATGGTGAACAACATGTCGAACAGATTGAATTCCGTCAGACCGGGGCTCATGCGGCTGTCCAGTCCGAAGACAAAGAACAGTTTGAGGAAGACAATGGCCACCAGGGCGAGGACCAGGTTCAGCGCGATCCCGGCCAGCGACACGATCAGATCCCATTTCCGGGAACGGAATCGCGCAGGATTGATCGGAACCGGCTTGGCCCAGCCAATCAACGGCAACCCCACCGGGCTTAAAATCATAATGATGGGAATCAGGATGGTTCCGATCGGATCGAGGTGGGCGCGCGGGTCAAGCGTGATGCGACCCATCAGGCGCGCCGTGTCGTCCCCGCCACGCCAGGCGGCATAGGCATGACCCACCTCGTGGCAGATCAGAGAAAACCAGAGCACCGGCAGGAAAAGAATATCCTGTGGGGAAATTGAGAATCCGGCTTCCATGTTCCTCCTCGTTTTTCCGGTCTTGTCAAGAAGACCTGCCTGACGCTCGGGCCGTTGGGGTGCTGGTGGAGAAAATACCACCTCATTCCCCGAAGCGGCTCCGGGAGTTTGAGCGGACTATTCTACATCCCCCGCCCGAGGTGTCAATGAAATCCTCGGGGGCGCATGGCGCCAGGAACTCCTCTTTGTCCAGCCAACACTTCCCCTTTTCGGGTTGTAGGCAGACAAGGAAGGTGGTTTGAGGTGGCATGGGCGTCTCGCCCATGAAGGGTCTCCGGAACAAAAGAATCGAGAACGTCGGCCCTTCACGGGCGGGACGCCCGTGCCACCTCCGGGTCATTCCCACTTTTGCTGGACCGGGGCTTTCCCGCTTTCCCCCCTTCAAACGACAATCCCGTAATTCGCCGGACACGAAGAGATCCAGGAGCGGCATGCAAAGCCCGAGGTTCGGCTTGACATGGGGCGGGGGGGGAGCGGATGATGACGCCGTGGTTCCGGAGAAACAGGCACAACCGGTTTTCCGATCAGGATATGCGGGAAAGGATCCGTCCCCTTCGGGCGGGGCGATTCGATAAATCCGGTAAAATGAATTCTTGGAAGGAGTGCGGGACGATGACAATGGTTCGCAGGGATTTCATGAAGCGCACGGCGCTGGGTCTGGCGGCGCTGGCGGCCTCGGGAGGGGCGAGCGGGATGACGGCGCAGGCGGCGGAAGAGAAAGCCGCAAAAGAGGCGGCGCTGAAGCGTTCGCCCCGTGGCAATCCGATCGGAGTGTCCACCTATTCGTTCTGGCAGTTCCGCGAGGAACGGCCAAGCATCGAATCGTGTATCGAACAGGCCTCCGAGATGGGATTCGACGGGGTGGAAATCCTCAACCGTCAGATGGATAGTGAAGACAAACCCACGAAGGAATACATGAACCGGATCAAACGCACCGCGTTGCTCAACGGTATTGACCTGATGGGCTTCTCAACCCACCAGGGCTTCATGTCGCCCGACGCCGAAAAGCGGAAACTGAATATCGAGAAGACAAAGAATCAGATCGAGTTTGCCTACCAGATGGGGATTCCCACGATGCGTCTGAACACGGGCACGTGGGGCACGTCGAAGGATTTCGACGACCTGATGGCCAAGAAGGGCGTCGAGGCGCCGTTGCCCGGTTATACCGAAGAAGACGGCTTCAAGTGGGTGGTGGACTCGATCAACCAGTTGCTGCCGAAAGCAGAGGAGTGCGGGGTGACGATCGGCCTCGAAAACCACTGGGGGCTGGGCCGTACGCCCGAAGGGGTAAAGAAAATTATCGAGGCGGTCAACTCGCCCTGGCTGCGGGCCACGTACGACACGGGCAATTTCCTAGAGGAGCCGTACGACCGGCTCGAAATGATGCTGCCGATGGCCATATTGATTCAGGCCAAGACATACTTTGGCGGGGGCCTGTGGTACACGCTGGACATTGACTACGCCAAGGTGGCCGGCTGGGCGCGCAAGCACAACTACCGCGGCTATGTCTCGCTCGAATTCGAAGGGAAAGAAGACCCGAAGACCGCCATTCCGAAGAGTCTGGAACTGTTGCGGAAAAACTTTGGACAATAAGTAACGACTGGGCGCGAAAACGCGGAAAAGCCAAAACCGGGGACGCGGCCTGTGAACGCGTTCCCGGTTTTTTGTGAGGGGGCGGCCAAACGCGCCATTCTGGGGAGAGATGTTGGGAAGGATTATCCTTTCGGAAAAGTGAAAAGGGGAGCAGCAAATGAGCGACGGACGGGCGAATGGGGTGGCTCGGTGGCGGTTGGGGTTGGGGGGCGGCAGTGTCCTGCTCCTGCTGTTCTGTCTTGGTGTGTGCTGGAAAGGCGTTTCACTGCCGGTGACGGGGACCCTGTCGAATATCGAACCGAGCCAGATTCCGTACGAAAACGAGGGGGACCGGGATAGAGAAGAGACCCGGGATCTATCTCAAAAGGGGACGGTATTTGTCGCTCCCGCCCCTCCCATCCTGGTGTGTGGGGGTTTTTTCATGCTCCCGGTGGGACGGGAAAGCAATCTGGAATTATTCGAGAATGGTCAGCCGATGATTCGGGAAGCCTGGAAAGGGGATGTTGTTTATCCCGGCGCTTGTTTTCATAACTTCGATCGGATCTTTTTTGTGCCCACACAGTCGCCGGATTCCGGCTTGAGCGCCAGTGTCTATACCTTTCAGGTTCGCTATCTTCTGAGAATTCGCTATCAGGTCGGACTTTGTCTGGCATTTGTTCTGGCTGGAGTGGGCTTGGGTCTGGCCGGGCATTCGTTTCAGACCCGGAGGAATGGCGATGCGGATTCTGGAAAAGGTTGGTTGTCCCGGTTGTTAAATTCCTGGTGGACCGTTTTGCCGGTGGCCTCGTTAGGCGCTCTCCTCTCTTTTCTCGGGCGCAACATCTTTTTCTATTCGTTTGGCGAGATGGGAACGTCTCTGACTGTTTTGGCCGTTTCCACCGGGGCGCTGGTCCTTGGGTTTGCCGTCTTGCGATTCTTGTTGTATCGTCCTGCCGGGTTCCTGAGAGAACGAGGTTCCGTTCGCTTTGTCCGGGTATCGGAAATCGTGGGGAAAATTCTCCTGGCTTCAATGTCGGGTTGCGGGTTTGTCTTGTTCTCGGGAATGTTGGCCGATGAGGCGTTTTCTCCCGGACTGCCTCGTTCTTCCTTCTTTCTTTTCAGCGCTTCCTTGGCGTCTGCCCTAGGGACAATCATTGTCCTGTGGTGGGGCATTCGCGGCCTGAACGCATTTCTGCTGTCCTTCTTTGTTGTGTCTGGCGGAATGTTCGTGTTCTCCGTTTCCGGGGAAGGCTCCAGACAACAGGTCGCGTTTCCTTTGGTTCCGGATCGGAAAATTCAATTCACAACCCGCCCGAATGTTTACCTCTTTTTTATCGAGTCTTATACGGGGCAGGAGGCTATGCGGGATTTCTATGACATAGACGCCACTCCGTTTTACGGGGAATTGAAGAAACGCGGTTTTCTGGTCCGGGACGTCTGGGCCAACAAAGACTATACGCTTGCCAGTGCGGCCACGCTCATGGCAATGCGGCATTTGGATTTCTCGAAGTTCGATGCGGGGAGTTTCGACGTAAAAAGTGAGGTCCGCCACATGATCAGTGGCCGGATTTACAATCCGGTTCTCGATGTCTTTAAGCAAAACGGTTTCCGTGTCTCTTTTCTGCAGCGCGACCTTTGTATTTTTTCGCGAGCGAGCGATGCGGTTGATGTCACGAATCTTTCTTTTGAAGGGATTCGGCTGAAGCACTGGCCGCTGAGTGATGCCACCGGCTTCTTTAAAGTTTCGTTTGGGGATATCAAGAATGCCGACGCCGATTTCTTTGAGAACTCCAAGTTGATTGTTCGACAATGTTTGGACCGTCCCACTTTTCATTTCATCTATGCCGGTTTGCGGCACAATATGCTGCGAGAAACCAATCGCGAGTGGCGTTCCCAGTGGAAAACCCAGTATCGGGAGCTGTACGGCACGTTCAATCCGAAACTGCTGGATATGCTGGATTTTATCGAGAGGGAAGACCCGGGGTCTCTGATTATTCTGATTGGCGATCATGGGAGCAAACTCTTTGGAAATTGCGGGATCGACTCCCCCGACTATCCGGAATTCCTGACGTCGGGCCAGGGAAACGCCGAGACACTCGCCCGCGACAAGGCCTCGGTTCTGTTTGCCATCAAGAGTCCGGTGAAGAGCGAAATCTGGAGCACCCGTCCGATCTCGCACGTCAATCTGTTCCGGTACGTGTTTGCGATGTTGTCCGGCGATGAAACACTGCTGGAGCATCCCGAGCCGGACGTCAGTCTTTCGTGGGACGGGAAGTTCATCATCGCGCGCGACGGGCAACCGCTCAAGGAATGGGAGCCGGTGAACCCGACTCTGTTCGAGTCCTCTCACGCCGGACAGGAATCGAAATGGGTCCATGAGAAATAATGGATATTGGGAGAATTGTCCGATTCAAGAAATTTCGGCCTGGGCGCTCCAATTTCCTGATGGAAAAGGTTCTGATGAATGACGTGGCGGGAAAATACGCGGCAAGGTTTAAGAAGCGGGGATTGGTGTGTTCTGTCCTGGTCCTCCTGACCTGCGTTCTGGTCTGGCGGGAGGCCTCTTCTTTTCGCATGGAAGGGGCCTTCGCCGATTCTGAAATTCAAGAAGAGATCGGTGAACAGGACGCGAATGAACCTTCCAGGCCCACGATCTTCTCCATCCCGGCGCCACCGGTATTTACGCGAATGGGGTTCTATACTTTTCCCTTCGGGGAGTTGAGCAATCTCAAATTGTTTGAGAACGGGGAGCCGATGTTCCGGGTGGACCGGATACGGGATCTGGCGCCGCAGGCATATGTCCACCTTGAGGATCGCGTGTGTTTTGTTTTGTCGGACGACAGTGATCCTCGGACAAACGGCCGCAGCTATACCTTTTCCGCGACGTACTATCTTCGGCTCCGGTATCAGGTACTGCTGAGTGCGTTGATACTTCTGTCCGGCGTGGGACTGGGCTTGGCCGGATGGAATCCCCCATCCGGAGGCCGGATGGTTGGGGCGAGCCGGAAGGGGCTGGCGCAGGTGTTGCTCGAGTCGCGTCCGCTCGTTTTGCTGGCCGCATTTGGGGTGCCCTTTCTCTGTTTTCTGAACCGCAACGCGTTTTTCTATTCCCGCAGCGCGATCCTCGTTTCTTTGGCTGTCTTGCTGGGTCTGGCGGCGGGAGTCTCCCTGATTTTCGCCGGGCTGCACCGGCTTGCAGGAAGGCTCGAATCCCGGCATCCCAACCGTGTTTCGGAACGGATGGTTCTCCGATTGAAATTGTTGCTGGACACGCTCTGTGCGTGTACGGCCTGCACGGTGTTTGTGTTTCTTTTCGGCTTTGTCATCCGGGAGAACCTTTCACGCGGGTTGCCCTGGTTGCCAACGTTCCTGTTTTACGCCTCGCTTACGAGCGCGCTTGCCACCGCGGCGACGTTCCGTTGGGGAATTCACGCGCTCAACCGGTTTTTTCTCGCGTTTCTGGTGGTGACTGGCGGAACGTTTATGTGGGGCCTTCTGCGGGAAGACACGAAGGAAGAGGTGGCTTTCCCACTCCGAGAAGACAGCGAGATCACTCTGACGGTCAAACCGAACATTTATCTCTTCCTGCTCGAGTCCTGCGTTGGCGGCGATACCATGCGGGATTTCTATGGCATTGACACGGAACCCCTTCGGCGGGAATTGACAAAGCGGGAATTCATACTCCAGGACACCTGTTCCAGTCAGGTCTTTACGATTGGCAGCGCCGCGACGCTCATGATGATGCGGCATCTGGATGTGAATAAGTGGGGGGCGGGGAACTTCGATGTGCGAAGACGCGTGCGGACCATGCTTTGTGGCGAGGCCTACAACCCGGTTCTCGATACTCTCAAGCGCAACGGGTATCGGATCTCATTTCTGCATCAGAATGATTACCTGGGAGCGAAAGATTCTTCCGCCGTGGATGTGTCCAATCTATCCGATCGCATGGATGCTTTCCAGAATCTCGACCCGCTAGTGGATGCCACCGGCATATTGGGCAGGAGAGAGGCGAGTGTCTGGCAAACCCCGAAAGAGTTTGCGGAGGAGTCGAAATCCATCATCCGGCAAACGCTCGAGGGCCCGACTTTCCATTTTATCTTTACCGGCCTCGAACACAACCGGCCCGGAGAAACCACGGGAGAACTGCGTTCCTGGTGGAAAACCGAGTATCGTCGGCTGTACCACCTCTTCTATCCCCGGCTTCTTGCGTTTCTGGACTTCATTGAAAAAGAGGATCCAAACGCCCTGATTGTCTTGATCGGCGATCACGGGGCGAAACTCTTTGGCCCCGATCTCACCATCGACAGCCCCAATTACCCGGCGCTGGTCCAATCGGGGGTCTGCAATCCCGAGACGCTCGCCCGCGATCAGGCTTCGGTCCTGTTCGCGATCAAGACCCCTGTACCCCATCCGGTCTGGAACAACCGGGTAGTGACGCATGTGAATCTGTTCCGGTACCTGTTCGCGACTCTTTCCGGAGATGAAAGCCTGTTGGAGCACCCAGAGCCGGATGTGAGCATGGTGTGGACGAAACCGCATATCATCGCACGCGACGGACAACCCCTCCAGAAATGGGAACCGATTCCCCCGGAACTTTTCCAAACCCCCACTTCCGGCGATGAATCGGACTGAGCCGGGCCGGGTTGGATCATTTTGCGTGTGTCGAAATGATACATGCAAAGGAAGCGGAGGGTTCCTTTGGGTCAGGGTGGGTTTTTTTGACACAGAGGGCGGTCTGCAGGAAACAGGCGGACTGTGCATCCGGACAGAACATTCTCTGTAACTCGATCCAAACCAATCATTCGGATGAGAGAACGGGGAACGGCGGGCACTGGTACGGTTTGTGCATTTTCCTTCCGAAAAGGAAGCGCCGGGCTTCACGGCGGGAAGATGGGTGGGTTTGTTTCCCTCGGAAAGAGACGGCGTACAGGAGGTTTTCTCAACATGGTGCGTTTGGACAAATTGACACTCAAATCCCAAGAAGCGTTGGCGAGCGCTCTGGAACTGGCCTCGGAGCGCCACAACCCGGAAATCACCCCCGAGCACCTGCTGGCGGCGTTGCTCGAGCAGGAAGAGGGGGTCGTGCGGCCGGTCTTGCAGAAGATCGGCGCCAATCCGGATGCAATCCGCCAGGAGGTTGAGCGCGCGCTCGAGAACCGTCCCCGTGTGACGGGGGGAGCGGCCACACCCGTCCTGAGCGGGTCGAGCCGGGCCGTGCTCGACGAAGGGTGGAGCGCGGCGCAACGGTTCAAGGACGAGTATTTGTCCACCGAGCACATCCTGCTCGGGCTGGCGCGTGTGGCGCAATGCGACGCGTGCGGGATTTTGAAGAAACATGGAGCCGATGAAGAGGCGATTCTAAGCGCCCTGACCGCCGTACGCGGCACCCAGCGGGTGACCGACGCGCAGCCCGAGGGAAAATACCAGGCGCTCAAGCGCTATGCGCGCGACCTGACCGATCTGGGCCGTCAGGGGAAACTTGACCCGGTCATCGGACGCGACAACGAAATCCGGCGGCTGATCCAGATCCTCTCGCGCCGCACGAAGAACAACCCGGTCCTGATCGGCGAACCGGGCACGGGTAAGACGGCCATCGCCGGGGGGCTGGCGCTGCGCATTGTCGAGGGGGACGTGCCCGAGAGTCTCAAGCAGAAGCGGATCGTGGCGCTCGACATCGGGTCGCTGATCGCCGGGGCGAAGTACCGAGGCGAATTCGAGGAGCGGCTCAAGTCCGTCCTCCGTGAGGTCGAGGAGGCCAACGGACAGATCATCCTGTTCATCGACGAGATGCACACGATTGTGGGGACGGGTGCGGCGGAGGGTTCCGTGGACGCGTCGAACCTGCTCAAGCCCGCGCTGGCGCGGGGCGAACTGCGCTGCATCGGCGCGACCACGCTGGACGAGTACCGCAAGTACGTCGAGAAGGACGCGGCGCTCGAGCGGCGGTTTCAGCCCATCGTGGTGCAGGAGCCGTCGGTCGAGGACACCATCGCCATCCTGCGCGGCCTGAAGGAACGCTACGAGGTGTACCAGGGGGTGCGAATCAGCGACTCGGCTCTGGTGGCCGCGGCGGAACTCTCGAGCCGCTACATCACCGACCGCTTTCTGCCCGACAAGGCCATCGACCTGATGGACGAGGCGGCGGCGCGCCTACGCATCGAGATTGACTCGGTGCCCCAGGAGATTGACGAAATCCAGCGCCGCGTGATGCAGCTCGATATCGAACACGAGGCATTGAAGAAGGAAAAGCACGACAAGGCGGCCATCGAACGACGCGAGAAAATCGAGGCGGAACGGGCCACTCTGGCCGAGCAGCTCAAGCAGCGCCGCATCCGCTGGGAGAACGAAAAAACGCACATCGCCCGGTTGAGCGAGTTGAAGGAACAGATCGAGCAGCTGGGCCAGCGCATGGCCACGGCCGAGCGCGAGGGAAACCTCGAGGAAGCGGCGCGGTTGCGTTACGACGCGATCCCGAAAATCGAAAAATCGCTGACGGAAGAACGCGTCCGGCTCGAGACGATCCAAGGCGGCACGCCGATGCTCAAGGAGATGGTCGAGCCGGAGGACATTGCCTCGATTGTGGCGCGGTGGACGGGGATACCCGTGAGCCGGCTGGTCGAGGCCGAACAGCAGAAACTGGTCCACATGACCGACCGTCTGCGCTGCCGCGTGGTGGGACAGGAGCGCGCGGTCGAGGCGGTGGCCAACACGGTGCGCCGCGCACGCGCGGGCCTCCAGGACCCCAACCGCCCGCTCGGGTCGTTCATCTTCCTGGGCCCGACCGGCGTGGGTAAGACCGAACTGGCGCGGGCGCTGGCCGAGTTCCTCTTCGACAACGAGGAGTGCATGACGCGGCTCGACATGAGCGAGTACATGGAGCGCCACAGCGTGGCGCGGCTCATCGGCGCGCCTCCCGGATACGTGGGGTACGAGGAAGGGGGACAGCTCACCGAGGCCGTGCGGCGGCGTCCCTACAGCGTCGTCCTGTTCGACGAGATCGAAAAGGCGCACCCGGACGTGTTCAACACGCTCCTCCAGATCCTCGAGGACGGCCGCCTGACCGACTCGCAGGGGCGGGTCGTGAACTTCAAGAACACGGTCGTCATCATGACGTCGAACATCGGGTCGCAGATTCTGGAAGAAGCGGGTATCGCGCAGGCGCAGTCGAACGGCTCAACCCTCGACTGGTCGCGCGTCGAAAGCCAGGTGCGCCAGGCCATGCGCCAGCATTTCAAGCCGGAGTTCCTCAACCGCGTGGACGAGATCGTCCTCTTCGAAGGGCTCTCGCGCGAGGCGCTCGAAAAGATCGTGGACATCCAACTGGCCCTGGTGAAGCAGCGGCTCGAGGAGCGCAAGATCGGTATCGAGATCGCCCCGGCGGCGCGCGCGTTCCTGGCCGAAGCGGGCTACGAACCGGCCTACGGCGCCCGCCCCCTGCGCCGCGCCATCCAGCGCCACCTGCTCGACCCTCTGGCGCTCGCCCTCCTCGACGGCCACTTCGAAGAAGGCGCCACGGTCCACGTCAAACTGAACGCCGCAGGCGAGGGGCTGGTGATGGAGTGAGAAAAAAATCCTGAAAGAAAGGTATATGAGTCATGGATGGCCAATCTGTGAGATGAGTCTGAAAGAACAAACTTTTGGATAGATTAGGAGTACAATATGAGTGCTTGGCAGATTACTTTGGTGTTCGCTGGGATAATGGTCAGTGGATTTGTTCGACAGTATTTTACACTGAGATCGCATAGAAAACAGGCTGAATTTGCATGTGCATTCCTATGCAAGTTTATTGAATGGTGTGATGGGCAAGGCAAGAATAATGTCCTCTATAATTGGATTCTCGGAAACTCAGAAAAGATACAAAATGTAATTGGCTACAGTGGTTTAATGGACATGCGGCGGCCTTTTGAGAATGCGTACCATACGAATGTGCCAATTATACTAAATTTGATTCCGGATATTTACAGTACGCTCAACAATGATGATCCTTGGAGAAACTCGATATTACGCAGAAATCTTGTTTTTTCTATCCAGTCTGTGGATGGGTGTTTACGCCGATATATTGGGTCAAAAGAGGAAAAGATCCGCCATGAACAGTTGCGACTATTCAATCCTTTTGTCTGGTTTGGAGGTGGAATAGCGTGGTTAATGGAATTGCCTCTGAGCGTCTTGAGCGAAGTGGGAGGGATTTCGTCAGAGCGTAAAATAGCCATCGCCCGTGGGCGGATATTCTCATTGGCCAAAGGGATAGTGTCAATCGCATCGCTTATCAGCATTATCATGGCTTTTGTCCTTGATTGGGAAGAATTCATGTCCACCATTTTACAGTGGATAATGCAAATTAGAGATCGCATCTGAATACCGTATGCGATAGTTTCTACGATTTTGCCCCCCCCCGTAATAATTGGATCTCTTCTGGGCTCTTTGAAGGGTTACTTTGATGATTTTCTTGCTTACCCGGCCTGAACACCTCTCCGTCGGTGAAGCTGTAGTAGGAGTCGGCGCCGAGGATGAGGTGGTCGAGGACTTCTATCTGGAGGAGGCGGCCTGCGTCCATGAGGCGCTGGGTGATGACGCGGTCGTCGGGGCTGGGGGTGGGGTCGCCGCTGGGGTGGTTGTGGAGGAAGATGACCGACGCGGCGGAGGCGCGCAGGGCTGCCTTGAAGACTTCGCGCGGGTGGACGATCGAGGCGTCGAGCCCGCCGCGCGAGATCAGTTCATCGCGGATGACGCGGTTGCGCTTGTCGAGCATCAGGATCAGGAACTCCTCCTGTTTGAGCAGGCTGAAACGGGGACGGTAGGCGGCGAAGACGTCGGCGCTCGAGCGGAACGGCTGGCCCGGTTCGAGGGCGCTCGGGTCGCGGCGGCGGCCGAGTTCGAGCGCGGCCTTGAGTTCGACGGCTTTCATGCGCCCGATGCCGTGGAGGGTCTGCAATTCTTCGAGCGAGGCCTCCTCGATGCCACGGACGGTCTCGAACCGTTCGAGCAGGCGGCGGGCCAGTTCCAGCACGTTGCCCTGGCCCGAGCCGGTGCGCAGGACGATGGCGAGGAGTTCGGTGTCGTCGAGCGCGGCGGCGCCGAGTCGCATCAGGCGCTCGCGGGGTCGCTCGCCCGGTCGCCATTTCGAAAAGGGGACAGGCTCCTGTACACTGGAGGGCGCGGCGGCCTGCCGGTGGCGAAAGTGGGGACAGTAGGGGCGCAGGGGGCACCGGGCGCAGCGGGGCTGAAGCCCGCAGAGGGCGTCCTCTTTCGGGAAGTCGTCTAGTCCGCCCGTGAAGGCCTGCATCCAGAGCGCCAGATCGCACAGGGGCGCGCCGAGCGTCCGGGCGAGGGTTTCGATCTGGTGGCAGGTTTCGAGTTGGAGCGCGAGCGTGTCGCCCGTCTGGCGCAGGAGTCCCAGCCGGAACAGAAAGGTCTGGATGCGTTTTTCGGGGACAGCCACCGGGTGGCCGATGCGGTTCAGGTAGCGGAAGAGATTGAGCAGGGTGAGGCTGGGCAACAGGGCGCGAAGCCATCGGATGCGCGCGGGCAGGTGTTCGAGGCGCTCCAGGTGGCGGTGAAAGAGCGCGCCGAAGGGTTCGGGTGTTTCCGCGCCCGAGTCTTCGCGGCCCAGGTCGAAGAGGTTCTCAAGCGATTGGCGCAGTTTGTCCCGTTGCGTGGGGCTCAGGGATTTTCCGGACGATTCCTCCCGGGGAATTTCCCCGCTGGGTTCCGGCGCGTTTCGGGAGAGGCGGCGCGAGAGAAACTCATGGGTGACGCGGCGCAGGCGTCGCTGCGCTTCGGCGCTCTGGGGGTCGAGTCCCAGCGCCAGCGCGGTCAGGGTGGTGAGGAAGAAATCCTGGGGCTGGTTCCGCGTGTCGGGAGGTTGCGCGGCGTCGAGGCGCTTCTGCCAGTCGGGGTCCGATTGCAGGAGGTGTGCGCGGAGGCGTTCGAAGCAATCGAGCCGTTCGATTTCGTCCATGAGGAAGAGTTTCGTTTCCGCCTGAAGAGACTTGTTTCGGGCTGAAGGAAATTTTCATATCAAGCCGCGCAAAATAACACGATCTGCAGGACCAGAACAACACACGAAAAAGATCACGCGAAGACGCAAAGCCGCAAAGAGCCTCATTTCTGAAAACAACTTCGCATCAGCCGCGCTGCTGTTCCAGCTGGGCGCGCATGGGCTGGTATTCCGGCACAACGTGGCGCAGGGCGGCGATGATGGCGTCGGGCCGGCCTTCGTGGGCAAGGTAATCGAACTCCTTGAGCCAGGCCTTGGCTTCTTCGAAAGTCGGGTTGTCCACTCGCGTCATATAGATCTTGGGATGATCGGTCAACTCGATGTTTTCATCGGCGGTCAGGAGTTCCTCGATGAGTTTTTCGCCCGGACGCAGGCCGACGTAGCTGATCTCGATGTCCACGCCCGGCTCGTAACCCGAAAGGGTGATCATGCGGCGGGCCAGGTCGGCGATGCGCACGGGCTGGCCCATGTCGAGCAGAAAGAGCTGACCGTTCTGCCCCATCGCGCCGGCCTGCAGCACGAGGCTGCTCGCCTCGGGGATGGTCATGAAGTAGCGCTCGACGTCGGGATGCATGACCGTGACCGGCCCCCCGGCGGCGATCTGCTTCTTGAAGAGGGGAACCACCGAACCGCGGCTGCCCAGAACATTGCCGAACCGCACGGCCAGAAAGCAACACCCGCGCGATTGGTGGCTGAGCGCCGCGACCACCATTTCCGCCACGCGCTTGCTGGCGCCCATGACGCTGGTGGGGTGGACGGCCTTGTCGGTCGAGATCATGATGAAGCGCTTGACGCCCATCCGCTCGGCGAGAAACGCCACGTTGAAGGTGCCGACGATGTTGTTCTTGAGGGCTTCCTCGGGGTGGAGTTCCATAAGGGGGACATGCTTGTGGGCGGCGGCGTGGAAGACGACCGTGGGGCGGTAGCGCAGAAAAACCTGTTCCATGCGATCCACGTCCTGAATGTCGGCGATTTCGACGGAGATGCGCGGATCGTTGATGCGGAACTTCAATTCGGTGGCGATTTCATAGACACTGTTTTCGCCCCGGCCCAGGAGAATCATGCGGGCAGGTTCGCAGCGCTTGATCTGGCGGCAGAGTTCGGAACCGATCGAGCCGCCCGCGCCGGTAATCAAAACCACCTCGTCGCGCAGGTAATTCTGCTCTTCGGGCAGGGTCAGGTCCACCGGCTCGCGCCCCAGAAGATCCTCGATCTCGACGGGCCGGATCTGGTTGACCGAGATCCGTTCCTTCATCAGGTCGCTGACGGCGGGCATGATTTTGAAACCCACGTGCGCAGTCTCGCAGATGGACACGATGTGGTTGAGAAACTGAAGGGACGGCTTGTGCAGCGCCACGACGACCTGCGAAACGTGGTGCTCGTGAATCAGACCGGGCAGGTTCTCGACTTCTCCGAGAACCTTCAAGCCGTGGATCTGCCGTCCAACCATGGCGCCGTTTTCATCCACAAACCCGACGGGACGAAAACCCATCTGGGGATTCTGGAGAAAGTTGCGCGCCACGAGTTCACCCACGTCGCCCGCGCCGATAATCAGGACGTTGGCGATGGCGGCGGAAGAGTCGAAGCGAGTGAGATACCACAGGCGCGACACCAGACGCGCCCCGCCGACAAAAATCAGGCAGCCCATCCAGTCCACCGCCACGACGGGCCAGGGGACACGCCGGGCCAGCGACTCGGGCCAGTCGAAATGATCGCCGAGAGACGGCGCCACGCAACACCAGCCGAGGAGCAGCAGGGTGCCCAGCGCCAGAGCCAGAATCACCAGGCGCAGTTCATGCACCCCGGCGTAACGCGAGACGCCCCGGTAGAGACCGAAGGCGTGGAACAAACCGACCCGGGCCAGCGAAAAAAGCGGAATAATCACCAGCGCCTGAGGCAGGTAGGTTTTCCACTCCGCATCGGGCGCCAGCCCGCCCTGAAGCGGCATCATGCGCAGGGTGTAGGCCATCGCCATCGCCAGCGCAACCAGCAGGAAATCAATCAGAACCCACTTAAACCTTCGCAGATGCTCCATTTACGGTTTTCACCGGCAGCCGTGGCTGCCGCCCTTGATTCTCGGACAACAGAAGAATGTACCCCGTCTCGCCCGGCGGCGCTTGAGATGAAATGGTCAACCGCCCGCAAAACCCCTATATTTTTAGCCCGAACCGGCGGGTTCTGTCAAATGATTCCCTTGGCCGGGGCCGATTTACACCCGAAACTTCCGATTATCGAGAGGATCTTTCGGTTCACGAACGCCAACGACCCCCTCTTCGGCCCTTCCCACTGAGAGAAAGGCGGTTGCGGAGGGGGCATGGGCGTCTCGCCCATGAAGAGGTCTCCGGAACAAAGGATCCGAAATCCTCGACCCGGGCGACGACGTCTTGATGGCGATTTTTTCGCGCCAATCCTGGAGACAGGCGTTCCCGGCGTCATCCCGGCAACGCAAAATCTTTGGGCCTCTCCTGCTTTTCCATGTTCTTGAGGAACGCTTCAAACTCGTCCGAGGTGTTGATTTTGTGAAACGTGTGAAGATCCTTGTCATAGACCTTGACCGGGAATTCTTTCGGCTTGAGGGTGAAAATGGCCGGGTCCAACTCTTTCTTGAAGTCGAACGACTTGAATTCGAAGCGCTGGATCAGTTCGATCCGGTCGGTCCCTTCCCCGTATTGTTCCGTATGGACTTTCTGGGGAACCGCGATCCCGTCCACCGTGGTCCAGGCATCCACAAATGCCTTGGTACAATACTCGTTCTTCTGCCCCATTCGTTTTTCCCACCGTGTCAGGGCGTAATTCTTCTGCGGGGAAAACCCGATGACCACATCGTGGCCGGGGACGGAGGATGTTTTTCCCTTCACAACGACTTCGTCTCCCACCCGTTCGATCGACAGATCCTGGGCCTGATCGAGAATACTCGATATGGTATAGAAATCATTGACCCGGTTCAGGAAACACCGGGGAGCCAGACCCGCGACCATGTGGGGAGGTTCCGTTGTCGAAATATTGAAATCGTCTGGCTTTTTGCTCCCTTCCGAACGATCCACCGGAGAAAAAAAGTAGGACTTCTTCCCGTCATGCGCTTTTGTCCGGCGATACTTTTGGGCCGGTTCACTTTCGTCAATGCGGATCAATTCGCCCAGAGTCGTAAAAACGATATTGCGTTTCTGCCGGGATATTGCCTGTAGATTCTGGGGCGTGTCTTTTGTAAATTCGTGGAACTCCTCGTACTCGCAGACGTAACTTTTCAACTGCGCTTCGCGATCTTTCCATCGGGCTTTCAATTCTTCGAGAGCGATGGTCTTGTGGCGTGTCGTCACACACCCCGCCCCCATTTGAGCCAGTAAAACAAGTGTCAGAACCGGAATCCAGCGAATCGAGAACATGAAAACATCCCTTCTCTGTCTCAGATTGGTTACCGGGGCCATTCGCCGGACGCGTCAACCCGGCAGGCCCCCTGTTCTTTTGACCTCACACAATCTATTTTCTTTGTCAGAAAATTGAAAATCAACAAAATAATAATTGATCGCTCAAAAAAAAAGAAATTACCCCTGTTTCGGTGTCATGCAAGGGGGACGGGAATAGAGCAATTGCCAGGAAGAATCTTCATTATTCCGATTGTCGGTTCTTACAATCAGCCGTTCCGTCCCGGAGGGACGGCAAGAAAGTAGCCCACCGTTTCAACGGTGGGAAAGCGATCCTCAGACAATTCGTCCCGGAGGGACGACTGAAAAACCGGGGGTAACCGACAGCCGTCCCTCCGGGACGGGGAAAAGGGATGATCCTGAACCCAGCGCTGAAGCGCTGGGCTATTGTCCGAAGTCCCTGACGGGACTTGGGTCTGGAACACCTGACTCCGTGTCATTAATGAAGATTCTTTTTGGCAAGGGCTATAATCAACATTCCACACCCTGTTCTATGCCGATTAGCGAGGTCAGAGCAGGTCCATCGGGTCCATGTCGAGGGTGAGGGAAACGCCGGCGCGGGCTTTGTCGCGCTCGAAGGTTTCGAGGGCGTCGAGCATGAGGCCGCGCATGAGGTCGGGCCGCTGGCCCCGGATCAGAAGTTGCCAGCGGGTCTTGTCCTGGATGCGGGCGATGGGGCTGGGCACGGGGCCCAGGACCGTGAGCGAGCGGTAGCGGTTCGTGGCGTGGGCCTGGCGGTCGCGCAGCAGGTGGGCGAGCCGGGCGGCGCGCTCGGCGACTTGTCTGGAGTCGGGACCGCTGAGGCGCGCCAGCAGAAGCCGCCAGTAGGGGGGAAAGCGCAGCATCTCGCGCATGTGGAGTTCCTGGTCCCAGAAACCGTGCGCGTCGTGGACCACGGCGCGCTGGATGGCGTAGTGGTTGGGCACGAAGGTCTGGACCAGAACCTCGCCTCGGTGTTGGGCGCGTCCGGCGCGTCCGGCCACTTGGGTGAGTTGGGAGAAGGCGCGCTCAGAGGCGCGGAAGTCGGGGAGAAAAAGCGAATGGTCGGCGGAGATGACGCCGACGAGCGTGACGCGCTCGAGGTGGAGGCCTTTGGCGATCATCTGGGTCCCAAGGAGAATGTCGGCCCGCCCGTCCTCGATCTGTTTCCACATGCGCAGAAAGCCTTCCTTGCCCCGCGTGGTGTCGAGGTCGATGCGCAGGAGGCGCGCTTCGGGGAAAAGGGCCGTGATGTCTTCCTCAATGCGCTGGGTGCCCGCGCCCATCGCCGCCGGGTCGGGGGTGCCGCACTCGGGGCATTCGGCGGGCCGGGGACGGGTGGCGCCGCAGAAGTGGCACATCAGTTGACCGATGGCCTTGTGCCAGGTCATGACGACGTCGCAGTGGTCGCAGCGGATGGCGGTTTTGCAGGCCAGGCAGAGCAGAAAGTTCGAAAACCCCCGGCGGTTGAGGAACAGCACGACCTGCTCGTGGCGTTCGAGCCGCTCGGCGATGGCCTGGCGCAGGGGTTCGGAGACCAGGCTGGTCTCGCGCTGTTCGCGCACCTGCGCGGCCATGTCGATGAGGCGCACGTCGGGCAGGACGGCGTCCCCGGCGCGTTCGGTCAGTTCGAGCAGGGTGTACTTGCCGTGTCCCGCGCCGGTGGGGCGGGCGTTGAGGAGGCTTTCGAGCGCCGGGGTGGCGCTTCCGAGGATGGCGGGCGCGGCGGCCTGACGGGCGCGCCAGACGGCCACGTCGCGGGCGTGGTAGCGGGGCGCCGGGTCGCTCTGTTTGTAGGAATGCTCGTGTTCCTCATCCACCACGACGAGACCGAGACGCGAGAACGGGGCAAAGACCGCCGAACGCGCGCCGATGAGGACCTGGACCTGACCCGAAGCGATGCGCTTCCAGAGGTCGTACTTCTGGCCCCGGTTCAGGTTCGAGTGGTACACCCCGACGCGGTCGCCAAAGCGCTGGCGGAATCGGGCGACGGCCTGCGGTGTGAGGGAAATTTCGGGGACCAGGACAATAGCCTGCCGTCCCAGGGCCAGCGTGCGGGCGAGGGCCTGAAGGTACACTTCGGTCTTGCCGCTGCCGGTGATGCCGTGCAGAAGGAAGGCTTCAAATCTGCGGGCTTCAAGGGCCGCGACGATACGGTCGAGAGCGACCTGTTGTTCGTCCGTGAGTTTGTGGGGCGGTTCGGCGCCAGTGATCGGGCCACCATAGGCGTCGTGGCGTTCGACGGTCCGGCGGTCCTCTTTCAGGAGGCCGCGTTTCAGGAGGCCTTCCAGGACGCTCTCCGAGCACCCGGCGCGCTGGCGCAGGTCGGCGGGGGCGAGCGGCTCGTTGCAGGCCTCGATCAGGGCGCGCAGGACGAGGGTCTGCTTGGCGGTCAGGCGCACCACGGGAGGGGAAGAAGGAGGGGCTGGGAGGGTGTTCGGTTGAGGGCAGACACACAGGTCTGCCCCTACAGGCGTTAAGGCGGAAGCCCCTGTCGGTGATAGGGTGGAATCATGAGGCGGGGCTTTTTGTTCCAGAATCTGAGACGTGGCCACGCGGACGCCTTCCTCGCTGAGGGCCAGAAGGCGTTCTGTGCGGGATTGCTGGTCGGTGAGGCCGAAAAAGGCGATGGTGGCGAGCGCCTCGCCCGGTCCGGCCAGGTAGTATTCGCTCATCCATTGCCCGAGTTTGAGGAGGTCGGGCGGGAGGGTGTACTCGGGGGTCAGGACTTGGGCGATATCCTTGAGTTTGGTTTCCGGAGCGTAAGTGGTGTCTGTGAGGCGCGTCACCACGCCTTCGGCGGACTGGCCGCGCACGGGGACGCGAACCATCGAGCCGGGTTGGACCCGGGGGGCCAGAGCCGAAGGGATTCGATAGGTGTAGGTCTGGCGGATGGGACGGTTGACGGCCACGTCGGCATACGGGAAGGAAGGAGGTGTCTGGGTGGGTGCGGGGAGAGTCTCTTTCATGGCTCAGGCACGATACCAGAGCGGCGCACGGGATGCCACGGCAAAGAAAGGGGGGAATACGGGGAAAGAAAATGGGATTTGAATTCTGGAGGGAGACTGGCATACTATAATGCCGGAGAAAGGAGCGTTTTCTATGATGACTGGTTTTCTCAATTCTGTTTTCGTGGCTCCGGCTGTGGCGACCGGCAAGAATCTGGACTATTCCTTGACGGGCTCAGAGAAACTCATGATCGGCATTGTCTTTTTGGTTCTGTTAGCCTTTTTTCTGGTGGTTGCGTGGGTCATCTGGCGCAAGTTCAACCAGAATAGTGGCGCGAAGATGGATTCAGACTTCAGCATCCTGGACCGGCTGACGGAAGAAGAGGCGCGGATGGTCCGCGACGCCATGGTACGCCAGACGATGCAGCGCAAGGATACGGGACAACAACAAGGCGCGACTCTGGCGGAACTGGAGCGAATCGCGGCCACCGGCGCCGATGCGGGTTCCCCGCTGGTGGCAACGCCGCCTCGACCGGCGGGAATTTCTCCGCGCCCGATGGAGAAACCCGCTCCAGTGAAACCGGCGATTCCGTCGCCGCTCCAGAATCCGGAAACAGAGGGAATACCCAGGGTGGCGCTTCCCGAGGCGCCGCCGTGGGAACAGGACGATCTGTCGGGAGAAGCCACCCTGATCCTCGATCCGAAGCGTTCGGAAACAGGGGGGGGCATGGGTCCGCGACACGAGGAGGAAACTCCCGGGGCCAGGTCGGGTGGAAGCATTGATTTGGAAACACTCTACCGGAAAGGCCTGATTGGGCGCGAGGAGTATGAGCGATTGCGCGCGCTGGCCGAACGGGCCCAAGACGAGTGAGGAGGAACGGGTGATGCAGAAAAGAATCCGCAATGGATTGCTGGCCGCCGTGTGTGGCGGTCTGATGGTGGCAGGCGCGTGGAATGGCTCCTGGGGGCGAACGGCCCTTCTGGCGCAGACGCCAGCATCCGAGGAGGAAGAGGGATCGGTCGAGGGCGGGGCGGTGGTAAAGGACGCAACACCCTCCGTCCCGTTTGCGAGTGTGAACGCGGAAGGCAATCCGTTGGCCGGATTGGTCGAGGGAGAGGTCGAGAGCGCAAACGGGGTCATCACGCAGTTCCGGTTCCAGAACGCGGCGCGCGAGGCGTTCGAGAAACTGGACGCCGACGGCAATGGACAATTGGAAGGGGATGAAATACTGACGCTGCGCGAGGCGCTGGGATTGCGCAACCGCAAGGCGGAAGCGCTTTTCAAGCAGTTGGATGAAAACGAAGACGGCCGGATTGTGCGTTACGAGTACAAAGGCGAGGAAGAAGAGTTCTATCGCCTCGATGACAATGGCGACGGCGCCGTCACGCTTTCTGAAATGCTGAGGGGCAAGGCGGCTGCGCCCAGGGGCGGCGCGCCGGCTAAACCCAGGGTGGAAGCGGCGCTGCCGGACGACCTCTTCAAAGAATGGGACCAGGATGAAGACGGACAACTGGCGCCGGAAGAGTTCAAGGGATCGCGGGAAATTTTCGACCGGTTGGACAAGGATGCTGACGGGTATCTGAGTCCCAAAGAATTGCGGCTATCGGCCACGCCACCCAAGGGAACCAAAGCGGCGGCAAAACAAAAAGGGGGGGCAGGACCGGAAGCGGCGGGCGCTCAAGCCGAAATAAAAGGCGCACCCGGCTCGGTCTCGCGCGAGGAATTCAAGGGGCCGCAATCGCTCTTCGATCAGATAGACACCGACAAGGACGGCTTCATGTCGCCCGATGAATTGGAAAAATACCGGCAAAGCCTGCTGGGCGAAAAGGCGAAGTAGGGCGCGGCGAGGAGGGGCTTACACCCCCTCCTCGCCGCCCGCACCGGCATCCGTCCCGGACCATCCGGTCCCTCGTTGCCTCAAAATTCAGGTTACCCAGGGGTTCTCCGCGTGAAAAACGATCGCCTCCGCCTCGGCGATTGACCCTTTCCCTGCGGCGTGGTATGAAAGAGCGAAAAGTCGCGGGCTTCGCGCTACTCCGGGGAGCCGCGATACACTCTATCGTCCAAGACGGAACCCCTATGAAACCGATCATTCTGGCAGGAAAAGCCGCCCTTTCCGACTTCCGCATCCAGGCGTTTCTCGACGAAGCGCACGAGGAAAACCTCCCTCTCGGCGGGGTCGAGGCGGTGTTCGCCTATTTTATTGAAACCGAGACCGGCGCGCTCGACGACGCGATCCGGGAGAAAACCTTCGCCCTGCTGGCCGCCGTGGGGCCGCACGAGGCCCAGCCAGGCGGCTTTTTCGTCACGCCACGCAAGGGAACCATTTCCCCCTGGTCGTCGAAAGCCACCGACATTTTCCACAACTGCGGGCTTGAGACCGTGCGACGCGTCGAGCGCGGAATCTATTACCGCCTGTCCGGGCCGGACGGGGCGATCATCCCGCTCAACCAGGCGCAACCGATCTTTCACATCCTCCACGACCGGATGACCGAAGGCGTGTATGCCGACGTGGACGACCTGTTCGAACATCGCGCGCCCGCTCCCCTGCGCGAGGTGGACATCCTCGGCGGCGGCCACGCGGCGCTCGAACGCGCCAACGTCGAAATCGGACTGGCGCTCAGTGACGACGAAATTGACTACCTCTACACCGCCTACACGGCCATGCGGCGCAACCCGACCGACGTCGAACTCGTCATGTTCGGCCAGGTGAACTCCGAGCACTGCCGCCACAAGATTTTCAACGCCGACTGGATCGTGGACGGCGACAAGCAGGACCTGAGCCTCTTCTCGATGATCCGCAACACCCACAAGTTGCACCCGGAAGGGACGTTGAGCGCCTATGCCGACAACTCGGCCGTGCTCGAGGGGTCGCGCGACCGCTGGTTCCTCGTCCGGCCCGACGCCGAAAAAGGCTACGCCTATGTCGAAGACCAGATTGACATGATGATCAAGGTCGAGACACACAACCACCCGACCGCCATCTCGCCCTACCCGGGCGCGGCGACCGGCGTCGGGGGCGAAATCCGCGACGAAGCCGCCACGGGCACCGGCGGCAAGAGCAAGGCGGGCCTGTCGGGCTTCATGGTCTCGAACCTGCGTGTCCCCCACTTCCTCATGCCGTGGGAAAAGGAACACGCCGAGTTCCCCAGCCGCCTGGCCACCCCGCTCGAAATCATGCTCGAAGGCCCCATCGGCGGCGCGGCGTTCGGAAACGAATTCGGCCGCCCGCAGCTGTGCGGATTTTTCAAGACCTACGAAGAGCGCCACAATGGACGCTATCGCGGATACCACAAGCCGATCATGGTGGCGGGCGGGATGGGCAACCTGCGCCGTTCGCACGTCCAGAAACACGACATTCCGGTCAACTCCTATATCATCCAGTTGGGCGGTCCGACCATGCGCATCGGCCTGGGCGGGGGCGCCGCCTCGTCCATGGACGCGGGCAACAACGCCGAGGATCTCGACTTCAACTCCGTCCAGCGCGGCAACGCGGAAATGCAACGCCGCTGTCAGGAGGTCATTGACGCCTGTATCGCGCTCGACGACCGCAATCCGATCCTTTCGATCCACGACATCGGCGCGGGTGGCCTCTCGAACGGCTGCCCGGAGCTGGTCCACGAGATTGGCGGCAAGTTCTGGCTGCGCAAGATTCACAATGAAGAGACCTCAATGAGCCCGATGGAAATCTGGTGCTGCGAGGCGCAGGAGCGCTACGTGCTGGGCGTCAAGGCGGAGAATCTCGATCTCTTCCTCGACCTGTGCGCGCGCGAGCGCTGCCCGGTGGCCGTCATCGGCGAAACCACGGGCGACCGCCACCTGACGCTCCATGACGAACTCTTCGACAACAAACCGATTGACATCGAACTCCAGGTCATCCTCGGCAAACCGCCGAAAATGCTGCGCGACGTCGAACGCCTGAACGAGGAGCACCCGCCGCTCGACCTTTCGGAAGTAACGCTCCAAGAAGCCGTCGAACGCGTGTTGCGTCTCCCCGCCGTCGCCAACAAGACCTTCCTCATCACCATCACCGACCGCAGCGTCACCGGCCTGGTGGCACGCGACCAGATGGTCGGGCCTTACCAGACCCCGATCTCGAATGTCGCCGTCACCACACGCGGGTTCCAATCGGTCGCGGGCGAGGCGATGGCGATGGGCGAGCGCTCGAAGATCGCCGTGGTCAGCGCTCCCGCGTCGGGTCGCATGGCTGTGGGCGAGGCGCTCACCAACATTG
Organism: uncultured Candidatus Sumerlaeota bacterium; assembly: GCA_942493245.1. Lineage (GTDB taxonomy): Bacteria > Sumerlaeota > Sumerlaeia > UBA8349 > UBA8349 > DAOPYU01. The sequence goes on from OW818685.1 coordinate 5,102,053, forward strand.
CCGCGGCGAATATCGGCCCCATCGGCCAGGTAAAACTGTCGGCCAACTGGATGGCCGCCTGCGCCGAAAAGGGCGAGGACGCCAACCTCTTCGACACGGTTCAGGCCGTCGGCATGGAACTCTGCCCCGAACTGGGCATCTGCATTCCGGTGGGGAAAGACTCGCTCTCGATGCGGTCGCTCTGGCAGACCTCGAAGGGGAAGGAAGAGCGCCAGATTGCCCCTTTGAGTCTGGTCGTCACGGCGTTCGCCCCCGTGGAGGATGTCCGCAAGACCGTCACCCCCGACCTCAAACGGGTCGAAGGGTCCGAACTCCTGGTGGTGGATCTGGGCCGGGGCCGCTGCCGCCTGGGCGGCGCGTCGGCGCTCGCGCAGGTCTATAACCAGGTCGGCAACGACCACCCGGACGTGGACCACCCGAAAGACCTCCGCGGCTTCTTCGCGGCCATTCAGGAACTGATCGCGAACAACCTGCTTCTGGCCTACCACGACCGTTCCGACGGCGGGCTGTTTGTGACGCTGGCCGAGATGGCCACCGGAGGGCGCATGGGCCTTCAGGCTGAAATCGGCGCGCTGGGCGAGGAAGACCTCGCGGTCCTCTTCAACGAAGAACTGGGCGCGGTGCTTCAGGTGGCCGAGGAACAGTTCGAGCGCGTTCAGGAGGTTCTGAACCGCCACGGCCTCGAAGAAATGGTTCACGAAGTCGGCTCCGTAACCGGGGATACCCAGTTCGTCCTCCTGCGGGACGGGGAAGTGGTTTATGATGAGACCCTCACCACACTGGCGCGTTCCTGGTCCGAACTCACGTACCACATGCAAGCGCTGCGCGACAATCCCGTCTGCGCCCGGGAAGAATACGACAACCTGCTCGACGAAACCGACCCGGGCCTCTCGTTCCACCTCACCTACGATCCCGAAAGGCCTTTCAATATCAACGCGGGCGCCCGCCCGCGCATGGCCATTCTGCGCGAGCAGGGAGTCAACGGCCAGGTGGAAATGGCCGCCGCGTTCGACCGCGCCGGATTCGAGAGCGTGGATGTCCACATGACCGATCTGCTCAGTGGGCGACGCGATCTGTCGAGTTTCGCCGGCCTGGTGGCGTGTGGCGGGTTCTCCTACGGCGACGTGCTGGGCGCGGGGTCCGGCTGGGCCAAGTCGGTCCTCTACAACGACCGCATCCAGGCGATGTTCGCGGAGTTTTTCGCCCGGCCCGAGACCTTCTCGCTCGGCGTTTGCAACGGCTGCCAGATGCTCTCGCAGCTCAAGGACATCATCCCCGGCGCGCAGCACTGGCCGTTCTTTACGCGCAACCGCTCCGAACAGTTCGAGGCGCGGTATGCGACGGTCGAAGTCCTCGCGTCCCCCTCGATCTTCTTCAAGGGGATGGAAGGTTCGCGTCTGGGTATTCCTGTGGCCCACGGCGAAGGGTTGGCCAACTTTGCCGAAACCGGATCGCTCGATGAGTCGAAGAAATCGGGTCTCGTATCGGCCCGGTTTGTGGACAACCGCGGACAGGCCACCGAACGCTACCCCTACAACCCGAATGGATCGCCGGAAGGCATCACGGCGCTGACCAGCCGCGACGGACGCGCGATGGTCATCATGCCGCACCCCGAACGCGCCTTCCGCGCCGCGCAACTCTCCTGCGCCCCCGCCGGAATGTTCAAGGACGCCGGCCCTTGGCTCCGCATGTTCCAGAACGCGCGGGCGTTTGTGGGGTAAGAGGGAAGAAAGAAGGAGAGGGACCGAGAAGAAAGAACGAGATGGACTGAGTGGACTGGATTGGACAAAGACAAAGCGACAGAGGGAGCCAAAGCCCCCCCCTGTCGCATCGCCTCTCAGCCGATCAGTCCTATCAGTCCTATTTGCCCTATCAGTCCTATCCGACCGATCCACCCGATCGGTCGGATTCTTTTTTCACCCCCGCGCTTCCGTAAAAAACGCCTGCTCGACCGTCAGGCAGAGCAGGTGGTAACAGGGCAGGTGCGCTTCTTGAATTTCGCAGGTCCGGACGCCGGGTAGCCGCAGGGCGACATCCGCCTGACGGGCCACGTCGCCGCCGTCCGGGCCGGTCAGGGCGATCACCGGTAACCCCAGCGCCCGCGCCACGGCCATCGCGTTGAGCACATTGCGCGCGCGTCCACTGGTCGAGATCGCCAGAAGCACATCCCCCGGTCGCCCGAGAACGGTCAGCTCCTGCGCGTAGTGGATGTTGGGCATGGCCGAATCGTTCCAGATGGCGCTGACCAGCGAGGCGCTCAGCCCCAGCGGCACGGCGCGAAACCCGCTCTGAAGTTCCTCCACCAGGGCCGATCCTACAGGGTCCTGCCGCAGTTTTTCCCGAAAATCCTCCGGCAGGGGGCGTTTGCGTTCGAAGGTTTTCATCAACTCACCGCTGATATGCTGGCAGTCCGCGAAGCTCCCGCCATTGCCACAGAGGAAAAGCGTTCCGTTGCGCTGGAAGCATTCGACCAGCGTCTCAAATGCGCGCAGAAACGCCTCGCGGATCGGTTCCTGTTCCGGATGCCGGACAAAATACTCGGCAATCGTGCGATGCGCCTGTTCCAGTCCTTCGGGCGCCACGGGGCGGGTTTGCATAGGTGGGTTCCCTTTCGTTTCTTGTCTCGTCAATCCTCATTTTGTGAGAGGGGCAGACGTCCAAACATGGAGGGCGGGCGTTCCGCCCGCCTGAAAGGACAAAAACACTCGATCCATCCTTCGACTTAAAAACCGCGGATGAATGTCCCTCTCGCGACTCTTCTCACAGGCGGGCGGGGACGCCCGCCCTCCCAGAAAACGTTCTCTTACCTCAACTCTTCCCCTCGTTCCGAACCTCGAGCAACCACGGCACCCATTCCGCCGCGCACAAGTCCGATACCTCGATTCGGATCTCCGGGTGGCGCGTTCTCAGCTCCTCCAGAGTCAGGTCGTCCAGGAACCGGTCGTCTTCGGGCCGGAGCGCGTTGGCAGGTAGCAGAACCAGGTCGCAGTCGTTCAGGTCGCCCAGTGCGCGGTCGAAGTCCTGTCCGCCCAACAATCCAGACACCGTCACCCCCGCGCCGAAGAGCATATTCGTCACGGTCAAAAGTTGGACCGTCAGGTTCTCAATCGCGTTGAGGCGTTCCGCTACCGGCTCCAGAACCTTCCGCCCGAGGACCGCTGTGAGCACCGCCACTCGCAAAGGCCGTTCGAGGCGTTGTGGCAGGTGAGGAATCGCTTCCTCCCACCCATCGAGAAAATCCGCCACCATCCCCACGCCATTCTCGATCTGGCACTCGCGTTCTTCCTCGCTGTAAGGGGGAATGGGGCGATCCGCCAGCAGGTACATCTCATCGGCCAGGAGCACCCACCGCTCGTCCCGCTCTTCGAGGTGACGCGCCTGTCTCGGTTCGATCTGCGCAATGACGGCGCGGGCCTCCTCAGGCGTGAATGTCCGGAGGGGTTCCAGACCCGCCCGATGGTCCGTCAAGCCCACCGGAACCACGGCGACCGAAAGGACCGCGTCCCCGAGGGTTTCCAGATCGTCGAGGGTCCGATCCAACTGCGCCCCGTCGTTCCACTCGGGACAAAGCACCACCTGCGTATGAAACGCGAGACGTTCCCCGGCCAGATGCCGCAGCATCGGCAGGATAGCCCGAGATGGGTCGTTCGGGCGCAGCCCCAGCATCCGTCCGCGCAGGTCCGGGTCGGTCGCGTGGATCGAAATATAGAGCGGCGAGAGACGCTGCGCGACAATCCGCTCCAGATCGCCCCGCTTGAGACTGGTGCCCGTGATGTAATGACCGTGGCTGAACGAGAGGCGGAAGTCTTCGTCCTTGAGGTAAAGCGCACGGCGCAGGCCGGACGGATTCTGGTCTATGAAACAGAAAATACAGTGGTTGCGGCACCGGCGCGCGCGCAGCGGCTCGATTTCCACCCCCAGCGACTCATCCCAGTCCTTGCGAACCCGGAAGCGCTTCGGTTCAGATTCCCCGGCTCGAAGGTACACAACCTGCAACTGGGTCTCAGCGCTCAGGAACGCCAGGTCCAGTTCATCGCGGACCTCCTGCCCCTGGATCGAAAGCAAACGATCCCCCACCCGAACCCGTTTCGCCAGAGGCGAATCCGGGTCCACGGCCACAATTTTTCGGCCTGTGACCTTGGGACAACTCTCGGGGGAGGGTGGGGTTTGGGAGCGGGTCATGGTCGCTTTTCTCTTCCAAGTGTTCGGTATTCAGATAGCCATCCTGAAGCACAGAAAGGATCGTCCCCCTGACTCAGGGGACGATCCTTCCATCCAACCACACCCGCTTGACCTAAATCAAGCGCCCCTCCACGCCGTAACGCGTTCGCTCCCAAGCGTCTTCTCTCCCGGGGAAAGACCGCGTGAACGGTTCATGCCCCCGGCACGACCCGCCTGGCGAACCAGCGGACCGTGAGAGTCTGTGGGAGACTCCTCGTTCAGGCGCGGACGGTTCAGTCCTGCTCTTTTTCCACCTGAACCTTGACCTTGGCCACCACATCGTGGTGCAGTTTGACCTCGATGGTGAACTGACCCAGGCGTTTGATCGCTTCGGGGATGGTGATCCGGTGACGATCCACCTCGAAGCCCTTTTTCGCGAGGGCTTCGGCGATGTTCATCGAGGTGACCGAACCGAAGAGCTTGTCGTCTTCACCCGCCTTGAGCTGGAAGGTCAGGGTCAACGCTTCCATCTTGGCCGCATCGCTGCTGGCCGCCTGCTTTTCTTCCATGGCCTGCCGCTCGAGGCGTTTCACCTTATCCTGCAACCGGCTCTTGTTGGCCGCTGTCGCCTCGACCGCAAACCCGCGCGGGCAGAGGAAGTTGCGGAAATAACCGGGCGCAACCGAAACCACCGCGCCTTGTGTGCCCAGAGAGGGGACCGTTTCAAACAGAATGACTTCCATCTATCTCATCCTTTCTCGAAGCAGGTCTGCGACCTGCCTGCTTTAAACCAACTTGGCCGCCCATCGGCGGAGATCCAGCCAGATATCCACCACTCCGACTGCTGCAAATACGTACGCATTCGTCACCAGAACGACTAACAGACCCATCAACGCGATTCGGGATCCCACCAGGTGCCCCTGGAGCCGCAAGGCCCAGACATAGAACCCCGCGCACCCCACTCCGGCGATGAAACACGCCGTCCCCAGAACCACCAGCAGCGGCGCCGCCGCACTCGCCAGATACCGCCCGGGAACAAAGGGGTCCAGAACCAGCAAAGCCATCCCGACGATCAGGATCAGGCTGTAGCGCACATGCACCTTGAAAAGAGCCAGATGGCCCAGAACCGCGTGTAACCACCCTTCGCGCCGCCGCACCCACCGCATCAGGAAGTAGAGCAGGGCGCTTTGCCACGGCACGAGACTCGACAGAATCGCCGAAAGCGGGTGTTCCCGTACCCACTGACTCAGAGAGCCTTCCGGAGGGAAACCGACACCTTCCAGTACCTCCAGGAAACTCTGCTGCGTGATCCGGACCTCGGTGTCCACCCCCTGCCGCATGTGGTCGCGTACCAGCGGACCACCTAACCCCGCCGCAGCCAATGCCGCCAGAGCCGCAACCACCCAGAACAGAACCAGCGGCGCAAAGAAGTGATCCACTTCCTTCGGCATCCAACGTATCAGGCTGGGGTAGAGAAACCCCACCAGCACCGCCGCCGTCAGAACCACCTGCCCCCAGGGACCGCCGACCCCAAACCCCAGCAACGCCAACCCCGGCAACAACAGCCACGGCGTGGTGGGCCGACACGCCGCCCGGACCCAGAGGGCGGCGGCTGCCACCAGTCCGGAAACGATCAGCGAGGTACTCAACCCGCCCTTCGGAACCGAAACGGCCACGAACAGGCTGGTTCCCAGCAACGCCGTCAGACGAACCCAGACGGCCGTTCGGGAGCGGGGTACCGGAGGCGGCCCCACGCACACGGTCCCGGAATCGGTCTGTTCCACAGGAGCGACCGGCTCCGTTTCAGGTTGCGGGCTTTGGGGCATTTCGACCGCCACGGCACTCCCAGTTCCTGCTACGCCTTGAAGGGCAGCAAGGCAATGTTACGCGCCCGCTTGATCGCCGTCGTGATCATGCGCTGGTGGCGCGAACACGCCCCCGACATGCGACGCGGCAGGATCTTGCCCTGGCTCGACACAAAGAACTTCAACTGATCGAGGTCTTTATAGTCCACATGCTCGATCTTGCGCACGCACAGCTGGCACACCTTGCCACTGCCAAACAGACGACGACGACGGCGCTGGAAAGGCCGACGGCCTCCCTCGCCATCCATCGAGTCGCCCCCGCGGCCACGCCCGCCGAACCCTCCGGGGCGCTCTCCGCGATCACCACCGCCACCGCCCGGCCCGCGACGGAACCCGCCACCCGCGCCACCCGGCCCACGGCTCGGTCCACGGCTGCCACTTCCGTGGCGCTCACCTGTACGCTCGGCACTGCGCTCGGGCTTCGGCTCGGGCGTCACGGCCATGTTTCTTACTTCATCCGGCAATTCAACCATTGTTCTATGTCTCCTTGGAGTCCAATTCTCGTTCAAGCGGCCCCCGGCGGATCATGCCGCGCGGGCGGTGCCGCATCGCTGGGCCTGGCCCGCCGCTTCTCAGAAGGGCAGGTCGTCGGCCGTGTTATCGTCGGGCGGAGGAGCAAACTCGTCCGCCTGGGGCGCCCCATATCGGGGCTGGGGGAAACTGGCCGCCTGAGAAGGCGGAGCCGAATAGCCGCCGGCAGGGCCTTGCGGAGCCGCGGCGGGAGCCGCAGCGCCGTACGCCGGAGCCGCCTGAGGCGCGGAACCGTAGGCCGGATTCGCCCCTCCACCCGCGCCCTGTTGGGACGAGGGTTTGGAATCGGCAAACTCGACCCGCTCGGCTGTCACGCTCAGTTTGCTGCGCTTAGAGCCATCCTGCGCTTCCCAGCTGTGCTGGCGCAAGCGGCCCTCGACAAACACCCGGCTGCCTTTTTTCAGGTATTTGGCACAGAACTCGGCCGTGTGGGTCCAGGCGTCCACGTCCACAAAGGCCGTTTCTTCCTGCCATTCGTTGGTCTGGCGGTTTTTGGTCCGGCGACTGACAGCCAGACCCAATTTGGCCAGAGCGGTCCCGCTGGTGGTGTAGCTGAGTTCGGGATCGCGCGTCAGATTGCCAATGAGCATCACCTTGTTCAGTTCCAGCATCGCTGCGCCTCGTTTCCCTCAAACGTTGGCGCGCGCCAGCGCGCGCCCCGATTGCCTTATTCCGCGTCGCCCGGTTGTTCGTCTGCCACTTCAACCGGCTGTTCGCTTTCGGCGCCTTCCACCTCGCTGACTTCACCGCCTTCACCGGATTCCGGACGCATGCCGGGTCCCCGGCGATCCGGACGCATTCCGGTACGCAGGCGCGAGGTCGGACGCGAGCCGAGCGTCGAAAGCGCGGCGGGCGGGTCCATGACACGCAGTTTGTCGGTTTTGACGGTCATTTCGCGCAGCAGGTCGTCGTTGATACGCACCTGACGCTCGAACTCGTTGATAACCGCGGCGCTGGGCGTCTCGAGTTGGAAGCAGATCAGAACATAATGCGCCTCGCTGTGACGCTTGATCTGGTACTGCATGCGGCGTTTGCCCCACGGCTGGGTGTGGGTAATTTCCCCACCCGCCGATGTGACGATTTTGCTGAATTGATCCACATAGGTCTGGACTTTTTCGTCCGGAAGCGTGGGATCCAGGAGAAGAACACACTCGTAATTCTGGGCCATGACTTCATTGCCTCCCTTCGGTTTTGCAGCCCCGGTCCAGAGTGGTCTCCTGGCGTCGCAGTTTGACCGGGGCAGGGATCTGTATTTTATCGACCGCAGCATGCGGCCTCGTGACACACTTTTCAACCGGAAGCCCCGCCCTTGCGGGACTCTTCCGTCACCACTCGAACCGCTCGCCCGACTCTACCGGTTGCTCCGCGACATGAGCAACCCCAAGTCCTCACAGGTGAGCCATTCTTCCACAACATCGGTCGCGCGGATGCACATCTGGGCCACCTGCTCGCGTTCCGATTTGGACCATTTGGCCAGCACATAGGCGGCCAGATCTTCAATCTCTGCGTCGGCTTCCGGCCCGACTCCGCACCGCAGGCGGGCAAAACCCGATCCGCCCAGACAGGCGATCAACGAGTCGAGACCGCGGTGGCCGCCACTCGACCCATTCGGGCGCAGCCGCAAACGGCCCAGACGCAACGCCACATCGTCCACCACTACGAGCAGCCGCGCAGCCGGATCAATCCCGTCGCGCCGCAGCATCGGGGCGACCGCCCGGCCGCTGAGATTCATGTAAGTCGTGGGTTTAAGCAAGGTACACGCAACACCGCAAATCCGGCCCTCGGCATAGTCGGCCTCGACCTTCCGGGATGCCTGCCAACGCAGCCCGTGGCGGGCTGCCAGTTCATCCAGAACTTCGAAACCGATGTTGTGCGGGGTGGCCTCATAGCGGCGGCCCGGATTTCCCAGACCCACGATCAACCGCATGCGCTCTCCTTATCAGGACGCGGCAGGAGCGGCGGCGCCTTCGGCGGGCGCTTCTTCCGCGGTCGAACGCGTAACCACGACGTGGAAGACCACATCGTGAGCGGGTGTCAGAACCTCAACGCCTTCGCCCAGCGGGATGTCGCTGACGTGGACGGCCTGGTTGATGTCAAGCACGGCGCAATCCACCACAATCTGGGCCGGAATCTGCTCGGGCAGGCACCGCAGATGGAGCGTGCGGTGGATCTGTTCGAGCACCCCACCCTTGCGCACACCGACGGGGACGCCCTGGCCGTGTACGGAGACGTGGGCGTCAATCGGCTTGGTCACATCGAGGCGCATGAAGTCCATGTGCGTGATGCGGCTGGTGACCGGATGGCGCTGCACTTCACGCAACAGCGCCAACTGGCCGTTCAGGTCAAACATGACCATTTCGCCGCCCAGTTTGGCCGTGGCTTTCTTGAAATCCTGCTCGTTGATCGCCAGGTTCGTCGCTTCGGCGCCCTGGCCGTAGAGCACGGCGGGGATGGCGCCCGTGACGCGCAGGCGGCGGTTGGGGCCTTTGCCCGTGTTGCTGCGAGATTCGACACTGATCGGGATCTTTTTCATGTTGCCTTCTCCTCCGGAGGGCCGCGCCTATGGGCGCGGCTGCGATTGTTTCTGATGTACGACTAATGCACGCTTGCCTCGCATCGGTCCGTCTCAGAAGAGATCTAGTTCGGGCTGAACTATGGTGCTGCTATTCGGAGCGGTTTTGCCGTCCGCATACAAACCAAACAAAGCGCTCACCGACTCGTTGCTCTGGATGCGCCAGATCGCCTCACCCAGCATCGGAGCCACCGAGACCACATCGAGCTTGTCCAGACTGGCGTCATTGACCTGCGGGATGGTATCGGTGATCAGGAGCTTTTCCAAGTCGGCCTGAGCCAACCGTTCACGAGCCGGGCCACTGAGCACGGCGTGGGTACACGCCGCATATACGGCCTTGGCGCCGCGCTGTTTCAGGGCTGTGGCTCCATTGCAGATGGTGCCCGCCGTATCAATCATGTCATCCACCAGAAAGGCGTTACACCCTTCGACGTTGCCGATGATGTTCATCACCTCGGACACATTGGCCCGGGGCCGCCGCTTGTCAATGATGACCAGCGGCGCTTCGAGCGCCGTGGCATAAGCCCGCGCCCGCTTGACGTTGCCCACATCCGGACTGACGACCACCAGGTCCGGCAGATTGAGCTGCCGGATGCGATCCACCACGACAACCGAGGCGTACAGATGATCCACCGGGATGTCGAAAAACCCCTGGATCTGGCCGGCGTGCAGGTCAATGGTCAGCACCCGGTTGGCTCCGGCGGTGGCAATCAGGTTTGCCACCAGCTTGGCCGACAACGCCACCCGCCCCTGGTCCTTGCGGTCCTGGCGGGCATACCCGAAGTAGGGAATCACGGCCGTGATGCTCGCCGCCGAGGCGCGCCGCAGCGCATCAATGAACTGCAGGAGCTCGATCAGACTGTCGTTGACCGGGCTGCACGTGGACTGCACCACAAAACAGCGCGTTCCGCGCACACACTCGTCAATCTTGACCCACGTTTCGCCGTCACTGAAGGTTCGGCTTTCGCTTCGCCCGACCGGAATCTGCATATAACGACAAATATCCGCCGTCAATTGACGGCTCGAACTTCCGGCGAAAACGTAAGGATACTCGACTGACATCGTCCCGTGCCTCTGGCGCACACACCTGTCGGATTGCTCCAGCCTCCGTGGCCAGAGCAGGGAAGGACTATACGAGCCATATTTTAGAAAAGCAACCTCAAAATAATGAAAACTTTCCGCCTGGGTGCATCCCCCGAATTCGTGAGAAGGTTCACTGAAATTCTGAACAGTCTGCCACCGTCCGGCACATAGACACCCGAGACAAACACCGGAAGGTTCGGGCGCGAAAGAATCCTGAAAGGATTCCACATACGCTAGCCCAGGGCAAGCGAAGCGTCGCCCTGGGTAACGGGACAGTCACTCTCCGTGCCCTGACGGGGCACAACAAATCTCGACCTTTCGGTCTCTCCATTTAAATTTCCTCTGCCAACAGAATCTCATCCCTCCCCCTTCTGGAGCGCCTATGTTGAACCCTTGCAGGGTTCGCGAGAGGGACGTCTTTTCCCAGGGCGACGCTGCGCTCGCCCTGGGCTATCGTATGTATAAGCCCTTCGGGCTTTTTACCCCCCATAGATCCGGTTGATCACAACCATCCTTCCCGCAATTTTGGGAGAGGCAACCCTTTCCGCCTGCCCCTTCTTCTTCCCGCCGCCTGTCCTTTCGCGTCCCGGAAGGCTCCGGGGGGAGGCCCCGAACGAAAAACCCGGCGCCCATTCCCCGTTTTACGGCTCCCCCACGCCTGCGGCGCGGTCGGGGTTGAGATTTTCGGCGATCAGGCGCCGGTACACCTGCATCTGGCGATCGAAAACGGCCTGCTCGGAATATTGGCTGTGAGCGCGCTTGAGGGCGGCCTGACCCATGCGGCGCGCCAGGGCGGGGTCGGCCAGGAGCGCGCCGCAGCGGTCGGCCAGCGCCTCCGGGTCGCGCACGGGGATGACGTAGCCCGTCTGGCTGTCCACCACCTCCTCGCGGCAACCGCGAATGTCGGTGACCACGGCGGGCAACCCCATCGCCATCGCCTCGATGACCGACCGGGGCATCCCTTCGCGGTACGAGGGGAGGGTGAAAACGTCGAGCGTGTGGAGCAACTCGGGGATGTCCGTGCGCTGGCCGGTGAAGACGATGCGGGAGCGCACGCCGAGCTGGTCCACGAGGGCGTGCAGTTCGCGGGTCGAGTCGTCGTGGTCGCTGGCCAGGGCGTCGCCGATGACCACAAGCCGGAAGTCGTCAAAGCGTCGGGCCAGCTCCGCCGCCGCGCGGAAGAGTTCAAAGTACCCCTTTTCGCGCACCAGCCGCCCGATGATGCCGAGCGCGCGCGCCTCGGGCGCCAGGCCCAGCGAACGGCGCAGGGCGACGCGGTCCTCAACCGTGAAGCGTTCGGGGTTGAATCGCTTCAGGTCCACGCCGTTGCCGATGGTCGTGACACGGTTGGGCGCGGCGATGCCGTGGCGGATGGCCGCCACACGGTCCTCGTCACTCTGGGTGAAGAGGTAGTGGTCGAAAAAAGATCCGAAACGCTCGAGGCCGATGTGGAAATGGCGCTTGAGCGCGGGCATGTCGTCGTGAAAGTAGAAACCGTGGGCCGTGTACACCCGCACGGGTACCCGCCGCCGGGCGGCGGCCAGACGACCGATGAGCGCGGCAATGGGCGTGTGAACGTGAACAATATCGAACTTTTCACGCGCCAGCCAGTCGCTCAATTGCCGGTACGAACGGGTGTGGGCCAGCAGATTCATCGAGCGGCTGATGGGCAGATTGACGCACCGCAACCCCTTCTGGCGCAGGGGTTCCATGAACTCGCTCTCGGTGCAGGCGACGGTGACCTCGAAGCCGTGTTCCTTCAGATAAAAGCACAGCGGGGCGAGGAACTTGGCCAGCGTGAAGTCCACGGCGCAGAGTTGGAGCACTTGAATCGGCGGCATGGGGTCTCCTGACCGGGGCGGCGGGGATGGGCGAGCAGGCGGGCCACTAAGGAATCTCTCCATAAGGAAGGGGGAGCCAGCAAACGAATCGCCCCTTGATTTATACGGGAAAAGTGCCCGGAAATTCAACCCTGCCGTTGGGATTGTTTTCTTTCGAAGGATAATCCGTGCCGCGCCTCTGCTCGGCCGATTCGAAAATTGCTTTCGTGCGATGCGCAACCGGGCCTATAGTGTAAGGTGGGGAGCGGCGGTTCGGATGATATTGGAGAAGCGGGAGCGGTTCATGTATTGGGATCTGGACAGTCCGGTGTTGCAGTCCGCTCGGCGGGTGGTCGAGCGGTTGCGCGCGGCGGGGCACGAAGCCTGCTGGGTGGGCGGGTGCGTGCGCGACGCGCTGCTGGGACGGCCCGCGTCGGACGTGGACGTGGCCACCGACGCCCCGCCCGAACGCGTCCGGGCGCTTTTTCCCCACACGGTCCCCGTCGGGGTCAGCTTCGGCGTGGTCCTGGTGGTCGAGGGCGACGTGCGCACCGAGGTGGCCACCTTCCGCCAGGACGGCCAGTACCTCGACGCCCGGCGGCCCGAGTCGGTGACGTTCGGATCGGCCCGACAGGACGCGCAGCGGCGCGACTTCACCATCAACGCCCTCTTCTACGACCCGATCGAGGAGCGCATCCACGACTTCGTGGGCGGACAGGCCGACCTCGAAGCCCGCGTACTGCGAACGGTGGGCGACCCGCAGGCGCGCTTCCACGAGGACGCGCTGCGCCTGTTGCGGGCCGTGCGGTTCGCCGCGCGGTTCGATCTCACCCTGGAACCGGCCACCCGCGAGGCGTTGCGCGCGCTGGCGCCACGCATCCAACTGGTCAGCGCCGAGCGCGTGCGCGACGAACTGGTCAAGATCTTCACCGGACCGCATCCGGCCACGGCGCTGCGCCTGCTGGACACCTGCGGCCTGCTGAACTGCGTCCTGCCCGAGGTGGCGGCGGGCAAAGGGGTCGCGCAACCGCCCGAGTACCACCCCGAGGGGGACGTGTTCGAGCACACGGCGCTGACGCTCGAGTTCCTGCCCGAGCGCCCCAGCGCCACTCTGGCCATCGCCGCGCTGCTGCACGACATCGGTAAGCCGCCCACGTATCAGGTCCAGGACCGCATCCGCTTCCCCCTGCACGCGCAGGAAGGCGCCGAGATGGCGCGGGCGGTGTGCAGCCGGTTGCGGTTCTCGAACGCCGAACGGAAACAGATCGTCTCGCTCGTCTCCAACCACATGCGGTTCATTGACGTCCGCAACATGCGCCGCTCGCGCCTGCGGCGGTTCCTGGCCGAGGAGCGCTTCGACGAGCACCTGGCCCTCCACTACGCCGACTGCATGAGCAGCCACCGCAAACTCGACAACCATGCCTTCTGCCTCGAAGCGCGCGCGGAGTTCGCCTCGCGCACGCCCGAGGCCGCGCTGCCCCCGCCCCTGCTGACCGGCCACGACCTGCTGGCGCGGGGCTACGCCGAAGGGCCTCACCTGGGCGAAATCCTCCGCGCTGTGCGCGAAGCCCAACTCGACGACACCCTCCAGACCCAGGAAGAAGCCCTCGCCTGGATCGCCAAACGGTGGCCCTGCGGGTGATCTGCCGGGAGGGGCGGTGACGGTCCCGTTTTCTCAAGACCCGTGAGGCCCAATCGTGTTCAAAAAATCTGGACGGCCAAAATCCTTCCGGAACAGCGTGAAAAACACAGGATAACGGGATTGACTGGATATGGGTCGAGACTCTCCGCATTCTGTTGATCCCGTGGTCCTGTCCGCTCTTTTGTTTTCTTGCGGGAACGGGAAAATGGAAAGAATTCGGCGGGAATAGCGCCGAAACCCCGCATTTCCCTTGCAATCGCACCCGGTGGCGGGGAAAACTCGGAGGGGTTCGCCGCGAGCGCGGGCCGGACGGAATCATCCGAGAGAAGGGATAGGGCAAGCGATGGCGCGGCGGTTGAAAAAAGGATTGTTGGTCGTGCTCGAAGGGATTGACGGCGCGGGCAAGAGCACACAGTGCGAACGGCTGGCCGAGCGGCTGCGGAGCGAGGGGTGGGATGTCGAGCGCCTGCGCGAGCCGACCGACGGGCCATGGGGCCGCCGCATCCGCGAACTGGCGCGGTCGGGGCGCGAGGACGTGTCGCCGCGCGAGGAGCTCGACCTGTTCCTCGAGGACCGGCGCCAGCACGTCTGCGAACGCATCGCCCCGGCGCTCGACCGCGGCGCGGTGGTCCTGATGGACCGCTACTACTACAGCACGATCGCCTACCAGGGCGCGCGCGGGCTGGACCCGGTCGAAATCCGGCGGCTGAACGAGGCGTTTGCTCCCCCGGCGGACCTGCTGCTCTACCTGACGATCCCGGCGGAGTGGGCCGGGCAGCGCATCGAACAGCAGCGGGGCGACCAGCGCGACCTGTTCGAGAAGGAAGACTACCTGCGGCGGGTCAAGGCCGAGTTCGACGCGATGACCGACGCGCAAATGGTCCGCATTGACGCCACCGCGGACGCGGACGCGGTGTTCGCCGCCATCTGGCAGGCGCTGGAACCCCGGCTGGCGGCGGGGTGAGAGTGGAATGAGACGCGACGGCGAATTTCTGAGATCCACCTTCCCGGATTCTCGCCAAACGTCTGCCCGGCGCGAAAAAAACACCCTCACCGAGACAATTTCTGTCCCTAGAGCCTCTTGCAAAAGTCGTTGAGTCGTTCGATTTTCAGGTGAAAAAGTGAGGAGAAAAAGGCATCATACGCTTGCTTAACAAACCCCGAAAGGGATGGCGGATCATGCACTTTCTCTCCTCACTGTTCACTACCCTACAACAACATCTTTTCCCGTTCCAGCAAGAAGCGCTGGGGGAACTCTGCGAAAAGCACAAGACGCTCATCGAGGTGGCCGAGTTGGCTTCGATCGAGAAATTCATGAGCCCGTTCGGTCGCAAGCCGATGGGGCGCCCGCGCCACGGACGCCAGCCTCTCGTCCTGGCGTTTCTGGCCAAGGCCGTCTGGAATTGCCCGACCACCCGCGCGCTGCTTGATCTGCTCGGCGCTGACGCCCCGTTGCGGCGTCTGTGCGGCTGGGAAACGCGGGCCGACTTGCCCAGCGAAGCGACCTTCTCGCGCGCCTTCGACGAATTCGCCCGCACCGCTCTGCCGCAGGCGATTCACGAAGCGATGGTCAAAAAGTGCTGCGGGCCGAAGTTGGCAGGTCATACCAGCCGAGACTCCACGCCGATCCAGGGGCGCGAGAAGGCGGCCCGCAAAGAGTCTGCGCCGCAGAAGTCCAAAGCCCGGCGCGGGCGTCCGAAGAAAGGCGAGGAGCGGGCGCCCAAGCCGCCGCGCCGTCTGGAACAACAGGGCCGGCACTCGCTCGAAGAAAACCTCCAGGATCTGCCGACCGCTTGCGACCGGGGCTCGAAAAAAGACAGCAAGGGCTTCAAGAAATCGTGGATCGGCTACAAACTGCACGTCGATTGCATCGACGGCGACATCCCGGTCAGCACGATTCTGACGAGCGCCTCGCTGCACGATTCGCAGGCGGCAATCCCGCTGGCGCAGATGACCGGCCAGCGCCTGACCAACCTCTACGACCTGATGGACTCGGCCTACGACGCGCCCGAAATCAAAGCGTTCAGCGAGGGGCTGGGGCACGTGCCGATCATCGATCAAAATCCGCGCCGCGGCGAGAAGTTGCCGATGGATTCGCATCGGGCGGTCCGCTACCGCGAGCGCAGCGCGGCGGAACGGGTGATGAGCAACATCAAGGACAACTACGGGGGACGGTTCGTGCGGGTGCGCGGGGCGGCCAAGGTGATGTGCCACCTGATGTTCGGGATCGTGGCGATGACGGCCCGTCAAATTTTCGCGTTGCTGAGATGAGCGGCCCGGGGCGAATCGAAATGGAAGGGAGAAAATCAACGGCGAAACCGCCGAGTGGCAATCGCACGCCCCGTCCCCAGCGAAAAAGGGCGATTTTGGCGGTAAAGAGCAAGCGAACAGGCGTTCTCGCTCAGAAATCATCTCCCCGAAACGATTAGCCCCGCTTTTTCGCCGTTTTGCCCAATACTTTTGCAAGAGGCTCCCTATTTATAAATTCCCCGTGGGGCCTTCCTGCTTGACAAAGATTCGGGTGGGCCTGTAACAATAGGAGGTGTTCGATCCTCCGGATATACGCGGCTTTTTGGGGACGTTTCTGTCGGAAAGTCTGAGCCGCGCCGCTCCTGCCGAAGGGAACGTGTCATGCCGTTGATTCAGTGGAACAGAACCTTGAGTGTCCATGTGAAAGAGATAGACAATCAGCACATGAAACTCATTCAGATGATCAATGCTCTGGACAACGCCATGCAGGCGGGCGCAGGAAAGAGCCGAGTGGAAGAGATTCTCTCCGAGATGGTTAACTACACAGAGGTCCACTTTGCCTCGGAAGAGAAGTACTTCAGACAGTTCGGGTACCCGGACACCCTGTCGCACACGGCTGAACACCAGAAGTTCATTGACGAGGTTGCGAAAATTCAGAAAGAGTTCAATGAGGGCGTTGCCAATCTTCCCATCAGAATCCTGACCTTTCTGAGCGACTGGCTCCGGAACCATATCATGGTCTCGGATAAAAAATTCGGTCCGTTCCTCAAAGAGAAGGGATTGAAATAAACCGGAAAACCGGGGGCCTGGGACGCCACCGCTCTGCCGGCAAGAATATCGGGGACAAGAGAAAGAAATGCAAGACCCGCACGAAGGCACACTAACCGCAGAGGAGGAGTCGCGTCATGTCGTTGATTCAGTGGAGCAGCGCCTTGAGCGTCAATGTGAAAGAGATTGACGATCAGCACATGAAACTCATTCAGATGATCAACAGCCTCGACAGCGCCATGCAGACGGGGCAGGGGAAAACCAAGGTCGGGGAAATTCTCACCCAGATGGTGAACTACGCATTGGGCCACTTCGCCCTGGAAGAAAAATATTTTGCGAAATTCGACTACCCGGACACCCCGGCGCACAAGGCCGAACACCAGAAGTTTGTGGCCGAAGTCTCAAAATTCAAGAAAGACTTCGACGCCGGCACGCTCGGGATTTCCATCAAGGTGCTGTCGTTTCTGAGCGACTGGCTGCGGGGCCACATCATGGGCGTGGATAAGAAATACAGCGCCTTCTTCAACGAAAACGGGCTGAAATAAACCTGGGGACAAAAGCGGGGGTCCGGGCGCGGCGCTCCGAAAGGCGGACCGGACGGCTTTCGCTCGTGTTGCCGATCAGGCGCCGCGCACAACGCGGCGTCCTTCGATCTGCAGCTGGCTGCGGGTGAACAGGTCCACCGCCTCGGGGTAGGCCTGGTGTTCCTGCTCGAGAATGCGCGCCGCGAGCGTCTCTTCGGTGTCGTCGTCAAGAACCGGCACAGCGCGCTGGACGATGACGGGGCCGGTGTCCATACCCGCGTCCACGAAGTGAACCGTGCAGCCCGATACCTTCACGCCGTACAGCAGCGCGTCGCGGTGGCCGTGCAGGCCGGGGAACGACGGAAGCAGCGCGGGGTGGATGTTCAGGATGCGGTGGGGATAGGCGGCCAGCAACGTCGCTCCGACCAGGCGCATGTACCCGGCCAGACAGATGCCCTCGACGCCGTGGGTGCGCAGGTGGCCGGTAAGCGCCTGCTCGTAGGCAGCGCGGTTTTCGAAATCGCGGGGCGAGAGGTGGAGCGTGGCGATGCCGGCTTCGCGGGCCAGATCGAGGGCGCGCGCGTCCGCCTTGTCGGAAAACAGCAGGACAAATTCGGCCTCAGGGAGTCGCCCCTCGGCGCGGGCTTTCAGTAGAGCGGCAAAGTTGCTGCCTCGTCCGGAGGCAAAGACGGCCAGACGCATCGAACTTCTCCTTCTTTCTCACGCAATTTTGTGGGTAAACATTCTCGATCCGCCTCTCACCCCCCGGAAAGAATCGAAACGAGGACGTTTCGTACCATACCCAATTAAACGCTTTCGGCCAAGACAAATTGCGTGGTAGGCTGCGGAACGGCAGGAACTCCTCATTGTCCGGCGAATTGTGAGATTGTCGTTTGAGGGGGCATGCCGGGAAGTTCCCCGTCCTGTAAAAGCGAGGATGGCCCGGAAGGAGATGGCCCGGAGGTGGCACGGGCGTCCCGCCCGTGAATTGCCGACGTTTTCGTCGGCAGGGCCGGGAATTTCTGCTCCCTTATTCCGGAACCCCTTCATGGGCGGGACGCCCATGCCACCTCCAGAACCGCCTTCCTCTCTGTGCGAAGGTCGAAAGATGAGAGATGTTGGTTTCAGTAACCCGAAAGATCATATAGACAAAGAGGACTTCCTGTGCGGAATGGCGCGATCATTCCCCACAAATTCTGCGGGGTGGGGAATGTTTTGTTTTTCAGGACAATGATTTTATGCGCATCCTCTGTCTGACCAGCCCTCTGCGCGAACACGGCACGTACTTTCGCGCGCTGCACCTGGCGCGCGCGCTGGTGGCGCGAGGTCATTCGGCCACCCTGCTCACCGCCGCGCCCCACCACTGGTACCGCACGGCGCGCGAAACCCTGCGCGGGGTCGAGGTCATCGAAACCCCGTCGTGGAACCCCCTCGTCCACGCCGACGACGGCTGGGGGCCGCTCGACACGCTCTGGCGCCTGGGCCATGTGGCGCGCCACCGGTACGACCTGATCTACGCCTTCGCCCACCCACCGACGGTTTACCTGCCCGCGCAACTGGCCCACTTCCTCCGGGGGACGCCCGTGGTGGCCGACTGGTGCGACGCCTACCGCGACGGGATTTTCGAACTGCGCCACCGCGACCGGCAGACAAACCCCCAGGCGGCCTGTGGACCGTGTCCCGCGGCGCAGCGGTGGGCCGAGCGGGTCGAGGTGCGCCTCGAACGGGGCATCCTGCGCCGGGCGCAGGGGGTCACGGTCATCTCGCGTCTTCTGGAAGAGGAGGCCCTGAAGGCGGGTGTCCCCCGCGAGCGGCTGCTGCGGGTGCCGTCCGGGGCGGAACTCGATGTGTTTCGCCCGCTGCCCAAAGAAGACTGTCGCCGGGCGCTGGGTTTGCCCGAGGGGTCGGGGCCGTGGGTGGGGTATGTGGCCAACTACAACCCGGACGAGGCGTTTTTCCTCGAAGCGCTCCGCGTGGCCTTCGCGCAATGCCCCCAGGCGCGGCTGCTGACGGCCTGTCCCCGATTCTCCCCCGATCTGTTGAAACAGGCCGGGCTGGCCGACCGCGTGACGGAGCTCGGGCGGGTGGAGTTCGAGCGGATCCCCCAGGTGCTCGGCGCCGCCGACGTGCTGGCGCTCCCTCTGGCCGAGAGCCTGGCCAACCGCGCCCGCTGGCCCAACAAGTTCGGCGACTACCTCGCCGCCGGGCGCCCCACGGTCACCTGCGCCATCGGCGACCTCGGGGACTATTTCCCGTCCCCGGCGAGCCTGGAGGCGTGGCTGGCCGACGAAACGAAAACCCCCGACCGGCGCCCGATCGGCTGGGCCGCCCCCTGCGACAGCGCGGCCTTCGGCCACGCCCTGGCCCAATTGCTCAACCATCCCGACCGCTGGAACGCAATGGGCCAAGCCGCGCGTCAACTCGCCGAGACAGACCTGAACTGGGAAAACCTGATCGTGGGGGTGGAACGGTTTTTGGAGAGGGTGCGGGGGAAATAGGTGCGGTGTTCTCGATTTCGTAAGGCAATCCGGCCAATTCGGTGTTGCCCGCCATTACCGATCATATTGATCAATAGCGTCCTTTAATTTTTGATCCTGAGCAGCAACAGAGTCCAATCTCTTGTGTAGTTCTTGTTTTAGGTGTCCATACATCTCACGATCTTGATTAAAACGAGATATAGAAATAGAGATCTCATCTCTAATGGATCGGCATTCTTTCGCGTAAGATTCCGATTTACGAAAAATAGAAGCAACCTTTTTCTCAAAACTATTAATATATGGCTTTTCAGAGTGAACATATTGCGCAACAGTATCACGGCTCAATTCTTCCGAACTTACATAGAGTTTGAATTCATTGATATACGCTTTAATTTTTTTCATATACCCTAAATCCATCTCAAATTTTTTAATTTCGCCAAGTCTTCTCCTGAGCGAATCAATAAATTGAGTAACTTTGAGAATCGTGCTTTTTATATCGACAGAATCAGCACTTCGTTTAAAGTTATCGTAATTCTGAGCGGGTTCCAATGGTATACTTTTACCCGATGCAATGTAAATGGCTGCATGATTCTTAACGAGAGAGAGGGAATGGCTAAGAATGGCTTCAGTGTCTTTCTCAATCGATCTCAAATCTTCAACAAAAGACATCATTGAGACAATATTTGAATTTCCTGAATTAATAGCATCATTCCCAGAATGAAAATTATCTTCAATAGATTTGAGACTGGATTCAATAGAATCAAAAGATAAGACAATCGCACCTGTCCCTTGAAGATGAGTTTTATATGTTCTTCTTGATGTGTTAATTTGCTCCTTCAAAACATCAATATTCTCCTTGAGCGATTGAATATAGGGGCGTTCGGTATCAATATACTGATTGATACTTTCCTTGCTTAGGGAAGAGTCCGAGATGTAGTTTTCGACATTTTTGAGGTAGCATTCAATTCCTGTTATGGAGTCTTTTGACTCCTCAAAAAAATGACAGATAGGTTGAATTTCCTTCACAACCCGATGCGTTACAGTTGGTATACTGGAAGCCGATGTATTTGCCTCCTGCGAGGAAGATGTAAACTCTAAGTTAACGATACGCAGTTCGACTAAGCTGGAATTAATAATAGACTTGATTGAGGCCGCTTCTGATGCAATTGAAAGTATATCAGATTTGATAGGGTGTGTCATATCCGTCTGAGTGGGTACGTCTATTTGTTTCGTAGGTGCATCTGTATTTGCAGGTGTAGCGCACAAATAACCACTCAAGTCCAATATCCCCATCACTACAGTCAGAATAAGGCAGAATCTAATCATGTATAGGATTCCTCCTGTATATTCACTATTGGATAGTGCACACTGACCAATGAGACCGATCGGGTTGTTCCTCGTCCGGTTGCTCGCCAGCAGAGTCGGTCTTCGTTTCGCCCGATTTCAACAATATGCTCCGACGGTTTGCGGAGTGCAACCATTTTCCTCCCCGGTAATTTTTCCTGCGACGTTCTTTCAGCCTCCGACCGGCGCACTGGCGGTGTAGCCGTAAGAATCGGGTGACACCTTCCAATTCCTTTCCGGCCTTATGTTTTCCAACCGAAGACGGGCATCCAACGGTGGTTGTCTCACTGCCAGACATGATGCGAAAGCCCCAGAGCGGCGAGGCGGACGGGTGGCCCCACGCCCCTTTCCCTTTTCCGAATTCGTTTGAGTACATCACCACCAAGACTCCAAGACACCAAGCGCTGCCACCGCAGAGGAGAAAATCTTGGTGGCTTGGTGTCCTTGGTGGTTCAAATGAGTCCAAAAATAATGACCCCCTCCTTTCTTTCCCGAGAAAGTGGGGAGAACCCACCCACCCGGCGAATCCGGTGATCCCGTCTATCGCGGTTACCGGGACAGCCTATCGCGCAGAAGCCACGCCGGGCCGCAGCGGTTCCCTGGCCACACGGAGGCACAAAACTCCTGGCACGGCGGAGCCACAACCCACCCGTAGGGGCGGACCTGTGTGTCCGCCCAGAGCGAGGGTCTGATACCCCGAAGCGACACGAAAATCCGGGGAGCGGGGATGGAAAGAATAATCGCGCAGGGACGCGGAGACCTTTGTTGTAAGCCACATGAGGCACAAAAGTTCTGGCACAGCGGAGCCGCAACCCAAAAGAAAAAACCGCGAAAGACGCGAAAAGCGCGAAAACTGATTTTTTTCGTGCTTTTCGCGGTTGAATAAGGCGGTTTGCGTTGTACTTGAAATAGCTGCGGTCTGCGTAGATTTTGCGAGAGAGTCGTACAAAAACAGGAATTTCCCGTACCTTCTGTGTCTCCTGTGGCCATAACCGACGGCTCTCTGCGCCCCTGCGTCTCTGCGCGATGTATTTCGATTTCGACTTCCTCGTTCACCGGCCTGGAGGGTCTTTCCTGCGGCGCCCGGTTTTTCTGAGGGCGGACACACAGGTCCGCCCCTACGGATGGGTTGGGGCTGTATCGCGCCAGAATGGGTTGCGGTTGTGTCGCGCCCGGTCTTTTTGAATCCAACTTCGTCTTGTGTTGTTGTGAGAACCGCGCCGGCGAGGACGCCGACGGTACAAATTGTGAGGAACTGCGTCGGTGGGGGGATGCCGTGGTACAATATTGAGTAAACCGCGCCGACGGGGATGTCGAGGACGCAAATTGGGAGGAACCGCGCCGGCGAGGACGTCGGCGGTACGAACCGCTTTCTGGGCGGGACGCCCCTGTCCCATTCGGAACCGCTTTTCCCCTCTGAAAACGCGTTCCCCTCTGGAACCGCTTTCCCCTCCGGAAGCGCTTTCCGCGCCGGGGCCCTGTGGAGTTCCCTCATTTTTTTCGAAGCGCAGATTTTCTGTTGAAAATAATGCCAGCGACTCCTAACTTGCATCTGTTACAGAAGAATGTTTGCCAGGTAAGGGGGAGTTTGACCATGAATCGTTCCACATCGCGACGCAGGTTTTTGAAACAGGTCTCCGTAGGGGCCACGGCTCTGGCGATGAGTGCGGCCAGTTACAGCCGGGTGATGGGCGCTAATGAACGGATCGGCATCGGGCTGATCGGTTGTGGCAGCCGGGGCGTCGGCGCGCACATGGCCGGGGTCAAGCCGTTTGCCCAGGAACAGAATGTCGAGTTCACGGCGGTGTGCGACCCGTGGCGCCTGCGGCGCGAAGCGGCTGCCGCCGATGTCAAGGCCACCTACGGGTTGGACGCCGAACTGTATGTCTCTTATCGCGACCTGCTCCAGAGCAAGCGGGTGGACGCGGTCATGATCGCCTCGTGCGACCACCAGCACACGACCCATCTGGAAGCCACGGTCAAGGCGAAGAAGGACGTGTATTGCGAGAAGCCGCTGGGGATGGAACTGGACAAACTCAACGCGGCGTGCGACGCCGTGCGCAAGAGCGGCGTGGTGTTCCAGGCCGGGACGCAGCTGCGCAGTCTGCCGAGCATGACCGGCGCGCGCAAGGTGTACCAGTCGGGGATACTGGGCACGGTCGGGCGCATCGAACAGTGCCGTAACGCCGAGCGGCCTTACTGGTACGAATACACGAAGACGGACGCCCGGGCCGAGGACGTGGACTGGGCGGAGTTCCTGATGGACCGGCCCAAACGCCCCTTCAGCGCGATCGAGTTCACGGGGTGGTACGGATTCCGCGATTTCTCGGCGGGACCGGTGCCGCAGTTGGGGAGCCACTTCATTGACTTGGTGCATTACATCACCGGGGCCAAGTTCCCCAAGTCCGCAGTCTGCCTGGGGGGGACTTACACCTGGCGCGATGAGAACAAGTTCACCTGTCCCGACTGCGTGCAGGCCGTGTGGGACTACCCGGAGGGCTTTCAGGTGACCTACTCGACGAACTTCGGCAACGGCAGCGGCAACACGTTCAAGATGTTCGGCAATCAGGGCGTGCTCGACCTGGTCAACTGGACCGCGCCGATCCTGACCGCCGAAGGCGCGTCAAAAAACAAGGGGATCATCCGGGGGACCAAGCCGGTCGAGGACGTGCCCACGCCCGACCATTTCCTGAACTGGCTCCAGTGCCTGCGCTCGCGCCAGACCCCGAACGCCGACATCGAAGCCGCCTACCAGCACGCCGTGGCGGTGATCCTGGCCATGGAAGCGTTCGACACCGGCCACCGGCAGGTGTTCGATCCCGAAAAGCGGAAGATGAAAAACGGGTGAGATGAACTCAGCAACAGGATGGCCGAGACGACCTGGAGGTGGGCCTCCTCCACTCTTGCGGCGGTTTCATGGGAGGGCGGGCGTCCCGCCCGCCTGAAAATGGAACACCCGGAGAAAAACGCGTAACCCATTTTAAACAGAGATTGAACCAACAAGGCGCCCGGGCGCAACGGGGAAAAACCGGGCGCCTTGGTGGTATAAAAAACCGCCGTTGAACGCCTACAGACCGGTTTTCTTTCAGGCGGGCGGGACGCCCGCCCTCCCAGGACGTTCCCGGTCTTTTTTTCAGGCGAGCGGGGACACGTGTCCTGAATATCTCCCTCCATACAGCTTTAATAGGCAAAGAATGTACGATTTTCCCTTTTCCCCTTGACTCGGGGGGGGACTAGGGAGTACATAAGGCCACCTCCCAAAAGGCTTTTGGGAGGGCTGGTTGTATTGTACCCACCCGGCCTCGAAAAGCGGGTCCGGGGAAGAGGAGAGCCGAGTCGGTTGAGTCAGGAAGCCGTCCGCATTGTCCCGGGAGGCGTCGAAGTGCGAACGCACGCCCAGCCAAACGCGTCGAAGTCTGAATTTGCTGGACTTCACGGGGATCGCGTCAAAGTGCGGCTCCAGGCCAAACCGGTCGAAGGGGAGGCCAACGCCGCCCTGATTCAGTTTCTGGCCCATGTGGCCGGGGTGGCGAAGTCGAAGGTCGAATTGCTTCGCGGCGCCACCTCGCGGCAGAAGGATCTGCGGATCGCCTGTGCGGACCCCGAGTCGGTCTGCCAGCGTCTTTCAGAGGCCGCCGGGTTGCCCCGGCAGGTGACGTAACACCAACCCGCGGAACGCTCCACAAACCGCCCCGAGGAGGAAGACCCGATGGCCGATGTTCCCAAAAGCATCCTGAAGGAACGCGAGGAACGCGCCGAGGCGGTGGAGTGTATCCTGGCTCGCGCCAACGTGGAACCCCTGGTGGGGATCATCTGCGGCACGGGCATGGGCGCGCTGGCCGACCGCATCGAAAACGCCGTCCGCATCCCCTACGACGACATCCCCTACTTCCCCCTTTCGACCGTCGAGTCCCACCACGGAAATCTGGTTCTGGGGACGTTACGCGGGTGCCCGGTCTGCGTCATGCAGGGTCGTTTCCACTACTACGAAGGGTATTCGATGAAGCAGGTGACCTTCCCCATACGCGTCATGCGCGCGCTGGGGTGTCACACGCTCATCGTCATGAACGCCGTCGGGAGCATGAATTCCGTGATCCGGCGCGGGTCGCTGGTGTTCATCAACGACCACATCAACTTCTTTGGCGACAACCCTCTGCTCGGTCCCAACGACGACGCGTTAGGCCCCCGGTTTCCCGATATGTCTCAGCCGTACGACCAGCGGCTTCTCGCGCTTGCCGAGGATGTGGCGCTCAAGGCCGGGATTCCCACCAACCGCGGCACCCTGATCGGCGTGCCGGGACCGAACCTTGAAACCTCCGCCGAGTACCGCGCCTTCCGGATGTGGGGCGCGGACATTGTGGGGATGTCCACGATTCCCGAAGTCCTGGTGGCCCACCACGGCGGCCTGCGGGTGCTGGGCATCTCGACCGTGACGGACGAATGCTACCCCGACGCCTTGCAACCGGCCGACATCAACGAGATCATTGCCACCGCCGTGGCCGCCGAACCCAAACTCGAAACCCTCGTGGCGGGGGTGATCGAGCGGCTGGGCGAACTTGATTGACGCAACACCGCGCCGCAGGTTCCCCTTGCGGGAATCCGACGCGCAATCCAGAGAAACGACAGACCCATGACAACCGAAGCCCCGAATTACAAAGACACCCTGACGATCACCAAAACCGACTTCCCTCAGAAGGCGCAGCTGGCGACAAAAGAACCGGCCCGCCTCGAGCGGTGGAAAGAGATCGGCCTCGACCAACTGATTGAGAAAAAAAGCGCCGGACGTGAGAAATACGTTCTCCACGACGGCCCGCCCTACGCCAACGGCGACATTCACCTGGGCCATGCGCTCAACAAAACGCTCAAGGACATCGTGGTGCGTTACAAGACCATGTGCGGGTTCGCCACGCGGTTTGTGCCCGGTTTCGACTGCCACGGCCTGCCGATCGAGCAGAAGGTCATTGAGAAACTCGGGAAGGAAGAAGGTTCGCGCTCGCGGCTGGAAATCCGCCGTCTGTGTCACGAGTACGCCACGCGGTACATCGGTCTTCAAACCCAGCAATTCCAGCGGTTGGGCATCGGCGGGGACTGGGAACACCCCTACCTGACGCTCAACCCGCAGTATGAAGTGGGCATTCTGAAGGCCCTGCGCGGCATGGTGTCCCGCGGCGCCGTCTATCGCGGATTCAAGCCCGTTTACTGGGATCCCCATTTCAAGACCGCCCTGGCCGAGGCGGAAATCGAATACCACGACCACACCTCCCCCTCGATCTATGTCCGCTTCCCGGTGCTCAACCCCGCCGTGTGCAAGGAACTGGCCGACGAGGGCGAGGTCACCATCGTCATCTGGACCACGACCCCCTGGACGCTGCCGGGCAACCTGGCCGTGTCGGTCCACCCGGATTTCGACTATGTCCTGGCCGAATTCGGCTCGGAAAAGTTCATTTGCGCCGAGGGATTGCTCGAGGCCTTCACAAAGGACGCCGAACTGCCGCAACCGAAGATCCGGAAGCGGTTCAAAGGCTCCGTGCTCGAGGGGTTGAAGTGCTCGCACCCGCTGCTCGACAAGGAATCGGTCGTGCTGCTGGGCCGCCACGTGACGCTCGAACAGGGGACCGGTTGCGTCCATACCGCGCCGGGTCACGGCGTCGAGGACTTCGAGATCGGCCGCGAGTACGGCCTGCCGGTCGTGGTGCCGGTGGACGAGCGGGGCTGTTTCACCAGCGACTACCCGGCGATGGAAGGGGTCTTCGTCGGCGAGGCCAACCCGAAGATCATCCAGCGCCTGAAAGAGGAAGGGTTGATGGTCCACGCCGGGACGATCCGGCACCAGTACCCCTACTCGTGGCGCAGCCGCAAGCCGATCATCACCCGCGCCACCGACCAGTGGTTCATGCGCATGGACTACGACAACATCCGGCGCAAGTGCGTCGAGACGATTGACGGGGCGGTGCGCTGGATTCCCGAGTGGGGCCGCGACCGCATCCGCAACATGATGGAGAACCGTCCCGACTGGTGTCTGTCGCGTCAGCGTTCCTGGGGCGTGCCCATCCCCGTGCTCTACTCGGTCAAGGCCAAACAGTCCATCCTGTGTCTGGAAGTGATGGACCGTTTTATCGAACTGGTGGCGGAACACGGGACCGATTGCTGGTTCTCACTGCCTGTCGAGGAATTTGTGCCCAAAGGGTTTAAGTGCCCGATCAGCGGCGGCACGGAGTTCGAGAAGGAAAACGACATCCTCGACGTGTGGTTCGACTCGGGTTCCTCGCACATCGCCGTGCTCGAGGCCGATCCGGGCCTCCAGTCGCCCGCCGACCTCTATCTCGAGGGGAGCGACCAGCACCGCGGCTGGTTCATGTCGTCGCTGGTGTGCTCGATGGCCGCGCGCGACCGCGCGCCCTACAAGGCCGTGCTGACCCACGGTTTCGTGCTCGACGGCAAGGGCGAGGCGATGAGCAAGTCGAAGGGGAATGTCATTTCGCCCCTGACGATCATTGACAAGATGGGCGCGGACGTTCTGCGCCTCTGGGTCATCAGCGAGGACTACCGCAACGACGTCGCGGCTTCGGACGACATCTTTCAGCAGCTCATGGACACGTACCGCCGCATCCGCAACACGCTGCGGTTCCTCCTGGGCAACCTGGCCGACTTCGACCCGGCTCAGAACCTGGTCCCCCCGCGCCAGCGCGAAGAACTCGACCGCTGGGCGCTCGACCAGACGGCGCAGTTGGTCGAACGGTGCATCCAGGCCTACGACAGCTTCGAGTTCCACAAGATCTACCACGCCATCAACCAGTTCTGCGTGGTCACGCTCAGCGCCCTGTACCTCGACATCCTGAAGGACCGGCTCTATTGCTCGGCTCCGGACGATGCCGTGCGGCGCAGCGCCCAGAGCACGTTGTGGGACATCTTCACCAGCATGACGCGCATTCTCGCGCCCGTCATGCCCTTCACGACCGACGAAGCCTATGAGTACGGCCATCCGGCCCAGGCCAGCATCCACCTCGAGGATTTCCCGACGGTGGAAGCGGACTGGCTGGCCCCGGAATTGCGTGAAAAATGGACGCGGTTCCTGGCCGTGCGCGACTTCGCCAACCCCTTCCTCGAGGAAGCGCGGCGCGAGAAAGTCATCGGCAAGTCCCTCGACGCGGCGGTGGTTTTCAAGCCGAAAACGACCGAACTGGCCGCGTTCCTGAAGGAAAACGCGCAGATGTTGCGCGATGTGTTGATCGTATCGGCCTGCGCGGTGGAGGACCGCGAGGCCACAGATGCGAAGATTGAAAACCTCAACGAAGCGCTGGCCGTTGAGGTGACCCGAGGTCCGGGCGACAAATGCGCCCGATGCTGGACCTACAGCGAAGAAGTCGGCCAGGTTGCCGAACATCCCTCCCTGTGCCGCCGGTGCAGTGACGTCGTAAGGAGAATCACCCATGGCTAAGAAACCGATCCCCCCCAAGGCTCTCACCCAGAAAGCCACCCCGGCTGCGAAGAGCGCCAAAACGGCTGCTCCCAAAAAGACGGTGGCGAAATCCGCTCCGAAACCCGTGACCAAACCCGCCGCGGCGAAGAAGCCCGTTTCCCAGCAGGTGGCCAAGAAAACACCCGTGAAGCCTGTCAAGAAAGAAGTGGTCAAACCGGGGGCCGCGAAACCCGCCGCCCGCAAGTGCGGGGCGAAAATGACGTCCCCGTGTTGCGCGAAAAAGGCGGCGGCGAAGCCGGTTGTGAAATCCACCGCGGCCGGCAAGAGCGCGGCAAAACCCGCCGCCAAAGCGACGGCTAAGCCCGTTGTGAAGGCGGTCGCCAAGTCGTCTGCCAAGCCCGCCGTGAAACCGGTGACCAAGTCGGCCGCGAAACCGGCGGCGTCCAAGGCCAAGGCGGTCAAAGTCGCCCCGGCCAAAGTTGAAACGAAAAAAGCCGCTCCCGCCCCCAAAAAGGCTGTAGCGGCCAAGCCGGTCAGCAGCCCGAAAGCGGCTGTTCTCAAGAAACCGACCCCCCCCGCCGCGAACAACAAGACAGTGAAGGCGGCGCCGCCAGTGGTTCGGAAGGCGTCCGAGGTGAACCTGGCTAAAGAGATGCGCCGCGCCTTCGGCAGCTACGACGGGATCGTGGTGTGCCAGCAGCCGGGCTACTTCCCCGAGAAGACCCCCTACACGGAAAAGGAACTGGCGGCGCTCCTGAAACTCCTTCAAGAGCGGCGGCGCCACCTGCTCGAGGTGTTGCGCGAGCTTGACGAGAAGACCTTCAGCAACTCGCTCGACAGCGGCAAGGCGTACCATTCGACCGCCAACACCCACCTCTTTGAGGGCGCCAGCGACAACATGGCCAGCGACATGGCCCTCATGGTGCGTCAGGAAGAGGAACAGGCCCTGACCCAGGTGGAAGCCGCTCTGGATCGTCTGGAAGAAGGTCTCTTCGGTGTCTGCGTCGCCTGTGGCGACAAGATCGGAATCCCGCGCCTGAAGGCGAAGCCCGAGGCCCACTTGTGCATCAGCTGCAAAACGGTTTACGACAAAAAATCCAGGCTTCGCTGAGTTTCTGGATACTCGCCATTGTCTCGATCGCTCTGGACCAGGTTACCAAGATCTGGGTTCTGGAGGCGCTCGCCCCCAAAGAGGGCCATTGGACCGTGGCGTCGCTGCGGACGGTCGTGCTGGTGCCCGGGTGGCTGAAGTTCCGTTATGCCGAGAACAGAGGAGCCGCGTTCTCGCTCTTTCACGAGCACCCGGAGATTCTGACCGGCGTGGCGTTGACCCTGGCGGTGGCGGTTCTGATCTGGGCTCTGTTTTTCACCCCCTTGCGGGACCACCTCAGCCGGGTGGCGCTGGCCCTGGTTTTTGGCGGCGCGGTGGGGAATCTGATCGACCGTTTCCGGTTGGGCTATGTGGTGGATTTCATTGTGGCCCATTACAAGATCCACGAGTTTCCCACGTTCAACATTGCCGATTCGGCGATCTGTGTCGGCATCGGCCTTCTGTTTCTCGCGTCGTTTCGAATCTCCCGGGAAATGCCTGCCCCGGCTGCCAGCGCGCAGCCGGAGGAGGCGGGAAATGGCTGCGGGCCGATTGAGAATGGATAATTGACAATTGGGAATCGCTAGGGAATCCGGGCTTGGGCGTTTCAGACGGGTATGGGCAAAGCGCAGACCAAAGGGACGAGCAAACTGAAGAGAGGGGACGAAATGTCATGTTGCTGCACACGGTGTTTTTCTGGTTGAAAGAGGATCTGACGGACGAGCAACGGACGATGTTCCGCAAGGAACTCGAGGAGTTGGGCCGGATCGAAGCCACTGAGGCGGTCTTTATCGGCACTCCCGCCGCCACGGAACAACGCCCGGTGGTGGACAATTCCTTCTCGTTCAACCTGGCGGTTTTCCTGCGGGGCGTGGAAGCGCACAACGCCTACCAGAGCGACCCGATCCACCTGAAGTTCATCGAAAAATGCTCGTCCCTGTGGACCCGGGTGCAGGTGTACGACGCGGAACAATAAGAACGCCCGGGTTTCAAGAACCGGTTCCGCTTGCGGGCGAAATGTCCGGACCTCATCATGGATAAACAGCGAAAAGCGCGAGAAAGATAACTTTTTCGCGCTTTTCGCGTCTTTCGCGGTTCGATCTTAGAATGAAACTCGCCTCTACACTTGGCGCTGCGGAGCCGCAACCAAACAGGTTGCCCCGGTAGGAGCAAAGGTCAGTAGCCGGGGGTGGAGCGAAGCGAAACCCCCGGAAGAAAGTCCCCTATTGCGCGCCCCGGAGGGGCGCAGGGCGGTTTGTTACAGAAACCGCAGTTGGGGGGACAGAAAACGAGTCCTTTGTTCTTGTGTCCTGTGGGGCGAAAAGGTTTTGGTTCGGTCACCTTTTGGGTGAGTCTAACTGACCGCGCCAATCAGGAGATTGGCGATCCCGGCAACCGCTTTCTCCCTATAAGGATGGGGGTTCTGGGATGGCGGGCGTCCCGCCCGCCTGAAAGAAAAACCAACCCAGAGGTGTTCAACTGCGGTTTTTAGTTCATATGAGCCGAAAGGGTGCGGCATGCGGAAAGATGCGTTGAAAGCCGATGGGATTCTGTTGCTCACGGCTTTGATCTGCGGGTTGGGCTTTGTCGCGCAGCGCAAAGGGATGGAGAGCATCGGCCCGCTGGCGTACAACGGCGTGCGGTTTGCCCTGGCGGCCGGGGCGCTTCTGCCGCTGGCGCTGGCGCGCAACGCCCGTCCTCGGCACGACGCATGGACAGGACGCAGGAAACTGGGGGCGCTGGTTCTCACCGGGATTGTGGTCTTCCTGGCCATCTCGCTCCAACAGTGGGGCATTGTCTATACGACGGCGGGCAACGCGAGTTTTCTCACCGGCCTGTACGTGATCCTGGTGCCGTTGCTGGGGTTGGGTCTGGGGCATCGGACGGGGCGGGCGGCGTGGCTGGGGGCGCTGCTGGCGCTGGCGGGCGCGTACTGCCTGAGCGCCTCGAACGGGTTTTCCCTCCAGGCGCTGGCGGAGCGGGGCGCCCTGTTCGGCGACGCGCTGGTCAGCCTGAGTGCGCTTTTCTGGGCCATCCACATGTTGATGCTGGCGCGGTTCTCGCAGCACCTCAGCGCCACGGTCATCGCGTGCGCGCAGTTTGCCGTCTGTGCGCTGTTGAGTCTGGGCGCTTCGCTGGCGCTCGAAACTCCCACGCTGGCCTCGGTGCGCGAGGCGGCCATTCCGATCCTCTACGGCGGTCTGATTTCGGTGGCGGTGGGATATACGCTTCAGGTCGTGGGTCAGCGCAACGCGCCCCCGGCGCACGCGGCTATCCTCCTGAGTCTGGAAGCCGTATTCGGCGCGGTGGGAGGCATTGTCCTGCTGGACGAACGCATCACACCGTCCGGCGCGCTCGGCTGCTCCCTCATGCTGGCGGGCATGCTGGCCGCGCAGTGGAAAAACTTCCGGCGGGAAGAAACGGCCAAACCGGAAATCCCTGAGCGCCCTTAGATTCGGGCTTTGCTCCCCGAAACCGCAATTGAAACGCCAACAGCGCAGATCGAAGACGACCCGCCTTCTTGTTCTACCTCAACCGCGGAAAAATGGCGATGTCGCTCATTTTCCTCAGGGTCAATTCCAGAGGGAACTTCCCGGACCGTGGTATCGGGCGCGGAACGTGAGGGCTTCCTGACGATCCGTTCGGTTGTCCCGGATCAGCGTGGCCTTCACAAATTCGCGATCCACTTCGACCCGCATGACCGTGGCCGCACCGGCCTTGGGAGCGCCCCCGATGAAGATCGGGTAGGGGAGTCTTTGGGTCCCTTTCGGGTGTTCGGGTGTCGGGGCGTCACTGTTGAGACGAATCTCGGCCTTGTGGGTGTGGCCGGACAGGAGCAGGTCGTTGCCGCCCTTCTCCAGAAGCGGCGCCCACTTGTCGCGGGCGTCCTCCGTGCCATGCCAGCCGTCCGCCGCAATGAGCGGCATGTGCGACAGGGTGATGCGGAAGGGGGCCTTGCGGAACGCGGGGGTCTGGATCACCCCGGCCAGCCAGTCACGCTGGACGCTGCGGTAGGCGTCGAAGTCCACCAGCCCGCTGTAGGCCGGGTTCGCGTCTTCCTTGTCCTCGCCCGAGTCGAGCGCGACGATCTGGGCCGGGCCGCAATCGAACGTGTAATAGAACCGTCCCTCCGGGTTCGCGAGGTAGTTTTTGAACTGGCGCGCGAACGAACCGCGCGTTTCGTGGTTGCCCCGGACGTAGAAGAAGGGAATGTCCCCCGCGAAGGCGTCCGAGACCGGCTTCAGGAAATGGTTGAGGAGTTGCTCCTCGGATTGCAGGTCGCTCAGGATGTCCCCGTCGAAGAAGACCAGGTCGTACGGTTCCGGCCCCGCCTTTTCCAGCAGTTTGCGGAACAGGTCCATGTTCTCGTGGAGGTCGTTGAACACCAGGAAGGAAACCTTTTCGGCGTTCGGGTCGAGCATTTTGAAATGGTGCGTCGGGCTGTTGAGCGTGGCGCCGAATGTCACCTTGTACGGCTCAAATTTCAGGATCTCGAGCGTGACGACGCGGTAATACACCGTCTCGCCCGGTTTGAGGCCCTGCAGGGTGACCTTGTGGATGCGCTCGTTGGCGCTCTTCAGGCCGTCTTCACTGGCGAAGGCAGTTTTCCCGAGCGACGCATCGGCCCCATACTCGACCCACCCGTGCGAGGGGCGGTCGGCAACCCACATGACCGTGGCGGACCCGTCGAGGGGCGCCTGGAGGTACGGCCCGGCGAGAAGCGACAGGGGAGACGACGCGGCGGGCGGCGGTTCCGCGCCCACAACAACGGAAGCGGTCCCTCCCAAGACCCAACCAGCCATCCAGAGGGTGAAAAGCGCCTGCAAAATCCTTTTTTTTCCGGTCATCGGTGTATCCTTTCTTTTTCTTCTGAGCGCCCACGTTCGGTTGTTTCTCTGGGAGGGCGGGCGTCCCGCCCGCCTGAAAGAACCAAAACGAGACCGCCTTTGAACCTAAAAATCGCAGTTGAGCGCCAACGGCGCGGATTTATACCAGCCTGGGGCAAGC
Organism: uncultured Candidatus Sumerlaeota bacterium; assembly: GCA_942493245.1. Classification (GTDB taxonomy): domain Bacteria; phylum Sumerlaeota; class Sumerlaeia; order UBA8349; family UBA8349; genus DAOPYU01. Next base: position 5,135,608 of record OW818685.1, read on the forward strand.
GCAGCGTCGCCCCAGGACAGGTGTCCCTTTTTCAGATAAGGGCTGAAGGCCCGAGATATGAAAAGGGACAAACGGCTGAATAGAGCGGGCTTTCAGCCCTTGTGGGAATAAACCCATCGGTTTTCCTGGGGCGATGCCCCATAAGCGTTAACCTAATTCTCTTTGGATGATTCTCCGAATTTTTGCATTCTGTCGGGTTCTCTTGCGCGGTGTTTCGCGCAGAGTGTGACTGATGGCGGGCCATTGACGAATGGCGTCGAACAACGACAGATCTGGACAAACGCCTCGGCAGAGTTGACGGAACATGAATTGTGTTTCGTTCCAATGACTTCGCCGCTGTGAGTCATCGGGACTCCCTGGGATCAAGGGGGTATCCCCAGGGGGAAAAAGAGTTCCCTGCGTGAATCAGCGCCTCTACAAGGAACGCCACCAGGATCTTGCCGTGTAGCCACGCGCGCGCCCCTTGCGGGTCTTGCTTGGGCAGATGGCTCAGGTTCAGTATGGATTTCAAGCGTTTGAAAGCCAGTTCCACCTGCCAGCGCCCCCGGTAGATTTCCAGAAGTGACGCGGCGGAAATGCGCTCGGCTGGAACGGTGGTCAACACGAATACATAGGCGCACGATTCGAGCGTTTCCGGGCGCAGTTTCTCCCCTTTTCGGCTTTCTCGACGCAACAACTTCTTGCAGGCAAATTGCGTGGCTGTGCGGTCGCGCTTGACGGCGCAAACGCGCGCGGCGATTCGCTCGGCTCCCGCCGGTGCGATCCAGCAGGGCCACTCGCCCACCTCGCCGATGCGCAGGGTTCTGAGCCGCCGCAGCAGAGAGAACGGTTTGCCCGATTCTTTCTCAAGAGGCAAATTCGTCAGATTCATTCGGACCAGGACATCTCCGCCGTGGCGCACCACGTGCTCGATTCCGCCACGGTTGGCATAAATCCGGTCGCCCAGCAGCAAATCGCCCGGACTGACCGGAAAGCGTCGAAACGTTTCGCCCTCGCGCACATCGGTCACCTCCACGGAATCGCATTGTAGAGAGCCCAGTTCCACGGCGTAGTGAATCCGCCAGTCGCTGCCCGTGCTGCCCGGCTCTGAAATCGACGTCGCATCCACCAGCCGTATTCGATAAGGCCCCGGCAGCAGGTTTTCTGGCCGGCGCTCCACCCACTGACGCATCACCGCCTCGCTCATCCAACGCAGCCATTCCCCCGACTCCCGCAGCCTTTTCCACACGGCAACACTCGACACATCGGCTAACCCCGCCAGTCGCGCCCGAGACGCCGTCTCCTTCAGGGAACACCCCAGAGCCAGGTGAATCAGCAGCGTTCGCAACAACGCTTCGCTACTGCAAAACTTGCGTCCGCTGCGCCGCAAAGCGCCCAATTCTCTCGCTTTTTCCTTCCAACCATCAGGCAGGAAGCGCATCAACAATGGCCAGTCCGCCAAATCCTCGTGAACAACATCCTCAATCTCCATGAGCGTCCTCCGGCTTCTAGATTCGCACTGCACAAGCCGAATCTTACGCTGGATGCTTTCGACAGGTCAAGAATTAGGTTAACGCTTATGGGGCGATGCCCCAGGCTGGTATAAGATCGCGCCGTTGGCGCTTTTCCCCGCATTTCTCTTTCTTCCGAGGCCTTTCTTCTCGTCCCGGGGAACTCCCCCTCTGGGTGTCTTGAGTCCTCCGGATTCTAAACGACTTGTTCTCGTAACTGCGGTTTTCAGGTTGAACGACGGCTTCCACGATAAAATTCGCGGGGTCTGAATCCGGGCAAACCGCAGGCGGGCGGGGACGCCCGCCCTCCCGGGAAACCCGCACTTCAGCGGCACGATCCCGTTTCCTCTGTTGCCTTGGTTTCCCCTTCTCACCGTGGATTCAACTGCGATTCGGCCAGGATGGATTCTACGATGTCGAGGGAGGGCAACACTTCCTGGAAGCACGAGGAGGTTTTGGTCTTCCCCGTCCGGATGGCCTCGACAAACTCGCGGTATTTGGCCTGGTAGCCCGCGTACACGTGGTATTCGTCGCTGCCCGCCACCCGTTTCGCGTCGTATTCCACCCCTTTCGGGTCGCCTTCGACATAGAGCCGGGCCGAGGACTCCGGTTCGATTTCGGCGCAAACCCCGTACGCATGGATCTGGATGCGGCAGGATTTTCGCCCGCTGACCCAGTTGTTGATCAGGGAGCCGACCGAACCATTCTCGAAATAGAGCGTGGCGCCGGCCCAGTTGATCTCGATCGTTTCGACCCGTTGGCAGCTGGACAGAACTTCGTCCACCTCGCCCGAACAGATCCAGCGCAACGTGTCCACCGCGCGCAGGGTGTTGCCATACAGGCGGCTGTACGCGCTGGAGTCGAGACCGGGGTGGTAGTCGTGGATCTCACAGACGGCGTGCACGATGGGGCCGTGCGACTTGCAGGAACGGAGCATTTTGTTGAGGAGGGGGTTGGTGCGGTGTTCGAGCGCCACCTGCGTGATGCACCCGTTCATGCCCGCCATGCTGGTCAGCAGGTCGGCCTGGTGGCCGCTCAGAAAGAGCGGATGGTCGGTGAACAGGTTGTAATGATTCGCCACGCACCACAGGTGCAGGTCGTTGAGAGAATCGGCGGGTCCAATGGTCACCACTCCATCGGGTTCTATCTCGGCAATCTTGTCGGCGCAGAAGTTTGAACTGCCCGTCACGTAACAGATCTTGTGCGGAAGGTCGAACTGTTGACAAGCCCGGTCCAGCATCTCCTGTGCAGAATCGAAAAACCCGACAATTTCCACCTGATCGAGCGAGCAGAGGGCGGGCAGGTGGACCTGGCAGGCCCGGTCACCCGCACCGACCACGACCAGCCGGATTTTCTTGTCACTCTTTGGCGCTTTCGTTTTCTGTCGCGTCCGGGGCAAAGGAACCGGGATCGGTTTGCGAACGGGTTTGGGAGGCATGGAGCAATTCTCGCTTCTTTCGGGAAAGGGATGTTCCAGAAAACAACAGAGCAACGGGAAAACCCACCCCGCCGACGTGTCCGGAAATCTCCAATGAAAATGCCAACAGAACTGGCAGATTGTCCAGATAAATCGAGATTCTCCATTGTATTCCCCCCGCAGGGGGGCTATATCTGAAAAAGTACGGGGTTTCCGCCGCGCAGTACGAATCCTGACTCCCGTGGAATGGCTTTTTCCACCGGGAAATGGATATGCGAAGCGCCCCGGCGGAACCTTTCTCATGCCTCCGGCGCTTGAGAAACCCCCGAATTCTGTTCCCTGTTTTGAGGAGAAAACCATGAACTCACGCGAACGTATAGCGGCCGCCTGCCGGCACCAGACCCCCGACAAACTGCCCGTGGATTTTGGCGGCGGCATGCAGACCGGCCTGCACGTCAACGTCGTCTATCAGCTGCGCCAGGCGCTCGGGCTGGACAAGCCCGGCACCCCCGTTAAGGTTATCGAGGTGTACCAGATGCTCGGCGAGGTCGCCGCCGACCTGCGCGAGGCGCTTGGCATCGACACCGTCTCACTCACGGGCACCGGCACCATGTTCGGTTTTCCGGCGAAAGAGTTCAAGGAGTGGCAGACGTTCGACGGGATCCCCGTCCTGGTGCCCGTGGATTTCAACACCGAGTACGAAGCGGACGGCTCGCTGCTCCAGTACCCGGGAAACGACCGCAGCGTGCCGCCCAGCGGCGTCATGCCCGCGGGGGGGTATTTCTTCGACGCGACCGTCCGCAACGAACCCGTCCTGGACGACTCGACCCTGAACCCCGAGGACAATCTGGAAGAGTTCGGCCCGATCGGCGACGAGGAACTGGGGATCATCGCCCGCCGCGCCGAGGAACTCTACGCGACGACGGACAAGGCGCTTTTCTGCACCTACGGCGGCCTGACCTTTGGCGACATCGCGCTCGTGCCCGCCACGTTCCTGAAACACCCCAAGGGCATCCGCGACCTGACCGACTGGTACATGAGCACCCTGATGCGTTCCGACTACATCAAGGCCGTTTTCGAGCGTCAGAGCGAGATCGCCATCGAGAACCTGCGGCGTCTCTACCAGGCCGTCGGAGACAAGATCAACGTGATCGCCACGAACGGCACCGACTTCGGGACCCAAAACGGCCCGTTCTGCTCGCCCGACCAGTACCGCGACCTTTACCTGCCCTATCAGAAACGGGTCAACGGGTGGATCCACGATAACACGCCCTGGAAAACCTTCATGCACTCGTGCGGCGGTATCGAGCCGTTGATCGAAAACATCATCGAAGCCGGGATCGATATCCTGAGTCCCGTGCAATGCAGCGCCACGGGCATGAACCCGCGCGAACTCAAGCGCAAGTACGGCAGCCGCCTCGTCTTCTGGGGGGGCGGCGTGGACACGCAGAAGACGCTCCCGTTCGGCACGCCCCAGCAGGTCCGCGACGAAGTGCGCGAACGCATCGAGGTGCTCGGCGAAGGGGGCGGCTTCGTCTTCTGCTCGATCCACAACATCGTGGCCAACGCCCCCATCGAGAACGTCCTGGCCATGTTCGACGTCGTGCGCGAGTACCGGTGAGCCAAACCCCCGAACCCGAAACACGGACAAAAAACGACAAAGAAACGACAACCGATTGATTCTACCACGAAAAACACGAAGGACACGAAAACCGCTTTCCGCAGTTTTCGTGTCCTTCGTGTTTTTCGTGGTTATAGATTCGGTTTTTTCTCTCCCCGATTGCTTTCTTGATCAGATTGTCAATTGACGCTCATGAAAAGGGACGGTATGCTTGTTTCTGTTGGAAACCCGAGGAGAGGACAGACTCGCATGACAGACAAGCGCCATGTTTACGATATCATGAAAGAACCTGTCGGGCGTGACTACGAACGCCTTCTCCGGTGCCTGTATCCCCATGGGGAGAGAATTGTTTTTGCTTCGAAAATGCGGACACCCCTTGTTCTTGATAAAGAGACTTTTGTGAAATTCGATAGAGAGGGACCTCCTGAGATTGATGAGGAAGCGCTTTCTGCAATGGGTGAAAGAGGTCTTCTCGAGGGTTTGGTGTCCTTTGGCGATTTGGCTCCACATATGATTCAAGCCCAATTTCGAAATAAATGGCCGGGGGCGATCCTCTTGGGTCACAAGGCTCTGGTTTATGAGTTTACCTGTAACAGTCAGACGATCAATATTGTTCTTGCACATACAACCGGATTGTACGATTTCGACTGGTCACGTTCCCCGGACGACTTGGCTATCATTAGGCCAGACGGAACGGTACTTCTCGGAACAACCTCGCATGAAAACGAGGGATACCTGATATTAAGAAATGATGAACACAAGGATCTCCTTAAGGAGGTTCCTTCCCTGCGTCTCAAGAAAAGCCCGGAGGGTGGGCTGGAGAACTACCGGTATTGATGGGAACCCTTTGATCTGACACACTGATGCGATTCCCGATTCCGCATATACGAAAACGGACGGAAACCCCGTAAACTATCAGCCAGTAGAGTAGGGAGGGCCGCGGCCCTCCCCCTCGTCAAACCGGACGTGCGGATTTCCCGCATCCGGCTTTCCTTTTGACTCTCGCCGCCACGCATGCGGATAAGCCGTTGTGCTTCATAGGTAGATCAGACCCATTTCCTTCAACTGCTCGTAGTGAGTCTGTCCTTGTGGTGGACGCCAGGGGCGTTGGCTGCGGCGCGAGAGGTGACAACAGAGCCGCTCACGCACGTAGTGGTTGATCGCCCGGAACGCCTGTTGCGGGTAACCGCGTCCGAAGTAGTTCGCCCAGCCGAGCAGGTGGCGGTTGAGTTCCTCGATCAGGAACGGGATGGGCTTGTGGCACATCCACGCCCCGGTCATCGCACGCAACTTCGCCCGCTCGCGCCCGAGCGCCTTTTCCGAGGGAAACAGGTTCAGGTACCGGCTCGAGCGCCCAAACAGGTCGCGGTCGAAACGGAACGTGTAGCCCAGAAAATCCAGACTCGCGCCCGCCTCGCGCAGGTTCACCACCCGCGTTTTCTCCCGGTTGATCTCCAAGCCCAGCCACTTCTCCAACTTCGTCTCGATCCACCCGATCAGCCGTCCGTCCACGTAGCGGGCCAGCACCACAAAATCGTCGGCGTAACGAACCAGTTTCGCCTTCGCCCAGTGCGCCGGGCCATCGCTTCTGTGGAACACGTAGTCGAACCAGTGCAGGTAGAGGTTGGCGAGCAGCGGCGAGATCACGCCGCCTTGCGGCGTTCCCTTGCCCGTCCGCCGGGCCGTCGAGCCCGAACTCCCCCCCTTCCCCGGTTCGACCACGGGCGTCTGCAACCACATCCGAATCAGTTTCAGCACGGGGCTGTCGCTGATCCGCATGCGCAGGCACGCCATCAGTCGGTCGTGAGGAATCGAGTCGAAATACCCCTTCAGGTCCGCGTCGTACACCGCGCAATAGCCCGCTTTCAGGTGTCCCCGGATCTCCTCCAACGCCTGATGCGCCGAGCGGCCGGGGCGAAAGCCGTAGGAACAGTCCTCGAAGTCCTCCTCGAAGATCGGCTCCAGAATCAGCAACGCCGCCATCTGAACCACCCGGTCGCGCACCGTCGGAATCCCCAGCGGGCGCATCTTCCCGTTGGCTTTCGGGATGTACACGCGCCGGACCGGCCGAGGTTGGTAGGTATGGCTGCGAAGGCTCCCCCGGATTTCGTCCAGAAAGGCCCTCACGCCCCCCTCCGACCACTCGACCGATTCCAACGTCACCCCATCCACTCCGGGAGCGCCCTTATTGGCCCGCACCCGGCCCCATGCCGCTTCCAACACGTCCTCCCGGCTGATGTGGCCGTAGAGAGAATAGAAACGGAACTTCGGCTCATCCTTGGCCTTGCGGCCCAGATTCTGTCTCAGAGTGACAAGTTTCGGCGGCAGGGACAACATCCGCCCAACCGCGTCTTCCGTAGTAGGATACTCGTCCAATCGGCTCCTCTCCCCTCTTACAGAATCGCGCCAAAAGCAGGGCCCCTTCGCTCCACGGTCGTTACCCGCTTCCCCGCTACTATGGGCCCCTCCGACTCCCGGCAGGGCCGCGCGGCGGTTATGTCTTCCCGCACCGCGTTCGGGACCATCACTCCCGCCCCGACGGGTCTCCCAGGTTCCTCGGCTGATCTGTCCGCGCGCGCTGTCCCCTCTCACCCCGGGAGGCCCGATGGCTGCCTGCGCTCGTTGCTTCGCCACCGGCGGCGGGCTTCACCACTATCCGGCGGGCTGGCCACTCTCCACTGGTGTAACGAGGCCGAAACGGGTTCGCTTGCGCTACGGCTCGCGCGTTCGCTCGGCGGGGCTTCGACCCGGCGGATTACTCCGCAGGCCGCCCGCGTCGCTACCTGCTGAACGAGCAATTCGCAGGGCAACCTCCTTTCAGATTGCAAGATCAGCCAGACTTGGCCTGGCGCACCAGATAAACACAGATGGACACAGATACCTTCACGGTTTTTATCTGTGTCCATCTGTGTTTATCTGTGGCTGAATAAACGCGTAAAGCGGTTCTCTCTTTCCCCCGCGTCACGCCTTCTTCATCAGTTTGTACTCGAGGCTGTCCACCAGGGCGCGCCAGGAGGCTTCGATGATGTTTTCCGAGACGCCCACCGTGTTCCACTCGCTCTTGCCGTCGCCCGACTCGATCAGGACGCGCACCTTGGCCGCCGTGCCTTCGCGGCCCTCGAGGACGCGCACCTTGTAGTCGAGCAGCCGCACATCGGCCAGCTGCGGGAACTCGGTTTCCAGCCCGCGGCGCAACGCCACATCGAGCGCGTTGATCGGACCATCGCCCTCACCCACGGTCAGGTAGGTCCGCCCGTTCACCTCGACCTTGACGGTCGCCTCGCTCACCATCTCCCCGTCTATCCCGCGTTTCTCGACAATCACGCGCAGTCCATGGAATTTGAACTGGCGGCGGTATTTGTCCGAGAGCCGGCGGGCCAGCACCTGGAACGACGCCTCGGCCCCCTCGAACGCGTACCCTTCGTTTTCCATCTGTTTGACGCGATCGAGCAGCACCTTTTGCTGTTCTGTGTCGCCCTGGAAGTCCATCCCCTGTTCGGCGAGTTTGTACTGGATGTTGCTGCGTCCGCTCAGCTCGCTGATCAGGACGCGGCGCGTGTTGCCCACCTCTTCGGGCGAGATGTGCTCGTACGTGCTCTGGTCGCGCTGCAGGGCGCTGACGTGCATGCCGCCCTTGTGCGCGAAACTGCACCGGCCCACATAGGGCTGGCGCGGATTGGGCGTCTCGTTGGCGATCTCGGCGATCGTGTGCGAGAACTGGGTCAGGCGCTTGAGCTGCTTCGCCGGAATGGCCTTCAAACCCATCTTGAGCATGATGTTCGGGATAATCACCATCAGGTCGGCGTTGCCCGCCCGTTCGCCGTAACCGTTCACCGTCCCCTGCACCTGGGTGGCGCCCTGGACCACCGCCATGAGGCTGTTGGCCACGGCCAGCCCCGCGTCGTTGTGGGCGTGGATGCCGATGGGGGTCGCGGTGGCCCGGCGCACGGCGGCGACGATCTCCGCCACCTCGTGGGGCAGAGTTCCGCCGTTCGTTTCGCACAGCGTCAGGCAGTCGGCGCCCGCTTCGGCGGCGGCGGCCAGCGTCTTCAGGGCGTAGTCCGGGTTGGCCTTGTAGCCGTCGAAGAAGTGCTCGGCGTCGTACACCACCTCGTGTCCCTTTTTCTTCAGGTAGCGGACCGACTCGGCGATCATGGCCAGGTTTTCCTCGAGCGTGGTGCGCAGGCCCTTGGTCACGTGCAGATCCCACGACTTGCCCACCAGCGTGATGACCGGCACGCGCGTCTGGAGCATCGTCGCCAGGTTCGAGTCTTCCTCGACCTTTGTGTCCTTGCGGCGCGTCATGCCGAACGTGGCCAGTTTGGCGTTCTTGAGCGGCTGCTTGCGCATCGCCTTGTAGAACTCCATGACCTTCGGGTTTGACTGGGCCTGGCCGCCTTCGACGTACTGGACGCCGAAGTCATCGAGCAGGTGCGCCACGAGAACCTTGTCCTCGAGCGAGTAGGAAATTCCCTCGGCCTGTTCGCCATCGCGCAACGTGGTGTCGTAGATCTGAATCTGTTTTTTCGCCATCTCGCAACAATCTCTTTCTCGGGTTTGGCTTGCCGCCGGATCAGTCTTTCTTCAGCAGGTTGACCGCCGCGTCGCGGAACTGCGCCACATCGCGGAACGACCGATAGACCGACGCGAAGCGGATGTAGGCCACTTCGTCCAGCTCGAGCAGGTACTTCAGCACCAGCTCGCCCAGTTCCATGGATTTGATTTCGGAGTCCATGCGATTCTGGATGTCGCGTTCGATCTGCTGGACGACATTGTCAATTTCTTCCTCGGTCACCGGACGCTTCTCGCAGGCCCGCGCCAGGCCGTGTTTGATCTTCTCGCGGCTGAACGTCTCGCGCTCGCCGTTGCGCTTGACCACGTGCAGGTCGGCGATCTCGACATACTCGAAGGTCGTGAAACGCTTGCCACAATCCAGGCACTCACGCCGACGACGAATGGATTCACCGTTCTGGCACGTGCGCGAGTTGACCACCTTGTCGTTTTCGCTCTTGCAGTAGGGACAGCGCATGGAGATTCCTCCGGATCGGGAAAGATGGACACGCAACGGTCTGGAACACAACGTGGCCCGCACAAGTCACCGCGGGCCACGAAACGCCGCCTGGTTTTGAAGTTCTCCAAGGCCCCGCGGGCGGGACGCGATCAGCTCGCGCCCAGATAGGCTTCAATCTTCGCCAGAATCTGCGCCTTCGGCTGCGCGCCGATCAGGGTCTCCTTCACCTGTCCGCCCACCAGCAGGATCAAGGTCGGGATGCTCTGGATGCCATACTGCGTGGCGACCCGTTGCGCCTGATCCACATTGACCTTGCCGACTTTGAGGCGACCCGCCGTCGCCTCGGCGATCTCGTGAATAATCGGAGTCAACATGCGGCACGGTCCGCACCACTCGGCCCAGAAGTCCACCAGCACGGGCGTATCGGCCTTGAGCGCCTCCGCCTCGAAGTTATCATCTGTCAGTTCAATCACCCCATCCGACGCCATAGACTCATCTCCTTCAGACTGCGCCCGTTTTCTCGAAGCGACACAACGCCCGAAAACAACTTGCGCCTTTCGTCTCATTTCCTGTGTGAGGTTTGACTGGCGGCTCCCACTCCGAATTTCGGTCGCGAGCAACCGCCAAAACCATCCGTACAATTTTTAACAGCCAGGCCCGAAACCGTCAAGCGCGAAAGGAAAAACCGTCAGCCGGAGCCTGGAAATTCTCGTTGCCGCAGGATTAGGGGCCTGGGATCGCCAATCTCCCGATTGGCGCGGTTGCGGTTCCTGACGGCTTTGGGATTCCGGGAATTGCGATTCCGCCCGTTGGATTCCGCTTCGCCTGGAGCGGGCTTTCAGCCCTGTCAGGGCTGGGGCCGGATCGGGATCGCGGCCCGTATTGCCTGCACTCTCCCGCAAAGTCCGCGCAAACGACCCCAATTCTGCGAGAGAGCAGCGCCGGCTCAGTTGTGCCGCGAATGCTGGGGCGGGCGCATGGCTTTGCGGTCCGGATGTTTTTTGTTCTTGTGCATGGACGGCGCTTTTTCGTTGTTCCGGTTTTCCGGCGCGCCATGCGGGGACTTGGGAGGACGCTGGGCGCCGCCACCGCCGTTGTGGTTCGGAGAAGCATTGGGCGCGGCGGCAGGGGGCGCCGGAGCGCCCGAAGGCTCGGCGGACGGGTCTTTGGGCTGGCCACCGGTTCCACGCCGACGGCTGCGGCGACGGCGGCGGGCCTTCTGCGCCCCATCCTTGTCGCCATCGTCGGATGTCTGCTCCGGTCCTTCGGCCTCGGTTTCTTCCGATTCCAGATTGGCAGGCGCGCTTTCTTTCTCCCGCACCCGGTCTTTTCCGCGCGTGTCGCGATCCCCACGCCCCTCTTTGCCCCGTGGGTTGGGTCGGCGTTCTCTGTCGGCCTTGACAGGCGCTTTCGGGGGCGTGTTTTCTTCTTCCTGTTCCACGCTGGCAATCCACGCTTCGTCTTCCGCGTCGAGCACGGGGGCGATGGTGCGGTCCACGGGCGGCGCCACCGCTTCTGTGCGCCGGCTTGGCTTGCTGGCGTTCCAGGAGGGAGTAGGCGACTCGCTGCGCGCGGATCTCTCGGCGGGGCGGCTTCGCGGGAACGGGTCATTTTCGGGAGCCTGGTCGCCCGCGGCGGCCCGAACTTCCGCTTCGGTCAGCAACTGCCAAGCGGTGCTTTTCTTGTTCGCTTTTACTTTCGGATCGCCCTTGTCGAGCAGGCGCAACTGCGCGAAGGGAACCGTGACGTACTTCCCTTCCTCAGTGGTGAGAACGGCCACGCGCGACAGGAGATTGCGGTCCACCACTTTTGCATTTCCATACTGGACCGACTCGATGAGCGCGCCGATAGCCGGGGCGTCGTGGGCCATCTGGACATACTGATCCTGTTCGTAGGACAGGCAGCAACGCAACCGGCCGCAGACGCCGGAAAGTTTCGTGGGCGAGAACTGAATGTCCTGAACCTTGGCGTAGCGGATCGAGACAGGCATGAACTCGCGCATCCACGAGCAACAGCACATCTGGCGCCCGCAGCAGCCCAGGCCACCCACCTGTTTCGCCTCGTCGCGCACGCCCACCTGCCACAGTTCGATGCGCGCGTGAAAGGTCGAGGCCAGGTCTTTGACCAGTTCGCGGAAGTCCACCCGCTTGTCGGCGGTGAAATAGAAAATCACTTTATGGGCGCGATCGTCGAACCGCACCTGAGACACTTTCATGTCGAGTTTGTGTTGGACGGTTTTCTGTTTGCAGGCGATCATGGCCTCGCGTTCGCGGCGGCGCAGCTGGTGCCAGTTGCGCACGTCGGCGGACTCGGCCTTGCGCAGGATGTTCCAGACCGGGCGGTTTTCCATCTGGAAAGCGGCGGGATTGGGGAAGTTGATCACATACCCGGTCGCTTCTTCTCCGTCGGGGTTTTTCACCACACAGAACTCGTTGACGTCCAGGGGCAAGTCGTGGGTGCGGCACAGCACGGGCGCGGCCAGATCGGTCAGGCGGACGTGGGCCATGACCCCCGGTGCCTGGGCGGCAAAACCGCAAACGTCGTGGAAATTGACGATATCCTCCGCGTCGAGTGTTTCCTGGTACGCCACGGCGACCCGTTTGTGGGTCAAGGGCCGGGTATCGGCAATCTCCTCCGGGGCGACCTCGATCTCCTCCGGAGCGACTTCAATTTCCTGAATTTCTTCGGAAGCGGGAACCGCCGCCGCGTCTTCCGCGGGCGGGGCTTCCCGGCTGTCCTGGAGAATTTGTTGGGTTTCCTGGGTTTCTTCGTTCACGCAGACCTCCCTGCACACACTCCCTTCTATCTTCGCGGGCGGGCGGGGAAATGTCAAAGGAAAAGCAAGACGAACAAGAGGAAAGCCTTGGGAAAACAAGACTTCGACAGTCCGGACATCGGACGAACGCTTGACTTTCAAGGCGGGGTTCGATAAGATGACTCCATGAAATTGAGTCGCAAACACCGCCGGGTTCTCGAAAGAATCTTCCTGGATCCGGTTTCAGGAACCATCAAGTGGGACGACATTGAAGGTTTGCTGAAGGCCGTCGGCGCTCAAATTTCGGAGGGGGCCGGGAGTCGAATCCGGGTTGATTTTGGATCGTTCTTGTCGGTTTACCATCGTCCACACCCGAGTCCTGATGCGGTCAAAGGCGCCGTAAAAGCGGTTCGCAACGATCTGACACGTCTGGGTGTGACCCCCGGGAAGGTGGAATAAAATGCATTACAAGGGATACATTGGTGTCGCTGAGTTTGATGAAGAGGCTCAGGTTTTCTTTGGGCGCGTGGTCAACGTGCGCGACACGATCACTTTTCAGTCGGACAACGCGAAACAGATTATCCACGAATTCGAGGCCTCCGTGGATGACTATCTGGACTTTTGTAAAGAAAAAGGGCGTGACCCGGAGCCTCCTTACACTGGTAAGTTTTCGTTGCGCTTACCGCCGGATCTGGACGAACAACTGGCCGCCACCGCCGCCACCGAAGACAAGAGCCTGAACGAACTCATTCTCTCGCACGTGTTGGAGGTGGAGCACACGCGATAGGTCATTCTTCTTCCGAATTATCCTACCGTCTGGCCTGGGTTTGTTCGCATTGGACTCAAAGCGAGATTGTTATTCCTGAATCTTCGACTCGATCGCGCGCAGCAGGTCGCCGACGTTTTTGAAGGTCAGGAGTTCCTTGTTTGTGAAGCGGATTTTGAAACGGCCTTCAACCGCCATGATCAGGTTCACGTGCGAGAGCGAGTCCCACCCGTCCACTTCGTTGGCCGTGGTGGCGGGGGCGACGGTCAGCGTCTCGTCGTCGAAAACTTCCTGAAAAACCAGGTTCAGATCGTCGAGGGTACTCATTTTCAGGCTTCCTCCAGCGTGGAGATGTCCCCCACGTCCTCTCCAAGGTACTGGGCGCGCAACACGCGCCTCAGGATTTTACCGCTCTTGTTCTTGGGCAACGTGGCCACGAACACCATCGCCTGCGGCGTGGCGATGGACGAAACCCGGTTGGATACGTGGATGCGGATTTTCAATTCGAGTTCCGGCGAGGGGGCAACGTCCGGTTTCAGGACAATGAAGGCGACCACCTTCTCGAAAATCAGTTCGTCGGGCGCGCCGATCACGCCCGACTCCAGCACGCTGTCCAGTTCGATCAGGGCGCTTTCGATCTCGAAGGGGCTGATGAGGTGACCGGCGGTGTTGATAACGTCGTCGCTGCGGCCGGTGAACCAGAAGAATCCCTCCGGATCGCGGTAGGCCGTGTCGCCCGTGAAGTAATAACCGCCGCGGAACTTGCTCTGGTAACTGTCGGGCCGGTTCAGGTAGGTCTGGAACATCGAGGGCCAACCGGCGCGCAGACACAGGTGGCCACGCTGGCCGGGCGGCTGGGGCTGAAGCGTCTCCTCGTCGAGGACGACCGCCTCGATGCCCGGCACGGGCTGTCCCATCGAACCGGGACGCAGCTCGAGGCCGGGCCGGTTGGCCACCATGATCGCGCCGGTTTCGGTCTGGAACCACGTGTCGTAGATGTCGTGACCCAGCACGCGGCGGCCCCAGTGGACCACTTCGGGGTTCAGCGGTTCCCCGACGCTGAAGATGTGGCGCAGGCTCGACCGGTCGAACTGGCCGAAGAGTTCGGGCTCCTCGCGCATCAGCATGCGCAGCGCGGTGGGCGCGGTGTACCAGACGTTGATCCGGCGCTCTTCGATGAGGCGCATCCACGCGGCGGCGTCGTAGGCCCCCGCGTAATGCACCTGCGTGACGCCCAGCAGCCAGGGGGCGAGAACCCCGTAGGAAACCCCGGTGACCCAGCCCTGATCGGCGGTACACCAATAAACATCGTCGGGTTGGAGTCCGAGAACCTCGTGGGCGGTGGTTTCGATCATCTGGCGCGCGCGGTGGAGGTGGAGTACCCCCTTGGGTTTCCCCGTCGAGCCGGAGGTGTAGTGGAGCACCGAAGGCGTTTCGGGCGCGGTAAACGGCACGTTAAAATGAGGGACAGCCTCGCGCATGAGCGCGGGGTAGCTGAACACGTCGGCAGAGACGTGCTCGTCCGCGTCCACGAGGAGAACATAGCGCAGCGCGGGCAGTTGGGGCCGGATGCGGGCGATCTTCCGGGCCAGGCTTTTCCGGGTGAGGAGCACTTTGGCCTCGGCGTCGCCCAGACGGTCGAGGAGGGCCTCGTCGCCGAAATTGGAGAAGAGGGCGCAGACAACGACCTGGGCCTTGAGCGCGCCGAGAAGCGCGAAGAACTGCTCGGGCGCCTTGGGCAGGTAGGTGAAACACCGGTCACCCGGTTTCAGACCGAGTGCGGTCAACACCTGGGCGAAGCGGTTGGACTGCTCGTCCAGGTCGGAGAAGGTATAGGGGGTCGTCTGGAAGGCGGAGTCCACCCAGTGGAAGGCCACCCGGTCGCCCCGCCCCTGTTCGCACTGGGCGGAGGTACAGAGAGCGCCGAGGTTGGCGGAAGAATGGGGGTCTGTGTGAGACATGAGATCCTTCTTCTCGGGAGGGAGGCGCAAATTCCTTTTGTTTATGGAGATTTGAAACCGGGAAAACGTTCCTCCACGCACACAGGCAGACGTTTTGTTCCAACCCGATACGATCTTTTTCTGTGAGTTGGGGAAAGTCAAAGAAAAAATCGGAACCGCGGAACCGCCTGGGACAACGGATGAGAGGATAAGGATCGCGTTTCCAAAACGTCCGAACGCCCACGGCTCCTGTTGGGGGACCGTGGGCGCTGGAGGTTTTCCTCTTGCGAAGCAAGGCTATTGAATCGGATGCCAGGTGAAATACCCGTCGTACACCCCGCCTTTGATGGTGCCCGCTGTGGCGGCGTATCCCATGCCACAAATGTAGGGCCCCCCGGCCTCCAGCATGTTTTCTCCCAGAGACTTCGACCCGGCCTTGAGCGATTGCAGCTGACCGATCTTACCCGAACCGTCTTGTCCGGCTCGGATGACATAGTCCGGGTGGGTGAGAGCAACGTACGAAGCCCCCCCCCAGGTTATCTCCCAGTTGAGCCCCAGATCGGCCTTGATGAGGCCGATATCCGTGGGACCGGCTGCCGCCGCCAGGGTCGAACTGGTACTCACGCCGGTCTGTAACAGCGGAACGGAATAGTAGCCCCCCACCAGCCAGATCGAAGCGGGGTAACCGGGGGATTTGGAAATCATGCGTTTGACTTGCGCGAGGATCTTTCCAACCGAGCCTTTGACGCGGATTTCGGTATTCGCTTTCACGTCGCCAGAAATCGCCTGGATGTCGAGTTTGGACGCGCCGGAGTAAATAGCGCCCGGAAACACGGTTCCATTATACATCTTTTTGTAGGAGTGGGGGGAGGCTTTGTCCAGCGTATCACCGGAGGTGAAGGAAAACAACATGCCTTTGCCCACAATTTTGCTGGGCGTGTTGGCCAGACCGTAACATTGAATGTAGTTCGGGCAGATGGATCCGAAGTTGGGATAGCCCCCACCACCCGCGACCGACAGAAGGCTCAAGTGCCCCACAATAATCGCATTGCCGACAAAGGGGCTGACATTCTGACGGGGGATTGCGGAGAGGCTGACGTCCTTGACTTTCTGGGGGTTTTTCCAGCTCTTCGACGCCAGTTTGATCTGGGCTTCCTGAGTGGGCGCATAGCAGTCGAGCAAACCCACGCCGCACAGATTCACCTGCAGTTTCCGGGAGGACAAGGACGAGGCGGCAGCAAGACCCGACTTGCCGCTTCCAAACGAATATATCGAGGTGAGGAAAGTTTCCCCGCCCCAGGTGCTGTGCGAGCGGGCCAGATCGCTCATCTTGACCGAGCCGACTTCCCGCGCCTGGATCGAATGCAGGTGGGCGCGCGTCGAGGAGACCGCGAGGATGTCGCCCGTCGCCCGCAGTTCGAGGACGTTGCCTTGCGTGAGAATCTGCGTCAGGGTGCCACTGGTGGCAATGAGGTCTATGCGGGGATAGGAGGTGACCCCGGTCTTCTTGATGATTTTCAACGATCCCATCGCCGTCGGGTCGCTGATGGTGATGGAACTTTCCCCGATGACCGGCTGGATGGACGTATTGAGATCCTTGTACGTGATGGTGTAAGAGTCGCTCAGAGTCGCGACCTGTCCCCGGGCGGCGGGAACGGCCAAAGCCAGAAATACGGCGCCCAGACTCAAAAGCGCGAACATGCGACGGATGGTGGACATGGGTCTTTTCTCCTCATCTTAAAATAATCGCTCATTCCGGCGAATTCCCCGGAAGAGTCCTTGAAGGCCTTTTCTGGATCCTGTTGGCAGAAACGCCACTTTTTTTATTTTCCCTCTAAACCGCAGGAGTGTCAAGCGCAGAGGTTCCGGTTTTGCCGGGCGCCACGGGTCAAAATAAGGGAGCTTGCGGAGACGGGAATGTCTGGATATTCTTGACACCAACCCGCTGAATGGAGGATAATGCAACCCTGAAGTGTTGTCTCTGTGCGCGCGCGGCAAAAGCGCCAGGGCGAGAGCTCAGAGGCTTAGTCAGGCAATCTATCGAGTGGAGATCGAACTCGGGAGGGCGTGTCGTGAAGAAAAAAGGATTCACTCTCATTGAATTGCTGATCGTCGTGGCGATCATTTCCATTCTGGCGTCCATCGCGGTGCCGAACTTCATGGAAGCGCAGGAGCGCTCGAAGGTCGCGCGCGCTAAGGCCGACATGCGCACCTATGTCACGGCGCTCGAAACCTATTACGCCGACAACAGTTCCTATATTCAGAGTATCTGTCCGGACAGCTCGCTGCCCGGCGCCAAAGCGACGTGGCAATGGTTCAGCCACCTGACCACCCCGGTGGCCTACCTCAACAAGATCACCTACGACCCCTTCAGTCGGGTCGAGGCAGACAGTTGGGGCGGGGGCGAGGGCCTCAACCCGTTCCATCTTTACTCGGGCAACGGGCGTCCCTGGGACAATTCGCAAGCCTATGCCGACGCGCCGCGGAAGATGTATGTCATCCTTTCGCTGGGCCCCGATGGCGATTACGACATGATCGTGGATGCGGCCCAGTCGGGCGGCTTCGTGCTCTATGACATGACGGCCCAATCGAACTACTCCGGCGACGGCTGCTATGGCTGGCCCTACGACACCACGAACGGAACCAAGAGTGACGGCGACCTTTACAAATTCAGCGGCGACCGGTCGCTTCCCATGTTTCAAGGGGGCATTCACCCCGACAAATGAGGGAGTGTTCCGTCGGGTTAAAGATCGAGTGACAACACGATTCGGGCCGGGCTAACAACCCGGCCCGAATCTTTTTCACTTTCTCATCAAGGCTTCCCGGCTTTATCCGGAAACAGGGAGAACCTCGACGGATCGGGACTTCGCGCGTTCCCCTCCGACGGAGAACACCTGTTGACGCCCAACCGCGGTTTCAAGAACATGCAGTTTTTTCGGGTGGCCCCTGCGGTTTTTATTGCGGCCCGCAACAGGGCGGACTATAAGAGAACCGGAAAACAACCTGTCGTACCTGCCCCCGGCCTTCTGCCAACGCCACGAACGAGGCCGGGAGACGCACGAAGGAATGCACACCATGGGCCTCTTCAGCCGCCAGACACCGGGTAAGGTCTTGGGGAGCGATACCCCGGGCCGGACAGAATCCACTGGGTACAAATCGGAGCCGGCTCCGGCGGAACTGCCCGCTCTCGCCCGATCCCCCAAAACTCCCGGCAAAATCCCGGGCGAGAATGAAACCCCCGCACAAGCCGCCGCAGGCAAGGAGAACAGGATGGCCACCCCCCCGATTACCAAGAACACCCTGCTGGAACCCGCGCCGGTTCGGTCTGCCGTATCCCCAGGCGCTTCCGCTCCGGGTCTGGGAGCGTCGCGCTCCATGCCCAACACCTATATCAGCCACGAAACCGTGGTCGAGGGGAAGATCATGGCCCAGAATGAGGTCGTCATTGACGGTTCGTTCAAGGGCGATATTATCTCGAACACGCAGGTGGTGGTGGGCAAGAGCGGGCGGCTCGAGGGGTCGGTCGAGGCCAAGGCCATGATGATCTCCGGTCAGGTGGTGGGCAATATCCACATCCTTGAACGCCTCGAGATTCAATCCACCGGCGAAGTGTACGGCGATCTGGAAACCCAGCCCGGCGCGCTCATCATCGAAAAGGGCGCGCGTCTCGAGGGCCACTGCATCATGGGAACCAATGCGCCGACAAAGCGCGCACCCCAGCCGACGGGACCTGCGCCGCGCCCGGTCCGTCCCGAACCGGAAGACCCCGCCTGAACCCGATTTCGTCCGGTTGTGAAACCCATCCGGAGAATTCCAGTCTCCCGTGTTGAACTGACGCGAGGAAGATTTTGTCATGACCCCCGATCTCGAAGACTTCTGGGCCTACCGTGACGACCTGGCCCGACGGTTCGACGCATTGCGGATCGCCGAGGGGACCAGTCCGGGCGCGGTGAACGGTCAAACACGCCCCGACGAACGCCTGGCCCAGTGCATCTGGTTTGACTCCCTTTTTGTCCACGACACCCTCCGCACCGATTCCGGCAAGACGCTCGATATTGTCCAGCCGGGCCGCTGGAACCTCGAAGAAGGCCCCGACTTTCGCGACGCCAAAGTCCGCATCGGGGGCGAACTGCTCCAGGGAGACGTCGAGGTCCACCTGGCCGCCGACGGCTGGCGCCAGCACCGCCACCACCTCAACGCGCAGTACAACGCGGTGGTGCTCCACGTGTACCTCTGGCGCATGCCCGACCCTCCCCGCGTCGAAACGGCTCAGGGCAAGACCCTCGAGGCGTTCTGCATGGAGCCGGTTCTGTTTCCCGACCTCGAAGCGATCCGTCAGACCGTGCGCGTGGAGGATTATCCCTACCAGACCCCGTCGGCGCAGGGGCGCTGCCAGCCGATTCTCTGTTCGCTCGACGCCGGGTATGTCGGCGGCTTGCTGGACGCCGCCGGGCGCGAGCGGATGGAAACCAAGGTGCGGCGCTTTAACGACCAGGCCCAGGGCGCCTCGCTCGATCAGGTGTTCTATCAGGCGCTCATGACCGCGATGGGGCACAAGTCGAGCAAGAGCCTCTTCTTTCTGCTGAGCAAGCGCGCGCCGCTCGCGGAACTGACCGATTACCTGAACGATGTGCTCCCCCACGGCGGAGCGGGGGACGATCTCGATCGGTTGGCGCGCGCCCGCCGGTTCTTCCAGTCGGTTCTGTTCCACGTGGCGCAGCTGATTCCGGCGCAACAGACCGTCTTCGACGACGAAACCCGCGCCTATGTGGAGAGGTTGCGCGGCGTGTGGGGCGGCTTCGCGCGCTATTTTTCCGACCGGCTGATCCCGCCCACGCACCGCTGGACGCTGGGGGCACGCCCGGTGAATTTCGCCCACCGGCGGCTGGGCGGAGTGGCCCATCTGCTGGCGCGGTGGTTCCTCGGGCCGGGCGCGGCGGAACGGTTCGCCGAAAAGGTGCGCCGCTACGACCCGGACGCCTCGCGCCGGGTGAAATTGCGTTGGATTCGGGAAGAATTGATCCAGGCGTTTGTCGTCGAGGACGAGAGCGACTTCTGGACGTGGCGGTTCAATTTTCAGGCGAAGCGTTCGTCCCGCGCCTTGAAACTGATCGGCGAGGACCGCGCCGCGTCCATCGTTTTCAACGCCCTGCTGCCCCTCCTCGTGGCCCATGCCCGCCACCGGGGCGACGCGGCGCTCGAACGCCGCGCGTGGGACTTGTTCCATCATTTTCCCGCCCTCGAAAGCAACACCATCGTGCGCCACATGCAGGCGCGGCTGTTCGGCCCGTCCGAGCGCGGCAAGGACCTGCTCAACAGCGAAGCGCGCCAGCAGGGGCTGTTCCAGATCTTCGCCGCCTGTTGCAACCACAACGAAACGGGATGCGAGGACTGTTACTACCAGCAGGCGTCGGCGTGAGCACGCCTGATCCCGCCGGGACCGCCAATCTCCCGATTGACGTGAATCTTGTGAAGCGATGCAGAGGAAGGACACACAAGACTCAGGATCTTGTGGGAGAAAAAAGGACCGTCTTGATCCGTGTTCCCTGGGGGTGAGGTTTTGTTTCGCGCCGTAATCCTTTGGCCATTCTCTGTTCGGGGTTTTCCGGGCCCAAATCTTTTGTAGGGGCGGGTTTCAAACCCGCCCGGCAGGCGCTCCGGATTGGAAAGGGCGGGTTTGAAACCCGCCCCTAC
Organism: uncultured Candidatus Sumerlaeota bacterium; assembly: GCA_942493245.1. Classification (GTDB taxonomy): domain Bacteria; phylum Sumerlaeota; class Sumerlaeia; order UBA8349; family UBA8349; genus DAOPYU01. The sequence continues at coordinate 5,156,302 of OW818685.1, forward strand.
CGATTCTTTTCTCTGGTCGGGAACCCCTTTCGGGGGAACGACAAGGGACAAAATGTTTACTTCGCGCCAATCAGGAGATTGGCGGTCCCAGGGAACCACAGAAAAGAAGACAAGGACGAAACATGGAATACTTCCACGAAGGATCGCCGGACACCATCCTCAACGAAACGCGCGCGGGCGAACTGCTCGACTCGCTGCTCGACCGCGCAGGGACGCTCCGGCGCGTTCTGCTTATCCCGCCCGATTTCACGCGCTTCCACTCGTGGGCCGGAACGCTCACCGCCCTGCTCTACGAACGCCTGAAAGGGCGCGCCCACGTCGAGATCCTCCCCGCGCTCGGGACGCATTTCCCCATGATCTCCCCCGAACTCGACGCGATGTTCCCCGGCATTCCGCACGATTGCTTCCGCGAACACAACTGGCGTTCCGATCTCACTCACCTGGGCGAAGCGCCGCCGGAGTTCATCGAAGCAATCTCGGGCGGGCAATTGCGGTACCCCATCCGGTTCGAAATCAACCGCCTCCTCACCGAGGGGCGATGGGACCGCATCTTCTCTATCGGCCAGCTGGTGCCGCACGAGGTGATCGGCATCGCCAACCACAACAAGAACATCTACGTGGGGGTGGGGGGGCAGGACACGATCAACAAGACGCACTACCTGGGCGCGGTCTGCAACATGGAGCGCGTGCTGGGGCGCGAGAAATCGCCCGTGCGCGACGTGTTCAATTACGCCGACGCGCATTGCGGGCACAATCTGCCGGTGACTTACCTCCTGACGGTCCGCGCCCGCGACGCCGCCACCGGGCGTCTGGTCACGCGCGGCCTGTTCGCGGGCGAGGGGGACGATGCCTGTTTCCTGCGCGGGGCGAAACTCTGCCAGCAGGTCAACCTCGACCTGCTCGAAGCGCCGCTGCGCAAGGTGGTGGTCTCTCTCGACCCGAGCGAGTTCAAGTCCACCTGGCTGGGCAACAAGGCCATCTACCGCACCCGCATGGCAATGGCCGACGGCGGAGAACTCATCATCCTGGCGCCGGGGGTGCGCGAGTTCGGCGAAGACCCTGAGATTGACCGCCTGGTCCGCAAGTACGGCTACCGCGGCACCCCCCACACTCTGCGCCAGGTGGCCGAAAACCCCGAACTGGCCGCCAACCTCTCCGCCGCCGCCCACCTCATCCACGGCTCCTCCGAGGGCCGGTTCCGCGTCACCTACTGCCCCGGCGGCCTGACGCGCGAGGAGGTCGAAAGCGTGGGATTCGCGTATGGGGATCTGACCGGAAAACTCGCGGCCTTTAAACCCGAAAAACTCAGGGACGGTTTCAATACCTTGCCGAACGGCGAGGAAGTGTTCTATATTTCAAACCCCGCCCTCGGGCTTTGGGGGTTGAAGGAACAGTTTCAGGAAAAGATTTGATTCAATTCATAGGACCGATCAGTCCTATTCGTCCGATCGGTCCTATTTCAAAGGAGACGAAACACCATGTCGAAAAACGTGCTCATCGCGCAATCGGGCGGGCCGTCGCCCGTCATCAACAACACGCTCCGGGGCATCATCGAAGGATGCCGCGCCTACCCCGACGTCTTCGGAACCCTCTACGGCGGGTGGCACGGAATCGAGGGCGTCCTCAAAGAAGAACTGATGGACCTCTCGGCGCAGAAGGAAGAGGAGATCCAACTGCTCGGCGTGACCCCCGCCGCCGGGTCCATCGGCACGTGCCGGTACAAGCTCAAACCGAAAAACACCGAAGACTTCCAGCGCTTCCTCGACGTCGTCAAGGCCCACGACATCGGGTACTTCTTCTACATCGGCGGGAACGACTCGATGGACACGGCCCACAAGGCCAGCGTCATCGCCCGTGAGGCGGGGCTGGACCTGATCGCGGTGGGCGGACCCAAAACCATTGACAACGATGTGGGCGACTCCGAATTCCAGCTGATTGACCACACGCCGGGGTACGGCTCGACCGCGCGGTACTTCGCCCAGACGATCCGCAACCTCAACGAGGAAAACTGCGGTTCCTCTCCCGCCGACCCGGTGCTGGTGGTTCAGGCGATGGGGCGCAAGATCGGTTTCATCCCCGCCGCCGCGCGCCTGGCCGATCCCCAGCGCGAGATGCCGCTCCTCATCTTCATGACCGAGTCGAAACTCACGCTCGAACAGTTGGGCGAAAGCGTGCTCGATTACCTGAACCGCTTCGGGCGGTGCATCGTGGTGGTCAGCGAGGGGCTGGACGTCGGCGACATCGGCGCCGTGCGCGACAGCTTCGGCCACGTCGAGTTCGGCGCCTCCGAGTCGAGCGCGGCGCAGCTCGTCACCAACTACCTCAACACGCTCAAGTTCCCCGTGACCGGCAAGGCGCGCTACAACATCCCCGGCACCGAGCAGCGCCACTCGGCCATCTACGCCTCGACCGTGGACCTCGACGAGGCCTACAAGGTCGGCCTCAAGTGCGCCCAGATCGCCCGCGAGGACGGAAACGGGTGGATGGGGACGATTCTGCGCGAACCGGGCGACGCCTACAGCGTGCGCTACGACAAGGCCCCGCTCGAAAAGGTGGCCAACTCCGAGCGGTTCTTCCCCGAGCGCTGGATCGCCCCGAGCCGCACCGACGTGACGGACGACTTCCTCCGTTACGCCCAACCCCTCATCGGCGAGCATTGGCCCACCATCCCCCTGGTGGGCGGCCTCCAGCGCTTCACCCGTTTCGAGAAACGTTTCGCGGACCAAAAACTGCCCGCCTATGTTCTCCAAGGGTATCGGTGAGAGATCGGTTGAAAAAATGTTCCGTAGGGGCGGGTTTCAAACCCGCCCCGGCACAAATTTATTCCGGTTCCCCATCAAACCGACTACAGGAGAGTGTCCATCATGGATCCCTGCCGGAGAATCACACGGATCGGCCTTGGGCTGGCGTATCTTACGGGTGTTCTATTTCTCACCAACTGTACAAATTTGGTGCAATCTGCCGTTGGTGTTATGATGTCTACCGAGAAACTCACCGAATACCGACGCAGTTTTGAGCCCCACCTGCCAGACACCCCTTATCTCATGGAAAATTGTACATTCAAAGGCACGCGAGAAATTGCATCCAGAGAATATCTTCAATATGATGCGAAGGACTTGGCCTACTGGGACCGAGGGACCAGGCAGATTTCGTACTGTCTTCCAAAACAAGACAAGGGGTTCGCTCTCGTCTATACGACCGAAAAGACCAAAATCTCTGATCTCGACCAATCGGGTATCCTGGCCGGACTGATCTTCTGCTATATTGATCAGCCCGAGATTCCGAAACGGATTTTGGACGACGTGAAAGACAGAAAGGATCCGGAATACCAGTCCGTTTTGTGTGTTCGTGCAACCCTGTCAGGGAAAGATACGCGGATCACCCTCCTGACAAGGGACGGTTCAGAGTGGATCGAGTCCGGACCTTACCTTGTCGAGCAACCCATCCATGAAGAGAATCCCTGGTGGATCAAAGCGTGGACAAAAGTGTCGGCTGTCGGATATGTTATTACGGTACCGATGAAACCGGTCATGGTGGTCGCTTTTGCCCCTTATGGTCTCTTTCTTGTTGTGACCGGAAATATACCGTAGAAATTGAAACCAAGAAACAGCGGACATCTGTCCCCCCTATTGGAAGATATCGAAACAGAGTTTTGTTTGTTGATCCTGTAAATCCTATCCAGTTTTTATCGACGAGACGTGAAACGATGATTCGAACGAAAAGGAAGTCCCAACAATGACCCGCCGGGAGCGGCTGAGGGCTTCGATCGAGGGGCGGGGGGTGGACCGGCCGCCCGTGTGTTTCTATGAGATCAATGGCTACGACGAAAAGCCCGACGACCCCGATCCGCTGAACATCTACTCGCACCCCTCCTGGAAACCAGCGCTGGACCTGGCGCGGGAGAAAACCGACCGCATCGTGATGCGACCGATGCCGTGGAAGAACGGCGCGACCGACCCGGTGGCCGCGCTCCGGCGCGAGACGCGCGAGTGGGTCGAGGGCAGCCTGTTCGTGACCGAGACCGTGGAAGGGGCGGGGCGGTCGTTCACGCGCCGCGCCCGGCGCGACCCCGATGTGAACACCGCGTGGGTGCTGGACCCTTACCTGAAAGACGCCGACGACCTGCGGACGTGGCTGGCCCTGATGCCCCCGGCCGGACCGCCGGAAGGCGAACCCGATGTCGAGTCCATCCTGAGGGTCGAGCGCGACCTGGGCGAAACGGGGATCGTGATGCTGAACGTCGGGGACCCGCTTTACTGGGCCGCGAAGCTGTTCGACATGGCGACCTTCACCCTGGTGGCGACGCTGGAGCCGGAATTGTTCCACGCGGCGCTCGAGTGGCGCCTGCAAACCCTGCTGCCGCAGGTCGAGGCGGTGGCGAGCGCCCTGCCCGGACGGCTCTGGCGCATTGTGGGGCCGGAGTACGCCTCGCCGCCGTACCTCGCGCCCCGCCTGTTCCGCGAATACGTGACGCGCTACGACACGCCGATCGTCGAGGCGATCCAGAAGCGCGGCGGGTTTGCGCGCATCCACTCGCACGGGCGGCTCCGCTCGATCCTGGACGACATCGCCGCCACGGGATGCGCCGGCCTGGACCCGATCGAGCCGCCGCCGCAGGGGGACGTGGAACTGGCCTGGGTGCGCGAACGGCATGGTCGGCAGATGACGCTCTTCGGCAATCTGGAGGCGAGCGACTTGGAGAATCTCGAAACGCCGCTGTTCCGGGAGAAGATCGCCGCCGCCCTGCGCGAAGGCACGGCGGGCGAAGGGCGGGGGTTCGTGTTGCAACCCTCCGCCTGCCCCTATGGCCGCGTGCTGTCCGACCAGGCGCTGCGCAACTACGAGGCGATGGTGGAGATTGTGGAACGGGTTTGAATGACGAATGATCCTGAATACCGCAGTTGAGGACAGAAAACGAGTCTTTTGTTCTTCTGTTATGGGGCGAAAATTGTTTTGGCCCCCTCTCCTTCCGGGTGAACTTTTCTTACACGCCAATCAGGAGATTGGCGCTCCCGGGAACCGCTTTATTCAACCGCGAAAAGCGCGAAAGACACGAAAAATCTGTTTTTCGCGCTTTTCGCGTCTTTCGCGGTTGTTTCTTTTGTTGCGGTTTCGTTGCGCCAAGTATTTTGTTGTTTTCTTGACCTCTTCCGAATCGCCCCCTATGATAAACGACATTGCAGGGGAGGGGCTGCGGAAAGGGGGGCGGTCTGTTGCGCATTGGTATCGTCTGCTATCCGACGTATGGCGGGTCCGGGGTGGCGGCCACGGAATTGGGGCGGCATCTGGCCGCCGCCGGGCATCAGGTTCACCTGATTTCCCATGAGCGGCCTTTCCGGGCGGTGGATTCGTTTCAGGAAAACCTCTATTTCCATCAGATCGCCTCGGTGCGCTACCCGGTGCTGCGCAGCGAGCTTTATACCCTGACCACGGCGGTGAAAATGGCCCGTCTGGTGGAGGATCAACGCCTCGATATTCTCCACTCGCACTACGCCGTGCCCCATGCGGTCAGCGCCATGCTGGCGCGCCAGCTGGCCCCGCTCAGCCGGGTCAAACTGGTCACGACACTCCACGGCACGGACATCACGCTGGTGGGGAGCAACCCGTCCCTGGCGCCGGTGGTGTGCCTGGGCCTGTCGCAGTCCGACGCCGTGGTGGCCGTTTCGCACTGGCTGGCCGAGGAAACGCGTCAGCGCTTCGGCCTCTGTACCACGTGCCAGGTGATCCACAATTTCGTGGATACGGAGGTGTTTCGTCCGCAGGAAAACCCCTGTTGCTGCGCGCGCGAGTGCCTGGCAAAACCGGGGGAGAAAATCGTGGTGCATGTGTCTAACTTCCGCCCGGTCAAGCGGGTGGGGGATGTGATTCGCGTTTTCAGCCGGATTGTGCGGGAGACGCCCGCGGTTCTGCTGATGGTGGGCGACGGCCCGGAGTACGACGGAGCGGTGCAACTGGCGCAGGAGCTGGGTATCGCGCAACAGGTGCGGTTCCTCGGGTTGCAGGACGACGTGCGCACGCTGCTCGGGTTCGCCGACTTGTTTCTGTTCCCCAGCGAGTACGAATCGTTTGGTCTGGCGGTGCTCGAGGCGATGGCCTGTGGGGTGCCGGTGGTGTGTTCGAATGGCGGAGGGCTTCCGGAAGTGATGGTGGACGGCGAGACGGGGTACCTGTGCGGGGTGGGACAGGTGGAAGAAATGGCCGCGCGAGCGATTGAGATTCTGAAAGATTCGGCCCGGGCGCACGCTCTGGGAGCGGCGGGCCGCGCCCGGGCCATCCAAAATTTCTCGCCCAAACAGGCGATTGCGGCGCATGAGACGCTCTATCAGTCGTTGATGGCGGGGGAGCGCCCGTCATGAACGCTTTTTCGAATCGCGCATTCCGGTCTCCGAACCGGCGGGCCGTTGGCCTGAGATCCCTGCTTCCAGCCGCACTCGGGTGGCTGCTGGCCGTCTCGATGGTCCCGGCTCAATTCGATCTGGTGGACCTGGAGTTTTCGAGCGATGGGAGTTATCTGGCCGCACTCAATGCGCGCGGGGCGCTGACGATTTTCGACACGAGAACCCACGGGGTGGTGTTTCAACTCGATAGCGATTTGTACGGCTCCTCGGTGGCCTGGAAGCCCGACGCCAACCTGCTGGCCGTGTCGGCGGACCAGGGCGAGGGGGCGGATATCTGGCTGCTGGACCCGGAAAAGGGGTTGGTTCAGCGTGTGACGACAGATCCGGCCCAGGATCTGTCGCCCCAATGGATCCAGGGGGGGCGTTCGCTGGTTTTTGTTTCCTCGCGGCAGGAGACGGCGGATCTTTTCGAGATCTCGCTCGAAACGGGCGAACCGGCCCAACCGTTCGTCGAGCGCCCCTTCGATCAGTGGGAACCGTGCGCCCGGCCGGATGGAACGGCAGTGGCGTATCGGAGTTTAGAAAATGGGAAACAGGAAATCTGGGTCAAGGTGGCCGGGAAGGAACCTCGCCGGGTCGGGGAGGCGGGGATCCCTCCGCTGAACTCCGAGGCGAGCCGTCTGACGTGGGACGCCTCCAGCGGCGCGCTGCTCTATGTCGAGCGCGACGAAGTCAAAACCATGCTGCATGGATTCGATCCGAAAACGGGGAAGAACCAGACCCTGCTGACCCGGCTCAATCTGTTATCGGCCCGATACGTTCCCGAGGGGGGGCGGCTTTATCTGGAAACGGAACGCACGTTGCTCTGCCAGACGCGGGAGAAACTGCTCTCCGAAGATTCGCAGGAAGGGATCGAGCAGGTTGAACTGGCCGGGTTGCGTCTGGGTCGGGTCGCCACCGGCATGCGGGATGGACAACCGCTGTGGGCCGCCCTCTGCGAGGGGCGTTGCGTGGCGTTCCGAGAGGGGGAATCGTCCCCGGTTTTCCTGAGCCCGGACCTGGAAAGCGCCCTCCTGTTGGCGGAACGATTTTATGCACAGGGCCAGAGTCAGCAGGCCGAGGCGCTCTATGCCCAGCTCGGTTCGGAACTGACCGTGCCGCAGGAAATCGTGGCCATGCGGCGCCACCATGCCGCGTTTCTGCGTCGGCAGGGGTTGATTATTCCCGCGTTGAAGGAACTCAACCGGCTGGCCGACGCCGAACCGCCGATCGCCAACAACCTCGAAATCACGGAACTGCAGGGCGCTATTCTACTTTATGAATTGCGCGACTTCACCGAAGCGCGGCACCTTTTCACCAATCTGGCCGCTGTGGCCAGCAAAGACGCCTGGGACACCGAGGGGTGGGCGTTGGCGCTGAACTTCCTCGATCAGTACCAGAAAACCCTGGCGCCCGCTTTTGTCGAGGCCCACGCGGCCCTTCGACGCCGCGACGGAGCGGCCGCCCTGAAAGCCATGAGTGTCCTGGCGCAGCGCGCTCCCGACAATCTCTCTGTCCGCAACGCGATTCTGGATCTGCTCAACGACCCCTATGAGGGGGAATCCGTGGACCTTGTGCCCAACCCGGTCACCACCGGACCCAATGCCGCGCGAGCGCTCGAACTGCTCGAAGCGCTCGACGTCCGGGACCGCAAGCCGTTGGCGCAGGACGCCGCGTCCACCGCGCCACCGGCGGCCCTCCCCACCCGGCCCCGGAAAAAAACGCCGGACCACTCCGCCGCCGAACGCGACGTGGCCAGCCGTATTCGGCAGAAGATTCTCGAAATACAACTCGATACCCGGCAGTACGACAAGGCGATCCAGACGACCCTGCGAGTGCTCCAGACGGACGGTTCGCAGGCCATCGGCCTTGAGGATGTTCTCGGGCAATACCTCGATGTCCCCAGTATGGACCAGCCGCTGCAGAAGAGCCTGAGCCGGGTTCTGCTGGACGAGCGGGTGGTCGAGCGGCTGCGCAAAATGTTCGACGATTCTCCCGAAATTCTGCTGCTGCTCCATCTGGCGCAGGTCAAGAAACTCCTGCTCGAAGAGGCGCAAAATCCCGCGGGACGCCTTCTCGCGACCCTCGGCGACTTGATTCGCACCTTCCCGCCCGGGCGCTTCAACGCGGATGTGGCACGCAACCAGCGCCAGTATTATCTCTTCTGTGGAAAGTACATGGAGCAGAGCAAGCGCTGGGATTCCGCCGCACAGTACTACAAGACCGCTTCGCAGCTGGCAGCCGACTACAGCCCGGAGGATTCCGATCTGGCGGGCGGCTTGCTGGCCGCCCGGGCCGAAGCCGAACTGGCGCAAACCCTGGCCGCCGACACGCCCACAACCCTCAAACGGTTTGAAGCCATGCAGACCCTGGTGCGCAGTCAGGGCGATCCTCTGCTGGCGCCCGTCTCGCAGGTGGAACAGCAGCGCGCCAGCGCGCAAAAACTGCTCCAGATGCTCCCCGAGGTGACTTCCTCTCCGCTGGAACCCTTTCTTCTCTACCATATCGGGTTCAGTGTGGCGCGGGGAGAATTGCCTCATTCGGCGTTTTACTACTTCGACCGCGCGTTGAAAAGCGAACTGCCCTCTCCGTTGCGGGCCGCCATTCTGTTCGAAAAAGCGCGGCTTTTCCGGCTGGGCGAGAACCACTGGCAGCAGTGGAATATCCTGTCGAGTCTCGAGCCGCTGGTCGAACTCGAGTCCGCCCGCGAGGCGCTGCGATTCCTCGGCGCCAGGACGCTTTTGCGCATCGGACGCCTGAAAGAGGCGGCTCAGATCTTGCGGCAACTGGCCGCCACCGCCAAATCCGAAGAATTGCGGGGGCTGGCGACCTTGGAACTCGACCACCTCGAGACCGTCGAGCCGGATGAACCCGCACCCGCGTCCGAACCCACGTCTTAAAACCGTTTGGAAGACAATCCCACTCCGATTCGCTGGTGAAGTCCGCATGGCCCACCCGAAAACCACCCGCCCGTCTTCCCGCTCCCGCTCTCCCCGGGGAGGAGCGCTGGATGTGCGCCAGCTGCTGGAAGCGGAAACCGGCGACCGGGCCACCGGGCAGGGCGCGCTCAATGTGGCGTTCGTTTTCCCCAACGCCTATGGGGTCGGGATGTCCAGTCTGGGGTATCAAGTCGCCCGGCGGGCCTTCCGCGATGCCGGGGATGTCCGCATCGAGCGCGCGTTTGCGCTGAACCCGGACGGAACCTCGCTGCTCCCCAACCAGCCGCTCCGGACCCTCGATACGGACCGCCCGCTGGGACGGTTCGACGTGCTGGCCTTCTCCATCGCCTACGAGTTGGACAGTCTGCACGTACTCCAGGCGCTTGCAGCCGCGGGGTTGCCCCTGCTGGCGTCGCAGCGCGGCGCCGGGTGGCCGCTGGTCGTGGTGGGGGGGATTCTGGGCCACATCAACCCCGCGCCCCTCTACCCCTTTGTGGACGCGTTTCTTCTGGGCCGCGCCGAGGGGATGGCCGTTCCCTGGATCCAGACCCTCGAATCCACCCCCCGCTATTCCTCCGATCCGCTAGGCCGCGCCCACCTCCTTGAGGCCTTGCAGGCGCTGCCGTTCTGCCACATCACCGCAGGCGCCCTGCGGACCGCTTCGCTCTCGCCCCTGCGCGCCCTGGAAGACCCCGATTCCGAATCGGAAAGCCAGATCGAGGCATTTCTGGACGAACTGGATCGCGCCCTCCTCAAGGGCCGCGCCGAGACGCTCCACTGCCTGTCGGGTCGCGAAGCATGGGCCGATGCGTTGCTGAAACCGTTGCGGGATCGAGGGTGCGCTTCCAGCCGCACGGCCTGTCCTTTTTCCCTCAACGGAACCGCCATTCCGCCCGCCGTTTCGGACATCGCCACCCCCCACGCTCAGCTGGGCCGCCGCGTCCTGATCGAGATCGCGCGCGGATGTCCCCACCACTGTACATTCTGCTGGCTCGGTCGCAATTCGCCCCCTTTTGACCCGCACCCCGCGTCTCTTCTGCTGGATACAATCGAGGCGGCCTGTGAGCGGATGGATTGCCCGGACGTGGGTCTGGTGGCCTCGGCGGTGGGGGCGCATCCCGAAATCGAAACGTTGTGCGAGGCCCTGCTGTCGCGGGGCAAGCGAGTCTCCTTCTCGTCGCTCCGCGCCGAAGAAACCACGCCCACTCTGTTCGAGGCGTTGGCGCGCAGCGGGCAACGGGGTCTGACCCTGGCGCCCGAAACGGGAGACGCCGCCCTGCGGCGCACTCTCGGCAAGAACCTCGACGATGCGGGATTTCTCCAAGTCATCGAAAACTCGCAACGCGCCGGACTCGAAGACCTGAAACTCTATTTCATGACCGGTCTGCCTGGGGAAACGGAAGATTTGGCTGACCGGATGGTCGCGTTCACCGATCAGGCCCGGCGACTTCTCCTGACGTTTGGCCGCGAGCGCGGGCGACTTGGCCACCTGTCGGTCAATCTGGGAATCTATGTCCCCAAGCCCAACACCCCCCTGGCGCGGAAAGAACGGCCCCCGGCGGGTGTGGTCCGCGCCCGTGTGGCCCGGCTCGCGCGGGCGCTGGCGGCGCTCCCCAATGTCCGGGTGGCCCCGCCCAGCGTTCCCCTGGCCGCCGCGCAGGAAGAACTGGCCCAGGGGGGATTCGAAGCGGCGGCCTTCCTCCACGAGGCCTGGCGGGCGGGCAACTGGCGCGACGCAGCGCGGACACTGCCTGGGAAGGCGGGCATTTCACCCGCCTGAAAGCAAAGATCAGGCACGGGCATTCACGCGCGGTTTTTTTGAGGCATTGCTTTTGGGAACCGGAACGCTGCCCCTTCCTGGAACTTTTCGACTCAAGTTGTGTCCAAAAAAGAGAGCGTTCTTTCTTTGTTGGCGCGGTTCGTGCATAACCCTGATTTCAGGGATTTAAGGTGTCAAATCTCCAACGCGGGCATTGGAGGACCAAAGGAGCGCGGAACCATGCAAGAACGGAAAACGACGAGCCATATTTCGGATAGAGTGTTCTGTTTTGTATTCTTAGCCCTGCTTCTGGGCGCATTTGCGCCAGCGCGCGGGTACGCAATGGGGACTGAAGTTGTCGGACGGCCCGGACCGCTGCCAAACCAGCCCGGCTGGGCGCCCGGCGTGCGCGACGCCCTCGACAACGAAAATCGCGTCTATAGCGTCTGGGTCAACGGCAACGAAACCTTCTACTACCGGGGATCCATCCCGGACATGAATGAGGCGCTTTCCGAGTTCGGGAACATCAAGCAGAAAGGTATTCGGATCGTCGTCCAACAGGGCTCGGGCCAAACGAAAATGTTCAACGGGATCGAGGTTCCCTACGACTGGTCGGTCACCGTACCGGGTGGGTTATACCTCCAGGCCGCCCGGCTGGGTCAACTCGACAACCCGGTCCTGGTTCCCACGTTCACGGTTTGTCTGTCCGGACGCGAGGAACCCGGCCTGCCCCAGATCCGCTGGCCCAAGGGCATTCCCGTGCTGGACGCGGAAGCGCTCAAGAAGGCGGGCGCAAACGCCACGGGGTCGGAAAAGGAAAACGCCGAGTCCAGACCTTCCGCTCCAGAATTTGCCGGCGCGCAATCGCCCATCGTCTCGGGCACGGAGGAAACCGCCGGAACAAAACCGGACTCGGAAAATTTTGCAGGAACGCAACCTGCCGACTCGAACGATACAAAACCCACCAAGCCGGGCGAAACGCCTGCTTTTGTCGGAGCGACGGAACCGATCACCTCGGGCGCCGACAATGAATCTCCGAGCGATCCCCAGGCGATCGGCTTTGCCGGGGAGCAGTCCCCGACGGGCACGCCGGATCCAGATGTTCCCTCCTCCGAGAAAGAATTGAAAGAAACAACGGGGAAACAGAAGGCGGGAAGGTCTATTGCCGCGCTCTTCGACGAAGAAGTCGAGCCGGCTGCAAAAAAGGAGGGGGAACTCTCTTCTCCGGGTTTGGAACAGACCCCCGCGAAAACCGTTGAACCGGAACCGTTCCCCAGCCCAGCACCGGGCGCATCCGTATCGCCCACCCCCAGGCCGGACGGCCCCCTGACTGCCGCCGAACAGAGTTTCCTGGTCCAGAGGGTCAACAGCGTTCTGGACAAAATTCGCCTCCTGGACACCGAAAAGAAGAAACCCCGTCGTTCCGCGGAAAACAAATACGGCGTGTCACCGGTGTCGCGCGTGAAGTCAGTCGGCGGCGCCTCAACCGTTGGCAAAGCCGGTCTGTCGTCCAAATCTCAGACCGGCTCGCTTCCCCCGTCCCGATTTCCCCAGGCGGTCTCCGTTGCCGACGCCCGGACAAGACCGGACACCCTGACCCAGCGCACCGTGCGCGCCATGGGTGGCCAGTCTCGAACGGTCTCGCCCACGAGCGGGGAAATTCTCGCTCCCTCGCCCCTCCAACCCGACCCGGTGCCGGGAGAAGAGACGGACCTCGAGACTCCAGACGCACTGAACCCGAAAGCACCGGCTGCGCAGCCCCGGCTGACGGTCCATCCCCTTTTCTCCGCCGCGCAGGACGGTCCCCTCTTCCGGGTGGATTACACCCACAGCGGGTCGGACGAACTGTCCGTGGCTCAGGCGTTGAAAGAGGAACGGCTGGTGCTCGACGGGCGCGAATTGGCGCCGCTCCAGGTACCGGAAAACGCCGGTCCCGAGCGCCTGAAGCCCGGTCAGTCGTGGCGCCACACGATCGCGCTGAGCAACTTCCTGCCCACCACCTCCAAAACGGCTGGCGGCAGCGGTTCTCCCCGGCCATCCCGCGGCAAGATCGCGCTCGAGTCGGGGGAGCACACCCTGATCCTCAAATTCGCCGATCAGGCCTCCCCCCCCCTCCGCTTCGAATGGGCGGGAGGCCCGCTGCTGACGGAGTGATCATATGGCATGTACAAGTTGTTGGCGTGTTCGATCTTCAATGTTTCGCAGTCCTGGCATCGCATCCCATATGCGACCGTCAAGGAGCCTGCCAGCTTTCTTCTTTTGCACACCGCCCCATTGTTTGAAGAAAAAAGGAACAGAGAAAGAATCACATTGCTTTTTGATACCAAGCACCCACTCTTCTTCCATTCGACGCGCACCGGGTCCAGACTCCCCTCCAACAATTACCCAGTCAATCCCTGTAAAATTCAGTTTTCTCAAGGGGCCAAGAAGGGGCTCTATCGAGAGAAACTTGACAGCGGCATTTGTCTTCCGGAGATGATCAATCCGCCAAGTACATGCTTGATTCTCCACGGTAACGCCCATCCACACGTTTTTTGGCCAAGGGAGGGTTGGCGCGAGGCTGGCCAGACGATCCGCTCGTTTGGTCAGAACTTGGAATTGATGTTGCGGTGCCGCCTGCATGACAGAAAAGACTCGATGAATAAAGTCGGCGGGAATTGATTCATGAAACAGGTCACTCATCGAATTTACGAAAATGGTTCTAGGCTTACGCCAACGAAGAGGCAAATCTAGCGCGCTTTCGTGGCATTGAACAGCGAAACCTTCACGATAATTGGGTTGTCCCATTGCTTGCAGCCGATTTGCCATGCGTTCAGCATAACAATTGGCACATCCAGCACTGATCTTGGTGCAGCCAGTCACGGGATTCCACGTCGATTCAGTCCACTCAATTTTGCTTGTACTCATTGTTCCCTCTTGATTGAGAATCTTACTTTTGGAAGTGCTTTGTAATTTTCGTAACCCAAATAAAACGCTCCCCGTCGGGCAAGCGTACCGTCAATGTGCTTGACTACTAATTCACCCTCTTTTTGCATTTCCCCGAGGACTTCCTTACTTTTTGGCGGATGAAATCCTTTCAGCAAGCAATACTCGTATACCTTACCGTTGTCCGGTTCCTCTTTTTCAATATACCCTCTCAATTCCTTTTGGAACAGTTTTATTTTTTTGATCCCGCGATCTTCTGGCCAAATAGGCAACTGGCCATCGCGTTCGATGTCACTATCGATATTGTAGTTTGCCTCACCGGTCTTTGGGTCGATTTCCCAACAAACCTTAAGGAACTTTTCGAGGCCCCGCAGACTGCTACTCCCGAAAACAAGTCCATAGATGTTCTTGTTCTTCTTGATCGAGAATGGGGCCAGGTAGTATCTGTTATCTTGGATCTGTTCTCTGAAATAGTCACAAATGAAGCGATGTATAAAATTGTATTCAATGGCTGAAATTTTCTTTGAATCCATCGGAAACTTCGTCCGTAATTCCGGTGTCTCGCAGAATCTCCGGATATAAGAGGAAGAGATGAAGAATATGATATCGGTCTTTATACAACCGGCCAATGATTTCAGGACTTCAGGCGTAACTTCCTTTACTCCAAATTGATCCATGAAGACCAAATTGGCCGATTCCTTGTTTTGCATTCGTGGCTGTTCCTGACCCAGTGCCTTTGCGAAGTCCTGGTTCGAGTATTCAACTTGACAGCAATCATGGCTACATTTGACTTTTTCAACTTCAATTCTCAGACGACGTATATGATCGGGTTTAATGTCATTGAAAAACAGTCGTATTTTCACATCCGCTCTCTTCATATTTGCTCTGTCCTCACAAAATCTTCTCAATTCTTCCAAAATAATCATCGGAGATCCCGGGTTTCCGCTTGAATCACGACCGGGTCCCGCAAAAAAGTCAAAAATATTCACAAACTGACATGATTGCCATTTTTGTTCTGTCAGGAACACAGGCAACCATTCGGAAATATATCTTCGGAAGAGAATCAATTTTAGGTTTGTTTCGTCATCAAAAGGCTTGTCGTGAAAATGAGTATTCATCCTTTTAATCGTCCTTAAGAGGGATTTCAACAAGGGCTCAGCATGCGATATTCTGGAGCAAATGTAGTTTCAGTACTTCTCAAGAAAGATATAGAGAAATGGAGAATATCGCAATAGAGATTTGAACAATGATTTGACAGATTGGAAGGAGCGTCCTATGGTCTCCTCAGGAGGCGTTTTATGGACCCCATCTTTTCTGACCGCATCACCGATGTCCCGCGTTCGTTTATTCGGGAAATCCTCAAAGCCACCTCGGACGAAAGCATCATCTCGTTTGCCGGAGGGTTGCCGAACCGGAAACTGTTCCCCGTGGCGGAAATCCGCAAGGCGGTCCTTTCCATTCTGGACCACAATGCCGGCGACGTTCTTCAATACAGCACCACCGAGGGCTACCCCAAACTTCGCCAGTGGATTGCGGAGCGGTATCAAAAGACGGCCGGGATCACGGTTTCTCCCGAGCAGATCCTGATTACCTCCGGGTCGCAGCAGGGTCTGGACCTCCTCGGCAAAGTGCTGCTCAACGATCACGAACACGTGGGGATCGAGGAACCCGGCTATCTGGGCGCGATCCAGGCGTTTTCTCTTTACCGTCCCCATTTTCATACGGTCCCGATGGAATGGGACGGGATCAACCTTTCCGAATTTGAGAAAACGATCCGGCAGCAGCGGGTCAAATTGTTCTATGCCGTGCCCAACTTTCAAAATCCTTCCGGGATCAGCTATTCCACGGAGAAACGAATAAGCGCCGCGGAAATTCTGAAGGGTTCCTCAACCTTGTTCGTTGAAGACGACCCATACGGGGAGCTGCGCTTCCTGGGAACGCGGAAACCCTCTTTTTACGAGCTCATTCCCGAAAACACAATTCTGCTGGGTTCCTTTTCGAAAATTTTTGCTCCGTCGTTCCGGATCGGATGGCTCGTCGCCTCCGGCCCGCTGATGGAAAAACTGGTCATCGCCAAACAGGCAACCGATCTGCACACCAATTACTTCGGCCAGCGGCTGCTGCATGAATATCTTCTGGAGAATGATATGAACGCCCATATCCGGTTGATCTGCGACGCCTACGGGCGCCAGCGGGCGGCCATGGTCCGGGCGATCCGGGAAAACTTCCCCGCTTCCGTCACGTTCTCCGAACCGGAAGGGGGCATGTTCCTCTGGGTGCAGCTGCCGGAAGGGATGTCGGCGTTGAAACTGTTCGAGAAGGCGCTGGCGCGGAAAGTGGCGTTTGTCCCCGGCGATCCGTTCTATATCGGCAAGCAACACACCAACACGCTGCGTCTCAATTTTTCCTGCCTGGATGAAGCGTCCATCGAACAGGGGATTCAAATCCTGGGGAAACTGCTGAAAGAGGAAATGATCCGGTAGATCGCGACTCGCCAATCCGGGCGAAAGAGTTGACATCTGGTCTGCGGATTTTTCAGGCTCCTTGCCAGAAAGAAGCCGTGTTCTTTCGATTCAAAAGAGTCCTCGGGTTCTTTCCATCCGTTCCTCCCTCCGGACCATTGGGGTAACATTTTGAATGGACTTGACCTTTTACAAAAAGGCCTTGCATATCAAAATCGAGACTCTCTATAGTTGAACCGTGCAACAGTGCAGCCCGTATGATTTAAGAAAATTTGCTCGTTTGAACTTTCCGCCTGCTGTGCCACGGATCAACGCGTCTGTTGTCGAAAAAAATGCGGTAAACAGATCGTCCGGGATCTCAGACACAATTCTTGGACGCCGGGTGAATTTCGCCTGGGGGACACGGATCAAAATAATGTGGAAAACCTTCCCGCTCCTCTTTTGTCTGGTTTGGCTGGTGTCTGGCATTCTGACCGGATGCGGAGAGAAAGAGACAATCCGTATCGGGTTTGTCTCGGGTATTTCGGGGAAGAATGCCGATCTGGGAGTAGGCGGACGCAATGGCGCTCTCTTCGCCGTTGAACAGATCAATGCCGCCGGGGGGATCAATGGACATCCGGTTGAACTGATCATCCGGGATGACCAGCAAAGCACGGAAACGGCCCGCAGGGTCACTCAGGAACTGATAGACCTGAAGGTGGAAGCCATCATCGGACCCTTCACCAGCAGCATCGCCATGGAAATGGCGCCGCTGGTCAACAAGGCCAATCTGGTCCTGATCAGTCCCACGGTCACAACCACGCAGCTGACCGGAATGGACGACTTCTTTTTCCGGGTTTGTGGAACCACCGAGGATTACGCCCGAAAAAATGCCCGATACTCCTACGAAAAAAGAGGGTTCCGAAAAGCGTCGGTGATCTACGACATCGGAAATCGTTCCTATACGGAATCGTGGCTCCGTTCGTTTCAGAAAAATTTCGAGGAATTGAGCGGGACAATTGTCCGAACCGTTCCTTTTTCTTCTGGTCCGAATCTGGCCTTGATGCCCCTGGCGCAGCAACTGCTCGAGACCAGGCCCGACTTCATTCTGATCATCAGCAATGTGGTGGATTCGAGCATGATCGCCCAACAGGTCAAAAAACTCGATCCCACCATTCCCCTTTCGATGTCCGAATGGGCCTCCACCGAGAGATTGATTGAGTTGGGGGGACAGGCCGTTGAAGGGGCTCAGGTGTGTCAGTTTCTGGACCGGTTGAACGTCGCCCCCCGGTATCTGGATTTCCTCAAAGGCTTTCGAGAACGATTCGGACAGGAACCCGGATTCTTCACCGTTTGCAGTTACGATTCCGTCTTTGTCCTCTCGGAAGCGCTCTCCAGACGCCGCCCCGGAGAAAACCTGAAAGAGATCCTTCTAAAGGGCGGGCCGTTTCAAGGTTGTCAGTTTCCAATCCAGTTCGATGCGACAGGCGACACGGTCCGGGACACCTACGTGTCTATCATCCGAGACGGCCAGTATGTGACGGTGGAATAGCGAATGCATGCCCAGCCTTTGCGCAGGATTCTCTCCAAACAATTCATTCTGCTCTCGGCTCTGCCGTTTCTTCTTTCGGCTCTCGTCGGAGGTTTCTGGCTGTCGAGAACGATAGACAGCCGGGTCCAGTCGCAATTGCATCAGATGGCCGAAGCTTTGTCGTCCGGAGTCGAATGCAATGTGCGTGGGGCCTTCATTCAGATTCAATCCGTCGCTCAGATCGCGACAAACAGCGACCTGGACAATCATGATGTCAACCATGTGCTCGATTCGATCGTCAATACCAATACCGCTTTCAAATCCCTCTATGTCGTCAACCGGTCGGGTCAGGTCGTTGCTGCGGGAGTTTCCACCGCAAGTCTCGATCAACGTCAGGATCTCCTGGGTCTCGACTTGTCGCTGAATCCAGCCATACGCGATGCAAATCAAGGCGCAAAGGCGGTCTGGTCGGACACCTACCTGTCGCCGGTCGCGGGCGAACTGGTGGTCGCGATCGCGGTTCCCGTTGGCGACTATGTTGTGATGGGCGAGTTTTCCTTGAAGAATCTCTCCGGTCATCTGGAACGCATCACCCGGGAGCAGGATCTTTTCACCCTGATTCTGGACAAACGGGGACAGATTATCGCCGACGCGGATGGCCAATACACCGCGCAGCAACTCAATATCTCCAATCTTCCAATCGTGTCCAAGAGCCTTCAATCCCGATTCCGGGTCACCGAGCCCTTGACCTTTAACGGGCAGACTTACATCGGAACCGTCGTGCCGATAGCGGATCTGGAGTGGTCGGTTCTGGTCGCCCAGCCCGATGCCGCCGCCTATCGCCCCATGACCGATCTCTATCGTATCACGGGCGCGAGTGCGCTGATCACCATCCTGCTGGGAATGCTTTTCTCGTTCCTTCTGGCGGGCCGTCTGGCTTCCCGCTTTGAAGCGCTGGCAAATCACGCTCATCTGGTCGGAGCCGGAAGCGAAACGGACCACTGGCCACCGACCAACATCACGGAATTTCAGGATCTCTCCAATAGCCTCCAGGTCATGGCCGACTCGATCCGGGAGCGTGAGAGACAATTGGCCTCGCTGATGAGCAATCTTCCCGGAATGGTTTACAGCTGCGAGCCAGACCCGGAACACTCGCTTCTCTTTGTCAGCGATGTCTGCAAAACGCTGTTGGGACGCGACCCCGGCGACTTGTTGCAGCAGAAACCGCCTGTCGGCCTGCTCTCTTTCGTGCATCCCGACGACCGTCAGAATCTGCTCCAGAAGATCGAGGACTCCTCGTCTTCCAATCGCCCCTTTTCCACGACCTATCGGATCCGTTCGGCAACCGGAGAAGAAAAGTGGGTTCTGGACCAGGGGGGCTACATGCGCGACGCCCAGGGACGTTCCCGGCTGGAAGGCGTCATTCTGGATATTACGGACCGGAAGAATGCGGAGGCCGAAAGCCAGAGGCTGGAAGAACAGTTGCGTCAATCGCAGAAAATGGAATCCATCGGCCTGCTGGCTGGGGGAATCGCGCACGATTTTAACAATCTGCTGCAGGTCATCAATGGCTATACCGGTCTGATGCTCGAAGAGGCCCACGAAAACAGCCGGCTCTGCCGACAGATCAACGAGGTGGCCAAGGCCGGTGAACGCGCGCGCACCCTGGTTTCGCAGATGCTTGCTTTCAGCAGACGTCAGATCATGCAACCCTGCGAACTGAATCTCAGCGAAGTGCTCCAGGACTCCGTCCGCTTTCTGAAGCGACTCATCGGGGAACAGATTCAAATAGAGGTTCTACTCGGAACCGGCGAGGGGATGATTTATGCGGATCGCGGCATGATCGAGCAGATCATCATGAACCTGTGCGTCAATGCCCGCGACGCCATGCCCGACGGGGGAACGCTGACTCTGGCGACCGACATTCAGTCTCTGGATGTCGCCGCGGTCGAATCTTTCGATCTGAACGGCACGGGGAATTATGCCGTCCTCAGCATTACCGACACCGGGTGCGGGATGAGTGAAGAGACGCTCGGGCATATCTTTGAACCGTTCTTCACGACCAAGGAGGTTGGAAAAGGGACCGGATTGGGACTGGCCATGGTGTATGGCCTGGTTCGCCAGCACAAGGGAACGGTCATTGTTTCCAGCGAATTGGGAAAAGGAACGACTTTCAAGGTCTTTATCCCGATCAGCGAAGAAAAGGCTCGGTCATCCGACCTAAATCCGACGGAAGAAGAATCTGTCGGGGGAACCGAGACGGTCCTCCTGGGAGAGGATGACGAAATGGTGCGCAATTATACGCAAAGTATTCTCGAACGCGCAGGATATCAGGTGCTGGTGACCTGTAATGGCGAGGAAGCCGTTGCCTGTTTCGAATCTGCGCAGGACCGGGTAGATTTAGTCCTGCTGGATGTTGTGATGCCGAAAATGGGGGGTTTTGAGGCCAGCCGGAAAATCCTGGAAATTCGACCCGAGATGAAAATCCTGTTCGTGAGTGGATACAACGAAACGCCCATTCACAACCAGTTTACCTTGGGCGATCAATGCGCCTTGATTCAGAAGCCATTTTCACGGAAAGATCTTCTCGGGAAAATCCGCGGAATCATCGAGTCGTGATGTCCTGAGAAAGATCCGGTCCGGACGTTTCATCCAAGAATCGCCGTTGGCGCTCAACTGCGATTTTCAGGATCAAACATGGACAGACCCGAGGAGTTCCATCAGCGGTGCGGTTTCGATCGGGGTCAGGCCGTGCGCCAGCGTTTCGCGCGCGACCATGCTGAGCCAGTAGCGGTCGGTCAAGACGAAGGCTTCGTCCAGGAGGGGAGCGTCGAGTGGACGCTGGGCGATTCGCGCCAACAGGGTGGCGTGGAGGCGTAGCGTGGCCAGGATCAACGTCACCACATAAAGCCCGGTCCGCAGACCTTGCCCCTCGTACGCGTAGTAGTTGGCAAAGAGTTTCGCGGCGAGGTAGCGCCGCACGGCGCGCTCCCACAGAGGCCAGAAGGGGCGCACCAACTGGTCGTAGTCGCCCGTCAGGCGGCCGAGCGCGGCATTCTGCGCGTCGGACGCGGAACCGTAGGCCTCCTGAAAGACCTGAATCAGTTCCTGCAGACGCGACGATGGGTCCAGCGAGATGGACTGAAAAAGCAACTCATACAGGTTGCGACAGAGAGCGAGGCCACTGGGGAGCCGCTCGATCTGCTGGCTGAGTTGCTCCGGGTCCACCGCCGCTTCAGATTGGACCAGCGACTCGATCAGACTGAGGGGGGCTGGACCGGCCCCCACCCACCCACGGATTTTTTCAGCGGATGTCAAAATATGCAGCAACGCGTTTTCCGGAGTCAGGCACTCGTCCGCCATCCGCTCCACACAGAACCGCTCCCAACGCCCATACGCCTCCCAGGTTAAGGGCGTCTGAGGCCGGAGAAAAGGCGGTTTCCGCTCATTCGCGCTGTGGCCGGAGTAGTTCGCGTCCGGCGGGAAAGCGGACGGGTTTTCCACAATCGCCAGTCCGGCGCCCTCCAGATCCTCGCGCCAGAGTTTCTGCCGGGCGGTGGGGCAACAGTTCGACAGGGTCAGGCACACACGGCGGGGTGGCAAAATGCAGGTGCGCGGGTACATCTGGCAGATAACGGGAAGGGCGCCCGCCCCCAGTTGTCGGTGGATGGCGCAGGCGGTGCGCTCCGGCTCCCGCTCGAGAAAAGGACACCCCTGCGGACCGAATGCCAGGTGCGCGTAAAACAAACCATATCCCAGGTCCGAGGGATTCTCATTGCGCGTGATCGCGTTCTCCGGCGTCACACCCGGAACCGCCAGAGTTCCATCCCGCAACGCCAGAGCGATTCGGTCGCACTGCGCCTTTTCCATCGAGACCACCCAGTCGGAGTGACAACACTCCCCACACTGGGAACAGCGAAAATTCGACTGGAATTCCAGACACGAGACCGTTCTGGGGACAGTATCGCTTTTCAAAAGCCGCGACACGTTTTTCTGCGATTTCAGGAAGGCGGACTTGCGCTTTTTTGAGGACATGGAGGGGCGCTTTTTCTTCTTGTTTGATTTGAGAACATCAAGAGACGACTTATTATGTCTCAATATTGTTGGAATTTGAATCTCCCTGGAATTCTATCGCTGGATTACCTTCCGGCCATGGATGAAATGGCTTCCGCCTCCAAAACTGTTCTCCGGTCGGAACAGAATAAATTTTCTTTATCTTGTCTCTTACCCTATTAAAACGCTTCACTATTTGCTCGCCAGATTTAGCGTGTTTCTCTTTTTCTTCCTTAGATTTGAAAGGCTTATTATATATGGCATAGTGAAAGAATGCTGCGAGAATAAAATCAGGAACAGATAGAGGCGGGTGTTCCATCTTCTTGCCTTTTATGAGGACTGGAAGTCTGCTTGGACGCAGACTATTCTTGCACGACAACCCTCCGTATAGATCTTTGCAAACGTTTTTTATCGTTTCAATTTTTATTTGTTGGTTTTCTTCAACTATAATCTCGACTTCCATATTGTTACAATGAGCGAAAACATCCCGAAGTAGAACGCGCATGAGATCTGAGTATTTTTTTTGATAGGAATTTGAATCTTTCTCATCGAGAATATCATAAGCAATGTAGCCTCGGAAATCAGATGTAGATAGAAACTTGAAAACCTCAGTCCGTTGGTCTTCCGACATCTCTGTACAGTGGAGACCCTTTTTCTTTAAAGCCTTTTTTCTCCCTGTTAGGTGTGGATCCACGATAAAGTTTCTTAGTATCTGTCTTAAACCACTATCGAGATCATTATTTTTTATCACAGATAATCCAAGTGCGAGAACCCGACTCGACTCAGTATTATTTATCGGTATCTCTGTCTCGTCTATGTACACTTTGGCACAATTATCTTCATCTGAGACAACTGCAGAATAATTCGGTCTTACTTCTTCCTCCTTTTGGATCAGCCGCCATAGAGTTCTTAACTTCTTCCCAAGATCAGGCTCTATACCATTGATATATCGAATAGTCCCATCTATGTGATTTACATATTTTTGCTGTATCCAAGAGCATTTGGATCGGGCCATGTGTTGACACAACCCAAATTTGTCCACATAGTACAATTCTTGCCGAATTTTTTTCTTAATTCGACGCGGTATCCTTGGATAATCATCCGAAACGCTTAATCCTGTCACACAGTGAAACCACCCGCGCTTTGTTATTCGAAACTTATGTTCCGCAAGCGCGAAATTCTCCGATTCAATAATTTGCACGACACGCTCTTTCTCAGGAAGTTTCGACTGGCCAGAAAATGTAATGTCGTCACCATACCGTGTTACTTGAGTGTCTGTTTCCACTGCAAGAGAATGGAGTTTCTCATCAAGTGACCTACAGACAACATTTGCAAGAATTGGACTAGCATGTAAGCCTAATGTCAATTTATCATCAATAGTACAAAGTTCTGCTATTCCTCTCGCAACGGGACTATGGATCCCAAGGTCTTCCAATGATTGGATTAACCTGTCAATGTCTATTGAGTTAAAAAAATCTTTTATATCTGCTTTTAAGATACATTTGGACCCAGCATGTGGCTTCGCATTAGACCGAGTCGATCTTCCGTGAATATAACCATGTGCAACATCTCCAGGATAACACCCTTTGGAGAGCATAAATTTTTCAAAGCGCCTAGCGAATGATTTATGTAAGTTTGCAGTTTCTTCTGACTTGCATTTCCATACAATACGGAACTTACATTCCGACTTGGAATTCCTTTTCGGAATTCTCATTCTCTCATAATATTCATTTTTTGACAGCGGGCTGGTCAAATCATTTAATAATTGACTCTGTGTTTCTAAAAGAGTCGCCAGTTCTTCAATGCTCTCAGGCATAGTAAAATCATAGGGATTTTCGGTTTTAGTAGGTGGGCGGCCGGATGACATGGTCGTAGTAGTGCCCTTTTCTCGGATACGATTCGTACCCTATAGATGTGTACCGTGCCGCCCAATTCATAGTGTATTAAAAACGAGAGTTTTCTTCAAGGACAAAGAGTTTTCCGCAGTTTTTCCTGAAATTCGAGCGCGCGCGGATGCTCGGGCGCAACCTGCAGGCAGGTCTGCACGATCTTCAGCGCTTCGCCCGGCAGACCGGCCTTCGACATCAGCACGGCGTAATCGCAATAGACCTCCGGATTTTCGGGCATCAGACTCAACGCTTTCTCGAAACGCGTCTGGGCCTCGTCGGCCTTGCCCAGCCCGAGCGCGGCCAGCGCGGCGTGGCGCCAGGCCGGTCCCGACTCCGGGTCGAGGCTCGTCCAGGCCTCCGCCGCATGCTCCGCTTCGTCCCAGCGGCCCAGTTGGACAAACCGTTCGGCGAGGCGCTGAGTGGGTCCCCCATACGACGGGAACGTGGCGGCGGCACGCCTCCACAGACCCAACGCCCCTTCCAGATCGCCTTTCGCTTCGAGTCCCAGTCCCAGATAGAACAGACTGATCGCGAGGTTCTGGGGCATAATGCCTTCGGTCACCGCCGCCTGGTGCCAGCAGACCAGCGCCTGATCCAGCTGATTGATCCGGTCGTAACACTCGCCAATCTCAATCCACCCCTTATCGAAATTCGGACGCATCCGCAACGCTTGCGCAAGAAACGGGATCGCCTCGTCGAAGCGGTTTTCCTTCTTCAGGAACAGCGCCAGATCGTAATTCGGGGCGAAACAATCGGCGAGCCGCCCCTGCGCCCATCGCAATTCCTCTTCCGTGTGGGGGTAAAGCGGCCCCTCGGTCTTGACCGCTTTCCAGCGATTCTCGAAATCCAGCAATTGCCTTCCCGCGGGTATCGTCAACACCTTGTGCGTCGGATCGAACTCGATGAATTTTTTTCTTCCGGGCGCAAACCACATGGAGTCGTTGACGTGAAATTTTTCCTGATACAACTCCCAGATTCGCGTGCCGGGCGAGACGGTCAGGATCGCGGGAAAGACAAAATTCGGCTTGCAGGCTTCAATAAGATCCAGCGACGCCTGCAAATCCTCCGCTTCCTCATCGGGCAAACCCAGAATGATATAGAACCGCACCTGCATCCCGAACTGGCGCGCCAGCAGACTGCCCTGCCGGATTTTATCGAGATTGGTCCCCTTCCCCATCGCCCGGAGCAACCGCTCGCTGCCCGACTCGACCCCGAGGCTCACCATGAAACAGCCCGCCTTGTGCAACCAGTAGAGCCGCTCCTCGTCCAGACAATCCACTCGCGTGTCGCACGTCCACCACAGGTTGATCTGCTCGTCCACCATCGCCTGACACAGTTCGCGCACCCGCGTGGGACGCGCCGTAAACGTTTCGTCCTTGAACGACACCTGGGTGCGGCCGTACCGGTCCCGCAGCAGCCGCAATTCCTCGAGCACATGCGCCACGGGCCTCTCCCGCACCCGCCGCCCCCACATGCCGGGCGAGCAACAGAACGAACAGTTCGCCGGACACCCGCGCGACGTGGCCACAATGTCGTAATCGAAATAGCGAGCCGGAATGGGCAACTGCCCCAGATCCGCCATCGGCGCGGCCGGCCCCACCCAGTCGAGCGAGTCGTCGGTCCGGCGTCCCGCAATCCCCGGAATCCCCTCGGTCGAATCGCCTCGTTCCAGGCGCGCCACCAGTTCGGAAAAACTGTTTTCCGCTTCCCCCACCGCCACAAAATCCACGAAGGGCCACCGCTTCAGAATCTCCTCGTAGAGAAAGGTGACGTGGACCCCACCCAGCACAATGCGGCAATTCGGCAGCGCCTTGCGCGACCGGCTCGCCAGCGCCTGCACGACTGGCGCGTTATAGGAAAAAGCCGTAAACCCCAAAAGATCCGGTTTCCACTCCACGATCTCGCGAAGCGCCTCGCGTTCGGGGGTCAGGGCCAGATTGGCCAGGCGGGTTTCGTGACCGGCCTCGATCATCAGGGCCGCCAGCGAGTAGAGCCCGATTGGAACTTTGGAGTTGTCCTCGTCGTCCAACGCCTCGAGTCGGGCGGCGTTGTCGAGCAGGGCAATAGGAGGATTGACCAGAAGGATTCGCATGCCCGGATTATAGCCACAGCCCCCCGGCGCTTGCCAAGACAATTGTGGCGAAAGGCTCTGTCAAGAAGGGATGGATCTTGAGGGGGTTTTCAGTTCCCCGCCGTCTCGCGCAGCAGCCGCTCGGCGCGGGCGAAATCTTCGGGGGTGGTGATCTTGAAATTGGCGGGGGAACTTTCTACCAGCCGCACGCACCCGCCCCAGGCCTCGAAAAGGCCCGCATCGTCGGTGAACCCGGCCAGGCGGCCTTCCTGCGCGCGATAAGCCTCGATCAAGTCGGCGCATCGGAACGTCTGAGGGGTCTGCGCCGTCCAGAGCGTCGAACGGTCGAGCGTTTCGACCACCTCGAGGTCGGCGTTGACGCGCTTGACCGTTTCAATCAGGGGACACGCCAAGATGGCGCCCCCGACTCGGGCCGCCTCGTCGAGGCTGCGCTCGACCGCCTCGACCGGAGGGAACGGGCGCGCGGCGTCGTGGACCAGAACCAGATCGGGCAGGGGCAGTCGCTCGGCGAGCGCCTGAAGCGCCTGCCACACGGACTCCTGCCGGGCGCCCGAACCCGCCACCAGCCGCAACGGGGTCGTCCCGCTGGCGCGGCGCAGCGACTCCACGCGCGCACCATCGGCCAGACTGTCCGGATCGAGCGCGACGAGAATCTCGCGCACGCGCGGCAGGCGGGCAAAGAAGCGCACCGAGTGCGCCACGAGCGGTTCGCCCCCGAGCGGAAGCCACTGCTTGGGCTGATCGGCGCCCAGCCGACTGCCGCGCCCGGCGGCGGCGATAACGGCGGCGGCGGTCAGACCGTCCTCGGGAGAAAAGGCTTTATCAGGCGTTGACATGGTTGTCCGGCGCAACGGACCGGGCGAAAATCATGCGCCCGGTGGGGGTCTGAAGAATGCTGGTGACGGCGACCTCGACGTCCTGGCCGATGCTGCGCTTGCCGTCGTCCACGACGACCATGGTGCCGTCGGGCAGGTAACCGATCCCCTGCCCCGCCTCCTTGCCCTCGCGGATGATCCCGATCGTGAAGGTTTCTCCGACAAAGACCGTGGGGCGCAGGATGTCGGCCAGCGCGTTGACGTTGAGGAAACTGACCTTGTGGAGGTCGGCGACCTTCTGCAGGTTGGTGTCGTTGGTCACCACCTGGGCATTGAGTTCCTTGGCCAGTTCGAGAAGTTTGTGGTCCACATCGGCCAGGTTCGGGTAATTCTTCTCGATTATCTGGAGACCGGCATATTTGTCCTGAATGGACTTCAGAATGGTCAACCCGCGCCGCCCCTTGGTGCGCTTGAGCGGGTCGGCGCTGTCGGCCAGCGCCTGCAACTCGTCTATCACAAACGAAGGACAAACGATCGAACCGGACAGAAACCCGTTGGCCAGGAGTTCCTCGACGCGCCCGTCAATGATGACGCTGGTGTCGAGCAGGCGCGTCTGTCCCCCCAACTCGGGATTCGACAGGATAAAGCGGAACTGGTTCAGGCTGATCTGGTCGGCGTGTTTGAGCGCGGTGACCACGCCAAAGTAGCCAAAAATCAGGCTGCACGCAGCAAGGGCCTTCTCGGGCGCCAGAATCGAGTTCGGAATCGTCTGGTAAATCAGGCGGGCGGTCAACAGCCCCAGCAGCAGGCCGAACGACGCCAGAATCAGGTGCTTGGTCGAGACCGTGCGCAGGCTGTACTCGAGCACCACCACCAGGACGGCCAGAATGAACGCCACAATGGTCGAGTTGGTGCCCGGCTCCAGGAACGGCGCCTTGTCGCTGGCGCCCAGCGGCCAGACATGGTTGGCCCAGAACCCGAAGGCCGTGGCCAGGGCGACAAAGAAAACGCGCGTGAGAATAATAGGGCGAAACATCCGGCGCCTTTCCCGCAGGGGGTGAACGATCCATCCGCTTCAGGGAGAATCCTCGCTCTGAATATGCCGGAAAACAAGGCGCACACGCAATGTTTTTCCCGATTTTTGTCGGAAAACCGGCGCATCTCGAAAGTGTTACCCGGCGGCACGTTCCCTCCACTCAAAAAAAATCCCTGAAAGGGATAAAGATACGACAGCCCGGGGCAGAGCGAAGCGTCGCCCCGGGTATTCGGTTGTTTTTTCCCGTGCCCTGAAGGGGCACAACAAAATCCGGGGAACGTCCTGTCTTTGTTCAACCCTTGCAGGGTTGGACTGGAGGCGGCGTCTCTTTCCCAGGGCGGCGCTTCGCTCTGCCCGGGGCTACCGTATGTGCAAGCCCTTCAGGCTTTTCCCGACGAATATCGGGTCGGTACCCCACGAACGGTACTTTCAAGATGCGCCCTCGGAAACCGGCTCTGGGACACCCGGAGGCTTCCGGGCTAATGAGTGTCGATCTTCCACTGGCCGTTTTCATTCACCACGGGGAAGGAAACGTCGCGGCGGTTTTTATGAAACACATTGAGCACGCCACGAACCTCGTCGCCCTCATACGTGAAGTGGAAGTCCGACAGCTGCCAGTTGCCATAGCTGTGGTTCAGGTTCTTCTGCGCCTCGGCAAAAACGGACGGATCGGGATCGAGGTGCATGACCTTGGAGGAAAAGCACTGGAAGTAACGCGCGTCCTGATTCAGACGCGCCGCCTCGAGCATGGCACAGAACGGCGCCGACTGCGGCACCTCGGTGGCCTGCTGCGGAATGAAACTGCACGCGGTCAGCCCCAGGGCGGACAAAAGCAGCGAAAAACAGACAAAACGACGAAGCACGGGAGAAAGTCCTTTGCACAGGTGGAATAGGAACAAACCGGACGGCCCCGTCCGGGCGCCAGTCCGACAAACGCCAGTATAAAGGGTTTATCCCGCGAAACAAAAGGTTTTTCTCAAGAAGAGCCACCGTTCAGGCAGGACGTACCCCTTCATGGGCGAGACGCTCATGCCTCCTCCAGAATCGCCTTTCTCAGGGTGAGGTTGGCGTTTTAAGGGAGGGGATGGCGGGAAACACCCCGTCCTGTAAAAGCAGGGATGGCCCGGAGGTGGCACGGGCGTCCCGCCCGTGAGCGGTTGTTCGTACCGCCGGCGTCCTCGCCGGCGCGATTTTGAGGGATCTTTCTGAGATCCGGAATCCCTTCAGAAGTTGTGTTCGAGATACACGAACTTGTTTAATAACAGAACCCTTCTCTCAAGGGAGAACGATCAAATAAAAACCACGGAACACACGGAAACCGCATCTTTTCGGTGTGTTCTGTGTGTTCCGTGGTTGAATAAAGCGATTTTCGGTATCCGATTGATTGCAACTGGGTATAAGGGTTGAACACAACAGAGAGGTCTCGTGATTTTGTTCTGCCTTTTCAGGGCACGGGGAGAGATCTATCGAATCCCCGGTGCGGCGCTACGCCCGGCCCCGGGCTGCCGCATCTTCATCCCTTTCATACTCAGTCGCATTCAAAAAAACGATTCGGGAGGCATCCGAAGACAATCTCTATCTTTGTGTGAAAATCCTTCTTGCGAGGAAAAACCAAAGAAAAACAGACGGGATAACGGGATTTACAGGATGTGGCGAGCTTCAATTCGTATCCTGTCGATCCTGTTATCCTGTCCAGTTTGTTTAGTTCCGTTCCGAAAGTGTCCTCAGCGTTCGTATTTTTTTGAGTGCAACTGGGCATCAGGGATTTTCTTGAATGGAAGAAACGGAGCGTAGTGTAACACGTTCGAGATGCACCCCCTTCACTCCCGGAAAGAAACCTTTCAGAAAGAACCCGTACTCGGGTATGGCGTCCCAAGATTCCAAGATCCCAGAATTCGGTATGGTGTCACCTGATCCAATGGTGTCACCTGATCCCACCTGATTTGTCTGACCTGTCAATCATCAAACGCGCATCGTATCCGGATTTTTTCCAGACGGAAGCATTTCAAACTCTTTCAGGTACTGAGATACGGCCTCCTGAGCCTGGTCGGGGATCTTTCCGTCTCGCTTCAAATCTCGGAGCCGTTCCGCACAGACGTTTGTGTCGAGATAATCTGTCAACCATGTGGGATCGAGCCGAGGTTCGAAAATAATAGCCCTATCACCGATGAAGTGGGATCGCGTGTACTGAAGAAATCTGGACACAAAGATCAGAAGGCCTTCGTCAGACTTTGTAATTTGATCACACCATGTTCGAACCTCAACTGCGTTCGCCCAGCGTCGCCATGCCGCAAGGAGTTCTGGTAATTCTAAGTTACACAAAAGATTCGTCTCGTCTGATAGCGTCCGAACCCGATCCAACCAAACTGTCTTCAGGTGTTCGACCTCATCCACAGTCAACAACGTGACTTCACTGGGGTCCCTTGCCTCTCTTATCTCATTGTCCAATCTCTGCAAGAGCCACGACTGGACGACGATTGCTTTACCAGATCGGATAGATGACTCGAATATGCCAGCGCGCCGATCTGCTTCCAAACGTTTCAGTAGATGATACACCGGCCTTGAAACACGAGAAATATTGCTAAAATCAAACATTCCACGTTCGTCGGCAGGATCAATCAATGCATCTCCGACGTCGAGAAGTGCTTGAATGACTGATGGGATTTGTGTTTCTGGGATGTCTTTTTCGATCCCGACATGATCCATCAGCCGTTCGAGATATTCTCGAGCCTTCGATAAGCCGTCAGGACGCTTTTCCCCTTTGGCCTGAACAAGAAAATTGCCGAAATCTGCCGGTCTCCCCACCAGGCCAAGCCACGTTGTCATCTCACTGTGGCTGACATCCCCGGTAGGGATGGTAAGTCGGAAATATATCGGGAATATATCGGGATGGCAGACACGTAGATTTCTGCGCCACTCGGCCGACCATTCGTCCCCGTACCCCACTTGCCCGATTTTCGGAAAGATACGATTAAGAAATTTCTGAGTACTTTTCCGGTGTTCTTCGGGTAGTTTGTCCATCCACTGCTGGTGAAAAGCTTGGTTGGCGTTCCGGTCATCCGCATATCCGAATCCAAGAGTATGACCGGAAAATTTGTCTCGATTCGCTCGTATGACCGTATACAGATCGGGCAAGAAAACCCGAATGGCTTCGAGTGCGATGAAATCCACCGGGTTGACCTCTCCGCGTACTACCGGATAAGTCACCGACAGCGTATTCGTAAACCGAACGACATCACGTGGTGCCTGGATCAATGGATCGATGCCTTCGTGGAATACATTCGTCCAATAGGTCTGGTCAAACAGTTTGTCTGATAGGTCGTCGCCTAACACCTGATCGAGGCGTTTGAACAGAGCGGCCCGTAGAGCCACGCGATCAACCGGCGGCAGTTCGAACGATACCTGTATAATCTTCTCCAGATAGCGCTCGCCAGGCAGGCCTGTCTGCTGCGAGATGGCTTGTGTGGCGACATCGCGATCGAAAGCCAACAGATAGACGACATTTGGAAAATCTGCCAACGCCTTTATCACGGTGAACAGTTGGCGTATCTCATCTGGCGTCAGGCGGTCGATATCGTCGATGACGACAAGGATGCGTTTTCCAGCCTCCTTCAGTATCTTGCTGATCTCGGACTTGAGCGCAGGAACGTCTTTCGGCTTTCGCTTGGTCACCTTCCCAATGAGTTTCCCAAGTACGCCCCCCGCACCACCAGTTATGCCCGACAGATCGATCAGACCGCCGATGCCTTCTGCAAAATCACCCAACAGATCACCCAACTTTTCGAATTTCTTACTCTTGGTAGGAAGTACGGCCTGGAGCTGGCCGAGGAAGGCTCGGGCAAGATTCTCCTGCCCGGAGAACCACCAGGGGTTGAATGACACAACGACAGGCTGGTTCCCTTCGGACTGTTGCTCAAGGTAATGACTCACATAGTTGAGTGTTGTGGATTTGCCCGAACCCCACGGCCCGTAGAGGGCGAGCACCAAACCATCACTGCCTGGATAGCGGCAAATACCATCGGCCAGTCCTTTCGCAAAAGGAGCATGCCCAAATAGATCGTCTTGGGGGTCGGTCTTAGGGCGGTCGGCGGATAGACAGTCCATAATTACTTCTCCTCCTTGAATTGAGGGGGCACCATCCTGACTTCCTCCCGTCCTCTACTTGGAAGGCGAAACGGAAGCGTCTGGCGATTGCTTCTGATACACGCGCACATAGTCAATTTCAAATCGAGACGGGAAATCCGTTTTTGAGGGATCGCCCCCATTGGTGCCGCCGATGGCCAGGTTCAGCAACAAGTACTGCGGTTGCTGAAACGGATTCTCCGGTCGTCTTCCCGTTGGATTCACCGTCGTGGTGACGTCAATGGTGTTCAAAAGAATGCCATCCACGCGCAGTTCGATCTTCTCGCTGTCCCAGTCCATGCGCCAGACATGGTCCTTCTCGTCCCATTTCGGGTCTTCGAACGATTGGACGGGTTTCCGGCTGTCATCCCACTTCGGTGTCCCCCTTTTTTCCGTTCCCCAGCAGGCGTTCGCCAGGATCATGCCTCGATAGTATTCCATCAGGTCAATTTCTCCGCAATTGGGCCACCCCCCCTCCAGGCCCAGGAACCAGATGGCGGGCCAAAGCCCGTCCCGGGTTTTGATGCGCGCCTTGACCTCAAAGCGGCCATACTTCCAACTGTGAAGCCCCTTGGTGATGAGACACGCGGAAGTGTAGTCAATGAATTCCCGCTTTCTTCTCCAGTCCCGCCCCTGGCTGTCATAATTCGGATTGGGTTTGCGCTCACGGCGCCCTTCGATAATCAGCCGGCCCTCTTCACAAAAGGCGTTTTCCGGCTGGTACCATTGCGCTTCATTGTTCCGAACGAAGCCCTGTTCGAACGTCCAGTTGTTCGGGTCCGGTTTGCCGTTCTTTTCAAACTCGTCCGCCCAGACGAGCCGGTATCCATCCGGTTCCGTGTCCTTTGCCTGCACGACGGCTGACGCGATCAGGACCAGCGCCGCCATGATGAGCGCCCCGATGAATTTCATTCTGTGTGCTCCGTTTCTTGTGAAGAGTTGTTACAGGGCTCCGAAAATAACCGTCGTTCCTGAAATCGGGAATCGGGGGATGGAACACCGAATTCCTCCCTCTTGATCCTGAGTTCCCGGACAACGGGGCGGACGACCGTGGCATGACAAGGGAAAGCCTCGCACAGGGCGCAAAATCCTGTCAAGTGGGATTGCCCGGAGGGGCGGCTCGGGGGTGCATCCCCCGAATTCGTGAAAGGGTTCACTGAAACTTGAATAGCCTGGTTCCCTCCTGTACATAGACGCCTGAGACGAACACCGGAAGGTTCGGGAAAAAAAGAATCCTGAAAGGATTCTATATACGCTAGCCCAGGGCAAGCGAAGCGCCGCCCTGGGTAACCGGCAGTCACTCTCCGTGCCCTGAAGGGGCACAACAAATCTCGATCTTTCCCCTCCTGTACCCCTCTATGTTGAACCCTTGCAGGGTTCGCAAAATAGGCGTCTTTTCCCAGGGCGACGCTGTGCTCGCCCTGGGCTATCGTATGTATAAGCCCTTCGGGCTTTTCAAAACCCCCATAGATCCGGTTGATCATAACCATCCTTCCCACAAATTCGGGAGATGCACCTGCGGCTCGGAGCAAAAATCCGTATTCGGGAGGGTATCCCTCGATTTTCGAATCCCAAACAAGGGACAGTTGAAACCGCTTTTTCAACCACGAAAAGCGCGAAAGATCTGGTTTTTCGCGCTTTTCGCGTCTTTCGCGGTTTTTTGGGTTACGACTCCGCTGCGCCAGGACTTTTGTGCCTCATGTGGCTTACAACCAACGGTCTCCGCGTCCCTGCGTCTCTGCGCGATTATTCTTTACATCCCCGTTCTCTGGGTTTTCGTGTCTCTTCGTGGTATCAGACCTCTCGCCTGGGCGGACACACAGGTCCGCCCCTACGGATTGGTTGCGGCTGCGCTGCGCCAGGTCTATCTGTGTTTGTCTGTGTGGGGGGGCTGATTGTGTCCACTGTACCCGACCGTCTTTGTGTCCCGGTTTTCTCAATCTTCCTCTTAAGAGACCGTTCATCCGAATCGTTGGAAGACCCGTCCATTCCCCCCCCTTTCCAGAGGGTTTGACCTTTGCGGCGCGCTGTGATATGGCATGGAGGGTGGAATGCGGGAAAGACAGGGGCATTCCAGCGCAACGAACATATGAACAACTTGAAGGATACAAGGAACCCCGGCTCATGCAGTATGAAACCGTCATCGGCTACGAAGTCCACGTGGAGTTGGGCACCGACACCAAAGTCTTCTGCGGGTGCTCGACCCGCTTCGGCCAGCCGCCCAATACCGAGGTCTGCCCGGTGTGCCTCGGCATGCCGGGGTCGCTACCGGTGCTGAACCGCAAAGCCTTCGACTTTTCCCTGCGCGCGGCCGTGGCGCTCAACTGCCGCATCAACCCGCTCACCGATTTCGAGCGCAAGAACTACTACTACCCCGACCTGCCCAAGAACTACCAGATCTCGCAGCTGCGGCGCAACCTGGGCGAGGACGGCTATCTCGAAATCCCCATCAACGGGGGCGCGGAGAAGAAAAAGATCCGTATCAACAACATCCACCTCGAGGAGGACGCGGGCAAGAACGTCCACCCCGAAGGCACGGGCGAGGAGTACAGCCTCGTGGACCTGAACCGCGCGGGGACGCCCCTGCTCGAGATCGTCTCGGAACCCGACCTCCGTTCGGCCGAGGAGGCGATGGCCTACATGCAGGCGCTCAAGAACCTGCTCGAGTACATCGAGGTCAGCGACTGCAACATGCACGAAGGCCGTCTGCGCTTCGAGGTCAACATCTCGCACCGCCCCCTGGGTCAGGCCGAACTGCCCAACTTCCGGGCCGAAATCAAGAACCTCGGCTCGATGAAGGTCGCCCTCAAGTGCATCGAGTACGAGACGCGCCGCCAGTGCCGGGCGCTCGACAGGGGCGAAAAACTGATCCACGACACCCGCCAGTGGGACGAAGCGGGCCAGCGCACGCTCGCCATGCGGTCGAAGGAAAGCGCCCACGACTACCGCTACTTCCCCGACCCCGATCTGGTCGAGGTCGAAGTGGACGACGCCTGGCTCGACCGCATCCGGGCCGAGCTGCCCGAGCTGCCCGCCGCCAAACGCGCTCGCTTCATCGAGCAGTACGGCTTGTCGGAGTACGACGCCGACATCCTGACCGCAACGCGGGCGCTGGCCGCCTACTTCGAACAGGCCGTCGCCGCGCACAACAACCCCAAGGCCCTGAGCAACTGGATCACCACCGAACTGCTGCGCGAACTCAACGCGCGCGATGTCGAACCGTCCGAGTCGCCCATCGCCGCGCCCGACCTGGCGGCGCTCGTCGCGCTCATCGACGCCGGGACCATCTCGGGCAAGATCGCCAAGGACGTGTTCGCCGAAATGCTCGCCGCGGCGGATGACCCGGCCCGCACCCGCGACCCGAAGAAAATCGTCGAGGAAAAGGGCTGGGTCCAGGTCAAGGACAGCGGCCAGGTGGAGACGTGGGTGGACGAGGTGATCGCGGCCAACCCCGGCCCGGCGCAGGAGTTCCGCGAGGGCAAGGACCGCGCCCTGGGCTTCCTGGTCGGCGCGGTAATGAAGGCCAGCCGCGGCAAGGCCAACCCGCAACTGGTCAACGAGATTTTCGCAAAGAAACTGCGGGGGTGAACCGGAAACAGGAGATCGCACACCGTTACACGAACGCTTTGAACCACCAAGGCACCAAGACACCAAGATTTGTTTGAGTTGTGTTTCTTTGTGCCTTGGTGTCTTGGTGGTAAGAAAAGAGAGAACAGGGAAAAGATGGATCTGGTCAACAAGACCTTCGTCCGAAAACTGCGCGGGTGAACCGGAAATCGAGATTCCGGTACACGAACGCTTTGAACCACCAAGTCACAAAGACACTAAGATTTCTTTGGGTTGTGTTTCTTTGTGCCTTGGTCTCCTGGTGGTAGAAAAAGAGGGACGGGAGGCGACTTGTGCTGAGGCTGCTCGCGGAACACGAGGGATACCGATACTACCTGCTTCTGGTGGATGCGATCGATACGGTGACCGAGTGGCTCCCGGGGCCGGAGCATTTTTCTCTGTTCATTTATCAAGATAAGAAAATAGAAGGGGACCAAGAGGTCGCTCGATTTTCGAGGTTTGCCAGAAGTGCGTTGCAGGCAGGGGCAAAAAGTGTCTATTGCGGTGGCTTGATGGGCAGCTGGCTTCACGATCTGTTTGACTTGGAAGAGATGTTCTTAAAACGGGAATCTGCCCAAGACGCCGATGGTGAGGATACGTCTTCCGACGACGACGATTATGTCCGGACGTATTTTAAAACGGATGATTTTGACATGGATCAATTGGTCTGGGAATTCATGAGTCTCGCCTCTGCAACGTCTCTTTACGAACCTCATATAAAGGACAAAGTCGCCGTTTTCCAGAAGAATGACCCGAACTGGAAATTGTATATGCGGTCGCTGGAAAAAAGGGTCGAAAAAGAGATTGGACGC
Organism: uncultured Candidatus Sumerlaeota bacterium; assembly: GCA_942493245.1. GTDB lineage: Bacteria > Sumerlaeota > Sumerlaeia > UBA8349 > UBA8349 > DAOPYU01. The sequence continues at coordinate 5,192,699 of OW818685.1, forward strand.
TTTCTATTGTGAGCCACCAAGTCACCAAGATTTCTTTGGGTTGTGTTTCTTGGTGCCTTGGTGTCTTGGTGGTATAAAAAGAGGATGGGGAGGCAACGGGTGCTGAGGCTGATAGCGGAACATGAGGGATACCGATACTACCTGCTTCTGGTGGATGCGATCGACTCGGTGACCGAGTGGCTTCCGGGGCCGGAGCATTTTTCTCTGTTCATTTACGAAGACAACAAGATTGAAGAGCGGGCCGACATCGATCGGTATTTCCGGTTCGCCAAAAGCGCGATCCTGGCCGGAGCGGAATGCGTCTGGTGTGGCGGCCTGATGGGAAGCAAACTCGATGATTTCTTTGGTGAAGAATTTGTATATCTAAAGTTGGGGCTTGATCCGAGTGTCGAAAGTGAAAACTTGTTCCCCGAGGAATACAGCATTTGCGCAGACTGGGATGTGCATGCGAGCGTTGAAGAACTGGTCTGGCAATTCATGAATTACACCACCAGTCCCGAACTTCGCGACCGGGTCGCCGTTTTTCAGAAAGACGACGTCATCGGGAAATGGTACGAGAAAACCCTGATGGCCTGGATCAACGGGGAACTGGAATTGACGGATGACCTGGAGGTGGAAGGAGAATAGATCATGGGCGACTGCGGGTGAGAGGCTTCCCGTGTCTGGACAACTTCTGTTGTTTACCACCAAGACACCAAGATTTTGAGTTGTGTTTCTTTGTGCCTTGGTGTCTTGGTGGTAGAAAAAGAGGGACGGGAGGCGACTTGTGCTGAGGCTACTCGCGGAACACGAGGGGTACCGATACTACATGCTGTTGGTGGATGATCTGGGGGCGGTGACCGAATGGCTTCCGGGACCGGAGCATTTTTCCCTGTTCATTTACCGGGATGCCGAAATCCAAGGACATGCAGCCGCACAAATGGATCAACTGGCCCAAAGTGCCATCCTGGCCGGGGCGGAATGTATTTGGTGTGGCGGCCTGATGGGAAGCGAACTCGACGATATTTTTGACAATGAATTTCTGGCCCTGAAGTTGGGCGTGGATGAGGTTACGACGAAGGATCTGTTTCCTGACGACTACTGGATCAACACGCTTTTCAATGTAAAATCCAGTTTCGAAGACCACGTCTGGAATTTCATGAACATCACCGATTCCGAAGTTCGTGACCGGGTCGCCGTTTTTCAGAAAGACGACGTCATCGGGAAATGGTACGAGAAAACCCTGATGGCCTGGATCAACGGGGAACTGGAATTGACGGATGACCTGGAGGTGGAAGGAGACTAGATCATGGGCGACCGCGGGCGAGCGGTTCTCCGTGTCTGGACAACTTCTGTTGTTTACCACCAAGACACCAAGTCACCAAGATTTTGAGTTGTGTTTCTTTGTGCCTTGGTGTCTTGGTGGTAGAAAAAAAGGGACGGGAGGCGACTTGTGCTGAGGCTACTCGCGGAACATGAGGGATACCGATACTACCTGCTGCTGGTGGGTGCGATCGACTCGGTGACCGAATGGCTCCCGGAGGCGGAGCATTTTTCTTTGTTCCTCTACCAGAATGAAATCTTGACGGGACACCCATCCGGACAAATGGACAATTTCGCTCAAAGCGCGATCCTGGCGGGGGCGAAATGCGTCTGGTGTGGTGGCCTGATGGGGAGCGAACTCGATGACCTCTTCGATAATGAGTTTCTGGCTTTGCAGTTGGGAGTGGATGACGTCAAGACAAAGGACATGTTTCCTGAAGACTATTTTATTGATACACTCTTTGATGTGTACTCCGATTTCGACGAACAAGTCTGGCAATTTATGAACATCACCGATTCCGAACTTCGCGACCGAGTGGCCGTTTTTCGAAAAGATGACCTTACGTGGAAAAGGTACAAGAAATCCCTCAAAGCCTGGATCAATGGGGATCTCCAACTGGGGGAATATTCGGAAGAAACAGATGATTTAGGAATAGAAGGAGGCTACTCCATGACGAACTACGGCAAGGTGGCCACGCTGGAGAACGAGATTGAGGCGCAGGTGCTGAGTTCGATGCTCGACGCGGAGGGGATCGACTACGCCATCCGCACCTACCACGACTCGGCGTACAACGGCATTTTCCAGATGCAGAAAGGGTGGGGGATCGTCGAGGCGGACCTGGACGATCGCGACGCGATTCTGGAAATTCTCCAGAACCTGCGCGCCGGGGAAACTCCCCTCCCGGACGAAACGGAAGAGCCTCACCCGTGAGTGGAGAGGCGCTCCGAAACCCCGGAGCCGCAACCACAAGAAAAAACCGCGAAAGACGCAAAAAGCGCGAAAACCTGGTTTTTTCGCGCTTTTCGCGGTTGAATAAGGGGTTGAAATCAAGATTTTTTATAGTTCGGGCCTTCAGCCCTGATGAAAGAAAGGGACACCTGTCCTGGGGCGACGCTTCGCTTGCCCCAGGCTACAATCCATCCGCGCCGTTGGCGCTCAACTGCGGTTTTCAGGTTCAGCCCTTTGGGGGAAAAAAGAGGACGCGTAACCCGGGGCGTCGCTTCGCTCTGGGCGGACACACCGGTCCGCCCCTACACGATGGGGTGCGGTTCCGCTGAGCCAGGCCCTTGTGCTTTTTTGTGGCTGATGAAATAGACTTCGTTTGCGAATTTCTGGGAGATTGTCGCACGAAAACCGCTTTGGGGTGGCCTTTTCGGCCGTTTTCGCACCTTTTCGGGTCGTTCGGGGTTATGCAAATCTGGGGCGTTGATCGTTCTCGGCGAAGAGCCTATCTCGCGTTTCCGCCGTCTCAGATCACCTTGACTTGTTTGAATTTTTCCGCCGGGGCCTGCTTTTTCTTCTTTTCTTTCTCCATCCGCTTGAGCATCTCGGCTTCGGCCTGTTCCGGGGTCATCCCCGTCAGGGTGTCGATCTTGTTCATGATCGCCATGATCTCGTTGAACCGGTCCCGCTTCTCGATGATCGGGATGGAGGGTTTGGAGTACTCGACGGTGAGTTTGAACAAGGAACGCGCCTCGAGTAGAAGCGTTTTCAGTTCCTCGATCTGCGCTTCGTAGGCGGCATACCGCCGCTGAATGAGTTTGGATGCGCTCTGCGATTCCAGAATAGACATGGGTCTCTCTCATCTATTGAATTGACACGCCACGTCCGTACTACGCGGCGATCATCACCCGACAATGTCCAGCAATACCCCGAGGGTCTTATCCGACGTGCGGATCACCGCCAAGTTGGCCTCGATCGCCCGGCGGCTCGATGCCATATTCACAAATTCCGTGGGGATATCGGCCTCGCTGGCCCCGCTGGGCGCCACCGAGGCCTGGACTGAACCCGAAGCGCCGGACAGATAGACCGTGCTGCTCGGCTCGAAATCGTCCGTTTGCAGGTTGGCCAGATTGTGCGCAGACACCAGCAACCCGCGCGTGTGAGCGCGGACAGCGGAAACGGTGTTCTGCAGCGAGCCAAGCATTTTCCCTCCTCCACGGCGTATGCCGCCCTATCATGTTTCTTATCGGACGGACGGGGGACGGACTTTAGCTCTTTTCCGCCAGGCGTTCGTTTCGCCCGTTCTTTTTCCAGAGACAATCCAGCATGCTTCTGATATAAAAGAACCTACCCGTTGAGACATCCGGCGCGCCGGTTTTTTTACGTGTGCCGGCAAGACCTTTCTCAATCCCGCTTTTCAGGAGGCCCTGACCCATGAAAGTCGTCGCCACGTCCATTCAGGAACGCGCAGAGCGCTTCGCCCAACTCAAATGGGCCGGAGAACTGACTCCCATTCAGATCGAAAAACTCGCCCGCTTCCTCCTCGTTTATTCCGTGACCCAGGAAGATGCGGTTTTTCAGGAAGGCGAAGACGCCTGTTATCTGGCCTTTATCTCGAAAGGCACAGTTCGAATCGAGAAAAAAGGCCCTCAGGGGGACCAGCCCCAGCGCATCGCCATCCTGAAGCCGGGCGACATCTTCGGCGAGATGGCCCTCATTGACGGTCAGCCCCGCTCGGCTTCGGCCTATGCTCATGAAGACGCCGAACTGTTGTTCCTGACGGCGGACAATTTCGCCATGCTGCGCACCGAGTTCTCCCTCATCGGCATGAAAGTTCTCTTCTGGGTCGCCAAGGGGATGAGCCAGCGCCTGCGCCTGACCAACGACTGGCTCATCGACGCGCTGAACCATTCCTGCGACCCGGCGGCCTACCACGGCCAGTCCTCGGAGGTCGTGCCGCCCCCGGCTCCCGGTCCGGCCAGTAGTAGTGCGCCTCCCACCGACCTGATGGGCGAAATCGAAGCGCTTAAGCGTCGCGTTGAGGCGCTGGAACAAAAAATCGGAGGCGAGTTCGACTTCGAGAATGGATCGTCCTGAAAACCGCAGTTGAGAGGGGGAAAACCATTGAAGGGATCGGTTTTCAGCCAGATCCCGCAAAACACCAGGATAGGGCAAAATACAACCAGTCACGGGCGCTACCCTCGATTTTTATCCCTCACTGCCCGAAACTTTTCGACCTGGCCGCAACTTAAACAGTCACCCGTTTCCGCGTCGCAGACTTGGTGCGGGTTTTTTTCGCCAGATCCAGAAGTCCCTGCAGCGCCTCGTTCACCGCATCCGCCGTAGGGAAGGCCTTGGCCACGGCATCGTCGAGCAGGACCAGGTTGGTTCCCCGGGCAAACCGGCGCGCGTGTTTTCCCCGGACGCCTTTCCCCAGGTCTTCCCGGCTGTATTCCGCACGCATTTCGTCAGAATTCTTCTTCATAGATTTTCCTTTCTTTGCGCGTGGCCAGGCGGGCGCTGATGATGCGGATTTTCCTATTCCGTTCCGTATAAGCGACCATCAATAACCTGCGTGTTTGCGACAGGCCCAGCGAGAGAAAGCGCGCTTCCTCGATCGAGTGGTCTGGATCGTTGAACGTGTAGGCTACAGCGTGTCGTCACAAGATTTTGAGCCAGTGAAAAAGACATCGGATTTGAACCGCCGCCAGGTATGAACTGGTCCTCTTTGCATAACGCGTGGCGATCCCTCTCCATTCTTTCAAGCGCAGAAATGCGTTTTCAACCAAGTGGCGCATTTTGTAGAGATACTCGTCATAATCCCGCAATTCCTTGCGGTTCTTCTTGGGGGGAATAACAGGCTCCATCCCCTGTTGGGCCGCCAAGTCCAGCACCGCCTGGCTGTCATACCCCCTGTCGGCGATCAGAAAGTCGGCATGCATGGAATCGATCAGCGCTCCGGCCTCTTGACAATCCGCTCGGGGACCCGCTGTAACAACCACTCGGAGCGGCATACCATGCGCATCCACGGCCAGATGTATCTTCGTGTTGAGCCCCCTTTTGTGCGCCCCATGTCCTGGTTCCCGCCCTCGGCGCCCGTTGCGTGTTGATGCACCTTGACGTGGCTTGCATCAATCATCAGCCATTCAAGATCGGGCTCGTCGATGAATTGTTCGAGCAGTTGCTCCCAAAGCCCCTTGTCGCGCCACCGGCAGAAACGCCGATGTGTGTTTTTCCAATCCCCATACTGGGGCGGAAGATCGCGCCAGGGCGCGCCGGTGCGAAGAATCCACAACACAGCGTTGATGAAACGGCGGTTGTCTTGTGCCACGCCGCCCCAAATCCCTTTTCTGCCAGGCAGGTGGGGCTCAATCAACCCCCACACTCGGTCCGAAATATCATGTCTGCTCTGCACGTCCGTCATATCCAAATCCTCCTTCGGCCATCCGACCGAAGGCACTATACCGAAAAGGAGAAGGATGTCAATCTCGTGACGACACTCTGTAGAGGATCGCCAAAAATGGATGCGGCTTCTTCGAAGGTAACACCGTGCTTTCTTTGATTGGCTTTCGCTTTGGCCTTATCCCACTCAAACTTGAGCATCTGGATACTCCATGACGCGGGATTCCTCTTGCCGCCCTCATCTCATTCAGCCACTTTATCAATTGTGAGAAACAGGGCCAACCGCTGTCAAGGGAAATACGGAAATACGGGAAATGCGAAACCGGTGTCTGCGTCGTTCAGCCCCCGCCTCCCCGGTAGGACCGGTAGCAGCAGCGCGCGCAGGCGGGGTAGAGACCGTTCTTCAGAAGCGCCCGGCGGAAGAACCGCATGCGGGGAGCGTTCCAGAGATCCCAGAGCGGGGTGTCGCGGACGTTGCCGATGGCGTAGTGGAGGCACGGCTCGAACGTCCCGTCGGGCAGGAGGCGCATCGTGCGCCAGGGCATCAGGCACCGGCGCTCGAAGGGGTAGAGAAGATCCAGATAATACCCCCGCCAGAGCGACGGGCGCATTTCGGGGAAAAAGAGGATGCGCGGCGCGGCGGGACCGTCCTGTCGGACGCGTTGGTCGAGGGCTCGCAGCGTTTCTTCTAACGACTCAAACTGTTCCGGGGTCAGGCTGCCTTCGTAAAACTCGCCGGGGCGTTTCTGCCAGACACCTCCCTCGGAAGGCGGGTTTTCGGCCGAACATGCAGGTTCGCCCGGACACCCCGGTTCATTTGGGGGCGGGCCTGCGGGTCCCTGTTCCTTCTCGGGCGGACACACAGGTCCGCCCCTACGATTATCTTCAAACGGCCGCATGGCCTCCGGAAACACCCGGTTGTGCGCGGCCACATTTTCCGCCGTGTCGAACATGGGGTGCTGAAAGTTCACCTCTTCGGCTCCGACTTCGCGGGCCAGGTCGTACACCTCGCCCAGCGTGGCCAGACTCGCCTGCGTCACGACGCAATTGATCTTCAGGGCAGGAAAGCGAGCGTTTTGCCGCCGCCGGGCCTCGAGCAGCGCCTCCATCCCGGCCACCGCTTTCCGGAACGTCCCCGGAACGCCCCGGATGACGTCGTGAACCGCTTCCGGGCCGTCTATCGAGACCGTCACGTTGTCCACACCGATCTCGACCAGGCGCTCGGCCCACCGCTCCAGGAGAGTCCCATTGGTGACGAGCGCGGCGATGAGGCCCCGCTTCTTGAGGTGTTCGAGAATGCGATCCAGCCCCTTGTACAGGAGCGGCTCGCCGCCGGTGAAGTAGAAGGCGGGGTGGGCGCTGGCGGCCTGGTCTATCACACGGATCCAGTCGTCGGCCTGAAGAGGGGAGCGCCCGGCGCCCAGGGCACCGGTGGCGTCGTCGCCCGGAAGCCCCCGCGGCTGCATGCACATCTCGCAGCGCAGGTTGCAGTACGCCGTGATGTTGATGGACAGCAGGTTCGGCTTCAAGGCGTACCCGCGCAGGAGAACGCGCTCGAGCTGACCCAGCGGGCTGGCGCGCAACACATGCCGCACCGCCCAACCAAAGTGAGCCGGGGAACGCAGGGCCAGTCGAAGGCGTTTGGCGGTGAATTTCATACGGCGATCCCCCGGAATCTGCGCAAGCCGCAGGAAATCCCCAAGTCCCGCATTTTAAGATTTTTTACACGAAGACACGACGGCACGAAGGAAATCAGACACCACATGGCCGTAACCGAATCAGGGTGCGCCGGAATGGCACAGGTCGGATGCTTCGCAGACATGTAACCCAGTTGGGGGTCATGCAAAACACCCCCTTCAGACCCATTCATCCAGTTTACCCGACCCACAGGGAGTGAAGAAAAAAACGCGGGAGACATGAAATTTCCTTATTCTTTGTTTCGCGACACTTCCTTAGTAATGTCTTTTCAAAATCCTTATACCATTCGGAATACATGCCATCCAAACAAAGATCTGGCCGGATATCTCCCAAAACCTTTAATGCATTCTGAGGATCAGGTGAACCACCCAAATATTCTAAGCAAAATAGAAATAAAGCATCTCCTCTCTCTGACGCCTCAAATTCTTCTTTCGAGGCTAGTATAGATCCTTTTCTCTGGCTGTAAACAATGATTTTTCCTAATTCCTCATCGGAGGCTCTTCCGATAACAGACTTTTCAAGCCAACCCAGGCTATCATTTGCATCTTCTTCGACACACGCAAAATACTTGTCTACTTGAGATTCCACATACTTCCAGTCATTGATTCCACGACGAGTCGTATTCTTGAAACAATGCGGCACACTCCCACAGGAGACAAGAACGACTATCAACACACACATCCACGCCGATCGCCACAACATTCGAAATCCTTCCTCTCAATTAAATCATGGCCGGAACCGTCCGGCGGCTCGCGCGTCTCCGAGCAATTTGCAGTAAATATTCTCAGTCGTGCGGACCATCACGTCCAGTGAGAAACGCTCTTCGGTACGCTGCCGCATCCGGCGACCCCATTCCCGCTGCGTTTCAGGATCGCCCAGGGCGTGTTCGAGAGCCGCCGCCAGACTTTCCGGACGCCCCGGCTCGAAATACCAGGCGGCGACACCCGCCGCCTCGCGGTGGCCGGGAATGTCGCTCAGCACGGCGGACAAGCCGCAGGCCATCGCCTCGAGCAGGGCGTTCGGCATCCCCTCACTGAGCGAGGGGGCCACAAACAGGGTCGCCGCGTGCATCCAGGGCCGCACATCGAAGGCTTTCCCGGGGAAATGGAAGATTTTTTCGAGGCCCTTTTCCTTCACCATCCGGCGCAGCTCGGGCGCGCTTTCCCCTTCGCCCACCACGGCGATGTGGAGATCCGGCCGGGTCGCCTGTAACAAGGCGGCGGCTTCAACCAGAAATTGGTGCCCCTTGATCGGCTTGAGGTTCCCGACGGCCACAGCCAGGGGCGCGTCGAGCGGAATCCCGCATTTATCCACCAGCAACCTCCGGGCCGCGAGCGATTCTTCTCCGTCGCGCGGCGGCACATACGTCTCGATGTCCACCCCGTTGGGGACCAGAAAGATCCGGTCGAGCGGAACGCTCTCCTCCTCGTGGATCTCGTGGCGCATGGCTTCGGTCTTGCACAGCGTCGCGGTGGTGCGGCGGTCGGCGGCGCGCTGGAGCGAGCGATGGAGCCACGTGGCCTCCCACTCGATGCCCATGCGCCCCCGCGTGGCCACCGTCACGGGCGTCTCGACCGAACTGGCCGCGTAGGCCGCCATGATATTGGCGACAAAGAGAAAACTGTGAACGACATCGGGCGCCTCGGAGCCGATCAGGCGCGCCAGGCGTTGGTACAGGAGAAACGCACGCGGGTGCGCCAGATTCCAGCTGGCGTCGAGCGTGTGGCAGGCGATTCCCGGCGGCACCAGACTCACGTCCGTCAACGCGCCGTTGAGACAACAAAGAACCGGCTCGAAGCGTTCGCGGTCGAGCCGCTCGAGCAGATGCAGCAGATGCAATTCCGTTCCGGCGCGCGCCAGCCGCTCGATCACATAGAAAATCTTGATCTTGCGTCCCGGTTCGAACGGCGCCGGATGAAGCGGATTGGGCGTATTGAAAATGGAGTTCATTGGAAAACGTCTCCCGGGGACCAATCTGTCCCCCTTATTATCGGACGTTCCCGTCCAAAACTTGAGCGCGCGATTCGCGGTGGGTGAGCGCCGCCAGCAGCGCCACGTTCCGCTCCAGACCAAACCGCGCCCGCGCCCGTTCGCGTCCGGCCTGCCCCATTTGCGCCCGAAGAGCCGGATTGTCCCACAAATCCTGAATCGCGCCCGCCAGCGCCACCGGGTCGTGTGGCAGCGTGAGCCGACCCGTTTCCCCCTCGACCACCGCTTCGGGAATGCCGGAAATGTTCGACGCCACCACGGGCAGCCCCATCGCCATCGCCTCGACGATCACGTTCGGCAGCCCGTCGCGGTCCCCCCGGGGGGTGACTACACAGGGCAGAACGAACAGCCGCGCCCGCCGGTACAGATCGCGAACCGCCGCGCGCGGGAGCAGGCCCGTGATTGTCACCACCCCCTCCAGCCCGCCTTCGCGAATCTGGCGTTCGAGTTCCTCCCGCATGTACCCATCCCCCACGATCCGGCAGGAGAACGCCACCCCCCGCTCGCGCAGCAGACGACACGCCTCGATCAATTCCGGGAACCCCTTTGTGTCGCACAGCCGTCCAACGCTCAGCAGGAGCGGTTCTTCGACCGCCGGGTCGTGCGCTTCGTCGAAAGCCGTCAGGTCCACCCCGTGGTACACCGCGTGGAGGTGTTGAGGCCGCGCCCACGGGTAGGTTCTCAGGAGAAAATCGCGGTTGTACTGCGTGCAGGTGACCAGGTACTGCGCCGCGCGGATTTTCTCCTCCAGCAGGGTTCGGTCTATGAACAGGTCGTAGGCGTGGCCCGTGAAACTGAAGGGTCGCCCCATCAGCCGGGCGATGAACAGCCCCGCCGACGCGGGCACCGACGCCCAGTGCGCGTGGATATGCTCGAGTCCCCGCCGCTCGGCCAACTGCGCAAACCAGGGCGCCTGTGCGAACACGTAGAGCGTCTTGAGAAACGTGTGCCACGGTCCCCGGATAGATCGAAGCGCCACGGCCAGCGTCGAAAAGTACCGCCCCGGCGCGCGGAACACCCGTGAAACATGCGCCGCCAACACCGCCCCCGACAGCACCGGTGGGACGTAATGTGTCGCCTCGCGCATGATCACCTCGGCGCCCGGTTGAAAATGGCCGTCGCGGCACCGCTTCAACGAAAAAACCTCGAACGGCACCCCCCGCTTGCCCAGCTCCACGATCTCGTTCAGGATGAACGTCTCGCAGAACTCCGGGAACTGCGACATCACATACGCCCGACGCGGCAGCGACTCAAATTCGGAAACAGGGGAGGGCGTCATGGCGCAACCGGTCCCCCGGCTTTTCGACCCCGCCCCAGCATCTTGCGCAACAACCGCCCCGCCGCTTTCCGTTTCTCCCACATGAACCGCGCCAGACTGCGCAGCCGCAGGTTGCGCAGGTAGAACCAGAGATACGCCTGCGCCTGCAACCGCTCGAGCTGGGCGCGCGAGAGCGTCTGGAGTTCCATCGCATTGCCCAGGTGCTTGTCGAAATCGCTCCAGTTCGTCGAGATCAGGCGGTACCCCCCTTCGCCGCGTGCGGCCATCTCGGCCACCTGCGTCCCCGGGTAGGGCACCATGATACCGAACGCGGCGGTGGTGGTGTTGAGCCGCGCCGCCAGACGAATGGTATCCCATGCCGTCTGGCGGGTCTCGCCCGGGAATCCGAGGATGTAGAACGCCTCCATTTCCAGTCCCGCGCGCCTAGTGGCCGCAATGGCCCGCTCGATCTGCTCGAGGGTGGTCCCCTTGTGGGCCACGTTCAGGACGGACTGGTTGCCCGATTCGATGCCATAGCCCACGCGCACGCACCCCGCCCGGCGCATCCGCCCGAGTAGTTCCTCATCCACCGAATTGACACGCCCGTTGGCAAACCACTCGATCTTTTTGTGAAGCCCCCGCCGCTCCATTTCATCGCAAATTTCCAGCGCCCAGCTGCGCCGCAGCGTGAAGGTTTCATCCGAAAAATCTATCCGCTTCGCGCCATAACGTTCGACGACCCGCTCGACCTCGTCCACCACATTGCCGGGCGAGCGAAAACGCACCTGGTCGCCCAGCACGCGCATGCAGAAAATGCACTGAAAGGGACACCCTCGCGAGGCATAGACCTGATAAACGTCCGCGCGTCCATACAAATCCCACGCGGGCGGGGGCAGGGAATCCAGATCGCGCATCCAGTCGCGCCGGGCGTTGACCTCCACCCGATCTCCGTCGCGAAAAGCCAACCCCTCGATTTTCCGCAATTGTTCCGCCGTTGCGGGCGTCTCGGCGGATGCGCACCCGGCGGCCAGCCACAGGCGCCAGAGCGTTTCTTCCCCTTCGCCCACCACCGCAAAATCGAACGCGGGAAATTCCTCGAGGGTTCGCTCCGGCAAAGCAGAGGCGTGAGGACCACCCACGACCACCCGCACATCGGGCAGGTGCTGGCGAACCGCCTCGGCCACCCGCGCGGCGCGGCGGATTTCGTGTGTCATGGCCGTGAGACCCAACAGCCGGGGACGGGCCGCCACGATCCGTTCGACCGTTTCGGCGAATTTCAGCCGGTCGAACATCGCGTCCACAATCCCGACCGATACTCCGTACGAACGCAGGTACGCCGCCAGATAGCCCAGCCCCAGAAGCGGCATCCGGTACCACCCGCCCTGCACGATCTCCTCGTCCGCCGTTTTGACCAGTATCACCTCGCGCAAAGGAGAAGCGGCCCCGTTGCTCTCGATCGGGCACGGCGAATCGGGGGAGGTGAGAGGCGATGAAGAATTCTCGGGAGACTTCATGACGTGCCTATTTTTTGGCTTCTCATACGGCCCTGTCAAGAGAAAGTAGGAAAAAGAGGCGTTTCATCAGGAACGACTCTTTGTCCAGTTCGTCGGTTTTGTTCGAAGAAAACAGAAGCCCTTCCTCTGTCATGGGGCTGTATCAGAAGTATTTTTGTACACCATGTTGAATGTAAATTCCTTCTTTGAATACTACATATTGTGCTTTACCCTGCATTTCCGGGGGTTCTGATACAGCCCCATGACGAAAAGCGGGATGGCGTTTTGGCCCCCATGCGAAAAACTCATCAAAAATCTACCCACAAATTCTTTCAAAGAACCCACATTGAGTACATGTCGAGGACGCAAGGAATCGCCGTTTCGGGGACTTTTGTGTTTTCGGTTTTTCCGTGCGACTTCAAGCACGGTAAACAAGACAATCCGCTCCCGAAATCGCGGGGGAACGGATACCGAAAACGAAGTGCAAATACCTGCTATTTGCTGGGAATTATCGAATGGATTGACAAACGGGGACGTTTCTGAAATTATAGGTCAGGTGTGGGGGTGGGATTGAGGTCCGCGGGATGCGGGAAGAGGGGTGGCGTTATGGGAACAGGGAAGATCCGGCGGTTGTCCGCCTTTGAGCAGCGCCAGGCATTCTATATCGGGGTGGATTCGGACGGGTGCGTGTTCGACACCATGGAATTGAAACAGAAGCAGTGTTTCACTCCGAATATCATCCAACACTTCGGCTTGCAGGCGCTCGCCGGTGTCACGCGAGAGACGACCGAGTTCGTCAATCTGTACTCGCGGTTTCGGGGACAGAATCGTTTCAAAGCGCTGCTGAAGACGTTCGATCTGCTGACCGCTCGGCCCGAGTTTGCGGCGAGCGGTTTAGCGCTGCCGGATCTGGGACCGCTCCGCGCCTGGGTGAGCGAGGCTGCGGCATTGGACAATGCGTCGCTCGAAGAAGAAGCGGTTCTCTCGGCCAACCCGAGTCTCTGGCAGGTGATCGAGTGGAGCGAAGCGGTGAATCGCGAGGTGGCGGCGCGGGCCGGGGAGGTGATCCCCTTTGCCGGCGCGAACGAAAGTCTCGTGGCGGCCAGCGTCCGGGCGGATCTGGTTGTGGTGTCGCAGACGCCCACCGAGGCGCTCGAACGCGAGTGGGAAGCACACGGCATGTCCCACCTGCCCCAGTTGATCTGCGGGCAGGAACTCGGCACCAAGGCGGACCACCTGCGAGGCACGGCGGGCGAGCGTTACGCGCCGGGGCGCGTGCTCATGGTGGGTGACGCGGCGGGCGACCGGGCGGCAGCGTCCGAGACCGGCGCGCTGTTTTTCCCGATCCTGCCAGGCCGCGAGGCCCATTCGTGGGAAGAATTTCGATCCGAAGGTTTGCCGCGTTTCTTCGAAGGACGATTCGCCGGGGACTACGAAGCAAAACTCCTCGCGCGGTTCGACGCCTGCCTGCCGGAAACTCCGCCGTGGGAGACGGAGCATAAGCAAAATTGAAAGATAGAATGTCTCTGGAGAGATCTTCCCTATTCTTTCCACCACAACCGAGTATCCGGCTTCAAAGGAATTTTAGATGACCGATTACCCCGCGCTTTTTTCCTCCGGTGGACAGCGTTTCAAACTGATCGCCTGCGAGATCTTCTACCGCGAAATCTGCGCCTGTGTGGCGCGGTCGCGCCATGTGATTGATGTCGAGTTCCTCTCGCAGGGCCTGCACGACCTGCCCAGCGGCACGATGGCGGCACGGGTCCAGAAGGCCATTGACGCCGCCACCCCCGACCGCTACGCCGGCGTATTGCTCGGTTTTGCGCTCTGCAACAATGGGGTTGTCGGCCTGAGTCACCCGAGTCTCCCGATTGTCGTCCCGCGCGCACACGACTGCATCGCCCTCTTCCTCGGATCGCGGGCAACCTACGACTCCGTGTTTGGAGAAAATCCCGGCACGTTCTACAAAACAGCCGGCTGGATCGAGCGCGACCACACCAACCTCGAGGACGAAAGCGTGCCGTCCGACTCGCCCTTCTCCGTCCTCCAGACGTTCGAGGCCTACGTCGCGAAGTATGGCGAGGAAAATGCGCTCTACCTCATGGAAACCATGCTGGGCCTGAAAAATTACAGCCGCATGGTCTATATTGACCTGCCCGGCCTGGCGCCCCTGCCCCACGCCGACGAAACCCGTCGCGACGCCGAGCGGCTCGGCCTGCAATTCGAACAGAAACAGGGCGACCTGCGCTGGCTCCAGCACCTCGCGGACGGCCCCTGGGACGCCGAAGACTTTCTGGTCGTCCAGCCCGGCGAACGCATCGCCGCCGCCTACGACGGATCCATCATGCGCGCCGAATCCGCCCTGACTCCGGACGGTTCTACCGAAAATCCTGTTTGAGATTTGAAAAACGGATAGGATTTCTGGCGCAGCGAAGCCGCAACCAATTTTAACGCAAAGTCGCAAAGTGCAGAGACGCAAAGATTCGTGGATTTTCAGTTTTCGTCATCCACTCAGTCTGTCCCTGTTTTCGGTTCGGGCTTTAGATCGCCCCGTCCTCCCCATCCGAATACCTCTGCGTCCTTGCGTCTTTGCGCCTTTGCGTTTTGTGGTTGATTGTCTTTATTTTACCGACAAAATCGTCGCGGCTTGCGTAGATTCTCTGCGAGATAGTAGTACAAGATTGGCCGATCAATCTTGTGAATCCTGTAAATCCGGTTCGGAAATTCGTTCTTCTGTTGACCGCTCACGCCGAAACGGCGACGGGCTTGCGCGCCACCAGGATGAGCCGTGTGGATTCCTCGGTGTCGTACGGGTCGCCCGAAAACTCGCCGTAAGTCTTTTCCAACTCCAGCCCCGCCTGCTCGAACAGCGCCTGCATTTCCTCCAGAGTGTAAAGGCGCACGTCGTAGGAACGCTCGGTCGCGCGCCCCTCTAGTTCGATCTGGGTCTCGTTGTGGAGCACGTGCGTCGTGGGGTTGAACGACCAGTCCTCGGTCAACAGCAGGTTGTCTATCTGCTGTTGCGTGCAGGAATGCTCCTCGATGATATCAATGAGGGGGACCAGATTGGCCATGTCTATCAGGAGGCGTCCGCCGGGCTTCAAGACTCGGGCGAACTCGGCCACCACCCGCTGGTTGTGGGATTCTTCAAAGTAGCCGAAGCTGTTGAACAGGTTCAGTACGGCGTCGAAACGGTCGGCAGCAAATGGGAGGAGCCGCATGTCGCCCCGGATAAACCGGTTCGCGGGCAGCGTCTCGGTGGCGCGTCGCAGGCAGTCCGGGTCGAGATCCAATCCTACGATCGAAGGGAAAAGCGGCCAGAGGTACTCCATGTGCCGCCCGTACCCGCACGGGCAGTCCAGTACCGCGGCGCCGGGTTGCAGGTCCAGCGCGTCACAGGCGAACTGTGCCTCCTCCATCGCCACGGCCGGTTCCAGAATGTAGTCGCTGTAGATCTCTCCATACGGTTCGGAGAAATAGGTCCGGAACCAGTCGTTTTGCGCCATTGGGTCGTTCCCTCCTTCGGGTTCAGACTCGAACGGCGTTATCCTACCAGATCCTTTTCAATCTGTTCAAGCGTCTTCCCCTTTGTTTCCGGCACAAACAGGTGGATGAAGACAAATCCGGCGGCGCAGATGGCCGAGTAGAGCCAGAAAGTGCCCGCCGCGCCCAGGTTCTTGTTGAGCGCCGGGAAGGTGTAGGTCAATACGAAACACGCGATCCACAACGCGCACACGGCCACCGAAACCGCCGCGCCCCGAATGCGGTTCGGGAAGATCTCCGAAATCAGCACCCACGTGATCGGCGCGAGCGAGAACGCGTAGCACCCGATGGTGGCCAGCACGGGAATCACCACCCCCAGCCCCTTAAATCCCAGACTGTACGACAAGCCGATCAAAAAGTGGAAAAAACAGATGCCCGCGCACCCGACCAGCATCAGAATGCGGCGTCCGAAACGATCCACCGTCTTGATCGCGATGAAGGTACAGATCAGATTCACCAGGCCCGTGATGACGATCTGGAACAACACGTCACTGACTTTGTACCCGGCCTGTTTGAAGATCTCTTCGGCGTAGTTGAAAATCACATTGATCCCGCTCCACTGCTGAAGCACCGCCAGGAAACAGCCGATGCAGAGGATCTTGAGCATGCGCGGATCGAGCAGGTCGCCGAAACGCACGCGCTGGACCTCCTCGCCGACAATGGTGTTCTGGATGTCGCTCACTTCTTTCTCGGCATGCGCCTGACCGCCGATGCGCGCCAGAATATCGAGCGCCTTCTGACTCTTCCCGTTCTTGACCAGCCAGCGCGGACTCTCGGGCACCAGGAGCGCCCCCACAAAGAACACCAGCGACGGCACCGTGACCGCCGTGAACATCCACCGCCAGGCAAACTGGCCGTTCCACGACTGGCGGATCATCTCGGCGGTGGTGTCGGCGGGCATTTTCTGGGCGATGAACATGTTGACCACCTGAGCGGCCAGCACGCCGATTACGATCGTGAGCTGGTTGATGGCCACCAGCCGTCCGCGCATGTGCGCCGGCGCCACTTCGGCGATATACATGGGCGAGAGGTTCGACGCCATCCCGATCGCCACGCCACCCAGAATCCGCCAGACGACGAACCAATCGAGCGTAGTGGCCCACCCGGTCAGAATGGACGATATGGCAAAAATCAAAGCGGAAATCAGCAGGAGAATTTTGCGCCCGAACCTGTCGCTCAGCGCCCCGGAAATCAGAGAACCGAGCAGACATCCCAACAGCGCGCAGCTATTGGCCCAGCCGCTGAGCGTCTCATTCACCTCGATCCCGGCGACGCCATCCACCAGACCGTCCTTGGCGATTCCGAAAAAGGGCTGAAAGAAGGGCTTCGCCCCGCCGATCACCACCCAGTCGTAGCCGAAGAGCAAACCGCCCATGGCCGCCACGAGCGAGATGGCCCAGATGTACCGCAAGTTGTACTGCGCGGGAACCCCGCTCGAGGATGGCGTACCGGTCACGATGTTCATGCGATCTGTCTTCCTTGCCGTCTGGATTGAATTCCGTGAAGGGTTGAATCCTCTCACTGGAGAGGACGCGTTGTTGCCGGAACCCGGATGACGGGTGTTCCGGCCTGGGGGTGCGGTCGGGAACTCAGCGGGACACCAGCCTTCCGGACGATGGATTTTCTGAAAACCGCAAGATCCCGCTCCCTGTTGCACCCATGCGTTAGTAGGCCTTTCAGGACCGGCAGGCGTCAAGAAAAAACGCCGAAATTCGAAAGAAGAAAATGCCCCAAATGGACAATCCTGCAAAAACTGGAGAATCGTAAGCGGAATATACCGCAATCCAACCCCCAAGGAACCTGACGCAGCGGAAGCGCAACCCAAATATGAACCACGAAACACCTGGCGCAGCGAAGTCGCAACCGAATATAACCGCGAAGATTGCTGCTTTCGCTTTTTGTGAAGAAAGCCTCCTCCTGGGATCGCCAATCTCTCGATTGGCGCGGTTGCGGTTTCGGACGTCCCGACGGCTTTGCGGGATTCGGGGGATTGCGCGATTCCACCCGTTGGTTGCGGCTTCGCTGCGCCAGGTCCTTCGTACTACTATCTTGCGGAATCTACGCAAGCCTCGACGATTTTTCTGTAACACAAGGACAATCAACCGCAAAACGCAAAGTCGCAAAGACGCAGGGACGCAAAGAAGCTGAGAAGCGTGAATGGAGAGGGGACGAAGCACAAACCTCGATAACAAATGCAGGGAAAATTTCAACTGTCTTGCGAAATCTGAATCTCTGCGACTCTGCGCCTTCGCGACTTTGCGTTAAATTGGTTTTGGTTGCGGCTTCGCTGCGCCAGGGATTTCGTGGTTCAAAAGTTCGGGAAGCGTCTGGAATGTATCCTGGGTGTCAGGATGACTTCGCACGAGGGCTTCGGGGTTGAACCAGAACCCCGTCTGCGATATGTTGGTCTCGGACATAACCCCGTTGTTCCCGCGAGGAGAAAAACGCCATGCCTGCCCTGACCGACTTCCTGCGCCTCATCGTCATCACGGACGGCTCGGCCGCCTGTGGCGCCGTGGAGCGCAAAACCCTGCTCGACCGGCTCGACCGCGCGCTCGATGGCGGCGCCACGGCCCTCATGGTCCGCGAGCGCGGCCTCTCCACACGCGAGCTCGGCGACTTTGCGCAGCAGGTCCGCGAACGCACCCGGAAACACGGCGCCTGGCTGATCGTCAACGACCGAGTGGACATCGCCCTCGCCGTCGAGGCCGACGCCGTCCACCTTGGCTGGCAGTCTCTCGATATCGAACGGGTGCGCGATCTCGCGGGCGATCGCCTGCGGATCGGGTACTCGACTCACTCGATCGAACAGGCGTTGGCCGGTCAGGAACGCGGCGCGGACTACGTCACCTTCGGTCCGGTTTTCTTCACGCCGTCAAAGGCCAACCTGGTCCAGGTTCAGGGCCTCGACGGCGTGCGTCGGCTCCGCGCGGACGGACTGAACATCCCCTGTGTGGGCCTCGGCGGCATCACCCCCGACACCGCCGCGCAGGTGCGCGCCCAGGGCGTCGCCGGCGTGGCCGTCATCCGAGCCGCCCTCGACGCCCCCGACCCCGCCCGGGCCTGCCGCGCGATGTTGGGATAAACGGGCAGAATATTTCTAAAAAGGACACCCGTTTCTTCCGAGTGTCCCCCAAATCGCCCTTCTCATTCAAACTTCGCAACTTTTCCTCTGCGAACCTCTGCGTCCTCCGCGGTTTTTGTTTTCACCGCAGAAGGCGAGGAGGAACGAAGTCTGCGCCTTTTGAAAGCAACCACAGATGAACACGGATGCACCTGGCGCAGCGGAGCCGCAACCAAAACCGATTTAACGCAAAGGCGCGGAGACGCAGAGATGCAAAGATACCGGCATTTCATGCGGCCTTCGGATTGCCCCCCATATCCTCAAATATTACTGGGATTTATACATCGTCCCCTCTCCATTCACGCCTCTCTGCGTCCTTGCGTCTTTGTGCCTCTGCGTTTTGTGGTTGATTGTCCTCGTGTTACCGCAGAATCGTCGCGGCTTGCGTAGATTCTGCGAGATAGTAGTACAGATACCGCCCTTTTTCCCATTCATCTGTGTCCATCTGTGCATATCTGTGGTTTCAATAAGCGGTACTTCGCGAACGGAAAATTGACACGAGGGGCACGATCCACGAGATAAACCGAGGGGAGCGGTTCATCCCCAAACTTTTCACTCTTCAAGCGGAGGCGCATCCTCCGCATCCGAGAAAGTCGAAAAAGGATCGAACCTCCATTTCCCTTTTTTCAAGGTATAGTTTCCTATGCTGCCAGAAAGCAATCGGCCAAATTCTTCGCGGTGAGGAGACGGGAGACTCTCGGGGTTGTTTACATAGGTGTATTCCTCGGATCTCACATCAATCATGATGAAGATGTGTTCTTTCTGCGAATAGGCATAAATAAAACCCCGCTTGTAACAGAAGCCGAATGGAAAAAAGACTCTTTGCAGAATGTTACTGTTTCTCCTCGAGTGTTTATGCAGGTGAAGCCGTCACTTGACCAATTTATCCAGCAGTATTTCTGATCGACAAAACCTCTCGAATTTGCCCATCGGAAACGGCCATTTCCCCAAGCTACAGGAACATCAATGCACATACGGTATGGAAGAGGATACTCAACGGATTTCATCTGCATATAGTCGATCAGCGAATACCCGGGGAAAAACATCTGGGGAGAAACGTGGTTAAGACAGGCTTTCCCTATCCATCCCCCCAGAAACAAAATTCCCAAGACCTCACACGAAAGAACCTTGTGGCGCTTTCCCCAACCCCAAATTTTTTGAAGAATAGATGACATCCGGTTCATGGTGAGAATCCCTTCCCCCCGGAAAAATAACATGAACACCCTCTCGCTTCCAGACGCGACTATACCCGCCCGGCGATCCCCTGTGCCAGAAATAAAAAAAGGACACCCTTCTCTTCCGGGTGTCCCCCCAATTGTCCTTCTCATTTTCCATTATCAATTGTCAATTATCCATTATCCCTTGCCGAGAATCGCCACGCCTCCCGCGCCGGTGGCGATGCAGAGGGCCGGGGTGTTCCCGACCGGGCGCAGGGCCACTTCGCCCACCGCCGCAGGCAGAACCGCGCACGACCCGCGCCGCAGGGTCAGGCACTCACCCCCGCCGGTCAGTTCCGCCTCGCCCTCGAGCAGCACGAGCGCCTGGGCCGAACGCGGGTCCACCGGCCACGCCACCGCGCGCTCCAGATAGGCGCGCTCGATGCGGTAGGCGGGCACGTCCACCAGCAGTTCGTGCCGTCCCCATGCGCAGGCGATCGGTTCGGGCGGCAGGGCCAGCGGCGCGTCCTCGCCGAAGTGCAGCACCCGGCGCGCGGCGTCGAGGTGCAACGGACGCGGTTGCCCGTCGGAGGTCAGGCGGCCATAGTCGTAAATCCGGAAAGTCGAGTCGGACGGTTCCTGGACCTCGAGCACCATCACCCCCTGGCAATAGGCGTGCGCCATGCCCGGCGCCACCCGATAAACATCGCCCGGCGCCACCGGGACCGACCGCAGGCACTCGGTCACCCGCCCGGCGGCCAGCAGGCGCTCGAATTCTTCACGCGAGAGGTCGGGTTTCAACCCGTGGAGGATATGCACGCCCGGGTCGGCCTGCATCACCACCATGCTCTCGTCCTTGGCCAGGTCGTTGGGAAAGAAGTCGCGGCACGCCGCTTCGTCCGGGTGGACCTGAACGCTCAGGTCCTCCTGCGCGTCGAGGAACTTGACCAGCAGGGGGAACCGCCCGTCGGGGTTGCGTCCGCGCCAGACCGGACCGATCAGGTCCTCGCCCCACAGGCGCACCAGTTCATGGAGCGTTTTGCCTTGTTGAGCGCCCGAAGCGACCCACGAGGCGCCCTCGGGCAGGTCGGCCACCATCCACGCCTCGCCGATCCGTTCCCCTTCGGGCAACGCGATTCCCAGGTGCGCCTCGATCTTGCGCCCCCCCCAGATCTTCCGTTTGAGATCCGGATACGACAGAAACGGATGGACCGAACGGCTCATGACGCGGTCTCATTCTGCTGATACGGCATGGGGGTTCTTTCTTTCACGCATTTCTCCCTTATCGACACATCCGCCCGACAACGCCTCACACCCCGGGCTTTTCGAACAGGGTCCGCATCACCCCATCGCCCTTCAAAAGTCCCAGGCTCCCCTTCGGGGCGTCGAGTTCGTTGTAGAGCAACCCGATATCGCCCTGCGCCCACGGATGGACAAACAGCACCGGCACGGGCGTGCGGGTGTGCTTGCGCGTGGCCACCGGCACCGGGTGGTCGGGCAGAACCGCCAACGCCAGGTTTTTCAACCCCATCCCTTCGGACACCGGACTGAAGGAAAATTCCTCGAGGAAGGTGCCGATGAGCCGCCGGTCGAAATCCTCGATGGCGCGGATCTTTTTATCGAGGTCCCCTTCGTGCGACACTTCGTCAATCCCTTCGACATGGACATAGACAAAGTCGTGGTCCTGAAGCGCGCGCACGGCGGCGCATGCTTTTCCCTCGTAGTGCGTGTCTATGTACCCCGTGGCTCCCGGCACCTCGATAACGTCCATATCCGTCACCGCGCCGATCCCCTTGATGACATCCACCGCCGAAATGATCGCCCCGCTCTTTCCATACATTTCCCGGAACCGCTTCACGGCAGGACGCCGCCCCCCGCTCCAGGGCCAGATCCGGTTGGCCGGGCGCTTGCCCGCCGCCACCCGAGCGCGGTTCACCGGGTGGTTTTCGAGCAACTCGATCGAATCCACCATGAGTCGGCGCAGCAGATCCGCCGTGGCTTCACCCGCCGGAGCCTTCGCTTTCGGCAGGTTTTCCAGGTACGGGTCGCCCTGGTGATCGTCCGGTTTTTCGCAATTCACGTCGGGCGAGAACTCGTCGCCGGTCAGAAGCAACAGGTTTCGATACGCCACGCCGGGGGCAAACCGCGCCTTGCCGCTGCCCAGAGCGGCGTTGAGCGCGTCGAGCAGTTCCACGGCCTCGGGCGTCGTAATCTGCCCGGCGGAGTAGTCCTGAACCACGCCGTCCGACGAGACATTGACCAGGCTGCACCGGAAGGCCAGCTGGTTCGTCCCGAGCAGAATGCCCTGGCTGGCCGCCTCGAGCGGTCCGCGCCCGCAGTACCCCGTGGCCAGATCGTGACCCAGAACCGAGAGGTTGGCGACATCGGAGCTGGTCGGGAACGGCTCGGGCAAGGCCAGGAACGTGCCCATGCGGGCGTGCCCCCCCTGCGCCAACCGGTCCAGATTGGGCGTTTGGGCGGCCATCAGGGGCGTTCGCCCCCCGAGCGCCTCGATTGGCTCGTCGGCCATGCCGTCGCCCAGAAACAAGACATATTTCATATCAGATACCCCATCCGGACAGTAAAAACCCTTCCCGCTTTTCCTTGATAAGGAAGAGCAGGCCCGGAAATGCTACCCGCCGAGGGGGGAAAAGTCAAGTCTGCACGCCGAGAAGAGGCGGGGCGAAAGCCAGCGGAGGGGGCTGAAGCGGCGATCGGAGGTGGCACGGGCGTCCCCGCCCGTGAATGGCCAGCGTCTTTATCAGCCGGGCCGCAAATCGCAGGGCTTTTCCCTGAAAACCTTCATGGGCGAGACGCCCATGCCACCTCAAGAAACCGCCTTTCTCATGAAAGCCGGAACCAATTCCCGCAACAACGCCCGCCTCAGTCCATCTTTTCCACGAAATCGCGCAGAAACGCCCGGAAATCCGCCCCCATGTCGGGGCGGTCGGCGGCGTAGATCACCGAGGTCTTCATGTACTCGAGCCGGTTGCCGATGTCGTACCGCACGCCGTCGAACTTGTGGGCCAGCATCCGCTGGTCCTTGAGCAGGAGGCGCAGGGCGTCCGTCAATTGAATCTCGTTGTTGACGCCGCGCGGGGTCCGCTCGATGCAGTCGAAAATATCGGGGGTCAGGATGTAACGCCCGCCAATGGCCAGATTCGACGGTGCGTCGGCAGCTTTGGGCTTCTCGACCAGAACGTCAATCTCGTAGAGATTCGGCTCGATGGCTTTTCCCCCCACGATGCCATACCGCTCGACTTTACTCCGCTCGACTTCCTCGACACCGATGATGGGGCACTTGTAGCGGTTGTAGGAGTCAATCAACTGGCGCGAGCAGGGCGTCTTCGAGCGAATCAGCGTGTCGCCCAGCAACACCAGAAACGGCTCGTTGCCCACGTGCCAGCGCGCGTAGGAAATTGCGTCGCCCAGCCCGTTGAGTTCGGCTTGGCGCACAAAATGGATATTCGCCAGCGAGGCCAGATGACGCACCTGCTGGAGTTGCTCCTCGCGCCCCTGCAACCGCAGGCTGGCCTCGAGTTCGAACGCCCGGTCGAAATGGTTCTCGATGGACTGCTTGCCCTGACGGGTGATGATCAGGATGTCGCGAATGCCCGAGTGGACCGCTTCCTCGACAACATATTGGATCGTCGGGGTATCCACGACCGGGAGCATTTCCTTCGGCTGCGACTTGGTGGCCGGCAGGAAACGGGTTCCAAACCCGGCGGCTGGAATGACGGCTTTCTGGATCATGGTTTTCTTTCCCCCAGGAACTTCGGATTCTCTGTAAATCTTACAAGACGCGGTTGAACATCCCCCGAGCGCGACTTTTCTTTCAGGCGGGCGGGGACGCCCGCCCTCCCGGAACCGCGGCGGTACAGGGTCGCTAAATCTCGACCACCAGCAGCTGGGCGCCGATCTCTTTCATGTTCTTGCGCAGGTTCTGGAGCATCGCCTTGTCGCGGTAAATGCCCACAATGGCGCCGCCCGAACCGCAGAACTTCGCGCTGGCCTCGGTGTTGCGCGCCGCGTTGATCAGGTCCCAGTTGGCCTGACTGATGTGACAAACGCTTGCCCGCAGGTCGAAGTTCTCGTTCATCAACTGGCCCATGCGCGCCACGTCGCGCTTTTTCAGAGCGGCATAGAACTCTTCCGTCAATTCTGCCCAGCGCACCATCGCCTGGCGCACGTCGGTGTCGCCCCGCTGCCAGCGCTCGCGCAGGTTGTTGTGGACCACCTCGGTCCCCTCACTGAGCACGTCGCGATAGGCCACATAGAGCGGGGGCAGAAGCGCCGGGTCTATCGGCTCATAGCGCCCATAGCCATACTCTTCCATGTGATCGCGGTTGAAATCCATATAGACGCACCCGCCGTAGGTCTGGATGACCCGATCCTGCAGGCCGGCGGCGATGCCCAACTCCTCGGTCTCGACCCGCATGACCAGCGTGGGCAGGAACGGTTTGGGGATCTCAATCTCGTAGAACTCCATCAGGCTCATCATCGTGGCGGTGATGATGGCGCTCGACCCGGCCAACCCCACCCGCAGGGGGATGTCCGAGTCGTAGCGGATGGTGAAATTCTTGTCCTCGTAAGGGATTTCGTGCGTGCGGAGGTACTCGTAGAACTTCTTGACGCACGCCTTGATCAGGCGCACCCCGCCGTAATACCCCGAGAACCGGATGTCCTCGACCAGGTCCGCCATGCTCGAGAAGGAGAGGTGGTCGCGGCGGTTCGGCTCGATCTGGATCTCGGGCGATTGCCAGAGCAGCACTTCGGCCCGGAAATTCTTGAGGATGGCCGAAATGGTCTTGCCGAAATACCCATCCGAGGGATTTCCAATCAAACCGGCGCGGGCGTGGACTGTTTTGCGAATTATCATGGCGCACAGGGTAATCTGCCCCACCGGCAAAAGTCAAGGATTTCCCCGAAACCGCAAAGAAAGGTTGCGCAAACGCCCCTCGACTGCCGATACTGCGCGGAAAGGAAACGCCCTGCATGGTCACATCCCTGCCCCCAGTCTCTCCCGTCCCCGCTTTCCGGGAACCCGTGGACGTGGCGCTGTTGTGCGCCACTCGCCACGAAGCCGCCGCCGCCCGCGGCGTCCAGCGGGGGGCCGTGCGAGCCTTCCTCCTGGGTGGCCGCCGCGCCACCCTGGCCCGGCTGGGGCCGTACTCCTGTCTGACCCTCCTGCTGGGCTTCCCGTGCGACGATCTCGAGGTGGCGCTGGCGCCCCTCGCTGCAGGGTTTGCCCCCCGGCTGGCGCTCAACTTCGGCGCCGCGGGCGCGGTGGACCCGGACCTGACCCCCGGCGCCCTGACGATTCCGCGCGAAGGGGTGGTGTACCGCCTGCCCGGACTGGCGAATGGGGAAGCGAGCGCCGAAAAACCATCCGCCGATATCGAACGACAAACGCCCCCCGGACCTGGACCCGAAAAAACAGCAAACAAAGACCCGGTGATCGAGGAAACGATGGCGTTCGAGGTCGAGCCTTTCCGCCGGGCGGTCCGGGAGCATGCTGATACAGCTTTGGAGGGTATCCGTTTCACCCGCGCGGGCACATGCCCCACGCCCGTCTGCGACGGCGCGCTGCGCGACCGGCTGCGCGCCACCCTCGGTCTGGACACGACGGACTGCGAGACGGCGCTGCTGGCCCGCCTGTGCGCCCGCCACGGCTGGCCCTTCGCCGCGCTGCGCTGCGTCACCGACCGCGCCGGCGCGCAGGCGGTCGAGGAGTACCGCCAGACCGCCCCCCCCACCCTCGCCCGCGCCGCCCAGGCCATCGAGCCCTTGGTCCGCGCGTGGTTCGAGGCGGGATAACGTGATATTCGGTTACAAGCAGGATGAGTCCCAATTAACCGCGTTCTTGCTGAATACCGTAGTTGAACGCCTATCGTCCGGTTTTTCTTTCAGGCGGGCGGGACACCCGCCCTCCCAGAAAGGTCTTTTTTATGGGGAGAAAGCGGTTCCCGGGAACGCTAATCAACCTTTTGCGTGTGCGCCTCACAAGTCCAGAATCCGGTGGTTGGCGGGGGACTTGCGGAGGGTTTCGCGGAATTGCTGGAGCGCGTCGCCGATCTTCTGGAGCGTGGCCAGGTCGGCGGTCGGGATGCCCCCGACGCCCTTCGAGTCGAGCCGTTCGAGGACCGTCTGCAGGGTCAGGTTTTCGGTGGGCATCGCCGGGTGGTACCCCACGACGCGCTCGTCGGAGCCCTTGACCACCTCGAGCAGGACGCGCGCGTCCACCAGTTCGTTCAGCGCCAGACGCACGAGGCGGATGGGCGCCTCGAAGTGGCGCGCGATGTCCTTGGCGGTCGGCGGTTCCGCGTCCTGGTGGTCCTGCATCACGCAGAAGTGCATGATGGCCAGGCTCAGCGTGCGCTTGAACCCGGGACTCACGTTTTCGCAGTCGAGTTCGAACTCGTACGTCTCGACGTTCTGGTGCGCAAAGGAAACCTCGGCGCCGTACAGCACGATGAGCCAACTCAGGTTCACCCAGACGAGAAAGAGCGGCAGGGCGGCGAAACTCGCGTAGATGGCGCCATACTTGCTCACGCCGATCTGGAACGTGAAGTAGATCCCCAAGACGATCTGGTACAGGATACCCGCCACCACGCCCCCGAGCACGCCCGACGACACGCGAACCTGCGTGTTGGGCATGAAGAGGTACGTGAAGGCGAACAGCCCCATGATCAGCCCCGCCGACAGGGACCGCAACGCCAGCGCGTTGACCCAGCTCCACGTGTTGAGGCCCTTGACGTACACCGCCACGCTGTTGGCCACCACAAAGAGAATCGGGCACACGAGCATGAACGCCAGGTAATCGCTGAACTTGCGCATCCACGGGCGGGACTTGCGGATGCACCAGATGTCGTTGAAGGACTCTTCGACGTCGCCCAGCACCTTGATGGCCACCCAGAAAAGCAACAGGATACCCACGCCGCTCACCAGTCCGCCCTTGGCCTGGTTCAGCAGCTGGTCGGAGAACTCGATGATCTTGTTGAGGAGTTCCTTGATGATTTCATCGGCCTGTTCCTGCCGGGGGGGACCGGGCGGGCCCGTCGTCATCGTGCCGGGCGCGGGCAACGTGCCCGAACTCGCCTCGGACGCAGCCAGAAGCGAGAATGACGTGGGCGCGGTGACGGTTGTTCCGCCCGGCATCACGGCCAGCCCGGTCGAGGTTCCGGCGGTGGCGCTGGAGGCCTGCAGATCCTTGGCCGCACCGTGACCCGGCAGGGTCATCTTGAGCGACACGGCCAGAAGGGCCTGACTCTGTTGTTCGACGTAGAGTTCGACCTGGTCGTTGATGAACTTTTTAAGCATCGTGTCGGCGTCGAACCCCTTCGCGATGCCGAACGCGAGCGCGAAGAGCGGGACGATCGAAAGCAGGGAATAATAGGTGAGGGCGGAGGCGCGCAGGGCGCACTTGTCGCGTCCGAACTCGCGCAGCGACAAGACCAGAATCCGCAGGATCTTCAGCGCCAGCGAGCGGTAAAACGATTCCTTCTTCAGGGTAATGCGCCACAGGTCGCCGTGGATGAATTCCCAGACCTTCTGCCAATAGGACATCGCGCTCACTCCCCCAGGCCCTGCCTGGCAGGGAAAATGCTTCTAAACCTGAAAATCGTTGTTGAGCGCCAACGGCGCGGATTTATACCAGCCTGGGGCAAGCGGAGCGTCGCCCCAGGGTAGATATCCCTTTTTCCATAAGGGCTGAAAGC
The DNA here is from genome assembly GCA_942493245.1 of uncultured Candidatus Sumerlaeota bacterium. Lineage (GTDB taxonomy): Bacteria > Sumerlaeota > Sumerlaeia > UBA8349 > UBA8349 > DAOPYU01. Next base: position 5,220,326 of record OW818685.1, read on the forward strand.
CCGAACTATGAAAAGGGACAAACGGCTGAATAGAGCGGGCTTTCAGCCCTTGCGGGAATAAACCTATCGGTTTTCCTGGGGCGATGCCCCAAGCTGGTATAAGATCGCGCCGTTGGCGCTTTCCCCCGGATTTCTCTATCTTCCGACGTCTTTCTTCTCTTCCCGGAACTCACCCGCCGGATCTCCTAAGTCCTCCTGATTCCAAACGACTTGTTCACGCCACTGCGGTTTCAGGTGAAAACAAGCCTGAACCTCGTGTGCGGCGGGGACACCGGCGGCAGGAACCGCTTCACGGGCGGGACGCCCGTGCCGCCTCCTGTTTCAGATTGAAATTCCACGACTCGCCTCCAGAAAGAATCCTACTCCCGTCGCTCTTCGGAATTCAAATAGAATTGGGGAGCCGTAAAGCCCCCCAACCCATTCAAATTCAAAAAGGGAATTGCATCGCGCAGAAAGAACCCAGGCTCCACCGGAACGCGACTCAGGTGTTGCTGCTGCCGCCCAGCAAGCCGCCCAGCGAACCGAGCACCCCGCCCTGCTCACTGCCCGAACCGCCCGCCTTGGGCGCATGCGCGATGATCCGGTCGGCCAGGCGCGAGAACGGCAGGCTCTGGAGCCACACCTTGCCACTGCCGCGCAGCGTCGCCAGGAACAGACCTTCCCCGCCGAAGAACATGGACTTCAGACTGCCCGCCCGCTCAATGTCGTAGTCAATCCCGTCCGTAAACGCCACCAGACAGCCCGGGTCCACCCGCAACGTATCGCCATGCAGTTCCTTCTCGATGACCGTGCCACAGGCGTGGATAAACGCCTTGCCGTCCCCTTCGAGTTTCTGAAGGATGAACCCCTCGCCGCCGAAAAAGCCCGCCCCGAGCCGTTTCGTGAACGCGATCGTCACCTGTGTGCCGAGCGCCGCCGCCAGGAAGGAATCCTTCTGGCAGAGAATCTGGTTCCCCGGCATCGTCGCCAAGTCCACCGGAATGATCTTGCCCGGGAAGGGCGCCGCAAACGACACGCGCCGTTTTCCAGACCCCTGGTTGGTGAAATGGGTCAGAAAGATGGAGGCGCCCGAGAGCATGCGCTTGCCCGCGCTGAGCAGTTTGCCCATCAGCCCGCTCTCGGGTTGCGAGCCATCGCCCATTTTCGCTTCGAAAAGAATTCCGTCCTCGACATAACACATCGCGCCCGCCTCGGCGATCACCACCTCGCCCGGGTCGAGTTCCACTTCCACCAGTTGCATATCGTCGCCTATGATCTCGTAATCCACTTCATGACTGCGCATTGCTTTCTCTCCTTCCCGTTTGCGGTAAAAGTTCCAAAACTGGTTGACCGTACCACGCCCAACCATCCAGCGTCAAGAATCGCATGAAACCTGGCGTAGAGAATCCGGAACCGATTTTAACGCAAAGGCGCAAAGGTGCAGAGACGCAAGGATGTCTGGATTTTCAATTTCGTCGCCCCCACATTCCGTTCCTGTTTTCGGCCCGGGTTTTGAGAGATAGTGCCGCCCCCCCATCCGGATCTCTTTGCGTCCTTGCGTCTTGGCGTCTTTGCGTTATGGGGTTTTATTCCTTCCATTCTTTCTGTTCATGAAATCATCGCTGTTTGAGTAGATTTTTCGAGGTAGTCGTACGAAAGCGTCTCCCGTGAGCCCGTCGCCTGCTGAAAACAGAGACAGGCCCGTTCGATGTTTTTCGGGCGCTTGCGCGACGAAAAGGGTGCGAAAAGGGTTGAAAACAGGCGGGAGAATTTGTAAGACTCGGGCGCGATACGGCCAGGCGGGTGGAGCGTTTCCTTCCAACCGGCAGTGCGGTTGAACTGCTGAAAGCCTTCCTGGCCTCCGGGATCGTTAACGATAACGAAACGAGATGAAAGGAGGGGGGTTCACGGTCCCGCCGGGTGGCTGAAGACAAGAATTGTCTTGAGTTTTCCGGCCCCGGCATGGACTATGATGCGGTTTTATCTGAAGAAAAGCCTCCGGCGGTTTCTGTCCGGACGGAAGGGAATCACTCCCGGCACAATCAAAAGAGAATCAAGGAGATGCGTCATGAAACTGCTGCGTTTGATGCTGATGCTCGTACTGGCCGCAGGGTTGTGGAACTGCGGAAAGTCCCCCGAAAAGGAAACCGGGAAAAGTGGCGCGGGGAAAGAGGCCGCCACGGGCGGCGACGCCCTGACCATCGCCGTCATTCCCAAGGGCACGGCGCACCCGTTCTGGAAGACGGTCCACGCCGGCGCCATGAAGGCGGAAGAGGAACTGGGCGTGAAGATCGAATGGATCGGCCCGGCCAACGAGGACGACCGCAAGCAACAGATAGACCTGGTGCAGACCTTCATCGCGCGCAAAATGAGCGCGATCGTGCTGGCGCCGCTCGACAGCGTGGCGCTTAAGGAACCGGTTGAGAACGCCGTGGGGCGCAACATTCCCGTGGTGATCATTGACTCGGGCCTGCAGAGCGAGAAGCAGAGCAGTTTCGTGGCCACGAACAACGAGCAGGGCGGGCGCATGGCGGCGCAGTGCCTGGGCCAGGCCATGGGCGGCACGGGCAAAGCGGCCATGCTGCGCTACAGCCCCGGTTCGGCCAGCACGGAGGACCGCGAGGCGGGCTTCCTGGCTGAGATGAAGGAAAAATTCCCGGGGATCGAACTGGTCTCGACCAACCAGTACGCCGGGGTGACCAAGCAGTCGGCCATGGACAGTTCGCAGAACCTGCTCAACAAATATGGCAAAGAGATTCAGGGGCTTTTCTGTCCCAATGAATCGAGCGCGTTCGGCATGATGCAGGCGCTCGAGAATTCAGGGTTCGCGGGCAAGATCAACTTCGTCGGGTTTGACGCCAGTCCGGGTCTGGTCGAGGGGTTGCGCCGGGGAACGGTCAAGGGCATCGTGGCGCAGGACCCGTTCGACATGGGGTACCAGGGCGTCAAGGCCGCCGTGGCTGCGGCAAAGGGCGAAACGGTTGCCAAACGGATTGACACGCGCGTGGCGCTCATCACGAGCGAGAATCTGGAAAACCCGGACATCAAGGAATTGATCAGCCCCGAACTCGAGAACAAGTAAACCGGCAGGGGCGGTTGAGCGGTGGCGGTTGCCGGGAGGGCGGGCGTCCTCGCCCGCCTGAGAGGAAAGCCGGAGGGGAAAGCATTTCGCCGCGGCACTCAGCATAAATCGGGGACGGTGTGAAGCGTGCCGGCGCGGCTGGCGCGGGCGATTCCGGCGGTGCAGCCGGACAATCTTTCGGTCTCCCTTTGCGCGCCACACGCGCGTGAAGGGAGACCGGTTCGCAAGAGGTGAGTCCATTGAACGGCGGCGAGTATCTTCTGCAACTGCGCGACATCTGCAAATCTTTCGGCGCCACGCGGGCGCTGCACCAGGTGAACCTGAACGTGCGTCCGGCCGAGGTGCATGCGCTCATCGGCGAGAACGGCGCGGGCAAGAGCACGCTGATGAAAGCGCTCAGCGGCGCGCACCAGGCCGACTCGGGAGAGATTCTCTTACAGGGGCAACCGGTCTCGATCACATCGCCCTCGGCGGGTCGGCAGATGGGCGTGGCGATGATCTACCAGGAGTTGAACCTGGCGCCGCACCTGACGGTTGAGGAAAACCTGACGCTGGGGATGGAGAAAACGCGCCTGGGCTTTGTCCAGCACGACTACGCGCCGATCCGTAAGGCGCTCGAGCTGCTCAGCCACCCGGATCTGCCGCTCCACGTGCCGGTGTCCGAACTCTCGATCGGCCTGCAGCAGGTCGTCGAGATCGCCCGTGCGCTCCTGTGCAACGCGCGCGTCATCATCATGGACGAGCCGACCAGTTCGCTCACCGCCTCCGACACGCGCGCCCTGTTCCAGGCCATCCGCCGCCTCAAGGAGTCGGGCATTTCGGTCATCTACATCAGCCACTTCCTCGAAGAGGTCACCGAGATCGCCGATTCCTACACCGTCCTGCGCGACGGCGAAACGGTCGGGTCGGGCGCCATCGCCGACGTGACGATTGACCGCATCATCGAACTCATGGTGGGGCGCAAACTCACCGAGATGTTCCCCAAGAGCGAGCACACCATCGGCGAGCCGCTCATGCGCGTCGAGGGGTTGAACGGCTCGCCGATCCCGACCGGGGTGACCTTTGAATTGCGCCGGGGCGAGATCCTCGGCATCGCCGGGCTGGTGGGGTCGGGCCGCTCGGAAACAATCCGAAGCCTCTTCGGCCTGGACCGCGCGGTGACGGGTCGGGTGAGCGTGGGGGAGGAGAGCGGAATACCCCTCAAGGGGATGAAACCCTGCCGGGCGCTCGGCCTGCGGATGGACTTCCTGAGCGAAAACCGCAAGGAAGAGGGGCTGGCGACCAATTTATCCATCGCCGCCAACACGACGCTCTCCTCGCTTTCCCGTTTTGCGGGTCTGGGCGGGTGGGGGCCGTTGAACCTCTGGCGCGAGCGCGAGTCGGTGAAGAAGTGGATCGGCGAGATGAACATCCGCTGTCAGGGGCCGGACCAGCCGGTGAGCGGCCTCTCGGGCGGCAACCAGCAGAAGGTGGCGCTGGCGCGCATCCTCGAGCAGGGGGGCGAGGTGGTCCTGCTCGACGAGCCGACGCGCGGCGTGGACGTGGGGAGCAAGGTGGAGATCTACCGCCTGGTGAACCGTCTGGCGTCGCAGGGCAAGGGGATTGTGTTCGTGTCGTCGTACCTGCCCGAGCTGCTGGGCGTGTGCGACACGCTGGCGGTGATGCACCGGGGCGAGATGAGCGCGGTGCGCCCGATCGCCGAATGGACCGAACAGGAAATCATGCGCGTGGCCACCTCGGGGAATTGACCGAGAGCGGACAAAAAGAGAAACCACAGATGAACACGGATGCACACAGATAACCGAAACGACTTCGATCCATATAGATCTGTGTTCATCTGTGGTTAAAAATGCGGTCCTAAAGAGGGGTTGAAAACGCGGCGGACATGACACGATTCGGCAAAATAAGATCTCTGTTTGGAAAGGATCCGGTGGCAAAACACGCGGGCGTTTCGCCTTGCCGTCAAGAAGGGGAGGATAACACCCCGCCGTCCAGCGAAGCCGGTTTTCCGCAGGAGAGGGTTTATTGGAAACCGGTCCTGAACAAATGGGGGTGGGCCGCTGTTCTGTTGTTCTGTCTGGTGTATTTCGGTGTGATCCTGGGGCTGCAATCTGATAGAGAAACCGCATTCCATCATTCACATGAAATCGAAATACTCACAAATGTTCTCCTGGTTGTATTGGCCTCCCTGTGTATTTTGAGCCTGGCCAAATGCAGAAAAGTACCCGAAGCCATAATTCCGGGGGTGCTTTTGTTTCTGGTTTTTCAGGGGCTGTTTGTGGCAAAGGACAACGGAGACACGTACCGCGCGTGCTGTGCGCGCGTACAAGCGGACATGAAACAACTCATAACTCAGATCGAGATATATCGAATCGACCGCAAACAATACCCCGTCTCGCTCAATGGCCTTCATTCTTCAACATCGCAACAGAACATTGCGGTATTAGATCTTTTCGCGAAACGGAATGAAACAGAGCGGGGTTTTCGGTATTGGATGCAACCGGATGAAGGGGAGAATCGGGTGGGTGGCTATTTCATCTGGAGCCGGGGACCGGACACCCAATTCGACTTTGAACCGGAGCGTTTATGCGGGATTCTTGAAAAAGAGGGAATTCAAGGCGCACAAGCCTATTTCTCCCGGAATGAATACAACCCGACAAATGGTTTTAAGAGTCCCGGTGATATCATCACAAGCGGTGGTTATTTCAATAAAAAGGTGATCAACAATTGGCCATTCTGACGGCTTGGTATTGGACCAAAGTGAGAAGAAGGTGAGAGGAACCACAGATGAACACGGATGCACACAGATAACCGCAAGACACCGACCCCAGCAATCTGTGTTCATCTGTGTCTATCTGTGGTTAAAAAAGCGGTTCTTAAGAGGAGTTGAAAACGCGGCGGACATGACACGATTCGACAAAATACTCTCTCTGTTCGGGAATGGGTCGGCGATACAATCCGGGGACGCACCCGTTCTGTTGCCGCAAGAGGGTAATCTGTCATCCGCCCCCCCCCCGTCTGTATCCACCAGTTCGTCAACACAAAAGGAAATCGGAAAGCGACCCCGTGCGAATATATTCAGCAGGGCCTCCGTGGTCTTGTTCTGTCTGGTGGTGATTGCTAATATTATCGATTGGGTGTTTCTGTCAAAGGGAAATGTCTATGAATACCACCACCCACGGATGATCGGTAATATGGAAGATGTCTGCGGAGTTCTGTGGCATCTGACCGTTCTGACTTCCGTTCTGGCCATCCTTATCTGGAAATGGTTTCCCTCCGGGTATTTTCCAGTCGGCATCGTTCTCCTGTATCTTTTCACCGTTATTGTAGTTCCTTACGAAGTGCGCGACAGGTGGCACTTCCGGCCCCTCTCCGCGGAACTCTCAATGGATGTTGGTTACAATCTGCGCCTTCTAGGCGGTCTGATTGAGATATACAACCAGGACCGCAGTCAATACCCGCTTTCCCTGGAAGATCTCGATTATACAGGTAGTTCCCTGCGTTTCAAAGAGTTCAGACATCCTCCTGCATCCCGGTGGTCAACCGACACCCTCGCGGTATTCGATCCTTTTGCTCCCCTCCAGGAAAAGGATAATGTTTACTGGTACTGGTTCGCTTCACCTGATGATCAAAACAAGGAAGGGTGCTATGTTGTGTGGAGTCGTGGACCGGACACCCGCTTCGATCTGACTTCTCAGAAACTGCAATCCCATTTCAAGGCCGGGGGAGTTCTGGAGGTCAGCAGATATGTGCTTTCTGTGCAATTTGACCCAACGAACGGATCTACCAGTGACGGAGACATAATTCGTGGTAGCGGGGATTCAGCGTATTGATGAAAAGGAGAGTAATCCTTAGATATATGTCCAGATAACCGCAAGACACAGACTTCATCAATCTGTGTGCATCTGTGTCCATCTGTGGTTAAAAAAGCGGTTTACAACAAAGGAAAGTATCGGTCTTCGGTTGGCCGGGTGGCATAAAATCAGGGAATGGGAGAAGTGAGAGGCTATGAAGCAATTTGGGAAGGTACTCAGTCTGTTCGGGCCGTTTCTGGGTCTGGCGTTCATCTATGGCATCTTTCTGGCCGTGGCGCCCGAGCACTTCCGCTCGCTGTACAACACCAAAACGATCCTCCAACAGTCGGTGCTCTACGGCGTGGGGGCGATGGGCATGACGCTGGTCATCATCAGTGCGGGCATTGACCTGAGCGTCGGTTCGCTGCTGGCGCTGGGCAGCGTGGTGACGGCGCTGATTCTGAACCACTACGGCCCGACCGAGCTGTCGGCCCAGGCGGGGGCCGGGCTGGCCTGCGCCGCCGCGCTGGGCGGGGTGCTGGCGTGCGCGGTGGCCGGGTTCCTCAACGGCCTCATGATCTCGGGCCTGCGCATCGTGGCGTTCATCGTGACGCTGGGGATGATGCAGATCGCGCGCGGGGTGGCCAAGGGGGTGGCGAGCAACACGGTCATCAACACGCCCGGTTCGTGGCTGCGCGAGTTGATGAAGGTCGAGCCGACGATGGACTCGACGTTCTCCTTTGCCCCGGCGGTCTGGCTCATGCTGGGCCTGATGGCGGTCATGTTTGTCGTGATGCGCTACACGGTTTTCGGCCGGCGGGTCTTCGCCATCGGCTCGAACGAAGACACGGCGCGTCTGTGCGGAATCAACGTGCCCTGGACGCGCATCTGGGTTTATACGCTTTGCGGGGTTTTCACCGGCATCGCGAGTGTGCTACAATACGGCGCGTTGGGGGTCGGATCGCCCACCGAGGGCGTGGCCTACGAGCTCGATGTGATCGCGGCGGTGGTGATTGGCGGCGGTTCGTTCAGCGGGGGCCAGGGGAGCATCATCGGCTCGATCATCGGGGCGATCATCATCGCGGTCCTGCGCAACGGCTGCCCGATGGTCGGGTGGGAAAACCACGTGCAGAACGTCGTCATCGGCGCGATTATCATCGTGGCGGTGGGGATAGACCAGTTGAAACGCGCGCGCCAGAGTTGAGCGATGCGGGGCGAAGCCGCAGGAAATCCCCGTGGGATTCTCTCCTGGAAATCTTCTCGTTGGGAAGGTTCCCGCTTTCGTGGGAATGACAAAGGGAGACCAAATCGGGGAAATCCGGAAGGATTGCGATCCACCCGAACAATGAGAAATTTCTGGTGGTCTTTTCCACAGCAACCGGGCATATTGGCCCGAAGTTGAATTTGTAGATCCGTGTAGTCGGACTGATACCCAATGCGCCTGCCCGTTCGACCCTCCCACTCCCTTTCTCTGGCTGCGCGGTTTTCCAGCTGGAAACGCCGCCTGCAAAGCCCGTGGTGGCAGCTGGGCGCATTTGCCGTGGCGTTCGCGCTGGGGTTGCTGGGGTGCTTGTGGGCGCTGAACGGCGCTTCGCGCGCGACGCAGCGCCAGGCCCTGCGGGAGCGCAATCTGGCCGTGCGCGACGGGATTCAGGCGCTGGCCCACCAGGCCATGAAGGTGCGCCTGTCGCAGGCGGCCGAGCGGGTGCGCCAGCAGATCGAAGCCTTGCAAAGCCGGGTGGCAGCCAAGAGCCTCAGCGAGACGGCGGCCAGGGAAGAAGCCCGAAAACTGCTGGCCACGCATGCGGCCGATGATGCGGTCTGGCTGTGCGCCCTGAAAGAGCGCGACGAATTCGAGTCGCCCCAACCGCCGGGAAGCCCCGTGACGCAGGAAATCGTGGGCCGCACGCCGCTGCGTCCGAGCGCCATCCAGGCCAGCGACAGCGTGCAGCTGGTCGCCCTGCCCGGCGGCGACAAGATCTGGTGGAGGTGCCGGGTCCAGACCAATGCGTGGGGGTGGACCATTCTGGCGCTGGCCGAGCAAAGCGCCCTGCAGGCCGACCCGCAGGTGCTGAGCGCCGTGCGCGCCAACCCGTGGAGCCAGCCGGTGGATGAAGGGGGACTGTTCTCGGTGGTGCTCGACCCCCGGAACGCCTCGGGCGCGGTCCTGGCCGCGCCAATCCCCTCCAACGCCCAGGCGGAGTCGGCTTTCTCGCCCCGGAACCCCACCTGGGTCAGTACGCTGATCGAGGACGGAAAAGATTCGGACGTAAAACCCATCCGCTGGCATGGTCCGGCGCGCGAAGGGGAAGCGCCCTACGAGGTGCAGGGGTGGGCGGCGTACGACTCGGTGTCCAACTTCGGGTGGGTGGTGGCAACGCTTGCGCCGGAGTCGGCTCTGGCGGCTTTCACCGAACCGTTGTCGGGCACGGCCTCCAGACTGCTGGCTCTCTTTTCCTTTTTGTTGACGGTCACCTCGCTCGGATGGATCGGCTATCTGCTGCACCATCTGCGCCAGGCCGAAACACTGGCCGACCGGGTGGTGGACGAGGTGACGGCCGAGCGTACCGAAGAACTGACGCTCCAGATGGGAGACCTGCAACGCCGCCTCGAGTTGGACGCCCAGCGCGTCGTCCAACTCGAAGAAACCAACCGGAAATTGTCCTCCTGGGTGGACGACCTAACGCAGACCTCGCGCGAGATCGCGCTGCTCAACCAGATGAGCGACCTTCTGCAGGCGTGTCAGACGGTCGAGGAGACCGATGGGGTCATCGTGCAGATGGCCCGCCAGCTCTTCCCCGCCGACTCGGGCGTGCTGTCGCGCTACAACGCCGACCAGAACGCCTTCGAAGTGGTGACGGCCTGGGGCGAACCGGTGGCGAATCAGGAATTGTTCCTGGTGGACGACTGCTGGGCGCTGCGCCGGGGCAAGGTCTATAGCGTCGAGAACCGCGAGACGGACCTCCTCTGCAAGCACCTGGACCACGCCCCGCAGAACGGCTACATCTGCCTGCCGATGGTGGCGCAGGGCGAAACGCTCGGCCTGCTGCACCTGCAATGGGGCGCGACCGACACCCCGCTTTCCGAAGACGCGCGCGCCGCCCAGTTCGAGTCCAAGAAACAACTGATCACGACCGTGACGGAGCAGTTTGCCCTGGCCCTGGCCAACCTCAAACTGCGCGAGATGCTCCGCATCCAGTCCATCCGCGACCAGCTCACCGGCCTCTACAACCGCCGCCACATGGAGGACACTCTGGGGCGCGAGATCCATCGCGCCAAGCGCCGCAATGCTCCGCTGGGTGTCATCATGCTCGATGTGGACCACTTCAAGAAGTTCAACGACACCTACGGCCACGAGGAAGGGGACAAACTGCTCCACGAGTTGGGCGCCATCCTCCAATCGAACATCCGCCAGGAAGACATCCCGTGCCGCTACGGCGGCGAAGAGTTCCTCATCATCCTGCCCGACGCGCCCCTCGAGGCCGCCGCGCGCCGCGCCGAATTCCTGCGCCAGAAAATCAAGTCCACCCTCCGCGTCCAGCAGCAATCCGTCACCGTCTCCGTCGGGGTGGCGGTGTACCCGGAGCACAACCTGCTGGCCGAAGGGATAGTGGCCGCGGCGGACGAAGCGCTCTACGCGGCCAAGCACCAGGGCCGCGACCGCGTCGTGGTCTGGAAACCCATCGCGGTGTGAAATCCCGGAAAAGCCGGTCGCCGAATCACGCGAAAACGCGGGAGCGCGAAAACAACCTGAAGAATCGCGTCTTGCGACAATATCGAGACTTGCCCACCTGAAAGAAAAGCCGCATTCTCAAACGCTCAACATCTTTTTCCTCGGATCAAAAACCAGCCTCTTCAAAAGAATTTGTGGGTAAACAAGGGGGACGTCATCTTGTTATAACCCTCTTGAATAGAGTCGCTTCCGGCCTGCACACAGAGAGAAGGCGGTTCTGGAGGTGGCATGGGCATCCCCGCTTTTACAGCGACGGGGAGATTCCCGCATCCCCCCTCAAACGACAACCTCGCCATTCGCCGGACAATGAGGAGTTCCGGTCCGTGAACCGGGCCGCCCAAAAAAACGAAAACGCCCCCGCGAAATCTCCTTGACAGGAACTCCCGGTTTTGGTCCAATCGGCGTCCTTACCGCACGTGCGGTGGGGACGCGATGGACGCCGAAGTAGCTCAGTTGGCAGAGCACCGCATTCGTAATGCGGGGGTCAGGAGTTCGACCCTCCTCTTCGGCTCCAGTATCAAGATAGCCGCTCGAAACTAAAAACCCCGGTCCGTGGACCGGGGTTTTTTCATTTGAGAAACGGGGATTTGTTTGTTTCCTTGGCCTCTTGGTATCTCTTTTTTTCTTTTTTGAAGAGTGTCGTGAGCAAGAAGCCTTTTATACCAGTGGCTTCAAGCCGAGTGTTCGGTATTTCAACAAGTCTTCCTGAGCGATGGAGTCGGCCGCAACGAGGCGGTAATGGCGTTCTTGGACCACTTTGATTTCATCTTGATCCTCGGTCAATTCGAACAATGCAATTACACCATTGTCAATGAACTGTGCGGAGACGGGCTTACAGAGAAGATCGGGATATTTGTCGGCGCAACATGCTATATCCTGTTTTGTCTGGACGACGGAATGCTGATCGTTTCCGGCTTTTGCCTGAACAGGGACAACGTATTGGATTCCCGAATGGTCGACAGCAACGTAAATCTCGTCGATCTCGATTTGTCCCAGTCCTCTAACCGTCGTTCGCCAATGGTTTTGAAGACTGTAGGCTACAATGCCGAGAAAAATATCGATCAAACGGTTGTACCTGACACGGGCAAGTAGAGATTGTTCGTCACTTTGTGCATACATTCCAATTATCTCAGGTGTTGCATCCGGAATCTTAATCGCCAATAAATCTTGCCGAGGAACGATTCGGGCGCATTTTACCTGTTTCATGGAGTAGCGGGATCGCCCCACTCCCTCGATAATCCATTCGAATCCCTGTTTTGCTTTTTCGGTAATGCTCGTCGGCAGCGAATTTCGATAGCGAAACGAGTACAATACATCGCCGACGTTTTTCGGAACCGAGATCCCTTTTTCCCGGGCAAGATCGGCAATTTCCGTCCGATCGAATTCGAAGTGCATGAGTCCTTCTTTCCAATGCCGCAGAAAGATTGCCGCTATGATTTGCCCGTAGGTATTCGCCTTGCTCTCGCTTTTCGTCTTATCGGTCATTTCCGCTCCCAACTGTTGCACCGTATCGGGCACTGGATTTTCTGTTTCTTTGCGGAATGGTACTCGTGGGCACACCAAAATACTCGCATGCTTGTTGCATCGTCATTTTCAGTAGAAATTCGTCACCCAACGGCACGGATTGCCTGGGCCGTACAGGTTTTATTTTTGCCATGCGAAGCACTTCCGATGCAACCGCACGGGATAGAAGAGGCGGGACAGAATTCCCAATTTGCCGAGCGCCATGCCATTTTGTGGCATGAAACCGGAACCAATCCGGGTAAGAGTGCAACCGGGCCATTTCTCGAACGGTAACACATCGTGGATACAAAGGATGGATTGGCCGCGGGGAAGTAAAGGCGCCCCGATCACTGGCGGTTCCCGCCCTTAAAGTATTGCTCAAACCGTCCAGAGGCAGTTTGAAGAAACGGCTGACCGACTCGATTTTACCGGGATGAGTCGCAGCAAACCGTTTCCGAGACTCGCAGCAGTGATCGGTACGCAGACTGGATGTCATCAACGTCGAGTCGTGCCTGCGCGGGTAGGAGAAATCTTGTGGGTCGCGCAGTATCCCTCTCAGAAAAGCGGCGTACTCGGACGGCTCGCCAAAGACGGCGTGTACTTTATCGGAGTCGAGCAGATCGGCATACATCTCCGCATCTGGAAGGTCGCATATTGCTTCCGCTACCGTAGGAGAGACTGGCATGTGGAAAAGACCGTTCCCAGATCCCGAAACAACGTGCGAGATTGCAGGGTAATCGGGAATGGGCAAGTTCTTTCTGGCGCCGAGCAGGAACAGCCGTCTGCGATCCTGTGGAACGCCGAAATTAGCCGCATTCAGCACCTGCCAAGGTATCCGGACGGCATATCCGCATTTTTCGAATTCTTCGACCAGATCCGAGAGGAATTTCCGGTGTTCTCCTACGGTCAATCCTTTTACATTCTCGAGCACGAAGTAATCCGCTTGCGTTTCGTCCACGATACGAACGAACTCCAGAACCAGACTGTTGCGAGGATCGTCGAAGGCCCTTTTACCCATCATCGAAAAACCTTGACATGGAGGACCGCCGAACACGACATCGATCTTGCCGCCTCTCTCCCGAGCTATATCGAGAAGATCGCGTCCTTCGACATTTGCAATGTTTCGACACAGAACTTTCGTATCTGGGAAATTGTATTGATGGACGGCGCAATGAATCGGGTCGAGTTCGACCGATGCAACGACATCGAATCCGGCTTGCTCGAAACCCAACGACATCCCGCCTGCCCCCGAAAACAGGTCGACGGCTAACGGGCGCCGAGTCTTTTTTCCATCAGCGTTCATCGAGAAACCGCCTCAATTTCTTTTCGAGATCGATCGCATCTTTCGTTTGACATTGCCAAATCACGAGTACTTTCCAACCTTGCCGCCTCAGCAATCGGATATTTCGCACATCGCGACGTTCGTTATTGTCGAATTTTTCCTGCCAGAATTGAACGCGCGATTTGGGGGTGGTGGCTTTTCTGCAATTCTTATGGCGATGCCAAAAACAGCCGTGAATAAAAATCACCTTCTTGTGCCGCGGCAATACAACATCCGGTTTCCCCGCCAGATCCTTCCGATGCAATCGGAATCGATATCCCATGTTGTGAAGTTTGCTGCGCACAACGAGCTCCGGCATCGTATCCTGAGATCGAACCGATTGCATGATCGCTCGGCGTTTCTCTTTGCTGACATGATCCACCATGATTCTCGAATTGGTTGCGATTCTTCTGGAATTCTCCTCTTGGGGGAATGCGTTGCCGCCCATCAGTTGAGAATCGGCGACCAGGCGGGCGACTGGTTCAGGCCCTCGGTGGTGAGCTGGCGCTGGTTGGTTCCGTCGAAACGCATGATGTAGATCTGGTCGGCGCCTTTGCGGTTCGACGAGAAGACGATGTGGCGTCCGTCGGGCGCCCAGGCCGGGTCCTCGTTACGCCCCTGTCCGCTGGTCAGCTGCCGCCAGTCGGTGCCGTCGGCATTGACGGTGAAGATATTGAACGTGCCCGTGTTGTCGCGTCCGCAAAAGACAATACTGTCTCCCTTGGGCGACCAGGAGGGCGCCGTGTTGTACGATCCCATGCGGGTCAGGCGTCGGCGGCCCGTGCCGTCGGCGTTCATGATGTAGATCTGGGGGGTGCCGCTGTCGTCGGAGTTGTAGGCGACCATGTTGCCGGCGGGGTTCCAGCACGGCGACGTGTCAATGGCGGCCGAGTGCGTCAGACGTTTCAGCGTGGGCGTTTTGCCCGAACGGTCCATCGAGTAGATTTCGTTGTTCTTGTCCATGCCCAGCGTCAGCACGATCCGCTGGTTCGCCGCATTCCACGCAGGGGCGTAATTGAGGCCCGTGCGGCGCGAGATAAACCAGGTCTTGCGCGTGCCCATCTGGACCCCCATCAGGTCGGGGTTCACATCCTTGTACGAGGTGTAATAGAGTTCCGTTGCGTTGAGGCCCCAGCAGGGTGTGCGGGCGCCCTTACTGTCAAACGTCAGGCGCTCGACCCCCTGACCGTCCGCATCCATCACAAACACTTCCTTATACTGCTGCGAGCCGCGCTGCGAGATAAAAGCGATGCGGGTGCGGGCGATGCCCACAGAGTCCGGAAAAACGGCCTGCACGATATCGTCGCTGATGCGGTGGGCCAGTTTGCGCGCATCGGAAATCGGGTATTTTTTGTAGCGCAACCCCGTTCCCCCCGGGAAGGCCGACCGGCGATAGACCAGGTCGTAGAGGAAACTCTCGACGGTGATCTCGCCCCCTTCGACCCAGTAGCGGCTCTTGACAACGAAGGCCAGTCCCGGCTCGACCCGACCCCACGCTTCGTAGTTGATCTGCTTCTGTCCCAGATCGCGCTTGTGCGTCTCTTCGACGAGCTGTGAGTTCTTCACCCGCTCGAAATCGCTGAACATCTCCAGGTCATTGTAGAGAATATCCCGGAAGAAATTGGGGGCCAGGCCGCCGTTGCGCCCGTCCACCGCCTCGAAATCGGGGATGGCGATCTTGGTCATCTGTTGGTTGCCGACCGGCCGGACGATGATTCCCGTAATGGTGTCGTCATCCTGGCTCTGGGCAGGCAGAACGCCCGTCCACATAACCGCCAGAAGCGTTCCCACGATTCCCCACACCGATACTCTGCGCCTGCTCGAAAGACTCATTTGACAATTCCCTCACAAACCTTCCTGCTCTTCAAGGATAGAATATTCCACTTCACCAGCCGCTTCTCACCGCGCGAGAGGCTCCCACGCGGGGGACTGATTGACACCGTCAAAGGTCAATTGGTGCTGATTGGCGCCGTCGTCGCGCATGATGTAGATTTGCGAATCGCCGGTGCGGTTCGACACAAACGCCAGGTGCTGGCCGTCGGGCGCCCACGCGGGGTCTTCATTGTTCCCCTGATTTTGCGTCAGGCGCCGCCAGTCGCTGCCGTCGGGGTTCATCGTGTAGATGTCCATCGTGCCGCCGCTGCGCGCCACAAACGCGATGCGGTCGCCCTTGGGCGACCAGGCGGGCGACGTATTGTAGTTGCCCTGACGCGTCAACTGAGTCGCGCCGGACCCGTCGGAGTTCATGACATAAACCTGCGGATAGCCCGTGCGGCTCGAGTTGAAGACGATGCGGTTGCCGTCGGGGCTCCAGCACGGCGAGGTATCAATGCCCGCGGATTGGGTCAGACGCTTGAGCGACTGGGTCTGGCCGCTGCGGTCCATCGTGTAAATCTCGTCGTTTCCGTTCAGCCCCAGCGTCAGAGCGATGCGCTCGGAGCGCGGGCACCACGAAGGGGAGTAGTTCAAACCCGGGCGACGCGAGACAAACCACTCCTGACTTGTCCCCAGTTGGAAACCGAGGAGATCGGGGTTCACGTCCTTGTAGGCCATGTAGTAGATTTCGGTGCCGTTTTTCCCCCAGCACGGCGTACCGGCGCCCCGCGTGTTCTGGGTCAACTGGCGCTGGTTCTGCCCGTCGGCATCCATGAGGAACACTTCCTTGTTCTTCAACCCGCTGCGCTGCGAAACGAACAGGATGCGGGTCCGCGTGATGCCGATGGCGTCCTTGAAGACGAACTTGATGACGTCCTCGCTGACCTGATGCGCCAGAGCGCGCGGATCGGTATTGCGGTAGCGCCGCCCGAATGTTTTCGTCCCGTAGTTCATGTCGTAGAGGAAGCATTCGGCCGTGTACATGTTGTTTTCGATCCAGTAACGCCCCTTGAGAACGAAGTCGAGGCGACCGCCGAGCATCTGCCACTCGCGGACATTGATCTTGTTGTCGCGCTCGTCGCGCCGGTGCGTCTGATCTATAAACTGTTGATTTGGAATGCGTTCGAACTGGCCGAACCACTCCAGGTCGCGGTAGATGATGTCGCGCATGAACTCGGGCGCCGTCTGGCCGCCGCTCTGTCCCTGCGGCACATCGAAGGTCGGAATGGCGATCCGGGTCTGGTCGGCCTGACCGGCTATCACCTTGTTCAATTCCAGATCTTTACCGGGCGCGGCAGGCGCGGCGGGCGCCGTCTGGCCCAGCGCAAGACTCGACAACAGGGAACAAGCCAGCAGGCACGGGAACAGGGAACGCAAGAGGGAGAAACGAACAACAGACATCGCGTGCGGTTTCCTTTCGGGCAGCAGTGATGGATGGCAACCCCCGGCGGGACACACAACTCCCCCTGTCCGGCCTCAAACCGAGGTCCACCCCACGTTATAGAATCGTCTTTTCAGGCTTTACATGCAATTAAAATCCAACTGGAGACGGAAACGGCGCAATCCTTCCCGCCAGCCGTTTTTCTGCTTGCAAATGCGCTTTTTTGCAGCGTAGAGTAATTCTGCTTCGGTTCCGCCCGGAACTGAAGGTCATTGTTTTAGTCTCTTGCGCGCCGCCCTCCCGGGCCATTTCGACCGCGACAATGGGGGGTGTTTCGCGGCCGGATTGCACAACCATTTCCGTGGGGAGACCCTCATCCTTCTGCGGCGGAATCGGGTGGATTTCTATGAGCGATCAGAATGCCTACAGCGTCCTGGGTCTGCGCAAGGGCGCTTCCGAGGAAGATATCAAACAGGCGTACGTCGAACTGGTCAAAAAGTTCGATCCCGAGAAACACACCGACCGGTTCATGGTGATTCAGGCGGCCTATGAGGCGCTGCGCGACCCGCGCAAGCGCGCCAAGGAAGACTTTCTGGTCCTGAACTATATCGCCGGGCGATTCCTGTTCACCGAAGAGGAACGAACCGAAGACCCGGACGAAACCGTGGACCTGCGCGTTCAGGAATCCGAGAGTCTCTACGCGGGCGCGCCCGCGAACCTCGAGGCCCGCAACCACTACGTCAAGAACCTCATGCAGCGCAGCTTCAAGAAGGTGGGCAAGCGCCAGTGGGCCAAGGCCATCGAGGACTGGAAACGCGTTCTCGAGTGCGACGCGGCCCACCAGCGCGCCAAAAACAACCTCCTTTTCTCCTACATCACGCTCGGCTACAGCTACGCCGACCACAACCTCCTCCCCGAAGCCATCGAACTGTGGGAAAAAGCCCTCCACATGAACGCCGATGACGACCAGTTGATTCACAACCTGGCCATCGCGTGCGAACAAGCGGGGCGGATGGATCAAGCCAAGCGCTACTGGGGGGAAACCCTCAAGCGCTGGCAGGCGCGCATGGACGCCGACCCGGACGATCTCTACACGCGCAACTGCATCATCGAAGTGCGCCGCCACCACGGCGGCCAGATCGGCGAAGAGGGGGGGCAGGGACCGTCTTCCATCGAGGAATTCGAGGAAATCCTCAAGATCAATCCGAACGACTTCGAGGCCCAGTACAAAATCGCGTCCGTGCTCATGGAACAGAAAAAATGGGCCGAAGCGAGCGTCATGCTCCATAAAATCATCGAGCAGTACCCTCGCAACATCGAAGTGCTCAACCTGCTGGGGTGGGCCAACATCAACTCCGGCCACATCGAAGAGGCGTTCCGGATCTGGAACCACAGTCTGGCGCTCGATCCGAAGAACTATTCCACCCGTGAGGCCATCATCAAGGGGCGCATGTCCATGGGGCGCGTGTTCCGCAACAAGGGGATGCTGACGCAGTCACTGGTTCATTTCAAGGCGCTTTTGCGTTTCATGCCCAACAGCGGCGAAGTCCACATGGAAATCGGCGAGACTTATCTGGCCAAAGGGGACAAGCGCTCGGCGGCGCTGGCCTTCAACAAGGTCATGGAACTCGACCCCAAGAACAAAACGGCCCGTCAGCGGCTTTCCGACATGAAATTGCGCGGTTGATCCACCCACAAGACCCCCGGACCCTTCCACCCGGACGCCCGGGGTTCTGAAAGTCTCTGTCATGCCAAAACGTTTCGCCAAATACTTCGAGAACGAATTCCGTGTGGACGAACCGCATGAGGAAGTGGTGGACGTGCATGTCGGCCCCCGCGAAATGCGCATGTGGGGCCCCGAACCGGCCCGTGAGGCCGAAAGCGCCGCCGGAAAAAATCTCGATCTCGTTTCCGAAGTTTCGCTTCTCATGCGCGAGCACGACCGGCTGCAACGCCTCGCGGAAGAACTGAAACTCCAGACGGGCGGATCGAGCAAAGAAGAGTTGAAACGCTTTTTCCGCTCATCGGTCACGCTGTTTGACAGTTTCGACCGCATCGCCCAGATGTCCGAAGCCCTGCCCCCCTCCGAAGAGGTCATGAACTGGCTGAAAAGTGTTGCAGCTATTCAAACCCGGATGATAAGCTTATACGAGCGCCATGGCTTGCGCGCAATGGACCCGATTGGACAACCGGTCGATCTCGACTGCCACGAAGTCGTCGAGGTCGTCCATACCGACAGCGTTCCGGATGAAACAGTAGTGGAGGTGCGCCAGAAAGGTTACACCTTCGACGGCAATATCTTGCGTGACGCCCGCGTGGTGGTCGCCAAGAACGAAAGGACCTGAAAGACCTCATGGCACCGATTCTCGGTATTGACTTAGGCACCACCAACAGCGTCATGGCCTTCATGGACAAGAACGGCCCGGTCATTATCCCCAACAACCTGGGAGATCGTCTTACTCCGTCGGTGGTCGGGTTCACCAAATCGGGCGAAATCCTGGTGGGCAAGAAAGCCCGCCGTGGCGCCATCATGAACGTCGGACGCACCGTCTTCTCGGTCAAGCGCCACATGGGCACCGGCTGGCGTACCACGATTGACGGCAAGGAGTACACCCCGCAGGAAATCTCGGCCATGATCCTCCAGAAAATGAAGCAGAGCGCCGAGGAGTATTTCGGCGAGGAGATCCATTCGGCCGTTATCACCGTTCCCGCCTATTTCACCGACGCTCAGCGACAGGCCACCAAGGACTCGGGGGAAATCGCCGGCCTGAACGTCCGCCGCATCATTGACGAACCGACTTCCGCCGCCATGGCTTACGGCCTCGACAAGGGCGAGGACCAGATCCTCCTCGTGTACGACTTGGGCGGCGGGACCTTCGACGTTTCGATCATCGAGATCATGTCGGGCGTTTTCCGCGTCATGGGCATTAACGGCAACACCCTGCTGGGCGGCGACGACTTCGACCAGCGGATCGTGCAATACCTGATCGACGTGTTCCAGAAAGCCGAGGGCGTGGACCTCTCGCAGGACCCCCTGGCCATGCAGCGCCTGCGCGAAGTGGCTGAAGAGGCCAAAATTGATCTGTCGGACGTGCGTGAGACCCACATCCTGTGCGAAGCCATCACCATGACCGACAAGGGACCACTGACGCTCGAGACCACCCTGACGCGTGAGAAGTTCGAAGACCTGATCCGCGATCTGGTCGAAAGCACCCGCAAACCGATTGATCTGGCCCTTCAGGACGCGGCTCTGACGATCGACCAGGTGGACACCGTCCTGATGGTGGGGGGGTCCACCCGCATCCCGATGGTCCAGGAACTGGTTCGCGAACACCTGAAAAAGAACCTCCAGCGCAACATGTCGCCCGAAGAAGTGGTGGCTATGGGCGCAGCCGTCCAGACCACCGTCCTCACGCCACTGGGCCACGAGGTGGACAGCTCGCTGGCCGCCCACTACGACCGCGAGAAAATGGTCGTGGTCCACATGACCCCCTTTGCGCTGGGTGTGGGGCTTGAAAACGACCAGATGGGCGTCATCATTGACCGCAACTCGACCTACCCCGTCGAAAAGAAAGATATTTTCACCACGACGCGCGATTTCCAGGAAGCCATCAGCTTCCCGATCTACGAAGGCGAGTCGCCGCTGGCCTCCGAGAACACATTCCTCGATCTGTTGCGTATCGAGGGCATCACCCCCGCGCCGCGCGGGGTGCCCCGTATTGAGGTCACGTTCCGCCTCACGCCCGACCGCATCCTCGAGGCGCGCGCCGAAGACTTGGCCACCGGCTTGGAAAAGGTCATCGCCATCGAGGCCACGTCCGCCAAACTCGATGAAAAAGACAAATTGCGCATGGTGGGCGAGGCCAAGGACCGCGTCGCCCAGATCCTTCAGAGCCACGTGGCCGACTCCATTGAGGACGAGGCGAGAGAGACCATCCGCCGCGCCGAAATGGCCATCAACGCCTGCCCCGATCATCCCCAGGCCTTCCGCCTCACGGAATCCATCCACAATATCCGCCAGTGCCTTCAGAGCAACCGGTTGGATGAGATCGAGGATCTGACACTGGAAGCCATGCGTCTTCTGGCCCAGGTTGAGGCGGCTGCTGTCCAGTAAATAGCCCCACTCTCCGGCGCGCCTGCCAGAGGGGGGAACCCGGAAAACAGTTCCGGGGAAACGGCGGGGCAAACCCGCCCGCATACAGGTTCTGTCACACAGGGACGCGCCCGTCCGTCGGATATTTCCCCAACGGCGCGGCGCGTCTCTGACTGTTGAAACCGTGTCAGAAGCCCGATTCCGGAGAGGGAGCGCGTTGTCCCGCTTGCCGGATTTCGACCACAACCAGAAGCGAAGACCTCCACGATGCGTTGTCCATTCTGCCGAACCGAAAACCGCGACGACCGCGACACCTGCTACAGCTGCGAGAAAGATCTCGCGACGTTGCGCGCTGTGGTCAACAAGGCCAAAAGTCACTTCAACCTCGGCCTCGAGTACGCCGAACGCGGACGCAATGAAGAGGCCATCGCCGAACTCCACCACGCCCTGGACCTCGACGCCTCGCACATCAACAGTCACGTCGTACTGGGCACCCTCTACGCCAAACTGGGTGAACTGGCCAAAGCCGATGAACACTGGAAACGCGCCCTGGCGCTCGACCCCCGTCTCGAAAAGGCCCACCTGTACCTGGAAAAACTCCAGATCGCGCAACACGACCTGCCTGTCATCAGCCGCCAGCGCACCGCGCTCGGGGTGCTGGGTGTTTTGCTCTGTCTGGCCGTCGCTCTCCTGATCTATAAAAGCCTTCCCAACTCCAGTCTTCACCGCTATCAGGCGGCGCTCGACGCCTACCGCAACCACCAACACGGCCAGGTGCTCGACCTCGTCGAGGAAGAAAAAACCCTCAAACCCGACAGCCCCTACTATCTCAATATGCTCGACATCGAGACCCTTATCCTCGAACGCGAGAAACTCAACCTTCAGTCCATCGAGCAGGATGTAAACGCCGGCAACTACGACCAGGCGCGCAAGCAGCTGGTCGCCTTCCTCGAATGGCAACCGACCTCGGCCACTCGCAACCGGGCCGTCGAACTGGGCCAACGGATCGACACCCTGCACCAGGAAAGTCTTCTGGCCCACGCCGATAAGCAGGTGACCGAAGGCGCGCTGCTCGAAGCCCACCAGAGCCTGCAGACCCTGCTCCAGCGCCCCCCGTCCGAGGATCGGATGCGTCAGGCGAGCGACCTCGCACGGCGGATCACCGAGGCCGCCCGCAACCGCGTGACCGATGCTTTGGCCGCCTTCATGGCGGGTGAAACCGCGCAGGTTGACGCCCAGGCGGCTATTGATCTGTGCCGCGCGGTCGGACCCGGCGGGAATGAAACCCCCGAGGGCAAAACCCACAGCGAATTCATCGAGCAGGCCGACCGGCGCATCGTCGAAATCGCTTCCGAACGCCTTCAGGCTGCACGCAACGAGCGCGTCGAGAAAATCCGGAAGAACTTCCAGGAGAACAAGATCACCGCCATGACCTGCTTTGAGGAACTCAACGCCCTCAAAAAAGAGTTCCCCCACGACGACCAGATCACCTCCCTGACCGCCCAACAGGCCGTCGAGACGGAAAAAAGCCTGACCGACGAGTTCCAGAAAGCCCTCCGGGACAATCGTTACGACGCCGCGATCACGGCGTTCGATTCCCTGCGTCGCCTGCTCGAGGCCGCCGCGCCCGACCGCGCCGCCCAGGCCATCGCCGCTTTCCAGAAGGATCTCGAAGACCACAAACCCCTGCCCAAAGACCAGCAGGCCATTGACGACATGCGCGCCGCCTACAAGGCCAAAGACTACGCGAAAGCCGTTGAACTGAGCCGTGCGGTTCTGCGCATGACCGATCTGGAGCCGGATGACCTGACCGCGCTCAAGTCCACCGCCCAGAAAGCCAACGAACAACTGGCCCGCCAGACCTGGGAGTGGATGCTCGAGCGTACCGACCAGTACAAAGATCTGAGCCTCGAAACGGAGGACGCCACAAAAACCGTTGCCGTCTCCCCGCAGGTTGCGCAATACCTTCCCAAGAGCGCCTACCCGAACAGCCAGGACAACCTCCTTTTCTTCACGGCTTGCGCATACAAGGTTCTGGGCGAGAACGACGCCGCGATTCAAAAACTCGACCAACTGCTCAAGGACTACCCCAGGAGCGACGTCCGCACCCAGGCGAACAATTTGCTCAAAACCCTGCGCAACCCGCAGCCCGACAAACCACAGGAGCAGGACAAGCCCGAAGAGTCCGATAACTGAAATTCTCCTGTTTCTGTGGTCCGCTCCGTTGAGCGCCAACGGCGCGGATTTGTAGCCTGGGGCAAGCGAAGCGCCGCCCCAGGACAGGTGTCCCTTCTTTTCATCCTGAAAACCGCTGTTGAGCGTCCCCGCCCCGGCTTTTCCAGGCGGGCGAGACGCCCGTCCTCCCAGGAAACGCCCATTTTATAGGGAGAAAGCGGTTGCCGGGAGCGCCAATCTCCTGATTGGCGCGGTCAGTTAGACTCACCCCAAAGGCGGCCGAGCCAAAACACAATCCCGTTCTTCGTCATTCCCGCTTTCGCGGGGATGACGAACAGAGGAGTTGCCCAGGGATACTGAAGATTCTTTTGGGCAATGGCTATAGACTCAATTCCCTTTCTCAAATTCGATTCTCAGAACCCCGGAAGAGGGGGACACCTTCTCCCGAGTGACACCCTGTGTCCCATTTCCGACCGGCTGGGAACGTACCGCTGACACGGATCCCGGGTTATTCTGAGACTCGTTTTATTTTTCAAAGATTTCATTGGAACATTCCCCTTCAGGCATTGTCTGTATGCGGGGAACGCCCTGGCGGGTTTGTTCTTGGATCGCAAGATAATCGGGAAGCGCTCTTTCTGTACGCGAGAATGTTGGGAAATCTCCCGCGGCTCCCATTGGGGGCCGGGAGAACGGGGGAACTTCTGCATCTTCATCATGCCCGGAAAACGACGTCCCGGAGGGGCGAAAGGAGGTGACCACCATGTTCATCAAGGTTTTGTTGGGATTGAGTACTGTCCTGCTGGCGCTGGGCGCGTCAGGCTGCATCTTCATCTGCGACAAGTGACACCCGGTTCCCTTGAATCTCAAGAGGGATTGTGTACCATCCGGCTGGCGCCCGGCACGGGCGGGTCATGTTCATTTGCGGGCAACGAAAGGAGGTGACACCATGTTCATCAAAATGTTGTTGGGATTGAGCGCCGTCCTGCTGGCGCTGGGTACGTCGGGCTGCATGCTCATCTGCGAATAAGAGAAGGAGAGAACACCATGTTCATGAAGATTCTGTGGGGACTAAGCGCCGTTCTGCTGGCACTGGGCGTGGCCGGTTGCGTCTTGATCAACTTCGGCTGACGCAGGGTCTCGTGTCAACGGTCTTTGGAACGGAAGGAGGGATTAAATGTCCAGACGAATTCTTGGAGGGGTGTGCATGGCCCTGCTGGTCGTCGGCGTGTCGGGATGCGCTGTGCTCGAAATCGGCTCCAACACTCACACGCATCACTATGGCGACAAGGAAACGGATCGGAAAGTCGAAGACCTGACCAAACGGGTGGAAGCGATCGAAAACCGGCAAGCCGGGGGCATCATGACTCCCCCTGCGCAATAAGACGTTTCTTTTCGACCAGGGAACCGGTCCAACCCAATTGAAAGCATGGAGGAGGAAACACAGCATGAAAAAAACAATCGCAATGGTGGCTGTTTTGTCGCTGACAGTCGCACTGACAACCGGCTGCGGCGCCCTGAGTCTCTTCTCGAGCCAGCACACGCACTACCACGACTCGGAGCAGACCAAACAAAAGGTTCAGGAGTTGGAAAAGCGGGTGGACCAACTGGAAAAATCCACAACAGAAAACCCGGTCCCCGGCAAGTGAGCGGATGGACTCCCGTTCAGATCGCGCGCGGAAAAAACTCGTTTTAAGACCACGGAAACACGAACGGCGTGAAGAGAACCTGCCGGTTCGTGTTTTTCGTGTTTTGGCATGGAAAAAAGGCTTCCTGATCCCCCTGGACCAGAACAGCCACGCCGAACATCTATACAAACAGAAAATGTTTAACCGCTAAAAAATCGCCTTTCTGGGAGGGCGGGCGTCCCGCCCGCCTGAAAGAAAAACCGGACGATAGGCGTTCGACCGCGGTTTTATGTTGAACTCTTCCTCCAGAAGAATCCATGCCTGTCCCCGTTATCGGCAAACCGCTCAACCCCAGATCAGGTACACGCTGGTGACGATGGCGATGGCGATGCGGTAGTAGCCGAAAACCGCCATGTCGCGTTTCTGCAGGTAAGCCACCAGCCATTTGACGGAAAGCGCCGCCGCGACAAAGGACATGACAAAACCGAGCAGCGCCGGTCCCAGGTCGTAGGCGGCGATGACCTCGCTTCCGCTCTTCAGCGCTTCATAGACCGTGGCCGCGCCGAGCGTGACCCCGCCCAGCAGGAAACTGAACTCGACCGCCGCCGCTGTCGGCAGGCCCACCAGCAGCCCGCCCAGAATGGTGACCAGGCTCCGGCTGGTTCCCGGCCACAGCGAGAGACACTGCATCAGTCCGATCAGCAGCGCTTGCCGGGGCGTCATGGCCGCCAGAGCGTCGCCCATCTGCGTGTGCCCGGATTCCTCCGCCGGTTTCCACCGCCAGAGGATCAGCACCACGCCCCCCACCACCCACGCCGCCACAATCGGCCACGGCCCGAAAAGTACCTTCTTGATGGCCGAGTGAAACGCAAACCCCACGACCGCCGCGGGCAGAAACGCCAGAATCAGATTGACCCCGATGCGCCACCCCGCCGTGTCTCGCCCAACCAGTCCGCGAATGATTTGCGCGACACGCCGCCAGAACAAACCGAGCACCGCCAGAATGGCCCCGGCCTGGATCATGATCGCGTAGGAGTCGGCGGCGGCTTTCGCCTCTTCCGATTCGGAAAGCCCGAGCAGGCGCTCGGCCAGAAGCAGGTGCCCCGTCGAACTGACCGGCAGGTACTCGGTCACCCCCTCGATGATACCCAGCACGACCGCATCGAAGGAACTGAGAGTCGCCTTCTCCGCCGGTTCGGCAGCCGCGGGATCGGACCGATCCGCGTCGAATCCGCAAAGAAAAAGAACGGCCAGCAAGGCCACGCCCGCCAGGGCGCCGGTCATTCGTTTCATCATATCCACCACAATCCTCTTTCCACAAATCGAGACGGTGGCACACCGTTTTTCTGCCCCACAGGCCCACCCTCCGTGCCTCAGCCACATGCAACGAAAAGGCCGCAAGTACACTACTGCATCCCGTGCGATATTTTCAACCCGCATTTCCCGAGGAAAA
Organism: uncultured Candidatus Sumerlaeota bacterium; assembly: GCA_942493245.1. Lineage (GTDB taxonomy): Bacteria > Sumerlaeota > Sumerlaeia > UBA8349 > UBA8349 > DAOPYU01. The sequence continues at coordinate 5,246,340 of OW818685.1, forward strand.
AGACGGGGTATTCTGGATGGAAGCGCGGGAAAATCCAAAAATTCTGGTACAGCGTGACAGACTCCCTGTTCATTGCCTCGGCAGGGATACGATCCAGTGTTTCGCAGGGTTTCTGGGCGCTTCAGCTTTGCCGGTCTCCTTCCAGGAATGGACCGAAGTGACAGACAGAGAGATTCCACCCGATCGGGCCGGTGAGCGCCCGCACACACGAAGAACAGGAAAAGGTGGCCTGCTTCAGCAGGCTATTCTTTGCCCCCTGCTTCAGCAGGGGGGGCAGGTAGGATTCCCTCCATTTCCTGAAGCGCGCTTCAGCGCGGCTTCCCTGGAATCGCTTCACGCCCGGTCATCCGAAAGAAAGCCCGGCTGAAGCCGGCTTTGAAAAGGAGAAAAAGTCGGAAACACCCCGCCTGAAGGCGGGTGCAAAGAAGAGCCCGCTGAAGCGGGCTGAGCCGCCTTTTCTCAACACAACGACTTCTGGATTCTCTTGGATGGAACCGACAATCTCCGAAAGAAGGTTGCGTGCCTTAGACGGGGTTGGTACGCTGGAATTCAGAGCGTCCCGTCGTGGGCGCCGACGCCGGACGCGACAATCCGGTCGTGGACTCGATACGGCAAGGAAGAAGTGTCTCTCATGGAACCCGAAGTTTCCCCCCTCCCGCCCCTGCGCGCCCTGGATCTGCCGGCGATGGCGGCGTTCTTCCAACGGGAAGGATACCCCGCCTTCCGCGCCCGTCAGGTCTTTCAATGGGTGTTCGAGAAAGGGGTCTGCGACTTTGACAGCATGACCAACCTGCCCAAAGACCTCCGGGCGTTCCTGGCCAGCCACTGCACACTCGGAGGTTTGCGCCATGCCGAAACGGTGGGAGAGCCGCACGAGACGCAGAAATTGCTCTTCGAGACCGCCGACGGCGAGTGGGTCGAAAGCGTCCTGATGCGTGACGACGGAACCTACAACGACGACGAGGAACCCGACCCCGCTCCCAAAGGCAGCACTCCGCCGAAAGAGCGGCTGAGTCTTTGCGTGTCGAGTCAGATCGGGTGCCCCCTCGGGTGCGTGTTCTGCATGACGGGCCACGGCGGGTTCCGCCGCCAGCTGACCGTGGATGAAATCCTCGATCAGGTTCTGACCGCCCGTCGCCTGACAGACGAAACGGAACAACTGAGCAATCTGGTCTTCATGGGCATGGGCGAGCCGATGCTGAACCTGCGGGCGGTGCTCCCGGCCCTGCGCCTGCTCACCTCGCCTCAGGCGTTCAAGATCGCCACGCGCCGCGTCACCGTCTCGACGGCGGGCGTCATCCCCGGCATTGACGAACTGGCCCGGGCCGACATCGGCGTCAACCTGGCCGTGTCGCTCAACGCCACCACGCAAAAGGTTCGCGACCAGATCATGCCCGGGTGCCGCAAGTGGCCGATTTCCGACCTGCTCGACGCGTGCCGCCGCTTCCCGCTGGCCAAACGGCGGCGCATCACGTTTGAATACGTCCTGCTGCGCGGCGTCAACGACACACCGGACGACCTGCGCCGCCTGACCGCGATGCTGCGCGACATTCCCTGCAAGATCAACCTGATCCTCTACAATGCCGACCCGGCGTTGGGATACGCGCCCACCCCCGAGGCCGAGGCCGAGCGGTTCCGCCAGGCGCTGGTCGAAGCGCACCACACCGTGAGTCTGCGACGCAGCAAGGGCCAGCGCTTCAAAGCCGCCTGCGGCCAGCTCGCCGCGCACGCGCGCCAGCGCGAAGCGGATGAGACACGGGATTGATGCGGAGTAGTATTGAGAGGGAGACTCATAACAGGACTTCTTTCAGAAATCGTGAAAAATTTTTAGACAGGATTTACATGATTGACAAGATGAGGAGGGTTCCGGATCACATCTTGTCAATCTTGTAAATCCTGTCCAATTCTTCTATATTAGCATCCCCTTATGATTCCCCTCCGGTAAGCCGATCCGGAACCGAAGCAAAACGAGTCGAGGTTCGAAAACCCTTTGAACCCGGTCGATCTGCGTCCAGAAAAATGGGAGAAACCGACAAAATGATGCAGGAAGAAGCCGCGTGGCTGGCGATGGTCAAAAAGATCACTTTGGGTTATCGGGTCGAAATGCCGGGAGGTGACAACGAGGACCGGCCTGATCGGGGAACCCCGGAATACGAGAAAGATCTGGAAGAATACCGAAAATTCAGGGACAATCTTCTTTCCAGATTGTATCGCAATGGGGAAGAACTCGATTGTGACGGTTACTTTCTGAGCGACTGTACCCCCATGCTTCTCAAGTGTCTGGAGGATATTCATCTTCCCATTCTGCAGACCTTTTCCAGAGAGTTTGATTTCTCGCTCAACATCGGAATTTTCTGCAATACGATCGGCGGCCGGGTTCAACCGGTCTTTATCCACCGGGACTTTCTGTTAAAGGAAGAACTGAAGAGTCTTGAAGTTGCGATTTCGGATTACCCGACCCATGACATGGATGAACACGATATTGTCGGATTTCTGGAGACCTTCCCCAATGTTTCCCATCGGATTTTCCCGATCTCAAAGAAGGAGATCAAAACGTGGGACTGGAAACAGCAGTTTTTTCTCCGCTTGCGGAAAGGACAATGGGGTGGCGAGGAAGTTGGAGGGGAAGCGGTTGAAAACAAGGGGGAGATCGTCTTTCAGTATGCGGGAGAAGTGGGTTTGCTCGGGGCGTCCCTGGACCCCTGCGTGAAAACGTGGCTTCCCCAGATCGAGGCCGACTTTCGGGTGGACCGGGAGAAAATCGAACGCCACCCCGGCGAGTGGCGGGTGGAGTGCCACGTCCTCTTCACCTCTTATTATGGCACCTGTAATTTTCATGCCGAATCCTGCCTGCGTCCGATTCTCGATCTTCTGAACGCCTCGGGCGTATTTATTTACTTCGAGCCGATGTGGATTGACCGAAAAAACCGGGAGGCTCTACAGGTGACAGAAAAGAACCCGTCGGAGATTTCGGTGGCCGCGCTCCAAAACGACCGAAAGAAACGGAAGGACGATGAAAATCTGGCGATGGTCCGGGAGATGGGGTTCACGGTCCTGGCCGAAATGCCGGGCTACGACCGAGAGGAACACGAGGAGCCGACCGAGGAATACGACCAATTTCTGAAAGAACTTCGTGTCCGATTGCATCCGGACCATCCGCATGGTTTCTCAGAAAGTATTTTTCTCACCGATTGCTCGGAAGTCTTGCCGGAATTCCTGGGACTTCTGGATATACCGGCCCTGGTGGAGGTCGCTCACGAATACGATTCCTGGATCAACCTCTCGGTCTATTCGGAAACGGTCGGCGCCCGGGTACAACCGGTGTTCATCCCCCGGGAGTTCTTCTACCGGAGTGAACTGGACGGCATCGAGATTGCCCTCGAAAATTGTGAGAGCTACGACCTGAAACGTCAGGCGTTCCGGGACTGTATCGAAGCGGACCCGAACGTGTGCGTCCATCTTTCCCCCCTGCCGATGGCGGAAATCGAGGAATGGGCCGATTGCGAGGGGCAGCACTCGCTCTATCTGAAGAAAACGCGGTCGGGCCTAAATGAAAAGGATGCGAACTCTCCGGACGAGAACGGTGGAATCGGTTTTCACTACTCCGGCGAGATCATGCAGCAGTCGGACGACTGTGTCGAGTCCTGGATACCCAAAATCAAAGAAGACTTGAACGCAAACCGCGAGCGACTGGAAAAACAGGAGGGCGAGTGGCGGGTCGAGTGCCATGTCGCGTTCACCACACCGGACGGCTTCTGCTCTTTCTACGCCAAGTCGAGTTTTCGCCCGATCCTCAATCTTCTGGACGCGCCCGGTGTGTTTTTCTATTTCGAGCCGATGTGGCTGGACCGGGAAAACCAACAGGCCCTGCGGGTGACCTGTAAACCTAAGAATAGCGGTTGAGCGCCAACGGCGCGGATTTATACCAGCCAGGGGCAAGCGCAGCGTCGCCCCAGGACAGGTGTCCCTTTTTCTCATAAGGGCTGAAGGCCCGATCTATGAAAAGGGGCAAAACATCTGAATAGAAAGGGCTTTCAGCCCTTTTGGGGGAAGAGGGGCCACGGAACCCAGGGCGACGCTTCGCTCTGCCCTGGGCTGACATGAACCGCCCTGTCAGGGCTGGGGCCGGATCGGGATTTAGGTCCGTATGCATACACTCTCCCTCAAAATCGACGCAAACGACAGGGATATTGCGAGAGAATAGTATAAAAACCGATCTTTTCTACCCCGCACTACATGAAAGGCGCGAAAACCACATTATGTAGTTTTCGCGCCTTTCGTATATTTCGGGGTTCTCTTGGTTCTCGTTCCCGGTTACACTCCGTTTCCGGCGGATCAATCCCATTCCATTTTACACCACATAGGTCGAGGCGCTGGTCGAGCCGCCGCGGCCGGTCCAGTTGGTGTGGTGGAACTCCTTGCGCGGACGATCCACGCGTTCGTAGGTGTGCGCGCCGAAGTAGTCGCGCTGGGCCTGAAGCAGATTGGCCGGCAGACGCTCGGAGCGGTAGCCGTCAAAGAATGCCAGCGCACACGAGATGGCGGGCATCGGAATGCCCAGGCCAATCGCTGTGGTCACCACCCGCCGCCAGGCGCCCTGCGCCTTCTCGACCGCATCCTTGAAGAACGGATCGAGCAGCAGGTTGGGCAGGTCCGGGTTGTGCTCGAACGCCTCTTTGATTTTACCGAGGAAGACCGAGCGGATGATGCACCCGCCGCGCCACATCAGGGCGATGCCGCCGTAGTTCAGGTGCCAGCCGTTTGTCTGGGCGGCGGCGCGCATGAGTTGATAGCCCTGAGCGTACGAGACAATCTTCGAGGCGTAGAGCGCCTGACGCAGATCGTCCACCAGGGCCTTCTTATCGCCGGTGAAAGGCGTTGTGACCGCTTTGATCTGTCGGGAGGCCTCGACCCGCTCGTCCTTGAGCGCCGAGAGACACCGCGCAAACACCGCCTCACCGATGAGGGTCAGGGGCATGCCTTCGTCGAGCGCGGCGATGGCGGTCCACTTGCCGGTGCCCTTCTGCCCCGCCGTGTCGAGGATCAGGTCCACGACCGCCTGGCCGTTTTCGTCCTTGTACGCCAGAATGTCGCGGGTGATCTCGATGAGATAGGATCCCAGTTCGCCCTCGTTCCATTCCTTGAAAACCTGGTGCATTTCGGCGTTGGTGAGACCCAGCCCGTCGCGCATCAGATGGTAGGTCTCGCAGATCAGCTGCATGTCCCCGTATTCGATCCCGTTGTGGACCATCTTGACGAAGTGGCCCGCGCCGTTTTCCCCCACCCAGTCGCAGCACGGCTCGCCCTCTTCGGTCTGGGCGCAGATCGCCTGAAAGATCGGTTTGACAGCCGGCCACGCGGCGGGCGATCCACCGGGCATGATCGAAGGGCCGAGCAACGCCCCTTCTTCGCCACCCGAGACGCCCGTGCCGATGTAGAGTTTGCCCTGAAATTCGACATAGCGCGTGCGGCGGATCGTATCGGGGAAGTGCGAGTTCCCACCGTCAATGATGATGTCCCCCTCTTCGAGATGGGGCAACACCTGTCCGATGAAATCGTCCACCGCGCCCCCGGCTTTCACCATGAGCATGACCTTGCGAGGCCGTTTGAGGTTGGCGACCAGATCCTCTATCGAGTGGCAGCCGATGATGTTTTTCCCCTGGGCGCGCCCGTTCACGAAATCGTCCACTTTCGAGGTGGTCCGGTTGAAACACGCGACCGTGAACCCCTTGCTTTCCATGTTCAGAATCAGGTTTTCTCCCATCACCGCCAACCCGATGACCCCCATGTCCGCTTTGCTCATGATCGAAATCCTTTCTCCCTTTCTCGTGCGATTCTATTGTGGCTGTTTGTTCAGCAATATCTGAATACTCGTCAGGACTTCGCGTCCTCGGGTGTCGCGTCCGGGGGCAACGGCGGCGGGACGGGTGGGTGTTGCGCCGTCCATTCCTTCGCCAGACGTTTTCCTTCCGCGATCTGACTGGCAGTCAGGCTTTTTTCGATTTCCTCGCGAAACTGAACCTGGCGCTTCGTTCCTGTTTCCGCCGCCAGAATGGCCCACATGTAAGCGGTTGAGCCGTCCTGGGGCACCCCTTCGCCCCAAACGTACAAAACGGCCAGATTGTTCCGCGCGAAGGTTGATCCCTGCTCGGCCGCTTTATGGTACCATTCCACGGCTTGTGCCAGATCTGGCGTCGTCCCTTCGCCCACCTGGCAACTCCACCCCATCAGGTACTGCGCCACGGCGTTTCCCTGCTCGGCCGCTTTGGCCCACCACACCCGGGCTTCCTCGACGTTCTTCTCGACCCCTTCGCCCCGCAGGTACATCCCGCCCAGATTGAGTTGAGCAATGGCCAAGCCCTTCTCGGCGGACTGGCGGTAGTAGTCGAACGCCCGGCGCGGATCCTTCTCGGCCCCATTGCCCGTGGCATACTGCGTCCCCAACTGATTCTGCGAAACCGCCTCGGCCATCTCCCTCTGTTTTTCTTTTTCTGCGCGAACGGTAGAACCCCAGTCGCTCAGATAATTGCGCAACATGGTGTGATTCCTTCCTCTTCGGTTTGTCCTCATGAAAAGGACAAACACCCGTCCCGACTCTTTCTTCACAGATTATGCGCGTTCAATGGCTCTGTTCCTCTTCGATCAGACCCCGTGTGGCGCCCCTCCAGGCTCCCCACGTAAACGCGTCACAATCTTTTCTCCCTTTTTAATATACGGTATCGGGCAGGGGTTCGCAAGCGTTTCTGCCTCCAGGGTCTCTCCAGGCCAGGAAGATCCTTCCGGCCCGGGCGATCTCGATCTGTGCTTCCGGGGTGTTGGGATATGGAGAGGACGGGCGGAAGGGCGCGCGGAGACGGTTACCGGGAGCATTCCCATTCTCAACTCTTGCTGTTTGAGGAGTAGAAGAGGGGAAATCCCGTACAAAATCTCCGCTTTTCTAGTTGACAACCTCCCGCTCCACCCGTTTAATTGTCACTGTGGAATTGGCTTTCAGGATGTGAGGCCGAAAGTGCGTTGGTCGGGTCTGCGAAAGACCAATTCTACCAGACCGCGGCGCTTGTAACGGGTGCGACGAATGCCCGTTTCGTACACGATGCAGCCAGTTTCTATTTCCCTCCGGAGGTGTTCCACACCATGAAAAAGTCCCCGTTCTTCTCACCCGTTCTTGTCCGTACCAGTTTGTATGTGTTGCTCATCAGCATGCTTTTGAGCGCCAGTGGTTGCTCGTTCCTCAAGAAACGCGACTGGCCCTATTTCTGGAGAGCCAAACCCACCACGGGCACCCAGATCAACTTCCCCACCGGGCTGGGCGACGTGCCTCCGCCGATTTCGCTGGGTGGAGAAGGACAGCCCATCGGTCCGGACGGATTGCCCGTTGGAAGCAACGGCACCCTGCCGCTTGGCAACCGGGCGGTAGATCCCTCGGCCACCAGTGAATTCTCGGAACTGCGCCCGATCTATTTCGACTACGACAGCCACCAGATCCGGTCGGACCAGGGATCGGTGCTGGACTCCAACGCCAACTGGCTCAAGCAGAATGCGGCGGGTCGCCGGATCAACATCGAGGGGCACTGCGACGAACGCGGCACCGAAGAGTATAACATGAGCCTGAGCGAATTCCGCGCATCCATCATCCGCACGGAACTGGCCAAGCGGGGCGTACAGGCCGACCTGATGAGCGTGATTCCCTACGGCGAAGGGCGCCCGGTGGACCCCGGTCACAGCGAAGACGCCTGGGCCAAGAACCGCCGTGTGCAGTTCTTTGTTCAGTAAATCCTGAAGAGAAAGCGGGGCGGGGCGCGGGGGAAGATCGGTTTGTCCGGTATCGGTTTTCCGGAGGACTCTTTTCCGGCGCTTTTGCCCCGTTTCGTTTTGTCTGCGCCCCGAAACCGGTTTCCTGATGTTGTTAAGAACGAGAAGGCCACAGGAGAGACAGGTCATGAATACGGCTCCAGAAAACTCTTTCCCCAAACACTCTCTGGTGTTGGGGTGTGTCTGCGCGTTGGCCCTGATCTCGGCGGGCTGCAAGTCCGGCGGCAGCGCTGCGGATTTGCGCGTGGAATTGACCAAGACCAACATGAAGGTCCTGGATCTCGAAGCGGCTCAGACGGAAACGCTGAAAAAACTGCAATACAACATGGATGAACTCCAGCGGCTGGTGGAAAACCAGCGCAAAACCGCTGAAGACAACAACACCAACCTTCAGACCCAACTGGACGAACTGCGCAAGACCGTGGCGAAAAACGCCGCGGGCGCCACGGCGAATCCGGGCGCGGCGGGGCAGCCGTTCGCCTCCACTCCCGATGACCCGACGGCCACCGAAGTGCAGGAACGGCTTTTCAAAGAAGCCACCACGCTCTATTCGCTGGGCAAGTACAACGAGGCCATAGACCTCTACACCAGCTTCCTGTTCGACTATCGCGACAGTCCCAAAGCGCCCAACGCCGCGTACGAGCTGGGTCGTTGTTACTATGCGAGCAACGACTTCGAGAAGGCCCGACGCGCCTTCCAGCATGTGCTCGAAACCTACCCCACCAGCGCCATTATTCCCGACAGCATGATTTCGCTGGTCATGTGTCAGCTTAACCAGACCAAGTACAAAGAAGCGAGAGAAACGCTCAAGGTGCTCCAGACGCGCTACCCCGACTACAATCCCGACATAATCAAGACAATTCAGAGTAAGCTGCCCCCGGCATAATGACCGGGGCGGCGGGGCGACACGCCAAACGCCCGGAAAACCCATCTCAATTCAGGGATCAAAAGGAATAGGACCATGACCTTCGTCACCGTTTCTAAAAAGACTTCGCGAGGCCGTCTGGCGCGCGTGGGAATGGCCGGTTCGATCACCGGTCTGGCGTTGCTCGCTTCCGGCTGCGGTCTGCTCTCGCCGATCGTCGAAGCGCCCGACACCCAGAGCCAACTCAAGAAACTCGAACTCAGTGTCGTTAAACTGGAAAACACGCAGTCCGAGTCCTTCAACAAAATCCAGTACAGCATGACCGAGTTGCAGAACCAGATGGAAGCGACCCGCAAGGCCGACACCGAGCGCGCCCAGAACCTTGAGAGCATCCAGGCGCAGCTCGAAGCCATCCGCAAAGACCTGGCGAACCCGAACCGCGCCGCCGCGCCGCCTGAGGATCCGACGAAAGAAAAAACTATCGAGCAGGACAACGTCCTGAAACGGGCCGCTCAGGCCGCCGCCGCCAAGAACCTCCCCGAAGCCATCAACCTGTACCGCGGCTTCCTGACGGACTACGCCGACAGCCCCAAGGCGCCCAACGCCGCCTATGAACTGGGTTGCTGTTACTTCCAGGGGAAGGATTACCAGAAAGGCCTCGAGGCCTTCCAACTGGTGCTCGATTCCTACCCGCAAAGCCCCATCGTCGGCGACAGCATGCTCTCGATGGCCCTGTGTCAGTACCAGCTGGGCAAGGTTCCCGAAGCCCGCGAAACGGTCAAGAATCTGGTGACCCAGTTCCCCAGATATGCTAACGATGAAACCCTCAAAAAACTCCAGGGAGAGCTCGCCAAAGCCAGGTGATCGAGTGGGCGAACCCCGGTTTCCGTGTGTTGACGTCCGAACGGCGCTCCCCAACCCGGGTCGCTGTTCGGACGTGTTGTTTGTAAAACCCGAAGGAGAAAGCCCCGATGGATCGTGTCCGCGCGCTCATGCACCGCTACTGGGGGTATGATCAGTTTCTGCCCCTTCAGAGCGAAGCGATGGAGCGCGTTCTGTCGGGCCGCGATTCCCTGGTGATATTGCCCACCGGCGGGGGCAAATCGCTCTGCTTTCAGGCGCCCGCCCTGGCGCTAGAGGGCACGGCGATAGTCGTTTCGCCCCTGATTTCGCTGATGAAAGACCAGGTGGACGGACTGCGCGAGTGCGGCGTCCCGGCGGCCTGTCTCCACAGCGGCCTGGAGGGAAACGAAGCAGGGCAGGTGCTGCGCGCCTTCCACACCGGCGCCTTGAAACTTCTCTATGTCGCGCCCGAGCGGTTGACGATGGACAGTTTCATGGACCGTATGCGCCAGACACCCCTCTCCTTTGTCGCCGTGGACGAGGCGCACTGCATCAGCATGTGGGGCCACGACTTCCGCCCCGAGTATCGGGCGCTGAGCCTGATCCGCCAGGAACTACCCAATCTCCCCATCCACGGCTACACGGCCACGGCCAGCCATCATGTCCAGAACGATATTGTGCGCGAGTTGCGCATGCGCGACGCCGAGATCCTGGTCGGGTCGTTCGACCGCCCCAACCTTTTCTACCGGGCCGAAGAACGGCTGAGCGCAAAAGCCAGTCTGGGCCAGATCCTCGCGGTGATTCGCCGCCACCCGGGCGACTCCGGCATCATCTATTGCATCACCCGCAAGGAAGTCGAAAAACTCTGCGCCGAGCTGCGTCAGATCGGGCTTTCCGCCTTGCCTTATCACGCCGGACTCGATGCGGACAGGCGCCGGGCGAACCAGGAAGCCTTCATCCGCGAAGAAGTGGACATCATCGTGGCCACCGTCGCCTTCGGCATGGGGATTGACAAGTCCAACGTGCGCTACGTTATCCACGCCGGATGTCCCAAGTCGGTCGAGCATTACCAGCAGGAAGCGGGCCGCGCGGGCCGCGACGGATTGCCCGCCGAGTGCTGCCTCTTCTACCAGACACGCGATTTTGTCCTCTGGCGCTGGCTCATCAACAAAGGGGACGAAGAGGCGACACCGGAAGAGAGCGTTCTATCGAAGGAGGCCAAGCGCATCGCGCTGCGCAAACTGCGCGAGATGGAAGAGTATTGCAACACGGGCGGCTGCCGCCACGCGAGTCTGGTGCAGTACTTCGGGCAACGCTTCCCCAAAGCCAACTGCCGCGCCTGCGACAATTGCCTGCCCAATGCCCTGCCCCCCAGCGAGGCCATCGTGACGGCTCAGAAGATTCTCTCCTGTGTGGTGCGACTTCAGGAAGGCCACAATCCCGCGTCTGTGACGCAGGTGCTGCGCGGGGAGGCCGCGCTCTGCGAAGCCGAGCACCAGCAACTCAGCACCTTCGGCCTGCTGGCCGCGTATGGGGAAAGATCCGTGCTCAAATGGATCGGACAATTGCGCGCGCAGGGATACGTGCAACAGGCCGATGGAGACGATTCGGCGCTTCGGGTCACCCCGGCGGGGTGGCGGGTTCTGCGGGCGCAGGAAGCGCCGGTGCTCGGCATCGAACCGATCGCGAGCAAGACGAAACAAGGCGCGCAGAAAACCTCAAAGAAAGGGAAAGGGATCGAAACGGACACCCCGCCAGCCAAACCCGCGCGCGCAACCGCAGGCGCTCCTGTCGAAACATCCGTCCCGATTCCCCAGGAAGCGCCGCAGGAGTCCGCCGACCTGGGCGAACTGACCGACGAAGACCGCGCGCTTTATGAAGAATTGAAAGCTCTGCGCCGCCAGATCGCGCGCGACAAACAGTTGCGTCCGTTCCTCATTTTCCACGACCGCACCCTCTACGACCTGGCGCGCCGCCGTCCCTCGACGATCGAATCCTTCGGGCGCGTCCTCGGCGTGGGTGAACAGAAATGCCAGACCTACGGCCCGGCCTTCCTCCCCGTTATCCGCGCGTTCTGTAAAACCCGCCACCTGCCGATGGACCGGTGGGGCGGGTAACCTCCAGAACCTCCTCCTTGTCTTGTCGAGAGGTGATTCCCCAGGTTATGGGTTTATTCAGGATTCCCCCCCATTCGTCATTCCCGCGCAAGCGGGAACCCAGATCCGAGACACTCCGTTTTGATTCCTTCGGGCCATGAACGGCTTCATAGCCTCGGGTTCGCGCTCATCTGGATCCCCGCGTTCGCGGGGATGACGGAGAAAAGGTCTCTGTCTTCCTCGAACGAAAACGACAAACTGGACAATTGAGGAGTTTTTGGTGCCCCTCCCCCCTTTTATGCAAACATGTTCTTCAAGCCGTTCTACCGCTTGAACACATACCGAATCACAAACATCACCGGGCGTTTTTTCTCATCGTTTGAGCTCGAATCAACGACCAGCATCACCCGGGGGCGTCCGTACTCGAGGACTTCGTTGTGGCTCAGCGACACATTTCGGGTGGAGACGACCTTCCGGCCGGGGACCATCTCGACTCCGCTGTCCGACAAAGCGGCCAGTTCTACCGAGACCTTGACCTCGGGACCTTTTCGTTTGCCTTCTGTCGGAGGCGTCCCGGCGGACAACTGAATGATCGCACCCACATCCTGATATTGGAACGAATTGATTACAGATCCGTTTGCTGTCGCTCTGGAACCCATGACTACCGGTTCCCGTGTGCCGATACGGAGTGTTTCGGAGAACACGTTGACCGGTTGATCGAAGCGGTAGAGGATCTTTGTCTCGCCCATCTCGGACAAAGCCTTGAGCAGTTTCTCGGCGCTTGCGGCCTGCCTAGCCAAAGCCTGGCCGTCCACGGTGTTCAGACGCTCGGCAACCGCCTGCACTTCATAGACAGTCGCCTGGAACTGCGCGGGCAGAATTCTGGAAGACGGGGGAGATTCCTTCTCCCGCACCGCCAGTGTTTCGGTGGAGGAGCCTGCGGACGCGTTGGAACGTTCCAACGCCGCTCCCGTTTCTTTTTCGCCGGCGCTCTGGCAGCCCGTCATCAGGATGGCCACCAGGGTCACAATTGCCAAACCAACCCGAGTCCATGTGAACATTTGAACTTTCCTCCCGTAATTGCATGATGGGTCTCCGTCCGATCGAACAGACGGCACAAACCGCCGATTTCCTTCCCCTTCCAGCCTGCGCGGGAAACAACCGGAACCGTTCCCCTCGCTGGCCGACATATTCCGCCTCTGGTTCTGTTTGTTTCGATACCGAGTCTGTTTACTCTGCGTCAGTCCCGTTTCTTCCGCAACAAAAAAGTCATTCTGTGTCATTCTGTCCCTGTCGGAATCAGGAGAATCCAGAAGTCCAATGCAACAGCGCCTCTCCAGCCACGGGTTTGTGAGTTCAACGAACCGGGCCGCAAAGCGGGTGAAGATTGACAATCGCCCGGTGTGGGGGTAGGGTAGCAGAAATTCTACGGACAGCTGGGGGTTTTGCGGGTGCAAGACCGGACGGGAGTCTGTAGAATATGGACCAGAAGTTGATTTCCCGTTGTTGGGGAAAAATTGTATCGAAAGGATTCCGTTTGACGTCCGAAGGAACCACTCCCTCTCCCGCCCAGCCCAACGCGGCGTCCACTCCGGGTGACAAAAAGCCCCGGGTCAATGTGGCGCTCCAGAACGAACTGTCACGCAAGGGGGAAGAGGCCAAACCGATCGCCTACGAAGATTCCATCTCGCTCGAGGAACTCTTTGGGCCGGGTGTCGAACGCTTCTCGGACGAAGAAAAACGGTGGATTGCCAAGGCTTATATCATAGCCAACAATTCGCATCTGGGTGTGAAACGCGCCTCGGGCGACCCGTATATCGTCCACCCGATCGAGGTGACCCGCATTTTGCTGGGGATGGGGTTGGATTGGCAGACGGCCTGTGCGGGCCTGCTGCACGATGTGATCGAAGACACCACGCTGACCTTTCAGGATCTGAAAGAGAAATTCCCCGACCCGGTGCCCGATCTGGTCATGGCGGTGACGAAGATTTCGTCCCTGAACTTCCAGTCGCGCCACGAGGAGCAGGTCGAAAACCTGCGCAAGATGATCCTGGCCATGTCGCTCGACCTGCGCGTGATCCTGATTAAACTGGCCGACCGGCTCCACAACATCCGCACGCTCGAGTCCCTCTCGCCCGAGAAGCAGAAGCGCATTGCGCGCACGACGCTCGAGATCTACGCGCCTCTGGCCGGGCGATTGGGGATCTACCGCATCAAGTCCGAGCTCGAAGACTGGGCGATGCGGTATTCCTATCCGCAAGCGTATCAGGATCTGGCCCAGATGGTGGCCGAGAAGAAACGCGACCGCGAGCAGCTGATTCAGCAATCGGTCGAACTGTTGCGCGAAGAACTCAAGCGCCACGGGATTGAAGCCGAGGTGACCGGACGCTCGAAGCACTTCTGGAGCATTTACAATAAGATGCGCAACCAGAAGCGTTCGCTCGAGGAGATCTACGATCTGAACGCGCTGCGCGTGATCTGCAACTCCCACAAGGAGTGTTACGAAATCCTCGGGGTGATCCATTCGTTGTGGAAACCCGTTCCGGAACATTTCTCGGATTACATCGCGCTGCCCAAGGCCAACATGTACCAGTCGATCCACACCAAGGTGATCGGGGTGGATGGACGGTTGACCGAGATTCAGATTCGGACCCTCGAGATGCACCGGGTGGCGGAACAGGGAATTGCCGCGCACTGGACCTACAAAGAGGGGCGGCGGATTTCATCCGAACATCAGGAACGATTCGCGTGGCTGCGCCAGATGGTGTCGTGGATTCAGGATGCGAACGACCCGGGTGAATTGCTCAACGACTTGAAACGCGAGGCGTTCGAGGAGAATGTTTTCTGTTTCACCCCCAAGGGCGACGTGATCGAGCTGAGCCGCGATTCCACGATTCTGGACTTCGCCTACCGGATCCACACGGACCTGGGGCACCGGTGTACCGGCGGGAAGATCAATGGCAAATTTGTGCCGTTGCGGACCCCCATCAGCATGGGCGACATTGTCGAAGTGGTGGCCTCCAAAACGCCGCACCCCTCACGCGACTGGCTCAAGATAGCCACAACCGCGCGCGCGCGCGCCAAAATCCGCCACGCGCTCAAACAACGCGATCATGACAAAAACATCCAGATCGGCCGTGACATGATCCTCAAGGCGCTCTCCAAGGCCGGGGTCCATGTGACACTTCAGGAACTGTACGACGTGCTCGAGATGCATTTCAAACGACTGCATGTCACCTCGGTCGAGGATCTCTTTGCCGAGGTGGGCTTCGGCTCGATTCCGACCTCTATCGTGGTGGGACGTTTCCTGCCCATATCCGCCGAGAAGCAGTCGAGACGGCGGGTGACCTCCAAACCCACAGCTCCGAGTTCACCCGTCCTGGTGGATGGATTGCCCGGTTCCCTGACCCGCTTCGCCCAGTGCTGCCGCCCTCAGCCCGGCGATCCGATTGTGGGTTTTGTGACGCGCGGGCGCGGCATCAGCGTCCATCTGGCCGACTGCAAACACCTGAACAACTGGATGGCGCAATCGGCCGACCACATGCGCCGCTTCGTGACGGTGGCCTGGGCCGAGTCGGCGGTGGACCAATACCGCAAGGTGGGGGTGACCATCGCGGCGGATGACCGCAAGGGCCTCCTGGTGGACTTGACGCGCAGTATTTCTACCCTCGATATCGTGATTATGGCCTCGAATTCCCGTACCAACCCCCGCAACAACCGCGCCACCGTCCGCTTCTCGGTCATGGTGCGTTCGGACCGGGAGTTCGACAGCATGATCGAACATCTGCTGCAAGTGCCGGGAGTCATCGAGGCAAAACGCGATTCGCATTTTTCGTGACGAACGCAAACAAGGAGACGTAAATTGGACGAAATAAAACAGAACCGGAGCCGCATGGGCCGCGCCTGGGCGCGCCATGTTGTAGCCGGTTTGCTTTTGTTGGGGGTGTGGGCCCTCTCGATGGCTACCCTCGCGCAAAATCCCGCCTCAAGTGAAGCGATCAACCCCCTCAATCCTTTCGCGCTTAAGGCAACCGAACCGGTGGACGGCTGGATGGCGCTGGGGCCGTTCCTTTTGAACGAGTCCGATCAAACCACCCCCGCCCTGCCGACGGAACTTCTGACGGAAAAAGGAGCCTTTCGCCCAGACACATTCTTCTGGCGCGAAGGCGAACCGTACACCTGGTTTCCGGCCGTTACCGGTTCGGACCGCCATCTGTATCTGCGCCAGGCGGTGGCCCAGAGCCGGTTCCGGCCCCGGTCGGAGGGGCCTCAGGCGTTTTACCTCTATCGCGCGATTCAAGTGCCCGAGCGCGCCGTGCGCGTGCTGGCCCTGTCGGTTCCGGGGGAAACCCGCGTCTGGCTCAATGGGCAATCGGTCGAGCCGGGACAAACGTCCGCAACGACCTCCACCACGGCCAACCCGGTTTTCTGGTCGCCTCCCGGCGCAGACAGTTATCTGGCCGTGGTACAACTGCAAAAGGGAATCAACCACCTGTTAATCCAGTCGAAAGCGCCCCCTCAGGGGGCGCTCTGGCGGATTCAGGCGCGCCTGGTCGGGCGCGGGGTGTTCAATCGGGGGGAAGTGGTTTACCCGCGCTGGCAATTTTCGACGTCCCCGCCTTGGACAACTGATGGCCCGCCCCTGCAGGCCCGTTGGGGCGACCCCATCATCGAAGCCTATCTGAAACAGACCACCCGCCCCATCGGCGTCCAGATCGCGCTGGCCAGTGACATAAGCACCACACCGGGAAACATGCAAAGCGCTGTGGGGCAGGCGTTTACCCTCACCCTGCCGGACTTGGCTCGAGCCGCGGCGCTGACCCTGAGCGCCAATCTGCTTTCAACGACCGTCACCACAGCCACATCGGACACCGCCCCGCTTTCGCCTCTGGCCGAAACGGCTCATACGATTCTCATCGGTGACGCTGAAAAGATCTCGGTGGTCATGCAGGCCCGCCTGCTGGTCGAAACCAGCCGGGTGGCCGAACCCGTCCGGGCCCGCATGCGGGCCATGCTGACCCTGCTCGATGCGGCAGTGGGAACGGATGCCCACCCGGTGGGACTCGACCGGATTCTCGAAGGGTTGCTTTTCCTGACGGCGCGCATCAAAGCGCCGAAAACGATTCCCGAATCGGGTTGGGCGTTGTTCGATGCGTCGGCAAAAGACCGGACCCTTCCGTATGCGCTCTGGATTCCGCGCGCCGAATCTTCGGTTCCGACATCGCACCCGCTTCTGATCGCGCTGCCGTCCGCCGAAGCCAGCGCCTTCGACCTGATTGAACGCCAACCGGCCCTCTTCCAGGAGGCTCAGCGTCACCAGTGGCTCGTGGCCGTTCCCACCCAGGAGCCGGAGGGGAAATGGGATTGGAGCAAGCGCGAGGAAACAATCGAAGCCATCCGTCGCGACATCGGCGCCCACTTCAAGTTGGATCCACGTTTGGTTTGCTTGCTGGGGTTCGAATCGGCGGGGGAGTTTGCCATCACCTACGCGCTCTCGCACCGCGATGCCGTCGCCGGGGTGGCGACGCTGAATGTCCTCTGGGTTCCCGGAACTCCCTGGAGACGGTTGCTCGAGAATACGGTACCGCGTCCGATTCTGTTTGTGGCAGCCAGTCTTCCTTTCGGGGAGAACCTCACCGTGGCCGAGTCTTTCGCGCCCGACCCGATTGTCGCCGCGTTGCGAAATGCTTATCTGAAGGACGGTTCCTGGAAGCGATTTGTGGTGGATCAGAAGAACCCGCGAAACTTCTACGACACGATGTTCCTGCATTTCGAGAAGCGTCCGCTTCCATCCAGCCCATCACGAATCACGCTGCGTCTCCCCGACATCGGTTCCACTTCGGCCGGTTGGGTGCGCTTGCGCAAGGCGCTGCAGGAAGATCTGGCTGCGACGCTGAGCATTGCCAGCGTGACCACCAACTCGATCGAAGTCGAGGTCCAGAATGTCGCCCGTTTCGATTTGACCTTCCGCAATATCCCCCAACTGGACCCCAAACGGCCCGTCCTGCTGAGCATCCGCGAGAAAAACGAAGATGAACAGTCCCCGGAAGTCCAGAAACTGCGCATCCTGGAACCGAGCAAACCCGACCTGATCGTCATCGAGCAATCCTCCTCTACGCTCAACCAAAACCAGCTGCGCTGGGCTGCCCGTACAGCAATGGCGGCGGACAAAACTTCGGACTCACTGGCCCGAACTCTGGCCGAGATGGAAGAGACGGCTTCGCCCATCGCCGCCGGAGGTTTGATCGCCCATGCCCTGCGTCTCCAAAGCAACGCCGAAGTGAGTCTCCTGCCGGCCCTGCAGGTCCGCAGCGGGTTCGAGAAGGGCGCGTTGACGGTCAACCAGATTTCATCCGTGTTGCCCGATTCGAATCTGGCGCGGATGAGTCTGCCCCGCCAGGCCCTGGCCCGGATGCTCGAACACGACTATGCCGGTCCCCGAAGTCTGTTAACCGACGGTTTGGCCGCGACAATCGGAAACACAGAGGAAGAAACCACCCCGACAGAGGCTCTTGCGGCAGCGTCCCCCACTTCCGTCTCGACAACCGCCTGGCAAAGTACGCCTGCTGGAAAAGCCTGGCTGGTCTCGCCCGTTTTTAACCAGACCCTGGAAAACGTCACGGTGGTCGGTACCCGCTCGGCGCTGACAACGGCCCGCATCCAATGTGGACTGCCGAGCGAAGGCTCTCTGATTGAAGATCTGAGCCTCGGAACCCATGAAGCCGCCTTGCGCTTCTTCTACCAGTTCAAACGGGTTCCACCGCCCCAGCCCGATATTCGACTCCCAAGCCCGAGCGCCGCAACGATCAAACGGGCCATCGAGTATAAAACATTCCGATCGAAGAAATCGGACACAAACGGCGAAGAAGCGGAAGCGGAACCCTCCGGCGCTCGAACACGTTCCAGCAACCAGGAAACAGCCCCCGTGGAGCCGTCGGCCCCGGAAAACTCCGGCGAAGCGCAGGAGACCACCGGGACGGTTCAGACCTCGGAAATCTCCGGGAAATCTCCAGAAGACCCCGAGATCCCGGCAGCCAAAGCGCCGGACGAGGAAGAAGAACCGCAACAGGACACCCCCGCGCGCAAGGCAAGCGCATCGAGCCGAAAAGTGACGAAGTACCGATTCAGTAAAACGCCCGAGAAAGAATCCGGGAAGGCGGCTGTGGAAGAGTCCGAGGCGGCGGAGACCGAGCCTGCGGTCGAGACCCCGAAAGCGGGGCAAGACCCCCAGACTCCGGCGGAGGGCGATGCAAAACCCGTGGCCAAGCCGGCAGAGGCCGGACCGGATCCCAAATCGGAAACGCCGACGGACAAGACCGCCCCCATAACCAAACGGAAATCCCGTCTCAAGGTGCAGCTGTCGGAGTAAAACGCGCGATGGATCGCGAATAACATTCGACCAAAAAACCGCTGTTGAAACGCAACGGCGCGGATTTATACCAGCCTGGGGCAAGCGCAGCGTCGCCCCAGGAGATGTGTCCTTTTTTTTCATAAGGGCTGAAGGCCCGAACGATAAAATGGACAAAGAGGCGTTTCTGGGGGCGGGAACGGATCAAAGCCTCCTTGATTCTTCATCCTCACACTTGAAGGATTCAAGAAAATCGAATTATTGAGGTTTTCAGCCCCCGGAGGGGGCAACGGTGAGTAGCCGTGGGTGACCGAAGGGAACCCACGGAACATGCAGTAAAATAGGATCAAGCCCCGGAGGGGCGACAGAAACGTGAAGGATCAACGAAAGCCTTTTCGCTTGCCCTTTCGCCCGCCGCCGGGTAGCCTGTCTGGCGTGTGAACGGCCGCACGAGAGTCCGCCGGGACAGGGAAAACCGTCCGCGTCTGACGCCAACCGACCCGACCCCAGAAGCGGCCCGTCTGGAAGAATTGCTATGGCCCCGACTCCCAAGAAAAGCCCGAATCCTGTGCTGGTTCAACCAGCCGTGGCAACGGAAAAAACAGGCTCTCGTTCTGGAGGCCTCCTGAGCGTGGTGCGTGAGTGGGGCGACGCCCTGGTCATCGCCTACCTGCTGGCCATGTTCATCCGCCTCTTTGTGGCCGAACTCTACAAGATCCCCTCCTCCTCGATGACCCCGACATTGCTGGGCACCGAAGGCCCACGGGTCGCCTCGGTGGACCTCAACGGCGACGGCCATCTCGACATGGTGCTGCGTTCCATGGGGGGCGTTTACGACACCTATCTGAGCGACGGAAACCGGTACCTCTATGCGGGACAGACCGATCCCGGTTACGAACTCGAACGCTGGCAGGGCAAGATGCGCGAGCGCCAGGACCGCATCATTGTCGGGAAGTTCCTCTATTGGTTCAGCCCGCCCGATCGCGGCGACATCGTGGTCTTCAAAACCCCGGACAGCATATTCGAGCGCGAGAAGCCGATCTACATCAAGCGCGTGGTGGGGTTGCCCGGAGAGAAACTGACCTTCACCGAAGCGCCCGGCGTGCCCGGCCACGAACAGAACATGGGCTACCTGACCATCAACGGCGAACGGGTCACCACCCCCTCGTTCTTCGAGAACCAGCGCTACGAGTGGCGCAACATCCCCTTCTCGAAACGGGAAGACCGTCCCTCCTCCTATGCGCTTTATCGCGACCACGGCGTGCTGACCGATCTGCTCGAGGTGAACGTGCCTCAGAACAGCCTCTATGTATTCGGCGACAACACCGTCAGCAGCACCGACAGCCGTTACTGGGGCAAGGTGCCCTTCGACCGGTTGCGGGGCCGCGCGTTCTTCCGCTACAACCCCGAGTATTTCCCCTTCACGAAGGAACCGGGATTCCTGTGAGACGGAAACTGAAACACGAACCCCGGACGACATCCCGATTACCTGACGGGGCGGAGTCGAAACCCAGGATGAACTACGGACGGAACGGAAAGACTTGAAAACCGCTTCTCTTTCGCGCGACAATCTTCGTGTAATGTCCGCAAACGGAGATGATTTTTCAGCCACAACAGGCACAAGATGCTCAAAAAGCCGTACTTTTGTGTCTTCTGTGCTTCTTGTGGCAAACAAGAAATTCGGTTGCGGTTGCGCTGCGTCGGGTCTTTCGTGTATTTCGGGGTTGAATTCTGCGGTATTCACAGTTTTCTCTCGGTGAAGGAGAAATAAGCATGCAGGAAAACGGCGGCGCGGAAAACAACAAGTCCGGATGTGGAACCTGGGCGTTGCGCGGGTGCGGCGCGATGCTGGTGTTAATCGTCGTTCTCGTCGCCTTGGGAGCGCTTTTCGGGCGATCGTTGCTCCAGAGAGGGAGCGGCGCCACGATGGAGTTTGCGGCGGAAAAAATGCTGGAAGGGATCCAGTATCCCGAACCGATGCGCGCCGTCTTGATGGAACCTATCCGCGAGTTCACCACCGAAGTCAAGGCGGGCCGTGTTCCTGCCGAGAAAGCGGCCAAGGTTGCGGAAGAACTGCTCAAGGGAAGTGTGCTTGGGCCGGTACTGGCCCCGGCTTTCCAGAGCGCTTACATTGACCCGTCCAGCCTCTCCTCTATCGAGAAGGAATTGATGGCCCGAAATCTGAGCCGCTATGCCGAGGGACTGCGACAGAAAAAAATCTCCGATCAGACCGCGGGCGACATCTGGAACCTGATCAGTGAACCCAAACCGGGGACAGGCAATGACCCCGACTCACGGCAGCTGAAGAAAACCCTGACCCCCGAGGAATTGAAAATGGTGATCGGAAAAATGCAAACCTCCGCAGACCAGGCGGGGATCGCCGAACAACTTTTCACCTTCCAGCCACAGGACGAAATCCGCCGGGCCATCCAGCGCGGCCTCGGCAATACTGCGGAGCAGCAATAACCCCGGAAAACGGAAAAATCAATCCTCCGACCGCTGCGGTTTTTCCATGAAGGGACGCAGCGCGGCGTCGAACGCGCGGAAGTCTTCGGGCAGCGGCGCCTCGAACTCGAGCGGCTCGCCGGTGCGCGGATGGTTGAAGCGGATACGGAACGCGTGGAGCATCTGGCGCTGGCAATGGCTGAGCGCCTGGATGATGGCCGGGTGACCCGGGGGGATGCGCAGACGCGCCTCGCGCGACGAGTAGCCGTACTCCGGATCGCCCACGACCGGGTGGCCGATGTGGGACAGGTGAACGCGGATCTGGTGGGTGCGGCCGGTTTCGAGGCGGCACTGCAAGCGGGTCAGGCCCGGCGCCCAGGCCACCACACGCCAGTGCGTGACGGCGCGCCGCCCGTGGCGGTTCTGGATGCTCATGCGGGTGCGGTCGTGCAGGGCGCGCGCGATCGGCGCGTCCACCACGCCCTCGAATTCGTCGGGACGCCCCACCACCCAAACCAGATAGACGCGGCTCATCGAGCGGTCGGCCAGCTGTTCGGACAGGTGCAGGTGCGCCGTGTCGTTTTTCGCGACCACCAGGCACCCGCTCGTGAGGCGGTCGAGCCGGTGGACAATGCCCGGTCGCGTCTCGCCACCCGCGCTCGAGAGCAACGGGCAGTGGTGCAATACCGCATGGACAAGGGTGCCCGTGTGGACCCCCGCGCCCGGATGCACGACCATCCCGGCGGGCTTGTTGACCACCAGGACGTCGTCGTCCTCATACAGAATCTCGAGCGGAATATCTTCGGCTTCCGGCAGGGCGATTGCGCGCGGCAGAGGTTGAACAAGAATCTGTTCGCCCCCCTGGAGGCGCCCGGAAGGTTTGGCCGTATGGCCGTTGACGGTGACGCAGCCCGCCGTGACCCACTCCTTGAGCCGCGAGCGGCTGATTTCCGGCAGAGCGTCCGCCAGAAACGCGTCGAGCCGCTGGCCTTCGGCGGATTCGGGAACGGTCAGCCCGGTGGGTTCAGAATGCTGGTCGGTCATCGTCAGGAGGCTTCCCGCGCCAGCATGGATTCGCGGCGCTCGCGCAGAATGCGCCGTTCCATGCGCGAGATGAAACGGAAGATATTCTCGCGATCGCTCTCACGAATGGCCTCGAACGACACGCCGATCTCGAATTTCCCCTCGCCTTCCGTCTCGGCCACGTTCAGGCACCGCTGGACCTTGCCCACCACGGGGATTTCGATCATGGGGAAACGGTTGACCTGAATTGTCATGCGCAGGAACGAACCGACGGGGATTTCGCCCGTATTGATGAAGCTCAAGCCCGCCCCGCTGATGTCGAGCAGCACCACCATATTGGGCCGTCCGCCCGGCGTGCGGCGCCCCTCGGCCACGTCAATCAGGTAATCGAGTTTGGCGTCCACCTGCTTGAGCATCCGCATGACCTGGGCGAACTGCTCTTCCATCTGCTCGCTGAGGTCTTCGCCATGCAGAAATCGGCTGACTTCGGAATCGAACCCTTCCATCGTCCCCGTGTTTTCGACAATCTCGCGGGCCACCTGGGGCGCCCGAGTCGCCGAGATCACTTCATAGAACAGCGGCAGAGTGACGCGAATCCGCAGGAACTCGCGCCGGTCCCCCAGGCGGGGGCGCAGTTTCAGGTGCGTCCCTTCGACCCCGGTCACCAGAACGGGGCATTCTTCGCGCCCTCCCGGGATTTCCCAACGGAGGACGATTTCACGCAATGCCATTTTCTGCAACGTTTCCGCCGATGCGTGGGAGGAGGCTTCCACAACGATCTGTTCCCGATCGAGACTTTCAATCCGGGCGCTCACGAGCGTTTCACCCAGATCCGCGTGATACAGATAGATGTTTTGCCCTTGCCGAAGCATTGTCAGGATATCCATACTTGCTCTGCCTTTCTTATCGGGGGAAAAAAACGGCCGCACGTCCCATTCCGGACCGTGTTTCAATTCTGGGTGTCCAGACTTTCCGGATTTTCGAGGAACCAGGCTTCCCACTGCTGGACGAAACGTTCCTGACCCGGTGTTTCGAGAGACCCCGGGCGCAGCTGCCGCACGGTATCAATGGCCTCGGCGGCCGGCAGACGCCACAGCGCCACAAGACAACAGGCCAGCAACGTGCCGGTGCGCCCGTAACCCGCCGTGCAGTGGACCAGCACCCGGCCCCCGCCCTCGATCTCGTCGCGGATGAAACGCACCGCCTCCACCGTGTCCTGCACCGAGGGGACACTGAAATCCCGCACGGGAATGTGACACCAGCGCAGCTGGTACACCTCGAGCAGGAGGTGGGGCAGCGGGTCTTCGCTCAGCGAGACCAGGGCGGTGA
Organism: uncultured Candidatus Sumerlaeota bacterium; assembly: GCA_942493245.1. Taxonomy (GTDB): domain Bacteria; phylum Sumerlaeota; class Sumerlaeia; order UBA8349; family UBA8349; genus DAOPYU01. The sequence continues at coordinate 5,270,101 of OW818685.1, forward strand.
TGCCTTCTTCCCGGCGCAACTGGTCGAGATTGTGACGCAACGCCTCGCCCCAACCCGGATGGGCGCCCCCCGCCAGCTTGTCGGGAATGACATACGCAAAGTTTGAGATCATGCCCCTCTCTCCGCCGCACTCGGCTCCAGACTCCAGTGAAACACAAAGACAAATCTCCCGCAACACCAAACCCCTCATGGATTTGAAGATCGGGCCGGAATGGATTTGGGGGCGGGGTCGAAACCCGTCCTACAGGGGCTTGAGATCGTTTGTACCGTCGGCGTCCCCGTCCGGCACCCGGGGATAACCTCCGGGGACACAGTGCTCCCCGAAAACCGTTTTCCCGCGATGGGACGGTTGGGGGCTTCCCGCTGACCGGGGAAGCACATTGTCAATTATCCATTATCCCTTGCAGGGAAGAGGCGTCCGGCCTTTTCCCTTACTTCTTCTTCGCCAGCCACCCCATGTTTCCCATCCACTCCTCGCAGCGTTTCGGCCAGGTGTTGACCGCCTCGCCTCGCTGCTGGATGCCATAGCCGTGGCCGCCCTTGGGGTAAAGGTGCATCTCGGCGGGCACCTTGGCTTTGCGCAGCGCCTGGAAATAGACGATGCTGTTCTCGGCCGAGACGGGATCGTCCTCCGTGTGGATCAGGAAGGCGGGCGGGGTCTCGGCGGTCACCTGCATCTCGTTCGAGTACTGGCGCACCAGATCTTCCTTCGCGTTCGCTCCCAGCAGGTTGTCGCGCGACCCGGTGTGTGTGAAAGCGGCCTGAAAGGAGATGACCGGGTAGATCAGGATGGAAAAGTCCGGGCGGCAGTTGAGGCGATCCACCGGATCGGGCGCGTCGGCCTTGCCCTTGTTGAAATGGGTGCTGGCGGTCGAGGCCAGGTGCCCCCCCGCCGAAAAGCCCATGATTCCGATCCGGTCCGGCTCGAGCTTCCACTCGGCGGCTTTCGAGCGCGTCAGGGCGATGGCGCGCTGGGCGTCGCGCAGCGGCACGTCGTGGGCGTAAACGGGCGCGTCGTCCGGTCGGGGCAGGCGGTACTTCAGGACGATCCCCGCCACGCCGAACTGGTTCAGCCAGCGGGCAATGTCGTAGCCTTCCTTGTCAATGGCCAGAATATGGTACCCGCCCCCCGGGCAGATGACCACGGCGGCGCCGGTGGCCTTATCCGGATCGGGGAGAAACACTTTTACGCTCGGCTGGTGGACGTTGCGGACGTGGCTGTCTTCTCCGCCGTTCTTGTCGTTGTTGACCCAGCTTTCCGGACCGACCTGCGCGGGCGCGCCGGGCGCCCCGTCGGGCCACAGCGGGATCTCGATCGGTTCGGCGGCGCCGACCAGCGCCGAAAAGAGACTGAAGGCGAACACACAAAGCACAAGGCGAAGCGGGGAACGAAACATGGGAACGGAACCTCCTGAAGAATGTAAGGATCGGTCAAACGCTCTATTGGTCAAACGCTGAAAAGCACCCTACGGGAAATCGGGAAAAAGTTCAACAGGAACCCCGGGAGGGGATGATTTTCCCGTGGGGTTCCTGAGAAGACGAACAAGAGTGAGCGAATTCTGGATAACAGCCCCGATTTCCGTATTCAGTGTGGCTCCTCGATATTTCACACCACATCGCCGAAACGTAATCACGCCTCTTCATTCTTCAATCGCCATCTAAAAAGTTCACAATCAACGTGGCAAATCGCACGCCGGATATCATCAGCAATATTATGGTTCTTGTCGTAGTAATACTTTTTAAAACCGGTGAGCAAAAAAGGGAAGACTACCTCCGCCTTGAATTCCTTACCTGTGAGCGACCGTAGTGCCTTGAATATGTAAACTTTCTTAAGTCGATCAGTGGGCCAAGTCAATGATCCACTAATCCAATCGGATCGGTACTCGGCTTTCGCACGAGCCGCATCAGTTCCAGATTGAGAGACAGGCTCATGAAAGCATTCGTCTTTCTTGATACGCTCAAGTAAGCGTTCCTTTGCCGGTGAGCGGGACAATGTAGCCTCGACCAAACGAAGCAGGTTCTGGTGAGTCATCTTTGCAAGATGAGCAAAATAGTAAACGGGCAAGAAGGCGCTTGTTTCGTGGCATATCTGGGTGATGTATTTTTCAGGTTCCCGAACTTTTTCCTGATTTAGAAAGGCCTTAACGATGTCCTCCACTAGGATGGCCCGCGTTCGAACTACCGTCCGTCGCATAGGCAACATGACTTGCTGCGAAACTTGAGCATCGCCAATTACTCTGACAGTTGGGGCACCATCTTTTTCGTTGAATTCCCCTTCTCGAATGAATTGAATTTTGTCGAGTAGGCTTTCATCGATAATGAGAGTACCACCCTTCCCTTGAGCAACACCTTTCTTAATATCCAAGATGGCAGCATCAGACACCCCGATTCGTGCAATTTGGCGAAGGTGATCCATCCAAAGCTGTTGTTCTTGACGTCGACCTTCTTCGAGTATTGATCGCAACTCAGCATAGCGAATGCGCTGAGTTCTTCCGCGATACCGATAAAGAATATCACCTTCCGATATCTTTCCAATAGCCTTCATGGCAACAACGGGTTTCTGTCCGCAGGAAAAGGAATAGATAAGGCCAAAACGCTTTTCGCCAATAGACGTGATAGATTGAATCCAATGTATCTCTGGAGAAAAAATCTCGTTTAGTCCTTCAGTCAGTTTCTCGGGATCGAGTCTATCGAAAGCATCTCCTTTGAGCCCGATCAACTTTCGGGGATTGTTACCAACACCAAAAACCAAATAACCTCCGGTAGCGTTTGCAAATGCAGCCATCGTTCGGGCATATTCAGGGAGAGAACCGAAGTTAAATGATTCCTTGAACTCTAGCCTTCCAGATTCGCGTGAAAGAAGCCTGTCCGGGGCGTTTGGCGAAACCTTAAAAATTTCGGCCAAGTGAGCCTGAGAAAATGGTTCCTGAGAGTCGATCAAACCCTCATCAATGAATGAAGAACTCTCACCTTGTCGATTTGGCCGGTGCATTATATCAGTCATCGTTTTTCTCCCAACATCACCATTAGATCATTCATTCAAATCAGGCAAATCAGAAATCAGGGAACGCCATACCGCATTCCTCCCGTCCAGACTTTGCGTTTTTCTCCCCGGCGGTAGGAGGCCTCCATTGAGGAGTGGCGGGAACATTTACGCGCACCTGGGGCGACACAGACCGGTCGCGACATGACAGGAAAAGGCTGTCACAGGGCGGTGGGATCTGTCAAGCGGGATGACCCGGAAGGCCTGCCTGTATTCGGGATGGCGTTCCGGGATTCCTCTCCGCGTCCCTGCGTCTCTGCGCGCGATTCACTTTCTTATCTCCGTTCGAAGGCCTGGGGGGCTTTCTTCTGCACCCACATCCTCGCGCAGGGCGAACACACAGGTTCGCCCTTCAGATTGGCTGCGGCTTCGCTGCGGCAGGATCTTCGCACTTGCACTATCTGAAAGTGGGCGAAAGGTTTACTCAAACGCGTACCCCGGACCCCGATTTCCGGATCGGCGCGCAGACAATTGCGCCAATCGGGAGATTGGCGTTCCCGGGATTTCTGTTTTTTAATTCCGGGAAAACGTGTTCCGGGTTCTTCGAAAAGGGGGGTTGATTTCATTCGTGAAAAGCCCTACTCTCAACGGAACGGGTGGAGGGTTCGGCGCCCGGTTTTTGACCATTTTCTCTCTGTCTTTTATGGTTCTCGTTCATGGCCAACATTCAGAACAACTTCTCCTGGTCCTTCACGCGACACAAGTCCTTCGAGGAATGTCCGCGCCAGTACTACTACAATTACTATGGCTACTGGAACGGCTGGAACGCCGACGCGCCGGACCAGGCGCGGCTGGCCTACCGGCTCAAGAAGGTCCAGACCCTCCCGATGTGGCTCGGATCGCTCGTCCACGAGATGATCGAGCGCATTCTGGGCGACCTGCGCAACCGCGAACTCAACACGCTCGAACGCTACCAGCAGCAGGCGCGCGAGCGCATGAACCGCGAGTGGATGCAGTCGCTCGAGAAGAAGTGGCAGTGGAAACCCAAGTACAACCTGAACCTGTTCGAGCACTACTACGGCCTCGAGATCACGCCCGACCAACGGGGACAGGCCCGTGACAAGGTGTTCACCAGCCTGGCCAACTTCATGCGCTCGGACGTGTTCCAGCGGCTCGAGGCCCTGCGTCCCGGCGAGTGGAAAACGGTCGAGCAGCTCGACCAGTTCCCGGTCCACGACCAGCCCGTCTATATCAAGATAGACTGCGCGACCTGCGCGGACGAGAGCCTGACTATTTACGACTGGAAGACCGGGCGCGAGACGGACGACACCCTGACGCAGCTGGGCTGTTACGCGCTCTACGCCTTCCAGACCTGGCACGTGCCGCTCGATCGCCAGAAACTGGTGTCGTTCTATCTGGCCTCCGACGTGGTGCGCGAGAACGTCCCCACCGCCGCCGAGGTGATCCAGACCAAGGAATTCATCATGGGCTCGATGGAGGCGATGATCGCCGCGCTCGATTCCGACGCGAAAAAGAACCTGGCGTCGGAGGAGAAGTTTGCGATGACAGACAACCGCAACACCTGCCGCCGCTGCCCGTTCCGCGAGATCTGTTTCGGATCGCGCGAAGCGCTGCCCTGACGATTTTCCTCAAAATCTGCGCAAGCCGCGACGATTGCATGAACCTGAAAACCGCAGTTGAACGCCTGTTGTCCGGTTTTTTTTCAGGCGGGCGAGGACGCCCGCCCTCCCAGAAAGACCGTTTTTACGCGGGGAAAGCGGTCGCCTGGGATCGCCAATCTCCTGATTGGCGCGGTCCAATCCCTCACCCAAAAGGTGAGGGGGCCGAAACCGTTCTCGACCCATAACAGAGAAGAATAAGACTCGTTTATTGCCATCAACCGCGGTTTTCAGGTTGAAAGGCGGTTCTCTGGAAGTTTTTGCTGTTTTTGTGTACGTCTATAGTGTTTGCGTTAGATCGGATGGAAAGCGCCAACGGCGCGTTTCATCGTAGCCTGGGGGCATCGCCCCAGGAAACCTGTTAGTTAGTTTTTCAAGCAAGGGCTGAAAGCCCGCTCTATTCAACCGTTTCGTTCTTTTCATAGTCCGGGCTTTCAGCCCTTGTAAAAAAGGAACACCCATCCTGGGGCGACGCTTCGCTTGCCCCAGGCTACAATTAATCCGCGCCGTTGGCGCTTCAACTGCGGTTTTCAAGGACCGCCGGTTTCGATCGTTTCAGAACGAGTGGAAACGCTTACACCTCGTCCGTAACCTCGCGGTGCATCCATTTGTTCAGCAGCGGGGACAGGGCGAAACAAATCGCCGCGACGATGAACGCGCTGATGGCAATCTGGCCGAACACACCGCCGTAAGTCCCCACCGTCTCGCTGGGAATCGGAATGCCGGCTTCGCCGCCGCTCCCCTCGGAGCCGGTAAACTGGGCGATGGTCGAGGCCAACAGCTGCGAGAACGCCGTGGCCAGGAACCACATCCCCATGACCGTACTCACCAGCCGCGCCGGGGTCAGTTTGGTAATCATCGAAAGCCCCACCGGCGACAGGCAGAGCTCGCCCGTGGTGTGAACCCCATACCCCAGGACCAGCCACACCATCGCCACCATGCCGCGCGAGTCGGCGTGCTTGGCGCCATACCAGAATGCGCCAAAGCCGAGGCCCAGCTGAAAAAGGCCCATCGCAAACTTGATGCAGGTGTTCGGTTCCCACCCGCGGCTCCCCAGGAAACTCCAGAGCGCCGTGAAAACCAGACCGAACGTCAGAATACAGATCGGGTTGACCGCCTGGAAGGTGCTGGCAGGAATCTCACCGGACCGTTTCGAGAGCCCCATCCCCACATTGTCGGCGCTCACCGTCCAATCTATTTCAAACGTGGGTTTCTCGTTTTTCTCTTTGTTTTCTTTCCGCAGTTTGTCGAGAACGTCGAGCGTGAAGAGCGTCTCTCCGTTGCGATATCCCAACTGCTCCTGAGTCGGCTGGATTTTGATGGTCTTGCCCACCAGATCCTGCGTCACCACTTCTTTCGCAAAAACCCGGTCCACATTACGGTCCGTAAAGTTGTTCACCGAGCTGCCCGCCTGCTCGAAAAACGCCCAGAAGATCAGGGAAAAGAAAGTCAGGATCAAGACGACATACATGCGCTCGCGGGCGATCTTCTGCATCCGGAAGGTCTCGATGCCCAGATAAACCAACGCGATCAGACCCGACAGCATCAGAATCAAACCGGCGGGACGGCTGACGTCTTTCAGGACCACCGCCAGGATTTTCTTGACTGCGCTGGGGTTCGGAGGCAGATCTTTCACGTTGATCTCCGCGCCGGGCGTGGCTTTGCTCATATCGTATTGCAGGCTGTGAATCACCGTGTCTGGAATCAACGTCACCGCCTTTTGATCCTCTCTAAACATGCTGAATCCGGACACCAGGAACGTAAAAAGCACGATGGCGATCAGGGTGGCCAGATAGGTACACCACTCGCGCGAGATCGGCCCCAGGAACGGTTTGCGGAGGAACTCGCGGTCGGGCGGACTGCCCGCCGCGTCGGGAAGCCCTTCCTTGTGCAGCGCGATCATGGCAATCACCCCGGCAATCAGAAGCGAAACCGCCACAAACACATTGAATGCGATCGAGTACGGGTTATCGGGTTTGAACCAGAGCAATCCGGCCACTGCCGCCACCACGCCCGACATGATCAGGATCTGCGTGATCAGCGTCGGCATCACAAAGACCGCCAGACCCGTCAGCATCCCCACGGCGGCCATGCCGAAACCGTACTGCCAGCCATACGTCTCACCGACATACCCGCACAGAAGCGGTGAAATGGCGGCGCCGAGGTTGACGCCCATGTAAAAGATCGTGAATCCGCCGTCGCGCCGGGTGCTGTTTTTCGGATACAGGGTTCCGACGATGGTCGAAATGTTGGGTTTAAAGAAACCGTTGCCACAGATCAGCAAGGCCAGTGCAATATAGAACGCCCAACTATCCAGTTTAGGCTCTCCCGTCTGTCCGGCAGCCATCAGGGTCAACTGTCCGGCGGCCATCAGCAACCCGCCGAAGACCACGGCCCGCCGCGCGCCGAGCAGTTTGTCGGCCAGCAACCCCCCGAAGAACGGCGTCATATAGACCAGCGACGTATAAGCGCCATAGACGATGTACGCATATTCGTCGTCGAACCCCAGAAAGCCTTTTATCATGAAGAGAACGAGGAGGGCCCGCATGCCGTAGTAGCTGAAACGTTCCCACATTTCGGCAAAGAACAGGGTGAAAAGTCCCACCGGGTGCCCGAACAGGGTCACGGTCTGGGGTTGCATCTGGACACAGTTTGGAGTCTGGCTGCTGGTCATGGGCTTGGCCTTCCCGTCAAAAATGTACTGCCTGCACAATGAGGAGGATTGTTGTTTTCTGGGAAAAACCCCGCAGAGGCATCGAGAACCGCGGCGGGGCTTCAGAATAGGAAGCAAAACGAAAAGATGTCAACTGAAATCCGGAGCCGGGCGGATTTGTTTTCTGCAATTGAGGGGAAAGATCGGCGGAATGAAGCCTGGAGAAAGAGGCTCTGGGAATTGGGGACGACGAAAACCCGCCTGATTCAACCCCGAGGATCACGCCAAGGCGCCAGGACGCAAAGTACCGCAACCGCGCCAATCAGGAGATTGGCGGTCCCAGGAGGGGTCTTCAAAAAAAGACACGATTGTCCAATTTCGCGCTTTTCGCGGTTGCGTTCGGTTACGGCTCCGATGCACCACGAAATTTCGTGGATTTGGGAGTTGTGGTCCGCGGTTTACCCCAGCCAGTCGCGTTTGACTTCCTTGAGGCCGTCGGCGATTCGGTCGAAGAGCGACCGCGTATCGGAATTGCGCTTTTCCCCTTCGATGGCGGCAAACTCCTCGAGCAGCTGGCGCTGCCGGTCGTTGATCTTGCGGGGCGTGACGACCAGCACCTGGACGAACATCTCACCGCGCCGTTCGGGGCTGTGGTTGGTCGGCATTCCCAGGTCGCGCATGCGGAAGACCTGATGGGTCTGGGTTCCCGCCGGAATGCGGAGTTTCGCGATCCCCCCTTCGATGGTCGGGATCTCGATTTCATCGCCCAGAGTCGCCTGGGTGATGGTCAGGGGCATTTCGCAGATCAGGTCGTCGTCGCGGCGTTTGAAAATCTTGTGTTCGGCCACCCGCAGGACGATGTAGAGGTCCCCACGCGGCCCCCCTTCGGCTCCCGCCTCGCCCTCGCCCAGCAGGCGCAGCTGATTGCCGTCGTCCACCCCGGCGGGCACCTTGACACTGATGTGGGCCGTGCGCTGGTTGCGCCCTTTGCCCTGGCAGGTTTCGCAGGGCGACTGGATGGTGCGTCCGCGTCCGCCGCAGGCGGCGCAGGCGGTGACCATGGCGAAAAAGCCCTGACTGACGCGTACCTGGCCCGACCCACCGCATTGTGAACAGGTGACGGGGCTGGTGCCGGATTTGCATCCCGAGCCTTTGCAGTCTTCGCAGGTCTCGAGTCGTTTGACCTTGATATCGGCGCTCTTACCCTGGAAGGCTTCCTCGAGCGTGAGGTCCAGGTTGACGCGCAGGTCGCGCCCGCGCACCACCCGGCGTCCCCCCTGGCGGGGTTGCGCGCCCCGAAAGGCACCGCCGAAAAACGATTCGAAGATCCCGCCGAAAATATCGTTCAGGTCGTCCGTGTGGGTGAAATCGTCCCACGAGAAATTCCCGTGACTGAAACCGCCCTGGACCGCCTCGTACCCGTAACGGTCGTAGCGCGCGCGCTTGTCCGCGTCCGAGAGCACTTCATAGGCTTCGGAGACTTCCTTGAAGCGGTTTTCCGCCTCGGGATTGTCTGGATTGCGGTCCGGATGAAACTTCAGGGCCTGTTTGCGGTAGGCTTTCTTGATTTCGTCGGCGCTGGCGCCGCGTTCCACGTCCAGAATGCTGTAGTAATCTTTTCCTGCCATTGTGTGTGACAAACCTCGGATTCCTTGCCCCCTCTGAGGGGACTTGTTCCCTTTGACGCTGGACCGCCACTCCCGGCGGTTGAAGGCACAAGGCTCCGCTCTGGAGGCGCAGCCCCCAGACCCAGCTCTTCCCTACTATGCACACCCAGCCGCCCGGCGCAAAGGAAAATGTCCTTGATCGAGTCGAGAAAATGGATAGAGTGAAGAAAGATTCGGGCGCACCGGGCGATCCGGCTTGAAACGGAAAGCCCCCGGAAGAACGAAGTTTCGGGCAGGGAAAGGTTCGCCAGCGGCCATGAACGGTAAACCTTTAGCCCCCTGTCGCTTCCCAGAGAAGGGGTTCCCGATCTGAGGAAAGAATCCGTAGGGGCGGGTTTCAAACCCGCCCTTTCCCAATCCGGAGCGTCTGCCGGGCGGGTTTGAAACCCGCCCCTACAAAAAATTCGGGTTCGGAAAACCCCGAACAGAGAATGGCTAAAGGCTTACCCATATGAACATCGAGACACTCAGCAAAATGGGCGCCATCCGGCATTACGCCCAGGGGGACATCGTTTTCCTCGAGGGCGATCCGGGCGACGAAATGCACATCATTCTACGCGGGCAGGTGGATATTGTCATCAGCTCGCCGCGGGGATCGAAAACCGTCGCCCGGCTCGGACCGGGCAGTTTCTTCGGCGAAATGTCCATCCTCGAAAACGCCCCGCGCTCCGGCTCGGCCCGTACGACGACCGAAACTTTCACCGTCGCCATCCACCGCGACAAATTCATGGCCTTCATCCAGGCCGAACCGGAAATCACCTTCCGCATCATGCAATGCCTCAGCCAGCGCATCCGCCGCCAGAACGACATTGTGTACGAAAAAAAAGCGCGCTGCCTAACCCAGATGGAAATTGCAGATGTGGACGAAATCTTCTCGACGCGGTTTATCAACAAAAGCAATCCCTGAGTGAAACAGAGAAAATCTCTGGAATCCGGGTAACCTCCATTTTGAGGCAACCATTCCGATCCACCCCCGGAAACCCTCCCGGCAAGCCTGTCTGGAAGCAAGTCAATGTTCGCCGCAGGAAACGCACAACCTGCCAATGAAAATTTACAGGAGCCGCGATGGGCGCATCTTGAAGGTATTGCACAGGGTCATCGTTCGGATACATAAACCGCCTGATTCAACCGCAGAATCTACGCAGACCGCGACGATTTTCAGCCACAAAAATGCACAGGTGGCACAGGGAAATTTCCTGTTTTGTGACTTTTGTGCCTCCTGTGGCTGACAAGAAACGGTCTCCGCGTCCCTGCGTCTCTGCGCGATGATTCTTTTCATCCCCTTCTCTCGGGGTTTCACGTCTTCCCACGGCAGCAGACCTCGCGCTCTGGGCGGACACACAGGTTCGCCCCTACGGGTGGATTGCGGCTCCACTGCGCCAGGTATTCTGCGGTTTTCCGCTGTCCGGCTCTTTCCTAAAACCAGGACGACCGAGAATAAATTCGGATCATGTAAATGCAACCGAGTACGAATGAATCATAAAATTCTTTTTGGCAACGGCTCTACCACGCCAATCGAGAGATTGGCGTTTCCGGAACCCCCGATGAAACCCGTTTGAAAAGCTTGACTCGCCGATTGGGAATGACTATGCTTTCTCATTCTGAACGCCGCGCTCGTACGCGGCGTGCTTCGGCCTGGTCGGAACACTTCCAGGGTCGTTCTTGCAGGGGGTTCGCCAAGCGGTAAGGCACCGGTTTTTGGTACCGGCATTCGCAGGTTCAAATCCTGCACCCCCTGCCATTTCCGAAACCGGGAGACAGCCGACTGGAGCGGGTTCCCGGAGTTTTTTGTTTTCAGGACCCGCGCCGACGCAAAGTTCAAACGCACAAAACGCATAAAGAAAGGAAGTTGAGGATCATGAATCGTATGCTCCGTCTGTTGTCGCTCTTGAGTTTGTTGTTGCTGGCCTGGCCCGCTGTGGCTCAGACCCCCACGCCCGCCCCGAAACCCGCTGAGGCCGCCGCCAAGCCCGCTGAAGCGGCCAAACCGGCCGAAGCAGCCAAACCAGCGGCGGCTCCCGTGGCTGCCCCGGCTGCTGCCGCCAAACCCGCCGAAGCGGCCAAACCGGCTGCGGCTCCTGTCGCGGCTCCGGCTGCCAAACCGGCTGAAGCGGCCAAACCCGCGACGGCTCCTGCCGCTGCCAAACCGGCTGAAGCGGCCAAACCCGCGACGGCTCCTGCCGCTGCCAAACCCGCTGAGGCTGCCAAGCCCGCAGCGGCTGCTTCCGCCACGGTTCCCGCAGCCACGGCTCCGGCTCAACCGGCGGCCGTCCCCACGCCGCAGGCCACTCTTAAGGTGAAAATCTCGACCTCGATGGGGGACATTCTCGTCGGGCTGGACGCAGACAAGGCGCCGCTGACGGTTGAAAACTTCGCCGCTTACCTCGATGCGAAGTACTACGACGGCACCGTGTTCCACCGCGTCGTGAAGGATTTTGTCATTCAGGGGGGCGGATTCACCCCGGACATGGATGAGAAAAAAGAAGGGCTGCGCGCTCCGGTCAAGAATGAAGGGCGCAACGGCCTGCAAAACACCCGTGGCACCATCGCCATGGCCCGCACGAGCGAACTGGACTCGGCCACTTCACAATTCTTCATCAACGTGCAGGACAACCCGCCGCTCAACGCTTTCGCCTCTCCCTATACAGTGTTCGGTAAAGTGCTGGACGAAGCCAGCATGGCCGTGGTGGACAAGATCGCCAACACGCCGGTCGCGATGCACAAAAAATACGTCGCGCGCACCCCGCAGGTGCCCCAGCACCCAGTCGTGATCAACTCGATCACCTATGTGGACGACGCCAGCAAGGCCGTCGCGCAGGGGTTGGCGGACAAGCGCCGCAAAGCCGCCGAGGAAGCCGAAGCCAAGAAGAAAGCGGTGGCGGAAGCCAAGGCTCAGGAAACCGACAAGTTCGTCGCCGACTGGGAAGCCAAGAACCCGGGCAAGAAAGCCCAGAAGACCGCTTCGGGCCTGCGCTATGCCGTCATCACCGAAGGCACCGGCCCCTCGCCCAAGCCCACGGATACCGTCAAGGTTCACTATCGCGGGACTCTGTTCAACGGCGAAGAGTTCGACAGCTCCTACAAACGCAACGAGCCGACCTCGTTTGGCCTGAACCAGGTCATCAAGGGGTGGACCGAGGGCGTGGGTCTCATGAAGGTGGGCGGCAAGAGCCTGCTGGTTTGCCCGCCCGACATCGCCTACGGCGACTCTCACCCGACGCTGGGTGGCAAGACCCTCGTTTTCGAAGTTGAGTTGCTGGCGATCGAGAACAAGTAATTTGGGAAGGCTGCCCGGGATCTGGCATGACCGGCTCCCGGGCGGTCCCTTCGGCTTTCTGCGCCGCAGGCATTTTCGCGCAATCCGCCCGCCTTTCGGGACCGGCAGATTGCGCGTGTTTTTTTCGCCCTCGAAAAACGGGGGCCGGTTTCACCCAACACGATCCAACCATTACCCTGAAAAGGAGATCTTCCTCTTATGTCTGAAGAAAACACCCCCTCCACGCGCAAGCCGCGCGTGCGCCTGAGCACCAACCTGGGCGACATCGTCATCCAGCTCGACGGAGTCGAGGCGCCCATCTCGACTCTCAACTTCATCCGTTACGCCGAGTCGGGTTTCTACGACCAGACCGTCTTCCATCGCGTCATTGACGGGTTCATGATCCAGGGCGGCGGGTACACGCCCAACATGGACATCAAGAACGAGGGACAGCGCCCGACGATCAAGAACGAATGGCGCAACAAGTTGACCAACAAGGCCGGCTCGATCGCCATGGCGCGCCTGGGCGGCGATCCGGATTCGGCCTCATCGCAGTTCTTCATCAACGTGGCCAACAACGACTTCCTCGACCAGGCCCAGTCCGACGGCGCCGGGTATGCCGTCTTCGGCGAGGTGGTCGAGGGCCAGGAGGTCGTGGACGCCATCCGCACCACGCGCCTGGGCCGTCACCCCAAATACCCGTCCCCCGACCCCGTGACGCCTGTCAAGCCGGTCGTCATCGAGTCGGCGACGGTTCTGGACGCCTTTGACGCCACCGGCATCGAGGGTTGAGGTTCCACTGAAGCGGACCGGGCTTTCGGGCGCGTTTTTTTCCCATTTCGCGCCCGGTTGCGATTGACAAACGCCCGGCGACCGACTATGTTGTCACCCGCTGGAACGGGACGCCGCGCGGCGGCGCTCCCAGGAATGGCGACTGCGGAGAGGTGTCCGAGTGGTTGAAGGAGCGCGCCTCGAAAGCGTGTGTACCCTACGGGTACCGAGGGTTCGAATCCCTCCCTCTCCGCCATCCTTCAGAAGAATGGACCCCGGTTTTCTCACTCGAAAACCGGGGTTTTTCTTTTTGCCGGGGTTGACAGCGTCCCCGCAATGGCCGAAAATGGGTTCTCCGGAGTCTCTCGGATGGCCGTGGACACGACCGGCCCCGGGGAACTTCCGTATTCAATTCCGACCCACGGAGAGGAAACCGCCCCGCCATGCCCGCAGAAGCCCCGGCCCCCCGGCCCCTGATGATCTACAACACCCAGTCGCGCTCGAAAGAGCCGTTTACGTCGCTCGTGCCGGGCAAGGTCTGTATGTACAACTGCGGCCCGACGGTTTACGACTATTTCCACGTGGGCAACGCGCGCAACTTCGTCTGCGCCGACATCATCCGCCGGTACCTGGCCTACCGCGGCTATCAGGTCACGTTCGTCCAGAACATCACCGACATTGACGACAAGATCATCAAACGGGCGAACGAAGCCGGGTGCCCGGCTTCGGAAATCGCCGAGCGTTATACAAAGGTGTTCTTCGAGTCCTCCGCCAAACTGGGCGTCCGCCCCGCCGATCACCACCCGCGCGCCACACAATACGTCGGTAAGATGATCGCCATGGTGCGCAAACTCGAAAAGGCCGGATACGCCTACTCCTCCGAGGGCGACGTCTATTTCCGCGTCCAGAAACTGCCCGAGTACGGCAAACTCTCGGGCCGCAAGATCGAGGATCTCCTGAGCGGCGCGCGCGTCGAGGTGTCGGACAAGAAGGAGCACCCCGCCGACTTCGTCCTCTGGAAAGCGGCCAAGGAGGGCGAACCCTCCTGGCCCAGCCCGTGGGGCTCGGGTCGACCCGGCTGGCACCTCGAATGCTCGGTCATGTCCATTGACCTCCTGGGGGAAACCTTCGACATCCACATGGGCGGGGCCGACCTGGTCTTCCCCCACCACGAAAATGAAATCGCCCAGAGCGAGGCGGCCACGGGCAAGCCGTTCGTCCGCTACTGGATGCACAACGGCTTTCTCAACATCAACGGCGAAAAGATGTCCAAATCGCTCGGGAACTTCTTCACCATTGACGAAGTGCTGGCCCGGTTCGAGGCGCCCGTGGTGCGCTACTTCCTCCTGAGCGCGCACTACCACGCGCCGCTCGACTTCTCCGACATCGCACTCAGTGAAGCGGCCACCGCCCTGGGCCGCCTGCGCGAGGCACGCAAGGCCGCCCGCCGCACCCTCGGCGGCCGCGCGGCCCAGCCGCAAGACCGTCAGGCCCTCGAGGAATCGGTCCGCGCCCTCTACGACCAGTTCGAGGCGGCGATGGACGACGACTTCAACACCCCGCGCGCGCTGGCCGTTCTCTTCGACACCGCTACCCGCATCAACGAACTCGACAACGAAGCCATGCGCCTCCAGAAACAGGGTCAGACCCTCCCCGAAGCCGAGGTGGAACGCCTCGCCCAGCTGGCCCAGGCGCTCGACCTCTTGGGCGGCGAAACGCTCGGTCTCGAACTCGAGCCGCCCGAAGCCGTCATCGAGCACCTGCGCGAGCCGCTGGCTGAATTATTTGACTCCCTCTGCAAAGAATTCCCCCAGACCGCGAGTCTAACGGACAGTGAGGCGGGCACGGGCGAACGGACCACTCAGGAGATTCTCCAGCGCCTGATCGCCCTGCGCGCCGCCGCCCGGAAGGAAAAAAACTGGGCCGCCGCGGACCGCGTCCGAGTGGGCTTGAGCGAACAGGGCTTTGAACTTCTCGACCGCCCCACCGGCACCGAATGGCGACGCGTCTGAGCGCGAAAAATCACGTCCTGGACTTGATCGCGCGAAAGCGTGGAACACGGAAAACGCAAGAACCACGAAATACACGAAGGACACGAAAACCTCTTTGTCTTTCGTGTCCTTCGTGTGTTTCGTGGTTCAAATGTAGTTGAATCTGAAAAGCGGTTCATCGCAAAACGGGGAGCGCGGTCATGACCAAAGAAACCTACCGCATCCGGATCAAACGCGACGGCAGCATTGTCTTCTTTTCCCAACAGATCGGGGAAGAACGCCTGCGCCTCCTGCGCGACATGCTCGAGGACTCGCTCGGCCCGGTCGTCGAGATGCGCTCGGACGACGACACCCCCGGCGGCGTGCGCCTCACCAGCGAAGAAGCCCAGCAGGACCACCTCGAACAACAGAACAAATAACTCCGACTCCGGGCCTGAAAAGGTCTCACCAGGAACTCCTCATTGTCTATATGACCTTTCGGTTTCCTGAAACACCCCCCCCCATCTTCCGTCCGTTACACAGACATAAAAGCGGTTCTGGAGGTGGCATGGGCGTCTCGCCCATGAAGGGGTTCCGGAACAAAAGACCCGAAATCCCCGGCCCTGCCAACGAAAACGTCAGCCATTCACGGGCGAGACGCCCGTGCCACCTCCGGGCCATCCCCCCTCAAACGACAACCTTACCCTTCGCCGGACAATGAGGAGTTCCTGAAGGTCTCCCAGGGCCTGTCAATGTGGAGATCCGGCTGGAAAGCGCCAACGGCGCTCAACTGCGATTTTCGCGTCATTCGCGGTTCCCCTGACCGAGGTGGACTCAAGGCTTACTCTCCCTTTTCGGCGTTCCCCCCGGCCTTACCGCACCATCCAGACCGCCGGATGGGGGCCCGCCTCGAATCGCACCGTGATCGAGGTGTCCTTGCGGATCGTGACCTGGAGCGGGTTCTGTCCCGCGCCGCCCGACGGCACGTCGCCCGTCCACCGCACGAACCGCGACCCGGCGCCGGGCCGGGCGGTCAGCGTGACCACGCTCCCCCACGGGTAGGTTCCGCCCGCCGGGTTCAGGGCCACCGAGCCTTCCCCCTCAACGGTTATGTTCAATCCAAAGGAAGGCGGCGCGAACCGCAGGAAGGGGTAGGTTTCACCCTCGACAATCCCCCAGACCGACGTGAAGTCCCAGTCGGTCGCCCCCATCCCGCCGCCGGGTTGGAAGGTCGCCCGCTGTTTCATCTCGGCGGTTGTCTTGCCCACCCCGCCTCCTGCCGAGGTCGTCTGGCTGGTCGTTTCCACGTCCCAGTAACAAGCCGTGACCGACGTTCCAGTATTGCGTCCGATCAACCCACCGGCATTCACCGCTTCCCCCAGACTCGTCACCCGACCTGTCGCATAACAATGCAGGACGGAACCTTCGCAATTGTCTCCGATCAAGCCGCCCGCTGGCCCGGCGCTTGTCACCGGCCCGCTGGCCAAACAATCGGCCAGATCTCCGAAATTCTGCCCAATCAGGCCACCGACGGTCTGTTGAGTTCCCGATACCGGACCTGTGGCGAAACTGTTCCGGATTTTCCCATTGTAATAATGACTGTTGTATCCCACCAATCCGCCAATCGTGGCCGTACTTGTTGTCCCCGCCTCCGCCGTGACCGCTCCGGCGGCAAAGCAGGTTTCGACCTGGCCGAGATTGTACCCCACCAGCCCGCCTCCATGGGGAGGAGAGTAGAGCTTATCGGAAGTGGGCCTCAGATAAACCGAACCGGTAGCCGAACAATGGGTCACCGCCCCTCGGTTGATTCCAACGATCCCTCCCACACTCATAATTCCCCTTGCCGACAGTGAAACGGAACAATTGGCAACCGTCCCGTTGTTTTCTCCAACCAATGGGGCAATCGCCGAGCTCCCCCTGACGGATCCCCCGGCGAGTGTCAGGTTTTCAACTCTTCCCGACAGATCCATTTTCCCCAAAAGGCCCACATAGTTGATGCTGCGATTGATTGTCAGACCGGAGATCTTTTTCCCATTGCCATCCAAGACTCCCCGGAAGGGGGTAGAAGACGTTCCAATCGGACGGAACCCTTCCAAGGAGTTTGTAGTGGTCCCCGCGTCGTTCCAGTTCGCTGTGTCTGCCGCCTCGATGTCGTTCATCAACGTGTAATACCCCTCGAGATCCCCGCCGGCGATCGCCTGAAGTTCATCCAGCGTCCGGATTTCATAAAGGCGCAGAAACCGCGCCGTCACACCCTTGTGAGTATCCATCATAACCGTTGTGGAAACCGCCGCGCGGTCGGTTACAGAACCGGTCCACTCGGCAAAACGCGAGTCGGCGTTCGGAACCGCCGTCAGGGTCACTTGGGTTCCCGCTGCGTACACCCCGCCGGGCGGGTCCATCGCCACCGAACCCTTCCCCTCGATCGAGACATTCAGGCGGAACGATGGAGGCGCGGACGAAGGCCCGAGGTAGGGGTAACTCAGTCCTTCGACAATCCCCCAGACCGACGTGAAGTCCCAGTCGGTCGCCCCCGTGCCGCCGTCCGGCTGGAAGGTCGCCTGGCGTTTCATCTCGGTGGTGGTTTTTCCCACCACTCCGGTCCCACCAGCCGAAATGGTCTGTCCAGAGGTTTCTACATCCCAGTAACAACCGGTGAGGGTCGCGGGAGTGTTGGATGCGCTCATTTCGGAATGAAAGCCGATCAATCCCCCCACAGAATCTGTACTACTCGCTCTTGTCACTTCACCCGCGGCAAAACTGTTTGTGATGGAACCTCCCCAGTTGCTTCCGACCAGTCCCCCCAAACGTGTCATATATCCTTGCCCCGTCACAGATCCGATCGCGAAACAGTTTTCGATAGAACCGGCATTCGTGATCCCAACCAATCCTCCAGCCCGAACCCCTGTCCCCACACTCGCCTCTATCCCGGTGACAGAACCCGTGGCAAAACAGTTTCGGATAACGCTCGGATCGGGAGCGCCACCGTTATACTCACCATTTACTCCAACCAATCCCCCTGCATATCCTCCGATTACCGAACCGCTCGCAAAACAATCCGAAATTGTCCCCCGGTACCGATTCCGTCCCACCAATCCCCCCGCGTATCCACCGCTCTTAATCTGACCGGTGGAGGAACAGTGGGACACCGTTCCTCCTGAGTTTTCGCCAATCAGTCCTCCAACGGGTGCATCGAAGATCAAATCCGTTACAAGACCCGAAGCCACTGAGTTGACAATTGTCCCGCTATTTACCCCGACGAGTCCCCCCACATACGTGTTGCCTGTTACCTTAATCCGGGAGACACAACCACTTACCCGGCTCCACGTACTATTCACACCAATCAATCCGCCCACATTTCTGTTTCCGGTCACCTGTCCCCCTTCCAAGGTCAGATTCCGAATTTCTCCGCCTTCTCTGACAAGACCAAACAGACCGACATAATACGCCATGGGACGATTGATTGTCAGGCCGGTGATCTTCTTCCCATTCCCCTCGAAAATCCCCCGGAAGGATGTAGTATCAGGTGGGGTGGAGTAATAGGTCCCGATGGGCCGGAACCCCTCCAGCAGATCGGTTTCCGATGTCCCCGCGTCGTTCCAGGTCGCCGTGGGCGAGGCGTCAATGTCATTCATCAGGATGTAGTACCCCGTGAGATCCCCTGTAGCGACGGCTTGAAGTTCTTCCAGCGTCCGGATTTCATAACAGGGGAGGAAGCGCGCCGTCACGTTCTTGTGGGTGTCGAGGAGAATCGTGGTGACCTCGGCGTCGCGGTCGGCCACCGTTCCCGTCCACTCCGCCAGATGGAACCCCGCCTCAGCCGTGGCGGTCAGGGTGACGGTGGTTCCCGGCGCATAGACTCCGCCGGGCGGGTCCAGTGTCACGGACCCTGCGCCCGTGACCGAAACATTCAGGTACAACATGGGCGGCTGAGACGTGGACCGCAGGTAGGGGTAGGTCTGTCCCTCGACGATGCCCCAGACGGACTCGAAATCCCAGTCCTTGTCCCCTGTCCCGCCTTGCGGCTGAAAGGTGGCTTGCTGTTTCATCGCGCCGGAGATTTTCCCAACCACGCCCGCCCCTCCCGCCGAAGCGATCTGGCCGGAAGTCTCGATATCCCAGTAACTGGCTGTGACCGTACCTCCCGAGACTCGACCGATCAGGCCTCCGATGTACGATCCCTTATCAGGCATCGGACCCACAGAGAAACAATGGGCCACAGTCCCTCCCGCAACCCGCCCAACCAGCCCCCCCATGTTGGGTGGGTAATATTTCCCGGTCCCTGAAACGGCCCCTGTGGCAAAAGAGTCCGCGAGAGTCCCTCCGTTGTGGGAACCCACCAGTCCACCCACATACAGGTTATAGGAATTGGAAGACGAATTTCCTGTCACAGAACCCATGGAAAAACAGGTCTGAATTGCGCCTTTGTTTATTCCAACCAGCCCCCCGATGTTAATATCATAGGTTCCCATTCCCTCTACCGTGCCCGTGGCATAACAGTTTACAATCGAGCCTGCATTGTTGATCCCGGCCAGCCCCCCGATGGCATTGCGCGAATAAGAGACGGTCCCTGTTACGCGGCCAGAAACGGAACAATCGGCAATCGAACCCTTCAGGTTGATTCCGACCAGACCGCCCCCATCCCCTTTATTCGCCATCACGGTTCCGCTGACGTCACAACGGATGATCGAACCTTCTGTGTTGTAACCAATCAGACCTCCAACCGATAACCCCCCAGTCACCGCTGCGCGTTCAAGTGTCAGATCCCGGATTATTCCCCCTGCGCCGACCGCGCTAAACAGCCCAATATAATAACCTCCCAACCGATTGATGGTCAGCCCCGTGATTTTCTTTCCATTCCCGTCGAAAACGCCCTGGAATGAGACCGTGTCGGGGGAGGAATAAGAATAGTCTCCAATCGGCTGGAACCCCTCCAAGGTGTCCGTCGTCGTTCCCGCGTCGTTCCAGGTGGCTGTTTCCGACGCGTCTATGTCGTTCATGAGGGTGTAGTACCCCTTGAGGTCTCCCGTGGCGATGGCTTGGAGTTCGGCCAGGGTCCGGATTTCGTAGCTGCGCAGGAAATGCGCCGTGACGGTCGTGTCGCCAGTCACGACTAGTGACGTGGAGGCGGCTGTGGGGTCGGCCACGTTCCCCGTCCACCCCGTAAACCGGTACCCCGCGTCCGGCGTGGCGGTCAGGGAGACCTCCGTTCCGTAGGTATAGGTCGTCTGATCGGGCGATTTCGCCACGGCTCCATTCGTGGCCTCGACCGCCACCGTGTATTCGTTGAGTTCGAAGCGCGCCGTCACGCTCCTTGCTTCGTCCATGCGGACCGTGGTGGAGAGAGTTGTGGGATCGGCCACCGGGCCGGTCCACCCGATAAACCGGTACCGCGGGTCGGGCGTGGCGGTCAGGGCGACCACCGTGCCATAGGCGTAAACCGCCTGATCGGGCGACTTCGTCACGGAACCGTTCGGGGCGTTGATTGTGAGTTGGTATTCATTAAGTTCAAAGTGCGCCATTACGCTCTTGTGGGTATCCATGAGGACGGTGGTGGAGGCGGCTGTGGGATCGGCCACGGGACCGGTCCAGTGGGTGAAACGGTAGCGTGCGGCCGGCGCAGCCGTGAGCGTGACGGTCGTGCCGGCGGGATAGATGACGTGGGTTCCCGGAACCGAGATCGGGGTGCCCGAGGGATTCGGGGAGACCGCCCCGGGGCCGTCGTACGCAACGCTCAGGCGAAACGGAGGGGGCGCGGACAGGAGATACGGATAACTTTGTCCCTCGGCAATGCCCCAGAGGGTGGTGAAGTCCCAGTCGGTGGCGCCCGTCCCGCCGCCCGGCTGGAAGGTCGCCTGGCGCTTCATTTCGGCAGTGGTTTTGCCGAAACTGGCCGTACTGCCGGGAGAGGCGGTCTGTCCGGTGGTCATCCGGTCCCAGTAGCCGGCCGTGATCGTCCCGGTGTTGGCTCCCACCAGCCCGCCCTTGCCGGTGCCGGTGGCCGTGACGGCGCCCGTGGCGAAGCAGTTCGTGATCGTGCCGCCGGTGGTGCCCACCAGCCCGCCGATTTTGTCCCGGCCCGTGACCGGACCGGTGGCAAAGCTATTCAGAATTTTCGTTGCCGCGGACGTGTGGCTGTACCCGAGGAGGCCCCCGATCCCGTCGAGACCCGTCACGCACCCCGTGGCGTAACACCCGGAGACCGTCCCGCTGTTGCTCCCGAGCACCCCACCCGCATAGGTTCCCGTGGCCGTGACGTTTCCCGTCGCAAAGCAGTTTTCGAGCGTGCTGGCGGAATTCGCCCCCACCACCCCGCCTACCTCGCCCGACGCCGTGACCGGGCCGAAGGTCATGCCGTTGGTCACCCGGCCTCCGAGGGCATTTGCGCCGACCAGTCCGCCGACATACAGCCCCGTCCCCACCACCGTGACGTTCGAAGAGCAGCTGATGACCCAGCCGTTGTTGGCCCCGGCCAGCGCCCCCACCCGCGCCGCGCCGCTGACGGTCCCCTCTGCCAGGGTCAGGTTCTGAATTTCACCGCCCGTTCCGAGGTAACCGAACAGTCCCACATATCCCGTAGCGGAGCGTTTGATGGTCAAACCGCTGATTTTCTTGCCGTTCCCGTCGAAAAATCCCCGGAAGGAGGTGGTGTCGGGACTGGAGTAAGTTCCGATGGGGCGGAACCCCTCGAGCGTGTCCGTGGTGGTCGCCGCGTCGTTCCAGTTCATGGTGTCCGAAGCGTCCAGGTCGTTCAAAAGCCGGTAATACTTCCCGGCGGTCTCGTTGGCCGCGGCGCGCTCGCCGAGCCAGACCAGGTTCCCGAGTTCGGCGATCTGGTAAGCGGTGTCGAGGGTCAGCCCGTCGCCCACGGTGGGCGCGACCGGCGTCTGGGCGCAGGCGCCCGGGGCGACGGCCCAGGCGAGGCTCAGGCAGAACGCCAGGGTCAAAACCGGCAGGAAGCGTTGTCGGTCAAGTCGGTCGAGGAATCGCCGACCGCCGCGGGGCGAAAGGATGCTGAACCGGGAAAGCGGTTTACTCGAAAAGGACGGGGTGGAATGCGCGGAAAAACCTGGGATACGGGAAGGCATGATACGGGTCGGATCCTTTGCCATTGCGTGAAATCGTCTGGTTGAAAGGGAAAGGGCGAAAGCGCTTTCCTGACGGGGACTTTCCTTTGAAAAAAACCTCCAGCGCGCCGGAGAGGCGTTTGTGCCATAAACACTAACGAAGAAACCGGGCATTTCTCAACCTATATTTGTCGGAAGAAATACCAGGCAGTCTTTTTCTTCCGAAAGAAGAAGTGTTTCGGTGTCCCTGCAACAGGAACAAGACGGGCGGGCGGGGGGCCGCACCTCCCAAGGCATGGGCGGCGCAGAACTTGACACACCCGGTTTCTCTGCGTATGGTTGGAGTAGAACTTTGAAAGGAATACGGCTCTTTCGCGGCCAGGGGAAATTCCATGCGCTATCTCATGAAACAGCGGCTCTTCTCTTTTGGAGACGATTTCTACATCCAGGACGCCTCGGGACAGGATGCGTTTTTCGTGGACGGCAAGGTTTTCGCGCTGGGCGACCAGTTGTCCTTTCAGGACCTGGCCGGGAACGAATTGGTTTTCATCCGCCAGAAACTCCTTGCCTGGGGGCCGACCTATGAAATCTACCGGGGCGGCGCGCTCTACGCGACCGTGCATAAGGAAATCTTCACGCTCTTCCACTGCCGTTTTTCGGTGGATGTTCCCGGACCGGACGACCTGGAGGCGGAGGGGGACTTCCTCGATCACGAGTATTCCTTCACCCGCCACGGACAAACCGTCGCGACTGTTTCCAAACAGTGGTTTTCCTGGACGGATACCTATGGGGTGGACGTGGCGGATGGCGAGGACGACGTTCTCATTCTGGCCAGCACTGTCGTGATCGACATGGCGTGTCACGAGAAAGAAGACCGGTAGTTTCGGAACTTCTTTTGGGGCAAGGTTGATTCTGAAAGAAACCTTGTATTCCAATGCAGGAAACAGATGTCATGCGCTATCTCATGAAACAGAAACTCTTTTCCGTTGCGAAAGAATTTTATATCGAAGATTCCTCCGGACAGAAGGTTTTCCTTGTGAGCCATAAGATCTTTCCTCCACCCTTTCGACTGTCTTTTCAAGACCTGTCCGGAAATGAACTGATCCGTGTCCGCCAGAAATTGCTTGCCTGGTGTCCCACTTATGAAATTTACCGGGACGACTCTCTCTTTGCGACCATCAAAAAGCAACTTCTCGACATGCTACACTATCGCTATTCGGTTGAGGTTTCCGGGCTGGATATCCTGGAAGCGAAAGAAGACGATCTCCTTAAGCAGAAATACTCCTTCACCCGCCAGGGACATCACGTCGCGACCGTATCAAGGCGATCATTCAATTTGACCGACACCTATGGGGTGGAAATAGAAGAAGGTGAGGACGACGTACTCATTCTGGCCTGCACGACAGTAATCGATATGATCTGTTTGTGATTTTAAGGGGTGTAGAATTCCTCAAATTTTCTTTTTTTGGAAGACCCGATGCTTTTTTATCATGATCCCATAGAATCGACACAAACCTCGGGGCATCCGATTGGATTACGGTTCCGCAATGCCCGGTCGTCTCGTCTTTTAATTTCTCCTTACTTGCGTTTTCTTCTTCGCCGGTTTTCTGTCTGTCTGTTTTTATCGGTTCTCCTGATCCTGACGGCCATCACCCCCGTCCGCGCCGAGGTCAAAGCGCTCACCGTCCTCCACACCAACGACCTCCACGCGCGGTTCGACCCTCACCCCGATGGATCGGGCGGCATCGCCAACCTGGCCGCCTACATCCAGTCCGTCCGGAAACAGCGCCCCGGACAGGTCCTCCTTCTGGACGCCGGGGACAACACTCTGGGCACGTCGCTCTGTGTGCTGTTCGACGGAGAACCGATCTACGACCTGATGAACCGCCTCGGTTACAACCTCCGGACGCTGGGCAACCACGAGTTCGACTACGGCGTGGAGAAAATCGCCCGGTTCCGTTCCTTCGCCCGGTTTCCCGTCGTTTCGGCCAACACCTTCCACAACGGCCAACTCATCGCCGACGAGGCGACGACCGTTCTCGAAGTCAACGGCCTGCGGGTCGGGGTGCTGGGGTTGACCATCCCCTTTTCCCAGAAAGACCCGGCGGTCACGTTCCAGAACCTCCACGACACCGCCGCCAGGCGCCTGCCCGACCTGCGCGCCCGCGCGCAGATCCTCGTCGCGCTCACCCACATCGGCGTCGAGAACGACCGGACGCTGGCGCGCGAGTTCCCCGATCTGGATTTTATCATCGGGGGCCACTCGCACACGGAGATGGACAAACCGATCCAGGAGGGCAAAACGTGGATCGTCCAAACGGGCGCGTACGGAAAACGGGTGGGGCATCTGGACCTGGCGTTCGATACGGAAACGAACCGGATTGTCTCGCGGGCGTGGAAAATTGTCCCACTGCCGGTGGCCGGACTAGCGCCCGACGCGGCGATTCTCCAACGGCTCCAGGAATGGGAGGCCAAGATCCCGAAGGAAGTTTCCGCCCCCATCGGATTCAACACGCGTCCGTTGGCCATTCCCGAGGTGAAAGTGGAGATCGAACGGATCTGGCAGGAGACCTTCCAGACCGATTTCGCCCTGCAGAACGTGGGCGCCACCCGCGCCGCCCTGCCCGAAGGCCCCATCCGGGAAAGCCACATCTGGGACTGCATGCCGTTTGACAACACCCTCGTCATCCTCCAACTCACCGCCGATCAGGTGGCGGAGGAGCGGGGGCAGACCCGGTTTTCGGAGAAACAGCCTCTCTATTCCGTGGTCACGAACAACTACTTCGCCGACCAGCTCATCAAGAAGTACCGCCTGCCCGAGTCGCAGGTGAAGCGCCTGGATATTTCCTGGCGCAAGCCGGTGCTCGACTCGATCAAGTCGAACGGGGGCCTGCTCGCGCCCACCGAAGCCGAACCCATGGCCGCCCGACCCTGACAAACGCGATGGATGCGGCGAACCGCAATGAGTCCCAGAAGCACAAGAAAATAGCCCCGCCTGCTCATCACGATACGCTTGCTTCCTAACCCGTGGATCGTTATATTCCGGTCTGTTGGATGCGGAACCTGTTTGGAACGCTCTTCCGAAGGAAAACCTGATGCCTGCGCCGCAAATCATCCACGATCTTGTTGACCGGTTCGACCGCAACCTGGCCGCCTACAAGTCCCCTGCCTACAACGAAACCCAAGTTCGGCGCGAGTTCATAGACCCCTTCTTCAAAGCGTTGGGATGGGATGTGGACAATGAGCAGGGATACGCCGAACAGTACAAGGATGTCGTCCACGAAGACGCCGTCAAGATCGGCGTTTCGACGAAAGCCCCCGACTATTCGTTCCGGATCGGCGGGGTCCGAAAGTTTTTCCTCGAGGCGAAAAAGCCGTCGGTCAATCTTAAGGACGATCCCGCGCCCGCCTATCAGTTGCGCCGCTATGCCTGGTCCGCCAAACTCCCCGTCTCGGTTTTGACCGATTTCGAGGAATTCATTGTTTACGATACGCGAATCAAGCCGGCTTCGGGCGACAAAGCGGCGATCGGACGGGTTTTATACATTTCTTATCGCGATTATGTCCGCCGCTGGGATGAAATCGAGGGGATCTTCTCCCGCGACGCGATTCTCAAAGGCTCTTTCGACAAATACGTGGAGTCCGCCGCCCGAAAACGCGGGACCGAGGAAGTGGACGACGCCTTCCTCGCCGAAATCGAGGAGTGGCGCAAGACACTCGCGCAGCATCTCGCGCTTCGCAATCCCCGCCTCTCGCAACGCGAACTGAATTTCGCCGTTCAATGCACGATTGACCGCATCATTTTTCTGCGAATCTGCGAGGACCGCGGCATCGAAGAATATGGCCGTTTGCAGGGGCTTCTGAATGGCGCCAGCACCTACGACCGCCTCAAGGAACTCTTCTACGAAGCCGATTTCCGCTACAACTCCGGTCTGTTCTATTTTTCCGCCGATAAGGACCGCTCCGGCGCTCACGACACCCTCACGCCGTCTTTGAAGATGGACGATAAGACGCTCAAGGATCTGTTGCGCCGACTCTACCCGCCTGAAAGCCCCTACGAGTTCTCCGCGATCCCGGCGGACATTCTCGGCCAGATTTATGAGCGGTTTCTGGGCAGCGTCATCCGCCTGACGGCGGGGCACCAGGCCCGTGTCGAGACGAAACTGGAAGTTCGCAAGGCGGGGGGCGTTTACTACACCCCGACTTACATCGTGGACTATCTGGTCAAACAAACCGTGGGGAAACTTCTGGAAGGTTGTACCCCCGGTCCGCGCGGCACGGCGGCGCAGTTGCGCATTCTGGACCCGGCCTGCGGTTCCGGTTCGTTTCTTCTCGGCGTGTACGAGCATCTGCTCCAGTGGCACCTGGCCGCCTACGAACGCGAACCGGAGAAGTGGTCGAAGGGAAAAAGTCCGGCCATTTTCCGGCATCAGTACGGCTGGCGCCTGACCACCACCGAACGCAAACGCATTCTTCTGGCCAATATCTACGGGGTGGATATTGACCAGCAGGCGGTCGAGGTCACCAAGTTGTCTCTTCTGCTCAAGGTTCTCGAGGACGCCACCGCCGATGTGCTGGCCCGCGAGCACGCCTTCTACAAGGAACGCGCCCTGCCCGACCTGGCGCAAAACATCAAGTGCGGCAACAGTCTGATCGGTCCCGATTTCTTCAACGGGCACCAAATGGACCTCTTCGACGACGAGGAAATGCTCCGCATCAATGCGTTCGATTGGAACCGGGAATTCCGCTCCATCCTGAAAGACGGCGGATTCGACGCCGTGATCGGAAACCCGCCCTATGGCATGGTCTTCGCAAAAGAGGATCTTCCTTACCTGTCGGAACAATATCCCGTTTTTCGATCTATTCCGGATGGATATGTCGCTTTCGTGGAAAAAGCGCATGCGTTGCTTCGCGAAAAGGGGCGTTTCGGTTATATCATCCCTTCCGCCTGGCTGGGAGGCCCCCGGTACCGTTCTCTTCGCGCCTATCTGTTGGGTCTGTCTCTGGAAACAATCGTCCTTTTGCCTTACGACATCTTCCGCGACGCTTACATTGACACGCTCTTGATGACGACCGTCCAGACACCGCCGAAGAAAAGGCATCGGCTCCGGACCTATGAGTACCCGAAGAAGGAAAAGATTCAGGAGATTCGCATAGACCAGTTGGCGACAAAATTCATCGAGCAGGAAAAATGGCGGACGGCGGAAGACCAGAAGTTTGTGCTGAATCCCGATCTCCTGGGGCTTATCTCGAACCTGACCGACCGAACCGGCCATTGCTTTCGAGACGTGGTGGACATGCGGCGGGGAGTCTTATTCGATCCCGCGCTTCTGACCAACCGAAAATCCGGTCCAAACTCGTATCGGTACTTTGAGGGGAATATCTATCGTTACACAACGGAACTCGTGGCTCCACATTGGGTCGAGTACGGCCCACAGATGTCGGAGTGGCCCAAGGAGTTCAAATGGTTTGAAGGCGAGCGGATTCTTCTGCGTCGTCTGGTCAACCGCAAGCAACGGCTCATGGCCAGTCTGATTTCCGAGACGGTGATTACGAACAAAAATCTCTATACCCTGATCCCCAGGGGGCCGGAATCAACCAACTACCTCCTGGGATTTCTCAACAGCGCCATCTTGTCACGGCTCTATCTGGCCAAGGTGAGCCAAGCCACCAAAGACGATTTTCCTCAAGTCACCATTCGGGATATTCTGAACCTGCCTTTCCGGGCCATTGACTTCAAAAACAGTAAAGATAAGGCCGCTCACGATAAAATGGCCTCGCTGGTCGAACGCCTGATGGCGCTCCACAAGCGGCTTCCGGAGGCGAAAACCGAGCATGAAAAGACGGCATTGAATCGCCAGATTCTGGCGACGGACGAACAGATTGACCGGCTGGTCTATGAACTCTATGGACTTACGGATGAAGAAATCGCCCTGATCGAGGGAACGGAATAAGAAGAGAGTTCGGCAGACGCAGCGGATGTCCCGCGCCAGTCCACCGGACTGATTTGCTTCCATTTTTACATTGTAAAGAGGCTTGTTTTTTCGCATACTGACAAGATGCAGGGGGATTCTTGTGCCTGAGAAGGCGCTATAGTTTTCTCCTGATTTGGGGGGATTCCATACGCCGTGGCTTTGGCGCGAGGTTTCCGTTGAGAGAAAAGCCGGACCCGCCGCCCGCGAAACACTGGCGAGAGGTTGCGTGTCTGGCGTCATGAAGCATCTTACGACCCTGGAGGGATACAATATATGTCTTTCATTCAAATCACCGCGGTAACCCGGGAAGAAGCGACGCGTGAGGCCTATGAACGTCTGGGACTGCCCGAGGAAGCCTTGGAAATCGAGTGGTCCACGGAAGAAGAGGACGGATTGCTGGCCGGGGCGCGCCCCTATGTCCAGATGAACGTCCGGGTGCGCCTCGACTACGTGGCCGACCAGGTCAAGACGACTCTCGAAACCCTGTTGAAGAAGATGGACATTGAGGACGCCGTGGTCGAAACCCTGTGCGAACCGAACATGGTCATCGCCGGCATCGAATGCTCGAACCCTGAAAACCTGATCGGACACCGGGGCGAAACGCTCGATTCGCTCCAGCACCTGGTGGTGCGCATGGCCCGGCTGGGCGGACGCGATATGCCCCTGATCCTCGTGGACGCGGGCCACTACCGCCTGCGACGCGTCGAGCGCCTGAAACGAGTGGCCACCACGCTGGCCAAAATGGCCATCGAAAAGGGCCGCGAAGAGGACTTCGACCCGATGGACTCGCTGGACCGCAAGATTGTCCACACGATCCTGAAGGACATCCCGGGCATCCAGACCTACAGCCGGGGCGAGGGGCTGGCGCGCCAGGTGATCGTCGGTCCCGCCAACTGAGAAACCGGCCTTTGTCAAAAGTTTCCGGATAGAAACCCCCATTTTGCAGCGCATGGCCGCCCGGAGGCGGACCGTGGCGAAAGGAAGGCGCATTTATGTCACCCGAAGACCTGCCGGGTTCCCCCCGGCCCCAGACCGAGACCGAAAACTGGATCGCCCGCTACGAAGCGTGTTCGTGGAACGCTTTTGGCCGACGCCGAATCGTGCTCTCGCATGGGAAAGGGTCCCGGGTCTGGGATGTCGAGGGGAAGGAATACCTGGACTTCCTGACCGGTATCGCGGTGAACAATCTGGGCCATTGCCACCCGGCCATCGTCGAGGCGATTCAGAAACAGGCCGCCACCCTGATCCATTGCACAAACATCTACTACATCCCGGTCCAGATCGAGTGGGCCGAGTGTCTCCAGAAATACGCGTTCAGCGGCGCCAAGGCGTTCTTCGCCAACTCGGGCTGCGAGGCCAACGAGGCGATGATCAAACTGGCCCGGCGTTACGCGCACGAGCATTTCGCGCCCGAGCGCCGTACCATCGTCACCTTCACCAACTCGTTCCACGGTCGCACGATGGCCACCCTGACCGCCACGGCCCAGGAGAAGTTCCACAAGGGCTTCGAGCCGCTCATGCCCGGTTTCCTGTACTCGGACTTCAACGACTGCGAGGCGTTGCGCCGCCTGGTCGCGGCCCGCGAGAAAGAAATCTGCGCCATCCTGATCGAGCCGGTCCAGGGCGAGGGCGGGGTTTATCCCGCCACGCAGGCGTTCATGGACACGCTGGCCGAGCTGCGCGAGCGCACGGGCCTGCTGCTCCTCTTCGACGAGGTCCAGTCGGGTCTGGGCCGCACAGGCAAGAACTTCAGTTACGAGCATTTCGGCGTTCTGCCCGACGCGTTGACCCTGGCGAAACCGGTCGGCGGCGGCCTGGCGGCGGGCGCCATTCTGGCCAATGAAAAACTGGTCGAGGTGGCCACTCCCGGCAGTTTCGGCGGTACCATGATCGGCAACCCGATGGCCTCGGCGGGCGGACTGGCCTACTGCAAAATCCTTTTTGAGGAAAAACTGGCTGACCGCGCGGCCCGGATGGGCGAAACGATTCTGAAAACCCTCCGTTCCTGGGTGGGCCAGATCCCCTGCATCACCGAGGTCCGCGGGTTGGGTCTGATTCTCGGTCTGAGTCTGGATCGTCCCGGCGCCGATGTGGTGCAGCGGTGCGAAGAGCGCGGGTTGCTCATCAACTGCACGGCGGGCAATGTGGTCCGGCTTCTGCCGCCCCTCAACGTCAGCCAGGAAGATGTGGACTGGGCGCTGACCGTGCTGCGCGAGGAACTCGAGCGCGAACCGGCCGGGGCGTAACTGGGAGGGCGGGCATCCCTGCCCGCCTGAAAGTGAAGCGACGGCAGGGTCGTTCAGCAGCCGCTCTCAAGGCACATGAACGAGTCGCCCTTACCCATCTCAAGAAAAACGGAACCCTTTAGCCCTTCTCTGTTCGAGGTTTTCCGAACCCGAATTTTCCGTAGGGGCGGGTTTGAAACCCGCCCCTACGGATTCTTTCCTCAGATCGGGAACCCCTTCTCTGGGGAGTGGCAGGTGGCTCAAGAACAACAACCCGGGGGATGCCGATCGCGAGACGGCATTCCCCGAGATTTCATCCGGGGACACAGGAGCGTATTCCGGTTCCATGATTTCCTACGACGAAGGCGTGGCGCTGCTCCACAAACACCACGTCCACCCGAACATCATCCACCACTGTCAGGGCGCCGCCGAGGTGGCATGGCAACTGGCGCGTCAGATCCTCGAGGCGTATCCCGGCCTGCACCTGGACCCTGAGAAGGTGCGGCTGGCCGCGCTACTCCACGACATCGGGCGCAGCCGACCCGGTATCCACGAACACAACTCGGTCGAGATTTTGCATGAAGAGGGATTGCCCGAACTGGCGGAGATCGCCATGCATGGCGCGCTTTACGAGATCTATCTCCTGCGGGGCCAGAAAACGCCGCACCTGTTGCCCCAGACGCTCGAACAGAAAATCGTGTGCTACGCCGACCTGCGGTTTGCCCAGGAACCCATGACCCTGCGCGAGCGGCTCGACGACGCCATCCAGCGCAAAAATCATATCCCCGAAATCGTCAACGCCCTCACCCTGGCCGAAGAGCGCCTCTTCGCGCTCGAGACCGAAATCCTGGGCTGGACCCGGCCCGAACACGCCGTCTGAAACCGAAACAGTAGAAGCTTCCGGAGAACCGCTTTTCTGAAAGCGTCTTCCGGCTCAATCGAGTTTCAGGTTTTTCAACTGATCCTGCCACAAACGGTTGGTGGGCGGGGCCACTTCTTCCGGCTCGGCGACCTCTGCGACGCAGGCACAGGAGCCGGTGTTGAGGTTCGTTCCACAATGGGGACACAGGCCCTTGCAGTCGTCGCTGCAGACCAGCACCAGCGGGACTTCCAGCAGAACGAGTTCGCGCAGGTCGTTCTCCGGCGTCACGGAGTGCTTGTCGTAGTAGGCCGAGTCCGGTTCATCCACTTCCACTCCGATGGCCTCGCGTTCCGACCGCTTCTCGTGCGGCCAGAAGACCAGCGCCACCCGCGCGTCGAGGGGGAGCGTCGTTTCTTCGAGGCACCGGGCGCACGTACCGTGCAGGGCGGAGTGCAGCGCGCCCGCGGCGTGGACGTTCTCGCCCTTCAGCCTGAAGGTCACCGTTCCGGTCGCAGGCTCCAAGTGGAGATCCTCTTCGATGTCCCGGGTCAGGAACTCGGGCGACATCTCGATGTCGCACACCACCGCCCCTTTTTTCAGTGTTTCTATTTCAATCCGCAGCATGATTTTCAATCCTGTTTCCGAGCGTTGCGTTTTCTGGTTCAACACGCGTTCGGTCGAACGCGTTTCCCACTGACTCCATCATAGTGCCCCACAGAGCGGAATGCAACCGGCAGAAAAGAGCGCGGGAAAGAAAACATCGAAGACACCAACATCGATAGATTCAATCCGTTTCATCCTCAAGGTCCTTCAGTATTTCTTTCGCTCTCTCGTCCCCCAGTTCCGCGGCTTTTGAAAACTGGCGAATTGCCCACTCCTGATCGCCGGTTTTCAACATGAGTTCCCCATAGCTACAGAGAATGTCGGGTTGACACGGATTGATCGCCAAGGTTCTTTCGAAGGCCTGGATGGCTTCCTGGGTTCGTCCTTCCCCGTGTTTGGCAAGAAACAGGCCGTAATGGTGATACACGATTTCCTGTTCCAACTCAAAAAGATCGGGCTGTTCCGGATGTTGACAGGAGAGGACAAATTGGAAATGCGATTCGGCCTCCAGAAGTTCCTTCATCTCCGCCTGGACTTTCGCTATCAGGATGTGAAGCATCATGTTTCCCGGAGCAATCTGGATCGCCATTTCCAGATAATGTCTGGAGGATTCGTAATCCTGCAGAACATAGAGGCAGAACGCAATTTCGTCGAGAATCATCACATGCTCCCGAGAACGGTCCTGTCGAAGCGCCAGTGCGCGCTGGAAAAATTCCAGCGCTTCCTGGTAAGCGTCTTTTTCCTTCAGAACCCGACCCAGGTGATAACACGTGTCGTCATTGTCCGGTTTCAGAGCGAAAGATTTCCGAAAGGCTTCCTCGGCCAGATCCAAGTGTTCCATTTCCAGGTAAACCTTGCCGAAGAGCCGCCAGGTTTCGGCATCCGGTTCCCTCTGTTCGGCGTATCGCTTCAAATGGAGCAAGGCGTTCGGATAGTCTTCTTTCCAATGATAACAGAAGGCGATATCCACATATAAATGGAATTTATCGGGTTCCACATCCAAGTTGGACAGGTCCAGTACCTTCTGATAACTGACAATGGCCTCGCCGTACTGTTTGTTCCCGAATTGAGCTTCCGCCAGATAATACCATCCATCGCTCCAGCATTCCGGGGAACCGGATATGAGACTTCTGGCCAGACATTCGAGTTGCGTGTACTCTTTCTGGTCCAAAAGAATGGCGCCCTTCAGAACCAACAGATCGGAACATGGATTTCCGGACGCCGTACGATGCTGGATTTCCTCGTCGAGCAACGTCAACGCCGCTTCCGGCCGGTTATTATCCCAGAGTCTTTTGACGCGATCGGTCAGATCGTCTCTCTCATCTTCCCACATCTCCAGAAATCCTTTTCACGGCCGGTTTGCTTTTTGTGTTTCCTGCACAATCATAGTCACACTCGTGCCGGAATGCAACTTTCTGAAAAAGAACCGCAGAAACCACGGCCAGACTGGCCAAGCGGTTTTCTGCGTGTTCTGTACTACTATCGCGCAATATCGCTATCGTTTGAGCAGATTTTGAGGGAGAGTGTAGGCAATACGGACCGCAATCCCGATCCGGTCCCAGCCCTGACAGGGCGGCCCATGTCAGCCCGGGGCAGAGCGAAGCGACGCCCCGGGTTACACGGAACCCTTCCCCTTCAAGGGCTGAAAGCCCGCTCCAAACGAAGCGGAACCCAGCGGGTGGAATCGCGCAAAGCCGCCCGAACACCAGGAACCGCAACCGCGCCAATCAGGAGATTGGCGATCCCAGGAGGGCGCTGTCTTCACAAAACGCTAAGGCAGCAATTTTCGCAGTTTTATTCGGTTGCGGCTCCGCTGCGCCAGGTCTTCTGTGTCTTCAGAACGCCCGCCGGACTAGCGGGGCGGAAGAAAAGCAGAGGGAAAGGGGAGGGGAAGAGGAAAGGGAGCCGTTTGTTGTCTCTGTTGTCTCCGTGGCTCCCGTCGTCACCCCTCCGGTTCCCATTTTTCGATGACTCGACCGGAGCCATCTTCGACCATTTTGAAGTCGCGCAGGTCGCAGTCTTCGGGCAGGTGGGGCTGGAGGGCCGCGAGGATTTCACGGAAGCGTTTGCGGGCGGCCACGGTGTCAGGGGCGTCGTAGTTCAGAAGAATCTTGATGACGGTTTGCATGGCGAAGGGGTGTCCTTGTTCATTGAGAAATAGTGTGGAAAGTCCTGTTGTTGAACGGGACGAGACTTCTGATCCGGTTTAGCCAGGAACTCCTTATTTGCATAGATGATAAACCTGTCTTCCGGCCTTCACACAGAGATGAAGGCGGTCCCGGAGGTGGCATGGGCGTCTCGCCCATGAAGGGCTTCCGGAACCTGTTCCGCGAGTTTTCAGAACCGCGCCGGCGGGGACGCCGGCGGTACGAACCGCCTCACGGGCGGGATGCCGGCGGGTCGGGTCACAGAAACCCCGGATCCTTTTTATAGGGGAAGTAACAGAAATTGTACCGGAAGAACGCCCGTCCGCGCAACCGGTCGAGCGAGACCTTGCCCCAGTAGCGGCTGTCCACGCTGCCCACGGTGTTGTCGCCCAGGACGAACACGCTGTCCGGGGGCACGTCCACCCGCAGCAGGTCGGTTCGCAAGCCACGGTCGCCATAGGTGACGTATCCGCTGCGAGGGCGGTCGTCCTTGATCGTCAGGGGCATGCTCCAGCATTCGTAGAGTTGGTCCTTGAAGAAGCTGGGCGTGGTGACTCGCTCACCGTTGACGGCCAGGTACCCCATGTTGTCTTCATGCCCGGCCACGCCGGGTGCATGCGGAAAGGAGAGCGTTTCGCCCGGCAGTCCGACGACGCGCTTGATATAGACCGGCTTGTCGCGTTCGAAGATGTGCTCGGGGGTTTTGAAAACCACGATGTCGCCGCGTTTCGGCGGGGTGAACCAGTAGAGGAACCGCGCGACCAGGATGCCGTCCTGTTGTTTGTGCAAACGGTCCTGCCAGAGCTTTCTGTCCGGTCCCGGGTCCACCAGACCGGCGTAGTGGTACCGTCCGTTCGCGCGCAGATAGACGTCGTAGCTGTAGAGGCCGGATCGCAGGATTAGATCTTGCTGGTTGTCGCCGTCCACGTCCACGTAGCCGTAGCGTTTCTCCTCGCTGCCCAGCAGAGTGGGGGTCATCGAGGAAGAGGGGATCTTGTAGCGCCCCAGAACGAAGGTCTGAAAGAACGAAACGAGGAGAAAGACAAAGACGAGTTCGTCGGTCCACTGGCGCACACCGCCGAGCCATCCGTGCCCGTGGGGCTTTTCGGTGGCGGGAGGAATGTCCGCTTCAGCGGTCTGGGGGGTCGAGTTCATGAGATCTGGATCCTGCGCGCCCGGGCTGGAGAGAGAACCACCGTGGGGGAATCTGTATCCGTTTCCATCGGAACAGTATAAACGCGCTGTATTCAACCACGAAAAACGCGAAAAAACACGCAAAAAAAGAGGTTTCGCAAGACGATCTACCAGGAAAGGTACAAGGGGCCTGGCCGCCACGACTTGGTTGATGTAGTCAGGGGAAAAAGCCGTTTCTTCAAAAACAATTCCTTGATTGCCCATTGTGGTTTCCCCTGTGGCCTCAGAGGGAGTGCTTTCCGCCGTCCTGCGGAAGACGACGTTGTCGTAGAGGCGCCGCTGGATCGGGCGGTGGTGGACGCGGAAGCCTTTGATTTTTTCCGGAGGGACCAGAAAGAGGGCCGAGTAACGCCCGCCGGTGTTGTCGGGGAGCAGTTGAAATCCGTGGTGGAGGGGTTCCAGTTCCACCGTGGCAGTAGAGTCGCGATCGGTCAGCGCATCCTGCTCGGACTGGAACCGGCCATCCACGCCTCGAAACGAGCCTGGTACGCAGAGCGCCAACGCCTCCACGAGGCGAAACGCGGCGCTTGAAACAGACCCGACGCCTCCGACGGGCCTATCCGCGTGTCTACCTTTCCCAGCAATACCCCGTCTCGTAGGGGCAGACCTGTGTGTCTACCCCCGGCGCACCGAGTCCTTGGCTCCCTTCGACATCCCGAGCAATTCCGAAGTCACCCAATGGGTGAGGGGATGGGGAGACGATTCATTTCTTTCGCCGCCCTCGGGATGGCCGTCACTGCACGGACGGCGTAAACGCGAAATTCACCCGGGCGTACACGAACGGCTTTGTCGAGTATTCCGGCGGGTAGGGCGGCACCGGCCCCGCCTGCAAAACCGCGTTGAGCGCCAGCTGGTCCAGACCGGGAATCCCCGTTCCCTGTCCCGCGATCACCTGCGGTTCGACCAGTTGTCCGTCCTGGAAGATCTTGAACCGGACGGTACAGGAACTCTTCTCACGAATGTTAGGTGGAAGGACGAATTCTTTGTTGAGAACAGGTACCACCTGAGCGAGGTATTCGGCTGGAAAGTTCCCCTCTTCTATTCCAATGTCGGATTTCGTTTCCTCCAGCGTTTTCCTGGAGTTCTCCTCGGCGGGAGTGAATTGAAACGTCACTCGGCTATAAACAAACGGTTTCGTCGAGTATTCCGGCGCGTAGGGCGGCACCGGCCCCGCCTGCAAAACCGCGTTGAGCGCCAATTGGTCCAGACCGGGAATCCCCGTTCCCTGTCCCGCGATCACCTGCGGTTCGACCAGGCTCCCGTTCTGGAGGATCTTGAACCGCACGGTACAGGTCTTGGCCTCGCGGATGTAGGGCGGGAGGATGAAGTTCTTGTTGAGAGCCGCCACGACTTGGTTGATGTAGTCAGGGGAAAAAGCCGTTTCTTCAAAAAAAATTCCTTGATTGCCCATTGTGGTTTCCCCTGTGGCCTCAGAGGGTGTGCTTTCCGCCGTCCTGCGGAAGACAACATTGTCGTAGAGACGCCGCTGGATCGGGCGGTGGCGGACTCGGAAGCCCTTGATGATGGACTGATCCGCCCGGAACCGAAGCGTGTATCGTCCCGTTTCGCCTTCACGCGAATACGTGGCCGATTCCGATTCGAGTTCCGACAAGTGTTCCCCGAACCCGATCAATGCGACGGCTTCGTATTGATCGACCGCCTCCGTCCCTGGCAGGAGGACACTGAAGGAAACTTCAACCATTTCATTGGGACGACTTTGATAGGAATGCACGACAACCGGTTCATCCGGGATCGCCCCGGTCTGATTCATGAGAAAGATGGTCGGGAAGTGGGTCCAGGGACCCAGTGAGTAACGCAGTTCCACCTGACCGCGGTCGGGCAACGTGTTCGAATCGAAAATTTTCTTCTCGGATCGCCAGCCCGGGAAACGTTTGTGGGTTTCGGGATCGTTGATCCTACTTCCCCCGGGAGACGCGATATTCTGGTGTCTGGCATCGTAGAGGACGAGGTCAAAGCGGCTGCGATTGTCGAAGAGGGGATGGTGGACCCAGAAACCGAGCGCAACCGGGTGGGTGGTCGGTTCCGCGGAATCGACCGTGTGCGGGTAACGGTCGAGCACCTCGCGTTCGTATCGGTCATCCACCGGTTTGCCGTCCGGCTTCCACGCCACCAGGGAGTCGGGGGGCTGTTTCTCCGAGGTCCAGGTGCTGATCATCCGCAGCTGGGGCGCACTGCTTTCGTCCGGATCGATCAGGGGAAAGGTTTCGGTGACAAAGGACGCCTTTCGACTTATCCTCAAAGACATGCCTTCCGCATCCGTCTGAGATTCTTCGGTCTTATCTACCGACCAGTCGATTTTCACCTGGCGGGGTAAGGGAGCCGTTTTCTCGATATTTTCAAAGATGAAAACCACTTTCCAGGAGGACGTTTGTTCTTCGAAGCGAGTACGAAACCTGGACAATTTGACTTGAAACGGTCCCTCCAAACTGGAAAGTGTCGCCTCCAGGCCACCCGTCAGTTCATCCATTTCGCGCTGTTTTTCCGGCGTACCGGCTTTCCCCGGTTTTCCGGGAATTTGAAGCATGGCCACGAGAGAGCGATATCGGCTGAAATATTCCGTCGAGTTGGAAACACCGCTGTTGAGGTTGAGATGAAAAAAGTCGTTCTCCGGAATATCGGGGAATGGAACAATCTTCCCCTCCGGTGTCCAGACCAGTTTCAGGCCTTCGTCAACATTGACAAAGTATTGTACATGATCCGTCAGCCACCCCAGGTACACCAGCTTCGCTTCTTCTGGCCGAATGGCATCTTCCCTCAATGATTCCGAAGTCTGTTCTTCCGAGGTCCAGGTGCTGATCATCCGCAGCTGGGGTGGTTGGGTTGCTTCGGTCGGGGAAGCGGAGCCAGCCGGGGAAGCGGCTGGTGCGCTTGTGAGGGAATCCGTTTTCGGCTGGATTGTGTTTGCAGGCGCCGCCGCATTCGTCCCGATTGCCGCCGCGCCGTTTTCGAGGGTCATGTGCAGATGGGTCTTCAGGTCGGGGACGAGGGAGATGTTGTGGAAATTCACCCATTCACCGGGTCGGGTCTGGAATTCGAATCGCGCGATCTCCTCGGGTTTGGCGGCAAAACAGACAAACGGGAAGGGAGAATTGTTCAATCCCACGCCCGACCGGTTCGCGGTCAGGGATTGACCGTCTTTTCTGATCGCCACGATCTGACCCGGCCGATCCTTGATCGAGTGTTCGTATTCTACGACAAGGCCCTCGTTGTCCGCCTTGACCGCTTTGATCTGGAACGACGGCTCGGAAGAGGAAACGAGTTCTTTCTTTTCGTTCTCGTAAACGGCCACCGTTTCCCACGCGCCCCCGGCCACACCCAGTCGCAACGAACAGGTGGTCGCTCCCGCCGGCAGGCGCACCTCGATGACTCCTATCGGCTCATTGCCCCACGTATAGTTCGTCTGGACCTGTCTATAGTCGGACTGGGAATTGAGAACCGTCTTGCCCGCTGTCAACTCAAAACACCAGTCAACCTGCCGGTTGTTTTCCTGGTTGATCAGAAAGGCAAAAGCGTAATTCTGTTCATCGGGTGTGGGTTTATTCAGATCATCGAGGGAGGGATTGCCGGAGGGGTTCTTCAGGTTGTCGGGAAGGATCGCGCCCCGTGTTCCGTCGGGATACCACCAGGGGGTGTATTCGCTCCATTTGTGTTCCGTCACCCCGAGGAGTTGAATCGAGAGGTTCTCTTCCAGTTTGAGGGAATAATTCGGAGGAACACCCTGGGAATCCGTCCTCTCTTTGAGTTGTTGTGTGGCCAGAACGTACGCGCCTTTGAAGAAAAACAGGTCTGGCGCATCAAACATCTGGGCTTTTCTCAGGACCGCCGCCCGGGACACGGGATCGGTCGCCCGGATCAGTTCCATGGCCCGGCCGATTCGTTCCGCCTGGTTTTCGGTCGATCCGGCAATGATCCAGACGCCCCTGGCGGCTTTCGCCGGGTCTCCGGTGACGCTTTCAAATTCTTTTCGCCATTTCAGACGGGCGACGGCGTTCTGCGCATTTTCCCGGACCTGGTTTTCCTCGGCCAGGGCCGCTTTTTCAAGCGTCTCCCGGGCGTTCGGATCGTTCAATTCTCCCAGCGCGAAGGCCGCGCATCGCCGGGCATAGGGGCTGGTGTCGGACTGCAACATTTTGAGGATGCGTTCACCGGAGGCTTGATCCTGCAGGTAGGACAAGGTCAGGGCGGCCATGCCGCGGGTGATGTCCTCGGAATGGCCCATCAGTTTGCGCAGCGGTTTCAGGGCAATCGCGGGGTTCTCCCAGGACAACTCGCCGATGATATAGAGGGCCGACCGCCGTTTGGTTTTCCGATACGAGGAAAGCCAGTCAACGAGAAGTGGCAATGTCTCCGCCTGGGGATGATGTTTCACCAGGGTCAGAACCGTCTGTATCTTTTCTGACGCATCCTTCTGAAACATGCTGGTGCGCGACAGGATGCCGATCGCTTTATTCACGTCGCCTTCGGTGGAGCGACCCGTTTGCAGGGCCGCAAGCGAACAGGTGATGGTCAGCAGGAGAACCGCACCGCAGATCAGGTTCCGGCGCGTCACGAGGCGGCGATTCCGCTTCGGGTCCAGCACCGCCACCAGGCGTCCCTCGAGCTGGCTCTGTTTCGCCATCGTGATGGCGGCGACGGAGGCGAGAGTCCCGGCGTGCATGGTGCGGGCGATGTCGAGCAGGTGATCGGCGTAGGTTGAAGCGCGTTCGCCCGCGGTCAGGACCCGGTCGTCGCAGGCGCGTTCGCGCTCGACGCGCATCTGGCGCAGGGCGACCCAAGCCAGCGGGTTGAACCAGTGCAACGCCAGCGCCACGCGCGCCAGGGCGTGGGTCAGGCAGTCGCGGCGCGCGACGTGGGCGAGTTCGTGGAGGAGGACGGCGCGGCGTTTCTCCTCGGGCCACGTGTCGGCTTCCTGTGGCAGGAGGATCGCCGGGCGGAAGAGGCCGACGGCCATCGGCATGGCGCCCGGTCCGGCGCAGAGGAGGCGCACCGGGCGCTCCACCCCGAGCGCCGCGCTCAGGTCGCGTAGCCGGTCGGACCACGCCTTGTCCGCGAAGGGCCGCGCGGCGCGGACGAGCCGGGCCACCGCCGCCAACCCGGCCAGCAGCGGCAAAAGGATCGCTCCGGCCACCCCCAACCAGACCGCCAGCGCCCAGAATGCGGCGGGGAGACGGGGTGGGGTGGGGGAGGCCGAAGGAGCGGAGGGTGGGGCGGATGCGGGGGCCGTTTCCACCTCGGGGGGCAACATCCGGGACGCGGTTT
Organism: uncultured Candidatus Sumerlaeota bacterium; assembly: GCA_942493245.1. GTDB lineage: Bacteria > Sumerlaeota > Sumerlaeia > UBA8349 > UBA8349 > DAOPYU01. Next base: position 5,310,433 of record OW818685.1, read on the forward strand.
CCGGTTCGAATTCCGGGGACCTGGGGGTTGAGGTGGCCGGAGCCGCGGACGAGGGGCCTGGAACCCTGTTCTTCGTCCACGGCGTTTCCGGCGTCGTCCTCAACGGTGAGGGGGTGGACCGTATTCCCAGAGTGGGCGGCAGGAGGGGCAATTGCCACTTGGGCACGACGACCGAAAGCGCCGGGAGGAGGAGGAGCCCCGCCATCGCCAGGGTCCAGACGAGGTGGCGGCTCGCCGCCGAAGCGCGGCGCAGGGCGAACGAGCCCCCGGCGGCCAGCGCCAGGAGCGCCACCCCCTTTGCGCCGCTGTCGAGCAACACGGCCAGCGCGCGCGTCGCGGCCTCGTGGGTCGGAAGGTTCGAAAGCGTGTCGAACATCGTCACCGTCCCTCCTTCTGTGATGTCTCGATCGTAACCGTAGTGGGCTGATCGGGGTAAAGCGCGACGTTTCTGAAGGAGAGGCTCATCTCTCGCCCGTCTTGGGGTGTCAGCGTGAGATTGTAATCGGCTGTTTTCAGGTTCTTCTCGAACAGAGCAATTTCTCCAGAGATCGGACTTTCTTCGGAGTGGATATCCCAACCCCACGGATCCAGCGGGGCGGAAGAATGAGTTCCCATAGAACGTGCAAAAGAACCTCGACCCGTGCGAATACTTTCATTCTTGCGGTACAAGGGGGGTGTTATACGATAGGCATAAGCGATATCGTTAATTTGGGGTGGTACGTAATCGTGATTTTGTGATCGTAAGTAGCGGCGCTCTTCTGGAATGACGTAAGGTTGCCAATCCAACGGCGTTCCATCCGGACACCACCATTTGGCATCTCGACCGGCGCCTTCGCTCAATCCAATCAATTCCACTTGCGTTCCATCGGCCAGTGTCGCGGTGAAACGTGGATCCCAGGTATGCAGGTGTTTGAGCCATTGCTCGTGTTCGGCTTGAGTGCGGACAAACGCCTCACGCCAAGTCTCAACATTTTCCTTCGGATCGCCGCTCAAGGCCATGTTGTCCCCCTCTAAGACGCCACGACCCAGCAAGGCCCAGGTTTCGCCCCCAAGATACTGCAGGTCGTAACCATTGCCTCCGAACATGGTGTGACGAAGGGGCCCATTGGTTTCGGAGACCGCCTTAACCTCTATGCGGCCCCGTTGGAAGTCTGGATTTGGACGCATTGAGAGATGAATTTCCTTCCACCTTTGTGTTGCCAGGTGAATACGCAATTGGGAGACCTGTTGGGTCTGAAAAAGCACCCAACGCTCTTCCATTTCGAGGGCTGTGGTACTGGTCTCCTCAGGTTGAGCCATCTGCGCCCACGCCTTGCGCGCGGTTTCATACTCGGATTCGCTTACCCGTTGTGAGATTGAATCTCTACCTGGCGTCTCGATCTGGAGATTGTGCATGAAACCCTGACCATAACTCGGGCCGGTTGACGAAATATTGAGATTGTATTTTTCCCTGCTCCTGCGGTGCGTTCCACGAATTTCAATCAGTTCCGGATACTGATGTTCGAACGGTACCCGAAATATACCCGCACTTGACCATCCAGTTCGCATGCGCAGGCGAATGGGACCTTCAAGAAGGGTGGATCCTGTATTATCCCAATAGACCGCTTGCCAGATCCAATCTTTGGACAGTTTCAGGGTTTCGGCAGGATGGACTGGACCGGGACGTTCCAGACGAAGTTCTCCTGCGGGAATGTCGATGACCAGAATGGGACGTTCCGGCGAATCCGGCATATTCCCGATTTTTTTTGTCTCTTTCCATTGTTGGCACAAATACCCGTACTGGTTCCAGAAGAGGTCATCTATCTGTTCTTTCGGGGTTGTTTCTGAGCGGCCGCCAATCGCAACCGAACTGAAGAAAAGGATGAGAAGAGCCGACACGGAAACGCTCACGAGGAGCCATCGTCGAGCCGCACCGAGTTGGGTGCAAGCCGTACCAATCTCTGAAAAAAGCGGTCTTTCCAGTCGGCTCTGTTTCAACATTGTGATTGAAGTCACTGGGGCCAGCGTCCGTAGGATCGCTTTGAGGGTTAATCTGTATAAAATCTTCTTCAGCATGCTCACCGTCCCTCCTTCTTAGCCTCAGCGATGAGTCGGGCGAGGCGGTCGAGGTCCTCGGGGGTGAGGTTCTTCTTGTCCTGCTCGATCATGGTGGCGACGGCTTCGCCGACCGAGCCGCCGAAGAAGGTGTGAAGCAGGTTCTGGACCGCCGAGCGACGGGCTTTCTCGCGCGGGAGGGTGGGCTGGTACACAAACTTGCGCCCGACCTCCTTGTGGCGCAGATGGCCCTTCTCCTCGAGCAGGTTGAGCATGGCGCGGGTGGCGGAGTAGCTGGGCGGGTCGGGCAGGGCCTCGAGGACCTCGGCTACGCTGGCCCGACCCTTGGCGTACACGATTTCCATGATCTGGCGCTCGCGGCGGCCCAGGTTGAAGGGGGCGGAATCGGACATGAGGGAGTCTCCGTTCGGAGTGTTTTCACTAAAATGGAACTTCCGGATCACGAACCACGAGTGCTAACCTACCAGCACTCCTGGCGGCGCGTCAAGAAAAATAGTGCTGGTGGGTTAGCACTCCCTCAATTCTTCAGGTTTCTGCCTCCTCTCCGGGGCTTGCGCAGGATCGCCCTGGGCCGAGCGAAGCGCCGGAACGCCTCTGTCCCCGATTCCCCTACAGGCTCCATCCCGCGCGATAGGGCGGGTTGAGGAAGAAATTAGCGTCGGCACAGTTGGGGAATTTCATGTTCTTTGCGTCCCATTCGAGTTTCTGCCCGGAGAACCGCACGGCGATGATGCCCAGGAGCGCCAGTTCGGTGAGCGGGCCGCCGTAGGAGAAATCGGACCCGGCTTTCTGGCCGTTGCGAATGGCGTCAATCCAATCCTGGTGGTGGCTTTTGACCCGCGGCAGGGACGCTGCGGGACGCTTGTATTCCTTCATCTTCGCCTCGGGAATCAGGCGCACGCCACCGGCCCCGTGCGAGCCGTAGGTGATCACGCCCTTGTCGCCGATCACGGCGGCCCCTGTTTTTTCCATCTTGCGCCCTTCTTCCAGTTCGGGCGGGCGGGGAATCTCGCGCGTGCCGCTGTGCCAGTTGAGCGTGACGGGACCGCGCTTGTCGGTGGCGGGGAACTCGAACGCGACCTTTTCGCCCCAGGGATAGGCGTCGCCCTGGGTCTTGAAGTCGTAGTTTTTCGATTCGGCCAGAATTGTTTTCGGCGCGCCGAGATCCAATGCCCAGAACACGGGGTCCACCACGTGGCAGATCCAGTCGCCGATGGTGCCGTTGCCGAAGGGAGTCCACCCGCGCCATTTTCCCGGAAGGTAGGCGGGGTGGTAGGGACGCTCTTTGGCCGGACCGAGCCACAGGTTCCAGTCCAAGGTGCCGGGGACCGGGGGCTTTTCTTTCAGGTTTTCCAATCGCTTAAGTCCGGAATTGATCGCCTCGCACCCGCAGTTGATCGTGTGGACCTTGCCGATCGCGCCGTCCCAGATCCACTCGCAGAGAATGCGGCACGACTCGAAGGAGTGGCCCTGATTGCCCAGTTGCGAGACGATCTTGTGCTCCTGCGCCGCTTTCATCAACTCGCGCACTTCGTGGACCGAATGCGCGAGGGGTTTTTCGCAATAGACGTGTTTGCCGCGCTTGATGGCCGCGATGGCCGCCACGGCGTGGGTGTGGTCGGGCGTAGCGACGACGACAGCGTCTATCTGTTTCTCCACCTCGTCGAGCATTTTGCGGAAGTCTTTGTAGCGTTTGGCGTCCGGGTATTTCTTGAAGGTGTCCGCCGCCTGGTTGTCATCCACGTCGCACAGAGCCACGATGTTGGCGCCGCCGGTCCCCATGATTTCATGCAGGTCGCTGGCGCCCTGTCCCCCCACGCCGATGCCGGCCAGGTTGACTTTTTCGTTCGGGGAAACGACCCCGGGGCCTCCGAGCACGTGGCGCGGCACGATGGTGAAGAGCGAGGCGGCGCCCAGCAGACCGGTAAACTGGCGGCGGGTGAGTTTTTTCGAGACCGATTTCATAAGACACTCCTTTGGGTGGGATCTTGAGGTGGCGGCGAACCCGATGCGGTTGCGCAGGAGGGAAGAGCCGTGTCCAGAAGGACTTGGGATGCGCCTGAACCAGGCGGATGGGCCAATCGGGTGACGATTGGGCGTACAGCGTTTTATCTGGGGAGTACTATGGGCACGCCCCGGTGGAATTGCAAGCTTCAAAAGCGGGGGAATCTTGCTATTCCAAAGAACTCGTCGTGGTAATACTCAGTCACATTCAAAATGACACGATCCGGACGGCATCTGGAAACAATCTTCTGAACCTCCGCGAGGATTACGCTTTGAGGAAACGAGCCAAATAATTGGACAGGATAACGGGATTTACAGGATGTGGCGAGATTCGATTCTTATCCTGTCGATCCTGTTATCCTGTCCAATTATTTGGTGGGTCCTTTGAAAGAGTGTGTGGGTAGATTTTGGATGAGTTTTTCGCATGAGGGCCAAAACACAATCCCGCTTTTCGTCATTCCCGCGAAAGCGGGAACCCAGATCCGGGACGTTCTGGTTGATCGCGTTTCCCTTGAGTTTCCCCCCTGTTTACCCACAAATTCTTTTGAAGAGCCAAAAAAAATGGACAGGATAACGGGATTTACAGGATGTGGCGAGATTCGATTCTTATCCTGTCGATCCTGTTATCCTGTCCACTTATTTGGTGCTGTTCTGAAAGTGTGCTTGTCGTTCGTCTCTTTCTGAATTACGAATCGAAGGCGATATGACACGCGGCGTTCCCGGCGGGGTACGGAAGAAATATCTGTCGAATCTTTTTCTGCGCTACTCGACGTCCGTGACGATATCGGGCCGGGGGATGTTTTTCATTTCCGCGTCCATGAAAAATCCGAGGTGGGGCGGCTGGTTGTAACCGGCGTTTTGCCAAGCGATGGCGTTGCGATAAACCGGATCGTGCATCAGGGTGTACATACGGTGGCGGGTCGGAATCATGGTCGTGAAAATGCGGAGGGCCGTATTGTCCCGCGTCCGCTCGATGAGTTCCTCGCGCCAGTCGCCGAGGATATCGGCGCTCAGACAGGGGGTGGATTTGGAGCCGTTATTGGACTGGCACCCCTCGGCGGTAAAAAGCGGGGTTTCCTTACCCCCCTGCCAGTCCCACTTGGTGATCGTGTTTCCGTTGAGAAGTTCGCTGAGCGGGTCGTCGTCCCAGTAAATAATAAAGTTGGTCGTGCGGGGCGCCGGGCCGATCGCTTTCCCGTGGACGTCGAGGAGTTCACGCGAACCGCCCCACATTTCGGCGCCGGAGTAGCGCGGATCAATGTCGGCGGCGACTCCGCGCCCGACGTCCCGGCCCGGACCAATCCCAAAAAGAATCTCGCCGGTTCGGGCGTCGAACAGGGCCGCACCGAAGCCGTTTTCATAACCGCGGACAGGGGCTTCGTTTTCGTGGATCCCCCAGACCTCCAGACCCGACCGCGATGGGTCCAGATCGCCGACGTGCAGGGCGTCGCCGTGACGCAGGCGGGTGGTGTAGAGACCCTTGCCGTCGTGGTCCACAGCCATCGCGCCGTAAACGATCTCATCCTTGCCGTCGCCATCCACGTCGGCGACGCTGAGGTTGTGATTGCCCATTCCGGCCAGTTCCGGGTACCCCTTGTCGGTGTCGAAGACCCAGCGCGAGGTCAGCTGGCCGCCGCGCCAGTCCCACGCGGCCAGGACCGACCGTCCGTAAATGCCGCGGCACATGACAACACTGGGCAATTTTCCATCGAGCCAGGCCGCGCAGGCCAGGAACCGGTCCGCTCGATTGCCGATCCGGTCATTTCCACCGTTTCCGCCGACTCCGCCCCAACCGCCGAGGTTGCCCCGGGGCGGGATATAATCCGCGGTCGCGAGGGCCGCGCCGGTGGCGCCATTGAAAACAGTAAAGAACTCGGGACCTTCGATGATCCGGCCATTGGGGTCGCGCCAGTCCTTACCGGGGTCGCCGACGACCTTACCTTGTCCGTCGCGGGCGCCATCGGCGGTCTTGCAGCAGAACTCGGCTTTGCCGTCTCCGTCCAGATCCAGAACGATGAACTGGTTGTAGTGAGCCCCCTCCCGGATATTCTGGCCCAGGTTGATTTCCCACAGGAATGTGCCATCCAGCTTGTAGGCCTGAAAGATCGGATTGCTGCAAAAACCCTGGCCGGCGCCATCAATTCCACGCCCCACCTGATGCAGCACGATTTCATAGGCGCCGTCCCCGTCCAGATCGCCCACCGAGGCGTCGTTGGGTTGATAGCCCTGGGGGGTGCGAAGGGGGATTTCGAGGTACGGGCGCGCGTCCGGTTTGAGCGTCCACGGTCGGCTGGCCTCCCTCTCTTTCTTGTCCAGGACCGGTTTGACGAACCAGGAAAGAGTCTGGCTCGTGGGGGTATTTTCATCGAGAAAACAGGTCGCGCCCGTCAACGGCTCCTTGTTGAGCCGAACCGCCTCGCCGTCGCCGGTTTTGCGATAGAGGTTGAAGGCGATCCCCTCCGGGTCGTTTCCGAACAGACGCCACGAAACGAAAACCTTCCCGCCTCCCTCGTTGACCGCCACGACCCCGCGGTCGAGTTTCTCCATCCGTCTTTGCGCATGGGCTTCCGATGCCATCAGAAACCCCATCAGAGCGGCCACCAACAGGATCGGGATTTTATTGCGCATCGGACTTTTCCTTTCGCCATTTTCCATTTCAGGGACAGGATCTTCCGGATGCGAAAACACCGGTTAATCCTGTTGGTTCTTTGAAAGAATTTGTGGGTAGATTCTGGATGTGTTTTTCGCATGGGGGCCAAAACACCATCCCACTTTTCGTCATTCCCGCGAAAGCGGGAACCCAGATCCGGGACGTTCTGGTTGATCGCGTTTCCCTTGGGTTTCCCCCCTGTTTTCCCGTTCGCGCTACTCTGGGTCCCCGCGTTCGCGGGGATGACGAACGGGGACGAGAATCGGGAGATTCGGGCAGAGGAAGAGTCAACAAGATGAACGTCCCCCCTGTTTACCCACAAATTCTTTTGAAGAGGCATCCTGTTCTCCTGTCCTGACCGAACACGGTTCACCACGTATCGGTGCGGAAGGGCGAGGCAGGCAGGTCGGCCCGGTTGTACAGGTTCGCCGCCGGATTGTTGGCCCAGCCGTAGCGAACCGCGACGGGTTTCGCCACCTCCGGACTGGAGACAACCACGCTGTCCCCGTCAATCTTCGCGTCCGCCCAGATGAATTTCTGGTCCTCGCCCGCGAGAACAAACCCGGTGAGTTTGTCGCCTCTGGCCACCAGACCGCCGTTGACCTCTTTGAATTTTACCCGCACAACATTCCCCTCCACAACCATTGAATCGTACAACGGACCGGAACAGGGAATCTTCTCCCCGTAAACCAGCGTGCGGGCAACCAGACCGAGGCGCCGCCCCACTTCCTGTTTGTTCTTGGGGTGGACGTTCGCCGCATCGCCAATGTCAAGGGTCACCGCCATTCCGGTTTTGGGCAAACGCAAGGTCTGGAGCTGTCCCTCGCGAACCCGCGCGGTGGCGCTGCGGTTGTTGGGGTCGGTCTGGGGTTTTTCATTGTTGGCGAGCTGAACGTAAAGGAAGGGAAAATCTCCCTGTCCCCAACGCGCGCGCCAATCCTGAATCAGGGTTTCCATCAACATGAAATAACGGTCGGCGGTGGGGCCGTTGGATTCCCCCTGGTACCAGAGAGCGCCGCGAATGGCATAGGGAATCAACGGGGCGATCATGCCGTTGTAGAGGACGCTGGGGTTGTGCTGGTCCTGGTGGGGATCCTTGAGGGGCCGTTTGCGCGAAGTTTTCGGATCGGTCGTCGTGGGCGGTTGATCGCCCGCTTCGAGTCGGGCTTTATCGTAGGTCTGGCACTTGGCGGCGTAGGCGTCCAGCAGATCCTTGAGTTCGGGACGTTTCTCGAGCGCGGAACGGCTGGCCCAGGCCTCGGCGGTGCTGGCGCCGTACGTGGTGACGAGCAATCCGATCGGGACGCCCAATTTCTGGTGGAGTTCGCGTCCGGTGAAGTAGGCCGTGGCGGAGAACTCGCCCACGGTCTCGGGCGAACAGGGAATCCAGGCGCCCTCGGTATCCGTCTGGGCCTCATCTTTCATGTTGAGCACCACGTAATACTGCCGGATTTTGGGGAACCGGGCCTGGGCCACTTCCTCTGCCTCGTTGTCCACCCCGCACCAGTAACGGGAGCCTTTGGCCACGCGCATGTCCATGTTCGACTGCCCGCTGCAAAGCCAGACCTCGCCGACGAGAATATCGCTCAGGGTCAGGGTGTTCTTGCCCTTGACTGTCAGGGTGAGCGGATCGCCTACTTTCAACGGATCGATCTGAACGGTCCACTTCCCGCTCGCGTCCGCGGTGACGGTTTTTTCCTGACCCGCGAGGGTAACCGAGACCGTTTCTCCCGGGTCCGCCCATCCCCAGATGGGCGCCGGAACATCGCGTTGCAGAACCATGTGGTCCGAGAAGAGTCTGGGGAGTTTGACGTCGGCGTGAGCGCTGACCGCCAGGAAAAGGAACAAGGCTCCCATGGTCCAGGTCCGATGGACCGATTTGAGGGAGGAGCTGAATGATTGCATTATCTGAATTCCTTCTCTCTAATCGTGGGTTGAATCTCGACGCTCCGTTTTCCGATATCATGAACCCGCTTACAGGAACTCCTCGTTGTCTATTGTGTCGTTTTTGTTCGAGGCAAACAGAAACCTTTTCTCCGTCATCCCCGCGAACGCGGGGACCCAGGGGAGCGCGAACCCGAGGCAAGGAAGCCGTTCAGGGCCTGGAGGAATCAAAACAGAGTGTCCCGGATCTGGGTTCCCGCTTCCGCGGGAATGACGAATAGGGGGAACCCTGAATAACCCCATAAAACCAGGGGAAGCACGCAGCGAGGGGTTCCTGAACCCGCTTATTCCGTCCCCTTGAATTCCTTGGCAACCTTGAGCGTTTCGCCGGTGTCTTCCATTTCGAAAATACGCGGCTGCGCGCCGCGGTCGTTGGGAGCATGCAGAACCATCATCAGTTTCCCCTCGAAGGAGGTGAACAACATCCCGTGTCCCCCATCTTTATCGAACAGCGGTTCGACCTGGTGTTTCCACGGTCCGGCCAGTTTTCCGGAATCCGAAATGGCGATCCCCTCGGTGTATCCTCCTGGGCTGTAGCTGGCCCAGATCATGAACAGTTTGCCCGATTTGCTGGTGTACAGGCTGGGACCATCCGTCACGTTGTTTCCCATCTTCTCGTCGGTTTTGCTCCAGGGCGCCGCGCTGGCGTGGAACAATTTGAACGGTTCGCCCGTGGCTTCCGACAGGTCGTCCTTGAGCGGGATCGCCTCGATCGTGCCATTGACCACCTGCACCCATTCATGCGCGAAAACCATGTAGGGTTTCCCGTCCTCGACCCACAGCGTACCGTCCAGTGTCATCATGTCTGTTGGGGGAGTCGAGTGGTTCAGAAACGCCTTGAACGGCCCGGTGGGCGAATCGCTGACGAGCACCGCCGAGCCACGGGTCACGCGGCCCGCGCGCTCCCAGTTGCGCCACTGTTCCGGCAACTTGTTGCGGGTGTTGAAGGTCAGGAACAGGTAGTACTTCTCCTGGTAGGCATGCAGTTCGGGCGCCCAGATTCCGGTCGTCTTGATGTCGCCCCAGATGTCGGACGGCGGGGTGAAGATGATTTTCGGTCCCTGCCAGGTCTTGAGGTCCTTGCTGGTGTAAGTCCGGACGTTGCCGAAACCCGAACCCACCATATAATAGGTTTTTGAGGCCGGATCGGGCAGGATACAGACATCGCGCATCCGGATTTCCGACAGATTCAGAGTGCGGGAGGTCGTGTCCATCTCCCGCCGGGGTTGCGCAGTTTGAGCGACTGGCGACGCCGCGGATTCCGCGGGCGCGGGAACCGGCTGCCGGGTGCGGGCGCTTTGAAGATCGCGATCCAGAGCCGCGCCATCGAAGGGCACGACGAGCACTTTGCTGCCGTGGGTGTCGTTGCCCTGGTCCTGATCCTTCTCGACGTCAATGGGCGCGAACGTGAACGCCTTGACGTGGCCGTCCTCGATGTAAACTCCCGGACGCTCGATTTTATTCCAGTGGTTGACGGTGCCATCGGTATAGCGCAGGAAATCCGTGGTCGGGTCGTACGCGATGCCCTGGTAAGTCCAGTCGTTGATCCCATCTACAGACGTCAGATGGAACGCCTTGCGATTGCTCCAACTGTTCACGACGATGTGATAAAGCCCGCCGCTGTGCCAGATCACGGGGTCTTCCAGGTTTTGCAGGGTGGGCAAGTCCTTGATCCTGGGATAAATCGGGGGACCCTGGATCTTGTAGGGTCCAAGAATGCCGTCCTTGCTGAGCCAGATGGCGCCTGAGCGCGGCACAATCATGTAATCGCCATCGGGGCGGACCATGATGCTGACATTGGACATCGCGCCATCGCGGGGATTGAAGCCGTTGGCCTCGACCTTAAGTTGGCCGAGGCGCTCCCACGGGCCGTCCAGGGATTTGGAGACGAAGACGTCGCCCGGACGGGTCTCGCTGACCACGACGGCATAGCGGCCGTCGGGCATGACGAGCGCGGTGACGTTGTGCCCCTTGCCTCCCTGGTTGTCGGGCCAGCACATCCCCTTGTCGGTGTAAGGCCCAAACAGATTGTCGCTGACCGCATGGACGGCCACCGAACCGAACCAGCCGTTATGCCCCCGGGCCTGATCCCAGCGGCTGGCGAACATGTGGTATTTGCCGTCGGGAGCCTTGATGATCTGGCCATCCCAGTAACACCACTGCTTGAGGGTGAGATCCTCCAGGCCGTTCCTGGGATCGCGCGGCAAAACCCCGGGGTCGCCCCAAGCGTCCTTGACCAGGGAACTGATGATCGGCATCGGCTGGAAATAGTCAATGAGGGGCTTGCCAACGGACGGAGCCGCTTGGGCCACGCTGGCTTTTGTTTCCTGCGCCAGACCGCTGGCGGCCAGCGCCCAGCAGGCCAGCCCCATCAAGACGATGGACAAACGGAAAGCCGGAAGGCGACGTGCATCGCGGGGGAACATGTGAAATCTCCTTCTATCGTAATTTTATGTAACCAGAGCCTTTTGCAAAAGTATGGGGTAAACGGCGACAAAGTCGGGTTGATCGTTCTGAATGTTTTTTTACATTCGGGTTAAACGCAATCCAACTTTTCGTCATTCCCGCGAAAGCGGGAACCCTGATCTGGGACGTTCGGGTTGATTGCGTTTCCCCTTGAGTTTCCTCCCTGTTTTCCCGTTCGCGCGCCTCTGGGTCCCCGCGTTCGCGGGGATGACAAAAGGGGGACGAGGGCCGGGAGGTTTAAGTCGCAAGATCAGAGAAGGATACACCCTCAATGCTCACCTGAAAATCGAGCCACTCGACGACTTTTGCAAAAGGCACACCAGTTTGAGTCAAATCCTGATCATACGACGGCGCCAGGAAGGGACCGTTTGCAAACCGGGCGCCGTATCAGTTGGATGTGGAAGGCGGTTGATTGTTACCCGAGTCCCGTTATTTAGGGGAAACACGGTAGAGTCCGGCGCCGTGCAACGGCAGTTTCGGCGCGAACTCTTCCGTAAACGGGCCCAAATCTTCCTTCTTCCAGAGATCGCGGATTTTGCAGGAACCCGACAGGCCCAGGTCGGCCAGTTTAACCGTAACGGTTTTTTCTTTTTCATCGGGCGATTCTTGTGCCGGTGCGTCTCCCCTGGGCGGCCGATTTCTCGCCGGAACGCCTCCCGTGTAGAAAACGGCCAGGTACCGATCCGCGCTTCCCGGCGCCTCGGCGATCCACGCCACCATCCCGTCTTTGCGGAACAGCTGCCGGTTGTTCGCGCTCTTCTGGTTCACCGCCAGCACTTCGTCGTTGGTGAGCAGCGATTCGGTGAAGGCGTCATTTTTCGGCATGTGGCCGCCGATCATCAGGGGCGAACGGGCGATACACCACAGAGTCATCATGGTGATCTGTTCATCTTTTGTGAAGCGCGTCCAACCGTTCGGTTCGATGGCGCGCACGTTGCCGAGCGGCAGCATATCGGCATCGGGCCAATACCCGGCGCCCCGATACGGCGTCCACTGATCGAGCAGCCCAAACTGATTGTAAAGAGATCTCCAGTTATCCCAGAAATCGTCGCTGACCCGCCACAGGTTGGCGTGTTCCGCGACGTGCTTTCCCTCTCCCAGTGGCGTGTTGCCGGGCGAGGTGCTCAGGACCATGGGGCGGCCCGATGCGTCGATGGCTTTGCGGAGCGCTTCGACTTCCGGTTTGTGATAGGGGCGCGAGAGGTCGTCCACCTTGACGTAATCCACTCCCCATTCGGCGAACAGTTTGAAGACCGAGTTGTAGTACTCCTGCGCGCCCGGTTTACTCATGTCCACGCCGTACATGTCCGGGTTCCAGGGACAGGTGCTTTTCTTGTTGGCTATATCCGCCGCGTGGAAGTCGGTTCCCAAGATGGGGGTGTTCTGGTCCACCGCCACCCGCGGGATGCCCCGCAGCAAGTGGACGCCGAACTTGAGCCCTTTTCCATGAATGGCATCGGCAAGCGGCTTGAATCCTTTTCCGTCCGCCGCGGAAGGGAACTTCGTGATGACCGGTAACAATCGTCCCCAGTCGTCCAGGGTGATTTGGGGGACCGGGGCGTAATTGAATCCCTTGGTCGAATCCGTATACCACTGGATGTCCACGACGATGTACTGCCAGCCGTACTTGGCCAGTTTTTCGGCCATGTAATCGGCGTTGGCTTTGGTTTGTTCCTCATTCACCGTACAGCCATAGCAGTCCCAACTGTTCCAACCCATCGGCGGAGTCTGCGCCCAGCTGTGAAAAGGTTGCGGCGCGATGGTCGGAACCTGCGCAGGCGCTTGCGCGCCTCCCGTTGTTTGTATTGCCGCGAACAACCCGCAAACAAGGAACAGCGCGAATCGCCGCGCCACTCGCTTTCCTGCGGCGAGTACCGGACTTGGAACCCGATCGTCGCAGCGGGTTTCCATGGTCTTCGAAAAAACATTCGCGTGTTTCGTTGTATCGGTTCTGCCAATCTTCATGATCACTCCTCCTGTGATTTGGATAAAGAACTACAGTGCGTAACGCGGAAACCCACCTCGAACAGATAATAGGTTGTAATCGGACCGGAAGGCGACATCAAAAATGAAGCCTTGCGGGATTGTTCCTGGATTTTACGCGGTGACGATTCTCTTCAAAGTCCCGGCCCGAAAGCCCCAAACCGTGTCGAACGTGAAGATGGAACAGAGACATCGAACACAACTGTCGCAATACTTCGCTCGATGCGCCGACCAATACCGTCGTTAACGATACCAAGATCTCATAAGTCCAGGTGAATTGAAACTTTTTTTTGAGCGTCCGGGGTTTCCATTTTTCCCTCCGTCAAAACGCTGTGAGAAAGGCAAAAGGGGGACCATGCAAACACAACCGGGGCGTTCTCCTCGCGTTGGGAAGCGGTGAAAGTCTTCTATCTTTTCTTGGATCGGGCGCATTTCAAACGCCTCCCGCCGCATCTGCGGCGTTTCCAATTGCATCGGTTTCTCCCTTATGGCATAAAGTATGCGGGTATTTGTTATTTCGACAGGAGGATGCGGTATGCAACATGTCGCCATGGTCGTTCTTTCCCGGTATCCTCGTGATCCGCGGGTGCGACGCGAAGCCGAGGCCCTCGAACGCCACGGTTTCGCGGTGGACGTTTTCTGCATCCGCAAAGGGGACGAAAAACCCGTCGAACAGTTCGGCAATGTGACCGCCTACCGCATCACCGAAGCGCGCGAAAAAGAGAGCATTCTCCCCTATCTGTGGTTTTCGCTCGTCTTTCTCTTCCAGAGTTTCCGGGCACTTCTGCGTTATTCGAAGCAAACTCCCTATCAACTCATCCAGTTTCACAACATGCCTGACTACCTGATTCTGGCCGGCCTGTGGCACAAAATGCGTGGGGTACCGCTCCTGCTCGACCTGCACGACCTGATGGTCGAACTTTACAAGTCCCGGTGGGGCAAGTCCCCGGTGTCCTTTCTGCTTCCTCTGGTCCGATTCATCGCGGGAATTTCGCACCGGCTGGCCGACCGCCTCATCACAACCAGCTACGGGTTCCAGAACTGTCTCCTCAAACGTGGCATCCCCCAGGAGAAAATCACGCTGGTGCTCAACTCCGCCGACAACCATATCTTCCAGCGGAAACCGCGTGAGTACAACCGCTGCGACCGCAAGGTGCGCCTGTTGTACCACGGCACCGTCGCCCACCGCTTCGGCATTCACACGGCCATCGAGGCGTTCGCCCTGATTCACAAGCAACTGCCCGAGAGCACGTTCCAGATCTACGGGTTGAGCTACATGTCGGACTATACCCAGGTTCTGGAATCCATCATCGAGCGTGAGGGATTGAAAAACCACGTCTTCTTGAATCAGGCCCAACCGCTCGAAACCATCGCCCGCGTCATCGGCGACGCGGACATAGGCATCGTGCCCTACCTCAGCGACCCGTTCATGGACATTGCCCTTTCGACCAAGTCGTTCGAGTATGTCGCGATGGGGTTGCCGGTCGTCGCGTCACGACTGCCGTCCATCACCTCGATCTTCGGCGAGGAAAGCGTGAACTACTACGAGGCCGGGAACCCGCAGAGCATGGCCGATCAGGTGCTCGCCCTGTGCGCCGACCCCGAACGCCAGCGCGTTCAGGCCGAAAACGCCCTGCGCACCTACGAGGGTGTCGCCTGGCCCATCATGGAAAAACGGTATGTGGACCTGGTGCGGGACCTGATCGCGGGCAGCAAGGCGCGCGCATGATCTACGCGGCTTTTTTTGCCGCCCTGCGGGTCATTTTTGCCGCGGTCCACATTGTGCTGCCCCGGATGGTCCGTAACATTTTCCGAAGCAAAACTATCGAGCCTTTTGCAAAAGCGGCGACAAAGTCGGATTGATCGTTTTGAATGTTTTTTTACATTCGGGTCTAAACGCTATTCCACTTTTCGTCATTCCCGCGAAAGCGGGGATGACGGAGAAATTGTTTCTGTTTTCCCCGAACAGAAAAGGCAAACTAGACTATGAGGAGTTCCTGTTCCTGTCTATCCCTGTTGCTATTTTTTCGAACCCGGAGGTAAAATAGCGGTATAATCGGAAAAGGATGGGAGCGCCTTCAAAGAGCAGGCATTTCGTTCCTGTTCCGCAAATTCAACCGTCAGTCGCACAGGTTCGAGGTAAGGGGATGATCTTGTGACGCGACCTGGGTCTCGTTGGGGCATCGGACACCTGTCGGTTCTTCTTGCTGCCGGATTCCTCGTTCTGGCATCCGCGTCCGGCGCCGGGGCCGCCGGGACAATTCGCGCTGCAGCCGATTGGAAAAACACGATTGATTTTCCGTTCGATCCGTTCCGGGCAGATGCCTCCACAATCTTCGATCCCGCCTGGATCAAATTCACGATCCTGAAAAACCAACCCGATACGGTCTATTTTCAGGATTCCCGCGCCTACAAGTTTCACTACCCTTTTGCCGTCAAAAACCTCGAACCGTTTGCGGGGATGTCCGAGCGGGAATTCGACAACCTCACGCTGTACGCTCAGGGCCAGGTCGCCATTCTGGGAGCGGTGATCTTCCCCCCCAGCCTGAACAATCCGACCACCGAAACACAGCGGGCCGAGTATGGAATCCAGCTGGTTCGACAGGACCCTTACAGCGCCGAGGAAATCGTCTCGCTCTTCAACCTCGTTCGCTCGAAAGTCGAGGCGACTTCGGCGACTCGCGCGTTTTATTTCCCGGCCTATGAACAAATCGCGGAAGCGCAGCGTAACCGTGTCTGGCTCGAGTCGCAGGGTGTTCCGGTCAGCGGTCCCGACCGATGGGCGCAGGACAATGCCGTCTATGCGAGCGGTTGGGCTTTCGGACGGTTGAAATACTGTGCGGGCGAGGCTATTGACCGGGCTTTTTCGCGCGGAGAACTGCTCGCAACCGATATTCTTCTCACCGACGGCGTGCCGGCCGAGATCCCCATCCTGGCCGGAGTTCTCACCCTGACCCCCTCGACGCCAAACTCGCATGTCGCCATCCTTTCGCAAACCTATGGCACTCCCTTCGCTCATCTGGCGCTTGAACAGGATGCGGCGCAGGCGCAGAGTCTGATCGGCCGGCGGGTGGCGGTGAATGCGAGCGGCTCCAATTCCGGGTGGGCTGTGCCAAAGGTCCGTCTCTTCGATCTGGAAACGGAACTCAACGATGTTCTGACCTCGGAAATACTCGCTCTGAAAGATCCCCCCATCCTGGAGTTCCAGCCGATGCAACTGTTCGGCGCGTTCAGCGCTTCCACCGACAACCTGACGCCCGACGACATCGTGTTCTTCGGAGGAAAAGCGGCCAACTTCGGCGCCTTGCGGCGCAGCATTCCGCAGAACGCGCCGGTCTCCCTGGCCTTTTCTTTCGATTTATGGAATGCGTTTCTGGACCAGTCGCTTTCGACCGGACGCACGTTGCGCGCCGAAATCCAGGTTCGGCTTTCGAAGTACACAACCTATCCGGTTTCCGATATCCAGAGTCTTCAGGACGATCTGAAAGGCATCCGGGATCTCTTCAAGGACGACCGCGTCACCACCTTCACGGAAACATGCTCCCAGGCCGTTCTGACGGCGCTTCAGGATCCCCGCTACGGTCTGGATCCCCTGAAGAAAATCCGCTTCCGCAGTTCCACCAATGTCGAGGACAGCAAAAATTTCACGGGCGCCGGCCTCTATTCAAGTTACAGCGGTTGTCTGGCCGACGACCTCGATGGGGACAATCAAGGCCCGAGCCAAGCCGATCCCAACTGGCTCGAAGAGCGCGGCGTCTTCTATACCATCCGTCGCGTGTTCGCCAGTTTCTACAACGAGAATGCCTTCCTGGCTCGTCTTCGTCATCGCGTGGATGAAAGCAAGGTCGGCATGGCCCTCCTGGTCCACCCTTCCACCCCCGATCCGTTCGAACTGGCCAATGGTGTCGCGACCGTTCGCAAAACCATTTCTGGAAATTATGTCACTTACAATATGGTTCTTGTCTCCCAGGCGGGCGCCGTGTCCGTCGCCAATGCGGAGGGCGGGGCGATTCCCGAAGAAGTGGAGATCTACCTGACGACGGGCAATCCCCCCTCGCCTTTCCTGGTAAAACAGTCGAACCTGGTCCAGCTGGGCGCGACTGTTCTGACGTGGGATTCGGATTATTCGCAGATGGCCCTGCTGCTGAAGAGCGCCGTGGACGAATTCACCAAGGGTGTCTCGGAACCGGATCGCTGGTTCGACCTGGAATACAAAAAGGTCGCCCCCGAGGGTCTTCTGCGCATCAAGCAGATTCGCGAATTGCCCCTGCCCGACACCACCCCCAGCGTCACCCCCTTTCTTGTCAATGAGCCGGTCGAATACACTCTTTACCAGGGCGAACAGAACGCCCCCGAGGGGCTGTTCGCTTACCACCGGCTCAAATCGCGCTGGCGTTTTCAGACTCAAACCTTGCGTCTCACGGAAGCGAACCTCCAGAAATCCTTCTATAAATCCGTGGAGTTCGAGTATGTGGACGGCGCGGGTACACGCCTTCAGAGGGGTCAACCGGCAACCTGGCTCAACGCCGTTCACAAAGCCACAAAACCGTCGCCCGCCGGAACCCTGTGGGATATAGCCGACAGTTGGGATCTTCCCGTTTACGGAAATCCCCGGAACTACTCGCTCGGAATCACTAATTTGCAAACACGGCTCCCACGCGCCGAGTGCCCTCTGCTCGCCTTGCGCGATCTCAATTCCGGCTGGTATTCCGGAGGAGAAATTGATCTGACGGTGACCTACCGGAACGGGGTCAAATGCTGGGACAACTCAGGCGTCCCGTTTTTTGTGACCGAGGAGCGGGCACGGCTGGAACCCCGCCGCTCACCACAAATCGGAGACTTACCGCAGAAACGCGCCTGCAAGTTTCCGGAGGGACACATCGTCCGGGTCCATTATTATTGGCCGCCGGTGCCCGATGGTCCCATCGCCGGTTATACGGCGCCTCTGGCCCGATGGGGCGAAACAACGATCGAGGGTTTCACGGCGAAGCCAATCGTGCTGCATGGCGACTATTCCCAGACCTACTGTCCCAGCCATCACAA
Source organism: uncultured Candidatus Sumerlaeota bacterium (assembly GCA_942493245.1). GTDB lineage: Bacteria > Sumerlaeota > Sumerlaeia > UBA8349 > UBA8349 > DAOPYU01. The sequence continues at coordinate 5,328,578 of OW818685.1, forward strand.
TTTTGCGGAAAATTTTCTGTTTGAACCGCGTCTCGAACCCGGCATAGATCCGGAAATCCTGAGCGAACTGCGCGCGCGGGACATCCGCTTGTTTCACTACACCACTTCTCCGTGGGCGACGGAAGACCCGGACGGCCAGACGCTCCGAACCTACGGGTTCGACCCGGACGAACCGCCCACCCGCAATCAAGGCGTCTGGCTGCTGAAGTGAGTCCGGACGACAGAAGGCCGATCTGGACCCTTCTTTGATACGAAGTTGCGTTCAAAATGGCACAAACTCATTTGATCCTAAAAACCGCTGTTAAGAACCCAAGTTCATTGTACTCAACCGGATTGGGTGTACCCAAAGGGTGATCCGCAGGGGAAAGAAACCGGAGATCGACAAGGGGCCGGTCAAGCGCCAACGGCGCGGTTCATTGTAGCCTGGGGCATCGCCCCAGGAACAAACCGGGTCGTTTTCATGAGGGCTGAAAGCCCGTTCTATCCAAGCGCTTCTCCCCATCCCAATCGGACGGGCCTTCAGCCCTTCTGAAAATGGGGACATCCTCCCTGGGGCGACGCTTCGCTTGCCCCAGGCTACAATCAATCGGCGCCGTTGGCGCTCAACTACGATTTTTAGGTTGAATAGAAACGGTTTTCGGTATCCGATTGATTGCAACTGGGTATGACAAGAGGATTGGAATAACGCTGATTCTTTCTTATCCCGCCGTACAAAGGAAAAGCGGGGGCGTTTCTCATAGACGCCCCCGCTTTTCCTTTATGATCACCCACATCCCCCGTCCACTTTTACGCGATTGAATCGGAGAACTATTTCTTCGACGAACTGGCCTTTTTGCTCGACGTTGTGCCTTTCTTGGACGAAGCGGCTTTCTTCGACGACGTTGACGCCGGCGCCTTTTTGGACGATTCACTCGTCTTGGCCGCCTCGGATTTCTTTTCAGATTCCGCTTTCTTCGCGGACTCTGCTTTCTTTTCCGTCTCAGCGGGTTTCGCCGCCGCGGGCTTTGCTACTTTTTTCCCGGGATTCTCCGGCTGGTTCCACCCCCACACCACCTTGGCGCTGCACCATCCTTCGTCCCCGTCGGCGTGCTTGACGTGCAGCCAGCCATCCTTATCCGCGAGCACCTTGAACGCCGTGCCCCGCTCGGCCTGAAAGCGGCGCGGGAAGAGCGGATTGCCGTTCTTGTCCGTCCCGGCGCCCTCACGCACGGGGATCCAGGCGACCTCTTCCGTCGGGGTGGCCACCACATAGCGGTCGAACGAGAGGAAGGACTTGTGCGCCCAGCCACCATCCCCCTCGTAATCCACCACATGGATGCGTACGTCTTTATCCACCTTCTTCACCTCGAGCACCCAGAGGGGATAGTCGCTCAGCAACTCGACACTCACCGGGCTTGCGCTCTCCGGCCCCATGCGCAGATTGACTTTTTTGCCTCCGGCGATCTTGGTGCTGACAAAGCACGAATCGGACAGGTTTTTGCTCTGCACATACCCCGTCTTCTCCTCGCCGGTTTTGACCTGCGTCCACTCGTTTTCGACACCGAGCACCTCGACCGGCGTGAACTGCTCGAGCATATCCAGGCGAGCCGATTTGGTATCCGCTTTGCTGTAAAGTCCGGCGTCGGCTTCGCTCTTCACCAGAACCTTCTTATTGGGTCCGGCAGCCGGAGCCGTCGGCTTGGCCTCCTCGGCCGCAAACGAGACCAGCAACCCCAGCAACAGGAACAATGGAACCAACAGTACACGCTTCATCTCGGTGAATTTCCTTTCAAAAATCATTTTCACACAAAAAAAACCCTGTTTTCCCACGGCAGCCGACCGATCCCGGCCCCCGTAGCGCCCCCTTTTCCCAAGACGCCGCGCCACAACGTCCCAAACGCCCCCATTATCGAAAAACCCACCCACAATGTAAACAGGATTATTGAGAATGGAGAATGGGAATTGATAATGGACAATGGATAATTGATAATGAATTCCCACTGCCACTGCCATTGCCAAGCGACACCCACGCCGTTGGTCATGCTCTGGCGTAACACCCCTTTCCTCTCTCTCATTATCAATTGTCAATTATCCATTATCCATTCTCAATTAACTCCCCCCCGTCCCGTCCGCACCCACAGGCGCTGGCCGTCGGTGCGCACCTCGAGAACGCCCTGCTGCGCCGTGCTGTACACGGTCGCGCCTTCCTGACGCAAGCGCTCGACAATACTCGGGTGTGGATGGTTGTAACGGTTCTTCGCCGCCACACTGATGAGCGCCACCTCGGGCGTCAGCGCGTCCAGAAACGGTTGGCTCGACGAGGATTGACTCCCGTGGTGGCCGATCTTGAGCACATCCACATCGAGCGCACGGGGACCATAGGCCTCGATCATCTCACGCTCCGCATCGGTGTCGGCGTCGCCCGTCAGCAAAAACTTTTTCTCTCCATACTCGACCAGGAGCACCACCGACTGCTCGTTCGCGTCGCTCCCGTCGCGCGATCCCTCCTCCGGGTTCAACACCTCGATCTCGACGGCAGGATCGGCTTGCAAACGGTCGCCCCGCCGAACCGGGCGCACCGGGACACCTTGTTTCACAATCGCCGCGTCCAGCTCGCGCTGTAACTGCGTCTCGCCCCGGTCGGACCCGACGTACACAGATTTGACCGCCACGCCGTTCAAAAGTTCCACGGCGGACCCGATATGGTCCGCGTCGCTGTGCGTGAGCACCAGCGCATCCAGTTCGGTCACCCCCTCGGCGCGCAGGTACCCCAGAATGTTCCGCCCCCGGTTGGGCGGTCCGGCGTCCACCAGAATGGCGCGCCCGTTGGGCATCTCAAGCAGGATGGAGTCGCCCTGACCCACATCCAGCGTCGTCATCTGCAATTCTCCACCCGGCCGCGCCTCGGGACGCGTGAAGTACGGCGCCACAAAACACGCCACGATAGGCAGCCAGATCAGAAACGCCAGAATGACCATCAGCCGCAGGAGGATGCGCGCGCGGCGCACTTCGACCGCGCCGGGGAAACGCCCCATCCGCATGTGCGGCCCTGAAAACAATAACATGTAATACCCTCCCGCCACCCACCAGGGAAATGAGACCAGATTCAACACCCCGCCGGGTACTTTAGCCAACCCCTCCGCCGCTTTCAAGAAAACCCACGTCAACCCCGACACCCACGCGGCCAGTACCCCCTCCAGCCCCGCCGACCAGCCCCCCACCAGCGCAAACAACCACCCGAAACCGATCAGGAGGCCGGACCACGGCACCAGGAACAGGTTCGCAAAGAACCCGATGAGCGAAATCTGGTGGTAGCCGATAGACAGAAACGGCAACACGGCCAGCTGCGACGACACCGACACCGCCAGTCCCGGTCCCACAAACCCGTTGTACCCCCACCGGAGCCATCGCCGCCACCCACCCGGCGGTTGCGAGGTTTCTGGAAACCGTACCATTTCCAGAATGGCGGGACACAGCACAATCAGACTCAACGCGCACAGGTAGGACAACTGAAAATCCACCCGGAACACCGCGCACGGGTCGAACAACTGCGTCCCGAACGCCCCCAGCGAAAGCGCGTTGAGCGAATCCACCGTCCGGCGCATCGCGAACGGCAGCGCCAGGCGCTCGCCATGATCGCCGACCGCACCACCGGCGCGCGAAACTCCACCAGCACCACATACACCGCCAGCGCGGCCATCATCAGCCACGCCGACACACGCGGCGGCGCGAGAAAAAGCAGACACACCCAGAACACCAGCGCCGCCAGAAACGCCGTGTGGACCCCCGACACCGAGAAAAGATGCAACCCACCCACCCGCAGAAACGCCTCGCGGACGGCGGGTGTTAACCCGTTCGTTTCCCCCAATAACATGCACTGCATCACACCCGCACGGTCCGGCGGCAGGGCGCGCTCGAACCGCTCGAGCGCCCCGCGGCGCCAGACCATCAACGGGCGGAGCAGACGCGAGAGGCGAGACGCCCGGTCGCCCTCCCCGGCGCTCACCCGGAAAGCGCCCGGCGCCCACACCGTCCCCAAAGCCCCGATCCCCTGCTGGCGCAGAAACGCGCGGTAGTCGAACAACTCCGGATGCGACGCTGGAGGCGGCAGGTTCAAGGCGCTCCGAACCTCAATCCGCTCGCCCGGCCACGGCAACCGATCCCCCAGCGCCTCCGCCGCCTGTCCCTGAATCGCCAACTGGACGCGGCACAGGAGGGGGGTGAACACAACAGTTGTCGAGGCGGAGGAAACGGTTGAAGAGGACGTGGCCCGATCTGAGGCGTTCTCGATAATCGAAACATCGCGCAACTCGACCACCACCCGGTCGTGCTCCGGACCCTGCCACCACGGATCGGGCACCACGGTCCCGCGCCAGACCACCTCGCGCCCCGCCAGCGCGCGCACCTGCGCCTCGGCCACACGCTCGCGCCGCACCGTTTCGTTTTGCTGCCAGAACGCCAGACACAAAAACCAGGCCAACCCGAGCCGGACGCACAACACGCGCTCGCGCGCCGCATCGCCCCCACGCCGCCGCAGAGCGAGCCACCCCGCCACCCCACACCCCACGGCCAGAACCAACCCTGTCCCCAAAACAAGCGGGCGCGGCGCCAGAACCATCCGTCCCAGCACCGCCCCCATCAAGACCATGCAAGCCAGAAAAAACGGAGCGCGCTTCATGCCCCGAATCTTATGTCACCCGCACCAGCCCCGCAACAAAATCCCGCAGGATCTCGAAAATCCATTACCAGCAGGATGAAACTATAAAGGCAACCACAGATGAACACGGATGGACACAGATACCCGTCTTCTTTTATCTGTGTCCATCCGTGTTCATCTGTGGTTTGCGGTTCTCAGGCTTCTCCCCGTTTTTTGTCGCTGCTTTTTTTCGTCAGAGTTCGCGCCATTTCTTCGAGTTGTTTCACCGCTTCCTCTTCCGCTTGCGTGTCCATTCTGCCCAACCGTTGCTGATGGAACAAATCGTACTGTTCGATTGCGTGCCGGTTCGCTTCCTCACGCGAAATACATCCCAGATCCGTCAAAACATTGCGTTCGTTGAACCGCAGAAAGTCATCCAGCCGTTCGCGCCAATCGCGCATGAAAACCTGTCGCCTCCGCCGCGCCTGGTCTTCGGCATAATCCAGGAACATCGTTACAATTCGATTGAGTTCGGTTATCTCTTCTTCATGCAGGTAATTTTTTGCGACGGTCACGTCGCTTTTCCGAACGACGTTTCCTTTCCACGCAGTCAAATTCATATTGGGTTTTGTATGATCCGCCCGCTCGGCGATCAATTCCGGTGCCGTTTTACCAGTGGCGGCAAAATGCAGTTTGTTCTGAACGATCTGAAAGAAATGCTGCGTTTCCTCTTCGCTGGGATTGTAATCTGCCGCCAGCGCCAGGATGTTGCGTACCTGCAAATACATTCGCTGTTCGCTGGACCGGATATCGCGAATCCGCTCCAGCATTTCGTCGAAGTAATCCGGCACACCCGGCCCCGGCGGGTTTTTCAAGCGCAGGTCGTCCAGTGTGAAGCCCTTGACCAGATACTCCCCCAAGCGCTCCGTCGCCCACTGGCGAAACGCCGTCCCACGCGCCGACCGGACCCGATAGCCCACGGCCAGAATAGCGGACAAACAGTAGTGGCGCAGGTGCCGTGAAACCACCCGCCCCCCCTCGGATCGAACTTGTAAGTATTCCTTACAAGTTGCCCCTTCATCGAGTTCACCCTCTTCGTAAATGGCTTTCAAATGAAGCGTTACATTCTGGGGAGTGACTTGGAATAATTCCGCGATCAGGGCTTGTGTCAACCAGATCGTCTCGTTCTCGAATCGGCACTCAATCTGAGTACGACCGTCCTCTGTCTGATAAAGAACGATTTCCCCCTGTTGCCCCTGTTCGCCCATGGCGCTATCACCTTTGTCTGGAATACTGTGGATACTGAATTGCCTACCTTACCCTCGTATCACCTTTTTATGATCTCAGAAAGGCAATCACAAATCCACCCTCTTGGTCTCTGTCCATCCGTGTTCATCTGTGGTTTGCGGTTCCGTGGTTTTTTGTACTCTACGCGTCTTCGTAACACTCAATGGACTCGGACAACAGGTTGATCTGTTCTCCGTCCTCTTTCTCCACCACCACCCAGTGGGGCTGATCTTCAATCTGTTCGCACCGGGAACTCTCCGGGATCGGCATCACCCCCACGAACTTCACCTTCCGGATCGTCCGTCCCCGACTCACCAGAATGTTGTACAACGCCCCCGCCTGATAATGGACACCCTCCTTCAGGAAAAAATCCCGTTGCCGGATATGGGCCGCACGGCTTTCAATCCAACTGAGCGCAATCAGATAAACCACCAAGGCGATCCCGAAACTGACCAGAACCGCGAACGTGGTCAGAAAATAATCTAGCAGATTCATATCGAAAGTGGACAAACCCATACCGATTTCCCCCGTCAGTCCTCACCTTCGTCAAACTTCGGTGAAGGTTTCTCGGTAATCCCGTGAACTGAATCGTCCTCTTCCACATCTTCGTAATATCGCATTGCGTTGGGCCGGAAGTACACCCGCTTCCCATTGGACTTTTCCACCACCAGCCATTGTCCGTGTGGAAACGGCAATCGAAGATCGTTGTCTATCTGAGAAATGCCGAGAAACTTGACGTTCCGGATGTTCACCCCGTGGTTGAGGAAAACATTGTACCGCTGATCGGAATGGAAATGGTTCACAACCGGCAGAGAACCGCGTATCTCTTGAAACTGATGCTCCCGCCGCGCATTCTGTGCTCTGGAGCTCAGATAACTCCACAGAACCATAAGAAATACGAGACTACACAAAACCACCCAGAAGTATTCCATGAGCCCCCTCCTGACCCTTCTTTTTCCGCGAAAGTCATTTGTCAAAACAATGTGTTTCCCCCGTAACCCTGACCGAATGGTTTTCACCGATACTTTCCAGAATTACAAGCGATTTCTCGACGACCTCCGGAACCACTGTTTACATTCAGGATTACCTCTTCATTTTATTTTGCAACCACAGATGAACACGGATGGACACAGATGAATTTTCTTGGTATCTGTGTCCATCCGTGTTCATCTGTGGTTTTGCGGTTTTCGTGTCTTTCGTGGTTTTCGTGGTTCAAAAGCGGTTCTTTGTTTTGCTCCCAGCCGTGTAACTTATGACTGTCCCTCAATCCTCCGGCCGCTCGCCCGCCGGGGCCATTTTGACGAGTTTGGGGTCGAATCTTGCAACCCGCTCGACCAGGTCGTCCTGGGCGGACATGACCTCCTCGATGTCCTTGTAGGCCATCGGCGCTTCGTCCAGACCCGCCGAGATCAGCGTGATGCCGCGCGCGTCGAGCCAGCGCTGGATGTCGGGCCAGCGAAACTGCCGGTTCGCCGCCGCTCGGCTCATCCGGCGCCCGGCGCCGTGCGAACACGAATCGAGCGACTCGGCCAGCCCCTTGCCCCGCACCACGTACCCGGGCGCGCCCATCGAACCGGGCACGATGCCCACTTTCCCGACCGCGGCGGGGGTGGCTCCCTTGCGATGCACGATGACCTCGCGTCCGAAGTGCCGCTCGCGCCAGGCGAAGTTGTGGTGGTTTTCGATGCCGGCCAGAACCGCCACGCCGAGGTTGTGCGCAATGGCTCGGTGAATGAGCGCGTGGTTCGCCGCCGCGTAGCGTCCCATCAGTTCCATCGCGTGCCAGTACTCCTGACCCGCGTCGGTGTCGAGGTCGAGCCAGGCGAGGTGACGCAGGTGCTTCTCGAGTTGCGGCTGGAGCGACATGGCCACCTTGCTGTAGTGGTCGGCGATCCGCGCGCCGGTGCCCCGGCTGCCGCTGTGGCTCAGCAGCGCCAGATAGACCCCGGCGCGCAGACCGAGGTCGTCGTGGTCGAGCGTCAACAGACCGTACTCGACAAAATGGTTCCCCGAACCGCTGGTGCCCAGCTGACCCCACGCCTTGTCTTTCTCGGCGCGCGTGATGGGGGAAAAATTCCAGTCCTCGTCCAGCACGGCGTGGTGGCGCCGGTCGGTGAATTTGGACCCGATGCCGAAGCGCGTTTCCTGCGTCAGGGCGCGGATGAGCCGGTCCTTCTCTTTCGGGTTCTCCAGGGCTGACGGGGACAGGTCGAACACCGAGAGTTTCATGCGGCAGGCGATGTCCACCCCGACGGCGTAAGGGATCACCGCGTTCTCGACCGCCAGCACGCCGCCGATCGGCAACCCGTACCCGAGGTGTGCGTCGGGCATGAGCGCCCCGGCCACCGAGATGGGCAGGCTGCACGCGTTGTCCATCTGCTCGAGCGAGTTCGGGTCCAGGTCCTTCCCCCAGATCCGGAACTGAGCGGGCTTCGCCAGGTTCTCGCGCGCCGGACGGCGGTGTAAAGACGCGGCGGCGGGGGAAACGTCCGAGTCGTCGGACCGCGCGCCCTCGAGGAAGGCCGCCGCTAGCGCGGCAAAGTGCGGGTCGTGCAGGTGCGCCTGCGGGTCGGCCACGAGGGCAGTGAGCCGCTCACGCACCTCCGGTTTGTTGAGTCCGGCGCCCGCAGCCTCGGCGGCCAACCGCAACGCCAGCTTCATCAACCGCCCCGGCGGAATTCCCAGATCGCGCAATTGTCGAGCTTTCATGGAAAACCCCTTTTGAATTGATAATGGATAATGGACAATTGACATTGAACCGCTTTTTAAGCGCGAAAGACACGAAGCGCACGAAAAAAACCGAACATCAATTTTTCGTGTCTTTCGTGCCTTTCGTGGTTCTCTGTAGTTTTCGGTTTGCGCTCTCTACCGGTCTCCGCGTCCCTGCATCTCTACGCGATTCGTTTCAGATCCATCACGGCTGCCGGAGAATTTTCATCATGCTGTCCGGGTACCGGTTTCCGGCTGCCAGTCCTCTGGGAAGCGCTTCGGCTATTTCCTTCAGATCTTCCGAACTCAACTCCACCTCCGCGGCGGCGATGTTTTCCTCGAGGTACTTGCGGCGCTTGGTCCCGGGGATCGGCACAATGTCATCCCCCTGCGCCATCACCCACGCCAGCGCCAGCTGCGCCGGGGTCAGACCCTTGCGGGCGGCAATCGCCCGCACCCGCTCGACCAGTTTCAGGTTCTGAACAAAATTATCCCCCTGGAAACGGGGGCTGGTCCGGCGGTAATCGTCGGGCGCAAAATCGTCCGGACTTTTCAACTCCCCGGTCAGAAACCCCCGCCCCAGCGGACTGTACGCCACGAACCCAATCCCGAGTTCCCGCACGGTCGGCAGAATCTCCTCTTCCGTCTCCCGCGTCCAGAGGGAGTACTCGGTCTGGAGCGCCGAGATGGGATGAACCGCCTGGGCGCGGCGGATCGTCGAGGGACTGGCTTCCGACAACCCGAGGAACCGCACCTTGCCCGCCGTCACCAGCTCGGCCATCGCCCCGACCGTCTCCTCGATGGGCACCTCGGCGTCCACCCGGTGCTGGTAATACAAATCAAGATGATCCACCCCCAGCCGCTTGAGCGACGCGTCGCAGGCGGAACGGACATAATCGGGCCGACCGCTGACGCGGGTGATGGGCCGGTACCCGCCCGGAAGGGGTTCATCGGCCTTGATCGCGCCAAATTTCGTCGCGAGAATTACTCCATCACGATGGCCTTTGAGCGCCTTGCCGACCAGTTCCTCATTGGTGAACGGCCCGTACACGTCCGCCGTGTCGAGAAAATTCACCCCGAGATCTAGCGCGCGGTGGATTGTGGCGATGGACTCGGCCTCGTCGCGCTGGCCGTAAAAGTCGGACATCCCCATGCACCCCAACCCCTGGGCCGAAACAACCAGCCCCTGCGATCCGAGTTTTCTCTGTTTCATCTGCGATCTCCTTTTGGAATGAAAAGTAGAGGTGGCACGGGCGTCCCGCCCGTGAAACGGTTTATTATCTAAAAACTGCGGTTGAACGCCCATCGTCCGGTTTTTCTTTCAGGCGGGCGGGACGCCCGCCCTCCCAGAAGGACCATTTTTGTGGGGAGAAAACGGTTCCCGGGAACGCCAATCTCCTGATTGGCGTAGTCTGATAAAACCTCACCCAAAATGTGATCGAGTCAAAACCGTTTTCGCCCCATAACACCAAAACAAAAGACTCGCCTTCACACGGGAATCTGTTTCACGGGAAAAGAACATTTCGAACCGTTCTTCGCGCTCCCAAGACGGTATCGAACCGGGGCGGGTTCAAAACCCGCCCCGGCTGGTCCGTTCTTCAAACGCCATTTCCCAATTGTAGAGTTATTGATTGGCCGGTGTAAACTGGAAATTGACACGCGCGTAAACGAAAGGTTTGGTGGAATATTCGGGCGGATAAGGAAAGACCCGCCTGGCTTTCTCGACCGCTTGAATCGCGATCAGATTGAGACCGTCAAAACCCGTACCCTGCCCTTCGACCACTTGCGGATCGCGAAGGCTTCCATCCTGCAGAATCTTGAAACGCACAGTACAGGTCTTGTTCTCGCGCAGGTAGGCCGGCGGCGTGAAGTTGCTCTTGAGAAGCGTCTCGATTTGCGCGATGTAATCGGGCGGAAAATTCCCACCATCCAAGGCAATCCCCGTTTCCCCCTGGCCACCGCCCGATCCTCCCTGGACGCCCGAACCGCTTCCTTCTGGCGAAAGGCCGTTCAGCGAACCCGCCGGATCCGTGCCGTTTCGTATCTCTCCTTTTGGCGGTTCCAAGGGGGCATCATTCCCCGAATGGGTCCCCTCCCCGTTGGTTCCGGGGTTCGGCGGCGGGGTCAGGACGGACGGTTTCGGTGTCACCGACTCGGGCATTTCCGAAGGGGCCGGGGTACCTTTGACGACCTTGAATTCCTGCTCCTGTTTCTTCGTTTCGGGCGTCACGACAGGGGTGGGTACTTTTGGCGCCTGGGTGGGAGTCGCCGTAGGCGATTGGGTCGGGTCCGGCGTTTTTTCGGAGGCAATGGCCATTGTCTCGACCCGCTCGATGGGAGGAGTCGGGGTCGGCGCTATAACCGGTTTTGATTCGGGTGTCGGGACGGGAGTCGGGACTCGGGTCGGCGCCTCCGTGGGTACCGACACAGGAGGTTGTTGTGGCCCGGAAGAACCCTTTTGATTGGGAGAAAAAGAGTCGGGGGAAAAATTGAAAATCCGGGTTCCAGTACCTTCATCCCCTGACAGGGACGAATTTTTCCCACCCTCGCTCGACAGGGAAGAGTTCATGGAGAACAGCCCCATCACAATCATCAGAAGAACGAGACTCAGGTGCGCACACGAAGAAAAAGCGAAAAACTTCAACAACGGATGATGAGCGGGTTTCTGGTAGATCAACATGATGATCCCTGCATCCGAAGGAGTGATGGAACCTCAGAAAGCCGAACCTGCCCGGCTTCGGTTTCTTCCACCGTCTGCTCGATCCCTCTACTTCTGTATCAAAGACTTCGATAGACCAACAAATCAGATGGACACGATGAGACTTTTACTCACTGATTGGCTGGTGTGTACACAAAATTGACGCGGGCGTTAACAAAAGGCGCTTTGGAATACTCGGGCGGATAGGGGGGCACCTGAGGGGCTTTCAGCACCGCATCAAGCGCCATTCTATCCAGACCGGGGATGCCCGTACCTTGAATCACCTGCGGCTCTACGAGACTTCCATTCTGCAGAACCTTGAAACGAACCGTACAACTCTTGCTCTCGCGGATATGAGGCGGGAGCTGAAAATTCTTCTGGAGGGCATACACGATCTTGGCGAGGTAATCATCCGGAAACGACCCCTCCTCGATGACTCCCGCTTTCCCCCACGGAACCCCCGGACCGGGGGGCAACCCCGGAATTCCGATCGGGCCGATTCCCCCTCCAGGCTGCCCCGTTGCCGAACCCAGGGGAGATCCCCCGGGGGGCAGACCGGGTCTGGGCGGTTCCAGCGCGGGTCCGCCCGATTTGGCTCCCTCCCCTTTCGCGCCCCCTGGATTGGGCGGCGGGGTCAGAGCCGGTTTCGGGGTCGCGGGAGCCGCCGCTTTTTCTGTCGGAGCGGGCGTATTGACGACCTTCTTGGTCTCGGGCGCTTTTTTCTTGATCTCCGGGGTGGGGGTCGGAGTGGGCTTTTCCGTGGGTTTTGGGGTGGGTTTCTCGGTCGGAGTCGGACTGGGGGTCGGAGTCTTGGTCGGGGTCGGAGTCGGCGTTTTCTCTTCGGAGGCCACAGCCATCTTATCAATATCAAGAGGGGGTGTGGGGGTCGGTTCGGGAACCGGCGTGGGTTTGGGCGTGGCCACCGGAGTCGGGACCGGGGTCGGCTCCGGAGTGGGAGCGGGCGTCGGCTCCGGTTCCGGCGCGGGGGTTTCTACAGGAGTGGGTTCCTCCCCGCCTCCCGCTTGTTCCTCCAAAAACCCGGTTCCCAAGTTGATTTGCACCGGCACCCCGCCTCCCCCGAGCGCTCGTTCTCTCTTAAGAGGCGGCAACAACCCGATTCCAATCACCAGCAGCACAAAACCCAGATGCGCGAAGAAGGAACACGCCACATACTTCAGGATGGAATTATAGGATTGTTTTTCATTTAGTAACATAATAGGTACCTGCGGGTGCGGCAGCGGCGGGAACGGGACATCTACTTGCCGGATTTCTTCGCCGACTTGGCGGCGGGCTTCTCCCCAACGGGTTTTGTATTCCCCTTCGCAGCCGGGGCCGGGGAGGTTTTGTCCTCTTCGGTCGCGGGGATCGTTTTGAACCCCACGCGCGTGATCCCCACCTGGGCCAAAGCGTTCAGGACGCTCGACACCGCCTGCCAACTCGCATCTCGGTCCGCTTCGACTAGAACCCCCAACTCGGGTGGCGGCGCCTGTGCATCTCTGACTGCACTTTTGAGTTTTGCCTGTTCATCCTTGACCAGGCTTTTGAGTTCTTCGAGTTCAACCGGTTGTTGCTTGGCAAACACCTGCTCATTTTTGCCATCCAGAGAGGCCTCTATTTTCTGGATCGTAATCAGGAACGTCTTGTCCGTCGCCGCTTCCAAGGCCGGAGCATCCACAACCTGGGGCAAGTCAACCTTAACACCTTGACTCAACTGGGGCGCGACCAACATAAACACAATCAGGAGAATAAACGCCGTGTCCAGGAGATTGGTGACGTTCATCTCCGACATGGCGTGGAGGGGCTGACGGTGGCGACGCATGCTCATACTCCTTAGACCTCTGAGTCCGGGAAAGGTTCCCGATCAGACGCGTTGCTTCAGCAATTGCTTCTGGATAATGTTGGCCAGTTCGAGCGCGAACGAGTCCATCTGGCTGGTCAGCACCTGTACACGGGCAGTGAAGTAGTTGTAAGCCATCGAAGCCGGAATGGCTGCGGCCAACCCGCCGACAGTCGAGGTGAGCGCGGTCGAGATACCGGGCGCCAGCTCACTGAGCGCGGCGGATTGTGCGGCGCCCATTTTCTCGAAGGCGATCATGATCCCCCACACCGTTCCGAACAGACCGAAGAAGGGACAAACGTTCGAGGTCACGGCCAGAAAGATGATGTTGCTTTCCAAGTGCGAGACTTCGTTGGTGATCGTGCGCTCGAACACGCGCTCGACCCCCGCCTTGGCCACTTCGACGCGCTGCTCGGGGCTAAGGTTGTAACCCACCTTGTACCAGTCTTCCAGCTCGAGTTCGAGGTACCCCTCGCGCAGAATCTGGGCCAGCGGGCTGTCCGGATAGGCCGAAGCGTTCTGATAGGCCTCCTCCAATCCGCCACTGCCCGACATGCACTCGTTGATGAAACGGGTCGTCTGCCTGGAAGCGGCCCGCAGGTGGAGCGCCTTATAGATAATGATCGCCCAGCTGGCTATCGAGAAGAGCACGGTGGCGAACATGCACGCCTTGCCGATGATGTCGGCATTGCGGATGACCTTGAAAATGTCCATCCCGAGCCAGTCGGCGACCCCTTTTCCCATTTCTTCCGTACAGGCGGACAGGAACAGAAAGCCGAACAGGAGCACCAGAACGGAGGCAAATTGGCTCCGCCAGGTGTAACGGCGCACCAGAAGAGGATGAGCAGCGGTTTTGTCGAAGCGAAAAGAAGAAGTCATCATGATTTTTCGATCCCAAAGAAATCGACCAGAAGGTCGAAATCGTCCAGAGAGTGGTATAAAATTTCCACCTTACCAGAAGTGGAACTGGCCGCCTTGATTCGCACGGGCAGGCCGATTTTCATCGAGAGTTGTTCCTGAAGCGAACCGACCTCGACTTGGAGGTTGTCGCCAGGCTGAGGGGGTTTTGGTTTTTTCGGTTTCAGCATACGGCGGGATTCGGCCTCGGCTTCGCGTACCGAAAAGCCTTTCGCCAAAATCAGGTTCCGCAACGCGCGCTGTTTGGGAGTGTCGGGGAGAGACAGAATCGCCCGCGCATGCCCGGGTGTGAGGCGATTTTCCAACAAATCTTCCTGAATATCCACCGGAAGGTTCAAAAGGCGCAGGCTGTTGGCGACCGTCGAGCGGTTTTTGCCCACTCGCGTCGCGACTTCTTCCTGGGTCAGGCCGAATTGCTCGATCAGCGAGTGGTACGCCCGCGCTTCTTCGATCGCATTGAGATCCTCGCGTTGCAGGTTCTCGACCAGGGCCATTTCGAACGATTTTTCATCCGTGGCATCGGTCACGCGGCAGGGAACCGTTTCCAACTTCAGGAGGGTTGCGGCCCGGTACCGGCGCTCCCCGGCGATCAATTCATAGGAATCGAGTTGCTTGCGCACCAGCAGGGGCTGCAAAATCCCCAATTCCCGGATGGAATCGGCCAATTCCTGAATATGGCGCTCGTCGAATTCCTTGCGGGGCTGGTTGATATTGGGTCGAATTTCCGCCAGAGGCAGTTCCAGAAGGCGCAAGTTGTCTTGCGAAGGGAGCATGGCTGACGTTGTTCGGGGTCCAATCAGAGAATCAAGTCCGCGCCCCAACGCTAGTCTTTTCGCAGACATGCAGTACCTCCTCACAGAGTTTGACGTAATGTTCGGCTCCCGAGGAGCGCAAATCGTAGAAAATGATCGGTTTTCCAAAACTGGCGGCCTCGCTGATCTTCACCGAACGGGAAATTACGGTCTTAAAGACCAGATCACCAAAGACCCGCCGAACCTCGTTGTGGACCTGTTGGGCCAGATTGGTCCGTCCATCGTACATGGTCACCACCAATCCAAGGATGGCCAGGTCCGGATTCAGGCTGCCACGAATCCGCTCGACGGTGTTGACCAGCGCACTCAATCCCTCGAGGGCGAAATATTCACTCTGCACTGGAATCAACACCTGCCGGGCCAGAGTGAGCACATTGACGGTCAGAAGCCCCAAAGAGGGCGGGCAGTCTATCAACACGTACTCATAATTGGAGAGAACGGGTTGCAACGCCAGTTCGAGGCGGTTGGAGCGCTCCGGCAGGTCAATCAGTTCCAATTCCGCCCCCACCAGATCAATAGTGGCAGGAATAACATCCAGCAATTCAATAAAAGTGGGGTGAATTGCCTCCTGGGCTGTGGCGGCACCGATGAGGAGTTCATAGGAACTGGCTTGGACGGTGTTTTTATCCACACCCAGGCCACTGGTGGCATTTCCCTGGGGATCCATATCCACCAACAGGGTTTTGCGCCGGGCGGCCGCCAGACACGCCGCAAGGTTGACGGCTGTGGTGGTTTTCCCCACCCCACCTTTTTGATTCGTGACCGCGATCACAAATGTCATGGAAGTCCCTTGGGCACCTCAAGAATATCTTGCGAGGGGCAATGACCTGATTGCCTTGGAAGCGAATCAGGGTGGGTCCGGATGTTTCACGTGAAACTTGAAGAGGCTGGGTTCCAAATTGTTTCACGTGAAACAGAACCAAAACGCCTCACGGATTCTCATCATAATCTTTTCGTGCGTCATATCAAGTTCAAACTGCAAGGCGCCTACATTAAAGCACAACTTCTTCCTGCCAATCCGCTTCTTCACAGATTTGGAGGGTCTCCGCGAGGAGTCCCAGGACATCCTGCGCAGTCATCCCTCTCTCTCCTTTTCGTTCCTGACACAAATCACCCGCCATGCCATGTACATAGGCGCCGATCATGGCCGCCTGCAAACCGCTGCAACCCTGCGCAAGCAACCCACCGATCAACCCGGTCAGAACATCCCCCGTGCCACCCTTTGCCATTCCTGCATTGCCCGTCGGATTGACAAACACTCTCCCTTCCGGCTCTGCGATTACGGTGTAGGCGCCCTTCAACAGAACCACGGTCTGGCTTTCCTGCGCCAGATACTTCGCCGCCTGGAAACGATCCGCCTGGATCTCCTGAACCGACTTTCCCAGAATCCGGGCCATCTCACCCGGGTGGGGTGTCAGAACGGTGGGAGCATTCCGTTTCGTCAAGTACAAAACCTTTTCTCTCAGACAATTCAAAGCGTCGGCATCAATTACCAAGGGCTTTTCCACGCAGACCAGTTCATCCACCAGACGGGCGGTTTCTTCCGCCGTCCCAATACCTGGCCCGACCGCTATCGCTGTTGCCTTCTCGATGAACGGCTCCAGCCTGCTCCAATTGTCATAGGACAGAATCTGATGCGGTTTTCCCTCCAGCGGTATCTTCACGGCCTCGATCAACATGCCCTCGACCACATTTTGTACGTCTTTCGGAAACGCCCCATAGACCATCCCACAACCGGACCGAAGAGCGGAGGCGGTTGTCAGATAAGCCGCACCACTCATCCCCCAACTGCCGGCCAGGACAAGAAGCGATCCAAAAGTCCCTTTGTGACCATCGTACACCCGCTCCGGCAATCCCTTTTGGATGTCCTCCAAGGTGATCAGGTGGTTCTTCAGGTCTTTGCTTTCCGCAAGGCTTTTGGGAAAACCAATATCTGCGACGGTCACCATCCCGCAGACTTGGGGACCAACACCCTGAACCATCCCCAGTTTGGGCAGACCTATCGTGATGGTTTCAGACGCTACAATACAGGCGCCTTCCGCTTCTCCCGTGTTGCTGTTCAACCCGGAGGGAATATCAATGGCCACGATCTCCTGGTTGAGCGCGTTCAGGGCGGCTATCGCTTCCCCGAAACAGCCTTTGGGCGCCCCCTGTAATCCGGTTCCCAAAATAGCATCTACCAAGACGTCGCAATCCGAGAAAACCTCTCCCATACCTTCTACACTATGCCTGTCCAACAGCACGACATCCGCTGGTAACTTTTCAAAATTGGCCCGGCCCGATTCGCTGAGGTTTCCACCCGCCGTCAGCATAATCAGGACAACTTCCACCTCTTTTTCTCTCAGAAGACGCGCTACCACCAAACCATCTCCCGCATTGTTGCCCTTGCCTGTTACAATTCCCACTTTTCCTGGATTCCATTTTTCCAGTATATGTTCGGCTACCTTCGCCCCCGCCCGTTCCATCAATTCAATTCCAGAAATTCCACTTTCATGGACCGTCCTGTTATCAATCGTTTTCATTTCCTCGCCGGTGACTAGTTTGATCGCCATTTTGCCGCTCCTTTTCTGTTATTCTTGTCCTCTTCCTCTATTCTCATGTCAATCCGTCCCCACTGCAAGCAAAAATATACCCAACATAAATTCTTACAAGTTTATTTAATTTCTTATATTATAATGAACTATATAAACTAAAAAAACTCCTCCTGCTTCCAGGAGGAGTCCCTTTCTACATTCCGGGCCTGTCTCAGCCTTCTTTGATCGCTTCCACCGGGCATTCCCCAGCGCAAGCACCACAATCCGTACAGGTATCCGCGTCGATCACAAACTTCGGATCGCCTTCTTTGATCGCCTCAACCGGACATACCGAGATACAGCTGCCACACATCGTACAATCATCCCCAATCACATACGCCATTGTCATTATCCTCTCTCTGTATTTTTGCAGGAAGCATTTCATCCCCGCAGTGCTTTCCATTCATGTATCCTAACGGCTGATCCCGATTTCTTTCAAGAAAAATCCACTTTCTTTCCAATCCGACGCCTGTGTAAAAACAGACCAAACTGTGCAAAGAAAAATGAAAATCACCGCAACCATTTCTTTTTCAATGCTCTATAAAACACCTCGCCTGTTCAAAAGTCTGTGTATATTATTCTCGCAAAAGAAACCTAAAATAACAGCATTCACCCTGCTTTTCGGGAATTAAGCGCGATAAAGTCTCTACACAGCCTATCCCCAGAATATTCCCTCCATGCCGCCCTATTTCATTTTTCCATCCATCATCGTCTCTCCCTGTGGACACATCCTGAAGAACCCGAGCCACCCCTGTGCAGTCTAAATCATTCCAATCACAGAAGTTAAATAGATATCCACACTCTGCACAGACCTTCTTATTCTTTTATTCTTTATCTCAATTATCTTCTATAATACCTATAGTAGCCCAATAACAGTCGGATTTGCCTTTGTATCCTTTCGACTTGCATTCCCTGCGAGTTTTCCCTATTTTTTTCCTGAATGCTTTCGTTGGTGCCTCTTTTGCCAACAATGCGTTTTTCAACTGCTCGTGCCCGAGTGGTGGAATTGGCAGACACAAGGGACTTTGATCCGCTTCAGTGCGGAAACGGAGTGCTCCAATCGAAAGGTTGGAAGTAGAATCGGGCTGTTTGCTGGAAACCCTGAGTATCCTGAAGTGCCTGCTGTTGACCGCAGCGTCGGATGAATCCGAAAACAGGCGAAAATCTTCAGGTGCAGGCAATCAGCAGGGAAGCCGTGGTTGGCCCCTCAGAGACTATACGCCCGACTCCCCGTTTTTTTGGGAGATGATATAGTCCAGACCGTCAACGGCATCGTTTTTTTTGGTGTCGGCCTGGGCGACCAGGTGCGGCAGGAAAATCCCTCGATCTTAACCGATCGTGCCGGTTCGAGCCCGGCCTCGGGCACCAGAAGTTCAGACAGACGTGGCGGGAGAAACTCTTCTTTTCTTCTTCTCTGCCCGATTTCGGCTTGCGACTTTGAATATCCATGTTTTCTTCCGCTGACAATTCATCCACTTCTTCTGACGGGACAGTGTCCCGGTGGGACCGTCTTCCGTCGAATCAAGCGTGTTTTACAATTTTCCGTATTAAGGTTAAAACGTCCGAAATAGGGTATTTCAACGCAATTCTGGAAGCTTACGATCATGTACTGAGGGTTCGCACGGAAAGCGTCAAAACCGGCATACTCTGTATTTCCGTTGCCACACACTTTGAAGAAACCTATCGTGATTTGATCGCGTCTCTTCAGAAAGAACACGAAGTAGAGTATCTCCCATAGCCTTTTACTTTTATCTTCACGACGCAAAGGATTCCTGGAATGAACGGAAGTCTTTCAGAACACGAAAAATGGCGGCAGCGCGCCCACTCCATCATGTTCTGGATGGGCGTGGTATTTTTGAGCATTCATGTCTCGGCGATGACCCCCTACACCCATCAGCTCGACGATATCAAAGAAGTCGTTGTCCGTACGTTGGGTCCTCTGCTCATGATCGCGTACTTCGGCCTGCTGGCGTTTCGTCTGCTCGATCCTCCGCGGATGGGACTGGTGGTGACACTGGGTTCCTACTACATAGCGACGGCTATTTCGACGCTCTTCGCTCCAGTCGAGTCTCGTTGGATAGCCTGGGACGGGTTTCAATTGCAGTGGGCGCTCCTCGGGCCGTTCTTTGCTTTTATGGGATGTTCCAGCGAAAAGCGGTATGTCCGCCACACGATTCTTTTCTTTACGTTGCTCACGCTGGTCACAACCGTTTTCGGTTTGTTGCATACGGGAGTAGAAGGACGACCTGGCGTGCCTAGTGTCAAATACCAGGAGTACGCCAAAGAACGCAGCGCTTACGATACTCAGTTCAAGTCCCTTCTGCAGAGAATGAACGACGAAGCCGCGCTTGCCGAGAAGGAAAATCGCCAGCCGGATGATATAAAACGGAAAGCGTTGTACGATTCCGCTCTGAGCATTGAAACAAAACGCAACGCCATGATGGATACGTACCTCTTTAAAATGGTCAACACCCTTCATGGCGCACGGCGAACCATGATGTCGTTGATCCTGAATCGAAATTTTTACTCGGCATTTCTCCTGCTCGTTGCGCCTTTCATTATCGCGTCGTTTATCCTGGTGCCCTTGCGATCCTGGAAACTGGTTTCTATTTTGACCGGCGCTTTTCTGGTTCTATGTTTGATGTCCGACCTGACGCTCGGCTATTTTTCCCAAATTGTCCCGGAACAATATCTCCAGATCCTTTGCTTTCTCCTGCTGCCATCGCTTGCCTTTCCTGCATTGGCGCTTTTCAAGCACAAATGGCCGGAATACTACAAGCCGGGACTCATCGGTGTCGCAGTTCTGTTCCTGCTTGCGGGAGTCTGCCTCGTGGCAAATCTTCATCTGCTTTTTTTGATCTGCATCGCCCCGATCGTGGGGGGTTCTCTCTGGCTGCTGGTCGAATCCCGCGCCGGGCGGGGCGCCTGCGCTCTTTCTCTGATCCTTGCGGCGTTGTGTCTTTGTTTTTCCGGTCCTAAAGTTTTCATCCCGGAGGATGTTCCATCCTTCAATCAGTTTGCCGTGGCGGTGGTGGAAAACAAGGACACGGCCAACACGTCGGCCAATCTCTTTTTCAATGACCTGCCCAAGGGAATCCAGGGGGTTCTCTCGGCAAGTATCAACGGAACGCTGACCAACGATCTACGCTTCTACTTTTTGGATTGGATCAATCGCTCTCTGCACGATCCCGAGTTTTTTTCGGCGGAACTGGTGAATCAGGCTGAAGTTTCCGCCAAACAGAGAACCTTGTGGGAAAAACGCGCCACTCTGAGTGACTCGGCTGTTTTCAAGATGAACAAGGCTATCCTGTCGAATTGCTTTCCTCAAGTCCTGGGCGCGCGCCCCTATTGGCACGGGTTCTGGGCGTTTCTTCTGTTGCCGGTGGTTGTGGTGGCTTTTTTGAGGATGCCGTCTTTTACCTGGCGGATGGCGATGGTTCTGGTTTTCATTGCCACCGTCGTATCGCTCTATATGACCAAGAGTAAGATCACGCTCTACTTCGCGCTCGAGTTTGAGATTTTCATGATGGCGTTTCTGGCCATTTTCGCCGCCCGCTTCAATTTTGGCCGTCCAGGGAGGTTAGTGTTGGCGGCCATTCTGTTGTGTGTGGTGCTGGGAACGGCGGTTCTGGCGGTTCTGCCAGGTGACCGGGGAGTCGGGCGCGCCACGCGCAAGTTTGTCACCGAGCAGATTCGCGACTTCGAGAATCCTTTGATGGCGCGTTTCATTCTGTGGGACGGTGCGTGGCAGATTTTCAAGAAGCATTGGCTCACGGGATCGGGCATCAAGGGGTATCTGGTGTTCTACCCCTACGAACGCCGTCCGGACTACAATCTGTACGAAATCAACCACGTGACGGTTTTCTCGCACAACATCTTCCTGGATGTGCTCTCCGACACCGGGATCATCGGGTTTGTCACGTTCATGAGTTTCCTGGGATTCCTCTATTGGAAATGTACGGCCCGGCTCTGGCGCTCGCACGATCTGGACACACGCATTTCGATGATCTGTGTCTTGGGCGCCATGACGGGATTCATCATCGCAAACCTGACCTGTCCCAACTCGCGTTGGCCCATCGGCGCGGGCAACATGTGGGCCGTGCTGGGGGTCATGGCGGGCATGATCAACCGCCGGGCGTCCGCCGAGGAGTCCACCGAAGGTTCCCAATCGCGTCCCACGGCGATGCAGACGAAATTAGTTTACGGTATGCTGGCGCTCAGTGTGGTCGGATTTTTTGTCACCACCATCAACGCGAGAAATTTTTTCTTGGGGTCCATGACGCACAGTGAGGGATTGAACATCTTGGGCAACCCGCCCGAGAATCCCGGTCCTCTGGCTCAATATCTGGACGACATTGCCGCGCTCCAGCGGGAAGGCCGGAAACCGGGATTGACGGCGGCCCAGAAGGCGAAGATTGAACAGCAGATCAATTATTCCATCCAGCAGTTCGGAAAAGAACGCGACAAGGCCATCGGGTACTTCCGCAAGGCGATCGAGCTGAACCCCACCTTCCTGACCAGCTATTACAAGCTGGCCTCGATTCTCTCGATGGGCAATGGCGCTCAGGTGACCAGGGAAGACCTGCAGGCCGCCCTGAACACTTACAAACAGATGCAGGAGTATTCCGCCGAGTTCTCCCAGACCCGCTACAACCTCGGCATGCTCTATTACCGGTTGTTGAGCATCGAGCGGATGGAACAGTCCCGGGCCAAGACCGACCCCCAATTCGATCAGGCGGCGGGCGCGGCGCGCATCAAGGATCTGTTGAAAAAGGCCATCGAGAACTTCCGCATGGAAGCGGCCCGGACCATCGTGCAGGGGGCCTGTACCGAGTATCTGGTGGACATGCTCATGGCCGAGGAGAACAAACGCCCCGATACGGCCTTCATCGCCGAGGACATTCTGGACGCTTCCGCTTTCCTGAAAAAGGTGAAGAAGGGTAAAGACCCCCTGTCGCAGAAATTGCGGGAACCTCTAACGGAAGCCCTGGCGTTGGCGAAAGACGCCGAACCGGACGATCCGGCGCTCACGGAGGCGATCTGCGCCGCGCTCAACAAGGTTCTGGCCGGCCCGGCGCTTCTGACCGCTGAAGAGGTCCAGAAACTCGAACTCACCCCCCGGATGCAGCGCCGTATGGAGTACACCCTCGAGGGAGACGAGGCGTTGCTGCGCAATCGCGCCCTGTTGAACGAGGTCTATAAGGACTCCCTCCAGCGCCATCCGAACGACGAGGCCGTCCAGGCTCTCGCGACCCTCTACGACAGCTGGCGCATCATCCTGGTGGAAGAGAAAGGGGTGCGTCGGACTCCAGATCAGATTCGCGAAGAGGTCTGGAGTTGGGGGATGGAGTATATCCAGTACGCAGCCCGGACCGACCAGTTGGTCGAGGCGCAGGACCTGTTGTTCCGCTTGTCCGATCTGCCGCGGACCACCATCCAGGCGTTGCAGCGACGCGCCCAGCGTGAAGAAAACCGAACGGCGCAGCAGTTCCTGCAGGGCATGAAGAGCCTGGAAGACCTGCGGGCCGGGCTGGCGCAGTCCATCAGCGCCGTCTATGAACGGAAAAACAATCCGGCTGGCGCGATCGCGTTCATGCAGGCGTACCTGCAGCATTTCCCGGGCGATGCGGCGGGTCGGCTGGATCTGGCCCAGATGCTGCGCGAGGCAGGCCGCCTGCGCGAAGCCATGGAACAGGCGCTGCTGTGTGAAAAACTCGATCCGGAGAAAAAAGAAGTCTGGTACCAGTTGTTCAAGATCGAAGAAATGGCGAACAACCGGCCTAAGGCGCTGGAGTACGCGCAACGGTGCGCCCAGGCGGCGGGTCTGGCGCCGAGCCTGAAGCAGGAAGCCGCCGCCTATCTGGCGCAGCCCGACACTCCCCCGGCCCCGGTTTCGGCTCCAACTTCCGCCCCGCAGCCAGTGGCGCCCCCGCCCCCCGCGCCTGTGCCCGTACCGGCGGCACAGGGTTGAACGGAAGGAAAACTGAAAAGGACCGCGGGAACGGGAAAAAGGGACCGCATCAGAATCATCAAGAAAACCTGGCGCAGCAAAGCTGTAACCAAAACCAATTTAACGCGAAGGCGCGAAGTCGCAGAGTCGCAGAGATTCAGTATTTTGCATGACGGTTGAGATTTTCCCACCATTCGTTCTCGAGGTTTGTGCCTCGTCCCCTCTCCATTCACGCCTCTCTGCGCCCTTGCGTCTTTGCGCCTCTGCGTTTTGTGGTTGATTGCCCTTTGAATAACCAACAGGTTTTCTGGGGCGGCTCCCCTGCTTCCCCACAAATTCTTTTGAAGCGGCAAGATTTTTTCCCAGGTCTCCGGGTCTACTTCGATCCTTCACGTTTCTGCCGCCCCTCCGGGGCTTGATCCTATTTTTCGGCGTGTTCCGTGGGTTCCCTTCGGTCACCCACGGCTACTCACCGTCGCCCCCTCCGGGGGCTGAAAACCACAATAGATCCAGATTTTCCAATCCTTCAAACATAAGGATGAAGGATCGAGGGGGTCTATCGTCTTTTGAACAGGCTCGCGAGGGTCAGCAGGAGCGCGATCAGGAGAACAAACCCAACGGCGGCCAGTTTGATCAGAAAGGCGAGGTCCAGGCCTTTCCGCGCGCCGGATTCGTTTTTCTCTGGAGAGGCGCCTGAAGTGTCGCTGGACTTCGAGACGCTCCGGCTGCGTTTGCCATTTTCCAGGGTCTGCGGTGGACGCAGGTCGTCGGACGGCAGGGCCAACCGAAGCTTGGAGTTCGGAACCAGCGCGGTCTGGGTGGTGACGTCCGAACCCGGCAGGGCGGCGAGGTTCCACTCGTCGGGCCGCACCGCCGCGGCCTTCGGGTCGGGCCAGAGGGGTTCGTCGAGGAGCGAGTAGGATTTGTAATCGGGCGCGTCGAAGTGCCACCACTCCTCGTTGATGGTGCTGAATTTTTCGGCGGTCATGACCCGGGTCAAAATGTCCATGTTCGCGCTTGCTTCAGGCGTCATGGCGGCCACCCAATTCGTGTATTGTACGGAATTGACGTTCACCGGGGGGGTGCGGTGCGAGGTTTCGTTGAAGGTGAGATACTCCGAAGGCATGACAAGTTCGCGGCCCTGGGCGTCTGTGAGCGTGCAATCCACCGCTGCGGCGCGATTGTGACGTGAGCCGACCTCGGGCGAGGCCAGATACAACAGGTGCTCGGGCACCACTCCCCGCTTCTGGAGCAATTCCTCGGCATACCGGCGGTAGAGTTTCTGGGTGATCGAGAAAGGACGGTAGGCGTCGTAGAGTTTGAGCTGCAATCCCTCTTTATTGAGACGTCTATCAACCCGGACTATCCCCTCGGCCACCTCGCGGCGCAGCAGGAGGCGGGGTTTTTCGTAGATGGGTTCCGGAAACTGAGGGGTCCCGGTGGCCCATTTCTGGTCGCGCTCGATTTCGGGGGCGAACTCGGCCATGTCCACGAGTTCCGGCGGTTGGTACAGGTTGCAGGGTTCGAGGGCATTCAGCGCCCAGACGCTCAGGTAGGCGCGGCGGATCGCCGATCCTCCGAGGAGACGCTGGACATTCAGCACTTTCGGGAACCGCTCTTTTTCCTTGTAATCCACCTTGAGCCACAGGTCCGCCAGGGGCGCCGAGAGGTTGGGGGTGGGCGCCGGTTGGCGCAGAACGCCGAACATGGCCAGGGCGCGCAGTTCCGTACCGGGCAGGGGCAGGGTATCGGGCGGGAGAAACCGCTCCGCCAGCGCTCCGCCCACACGCGACTTCGGATCTATAACCAACGCCACGAGAAATCCCGGCTGATTGCTTTCCTCGGAGGGAAGCGAGAAGGAACGCTTTGGGTCCTGTTTGTCGGCGCTTTGGTTCAATGCTCGGCCCGGCGCGGGCGCCCGCAGGAGGGTCTGACCGCGCGCCACCGAGAATTCCGCTTCCGCCGCCACGATCCACGCGCCGGTGGCGGGCGCTTCGGCGACCGCCCGCGCCAGAAGCGCTTCGGCGGACTGTGCGGCGCCTGCACCGCCTTGCCAGAAGACCCGCGCCGAGGCGTCAGCGCGGTGGTCCACACCAATGGTCCACCCCAGCCGCGCCACCGATTCGTAGGAATACATCCGGCGGCCCGATGCGGCGTCGGTGCTCTTGATCACGATGCGCCGGCCCGTGGTCAGGAACCACCCGCCGGTTTCCGGTCCGTCCACCGTAGCGAACCCCAGCGCGGCGGTCATATCGGGTGGGTTAACCGGAACGAGATCGGTCCGGGTCAGCTGGCCGGAAGCGAGACGTTCCCACGTCCCGACGACGAATGCCTTTGAGGGGCGGGGGTTGCGATACACCACGCTCCATTGGGGTTCCACGGTGACCTGGGTCCACGGGTCGGGTTTGGGGGGTTCCAAGGCGGGAGGTTCAGCAATTTGGGTCGAAATTTTTGTCTTGGCGGCCGTTTTGGTCGAGGGTTTTCCGGCCACTGGGGGTTGACCCGCTCGCGCTTTGGGGAGGGGCCGGAGATAGCGCACCGCCCCGGTGGCGCTGGTGGTTGCGGTTTGGCCTGCGGAGGTACCGGTCGCAGGATCGGCCTGCGGGCGGGTGCGGGTGGCGCCGGTCAGCAGAAAAACAGCCAGAGACGCGACGGTGATAAAGAGCAGGGAGGACGCAAAGAATGAATGTTGCGGGCAATGACGGGTGGGAGATAACAAATCGGGTCCAATCCTTTTGCGGAAGGGCCGTCCAGGCGGACGGACAACGGGGGTTGAGTGTAGCGGGCCGGCGGACGCGCATTTGACTTCTGCCAGCCTCAGGCGGGCGCCTTTGGGTGGCGCCCCTGATAAACACCACCGGTTGATTGTGACACAGGACGAGACTCTTGACAACAGGAACCGGAAGCGGATTGGTAAAACGCTGGACAGGCGGCAGGCAATCCGATAAAAACATCGCGATACGCTGCGGGGAAGAACCCCGAAAACCCGAAAGGAAAGACCCGGACACATGCGGATCTCTGTCATTCTCGCCCATCCCCACGAGGGGAGCTTCAACCACGCCATCGCGCAAACCGTCGTCGAACAACTGGAGCGCAACGGTCACCGCGCTCTGTACCACGACCTCTACCGGGAAGGGTTCGACCCGCTCCTGCCCCAAGGGGAAATCCCGAAGGGCGCCGACTTGCCCGAGGCCATCGCGGCCCACTGCGCGGAAATCGCCGAGGCGGACGGGATCGTCCTGGTGCATCCGAACTGGTGGGGCCAACCGCCCGCGATCCTGACGGGCTGGGTGGACCGCGTGATCCGCCCCGGCGTGGCGTACGAGTTCATCGAGGGCGATTCGGGCGAGGGAGTGCCGAACGGACTGCTGAAGGCCCGCGCCGCGCTGGTCTTCAACACCACCAACACCACCCGGGAGCGCGAGCGGACGGTTTTCGGCGACCCGCTCGAGACCATCTGGAAGAATTGCGTTTTCGGCCTCTGCGGGGTGTCCCGTTTTCACCGCCGCATGGTCGGCATCGTCGTCACCAGCGCCGAAGCCGAACGCCGGGCCTGGCTCGAAGAAATCCGGGGCGATGTGGACGCCTTCTTCCCGAAAGACGGTCTTCGATCACTTGCGTGATCCGCGTTGTGCGTCTTTTCACCTCAACGGATTGAACCACAAATCAATCGGCCTCTGGACCCCTCGAGGCCGGAAGGGCAACGCGACCTTCTGGCCCAGGCCGGCGGACTGGTAACCCGCCAGGAGGATTTCCTGGGTGAGGCGGCCATCCTCGCCCGTCACGAGCGGTTCCTCCTTCCCCCGCACGCACCGGGCGAAGTGCCGCATCTCCTGCGGGAAGCCGTAGTTCCACAGTTCCTCGAACACGGGCCACGACCAGCCCTTCGTGGTCGGCGCTTTCTCGACCGCATAGCCATAGCCGCGCTCGCTGTAGGTGGGCAGGGCATTGCCCATGTGCAGGTCGGCGTAGGTCACCCCCTCCGAGCCGCAGACTTCGATGCGGTCCAGCATGCCGCCCAGCCGCGTCCAGCTGTCCTCGACCAGGCCGATTGCGCCGTTGTCGAACTCGATGAGACACACCACCTCGTCCTCGCCCCGGGTCTTGTCGCCGTGGACGTGCGTGCCCATCTGGCAATAGACGCTCCGGACGCCCGGACGCCCGAGGAACCAGTGGCAGAAGAGCACGCCGTGGCACCCGAGGTCCATGAAAGCCCCGCCGCCGGAGCGCGTGACGTCCCAGAACCACTCGCCGTGCGGGCCGCTGTGCTTTTCGCATTGCTTGACCAGGTGGACCTTGCCGAACGCGCCCTGATCGGCCATCTCCTTCGCCTTCAGGTACTTGGGCGTGAAGAGCAACTCCTCGGCGTACATCAGCAGCACACCCTGACGCCGGCAGGTCTCGATCATCCGGTCGGCTTCCTCGAGCGTCATACAGAGCGGCTTCTCGCACACGACGTGCTTGCCGGCGTTCGCGATGTCGAGCGTCATCTGGCAATGCAGGTGGTTTGGCGCGGTGATCGTGACCATCTCGATGTCGTCCTGCTGCAGCATCTCGCGGTAGTCGGTGAACACGCGCGGGATGCCGTAGCGCCGCGCCAATTCGGCGGCATGGCCGGGCGACGGGGACGCGACGGCCACCACTTCCGCCTCGTCGGGCAGGATCTGAAACGACGCGGCGTGGATGTCGGCCTCGAACTGCGACCCGATGATTCCCACTTTCACTTTTCCCTGGGGGGACATGGCGGCGCTCTCCCTCTGCCGGTCCGGCGCTGGAGTCAGAATGGCTGCATGGCTGACCGCCATTGTGCCGGAGGCAAGGGGAAGGAATCAACCGGGAAGTGCGGACGGAAAGGAAAATGAACTTCTTCGAATGGTGGAAGACTCCCGTCAAAACCGCGATTATTCTCGGGGTTTTTCGTATCCTGCCTATCCTGCGCATCCATGTTGCTCTTTTTCTAAAACGCGACACCCGACTCAAAAGGCCGGCGATATTTCGACATGGATAAACAGGATGCACAGGATTCGGTTCTTTGCGCCGTTGCGTCTTTGCGTGATCCGGTCTTTTCTTTGAAAGTGTGGAAGTCTCTGTCGGCCAAGCCATTCGCACCCCCATGAAGGGGATTCGACTTCTCCCCCCCTATTTCGGGGCCAGCAGCCGGGCGTCGTACTGGAGGGTGACATTGTCCTGAAGGGTAATCGTCTTCACGTCAAACTCGGTCCCATTGTAAACCCCGCCTCCCCCGCCGATCAGCCGAAGCCGGTACTCGCCGGGCAACAGTCCCTGAGCGGTGACTGTCCCTTGAAAGCCTTTCGTTCCCGGGTTGGAAAAGGAGACAACACTCCGGCACAAAGGGAGAGGAGACATCTTTTCCAGAATGATTTCCACATACCGCCCGCTGGCGTCCAGGTACTCGGGGTTCAGGATTGTGACTGTGAGGGACAGGGGACCGACGGCCTTGCAATCCAGTTCGCCCAGATCCTGATCGCCCGTCCGGTTGTCCAGAATCAGGGGTTCCGGGAACTCGAAGAAGGTCTTTTCCTGAGGGTTGATCGGGGAACCTTCCAGGATCAGTTTGTATCGCCCGGAGAAGCGGCCTTTTATACAGAAAACATGGGAAGAGCCTTCCCCGAAAATGATACCGCTGCTCTCATTGTCCACGAGCGCCGAAGATTCATCGGAATCGGCAATTCGCTCCAGACGCAGGCTGGAGAGGGGCAATTTTCCGGTGGGCGCGTACAAACCAGTGGCCAAAGTCTCACTGCGGATCTTTCCGGTCACAGCGTATCCCAGCAATCCGTCCAGTTCGAAGTCTTTCTGAACGGTTACGAAAATGTTCAGGTTTTCCCGATAGGGAATCGAATAATTTTCTCTCCCCCGGACGGCGGGAGGATAATACATTTTAACGCGTTCATCGATCTCTTCGACCATGGAGACGACGACAGTGTAATTGCCCGAGGCCAGGGCGGGGATCTGATAGAAGCCTTCGGTATTCGTACTGACCATATACCGATAGGTTGCATCCGCCTGTCGGGATTCCAGGAGAACGACCCCCTGAACGGGTGTCCCCTTCAGCGTCAGACGACCGGAGAGTGCGCCGTCCGCCGGGACTTCGACTTCGGTTTCTTTACCGGCGGAGACATCCACCGATCGGGCGATTTCCGTCCAGATATAGGGCTGTTTGTCCTCTAACTCACGGATCGATACCGGATTGTACCCAAGCGCGCACTTCGTCAGTCCGGCGCTGATCCATTCCAATTGCATTTCGTCACCCGGTCCCGCGCTACTTTTGGAAACCCGTTCCGTATTGGAGATCAGGACTTTTACAATCCCTTTCCCCTCCGGCAGAGACCGCCAGACGAGCGCATTCGGTTCTGTTTTCTCGTATTCGCAATATTGGTTAACCCGATTCGGCCCGGCGTTTTCCGACTGGACATCCACCCGGGCGACTCCCACAAACATCGGCGCATGGTCCGCCTGTCGAAACCGGACTTTCAGGGAGCCCGCTTTCTCCAAGGGGATTTCGATGGGAAAACTCTTGTCCGAGGTGACCGGCCAGGCCTTCGGGGCGTATCCCTCCGCAAACACCTTGAACGTGCCGGAATTGCAGGACACATCCAGAGCGAACTCGCCCTTTTCATCGGTCTTTCCATAGACCTCGAAAGAATTCGAGTAGAAGTCGGGCTTGAGATCGTTTTTCTTGAAAAAACTTTGGGTGGCCACTCCTTCATTATAACCCACCACCGCGCCCGGAACCGGCTCGTGGGTTTTCGCGTCCACCACTTTCCCCGACGCCTTGTTCGCGGGGTTGAGAACGAACAGAATTTCCGGAGATTTCTTGAACTCGTCGAAAGTGAAGTCTCGGGTCATCGTCTCGTATCGGTCAGCTTCAATGGTCACGGGAATATGCACATAACTATTTTCAGATTTGATACTGTCGATATTGTCTGGAAGGATATCTTCGAACTCGAAGGTACCGTCCAGGGAGAAGATCCGAAGCCAGGACGATTCCTCTTCCCCAAACGCCCGATCCATCTTAACGGAAAAGGCCTGAACCGGGTCGTGGGTTTTGGAGTCCACCACCTTTCCGAGCATGACCCGTGACGGGGAAATTTCGACTTCGACAAAAGTGTTGAGGGGCACTTTTGTCCGGATGACCATTTTATATCCTTTTCCCCCAACCGCAAAATCTATCGTGGAATCTTCGCCCTCGGGAACGACAATACCTCGGAGATAAAACTCTCCCTTCTCATCCGTTTTGACTCTCTTGCCGTTTCGGGATTCTACCATCAATCCGGGAACCGGCTGGCGGGATGTTTCCTCGACAACGCGGCCCTTTAACCACCAGGGACCTTCCGCTTCCGGTTGAGGCGGTTGGGAGGAACCGCACACCAGTTTTACTTCCAAGGACTCCGAATCTTTCGTAAACAAAACCCCCTGGGGATTGACCCAGTAGGGGCAACCCTTTACGGAATTCAACAGGAGGGGTGCATCCATCGGAGCGTGGTTCAGTTCCCCGTGCCCGGTTTCATCCGTGAAAATCTCTTCGACGATCACGTTGGTTTTCTTGATCCGCAGGGAGACCCCCACCCCGCCGACCGGCTGGTCTTTATCATCCACCGTGAAAACCTTGATCTGCCCGGCAGGCGTGAGGGTGAAGACGGCCAGGTTTCCCTCCTTCGGGCTTAAAGCGACCAGCGCGGACTCGCGCGTGTAGCCGTTAGCCCAGACGGCGACCTTTACCATTCCCTGGGGAAGGCCCTGGATTTCGCACTCCCCGTCCTTGTTTGTCTCGAAGGGTTTCTCGGGACAGGTTCCCTCAACCTCGACCCGCGCGCCCTTGATGCCCTCCATCGTGTCCTTGCGAAGAACCGAAACGAGGAGGGAACACCCCTTCTCCAGAACCAGATCGTAAGGGCCGTTCGAGGCTTCGTGGCGCAGGACTCGGGGGCGGCGATTCTTCTCAAGCAGCGGCGCGACCAGGGGGCCTTTCGAGGCCTGAAGGACGACCTGGGCCGCCGGCGAGAGGATCTGGTATTTCCCGTGTGCGTCCGACACGGCCCGGGCATCCTCCCGGCCTTGGGTCGAGACAATCACCCCCTCGGCAGGGACGGTGGTCCCCGAGTCGTTCATTGCGTAAACGGTTCCGAAGCATGCGTATGATTTCTTCAACAGAATTGTTGTCTCCTGGGCGGCGGTCACGGTGAAGGGGGTGGTTTGCGGAAAGGCGTGCGCGCGGGACGCCTCGATCTTCACCTGTGAGACGCCCTCCGGCAGCGGGAACGCAGCGACGCCGGAGGCGTCCGTCTTCAGAGTCTGAGGGGGCAGGGGCGTCTCGCCCATGGAAGGCGCGGAAGCGGCGCTCGAGTTTCCTTTTCTCGATTCTTCACAGACAAGCGTCACCGAAGTCCCGACCGCCGGTTGCCGATCGTCCTCCCAGAGGATGTGAACACGATACAGGGACACTTGATTTTCAGGCGTGTCGGCGGGACGGGAGACCTTCTCCAGGGACTCCACGACCGGGCGTGTTGGATGGCTCCCCGCTTTTCCGCCCGCGACCCAGAAGCCGGCGATGAGAGTAACCACCAAAAGAGCGACCGCGATGATTGTCCCCGGTTTTTTGAGCATGTCTTGATTGTCCCTTTGAAAATCGCAGTTGAGCGCCAACGGCGCGGATTATACCCGCCTGGGGCAAGCGCAGCGTCGCCCCAGGGCAGGTGTCTCCTGCGCGGACGCATTCTCCGCCGAGACACCGCCTTTCCTTCTTAGACGCCCAATGTAATGGGTTCTTTGTATAAAAAAAGAAAAAATCCCGAGAAGGGAGGACGAGGATCAGGCACTCCTCGATGTCCGGCGAATGGTGGAGTTGTCGTTTGAGGGAGGGGATGCGGGGAGCACCCGGCCTTTAAAAGCGGGG
The DNA here is from genome assembly GCA_942493245.1 of uncultured Candidatus Sumerlaeota bacterium. Classification (GTDB taxonomy): domain Bacteria; phylum Sumerlaeota; class Sumerlaeia; order UBA8349; family UBA8349; genus DAOPYU01. Next base: position 5,360,894 of record OW818685.1, read on the forward strand.
ATGGCCCGGAAGGAGATGACCCGGAGGTGGCACGGGCGTCCCGCCCGTGAATAGCAGATGTTTTTGTCGGCAGGGCCGGGGATTTCGAGGCTTTTCTTCCGGAGTTCCTTCATGGGCGAGACGCCCATGCCACCTCCAGAACCGCTTTCTTCTCTATGTGAAGGCCGCAAGATGCGGACGAGGCTTTTCCCGAGGGCGGTTTTGCTATTCCGGCAATCCCCCCTCGGCTTCTGGTCCTGTTTCGGGGACGGGTTTCGGGCCGTAGTCCAGATGGAACCACGCAGGCTGGCGGGGGACGAAGCGGTAGAGGGTTCCGTTGCTGGTGGTCCCGTTGGTGGGATCGTAGGGGGTAAGGCGCAATCCGGCGGTGGTCAGGGCACAGTCGAGTTTGGAGCTTGGACCGCACGACATCAGGAGCGCGCAGGGGCGTTCGCCCGGCGCGGAGGCGGGCGGGTCGAGGCGCCAGTAGAGGAGGCCGCGCCACTTGCCCCAGCGGTGGAGTGTTTCCTGGTCGCGGTATTCCTGAGTTCCGGTGGTGAGGGTGTCGGGGCTGAACGGAAACGAATCCTCCCGTCCTCGATAGCGGAAGGGATCGTTGAGCGCGGCGACTTCCTGTCGGCAGTAGGCGATGGGGGTGGTGAGCTGTCTCAGCGCGGGTCCGTTGGCCTCCAGAAGGGACGGGTAGGGCGACTCTCCTCCAGAATAACGTCCGGGATACCCCGGAAAGGCTCCGGGATACATCCGGGGCTGGGAGCCGGGAGTGCCGGAAGTTTCGTCGGCTTCCGCCTTCTGTATCCGGGCGATTGTGGCGTCGTATTCCGCCTCGGTCACGAGGTTCGGCGGCAGGTCGCCCTGGTCGAGCTGGTAGGCTTCGAGCGCGTCGGCCAGAATTTCGAGGTGCTGCTCGACCCGGGCGCGTTTGGAGCGCACCTGCGCTTCCAGAAAATTGGGGACGGAAATGGCGGCCAGGACGGAGATCACCGCCACGATGAACAACAGTTCGAGCAGAGTGAATCCGCCGCGCGGGTGAAATACCGGCGTGGCGGAGGGTCTGTTTGAACAGGGCGGCGTGGAGAGAGGTTTCATTGCGGGGGTCTTTCTGTGAAGGGTTTCACCCGGCAATGCCGGGGCGCCATCGGGAAATACGGATGAGGATGGACCGCGGAAGAGCTGGCGCAGCGCAGCCGCAACCGAATAAAACCCCGAAAATGGCCGTTTTCTCGTTTTGTGAAGACAGCGCCCACCTGGGATCGCCAATCTCCTGATTGGCGCGGTTGCGGCTTTGCGAGATTCTGGGGATTGCGCGATTCCGTCCGTTGGGTTCCGCTTCGTTTGGAGCGGGCTTTCAGCCCTTGAAGGGGAAGGGGTCCGTGTGACCCGGGGCGTCGCTTCGCTCTGCCCCGGGCTGACATGGGCCGCCCTGTCAGGGCTGGGGCCGGATCGGAATTGCGGTCCGTATTGCATGCTCTCTCCCTCGAAATCTACGCAAACAACAGCGTATTGCGAGATCGTCGTACATAAATTTTCTGTTTTGTGACTTTTGTGCCACATGTGGCTTACAACAAACGATTTTCGCGTCTCTGCGCGATTATTGTTTACTTCCCCGTTCTCCTGGGTCTTCGTGTATTTCCATGGTATCCGACTTCTCGCACTGGCCGGACTGGGCGGACACACAGGTCCGCCCCTACAGATGGGTTGCGGCTTCGCTGCGCCAAGGGTTTACTGTCCTTTATTCGGCTCCACCCCAGCGTTTTCCGGAATGGACTGAATCGCGAGGCGTTCCAAGGCCGGGCTTAGGAGGGTTTCGCGTTCCAGGGTATGGGACGCACGCTCGATCGAGGGGATGGCGGCGCGTACCCGCACGCGGTAGGCGTTGTCGGGCGTTCGTTCGACGCGCACCTCGACCTCGCCCGGGCTGAGCGACAGGGGCCCGGCGCCGGTCCACCCGGGCGCGCGGCGCAGTTCGGCGCAGGCGCGTTCGAGGCCCGAGTGGCCGAGCGCTTCGAGCGCCAGCGCGGCGCGCATCCGGTCGCCCTGGCGGTATTTGTCGGTCGCCTGCAACAGGATCGTCGAGGAAATCGTTCCGAGCAGGATCAGCAGGAACAGCACGGCCATCATGCCGACCATGCCGCGGCGCTTGGAAGACACAAACAGGGAATGTCTCATGGTTGGGTCTCTCCCAGGTAGAATTCCGTCCGGACGCGCTGTTCGGTGCGGTCGTTTGTGGGACAACAGGCGAACAGGATGTCCACGGCCAGCAGGTCGCCCTCGCGCTGGAACGTCAACGACTCGACCGAACGCGCAAGCGTCTGTGTGTGGCTGGTTGCGCCGGAAAGCGAGTGGCGCTGCAACACGCCGTCGCGCAGGCGGTATTCGATGCGGGTTGCGGCGGGGGTGTTTTCCGACGGAGGCGTTTCGAGCGCCAGGATCGGTTCCGCGATGCCAGGGGCTTTGCCGATGAGCGTTTCCGGGTCGACTGTGGGGTCGAACGCGGGTGTGGGGTGGGGAGGCAGGGAAATCACCGAGACCGGTCCCTGTGCGCGGCCCAGGTCGCGCGTCAACGCCTCGAGCGTCTGGACGCTCTCGCTCTGCATCGCCATCGAGCGTTCCAGAATCGTGCTTTCGCGCAGGAGATGCACAATGGCCGCGTCCAGCGAGACACAGGAGATCGAAATAATGGCAATGACGATCAGCAGTTCGATCAGAGTGAATCCGGTTACGGGTCCGGGCGTGTGGTGTCTTCTGAGTCTCATGTCGCTCACCTCCCCCGCCAGATTGAAAGCGTCTGTTCGAGCGGTCCCGCGACCGAATCGTACACGAGGTGGACCTGGATCTCGCGCAGTTCCAATCCCTCGACCTCGCGGACGCGAACCTGTCCCTTTATTTTATCGAAGTCGTCCTCGAGGCCCAGGCCGCGCAGATCGTCGGCGGACAGGGCGGTTTCCCCGACTTTCAGACTGTCCCACGAGGCCGCCTGCAGGCGGGCCAGTTGCGTGTGGGCGGCCTGCGCCAGTTGGGTGCGGGTGGTGTCCAGCATGGCCGTGCGGCGTGTTGTGCTCACCAGACTGAAGCTGGCCGCAATGAGCATCGTCGCCAGCGTTCCCGCGATCATCATTTCCAGCAGCGTAACACCCAGGTTGTGCGAAGAGTGCATCGAAGTGTGTGTCACTTGTCTTCTCCTCCGGTTTTCATTCCAGGATCATCGGCCCACCACTTTGCTGATATTGAACAGGGGTAAATAGAGTCCGATCACGATCATCCCCACCAGAAAACCCACGCCGACGATCAGAGCCGGCTCGGTCAGACGGGCCACCTGGGACTGAAGCGCGAGAGACTTGCCGTCGTAGTAGGTGGCCACCTCGAGCAGCACCGACCCGAAATCCGCGTCGTCCCCGCCGCTGTTGACCGCCGCGCGCCCCACCGGCGTCAGGAAGGAAAGCTCGCCCAGCTCGCGCAGGGGGGAAGCGCACCCGTTTTCGATGCGCTGGCGCGCCTGCTCCACCTGTGTGCGGGCGGCGATGTTCGTCAACGACGCTCCGGCTAAATGCAACGCCGTGGTCAGGGAGACGCGGTGGCGCAGCAACAGGCCGACCGTGAAGAAAAGCGTGGAACTGTTCATGCTGTTCTGGATGCGGGTGAGGAACGGCAGGGCGGCCAGGATGCCCCAGTCCCGATTGGCCAGACCGCGTTTGCTCCAGGTCAGACAGGTGACAATCAGGCCTGCGCAGAAGAAGAGGGCCAGCAGGTGCGGCCATCTATCGGACAGATTGATCATTTGCTGGGTCAACCAGGGGATCTCCGCCCCCATTTCCGTGTAAATGGCGACCATTTTGGGAATCACCAGAATGAAGATCAGGCTGGCGAGAACCAGACCGAGACCCAGCACAAGCACGGGGTAGGTGGCCGCATTGCGGATCGCTGTCAGGAAATTGAGGCGCTGGCGGTCGTGCTGGATCAGGCGCTCGAGGATTTCGGTCAGCGATCCGGCGTCCTCGCCCGCGGCGATCAGGGCCAGGTACGCCTCGGAGAACACGCCCTCGCGCCGCCGCAACGCCTCGGAGAGTTTGCATCCCTGGCGCAGCGATTGGCCCACCTCCTCGATCGCCGCGCGCGTGGCGGGCTGGCGCAGTTCGTTGGCCGCCTGGGAAAGCCCGGCGTCCAGTGGCACGCGCGCCCGCACCAGACCCAGCAGAATCTCGTTCAGCTCCAGCATTTCTTCGATGCCCAGGGGTTTTCTGTTGTTTTCCATGAGTTCCAATCCTGTGACCGGAAAATGGGGACGCCCACAACGGCGTCGGGGAGGGTTTTGGCCCGTGAGGCGCTAGAGCCGTTGCCCAAAAGAATCTCCATAATCCCTGGAAATCTTCCAATGTCCGTCATCCCCGCAAAAGCGGGGACCCAGAGAAGCGGACACGACGAAAAAGGGGGAGAACCGGGAAAAATGGACATCAAACCCAGACCGCTCCGGTTCTGGGTTCCCGCTTGCGCGGGAATGACGGAAAAGAGGGTTGAGCCGGAAAAGAAACATATTCACGGATTCCTTTTGGCAATTACTCTATTCGAAAATCTTCTGACTCAAGACCGCGGAAATAGTGAACAGCGGCAGGTAGAGCGCCAGGGCCATGACTCCCACGAGCAGACCCACGGCCAGCAGGGTCAACGGTTCCAGGATGCGGATGAGCCGTTGCGTGCGGAAAAACCACTTTTCGCGGAGAGTCTGGGCCAGGTCCAGGCACCGCTCCGGCAGCGTCTCGTTGTGCTCGGCCAGCCGAACCATCTGGCAGATCCCCGCCGGGATGGCCGACTCGGCTTCGAGCGCCTGCGAGAGGGAAAGCCCCTGCTCGACCCCACGCGCCGCGCGCTGACTCAGCCGGTCGAAACCGGTCCCCTGGACCAGATCCCCCGCCCGTTGCAGCGCGTCGGGCATGGGCGCATGAACCCGGAGAAAACGCCCCAGAACCAGCAGAAACTGAGACAACACCAGAGGCCGGACCCATTGGCGCACCAGCGGCAGCCGAGGAAGCAGCGACACGCTCCAGACCAGCGGCTGGACGAACAGGCGCACGACCGGCAGTCGGGTCATCCAGGACGGAATACTGCGGCCTCCCACAAACCGGCAACTGGAATAGGCCACCGTCAATAGAAGGAAGACCGTCAAGCCGATCACCCACACGAGACCGGAAAACGAGTGGTTGATCGCCCAGCGAGTCGCCCAGGGGATTTCCATCCCCATTTCCATAAAAATGGCGACAAACTTGGGCATGATGAAAATCATGATGCCGGAGAGCAACACCAAGGCCATCAACACGGTGGGTAACGGGTAGAACACCAGCGCCCATTCGGAGCACGGCGCCGTCTGATCGGCCTTCAGGTAATTCGCCAGATCCTTCAGGGTTTCCGCCACCTGATTGCTTTCCTCACCCGCAGCCACCAGATCCACGGCCAGCGCCGGGAACCAGCCCCCCGCGCGTCGCATCGCTTCGCTCAGGGTGGCCCCTTTCGAAACAGCCGGAAAGAGGCGCGCCGCCAGCTCCTGGCAGTAGTCCTCGGTGGTCAAAAACACGTCGAGAAAACAGCTGGCCATAAGCCAGGTCAGGAACAGGGTCACTAGAGGGGAATAGAGAAAGACCAGGAATTCGATCCACTCGCCGAGGGAGGGTGAAAAAATCGAACCAACCGTCAGGAGGATAATCAGAGCCGTTAGACCGATTATTCCGTAGGCGCTCGTGACGTAAATCCAGCGAAAAATAGACAAGAGCGATTTTTTCGGCCGGTTGGCCCGCAGCTGGTCGAGCGATTCGGCGAGCGGGACGCCGCGCCGTTCCTGAAGCGCCAGAAACTGGAAAAACTCCCGCAGCGCCTCGGCGCGCCAGGAACCCGACATCAGAAACCGCTGGACAGGCGAGATCAACACAAGGCGTCTCCTTCTTTCAGGAAGCGTTCACATGCCACCCGGCGCGCAGACAACATGGCCGGGATGGACGGGCGTCTCTTGCGGGCGCACGCCCCCGCCGAGACACCGTCTTTCCTTACTTAGACGCCCAATGGAACAGGTTCTTTGTATAAAAAAAGAAAAAAAATGAAGAGGGGTTCAGCGCGGGGTGCATCTTGAAAGCGTGACCATTCACGAGGTATCGCGCCGCATAAACGTCTGTGCGGGAAAAGCCCGAAGGGCTTGTACATACGATAGCCCAGGGCGGCGCTTCGCTTTGCCCTGGGCTACCGTATCTTCATCCCTTTCAGGGATGCCTGTTGAATGAAGGGCTCGGGGTGTCGTGTGCACTTTCGAGATGCACCCTTCAGCGTGAACGCCCGCCCGGTGAACCGGAACCGCCAACGGGAGGTTTGGGTGTGGTAAGTGTTCGTTTCGGGTCTGGAGCAATGAATCCGCCGGGGCGGGTTTAAATCCCGCCCCGGCAGGAGATTTTGAAAGGCTTTCAGACGGGCATCCCCGGTCTCAAGGCAGTTGATTACCCTGAATACCGCAGTTGAATGCCTGTCGTCCGGTTTTTCTTTCAGGCGGGCGGGACGCCCTCCCTCCCAGAAAGGCCATTTTTGTGGGGAGAAAGCGGTTCCCGGGATCGCCAATCTCCCGATTGGCGCCGTCGGAAAACCTCACCCCAAAGGGGACCGAGTCCAAAACCCCTTTTACCCCATACGCAAGAACAAAGGACTCTTTTTCCGTCCTCAACAGCGGTTTTCAAGATTACGCGTTCAGCAGGACTTGAAAAGCCAGAAACAGGGCCACGGACGCGCCGACCACCAGCAGCGAATTGCGCGAAGCGCGGACACTTTCCAGAACTTCGTGCTGATCCGAGAGACCATGCAATTGCCAGACCCGGTCGGTTTCGATCTCGTCGAGCATGCGCGCCAGGGTCTCGCTGTGCTGCGCCGCGCAGCCTGCCTGGGTGTAGTCGGACTGAGTTGCCGACAGGTATTGCTCGAACAGTTCCGTCTGGCACACGCGCACCCAGCCGGCCATTTCGATTTCCTTGACCAGGGTCATCGAGTCAATGGTTCCGTTGAGCAACAGGCCGATCAGGGTGTAACTGTCCACCGGGCCGATCGTCGCTTTGTTCAGTTGGTAGTACCACATGGTGTTTCTCCTTTTCCCGGGGAGCCTTCTCCCCTGCTTGTCTTTTCTTCACTCTCCGGGAACGAGTGTAGAAAACGGCTGTTAGGCTTTGATGAGCCGCAAGTGAGTATGCAATCAGAAAACCGTGGGAAGGGGGTGAGTCTGGGACCCCTTTATTTTTCGTGAAAACGGGTATTTCTGGGAGGGCGGGCGTCCCGCCCGCCTGAAAGGGAAGTCGCGGCAAAGGCGTTCAACAGCGGTTTTCGGGTTTATTCGAAAAGAGCGTTTTCTCGCGCCAATCGAGGCATTCGCATCCCCGGCATAAAAACGCGAGACTGGATTTTTCCGTCCGATCGCGTATGGTGAAAAGATGCGTGGGTGGATCGCGTCTTTTCACCCGACTCCGCGCCCGGAAACGGTCCTGCTTGATGCGAAAATTTGCCGAAACCGCCCATGCCATCCTGCGCGATGCCGTTCGAGTCAGCGGCGTGCTCTTCCGCCTCATGATTCCGGTCATCGTGATTGTCAAAATCCTCAAGGAATTCGGCGCGATCGAGCCGTTGGGCCGCCTGCTCGGGCCGGTGATGGAGAGCGTGGGACTGCCCGGCGCCTTTGGAATTGTCTGGGCCTCGGCGCTGGTCACGAACCTGTACGGCGGTATCCTGGCCTACATGGCCGTGGCGCCCCATCTGCCCGCCCCCACCGTCGCTCAGATGAGCGTTCTGGGCGCCATGATGTTGATTGCGCACACGTTCCCGGTCGAATTGCGCGTGGCCCAGCGGTCTGGGGTCCGGTTGCTCACCATGTTTGGCATCCGATTCGGCGGGGCGTTTCTCTACGGCTGGATTCTGAACACGGTTTGCCGGATGGGGGGATGGCTCCAGCTGCCGGCCCAGGTGTTCTGGCAGGCCGCGCCTTCCGAACAGACCCTGATCGAGTGGGCTGGGCGCGAGGTGGCCAATCTGGCCTTCATTTTCGGGGCGATTTTCTCGTTGCTCAGCCTGTTGCGGCTCCTGCGCTTTCTGCGGGTGACGAATCTGATCGAGCGCCTTCTCCACCCCCTCCTGCGCCCCCTGGGCATCGGGCGGGCCGCCACCGATCTGACGGTGATCGGCATGACGCTGGGGTTGGGTTATGGCGGGGGACTGATTATTCACGAGGCCGAATCTGGCCGCCTGACCGCGCGCGACATCTTCTGCGCGCTGGCGCTCATGGGGTTGACCCACAGCCTGATCGAGGATTCGCTTCTCATGCTCTCGCTTGGAGGCCACCTGGGGGGCCTTCTGCTCGGGCGCTTCGCGTTCACGCTCCTGTTCTGTTTCGGCTTGGCGAAACTCGTGGCCCGCCTGTCCGACACCACTTTCGAGCGGTATTGTTGCCGGAAAACGGGTAATGAAAATTGATAATGGATAATTGACAATGGACAATTGGAACCGCAATTGGATGTAGGAGCTGCTTCGGAAAATGGATAACTTGGAGAATTGAAAACGGGACCGCGCGGGAAATTGTACTCCAAGCGGTTCACTATCAATTATCAATTGTCCATTATCAATTATCCATTTGAAGCTTCCGTCCCACTGGGCTATGGTTGTTTTCCCTCCCTTTCTGGTGGCGGTGTTCCGGGACACGGGTGACGGGGGGGAAAACGCCGGGGGGGTGCGCCGGATTCCTGATTGTCCGCGTGTTCCCCTGTTGAACCACAATAAGAAATGCAGAAAGAGAGGCCGCTGCACAGCCGCCCTCGTGCGCATATCCCCATTTTTCAGATTCGAGGATCGTAACCATGCCTGAGTTCAAACACATCACCGTTCCCGCTGGGGACCGGATTACCTTTGCCGCGGGGAAGCCCGTCGTAGGCGACCATCCGATCGTGGGCCGGATCACCGGCGACGGCATCGGCCCGGACATCATGCGCGCCTCGGTGCGCGTGTGGGACGCAGCGGTCGAGAAAGCCTATGGCGGGAAGAAAAAAATAGCCTGGTGTGAGATCCCGGTGGGCGAACTCGCCCAGGAGCAATGCGGCACCTATATGCCCGACGAGGCGTTCGACGCCATCCGGTACCTGGGGGTCGCCATCAAGGGGCCGTTGACCACGCCGGTGGGGGGCGGTTTCCGGAGTCTCAACGTCACGCTGCGTCAGGTTTTGGACCTGTATGCCTGTGTCCGCCCGGTGCGGTGGTTCAAAGGGGTACCCAGCCCGGTCAAGGCGCCCGAAAAACTCAATGTGATCATCTTCCGCGAGAACACCGAGGACGTCTATAGCGGCATCGAGTTCCGCGCGGGCACGCCCGAGGCGCAGAAAGTCATCGAGTTCCTGACCAGCAAGGAGCTGGGCGCCAAGATCCGGCCCGACTCGGGGGTAGGCATCAAGCCCATGTCCTCGCACGGCTCGAAGCGCATCGTCCGCATGGCTCTGCGTCATGCGTTGGAACACGGCCTGCCCACCGTCACCATGATGCACAAGGGCAACATCATGAAATTCACCGAAGGCGCTTTCCGCGACTGGGGGTACGAAGTCGCCCGCGAGGAATTTGCCGACACGGTCGTCACCGAGGATGAACTCTACGAGAAGTATAACGGCAAGCGGCCTGAGGGGAAGGTGGTTCTCAAGGACCGCATCGCCGACAGCATGTTCCAGCAGTTGTTGCTGCGTCCCGACGAGTACACGGTCATTGTTACGCCGAACCTGAACGGCGACTATGTGTCCGATGCCTGCGCGGCGCAGGTGGGGGGTCTGGGGATTGCGCCGGGCGCGAACATGAGCGACGACGTGGCGCTTTTCGAAGCCACCCACGGCACCGCGCCCAAGTACGCCGGCCTGGATGTGGTCAACCCCGGTTCGCTGATCCTGTCGGGCGTGATGATGCTCGAGTACATGGGGTGGAAGGAAGCGGCGGATTCGATCACGCGGGCCATCGAGGCGACGATCCAGCAGAAGACGGTGACCTACGACCTCGAGCGCCTGATGGAAGGCGCCACGAAGGTCAAGACCTCCGAATTCGCCGAGTGCATCGTGAAGAATCTCTGAGAGCGGTCTCGGATAGAATAACCACGGAATACCTGGCGCAGCGAAGTCGCAACCAAAAGAAAAAAACCGCGAAAGACGCGAAAAGCGCGAAAACAGATTTTTTCATGTTTTTTGCGGTTGAATAAGGCGTTGTACTATAAATAGTTGCGGGCTGCGTAGATTTTTGGGTGAGTGTAGGCGATACGGAGCGCTATCCCGATCCGGTCCCAGCCCTGAAAGGGCGGCCCATGCCAGCCCGGGGCAGAGCGAAGCGACGCCCCGGGTCGCACGGGATCTTCCCTTTCAAGGGCCGAAAGTCCGCTCCAAACGAAGCGGAACCCAACGGGCGGAATCGCGCAAACCCCAGAATCTCGCAAAGCCGCCCGAACGCCAGGAACCGCAACCGCGCCAATCGGGAGATTGGCGATCCCAGGAGGGCGCTTTCTTCACAAAAAGCGAAGGCTGCAATTTTCGTGATTCAATTCGGTTGTGGCTCCGCTGCGTGGGTCTTTCGCGCGTTTCGTGGTTTTAGATCGGTTTCGGGGTGGTGAGGAGGGGCACGTGGACGACGATCTGCGGTATTCGCGCCAGATTCTTTTCCCGCCGGTGGGTGCGGTGGGACAGGGTCGCCTGAGCGCGAGCCGGGCGGTGGTGCTCGGGTGCGGCGGCCTGGGGACGTCTATCGCGTCTCTGCTGGCGCGCGCCGGGGTCGGACGACTTCGGATTGTGGACCGCGACTGGGTCGAGGAAAGCAACCTGCAACGCCAGATGCTTTTCGACGAAGAGGACGCCGCCCGGCAGTTGCCCAAGGCCGAAGCGGCTCGTCGGCATCTCGCGCGCATCAATTCCCGCGTGGAAGTGGATGCCTATGTGGCCGACGTCAATCCGGGGAATGTGGAAAACCTGATTGACGGCGCCGATGTCGTGGTGGATGGGTTTGACAACCTGGAGACGCGTTTTCTGGTGAACGACGCGTGCGTCAAGCACCGAATTCCCTGGATTTACGGCGCAGCGGTGGCCAGTCACGGGGTGACTCTGACGATTCTGCCGGGAGAAACGCCCTGTCTGCGGTGCGTATTCGAGAGCGCGCCCCCATCGGGGACGGCGCCCACGTGCAACATGGCGGGTGTCCTCGGGCCGATTGTGACCCTGATCGCCTCCCTTCAGGTGGCCGAGGCGATCAAGATTCTCACGGGCAACCGGGACGCGGTTTGCCGCGACTTGCGGACGATAGACGTCTGGACGGGCGCGATGCGTTCCGTGAATTCGAGCGTTTTCCGGGAAAACGGTGTTTGTCCGGCGTGTGGAGAAGGGCGGTTCGATTACTTGGAGGGCGCCTGGGACGCGCAGATGACCCGAGCCACGGAGGTGTGCGGCCGCGGCGCCATGCAGGTGCAACCTTCCGCCACGATGGAACCCTTTGACATCGCGGCGTTGCTCGAGCGGCTGAAGCGGGTGGGCGAGGTGTCGTTCGACGGATTCATGTTGCAATTCCGTTCGTCCGAAGCGCGGTTGACCATCTTCCCCGACGGGCGCGCGATCGTCCATGAGGTGGACGATCCGATCGAAGCGCGCAGCCTGTACGCCCGATTCATCGGGAGTTAAGGCGCTTCACACCCCGCTGTTTCTTGTGTACTTCCGGGAGGAAAGTGGCGCATAGTAAACGGAAATGGACGGCAGGGTTCCCTTTTTCCGAGTGGGGGAAAACCCGAACGAGTCTTGTGCAGACAGGAGGGGTAAAGCGGTGGCAAGCGGCGGCGATTGTCCAGACGAAACAACTCCCTGTGCGGTAAACCCGGTTCCGACTCCGGCGGTTTTACAGACACGGATGGCTCTGCTGGAACCGTTCCGGGTTTTCGACGCCGAGGCGCTCGCGACCGCGTTGGGCCGACTGGCCGATCAAGGGTGGAACGCCGTAGCATTGCCGGGTTTTCTGGACGGCTACCCGCTTTTTTCCTCGCCCGTGTGGGCGCAGTACGGGTTGCGCCGCCAACATCCCGATTTCCACAAGTGGGACCCGCTCGAGGTGGCGTTTGACGCCGCCTGGCGTCACGGTCTCGACGTGATCCTGAACCTCCAGCCCTACTTGGCCAATGCAAACCTGACGGGGGGACGGCGGCCACCGTTGCCGCGCAAGTATCCACAATGGATGGCCCGGAAACACCCGGACCGCAAACAGCGTTTCGAGGATGAATCCGTCGAGCGTCAGTATTGTTGTCCGGCCAATCAGGAATATCGCCGGTTCCTCTGCGACACGCTGGCCATCCTCATGGAGGATTATCCCTTCCACGGATTGATGGTGGATCTGCGCCACTACCCTTTCTATAAGGTGGGGGACAGCCACAACCTGCCTTACTGCTATTGCAAATCGTGTCGGGAGGGGGCCTTGCGCGAGCTGGGGTTCGACCCGGTGGATCTGGATTTCGAGCGCGAGCAGTCGCTGGTGAACCGGTGGAGCGATTGGCAGGCCAGTCAGATGGACGAGGCGCTGGCCTACCTGCGCACACGTGTGTTGCGCTCGCGCCGTACGATGCGCGTGCTGGGGTTGTTGAGTACCGAGTCGGGACTCGAAAAGAACCGCACCCCGCTGATCCATTGGAAAACCTGGGTCGAGCGTTCCCTGGTCGAGACGCTGGTGCTGGACCGTTACTCGCCCGATGTGAACGAATTTACCCAGCAATTGCGAGGGGACCTGAGTACCTTGCCCGACACGTCCCTGCTTTTGCCCATGCTGCCGCAAAAGGCCACGGACGGGAATGTCTTCCAGCCTATTTTTCAGGACGAACCCGTGCCGGGGTTCTGCACGCGGTTCAACGACTGGGATTTGCCGGAATTCGATCCGGATGTTCGGGTGCGATTCCGCGACCCGGCCATTTCGGCGGAGGCCGATCCGGTCAGCAGCATTTGTTACCTGTTTGACAATCTGGTGCGGTTGATGCCCGACGAGGAAGAGCTGGCGGCTTTCCTGGGCGATCTGAAACGCATTCTGGTGCGAACCGATGTGCCCAGGAGTATCGCGCGCCTGATGATGGTGGCCGCCAATATCCGGGGGCTTTACGACCGGGTGCTCGAAGGGCAGGTGAAGTTCGGACGCGATCAGGATCGGGTGTTGCGCGATTTGAATCTGGCCATCCGTCTGGCCTACCTGGCGGGGTTCGACCTGGTGGAATAACCCCGCCCCTGACGAAATCAAGACCCGAAATGGAAGGTCCCGTTTTTCCCCAATATGCGATTAGATCTGCACGTACACGCCTGCGAACGCTCCAACTGTGCTCTCTCGAGTGAAGCGGAAATGATTGAAGCGGCCATCCGGACCGGATTGGATGGGTTGGTTTTCTGCGACCACAATCGGCTGGTTCCGCCCGCGCATCTGGCGGATCTCAATGCCCGCTATGCCCCGTTTCGGGTGTTTGGCGGCATCGAACTGGACGTCGAATCGGAACACATTCTTGTTTTCGGAGTTCAGGACAGCCGTCTGGAACGCGAGCGGTGGGATTGGCCCCGGCTCCACGCCTTTGTCCGCGAAAGGGAGGGGGCGCTGGTTCTGGCCCACCCTTACCGATTCCACGACGGTCTGGCGGTGGATATCGAGCGTTTTCGGCCCGACGCGGTCGAGATCAATTCGTCGAACATGGTGGTTCTGGACCGTTCGGAAGCCGAAGCGCTGGTGGCGCGGTTGAAGTTCCGGACCGTGACGAACTCCGACGCGCATCACACGGCATCCATCGGGTTGTTCTGGAATACCCTCGATCGGCCTGTCCGTTCGGACGCCGAGCTGGCCGAGGTTCTGCGGGAAGGGGCGTTCAGGCCGGGCAAAACCACGACAGGCCCCGAAGGGACGTCCTGAAGCGTCTTCTTGTGCGAGCGTCCCTGTCGGACTACTCTCTCGGAGAATCTGCGCAAGCCGCGACGATTTGTCTGTAACACACGAACAATCAACCACAAAACGCAAAGACGCAGGGACGCCGAGAAGGGCAAAGGGACTCAAGCATGACTTGGAAAAACCCAACAGACCCTGTAAATTTCCGGGATCTTTGCGTCCTTGCGCCTTTGCGTGAAACTCAGTTGAGGTTTTGTCATGCCTCTCTCACAGGGCAGACACGCAGGTCTGCCCCTACAAACGAGGCCATTTCGTTTGCGGCTCCGCTGTGCCAGGAGATCTTTGATCTATTTTGACACGATTTCGAGAATTGTCTGTGACGACTGCCTCTTTCAGCGCCTCTGATCCTTCCGGTTACCGCCGTTCCGCTCTCCTCGAATGGGTCGTGGCGGTACTCGCCTGTGGCGCGCTGGCGGCGTTTTTTTTCCGGGACTTCTGGACCCCCGCTGTTTTTCTTTCGGCCAACGACATCGCCGCGACCGAGTATCTGCGCTGGGAGTGGGGGTGGAAGTCCTTCTTTGCCACCGGCCATTTGCCCCTCTGGAACCCCTTTCTGTTCGGCGGCGGCTATCCCTTCGTGGCGAGTTTTTCCTTTTCGCCGTTCTATCCTCCTGTCTGGCTGTTTCTTGCCTTACCGACTGCGCTGGCGTTGACCGGGCGGTTGGCGCTGGGCGTGGCGCTGGGTGGGGTCGGGTTTTTCGCGTTTGCCCGCGTCCGGGGGCTGCGGTTTCCCGTGGCGCTGGCCGCCGCGCTGCTTTATGAATCGGGCGGGCATATCCTCACACTGGCTTTTCCCGGACATTTACAAAAGGTCGAAGCCATCGCATGGCTTCCGTGGGCGATGGCCGCCTGTGTGATGCTGACCCGCGATGGGCGGATGCGGTGGGCCGTGGGGTTGGGCGTGGCTTGGGCGTTGCAACTGCTGGCCAGCCATTCTCAGATTTTTTACGCCACGTTCTGGTTGAGCGGGGGGTATCTGGTGAGCGCCACCCTCTGGGGAGGCGAGGGTCGTGCGCGGGGACGCGCTTTGGCGGGGATGCTGGGGCGTGTGACGCTGGCGGCTCTGGTGGCGGGCGGGTTGTCGGCGGCGCAACTGTGGCCCAGCCTGGACATGGCCTCCGAGTCGAACCGGGGCAGCGGCGGGTTGCGGTTTGAAGAAGCCTCCGCCGGCGCGTTGCCGATGGAAGAACTGGCCGAACAGGTGTTGCCATCCTTCCGGGGCGATTCGACCAAACGCCTGTTGGCGCGCAATACCGGTCTGCGCTCCGCAAAACCGCTCCCTTTTCCCTATGTGGGTCGGTGGCACGCGGACGTGGAGGGCAGCGCGCCCGAGCGGCTGGTGAGCGACTACGCCGGGGTGTGGGCGTTTCTTCTGGCGTTGGGGGGGGTAGTATTGGGTACGGGTCGCGCGCGGTGGTTTTTTCTGGGGGCGGGCGGGACGGCGCTCTGGGTGTCTGTGGGACACGTCGCGCCCGAGGGGTGGCCCTCCCTGTTTTCGACCCTGTTCCACTGGCTGCCGGGTTTCAACCGTTTCCGCTCCCCTGCCACGTTTATGATTGTCGCGCATTTTTCTTTTTCCGCGCTCAGCGCCCTGGGGATCGAAGTTCTGATGCGGCGCCTGACGGAAAGACCGGTCGGACGCTCTGCGCGAACGACCCTGGCGATTCTTTTTCTGGCTGCAATCGTCGCGTTTGTCGTCTGGGGCGGGTTGCGCGCCCGCGAAGTCGGGATTCCGCTGATGGCCCCGACAAGAGCCGCGTTTATCGAACGCGCCCGCTCGCTCCTGTGGATGCGATCGCTTGAACACGTGGCCCTGTTCTTCGGTTTGGGAAGCGCGCTTCTGGGGCTGTTGCTGTTCAACCGGGGGATGGCAAAACGACTTCCCGGCAGCGAGACGGTTCTCTTTCTTGCGTTGCTGGGGGTGGTGGTACTCGATCCCCTGAGTCAGGCGGGGCGCTTTCTCCCCAAGGGAGATACCCGGGCCTACGAACGCACCATCCGAACCGAATGGCCCCACCTGGCCATCCAGGCCGACGCGGGCGATGCCCTCCTGCCCGGTCTCATGGACGAGGGGAACGAGTTGAACAACTGGCCGCTGCTCAACGAACTGCGGACCGTGTACGGGTACCACCCGGTGGTCTATGGAGCCTACGCAAAACTCCTCGATGTGTGCGGGTACGACTCAATGACTGTCGCCCGGCTCTTTGCCATCAACTACCGGGTCCGCAACGCGTCGGAACCGATCCCCGCCGGGTGGCGGGATCTCAAGACCCAGGGAAAGCGCCGGGTTCAGGTGCGCGAGGCAAAAATTCCCTTCGCGCGCCTTCCGCGCCAGGTGGTGGGTCTCGACGGGTCGTGGGAGCAGCGGAGCAAGGAGGAGTGGAAAGAGTTGCTGACTCCGGAAACGTTCGATCCGGCCCGGCTCACCTGGTGCGAGAACGGGTTCAACTGGCCGACTCGAACGGATTCGACCGAAGCGTCCTCGATCTCGCTATCCACTCCCTGGCCCGCCGTCCATGCCACAATGCCCCGGCCTGGAGAATTCGACCTGACGCTCGACAGTACGGCCACGCTGCCGGCCGGTCAGACGTTCTATCCCTGCCTCCTGCCCGTTTCCGCCGGGCGCGGGTGGCGGGTCGAGATGAATTCCTCCGATCCGGAACATCCGGAACAGAAACCCGCCGTGGATCTGAAACTCTGGCCCCGGCGTGCCAACGGGTTGTTTGCGCTGGCGCCGGTTCAGCCGGGGATGCGGACGCGCCTGATCTACGATCCCCAGCCGCAGCGGGTAGGGCTGGCGCTGAGTCTGGCCACCGTGCTGGGGCTTCTGGTGGGCGGGATTCTGGTTTCGCGGCGGAGAAGGCGGAGAACCTCAGAAGCGCAAACCACAGAAGACTCAGAACGCGCAGAAGAGGACAGGGGGACTCCCCAACCGTAGCGGTTTCTGAGTATTCTGTACTCCTGTCTCGCAAAATCGCTGTCGTTTGCGTAGATTTTGAGGGAGAATGTATGCAATACGGACCGCAATCCCGATCCGGCCCTAGCCCTGACAGGGCGGTCCATGCCAGCCCGGGGCAGAGCGAAGCGACGCCCCGGGTCACACGGACCCCTTCCCCTTTAAGGGCTGAAAGCCCGCTCCAGGCGAAGCGGAACCCAACGGCAGAAACCGTAACCACAAGGATCACGCAAAGGCGCAAAGCTGCAAAGAACCGCAACCGCGCCAATCAGGAGATTGGCGATCCCAGGGGGGCGCTTTCTTCACAAAAAGCGAAGGCTGCAATTTTCGCGGTTTTATTCGGTTGAGGCTCCGCCGCGCCAATTATTCTACGGCTCTCTCTTTGCGGTTGAAACGTTTGAACGAGGTGGAATCTTCCGATGCGATCTGAAAACGACACGTCCGTCCCGCCGACCGAATCCGAAACTCGATCCGCCGAGGTGGGACGTCTGGGCGAGGATCTGGCGGTCCGGTTCCTGTGGAAGAAGAACTACCGGGTGCTCCACCGGAACTTTCGCGGTCCCCACGGCGAGCTGGACATCATTGCCGAGCGGTCCGGACGGATCTATTTCATCGAGGTCAAGACCCGCACGTCGCACCGTCTGGGGGAACCGGAGGAGCGGGTGGACGCCCGCAAGCGCCAGCACCTGCGCGCCACGGCGAACTTCTACCTGGCGCAATTCCCCGAAGCGCCCCCGGCCGGTCACGCGTTTGCCGTGCTCGCGCAGGTGCTGGATGCGGACAACAAGGTGATTGAGCAGAACCTGTGGGAAGAGGCGTTTTGAGGGGAAGAAAGTCGAAAGGGGAAGAGTATGAAGAGGGAATCTTTTCTTAAAATTTCGAATGTAGTCTTGTCGTTGATTCTGCTTTTGTCGTGTTCTGCAATGGGACGTTCGGAGGAAACTCTTGACCAAAAACGGGAAAGGGTTTTTAGAAGTCTGGAGGAGCGCGCGCGCGAGACACGTGCGGAAGAAGACAAATATTCATCTCTTCCGGTGTTAATGGATGCGGTCAGGAAAAAAAAGGAGATAAAAGGTCGAAGACAAAAACTGTCCCCGGAAAAGATGGATCAGATTTTTCCCTACCTCACAGACACGGACCAGAATGTCCGGGGGACGGCATTCGATATGCTGGAGGATGCTGCGTTATCTACTTCCAACACGGTTGTTCGCCAGATGGCTGTGGAAAGGTTGGTAACAAGCCTTCTGGACCCTTCGTTTCCCACCAACAGGAAAAGTCAGTTACAAGGTTTCCGGGCAAGCGACTTTTCAGAAAAAGCCAGGAGAGACCTTGTTACCTGGCTGAACGACCATCGCGTGTCAAATGAGACACTCCATGACCCGCGATTATTGAAAATGGTTATTTCCTGCGCGGGTACGGCCGATGAAATATCGGCTATTCCCATCCTCAAGGAATTCTACCAGAACGATTCCGATGTTTTTCAGAATCTGGAAAAGGTGTATGCAAAAGAAAATCCTTATCGGCGTCCAATAGAGAATCCGTGGGAGAATTCCGTCGGTTGGGCATCGGCCCTTGCTCTCGCTCGAATGGGTGATGGCGAGATGAACACGCTTTGCATCTGGTTGGTAGATTCCTTTCCAGACAAGAACCAGCACAGGTCTCTCTATGGATCTCTGTATTACATAAGATCCTCACAGGCCGTCGAGTATCTGAAGGGAAAGATGCTAGACCAGACTCCCGTTCTTCAATACTATGTGGATGGTCCTTCTGGATCTTATGAGACCCAATGTCCTCTTGGCGACTATGCTTTCAATACACTGAAGGGGATGTTGAATATGGCAGAGCGAGACAAGTTGGAAACCCTATCGCTCCTGGATGCAAAAGAGACTCTTTCAAAGAAAACGACAGACGAATTGATGGCGGTGATAAAAAAATAGAACGCGAAATAAGAAAGGATGAGGTCTCATGTGTAAAAAACGGGGGTTCATGGTGATGCTTCTGGTGGGGGTTCTGGCGAGCGTTGCGTTCGGCGAGTACTCGGTTTCGGAATCGCAGAGTTCCAAAACAACCTCGAAGGAATCGAAAAAAGTCTCGTTGAACGTCGATGGGTGTCGGGTGGAAGCGCGGTTCGAGAAATCGAACACGGACCCGGGCACGTTGACGTTGAATGTCACCGACAAGGGGAAAGAGAAGGCGCGGACGTTCGTGCTGAAGGGCGCGGAAGTGAACGGCGCGGCGCTTCTCCAGCGTCAGGATCTCTCCGGCTCGGAGAAAGAGGCGGTTCAGGAAGTTCTAAAAAGCCTGAAACTGTCGGGGGAAACGGGAGAGGCTGAAGAAACGGGCGGGGAGTCCAAAGTCTATGGAGAGGCGCTTCCCCAGACGGGTAGCCGGGTCATGCTGGCGCCTCCCGATCGAATCTGTCCCGCGTGCGGTCGGCCCTACGATCAGGGTGGGGTGACGGGTGGGGCGGGTCGCGGAGGAAGCGCCACCTCCTATGTAAAAGTAGGCGACGCGACGAGCAGTTCCAGCGCGGTGGTTCACCGGGTCCAGAGCAGCGGCTCCACCCAGGTGCAGATTGGCGCGATGGGCGTGAGCGGGTTTCTCGTTCCGCCTGCTCTGATGGGGAGTCCCCAGGCTGCGGGGGTTGCCGCCGGACCGCAAACCGCCGCGGATTTCCGTCCGGCGCTCCAGGTTCCCGATTCCCAGTGGGCGACCTTCGAACCGGCGCTTCAGAAGGTTCTGGACGGTCGTTCGGAACAAAAAAGCCTGATGGAAAAGCACCTGAACGGCCTGGCTCAACAGAGTGAAGACGGCGCGCGAAAAGCGTTGAAGGCTTATAAAGAGAAGGCTCGGGAGAACCGGAAACAGCTCACCGACGCCCGCGAGGCCCTGCGGAAGACGCTCACGCCCCGTCAGGAAGCGCAGCTGATCCTGTTGGGTGTGCTGGATTGATTTCAAGAGGGTTGGGAGTGGCGGCAGAACCGTTTTTCCCTTGAAATTGGGTTGATCTGGGAGGGCGGGTGTCCCGCCCGCCTGAAAGAAAAACCGGCTTATAGCGTTTTCCAAAAGTTTTGTCCAAATGGCGTATGAATAATTGGCCCCGAAGGGGCCGTCCTTGAGTAGCCGTGGGTGACCGAAGGGAACCCACGGGAAGGAAATTGCAGATTCCGCACCCTGAAGGGGTGCCCCAACGAAGCATTTACAGGCCGGATTGGGAAACCCCTTCGGGGTTTGATGATTTTGGGGACACATTCCGTGGGTTAAAACCCACGGCTGGCTTGCAGCCTGCGAAGCACCTCAGGGGCAATCCCTTCGGGATTTCAACGGTCCTTTCGGACAAAACTCTTGAGAAATGCTATATAGGCGCTCAACCGCGGTTTTCACCTGCGGGAAGCGATTCGCCCGGCTTGAGGAAGGGCACCGTGAACAGGGCGCCGAGCCATCCGCCCGCCATGCCTAACGATGCCGTCAGGCCGATGGCGCGCAGCGCCGGGTGGGTGGCTAGGGCGAGCGAGCCGAGGCAGAACAGGGTCGTGAGCGCCGAGAGGGTCACGGCGCCTCCGGCGCGGGCCAGATGGCTGTCGGGTTGTTCGGGGTCGCGCGGTTCGGTCCAGGCGGACGAGAGGAAGATGCTGAAGTCCGCCACCAAGCCGAACACCAGAATGGCCGTGAGGCTGTTCATGAGGTTGACGGGTACGCCGCACCACCCCAGTGTGCCGAATGTCCAGACCAGCGCCAGCAGGAAGGGCAACACCAGCACGAGCACCCGCCCCGGATGTCGAACCGAGCAGAACAGCAGGATCAGCACCAGCGTCAGCGCCAGCAGGCTCATGCGCACCATCTCATGGAGCACCAGATTTCCCATGGTTCGCACAAAGTGACGCCCGCTGGCCGCATACAGGGTTGGATTGGCGGTGCGCAACTGTTGGATCAGGGCCGGGAAGGTTTCCGGGTCGGCCAGCCGCACGGTGGTCAGAATCAGGGTTTTTTCCGGGCGAATTGCGATCTGACTCTGGACCAGATCGCGGAAGACCCCGGTCTGGAAATCCACCGGATTGATGGTTCGCGCCGGAGGGGGTTGGCGCAGGGAATCGAGAAATGGCTGGAAACTCTCGGGTCGCATCCCCAGCTCACGGGCGCTTTCGGCCAACCGTGTCTCGAGCGTGGCAATGCGCGCGGGATTCCAGAATCTTTCCCAACGCCAGCGGTTGGCGCTCTGGGTGGCGGGACTGGGGAAAATTTTATCCACGCTGCGGTAGTCGAGGATCTTGCCCTGTTTTTGCATATCCTCGAGCATGGAAGCGATGCGTTGGTTTTCCTGCAGCGCTTCGCCGGTGTCGCGGGCCGCAACAGCCAGAAACAACCCTTCCAGCGCGCCTTTGAAACTCTCGCGGACCCGGTCCCAATCGGCGCGAATGGCGGGGGTCATGGCATTGAGTTGTTGCGGGTCGCCCGCGATGCGCAGGCGCGTGAGGCCGGCCCCTGAAATCAGTGTCAGGGTCACCAGCCCACAGGCCACGAGGGGCCGGTGGCGATAAACCCAGCGCAGCAGGGCGGGACTCAGACGGTCGGCTGCGACCCAGGGTTTGCGGATAGGGTTCCGCGTGATGGCGGGAAACAGCAAAGGCAGCGCCAGGATCGCGAAGGCGCTCGACCCGACGATCCCCAGCGCGGCAAACAGACCCAGCTGGCGGGTGCCGGGCAGGGCTGACAGTTGCATGGTCAGGAAGGCTACCAGCGTTGTGGCCAGGCTCAGAAGCAGTGGACCAACCAGATGCGCCATCAGGGTGTCGCGCTTGCGGCCCCCTTCCGGGTGGTCGAAGTGGTAGGCCACGTGGACGCCATAGTCCACCGCCACTCCGAGCAACAGCGAGCCGCTTCCGATGGCGATGGCCGAGATGCCGGGCAGAAGCCAGGGAATCAGCCCTGCGGCCAGAGCGGCGCCGAAGGTCATGGGCAGGAGCGCCAGAAACGCCAGCAGGGGGCGGCTGAAGGTCAATAAAATCAAGGTGACGATGGCCAGGACCGAGAGGCTCAAGGTCAGGGCGATGTCGCGCTTGATCCGGCTGGCGTTTTCGAGACTGAAACGGTGGGCGCCCATCCAGGCCACGCGAATTGCGCCCGGGGCCAGATCCTCTGTGGCCCGTACCGCCGCTTCGGTGGCGCGCACCAGCGTCTGCGTTCGGATGTCGCCTCCCCCGGCGGGGTGTGCGGGTTTGGCGCGTACCAGTACGTGGCGTCCGTCGGCGGTGGTCAGATGGCCCTGGGTGACCCGTAATTCTCCGTCCGGGCTGGGCCGCAGGCTTGCGAGACGATCGAGCGCCAGCGAGTCGAACCCGAGCGGGTCGCGCGCAAACGCCCGGGCCAGCAACGGGGCGGGAGATTCTTGTAAACGGCGTTTCCAGTCGGTCAACGCCTTGTGGATCGCGTCGGAGCTCAGTCGGTTCTCGAAGCGGGCGATGTCCGCTTCGGTGAAGTAATTGGCTTTCAGCAGGCGCAAATCTTCGTAGGCGGTCAGGCCGTCTTCTTCCGCCAGGCGAGCGAAGACGCGCTCGAACGAACCGTTTTTTTCGAGAGCGTCCGCCAGGTGGTCGGACGCCGCCAGAAGGAGATCCTCCTGAACGGGCGCCGAATCGTCTGCCAGCCCGACATCGAAATAGAGATAGTCGTAGAAGCCGAAGGCGTCGAGCATTTCCCGGTACTGGGCCACTTCGGGATCGCTTGACGGCAGAAGATCCAGGATATTTTCATTCCACGGCAGATGGCGCGACGACACCAGCGACGCCACAAACGCCAACGCCGCCAGTGTCAAAATCAGTCCACGCCAGCGTTGGACCGACGCGAAAAAACGGGATCGGACAGTGCTCGGGGCGGCCTCTGGATCGCGCATGGTCACCGCGTGCGGATGAACCGGTTGGTCCGGCGCCGTAGAGGTGTCGTTTTACGCGGCGCTTCAGGCGCGGGTTGTTGCAACATCCCGTCAGAAGGATCGGGCAGCAAGGCCTCATCCGGCTGAGGATAGGGGGTCTCTTGCGGGATCGGTCTGGCCGGGGCCGGTTTTACCACGGGGGCGGTCAGATCGGGGTTGGTCTCGCGCAGAGCCTGCAAGCGTCGCTCGATGGCCCGTTGCTGGCTCAGCAGCGCCCGCTGCTCGGCCAGATCCTGTTGGTTGAGAGGGGTCTGGGGCGTCGGGGTCAGGGATTCGTCCGGTTCGAGGGCCGGGTTTTGGCGCGGTTGTGGCGCCGTCACACGGGGGGTGGCTGCGCGCAGGCTCTGACGCGTCTGGGGGGTTTGTCTCTTGTTTGCGGGCTGTCGGGTGTTTGCCGTTTGCTTTGCGTTTTTGTCCTCGTTTTCATCATGCACTCTGACCGAGGCTTCCGGAAATTCCAGAAGGAGAATCTGGACGTCGAGTTTGTAGTTTTCTTTCAGATTTTTCAGACGGAGACGTGAGGGGGTGAGTCGGTTGATTTTGGCTTTGGGGAAATCTTTGAGTTTGGCATAGGTGGCCCGGCGGGTCAGTTGGCCGCCCTGTGTCTCGAACGATTCGACCACCGATTCATTTTTTTTGTCGAAGACGTACTCGATGGTGTGGTCCGGCGCCAATTGCACGACCAGCGAGTTTTTTCCGCCCGAGTGGCGGGCCGCTCGGCAGATTTCAAGAGGATAGCGGCCGAAGAGGTGCTTGATGTCCGCCGGCACACTTTCCTTGACCATTTCTTTGGGGAAAGTGGGTACACTCCAGAGCACCCGGGTGGTCGAGGTTGCCTCGATGTATTCGATATCCAGCGCTTTGCCCCCCATTTCCGGCACCAGTTTGGCGCGGAAGTCGCCGTTGGGATCGAATCGCAAAAACCCCAGAAAGTCCCACTCGCGGATACCGGAGGACAGGACAACGCGCTGACTCGACTGGAGCATGGGGGGAACCCGTTCGTCCAATGCCACAAAAAGGCGCGTGGTCAGTTTCTGATCGTTCAGCAATTCCGGGCTTTGGTACCGGAACGTGTTACAGCCGCTCAACGCCGCCAACAGGAGTCCGCAGATCCAGAAGTGTCGCACAGACATTTTTATTTCTCTTTCTTGTTCGGGTGTTCCTGGCCGGATTGCGGGTTTTCCCCCCGGCCCTCAAAAAATTTCGTGATTATTTTCTCTCAGAATGGAAAAACCTTCCATTGGAATAAAACAGTCCCCGAATTTTTTTTATCCGGTTCAAAGTCGGGTGCAGAGGTAGGTGGCAAACACCGAGTCCTGATATTCGGCCCGGTCTATGCGGAATCCCGCGCGCCGCAGAAGGCCCTCCATGATCCAGTCGCAGGTGGTGAATTCGTCACGCACATGCGCGGCGAAGTCGCCCGCCAGACCCGCGCCTCCCCGGGTTTCCATCCCTTTGAAGAGACCCTCGACATGGTCCGCGTAGTTTTCGGGGCCGAACGAGAACACGACGTCGTGCAGCCAGAGCCGCCCCCCGGGTTTCATGATGCGCGCCAGGCGGTACAGCCCGATCTGTTTCCAGAAATCGCTGAGGTGGTGCAGCGCCAGCGAACTGAGCGCCCGGTCCACCGGCTCGCCCTCGTGGGGGTAGGTCAGGAAGCCCCCGCGGTGAAACGCGATGTTGGCGATTCCGGCTTCCTGCGCTCGCGCGCGCGCGAAATCGAGCATGGCGTCCGACACGTCCACGGCATGGACCTGCCGACACTGGGGCGCGACCTGCAGCGCGAAAATTCCCGTGCCCGCGCCGACATCCAAGACCGTGTGCTCTTCGTTTATTCCGAGGCCTTCGATAATGCGCGAGTTTTCGGCTTCCAGGTCGCGAAACTGCCGGTGGCGGGCGTCGTACGCCGCCACCTCGGCCGGGTTCGAGTAATCTTTTCCCACATATTTGAACTCATCGTATTGCCACACGGGACGGGGTGGCTGGGGTGTTTCCGGTGTCACGATTCTGTTTCCTCCGGGTCGCTCTCGGGTTTTTCCTCGATTTCTTCTTCCGGGCCGGGTTCCGGCAATTCTTCAATTGGCCACGTCTCGATGCGGTAGGGCGCCACGAGGTGCTCGAGTTGGGGCGCCACGCGGCATCGCAGGAGTTTCCCCTCCGGGGTGTCGCGCGATTCGAGGACTTGAGTCTCGCGATGGAGCCGCGCGACCTGCGCGTAGTGATCGTAGGGAATCCGGACGAACGCGATGCGCCCGGCGGCCAGCAGGAGGCTCTGGGTTTCTTCCAGAAGCGCGTCGAGTCCCTCACCCTTGAGGGCCGAAATCGCGACGGCGGGCGCGCGGCGAAGCGGCAGCGCGTGGATCGCCACCGGGTCGTCGAGCAGGTCTATCTTGTTCCACACGGTCAACCGCGGGGCGTTTTCGCATCCCAGTTCGCGCAGAATGGCGTCGGTAGCCTCGAATTCGACATCGAGTCGGGGCGACGAGGCGTCCACAAGGTGCAGGATGACGTCGGCGTAGGTGATCTCCTCGAGCGTGGCGCGGAACGCGGCCACCAGCGTGGTGGGCAGTTTGTTGATGAACCCCACGGTGTCAATCAGGCCGGTTTCCATGCCGTTGGGCAGGGTCAGGTTGCGGACCGTGGTGTCGAGGGTACAGAAGAGGCGGTCCTGAGCCAGGACGTTGGCATGAGTCAACGTGTTGAGCAGGGTGGACTTACCGGCGTTCGTGTAGCCCACGATCCCCACAATGGGCAACCCGGTCTGCTGGCGGCGCTGGCGCTGAGTCCGGCGGTGCTGGACGATGACTTTGAGGGTTTCCTCGAGCCGCCGGATGCGTTCACGCACGTGGCGGCGGTCCGTTTCGAGCTGGGTTTCACCCGGCCCGCGTGTGGCGATGCGGGCGCTGGCGCCCCCCATTTTGGCCGAGGCGATCGAAGAACCCACCAGCCGCGTCTTGAAGTAACGCGTCTGCGCCAGTTCGACCTGCGTCATGGCCTCGCGCGTTTTGGCGTGGGTGGCAAAAATATCCAGAATCACCATCGTGCGGGTCAGCACGCGGCAGCCGAACGCTTTCTCGAGGTTGCGCTGCTGGACGGGCGACACTTCGTCGTCGAACACCACCAGGTCGCACTCGCTCGATTCGATCCAGAGCGCGAGATTTTCCACGTGCCCCTTGGACAGAAGCGTGGCGGCACACGGGTCGCGCAGTTGGACGGTGCGCGTGTCGAGCACCTCGCCGCCGGCATCGGTAAAGAGGCGGACCATTTCGGCCAGCGACTCTTCGGTTTCCTGCCGGGTCGAGGAGTCGCGCTGAATCCCCACCAGCACGGCCCGTTCCGGCGCCGGGCGCGTTGTCTGAGAGGGGGATGTTTCTTCGTTTTCCATCATGCGACGGGTCTCATTTCTCCACCGGTGGCGCCGATTTTTTCAAGAGTTCTTCAAAAGGACGCGCCTGAATCCCGGAGTTGGCGGGCGGATCGGGCTGGAACGGACGTTCGTCCTTGATCTGACCGACGACCAGTGACTCAACCGCTTTGACGTTCAGCGTCAGGTCGTTGTTGCACAGTTCCACCTCGAATTTCGAGGGGAAGGGCGTTCCTTTGAAATCCGCGTACTCGAAATAACGCACGATCAGTTGGGGCTGATCGGCGCGGTCCAGAACCGTCACCTTGTCCACCAGGCCGTCCTGGGTCCGCACGGTGTAGAGTTCCTTGCGGTCGTAGAGATCCTGGACGATGCTCCAGTGGTCGTCTTCCACTTTGGGCAAGGGGTTGTCTGGCACCGCGCGCAGTGAAGCGGCCAGCTCCTGGTTGACCAGCAGCGCGCGCACCACATCGGTGGGTTTCATGCCGAACAGCACTTCCGGATGCGCGTCGAGATCCGCCACTGTTCCGCGGTAGAACTCCCCTTCTTTGGGCATATAGATGGAAGCGGTTTTACCCTTTTGAATCACCCGAAACATCTCGCCCTGGCGCGGATGCGACACACTCAGCACCACCCGGTCGGGGTGAAGGTAAAGCGAGTAGAGGGTCACCAGCTGGCTTCCCTTGAGCATGCCCCCCGACGCCTTCACGCTCATCTGCGCCCTCAGGTTTTCGGTGCGCGGCTGGCGTTTCTCGATCAGGGTGGCCAAGTCTCCCGCCCGCACAGGCGCGCTTTCGAAAGGCGCCACCGGCGCCTTGAACCGGCTGCACGAACTGGCCAGCAAACACAACATCCCCAGCCCGACTCCCAACATCCACCGCACCATCGTTTTCCGCATGTTCTTTTCCCCTTCCAACGGTCTGATTTTTCCACTTGATTCCGATCCCGTCTTTTCAGAACGGGTTATGGGGTCTTTCCGGTTTTTCGAATCGCTTTTTCACACCCGCCGGGCGGCGACTACCCGCTCGATGCCCTGGTAGTCGTGCGTCACGTCCACCGCCTCGAAGTGTCCGCCGGTCTCGAACAGATCGCGGACCGCTGTCGCCTGGCCCGCGCCGATCTCGAGTGCCATTCCCCCGCCGGGCCGGACCCGTTCGGCGGCCCGGGGGATCAGGGCGCGGATGGCGTCCAAGCCGTCCGGTCCGCTGAACAACGCCCCCGCCGGTTCATAGCGCACCACGTCGGGCGACAAAGTCTCCCGTTCACTCTCCGCCACATAGGGTGGGTTCGAAACCACCCAGTCGAATGTTTCGTCCACCTCGTCCAGAAAGGAGGTGTGGACGAAACGGATCGCGTCCTCGACCCCCTGCGCCCGGGCGTTTTCGCGGGCGATGGCGAGGGCCTGTTCGGAGATGTCGGTGGCGACGATGCGCGCGCCGGGCAGGTTGACCGCCAGCGCCACGGCAATCGCGCCCGAGCCGGTTCCCACATCGGCGATCACCGGGGTGTCCAGAGCCTTGGCCGCGCTCAAAACCCGCTCGACCAGAAATTCCGTCTCGGGCCGAGGCACCAGTACGCCGGGACCAACCTTGAATTCGATCGAAAAGAACTCGCGGCAGCCCAGAATGTAGGCGATCGGTTCGAACTGAGCGCGGCGCTTGAGTAGTTCCAGATACCGCTCGCGTTCGTTCGCGGTGAGCGGTTGGTCCCACTTCAGGTACAAGTCGAGGCGTTTCATGCCGAGCACCCGGCCCAGGAGCAGTTCCGCGTCGAGCCGCGCCCCGGACACGCCCTTGCCGCTGAGCCACTGGGCGGACTTGAGCAACGCGTCTTTGACATTCAACAGGGTCTGAACCGTCATGAACCTCTCGCCTGGATCAGTGGAATCGGCCCGCCTGGGCGAGTTTGCGCGACTGTTCGTCGCGCATCAATGCTTCGACCACTGACTCCAACTCCCCTTCCAGGATCAATTCGAGTTTGTAGAGGGTCAGTCCGATGCGGTGGTCGGTCAGGCGGTTCTGGGGGAAATTGTAAGTCCGGATGCGTTCGCTGCGGTCGCCGGAACCCACCTGCTGGCGGCGCTGCGCGGACTCGGCATCCTGGAGTTTCTGATTCTCCAGATCGTAGAGACGCGAGCGCAACACCTTGATAGCCTTGGCTTTATTTTTGTGCTGTGATTTTTCGTCCTGGCACGACACGACCAGACCCGTGGGGATGTGGGTGACCCGTACGGCCGAGTCGGTCGTGTTGACGTGCTGCCCGCCCGCGCCGCTCGAACGGAACACGTCAATGCGGATGTCTTCGGGTTTGATGTCGAGTTCCACTTCAGAGGCTTCGGGCAGCACGGCCACGGTGATGGCCGACGTGTGGATGCGCCCCTGAGTCTCAGTCGTCGGCACGCGTTGTACGCGGTGCGTGCCGCTCTCGAACTTCAGGTAGCTGTACACCTTTTCCCCGGTTATTGAAAAAATCACTTCCTTGAACCCGCCCAGTTCGGTCGGGTTGCTCGACAGAAATTCTAGTTTCCACCCCTGTCGTTCGGCGTAGCGCGTGTACATGCGCAACAGGTCGCCCGCAAAGAGGGCGGCTTCCTCGCCCCCGGTGCCCGCGCGGATTTCCATGACGATGTTCTTTTCGTCCAATGGGTCGGCGGGTAACAGCAGGAGTTCTATTTCTTGTTCGAGTCGCTGCAATTCCGCCTCGGCCTGTTCCGTTTCCTCGCGCGCCATTTCGGCGATGCCGGGGTCCGGGTCGGAGGCCAGAATCAGGGCGTCTTCGAGGACGGTCCGCAACTTCTGATACGGAATCCATTTTTCGACGATACGGCCCAGTTCGCGGTGCTTGCGCGTGATTTCTCGGTAGCGTTCCTGATTGGTCAGCACGGCCGGATCGGCCAGCATTTCCTCGAGCCGGTTAAAGGCCTGTTCGATTTCTCGGCACTGCGTTTCGAAACCCATAACCCGCCATTCCTGAATCTTCCGCCCGGTTTTATTCAAGACGGACGGTTTTCGTCCAGCCCCTTTTCGGGGAGAACGCAACAAAGACCCTTTTCTTTTGACACACTGGGGGGCAAAAGTACAGGAAATTGCTGTTTGAGGGAACAGGTTGGCCGGGACAAGGTTTGGGGCCGGGAATCGGTTAAATTGGACGAGAGGACCGATTGGACTGATGGGACCGGTCACACGGGAACTCTGTGCTCCGCTCCCCTGCCCCTCCCGCCTCTCTTGAACATTCCCGGGCCGTGTGCTACCATTTCTCTTCCCTGTTTCCGTGGCATGCCGGGGAAACAGGGAGCACAGGGGCCAATCTCCTGCGTGAAGGAAAGGAATCGTTCGACCGTGGCCGTGAAGATTGCCGTATTGACCGATCTGCATTACCGCCCCGGAGGCATCGGGGCCCACAACCGCAATGCCGCGCATCCTGAGGAACGCGGCGACATGGGGCATGTGTTGTGGTTGCGGGCCATCCACCGTCTCAACCGGTTGATCCGGCCCGATGTGGTGTGTGTGCTGGGCGACCTGCTCGACGACGGCGCGGCCCCGGGCGCCGTGGACGCCTTGCGGGAGTTGCGCGGTCTGTTCGATCAGCTCAAATCGCCCTGGATCGCGTTGCCGGGGAATCACGACCCGGCTCCGGAAGTGTTCTGGAGTGTGTTCGAGCGCCCGGCGGACTGGATGGATATCGGCGGCGTCCGGTTTCTCCCATTCGCCGATCCCGAGGAGCCGGGG
The DNA here is from genome assembly GCA_942493245.1 of uncultured Candidatus Sumerlaeota bacterium. Classification (GTDB taxonomy): domain Bacteria; phylum Sumerlaeota; class Sumerlaeia; order UBA8349; family UBA8349; genus DAOPYU01. The sequence continues at coordinate 5,390,833 of OW818685.1, forward strand.
TTCTGCGCCTCGCGGCCCGCGGAACATCTTGAACGGATGGCCTATGCCCGCGCCGGGTGGCGCGGACCGATTGTCAGTCTCCAGCATGTCCCTCTTTTCCCACCCGGAACGAGCGACTCGCCCTTCCATTACACCAATGTTGACTCGGTGATCGCTTCCATGCGCCGCAACCGGATCGAACTGGCGCTCAGCGGGCATTACCACCCGGGGATCCGTTTTTGCGGAACCCATGCGGGCATCTGTTTTGCCACCGCACCGGCTCTGTGCCGTCCCCCGTTTGAGATGCTGATCGCCGAGGTGGAACCGGGCAGCACCGCCGGAGACGCGGATTTGATCAGCGTTGCGCGCCACGCCTTGGCGATGGACCCGCGCCTGAGGCTGACCGACCGGCACATTCACACGCAACTGGCCTACTGCGCCGAGAATGTGGACGCGCGGATCAACCTCGAGATGGCGCGGGAGTTCGGTCTGGCGGCCATCGGACTGTCCGAACACGCCGACCATTTGTATATGAACCGGTTGGGGTACTTCAGCTTCGAGGGGATTTCGCGCGGGGGCGATCTGGTCGAGATTGCTCCGGATGCGCAACAACTGCTCCCCTCCCCCGACGGGCGCAATTTCGATTTCACCCGTCCGCAGTTCAAGGTACTCGCGACGGGACCGGATGGGATTGCGCCCCAGGGGTTCGGGCGCTTTCTTGAACGCCGGATCGAACAATACCTCTCGATTGCCCGCGAGGCGGGATGCGAGTCGTGGCAGATCGGGACGGAGGTCAGCAGCGATTTCACCGGACGTCCCATGTTGGCTCCGCGCGACCGGGGGCATTTCAGTTACGTGATTGGCGCGCTGCACCAGATTTCCGAGCTCTGGCGCGAAACTCGCGACCCGGCGCGCATCCAGGACGACTTTCTGGCCACGCTCCAGCGCTTTCTCCAGCACGACTTCCAGATTCTGGCCCACCCGTTTCGTCTGTTTCACCGCGCCGGAATCGAAATCTCAGACGATCTCATGCTCACCACGATCCGCCTTATCAAGGAGGCGGGAGTTGCGGCGGAGATCAATTTCCACACCAACGAGCCGACGCCGGAATTCGTCCGGTTGTGTATCGAAGCCGGTATCCCGCTGACCTTCGGCGGCGACGCGCACAACCTTTACGAAATCGGCGATTTTGCTCTCCACCTCGATCTGTTGCGCCGCGCCGGGTACGACGGCGACTTGGCCGACATCCTGCTCCCCTGGCCCGACGGGGGAAAATGACCCCGCATCCCCACGCCTCTTGCGCGTTGTTTTTCCATCCGTTATGGTGGAATTGTTTCACTTCGCCGCTCCTGCGGGTGCGGCGCGAAAGGAAATCGCCCCTGTGCGAGCCAGTCAACCGTCCATGAGCCATGCCGAGCGTATTCGGCGTTATTTCAGCGTCTGTCCGCTTCTGCCTGCGCCCATGTGCAGCTACACCGACCGTCCCTTCCGCGATCTGCTGCGGTTGCTGGGCGCGCATCTGATCTACACCGAGATGTACTGTTCCGAGGCGATTGTGCGGGGCGACCCCAAGACGTGGAGCCTGATGGACTACCGGGGCGAGAGCGGGCCGGTCGCCGTTCAGATTTTCGGTTCGCGTCCCGATCTCATGGCCGAGTCCGCCCGAATCGCCGAGCGGTGGGGCGCCCACGTCGTGGATTTAAATCTGGGGTGCCCGGCGAAAAAAATCGTCCGGGGGGGATGCGGTTCCGCTCTGGCCGAGGACGCGCCCAGCGCCCTGGCCATCATTCGCGCCATGCGCCGCGTCTTGAGCGTTCCGTTCACCGTCAAAATGCGGTGGCAGCCGGGCGGCCAGACTCTGGAACTGGCCCGAGCCTGTGAGGCGGAAGGGGTGGACGCCGTGGCGCTCCACGCGCGGACCCGCGCTCAGGGGTATTCGGGCGTCGCCAACTGGGACTGGATCGCTCAACTCAAAGACGCGGTCAACATCCCCGTGGTGGGCAATGGGGATGTGCGGTCGGTGGCGGATGCGCGGCGGATGCTGGCCCAGACCGGTTGCGATGCGGTGATGATTGGCCGTGGCATGGTGGGCAACCCGTGGTTGTTTCAGGAAGCCGCCGAGGCCCACCTCCGCAAAGGCAAGGTCGAGTCGAAAGACCCGGCGCCGAACATGCCTGAACCTCTCCCAGTTCTCGCCGACACACAGACCGTCGGAGCGCCGATCTTTTCCCAATCCGCGATTGCCGGGGATCTGGACGAGAATGCCGAAATGGCCTGCGATCTGGAACCGGATCTGTCTCCATCGGGCCAACCCCTGCCCGATTGCGCCGAACGGTTGCGGGTGTTGTTTCTGCACGCGCAGCTCATGTTCCGCCACCGGGGGCCCAAGGGTCTGGTCGAGTTCCGCAAGCATTGCGCCTGTTATATCCGGGGGCTGTATGGCGCGCGTCAGGCGCGGCCCGAGCTCATGCAGGTGACCACCCTCGACGAGTTGCTCGAGAAACTCACGGCCCATTTCGGTTCGTTCGAGGCCGACTGGCTGGCCGAATGATTTTGCGCCGCCGGTGTTCCCGCCGGCGCGTCGGTTCAGCTGGCGAAGGTGCGGAGACGGAATCTCAGGAGCGTCGTCCATGACCGAAATTCAAAACACGGATTCTCCCGAGAAAACCCCGTTGCCGACACAGGCCGAAACGAGCGGCGAATGGTCTGAACTGGACCGGGCGCAAGCGGAACTGGCTTTGCGAAAGGCCCACGAGCGGTTGTCTTTTCACTTGGAGAATTCGCCGCTGGTCTCGGTCGAGTGGGATCCGGATGTGCGGGTCCGTGTCTGGTCGCCCGGCGCGGAACGCGTTCTGGGATGGACGGCTCAGGAAACGATTGGCAAGCGTTTTTCCGAGTGGAAACTGGTCCATGAAGACGATCTGGAGCGAGTGGAAGCGACGATAAAACAAGCGCTTGCGGGAACCGATAATCAGAATGTGTTATCCAACCGCAATTACCACAAGAACGGCTCGATCCTGCATGCCGTGTGGTACTCGACGGTGATGCGCGATGCCTCGGGACAGGTGATCCATATCTGGTCGCAGATGCAGGACATCACGGCCCAGAAGGAGGCGGAAGCGGCGCTTTGCAAAGCCAATGAAGATCTGCGCCATCTCATGGCCTCGGTGCCCGATTGCCTCTGGAGTGGCGAGGTGGATGTCGAGGGACGGTTGACGCTCGATTTCTGTTCGCCTGTGCTGCGGCGCCTGGCGGGATTGACACCGGACACTCTGATTCGGAATCCCGCCATCTGGGATGAACGGGTCGTTCACCCCGACGACCGTGCCGGTCTTTCCACGCTGGGCCGCGGAGCGCTCAATCTGAGCCTGCAATCGTCGGTGGCGGTCGAGTACCGCATCCTTCTTCTCAATGGCCGGGTGCGCTGGATTCGCGACAGTGTGACGTTTGGTCGCTCGGTCGGGGGACGTCGCCGGTTACACGGCATTTTGACCGACGTGACCGAGCGCAGAGGATGGGAAACGGAGCTCGAGCGGCTGGTACAGGACCGCACGGAGAAAATCCGGCAAATGGAACGCGAGCGGTTCGAGATGGAAAAAGCCGCCGCCAGCGGGCGCATGGCCGCCCGTATCGCGCACGAAATCAACAACCCGCTGGCGGGGATCAAGAATTCCTTTCGACTGCTCAAGGGGGCGATTTCGCCCGATTACCGGCATTATAGCTATGTCCCTCTCATCGAGAAAGAGATAGACCGGATCGCGAGCATCGTGCGCCAGATGTATTCGATCTATCGGCCGGACAGCGAAAAACCGCACCGGATGCGGGTAGATGAAATCATCGAAGACGTGGTGGCCCTGCTGGATTTCAACGCCTCCAAGTGTCAGGTCCGGTTGGTATTTGAGCGTCCACCCGAGTCGGTGTGGGCGGTGCTGGCCGAAGGGCTGGTGCGTCAGGTGCTGATGGCGGTGACGCAGAACGCCATCGAGGCCTCGGCGCGCGGGCAGGAGGTGCGGATTGCCGTGCAGGCGGATGAAGTCTGGTTGCGTATTGCGATTCGCGATTGGGGATCGGGTATTCCGGAAGCCATCCGGGGCCATCTCTTCGAGCCGTTCTTCACGACCAAGGAAGACCTGAAGACGGGCGGACTGGGACTGGGGCTTTCGGTGGCCAAAGGCGTGGTCGAGAGCATGGGAGGCACGCTGACCTTCGACTCGATCGAAGGGCAGGGCGCCACGTTCCAGATCGCCCTGCCCCTCGAACGACCGGAGACGCCTGTGGCGCCGTAGGGGATGGACTGATAAGACAAATAGGACGAATGGGACTGATAGGAACTGATGGGATAAATCCGTCGGATTGGTCGGATTGATTCCATCAGTCCTATCGGTCTTATTTGTCCTATGGGTCTTATCTGCCCAGTTCCTTCTCAGAACTCCGCCGAGTGCGGGGTGCGCGGGTAGGGGATCGTGTCGCGGATGTTGCCCAGGCCGGTGGTGAACTGGATGATGCGCTCGAAGCCGAGGCCGAACCCGGCGTGGGGCACGGTGCCGTAGCGGCGCAGGTCGAGGTACCACTGGTAGTCCTTCGGGTCGAGGTGGCATTCCGCGAGGCGGCGTTCGAGAACCGGCTGGCGTTCCTCGCGCTGGCTGCCGCCGATGATTTCGCCGACTTTGGGGACGAGGATGTCCATCGCCGCGACGGTTTTGTCGTCGTCGTTGAGGCGCATGTAGAAGGCTTTGATGGTCTTGGGGTAGTTGATGACGATGACGGGTTTTTTGAAGTGCTGCTCGGTGAGGTAGCGCTCGTGCTCGCTCTGGAGGTCTTTACCCCACTCGACCGGGAATTCGAACTTGTGGCCGCTGGCCAGGAGAATGTCCACCGCTTCGGTGTAGGTGATGCGCTCGAAGCGGCTTTCGGCGATGTGCTGAAGAGTCTCGATGAGGGTCTTGTCCACGTACTGGTTGAAGAAGGCCATGTCCTCGGGGCAGCGTTCGAGCGCGGACTGGAAGAGATGTTTGACAAACGCTTCGCCAACGTTCATGTCGCCTTCGAGGTCGCAGAAGGCCATCTCGGGTTCGATCATCCAGAACTCGGCGAGGTGGCGCGCGGTGTTCGAGTTCTCGGCTCGGAACGTGGGGCCGAACGTATAGACGTTGGTCAGGGCGCAGGCGTAGGTCTCGGCGGAAAGCTGGCCGCTGACGGTGAGCGAGGTCCGACGGGCGAAGAAGTCCTGGGTGTAATCAATCTGTCCCTCGGGTGTGAGGGGGGGATTTTTGGGGTCGAGCGTGGTGACGGTGAACATCTCCCCCGCGCCTTCGCAGTCGTTTCCGGTGATGATCGGGGTGTGGAGGTAGAGGAACCCGCGTTGCTGGAAGAATTCGTGGACGGCGTTGGCCAGGCAGTTGCGGATGCGGGCCACCGCGCCGATGGTGTTCGAGCGGGCCCGCAGGTGCGCCACTTCGCGCAGGAATTCGAGGCTGTGGCGTTTTTTCTGCATGGGGTAGGTGTCGGGGTCGTCCACCCACCCGACGACTTCAAGTTTCTGAGCGAGAATTTCGACGGCCTGACCCGCTCCGGGCGATTCGCGCAGCTGTCCCTCGACACGCAGGCTGCATCCGGTGGTGAGGCGCAGGACTTCGGATTCATAGTTGGGGAGCACGCTTTCGGCAATGACCTGAATGCCGGTCAGGGTCGAGCCGTCGGTGATCTCGAGAAAGGAAAAGCCGCCTTTGGAGTCGCGGCGGGTTTTGATCCAGCCGTGGACGGTGACGGGTGCGCCGAAGTCGCGGCGGTCCAGAAGCGCTTTCACGCGGAGTGTCGAGTCGAGCATGGTTTTCATCCCCTCTGGGTGGTGGGTTTTGGGTGGCGGACGCGAGTATCCCATGCGGTGTGCCGGGGTTCCCGGTCGCGCGCAGTCAGGATAAGCGCATGGGGCTGGAAAGAAAAGGAAAATGAGAGAGAATGGATAATGGACAATTGATCCTAAAAACCGCAGTTGACTCTTGCTCTCGTTCTGCAAGTGTAGCAAACTGAGTGCATGAACGAGAAAAATCTCTTCCCAACCCCTCACCCATTGGGTGACTCCAATGCGCCCGAGATCGAATCTCTGGTGGTGGACACTTTTGGCGGCCGGGTCCACGTGGAGTGGGCGCCCCAGGCGGCCGTGACGCCTCTGGGGCAATTGCCGTTCTTCATCGAGTTCCTCAAGACGGCCCATCTTTTTGATGCCTGGGTTCAGGATTGCCCGCTGGAGTACCACAGCCCCAATGCCCCGGCCAAGCGCGACATTCTGGGGACGACTCTGCTGTGTCTGCTGGCGGGTCACACGCGCTACGCTCACATCGCGGCGATTCGGGCCGATGGGGTGAATCCGGAATTGCTCGGCATGTCGAAGGTGGCCAGCGAGGACTCGGTGCGCCGGGCGTTTCAGGCCGTGGATGGGGAGGAGTGCGCGCTCTGGCAAACCCATCACTTGCGGCGCTGTTACGAGGCTTTGTTGTGCGAGCCGTGGATTCTGGATCTCGACACGACCGTCAAGCCGCTCTACGGCCGTCAGGAAGGGGCCGTGAAGGGCTACAACCCGCAGAAACCGGGCCGTCCCTCGCACACGTACCACACCTACTTTCTGGCCAACCTGCGCCTGGTGCTCGACGTCGAGGTGCAGTCGGGCAACCGGACGGCGGCGAAGTACACGAGCCCCTCGTTCTTCTCCTTTCTCGACACCCTGTCCCCCGAACAGCGGCCGGTCTTCGTGCGCGGCGACTGTGCCTTCGGCAACGACGCGGTCATGCGCGAGTGCGAGAAACGGGGACAGCCTTATCTGTTCAAGTTGCGCCAGACTCAGAAAGTACGGGGGCTGATCGAGAAACTCTTCGCGCGCTCCGAGTGGGAGGACGCCGGCCAGGGGTGGGAGGGCGTGGAGTCGAAGTTGCGCCTGAGTGGGTGGGAGCGCGAGCGCAAGGTCGTCGTCCTGCGTCGGCGCCTGAAAGGCGATCTGCTTTTGGCCAACCGTCCACAACCAGGACAGTTGGAACTGGCTTTTGTCGAGACACTCGAGACGGTGGGCCCGTACGAGTACGCCGTACTGGTGACGGACCTCGCGGGCGAAATCCTCACGTTGGCGCAGCACTACCGGGACCGGGCGGACTGCGAGAACGTCTTCGATGAGTTGAAGAACCAGTGGGGCTGGGGCGGGTTCACGAGTCGGGACCAGAAACGCTGCCAGATCATGGCTCGCCACACGGCTCTGGTCTACAACTGGTGGTCGCTGTTCGCGCGCCTGGCCCTGCCCGACAAACACCACGAGGCGCAGACCAGCCGCCCGCTTCTTCTGCACGCCGTGGGCAAGCAGACGCAACACGCCGGTCAGACCACGCTGACCCTGACGAGTCTGCATGCCGAGTCGGCCTCCATCCGCAAAGTTTTGCGCGGTTTGACGGGCTTTTTCCAGCACCTTCGCAAGGCTGCGGAGCAGTTGGATTGGACTGAGCGCTGGCGGCTGATTCTGAGTCGCGCCTTCGTCGTCTTTCTGAAAGGAAGACTCCTCGGCGTACCGGGAAAACCCGCCCTCGGATGCACTTGAGCGACAAACACCGGCGCCCAAGGCCTTTGGGCAGGGTTCAACTGCTGTTTTTAGGTTGATAATTGAAAATGAGAATAGTCCCATAGACCTGAAAACCGCAGTTGAAACGAAGAAACAGGTCTTGACGCCTTGTAAGAAGGGGAGAAAGCGATCACAATCCCTTCTCCCTTCAGGTGGAATTTTCTCCGCGCCGATCAGGAGATCGGCGTTCCCGGGGAACCCATTCAATCGCCTTTCTGGGAGGGCGGGCGTCCCGCCCGCCTGAAAGAAAAACCGGACGACAGGCGTTCAACAGCGGTTTTCAGGGGATCAAAACAGAGTGTCCCGAATCTGGGTTCCCGCTTTCGCGGGAATGACGGATAGAGGGGGGAAAACGCAGAATAACCCCATAAAACCTGGGAGATAGCCTCTCGGATAGACAACGAGGATACCCGGGAACCCGATATGGTCAATACACCCGCCAACCGACCCAGTTGGAGTAAAAGAGGGCCGAGACATTGAGATCGTGGTCGAGGGTGACGTCGAGGGGGTTCTGGGCGCCGGAGGCGTCTCCGGCCCACCCGAGAAAGGGGCGATCCGGTGTGGAGACGGCCTGGAGGCGGACGGTGGTTCCGAGCGGATAGGCGTCGCGGGCGGGTGTGACCTGTACCGTGCCGCCGTTGGTGTTGAGGCGCAGCACATACCGGCGAAGGGTGGGATCGAATGGAATCCGGCTGCCCTCCACGGTCCGGATCGCGCAATAGGTCCAGGCGGTTGCGCCCACGTGAAGGCCCCACTCCTGCGGGCCGTGGTGCGCGCCGCAGCTGTCGCTGAAGGTTTCGGCCGATTGCGGCCAGGCGCGCAGGTTTTGTTCCGGGTATTGGGTGGCCAACAGAGAGTTGAACAGTTCGGTGGCGCTGGGGGCGTTTTCTACGGCCCGACTCGCACAGACAATCTGCGCGGCGCCGACGTTCCACAGGGTTTCTTCGGAACTGGTGGGAGGAGGCGCCGGGATCTTTTTCAGGATTTTCGGGAGGGGAAGAACGCCGTACAGGGTCGCGTCCTCCATCCCGGTCAGGTTGCGCACGCCGTAAAAGGAGGTCGAGTAATTGTATTCGGAGTGGAGAAGAGCGTTGTCCGTTTCCATCAGGAAGGACAGGGTCTGGCGCGCGAGATCCGGCTGGTTCGCGTAGTAATTCACCGTCGAGCCGTAGGCCTGAGCGGATGTCGAGAACACCGGGTCCGACTGCCAGCTGCCGGAAGCGGTTTGCCGATAGGCGTTGGGGACCATCAGGGTCTGGTACAGTTGGCTGGCCCACCAGTCCAGAGAACGAGGAGTCTGAGTGGTGGGGTCCGGGTAAAGGCCCAGCCCACCGATGTTCCAGAAGAGCCAGCAGAGGGAGAGATTGGGGGCCGGCGAGTACCGGCGGAAAGTTCCGCCGGTGTCGGCGTAGTCGAAGCCGTTGGGCCGCCGCAGACAGGCCAGGGCGGTGTAAGCGAAGTTGACAGCGGCCTGCCGGGCCTGGGGCGCGGTGTCGGATTCGAGTGTCGCGGCGTAGTAGAGCAGCGCGTAGGCGGCCCAGGCGTTTTCTTCTGTGCGCAGGGTCGAGTCGAGTGCGGCGGCGGTGTCGGCATCCCAGGCGGCGGGCCAATAGCGGGCCTCCACAGGCGCTCCGGCTTGTGTGGGGGGGAGTTGAGCGGCGATAAGGGCCTGGGCCAGGTGTCCGGCGGCCAGAGCCAGCGAAGGACTGGTCGGCGCCTCGTGTGTCAGGGCGATGAGGGCGATTGCCTGGTCGGCCAGTTCGGCCCGGGGGGTTCCATCTTTGGTGTAGGAGTCCAGGAACCCGGTGGTGGCGTTCTGGCGGGCCAGCAGGAACCGGAGGGCATCGCGCGCGGCCTTGTCCCAATCTTCCTGGTAAAAATTGGGGGCCGCGGGTGTTTCGGCAAAATGCGCCGTGAGGGAGCTCGGTTGCGCGATCGGAGCCGAGATCAGGGGATTCTGCGAAAGATCCGGGGTTTCGTTCCAGTAAGCTAGGTGCCAACCGGGTTTGGGGATAGCAAGCAGCGAAGCGGAGCCGCCTTCCTGCACCCAGATCCTGGACGGCGAAACGGCGCCCGCCTCAAGCGGATCGGCAACGGAGGTCAGGAGGTATTGCGTTTTCCAGTGCCAGGTGAAGGTGGTGTCGTTGTCCAGGGAGAAGGTGACGGGGTTGGTGGCGCCCTGAAGGGTCTGCGTGGAGGTCTGGCGAGTCCACCCCTGAGAGAAGAAACGCACCCCTTCGGAACCGTAGGCCAGAACGGGCGCCGTGAGGGTAACTGGGGCGCCCGGTTCATGGAACTCGGTGGAACTGGGAGTGCTGGCGCCCGTGGGGTTCTGGATGGTGAGACGGTTGGCATTCTGGAGGGCGCCGGAGAAAACCAGCGCGCAGGGCTGGGTGGCCGTGAAGAGCGAATGCGCCACAACTTTGCTGTGCCACACACCCTCTTCCGGTTGGGCGATGTCAATTCCTTCGGCATTGTTGAGCCAGTCGCGGCTTTCGGTTTGAGACCACCAGACGGCATTGGAAAGCGCCGGAGCGAACGCGAAGAGGTCGGAGAACGCATCGCCGTTGAGGTCGGCCAGGGAATAATTCGCGTCGGGGGCGTAGGAAGCGGGGATCGGGGTGGGCCAGCGAAAGGTTCCCACGCCCGTGTTGACCAGAACCTGAAGCGGGTCCGCCTGGCTGGGCCGTTCGACGACGAGATCGGCCAGGCCGTCGCGGTTCAGGTCGCCCACGGTGCGCAGGGAAGCAAGACCGTTCGGATCGCGCCAGGCGTTTGTGAGGGAGAACTGGCCATTGGCGAAATACGCGGTTTGAATCTGGGTCGTGGTGGAACTTTCCGTGGCAAACACAATTCCCGTGTGGCCGACGCGGTCCATATTGGATGCGGTTTGGAATTGTGTCACGGTCTGGCTGACGTCGCCAATGGGGTAGAACGAAAATCCATCCTCCCGGCTATTGAGAAAGCAGAAAAGTCCGGTCTGACCGGTACAGAGAACGTCGGCCAGACCGTCGGCATTCAGGTCGGCTGTCTGGATTTGGGCGAGAGGGGTGGGCAGGGTTCCGATGGAGTGGGAGACACTGTTCAGGGGGCCTTGGTTCTCGGTCAGGATGAGGGTGTTTCCGGTGGCGCGGACCAGATCGCAATCCGCGTCTTCGTCGAGTCGGGACAACGCCAGAGTGGTGGATTCGAACGTGAGGGAGAGGAAAAGCGGTTGGAGAACGAACTGGAGCGGGGAATCCTGAACAAGGGCGTAGGCTTTGTTGTCCGGTCCAATCAGGAAAAAGTCCGGGTCTCCGTCGCCTTCCATGTCCCAGATTTCGATGAAGAGAATCGGATCGAGTGTGGTCAAGGGGTTGTTAACGATCAGACGCTCCAGAAAAGTTCCGTCGGCGAGGTGTTCCCACCACGAAAGGGTTTCATTATTTCCCCATCCGGCCAGGTCGGTGTCGCCGTCCTTATCCAGATCCACGGGCCAGAGTTTCTGGAGCTGGGGATACGACTCGATCAAGGTTTGCTGATCGGCAAACAGGGGGCGGGCGGCGGAGGCGAAATAGCGCTTGCCGCTGGGAGAAAGAAGCGTCAGGTCGAGGTCGTTCTGGAGGCTTTCGCCGGGGGGATCGCACCAGTCCAGGGTGGCCCGGAGGGGTTGCGAGGAGTCGGTCACGAGGAATCCGAAGACCCGGCTTTCGTTTTGCGCGAGTCCGGTTTCCTGCCGGTAGAGCAGTCGGCGCGCCGGGTTGTCGAGGCCCAGCGAGCGGGCGATGTCGAGTCGGCCCCACCCCCAGCTCTCGTCGGGCCGCACGTGGTCGGCGTCGAGCGGCACGGCGCCATTGAGGAGCAGGGCTTTGACGAGCTCGGCGGAAGGGTTGATTTTCGGGGTTTTCTTACAGTACTCGCGCACCAGTGCGGCGGCGGCGGCGGCCAGCGGGGTGGCGGCGCTGGTGCCGCCACCGAGGGCGTAGTGTGTATCGAGGGTGCTGCTGGTCTCGGCCAGGTTGAGTTCCGAGAGGTTGGCCCAGCAGTCGGCGCTCGAGACCTTCACGTCGTCGAGAAAGATCCCGTCGTCGGTGTTGAGGCTGTCGGTGCGGAACCGGAACGCGAACTGCAGATTGGGCGATTCGGAAAAAGCGGAGGGGATGGTGAACGAAAAGCGTTCCCATTCGGGCCAGCGGGAGTTGCGCTGGGGCAATTCATAGTACCGCCCGCGGTTGGTTTCCCACCCGTTGCCCCGGTTGAAATAGAGGTAAAACCCATATCCGTTCGGTTCGACATGGGACCACCGGCCCCAGAAGCGGATGGTGCGGGCTCGGGTGCCGTCGAAGACGGGGGAAATGAGGAGGGAATCCTGGTTGTTGGCGTAACCGCTGATGGGGCTGTCGCTCCAGGAGTGGGAAGGGGAATGCGCGTCGGCGTCGGTCTGTTTCCAGGAACCGGCGGGCTGGATGGTCCAGCCGTTCTGACCCGCTTCGACCTGGTCATCCACGGGCGTGTAATCGGCGCGGGTGTTGGTGGAGAGGATCCAGGTGCCGGGCGCCACGACATCGGGGCGGATGCGCTCGCCGGCGATGGGGCCGCGCGCGCTGAAGGAGGCGAGTTCGGCGGGGTTGTCGGCGTTGGCGCCCAGTTCGGGCCGGGTGCTTTCACTGGCGCCCACGGCCAGGCAGTTCTTGGCCGTGGCGGGCGACGCGATGGTCGTCGAGGTTGGGCCGGAGTTGCCGATGGCGACGACGATGAGCATGTCGCGTGGCGCGCCGTCGTTCCAGGCCCAGGCGTCCAGCTCCGCCGAGCGGGTGTAAGCGCCGCGGGTTTCGGCGCCCCAGGAGTCCGAGTGAACACGGGCGCCCGCCTGGTAGGCCTGCTCGAAGAGGGCGCCGTAGTCCGCCGGAATCCCGCTCAGGTAACCGGAACTGTCGAGCAGGGACTGGTGGACGAGCCGGGCGCCGGGCGCCAGCCCTTTGTAGAGGCCCCCGCTGTTCGTGCCCAGACCCACGATGGACCCGGCGGTGCGGGTGCCGTGTCCGGCGGGATCGCTCCAGTCGCCCGGGCGGCCCAGAGCGAAGGCGGTGGCGATCTGCCCCTGAAAATCGGTGTGCAACGCCGTGCCGGTGGTGCCCAGATCCAACCCCGAGTCGGCGTGGCCGACGATTTCGCCCTGGCCGGTCAGGCCCGCGGCATTCAGGGCGGTGGGCGCCTCGAGGATGGCGGCGGCCTGGTCGTTGAAGAGTTGATGGGGGACGCGAGGTTCGATAGACACGACTTCGGGCAGGGCCGCGATTTGTTCGAGCGTGGCTGAGGACAAAGCGGTTTCGATTTTCAAGAGACGCGTGTTTCGGGTCTCACGCTCGATCCGGCTCTTGTGCGTTTTGAGCAGTTTCCGGACGCGGTCGGTTGACTCACCCGGAAAAAGGTGGATTTCTACGGCAAACTGTTCAGTGGAGGCGACTTCGGAACGGGAACGGTCCGCCTGAATTCTTTCCCCCGATTGCGCCATTGCCTGGCGGAGTTGAGCGGTGATTTTCTGAGAAGCCAGATGGGGTTCAATGGACAAAACATCCGGGAGATTCCGCACCTGTTGAGCGGTGGTTTCGGTCATGCGAACCAGGAGGATTCCGGAAGCCAGGCGCTCGGCTACTTCGGCGTCCAGGCCCTCGATCGCCTGACGGGCCTGCCGAAGGTCCGAGGAACGGAGCGTGACCCGAAAGACAAACCGCTCCGATGTTTCGGAGACTGTTTGGGAAGGCGTCAGGAGCGAGAGCGCGCGCTCAAGATCCTGACGGGCGACCCCGGCGGGGAAATCGGATGGCCGAGTCTCTGGGGATACACCGAGCGCTTCCCCTGCGGCGCAGGACAAGAGACACAGACCCCACCAGGCCAGAATGGAAAGCGGTCGGCAGAAAAGGAAGGAACAAGACTTTGGGGAGTGACGGCCGACACGGCCGACAGAAGTGCGCTGCATGCAGATCCTCTCGCGAGCGTCTGTCTCAACACTAACAATTTACGCTTTTTTCGGAAGAAAGAAAAGCACGAAAGTACAAAAGGTGTTTTTTCGCGGGCGCGGTTTCCTATGCCGAGAGAAGGCCTGAGGGCATCAGGAATTCCTCTTTGTTCGGCGAATTGTGCGGTTGTCGTTTGAGGGGGGATGCCGGGAAGTCCCCCATCCTGCAAAAGTGGGGATGGCCCGGAGGTGGCACGGGCGTCCCGCCCGTGAAGGGCCGACGTTCTCGTCGGCAGGGCCGGGAATTTAGGGGTTTTTCTTCCGGAGTCCCTTCATGGGCGAGACGCCCATGCCACCTCAAAACCGCCTTTTTTGGGTGATATGGCGTCCCCAGTGGGTTTTGTCTTTCTCGGGAAAACGGTTCCCGGGGAAATAACAACTTTCCACAGACTCTCAGGAAAAATGTGAAAAATACTGGTATTGCGCCCGTTTGCGTGGTAACTTGTGCCCGTTTCAGGAGAGTTTCGGGCGCGCTCTGCGCAGGCGGGTTTTGTTTCTGTGCGGAGTGTCGGCGGGGAACATCTCCCAACGCTGAATTTATTGTTGAAAGGATTTGGGTCCCATGAAACGTAGAATGGTACTGGTTCTGGGAGCGGCGCTGCTGCTCTCCAACTTGGTGATGGCTGCCGATCCGGCGCCGGCGGCGCCGGAAGCCAAAAAGAACACGGCGATCACGCCCGGCCCCCGGGGCGACGACTGGTGGGGCAAGCGCCACGAGGCGATCAAGGAACGCGTCAAACAGGGCAAGGTGGACCTCATTTTTATCGGCGACTCGATCACCCACGGGTGGGAAAACGCGGGTAAGGATTTCTGGGCAAAACTCTACGCGCCGCGCAACGCCGTGAACATGGGCTTCAGCGGCGACCGCACGCAGCACGTGCTGTGGCGGCTCGACAACGGCGAAATCGAAGGCATCACCCCGAAACTGGCCGTGATCATGATCGGCACGAACAACTCGAACGGCGAGGACAACACGGCTGAAGAAATCGCCGAGGGGATCATCGCCATCGTCGAGAAACTGGACGCGAAACTCCCGAAGACGAAGGTGCTGGTCCTGGGGATTTTCCCGCGCGCCGAAAAACCGTGCCCGCAGCGTGAGAAGAACCAGAAGGCGACCGATCTGGTTGTCAAGTACATCGAGGCCCAGACGGCGAAGGGAAGCAAGAAATTGCAGTACCTCGACCTCGGGCCGAAATTCCTGACCGCCGACGGCACGCTGCCCAAGGACGTCATGCCCGACTTTCTGCACCCGAACGAAAAGGGCTATCAGATCTGGGCCGACACGATGGAATCCAAGATCGCCGAGATGATGGGTGAAAAGAAGGCCGAAGAGAAAGCCGAGAAGAAGGCGGAGAAGACCGAAAAGAAGGACGCGAAGCCTGAAGAGAAAAAAGAAGTGAAGGCCGAAGAGAAGAAGGATGCGAAACCGGAGGAAAAGAAGTAACCCTCCTTCCGATCAAGCGCGACACCGAAGCATCCGAAAATGAAGTGAAAAATAAGGGACACCTTGCGGGCAACGCGTTGAAAGACGAGCCGCAAGGTGTCTTTTTCTTTTTTGTTTGAAACCACAGATGAACACGGATGGACACAGATACCAGACGGGATTTTATCTGTGTCCATCCGTGTGCATCTGTGGTTTCTGCGGTTAAAAAGAAGACGGGATCACAGGATTCACAGGATGCGAGGAGTCTCGATCCATATCCTGTTAATCCTGTAATCCTGTCCGATTTTTGTCTATTCTATGCCGGAAAGATTTCTGTCCGTTCGGATCTTTTTGGATGAAACGGGGGATGGGGACGCTATGAAAAATGCATGGAAGAATGCTGCTTTATTACAGAGACAATATCCGGACGTTCCTTGAATAGAACGTCCTCGATAATGTTCTGAAAAAATGGAGCAACCTTGTACTGCGCGTCGGGTTCTGGTTCCATTCCACAATCAATGGAATCCATATAGTCACTATCGTGTCTTTTTGAAACCACAGATGAACACGGATGGACACAGATGAAACCCGTTTTGTATCTGACTGCTCTCTTCGCATTTTCGCGATATATGGTTGCAGTTCCGCTGCGCCAGGTTTATCCATGTTCATCTGGGCTATATTTCGAGAATATTCCGAAGAAACTTTTTTCACAAATTTTTCACTTGGACCGATACAAAAGGATTTACCCCTTATTTTCGGAGACTTTTCTCCACACGAGAGAGTCCAGATGCAAGGCGAAACACCCGAACAGATCTTCGGTCTCTTCATTGTCGTTTTTCCAGGTACACACCTTGCCGCCTTGAACCACGATCTCGCGATTGTCACTAAGGACCGCCTTGTGTCCGTGGATCCAACCTGGAGGTTCTCCGGATGTCTGGATTTCTTCGATTTTCAGGGAATCTGTATTCAACCGGTAAATTGGAGTTCGGCCATACTGTCTTGCTTCCCAGTAACCGAGACTTCCAATCAGATAGAGGGAGCCGTCCACCAAGGTCGCCGAGTGAAAATCCGTCGGGGGGAACACCTCCGGGGGATATCCGTAAATATCGAACGATCCGTCGGGATGGTGGACGATCACATCGTTATAGATACAGAAGTCGGGGTCGTAATGATCCTCGTGTTCTCCCGCGATTTCGATGATCCGTCCGTCCGGTAGGAGGTTGATCGACGTGCCGAATCGTTGAAAACACCAGACTGGCCCGTCAAACCTCTCCTGGTCCTCATAGTGTGTCCGGGCCTTCCAGGCGTTGCACCCCGAAGTCACCATCGTCATCCAGAAAGGCAGATTCATCTTCTGGGGGTTGGCATTTCCGAATACCCGATGTTTTGTCGCGAGGTATTCCTCTCGCGTGGCGTGGAACACTTCATCCATCGGTAAACGGGTGATCAGGACCCGGGTTTGGGAATCCATTTCGTTTGGGTCGGCGCCCGCGTCAATCAGGAGTTTGGCCACCCCGGTCGAGCCCGCCATCGCCAATGCCGTTTTTTCGCAACTGTCTCTCAAGTGAATATTGGCTCCTGCCGCGATCAGGAGGCGGACACACTCCGTCTTGTCATACTCGGCCGCCACCATCAATGCGGTGTTACCGAATTCATCCACTCGATCCACGTCCAGTTCTATTGTTTCCAAGAGCCAGCGGAGCATTTCGACATCGTCGCATTCTATCGGATACGTTAGGTCTGGTTCTCCCCTGAAGATATCGTGGGCGCGTTGGTCGCTCGCGGCCCGAATCATCTTCGCTTTTTCCAGATCGCCAGTCTGAAGACTCAAAAGCCAGGGGGTTCTATTTGCGGAGTCGCGAAACGCCAGGTCGGCACCCCGGACAAGTTCGGCTTTGACGTCGGATACCGAGCCTAGCGCAATCGCCCGCATCAGCGGCGGCCATCGTAGAGAGCTGGGGTCGGCGCCGGCATCCAGCAACACACGGACCGCATCGAACCGTGCGCTTCCAGAGAGGACACTCAGGGCGCATGCCCCATGTTCCGATCGGGTGTTCAACCTGGCGCCCCGGCCTATCAAAAGTTGGAGTAGTGCGATCCGTTCACCGTTGTTTTTGTACGACTGGCATCCGTATGCAGCGTCGATCAGGGCTGTGTATCCCATCGAACGTTCATATTGGACATTCGCCCCCGAATCGATCAACAAGGTGATCTTCTCGAGGTTCGGGTGGGTTTTCAACGCGAGACTCAGGACTGTGTCGGCCACGGTTTTGGGCCGATCGGGATGTTTGGGCCACTTTTCGTTCTCGATAAGATCGAACATCTTCTGGATAGCATCGGACGCCCCGGGGAGAGAACCCAGAACCGAGGAGGTGTTCTCACTCACGAATTGCTTGAGGTTTTCCACTTCTTCTGGTGTTTCGAATACGCCGGGAGGAAATGCCGACTCGCACACGGCATTCACGTCCGCGCCTTTCTCGATCAGGAGACGGATCGTTTCAATTCCGGCCTTCGGACTGGTGACTGCTTCCATCAAAGGCGTGTAGCCCGACTGCTTGTCGCGGGCCTCGATATCGGCAGATGCCGCCAATGCTTCCATGATTCCGGGGATGTCGCCATTCCGGGCATGGTAGTGAATTCGCATGGTTTTCTTCCACATTTCGTGTCGCTCGATTTATTCCGAAAAACCACTGTACCATCGGAGCAATACTTATATGAGAAGATCAACTTGGAATGCAACAAATCTATCCAAAATCTATCCAAGATCGGAACAGAAACACCTCAAGAACCACGAAATACAAAAAAAGGAAAGTTCATTTTTCCGTGAATAAAAGTAACACCGACCGAGATGCCGATTTTCTGGATCACCCCTTTTCCGTCCACTTTCCTTTGCCGCGCAGGACGCTTTGGTAGAGGGTCTCGCAGGCGGTGGTGGCGTCGGACCAGGAGTAGGTCTGGCTGGCGCGGTGGGCTTCTGCGGCGAGGCGGGTGGACAGAGCGGGGTTCTGGATCAGGCGCACGAGGGCGTCGGCCAGGCGTTCGGGGTTGTGCAGCGGGACGACCAGCGCGCTCTTTTCGTGCTCGACCACGATCGTCAGGGAGGGGATGTCGGTGACGACGGTGGGGACGCCCGCGCCCATGAATTCGAGGAGGGTGTTGGGGCACCCTTCCGTGCGCGAACAGACGACGCCGATCTGGATGCGCGACAGGAGCGCTGGGACGTCGTTGCGGAAGCCGAGGAAGTGGACGTTCTTTTCGAGGCCGAGCCGCCGGGTCTGTTCTTCGAGTTGCGTGCGGACGGACTGGCGGCCCGTTTCGTCGCCGACGATCCAGAACTGGGTGTCCGGCTCGAGAGCCAACACGTGGGGCGCGGCGTCCAGGAGGTCCTCGAAACATTTGTCGGGGACTGTGCGTCCCACCACGCCGATCACCTTGGCCCCTTCCGGGACTTCGGGACAGGGCGCGGCCAGTTGCGGCGCGGCGCCGGAGTCCTGCGAAATGCCGGCGTTGGGGATCACGGTGATGCGTTCGGGGGACAGGCCGAAGGTCTCGCGGGTGCAGGCCGAGACGGTCTCCGACACGGCGATGAGGGCGTCGGCCAGGCGCGTGACGCGGCTTTCCATCCAGAGTCGGGCGGGGCTGAGCGAGGCCCAGTGGTGGTCGCGGTAGAGCGCGTGGTGGTGCAGGACGATGCAGGGCACCCCGGCCAGTTTTCCGGCCAGGATCAGGAAGAGCGCCGCCTTGGGCATGTGGATGTGGAGCACGTCCACGCGGTTGGCGCGCAGCCATTGGACGAGGGGCCGGAGCGCGAACATCTTGCGCGAGAAAACGTGGCGCCAGGGGTACTCGCGTCCGAAGAGGTCCACCTGCATTCCGCCCGCGGCCAGTTCCTCGCCCCACTCGCCCCGGCGTTCCATGCAGAGCACGAGGGGCTGAAAGCGCGTCGTGTCGGTGTGTTTGAGGATCTCGAGCAGGACGCGCTGGACCCCGCCGACCGAGAGGGTCTTGACCACGTGGGCCACGACGAGGCGTGGGGGTGAGGAGGAGTTTTCGGGCGCGGGAGGAGTGGGTTGGATGGGGTCTTCAGGCATCTCGGGGGCGCTTTTCGTCAGGTTCGAATTCTCACGGCGAAGGGGTTCACCGTGGGTGGCTCTCACCATACCAGAGGGATGCGGGGGCTTGCCAACTTTTTCGGGCTTTGGACAATGGCGTCCCATGCCGCCGGGGAACTTCTTATTGTCCGGCGAATGGTGAGGTTGTCGTTTGATGGGGGGATGGAGGAAAGTACCCCGTCGCAGTAAAAGCGGGGAAGGCCCGGAGGTGGCACGGGCGTCCCGCCCGTGAATTGCCGACGTTTTCGTTGGCAGGGTCGGGGATTTCGGGTCCCTTATCCCGAAACCCCTTCATGGGCGAGACGCCCATGCCACCTCGGAACCGCCTTTATCTCTGTGTGAAGGCCGGAAGATGGGGGTTGTTGTTTCAGTAAACGAAAGGTCATATAGACAACGAGGAGTTCCTGCCCCCATGCCGCCGGGAACTCACAATAGGGTTGCGTGGGTGTCGTTCCCCGAATATGATGGAGGACTAATGCGGGCAGGTGTGCGCGGTATCGGGTTGACGCGAAGGATGTTTTTTCCGACCGGTTCTCATGGGTGTCCGAAACAATGCATGGAGTAAAGGGAGAATGGCGACCGTTTTGTCTCAGACATCCGATACGATTTATGCGACGCTTCGGGATCTGGCTGAAGCGAAAGAGTCCGAAACCTTCCCCATCCTGTGCCGGGGTCTGCGTCAGATTGCCTGCGCCTCGTTTGCCGCGCTGGCCGCCTTCGATCCGGACACCGGCATTCTGCGGCTCGAGGTTCAGGACGAATGCGGCAGCGACCCCGCGTTGCCGATTCTGCCGGATTCACACGTCACCCGTTTGCTCCCCCCGGAAGCGGTGCAACAGTTCCTGGCGCAACCGATTCAGGATGGAGACCGGGCGCGCGAGTGGGTGCCGGGTCTGTTTCCGAGTCCGGCGCCTCTTGGCGCGCCTCCGGAGGAGGAGGGCGCGTTGTACACGTGCGCCTGCGCGTGTGGCGGCCACCTGCAATTTGTCGGACTGTTGCGCTTGCCGCCCGATCAGGCGTTGTCGTTCGAGCCTGTTGACACGTACCTGCAGATGGTGGGGCCTGCCGCGCATCGCAATCAGGCGCGGCGTTCGTTGAGGGCGAGTGAGAACCGGTTGCGGCAGTTCATCGCGGGCGCGGACACGGGTTATCTGGCGCTGGACTTGAATTTCAGGGTCCTTCAGGCGAACGAGGAATTGCTGCGCCTGTGCGGCCGAGCCACGCTGGAGGAAATTCTGGGCCGGGAGCCGGACGCCTGGCTCACCCCCCCGTCCATCGAGATTTTCCAGCGCGCGCGCAGTGTGTGTCTGCTCCACGGAACCGCCCGCAATCTGGAAGTGGAATTTGTCTCGCCCGACCGGACGATCAACCCGGTTGAAATGACCCTGAGCCTGGTTTCGTCCGAAACCGGCACCGAAATTATCGCCAGTTGCCGCGACATTGCGGAGCGCCACCGCAACCGCGAGGAACGGCGGCTGGCCAGCGAGGAACTTGAACGCCGGGTCGAGGAGCGCACCAACGAACTGAGCGCCGCCAACCAGGCCCTGGCTGAATCGCTCTGGCAGCTCCAGGACGCGCAATCGCACCAGGTCGAGTCGGAGAAGATGGCCGCTCTCGGGGAACTGGTGGCCGGGGTTGCCCATGAAATCAACACCCCGGTGGGGATCGCCCTGACGGCCGCCTCGCACCTCGAGGACATTTCCGAACAGATTTCGACGCTCTACCATGCCCGCCCGCTCAAGCGTTCCGAACTGGAAGGCTATATCACGCAGGCGCGCGAGTCGGCGCAGATCATTCTGGGCAATCTGCAGCGGGCGGCCAATCTGATCCAGAGTTTCAAACTCACCGCCGTGGACCAGGCGAGTCAGCAGAAGCGGCGCTTTGCGTTGCGCGCTTACGTCGAGGAAGTTCTCTACACCCTCTCGCCGAAATTCAGGGGCAAACCCTATAAAACCCAGATTATCTGTCCTGAAGAGATCGAAATTGACAGCTATCCCGGCGTTTTCTCGCAGATTCTCTCCAATCTGGTGATCAATACCCTTGTTCACGGTTTCGAGGGGCGCGACCACGGAACGATCACGATCGAGTTGGGCCGGTGGGCCAACGGTCACCTTCAGATGGTGTATCGGGATGATGGACGCGGGATGGAGGAAGAGACCTTGAGCCGTCTGTTCGAGCCGTTCTTTACCACCAAGCCCGGTTCGGGAGGCAGCGGGCTGGGGATGCATATCGTGTACAATCAGGTCTGCAAGACGCTCGGGGGGCAGATCCGCGCGGTAAGCCAGCCGGACCAGGGCCTGACGGTTGAGATTATCGTCCCGATCGAGGTGGCCGCCGACCCGGCGTCCAGTCATTCGGCGCCCGATGCTGTGTTTTGAGAAGAACCGGTTCGAGAGGCCCGGGGCATGAAATTTCCTTTCCTGTCAGAGGGGAAACGGTTGTCCGGAAGGTGTCCCCGTCTGTTGGGCTGGAGTGTGCAGGTGCGCTCGACAGGCGCTTTTCGGTGGAAAAGTTCGGGACTCCATGTTAGGAACAGACCGATCCCTTCGGGTTGGGGATTCTTTCCGGGGTCTCAGATGGGTTGAAAGAGTTGGGGGTGGCCGAAAGACGAGCCATCAAACGGTGTCCATTGAGGAGTGGCAACACAGATGGGTGGAGTGCTGTATCGGCGTTATCTGAGAAACGGTGTGCTGGGATTGTGTCTGGTTTCGGCTTTGTTTTGCGCCTGTGAACCCAGCCCGCCCGCTCCGTTCAAAACGAAGGAATCGCCCGCCATGGTAGCCAAGCGCAATCGGCTCTGGGCGTGGCGCGCCGCTCAGGGACACGTCACCCGCAGACTTCAAAGCAAAACGCTGAAATACCCGAATGAACAGTGGGACGCTTTTGTGGACGAGCGTGAGAATAATTATTTCGTGGTGACGTCCTATGCCGATACGCAAGACGACCGCGGTGCGTCCATTCGCATCCGTTTCGAGTGTGTGTTGCGGCGTCAGGAAAAGGATTGGAAACTGGTGAGTCTGACCCTTCTGGGTCAGGAGGAAATCTGATCGTTTTCTCCTTTCCATCAAACGGTTCTCTCAACCCCGAATGCGGGTTTTCAGGATTGCCCGAAAGACTTGGCGCAGCGAAGCGGAACCAACTACGCGTTTTCTGAAGAAAGCGCCCTCCTGGGATCGCCAATCTCCTGATTGGCGCGGTTGCGGTTCCGGGCATCCGGGGGACTTTGCGAGATTCCGGGGATTACAACTCAGCCCGTTGGGTTGCGCTTCGCCTGGAGCGGGCTTTTAGCCCTTGCTGAAAAACCGCGGTTGAGGGCAGAAAACGAGTCTTTTGTGCTTTTGTTATGGGGCGAAAACGGTTTTGGCCCCCTCACCTTCTGGGTGAGGGATTTGACTGCGCCAATCGGGAGATTGGCGGTCCCAGGAACCGCTTTCTCCCCATAAAAACGGTCTTTCTGGGAGGGCGGGCGTCTCGCCCGCCTACGAGGCAAGCCAGGGCTGGGGCCGGATCGGGATTGCGGTCCGTATTGCCTGCACACGTCCCCAAAATCTACGCAAACAACAGCGATATTGCGAGAGAGTCGTACAAAAAGACACGAAAACCGCACAGGGAAGGCGGTTTTCGTGTCTTTCTTTTTTCCGGGTGATACCGGGTGTACTTCTCAGCCGAGTTGCATGAACTCGACCGGCGCGCCATCCTCGATGATGAACGCGACGCGGACGCCTTCCATGGCCATGAACGGCTCGATAAGCACCTTTTGTCCCTCGAGGGCCGCCTCCAGGTTGTCCACCTGATAGGCCACGTGGGCCGTCGTTTTCAGTTCCGGGGGCATGGGGCTGTCCGCCTCGAACCGCAGCCATTCGATCTTGTTGGGGCTGGCGTCCACGGGGGTGACGAACAATTTGGCGCCCTCCAGATACACTTCGCCCGCGCGGGTTTTGTCACTGGGGATGCCGATGTGGTGGAACTCTTTCATGCGATTTCTCCTTGTGTCGAACGGAAACGGTCCCTCATCGGCCCAGAGGGGCGGGACCGTTTCATTAGAGTTTGACCTTCTTGTTGGTGAACATCAGGCCGTCGCCGTCGTGGAACGTGGCGTACTCGGTCACGATGGCGCCTTCGGGTCCGGCGATCATGAAGTGCATGGCCTTGGGGCGGTTCAGTTCGTCCACTTCGCCCGGCATGACCTTTTTCCATTTTTTGCAGGTGATGTTGTCCTTCTGGCTTTCGGGCAGTTTGATGGGGAGCGGTTCAGTCGCTTCGCCTTCGCCCAGGGTGTAGATCATGCCGTGGCGCACGTGCCACGATTCCATCTTGGCGGCGCCTTTGGCGGTTTCCTTGTGGCCGTGCTCGGCAATCATCTGGCCGGGCAGCAGGAAAATCTCGTGGCCGAAGAAGCTGTACTTCTCGTTGTTGTACCAGAAAATGCCCGCCATGCCGACGTTGACAAAGTCGTTCAGGGCGAAATCGAGCACCCACATGCCCTTCTCGAGCGACTCCGGGATCGGGTAGTTGAAACGCTTCATCATGTCCCAGTAGGCCTGTTTGGCTTTTTCCTGTTGAAAAACGCCATCCTTGTAGAATTCTTCATTCTTGTACGTCGTCACGGCTTTTCCTCCCGCGTTGTTTTCGGCCGCCCATGCGGCTGTGTCCAGAATCGAGTGCCCCATTGCCAGACCGGCTGCGCCGGCCACGGCGCCTTTGAGAATCATCCGCCGGTTGATACTGTTCCCGTTACTCATCGCTTTCTCCTTCCCTTGTATGATGCGGCAAATCCGCCTGGGCTTCTGGCCGAAGCATCCGGTTCCGGCGCAGTCCCTGTGTCCAACTGATGTCCCATGCTACCCGACCCCTCCATTCTTTGCAACGATTGTGTGGCGTCCGCAGGAAAACGATTGATCCGCATATGCCGACCGGGGGACCGGGGGTGCGGGTTCCCGCGGTTACAGTTTACATGGCGCGAGTCCGGGAAGATGCGGTAGAATGAACGTATCGGGTCGAGACTGAAAGAGGGTGAGGGGGTGGGAGGTCGTCGGCAATCGTTTGAGTGTTCTGAGGGAGAGCAGGACGCAGAGGCTGCTTTCGTGGCCAATCGAATGGCTGAAGAAGGAGGCGCCGTATGAACGGGGAATTGCAGTTGACTGAGGAGGAGTGCCAGGAACTGGATCTACTGGTCAAGCAGGCTCTGGACAGCGCGAAGGTGGAGTTGCACCACACAGTCACCCGCGCCTACAAGGAGCGCGTCAAAGAGCGCATCCACGTGCTTGAGCAGGTGCTTACAAAACTGGAGCCGCTGTGCGCGGTCAAAGCGTAACGCGTTTGGCGGGGCGTTGAAGCGGGAGAGAAGAGGCTGGGGGGAACACCGTCATCCCTGACGGGCGAGCGGGGGATTTGTGTCGAATCCGGGCGGCCCTCGTAAGGGACAGAAGTCGGATGGGTTCGCAGTTCCGCCCCGGAGGGACGACGGAAAGATCCGGGGTAACCGACAACCGTCCCTCCGGGACGGGGAAAAGGGATGACCCTGAACCCAGCGCTGAAGCGCTGGGCTATTGTCAGAAGTCCCTGACGGGACTTGAGGCCGAGACACTCCTTTCTCCCTGAAAACCGCAGTTGAACGCCTATCGTTCCGGTTTTTTCAGGCGGGCGAGGCCGCCCTCCCTCCCAGAAAGACCGTTTTTCGCGGAGAAAGCGGTCGCCTGGGATCGCCAATCTCCTGATTGGCGCGGTCCAATCCCTCACCCAAAAAGTGAGGGGGCCAAAACCGTTCTCGACCCATAACAGAGAAACATAAGACTTGTTTTTTTTGCCATCAACCGCGATCTTCAGGTTCACATGTCATCATGAAGATTGTTTCTGGCAACCACTACAGGAGGATTGGAATTTTGAACAAGGTCTCACAGTCCCGGGAACACTTCGCATGACAGTCTCGCCTTCCCCGATCCCGATGTCCGGGCCTTCTTCGGTTCCCCCGTGGCCGCCGCGTCGGCAGCCCCCTCCCCTGCCATCGGACAAGCCCCCGGAACCGCCCCCCCCTGCCGCCGTGCAGGTGTGCTGGGCGCTGGGTCTGACGAGCGTTCTGTTCACGGGCGTGTTGACAGGCCTGCCTGCCGTGGTGCTGGGCCACTGGCTCCTGCACGCGCCGCGTGGCGGGGACTCTCCCGCCCTTCCCCTCTCCCCCGGCGCCCGGAAGCGGGTGAAGGCGGGGCTCCTGATGGGGTACGGCGGCATCGCGCTGACGGTTGTGCTGGGGGTGTTGATTTATATCCTGATCGTGCTCTGGCGCCGGGTGGGCGACATGGGGCTTTGGTAGAAGCGGGCAACACGAAGCCGGAAGAGAGAAGCGAAAAGAGAGAATAGAAAACCGCAGAAAACTCAGAACACGCAGAAACCGAACGAGGGTGATGCCCCGTTTCCATTTCTGCGTGATCTGAGTCTTCCGCGGCTACTTTTTCAGGCTTTTCACCACTTCATCCATCTGCGGGGGAAGGTACACAGACACATCCACCTTCGTGTCGTCCGACCAGGTGGGGTTGGCTTCCTGGGACTCGAAGAAAATGAGGGCTGACCCAAACGTTGATCTCCCCTCACGTTGCGGTTTCAATGCCTTATTCTTCTCCCCGCCGGGGACACCAAGGGGTTCCCGACTCTTCGTAATCGCCTTCGCCTCGCCATAGGTCATTCCCCGTTTTTCGAATCGGGCTCCCTTCTTGTACTCGAATCCGGCACCCAGCAAGGCCTTCGCCAGATCGGGTTTCAAATCCAGGTTGTCAGGAAAGGGATTCGACGGTGTAGGACCAACCACGGTCACAGTTGTCTGCGTTTCCGGAGGCAAATCCTTCAGTGAAGAAACAGGCTGAGTTGAAGGCAATTGAAGGGTGATATTTCCGCGGAGTTTATACGTGCCCGGAGAGGCATTATCCGATTGGTAAACACGGGAGGAATCCAACACATCGTGCTGAAACAATTCCATAACCTCGTCAATCCGGATATCGCCCCGAATCCACTCTCCCGGTCTTACCATCCGGAAGCGTTGTGCCATCAATTCAAAAGTATCAATAGTCCCTTTTTGACGAAGATGACTGGACTGACGTATCTCATCTTCGGATGAATAATTCGATATGGTGGCTCGAACAAATCCATCTTCATTTTTCCTATTATCATCTGCCGAGAGAAAAGAGACAAACAGTCTGGTCTTTGCGTCAAGGAAGCATACGCACATTGATGACCCCAAAGAAGACGGAGGCGGAATAAGGGTTTCTCTTTTGAGATTCAGCGCTTTCAGCAGGTCCCGCAAGCGTATTCTTTCATGGTCAAAGGTTCCCGCACCATCGAGCGATGGCCATTCCTTGAACCCCATCTCCATCAGTTTCGGAAACTCGGCGTTCCAGTTGCGTTGGACCGGGGCGGAGGTGGGGGTGTCGTTTGCTTGAACGGGTGCGGGTTCGGCGGCCTGGGCCTGGGCCGCCGGGAAGCACCCGAAGATTGCCCCGACAAGAAGTGAAAGCGCGAACCGTTTCCAGGGACCGAAGCCCCGTATTGCAACCCGCTCGTTTTGCATTTCATCTGTCCCCTTTTGCGAAAAGAATTCGTTTTCGAAATCAACCGCAGAATACACGGAATACGCAGAAACAGAGCAAGGATGATGCCTTTATTCTGAGTCTTCCGCGGCTACTTTTTCAGGCTTTTCACCACTTCATCCATCTGCGGGGGGAAGTACACATACACATCCACCTTTGTGTCGTCCGACCAGGTGGGATTGGCTTCCTGGGACTCGAAGAAAATGAAGGCTGATCCCGAAATTGATCCTCCTTTGCGTTGAGGTTTCAACGCTTTATGTTTTCTCTCATCAAAATCGGCAGGGAGTTCACGGCTTTTTGTTACAGTTTTCGCTTTGCCATAGGTCAATCCCTGTTTTTCGAATCGGGTCCCTCTTTTATATTCAAATCCGGCATCCAACAGGGCTCGCGCCAGATCGGATGTCAGATCTGGCTTGTAGGGGAAAGGATCCTCCGGCGTAGCCCCAACCACCGTAACAGTCGTCAACGTGTCCGGAGACAAATCTTTCAGAGAAGAAACTGGCTGAACCGAAGGGAATTGAATGGTGACATCTCCACGGATTTTATACGTGCCAGGCGAGGCATCATCCGGTTTGTACACGCGGGAGGAGTCCGCCACATTGTGCTGGAACAATTCCATAACCTCGTCAATCCGGATGTCGCCCCGCACCCATTCCCCCGGTTTCACCATTTGAAAATGTTGGGCCATCAGGTCGTAGGAATCAACCGTTCCTTTCTTACGGTTGTGCTTCGATCGCAACACCTCATCCTTAAGTGGGTAATGATATATTTGGACAGAAACAAAACCCTCCAGATCTTTCCGAGCATCTTCGATGGAAATGAACATAATACCCAATCTTGTCCTCGAGTCCAGGGTAGCATATAGATTCAGACTTATTCTCGATGCAGCGCTGGAAGACGGAGGACGGCGAAGGGAATTTCTTTTGAGATTCAGTGCTTCAAGAAGATCCCGTAAGAGTATTTTCTGATGAGCAATACCGCCTCCCATTCCATCCCGAGACGGCCGTTCTTTGAACCCCATTTCCATCAGTTTCGGGTACTCGGCACGCCAGTCCCGCCGGACCGGGGCGGAGGTGGGGGTGTCGTTTGACTGCGTGGGTGCGGGTTCGGCGGCCTGGGCCTGGGCCGCCGGGAAGCACCCGAAGATTGCCCCGACAAGAAGTGAAAGTGCAATCCGTTTCCAGGGACCGAAGCCCCGCATTTCAACCCGCCCATTTTGCATTTCATCTGTCCCCTTTTGCGAAAAGAATGCGTTTTCGAAATCAACCGCAGAATACACGGAATACGCAGAAACAGAGCAAGGATGATGCCTTTATTCTGCGTCTTCCGCGGCTACTTTTTCAGGCTTTTCACCACTTCGTCCATCTGCGGGGGCAGGTACACAGACACATCCACCTTCGTGTCGTCCGACCAGGTGGGGTTGGCTTCCTGGGACTCGAAGAAAATGAGGGCTGACCCAAACGTTGATCTCCCTTTACGTTGCGGCTTCAATGCCTTATTCTTCTCCCCGCCGGGGACACCAAGGGGTTCCCGACTCTTCGTAATCGCCTTCGCCTCGCCATAGGTCATTCCCCGTTTTTCGAATCGGGCCCCCTTCTTGTACTCGAATCCGGCACCCAGCAAGGCCTTCGCCAGATCGGGTTTCAAATCCAGGTTGTCAGGAAAGGGATTCGACGGTGTAGGACCGAATACCGTCACAGTCGTCAATGTGTCCATAGGCAAATCCTTCAGTGAAGAAACAGGCCGAGCCGTTGGCAATTGAAGGATAACACTACCCCGAAGTTTATACGTGCCCGGAGCGGCGTTATCCGGTTTGTAAACACGGGAGGAGTCGACCACCACATCGTGCTGAAACAATTCCATAACCTCGTCAATCCGGATATCGCCCCGAATCCACTCGCCCTGTCTTACCATCCGGAAGCGTTGTGCCATCAATTTAAAAGTATCAATAGTCCCTTTTTGACGGAGATGACTATTTTGACGCATCACATCCTCGATAGTCTGATTAAACAGATCGGCTTGAACAAAACCATCTTCATCTTTCAGAACATCATCATCCGAAAGGAAGGAAACAGATAGTCTTGTTCTTTCATCGACGATGGAAGTGTAAAATCGAGATTGGCCGAATGTAGAATTTGGAGGAACAAGGGCTTCCCTTTTGACATTCAGTGCCTTCAGCAGGTCGCGCAGCAGTATTTTGTTATGGGCAATGATTGTCTTACCATCGAACGAAGGCCATTCCTTGAACCCCATCTCCATCAGTTTCGGGTACTCGGCGCGCCAGTTGCGTTGGACCGGGGCGGAGGTGGGGGTGTCGCTTGACTGCGTGGGTGCGGGTTCGGCGGCCTGGGCCTGGGCCGCCGGGATGCTCCCGAATATCATCCCGACAAGAAGTGAAAGCGCGAACCGTTTCCAGGGACCGAAGCCCCGCATTTCAACCCGCTCGTTTTGCATTTCATCTGTCCCCTTTTGCGAAAAGAATTCGTTTCCAAAATCAACACCAGAATACCCGGAAGGCGCAAAAACCGCGAGGGAATAATCCTGTTTCGTTTCTGCGTGGCGAGATCGCAGGATCTCCCTGTCGCCCGTATGTACGAAGTATGTATAAATCGTCATCCCCCCGGGATGTGTCTCTTCGCATTCTGTTTCGCGCCAATCAGGAGATTGGCGTTCCCAGGGGAAAACGTTTTCCGAGGGGTTTCCCGCGTCCCCGCATCTCCGCGCGATTCACCTGTTTTATCCGCACCGAGTCTGGGGTGGACACGCAGGTCCGCCCCTACAGTCCGGTTTGACATGCAGGTCCGCCCCTACCGTGGGGTTTGACACGCCCGTCCCTTCCAATGCGCCCCCCGTTGCACCAGGGTATTATCCGGGATTCCTGTTCGGGGTTTCGCTCAGGGTTGGGTGACCCATGCGGCGTCGAAGGTGAGGAGGCTGATGTTGCGGTAATTGTCGGGTTCGAAGAGGCAGCCGACGCGCCCGTCGGGCAGGAGGGACAGGCTGCTGTAGGCGAACCCGCCGGGGTAGAGGATCTTTTGCGCCGTCCAGGTCTGGCCGTCGTCGCGGCTCACGTGGAGTGTGCCGTTCTTGCGCCCCTCGGCGCCGGGCAGCGAACAGAGGACCGCCGGGACCCCCTGGCCGACTTTCGGCAGGCTGAGCAGGCTGCCCATGCAGGCGACGGCGGGGAGGGCGGGTTCCTCGCGCAGGACGTTCCAGGTGTGGCCGCCGTCGCGGCTGCGGGTGACCATGCGCACCTTCGGGCCGCCTTCGTTGCGGGCGTTCAGGAGGACCGTGCCGTCGGAGAGTTCGACGATCTGGGCCTCGTTGCCGTTGCCGGACATTCCGTCCGGGATGGGGACACGCTCGCTCAGGCGCCAGGTCTGGCCGCTGTCGTCGCTGTAGAGCGCGGCGTTGCGCCACTTGCCGCCGCCCATTGTTTCGTAGAGGGGAAAGAGAAGACGTCCCTTGTGCGGCCCGCGAGCCAGCTGGATGCCAACGCCGGGGCTGCCGGTGCTGATGACGTCGGCGCGGCGCGCGGCGCGGGTGATGTCGCGCGGGGCGGACCAGGTGGCGCCCGCGTCGTCGCTCGACAGGAGGAAAACCTGCGTGTTGCGCGGACCGTCGTAACCGATCTCCGCTACTTTCGCATGGGGCGTGGGGGTGGCGTGGTACCCCCTGGGGTAGCGAACGTACATCAGGAAGACGCGTCCGGTGGCGCGGTCCACGACGGCGCAGGGGTCGTTGAGCGAGTCGCCGCCCCGGTCGTCTATCACCTGCTCGTCGCGCCAGGTCTGGCCGTTGTCCAGGCTGCGGCGCATGACAATGTCGTTTTCCGCGTGGTCGCCCAGACCGATGCGTCGCTCGGCAAAGGCGAGCAGAGCGCCCTGCGGTGTGGCGAGGAGCGCGGGGATGCGGTAGGCGTACTGCTCGTGGGGGGTGAAGACCTCGATGAGTTTTCCCGGCCCGACCGGTTCGGTGGCTTCGGAAAAGGGGGACAGCAGGGGCGCCAGGCACACCAGGAGAAAAACCGGAAGCGTGGGGCGGCAGACGATGGAGAGACGCATGGGGTCGAAACCTCCTGATGGAACCGATGATCGGGTTGAGGTGAGGGTGAGTCTCAAACCCGCCCTTGGGTGAACATTTCGGCTAGTTCGTAATTGCTATTGAAAACAGGGGGTTAAGAACGTCATCCCCGCGAACGCGGGGATCCAGAACACGGTAAAAACGAAAGATGAAGACGATCTGGAGAAAAGGGGCTTTGAAACCGGGTTCTCCCGAATCTGGGTTCCCGCTTTCGCGGGAATGACGGATGGGGGGAAAACCTGCAATACCCCCTGAAAAACAGGGAGATTCCTCTCTCGGCTGGAGAACGAGGAGTTCCTGATGTCCTCCCCTGCCGATGTCATTTTTTCTTTCTTCCGATGCGGGGATCGGGGATGTTGTTCGCCGCGGGCGGCGCCACGGTCCCTGCGGGTTGGGAGTTGGCGGTCACGATGCCGAAGAAATCCGTGTTGTTCATCGTGCCCGCGATCTGTTCCGCGCCTTCGCCCCAGGCGTACGCGTTCACTTTCGTTTTGGTGTGACCGGAGGTGGACCAGGCGACGGAGGGGAACTTTCCGGCGCCGTTGTCCTTTGTGATCTTGAGTCCGCCGGTCTCATGGTCGGCGGTGACGAGAATCAGCGTGTCGGAACGCCCGGCGGCCCATTTCTGGGCGGCCTTGACGGCTTTGGAGAATTCGATCGCCTCGAAAACGGCGCGCTCGAGCTGGTGGCCGTGGCAGGCCTTGTCAATCTTGGCGCCTTCGACCATGAGGAAGAATCCGTCCGGGTCGTCGTCGAGCAGGTCCAGGGCCTTGGCCGTCATTTCCGAAAGATGCGGCAGTGTTTCGTATTCTTTCTCGCTCTTGTATTCATAGGGCATGCCGTCGCCCGAGTCACCGAAGATGCCCGAGACGAAAAAGTCGGCGGTCTGGGGTTCGAAGGCTTTCAACTCGGTCCGGTTGCGCACGACGGTATAACCCGCCTTGGCCGGGTCCACAAACTCGGCAAAGTTCCCGCCGCCGCCCAGCAGGACGTTCGGGCGCGACTGCTGCAGGAAGTCCCGGGCGATTTCGATCGAATGGGACCGTTTGGCGGCGTGCGCGCCAAAGGCGGCCGGGGTCGCGTCGGTCATGTACGACGAGGTGACGACGCCGGTGCTCTTGCCCCAGAACTTGGACCATTCGGTCAGGTTCAGGATGTCCTGACGCTTACCCGGAATCCGCATGCCGACCACTTCGTTGTTGACCTTCACGCCGGTGGCCAGAGCGGTGCCCGCGGCGGCCGAGTCGGTCACGGAATTGTTGGCCGAGTAGGTGCGCACGCGGCCCTGATTGGGAAAGCCCTCGAACGACAGCGCGCCGCCGGCGTAGAGCCGGGCCGCCTTGACCTGCTCGGGGCCCATGCCGTCGCCGATGAAGTAAATCACATTGCGCGGCGGCGTGGTGGCCGGGTCGTCCGCCAGGGTCCGTGTGCCCGCCAGCGTCAGCAGACACGCCGCGAGGAGGAGTGAAAAGACGGTGGGCCGAAGCGTCATCCGGGAGGAAAGAATGTGCCGCGACGGGCGGGGCGAAGTTGGCTGATGAAGCAGACGCATAGAGAAAGATCCTGTCTCGGGTAAAGGAATGTTTGCCCGAAGGAATCGGGCGTGGTCCGCCAGCAGACGGGGCTGTGCGGACGGGCCGCAGGCGCGGAGGCCGGCGGCGTCAGGGAACACGAGAAAAGATCCTCTGAGTGTGCCCCTGTCTGAATATCTCCCAGAATTCTTTCAGAAACCCACGGGAAAAGCAAGCGCGTCGAGAGAGGGGGTGTATTTACCTTCTTGATTTCAGCCTCACGTTTGAAGGATTGGAAGAGATCAAATTATCGAGGTTTTCAGCCCCCGGAGGGGGCGACGGTGAGTAGCCGTGGGTGACCGAAGGGAACCCACGGCATACGCGGTAAAATAGGATCAAGCCCCGGAGGGGCGGCAGAAACGTGAAGGATCAGGGTGTATTTAACCGGAACGCGAGGGGCTTGAGACCGCCGAGCCGCAAACCCCCTGCGAGGGGCGCCGAAACCGCAATCGCGCCAATCGGGAGATTGGCGATCCCAGGAGGGCGCTTTTTTTCACAAACCGCGAAGGCTGCAATTTTCGCGGTTCAATTCGGTTGCGGTTTCGCTGCGTCTGGTCCATCGGCGGTTGCCTTGAAAGTCGGGCAATCCAATTCTGCTAAAATCCCAGCATTTTTTTCTTGACTCCTGCCGGATGCATGCTACGCTTTTAGCATGAGGGGGCAATTCCCCTCGCCGCGCGCGTGACCGGCCGGAACGCGCGCCTTGCAGCCCAGAAAAATCAGGAGGCGTTTCAATCATGCCGAAATTCAACTTCCGCTCTCTCAGCCGACGCGAACGGGAAATCATGGACATTCTCTACGCGAAAGGGGAAGCGAGCGTCAGCGAGACGCTCGACGCGATGGAAAGCCCGCCCGGCTACTCGGCCGTGCGCGCCATGCTGCGCCTGCTGGAGGAAAAAGGGGCCATCCGACACAGACAGGTCGGGAAGAAATACGTTTTCATCCCGGTCGTGAAGAAGGAGACGGCCCGCCACTCCGCCCTGCGCAATCTGCTGGCCACGTTCTTCGACAACTCGGTCGAGCAGACCATCACTTCGCTCCTCGAGGTGGAACAGGGACAGCTGACCGACGAGGATCTCGACCGCCTCGCGAACCTGATCGACAGCAAGCGCCGGAAAGGGGCCTGACCATGCTCACCGAAGCGATCGGCTGGCCGCTCGCGCCCGGATCGGGCGTGGCGATTCTGTTCGACTGCGCGCTGAAGGGCGCGTTTCTGCTCCTGACGGTGTGGGTTCTTCTGCGACTGGTCCTGCGCCGGGCGCCCGCTGCGGCGCGCTACGCTTTGTGCGTGGCGGCGACCGGGGGGCTGCTTGCGCTCCCGGCGGTGTCGGCGCTGGCGCCGCGCTGGAGCCTGCCATTGCCCGAGCGGTGGGCGCGGCTGGCGACGGAAGCCCCGGCCATTGCGCCGGAGGAAGTGTCCGCGTCCAGACTGTCCCCACAATCCGCTCCCCTCTCCCTGGAGCCTGTGGAGTGGTTGCCGCCGTTCGATGACGAGTGGAAAAACAACCCTTTCCTGACACGCGGGAGCGGGGAAAAAATGGAACCGAGAAACGACACAGTTCCCCCGGCGTCCGATGGGATCAAGGGGGCCGACAGGCCCGATGCGTCCGCTGTTTCGGACGAAACGGTCGCTGCGGCAGCGCGGGTGAAGAACCCGCCGCTTGCGCCCTCGCGGGCCGATCAGTTCACGTTCCGGTGGCCGTCCGCGCCGGTGATGCTGACCGGGGCGTGGGCCGGAGGGGCGGCGGTGGCGTTTCTGCCGTGGGTTGTCGGGTTGTGCGCCCTGCGGCGGTTGCTACGCCGGTCGCGCCGGATCGAGCGCGGCGGGGCGGTCGAGCAGCTGGAAGCGCTCTGCCGATCGCTCGCGCTTCCGGCGCCCCCGCTCTACGAAACCGACCGCTCGCTGGTTCCGATGGCGGGGAGTTTCTTCGGTTCGTTCATCCTGTTGCCTCCGGACGCCGCCGCGTGGTCCGAGGCGAAGCTGCGCAATGTGTTGACCCACGAGATGGGGCATGTCGCGCGCCGCGACGACCTGGCGTACCTGGCCGCGCGTCTGGCGGCGGCGCTGCACTGGTTCAACCCGTTCGTCTGGGCGCTGCTGCGCGTCCTGCGGTACGAACGCGAGCGCGCCTGCGACGACCTGGTTCTGCGGCAGGGCGCCGCGTCGTGCGACTATGCCAGCCATCTGGTGGAAATTCTGAAAAACGCCTCATCCGTCCATCCGGCCATGTTGGCCGCCACGCCCATGGCGTGTCCGCGACGGCTCGAAAAACGCATCGTCGCGATACTGGACGACCATCTGAACAGGAAAGGTCTGACCATGCGAAACCGCATCACAACGCTGGCCGTGGTGACCGCCCTGACCCTGTCCCTCGGGGGAGCGACCGTCACCCGAAGTGTGGAAACGAAAGAAGCACAGAAAGAAAACGCTCTTCAACCTTCCACGGGAACCCAGACAGAAACCGTTGTAACTCGCAGTGTGGAAACGAAAGAAACACCGAAAAGGATTCCTCTTCAACCTCCCACGAAAGCCCTGACCAGGACCACTATAACTCTCAAGGACGTTCTTGTTTCTGCCAGGCCTGACACATCCGGTCCCTGGGTGAGTTCGGGTCTTCGGTTTCTCTGTCGAGGGGAATCAAACGAAGTGAACATTCTTATATTTGAATCCGAAGGGGCGGCCAGTCACAGCGAAGGCGTCGCACCTTACTCTCCCAATGGGGACTCGAACACGGGTCTCGCGAAAACGAGAGAGAACGGCTCTGTCAAGTTTTTATGCAGCGAAGCAAATGTGGGAGCCCTGGTTGGAAAAATCGGCAAAGAAGGTACGCCTTTTCTAATCGGAGAGCGGCGGGCCGTTCGAATTCTGGAAAGTGGCGTTTTATACCTGGGATTCAATGACGCCTATGGATCACCAGACGACAATACCGGTAGTTTCAAGGTTTATGTCGGGTCCTACGTTCGCGGGGAACCGACCCCGCTTCAGAAATGTCTGAAGAACCGCCTCCTGATCCGCGAGGCGAAGGCGGAATGGGCGAAAGCCAACGGCAAACAATCCTCCGATGTCCCCAAATGGGACGACCTGGTCGGGCCGGACAAGGCGTTGAAGGAAAAACCGGTGTGTCCCGAGGGGGGCGAGTACTCCCTGGCCGGGACCGAACCGGAGGTGACCTGTTCGAAGCACGCCGAGACCCGGTGGGTGGCCGCCACGTCCGTTCAGCAAACCACTCTCGATACGGCCACCTCCGCTGTGGGCAAACAGGCCACCGCGTCTGCCGCCCCCCAGGAGTACACCCTGCCCGAGGGACACGTTTCGGCGTTCGGGAAAGATTATCAGTACGCCTTCCTGAGCGGCGACGGCGCGGGATACAAGCCGCCGGATTACGAGGGCTTCTTCCCGGACGACGAGGAAGCGGGAAAGAAACTCGACGACCTGCTCCAGGACGACGCGTTCAACCGGACGAAATGGATGGACGACGACGAAGTCTGCCGGATGGTCCGCCAGGGTCTGAAGCGTTCCGAAAAGAAGAACGACATAATGTCTTGGCTTGGTGGAACTGGACACCTGGGCAAATCGCCCCAGAACCCCGACGCCATCGAGATCGCCTACCACCTGTATGGCGATCCCTGGTTGCGCGACAATGCCCTCAGTTTCGGTTTGTCTAAGATTGAGCCGGTCAAGCCCGCAGCCGTTCTGAAAGCGTTTGTGGAAATTGCGATAAAAGACGGTCGTTTCGGTGGGGCCGTTCACTCCATGCAATCGGGAGCGAAAGGCCAGGAAAAGCAGATTTTGCAGTACATCGAGCCTTACCTGAAGTCGGATACGGAATATTGCGTCCAGATGGCAAAACAGTTTCAACGGATTTTTTCAGAAGCCGAAGGGGTCGAAAAACCTCAACTTTCCCCGGAAGATGAGGAAGCCCAAAAGAAATACATGGAAAAATGGAAGAAGGAGGCGGAAGAACGCAAGCAAGCCTTCTTCACGATGAGCGACGATGAGCGCCGTCAGAAAATCCGGGGGATGAATTTCCTGTTCGGTCCGGGGGGAGAGAATGTGGAGGAGGATAACAAGATCCTCGACATTCTGGCGAAGTACACGAAAGACAGCGATCAGCAGGTGCGTTGGAACATCGCGCGGGAGGCTCTGGGCGCGTACATCGGGAATACAACCGATGGGAAACCGAATCCTAAAGCGGTTGCAATGGCGATAGAAATGTCGAAGGATCCGAACCCGGAAGTACTGAAGTATGTGGTCTGTTCCGGTCTTGCACCCATCAAGGGAAAATCGGAAGAAGTCGTGCGGACTTTGCTCGACATAGCATACGCCTGCCAAGGCAAACGCGATTACTCGATGTTTGTCGCGTTTGGGGTCTGTGATGCCTTAAAAGAAGACCGGGCGGTCGCCAAAAAACTCCTGGACGCCGACTTGGACGGATTTCTGAACGACCCCGAGAAAGCGTTGCACGCATTTGAGGTCTATGGCGACATCCTGGAAGAGTCTCCCCCCCGTACCCCGGACTGGGTGGCGGGTATGGCGGTAATCACGGGGAACAAGGAAAAGGAAGTCGTCTTTTACCTCACGGCAAAAGATCCCAAAGCGCGGACCGATCTACCCGCCTTCCGCACGGCCGTCCGCGACACGCTCCTGAAAAACAAGGAACGGGGCGAACGCTGGTTGAAACAATTCTATCTGGATAAGAGTTACAAGACCTGGAGAGCGCTTGTGTCTGTCCCGTTCCAAGACCGTTATGTGTTCCCGGATTTTATCAAGGCGAGCGATACATTCGTGATCCTCCAGGACTTTCCGGCATACGTCACTCGCGAAGAAAAGGCTCAACGAATTGCAAACCTCCGGACTCCGGACTTGCAGATCGTAAAGGCCTCGGACATCACGCCCGCCAACGCCGGCGAGACGATCAAGCCCCTGCCCGCCGAGGCGCAGGCCGTGCTGGACAAAAAGAAAGCCCAACTGGAAGCCGAGCGGAAGGCCCTGATGGCGCCGTCGGAACTGCAACTCAAGGTCAATGCGGCCAAACCGGGCGACACGATCCGGCTGGAAGCGAAAGAGTATGTCGGTGTGGTGACAATAGACAAACCGCTCACCCTCGAGGGCGCGGAGAACCGGGCGACCCTGCTGTCGGCCAAGACGTTTCCGCCGATGGAAACATCCCAGGAAGCGGGGAAAGAAATCA
Organism: uncultured Candidatus Sumerlaeota bacterium; assembly: GCA_942493245.1. Taxonomy (GTDB): domain Bacteria; phylum Sumerlaeota; class Sumerlaeia; order UBA8349; family UBA8349; genus DAOPYU01. The sequence continues at coordinate 5,428,368 of OW818685.1, forward strand.
TACCAGCCTTACTGACGATCAAGGGCGAAGGAGCGGTAGTGCTGCGGGACCTGCGGTTTAAACTGGAGACGCAGGGACAGGGGAGTTGTGTCATTCTCGTCAATCAGGCAAAAGCCCAGATTGTTGGTTGTGAAATTGAAAAAGCGCCATGGTCCGGAATAGGGATCATGGATTCCGACGCGGAAATCCGGGATTGCAGAATAGGCCATCTCGGGCGAAACGGAGTCAGTGTCCGGGTCACCCAGGGGAATCGGGAGAAGACGCGGGTTCTGGTTTCCGGTTGCGATTTTATTGAATGCGTGAATGTGGGTCTTTCGATCGGAGAAGGATGCGACAACGTGACCGTCGAGAAATGCCGGATTTCCGGATCGTCCTGGCATGGCATCCGGTACGACAACGCGTCACCGAAGATTGTGGGGAACCTGATTTCCAAGAACTCCCGTTTCGGGATCTATGCGTCCGGAAAAACGAAGGCGACGGTCAAAGACAATGTCTTTGAAAGCGGCGAAATGGACGGGATCAGCTGCTGGTTCAATTCCAGTGACTTGATCGAGGGGAACACGTTTGTGGGGAACAAGCGCGATGCTATTAATATCGTGGGTGACAGCGCCCCCACGATCCGTCACAACATTTTCGCCCATAATGAGTCAGGGATTTCGTTCGCCAACACCGGTCAGGGTGACGCGCAGGCCGAAAACGCGGGCAAGCCGGTGATCGAGGCGAACCTGTTCTGGGACAATAAGGTGGATTTTCCGTTTGGGATGAACATCTCGGAGAAGAAGGACGCGAACGGGCGGGCGATTTATGAAAAGCCGAAATTGGACGCGAAGAGCCTGACGAGCGATCCGAAGTTTATCGACGCGGCGGGGCGGAATTACGGGTTGCAGCCCGACTCGCCGGCGCTCGCCGCGGGCATGGGCGTCAAGTCGCACCTCCCGTTCGAGAAGGCCGGTGCGGATGTAAAGAAGGAGCAGGAGAAACCGTAAACCCGAACCCGATCGGGGGGAGGGCTTCCTTCTCCCCGGGAGGCGGAAGGTGGGGCCGGGTTCTCGATTTTGTTTGGAAACCTGCCGGATTCCGGATGTGTTGTGGAAGGGTGTTCCGCAGATTTGCCGTTGAGGCGCGTCAGCCCCGCTGGGGAAACGCGCCTCTATTTTTTATGGCCGAAGCGCAGAACCTGATTTCTCATCCACGAAGAACCGCTCGAAAAAGGTTCGCGCGGAGACGCGACCCAGAGAAAAACCGCGAAAACAGCGAAAGCCGCGAGAACAGATTTTTTTGTACTCCTATCACGCAGAATCAACGCAAGCAGCGATGTTTTTCCCCGTACAAACAGATGGATGCCGGAACCGATGTTTTAACGCAAAGTCGCAAAGGTGCAAAGACGCAACGATTCATGGACCTTCCGTTTCTGTCGTCCACACATTTCATCTCTGTTTTCGGTTCGGTTTTGGGATCGCGCCGCCATCCCCCATCCGGAGACCTTTGCGTCTTTGCGTCTTTGCGTTATGTGGTTTTACACGTCCCTTTTTTTCTGTTCATGAAATCATTGCGGTCTGCGTAGATTTTGCGAGATAGTAGTAGGAAAACCCGAGCGAACGGGGATGAAAAGAATCATCGCGCAGAGACGCAGGGACGCGGAGACGTTTTGTTGTCAGCCACATGAGGCACAAAAGTCCTGGCGCAGCGAAGCCGCAACCAAAACCCATTTAACGCGAAGGCGCGAAGACGCAGAGTCGCAGAGATTCAGTATTTTGCAGACCGTTGAGATTTTCCCGACACTCGTTCTCGCGGTTTGTGCCCCGTCCCCTCTCCATTCACGCCTCTCTGCGTCCTTGCGTTCTGGGGTGTTACCCGTTCCGTTCTTTCCGTTCATGAAATCGTCGCGGTTTGCGCAGGCTCTGGGAGAGAGGCGTACCCGGGCATGAAATCCTCCGAAAAACGGTGTGGGGTGGTTTCGTGCTTTTCTTTCGGGACGGTTTTGCCTACGATGGGGGAAGAATGACAGAGCAGGGGCGCGCGCGTTCGTTGAGGCGGGGTCGGAGCGATCCGCAAGCCGGGGCATGAAAACGAATGAAAGCGGACGGAGGGAGCGACTCATGGCGATGGTGATCTATGAAATCAACACGGCGGTCTGGCTGGCCGAGCAGCCGTGGTTCAACCCGGCGGCGCCGGACGTGGCGGCGGTGCCCGAGGCGCAGGTGCGCGAGTGGGCGGCGCTGGGGGTGGACGTGGTGTGGTTTCTGGGGGTGTGGCGCAAGGGCGAGGCGACGCGGCGCATCAGCCTGGAGAATCGCGAGTTGCGTCAGAATTTCGAGCGCGTGCTGCCGGGGTGCGGGCCGGAGGCGATCGCGGGATCGCCGTTCAGCGTCTGGGACTATTCGCTCGACCCGGCCTATGGCGGGGCGGATTCGCTCAAGCGATTGCGTGCGAAACTGCACGCCCAGGGGTTGCGGCTGATGCTGGATTTTGTGCCGAACCACCTGGCGGTGGACCACCCGTGGGTGACGGCGTACCCGGAGCGTTTTGTCGAAGGGAACGCGTTTGAGATCCAGCGCGAGCCGCAGAATTATTTCCGCGCGCCGGGAGAACCGGAGCGGGTTCTGGCCCACGGGCGCGATCCGTATTTCGCCGGGTGGACGGACACGGCGCAGGTGAATTACCACAACCGGTCGGCGCGGCAGGCCATGATCGAGTTGCTGTTGCGGGTGGCGGACGAGTGCGACGCGGTGCGCTGCGACATGGCGATGCTGGTGACGAATGCGGTGTTTCGCAACACGTGGGGGGATCTGTCGGTGCTCGACTATCCGGCGGGCGGGCCGCCGGAGTTCTGGGAAGAGGCCATCGGGGCGGTGCGCGCGCGGCACCCGGAATTTCTCTTCATGGCGGAGGTGTACTGGAATCTCGAGCGGGAATTGCAGCGGCAGGGGTTCGATCTGACCTACGACAAGTGGATTTACGACCATGCGCGCCAGGGGAATGGTCTGGCGCTGCGCGACCGGCTGGAAAAGACGGCCGATTGCCGCGAGAAAATGGTCTTATTTCTGGAAAATCACGACGAGTCGCGGGCGGCGGCGGCGTTCGGCCCGCGCGAGCGGGCGGCGGCGGCTCTGATGGCGACGCTGCCGGGGGCGCAGCTGTTGCACGAGGGGCAGTTCGAGGGGCGGCGGGCGCATGTGCCCGTGCAGATGTGCCGGCGGCCCGTCGAGACGCCGGACGCGGCTCTCGAGGCGTTCTATCGCGAGTTGATGCGGCTGATGCAGGAACCGGTGATCCGGCAGGGCGAGTGGACGCAGCCGCCAGTGTGGGCGGCATGGGAGGGGAATATCAGCGACCGGGCGATCGCGGCCAGCCTGCGGGTTCAGGGCGCGCAGCGGCTGCTGACGGTGGCGAACCTGGGGATGCATCCGGCGCAGGCCTATTGTGCCGTGTCGCTCGATTCGGTGGATGCGCCGGTGGTGGCGCTGCGGTGCCGGTTTTGCGAGGAGTGCTATTACCGCGAGCGCGAGGCGTTGCTGCAAAAGGGGTTGTATCTGGATCTGGCGCCGGGTGAGTTCCATGTGCTGGAGATTGGCGCGGCGGCGCCGGGCGTGGAGCCGAACGACTGCGCGGACTGATGTGTCCCTTTCGACCGGGGAAGCCTTCCGCGCGAGAACGGTCGCGGCGGGAGGATTTTCGGGACAGGGTATTTTGGGGGGAGGCACAACATGTTGTCATCTCGTTTCAGAGCACATACAACATCCGATGCTCTCGTCGAAAAATTTGGGGTTGTTTCGACGGTTTTCGGGTTCAGAGGCCTCGGAAACGAGAGGGACGCGTCCTGGTTTTTTGAGTGAAGTGAGGGGAGGGCGCACAGAAACTTATTCATTTTTCTTCAGATCGTCCTGACGATGCAGGAAAGGTCTGTCGCGTTCTCCCCGTAAACGTTGTCGCCGCAATGGAGCATCAAAACCCCGCATAAAACAGGCCTTTTCGGTGAATTATCTTCTTGTAAAGGATCGGTGAAAACTTAGTGAGACAATATATGGGCGCGCCCTGTTTCGCGAGCGACTGGAATTTCAGAGTCCGGGCGCGATTTTTTTTGTGCGGAAGGCGGAAAACTTCTTGACAGAGGCGTCCCCCAAATGCCACCGTAAGAGTACGCTGATCCACGGGAGGGCTGCTGTTAAGCCGTAACCGGGGAAAGACTCGGCCTGAGAGGGCAGAGTCTAAAAGCGAAAAAAGGGTTTTCTTCTTTCGAGCAGTATAGTTTTTTGGGGTGACGTGGTTTCGCTTTGACCTGTTTGGGGGTTGAGTTTTTGCTCTTGACGGGGGTCGTTACCGGGGTCTGATCCGACCTCTCAAGGAGAAGTACGGGTTGTTTTCGCGCGGGGTTTAAAAGCGTGGGGGTTGGCGCTTTTACTGAATCTACGGAGATTGCCCGCGTGAAAATCGCATGTTTCATCTGTCCCGGGCGGGTTTTGACCGGGCAAGGGGCGTGGGGAATAGGCCACGCGCCGGTTTTTTTGCTTGTGAGAAGAGGCGCGCGGGCGTTCTTTTTGGGTTGACGGTTCGCGGGCGGTTGGAGTATAAGTTGAAAAGCCAAGGGCTAGACAAAATTTTTACAGGTTTTTTCCGAGCGGTATCGAAGTGCGTGGAAGCATGAACGAGAAGCAGGCGGGAGAGATTGTTTTTGTGCAAACGGAAGGGCAGTAAGGCGCCCGCCGTCAAAAAGAGCGACACAAGAGTGGCTATGGACATAGGCGAGGGACAGAACAGTTGGGTTCGCAGCGAGCGTGGTTCCTGCGGGGAGGGTTTGCTTCCCTTGCAGGATACTGCGTTTTTGCGTTATAGCGGGTGTGGTACCAGAGAAACGGTTTCAACAGAAGAGGACATTCTTCTCATAAGGAGAGCAAAGGCGATGAGTAAGGCGAAAAGATCCACCCCAATCCTCAAAGCGGTAGCGGCATTTTTGGTGCTGATTGCGACCGCAGCGCTATTCGGACCTCAAGCGCAGGGACAAACTGCGGCGGGCAATCTGCTGATTGACCTGGACGCGAGCACACTGACAGCGGGCGCACTGGCCAGTTGGACGAACGAGGGCTCCCTGGGGGGCGCGTTCACCAGTTCGACGGCGAATCCCGTTGTCGAAACAGTCCAGGGAGTGTCGGCTGTCACGTTTGCCAATACGTGGCTGAAGTCCAACTTCCTGACCACGGCAGATTTCACCGGCGGCAGCGACTGGTCGGTTGAACTCTGGGCAATCAATCCTTCGGTCGGGGGTGACGAGGGGATGCTCACGTGGTCAAACCGCGGCGAGGACAATCAGAACGCGGCTTGCGCCTACAGCACCGCTGCCGGTTGGGGCGCCTTTGCGGGGTGGGGACCTGGCGACATAGGGTACGTGAACGCCATTCCGCCGACGGCTGGCATCTGGCACCATATTACCTACACCTATGCGGGAGGGGCGAATGCGCCTCTGACCATCTATGTGGATGGTGTGCAGAACAACCAGGCCAACAAGAGCCTGAACATCCACGGCCCGGGCGACACCCAGGCCATGCCGGTGATGCTGGGCGGTTCCACGGGGGGCGACGCCACGGGGTTGGCCGCCAACGTGACCGAGCAGTGGTTCACAGGCTCGCTCTCCAAGGTCCGCATCCATAACGGCGCGTTGAGCGCTGCGGACGTGCTGGCCAACTACAATCTGGAAAAGACGGCTTATCTGGCGCCGGCGTTGATGATCACCGCGCCGGTCTCGTATGGGTTGTACTACGGCTCGGTTCCGCTGAATACGGATAGCGCGCCCCAGACGGTCACGATCAAGAACGCGGGGACGACCGATCTGACTTTTGGCACGCCGGCCGCGTCCGTCACGGGCGCCGCTGCGGCGGAATACCAGATCGTACCGGGTTTCGACACGACGCCTCTGGCGCCGGGCGCGACCCGCACGATTCAGGTGCTGCTCCACCCGACCTCGGCGAGTTTCAAGGTGGCGCAGCTGGTTTTCAACACCAACAGCGCAGTGACGGTGACGCCGATTGATCTGCTGGGCGGCACCCCGACGGTCCTGGACACGGCGGGCGCCTTGCTGGTGGACCTCAAAATGACCGGTTTGGCCGTCGATACGCAGACGACCTGGACGAACGAAGGAACGCTGGGCGGGAATTTCATCAACCCCACGGGGTCGTATCCGCAGGTCGGCACGATTCAGGGTGTGCAGGCGGTCGGGTTCAACCGGACGTGGTTGAAGTCGGATTTCCTGTCCACGGCGGATTTCACCGGCAACAGCGACTGGTCGCTCGAGACGTGGGTGTACAACCCCTATGTGGATGGCGAAGAGCAGGTGGTCACGTGGAGTAATCGCGGCGAGGAAAACAAAAATGCCGCCTTCCTCTATGGAACCTCGACCGGTTGGGGCGCGTTCGGCGGCTGGGGCGCGGGCGATATGCCGTACTTGAATGCGATCCCGCCGGTGGGCGGAACCTGGCATCAGGTCACAGTCACCTATGCGGGCGGCGCGAATAGCCCGTTGAAGGTGTATGTGGATGGAAGGCTCAACAACACCGGTTCGAAGAATTTGTCTATCCACGGCCCCGGCGACGCTCAGGCGATGCCGATCATCCTGGGCGGTTCGACGGGCGACAATCCCAATGGCTTGAACGCCAATGCGGAAGGCTGGTGGTACACGGGTGCGATGGCGGCGGTGCGGTTCCACGACAACGCGCTGACGGCGGCCCAGGTGTACAGCAACTACCTGTGCGAGCAGGCGGACTACAGCGGAACCATGCAGGTGAACATCACCCCCGCCGAGGCGGTGGCGGCTGGTGTGCAGTGGCGCTTTGCCACGGATGCCCCCGGGACGTGGCGCAACAGTGGCGACACGGTGACGATCGGCGGGGCGCAAGGACAGACGATCGAGTACAAGGCGGTGGCGGGTTGGCAGCGTCGGCCCGATGAAAAGGTGGCCGTGACAGCCGGTCAGGCGACCGTGGTGGATGCGTTTGTTCTGCGTCAAGGCGCGCCGCTTGTCTATGTGGTGCATGAGAACGCGTCCATTCAGGCGAAGCTGGAAGCCTTCCTGAAGGACATGTATGGGCAGAACGTCGAAGTGCGCTGGTTCGAGAACGACGATCCCCGCCTGAACACGTTCCGGAATAAAAACCGGGCGATGACCGCGGCGGTGAACACGGCGCTGGTGGCCGAACTCAACGCGGCGAACCTGATTATCTTCTCGCGCAACATCTCGAGCGGCGATTACGCGTCGAACGATGAAGAGAAAGCGGCGTGGGATGCCATTACGACGCCGATGATAATTCACTCGGGGCATCAGATGCGTTCGACCCACTGGAACCTGGTCAACTCGACGACAATGGCGGCGTTGCCGGTTCAGGATATTGATGTTGTGGACGCGGGCGATCCGCTCTTCAACGGGGTTGCGATCAACGGAGGCAAGGTGCGGATTTACAATGTGCCGACGAAGACGGATCTTCTGAATCTTGCCGTCGCCACGAACGTGGTGGCGACCTACAACAACGCCGGAACGGCGATTCCGGTGGTCATGCGTTGGAACGGCACCGAGACCAACTATTATGCCGGTTCGCCGCGTGGGCCCAAGGGACCGCGCGTGGTCTGGATTTCGCCGGAAGGGGTCGGGGCGCTGACTGACGTGCCGAGTGGGGGCGATTTCCTCACATCGTTGACCCCGGCGGGCCTTCAGATGTATCGCAATGCGCTGACCCAGTACGTCGCGATTCCGTCTGTGAACGTGCAGGCGCTGAATTTCGGTCTGCTGCGGCTGGGTGGCGCGGCGGTGAGCAAGACGGCGGTGATCACGAACCAGTCGGCGGCGGACCTGACGATCTCGGCCGCGACGCTGACGGGAAATCCGGAGTTTGCGATCACGTCCATGAAACTCAACGAGGTGGATGTGGACCTGAGCGCGCCGGTGACGTTGAACAAGGCGGCGGGCGACAAACTCGAGATTACGGTGGCGTTCACGCCGTCGGTAGAATCCAAACGGTTGGCTCAGATTACTCTGACCACCAACGATCCCAACTATGCCGCCACGACGATCAACCTGACGGGTGTGGCGACGACGTGGGTGGGCGAGAGCATTAACGGCAACCCCGGCACGCTGAACTCGATGTATGTCGAGGGCAGCAACAAGATAAAGATCGTCTCGTCGGGCGGCGACATCTGGAACAACGCCGATCAGTGCTACTTCGCCTACAAGAAACTCTCTGGCGACGGGGAAATCATCGCCCGCGTGGACTATCTCGACTCCAGTCTGGGCAGTGGGGATTGGACCAAGGCGGGTATTGATATCCGCGAGACCCCGGCGGGTGGCTCCAAGCGCGTCTTTATCGGGATGGTCACGGGTGGCACGCCCGGCACGCAGGTGGTGTACCGGACGTACACCAATCTGGGTTGTTCGGACCAGACGGACAGATGGCCGCAGAGACCGCCGCAGTGGCTGCGCCTGAAACGCGTGGGGAATGTGATCACGCCGGCTTTCTCGGAAGACGGGATCATGTGGCAGTGGCGTGCTCCCCGCACGGTCGAGATGAGCGCGGATGTCTATGTGGGTCTGGCGGCGACGTCGAACAACAACTTCGGCAACCCGATCCGTGCGGACTATTCGAATATTACGATTACGGGCAACGTGTCGAATGTTGAGACGCAGGGTCTGGCGCCTTCCACGGTGGCCATAGCGCCCAGCGCGGTGGCCTTCGGGACGCTGGAGCCGGCTCCGGTTACGCATACGCGCACACTGAAGATCAGCAACACGGCCAGCCCGTTTGTGAACGCCAGAAACGTCGAGGTCGCCGCGGTGACCAAGACGCTCGGCGACGCCTTCACGGTGGGGCAGCCGATGCTCAACAAAGCGGCGGCGACGTTGCCGGCGCAACTGCTGCCGGGTGGCGGCAGCGTATTGGAAATTCCGATTACGATCAACGCGACGAACCCGGGCACGTTCGACGGGATGCTGGTGGTTCTGGTGGACGGTGTCGAGCGTGGCATCCCCCTGGCGGCCAAGGTCAGCGAACCGGCTGCGTACACCAACCCGGTGACCGACGGTCTGGCGTTCGCGGTGGACGCGAGCGTGTTGACGGGTCTGAATGCTGGCGACCCGGTGTCGTCCTGGCCGGATCTGTCGGGTAACGGGAACGACGCGATCATGGCTGAGCCTTCGCGTCGGCCGATCTATTTCCCGAATGCCAGCAACGGTCTGCCGGCGTTGCGGTTTGACGGCGGCAACGATTATCTGAACACGTCGGCGCTTCCGGCCAACTGGCCTGCGTCCGAAACGACGGTTTTTGCCGTCAGCCGCGCGGCGGTGGACAATGCGAATATCTTCCAGCAGGTGCCCGATGTGACCACCAACCGCTTCGGCGTGGAAATGCCGTGGAGCGGGAACATCTATTGGGACTTCGGCGGCGATGCGGCTCCGGGCCGTCTGGCGGCGGCGACGAATGCGCTGCCCCAGCCGCACACGAACTTCAACGTCTGGGCGTTTGCCGCTTCTCCGTTGATTCCGGGACAGACGATTCGCGAGAACAACCAACTGGTGGCGTCGGACAACAACGCCGACATTCTGGACTTCGTCGCGACCGCCTCGTTGCGGATCGGAAACAGAAGCGCCGGTGGTGACGCCCTCAATGGCGACATCGCGGAACTGTTGATCTACAACCGCTCGCTGAGCGCGGAAGAGACCAACGCCGTGGGCTTCTACCTCCAGAACAAATACGGCACCCCGTTCGGGTACGTGAACCCGGCGGCTGTTCCGCAGCTGGCGGTCAACCCGATCGCGTCCGCCTATGGCACGTTTGGGTCGAATGACGCGGCCAAGTCGGTCAACTTCACGATTCAAAATGCGGGCAGTGGCGATGCGACGCTGGACATCGCGTCGGTCGTGTCCACGTCGCCCGCGTTCCAGATCACGAGCGCGGTGTACACCGATGCGAACATCCAGACAGCGCTGTCGGCTCCCTATACGGCGAGCCTGCAGGGCAATCTGGCGGGTTCGGTGGTGGTGACGGTGGCGTTCGACCCGGCCGGCAAGACCCCGGGCGGGTACGCGGGCATGTTGCAGATCGCGTCGAACGATGCGACGCGGCCCCTGGTTGAGTTGCCGTTGACCGCGCTGGTGACGGCGGCGCCGGTGGGATCGGGTCTGATGATCCATCTCGACGCGTCGCAGATTGACGCGACGAACCCCGACATGGTGGAAGTGGCGCCGGATGGAACCCAGCGGGTGCGCAAATGGCTGGATCTTTCGCCGACGGGCCGCACGGCCACGCAGGTGATTACGGAAAAAATGCCGCAGTACGTGCCGAACGCGCTCAACGGGTTGCCGGCGGTGCGTTTCGACGGCTTGAACAACTCGGGCGACTTCCTGAGCTACACGCGTATCGCGGGCCGGACGTTCATCCTGGTGATGAAAGAGACGATCAAATCCGATTCCGAACCGCGCAAGACGTTCATCGGCGACTCCTCGTCGGCTGACTTCCACCGCGGACCGCGCAACATGATGGTGGACCGGCCCAACGGGTGGTCGGCCAGTCAGGTTCGCAATGGCGATGCGTGGCTCAACGGTCAGTGGATTGACTGCACGACCGAGCTCGCCCCGACGCAGTACAGTGTGCTGACGTTCCGGACGCTGTCGAACGCTTCGACCGACCAGTTGGCGCGCGACCGCACCTACGGCGATCGCTTCTGGGCGGGTGATGTGGCCGAGTACCTGGTGTACGACCGGCCGCTGAGCGCGGATGAATTGAACACGATCGGCTACTACTTGCAGCAGAAGTACCTGCCGGCGCAGAACCACTTTGTGCCGACGACGGAGACGGGCGCGTTGTGGGTGACTCCCCAGACGATCGCCATCGCGCCGACGCAGGGACAGCCGATGCAGTACAACACGATCACGATCAAGCGGGCGGGCGCGGAAGGCACGACGCAGATTTCGTCGCTTGACACGACGCAACTGGGCCTGTTCGCCATCGCGGACGTCAAACTGAACGGTGAAACGCTGTACACGCCCTTCGCCGCCACGTTGACCAACGCCGACGAGCTGGTGGTTCGGACGTCTTTCGACCCGTCCTCGATCGGTACCTTCAAGGGCAAGTTGATCATCAATTCCGATGATGCGGTTCGCCCGGCGGCCGAAGTGAGTCTGACGGCGGATGTGGTGGGTCTGCAGGTGAAGAATGGCTTGACCCTTCACCTCGACGCGACCCGGATCGACAAGACCGATCCGTGGCAGGTGACGAACAGTGGCGGTCAGAACTATGTGCGTGTGTGGCGCGACCTGAGCGGCACGAAGCGCGACGCGGTTTCGAGTGTGGCGATGCAGCAGCCGATTCTGGTGGAGAACGCGGTCAACGGTTTGCCGGTGGTGCGCCTGGATGGCATCAACAACGAAGGCGACTACATGCACTGGTGGCCGGAAAACCGCAACCTGCGGACGGTCTTCATGGTGATGAAGGAAAACACCAACACGAACGATGGCGCGAATCGTCACATCCTGACGAGCGCCGACTCGACCGACTTCCACCGCGGCGCGGGCACCCGGCCGGCGATGATCTCGACGGAGTGGGCAAGCGCCAATTTGATGAATGCCCCGGCTTCGGCGATCAACGGGGTGGCGATTGATCTGAAGACCACGCCGCCTCCGACGGACATGAAGATCCTCTCGATCACCACGGCGGGCGATTCGATCGCGGGCGGCATCGGTCGTGACCGGACTTACAACGACCGGTACTTCGCAGGCGATTATGCGGAAATTCTCCTCTACGACCGCGTGCTGAACGAGTGGGAAACCAATGCGGTCGGGTATTACCTCGCGGCGAAATACAACATGACCGATACGTCCTACACGTTGCCGACCGCTGCGCCTGCGGTACCGGCGGCGATCGAAGTGACGCCGAACGTGCTGGATCTGGGCACGGTGGCGCCGGACGCCGGTTTGCAGAGTGGTGTCCTGAAGATCCGCAACGTGGGTCCGTCCGACACGACGCTCAACCTGTCCAACCTCGACTTCTCGAAAATGGGCAAGTTCCAGGTGACCGAGGTGCTGTTGAACGGCACGACGCCGTTGAGCGCACCGTATGTGGCGGCGTTGTCGCCTGCGACAGACGACTATGTGGAAATCCGCGTCACGTTCGATCCGTCCACGGCCGTGGCCGGTTCGCACGGCGGGTGGTTCCTGGCGTACAGCGACGACCCGGCGCGGCCGGATGTGTCGGCGGGCGTGAGCGCGACGGTGGCCGGTCTGGATGCCACGGCGTGGCGCGCCCAGGATGTGGGCGACCCGGCTCTGAAGGGATCCTTCGAGCTGCAGGCAAGCGGCGCGTTCCGCCTGGTGGCCGCGGGTTCCGACATCTGGGGCAACAAGGACGAAATGCATTACGCGTACAAGGGTCTCTATGGCGACGGTTCAATCACGGCCCGCGTGGTCGCCATGAACCTGACGCAGTGGAACGACTGGGCCAAGTGTGGCGTGATGATCCGTGAGTCGCTCAACGGCGGCTCGGCCAACGCCGCCACCCTCAAGGCTGGTGGGAATGGCGCCGGGGTGAATTTCCAGCGCCGGTATCTGACGGACCAGGGGTCCTCGGGTGAAGGCTATGCGGATCTGGGTCGCCCGATGTGGGTGCGTCTGGTTCGCCAGGGCAACGTGTTCAATGCCTACCATTCGGTGGATGGCGTGGTGTGGTCCCGGACCTATCCGCCGCAGACGATCGTTATGCCGCGGATGGTGTATGTCGGTTTGGGCTTCACGTCGCACGAATCGAACTTCTACGGCGAAGCGATTGTGGACAATGTGACGCTGACCGGTGGCGTGTTCGATTACACCCCGGAGGAGATTACGGCGGATCCCATCGATGTGACCTCCTATCCGTACCGTGTCCGCATGACCACGGTGGGCTTCAATGGCCTGCCGGTGCAGAAGCGCGAAGTGCTGGTGAAGCTGGGCGCGGCCACGGTGGCCGACTTTACCTCTACGACCTTCACGAGCGCCGCGGATGGCGCGGACCTGCGTTTTGTCGCGGCTGACAAGACCACCCCGCTTCCCTTCAAGATCGTTTCGTGGAACCCGGCGGGTGAATCCTCCATCTGGGTGCGCGTGGATGAACTCACCGACGCCGATTCGCACTTCTATGCGATCTGGGGTTCGACGGATGTGACCACGCCGACGTACAATAACATCTCGTGGAATTACAGCCCGGCCGTGCCGGACGGATTCCTGTCCTACACGCGGGTGATCACGGATGGTCAGACGCTGCTGGCGGACGCGGGTGTGAGCACCGCGACTCTGGCGGGCGTGCCGGCGCAGTTGGGCGGAACGAGTTCGACGCAGCATGTGCTGTACAACTGGACGGTCGTTTCCACGCCGGCCGATCCGCAGGCCTCGGTGACCTTCGCGACAACGAAGTCTGCGACGACGCAGGCTACGTTTGCGCCGGACGTCCTGGGCGCTTATGTCCTGCAATTGACGGTGTCGGACGATTTCAATACGCCGAGCACCTCGACGGTGACCATCAACGTGACGAACGACGAGCCGGTTGTCAACGCGGGCGCGGACATCTATGCGAACGCGGGCGCGCCGGTCCAACTCAACGGCACGATGACGGACCAGTACCCGGGCGATGCGGTGGCCACGTGGTCGCTGCAGGGGCCGGGCTCCTGGACGTTCGTCGAAGGCACGGCGAATACCCTGAACCCGAAGGTGCAGTTCCCGGATGCGAACGCCGTTTACACGGTGCGTCTGACGGCGGACGACGGCCAGGGTGGCGTGGCGTTTGACGAACTGACGGTTTATGTGGCTGCGGACAACGGCGTCATCTATGTGGATCAGGATGTCACGTCGAGTTCTCTGACGGGTCTTGACTGGGCGAACGCCTGCCAGACCATCGCGCAAGGCTTGCAGATGGCGAACAAGACGGGCGCCAAGCACGTCTGGGTGGCTTCGGGTCTGTACAACGAGTCCGTGACGCTTGCCAGCGGCATCCAGCTGATGGGTGGCTTCGCGGGTACCGAGTCGAGCTTGGCCGAGCGCAACTTGGCGGTGAACCAGAGCACGATCAACGGCGCGGGCGCGGCCCATGTCGTGACAATGAATAATGTACAGAACGCCCGCTTGGACGGCTTCACCGTCACGGGTGGTGTGGCGTTCGCGGGCGGCGAGAACAGCAAGGGCGCGGGTGTGTATGCGAACCTGGCTGACGACACGAACGTGATCGCCAACTGCGAAATCAGCGGCAACCGCGCGGATGTGGATGGTGGCGGTATCTATCTGTATGGTTCGTCGCCGTTTATCGTGAACTGCGTGATCGCGGGGAACGAAGCGGACAACGGCGCGGCGGTTTTCGCCCGGATGCTGTCGGAACCGACGATCACCAACTGCACGATCGCCGATAACCGGGTCATGACAAAGGGCGCGATTGGCCTGATGGAATGGTCCGCTCCGATCCTGACGAACAATATCTTTGCGGGCAACCCGAACGTGGCCGTGAATGAAGTGGCGGCGAATTCGGCTGCGGCGGGTCTGGTGAGGAACCTCTTCTGGCAGAATGGGACCGCCGATTACTACGACTTCGGCGCGACCGATCCCAATCTGATCGGCGGGGCGGTCAACACCCTTCCGGCAGCGGCCGGGAACCGCGGTGGCGATCCGCTCTTCGCGATGGGTGTCACGGGCGCGTGGACGGCGGCTCCGGAATACGACGGCACGGAGAAAGTCACCACGCTGGTCAATTCAGGGGCGGCGCTTGCTCCGAATTCGCTGGTTGGTTCGTTCATCCAGACCAGCACATCGCTTGGTGTGCAGGCGTACATCGTTGAGAATACGGCCACGGAGATCGTCGTGTTGGGCGACCTGACCGCTTTCGCGACGACGGGAACGCTTTACCAGGTGACCAACTACGCGTTGACGGCGGGTTCGGCCGCGGCGGATGTGGCGACAGCCACAGGCGCCCCGGGCACCGACATCATCGGCGTGGTTCGCCCGGTGAATGGCGCGAATGACATCGGCGCGTATGAGTTGCCGAATGCGGAAGACATCGTAGTGAGTTCGCTGGACTTCGGCAAGCAGGTTGCCGGAGCCGGCGCCACGGCGACGCCGCTCGAAGCGCTGATCAAGAACAATGGCTCGGCGCCGGTGACGATCACCAGCATCGGCCTGATCGGGCCGGACGCTGCCCGCTTCTCAATCGTCTCGGGTGACGATACGGGTGTCTTGGCCGTTGGCGCGACTCAGGCAGTTTCGCTGGTGTTCGATCCGGCGGTTGTTGGCGCGCATCTGGCGACGCTGGCCGTTCAAACCGCGGCGACGAGCTACACGGGGAGCGTGACGGGTATCGGGACTCCCGCCATTCCCACGGGGCTTGATCTGGCGGCGGCGACCGATACGGGCGCTTCCGACACGGACAATGTGACAACTCTCAGTGTGGTGACGATTTCCGCGACGGGGCCTGCGGGCGCTCAAATCCGCCTCTTTGACGAGGGTGGGTTGGTGTTTGCGGACACGGCTGCGCGGTTTGCCGCCGGTGTGACGCTGGACTTCAACGCTTCGTCGGCAATCGCCGTCGAGGGTCCGCACAACCTGACCGTAACCGCTTACGACACGACGGAGGATGTCGAATCCGCGCCGAGCGCTCCGCTGCTCATCGTGGTGGACCAGACGGCTCCGTCTGCTCCGTATGGGATCAACCTGGCCGCCAGCGACGATTCGGGGGTCAGCAACAGTGATCGTATCACGAACCAATTGACCGACCTGACCCTCTATGGCGCGGCTGATTTCAGCAACCCGAACACCTCGGTCCAACTCTCCGAGGGCGCCACGGCGCTGACTTCAGGAACCGCTCTGCAGTTTGTGTCCGGATTGGATGTCAGCTTCGGCGCCGCGGGCGCGCATCCGGTGACGGCTGTGGCCATAGACTTGGCGGGTAACGCCTCGGCTGCTTCGGCTCCGGTCGGCCTGCTGATTGACCAGACCCCGGCGGAAGTGGCGAGCGCCGTGGCTCTGACGGCCAGTCCGGCTCGCGCGACAACGGTGGAATTCGGCGTCCAGTTCACGGACCCGGTCTATACGTTTGACGATCCGCTGACCGATGTGGTGGTCAATACAACGGGCGTTCTGTACACAGCGGTGGCCATCACGCCCGTCTCGTTGTCCGAGTACATCGTCACGGTGGACGGCATTACCAGCAGTGGTATCATGACCATTACGGTGCCGCCCAACGCTGCGATCGATGTGGCGGGTAACCCGAACACCCTGGCGGTGGAGAGTACGTCGGTGACCATTGACAATGCCGCCGTGCCGATCCTGATTGCGGAACCGTTCTGGACGGCGGGTACGGAAAACGCGGTCGCTTGGAAACCGATGACGGGCGCGACCTCCTACACCCTGCTCAGAACGCTTGACAACAATACGTCTCCGGCGCTGGAAACATTGGTGCTGTCGGCCAGTACAACGAGTCACACCTTCACGGGTCTGACGGACGGGACGAAGTACTACTACTTCCTGGCCGCCCTCCTCGAAGGCGAAACGTCGTTGACGGCTTGGAGCGCCCCGGTCTTCTCGACGCAGGATGCGACGAACCCGGCCGCGGAACTTCAGATTAATGGCGGCGCCGCTTACGCGACGAACAGTGTCGTGACGCTGAACCTGAGCGCCAATGACACGCAGGGCGCCGTGGTGTACTCGGGTGTGGCTGAAATGCGTACAGACTCGGGTAGCGGCTGGTCCGCATGGCGGCCCTATGCGGCGACCCAGTCTCTCAACCTGCTGGGCGATGACGGCATCAAGGTGGTCCAGGCGCAGGTGCGCGATCTGGCGCAAAACCTCTCGGCGGTGACCTCGGCGAGCATCATCCTCGACCGCGTTAGCCCGACGGGAACGATTGTGCCGCTGGAAGCGGGTCCGATGTACGGAACCACGGCCACCTATGTGGTCACCTTCAGCGAACTGGTGACGGGCTTTGCGGGTCAGGCGAACAACCTGGTTCTCACCGCGACGCCTCTGCCCAACGCGGCTCCGATCACCTACACCACCGTCACAATCGAGGCGCAGTCGGCCACGACGTATCACGTAACAGTGGCGGGTCTCGACGGCAGTGGCAACCTGGCGCTGTCCGTCCCGGCCGGTTTGGCGATTGATGTGGCAGGCAACGCCAACGTGGCGTTTGGCCCGAGCGCCAATGTGGTGATTGATCACTCGGTGCCCACGCTGGTGGCTGAACCGCTCTGGACGCCGTCGGACATGAACACAATCGAGTGGCTCGACCTGTTCAACACAACGACCTACACGTTGCAGGTGGCGACGGACAAGGACTTCACCGCTCCGACCGAAATCCTGGTGGTGGCCCCCGCGACGAGTCAGGATGTGACCAATCTGGTGGACGGGACGACCTACTGGTACCGTCTCCAGGCGAACAAATCGGGCATGTTGACCGCGTGGTCGGATGCGACCTCTTCGACTCAGGATGCGACTCTGCCGACCGGCACGATCCAGATCGGGGACGGCGCGACGACCTTCACGACAACGAACGATGTGGAGTTGACCCTGGCGGCCACGGATCCGCTCCCGGCGGCCGGGTTGGCTTCCGGCGTGAAGGACATGCGCTTCAGCGAGGATGGCTCCACCACGTGGACCGCCTGGGAAGCCTATGCCACCTCTCGCGCGTGGACGTTCAGTGCGGCGGCTGATGGCGTCCGGACGGTCACCGTTGAGTTCCGCGACAACGCGGGCAACACGAAAACGGCCACAGCGTCCATCACGGTGGATCTGGGACGTCCTGCGGTGGTCAGCACCACCCCGGCGTTGCTCGGGCCGACGAATGCCGACTCGATCAATACTCAGGTGGTCTTCAGCGAGCCGGTCCAGGGCTTGGACAGCGCCAGCGACCTTTCGATGGAACTCAACGGGGTGACGATCGGTTCGTTCGCCTTCGCGGGCGCCACAAGCGATACGCTAAACTCGACGTTCAATGTGAGTTTGGGCGGAATCGACGGTGACGGTACGTTTACGCTGACGGTGAATGAAAGCGCCGCGTTTGACTCGGTGGGCAACATGAACACGGCGGGCGTTGCAAGCGCAGTGGTTACGATTGACAACACGGCTCCGGTCCTCGGACCGCTGACGGGCACGAAGGTCGTCAATTCGTCGAACTTCGTCATCCGCTGGCCGGTGGTCAAGGATCCCTCGGGCATCAACCCGTACGTCTATGACATCGCCACCGACTCGAACTTCGCGACCATCGTGAAGTCGGGAACCTTGCCCGGCGTGACACTCATCTACGCGGGTACGGAAGGTGTGACGTACTGGGTGCGTGTGCGGGCGGAAGACAAGGCCGGTAACGTCGGTGCGTGGGCTGTGGATTGGGTCCTGTACGACAATACCGCGCCGACAGCTACGATTACGGCGTTGACGGCGGGTCCGACCTCGAACACGGCCGAGTTCCTGGTGGCCTTCAGCGAGCCGGTGACCGGGTTCCAGGATCTGGCCGATGTGACGACAACCTACACGGGCACGGTGGCGAACACGGCCACGACTATCACGGCGCTCTCGCAGACCGAGTATGTGGTGACGCTGAGCGGCTTGACGGGTGTGGGCAGTGTGGCCATTTCGGTGCCGTCCGGCGCCGCCAAGAATCAGGCGAACCTCGATAACGTCGCATTCGGTCCGAGCGCGTTTGTCGCGGTTGCCGAGTTCGTGGCTCCGGTCCTGACGGCTGAGCCGGTGTGGACTGGCACTGCGCAGAACGCGATCGCGTGGACGACGGCAACCTTCGCCACGGCCTATGTGGCCGAATCGGCGACCGATGCCGGCTTCACTGCGGGCGTGACCTCGCAGACGGTGACGGGTCTCACGGCGACCTTCGCGAACCTGACCAACGGGCAGACCTACTGGTACCGTGTCAAGGCGACGGATGGGGTGATCGAGACGGGCTGGTCGAATGTGACCTCCACGACGATCGACCTGAGCGCGCCTTCGGTCACGATCACCTCGACGGTGAGCGATCCGACCTCCATGACGGCGATTCCGATCACGATCGCCTTCAGTGAGCCGGTGACCGACTTCACGTCCAGCGACATCGTGGCGGTTGGTGCGACGGTCACGAGCTTCACGGCTCTGAGCGCGACGACCTACACGGCGGTCCTGAGCGTGACGCTGACGCAGGACGGTGTGGTGACAGCCGATATCGCCGCAGGTGTGGCGGTTGACGCGGCCAACACGCCGAACACGGCGGCTGCGCAGTTCAAGATCAACTACAAGCACTACGTGGAACCGACCGCTCCGACAGTGGTTCTGACGAGCACGGTGACGGTAACCAATGTTTCGCCGATTCCGGTCACAGCCACGTTCGATCAGGACGTGACGGGCTTCGAGGCGGCGGACCTGGTGACCGTAAACGGCACAGTGGCTGACTTCACGGCGGTCAGTGCGACGGTGTACACGTTTAACGTGACTCCGGCGGCCGACGGCACGGTAACAGTCAATGTGCCGGCGGGTGTGGCGACCAGCTTGGCCGACAAGGCCAATGTGGCGTCCAACCTGCTCGCGGTGGTCTATGACACAACGGCCCCGACAGTGGCCATGACCTCCTTGGTGAGCGACCCGACCACGGCGACAGTCATCCCGATGCTGGTGACCTTCAGCGAGCCGGTAACCGGTTTCACGGCGGATGACATTGTGGCGTCGAACGCCACGGTGGCCGACTTCACGGTTCCGGCGAACGGGGACGGTACGACCTACACGGCCAACCTGAACGTGACGCTGACGCAGGACGGGATGGTGGTGGCGAATATCGCCGGTGCGGTGGCGGTTGACTTGGCGGGGAACCCGAACACGAATGCGACGCAGTTCACGCGCAACTTCGTGGCAACGGTTCCGCCCGCTCCGCAGCCGGTTATTACGACGACGGCTCCCAACCCGACCTCGGCCTCGCCGATCCCGGTGACGGTGACGTTCGACCTGGCTGTGACGGGCTTCGAGGCTGGCGATGTGGTCGTGACCAATGGCGCGGTGAGCAACTTCGCGGCGGTCAGCGCGACGGTGTACACGTTTGACGTGACTCCGGCGGCCGACGGCGAAGTGACGGTCAGCGTGCCGGCGGGTGCGGCTCTCAGTACGGAAAACGCGGCGAGTCTTGCGGCCGTGCCGCTGGTGGTGGTGTACACCAACCCGGCGCCGATCGTGGTGCTCTCCTCGTCGGTGGTGACAACAAGCGCGACGCTGATCCCGGTCACGGCGACCTTCAGCGAAGCGGTGACCGGCTTCACGGCGGAAGACGTGGTGGTGCCGCAGGGTGTGACGGTGGCGAACTTCGTCGCCGGCGCCAACAACACCTTCACGTTCGACCTGCAACTGGCCCTGACGGCTGACACAGTGGTGACCGCGCAAATCCCGGCGGGTGCCTGTGTGGACAGCGAAGGCAAGGCCAACGAGGCCTCGAACCTGTTGAGTGTCCAGTACATCTACGTGGAAGTCACGCCTCTGACGGTTGTCTTGTCGGCGGGCGTTACGACCACGAGCGAACGCTCCATCCCGGTTACGGCCACCTTCAGTGAAGCGGTCACCGGCTTTGGCGCCGAGGACCTGATGGTCCAGGGCGCGACGGTGGCGAACTTCGCAATGGCGACCACGGGCACCTACACGTTCGACCTTCAGGTCACGCTGGATGCCGACGGTCCGGTCACGGTTCAGGTGCCGACTGCGGCTTGTGTCAATGCGCAGAACACGCCGAACCAGGCGTCGAACCTGTTGAGCATCGGGTACGTGTACGACATCAACTTCATCCCGCTGCCCGCGCCCACGGGTGTGATCGCCTCGGATGGCGTGTACACCTACAAGACGCGGGTCGAGTGGGCGGCTGTTGAAGGCGCCAGCTTCTACAAGGTGTACCGGACGTTGGAAGTGACCATCGGTACGGCGGTCCTTCAGGAAGTGACGGGCTGGATCAGCACCCTCTCGATCGACGACCAGACGGCCGAGCCGGGCGTGAAGTACCTCTATCAGGTACGCGCGGCCAGCACGGAGCAGGGTGGGCGTCAGAGCGAACTGAGCGCGGCTGACTTGGGCTGGATCGCTGCGGCGTCGGTCCCGGCGACGGCCTGGTACAAGATCCAGTACGCGAACTGTACGCTGGATCCGGACTCCACGTCGGTCAGTCTGGCCTTCACGGGCACGGGTGACAAGAGCACCGTGAAGATCCAGTTGCTGCCGAAGGGCAAACCTGCCAACGCGGCGGACGTTGCGGGCAAGATCGCTTATCGCGAACTGGCCAAGTTGGAATCCTTCACGGTGGATGGCAACCTGAAGTCGTTCTACTCGCAGGTTGACATTGAGTCGTTCGAGGCAACCGGCCTGACCAGCGCGATCAAGAGCCTGACGACGAAGAACGCCAACATCAGCTTCATCAGCGCGGCTCAACTCGGCACGGTCAAGATCGACGTGGCGAAGCACTCGACGGGCACGTCTCCCGAGTTCCCGTCCACCTCGATCTACACGACGGGCGATCTTGCGGTGGGCGCCATGCCGCTGACGGCGAAAGTGCAGCTGACGGGTACCATCCTGGCCGACCTCGACATGGAGCAGACGCTCTCCTACATCAAGGCCGCCACGAAGAAGTACACGGTCAAGGTCAACGGAGTGAAGGAATACCGCGTCAGCCTGGGCGGTATCGGTCCGGTGTTGCGCGTTGTGAACGACGTGACGGGTCAGCAGCCCGCCGAGCCGTTCCCGATGGGCTCAAACATTCGCGCTCAGAAGATCACCAGCATCAGTGTCTCGGGCAGTTCGATCGTTCCGGACCTGATTGACTCGATGATCCAGAAGATCACGACCGTATCGGGCTACTACAAGGTGACGAACACGGGCAGTCTGCCTGCGCCAGTGAAGGTTTCCAATGTCGTGGTGGCGGGCAACATCCGTGTGACGCAGATCGTCAGCAGCGACACGCTGAAAACCCTTCAGGCGAAGGCGAAGGTTCTGAGCGGCGTGCCGTACGGTGGTCTCATCGGTACTGCGGGCCAGACGGGTTATCCGTTGATGACGGTCCTGGCTCCGAACTTCGGGACCATCGCCGGTAAGGGTGGCGTGGTGAGCGGGATCTTCATCGCCGGCTACAATAAGGTGGACCTGCCGAGCGGACCGCACTACTCGCCGAACTACACGGGCGCGATCAAGAAGATCGATGCGACGAAGACCGGACAGCTCTGGGGCGCGGCTTACATGAACCCGGCCCTGGTTGCGAAGCTGAAACTGATGCCGGCGGGCAGCACGACCTTCCAGGTCAACCCGGCGGAGTAAGGTCCGCGGAGTCTGAAAATCCATTGATACCCTTGGGGAGAGTCCTGCCGGACTCTCCCCTCCTCTTTTGTGCGCGCGTGCTGCCCGGCAGGGCGTACAAAAGAAATCCCCCTGAACCGTAGAACCGGTTCAGGGGGATTCTTTCATGGCGAATGGGGACGCGCCCGTATCGGACTCAAGAAGCGGAGAGCGGATTGTACTGCCGGACAGAAACGTCTCGTCAGCCCCCCCCGTCAGCCGTCACACGGCCGCGCGGGCGTCAGATCTGCGAGCCGGGAAGGGCGCGCAGGTAGTACTTGATAATGTTCGAGACGGTGTCGGCGTACTGCGGATCGCCGCTCATCTTCTTCCACTCGGGAGAACCGCCAAACAGCCCCCAGGCGGCCTTGTGGGCCTCCAGGCTTTCGGACGAGATCATGTAGGTCAGGTTCGGCATCAGTTTGCCCGCGACGCTCTCGCCGTAGAAGACCGGTTTCGGCCCCTTGCTCTGGAAGATGGCGATCTCGCCGTCGTTGAACATGTCTATTTTTTTCTGGCCCTTGGCGAGCGTGTGGCTCTGGTAGATGCGGATTTCATAGACGCGCTTATCGCTCTTCTCCGCCGGGACTGCGAGTTCGGGCATGCCCTTGAAGGCCACCAGCAGGTTGCTGTCGAGGCTCTTGAAGGCGGGGTCTTTCATCGGGGCGTCCAGAATGCCCTTGCCCGCCTCGGTCAGCGCGGTGTCTTCGGACAGTTTGCGCTGGAGGCCCGTCACGCCGCGCATGGACGCGTGGCGCAGCACGAGGAACAGCATCGGCTCCGCGGGTTTTTTGCCCGTGTCGTCCGTGATCGGCTCGAACAGCCCGACTGTGGCGACGTCCGCGCGGCCCAAGGCGGGGATGAGCGCCTTGCCGGCGAACTCGGCAAAGGCCTTCTGCTTTTCCGGCGTGGCGAACGTGTAGGTCTGGATCTCGTAGCACTCGCGCCGTTCGCCGCGACCCGGGCGGGAATTGCTCTCTTGCGCCAGCGCGGCGAGCGGAGTGGCCACGCCCGCAGTCAGGCAGGTGGCCGTGGCCAGGAAGTTGCGTCTTTTCATCTCGACAGTCTCCTTCGTTCCATCAGAATTGAGAGTCTCTGGCGCGCGCTTGCGCCGTCGGGCACGGGGAGAATCCCCCGGCGCGCCAGGAGCGCTTAAACGGGATCGGAGGCGGGTTCCGCCGCAAAATTTATTTCCGGACACAACCGAATCCAACACTGTTGACCTGCGATCCTCTTCGCAAAGAACTTATCGGGAAACGCGCCAAAGGGGAAGCGAAAAAAGCGGAGGGAGGCGATTTTGTTCCGGAACTCTTTCATGGGCGGGACGCCCATGCCACCTCCAGAAAACAGCGAAAGACGCGAAAAGCGCGAAAACAGAGTTTTCGTACGACTATCTCGCAATATCGCGGTCGTTTGCGTAGATTTTGAGGGCGAGTGTGTGCAATACGGACCACGATCCCGATCCGGTTCCAGCCCTGAAAGGGCGGCCCATGTTAGCCCGGGGCAGAGCGAAGCGTCGCCCCGGGTCACACGGATCCCTTCTCCTTCAAGGGCTGAAAGCCCGCTCCAAACGGAGCGGAACCCAACGGGCGGAATCGCGCAATCCCCCGAATCTCGCGCAGCCACCGGGACGCCCGAAACCGCAACCGCGCCAATCGGGAGATTGGCGATCCCAGGAGAGCGCTTTCTTCACAAAACGCGAAGTTGGTTGCGGCTTCGCCGCGCAGGTCTTTCGCGCTTTTCGCGGTTGAATAAGGCGGTTTGCGTTGCACTTGAAATCGTCGCGGACTGCATGGATTCGGGGAGGTCGTCGCTCGTAGATAGACAACGAGGATTTCCTGCGATTTTATCGAGACGCATTCGGGTTTTCCGGAGCAGTCGGCGCATGTCCCTATTGCCGCGTGTTAAGAAAATAACAAATTCCTGTTGCGTTCTCGGGGACAGGAGACGTACATTCATCCTTGTTTGTTTTCAGAGGTGCGTGGGGAATAAAAATAGCGGTTACGGGTAAAGCCGGAACTCCGGAGAGGTGACGGCAGATGACGGAGAACCGGCGGACAAAACCCGCGCTTGGGTGAGAAAGGAGAGATGGGGGATGCGAAGAAAAGTCCTGTCGGCCGTGGGGGTTGCGGTTCTCTTGATTCTGGGGGTCTGGGTCTGGCAGTCGGGTTTAGACTCGAAACCGCGGTCGGAGAAAGTCGTGACGGCGGCGGATGCAAATGCGGAGAGTTCAACGGAGACCGCGCTCCAGACGTCTCACTCCCCCACCCCGTCCGGTCCTGAAGAAAATCGGGAAGATCAGAACCAATCAGGTTCCGTTTCGGGGACGGTGCGACTCAAGGCCACCGGCGCGCCGGTGGCGCGGGCGGTGGTTCAGGCACGAAACAGAAAAGGCGAAGAACCTTTTGAGAGCGCCTTGGTTTATACGGATGAGCAAGGCAGTTACACGCTGACGGGTCTTCCGGTCAGCCGAGTGTTGCGTTTTGCCGTAACGCCTCCGATTCTGGATCTGTATGTCGCAATTCAGGATATTCGGGGATCTTCCTTCAAACCGGGCGAAACAGAGAAAACAGGTGTGAATATTCTCTTGTCGGAAGGGAGAGCTGGAACCATTGCGGGTCGGGTGGTGGGCAGAACGCACACCTTTCAGACGCCGGACGATCCGACGTCGGCAACGAGTTGGCTCGAGAATTATGAACGGAAGAATGATATCGCATTGGCCGGGGTTCAGATTTCGGTCGTGGGATATAGTGGGGAATGCGAAGCGACCGCTGTTACGGACCAAGCGGGCCGTTTCCGGATCGAGAATATCCGACCGGGCCCATACGGTGTCCGGGCAGCCACTCCGAAAGGCGCCGCTTTTTTCCCGGAGGGAGAAAAATCCATCACGATCACCTTTGTTGATTTACCCGGGAGGAGTCGACAATCCGAGAAGTGGCCGGACCCGGAAAAACTGGAATTCTGTTTCCGGATGGATGGGGTTTCGATCGAGGGCAATGTTCGCGATCCGCAGGGCAACCCGATTGCGGGGGCGGAAATCACCGCCCTATACCAGCACGAAAGGAATGACTCGGGTTATCCTCAGACAGAAACGACAAAGATGGCCACCACGCTATCGAACACGCAGGGACAGTTTCGTCTCGATAACCTTGCCGCGTTTGATCTGGGGGATGCTCTGTACTACGTCAAAGAAGGAAAATCTGTCAACAACTTCCAGTTGGAATGCGCAGCGCAGGGGTATTGTGCCATAAAGACCCTGTTACCCCCTTATCCTGTCGGGTTGATCGAGGCGGCAATGGTTCAAGAGGAGAACCTCCTGAAGTTGCTTCCGGCCGAGAGGACAAAAGATTCCAAGTTTGCAGACGTAAAATATCCAGACGGGGAAGGGAACTCGATCACTGGGGTGGATCTGATCTTATCTCCGGTGGGGAGCATTTCGGGTCGCGTTGTGGACCGGGAGGGTAATCCGATCCAGTCACTCGTGGAACAAAGGGAGGCGCCGACCCGTATTGCGTTGGTGGTCGAGGAAGAATTGCTTCAAAAGAAAATTGTGAGCCCATCCGATCGGCCTGTCCGAATCCCAAAACCGGTTGAGTTGGACGGAAACTCTTGTTTTAAGTTTGAAGGTGTGCCACCGGGCCGGTACTTCTTCAATGTCGGCATGACGCATCTGTCTGTGTTGACAGAGGTCCGGGCAATAAATGAAGTTCTGGTTTTCCAGGAGGGTGAAACGGTTCAGGATTTCAATATCGTCGTGGAAACCATCCGCGAGCGGGGGGATGTCGTTGGTCATGTGGTGGACGCACTGACTGGAGAGCCGGTTGACGAACTGACCATCGAGTTTTTCCAGCAGGATAACACAAGTGATGGGAATCGTCGCAAAGGATGGGGTTTCACCCGGCAGTTACAGGGAGATCAGGTGATCAATGAATGCGATTTGCCGGTGGGCGATTTCACGATCAACAGTCTGACCGCCGGGGAATTTATGCTGAAGATTTCAGCGCCGGGTTATGAACCGATACAACCCGAAATGGAGGTGGTGGCAGGACAAACCACCGAACAGACTTTCCGACTCGGTGAGGGAGCCGGACTTCGAGGTCGAGTTGTGGACGCGGAGACGAAAGAACCTGTCGAGAATTTTTCCGTGAGAATTACGCACGCGGAGGGAGAAAAAAAGGGAGAGGCCATTGAAGGGAAAGTCCGGAAGGACAAGGAGAGGAAAGGAGAATTTTCGTTGACCGGAATTCCTGCTGGACTGTTGAGCGTGGAGGTGACGGAAGGATCTGAAAATTCGTATGGTTCTTCAATTCCTGGAAGCGGATATGGCGTGGGGGGCGTATCTGAATCGTCAGGCCGCTTGAGTGGCGCGGAAGAGGTGGAAATTGTTATTGGGAGTATCACTGAGCGGACGTTCCCACTCTATCGCAGAGGTTTCCTGACCGGACGAATAGAGGTCAATGGGGTACCATCCAGAAGCGCTTATCTATCCGTGAAAAAATCGGAAAGCGCGCCCCCTGAAATGCTGATGATCCAGAACATTGAGGATGGTTATAAGTCGTATGGACTTGAAAAGGGAGACTACCGAGTTTTGGCGCAAATTACTCAGTACACCTGTGGCTTTCAGGAAGGAACGCGGATTCGATTCTACGAACGGGCACACGTTACAATAAAGGCAGGAAAAGAAACCCGCCAGGACTTCAAACTACAGGGGAACGGAACAATTCGGGGTTCGTTCAAGGCCCCCAATCGGGATTTTTCTTGGAGTATTCTTCTCTTGGAGGGATCGGTTACAACCTGTGATTCAATGGATCCCTTCGAGAACGTAAAAATTTGCGCCACTGCAGAGGACTTACAGAAAGGGGATCGATACGAAATTCGTTACCTCGCTCCCGGGACTTACACTCTCTTTGCTCGGTACCCTTCACAACTTTCGGGAGAGTCGCCGATGACGGAAAAAAGCCAGACGGTCACCCTGACCGAAGGCCAGGCGCTGACGGTGGATTTCGAGTTTCCGTGAGGGGGGAAGGGATGCCACTCTGTAGAAAGGATCCTTTATGAAGCGAAACATCCTGGTCGGGCTGGGAGTGGTTGTTCTTCTGACTCTGGGGTTCTGGGGGTACCAGTCGGAACTCCGTTCAAAACCCGAGGGTACAAATCTCCCAGAGACTCCTGCTAAAGAACCTTGGCAAAAGGCGGGGGACTCGTCCGTCCAGCCTTCGATCCCGTTGGCACCCGCTTTGGAAAAAAGGCCCAAAACCGAATGGCTGCCGGGCTCCATTTCCGGGACGGTCCGTCTGAAAACGACCGGTGCGCCAGTGGCAGGAGTGGTTCTCCAGGTGCGGAAGGACGTCCACGTTAATCAGAGGGACGGTAAGGTTCTGAGCCACACGTTTTTTGAAAGTGTGTTGGTCACGACAGATGAGAAAGGGAGTTATACCCTGACGGGCATTCCTCCCGGTATGGATCTGCGCCTGAGGTATGTCGAGGGGCCTTCGCCCGATCTTTACGTTTTTGATGGGAATTGTCCGAATGCTGTTATCAGGCCAGGAGAAACAAAAACGGGAGTCAATCTCAAATTGTCCCAGGGAACAGCCGGAACAATCGCCGGGATCGTGATCGGGCGGAAAGTCGATTACCGGAATCTGGATGATGTGACGTCGGAGACTGAATCATCGGATGAATTTATTCAGGACGAAGACACACCCTTACCTGGTATCACGGTCACTTTGAGTTCGGATAATGGGGAACGAAAGACAACGGTCGTTACGGACCAGGCGGGAAATTTTCGATTTGAGAACATTCGTCCAGATTCTTATAAGGTTCGTCCCGATTTTCCGCAAGGAGCCGCACTTTTTCCAGATCAGGCCCTCCTTTTGAACTATTCCTACAATATCTGGACGAAACCCATTTGGGATGGCATCGAGTTTGTTTTCAGAATGGATGGTGTTTCCATTGAGGGGCGTGTCATGGACCCACAAGGAAATCCCATTGCAGGGGCGGAAATCACGGCGTTTAATGCTGCAAAGAATACACAAGAAAACATCAGCAACGGCATAGCCGGCACACTACATCAGATGGCGAGTGTTTTGTCGAATGCAGAAGGAAAATTCAGACTTGAAAATCTTGCGGCCTTCAATCTTGGGGATGGACTCGATTACCTGAGACATGGGCGATATTGCTGGGAGTTTCAGATTCAGTGCAAAGCCAAAGGGTATCGTATGGAGCAAACCGCGCTTCCCCCTTATCCAAACGCGTTGCTTAAGGCCGCTTTGGAATTTGACGAATATAAAATGAAGACGGACAAGAAGGAAAATTTCACTCCTGACTATGCGGACGTCAAACTTCCATCCGGAGAAGGGAATGTGATTACCGGCGTGGATCTGGTTCTGGTTCCGGCCGGCAGTATTTCGGGCCGCGTCTTGGACAGTCGAGGGAACAAGATTCTCTCGCCAGAGGAAGAACAATCGTCCTCCACCCGAATTTCTCTGGTTTCTGTGGAAGTCTCTTCAGGAAGTCAAATCCAGGAAACGAACCACAAACCGTTTATTATTCCCGATCCTGTCTTCATCGGGATGGGTTCCCGTTTCCATTTCGAGAACGTACCCGCTGGTCGTTACTTTTTCGACATTCAGATGCGCCAGGATGGAGTGAGGATGCGAGCAAGAAACGGAGCGGTGGCGATTAAGGAGGGGGAGACGATCCAAGATCTGAATCTTGTCGTGGAATCCCGTGAAGAGCGAGGAAACGTGGTGGGACACGTGATGGATGTTCTAACCGGGCAACCGGTTTCCGCTCTTTCCATAAAGGTGCTTCGCGTGGAATCCCCAAGTGAGCCAAAGCCGCAACGGGGTTATGTTCAAACAGCCGGACGACCGGAAGGAACGTTCACAATCGCCCAAATTTCTTCGGGAAAGGCCACATTGAAGATCTCGGCGCCTGGTTATGCGCCGCTCCAGACCGACATCGAAGTACCCGCCAACGAAATTCTCGAACAGACTTTTCAACTCGAGGCGGGATCGGGTCTTCTGGGAATGGTGATGGACGCGGAAACGAAAGAACCTGTTGAAAAGTTTGATGTGAAGATCACCCAGACGGAAGGTGAAGGCAAGGGAAAACCGGTTGAGGGACAGGTTCTGATGGACCGGAATACAAAAGGCCGGTTTTCGATCCTGGGACTTTCAGCCGGACGTGTCACGGTGGAAATTGGCAATGTTCGAGACCGCTCAACTGAGGTGGTGGAAATTGAGATCCCAGAAGGGGAAAGAATAGAACAAACCTTTCTGATGAAACAAAGAGGCTTTGTAACCGGGCGGGTGAGAGTGAATGGGAAGGAATACAAGGGTAACATCCGGATCGTAAGAGAAGACGGCATTGAAGAAAGAGATCAGACCATAGAAACGGATGAACAGGGAGAATACAAATCGAAAGAACTCAATCTCGGGGAATATCAGATGTCTGCATCGGTCATCCATGAGTGTGGATTTCAGAAGGATACAAAAGTCCTTGTCTATGATCGGGCGGAAGTTCAGGTTGAGTCGGGAAAAGAAACCCGCCAGGACTTCGATTTTAATGGAAGCGCATCCATTCAGGGAACCTTCAAGGCCCCTGATCGAAATCCGAACTGGTATGTATTTGTTCTGGAGGGTGCTGTTGAGAATTGCGACCCGGTCCGTGTCCAACGGGAAAAAAACACACGCGCTGTTGTCATCGGACTGGAGAAGGGAGATCGTTACGAGATCCCGACCTTTCCTCCTGGAACATACACCTTCTTTGCCTGTCTGGCCCAAAGAGAGGACCTGAAGATTCTGGTGAAAAAGGAGCAAAAGCAGGTGGTCACCCTGACCGAAGGCCAGGCGCTGACGGTGGATTTTGAGTTTCCGTGAGGGGCGGAAGGAAAAGCAGGGACGGGAACACGGGATGGACAGGATGCGGAGGCGAGGGGGTTTTGATTTATCCTGCAAATCCCGTGATCCTGTCCACGCCATCTGTTGCCAAGAACCGCAGTTGAGCGCCAACGGCGCGGATTCATCGTAGCCTGGGGCAAGCGAAGCGTCGCCCCAGGAAAGGTGTCCCTATTTCAAAAGGGCTGAAGGCCCGCCCGATTGGGATTGGGGAAAACGCCTTGATAGAAAGGGCTTTCAGCCCTTGTGAGAACAACCGGGTCTGTTCCTGGGGCGATGCCCCAGGCTACGATGAATCCGCGCCGTTGGCGCTTGACTCCCGCATTGCTTCGCGGTTCTGCTTGCAGAAGTTGGGTAAAGGGTTGCGACCCGGAGGGACAGGCGCTGACGGAGGACTTCGAGTTTCCGTGAGGGGGGACAGGAAAAAGGGACGGGATCACGGGATGGGCAGGATGCGGAGGCGAGGGGATTTTGATTTATCGGAACCCTTCGCCCTTCTCTGTTCGGGATTTTCCAAGCCGAAATACCTGTAGGGGCGGGTTTCAAACCCGCCCTTCCCCGATCCGGAGCGTCTGCCGGGCGGGTTTGAAACCCGCCCCTACGGATTTTTTCCTCAGATCGCCCCCCCCTTCTCTTGGAAGCGGGGGTGGCTAAAAGATTACCAAAAAAGAAGAAAACCGAAAAGGAAACCGCAGAACAGGCGGAACACGCAGAAAAAAATAGGTTTCTGCATGTTCTGTCTATTCTGCGGTTCTCGACTTGATACTCATTTGCATTAAACCTGAAAGCCGCCCCTACGGATTCTTTCCTCAGAGCGGAAACCCCTTCTCTGGGGAGCGACAGGTGGCTAAAGATAACGATTTATCCTGCAAATCCCGTGATCCTGTCCGCGTTTTTCGGATGCGAGCGAGCGTTTCCCGGCCGGATTCAAGAAAAGATTTTCAGCCACAAAAAGGCACAGAAAGCACAGGAATCTCCGTTTTTGTGACTTTTGCGCCTCATGTGGCTTACAGCAAACGGCCTCCGCGTCCCTGCGTCTCTGCGCGATGATTCTTTACCTCCCCGTTTTCTCGGGTTGTCGTGTACCTTCAGGGTATCCGACCGCTCGCCTGGGCGGACACACAGGTCCGCCCCTACGGATGGGTTGCGGCTTCGCTGCGCCAGGCAAATCCGTGTGGGTATCGTGTGGGAGGCGAGTTTGCATCGGAAGAGGGCGCTCGGGTGCCGCCTGAAACAGGAATGGGAGTTCCGAAGAACTCCCATTCCGTTGATCTGAGGCGTTGTTCATCGGAGACGACCTGCGAATCGGTTCGGCTCCGCGGGGGACACGCTTACGCGTTGTCGAGCGTGGCGATGCCGGGGAGGACTTTGCCTTCGAGGAACTCGAGGGAGGCGCCGCCCCCGGTCGAGATGTGGCTCATCTTGTCTTCGAGACCGAATTTTTTGATCGCGGCGGCGCTGTCGCCGCCGCCGATGACGGTGATGGCGCTGCTGGCGGCCATCGCCTCGGCCACGGCCAGCGAGCCTTTGGCGAAATCGTCAATCTCGAACACGCCCACGGGGCCGTTCCACACCACGGTGCCCGCCGAGGCGATGATGTCGTTGAAGAGCGCGACGCTCTTGGGGCCGATGTCCACGCCCTGCCACCCGGCGGGAATTCCATCCACCCCCACGGCCTTCGTCTGCGCGCCCGCCTCGAACTTGTCGGCCACGAGGCAGTCGATCGGGAGCACCAGTTTGTCGTTCTTGGCCGCGAGCAGGGCCTTGGCTTTTTCGAAGCCGGCCTCGTCGAAGAGCGACGCGCCGATCTCGTACCCCATCGCCTTGTAGAACGTGTAGGCCATGCCGCCGCCGAGGATCAGTTTGTCCACTTTCGGGAGCAGGCTTTCGATCACGCCGATCTTGGTGTCCACCTTGGCGCCGCCGAGAATGGCCACGAAGGGGCGCTTGGGGTTGTCGAGGGCGTTGCCCAGGTAGTCGAGTTCCTTCTGGATGAGGAAGCCCGCCACGGCGGGGCGCACGAAGGCGGCGATGCCCTCGGTCGAGCAGTGGGCGCGGTGCGCCGAGCCGAACGCGTCGTTGACGTACACGTCGGCCAGTTCGGCCATCTGTTTGCTCAGTTCCGGATCGTTCTTGGTTTCGCCCTTGTGGAAGCGGACGTTTTCGAGCATGAGGACGTCGCCCGGTTTCATGGTGTCCACGAGCGCCTTGACCTCGGGTCCGACACAGTCGGGGGCCATCTGGACGGGCTGGCCGAGGAGTTCGCTCAGACGCGTGGCCGCCGGGGCCAGGCTGAACGCCGGATCGGGGCCTTCCTTGGGGCGGCCCAAATGCGAGGCGAGGAGGACTTTCGCGCCCTGCTTGACCAGGTGCTGGATGGTGGGCAGAGCCTGCACGATGCGGTTGTCGTCGGTGATGACCGTGCCGCTGAGGGGCACATTAAAGTCCACCCGGACAAACACGCGCTTGCCCTGGACATCTACCTGATTGACGATCTTTTTGGAGAAACTCATGGTTCGATCCTCTTTCTTTGCGTGCGAATGGTGGAAGCGGTTTGTTCCAGAAGCCGCCGGGGTGACCCGGTTCTCAACCAGACAAACCGGATGAGACCACTTGGTCTCTGGATCATAGTTTTCCCCCCCGCTCCCGTCAACGAAAAGTTGGGGTGACAGGGAGCGGATTTCAGGAGATCCTCATTGTCCAGGCGAGAGAGGGATACCCCAGGTTCTATGGGGTTATTCTGGGCTTTTCCCCCCATCCGTCATCCCCGCGAACGCGGGGACCCAGAGTAACGCGAACGGAAAAACAGGAGGGAAGCCCAAGGGAAACGCGATCAACCAGAACGTCCCGGATCTGGGTTCCCGCTTTCGCGGGAATGACGAGAAATAGGATTTTGTTTTGGCCCCAATGCAAAAAACTCATTCAAAATCTACCCACAAATTCTTTCAAAGAACCTTCTTTTGAAGAGGCCGGATTTTTTACTTTGGACAGATGGCGTAGCGCACCCGAAGCGCTTCGATTTCCTCGGCTTCCGCACAGTGTCCCCGTTTCCGGCACCCCTGAATGTAAATACTCGCCTTGACGGCCAAGGCGGCGAGCGCCTGCGCGCGCTGGCCGGGGTTGAGGCGACCGCTTTCGAGCGTCTTGACCAGAGCGCGAATCCGGTACCGGTCGAGCGCCTCAACCGTGCTGGAAAGTTGGTCGGCGTGGCCTCCGTATCGGATCATCAAAGGCTCTCGGACTAATCCGACCTCCCAATGGGCGCTCAGACGCAGCCAGAATTCATAATCCTCACAGGCCGGGTAATCCTCATCGAAAAATCCAACCTCTTCAAAGAGATCCCGCCGGATCAGGACGGAAGAGGGACTGATGGCACAGTGGTCCACGCACAACGGGAACAGGTTGCCTTCCCCTTTCTCAAATCGCGCGGGCGGGTTGACCCGCACTCCGTTGCGAATCCAGATCTCACGGGTCTGACTCAGCGCCAGGTTGGGACACTCGGCGTGGAGGGCCATCTGGCGGGTCAGCTTGGTGGGCGCCCAAGCGTCGTCCGAGTCCAGCAGGGCGATCCAGGCCCCACGCGCCAGCCGGATGCCGGTGTTGCGCGCCGCGCTGACCCCCCGGTTTTCCTGCCGTATCCGGCGCAGGGGAATGGCTCGCTTGCAGGCCTCTTCTTCCAGCGTTACAAGGATTTCGGGGGTGGCGTCGGTGGAACCGTCATCCACCACGATCAACTCCAGCGGCCGGTAATCCTGCGCCAGGACCGACTCGACGGCGCGGCGGATTGTCGCGGCCCGGTTGAAAACCGGCACAACGCAACTGACGGAACCCGGATTTCCGAAAGGAGTAAGATTGTCCATTTCTTATACGGAATCCTCCATTGTCAACCGGCTGAAAGGGGCTTATGGTTTGCAATCAGGTACCGTTGACTCACTTGGCCTGCTGGCCGGAATCAGACACAAAACGCATCACAAGTTATCGGCGACACGGGAGCGCAACCCGGTTGCATTTCGGTTTTCGAGATGGGTTTCAATCTGTCGGCGGAAAACAGATTTGTGTTTCTTCGCCCGATGCAGGATAATGAAGCGTTGAACGACGCTCATTCTGGTGATTCGGAACGCGCCCTCCGGGAAGACTCCCGGACAGGCGAAAGGAGAAGTCCGGATGTGGAAGAAACGGCAGAGACCATCCCAGAGAGCCTTCACCCTGATCGAACTGTTGATCGTGGTTGCCATCATCGCCATTCTGGCAGCCATCGCGGTGCCGAATTTTCTGGAGGCGCAGACGCGCGCCAAGATCACCCGCGTGCGCACAGACCTGCGGACTCTGGCCACGGCGATGGAGACCTATTTCACGGACAACAGCGCCTACCCGCCCGACTACGACAGCGGGGAGTTTGGCGTAACTCCCAACAACGAATACATGACCTACGCCAGCCTGACCACCCCCATCGCTTATCTCAGCACCATTCCGACGGACTATTTCCTTGAGAAGATGCAGGAAAGCATCACGGGCAAGCCAACCCCCTATTTCCAGTTCAACGGAGGCAACCGCGCGAATTTTTACGGATCGAGCATCAAGTGGCTCATGTCGTCACCCGGGCCGGATCTGCGCGACAACGTGATGTGGGGGCAGGACTGGCGCCGGATGCACGAGGTCTCCTATGACCCGACGAACGGGACCAAGTCGTCCGGCGACATCGGACGCTCGAACGTGACCGCTTACCCCTGAGAGTCTGTGTGAAAAGCCTTCCATTTGTTGTGTAACCCCTCAAAGGGGTTTATCTGGCCCCGAAGGGGCCTCCCATGAGTAGCCGTGGGTGACCAAAGGGAACCCACGGAAAAGAGATTACAAACGGCGCACCCTGAAGGGGTGCCCCAACAAAAGTAAAATCAATGATTGGGAAACCCCTCCGGGGTTTGAAATATTTGGGGACACATTCCGCAGGTTCCCTTCGGTCACCTGCGGCTATTCAAGGGGAATCCCTTCGGGATTCAAGAATCGTGACGATACTTTTTAAAACACAATAACCGCAGTTGAATGTCCGAGTACGGCTATTTACACAGGCTTTGGGAGTCCCCTCAGTCCTGGTAGCGCTCGCGCAGCAGGGGCGAGAGGCGCAGGATCCACTGCATGCGCTCGAAGATATCGGTCCATTCGGACACTTCTTCCTCGATTTCGTCCACAGGGGGGGCGATCAGGCCGGAGTTGCACACGGCTCCAACCAACTGACGCCCTTTCTCAAACACCCGGCTCATGGCGTTTGCGACACCCACCTCGGCGTTCTGCTGGTGCGCCAGGCGACGGTAGGCGCCCAGCGTTCGATCGCCAAATCGTCCGATCTCGAAGTAATCCTCGGAGAGAAAGACGACCACGGGCACCTTGTACGCGCCGTTGATCCGTAACTCCTCAGCCAGCGGGGAACCGTCCACCCGCTCGATGAACCGCAGTTCAATGCAGGGGTTCTCTTCCGCGATCCGCTGCAGAATCGGTCCCTGCCGCACACAGTCACCACACCAGACGCCGGAATAGACCAGAACAGGCATTTTCCGGACGAATCCGGCGATCGTGTCCACACAGTCGTCGGGCAGGACGACCTTTTTTTCCATCTCGCGCCATTTGGCCGTGTGGATCGGGTCGCTGTGGGCGAGATAGGCGCTGTAAGGCAGAGCATTGCCTCGCATCACGCTGGTCCAGAGAGGTTGACGAACGTCGCGGTACTTTTCCATGAGGTGCGCCTCCGTACAATTGGGTTGGGGATAGGGTCCGGCACGGATGTTCAGGAAATTGGGGAGAGATGGAACGGAGAACCTCGAGCGGGGTCGCTCAGACGGGAGTCACTCCTTTTTTCAAGAGAATGTTTCCATATTTGGCGGTTTCGCCGGTCATGACGACCGCGAAGGCCTGACGCGCCCGATCATAGAAGTCGAAACGCCCGATGCGGGCGATGGGCGGAGCGGTGGGACAATGGTGGTCAATCGCCCGGCGATAGGCTATCTCGACGGTCGGGTCGAGCGTGTCGCCTTCGACGGCTGCCATCATGATCAGGGGACTTTCGACATAGGCGTCGAGTTCAAAGAGAGGCAGGATGGCGTCGAGCAGTTTGGCGATGGGCAGACCGTCGGCCCGCAGGACGCGGCCATTAAAGGTTTCGCCGGGGAAGTGGGCGTCGGCCAGAATGATCTCGTCGCCGTGGCCCATCCGGCACAGAACGGCCAGCAGTTCGGGACTGAGCAGGGGGGAAATCCCTTTGAGCATGTGATCGCGTCTCCTTTCGGACGTATCCCGCGATCCGATTCTGCCGCGGGTTATTGTTCCTGAATGATCTGGGGCACCTTGAAGTGTCCGTCTTGTGCCTCGGGGGCGTTGGCCAGGGCTTGTGCGTTGGTGAGCGAAGGGCGCACCTCGTCCTCGCGAAACACGTTGCGCAGGCGCAGAGCATGACTCGTCGGCTCGACGTTTTCCGTGTCGAGTTCCTGGAGTTTTTCGACGTAACCCAGAATCGCGTTCAATTCACCGGAAAAACGATGGATGTCCGAATCGCTGCATTCGAGTCTCGAGAGAAGCGCCATGTGGCGCACGGTTTCTTCCGAGATCCATTCTTGAGTCATTCGCTGCGCGTCTCCTTCCGACTGGGCCACCCGGCGCGGTTCGCCTTGAAACAAACCGCGCCGGGCAGAAAAGCCGTCCGAGCGGGGTCGCTCAATAGTCGTCCCGCTCGCCATCCTGATCCACGTCTTCTTCTTCCGCTTCCTCGAAGTCGAAATCGCTTTCCACTTCGTCCTCTTCCGCGTCCGTTCCAAAATCCAGAGCGGGGGTGAACTCTTCCAGGGCTTCTTCCGGTTCCTCAAAGGCCTTGGCGGTAGCGGGCTTCACGAGTTTGATCGCCTTGTGGTCCTTGAGGTCTTTGAGTTCCCCGGTTCCGGGCCGCACTCGCTTCAGGTTGGCTTTGGCCGCCAGCAGGCGCTTTTCACCCTCCTCGGCAAACGACACGACGAGTTTGGTATCTTCGCCCGACCCGCTGCGGCTCAGGACCAGACCTTCGCCGAACTTGGGATGCCGGACGCAATCGCTCGGCTGGAACTGTTCGTAGGGATCGGTGGTTTCTTTGTTTTCCGTGCTCATGGCTTCCTTTTCTCCTCTGGTTCTCTTCTCGATCCGCCGAAGGAACATCCGCGTTCCGGGTCGGCAGGGATTGGTCTATACGAAACTCTGCCGGGGTCTCAACGCGCCAGTCGCGCCAGAACATCGAGGGTGGTGCATGTGGCATCGCCGGGCAAAACCTCGAGCCGGGCGCTCAGGGTTTCGAGACGACCGCGCACGGCGGGCACCAGGTCATCCTCGGACTGGCACTGGAACCAGACGGCCTGAGGCGCAGCGGTCACGCACGCAGCCAGATCGGCCTGAGGGTCCACGAGCGCGGCAGCCTCGACCCCCTCGGTCATGCCCAGAATCCGCACGCGTTCGTCGGGCCGCAACAGCCGGGCAATCTGGGCGGCTGCGTCCGGGCCAACGACAGTGGCATCGCCGGGCACAATGACGACAAACAACCGGTCGCACCGGCTGGCCGCCTGTTTCAGGAAACGGATCGTGCCCGCGTGGATCAAACCGAAAGCGCCCACGGCAAACCCGACGCGCAGGCCTTCCGTAACGCACTGACGGATTCGATCCGGAATTGTAGAGACGGCGTGTGTGGCGTGTTCCATTCTGACTCGGTTTCTTTCTTTTGTCGGCCAGCCGGGGCTGGTCGGTTGAGGGAGTGAAACGATCACGTTCCTGCCGGGGATCGTCTGGAGCCGCGAAGCCTTCCAATTATGGGGTGAAGAGGAAGGAGATCTCCGAGGCCGAATGTTATTTCGGTTGCGCGTTCCCGTCTTCCGTGTTGTCGGCTCCGTTCGGCTCCGTTGTGTCTGCCGGGGCGGGCGTTTCGGATGCGGGTTCCACCACGGCGCCCCCGCTGTTTCGCTCGACTCCCTCCCGGATGGTTTCAAAGAAAGCGGAATTGAACGCTTCTTCTTTCGGTTCCTCGGGAAGGTCGTCCTGCGCGGGAACCTCCTGCGGTTGGGTGCTGGCCTGCAAGGTCAGAAGACTTGCCGCCGCCACCGGTCCCGATTGGGCGGTGTCGAATTTTTTTTCGGCAGGCTTCACTTCGTCCGGGAAGGAAGCGCCGCCCGCGGCAACCTCTTCAATCAGAATTTCCGGCTCGATAAACTTTTGAACGCCGAAACTGCTCTGAACGACCTCGCGGACCCGCACCAGCATGCGCTGCTGGAGGCTGTCAATCTGCTGCGTGGCGCTGATCCAGACCCGCACCTGAACGGCCAGAGAACCGTCCGCGGTGGTCGAGGCCTGCACCCGCACGTTGCGGACAAAAGGCAGTTCCTTCAGGCATTCGTGCAGATAGCGGTTGACGGCCGATTGCCGGATGGAGAGAGACGATCCACCCGCCAGGGTCGCGATTTTCAGAACCTGGCTTTCGCGCCGGATCAGAAACCAGAGAACCAGCAGCAGAATCGGCAACAGAAAACAGAGCAGATAAACAACGTGAAGGGTCTGGTGGGGCATCGAGTCGAGCAGGGATTCGAGCCGCATGCGGAATCCGCTATGCGCGGCAAACCGGCTCAAAAACCCTCTCAGAACTTTTAGAAATCCCAACCCGAAGAGCAAAACAGGGCACAGGAATAGCACGACACGCTGCACACTTCTCATGACGGACTCCCTCCTTTTTCATTGAGCGGCTCAAGGACGGCGCCGCGCCGGGGCGGCGTTCGAAAGCCCCCGTCCGCGCCCCGCAAAGGGGGAAAGGTTCTCAGTCCTGAACCTCGTCCTCCATCAGCTGGCCATCCACGGCCCGGTCCGGCGAAACGGGTTCACGCTCGACGGGCAGGTCGGTCGGCATGACCAGGCTGCGCACGCGCACATTGACCCGATCCACATTCATGTAGCCGGTCAGCGCCTCAACCTCTTCCTTGACAATGTGCTGCAACTGGGAAGCGGCTTCATAGACGCTCACGCCGTAGGTGACGTTCACTTCGAGGTTGATTTCAAGGTGGCCGCTTTCCTCGTTGGTCACCACGGCGACACCCTTGACCGACTCCTTGCTGCCGCCGAAGATTTCACTCAGACTGAACGAAGAAGAAACCACCTGGATGCCCTCGACCTTGCGGGCCGCCTGCGAGGCAATTGAAGCGATGACGTCCCGGCTGATCTCGATCGCACCCAGCGTGTCACCCGTCACGGGTTTGTCGATCGGAGGACAATAAGGGGTGGATTCCGGGGTTTCAGTTTTCTTGGCCATGTTGCGTTTCTCCTCCGTATTGGGATGGAACTCTGTTGTGGGGCCTCCCTGCCGGGATTCGGCTTGAAAAAAACCGGGCGCGCCAGGCGCCGCCACACAGGTCACTTGCCATATTGCTCGTCAATAAATCGTGTGCCGAAGTCGCCGCGTTTGAACGCGTCGTTGTTCATCACCCACCGGTGGAAGGGGATCGTGGTTTTCACCCCCTCGATAATATACTCTTCAAGAGCCCGTTTCATGCGGGCGATCGCCTCGGTGCGGTTATGTCCGCGCACAATCAGTTTGGCGATCATCGAGTCGTAATGCGGCGAAATCCGGTATTCGCGGTACGCATGGCTGTCCACCCGCACCCCCGGCCCGCCGGGCGCGTGGTACACGTCGAGGAGACCGGGACTGGGCATGAAATTGCGGTCCGGATCTTCGGCGTTGATGCGGCATTCGATGGCGTGGCCATCGAAGCGCACCTGATCCTGAGTGTATTCCAAAGGCAGGCCCGCCGCCACGCGAATCTGCTCTTTCACGATGTCAATGTTGGTCACGACTTCCGTGACCGGATGCTCGACCTGGATACGGGTGTTCATCTCCATGAAGTAGAAGTTCATGTCCTTGTCCAGGAGGAACTCAACCGTCCCCGCCCCCGTGTAACCCGCAGCTTTACAGGCGTCCACTGCCGCCGCGCCCATGCGTGCGCGCAGCTCGGGCGTCATGATCGGACAGGGGGTTTCCTCGATCAGTTTCTGGTGACGCCGTTGAATCGAGCAGTCGCGCTCGCCCAGATGGATCACGTTGCCAAACGAGTCGCCCAGCACCTGAATCTCGACGTGTTTCGGATTCTCGAGGTACTTTTCCATATAGACGTCGGCGTTCGAAAACGCCTTGGCGGCCTCGGCCTGAGCCGTCACGATACCGGTGCGCAGCTGGTTTTCGTTGTGGGCCACACGCATACCGCGCCCGCCGCCGCCTGCCACCGCCTTGACAATAACCGGGTAGCCGATTTTCGTCGCCAGAGAAACCGCTTCATCAATGTCCTGAACCACCCCTTCGCATCCGGGGGTGATGGGGACTCCGGCGCGCGCCATCGTGTCGCGCGCCATCGCCTTATCCCCCATCTGGTCAATGATTTCGGGCGTGGGACCGATGAACGTGATCTTGCATTCCTGGCAGATGTGCGCAAAGGCCGAGTTCTCGGAGAGGAACCCATACCCCGGGTGAATCGCGTCGGCGCCCGTGATTTCGGCTGCCGAAATGATGTTGGGCATGTTCAGGTACGAATCGCTGCTGGCAGCCGGTCCGATGCAGATGTGTTCGTCGGCAAACCGGACATGGAGGGAATTGGCGTCGGGTTCGCTGTAAACGGCGACGGTTAGAATTCCCAGTTCGCGACAGGCACGAATGACCCGCAGAGCCACTTCGCCCCGGTTTGCGATCAGAATCTTGTTGAACAGAGGCTTGCCCGATGCGGCAACCTTGTTTTTGCGAGCGGTGTCAGACACTTTCCCTGGTCGCCTTTTCCTTTGAAGACTGGCGTCCGGCGGCATGGTTCCGTCCGGCGAGATCTCCCGATGTGTGCGTGCGCGGCCTAAAAGGGTTCAACCAGGAACAAGGGCTGCCCGTATTCGACCGGCTCGCCGTTCTTGACCAGAATCTTGAGAATCTTACCCCGCATTTCGGCTTTGATCTCATTCATGAGTTTCATGGCCTCAACGATGCAGAGCACCGAATCTTCGGTGACGGTTGTGCCGACCTCGACATAAGTCGGGGCGCCAGGCGCCGGGGCGCGGTAGAACGTCCCCACCATCGGCGACTTGATTTCCGTTCCGCTGAGCGCAGGCTCTTCGA
The DNA here is from genome assembly GCA_942493245.1 of uncultured Candidatus Sumerlaeota bacterium. Lineage (GTDB taxonomy): Bacteria > Sumerlaeota > Sumerlaeia > UBA8349 > UBA8349 > DAOPYU01. The sequence goes on from OW818685.1 coordinate 5,469,721, forward strand.
CGGCTGCCGGAATGGAAGCCACTGCGGCCACTGGCGCCAGAGCGGCCCCCGCAGGCCCAACGCAAGCGCCCGGATTGGGCGCGGCGGCGACCGGTTGGGCTGCCGGAGGCATCCCGAACGACGGTTGAGGTTGCGCGAAATAGGGCATGGGGAACGGGTACGGGGCCGGTTGGGAAGGCGCCGCGGGTTGCTCCGGTTTGGCTTTGGGGTCCGCTTCGCAGGCCACAATACGCAGCTTGGCGCCATCCTGATCCAGGTCTATCTCCTTGATCCGATTCTTGCGCATGACCGCAATGAGTTCCTGGATTTGTTCGAGGTTCATTCTGGCAAGTCCCTTCGACAGATTTAGCAGTTGGGGCGAAGTTCGAAAGAAACTTCGCCTCTCGGAAAAACGCTCTTTAATCAAGCGGAACAAAACCCGTTTTCCGGAGGTCAACGGAAGCTGTCAGCCTACGTCGCTCTGGAACCGGGCTTCATTCTGCGTTTGAAAAAGCCCTTTAGTCAAGGTTTTCTTGATCCCCGCCGCCTGGGAAAACTTGCCTCCAAGTGTCGCGGGTTGACCCAAACCGATTCACGGGCGGAACGCCCGTGCCACCTCAGACATCCGGGTCGTCTCACGCCAGGACGTCGCGCGGATCGGTCAACACCCCCCGCACCGCCGACGCGGCGGCCGTGAGCGGCGAAGCCAGGTACACGGCCGACTCCTTGCTGCCCATGCGCCCGGGGAAGTTGCGGTTAGTGGTCGAGACCACGATTTCCGGCCCATTGGCCCGGCCAAACGTGTCCACCGGCCCGCCCAGACACGCCGCACACGAGGGCGGCCCGATGCGGCAACCCGCGTCGGAGAAGATCTGGCGCAGCGGTTTGCCCGCCAGCGTCTGGCGATCGAGCGCCGCGTCCACCTCGGTCGTGGCGGGGATGATGAACGTTTCGACCGCGACGGTCTGACCGTTCAGGATGCGGGCGGCGGCGAGAAAGTCCTCAACCTTCCCGCCGGTACACGAGCCGATGTAGCTGCGGGTGATTTTCGTCCCGGCCACGTCGCGCACCCGCGCTTTCTTGTCGGGCGAGTGGGGCTGGGCCACCACCGGCTCGAGTTCGGAGGTGCGGTACACCTTTTCGCTGAAGAACCGGGCGTCGGCGTCGTTGAACGCCTCTTCCCACGTGTTTTTGGTCCCCGCCTGGGTTGTGCGCGAGCGGACGTAGTCGCGGGTCTTGTCGTCCGGCGCGATAATACCGTTCTTGCCACCCGCCTCGATGGCCATGTTACAGATGGTCATGCGCTCGTCCACGCTCAGGGCCTCGATCGTGTCGCCGGCGAATTCCATCGCGCGGTAGGTGGCCCCATCAACCCCAATGTCGCCAATGATGTGCAGAATCAGATCCTTGGCCATCAGGTAGGGAGGCAATTCTCCCTCGAAAACGAATCGCATGGTGGGAGGCACTTTGACCCAGAGTTTCCCGGTGGCCATGACGAACCCGGCGTCGGTGTTGCCGATGCCGGTCGCGAACAGGCCAAAGGCCCCGTGGGTACAGGTGTGCGAGTCGGTACCGAAAAGCACCTCACCGGGGCGGGCATGCCCCTCGGCGGGCAGGGCCACGTGGCACACGCCCCGGTAACGCTCGGTCCCCACATCGTAATAGTGCGGCAAATTCTGCTCTTTGGCGAACTCACGCAGGATGTCAATATTGCGGTGAGCCTTTTCGTCGGCGGTAAAAATGTAATGGTCCGGGATGATGACGACCTTCTGAGAATCCCAGACACGGGCCTGAGGACCGAATTCGCTCTTGAGGACGCCAATGGTGCCCGGTCCGCAGACGTCATGGGTCAACAGGACATCCACGTCCACCCAGATATTTTCACCCGGTTCGACAGTGGTCCGCCCGGCATGGCGGGCCAGGATTTTTTCAGTCATTGTCAGACCCATGACTTGACTCCTTCATATTGTGAGTAATTTGAAGCGAAAACCGGGAGCCGGGATCTCACTCCCCTGACAGGAAGGAGAAAGGTCGGTCGAGACTTCCTGCCGCCTGGATTTCGCATCCCCGGGATTTTTTCACCGGGGAGACCCCTTTTTTTGCCGGTATCTGTACCGGGAAGGGGGCTTTCTGGCTCCTCCGTGACTCAAGCCAGAGCGGCATTTTAGAGGGCGTCGGGCTTTCTGGCAAGTCGAAAAGCGTCTATTTTACGCCTTTCTGGATTCTACAGCCCGAAACGAAAAGAAAGAGAATTGGGGATTGCCACTTTTGCTTGACTTTTTTCCCCGCGCTTTTTTATGATGGGTCTCCCTCGGGTACGGGAGGGCGGCCTGCCGGGGAAGTAACAGCCGAGTAGTGTAATGGTAACACGACTGACTCTGGATCAGTTATTGAGGGTTCGAATCCTTCCTCGGCTACCATTTCCAGCCTTCCGAAACACGAAGACCCCCCGCACAGGGGGCGATCCTGCGGTTTGGGTGAGACAGACCGCGCAAGTGGGATCAAGCGGCAACTCAAGGTGGTGCTATCGTCTAGCTCGGTCCAGGACGCTGGCCTCTCACGCCGGAAACAGGGGTTCAAATCCCCTTAGCACTACCATTTTACGGTTTCATCAGGGCGAGCGGGTGTAACTCAGTTGGTAGAGTTCTAGCCTTCCAAGCTAGTTGTCGCGGGTTCGAACCCCGTCGCCCGCTCCAGATTCCGGGTCCGCCCGGTCGGAAAATTTCAGAGGAATCGGGTTTCTTGTCCCTTCAGTCTTTCCCGTCAGGCTGCAAGGGATTGTTTTTTTGGTAAAAGATTGCTCGTCTGGAAAATTCCCGAAAACACCGCCCCCGCCCCCAAAACACCCGAAGATCCTGGCCGCAACCCGTTCGGAATCCTTGCTATTTTGGGCACCCCTTCAGCGAGGATTTCTATTTCCTTGCCGGAGGTCACCCACGGTGGCTATAAGCCTGCGGAGCAACTCAGGGAGGCCTCTTCGGGGCCTTTTAAAACCGCTGGGGTGAGGTTTTCTGACTGCGCCAATCGGGAGATTGGCGTTCCCGGCAACCGCTTTCTCCCCATAAAATGGGCCTTTCTGGGAGGGCGGGCGTCCCGACCGCCTGAAAGAAAAACCGGATGATAGAAGGTCAACTGCGGTTTTAGGTTTATAGGGCTACGGCATTACATAAAATGCACTGAAAGAATCCGCGTTCTTCCTGTCACCCTCAGTCGCATTCAAAATGACACGATCCGAACGGCATCCGAAAACAATCTTCTATCCCTGGGCGAGAATCCTCCTTACGAAAAAACAAGCCAAAAAAAACAGACAAGGATGTGACAAGATTCGCTTCGTAGCCTGTCCCTTGTTCACCGTTTTCCATTGGGTTGGTTTTCCGGGAACGCCCAGACGCTCCTGTCCGGCTTAAAAACAACCGCAACCCTCCCCATTTTTACGACGGGGATTTTTATTCCAATTCTTCCTGAGGTCCGGCGTCTTTCGATTCGATCCAGGCCCGCATGGCCTCAACCTCGGGACTCCACGTGTCGGAGCTGAGACGCACGTCGAGGAATTTCGAGAACAGAAGATCGAAAATCCGGGCGAACTCTTCGACCGCGTTGAGGCGGATCGGCACCGACTCGACGAACGGAAGACTCGGCGGGGTATCAATTTTCAACCCACTCCAGTCGAACGTCTCGCCGTTGAGCACGACTTCCCAGTGCGTGTGGTTGCAGGTCAGCGAAACGCGGGCGCGCTTGACCTTTTTCCCGGCCAGGAGGGCGGCGACCGCCTCGGGCGCCAGCGAGGGGCTTTCCCCCTTGAGCGAACTGGCCACGGCCTGGCCCGCTTCGCTGGCCAGCACCAGGTCTTTCTCGAAGGAGATTTCGCACGGCTGGCCCGGTTCGATCTCGATCGAACCGTCTTCCTGCTCGCTGCGGTACCATAGCCAGGTGAGAAACTCAGAGCCGAGAAAGGCCTTCTGTTGGATCATGTCGAGGAGCGCCATGAGGGGGTTCCTGTCTTGTGGACTAGAGTGGACTGAGTGAACGAAATGGACGACGTGGAATGAGGCGGTTTCGACTTTTCCGGATCATTCGTCATGGGAAATCTTCTGCTACTCGTCGTCGTCGCCGCCGCGGCCCGCTTCATGCACTCGGGCCAGGGGGCTGAAATGGGCCGGTTCGGTCATCTGGAACTCTTCGAGCAGGCCCGCCTTCTCCGCCTTGTTGTGCGCGCGGATCGAGGGCATCAGGGGCGTCAGGCCCGTGTGAAACGTGTCGCTGAAGAGGTCCATGAACTCCTGGTTGAGCGTGGTGCTCGACGCCGAGAAGAGGACGTGGTGCGAGCGCAGGTTCCAGGCCATTTCGTAGAGGCTGGTGGCGGGACTCTGGCGCGCCATGAGCTGGATCTTGACCTTTTCGAGCAGGGCCATCCGCTCGTCGCGGTTCAATTCCTTCTTGCTGCGCTGTTCGAGCAGCTTCTGGCGCTCCTGATGGAAGTAGGCCTTGAGGAGGCGCGCGTTGACGCTCACCCTGTCCACGCGCAGACCCAGCACCAGAAAGTCCTCGAAGACCACCTTCTCGACCTTCAGGTCGGTGTCGAGAATGTCGCGCGGGTTGACCCACCCGATCGAACGGGGCGAACGCTCGACCTGGACCGGATGAAACGCATGACGCTTGAGGTCCGATCCGATTTCAGTCAGAAAATTGCCCTTGGGCGGTTTGGCCACTTCATAGAGTCGGCACGTGATGGCGCCGGCGGTGATAGGCATGGAACGGGGTTCCTCTCGAAAAAATGACGCGACACACACAGGGCCGGAAACACCGAAGTTCCCGACAAAGGCCCTACTTCGTGGTCCGGGTGAAATACTCGGCGATGGCGGTGTCGTACTGCGACGTGTGGCGGAACACCTTGAGGGCCAGTTTCCGCCGCGTCTCGGCGGTCAGGTCGCCCTGGTTGGCCAACATCTCTTCGATGAGGGTTCCGTAATCGGTCGGGTCCACCACCACGGCCACGTCCGCAAAATTCTTCGCGGCGGCGCGCAACATGGACGGCCCGCCGATGTCGATGTTCTCGATGATCTCGGACTCGGAAGCGTCGGACCGGGCCACGGTCTTCTGGAACGGATAGAGGTTCACGACGATCATGTCAATCGTCTCGAGTCCGTGCGACTGGAGCGTGGCCATGTCCTTGGGATTCGAGCGGCGGGCCAGAATCCCGGCGAACACGGCCGGGTGGAGCGTTTTGACGCGGCCGTCCATCATCTCGGGGAACTGGGTCAGTTCGTCAATCGGGATGGCCTTGACCCCGGACTCCTGAAGCGCCCGAAAGGTGCCACCGGTCGAGTAGAGGGTCACGCCCATCTGGCTCAAATGCTGGGCCAGTTCACCCAGTCCGGTTTTATCCGAAACGCTCAAGATGGCGCTGCGAATGCGCTGTGACATGACTGTTTTCTCCTGTGTTTCCTGAAATGCGCCCCGCACCCGAACCGGGCGGGAGCCCCTTTCCCCGCTCGTCCGGCGGGGACTGAAGGGTGTATTTCCCCAGATTGCCCGGAGATTGTCAACTGGTTTGATACGGGGACAGGCGAGTGCGCCTTCTCCAGCAGCCTCCCCGTAACAGCCTATCTCCTGACTGGCGCGGAAGGCGATTCCGATCCGAATCGTTTCACATCTTCTGGCGCAACAGGGCCACGGCGTGGGCCACGATCCCTTCGCCACGGCCAATCGGCCCCAGACCTTCGTTCGTGGTGGCTTTGATGTTGATGGCGCCGGAACCGCCGCTCGCGGCCAGAACAGGACCCAGACGTTCGCGCATCTTTTCGATATGCGGCTGGAGTTTGGGCTTCTCGGCAATAACGCTAACATCCACATTCTCAATACAGTATCCGGCCTCGGCGGCCAGTTCCACGACACGCCCCAGCAGCACGAGACTGTTGATTCCTTCGTACTGCGGGTCGGTGTCCGGGAAGTGGTAACCGATGTCGCGCAACCCGGCGGCGCCCAGCAGGGCGTCGCAGATGGCGTGCGTGAGCACATCCGCATCGCTGTGGCCATGCAATCCTTTGATATAGGGAATTTCGATCCCCCCGAGGATAAGCGAGCGGCCTTGCGAAAACACATGAACGTCGTATCCATGACCGATACGCAGGCTGGGAAACATGGGCAATCCACTCCTTTCGGCGAGCAAGGGAATTGTGTCTCAGGGGGCGCTCTGGCCGCAACAGGAATTTTTTTGAAAGAACATCGCCTCCAGGAGAATCCAGAAGTCATTGCACGGTGAAACCCCCATCAAGGAAAAACAGCGAACAGCGGGAAATCTATTTTTCCGAAGGCAGGAAAAGCGCCCCAGAGGGGCGCGGGTAAGTAGCCGGGGATGGAGCGAAGCGGAATCCCCGGACCTGTCTTTCCCGCCCCGGATGGGGCGGAGGAAAAATCGAAGGAATCTGGATTATTTGGTGGAAAAACGGTCTATGATGTCCGTGACGTAACCGCCCTGCGCCCCGCCGGGGCGCGTACGGATAGGTTTCTTTCCGGCGGTTCCGCTTCGCTCCACCCCCGGCTACTGTCCTTTGCCCCTCCGGGGCAATTAACCGGGCTCGGTTCCGCTGCATAGGACTTCTGGATTCTCCTGACATCGCCTCCTGCCGGAAAAGCGTTCCGGCGGTTTTCGCAGGACTTCCCGCCTGGGAGGTCTGATATCCGTTCCGGGGGGCTCTGAAAAAAAAAGAAAAAAAACGCACCCCCCCCTAAAGTTTTCCCCCTGTTTGCCGATAAAGAAAGAGAAGAGCAGTGACGCGAACGAAAAGTTCGAAAAAGCGCAAAGACTCACGAAGAAATCAAAAGCAAGGCTATCCGAAGCGCCCGAAAGGGTTATTTCCTCTCACGTGGAGAGTGGTCCGGGTCTCAGGAAGGAGGGAGAAGCAAAATCCGGAAACGTGAGGCTGAGGCAGAGACGTTCACGCGCTCGAATCTGCCCGGAAGTGTCTGAAAGCGCGCCCCCCAAGTCCAGACACCCCAAAAAGTCTGGCAGGAACCATGGATGGTTCCTCAAATAGCGGTAACTCAATCATGGAGGATTGAAATCATGTCTCTCGTCGTAAATACCAATGTTCCCAGCATCAACAGCCAGCGTCAATTGGCAAAGAACCAGATGTCGTTGACGAGATCCTTGGAGCGTCTGTCCTCGGGTCTGCGCATCAACCATTCGTCCGACGACGCCGCCGGTCTGGCCATCGCCACGGGCATGAGAGCCCAGAGCACAGGCATGGACCAGGCCACCCGCAACGCCAATGACGGCCTGAGCGTCATCCAGACCGCCGACGGCGCGATCGTCGAACAGGTGGAAATTCTGCAGCGCATTCGCGTGTTGTCCGTTCAGGCGTCGAGTGACCTGAATTCGGCCGACAACCTGAAGTCGATTCAGGCGGAAATCAACGAGCAGGTCGCGGAACTGACCCGCATCGGCAACACCACCAACTTCAACGGGCTGGCCCTGATCAACGGGACCTTCTCGAACAAGAGCATCCAGGTCGGCGCCAACGCGGGCGAATCTATTGATCTGTCCATCGGCGACTATCGTGCCACCGGCATGGGGGGGTATGCGGAGTTTACCGGAGTTGCGGGTGGCACAACCTTGGCCGGTGAGTTGGTTACCGTTGGCGCCATGGTTGGAAACCTGTCGCTGGGAACTCCGGGAAGTCTGGTTACCATTGACACGACCACCACGGACGGAATCTCGTCTCTTTTCGGGGATCAGTCGGCCATTGCCAAAGCCAACGCCATCAACGCCAAAACCTCTCAACACGGGGTTACAGCCACTGTGGGGGCGACTGTTTTGACCGGTAACGCCGCCACTGTGGCGGCCGGTTCGGCGGCGGCAGGGGAATACATGGAGATCAACGGGGTTCGCGTGGTGACCGGGGGAGATCCTTCGCTGGGTCTGACAACCACCGCAAACGACGGGACGGGGGCATTGCGTGCGCTCATCAACGCCAAATCTACGCAGACAGGGGTGGTTGCTTCTCTGGATGCCACCAACAAGTTGGTTCTGACCGCTGCTGATGGACGTAACGTCATTGTCAAGACCACGACCACGACAGGTAATATATTCGGTTTTGTGGGAACAGCAGCTGTTGATGGAACAACCGCCTTGGCCGCAACAGCCAATGTGGGCCGTAAAACAGGGGTTCTCACCTTGAGTTCCAATAAGGACTTCCAGGTGACGGCCAATAACCCTGCGCAGTTGGGTCTCACTTCCGGTCTCTATAATGCGGACAATACCAAGACCGTTGCCAAGATTGACGTGACGGCCACGGGTGGCGCCACCAGCGCGATCCGCCGGATTGACTCGGCTCTGGCCAAGATCACCAACGAGCAGGCCAAGCTCGGCGCCATGTCCAATCGTTTCCAGCACACGATCTCCAATCTCCAGATTTCGATCGAGAACATCACGGCTTCCGAGTCGCGCATCCGCGACACGGACTTCGCGGTGGAGACGGCCAATCTGACCCGGGCCCAAATCATCCAGCAGGCCGGTACGGCGATGCTCTCGCAGGCGAACACCTTGCCGCAGGCCGCCCTCAGCCTCCTGGGCGGTTGATGAATAGCTTGGCTTCGCGGTGGATCGAGGGGCGGAAGGCCGCTTGATCCACCGCGAGCACCGCTATCCGGAGAGTGGCGGGAACGGACGGACTGGAAGTTGGGCTGCGTTTAGAACGTGAAAGGCTCCCACTCCATGCGTGTCGCGTCTCCCGACCATTGGAGAGACAACCATGTACACGACACCACTCAGCGGTATAGGGGATACGGCGCCCCTTCCCAAAAGGCGGGAAGTCCCATCGGGTCAGGTGGGTGAAAGCGTCGTACAGCCTCTGGCCAGACAGGAAGTCCCGGAAGCGGTTCTGCCCTTGCAACAGCGTTCAGATCGTCCTCTTTTTGAGGATGCCGTACAGGTTTCTCAGGAAGGAATCGCTCTGAGCGCAAAAGGTGGACCCGAGACCCAGCAGCAGGAAGCGCAACAGGAAGTCGTGAACCCGGAAGCCAACCTCAAGAATATTCGGGAGGCCATTCAGGCGGCCGAAAAACGTTCCACAGCCCTCAAGTTCTCGGTAGATGAAGACAACGGCGAACTGATCGTAAAAGTGGTCAACAAAGAAACGGGCGATGTGGTTCGCGAGGTGCCACCTGAAGAGGTTCGGGAACTGCGTAAAGCGCTTGCGGAAATGAAAGGTCTTCTGGTGAAACAGACCTCGTGAGGGGTCGAGCCGGAGGACAGGATGGGAGGGCCGCCTCGGCCCGGTGGCCCTCCTTCTTTTTTGAAGGAGACCGGGAAGAGGCGGCTTGATTTTTGCTGCTCCACTCGGAAGAAAACACCGGGAAATCCGGGTTTGTTTCGACAGGAAGAACGTCCGAGACAGATGTAAAAGGTTGATTTAGGTTGAATTGAGTAATACATGGGGCGGTGGCTGGCCGTCAGGTCGCAGGAGCGGAAGGTTTTCTCCACTCGGCAATTTATACCTAAGGCCCGGCAAACTGATCCAAAGCGAGGAAACCTGCCATGACCATCTCTTCCAGTGTCGGCCTTATTTCCGGAATAGATTTCGAGAGCTACATATCGAGCATGTCCGCCATCAGTCAGCGTTCTGTCACCCTGATGCAGAACCGGCAGGCAAAACTCAACACCAAGTCTCAGGCGTATGGCGCGGTCCTCTCCAAGCTGAACGAACTGAAAACCAAGCTCGAAGAACTGCGCAATCCGACCAATTTCGGCGCCCGCGACGCCACTTCTTCAGACAAAGATGTCCTGACCGTGACCGGCTCGAGTACCGCCGCCATCGGATCTTACAGCATCAAGGTGCTCCAACTGGCCCAGGCCGAGCGCCTGGGTTCCCAGGGAGTCGCCACGCTGGATACCGTCATCGGAACCGCTGGGGGAAAATTCAATGTCCAGGTGGGGGTCGGCGCCATGCGCAGCTACGACCTGACCGCTTCGACAACCCTGAACGACCTGCGCAACATGATCAACAGCGACTCGCAGTCGGGGGTCACGGCCACGATCGTCAACGATGGATCCGCAACCAACTCCTACCGGCTGGTGCTCAGTTCGAAAGCCACCGGCTCGACCAACTCGGTTCAAGTCTCCTCGACCGGATCGACTCTGGATTTTGCCAACAAAACCGTCGAAGCCCCCGTCGCCGCAACCGGCAATCAGTTTAACGGTTCGCTCAACGTTTCGGGGACTTATGCTGGCACGGGCACCAAGAATATCGTCTTGAAAGTCCTTCAGGCTGGCGATTTGAGCGGAGGCGACACAGCGGCCCAACTGGCCGTTTCGCTCGATGGAGGCCTGACATTCGATACGGCCAACCCCATCAAAGCCAACGCCTCAGCGCCCCTTGACATCCCCGGCGCCAGCGGAGTCCAGATCGCTTTCACGGCCGGGACACAAAATCTGGCGGTGGACGATTCGTTCAGCATTGATGCCCTGGATCCGGTTATCGCCAAGGCCTCCGACGCAATCATGACGGTGGATGGCGTCCGGGTCACCCGTTCGTCCAACTCATTTTCCGATGTCATCGAAGGGGTCACCCTGACAGCGAAGTCGGTCAGTTCCTCGACCGTCACGGCCACCATCAGCAATCAGGAGGGAACCGTCAACGCCAAGGTGGTCGAGTTCCAGACCGCCATTAACGATTTCTTCAACACGGTCAAAAGCGTCTCGAAGTACGATTCGGAGACTAAAGTCTCGCAACCTCTTTTCGGCGACTCCTCCACCCGTACACTCCTGAACGCGGTCAAGTCCATGGTGATCGAGGAAATACCGGGGTTCACGGGCAAGTACAACAGCCTGGTCTCCCTGGGCATGAAACTCAAGAGTGACGGAACCCTCGATTTCAACCAATCCACTTTCAACACCGCCCTGAAAGAAGACTTCGAAGGAGTCCTGAGTATCTTCACACAGGTCGGCAAAAGTTCAAACTCCCTGATTCAATTCAACGACGCGACCGATACGACCATCGCGAAGGACTACCTGGTCAACATCACCGCCGCCGCCACGCGCGGCACTTTGGACGGCGCCGCGTTGACGGGAAACCTGGCCGCCGCGGAAACCCTCACCTTCACAAGTAATGGCGACACGTTCAGTGCGACGCTGAGCGCGGGCAGTACGCTCCAGAAGGTGGTTGAAGAATTGAACAGCAAGTTTTCGACCGAAGGCGCGAAAATCACCGCCAGTATCTACAACGGCGCGCTCCGTCTGGAAACATCCGAATACGGCTCGAAGCATTCGTTCAGTGTCACTTCAGACAAAGCCGTCGGCGCAGCGGACCAGCTCGGGATCGGAACTACCCAGCAGACCCGCACCGGCTCCAACGTCGAGGGGACCATTGATGGGGTGACGGCGATCGGAGATGGTCAGATTCTGACGGCGTTGACCTCGTCGAAAGCCGCCGGACTCTCTTTGAAGATCACCTCGACCGCGCCCACCGCCGGCACACTCAGCTTCTCGCGCGGCCTGGCCGACCGAATTCTCGACCAGATCAAAAGCTATACGGATTCCGATGGGGTCCTGACAAAAGCCCAGAATAATCTGAGCGACACGGTTAAAGGGATCAATGAGCGCATCACGGCCATGAACGCGCGAATCGAAGCCGCCGCCACGCGCATGCGCAAGCAATTCACGGCGATGGAAAAGCAACTGGCCGCCTACCAGACCATGTCTTCTCAGCTCACACAAGGGCTGGCGCAGTTGCAAACGGCAAATGAATAGTGTAGCATGTTCTGGAAGGTGAAAGAAAAACCGGTTTCCCTTTCCGGACCACCGGCCGCTTTCCCCTGAATCGCAACTCTGCTGGAGAGACGGTTCCATGCAACAGGGCTACAGTCATTATGCCAAAACCGATATCCAGACCGCCGATCCGCGGGCAGTCATTGTGCTCCTGTACGAAGGCGCGATCAAGTTTCTCAACCGCTCCCTCGAAGAAGTAAACCGCAATGACCGCATGGCCATGTCGGAGTACATCCTCAAAACCCAGAAAATTGTGCAGTTTCTCGCGTCCTCGCTCGATTTCGATCAGGGCGGCGATATCGCGCGGAACCTGAATCGCCTCTACGATTACATGCGCGACACCCTCAACGAAGCCAATCTGCACGCCTCGTCCGAGAAAATCGAAGAAGTCATCGCCCTCCTGCGCACCCTGCTCGACGCCTGGAAAGAAGTGGCCAAAGACCCGGTCGCCGCCGAAGCGCTGGCAAAACGCGAGGCGCTCGAACGCCAGAAACCCTCTGTCATACCCGTCCCGATGGGGCCGATCCCTTCGGCCGCCGAGGCGGCGCGCCTCGCGCCCGGTGTGGGCTACCCGCCCGCCTATTCCAAAAACCCGGCGCCAGCGGCTCCCCCGGCGGAGAGCGATCCTGAATCAGCCGCCCCGATCGCCGAAACGGAAGCTCCGGAGACAGACACGGCGCCCCCGGTGACCCCCGGCGCTCCGAATGTTCCGAAACCCCCGGTCGCCCCTTCCGCCGCCGCCCGCGCCGCCTACGGCCTGCGCCCCTGAGTGTCCACAAATTATTGAACCTAAAAACCGCTGTTGAGCGCCAACGGCGCGGATGGATTGTAGCCTGGGGCAAGCGAAGCGTCGCCCCAGGGAGGATGTCCCCATTTTCTGAAGGGCTGAAGGCCCGCCCGATTGGGAAGGGGAGAAGCGCTTGGATAGAACGGGCTTTCAGCCCTCATGAAAACGACCCGGTTTGTTCCTGGGGCGATGCCCCAGGCTACAATGAACCGCGCCGTTGGCGCTTGACCGGCCCCTTGTCAATCCCCGGTTTCTTTCCCCTGCGGATCACCCTTTGGGTACACCCAATCCGCTTGATTACAATGGACTTGGGTTCTTAACAGCGGTTTCTGGATCAAGGAAATCGGGTTTGAAACCGGGTCGCCTGAATCTGGGTTCCCGCTTGCGCGGGAATGACGAAAAGGAAAAAAACTCCCGGAAACGACAGGGCAGTCGCTGATTCCTTTCGGCATTACTGCAATAGTCTCTCTCTCGTTGAAAAATTCCGCGGAGAGGGCTGACAACAGAAATCAGTTGTCAGAATCGAGCGAGAAAACCGGCCGGTCCCCTGCGGGAGAACTGTATTCGAGTTCCAAGTGGGGCCGTACGCCATTTCCCCCATTTGTCCCATATCCGTTGCCGTTTTTCCTGTGGCCATTTCCATTGCGTTTCTCATTTTCCGGCGCGTGGTGTCCATTTCCCGACTTCTGCTCATCCTCTTCCAGGAGACCCCGGGTCGCTTCCGCCATGTCGCGGCCCAGTTTGGTCGTCACATCGAGTTGCTTGGCCGTGCGATCGGAAAGGGTAATGACCGACTGGAAGAAATCCAGGAGTTGGTCGGCAAAGGGGGTAATCTTCTCGACCTCGCCGTGGGAGTTGATGGCGAGTTTCTTGACCTCGTTGGCCACCACGGCGAACCCCCGGCCCAGCTCGCCCGCGCGGGCCGCCTCGATCGAGGCGTTGAGCGCGAGCAGGTTGGTCTGCAAGGCGATGCCGGTGATCGAGGACACGATCGGCTTGAGGTCGCCTGCGATGGCCGAAGCTTGTTCGACCTGTTCTTTGAGCGCCTGGAAATCGTGCATCTGGGCGTCCGACATGCGGACCAGTTCCTGCAGGTTGTTCAGGCTTGTCTCGGCCAGATCACGATGGCGGGTGATATAGTCGCGCAACAGCATGGACTGGTAGTGGTGGCAATTTTCCGGGCGGTTCAGACCGTATGTCAACGCCTTGGCCATTTCCTCGCAGGAGCCATAGCCGCACGCGCAACAGTTCAGAACATCCTTTTCGCTGTGTTTCCCCAGGCGGGCGTAAGCCGCCTCGAGCTGAGCCGGAGAAATCGAGCGCACCGGGTTGTTGTCCGACAGATCCCGATAGGAACGGCCATAAAGGCCGTCGCGCCAGTACTGCCGCAGGGTCCGCTCGATGGCCTGCTTCGAGCGCTTCTGGCTCAGGGGACCGCTCCGGTGGTGCCGCCGGAGCATTTCCTCCTTGCGTTTCTCCACAAGGGACTCGATTTCGTCGAGGTTTTTGTGGATGTTCTGCGTTCCGGAACCGCCGTTGCAACCCGCTTCGCAATTCAGACAATCCACCACCAGCGGGGCGTTGCCGCGCGCGATTTGTTGCGGCAAACCTTTGAGGTATTCGTAAATGGTCCCCGGTCCTTCAATCTTGCGGGTCACGTTGCGCACTTCGGGCGACCAGCGCTCGGCCGTACGCAACAGCCCCCCCGGGGTGGAAAACAAAACGGCGCGCTCCGCCGGCGGGTTGTCATAGTCCACCGCGTCATACGCCGCCAGGTTTATATGATGGCTGTCGAGGTACTGCTGGAGGGTGGTGAAGGTTACATTGTAGTCGCCAATGCCTACCGCCACGAATTCGCGCTTCTTGGCGATACAGGGCGAAAGCATGGCAAAACGGTGATTCCGGAACTGAGGATAGAAAGCCTTGACCATTTTCATGACGTGGACCATGGGGCTGTCCGCGGGCGCCAGATAACGCAGGAGCTCGGGCTGGTAGATTTCCATGTAACTGACCAGCGCCGGGCACGGCTGGGCAATCACACACGCAGGTTTGGCTTTCTTCAGGTGCTCGAGGTACGTGATGACCGTTAGTTCGGCCCCGAAACTCACATCGAAAATGGCCGAAACGCCTGCGTGCTTGAGAAAACCGTTGAGTTGCAGATACTGGTTGGGGAACGCGGCCGCGATGGCGGGCGCCACGAAAACCACCATGGGCGTCCTGCGGTTCAAGTCGTTCAGGAAGCCGTCCAGATCGTCCACGATCTGGCGCGCCTCGTGGTGACAGGCTCGAATGCATGCGCCGCATCCAATACACATATCATGATTGACGCTGACGTAATCGCCGCTGGCATCGTTGCAGTGCTTGACCGGACACTTGGCAATGCAGGCATGGCAGTTTACGCATTTTTGCGGATCGACACTGACCACTTGAGGCAAACGACAAGACATGGGATGAGCTCCACTGGGACAGGAATGCATCATACACGAAGTGTATGAAATCGGCAAAGGAACAGGAGCGGAACGGGGGGCTTTCCACAATCGTCCATTCACGGTATGGAATAGTTTGTTTACAATTCCATAGCCGCACGCGAACACGTGAAAAAGAAGACGGAAAGCCCGTATAATTTGGTTGGTTTCACACACCGGCTACTGGAACCCCGCTTCCAGCGCGCAGAGGCATGCAACCGCGCGTTCTTTTTGCGGCGGAAAAAAACCGTTGTCAAGAAAAAATTACTCTCAGCATACAAAAATATGATATACTGGAAATTTTTGCGTATTCCGAAAAACCCTGGAAATTTTCAGAACGGGTTCTTAACGGACAGGAAGTGGGAATGCCGAACCGATATTAACCCGCTTTGCCAAAATGCCCCTCGGAATACTTCCCGCGCGCGCCTTCTTTCGGCTTCAATCCAGAAAAAAGAAAGAAAAAGCGCTCACTGAGGCCGCATATTACAAAAACAGATTTGGAGACAGGTTATCGCAATAGGTAAATATACAAAGACAGGCGTCTCAGAATTCATCCCGAAACCGCTGTTGAGGATGGAAAACGAGTCCTTTGTTCTTGCGTTATGGGGTAAAAAGGTTTTGCCCCGGTCCCCTTACAGGTGAGGTCTTCTGACTGCGCCAATCGGGAGATTGGCGTTCCCGGGAACCGCCTTCTCCCCATAAAAAGGGTTTTTCTGGGAGGCCGGGCGTCCCGCCCGCCTGAAAGAAAACCGGACGATCGGCGTTCAACTGTGGGTTCTATGTTCATCCAAAAAAACCGCGGTTGAGAGAGTCACTCGTTTGGAATCAGGGGAATTCAAAACTCCCGGAAGGTGAGTTCCGGGAAAACAGGGAAAGACGTCGGAGGCAAGGGAGATTCGGAGGGAAAGCGCCAAAGGCGCGTTCTATACCAGCCTGGGGCATCGCCCCAGGAAACCGATTGGTTATTCAAGTAAGGGCTGAAAGCCCGTTCTATTCAACCGTTTTGCCCTTTCATAATCCGGGCTTTCAGCCCTTGTATAAAAAGGGACATCAATCCTGGGGCGACGCTTCGCTTGCCCCAGGCTACAATTAATCCGCGCCGTTGGCGCTTCAACTGCGGTTTTGGGGGGGACAACAAAAAATCCCGCTGCCTCGGATGGACGCCGGGACAGCGGGACACAAGGTCTTCGTTGAGAAATTACGGACGATTGCCGCTACTGACGCAGGAACAACCACACGTTGCCGCCCGATTCCTGGCCGGAACCGCTGAAGAAATTCCCCACCAGCAGATCCATCTTGCCGTCGTTGTTCCAGTCGCTCACGGCCAGACGGAGGCGATAGCTCCCGTCGAAACCGTCCCCTTCGAGTTTCAGGGGAATGCCCGCTTCGAGCTTCGGTTCCTGGTTCGTACCGGCGTTGCGGTAAAAGAGGGGGAATTTTCCCTGGGGACCCATTCCCTCGATCCCCAGGAGCAAGTCCTGAACGCCGTCGCCGTCCCAGTCCACGACATAGGGGGATGGCCGCATGGGCCATTTGCCCGATGGCGGTTCGAGTTTCACGGGCGCGGCCAGTTTCGGTTCCTGGGCCGTACCGATGTTTTTGTAGAAAACGAGAGTGGTGTCGTGCCCCACCAGCAGATCGTCGAGGCCGTCTCCATTCCAGTCGGCCACGTTGATCTTGCTGTAGATCTCGGCCAGCGGGTTGCTGCCCGGGGTTTCCTTGTCCACGACGGCTTTGTTGTTCTCGACTTTGTAAACGGTTTTCTTTGCGGTGATAGGTTTGCCATCCGATTCGATGGGAACCCCGGCGGCCAGTTCGGGCTTTTCGGGGGTACCGGTGTTGAGGAACAGCGTGACGCGCCCCTCGGTGTCGCCGGCGATCAGGTCTTTCTTACCGTCCTTATTCCAATCCACAACCTGTGGATAAGAGCCGATGCATCACCCGGCCGGGAGGCTGATTTCCGCGCCTCCCGCCTTCAGGTACTCGGGTTTGGAGAACACCGGCGCAGCATCGGCGCCCGTGTTCAGGTAGAGGGCAATCTTGCCTCCGCCAAACTGACCGACGATCAGATCCTTCTTACCGTCGTTGTTCCAGTCCGTGACGCACGGCACCAGATGCCCGATCTGCCCATTGATCGGCTTGCCATCCGCTTCCACCCGCACGCCTTTTCCCAGTGTCGGGCCGGTCGCCGCTCCGGAGTCACCCGGTGGCGCCGCGCAGGCGGCGGTCAGCGCCACGGCCAACCCCCAACCTGCCAGTTTTCGTACTTTCATGACTCGGTCCCTCCTTTTTTTCTTTGGAGATTCTGACCCCTGTGAACCCTCGAAGGGTTTATTGCTCTTCTCAAGAAGAATATCCTATCGGAGTTGAGGAAGTCCAGAAGGAGTTCCCCAAAAGATCTCCGTCCCTCCTGGACATCTCCGATGATAGAATGTTCGGAAAAAAATCGGTTCTCCGCGTTCCACACACAGATTTCCGAAACCTTCAAGCCCGGCTACTTGCGCAGGAACAGCCAGACGTTGCCGGTTATTTTCCGATCGGGTCCGACGGTACAGCGATTGCCCACCAGCAGATCCATCTTGCCGTCGTTGTTCCAATCGGCCACCCCCAACCGGAGGAGATAACCCTTGTCGAAATCCTCTCCTTCGAGTTTGAGGGGAACCCCCTGTTCGAGTTTCGGCTCCTGGTTCGTACCGGCGTTGCGGAAAAAGAAGGGGGCTTTCACGTCAGGAAGCCCGTAATCAACTCCCACCAGCAGATCCTGAACCCCGTCGCCGTCCCAATCCACGACATATGGCGAAGGGCGCGAGGGCCATTGAC
Organism: uncultured Candidatus Sumerlaeota bacterium; assembly: GCA_942493245.1. Lineage (GTDB taxonomy): Bacteria > Sumerlaeota > Sumerlaeia > UBA8349 > UBA8349 > DAOPYU01. The sequence goes on from OW818685.1 coordinate 5,487,539, forward strand.
CCGTTGGTGGCTCGATTTTTACGGGCGCGGCCATCTTTGGTTCTCTGGCGGTACCGATGTTTTTGTAGAAGAGGATGATTGACTGGTGTCCCACCAGCAGGTCGTCTAGGCCGTCGCCGTTCCAGTCGGCCACATGGATCATGCTGTAGATTTCCGCCAGCGACTTCTTGATCTTGAAAACGGTTTGTTTTCCGGAGATGGGCTTCCCTTCCGATTCGATTGGAACCCCGGCGGCCAGTTCGGGCTTCCCGGGGGTACCCGTGTTGAGAAACAGGGTAACTTGGCCTTTCGTGTCGCCGGCGATCAGGTCTTGCTTTCCGTCCTTATTCCAATCCACAACCTGTGGATAAGCGCCGATGCATCACCCGGCCGGGAGGTTGATTTCCGCACCTCCCGCCTTCAGGTACTCAGGTTTGGAGAATACCGGCGCAGCATCGGCGCCCGTGTTCAGGTAGAGGGCGATTTTGCCTCCGCCAAACTGCCACTGCCCAACGACCAGATCCTTTTTGCCGTCGTTGTTCCAGTCCGTGACGCACGGCACCAGATGGCCGACTTCCCCGTCGATCGGTTGGCCATTCGCTTCCAGCCGCACGCCTTTCTGGAACTCCGGGGCGGTGGCCGCTTCGCAGTCGCCCGGCTGCGCCGCGCAGGCGGCGGTCAGCGCCAGGGCCAACCCCCAACCCGCCAGTCTTCGTTTCCTCATAACACCGTTTCTCCTTTCGCCTGTCCGAAATGGTGGGGATACGAATAGAGGGGGACGCGTCCCACGCGCCCCCCCTGAAAAAGCATCCGTTTTGTCCGACTCGTATGGGGGCCGACTCTCAGTGCCCTTCGGCCTCGACCATTGGCTCGATGCCGATCTGCGGTTCGGCATCCGCGCCATAGGCTTCGATTTCGCCTTCTTCGAGCGCCTCAAGGAACACGGGGACCAGTTCCGAATCGAACTGACTTCCGGAATACTTTTCGAATTCTTCCAACACCTCATCCATGGGACGCGGTTTGCGGTAGGCGCGCGTTGAGGTCATGGCGTCGAACGAATCGGCGATGGCCACGATGCGGGCGAGGAAGGGAATTTCTTCCCCCTTCAGGCCGTCGGGATAGCCCCGTCCGTCAATCCGTTCGTGGTGGTGCAGAATGATGTCGCGTTCTTCCTGAATGAGACCCAGGGGCTCGATGATGCGGGCGCCGATGACCGGGTGCTGCTTGATGATCGTGTACTCGGCGTCGGTCAGCCGGCTCGTCTTCAACAGAATGTTGTCGTTGATTCCCACCTTGCCGATGTCGTGGAGCACCCCGGCAAAGGCCACGCTCTCGCACTCGTCCTCGGTACAGCCAACCCTGCGGGCCAGCTTCAGCGAAATGTCGGTGACGCGCTGGCTGTGGTGGCGCGTGTAGGCGTCCTTGGCTTCGAGGGTGCTGACCAGGGAGCGCAGCGTGTCGAGAAGATTCGAGTAAATACCCTCGTAGAGGGCGTTGTTTTCGATTTTGATGGCGGCCTTCTCGGCCAGGGTCATGGCTACGTATTCGTCTTCTTCGGTGAAATCGGAACCGTCGGCCTTGTCGGTCATGTTGAGCACACCCAGAAGTTCGCCCCCGATGAAAAGCGGCACCGAAAGCCACGAGTGGCTGGCGTAGCTGGTACTCGTGGCAGAGTGCGACACGGCATGTTCACGCGAGGTGACGCGCAGAGGACGGCGATCCTGCGCCACCTGACCGGCGACGCCTTTACCCACCTCAAGGCTGGTCTTGCGCAGAATCTCCGAGGAAATGCCCTTCGAGGCCCGGATGCGCAGGCACTCGCGGGCCGGGTCGAAGGTCAGAAGCGAGACGCGCTGAGCGTCGGTCAGATCGCTGGCCATATCCACCATGTATTGAAGCAGGGACTGGTTTTCCACAGAGGTGTGGAACGATTCCGAAATGCGATAGAGTTTCGTCAGTTGCGAAACTTTCTGATGCAATTGGCGGTTGAGTTGCTCGATGACGGCCTTGTTGTTCAACTCGGCCATCAGGCGCTGGTTTTCTTCGATCAGTCGGCGTTCCTGGAGGTTTTTCTGGACGATGTGGTGAATCTGTTCGACGCTGAAGGGCTTGGTGATGAAATCGCTCGCCCCCTTCTTCATGGCGTCAATTGCCTTGTCCAGGGCGGGCTGGCCGGTGACCACAATTACGGGCAGGGTGGGGTCCAGGCTCTTGATCCGCACCAGCAGATCCACCCCGCTCAGGCCGGGCAGATGCAGGTCGGAAATCACGAGGTCGAACGCGCCTTTCTCGACCTCCTGCAAGGCGGTTTCCGCGTCACCCACACTCACCACCTGGTGGAGGCGCATGCGCAAGGTCTCGGACAACATCTCAAGCACCAGCGGTTCATCATCCACCACCAGCAAGCGCCCCAGAAGCTGTCCCGTCTTGTCATAAATCATACGACCGCGCCTTGGTGCAGAAGTAACCGCTTCTCCCGCCCGTGTCAATCAACCTTATCACGTACCCAACGGACTGGTGGTAATATTACATTTGTGCAACACGAGACGCAAGGAGTCTTTGTTTCTGCCCAGGAAAGAATGTTCCTTTCTCTGGCGGAAAAAAGACGATGGGAAATCGGTCAAATCATGGTCTTCAGGTTCTGGCGCGCCAATTCAAACTCGGCGGAATCCAGACGGCCCGAGGAGAAAAGCTCCTCGAGTCGGCGCAGCTGCCGTTCGTAACGCTCTTCGGCGGTTTCGAGCATGCGCTGATACGAGAACAGGCGCTGGGTTCCCGTGTCCGGCATCCCCGCGCCGGTCTGCATATCGAAATCCTGACGCCGATGCAGTTCCTCGCGCAGACGCACGAGTTCCGCGTCCCTGGCCCGAATGGTTTTTTCCAGCTCGGCCTGGCGTTTTTCCACCAGAATGCGCTCGCGGCGCAGAGTCTCAACCTCGTGGCGCAGCCGGATGTGGGCTGCGGCGTTGCTGACCAGCAACTGAAACTCTTCTAGTTTGAAAGGCTTGGTGATGTAGTCGTAAACGCCCGCATGGATCGCCTCGAGAGTGGTTTCCAGCGACGCGTAACCGGTGATAATGACCACCAGAATGCCCGGCTGAACGGCTCGCGCATGATCGAGCAATCCCAAACCATCCACTTCCGGCATGACGAGATCGCTGATGAGCAGGTCGAACGGCTCCTGATCGAGCAGCTTGCAGGCCTCGGTACTGCTCGAAAGCGTGCGCACAGACAGTCTTTCATCGCGGCACAGCACTTCCTCGAGTAAAGATAGAATGGACGTGTCGTCATCTACAATAAGAACTTTGACCGGGTTGGACATCCTCACCGTTACCCGCCTCTCTATCACCCGGGGGGAGAAAACCACCGGACCAGGAAAAAGACAGAACCGGAAAGAACGGAGAAAACCCGAGCGTCACCCGGAAAGGACAAACCGGGCTTAATCCTCGAAGTCCCGGATGGACAAATCCAGAAGGCGCTGGACCGTCTGGCGCTTGCGCATCCCTGTGTGACGCAACAGGTGACGCCCCAGCTGCCCATTTTCAAACATGTCCGCCACCCCCCACTTTTCCGTGAGGTGATCTTCCCACCATCCGTCCGTTGCAATCGCTTTTGCCACGACGCGCTTGCGAATCCGCTCAATTCTGTTCATCAGGTACCCCCCAGCTACTCCCAACTAGGGCGATCCGAATCGCCCCTGTAGCCCTATTCGATTCATCGGCTACCCACACGGAAAACTTTAGAAAGAATCTGATTCTTTTCCAGACAGTCCTCATCTCCTGTAAAATGAAGCCTTGGGGGTGACTCAGAAATGCGCTTTCCCAAAGCGAAGGTTTTCTTCCTCCCTGCGGTCGAGACCCCGAAAGCGGGGCAAGACCCCCAAACTCCGGCGGGGGACGATGCAAAACCCGTGGCCAAACCGGTAGAAGCCGAACCGGATCCCAAATCGAAAACGCCGACGGACAAAACCGCTCCCAACACCCGGAGGGTGAGTTCCGGAAAGAGAAGAAAGACGTCGGACGAAAGAGCAATGCGGGGGAAAGCGCCAACGACGCGCTCTATTCAGCCGTTTATCCCTTTAGCCCGTATCAGAAAAAGGGACACTTGTCCTAGGGCGACGCTGCGCTTGCCCCAGGCTGGTATAAGATCGCGCCGTTGGCGCTCAGCTGCTATTTTTGGTTGAACGCCTATCGTCCGGTTTTTCTTTCAGGCGGGCGAGTACGTCCTCCCTCCCAGAAAGGCCACTTTTATGGGGAGAAAGCGGTTGCCGGGAACGCCAATCTCCTGACAGGCGCAGTCAAATACCTCACCCAAAAGGGGAACGAATCAAAACCGTTTTCGCCCCATAACATACGCACGAAAGACTTGTTTTCTGTCCTCAACCGCGGTTCCGGGCGGCCAGATGGCTAAAAACTTACGAATAATCCCTCTTTTACGCGCGCATCACTGCGGGCGTAAAACAGAGATCTTTATCGGGAAAAATCTGTGAATCAGGGAGCGGGTGTTGGATTGGGATTCGCCGCAGGGGTCCCCGGAGCCGTTTCTTTGGCTCCGCGCTGGCGCAACAGGTCGGCCAGCGGTTGATTTCCGGCATCCAGGGCATAGTCCAGAGCCGATTTGCCCGTTTTGGTGCGGGCATTGATATCGGCGCCTTTGGAGAGCAGGTATTCGACCATTTCGGTGCTGGCACTGTTGCCCGCGCTGGCTTCGTGGAGCGGCGTGCCGCCGCCGTTGCTCGTGGCGTTGATCTCGGAACCCTTTTCCACCAGGAGTTTCGCCGTGTCGAGGTGCTGTTTTTCGGCGGCAAAGTGAAGAGGGGTCCAACCGTCTTTTTCCTTGCTCTTCAGGCTGGCGCCTTTCTCGAGCAACAGAATGGCTACCTCGGTTTTCCCCCGGTCAGCCGCATAGTGGAGCGGGGTCTGACCCGTTGAGGTCACCGGGTCCACTTGCGCGCCCTTGTCGAGCAGGAGCTGGGCGGCGGCTTTATCACCCCGCAGGGTGGCATAGTGAAGCGGCGACCAGCCTTCCTTGTTCGGAAGGTTCAGATTGGCGCCCTTCTCGATCAGGAACGCAGCCACATCGAGTTTTCCCCGGCTGATGGCGGTGTAGAGCGCCGTGGCGTTCGCTTTGCCCAGCGCATTGATATCGGCGCCCGCGGTCAGGTGGGCCTGAACTTCCGGGAGCAATCCCTTCGAGGCAGCCTCGACCAGGTCGGCGGTCGTCAGCGTGGCGGACGTAGCCGCAACCGTTGGGGGGACAGGGGAAGTCTTCAAAACAGGGGTCGAGGTCGGGGTTGTCGGAAGAGTCGGAGACGTTTTTTCAGTCGAAATGGGCGTCTGGACGGTGGGCGCCGGGGACGGTGCGGCGGTCTTCCGCGGCTCGACTTTGCTGTCGGATGCCGCTGGAGTTGCCACCGCCGCCTGCCTGGCCGTTTTTGTTCCCGAAGGATCAGGCGCGTTCTGCGTATCGCAGGAGGCCAACAGAGTCAGGCCTGAGAGGCCAACCCACCAGAAGATTTTCTTCCCCAGACGCATGTGTACAGAACCCTTTCGCCTCCTGAAAAAGAAAAGCCCACCAGCCCCGTCAGGAGGTCGCGGCGGGTGGAGGCTCGTAATGAGACCCGGCAGGGGACAGGCCGAAACCTCTCTCCTGCCGGGTAAACTCATACGGTTGGCAAGACCAACTTACTTAGCCGGAGCGGCCGGGGCCGGAACCGGGGCAGCCGGAGCAGGAGCCGGAGCAGCCGGGGCCGGAGCGGCCGGAGCCGGGGCCGGAGCGGGCTTGGCGGCGGCGGGAGCGGCCGGAGCCGGGGCCGGAGCGGCGGGCTTGGCAGCGTCAGCAGCCTTGTCGGCGGGCTTGGCAGCGTCGGCGGGCTTGGCGGCATCCTTGGCGTCAGCCTTTTTCTCGGTCGCCTTGGCATCCTTCTTGGCGGGCTCTTCCGTCGGCTTCTGGCAGGCCACCACGCCAGCCAGCAACATGGCACTCAACAACAATGACAACGCTTTCTTTGCGATCCCCATCGCAAACACCTCCTTGGGAGATATGATTCCAGGGCTTTGAGCCGGTGTACGTCATACAAACGCTTTGTGACCAGGAGGGCCAATGGCCCCGCCTTGCCGCCGAGATACGCGCACGTACCGGGCCTGGTTCGAGTTGCATTTTGAGCTAACGGGTTTCCGATGTCAAGAGCGGGTTTACGCAATTTATCGTCTTTTTTTTGGGTGTCCCGCCATGAAAAAGGGGGCCTTACCCCCCCCCGGACACTTGGCCAGACAGAAGAACGGCGAAAAAATGGACAGGAAAGGCAAGGGGCTGCTCTCCCCGGATAAATTTCAGGGACACTTTTATGTACGGCGCATATCCAGCGGCTTACCCGGAGTTTATCTAATGTGTTGCCTGTTTTTTCCGTTTGAAAGAATCGCGGTGGACCTGGCTCGCAACTTCCTGCCCCGGGAAATCCAGCCCCGCGATCTTAACCAATAGAGTTTTGAAAAAACCTCCTGGAATTTCGGAAAGAGGCGCCGCCTCCGCTTTTCTCTGGACGATCCCGCCGGTTGTGATAGGGTTCTATACATGAGTGTCGAGCCTCTGCCCGAACCCTCCCCCCCCGCTTCAAACTCCCAAAACGATTCGCTCGCGCCCGGGGGAAAACCTCCTCCTTTGCGTATCGGACTGCGCTCGCGGCTGATTACGCTTCTGCTGTTCTGTCTGGCGCTCGGCGCGCTGGTGACGCGCAATCAAGGGCCGAGTGTCCGTCAGGCGTTTCGAACCCTGACCCAACCGAAGACCTCCGAACATTCCCAACACGTCCTGCGAACCCAACCGACATCCTATGGGGAACGCAACACCAACCCCCAATGGGCGCTGCTGGGAAAACTGGCGGTGGGGGGAACGGTGCTGCTGGCCGACGCCGGGTGGACCTCGGAGTCGCAGCAACTGGCCAGCCGATTGCTGGACAACCTGCCCGAAGACCCCAACGCTCTGCGCCGGGCGCTGGTGATCGCCGGGCACCTGGGCCAGCGCGATCTGGCGCGGGTATTCCAACGGCGGTTGCAGGCCCTGCCCAATCTGTCCGCAGCGGAACAGTTCAAGAATCGAACCCTGACGCGGCTGTACGGGGTCGAACTGCCGCAGGCACTCAACGCGTTTCAACTGAAAATTGTGCGCGAAGAAATGGGGTGGCTCAGCCAGATGGTCGAGGTGGACTCCCAGGCGCTGACCGATCCGCAAGCGGGTCGGCAGGCGCGTGAAGCGCTCCACCGCGACTGCGTGCGCGCCACCGGTGGCCTGCTGATTTTTTTTACCGGCTTTTTAACGGCGTTTCTCTCAGGGGTCGTCCTGCTGATCGCCTATGCGTTACTCCTGACGGCCCGGCGGATCGAGATGCGGGGCGCCGGACAAAGCCCGGTCGGGGCAGAGGGCGCCTGGGTGGGGTTCGAGACGTTCACGGGGTATCTGTGCTGGATGGCGCTGGTCATGCTGGCGGGCCAGGCGTTCAACACCTGGGGACTGGGCGTATTGCTGGGGCCGTGGTTCTGGTTGGCGACCTGTGCGCTGGCGCCGCTGGTGGCATTCTGGCCCCGCCTGCGCGGCGCGCTCCCCGGGTTGACGGGCCAGTTGGCGGGGCTGCATCGCGGCCAGGGCTGGGTGACCGAGTCGCTGCTGGGACTGGCGGGTTACGTAGCGGCCCTCCCGCTTGTGGTGATCGCCTTCTACGGCTACCATATTCTGACTCGCGTTCTGGGACTCGATCCCGACTCGGCGGGGCACCCCTATGTCCCCGAATTACTCGGCGCGTCCTCGCCTTTGCAGGCCGGAGTTTTGTTTCTGATGGCGGTGGGGGTGGCGCCGATGGTGGAAGAACTGTTTTTCCGGGGTATTTTCTACGGCGCACTGCGTCAGGCCTGGGGCGCCATTCCGGCCGCGTGCGCGGTTTCGTTTGTTTTCGCACTGCTTCACCCGCAGGGGGTGCTGGGAATCCCCCTGCTTTTCACGCTGGGTCTGGTGTTCTCCGCGCTGCGCGAGTGGCGCGGGTCGCTGATTGCGCCGGTGGTGGCGCACGCGCTGGTCAACGGCGTGACCTCTCTTCTGCTTCTGATTGCCCGATGATTGGATAAAAATGCCTCGCTCGTCTCAAACCCGTCTGTTTCTCTTCAACACAATTGCGAATTTTATCGGCCGGTTCTGGCTCAAGTTCCTGGCCCTGCTGGTGGTGCCCCTCCTCTACAACTACCTGGGTGAGGATTATTACTCCCTGTACAGCCTGGCGCTGACCGGGATGTTCTTCGCAACCCTGGCCGATCCGGGCTTCAAGTATGGCTACATCAAAGTCTTCGCCGAGTATGCCGCGATGGGCCGCCGGGCGGATATTCACAAACTTCTCTGGTCCAGTGTGGCCATCTATTTTCTCTACGGCATGTTGTGCGTGGGGCTGGCCTGGGTCTTCATCGAGCCGTTCATGCGGGTCGTCGGGGTGGCCCCGGAAATGTTCCCCGAAGGGCGGGGCCTGTTCATCGCGTTTCTCGTCTCCCTGGTTTTCAGCGAGACCTTCTGCGCCTGGCACCACCTGTTGATCGCCCTGCAGCGCAATTCCCTGGCCAACGGACTGAGCATGGCCTACGCGGTGGCCTACTACGGCGGACTCGTGCTGGCGGTTCTGCGGGACTGGGGGCTACCGGGCATTGCCTGGGTGGTCGTGGGATCGGGTCTGATCCAGGGCGTTCTTTACCTGATGGCCATGCCGGGAGCGCTGACCCGGATTCCCGATACGCAATCGGTTCGACCGCTGCGCGAGTTGCTCGGGTACCTCTACTCGTTCGGCTGGCGGGTCAAAATCTCCGCCAATTGCGACACCATCGTGTGTCAGACCGACAAGGTTTTCATCTCGCATTATGTGGACCCCTACCCGTCGCCCGGGAAGTACCAGATCGGCTCGCAGGCGGCGACGGTACTGCGCGACTTTGTCAAACTCTTCGTCTCGGCGTTGTTGCCGGTAGCCACACAGATTGCAACCGAGGGCAATCAGGCGCAGATCCGCCGGATCAACCGGGTCACGTCGCGCTGGTTTTTTCTGCTCAGCACCCCCTGTTATGTCTTCGTGATCGCGACTGCCATTCCGATCATCCATTCCTGGACGGGCAAATACATCCCGCAGGCCAGTTCGGCTCTGAGCGTGTTGAGTCTGGCCTTTTTTGCCAACACCGCGATGGCCGCCTCGATGGAAGTGGGCAATGCCTGCCACCTGCCCCACCTCCAGATGCGCGCCACCTTTCTGGCGGGCATTGTCAACCTCCTCCTGAGCTGGATTCTGGTGCAGACGGTCGGCTACATCGGCGTCGCCTGGGGGTCGGTCATTGCGATGACGCTCGGAACGATTTATTACGCGGTCACCTTCCTGAAAGTCCTCGAAGAACGGTTCTGGCCCTTCGTGCTCGAAATTTTCCCGAAACCGCTGGTGGCGGGTTTTCTGGCCGCCGTGCCGCTGTGCTTCATGACCCACGCCGGGGTTTTCATCTGGTCGGCCGAGTTGGGACGCATTGGGGAGTTTCTGTTTACCGCCTCGCTATTCCTTCCCTACGCGGCTCTCTACCTGCTCCTCCTGGTGGCGTCCCGCTATCTGACCGTTCAGGAAGTCCGCGATCTGGGTGCGCGCGTGTTGCGCCGCCCGGCCCAAACGCAAAAATCGTGAACGAACCGAACGGGCGGAGAAGGGAACGGAAGGGGGTAGATCCTGCCTTCTGCTGCCGTTGATTTTTTGCCTCTTCAAAGGAATTGGCTGTATTGTGAGCCTAGGAATGAGGCTTACTTTTGTTCCCTCCAGGTATTCAGGTAATTCCAGTATCCTTGCTTCAGAAATAATCTGTTTTGTTTGCCCGTTCTTTTGGATACAATCCGGCGTGGAATGAATCCGCATGTGGGATGAGGATACAGATTCTGCTAAGAAATGAGGTAGCAATTGTGATGTCGCGCGATAGAGACGCCAGATGGATGTCCCGATGAACTTGCGTGTCCTTTCACAATTTCCACACGGGGGAGACTTCGTATTGTGCGTTTTTTCCTGATCGATAAAATAATCGCCTGGGAACCCGGAATTCAGGGACGGGCGGTCAAGAATATCGCGCTAAGCGAAGACTTTTTCGACGATCACTTTCCCCTCAAGCCCATCATGCCGGGATCTTTGATTGTCGAAGGGATGGCCCAGATCTCGGGTCTTCTTCTGGAAGAAAGCGTTCGGTGTGAATCGGGGCGCAATATCAAGGCGCTGATGAGCATCATCAAGGAAGCCAAGTTCCGCCGTCCGGCCTATCCGGGAGACCGGTTGGAATACCGCGCCACCGTGGGGTCGTTCAATGAAATGGGGGGAACGGCCCACGTTAAGGCCTATGTGTCGGAAGAATTGGCTGCGGAATGTCAGTTGCTGTTTTCCTTTCACGAGATCCACAATCCCCGTCTGGAAACCCGGCGCACGGAAATTCTCTCTCTCTGGCTGAAAGACCTCGCGAATCATGAAACCCCGTAATGTTGTCGTGACCGGAATCGGCCTGGTGACCCCGCTGGGAGCGACTGCCCGGGAGTCGGGCGAAGCCTGGATGGCAGGACTGAGCGCCCGGAAACGCGACGTGCCTGAGTTTGCGGGATCGCCGCTCGCATCCGCGCAGGTTGCGGTGTTACCGGAATTCGACCCCGCCGAACGGCTCGGGGGACGGCGCATGCTCAAGTATATGTCCGAGGCGGCTGTTCTGGGGTGTCTGGCCGCGCGCGAAGCGCTGGTTGATGCGGACGCAAAAGAACGTTTCGCTCCAGAAGAAATAGGTCTTTACGCCGCGACCGGCCTGGCGGCGGCCAATGTGGATGACATTCGAGGCACCCTCGAAGCCTCGATTGACGATCGGGGCGAATTCTCCGAGCGCCTTCTGGGGGAACGTGGGCTGGCAGTGACCAATCCCCTGATTTCCTTCAAAATTCTGGCCAATATGCCTCCCTGCCTCATCTCGGTCATGGAAGAGATCAAGGGACCGAATCTGATCTTTACGCCCTGGGAAGGACAAGCCGGGGCCGCCCTCATGGAGGGGTGGCTGGCCGTGCGCGAGGGGTTGGTTCCCGCTGTCTTGACCGGGGCGGCCGACAGCGCGGCCCACCCGTCCACGCTGGTGTATCTGCGCCAGGCGGGGCTGCTGAGTGAAACCGACTATCCCGCCTCCGGCGCCGCCTATCTCTTTCTGGAGCGAGCTGAAACAGCCTGGCGAGATCAACGGCGCATCTACGCGGTCCTGGAAGAGGTGACCGTCACCCCCGGGGAGGGCGAAATCGTGGATCCACTGGCCAGACGGCTGGGGCGTCTGTTTGCGGCGGCTCCGCCGGTGTTGCTGGCGCTGGAGTGTCTGACGGGCGGACGGAACGCAACCCTTTGTGGAACGGACCGGCAATCGGTCTCGTTCCGGCTGGGAGTGCTCCCATGAGACGAGTGGCCATCACGGGTTTTGGAGTCGTCTCAGCTGTAGGAGTCGGGCGCGAGGCATTCTGGAATGCGCTCCGTTTGGGACAAGGCGGAATTGGACCGATCACACGCTTCCCGGCTGAAACATTTCAGGTCCGCCTGGCCGCCGAGGTAAAAGACTCCATCTCGCTCCCCGAACCGGTTCAATCTATCGCGATCCACGACCCCAAAGTGGGCTTTGCCTGTCTGGCGTGCTCCGAGGCGATGGCTCAGGCCGGGATCGAGAAACTTGAGGCTTCGGACCTCCTCCACATCGGGACCAGCCTGGAGTCGTTCGATCTGCGAAAACTGGTACAAGGCGGACAATCCGACTTCGCGGGCGTCGTGGCGCACTGTCTCCAATCGGGTAGCCCTCCCCTGCAACTCCCGCTCGACAGAGCGAGCCGTTGCATCGAAAACACATTTGGCCAACCGGGCGGGTCGCTGGTGAATTGTTCCGCGTGTGCCGCGAGCGCTCAGACCATTGGTCACGGATTTCAGGCCGTCCGGTCGGGGCGTTTCGAGCGGGCGGTTTGTGGAGGTTTCGATTCGATGATCAACCCGCTGGGGGTGGGAGGATTCCAACTGCTGGGCGCTCTCACGACAGACAACGACCGGGGCGCGCAGGCCTGCCGTCCCTTTGACGCCACCCGGGCAGGCACCGTTCTGGGTGAAGGCGCGGCGATGGTCGTATTGGAACCGCTCGACAAGGCTCGATCAGAGGGAAAAACCATCCTGGCCGAGGTTTGCGGGTATGGTTCTTCGCTTGATGCCCACAACCTGAGTGCCCCCGATCCCGAGGGGGACGGGGCGGTACGAGCCATGCAGGCGGCTCTGTCCGATGCGGGAATTTTGCCGGAACAGGTGGGTCACATCAACGCCCACGGCACCGGTACCCAACTCAACGATCAGGTGGAAGCGCGGGCCATTCGAAAGGTATTCGACGGTTGTTGGGAACGGATTCCGGTCAGTGCGACGAAATCCATGACAGGGCACTGTATCGCCGCTGCAGGTGCGGTTGAGGTGGGGGCGTGCCTGCTGGCGCTGGTTCAGGGGATTCTCCCTCCGAACGTCTCGCTGGACCGGGTTGGAAAAGAGTGTGAACTGAACCATGTGACTCAGATCGAAACGGCCTTCGAGGGTGAGTATGTTCTGACCAACTCCTTCGGATTTGGCGGACAGAACGCGGCTCTGGTTCTTCGGAGCCAGAAGAACGGATGATCCCGGGATGGAGAAAGGACTCGATACTTTCATGAATCGAATCGCGCTTGTCGCTGGCGGAAGTGGCGCAATCGGCCAATGCGTTTGCCGGACTCTGGCAAAATATGGAAATCGTGTTTACATTGGATGTCATGCAAAATCGAAAGACATGAACGCCCTGAAGCAGGAAATCCAGGAGTCCGGCGGGTGGGCGGAAACCGTCCATCTGGATCTTGCCTGCCCGAAAATCCTTGAGAAAACCTGTCAGCAAATTGCGGATGAAGCCGGACGGCTGGACATTCTGGTCAATTGCGCGGGCGTCAATTGTGAGGCTCCGGCTCTTGGCATGGAAGATGCGGAATGGAATAACGTGATTGAAACGAACCTTTCGGGAGCGTTTCGTCTGGCGCGTGCGGCCGCCTTGTTCATGGTGTTGAACCGGTGGGGGAGAATTATCAACCTCTCCTCGATCTCGGCGGTTTATGGGGGGCGGGGGCAGATCAACTATTCCTCAGCCAAGGCGGGTCTGGAGGCCATGACACGGGTTCTGGCCCTGGAACTGGGGCGCAAGGGGGTCTTGTGCAATTGCGTGGCGCCTGGAGTGATCGAAACAAAGATGAGTGAACGGATCCGGAATGAACACGGACCGAGGTTGCTCGAGACGATTTCGGAAAATCGCTTTGGCCGTCCCGAAGAAGTCGCCGAAGTGGTCGCGTTTCTGGCCAGCGAACGGGCGTCTTATATCAATGGACAAGTCATTCGCGTGGATGGAGGGATGGGGTTGTGAGTGAATTTGAAACATTGATGGGGATCGTGCGGGGGCGGCGCAGTGTGCGCATGTTCAAGAAAGATCCGATCGAGCGCGACGTGATCGAGCGGGTGATTGAAGCCGCCTCGTGGGCGCCTTCGGCCAGCAACCGCCAGGACTGGGAATTCACGGTTGTTCTGTCGAGTACGGTAAAACGCGAACTGGGCCGGGTGACGCGCGCGGCGTGGGATGCCCTGCTGGCCCGACCCGAAGCCGAGTCGGTGGCTGAGGAACTGGGGCGTCACGCCCGTTATTTTTCCTGGTTTTCGCGTTCCCCTGTGGTCATTGCCGTCAGCGCCCATGAGGCCGATGGCTACATGGCGCACCTGTGCGGCGAATCGGCGTCCGATGTGGCCGGGCACAAAATATCGGCGGCCATGGCCAGCCAGAACCTGATGCTGGCCGCGCATGCGCTGGGTCTGGGAACCTGTTGCCTGACCGCCCCCCTGGCCGCGCAGGAAGAAATCAAGACCCTGTTGGGATTGGGGAAACGGCGGGAACTGGTCTGCCTGATCGCGATGGGATGGCCGGGGGGGGAAGCGCCCGTCATGCCCCGGAAAACTCCAGATCAAATTATGAAGGTGATCGAATGAATCGAGACGAAATAGCAACCGGGGTGCGTGAGTGTGTCGCACGGGTCGTGGACAAGGACGTGGCGGCGGTCAACGAAGACCACCGGATTATAGGAGATCTGGGCGCCGACTCGCTTGACCTGCTCGATCTGGTTTTTCAGATCGAGCAACGCTTCAAGATCAAGATTTCCCCCCGGGGAATCGAACGGGCCGCCCAGGAAAGGTTGGGCGATACCCCGATGGAAATAGACGGGGTCTATACGCCCGAGGCGTTGGCCGAACTCCGCCAGGCGATGCCCGAAGTGCCCGCGGAAGAACTGGGTGAAGGATTGCGGGTGGGCCAGATTCCCCGCCTGTTTCGTGTGGCGACGTTTGTGCGCCTGGCCGAAGGGCTGATCGAGGCGAAGGAAGCGCAGGAAGGGGTGCCATCATGAATAGAATCGCGCTGGTCACGGGGGGAAGCGGAGCGGTCGGCGGCGCCATCGTGCGCAGCCTTACGGCCAAAGGTTACACCATCGCGTTCACCTATCTGAATAATCAGGAGAGCGCCACCCGCCTGGAACGCGAGACCGGTGCGGCGGGATTCGCCGCGGACCTGACAAACCGGGGACAGGTTGAAAACCTGGTCAAGCTGGTACTCGAACGGTTCGGGCAGATAGATTTGCTGGTCAACAACGCCGGGCGTACGCAGATCATGCCACTGGCGCTTATCGAGGAGGAGGATTGGGACGAGATTATCGCGGCCAACCTCAAGAGCCTGTTTCTGGTGACGCGCGAGGTCGTGCGCGGCATGATCGCGCGCAAGACGGGGGTCATCGTCAATATCGGTTCTCTGGCGGGCCATCGGCTGCTCGAGGTGCCGGTTCATTACGCCACCGCCAAGGCCGGAGTCACGGGCTTCACCCTTTCTCTGGCCAAAGAGTTGACCCGCTACGGCATCCGTGTGAATGAGGTGGTTCCGGGACTTCTGACGGATGGAATCGGGCGGATGGTGCCAGAGAAGGAGATGAGCGAATACCTGAAGTATTGCACGGCTGGACGTCCTGGTGAACCGGAAGAAGTGGCCGAGGTGGTCGCCTTTCTGGCGAGCGACGGCGCGCGTTACATGAATGCCCAGAGCGTCTATGTGGACGGAGGGATCTGATGCGCTGGCGTTTCGCGGATCGAATTGACGAGTTCCAGGCGTGGGTCTTCATTCAGGGCCGCAAGGGAGTTTCTCTGGAAGAATACAGCCTTCTGGAACGTTTCGGCCGTCCTGGGGTATTTCCTGAAATATTGACACTCGAAACCTGTATTCACTTTTCCCGCTGGCTGGTGGAACGCAGTTCGGAGTTCACGCAGTCGTGTCTGATCGCCCAAGTCGAGAATTTTACCTTCAGTACTCCTGCCGGTATGGGGGACAACCTGAAGATATCCGTTTATTTGACCGACCACCAGGAGGACCAGATGGGCGTCCAATGCCGGGTTGAATCGGACGGACGGGATATCGCATTGGGCGGTCTGAGGTTAAACCGGGTTCCCTTCGGGACCCTGCAAGACTCGGAAACGCGAAGAATTCTGTGGCAGGAACTCTATGGAACGCCTTGAAGAACGCGACTACACCTACCTGACAACCGTGCGCGGGATGTGTCGCTCATGCCGAAAAGTTGTACCTGCCCGAGTTTTCATTCGGGAGAATCAGGTCTGGCAGCAGAGCCTCTGCCCGACGTGCAAGAACAAACCCGCCTTGATCGCAGGGGATCAGGAGTGGTACCTGCGCGAGGTGTTGAAATCTTTCCCGGACCATTCGCCCCTAAAAGGTTCCCACGCGTCTCAACTTGGGTGTCCCCACGACTGTGGTCCCTGTGCCTGGCACGCTACGCCCTGTCAACTCCCGGTTGTTTCGGTCACCAACGCCTGCAATCTGTCCTGTCCGATTTGTTTCACCTACAACCGCCCCGATCAACTTTACTTCATGCCCGTTGAGGAGATGCGCCGAACAGTGGACTGGATCGTGGAATCGTCGGGACCGGTGGATCTGATCAATGTGACCGGTGGGGAACCGACATTGCATCCCGACATTCTGGATCTGCTCCGAGAATGCCGGCGTCCCGAGATCGGGCGTGTGACCATGAATTCCAACGGCCTGCGCTTGGCAGAAGATCCGGAGTTCTGTGAACGCCTGGCTGAGTTGGGGGTCTGCGTGATTCTGTCCTTCGACACCTTCGACCCCGTTTCTTCCCTCCGGATTCACGGGCGCGACATCGTGGAGACAAAACTCAAAGCCATCGAAAACCTGACACGCGCTGGTGTCCGTATGACCCTGCTCCATGTCATGATCCGCGATGAAAATGAAGACGCACTCGAGGGGATTCTGAACCTGATGCGGGAGAACGATCGGATCCTGAGTCTGACAATCCAGACCATGACCTACACCGGTCAGGGAGGCGGACACTGGGCCGGACGCGCCCATATTCCGGCGGACGAGGCGGCGCGCATCCTTTGTGAACGTTCGAACGGCGTTCTGGAGTTTTCCGATTTTCTCCCCCGTCCTTCAGCCCACCCTCTCTGTTATCAGACCTGTTTCCTGTTGAAAACGGGCCGAGAGTTTCTCCCCTTTGCCCGGTTTGCGCCGCGCGAAAAAATTGAGGCCCTGATGCGCGATTCCTATCTGATTCGTCTCGATCAGGAGGAGCGCTTCTTTCAAGATGCGCTGAACGACCTTTATGCGCGGGGCCGGACGGAGGAACTCCGGATTTTCCGGAAACTCATCGAGACGCTTTATCCAAGCGACGGATCGGTGGGAACTTTTGAGCGTCAGCGCCTGGCGGAGTCGGCCGTGCGGACCATTTACATCCACGCGCACATGGACGAGGACACGTTCGATTGTTCGCGGGCGATGCTTTGTCCCGACCTGGTTCCCGCCGAACCCGGCCGATTGATTCCGGCCTGTACATACAACCTTTTTTACCGGATGAAGGATGAACGGTTCTATGTCGAACGCTGAATATGAGAAAAAACTGGCCCAATGGCGCGAGATTCAGGCCTACTGCCGGTCTGGAGCCCGGGAACCCCGGGCCTGGGATTCCCATATTTCGGCCTGCGTATGCGATGCCGTTTCCTGGGGCGACCGGATGCGCAAACTCGGTACCTATCTCCTGGTGTCCCTGGCCGGTTGGACGCCTTATTCTCCGCACAAGGTCTGGCTTCTGCGCCGTACCGGAATGAAAATCGGGAAAGGTGTCTATATTTCACCCGGCGTCATTGTGGACCCCCTCTTCCCCGAACTGATCACGATTGAGGACGATGTCCTGTTGGGACTGGGCAGTCGTCTTCTCACCCACGAATACAGCGCGTCCTCTTTTCGTCTGGGGCGGGTCCATCTTGGCCGGGGAGCGGTGATCGGCGCGTGGGCGCTGGTCCGATCGGGCGTGACCGTAGGAGAAAAGGCGACCGTGGGCGCCTGCAGTTTTGCAAACAAAGACGTGGCGGCTGGGACAAGCGTTGGCGGAGTTCCGGCACGACCCATTCAGAAAGAATCGTCCGAGGTGTGAAGAAAGTTCAGCAAATGACAGAGAAGGCATGGACCATGAAATCTTTGGGAATCACCACCTCTGTTTGTCCTTCATGCCATGCGCTTGTACCGGCAAAGATCGTGTCCGAAAACGACGAGGTCTTTTTTCTCAAGTTTTGTCCCACCCACGGCGAGTCGAGGAACCGGGTGAGCAGTGATGCCCAAGACTACCTGCGTACCCTGCGTTACATCAAGCCGGCCTGGATGCCCCAGGCGTTTTCCGGGAATGCACAGGCCGCCTGTCCAGACGGGTGTGGTTTTTGTGACCGACACGAACAGCACCTCTGTATGCCGATTCTGGAGATCACTTCGCGCTGCAATCTGACCTGTCCGGTCTGTATCAATGCTTCCGGTGGCCACGGTCCTCAGGATTCGGCGCCATGGGATCTTTCATTGGACGAGTTTCGGACGATTCTGAACAAGATCCTCGCGGCTGAACGTCAGATTGATGTCTTGAACCTTTCCGGCGGAGAACCGCTGCTGCACCCACACCTTCTCGAAATCATCGAAGAAGCCGCCTCAAGCAAGGAGATTGTTCGGATCAGTGTTTCTACAAACGGCTTGGAACTGTTGAAAAACAAGACGTTGCTTCAGGAATTGAAAAGATTGAACATCGTCGTCTCACTCCAATTCGATGGATTCGATGACATTTCCTACCGGCTGTTACGGGGACGGCCTCTTCTGGATGAAAAATTACAGATCCTGAACCTGCTTGGGGAGGCGGGTATCACCACCACCCTCACCATGACCGTCGCGGGCGGGATCAACGACGACCAGTTGCCGGCAATGCTCGATTGTCTCTTCTCAAACGAACACGTTGTCAGCCTGATGCTTCAACCGGTCGCGTTCGCCGGACGGGCGGCACGGATGACCCCGGCCCCACAACGCCTCACGATTCCGGACGTGGTCCAGTTACTCGACCAGGCGGGTCATCCCAACGTGAAGGCCCGGGACTTTGTCCCGTTGCCGTGCAGCCACCCTCTCTGCTTCAGTCTTTCCTTTTATCTGATGCTGGGGGAAGAACGTGCCGTCTCCGTGAACCAACTCACCGATGCGGCGACCTTGCTGGACTCTCTTGCCAACCGTATTTTCTTTGGCCTGGCAGATGGGGAACAGGAACGTCTCAAGCAGATGATCTACGAACTCTGGAGCGGTCCGGCGGGCGCGGTGCCCGAAAGTCAGGCCGTGCTGGCGACCTTGCGCGGACTGCTGCGCGAGATTTCCGGCGGCTCGTCGTGCAAGTGTTTCGATCCACGCAGGACCTTCACCACCCTGGAACGGAAGGTCAAGTCCATCTTTATCCACGCGTTTCAGGACTCCGAGACCTTCGATCTGGCGCGCGTGCGGCGGTGTTGCCAGGCGTATCCGCAACCGGATGGAACACTCCTGCCCGCTTGTGTCCGCAATGTGTTACGGGGACGGGTAGTGACAGAATCGGGCAAGACGATCGCGCACAAGTGAAAGGAAGTGGAAACGATGCATACTTATGCCAATCGGATTCTCACCTTGTTGATTCTTGTTTTTCTGGTCACACAGATCGAAGCCGCCAAACCGCTCCTCGAATTTGACGGAGAAACCACCGAGGGCATTCCGGTCGAATTCATGCGGTTTCAGGCCCGGGAAAAGGAGCCGGACTACGGAGAGAACTGGTATTTCTCAGCCCAGCAGAAAGACGGTTCCTGTCTTTTCGCGTCTCTGACCGTCAGCAATGTCGCTCTCAACACGTACGACTCCTATGTCAATGTGGCCTTCAAGCCTGCAGGTGGATCGCTGATAAAAATTCACAAGGAGTACCCTCGCGCCCAACTCGAGGCTTCCACCGAGGTCTATGACGTCAAGATCGGTTCCAATCGCGCCTGGGGCGCCGCGCCGGATTACCACCTCCAGATCGAGGAAGGGGATTTCAAGGCCGACCTCCTGTTCCGATCCGAATTGCCGGCGTATCGTTACCGGGATGGAGTCGTCCGAATCGGCGGGAAAGAATACGCTTACGGGATCAACGCGCCAAGCGCACACGCGACGGGGACGGTATCCGTGGGGGAAAATACCTATGCCGTGGATGGAAAAGGGTTCCATGACCACGGGTGGCAGACTCTGAAAGTGACCGAGTTTTCCAAAGGCGGACTGTTTCTCAAAATCTGGCACGACGATCTCACGATTATCCTCCAGGACCTGTATCTGAAAGATGGGTACGGCCAGAAGAAAGTTCAGAACGGCCTGATTGGGAAGGGGGGAAAAATCCTTGCCAGCTCCGACAATTATTCCCTGGAGACGACTAAAACACAGAAAGACAAAGAAAGTGGTTACGAGTGGCCCAAGACCATCACGGTGGATTTCGATTCAAATGGCGTGAAGGTCACGGGGACGGTTCGAACCGTTGCCACCATTCAAAGAATGGACATGCTGGCCGAGTTGAAGTGGCCGATTCAGGTCTTCATTCGGACCTTTGTGAGCAATCCCTGGCTTTACCGGTTGCGGGGGCGGTATGACCTGAATGTGACAATAAACGGCGAAACGCAACACATCACCGGTGAAACAATGCCCGGTCTTCTCTACTATTAAATCTTTCGGTGTACCCATCTGTTCAGGAGGAAACCATGATCTTCTGGGTTCGGGATGTCTATCTTGACCACAATGCCACAACGCCGGTGGCGCCCGAGGTCCGCCGGGCCATGGATCGTGCCCTGCGGAAAACTAATGGCAACGCTTCGTCCCTCCACACCCACGGCCGGGCCGCCCGGGGGGTGATCGAGCAGACGCGCCGTTCCGTAGCGGCGCTCCTGGGTTGCGCGCCTGAGCGCCTGTTCTTCACTTCGGGGGGGACGGAGGGGAACAACGCCATTATCAAGGGTGTCTTCAACCGGCGCGGCCAGGGACACATCATCACCTCGAAGATCGAACACGAATCGGTCCTGGGCGCCTGCCAGCAGATCCAGGCGATGGGGGGAGACGTTACGTTTCTGCCCGCGGGACGCGACGGCCGGGTCCGGCCCGAGGATGTCCGGACAGCCATCCGCGAGGATACGATCCTGATCTCGATCATGCACGGCAACAACGAAACGGGAGCGATTCAACCGATTCCGGAGATCGCCGCCATCGCCCGGGAAGCGAAAATCCCCCTCCATACCGATGCGGTTCAGACTTTTGGGAAAATCCGCACAGATGTCGAGGAACTGGGGTGTGAGTTCCTGACCCTGACGGCCCACAAGATTCGGGGACCGAAAGGGGTGGGCGTCATTTACTGGAGGGGCGGCGTCGAGTGGACCCCTCTCATCGGGGGGGGCGATCAGGAACGGGGCTTGCGCGCCGGAACCGAAGGCGTCCACCAGATCGCCGGGCTGGGTCAGGCCGTCCAACTGGCCGGGGCGAACATGGAATCCGAATTCAAACGCCTTTCCGATCTCCGTTCCCGTTTCGTCGAGGAACTCCACCGGATCAAGCCCGACGTGCGAATCAACGAAGCCTCTCCCGCTCATCAACTCCCCGGATCGCTCAACGTCACCTTTCCCGGTGTCGAGGGGATCCGCCTTCTCGCCGGACTGGATTGTTACCGGATCAGCGTTTCGATCGGTTCGGCCTGTACCGCCGACCGGATCGAACCCTCCCATGTTCTCCTGGGAATGGGGATCCGTGAGGCCGACGCTCTCTCGACTATCCGTATCAGCATGGGACGGACCACCACCCTGGCCGATGTGCGTTACACGATCGCCGTTCTCCAGAAAGTCCTGAAGGGCGATCCTCCCGGACTGGCCTACCTGGATCCCCAGCACCTGACGTTGGAACGGGTCCGGTCGGGCGAAGTCTTTCTGATCGACCTGCGTTGGCCCTATGAGCGGATGCTGTATCCCACCATTCCCGGCGCGAAGGAATGGACCTGGATCAACTTCGAGCGGTATCTCAAGAAGATCCCGTGGGACCGGGAAGTGGTCCTGATGTGCGGAACGGGAGTATTCTCCTACGGCGCCGGGTACCGTCTCGCAAAAGCGGGACATCCCAAAGTCCGGGTAGTATATGGGGGATACGCGGCGTGGAAAAACCTCCATGAACGGGAAGCCGTACCCGTTTTCCCCGATGGGGAACCATCTTGATACAGGGACTTCGGTGAACAAGATTTCCTTGTCAATCCGTCAAAATTCATGAGTGTGGGGGGAGACACAAATGCAGCACGGCTGGTCGATCGGATTTATCGCGTTTTTCTCCCTGAGAATCCTGGTTGAACCGTTCATGCGGCCGCGCGAAACGGAAACACGTTCCACGCAGCGTGGGAGGATCTCGCTTCAGTTACTTTCCCTTCCCTTCCTTCTCTCCGGCGGGATGGTGGGATCTTATCTCTGGCGAGGAGGTCCCCCTTCTCTTCTTTTTTTTGCTCTGGGTTTTCTGTTGTTTTGCGTGGGATTCGTGGGTCGGGCGGTGGCGTTGCGGGAATTGGGACGCGGTTACAGTTTCTACCTCGATCCGGCGCCGACGGAAGGCCTGCGGACCCGTGGTCCGTATGCGTATGTCCGCCATCCCATCTACGCGTTTTATCTTATCGAGACGCTGGCTCTGCCAATGATCCGTTCCAATTGGATTTCCTGGCTGGCGCTTGCTGTGATAACCGGCGTGACCGTCTGGCGGATTCAGGAAGAGGAAAAAGCGCTCCTGACGCGCTATGGGGATGAATATCAGGCCTACAGGGATAAGACGCATCGTCTTCTCCCCGGTATTTATTAGAATGCAAAACTAAAAATTCCTGTCAGGAGAAAACGTTCTTGATCGTATTGGCCCTTCACATTTTGAAGGTCCTTTCGATGTACTCGGGTGGGAGCGCATGGAGTAAGGGGAGGTTTCAAAAAACGTGTGCCCAAAGTGTGCCCAAAGGTGCCCCAAAACGACAAAAAACCGCCAGATTTTAACTTGACGGTTTTCTCGGAATTTTCTATATGCCGTTGATTTTATTGGGCTTTGAGTGGAGGCGAGGATGGGAGTTGAACCCATGAATAGAGGTTTTGCAGACCTCCCCCTTAACCACTTGGGTACCTCGCCTCAAATAACACTTCTGGCTTCCCCGCAGGCTTTTCGACCTGCAAGTCCGCCAAGGGAACGGTAAAATGGCATAAACGCCCCGGCCCGTCAAGCATTATGTCTCTACAAACAGGGAATTCTTTCCATCCGGTGGTCTGAATTCCTGGCGCCCGGTTGGTCAAATAAGGAGGTCGCCAGGACTCACAACTCGGCTTTTTCAACCGGGGTTTCCGGAATATTCGCCCTCGATCAGATGCTCCACCCGCCGGGCAAACTCCTCGGCCTCGCGGGCGGTCTGCTGGACGAATGCGTTGTCTTCGAGCGTGCCGAGTACGGCGTCCATCTCGGCCTGGGAGTCGTAAGTCACCGAACGGAAGGGGTTGACGTGGTCGCGGGCGCGCGAGTCGCGGGTCCGCTTGGCAATCTCGAACTGGGTCATGCGGGCCAGATCGAGCGCCTCGACCCAGCGGGTCGGGATCAGTTCGTCCAGAGTCCACCCTTCGAGGCGCAACAGAGCGCCGAGAGCGTGCGCCGCCTTCTGACGCGGATAGGCCTCCCAGAGGCGGTCCTGCTCGGCATGCACGGCGTCCCAGTCCCCGAGTCGTCCGTTGCGGATCCCTTCGAGGAGCGCGTCGAGGTCGGCGGCGGTCATCACCTGCCCCCCCACATTGACCCAGGACGTGGCGCCCAGGGGTTCAAGGTTCGCCTTGAGCGCGTCGAGGTTCGACACTCCTTGCGCTTCCATGAATTCCAGCAAGGTTCGAACCGCATAATAGTGAACCATTTCGCGATAGGCCTTCCAGGCACACCCCGCCTTGAGCACACGCACCGGGCGTTTGGAGTGCTCGACCCCCTCGGCCAGAATGTCGAGGCGGTCGGCCTCGGAAGTTTCCGTCCACATGCCACGTGGGGCATTCTCAGGTGCCTCGGTGCCGTTTGGCGTCGTTTCGGCGGGTGCGGAATTGGAATCCGAGGCTTCCTGCGCCCGTTTCAGCGCCGCGCCGGTCCATTTTTCCAGAAGATCGAGCGCCTGAAAGATTTCCTCAACCGTGTCGGGCGCCAGGAAATGGGTTTCGATTTTCTGGTCTTTGCGCACCCGTTTGTCGCGGGCGGCGAATTTCCAGGCGTTGCGGGCCAGCGCGTAGAGGTTGTACAGGAACCAATAGGCGGGCCGCACCACGAGGCAGTCCTCCGAATCGTGATTGCTCATGAGCGAAAAGGGGAGGGGCAGGTCTATTTCGTAGGGATAGGCGCCCTTTGCGGCCAGCGTGAAGGACGCGAAGCGTGAGTTGTGTTTGAAGTTGGTCGAAAGACCCGGCCAGAAGCCCCGTTTGGCCAGAATTTCCCCGTCTGCCGCGCGCGAGTTGTGGTTCGACCCGATGGTCGAACCGGCGGCCACGTTCGACTGACCTTCCATGCACACGGCGATCAGGAACGAGTTGTTGTGGTGCTGGCCGTGGGAGGGAAACAGGAGCGAACTGCGCACTTCGCAACACTCGACAGCGGAGTTGTCCCCCACGACCGAATGGGTGAGCGCCGTGGCGTGGCAGAGATGCACATGGGGCGACAGAACGAAACGGCCGGCCTTCGACCCAAACCCGACATGGCATCCCCGGCCCACCAGACCGTCTTCGAGGTCGGCGCCCGCGCCCACGTGGGTCGGTTCGTCCGCGCTGCTTTCGATCGTGACGTTCTCGAGTCGGTCCGAGCCGTCAATGCAGGCGTGGGGACCGACCTGGACCCCCCGCAGGATGGGTACATGGAGGAGGGTCGCGCCGGTTTCGATCAAACCCGGACACCCACGTTGGCGCGCCCGCGTGGCCGCATCCTGCGATAATTTTTCGAGACGTTCGAGCAGGACGCGGTCGGCGCGGTGTTTGGCCCAGATCCACGCGTCGCCCACCCGCATACCGGGGAAGGGCTGGATGCCGCGTCCGCCCGCTTCGTTCCAGACTTCGATCCAGGGCGCGCGCTTCGGGTCTGCGCTGGCGACGCCAAACGTATCGCTCGGCGAGGCGCACAATTCTCCGAGGTCGAAGAGAATCACTTGGGCTTCGACCCGGTAACCGGACAGGAGGCGCACGTGGTGAATGGCGCAGTTGGCGCCCACTTCGCAATACGCCAGAACGCTGTGGGTGACACCGGCTGGCTGGCGCACCGCTCCCCGTTCGAGAAAGACAGGCGTGAGGGGACCCAGACGCACAGCGCCTCGAAACTCATTCTGGCGCACCAGTCCGATCTCGAAGGGGTCCGCAATCCGTACGGCGCTCCAGTCGGTGGCGCGGTTGCCCAGACTCTGGAGTGTGACGATCTCCGCATCGGTCAAGGCGCGATAGGGGGCCCCCTCTTCTGAAGAAAGGCCCCAATTAAAATTCGATTCGGACATCCGATCGAGAGGACAGACCTGAACGGGTTTCATAGGCTTCTCTGTCTGAGCAGAAATTAGGTGAATCGTTTTTTTCCCGGAGTCCCGGACGCGCCGCCGTTTCCCGAAACGATCCGCCGCAACCGACTCGCAGAAAAGGGAGGCGCCGCATGGATTTTATAGCATGAGGCCCAAGGGAGGGAAAGGGGTATTTTTCAGCGGATTCCTTGTCCTTTGTGCCGATATTTGTCTTATTTGCCAGAAAGGAAGCCGCTCGCCCAACGAATAGCCGTTTCATTCTTGACATCTTATACCCGGCGTGGCACCAATCGTTGCGTTCCTGTGAAGATGACACAAAAATCGGAAATATGTCGAGATCTGAAAAAAATCGAACGACAGGCCGTGAGGAGAGAAGCGATGCTGACTGGAAGAGAACGGGTGCTGAGAGCGATTCGTTGTGAAGAGACCGACCGCGCGCCGTGGGTGCCGTTTGTGGGATGCCACGGCGGGGCGCTGCTGGGGGTGCCCGCCGACGCCTATCTGAAATCGGTGGATCACCTTGTGGCGGGCGCGGCCCGCGCCGTGGAACTCTACCAGCCCGATGGGCTGCCCGTGGTGTTCGACCTCCAGATCGAGGCCGAGACATTCGGATGCGAACTGGTCTGGGCGGACGAGAATCCTCCGTCGGTGGTCACCCATCCTCTTGCGATGGGTTCGGGAAAAACCTTGGCGGATCTGACAATTCCGGGGCCGAACGCGGGCCGCATCGGCCTGTCGCTCGAAGCCGCCCGGCGCATGCGCCTGGCCCATCCCGATCTGGCTCTCTACGGCCTCATCACCGGCCCTTTCACGCTCGCGCTGCATCTGCTCGGAACGGAAATTTTCATGAACATGTATGAAGACCCGGCGGGAGTCCACAAGTTGATGGAGTTCTGCGGCCAGGTGGCCCAGGCGATGGCGGGATATTATGTCGAGGCGGGGTGCGATGTGGTGGCCCTGGTGGACCCGATGACCAGCCAGATAGGCCCCGATCAATTTCGCGAGTTTGTGACGCCCTACGTGGCGCCGGTGTTCGAGGCCGCCCGCAAGCGCGGCGCGCTGGGGTCGTTTTTCGTCTGCGGTCACGCGCAGCAGAACATTCAGGCCATGTGTGAATGCAAGCCGGACAATATCTCCGTGGATGAAAACATCAGCCTCGAGTACTGCCGCGAGATCTGCCTGGAACGGGGCGTGAGCGTGGGGGGCAACCTCCAGTTGACGTCCGTGCTCCTGCTCGGCAAACCGCTCGACGCGCAACGCAATGCGATTGACTGTCTCGACGTGGGAGGAACGCGAGGCTTTGTCCTGGCGCCGGGATGCGACCTGCCCTATGCCACGCCCCCGGAGAACCTGGCCGCCGTGGCTCGTGTGGCGCTCGACGAGTACGAACGCGGTGTCGTCCGCGCAATCCAGACGGAACAGCAACAAACCGACCTGTTCGACATGGGCGACTACGGGAAAACCCACAAGGTGATCGTGGACATTATCACGTTGGACTCCGAAGCGTGCGCGCCGTGTCAGTACATGGTCGAAGCGGTGCGCAACATTGCGCCGGAGTTCGAAGGGCTCGTCGAGTGGCGCGAGCACAAGATCAAAAAAGCCGAATCGCTCGTCTTCATGACCTCGCTGATGGTCAAGAACATCCCAACCATCTGCATTGACGGCCAGATCACCTTCGTCTCGCGGATTCCGAAAAAGGAAGAACTGGTCGGCGCCATCCGCCGCCGCATCTATGAGAAACTGCGCATGAAGATCCGCCAGCGCCAGGCCACGCTCTATGTTCTTGGGGATGGCGGCGAGACGTTTCAGGAAGCGCTCAGCCGCACGCAGCGCGCCGTGGCCGAACTGGGCGCCGAGGTCCAGGTCGAGCAGGTCACGAGCCAGACGGAAATCCTGTCCTACGGCGTGGACCCGTCCCAGACGCCCGCAGTCGTCTTGGCGCGCTATCAGGTGAAATCGGCCGGAACCCCGCCCGAAACCGCAATCATCAAGGAATGGATCAAGGACGCCCTGTTGTGATCCCCGTCCCGATCGTTCTCCTGACCGGTTTCCTCGGCGCAGGCAAGACCACCCTGCTCAACCGCCTGCTCGCGTGGCCCTCGCTGCGCGAGCGGCGGGTGGCGCTGCTGGTCAACGAGTTCGGTGCGCTGGGAGTGGACGGACGGCTCGTGCAGGCGGGGGGGCGCGCCCTTTATGAGATCAACAAGGGAAGCGTTTTCTGCATCTGCGTGAAGACCGATTTTATCGCGACCCTGACGGCGATCGTGGAGGGACCCGCGCCCGATCTGCTTCTGGTCGAAGCGACCGGTGTGGCCGAAACGCGCGACCTCGAGGCGTTTCTCGAATCGCCCGGGCTGAAAGGCCGGTTCGAGATCCGGGCAAATCTCTGCGTCGTGGACGCGGCGAATTTCCTCAAGGTGCTCCCGTTTCTGAAACCGGCCCGAGCCCAGGTCGAGTGGGCCGACGCGCTGCTCGTGAACAAGACCGACCTGGCGCCGGAAGGGGAAGTCCAGTCCGTGTGCGAGGTTCTGCGCTCTCTGAATCCCCACGCGCCAATCCGCTGCATCGAGCGCGGCGCGATCGAGGACGGTTTTCTCGACACCGTCCGCCACATTCCCCGGGAGGGGCAGGCCGCCACGGAACCGCCGCCGGGCGTGTTCTCGTTGACGCTCCGGCCCACGGGGCCGGTGAACCGGCGCGAATTCCTCGATCTTCTGCAATCGCTCGATCGGGAAATCCTGCGCCTCAAGGGCCACGTGGATTTTGGGGACGGGCTGGTTTTCATCGAAAAAGCCGGAAATCGGGTCGAGGAAAAATCCGCCCTTGACGGGAAAAGGGAAGCGGCGTTTGTGGTGATTGCCTGGCGGGTGAACGCAGAGATGCTGGAGAAACGGTTTCGCGCGGCGTGGGAATGAGCCCTGTTGCGGTTGCGCTGCGGGCGCAAAGAAGGGTTTTTGTCAACGGACCACGCTCGATGGTCCTATTGAACCCATCAGTCCTATCAGCCTATCCGTCCTCTTCTCGCTCACTTCCCGAACCGCAGCCGCCCAAGGTGCCAGAGGGTTCGGAAGGCCAGGAGGATTTCCTTCTGGGAAATTTTCGATTGTCCCTCGCGCCGGTCGGTGAAAATGATCGGCGACTCGACAATCCGCGCACCCTGGCGCTGGCAGAAATGCACCAGTTCCATCAGGCAGGAATAGCCGTGCGATGTGATCGCGTTCAGGTCCACCCGGCGCAGAAACTCGGTCCGGTAGAGGCGATAGCCGGTCGTGCAATCGTGCGTGCGCAGACCGCCGATGGTACGCGCCAGCAGATTGGCCGTGGCGCTCAGAATCTGGCGGTGGATTCCCCAGTTTCGGACGCCCCCTCCGGGGATATAACGCGACCCGATCACCACATCCGCGCCGGCCTGCGCCGCCGCCACCATCGCGGGCAAGTGCGCCGGGTCGTGTGAAAAGTCCGCATCCATCGTGCCCACCAGGTCGTAGTCGCGTTCGAGCGCGTAGCGGAACCCGGCGATGTAGGCCGTTCCCAGTCCCAGTTTGGCGGGCCGTTTGAGCAAATGCACCTCCGGGCGCGTCTGCGTCAACCGCACGACCGCTTCGCCCGTGCCGTCCTGACTGGCGTCGTCCACCACCAGCACCTCGAACTCGACCCCCGGCGCCTGTTGCTCGAGCACACGCGCAATGAGCGACTCGATGTTCTCGATTTCGTTGTAGGTCGGGATGGTGATCAGCGCTTTGGTCACGGGAATGGGTTCCTTTGGGGGGCTTGAAAAACGTTCCGGTCTTCAGCGAGAATTCCGGGCATCAGTTTGTTTTCTTACAAAGATCGAGGGTGTGGTCCAGCAATTCCAGTCCGCCCACGGCGCCGTGACCGGGAACCACCAGAACCGCGTCCGGATAGACCTGCTTCATTTTCTTCAGCGTTTCGGGATATTTTTCGAGATCGCCGTCTTTTGTGTTACCCAGATTTTTCGCGTCGAGCGACTTGATCAGACACCCGGCGAACAGCACTTTGCTTTCGGGCAACCACGCGCTGATATTATCCACCGTGTGGCCCGGACCGGGATAGAAAAGTTCGACGGTTTCGCTTCCGCACCGAATCTCCGTTTTCCCGGGAAACACATGGGTGGGCGCCGGTTTCCCGTCCGCTTTCAACAGATCGGCTGTCCGGTCCAATGCCCAGGACTCCGCTTTGCGCCGGTGGGCTTCCGCCAGCCCCCCGGCGCAATCCTGATGCGAGTGCGTCAGGACGACGGTTTTCACCGAAACGCGCCCTCTTTTCTCGATCCAATCAAACAGAAGGGCGGTCTGGGGTTCGGTCCACGGCGTGTTCACCATCAGTGCGTCGTTTTTCCCAATGAGAATCAACCCATTGGCTGGAACCCGCCCATACTCGGGCAAGTCGTAACTCGCCGTGTACAGCCAGACGGCGGGTTTGATCCGCTGAACGGTCACATCCTCGGACAACCGGATGGTTTTTCCGGGTGCGTGGGGAGAAAACCGGGCGCATCCGGTCCCGATAACTCCACAGAGAAACACCAGTACACCCATTCGCCAGTGGACTTTGACGAGATTCAGCACGAGATTTTTCTCCCCTCAATACGCCTTCTTCGTACGTCTCAGTGTTCCGATTCGTCCCTTTTCAGGGATCTTTCAGCCATCGGAATCTTCAAGCGACTATTCAAGAACGGATGCGTCAATGCAAGAAAAGAAAGCGGGCGGACTGTTTTTATAGCGATTGCCAGAAAGAATCGGAGAAGCCCCTTTTCCCCCGGCTCAGTCCTTTCTACGCCATTCCCGCGCAAGCGGGAACCCAGAACCGGGGCGTTGTGTTTTTTTATCCCCACCTCGATTGCGGTTTTTTCTCTTTCCGTCGTTCGCGCGTCCTCTGGATCCCCGCTCTCGCGGGGATGACGAACAGATGCGTCTTCTACTGGATACTAAAGATTCTTTTTGGCAACGGTTCTATCGAAATTCCTAACCCGGATTCAGCCCGGATCGGCGATTCAGCCAAATGGATCTTCGGAGTGTCCCTCTTTCAGGAATCCAGCGCCTCGCGCAGTTTGGTGGCCAGGGCTTGTTGCGAGAAGGGCTTCTGGAGAAAATACACATGTTCATCCAGAACGCCGTGGTGCCCGATCACATCGCGCGGATAACCCGACATGAACAGGGCTTTCAGATTCGGGCGAATGGTTTTGAGCCGATCGTAAAGATCCTTGCCATTCATGACCGGCATGATCACATCCGACAGAAGCAAGTCTATCTCCTGTTCGGCGGTTTCGACGCGTTCGATGGCTTCCCGCACGGTTTCGGTCAAAAGAACCTGATAGCCGAGCGTCTTGAGAATCTGGCTGGTGAAGGAACGGACCATTTCGTCGTCTTCCACGACCAGAATGGTCTCCACCCCGCGTTTCAATTCCGTCCGCGCGGTGCGGCGCTGTTCAACTTTTTCCATCTCCTGAAGGTCTCGGGGCAGATAAATCTCGAAAGCGCACCCCCGGTTTTTCTCGGAATACACATAGATGAAACCGTTGTGCTGTTTGACGATTCCATAGACGGTTGAAAGTCCCAACCCCGTCCCTTTACCCTGTTCTTTGGTGGTATAGAACGGCTCGAAAACATGCGCCAGCGTCTTCTCATCCATCCCGACTCCCGTGTCGCTCACGGTGAGCAACAGGTAACGGCCCGCGAGCATTTCCGGATGGGACAGAACAAACGATTCGTCGATCTGAACCTCCTGGGCTTCTATCTTGAGGATACCTCCGCCGGGCATGGCGTCCTGAGCGTTGACCGACAGGTTGATCAGAATCTGCTCGATCTGCCCGGCATCCGCCCGAATCGGGCACTGCGACGGGGGAACCAGGATGTTGATGTGGATATCCTCGCGAATGGTCCGGCGCAGAATGGTTTCAAAATGCCGGACAATCTGTCCCAGATCCACCGTCTTCAGTTCGATGACCTGCTTGCGGCTGAATGTCAACAGCCGGGAAATCAGATCTTTGGCTCGTTCCGCGGCTCGCCGGATCTGACGCAGTTCGGTTTGAGCCTCCCCGGGAGCATTCGACAACAGGAAATCGGTGTAGCCGAGAATCGGAGTCAGGAGATTGTTGAAATCGTGCGCGATTCCTCCAGCCAGAAGCCCCACTGTCTCCATTTTCTGGGATTGCAGGAGCTGCTGTTCGAGTTTTTTTTCATTCGTGACATCACGCGCAATTCCGATAAAACCGTTCAAGATCCCCGACTCGCTACGCATGGCGGTCACGGTCAACGCAACCGTGAGACGAACACCGTCTTTGCGGATATAAGTCCACTCCCGCGTTTCCTGTTCCGAATCATAAATGCCCAGGACAAAAACATTGAAACCCGGACGAATGCCCAGTTCGGAAGCCCGCCGGCTCACCTCCGCCGGATCGTGAAACGCCAGGGGAGTCATCTTGCCAATGACTTCGTCCGCCTGGTACCCCAGCATGAGGACGGCGCCTTCGTTGAAAATTTGAATAATCCCGTCCGGATCCGTGCTGATAATACTGTAGGCGCGCGAAGCGTGCAGCAGGGACTGGAAATGCTCGTTCGCCTTTCGGATCGCATCCATGGTTTCCTTCAGGCGTTCGGTCATGTGGTTAAAGGCCTCGGCCCAGGCGCCGATCTCATCACGCGACTCGATCTCCACATGTTGATCCAGATCACCCCGCATGATCGTTTCGACCGCCCCGGTCATCCGCCGGATCGGGCGCACCACCGTCCAGGCGGTCAACAGACCCAGAAACCCGACACCGAGCGTAATAATGCCTCCCGCAATCCCCATCGTACGGACCATCCGGGTCTTCCCGTCGGATAAAACAACCCGATACAACTCCAGTTCATCCTCGTAGGCGCTGGTCCCGATCACCCAGTCCCACGGCGCATAATAGGCAAGGCGGGCAACCTTCCAACGCGATTTCGTCTCGCCGGGGTTTTGCCACGCATAACGCTCGGTCGCCATCTCACCCGGATCCAGGAGAACCGCCTTGTTGACAATGGATTGGATAAAATAGCGCCCCTCGCTGTCCTTTTCGTTCCAGATGTTTTCCCCATCGCGTTCCCCGTAGCGGGAAATAATATAGCGCCCTCTCTGCTCTCCCTTTCCCGCAATGACATAGACATACCCCGCTTCTCCGACTTTGGTCTGGAGAATGGCCTGCCGCACCCGCGCCTCGAGGCTCTTTAACTTCGTTCCCGTATAAAGCATCCCGATAATGGAGCCGGAGCGATCGCGAATGGGTTGATAGGCGGTCAGATACCATTCATTGACCACATAGGCTCGCCCTTGAAAGTTGTTCCCCTTCAAGACCTCCTCCAGCACCGGGTTGAGGGTTCCGTTCGGATTGCGGGATGGGATATACGTTCCAATCGCGCGCCGTCCCCTTCGGTCTTTGACCGCCGTCGCGACCCGCAGCATGTCCCCTTTTTCATTCATCCGTTGAAAAATCGTGCAGGTATCGCCCACCAGTCCGACCACTTCATCCACCAGGGGGGTCTCGACTGCCGGGTCGTCGTTCGGCTCCACTTGAAGATTTCCAACGATCAATTTCGGTAGTTGGATCTGTTGCGATTCTGTGGTGAACTGGTTGACCGCCGTCCAAGTGAGAGTCTCGCTCGACAGGCGCACTTTCCCCTCGTGTTCCAGAATATGCCGCGCCACGTTCAGGTTGTTGTTAACCTGTTCCTGAACAGCTTCGTCTTCGGTTTGAACCAGATTGTAAACCCCTTGCGTGATATGATCGAGATCGGCGTCGATCAACTTGTTGACTTCCGTTTCGGCCAGCCGGTGGTACTGAGCGCTTTGCCAGGCGGCCAGAACCAGCAGCGCGGCGGCAGTCACCAGTACGCCCACAATACCCACGAGGGAAATCTTGATGTTTAATTTCAGGTCGTGGAAAAAAGAGAACACTGTCTTCCCTTTCACATGATCACTCATTTCATCCCGCACCCAATTGTCGAGAACAACCGCGCAAGACGGACCTTCCCTCCACTCGAAACGCTTTTGAACGCCTTCCCCTCTCCCAAGTCTCGGGAGATCTTCTCGATGGGCAACGATTCGAACAACTCACGTCCAAGCCTTCATGTGATCCCGCTATCTATTCCAGTTGATCGTACCCTTGCGCCCGTCTCGGTGACAAGGCTTTTCTCAGTAAGCCTTTAGCCAAATCTTAGAGTTCCGGAGAACCCCACTGGCCCAGAGTGAGTGCCCCAGTGGGGCACCGGGCGGTTGCGGTACAGATTTCTTCAGGTCCGAAGGTTTTTCTATACGAACAACAGGCGCGATCCAGTTGACCAACACCCTTCGCCCCAGTGGGCGCGGTTTTTTTTGTCCGTCGCGAAGCATGGCTAAATGCTTACTAAAATCTGCCCCCCCTCTCTATTAGACAAAGAGGAGTTCCTGTTCCGTCTCCGTCTCTTCTTTACTGTCCCCGCGGCTTCAACTCGATCTGCCCGATCTTGTAACGGCGGTGGCCGTCTTCATTCGCCAGGGGCAGGGCGATGCGCGGGGCGCCGTCCGACGCGCCGACCGAGACGAACAGGTCATAGACGCCCGGCTGAACATTGGCCGCGAACCGGTCGGTCATACGCGCCACCGTGGGACGGAACTCGACCGTCTTGACGGGAGCCTGACCCTCAGGACCGACCTCGATCTGGCGCAGGTCGAGGCTGCTGTCCACGCACACGGCCACAATACCGCCTTTCTCGTCCTTGAGCGTCACAGCCATGAACCCGCCCGGGTAACAGGGCGCGACGCCCGCGTTGGCCCACTGGGCCTGGAACGCGAACGGTTGGCCGAGCGCCACGGTCGGTTCCCAGCGCGCCTCGCGCAGCTGGAGCCGATACCCCAGGCGGCGGTTGATGCGCTCAATGACCGCGCGGTTCGCCTCCAGAAATTCGCGCGGCCACCAGTGGATCGAGAGGTAACTGGCGTGGTATTCCTCGACCGATTGCGCCAGCAGCGAGCCGTCACCCCATGCGCCCTTCTCCTTCGACGAGCCATAGTGTTCGTGTTCGAGAATAACGGGGACATGGGGCCAGAAGGCTTGGGCCAGCCCGGCGTGGAACCAGGAATTCGGGGCGGGCTGGACACAGATGCTGTCGTCGCGCAGGGTCATGCCGAGCGAGCGGGCGTACGTGGCCAGAGGGGGTACCGGCTCCTTGCTGTCGGGGCCGATGAGGTCGTCGTTCAGGCAGAGGAGCGTTTTCTTGAAATGTTTGGCGTAGAGGTCCAGGTGGCGCTGGCGCGTGGCGTCGTCGTAGGGCCGTTTTGTGCTGGCCCAGGTGTGTCCCTCGCCCCACACGCCATAGGAGCCGACATCCACAAACGCCACGGCGGGGTTGCCGTCATAGCGCGCGGCCAGCGCTTTCAGAAAAGCGTCGAGTTTGGCCAGGAAGACCGGATCGTTGTAGTCGGGTTCCCAATAGGGACCGTCGGCTTTCACGCCGTCACCCGGACGAAAATTCAGTCCCTTGGCGCCTGCCTTTTCCACCCACTCGGGCGTGGCGTAGCGCATCCAACTTTCGCAACAACTGATCCGCAGGGCGATCTGTTTGCCCCGGTCTCCCCAGCGCTGAGTGGGCGTGTCGAGCAGGCTCCAGTCGTAGTGTCCCTCTTCCGGCTCCAGGAACGCCCAGGGGAGGCGGAGGTAAATGACCGAGAGGCCGGGAAAATCCTCAAGCGTGTCGGACGGTTCGAGTTTCGAACCGTAGTTGGTGATGACGTTCGAGTAGTACATCATCGTCCACCCCATGCCGGGGTTGACGAGCGCAACGCCGGTGTCCGCCGGACGGACCACGCACGAGGCGGGATTCGTGGTGGACGAATCCTGGGATGAAACCGGAGTCGCCATCAGAAAAGTCAGACCCGCAAAAAGATAGATAGAGAACGAACGAATAGGCATGAGGGGAAATTCTCCTTCTGGTATGTCTCTCCGGAAACAATATCCGCTGAACGCAATCATAGAGACAGGACACTTAAAACAACAGGGGAATGGTTCCGCCTTCGGGCGAAATCTCACCTCCGTCTCCTTACTTCTTCTTCAACACCCGCGCGAGCGACCAGCGGCCCCGGCCGGTTTCCTGCGAAAGGATCTCAACAGCCCGTTTCTGGGTTCCACACTCTTTCAGCAGCACTTCATACCGTAACCGGACCCGGTCCTTTTCCTCCTCGGTCCAGAGCTGTCCCTGATTCACGAGGGAGTTCGCCTGCGGCTTTCGCAAATCGGCCAGGAGCGAACCGGGCTGGACCTTCGCCACCTCGGCCGTCTGGTGGCGGAAGGCGGTCGGGCTGATTTCGAACCCGGTGGCGCGGCGGTTCAGGCCGATGGCCACTTTCGCCGTCGAAAAACTGCCGAGGAACAAATCGCAGACCAGATCCTTCTCGTTGCTGCTGTACTGGAGGATCTTCAGGAGCAGCTGCGTCGGCAGTTCGTTCTTGTTCTTGGTTCGGCCCGGTTTGTACTCGCGGTTGATCGTCCACACGTCCTCGCGGTCGGTGTAATTCTGCGAGCCGTTGCCCTCGGTCTTCTCGTCGGCGCCGTAGCGGCAGTGGGTGTTGAAGGTCACCGGCCCGCCGGGCTTCACGTAGTAGAGGAGGTGGTAGTGCGAGGAGATGTACTTGCGCGAGGTGTACACGCCGAAGTTGTATTTCCAGATGAGGTGGTTCACCTCTTTCAGTTTCGTGGCGTCGAGCGCGTTGAGCAGGTGGCGCAGGTGCGTGTAACCGGAGACGATATAGAGCGACCCGCCGGGACGCAGGATGCGCTCGGCCTCGCGGACCCAGGCGGCGCTGAAGGCGGCATACTCCTCGGCGGGCACTTCCACATAGCCGTCCAGGACGTGCTCCTCCTTGCGGTTGTAATGCTTGTGGAGGGTATCGCCCTGGATGCCATAGGGCGGGTCGGTTACGATCAGGTCCACAGACCCGTCGGGGATGTGGCGCCGACACCCTTCGATGCAGTCTTCGTTGTAGAAAGGCAGAGAAGGGGTCATGCGGAAAACCTCGGGGACAAAATGGCCGAATCAGGCAGTTGGACCGCCCGGTTCAGACGCCGGACGCGATACCATTGCGGGGTCATGGTACAACGCGGCAGAGGGCTTGACGATGAAAAAGTAGGGGCGGGTCTAAGCCCACCCCTACAGAACATTTGTAAAGAAGCCTGCGCTTTCAGGGAAGACCCTATTCCTTTTCTCTGGGTGAATCTCCAGAGTCTGCCGTTTCCTCCCCCGTCCACGTCTCCTCCGGCCCTTCCTCTTCCTCCCGGGTTTCCCCTTCGAAGGGACGGTTGTCCCCGACAGGTGCCAAGACTGGAACCGGGGCCAGGGACTTCCCTCGGAAGTCGAAGATGAGGCTGTAAACGTAGGGCACCACAAAGAGCGTGAGAACCGTGGCGACCATCATGCCGAAGATGAGCGCGTTGGCCAGCGAGGTCCACCACTGGCTCGTCTCGGTGTTGTAGTCCCAGCGCCATTCGTAGAAGTTGTAGCTGAGTTTGAGCGCCATTGGCACCAGCCCCAGGACGCACGTCACGGCGGTGAGCATCACGGGGCGGAACCGCGTGGCGCCCGCCTGCACAATGGCCTCGGTGCACGACAGTCCGCGTTGGCGCTGAACGTTGATGTAGTCCAGCAGCACGATGGCGTTGTTGACCACCACGCCCGC
This sequence comes from uncultured Candidatus Sumerlaeota bacterium, assembly GCA_942493245.1. Lineage (GTDB taxonomy): Bacteria > Sumerlaeota > Sumerlaeia > UBA8349 > UBA8349 > DAOPYU01. The sequence goes on from OW818685.1 coordinate 5,524,223, forward strand.
CAGCGAGATCACCGCCATGCCGGTCATGATGATACCGAACGGCTGGCGCGTGAGAATCAGGCCGAGAAACACGCCGATGAACGACAGGATCACCGAGACCATGATGATGATGGACTGGGTCAACGAGTTGAACTCAATAACCAGGACCAGAAACACCAAAAGGAGCGCGGTCAGGAAGGCGCGCGACATGAACGTCTGCGATTCCTCCTTGTCCTCGTTTTCGCCCGTGTACCGGATGAAGTACCCCGGCGGCAATTGCAAAGGTCCGGCGGGTTCGGCCATCAGGCCGGGCGCGGCCTTTTGCAATTGCTCAACCCGCACGGCGCCACTGTCCAGGGCGCGGTTCAGGTCGGCCACCACTGCGTCGAGGAATTCCGGGGACGGGTTCGCCGCGTCCACACCGTTCAACTGCTCGCGGGTTTCAGGCGAGAGCAATTTCTGAACGGACTCGTGGAGGGGGTTGGCTGTGTCGTTGAGGAAACGGACCAGTCCGGCGGGGTCCAGCACGTCGGTGCGGGTGAAGGCGGCGGCGCCCTCCTCGGCCAGGCGTCTCACCTCATCGAGCGCCTGTTGCGAGTTGAACCCCTTGGCCACGTTCGCCATGACGGTGACCACGCGCTTCTGGTCAATGTGCTTGATGGCGGAAAGTCCGCTGGTGTTGACCACACGCGCCACCGAGGTCAACGGGATCTGCGCGCCGGTCGGCGCGGGCACCCGCAGGCGCAGGACGTCCTCCATCGTCTGGCGCTGCTCCGGTTTCAGGCGCGCCGTGATGTCGTACTCGTCCTCGGCGTCGCGATAATCCCCTACCTTGATGCCGTTGACGGCGGCCTTGACCAATTGACCGATGAGATAGGCGTTGAGTCCGAAGATCGGGGCGCGTTCCTTGTCCACCATCACGTTGACCTCGGGCAGGCCGGTGCGGTAATCGTCGCGCAGATCCACCAGACCCGGCACGTTCGCAATGCGGCGCTCGAGAGTCTGGGCCAGCCGGGCCAGGAGCGCGTAGTCGTCTCCGGCGATTTCGACATTGACCGGCGGGCCGGTGGGCGGGCCTTCCTCCTGTTTGTCCACCGTGACAAGGACGCCCGTGAGCGCCTGAGTCAGTTCGGTTCGGATGGCGTCCATCGTGTCGTTCGAGTTGCGGAAGTAAATCTTGCCGTCGTCCCCTTCCCCCTGGCGCAGTTCGATGGCGATCATGTCAATCATGATGCTGGCGAAGTTCGACCCGGACGAGGTCCCCGCGCCCCGGCCCACCGTCGCCGTCACGCTCTTGATGTTCCCGTACCGGTTGACGATCGCTTCGGCCTGGAGGGCGAACTGGTTCGTGCGGTACACATTCGTGCCCTGCGGCGCTTCGATGTTGACGATGATCCGTTTAGGTTCGGTGTCGGGGAAGAGCTCCACCCCCAGGTCGCTGGACACAAACGTCTGCCCGGCGATGAGGAGCGTCGCAAAGAAGAAACAGAGCGTCAGAACGCGGTAGCGCATGCCGAAGCGCAAAAACCATTTGTAGGTCCGGATGATAAATCCGGGTTGCGCCTCAAAATTTTCTCCCCGCGCTTTTTTCGGACGCTTGATCATGTAGATCGCAAAAACAGGGGACATGAAGAGCGCCACAAAGAGCGACGCGAGCAACACGATAATGACCGTCTTGGGCAGGTAGGACATGAACTGCCCCATGATGCCGGGCCACGCCACCATCGGCGCAAACGCCACGACCGTTGTGGCGGTCGAACCGATCACCGGCCAGGCCACCTCCTGCGTCCCCTCGCGCGCCGCCTGGAGCAGCGGTTTGCGCTCCTCGACGTGGTGGCGGTAGATGTTCTCGACAATCACGATCGCATTGTCCACCAGCATGCCCAGCGCCATGATGAGGCTGAAGAGCACGACCATGTTGAGCGTGAACCCGAGCAGTTGCAGGATGTAGAACGACATCAGCATGGTCAGCGGGATGGCCAGCGACACCAGAATCGCGTTGCGGAATCCGAGTGAGATGAACACCACCGCCAGCACCAGAATCAGCGCGGTCAGGATGTTGTTTTCGAGGTCGGTCACCATCGTTCCGATTTCCTCCGACGAATCGGAGGTGACGGTGAGTTGAATCCCCTCGGGCAACAGTTTGCGGTACTTCTCGATGATCTTCTTCACATCGTCCGCGATGCGCAGCAGATGCTCGCCCGAACGCTTGGTCACCTTGATCGAGACCGCCTCGACCCCGTTGATGCGCGAGAAGGAGTCGCGGTCCTTGAACGTGTCGCGCCCCACCGCCACGTCGGTCAGGTACACGGGCTTCCCGTCGCGCACCGCCACCACTAGGCGGTTGATCTCCTCGGGCGACACAAACTCCGACGGGGACTTCAGGCTGTATTTCCCCTCGCCGATCTCGAGACTCCCGCCCGGCGTGTTCTTGTTGTTCAGCGTCACCGTCCGCACGATTTCTTCCATGGTCAGGCGGTAGGCCGACACGCGGTCCAGGTCGAACTCAACCCGGATCTCGCGCTCCAGGCCCCCGAGCAGTTCCGCGTCGAGCACGCCCTGAACCGCCTCGATTTCGTCTTCCATGTCCTCGGCGATCTGTTTGAGGCGCACCAACCCGATGTCGCCGGAGATGTTGATGAACATGACCGGGAATTCGTCGTTGGCCGAGAGTTCCTTGGTTATCGGCTCCTCCATGTCCTCGGGCAGGTCGGGAATAGATTCGCTGACCTTGTCGCGCACCTTCTGCAGCGCCGTTTCAATATCAACCGTCGGTTCGAACTCGATCATGATGAACGAGTTGTTTTCCGATGAGGTGGATTCGATCTTCTTTACATCGGTCAGGTTTTTCAGTTTCCGCTCGATGGGATACGTCACCAGGGTTTCCATGTCGGAGGGCGACGTGCCCTCATAGAAACTCATCACCAGGATGAACGGGAACTTGATGTCGGGCGCGCTCTCGCGCGGCAGCGTCACATAGGCGCCGATCCCGGCGATGGTGATGATGAACGCGAAGACCAGGATTACGATGCGGTTGTCTATACAGAGATTCGTCAGACGCATGATGAGAAAAGGGTTCCTTACCCCGGATTGCAGAGCGGTTGCCGAGAAAAGAGGGTTAGAGCGCCAGGGCCGAGAGGTCTTTCCCCTCGGCCAGAGCCTTCGCGGCCAGATCGGTCAGGTCGGTGACCACGTTGACCTTCTGTCCATTGACCAGGCCGCGTTGCCCCACGACGATCAGCACGTCGTCCGGCTTCAGGCCTTCGGTGATTTCAACCAGCGCGCCCTCGAAGGTGCCATACTGGATCGTCCGCTCGCGCGCCACGCCGTCCTCGACCACATAGACCGAATGGCCGTTCTCGCGCTGGACCATGGCGAAGTAGGGGATCGAGATCCCAGCCTCGACCTGGCGGCGCACCAGGCGCGCGTCAATGATCATGCCGGGCCGCAGGTACCCATCCGGATTGTCCACCACCACCTTGAGCGGATAGGTGTGCGAGGCCAGGTCGGCGGCCACGGCCACATACTCGATCTCGCCCGTGTACTCGCGCGACTCCCCGGCGGCGCGCACGCTCAACTGCACCTTCTGGCCCCGTTTGAAGTAGAGCACGTCCTTCTCGGGCACTTCGTACATGACCTTGACCCGGCTGATGTCCACCACCTTCATCACGGTCTTGCCCACGTCCACGTGTTCGCCCAGATCCACCAGACGCCGGTCGAGCACCCCCGAAATGGGTGAGTAGAGCGTCCCATAGGCCAGAGCCGCTTCGATCTCGTTCACCGCGGCCTTCGCCGTCTTGAGCGCCGCCTCGGCGCTGTCATAGGCGTCCTTCGACGCCACTTTCTTTTCAAAAAGTTCCTGAATCCGCTTGAACTGATCCTGCGCCAGATCCTGATTCGCCCGGGCGCGCACCAGCTGCGCCTGAACGGCGTCCACATCCACCTCGATCAGTTTCTCGCCCTTGCGCACGACGTCCCCTTCGATGTGACCCAGCCACTTGATCGTCCCGGACGTTTTCATGGCGAGATCAATGTCCTCATACGCCTCGACCTCACCGGGCCGCTTGAGCACATCGGTAAACGGTTGCGCCGAAATCCGATACACCTTGACCGGCGTTCCCGGCGCGGACTCCGCCGCCTGTTTCGCTTCATCGCCGGCCGCGCGCATCTTCTCTTTTTCCTCGCGCGAGAGGCGCGCAAACGCCTGTCCGGCCAGGAAAAGGCCGGCCAGAATCGCCGCCGCCGCAAGGTACACCACCAGACGCTCAATCCATCGCTTCAACATCCGTTTTCACTTTCCTTCCCAACCGCCGGCGTCCCCGCCGGCACAGAGGTTTTCGGTTCGTACCGCCGGCGTCCCCGCCGGCACAGAGGTTTTCGGTTCGTACCGCCGGCGTCCCCGCCGGCGTGTGTGCGAGGGGGCGGACACACAGGTTCACCCGACCCTGATGCCCCACCGCGCGGTTATTTCTCGGGGGGTCTTTTTCCCCGCATTCCCTGTAACGCAATCTCGGTAATTTCCCGGGGGCGCAGGCTTGCGGCGAACTCCGTATGGCCCCCATAGATCTTGTTCCGCATCGCCATCTCACACATCCCGATGAAACCGCTGGCCTGTGCTTCGGCGGAGAGGTCTCCCCGCAGGAAACCGCTCGCCTGCGCTTCCCGGAACAGAGCCGTCACCCACGCCAGTTCCGCCTCCTGCGAGGCTTGGAAGTCATAGACGTCGTGGTACAAACCCGAGAACGCGACGGCGTGGATAAACCGCACATAGTCGTAATCGGCCGGTTCGATATCGAAATAGACCGCCGCCAGCGCTTCGAGTTTTTCAGCGAAAGGAACCTCCTCCTTCGCATACACGGCGCGCAGCCGCGAATGAAACTCCTCCATCCCCTCGGTCAGGATGTGCCGGAACAGGTCTTCCTTATTCTCGAAGTAGTAATAAAGCGTCGGCTTGGTCACCCGGGCCGCCTCGACAATCTCGCGCACCGAGGTCGCCGCATACCCCTTCTGGCAAAACAACGCCACGGCCTGCGCGATGATCCGTTCGCGGACCGACTCGCCCTCTGACTCGTGCGGATGAATAGCCCGCCCCACAGGGGGAGATACGGAGACTGAAACTCTTTCCTTATGCACGCGAATGCTTGTCCTTCCAGAAGTTACACTCTCCACGACCCGGATCGGCGGATTGGCGAGAGAGCGGACTTTCGTCTCCCTGTGATCCGACCGAATGGTCAGTATAGAAAAAGACCGGGCCCCGGTCAAGCGCTTTCCTACCGGTAGGTAACCTTCTGGGCGCAAACGACACAGGCGCGCGAGAATCTGGATCGCCGCTTTTGCGGGAAAGACGGCTGGACAGGCCATAGTCCCTGCCTTCCCTCCCAAATAAAACGCAAATTGATTGACCGTCCCCCCCCTCCGGGAGGATAACAGGAGTATTGTGGGGAAATGCGCATCCCCGATCCATTTTCTGTGCAAAGCAGAATCACAAACGAAGAAACACACGACAGGAACCCTTTCCCATGATGAATCGAACGAAAATCGTCGGCACCTTTGGTCCCGCTTGCGACAACGAAGCGATGTTTACGGCCATGCTGCGCGCCGGACTGGACGTGGTGCGGCTCAACGTCTCGCACCTCGATCCGAAAGACCTGGCCGCCACGGTCGCACGGATACGCAAGTGGGCCGCGCGGGCCAAACTGCCCCTGGGCGTACTGGCCGACATGCCCGGACCCAAGATCCGGTGCACGATGTGTGAACCCTCCACCTTCGAAACTTACCCGGGTCAGACCATCGCCGTCGCGCCCGGTAACGCCGTCTCGACCCCCGAGCGCATCCATATCGCCTACCGGCATCTGCTCGACGACGTGGCCGAAGGGCACGAACTGGCCATCAACGACGGGCTGGTGCTGTTGCGGGTCGAACGGGTGGATCGCGAGGCGGGGTGTCTGCAATGCTCCGTGGTGCGAGGCGGGCCGATCGCTTCGCGCAAGGGCGTGAGTTTCCTCCACAGCACGTTGCGCATCACCGGCCTCACGGCGCGCGATCGCCAGGGCATCCAGGCCGCCGCCGAAAACGACGTGGATTTCATCGCGCTGAGCTTTGTGCGCTCGGCCCATGACGTACTGGCGGCTCGGCGCCTCCTGGCCAAAACAGACCGACCGGGGGTGCCTCTGATTGCCAAGATTGAACAACGCGAGGCGATCGCCAACATCGAGGAGATTCTCGCCGAGGCCGACGGCGTCATGGTGGCCCGGGGCGACATGGGCATCGAGCAGCCCCTCGAGCTGGTCCCCCTCCTCCAGAAGGACATCATCCGCGCGGCGAACCGGGCGGGCAAGGCGGTTATCACCGCCACTCAGATGCTCGAATCCATGATCGAGAACACCCGGCCCACCCGCGCAGAGGTCAGCGATGTGGCCAACGCCATGCTGGATGGGACAGACGCCGTGATGCTGAGCGCTGAAACGGCGATGGGGTGCGACCCGGCCGAGGTGGTCGAGACCATGACCCGGATTGCCGCCGCCGCCGAGGCCCGGTTCGACTCGCGCCAGTGGCTCCACCGGATGGAAATCGTGACCGACGACGCGGACAACGATCTGGACGACGCGCTGGCCCGCGCCACCTGCCAATTGGCGCTGGACGCCGCGCTCGACGCTATAGTATGCTTGACGTACCATGGCACCACGGCCCGGCGCATCTCGCGCTATCGGCCCGCGTGCCCGGTTTTCGCCCTCAGCCCCTATCCCGAGCAATGCCGCCGGGCGGGGCTGGTGTGGGGGGTCGAGGCGGTGGAGTTTCCCCAGGGAGCCGTCACGCGGGCGCGCGGCAAGGACCGCCCGGTGAGTGAATTGCTGAACGCGGCGATCAAGCAGTTGCGCGCGCAGGGGCACCTGAAGAGTGGGGCGCGGGTGGCGTTCCTGGCCGGAGTGCCCCTTCAGGTTCCCGGCGGAACCAACTACCTGCGGGTGGTTGAGGTGTTCTGACAGGTCGCACGAAAGAGCGGGAACAATCGGCTCAACGGGAAGTCTAAGTGTATAGAAAAAGGGAAACCGGCCTGGAGCCGAAAACCCGCCTCCGGACAAGAATTCCGGAGAATGCCCAACAGGAGACAAAGCGCGCAGGACCAGACCCAGGATCGGCATCGGCCCGCGACGTTTTACAAATTGTGAGGAGGAGTGTTTTTATGTGGAACTTCAGAAACATGACGGTGGTGTGCCTGATGGCCAGTTTGCTGGTGGCGAGCACGGGGTGCGAGACGATGAGCCAGCACAAGATCGCCACGGGTGCGGTTCTCGGCACGGCCACGGGCGCCGCGGTGGGCGCACTGGCGGGCGGCAAGAAGCATCGCGGTGAGGGTGCGCTGATCGGCGCGGCCGCCGGCGCGGCGCTCGGCACGGGCATCGGCTGGTACATGGACCGTCAGGCCAAAAAACTCGAGCAGACGGTTGCCGACCAGAACACGACCGTTGAAGCGGTCGAAGTCCCCATCCAGAATCAGGACGGCACGCAGGGAACCCAGGTGCAGCAGATCAACATCCGCATGAGCGGCGACGTGTACTTCGACAAGTCCAAAGCCACCCTGCGGCCTGAAGCCGAAGCGAAACTGGCCGAGATCGCCGCTTCGCTCCGCGAGTATCCGGACTCGAGCGTCGTCGTCGAAGGGTACACCTCGAGCGAAGGCGACCTCAGCTTCAACCAGCAGCTTTCCGAAAGCCGCGCCAACTCGGTCAAGGCCTACCTCGTCAAGGCCGGTGTGACGCCCACCCGCATCACGTCGGTGGGCTACGGCCCGTCAAACCCGATCGCGGACAACGACACCGAATCGGGCCGGATGCAGAACCGCCGCGTCGAGTTGAAAATCATCCCCCGCACGCAATAACCATTCGCGACGCGGTATCGGGAAAGCAAAACCACACAACTTCCACGCCCCGTTTCCGAAAGGAAACGGGGCGTTCTTTCTGACATTCAACCGGTCGAGAAAAACGGCGGTTCTACCTGAAAACATCCTCAAAAACAACGGAACGCATCCTCGAATCTTCTTGATTCTTCTTCTTGGGTATGAAGGTTCGAAAGATAGAGAATCTTTCCCTGTTTTCAGCCCCCGGAGGGGGCGACGGTGAGTAGCCGTGGGTGACCGAAGGGAACCCACGGAATTGGCCGTAAAATAAAATCAAGCCCCGGAGGGGCGACAGAAACGAGAAGGATTGGGGCAAAACTGAAAATTTCGGAGAACCCCCTTGACATCTCCGGTCTCTCCGGTTCACGATTCTCTCGTTCTCGGTTGGTATCGGTTTTCTTTCCACCCACAAGTTATAGGAGGATATAGAACCAACAGGGGCAGAATTCGTTATCTTGTCCTCTGACCGGAGGAATGGGTGAGCATGCAACAAGATCTCTCTATCTCGACGGCTACGAAAGTCTGGCGTTCCGTCCTGTTTATTCTCCAGGTCGTTTTCACCTCCCTGTGCGCAACACTGGCGTTGGGTGGATTGGTCTATCTGTTCCTGTGGGGCGGCCCCTCGGACGATCCGTTTCGAGCGCGCCCCTGGGTTTTCTATCTCTTTCAGAACGACAAGCAGGGAACCCTGATTTTGCTGGGGTGTGTCGCGGCGCTCTGTTCCGTGTTTCGGATTTCGCGGTACCCCGGCCACCTGTGGGACAAAGAGCCGGGGTTGGTGACGGGGTTTAAAGGTTTTGGGAAGTGGGTGCGAGGTTTGAGAATGCGGCAGGTGGCGCCGGTTCTGATCGGACTCCTGTCCATTTCGGGGATTCTTGCGACTTTTGTAATTTTCTTCCGGGGAGTGGAATTCGGAAAGAATGACTTTGAAGCCTGCCTCCAGTTCGCATTTGCGCTCGGAGTTCTTGTCTGGGCGGCGAACATCCTTCATTCCAAATGGCAGTCGCCCGATTTTGCCCGGGAGATCCGGAGGCCGCTTTGCACCTGCGCGCTTTCGTTCATCTTTATCCTGTTCCCCTCTTGGTGGACCGGGGTCCCCCTGGGGATTCTGATTTTTGTTGTCCCGATCGTGAACGATTTTCGATCTAAATGGGACTCGCCCAAATTCGCCTGGGAAAGTACAGATACCCTCGGTTTTCTCGTGATCCTTTTCATTTTCAACTGGTTTCCATATTGGTGGGGAAAGATTCTCTGGGTAATCCTGTTTTTTGTGTCGATTGAACTCAAGAATCGTTATCTACGTTTCAGACCGATCGACCAGTGGCCATTTTTCCAGGACCATGTGTTGTCTTGTCATTACGATAACGTGGCCCAACAGGAAAATCAGGGCCGCGAAGTTCAGATCTGGGTTCCCGCTTCCGGGGAAGAGATTCTGAAGCGGAGGGAAGTAAAGGAATGAAAAATTTCTGGCCGAATTTCGAAAGACCGAAGAAACATTGATGAAAATGAAGATGGGTTCGAAGTCGCTCACCCCTCCCGATTTTTCCGAACGATGGAAAGAGGCGATTAAAAGCGAACTCCCCCCTGACGCCGAAGAAAGAAGCCCCAACCCCTGGAAACCACTCCTTGTTCTGAAATCAAAGAAAGGGTTTGGGGTGTGGAACACGGAAGTCAACCTGCGCTTCGAACAGGTTTCGTTCACATCGGACGAAGTGGTGCTGACCGGCGATCTCCTGAACGCCGAGGGGGTTTCGTTGTGCCAACGGCGGGAATACCGGATTTCGTGGGAAAATCGCCACGCGCCCCCGAGCGGGCTTCTGAAAAGATCGGGAGGAACTGAAACGTGGCCCTACGACGCGAAAAACGCGTATCCGGAGTATTATGCTCCAGTAGAGGTTTCGGAGTAACAGAGCAGAGAACGGAAATAACGGAAGAGAGGGCAGGAAAAAGACGATGCGACCGTTATGGAAAACACTGGTGTCCTGTTATTTTCGTCCGAGAGTCCTGTTGTTCAATTTTCTTACGGCTTTGGTTCTCGGGTGTGTCATTTTTCTTGTTGAAGTGATTTTGATCCTTCTTTCCGACAAACATTTTCCCTCCGATATTGGCCTCCATCTCTCTTTATGGATGAAACTATCCCTTCGAACGTTTCTGGCCTGTTATGTTGGGGTTGCAATTGGTCTGCTCATCGCCGAGATAAAGTATCACTATCTATATCCTAAATGGAAGCTCGCCTGGTCGGCTCTAGAGGAAATAATTCTGAAGCGTTGTTATGACTGTCGCAGTCAGGAGGACGAGCAGGGACGGCGGGTTCTGGTTTGTGTCCCCGTTTCCGAAGAAGAGCAGGAAAGGCGGGTGAAAGAGTATTGCAAAGAACACTTTGGGGATGTTTCCGAAGACACGCAATCGGAACCGGAGAAAAGAGAGCACCGCTGGATTCAGGAACACCCTTACCCGAAGGAATTCGTGTTGAATCCGCATAAATCCCTGCTCGTCCTGAAATCGAAGAAGGGGTTTGGTGTCTGGAATACCGAAATCAACGCGCAGTACAAACAAGTCTCCTTCCAGAAGGATACGGTGGTGGTTCAGTGCGCATTCTTGAACCCGGATGGATCGTCAATGTCTCAAGAGTCCGAATACCGGATCCCGTGGAAGACAGGAATGGCGCCCGGAAGTGGCTTGCTCCGAAAATCGGGGGAAATTCTGATACGGCCCTATGATTCGTGGAACGCGTGGCCGGAATATATCCCCATAAACTCCCTGCCTGTCGCGGAATGAGGTTCCTTTGGGGTGAAACGAGGTTTTCACCGAACGATCAAACAGATTGAGGAGATGAACGTGAACGAAGAGGAACAAGTGGATTCCGAAAAGACCCCGGAAGAGACGAGAAAACCGGTCTGGAAAAGCTGGAAGGCTTTGAGCTATGGTCTGCTCATCTTCTCATGGATGTTAATCCTCTCCTTGAAAATTTCGGAGCGAGCGGAGGTGAAGGAGGAGTTCAGGCAGGTTGATCGGGTTTCGACCAAGGTCTATAATGCGTTGAAAGTCTTCGGGGTCAACAAGGGCCGAAAGTATCTGGCGAAAGTTTCACAGGAATATCCCTTGTCTTACATTTACGACAACGAGGATCGGTTTGTACAGATTCATGAGAGAGGAAGTTCTCTCGCGAACAAGCCGATAGAGAATGTTCTGATTTTTTTGACAAACGTTCATTCACGGGAATCCGCTGGGAAAAACGGGTTATGGATCTCGGAAAAGGATATCCGAATTGAGGGCGTTTCCTTTTCGGAGGACGAGATCCGGGTGAACTGCGCGCTTTTGAACGACGACGGAACGTCTTCCTCCCAACAACGGGAGTACCGCATTCCGTGGAAAAAAGGGACAGACCCCGGTTCTGGGTTTCTGTTGGAGTCGGGAGAGGTTCTTTCGGAATCTTCCGACGGGAAGAACACGAGCCCGGAGTCGGTTCCCGCCGATTCCATCTAAGGACACGGGGCAACGTTTTGTGTCGGGCTTTCAGCCGTTGATGAAAAAGGGGACGGACGACTCAGAGTGCCGTTTCGCTCTGCCCCGGGTGGGCTTATCCCCTCAAGGGCTGAAAGCCCGCTCCAGGCGAAGCGCAACCCAGTGGGCTGAGTTGCACTCTCCGGAATTCCGCAAAGTAGTCCGAATGTCCGGAACCGCAACCGCGCCAATCAGGAGATTGGCGATCCCAGGAGGGCGCTTGCTTCAGAAAACGCGAAGTTGGTTGCGGCTTCGCTGCGCCAGGTTCATCTGTGGTTGCCTTCAAGGGAACGTACTCCTGTTCCGGAACCGGGAAGTGAGAGACAGAAAGCCTCGGAGAAGAATCGTGTTTTCGCAATTGTGAGAGAAGTGAAAAGGGAAGAATGATGCCACGACCACCGGAATCGCCAACCCCCACCCCCCTGTCCCGCCGGGCGTTTTTGAGCCGGGTGGTGGGTGGGGGGATGGGGGTGGCGCTGGGCGCGGGGTGTGTTTCGAGCCCATTGCATGACCCGTCTCACGACACGGCGGGGGACCCCTCGGTAGGGCTCGGGGCGCCTCGGCGCCGCACCCGCTTTCAGGTGCGCCGCACGGAGGACGCGTGGGGATTGGTCTCACCCGAGGGGCGTGCGTTTTTCTCGCGCGGGGTCTGTTGTGTGGATCAGGGAATAAAACGTGAGGCGTGGAACCCGGCCAAACCAGGTTACGCCGCCTGGCGTCATTACGATACACCCCGGCAGTGGGCGGACGACACCACCGCGCGGCTCCAGGCGTGGGGATTCACCACCGTTGGTGCGTGGAGCGACCATCGGACGCTGTTGCCGTCCTCCGAGCGACCCTCCGAAACGGACCTGTACCAGATGCCGATTCTGGCGGCGGGGATGACGGCGGGCGCGCCGTGGCTCGACATGTGGGACCCGAAGATTCTCGGGCGCATGGAGGAGGTGGCGCGGGCGGTTATCGAACCGATGCGGGGCGACCCGCAGGTGGTGGGGTATTACACCGACAACGAGATGGGGTGGTGGTGCGCCACGCTCTTCAAGATGACGCTCGAACACGCGCCCGCCAGCGGACAACGGCAGCGGCTGATCCGGCTCCTGCGCGACACCTATTCCTCGTGGGCGCGCCTGACCGAGGACTTCGACCCGGAGGGGCTTTATAGTTGGGAGGATCTCGAGCGGGGCGGCGGGCGGCTCTATCTGCGCCCCGGAGGCCGTGGGGTCCGCGTGGCGCGGCGGTTTCAGGGACAGTTGGCGGAGCGGTATTACGAACGGGTCGAGGAGATCGTGCGCCGACTCGATCCCGCGGCGCTGGTGCTGGGCGAGCGGTACCAGTCGTTCTATTACCCCGAGGTGGCGCGGGCCGCGGGGCCGCATGTAGATGTCGTGTCCACAAACCTCAACGCCTTGTGGAACGACGGGTCATTTCTGCGTTGTTATCTGGACACGCTCCACGCGTTGACCGGGAGGCCGATCCTGGCGAGCGAGATTTACCTGTCGGCGATGGAGAACCGCAGCGACAACCTCAACGACAGCGCGGTGTTCCCGGTGGTACGGACCCAGGCCGAGCGCGCCGAGGGACTGCGCACCACGCTGCGCAGCTTATGGCAATTGCCGTATGTGGTCGGGGCCGACTGGTTTCAGTATTACGACGAACCGACGCACGGGCGGGACGATGGGGAAAACTACAACTTCGGGCTGGTGGACATTCACAACGAGCCGTACGCCGAGGTAACCGGTGTTTTCCGGGAGATGACGTTCGAGCGTCCCGAAAGACGAACACTCCCGCCGCGCGCGGACGCCTCCGGCGGGGTGCCTCCCGCGCCCCCGGACCCGCTGTCCGAGTTTGAACCCACTCGGGCGCTCAAATGCTGGGACCGGGAGCGGGGGTTTGTGAAACCGGTCTCCCGGTTTCCGCTCGCCGACCTGTACCTTTGCTGGACCCCCCGGGCGCTTTATCTGGGGTTGTATTCCATAGACATCGCCGAAAAAGATTATTACCGTGAGGGGGATCTGCCGGAGTGCGACCGGGCGTTCTGGACGGTCCGGATCAACGGTCGGGCACCTGTGCATGCGCGCCTGGGCGCCGGGCGTGAACCGCAGGCCGACGACCCGGCGGTCCGGGTGTGGGGTCTGTCCGGGGTTCGGCTCAACGTGCGCAACATTGCGGTGCTGGAGTGGCCCGCAGACCGGGCGGGGCGCGAGTGTTGGCGGGCGGGCGATGCGGTCGAGATCGAGTGCGCTCTGGACACCTACGCCCGGGCGGACCGGGTCGAGTGGCAGGGCCGGTTCCGGCTGACGGAATAACTGCAAACCGATCGGAACCACGAAAGACACGAAAGACACGAAAAAATCGAGGAAACACCCCTTAAAAGGGGGCATGAACGGAAAATCTTTTGGGGTTGCGGTTTTCGTGTGTTTCGCGCCTTTCGTGGTAAAAATGCGGTTGCGGTGTGATTTTATGTCGAAATGCAAATGACGGGTATTCTGGAGGTTTTTCATGTCGCGGTCTATTCGTTTTCGAATCGTTGCCGGGGTTCTTACCCTCTTCTTTCTGGCTCTTTTCCTGTCGCCCGTCCCGGTTTTTGCCGAGCAGACGGGGGTCTTTGAAGCGAACTTCGACGGCCCCGAACCGTTGGCCCGGTGGCAGGGGGGGGTGGGGAAACTCGAAGCGATTCCGGGACAGGAGGGTCTATCTCTGGTGATCGAAAACTGGAATACCTCGTCCGGTGCGACTCTGCAAATCGAACTGCCCGCCGACCGTCTGGCCGGACAGATCGTGACTCTTGAAGCGCGAGTGCGGGCCGAGAGTCTGAGCAAACCGCCCCAGTCCTGGAATGGCGTCAAGGTCATGCTGGTCGTGGAGACCGAGAAAGGGGCCGACTATCCCCAGATCCCGTTTCCTCCGGAAAAGTTCGATTTCCTGAACGGAACGGTCTCATTTCGCGCTTTGCCCGCGTTGCGCAAGGCCACGCTTGTGGTCGGGATCGAGCGCGCCGCCGGAAAGGTCTGGTTCGACGACCTGCGGGTTCTGACTGGACGGAAAGGAACGCAAACCGCTTCCCCGAAAGCATTTGACCGGGGGCATGGGTTGAACCGGACGCGGGGCGTCATGGCTGGACCGACTTTCCGGGAGGGCGACCTCGACACCTTGGCCCGCGAGTGGGGCGCCAACCAGATCCGGTGGCAGCTCAACTGGGAACCGATGAAAGAGGCGGAAGAATGGGCGCAGGACACCGCCGCGTTCGACAAGTGGCTCGATTCGGCTCTGGTCGAGTGCGACAAGGCGCTGGCCGCCGCCGAACGGTTGAATCTGAAGGTGTTGGTGGATCTGCACACCCCGCCCGGCGGGCGCGCCGAGGGGGGACGATGCCGACTTTTCACCGACGTCCGCTACCAGGAAACCTTCCTGCGGGCGTGGGACCGGATCGCCACGCGGTACAAGGGGCGCTCGGTCGTTTACGCCTACGATCTGCTCAACGAGGCGGTCGAGGGGGTGGTCGCGCCCGGTGCGAAAAACTGGCGCGACCTGGCCACGGAAGCGATTGGCCGCATCCGCGCCGTGGACCCCGGTAAGCCGGTTGTGTTTGAACCGGCCCCCTGGGCCGACGTGACGGGATTCAATACGCTCGAACCGCTGGAGGTCGACAAGGTGATCTACAGTTTCCATTTTTACCGCCCCCATGCGTTCACCCACCAGACCCTCAGCGGCCAGCCGGGCGGGATCGCATATCCGGGTGTCATCCAGGGAGAAACCTTCGACAGAGAGCGTCTGCGCCAGGAAATGCTCCCGGCCATCGAGTTTCAGAAACTCTACCAGGTTCCGATTTATGTGGGCGAATTCAGCGCCATCCGCTGGGCGCCCGGCGAAAGTGCGTATAATTACCTGAAAGACGCGATCGAACTCTTCGAGGAATACCAGTGGGACTGGTCTTACCACGCCTACCGCGAGTTTCACGGCTGGAGTGTCGAGCATAACGAAAACGAGGCCGACACCCGGCCATCGTCCACGCCCACCGCCCGCAAACGGCTGTTGCTCGAGTGGTTCGCGAAAAACCGGAAGACAATGGACAATTGATAATGGATAATTGACAATGAGAAATGGGGAACGAATGGATAAGGGGGAATGTATCCTGAGTTTCCCCACAGCCCTGAGGCGATTTTCTCTCTTCAATTATCCATTATCAATTATGCCAGAAGGCTCCCTGATGCTTTCCCTTTCCGCGCCCGCCAAGATCAATCTTTATCTGCGCATTGTGGGCCGCCGTCCGGACGGGTACCACGATATCGAGACGCTGTTCCAGCGGGTGGAGCTGGCCGACCGCATCGAGGTGGAACGGATGGCCGGTTCCGGTTTCGACCTCGAGTGCCACGGTCTTCCGGATGGAACATTGCCGTTCGAGAATAACCTTATGACCCGCGCCTGGCGCGCCTTGCGCCCGGTTGTTTCCGCCGCGCCGGACGATCTGCCGGGGGTTCGGATGCGTCTGTTCAAGCAGATTCCCCTGGGGGGCGGCCTGGGCGGCGGGAGCAGCGACGCAGCGGCGGCGCTGAAGGCGCTGAGCGATCTGTGGGGCACGACGGTTGAGCGCGAGGTGTTGTTGCGCATGGCCGCGGGCTTGGGGGCGGATGTGCCATTCTTCCTCGACCCCTCCCCCGCCGCGATTGGACGCGGCATCGGTGAGCGGCTCGACGCGTTTCCTCACCCCTGCCGCTTCTGGACGGTTCTGGCGTTGCCCGACTTCGGAGTGCCGACGGCTGAGGTGTACCGCCGGTACGACCCGGTTTCTCCCACCCCGGACCAGCCGTTGGAACCCCTCCTTGAAGCGTTGTCGCGAAGCGACTTAACCGCCGTTCTTCAGGCGCTCTGGAACGGAATGGAGCCGCTGGCGTTTGCCTTGCGATCCGACCTCGGCGCCTTGCGCGACGCCCTCGAAGGGTCCGCGGGCCGACCTGTTCGCATGAGCGGCAGCGGTTCGACCCTTTTTACGCTGACCGAAACCGAGCCGGAGGCGCATGAAATTGCGGCCCTCTGGCGTCCCCGGGTGCGGTGCGAGGTCACCCGTTTTGTGGGGTGACATTGTTTCCAGAAGCGCGGGACCCCGGCCTGGAGCAGGATGAGCAGGACGGCGTAAACCGCCAAGTTACAGACCGAATCTTCACTCCCGGATTGACATCGTAGCGGGAATCTGCTACGATCTATCTAGTGCAGGATGCCAGCGCACGCTGGCTGTCAACGTGAAGGCGATTTGCCTGACCTGCCGAACACGGGAACAAGGGGCGCGGGTTTTTCCGGCGGGGGCGGGTACGGGCGGTTGTGCGCGGGTCTTGAACGCGCCGTTTTCTCCCGCTGGGAGACAGTCCCTTTCGCGCGCTTCCGCAAGCGCCTTCAGGGTCCGGCCCGATTCTCTCTGGCGGCGGGGCCTCTCAGCAAAATCAAAATCAGAGGAATCAGACTCCATGGCGGCAAAAGAAGGATCTCTGTTTGGCCGGTTGTTGAAGAAAAAGGATTCCGGTCATGAAGCGGAACGCGCGGCTGATTCGAGCGGAAAAGCGACTGCGTTCGATCCGGATAGTTTTTCAATAGATGCCATTGACGCGATGAGCGACCCCCTCGGGGAGCCGTTGCCCAAGGCCGCGCCTGCCGCCGTTAAACCGCTGCCTCCAAAACCGGCAGCCGCGCCGCGTCCTCCTCTGCCCGCTTCGCTGGCGCCCAAACCGGCTCCGGCAAAACCGGTTCCTCTGGCCCGTGGGCCGCAGCTGGATCCGCGTACGCTGGCCGGTCGGGTGCAGACTCCCCAGGCCCTCGGCGCCGTGCTCGAGGAGGCGGGTCTGGTCAACGAGGATATGATTCAGGATCTCATCAAGTCGGGGCATGAGTCGGCTCAGAGTTTGAAACGCACGTTGATTCAACAGGGCCTGGTGAGTGAAGACGATATTTTGAGCGCCGTGGCCGACCAGGTGGGGATGGATAAAATCAACCTGCGCGACATCCCGGTGACGGATGAATTGCTCGCGCTGGTCAATGGCCGTTTTGCGAAACAGAATCACGTGTTCCCCGTCAGCGTAAACGATTTCGAGGCGGTGTTTGCCGTCAGCGACCCGACCAACCTGCGTCCGCTCGACGACCTGCGCATCATGCTGGGGAAAGAAGTGCGCGGGGTGCTGGCGGCCGAAGAGGATCTCGACACGTTTGTCGAGCGATTCTACTCGAACGACGCGGTCAGCAAGATTTACGACAAGATGTCCGACGATCGCAAAAAGGATTCCTTCGACAAGAAGCTCGAAGAATACGAAACGATAGACCTCGAAGACGACCGTTCACAGCCTCCCGTGGTGCGTTTCGTGGACCTGTTCTTCAAGGCGGCGGTTCATGAAGGCGCGTCGGATATTCACGTCGAGCCTCAGCGCTCAGGGCTGAAAATCCGCTTCCGCACCGACGGTGTGCTGCACGAAATTCCGGCGCCTCCGCCCAGCTGGCAAAATTCGATTCTTTCGCGTCTCAAGGTTATGTCGGGCATGGACCTGGCCGAAAAGCGGATCCCCCAGGACGGCCGTATCAAGCTGACTCTGCCCGAAAAGGCGCTCGACCTGCGTGTCAGTTGCCTGCCGTCCATTTTCGGTGAAACCATCGTCATGCGTATCCTCGACCAGTCGGACGTGATCCTGGGTCTCGAGGAAGTGGGTTTCCTGCCCGACTCGGTTGAAATCTTCAAGCGCCTGATCAAGGCGCCCAATGGCGTGATCCTGATGACCGGTCCGACGGGTTCCGGTAAGACGACCACGCTGAACGCGGCCTTGAGTACGCTCAACAGTGTCGAGGAAAAGATCATCACGGTTGAAGACCCGGTCGAATACATGATCCAGGGGATCAACCAGATTCAGGTGAACCATGAAGTGGGGCTGGACTTCGGTCTGGCACTCCGTTCGATGTTGCGTATGTCGCCCGACGTCATCATGGTGGGTGAAATCCGAGACTTGGAAACCGCCGAAATCGCCATCCGCGCCGCTTTGACCGGTCACCTGGTTTTCTCAACCCTCCACACCAACGACGCGCCCGGCGCCACCACCCGTCTGATTGACATGGGGGTAAAGCCTTTCCTGGTGGCTTCGAGTATCCAGGCCGTTATCGCTCAGCGTCTCTTGCGCCGGGTCTGCTCGAGTTGCAAGACGGGCACGAAGTACCCCCTCGAGGCGCTCAACGAGATGGGGGTAGATCTGGATGTGTATAGCGAGTACCTGTTTTTGAAGGGGAAGGGTTGCGAGCGTTGCGGCGAGTCGGGTTACAAGGGCCGAACGGCCATTCACGAGATCTTCGTGATGGACTCGGTTCTGCGCAAGATGGTGATCCGTTCGGAATCCACGTTGAAAATCAAGAAAGAAGCGGTGGCGCGCGGCATGCGGTCGCTGCGTCAGGACGGCTGGGAGAAGGTGCTCCTGGGCCAGACCACGATCGAGGAAGTGATGCGTATTACCCAGATGGACTGATCGGCCCGAGACCGCTGGCTCCGGGTGGATCGAGTGGCGTGTGTCCCTGTTGGTTCGGAAGAGAACAACGTAGAAACGCAAGAGAGATAGGAACCCCCCCGCTATGATGGAAATGAACCAGATGCTGAAGATCGTCGTGGAACGCGACGCATCAGACTTGCACCTGAGCGTTGGAAAACCGGCGGTGATGCGCGTCAGCGGTATTCTCGAAGTGGTGGACCCGGACGTGCTGGTGCCGGAAATCACCGAGCGCCTCATGCGCGAGATCACGCCGCCGCGCTATCAGCAGATGCTCCAGGAACACGGCAGCGTGGACTTCGCCTATTCGTACAGCGACCAGGCGCGTTTCCGTACTGCCGTGCTGCGCTCGCGCGGGAACGTCGGGATCGTCATGCGTTTGATTCCCCACCGTATTTTCACCTTCGAGCAGCTCGGCCTGCCGTTCGAGTCCATCAACGACATTCTGGCGGGTCACCGTGGCATGTGCATCGTCACAGGCCCCACCGGTTCGGGAAAAACGACCAGTCTGGCGACCATGATCGACTGGATCAACCGCAACCGCTACACGCACATCATCACGATCGAAGACCCGATCGAATACGTCCACCCGCACCAGCGCGCCATCGTCACGCACCGCGAACTGCACGTGGACACCCCCTCGTTCTCCTACGCCCTCCGCGGCGCCCTGCGTCAGGATCCCGACGTGATCCTCGTGGGGGAAATGCGAGATCTGGAAACGATGGAAGCGGCCCTGACGGCCGCTGAAACGGGCCACTTGGTCTTCGGGACGCTGCACACCATCGGCGCCGCCGATACGGTCAACCGTATCATTGACCAGTTCCCCGTCAACCAGCAGGAGCAGATCCGCTCGGTGCTCTCCGTGGCGCTCGTGATGATCCTGTCCCAGACGCTGTTGCCCAAGGCGACGGGTAAGGGCCGTGTGGCCGCCTACGAGATTTTGCGCGTGACGCCCGCCGTGCGAAACCTGATCCGCGAAGGTCAGACGAACCGGATCACCTCGATTATTCAGACGAGCGCGAAGCTGGGCATGATCACGCTCGACGATTATCTCTTCAACCTTTACCGGAAGGGCGTCGTGACGGGCGAAGTCTGTCTCGAGCGCGCCCAGGAACGCGGGGAAATGCAGAAAAAGATGCTGATGCTCAATCCGGATGAGAAGCATGGTTCAGAGGAAAACCGCGAATACTAAGCCCGCCTTCCACCGCAGTGGAATGGACGGTTCGGGGAAGGGAAAATAGACACGTGGTGACCGAGTTGCGATTCAAGAATACCAACGTGAACCTCAACCAGGAGATGCAGGCTCTCATGCGCGAGGATATGGCTGCGCGCAAGTCGGACAAGAAGTCCGACGGCGTGACCACCGACATCAGCGAGCGGGGCGAAGCGGCGGGCCGTCTGGCTTCCATGTCCGCCGAACGCAAGTCCCACGAGCGCGTCCTCGAGGAGTCGGGCGCCGGCGACATGCACGAAATTCTGGCCCGCCAGATGGGCTTCGATTTTATCAACCTCGACGACTACCCCGAGCCGGACTACAGCATCCTGCGCATGTTGTCGCCCGACGTGGTCAAGAATCGCAAAGTGTATCCGGTGACCTTCGATCAGGCCACCAACACCCTCACATTGGCCATCAGCAACCCGTCCGACCCGACCGTGATTGACGACCTGCGTCTGGCTCTGGGGTGTGAAATCCATGCGGTGCTGGCTTCCGAGTCCAGCATCATGGATCGCATCCACCAGCACTATGGGTTGGGGCAGGAGACGCTCGGTTCGCTCCTTGATGAATTTTCCGTTCAATCCACCGAAAACGTCATCCGTCCCGTGGCCGAGAATGTGATTGACCTGAGTGACATGGCGGCGCTCGAGAGTTCCGAGCCGGTGGTCAAAACGGCCAACTTGATCCTCCTCAAAGCGATTCAGGAACACTCGTCGGACGTTCACATCGAACCGTTTGAAAACCTCCTGCGCATCCGCTACCGCGTGGACGGAGTGTTGCGCGAAATGGATTCTCCGCCCAAGGCCATGCAGCTGGGCATCGTGTCGCGTCTGAAGGTTATGGCGAACCTCGATATCGCCGACACCCGCCGCCCGCAGGACGGCCGGATCAACCTCCTCCTGCCCGGCCAGCGCGAGGTTGAACTCCGTGTGACCTCCGTGCCCACCGTGCATGGCGAGTCCATCGTCATGCGTGTGCTCGACAAGAGCGTCATGCAGCTCGGTGTTCATCAGATCGGGTTGAGCCAGGAAGTGCTCGAGCAGTTCCTGCGCGACGCGCGCAAGCCCAACGGCATCGTTCTGGTGACCGGCCCGACCGGTTGCGGAAAAACAACGACCCTGTACGCCTGTATCAACGCGATTCTGACGCATGACGAAAAGTTTATCACGACTGAAGACCCGGTCGAATATCAGATGGACGGCCTGATCCAGGTCAACATCAACGAATCGGTGGGTTTGACCTACGCCCGGTGTCTGCGCGCGATTCTGCGCCAGGACCCCGACCGCATTCTGGTCGGTGAAATCCGCGACGTCGAGACCGCCCGCATCTCGATTCAGTCGGCTCTGACGGGCCACCTGGTGTTCTCGACCCTCCACACTAACAGCGCGGCGGGTACGGTCACCCGTCTGATCGACATGGGGGTCGAGCCGTTCCTGGTCACGGGCACTTTGCAGGGCGTGCTGGGTCAGCGTCTGGTGCGAACCATCTGCCCCAACTGCCGCGAAATCTATACCCCCGCCGATGAGGAACTGCAGGAATTTGGCGTTCTGCGCGAGGATATTCAAGGGATCAATTTCTACAAGGGAGTCGGATGCGGGGATTGTTACTACACCGGCTACCGCGGACGAATGGGCGTGTTCGAGTACCTGGTCATGTCCGAAGAAATCGCCGATCTGGTGATGGCCAACGCGACAACGGACGACATTCACGATATGGCCATTCGTCAGGGGATGGCCAGTTTGCGTCAGGACGGCTGGATTAAGATTTGTTCCGGTTTGACGACCTTCTCGGAAGTGGCGTCGTCAACGCCCATGGAGAACCTGGTCACGAGCATGGCGAAGAAGTAACGCAGGACGGTCGCGTGGAAAAGATGAGAAGTTGAAAAAAGAGAACGACTCGCGAGGATTTGTATCCTCGGAATAAGGAGTTCCGGCTATGGCTCATTTCATATACGAAGCGTTGGACGGGGGCGGCAAGATGGTCAAGGGGACCATCGAAGCGGCCAATGAGGACATCATTGCCGAGAAGCTGCGCGACATGGGGTTTTATCCCCTCAAGATCGCCGAGACCAAGGTCCAGGGCGACGGGTTGGATCTGACCGCCCTGCCCATTATCAAACAGTTCACCCACCGCGTCTCGTTCAAGGCCGTCATGCACTTTACGCGCCAGCTGGCCACCCTGATTGACGCCGGGTTGCCCATTCTGCGTTCGCTCCACGTGCTCCAGGACCAGGTCGAGTCGGTTATCTTCAAGGAAAAAATCGGCCAGATGTCCCACGACATCGAATCGGGTTCCACCCTGTCCGAGGCGCTGGCCAGGCACCCCAAACAGTTCGACCTGCTTTATGTCAACATGGTGCGCGCCGGCGAAATCGGCGGTGTGCTCGAATCCGTTCTGGCCAAAGTGGCCGAGTTCCTCGAGCGCCGCGCCGCCCTGGTCAGTAAGATCCGTTCGGCCATGGTGTACCCCATCGTCGTGCTCCTGTTTGCCACGGTGCTTGTCTCGGGCATCCTGATTTTCATCATGCCGAAGTTCGTGGCGATCTTCACGGAAATGGGGGCGGAAATCCCCTGGCTTACCCAGCAGCTCATCAACGCCAGTAAAATGTTGACCCAGCGGTGGTATATCCCGCTGAGCTGTATCGGGGCCACCATTTTCCTTTTCAAGTATATCAACAGCCGCCGCGATGGGCGGTACATGATTGATACGCTGCTTCTGAAAATGCCGATCTTCGGAACCCTTTTCCGCAAAGCGGCCATTGTGCGTTTCGCCGGAACGCTCTCGACCCTCATCACTTCGGGCGTGCCGATTCTCCAGGCGCTCGACATTGTGCGTGAAACTTCGGGTAACGAAGTTATCACTCGCGCGATGGATGGGGTGTACAACAGCGTGAAGGAAGGGGAAAGTATTCACGAGCCGTTGCGCGACGCCCGGGTGTTCCCGCCTCTGGTTATCCACATGGTGGCCATTGGTGAGGAAACGGGTGCCATTGACCACATGCTGACCAAGGTTTCCGAAGCGTATCAGCGCGAGGTGGACGATACGGTCTCCGCTCTGACCTCGATCCTCGAGCCGATCCTGATCGTCGGTCTCGGCGCGCTCGTGGGTTTGGTCGTTATTGCGCTCTACCTGCCCCTCTTCAATATCTCGAAGGCCGTGGGTGGCGCCAAGTAAGCCTTGGCAGGCGCGCTGGCTTTTGCGGCGCCGACATGGGCCGCAGCCGGAAAACTGGATCCGAAGGATGGTTCCGACGATGTTCCCGACCCGACAGGTACCTCCCCGCGCGCCGCGCCGGGCCGTTACGCTGGTGGAAACGATAGTGGTTCTGGCCATCATCTCGATTCTGGCTGGACTGTCTATCTCGATGTTTGTCATGTCGAACCGCCAGGGCGCCATTGCGTCCGATGCCGCCAAGATCGAGAAAGCGATGGCGACCGCCCGGTCTTACGCCATTACCTCGGGCACGCGTTGCTATCAGGTCACGATCTGGTCCGACCAGAAGCAGTTCTGGATTGACGAAATAGACGCCAGCGACCCCAACGACCGGCAGACGAGTGCCAGCGTGGCGCAGCCCCAGATTGTTTCGCCCGAGAGTATTCAGAATAACGTCCAGTTCGCCAAGTTCGAAGGGGGTGTTTCCTACACCGTCAGTAAAAACGGCACGACGCACCAGATGCGCGCCTATCGGTTCTTTCCCGATGGCGCCAGTGACGACGGAGCCATCTATCTGCGGCACGACGATGCGAAGGTTGGCAACCAGCCGGTCTATTACCGCATCAGACTCTATGGGCCGACGGCCCGGCCGGCGATCTTCCCGAAGGTCAACGCGCCCGCCTGATCCGCGCCCCAAAGGCTCGAAACCTATGGCCAGAGCACACCTCCCCTACCGCCGCCGAGCGGGGCGTTCCGCCTTCACGCTCGTGGAAGTGCTGGTCAGCATGACCATTCTGCTGATCGGCATCGTGGCCATCGCCGGTTTTTTCCCGGCCCGCATGAGGCAGAACCAGCGCGCCATGGACACCTCGACGGCTGCCTACCTGGCTCAGCTCAAGGCCGAGGAACTGCGCCGCGACAACGCCCCGGGCGGAGCCGCGCGCGACGCCATCCGGGCTATCAAAAACCTCACCAACCCCACCCCGCCCGTCGCCTTCGGATTCGACCAGCGGTTCGCCTACAGTTTCTCGGGTGTTTCCGTTCAGAACCCCGACGCGCCCAAACGGGTGGCCCGTGTCATAGTCCGTTACAACCAGGCCTTTCGGCCTCAGCAGGAAGTCCTCTACGAATTGGCGTTTGACCGATGATGACCCTCCGCTTGCACACGCGCTTGCCCCAGACCTGTTGCGCTTCGAAGACGCGACAGGGGGTGAGTCTGGTTGAACTTCTGGTCGCTCTCGCCGTTGCCAGCATCCTGATACTGGTCATTGTGGCGACCTTTGCCATGATCCAGCGCGCCTCGAACGAATCGCGGCGCCTGATTGAAGCCACGGCCAACGCCCGAGCCGCCCTCGAAACGGTCTCGAGCGACCTCAAGGCCCTCACCGGTCCGTCCAATGCGCGCTTCAAGGCGCAGGACAATCCCTTGAACTATGGGGATGGATTCGACAACGATGGCGACGACCGCACGGATGAGGAAAAGCCCGACGGGCTGGACAATGACGGCGACTGGAGCGACCTCCATGTTGTCACCACCACCTTTACCGAGCGGACCCAGTACTGGGGCAAAGCGGATTTTGGCGACGCAGGCGTGGATGAAGACAACCTTTTCAACAGCGACTCGTTGCGCTTCCGCATCAACCCGCCCGCCAACCCCCGTTACCCCTACGACGACACCAACTACGACTATGAAGACGTTCAGTATTCCGTCCACGAGTACGATGGAATGCCCAACGTTCTGGTGCGCTCGGTCGTTCGCATGAAAAGCGGGGTGGTGGCCACGTCCAGTTCGGCGCCTCTGGCCTACAACGTGCTCTCCTTCAATTGTCTCTTCTGGAATCCCAATGTCGTGGCCAGTCAGCAATACTGGCTCGAGGCGTGGGATTCGGAAGGGACTCTCAACGGAACGGTCAATCCCCGTTTCCTGGTCCCCGCGGTCGTGCTGGTGGAATTGACCGTCCATGCGGACCTCAAGCCGCTGTCGAGTTACACCGCCGGCGAGCCTGTTGAAACGATCACCATGCGCACGATTGTGGATGTCGAGCGTGTGATTCAATCGCCTCGTTTTCCGCGAAGCGCCAATTAACCTGTGTGTGAGGGGAACGCCATGTCTGCAAGACCCCTGCTTTCCTGGTTTCGGGTCGTTGTCCGCCACCGCCGTCTTTGCGTTGCGGGCGGGCAGAGCCGTCGCCACGGTTCCACCCTGCTGCTCGTGCTGGCGTTGCTGGCGATCCTGACCCTGATGGCCATGACGCTCAGCTACATATCGAAACTCGAGGTTCAGGCCTCCTCCAACGCCGCCGTACGCGTTCAGGCTCGCATGGCCGCCGTCACCGGCATCCCGGTCACGGCCGCCCGGCTCACGGTCGGGCTGAACGCCGCCGAGAGCGCCCGGAAAGTGGCCGCTTCTGAATCGGTTCAGAACACGGCGACCCAGACGCCCAGCGGAACCGCCGATAAGACGGTCGCCCGGGGCGACACCGCTTCCCAGAGCCAGAAGGGCTTTGTGCGCAACGAACAGACCGGCCTGGCCAACACGCAGGCCGAAGACCAGAGCGCCCTCTTCAACATCAACGCCCTGTCCATCCGTGCCACCGAAACCCTGGCCGGCAACTCCGCCCAGGCGGCGCCCGGCAGTTTCTCCGGCCCCAGAGTCCAGGGGGGGGCTGAAACCCATGCCGTGCGCGATCAGGCCGCGCAGGCCCGGTTGACCTCCGGAGAGATGCAGAGCGTTCCCAAGGGTCTGCCGATTGAAGTCCTCGAACGGTTCCTGGCCGAACGGCTTTCCGCCGCCCGCCTCAATGTGGGCCGGGCGCCCGCGCTCGCCAACGCCATTCACCAGTATTACGCCCCGCGCGAGTGGGACTATGAAGCGCGCGACCGGCAAAAAAAGGCGGGACGGAGTGTCCGGACGGAGCAAACCGCGTCCCCGGCCTTCCGGGCGCAGGAGTTTCCGTTTCCCACGCAAACCGGCCAGACGCTTCCTCCGACGGACGCCGACGCCTCCGAAACCGCGCCCGGCAGTCACCAGGTCTTCGACCGCCTCAGCGACCTCAAGCAGGTGACCGGGATGTCGGACGCCGAGTTCAAGGCCATCGCGCCCTACCTCACCACTTTTTCGAGCAGCCTCGACGTGTGGTGGGCGCCGTCCGGCGCCGCTTACTTCCGTGTGCCGGTCAACGAGGCCTCGGACGAACAGATCTACAATGCCCTGAGAATCGCTTTCCCCGACGAAGATGAAAACCAGCTGCGCCAGCTCGCCGTCAATCTGGTGGACCGCCGCGACGCCGACTCGGTTCCCACCGTTTCGGAAGACGTCAAGGGTTCCTTTCCCATTATCGGGTACGAGCGCACGGTCCGCATTTCGGAGGTTTGCGCCGAGGTCATGTGCGTGCCCGAGGACGGCGCCGACGGCCAGTATATCGAACTCCACAACCCGTTCGACCGGCCCATCAACCTCGCCGGATGGCGGCTCGACTGGGGAACCGGCGGCCACGTCCTCACAGGCGTTTTGGCCGCCAGAGGATACCTGATCGTCACCAACGACCTGAAGAACGATCAGGACTCGACGCCCGAGCAAAACCAGACGGGCATGGGCAGCTTCTACGATGTGTTCCGGCGCCTGCCCAATGGCACGACCGAGCAGGTGATCGAAGTGCCCGCGCTCAATCTCCAGAACAACACCATCGGCAAGGTGAGCCTGCGCGATCAGGCCGGTCGCCTGATAGACTACCTGACTTTCCACAACACCGCTTTTACGGGCCAGAACCGTGGGTACCGCAAGTCGTCCCCCTTCTCGCACATCGGCGCCCCGGCGCCGGCCACCCCGTTCGTGGACAACACACGCGAACCGGACGACCCCTACGAGGCCGCCTGCTGGGGGGTTCTTCAGGCCTGCATGGACCAGCCGTTCCGCTCGGTGGCGGAAGTCCTGACCGTCCCCGTTTTCTTCTCGAAATCGGGCGCGCAGGAAGCGCAGAACCAGAAGGCTTTCCCCTCGCTCGAAGGCGCCGACGCCCTCGGACCCCGTCTTCTCGATTGCTTCCTCACCACTTCCGCCCCCAACGCGTTCGACGAGGGGGGCCAGTTGCGTTCCTGGCAGATGCAGGCTGCGGCGTCGCAATCGGCCACGGCGGCTTCGACTCAGGCCGCCTCGCACCCGCAGCAGGCGGGAGGACCGGTCGTAGCCGAGAGCCAGCCCGGCCTGAGCACGATGGACTTGATCGGTTCGCAAGCCGCCACCGCGCTCCAGCCGCCGGTCTCCTACGGTAAAATCAACCTCAACACCGCGCCCGCCGTGGTGCTTCAGGCCCTGCCGGGACTGGACGCCGAGCTGGCCGCGCGCATTGTGGCGCAGCAGGCGCGCGCCCGCAAGAGCGCCCCGGGTCAGGCGTCGAGCGAGGCGTTCAAGTCCTTCGCCGATTTCGCGCGCGCACCGGAAGTCTGGACCGGCGTGGGCCAGGCGGAGCGGCTCGAAGCGCTGCTGCGCGTCCTGCCGCTGGCCACCGTCAACTCGACGGCCTTTATCGTCACGTCGAGCAACCGCGATGGCGCGCTTGACGAAACCGCCCGAGCCAACCGCGAGGAGACCGTCCGAGTCAGCCGCCAGGCCTGCCGCGCCCTGATCCATCAGGTGCCGGGCCTCGGGGCGATCGTTCTCAAGTGGCAATTTCAGCGCGCTTGGAATTGAGTTGGGAAACGATTTCAAGTAGTGTAATTGCCAAAAAAAGATGCGAATACACGATCTTTTCCCGGAGTTTTTCCCTCTCCGTCATTCCCGCGCAAGCGGGAACCCAGATTTGGGGCGACCCGGTTTCAAACCCGACTTCCTTGATCCTGAAGACCGCTGTTGAGGAGTAGGAATGGACCTTTGCCCCTATTTTGGGGGGTGAAAGAGGTTTTGTTCTCGCACCTTTTAGCCAGTCTTCCGCAGTTCAGAGGCAAGATTTGCATGTTTCTTCGATTTTTCTGTTTTTCTGATCCCTTCATTTTCCGGAACTCACCCTCCGGGAGTCTTGTATCTTCTTGATTCCAAATGATTTGTCCTCATGACCGTGTTCTTCTGGATCAATAGTATTTCTTGGATTCCTCTTCCTCGGAGAAAAATGGGTCATTCTGAAACCCGGCATCGGTTCTCAGGTAACTCTCTGCAATATAGGTCCGGCGGCGGGTGTATTCGTACCGGATGCACCCAACACCCCGTTCAACCGGAATCGTCTTGAAGACTAAGTTGAACATCTTGTCTCCGGAATTTCGATAATGTCCGTCGGGCGTCCCCAGATAGAATGTCCAGTTCTTGGTGGTTGCATAATCTGGATCCTGATATCCCGTATCTGATTTTACTTCACGCAGGGTCATCGCCAGATCGGGAATCCCGTCGTTGTTAAAATCGTCCTCGCGCCGTAGAAATTCCGGGATTTCCTTCCCCTGTTTAAACTCCAGGGCGATCTGTTCCGACATCTGTTCACGCAGGAAATACAGGTCGGGCCGGGTCAGGCGGGCCTGCCGGGGAGGAATCTTTCGACACTCGTCATCCACGATGGATTGGATCTTCGAGCGGTATTCGGCGGGAATGTTATTTCCTGTCCCTACACTTGTCCACATGAAGAAATCGTGGTCCCGAAACGTCCACCGGATGGACGAATGTTCATTTTCCAATCGTCCGAACTCTGTAAAATAACCGAAATAGACAGAAAACTGCATGTGAATTTCGTTGAGAGGAATTCCTGTCTTCTGGGTCGAAGTCGTCGGTTGTTCTTCGAAATGGCGGTTTTTCTTCCGGAGAGACGTTTCAGTCTCATGACCCGTTGAGGATT
Source organism: uncultured Candidatus Sumerlaeota bacterium (assembly GCA_942493245.1). GTDB lineage: Bacteria > Sumerlaeota > Sumerlaeia > UBA8349 > UBA8349 > DAOPYU01. Next base: position 5,553,293 of record OW818685.1, read on the forward strand.
CACCCCAGTCCTTTCTTTGAGAAAAATATACTCCCTCAAACTCATCCGCCAGGTCGTCGCAGACTCTCTTCCAGATCACCTCGGGCAATGCATTGATTCTGGGCGCGATTTGCCACGTCTTGATTTCCGGCTTGGGCGCTGCGGCATCCGTTTGGGGATCTTTCAGGATTTCGATGACCTTGTCCTGTTTTTTCGCAAGCGCCCAGTCCAGAGGGGTGTACCCGATGTCGTCTTGGGCCTGCCGGTTCGCTTTTGCCGCGAGCAATTGACGAACGGCTTCTTCCTTTCCCCAGATGGCGGCCACATGCAGGGCCGTACTGTGGGTTCCGGTCGTTGTGGCATCCACCTGGGCGCCTGCCTTGAGCAGTGCGTCCACAAGGCTGCCTTTCCCGCTGTACGCCGCCCAATGCAGGGGTTTGAAGGATTCCAGACCGTCCTGATTGGGATTGGCGCCTCGGGCAAGAAGTACCTTGCAGACCTCCTCCTCTCCCCAGTGCGCGGCCAGGTGGAGGGGCGCGTCCCCGGATTTCGATCGGGCGTTGGGATTGGCGCCTTTCTCCAGAAGCGCCTGTGCTATAGCCGGGCGTCCCAACCGCGCCGCCAGATGCAGGGGCGTCTCCTTGTCCGCGTCTTCCGCGTCAACACGCGCCCCTTTCTCAAGCAGCGCCCGGACGTCTTCGAGCCGGTCGGCCTTGACGGCCATGTGGAGAGGGGTCCGTCCCATCGCCCCCTGGGACTCGACGTTCTGGGTTTTTTGCACCAATAGCGGGATAATGTCCTTGTGGCCCTCCTGTTGGGCCAGGTGCAGGGCTGTCATGCCTTCCCTGTCTTTCGCTTCCACATTCGCGCCCTTCTCGACCAGGAACTTCACCATTTCGGCCTTCCCTTTGGCCGCCGCTGTGTGAAGCGGTGTTTTTTCGGCTCTGTCTGCCAGATTCACCGAGGCTTCCCTTTCGAAAAGGGTCTTGGCCATTTCCAGATCGCCCCGTTCCGCCACCCAATGTATTAGGGCCGGATAGGCATTGACATTGCCCCCGTGTTCGCGCAGGTACTGCTCGATCTCGGTCAGCCCGCAACAAACGGCCATTGTGTAGGGGGTGTCGCCATTGGAGACCTGGTTCGGGTCGGCCCCTTTCTCCACCAGGCGCTTGACCAGGTCCAGCCTCCCTGTCATGACCGTTATCAGGAGGTTGGAATCCGAATTATACTGGCCTCCGTTCACATTGGACGCGTTCAGATTGTCAATGAGCAGGTTGATAATCCGGTCGTCTCCCCGATACAGGGCGTTTATGAACGGGGAAGACCAGTCTCCATTGCGGTTTCCGGTCACGAGGTTGGCGTTCGCCCCCTTCTTGATCAGAAACTCGAGAGATTCATAACTGGCCGTGGCGGTGGGTAATTCGACTCTATCGAGACTCGCCCCTTGTTCCATGAGCAAGGAGACGGCGTCGGAGTTTCCCTGCCGAATGGCGTCATAGAAGGAGGGATATCGGTCGGCGCTGGATGGATTTTCATCGGAAAAACCGGTCTGCCGGATTTCTTTCATCAGATCCGTATCCTTCAATTGTAGGGCCCGTTGAAATGCGGGTCTGAAAGAACCCGGATCGGAAACCAGAGGGCGGTACACTTTGAACAGATACCGCAGGGTTTCCTGATTGCCCGCCAGAGGAAAGCATTCGCGGATGAGATCGGGTGAAGCCTTGTCGGCTGTCGTGACGTAATGCTCCAGAATGTCCAGTTGCCCCTGTTCGGCGGCCTTCTTGAAGGCGTAAGGGGACACGGGCACTCCGGCTTTCATCAGATTGCGAATCGCCTTGAAGTCGCCTCTTTCGTCGTACCACGAAGTGTGGTATTGAGCCGGGTCAACCAGTTTGAACTGGATCAGAAGAGCGCTTATTTCCGGATTGCCCTGCGCGAGGGCCTGAGACAATACCGAGGCTGAACTATCCAGACGAATCCCCCACTCGAGCAGGAGCTTGACCGACTGGGTCTTATTCTGTTTGATCGTCATTTCCAGTGCGCTTCGAGATACGAATTCCATATTGCTCTTGCCATAGAAAGGAAAGGCTTCTTTGTGGAGGAACGTCAGAGTTTCCAGGTCCTCTTTGAGAGAAGATGCCCAAAAGGCCTGTTTCAGGTTCTCCGTGTCGTATAGCAACGCCTGTTGCGAATTCGTCTCTGTCGGAATAAAAAGATCCCGAACAGCCTGAAAATTTCCAGCATAAACCTGCGCGGCGACCGAACGGGGTTGAATTCCATGCGCCACGACAAAGTCGAACGTCTCTTTCTGGTCGTCATACACCAATGCGTTCAGGATCGTCTCCTGTTCTATAGGTGAGAGGGATAAACAGATTTTTTTCTCGACTAGAAAACGAACGATTTCCATCCGGGTCTCTCTGGAGACCGGTTGATGCGCCTGTTGATCGGAACGATTGGGGTGGGTGGCATAGTAAAGTGCGCTTTTGCCGGAAGTCTTATCCCGGACGGTCATGTCCGCACCGTGATCCACCAGAAATTTTAAAACATCCACGTTCCCTTCCTTGACCGCGTATAAAAACAGGGGGTCGCCTTGAGATGTCGAATACTTGGTCACATCGGCGCCGATCTGAACGAGTCGTTCCAGGAGAGGAACGCTCAGTTTGTTATTCAGGAGAATCTCGTCCGGCAAAACGGGGGAGGGGCCCAGCAGGCCGGTGCTCGTCGGGTCGGCCCCGTTTTTGAGCAGCAACTCGACCATTTCTTTGGAGCCCCAGAGCACCGCGGCCCTCAAGGGTGTTTCATCTTGATGCCGGGCATTTACATCCGCTCCGTGTTCCAAAAGGCACTGAGCGCAAGCGATCTGATTTCTCATGGCGGCGGAATAAAGAGGGCCCGGTGGAATCTGTACGAGAGTCTTACTCGTGGTTTTCTCAAGATCCAGGAATGTACGTAATAATTCGACTTTCCCCTCATATGCCATCTTCTCTACGGCCGAATAATAGATTCGTTCGAGTTCTGGATTGTCCCACGAGAGGCTCTGCCCCCACTTTCCCGCCAATAAAATCAATTCCGCCCGTCCGGAGGATTCTCCTGCGTTCATTATTTGTGCTCGAAATTGATTTCTTGCCTCATCGCTTTCCTTTGCCGCGTAGTACGCCTCAATCACCCGCACATCCTGCCGGGCTGGGTCAATGGCGTGGTAATCGAGAATCGCATGGGTATAAACCGGTACGACGGCCAGAAACAACAGACACAGTACAGACCGATGAAAAATCCGCATGGTGGATCACCCCTTTGTGGACGCTATTTTTTTGGATCGAATTCTTTGATTTCAAAAATCATCCCGGTCGAACGACCGTGGCTATTTTCAGACAACAATCCGATTAAACCGCATCCCGAAATCCGTATCAACGCTTTCTTTCTCCACCCGCAAAATTCCATGCCCAAAGGCGTCCCTGTTTCCGACTCGGGCTGTTGAAACCAGCCGCATATCTCACCCAAAAGGCACGAGGACGCAAAGAAAACCGTTCTTTGTGTCTTCGTGCCTTCGTGGTGAAAAATAGAGATGATTAATCTCGATTCTCGTTCGAGGGGGACGGAGTCCGGCTCCCCGACAGGCCCAGGAGGCGGGCGAAGGGGCGCAGGAGTCGGTACCAGGCCTTGCCGCGGATGGCGTCGAGGTCTATCTGCGCCTGGCGCAGCGCGGGGATGTCCTCGGTCTCGACTAGGGCGGCGGTGGTATCGAGCGGATTGAGCGTGACCGTGCGCAGATCGAACGCCTTGGGGTTCTGGCGGAGTTTTTCCGCGTTGTCGGGGGCGAGTTGCGGCTCCTGGGCCCAGGCGCGCAGGGGCTGCGTGAGCGTCTCGGGCGCAAAATGCTCGCGGGCGTACCGGCGGGCGGACTGGCCCAGTTTGCGGCAGTAGGGCAGGTCTCGCGAGAGGCTCAGGACCATCTCGGCCAGTTCGTCCGCGTCGTGCGAAAAACAGACGACGCCGCACTCGGCCTCGTCGAGCAGGAGGCTGATCTCGGAGCCGTAGGTGGTGAGAACGGGCAGACCGGCGGCCATGAAGTTGTTGATGCGGTTGCGCGCTCCGAAAAAGGTTTCGTAGTTCGGTTCGTCAATGTTCAGTCCCAGGTCGGCCTCGCTGTACACGGCGAGCAGTTCCTCGCCCAGCAGCCAGCCGAGCAGGTGGTAGCGGTCGCGGTTGGGCGAAGTGCGCACGCGCGCCTCGAACTGGCGGTAGGTCTGTTCGTTGTACCCGGCGATGGCGCCCCCCGTCGAGACGAAGTGCAGGGCGGGGTTGGCGTCGAGGGCGATGTCGAGAAATTCGAAGAGAAAATCGGGATCGGTCCAGTAGTTGTACCCCCCGCTCCAGAGCAGAACAAAAGCGTCCTCGGGCACGATGCGTCCGCGCAGGAAGGACGTGGGGGTCGGCCCCGCCTCGGTGTCGCTCCCGGCGCCGGTCTCGGGTTCGAACGCCGACCAGGGCGTCACTTCATAGAACGCCGGATGAGCGGCGTTGGGAATATGGTGGGCGAAGTGGTAGTGGAAGGTGTGGCGGTTGAGCCGCCCGAGTCCGGCCATTTCGCCCAAAAGCGCGTGAAGTTGCGGACGCGAGACGGTCGAGAGTTTGTCGGCCCGGCGGGCGATGAGCGACTCCTTGCGCCAGGCTTCGGCCAGCACGCTGTCGTCGCCCAGGCTCGCAGCCTGTCCCTGTTTCTCGGCCATTTCGTAGCCGTTGAGATCGGCCCAGAGCGGCACGGCCAACGGGAGGCGCGCGGCGACCCAGGAGGCCAGATGGTTGACGCCGATGATCGCGTCGGGCGCGAACGAGCGGGCCAGGTCGGTCAGCGTGCGGTGGATAAAATCAAAGTCGCAGTTCGAAAACGCCTGATACTCGAAGTCGCGGTAGGCGCGGCGCACCAGCGCGGCGTTTTCCATGTTGGGGTCGTCGGGGTCGTACAGGGGCAGCGTGACCAGGCGCACGGAATGGCCGTCGTCGAGCAGCGGTTGCGTAAAATGCCAGGTGCGGAGGCATTGCCCGCCGAAGCGGCGGACATTCTGGTCGAGCAGAGGACCCAGACCGACCACAAGAAGTTTAGCCATTCGTTTCTCCACGTTGCCAGAGGTGGTTGACGGGGCCGATGCCGTGGCCGATGGGGTAGGCGGCGGCGATGGCCCCGGAGATGTAATACTTGGCGCCCTGAACGGCCTCGAGCGGGGCAACCCCGTGGGCCAGCAAAGCGGTGAGAGCCGCCGAGAGCGTGCAGCCGGTGCCGTGGGTGTGGCGGTTGTTGTGGCGCGGCGCAGGCAGCGAGTGGAACTCCTCGCCGTCGAACCAGAGATCGTCGCTGGTGGCCCCGCCGAGGTGCCCCCCCTTGACCAGGACCGAGCGCGCGCCCAGCGCCACGATCCGTTCGGCGGCGCGTTTCATGTCATCGGGGGTTCCCACCTCGTCCATCCCCGCCAGAATGGCCGCTTCCTCGGTGTTGGGCGTGACGATGGCCGCGAGGGGGATCAACCGCTCGCGCACGGCCTCGACCGCGTCGGGCAGCAGGAGGCGGTCGCCACTCTTGGCCACCATGACCGGGTCCACCACCAGGTTCTGAACCTTGTGAGCGAGGAGACATTCAGAGACGGCTGTCACCACTTCGGCATTCATCAACATGCCGGTCTTGGCTGCGTCGGCGCCGATGTCGTCGAGCACGGCGTTCAGCTGCGCGGCGACAAAGGGGGCCGGAACCGCATGGATGCCATGCACACCCAGCGTGTTCTGGGCGGTCAGGGCCGTCAGAACGCTCATGCCGTAGGTGTCGAGGACGGTAAACGTCTTCAGATCGGCCTGTATGCCGGCGCCGCCCCCGGAGTCGGACCCGGCAATGGTCAGCGCGCGCGGTTTCTGCATCGGTGGTCTCTCCTTGCACATCTGCGACGGATTTGTCGGGAGAAAGGAGTATTCCTCCCACCCGAGGCCAAACCCGAATGCTGTCTGTTGTACTCCTCGTTTTCCAGAGCCGCAAGCTAAAGCGGATCGCCCATTCTGCGGAACGACTCAACATTTTCTTGGCATCCCTGGAACATTTTGTTATCAAAGGAACGTGAAATTTTCCGGGTTGCAGGGTCTATGATTTTCGTGGGGAAGCGCTTCCGGACGCTTCAGGATGAGGGAGATTCAAGGTGCAGAAACATTTGCAGGGGCAGAGCGGTAAAACCGGAATCTGGATAGTGAGTGCGGTACTCCTGTTTCTGGCGGTTCTATTCTGGGGGATCCCCATTTATTCCGAATACCGACTGCTCTCCAAAATGGACCCCGACTTGCGGGCGCAGTTCGAACACTGGTACTCCACGCGGGTGTCGGTTGCGCCGGAAGATCTTCGAGTTCAGCCGTTCAGTGCAGAAACACGGGAAACCGTGCGGCAGATCGAAATCCAGATTTCCGCAAACGATGAAATTCTGAATACATTCAAGAAAGAAGTGCCCGCTGATGTCCGAAACATTACGGATGAAATAATCGAGGCAAACAGACAACGTCTGGAGGCAGCACAACCTTTGCTCAACAATTTTGCGAAAGTGGTCCGCCAGCCAGATTACACCTGGGAAGTCTGGTTTAATTCCTCGTATCCTCCAACCGGCGGATATGTGTTGGCTCGGAACCCGAAGGTGTTGCTGTCTGTCATGAAGGGCGTCTGCCTGAATGCCATGACAGAATTGAAAGACGGTCGGATTGAAGAGGCAATCAAGGATGCCGAAACATTGGTGAAGTTCGTTCATTTTGAGCCACTTTCGATGCTTTCCGCAAGAGGAGACATTTTCACACTTAGGCCTTTATTCAATCTGAAACAGATTTCTCGGAAGGCATATCCCCTGTTGCAGGATCCAACCCGAAAGCAAATGTTTCTGGAACTGTTGGAGCAACAGAAAGATAAATTCAACATCGCCCCACCGGCAGGAGTCGATTTGTTCTCCCTCGATTCAATCGGTATGACCTCCCAAGCCCGCCATGCCGGTCTTGAACCAGACTTCCAGGGTAAAACAGGACCAGAGGTTTATATCGAATCCATTCGGATCCAATCCGAATACATAGGAAAATATGTGTTACCTTCTGCGACAGACACAGAAGATCGTCAGGAGATACAGAAGGATTCCGAAGATTACGCTGCTCTGTACAATGCAATCATCAAATCGCAGAAAAAGAACCGGACGGGCTGGAGACGACTCCACACACAACGACACGACCGGATCCTGGCGGTTTCTTTCTTTGCCGCAAGTTGCATTGATGAGCAAAAAGTATCTGAAAGGATTCAGGGCATTCTCAATGAATATGATGATTTCTTGGCGGAACTGAAAGCAATGTCCGGGGACCAGGGTACAACTCCTGTCCTCCCGTGAGCGAAAACCATTTGTTTCGGAATTGCGTCATGATACGATACCGATCGGACAAAAAGGAGAAACAACCATGTTCAACCGTACGCACATCCTTCCCTGTCTTCTGAGCCTGTTGCCCCTATTCCTTCCCGCTGCGGCCTGCGCCCAGGGCCAGAAGGAGTTCAAGCCGAATTACGACGAAGCGAAGATCCCTCCCTTCGTCCTGCCGGACGCACTGATCTGTGAGGACGGCAAGGCGGTCAAGAACCAGGAGATGTGGGAAAAGACGCGGCGGCCCGAGCTGCTGGCGCTCTTCGAGAAACTCGAGTACGGCAAAGCGCCCGCCCGGGCGAAGAACCGCGACTTCAAGGTTGAAACAAACAAGGCCGACGCTCTGAAAGGGAAGGCCACCCGGAAGGAAGTCCTCATCCCCCTCACCGACAAACCCGACGGCCCGAAGATGCGGATGCTGCTCTTCGTCCCCAACGGTGTGTCGAAACCAGTCCCCGCTTTCCTGGGCCTGAACTTCGGGGGGAACCACACCGTCGTCCCCGACCCCGATCTGCCCCTGACGCAGAACTGGGTCTATAACGACGACAAACTGGGGATCAAGGACAACCGCGCCACCGAAAAGTCGCGCGGAATCGCGGCCGAGGATTGGAGTGTCGAATATGTCCTCTCGCGCGGGTACGCCCTCGCGACGATCCACACCAGCGACATTGACCCCGACTTCGACGACGGGTTCCGGAACGGCGTTCAACCGTATTTCTACAAGGATGGTCAGACCCGGCCCGGTCCGGACGGGTGGGGCTCGATCGGCGCGTGGGCCTGGGGGCTGAGCCGCGCGCTGGACTATCTGGAAACCGACGGCGACGTGGACAGCAAGCGCGTGGCGGTCATGGGGCACTCGCGCCTGGGCAAGACGGCCCTGTGGGCGGGCGCCACCGACCCGCGGTTCGCCCTGATCGTGTCGAACCAGTCCGGTTGCGGCGGCGCGGCGCTCAGCAAACGCGAAGTGGGCGAGACCGTCTGGCGCATCAACACGTCGTTCCCGCACTGGTTCTGTGAGAATTTCAAGAAGTACAACGAGAACGAAACGGACCTGCCTATTGACCAGCACGAGCTGATCGCCCTTCTGGCGCCGCGTCCGGTGCTGGTGTGCAGCGCCGAGGAGGACCGCTGGTCCGACCCGCGCGGCGAGTTCCTGTCGGCCAAGTACGCCTCGCCGGTCTATGAACTTTTCGGAACCCCGGGGATTGCGGTGAAGGATATGCCTGCGGCCAACCAGCTCGTGCCCAGCGTCATCGGCTACCATATCCGCCCGGGGAAACACTCGATCGGGAAAGACGACTGGGAGGTTTTCTGCGATTTCGCGGACCCGTATTTGAAAAAGTGAGACGAACTTTTCCTGAAAACAGCAGTTGAAGCGCCAACGGCGCAGATTCATACCAGCCAACTGCCGAATTCAGGGCAAGAGGAGTCACAAAAGAAAACCGCAGAATACGCAGAGCACGCAGAAACTAATTTTCTGCGTGCTCTGCGTATTCTGCGGTTGAAAAAAGTGGTTCTAAAACCCTTCCTATTGTTCCATCTTTCGCCCCGCCGTTTTCTGGGCCGTCTTTTCGTCGGAGAACGGACACGGTTCCTGGCATTCGTGACAGACGATACAATCCGCGTGGCGGTTGGGATCAATCCCCTGGACGATCCGCATTGAAGGCTTGACATCCGTCGAGCAGGCCCGGTCGCAGGCTTTGCAGGAGATACATTTGGCGTCCGGGGCCTTCACCTTCCAGAAACTCAGGTAGTTGAGTGGCGCCATCAATGCGCCGATGGGACAGAACACCTTGCAGAACGAGCGGCTCGACAGGATGGCCAGCATCAGCACGAGTACGAAGAACAGGATCCGGATGCCCGTCAACCATCCCGACCAGGAGAAACCGCTCTGGATCCAGTTCGGCACGACCACCTGGAGGAACGCCGCCGGGCAGATGCGGCAGAAGGACGCCACGGTCAGCTCGCCCCAGATGAAGGGAAACAGAAACACCATCAGAATCAGAACCGCGTATTTGGTGTAGGAGGTCCACTCCGGCAGTTTGAATTTTGGGCTGGGAATTTTGTAGAACAGCGCCTGAAGCGTCCCGAAGGGACAGACCCAGCCACAGAACAACCGTCCCACCAACGCGCCGAAGGCCAGCAGAAAACCGAGCGCAACGAACGGGAAAAGATGCCAGCCGGAAAAATGGACCAGTACGCCGATCGGACAGGCGGTCCACGACAGGGCACAAGCGTGGCAACTCAGGATCGGCAGGCACAGACTGCGCGCCTGGAGCCAGGCAAGGGGGCCGACGGCGGCGTGAAATAGAATAAGCGAGAAGACCTGAACGGAACGGCGGATCGAATGCAGGGTCATGGTCCGGGCTTTTGAACCGCGCGAAACCGAGAGTCGCGCGGTTGGGTAAAATGGATGCTTCTGACGGAAACGGAAACACAACTTCGCGAAGCGGCCCCACGGGCCGCGAAGGCTTTCAACTTCAGGTGGGGCACGCTTTTTTCCCGGTCAGGTGCAACAGCCCGTCCGTTCGGGCCACCCCGCCCGTGGTGGCGTGTTCGATCATCACCAGTTCCGTCGCGGACGTCTGGCGCGTCGTGTCGGCGACCCATTGGGCCTCCGCGCCTCCGGTGATCGCCTGCTCGGTCAGCGCCTTGTCCTCGTCGGGGTTGGCGGGCGGGGTCTTCACGGCCGTGGTCGGAGGCTTGACCGCGCCGGCAGTGGCAACCGACGGTGCGGACTCCGTCGTCTGGGCGGTCGAACTCGTCGCAGCGGGTTTCTTTGGGGAAGCAACGCTCGGCGCGGTCAGATCCAAGTCCAGGCTGATATCATCGAGATTGATGTCGCCGAGTCCCAGCTCGTCATCTGCTTTTTTCATCGTGTCGGACGCAGTGGGCGCCGGTGTGGGCGCGGGCATCACCGTTGACGGCAGGGACGGGGGTTGAGTCGAAGTGGCGGTTTTGGGCGTGGAGGCGGCGTTGGCGGGTTTGGCGTAATAGACGGTGAAATTGCGGTTCCGTCCCGCCACCAGAAACACCCCGGCTATCACCAGCGCCAGAACGGCCAGAGTTCCTCGCGTTGAACTACGCATGGCGTTTTCCTTCTCTCCTGTTCCTTCCCTGAAACCGTCTTTTTCGTTCAGCGCAACCGCTGTTCGTACCCGGTGGTCAGTTTCCGGGCGTTGCCGACCCGGAGCGTGATGCGTTGGCAGTCGAGATAGTCCAGCAGGGCGATGGCGTACTTGCGGCTGGTCTGCAAGGTGTCGCGAAACGCGCCCGAGTCCAAGTCGCCCGTGGTCCGGATCGTATGGACCGCGAGGTCCTGCGCCCGCTTATAATGATCGTAATGCAACACCACATTCTTATCAAGACGAATCAGGTCGCCTTCGTTGAACAGGTGGCGCACAAGTTTCTCGACCTGCGCCGGAGGCGCTTTCAGGAGGTCGGGCAATTCCTCAGGCCGGGGCGACTGGAACCCGGTCTGGCGGAACAAGTCCAGGATCCGCTCCATCAGGTCGCGGTCCACCGGGTCCATGTCGGCCACGGCGCCCCGCAACGTGAACACATCGCCCTTGCGGCGCAGTTCGCCGCTTTCGATCAAACCGGTCAGAACCTTGGTCCACAGCGGGGTGGGCCACTTGGCGTTGCCGCGCAGCTGGCTGCTCGACACGGTCAGTTGCCTGGCGGCCTGCGCCTGCGCGATCTCGCGGCGGGCGCTTTCCAGGTAGGTCTCGCAGGATTTTGCGTGGACGAAATAATCCTCACCCAGCGCCAGAATCTCGCCCTGCGAGGTCAACCGTACCAGCGCCTCGCGAAGCGAGGGGAGATCCAACAGGCACGCGCGGGCCAGATCGCCGGCGGATGCGCCCATCGGGTATTCGTAGCGCAACGCGCAAGCCACCTTGCGGTCCGTCCCCTCCGGACTGGAGGGGTCCAGGCCGGCGAACGCGGCGCGCTGTTCCTGAAGACGCGGCAGAATCTGCGCGCGGCGGGGTCGTTCCAGCCCGCGGGTCAGGGCCAGCACCATCCCGCCCGCCACTGTGGCGGCGGGGGAGGCGCGGCGCAGGATGAATCGGTCGTGCGCCGCCACGGCCACCGGATGCGCCAGCACCAGCGTGGCGAGCGCGCTCTGGCCCTCGGTCAGGACGCGGTCCTCGAGCAGATGGATTTTCCCCGGCGCTTCGACCGTGCCCGCGTGGAACTTGACGTTCTCGGCGTTCTTCAGAGGGTTCTCGAGACCGGGCACCGCCTTGAGTTCCAGGTGCAGAATCTGAGCCGGTTCCAGAAAACCCGCTTCGCAGATCACCTGTCCCCGGATGGGAGGTGTTTTACTGAACTCGGGAATGTTGATGGCCAGGCATTGTCCGCATCCGCCACTCTCGGCCGTGCGGAGGAACCGCTGGATCCCCCGGACCTTCCCCACCTGGCCGCCCGGGACCAGTTCCACGCGGTCGCCCACGTGGATGCGTCCGGCGACGGGAATCCCGGTGACGACCGACCCGAACCCCTCCTGAGTGAAAACCTTCTCGACCGGCATGCGGAATATGCCGGGTCGCGCGCGGTGCGCCGCGCGCCCGATTTCATCGAGCAGGGTCTGGTAAAATTCTGGGTACCCCTCGAATGTGTGGGACGAGACGGGGCAGATCGGGACGCCGTCGAGGAAGGTTCCGGCGAAGAATCCCCGGATTTCCTCGATGCGTTGCTGCACCACGTCAGGCTCGACCAGATCGGTCTTGGTCAAGGCGATCATGCCTTGGCGCACGCCGAGCAGGTCCATGATCTGGAAGTGCTCGATGGTCTGGGGCATGATTCCGTCGTCCGCCGCGATCACCAGCAGGGTCATCGCGATGCCCGAGACCCCGGCCACCATGTTCTTGACGAATTTCTCGTGCCCCGGCACGTCCACGATCCCCACGCAGTTGTTTCCGCCCAGAAAGCAGGGGGCGAACCCGAGTTCGATCGTGAGGCCGCGCTCCTGCTCTTCCTTGAGCCGGTCGGTCTGACACCCGGTCAGAAGGGTGACCAGCGAGGTCTTGCCGTGGTCCACGTGCCCGGCGGTGCAGAGCATCATGAGGACTTCCGGGTTTTCAATTCGGGGCGACAGGCGCCCCAACGGTTTGTGCGACATGGGTTCGGTTCCAGCAAGGCGGCAGGATCGGGAGGTACACAAATTCTCTCCCAGCCGCCAATCTTGGCGCAGGACCCGCCCGGCTGCAAGAGGAAAAGAGGAGTCCGAAGGCGTCTGTTGTGATTTCACCCGTAAGAAGGTTGACGCTTCGGCGGAATTGGCCTTATGATAAAGAAGGAAGGGTGCCGAACGAAGCGGTTGGCTCGGTGTTTTTGTTTTGGGGAATCGTCACGCGGTTTTCTTTCGGAACCGATTTTATGTCACGATGGAGGCGGGGGTATGGTTCTTCAATACCGGATATTTTTCGTGTGGCTTCTGGCCATTCTGGCGCTTTGCCTGACGTGCGGGTGTGAGAAATCGTCTCAGCGCGCCCAAACCGTTTCTCCCGGGAAATCGGCGGAAAAACCCGCTTCGTCGGCGGAAATCTCGCGGACCCCGAGCGGTCCCGTGGCGGGCAAGGCCGCTACGCAGGTCCAACCGGTCGCGCCCGCGCAACCGGCCAGACCGGTCCAGCCTGCGCCACCCGCGAATCCAGTAAAGGAAGGGGATCCGGCCATGCGCCTCTACGACCGAATTCAGACGGCTGTGGATCAGGGCCGGATGCCGTTGAAGGAAGCGGTGCTGCTCGAAGCGAAGTTGATCTATAAACCCGCGCTTCTTCCCGCCGACTCGCCCTATCGGCCCGGTCCCCAGGACAGCGGCTTTGTCGAAGAGTGCCTGACCGGTTTCAACAAGGATGTCCACCGCGTGTTTCCCGAGTTGAACGCGGAAGAGCGGGAACTTCTCAAGTCGCTCGATCCGGGTCTGAAGACCGTGATCGAACAGAAGGAAAAAGAGGCGTCGAAGAGCGCTCCGGGGAAGCCGTAATTCCGGTCGTGATAGAAGAACTGATTTTTGATCGTCCTGTGGACGATTCTGAAAGTGGGAGGATACGGAATCATGGAAAAGAAAAGACAAAATGCCTGGCGTTTCATCGCGATACAGATTCTGGCGGCGCTGTTGGCGTTGGGTATTCTGAGCGTTCAGGCTCAAACGCCAGACCCGGTGAACGCGCAGGCGAGGCCGAATGTGGCGGCGCAACGGCCCCATGCGGCCAATGCCTACGACCGCGTCTGTGCGGCCACCGACTCGGGGGATCTTTCTCTGGCGCAATCGGTGATTCTGCGCGCCCAACTGCTCTACGCGCCGCAGACATTGAGTGAACAGAAGAACAGTTTCGCGCCCTGCGGGGCCGAAGTGGCCGTGGATGAAGAATGTCTGTCGGGTTTTACCAAGGACGTGCATCGGGCCTACGCGCAATTGAGCGCGGACCAGGTGGCGTGGCTGGCGTCGTTGAGTCCGGATCTGGCCGGACTGGTGCGCGTCAAGGAGATCGAAAAGACCGGTCGGAAGGCGCCGGCGCAACTGGCCCTGCCCGATTACGGTCTCGACGAGGAAGAAGAGGGGGTGTCGTGTATCGTTCACTACACGCTCGCGGGCGCGCATGCCGCGCCAGACGCAGACTATGCGAAACTGGTGAAAAGCAACGTTGACAAAGCGATCAAGAGTATGTGCACCAAAGATTTCACCAAGGCTTACGCGGAGGGATATGACGATTATCAGGGCAAGATCCATGTCTATATCGTCCAGATGTCCGCCAATGGAGAATGGAAAGACATCACGTCTGTCAGCGGCAACAAAATGGCCGGGTATTTGTTGATCAGCAAGGACATCAAGGCCAACTTCGGAGAGACTTGGAAGGCCAAACTGAAAGGCGTGTGTACGCACGAGTATTTTCACGGGGTACAGTCGGCTTACAACGCCTGGAGCGATTTGTGGTTTCTCGAAGGAACGGCCGTGTGGTCCAGTTGTATCTATGGGAAGGACTGGGGGCACGTCAAGGGGTATTACGACGCGGGCGACTCGATCGTCAACCAGCCGAACGCCATTATCTGGAGCACGGCGTACCGCAAATACTCCACAAGCGCTCTGGCGTTTTACTTCCACGGTAAATTTGGCGGCCCGAAGTTTTTCACGAAATACTTCGACAATTCCGTAACCCAGAGCGACGCCATCACGATTCTCAATACCACCCTGGCCGAGTCCACCACCACATTTGCCGAACAGTACCGCCTGTTCCTGCCCTGTCTGTTCCTCAAGACGCTCAGCCCTCTGAGCCGCAAGTATCTCCCCGACGTGGCCGTCGCCAACAAATACAGCAGTTACGGCATTGACCCACAGGCGGATCAGGTGGTCCTGACCGGCGCGCAGTTCTATGAAATGGAACCGTCGCACGACATCCCGTCGGGGGCGTTTATTGCAACACTCGCGGCGGGCGCAACCGGCAGTCCGGAAGGGATGCTGGTGCGGAATACCTCGCGCACACCGATTGTTTTTGCAGCCGGCAAGGCGGGGATTCCCAGCTTTGGCCGGGCGGTCCGACGGGTTGTGTTGATCGTGACCGACACCGCCTATGGCGGGAAAGACGCGACCGTCCGCCCCTACACCTGGTCGGCGATTGTGCCGAGTGTCCGAGTCTCTCAGATTTCCGCGGAATCGCCCATCACAGGCGGTCAGAGTTCTCTCATCACGATCCATTACGATTTGCAGGGACTTTATCCCTTTGCCGCATTCCCGGTCACGATCAAGGTGATCGAGAAAGGGCCGGACGTTTCGGACTATGCCTCGGGGGACTACAACCTGTACAACGGCCTGGACCAGAGCATTCCATTCTATTTCAATACGTCCTACTCCACGAAAGGCAACTATTATTTCACGTTCGAGTTCATCGTGCCGCCCGATTCGTGGGGCGACGTGCCGCAAGTCAAGGCCCGCAGCAAGCGGTGCCTGGTGCGCGTGTTGCCGAACGAGACGGTCGGGGTGGGAGCGACGGGCGAGGCGCCGACTCTGACGCCGGCTCCCTGATTTTTTTTGCCAAGGTTTTCCGGCGAGGTGAGTCTGAATCCTGTGGAGAGTGGCAGGGTTTGACTCCGGGCGGGCGTCCGGGCGTCAAGGAAAGGGAGACTCGCCATGATTTTTGTGATTTCCCCTTTGCTGGGTTGGACGTGGCCTTCGCTTGTGCCGATTGCGCTGGCGGTGGCGTCTGGAATCGGCTTCAAGAAACTGACCGACGCGGGTCAAAACGCCTGGTTGCGCGGGGAGTTGACGGAAAAACTGGAGCAATTGCGTCTGGTTTCGGTTCCCATAGACGAGTTGATCGCCGATGTGGTAGGGGAGGAACTGGGGCGCGACGAGCGGTTGATCTTCGAGAAAGAGGACACCCGGCTGGTTTTCCGCCGCGACACCCGGGGCAAGTTCTTTGTGGACGTGCTCGGGCCGAAGACCACCCCCGCCTCGCGCCTGCGCAGCGAAGCGATGGCGTTTGCGAGTGAACTGGCGCAGGAGTTCGTTTACAATCGCGTGGTACGCGAGATGGAGGCGCGGGGACTGAATGTGGTGACCGAAAAGATCGAAGAGGAGTCGGGCGACATCGTTCTGGAACTGCGCAAATGGCAGTGAATGAAAACGGCGAACCGGCTCGACCCGAAACGGGAAGGTGCAGGAGCGAATGGGGCGTTTTGAAAAACTCGAGATGAAGCAGGACGGCGCGGAATTTGAACCCACCACGCTGGATAACCCGGCGGCGGGACGCAAAGTGAAGAGTGGCGCAGATCGGCTCGGCATTCCCGAAGCCGAGATCGCCGCTTTCTCCGGTGTCGAAGCCTTGTCCGGGGACGCTGTTTTGCGCTCTGCAAACGACGCATTCTATACGGGGGACTGGCGACAGGCCCTGCGATTCTACTCGCGCGCCATCCAGATGGAAACCACCCGTGTGGACCCATGGGCGGGCCAGGTGCTGGCGCTGTTGTTCCTCGATCAGGTGCGCGAGGCCGACATCTGGTCGCGCCGCCTGCTCGAGTGTTTTCCCGACCACCCGACTGCCGTTTCGTTGAACGGCCTGGTGCGTTCCCTGCAGGGGATGACCCGCAGCGGCATCGGATCGTCGGATTTTGCGATGAGCAAGGGCCACGCCGACGAGCTGTGCTGGATCGTGCGCGGGTGGATGCTGCTCGAGGGGGGCAATCAGAACTGGATGCCTTGTCTCGATAAGGCGATCGAGCAATGCCCGCCTGACGGCTGGCGTTACCATCTGCTGATGGGTCTGGTGCTCGAACGGTACAAAAAATGGCCCCAGGCCGTAAAGGCTTACCAGACGGCGGTGGATCAGAAGTTGGACAATTACTACCTCTGGAACCGGCTGGGGCATTGTTACGACCAGTTGGGTCTGGCGCGCAAGGCGCTCGAGGCCCACCAGCACGCTCTTTCGTTGAATCCCGACTACCCGCCGGCGCGCAAAGCGGTGAGCGACCTCAGCGCGTTCCCGCTCACGACGTTTCTGCGAAAGGCGGCTCGCCTGTTCCGGCGGAGTTCCTGAGAGAGAGAAGTGTTCAGACGGGGAACCTTCCCGTACCTGGACCGGCATGTGTAGAGGAAGAAACTCCGTTCATGAGTAAGCAGACCGCATACCATCCGCCTTACACTCTTTCCTCAGCCATCTTGCGCCTGGTGGCCGAGATCGGCGAACAAATCGGACGCCTGTCTGTACAGGAAGAAATGGCAAAGGTCTTGCGTTTACGGCGGACGAACCGTATTCGAACCATTCAGGGTTCACTGGCCATCGAAGGCAACACGCTCAGTACAGAACAGATTACCGCGATTCTGGAGGGGAAACGGGTTCTTGCTCCGCCTCGGGAAATTCAGGAAGCGCGTAATGCGATTGTCGCCTACGACCGCCTTGAACAATTCCAACCCCATGTCGAGAACGATCTGCTGGAAGCGCATCGTCTCCTGATGGTCAGGCTTCTGGACGAGGCCGGGACATACCGCCAGAGTGCCGTCGGAGTCATGTCGGGCAACCAGGTTCTCCACATGGCGCCGCCTGCGGACCGTGTCTCAGCCTTGATGCGCGATCTGCTTCAGTGGCTGCGGATGACCGATGAGCATCCACTGGTTGCCAGTTCGGTTTTTCATTACGAATTCGAGTTCATCCACCCTTTCACCGATGGCAATGGCCGCCTGGGACGGTTGTGGCAAACCTTGATCCTCTTGCGTTGGAACCCCCTGTTTGCCTGTGTCCCCGTCGAGAGTCTGGTCCATGAAAATCAGGCCGAGTACTACCTGGCGCTGCAAAACAGTACCCGGCAGGCGGATTCCGCACCCTTTATCGAGTTCATCCTGCGGATCATCAGCAACGCGATTTCTGCCGCCGTCACCCCCCAAGTCACCCCCCAAGTCACCCCCCAAGTCGAACAACTGATGGGGATTTTCACAGGAGAAATGTCTCGGGGGGAACTTCAGGTTGCCTTGGGATTGCAGGATCGCAAGTCTTTCCGAGATCGTTATCTTGTGTCGGCGCTGGCAGAAGGGTTGATCGAGATGACCCTGCCCGGGAAACCCAACAGCCGCCTGCAGAAATACCGACTCACCGACAAGGGGCGGAACTGGTTGCGCAGGAGTAAAGAGTCTCCGGGTCTCTGAGACCCCACCCATTCCAAGCCACGCGCATTCAATACCCGACGAAAAGCCCGAGGAGCAAGGATGCAAGGTAAGCCACCCACCGCTTCCCAAACAAGGGGGTTTCCGATCTGAGGAAAGAATCTGCCGGGCGGGTTTAAACCCGCCCGGCAGACGCTCCGGATTGGGAAAGGGCGGGTTTGAAACCCGCCCCTACAGAAAATTGGGTTCGGAAAACCCCAAACAGAGAAAGGCTAAAGGGCTACGATGCAAGAAGCGGTTTCCCCGTCCGATATCGTGTGTCTGAGTCACCTGAAGTGGGAGCGGACGCTGTTCCAGCGCCCCCAGCAGGTGATGACGCAGCTGTCGGCCCGCCACCGGGCGCTTTTTGTCGGTCAGATGGGAACGCGCGAGTTCCTGGCTGAATTCCTGCGCGGGCGTTGGGGCCTTCTGGCCGGTCGCGTCAATCCCCGCCTCTGGTTCTTTCACGTCCCCTACCTGCCCTTCACCCGGCATTGGCGAGCGCTGAACGGGTTGCGGCGGTGGCTGGTGGTCGTTCTGGCGCGTCTGGTGTCGGGCCTGCTCGGTTTTCGGGACGTCTGGTTGTGGCTGTACGATCCGGCCCTCTGGCCGTTTTGCGCGAAAATGCCGCGCAGTCGGCTGGTTTACGATTGCATGGACCATTTCGACGCGTTTGATGACGCCGACCCCCTCAGCGCCGCCCACGAGCGCGACCTGATCCGCCAGGCCGACGGGGTCTTTACGGGCGGGCGTACGCTCCAGAAAGCCAAGGAAGGACTCAACCCCCGCACGTATTGTTTCCCCAGTGGGATTGATCGGGACCACTTTTCCCGGGCGCGCGATCCGCGGACGACGCTCCCCGCCGACATCGTGGCGTTGCCCCATCCGATTCTGGGGTATTTTGGCGCGATAGACGAGCGGTTGGACTGCGGCCTGCTGCGCACGCTGTGCCGCCACTGGCGCGGCGGATCGGTCGTGTTGCTGGGACCGCGCGTCCGTTCCGGCGTTCCTCTGCCCAACGGGGAACCGAATTTCCACCATCTGGGCAAAAAACCCTATGAGACGTTGCCGAATTATCTCAAGGCGTTTGACGTGTGCCTGATGCCGTTTGTCGATTCCGACCTGACGCGTCATATCAGTCCGACAAAAACGCCCGAGTATCTTGCGGGTGGGAAACCGGTCGTCTCGACCCCCATTCCAGACGTGGTGGCCGATTATGGCGAGGTCGTCAGGTTTGCCCCGTTCGGCGATCCGGCGGCCTTCTGTGAACAAGTCGAGGCGGCTTTGAAGGCTCCCGATGCGGGTTCCGATTTCCGGATGTTTGCCCGTTCCTGGCGGGAGATTGCGGAGGAGATGGAGCGGACGCTTGAGGAGTTGTTTCCCTCTTGAGAAAAAGGCGGGATGTTCCAGGCGGATTTTCTTGCATGAGGGGGAGGGGAGGGGTAAGAATAAAATCGTGGGTTACCGTACCCGGTAGTATATTGTGAAGGTGAACTTTCCGTAACCGTGTTTTGCCGCGACAGGAGAGGCGCATGAGTCTTTATCCATCCCCCATCAAGCTCGGATTGCTTCACTCGCTCCAGGGAATCATGGCGCTGAGCGAACGGCCGTTGCTGGATGCCGAATTGATGGCGATTGCCGAGATCAACGAGGCGGGCGGGGTGCTGGGCCGCCCGATCGAAGCAGTTGTGGCTGATGGGCGCTCGAGCCTGCGCGTGTTCGCTCAGGAAGCCCGCTCTCTTCTCGACGCGGGGGTGGTTTCGATCCTGGGGTGCTGGATGTCCACTGCGCGGATGGTGGTCAAGGAAGCGGTGGAAGAGGCGGACAGCCTGCTCTGGTTCCCGCTTCAATATGAAGGCCTTGAAGAGTCCGAATACATTGTCTATACGGGCAGTTGCCCGAATCAGCAGATTCTTCCCGCCCTGGAATGGGCGTTTCCGCACCTGGGCACACGCGTTTTCCTGCTCGGGTCCGACTCTGTCTTTCCCCGTGCCGCCAACCGGTTGGTTCAATCCATGATCGAGCATCTTTTCGTACGGGCTGAAATCGTCGGCGAATCGTATGTCCCCCTTGAAGGGCAGGATTTTTCCGAGGTTATCGAGGAGATCCAGCGGGTGAAGCCCGACTGGATTCTCAATACCCTGAATGGCGAAAACAACGTTTTCTTTTTCCGGCAATTGCATGAGGCGGGACTTTCGGCCCGCGAGACTCCGGTTTTCTCCATGAGCGTTTCCGAAACGGAATTGCAGGATCTCGTTCCGCAAGCGGAGGGGCATCTGGCGATCTGGCCCTATTTTCAGAGTCTCGACACGCCGGAGAACCGGCGGTTTGTCGCTGCCTTCAAACAACGCTATGGCGAAAATCGTGTTTGCTCGGCGCCTCTGGTGACGGCCTATTGCCAAGTGTATCTCTGGAAACAGGCGGTGGAAGCGGCCGGCTGTGTCGAGGCGAAGGTTGTCCGTTCGCACTTGACCCGTGTGACGTTCGACGGGCCGATGGGCCGGATGGCTCTGCAGGCCAATCATCACGTGGCTCTTCCGGCGCGAATCGGACGGTTCAACACCGACGGGCAGTTCGACGTCCTCTGGAACAGTCCGGAACCGATTGCTCCGCTTCCCTGGCTGGGGGTTGAGGAAGCGGACCTGCTTCACCGGTCTCTGGTCCAGAAGGCGATGGCCGAGTACCCCGAAACCTTGCGATACCGCGCGTTTCTCGAGGGAGAAATCAAGGAATACCTCCACCTTCGGGAAGCGCTCGAACTCGAAACTTCCGAGCGCCATCTTGTCGAAGAGCAACTCGAGCGCTTTTTCAGCGTGGCTCTGGATCTGCTTTGCATCGCCGATACGCAGGGCCACTTTCGCAAACTGAATCAGGCCTGGACGAGCGCGTTGGGCTACACGATCGAGGAGCTGATGGCCCGTCCGTTTCTCGACCTTGTTCATCCGGATGATGTTGCCGCCACACAGGAAGCGATGGGCAATCTGGCCGACCAGAAGCCGGTGCGCGGCTTTGTCAACCGGTATCGCTGCAAAGACGGTTCATATCGCTGGATCGAGTGGAATGCGGCTGCGGTGGGCCATCTGGTTTATGCCGCCGCGCACGACATCACCACGCGCAAAGAGGCCGAAGACGCTTTGTTCCATTCGCGTCAGATGCTCGCGATGGTGCTGGACAACATTCCCCAGTGTGTTTTCTGGAAAAACAGCGACCTGCTTTATTTAGGCGGAAATAAAGCGTTCCTCTCAAATGTAGGTATCGGAGATACCGATACAATTGTGGGCAAGAGCGACTTCGACCTGCCTTTTCCCGAGAATGCGGAAAAGTATCGTGCCGACGACCGAACGGTTCTCGACACGGGCAAGGCGAATCTGGATTACGAAGAGTCTCAGATACAGCCGGATGGGACCGTTTTCTGGTTGCGCACAAGCAAGTTGCCCATGCGGGACAGAGAGGGAAACATTTTCGGCGTTCTGGGAACCTTTGAGGACATCACCAAGAGCAAAGAGATCGAGCGTCAGATGCGGCTCGAGGGGCTGCGGCTCAACTACCTGCTCAAAATGAGCGCGATGATCGGGGAGCCGGAGTCGGCCCTGTTCGATTTCACCCTCAACGCCGTGATCGAATTGACGGAAAGCGAGATCGGGTACATTTATTTTTACGATGAAGAATCCCAAACCCTGACGCTCCACGCCTGGTCGCACAAGGTGATGGAGCAGTGTTCCGTCGCCCAGCCCCAAACTCAATATGCGCTGGAGAAGACCGGGTTGTGGGGCGAAGTCATCCGCCAGCGGAAAGCGATCGTCGAGAACAACTATGAAGCGCCAAACCCCTTCAAAAAGGGGTATCCCGAGGGGCATGTGCCGCTCACACGGTTTCTGTCGGTGCCCGTCTTCGATGGCGAGCGCATTGTCGCGGTGACCGGAGTGGGCAACAAAGCGGCGCCCTATACCGAGCAGGACGAGGGGCAACTGTATCTGCTCATGCAGGGCATGTGGCAGATCGTGCAGCGCAAACGAGTTGAAGAGGAACGTGAGCGCCTCATCGGGGATCTGCAACACGCTCTGGCCGAAGTCAAGGCGCTCAGCGGGTTGTTGCCGATCTGTGCGAGTTGCAAGAAAATTCGTGACGACAAGGGATACTGGACCCAGATCGAGCGGTTTATCGAGGACCGGTCGGACGCCAGTTTCAGCCACAGCATCTGTCCCGATTGCCTCGACAGACTCTATCCCGAAGTTGCGGACAAACTCCGTCGAAAAGAGTAGCCTCGCGCACTTGCGCCGCTCAAGGCATGCAAGACCGTCCAGGAGGGGACACGAAGGCGTGCCCTTTCGCTTGGTCTCTGAATCCGTATTTTCCGGATCGTTCTACAAGTAGGTGCGCTTGATAAACTCTTCGAGTTCCCAGATCTCGCGGTCGGTCATGAGGATGCCAAGCACGACGTTCTCCTCGGCGAATCGCGACAGATCGAGCCGGGTCAGCGCCCAATCGCCGTGGGTCTGGTGCGCCACGAGGGTGCCGGTGCCGTCGCCCCCCCAGTAAACGGCGTCCCAGCTGCGGTTGGGTCCGAAGGTGATGGTCAGGCGCTGTCCGCGTTTCAGACCGGTTTTGGTCTGGCCCTGTCGGGCCGCCTCGGCGCGTTTCTCGTCTTTGGGCAGTTGGATTTTTTCCTGCGGAGCGCTGCCAGGCGCGGGCCATTCGGCGTCGCGCAATTCCGGCTCGACCAGTTCCTGCGTCTCGGGGGCGCCCGCCTCGGGAATCAGGCGCGCGTCCTCGAAGCGGTCGAGGTTGAAGACAATGTGCGAGCGGTGCCATTTGTGCGCCACGTGAACGTTGACCACATCGTCCGCCGAGAGGCGTCCGATTTTGCGGAACTGGCACCCGAGGCGCAGGTTCATTTTTTCGGCGGAGACCGACCCGTCCGCATTCAGGAGCAGGACCATCTGGTACCCACTGTCGGGTACGTCGCGGTCAATGACGATGACCTGGCCGGTGGCCAGATGTAGGATGGAGCCGTCGGGCGGCAGAGCGCCCGTCGGCGCGTTGGCCGATGAGGCGGCGGATGGCTGCGGCGCGAGTCCCGAACGCTGGGTCGGGAGGGCACCCGGCTGGGGGATTCCGGCGCGGGGCGGCACGACAACCTTCGGGCGCTCCTGGGCGTTTTTCTCCAGCAGGGCTTGCCGGGTTTCCAGCATGCGATCTGCGCCGCTTTTGGTTTGGGGGTGAATGGAGGAGGTGGTGCCCCGGCTGTAACATTGCTTGAGGTGCTGCTGAAACTTTTCCAGAAACGCCTCTTCGGAAGGCGGAGAGGAGGTGTCTGGATTCGAGGTCGGATTGGACGGTGTGGACGCCGACAGGCGCTCGGCGATCTCGGGCCGGCCTCCCTGTTTGCGCATGGCGTCAATGCGCTCTTGCAGACTGCCACCCGACTGCTGGTTCATACCCTTTTTCTCGCTATTCAAGGCCATCGTCTCCGGCGTGTTGCATGACGGCGGGAACCGCCCTTTTCGGTGTGTCGGCGAACTTCGAGGAGGGCCGGGAAAAGCGGGGTCCGCATTGTCCCGGATGAAAGGCCAGTCGCCGCACAATAGTATTCTAACCAGCGGGAGTCAGATATACAAGAAAAAACGGTTTTACCGCAAATGACATGCGGTGCGCTTTCCGGCGGGTTATTTCCGGGTGTCTTGAGGGGTTTTGCCGCCTGGCGGGCGCGAGAAAAGAACGGAAAAGCGAATTGATTGCGAGAAAGCCTTGACAATGCAAGGGTCTATCTGTAATTTTAGTCCGTTTTGCTGTCCGTTGAAGAAGGATGAAAGACTCTTCGAGGGCGGAAAACTTGTGTAAAAATAAGGCTTTGGAAGTCTTATTTCTCGTGTCAGGAACCCTCGTGCGAACAGCAGTTTGGGCGCCCGGTTTCAATCATACGCAACACAACCCCTTACAAGGAGGCTCTCGAGTATGAGTCCGACAAAGCATGTGTATTTCTTCGGTGGTGGCAAGGCGGATGGCGACGCTACCATGAAGAACCTTTTGGGCGGCAAAGGCGCAAACCTTGCCGAAATGGGGAAACTGGGTATTCCCGTTCCCCCCGGTTTCACCATCACGACGGAAGTTTGTACCCACTACTACGCCAACAAGCGCAAGTACCCCACGGAACTCGACGGTCAGGTCAAGACCGCCATCTCCCAGATGAACAAACTGATGGGCGTGACGTTTGACGACCCCAAGAAACCGTTGCTGGTTTCCGTGCGCTCGGGCGCCCGGACCTCCATGCCCGGCATGATGGAAACCGTTCTGAACGTCGGTCTGACCAGCAAGACGATCCCCGGCATGATCGCCATGACCAAGAACGACCGTTTCGTGTGGGACGCGTATCGTCGTTTGATCATGATGTACGCCGACGTGGTGATGGAGAAGGCCGCGGGTGTTGAGCCGGCTCCGCACGAAGGCATCCGTGAGCTGCTCGAGGAAGAAATGCACCGCGTCAAGGTGGCCCGTGGCGCCAAGCAGGACACCGATTTGACGGCGGACGATCTGAAAGTGCTGTGCGAGTCATTCAAAAAGATCATCAAGAAGCAGTTGAAAAAAGAATTCCCGGACGATGCCTACGAGCAGATGTGGGGCGGCGTCCACGCCGTGTTCGCTTCCTGGATGGGCAAGCGCGCCGTGTCGTACCGCAAGATCGAAGGAATCCCGGAAGAGTGGGGTACCGCGGTCAATGTGCAGGCGATGGTGTTCGGCAACATGGGCGACACGTCGGCCACCGGTGTGGCGTTCACGCGTAACCCGGCGACGGGCGAGAACGTGTTCTTCGGCGAGTGGCTCCCCAACGCGCAGGGCGAAGACGTGGTGGCCGGTATCCGTACCCCGCTGCCGCTGAACATCACCAGCAAGACCGAAGACCAGAAGGCCGTCAAGAGCCTCGAAGAAGCCATGCCGGCGCTCTACAAGCAGCTCAACGGCATCCAGCTCAAACTCGAGAGCCACTATCGCGACATGCAGGACATCGAGTTCACGATCCAGGAAGGCAAGCTCTACATGCTCCAGACGCGTGTGGGCAAGCGCAACGGCACGGCGGCCATCCGCATGGCCGTGGAAATGGCCAGCAAGAAGGAAAAGGGTTATCAGATCACCATCGAAGAGGCGATCGGCCGCGTCAAGCCCGATCAGCTCGACGAACTGCTGCACCCGATGTGCGACCCGATTGCCGAAAAGAAAGCCAAGTTCATGGCCAAGGGTCTGCCCGCCGGTCCCGGCGGCGCCACGGGCGCGATCGTTTTCAGCGCCGACGACGCCGAAGCGTGGGGCAAGAAGGGCAAAAAAGTCATCCTGGTCCGTAACGAAACCAGCCCGGAAGACGTCCACGGCATGCGCGCCGCGCAGGCCATTCTGACCGCCAAGGGCGGCATGACCTCGCACGCAGCCCTCGTGGCCCGCGGCTGGGGCAAGTGCTGTATCGTCGGTTGCAGCGCGCTGGACATCAACGCCCGCACCAAGACGCTCAACGTCAACGGCATGACCCTGAAAGAGGGCGATGTCATCACGATGAACGGCTCGAAGGGCACGATCTACCTGGGCGAAGTCAAGATGCTGCCCGCCGATCCGGACAACAACAAGTGGTACAAAACGCTCATGACGTGGGTGGACAAGGTGCGCAAGCTCAACGTCCGCACCAACGCCGAAAGCCCGGAAGACGCCGCGCAGGCCATCGCCTTCGGCGCTGAGGGCATCGGTCTGGCCCGTACCGAGCACATGTTCTTCGACCCGAAACGGATCGGCTTTGTGCGTCAGATGATCCTTTCCGACTCGGTCGAGGACCGCAAGAAGGCCCTGGCCAACCTGCTGCCCTTCCAGCGCGAAGACTTCATCGGCATCTTCCAGGCCATGAACGGCAAGGCGGTGACCATTCGTCTGCTCGATCCGCCGCTGCACGAATTCATCGGCGACCTGCCCGCCAAGGAAATTGATGAAATGGCCAAGAAACTGGGCGTGACGGCCGACAAGATCAAGGCCCGTATCGCGCAGTTGCACGAACTCAACCCGATGCTCGGCCACCGTGGCTGCCGTCTGGGCATTGCCTATCCGGAAATCACCGAAATGCAGGCCCGCGCGATTTTCGAGGCGACCGCCGAACTGACCAAGAAAAAGGTCAAGGTGCTGCCCGAAGTCATGGTCCCGCTCGTGGGCACCGTCAAGGAGTTCGAGAACCAGGAAGCCATCATCCGCTCGGTCGCCGCGGAAGTCATGAAGTCCACCGGCGTGAAGTTCAAATACATGGTCGGCACGATGATCGAAATCCCCCGCGCCGCCCTGACCGCCAACAAGATCGCCGAGAAGGCCGAGTTCTTCTCCTTCGGCACGAACGACCTCACGCAGATGACCTTCGGGTACTCGCGTGACGACATCGGCGGCTTCCTGCCCGCGTACATCGACGGCAAGATCCTGCCCGCCGACCCGTTCCAGACGATCGACCAGGAAGGCGTGGGTCAGCTGATCCAGGTCGGTATCGAGCGCGGTCGTTCCACGCGTCCCGAACTCAAAGTCGGGATCTGCGGCGAGCACGGCGGCGACGCCAACTCGGTCAAGTTCTGCCACCGTGTCGGCATGAACTATGTGAGCTGCTCGCCCTTCCGCGTTCCGATCGCTCGTCTGGCCGCCGCGCACGCGGTGCTGGAAGAGAAGGCCGCCGCGGCCTGCTGCAAGAGCAGCTGCAAGGGTAAGGCTGCCAAACCGGCCGCCAAGAAAGCCGCTGCGAAAAAACCGGCTGCCAAGAAGGCCGTCGCCAAGAAGAAATAAGGATGCCCGCACTGCGGACACCCGCCGGGTGACCGGTCCGGAGACAATGGACTGAGCGCCTGGAAAAACAGAAACTCCGGGAGAATCCCTCAAAGATTCTCCCGGAGTTTTTTTTGAAGCTCAGACCGAATTGCATCCAACATAGAAACCGCAGTTGATGGCAAAAACGAGTCTTATGTTTCTCTGTTATCCTAAAAACCGCAGTTGACTCTTGCTCTCGTTCTGCAAGTGTAGCAAACTGAGTGCATGAACGAGAAAAATCTCTTCCCAACCCCTCACCCATTGGGTGACTCCAATGCGCCCGAGATCGAATCTCTGGTGGTGGACACTTTTGGCGGCCGGGTCCACGTGGAGTGGGCGCCCCAGGCGGCCGTGACGCCTCTGGGGCAATTGCCGTTCTTCATCGAGTTCCTCAAGACGGCCCATCTTTTTGATGCCTGGGTTCAGGATTGCCCGCTGGAGTACCACAGCCCCAATGCCCCGGCCAAGCGCGACATTCTGGGGACGACTCTGCTGTGTCTGCTGGCGGGTCACACGCGCTACGCTCACATCGCGGCGATTCGGGCCGATGGGGTGAATCCGGAATTGCTCGGCATGTCGAAGGTGGCCAGCGAGGACTCGGTGCGCCGGGCGTTTCAGGCCGTGGATGGGGAGGAGTGCGCGCTCTGGCAAACCCATCACTTGCGGCGCTGTTACGAGGCTTTGTTGTGCGAGCCGTGGATTCTGGATCTCGACACGACCGTCAAGCCGCTCTACGGCCGTCAGGAAGGGGCCGTGAAGGGCTACAACCCGCAGAAACCGGGCCGTCCCTCGCACACGTACCACACCTACTTTCTGGCCAACCTGCGCCTGGTGCTCGACGTCGAGGTGCAGTCGGGCAACCGGACGGCGGCGAAGTACACGAGCCCCTCGTTCTTCTCCTTTCTCGACACCCTGTCCCCCGAACAGCGGCCGGTCTTCGTGCGCGGCGACTGTGCCTTCGGCAACGACGCGGTCATGCGCGAGTGCGAGAAACGGGGACAGCCTTATCTGTTCAAGTTGCGCCAGACTCAGAAAGTACGGGGGCTGATCGAGAAACTCTTCGCGCGCTCCGAGTGGGAGGACGCCGGCCAGGGGTGGGAGGGCGTGGAGTCGAAGTTGCGCCTGAGTGGGTGGGAGCGCGAGCGCAAGGTCGTCGTCCTGCGTCGGCGCCTGAAAGGCGATCTGCTTTTGGCCAACCGTCCACAACCAGGACAGTTGGAACTGGCTTTTGTCGAGACACTCGAGACGGTGGGCCCGTACGAGTACGCCGTACTGGTGACGGACCTCGCGGGCGAAATCCTCACGTTGGCGCAGCACTACCGGGACCGGGCGGACTGCGAGAACGTCTTCGATGAGTTGAAGAACCAGTGGGGCTGGGGCGGGTTCACGAGTCGGGACCAGAAACGCTGCCAGATCATGGCTCGCCACACGGCTCTGGTCTACAACTGGTGGTCGCTGTTCGCGCGCCTGGCCCTGCCCGACAAACACCACGAGGCGCAGACCAGCCGCCCGCTTCTTCTGCACGCCGTGGGCAAGCAGACGCAACACGCCGGTCAGACCACGCTGACCCTGACGAGTCTGCATGCCGAGTCGGCCTCCATCCGCAAAGTTTTGCGCGGTTTGACGGGCTTTTTCCAGCACCTTCGCAAGGCTGCGGAGCAGTTGGATTGGACTGAGCGCTGGCGGCTGATTCTGAGTCGCGCCTTCGTCGTCTTTCTGAAAGGAAGACTCCTCGGCGTACCGGGAAAACCCGCCCTCGGATGCACTTGAGCGACAAACACCGGCGCCCAAGGCCTTTGGGCAGGGTTCAACTGCTGTTTTTAGGGTTATGGGTCGAGAACGGTTTTGGCCCCTCACCTTTGGGGTGAGGGAGTGGACCGCGCCAATCAGGAGATTGGCGATCCCAGGCAACCGCTTTCTCCGCGTAAAAGCGGTCTTTCTGGGAGGGCGGGCGTCCTCGCCCGCCTGAAAAAACCGGACGACAGGCGTTCAACTGCGGTTTTCAAAAAGATGCGATTCCGAGTGCGCTGAGAAATCTTGGAAACGCCTGTTTTCGCGGGGATGAAAAACGTGGAGGGACTCCCACCCGATCCTGAGAATACGGTGTCGGGTAAGGACTCTACGCTTCCGAGGGAGGAGTCGAGGCCTGAAGCGCCTCGTGGACCTTCCGGCTCAAACTCCTTTCCGTGAAAGGCTTTGTGATGAAATGGACGCCCGCATCGAGCACGCCGTGGTGACCGATCACGTCGTCGGTGTATCCGGACATGAAAAGGGTTTTGACCTCGGGCCGGAACGTCCGAATTCGATCAGCGAGTTGGAGTCCATTCATTCCCGGCATCACAATGTCGGTCAACAACAGATCGAGCGAGGACGATTTCGAGGCCATTTCGATACATTCCGGAACGGTTCGGGACTCCAGAACCGTATAGCCCAGACGCTTGAGCATCATGCAGGCAAGTTTGCGCACCTGGGGATTGTCCTCGGCGATGAGAACCGTCTCGCCATGCCCGGGAATCGCCTTATCGGAACTCGTCGCGCCTTCGGTGCGGGGAACTTCCTGCGCCGAAGGCAGATACACCTGGAACGTCGTACCCCGGCCCGGTTTGCTTAAAACCAGAATGTCCCCGCCGTGCTGTTTCACAATACCATAAACGGTGGCCAGCCCCAGACCCGTCCCTTTCCCCTTTTCCTTGGTGGTGAAGAAGGGATCGAACACCTGCTGGCTGGTCGCCTCGTCCATCCCCGTGCCGGTATCGGTCACCGTAAGTAACACATAGACGCCCGGTAGAAGGCTCGAATGGTCGGACGCAAAATGCTCGTCGAGATGGACCTTGTTCGTCTCGATCGTCAGGACGCCCCCGTCCGGCATGGCGTCGCGCGCATTCAGGCACAGGTTCATGAGCACCTGGTGAAGTTGCGACTGATCGGCCTTCACAAAGCCGGTGTTGACGCCCAGGCGCAGGCGGATCTCGATGTCTTCGCCCAGGAGGCGCTGGATCATGACGCCCACCTCCTGAATCGCCGGGTTCAAATCGAGCGGACGCACGTTGAGAACCTGCTTGCGTCCGAACGCCAGGAGCTGGCGCGTGAGATCCCGGGCGCGTTCGCCCGCCTTCATCATATTGGAAAGATCGGCGCGCAGGGGGGACACCTCGGGCAGATCCTCCATCATCAATTCCCCATGCCCGAGGATCACCGCCAGGAGATTGTTGAAATCGTGCGCCACTCCCCCTGCCAGCCGCCCGATGGATTCCATCTTGCGCGCCTGGGTCAGGTGTTCCTCGAGCCGGATGCGCTCGTCGAGCTCCTGCCGGAGCCGTTCATTGGCTTGCTTCAAATCCACGGTGCGTTCCTGAATGATGCGCTCCTGATCCTCGTAAAGAAACGCGTTGCGCAGCACCAGAGCCACCAGAGTCGAGAGCGTGGTGAGCAGCTGGATCTCCTGATTCAGGTGGGCTTGTGTTTCATCCGGCATGCCCAGAACGAGCAACGACCCCACCCGGAATGCGCCCACACTCAGAGGAATGGCCAGAGAAGCCGGGAACCCTTCGCCGCGCAGAAACGCGGCGGTCTCCGACGAGTCGTCCGCAAGCCAAGTCTGCGGCGCAGAGAGGAGGCACACCGCGTTGTACAACCGGTGGGCGGCAGGCGACTCCGCCCAGTCGCGCCGGCGCGCCGGTTTCACGCTCACGATCCGGTGCAGATCGCCGGGACAGGCGTGGGGGTGCTGAATGAGGAGAACACAACGCGCGCCGATCAGTTCGCGGATGGATTCCGTCAGGTATTCACCCAGGTCGCTGGGCTTGTCGGCATGGCTCAGGACATGGCTCATCATGTGCAGCGTCATGGCCGAAAAAGCGGGGTCGTGGTGGACGGAATCCAGCATCAGAGAGAACCTTCAGTCATTTCCAACTCGTTCAACGCCGTTTCGATCAGGTTTTTCAGGGTATCCAGCGGAGTCGGCAGAATTTCAAAGGGCAAGCCACAATATTCCGAACAATCCTTCAGAAGCGATTCGGGGATCGGCATCATGCCCGTGTCGAGGTACACCAGTTTGCGGTGCATGTCGCCCATGAATCGGGCCGCGTTTTCATGGTTCAGCCCCAGTTCGTCCTGAAAAACTTCCTGCCATCGGTGAATCCATTCCGGCAGGAGGAAAAAAGCGCCTTCATGCGACAGTTGCCGGTACCGGTCAAGCCCCAGTAACAGAAAGCAGCAATTGTGCCCCAATGTTCGGACCACCCCGGGAAGTGTTTCAAACCGCGTCATGATGGAGCAACAGTCGCCGTAAATCAGCAGAATCTTTTTCCCGGCCTGTTGTTCCCTTTCCACCAGCGCCGTGAGTTCACTGGCCAGCCGTTGCGGGTGGATGTGGAGGATCGAATCCAGAAAAAACAACGAATGGTGGGGCCAGTGCGTCGCAAACAGGGCGCTCACTTCCACCTTGAAAATGGAACAACAGATGATGGAAATTGCGCCCGTGGATTCGGAACTCACGCTCGAACAGACCCTTTCACACAAAAGACTCGGCGGCCCGGCGCAGGGCGTGGATGTTCTCGGGGGGCGTTTCCAGAGGGATATCCGCTCCGCACGTGTAGAGAATGAAACGCGCGTCCTGCCGACGGTTCTCCAACAGCGCGCGGCATCCGCTTTCAACCTCGGCAGCCGTGCGATCCTGCAACCGGAACCCGGAAGGTCCACTAAAAAGAGTGAGATCGGGACCGACGATGGAGCGGGTCTGGTCCAGATCGTCCGCCTGATCCAATCCCAGGGCAATGGTAGAAGGCAGACCGGTGAACAAGTCCACGTGAGCCAGCATCGGCGCCCCGACGTGGTGCAGAACGATCGGCCCTTTCAGCTGCGGCAACGCGGCGGCCAGCGCAGGCCGCGAAAAATGTTCCGCAATCCCCCGCGTCACCACCGAGGGCGACATGAACCCGCACGGCGCCACCACACAGGCCGCCCCGGCCTCGAAGTACGAATTGGCCATCTCGACAAAGAACGGAACGCACTCCTCCAAGACGTATTGCGCCCGATTGCGATCCGTCAGGATCAACCGCAACCACCCCTCGATCCCCATGACAAGCGCTGGCAAGTCGAAGGGGGCGACAATCGGCGCGCCCACCAGCACTTCGGAACCATGCTCCGAAACCAGCCTCTGGATGGCCTCGCGGAAATACAGCAGGTGCGGATTTGTGTCGTGCCGCGGCCAGACGAGCGTATCCCATTCCTCCGCCGATTTGAGGGCGGGCCGCCGGACGTTGGGCGCCTGTTTTTCGGAAAAATGCAACTCGCACCCGAAGGCGGCGGCGAGAGAGGAAAAGGAGAAGGAGGAAAAAAGAATATCGGGTTGAAATGTCTCCAGAACCGCCGTCTGCCCCAGGGCGTAGGCCGCCGAATCGGTGTAATAACGCTCCAGCGGACAACCCGTCAACCGGGCGCCGTAGAGGCTCAGCACCGGCGCCACGGCGCGCCGGTCCACGGCTTGCCCGGTCAAAGTGGCTTGAATACGCTCGATGCTGTTCATGCGCCCGCCTCCGCGTCCAGGGATTGCTGCCAGAGTCGCTCGAAGAGCCGGGCGGCCCCCAGCGCATTCTGCGAAGTCCCGTCGCCCCCGACCTCCTGGACCAGTTCCGGGCAGAGGATGAAGATGGCGCCCCCCACCGCCAGTTGAATCCGCCCCGTCAAGCCTCGACGGTCTATTTCCTCGCGCAGTTGCCGGATGTTGCGGGCGGTGGTCAACATCATGGCCGACGCGCCAATCACGCGCGCCCCCACTTCCTGCGCCTTGTCCACAAAAACTGAGGCTGGCACGTCATTGCCCAGATCATGGACGATCCAGCCCTCGGCGGTCAGAAATGTCCCCAGCATCCGCCGCCCCAGCGAGTGGAAATCCTCCTCGATGTTTCCAATCACCACCGGTCCCTTGGGCGGAGAATCTGCCCCCTGGTCCCGCCGTTTTTGCGCGGCGATCTTGTTCAGGGCGTCTTCCGCAATCATCCCGGCCACATACCCCTGCGCCAATGTCACGGATTGCGAGTCCATGTAGGTGCGGCCGATGTATTCCAGCATCGGTTCGACCACATCAATGAGGAGGCGTCCATAGCCATGTTCCGCGGCCCAGGCGTCCAACAGGGCATTGGCGCCGACCTGATCGGCGCGTAACACCGCCTCAAGCAGTTCTTCCTGAATATCCATCACCCCATCCCTTCGACAGGCTACAGAGCAATACGTTTTCCGACAGAAAAAGAATCCTGATACAACTCTGTCATAGTACACGCCTCCCCAATTGCCTGTCAAGAGAGCGGGTTGCAGAATAAACAAAGGGGACATCCTGTTTCTTGAAAAGGTCGTGAGGCGGAAGAATTCCCGGAGATTCAGACCGCAACCTTGAAGATAAGGGGGGCCCCAGCGAGGAACCGCGGCACATCCTCTCTTCCTGCGCATTCCTGGAAAACGGCCACCAGTTTCGATCTCTCTGTCCCCCCCCCTTGACAAACAAGGAGTTGAGCGGTAAAAAAGAAGCTGGCGCATCCGTCGGTTGCGCGCGGGAGGGGGAGGGGCAGACGCGCTCCATCCGCCCCGGGGCAATCGTTGCGCTCCGCATCCTCGGCAAGGAGAAAAGAGTGGGCGATGAAAGTCGTTGAAACCTTCAATCTCTCGAAAACCTACGTGCAGGACGTGTTGGGGGTCGAGTACGGACGCCTCAAAATCCGCCTGCGCGATCGTCAGGTGGACGCGCTGAAAGACCTGACTCTGGCGGTCGAACAGGGCGAGATCTTCGGCCTGCTCGGGCCCAACGGCGCGGGCAAGACCACCACGATCAAGATCCTCATGGGCATCCACTTCGCCACGCAGGGTCAGGCGCGCCTCTTCGGACGTCCCCTGGGCGACCTCGAGGTCAAGCGCCGTATCGGATTCCTCCCCGAAAATCCTTACTTTTACGATTACCTTAAGGGGTGGG
Source organism: uncultured Candidatus Sumerlaeota bacterium (assembly GCA_942493245.1). Taxonomy (GTDB): domain Bacteria; phylum Sumerlaeota; class Sumerlaeia; order UBA8349; family UBA8349; genus DAOPYU01. Next base: position 5,587,107 of record OW818685.1, read on the forward strand.
AATTCCTCGAATTCTATGGACGGCTCTACGACATGCCTCGCCGCCTCCTGCGCGCCCGCATCGAGGAACTGCTGGACCTGGTGGGGCTGAGCCACGCCGCCAACCTGCCCCTGAAGGGCTACTCGAAGGGGATGAACCAGCGCATCGGATTGGCTCAGGCCCTGCTCAACGACCCGCGCCTTGTCATTCTCGACGAGCCGCAGTCGGGCCTCGATCCCCTCGGGCGCAAGGAGGTCCGCGACATCATCCTGCGCCTGCGCAAGGAAGGCCGCACGGTCCTCTTCTCCTCGCACATCCTCTCGGACGCCGAGATGATCTGCGACCGCGTGGGCATTCTCTTTAAAGGAAAACTCATCAACTGTGGCTCGATGAGCGAACTGCTCTCAACCCGTGTCCTCCAGTATGAACTGACCGTGGAAGGCGTTTCGCGCGAGACCCTGCAGGCCTTCGAGGGCGTGGCCGAAAGCGTCCTGAATTCCGACACACAGACACTCCTGATCCTGAAGGAAGAAACCGACGTGCAGGCCGCCATCGCCAAAACGGTCGAGACGGGCGGGAAGGTCGTCAGCCTGACCCCGCGGACCGAAACCCTCGAACAATACTTCATCCGTCAAGTGAAAGGAGAGGGGAAATGAGCACGACAATCTCTTCGCTTGCGCCCATGGAAACCGCCCACTTGCGCGACCGCCTCGTGTCGCTGCTCCTCGGCGCCCTGCTCCTCTTTGTGATCTTCCGGCCTATCGCCGTCAACGACTTCAAGGAGGCGCTCGAGTCGGGGCCGCCCCTTCCCACAGCCGCTCAATTTGTGGGTCCTCTGCAACACCCCGACGATCTGGCGCCGCGTCTTTCGGCCGAACAGGCCTGGTTCAACGCCGGGGCCGACGCTCTCTGTTTCGTCATCGCCGCCACGGTTCTCTTCAGCATCATCGTGGGCCGCGCGGGCAATATCGCCTACAATACTTTCCGCGAGGCGGTGCGAAACCGCATCCTCTACTTCATTCTTTTTTTCTCGCTCATCATGATTCTGGCCTCGGGCATCGTCAAGGATCTTGCGGTGGCGGAGCACCGGCGCATCGTGACCGACCTGGGTCTGGGATGCATCAGTTTCTTCGGTTTCCTCATCGCGGTGTTTGTGGGCATCTCGCTCGTCTATAACGAACTCGAGCGCAAGACTATCTACACCATCGTCTCGAAGCCCGTCCACCGCTATCAGTTCCTGCTGGGCAAGTATTTCGGCCTGCTGTTGACCATTTTCGTCAATATCGCCGTCATGGCCCTCCTGTTCTTCATCGAACTCAACTACCAGATGATGAACAGCGAGGACGCGCTGATCAAATTCTACCAGTCCATCCCGGTCGGAGAAAATATCAACTGGTTGCGCTTCCAGTTTTTCCTCTCGACCGCCGGACAGAGCGTTCTGTACGGATTCCAGAACTTCGTCGGATTCGCCAGCCCCTATGTCTCGCAGAATCTCCTGGCCCAGGTCGGCATGATCTGCCTGCAACTGATGATTATCACCGCCTACGCCATCCTCTTCTCCTCCTTCTCGACCCCCACGCTCAGCGCCGTCTTCACCGTCATGACCTACATTGCCGGCTCGATGGCCGAAGATTTGATGCGACTGGCCCGGAACCTGGGCGACAAGGCGATGGAAACGTTCAGCGTGCAGCAGATTACGGACCTCCCACTCGCGAAACAGGCCACGATCTACTTCGTCCATCTCATTGCGCTCGCGGTTCCCAACCTCGACGGGCTGGATCTCAGCTCCGACGTTATCCACAAGGAACTGCTCACCATCTGGCGCTATCCGGTTCTCTACGCGTTTTGCCACACCGGCATGATCCTGATGCTGTCAGTCTGGATTTTCAGCAAGCGCAATTTCAAGTGAGCGTGGATGCGAAGAAACGAGGCTGGAAACACACAGAAAAGGGACGGTGACCGCATGGCTTCCGAAATGCAAGAGACCTCCACGCCCGGGCAGCCCGACGCGCCTCTGTTTCCCGAAAGGGAAGACGAGATGGCCGCGTTCGTCCGCCCCGGCTGGGCGCGCAAGGCGCTCTTCGCCCTCCTGCTGCTCTTCTTTGTGGCCATTTCATTCGGCCTTCAGCAGGCGCGCAGCCGCCAGATCATGGCCTATACGATTTATCAGGACAATCTTTTCCTGCCCAAGCGCGAGTTTGCCCGAGTCCTGACCTTCGGCCAGGATATGCTCATGGCCGACTTCCTCTACCTGCGCGCGGTGCAGGCCTTCGGCGCGCAGTACAATGCCCCCGCCGAGTCCTACAAACCCGTGTACAACTTCTTCGGCGCCATCACCGAACTCGACCCCCATTTCATCCACGCCTACGAGTTCGGCGCCGACGTCATGGATGAAGGAAACGCCACGCGTGACGCCATTGACTTACTCAAGGAAGGCTACTGGAAAAATTCCACGACCTACAAACTGCCCTACAAAATAGCCTATGCGGCCAACTGGCGCCTCAACGACAAACCCCTGGCGCTCCTCTGGAGCCGGCTTTGCCAGAAAACGCCCGATTGTCCCAGCTATGTCGCCAGCTGGGTCACGGACATCCTCTCCGGACTCGAGCGCTTCGAAACCGCCATCCCGATGCGCGTCCGCCAGTACCTTCAGTACATCGAACTGGAAGCGCTTACCGGCCAACCGTCCGATTCCGAAAATGTCACCATGCAGGAAATTGCGCTCATCAACCTGCAGAAAATCGCGGACCTCTGGTACCTCAGCATCCTCAACCAGGCCGTTGGCCGTTATTACGCGGATCACAACCAGCAACCCGTGGCCAGCCTCCAGGAACTCGAACAGGCGGGGTATCTGAAAGACTACCGCGCCTGCGACTACCAGAAACTGCGCCTTCTCCTCACCCCCCTCAACCTCTACCGCCTCTACGAAGAGGAACTGAAGAAGAAGCCGGGCATGCCGTTCACCGATTTGACCGATACGATCGTCGCCGCGTGCGTCACCAACTGCTCGGGCATTCCGCCTTCCCCCTACGATACCCCCACCGAACGCAATTTCTATTTTGCCCGGCAGGATCTGGCTCCGGAAGACTACGCCAAAATAGTCGAGGAAAAATTCGTCGTCATGTCAACCCGTCAGGCGCGCGAAAAACTGATGCTCAACTTCCTCCCCTTTATGCGCAACACCATTGAACGGTTCTACAACGAAAACGGACGGTATCCCAACCCGCTCAGTGAAGCCTTCGAGGGCGGAGTCGTGAAAGCCCGAGACCCCATCACCGGCACTTGGAACTACAACCCCAACACCGGAACCATCAACTCCCCCAGTTTCCCGGATCTGTGAGACGGAGGGAATGGACAATCCTGAAAACCGCTGTTATGCGAACAAGTCGTTTGGAATCAGGAGAACTCAAAACACCCTGAGGGTGAGTTCCGCGAAGAGAAGAAAGACGTCGGACGAAAGAGAAATCCGGGGGAAAGCGCCAACGGCGCGATCTTATACCAGCCTGGGGCATCGCCCAAGAAAAACCGATGGGTTTGTTCCAGCAAGGGCTGAAAGCCCGTTCTATTTAGCCGTTTTATCCCTTTTCATCGTTCGGGCCTTCAGCCCTTATGAAAGAAAGGGACACCTCTCCTGGGGCGACGCTGCGCTTGCCCCAGGTTGGTATAAATCCGCGCCGTTGGCGCTCAACTGCGATCTTTGGATAATGGAGAATGCACCGCCTTTTGCGCGCAATTAATTATCCAGAAAGGCGCTATTGAACGCCGATAGTTCGGTTTTTCTTTCAGGCGGGCGGGACGCCTTCCCTCCCACCTATTTCCCGATGCAGAACCGCGAGAAGATCCGCGAGAGTACCGCTTCGTCCACCGAAAGACCCAGGATTTCGCTCAACGCTTCGAGCGCCTCGTTCAGGTCCACCATGACGAACTCGCCCGACTGATCCGCCTCGAACGCCTCGCGCGCGCGCCCGAGCGCATCGAACGCGCCCCGCAACCGCTCCGCGTGGCGCAGGTTGGTCACCGTGGCCGACTCCGCCTCGGCCATCCCGCTTTCCATCCCGCTTCGCCCCAGTAACAGACGCGCCACGGCGGCCTCCAACGGACGCAGGGTGTCCGGGTCGAGCGCGCAAACCGACACGGACTCGGCCGCGCCGGGCAACCCCAATGTCTGAATCCATTCGTCCCGATTGCGCTCTTGCGGCGCAAGGTCGCACTTGTTGACCACGACCAGCAACGGCGCCTCACCCAACAGCCCCACCAGCGCCCGGTCCTCGGCGGTGAGGGGCGATGAAGCGTCCAGAACCAGCAACACCAGGTCCGCGCCCCGCACCTCGCGCAGCGTCCGCTCGATCCCCAGGGACTCGATTTCCTCGACCCCTTCGTGGCGCACCCCCGCCGTGTCGATCAGGACGATCGGCATGCCCAGAATATCCACCGTCGCTTCGATCGTATCGCGGGTGGTCCCCGGATGCGGAGTCACCAGCGCCCGTTCCATTCCCACCAGCGCGTTCAGCAGACTCGACTTGCCCGTGTTGGGCCGTCCGGCGAGCGCCACCCGCGCTCCATCGCGGCACAACTGCCCGCGCCGCGCTGTGGCCAATAACCGCCGCAGGGCGCTCTGGGCCGCCTCAAACGCCCCGAGCAGACGCAGCCGATCCGCCGCCTCGATCTCTTCCTCGGGAAAATCGAGTCGCGCCTCGATTTCGGCGGCCAGATCTATCAGCCCTTCGCGCGCGACGCCCACTTCTTTCGACAGGGAGCCTTCCAGTTGCGACAGCGCCACCCGGCTCGCCTCACGGGTACGCGACGCGATCAGGTTGGCCACCGCCTCGGCCTGCGCCAGATCCACCCGGCCATTGAAAAAAGCCCGCTCCGTAAACTCCCCCGGACGCGCCAGCCGCGCCCCCGCCGCGCACAGCGCCTCGACCAGGGCCGCCACCACCGCCGGACTGCCGTGGCACTGGAACTCGACCAGGTCGTTGCCCGTGTAGGAGTGCGGCGCGGGGAACCACGCCAGCAAGGCGTCGTCCAGAACGGCTCCGTTCGCGTCCAGCACGCGCCCCCGCGTCAACCGCCGCGCTTCCGGGCGCGTGGATCGGACGGATCGCCACACCCGGCAGGCCGCCTCCCAGCACCCGGGGCCGTCCAGCCGCACCACGGCGATGGCGCCCGGACCCGGCGGGGTGGCGGGCGCCACGATCCACTCCGCATGGTCTGCGGGGCGGGTGGGCGGGTTGTCGGATGTGGGGGAAATCATGAAAACAGTCCTTCATTTTCCTGCTTGAATCATACCGGTGTCTGGGGCCGAACCTCGAGCACATCTGCCGAATGAATGGTTTCGAGAACCCCACTGGGCAGGCGCAGGATCAGGCTCCCGTCCGGCGCGGCATCCAGCGCCTGGCCGATATGCTCGCCGTTGCCCAACTGGACCCGAACCAGGTTTCCCAGGGTGGAACAGAGGTGTTTCCATTCCTGAAAAATCGCGAGTTCCTCCTGATTCAAAACCTGTTCGAACTCCTCAAGAAGCGCCGCCAGCAGTTCGAGCCGCGAGACACTCTTCCCCGCCTCGAGTCGCGCCGATGTCGCGGTATCGCGCAGTTCCGGAGGGAAATCGGTCGGGCTCTGATTCACATTGATCCCGATGCCGACGATCAAGGCCGATTGGCCCTGAGTCACCGCGGCGCTTTCGGTCAGAATGCCGCACAGTTTGCGGCCCGTCCGCCCCAGGACATCGTTGGGCCACTTGATCGTGCATCCCTCGGCCCCCAACCGCTGGAGCGCCCGCACCACGGCCACCGAAGCGGCCAGGGTCAGCAGACCCGGCAAAGCGGGCGCCGCCTGCGCCTCTTCCTGGGCCGACACGTGCCAGCGCGCGGGGTAAAGAATCAGCGACATCAGGAGCGATTTTCCGGGAGGGGACACCCACACGCGTCCGTTGCGACCCCGTCCGGCCCGCTGGTTTTCGGCCAGAATCAACGTCCCGTTGGCCGGGCCGCCCTGGTCGGCGACTCGTTCCGCCAGAAGGTGTCGCGCCACGGTGTTGGTCGAATCGCAATCGCCAAACACATGCATCGTCCGCCCCAGCGTCCGGGTGTGCAGCCGGGGAATGAGGGTTTCTGAAGAAAGAACTTCCCGTCTCGTTGCCAAACTCAACCATCCTGACCGAACCTGACCGGGGGGACCGGAGAGGCGAGGCTTTCTTTAATGAGGGGGGCCGGATAAAACACCGGCGATATCGGTTCTGGTTCTGCGCGCGCTCCCACTCTGCGCATGGACCAGAATACCTTTTTCGCGCGCGTTTTTCGATTCTTTTTCTCTCCTGAAGAACGGTTGTTTTCCCGGCGCAGGAAAACTCGAAAAAGCAGGAGTCTCGTAAAAACACGAGGACATTCCATGCGTTTCGAAACAGACACGAAACCTCGCACATTCTGCTTGATTTTAGGGTGGCCTTGGCGGATGTATGGAGTTCGAGCAACTAGGAGAAAACGACTCTACTTGTCTGAAGGAGAAGACTTGTCATGCGTTTCGGAAAGTTTGGTTCAGTTTGTCTGTGTGCCATCACATGCGCGCTGCTCTCGCAGGCCGTGCCGGGCGAAGAGGCCCCCATTTTTCGCCACGGGCCGCTTCAGGTCTCCGAGAACAAGCGGTTCCTCGTTCACAAGGACGGGACTCCCTTCTTCTGGCTGGGCGACACGGCGTGGGAATTGTTCCATCGGCTGAATCGCGAAGAGGCCAACCGCTACCTGGAAAACCGGGCGAAAAAGGGATACACGGTCATCCAGGCGGTGGCGATTGCTGAACTTGAAGGACACAATGCGGCGAATACCTACGGGCATCTTCCCTTCGTGGATATGGACCCGGCACGGCCCGACGTCAAAGACGGACAGGAAAACGACTACTGGGACCACGTGGACTACATTGTGGACAAGGCTCAGTCGCTGGGACTCTACCTCGGCTTCCTGCCCACCTGGGGCCGATACTGGCACGACGGAGTCAAGGACGGGAAACCCCTCTTCAACGAAGCCAATGCGGAATCGTATGGCGAGTGGCTGGGAAAACGGTACAAGGACAAGCCGATTATCTGGATTCTGGGCGGCGACCGCAACGTGGAGAACGACGAACAGAAGGCCGTGATCCGCGCCATGGCGCGGGGATTGAAAAAAGGGGACGGGGGGGCGCATCTGATGACGTTCCACCCGACCGGTGGCGGGACTTCCGCCGCCTGGTTCCACGGGGACGAATGGCTCAACTTCAACATGCGCCAGAACGGACACGTGGCCGAGTTTACGGGACGCTACGACCAGACGCGCGCGGACTACGACCGCACGCCCGCCAAGCCGGTCCTGGACGGCGAGCCAATCTACGAAGACCATCCCATTTCGTTCGATGCGAAGAAACTCGGCCACTCGACCGCGGCGGACGTCCGGCGTCCCCTTTACTGGGACCTGTTCACCGGCGCGTTCGGCCACACCTACGGCCACCACTCCGTCTGGCAGATGTGGGAACCGGGAAAACGCGAACCGATCAACAACCCGCTCCTCCCCTGGTTCGAGGCGATTGACCAGCCGGGTGCCGGGCAGATGCAGTATGGGCGCAGTCTGATCGAGTCGCGTCCCTTCCTGACGCGGATTCCGGACGATTCGATCATCGTGACCGACCGGGTCGAAACGTCGGTACCGGGCGCGGGACGCTACCGTTTTGTGGCGACGCGCGACGAAGCGGGCACCTACGCGATGGTGTACGCGCCGCTCGGGCGGGCGTTCAAGGTCAAGATGGACAAGATTGCCGGCGCCAGCGTCAAGGCCTGGTGGTACAACCCCCGCAACGGGGAAGCGACCGCCATCGGCGAATTCCCCAGTTCGGGTGAACGCGCTTTCACCCCGCCCACACCGGGCGAGGACCTCGACTGGATCCTGGTGCTCGACGATGTCGCGAAAAAGTACCCCGCTCCCGGAACGGTGAACAAGCCGGAACCGGCTAAATAAAGAAGCGCTTTCAGGAAAGGAATCGCATTCATGCAAAAGCGTTATGCGTCCATTTTTCTCTCGGGATTTCTGATTTTGTCGCTGACTGTGGGCGTTTCTGCAGAAAACTGGCCGCAATTTCGAGGAAACTCCGCCCAGGGAATTTCGACAGAGAAAGTCCTCCCTGCTACTTGGTCCGAAACGGAAAACGTACTCTGGAAAACCGCGATCCCCGGTGTCGGCTGGTCGTCGCCTGCCGTGTGGGAGGATCGGATCTTCCTGACCGCCACAACCGGGGATAAGGGGACATCCTGCCATGTTCTGTGTCTGGACGCGAAGTCCGGCCAGATTCTGTGGGACAAGGAAGTTTTCACACAGGAAGTCAAGCGGAAGGAAGACCGGAACTCCTACGCCACACCGACCCCCGCGACGGACGGGAAAAGGGTCTATGCCGTCTTTTGCGACGGCAGTATCGTCGCGCTGGACTTTGAGGGCAACGTGGCGTGGACGAATCGCGATTTCAAGTTTTACAGCCAGCACGGTCTGGGCTCCTCCCCCATTCTGTGGGAAGACCTGCTGATCATGGCCCGCGATGCGAGCAGCGAAGGACCGGACAAGTTTGTCGGCTGGCAGAAGCCGTGGGACCAGTCTTTTATTCTCGCGCTCGATAAGAATACGGGACAGGTGCGCTGGAAGGCGAAACGGGGCCTCTCGCGCATTGCCCACTCGGTGCCGTGCGTGTGGAAAGACCCGAAGGACGGGAGTGTTCAACTCATCAGCTGCGCCGGCGATGTGGTGCAGGGGTTCAACCTCAAGACGGGCGAACGGATCTGGAGTTCGCTGAACAAGGGCGAGGGCATGGTCCCGTCGCCCGCGGTCGGTGACGGCCTGGTTTTCACGGCCAGTGGATACGGAGGACGCGAGTCCACCAAGGCTTTCCGCCTGGGCGGGAAGGGGGACCTTCAGGAGACCAACCTGGCGTGGGAACAGAAACAGGGTTCGCCCAAAGTGCCGTCGCTTCTCTATGTGGCGCCCTATTTGTACACGGTGGACGACAATGGGCTGGCCACGTGTCTGAAAGGGGCAACGGGTGAAGTGCTGTGGCAGGTACGCCTCGGGGGAAATTTCTCCGCCTCTCCTATTTTCGCGGGCAGGCAGGTGTATTTTCACTCCGACAATGGAGTAACGACGGTGGTCGAGGTGGGACCGCAGTTCAAGGTCGGTTCGAAAAGTGCGTTGGATGGAAAATGTCAGGCCTCGATCGCGGCCTCCAACGAGCGGCTGTTCATCCGAACCGAAAAAAACCTGTACTGCATCGGAATGAAATAAGGGGGCGGGCACTCGTCTTCATGTGCCCCCGCGCCAGTTGAAGACCTCGACTAGGTGGGGGCGTTTGACTGCGCCGGGAAGAAGTATTCGCGCCTGGAACAAGAAATAGAGCCGTTGCCAGAAAGAATCTTCAGTATCCCGTGGAAAAAGCATCTGTTCGTCATCCCCGCGAAAGCGGGGACCCAGAGGCGTGAGAACGGCGAAAATGGAAATACATTCAGGAAATAGGGTATGAAACCTGGTCGCTCAAAATCTGGGTTCCCGCTTGCGCGGGAATGACGGAGAGGGAAAAAATCCCGGAAACGACAGGGTATTCGCTGATTCCTTTTGGCAATTGCTATAAACGGGTTGGGCGAATCGGAACCGATCCGCCCAATGATGAGCAACCAATCGCATTATCCTCAGGAAAGGAATGATTTCATGCAAAAGCGTTACAGGGTTCTGTGCCTCTCGGTATCTCTGCTTCTGTCTCTCACGGGGAGCGTTTTCGCCGAAAACTGGCCTCAGTTTCGTGGAAATACCGCTCAGGGAATCTCGATCGAGAAGAACCTGCCCGTTGCGTGGTCCGGGACTGAAAACGTGCTCTGGAAAACCCCGATCCCCGGGGTGGGATGGTCGTCGCCCGCCGTATGGGAAGACCGGATTTTCCTGACCGCGGCTTCCGGAGAAAAAGGGACGTCCTGCCATGTCCTCTGCGTGGACGCAAAATCCGGCCAGATCCTCTGGGACAAGGAAGTCTTCACGCAGGAAATCCAGCGCAAGGAAGACCGGAACTCCAGCGCCACGCCGACCCCCGCGACGGACGGGAAACGAGTCTATGCCGTTTTCTGCGACGGCAGCGTGGTGGCACTGGACTTTGAGGGCAACGCGGTGTGGACCAACCGCGACTTCAAATCCTACAGTTATCACGGAATCGGCGCTTCGCCCATCCTCTGGGACGACCTGCTGATCATGCCGTACGACGTGAGCAGCGACGGAACGGACAAAGCGCTCGGATGGATGAAACCGTGGGATCAGGCCTTCATTCTGGCGCTGGACAAGAATACGGGACAGGTTCGCTGGAAGGCTAGCCGGGGCCTCTCGCGCATTGCCCATACGGCGCCCTGCGTGTGGACGGACCCGAAGGACGGGAGTGTTCAACTGATCAGTTCCGCGGGCGATGTGGTACAGGGATTCGACCTCAAGACGGGTGAACGGCTCTGGAACTCGCGGAACGATGGCTACTCGTCGGTTCCCTCGCAAGTAGTCGGAGACGGCCTGGTCTTCACGGCCAGCGGATACGGTGGGCGCGAGTCCACCAAGGCATTCCGCTTGGGGGGCAAGGGCGACCTTCAGGAGACCAACCTCGCGTGGGAACAGAAGCAGGGTTCGCCCAAGGTGCCTTCGTTCCTCTATGCGGCGCCCTACCTGTATTTGGTGGACGACAACGGCCTGGCGAGCTGTTTCAAAGGCGCCACGGGCGAAATCGTCTGGCAGCAGCGCCTCGGGGGAAACTTCTCGGCCTCGCCGGTTCTGGCGGACGGGAAGGTGTACTTCCTGTCCGACAAGGGAGAGACAACGGTCGTTGAAGTGGGACCGCAGTTCAAGGTGGTCTCGAAAAACGCCTTGAACGAAAAGTGCCAGGCCTCGATCGCGGTGTCGCAGGGACGGTTCTTCATCCGGACCGAAAAGAACCTCTTCTGCATCGGCCCGAAATAAAGGAACAGGGAGCGCAACACAACCGCCCTTCAAATGAAATCAAGAAAGAATGTCCCCCTCCGAAGAATCCTCGTCGGAGGGGGACATTTCATTTCTGGCCATCGGGGAATCACCCCCCAACCACCCCTACCGATTCTCGATTGTCACTTCGGCGGATTCCAGGTTCGGCGCTGTGGCTTTGAGGTGGATTGTTCCAGCCGACTCGGAAGCGGACTGAATAATCGCCAGGGCGCGGCCCCGGTAGGTGGTGCGCTTGGATGCCTTGTAGGGTTCGAGGCTCCAGAGGTCGCCGTTGTCCACCCCGGCGATGCGGCCGGGGCCGGCGATCTCGAACTGAATCGGACACGCGGCCTCGGGTATCAGGTTGCCTTCCGCGTCCACAATCCGCACCTCGACGTGCGACAGGTCGTGCCGGTCGGCGCGCAGGGTCGTGCGGTCGGGCCGCAGTTCGATTTTCTTCGCCTGGCCAGCGGTCTTGAGTTCGTGTGAGGCGACCTCCTGACCGCCCTTGCGTCCCACGGCTTTGAGGACTCCCGGTTCGTAGGGCGCTTTCCAGGTCATCATTTTGTCCGGGAAGTCGGCCAGTTTCTGTACCCCGAGCGAACGGCCGTTGAGAAACAGTTCGACCGTGTCGCAGTTGGTGAATGAGAAGAGTTTCACTTCCTGTCCCTTGATTTCGGCGGGCAGGGTCCAGTGCGCCGCCATTTTGGGCCACCCCCACTGGAAACGCACGATTTCCTGTTCCAGCACCTTGTCGCTCTGGACGGCCAGATGGACCACCGGCTTCTCGGACCAGAAACTTTCCTGCAGGTAGGAGACCGGGCGGCGGAAACCGCACGTGTCGATCAGGCTGCCGTTCCACCCATGTGACGGCCATCCGCCCGCCGCTTCGCCCAGGTAATCAATCCCGGTCCAGATAAACATGCCCGCCACGAAGTCGTGTTTCAGAACCGTGAGCCAACCGTTCACGGGGTCGAAGACCTTGGCGTCCGGGTCTTTCTGCAGGTAATAGACGAAGCCTTCCGTGGTGATGAGAATTTTCTCGGGGAAGAGTTTCTGATAATCTTCGAACCACTGTTCCGAGTAATTGAGACCCGCCACGTCGGTGGCGTTGATGAAATCGGGCGAGTAGGCGGGGTACGCCGCCGCGGTCACCTTGCGCGACGGCTCGACCTGATGGACGTAATCCACCAGCCGCTTGAGAATCTCCGTCCCCTTCTTTTCCTTCTGTTCCGTCACCTCGTTGCCCACGCTCCAGAGGATGATCGAGGGATGGTTGCGGTCGCGGAGCAGCATCGAGCGCAGGTCGCGTTTCCAATCCCGCTCGAAAACAGGGTGGAGATTGCCGCTCCACTTGTCGAACGCCTCGTCAATCACCAGGAACCCCATCCGGTCGCACATATCGAGCAGTTCGGGCGCGGGGGGATTGTGACTGGTCCGGATGGCATTACACCCGACTTCTTTGAGCACTTCAAGCCGCCGCTCCATGGCGCGGTTCTCGAACGCCGCGCCCAGCGCCCCCAGGTCGTGGTGCAGACAAACGCCCTTCAACTTCACGGATTGGTTGTTGAGAAAGAGACCCTGCCTGGGCCGCCACTCCACCGAGCGGATGCCAAACGGGGTACGTACCTCGTCGACCACCGGCCCCGGCTCGCCCTTTGCGTCGGTATTCTTCAGCGTGGTGCGGGCGGTGTAGAGCGCGGGGGTTTTGTCCGACCAGAGAACGGGCGCAGAAATTTTGAAAGTTTGCTGGATGGTCTGGGTGGTGTTCTGTGTCACGGAACCGGTGGAGGTGAGGGTCGCCACCTCTTCCCCCGCCGGGTTCAGGAGGCAGGTCGCCAGGGAGAACGAGGCCTCCTTTGAGGCGTTGTTTTCTACCTCCGTCTGGATGTGGATCACCGCCTGATCGGCGCTGACCTCGGGTGTGGTGATGGCCGTGCCCCAGTGCGCCACATGAAGCGGGTCGGTCACGGTCAACCAGACGTGGCGGTAGATGCCCGAGCCGGTGTACCAGCGCGAGGTTTGTTCATTGTTCTCGACGCGCACGGCCAGAACATTCGGTCCCGTGGGGTTGAGGTGCGGGGTCAGATCGTACTGAAAACTGACGTATCCGTACCAGCGGTTGCCCAGGGAGTGTCCGTTGAGCCACACGTCGCTGTTCTTGTGGATGCCGTCGAACTGGATGAAGACTTTTTTGCCCACATGGTCCGCCGGGAGGGTGAAGGTCTTGCGGTACCATCCCTCACCCAAGGGCAGATACCCGCCCGCGAGGTTGGCTGGTCCATTTCTCCTGAAGGAGCCCTTGATGCTCCAGTCGTGGGGCAGGTTGACCGCTTCCCATTTGGAATCGTCGAAAGTGGAGACTTCAGCGCCGGGGGCGTCGCCTTTGAAGAATTTCCAGTCGGCGTCAAAGTTGGCGATCGAGCGTCCTTCCAGGGGGGCACTGGCCGCGTGGGCCGTTCCGGCGGCGAGGGCCAGAAGTGTCGCCAGGAGAAGCCCCAGAGTTCCTATTCTTCCAGTGACAAAGCGAGACCGAAACATCATGGCTCTCATTCCTCCAGACCTGTTTGTTTGGACGGATGACGCGCAAGTCCAATTTGTCCCTACAAATAACAAGAAGAAGAGGGCAAAGATAGAAAAAAACAGGGCGAAGAAGAGATCGTCCACGGGAACTCCTCGTTGTCTATCCGAGAGAGTATCCCCCAGGTTTCATGGGGTTATTCTCGGTTTTCTCCCCATCCGTCATTCCCGCGAAAGCGGAGATTCAGAGGTGCGGAATGAGGAAAAATGGAAAACGCATCGAGAAAATCGGGGTTGAAACCGGATCGTCAAAATCTGGGTTCCCGCTTGCGCGTGAATGACGGAGAGGGGAAAGACTCCCGGGGAAAACGGGCTATTCGCGGATGTCTTTTGGCAATTGCGACTGAATGAATACCGTTGACCTTTGGATCCCGATTTTTTTGCGGCCATCCGGAGAGAGGCGTTCCCGTGACGGATTTTTTTCTTTATCAAAAAGGCCGGAAACGCCTGCCCGCGTTTCCGGCCCCTCGGATTAAACCCTGTTCTCGCGGTCCACTCAGCCCGCCCCGTCTATTTCCACGCTCAGATGCTGATCCCTTCCGATTGCGTTTCCTGCAGGATGGGCCAGGTGTGTTCCGCTGCGGGGACGGCTGCGTCGCCCGCCGGAGGCATGGACGTTGTTTCTTCCGGTTCCGTTTCCTCCCGGACGGGACGCTTGCCCTGACGCAACTGGTCGAGTTCCTGGGCGGCTTTTTCCTTGTCACGCGAGCTTAACAGGATGATGCGCTCGACCCGAGCCTCAACCGCATCGCGCACTTTTCCGGCGTCGAACGCCTTTTCGGCGCGTTCGAGGGCCTCGTCCAGTTTCGCCTGGACCAGCCGGTCCGTCAGTTTCTCGAAGATATTCCGTCCCATTCTGGCCACCACTTCGGTGCGGATTTCTTCATTCGTCGGAAGCCGCTTGCCGTCGTCCGGCGCCGTGTCCGCGTGTTCCACCCGGCTCTGCACGGTCTCTTCCAGCACGATCTTGCCGGTCTCACCCCGCACGACCAGGACTTGCGTTTCCATCTCGGCCGACTTCATCGGTTCCCATCCGGAAAGCCGTTCTTCTCCATCCGCCGGTTGGCGCACGAGGGGCGGTGTCTGCGCCAGATCGCGCTCGAGTTGTCGCACCTGCTCGCGCTGACGTGTCAGGTCGCCCCGCGTCAATCCACCGGAGTTTCCCGTTCCCTTGCACCGCGGACAACGCGCGGCCCGGGCCGGGTGTCCCCCACAAGCCGGACAGGGGCGGCTGACGTCCACTTCCATCGCGCGCAACGTCGCGCGCGCTTCGTCGAGCCGCTGACGCGCCTTCGGCGCGTCCGGGTTTGGAGCCGCCTGAGAAGCGCCTCCCGGCAGAGGCCGGGGCGGTACGCCGGGCGCTTTCTGCTCCACCCGCAACGAGCGAATCTTGATCACCGCCTCGTAAGGGGTCTCCTCTTTCGAGCGGTCGAATTGAAATTGAACGAAATTCGACGGTTCGGCGTTGGCCGCTTCGGAAATCGAGTCTATCAGCCCCCGCGTGTCGGTGTTCGATTCGCCCTTTGGCGCCTGTGCCTCGACGCGGGTTGCGAAACGCAGACGGCTGTTGATCCGCTGTTCCGCCTGTTTAATCCTCTTCAAGGACTCCTCCGTCGGGAACGTCGAGTCCGCCTCGAAGTAGCAAAGCAGCGCATTGCCCGGCAGGCCCTGCTTCTCGAACGCCTCGCCCCGCGCAATCATCACCCGCCCCATCCCTTCGAGCGCCTGGGGCATCTTGGGATCTGCCTCCAGGCAGCCCGAAAATTCGCGATGCGCGCCCTCCAGATCGCCCTGTTCCAGCAACCGGCGACCCTGCGCCACCCGCTCCAGAACGCCCCCTTCCGGGCGCGGTTTCACCTGAAGGCTTTTCTTCGGAGGCGTTACCGATTTCTTTTCCTTTTCCGCCTCTGCGCGTTTGGGCGGTTCGAGTTTAACGGGGGCGCTCGGACTCTTTCCGGCTGTTGGTTGCGCTTTCAGGGGTTTGTTTGTCATCCCCTCGATTTTTTCTTGGAGTTTCTGCGCGCGCGCGTACCCCGGATTCTTGGCCAACGCCGCTTTTACTTCCTGGAGCGCCGCCGCTTTCTGCCCATGCGCTGCGAGCGTTTCCGCCCGGTCCAGGTGGTTGTCGGCCTCGCGGGTTTCCGCCGAGCCGCTCGACGCCCCCGGTTCTTCCGCCGAGGCAGTCGTTACGGTCTCGAATTTCTCCGCGCCCAGCTCCGCCCGGGTCAACAGCATCCCGACCGGGGCGGACTTGCCCGCGCCCGTCGTGTTTTCCGGTCCTTTATCGGTACAGGCGGCCAGAAACGCCCCCATCGCGATCGTCGAAACAATCCGCACCCATCCGCCGCTCATGATCGGAACCCCTTTCTCTATCTCAAGACAAAAGCGGGAGACTCCGCTCCCCGCCTCCGCTCGCCTTTATCATTTCCGTATGCGACACCGGTACCCGGCAAACCGCCCGGCACCCGGCTCTCCCACCATTCTACCGTTTTCGACACACAAAGGGGAGAAAAGTTCCCCTGAATGTCTCTTTCCCCGTCGGATTCTCGTCCCGCTCACCCAGCAACAGCCGCCACCCCCCCCACCAGGATGAAGCTCCCGCCGATCAGGGTCTCGAACAGCACGCCGCGCGGTTGCAGAATCCCCGAACGAAACAGAAAGATGGACACCGCCGTGTAGAGCACCGGCAACAGCATCAGGTACCCGACCGAACCGATAATCCCCACAGACGACGCGGCAAAGAGCGTCGCGAAAAGCGCGCCAGTCAGGATATTCAATGTCAGATACGTTCTCTGGGTCCCCATCGCCACTGGAATCGTCTCGCGTCCCAGCATCTGGTCGCCCTGAATGTCGCGCAGGTCATAGACCACCGACCGCACGAACACCAGCGTGAAAACAAAGAAGAACGCGACCAGACCGGCCCACAGCGAACGCGAGACCCCGGCCATGAGCGCGGCGCGTTCGTGCAGCGTATCGGGCACGATCGCCAGCAGCGGCAACACAAACGCCCAGGCCAGCCCCATCAGAATATCCTTCGACCCGGCCATGTCGCGCAGACCCCGGTACGGCAGCAACGGTGTCAGAAACCGCGGAATGATGGGAAGGCGGTAGAGCAGCCCCAGTCCGCACACGATCAGCATGAGCAGAAAACCCGTGACTCCCAGGAACCACGCGAAAGCCAGCGTGAAGACGAGCGACACCCCGCCCAGAATCAGAAAGACCTTACCCCACCGCTGCTGAAAGCGGTAGCGCGCCGGGTTGTTGTAACGCTCGATGTGGTGGTCGTAGTGCATGTTGATAGAGTGCATGGCAAACACGTACAACGCGGCGACAATCGTCTGGAGCGGGTGGAACTGCGCTCCCTGAAGCGCCACGCATCCCGCCATCATGCACACCACGCCCAGAGTCAGGTACAGGTTTGTGTTGAGCAGAAACTGCATCGCGCCATGCACCGCGCGCCGAAGCGGATGCCACGACCCGCGCGACCATTCGGCCACATGTTCGGCCACGTCGGTGATGAGCCAGTTGGGCGTCGAGGCGCCCGCCGTCAGCCCGATCGTCCGCGCCCCGCGCAGCGCCTCGAAGTTGATCTCGCTCGACGTCTCGATATGCTGGGTGGGTGTTCCCAGCGCCGACGAAAGTTCCGCCAGCCGCACTGTGTTCGCGCTGTTCTTCCCCCCGACGATAATCATGGCATCGCACCGCCGGGCAATCTCCTCGGTTTCGGTCTGCCGCCGGCACGTCGAGTTGCAGATCGTCCGATGCACGGAACACCCCGGCCAGCGCGCCTGAATCCGCTCCAGCAGATGGTCGAAATGCTCCGGGCTTTGCGTCGTTTGCGACACCACGCACACCTTGTCCAGAGCGGGCAGCGCCGCCACATCCGCCTCGGTGGCCACCACGTAGCCCTGCCCCTCGGCGTGACCCAGAAGACCGTTGACCTCCGCGTGGCCGGGATCGCCCACAATGACGATCGCCTCACCCTGCCGGATGTGGCGTTCGATCAGTTTCTGAATCCGGATCACGTGCGGACACGTTGCGTCCACCACCGCATACCCGGCCTTTTCCAGCCGCGTCATTTCCTCCGGCACAATCCCATGCGCGCGAATCACCATCGTCCCCTTCAGAGGCACTTCCGTCATGCCGGGCCGATAGACCCCGATCCCTTTTTCCTCGAGCATCTGGATCACCTGGGGGTTGTGGATCAACGGACCATGCGTGACCACGGGCTTTTTCCCATACCGCCCCTGGTCCAGCACGATCTGCATCGCCCGCCGTACCCCCATGCAGAAACCCGCCGCTTTTGCCTGAATAATATTCAAACCCCACCCCCTCTTCCACCCGCGCCGGACATTCTCGTCAATCTTGTCAATTCAACAGGTCTCCGTCCCCTTCAACTCCCCTCATTATCAATTATCCATTCTCAATTATCAATTATCCATTTCTCGCCCCTTCCACCGCCGATGTCCCGTACCGTTCTTTTTTGACCCCGCATGGGAATCCTCTTCCGGGGCCTTGTCCCCGTAAGATACCCCCGTCGCCAACAAAGTTCTTCCGGACTCCGGCGGCCCCGAAAAAAGAACCGGGACACGAGAGGACTGGATAACCCGATGATCAAACCCCTCTTCGCGCGCAACAAACAACTCGAACGCCCCCTGACCGCTCCGGCGGCGGCTGGCGCCACAGTCCTCAAGGTGACGGGCGCCGCCAACTTCCTCCCCGGCGATCTCCTTTTCATCGCCCACGCCGATCAGTCCCTGCCCGAGTGCCTCGGCCCCGTCCGCGCCGCCACGGCCACCACCCTCACCCCCACCTTTCCGCTCCAGTCGGCCCGGTCGGCCACCGCTACCCTCTGGAGGCCCGCCGGGGTGTTTCACTGGAAGACCCTTCAGTCCGCCTCGGTCGAACGCGCCTTTCAGGAAGGTATCCGCCTCGAGCGTACTCTCGGCGGCGGGTATTACCCGGTCCGGCTTGCGGCTCCGCAACGCGAGGACACCCTGCGCTTTCCCGCCCTCACGCGGTCGGAATTCGAGACCCTGCGCGCCTGGTTTGCCACCCACACCCGTTCGGGACTCGACGACTTCACATGGGTGGACGAACACCGCCAGCTGGCCCGGGTCCGGCTGGCCGCCTGCGATTTCGACCAGAAGGAACAAACGCCCCGCGTTCTCGCGCTCGCGCTTCGCCTTATCGTGCTCGAAGAAGGGGGATACGCCTGAGCCATGCGCGACGACCTGACCCAGACCGCCCTCGACGAACTCGCCCGCGCCGGACACGACGCGCTCTGGTGGCTCACGCTCGACTGGCCCGCCGGATCGCAGACCTATGCGCATCGCCCCATTTCCCTGGACGGAGGGGCGGTTCTGCCGCCCCTCCTATCCACGCCGGGTCGCCTGCGCGCCACCCCCGCCAGCGGTCTGGGGCCCGGCGCCCGCCAGGCCTCGTCCCGTCTTGACGTTGCGTTGCTTCTGGATGGACCCGAAATCCCCTCGGTGCGCCAACGCCTGGCCGTGAGCGATCCGGAAGGGCTCGAAGTCACCTGGGGTCTTCTCCTGCTTCCACACGATGGGAACCCCTCCTTTTCCGACGCCATCCCGCTCTTCCGGGGCGGGGTCGAACGCGCCATTGTCACCCGCGCCACTCTGGAACTCCATTGCCTGGACACCCTCTCCACGCGAAGCCACAAACGCTTCGGACGAGAAATCGCCCCCAACGAACGACCCACTCCCGATTCTCCTGTCGAAGGCCACATGCCCCCCTGGATTTTCGGCGCACTCGAGGCGGTCGAACTTTCTCCCTGGAAAGTGGGTCAAAAGTTCATCGTGGAACACGATATTGCGCCCGACGACACCCAGATCGCGTTCGTTTCGCTCGACGGCCTGCCCGATTCCGGTGTGCTTCAGATCGGAGACGAGCGTCTCGTATTCAGCCATGTGGACCGCGCCAACCGACGCATTGGCCGACCCGATGCCCCCCTGCATCGAACCGAACCCGCCTGGCATGACGCCGGGTCCATCGCCCGTCTCGTTCCTCCGGGCGGGTTCGAGTGGCTGGTGGCCGCCCACCCCTGCCTGCGCGTGGAAAACCTCCAGGCCGACGGATTGCCCGTTGATCCAAGCCTCTGGAGCCTCGAAACCGAACCGTGGAACGGCGAGACGATCCAGAAAGTCGTCCTGCCCGAATGGCCCACCAAGGTCACTTATCAGACCGCCCCCTCTACGATCCGCTTCAACGGAGCCACTCATCCGGGCGCTTGGGTTTTGGACCTCCAAAGCTCCGCCGTCAACGGCCTGCGCGCCATTGACAACCAGCCCGAACAGACCGCCGCCACCCTCCACGCCACCGCGCGTCTCCTCCGCGTCCGGTTCCTCCAACCGCTCGCCTCGGGCGCGAAACGCTACGGCGCATTCGAGACCGCCCGGCTGCGCCTCCGGGTTGAAGCCAATGGGTATTGGGAAGCCACCACCCGCCTCTCACTCCGGTTCCTGAAAGGGAACCAGACCCTCTCCGTCTCTCTGCCTCGGCCCCCGGTCAGCCAACTCCAGATCACCCTCCCCAGTCACACCCACGGACTCGACCAAGTCCCCTCCAGCCCCCAGACGGTCAACCTGCGTTACGGTCCCGTCCTGCTCGATCTCGACCTGACCGACGCCACGCGCGAAACAGACGGATGGACCTGGCTCGACGGAGCGGGCGCCACCCCGATCTGTGCCGAAGTTCTTCTCGAAACCGGCGGAGACCCCGTCCAGTTCTCCCTCTGGGATCTGGCCCTCGAGGTCACCTACCGGGCGCGTCGCCGCGCCGTCATGGCCTCCACTCTCACCACCGCCGTTGAGGGATTCCACGAAAACGGAACCCTCCTGGAAAACCCCGCCGACCTCATCCGATTCTTCCTCTGCGACTCGCGAGGTCTGGGCTTGAACCCCAATCGGCTCGACCCCGACTCATTCACGGCTACCGCCGTCCGCCTCAACGCGCTCGGGTACCGATTCTCCAACCGGCTGGACGTCCCGCAACCCCTCGGTTCGCTCCTGGCCCGCCTCCTCTACGAATCGCGCTCCACCCTCTCCGCCTGGGGCAAGACCCTCGCGCTCACCCTCGATGAAACGGACGAAACGCTTCCGGTGGACGAACAGATCCTCGACGCGCGCGTCCTCCTCGCGCGTCAGGACGTGCGTCTCGACCGCGTCTCCGAACGTCAGATCCTCCACTCTGTCCATCTCCACTACGGGCGAGATTTCTCCTCAAACACCCGTTCGGCCACCGAGCGTCAGGCGTTCTACAGCGATCGGGCCACCCCTTCCCGCGCTCTCGATGGAAGTTCCAGAACCGAGTTCGTGGACCGCCTCCACTGGCACAATCACGGGCAGGTCCAGGTGCTCGCCGACCTGGCGCATACCCTCCTGCTCCGCCACGGCTTCCGTCAGCAACGCGTCCATCTGTCCGTTCCGCTCCGCTTTGCCACACTCAAATCCGGCGATTCCCTCCGACTCGAAGAACCCGAATTTCCCCTCTCGCTCGTACAGGGCCGTGTCGAAACGCTGGCCGTCCCCGAACCTCACTTTCTCCAGATTCGGGCCTGCTTCCCCATCTCCGGTCCGACCTGCTGGCGACACGACACTTCCACCTTCCTTTGCCACCGCGCCAGCGGACAACTCAAGGAGTTCTGGATCGAAGGCCAACTCATGGCCACGTTGAGCTGGGACGGAGTCTGGCGTATCCGTGGGCGCCTTATCGAATACGCGCCGCTCTATGGAACCCTCACGGCGCCCATCCAGTACAGCCCCACCCTTCAGCAGATCGCCTTCGGCGCCGGGGTTCCCCCGGCCTGCACCCCCCTGTTTGCCCTCGACGCCGAAGGCAACCTTCACCTGGCCGGAACCCTGAGGGAAAACACGCTCCGCGACGACCTCACTCTGGCCGGTTGTATCGAAGTCACCGACACCCATATCGCCCTCGGGATCGCCGAATCCACCCCCGTTCTCGTGTGTGAAACCGCCGATGCCCGCCTCGACCTGCGCGGAGAGGTCGTCGAGGAGGCCGCTCTATGAATAGACCGATCTGTGAGGTCGGACAGAATGAGAAATTCACCCCCTCCCGGGAGGGCGGGCGTCCCGCCCGCCTGAAGGAATCCCCAACAGTTCATTGTTCAACCCCACGGCATGAAACAGATCCACTCATTTTCCCAACCTCCTAAACTGAAAGGACTCCCACCATGAAAGACCTCTTGAAAACCAAAACCTTCTGGGGCGGACTCGCCGCCATCGCCACCGGCATCGGACTGATCGCCACCGGCGACATGCCCCAGGGTGTCAATGCCATCGTCAACGGCCTCATCGCCATCTTCGTCCGTGACGGCATCCGAAAACTCTCCGTTTCCGGAGAATGAACAATTGACCGAAGAACATACTGTTTTCATTCGGATGAATTAACCTCTTCCGTCATCCCCGCACAAGCGGGGACCCAGAGAGGCGGGAAGGACAAAAATTGAAGAAGACCGAGAGAAAATGGGATTCTGGACAAACAAACCCGGATCTGGGTTCCCGCTTGCGCGGGAATGACGAATAGGTTGGAACGCCCGGGAAAGACGACGGTTTCTCCGATTTTCTCTTGGCAACGGGAATAAGTCTGACCTCCAAAACTTCATCTCTCCTCATCAGAAAGGACACCCATCATGCTCAACCCCAGCCAACGTCAATTCCGCGACCGGGCCATGGCCCTCGCGCGACAGATCGCCCCCGAATATGGCCTCGACTGGCGCCTCATGGCCGCCACCGCCATCCTCGAAAGCGGCTGGGGCGAATCCACCCTCGCCCGCGAGGCCCGCAATTACTTCGGTATCAAAGCCACCCGGCGCACTCCATCCGAGGCCGTCTATCTCCTCAAACGGGCCGATGGCGCTTCCGAACCCTTCCGCCGCTACGCCGATGAAACCGAATCCTTCCATGCTTTCGGGCGTCTCGTCGGACAAGCCCGGCTCTATGAACGCCCCCGTCAGGCCGCCCGCGACACCGCCTTCCAGACTCTCGTCCAGACCCTGGCCCCCATTTACTGTCCCGGTGATCCCCAGTACCCCACCAAAATCTTCCAGATAACCGAACTCCTCGACCCGAACAAGACCCCGAAGTCTTCGGTGAACTGATCGTTCCTGAAAAACGCCGAAATTCTTCCCTCCTCAATCTGCCCCACCTCCCGCCCTCCTTCCTTCCCCCAAGGCCGTTCCTCCCACGGCTCCCTCCCCCCCGGGCGCGCCACCCCAAAACGGTGGCGCGCCCCCGCCCTCCTCCGGTCCCCCCCCCCCTCTCTCTTTCCCCATTTTCAATTATCAATTGTCCATTATCCATTCTCCCCCAAGGAGCCTCTCCCATGCCCCCCTTTCTCAACGCCCCCTGGATTCAATACGGTGCGCTCGGACTCGCTTTCGTCCTCTCCCTCTCCTTTATTCGCGCCTTCTTCACCCTGCTCAACCAGCGCCATAAAATCCTCGAAGACCTCCTGACCCACCATCAGGAACGCGAACGCGCCTTCACGCAGCAATTTCTCGCCTGCGTGGACCGCAACAGCGCCGCCCTCGAAAAAGTCGAACAAAACCTCATCCGCATCCAGATCCAACTCGCCCACACTCCGCCCCCCACTCCCGAAACCTACCTCCTCGAATACCCCGAATAACCCCCTGCGCGAAAACCCACATCCCCCCTTCCCCACGGAAAAAGAACGCGGTTCTTTGTCAATTATCCATTGCCCATTAGCCATTCTCAACATACGCGTTGACATTCGCGGCCATTCCCGCCATATATTACTTGGGGAAATGCTCCCTTCCAAGCGCCCGGCAGCCGGGCGCGGCTCATGCCCCGTCCCGTGGAGACTGGCCCCATGTATCTGGAATTTTTCGGCCTCAACGAGGCCCCCTTCAACCTCACGCCCGATCCGCGCTTCCTCTACATGAGCCAGCGCCACCGGGAAGCCCTTGCCTCCCTCATCTACGGTATCAAGGAATGCAAAGGCTTCATCGTCCTGACGGGCGAGATCGGGTCCGGCAAAACCACCCTCTGCCGCGCCTTTCTCCACGAACTCAAACACGAAACCACCAACGTCGCCCTGATTCTCAACTCCTATCTCGACGATGTGGAACTCCTCCAGGCCATCAACGACGAACTCGGCATAGATTCCGGCACCCGCTCGAAAAAGAAACTCATTGACCGCCTCAACCAGTTCCTCCTCGAAGAAAACGCCAAGGGCAAGACCACCATCCTCATCATTGACGAAGCCCAGAACCTCAGCACCGCGGTTCTCGAACAGATCCGCATGCTCAGCAACCTTGAAACCGAAACCTCGAAACTCATCCAGATCGCCCTGGTCGGGCAACCCGAACTCAACGAACTCCTCAACCTCCCCAGTCTCGAACAGCTCAATCAGCGCATCACGGTCCGCTACCACATCACCCCCCTCGACAAGACCGAGATCTACCCCTACATCCACCATCGCCTCGAGGTTGTCGGAGCCAAGGCCAACATCCATTTCACCAACCAGGCCCTCAATCGCATCTTCCATCTCACCAGGGGCATCCCACGAAAAATTAACCTCCTGTGCGACCGAGCGCTCCTCGCGGCCTACGTTGCCGGGCAACTCCTCATAGACGCCAACGTTGTCGCCACCGCATCCAAAGACGTCGGCTCTCTGCGAAACGCCACCTTTTCGCCTCGATTCAAGCGCGCGCTTGTTTTCCTGACGCTTCTTCTCTTCTGTTGCATTCTGGGCGCGACGGCCTTTCAATCCAAGACCGTGCGGACATTCCTGAGTGAAAATCTGGTGGCCCTGCTCAATCAGACCACCCCGGACGCCCAAACCGGCAACAACCCGGACACCCCTCCCGCCACTCCCGACGGCCAGCGACCCGTGCCAACCCCGGCTCCCCAGTCCGCCTTTACCCCGGCGATACCCACACCGCAGACCCTTCCCTCCCTCGATTCGCTCCCGGACCCCAAGACCGTCCGGCCCGAAACCAATTGGGCCTCCGACGAACAAGACATCGTGCGGGTCAACGATCCCGATTTTGTCTCGATGGCCGCCCTGTTCACCGTCGCCAACCTCTGGAAACGGCCCTTCGACGACATCGCCCTTTTCCGGCAACACCCCAAAACCACCATCCTCGGACTCAACATCCTCCAGATTTTCCGCTCTCCCAACGTGGACCTCTGCTCGTTTGACCGTCCCGACGGACTCCGCGAACTCCTGGACCTGAACCTGCCCCTGGTGCTCGATATCCAGGATTCCACCCTGCGGCTTTCCCCCACCGTGGTCCTCATCGGTCTTGACGGTCAAATGGCCACGCTGGCGGACCCGATGCTCGGACAGGTTCAACTCGGACTGCCCACCCTCGAACCGCTGGTCCGAAAAATCACGGTCGTGTACCTCGACCCCAACGACCTCGCCGCGCTGGCGCCGGGACAGGAAAACGAGGGCGTGCCGATCCTCCGCGACTTCCTCGCAAACCAGGGATGTCTCGACAACCCGTCCCGAACCAACCCGCTTTTTACGCCCGACCTGGCCGATGCCCTCAAGCGTTACCAGAAAATGATCGGAGCGCCCCAGACCGGCGTCATGAACGGCCCGCTTGCCGCGCGCATCGCCGCCGCGCAGGCCCCCTTTGCGCCCCGCATTCAACACCGCTCGGCGCCTCTGCCCCTCTCGCCTGAAAGGAAACCGGATGTCTGACAAAACCCCCTTGCCCACTTCCGATTGTGATGCGGAAGGCCGGGAACCCAACCCCGCCCTCGTTCAAATCGCAACCGAACTCCTCGTTCAGAGCGGAGAGGACCTCAACCGCGAAGGCCTGTTGCGAACCCCTGAACGGTTCGCTCGCAGTTGGGAATTTCTCACGGGCGGTTACAGCATTGACATCCCCGCGCTCATCAACGACGCCATTTTCACCGAAGCGTATGACGAAATCGTCGTGGTCAAGAATATCAACTTCTTCAGCCTCTGCGAGCACCACCTTCTGCCCTTCTATGGCGCCTGCCACGTCGCCTACATCCCCCGGGGGCGCCTCATTGGTCTGAGCAAGATCCCGCGCATCGTGGACGCCTTCTCGCGCCGCCTCCAGATTCAGGAGCGCCTCACCCGCCAGATCGCCCAATGCCTCAACGAACATCTCAACCCCATCGGCGTCGCCATTGTCATTGACGCCCAGCACCTCTGCATGAGTATGCGCGGAGTCGAAAAACCCGCCGCTCGAACCACCACCAGCGAACTGACCGGTATTTTCAAGAAAAGCGCCAAAAGCCGCTCCGAAGTCATGACCCTGCTGGGCATGAACCTCGGAGGCTGAGCCGCCCGGAACCGAAACCCGGGAAAAGACTCCCGCCGGTTCACAACCTCACAGCGCATAAAAAATCCTGCTCCCGGCGACATCCCTGTTCCGAGGCTTCAAAACCAGGTGTTTCTCCTTCGCAGAACCCTGTCATTCATACACTTCGGTCTAATCAAGAAAACCGCCGAACGGCTCCAGAATCCGTCTCAACCCGTCGGCCCCGAAAAATACTTCTTGACCAGACCGCTGCACTTTCACTATAGGCGTGAGACTATGACTACGACTCCCCCCCCCTCCAAAACCCCCAAAACTCCCAAAACGGCCAAGCGCACGGTCAAAACCGCTGCCAAAGCCGCCAAGCCGAAAGCGGCCGTTCGCCGGACCAGGTCCTCGGACGACGAAGTCGTCGAGATGACGACGGCCAAGCCCGCAAAAGCCAGGGCTAAAGCCAAAACAGCCAGCGCTTCGGGACGCAACCTCGTCATCGTTGAGTCGCCCGCCAAGGCTAAAACCATTGAACGGTACCTCGGCAAAGACTACAAAGTCCTCGCCTCCGTCGGGCACGTCATAGACCTGCCCCCGTCCAAAATGGGCGTCGAGATCGAAAACGACTTCAAGCCCGAGTATGTCGTCATCCGGGGGAAGAAGAAAGTCCTCGACGAACTCAAAGCCGCCGCAGCCCACGCTCCGGCCGTTTACCTCGCCACCGACCCTGACCGCGAAGGAGAAGCGATCGCGTGGCACGTGGCCAACTACCTCAAGTTCCCCGAGGAAAACCTTCACCGCGCCACCTTTAATGAAATCACCAAGAACGCCGTTCAGGCGGCCATCGCCAACCCCTCACGGGTGAACGAAAGCCTCTGCATGGCCCAGCAGACCCGACGCATCCTCGACCGGCTGGTGGGCTACCAGATCAGCCCCCTTCTCTGGCGCAACGTCCAGAGGGGCCTGAGCGCCGGACGCGTCCAATCGGTCGCTGTTCGTATCCTCTGTGAACGCGAAAAAGAAATCGAAAAATTCATCCCGGAAGAATACTGGACCATCGAGATCGAGGCCGAGGGGAAAACTCCGCCCCCGTTCAAAATCCGCCTTTCCAAGATTGACGGCGCCAAGGCCGTCGTGGCCAGTCAGGAAGCCGCCGACCGCGTGCGCTCCGACATTCAGGATCAACCCCTGATCGTCAACGCCATTGTCAAGAAACCCCATCGGCGCAACCCGCAGCCCCCGTTCATCACCAGCTCGCTCCAGCAGGAAGCCGCCCGCAAGTGCCGCTTCACCCCCAGCCGAACCATGACCATCGCGCAGGGGTTGTACGAAGGGGTGAACATCGGCCCCGAAGGCACCGTCGGTCTCATCACCTACATGCGTACCGACTCGACCCGCGTGGCCGCCGCTGCCGTTCAGGGGGTGCGCGGTTACATCGAGAAAACTTACGGGGCGAACTTCCTGCCCGAGACCCCCAACGATTATCCCAGCAAGAAGGGCGCTCAGGACGCGCACGAGGCCATCCGCCCCACCCTCCTCGACCGTCCGCCCGAAAGCCTTGAGGATTACCTCGACGCCGACCAGCTCAAACTCTACCGCCTCATCTGGAGCCGATTCGTCGCTTCGCAGATGAAGCCCGCCCTCCTCGAACGCACCACCATCGAGGTGCCCCTGTGCGACCAGCGTTACCTTTTCGTCGCCACCGGCTCCGTCCTCCTCTTCCCCGGCTTTCTCAGTGTGTACGAAGAAGGCCACGACGAGCGCGACGGCCAGCAGACCAGCAACGAAGAAACCGCCGAACGTCTGCCCCAGCTCGCTCAGGGGGAGCGTCTCGAACGCCGTGGGGAAATCGAGTGCGACCAGCATTTCACCCAGCCCCCGCCGCGCTTCTCGCTCAGTTCGCTCGTGCGCGAACTCGAGCGTCTCGGCATCGGGCGCCCTTCCACCTACGCGGCCATTCTCTCGACCATTCAGGAGAAAAAATACGCCGAACTCCTCAAGGGAAACTTCCGCCCCACCGAACTGGGCCGGATCGTCACCGACATCCTCATTGACAGTTTCCCCGAAATCCTCAACGTCGAGTTCACCGCCGAAATGGAAACCGAACTCGACGAAATTGAAGAAGGTTCGCGCGAATGGCTCGAAGTCATGCGCGCCTTCTACGAGGGCTTCCGCCAGCGCCTCACCGTTGCCGAAAAGGAAATGAAAAGTCCCCGCGGGTTGGCCGAACCCACCGATATCGTCTGCGATCTGTGCGGCAAAACCATGCTCATCAAGTGGGGCAAAAACGGTCGTTTCCTCAGCTGCCAGGACTATCCCGAGTGCAAGAACGCCAAACCGCTCGCCTATGACGAAGAGGGCAAGATTGTGGTCGAGCAAGCCCCCGCCACCGACGAGGTGTGCCCCAAGTGCGGTGGCACCATGAGCGTCCGCAACGGCAAACGCGGACCGTTCCTCGCCTGCAACAAGTATCCCGAATGTGACGGCCTCCTCAACATCGCCGAAGTCAAGGACGGCAAGGCCGTCGCTTCCGAAGCGCTTCCCGAGACCGATGAAGTCTGCGAGAAGTGCGGTTCTGCCATGCGTGTGCGCAACAGCCGTCGCGGCCCTTTCCTGGGCTGTTCCGGCTATCCCAAGTGCCGCAACGCCAAAGCCATCGCTGAGGTCAAGGATGGCAAAGCCGTGGCGGTGCAACTGCCTCAGGTGGATGAAAAGTGTGACAAATGCGGCGCGGCCATGATCGTTCGCCGGGGACCGCGCGGCCTCTTCCTGGCCTGCTCGGCCTATCCCAAGTGCAAGAACGCCAAACCGCTCGAAGGAGAAGAAGCCGAGAAACTCGCGTCCGCTCTCCCCAAACCCGTCAAACCCCGGGCCATCGAGACGCAGGAGAAATGCGAAAACTGCGGCAAACCCATGATGCTCCGGGCCGGACGCAAAGGCTACTTCCTCGGTTGCTCCGGTTACCCGAAATGCAAAACCACCCGCAATGCCGACGCCGAGGTGGTCAGTCAGTATATCAAAGAAGAGGAATAAACGTTTCCCGCCAGCCTTGGCGGTGACGGTGCGTATCCTCGGCGTCTTCGGCGCCCAAAGTCTCAGAAAAAAACGTATTTCCCGGCGGGGAGCCACACCAGTCCTCCTCGCCGGTTTGTCATGCAGGGTCATCGGGACCATCAAGTCCGCCATGCCCACTTCACCACCCAATTGAAGGAGCGTTCCACCCATGTCGCATGTTGTCCGCATTCTGGTAACCCAACTGATTCTGACCGCGGCCCTTGTTGCCCTGACTGCGCCCCCGGCTTCAGCCGCCGAGCGCAAACGCGAAAGCATCCAACTGGCAGCCGATCCCAGTCTCTCTCCCGATGGCAAGACTCTGGTTTTCTCCTGGAAGGGCGACATCTGGGCCGTCCCCACCGCGGGCGGCATGGCCCGGCAGGTCACCCGTCACCCGGCCGACGAACGTCAGCCCAGCTTTTCACCCAACGGCAAGGAAATCGCCTTCACAAGCAAGCGTGAGGATGGCGCTTTGCAGGTCTATGTCATGCCGGCCGAAGGAGGCATCCCCGAGCGCCTGACCTACCACAGCGAGGGCAACTCGCTCCTGGGCTGGTACCCCGACGGCAAGAGCCTCCTCACCGCCGCCGTTCGCGATCACTCCGACCTTGAGCCGACCCGCTTCTACCGCGTCAGCCGTCAGGCGGGCAAGCGCCAGCAACTGCTCTTCGATAGCTACGCTTCCGAAGGCGCCATCTCCCCCGACGGACAACGCATCCTGTTCACCCGCGAAGGCTCCTCGCCCTACCGCAAAGGCTACACCGGCGCGCGCGCCAGCCAGATCTGGATTTTCGACATCGCTTCCCAGAAATTCACCTGGCTCCACCCCGAGAATGAAATCGAACGCCGTTACCCCCTCTGGATGCCCAACGGGGAAGGCTTCTACTACGCCGGACAGCAATCGGGCAACTTCAACATCTGGCAGCACGACCTGAAATCCAGTGAAGAAAAACAACTCACCTTCTTTGACGACGACGCGACCCTTTTCCCCACCCTGTCGCAGGACGGCTCCACCCTCGTCTTCCGTCGCCTCTTCGACTTCTATGTTTTCCGCCCCGGCAAGGACAAAGAACCCAAACGCATTGACATCTGGAACGACGCCGACAGCCTTCGTCCCAATGTCGAGCGCCGACGCGTCAACCAGGCCGCATCCGCCGGATTCACCAAAGATGGCCTTGAAATCGCTCTCATCGCCGACAACGACCTGTGGGTCATGGACACCGTTCTGCGCGAACCCCGCCAGATCACCCGAACCGCCGCCGAAGAGCGCGAAGCCATTTTCACCCCCGATACCAACACCATCCTGTTCATCCGCGACGACGGCTACGGACGCAACCTCTGTTCCGCCAAACGCAAAGACGCCGGGAAGGCCTGGTGGGAAAACACCGATTTCTCCGTGGATCGCCTCACCACCCACGGTCTGGTCAACGGCGGCCTCTCCATCAGCCCCGACGGCAAGAAAATCGCCTACCTCTGTGGCGCGGGCGACCTCTGGATCTCTGGAATTACCGGGCGCAACGCCTACCGCCGCATCGCTTCGCCCAGCCCCGTCGAGTACGACTGGTCCCCCGACTCCAAATGGCTCGCCTACTCGCAGGAAAACCAGGACTTCGACCGCGACGTTTTCATCTGTTCCGTGGCGCAGTCCGACCAGCCCCCCTACAATCTCTCGCGCTTCCCCTATTTCGAAGGCAAACCCGCCTGGTCTCCCGACGGCAAGGTCATCGCGTTTGTGAACCAGTCCAACGAACGCCGCGCCGAGCTTTGCTACGTCTGGCTCAGCGAACAGGAGGAAGAGGAAAACACCGACGAGCGCGCCCGAAAGATCAAGGAAGCGCGTGAACTCATCGCCAAGGCGCGTCCAAAGAAAGAAGGGGAACAGCCGAAGAAAGAAGGCGAACAGCCCAAACCTCAGGACGCCAAACCCGAAGACGCTCAGAAAAAATCGAACGGCGAAGCGCCCAAACCCGAAGAAAAACCCGCCCAGCCCGAGCAGAAAAAAGAAGGGCAGGATGGCGACAAGAAGAAAGAAGAAAAGCCCGCGGAGGGGGTGAAGGAAATCAAGATTCAGTTCGAGACCCTCCACGACCGCATCCAGCGCCGTTCGATAGACGGCAATATTGGGGAGATTTTCTGGGCGCCCAACTCCAAGGCTCTCGCCTTCACGGGAACCGTCGGCGGGCGTCCCGGCCTCTACGCCTTCGACCTTCCCGATTTCAAATCGCCCCCCCGTTTCGTCGTCCAGAACCAGGGAAGCAACGCCACCTGGCTTCAGGCCGAGGACCAGATCGTCTGGCTCGAGGGCGGCGTCCCCGCCCGTATCAAGGGAAGCCAGCAGACCGCCTTCCCCTTCGAAATCCAGAATGAAATCAACCTGACCGAGAAACACCGCGTTGCTTTCGGCATCGGCTGGCGTTTCATGCGCGATTTCTTCTACGACGGACGCTTCGGCAACCGCGACTGGGAAGCCATTTACAAGAAATACGAAGAACAGGCCGCCCGTTCCGTGGACACGGCCGGTTTCGCCCGCGTCATGGAACTCATGCTGGGCGAACTCAACGCCTCGCACCTCGGGTTCAGTCCCCGGGCAAAGGAATGGAACCCCGGCCAGGCCTGGAACGAACAGACGGCTCACCTCGGTGTGCGCTTCGACGATGCCGACAAGGGATCCGGCCTGCTCGTGCGCGACATCCTGCCCAAAGGCCCCGCCGACAAGGAAACCATCAAGATCCTGACCGGAGACCGTGTGACGCACATTGACGGGGTCGAAATCACGGAGGCGATGGACCCCTGCACCCTGCTCAATGGAACCCTCAACCGGGACATCCGCCTCACCGTCCTTTCCCCGAAAGACACCCCCACGACCGCAACCGCGTCCGACAAGAAAGACGAATCCGCCTCGAAAGCCACCCCACGCAAACGTGAGGTGGTCATTCGGCCCATCTCCTACGACGCCGCCCGAGGTCTGGTGAAAGACAAATGGATCCGCGACAACGAAAAGGCCATTGACAAACTCAGCAGCGGCACGCTCGGCTATCTCCACATCAACGCCATGTCGGGCGAAGATCTGGTTCGCTTCGAGCGCGAGGTTTATGAGAAAACGGTCAACAAACAGGGCCTCGTCATTGACGTGCGCAACAACGCCGGAGGCTATGTCGCCGACAAACTCCTCCAGATGCTCTGCCCGCCCCACCACGCCTACACCCGCCGCCGCAACGACACCGAGGCCGGTTACCTCCAGGCCTACCCCGGCGTCCTCTGGATGCGCAAGCCCGTCGTGGTCCTCTGCAACCAGAACAGCGGCAGCAACGCCGAAATCTTCTGCCACGCCATCAAGAACCTGAACCGAGGCAAACTGGTCGGCGTCAAAACCCACGGCGCGGTCATTGGCACCCAGGAGTGGGGCATCATGGACGTGGGCGGTTTCCGCGTTCCCCACATCGGCTTCTACACGGCCAACGATGGCGAAGACATGGAACTTCACGGCGCCGAACCGAATTTCACCGTCTGGCCCCAACCCACGGAACTGGCTTCGGGCAAGGACCGCCAGATCGAAAAGGCCGTCGAGGTTCTTCTTCAGGATGTCGCCGAGCGCCAGAAACAACCGGCGCCGAAACTCATCAAAGCCACCGAACGCCCCACGGCCTATCCCAAACCGGACGCTATTCCGGAGCCGACCAAGCCCTGACCCGGCCCGGACGGAAGAAAACCGGGAAACGGCACATTTAAAAAAAAGCGAAATCCTTCCACAAAACCCGGCTGGCCCCTCACCCGAGCCAGCCGGGTTCATATTTTCCCCTCCTTTTCCCCCTCTTCCTCATCCTCCCGGGCGAAAGCGCGGTTCGTTATCAATTCTCCATTGTCCATTCGCCCTTCCCCTCCTCCCTTTCGTTTTCATGCGGAAACTCTTGCATAACGAAAAGATCTTGAACTACTATGAGTCCGGCCGACACGGAATTGCATGCTCCGGAAAGTCCGGGAGGATCGCCCGGTGTTTCCGATCTGGAAACGGTGAAACAGCGAATCCGTATAGTTCGACCGAAGAACGCGCCCGCGGTTCGCCCGCGAACATCTCCAGGGAGGAAAACCATGATCCTGCAAAAATTCTGGCGCGCCTTTGCCGCGCAAATGAACAAAATCGCCAATTTATTCTGGCAGGCCGACCCGATCGCGCAGATGCAACTCGAATACGACAACGCCGTCGAACAGATGAAAGAGGGACGCCAGGGACTCGAACAGTACCGCGCCCTGGTCGAGCGGGTCACGCGTCAGGTTCGGGGCGACGAGGCGCGTATTCAGGAACTCACCGCCAAGATCAAGAGCCACCTCCAGGCGGGCAACCGCGATGTCGCCGGAAAACTCGCCGTGGAACTCAAGCGCGCCCAGGACGACCTGAACTCGAACCAGGCCCAGCTTAAAATGCACGACCAGAGCTACCAGAACTACCTCACCAAGATCCAGAACTCGGCCAAGAAACTCGCCGATGTGCGCGCCAAGATTCAGAAATACGACGCCGAACTCAAGATGAGTTCCGCCGAAGCCGAAATGGCCAAAATCGCCCAGGGGTTCAACTTCGACGTCACCACCGATTTCGGCGAACTCGAAAACATCATTCAGGAAAAGATAGACCTGAATCGCGCCAAGGTCCGCGTCACCGCCGACCTTTCGGGTGAAGGCGTCGAAGAAATCGAAGCCGAACGCCGCGCAGAAGCCTCACAGGCTGAAGATCTTCTCCAGCAGTTCGAGGTGGATATGGGCCTCAAGACCCCCGAAACCGCCGGTGTCGAGGCCCAGGCCAAGTCCCTCGGCAAGACCGACACCCAGCAGCAGGAAAGCGCGTTGCAGGAGTTCGAGAAAGAAATCGGGACCAAGTAAGGCAAGGAAACTGCTCATGGCCCGGAGAAATCAAAACAGAGTGTCCCGGATCTGGGTTCCCGCTTTCGCGGGAATGACGGATAGGGGGGAAACTCAGAAAAATACCCAAAACCTGGGGGATCACCTCTCGGCTGGACAAAGGGGAGTTCCGGGAACGATCCCGTTGTGTGGTATTTTCAGGATGCGCCCGGTATAAACATCCCCGTATTATTGTAATGGATCGGCATGAGCGGAAACGGGTATTCTGACAGCCGAAAAGCGTGGAGCCAAGGGGACGCCTGTCCCTGAATGGAATTCTGAAACGAAGCGATCGCATCAGATCTCAACACATAATGGCGGAAGGAGAAATTAAAATGGTAGATGAACAACTCAGAAGCGGCCCGAAGGCCAGTTTTTACGTGGTCCTGCTCCTCGTGGTGATGGGCCTGGCCGCCTACGGCCTGCGGGACGTCATTTTCCCGAAACCCAAAGGCCCGCAACAACAGCAGACCAAGGCGCCTGCTCCGATCAACGCTGACGACCTCAAGGCGGGGGGGGATTCCAAGGCCCCGGCCGCAGCCAAGGGCGACTCCGAGGCGCCCGACTCGAACATCCCCACCACGACCAAGGAGTACTCCTTCAAGGCCTCCGAGAAGCTGCCACCCGTCAGTGGGATCAGCAACTACGACCCCCTCTCCGACCGCACCGTCAAGATCGCCCTGAACGTCTGGGCTGGCTGGGCGCCCATCATTCTCCAGAACAAAGGCAAAGACCCCGGCGTTCTCTGGAAAACCCCCGGCGGTCAGGACTTCAAGGTCGAACTGGTTCTGATTGACAATCCCGTGGACATGCGCGACGCCTACGCGACTGGCAAGATTCATATCGGCTGGGGCACGCTCGATATGATTCCCCTCTTCATGGAGGAACTGCGCAAGGACAGCCGGGTCAGCCCCCGCATCTTCCAACAGATTGACTGGTCCAACGGCGGCGACGGCATCGTGATCCGCCGCTCGGCCGCGAAGGATCCCCAGCGCCCCACGATCGCCGATCTACGCGGCAAAAAGGTCGTATTGGCCGAAAACTCTCCGAGCCAGTTCTTTGTGCTCAACGCCCTCATCAATGGAGGCGTTCAACCGTCCGAGGTCGAGTTTATTTTTACCAACGACGCCTTCCAGGCTGCGGCCGCCTTCAACGCCGATAAGAGTATTGCCGCCTGCGTCAGCTGGGCGCCCGACATCTACAATCTGACCAAGGTCGCCAGCAACCACCTCCTGGTCTCGACCGCCACCGCCAACAAACTCATCGCCGACGTCTGGTTCGCCCGCGCCGACTTTGCCAAGGACCACCCCGACATCTGCGAGGGGATCGTCCGCGGGATCTTCGACGGCATGGAGGCCATCAAGACCGACGCCGGCAAACAGGAAGCCGCCGCGCTCATGGCCAAGGTGTACAACATCCCCGCCACCGACTGCCTCGGCATGCTGGGCGATGCCCATTCGACCAACTACGCCGAGAACCGCGAGTTCTTCCTCAATCAGAACAACCCGGCCAACTTCGAGCGGACCTGGAACACGGCCAACTACCTCTACCGCCACATCGGCAAAATCACCTCCCCCTCCACGTTCGAAACCGTCATGGACTTCTCCATCATCCAGAAACTCGCCGCCGAACCCAAGTACGCCAACTCGAAAAGCGAGTATGCCGTCAGCTTCACCCCGAAGACCGTCCAGAGTATCCAGGCCGAGAGTGGGGAAATCCTGACCAAGGTTGTCACGATTCACTTCTACCCGAACAACTGGGATCTCTACAAAAAGGTCACCAAGCAGGAGGGCGGGAAGGAAGTCGAAACGCTCTATGATCCCAATGTGGACTTTGTGCTCGAAGAGATCGGGAAACTGGCCGCGCAGTACGGCGCCGCGCGCATCGTGATCGAAGGCCATACCGACGGCAGCATGAAGGGGCGCGTGCCGGACGCGATGGTCAAGGAACTTTCCTCGAACCGCGCCAACTCCGTCAAGGAGGCCCTGGTCAAGAAATTTTCCACCCTCGACCCGAAGCAGTTCAGTTCCGCGGGATTGGGCTGGGCGCGTCCGGCGGACGAAACCGACCCGATGAACCACGCCAAGAATCGCCGCGTCGAGGTCAAGGTCTATCCGCTCGAGTCCGCCGAGTGATTTGATTTCGGTCACGATCGCCGCGATCTCCGAAAGAAACGGCTGGTTCTTCAGGAACCCACCTTCTCTCTCCGTGTGGACCCCGAAAGGAACCCGCGGAGAGAGAAGGTTTTTCGGGCGGGCATCTTCTGCGGCTGGAGATTCGTTTCTATCTTGATCTCCCTGAGAAACGGATTTTCCCACAGTATTGCCCCCGGTTCCCCGTAGAAGTTTTTACGAGAAATTCATTGTGTGGAGAAGCGCCTTCGCAATAATAGAACGCAACAGGAAACCGGCCGCACCCGAACCGTTCGCTCTGTGGCCCGAAAACCAACCTTCAATCTTTTTGACAGACTCGGGAGCCTCTATTGGTCATGAAAACTCCATCCCTGAAAGATTACGCCCGCCGCTGGATCACCATCCGCGATAAGCCCGGACCGGCTGAAAGCGCCGTAAGTTCTCTCCTTTGTATCGGCATTGTATTCTTGATCTGGCACTTTCTCACCGCTGGTCCCGTCGAGGAGCGTATCCTGGATTCCAACACGTTATCCCCACTCGGCGAGACGTTCCAAAAGTTCCGTTCCCTCTGGTTCGAACGGGAGCTGTCCCGTTCCGCCTTGTGGAGTTTGGGGCGCGTGGTCGGGGGTTTTTTTCTGGCGGCGATCATCGGGGTGCCGCTCGGGCTGGCCGCCGGTTCGTTTCTGCGCCTCAACGCTTTTTTCAAGCCGTTGTCGGTTTTTGGGCGCAACATCCCCATCGCGGCGCTCATTCCTCTCACACTCAACTGGTTTGGCATTGGAGAGACCCAGAAGGTCATGTTTATCTTTCTGGCCTGTGTCTCGTTTGTCTTTTTCGACAGTGTCAACTCCGTTCAAAATGTGCCGAACAACTACCTCGATGCGGCGTACACGCTCGGGGCTCGGTTTGTGCCTCGCTCCGGTATTCTGCGCGCTCTCCTGGTCGCCGTAGGATATGCCGCGATTTTCCTGACCGCCTACTATTTTCTCTCGGCCCGCCCGGTGGAAAACGACGGAGCGGAGATGTTGGCCGCCTGGCGCAAGCAAGGAGTCCTCGTCATCGCAACCGGATTCCTGATTGGTGTTCTCCTCTGGTTCCCCATTCTCGCGTTCCAGCCGATTTACAAGGTTCTGCTGCCGCTGGCCATGCCAGGCATCACCAACAGCCTGCGCCTGCTGTTCGGTCTCGCGTTCGGGTACATCATGCTGGCCGAGGTCATCAACGCCAAGTACGGTCTGGGGTACATCATCAACCAGAGCCAGCGTCAGGGGCCGCGCGAGCACATCTACCTGTCCCTGATCCTGATCGCTCTTCTGGCGTTCGGTATTGACCGCGCCCTCCTGGCCGGCCAGCGCTGGCTCTTCCCCTACCGCCAGACGGGAGACCACTGAGATGATGACGAAACTGTCCGCGACACTGCCCGGCACGCCCCCCTGTTCCCTGTTGAACCTCCCCGAGGCGCCGATCCGACCGGATACTTCCCCCATTGTGGAGTTTCGGAATGTCACGAAAACCTATGACGTGGGAACCCGCCATGCCTTCACCGCCGTCCGCGACGTGACCTTTGTGGTCGAGGATCTGCTCGACGTGGGCGAGTTTATCGCCGTGCTGGGACCGAGCGGCTGCGGCAAGAGCACGATCCTGCGCCTCATCGCCGGTCTGGCGCCGCAGTTCCCGCCCACCACGGGCGAGGTGCTCCTCAAGGGCGAGCCGGTGAAGGAGCCAGGCCCCGACCGCGGGATGGTCTTTCAGGACTACACCTGTTTCGACAACCGGACGGTGCTCGACAACGTCGCCTTTGGCCTCGAGTGCCGGGGCGTCTCGACCCGCGAACGTCATGCGCTCGCGAAGGAGTGGATCGCCAAGGTCGGCCTCGACCCCGTCAAGGACGCCCGCAAGTATCCGCACCAGCTTTCGGGTGGGATGCGTCAGCGCGTCGCCATCGCCCGCACTTTGATCCTCAAACCCAAAGTCATCCTGATGGACGAGCCGTTTGGCGCGCTCGATCCCGTCACGCGCCAGCACATGCAGGATCTGCTCGTTTCGCTCTGGCGCGAGGTCGAGGCGACGGTGTTCTTTGTCACGCACGATGTCAACGAGGCGGTCTATCTGGGGGACCGGGTGTATATCTTCAGCAATTCCCCCGGCACGATTCTCCACCAGTTCCGCATCTCGCCCTCCGACCGGCCCGCCCGCGAAATGATGCGCCAGGCGTCCTTTCAGGACACGGTGTTCTACATCCGCGACATCCTCGACGCGCTGGAAGAAGGAAAGGACTGATCCGCTCATGGCCGCGAAAGCCTCCTTTCTCTCCTATGTCAAGTCTGCCTTTCTCTGGCACTGGAACCTGCTGGCCGTGGGGGGCGGGGTGTTTTTCTCCTTCCTCTCGCGCCGACCCGACATGTTTCTGCCCCTCGTCGGGGCAGTCGAATTGCTCTACCTCGGCATGCTCTCGTCGAACCCGCGTTTCCGCAAGGCGATGGACGCCCGCCGCGCCGCCGTGCCCCTGGCGCCCGATCAGTCGCAACTCCTCGCGCAGATCCGCGCCTCGATCGCAAGCGACGCCTGGGGACGCTTCGTCGCGCTCCAGAACCGGTGCCGCACCCTCCAGAATCTGAGCCGCCAACTCCAGGGGCCGGACGCTTCCCAGGATAAGTCCCTCCAGGAAATCCACTCCGAGTCGCTCGACCGGCTTCTGTGGATGTTCCTCAAACTGCTCTACAGTCTCGACGCGCTCGACCGCTATCTGGCCGCCACCAACCGCAACGACCTCGAACTTTCCATTATCGAGTCCGAGAAGCAGATTGAAAAAGCCAAGGCGGAAAAGCGGGGCGAGAAACTCATTCGCGCCCTCGAGGACAAACTGGAAACCCAGCGCCAGCGCCTCCAGAACTACGAGCGCACCCGGGACAACCGCGAGCTCATCTGCGTCGAGATTGACCGCATCGAGCAAAAGGTCAGCGCCATCAGCGAGATGGCCCTCAGCACGCGCGACTCGGGCGAAATCGGCGCCCAGGTGGACGGCATCGCCGCGGGTGTCTCCGCCACCGAAGACGCCCTGCGCGACCTCGACGTCGCGCCCGTTTTCCGGCAGGAGACCGCGCCGAAATTCCTGAGTCAGCAGTTCTAATGATGGAGGAAAACCTCGGAAAAGACCACGGAACACACCGAATACACGGAAAAATAGAGAGATCGTTCCGTACTACTATCTCGCAGGATCTACGCAGGCCGTGATGATTTGATGAACAGAAGAAATGGAACGAGTAAAACCGCATAACGCAAAGACGCAAAGACGCCAAGACGCAAAGGTGTCCGGATGGGGAGAGTGGTACGATCTCAAAATCCAAACAGAAAACAGAGGCGGATGTGGACGACGAAAACGGAAAATCTATGAATCTTTGCGTCTCTGTACCTTTGCGACTTTGCGTTAAAATTGGTTGTGGCTCCGCTGCGCCAGGTGTTTCGTGCCTTTCGTGGTTGAAAGCGGTTTGCGGTTCTGTCGTTTGATTCCCGATTCGGAAAAGGACCCCGTCATGCCTGACCCCAAACACCCCGAATGGGTGGGCCGCCTGCGCGAAACCTACCTCGCGGGCGGCTCGAGCTGCTTCATTCTCCACGGCAACACCGCCGACTTCGTGGGACGGTCCGAACCCGCCACCGAATCCAAACCCGCCGACTACCGGGTCGAGACGCTGGCCGACTACCTGGCCCAGCACCTCTTCGGCGCCTACGACCTGGTGCTGCACTACGACGTGGGGCGCGGCCTGCGCGTCCACGCGGGGAACGACCCGCAGCGCCTCACCCGCATGAACGCCCTCGTGGCGCGGCTTTCGGGGGGCAAGGCCGAGCTGCCCCGCGATCCCACGCCCGCCGTGCGGTTTCTCGACCGGCTGGTGTCCCTGCTTCTGGTCGGCGAGGAGCACCGCCAACTCAAGACGGCTATTCTGTTCGACTACGCCGACCTGATCTGTCCCCCGGCGGACCGCGAACCCGAGCACCTCGCCACGCTGCTCAACTGGGCGCGCAGTCCCATCGTGCGGCGCGTCAATCTCATCTTTGTCCTCATGACCGAAAGCCTCGGGCGTCTCAACACCACGCTGGTCCAGAGCGGCTACACCGAGGAGATCGCCATCCCGATGCCGAGCCTCGACGAGCGCCGCGCGTTCATCGCCGGGCGGTTCCCCGCTCAGGCCGTCAACGCCGACCGCCTCGCCGCGCTCAGCGCGGGCCTCACGCTCGCCAATCTCGACAACATGATGCGCCTCATCACGGCTCAGCCGCAGGGTGAATCCGTCCCCAAAACAGCGGAGACCGCCGCCTCTGAGTCCATCGTCAAGGACGCCACGCCGTCTCCCATCCCGACGAGGGACACCCCACCCGCCGACACCGACAAACGCATCGTCGCGATCAAGAAGGCGCTCATCGAAGCGCAGTGCCCCGGACTTATCGAGTTTATCGAACCGCAATTCACGCTCGACCTTGTGGCCGGTCACACCGCCGCCCGCCAGCGCCTCACGGACGACGCACGGTTGGTGCGCGAAGGGAACCTCGACGCCGTCCCGATGGGCTACCTCATCTGCGGCCCCGTCGGGGTGGGGAAAACCTTCATCGCCATGTGTTATGCCGGGTCCGTCGGCATCCCCTGCGTCGCCATCCGCAACTTCCGCAGCAAATACGTCGGCGAGACTGAGTCGAACATCGAGCGCATTCTGACCGTGCTGCGCGAACTCGGCCCCGTGGCCGTTATCGTGGACGAGGCGGACGCCGCCGTGGGCAACCGGGGCGATTCGGGCGACGCGGGCACCAGCGCGCGCGTCTTCGCCCAGCTGGCCGCGCAGATGGGCAACACGCGCTACCGAGGCAAACTCATCTGGTTCCTCCTCACGTGCCGTCCCGACCTGCTCCCCGTGGACCTCAAACGTCAGGGGCGCTGCGAAGAGCACATCCCGCTCTTCTACCCGCAATCGCCCGCCGAACTGCGCGAGATGTTCATGGCCATGGCGCGCAAGGCCAAAGTCAGCCTGGACGAGAAAGCCCTGCCCGACTTCGCCCACCTGCCCCCCCTCAGTGGCGCCGACATCGAGGCGATCCTCACCCGCGCCCGCCGCGAATCCCTTCTGCGCGGCCAGCCCGTGGACTCCGCGATCATCGCCGACGTCCTGAAGACCTTCCGCAGCACCCGAGGCCCCGCCCATGAACTCCAGTGGCTCGCCGGCATCCTCGAATGCACCGACCTGCGCTACCTGCCCGAGGACGTGCGGAAAACCGCCACCACGCCCGAGGGC
Source organism: uncultured Candidatus Sumerlaeota bacterium (assembly GCA_942493245.1). GTDB lineage: Bacteria > Sumerlaeota > Sumerlaeia > UBA8349 > UBA8349 > DAOPYU01. The sequence continues at coordinate 5,628,313 of OW818685.1, forward strand.
CAGGAAGCCTTCCTCCGCCGCTTCCGCGAACTCGAAGCGAGCGAGGGGTGAGAGGGAAACATTTATGTCCGATAGTAAGGAGAGAAGCGGCATCCCCTTTTTCGCAATCGGCGCAACCCTATGTGGATTGATCGGATTCTTTTACCCTCCGGTGTTCATTCCTGCGGCCATTTTCTTTGTCTTGGAGATACGGAACGCAAGCCGAAACAGACAGACTCCTATGGGGTACCAAATTTTTCGCGCAGGAATTCTGCTTGTCATTTTGTTATCCTTCTACCATTGCGTAGCCATAAACTTTCGGGAGTTGCAGGAGAGAGCGATTTGCTCCCGTGCCAATGCGAATATACACACAATCATAACCGCCCTTGAGGCCTATCGGACCGATCACAACGCCTTTCCTCCAAGTCTGACCCCTTTTCTCACCACCCCGGTCGCCTACCTTCAGGAAATCCCCCGCGATCCGTTTTCCGAGGAGGGAGCACCGATTCAGTACTATGCCCCGGCCAATGGTGGGTGCATCCTCAACTCGATGGGGCCGGATCGGAAGTACGACATAGACCTTCCCTCGGAATATTCCTTTCGTCCCTACAAATCGCTCCTGTACAAAATGTACGACCCCAGAAACGGAACCTATTCTTCGGGGGACATCTTCCAGATGTACAAGTTTGATCGATTCTATCCCTGACCAGGGTGAATATTGGGGTCGAGACAGAGCACCTTCTTCCTAACATTTTCAGGAGATCTCAGGGGCGTCAATAGACGGGGGACTTCCCCCATTTTGATATACCAAAAGGCGTCATATGAAATACTTTCTGTTTTGTTTCGCTATTTCCCTCCTCTTCTTCGTTGTTGAGTTTCTGCTGTCCGCTCTGCCGGGGCTCTGGGAGGTCTATCGTTTCCGTAAGAAGAGAATACCGGCAATCAGGACGGCCTGTCTCCTCCAGATACCTTTGGGGGTTTCCCTCTTCATTTCCCTCCTGTTTCTTGGCGATGTGTGCCTCGAAGTTGTATTGGCATTTGTGGCTTCGACTTCATTTGAATTGTCGGACAAATTTTCCACGATACTCGTGCTGTCAGGTCCTTTGCTTTCTTTACTTTTGATGGAGGTGTCCATGGAAGGATATCGCCAGATGAAAGATGAGACCACTGACATGCCTCCCGATACGGATCGTAGTCAGGAGCAAACAGATTCGCTGAATCTATCCGGAATCGGCCCTGCTTCCTCTTGTGAAGAAAAAGGACGAAGCAAGACCCGCAGAAACCTTCCTTCTTGGATTTTTATCGCTTTCATCCTGTTCGCAATACCGGGACTTCTCTTTCCTCCCGCTCTGATGCTCGCGGTCGTGTTCCTGATTTTGGGCATTCTGTTGAAACTATCGGAAATCGGGTATGTACCGGGTTCTGTTCAGAATGTGACAGATACAACCTGCGCAAAGTTCCCCTCCTGGATTGCCATCGCTTCCACCCTGTTCGCGATCTTGGGGCTTTTTTTCCCATCCCTTCTGATACTCTCAATCGTATTCCTGTTCTTCGGGAAGATACACCTGGATAGAGGTAACGGACGGTTGACGGGCGGGACCTTTCTCAGGGTCAGTATGGGCCTTCTTGTCGTCTCATTCTTCTATCATGGTCTTCTTCCGAGTTTTCGAGAGGCTCAAGATCGTGCAACGATAGCTGGATTGCGAGAAGATATGAAGCCCCTTTTATCCGCTCTCGAAACCTATCAGGTCGACCACAACGCCTTCCCACCAAGTCTGACTCCTTTTCTCACCACCCCGGTTGCCTACCTTCAGGAAATTCCCCGCGATCCGTTCTCCGAGGAAGGCGCACCCATTCAGTATTATGCCCCAGCCAATGGCGGCTGTATCCTCACCTCCATGGGACCGAACCGGAAGTATGACATCGACCTTCCCAGGGAATATGCCTATCCCCCGGACAAATCGTTGATCGATAAAGTTTGTGACCCCTCGTATGAAACCAATTCATCGGGGGATGTTGTCTGGATGTATCTGCAGGGGGAATTTTTCATAAGTGATTTTCCACACGGAGACCCCTGAGAGGGTCCATCCTGTCACCCGCAGTGAAGTACTGCCCGGAGTCTATCCATCCCCTTCTTTCAAATGAGGCGGTTGGGACGAAAACAGATTATAAGCGGGGAGAGAGAGTGATGGCTTATCTCCGGATTCCGGTGGCGCCCATGGGGCCGCGAAAAACGGCTTCTCCCTCGGGTGTTGTGCAGGTCAGGCTCATGTAGAGGATTTTGGTCTTCTTCCAGTCAAAACGCGCTCCCTGTTCATCCACGAAATAACTGGAGTGAAGCGACACCGACTTCCCGGCCTGAATCCTGGGGACTCTCAGAATGTAACCGCTTTCGTGGGGTTTGCAATTGAGATCCAACTTCACTTTATTCCAGTCAAAGTCATCTTGATTGGTGACCGTAAACACACCATTGCTGAAGACGATTTTGCACTTCAGGGTTATCTCCTGGGGGACGGATTCCTTCGATTGAGTCGGCTCGGGTGTCGGAGTCGGCGTGGGGAGGGGTGTGGGTGTCGGGGTTGGCAAGGGTGTGGGCGTCGGCGTCGGGGTCCGTGTGGGCAGGGGTGTCGGCGTCGGGGGTAGAGTCGGCAGAGGCGTTTGTACGGGTACGGGGGGCTGTTTTATTTCCGGCGTTGCCTCCCGGGGTGTTTCCATGACGGGTTGCGCCGGGGTGGGTGTCGGTTCCGGGTTGACCGGCTCTGCCGCGTCTGAAGGTGTTGCGACCGGAACGGTGTGGCCGGGTACTTTGGGTTGCTTTTCAGAATCTGTCCCCGTTTTTGTATAAGCGACATAAATGCGGAACAATGTCACAAGGGAGAACAATCCAAAGATCAGGCAGAGGGCGACGCCCGAGCCGACCTTCCGGGTCCGTGGCGGTTGCCCCGTGGTCGGCGACGCCGCTGCGCTGGCTGGGAGTTCCGGCGGCTGTTGCGATTCTGACGCGAGGGGGATTTTCCCGGGGCTTTCTCGCGTATCGGAATCGCGCGCGCCCTTTGCCGACTCTGATAGATATTGTTGTCTTGCGGCCGATAATTCGTCCTCCCGTTGTTTCTCGAGGGCCAGAGAAGCGGGTAAACGTTCTCTCATCCTCCTGATAACCGGCTCGAAATAATCCTGAAGCAATATCCCCAGATATGGACCCAGAAAAACCGACCCGACCATCACCAGAGTGTCATTCAGACTGACACCCGAAATGAGGATCACGGAAAGGAGGACGCCGCAGAGCCAGTACACCCAACGGGGAACAGGGGCCAATCGGATTTCAAACAGTTTCTGGTATTTTTCCGAGATTCGGGCTTCCTCAGCGGCCAGGCGCGCTCTTTTTTCCTGCCCGGCCTGAAATCTCTGATAAAGAGTGTCCTCTCTGTCGCGCTTGTCTATCTCGGCGATTGCGCGATCCCCCGCGCATTTTTTTATCGTATCGACCGCTTCCTTCGAATCACACCGGAACCAGTCCCGGTTTTCCTTTTTCGCGGACAGAATTGCGTGGACTTCCTGCTCCAGTTGGAACGGGTTTTCGATCAATAATTCATAGTCCACCAGGCAGGAATGCAATGACTCGCCCTGATTGATTTCCTCCGCGTGAACTTCAGGGTCTTTTCCCGTGCAGCCGATATTGACAAGCCCGGGCTTCGACTGGCTCGAGATAACATAGACCCAGCCCTTGATGCCTTCCGGCCCGGGCGAGTCCTGTATGTAGCCTTCGGCAATAACGCTGCCGCCCGCAAAACGCTTTATCGCGTCGGCCGCCTCCTGGACACTGCACCGAAACCACTCTCCCTCTTCCTTCTGGGGCGAGAGAAAAAGAAGGACTTCGTGCTCCACCTGATGGGGCGCCTCGGTCAATAATTCATATTCGACCCTGTATTGAAGCGGCGCGCCGGCTGGACCGAGCCCCGCCGCGCGGATCTCCGGATCCTGGGTCGAAGAGCCAATCTTGACCCGGCCAGGCATCGCCTTGTTTGAGATGACATAGACCCAGCCCTTCATGCGCACACCCTTCCCCAGAATTTACCCGCATCCGATCATACCTGAAACCCATCCGGATACAAGAAAAATAACCCGGTCGATCTCTGGGGGGGGGGCATCTTGAAAGTGTTTCCGCTCGTGCGGTATCGAGACGCCCGGATGCTCGTACGGGAAAAGCCTGAAAGGCTTGCACATACGGCAGCCCAGGGCAGAGCGCAGCGCCGCCCTGGGAAAGGACGTCCCCCTCGATCCAACCCTGAAAGGGTTGAACAAAGACGGGGAGTTCACGGGATTATGTTGTGCCCATTCAGGGGACGGGAGAAAAAACAACCGAATACCCGGAGCGACGATACGCTCGGCCCCGGGTTGTTATCCCGTCCCTTCTTTGTTCTTTCCAAGACGCGGGCCGGAGTGTCTACTTCTGGACAGGAGGTTTCAGGAGTTTCTTCTCAGGCGGTTATATTCGGCCCGGCTGGCTTTGACTTCTTCGTGGCGTTGTAGTGACTCAAGGGCGCGGATCTTGATGGAGAGCGCTTCCGCCCGGGGTTCACCGAGGATTTCTTTTGGACCGGAGTCGCGATGCCCGTTGGATTTTCTGAGGTTCTCAATATCCTGGTCCACTTCGATCTGAAGAAGCCGGAGCGCTTCGTCGCAGGATTTGATCGCCTCCTCGTATTCCTGGCGCTGACACAGGAGGTTGCCCTTTCGTGTCCAAACGTCCCATACCCCGGGTTCTATCTCGATCACTCGGTTATAACATTTGAGCGCTTCCTCCTGTTCCCCTCTACGCTCGTGAAGGGATCCCTTCCAAGTCAAAGCGTTTATGTTCGTTGGGTCAACTTTTACCGCTCGATCAAAACAATCGAATGCTTCTTTATATTTCTGACCGCGAATGTTGATAAAACCGACATGAATCAACGCCTCCACATTGTCTGGGTCCAGTTGAAGGGCCTTTTCGAAACAGGCATCTGCTTCCTTGTATCGGGACGAGTTGATGATACGTATCGAGTCTCCCTTTCGAACGAGTGCATCCACATTGTCCGGGTCAAAAAGCAGAGCAACCTCATAATTGGCTTTGTCTTTCATAATTCTCCGAGCCAGCGCCACATTTTGACTCCCGGATTCCAGCGTGGCCGTGGTGGGTACCGTCTTTCCGCGCAGCAGTTGTACTGGCCCGAGGAGGCCCGACTCGATGAGGGGGGTGTCGGCGGTGAGTTTTCGGATGTTGGTGCGGGTGAGGCGCTGTTCGGCGGGCAGGGAGGCGTCGCCGATGATGCGGTTGGGCCAGAAGTTGACCACCTCGACATCGAGTTTGTTGACACCTGATTTTGAGGCGCGGGTGATCTCGATTCGGAACGGAGGCGCCCAGAGAATGCCGAGGGGTTGGCCGTTCAGGCGCACCTCCGCCAGCTCGCGCAGGTTCCCCAGGTCGAGCCAGAGGCTACCGGAGGTGTCCCCGTCTTTCAACTCGAACTCCGCACGGTAGGCGGCTGTCCCCGAATAATATTTAACTCCCGGTTCCGGGCGTTGTGTCCAACTGACGAGCGCGTCGAAGGGGACGGATTCCGTCGGACCGCCCCACTTCGGGTCGAAGGAGACGCTCCACGGGCCGGGAATTTCCCGAACCAGATCGAAGACGGGGAAGTTGGCGCGGGAGCGCGGAGGCGTGGGAACAGTCGCGGGGACGCCGACGGTCTGAGGCGCAGGGGGACGGAAAACGACGAAGAGAGAACCGCAGGGGTTAAACGAAAGGGGGACGCGTGTCACCTTTTCCTCGGGATAATACTCGTTGGCCACGCGCCGCTCTCCCGTCACGGGGTCCCACAATTCGGCCATCTTGCCCGTGATGCGGAAGATGCATTCGACGGCCTCCGGGCGCTTGTTGCGATTCGTGACGAAGTAGATGTCCGTTTCGCCCGCGCGGCGGTGGAGGTAGTCGAGAGTCGTGTCCGCCTGCCCACCGAGGAAGAGGAAGTCGGGTGGCACTCCGTCTGCGATCAGGACTTCGCGCGCGGTCATCCCCTGGACGACATGGCCCCGACCTACCTTGCGATTTTCCCGAGTCACCAGTTTCGGGGCCTCTCCCCACAGTTCCAGGGCGATTCGCTCCGCGTCCGCATCGCAGCCGGGGTACCCCGTGAGGCTTCCGGTTCCGGCTGGCCTCGGGCCGATAACCGTCGCGCCATCGGCCACCAGTTGGCGGATTTTCTCAAGAACGGGGAGGGGAAGCGAGAGGCTGGATCGCGAGGACGGCAGGGCCAACGCGCGGTAACTCATGCCGTCGGGAAGCGTGAGGCGGCCGTCGCGCACGGAGAGGCGCGTGAGGATTGCCTCTTCGGTGATCACGTCGTAGTCGAAACCGGGCAGAACGCGCGCGGGGTCGGATTTCTTGAGTTGCGCGAAGTTCGGCACGTGATCGCCGTAGTAGTAGCACACATCGGCCACGAAGAGGCCCTGCTGCAGGAGGAACTGACAGCGGTTGATGTAGTCGAAGAACGGCTTGGACTTGCTCCACCACGTCACGTTCGGGTTGAGGTGCGTCCCGGCGAAGTACTGCTGTCCGGGTGTCCCCATTTCCTTCGGCGAGCAGACGAACGCGTGCCACACAAGGAGGTTCAGCCCCTCGCAGGCCGCCTGGTCGAACGACGGCTTGAGGTTGTCCCACAGCGTTTCCTGCCAGTGCGGGCCGATGGTGGTGAACCCCTCCGCCGCCACGAGCGCGCGGCCGTAGGTGTGCGCCGCCGACGCGGGTTGCTTGACGAAAAAGCGGTTCTCGTCTCCCACGCGGTGGCGCCACGACCAGGCCCAGAACTCCGACATGGGCACGTCGTTGTAGCCGAGGCAGCGCTGCGCGTCGATCGGCGAGGCGTGCGGTCCGCCCGACTCGGGGTGGATCTGCATGCCGTGGCGGCGCGCTCCGTCTCGGAACAGGCGGTAGTGGTTCTCGATCGCCAGGTCGCCGAGCGTCTTGCGGTAGTCGTTCAGGAAGCGGTTGCTCTCCATGCGGCTGTTGACAATGCGCCCGGCCAGCACGGGAAGCCAGGGGAGGAAGTCGTAACCGCGCAGTTTCTGAAACGCCTCGCGCAGGGTGGGCGTCCAGTTGACCGCCTCGACCTCCCAACTGTCCGTGTGGAGGTACTTGAGCGTCTTGCCCGCGAGGGGGCCCGCGTCGGCGATAAGCGGCTCGACCACCGCGTCCCAGTAGCGCTGAAACGCGCCTGCGTCCAGCACGTCGAGCGCGAAGCCGGTCCAGCCCTCACTCGACGTCGAGACCTTCGAGTGATCGCCGATGGTGCAGCCGAAGCGCAGGATTTCCCACTCGCCCTCGGGCGCGTCCCAGCGAAGTGTGCCATCCGGCGAGAGTTTGCCGGTCAGGTCCACCCCGGCGTTGGCGCGCGTGTGTTCTTCGCCCGGTTCGGCGTAGGACTCCTGGAACAGGGGTGTCGTGTCCGGCGCGGAGAAATTCAGCGTCTTGTACATCGCCTTGTACTCGAAATTCTCAATCGGACGGGTCTTCTTCGTGCGGTCCACCTTCACGCGATACGCCACCACGAACAGGTCGCGGTAATACCCATCGCGCGATTGAGGGACAGGCAGAGCCGCTTCAACTTTGGCCGGCCCGGTCACGCGCGTCTCGGACCAGGTGAGCTTCTTCGCCGCGTCGTCCGCCGTCACCATCGGCCCGCCCAGGTTCCACCCGCTCTGGATGTTGAGGCTCATCTCAAGCCCCAGCCGGTCGGCCTCGCGCAGGGTGTGCTTGAAGAGTTCGCGCCACTCGGGCGTGAAAAACGTGGGACCATGCGGGGCGCGGTCGTTGCCGTCCTGACTCGATCCGTCCGCGTCGCAGATGAGCGCGCCGCCGAACCCCTTGGCCTTCATTTCTTCGAGGTCGCGCGTGATTGCCTCGGCCGTGGCGTTGCCGTTGAGCCACCACCAGTAGGCGCGCAGCCGCGCATCGCGCGGGGGATTCTCCCACCCCTGCGCCAGCGGGTCGAGGGGAACCGCCACCAGCCCGGCGGGTGAGGCGGGTGGGACGGATAGGACAGATTGGACGGATGGGGCGGACTGGTTGAACACCCTGGACAGTGTCCCCATTTTAGTCCCGCTCGTCCACGTGTCACCTGCCCAGCCCCCTCCTGCTCCAAAGAAGGCGGATACCCCTACGATTATGACGAGACAGATGGCTTTCACCCGAAGTTCCTCCCATTGGGGAATTTGTTCATTGTCAATTGTCCATTATCAATTATCCATTCTTCCTCACCCATTCCCCTTCAACGCGTCCGCTACCGCCACCGCCCGACGCGTGGCTGCCACGTCGTGGACCCGCACGATGTGCGCTCCGTAGAGTACCGCCGCTGTGGCCGCCGCCAGACTCCCCTCCAGTCTTTCTTCAACCGGCAGATCGAGCAGCGCGCCGATGAACGACTTGCGCGACAGGCCCAGAAAAAGGGGACACCTCAGATCGCCGAACCGCCGTCCTGCCCGAATCAGGGACAGGTTGTGTTCGAGCCGCTTTCCGAACCCGACGCCCGGGTCCAGGCAGATCGCCTCGGGCCGGATTCCCGCCCGCTGCGCCGCCGCGATCCGCTCGCGGAAGAACGCCTCCACCTCCGCCACCACGTCCTCATAGACCGGTGCCTGCTGCATCGTGCGCGGCTCGCCCTGCATGTGCATCAGCACCACGCCCGCGCCGGTTCGAGCGGCCAGGGGCGCCATGTCGGGGTCGCCCCGTAGCGCCGTGATGTCGTTCAGAATGCACGCGCCCGCTTCGAGCGCCCGGCGGCCCACCTCGGCCTTCACCGTGTCCACCGACAGGGGAAGCGCGGGATGCGCCGCGTGGATCGCCTCGACCACGGGCACGACCCGGCGGATCTCTTCCTCCGTCGAGACTGGGTCGGCCCCCGGTCGCGACGACTCGCCCCCGATGTCGAGCAGGTCGGCCCCTTCGGCGATGAGCGCCTCGGCGTGGCGCAGCGCGCGGTCGAGCGAATCAAACTGCCCCCCGTCGCTGAACGAGTCCGGCGTCACATTCAAAATCCCCGCAACCAGCGTCCGCCCCCCCCACGGCAGTTCATACCCGCAGCACCGCCAGACGCGGGGGAAAGAGGGGAGAGGTTTGTCGGTCATCATGTTCATTCCTCTATTCACCGATTTCCAATCTGGTCCGTCAGTACCCCCACTCGCCGTCACGTGGGAAAATCTGCCGCATAAATAGAAGAGATGGTTTAAAGGGATCTGTCTCTCCCAAGAACAGAGTCCCATTACAGAAAACCCGTCCCCTCTGGTTTGGATTCAATGCGCATAGTCTCGTGTAACTGATCCCATTACTTGCTGCGATATTGACGAGAGGAAGTTCGTTTCCCATAAGCAGATACTTTTTTGCCGAAACACAATTCACCTTTGTTCCCTCAATCTGGAGCCGGTAGACATTTCTTATCGAATTAAGGGAGCAATAGGTTGAGAAGACATCCTCTTCATAATGCACACGACCGAGAAGATACTTCTTGATTTTGTCCCCTCCAATGTTCTCATGTGTCTCTATTCTAGTCAGAACAATATCACTGAGTTTTGGGGCCACACACCATTCTTCTTTCCCGCGGTAGCGAGATTGCGATCCATTTCTCAGATATTCCTCAAACTCGTCGTGGAACACTGTCTGGATCTGCTTTCCCTGAACAAGCAGCAACAAGGTCATCTGTGAAGAACCCGCTCCAGAACCTGCTCGCATGTTCATCCATGTTACCAGTAGTAAACTTCCTTTCCTGAGCCATTCCAACTTCAGATTCTCGACTTTGCAATAGGGATCCCGACCTCCCGTTTCGTACAAATCGGACGCATCCATCAAGATCGGTTCAGGAATATTTTTCAAGATCAGATAATAATAGACCTTCCGCTTTTCCCACTCTTCCTTTTCCCCTCGCCGAGTGGAGACAGTCTCCTCTTCCACCTTATACTGGTTGAGATTGATTTGCACCGCTTCGGTGGAATCCTTGTCAAAACTCCTGCTCGTGAAGAGGGACTTTTTCTCCTTCTTGATTTCCAGGGAGGGTCTTCTTGCCTCCGGTTTCACCTGAAGCAGGTCCTCGAAATACGCAATTATGCGAGAATTTTTTTTCTTACGGGCCAGATCGAGGAGCGACTGACCTTTGCCCGACTTGTATTGAGGATCGGCTCCGGCTTTGACCAGGACACTGGCGCAGTCCACCTGTCCCTTCAGGACGGCATACACCAGAGGCAGGGTGGTCCCTTCGTCCCGCGTCTGGATGGCTTGCTTCGCGTTGTAACCGTTATCCAACAAATACTGGACCGCCGGATGGTTGCCCGCGGCGATGGCGTCGGATAGCAACAGGCGATTGGCGGGATGGGTCGGCGTGAGATCAGCACCTTTTTTCACCAGAAACCGGAGTACTTCGACCCACGCTTCCGGTTTCTCAGTCTGGCTCAGAGGATTGAAATCGGCCTGGACCGCCTGAGTCAGGAGCGTTCGTCCTTCTGGACCGGCCTGATCGAGCGAAGCGCCCGCGGAAAGAAAATACTCGGCGATTTCAAGCCGGCGCAGCTTCACTGCGAAATGCAGGGGCGGCATCCCCAGGATGGCAGTCAGGTCTTTCCCATCTCGTGTGTATTTTTCGTGGAGGTACTGCATGACGTTTCGATTTCCCCGCTCGAAAGCCAGTCGAAGAATGGCGCGAGTGTTGTCCTCTGTCTGAGGGGCGGCGCCGTGTTCCATCAGGAAACGAACCGCCTCAACATTTCCCTTACAAATAGCCCGGCCCAGGGGCGACTTTTCCCCGCACGAGAGGTCAAGTGTCGCCCCCTTCTTCAGAAGGTAATCGGCCATCTCCACGTCATTCCGTTCGATTGCGTCCGTGACTGGGGAACAATAATAGTCCCCCTCCATCCTGAAAACGGCCGCGTTTTCCACAGCCTTGTTCACATCCGCCCCGCGTTCCACCAGGAAGCGCGCCATGTCGTCGAGGTCGTGCATACAGGCGAGGAGGAGGAGGGAGCGGTGGAAGGTGTCGGTCGTGTTGACATCCGCCCCCGTCTCCAGAAGCGCCTTTGTCCTTGGGATATCGTTGTTTAGAACGGCCAGGGTGATTGTGGTCCACCCGCTCATTTCACGCGCCTGCGCCTCGGCTTTATTCAGATCGCACTCGCCCTCTTTGTATTGCAGAAAGTCCAGATCCCAGGTGTCCGCCCACACGCCGGGAGCGTGGAAGAGGATGAGTGACACAAGCAGAACCACCCACTTTGAAAATCGCATGACGATTGTTTCCTTCTTCCCTGTAACCGTTTTATGAACCACCAAGACACCAAGATTCAGGTCTTTGTGTCTTGGTGCCTTGGTGGTTATCTCCCCATAGTCTTGCATTTTCAAAGAAATTCCTGTCCCTATTTCTCGGTCAGCCTCACCTTCACCGTTTCGCCCGGGGTGAGGGTCAGTTTGCGGATCGGTTTGTCGCCCTGGGTGATGGAAAGTTCCAGTTTATCCCCGGTCGCCCCTTCGGTGGTCTCCCCCGCCCGCTTCACCACCAGATCGAACCTTGTTCCGAACGCGTGGACCTTTCGCAGCGCCATGGTGTCCCACCCCTCGGGCAGGCGGGGCGTGCATTCGAACGCGCTCAGGCCGATGGGGCGCATGCCGAACAGGCCTTCGGTGTAAACTCGGCAGTAGAGCGCGCTCTCCGCCGACAGGTGACGCTGTCCCCCTTCGGGGTAGGCCTCGACCGCGTAGGGCACGTGCCCGCCCAGGAGACGGCGCTGCGAGTAGGCCTGGAGGTGGTCCATCCCCTCCTTGAGGGCGCCGGCGGCCAGGACGCCGCGCAGGGCGTAGAGGGTCGAGCGGTCCCAGAAGTCCGGTTTCCCGGCCTGGGTGGCGAGGCCGTCCTTCGTCCAGAGCCGCTCGGAGAAGAGCGCCTGGATGGTCCCCGCCTGCCGGTCGAAGATGCCGACCGTGAGCGGTACGCAGATCCACGCGCGCAGCACGTCGTTTTCCTTGTAGTAGCGGTAGGTGTCGAACCCTTCGACCTTCGCGCCGAAGAAGCGTTCGATGGCCTGGCGCAGGGCGCTGGCGCGTTCGGCGTAGGACTGGAGCAGCTTTTCATCCTTGCCCAGGTCGCGCCCAAGCGCTTCGGCGCTGCGCAGGGCATCATAGGCCAGCGCGGCGGTGCAGAGGTTCGCCTTGCCGGCGGGGAAGCGGCCCTCGAGTTCGTCCGAGTCGGAATCAATCACCCCGTCGGCGTTGGTCTTGCGCTTCAGGTACTCGAGGCACCACTCGATGAGCGGCCAGAGTTCCTCGGCGGTCTTGCGGTCGCCGTTGGCCAGACAGAAACGCGCGGCGCCGTAGGCGATCATGGCCTGGTCGCCGCGGTCCCCCGCGCCGTTCCAGAAGCTGTCCCCCTCGGCGACGATGGACGAGGGGATGGGTTTGTACTCGGGGTTCATGAACCTGGCGAACATGCGGTAGCTGGTGAGGGCCGACTCGACGCCGCCCTGGTCACCCAGAAACGCAAAGAATGGATTGGCGTACTCGGCCTGATCGTTGGCCCAGATGGCCGCGTAGTAGGTGCCGCCGCCGGGACCGTGCATCAGGCCGCCCTTCGTCGCATAGATGCTTTCGGCGGCGCGGATCTTGGCGAACGCGAACGCGCGGTTCAGCACCGGGTCGGGCGTTTCGAGGATGAGTTTGTCCGCCAGCGAGGCGAGGAACTCGCGCCGCTTCGTTTCTTCGGGCGCGGCCTCAAAGGAGGCGCAGGCGTGACCGCTCGCCTCGGCCTGGGCGTCCTCGCGGCGGCCGTTGATTGCTACAGCGCATTCAGCCACGGTCTTCGGTTCCAGTGTCAGTTCGGTCTTCCCCGTGAAAAGCGTCTCCAGGCGATAGACGCCATATTCCCCCTTCGACGCATCGGTTGCCACCTTGAGGGCGGGCGGTGTGACCGTCAGGCGAATTGCGCGGTCGCCCGTGTTGCGGAAGACGATCCGTTCGATCAGCATCGGCTTCTCCACCGACGGAAGGATGCGGCGCTCGATGTCAAGCCCCTCGGGTGTGGCGCTGCGAATGGTCAGGATGCCGTCGAGAGTCATTTCGTAGGGTTTCTCGCTCGCGATGGGCTGGCCCTCCACGAGAATTTTCGGTTCGGTCTCGGGGCCGAACTCGCGCACCAGCGAGGCGTGCGTGTCGTTCGGGATGGTGCGCAGCATCGGCCAGACCATCTTGCGCTTCAGCGTCAGGCACCCCTGCGCGTCCACACCGTAGCGCACAATGCCCGACACGCGCCGCCCGCTCATCTCGACGTGGTCCTCGTGGGGGAGGAACGCGTCCTTGCGGACGTCCCAGACGATGTCCCCCTTTTCTCCCAGACTCCACCGCTTTTCCGGTTCCTCGGCGGGTTTGGGTTTCGCGCCGTCGGCCATCTCAAGGGCCGCATCGGCCCAGTCGGCATGGTCGAAGCGGATGCCGTCGCCCGCGTCGCCGGTCAGGAGGATGAGGGTCTTGACTCCCTGGAGGTTCGCTTCGAGTTTGCGCGCCTTGTCGGCGGCCTTCATCACGCCGCTGCGGACGAGTTCTTTCCCGTCGCCCATGACGATAAACTCAACCGAAGCCGCCGGGTCGGACACGTCGTCGTCCACGCCGACCGTTGCGGAGAAGCGTTCGCCCTTCCCGCCCAGGTCCAGAATGTACTGTCCCTGCGCGTGGGTCCCGACACCGTGTTCGAACTTCAGTCCCTCGATTGTGAGCGGTGCACCGCCGACGCTCTTGCGCGCCTGCGCTTTCCCCCACCCGGACGTGAAGGTCGAGAGGTCGAGTTCGTCGAGCCAGACGCGCTCGGCGGCGGAGGCCATCGAGGCGGTCGCGAGTGTCCACAGAAGAATCGAGACAAGAGAGAGCCGTTTCATTTGAAGAATTCCTTTCATACGGGCGGAACCGTTCCTGAGGGGAGCAATACATTCTGGATTTCCAGAATCCGGGGACGAGCGCGCGAAATCCGCCCTGGAGAACCCTGAAAAACATCTTCCGTTCAACGCGGACAGGACGATCCCGTTCCCAATTTATCATTCGATACGCTAACCGAAACGCCCCCACTCCGCAACGCTATTTCTCGTGGAGAAAAAGCCTTTGAACCTCCGCAAGTGGAGTAGGAGTTGAAATCCCCGTCCGGAAAAGGAATCTACCTGGCCCCGCTCTGTTTTCCTTCGTCACCGCAAGGGCCGATACGGGAATCGCGGTCACTCGGAGGTCCAACCTACAATACCTGCCTGCGCGGTCTCCTTCCCTGGGGCCGCCGTCTCACCTTGCCGCGAAAGAAAGCTCTCGCCCATGCGCCCCTACCGCGAAATCCTCGAAGACCTCGACCGCCTCTGGACGCTTGCCCAGGTCCAGGCCGAATGTTATTTCACCAGCCCGTCCCCGGAATCCCCTCTGTCCGACCTCAAGGACCTCAACACCGCCGTCACTCTGCTCAAGCGCATTCAGGACGCCCGCCGCGCGCTGAATCTCGATACCCTGAAACTGGAGAGTTCCCCCACCCATGACCGAGAATCCACCCTCCAAAGACCCGATGCGGATGACATCGACCGAGTTTCACGAATACTGGAACGCCTCCTGGCCGAAGAGCGGGATGTACTCGGAAACGGAGACCCTTCGGAAGAACCCGGCTCTGAACTCGAATGAAGAGCCGCCCCCGATTTCCGGGATGCCCGTCCCTGAAACAACCGAACCGATCGCCTCGCTCGTCCTCCTGATGCGGCGCCGCTGCGAGACGGATATCCGACTCTTTGCCGAGTATTTCTTCGCGCATCTGCTGGGGCGGCGCGCGGGACGGTTGCATCGGGAACTTTTCGACCTCTGGAAGCGCAGTCGCGCGCGCGGAAACATCGAATCGCGTCCGGGACGACGCCTCGCGCTCGCCGCGCCTCGTGGAGCCGCCAAGTCCACCCTCAAGACACTCCTCTTTCCGATACACGCCACCCTTTACCAGATCGAGCGCTACATCGTCATCCTTTCCGCCACGCTCAAACAGGCCCGGCAGCGCCTGCACAACATCCGATCCGAACTCGAAACAAACGAACTGCTCAAAGCCTTCTACGCCGGGGAATTGACGCAGTGGAACACGCGTACCCGCGATTCCCTCGAGATCAACGAAGTCCGCCTGGACGCCTATTCTGCCGGGATGGAGATCCGCGGAATCGCCCACCGTCAGTGGCGTCCCACCCTCGTCCTCCTCGACGATGTCGAGGATTCCCAAGCGGTCCGGAACGTCGAACGCCGCGAACGGTTGCTTCAGTGGTACAACGAAGTGATCGAGAATATCGGGGACAGCTATACGGCGGTCGAGATCGTCGGGACGCTCCTCCATCCCGACTCGCTCCTGGCGCGTCTTCTCGCGCGTCCGGATTTCCAGAGCCGGACGTTCCGCTCCATCGAACAGTTCGCCGAGCGCGCCGACCTCTGGGATCAGTGGCGCGACCGCTTCACCAACCTCGACGATCCCGAACGCGAACAGACGGCTCGCCTCTTCTTCAACCGGAACCGCAACGAGATGCTGCGCGGCGCGCGCGTCCTCTGGCAGGACAAGGAGGACTACTACGACCTCATGGTCCAGCTGGTCACCAAGGGCCGCGCCGCCTTCTTCAAGGAAAAGCAGAACGAACCCGCCGCCGCGCAGGACTCCTTCTTCGATTTGGGCCGCATCATCCGGTTCCGGTTGGAAGGGGAGACCCTTGTAATCCTGACTGTCCCTGTTTAATAGGCCTGATCCGTCCAATTCGCCCTATTCGCCAATCGGTCGTATTCGTTCTATCTGTCCTATCCGACAGATCCTCACCCTCCCATCCCACTCCCGAGGCTTTCTCATGGAACCCACCCCGGCCCTCCCCCTCTCCCAACTCACCATCGCCGGATTTCTCGACTCGGCCACCGGTCGCGCCGCGCACCGCAATCAGGGCGACTACGCCGCCATCGCCACCGTCGGGTTGGACCCCTTCGGCCACTTCTACTTCATCGACCTCTGGCTACGCCGCGCCGCCCCTACGGCCCAGATCGCCGCGATCTTCGACCTCCACGAGCGGTGGCGCTACACTCTCTTCGGCATCGAGACCAACTGTTTCCAGCAACTGCTCCTTCTGCCCATCGAAGAGGAACGCAAACGCCGTCGCGCTCTCTGGGAGGCCGCGGCGGCTACTTCTCCCACCTTGTTTCCCGCCTGGCAACTCCCCATCCGCGAGGTTCCCCACTCCCGTCCCAAGGAAATGCGCATCGCCTCCCTCGAACCGCTGCTCGCCAATGGGTGGCTTCGTCTCTCGGCGAACCTCCCCGATCTTTTCTGGGCCGAGCTCGAAAGTTTTCCCCACGGCCAGCACGACGACGGCCTCGACGCGCTCGAAGGCGCTCTGAGTCTCCTGCGCGCGCAACAGGAAATTATTCCGCCGCCTCACCCCCACGCGAGACGCGGTTCCCTCAACACCCTGAACCGTTTCTAATCGGGAGTGTTGCGTTTGGGGTGTTGGACGATTTTCAGGAGATCTTCGTTGTCCAGTCTCTCGTTTTTGTTCGGGGAAAGCGAAACATTCGAGCACTCGAAGCGAGAGAAGGTGAAAGATTACACATGACAGCCCGGGGCGGCGCTTCGCTCGGCCCCGGGCTGTCGTCGTATCTGCACCCCTTTCAGCGACTTTTTGAATGGAAGAAATGGGCCGTAGTGTACACTTTCGAGATGCGCCCCCGTCCGCTCTTGTTTCCGGAACGTTTTCTTGAGAACCTTGGGGGGGCATGGTAGTATTTCCTCTCTCAAAGCCGACGGGGACAGCCGACATGCCTCCCGTCCAGGCCGGAGAGGTTTCCGATGGCCAAAGCGCACCGTCCCGTCCAAGTCCTCATCAAACCCGCATCCGCCGACTGCAACATGGCGTGCGAGTATTGTTTCTATTGCGCGAAGAGCGCACTTTATCCCGACACGCCAACGCATCGGATGGCTCCCGATGTTCAGGAGGAAATGGTCAAACAGATCCTGCGCTATGGGGGCGAGACGCCCGTTTTTGCCTACCAGGGCGGCGAACCCACGCTCATGGGGCTGGACTATTACCAGCGCTCCGTGGCCCTCCAGATGCGGCACGGGCGGGGAGAGAACGTCGCCAATACGATTCAGACCAATGGCCTTCTGCTCGATGAGGCGTGGTGCGAGTTTCTGACCGCCTACCGCTTTCTGGTGGGCTTGAGTCTGGACGGTCCGGCGGATGTGCATGACCGCTACCGGTTCGACCGGGGCGGCCACGCCACCCATGCGCGTGTCGAGCAGACCGCCCGGCTGATGCGCGAGTTCGAGACCGACTTCAACATTCTGGCCGTGGTGACCTCGCATTCGCAGTCGCGCGCCCGCGAACTCTACGCCTATTTCCGCGAGTTGGGGTGCCAGTGGCTGCAATTCATCCCGGCGGTCGAATTCGACCCCGCCACGGGTCGGCTGGCCGACTTTTCCCCCGAGCCGATCGCGTATGGCCATTTTCTGTGTGAACTGTTCGATGCCTGGCGCGCGGATTTTCGAGACGGGCGGCCCACCACCTCCGTACGCCTGTTCGACGCCCTGTTGGGCCTTTACTGTGGGGGCGCCAGCCCGGCCGATTGTTCGTTCCGCCGGCAGTGCGGCCATTACGTGGTCATCGAACACAACGGCGACGTGTATGCCTGCGACTTTTTTGTCGAGCCGCGCTGGAAACTGGGCAACCTGATGCGGCATTCGTTGCGTACGCTCGCCGAAAGCGCCCAGCAGCGGGAATTCGGACGCCAGAAAACCCGGTTGCCCGGGGTCTGCCAGTCATGCGAATGGCTTTTTCTGTGCAATGGCGGTTGCCCCAAAAACCGCCAGCGTTCGGGCGCTCCGGGTCAGATGGGGGTGGATTATTTCTGTGAAGCGCATAGAATGTTTTTTGCGCACTCGAGGCCGGTCTTTGAAGAACTCAAGCGGCTGGTTCTGGCCGAACGCAGCGCCCAGGCCGGGCCTTCCGGCGGATGAGGAAAAGGAGTTTTCTCCCCATGAGTCTGAGCATTTGCGTCTATTGCGCGTCGAGCGCTCGCATCCCGAAGCATTACGTGGACGCCGCCCGGGAACTGGGCGAGGGGATAGCCCGGCGGGGACACCGGCTCGTCTATGGCGGGGGCAAGGTGGGATTGATGGGGGAGGTGGCGCTGGCCACCCTGGCTCATGGGGGCCACGTGACCGGGGTGATCCCGGAGGCCCTGCGCGACCTGGAACTGGCCCTCGAGAGCGCCGACACGATGATCGTGACGAGCGACATGTATGAACGCAAGGCGACCATGGCGCGGCTGGCCGACGCATTCATCGCCCTGCCGGGAGGGTTCGGGACCCTCGAGGAAATTTCCGAAATCATCGCCCACCGGCTGTTGAGTTTCCACGAAAAGCCCTGTGTGGTTCTGAATTTGAACGGGTTCTACGACGCCCTGCTGGCTCAGTTCGACCGCTTTATCGCCGAGGGGTTTGCGGATGAGACCCATCGCTACCAGTACCACGAGACCCGGTCCGTTCCCGAAACACTGGACCTGCTCGAGCGTTTGCATGCGGAGTCGCTCTGACGGGGGACAGCCGCCATTTTCCCCCGAGTTTTCTCTGTCGCAAGCTAAGGTTTTCGACGCCGGTTGCCGAAAGAAGAAGGGACAGGTCGAACCCGGTCGGAAAGACTGAGAACCCGATTCCGCTCGCACTGGATATCAGACCATTTTTCTAAAAAGGACCCACTCATGCGCGTAGCCGTCATCATGGCCGGTGGATCGGGCGAACGGTTCTGGCCCCTGAGCCGCCACGACCGTCCCAAACAGTTCCTGCCTCTCACAGGCGACACCAGCATGTTGCGCGACACGGTCGAACGCGCCGCCCGGATCGTGGGGATCGAAAACGTCTATATCGTCGCGGGAACCGCCTTGATCCCCGCCATCCGCCGCGATCTGGCCGGGCGGGTGGCCGAGGCGAATTTCATCGCCGAACCCGAGGGGAAAAACACCGCGCCCTGTCTGGCTCTGGCCGCCGCCGCAATCTCGCACCGGCATGGGCCGAACACCCTGATGGGGATTTTTACCGCCGACCACCTGATCCGGAATCTGGACATCCTGACGTCGAACGTCGAACTGGCCTTTGATTGCGCCACCCACCAGAAGGCCCTCGTGACGATCGGCATTCGCCCCACCTACCCCAACACCGGGTTCGGGTACCTCGAACTCGGGCCGGTAACTTTCTCGAATGAGCGGGGTGCGGTTTACCAGGTGGCACACTTCCACGAGAAACCCGACGCGGCCACCGCTCGTGTCTATGTCGAGGCGGGCCGCTTCCTGTGGAACAGCGGCATGTTCTTCTGGCGCATCGAAACGCTGATGCAGGCCTTCCGAGACCATTGCCCGGAACTGGCCGAAGGCGCCGCCCGAATCGCCAGCGCCTGGGGGACCGACACCCGCGAGCGGACCGTCCGAGAGGTGTTCGCCGCCTGGCCCTCGATCTCCATTGATTACGCCGTCATGGAAAAGGCGGCAGGGGTCTGTGCCGTGACCAGCGAGTTCGACTGGGACGATGTGGGCACCTGGAGCGCACTGGCGCGCATCCACCCCCTCGACGCCGCGGGCAACTTGTTGACCGGCGAGGTCGCCGCGCTCGATACCCGCAACTGCATCGTCTTCAACCGGCCTCTTTCGGAAGGCGGACCTGCGGAGTCGAAGTTTCTGGTGGCCACGCTGGGGGTCGAGGACCTGATCGTGGTCCACGCGGGCGACGCCCTCCTGGTGTGCCACCGCAACCGCGAGCAGGACCTGAAAAAACTCCTCAAAACCCTGCGCGAACAGGGAAGGGAGGGGTATTTGTAACGAAGGGCTACTTGAAAGTTCTCCACAAAAGTTTGCGCGCCGCACGGGTTTCTCCGTGTGGCGCGCAGTATTTCGATGTTCTTTGTGTTTCTTGGTATCCGTTTTTTTATTTCAGCAGCGCGCGCAGGGCGTCCACTTTGTCTGTCTTTTCCCACGGGAAGATGCTGCGCCCGAAGTGGCCGTAGGCGGCTGTGTCGTGGTAGCACCAGCCCTGGGGCTTGAGGAGGCCGAGCTGCGCGATGATCGAGGCGGGACGGAAATCGAAGATTTCGCCCGCTTCGAGGATTTTCTGGATCTCCTGGTCTTCCTTCACGCCCGTGCCGTAGGTGTCCACGTTGATGCTGAGGGGCTTGGCCACGCCGATGGCGTAGGCGACCTGGATTTCGCACCGGTCGGCCAGACCGGCGGCCACGATGTTCTTGGCGACATACCGTCCGTAGTAGGCCGCCGAACGGTCCACCTTCGAGGGGTCCTTACCCGAGAAAGCGCCGCCGCCGTGGCTGCCCACGCCGCCGTAGGAGTCCACGATGATCTTGCGGCCCGTCAGGCCGCTGTCTCCGTGCGGCCCGCCGATGACGAAACGGCCCGTGGGGTTGATGTAATACTCTGTCTTGTCGGTGAGGAGGCCCGTGGGGGCCAGCACCTGTTTGCAGGCTTCGATCAGGTCTTTTCGGATCAGGTCCAGAGCCACTTCGTCGGTCTGGTGCGAGATGACCACACAGGTGATCTCGCGGGGGCTGCCGTCGCAGTGACGCACGGAAACCTGGGACTTGGCGTCGGGACGCAGGTAGGGGATTTCGCCCGCCTTGCGGATGCGGCTCAACTCCATCAGGAGTTTGTGGCTGTAAGCGATGGGGGCGGGCATCAGTTCCTCAGTGGCCTTGGTGGCGTAGCCGAACATCATGCCCTGGTCGCCGGCGCCCTGCTCGGTGAACAGCCCCTGTCCCTCGGTCACACCCTGGGAAATGTCGGGAGACTGACCATGCAGGCGACCGATGTATTCGAAGGTGTCGGAACAGAATTCGAGTTCGGGGCGGTCGTAGCCAATTTCCCGGACGACTTTGCGGGCGATGGCCTCGGCGTTAATTTTATCCCAGCCGGCACAGGTGACCTCGCCAGCGTTGACAACCAGGTTGGTGGTTACGAGGGTTTCGCAGGCGACACGCGATTTGGAGTCCTGAGCCAGGCAGGCGTCCAGGATCGCGTCGGAAATCAAGTCGCAGACCTTATCGGGATGGCCTTCCGAAACCGATTCGGATGTGAAAACGTGATCAACGTTGATTTTGCTCATGAATTGTCACTCCTTAATTGGGTACAGTGTCGCATGTCCAAGCGTCCGGCGGGTACCCGCCCCGACGCCTTAGCTTATTAGCATGACAGGAAACCGGCGTTTAGTCAAACAGAACTTCCGACTTGTCGCCCACGTAGAGCCGAAGGGCTTTTTCGCGCACCAGCGCGTCGTTGCCGATGATGGAATTCGACAAAATGACGTTCTCCACCTGGGCGCCCTGATTGATAATGCTGTTCTGGACGATCGAATGCATGACCCGCGCGCCATCGGCGATGGTGACATTCGGGCCGATGATGGACTCTTCGAGCACGGCGGTGGGCGCCACAAAGACCGGCGGGCGAAACCGCACGAAAGGGTAGTGCTTCATCACGTCCATCGAGAGATCCTGAAAACGCTCCTGCAACAAGGCATGGTTGGTTTGGAGCAACGACTCGGGTTTGCCGCAGTCGTGCCAGCCGGAAACCTTGAAGGCGCGCATGGGAGTCCCCGCCTCGATCATGCGCTGCAGGGCATCGGTCAGCTGGATCTCGCCCCGGGTCAGGCGTCCCTCGCGGATGTTGGCGTCCAGTGCGTCGTAGAGCGCCGCGGGCTGGCGCAGGTAATAAATCCCGACGATGGCCAGATTGCTTCGCGGCGTCTCGGGTTTTTCGACCATCGCCGAAATCCGGTCGCCGTTGAGTTCCACAATCCCGAACCGGTTGGGGTTCTCGACCTCGCACACGCCGATCAGATCGGTGTCGGCCTGACTCAGGAGATCCAGGTCTGCATCAATGATCGTATCGCCCAGAATGATGAGGATCGGTTCGCCACAGTCGTGGTGGGTCGGCGCCGTCAGGTGGATGGCGTGTCCCAGGCCGCGCGGTTCCGCCTGTTCGACAAAGGAGGTCTTGAGTTGGGGATAGACGGATTGCACGTAGGACTCGATGAGGTCGCCAAGATATCCTACGACAAAGGTCACATGATCAACCCCGATGGCGATGAGTTTATCGAGAATATGCCCAAGGATCGGCTTGTCCGCCACATGAAGAAGGACTTTGGGCACCGTGTGCGTGAAAGGGCGCAACCGGCTGCCCATCCCGGCTGTGGGGATAATCGCTCGCATCGAGGGAACGCCTTTCCTTTACCAGGATCAGGAGCGCGTCCAGGCGTGGTAGGGGAACTGGCTCGAAAGTTCAGTCACCTGACCGGCCACACGCTGGATCGTTTTCTCGTCGGAAATGTTCAGAATCACATCGGCGATCCACCCGCCGATGACCCGCATCTGCTCTTCCTTCAGTCCCCGGGTGGTGAGGGCGGGCGTGCCCACGCGAATACCGCTGGTCACAAAAGGCGACTTGGTGTCGAAGGGGATCATGTTCTTGTTGACCGTGATGCCGGCCTCTTCGAGTTTCGCCGAGGCTTCTTTACCGGTGACCCCCGCCGGGGTCAGGTCCACCAGCATCAGGTGCGTGTCGGTGCCGCCCGAGACGATCCGCAGGCCGCGCCGTTGCAATTCCTCGGCCAGCGTCTGGGCGTTGGACGCGATCTGACGGGCATAGACCTTGAAGTCGTCGGCCAGCGCTTCGCCCAGCGCGACGGCTTTGGCCGCGATGACGTGCATGAGGGGGCCGCCCTGGAGGCCGGGGAAAACCGCGCGGTCAATGTCCTTGCCGAACGGCTCGCGGCACATGATCAGGCCCGCGCGCGGCCCGCGCAGGGTTTTGTGCGTGGTGGTGGTGACAAATTCGGCGTAGGGCACCGGCGAGGGATGCACCCCGCCCGCGACCAGCCCGGCAAAGTGGGCCATGTCCACCATGAGGAGGGCGCCGACCTCGTCGGCGATTTCCCGGAAGCGGACGAAATCAATCTGGCGCGGGTAGGCGCTGGCGCCCGCCAGGATGAGGCGGGGTTTGTGCTCGCGCGCCAGACGGGCCACTTCGTCGTAATCAATCCGTTCGGTTTCGCGCGAAACGCCGTAGGGGACGATGTTGAAATAGCGCCCGGAGTAGTTGGCCTGCATGCCGTGCGAGAGGTGGCCGCCCTGGTCGAGGCTCATGGACAGGATGGTGTCGCCCGCCTCGAGGATCGAGAAATAGACGGCCATGTTGGCCGACGATCCGCAGTGGGGCTGGACGTTGACGTATTCGGCGCCGAAGAGTTGTTTGGCGCGCTCGATGGCCAGACGCTCGACCTCATCCACTTTTTCGCAGCCGCCATACCAGCGTTTGCCGGGGTACCCCTCGGCGTACTTGTTGGTCAGGACCGATCCCTGCGCGGCCATCACGGCGGGGCTGGCGAAGTTTTCGGACGCGATCATTTCCAGGGTGCCGGTCTGGCGCAGGTATTCCCCTTCGATGCTCGCGGCCACCTGAGGGTCGGCTTGCCGCAAAAGATCCATGTTCTGCATGAGGTCACATCTCCTTGGTTTTTTGTTCGATGTCGGTGATCTGGTCGAGTCGCCGCTGGTGGCGATCCCCCTCGAATTGGGTTTCGAGGAAGGCGTCTATGATGCGGCAGTTGAGTTGAACGTCCATATTGCGCCCGCGCAGGGCCAGCACATTGGCGTTGTTGTGCAGGCGGCACAGTTCGGCGGCAAACAGGTCGGTACACAGGGCGCAGCGGATGCCGGGGAACTTGTTGGCGGCGATGGACATGCCGATGCCCGTGCCGCAGACCAGCACGGCGCGGTCGGCCTGCCCGTCGAGCACCGCCTGGACGGCTTTCTCGGCCTGCAGGGGGTAGTCCACGCGATCTGGAGCGCTGGTGCCCAGATCCAGCACCTCGTGTCCGGCTTCCCGGATATGGGCAGCGAGCCGCTCGTGCATGTCCGAGGCGGCGTGGTCGTTGGTCAGAGCGATCTTCATGACGGGTCTTTCTGTCGCGGCCCCGAATGGGCGGGCGCGAATCGCACGGTTATTTGGCGGTCTTGGCTGGTTTGGCTGGCTTGGCCGCGCTCTTTGCGGCGGGTTTTTCGGCCTTGTCCCCCGCCTTTTTTTCGTTTCGGGCGGCAGGTTTGGCTGGTCCGGCGCTGTTTTTCGGGGATTTCTTCGGCGGTTCGGGCTTGGCGGCGGGTTTAGACGGGGCGGCCTTTTTGGAAGGAGCCGCTTCCACAACCTTGGCCGGGGCTTTCACCTTCGAGGCCGTTTTCTTATCGGAGGTTTTCACCGCCGACTCCTCCGCGGACAGAAGCGACATATCGAGATCGTCGAGTTCCTCGCCTTTCCTGCCGGCCGCCTTGCGCTTGAAGGCCGGTGGGCCGGGCGTGTGCAAGTCCATCTTGGTCAGCGCCTTGCAGGCCTTGCGGATTTCCTTGAAAACTTTTTTATAGACCTCGAGGGTACACCCCATCGGGTCCTGGATCTGGCTGTTTTTGGACCCGGCGCCGACGTATTCCTTGAGAAGGAAGGTTTTGCCGCGAGCCTCGGGCGACATGCGCAGGGCCATCTGGACGTGGAACGACGTCATGCCCAGAATCAGCGTGGCGCGCCGCAGGAGTTCCGGCGTCATCTTGCACGAACGGTGCAGCCCGATTTCGATCCCTTCCTTGGTCAGGATCTGGCGGCATTCCTGAGTCGGGAGCAGTCCGGGGATCGTCATCACGCCCGCGGTCCGCACCTCCACGTCGTCAATACCGTTTTCTTCAAACAATTTGCGCAGAATGCCATAGGCCATTGGAGAGCGGCAGGTGTTGCCCGTACACAAAAAGAGAATGTAGGGTTTGCGGCCGCTGAAAGTCCGGTTTCTGCTGAACGAGAAGCGCCCCAAGGTGCTCACTCCTTTCCCTATTTTTCCGCGAAAGTCCCCAGAAAAAACGGGGTCGGGTGGAAGAATAGGCTGTTACTTCCCGAGCCTGGAGTAAAATCCAGGAACCCGAATTGTTCTACAATAATGGGCAAAAGCAAAATGTCAAGACGAAATCCCCGCTTACGGGAACGATTCTTGAGATTCTGAACGAAATAATCAAGCGCGAAAAGCACGGAATTGCACACTTCAGACTCCCGATCCGGCACGCTCAGGGGTTGAGGTTCTCGAGCTGGCCGGTCTCGAAATTGAGCCGCCGGTAGTAACAATTGCGCGGTTCCCCGGCCATATTTTTCGTGTGGCAGATGCCGCCGCGGCGCGGACGCACCAGAAAGAGCAACGAGTTCTGTTCGCAATTGACGCGCACCTCGACCAGATCGAAGGTCTCGCCCGACGTGGCGCCCTTGATCCAGAGTTCGTTGCGCGAGGTGCTCCAGAACGTCGCCGTGCGGGTCTCGATCGAGTGGCGCAGCGCCCGCTCGTTGACATAGGCCACGAGGATCACCTCGAGCGTGTCGGCGTGCTGAACAGCCACGGGCAGGACGCTCGACCCCGTAGCGGCCACCTTGCTCAGTTTCTCGAAATCGAGCGTCAGGGTGGTCCCTTCTTCCAGTTCTTTCACGGCGGTTTCTCCCTCGGGGAAAATAAAAAATGGCGGCGGAAGTCCGCTGCGCAACCGCAGCCAACCCCTTTTGGGAACACCATAGCACAAATGAAAGTTTCTGACAAGATGCCGGGGGAAGAAGAAAAATGGGGGCAGGATGATCGAATTCCAGAAATGAAACCCTGTTCCGGACAAAAAAAACACCCGGCGGAGCACATGCTCGTGCCTGAGCGGGAAACGGTTCCGCGATCAGGTCGTGTCAAGAATCTTTCGCTCTTTTTGTTGAGGCGTCCTCTGTAACCGGTTTCTCCTTTTTCGATCGAAACGCCTCCTCCCGGTTGGGGGTCAGGGGGTTTGGGGGACGAGGGGGTGAAGCCCCTTGCTCTCCAGGAGACGGTTTCCGCTCTCTCCGTGGGGGCCGGGGTCTGTCCGGACGCCCTGCGCGGCGCCATCCCGATCCGGCCCTTTCTCCGGGGGACGGGAGACCGAAGGGGGGGGCTGGGGCGCGGAGTCCGGACGCGGGTTCACATCCTTTGCTCTTGCTTTCTTCTCTGCGCTTTCATGCTTGGACTGAAAGGCTCTGCGCAGGGTCTCGTCTGTTTCAGAGTCCGCCAGTTTTTTGATGAAATCCCGGTTTTCCACACTATTGTAATCTGGATCGTCGGGATTTTCACTCAACAGGATTGATGCGCAGGACTTGCGCAATTTGAGGCTGTTGGTTGTGGACATGCAGCCCTCTCTCAGGTTTCGTATTGCGATCTTTTTGACCTCGGAGTCATGCTCGCCGAGTGAGTGCATTCGTCTGAGCCCGAAGGAAATGGTTGAGTCGTCATACTTTTCCTGTTGCTGAATTCGTTTCAGAGTTCTTTCGATACACTTCGCGAGCCGAATCGCTCGCTTCTGGATTTCATCGTCCCGTTTCCGGGTTCGTGCGACGATTTCTTGCGCCTGATTCGCCTTTTCCACCTCCTGTTTCAATATCCTCTTTTCATAGAGGACCATCGATTCAGCTGTCATGATTGGTCCTTCCAAAAAAGTTTCAACAGACATCTTTTTATCAAAATACTCTTCAATATACACATAGAATTTATCCCGCTCAAATTCCACCATCTTGGGATACAGTCTCTCTTCCCATTGTCTCATAAAATACGCGGATTGATTGAGATCGTTTATCGCATCCAATACTTTGATGATGTCGTCCGCTACCAGTGGACGGCCAAGTTTTTCCACATACCAATCCTTGGAATATGTAACGATAAGGGACAAGTTGACTGCAATCCCTTCTGCATATTCAGGATTCTCATCTTTCTTCGAAAAAGCGTATTGCAACATCTCGCTCATGAGAACCGGATATTCCGAGGCCGCACTCTTTTCGAAAGACCCGAATTCAACTCAGAAGTGCAACTTTCCAGATATTGAGCAAGGGCCAGTTGTTTGTGTACACTCCTTTTGCTCACACCCTGGAAAGGAGCACTGCACCGATGGCATACAAACAACTGACCCGAGAAGAACGATACCAGATTCACGCGCTGAAGAAAGCAGGAAATTGCACGGCCGAGATTGCCCGATTGCTGGAGCGGCACCCCAGTACGATCTCGCGAGAGATCAAGCGCAACACGGGAGGAAATGGTTACCGTCCCCAGCAGGCGCAGGAGTTGACGGATAACCGGCGCCGGAATGCGACAAAAGCGGTCAAGTTCACCGAGGAAGTGCGCCAGTACGTGGACGGAAAACTGCGTCTGCAATGGAGCCCTGAGCAGATTTCCGGGCGCATGGAACACGACATCGGCCAGAAGGTCAGCCACGAGCGTATCTACCAGTACCTGGCGGCTGACAAGAAGCAGGGAGGCGCTTTGTGGCAGAATCTGCGCCGCTCGAACCGTAAGCGCAAGAAACGCTACGGCAGCGCTGAGAACCGGGGAAAAATCCCCAATCGGGTGGGGATCGAGAAGCGTCCGGCAGTGGTGGACACCAAATCGCGGCGCGGCGACTGGGAGGGGGACACCGTGATCGGTGAGAACCATCAGGGGGGCTTGGTGACGCTCGTGGAGCGCAAGAGCCAGTACGTGCTCATCGAACCCGTTCAGCACAAGAGCGCGTCCGAGGTCACCGAGGCGATTCTGCGCTGCGCCGAGCCGTTGAGCGGAATCTTCAAAACGTTGACGTTTGACAACGGCAAGGAGTTTTCCGAGCACGAAGCCATTGCGGCGGCCTTGGGGGTTTCGGTGTACTTTGCCCGTCCCTACCACTCGTGGGAACGCGGCCTGAACGAAAATACCAATGGGTTGATCCGTCAGTACTTTCCCAAGAAAATGCCGCTGAAAGACCTCTCAGTCGAGTGGGTCAAAAGGGTCCAGGACCTCCTGAACAATCGTCCGAGAAAAACCCTGGGATACCTGACCCCACACGAAGTCCTTGTGGAAGGAAAACATATACGGGTATAAGGAGAAAGAAAGTTGCACTTATGAGTTGAAATCAAGAGAGGCACAAAAGTCACAAAAATTGGGTTTTTTGTGTCTTCTGTGCCTCTTGTGGCCAAAAGCGGTTCTCTGCGTCCTTGCGGCTCTGCGCGATTTATTTATATCCTCGTTCACTGGCTGGATGGTCGTTCCACGGCTCCCGTTTCTTCGAAGGGTGGACACACAGGTCCACCCCTACAGATGGGTTGCGACTTCGCTGCGACTGACTTTCGGCTGCGGCGACTTTCCTCTTTCCATGTCATCCTCAAATCGTCTGTTATCCTCAAATCGCCGTCAGCGAGGCGACGGTTTTGGCGTCGAGGCGTTTGATGAGGGCGAGGGTCAGATTGATGACCGCCTCGAGGTCCGCCAGATCAATCAGCCCCACGTGCGAGTGGATGTGGCGGGTGGGAATGCCCAGGTAGATCGTCGGGCACCCCTGACGGTTCTTGTGGACTGCGCCGCCGTCCGTGCCGCCGCCGCTCATGGTGATGATCTTGTGGGGGATCTTTTCCTTCTGGGCCGTCTCGAGCACCAGTTCCTTGAGCGCCTGGTTCGGGATCAGCATTTTGTCGTAGGCGCAGATCGAAACGCCGTCCCCCAGGCCCACGGGCGATTCGTTTTTCTTGATGCCGGGGACGTCGCCCGCGATCGAGACGTCGAGCGTGAGGCACACGTCGGGATTCACCTGATAGCCCGCCGTCGTGGCGCCGCGCACCCCCACCTCTTCCTGAGTCGTGGCCGCGCCGACCACGGTGTTGGGGTGCGCGATTTTCTCTTCCTTGAGGCGGCGGATCACTTCACACGCTACGAAGAGACCGGCGCGGTTGTCGAACGCCTTGCCGATGGCCAGCGTGGCATTGCCTTTCTTTTTGCCCTCTTTAAAGACGGTCTTGGTGAGGGTCGAGAAGGTCGAGTCGGGCACGATGGCGTCTCCCACGCGCACGCCCATCTCGACCGCTTCCTCTTCGTTCGAGCAACCGATGTCGATGAACATGTTTTCGAGTTTGACGAGTTTGGTGCGCTCCTCGGCCGTCATGAGGTGGATCGGTTTGGCGGCAATCACGCCCGGGAGCATCCCCTTGTTCGTCATGACCTTGACCCGCTGGGCCAGGAGCACGTGGTCGGGCCAGCCGCCCAGGGGCAGGAAGGTCAGGTACCCGGTTTTGTCTATGCTCGACACGATGAAGCCGACCTCGTCCACATGGCCGGGGAGGAACACGACCGGTCCTTTCTTGGCCGACCCCGTTTTCGAGAAAATCAACGACCCGAGTTTGTCGCTGACGATTTCGTCGCTGAATTTTTCCACGTATTTTTTGGTGATGCGCACGGCTTCGCGCTCGAAGCCCGCCGGGCCCGGCGCGTTGCACAAGGTTTCCAGAAACTGAAGAGAGGATTTTTGCATGACGAACATTTCCTTCCGGTATGCGGGATAAAGGGGACTCCGGGAACTCGTTTGGTCCAGGCGATCAGGTTCCCAACGGATGCCCATCATAAACCCGCCCCTCGCGAAACGCCAGAACTGAAAGCAGGGGACATGGTAATCCCTCAATCCTTCACGTTTCTGTCGCCCCTCCGGGGCTTGATCTTATTTTCGTTCTTTTCCGGGGGTTCCCTTCGGTCACCCCCGGCTACTAACCGTCGCCCCCTCCGGGCGCTGAAAACCTCGATAATTTGATCTCTTTCAATCCTTAAAACGTGAGGTTGA
Organism: uncultured Candidatus Sumerlaeota bacterium; assembly: GCA_942493245.1. Lineage (GTDB taxonomy): Bacteria > Sumerlaeota > Sumerlaeia > UBA8349 > UBA8349 > DAOPYU01. The sequence goes on from OW818685.1 coordinate 5,658,028, forward strand.
AGAATCAAGGTGGTAATCGGAGGCGGAGCGAAAGCGCGGAGACGTAACCGCATTTTAACGCAGAGTCGCCAAGGAACAGAGACGCAAAGATTTGTCGATCTTCTGGTTTTGTCGGGAGGCACTCTCTCCGGGCTTGATTTTCCGCGGGCGGAGCACTAACGTAAGTTTACACCGGCTGCGGCCGGCCCCAACGCCTTCGAGGAGGACCCCCGTGCAGCCAGAACATACGGAATTGTTTAACAAAATGGATTCGTGGATCGAGGAACACCGGGAACGGATGACGCAGGATCTCGTCAAACTGATCGGCTTTCAGACGGTCAGCGGGGCGAGCGACCCGGAGGAACAGAAACTGTTCCAGAACGAGCTGTCGCGGGCGTTCCTGTTTCTGCACGGTCTGGCGAAGGAAATCGGCCTGACGTGGCGCAATTTCGACGGGCGGCTGGTGACGCTGGAGTTGCCGGGCGCGGGACCGGAGGTCATCGGGTTGCCTCTGCATGTGGACGTGGTGCCGGCGGGCGAGGGGTGGCGTTTTCCCGCCTTCGGCGGCGTGATCGAGGACGGAACGCTCTATGCCCGCGGGGTGCAGGATGACAAGGGGCCGATCATCCAGACGCTTTACGCGGTCTGGGCGCTGAAGCAGTTGGGGGTGCCGCTGCGGCGCTCGATTCGCATGATCGTGGCCTCGCAGGAGGAAACGGGCAAGTGGGACGACATCGAGATGTACCTCGAACGGGAACAGGCGCCCGATTTTTCGATCGTGTCGGATTCGGACTTTCCGATCGTGAATGGCGAAAAGGGGATGGTGGACATCCAGATAGATTTCAAATGGGGCCGGCAGGCCGCCTGTCCGGGGTCGGCTGATTTTGTCGAACTGGTGTCGGGCGAGCGGAGCAATGTGGTACCGAACCGGGCGGAGATCGTCTGGTCGGCGCAGGAGGGGCAGGTCAAGGATATTTCGGCGACCCTGACGCACAGTCTTGAGGAGTACCTGAAACGGCGGCCCAAGGCCGATACGTTCCCCCTTCAGGCCGAAGCGGGATCGGGGAAAGAAAAGAAACTGCGGATGACCTTTCTGGGGAAGAGTTCCCACGCCAGCGCGCCGTGGGACGGCCACAACGCGGCGCTCGACGCGCTCGGGTTCCTGGCCGCAGCCCCGGGTATTCCTGAAGCGCCGTCGCGGGTGGCGCGCTTTCTGTCCGAGTCGTGCCAGGATTGTTACGGCGGCGGGTTGCGGTTGGCGCGTGAGCACGATTTCATCGGCAAGACCACGATCAGTCTCGACGTGCTGGCCCTGCGGGCGAATTCGGCCACGGCGGTGGTCAATATCCGACCGACATTCGGCTCGACACCCGACGAAGTGCTCCAGACGGTTCAGTCGGTGGTGAGCGCCTGGACGGCCCAGACGGGGATCGAGGCGACGGTGGCGTTCTCGGGCAAACCGCACGCGCCTTTGTTTGTGGACCCGGACAAGCATCCGGAACTGATGGAGGCGCTCTCGACCGCTTTCACGCAGATCACCGGCGCCCCGGCCACGCGCCGCTCGATGGGGGGAACGACGTTTGCCAAGGCGTTCCCGAACGCGTTGAGTTTCGGTCCGGTGTTCAAGGAAGAGGAAACGCATCTGGCGCACCAGGCGGATGAATGCCTGAAGATAGACCATCTGGTGCGGAATGTGCGGATTTACGCCCTGGCGCTGGTGCAACTGGCGACGTGACCGCAATGGATGATGGGGAATGGATAATGGATAATTGACAATTGATAATGGAGAGTGAAACGGAAGAGAAGGGGGACGCCCGGCCGGGGAGATGGCCGGGCGTTCTGTTTTTTTCTGGGAGGGGCGGGCGGATGGAATGAATGGGACTGATATGACAGATAGGACCGATCGCACGGAGGAGTCCGATCCGGTTTGGCTGATCGGACGAATGGGGGGTTATCGGGTGGATTCGACCGACTGGACCGACACTGGGCCTGATCTTTCGGCAACGAGCGCAGGGGTGGCCTGTTCGAGTTTTTCGAGGCGATTGAGGAGCGTTTCGTACGCGGCGGTCAGGGCCTCGATTTGAGATTGCCGGGCGGCGAGTTGGGTCTGCAAGGTCGCGATCTGAGTTTGTTGGATCTCGATCTGGGTCTGTTGGGTGGTGAGTTGGGCGGTCAGGTCGAGGATGCGGCGTTTGGCTTCCTGGAGTACGGCGGTGTTGAACGCCGCGACTTCGATGGCGGCGATGCCGTCGGGCCGGGCCAGGCGCGGGTCGGCCTGGTGGAGTTCCTCGGAAATGAATCCAAGTTGGCGGCGCGCTTCGGGTTCGTCGAGGTAGGGGGAGTCGTCGAGGCGATAGCCCTGTTCGAGCAGGGTCCGGCGCGCCGGAGTTTCGGGGCCGGTGAGGGTGGTGTGCGTTGGGTGGCTGGTTGGAACGGGTTCTCCGTTTGGACTGATCCATTGGCCTTCGCGGGTGTTCCGCTTGCGGTAGGCGAATTCGACGACGCGCAGGCGGTCGAGGGTGTCCCACTCGGTGTCTGTTCGAGCGGGGGCGATGCGGGTCTTGGCGGCTCGTTTCGAGAGATTGACCCAGGTGTTGCCGTCGCAATAGGCCCCTTGGGAGACCTGAAGAAGGGCGCCCGCGGAGGCGAAACCGCCGTTGAGGGCCAGGCGGTCGAGTGAGGAGGCGCCGTCGAGCGTGGTGACCAGTTCGAGCCGGGCGGCGTTTCCGGCGCCCGCGTTGTAGAGGGTCGCAATTTCTCCTTTCGAGAGGGCGCGTTTGTACAGGCGGAATTCGTCCAGCGCGCCGTGGGCGAAGTTGTTTGCGCCGCCGTTCGTCGAGCCAATGCTGGGCGGATTGGCCGTGTAGGGATAGGCCAGCGCGCCTGCGTTGCGGGCATCGGTGTCGGTGGCGATCAGGGCGCCGTTGACATACCAGCGGAGAGTCGCGCCCCGGCGGGTGACGGTATAGAAGCGCCAGTTGCCGTCGTTCACCCCGTTGTACTGACACGAAGCGAGGGAGCCGTCGCTTCGGTAGAAACCCATTTTGAAGCTCGAAGTCCCGTAGCCGTAGAAGACAAGGCCCGGTGAAGGTTGCTGGTGGAGGACGTACTGGTTGGCGACATTGGCGTCGAGGAATTTCCACCAGAACGCCAGCGTGAAATCCTGTCCGGCTTTGGCGACCTCGTACCAGCGGTCGCCGATGTCCATGTGGTCGTCCACGCCGTCGAAAAGGAGGGCGGTTCCAACCACGCCGGGGGTGGTGTGCTGGCTGGTGTTCGGATTGCCGCCCGGGTCCAGAAAGACCTGATTGAAGTGGCCGGTCGCGTCCAGAACCGTGGGGGTGTCGGCGTTGTCGTTGAGGTTGAGGAGAAGGTGTTCGGCGTAGTTGGGCGCGTGGGCGCCTTCCCCGTAGAGAAATCCTTTGGCCCAGAGGTTTTTCGCGATTCTCGCGTCGCCGGTTGTGTCGAGGTCGCCGGTGACGCTGACTCCCCGGTCCAGGGCGAAGACTTTTGCCGCTTCGAGCCACTTGAGGGTGGCTGTGCCGGTGGCGGTGGCAAAGGAGAGTCGGGCTTCGCCGGGCGCGCCGTTCGCGCTCAGTTCCAGGTGGTTCCAGAAACGGGGTGTCCCGCTGAAGCGCCAGTTGCCGGTGATTTCGGCGGTCTGGTCGCGGCGCAGGTGGATCCGGTTGTCGGCAACGTGCTCACCCAGGGTGTAGTTGCCCGCTGCGTCGGCGGGGATGGGCAGCAGGGCGTTGAACGCGTTCGAGTGGGCGCTCTGGTGGCGCGTGGCGTTCAGGTAGAGGGGGTGATCGTCGGCGCTGAGTCCCGTGAGCAGGTTGTGGGCGTTGACGCCGGTGGTCAGAGCGGAGAGGGGAACGGGAGTCGGGGTTTCGGTGTCCTGGAAGAGCATTTTTCCGGTAGAGTCGCGGGTGATCGTGACGTGGCCGTCATAGACGCCCTGCCGTCCGATTTCGACCTGGTGGGTCTGGATGGCCCGGAGGGGCGCGATCGGCAGGAAGAGGCACAACAAAACCCAGAGGAAAGCGATTCGGGTTCGGGTGGGAAGGAACTGTTTCATGGCAGGAACCTCTCTTGTGGAATGAAAAGGATCGGGAGGTCTCCCCCGAGGGCGGGTTTCGGCGGGGGACACCCGTGGCGTCCCAGCATACCGATAGCGGCGTTTGCGTCCATTCCCGCAAAGACCTCTGGGAAACATGTGAATCGGGCGTTCCGAGGCCGCCTGGTGAGAAATAGATGGATTTTACTTTGTGCATGGGCGAGTCTGCCCTATAATGCGACGGGGGTCAGGGAATTGAAAGGAGCGCAGGGTTCATGAGTTTAAACGGCAGGGTTCTGGTCTTGAGCCTGGATGAGACGGTGTGTGAGGCCATTTGCGCTCCCTTGCGCGCGGAAGGGATCGAGGCGGTTCCGGTCGCGAAAGCAGCCGAGACGATCAAGCGGCTGGTGGAGGCGGATTTCGATCTGCTGATTGTAGATTCGGCTCTGAGCGCGCCCTCGGCGGTGGATTTTCTGGGGAAAGCGCGGGAATTTCTTCCCTCGACCTTGCGCGCCCTCTATGAGGCCGAAGCGTCCGAGTTGTTCGATTGGCGCGATGTGATCAATCGCGCCGAACCATCCGCTGTTTTCACCGGCGCGATAGACCTGGAGCAGGTCAAAGAACTGGTGGAACGGCGCAGAAAGATCATGTCCCCGAAAAGCGCACCTGCCGCTCCGCCCGCGCGGCCCGCCGCGCCCCAGGTGCTCAACCTGCGCCCGCTTCATGGACCCAAGGCCAGCGATGTAAAGGTTGCCAGTCTGGGGGGCGTGCCGATGTTAAGCCGGGGAGGAATGGAAGCGCCCGTCGTGGAAGAAAAGCCGGAAAGCGCCTCCCTGCATTTTTCGGAAAGAGGCAAAGGGGAACCTTTGATCAATTCGGTGGTTGGGCCGCCTCAGTATGAGAATATGAAACTCGAGTTGGACCAGATGGCCGACGACATGACGGCGGAAGTGGCGCGGGTTCTGGACCTGATGCTCGAGGAGCCGGATATCAAGTTGCCCATTCTGCCCCAGGTGGCCAGCGAGGTCCGCAAGTTGGTTTCTCAGGAAAACGTGTCGTTCGAGCGGCTTTCCGAGGTGGTGGCGCTCGAGCCGACCATGTCCGCCCGGATTCTCGAGGTGGCCAATTCGCCCCTGTACGCCGGGCGCGAGGCAACGCGCAACCTGCAACAGGCGGTGTCCCGCATCGGTTTGCGCGAGACGCGCAACATTCTGTCGGCCATTTCGGCGGAGAACCTGTTCAAGGTCAACGACCGCCGCCTGGCGCTTCTGCTCACCAAACTCTGGATGCACAGCCTGGCCTGCGCCTATGCGAACGAGATCATGGCGAAGGATCTCTATATTGCGGAGAGTGGCGATTACTTCATGCTGGGGCTGCTGCACGATGTGGGCAAGTTGCTGATTCTGCAACTGATCCAACAGGGATTCGAGCGCAAGATCTGGAACAAACGAACGATCACGGATGAATTGCTCGATGAGATTCTGACGACACGCCACAACCACCTGGGGGCGCGTCTCATCCAGAAGTGGGGTTATGACAAGACTTTTGAAGACGTCGTGTATCTGCACGACGACAGTTACTATGTTCACGAGTACGACGAGGCGGTGGTGGTGACGTTTTTCTCGAATCAGATGACGCGGCTCATGGGTTTCAGCCTGTTGCCCTACGATCAGCAGGAGGATTTCCTGGGGCACCATGAGATCGCTCAGGCGCTCAACATGAGTCCGGATGTTCGCCAGCGGGTCGAGGTGGCGCTGCGCGAGACGGTGCGGAAAATTCAGGACAGTTACTTCCGGGGGGGCGGCGCGAAAGCGTAACCGGGGATCTTTACTTTTATTCGAGGTTTCTTGATGCGGCGGGTACGTCTGACCATCACTTCTGAGAATTTCCGCCGTCATGACGGGGTGCGTATCCAGCAGGGCGAAACCTGGATCGGGCCGGAAGCGCAGGGGACGATTCTCAAGAGTTGCATCTGCATCGGCTTCTACCAGTCCGAGCGGCGGATCGGCGCGATCAGTCACATCACCGATTTTCACCGGCAGGGGGGGCATCATGTGACGGGCGCTCTGGATGCGCTCGAGGCCGGCTTGCGGGACCACGGTCTGAGATTTTCCGATTGCGCGTGTTTTATTCTGGGAGGGGCCACCAAGGCTCGGCATGTGTACGACGGGGTGGTGGCCGAATTGACCCGGCGCGGGATCGCTTTCGACGAACTCGATGTTCTGGGGGACTTTCATCGGAAATTTTTATTCGAACCGGCGACCGGCGAATTGCTTCTGTATAAGAAATCGCAGGAAGAGGAGGCGGCGAATTCGCGCTCCATGTATTCTTCGGATCGTTCGTTTCAGTGTTTTCACGACCCCAAGCGGCGTCTGATAACCGGCGCGAGCCTGTTCTTCCGCAACGAGCACCTGATCGGTTTTCTCCAGAATACGATCCTGCCCGATCTGCTGGGGCGGGGGAAACGGCTCCATGTGTGGTGCGCCGGGTGTTCGAACGGGATGGAAGTCTATTCGACGGCCATGTTGATTCTGGAGTACCTGGATCGCAAGGGCCTGACCGGGGTGGATTTTCGGATTCTGGGGACCGATATTTCCGCGGAGGCGCTCGATATTGCGCGGCAGGGCCAGTACCCGCTGAGTGAACGCGCGCAGGAGGCGTATCAGGATCTGTTCCGCAAGTACATGGAGCGTCCGGACGTCAATCAGGTTCTGGTCGGACCGCGTCTGCGGAAACACGTGGTTTTCATCCAACGCGATATCCGCGAGGGGAGCCGTCAGCACAAGTTCGATCTCATCATCTGCGACCATGTGATGCAGTATTTTTCCGCCGATATTCAGACGGAAATGCTGGCGCCGCTGGTGCGCGCCCACATGCCCGGGAGTTTCGCCTATATCAGCAGCCCTTCGCCCATTATCCGAGAACAGATGGAACGGACTTACCATTATCAGACTCTGAACCGGCACCTTTACCGGAGCGCCGGATAGACGCCCTTGTTCGGCGCGTTTCCGAACGAGTCTCGCGCAAGGATTCTTTCACTCCCATGACGAAACCCTGGTATGTTTCCGCTTTCGGCGAATACTATACCGATCTTTATCACCACCGCAACGAGTCGGACGCGTGGCTGGCCGTGGATTTTGTCCGCAACAACCCGCATCTGGGGCCGCTGATGGGGGGGCAACCGGGTCGCGTGCTGGACTTGTGCTGCGGGTCGGGACGGCACTGTCTGACCTGGCTCGAATCGGCCAGAGGCACGAATCTGGTGGGGCTGGATCTTTCTCCCAATCTGTTGTGTGAGGCGGCAGAGGCGGTCCGGCGTGCTGGCGCGCCGTTGAAACTGGTCCGGGGGGATATGCGCCACCTGCCCTTCCGGGAGGGCGTTTTCCGGCTGGTTCTCAATCTGTTCACCAGTTTCGGGTATTTCGAGGACGACGCGCAGAATGCCGGCGTTTTCCAGGAGGTGGCACGGGTTCTGGACCGGACCGGCGGTTTCTTTCTCTTCGATCATCTCAATCCCGCTGCGTTGCGGGCCGGGCTGGTGTCCGAAAGCCGCCGCCAGATCCCTTCCGGCGCATGGGTTCGTGAAACCCGCTGGATAGACGAAGCGCGGCGGCGGGTCGAGAAACGGATCGTGTTCGAGTCGTGCGCCGAGCCGCAGACGTTGCTCGAAAGCGTTCGTTTCTACGAGCCGGAGGAAGTGGTCGCATTGGCCGATCGGGCGGGCCTGGCGCTTCTGTCCACCCACGGCGGGTTTGACGCTTCGTCCCTGACGGAACGCTCGCCTCGCGCGTTGTATGTTTTCCAGGCGCGGGAGTGAGGGGAGCCGGTTCGCCGAGGCCTTGTCCAAGAAGCCTTATCGTTCCCCATGGCAAAGTTTTTTTCACATTTCGAGCGAGCAATTGCCAAAAACAGCGAATAGCCCGCCTTTTCCGGGTGTTTATTCCTCTCCGTCATTCCCGCGAACGCGGGAACCCAGATCCGAAACAAGCCCGGTTCCAATCCCCCTTTCCTCCCAATCGTCTTCATCTTTCGCCGTTGCCGTGTCTCTGTATCCCCGCGTTCGCGGGGATGACGGAGAAATGGTTTCTGTTTTCCCCGAACAGAAAAGGCAAAATAGACAATGAGGAGTTCCTGCCGTGGAATCCACGCTTGACAGGATTTTACGCCCTGTGCGAATCTGACCCCGTTATGGCACACGGCCTGCCCCGTCGCTCCGGGAGTCACGGCACGTCGTGTGCGCGTGGAACTGCCGGTCTGCTGCAGCGGTGCCCGGCGAGATTTACGACTCCGGGGGGCGCCACGAGCGCCACAGAACCTCCGGAGCCTGGGGCGGTGGCGCCTCACCTGGAGGCCTCTCCCGCGCGAGGAAGATCGCGCCTCCACCGCCGGGTCGGGAACGAAAAACCGGGCGGAAGGAATTCGGTATGGTGTCCCCCGATTCATCCCTCATGTTTCGGGGAGCGATAGCGCTTACCAGAAAGAATCTTCATTACCCCCAGAACCGTCCCGCTCATTCGGCATCCCCGCTCCCCGCGAAAACGGCGATCCAGAGGCGCTAGAACGACGAAAATCGAGAAACCCTTTCGGGGTTGGAAATACCTTGGGGCACATTCCGCAAGCTCGCTTCGATCACCTGCGACTATTCAAGGGAATCCGTTCAGTATTCAAGAAGTTTGTATCTGGGGACGGTATGTCGAACAGGGGGTTAAATTTCCCGGACATCCCGCTTGACAGGATCTCTGGGCCTGTGCGAGTCTATCCCCGTCAGAGTACTACATTGACGGGCACCCGGAAGTTTTTCCATTCGAGGGGATTGTGTTTCCACACATCGGGCCAACAGCCCCTGAAGGGAGGGGAGGCATGGTGTTCCCTGATTCTGATTCAATGGGCAAAATGTACCGATCATGACGTGAGACGAGGAGGCTCGAAGAATGCGGAGGAATTTGATGCTTACCGTATTGGCATTGTCCGTTTTCCCGTGCGCATTGCCGGCCCGGGGCGCAGACGCCCCAAGTCCGATAATCAATGCGTCAACGAAACTGGCCTATGAAGGTGGCACCCAGCCACTGACAACCACGCCCGTTGTTGGAACACCCGATCGGGAATACGATGCCACATTTAAGGCGGGAACCGAACCGTTGGGTTCTAACGAGATGAGAGTCACAATTCTCGGCAGTGGCGATCCGTTCGTCAAGGCCGGTCAGGCGTCGGCCTCTGTGCTGATCGAAGTGGGAAATGAGGCGCGCGACTTTTTCTTCTTTGATCTTGGTTCGGGCGCCTTGGCCCATTTCAATGGCTTGAAGCTTCCCGTGACCTCAACCACGAAGGTGTTCCTGACTCACCTTCATGCAGATCATGTCGGCGACATGCCCACCTTGGTCTGGAGCCTCGCCAAGGCCGGCAGAGTGGCACCCGTCGAAGTCTGGGGCCCTGCCGCCGAGACCCAGGAACTTGGGACACTCGCCTACGCGCAGCATTTGCAGGCAGCACATGCCTGGGACACGGCATCCCTGAAAGAACACCCCGGACGAACTGGCGCGCAGATAAAAGCCACCGAGGTTCCGTATGACAAACCGGCAAAAGTTTATGAGCGTAACGGCGTAACGATCTCTTCTTTTCCGGTGACCCATATTATCCCGGGCGCCGTCGGTTATCGTATTGATTACGAGGGCAACTCGGTTGTGTTTTCGGGCGATACCTTCCCCTGTCAGACTCTCCAGGATGCCTGCAAAGGCGGTGTGGACCTCCTGATCCATGAAAGCTTTCCGTCGGCCTCGGTTTTCTCGAAAAAGGCAAATGTCCCCTCGGAACAGGCGGAAATAGTTGTGAACAAAATGCACACCAGCCCCACCGCGGTCGGCAAAGTCTTCAAAGGAGCGGGGGCGCGCATGTCGGTGATGTGGCACCTTGCCGTCGATCATGACACGGTCGGGCCGGCGTACCAAGAAGTGCGCGATCAGTTTGAAGGCCCAACAACCATCGCACAAGATCTGACCGTTTTCAACATTACGAAAAAATCCATCGTGGTTCGCCAGGCAATCATTGATCCGGTTGCCTGGCCGGTTATCCCGGCTCCTGGGAGTTCGATGAATAAATAACATACCGGAGGTAAGGGTTTGTCGGTATCAGAGCAGGGGGAACTATCCAACTTCTTTCAAGCAGGCATGGTAATGAGACGAGCGGCTGCCAGATTGTTTCAAACTCGCGGCCCCAAAATGGTTGAAAAGAATGGGGTGGAAACCCCATGGTTAATGGGTGTTCTTGGGAATTGAAAAGCGACAAGTTCGAAAAAGACGGCAGGGAACAAAAGAGAGTCACCCTGGCTATGCGGTAAACAATTTCGGAACCAGCAACCCGGCTTGGATTGCCGATCCCTTTTAGAACCGTATGTGGATGCTTTCGTACGACGTTGAAAAAGCGAAATGGCCAAACCCATCAGTCCAGGATAGGGCAGCCAATGCAACCCCCACACAGAGAACACTTTCTCGCTGTCACACTCGTGGGCGCGTTGGGTACCATATTCGCGCTAACTGTGGGGGGCGCAAGAACCAAAGTTCACAGCAAAGGTTCCGGAGTCGGTTCTGACGCCGAACAAGGTTCACACCGAACTGCTCGGGGATCTCGAATCTTATGATGGAATGCCCAGCAAGACCACCGTATAGAAAGCCTGCGGTTTTCTCGACTTTCCCCGCGGCGCGCGAGTAGTGGAGGATGAGACGACTGGGATACAAGTTCAGGATTAAGGCTCAACATGAATCAGATCACATCAGAGAAAGGGCAAGAGATGAGAGACTTACACGGCAATCACACACAAAATCGTTTGCGGTTTATTTGTGGGCGGCATCGCATCGGCAGTGGTGGAGTTATTGTTATGCTCCTGGTTACCCTATCTCTTCTTTCCACGGGCTGCATGCTGGGACCCAAGTTCCAGACACCGGCTGTAATGACAGCCCAGCAATGGCGCGACATGGGGCAACCGCAATATACCGGACAGCCGGTCGATCAGGTGGAATGGTGGAAGAGTCTCAATGACCCCATTCTCAACTCCCTCATCCAGCAGGCCTTCGAGCAAAATCTGACCCTGCAGGCAGCCTCACTCCGCATCGTCCAGGCTCGCATTGGCCATGTAGCCGCAGGTTGGGCTTTCTTCCCGCTGATAACCGGGCAAGGTTCAATCTCGCACAACAATATGAGCACAAACGTAAAACCTGAAGTGGAGATTGATCTCCCCCAGACCCAGAGAAAACTTCCTCCTGCCGTTCGCAATCATTTGCGGAGCAATCTGCCCACGGTCAATGTCTCGCCGGAACTGGACGTCTATGACGCCGGGTTCGATGCGATCTGGGAACTGGACCTGTGGGGAAAGCGGCGTCAGTTGTTCCGGGCGACCGGCGAACAACTCAAGGCGGCCTACGCCAGTTACGACGCCATCATGGTCTCATTGGCGGCGGAGGTGGCCAAGACGTACATCCAGATCCGGACAACCGATCAGCGCATTGCCGCATTGAAGGAACTGGTTGGCACCATGAACGGTTTCGTAACGCTTACGGAAGAGCGCTTTAATAAGAAAGAAGCGCTGATCACCGATGTCAAACTGGCAAAGCTGCTAAGTGGCATTGTGCAGAGCGAAATGCCACCGCTTGAAGCGGCCAGGCGTCAGCAGGAAAACAACCTTTGTGTGCTGCTGGGCAAAGCGCCTCAGACCCTGCATCAGAACATCGGTACCACCGGGACCATCCCAGTTGCCCCGACCCAGAATGTTGTGGGCATCCCGGCCGATCTGCTGCGCCGCCGCCCCGATGTGCGGATGGCCGAGCATCTGGCCGCGGCCCAATGCGCCCGGGTCGGTATGGCTAAAGCTATCATCCTGCCCTCGTTTAACATCTTCGGCTCGATTGGGTTCAGTTCATCCGATTCTGACAACTTCTTCCAGTCCGACAGTGTGAAAAGCGCCTATGGCGGGCTGGTGAAGGTCACGAATCTGATCAATTACCCGGTGACCGTGGAATTTGTTCGCAACGAGGACGCCCAGTTCGAAGAGGCCTTGCTGAATTATCGGGAAACGGTCTTGAACGCCAACCTCGAAGTGGAAAATTCCATGTATTCATTCCTCAAGGCGCAGGATGAAACGGCCCTTCTCGAAGGAAACGTCAAGGATGCCCTTGATACCGCCAACCAGACAATGGCCGCCTACAAAGAAGGTAAAGTCATCGTCTCGGAGCCCCTGACCGCGCTGACCTTCCTGGCCTCGCAGCAGGACCAGATGTGGGCTTGGCGTGGGCAAGCCACGACGGACTTCGTTTCCATCTACAAGGCGCTGGGGGGGGGCTGGCAGAACCGCGTCAGCCAGGAACTTGTGCCGGAATATATCCGCGAACAAATGAAGAAGCAGGCCGACTGGTGGAGCTTCACGGGCAAGCATGACCTTTCGACGGTGCAAGTGAAGAAGGGGGAGAACTAGCAATGGCGGGTAATCGCCTGTAAAAGCCGGTTGAGAAGTGCGGCACCCACACTGCTGATTTTTTTGGGGTCCAACGCGATTTACGAGGCACGAAGATCGGCATTTTTTCGATCTTCGTGCCTCGTTTCCTGACGAAAAGAAGGAGCGTGAGGATTGGGTTTCCACTGCGGATTTGGCAATTATCGAACAGATGAGCCTCTTGCAAAAGTCGTTGAGTAGTTCTATTTTCAGGTGAGACAAAGAGGAGAAGGGTTACTTCGGTGGTAAGGTGTAACAGTGTATCGGAAAACCGATGGGCTTTATTGAGACTCAAATAGTTTCTTCGGATCGACAATCGGTTCTTAGAATCCCGAAGGGATTCCCTTTGAGTAGCCGTGGGTGACCGAAGGGAACCCACGGACCCTGTCCCTGCAACTCATCCAACCCCGGAGGGGTTGCCCTATTGAGAAACATAAAGTTACATCATCCACTGATCGTCCGGAACTTTCCCTTTTGGGGCACCCCTTCGGGGTGCAGAACATTTAGGAACACTTTCCGTGGGTTCCCTTCGGTCACCCACGGCTACTCATGGGAGGCCCCTTCGGGGCCAGAAATGGGCCGATTCTCGCAACACAATCTACTTTATACCTTTTCAACATGATGGTGAGCAATCATGCGTTCTCGCCAAGAAATCATCCCTCCGAAACCACCAATCCGGCTTTTTCGCCGTTTGCCCAATACTTTTGCAAGAGGCTCATATGACACAATTTTGTAAGGATATCGCCCGAAGAGTGTCGTTGTCCCTTTTTCGGTGGCGATCTCAAATTCCGTCTTTCTGGAAGGTCTCGGCCCCTACTTATCCTTCCCCCCCCCCCCAAGCCACATCCCGTTCGTAGCAGACCAGGACGCCGCGAGATCCATTTTCCAGGCCATCTTCCCCTCGGCATCGGAAACAGATATTCCTGTTCGAGACTCTCCCCGAATCTTGAAACAGAGCCAGCACTCTCATGCTGGCTCTTGTGGATTAGATAACGCAGATCAGGCATTTCTGTGCTCGCGGCCTGTTCCCCATACAAAGGGGCAGATAATCGCACCACGCACACCCCTGTCCCGACCGCCGATAGAAGACCCGGTCCTCGATTCCTTGCGCGTCTCGCCTCCCTGTGCGCTCCGGGAAGATTCGGCTTATTCCTCCTGAGCGCCCGGTTGTTCCGGCGGCTTGTCTGCGGAGGAGCGCCCGAAAAAATTGTAGAGTTCCCAGGAGACCTGCGCGATGAACTCGTCGCAGGGGTGTGGGGTGTCCCACCGCACGGTGGGGTAGTTTTTCAGGGCCACGACGAGGATCCAGTGCCCCCGGTCGGGGGTCGAGACAATCCCCGAGTCGAGGCGGTGGTGGTCCGAAGAACCGGTCTTGTTGGCGATTTTGACGCCTGCGAGGTCGGTGAGGTATTTCTTGATGCGTCCGCCGGGTTGGCCGGTGGTGAGCAGGCCACGCAGAAAGGCGTCGTGTGGGGGGCTGACCAGCGTCTGGGTGTCGAGTCGGCGAAACAACCGCCCCAGTGCGCGCGGGGTGATGACCGAGAAATCGAACTGCGCGCTGAGGTCGGGATAAGAGGAATCCCCGTCTTTCAGGGCCTTCTTGAGAACCTTGAGTTCGGGAAATCCCATCTTTTCGAGGCGTTCGTCGAGCGCGCGGACACCCCCCATTTCGTCGAGGAAGGTGTTGGCGGCCGTGTTGTCGCTCTCCTGCAGCAGGAACTGCATCGCCATGCGGAGGGGGATTCGGGTGCCGGGTTTGCGGCGGTACAGCACCCCGCTCCCGCCCACCTGATTCTCGCTCTGGAGGGTGAGGGACGTGTCCAGGAAGCCGGGTTCTTCGAGGTCGCGCGCGAGGACAGCGGCGGCCAGGACACTCTTGATTCCGCTCATGGCGGGAAACTGTTCGTCGGGGCGGACAAACGCCTCCTCGCCACGTTCCACGTGGTAACAGTAGAGGCCCACACTGGTGGGCGCCTGATCGGCCAGGGCGTCGAGAGTCTCCTGAAGGGATGCGCCGGCAGGGACCTTCAGCGTCTCGGGAACGTCCCGTCCGTCCCGCCCGCCCGCAGGGTATTGGCTCTCCGATCCGTCCAGACCCACCGCCGTGACACGATACTCCCACGTTTCACCTTTGTTGAGGTTCCGATGGCGATAGAGCGGGTAGTCGAGCGGCTCGTCGGTCAGGCGCCGCCACTGTCCCCCGTCGGCCGGGTGGGCGTACACGTGGAACCCGCGGATGGATTCCTGAGAACCGGCGTCCCAGATCACGACAATGTCGCGTTCGTCCGGGTATGCCTGAAGATTGTGAGGCGCGGCGGGCGCGGCCGACAGGGTGGCGCTGTGGAGCGAGGAAGGCGGGTTGGCCGGAACAAGACCGGGAAAGAGAAGCGTCCAGACAAACAAGACCAGAAGCCCGAGACAAAAGCTCGGCCAGGGGACTCCCGAACCAAGTCCATGCTGTCCGGAAGCAGGGACAGTCCGGAATCTGGAAAACGCACGGCATGAAATTCGGGGTTCTTTGAAAGAGTTTGTGGGCAGATTTTTGACGATTTTTTCGCAGGGGGGCGAAAACACAATCCCGCTTTTCGTCATTCCCGCGAAAGCGGGAACCCAGATCCGGGACGTTCTGGTTGATCGCGTTTCCCTTGGGTTTTCCCCCCGTTTTCCCGTTCGCGCTACTCTGGGTCCCCGCGTTCGCGGGGATGACGAACGGGGGCGAGAGTCGGGAGATTCGGACAGAGGACCGGGAAAAGGACATAACACAACACCGAGCCTGGAAATACGGTCCGGCCTCAGAGTTTCCAGAAAGCCGGAAGCGACTCTATTCAAGAGAAGTAACAAGATGAACGTCCCCTCTGTTTACCCACAAATTTTTTAAAGAGGCAAATTCTGAGAACCATGCGGGGACCTTTCTGGAGAGACGGTTTGCCTACTCCGATGCCGCTGGGGGTTCGAGCAGAGCGGTGGCCTGTTCGACGATCTCGGGATTCGGATCGCTACGGAGTTTTTTCAATGCCTTGCGCGCATCGTCGCCCTTTATGCGGGCATACCAGCGGATGGCCTCCTGGCGGATGTCGAGGTCTTCGTCCACATTCTTGACAAAGGGTTCGAGGTCGTCGGCGAGTTTTTCTCCGGCCTGGTTGAGCAGGGTCCAGGCATCGCCGCTCTCGCGCCGGGTGGACGCATTCATCGTGCTGCCGCTGGCGCGCAGGATATTGCGAAGAGAATCGAGCGGGGTCGGAACGGCCACTTCCGGGGTTAAGCGCCGGGCCATCACCTCGTCGCGGAGAATTTGCGGGGGGATTCCTTTTTTCTTTTCCGCGTCCCACCACTGGGCGGCCATGCCGGCGGCTTTGAGGCGCGGTCCCTGGGCCGTGTAGGAGAAAATGTAAAAGGAACGTCCGAAGAGATTGCTCAGGGCGGTGGAGGCGGCCACGGCGGCGGCGCGGTCTTTCTTGTCGCCCAGCATTGCGACGAGATCGTCAATGGGCTGGTGGTCGCCCAGCAGAACCAGCGCCTCGGCGTATGCGGCCCGCATGATCTTGCTGGTTTCGCTGTCGTAGATGCGGCGGGCCACCTGACGCACGACATCGCTCTGCTCGCCAAAGACTCCCAGCGCGACCATGCCGTTGTATTGAAGCAGACCGCTCAGAACGTGGCGCCGGAGTTCCGCCTGATCCATGGGCAGACCTTTCAGGTCGGTCTCGATCACTTCGATCGCGCCGGGAGGCAGGGCGCCCTGGGCGTAGCGCAGGGCCAGATCGTTCAGGACGGGCAAAAGCGTCTTGTCTTTCTGGATGCCCGGATAGTGCAGGGTGAGCAGGTACCAGCTCAGCCCCAGGAGGCGCGATTTCTCGGCCGGGTCCGAGGGGTAAGTCGGCGGGCGTTTGGTCACACGCCAGCCGTTCTGGAGGAATTCGGCCAGTTGGGCGGGTTTGACACCGATCCCGTGCGCGGTCAGATTCTGCTCAATCTGGGCTTTTTCCTGAGCAGGAGTGATGGAACCGGTGGCCAGAAACAAAAAAACCACCAGCGGCAGGGTAAAATGTTTCATCGAGCGAGAACCTCCTGGGTGGGCGCGACCGGGCGCCAATCGGATTGCGAGAAAGGAATTTCGCAAAAGAAGACGGTGGGAGTCTGAGACGGAGCCTGCGC
Source organism: uncultured Candidatus Sumerlaeota bacterium (assembly GCA_942493245.1). GTDB lineage: Bacteria > Sumerlaeota > Sumerlaeia > UBA8349 > UBA8349 > DAOPYU01. Next base: position 5,674,698 of record OW818685.1, read on the forward strand.
GACCCAGAGGGCCTGCAGGGCGGTGGCGGTGAGCGCCACATCGGCCTGGGGCGGGGCCGCGCCGGGGTCGGGAAGGGGGTGGGTGACGATTTGGCCGTCGGTCCGCAGAATCCCCAGGATCTGCCGCTGCCCCACCTCGCTTTCCTCGCGCCAGAGCAGTCCCAGTTGCTCGCCCTCCGGCTGGGTCACGCGCCGGATCTGACTTTCGGCGAACGGCTGGTTGTCGAGGTGCGTAAGCGGGAACATGGACGAACTGAAGAAGATCCGTCCGGGAGACTGGGGGGCGTCGGAGCCGATGAGAAAGGGGCCTTGTGTGGCGGTAGCGCGCACGATCGGCAGCGAAGACAGCACGTCGTCGCGCAGTTGGGGCGCCGACAGACGCTTCCAGATGCGCTTGTCCGAGTCCCACACGCCCATCTTCAACACCGCCTTGGCGCCACCGAGGTCGTACCACGCCACGGCCATCTGGGCCGTTTGTGTTTTTCCAGTGGCGGGAAGCAGAAAGAAATCCGGATAGACGGCATAGCGGAATCCGTGTTGGCCGGTCAGGATTTCCTGATGGGGCGGCCCGGCGGATGGGACGATACGCGTCTGGATGCGGTAAACGGAGCCTTTCCGCTCCTGCCAGGCGAAAAAGAGGGTTTGCTGAGGGGGCTTACCCGGGGTCGAGGTGGCCGACAACGCGGCCAGCACGGGCGATTCGAGCGACAGGGTGGTCGAATCCGAAATCGAGACGGGGTCGGACCAGCGTCCGCGCGAGTCCGTCGCGGCATATTCGAGTCGGGAGAAATTCTCTTTCTGGGCGGCCCAGCAAGCGTGAGCGCGACCCTCGGGGTCCAGAAGGACGGTGAACTGGCGCAACGGCGCGCGCCCGCGTTCCTCGCACAGAACCACGGGTTTGGACCAGACGCCTTGCGTTCGCAACCGGGCGACCAGTCGGGCCGTGGGCTGGCGGTCCGCGACGCTTTCCGATGGGGCGGGCGGAACTTCCTCCTGCCACACGGCCACGGTGTCTCCATTGGCTCGGGCGGCCAGGCGCGGAATTCCGGCGGTTGCGCCGGGAGCGCTCAACCGCTCCGGTTCGGCGGCTTGCGCCATCGCACAGAGCAGCAGCCCCATACACGCGACCCGGAGGAAGAACCCACTCCGCGAAAAGGAGAACGGGCGAAAGAATGAGACAGGGGGGAAAACTCGTGGGCGCATCTGAATGTTCGATCCTCTTGACTGGACGCGGCAACCCGCCGCAACAGTACCCGCATTCAGCCTACGGTTTCACTCTCGGGTTGTCAAGGGAGGTGGTGAATTCCGATCCGCGGAGCCAGGAGATCAGATACAAATCACGCCTGTGGGAGCGAACGGTCGTCTTCGGCCACCTGAAAAAGGGGGCATTCTCGGAATCCGAAAGACCGCGCGATCAATACGATCGGAAAAGACTGGGTGCTGGTGTTGTACTCGGTCACCGCCTCGCAGTAGATCTTCCGCCCGTGGGCGATTTTCTCCTCGAGCGCACTTAACTCGCGCATCAGTTTTTCGACGACAGGCTGCGCCTTCAGGTCGGGGTACGCCTCGACGGTTGCCTGCATTTTCTCGATCGCGCCGATCAAAGGCGCTTCGACCTGAATCTTCTCAGAGACGTTCCCCTGCACGGCCTGACCGCGCAGATCGGTCAGACGTTCCAGGAGCGAGCGTTCGTGGCTCAGGTACCCCTTGACACTCTCGACCAGGTTCGGGATCAGATCGTAGCGCATTTTCAGGTCAATGTCTATGTGCCGCCAGGCGTTCTCGACCCGCATGCGATACACCACGAGCGAATTGTAGGTGTACAGACACCAGACGAGGAAGAGGCAGAACGACGACAGGCTGACACCGAGGATAACAGCCGGGAGGCTGAACTCGCCGAACGGAGGGGCGGACGGAATCTGGAGCGAATGGAACAGAAACGACAGACTCAAACCGCTCCCCAGCCAGAACAGGGCATACCCGACGCCACGCGACACTTTCTCGCCCCGCTCGAGCTGCCGCACACACTCGGCGCGTTCCAGGGGCGACACCGCCAGGGGGATGTTTCCATACGGTTCGAGCCGTTCGCGCCCCTCCGACACGCTGCCGATCACGCTGACCTCGCTCACCGCCGGTATATAACTGACCACGTGGCGCCAGGAGCCCATCTGGTTGGTCTCGCTCACGGGAAAGAGGTACTCGGCCTGGTTTCCATCCACGAGGATCGAGAGATCCTCCTGCCAGAGATGAAACGGCGTCGCCTCGGCCCGATGCTCACGGGTTACCCAGGTGTAATGGGTTCCCTTCTTTGTTCGCCGCGCCACCCGTTCCTCCAGTCTGTAGTCGTAGTGGATACAGGCGTACCCGAAATGCGGTGAAACGACCGGCTGTGGGCAATCCACCCGCCCGCGCACCCACACGTCGTCGCGCACGTTGACGAGCGAGAGAGGAAGCGGCGAAGCGCGCTCGAGCACGTAATTCTTGCGGTCGGCCTGCCGCGCCGAGACCAGTAAGGCCACCCCCACCAGCGCGAAAATCAATCCGACAATGATCGGGACGAGCATGGGGAAAGACTCCTTCGAGACAGATAAGGACTTCTTTTCTGGACCGGGTTTACACCCGTTCAGGACGACTTCCGAGACCGAGCGTCTTGCCACCCGAATTCAGACCGGAATCAGGGTAAAAAAACGTCCGGACGTTTGTATCTTGGGGAGATACAAGGCGCTTCAATCCCGCTTGGGGTCGTATTCCCGCAGGGAAATCTTGTCGGCCAGTTTTGGTTTGTAGAAGACGCGATTCGTCATTTCGGATCGCACTTCATAGATGACCTTGTCACTCACCAGGATCACGCCGGGATAGACCGAGCCACGCACGACGACCTTGGCGCGTAGCAAGCCCTCGTTCTGCCGGAGCAACTCTTCCATTTCCTGACGAATCGCCTCCTGGCGATGGGTATTGTCCACTCGCGCAAATTCGGTTTCCAGTTGCCGCAGGTGCCGGCTCATTTCCGGGCGCAGGCCGAACTCGATGGTTGTCTCGATCGGCAGGCGGGGATTGCCGACCGAGTGGGCTTCCACCCCCTGGTTGGCGATGATGTGCCCTCCCACGAGCGCTCGGCCCATCGCCTTGAGAAAGATCTTGCCCGCCGCGTGCGCCTGACAATTGATCATGGCGCCGCGCACGTAGATGTTGCCCCCCGCCTTGATCACCGCGTTTTCGGCAAACGCGAACGACACGTCGCCCGCCGCCTCGACCGTGACCCCGTCCTTGCCGTAGAGGCCCCCTTCGATGACGATATCGCCCGCCGCCTTCAGATCGGCTCGATCCACCGCCTGAGCGATCCGAATCGAGCCGCCCGCCTCGATCTTGAAGGTCTCTTTTACCGTTCCGAACACCACCACGTCGCCCGCAAAATCCACGTTGCCGCTCTTGAAATCCAAGTCGCCCTGGATGGTCTGAACCGCGTCCACGGAAATGCGGTTGCCGACTTCTTTGGCCGAACCGTTGATCTTCGAGAACGCTCGCAGTCCGTCGGCTGAGAGCATCACGTTCTTGCCTGCCAGAAGACGCGCCGCCTTGCCCCGCTGCGCCCGGATCGGGTGGCCCAGCACGTTGCGGCCATCGAGCGCCGCCGAAGGGGGAACCAATTCCGCCAGCACGTCGCCTTCATAGACATTGTTGATTTCATTCCGTTCGTGGAAGTTGACCTTGAGACTTTCGTCCTCCTGCCACACCTTTTCGGCAATCCGAGGTTCAAAGAGGTACTTGATGTAACCGTCGTGTCCGTTTTCGGGACTCAGACCACGCGCTACACAAAAGCGCTTGCCCATGCGCACCTGGGGCAGGGTCCGCTCCAGGCCTTCTGCGTCCACGTTCAGAACACCCACCCGCTGGATCGCGGCGACCAGGTCGGCCGCAGCGACCTCGGGTGGGGGCAAACCGGACGGATCGGCTCGTTCGAGAATCGCCACCAGGCACTCGTCGTCCAGCCGGAGCACGTAAGAGAAACCGGGCAGTTCCAGTTTCTTTGGAAGAATTACATCCACAATCAAGCCCTCTCATCGAACGCCGGTTTGGAATCCGGCAAACAATCCGTTGGGCGCCACCCGGAAATCCATTTCCACTCAGCCAGTCATTTTAAAGCAATCCGCACAAAAAGGCAACTTTAACAAGCAGAAGCGCCCTGGCTGACCGAATTGGCAGGATATGCTGACCTGTCCCCGGACAGATTCGACCGGTCCTGGATCTCCTCGTTGGCTGGCCGAGAGGCAGGAGAATCAAAAGTTTCGATATTAAGGAATGGAATCCTGCTTATTGCCCGGTCAGGGGCCAAGGTCAGGTGCTGCGCAGGCGACAAGCCTGCGGGGGGTGGAGCAAAGCGGAACCCCCCGGAAAGAGAGTTGTCTCCTTGTGCGCTCCGGAGGGACGCAGGGCGTTGCATGTAAACCGCATTTGAACGCCTATCGTCCGGTTTTTCTTTCAGGCGGGCGGGACGCCCTCCCTCCCGGAAAGGCTATTTCCCAAGGGAGGAATGGCCTCCCCGAGAACGCCGATCCCCTGATCGGCGCAAAGGAAATCTCACCCCAAAGGGGAGCGAGTCAAACCTCTTTTTGCCCCATAACGCAAGAATAAAGGACTCGTTTTCCGTCCCCAACTACGGTTTATGGAAGAAGATCGGTTGAAGACAGGACTTACCGCTGCTCCAGCCACACGGTTTCGTGAGCGTCTTCCAATTGGGCATCGGCCCATTGGAGGCCCTGCAGCACGCAGTGGTCCATGTTGCCGATCTCGTAAAGCCACGCGCCCATGCGTCCGCGCGAATGAATTCCACGCGGTTCGAGCCAGGCGTGCAGGTCCGCCAGAATTGCGTCGCGGTCGAGTGTGGGCACGGGGTAGGAGTACGGCGCGTCTATCAGGTGGGTCGAGACGATCGCGCTGCGCTCGCCGGGCACAAAGAGCGAGGCTGCTTCCAACCCGCGGAGCGTATTTTCCACGATGCGGGAAAGATCGTGGGGGAAGATGTCGGAGTAGGAAATGTCGCACATCAGGGAGTAGAATTGTTCGCCCGGCGCGTTGAAGGGGGAGTAGTTCGACAGGTAGGTGACGCGGTAAAAGGGCGCCGGTTCCTCGGGGCAGTAGATCCAGCACTTTTCGGACGGACAGGGGCCGCGCAGACCAATCCCCAGGATGAGGCTGTTGGCGCGGCGCAACTGGCTGGCGCGATGAATCAGGTCGCGCGGCGCACCCAACACAATACGCATCAACTGGCTGATCGGCAGGGTACTCAGCAGCGCATCATACGACTCGACCTGACCGTTGGCGTAGCGCACGACACGCCGCTCGGGGTCAATCGCCACGGCCTCGTGGCTGAGCGCGACCCGTTCGCCCAACCGACGGGCGGCCTCCTGAAAAACGCCCCCCGTGCCCCCGTGGCGCGGGAACTGAAACGTGTTGTTCGGTCCCCACGACACGTCGTCGCGGTCGAGGCGGATGTTCTCGCGGATGCGGTCGAGGTTGACGGGACTGACGCGATCGGCCACCCAGCCGGTGGACATCCGGTCGAGCGGACAAGCCCAGCGCTTCCGGTTGTCCGGCTCGATGAACAGGCGCGTGATGCCCGGTCCCAACCGGCTGAGATTCCAGGCGAGAAAGTTGGAGGTATCCGGTTCGCGCCCGGCCACCCGTTTGAGGCCGTCGAGACATTCCTGACGCAGGGCCGGCGGGAGGCGATGGATGTTGTTCTGAAACGGATAGGGGATCCACGCGCCGGCCAGGCGAATGTAGCTGCGCCGCTCGTGGCGGAAGACATCGCCTTCGGTCATTTCGTCGAAGAAGCGGTCGAACTCGGGGTAGTGGGAAAAGACGACATGACCGCCAATGTCCCATGTGAAACCCTGTGCGTCGAGGAAGCTGGCCGAGAGGCCCCCGGCATACGCGTTGCGCTCGCGGATTGCCCAGTTGGCATGGCCCCGTTGCGCCAGACGCCACCCGGCGCCCAGTCCTGTCGGGCCGGCTCCGAGAATCAGGAGTTTCTTCTGCGCGGGGGGAGTCATTTCGGACCGTTCTGGTTCGATTCCGAAGCGGGGTTCATTCCAGGCAACCACTGAGTCAGGTCTTGCCGGAAAGCGTGGTGGGTGAGGTCGAATTGCAGGGGAGTCACGGAGATACAACCCGCTTCGACCACCACGTCGTCCGCGTCCTGGGGACGCGAATCGCCCCGCAGGACCGAATCGCCCACGTTGCGGAAGACCGAAGTGGCCTCGTCGCCGGTCAACAATTCGAAACGATCCAGAAACAGGGTGCGCCCCTGCTTCGAGACGGTCACGCCGAGAATCTCCTCGGGCGGCAGGTTGGGTGTGTTGATATTGAGCAACGTGCCGAGAGGCAACCCGTGGCGCAACACCTCGGGAACCAAGAGCCGGAGATAAGCGGCGGCGGCCGCAAAGTTGGGCAAGGCCGGGTACTTGGCCGGATGCAACTGAACGGAGACGGCGATCGCCGGAATCCCGAACATGGCCGCCTCGCGCGCGGCGGAGGCCGTGCCCGAGTAGAGGATGTTGTTGCCCAGGTTTGCGCCGGGGTTGATGCCGGAGATCACCAGATCGGGTTTTCGGTCGAGCAGCCGCGCCACGGCCAGTTTGACACAGTCGGCGGGCATGGCGTCGAGCGCGTACCCCCAGGGGCGTCCGGCGTCGTCGAACACGCGGGTGCAGAGCAGTTCCTGGTACACGGAAATAGCGTGGCTGACGGCGCTGCGCTGGCGGGCCGGGGCGACGACCTCAATGTGGCCCAAGTGAGCCACCGCGTCGTACAACGCGCGCAAGCCGGGAGCGTCAATCCCGTCGTCGTTGGTCAGAAGAATCAAAGGCTGGTCGGTCATGAGTACATTTCATCTTGTGACTGGATAAGGCTGAAGCGGATTGGGGCAGGTTCCAACCCGCCCTCTCACCGCCCAAGAGAAAGGAAACCCCATCCGATAAGGGGGCCTTTCTTTCAGGCGGGCGAGGACGCCCACCCTCATAAAAAGAGAAATCGAAAACGTCGATCGCGGTTCCTCGCGTTATTCCCCCGCTGCCGGTTCCGTCGGTTCTGCCGCCGGGTCGCTGAGGAGTTTGGCGCGCAGCTGGGTGTCGAGGATTTTCATGACCTCGGAGTGCTCGCGCAGGAACTCCTTGCTGCTCTCGCGTCCCTGGCCGAGGCGCTCGCCGTCCATGGAGTACCACGCGCCGGACTTCTGCACCAGGCCGTTCTCAACCGCCAGGTCGAGCAGGTCGCCTTCGGCCGAGATGCCCTGACCGAACATGATGTCGAACTCGGTTTCCCGGAAGGGCGGGGCCACCTTGTTCTTGACGACCTTGGCGCGCACCCGGTTGCCGGTGGCGTTGACTGCGTCCTTGATTCCGCCGATGCGGCGGACATCCACGCGGATCGAGGCGTAGAACTTCAGGGCGCGACCGCCCGTGGTCGTTTCGTTGCTGCCGTACATGACCCCGATTTTCTCGCGCATCTGGTTGATGAAGATCATCGTGGCGTTCGAGCGCGAGATGGCGGCGGTGAGTTTCCGCATGGCTTGTGACATGAGGCGCGCCTGCAAACCGGGGAGCGAATCGCCCATTTCGCCTTCGATTTCCGCCTTCGGCACGAGGGCCGCCACACTGTCTATCACGACAATGTCCACGGCGTTGCTGTTGATGAGCACTTCGGCGATGCTCAGCGCCTGCTCGCCCGAATCGGGTTGCGAGATCAGGAGTTCGTCGAGGTTCACGCCCAGATTGCGCGTGTAGGTGGGGTCCATGGCGTGTTCGGCGTCAATGAAGGCGGCCACGCCTCCCATGCGCTGGGCGCTGGCGACGGCGTGGAGGGCCAGGGTGGTCTTACCGGACGATTCCGGACCGTAGATCTCGACGATGCGCCCGCGCGGGTACCCGCCGATGCCCAGGGCTATATCGAGCGAAAGCGCGCCCGAGGGGATGGCCGGAATCCGGATGTGTGCGCGTTCGGAGAAACGCATGATCGAGCCTTTGCCAAAGTCTCGCTCGATGCGGTCCATGGCGAGTTCGAGGGCTTTCTGGCGCTCGCGGGATGAGTCGTCAATCGCGTCGGTCTTGGGTTTGGTCTTGGCCATGGGGGTCTCCTCTTAGGGGTTCGATTTGGGATCGGGTTTCTTGAGCCGCTCATCCAGATAGGGGAAGAGCGAGGGTTGAACATCGTCGGTGACGTTCCGGGGCTTTTTCTCCGTCACATCGTGGAAGATCGGGGGTTTGGCGGGTGTCTTCTTGTCGGGATTGCCGAACAGGAAGTTTCGCGTCTCGAACGGCTTGGCCTGCGGGGAAGTTGCTCCGCCCATCCAGGGTTTGGCGCCAATGGTTTTGAATTCCGGACTGCCCGACGGGCGCACCCGGGTGTCCTGAGCCTTGGCCAGAGGGGGCACGGTGTCGCGACTGCGACCGGGCGATTCGAAGAGGCGGGTGGTTTCGGGTGGACGAGTTGCCGGGTTCAGGGGCCGGACCGTCTGCGCATGGGGGTGTTTATCCCAGTTGGCAGAGGACGGCTGGGAAACCGGCGCCGCCGGGTGAGTCCTCAAAGGATTGGGCCGGATCTGCGGTTGCTGCGGCGGCTGGGGTTGAGGAGGCCGATGGAATTCAAAGGGCTTGACCTCCGGAATCGGAGAAGCCGACGGGGACGCTGGCGATACGGAAGCGTGCCGGTCGAAGGGTTCCATCATCGGGGCCGCAGGTTTCGGTTCGTCCATCTGGAACGATTCGACATCGGGCCAACCGGCTTCAACCGTGGGCAGGTGGTTCGGGGCGCTCGGGAAACCGAACAGAGGGCCGTCCGAGTTGCCGGACTCCGGGGTGGAGTCCAACTCGAAAGGCTCGTCCACCTGAATCCCGAACTCGACATCAGCCAGGTCCATTTCGATGTCGGGCAGGCGCATTTCCATCTCCGCCAGGTCGGCCTCCGAGGAGTCGAGCGCCTCGGGCGAGACGGCAACAGGTTCTTCTGGAGACGGAGAAAGGGTCGCGGCGGGTCGCGGCGCGCCCCAGAGATCCTGCACGCTGGGAGGCGTGAAAGACGGGGTGGCGGGAAGATCCCGGACTTCGGGTTCCATCCGGGGGGCGGCCTCAACAACCGGGGGTTCCCAGGGTTCAGCAGTCTCTTCAAAAACGGCCACTTCGGGAACGGTATCCGACGGAGCAGGAGCAACTTCCTCCGCCTGGGGCGTCGGAAGATCTATGTCCTCAAATCTATCCCGAGAAGAGGGGAGTTCCTCCAGCGGAGCCTCACCCTGTTCTGGCGCGGGTTCCTCAAAAACATCCTGAGCGAACGGGCCAGACGGTTCCAACTCCGGCTCCACAATCGTTTCGACAGCCGGAACGGCGGGTTCGGACGTTTCCAGAACCGGAACCTCCGGCTCGATCGGTTCCGGCTCGGCCATCACCGGTTCCTCGAAGAAAGAAGGAGGCATTGCCACGGGGACCGGTTCCGGCTCGTCAGGCTCCACTGTTTCCGTCAGGAACGGTTCGGGAGCCACGGCTTCGCTTTCCGGGGTCTCCGGTTGTTGAACCGGCGACTCGGAGATCAACGCAGCGGATGGTTCCTCGAAGGAAGGGGCCGCGGAAACGACTTTCGGTTCCGCGAACGCGGACAATTCAAAGGCCACTGCTTCTGAGGGGACCGGTGTCGCCATTTCCTCCGCAGGAGAAGCCTCCGGGGGCGGTTCGGGTACAGGTTCCGAATCCTCGACTTCGAGGATCTCGGGTTGTGGCGCAAGGATTTCTTCGTCCGAGGGGGGTGTTTCCCGCTCCTGGACTGTTTCGACCGGAAGCGCGGCGGAGGGCCATTCCGTCTCGGGCACCGCTTCTTCGGCGGTTTCCCTGTCAATCCGTTCGATCAGGCGGTCCGCCGTGTCGCAGGCGTTTTGGAGGGTCTGCTCGACCTGGGCCAACTGCTGCTGCGTCTCGGTGAAGGCGCGAGCCTGACCTTCGATTTCATCGAGTTCATAGCCGATCTGGTACGCGGCCATGAGGATGGAGCGCAGTTCACTGGCGGCGCGCTCGCGCTGGCTCTGGATCTGGGCGTCCACGGCCTCTGCGACCCGGCGGATACGCTCATGTTCCTCGGGCGCGGCCAGCAGTTGGAACCGCTGGCCGTAAATCGTGAAGGAGATCGTCGTGGCCGGTATCTTGCCGGATGAGGGGTTCATGGCGCTCGGTCGCGGGTGGCTCAGACGGTTTCGTCCGTCTGTTCCAGGGCGTCAATTCTCTCGATAATCACGCGCAGGCGCTCGCGCACTTCCTGCTCTTTCGAGGCGTTGTCCTGAAGGTCGCGTTCCAGACCCTGGATGCGCTCTTCGTACTGGGCTTTTTCCGCCTGAAGAATCTGAATCTGCTCGGTGGTGTTCTGCGTGGCGGCGGTCAGTTCGGCGCGCAAACCGGCATTGGCCCCCCGCAGGCGTTTCACTTCGTCGAGCAGGGTGGTGATCTTGGTCTCCAGGAGACCGAATTTTTCATCTAACATCTTGTATGTGAGCCTCCCGTGGGCTTTTCAAATGGGTATCCAGAAGGGCAAAAACAAGACCCGCCTGGCCGTGCCAGAGTCCCGGATATGGCCACCACTCTAACCGCCCCCGAGACGAAAGACAAGGGGAAAGACGCGCTGGAAGAAGGGTGTTTTTCCTAGTCAGAACCAGTTTGTTCGAGGTCTGATACAAAAGTACCGGGAACTGGTGAGAAACAAACATGGCCTACATATTAGGTTGGGTAAAGCATTGAAAAAAATTGCGTTAGAATAAAGAGAGGGATATAACTGAATCGACGAGAAAAATTGGAAGGAGAGAAGCCAATGCGGTCGAGACTGAAATTCCTGTTGTTTGTCGGGCTGATGATTGCTGGGATTGTCGGACTTTCATTATATGCATCATTCCATACTCTGAATAATTTTCCTCTGCCCTGTTTCTATCAGACGTATTTCCTTTACCCCAGCGAGTCTTCACTCGAAGATCCAGCCAGGCAAACGGAGAACGACCCTGTTATTCCCGCGACTATTCTACGTTTGGGATGGGACGAGCGCTATGTGATCGCTGAAGTCTCTACATACGGAAAGATTCTCTACTATCTCATTGATACAGAAGACGCAGTAAAATACGTATTCGGTTCAAAAGACTCCTTCAACCGGAAATATGCCAGTCTCCCTCTCTCCAATGTTCATCTATTGACTCCCTATTCGGCTTTCAAACACCGTGAAAAAGAAATGGAGGTCAAAATAGATTCACCCGAGATGGTCAATAACCTGAATGATTGTCTGCGCGACATGAGGACGATCGCGGGAGACCTCCGGGATTACCGGAGGAATCACAACCAATATCCCGAGTCATTGAAAAGAATCCACGATTACCCCGATCCCTGGGGAAATCCGTATCGTTATGAAAATATGGGGACAGACTACAATCTGTATTCCGAAGGTCCACCCTCTGGAAAATCAATCCGCCTGCCCAATCGGTTTAAGAAACCCAATCCTCAGGAACTGAAAGTGGTGAATGTTCCCTGAAACCGGGATGCCTTCTGAAAAAGGGAACAAACTATGCATTCCCTCCTTCCCCCGCCCCCCAGGCCTAGCCTGATCTCGGCCAGTCGGCGCACGGATATTCCGGCGTTTCATGGCGAGTGGCTGCGGGCGCGGCTGCGGGCCGGGTGGTGCGAGGTGGAGAACCCCTTCTCGGGTCAGGTGAGCCGGGTCTCGCTGGCGCCTCGCGACGTGCTGGCGTGGGTCTTCTGGTCGCGCCACTACGCGCCCATGTACGACGTTCTGGAAGGGCTTCACGCCGGGGGACAACGGTTTCTGTGCCATTTCACGATCAACGGCTTCCCCCGGGTTCTGGAACCGCGCACCCCGCCCGCCGACCTCTCCGTCGCCACCGCGTGGCGGCTCGCGGCGGATTTCGGCGCCGACGCGGTCCGGTGGCGCTACGACCCGATTCTGCTGACCTCGGTCACGCCGCCCGAGTGGCACGTGGCGAACTTCCGCGCGTTGTGTCAGGCGCTCGAAGGCCACACGCGGCGGTGCCTGTTTTCCTTCCCGACGCTCTACCGCAAGACGCTGCGCAACCTGGGCCGACTCGAAGCCAGTGGCGCGCTGCGGGTGTGGTCCCCGGCGGCGGGCGATTTCACGCGCGCCGACTTGGCCGCGTTGCTCGGGGAACTGGTGGCGATCGCGTCCGGTCACGGGATCGCGCTACAGGCATGCTGTTGCGAGCCGTGGGTACGCGAGCAACCGGGCGTGGGGGCGGCGCAGTGTATAGACTGGCCGCTGCTCGAACGCCTCGGCGCGGGGGAGCACCTGTGGAAAACCGACCGGACCCAGACGGAAGACTCCATCTACAAAACGACCGAGGATGTGGCCGGTGAACCGGAGGATCTGTTCGGTGCGGCGCCGCCGGCCGTGTCGGTCAAGCGCCGCCCGACCCGTCCGGGATGCGGGTGCTACCAGGCCATGGACATCGGCGCCTACCACACCTGCGCGCACGGCTGCGCCTACTGCTACGCGGTGGACGATCCGGCGGCGGCGATGGAAGCGGTTCGTCGGCAGGATGTCGAATCGCCTTTGTTAACGAAGAATGGAACGGCAAGAAAATAGAAAACCACGGAATACACGGAACACGCGGAAAAAATCGACTTCCGTGTGTTCAGCGTATTCCGTGGTTCAAAAAGTCGGTTTCCAGACCCTCACGCCTTCGGCGGTTGCCCGCCGAACAGATCGCGGATGGAGCCGACGGAGCCGAGGAGGGCCGAGGCTTCGTAGGGCATGTACACAACTTTGTTGTCCTGGCCGCTGACCATTTCCTTGAGCGCTTCAATGTACTTGAGCGCGATCAGGTACGAGGTCGGGTTGCCGCCGGAGTCGCGGATGGCCTGGGTGACTTTCAGGACCGCTTCGGATTCCGCTTCGGCGATCTTGATGCGCGCTTCCGCCTCGCCCAGCGCTTGCAGGACGGTGGCCTGGCGCACGCCTTCGGCCTTGTTGATCTCCGCCTGACGAATTCCTTCGGCCTCGAGGATCTTGGACTGCTTGAGCCCTTCGGCTTCGAGGATCATGGCGCGGCGGTCACGCTCGGCGCGCATCTGTTTCTCCATCGCCTGCTTGATGTCGTCGGGCGGCATGATGTCTTGCAGCTCGACGCGGTTGATCTTGACGCCCCACTTGTCCGCCGCCTCGTCGAGAATCGCCCGGAGTTTGCTGTTGATGGTGTCGCGCGAGGTGAGCGTGTGGTCCAGGTCGAGCTCGCCGATGACGTTGCGCAGGGTGGTCTGGGTCAGTTTCTCGATGGCGTCGGGCAGGTTGGCGATCTCGTACACGGCGCGCTTCGGGTCGGTGATCTGGAAATAAATCATGGCGCTGATGGCGATGGCGACGTTGTCGCGCGTGATGACGTTCTGCTGGGGAAAGTCATAGACGGTCTCGCGCAGGTCTATGCGGGTGATGGTTTCTTTCCGGAAAATCGTGTTTCCGTCGCTATCGGTCTTGATGTACTTCCATTCGATCGTGCGGGGTTTGTCGAAAATCGGCCAGATGATGTTGATGCCCGAAGACAGGGTCCGGTGAAAGCTCCCGAGACGTTCGATCACCATGGTTTCCGATTGCTGGATGATTTTGAAACCGTTGATGGCAAAGACGATCACAAAGATGGCAAGAGCGATAAGAATGATGGGGACGGCGACTTGAGCGAATTCTTTCATTTCTGCGTTCCTTTCAGGCTGTCGAAATGGAATCCGGGCCATTCACGGTGTGAATGGGCGGTCCCGGCTCTTTCGTATTAAGAGCAGAGGAATTTCCCCTGTTTTTTCAATAGTCTCGCGTATCTTTCCCGGTTGTTCCCCAAACATCCAGGATCACTTCGATCAGGAGTGGAAGAAGTTCCGAGAGCAGTCCCAGAAGAAACTCCACGAGGGACGAAATCATTTTCGGGAGGGACTGCTGTTCTCCCCGCCGCACAATTCCACTACGACCTTGTTGCCGTCAATCCCTTTGATGAGGACTTTCTGGCCGGTCTCGATGTCCGATTCATCCGCCGTCACGGCCCGCCAGTCTTCCCCTCCGATTTTGACCCGCCCCGTCCTGGAAGCCGGATGGACCGCCTCGATCACGCAACCGGTCTGACCGATCAGCGCATCCGCATTGGTGTTGTACTTGGGAGTGTTGCGTTGGAGGGTTTTCAGAACCAGGGGGCGGATGGAAAACATCAGAATCGCGCACGCGACCACGAACACGACGAGTTGAAGGGTCAACGAGCACTCGTACCCGGCGAAGAGTGCGGTGACGAAACACCCCAACCCGAAAACAACCATCACGAACCCCGGCGTAAAAACTTCGAGGATCAACAGAATGATCCCCGCGATCACCCAGAGATGCCATGCCTGAAACACTATCGTTTCTCCTTTTCTCCCCCATGCGATTCTTCGCATGTGATTCTGCCAAACACAACAAGTCGAAAATACGGGAAGGTTCCGGTCCAAGTCAAGCGATACCGGTGCGATTGCAAACAAAGGTCAAAATTGGAATGGCCGGGCGGTTCCTGTTCAGTCGCTTTCTTGCACTCCCCGATGCGGAGCAACGCCTGGCTGGCCCGAGCGCTTTATTTCGGCGTCGTCTTGATATCCACCAGGTTGGAGACGGTTTTGATATCGGCGGGAGAATTCACCGGGAAGCGGATACCCCGGCCTTCGGCATAAGGGCGCGCTTCGGCGATCAGTTTTTTGATCTCGTCCGGAAGGCTGCTGTTCAAGGCGATCCCGACCGCGCGCTCCCCAAGGACGACGGCGGCCAGGAATTGGCCCTGCTCGGGCAGCATATAGAGCAGCGTTCTCTTTTTGTGCTTCAACAAGTGGACCCATCCGAATGTCGTTTTGGATGTTTTCCATTCCCGATCCAGCGGTTGAAACTTCCGGGCGATTTCCTCTATAATTCCGTTCCATATTTCACGGACCGGACCGAGCGCGGCGTCCACCTGTTCTTCCGCCGGACCCTTGACTTCCGGTTTTGTTTTCATGACAGTCACCTCATGCGGTTGACTTCTGTGTGTGTCGAGATATGCGAAACAGGTTCCACGTGTTCGGTTGAGATAAGGAGCAGAATGAAAATACAGGAGGGTTCAGTCCGAAGTCAAGCGGCGCCGGAGCGATCAAAACGGATTTCAGAGTCTGGAACGATCGAAGCGCTTTTTATGCCCAGACACCCGTGCGCCCCTGTCTTCTCTCCAAATTTGGGGATAAAGACCTTGACCTTTGGCTTGCGCGCTTCGAGAATGCTGGACAGCGGGGCCGGGTGCGCATGCCGTTTCTGGAACCCCGTTCCCGCGGCCGAGTGCCGCGATCCCGAACCCAAGACGGCCAGCCAACTGGCGGCTCTGTATATGAGGATAATCTGAACGATGGACAAACTCCGTTTTGCCGTAATCGGTGTGGGCCGCATGGGCCAGCACCACGCCCGCATTCTGGCGGGGAACCCGCAGGTGGACCTGGTGGCCGTGGTGGACGCCAAGAGTTCGACCTCGCGCAAGATCGCCCGGCAGTACAATTGCGAAGAATACAAACACTACACACGCCTCTTCGACCGTTCGCCCGTGGACGCAGTGGTCATCGCCGTGCCGACGGTGATGCACTACGAGGTGGCCTCGCAGTTCCTCGAGCGCGGAATCCACTGCATGATCGAGAAACCGATCACCAGTACCGTCGAGGACGCCGAGCGCCTGATTGCCCTGGCTGAAGAAAAGGGGTGCGTCCTCCAGGTCGGGCACATCGAGCGTTACAACGCCGCCGTGCGCAAATTGTCCGAGATTCTCACCAAGCCCGCCTTCATCGAGTGTCACCGGTTGGGACCGTCCGCCCGCATCACCGACGTGGGCGTGGTACTCGACCTGATGATTCACGATATTGACATCATCCTGCAGCTGGTGAACTCTCCTCTCGTCTCGATGGATGCGGTGGGCGTCAACGTCTTGACCGATTTCGAGGACATCGCCAACGTGCGCATGAAGTTCGAGAGCGGGTGTACGGCCAACCTGACTGTGAGTCGCGTTTCGCCCAAGCCGCAGCGCAAAATCCGCATCTTCCAGAAAGACACCTACGTGTCGCTCGACCTGATGCCGGACAAACAGTCCATCGAGGTTTACCAGCGCATTCCCCGCCCCAACGCACAGCCGGGCGAGCCAAACGCCGATATCGTCTGCAAAAAATTGCGCCCGAAGAAAGAGGATATGCTGACGCTCGAGCATGGCGATTTCATCAAGGCGATCATGGAAGGGAAGACGCCAGGAGTGACGGGTGAACACGCCCGCGATGCGCTGCACGTGGCGGTTGAAGTGGCCCGGCGGATTCGGGAAGCGAACGTCGTTCAGAATTTTGACTGAGGGGGGGACACAATGGATCCCCTCGAAGGACAAACCCGGCGCAGAAAGCCGCTGTATGAGTGAGCCAAAGAAAATCTTCCTGATAGCGGGCGAGAACAGCGGCGACCAACCGGCCGGGCGTCTCGTGCGTGAAGTTCTGCGTCTGCGTCCCGACTGGCAGTTGGCCGGTCTGGGCGGCCCGCAGATGGAAAACGCCGGCATGCTCCTGCTGCGCAACATGATTCACGACCTGGCCATCGTCGGGATTGTCGAGGTGATCACCAAGGCGCCCCAGATCATTCAAGTTTATCGCATGGTCAAGCGTTACCTGATTCAGGAGCGCCCCGACGTGGTCATCCTGATAGACTACCCCGGTTTCAACCTCAAACTGGTGGCGCCGCTGGCCCACAAGCTGGGCATTCGCGTGATCTATTATATCGTCCCGACCTTCTGGGCGTGGGACTACGACCGGGTGTACAAACTCAAGGAGTACTGCGACCGGATTTTTCCGGTTTTTCCCTTCGAGGAAGAATTGCTGCGCAAGGTGGGAATAGATGCAAAGTACCTGGGCAGCAAGGATCTCGATCAGATTGTTCTGACTCAGACGCGCGACCAGATTTTCGAGCGTTTCAAACTCGATCCGAACAAGAAACTCGTCGGGATTCTGCCCGGCAGCCGGCGACGCGAAGTGAATACGCTTCTGCCCATCATGCTCGAGGCGGCGGAACGTCTTGCGGCGGTGCGCGACGACGTGCAGTTCATCCTGCCGCGCGCCGCCACCATCCCGCTCGACCTGATCGACACCTACCTGTCGCAGTACGACGTGTCGGTGAAGGTCATTGACGACAACCGGCTCAACACCCGCGCCGCGATGGATTTCTCGTGGGTGGCCTCGGGCACCGCCGCCACCGAGGGCGCGCTCATCGGCGTGCCGTTTGTGATTGTCTATAAGCTCAACTACATGACCTACTGGATTGCCAAGCGCCTGATCAACACGCCCTATGCGGGTATTCCCAACATCGTGGCGGGCGAGATGGTGGTGCCCGAACTGTTGCAGGAACAGGCGACCGGGCTGAATCTGGCCGAGCACGCCCAGCACTATCTGGACGACGAACAGGCCTACCAGAATATGAAATACCAGTTGCGTAAGATCCGTGAAAAATTTGGCGAACCCGGATCTTCCAAGCGGCTGGCGGCGGCGGTTGTCGAGTTTCTCGAAAAAAAGAAGGGGAAGGCGTGACGGGACACCCGACGGGTGTTTCCTGAGAAGACGCGTTGCCCTCCTCAAAAGCGGTTCGTCGTTTCATTGGCAGGAGTGCCTGTTTATCTCCCGTGTGTAATTTTCAGAGTGAAAGGAAGACTTTCCCCATGAAGAAGAATTTCGTTTTCGACACCAACGTCCTGCTGACCGATCCCCACGCGCTCTACAAGTTTGGCGACAATAACGTCGTGGTGCCCATCACGGTGATTGAGGAACTGGACAATTTCAAACACGACAACAACACCCTGGGGCGCAACGCCCGTGAGGCGACCCGCGTCATTGACAGCCATCGCGGCCACGGCAACCTTTCCAAGGGGGTGGCGCTCGAGGGGGGCGGCACGTTGCGCGTTCTGACCAATCTGGGCGTGGAACCTCCGCTTCCCTTCCCCACTCTCAACAAGACTGCCGACGGTTTGATCCTGGCCACGGCACTGATACTGAAGAAGAAAGAAGATCTGCCGGTTATCCTGGTCACGCGCGACACGAACCTGCGCCTGCGCGCCGATGCAGTAGGGTTGAGTGCCGAAACCTACAAGGAAGAGGTCACGGTTCAGATCGAGGAACTCTACTCGGGCCATGCCCGCATCGAGGTGACCTCGGACCAGATTTATACGCTCCGCTCGCAGGGAATTTTCATTCCCCAGGGGCAGACCCTCGCGCCGAACCAGTGTGTCTCGTTTGTGGACCCGGCGGACCCCGACAACGTCATGCTGGGGCGGTACCACGCCGACGAGGGACGCGTACGCCTCCTCTCAGATGCCTCGCGCGGCGACGTCTGGGGCATTCAGGCCCGCAACACGGAGCAGCGTCATGCGCTCGACCTTCTGCTGGACGATTCGATCCGGCTTGTGACGCTGGTGGGGAAGGCGGGGACGGGCAAGACGCTGCTGGCCATCGCCGCCGGAGTCCAGAAGGCGCTCGGAGAACACGTGTACCGCAAACTGGTGGTGGCGCGTCCCATCGTCCCGCTCGGTAAGGATCTGGGCTACCTGCCCGGCGCGATGGGGGAAAAGCTCCAGCCGTGGATGGAGCCGGTCTATGACAACCTGGAACTGATTCTGCTGGCCAAGGAAAACTACACGCACGAAGAACCCGCCGAGGGGAGCACGGACAAGGACCGGAAGAAGCGGAACAAGCGGGCGACCACCGATGAGATCGTGCGCCGTTTCAAGGCCTCCGGCATTCTCGACGTTCAACCTCTGACCTACATCCGCGGACGCAGCCTGCCGCACCAGTACCTGATTATCGACGAAGCCCAGAACCTGACCCACCACGAGGTGAAGACCATTATCACCCGGGCGGGAGAAGGAACCAAGATCGTCCTGACCGGCGATCCGTACCAGATTGACAATCCCTTCCTCGATTCGAGCACGAGCGGCCTGACCATTGCCGTCGAGCGTTTCAAGGGCCAGAGCCTCGCGGGGCATATCACGCTTTTCAAGGGCGAGCGTTCACCCCTGGCCGAACTCGCGAGCGACGTATTGTAACGGGTCGCGGATTCCGTCCGACGGTTTTTCGGGGACCGGATACAGGAGAAAAAGCGGTTCTGCGTTTTTCCAAATGGAAGACGGCAGAACCGCTTTTCATTTCTTTGAGACTTGCGCTTATCGGGGACTGGGGGTACACTCGCCCCCAAGTTATTATTTCATGATTTCTCCGAAGCGGGGGAACGCGTATGTCAAACAGGACATCGAGTGGGAAGCGGCAGATCAAGCGGCGGCATTTCATACAGGGGGCAGGTGCGGCGCTCGCGGCGTTCACGATCCTCAAACCAAACCTGGTTCGCGCCGCCGAGGCGAACTCGAAGGTGCGGTTGGGCTTGATTGGGTGCGGCGGGCGCGGCACGTGGATCGCGGATCTGTTCCGCAACCACGGAGGGTATGAAATTACGGCTCTGGCCGATTATTTCGAAGACAAAGTCAACGACTACGGCAACCGGATCAATGTGCCCGCCGACAAGCGGTTCACGGGGCTTTCGGGTTACAAACGAATGCTTGACAGTGGGGCGGTGGATGCCATTGCCATCGAAAGTCCCCCTTATTTTCACCCCGAACAGGCCGCTGCCGGCGTCGAAGCGGGTAAGCATGTTTATCTGGCGAAGCCGATCGCGGTGGATGTGCCGGGGTGTCAGACGGTCGAAGCCAGTGGAAAGAAAGCCTCGGAAAAGAAACTCTGCTTTCTGGTGGACTTCCAGACACGCACCAACGACCTTTACCGCGAAGCGGTCAAGCGGGTGCAGTTTGGCGACATCGGGAAGATTCTCAGCGGCGAGGCCACGTATATCTGCGGTTCCACTTGGGGCGGGCAGGCCGAATGGATAGCCAAGGACCCGCAGAATTCCGAATTCCGTCTGCGCGCCTGGGGACTGGATCGCGCCCTGTCGGGAGATGTCATCACGGAGCAGAATATCCACTCGATTGACGTGGCGACGTGGATTCTGGACGATGCGCCGGTGAAAGCGTATGGCACGGGAGGGTGCCAGGTCCGTAAGGCGGGCGATTGCTGGGACAATTTTTCGGTGATCTACACGTTTCCGAAAGACGTGATCGTCACCTTCTCCTCCAAACAGGAGGGACAGGGATGGGACGACATTCTGTGCCGTGTCTATGGCGCCAAGGGAACGATTGACACCCACTACTTCGGGTCTGTGAGCATCCTGGGCGAGACGCCTTTCAAGGGCGGACTCATGGACAATCTGTACACCCGGGGCGCGGAGAGCAACATTGCGACCTTCCATGAGAACATTCTGAAAGGGAAGTTCGAGAACGATACCGTGGCGCCGAGCGTGCGCAGCAACCTGACCACGATCCTGGGGCGCATGGCGGCCTGCAAGAAGGGTGAAGTGACGTGGGACGAAATGATCCAGGCACAAGAGAGACTCGATCCCAAACTGACGGGATTGAAGTCCTGAAATTTCTCTGAGGAGGAACACGCGATGTCGAGTGAAGAAAAAAGCAGAAGACAGATCAAGCGGCGGCATTTCATGCAGGGCGCGGGCGCGGCTCTGGCGGCGTTCACCATTCTCAAACCGAACCTGGTGCGGGGCGTTGAGGCAAACTCGAAAATACGAATGGGCCTGATCGGATGCGGGGGACGCGGACGGTGGATCGCCGATCTGTTTCAGCAGAACGGAGCCTATGAAGTGGTGGCGGGCGCGGACTATTTCGAGGACCGCGTGAACGCGTTTGGCGATCAGTTCAAAGTGGCGCCCGACCGCCGGTTCTCGGGATTGTCGGGTTACAAGCGGATGATCGAGAAGGGGGGGCTGGATGCGGTGATGATCATCAGTCCCCCCATTTTCCACCCCGAGCAGGCGGCTGCGGCCGTCGAGGCGGGGCTGCACGTCTATCTGGCCAAACCGATCGCGGTGGATGTACCCGGTTGCATGACCATCGAAGAGAGCGGCAAAAAGGCCACGGCGAAGAAACTCTGTTTCCTGGTGGACTTCCAGTCGCGCGCCAACGATTTCTACCGCGAGGCAGTCAAGCGCGCCCAGTTCGGAGATATCGGAAAATTACTGAGTGGGGAAGCCGCTTACCAGACGGGACGTCTGGGTGCGCAGGACACGCCCGGCACCCCCGAGGCGCGTCTGAAAAACTGGGTCTTCGACCAGGCGCTTTCCGGCGACATCATCACCGAGCAGAACATCCACGCGCTCGACGTGGCCTCGTGGATTCTGGATGAGGCCCCGATCAAGGCCGTGGGAACCGGCGGGCGCAAAGTTCGCACCGATGTGGGCGATTGCTGGGACCATTTCTCGGTCATCTACACGTTCCCGAAGGATTTCATCCTGACGTTCAGTTCCAAACAGGCGGGTGCGGGGTGGGACGACATCATGTGCCGCATCTATGGCGCCAAGGGCACGATCGACACGCACTACGGCGGTTCGGTGAGCATCATCGGGGAAACGCCCTACAAGGGGGGCAACACGGGCGATATCTATCAGGCGGGCGCGGTGCGCAACATCGCCGACTTTGCCGAAAGTATCAGGAAAGGCAACTTCGAGAACGCCACCGTGGCGCCGAGCGTGCGCAGCAACCTGACCACGATCCTGGGCCGCACCGCCGCCTACACGCGCAAGGAAGCAACGTGGGACGAGATGATGAAGGCGAACGAAAAAATTGACGGAAAACTGGACGGGTTGAAGGATTGAGGAATGGATAATTGACAATTGAGAATGACGAGGTGACGGGGAGGACATGACGCGCATGAAAGGTTCGACAAGCGATTCGTACCCGCAGTGTCCTCGCCGTCACAAAGGCCTCCGGAGTAAGAAAAAATAAAAACGCGGTTCGTACCGCCGGCGTCCCCGCCGGCACAAGGGTCTCCGGAACCAGAAAGAACAAGAAAGCCGTTTGTACCACCGACGTCCCCGCCGGCGAAGACATGGATCCGTCGGAGCAGACGGATCGGACCGAAAAGAAAGGACAACATACATGAAGCGGGTTAACAAAAAAACCGGGAGAACGCTCCGGGCATGGTTTTTTATTCTGACCGGCCTTCTGGCCGTGGCGGGCGTGTCCGCGCAGGCCGCCGACGCTCCGAAGGCGGGCGATGCGACCGAAAACTCGATCGGGATGAAGCTCGCCTTCATCCCGGCAGGCGAGTTCGACATGGGCAGTCCGTCGGATGAAAAGGGACGCCAGTACGACGAGACCCAGCACAAGGTCCAGATCACGAAGGCGTTCCGCATCGGCACAACGGAAGTGACTCAGAAACAGTGGCAGACCGTGATGGGTGCGCCGCGTGGGCAGTTCCCGGGCGAGGATCGTCCGGTTGAAAAGGTCTCGTGGAAGGAAGCGGTGGCGTTCTGTCAGAAACTTTCCGAGACCGAAAGCGCGAAGGCCGGGAAGCCTGTCGTGTACCGCCTGCCGACCGAAGCCGAGTGGGAATACGCCTGCCGCGCCGGGTCAAAGACCCCCTTCGCGGGTACCGGCAATGAGGACGACATGGCGTGGTACTCGGACAACAGCGAGGAGCAGACCCATCCGGTCGCGCAGAAGAAACCGAACGCCTGGGGCCTGTTCGACACGCATGGGAACGTGGCCGAGTGGTGCGCGGACTATTACCAGCAGGAGTACGACCTGAAACAGACGGCGGACCCGAAAGGCCCGGCGGAAGGGAAAGAACGGGTGGTGCGGGGCGGTTCGTGGGACCGGTTCGCCCGCAGCGCGCGCTGTGCCGCGCGCACCACGGGGCGCGAAAGTTATCAGCAGGCCACCGTGGGATTTCGTGTCGTGATGGAGGTGCAGCCATGAAAGAGAACAACGTGTGGAGCCGTCGCCAGTTGCTGGCGTGTGGACTGACGAGCGCCGCAGCGCTTTCGATCCTGAATTCGTCGGGGTTCGCACTTGAAAACGGCGCGAAGAAACGCACCGGTTTCGGGATCGGGGCGTGCGACTGGAACCTGGGGAAAGAGGGCAGCCCCGAATCGTTCGAAGTGGCGAAGAAGATCGGTCTGGACGGCGTTCAGGTCAGTATGTGCCCGGACAACCCGGACCTCGACCTGCGCAATCCGAAAAACCAGAAGGCCATGCTCGATGCCTCGAAAGCCACGGGGGTCGAGATTGGCTCGCTGGCGCTGGGCTGCCTGAACGGCACACCCTACAAGAGCGACCCGAAGACGGAAAAGTGGGTCGAGGATTGCATTGATGTTTGTCAAGCGCTCGGCGTGACGTCGGTGCTCCTGGCCTTCTTCGGAGCGGGCGACCTGCTGGGCGACAAAGCCGGACGCGACGAGGTGGTGCGCCGCCTCAAGAAAGTGGCGCCCAAAGCCGAGAAGGCCGGAGTGGTCCTGGGCATCGAGTCGTACCTGCCCGCCCAGGAATTGCTCGAGATGGTCAACGCGGTCAACTCGCCCGGTGTCGGGGTCTATTACGACGTGTGGAACCCCCTCACCAAGGGGTACGACATCTACGCCGAGATCCGCGAGTTGGGCAAACACATCTGCGAGTTCCATGCCAAGGACGACTCGAAGTTCCTCCTCGGCCAGGGGAAGGTGGACTTCAAGAAGGTGCGCGAAGCGATGGACGCGATCGGGTACCGGGGTTGGCTCCAGCTCGAAGCGGGCGCGCCGCTGGGACTGGAAGAGAGCTACCGCAAGGACGCGGAGTTTCTTCGTTCTATTTTCCCGCCGCAACTTCCCAAAGCCTGAGAGGTGAAAACGTGCCGGGTGGTGCGGAGCGCAGGAGGACCGCTGGTCCACAACGCGCGCTGTGCCACCCGGTTCTCCATCTGGGGCAACGATCCACACACGCCTGTGCGGGATCTCGCATCGTGACAAAGGGACGATCATGAAGGAAAACAACGCATCGAACCTGAATTCTCCGGGAGGCGCGCTCGAACACGAAACGAAGGAACAAGCCGGTTTCAGGATTGGCGCGTGCGATTGGAGCCTGGAGAAAACGGGAAGCCCCGAAGCGTTCGAGGTGGCAAAGAAGATCGGTCTGGATGGGGTTCAGATCAGTATCTGTCCGGAGAATCCGGCTCTCGACCTGCGCAACCCTGAAAACCGGAAAGCGATGCTGGATGCCTCGAAAGCCACCGGGGTCGAGATCGCTTCACTGGCGCTGGGAGAGTGCCTGATCGCGACGTCGTACAAGAGCGATCCGAAGGCGGAGAAATGGGTCGAGGATTCCATAGACGTGTGTCAGGCGCTCGGGGTAAAGGCCGTGCTTCTGGCCTTTTTCGGTGCGAGCAATCTGGTGTGGGACAAATCCGGACGCAACGAGGTGGTCCGGCGATTGAAAAAAGTGGCGCCCAGGGCCGAGAAGGCCGGGGTCGTGTTGGGGATCGAGTCGTGCCTGTCCGCCCGGCAGCTGCTTGAGATGCTGAATCAGGTGAACTCTCCCGGCGTCGGAGTTTATTTCGATGTGTACAACATGTTCGAGAGAGGGAAGCACAACCCGTTCGGGAGGAGGTACGACATCTATCCCGAGATTCGCGAGTTGGGCAACCACATCTGCGAGTTCCACGCCAAGGACGACCCGAAAACACTCCTCGGGCAGGGCAAGGTGGACTTCAAGAAGGTTCGCGAGGCGATAGACACCATCGGGTACCGCGGCTGGATCCACCTCGAAGCGGGCACGCCGCTGGGACTCGAAGCGAGCTACAAAAAAGACGCCGAATTCCTCCGCACGATTTTCCCGCCGAAGGTCGAGAAGGGGTAGGCGCTACGGGAGAAAAGGGAACCGCGGAAAGCGCGAAAAACACGAAAACTTCGGTTTTTCGCGCTTTCCGCGCCTTTCGCGGTTTCTTCTTTTCATTCCAGTTCCCTTTGTGCGGTCTATCGCGGTTTTGCCGTTTTTTTCTGATGGCGCGTGCGCGTTCCCAAGCGAATATTTTTTTGCTTTCTCACAAAGGTTCCTGTCGATACGGCGTCTAATACGGGAGGCCGGTGTACCCGGAGGATGAGAGTTTTCTCCAGAACCTCGAGTCTATTCGACGAACCGGGCTTTCAAGGGACATCCATTTTCAAGGGAAAGGAGTAATTGCCGATGCACCTGAAAAAATACGGGATCTTATTGTCGCTCGCCGCGCTTTTCGTTCTGGCATCGGGACTGTTTTACCAGAGAATGCTTTGCCCGCCGACAGGCTCACAGCGCGTGGGGACACTCAGGTTGAAACCATTCGGGCCTGAGAATGAAAAGAAGTTCGGATCGTTGCTCGGCCAACGAACTTTTCGTTATTCTCCCGAGCTGAAAGCAAACAGACTCCCCGAAGGGGTCCAGGACGTCAAACTGGGCGAATTCGCGCTCGACTGTGTGAATCCGGTTCTGTTTGCCGCCTACCCATCGGAGGCGGGTAAGCCTCTCGACACCCTGATCTTCGATCTCAATGGAGACCGGGATCTCACGAACGATCCAAAGTTCTCGGACCCTTCCTTTTCCTCAAGGAAGGAATTATCCAGTGAATCCGGCAAGGATATTGCACTCCAACTCCCCAACGGTCCCACAATCAAGTTGCGAGTCGATCTTTCTCTCGGCTTTGCTGCTCGGTTTACAACCAATCTGTGGCTCAGAGGGAAAATCCTCCTTGAGGATAAAAAATTCGACGTGGCGTTGTTCAGTACGAATGAAAAAGGACTGGCCCCGGGAAACAAGCGCGGCGCTCCTTTTCTGCTTCTCGACGCCAATGGCAATGGTAAATTCGAGGCCGATCTATTCCGCATGGATAGTTTTGGGAAAGAATCCTTCTACCTGACATCCGGTACCAATATCCTGGGAACGCTTTACGATTACACGTTCGACAAGGAAAATCTCGCTCTTCAATTCACCCGTTATACAGGACCGCAGGGCAAACTCGATCTCAAACCGGAATTCGCGCTCAAGGTCAAATCGTGGCATCTCGTTTGTGAATTTCTGGACGAACAACAGGAAATAGCGGGGCGGTTTGCCGGAACGGACAAGGGATCTCCAATTGCGGTAAAAGCCGGAAATTTCAGAATCAGCGACGGTTACCTGACCCTGAAGATGGCGGATGGGAAAAACATCCAGTTGGAATTCTCGAACCCGGAACCCTTGAAAATTAAGGATGGCGAGACCGTTACCCTCCAATTTGAGGACCCAGACCCTCTCGAACTCACTCTGAAACAAGCCGATGACACGCTCACGATCGGACGAATCTTCAAGAGCAGGAACGGGATTGAATACGGACGCGTCCAGACGATTTCGGAGAAGCCGGAAGACGCGCAGAACCCAACGGCCCAGACAAACGGCGGTCAGATCGTGATCCGCGACGCCCAGGGGAAACAGATCGGCGAGGGCGCACTGGAGTATGGGTGAGGCGGCACATGCGAATACGCGTGGCGTATTCCCGAAACCGTGAAAAAAGGGTACAAGATCAAGGTCTCGCTGACGTGGGAAACCGACCTGTTTGGCAAACTTCAGGCGGAGAAGGAAATCGTCCTCGAAGACACCACCCCCGCCGCATCGCAGGAAAGCCCAGTATCTGTGCCTGCCGAGCAACAGGATGTGACTATGCCGGGAACGAAGTAAGGAACAACACAACTTCGCAAACCGTCAGGGGCGGAACCGTGTCAAGGCTCCGCCCCTTTCCTGTAGATCACGGTTCCGAATATTCAGATTTTGAGTGAATCTTCCGATTCAATCAGGAGGGACGTTCCTGTGGAAAGAACCCTATTGGGGTTTTCATAGAGTGGTCCGTATAACAGTTTGCGGTCCATTTTCCCTTACCCCTCCCCCCACTCCGCGAGGATTTCGGCGGGTAACGACGGGGTGGGGCCGGGCTGCGAACAGACGTAGGCCGCAACGCGGTTGGCCAGGGTGTTGATGCGGTCGAGCGGCAGGCCGCGCAACAAGCCCACGGTCAGCGCGGCGGCAAACGCATCGCCCGCGCCCACGGTGTCCTCGATTTTTTCGAGTGGACCACCCGGACACACGGAAAAAGCATCGCGCGTCCAGAGCGTACTGCCTTTCGCGCCGCGTGTCAGAGCCAGCGTCTGAAGCGGATAGGCTTTGAAGAAAGCGGTAATCGTTGTTTCTGGCTCACGGCTGCTCAGGCCAAGTAAACGGCTCACCACTGGCAACTCTTCGTCATTGATTTTGAGGATGGTGGCGTGCGGGAGCGTCGAGACGAGAACATCCAGATCGTAATAGCGCTGGCGCAGGTTGACGTCGAAGACGCGCAGGCACTCGGGGCGGGTGGCGTCCAGGAACGCGGTGATGGCGCGGCGCGATTCGGGAGAACGCTGTGCCAGGGAACCGAAACAGACGGCGTCGCACCGGCGCGCCAGGTCGAGCATCGCCGCATCGAGCGTCAGAAAGTCCCACGCCACTCCCTCGTGGATGGTGTAGGATGGCTGTCCCTGTTCGTTCAGGGAAACGCTGACCGTTCCGGTCGGATGGCGGGAATCGCGGGCGATCCCTGTTGTATCGAGACCGAAAGTCTTCAACCGCTCGATAATCTCCTGACCCGATTCGTCGTCCCCCACACAGCTGACCACGGCGCCCGCCGCGCCGAGCGAGTGCGCGTGGAACGCGCAATTGGCAGGCGCGCCCCCGAGTTGTTTCCCCCCGGGCAACAGATCCCAGAGAATTTCCCCCAACCCGACGACAAGAAACGGTTCGCTGCGCATGGGTGTCCCCTTTTTTCTGACAGAGGATGGTCTTTATGCCGGTCGCGGGTCTGGGTGGTCTATTGGGTCTTATAGGTCTCATAAGACTTATAAGACCGATAGGACCGATAAGACCTGGAGAACCGCTTTGGGGAACGGGTCATTGTCCCACCCCAACCGTTCCGGAGATACTCCGCCCCTCCCCTGCCCCTCAGTTCGGCAACCGCCGCACGATCGAGAGCGGGGTGCATTCGTCTTTCTGGCCCATCGGGTTGTCGCGCATGACCTCTTCGAGGAGCGGCTTGTCGATACCGCTCGTGGCGCCCAGCGCCCAGGAGCCGCCAATGTCGTTGATGTCCATGATGGCGGCCTGGCAACCGGTGCGATCGAGGATGCGGCGCGCCACACCGTCGGGGTCTTTCGGCCCCAGAATCACGCACTGGTCGTACGGAGGCACGGGACTGGTGTGGGCCGCGTCAATGGTGGCGGCCTGCATCCCCGCGACGCGGTAGAAGTCGCCCCGGCGGCCCAGAACCTTGCCCAGAACCCCCACCACGCAGGCGGCCAGGATGCGCAACGAGCCGCATTCGTTGATGGCGCACTGCATGGTGGCCGGGCTGCGCAGGCCGATGCCGTAGGGCACTTTGCGCACGCCGCGCCACAAGAGGCGCGCCAACAGGCTGATGTGGATCTCCGACTCGGGGATCGCGCGGCCCTGCGAAATGGCCGTGGGGCTTTCGGCCACCACGATGATGTCGCCGGGTTGGCGCAGGTCGCGGGTGTATTGATCCACGATGTCCACAATATCGTCCTGCGGGGTGATGATTTTGGTGCGTTGGGGCAGGCGCAGGTAGCGCACGCCTTGGACTACTCGTTCGGGTTGCCGGATGCGTTTAGCCATGTGAAGAACTTCCTTATAAGATCTCGGTCGGTTGGACCGCGCCACTGCATAAGCAAAGCGGGCAGAGTGTGCCCTCGTCAACGCCCGAGACGAGGCGGGAAACTTCTGCCGGGTCCAAGCATGCACGAACTCGTGCAACAAGTCCAGAATTTCAACAGAAGATTCCGGATTCCCGGCCCCGATCGGGTTCCTTCGGGGCCGGGCGGCAAAAAAATCTGGAATACCGCTTGCTGTTTCTCAGATTGCGTCACGGAGCCACCATTTTTCCAGGAAAGGAACGATTCAATGGAACTGCAAGGTATTCAGGCTTCTATGGCTGCGAAGTCAGCCATGCGGGGACAATCCCGGACGCTCACGGACGAGCAAAAAACACAGTTGGAGGAAATTCTTGCCAAGTACGACCCGGAAAATATGACCCAGGCGGATAAAAAAGCCTTGATGGAGGAATTGCGGGCGGCAAATATCCCCCCCGGCAAGGCCACCTTCGAGGTGATGGAAGCCGCCGGGTTCGCCAGACCCATCCCTCCGCCAGGCCCTCCTCCCGAAGCGGTGGACAACAACCGCTCGGTCAACGCCTCGTTTCTCGAACTGCTGCGCCAGTTCCAGTCGGGCGAAGTCTCGGAGTCGGAATTCCTCGATGAACTGGATGCACTGAAAGAGGAAATCGCCAACGGCGCAAACGGGGTGATTGATACGACCGCGTGAGCCGCCTGAAACCCGACATTTCTTCAAATGCTGTACCGCCCGCTGTGTCTGATTGCAGAGGGCGGTTTCTTTTTTGAGAGGGGCATCTGGAGATAATGAACTTCTGGGACAGGGCAGACATCGTGGGAGGGGGATTGATCCGGCGATCCACCCCCTCCGACTGTTCGTACCGCCGGCGTCCCCGCAACAGTAAAGAAGGTTCAAAACCGTGGCGTAAGGGTTGAAAAGGCGCGGCGTTTCTGCCATGCTCTCGGCTGGTGAAATCCTGTTGTTCCCCTCCCCGGATCTTCGGATCGGGTGATCCAGATGAAAACGCAAAGGAGAGAGTTCCGATGTCCATGAGAACCAGATTGTTTGCCATTGCCCTGCTCAGCGCCGCACTGGCGCTTTTCTGCGCCTGTAAGGGCGAGTCCAAGTCGGAGTCCGGGAAGTCTGAGACGGCAAAGGCGGATCAGAAGAAACCGCTTTGCCTGGCCGGAATGGTGTTTCAGAAGGACGAGTTTTTCAACCTGGTCGAGAAAGGGATGCAGGACGCCGCCGACAAGGCCGGAGTGAAGTTCCTGTCGGGCAGCAGCGACAACCGCACCGACAAGGAAGTCGAACTGATCAACACCTACATCACTCAGGGGGTGGACGCCCTGGTGGTTTCGCCCATCAGCGTCACGCTCTCGGTCAAGGCGCTCGAACGCGCCCACGAGAAGGGGATCAAGGTGATTGTCCACAACATGCCGATCCAGGCTGACTTTCCCGTGGCGACGATCGAGAGCAACCAGACGGAACTGGGTGCCTCGACCGGGCGCGAGGCGGCGCGGTTCATTCAGGAAAAATTGAACGGTCAGGCCAAGGTGGCCATTCTGGCCTACAAGTCGCAGGCGCCCGAGCAGAGCGACATGCGCGTCAACGGCTTCAAGAGCGAAATCACCAAACTGCCCGGCGTGGAAATCGTGGCCGAACAGGACGCGTGGTTGACGGAAGCGGCGATCAAGCGGCTGGACGCGATCCTGACGGCGCATCCGGACGTGAATGTGGTGTACGCGGCCAACGAAGGCGGGACGGTGGGCGCCACGCTGGCGGTGAAGAACAAGGGAAAATCGGGTGGTCAGGTCGTGGTGTTCGGAACGGATGTGAGCGACCAGTTGTGCAATTTTCTCCTCGATACGGACGACATCCTCCAGGCCATCACGGCGCAGCAGCCGTTCAAGATCGGAACCGAGGCGGTGAACGCGGCGCTCAAGTCCCTGCGCAACGAGCCGGTTGAGAAACAGGCCATCGTCGAAGGCACTCTCTTCTCGCGCCAGAACCCCGACGAAGTGAAAGCCTACAAGGTCCAACTCCAGGAATGGGCGAAGTAATAACCAGGGAAACCACGAACCCCAGAGAACCACGGAACCGAAAACCGCAGGGAACCACGAAACACACGAAAACTGCGGAACTACAAAAGGTGAAATGTCTTGGAAATGGGAAGAGTTTCATTCTTAAGACAACTTTCTAAAATCTTCAAGTGATGCGGTGTGCGGTGGCCGTTGCGATTTTCGTGTTTTTCGGTGCGCCAGGCCAAGTCTGGCTGATCTTGCAATCTGAAAGGAGGTTGCCCTGCGAATTGCTCGTTCAGCAGGTAGCGACGCGGGCGGCCTGCGGAGTAATCCGCCGGGTCGAAGCCCCGCCGAGCGAACGCGCGAGCCGTAGCGCAAGCGAACCCGTTTCGGCCTCGTTACACCAGTGGAGAGTGGCCAGCCCGCCGGATAGTGGTGAAGCCCGCCGCCGGTGGCGAAGCAACGAGCGCAGGCAGCCATCGGGCCTCCCGGGGTGAGAGGGGACAGCGCGCGCGGACAGATCAGCCGAGGACCCTGGGAGACCCGTCGGGGCGGGAGTGATGGTCCCGAACGCGGTGCGGGAAGACATAACCGCCGCGCGGCCCTGCCGGGAGTCGGAGGGGCCCATAGTAGCGGGGAAGCGGGTAACGACCGTGGAGCGAAGGGGCCCTGCTTTTGGCGCGATTCTGTAAGAGGGGAGAGGAGCCGATTGGACGAGTATCCTACTACGGAAGACGCGGTTGGGCGGATGTTGTCCCTGCCGCCGAAACTTGTCACTCTGAGACAGAATCTGGGCCGCAAGGCCAAGGATGAGCCGAAGTTCCGTTTCTATTCTCTCTACGGCCACATCAGCCGGGAGGACGTGTTGGAAGCGGCATGGGGCCGGGTGCGGGCCAATAAGGGCGCTCCCGGAGTGGATGGGGTGACGTTGGAATCGGTCGAGTGGTCGGAGGGGGGCGTGAGGGCCTTTCTGGACGAAATCCGGGGGAGCCTTCGCAGCCATACCTACCAACCTCGGCCGGTCCGGCGCGTGTACATCCCGAAAGCCAACGGGAAGATGCGCCCGCTGGGGATTCCGACGGTGCGCGACCGGGTGGTTCAGATGGCGGCGTTGCTGATTCTGGAGCCGATCTTCGAGGAGGACTTCGAGGACTGTTCCTACGGCTTTCGCCCCGGCCGCTCGGCGCATCAGGCGTTGGAGGAGATCCGGGGACACCTGAAAGCGGGCTATTGCGCGGTGTACGACGCGGACCTGAAGGGGTATTTCGACTCGATTCCTCACGACCGACTGATGGCGTGCCTGCGCATGCGGATCAGCGACAGCCCCGTGCTGAAACTGATTCGGATGTGGTTGCAGACGCCCGTGGTCGAACCGGGGAAGGGGGGGAGTTCGGGCTCGACGGCCCGGCGGACGGGCAAGGGAACGCCGCAAGGCGGCGTGATCTCGCCGCTGCTCGCCAACCTCTACCTGCACTGGTTCGACTACGTGTTCCACAGAAGCGATGGCCCGGCGCACTGGGCGAAGGCGAAACTGGTTCGTTACGCCGACGATTTTGTGGTGCTGGCCCGCTACGTGGACGGACGGCTGATCGGGTGGATCGAGACGAAGTTGGAGAAGTGGCTGGGCTTGGAGATCAACCGGGAGAAAACGCGGGTGGTGAACCTGCGCGAGGCGGGCGCGAGTCTGGATTTTCTGGGCTACACGTTCCGTTTCGACCGCGACCTGTTTGGGCGCTCGAGCCGGTACCTGAACCTGTTTCCCTCGGAAAAGGCGCTCGGGCGCGAGCGGGCGAAGTTGCGTGCGATGACCGGGGCGTGGATGTGCCACAAGCCCATCCCGTTCCTGATCGAGGAACTCAACCGCCACCTGCTCGGCTGGGCGAACTACTTCGGACGCGGTTACCCGCAACAGGCGTTCCGGGCGATCAACCACTACGTGCGTGAGCGGCTCTGTTGTCACCTCTCGCGCCGCAGCCAACGCCCCTGGCGTCCACCACAAGGACAGACTCACTACGAGCAGTTGAAGGAAATGGGTCTGATCTACCTATGAAGCACAACGGCTTATCCGCATGCGTGGCGGCGAGAGTCAAAAGGAAAGCCGGATGCGGGAAATCCGCACGTCCGGTTTGACGAGGGGGAGGGCCGCGGCCCTCCCTACTCTACTGGCTTTCGTGGTTAAATCGGTGGTGGTTACAGTTGCGGGGGTGGTTACTGTGGCCGTTTTCGTGGTTAAATCAGTAAGCGGTTGAATCGGGGACGGTATGACGGTCTGG
The DNA here is from genome assembly GCA_942493245.1 of uncultured Candidatus Sumerlaeota bacterium. Lineage (GTDB taxonomy): Bacteria > Sumerlaeota > Sumerlaeia > UBA8349 > UBA8349 > DAOPYU01. The sequence continues at coordinate 5,707,610 of OW818685.1, forward strand.
AAACTGGAAACGCAGGCTTTGCGGAAGGAATATCCGGGGACAGTGGCGCTGGACGATGTTTCGCTCCAGTGGGAGGCGGGAAAGGTCCACGCCCTGCTGGGGAAGAACGGCGCGGGCAAGAGCACGCTGGTCAAAATCCTTGCCGGGGCCATCGCGCCCACGAGCGGACGGATTCTGCTCGACGGCGCCGAGGTGCGCATCGCCAACCCGGCCGAGGCGTTCGCGCAGGGGATCGTCACCGTCCATCAGGAACTCAGTCTGGTACCGGAACTCAGCGTGGCGGAAAACATTCTCCTGGGCCGTCTGCCCATGCGGAAAAAACTGGGCGTGTCCGTGGTGGACTGGCCCGCGGCCTTTGAGCAGGCGCGCGCGGTGCTCGACGAGATGGAAGTCGCGTTTGACGTGCGCCGTCCCACGCGCAGCTTCGGCGTGGCCGATCAGCAGATCATCGAGATCGCCAAGGCCATGTCGTTCCGCCCGCGCGTGCTGGCGCTCGACGAGCCGACCTCGGCGCTGGCCCACCACGAAACGCAACACCTTTTCCGTCTGATTCGCCAGCTCACCGCGCGCGGCGTGACCGTGATTTATATCTCGCACCGTCTTCAGGAACTCAAGCACATCGCCGACACGATCACCGTGCTGCGCGACGGGCGGCTGGCCGGGCGGGTCGAAATGGCCGACGCCACGCCGGACACCATCGCCCGGTTGCTGTTCGGCGAAGTGATGCGCAACAACCGGCCCGCCGACTTGAAGTGCGAAGAGACGCCGGTGCTCGAGGCGCGCCACATCGGGTTGAAGCACCACCTGTTCGACGTCAACTTCACGCTGCGGCGCGGTGAGATTCTGGGCATCGCCGGGATGCTCGGCTCGGGCCGCACCGAGCTGCTCAAGGCGCTCTTTGGCGCCGAGCCGTTCGACGAGGGCGAAGTGCGCGTGGGTGGTGAGATGATCACCGCGCCCACTCCGGCGCGCATGAAGGCGCTGGGGCTGGCGTTCACGCCCGAGGACCGCAAGTCCGAGGCGCTGGTGCAGCCGCTCAGCATCCGCCAGAACCTCTGCATGGCCGCGATGGAGCGCATCGCGCCGACCGGGCTGATCAGCCGTTCGCGCGAGAAGCCGTTCGTGGACGAGCAAGTGGCCGGGTTGCAGATCCGCATCTCGAGCGCCGAGCGGCCGGTGGCGTCGCTCAGCGGCGGCAACCAGCAGAAGGTGGTGGTGGGCAACTGGCTCAACAACCAGCCGCGCATCGTCCTGTTCGACGAACCGACGCGCGGCATAGACGTGCAGGCGAAACAACAGATTTTCAAGATCATGTGGGACTTGAGCCGCCAGGGGGTCAGCGCGATCTTTGTGTCGAGCGAACTCGAGGAACTGCTCGAGGTGTGCCACCGCATTCTGGTGCTCAAGCGGGGCCGCATCGGCGGCGAGGTGGACCCCGCCACGTGCGATTTCAACCGGCTTTTTGCCCTGTGTCTGGAGGATTGAACGATATGAAGCGAGCGATGGGATGGCTCTCCGCCGCCGGAATGGAACTGATTCTGCTGGCGCTGTGCATCGCCCTGGCGCTGACGGCGCCGGGGTTCGGCAAACTGGACAACCTGCTCGACATTCTGCGCAATGTCTCGATGCAGGGCATCATCGCCTTCGGCATGACGATGGTGATCATCTCGGGCGAGATTGACCTGAGCGTCGGGTCGGCGGTGGCCTTCAGCGCCTGCCTGACGGCGTGGCTGCTGCGCGCGCTGCTGGCGATGGGAGTCCCTTCGGCGGTAGCGGCGCCGCTGGTCATGGGGGTGGCGGTCGCCGCCGGATTCGGCTTCGGGTGCTTCACGGGCCTGATGCGCACGCGGTTCCAGATTCCGTCGTTCATCACCACGCTGGCGCTGATGACGGGCCTTTCGGGCGCGGCGTTCCTGATCACCGACGGACGGCCCATTGTCATCGAGCCGAAGTGGTTCGGCTTTCTGGGCGCGGGGTATCTGGGGGGCGTCGCGCCGTTCCCCGCCGTCCTGTTTCTGCTGATGTTCGGCGTGTTTCACTTCGTGATGAACTACACGCGATTCGGACGTTCGGTGTACGCCGTCGGCGGCAACGCCGAAGCGGCGCGCCTGAGCGGCATTCCGGTCAACCGGGTACGGACGCTCGTCCTGGGCATCACGGCGGCGCTGGCCGCGCTCTCCGGCATCCTGGCGGCCTCGCAGGGGGGCGCGGGCGGCCCCACGGCGGGCAAACAGTGGGAACTGGACGTGATCGCGGCGGTCATCATCGGCGGCACAAGCCTCTCGGGCGGGTCGGGCCGCATCTGGGGCACCCTGATCGGTGTGGTGTTCCTCGGCGTGATTCTCAACGGGCTGACGCTCCTCAACGTCAACGAGTACTGGCAGCTCACCGTCCGAGGCGCCCTGATCCTCACCGCCGTCCTCATCAACCGCCTGCATCGGCCCGCGGCGTAAGAGGGGACCGATCCAAATCGAAGACACATTCTGTGGATTTGACAAAATAGCCGGATTGGAGCCGTTCATGAGCGATGTTCAGAGAAAACTTGATGCCTTGCTGAAAGAATTTGATGAAATGGTCGAACCCTTCAGTGAGACATCACTCTACAGCGCACTCTGTAAACTACAGAGAGAGATAAGCGATTCTGGTGATTCTGAAAAGGATTCTTGTGCTGCTTTAGAGTTTGAATCAATGGCTTTTTGTTTCTGTCCAAATGCTTCGGATGAAGGATCTGGAAGGGAAACTTATTATGGGCCGACGTTTGTTGGGTCAAATGGGAATGAATATCCCAGCATTCGCCAGATTACTTCTGAAACTATTGAATACTGGAAGGAACGAAGCAAACAAGTCCAAAACCCGATTCTCCGGTGTCGGTATGCGGACCTTGTATGGGATTCTACAAAGCAAGTAGTAAAAGGAAATCCTGATGTCAATTTCGCTAGAACAGTTATTGATACAGTACTCACAATTATAAATAAAGAGTTCTATGAACACCCGTTGGTAGCAATAGTAAAAATAGAACGAGCGCTCTCTTTGTCTCTCAGTATCAAGGATCCATGCCGAATTCAAAATGTTACAAGCGTTATGATTGATCTTGAAAACAGGATTTCAAAAGATGACAGGCAATGTGGGCTTTGGGGGTTTTCCTTCAGAAACTTAGTCGAGAATAAAAAAGTTCAACTTGCACCGGATCAAAGGGAGAAAATCATCGGGGATATCGAGAAGCGGCTGGAACGAGTCTCTATTGGGGAGAATTTTTATCCGTATGTCGCCGAGTGTGCCGCTATGTTGTTGGCTGGTTACTATAACAAGATTCACAAGACTGAGGATGTCAAACGCGTTCTTGGGTTGTATGGCCAAGCCGTTCTAAATGCATCTGAACATGAGAGTGGAATTGTTGGATCTAATAGGATCCAGAAACTTTTCAAGATATTCCACGACAACGGGATGAAAGACGAAGCAAACGCGTTGACCGAACGTATTCGGGATCTGGGTAAAATGGCCTCAGAGGAAATGCAGTGTTTCTCTGCGACAATTGATATCCCTGAGGAGAAAAAAGAGCAAGTAGTCTCCGAAATAGTACACGGCTCACTGGAAGATTCTCTGGCTCGATTTGCGGTTAATTTTATCCCCAATCGAAATGACATGAGAAATCAGATTTGTGATTTGGCAAAGGAGGCTCCTTTGCAATACCTTATGTCATGTACAATTGTTGATGAAGAGGGACGCGCGATTGGGAAAAGAGGATCACTCGAAGAGGACCTCGAAGGGCATATTATTGCCCAGACGGTTACCAATCTTCAGTTTGGAAGACCTTTTCTGAGAATGATTATCGAAAGGATCTCTTTGGACGAAAAGTTTACCGTGGATAGCATTTCAGAGTACCTATTCCGGTCTCCCATTTTTGACCAGCGGTATCGAGGATTGATTGAGACAGGGGTAAGTGCTTACCTTGCTAGGGATCACGTGGTTGCCGCTCATATTCTTGTCCCACAAATTGAACATGTGTTGCGCGAATTGATGAAACGGACAGGAGGCCCTGTTTATAAGCCAGCACGAAACGGGGGTTATTCTCTTTGTCTCTTGGATGATATTCTTCGTGATAAGGGTGTCGTACGGTCTTTGGGCGAAAGTGTTGTTCTTTATCTTCGTGTGTTGCTTACGGATCAAGGGGGCTGGAACCTTCGGAACAACATTTGCCACGGGTTACAAGATCCGGATTCCTTTGGGCCTGCAATGGGAGATCGACTTTTCCATGTCCTGTTGCTCCTGGCTCTAGTAAGAGAAAAACGAGAGGATAATCCGGAGGGATGTGGAGAAACATCAAAAGGCCCCGAAGGGGCCGCCCTTGAGTAGCCGCAGGTGACCGAAGGGAACCTGCGGAAAGGGGTTGTAGAATAGATCGCACCTTGAAGGGATGCCCCAACCAAAGCAAATTCAATGATAGGGTACCCTCCGGGGTTGGATTATTACAGGATCGTTTTCCGTAGGTTCCCTTCGGTTACCTACGGCTATTCAAAGGGAATCCCTTCGGGATTCTAAGAATAGACTGCTGACCACAAAAAAAACATTTGAGTCCCAATAAACCTGAATACCGCAGTTGAACGCCTGTCGTCCGGTTTTTCTTTCAGGCGGGCGGGACGCCCGCCCAGAAAGGTCCTTTTTATGGGGAGAAGGCGGTTCCCGGGAGCGCCAATCTCCTGATTGGCGTGTAAGAAAACCTCACCCGGAAAGAGAGGGAGCCAAAACAGTTTTCGCCCCATAACATATGGCCCGTAAAAAATCGGACCGCGCATCGTAAGCCGATGCGCGGTCCGATTTTCTGGTTTTGGGAGAACATCCGATCAGCGCCCGATGACCACGTTTCCGTTGATCGCTTCAATGCGCATCGCTTTGGTGATGCGGGGCGTTTCGGAAGAGGTATTGTCGCTCGTGTCGCCCTTGATTTTGATGACGCCGCCCGTCGTGACAGCGGCAACGGCTTCGGCCACCGTGTTATAGGGCTGAACGGAGGAACCCGTTTCCGTCCCGGTAAAGGCAAAATCTACCCAAACCTCAGCCGGATTCACAAGGGCTTCCTCCATGACGATCGTCGCCTGAACGGGGTGGCTGATACAGGCGTTGTCGAAGGCGGTAAACGAGATTGTGCGGTTGACCCGATCGGCGTCTGACGTGGGTGCGGCGGTGTTGTTGTACTGAACGGTCCGCAGGACGGTCTGATAGTCGGCTACGGGCGCCACACCCTTGAGCACGAGCTGGCGGGTGGTGGAGTTATAGGCCTCGACCGTTACGCCGCCCGAGGCGGTGGCCGTAAGGGATTCGGCGGCGCCATTGGGCGCATTCAGGAGCGTGATGGTGAGCGAGACCAGATCGGGACTGGTCACGTCGGTGAGGGTGGCGTCGCTTTCGGGAACCGCGATCGCCCCGCCGTCGAAGGTGAACGTGGCCGTGCAGTTGGCGCCGGGGCCGGAGCCGTTCAGGTCAATCTGCGGCCCGTAAAGATTTGCGAGCGGAATTACGTCCAGGGCGTCGAGGCCAACGTGATTGGCTCCGGGCAGACTCGCGCCCGTGTGGTCGCCGAAGAGACGCTCGTTGAGTTCAATGCCGCGGAAAAGGCCATCGGGCGGCACGGGAGCGCCATAGGTGGGCGGCGAGTCGCTTCCCAGCACGTCGCACTCGTCAAGGCCGGCGCGCTGGAAGGGGAAGAGCGACGGTTTCTCGCCGGGGCCGGGGAAGATGGAACTGCTTTCCCCGTCGTCCAGGGTGCGGCGCGCGCTGGTGTCGCTCATGGCCGTTGAGAAGAACGCCAGAGAGCAGGGGTCGTAGTTGAAGAGGCCGTCGCGTACGATCAGCGCGCCGGTTTCGTCCTCCTCGTCGGACCAGAAGGGGGTCAGAGTGGAAGGCACCGCCCCTCCCAGGATGTAGGCGTAGGTGGCGGGAGCATCCACGGCATCAAGGCCCAGGGGCGTATTGTAAGTGCTCTTGTTCGTATCGCGGAAAAGATTGGCGAGGTCGCCTCCCCCCAGGGCGGGCAGGTTGTCGCGCCCGGCCCGAACCACCAGGCCGTCGGGTTTGCTGGCGCCCGACCCGTACTGGCTGCGCCAGTTGATGTAGGGCAGACGGATCATGAGCAGGTCGTCGTCGCTGATGGCGGTTCCCACGGGGAGACGCGCGCCGGTGATGGGATCGCAGATGCGGTGCAGAGGCCCGAGGTAGTAGGTCTTCTGGGTATAGCCACCGATTTCATGGGGCGGCTCGCTGGCGGTTTCCGCAAAGGAGAAAAAGAGGGTGAACGTCGTGGGGGGCGCGTAATCGTTGGGGGCCTGTTTGAGGCCGTTGACTTCGTTCAGGCGGTTGCGGAGGTTTTTGGCCGGCAAGGCGTTCGACGAGGTCAACACGTAGGTGGTCAGGGCATCGAACCCTTCGGAGGTGATCCCCTCGACGTCCACGGCATCCAGACCGATGCTGGCCGAATTGGCCGTCGTGCCCCAGGTGTACTCCGTCACGGCCGGTTGCGTGAGACCGGCGTCGAGGTAAAAGTCGAACGGCTCGATGAGGAAGTAGTTGGGGATGACCACGCCGGAGTTGGTGAGCAGGTCGCCGGGCTTGACCGGGTAGGGCGCCCAAGCGGACGCCAGCGCGGGCGTTTCGGCGGACGTCAGAGCGGTTTCAGTGTTGAAGAAGACCTTGGGCATCTGCGCGGTCACCGGCGCGTTGTCCTCGATATAGACCGTGTTGGTGGTCGTCGCGATGACGTCGAAGTCGTTGAGGCCCTTCTGGGGGATGGCCAATTGGGGGTCCACGGGGTTGTCGCCATAGAAGGCGGCGATCAGTTCTTTGTTTTTTCCGCCGGGCAGGATGCCGGGGCCTTCTCCGGGATAGCCGGGCAGGTCCACCAGAATGTCACCGTGGGTGGCGGAGAGCGCTCCCACCCCCTGAGTCGCGGTGGTGACTGTGAAATCCTTCTCGCTGGACCAGAGAATGACTCCCGCGTTGTCGGGCGCCTGGAGGTAGGGATTGTTGACTTTTGAAGTGACGGCCCGAACCGCTTCGAGCGCGTCCACCAGGCCGAATCCGACCTGGTTGAGCGACCCGCCCTTACGATGGGCCGTACGGCCGAGCGCCAGCCGCACCTGCTCGGGGGTGAGGCTCGAATTGACTTCCATCATCAGGGCCGCGATGCCCGCCGCGTAGGGACAGGACATGCTGGTGCCCCGTTTGAGCACATAATTGGCCGGACCGGAGCCGTTGAGGTTCAAACCGTCGTCGTCAATAATGTAAGTGGTGGAGGGCGTGAAATTCGAGTCGCGGGCCGAGATGGTGATGCCCGGCGCGACCACATCGGGTTTCATCAAGCCGTCAATACGCGGCCCGATGCTGCTGAAACTCGACAGCGTGTCGTACGTCAGGTCGGAATAGGAGTAGGGGTTGCCCTGATAATTGGTCCAGTTGGTGCGCTGGGTCCAGGCGCCTACGGCGATTGCCGTATCGGCCATCGCCGGGTGGAGGACCGTCGAGTTCACGTCCTCGATGTCGAACGTACCCTTGCCGCTGCTGCGGAAAAGGTGAGTGCTGGCATCATCCCCGCTCGCCGCGCTGTTGACCAGCTGGAACTGATAGGTCTTCGAGGCTCCCGCCGCAATCGAGGGCGTCAGGGTAAAGCGTTTGCCTTCGCGTCCGCGCGGGCTGGCGCCCTGGTAGGCCTGCACCAGGGTTTCACCCGCACCGAGGTTGGCGCACGTGAGACTGAGGTTGCGGTCGGAATAGCTGCCGTCGTCCCAGATCACGCGGATGTCTATGCCGGTGGTGTAAGGGGTTGCGGAAGAGGTGTTGCTCACCGTGAACGTGAAGACGCTGGTGGTGGTTGCGGGCGGGACAGTCATGGACTTGTGGAACTTGTCGGTTCCCATGTTTCCCGCCGAGACAAAACAGGTCATGCCCGCGGCCGTGGCGGCGTCGATCGCCTGGCACACGTTACTGCTGCCGTCCATAAAGGTGTCCGTGCCGCCAAAACTCATCGAAAAAATCTTGCAACCCATCGTCGAGGCGCGGTTGATCGCCTCGATCATGTCGTCGAAATTCGCCGAACCGTCAACGTCGTTTCCAATCTTGTAGAAATAGAGGCTGGCGTCGGGAGCGGCGCCTTTGTAAAGCCCGCCCGAGTGTGCGCCGCTGCCGACCGCGGTCCCCACGACGTGGGTGCCGTGGTCGGTCACCAGGCTGGCAACGTTGGTCCCCCAGGTCGCAGGATTCGTCCCGTCGGTCATGTCGTAGGCCTCGATGGGCGTGGGGATGTCGGTATTGGTCAGATCGAGACCCGCGTCGGCGATGGCGATCTTGACCCCGGCGCCCGTGGCGGGAACCACTCCGACACCAGCACGCACGGCATCCACCTGGGTCATGACAGCCGCCTGATCCGCGTTCATTTGCGCGGTAAATTCGGTCGAATCCAGGCGCGTAAAGCGTGCGTCACTTTCAATGAGAGGCAATGCGTCATAGTCCACGGTGGCCAGGTAGAATCCATAAGGGTGTTTCCCGGGGACTGGCGGAACAAAAGTCTCGTGGATCTGAATGCCTTTCTGGGCCAGATCTGCGATTTCGGAGCGGGTCAACGGATTCACCACATAAAGGGAGCAGTCTTCCCGGTCCACGTTTGCGATGTTCAATCCGGAAGATTGGAGGGATTGTGTGTGCTGTTGGAGCGAGACTCCCGCGGGACGCTCCTTCTGAGCCTTGTGCGCCAGAATTTCTCCCGAGACTTTCTGCATCTCGTCAGGCGGTATTTGCGCCCCTGCGGGGGCAACAAAAGCCATGAGAAGAAGAATGACCGCCACCCGAACCGCTGCGGCGCACAAAAACGAAAGAGGGCTGTTCATGACACAAATCCTTCCGCCGGCGTAACTACATTAGAAAGTGCTTACCCATGCCTCGAAACAATATCGAGAATTCCGCGAATAGAATCCAAATCCGCAACAATACTATGCCTCAATTGTTCCCTTTTGGGCAAGCGGTTTCTGCATGGGGTGTATCTGGACGGAACCGCCCCGGGAGGGGTGGGCGAAGCGGTTTGGGGGGTCGGCGAAGCCAAAATCGTCATTTCGCTGATAGCAGTTCTTGACAATCGGGATACAAATGAGCATTACTATTCTGGGGTTTACGAATTGTGTTCGAGTGTAAGGGCGAGGGCGTGAGGACTTTGCGCGCTCCTGCGCAAGGGTTTATTTATATTGGAGAAATGGGTGGAAAAGATGATGGACAAACTGCTGAAGGTCTTGGATGAAGAAGTCGCGCGTCAAATTCGGAAAGAGATGAAAGATCCCGTTTCGTCTCTGAGCGGGCAAATTCGCAGCATGCGCAATTCGCTCTCCGATCTGTTCCGGCGAATCCACTCGCTGGAATCGGAACTGGCAAAGTACAAAAAAACGGGGCACAAAACAATCTCTGTCGTCGAGCGGGAAAGCGATACCGACACCGGGATGGGTAAGTCCCATTTGACGCCGATTCTGATCAAGAAACTGCGCACGCGCCTGGGACTTTCACAGATTCAATTTGCATTGCTGACCGGGGTCAGCCAACCGGCGGTGGCTGCCTGGGAACTCGGTCGGACGGCTCCCCGGGGCGCCTCGCGCCAGGCGCTGGTGAACCTACGCACCATGACGCCGCGCATGGCGCTCGAAAGCCTCGAAAAAATCGAGGTCGGCTCAAGTCTGAGAAAGAAACGCGGCCCGAAGAAGAAAGCGGTTTCCGTCTCTTGCCCATGAGGAATCGCGGAACACGGGCGGTTCAGAGCCGGGCCGATGCCTGACGGTTCCAGAAACCGACAGCCCGTATTTGTTTTTTGAGGGTGAACTTTTCAACAGCCGGACGGCGCATGCGCCGTCCGGCTGTTGGTATTCTGGTGAACTTGAGAAAGAAAGCGGGGTCTCTTACCCCTCGCGCAGTGCCTGCTCGACCGCTTCGAGCGTGGCGGGAATGGCGACAGGGCGGTTGGCGTAGTTGGACTGAATCCCCTGTTTTCCCAACTGTCCGGTGTGGTAGTGGACGGTGGCGTCGGGGTCCTTGAGCAGGTTGCCCGTCAGGATGCCCACGACGTGTTCGTCCTTGCCGATGACACCCTGGTCGCGCAGTTTCTTGGCGCCCGCCACCGAGCAACACGAGGCCGGTTCGGCGCCGATGCCCGCGCGGTCCACCCACGCCTTGGCGTCCATGATTTCCTGTTCGGAGACCTGTTCGACCGTGCCGTTGCTCCACTCGATGCCGCGCAGGCTCTTGCGCCACGAAACCGGGTTGCCGATCTTGATGGCCGTGGCGATGGTGTCGGCGTGGAGGACCGGTTCGTAGGGGGTCTTCTGGGTCCACATGCGGTAGAGCGGATTGGCTCCCTCGGCCTGGATGACGGCGATACGGGGTTTCTTGCGGATGAGGCCCAGTTCGTGGAGTTCCATGAGACCTTTCGAGAGGGCGCTGTTGTTGCCCAGGTTGCCGCCGGGCACCACGATCCAGTCGGGCGTCTGCCAGTCGAGTTGTTGCAGGAGTTCAAAGAGGATGGCCTTCTGTCCCTCGACGCGGAAGGCGTTGATCGAGTTCAGAAGGTAGATCTTCAGGTGGTCGCAGACCTTCTGGACCAGTTCCATCGCGACGTCGAAATCGCCCTCGATCTGGAGGGTCTTGCCCCCGTAGGCCAGGGCCTGGGAGAGTTTGCCGTAGGCGATTTTCCCCTCGGGGATGAAGATGACCGAATGCATTCCGGCCACGGCGGCATAGGACGCCATCGAGGCGGAGGTGTTGCCCGTCGAGGCGCAGGCGACCGACTGCGCACCCAGGAGCCGGGCCGCCGTGGCGCCGCAGGTCATGCCGCGGTCCTTGAACGAACCGGTGGGATTTTCCCCCTCGTGCTTGAGTTGAAAATTCGTCAGACCGGCGTATTCGCCCGCCAGCCCCGCCGGATAGAGGCGCGTGTTGCCCTCCTGACGCGAAACGATGAAACTCGGGTCAATGGGCAGAATGAGTTCGCGGTAACGCCAGACGCCGGAGTTGTCCGGAAACTTGCGGCTGCCCCAGCGGGCGTCCCAGAGGCGGCGCAAGTCGAGCCGTTTGAGTGTTTCGAGGTCGTGTTCGAGATCCAGAATGTCGCCACAGGCGCACCGGTAACGGATCTCCATCGGGTCGTATTCGGCGCCGCAGGCCACGCAGCGCAGTTTAACGGGGTATTGCAGGGGGTTGGACATGGGATTCTCCTGTTGCGTCTTCTCCACGTTGCGCGAGAAGAGTCGAATGCCCGATGGAACCATAAACGGCGACGGTTTTCAAGCCTTGCGAGACGAAAAGATAGCGGGAAACAGAAATATCTCGTTGCCCTGAAGGAACCGGAGAAACCACGAAATGCACGGAAAAAGCGGTTTCCGCGTTCTTCCGTGTATCTCGTGGTTGGAAAAAAGTGGTCGGGAGCGGCCTCGCACAGTTCCCGGTCTCAGAGATAATAGATCCGCTTGTTTGAGAACAGAATGTCGCCTGAAGATTTGGTTCCGTTTGTGGTGTCGTACACCACATTCAGTCCGTTGCTTTTCATTCTGTCCACATCCACCGGCGCCGGATTTCCGCTCCACATGAAATCGTGATCCTGGTCCGGCCCGGGACACAACACCCAGTACAGAATTCCGCCGGCCTTGCCGACATCGTACGGCGGCCCGCCGTAATCGTACACGTCCTGATCGGCATTGAACTCATTGTGGGGCATGTTTCTCGAAACCCACGGCGTGTAGATGACAGCCATGACATAGGCCACCGGGGTGGTGAGTTGCGACCAGGTTTTGTAGTCGGCGTTGGTCCAGTCGGTCGGGTATTCGCTGCAATCCAGACGATAGGTTTCCATGCCCGTTCTCAGGGTCCGAAAGTCGCTGTACACTCGCGAAATCTTGGCGCGCGTCTGCGCTTCGAGGAAGTTGGGCACCGCAATGGCCGCCAGAATGGCAATGATGGCGACCACAATCAGGAGTTCGATCAGAGTGAACCCTCTCGTTGGGGTGTTTGCTGAATCGGAGCACATTTGAAACGCCTCCAATCTATCTGAAATTTAAAAGGGATACGGACCTTTCCCATATATTCTATATCCCTGCACGATCGGACGTCAATAGGATTTGGATCGCAGGCGATTGCCGTCGAATCGGACCTGTAAGCGCGCCTTACACGTTGCCGTCTCAAGAGTTCACCTTGTTTGTAGATCGCCTTCGAATGGAGAGTTTCTTGGAGCGCCAATCTCCTGATCCCCAAAACCGCAGTTGAACCTTGAAAACAGCGGTTACGCGAACAAGTCGTTTGAAATCAGGAGGATTCAAGACACCCGAAGGGTGAAGTCCGGGAAAACAGAGAAAACGCCGGAGGCAGGGCGATTCGGAAAGAAAGCGCCGTTGGCGCTTCAACTGCGGTTTTCTGATTAGCCAGGGCCTGTTGCGCTACTGTTCCATTTTCCGCACCTTGCGCAGGAAGGCGTTGAGGGCGTCGAACTGGGCCTTGGCTTCGAGTTTCTCCTCGTATCCGTCCGCCTTCGAGACCGCGAGGAATTCTTTCTGCGCAGCGGTGGCGAGCTGGTGGAAAAGGTCGCTCTGGAAACCAGCCCGGTCGGGGGGCTGAAGCGTGGCCAGGTCACGAGCCAGTTCGGCGTAGAACTGGCCGAGCAGGAGACGGTGGGCGTTGACGCGGGCGCTGTTGGCGTGGCGGTCGAGCAGGCCGCGCGCAAAATCCAGCGCGCGTTTCGAGCCATCGGGCAGAACGAATCGGTTGCGGAAGAGCGCCAGCGCATACTCGACATCGGCCTGTTCGAGTTCGCGGCGGATCAGGAGGGCGTCGTAGAAGCCGTGGCGCTGTTTTTCGAGTTCGGCCAGGCGCTCGCGACGCGCCTCGAGGTCGCGAAAGTACGCGCCCATGTTGCCGGCCTCTTTAGGGGGCAACAGGGCCTGGCGCACGGGCACGAAAGCCTCGATACGCTCGCGCGCTTTCGCCGCCAGCGGAGAGTCGGACAAGGCGGCCACACGGTCGAAGGCGTCGAGGGCGCCGCGGTAATCGGCCAGCCGCAACAGGGCCTCGGCCCGAGTGAACGCGACCACATCGCTCTGGACGCCGGGGTTGCTCTGCTCGAAGTAGCCGAGCTTGGCCACCAGGGCACGGAAGACGTTCTGGCCCGAGATGTCCTTGGGCGTTTCGTAGCGGTACAGGTCGGTTTCGGCGTAGCGGCGGAACTCGGCCACCACCAGCAGGAGCGTTTCATGGGGCGGCTCGGGCGGGGCGACGACCGCCCGGCGGCACGCCATTGGGGTTGTCAGGAGCAGAAACAGAAAGGTCCAGACAAGAAGGAAACGGGGGCGAATGGATAATGAGGGGCAACATTCTGGGAGGGCGGGCGTCCCCGCCCGCCTGAGAGAAGGTCTGCGCCGGGAATTTTTAAGGGGGAGGGCTGAGTGCATTTCTTTATCCACGCAGGGTTCAGGGACGGGCATCAACGGACTCCTTGGGCGCCTCGGGTCATCCGAACCGACCGGCGAGGGCGCCAGTCCCACATCGCCCCGGTTCCATAATGCCCCGGTCAGCCGTGGGTGCTGGAAGAGGGGCCGTTGGGCGCTTCCTGCAGCGGCGGCTGGGTTGTCTTTGGGTGCAGGCGGCGATAGAGAGCCATGAGCGGCGCGTAGAGGAGATACGCGTAGGTCAGGATGAACAACAGGATCACGCGGTCCTCGTGCGCCATGGCCCAGACCGGCACGCCGATCAGAATGACCGACACCAGCGTCTCGAACGAAATCTGCCGTTTGAACCGGATGCGCTTCGACAGGCTGCGGTACGGAATCTCGCACACCATGAGAAGCGAAATGCTGAACACGATCAACGGCAGAATGAAATGGACCAGGCTCTGGGCCTCGATGTTCAGAACCGGCACCAGCACGGGCGAATCGGAGTCCAGCAGGCCGTAGTTGTGAACCACCAGGCAGGCCATGATGACCCCGCCCGCCGCGGCGGGACTGGGCAAGCCGAGGAACTCGCCATAGGGGGACTTCTTCGACGTGCCGACATTGTAACGAGCCAGGCGCAACGCGTCGCAGATGGCGTACAGGGCGCACAATCCCACCAGCAGACGGGTGTGCATCCCCTCGATGGAATTCAGCACATGGAACGCGCCCATGCTGGGCGCCACGCCGAACGACACCAGATCGGCCAGCGAGTCGAACTCCATGCCGAAGGCGCTCTGGGTCTTGGTCAGCCGGGCCACCGCGCCGTCGAACCCGTCCGAGATGGCGGCAAAGATGATAAACCAGCACCCGCGGGCCAGCAGATCCGGGTTCTGCTGCGCGAGGTAGAAATTGTAGATGGCCGCCAGACCCAGGAACATGTTCAGCGCGGTGAAAAGGTTGGGAAGGATATAAATTTTCCGGATGGGCGTCTTGCCATTCTGGGACATCAGCATGATGGCCTCTCCTTTTGTCGCAGCAAACAGACCGGAAGGACGGTTGTCCCCCCCGTCGGGAGTTTTCAAGCAGTTTCGATCAGGCGTCTGGAGCGGCGGGTGTCATCTCGGCGATGACCGACAACCCCGCCTTTACCGTCTGGCCCTCGCGCGCCACCAGCCGCGCCTCGAGCGGGAGGAACAACTCGACCCGCGAACCGAACCGGATCAGCCCGATGCGGTCGCCCGCGCGCAGCGCTTCGCCCGGCTTGCACCAGCACACGATTCGCCGCGCCACCAGCCCGGCAATCTGGCGCACACCGAAAATCCCCGCCGGGCTTTCGATCCACATCTCGTTGTTTTCGTTGTCCTTGGACGACTTGTCGTCGAACGCGTTGAGGAACTTGCCCTTGTTGTAACGGATGGCCGAAATTTTGCCGGCAACCGGCGCCCGCTGGATGTGGCCGTTGAAGATGGACAAGACGATGCTGACGCGGCGCAGGCGGACCTTGCGGCCATCGGGCAGTTCGGTCTCCATCTCCTCGATGTAGCGCAACACGCCGTCGGCGGGAGAAAGCACCAGGCCGTCCCCCTGGGGCAGCGCACGCTCCGGATCGCGGAAAAACGCCCCCACCGCCACGGCCAGCAGGAGCAGAAACCCGCCCGTCCCCGTCAGACCGAAAATCCAACAGATCAGCGCAACGCCCACCAGGGGCACCACAAATCGCCACCCATCGCTGGCCATCGGAAGTCCCGGGCCGCGTTTTACTTCACTCCACGCCATTGATACGTCTCACTTTCCGTCTGACTCGGGCCTGTGCGCCTGTCACGTGCAGCCTCGTTCATGTTGGCCCTGCCGCCCGAAAAAGGCAAGCGGAATTTGCCCCCGGCTTTCCCTCGGGGGCGAGGCGGATGGGGCCGTTTTCCCGTCCCTGAACACAGAAATCGGAGACCTCCGTCGCGCAAGGGACATCTGGACCGTCGCCGTGCCAGGCACAAGGCGTTCCCGAACGCTTCAACGGTTGGTAAACCGTTAGCCAGTTTCTGCAAGTGGAACCGCGGAAGAAGAAGCGCCCACCTGGGATCGCCAATCTCCCGATTGGCGCGGTTGCGGTTCTTTGCGGCTACCTTTGCGTGATCTCGCGTTTGCGATTTCAGCCGTTGGGTTTCACCCAGTTTGAAACGGGCTTTCAGCCCTCAATGGGAAAAGAAATACCTGTACCCAGGGCGGCGCTTCGCTCTGCCCTGGGCTGACATGGGCCGCCCCTGCAGGGCTGGGACCGGATCGAAATCGCGGTCCGCATAGCACTCTCCCTCAAAATCGCCCCAACCGACAGCGATATTGCGAGACAGGTGTACGAAGGTTGGCGAAAGGCTTGCTACTTTTTTGTATATTTTGCCCCGAATACAGGTTGCGAAAGGACCGGTTTCTTCGTTAGTGTTCAGGACAGGCGCGTGTCCGGCGCGCAGGGGGTTATTCCCGGAAGGGACAGGGGGAGGTTGGTATTTCCCGATCCGCGCCCTGTCATTGAAACGATTTCTCGCAATCGCACAGGAACCCATCCGAATCATGCTGTTCAATCTCCCCGATTTCTCCGCGAATCCCAGCAATTATCCTTCTTCCAAGCCGTTTTCCCGGCTGAACGCCCCTTCGCCTCGCGGCGGGCGGCGGTTCCTCCCGGTTCTGACCCTGGCGTTCTGCCTCGCCCTCGCCTGCGCCGTCGCCCCGAGCGCCCACGCCCAGACGGCCGTCGCGCCCACGGCAGGCGACGGCCTGACCACCGCCACGGCCTACCAGATCACCCAACTGGGCCACCTCGTCTGGCTCGGAGAACGCGCCGCCGCCAACCAGACCTCCGGAACCTATTACACGCTGATGAACGATATTGACGCCTCGGTCACGGCGACCTGGAACGACGAAGAGACAACCGGAACGGATGTTCTGGAAGGCTTTAGGCCCATCGGAACCTACACCGCTCCAGACGTCACTTCCTTCAGAGGCGTTTTCGATGGGAACGGAAAGAAAATCATTGGTCTGACAATCAACCGTCCCGGCCAAGACAATATCGGTCTGTTCGGCAAGATTGGCGCCGAAGGCAGGGTCAAGAACTTGACAATCGAGGGGGGAATAATAACGGGCTTTATTGTCGGGGGACTGGTCGGGAGAAACTTCGGGACAGTTGAAACCTGCGTCGCGACCAGCGCGATAACGGGTACAGGTCCCAGTATGGGTATGTCTCAGTCTGTTGGCGGGGTGGTTGGGATCAACTATAAAGTCGTTGAGAACTGTACCGCCAGTGGTTCGGTAACCGGCAGAGGTACCTATTTATCTGTCGGCGGCATAGCCGGAATCAATTATTCCAGCATTGAAAATTGTATTGCTGCCGGTTCGGTAACAGGTGCAGGCACGAGTCTTGAAATCGGCGGACTGGCTGGAAGGAATGAAAGGAAGATCGCAAACAGTTTTGCAATCGGCACCGTCACGGGAGAGACCACAACAGCTTACTCATCCGCAGATACGGGGGGCCTGGTGGGATTCAACAATTACAAAGGAACCATACAGAATTGCTTCGCGACCGGTTCGGTAACGGGAAAAAGCGTTGAGCGCATCAGGCCCATGCATTCTGTTGGCGGACTGATTGGAAGCAATAACATTGGCGCCGTCTTAAATTGCTTCGCCGTGGGCACAGTGACAGGGACGGGATCGTTCGTTCGAGGGTTGATCGGAGACAACAACACCGACGATCAGGTCAAGAATTGCTATTGGGATAAAGAATCCACCGGTCAGACCGCAGTGGCTGGTTACATGGGTGCCGTGAGTAAAACCACCGCCGAGATGAAACGACAAGCGACCTTCCAGCCGGGAGGGGGGGCGGGTGAGAATAACTGGGACTTCGAGACTGTCTGGGGAATCGTCGAGGGACAGAGTTACCCCTATCTCCGATTCGCGCCGACCCCGTTCCGTCTGGACATTTCGACACAGGGCGGAGGGACGGTTGCTCTGAATCCACCCGGTGGTCTTTACGTTCCTGGAACAACCGTGACCCTGACCGCAATGGCAGACACGGGGTTTCATCTTGCCGAGTGGACGGGAGTGGCCACCAGCCGTTCCGATCAGTCCACCTACATCGTCATGGATACCCATAGGAGTGTTTCGGCGCGCTTTTTCCGCAGTTACGAAATCCGAACCCTGGCCGAACTTCAGGCCGTCGCCACGGGGGATCTGGAAGGGTATTACACGTTGATGAACGATATTGACGCCTCGGAAACCGCGACCTGGAACGATGCGGGAACGGATACGGGTTTGCTGGAAGGTTTCCGTCCCATCGGAACCTATTCCGATTCCGACACGACTTCCTTCCGGGGAATTTTCAATGGCAACGGGAAGAAAATCATCGGCCTGACGATCAATCGCTCAGGTGCGGACTGTGTTGGTTTGTTTGGCGCAGTCGGGGTGGGAGGCGAAGTCCGAAACCTGACCTTGCAGGGGGGGGCGGTGACTGGGCGGAATCATGTCGGCGGGTTGACAGGGGACATGAATGTCTGCGCGATTTCAAATTGTTCCACATCCAATACCGTCACAGGGCATGACTCGGTCGGCGGTTTGGTCGGGTACATCTATTCGGGAATTCTTTCAAATAGTTGTACTTCCGGTACAGTGACCGGTCACTACGATGTCGGCGGGATGGTGGGATATGTCGTGACCGGTACCGTCTCGTACAATTCCACATTCGGGATGGTCACCGGAAATGACGATGTCGGCGGGTTGGTGGGAGAAGTATCGGCAGGGACTCTCTCAAGAAATACCGCTTCCCCCCATATAAGCGGGACGGGTATCGACCTGAGCGCCGGGGGATTGATCGGGAAAAACGGAAATGGAATCATCATGGAGTGTGCGACATCTGGAACCGTCACCATTCAATCAACCGGCACGAACAGTGAATCTGGCGGATTGATCGGACTCAACTCGGGAAAAGTCTTCGCCTGCTCCGCCACCAGTACAATGACAGGGAAAGTGGATGACAGTACTTCCTTAAGAATGGGCGGGCTGATTGGGTCGAACTCGGGAGAGGTCACCTCTTGTTCCACTACGGGATCAGTGACGGGAAGAAGTTCAACTCTAATTATGGGTGGACTGATTGGGTCGAATTCCAAGACGGTGTCCTCCTGTACATCGGGTTGTAAGGTCACCGGGAAGAGTGCGTATTTGAAGGCAGGAGGCCTCGTTGGAAATAACACCGGTACGGTCGCCCATTGCTCTGCCACCGAGGCGGTAACCGCTACTGTTTCGGAGGAAAAAGGAATACATCTAAGTCTTGGCGGGTTGATCGGGTACAATCAGAATCAGGTTTCCGAGAGTTTTTCAACGGGTATGGTCGCGAGTCTGATGTCCTTCTACTCAGAACAGAATGCGGGGGGATTGGTGGGATACAACGCCGGTTCCATTCAGATCTGTTATGCGACAGGTTTCGTGAAACAAGACAATGGATATTCGCCTTACTCGGGAGGACTGGTGGGACAAAACCGAAATGCCATCACAAACTGTTATGCGACAGGCGCGGTGAGAAGCGGGGGATATACTGGTGGACTGGTCGGGTACGGTACCGCAGTCACGGCCTGCTACTGGGATGTGGAGTCGAGCGGTGAGACCGCTTCGGCGGGGGGCGCGGGCGCGGCGGGCAAGACGACCGCCGAGATGCAGCGCCAGACGACCTTCCAACCGGGTGGCGGCGCGGGAGCCACCGATTGGGACTTCACCTCGGTCTGGGGAATCGTCGAGGGGCAGAGCTACCCCTACCTGCGCGCGCTCGAGTCCGCCCCGCCCCAGTTCCGGCTGGACGTGGCGATTCAGGGAGGCGGCTCCGTTACCTTAAATCCATCCGGCGGGGTGTACGCTCCGGGAACGACGGTGACCCTGACCGCCACTCCGGACGCGGGGGCTCATTTTGCCGACTGGACCGGCACGGTGGCCGAACGAACGGCCGTTTCCACGACGATCCTCATGAACACCCACAAGAGTGTTTCGGCGCGTTTCCTGCCCGCCTACGAAATCCGGACCCTGGCCGAACTTCAGGCCATCGCCACGGGCGATCTGGGGGGATATTACACCCTGATGAACGACCTGGACGCTTCGGTCACGGCGACCTGGCACGACGCGGGGACGACGGAAGGGCTTCTGCAGGGCTTCCGCCCCATCGGGACGTATTTGTCTTCCGGTCCCACAACCGCCACTTTCCACGGGGTGTTTGAAGGCAACGGCAGGAAAATCACCGGCCTGACAATCAACCGTCCCAATTCCTTCGGTATCGGCCTCTTCGGAGGTATTGGGGCGGAGGGAGAGGTACGGAACCTGACCCTCGATGGGGGGACTGTCAAGGGATACTCCTCGGTTGGAGGACTGACCGGAAGCAACACCGGCCTGATTGAAAACTGTATTGTCTCCACCGCTGTGGCTGGATCGAGTCAATACTTGGGAGGATTGGCCGGGAGCAGTGGGGGCCCAGCGGCCAGAATCCTGAATTGCGTCACGACCGGTCCGGTGACTGGATCATGGCGGTACAGCGGCGGATTGAGCGGATACAACTCGGGACTGGTCTCCGGATGTGTGGCGACCGGTGAGGTTGTATGCAAACAAGGAAACGATATCGGTGGATTGATTGGAGAAAACAACGGGCGTGTCACTCGTTGTTCCTCGATAGGCGCGGTCACCACGCAGTGGGCCAAGGAAGTCGGCGGATTGGTGGGGCACAATTACTCTGGTTCCGTCGTTGATTCCTATGCGCAGGGAGCGGTCACCGGATCGGAGAACATCGGGGGACTGGTCGGACTCAATGAAGGCTCCTCCTCCCTGACAAACTGTTTCGCCACCGGAGGGGTGACGGGCAGTCAGAGCGCCTACACGGGCGGCCTGGTCGGAAAAGATACCACCACCAATAAGGTCGCCGCCTGTTACTGGGACGTGGAAACCACCGGCCGGCCCAAGTCGGCGGGGGGCACGGGCGCGGTGGGGAAAACCACCGTCGAGATGAAGCGCCAGGCGACCTTCCAGCCGGGCGGTGGTGCGGGAGCTACCGACTGGGACTTCTCGAACGTCTGGGGAATCGTGGAGGGGCAGACTTACCCCTACCTCCGGTCCGCATCGTCCGCCGCCACGTTCTATCTGGGTACAGCGGTCAACGAGGGGCAGGGAACGATCACCCTCAATCCGTCGGGCTGTTTCTACGCGCCGGGGACCACCGTCACCCTGACCGCCACGGCGGCGCCGGGGTACCACTTTGCGGGGTGGACGGGACAGGTGGCCGAACGCACGGCCGCCTCCACCTCGATTTACATGGATGCTCACAAAGTCGTTTCGGCGCGATTTCTCCGCAATTATGAAATCCGGACCCTGGCCGAACTCCAGGCCGTCGCCACGGGGGATCTGACCGGCTACTACACCCTGATGAACGACATTGACGCCTCGGTCACCGCCACCTGGCACGACGCGGGAACGACCGAAGGGCTTCTGCAGGGGTTCCGGCCTATTGGAACTTACCCAAACTCAGCCTCAGTTGATGCTTCTTCTTTCCGGGGCGTCTTCAACGGGAACGGAAAAAAAATCACCGGCCTGACCATCAACCGGCCCGACATGGACTACGTCGGGTTGTTCGGGGTAGTCGGCCAGGGGGGAGAGATTCACGATCTGACTATCGAGGGCGCACGCGTGATTGGCATGAATAAAATTGGAACGGTAGCTGGAATCGTGAAGATGGGGACAATCCAGAACTGCAACTCAACAGGCACGGTAACGGGAATCAGGTACACAGGCGGACTGGTTGGATTCTGTAGTGAAAAGACCGCAAGCATTACTAGTAGTACGTCGAATGTCAGAGTTCATGGGGAATCCCATGTGGGTGGATTGACAGGAGCACTTGGCTACGGAACAATTCTCAACTGTTCCGCAACAGGATTCGTGTTTTGTCTCTATAATGGCGCGGGAGGATTAGTTGGAGATAATACTTCAGGGCTTATCTATTCCTGCTCGGCCCGTGGTTCCGTGAAAGGAGATATGGGCGTAGGCGGCTTAACTGGATACAATGGAAGCCTCTTTCCCGCTTCAGAACCAGGGAGAATCAGAGACTGTTTTGCGTCAGGATCTGTTACCGGCAGACTGGAGGCCGGAGGACTGGTTGGAGACAATTCTTGTATCATCGAAACCAGTTTTGCGACTGGCGCGGTGAGAGTGACAAACGAGACCAATTCGTATTCAGGAGGATTGGTCGCATTCAATCGGGAGGGCATGATTCGGAACTGTTTCGCCACCGGATCGGTGGCCGGGTTCTCTCAGGTGGGCGGATTAGCCGGATACAGTTATTATGGAACCTTTGCCAATTGCTTCGCCTCCGGCCAGATCACTGACCCGAACGACCCCAACCACACCAGTGGCCTGATGGGCAACTGCCAGTCCACCACAATCACCGCCTGTTACTGGGACAAGGAAACCACGGGCCAGACCACATCGATCGGGAGCAACGCCAGTTTCGGTAAAACCACCGCCGAGATGAAAACTCAAGCGACTTTCCAGCCGGGCGGGGGAACGGGGGCAACCGATTGGGGCTTCACCTCGGTCTGGGGCATCGTCGAGGGACAAAGCTATCCCTTCCTGAGGGCTGTGGTGCCTCTGCACCGCCTGCATGTTGCGGTCGAGGGCAAGGGGACGGTGGCGTTCAGCCCGTCTGGGACATTTTTTGTGGAGGGAACCGAGATCACCCTGACCCCCAAGCCGGACCCGGGGTATTGCTTCACCGGTTGGACGGGGGACGTGCCCACAGGCCCGGTCTGGCGCGACCCGCTCGTGATCGAGATCCGCCGCGACACCACGCTCTCGGCCCGCTTCGACCCGATCCGCCACTCGGGGGTCTGGATGCTGCGGTGAGGGGGCAGGGAATGGATAATGAATAAAAACCGCAGTTGAGGACGGAAACGAGTCCTTTGTGCGTGTGCTATGGGGTGAAAACGGTTTTGACCCGGTCCCCTTGGGGGTGAGGCTTTCTGACTACGCCAATCGGGAGATTGGCGTTCCCAGGAACCGCTTTCTCCCCATAAAGAGGGCCTTTCTGGGAGGGCGGGCGTCCCGCCCGCCTGAAAGAAAACCGGACGATAGGCGTTCAACTGCGGTTTTCAGGATGAATGCAACTCAGTATGAAAATGGCCACGCCCACGTTCCGCTTTTCAGCGAGAACGTGGGCGTGGTGTTTTCTCGGGAGCGGTTTGTCTGATCTCCCAATCGTTACGTTATACCGGGTTTACTTCCCGGCCTGAGGCGCTTTGAACTGGTAGGCGCCGGACCCGATCTCGAAAACGGCGCGGTCGCCTTCCTGCTTCACAAACTTGACGCCCTTCGCTTCCGAGGCCTTCTTGCCCCCTTCGGTCACGGCGTCCGCGCTGGCGGCGGGGACGTAAACCGTGGCGGTCGCGTTGACCGGAACAGTCACATCCCACGAGAACGCCCCGTCGGCGACCTTCCACGCGCTGGAGATCGGTCCGTGGATCGAGCGGTACGAAGCGCGGACGAAGTCGGCGCCCTGGACTGGGTAGGGTTTCATGACGACGTGCTTGAAGCCCGGTTTCGCGGGATCGCTCTGGATACCGGCCAGGTTTTCATACATCCAGATGATCAGGTCGCCCACGAGCATGACGTGGTTGCCGCTGTTCATGGCCGGGTCGGCGGTGTTGCCGTTCCAGAGTTCCCAGACGGTCGTGGCGCCGTTCTTGACCATGTAACCCCAGCTCGGGTAGTCCTCGTTGGTGGCGAACTTCCAGGAGAGGTCCGCCCGGCCCTGTTCGGTCAACACGCGGTTGAGCCACTGCCCGCCGATAAGACCGGTGCCAACGTGGCCCTTCGTAACCGTGTTGATGTTGTCAATGAGGGTCTGGAAGATAGCCGCGCGTTTTTCCTGGGGCACGAGGTCGAACATCAGCGGCAGCACACACGAGGTCTGGGTGCCGTTGTCGTACTTGTTGCCTTCGGCGTTGAGGAACTTCTTGTTGAACGCGGCCAGCATTTTGTCGGCGCGTGCGCGGAACGCGGCGGCCTCCTCCTTTTTCCCCAGCATATCGCCGTACTGCGCCAGCAGACGCAGGTTCAGGATGTAGTAGCTGGAGGCGAGGAGCATTTTGCTGGTCTGGCGCGCCGGGTCCTTCGAGTGGATCAGGATCGGGTCCTCGGGCGGCACGCACCAGTCGCCGTAGTTGTCCTTGTCGATCAGGTCGTCCTTGATGAACCCCGCGAGGTGCTCCATCCACCGTTTCTGCGCTTCGTAGTGGAGGGGAATGTTGCGGGCGTCGCCGTACTGGTTGTAGAGCGACTGCGGGACGATGGTGAAGGCGCTGGGCCACGTGACGTTCGAGCCGTAGAGCGGCCAGTAGTTCGGACACACGTCCGAGAGATTGCCGTCGGGCTTTTGCGAGTCCTCAATGTCCTGAAGCCATTTGTTGTAGAGCGTCACGGTTTCGAACAGGAAGGTCTCGCCCTTCGACTCGGCTGCACGGTCGCCCTGCCACCCCTGGCGCTCGTCGCGCTGCGGGCAGTCGGTCGGCATGCTCAGGTAGTTGCCCCGCGTGCCCCAGAAGACATTCTTGTGGATCTGGTTGACGAGGGGGTTCGAGCACTCGAATTCGCCCACCTGCGGCAGGTCGGTGTGGACCACCTGTCCCTCGATTGTCGAAAGGTCCGGTTTCTCCTTCAACCCGGTGATCTCGACAAACCGGAAGCCGTGGTAGCTGAACCGCGGTGTATAAACCTCTTGGCCTTCGCCCTTGCAGGTGTAGATGTCGCGGCACTTGGCCCCGCGCAGGTTCGCCACATAGAGCGTGCCGTCCCCGCTCGGGGAGAGCGTTTCGGCGTGGCGCAGCTGCACGCGGGTGCCCTTGGGCGCCGAAACGGTCAACTGGCACCACCCCACCATGTTCTGGCCCATGTCGAACACCCACACGCCCGGTTTCGGATTGGTCAGCGCCTTGGGTTTGATTTTCTCGATCACGCGCATCGGCGGCATCATCTGCGCCACCATCTTGCCGGCGGGCGCCTGGACCCGCTCGGCCGTGCGCCACGACTTGACGTCGTACCCCGCCGTGGCCCACTGGCCCAGTTCCATCGTGGCGTCATAGACCTCGCCGTCGTAGTCGTTGTTCTCGCGGATGGGGCCGTCGGTGGTCAGTTTCCACTGTGTGTCGCTCACGACCCGGTTTTTTGTACCATCCGAATACTCGATATCGAGTTGCAGGAGGAGTTTCGGGTAACCGAACGTGCGCGTGGTGGCCGGCTCGCCCAGACGCGGCGCGAAGTAACGCCCATTGCCCAGGATCGCGCCCACGGCGTTCGCGCCCTGTTTCACCTGCTTTGTCACGTCGTAGGTGACATAGGCCACGCGTTTGTCGTAGTCGGTCAGGACGGGGTCGAGCACGTGGTCGCCCACTTTCGCTCCGTTCAGATACACTTCATAATACCCCAGACCGCTGACGGAAACGGTCGCGCTCTTGACGGCCTGGGCGGCCTGGAACTCGCGCCGCAGGTACCGCGCGGGCAGTTCGCGCTGCTCGGCGGAAGTGGACTCGATCTGCCCCCAGGGCTGCATCCCGTTCTGCCCGACCACCTGGGTGGCCGCCCACTTCGCGTCGTCAAACGCCGGCGCGGACCAGTCTTTTTCCAACGCTTTGGAGGCTTTCCATTCCTTGTCGCTCGTCAGCGTCACCTTCTGTCCGTCCTCATAGACGGCCAGAAGCGCGGCGAGCAACCCCGCCGGGGTCGAGCCAGGCCCGGCATTCTGAACCTCGACGGCCAGCACGTTGCGGCCCGGCTGAAGCATCCCTTGAAGGTTGACCAGTTTGGCCGTTTTGAAGTTGTCGCCCTGAAGCGCTTCTTTCCCGTTGACGAACAGTTTAAACGCGTTGTCCGCCGAGAGAACCGCCACCGCCTTTTCGAGGGTTTTCCCCTCGGCCAGGTCGAACGTCCGGCGGAAGTAACGCGCCTCGGGCGCGACCTGGTTGAAATCCTCTCCTGTCAACCAGATCCACGGCGCCTTGGCGAACACGGGTTTCAAATCCCCATCCTGCTCGGTCGCCGCCGCATAGTCCCAGCCGATCCACTGCGCCGTCCAGTCGGACGGGTCGGGCAGACCCATCGTCCAGCGGGCCGGTTGGCTCCACGCCGAAGGTTTCCCGTCAAGACCCCACACGCGCACCTTCCAGAAGCACGCCACGCCCGAGGTCAGCGGTTTGCCCGCATATTCGACCTGAATGGACTGGTCCGACTCGATTTTGCCACTGTCCCACAGACCGCCCTGCTCGGCGTCGAGGTCTTTCTGACTTGCAGCGACCCGAACCCGATACGCCTTCTGGCATTCGCCGCGCTCGGAAGACTCGATCGTCCAGCTGAGCCGGGGTTTGACCACGTCAATCCCCAGCGGGTCGGTCAGGTACTCGCACCGCAAATTCTTCACCTCGACCGCCTGGGCCGCCAGGCCCATCACTCCCATCAGCGCCATCGCGCAGAGGACGCTCCACCACCTTTTTCCCATGGTTTGCCACATGTCCGAGTTTCTCCTTTGGAACAAAAAATAGACCGTTGCCGGTATGCAATCCATCTCCTCAAAACAGATAATAGCGTTTTTACTTGTAACACAGCGGGGGGGAATCTCAAGGTTTTTCTGTCCTTTTAAAGGGGACGGAGCATTTCCCGGTGTAAATGCGGTTGCCCTATTCTATTGAACCTCTTGCCCCAAAGACGGTTTTCATGGAGGGCGGGCGTCCTCGCCCGCCCGGAAGAAAAACCGTACTCGGGGACGTTCAACGGCGGTTCATCGGCAAATGAAAGGCCTTTCACACAAACTCTCCAATCGGGCACCCCTTCTCGGGGAAGCGATGGGGGACAGTAGGAGAATCCAAAAGTTCTGCTACCGCCGAATTGAGCCTTGATTTATTGCCCCGGTAGGGGCAAAGGTCAGTAGATGGGGATGAAGGCCCGTGGCTCTTGTCGATTTTCGTCCGATGGGCGTAAGATCGACACTGAAGTCCACACGAAAGGAGCCACGGGCATGGATACGAGTGTACTGTATGTGGGGTTGGATTACCATCAAAACAGCGTGCGGGTTTGCGCGATGAACAGTGAGGCGCGGATTCTGGTCAACCGGGATGTGAAGAGCGACTGGCGGGCCATCTACGGCGCCGTGGTGGCGGAGTGGAGCGGTCCCGTACGAGGCGCTCCTCGAGTCGTGCAGCGGCGCGGCGGCGATGGCCGACGAACTGGCGCTGCACGCGGGGTGGTCGGTTCAGTTGGCGCATCCGGGTTACGTGAGCCGGATGAAGCAGAGTCAGGACAAGAGCGACAAGAGCGACGGGCGTGTGTTGGCCGACCTGTTGCGCGTGGGCTACGTGCCCCTGGTCTGGCTGGCGCCCGAGCCGATCCGCGAACTGCGCCGCCTGAACGGGTACCGCGATACGCTGACCCGGCAGCGGCGTGATGCGAAACTGCGCAGCGGCGCCCTGCTGCGCGACCAGCGCGCTCTGGACTGTCCCGTCAAGATGCGCTGGTCGAAGGCGTGGTGCGTGTGGGTGCGCACAACCGCGCCGCTGAGCGAGAATGGACGCTGGATCGTCTTGCAACTGATGGACGAGTTGGAACGCCTTAAGGACCGGATCGCCGAAGTCGAGAAGCGCCTGCGCGAGCAGACGCTCGATGATCCGCTCGTCGAGCGCCTGCTCCAGATTCGCGGCATCGGCCTTGTGACGGCCTGTTACCTGCGCGGCGCGATCGGTCGTTTCGACCGCTTCCACTCGGGCAAGCAACTGGCGCGCTTCTGCGGCCTGAGTCCGCGCAACATGTCGAGCGGCGCGCGCCAGGCCGACGCGGGCCTGATCGGCGCGTGCGACCGCACGCTGCGGGCGCTGCTGATCGAGGCGGCTCACCGGCTCATCCACTACGACAAGCGGTGGCGCGATTTTGCGGGACATCTTCGCGCCCAGGGCAAGCACCCGTGTGTCATCGTGGCGGCGGTGGCCAATCGCTGGATGCGCGGTCTGTGGCACGAGTTGAAGCCGCTCGGATTGGGCTTGCCGGAGAGCCATGAGAACGCTCTCTGATCTTTCCAGAAAGGACGCGCAAGAGGTACTGTGACCTGATTTTCTCGGCCCGGAATTGCGCGGTGCGCTCGACCCCCGGCTGGGCTCACGGCCCGTCAATAGATAGGGCAGCCGCGCAAGTCTCTCGCAACACCCACTTGGGCTACGATCATTCCCGATCCAGGCTCGGATAGAAGAAGGGGCACCGAGAAAAGAAGCAAATAAGGAGCAAGAAGAAAAGAGTACGACCCGGATTTTCTTTTTTGCAAATGCGGGGGCCAGCCCCCGCGCCCCCGAGGCGTAACGACTTGAAATTCAGGGTCGAAAAATGGGGAAAATCAGAAAAAAGAGCCGGAAAAAAGGATTGACATCCGGATGGCATTCATAGAAGCCGGGGGTGGAGCGGAGCGGAACCCCCGGAAGAAGAGTTGTCTCTTTGTGCGCCCCAGAGGGGCGCAGGGCGGATACCACATAAATGTTTTTGGTTGGCCCTACTTGACTTACCCTAATCATCCCGGTCTTTCCTCCGCCCCCTCCGGGGCGGGAAAGATTGGGGGACAGATCCGGGGGTTTCGCTTCGCTCCACCCCCGGCTACTCACCTGCGCCCCTCTGGGGCGCTTGTATTATCGGCGTTTTGTGTTCGCCCTCGACACAGTCTCAAGACTTTTGGATTCTCCTGGGGAGGACAGTGGCTACAGATACGAACTCTTATTGAAAAGACCCGAAGGATCTCGTATTGTGACGCCATGAGGTTGCGGTTGTCTTGCGTTTTTTCTGTTTTATTGCCGGATTGTTTGGAATTTCACCCCTCGCGCCTTCGGGCAGACAGCAGGTAAACGATGCGCAATGTCAGGGTCTTTCGCATCCTTCTGATACTGGGTTTTGGCCTTATTTGTGGCGTTCTTCTTCTCCTGACCAAGGAGTGGGCTTCTTCCCCCCGCCAGGATCTCGGGAATGTTACCCAAACGGTTCAAAAGCCCAAGTCCGCGAAAAAGATCAAGACCCACAGCGATCCCGATCACCCGCTGGCCTTCGGTGTCGGGAAGTTTTGTACCGTCCAGTTCAAGCGTAATGCGCTGGGAGGCGGGACCGCTTTGCCGGTTTCTCCCCTGACAAACGTGATCAACGGGGCGGAAGTTTCCTGCGGAGGAAAGATGCTCTCGGTAACTCAGGACGGTCTTCTCCTGGAGATGGATGGGAGTCGCCATCTCTGGATTCCGATGGACTCGATTCTGCTTGTGGATGTACAAGAGTAAACACGCCTGGCAACAGGGTGACCCGGAACAAGTGCCAAAAAACCTGGAAGCGTCAAATAAAAGGAGCAAAACCCCATGACCGCCCAACCCGCCCACCCCGCGCAACCGCTGATAGACCACCAGCCCACGAAAGAATTCTTTATCGGCATAGATTCGGACGGCTGCGCGTTCGACACGATGGAGATCAAGCACAAGGAATGCTTCATCCCGAACACGATCAAATACTTTGGCCTGCAGGCGGTGGCGAAGTACGCGCGCGAGGCGGCCGAGTTCGTCAACCTCTACTCGCAATGGCGCGGCATCAACCGCTTCCCGGCGGCCACGATGACGCTCGACCTTCTGGAGGACCGCCCCGAGGTGCTGGCGCGCAACGCCCGCATCCCACGCGTGGAAGCTTTGCGCGAGTGGCTGGCGCGCGAGAAGTCGCCCTCGAACCCCACACTCGAAGCGGCCATCAAGGCCAGTAACGGCGAACAGGCTCGCGAACTCCAGCAGACGCTCGACTGGAGCCACGCGGTCAACGCAGCCATCGAGGACATGGTCGAGGGAGTGTCCCCCTTTCCCTGGGTGCGCGAATCGCTTGACAAAGCCTCGGCCGAGGCGGACCTGGTCGTCGTGTCGGCCACGCCGGGCGAAGCGCTCGAGCGTGAGTGGGCCGAGCACGATCTGACGCGATATGTGGCCGTCATCGCGGGGCAGGAAATGGGGTCCAAAACCGAGCATCTGAAACTGGCCAGCGGCGCCAAGTACCACTCCGACAAGGTGCTCATGATCGGCGACGCGCCGGGCGACCTGAAGGCCGCACGCGCCAACCACGTCCTGTTCTACCCCATCATGCCGGGTTACGAGGACGCCTCGTGGAAACGCTTCCACGACGAGTCGCTCGACCTCTTCCTGACGGGCCGCTACAAAGGCGCCTACGAAGACGCGCTGATCGAGGAATTCCTCGCCTCGCTGCCCAGCGTGCCGCCGTGGAAGAAATAAACGCTAAAACCGCGGTTGAACGCCTACAGTCCGGTTTTCTTTCAGGCGGGCGGGACGCCCCCGCCCAGAAAAACCATTTTTCAAGGGAAGAACGGGGTCCCCGGGGGAAAAACCCGAGATCGGATCGCTCCCTGCGGAATTTCCTCAATGTCTGGCATTGTGAGGTTTCTGGCTGCTCTCAGACCTTCTCTTCCGCTTCGGCCTGCTCGAAGGCTGCCTTTTCGGCGGCCCAGCGGGCGCGCAGGGCGGGCAGCGAGTCGGTCTGAATCGCCAGGCGCAACTGCGTCATGCAGTCTTTGAAGAAATGAAGATTGTGGAGGGTCATGAGGCGCGCGGAGAGGATTTCGCCGCACTGGTAGAGGTGGCGCAGGTAGGCGCGCGAGTAGCTGCGGCACGCCTCGCAGGCGCACGTCTCGTCGAGCGGACGCGGATCCAGGGCGTAGCGGCTGTTGCGGATGTTGCGGGTGCCGCCGCGGACGTAGGCGCGCCCGTTGCGCGCCACACGGGTGGGCATGACGCAGTCGAAAAGATCCACGCCGCGCTCGACGCATTCGAGAAAGTCTTCCGGCGTGCCGACCCCCATCGCGTAGCGGGGTTTGTCTGTGGGCAGTTCGGCCAGCGCCACCTCGAGCGCGGGGTAGAGTTCTTCCTTGGTTTCGCCGACGCTCAGACCGCCGATGGCATACCCGGGCAGGTCGAGTTCGACGGTGCGGCGGGCGGACTCGGCGCGCAGGTGGACGTACACGCTCCCCTGTACGATGCCGAAGAGGTTCTGCTCGTCACGGTTTGTCCAGGCGGCTTTGCTTCGTTCGAGCCAGCGCAGGGTGAGTTCCATGGACTTGCGGGCGTCCGCTTCGGCGCAGGGGTAGGGGGTGCATTCGTCGAAGGCCATGAGGATGTCCGAGCCAAGGTTCTGCTGGATGGCGGTGGCTTTCTCGGGCGTGATGAGGTGGCGCGATCCGTCAATGGGCGAGGCGAACTCGACCCCTTCTTCACTCATCTTTCTCAACTTACTGAGGGAAAAGACCTGGTACCCGCCGCTGTCAGTGAGGATCGGGCCTTTCCAGTTCATGAAACGGTGGAGGCCGCCGAGTTGGCGGACCGCCTCGTCGCCCGGGCGCAGGTAGAGGTGGAACGTGTTGGCCAGGATCATCTCGTAGCCCAGGCCGGCGACCTCGTCGGGGGTCATGGCCTTGACGGTGGCGCGGGTGCCCACGGGCATGAAGGCCGGAGTGTGGACGGTTCCGTGGGCCAGGTGGAGAAGCCCGGCGCGCGCGGGCGAAGTCGAGGCGGTGTGTTCGATCTGGAATTGCATGGGGGACAGCTTCTGCCTGTTTCCTTCGGTTGTTTTCTTCAAAAACAATCCGGGGGTGTTGTCGCATTCAGAAGAATACGGAATGGATGGGCCAGGGTTATGAAAAAAAAGACTCCACCGGGATTCAGTGCCGCGTCATGAGCCTCGGAGCGGTTTCCATCAGGGTTTTGGGCGCGGGCGTCGGTTGAATCGGTGGCGGAGTGAGTTCGGGCACGGGCGTCGGTTGCGGCGTGGGGGCCGGAGTCGGTTGAGGGGTTGGCGCGGGCGTGGGCTGCGGGATCGGGGTGGGCGTGGGAGCGGGCGCGGGGTCTGGCGTGGGCGCGGGAGTCGGCTGGGGTGTGGGTTGTGGCGTCGGGGTCGGCGCAGGCGTCGGATTGTTCTGCGATTTGGCGGCCTCGAGTTGTCGCTCGAGTTCGATTCGAGCAAGATTTTCCTTCAGGTATTTGTCTTCGGCTTCGCGGAGTTTGGTCTCGGCGGCTTCTTTGGCTTTGCGTTCTTCTTCGACCTGAGCGGCGAGGACGGCGGCTTTTGTGATTTCCTCGTGGAGTTCGGCCTGTCTGCGCCGTCCCTCGGCGTCGAGATTCTTAACGAGTACCCGAAGTTTGTCGAGTTCGGCCTCTTTGTCGCTGATTTCTTTGCGCAGAGCGCCGTATCTTTTGGAAAGGAAATCCACATCCTCCTCGACTTTCGAGAGCATGCGATTCTCGGGGTTCTCGGGGTTCTCCGCCGCGAGTTTTTCCAGAAGATCCAAGGGGAAATCGGTTCGGTCTTTTCGCTCGTTGCTTGCCGGATCCAGGAGGGAGAGAACTTTGAGGAAGCGTTGTTCGTATGCCTGGGCGCGTTTTTTGTCCAGTTTTCCGGTTTCGGTCTGAATTTTCGAAAAATTTCCGTAATGAACCTGCAGAGCGTCTTTCAGTTCGCCCTGACGCTTGACGATACCGTCGGCACGAGCGCTGATTTCTCCCCGGATTCTCTCGATATTGTCGAGATTTTCCGAACTCTTTTTGTGGAGTTCGCGCATCGGCGCGGTGTTGTCCACCTGGTGCGGCGCCAGACTCTCGTCTTTCATGCTCTCGCTCATCTGGCCGATCTGACTGGCCAGTTCATCGTACTGCTTCTTGAGCGAGGCATACTCGTCGCATTTCTGGTTGATCTCGCGCATGATTGCGTCCCAATCGAGAATGCACTGTTCCTTGGGATTGTTGTTGTCCAGTTTGCTTCGGGCCCCCTGGGGACCGAACAAGGCGGTGTCGTCTTCGAGCGAAAAAGGCCAGAGGGGTTGGATGGGCGGCGGCGGCGGGGTGGCCTCCGGCGCGGGCGCAGGAGTGGGCGCCGGGGCCGCCGGATCCTGAGCCACGGCGGTCAGGGCCAGAAGGGAGAGTATCAGGATCCACACAAGGGACAAAGCGTGGCGCAGGCGCGGCCCGCGGCTCAGAGAGTCTGACATGATTCTTCTTCCTCCTCGCCTTCCAGGTCCTGCATCTGGTCGCTCAGGGCTTTGGTGTACAACCCGTATTTTTTCAGACGGTAGCCCATGGTGCGACGGGTGATGCCCAGCTCCTGGGCGGCGCGGGTCATGTTGTTGTTGGTGCGTTCCATGGCGGCGCGGATCATGATCCGCTCGGCTTCCTCGAGCGTCATGTCTTCGAGGCGCGGGGCCTGCAGGGCCGATTCGTCCACCTGCCCGGCAAAGGTGCGCAGGGCCATGGGAAGCGCTTCGGCGTCTATTTCGTTCTCTTCCGCCAGCACCACGGCGTGCTCAACGGCGTTTTCGAGTTCGCGGACGTTGCCGGGCCAGTCGTACTCCTGCATCAGGCGCAGAGTGGCGGGCTTGAAAAGGTGACGCCGGTCCGGATCGTAGCGTTTCAGGAAATGTTCGATGAGGTCGGGGATGTCTTCGCGGCGTTCGCGCAGGGGCGGGATGAAAAGCGGCACCACGTTGAGCCGATAAAAAAGGTCGGCGCGAAAGAGTCCGTCGTTGATCATCTGCTGCAGGTCGCGGTTGGTGGCCGAGAGGACGCGCACGTCCACCTTGATATGGTTCGACTCGCCGACGCGCTGGAATTCGCCACTCTGGAGCACACGCAGAAGTTTGACCTGCATGGCCGGGCTGACTTCGCCCACTTCGTCGAGGAACAGGGTGCCGCCGTCGGCGGTCTCGAAGAGGCCGGCGCGGTTTTCGACCGCGCCGGTGAAGGCGCCGCGCTTGTGGCCAAAGAGTTCGCTTTCGAGCAAAGTCTCGGAGACCGCGCCGCAGTTGATGGTGACGAGGGGTTTGGTGGCGCGGGGGCTGGCTGCGTGAATGACCGAGGCGAGGAGTTCCTTGCCGGTGCCGCTTTCGCCCGTGATGAGAACGGTGGCGTTCGAGGCGGCCACTTTCTGGGCCTGACGCAGGAGTTGGTCCATGATTTTGCTGGAGCTGACCACATTGGCGGGGTGGAACTTTTCCTGCAGCTGCTCCTTGAGGCGTTCGTTTTCGCGTTCGAGGAGTTGTTCCTTGAGGCAGCGCTGGATGAGGATTTTGAGTTCATCCATGGCGAAGGGCTTGATGATGTAGTCGTAAGCGCCCTTTTTCATGGCGTCCACGGCGGTTTCCGCCGAGGCATAGGCGGTCATCATGATGACCTGGGCCTCGGGGCGCAGCGCCTTGACGCGGTCCAGAACGTCCAGGCCGCTCAAACCGGGCATGCGCAGGTCACACAGGACCAGGTGGTAGGCGCCGGCCTCGAAAATATCGAGTCCCTTTTGCGGATCGTCACAAATATCAACACTGTAGCCCTCGCGCAGCAACACGTGTCGGAGGGCTTTGCCCATTTTGGCTTCGTCGTCTATGATCAGTATGGAAATATTCATGGAGCGATTGCGGCCTCCTGCGCCCGTTCTCGATCAAGAGATAGATTAGCGGAAAGACCCGGTCCTGACAACAGGATTCCCTGCGGGAATTTGGGGGTCCCGATTTTCTGGCCGTGGCGGCTCCGGAGGAGGAAAGAGGTTCTTCGCAGAATGATATTGTTAGACTTGACTTCTGACCGGAAGGTTCGATACAGTAATTCGACGTGGAATCCGTCTTGAACTCGGAAGTGTTTGGTGCGCTTCGCGAGGGGATTCCGTTTGTGTCTGCGCGGGGTGACGATCAATGGCAACCAACATGGAACGCAAATTGGGCGAGTTGCTGGTGAAAGACAATATCATCACGCGCGAAGAGCTCGAGGAGGCGTTGGGAAAACGCACGGAATCGAACGAGAGCCTGGGCCATATCCTGATGGAGATGGGCGTGGCGAGCGAGTGGGAAATCGCTGCCGCACTGGGCAAACAGCTCAATGTGCCGTTTATCACGTTGTCTCAGTATGAAATCGAACGCGACGTTCTGGAATCCATCCCGCGCGACATTGTGATGAAGTACAAGATTGTGCCGGTGGACCGCACGGGCGACACCCTGACCGTGGCCCTGCCGGACCCGAGTAACATCTTCATTCTCGACGAGTTGCGCCTGTTGACCAAATCGCAGATCGTGCCGGTGATCAGTTTCGAGACGGATATCGAGAAGGCGATCAGTCGGTATTTCAAGGCGCCCGAAGACAAGGGAATGAAGCTTGAAGACATGATGACCGAGATGAAAGAAAGCGATATGGAGATCCTCCAGCACGAAGGAGGAGAGGACGAGGAGATGGATCTGAACATCCAGATCAACGACGCCCCCGTGATCCGTCTCGTAAACGCCATTATCGCCGAAGCGATCCGGATGAAAGCCTCGGATATTCATATCGAACCCTACGAAAAAGAATTGCGGCTGCGCTATCGCCTGGACGGTGTGCTGATGGCGCAGGCCAGCCCCTCAAAAGCGTGGCAAAACGCGATCATTTCACGCCTGAAAATCCTGTCCGAGATGGATATCGCGGAAAAGCGTCTTCCCCAGGACGGACGTTTCCGCGTCCGAATGGATGGCAAGGACGTGGACTTCCGTGTCAACACCATCCCCGTGCCGCATGGCGAAAAGGTCGTAATCCGTATCCTGGACCAGGGCAACCTGATGCTCGATTTGACCCGGCTGGGGCTGACTCTGGAAGAAATCGACAAGTTCAATCGCGAGATCCACAAACCGTGGGGGATGTGCCTGGTCACCGGGCCCACCGGGTCGGGTAAGTCCACCACGCTCTACTCCGCCCTTTCAACGATCAACGACCCGACCATCAATATCAGCACCGCCGAGGATCCGGTCGAGTACCAGCTGCCCGGCATCAATCAGGTGGCCGTCAATGAGAAAATCGGCCTCTCGTTCGCAACGGCGCTTCGCGCTTTCCTGCGCCAGGATCCGGACGTCATCATGGTGGGTGAAATTCGAGATCTCGAAACGGCGGAGATTGCCATCAAGGCCGCTCTGACCGGTCACCTGGTTTTCAGCACCCTGCACACCAACGATGCGTCGAGCTCGATCAGCCGTATGGTGAATATGGGCGTGGAACCGTTCCTGGTGGCCGCTTCGCTGAACATGATCGTGGCGCAGCGCCTCGTGCGCCGCGTCTGCGCCGGTTGTAAGGAGAACTATGAACCGACTCCGGAACAACGCAAGGCGATCGGGATAGACGATCCCAAGGCGGTCTTCTCCCGGGGCGCCGGATGCGATATCTGTGGCGATCGAGGGTACAAGGGCCGGGTGGCTCTGTATGAAATCCTAGTGAATTCGGACCGCTTGCGTGATCAGATCATCGCCAATGTGCCCCCCACGCACCTGAAGCGCGAAGCGATTCTACTTGGAATGTCAACACTTCGCATGTCGGGGGTGCGCAAGATCAAGGACGGAGTGACAACCGTCGAGGAAGTGCTTTCCGCAACCGTTTCGGATAGTGACGAATGATAAAGAAGGATCTGTAGCCGGGGATCTTTTTGAGGCCGGGAGCCACAGATCCTGTGACAGGGCAATCGGCGTATCAACCAGAATCCACCCCAGAAGAAGGAGGCAGTCGCGATGTCCGTTTTCCAGTACGCCGCTCGAAACAATCAGGGGAATACCGTGAGTGGAACCGTCGAAGCCGCCAATGAGGCGGCAGCCGTCCGGCAACTGCGGGCGGATGGGTTGATGCTGACCCAGATTCAGGAGCAGGCGGGAGCGGAAACGGCTGTCCGCAAGCAGAAGGAGAAGGGGAAAAGCGGCAAGATCCGGCTCGACGACCTGGTGGTTTTCTCGCGCCAGTTTGCGACCATGATCCGCGCGGGCCTGCCCCTCATCGAAGTGTTGGGGATTCTGTCGGGCCAGACGGAAAAGGTGGCGCTGAAAGTGGTGCTGCGGGAAGTTGAAAAAGACGTGGAAGCAGGCGCTTCGCTGACCGAGGCGATCGAGAAGCACCCGGCGGTCTTCTCCACGTTTTTCAAAAGTATGGTGCGCGCGGGCGAAGCGGCGGGTATGTTGGCCTCGATTCTGGATCAGGTGGCGGGATACCTCGAAAAAACCGCCTCGTTGCAGCGCAAGGTGAAGTCAGCGGTCATGTACCCCACGACGGTGGCATTCGCCGCAGGCGTTATCACCATCTTCCTGTTGACGGCGGTGGTCCCCACCTTCAAGGATATTTTCTCCGAGATGGGCGGCACCTTGCCCATGCCGACGCGCATCGTGCTGGCGGCGAGCGATTTCATCAAAAATCAATACCTCATCGCGATCGGCATCATGATCGCAGCGTTCCTTCTGTTCCGCTGGTGGTATAAGAGTCCGCGTGGGCGTTACCAGGTGGATATGCTGAAATTGAAAATGCCGGTGTTCGGCCCCCTGTTTCTGAAGGTGGCGGTTGCCAAATTTTCGCGCACGCTCAGTACGCTCATCCGCTCCGGTGTGAATATCCTGTCGGCGCTCGACATTGTAGCGGCGACGGCGGGGAATCAGGTGATCGAAGACGCGGTTGTGAAAACGCGCACTTCGATTCAGGGCGGCGAAACTCTCGCAAAACCGCTGGAGGAAAGTGGCGTTTTCCCGATCATGGTGACCCGTATGGTCAGTGTGGGCGAGCGAGTCGGTTCGCTCGAAAGCATGTTGAGCAAAATCGCCGACTTCTATGAGGATCAGGTGGACACCGCGGTGGATGGGTTAACCTCGCTGATCGAACCGTTGCTGATCATCTTCCTGGGGTGCGTCGTGGGTTTCATCGTAATCGCCATGTTCATGCCGATGTTCAAGATGATCGAACTGATGGGCGGTTGATCGGGATTCCTCTGGGTGGACTGGACAATCCGAAGTGTTGGAAGCGTGGACTCCCGGTGGGAGACTGCGCTTCCGCCATTTTGGGAGAGCGAAGACGGATGTCCTGAATCTGGACGATGGCGGTAAGGAGATGGGCCAAATGCCCCCAAAGGGAGAACGAGAATCCGATTCGACTCGATCCCTCGCTTTGCGGCGGGCGCTTGAGGCGCATGCGCGGGAGTTGGGGTTTCATCTGTTCGGCGTGGCGCCACCTCAGGCCTCGGGGGAAGATCTGGAGAGGCTGCGGGAGTGGCTGGCCCGCGGCGATGCGGCGGAGATGGAACGCTATCTCGGGCGGGAGCCGGAGACACGGGTGGACGCGGCCCGTCTTTTACCCGGCGCCCGGTCGGTCGTGGTCGTTGGACTTTCTTATGCCCAGACCCCGCCCAATCTATCCACATTGTCAGGACAGTCCGAGGGGCGGGTGGCCCGGTTTGCGCTGGGACGCGATTACCACGAGGTCCTGGCCGCCCGGCTCGATAAACTCGGCCATTTCCTGGGCGCCTGGCCCGAGTGGCCAATTGAGTGGGGCGAGCCGGCCTGGCGATTTCAGGTGGACGCCGGTCCGCTGCTCGAACGGGCGTTTGCGCGCCTGGCCGGGTTGGGGTTCATCGGGAAAAACAACTGCCTGATCCACCCCGAGTGGGGTTCCTGGTTCGTATTGGGGGTGTTGATTTCCAATGCGCCCCTCGAAGCGGATAGCCCGCTGGAACCGCGCTGCGGCACGTGCCGCAGCTGCGTGGAGGCGTGTCCCACGGGCGCGCTCGCGCAACCGTATGCGTTGGATGCGCGCCGCTGTCTTTCGTACCGGACCATCGAAACTCGGGGGCCGATTGGACACGATCTGGCGGAACGCATGGGGGATCGTCTTTTCGGGTGCGACGCCTGTCAGGAAGCCTGTCCCTTTAACTCGGAGAAGAGCGAATCCGTTCCTCCAGACCCACAACTGTGCGCAGGCGCCTGTCGGAACGGGAAACAGGGGGAAGATCCGACGGATGGACTGGGAACGGAAGAATCCTTGCCGGATCGTCTTGATGGCTCAAACGCAACGCTGGCGGCCATCTTGCGGATCGCGTCGAACCGCGAGTTCGAGCGATGGTTTGCGGGGAGTCCGTTGTTGCGCGCCCGACGCAACGGGCTTGCGCGCAACGCGCGGATCGTGGCCCGGAATCTCGGCCGTGAGGATTTGATTGAGGCCGGATCGCCTCCCGCACAGGCGAATTCCGAAGCGTAATCGGGAATCCATGCCAAGCGGACGCCTGGCGCTTCAACGGCGGCTTTCAGGTTGACCCGTCTGGTTACATTCAGTAGGATGATTCGGATTTCGGAACAAGAAACCGGAACTGAAAGATGTATTCAGAAAACGATATCCAACCCAAGTGTCCTCAATGCCATCGCCCCTTCCGCGCGGGCAGTCCGCGTTGCATGTGGTGCGGGCAGGATCTCAGTCAGGTGCCCCTGCCGGTGGTTCCCCTGGCGTGTCCTGTTTGCAACATTCCCCTCGTGGAACACCAGAGTGAGGGCTACTCGGTCCATTTCTGTGGACAATGCAAAGGGCTTTGGATCGCCTCCCTCGCGCTTGCGTATCTGGAAACGCAGTTCGATCGGGTCCCCCCCCCTTCCACTAAACTCCGGGTCGAAGCCCCGATAGATCCTTTGATCCTGAACCCCGAACTTGCTCAACTGTATCGGCGCTGTCCGCAATGCAACCAGCAGATGGCCCGCCAGATGTATCGCCGCATTTCCGGCGTGATCGTGGATTCGTGTCTGGGACATGGAGTCTGGTTTGACGCCAACGAAATGCAGGCCGTCTTGCGGTTTCTCGCACAAGGAGGGCTGGAAGCCAGCCGGATACGAGAGAAGAATCTTGCCTCCAGCCGCCAAAGTGTTCCCGTTGTGGACACGTGGGGCGCCTCACCGAGAGGCGGCCTACTTCATGGTCTTTCGTGGTTGTGGTTCTAATTTCGAAATCATCTGCAAAAATTCCCAAACAGAAAAGGCTTCCGAAAATGCAAAAGGCTTCCCGCAACATTCATCTTCAACTTCGGGCCGTCGCCGGTCTCCTGTTTTTGTTTCTCTTCCTGGCCGCGCGTCTCTGTCCGGCGGCCACCGCGCCCGAAGGCGTTCTCGTCGAGGCGGAAAGCTTCGCCGACAAGGGCGGCTGGGTCGTGGACCAACAGTTCATGGACCAGATGGGATCGCCTTACCTCCTGGCGCACGGAATGGGCCGACCGGTTGCCGAAGCGAAACAGACGGTCGCCTTTCCCAGAACAGGAACTTACCACCTCTGGGTTCGCACGTGGAACTGGGCCTCCCCTTGGACGACCCAACACGCGCCGGGACAGTTTCAGGTCCGGGTGGACGGGAAACTGCTCGACCGCGCCTTCGGCACGGAAGGCGCCGAGTGGGGGTGGCGCGACGGCGGAACGGTCGAGATCGGGAAGGAAAAGGTGGAACTGTCGCTCCACGACCTGACCGGCTTCGACGGGCGGTGCGATGCCCTCTTTTTCTCGCTTGACCCACAGGCCGCTCCCCCGAACCGTGATCCGGAAATGGCCGCCTTCCGCAAGCAGGCGCTGGGACTTTCCGAGAAACCGGAAGAGGCCGGACCGTTCGACCTCGTCGTGGTCGGCGGAGGCATCGCCGGCACCTGCGCCGCGATCTCGGGCGCGCGTCTCGGGCTTCAGGTGGCGCTGATTCAGGACCGCCCGGTCCTCGGGGGCAACAACAGTTCCGAGGTCCGCGTCCACGTCAACGGCAAAACCCTCCAGGAGCCGTACCCCGCTCTGGGCGCGATTGTCGAAGAGATCCGCCCCGCCCGGCAGGGCAACGCCCAGCCCGCCGCCGTCTATGAGGATGAAAAGAAACTGCGCGTCGTGCAGGCGGAGCCGAATCTGAAACTCTTTCTCAACTGGCACGCCAATGCTGTTGAGAAAGAAGGAACGCGCATCCGGGCCATCCGGGCCCGTCACATCGAGACCGGACGCGAGATGCGTTTCCCCGCCACGTTCTTCGCCGATTGCACGGGCGATGCCACGATCGGTTTCCTGGCCGGGGCCGACTGGCGCATGGGGCGCGAAGGCCAGAGCGAAACCCGGGAGGAGCGCGCGGCGGAGAAGCCCGACTCGATGGTCATGGGGTCTTCCGTCCAATGGTACTCACGCGAAACGGATCAGCCCTCGGTCTTCCCCGCCTGCCCGTGGGCGCTCGCCTTCAACGAGGAGAACCACCAGCCCGTCACGATGGGCGAGTGGGACTGGGAAACCGGCATGCGACTCGACCAGATCGCCGACTTCGAGCGCATCCGCGACCACGGCCTGCGCGTCGTGTACGGGAACTGGGACTTCCTGAAGAACCACGCGAAGAACAAGGCCCAGTATGCCCGTCGCGAACTGGACTGGGTGGCCTACGTCGCGGGCAAACGCGAGTCGCGCCGCCTGCTCGGTGACGTCATCCTCTGCCAGCAGGACGTGGTGGACGGCAAGCCCTACCCCGACGCGGCGGTCACGACCACGTGGACCATTGACCTGCATTTCCCCGAGCCGCGCAACGCGCAGGACTTCCCCGGCCAGGAGTTCCGCTCCATCGCGAAACACACCCAGATCAAACCGTACCCGGTCCCGTACCGGAGCCTCTATTCGCGCAACGTCGAGAACCTCTTCATGGCGGGCCGCAACATCAGCGTCACGCACGTGGCCCTCGGCACCGTGCGCGTCATGGGCACCGGCGGCATGATGGGCGAAGTGGTCGGCATGGCCGCCTCGCTGGCGAAACAACACGCCACCACCCCGCGCGGGGTGTACGAAAAACACCTGACTGAACTTCAAGACCTGATGCGCCGCGGGGTGGGGAAGAAAGGGGAATGAAGCGTTTTACCCTGAGACTTCAAGGAACATCTATTTCGAGAACCGAAAGGATGAATGATGAAAAAGCGGTGTGTTGTGTTGGTGGCGTTGAGTCTGGTGTTGGCTGCGTGTGTGTGTTGGAAGGGAGGAGTTCGCGCCTATGAACTGACCTGCAAGACAGAAGAGTGTGGTTTCAAAGCGAATTTCCGCTTGGACAGAAAAACATCTCCCGATAGGGTCTGCGGATATTGCCCGAAATGCAAAGATATGGTCGAAATTCTCCATCCCGGCGAAACCGGTTCAAGTAATGAGACCTCCTTAAAGGAGGTTTCCTCTTTCTGGGATCCGGCAACGGGAACCCGCCGGTTTCTGTATAAATGCCCGAATGCCTGTGGCGGCGTCTTTGTCGGTATCCAGGACATTACACAATTTGTCTGTTGCCCGAAATGCGGGAAAGAGAACCTAACCTTGGATGAGAAGGGGAAAAAGAAATGAAAAAGCGCTCTGTTGGGCTGGCGGTTCTGGGAAGTCTACTGGTCATTTGCGTTTGTTGGGCAGGAGAATCTCATACTCTGAATTGTAGTACGCCCGGATGCGGCTTTAAAACGCATTTCAGTTTTGGAGGAAGTTTCGAAGCAAGTGAATTGAGCGGATTTTGTCCGAAGTGCAATCGAACAGTCCATATTACCTGGAGAACTGGGGGACTTACCCAAAGTGGGAAACCCGCTGAACCAGAAAAGGCGCCTGAAGCCGCCTTTTCATTTTGGGATCCAATCACGGGAAGCAATCGTTCTCTGTTCAAATGCCCGGATAATTGCGGAGAATACTTCGTTGCGCTTCAAGGAAGAAAAGAGTTCTCCTATTGCCCGAAATGCAAGAAAAAGAGTTTGAAATCCGACGGCACGGTTATCATGTACGATTGACCATAATGGGGTACACTTTCAGTGTATCTTTTGAAAGCCTCCCAGAAAAACAAAACCACGAGACACGCGAAAGGGCTTTGGGCACCTTTCGCGTGTCTCGTGGTTTTATCGTATCTTTTGTAACGGGCGTCTCTTGACTCTTGAGTGCCTCTGACTGATCGCGCTCTGATCTCCGATGCGTAAGAGATCAACCCCGTTTACTCGGTGTCCTGACCCGCTCAGGCGTTCGCGGCGGGCGGGGGCGGCGGGGTGTCACCCGGCTTGGGCTGCGGCGCCGGGCTTTCCGGAGCCTTCATATCCGCCGGATTTCCCTGCGGCGCCACGGGCGGCTGACCCGGCTGGTGGCTCATCGGACCCTCCGGACGCGCATTCTGAATCCCCTGAGACCGCCAGGCGTTTCCCCCACGCATCGGCCGGTCCTGTTGCGGACCAAACCCTTCTCCACCCTGTGGGCCAAATCCTTCACCGCGTTGCGGACCGAAACCCTCACGCGGCCCCCGGCCCAATCCGGCTTCCTGACGGGGAGCAAACCCTTCACCGCGCTGCGGACCGAACCCTTCGTTGGCACGTTGGCCGCGACCACGCCCTTCACGACCCCATCCGGCTTCCGGCCGCGGACCACTCCTCTGCATCTGTTCCGGCGCCCTGTCCATTACAGGAGCCGGACCTTCCGGCTGCGAACCTGCCCACGCGCCGCCACGAGGCGCAAAACCCTCAGCGCCACGGGGCGCAACACCGGCTCCACCACGGAAACCCATGCCATTCCGCGGACCCCGGCCAAACCCCGCGCCGCGTCCCGGCCCAAAGCCTTCACCCTGTTGCGGACCGAACCCCTCACGCGGGCCAGGCCCCTGCGGACCCGGGTTCATTGTGGGCGCCGGACCTTCCGGACGCGCATCCCGGAGTCCCTGAGGCTGCCAGGCGTTTCCCCGGCGCATTGGTCTGTCTTGTTGCGGACCGAAGCCTTCACCCCCACGGAAGCCCTGACGGCCCTGCGTTCCACGGTCCAACCCTTCTCCACTACGCGGACCCCGACGCGGACCAATGCCTTCGCCGCGCTGCGGACCGAACCCTTCTCCACCACGCTGACCCCGGCGGCCCTGTTCTTCACGGCCAAACCCTTCACCGCCACGCGGGCCACGTCCCCGCTCTTCGCGGTTGAAACCGGCTTGCGGCCCCGGACCGAATCCCTGCCCCCGACGCGGTCCAAACCCCTCACCGCGCTGCGGACCGAACCCTTCTCCACCGCGCTGACCCCGGCGGCCCTGTTCTTCACGGCCAAACCCTTCACCGCCACGCGGGCCACGGCCCCGCTCTTCGCGGTCGAAACCGGCTTGCGGCCCCGGACCGAATCCCTGCCCCCGACGCGGTCCAAGCCCCTCACCGCGCTGCGGACCGAACCCTTCTCCACCGCGCTGACCACGCCGTCCCTGATCTTCGCGCACAAACCCTTCGCCACCACGGAAGCCCCGACGGCCCTGTTCTTCACGGCCAAACCCTTCACCACCACGCGGGCCACGGCCCCGCTCTTCGCGGTCAAATCCCACTGCCTGTCCTGGGCCTCTTCCCGGCCCTTGCGGACCCGCTTGCGGAGCGGCGCTCGCCAGTGTGGGCGCCAGAGTGGTCAGTCCCACTCCCAGTCCCAGAATCATGATCGCATGTTTAAATGGGCGTCTCATCGTCGTATTTCCTTTCGTTTCGTTCCCGTTTCCATCAGGCGCTC
Source organism: uncultured Candidatus Sumerlaeota bacterium (assembly GCA_942493245.1). GTDB lineage: Bacteria > Sumerlaeota > Sumerlaeia > UBA8349 > UBA8349 > DAOPYU01. The sequence goes on from OW818685.1 coordinate 5,751,412, forward strand.
AGGCACCCACAGGCTTTCTTCTGGCAATCTGCATTGCATGGGCTGTGCCAACTCGCAGTTGACGCAAAATCAGGCCTTTATGCGAAAACAGCCCACACCCCCTCTGCAAAACGGTGTCAGTTGCCCCCTTGTTGTGCGCATCTTTTGCATACGGGCGTGAGATCTCCCGGAGGAACGTGACACAAAACCGCAGAATACTCGTGAGGACTTGGCGCAGCGAAACCGCAACCAAAAGAGAAAACCGCGAGAATAGCGGCCTTCGCGTTTTGTGAAGACAGCGCCCTCCTGGGATCGCCAATCTCCCGATTGGCGCGGTTGCGGCTTCGCTGCGCCAGGTGTTCCGCGGATTTCCAGGGTTTCATCAAAAGCCAATCGAACCGCCCGGAAGACCAAATCAAGCAAAAGACACTTTGTTTTCTCCGTTTTCAGATTGCGCATGGTTCTTGCTCTCCATTCGGTTCCAGGCGTATGCTGTATCGGTCTGGTACTTTCCACATGAGAGAGATTGCTTCCGGCATTGGAAACGGTGGAGACGCCGGAAGAATTCTCCGAAGGAGTCGAAAAATGCGAATTGTTCTATCCCTTTTCCTTATTTGTGTGCTGAGCATTGGCGTACAGGCCCAACAACCCGACCTGGCGTCGGTCCTGATGCGCTCGACCTGCCTGATTACCGATGCCGAAGCGAAAGGCGCACCCACAACGGGGGGGACCGGCTTTATCGTGGCCCGTCCCGCCAAGTTCAACGCCAATCGCAACCTGCGGGTGCTGGTGACGGCCAATTCGGTGCTCGAGTCCATCAAGAGCGATACCGCGACGCTGCACGGCCGCCGGGCCCGGAACACGTCTTTTGAACTGGCTCCGGCGAATCTGACGATTCGCGCCGAGGGAAAGGAACTCTGGACCCGGCACGAAGGCCATCCCGGTATTGCGCTGTTGGTTTTCGAACTGCCGGCCCGGATGGACGAGGGCGGGCTGGTCGCGGATCAGTTCCTGACCGACGAGGTCCTGAAGGCCTGTGAAATCCAGCCGGGTGAAACTTTCGCCTCGCTCGGGTTCCCCCAGTTCTCCTCGGCCAACGCGTTCGAGTTTCCCCTCCTGCGCACCGGCAGTCTGGCCAGCTACCCGGTCTCGCGCGACGAAGGGGGCGCGACGTGCCTGCTCAATCTCGAGGTTCTGCCCGGCAGCGCCGGAAGTCCCGTGTATCTCCGCAAGGACAACCCGGTGTATGGCGGCACGGTTCACCCCGGAACGCTCGAGGGGGTCCTGGGGATGGTGGTCGAGCCGGCCGCTTCGGCCAGTGGAGGCGCGCCCCTCAAGATGGCCGTGGTGGTCCACGCCTCGATTCTCAAGGAAGCCCTGGATGCTCTCCCCGAGCCGAAACCGCAAACGCGGAGCATCCGCCAGTTGAAGGAAATGAAAGAAATGCGCGACAAGCAGAAAGAGGAGGCGGCCCAGAAAGCCCAGGAGTGAAACGGAGGCCGAGGATAAGCGCTCTCGGCGCGCTCCTCTGTTGTTTTAAGGTTGATCGGGTCTTTTGCCGGCGTCTTCTTTCCGGTATTCTCCCGGGGTCTTTCCGGTCGCCTTCTTGAAAAAGACGCTCAGGTATTCCGGGTGCTCGAACCCGGTCGCGCCGGCAATGCGTTCGAGTTTCCAGTCGGTCTCGGCCAGCAGCTGCTGAATGCGTTTGAGCCGCACCCGATGGATTTCTTCCTGCGGAGAACGCCCGAGGTACTTGCGGAAACGCCGCTCCACGACCGACCGGGCCATCGGCATCTGCCGCAGCACCTCCCCGACTGAAAGCCCTTCACAGGCGTGTTCGCGGATGTACCCGACCGCCCGGGCGATCTGAAGATCCTCGATGGCCAGCGCATCCGACGATTGGCGGGCCACCACCCCCAGCGGGGGAATACTCTGCTCGACCGGATTCACGTCCGCGCCTCGCAACCACCCGTCCAGAAGCGCCGCCGCCTCGTATCCGATCCGTTCGGCGTTGGGCACCACGCTCGACAGCGGGGGACAACAGAGTTCGCAAAACGGCTCGGAGTTGTCCACCCCGACGACGGCGATCTCGTCCGGCACTGACGCCTTGATCTGGGCGCAGGCGTCCAGCACATGTTGACCGCGCACGTCGTTGCACGCCATCACCCCCAGAGGACGCGGCAACGTCTGCAACCATTGGGCGATGCGGTCGCGCTCTGTCTGCCACGGGTGGGTGCGCAGGTCGCTCCAGCGTGTCTCGTAAACGCCACACAGAGCCCCGCGTTCCCCGGCGGCCCTGGCAAATCCCTCCTGACGCTCGGTGGACCAGAGTTCTCCCGAGAACCCGCAGAAGGCCAGGTTACGGAAACCCCGCTCCAGCAGATGTTCCGCGCCCAGCACCCCGATCGCCCGCATGTCCGATCCGATATGCGGAAACCCGAGACCGTGATGCAGGTCGTTCAGATCCACGACCGGAATCCGGCGTTTCGCCAGAATCCGGGCCAGAGGCGGAGTCAACGGGCGGCAGATGATCCCGTCCCCTTTCCAATCCGCCAGCCAGTCCGGCGGGGGCGCGCCCAGTTCCCGCTCTTCGAGGTAGATGGACCACGGCTCCTCGTTGCGCAGGTACCGCGCGATGCCGCGCAGGATCTCCCGCCCATACACCACCGCCGTCTCCACAATCAAAGCCACATGGGGCCGCGCGGGGAACGGTTTCGGCGCAGGCGCCTGTCCGGACTTGCTCACGACCCGTCCCCCTTTCTTTCCCCATCTTCCCACATCTTCTTACACAGTCGTTTTCTCCCGGTGGTCTCCGATCATTCAGACCCTTTCGAATGTAGGCTCTTGAACCCGGCAACGCAACCGGATTTCCGAACAGAAGAGAATCACGCAAAGACGCAAGGAAGCAAAGACCCCCTTTCACTTCCCGGTCGTGGATCTGGATGGTGTGCCTTTGAAAGCAACCACAGATAAACACGGATGAACCTGGCGCAGCAAAGCCGCAACCAAAACCAATTTAACGCAAAGTCGCGAAGACGCAGAGTCGCAGAGATTCAGTATTTCGCAAGACCGTTGAAATTTTCCCTATATTTGTTATCGAGGTTTGTACCCCGTTCCCTCTCCATTCACGCTTCTCTGCGTCCTTGTGTTACAGAAAAATCGTCGCGGCTTGCGCAGATTCTGCAAGATAGTAGTACAGATAGACGAAAATGGCGCGGTATCTGTGTTCATCTGTGTCTATCTGTGGTTTCAAAAGGCGGTTCTCCGCGCCCCTGCGTCTCTGCGCGATTATTTCTTTTCATCCCCTTCTCTCGGGTTTTCGTGTATCTTCAGAGCATCAGACCGTTCGACTGGGCGGACACACAGGTCCGCCCCTACGCGATGGGTTGCGGCTCCGCTGCGCCAGGTTCATGTGCCTATCTGTGGTTTTAAAAAAGCGATTCACCGCGCCGCCGCGTCTATGTGTGATCCTGTTTTTCAGGTCGTTCCCGGTCAGGCATTGCGCTTGGGATTTCCCCCCGATTTCCCTTGTCGGGTGGGCGGGTTTTTGAGAGAGTGGGGACAGGTGCGAAGCAGAAATTAAAATCGGGAATCGGTGAACGTTGTTCCTGAGAGAGAGTGCTACATGACAGACGGCAACAAACCCGAAAACAAAAAGATGAAGCGATGCAACTTCTGCATCGCAGCCGTTGTGGTGATCTCTGTCTTGATATGGTTATATCAGTTGGTTTTAATGCCTATTGCTATAGTCTCTGCACCCACCATCCCCTCTGGAAATATAGACGAAGCCTCCGAATGGGAAGGTTCATTTGATATGGAATCCTCTCCACTATGGCCCCTTCCTGATTGTATGGCAAAAAAATATGAGCAAAGAACAGGAAAAGCCACAACTATTTTTTTCCAAATCAATTTTACTGAAATCAGATCCATACCAAATAAAAACTACAATGGGGAATATCCGCCAGCACGCTGGTTTGTTTTCGCCCAATCGAAAATTTCGCTCCGGTGGATACCTGTTATCATCGGTCTTGTGCTGAATATTGCCCTTGTTGCCGGTCTTTTGCGGCTTCGCAGGCGCATTCGGAACCAGTTAGAGCAAGAACCCACGGAACACCCCCAGGAATAGATCTCGGAGATTTTACATTTCATTTGCCAGTCGTGGGTCCGGGGTGGCGTTCGTGCTGCAACCACAGATAGACACGGATGAACACAGATAGACGCAAATGGCGCGGTATCTGTGTTCATCTGTGTCTATCTGTGGTTGCAAAAGGCGGTTCTTCGCGTCCCCGCGTCTCTGTGCGATTATTTTTTCATCCCCGTTCTCTCGGGTTTTCGTGTATCTTCGGGGCATCAGACCGTTCGACTGGGCGGACACACAGGTTCGCCCCTACGCGATGGGTTGCGGCTCCGCTGCGCCAGGTTCATGTGCCTATCTGTGGTTTCAAAAGGCGGTTCTCCGCGTCCCTGCGTCTCTGCGCGATTATTTCTTTACATCCCCGTTCTCTCGGGTTTTCGTGTATCTTCAGGGCATCAGACCGTTCGACTGGGCGGACACACAGGTCCGCCCCTACGGATGGGTTGCGGCTCCGCGCGATCCTGTTTCTCGGGCCGTTCCCGGTCAGGCATTGCGTCCGGGTTTTCCCCCGATTTCCCTTGTCGGGTCGGTGGATTTTTGCGATGCTGAGGGCAGCGTGTTTTACCGCTTGAATGCTGGTTATCCGGAGGTCTTTTTCTGATGGTGGACAAGATTGATATCGTGTGTTCGACAGCCCCGGCGGCCATCGGCCCCTACTCGCAGGCGATCAAGGTCGGCAATATGTTGTACATTTCGGGCCAGATCCCCGTGGACCCCTCGACCGGACAGATCGAGACGCCCGACATTGACGGGCAAACCCGGCAGGTACTCGAAAACCTCAAGGCGATTCTCGAGTTTTCGGGCGGTTCGATGGCCTCGATCATCAAGACGACGGTCTATCTGACGAGCCTGCTCGACTTTCAGGTCATGAACGAAGCCTACGCGGAGTACTTCCCCTTCCGTCCGCCGGCACGGGCGACGGTCGAGGTGGCCCGGCTGCCCAAGGACTCGCTGGTCGAGATCGAGGCCATCGCCGTTCTGCCCGGCGCCGAACCCACCGGAATATAATGCGGGGAGGGGAAGGAACGCGCGCCATGACTCCATCCGATGAAGTGTGTCTGACCATTCAGCCAGACGGTCAGGTTCTGACCGTTCCCGCTGGATCGGCTCTGGCCGATGCGCTACGCGAAGCGGGGATTCCGTTCGCGTACCCGTGCGGCGGGGCGCGTGTGTGTGGCCGTTGCCGGGTCGAGTTCCGCGAAGGCGCGCCTTCGCCCCTGCCGGACGAGGAGCGTCACCTGTCGCGCGACGAGATCCGCCGCGGCGTCCGCCTGGCCTGTTGCAGCACGCTGGACACCGACGCTGAAGTCTATTGCGCGGGTGTGGAAGCCTTCCATACCGAACATATCCTGACGCAGGGCGTCCGGACCGATGTGGTGGTCGCGCCGGAGGTCACCCGTCATTGCGGTTTCCTCCCGTCCTCGACACTCGAAGCGCCCTGCTGCGACTGGGATCGTGTGCTCCACGTCCTGCCCGAGGAGATGCGCGCCACCGCGCACCCGACGGTCGAGACCCTGCGCGCTCTGCCGTCCATCGTTTCGCGGGCCGAGCGCCAGCGCCAGCCGGTCACCGTTACCCTGTGCCGGAACCGGATGATTCTGGCCGAATGTGGGGACACTCTTGCCGAGCATTGGGGCGTGGCGCTGGACGTGGGAACGACCACCCTCTCGGCGGTCCTGATCAACCTGAACGATGGAACCGAGGCGGCCCAGGCCGGGTGCCTGAACCCCCAGCGCGTGTGGGGCGACGACCTGATCTCGCGCATCCGCGCCGTTCAGGACAGTCCGGGCGAACTCGAAGCGCTTCACCATCGCGTGATCGAGGCAGCCAACGGCCTGATCGCCCGCCTGTGCCGGGAGCGGCGCATCGAGCCGCTCCACGTGAACGCGGTGGCGGTGGCGGGCAACACGGCCATGACGCACCTGTTCCTGCGGGTGGACCCGACGTCGCTGGGCCAGGCCCCGTTCGCCGGGGTGTTGCGGGGCGGGGCGCGCCTCGAGGCGTGCGACCTGGCGCTGGCCGTACACCCTCACGCGCCGGTCTATCTCTTGCCCTGCATCGGCGGGTTTGTCGGGGGGGACATTTCCGCGGGCATCCTGGTCACCCGTCTTCCCGACCAGAAGGGGGTCAGCGTTCAGGTGGACATTGGCACGAATGGAGAAGTGGTGGTGGCGCGCAACGGAGAACTGTGCTCGACCTCGAGCGCGGCGGGACCGTCGTTTGAGGGGGGGAAGATCAGCGCCGGGACCATCGCCGCCGCCGGGGCCATCCACGGTTTCGTGTTCGACGGCGAGGATCTGGTCCCCCAGATTCTGAACGAGGTCGAACCCACGGGCATCTGCGGAAGCGGGTTGATCGAATTTTTCGCCCGCGCCGTGGAAACGGGCCTTCTGGGAATGAATGGTCGAATTTCCAAGCCCGGCAGCCCCGAAGCCCAGGCTTTGCCGCCCCGTTTGGCCGCGCGCCTCGAGTTGGACGAATCGGGCGCGCCCCAGATTTTTCTGGCGCAGGGAACGGACGGACGCCGCTTTTACATGACTCAGGCCGACGTGCGCGAGTTCCAGCTGGCCAAGGGCGCCGTCCAGACGGCCATCTGCATGGTTCTGAGCGAGATGAAAATTGCCCTGAACCAGATAGACCGCTTCCTGGTGGCGGGCGCGTTTGGCAACCACCTGAACGTGCGCGACGCGATGACCATCGGCCTGTTGCCCGAGTTGGACCCGGAGAAGGTGTTTTTCGTGGGCAATTCCTCGATGGAAGGCGCCCGATGCGTCCTCCTCAACCCCTACGAACGCCAGCGGGCCGAGCAGATCGCCGTCCACACGCGTTCGGTGGAACTGGCCACCCGTCCCGAATTTCAGGAGCGTTTCGCGCTCTCGATGTTCCTAAGCCCGGCGGTGGAATTTGGAAGCCTTTAGCCATCTGTCGCTTCCTCGATGAGAGGTTCCCAGTCCGTAGGGGCGGGTTTGAAACCCGCCCGGCAGACGCTCCGGATTGGGAAAGGGCGGGTTTCAAACCCGCCCCTACAGAAAATTTGGGTTCGGAAAACCCCGAACAGAGAAGGGCTAAAGATACTGGATCTTTGAGCGTCGGAACGGACCATCTATTCGGGTAACACAACTATTTTCTGACTTCTGAAACGGATCGGGACACTATGCTGGGTACGATTTTCTTGCTTCTTCTGGCCGGAATTTTACTGGTCGCCGCCGAAGCGTTTGTGGCGGGGGGCTTTCTGGCCGTCCTGGGCACCCTGTGCCTGCTGGGCGGATCGGCGCTCTGTTACTCCCAATATGGAGCACTGGCCGGAACGATCTGCCTGGTGGTGAGCGGGGGCGCCGCACTGGGCATCGGGATCGGGTGCTTTGTGTACGCCCTGCGGCGCCTGGCCGTTCAGCCGATGCCGCCCGTGCAACCCACCGCTCACAGTCTGGCCCCCTGTGTGGGCCAGGCGGGACGCGTCCTGACGGACCTGGACCCCACGGGTTTTGTCGAACTGGACGGGAAGCGACTCCAGGCCCGCAGCGAGTCTTCCGAAATCCACATCCCGGTGGGCGCCCAAGTCGAGGTGATCGGTCTCGACAGCGCCTTCCTGGTGGTTCGCCCTCACCCGGAACAGGCCTGAACGCCCTCGATGAGCGCGATTCCGGGAAACGCAAAGTAGTCCCAAACTTCTTGACGATTTCGTCACAAGCGCGTAATAATGTAAAGCCAGTGGGGTGGGTGACCGGGGGCTTGTACGCGCAAAGGTGCGTATGCGGCCTCTTCGGTTTATTCTGAATCGCCCGAGTTTCCCCACCAGGCCCCTCGCCTTCCACCCTGAGTGCGAAGGCGGTGCGGACAGGCGGATTTGAAACCCGCCCCGATGGCCATTTCCTTCGCACCCCCGGTGTGTGAAGGTCTCTCTCGACCGCCTGAACGTCCGGCGGCGCGAAACGAATGAGGAACCCTTTTCCGTTATGAAGCCACGTTTTGGAACAATCACCCTCTGGATTGTCATCATTCTGTCCTTCCTTCTGGTGGCGCAAGTCATGAAGGATCAGCCGCGCGCCAAAGTCTTTTCGCTTTCGGAACTGATCGCGATGGGCAAGGCCGGACACAAAATCCCCGAAAAGAGCAGCGAGCCTTCAGACCCGAAACCGATAGCGGAGGGCGATGCGAACCTCAAAACGCCCGCCGAGGGGGACAACACGGTCATTTACTCGGTCGTGGACAGCCGCGGCATCCTCGCGGGCGAATACAACGACGCGGGCACACGCACCGCCTACCGATCCGAGTACGACCCGGTCAGCGGCCAGGGGGACTACATCCTGAACTGGGCCATCACGAACGGCATCAAATATCAGGCCAAGATGCCCAACGAGTTCCTCACCTCGTTTCTCCCCCAGATCGTCATCATGGTCATCCTGCTGGGTCTGCTGTGGATGTTTCTGGCGCGGCAGTTCTCGTCCGGATCGAACAAGGCCATGTCGTTCGGCAAAAGCCGCGCGAAACTGGTCTCCGACGGGCAGGTCAAGATCACCTTCGAAGACGTGGCCGGGATTGACGAGGTCAAGGAGGAACTTCAGGAGATCATCCACTTCCTGAAGAACCCGGACAAGTACTCGCGCCTGGGCGCCAAGATCCCCAAAGGCGCGTTGCTCTACGGGCCTCCCGGAACCGGTAAGACCCTGATTGCGCGGGCTACGGCGGGCGAGGCGAGCGTGCCGTTTTTCAGCATCAGCGGCTCGGACTTCGTCGAAATGTTTGTCGGCGTGGGCGCTTCGCGCGTGCGCGACCTCTTCGAGCAGGGCAAGAAAGCCAAGCCCTGCCTGATTTACATTGACGAAATTGACGCCGTGGGCCGCCACCGTTTCTCCGGTTATGGCGGCGGCCACGACGAGCGCGAGCAGACGCTCAACGCCCTGCTCGTCGAACTGGACGGTTTTGCCCCCAACGAGGGCGTGATCGTCATGGCCTCGACCAACCGCCCTGACGTGCTCGACCCCGCCCTGCTGCGTCCGGGCCGCTTCGATCGTCAGATCCGCGTGGATCTGCCCGACATCCGCGGGCGCGAGAAAATCCTCGAGGTCCACACCCGCACACTCAAGATGGCCGAAGGGGTCTCGCTCAAGAATCTCGCCAAGGCCACGCCCGGCTTCAGTGGCGCGGACCTGGCTAACCTGGCCAATGAAGCGGCCCTGCTGGCAGCCCGTATGGGGAAAGACGCCGTGTACAACGAGGACATGAACGAGGCCAAGGACCGTGTCATGATGGGACCGGCCCGCCGCAGTCTGGCCATGACCGAGGAAGAGCGTATCCACACGGCCTACCACGAAACCGGCCATGCGCTGGTGGCCAAGCTGCTCGAAAGCAAGGACCATCAGGTCCATAAAGTCACCATCATCCCGCGCGGGCGCGCCCTGGGACTCACGGCCATCCTGCCCGAAAAGGAAATGTACGCCCGCGGGCGCAAGCAACTCTTCGACACGCTGGTCTTCACGATGGGAGGCCGCGCCGCCGAGGAAATCGTCTTCAACGACACCAGTACGGGCGTCGGGGGCGACATCGCCAGCGCGACCAGCCTGGCCCGCCGCATGATCTGCGAATTCGGCATGGGTGAGCGCGTGGGACCGCGCACGTTCGGTTCCCACGGCAACAACCCGATGTTCATAGGACGCGAACTCCCCGGCGCCGAGCGCGACTACAGCGAGGAGACCGCGGGCCTCATTGACGCGGAAATCCACGGCCTCATCACCAGCGCCTACGAAAAAGCCCGCGATTTGCTTCTGACGCACCGCGAGGATCTGACCCGCATCAGCCAGTCGCTGCTCGAACGCGAAACGCTGGATGGCGAGGAACTGGACACCCTTCTGCGCGGTGAAACGCTGGCGCCGTTGGCCAACGGGCAGCGAGCCAAGGAAGACCCGGCGGTGGCCACACAGCCGGACGCCATCGAGCCCCCCCCGCTTCCCGAAACGGACGAAATGCCCTCGATCGAACCCATTCCGAACGCCTGTTGCAGTCCGGCCCCCGCCGGCGCTTCTGAAATGAAACTCGAACCGGGTGATGGCGCGGCGAAACAGGTGAACGAAACGCCGCAGACCAAACAGCCCACGGATGAAAAACCCTCATGACACCACGTTTCCTGCCCGTTCCCTCTTCCCTCGCGCGCGTGAGCCAGTGGGCCACCGCAACCGTCCTGACCCTGGGCCTTCTGTTGGCCGCCGGCTGTCAGAGCGACCGCGCCCTCAAGGACATGTCGGCCAACTACGACAACTTCATCCAGGAATTGATCGAGAAGCAGAAACGGGAAGCCACGCAGCACGCCGAGGAACTGCAGCGCCTGCGCGCGGAAAACAATGAACTGAAAAACCGCGCCGAAACCGCCGAGCGCGAGAGTAACCGCGCCAAAAACCAGATTGCCGATCGCGACCAGACCTTGTCCGATCAGGCCACGCAGAGCGCCCAGCTCAAGGCCGAAATCGAGCGAGCCAGGGGCGAAGTGGCGCTGCGCGACACCAACCTCCAGACGCTTGCGGCTCAGGCCGAGGAAGCGAAAAAGCAGGCCGAAGCCATCGAGGCCACCCGCGCCCAACAGGCCGAGGAACTCAAAAAGGTCCAGGGCAGCGCCTCGGAAGCCGGGAAAAAGACGAAAGATCTCGAAGCGAAGGTCGCGGAACTCACCGAGGCCCTCAAGAAGGCGCAGGACGACGCCACAGCCAAGCAGAAACAGGTCGCCGACCTCGAGGGAAAAATGAAAACCCAGACCGCCCGCGCCGATGAGGCTGAACGCGCCGCCAAGGCCCAGCCCGCAGCCGCGGAAGGCGACGGATCGGACTACAAGGAAGCGCTGGAAAAGTTGAAACCCGTTCTCGAAGCCTGGCAGAAGGCCGGTCTCGGATTCGCCGAGGTGGACCCGAACCGCGGCCTGGTCGTGTACCTCAGCGCCGACGTCCTGTTCGAGAAGGGGGGCACCACCCTCGACCCGAACATTGCCGGCACCCTCAACTCGATGGCCGATATTCTGGGCAAATACAAAAACCGATACGTTGAAGTTCAGGGTCACACGGACAAGGCCCCCGTGGCCAACCTGCCGTTCGCGGACAACTGGGCTTTGGCCTCGGCCCGTGCCGACGCTCTCACCCGATTCCTCACGGCCAACTCCGCCATCGAATCCAACCGGATCAAGAGCACCTCATGCGCGCAGTACCGGCCCGTCCAGAGCCAGGCGCCCGAAGCGAAAAAACTCTCGCGCCGGGTCGAGATCGTCCTGAGCGGTCGGCCGTGAGGGTGTAAAAACGCAGAGTCGGAACATCAGAAACAAAGAAGGTCTTGAGTCTTTCCCGCCCGGCGGATATCGTTCCGTCGGGTGGTGTGTATTTCGATATTGTTTCGGCCATTCTTTCTGACAAATGAGAGCCCCGGAATGCCTGAGATGGAAGAACAAGGGCTTGAAACAGAACAGGCGATCAAAGCCGACGGAACGGACATCCGGCGGGAACAGACTCGCTTGATTCGACGGTGGATCCTGACCGATGTCCTGGTTTTGGGCATCGTGTCATGTGTGTTTCTGAAACTGGGCGCCGGGACCCTGATGGTCCATTGTGTGGAAAACGGAAACCTGACGCTTCTGAAAGTTCTCTCTCTGATCGAGCGGGACCTTTCGCACGTCCACAAACTGCGTCCGCCCTTGCCCGAGGGCTACTGTGATTTTTTCCCTCCTCCCGGTACTTATGTTCTGGGAACCTCATACCTGTGGTGTCAGGCCACTCTTCTCCATGAAGCAATCTTTTATCGGCAACGACACGTGGCCGAGTGGCTCCTTGAGAAAGGCCTGGACCCCAATACCCGCGACTATATGGGAGAAACCCCGCTTCATTATGCGATCAGGGTAAATGACCGATCACTGGTCGATTTCCTGTTAGCACATGGCGCCGATTTGAATGTAAAGCGCGGCGGAATGACGGTTTATTCCTATGCGGCAAATGATTACGACATGTTCATGTACCTGATCCATCTCAATGGGGAGCCTCCCTCTTCGATTCTCGAAGAGGGAGGGGATACTTTACTTCATCGTGCCTGTGACTTGTCCAAAGACGATCCCCGGGTCGTTCAGTACCTTCTTTCCGTGGGATTCGATCCCAATGCAAGGGGTTACGAAGGCTCCACTCCCCTGCACCGTGCCGCGCGCCGGGGCTATCCGCGAAAAGTGGCCGCCCTGCTGGAAGCCGGAGCGAAAATCGACATGCTGGATGAAGTGGGGAGTCCACTCCAGACGGGGTTCAGTTCCGATCCTCGGGTTACAAACCAAGACGTGCTCGACCTTTTGAAAAACTATGACGCCGGCCATCCGGGGAAATTCGAAAAACAGGAAGAAGAGAAAGAGCCTGTTCCGTCCTTTCTACGGAACGGGTAGGTGTTTCCAGACTTCACATGTAACAGGATCACGGAAGGAAGTCTCGCCTCATGAAAAACCGCTCGCCGTTCTTCCTCTCTCTGTCCCTGCCGGTTTTGGCGGTCTTTGTCTGGTCGGCCATTCATCCGCACTTCGGTTACCTTAACTGGTTCCTCGAATCTTTCCCTGTGGCGCTGGTGGCGGTTGTGCTGGTCGCGACGGGGCGGCGGTTTCCACTGACCTCGCTGCTCTATGTCCTCATCGCCCTGCACGCCGTCATCCTGCTCGTGGGCGCGCATTACACATACGCCGAGGTTCCCCCCTTCAACTGGCTGCGCGACACGTTCGACCTCGACCGCAACTACTACGACCGGGTGGGGCACCTGGCGCAGGGCTTCGTGCCCGCCATCGCGGCGCGCGAAGTGCTGCTGCGCACGTCGCCTCTGCGTCCGGGCAAGTGGCTTTTCTTTCTGGTGTGTTGTGTCTGTCTGGCGGCGAGCGCCTGTTACGAGTTTTTCGAGTGGTGGACGGCGCTGGTCGTGTCGCCGGACTCCGCCGACGCTTTTCTGGGCGGGCAGGGGGACGTGTGGGATACGCAGTGGGATATGTTCCTGGCGCTGGTGGGGTCCATTCTGGCGCAGGTGCTTCTGGGCCGGCAGCATCTGCGCGAACTGAGGGAGAGCGGGTTGTGGAAGCCGGAACCGGGAGCGCCAATCTCCTGATTGGCGTGGTAAAACAATTACCCGAAGGGATCTGCATGATTCGGCTCTCGGTTCTTACGAAGAGTCGTTCCGTCCCGGAGGGACAGTAAGAAAGTAGCCCACCGTTTCAACGGTGGGAAAGTTATCCCCAGACAATTCGTCCCGGAGGGACGACTGAAAAACCCGGGGGAACCAACAGCCGTCCCTCCGGGACGGGGAAAAGGGAGTATCCCGGACCCAACGCTGAAGCGCTGGGCTATTGTCAGAAGTCCCTGACGGGACTTGGGTCTGGAACAGACCTGACTCTGTGTCATCATGAAGATTCTTTTCGGCAAGGGCTATAAAAAGACGTGAGTGTCGGGTATATGAATCGTCCCGCCAGATGTGAAACACCTGGCGGGACGATTTTATTCTTGGTTTCATCAGCCGGGATGGGAGACCCACCCAGCCATAATGGCTCGTTACGGGTCTTATTTTTTCTTTTTGATCTTGTCGGCCTTGATCAACGCCACCTTGGGCAGGGCGCCCACGAGCGGCAGGGCGTACTCGACGAACGCCTTGGTCACGTCGTTACCGGCCTTGTTGATGAACTTGTCGCACACGTGGGTGGTTTCCTTGGCCACGTTCTTCAGTTCGGTCCGCTCGTACTTGACCTTGTAGGTCTTGCCCTTCTCGCGAATGATCGCCACGCTGCCGTCCACGTCGCCGCCCACGGCAAACTTCACGGCCGCCGCGCCCGCCTCGAAGGCTTCCTTGGCGTCCACTTCCGAAAGCACGCCCGGGTAGCAGCGCTGCAGGTAACCGAATGTGTCGGAGCGCACGCGCAGCCCCTTGTACTTCTCGCCCAGATGCTTCTTGACCTGCGCGGCCAGCACGTCGCCCAGGGCGCCCGTGCCGCTCAGCTGGATGTTGCCGTGCGAGTCCACTTCGTTCGAGGAGGCGAATTTCTGCAGGATCGCGACGCCCTTCTCATCCGCAATGCCTTCGGACACGGCGATGACGCAGCGGCCGAGTTTCTTATAGACGGCGTCCACGTCCTTGATGAACTGGTCCATCGAGAAGGGGCGCTCGGGCAGGTAGATGAGGTGCGGACCGTCGTCCTTGTTGGTGCGGCCCAGGGCCGAAGCGGCGGTCAGGAAGCCGGCGTGGCGGCCCATGACGATGTTGATCTTGATGCCGGGCAGCGAGCGGTTGTCGAGGTCGTCGCCCATGAAGGCCTGCGCCACGAACTTGGCCGCCGAGCCGAAGCCGGGGCAGTGGTCGGTGACGCGCAGGTCGTTGTCAATGGTCTTGGGGATGTGGAAGGCGCGCAGTTCGTACTGCTCCTGCTTGGCCATCTCGTTGAGGATGTGCGCGGTCTCGGCGGTGTCGTTGCCGCCGATGTAGAAGAAGTAGCGCACGTCATGCTTCTGGAAGTTTTCGAAAATCTGGCGGCATTCGTCCGCGGTGACTTTCTTGCGCACCGAGCCGAGGCCCGACGACGGGGTGGCGGCGACGGCCTTGAGCATGGCCACGTCGGCGTTCTTGAGGTCCACAAAATCCTGGGCCAGCATGCCCTTGACACCATGCACGGCGCCGTAGATGCCCGTGATTTCCTTGTGTTTTTTCATTTCCAGAACCGCGCCCACCAGGCTCTGGTTGATCACGCACGTGGGGCCGCCCGACTGACCGATGACGGCGACGCCTTTGACCGGTTTCGCTTTAGCCATGACAAAATCCTCCTTGGGAGATATGAACTCCGGCGTTTGCTGTGTTGCGCAGGAAAGCCCGCCGTTTCGAGTGTCCCGGTGTCCATAGGACGGTTCAAGCCGCCTCCGGGTTTTGCCCCAGGAAACCGATCGGCCTGCATCCTGTTTGCCATGGGGCAATCGCGAACATTTAGGGGGTTTTCAAAGGGGAAGTCAAGGTTTTTGCGGAAGAACCCCGCGTTTTCCTTGGAAAACCGCCCGGAGAGGCGGCCGTTCGGGGAAAACCGCACTCTGGTGAACAGGAGGGAGGGGATGGGTGAACAAAGTGGACCCCGTGGACTGAGTGGAGAAAGTCCGGGGCGGCACCGGGCGGTCGGTGAGTGGGTGGATAGGGCGGTTGTCCATCCCGTCCCCCTCGCCCACTCAGTTCGTTTCCCGAGCCGGGCCACCCACAAGCCCCTCAGTCCACCTTGTTCTCCGGGACGCCTGTCGGGTCCGGTTCAACCGGCAATTCCGGGGGAACCACCGGTGATGCCTGAAGGTCTTTCCGCAAACGCCTCGCCAGCGCTACCGAGGCCCAGAAGGGCAGGAGCATCAGGAACAACAGAAAAAGATCCCCCGGACGAGACAACAGAATTCTGACCCAATCGACCCCGATCCCGAGTAAAACGGTGGCGGTCAGAGCGTTCACCAGAAGAAACCAGAACAGGCGGGTGGGATAAGGAGGCTTCGGTAGGGCGGGGGATGCCAGGATGCAGAAAGCCAGACCGGAACAATACACACACAAACCCGCTTCCGCGGCCAGTTCCCAGTTTTGGAAACGGATCAACATCGTGAGAACGACCCCGAACATGATCAGACCGAAAGCAAGCGATACAATCCCCAGAGCCATCCGAGCCGACAATCGAAATCCGAAAAAGGCGCTCACAAACCCTGAAATTCCGGTCGCCACCCAGATCCCCCACGAAATCCGGTCCTCGTCCAGAGCAAATCCCAGTGAAAAACAATAAAAAACGACGACCGAGGAGAAGGCGATCGCGCCCCACATCCCCCCTCGCCGGGTTTGACACACATCACCTGAAGATTCCGTTTGGGAAAACATGTTCGCGCCCTTCCTGTCGCCCTGGTACAGAATCCTCTCGTTTAAAGTGAATCCTTCATGAGAACGCGGAAGATCAGGACGCCGGAGGCAGGTCGGGCTTATCATTCCTCAAATTTTTCGAACGTTTTTTTCTCCAAATCTTCAGACGTCTCAAATGCCCCTACACATCTTGCCTCAAACGCCACGCCAACACCACCGAGGCCCAGAAGGGCGTCAGGAAGAAAAACGGAAAAGGAGACAACCTGAGGTAATAAAGTACCAGCACCACACACAAAGTTACAATCGACGCATTCACCACAAAACACCTCAGGATATTAGATAAGGAACCCGGATTCCACCGGATCCGTTCGGTCAGCAAGAGATAGAAGGGGAAAAAAGAACAAAACGCAGGTAGAAGACAGAACAGACAGATAATCATCCTCACGGAGAAGTCGACCCCCAGGTCCACGTCAAAGGTCAACACTCCGAAGATCAGGAAGGACAGGAAGGCGCTGGAAATCGCAGACACAACCAACAACACAACCCGGGCCGGTTTCTGAAACCCCAGAAACGCCCCCACGCCCCCCCAGAATCCCATCACGATCCACCCGAATGGTGAAGTGCCCGATCCCCCTCTCATCAGGATTTTTGCCAAAATGATCTCAACGAGAAGACAGATCGATCCCAGAACCAGAGCCCCCCACACCCCACCCCGTCGAAAAAAAATAAGATCAACAGATTGTTCTGCGTCTTCGGTCATGCGTGTGTCATCCTTGTGAATTACTACGAGATCGAGACGCGATCCCTTTTTTCGTTGTAACAGATTCAATCCTACCATTCCATTCAGTCAGTTTAAAGCGAAAACGAGCGAAGACCGACCGGCTTTCCCCGAGCCTCAAAACAGTTAAAACAATCACACAAAGACACGACAGCACAAAGAACCACTTTCTCTCCACTGAGGTTTTTGGCGTCTTCCTGTTTCGTGTGATTCCGCTCTTTCTTTTCGTTTCCTCCTCACGCGCAGGAGAAGGTCAGGACATGGACTTCGGCGGCCCCGGCGAGGTGGAGAGCGTTCGGCACATTCGTTGACCGTGCTGCCGTGGGTCAAGACGTCGGGAAAGTATCAGTTGCATCAGGCGACGAGTTCGTCTGGGGATCATGCGCAAGGGTGTCTTCCGGAATTTCCGGGGACACCAGCAAGTCCCGACGCAACCGCCCCGCCAGCGCCACCGAGGCCCAGAAGGGCAAGAGCATCACGAACCACTGAAAAAGGAGGAGCAGGGAAGAAGAAATATTGCTCCACTGGGTCGAACCTCCCACCAGAACGGTGACTGCCAGCGCGTTCACCAGCAGAAGCCAGAACAGGCGGGTGGGGTTGGGTGGCGTCCAGAGGAACCGTTTCGACACCAGGAGACAAAAGGCCAGGAAGAAACAAATCATGCACAAACCTGCTTCTGCGGCCAAAGCCCAGTTTTTGACGACCGAAATCTGCATGATCGAAACGAAGAACATGATGAAACCGAGAACCAGAGAAACAACGATCAACACGGCGCGGGCCGACAATCGAGACCCGATAAAAACGCCCGCTCCGCCGGACAGGAAGGCCGTGATCCACACGGCCGGCGAAATGCCTCACCCGCCGCCCAACAGGACCTTGCCCAGGATGATGCCGACAATGAAACAAATCGGGGCCAGCGCCAAAGCCCCCCACAGGCCGCCCAGTCGGGTGGAACTCGGATCGTCTGATTGCACCGCGTTGACGAGCATTTTGCTCTCCTTCCAGCATATTGGATAACAGTTTACTCAGTTTGAACCCCTACACAAGCCGAATCATTCAATGACGAAAAATCGGGTCAGGACACCGGAGGCGTAACTGGCGCGTCATCCTCCGAGTTCGTTTGAGAAGATCCATCCATGGGAACCCCAGAAAGTCTTAAAGGAACCAGCAAATCCTTTCGCAACCGCCAAGCCAGTACCGCCGAGGCCCAGAAGGGCATCACAAACAAGGGGAAAGAGATCATGATTAGAAATACGTCACGTACCTCCACTCCTACATAAACCGTAAAGAGCAGTGCATTCACAAGAAAGAGCCAGAATAGACAGGATGGGAAAGGGGGTTTCTGCAAGGCTTGCTTTGCCAAAAGCAAACAGAAAGCCGGGAAGGAACACAACGCACAGAGTGCCACTTCCACGGTTTCCGGCCACTCCGAACCGGTCTTCATTGTAATCTGTTCGAAAATATCAAAAAACATGGCTGCACTGAAAAGCGCAGATACGATCATCAACACGACGCGGACCGACAGTCGAAACCCCAAGAAAGCCCCTGTAAGCCCCGAAATACTAGCCGAGATCCACACGGCCCCGGAAAAGCCTCTCTCACCGTCGTCACCCAGTAGGGTTGAACCCATGATGACTCCGGTAATGATAAAAACCGGAACAAGAGCCAATGCCCCCCATACCCCACCCCGACGGGGAGGACGCTTTAGGAGTGATGATTCCGAGATTGGGACCATGCTTTTCATCCTTCCTGGAGTATTGATAACAGAAACACAGACTGAACCACCTTACTGACGGATTCATACTACCATCGTTCTCTGTCCCCGTCACAATCAAAAACGCACAAGGCGACAACGCGATTTCTTGCCGCGAAACAGGTGATATCAAAAGAACAAATCGCGCAGAGGCGCAGGGACGCAGAGGAAAAGAGGTGGCGGTTCTCCGCGCCTCCGCGTCTCTGCGCGAGATTTTTCTTCTTGTTTTCTCAGACGCGAGGGTTTGTACCGGGCGGGGCACAATCATTGGTTACCGATTCCTCCCCCGGATCGGCAGGGAGGATTTCTTCCGAGGATTCAGACAATATCTCATCGAGAAGCGCATTTTTCGAGACCTGCCTGGCCAACATGACACTGGCCCAGGGAGTCATCACGAACAGAAACAACCAGGGTTGGGACAGAAAGACCTGATAAAACTCCATGCGTACATAAAAGATACTGCAACTCAGGGCAATCACAAGGAATACACGGAAGAGAAAAGGGTGTCTGGCCCATGTCAGAAGACGTTCCCGAAGAGAGAGAGAGCAAAGAGCCACCAGACATCCCCCTGCACATCCCCCGGATTCAATGATCTGGTCCCAATATGGATTGTCTTCTTGTTCAGACAACAAAACCAAGGAAATCCGAAGCATAAAGAGTCCCAATAGAACGGCAACAGTCATCAAG
Source organism: uncultured Candidatus Sumerlaeota bacterium (assembly GCA_942493245.1). Taxonomy (GTDB): domain Bacteria; phylum Sumerlaeota; class Sumerlaeia; order UBA8349; family UBA8349; genus DAOPYU01. Next base: position 5,770,588 of record OW818685.1, read on the forward strand.
ACGGCGCGGCCCGAGAGCCAGATCCCCCCGATCAGAATACTCGCGAGCGCGGAACCGATGCTCCAAATCCAGAGAGGCAGAAGCGTTTGGGCATTGCCACCATATTGATCAACGGCTATCTTCACTATATAGATAAGAGTGAGAAAGAAAGGGAAAGTAGCCAGACTCCCCCACACCCCGCCACGGTGAGAAGGGTGCCTGAAGCCGAGATTCTCCGTATCCGAAGTCATGACGAATATCCATTGTGAGATATTGCGAGATCGAGATGCAATCCCGGTTTCATTTCAACGGGTTCCACCTTACCACCGCTTCCCGGGCGGGTTACAAGAGAAAACATGCGGAACTGACAGGCCGTCAGGACTTTTTCCCAGACTCTGAGAAACGATGTGTCTCACGCAAAGCCGCGAAGGCGCAAAGAACCGATTATATTTTCTCCCGCGGTTCTTTGCGCCTTCGCGCCTTGGCGTGAGACTCTTTCATCGCGTTTATCTCACGCGCGGGACAACGTCAGCACATGCACCTCGGCGGCTCCGGCGAGGTGGAGCGTTCGGGCACATTCGTTGACGGTGCTGCCGCTGGTCAGGACGTCGTCAAACAGGCCGATGCGCTGCCCGGCTACCGCGTCGGGGTGCTCGGCAGAGAACGCGCCCAGGACGTTGGTCGCGCGCTGGTCGGGCGGGATGAGCGCCTGGCGGGGCGTGCGGCGCACGCGGGTGAGGAGTTCGGGACGACACGACAGGTGGGCCAGGGCGGCGAACTCCTGCGCGAGTACCTCGGCGTGGTTGTAGCCGCGCTTCCACCGGCGCGTGAAGTGCATGGGGACAGGCACGATCAGGTCCAGGCGCTGGCGCAGGGCGGTCGGGTCGGATTGGGGATCGGAAGTGGGAAGCGCTGCGGCGCGCCCCGCATCTCCGTCGCCATCGGCCAGGCGCACGAAGGCCATAAACATGGCGCGGGCCAGCGCCCGGCCCAGTTCGTAGCGCTGGTTGTACTTGAAGGCCTGGATGGCCTCGGCCATCCGGGAGTCGTAGCGGTAGGCCGCGCGGGCCGACTGGAAGTGGGCCACCGGGCGGGGGCAGCGCTCGCACCGGCGTGTCGAGGGCTGGCGCACCGCGCTGCCACAGAAGGGGCAGACCGACCGGCCCATCTCCTGAAAGTGGCTGCGGCACGCGCCGCACACCGCCTCGTCATCCGGTTCGAGCCGTTCTCCGCACACCCCGCAGATGGGCGGCAGGAGGACGTAAGAGAGATCGGAGAGCAGTTTACCCAGCGCCAACATAGCCGCCTAGCCTTATTCCGAATTGCAACCCCAGGAAAAACGCGAATACAAGGAAAACAATCTCTTTGGAAGCAGAAAGAAGCGCCCCAGAGGGGCGCAGGACAGTAGCCGGGGGTGGAGCGAAGCGGAACCCCCGGCTACTGTCCCCCAATTTCCCCGCCCCGGATGGGGCGGAGGAAAACTCGACGAAAACTGGATGAGTGGCGGGAAAACGACCTATGACTTCCATGAAGTAACCGCCCTGCGCCCCTCCGGGGCGCGTAAGGATGAGGTTTCTTCCGGGGGTTCCGCTTCGCTTCACCCCCGGCTACTGCCCTTTGCCCCTCCGGGGCAATTAACCGGGTCCGGTTCCGCTGGATAGGGCTTCTGGATTCTACTGCCCGCCCGCCACTTCAACCACGAAAAAACGGGTTTTCGTGCCCTTCGTGGTTAGAACGAATGGGAGTTGTTCATATCCGTCGGTTGCAACCGGCCACGTCAAACCTCCCGCGGCTCGTCCTGTTTCGAATCGTCTTCCGTGGGCGCCGGTTCACCAGACGAGGGGGCGCCTCCAATGCGCACGGGAGGAACGATCGGGATGCTCGAGAGGATCTGTTTCAGTTCATCGAGGTCGAGCTGAGTCCCCCGGCACGGCCCCTGAGGACGGCGGTTGGCCAGGGCGAAAATCGGGACCTTGTGGCCGAAGTGGAACAGGCCGCCCACCAGGTCGCGCTCGCAGGCCGCCGCAAGCACACAGTTGGCCGCGTGTTTGCGCACCATGTCGCGCGCCTGCTTGTTGGTGGCCATGACAAAACAGGGACAGCCAAACTTGGCGGCGATGCGGCGCGCGGCGGCGATAGTGTCGCGGTCGAGGCAGCGCGGAAGAAGCAAAATGGGGTGAACGGGTGGCCCGGCGGCCACCTGAAGGCGCGTGAGCGTGTTCGTGATGGCGACGCAGGACGACCCGATGCGGTCGCGGCTGAGACCGAAAAACCGCCCCAGGAACGCGAGGAAGGGCACCTGCATCGGCAGCCAGCGCGGCAGTGTGGGCAGCATGCGGGTCGGTTTTTGAAACCGGATGGCGTACAGGCTGGTGAAGTAAGCCACCCACCAGAAAGTCAGCGGCACTCCGACGATTACGAGGATTTCCGCCACAACGACGGGCGAGGACTGGAAGAAGAAATGGATCAACAGCCAGGCGTCGGTCAGGAGGATGACGGTCACCAGGACCAGCCCGAGCGCGAGCAGAACGAAGTAGAGCACCGGGTCCTCGCGCAGATCGGCCTCGTGCTTCGAGACATCGCCATCCCACTCCTTCCAGCTCGAGCCGAGCCGGCGGTCGGTGACAGAGGAAGAGTCTGGTTTCAACAGGGTCAAGGAAAGCTCGCTTTCCGGGGGACACGTCACAGGACGCTCTATACGGATGGAGATCGGAAAAGGCAAGAGGAATTGCGCGGAAAAACCACACGATTCCGACTCGGATCCCATCGGGTCCGAGAGGGTCGCCCGAGGTAAGCATTTAGCCAGATTTCAAAGATCGGCAGATGCCATTATGAAATGCGGGCGACAAGCGCCAACGGCGCGTTGCTATACCAGCCTGGGGCAAGCGAAGCGTCGCCCCAGGGAAACCGATGTGTTGAGAGCGCAAGGGCTGAAAGCCCGCATTATTGAGCCGTTCAGCGGCCTTTTATCGTTCGGGCTTTCAGCCCATGTAAAAGAAAGGGGTCCCCTTCCTGGGGCGACGCTGCGCTTGCCCCAGGCTACAATGAATCCGCGCCGTTGGCGCTCAACCGAAGTCCTTGGCAACAGATGGCTAAAATCTTACCACCCGAGGCGACCGGGCGTTCAATACGGGGACAGCCTCTTGCCTGCAAGATCGGGAAGGTTCTTTCTTCGGTTCCTCCTGTTCCTGTCGGGGGAGGCGCAAAGGATCTCAATTATTAGATGCTCGATCTCAGGGAGGGAAACTTGACCCTGTGCGTGAAAGTTCTCTATAGTCCGGGAGAAAGACTTGGAGGAAGGAGAAGCGTCATGGGTTTGTTCCATGTGGTTTGGGGAGACATAAATCGGCTCGCAGGGCGAGGTTGCTTGGCCGTACTGGCCTGCGCTCTGGCGCTGAGTGGGATCGCGCTCGAATCGCCGCAGGCGCAAGAGGCCGCCTTGACGGTCGACGCCGATCAGGTGATGCACCGCCTGACGCGGACCCTGACAGGCGCGTGTATCGAGGACGTGAACCACGAGGTCTATGGGGGAATCGACAGCCAGATGCTCTTCGGGGAGAGTTTCCAGGAACCCGCCCCGGCGCTCTCGCCGGTCGAGGGGTTCAAGGCCTACGGCGGAGAGTGGAAACTCGAGAACGGAGAACTGATCGGCAAGGGGGAGAACGGTCCCAAACTGGTCAGGGACGCCGAAGCGTTCTCGGACGGTGAGACCGGCGTGGACATTCTGTTGCCCGACCGCAACGCGGGCAATGCGGGATTGATTGTCAAAGTGAACCGGCCTGGAGTCGGAGCGGACAACTTCGATGGATACGAGATTTCGCTCGACGCCGCGCTCCAGATCGTCCGCGTGGGACGCCATCGCCACAACTGGGAACACATCCGCGATATCCCGTGCGACATCCCGGTCGGGGAATGGATTCCCCTGAAGGTGGGGATTCAAGGCTCCTCCCTGAAGGTGTGGGTGAAAGACCAGTGCGTGTTCGAACACGAGGAACGCACACCCCTCAATCCGGGGACAGTGGGCCTGCGGCCCTGGGGGCGCGAGGCGCGTTACCGGAACCTGTGGATCAAGCCCGGCGGAGAAACCGGCGGTGCGGTTCAGAAGATTCCCTTCACCGCCACCCAGACCACGCCCCTCGCGGTCAGCGGGATGTGGCGCGCCATCAAAACAGGGACAGCCGTTGGAGAATTTGCGCTGGAAACCGCTCAACCTTTTTCGGGTATTCAGAGTCAGCGGCTTTCCTTCTCGGAGGGTGAGGGGTCCATCGGAATCGAAAACCAGGGACTGAATCGTTGGGGCCTGAACTTTGTCGCGGGAAAACCCTGTGAGGGTTTCCTTTACGCGCGGGCCGAAAAACCGGTGGAACTGGCGGTTTCACTCGAAAGCCGGGACGGACAAAAGTCTTATGCGGAAAAACGCCTGACCGTGACAAGCGCCGGATGGAAACGGGTGGATTTCACGCTGACTCCGAACGGAACCGACCCCGCCGGACGGTTTGCGATCCGCCTCGAAAAACCGGGGACAGTCTCGGTGGGCTACGCCTTCCTCCAACCGGGCGAGTGGGGACGGTTCAAGGGATTGCCCGTGCGCCGCGACGTGGCCGAGGGGTTGATCGAGCAGGGTATCACCGTCCTGCGCTACGGCGGGTGCATGGCGAACGCAGCCGAGTACCGTTGGAAGAAAATGATCGGTCCGCGCGAGAACCGTCCCCCCTATAAGGGGTGGTGGTATCCGTATTCGTCGAACAGATGGGGCATCGTGGACTTTATGAACTTCTGTGAAGCCGCCGGTTTCGAGTACATCCCCGACTTCAATGCGAGCGAAACGCCACAGGACATGGCCGACTTCATCGAATACGCCAAAGGCCCGGCGGACAGCGAGTGGGGTAAGCGCCGCGTGGCGGACGGTCACCCGGCGCCGTACCGGTTGCGTTATCTCCAGATCGGCAACGAGGAGCGGGTGGACCTGCGGTACTTCGACAAGTTCAAACCCACCGCCGAGGCGATCTGGGCCAGAGACCCCGAAATCATCCTGGTCGTCGGCGATTTCCAGTACACCAAGCCCATCGCGGACCCAATGAAGTTCGACGGTTCCGTGGTCGGTCTCACCAGTCTGACCGCGCAAAGCAAAATCCTGGCCCTGGCCCGCACACACAACCGCGAGGTCTGGTTCGACCTGCACGTGAACACCGAAGGGCCGCGCCCCGACGCGAGTCTCGAAGGGATGCTGTCGTTCACCGACGCGCTGGGCCGCCTGGCCAACGGCGCCCGACACAAGGTCGTTGTCTTCGAACTCAACGCCGGCAACCACTCGCAGAAACGCGCACTCGCCAATGCGCTGGCCACCGGTGCGATCGAGCGCGATGGGCGTATCCCGATGGTGGCCTCCGCCAACTGTCTGCAACCGGATGGTCAGAACGACAACGACTGGAACCAGGGACTGTTGTTCCTCGATCCCTCCACCGTCTGGTTGCAGCCTCCCGGGTATGTGACGCAGATGCTCGCGCGCAATCTTCAGGTCGAGGTGGTGAAGGCCGCTGTTGAAGACCAGGGCCAGCCGCTCGATGTCACCGCCACGCGCAGCGAAGACGGAAAGACTCTGGTTCTGCAGGTGGTGAACCCCGAGTCGAAACCCGTCACGCTTCCGGTGCGCCTCAACGGTTTCAAACCCTCGAAGTCCACTGCCGTTGTGGAAGAACTGGCCGGTCCGCTTGACGCGGCCAACACGCGGCAGAACCCGAAAGCGATCGTGCCCCGGAAGTCTGAATGGGAGCATGAGGCGAAGGAGGGAACCACGGCGGCTTACACGTTTTCCCCGTTCTCTTTCACACTTCTGCGGTTTGAGTGAGATCTTGAAGACCCGGTTCGGAAGTTTATGAAGAAAGTCCGGCTGAGCGGAAAGGATTTTCTTGCAATCACAGAAGGATTCTTTTAAGCAGAAACCGTTGACGTTGGCTGTGCCATATTATTACTAAGGAGCGTAATACCGATGAAAGCGCTATTGTGTGCCATGCTCGTACTGACCGTGTTCGTCCCCGCGATTCCCGCCCAGGAGGCCACGTCCCCCCACCCCCTGACCGCTATTCCGATCCAACAGGTCCAGATCGAAGATGAATTCTGGAGCCCCAAACTCAAAGTCTGGCGTGAGGTGACCATCCCCGACTGTTTTACGAAGTTCGAGAAGGAAGGCGCGCTGGCCAATTTTGACGCGGTCCGCGATGGCGGCGGGGAGTTCCACGGGCAGGCGTGGTACGACGGCCTGATCTACGAAATGATCCGGGGCTGCGCCGATTTTCTGGTCACCAAACGAGACCCCGCCCTGGAAGCCCAATTGGATGCCTACATCGAGCGGATCGCCGCAGCGGCCGCCAAAGACCCGGACGGGTACCTGAACACGTACACCCAACTCAAGGAACCCACCCACCGTTGGGGACAAAACGGGGGAAATGATAACTTGCAGCACGACGTGTACAACGCTGGCGCCATGATCGAGGCTGGGGTCCACTACTACCGGGCCACTGGCAAGACCCGCCTGCTCGCCGTAGCCGTCAAACTTGCCAACCACATGGCCGACCTCATGGGGCCCGCGCCCCGCAAGAGCATCATCCCCGGTCACTCGCTCGCCGAAGAATCCCTGGTGAAACTCTACCTGCTCTTCCGCGAGAAACCGGAACTCAAGGCCCAGATGCCCGTACCGGTCGAGGAAAAACGCTACCTGGAACTGGTCGAGTTCTGGATCGGCAACCACGGGAACCACGAGGGACGCAAGGATTTCGGTTCCTACGGTCAGGACCACAAGTCCGTCTTCGAGATGGAAACCCTCGAGGGCCACGCCGTGCGCGCCACCCTCCTCTGTACCGGTCTGGTGGCCGCCTACTCGGTCAACGGGCGCGAGGAGTACCTGACCACCGCCCGCCGCCTCTGGGACAACATGGTCCTGCGTCGCATGTACATCAACGGAGGACTCGGCGCGCAGGCCAAGATCGAAGGATTCGCCGGCGACTACGACCTGCCCAACAACGGCTATCTCGAAACATGCGCGGCCATCGGCGCTGGATTCTTCCACCGCAACATGAACCTGGCGCTGGCCGATGCCCGTTACGCCGACGAACTCGAACGCGTTCTCTACAACGGCGTTCTGAGCGGCGTCTCCCTGAAGGGCGATTCCTACTTCTACGAAAACCCCCTTGAGGCCGACTCGAAACGGACCCGCTGGGCCTGGCACAGCTGTCCCTGTTGCCCTCCGATGTTCGTCAAGATCATGGGTGCCCTTCCCGGTTACATCTACGCTCAGGATCCCCAGGCTGTTTACGTCAATCTGTTTATCGGCAGTGAGGCCAACCTGACCGTGGCCGACACAAAAATCCAGATCAAGCAGACGACCCGCTATCCGTGGGACGGCGCGGTTCGATTCTCCATCGAACCCGAACGGGAAGCCGAGTTCGCCGTCAACCTGCGCCAGCCCGCTTGGTGTGAGGGAGCGACTGTGGCGGTCAATGGTGAGACACAGAAAGACTGTCCCAAGGTCCGTGGCTACGCTCAGCTCCAGCGGAAGTGGAAGAAGGGCGACACGATCGAACTGACGCTGCCCATGCCTGTCCAGCGCGTCAAGGTCCACCCGAAGGTGGCCGCGAATATCGGCCGGGTGGCCCTCCAGCGCGGACCGCTGGTCTATTGCCTCGAAGGGCCGGACAACCCCGCGGGCGTTCGCAACCTTTTCCTCCCGTCCGAAACCCCGCTCAAAGCCGAAGCCAAATCCAACCTCCTCGGCGGGATCACGGTGATCCAGGGCAAGGCCCAGGCCGTCCAGAAAACCGAGTGGCCCGACACGCTCTACCGCCCGGCCACTCAGGCCGCTCCCCTGAAGGAGGTCGAATTCACGGCGATCCCCTACTACGCCAACGCCAACCGCGAGCCGGGCGACCTCCAGGTCTGGATGGCCGAAACCCCGGATATGGTTGCGCCCTGACCGGGCGCCATTCGACCCAGGACATCGGAAGAATAGAATCCCTTTTCAAAACCCAGGCCCTTTCCGGACTATCCTTCCGGAAAGGGCCTGGCGCTACGAAACCGCAACCAATATCCGTAGGGGCGGACCTGTGTGTCCGCCCTATGAGAGGAAGAGGCGCCGGATGATCGGGAAATGTGCGGGCCCAGCGCCAACGGCGCGATCTATTGTCGCCTGGGGCATCGCCCCAGGAACTGATCGGTTATTTAAAAACAGGGCTGAAAGCCCGATTTATCGAAACATTTCTGCCGTTTCCATAGCCCGGGCCTTCAGCCCTTGTGAAAAAAGGGGACGCCTTTCCTGGGGCGACGCTTCGCTTGCCCCAGGCTACAATGCATCCGCGCCGTTGGCGCTTCAACTGCGGTTTTCAGGTTCATCCTTTTCACGAGCGGGACACCCGTGCCACCTCCACCCCCTTTCACGCACGATTTAACTTGCAATTGCAAAGTGATTTGCCCTATAGTCAAATCGTGAGGCTGGAAAGGACCAACCCGATGGACGTGCGCCGAGCGGTGGACCAGATTGCCGAAATCCGTGAGTGCCTGGCGCGCAGCCAGGCCTATCAGGGTTACCGTCCCTGGGTCATGGCGGCGGTTGGTGGGGTCGCCTGTCTCGCGGCGGGCCTTCAGGCCTGTCTCGACGTCACGCAGTCCCCCGTGGGGTATGTCGTTTTCTGGTCTATGGTCGCGGCCATCGGGATCGGATTCGGCGCCGGTGCGCTCCTGGTGGATTCCCGGCGGACCCGCGACCCGCAGCTGCGCCAGCTGATCCAGACGCTGTCAGCCCAGTTTGTCCCGACCCTGGTGGCGGGCGTTTTTATCACCGGGACGCTGATGTGGCGCCTGCCCGAGGCCGTGGCCTACCTGCCCGCGATCTGGGCGCTGCTCTTCAGTCAGGGCTTCACGGCCCTGCGCCCCTACCTGCCTCCGTACGGCGGAATTATCTGCGGGTTCTACCTGCTGGCGGGGCCGATTTTGTTCGGCTTCGCCGTTCCCGGCCAGGCGCCCCCGCCCTGGGCGATGGGCGCGACGTTTGGCGGCGGCCACTTTCTGGCCGCGTGGTTGATCTACCGCAGTGAAAAGGAGAAATGAGGATGTCTCCCCAACCACCGGAGGAATCCCCGGAGACCGGCGGACGATTCGCCTACGAGGGTCTGGATCGCGTGCTGCACGAAAAGGCGCGCCTGGGCATCCTGACCTCGCTCCTGTCCCACCCCGAAGGTCTCCTGTTCAACGACCTCAAACGGATGTGTTCCCTGACGGACGGCAACTTGAGCCGTCACCTTCAGGTGCTGGAGGAAGAGGGACTGGTGGAGGTCTGGAAGGGGTATGAAAAGAAGCGCCCGAAAACGCTCTGCCGCCTGTCGAGCGAGGGGCACAAGCGTTTCCTGGCCTACCTGACCGAGCTCGAGCGGGTGGTGCGGGACGCCGCCCAGGCGCTCGAGGCCACCGCCGGAAGCGGGGTTCCGCGCGAAGCGTTGGGGAAGGGGCTGGATTCGGGACTGGTGTTGGGGTGAGGAAGAGGGGCTTTTTTTTGATATAGACACTTTGTGTTGCAGAGTTATTTGGCCCGCAGGACTGATATTTGTTCCTCTCCAAGTTTGGAAGGATTGCTACATGTTCCTGAATCGTGTGAGTTATACAGAGTGCGTTTTGCGGTCTTTTCGCGGAAAGCGGTTGAAATGGAATCTGCATACCCCATACTTGACGGAAAGGTTGGACCAGGATGAAACGATGTCTTATTTTACTGATTGGCATTCCATTCTTGATGCTGATTCTGTATCTGGTGTTGGATTCTCTCAATCGCTATCTGATAAGTATCCCTGTTCAGGAAAATGTACTTCCAGGGATCTGGATTGCTCACAGAAACGAAGGAATCGAAATATTTAATTTTAGTGATGACCGAACATTCTCACAAAAATTTTACAGGAATGGAGATATTGTTTTCTCAACGACGGGGAAATGGTCTGTCAAGTATATCAGTGCTTCTTCTTTTCAGAGGAGTGAACAATTGATGATATTAGATACAATTATTTTTTGCCATTCTGAATCTGGAAAAGAAGAGAAGAGACCAACAGTTGTGGAAGCGCATATTTGGAATTATCCCCCCAGAATAATGATAGAGATTGAAGGCGATTATGCGCTTTCGAAGAAGATAACAAAAAAAGATGTCGGAAGGGCAAAGGAAGAGATGCCAAGTATAGATTTCTCAGAATTCTTTGAAGCAGTAAAGTGAGTGTTTCCAGATTTTAACTCCCGAGGGTCATAATCGTGCCCATAAACAGATCTTTGTTTCGGGCCTTCAGCCCTTGTGAAAAATAAGGACGCTTTTCCTGGGGCGACGCTTCGCTTGCCCCAGGCGGGTATGAATCCGCGCCGTTGGCGCTCAATAGCGGTCTTTGGTTCAAAAATATCATTCTCCCACATGTTTTTGGCATGTGGAGACAAGGCGGATCTTATGCGCATCCTGCTGATCAATGCCCCACACCCTTCGATCGGGAGTCGCATCCCGCGCGAGCACCTGCCGCCGCTCGGGTTGCTCTCCATCGGAGGCCCCCTGCTCGACGCCGGGCACTCGGTCCAACTTCTGGACGCGGAGTTCGGGCCGATGCCGATCGAGAAAATCGTCGAGCAAACGGTGACGTTCAATCCCGAGGCGATCCTTCTGGGTCATTCCGGCTCCACCTCCGCCCACCCAATCATTTCCGAGATCACCCGCGCCCTGCGCGCTGCGCTCCCTCTCGTGTGGATCGTGTATGGGGGCGTGTTCCCGACCTACCACTGGCGCGAGATCCTGAATGAAGAACCGCAGGTGGACGTGATCGTCCGGGGCGAGGGGGAGGAGACGACGCCCCGCCTCCTCCACGCCCTCGAGACCCACGCCCCCCTCGACGCGATCCCCGGCATTGCGTATCGGCATCGGGGCGCCCCCGTCGCCACCCCACCCGCCCCGCTGATCCGCGACCTGGACGCCTGCCGCGTCGGGTGGGAACTCATTGACTTCCGCCGCTACAGCTACTGGGGCGACAAGCGGGCCGTGGTGGTTCAGTTTTCGCGCGGGTGCCCGCATGCCTGCACCTACTGTGGTCAGCGGGGGTTCTGGACGCGGTGGCGCCACCGCTCGCCCGAAAAGTTCGCGGCCGAACTGGCCTGGCTCCACCGCGTCCACGGCGTCGAGGTCATCAACTTCGCCGACGAAAACCCCACCTCCTCGCGCCGCGCGTGGCTCGCCTTCCTCAAGGCGCTCATCGCCGAGAACGTCCCCCTGACGCTGGTCGGCTCCACCCGCGCGGACGACATCGTGCGCGACGCCGACATTCTCCATCTGTACAAACAGGCCGGAGTGGACCGCTTTCTCCTCGGGACGGAGAGTTGCGACGAGGAGACCCTGCGCCGGATTCAGAAGGGCGGCTCCACGAACAAAGACCGCGAGGCGATCCGGTTGCTCAGGCAGCACGACATCCTGTCCCTGGTGACCTACGCCGTCGGGTTCGAGGACGAGTCGGACCGCGACTACTGGCGCAGCCTGCGCCAGCTCCTCTCGTACGATCCGGACCAGATCCAACTGGTGTACGCCACGCCGCACCGCTGGACCCCCTACTTCCGCCAGGTGGCCGAACGCCGCGTGATCCAGACCGACCGGCGGCGGTGGGATTACAAACACCAGGTTCTCGCCGCCGGGAGTGTGCCGCCGTGGCGGGTGCTGCTGTGGGTCAAAAGCATCGAGGCCCTCCTCCAGATGCGCCCCCGCTCGCTCGGGCGGTTCCTGGCGCACCCCGACCGGGCGATCCGCGACGCCATCCACTGGTATTACCGCGTCGGGCGGAAGGTCTGGTTCTACGAAGTCTGGAACTTCTTCTTCCGAGACCGCCACCTCAAACACGGCCCCACCCTCACCGAGTTCTGGGGCCCGCCCCAGGACCACGAGGCCGAAGCAATGGCGTGCGGAAGGAAGACGGAGGAAGCGGGGGGGAAGGAAACGCGGGGAACGCAGACTCAACCCCGAATGCCTCTGGAGGCGTCCGAGGAGTCCGAAAAGATGGAAGAGGCGGAAGAGTTGCTTGAACTTCAGGCGCGGTGAAGAGAGGGGCCTCTGAGGTGGCATGGGCGTACCGCCCATGAGGAGGTTTTGGAGCGTTTTTCCCCCGCTTCCAGAACCGCGCCGGCGGGAACAAACCGCAACCGCTTGTGCCGGCGAGGACGCCGGCGGTACGAACCGCTTCACGGGCGGAACATCCCGTGCCCCCTCAGGCTCTGGGTTGCGCGGGTGGGGTCCAGTAGCGGTATTTGCAGGTCAGGGCGATGTCGGTGGCGACCATGAGGCCGTTGAGGATGTAGAGGAGGATGACTTTGTCGAACGAGTAGAGAACCTTGTGGAGGCAACCGCTGATGTAGCCGATGAGGACGAGGAAGAGGAAGCGGAGGCTTTTGCCCTCGCTGCTTTTGGAGGTGTAGGTCTTGTAGAGGGCGAAGGGCCAGCTCAGGCCGAAACAGATGAGCATGATGGCTTCATAGGGACTCATGGGCGATTTTCTCCGGAGGCTTTGCGCACTTCGATGCTGGCGAACCAGCACCAATGCTCGAGCCGGGGCCAGCGTTGCAGGAGGGCGCGGTCGGCGCGCATCCAGAAGGGAAGACTCTTGCGGAACCGGTCGAGATTTTTCCGCCCGTATTGCCAGAAGAAGCTGCCTGCGGCGAGGAGGTAGAAGGGTTTCCACGACAGGCGTCCGAAGGGCTTTCGCAGCTGGACCAGGCTCCAGTCGTCGAAGTAGGTGGTGATCGAGCGCCAGATCTTCGGGGCGAACAGGCGTCGGTAGAGGCGGATGAGCGGGTTGTAGTTCAGCGGCTCGATGAAGAGACCGTGACCGCCCGGGGTCAGGACGCGGTGGATCTCTTTGGCGGCTCGGGGCAGGTCGGTGTGGATGAGGACGGATTTGCAGAAGAGCGCGTGGACCGAGTCGGCGCACAGGGGAAGCGCTTCGGCCCGGCCCGTGACGAAGAGGATGCGGTCGGCCAGACCGGCCTGCTCGGCCAGGTGGCGCAGGGTTTTGAGGCGTTCGTGCGCCAGGTCCACGACCACGACGCGCGCGCCCGCTTTGGCCCAGAGGAGGGCGTGCATGCCGACGCCCCCGCCGAGTTCGACGAGGAGTCGGCCTTCGAGGTTTCCCACGCGGTGTTGCAGCCACTCGAATTCGGGAGTTTGAGCAAAAGCCAGAGGCGCGGCGAGGTCGGTGTGGTCGGCGCCGCCGCTGCGCGATCGGTTGTCCGTGTCGAGGTTGGTGTTCCAGTAGTCCTGGGGTTTCATGTGTCTCCCGCGGTATTTGGAGGGTTCGGGCGCCTTATTCACCGAACAAGAGGTGCTCGAGCCACTCACTCAAACAAGCGCTCAGGATGTGCAACATGGTTCTGTCCCTCCTATCCCACAGGGGTCTGAGCCGTGTCGAGCAGGGTTCGGACCGATTCCTGAAGGTCGAACATGGTGTAGGGTTTTGCGAGCAGGTGGTGGAACCCCGCGTTGCGCAGGGATTCGACCTGTGCGTCGTCGGTATAGCCCGACGTGAAAAGGACCTTCTGGTCGGGCCGGGCGAGTCGCATGATCTTGCCGGCGGCGCGTCCGTTGAGATTGGGCATGTCTATGTCCATGAGGACGAGGTCGAAGGACTGGGGCCGCTCGCGGTAGATCTCGACCGCCTCGTCGCCGTCGGAGGCGAGGATGACGCGGTAACCGAGGGTTTTCAGCAGATCCTCGGTGACGAGGCGGATGGCCTCTTCATCGTCCACCACGAGGACGGTTTCGTTGCCTCCGCGCACGAGGAGCGAGCGTTGTTTCTGCTGACCCAGGATTTCTTCCTTCTTTTTCTGGCTGACGGGGAAGTGGATGGTGAAGCAGGTGCCGATGCCCACCTCGCTGTCCACGCGCAGCAGGGCGCCGTGGGCTTTGAGCACGCCGTAAACGGCCGAGAGGCCCAGGCCGTTGCCGGTTTTCTTGGTCGTGTAGAAGGGGTCGAAGATGCGGTCCTTGACCGACGCGGGCATGCCGCAGCCCGAATCGCGGACCTCGAGGCAGGCGTACTGCAGGTCTTCGACCGTTTCGCTCCGGCTCACGACGCTCAGGATGCCCCCGGCGGGCATGGCTTCGACGGCGTTCATGAAGAGGTTCATGAGCACCTGTTCGATCTGGGAGAAGTCGCCTTCGATCCAGGGCAGTTCGCACGAGAGGCTGGTTTCGATACGGATGCTGTCGTTGCGCAGGCTGGCGCGGAAAATGTCGAGCGACTGGTGGAGCGCCTCGTTGAGGTCGAGGGTTCGCTTTTCGGTTTTCCCCTGCCGCGCGTAGGTCTGCATCTGGCGCACGAGGCGGCTGGCGCGCATGGTCAGTTCGCGGATGCGGACGCAGTTGAGGCGGATGGCGTCGGCGTCGTGGGGCGATTTCTCCATGAGGTAGAGGAACCCGCCGACCCCGTTGAGGATGTTGTTGAAATCGTGGGCGACGCCGCGCGCGAGCCGTCCGACGCTTTCGAGCCGCTGGGTCTGGTACATCTGCGACTCGAGTTCCTTGAGTTCGGTGATGTCCTGGCCGATGGCGTAGAAGCCCAGAACGTGGTTGTCGGCTGAACTCAGGAGGCAGGTGTTCCAGACCACGTGGCGGTCGCGTCCCTGTTTGTCTCGCACACTCCACTCAAACCCGGTCAGAGGTTCCTGGTTGGCGATGGCTTTTTCAAAACGTTCGTGCTCCGCGTGGTTGGGGGCGGTGGCGCCGAGGTTCAGAATCTCGCGCACGGGCCGGCCGAGAATGTCTTCGCTGGCGTAGCCGAACACATCGCTGGCTTTGTGGTTCCAGAGGGTGATTTTCCCCTGAAGATCCATGCCGAGGATGATGACGTTCGCGTTCTCGATGATTTCGTGGCTCTGGTTGCCCGAGTGGCGGGCCATGAGGAACCAGCGTCCGTGCTCGACGGCCTGCGCGGCCTGGAGGGTGATCTGTTCGAGGAGGCCGCGCATTTCGGGCGCCTGCAGCATAACCTGCGCGCCCCAGACAAAGGCGATGGCCAATGTGTCGCCGCGGACCTGACAGGTCAGCAGCGCGCCGTCGGCGCCGGTGCGGATCCACTCGGGGAGGTCTTTGGCCGAATGCTTCTGGAGTTCGGCAAACTCGGCGATCCCCTGTTCCTGTCCCCATTGCAGCCACGGGGCGCGTCCGTCCAGAGTGTCGGGTAGCCGCTGTTCGGGTCCGTTGGACAGGACGTACAAGCGTTTCCAGGCGTCAAGCGCCTTGTGCCCGTTCAGAGGAGCCGGGGTGTTGTCGAGCGAGTAGAACGCGACGGCGCGGGCGCAGGTCAGGTCGGCCAGGATGCGGCAGGTTTTCTCGGCGATGCGGTCGAGTTCGAAAGAATCCATGATCTCTTCGATGCGGCTGCGCCACAGGCCGAAGAGGTTTTGTCCCGCGTTGGCTGCGAGAACAGTCTGGCGCGAGTGGGTCATGTGTTCGTGCTTCGCGTCGAGGGGTTGGAGAGTCATGAGAATATGGGGGGGAGTGTTGCCCCCGCCTCCCCCATGCGCTTCGAGGCGCAGACGGGCGCGGCGCAGATTGGCGGTTTGCGTGCTGGCGGGCCGGGCCGGGCTCCCACTGGGCGCCGGACCGTGGTGCAGAAGGCATTCGGTCTCGAACGGGTAGGCGTCCTGAAAGAAGGTGTTCGTTGTGAACGGCAGCGGGGCGGGTTCTTCTCCGGCGGGTTCAATCCACCGATTCAGATTTTCCGGGAGTTGTTTCCATCCACAGGTCTCGAGCAGGGAGCCGAGAGCCGGGTTGGAATGAATCAAATTTCCCTCGGGAGTCGCAATCCCGAAGGGAATCTTCAAGTTTCCAAAAAAAGAAAGGATGGGCTGCAAGGCAGGATCGCACGACTGGGCGCAGACGCTCACGGGCAACATAGGCTCCTCCACAGGAACGGACATCCTTTTCGACTTTGCCTGCGCATGAAAGTCATGAGAGCAACGAGAAAGCGCAGGCGCAACAGGCAACAAGAACCAGAAAACGTACGGAACAATGTTTGGGAACGCAACAAAATGCCCGATTACAGCGCTCCCAGTGTTAACTTTGAGAGCCGGGTGTCGGGAAAGTCAAGGGAAAAAGAGCGAAAAGATCCCTTTTTTGAGGTCTGTCGGGGCGAACCGGCCGGGTGCAATTCCAAAATTAGTTGACTTTTGGCGCCTGTCCGCCCATTTTGGGGGGGATTGGGCGCCCTGACTGGGGGTTGAAGAGTCAGGTTTTTTTCCTTGAATCAGCCGCCATCCGTTGTCCATATCGTCCTCTCAGGACCGGTGTCCGAACGAGATGAAGAAGGGCAACCCACGGCGGCGGCGGTACGAAGACACTGGAGCGACAGACGCATGGATCATTTGGACCATTTGGAAAACGGCAGCGTTCACATTCTGCGCGAGGCGTATGCGAATTTCAAGAGCCTGTGCATGCTCTGGTCCATCGGCAAGGACAGCACGGTCCTCCTCTGGCTGGCGCGCAAGGCTTTCCTGGGGCATGTGCCGTTTCCGCTCGTGCATATCGACACGGCGTACAAGATTCCGGAGATGATAGCCTACCGCGACCGGATGACGGCGGAGTGGGGGCTGACGATGATCTATGGCCAGAACGAGTCGGCCCTGCGCGAGCGCCAGACGTTCCCCGACGGGGCGGTGGACCGTCTGGCCTGTTGCAAGGCGCTCAAGACCGAGGCGCTCAAGCACACGCTCAGCGGGGTTTGGCCGCGCTACCGGTTCAACCATTCGGTGGGGCGCTACGAGGTGGACGCGAACACCGAACCGTTCACGGGGGTGATCGTGGGGGTGCGGTCGGACGAGGAAGGGTCGCGGTCGAAGGAGCGGGTTTTTTCGCCACGCGACCGGGACAACGAGTGGGACGTGGGGGACCAGCCGCCGGAGTTCTGGAACCAGTACAAGACGGACTTCGCGCCGGGGACGCATGTGCGCATCCACCCGCTGCTCGACTGGACGGAGCTGAACATCTGGGAGTACATCGAGCGCGAGAAGATCCCGACGGTGTCCCTCTATTACGACCAGGGGACGGGAAAGCGTTTTCGTTCACTGGGATGTCACCCCTGCACCAACCCGGTCGAATCGAAAGCGACGAGTCCGAGGGAGATCATCGAGGAACTGCGGACCGGGCGGTTCTCGAACATTGCCGAGCGCGCCGGGCGCGCCCAGGACGCCGAGGACGGGGGCGGGCTCGAAACCCTGCGGCGCGACGGGTATATGTGAAAAATCTGTCCCCGAAATGGGATGAAATCGAAAACTGAGGTCTGCGAGAGACAATCCGAATGGACAACACGGCCCAACGCGAACAGATGAGCATCGTCATTGCCGGTCATGTGGACCACGGCAAAAGCACCGTCATGGGCCGCCTGCTGGCCGACACGGGGTCGTTGCCCGTGGGCAAGCTCGACCAGGTGCGCGCGCTGTGCGAACGCAACTCGAAGCCGTTCGAGTACGCGTTCCTCCTCGACGCGCTCAAGGACGAGATGTCCCAGGGGATCACGATTGACGCCGCGCGGGTGTTCTTCAAGACCGCCCAGCGCGATTACCTGATCCTCGACGCGCCGGGCCACATCGAGTTTCTCAAGAACATGATCACGGGCGCGTCGCGGGCCGAGGCGGCGCTCCTGGTCATCGACGCGGAAGAGGGCGTGCGCGAGAACTCGCGCCGTCACGGCTACATGCTCGCCCTCCTGGGAGTGCGACAGCTGGCCGTCGTGGTCAACAAGATGGACCTGGTGGATTACAGCGAGCCGGTCTTTTCCGCCATCGTCGAAAACTACACGGCGTTCCTGCGCGAGATCGGCGTCGAGGCGCGCTTCATCGTGCCGGCCAGCGGGCGATTCGGGGACAACATCGCGCAGGCGGGGGAACGGATGCCGTGGTACACCGGCCCGACGGTCCTCGAGGCGCTCGACCGTTTCGAGAAGGAACCGCAGGCGCTCGACCAGCCGTTTCGTCTGCCCGTGCAGGACGTGTACAAATTCACCGGGTCGGGCGACAAGCGCCGGCTCGTGGCCGGGACCGTGGATTCGGGGACACTCGAAGTAGGCGACGAACTTGTGTTCTTCCCCTCGGGCAAACGGAGCCGCGTGGCCACGATCGAGGCGTTCAACAAACCGCCCCAAACGCGGACCAGCGCGGGCGAGGCCACGGCGCTGACGCTCGACGAGCAGATTTACGTGACCCGGGGCGAGCTGGCCTGCCGGGCCTCGGAACCGCCGCCCAGGGTGGCCACGCGGGTGCGCGCCAGCCTCTTCTGGATGGGGCGCGAGCCGTTGCGGGTGGGGCGCGAGTACCTGCTCAAGATGGGCGGCGCGCGAACGCCCGTGTGGGTCGAAAAGATCCTCCGGGTCATTGACGCGTCGGACCTGAGTGTGTCCCCGGAATCCGACCGGGTCGAGCGGCACGCGGTGGCCGAGTGCATTCTGCGGACGCGGCGCGCCGTGGCGTTCGATCCGGCCGAGGACAACGCCCGCACGAGCCGTTTCGTGATCGTGGACCGCTTCGAGATCCGGGGCGGGGGCATTCTGCGCGAGGCGCTCGAGGACGAGTACGAAGCGGTGCGCAGCCACGTGCTGCTGCGCAACATGAAGTGGGAAACCAGCCGGATTGCGCGCGAGCGGCGGGCGGAGAAATACAACCAGCGCCCGACGCTGATTCTCGTGACGGGCGATCGGAACTCGGGCAAGAAATCTTTCGCCAAAGCGCTCGAGAGCCGCCTCTTCGAGGAAGGGAAGGTGGTGTACTTCCTCGGGATCGGCAACGTGCTCTACGGCGTGGACGCCGACATCAAGGTGGCCGGGCAGGCGGGCGACCACACGGAGCACCTGCGCCGCCTGGCCGAAGTGGCCCACCTGCTCCTGGACGCGGGGGTGTTGCTGGTCGTGACGGCGGTGAACCTGAAGCGGGCTGAACTGGACCTGATCGAGACCACGGTGGGCGAAGGGCGGATGGTGGTGGTGTGGATGGGCGACGAGGTTCCGTCCGACCTCCCCTGCGACCTGCGCCTGGACACCGCCCACCCGCTCGACGATCAAGTGGACAAGATGAAAGCCGTCCTGCAGGAGAAAAACATTATCTTCAAACCCTTCTGAGAAGGTGTATTCCGAACGGTCCCGTTTCGGGGACAGGCGCTTTCGGAGCAGTTCATGGAAACGTACCCCACGATCACCATTGTCATCCCGGCGTACAACGCCGCCTCGATCGTCGCGACCGGCCTGCGGGCCATCCTCGCGCAGGACTACCCTCACGACCGCATGGAAGTGGTGGTGGTGGACGATGGCTCGACCGACAAGACCCCCGGAATTCTGGCTTCCATCGAGGGGATTCTCGTGATTCGCCAGGCCAACGCCGGCCCGGCCAAGGCGCGCAACACCGGGTGGAAAAACGGCACGGGCGAGATCGTTCTGTTCACGGACTCGGATTGCATCCCCGCTCCGGACTGGGCGAGGCGCCTGGTCGAGAAGTTCACCGCGCCCGACATTGGCGGCGTGGGGGGCACCTACGGCATCCACAACAGCGGGAGCCTGCTGGCGCGCTGCATCCACGAGGAGATCATCGAGCGGCACCTGCGCATGCCCGAGGAGGTCAATTTCCTCGGGTCGTTCAACCTGGCCTACCGGCGCGCGGCGCTCGAGGCCACGGGCGGGTTCGACGAGACCTTCGCGACCGCCTCGGGCGAGGACAACGACCTTTCCTATCGGATCAACAAGGCGGGCTACCGGCTGCTGTTTACCAACGCGGCGCGCGTGGACCACGTCCACCCGCAGGAGTTTTCGAAGTACCTGCGCACGCAGTCGAAGCATGGCTACTGGCGCATGAAACTGTATCAGACACATCCCGAGATGATGCGGGGCGACGCCTACGGCAGTCTGGTGGACTACGCCCAGCCGCCCCTCGCGCTGCTGATCCTGTTGCTGCTGCCGTTCTTCTGGATTCACCCGTTTCTGTCCGGCATGTTCGCGCTGCTGGTCGGGGTGGAGATTCTGTTGCAGTTGCCCATGGCGCTGCGCGTGGTGAGCCGCTGTGGCGACTGGCGGCTCCTGGCGCTGGCCGGGATCACGTTCCTGCGTTCCTTTGCCCGCAGCATCGGCATGACGCGCGGGATTGTGGAATTCGGACTACCCGGTTCGTGTTGCGCTTCCAGAAAAAGCGGATCGAAACAATAGAAAAACCACAGACAACTTGACGCAGCGAATCTGTAACCGAATCAACGTACCCCGGAGGGGTAAAGGTCAGTAGCCGGGGGTGGAGCGAAGCGGAACCCCCGGGCAAGCCCTCGTTTTTGAGCGCCCCGGCGGGGCGCAGGGTCGTTCCGACACGAACAGGGAAGCCGTCATTTATTCGCACAGACCTTTCCCCCGTTTTCTCCTCCGCCCCATCCGGGGCGGGAAAGAATTTGGGGACAGATCCGGGGGTTTCGCTTCGCTCCACCCCCGGCTACTATCCTTCGCCCCATCCGGGGCGTTTCTTAGGATAAATACTCGCAGAATCGACACAAGCCGCGCCGACTTTTATCTCTATACTTCCGCACACCTCTGTGTCCTCTGCGGTAAAAATGAAAGCCTGTTGTTGAGTGTCGTGGGCGCTTCACCTCTCATTCACGTCACTCCGGTTTATTTTCCGCGCCATTGTCCGGAACGTATTCGATCAGTTCCCCCGGGGTACAGTCCATCGCCTGACAGATGGCTTCGAGCGTCGAGAAGCGGATCGCGCGCGCCTTGTTGGTTTTCAGGATGGACAGGTTGTTCAGGGCAATCCCCGTTTTCTCGGCCAGGTCGGTCAGTTTCATCCGCCGGTCCAGAAGGAGGTAGTCCAGTCGTATGCGAATCATGTTTCCGGCTCCTCTCAAACCAATGCTTTGGACTCTTCGATCATCGGCAGCACCCGGCGCAAAACTTGCCCCAGGCCGATTAGAATTGTCAGTTTCGCGCCCACAAGCAACACGTTGGGGGACATGCCGCCGAAACTTAAGATGAAGGCCGCGGCATAGTCTCCCTTACTCAGGAAAACTCCCAGATGCCAGAGCGGCGGCATGAAACTGAAGAAGACAATTCCCGCTGCGAAATACAAAACCGCCTCCCCTTTCCTCAAAAGCCATCCGGGCAGGGCATTTTCGTCCAGAATAAAACGGAGCAATTGAGCCACCAGTAAAGCAAGAATTCCGGGCAGGAACAGATCAAGAAAAGGGTCGCGGATCAACATGATGAATTTCATCTCCGGGACTGAACAGTAAGGGTTCGGAAGCAACATGCTGTTGACCCGCGCTTCCTCCATCACTAACATCCATCCGGTGAAAACCAGACTTCCCAAGCCCCCCACCATTAAGAGCCACCCCATCAGGCGGGATATGGCGCAGTAGATCTCCAACCCTCTTCTGTTTTTTTCTACGGCTTGTTTCAGGTTCATTTGAAAAGTTTCCTTTCATACAAAAGACAGTATTTCCCCTGGTTGTGTTTCTGCGGGAACAGAGAATTCGATCGCCTTCAAATCTTCTTTCGTTACCCGCTCCCGATCCCTTCAAACCAATGCTTTGGACTCTTCAATCATCGGCAGCACCCGGCGTAAAACTTGCCCCAGGCCGAAGAGAATCGCCAGTTTTGCGCACACGTGTAACAGGGACACGCCAACGAAAATAGCGGTGATGACCCAGGAATAATCCTCTCCATTCTGAAAATTTCTCAGATGCCAAAGTGTAGGCGAGAAATCGATCAAAACGAATCCGGCTGCGATCCGCAAAGTGGACTGCCCGTTTCTTAAAAACTTTCCTGGCTGGGCATTCTCATCCAGAAGGAAACGAAGCAGATGAGCCACGAGTAAAACGAGAACTCCCGGCAGGAGCATTCCATAGAAAGGATTGTGGATTATCATCATGAATTTCGTCTCAGGGGACCTCAAAAAAGGTATATTCGTGAGAAAAGTCGGCAAACTATTGATTCGAGCCTCCTCCATTTCGAGCAACGATCCAGAGAAAACCGCAATTCCGTAGCCCCCCACGATTAATGACCAGCCTATCAGGCGAAATAGGATGCTATAAATTTCCAGCCATCTTCTGTTCTGTTCAATGGTCTGTTTCAGATTCATTTGAAAATTTTCCTTCCATGCAAGATGCTGCAATTTCCATGATATTCGTGTATTTGTCAATGAAAAATGAGGTTGTGAAAAAAAAGCACGACTCGACATGAGAACGAAGAAGAATGAGAAAACATCAAGGGAATCGGGTTTGAAAGTGGGTTGTCTCCAATCTGGGTGCCCGTTTGCGCGGGAATGCGGAGAGGGGAAAAACTTCCGGAAAAGAGCGGGGTATTCGCTGATTTCTTTTCACCATTGCTATCATCGCGCCGCCCCGCGCGCTGTTTTGATGGTAATCCAACCCCTTATATCGTACACTCCATTCACGCCGGTGGTTCCTTTGGGAAAAACCTCTGGCGCCGATCTTCCGTCCCTGGAGCAAAAATAGGCAGAGTCATGGGTCTTGATCCCCATTGCTCTTCCGTGTCCCCTTGGGGCGCTTTTTCAGAACTGAGACTCCCGATTTGCGGAGATGATGGGTGAGAGTAGAAAAAGACGGTTTTCGTGCGATTGAAAAGCCGCCTTCAATAGATTGTTGATCCCGACCCACCAGATGGACCAGAAAAGCAATATGCCCCTTGATCCCCCTATCCGTCAGATCTTCCTGGAGACCGGCGTCCGCGAGACTGAGATCACGCGGCGCGTGCTCGAGCGCGTGGGGCCGCAGGCCGAGGTGATCGAGGTCGGCACGGCGCGCGAAGTGCTCGATCGGTTCGCCGCCGACCCCTCCCTCAACCACAAGGGCAAGCGCTCCCTCCTCCTGGCCGATTTCCACGCCGAGCCGATCAAGCCCTGCCCCGGCACGCTCAACTACCTCTGCTGCGGGTACCAGATTCTGAACTTCGGGCAGGGGTGCCCGATGGAGTGCGCCTACTGCATCCTGCAGGGGTACTTCGCCAGTTCGCTGCTGGTGGTGCAGGCCAACAGCGCCGCCTTCCTTGATGCCGCCGCCGACCGTCTGCGTGCCGAGCCGGACCGGTTTTTCCGCCTCGGGACGGGTGAGTTTGCCGACAGCCTGGCGCTCGACCCCCTGACCGGGTACGCGCGCCGCCTGGTCGAGTTCATCCGCGATTTTCCCAACGCCCGGCTCGAACTGAAGAGCAAGGCCGTCCATATCGAGGAAATCCTCGACGCCGACCACCGGGGCCACACGATCTGCGCCTGGTCCCTCAACACGCCCGACGCGATTGCGCACGAGGAGTTTCGCACGGCGAGTCTCGACGAGCGGCTGGCCGCCGCGGCGCGCTGTCAGGACGCCGGGTACCCGCTCGCGTTCCACTTCGACCCGATTTTCTATTACGACGGATGGGAAGAGGCCTACCGAGGCGTTATCGAACGGCTCTTTGCCGTGGCGCGACCCGGGAACATCCGGTGGATCAGCCTCGGGTGCTTTCGCTACCTGCCCGGCCTCGAAGAGGCCATCCGCCAGCGATACCCCCTCAGCCGGTTCATCTACGCCGACTTCATCCTGGGCGGCGACCGCAAGATGCGCTACCCCCAGCCCTTGCGCATCCACATCTACCGCAAGATAGTCGAGTGGATCCGCCAGGCGGGCGGGCCCGACGTGCTGGTATATTTCTGCATGGAGAACGCCCAGGTCTGGCGTTCCGTGATGGGCCATGCCCCCCGCGACAACGATGAACTGGCCGCCTGGCTCGACGCCCGCTGCCGGGGGTGAGGAGGTCCCCGAAGGGTTGAGAGATTTCGGTGGGAAATGTGTATATTGAATGTCCGGTCTGTTTAGTGCTTGCAAAAAGGAGAGGTTTTGCATAATTTTCTGAAAACTTTTCCGGCCCGAAATGCCGTGCGAAAATCCGCGTTCATATGACGTAGAGTCCGAGAGAGCCGGGAGTCCTGTAGAATCGAGCGCGCGTGTGACTGGTAAAGACCCGAAACATCCACCCTGTATCATTCACTACACCCTGCTTGCGGTGACGATATGGACACTCGTGATCGGGGGCTTTCTGGCGCGGGATTACTTTCGGGTGTGGACGATGGCGATCGAGTCCGCAAAAATCTCCGCCAAGGCCCAAATCGAAAAGGATGTCGTGTACCGCCGCTGGAACGCGCAACAAAGCGGCGTTTACGTCCCCGTAACAGACGCCATCCAACCGAACCGCTACCTGACACAGACCCGGCATCGCGATATCGAGACGACCTCGGGCCTGACGCTGACCTACATCAATCCGGCCTATATGACCCGCCTGGTTCACGAGTTGGGTCTTGAAACCAATGGTATCCGCGGGCATATCACGAGCCTGAATCCCATTCGCCCGGGCAACGCTCCCGATGCCTGGGAGAAACAGGCGATGGAACGCTTCAATCAGGGCGATCGGGAGTTTTCCTCTGTTGCAGAATGCGGCGGCCAGTCGTATCTGCGCTTCATGCAACCCCTGATGGTGGAAGAATCGTGTCTGAAGTGCCATGAACAGCAGGGTTACCGGGTCGGGGATGTCCGGGGCGGAATCAGCGTTTCGGTGCCCATGCAACCCCATCTTGCGATTTTGAGGCAAGAGATCGCCTCGAGCGGAATCGGACATCTGGTGTGCTGGGCGCTGGGTCTGACCGGTATTGGGGTCGCCGCGCGCCACCTCGTCCGGGCCTATCGGCGTATTTGCCGACAACAGGTGGAGTTGCGAGAAAGCGAAACTCGGCAGCGCGCCATGATTTCAAACATTACCGATGTGATCTCCATCCTGGATCGCAACGGTTTCATTCGTTACAAGAGTCCGAATATAGAAAAATGGTTCGGCTGGAAACCGGAAGAACGAACCGGTGGCAATGTTCATCCCGATGACCGGGCCTCGGTTCAGGCCGCTTTTCGCGCGTTGCAAAACCGCCCCGACGCCACCGCGACCGTGGAATGCCGATATCGCTGTAAGGATGGGCAGTACAAGTGGGTGGAATGTACGGCGACGAATCTTCTGCACGATCCGTTGATCGAGGGTTTTCTGGTGAATTACCACGACATCACCGAACGCGTTGAAATGGAGAACGCGTTGCGGGAAAGCGAGGCCCATTACCGGACCTTCCTGAATGAAGCGACGAATGGGATTTTCCGACAGGATCTCGAGGTCCCGATGCCGTTGCATCTGGAGGTTGAGGAAAAAATAGACCATATCTATGCGCACGCGGTGATTGCCGAGTGCAATCGGGCCTTTGTGCGGATGTATGGTTTGGACAACCCCGAAGATCTACTCGGGAAACGGTTGGTGGATTTCCACGGGGGAGCGAATCAGAGTCTGAACCGGGCCAAGGTCCGAAAGTTTGTCGAATCGAATTACCGGGTCGCGGGAGAAGAGACCGAGGAAATCGGAGCCGACGGTCTGATCCGGCATTTTTCAAACAATACGATCGGGATAGTCGAGAATGAATACCTGGTTCATATATGGGGAACCCAGGTGGACATCACGGCGCACAAACGGGCCGAGCAGGCGTTGCGCGAAAGCGAGCAGAAATACCGGCTGTTGTTCGAGATGGAATCGGATGCGCTTTTCCTGATTGACAATGAAATGGGCAACATCCTCGACGTCAACGCCGCCGCGGTTTCGCTTTACGGCTACAGCCGTGAGGAACTGCTGGGGATGCGGAATGTGGACTTGTCCGCGGAACCCGAGGCGACCCGGCAAGCCACCCTGAAAGGGCCCACCTATATCCCGGTTCGGTACCACCGCAAGAAAGACGGCACGATCTTCCCCGTCGAAATCACTGCGACGATGTTGACTCAGAATGGACGTCCGGTGCATATCCCGGCCATTCGCGACATCACCGAGCGCATGCAGGCGGAAGAAGAAAGAGAAAATCTGCATAAACAGCTCCTGCAGGCCCAGAAAATGGAGTCGGTAGGGCGGCTGGCCGGGGGGGTGGCTCACGATTTCAATAACATGCTGGGGGTGATTCTGGGCCACGCCGAAATGGCCCTGGAGCGGTTCAATCCGCCGCAACCGCTCATGAGCAGCCTTCAGGAGATCAGCCGGGCTGCCGAGCGGTCGGCCAACCTGACGCGCCAGCTGTTGGCTTTTGCCCGCAAACAGACCGTCGCTCCCCGACACCTGGACCTGAACAAAACGGTGGACGGAATGCTTCAGATGCTGCGGCGGTTGATTGGCGAGGATATCGCCCTGATCTGGCAACCGACCACTGAGGTGTGTCAGGTTAAAGTGGACCCGACGCAGATAGACCAAATTCTGGTGAACCTGTGTGTCAATGCCCGTGACGCCATTGACGTCGAGGGAAGAATTGAGATCCGCACGGAACGGGTCTCCCTCGACCTGGCCGATTGCACCGATCAGACGGGGTTTCTGCCCGGTGATTTTGTCCGGCTGACTGTCCGAGACAATGGAAACGGCATGGACAAGGAGACACTGACACACATTTTCGAGCCGTTTTTTACCACCAAAGGATTGGGAACCGGTCTGGGGCTGGCCACCATCTATGGCATTGTGAAACAGAACAATGGTTTCATCAATGTATCCAGCGAGCCGGGCCGGGGCACCGCTTTCCAGATCCATCTGCCGTGGCATGGCGGTCAGACGGAACCGATACCGCTGGAATCGGCCTTGAAACCGGCCAGTGGCGGGCATGAAACCGTGTTGCTCGTCGAGGACGAGTCGGCCATTCTGGAAATGACCACGGCGTTGCTGGAGTACCTGGGTTATACCGTGTTGCCCGCCTCGAACCCGGACGAGGCTATTCGGCTGGCCCGGCAACATGCAGGCAAAATAGATTTACTCATGACCGATGTGATCATGCCCGAGATGAACGGACGGAATCTGGCCCGGCATCTGCTCGCGCTGGACCCCAATCTCAAGTGTTTGTTCATGTCGGGTTACACGGACGATGTCGTTGCGCATCACGGGTTCCTGGATGAGGGGGTTCATTTCATTCAAAAACCGTTCTCCAAGGACGAATTGGCCCGAAATCTGCGCGAGGCGCTGGAATCCCGGCGACCCGATCGGAATTAGCCTCGGTCAAACCCCGGAAATCGGACGCATCTCACTCAAAAATCGCAATGGACCGCCCGGGCATGGCCGTTTTCCGGTGGACCGACACGCTCTTCCTTCCGAAAATCCGGATAATCCTTGACTCATGACGGGCCTCCTCTTAAATTGACCGCTGAAAGTATCCCGACCGGGATCGCACGCTGAATTCAGGATATGGAGAAGACTGTATGTTCAAAGGCTCTATTGTCGCCATCGTCACCCCTTGGAAGAACGGCAAACTGGACAAGGACGCCTTCGCCAAACTCATCGAATTCCAGATTGAAAACGGCACCTCGGGCATCGTGCCCTGTGGTACCACCGGCGAATCGGCCACCATGGACTACCCCGAGCACCACGAGGTTATCGCCTTCACCATCGAGCGAGTCAAGGGGCGCGTGCCCGTCATTGCCGGCGCCGGCTCGAACGCCACCTCCGAGGCCATCAGCCTGACGCGCAAGGCCAAGGAACTGGGCGCCGACGCCGCTCTGCTCCTCTCCCCCTACTACAACAAGCCCATGCAGGAAGGCCTCTACCAGCACTACAAGAGTGTGGCCGAGGCGGTCGCCATCCCGCAGATCATTTACAACTGCCCGGGTCGCACCGGCAGCTCCGTCTCGCCCGACACCGTGGCGCGTCTGAGTAAGATCCCCAACATCGTCGCCCTCAAGGACGCCGTCGGCTCGATTGATTACACCAGCGAAGTGGCGTCGAAGTGCGACATCACGATCCTGTCGGGCAACGACTCGATGAACCTGCCGATCATCGCCCTGGGCGCCCAGGGGTCCATCTCGGTCCTGGCCAACGTGGCCCCGCGCGCCTCGGCCGACCTCTGTCAGGCCGCGCTGGACCGCGACTGGGACAAGGCCCTGGCCCTGCACAAGCAATACTTCGACCTGAGCCAGACGCTCTTCGTGGAATCGAACCCGATCCCGGTCAAGGCCGCCCTGGAAATGATGGGCCTGATCGGCCCCGAACTCCGCCTCCCCCTGACCCCCATCGCCGAAGCCAACCGCGCCAAACTCCGCGCCTCAATGGAAAAGGTGGGGCTGCTGTAATCAAATGAATCGGCAGGGTATTCCTGCCTTCCCTCAAAATTTTTCCAAACGGGAGAGGGGGTATTGGTATCATTATCCCGAAAAACACAAGAGTCCTGACTGTTTGGATAAAATCATGGTAGACTATTCTAAAATAAGTCGTGTCACTCGCTCCATGATGGTGCGTGAGGAGGAAGCGGTTTATCATGCTCGGGAAAGTGGTAAACTTGAAAAGTATCGTGAGCGTCCAAGACTGATTGATCTGTTCTGCGGGGCTGGAGGCATGACGCTTGGTTTTACCAAACTGTGTGGACATTGTTTTGTGCCAGTATGGGCAAACGATTCAAACAGACATGCTGTCGAAACTTACAATGCCAATTTCGGTGATCACTGTATTGAAGGAGATATTAACGAAATTCTCGAAGATCCAAGCACGATTATCCCCCAAGCGGATGTTGTTATTGGAGGTCCTCCGTGTCAGGGTTTCAGCCTTCTGAATAAAAATCGGGATGGAGATATTAGGAAACATTTGTGGCTACCTTTCCTTGAGATTGTCAGGAGAAGTAAAGCCTCCATTTTCGTCATGGAGAATGTGCCGCAGTTGTTGAATACCTCCGAGCACGGTATGATAAAAGATACCGCAAGTAAGATGGGATTTAACACGTTTGAATCTGTTCTTTGCGCCGCTGACTACGGAGTTCCGCAAAAGCGACACAGAGCATTCATCCTCGGCTGTAACTTTAAAGATCCTGCCACGGTGTTTCCTCCTCGAAAAACGAACTACAATCCAGGAAACGGCTTTTCAACGTCTTTGTCCGAAGAAATGGACGTCTATACCAATACGGCTGTACCGTGGCGTACGGTGCGTGACGCAATTGGCGATTTAGAACCCCCAAAGGGAGTCGAAATCCGTACGGTCATCCCGCCGTACGATCTTCACTTTGGTAGAACGCCAACAGAATTGTCTAAAAAACGATATCGTATGATTCCCGAGGAGGGAATGAATCGTTTTGACCTCCAACGTTTATCTCCAGAACTGACACCCCCGTGTTGGATAAAAAAAACGGAGGGGGGGACAGACCTCTTTGGAAGACTTTGGTGGGATCGGCCGGCTCTTACCATACGAACCGAGTTTTACAAGCCGGAAAAAGGGCGTTATCTCCATCCAGAACAGCATCGGCCGATAACTCACCGCGAAGCAGCTCGATTTCAAAGTTTTCCGGACAACTTCCGATTTTCCGGAACTAAAATCGAGATTGCACGACAAATAGGGAATGCGGTCCCCCCGCTTCTAGCGGCAAGGGTGGCTGATGCCGTTTTCTCACTATGGTTATCGAGGCCAAACTGATATGGCAGATGTGTTCTCGCAACAAAAGCGAAGCGAGATCATGGCTTTAATCAAGGGAAAGGACACCAAGCCGGAAAGAATAGTGCGTTCCATCCTGCATCGAATGGGTTATCGGTTTCGTCTGCATGTAAAGACTCTTCCCGGGAAACCGGATATTGTCCTTACACGGTATCGTAAGATTGTCTTCGTAAACGGATGTTTTTGGCACGGCCATAAATGTCGTAGAAATAAAGCGCTTCCGAAAAGCAATACCGACTTCTGGTCACTCAAAATCGCAGGGAACAGAAAACGCGATCGTTTGGTTCAGAAAGAACTGGAAAAAGACGGGTGGCGCGTATTGATCGTATGGGAATGTGAAACCAAGAGTATTGACAAGTTGATATCTTTATTAGATGAATTCCTGACTGGAACAACCGATGCCGAGAAGACCCAATAGAACTACTCCCGAAACCATCCGGGCGGAACTTGTGCGGTTGCTGTGCGATTTCGAGCGGCAACTCAAACGAAATGATTTACGTGAAAAGGTGCTTTCCCTTGTGCCCGCTTTTCATCTGCTGCATGATCTTGGGAGTTCTCTTATTCCTGAAAAAGATGCGTCGGCTGCCAGAGACAGAATTCTTTCGTATTTTAGGAAGTACCCATTTGTTGTTATACATGGTGACGAGTTGATGGTTGTTTCAGGGATTCAGGATTGGCCAAGAAGGATCAGAGAGTTACGACGGGAGTTTGGTTGGGTAATAGCATCCGGCCTTACACTCAGTGAAATGTACAGAGAAGATGAATTCTCTTTGGGGCAAGTGAATGTTGCGTCACTAAAGCCGGAGGAATACATACTGCTGAATCCGGAACAAGACCGCGATGCGTCCTTGCGTTGGCATATTGCAAATGATATCCGCAAGAAAAATATAGGAGCAAGAGAGAAAATACTCGCGTTTCTGCTTGAAAACGTCGGTCGCTCTGTAACTGGAGAAGAACTTCGCTATGTTGCGAACGATAAAACAGAATGGGCTCGCCGTATTCGCGAATTACGTACCGAACAGGGATGGCCGATTGTAACCCGCAACACGGGTAGACCGGATTTGGAGATTGGTGTTTACGTTCTCGAGCAAAACAGGCAAAGCCCGGCGCATGACCGTCACGTTCCAGATCCGGTACGACGTTCTATACTGGCACGCGACAAATACATGTGCTATCGGTGTGGATGGACTCATGAACAATGGAATCCGTCCGATCCTCGACACTTGGAATTGCACCATATCGAGCATCATGCCAAAGGCGGAGATAACACGGAAAGCAATTTGGTAACAGTATGTACCGTCTGCCATGATTCCATCCACAAATTGGAAAAGAGGAAAGGCGAATAGTGAATGAGAAGACCTATCACAAATATTAGGTTGCCCAATTCCTCTCCTTTGAAGTATAGCATCAAAAAATCAATGGATCATCAGGCTTCTGATATCCGCGAAAGAGATTGTCTTCGCCCGTCTTTCTCTCCAGAAAAATCAACCCATCAATTCGTTATCGAATGAGCCTCTTGCAAAAGTATTGGGCAAAACGGCGAAAAAGCGGGGCTAATCGTTTCGGGGAGATGATTTCTGAGCGAGAACGCCTGTTCGCTTGCTCTTTACCGCCAAAATCGCCCTTTTTCGCTGGGGACGGGGCGTGCGATTGCCACTCGGCGGTTTCGCCGTTGATTTTCTCCCTTCCATTTCGATTCGCCCCGGGCCGCTCATCTCAGCAACGCGAAAATTTGACGGGCCGTCATCGCCACGATCCCGAACATCAGGTGGCACATCACCTTGGCCGCCCCGCGCACCCGCACGAACCGTCCCCCGTAGTTGTCCTTGATGTTGCTCATCACCCGTTCCGCCGCGCTGCGCTCGCGGTAGCGGACCGCCCGATGCGAATCCATCGGCAACTTCTCGCCGCGGCGCGGATTTTGATCGATGATCGGCACGTGCCCCAGCCCCTCGCTGAACGCTTTGATTTCGGGCGCGTCGTAGGCCGAGTCCATCAGGTCGTAGAGGTTGGTCAGGCGCTGGCCGGTCATCTGCGCCAGCGGGATTGCCGCCTGCGAATCGTGCAGCGAGGCGCTCGTCAGAATCGTGCTGACCGGGATGTCGCCGTCGATGCAATCGACGTGCAGTTTGTAGCCGATCCACGATTTCTTGAAGCCCTTGCTGTCTTTTTTCGAGCCCCGGTCGCAAGCGGTCGGCAGATCCTGGAGGTTTTCTTCGAGCGAGTGCCGGCCCTGTTGTTCCAGACGGCGCGGCGGCTTGGGCGCCCGCTCCTCGCCTTTCTTCGGACGCCCGCGCCGGGCTTTGGACTTCTGCGGCGCAGACTCTTTGCGGGCCGCCTTCTCGCGCCCCTGGATCGGCGTGGAGTCTCGGCTGGTATGACCTGCCAACTTCGGCCCGCAGCACTTTTTGACCATCGCTTCGTGAATCGCCTGCGGCAGAGCGGTGCGGGCGAATTCGTCGAAGGCGCGCGAGAAGGTCGCTTCGCTGGGCAAGTCGGCCCGCGTTTCCCAGCCGCACAGACGCCGCAACGGGGCGTCAGCGCCGAGCAGATCAAGCAGCGCGCGGGTGGTCGGGCAATTCCAGACGGCCTTGGCCAGAAACGCCAGGACGAGAGGCTGGCGTCCGTGGCGCGGGCGCCCCATCGGCTTGCGACCGAACGGGCTCATGAATTTCTCGATCGAAGCCAACTCGGCCACCTCGATGAGCGTCTTGTGCTTTTCGCAGAGTTCCCCCAGCGCTTCTTGCTGGAACGGGAAAAGATGTTGTTGTAGGGTAGTGAACAGTGAGGAGAGAAAGTGCATGATCCGCCATCCCTTTCGGGGTTTGTTAAGCAAGCGTATGATGCCTTTTTCTCCTCACTTTTTCACCTGAAAATCGAACGACTCAACGACTTTTGCAAGAGGCTCGAATTATTGAGTATAGCGAAATCCGAGAAAAAATGGGGGGCCGTTGCTCACCACCTTGTCGGTGCAATTCTCCAACTGCGCTTCCCCGATCTTGAAATATCCAACCGTTCCTACAGCACCGCCGACCAGTCTCACAGCATGCCGGGCGATTTCTATGTGGGGAACACGGCTGTCCATGTCACGGTCAGTCCATCCCCCTCTCACTACCAGCGGATTGAGGAGAACCTGGCCCACGGTCTTCTCGTCTATCTCGTGGTTCCGGATTCGGTTTTGTTGGGTGCGAGGCAGAATGTCCGGGAGGACATTCGAGAACGAGTCTCCGTTGTGTCCATCGAGTCTTTCGTTTCGCAAAACATAGATGAAATGGCCGCTTTCTCGGAGTCGGCCAGAAACGAGAAGATTGCGCGTCTGCTCAAGGAATACAACAGGCGCTGCCTGGAAGTGGAAATGGATCCATCACTCTTGATCGAACTGCCACAAGCGCTCCAGGATCTGGCGTAGATTCCCGAAAACGTATTCGAGAAATTTACGCAATACATCACACAAACTCTTCGTCCCTTTCCTCTCGCGCTGAAGCGCAGAACCACTTCCAGATATCTCCATGACTCAAGATGATCCCCCTACCCTGGGATCTCAGGCCGGAACGACTTTTTCGTCAACTGCGACGAGAGAAAAGTCTTGAAAATACGGCGCGGGAGATTCATATTCATCGGGAGATTTAGGGCAGCACAGTATAGCACAGTTGAGATCGGTGAGGGGCGCATACCTTCTGGTGGTCGCCAGATTCTCCTCTTCTGTGCGGGATCTTGCTGCTTTCATCCCACCCACACGAAAGGTTCCCCGTATGAACTCCCTGAAAAACCCCCTCTTTCTATCCATTCAATCCCTCCTGGTCGTTGCGCTTTGTGTCCTGGTATGGGCCGCGCCGGTCCAGGCCACCGAGTTTCATGTGGCCATGACGGGCCAGGACTCGAATGCCGGGACGCAGGTGGCGCCGTTCCGGACGGTGCAGCGCGCGGCCGAGGCGGCGCAGCCGGGCGATGTGATCACGGTGCATGAGGGGGTCTATCGCGAGCGGGTCAACCCGCCGCGCGGGGGCGAGTCGGACGCGAAGCGGATCGTGTATCAGGCCGCGTCGGGCGAGAAGGTCGAGATCAAGGGATCGGAGCCGGTCAAGAACTGGGTGAAGGTTCAGGACGACCTGTGGAAGGTCACGCTCCCCAATTCGTTCTTCGGCGCCTTCAATCCGTACCAGGACCTGATCCACGGCGACTGGTTCGACCGCCGGGGACGCGACCACCACACGGGCGCCGTGTACCTGAACGGCGAGTGGCTCACCGAGGCGGCGAAGCTGGAAGACGTTCAGAAACCCGTGGGGGACACCCCGCTCTGGTTCGGCCAGGTGGACGCGGAGAACACGACCCTGTGGGCGCAGTTCAAGGGGGTCAACCCCAACGAGCAGCGGGTGGAGATCAATGTGCGCCAGACGGTGTTCTACCCCGACAAACCGGGCCGCAACTACCTCACCGTGCGCGGTTTCGCCCTGCGCCACGCCGCCACGCCCTGGGCGCCGCCGACCGCCGAGCAGATCGGCCTGATCGGCACGCACTGGAGCAAGGGGTGGATCATCGAGAACAACACGGTGAGCCACTCGGTCTGTTCGGGTATCGCGCTCGGCAAGCACGGCGACCAGTTCGACAACACGTCCGCCGACACGGCCGAGGGGTATGTGTTGACGATCGAGCGCGGGTACAAGGAACACCAATGGAACCGGGACACCATCGGCCACCACATCGTGCGCAACAACACCATCTCGCATTGCGAACAGACGGGCATCGTAGGCAGTCTGGGCGCGGCGTTCAGCGCCGTCACGGGCAACCGGATCCACGACATCCACGTGCGGCAGCTGTTCAGCGGCGCCGAGATGGCGGGCATCAAGTTCCACGCCGCCATCGACACGGAAATCTCGGACAATCACATCTACCGGACCTGCCGGGGGCTGTGGCTCGACTGGATGGCGCAGGGCACGCGCGTCTCGCGCAATGTGTTCCACGACAACGCCTCCGAGGACCTCTTCGTCGAGGTCAACCACGGTCCCTTCGTGGTGGACAATAACCTGCTCCTGTCCGGCCGGTCGGTGCTGACGGTTTCGCGCGGGGGCGCGTTCGTCCACAACCTCTTCGCCGGGGTCGTCCAGGTGATTCCGTACGATGGCCGCCAGACGCCGTACATGAAGCCGCATTCGACCGAGGTGGCGGCGCTGCACGACAACTCGAGCGGAGACGACCGGTATTACAACAACCTGTTCGTGCGCCAGGGCGACCTGAGCCAGTACGACGAGGCGAAACTACCCGTGTGGATGGACGACAATGTGTTTGTGGAGAAGGCCAAGCCCTGTAAACAGGAAAAGGACCCGCTCCTGAAGCCGGAATTCGACTCGGCGCTCAAACTCTCCGAACAGGCCGACGGCGCGTACCTCGAACTCCATCTCGACAAAGCCTGGACCGCCGAACGCACGCGCGCCCTCGTGACGGCCGAGCGGCTGGGCAAGACCGCCATCGCCCAACTGCCCTACGAAAACCCGGACGGCTCCCCCGTGCGTCTGGACACCGATTTCTTCGGGAAAAAACGCAAGGCGGACAACCCGTTCCCGGGGCCGTTCGAACGGCCCGAGGGGGGGAAACAGGTGTTGAAAGTCTGGTCGGAGCGACCGGTGGCCGAGTCTCCGTTCAAACCGTCCGAGGCGTTCGCGGGCGTCAAGTTCACGGGCCGCCACGCCGAGTACACCGGCGCGGACACGTGGTACCCTTCCTGGGCGTCGGACGGGAATCTGTATTCGCCCTGGACCGACGGGAACGTGAACGGGCTGGGGTGCAGTTCAGGTGGGGAGGGCGCCGCGACGGGGTTCGCCACGATCCTCGGGGACGACCCGCTTAAACTGACCGTCACGAACCAGGGCACGTTCAAGAGCAGTCCGCGTCCCTACGAGGGGCGCTACCCGTGCGGTAGCCTGGTGTACAACGGCGTGTGGTACTACGGCACCTATTGCCTGCACCCTTCCGGAATGGTCCAACAGAACGCGATGCCCTACAATTGGCCCTGGCTCGGGCCGATCCCCGGGTTCCGCTGGTCCACCGATCTCGGAAAGACCTGGAACGAGACACCGCTCACTCCGGCCAAACCTCTTTTCGGCGAGTCGGCCCTGAAGGGGGAACCGGTCAAAATCGGCGCACCGCACTTTGTGGACTTCGGCAAGAATATGGAGCATTCGCCCGACGGGAAGGCCTACCTCGTGGGTCACGGCGCCTCGGCGGGACCGGAGGGGCGGCGGTACGCCTACAACAGTTGGATCACCGGCGACGAGATCTACCTGACGCGCGTCAAGCCGACCATCGAGAACATGAACGACGTCTCGAAATATGAGTTCTTCGCCGGGGACGACGCCTCCGGCAAGGCGGCCTGGACCGGCGATTTCGAGAAGATCCAGCCGATCGCCGCGTGGAAGGACAACATGGGGTGCGTCACCATGACTTACAACGCGCCCCTGAAGAAATACTTCCTCTGCGTGACGGACGGCGGCAACACGGTGGACACGTTCAACACCTACCTCCTCGAGTCCGACCGCGTCACCGGCCCCTGGAAAATGGTCAGCTACCTCAAACGCTTCGGCGAGCAGGCCTATTTCGTGAATATCCCGTCGAAATTCATCAGCGCGGATGGCCGGACGATGTGGCTCTGTTACGCGGCCAACTTCTCCGTCGGATGGGGCAAGGAAAAGATCGAATCCCGCCCGGAAGGAAGCAAATACGCCATGTGCCTTCAGGAGATTCGATTGGTTGAGCGTTGAAAAATGAAATGGGACGACAGGGAAACGTGAGGCGGATACCGCATCGCCGAAAGGAAAAAAAGAAAGAAAAATATGAGACGGGATAACAGGATAACAGGATGAAGGGAATCCCTTTTCCATCCGGTTGATCCTGTTATCCCGTCCTCTATTTCAGGGGTTTGATTGTCCAGATTTCCGGCGAGTCTGAATCTCTTTGACGGCCTTTTCGATCCCTTTCGAAACATCCGTCCAGGCTTCATCGCGGTCTGACCATGAAGTGACGGGGTTGCCGTCTTTGGGAAGGGCTTGCAGTTTCCCAAAGGGAGCGTTCCCCCAGCCATTGAAAGACCGAAGAATGACCGGAATCACGCGCGCTTCACCCGCTTCGTGGCCTTCCATCGCCCGTTTCATCTCGATATCGTAACAATAATCCGACGCGAGAAAGTCCGCGCTGACCAGCAACAGAATGATGTCGGCCTCCTCGAGGTTTTTGTCGATCTCGCCTTTCCATTCCGTTCCGGCGGTGATGCGGCGGTCATGCCAACCGTCAATCATCCCCTGGCGTTGTAGGAGTTTCAAGTGCGTTTCCAACTCGTCCCGCAACGTTTCATCTTTGTGAGAATAACTGTAGAACAGTTTCAAAGACATACCATCCTCTTTCTCTTTTCTGCGCGTACCTTCCAGATCAACGCCATTCAACAGATCGCGGGCGTCGAGGTCAATCACCTCGTCACCCAAAACTTCCTCGAATTTGAATCGCTTCTTATCTTCCCTCACACACAAGTCATTATACGGAATCACGATTTCCGGATAACCAGGAACGGGAACGCCTTCTTCCGGCTTGAACCGAAAGCGAGCGTGAAGCCGGTCGAAGTCGGAACGGATTACCGCCAATAGACGCCGACGACTGGCAACCGGCCCCTCAACCGATACGAACACGCGTTTGGCAGTCAGGTCGGCCCAGACCAAGGCCCGGCTCTTTTCGAACGATAGAATCACCCCGGTCCGCCAGTACAACTGATCCTCGATCAGCGTGTAATTTCGGACGATAAACTGGGGGATCAACCCCTCGGGCAGGGCGGCGGGGTATTGATACTGAAAGTTCAAACACGTCTTGGGGTCGAATTCCTCAAACGCCTTCGGTCGCTCTTTGGTCAACAGATTCGGGATGAGGTAATGATCCGGTTTGTCCGGGAACTCGAAACACAAGTCGAACTTGCGCATCAGTTGCATCAGGAAAGCGTGTCGCGCCGGCGGGTAATCCCGGGGATCGAGAAGATGAGGGAGAAGGGAAATATCCAGTTCGCCTCGGTTTTCCTTCACCTCTTTCGCGTTCAACAGGGTGTAGATTCCGTTGGTCAGCCAGTGGGGGTTGAGCACGTGCATGTCGCGGAGCCGGGGATCGTCTTTGTAATTCAGGGCGATTCCGAGGTTGTGCAGGTGCTCGGCCAGTCGGTCCTGGTCGCTCGGGATCGATTCCCCCAGTTCTTTGCAGATTTCTCGGAATCGCTCGTACGTCAGGTAGTTTTCCGACATACCCGACATGCGGTCTTTGATGGCAAACCAGCTCTCCGGGAATCCTTCGCGCAATCCGTCCAATTGGTCGATCTCGCGGTGGATGGCCTTTCTCAGTTCTTCGATACCAACGGGAGAATGCCCATTGAGGTTGTTACAGTCGGTCTGGATAAATCCCCGGATCATGCCGGGGAATTTCGCCATCAGACCGTGCTGGTCCAGTTCGAAGGGAGATTCGTGATATTTGTTCAACGCAACCAACACCGGCGAGTCGCCCCCGAAACTGCGGATCAGGTTGAGCCAGTATTCCGCGTCGGCCTCCTCGTGTCCCTTGCGCCCGTTGAGCACCAGAAGGTACAAACTGCGCCGGGAGAGGAAGAACTGGTGGGTCTGGTGGTTGATTTCCTGACCGGCGAAGTCCCAGACGTGCAACTGCACGGTCTCGTTGTCCGAAAGCGGGAAAAGCCACGGGGTGATCTTAACCCCCCGTGTCTCGGATTCCTCTGGATCGAAAGTTTCGTGAACCAGCTGGTTGATCAGCGAAGTCTTCCCGACCGTACCGAACCCCACCAGAATGAGTCGGGCCTCGTTGAGCGGGCGACGGGGACGAAAGTAATAATCCAGAATCGTGGCAGGATCGGCACTCTTTTCTGCCGTTTCGAAAACCTCAATGCGCGTCAGACCGAGAATCTCGGGAGGGATTGCAAGAGCCTCATTTCCATGTAGATAAAGACCTTCTAATTGTGTGAACTGATTGATAGATTTTGGCAGTGTCGTCAATTGATTGTATTCGAGACAGAGTTCCTGGAGGCTGGTGAGTTGCCCGAAAGACTCCGGCAACTCCGTCAGTTGGTTTCCGGACAGCCAGAGTTCTTGAAGGTTGGTGAGTTGACAAAACGATTCCGGTAGTGTCGTCAGTTGGTTGTCATGGGAAATGAGTTCCTGAAGGCTGGCGAGTTTGCCGATAGATTCCGGTAGAACCTTTAGTTGGTTGTCCCAGAGAGAGAGGATCTGAAGACTGGTGAGATTGCCGATCGATTCGGGCAGAACCGTCAGTTGGTTATTCCAGATCTCGAGGATCTGAAGATTGGTGAGATTGCCGATCGACTCCGGCAGAACCGTCAATAGGTTATCGCAGACCTCGAGGGTCTGAAGATTGGTGAGGTTGCCGATCGCTTCCGGCAGAACCGTCAGGTAGTTATTTCTGAGATAGAGGGTCTGAAGATCGGTTAAATTGCCGATCAATTCCGGCAGAACTGATAGTTGGTTCCATCTGAGATCGAGGATCTGAAGATTGGTGAGACCCCCTATTTCTTCGGGAAGTTCCGTGAGGGAGAGATCCGCCAGATCAAGTCTTTCCGCCCCAGTCCGCCTAGATTCTTCGATTCGTTCGCGCGCGATCTCAAATGCGGTCTTGTTTCTTTCTTGTTCTGCTTGATCCATCGTGTCCTCTTTGAATTTTTCCAAAAATGGAATCCGTGTCGCCCGGGGCCGCTTGGCCCGCCTCACATTGTTTCCTCAAAACCAGTTAACCTCGACACGCAGTTTAAACCGCCCCCGGGGCCGTTTCAAACGAAATCGGAAATTAACCGGGAATTTCTCGGGAGCAGCAAGCCTCGCCTCCATTTCCGAATTTCCGAACGGGCAGAAAGAATGGATCGCGCGGAGACGCGGAGGCGCGGAGGATGGTTTGTTTCAGCCACAGGAGGCACAAAAGTCACAAAAAAGGGGATACTCCTTGTGCTTTCTGTGCCTTTTTGTGGCGAAAAATCGTCGCCGTCCCCTCCGGTTTCTCGGACTCCCCGTGCGGGGTCGTACCCGGCGGTTCTTTGTGACTTTGTGCCTTCGTGTGATCCCTTTTCAGTTATCCTCTGTTCCCGTGCGCGAGGTGTTGAACCGCATTTCACCCGAAGGCCCGAAGACACAAAGTTTTTTCGGATCAACAGGGAACCGGTTTCTTCCGGACAGGAAAACTCTTTGAATGCGATGAAAATTGCCACAAAGAAGGGTGACAAAGGCCGTGGCGTGGTTGTAGAATACGGGCCAGACGTCACGGACGTCTGCGCATATTCAAGACCAGCCTTTCCCAGACAGAAGGCCATCAAACAGGGAAGCGGGTGTTCCCTTCCATAGAAAAGGATTCGAATTATGACCACCTCGATCATCATGTGCGGCGCCGCGGGGCGCATGGGCCAGGCCATTCTGCGGTGCGCGGCCCAGGACTCGGATAACTTCACCATTGCGGCGGGACTCGAAGCGCCGGGCGTGCTGGCCGAAGGGGCGACCGTCGGCGGGCTGATCGGCCAGCCAGGCCTCCAAGCCCCCATTGTGACCTCGCTCGACGCGCTGCCCACGGAGGGCGCCCCGGTGGCGATCCATTTCTCCTCGCCCGAGGCCACGCTGACCCAGCTCGGCTGGTCCGTCGCGCACGGTTTCGCCGCCGTGGTGGGGACGACCGGCCTGGACGCCGCGCAGCGGGCCCAGATGGAGCAG
The DNA here is from genome assembly GCA_942493245.1 of uncultured Candidatus Sumerlaeota bacterium. Classification (GTDB taxonomy): domain Bacteria; phylum Sumerlaeota; class Sumerlaeia; order UBA8349; family UBA8349; genus DAOPYU01. The sequence continues at coordinate 5,810,819 of OW818685.1, forward strand.
ATCGCCACGAAAATCCCGGTCGTGTTCGCGCCGAACATGAGCGTGGGCATCAACACGCTCTTCAAGATCGTGGCCGACGTGGCGCGCATTCTGGGCGAGTCGTACGACGTCGAGATTACCGAGGTACACCACCGCTTCAAGAAGGACGCGCCGAGTGGGACGGCCCGCCGTCTGGCCGAGGTCGTGGCCGAAGTCATGGGCGGCACCTATGAGGAACTGGTTGTGGATGGCCGTTCGGGCTTCCCGGGCGAGCGCCCTGCCCGCCAGATCGGCATGCACGCCATCCGCGGTGGTGACGTAGTGGGGGACCACACGGTGACGTTTGCCACGCTGGGCGAGCGCGTCGAGATCACGCACCGCGCCCACAGCCGCGACACGCTCGCGCTCGGGGCGTTGCGCGCCGCCGCGTGGTTGGGACAAGGCCGCCAGCCGGGGCTTTACAGCATGCAGGACGTGCTGGGCATCCGCTGACGCATCGAGAATCGGGTTACCGTCACAGGAAGGAGAACCCTTTTATGTCGGATCTACCCTTCATGCAGAAAGGGGCCGAGGTCCTCGAACAACTCACGAAAGGGGGCGGGGGATTTCTGACCGTCGCCACCCCGGACGAGGTCAACACGATGACCATCGGCTGGGCGCAGCTCGGGGTTTTCTGGAACCTTGAACTGCTCACGGTCGCGGTCCGCAAGAGCCGCCACACCTTCTGGCTCATGGAGCGCGCGGCAGACTTCACGGTCAGCATTCCGTGGGAGGATTGTTCGAGAAAGCTGGCTTACTGCGGGTCGCACTCGGGCCGCGAGGGCGACAAGTTCATCGCCTGTGGGCTTGAGAAACACGCCGCCCGCAAGGTCCAGTCGCCCCTCGTGAAGTTGCGCGGTCTGCATTACGAATGCCGCACCGCGTTCAAGGCGCCGATGGACTCGCGTTTCCTGAACCCGCAACTCGAGACGCTCTACCCCATGCGCGACTACCACACGCTCTATTTTGGCGAGGTTCTGGCCTGTTACGAAACCGTGTGACACAGGGGCGTTCAACTGCGGTTTATCGCGTTCACCCGTTGTTTACGTGTCGCCGTAGAGGCACTCTCGCGTCTGGAAGAGAAAGACGCAAAGCGTCAGAACGAGCACTGAGGCGGCGCCGATGGTGGCGAAACAGACCCAGACCGGGACGGGGGTACTGTAGATCTCGAACACCTTCAGGTCCTCGGAGATTTTGACCGGCAGGAGCGAATTGAGGTAGTGCAGGACGGTCCAGTACTTGAGCGCCGAGGGGAGGTAGGGCAGTCCGGCCTCCCAACCGAAGAGAAAAATCAGGTACTGGCTGCTTTTGAACAGACTCCCCATGAGCATCGCCACACTCGTGTAGGCCAGCAGCCCCGTGACAATCGCGAGCGCTTCGCGCGCCAGTGTCGGGAACCTTGACGCCTGAAGCGCACTCTGCGAATCGGTCTCGGCGGTCGCCAGTTGATGCGCCCCGAGGAAGAGATCCCGGAACACCTCCTGCGGCCCGGCGGCTCCTATCGTCAGGATCAGGTACGAGGCCATGAGACTGCCGATGCAGATAGATGAAGCGAGCAGGAGGCTGGCAGCCAGTTTCCCGACCACGAGCGTCCAGCGCGAGACGGGCTGGAGAATCAGGAAGTGGAGGGTCTGATCGTCGTGCTCCTGGCGCATGACGGCAAACCCGAGGAAATTGCCGACAAAGAAGACCGCGAAATGCAGATACAGAAGCCGCAGGAAATTCTGGTATTGCGTCTGCGCCGAGGTCAGGCTGTCGCGGGGGTGCAGGAGCGTCAACAACGAGATTAATACAGGGATGGCCGCGAAAATCAGCGCGGCCAGCATGAACTTGGAATGGATCAGCCGGCGCAGCGAGAGGATAAACACCTCGGCGATCGAGCGGATATGCCGCACCGCCCAGGAGGACTCCCCCTGCGGCTCGAATTCATCGAGATTTGCCACGCGGGCCATCTCAGTGGTGCTCCTTTCCGGCCAGATAATCGTAGATGGATTGCACGTTTTCGTCCGCCAGACTCACCAGGTCCAACTCGATCCCTTCGCGCATGATCAGATCGTTGAGCAAGAGATAAAAACTGTCCGGATCGCGCGTGGCGAGCGAGAGAGTCCCCTCGTCTTCGATCGAGACCTGACTCACCGAATCGTGCGCCAGAAGCAGCGCGGCCAGGCGGCGCGCTTCCCGACACCGCATGAAGACCTGGAAGGGGTGGTTGCGCAGAAGGTTGCGCACCTGATGGACCTCGCCTTCGGCCATCACGTATCCGTTGCTCATCATCAGGACGCGGTTGGTCAGGCGGTCTATTTCGTGCAGAATGTGACTCGAAATCAGAATCGTGCGCCCCTCGCGGGCGTATTCGGAAAACAGGTTCATCATCTCGTGGCGCCCGACAGGGTCCAGGCCGTTGAACGGTTCGTCGAGCACCAGAACTTCGGGCTGGTGGGCCAGCGCCAGGGCGATCTTGACCCGTTGCCGCATCCCCTTGCTGTAGGCGCGGATTTTCCGGTCCCGGTCCGCCGTCAGATTCACTTGTTCGAGCGCTTCGGTGGCGATTCGCCGCGCCCAGGCGCGGCCATGCCCCCGCAACGCCAGGAGCGCTTCGAGAAACTCCCGACCGCTGAAATTTTCGTAGAAGTGGTCCACCTGGGTGCAATATCCCACGCGCCGCCGCCAGTCGGGACTGCTGTTGACCGGCTGGTCCAGCACCGAGATTGCGCCCTGTCCCGGCCAGAGGAGACCGCAGATGAGGTTCATGAGCGTGGACTTGCCCGAGCCGTTCGGGCCTACCAGCCCCGTAATACCGGGGTAAATGTCCACCGTCACTTTGTTGATGCCGAGCACCTCGCCATACCAGCGCGAGACGTTGCGGATCCGGATGGACGGTTCCAGGGACTGGGGGGGGATGGGGGGAGGAGATTCGATCATTTAGGAGCACTCTGTTTTTCGAAAAAGTCGCACTCGGGTTTCTCAGTGTTCATAGCGGGCCGCCCGGCTGATGCGTCTGTGGAGAATCAAGACGCAGACGCCCCAGCACGCCAGTACCCCGATCCAGGCGCCCCACAGGCTGAGGTCGCAGTCGGGCGGGGGGGTCCGGAAACAATGTTTGCCGACCTCGCGGAGGGCTTGGAGGGGAGAAATCGCCAGGTACGCCTTGTTTTCTATGATTTCACAGGAAAAATTTGCGATCATGTGCAGGCCGATGATTGAAACGAGGAAGATGATGCCCGCATACCGGCGGTTTTTCGTCAGGCAGGACGCCGTGAGAATCAACAGGCTCAGCGTGACCGCAATCACGCCGCCGTAGAGAGTCAGGCTGCCCAGTATCCACGCGTATTCGTCCCAGAAGTACAGACTCCAGCGATCCTGCTCGGGCGCGACGGCCAGCTGAACCCCGTAAAGCACCAGAGCCTGAATGACCGTAAGAAACGCCAGAGGGATAAACACCGTGAAGAACTTGCCCGCGAAATACTCCCATCGGCTGATGGGTTTGGACATATAGAGCACCACGGCGTGGTGCATCAGATCATCGGTAATCACAGACGTAAGAGTGAAGGCAAACACGAGCGAGGCGAAGATCTGTCCGTCGAGAAACCACCGGAAGTAATTGGCGTTCACGTCGGGCAGGTTGCCCCTCAGGTTGATCAGGGTCAGCAGGTCTTCATTCACCCGGATGTACTGATAGGCCAGCCGGAGGAGAAACTGCAGGCAACAGAGCATGAAGAGGATAATCACCTGACGCTTTTTGAACAGATCCATGTAGGTGAACCGGGGCATGGCGAGCCAGCGCAGAAACGCCCCACGGCGTTGACCCTCCCAGGTCTGGTAGGTGTAATCGTAAACCGGCATGGAGGCGCCCGGGTGGACCGCTGTTTCAGCGGGCCGCCGGTTCCTTTCGCTTGGAATTCGGACCCGTCGTCGCGGTTTTCTCCTCTTCGAGGAGCGCCTGGAGGAAGATATCCTCAAGGGTGTCGCGCCGGGCGTAGAAGTGGCGAATCTGGACCTGGTGGCGGTGCGCCGTTTCAAAAAAGACGCGGGTGTTGACCCCCGGCGGCGTGGTTATCTGGAAGTTGTCGTGATCCCCCAGAGTGGTCTGGCAACCGATCTGCGCCAGGTCCGCCATGAATCGGTCCACATTCCCCTTCAGGCGCAACTCGAAGACGTTTTCGTCGGTCCGCTTCATCTCTTCGATATTCCCCGACGCCACCACCTGTCCCTTTTTCAAAACCAGCACGTCGCGGCAGCACGTCTCGATGTCCTTGAGCAGGTGGGAACAGACCACGATCTTCGAGTCGGAATGTTCGACCATTTCGCAGATCAGGTGGAGCATTTCCTTGCGCGCGTCGGGGTCCAGACCGTTGGTCGGCTCGTCGAGGATAAGCACCTTCGGGCCGTGGATCAGGGCCTGGGCCAGGCGCACCTTCTGATGCATGCCGTAGGAGAGGCCGTCAATCGGGCGGTAGCGCACTTCACCCAACCCCACATAGAAAAGCACCTCGTGGGCGCGTTCGGTGGCGGCGCTGGGTGGCAGTCCGCACATCTCGCCCATGAACCGCAGAAACCGCACCGGCGTCATCCCGGGCAGGTAGCTTTCGTGCTCCGGCATGTATCCCACCAGTTCGCGGATGCGTTTTCCCTGTCGGCGCACGTCGAGTCCTTCGATTTGCGCCCGCCCCGTGTACGCGGGCAACAGCCCCAGCAGCGTGCGGATGAGGGTACTTTTACCTGCGCCATTAGGCCCAAGCAGTCCCAGCGCTTTGCTTTCCATCGAAAGCGTCACATCGCGCAGGGCCAGCCGGCGTCCGTAGGCTACGGAAAAATGGTCCAGTTCAAGCAGCATGTTCGATCAGGACTTTCCACGACGGCGCTTTTCGGTACATTTCCGAAGAGCGACTCCTTGTTTCCGGGCATTCCAGATTTCCCGGTCTATACTTAAGACGTTCGAGGGAGCAAAAAGTTGGTAAAAAAACTGCACGATCCGCATTTTTTTGAAAAAGCCTGGGTCGGAGCGGTGTCACGCCATCAAACCAAAATGCTCGCGCGCTTCCTTGTAGGAGTTTACCGTATTCTCGACAATGGAGAGGATCTTGTTCCGGTCGAGTTGTAAGAGGTCATTGTAGATGCTGTTGATGACATCTATCCGTTTGTCCGGTTCGGCCCGGCCCAGGCCGATGCGGCTGCTGATCAGGTTGGCCAACCCGACAATTGCCAGGCCTTCAGGCGATTCCTCGGAACGGATCAGATCCAGATCGGTCACATGGTGGCGGCGGGCGGCCCGCACAAAGAGTGTCGGGAAACGCCATTTGGCCAGCACGCGGGCTCCGATGGTGCAGTGGTCGTACCCGAATTCGCGCACCTCGAGTTCCATGATCTCTTCCATGCTCAGGCCGTCGTTGTAGCTGCGGGCAAAGAGATTGCGGAAATCGTCGCGGTAAACGACCGCCAGGCTTGTTTTACCGATGTCGTGCAACAACCCGCCGACAAACGCTTCGTTGGGGTTGAGCAGGCCGCATTTTTCGGCGATTTCCTTGGCGGCGCTGGCGGCGCCCAGAGAGTGCTCCCAGAGTTTTTCTTCCATCAGCGCGGCATGTTTGAACAGCCCGCGGGTACAGACCGTGATGACGAGACTGCGCAGAGCCGAGTGACCGAGAATAAAAATGGCGCCGCTGATGGACGACACCCGCTGGCGGGTGCCGAAAAAGGGCGAGTTCGCCATCTGCAGAATGCGCGAGACCATCGCCTGATCAGCCGCGAGGGTGTCGGCCAGCATGGAATTGGTCGTGCGCGGGTCGCCGAGCATGTGCATGACCTTCTGGGCCACCATCGGCATGGCGGGCACATCCTGCACCATCTTGTCCAAGTCTTGAATGATAGGCGACACTGCGGCGAATCCTTACGGCCAGAGACGGAATCGGCCCGGTTCTCGACGTCGCTTTCCCTGCGGTGAGCGAATCGGCCGGGCCTGCGATGAACGGTAAATCTGCGCGCCCTTCGGGCGCCCTGCAACACGACGCACCCTGTCCCCGGAACATGCTTCAGGCCAGGTTGAACTGATCGCGGGCCTCTTTATAGGTTTTCAGCGTTTTCTCGACAATCTGCAACACTTTTTCCCGGTTGAGATTCAGATACACGTTTGCGTTCGTTTCGATTACGTCCACCCGTTTATCCGGTTCCGGACGCCCCAGCCCCACCCGCATCGCAATGCGGTTGGCTTGCGCCACCACGGCCAGCACCTCGGGGTTGTCATCGCCGGAGATCAGTTGGAGGTTGTCGGTGTGATGGCGGCGGGCGGCGCGGGCATACATGGTCGGCAGACGCCAGTTGGTGAGAACGCGCGCCCCGACCTCGCAGTGGTCGTAACCGAATTCTTCCTTCTCAAGGGCGATGTTCTCGTCCATGGTCAGGTTCGTCTCATAGACTTTCGTAAAGATCGCCCGGTATTCCGTGGGGTAAGCGGACACGAAAATCGGCTTGCCGATGTCATGGAGAAGTCCGGAAATGAACGCTTCGTCAGGGTCCATGCGGTTACAGGCGGTTGCGATTTCGCGCGCCGCAATGGCCGCCCCGAGCGAATGCTCCCAGAGTTTCTCTTCCATAAGCCCCGGATTTTTGAAAAGCCCTTTGGTGCAGGCCGTGATAATCAGGCTGCGCAGGGCGGAGTGCCCCAACACAAACACGGCGCCACTGATCGAAGAGATTTTCTTGCGGGTGCCAAAGAAGGGCGAATTGGCCATCTGCAGGATGCGCGAGGCGAGCGACTGGTCGGAGGCCAGCGTTTCGCCCAACTGCACATTGGTCGTGCGTGAGTCCCCGAGCATGTGCATCACTTTTTGCGCCACCACGGGCATGGCGGGCACATCGCGTACCATCCGGTCCAAGTCTTCAATTTGTGGAGACACAAGGAACCTCTTTCACCCGATTGAATTTCTCCAGACTTATCAAACCAAAACCGTCCCAAGAAAGCAAGTCCCGGATACGGGTTGTGCGGGAAAAATCAAACGGCGAACCGCCGTTGAGCCTCCCTGCGCGGTTGTCTTGCGGATGGGTAAAGATACCGGGATTCCCGCTCAGTCCAATGGCCCGGGGAGATCCAGGCGTCCCTCAATCAGCGCCCGCCACGCCTGGCGGGCCGCCCGGTTGCCCGCGGTTTTAATGCGCGCTCCCTGTCCCCGTCCGGCCAGTTGCCCCGCCACATGGACTTCCACTTCGAATTGTTTGTCGTGGGGCGGTCCCTGCTCGGCTATTTTCACATAGTCCGGGACCGGCCACCCCTGCTTCTGGACCAGTTCCTGAAGAAGCGATTTGTAGTCGAGGAAATCCTCGGCTTCCAGGGATTCAATCCCCGGAGTCAGGATCTTTTCCCAGACAAATCGGCGCAACGCCTCAAAGGGGATCTCGAAATAGAACGCCCCGATGCAGGCTTCGAGAGCCGATCCCAGAATCGAATCGCGTTGGCGGCCCCCGTTGTTCTCCTCCCCCCGGCCCAACAGAAGCAGGGGCGCGAGGCCCAATTCCAGGCCCCGGCGGCCCAGTTCGAGACGGCTGACCAGAAACGCGCGCTTCTTCGAGAGTTCCCCCTCGGTCTCATCCGGATAACGCTGAAACAGCAGGTCGGCCGCCAGGCACCCCAGCACGGCGTCGCCCAGGAACTCCAGGCGCTCGTTGTCGGGGATCCCGTCGTGCTCGAACGCATAGGAGCGGTGGGTGAGCGCCTGCAAGACCCGCTCAAAAGAGGAGAGTTCCAGTCCGTTGCGGGACAGGAACTCTTGAAGTAATTCGAGCCGTTGTGGGTCGAGAGTCAATCTCAGCCTTCAAACTTGCGCAGGACCAGTGTGGCATTGTGACCGCCGAAGCCCAGGCTGTTGCTGGCCACCACACGAACAGTGGCCTCGCGGGCCGTGTTGGGCACGTAGTCCAGATCGCATTCGGGATCGGGGGTGGTGTAGTTGATCGTCGGAGGCACCACATCGTGATAGATCGTCAGGGCGGAAGCCACGGCCTCGACACCCCCGGCGGCGCCCAACAGGTGGCCGATCATGGATTTGTTGGAACTGATCATGATCTTATAGGCGTGGTCGCCCAAGACGCGCTTGATGGCCAGGGTCTCGAGTTTGTCGTTGAGGGGCGTCGAAGTCCCGTGGGCATTGATGTAGTCCACCTCACTCGGCGCAATGCCGGCGGAATCGAGGGCACCCTTGAGCGCCCGAGCGCCCCCGTCGCCGTCCGAAGAAGGAGCGGTGATGTGGTAGGCGTCGCCCGACATGCCATAACCGACCATCTCGGCGTAGATGCGCGCACCGCGCGCCTTGGCGTGTTCCAGTTCTTCGAGGACCACCAACCCGGCGCCCTCACCGATCAGGAATCCGTCACGGTCGCGGTCGAACGGACGGCTGGCGTGCTCGGGGTCGTCGTTGCGTGTGCTGAGGGCGTGCATGTTGCTGAAACCGGCGATGGCCAGACGCGCCAGACAGGCTTCCGTCCCCCCTGCGATCATGGCGTCGGCAGCCCCCCGCTTGATGGCCTCGGTTGCGTCGCCGATGCTGTGTGTGGCCGAGGCGCACGCCGTGACGACGCACGAGTTGGGCCCTTTGAGGTTCAGGTCAATCGAAACAATGCCGGCGGCCAGGTTGGGAATCATCATGGGGATGACGAGCGGACTGACGCGTTTCGGTCCCTTGGTTTCCATCACCATCATTTGCTCTTCCATGACGGGCAGTCCGCCAATGCCACAGCCAATGATGGTGCCGATGCGCGTGCAGTTTTCCTCGGTGACTTCCAATCCGGAATCCTTGAGCGCCTCGCGGCCCGCCACCAGGGCGAACTGCATGAAGCGGGCGTTTTTACGGGCTTCCTTGGGATTGAAATAATCCTCGGGATTGTAATCGTAGATGGCGGCGTTGATTTTGGAAGACAGCCCCTCGGTGTCCAGATGCGTGATGAGCTTGCCGCCGCTCTTGCCCGCGCACAGATTGGTCCAGAAGTCCGGGGCGTTCAGCCCGATGGAGGTGATGGCTCCCACGCCCGTGATGACAACGCGCCGCTTTTCGCTCATGGTGATTCGCTTCTTTCTCCCGCGTTAAATTTTTGTATTTTCCCCGTGGGCGCATCCGGCGTTCAGCCCGCGCACCCGATCCCTTCGGATTGTGGACGTCCGAGACCTAAAGAAGATCGGCGAAAGGACGAAAACGAACGTTTCAATCCTTGTCGCCGACTCGGATTTGTCCCCGATGCCATAGGGAAACCCTGCGCGGTGTCCTTCAACACCCGCGCAGGGCCACACAGGTCTGCCTGCCAGCCGTTCGAGGGTCTTAGCCCTGTTTCGACTGGATATACTCGACCGCCGCGCCGACGGTCGTCAGTTTCTCGGCGTCTTCGTCCGGAATGTCGAGTTCGAATTCTTCTTCGAAGGCCATGACCAGCTCGACCTGATCCAGCGAATCGGCGCCCAGATCGTCAATGAACTTGGCTTCGGGCTTCACGTCATCGGCGTTCACGTTGAGTTGCTCGACGATGATTTCTTTCACTTTCGTTTCAATATCGGACATAATGACGAGGGTGACCTCCTGAGATAATTGGCTGCGCCTTCGACTCCCACCCGGGGTCTACAGGCAACCGTTCTATACTGGATTTGCCCCGCAGGGGCAAGTGAAAAAGACACGCAAATCGCTTTGCGGTCTTGAAAAACTACATGGCCATCCCGCCGTCCACCCGGATCACTTCGCCCGTGATGTACGACGAAAGGGGCGACGCGAGGAACAAAGCGGCGTTGGCCACATCGTCCGCCGTGCCCAGTTTTTGGAACGGAATGTACCGCTCCAGTTCGCTTTTCGCCTCGGCGCTCAGCGCGTCGGTCATAGCCGTCTGGATAAATCCGGGCGCGATGGCGTTGACGTTGATGCCGCGCGAACCGAATTCCTTGGCCAGCGTTTTGGTGATCCCGATGACACCCGCCTTCGAGGCCGAGTAATTCACCTGACCCGCGTTGCCCATCAGTCCCACCACCGAGGCGATGTTGACGATGTGGCCCGAGCGCTGCTTCATCATCTGACGCACCACACTCTTGCAGCAGTTGAACGTGCCCTTCAGGTTGATCGCGATGACCAAGTCCCAGTCCGACTCCTTCATGCGCATGAGCAGGTTGTCGCGCGTGATGCCCGCGTTGTTGACCAGAATGTCAATCGTCGGGAACGTTTCGAGGCTCTTCGCAATCAGATTTTCGCACTGATCGAGTTTGCTGACATCGCACACCACGGCGGTGGACTTGCGGCCCAGCGCCTGGATTTCTTCCACCACTTTGAGCGCCGTGGCTTCCACCACGTCGCTGATGACCACATTGGCCCCGTTTTCGGCCAGACGCAGCGCGATGGCGCGGCCAATGCCCTGCCCGGCGCCCGTCACAATCGCATTTTTACCTTCTAACAGCATGACTTTATCCTTTCTCTTACCGTTGCGGCCCCGCCTCTCAGAGCGCGGCGATTTCTTCCGCCGTGCCTGCCGCCTGCACGGAGAAGTCTTTGTCAATCCGTTTCACCAGACCCGCCAGCACCTTGCCCGGGCCGACTTCCAGTCCCGCCTTCAGGCCCAGCGACTCGATCATGTAGCGCGTGGACTCGACCCAGCGCACCGGCGCGGTGATCTGCTGGATCAGGCGGTCGCGAATTTCTTCCGGATCCGTCAGCGCCGTGGCCGTCACCTGAGAAATGCAGGGGCACTTGGGCGCCTGGAATGCCACCCCGGCCAATTGCTCGGCCATGACCCGCCGCGCCTGCTCAACAAGGGGCGAATGGAACGCACCGCTTACCGGCAGTGGCAACGCCCGTTTGGCGCCCGCAGCCTTCGCCAGTGCGCAAGCCCGCTCAATCGCCGCCGGGGAACCCGAAATCACTTTCTGCTCGGGCGAATTGTCGTTGGCCACCACAGCCAGATCGTCCCCTTCGGTCGCCTGCTCGCAAATCGAGCGGACCTGCTCGATTTCAAGCCCGATGATCGCGGCCATCGCCCCCGGAGCCGTCTTGGCCGCTTCCGACATGGCGCGCCCGCGGGCCGCCACCAGACGCAATCCCGTCTCGAAATCCAGAACCCCCGCGGCGTAGAGTGCCGAATACTCGCCCAGGGAGTGACCCGCCACACAGGCGGGCTGGATGCCGCGCTCGGCCAGCGCGTCCGCAGCCACCGCCGAACAGACGAACAGCGCGGGCTGCGTGTTGGCCGTTTCCTTCAAGTCCTCTTCAGACCCCTCGAAGCACAGGGTCGAAAGCGCGCGTCCCAACACGGCATCGGCCTGATCGAACCGCGCCCGGGCCGCCGCGCTGGCGTCATGGAGCGACCGCCCCATCCCCGCAGCCTGCGACCCCTGACCAGGAAACAAAAAAGCGTACTGAACCGACATGAAAACTCCTTAAGAATGGAGAATGGATAATTGACAATGGATAATGAACCGAATTCCACTTTTCCTCATTGTCCATTTCACCGGACAACACCGGCTGGAGGTGGTTGAATACCCCCATCCGTTTCCTCACATTACCCCCCACACATCACCCATTGCCCACTGTTAATTATCAATTGTCCATTATCCATTATCAATTCCCTAGTATCGGACAATGGTGGCTCCCCAGGTCAGGCCGGCGCCGAACGCCACCAGACCGATCAGGTCGCCGCGCTGGATGCGCCCGTCGCGCACCGCTTCGTCGAACGCCAACGGCACCGACGCGGCGGAGGTGTTGCCATACCGATCCAGATTGATGATGTAACGGTCGTGGGGGATGTGGAAGCGCTTCATTGCGCCTTCGATGATCCGGATATTGGCCTGGTGCGGGATGACCCACTTCAGGTCGTCCACTTCGATTCCCGCCCGCTCGGCGGCGCTTGTGAGCGATTCGGACAGAATCCGCACGGCGAACTTGAACACATCGTTGCCGCTCATGCGCATGAACTGCTCGCGGCGGTCCACCATCTCGTGGCTGGGCGGGTTCATCGAGCCGCCGCCATAGATGGTGATCGCGTCGGCCATGCGGCCATTGGCGGAAAGGAACTCACCCAGGATACCCGAGCCTTCTTCCACTTCTCCCAACACCACCGCGCCCGCGCCGTCACCAAAAAGCACACAGGTGCCGCGGTCCTCGAAATCAATAAAACGGGTGGTCGAGTCGGCGCCGATCACAAGCGCTCGCTTTGCCACGCCATTGCACAACAACCCATGCGCCACCGACAGACCCGTCACAAAACCCGAGCAGGCGGCGTTGACATCGAACGCCGCGCCCGAGGGAATTTCCAACTGCGCCTGAATCAGGCAGGCGGCGGATGGCATCAGGCGGTCGGGGGAAAACGTCCCCGTGATCACCAGATCAATGTCCCCCGGTTCGAGACCCGCGTTTTCCAGCGCCCGGCGAGCCGCCTCGGCGCCCATCTGACTGGTTGCCTGCCCCGGCGCCACCAATCGGCGCTCCGAAATCCCCGTGCGCGTGCGAATCCACTCGTCGTTTGTTTCCACCATCTTTTCCAGATCGTGGTTTGTCAACACCCGCTCCGGCACATACGATCCAACCCCCAGGATTCCAAAAGCCACAATGTTTCTCCTTATAGTTCTGACAGGTATGGGGAGCAGGCGCGAAACGCGGAGGCCATTCGCCGGGAACCAGTCCTTCTCCCGGACGACAAACGGGGCGCGCGCGGCCTCACGGGGCCGCGTCCTCCCCTTCCAAGTCGTGCGAGATACTCTGGATCTCGCTCATGATGCGTTCATTGATGTTGTGACGCACCGCTTCCGTCGCCACACGAATGGCATTCATGACGGCGTGCGCGTTCGAGGAACCGTGACTGATAATGCAGATACCGTTCAGACCCAGAAGCGGCGCGCCCCCGTACTCCGAGGCGTCAATCTTCTTTTTCAGAGCGCGCATACCCGGGCTGAGCATCAATGCGCTGGCCAGTGTCAGCACATTCCGCTTCATGACCCCCTTCACGCCCGACATGATCAGGCGAGCAGCGCCCTCACTAGCCTTCAGGAGGATGTTGCCCACAAACCCGTCGCAGACCACCACGTCGGCCTTGCCCTCGAAGATCTCCCCCCCTTCGACGTTTCCGACGAAGTTCAACGGCGATTTCTTGAGCAACTCGAATGTGGCCAGACTCAAAGTGTTCCCTTTAGTGGGCTCCTCGCCGTTGCTCAACACCCCGACCCGCGGCGAAGGACATCCGAGAATCTCACGGTAATAGACCGAACCCATGATGGCGAAGTCGAGCAGGTGCTGCGGTTTGCAATCCACGTTGGCGCCCAGGTCGAGCACCAGGCAGGGTTGTTTGGACGTCGGCATCAGGTTGGCGATGCCGGGACGCTTGACGCCCCGCAACCGCCCCCAGGTCTTGAACGCGTGGGCCAGACTCGATCCCGTGTTGCCCGCCGAGACAACAGCGTCCCCCCGCCCCTCTTTCACCAGGCGGGTCGCGACGGCGATGGAGGAGTCCTTCTTCAGAAGCGAGGCCGTGGGCGAATCGCCCATGCGCACCACCTGGGTACACGGCACAATCTCGATACGGTCGCCGGTATAATGAAAATGGCGCAGCAGACGGGCAATCGAGTGTTCCTTGCCCGTCAACAGCACCCGGCAATCGTAGCGTTTGACCGCCAGAATGGCGCCTTCGACCAGCGGGGTCGCCCCCGCGTCGCTCCCCATTGCGTCCAGTACGATTCTCATGGCTTGCGGTCCTGCGCGCCAGACTCCGCACGGGCCGGTCTTTGCGCCCGTGCGCGAATCATTTATTCAGCCGTCACGGTGACGGTGAACGCGCGGTCCTTGTAGTAACCGCAGCTCGGACAGATCCGGTGCGGGGCTTTAACGGCGCTGCAACGCGGGCAGCTCGCGCCCAGACTTGCGGTCAACTTCTTGTGGTTACGGCTGCGTTTGCGACGACTTGTTCCGTGTCTTCTCCTTGGGACGGGCATGGTCCGTACGTCCTTTCACAACACCGGCGCATTCTCGCGTCGGCCTGAATCATCGGCCTAAAAGGCACAATTGCACCTTCCTGTCTGGATGCTCCAGACAGGCGGTAACGGGAAACTATTCGCGAAAGCGGACCCGTTGTCAAGTAGTTTTCGTTTGCCCCGTGTTTTTGAAATTCCGCGCGGGTTGCAAAATGATCTGATCGGTCAATCGCCAGCGCCCCCCTATTGCCGGTTGTGGCGCGGAGACTGCACGGTGTGCAAAGAACCCGAAAAACGGATCTCGACGCCCCGTTTGTCTTTGTTTTTCGTGAAGTTAGGCGATTGCTGTTGAAGATCCCGGGGCGTTTTCTTCAGGCGGGCGGGAACGCCCTCCTTCCATGACTCGTCTCTTTCTCAGGAGGCCGGAGAGATCGCTTTTTTCGGTTTCCGGGCTTCGTATTCGGCTTCAAACTGGCGGTGAACCTTATCCTCGGTGAGGAGTTTGAGGACGTCGAGGTCAATCTCACCCGCGTTGCCCGCGGCCTGAAGAATTTCGAGGAGTTTTTCTTCCGGCAGAGCCTTTTTGTAGGGACGGTCCTTGGCGGCCAGGGCTTCGTAGAAATCGGCGATGGCCAGAATGCGCGATTGCAGGGGGATCTGGTCGGCCTTCAACCCAAGCGGGTAACCGGTGCCGTTGAGGCGTTCGTGGTGCTGGGCGGCGTAGAGCGGCACGTTTTTCAGGTGACGGCGGAACGGAACCTGTTCGAGCATTTTGGCGGTCATGGTGACGTGGTCGCGCATGATGTCCATCTGCTCGCTGGTCAGGGTGCCGCGCGCGACAGAAAGATTGTGGAGTTCCGAGTCGGTCAGAAGCGCATGGGGGCCGTCCTTCTCCTCAATGCACTGGTGAGCGATGGCGCTGAGGCGATCCACGGCATGGGGGTCCATGCGTTGCGAGGGTTGGTTGCACGCCAGTACGAACTCGAGGTCGGCTTCAAGCGCCTGGAGTTTCTCGCCATATTCGCGTTCGGCGGCTTCGACCTCCTCGGGGCTGGCGCCGGAGGGAGCGTTTTGCCGCTTGAGACGCTCGATTTCGAGCAGGAGCCGCTTGTTCTCGAAACGCTCGCGAACGAGCTCCGAGCGGTCGAAAATGCCCTCGAGCTTGGTGGCCTTGTCCATCACCCACTCGGGCGTGGTGATTTTGCCGACATCGTGGAGCCAGCCGGCGATACGGATTTCATCGAGTTCCTTGGCGGTGAAATGCGTGTCCGAGAAGGGGCCGTCGGTTTTGGCATTGATCGCTTTGGCCAGAAAGACGTTGAACTCGGCAACGCGCTGGATGTGATTGCCCGTGTAATGCGATTTCTGGTCGGTGGCGGTGGCCAGCACCTTGATGAGGGATTCGAAGAGGTTCCGGGTCTCCTCAATCAGGTTGGCGTTGCTGATCGCAACGGCGGCTTGGGAAGCGAAGGCTTCGGTCAGATTGACCGAAGCGTCGGAAAAACCGATGACCTCGCGGGTTTCGGGGTCGAGAGCGTTGATGAGCTGCAGAACGCCGATCACCTCGTCCTCGTGGTCTTTCATGGGCACGACCAGTATCGAGCGCGTGTGGTAACCGGTCAGGGCGTCGTAACGGCGGGGACCGGAGAAATCGAATTCGTCCAGCTCGTCGTACACGTCCGCAACGCGGACCGTCTGGCGCAGGAGCGCGGCGTAAGCGGAAACATTGGTCTTTTCCATCTGGACAGGCGCGAGTTCGATCGCCTCGCCGGTTGTGCCCCCCTTGCTGATGTGCAGGGTGTCGTTCTGGAGAATCTTGAAATGCAGGAGGTTGTCTTCGATCAGGTAGAGAGAGCCCGCGTCGGCGTTGGTGAGTTCGCGCGCGAAACTGAGTGTTTTCTGCAACAGGGCGTCGAGATTCAACTCGCCGGAAAGGGCGATCCCGATTTCGGTGAGATGGTGGATTTGCTGCTGGAATTTTTCCATAGGGAGATCCACTCGCCGGAAGGGCCAGTCCCGAAGACTTCACAAACCGCGTTATCGGTTCCTGTTTGCTTCCTCAGCGCTCCGCATCTCGCGGTTTGAGGCCTTGGAAGACGAAAATGTCACCCCAACCTTGACGGAAGCGATTATCGCGCAGTTGTTTTCAGATTGCAAGCGATTCGTCACCGGGCGCGATTCTGAAAACACCGTGCGGGTAAGCGGGAAAGAAACGGGGCGCCGGCGCCGGATCATCCCGGAGGCCAGCCGAAACCGCGCCCGCCCAACAGATGCAGGTGGATGTGAAAAACCGATTGGCCGGCGCCTTCGTTGCAGTTCATGACCAGGCGGTAACCGTCTTTCTCGACCCCCTCCTGCCGGGCGATTTTGGCGGCGGCCAGGGTCAGGTGGCCGACAAGCGCCTGGTCTTCCGGTTGCAGGTCGTCGGTGGTGGGAATGTGGCGACGGGGGATCACGAGTATGTGGGTCGGGGCCTGGGGGTTGATGTCGCGAAAGGCCACGCACTCGGCGTCCTGATAGACGAGTTGAGCGGGGATCTGGCCTTCGGCGATCTTGCAGAACAGGCAGTTGTCCATGAACGATTCCTTTCATGTTTCAGAATCGGGGAAAGTCCCGGATCACGCACGACTATGGTCGCACGCTTGAGTTTCCATTTCAAGAAAACAGTCCGCGCGGGACGCGTTCTTGCAATTGCGCCCCAACCGCCACCCTGCTATGCTGGCCGGGTGTTTAGATCCCCATTCTTTCAAGCGGAGTCTCACCATGTCTTCTTCGCCGACGCAACGCCCCAACGATCCCAAACAATTGGAACTCCTGATCCAGGAACTCGAATCGCACTACACCGATCTGTTCCTGTTCATCGAGCAGAGCGTGCGGGCCGACCCGGAAACCGAGGCCTCGCAGGCGATGGCCTTCCAGCGCCAGATCGCCGAACTGTTCGAGGAAACCCGCGTCCGCATGGACCTGTTCCTGGAACTCGTGCGACCCTGGCCCGAGCGGCGCGCCAGCTACCCGCCCGAACTGGCCGCGCGCGCCGACAAGTTCATGCAGCTGCTCGAAAAAGGGTTCTCCACGATGAACCAGCAGGTCCAGCTGCGCACCGGAGACATCGAGGAGCGGCTCGTAAAAATCCAGCAGGACCTCAAAGACCTCGACAAGAAACGCCGAGGCGCCCAGGGGTATCTGCAAAACAGCGGCCGCCCCTCCCGGGTGGAACACAAGGCGTGAGAGCGAGGGGATGGCGCGAAGCGTATCTGAGAAAGAAATATTTATCAGTCCCATCGGTCTCATTGGTCCTATCGGTCCTATAAGACTTATGAGACCTATAGGACCGATAAGACGCATAAAACCGATCAGAGAGGTCCAAAAACCATGACCGACTCCGTCCCGGAAACGTTCATCCCGCCTCATGGCCACTACCGCGAGTTGCTGTCTTATCAGAAGGCCGAAGTGATCTACGATCTCACGTTCCGTTTCTGCGAGCGCTTCCTCCGCAAGGGCGACCGCACCATTGACCAGATGGTGCAGGCGGCGCGGTCGGGTAAACAGAACATCGTGGAAGGCTCTCTCGCCTCGGGTACCTCGAAGGAGATGGAAATCAAACTGACCAACGTGGCGCGCGCCAGCCTCGAGGAACTGCTGGAGGACTACCGCGACTTCCTGCGGGTCCGCGACGGCGCAATCTGGATTTTGGGCTTGTAAATGGCCCAATCAGCAGATATCGTTTATTGCCATACGGTCGCAGGTGATATCCGTGGATCTGCGACGGATATGAAAACACAAGAAAAATGGCTGACCATCGCGGGACTCGGGTTATCTCAAAATGAGCCGCACCAAAAACGATCAGAAGACTCAGAAGGGCAATCTTCCGGCCTCCAAGATTGGAACCCAGTGGCGGTTCGACCGGAATCGAGTCGATGCTTGGATGGAAGGACAATCAAATTACAATCACAGGGTGGCTTCGGAATGAAAATTGAGCAGAAACAAACATTTCCGGGGCTGATCTCCCATCTTCGCAAGCAGACATGGATCAGTGCTGTTGAGCAGGAGGAACTCCACGCATCACTCAGTCACTGGATGCAGAACCCGGACCGACCCATACCTCTTTTTACGACCGCAATGCATAATGAGTGTCTTTCGTATTTAAGCAAGGCTTTAAGCAGCGCCCCCTCAGATGATTGTAGTCCGAATTGTGTCCGTGAAACGCAATCAGCATATCAACTCAGGTTGAATTTCGGGTTTGATGACGTGCCTTATCCTCCACCTCAAAACTGGGACTTTACTTTCATTGATCTGTTTGCCGGTATTGGTGGGTTTCGACTGGCATTTCAAAGAGTTGGGGGAAAATGCGTATTCACATCAGAATGGGATAAATACGCGAAGCAAACCTACGAGGCAAATTTTGGCGAGTTTCCGTACGGAGACATCAGAAAAATTGTAAAATCGGAAATCCCCGACCATGACGTGTTATGCGCGGGTTTTCCGTGTCAGCCATTTTCATTGGCAGGAGTATCAAAGAAGAATTCTTTAGGAAGAAAACACGGGTTCGAGGACGAAACTCAGGGAACACTCTTTTTCGAAATAAAGGAAATATTGCGAATTAAGAGGCCAAAAGCTTTCATGCTTGAAAACGTAAAAAATCTGCTTTCTCACGATAAGGGAAAGACATTCGAAGTTATACGGCAGACATTGGAAGAGCAACTTGGCTACAGTGTTTCCTGGAGAATTGTTGATGGCGCCAACTGGGTTCCTCAACACCGAGAGAGATTGTTTATTATTGGCTTCGACCCGAAACAGATAAACATTCCAAAGAGTCAGATAATCATCCCCGACAGACCCACAAATGGTTATGTGTATCCCGAACTGAAAAAAATCATCATCAAGTCAGTCGAAGGTCACACGTTGGGGCCTGGGACGTGGGATACACTGCTACGGCATAAAGCGTACCATGCAAAGCAAGGGAATGGATTTGGTTATGGGATTCATCTGTTACCCATAAAAAAAGGCGATGTGACGAGAACAATATCGGCTCGTTATCATAAAGATGGCGCAGAAATTCTTGTCGAACAAAAAGATGACAGGCCACGAAGGCTGACAGTAAAAGAAGCAATGCAACTCCAAGGATATGATCCCGATAGGTTTGTATTTCCTGTTTCCAGTACCCAGGCCTACAAGCAAATAGGCAATAGTGTTGTGGTTCCTGCTATTCATGCTTCAGCAGAATTTATTGCGGGTGTATTGAGGAGTGAAAATGAATTTATTAGCTCTTTTCAAAGGACTGTCTCTCACGAGATTTCTTGAAGAGATCGACCGACTCAATTTCATATGGATTGTCAAACGACTTTCGGGAAATGACACCGGCCTCACTGGTGGACATCAAGTCGGTTTGTATCTGCCGCGAGCGTACTTCCAAATCGCTTTTCCTGAAATATGTACGAAGGAGAAATACAACCCAGACTTCTTGATTGATGAATGTGTCATACCCAATATCGATATTTCGATCAGAGGCTTGAGAGCCACTTACTATAATTCCAAGTTTTTCCCCGAGAGAAAACTGAAAAAGAAATATGATGAGTTTAGATTGACAAGATGGGGTGGCTGTTCCAGCCCATTGCAGGATCCGGAGAACACGGGCAGCATTTGTATCTTTGCTGTTTCGAGATCACAGGAAAAGGCTATCGCGGTTTCCTGGGTATCGACTTCAGTCGAAGAGGAAAACCTTATCGAAGATTGGCTAGGGAAGGAAGTCGAACCAGGCAGTTTCATTATGCGGCCTGATACAACCATTACGAGGCCTGTCTCGCCAGATATAGCGATACCTCAAGAATGGTTAAAGAATTTCCCATCCGGCCGCAACATCTTTCAACATATTGCCAGACTTATACCGAGAGATGGTTGGCGTCGTTCTATCGATGAACTCCTACTCGAACGAAGGAAACTTGAATTCCAGATCTTTGAGGTTATCGAGCAACATGATGTTCTTCCAAGGATAGTAGATGGATTTAAATCCGTTGAAGAATTTATCAAGTATGCACATACAGTCTCCAATCGAAGGAAAACCAGGACCGGTACATCGCTGGAACTAAATTTGGAGTCTATTTTTCTTGATGAGCGTATCGCATTTGAAACGCAGGTCGTTACGGAAAATCGCAAGAAACCCGATTTTGTTTTTCCTTCCGGGAAAGCCTATCATGATGCGGAATATCCTTCCGTCAAACTTCACATGCTGGCTTCAAAAACCTGTTGCAAAGACCGATGGCGTCAGGTGTTGAATGAGGCAGACAGAATTACAACAAAGCACCTGTTTACTCTTCAGCAGGGAGTATCGGCGAATCAACTCCAGGAGATGAAAGACAATCATGTCGATCTTGTCGTACCTGCGCCTTTGCTGACCTCGTTTCCCCCAAAATGGCGCAGCTCTCTGCTTTCACTCGAAGGATTCGTGAATCACATTCGTACCGAGCAGGCCAGTGTTCACGGTATTGAAAAATGGACAAACTGACACCTGAACGCCGAAGCTGGAACATGAGCAAGATTCGGTCGACAGATACGAAACCAGAGAAAATCGTTCGTTCACTCCTGCATCGAATGGGTTACCGGTTCAGACTCCATAGGAAAGATTTGCCCGGAAAACCAGATATTGTTCTTCCGAAATACAGGACAGTTGTTCTTGTGCATGGCTGTTTCTGGCACCGTCACGATGGCTGCAAATTTGCCTACATCCCCAAGACGAGACGGGAATTTTGGGAAGCAAAGTTCAATGCCAATGTTCAGAGGGATGTCACTGTCAAACGCCATTTAACTGAGATGGGCTGGCGGATTCTTGTTGTCTGGGAGTGTGAGTTGAACAATCTATCCTCTCTTATTGTGAAGATACGCGACTCTTTACATTCGATTTAGTAATAGAAACAGTGAAAGATACCACACTCCATTTCAAAGAAACTCCCGTCGTATTATTCTCCCAATGACTCAGCCGCTGTCGCTTCCGTGTGGAACCACCCATAGATCGCCTCTGCGAGGGGGCGGGTGACGGTGGGGACTTCTATAAGTTCTTCGAGTGTGGCCTGGCGGGCGCGGGCGAGGCTGCCGAAGTGGCGCAGGATCGCTTTGGCGCGGCGCTCGCCGACGCCGGGGATGTCCTGCAGGGACGAGCGCAGGTGGGTGCGGCGGCGCAGCTGGCCGTGGTAGGTGTTGACGAACCGGTGCGCCTCGTCGCGCACGCGCTGGAGCAGGTAGAACGACGGGGCGTGGGGCGGAAAGGGAACGGGGTTTTTGCGTCCGGGCAAGAAGAGGCGCTCGGGCGTGCGCACCTTCTGGTGCGGGTCCGCCGCGTCCGTGTCCGGTTTCAGGTGGCTCTTGGCCAGCCCGGCGAGGGCGACGCCCTGAATGCCCAGTTCGGCCAGAACGGCCACGGCGATGGCCAACTGGCCCTTGCCGCCGTCTATCAGGACCAGGTCCGGGAGGGTTTCGCTCTGCGCCGTGGCGCGTTTGAAGCGCCGCTCGAGCACCTCGCGCATCGAGGCGAAATCGTCCGGGCCTTCGACCGTCTTGATGCGGTAGATGCGGTATCCGGCCTTGTGCGGTTCGCCGTCCACAAACACGACGCGCGACCCGGCGCTCATGGACCCCTGCAGGGTGGCGATGTCGTAGCATTCGATGGTCTGGGGCGGCGCGGCGAGGTGGAGGCGACGGGCCAGGTCGTCGAGGACGGCCTCGACCTCCTGCTGACCGCTCAGTTTGCGGAGTAAAACTTCGCGCGCGTTGGACGACGCCATTTCCACGAGGCTCAATTTGTCGCCCCGCTGGGGTTGCGCCACGCTCACGCGTCCCTCGCGCTGGTCGGTGAGCCATTCCTCGATCATGGCGTGTTCGGGCAGGATGGCGTCGAGAGGGCCGAAGCCATTGGGCAACAGAACCTCGCGGGGCGCGACCTGACCCAGCGCGCCGTAGTACTGTCCCAGAAATTGCGGCAGCGTCTCCGCCAGGGGACGTCCGTGGATCTGGACGATCCAGTTCTGGCTCTCGTTGAGTTGCCCGGAACGGAAACGCAGAACGGCGAAGGCCGCCCGGCCCTGTTGCTCGAAGTACCCCACGGCGTCCAGGTCGTCAAGGGCGTTCGAGGCGACGCGCTGCGATTCGGTGGTCTGTTCGAGCGCGACGATGCGGTCGCGCAACAGCGCGGCCTTTTCGTAATCGAGCGCACGGCTGCTTTCGAGCATCTCGGCGTAAAGCGAGTCGATGAGTTCGCGCGTGTGGCCCTTGAGGAACTGAATGGTGGCTTGAATATAGGCCTGGTATTCCTCGGGCGAGACCTTGCCCACGCAGGGCGCGCAGCACCGCCCGATGGCGTGGAGAATGCAGGGCCGCTTGCGCGAGTGGAGCACGGCGTCGGTGCAGGAACGGATCGGGAAGAGTTTCTGGAGGAGGTTCAGGGTCTGGCGGATCGCCTGGGCGCTGGTGTAGGGGCCCAGGTAGAGCGCCTTGTCGTGGCCGCGCTGGCGGGTGACCTCGGCGCGGGGCCACTCTGACTTCAGGTTGATACGGACCGAGACGTAGGTCTTGTCGTCGCACAACTGGACGTTGTAGCGTGGGCGGTAGCGCTTGATGAGGGTGTTTTCGAGGAGGAAGGCTTCCTTCTCGGTGTTGGTCACGATGGTTTCGATGTGCTCGACGGCGCGGCGGATGAACGGGATGCTCGGGCGCGAGTCCCCGCCCGATTCCATGAAATACTGCCGCACCCGGCCTCGCAGGTTTATCGCCTTGCCGACGTAGATGACCTTGTTGCGGGCGTCGAACATGATATAGACGCCGGGGGTGCGGGGAATCTCACCGATCTGGCTGGGGAGGAACGAACCGGTTCGCTCGATGGCGCCGACCGGCGGCGCTTCGTCCGATTCGTCGAGCGGGGGAGAAGGTGGCTGTTCCGGTTCGTCGTTCATGCCCCAAAGTGTCTTAAGAAAAAGTATAGTCGTTTTCAAATCCCGAAGGGATTTCCCTTGAGTAGCCGTAGGTGCCTTTGGCACCTACGGACGTGTCCCCATATATCCCAAACCCCGGAGGGGTTGCCCAATCATGGATCTTGCTTTCATTGGGGCACCCTTTCAGGGTGCAGAACCAACAATCACCTTTCCGTGGGTTCCCTTCGGTCACCCACGGCTATTCATGGGAGGCCCCTCCGGGACCCGACGAAACCCTTTGAAAGGGCCGTAGAATTACTAATAAGGCGCTGTTATCTCGCAGAATTAACACATGCCACGATAATTTTTCCTCTGCGCCAGGCGACTCGCGTTCAATCGGGGAAGCCGGCTTCAATCGCCTGCGTCGGGGTTGTCGCAGGCCACGCCCAGCTGCGCGGCGGCCTGGCGGCAGACCGTCTCGACCACCTTGTGGCGCGCTTCGGCGTAGGGACCGGGCACTTCGGCGCCTGCGGCGGCCACGTGCCCACCACCGCCGAGCGTCGCGGCGATCGCGCTGACGTTGACGCGGCCCGTCGAGCGCAGACTGACACGCGCCGAACCGTCGTGCGCCTCGCGCAGCAGAATCGCCACTTCGACCCCCTGGATGCCACGCATCTCGCCCGAGAGGCCGTCGGGTTCGTGCGCCTCGCCCCCGTTGGCGGAGAGCAACTCCTGCGTCAACTCGCCCCACACCAGATGTCCCCCGAGGCGGAACCGCAGGTTGGCCAGGACGGTCGAGGCCTGCTTGAGCGTTTCGCGGCTGCGGTTTTCCCACACGGCTCGGGCGACAACGGCGGGTTTCGCGCCCAGCTGAACCAGACGCTGCGCCACGCCGAACGTCTCGGCGGTCGTGTTGCCGTAACGGAACCCGCCCGTGTCGGTCATCACGGCCAGGTAGAGCGACGTGGCGATGTCGGCCGTGATGGCGCCGGGTCCGGCGGCCTCGATCAAATGGAAAATCATCTCGCCCGCCGCCGCGGCGGAACCCTCCACCCAGTTCCAGTCACCGTAGCGCGTGTTGTCGAGGTGGTGGTCCAGATTGAGAATTGTCCGGTGCGGGTACTGGCCGAAGCTCTCGATGATGCGATTGGCGTTGCTCACGTCCAGACACAGCGTCAGGTCGGGTTGGAAATCCACGGGCATCGTATCGCAGGGTTGCGCCCCTTCCGGCAGAAACTCCGTGAGGATATGCTGAAGCGGCCCGCGGAAGAACAGCCGCGTGGTTTTTCCGCGCGCGCGCAGAAAGGCGTCGGCGGCCACCAGGCACCCGACGCAATCCCCGTCGGGTCGCACGTGCCCGCAGATCAGAATCCGCTGCGCCTCGTCCAGCATCCGCAGAATGGCCGGAATCGCCTCGCGGGCGGAGGCAAACTCGGTCCCCCGTGGAAGGGGTGGGGTATTCGATACGGGCATGGAATGCCCCTTTCAAAAAGAAAAGGTTACACGAGCGACTGATTATCGCGATTAATTTCCGGCCACTCTCACCCCGGAATAATCTGCGTACCCACGCCGAAGTCGGTGAGGAGTTCGAGGAGAATCGAGTGGGGCATGCGCCCGTCGAGGATGTGGACCTTGCGCACGCCACGATCGAGCACGTCCGAGCAGGCCTTGAGTTTCGGGATCATGCCGCCCTTGATGACCCCTTCGCGCGCCAGCCCTTCGATTTCCGACTGGCGGATGGAGGTCATCAGGGTCTTGGGGTCAGACGGGTCGCGCATGACCCCGGGCACGTCGGTCAGCAGGATCAGCTTCTCGGCCTTGAGCGCGGCGGCCAGCTCGCCCGCGGCGGTGTCGGCGTTGATGTTGTAGCTGTTTCCCTCTTCGTCCACGCCAATGGGCGAAATGACCGGGATAAATTTGTGCTCGTCGAGCACGTCGAGGATCTCATGGTTGATCTTCACGATTTCGCCGACAAACCCGACGTCTGGGCCGTTCGACCCGCAGCCGGAACCCAGTTTGCGCGCGATGATCAGGTTGGCGTCCTTGCCGCTCAACCCCACGGCGCGGCCCCCGGCGCGCTGGACGAGGTTGACCAGCTCGCCGTTGAGCTTACCCGCCAGGACCATCTCCGTCAGTTCCATCGTGTCCTTGTCGGTGACGCGCAATCCGTCCACGAACTCCGGCTTCTTGCCCACGCGGTCCATCATGCGCGTGATGTCCGGGCCGCCGCCGTGAACCACAACCGGGTTCAACCCGATGAATTCGAGCAACAGGATGTCGCGGATGACCAGTTCCTTGAGTGTGGGGTCCACCATCGCGTGGCCCCCGTACTTGATGACGATCGTGGCTCCGTGGAACTCACGGATATAGGGCATGGCTTCGATCAGGGCATGGGCATGCGCCTGAATTTCATCGGGCGCGGCGGCGCGCAGGTTTTTCGCTTCGGTCGGCATGGAACCGGAACCTCCGTCTTCAAATGGAATCGTTTCAGCAGGGGAAAGTTTTCAATATCGTATCAAATCCGCCTGGGCACGGGGCTTCCCCTTCCCGCCCCAGGGACTTTCTCGCTCGCATATCGTTTCAACCGGGAACGGGTTGGCGCCGACGCACTCTCAGGAGCGCCGGCGCCGGTGTTTCAGGTCAAACAGGGAACGACCGCGCCGGACGCGCGGCGGCCGAATTACCGGACCGCCTCGACCGACTCCACCTCGGGCACCAGTTCCTTGACGCGCCGCTCGACCCCCTGCTTCAGGGTCATCAGGGCGCCGGGACACCCGTTGCACGCGCCGCGCAGGCGCACGAAAACGGTCGCTCCCTCGAGTTTGACGAAATCAATCCCGCCCCCGTGGCTTTCGAGCAAGGGCCGGATCTCATCAATTGCCGCACGCACTCTGTCTTCCATTTCTCTCTCCTCGTGACGCAAACTGTCCGAACCCGCGCCTCCGGCACGGCTTCAGATACGTGTATTCATGATACCCTGACCGAAAATGAGGCGCAAGAATTATAGCGAGTCTCCCTTTGAAAAGGGTGTCCCGGGTCTGGGTTCCCGCTTCCGCGGGAATGACAGATGGGGGATCGGGACGATTCATTCCCATCTTCAGTCTGTCTTGACAACGCGGTTGCGGCCCGTGTCCTTGGCTTCATAAAGAGCCTGGTCGGCCCGCTGGAGCATGGTTTCAGGCGTGGTATCTTCGTCCCGGCGAAACTGGGTCACGCCAATACTGATCGTGAATCGCAACGGACCTTTCTCCGTTGCGATTTCCAGATCGGCGATCACCTGACGCAGACGTTCCGCCACAATCATAGCCGAATCCAGCGGGGTTTCCGGCAGCAGAACGCCAAACTCCTCGCCCCCCATGCGTCCGAAGATATCGCTGTTGCGCAAAGAGTGCAGGCAGGCCGTAGCCATGCCTTTGAGCGCTTCATCCCCCAGGTTGTGCCCATACGTGTCATTGATTTGTTTGAAATGGTCAATGTCCACATGCAGAACGGAGAACTCCCGCTGGTAGCGTTGTGCAAGACTCAGTTCCTTGGTGAGGCGATCCATGAAATGCCGCCGATTGCCCACGCCGGTCAGGTAATCGATGCGGGCGGTCATCCACAATTCATTGTGGGCTTTTTCGAGCGCGCGCAACATCAGATTGACCGATTGGGTCAGGGTCGAAAGTTCGTCGTGGCCCTTCAGGGGAAGGCGGGTCGTCAGATCCCGGGTCGAGGCCACCTGGGCCACCGATTGAATCAGATCCGTGACCGGATTCAGGATGGTTTTCTGGAGGGTTGTCACCAAGACGAACAGAATGATCGCCCCGGTCAAAAGGAGAAACATGCCGAAATAGGCCGTTGTTGTTTTTCCCTGTTTCAGAATCTCGCGCGTCCGTTCCACCCGCAACTCCAGGGCTGGTTTTCCGTCCAGATCCTCGACTCGGGCGCAAGCGCTGATGGTATTGTCGTCATTGGATTGGATCCGAATGGGTTGGGCGGGTGTGATCTGGAAGCGCGATTCCCGGATATTTTCGGGCAGGAGAGATTTCTCGTCGGAGCGGAAAAAGGAGAGGTCCAGATGGAGCCGTTTCGCGAGTTTTTCCTGATAGTCTTCATCGAAATAACGGCCCAGTATGAATTTGCCCCGGATGGGACCGTCAAAGGCGTTGGCCGACACGGGCCAGGAAGCCAGAAAGGCCGGGCCTTCCGGGAGCACCACCAAACCCGTTTTCCCGTCCTTCTGGTGCGTATGGGTCAGAAGATCGGGATGCGACTGGATGTAATCCAGAAGGCCCGTCGTGACCGAAGTCGAGTTCCCCTCGTTATCTTCCCCTTTGGCGTAGATCAGGGTGCTTGAGGTATCTAGGAAGACCATAAAGCTGAGATTGACGGTTTTGAGCGCATTGTCCGCCAGATTGTCGCTGACAAATGTGGAGTTTTCACCCAGAATAAAGTCCCGCGTGTCGTTCCAGCCGCCCCAGTCCCCTCCGATGACATTCAGCGACGCTTCTTCTTCCTTCAGCCCATCGAGCACCCGTTTCACGTCGGTGGTGATGCTTTCCCGCTCGAGATTGTCGAACGCATTCAAAAGCAGGGTGGAGGAAACGGTGTAGAGCAGGGCGATCAGAACGAGGAAGGTCAGTCCCACCGCAATCAGGATTTTATGTTTGAGAGTCATATAAAACCGCCTCTTCCCCCCTGTGCCGATTTTCAGGAGAGACGCCTGGGGATCTGCAGATATCGGAAAAGATCTGGGAAAAGCCAAAACTCGGCGCACCGCATTTCGGGTGCCGCTCCGTTCATTGTTAACATCCTAACAAGTTCCTGATGAAAAATACCAGTTTTTTTCTTCCTTCCGAAAACCCGAGACACCTCCTCTCAGTCCGCTGAGGGGAAGGGCGGTTCGAGGTCTGCGCCTTTCTGGATCCGGTTCTTGACCGTCCGGTGGTCCAGTTCCAGCCGCCGAGCCGTTTCCTGGTAACTGCCCGTGCGCTCGTAAACCAGCCGACAGTAACGCCCCAGCAACTCCTCTGCCGTCAGCGCTCCCTCCTCCAACTGGCGTGATAACGACTCCCCGCCCGAGGCGCCCCGCGTTCGCTCGGGCTGGTAGCTGCGCCGGATCATGATATTGCGGGCGCATTGCTCGAGTTCGCGAAAGTTTCCCGGCCAGGGGTAATCGGCGGGCAGATTGCTCTCGATCCACTCCAGAATCTCTCCCGCCAGACTTTCCGCCTCCACCGTACCGGCCAGACGCACCGCGATGAATTGGATCAGATTGGGCAGGAAAGACGCGCTTTCACACAGCTGCTCCTGCAACGAAGGGGTGACGATCATGTCGGAACACAACCGGTAATACAAGTCCCGGCGGAAACGCCCCGCCTGAATCTCCTCACTCAGATCCCGGTTTGTCGCCGCAATCACCTTCCCCTGAAAGGGCAGATCCCGTGTGTCGCCCAACCGCTGGAACGTGCGGCTTTCGAGCACACGCAGGAGTTTGACCTGGATCGGCAGGTCCACCTCGCCGATTTCATCGAGAAAGACCGAGCCGACCGGGGGGCAAACCTCGAACCACCCCGCGCGGTCCTGAAGCGCCCCGGTGAACGCGCCGCGCCGGTGGCCGAACAGTTCCGACTCGATGAGGGTCGGCGAGAGCGCCGAGAGGTTCAGCGGAAAAAACGACACCAAGAAATCCCCCGCAAACCGTTTCGACTCGGGAAGAAACGGGATGTAGCGCGACATCCCGATGGCTCGCGCCACCAGTTCCTTACCCGTCCCCGACGGTCCCATAATCAGGCAGGAGACATCGTTCATGCGCCCGAACAGCGTGCGCCGGTAACGCCGCATGTCATGTGTGAAAATGGACTGCCAGATGGCCGCTCGCAGGCGGGCGGCCAGCATGGACTCTCCCACAATGTATTCATAAATGTGACGGAACGCCCGCCGAACCTGGAAGAAACAGGCGAAAATATGAGCCACCGACAGGCTGCCGGTCTCTTCCGGCACGACCGGAAAATCCAGATAATGGCCATAATCCCGGGTGAAGCGTTCGAACAGATGTTGCGATAGCTGTCCGGCGCTCCCTCCTTTGGAGCGTCCCCCCGCCGATTGTTCGGAATCGAGACTGACGGGCAGTTCGTCGAAATAGTGGTGGAACAGCAGGAAAAACACCAGGTCCTGATACAATCCCCAGTCTTCGGTCTCCGGTCTTGTCCCGCTCGCCAGCGCCTCGCGCGATTCCACCGCCAGCCGCCCCACCCGCTGGACAATTTTCTGGACATTGTCTGATCCCGCCGCCCCCGCCGGCGCCCCTGCCGCCCGCTTGCTCCACACCGGCCCGACTTCGACAAAGTCTGCCCCCAACGCTTCCCGCTCCAGATCCACGCGCTCAGGCAAAAAGGGATTGCAATACGCCAGCCGCGCAATCACGCGGGCGAATTCTCGCTGCGAAGGGGTAAAAAACGCCATGACAAGAGGCCTCCCGGAATTCAATAAACCCAACCGCTTCAATCCTTAGCCCGAAACCCGGCATTTGTCAACCCGGATGGATGTTCCCGGCCTATTCCGGGACGGGAGAGAAAGGGATGATGGACAATGAAGGGATGGGAGATCTTCTGAAGGACGAGTAGGAAATACGAGGAGAAGAGTCATGGGGATCGCTCCTCTCTCCCATTATCAATTGTCCATTATCCATGATCCATTCCTCCTTGTGTTCATCCCTGCGCTCCGGTAGCATGAAGCCAGCGTGGAGCAGGTCGGGCGGCCGCCGCCGGTCCGCTGTCGCGGTGCGTGGCTCCCTTCGGGGGGCTGTGCCCGAAGACGGCTCCGGGGGAGGAAAGTCCGAACACCACAGGGCAGGATGCTTGCTAACGGCAAGGCGGGGCGACCCGACGGAAAGTGCAACAGAAAAGACACCGCCGATGGCCTGCGCACCCCCACGGGGACGGCTCAGGCTCAGGTAAGGGTGAAATGGTGCGGTAAGAGCGCACCGGCGGCGTGGCGACATGGCCGCCTGGAAAACCCCATCCGGTGCAAGACCAAATAGGGGTGAAGCGGCGGCCCGCCGCGAGGCCCGCGCCCCCCCGGGGGACGCGGGCGAGACACCCGGGTAGGTTGCTTGAGCGCCGCCGCAAGACGGCGCCTAGAGGAATGACCGCCGCCCTGCGTCTCCCTTCGGGGAGATGCGGGGGACAGAATTCGGCTTACAGACCCGCTCCACGCAAAGTTTTTGCTCAGAACATTTCTTCCCCATCGCGCCCGTTCCAGGTTCGGCCCGGAAACGAAATGTGCGCGCCGAGCAGACGATCAGCGCGCACATTTCGTTTCCTTTGATCCTCAAGGGGGAAAGAAAAATAAAACCGGCGCCGGAACTCTTGCAAGATTCCGGCGCCGGTTTCGGGGAAAAGGGGACGCGCCAAATTGGGGTGGGGGAGGCGGCGCGCCCCCCAGGGAGAATACCGATCAGTCTTTCTTGCCCAGAATCTTTTCCTGAATTTCCTTGGGCACTTCGGCGTAGTGACTGAACTGCATGGATTGGACGGCGCGTCCCTGCGTCGCCGAGCGCAACGCCGTGGTGTAACCGAACATTTCAGACAGCGGCACGTCGGCCGAAACCACCTGCACCGTGTCGGTACGCGACTCGATGTTTTTGACATGTGCGCGGCGCTGCTGAAGCCCGCCGATCACATCGCCGACATACTCGGTCGGCGTGACCACCTCGATTGCCATCATCGGCTCGAGCAGTTTCGGGGCGCACTTGGCCGCGCCTTCCTTGAAAGCGATCGAACCGCAGATGTGGAACGCGAGTTCCGACGAGTCCACCGCGTGGAACTTACCGTCTATCAGCGACACACGCAAGTCCACCATCGGGAAGCCGTGGAGGATACCCGTCTTCATGGCCTCGACAATACCCGTCTCGACGGCGGGGATGTATTCGCGCGGCACCACACCGCCCTTGATCTCGTCCACGAAGCTGAACCCATAGCCCGGCTCCATCGGCTCGATGCGCAGCGACACCTGTGCGAACTGACCCTTACCACCCGTCTGACGCACAAAACGGTGGTCCACTTCCGTCGAGCGCGTCAACGTCTCACGGTAGGCCACCTGCGGCTTACCGACATTGGCCAGCACCTTGAATTCGCGTTTCATACGATCGATCAGGATTTCCAGGTGCAACTCGCCCATACCTTCGATGATGATCTGATTGGTTTCGGGATCGGTCGAAACGCGGAACGTCGGGTCCTCCTCGGCGAGTTTCTGAAGCGCCGAGGACATCTTCTCTTCGTCCTGCTTCGTCTTCGGCTCGATGGCGATGGACATCACCGGCTCGGGGAAGGTCATGGACTCGAGCACGATGGGACGGTCCGGGTCGCACAGGGTGTGACCCGTGGTCGAGCGCTTCAGGCCGACCACCGCCACGATGTCGCCCGTGCGGGCTTCCTCGACCGGCGTGCGGTCGTTGGCGTGCATCTGAATGAGACGGTTGACGCGCTCACTCATATCGGTGTTGGGGTTATAGACGTGCGAACCGGCCTGCAGAACCCCCGAGTACACGCGGATATACGAAAGTTTTCCGATGTGCGGATCGCTCATGACCTTGAAGACCAGCGCCGAGAACGGCTCATCGTCGCTGGCGCGGCGGATGTCCGTTTCTTCGGTTTCCGGCTTGATCCCCTGCACTTCAGGGACATCGAGAGGCGACGGCAGGTACTCGACCACCGCGTCGAGCAACATCTGAACGCCTTTATTCTTAAACGACGCGCCGCACAGCACCGGCGTGATGTGCGCCGCCAGGGTCGCGTTGCGGATCAACTTGTGGAGTTCCTCGTTGGAGAATTCCTTGCCTTCGAGGTACCGTTCCATGAACGGCTCGTCGTATTCGGAAAGGGCCTCGAGCATGTCGGTGCGGTACTTCTGGGCCAGCGGCATCAGATCTTCCGGAATGTCCACGAAACGGATCTTGGCGTCTTTGTTCTTGTTGACGTCCTCGCCCCACATGCGCGCCCGCATGTCCACCAAGTCCACCACGCCGCTGAAATTCTCTTCGCTGCCGATGGGCAACTGGAGCGGCACGGCATGGCACCCGAGGCGATCACGCATCATCTTCACGCAACGGAAGAAATCCGCGCCCGTACGGTCCATCTTGTTCACAAACGCCAGTCGCGGCACCCCGTAGGTGTCCGCCTGACGCCACACGGTTTCGCTCTGCGGCTCGACGCCGCCCACGGCGCAGAAGAGCGCCACCGCGCCGTCGAGCACGCGGATCGAGCGCTCGACCTCGGCCGTGAAGTCCACGTGGCCGGGCGTGTCAATGATGTTGATGGTGTGGTCGTTCCAATAGCACTGGGTCGAGGCCGACGTGATCGTGATGCCGCGCTCGCGCTCCTGCTCCATCCAGTCCATCTCGGCGCCACCCTCGTGCACCTCGCCGATCTTGTAGGTTTTACCCGTATAATAGAGGATGCGCTCAGTGGTGGTCGTTTTCCCAGCGTCGATGTGGGCCATAATACCGATGTTGCGAACTCTGGCCAGAGGAGTTTTGCGTGCCATGTGACGTGTCCTTTTGCGGATTCAAAATTTTTGGAGGCCAGCAAGTCCTTCCAGCCCCTCTTAAACCGCGACATACTACCAGACGTGTTTGGGAATGCAAGAAAAATCGGGAATTTTTCGGCAGGCGGACGGCTTCTCCTCAACGGCGGAGGGTATCCCATTCTGTAGAGATATGAAATATATGAAGATACGAAAAGCGCGGGCGGGCACGCCCGCGCCAGAATTCGCGCATCCGAAGCCTCCCCGGGGACATTTCCCTTGCGAAACTTCCCCGACCGGCCAGAAGAAGGCCGTTTTCCGAACGATCTTTTCCCGAAAAACGAATCGCGTTGCTCATGTCCTCCCCCGGCCCGGTCACGGGTTCAAACCGGGCGGAGGGAGGATACCCTTCCGCGGCCGGAATGGAACATTGCCATCCGGCAGGGATTTCTTCAACTCCGCCCCACCCCGGTCGCCGACTCCCCTACTTCGACGAGATCGCCCGCGCCCGCCTCTGGAAGTGGCTCGGGCTGGTTAAGAAAGAGGAAAAGCCTGCCTCGAGCGACTCCGCCTCGGCCCCAGACGCACTCGCGGCGGAATAGGGTACCCCGGGGTCCTCCCTATCCTTCAACGCTCGTTCGAAACCAGATCTCCCTCCTTTTGTTTTGTTTCCAGAGAAGGAGATTCTATCGAACAACTTGGCATCTGTTTTCTCAGTTCCGCCAGTCCATCAACTGTGATACGCGTTTTGTTGAGGTTCAGAGAACGGAGGTTCGGGAAGCGTTTCAGAGTTTCGATGGCCGCGTCGGAAATCGCGGTCCCCTCCAGGGAAAGGTACCCCAAACCGGACATTTCGGACAACTGGGTCAGTCCCGCGTCGGTGATGCCGGTCTCGTCCAGATACAGAGAGGTCAGAGTCTTCTGTTTTTTCAGAACTTCTAGGCCCCGGTCGGTAATCCGGGTTCCTCCCAGGGAGAGGGTTGAGAGTTTCGGAATATCGACCAGGCTGGAGAGACCCGCGTCGGTGACTTTGGTCTTGCTCAGTCCCAGATACTGGAGATAAGGCAGTTTTTTCAGATTATCGAGGCCCGCATCGCCGACCGAAGTCCCATTCAGGTAGAGCTGCATGAGATACTTCAGTTCGCCAACATGGACCAGACCCGCATTCGTAATGTTTGTATCGTCCAGATATAGAGCATGAAGATAGAGCAGTTTCTTCAGATTCTCCAATCCCGCATCATCGATCCGGGTTTCAGCCAAGTAGAGGGCACTCAGACTGGTCAGATTCGAGAGGTGAACAAGCCCTCGACTCGTGACAGGATTGCCCCCCAAGTTGAGTTGAACCAGGGCTGGGAGGTTCTGAAGTCGTTCCATGGACGAGTCGGTCAACTGGTTGTTTTCCAGAAAGAGTTCCACCAACCCGGGGGTTACCTTGAACCGGGAAAAAGAGGTATCCGAAATCTGACAACCCCTAAGGCGCAATACTTTGAGGTTCGGGAAGTCGTTCAGGTTCCCAAAGTCAAATCCGGAGAAATCGATCTTATCACAACTGAAAGACCTGAGATTCGTGAGAGGCCGGAAATATTGAAAATCGTCATCGGGAAAGCGGATCCCATAAAGATCGATATCGAATCCCTTGAGGATTTTCAGTTGTTCCACGGCGGCAAAAGAAACGGGTCTCTGTCTGATACTCAGCGAAACATGCGATCCCACAGGAATTTCGATTCGTCCCTGCGCGGGGAATACTTTACTCCCCACCTGAAGGGTTCCGAGCGACGAGTCCGCCGGAAACTCGATAACGGTGGGTTTTTCCGCCGTGAAACCACCTGGCACAACCCCGGTCTTGTGCCAGGAGACAAGGTCGGAGGCCAGTTGCTTCAACTGTTCACGGGATGGAACACTCATCTTGTTCGGATCTGTTCCCAGGTTGCTGATGTTTACATTGTAATCCCGATTGATCCAGCAAACAATATGGACGATTTCCCACTGGAGGGGACGTACATCCAGATCGGCTTTCTGGACATACTCGACCATGGCCCGGGTTCTGTTCTCACGATTACAGTAGACTTCAATTATTGTGAGAACCCGGAAAATATCGAAGTAAACTCCACTCATCCGTTTCGCTTCGGGGGTCAGCATGCTCAGGAGGAGAGGCTCGATCTCTTCCCCGGAGGTTAGATTGGGTTCGCCCCCGTAGATAACGCGGGCGGTCGTGAGCCGCAACCTATCCTGAGGACTGAGTTCCGTGTTCGGTGTGAACACATTCCGCGACCAGAGTTCGGTGAAGGCGGGCACCCAGAGCCAGGGACGGTCACTTTGGGTGAGTGTCCGCAAGGCTTCCGTGGTGGCGGGGGATCTCTTGCCTCTCAGGCAGGACATCAACGCCCGATATTCTTCCGGGATCTCCGTTGTCTGGAGGATTTCCAGAATCCGGGGAATCTGATCGTCCGGCATTTCCTGGGGATGATTTTCGATTGCATTAAACCCCATCCGTTGGTTCAGCGCCATCGGATAAAACTCCGGCCACCTCCCCCACAAACCCATCCCGATCCCGTATTGACAATACGCGGGGATTCCGGACCACTTGAGCGCCGTCTGGTGGACGATCTCGAGATGTTCCAGAGAGAATCGTTGAGGACTGACGGGGTTCAAGGGATCGGAACTATTGGTGAAGTCTTGCCAGGCTTTTACCAGTATTCCCCCTTGGAGGAAAGGAAGACTCCGGATGGTCTTTTCCCGGTCTGTCGCGAAGTTGTATTGACCCAAATCGTTCCAAGTGACCGCCGGAAGATCCAGCGCTTTCGCGATCTGCGCCAGCCGGGCCTGTGTCTCTTCCGCCGCGCCCGCCGGATCGACCCGGATCCCGTTCACCTCGAATTTGCGGGGTTTCTCCCCAACGGTCACCAGGGCGATGTCCTCGAGTGATAGTTTGTCGGTCCGGAATTCCATGTCGCTCCCCTCGGAACCATTCGAACCGCCCCCCCTGACACCCCGGTATCGTTTTCCCTCCCGGTCGTAAATCAAAACGGGTTCGGTGATGGCAACCCCGGGACCGGATTTCAGGTTGAAAAGCGAGTTCTGTCTGTACGGCAAGGCCATGGGATCTTTCAGGGGAGACAAAGTCATTTCCCCATCCACCTGGGGTTTATCGATCTCAAACGGCCCGGAAAAACGATAGCGGCTTTCCCCGGGCGGGCCGAAGTAATACTGCATGACCAGATCCACAGAACGGGGCGGTTTTTCTCCGGGGTCGTACGCGGAAGGCGTGGCCCGATCCTCGATAACCCATTGTGTCTGTCGCCCGTTCCGCTCAGTTAACGCAAGACCGAACTCACTGATACTCTCAAATGTCCGCAGACGCCCCTGCCGTTTCCCGTCATCGCTGCGATACAGGCAAATCTTGAAATACTGGGCGTCCGATCCCGTTTCCGGCAGATCGAAAATGAAACGCCAACTCGGAGTCTCCTCATAGGGGCCATTTACGGTCCAGTTCACGTGCTCCCCGATCTTTTCCCCCTTCTGATTGTACAAGGAGTCTCCCAGCCCGACCTGAATCCCGGCGAACTGGATGTCGAGGGGGCCGTCTTTTGTTTCCCCGGCTTGTTCTTCCGGAGAGTTCTGAAAGAACGGGCGCTTCAACGGGGTCCCGTTGAAGTATTCGCTCTGCTCATACCAGGTGCAGGCGTCGGTGATCTGTTTCCCCAACTGGGTCGGGGGCATTTCTTCATAGGACGTGTCATTCGGACTGCCTGTCCCCAATTCGCCGATGTTCACGCCGTAGTTCTGGTTGATCCAGCGTGTAACCGTGGGGATCGGCCATCTGTTGATCCGGTGGCCGTACGGGTTCTGTTTCTGCAGGAATTCCACCGCCGCGCGGAGAGTTGTTTTCGGGTCACTGTAGCGATGGAGCGCATCCAGAACGAGGGTCGGTCTCAAGTTATTCGCTCCATCCGACAGGATGGCGAGTAATACCGACTCGACTTCCGGTTCGAGGGCGGTTTTCTCCGGCAAGGAGCCGTTGAGGGCGCGAGCCACGGTCAGGCGGACTTTTTCCGGAGGCGTCAGGCTTTCTTCCGGTGCAAGCGCCTTCCGTGTAGAGAGTTCGCCGAATGCAGCAATCCAGACGGAGGGCCGTTCGTCCCGTGAAAGCGCGTGAAGCGCCTCCGTGGTCGCGGTGGTTTTCTTGTCCGTCAGACATTTCAAAAGTCCCATAGAAGGACCGTTGTCTCCAACACCAATGACCTTCTGAATTTTCGGAGTCAGGTCGTCCGGGAGTTCCTGTGGATGCTCCGAGAGGGAATAGAGCAAGAAAAATGGGTTTCCCTCTCCCCCGCCATGAAGTGAAAAAAATCGCTGTACCTTGGGGTCAGCCAGACGGTCGAGTACCAACGAATAGCATTCCGGCCACCCCCCTTGAATTCCCATCCGGATCCCATGTTCCCAATGCGGAGTCGGCGCCAGAGACAACTTGAGCGCGGTCTGATGGAGTTGTTCGAAAAACTCGGGAGGCTGGTCTCGAAACTTTTCGGGTGGGGTCGCTCGTACGGCTTGATATAGAGAAAATCCCCGTAGAAGAGGAAGCGCGCGAAGCGCCTTGTCCGGATTGGCTCCGAAATCGTAGTCCCGCACCTGTTCATACTTCATGCCGGGAATTTCAAACACGCGGGCCATTTCGGCCATTTCATTCCGTGTTTCCTCCTCCGAACCGGGGGGAGTCACCTGGATGCCTGTGACCCAGACTTC
Source organism: uncultured Candidatus Sumerlaeota bacterium (assembly GCA_942493245.1). Taxonomy (GTDB): domain Bacteria; phylum Sumerlaeota; class Sumerlaeia; order UBA8349; family UBA8349; genus DAOPYU01. Next base: position 5,847,899 of record OW818685.1, read on the forward strand.
ATAGGGTTTTTCCCCGATGGTGATCGTCTCGATCTCTCCGATTGGAACATTGAATGTGACTTCAAGATCCTTATACCACTCTCCCAAGGCGGCCCCTAAACGTGGACGCAAATGTCCAGGATATCGTTTTCCGGTCCGGTCATATGCAAGAGCAGCCCTATCTTCAAACTTTTCGAGAGGGGTTTCCAGTTTCAGAAAAAAGTGGGTCTGATCGAACCTAAACCAATCTTCACGATCGGGTTTTTTCGGACACAAGACCCCGCCCCGGTCGTTCTGGGTCTGATCCCACCTGAAAGGCCCGGAGAAACGATACTGGGACTTTCCGGGAGGGCCGTAGTAATAGGACAACACGACATCCATAACAGGAGGGAAAAGGTAGTCGTCCTGACTTTTTTGGGCGAAGAACGGAATATCGGCGATGACCTGGAGGGTTTGTCCGTCCATCTCTTCTCTCAGTTCCGGCGTATCTAAGATTGTGAAAGCGCCTTTCGTTTTCTTTTCCCAGGCCCGTTTGTCGGCCCGTGTTCCCGCGCAGGAAACCGCGAGTTTCTCGAAAAATATCGGTTCCGGGGTTTCCGGGAAGTCAAAAATAAGACGTCTCTGCATTTCCTTGGGACCTCCAAAACCGGACCCATATTGCCAGTTCAACCGCTCGCCGATTTTCTCCCCCTGGGGGTTGTATAGGGAGTCACTCAGGCCCACCTGCAGTCCGCGGTACTGAATTCCCAAGGGATCATTCGACTGTCGGGTGTCTGGCGCTTCCGGGCGACAGGCGATCGCGTAGCACCCGGCCAGCAGAACGACCAGCGCCACCGCGACCGGCCAGACGCGGGCGGGACGGAGGCTTTCCAGCGCCTCGCGGCCTTCGATGAGGCGCAGGACGCGGTGGCCGAAGCCGGAGAAGCGCGAGCCGTGGCTGCCCAGGGCGAGTGCGGCAGACGGGTCGGACGGGGTGGTGGCCAGGCGACTCAGTTCGGCCATGCGCAGAAGCGAGTCGGCGTAGGGGGTGGCGTCCACCCCGGCGGCCAAGACTCGGTCGTCACAGGCGATTTCGCGCTCGGCGCGGATGCGCCGCGAGACCCACCAGACCGCCGGGTGGAAAAACATCGCCGTCTCGACAATCCACTGCGCCAGGTTCACCCAATGGTCGTGGCGGCGCAGGTGGGCGAGTTCGTGGAGGAGAAGCATCTCGACCTGTTCGGGCGAAAGGCCACTCGAAAGCGAGAGGGGGAGGAGGATCGTGGGTTTGAGCAACCCCACAACCGTCGGCACGGCCACCCGCTCGCACCAGGCCACGGCGGGCATGACGTGCAGGTGGAACGCCACGGCGGCGCGCGCGATCGTCGCCCGGAGCGCCGGTTCCGTCACCGGGCGGGACTGGCGGCGCAGGCCGCGCCCGCCCCGCAACGCCAGGAAGAGCCGCGCCAGCATCACGAGAACCCCGGCAAAATACCCCCCGGCCACCCACGGCGCCACGCGGGCGTACGCGTCGGACGCGAAGGCCTGGGAAACGGACCGGGAGACGCGCTTCAGCAGGGACGCGTCCGAGACCGTTTTCTCAGTCGGGGCGGGTTTCAGCCCCGCCTCGGCACCTGTCCCGGAACTCCCGCCCTCGGAGCCGGGAGAAAGGTCCACCGTTCTGGGAAGACCCGTATCGGAGAAGGAATTCCCAATGGAGACCGGAGCGAAACCCGTCCCAACCGTACCCGGCAAAGAGCCTTCGCCCGGCCGGAGCGCCTCCGTCTCCGGCGGCAACGCCGTCTGGGGGACAGCCTCCTGCGGCGCGTCTTCCAGCCGCGTCAGGGTATGGTAGGTGATCGGGGGACAGAGCGCCATCGCCCCCAGCGCGGCCACGAAGACCCAGTACCGTGCGGCGGCTCCGGCGTGGCGCAGCGCCGCTCCGGCCCCGGCGGCCAGCAGGGCGATCGCCACCCCCTGCCAGAGAAAATGCAGCAACGTCAGCGTCAGCCGCAGACAGAATTCCCCGTTCAGATCGGGTAGAAATGACATGGTCAGGCGTCCTTCCGTTTCTCTTCGAGGTGCTGACGCAGCTCGGCGAGTTCGCCGTCCTTCAGGTCGGACGTGTCGAGGAGGTTGAGGATCATGGCCAGCGCCGAGCCGTCGAACGCCCGGCGCACCAGGTCGCCCAGCATGCGCTTGCGGACGGTCTGCGCGGTGACCTTCGCGCGGAAGATATGGGTGTTGCCCTCGGCGTCGCGGGCCAGGTAGCCCTTGTCCGTCATGATGTTCATGATCGTGATGACCGAGGTGTGGGCGAGTTTGCGCGCGGGGGCGAGCGCCTCGCGCACCTGGCGGACGGTCGAGGCGCCTTGACGCCAGAGGACCTTGAGAATTTCCAACTCGAGTTCGGTGGGGTGGGGGGAAGCGGGCCGAGCCATGCGAACCTCCTGTTTGTCCGGGTATTCCTTCTACTGAATTAGAGGATATACCCGGAGGGTTTTCGCGTGTCAAGGGGAATCGTCTAAAAAATTAGAGGGCAAGGCATGGAGGGGGGGATCGCCAAACGCAATCAGATGAAAACCGCAGTTACGGGGAACCAGTTGTTTGAAATCAGGGGGATGCAAGACACCCGGGGGGTGAGTTCCGGGAAGAGAAGAAAGACGTCGGACGAAAGAAAAATCCGGGGAAAAGCGCCAACAGCGCGATCTTATACCAGCCTTGGGCATCGCCCCAGGAAAACAGATGGGTTTATTCCCGCAAGGGCTGAAGGCCCGTTCTATTCCGCCGTTTGGCCCCTTTTCATAGTTCGGGCCTTCAGCCCTTATCAGAAAAAGAGACACCTGTCCTGGGGCGACGCTGCGCTTGCCTCAGGCTGGTATAAATCCGCGCCGTTGGCGCTCAACTGCGACTTATAGCGATCAAATGAAAACCGCGAAATGTCCGGACGACGCGACGGCTCCGTTTTCCGCGCGCTTCGGGATAGAACAAGGCTGCTTTCGGTTTCTTATAGAGTGGTTTGCAATGAGGGGTCAGAGGTTGTCGAGCGTTTCGCGGACTTTCTCGGCCAGTTCCCGCACCATGAGAGGCTTCATGGCAAAGGCGCGGACCCCGAGCGCCTTGATCTTGTCGCGCGAAATCCGTTCGCTGTACCCCGAGCATAACATGACGGCCACGTTCGGGCGAATCTCGCGCAGGCGCTCGATGAGGATGTCGCCCGTCATGCCCGGCATGGTCATGTCGGTGATGATCAGGTCGTAACTGTCTGGGCGCTCGCGGTAGAGTTTGAGCGCCTGCTCGCTGCTGTTGACGGCGGTCACGTGGTAGCCCAATCCCCCGAGGATTTTTGACGCGAGGTCTATCTGGAACGCCTCGTCGTCCACCACCAGAATCCGCTCGATTCCGCGCGGCAGCGGTTTCTTTTCCACTTCCTCGACCTGTTCGACTCCCTGGAGCATTCGGGGCAGCAGTACTTGGAAGGTGCTGCCCACGTTCGGCTCGCTATAGACGGTGATGAGGCCCCCGAACCGCTGGACGATTCCCAGCGCGGTCGAAAGCCCCAGGCCGGTTCCCTGCCCTTGCGGGCGGGTGGTATAGAATGGCTCGAAGATGCGGTTGCGGACTTCGGGCGTCATGCCGCAGCCGGTGTCGCTGACCGTGAGCCGCACATACTTTCCCGACTCGAGGCCGGGATACGAAAGCGATTCTTCTCTTGTCAGTTCCACGTCGCGCAGAGTCAGGTCGAGGCGTCCTCCATTTTCCCGCATGGCCAGCGAGGCATTGGTGGCCAGATTGGTGATCACCTGGTGGATCTGGGTGGGATCGGCGAGCACATACGCCTCGCTCTCGAGGACCATCTGGATGTCAATCGAAGTGGGAAGCGCGGCCCGCAAAAGTTTCATCGTTTCCTTGACCAGCGAAGCGAGGCAAACCGGCGCGGTTTCCGTCTTGGTCTGGCGGCTGAAGGCCAGAATCTGCCGCACCAGATCCTTGGCGCGCGTTCCGGCCCGCAAAATCTGATCGAGGTCGTTTTCCACCTCGGACCCTTCGGGCGTTTCCTGCCGCGCCAGTTCGGCATAGCCGAGAATGGCCGACAGGATGTTGTTGAAGTCGTGCGCGATTCCTCCCGCCAATGTCCCGACCGCTTCGATCTTCTGGCTCTGGATCAGCCGTTCTTCCATCTGGCACTGCTGGGTCAGGTCGCGCAGCACGGCCACCCGTACCTGCCTACCCTCGTAGTCTAAGAAACGCAAGCGCACCTCGATCGGGAACTCCGTGCCGTCCTTGCGCACCCCGACGGTCCGGTAGGGCATGTCCGTGTTTGACGCGATATGGTCCATCACGTCCTTGTGCGCCGACGGAGCGATCAGCAGGGACACCATATCCTGTCCCTTCACTTCTTCTTCCGTGTAACCGAACATGTTGAGGAACAGGTCGTTGAACAGCAAGGCTTTCCCCTGGTCGTGAATCAGGATGCCCTCCCACGAAGCGTCCGCCAATTGCCGGAATCGTTTCTCGCTCGATCGGATGGCTTCTTCTGCCCGGGCGCGCAGGCGGATATAGACAACCAGCAGGGCCACCAGCAACAGCAACACCACAAAAAGCGCCGACACCGCCCAGATTTCCGTCTTGTAATTTTCGTAGAGAGAGAACGGTTTGTTGACGACAACCGAGCCGGCCGGCAAACGGCTCGGGGGGATATTGAATCGGGCCAGTTGCGTGTAATCGTAAACATTGCGGTTGGCCCCGGTCTTGAGCACGGGGATCGAGTCGGGATTTTCCCCATCGAGAATCCGACGGGCCATTTGCGCCATCGTTTCTCCCTGCGAGAAACCACTGATCACCTCGCCGCCCAGCACCCCCTTCCCGATGTAGAACTCATGGAGGGTATAGACCGGCACGCGGCACCTCGCGGTCAGACGGGTGCGGATTTCCTCTTCGGTGAAGTAGCGCCCGTCGCGATCCACGTAGTAAACGCCCAGCAGCGCGACGGTCCCCTCGCGCAACGAGGCCATTTTTCCGCACAATTCTTCGATCGGCAGGTCCTCGTTGTACGCGATCTGGACGCGGTCCCGCAGATCTGCCAGTTCACGCTGCGTGTCGCGTAAGTTCAACTGCCCCGATTCCTGGAAGTCGTTGACGACGAAGATTTCCCGCGTGTCGGGGTGCAACCGCAGAATCGTGTCGGCGGTCGCCCGGATCGAGAAGACCTGAGCGACCCCCGTAAAGCCTTTCAGATCTTTGATCTGTTCGTCCTGATAATCGTTGATTCCGCAAAACACGACCGGGGCTCCGGGAAAAAGAGCGTCGCGATGTTTCCGCAGAAGATCGAACGCGTTGTTGTCGGAACAGAGGACCAGCGAAACATTCTTCCCACGGTATTTTTCCGCCAGCAGATCCCGGATCCGGTTGAAATAGGCCGGTTCACGGTAGCGCTTCGAGTCCATGTTGAACACATCGAGCACGATGTTGTTGGCATCGGGGTGAAGAGTCTCCTCGATTCCCCGCAGTATTTCCTGGCACCACGTCATGCGCTGGTCATAGGAACTGAGGTAGAGCGCCTGCGTTGCGCTGGTCGTGAAACCGCTGTCAACACCCGAGGGAAACGCGGGACGACCCAGCGCCAGGGCCGCGAGAATCAGACCCGCTCGCCAGGCCCAACGCCAACCGCGTGTTGCACGCGCGCACTCTGTCCGGTCCAGCCTTTGGGGAGATTTTCCAGGCACCGCGGGTATCTCCGTTTATTCAAGATGAGAAATCCGTTCCATCTTCTGGCGCGCCGATAAGTGCGCCAGTATAAAGCGCTTATTGCAGGCATGATAACCGCCCCTTTTCGGTGTGTCAATGCAATCCGCCGGAGAAAAGGCCGCTTCTTTTTTCCACAGGGGGACACTCCCGATTCCTGCTTTTCCGTCCAATGGCCATTTTTCTCAAACACCGCTGTTGCCTCGCGCGCGCCCCCTGTGGCAGGATGAACCCACTGAAAGCGGCACACCATTCCATTGCGAGACCGAATCGGGAGAAAACCCTCATGACAACTCAACGCAATCTGACCCGGCGGCAATTCACTCTGACGGCTCTGGCGGCCGGTGCGGCCTGGAGCGCCGGCCTCGCGCGCGGCGCGGAAAGCAAGAGCACACTCCTCCTCGGCGGTCCCGCCGGAGGCGACAGTCCCGAGGCGTGGGTCAAAGCCCATCAGGACCTCGGGTATCGGGCGGCCTACTGTCCCCTCGACCCCAGCGCCTCGGACGACACCGTGCGCGCCTACGCCAACGCGGCGCAGAAGGCGGGCATTGTCATCGCCGAGGTGGGCGCCTGGAGCAACCCGATCAGCCCGAAAGGAGACGAACGCAAGGCCGCGCTCGACAAGTGCCGCAAGGGTCTGGCGCTGGCCGACCGCATCGGCGCGCGCTGCTGTGTCAACATCAGCGGCTCGCGCAACCCCGACCACTGGGCCGGACCCCACGCGAAAAACCTCACCCCCGAGACCTTCGACGCCATCGTCGAAACCACCCGCGCCATCCTCGACGACGTCAAGCCCACCCGCACCTTCTTCACGCTCGAAGCGATGGCCTGGGCCTACCCCGACTCGCCCGACGCCTACTTGAAACTCCTCAAGGCCATCGCCCGCGAGCGGTGCGCCGTTCACCTCGACCCGACCAACATGGTCGCCAGCCCGCAGCTGTTCTACCGCTCCGGCGACCTGCTGCGCGAGTGCTTCGCGAAACTCGGCCCGCAGATCCGCAGCTGCCACGCCAAGGATCTTAAAATCCATCCGGACAAACTGAGCGTGCAGATGGAAGAAGTCACGCCGGGCACGGGCGAGTTCGATTACGCCACATTCCTGCGCGAACTGCGCAAGTTTCCCGACGTCCCCCTGATGATGGAGCACCTGCCCAACCAGGACGAGTACCAAAAAGCGGCGGACTACATCCGGTCGGTGGACGCGAAGATCTGATTCGCGCTTCGTGGGAATATGAAAGAATGCTGCGACTGGCCGTCCTGAAGCGCGAACCCGGCTCCAATACGGATTCATACGGAGTTGCATTCAGAAAGAGACGAACTCGAAGGACTCTTTCGGAACAGAACGAAAAAACGGGACAGGATAACAGGATCGGCAGGATACGAATCGAATCTCGCCATATCCTGTAAATCCCGTTATCCTGTCCGTCTTTTTTTGGTTTTTCCCCTCGCAAGAAGGATTCTCACAAAGGGGTAGAAGATTTTTTCCTGCCCCTCTATTTGCGGTTATTGTCTCTCCCTGGGAACGCCAATCTCCTGATTGGCGCAGTAATACAGAATCTCACCCAGGGGTAACCGAGCCAAATCTGTTTTCGCCCCCAAAACAAGGTCGAAGACTCGTTTTCCCCTCTCAACTGCCGTTTCAAGGGTCACGGATCTATTCGGTTCTCAACCGAACACCCATGCCCGTTCTCTTGTACTCGAAAATTCCCGTACCCAGGGAATAGGTATTCCCGTTTTTAGGTTCCGGGGAAAACGTGAAGCCGTCGTCGCCGGTCATCGGGAGGTAAGAGGAGATGGGGATATAGATGTAAGTCCCTTCTTCCACCCCATCTTGCACTCGTTGTACCACGACCACATTGGCCCGATGCGTATAAACCTTGATTGGCTTGAGCGCCTGGATTCGAGGATCCCAGAATTGGGGGGGAATCTCGTTGTTGGGGGCCTGACTGTGACCCTTGGCGTGTGTTTTCCAGGCGGCGTCAACGAGAGGATCGAGGCGCATCGGATTCTCTGCCTCGGGTTCCGATTGCCTGTGGCATCCACACACAAACCCTAGTGTGACCAGTACGATACCTCCGACCAAAACCCACTGTTTCAACTTCATGGCTTTTCCTTTCCGTCGTGTATTTCCCGTCGCGATAGAGAATCGTCGGCATTCCCGTTTCAAGGGAGTACCATTCCCACTCACCCAGTTTTTTATCCAGCCCCTTGTCCGACTAACTGTTCCACATGGTGCCGCAGGTGGGCCAGGTAGCTCGTCACCACCTCTTCAAGCGGCGCCGGTTCTTCCTTGCCGATATTGCAGGGTTCGGAGAATGCGCTCGCCGGGAGGCGATCGAGAACCCCGCTCAGGTGGCGGTTGTAGGCGGACCAGAGTTCGACGAGCGTCGTCCAGTCCGCTTCCTGGTGTCCCTGGACGCGCACCCACTCGTTCTGCGCGTAAGGGGGGAACTCCAGGGCGGCCTTGTACCCCGCCCGAACGAACCGCTGGTGGTTGTTGGCGGCGGAATCAATCAGGTGTCCCAGGATTTCTTTCTTGGACCACTTTTCCGGTTGCGGTTTCGCGGCTGCCTCATCCGCGCTCAATTGCGCCAGAAGGGGGGTGACCCGAGCGACCAGGGTTCTGATGTCGTTGGCAATGTTTTGCATCTGGGGATTCCTTTCTTTCGGAGATTAAGAGTGAACCTATAAATCGCAGTTGAGCGCCAACGGCGCGGATTGATACCAGCCTGGGGCAAGCGCAGCGTCGCCCCAGGACGGGTGTCCCTCTTTTTCATAAGGGCTGAAGGCCCGAACTATGAAAAGGGGCTAAACGGCTGAATAGAGCGCGGCTCTCAGCCCTTGCGGGAATAAACACATCGGTTTTCCTGGGACGATGCCCCTGGCTGGTATAAGACCGCGCCGTTGGCGCTTTCCCCCGCATTTCTCTTTCTTCCGACGTCTTTCTTCTTTTTCCGGAACTCACCCTCCGGGTGTCTTGAGTTCTCCTGATTCCAAACGACTTGTTCGCGTAACTGCGGTTTTCAGGGTGACAGACTGTGCAATCAGCATGAGAAAATGAAACGACAAGGCGGGATTGCGGGCATTCGGACCATGTCCCCCATGATGTTCTCGAATCGGAACGGGATTCCCTGTTCAACGGCCATTTCCACGGTCCCTGCAAATAAAAGTCCTGCGTATCCGATCCTCCATGTTCATTCCTCTACATGGATAGACAAGATACGCAGGACGGGGTTGCGAAGCAAGGGCTTCCGTTCTCAGACTTCTCAGAAATCCTGAAAGTCCGACTTTTCCCCTTCGAACGGTGTGATTTTGGGGAGCGGGGGCTTCTTGGGCGCGGGTGGAGTTTTCGGGTTCATCGCGAGTCTGGGACGAACCGGGGCCGGCGTGTGCTTCGTGTCGGTCGGGAAGATCGGCTCGTGCCGCACGGGGGCGGCTTGAGAGGCGCCGACCAGTTGGGTGTCTTTTTCGATCATGGCGGCCAGCATCTCGACGATGTCGTGCATTCGTTGCGACTGCCTGGACAGATCGTCGGAGGCTGTCGAGGCGTCCTGGGAGCCAGCCGCGACATTCTGGGTCACCTTGTCCATCATGACGACGGCTGCGTTGATCTGCTGGATGGCTCGGGATTGCTCATTGGAGGAGGCGTTGACCTCTTCGATATTAGTGGTGACCCGTCCGATGATTTCCGCGATGTGGCGGATGGAGTCGGCGGCTTCTTCCACCATCGCGGCGCCGCGACTGGACTGGGCAACGCTCCCTTCGATCAGTTGTCCCGTGTCGCGGGCGGCGGTGGCGGCCCGCTGAGCGAGGTTGCGCACCTCTTCGGCCACGACGGCAAATCCCTTGCCGTGCTCGCCCGCGCGGGCGGCCTCGACGGCGGCGTTGAGCGCCAGGAGGTTGGTCTGGAAGGCGATCTCTTCGATGGTCTTGATGATGCCCGAGACCTGGCCGGACGAGGCTTTCAGGCTTTCCATCGCCGCGACGGTTTCCTGCATGGAATGGTTGGCTTTTTCGGTGGCTTGATAGGCCAGAGCCGCGTCGGCGGTGGCTTCGCGGGCTTTCTCGGCATTGCCGTGGGCCTGCCCGGTCAGTTCTTCGAGCGCAGCGGACGATTCCTCGAGACTCGAGGCCTGCGAAACGGCATCGTCGGCCAACTGCACACTGGACGCATGGATCTTAACGGAATCCTGCGCGACTTTTTCCGCTTCATGCCGCATTCCAACGACGGCTTTTCGGAGGGGGGCGATGATGCTTCGCGCGATCAGGATGGCCAGCGCCACCCCCAGAAGGATGGAGAGAACGCCACCCACGAGGAGAATCCTCTGGGTCCGTTGCGCCGCATCGAGCATGGTGGCGTCGGTCAGCGTTTTGGTTTCGGAGAGCGCGCGCACCTCATCCAACAGTTTTTGAACTTCCTGAAGCGCGGGCTGGGTTTGCGTGGCGTAGATGGCATTGGCCTTGTCAAGCCCTTCCTGCAGGGCGTTCTCTGCGGCGATTGCGGCGTCGAAATTTTTGCGGATCTCGGTCAGTGTGGGCTGCACCTGGTCCTGATAGACCTGAATCGCCGCCTCGGTTTCGCGCTTGTTTACATGCGCTTCAATGGCCAGAGCCAGTGTGTGGAGTTGTTTGTGGGGCGCCTCACAGGCGGCCAGACTTTTGTCGAGTTCCGGGAATTCCAGGCGCAGCTGGGCCGTCTCGGGCGCCGCCAGGAATTTTCCAAACGCGCATTGTGTCGGATCGGTCTGCAGTCTGAGGGAGAAGGGTTTCCCCTCCGCCACATCCGCCGCGCGCGTCAGGAGCGCCTTGTCGTTGGGATCGAGGTAAATGCCGGTCCCGATCATCCAGTTCCACGGTTTGTAAAGCCGCACGAACGTGATTTTCGGGCTGTTGGTCGTGGTGCCCGGCAGCGGCCACTGGTAAAAGACGAAGCCTTTCTCCTTTTCCGTACAGACCTTGATCATTTCCATGAACAGCCGTTTTCCAAGCGGGTCGGCCATGTTGGCCACATCCGTGCCGTCGAGTTCCGGTTTCATCGGGTGCATGATCATGTAGGGGCGGGTGTCGGTGATGAAGATGTAATCCTTGTTCTCCGCGCCGAACCGGACGCTGCGCAGCACTTCTTTGGCCAGCGCCTGGCGGGCGGCCAGGTCGCCCAGGCTTTCGTCCTCGGCGATCCGCGCCACCTGCGAAAAGACCGCGTTGACGATCTCTTCGGTCTGTTTCTGGTAGGCCAGCAACCCTCCGATCTCGGCGCCCAGGTTGGCCGAGAGGGTCGAGGCCCATGTGATGTGATCGTTCAGGCGGGCGCCGAGCGTTTGCGCGAGACCCGAATGGGGTTTGCTGAAGACTTTCCCGATCTCGGCGGCGGACAGATGGAGTTGGTTGTGGGGCGTTTCAATTTTTTTGAACAGAGGCGCCAGTTCCGGCACCAGGATTTCGGCCTGAGCGCGCCCCTTGGGGTCGTCCATCCACTTGCCGAATGCGCAAAGATGGCTGTCCGTCTGAATTTTCTGGGGATCGAACGTTTTCTCGGATGAGTCTGTCAGCAGGGCGTTCACCTTCTTGGCCCAGTTCAGGTGGTCAACGGTTTTCTCCGCGACCAGAGACCGAAGCGCGTTGCCATCAATCACGTTACGCGCATCCTGCACAATGCCGAGAATGCCCAGGCTGGAGCCGATCATCCCCCCGAGCATCAGCATGAGGATAATCCCAAAACCCAGGGCTATTTTTTGACCCACCCGCATGTTTTTCATTTTGATGGTCTCACTTTCTGTCTGGCCGCAGTTCTGAAGACGGTGCCGAAAAGACAATTTTTCCCTCGCCTGGGTTTTCATAATGCCCGGCGGAACAGGTAAATAGCCGAATTTGGGAAAAAATGGCTTTGCCTGAATATTTCAGGCGCCCCCGCAGGGGGGAGAGCAAAAATCAGTCCACCTCTATGATTGTACCGCACGGCCCGTATTTATTATCGTCAAAACCCGAGAGGATCTTAAGCGGCTCCCATCTTTTTTTCAAGGAATCCGAGGGCGGAAACAGAGAAACGCGAGGGAGACGAAATCGTCTCCCTCGCGTTTTCCCGATCTCATGTAAACGCCGTTTCCGGACGCTCTTAGAAGTCTTTCATGGACTCGTTCGTGAAATCCTCGTCAAAGGGGATGGCCGCTGCGGCTTTGCTTTTCCTGCTTGTGTCGGTTTGGGTGTGGGTGAGGCGGGGCGCCGGGACCAGCGTCTTTGTTTTGCGGGGGACGCCCTGGTGTTCTCCGTGAAGCGCGACGGTTGGGGTCGGCCTGCCCGCACCCTGGGTTACTGCGCCCCCGACCATTGTGGCCAGTTCGCCCACGATGGAGGTCAGGAGGTGCGACTGGCTGGCCAGTTCCTCCGACGCCGACGCCGATTCTTCGGCGTTGGCCGCCACCTGCTGGGTGACTTTGTCCATTTGGGCGACGGCAATGTTGATCTGGTCTATTCCCTGGGCCTGTTCGTGTGAGGCGGTGTCGATGGTTTCCATGAATTGCGCAACCTGGGTGGCGTTCTCAGCGGTATTCTTGATCCCGGCCGCGGCCTTCTGGACCACTTCGGCGCCCCGGTTGGACTGCTCGACGTTGGCCTGGATCAGGTTGGCCGTGTCGCGGGCCGCCACCGCCGAGCGTTGGGCCAGGTTGCGCACCTCCTCGGCCACGACGGCGAAGCCCTTGCCGTGCTCGCCCGCGCGGGCGGCCTCGACGGCGGCGTTGAGCGCCAGCAGGTTGGTCTGGAAAGCGATTTCCTCGATGGTCTTGATGATGCCCGAGATTTTGCCGGAAGACTCTTTGATGCCGCTCATGGTCTGGACCATCTGTTCCATGGCGTGGCCGGTTTCGCCGATGACCTTCTTCGCGGTGTTCATCAGTTCCATCGCCTTTTCAGCCGATTCGGCGTTGTTCCGGGCCTGGCTGGCGAGTTCCTCGAGCGCCGAGGAGGATTCTTCGAGACTCGAGGCCTGCTCGGTGGCGCCCTCGGCCAGCTGCTGGCTCGACTGCGAAATCTGCGTCGAAGCGGACTCCACCTGATTGGCGCCCGCGCTCAACCCCTCGATGATGCGCCGCAACGTGTTGTTGATGCCCCGGCTGATGAGAATGCCAAGCGCCAGCGCCGCGACCACACCGACGATCATCGCCGCCAGGCAGAGTATTTCCAGAAACGCCGCATTTTCGATGCTGGCCGTGACCGTGTTGGTGGCATTCTCTTCGCTCAGTTTGACGATGTTATCCAGCAGGGCCAACGCTTTATTGTCACTGGCACGGCAGACGATCATTCCCTGTTGATCCAGTTTTTTGTACAGTTCTCCGGCCTTTGTCACTTCGGTAAGCAACGCGTCGAATCCCTCAAACGTTTTATCGCGGGCGATTTTCATCTCGCCATACACCATTTTGACGCCACCGTCCTTGTTCCCCTGGGTGGCAATTTCCACAACCTTCTTGACTGCCGCATGAAAGGCCGCGTGCGAGTCGTGTGTGGCATCTACCACTCGTTTCAGTTCCGGATTTGTAGATTTGAATTGGGCGACCCACTTCCCGTAGTTGCAGGTGGTGGGGTCGTCTCCTCCCTTGAATTCCGTGCCGGTTTCCAGAAGGCTCAAGATGTTTACCGTCAATTTGTAATGATCGAACTGGAATTTCTGCAAGTCCCGCTGGAGAGCCGTTGGGTTCAGGATGTCCAGGGACTCCAGTTCGCTGTTGATCTTGAAAAATTCGTCCCGGTCCACCAAAGCCAGTTTCCATGCATCCAGGAATTCTTTCCAGAGGGCCGCTTCCTCGGGAGTTTGTGGAAGAGTCTCGTAAGCCTTCTTGGCCTCTTCCAGATCTTGCGTAGCCTTGGCGATGGTTTCCGGCTGGCGTTTCCGGTCGGTGGCGCTTGCTTCTGGATTCAGGAGGGTTCGCATCGCGGCCTTGATCTGGCCAGCCTGTTCCATGATGGTTACCAGCTTCTGGACGGAGGGTAGTGTGACATTGCCCAATTCATTGACGGCCTGTTCACTCTTGACCGCCCCGTAGTACCCCACAATTCCCAGCGTCAAGGTGATAACCGACACGGCCACAAACGACACGATCAACTTTTTTCCGATGGTCCATCCTGTTTTCATCTCTTTCCCCTCCCCAGTTTGACTAAATTGCCTGCAGACGATTTGCCGTCTCAGAAGTTCGCACTCCTTGCCGTGTACCTGCGATCCAATACCGCTTGTCTGTTTCTTCGGAAAGAAAGGGGCTGTACTTTAGCCATTTCCCGAAAAATACAGAAGATGGCGTTTCTCCAGAACGAGCCGGAAGATCGTAGCCAAGCCGAGATACACGTACCGATGTAATCGGGACAAGAAGCGATGAATGCACCAAAGTTGAATGAAGTATATAAAAAGGAGAGCGATTTTGAAAGGGGAAAACACAAAATAAGCATTCCCGCAAAAAACAGATTCTTCCAAGGTCGTTGCGGGTAGATTTCAGGGATCGTTTGCTCTGTCTTTAAAACAGAGTGATTTTCTATCGTTACAGGCTCGCGAATACGGAGCGCGTTTTCGCATTCAGTTGGGCTTTACGTTGGGTTCTTCTGACTCTCCTTGTGAAAAGGGAGGGGGGCTATCCGCCCCCCTCCCTTGCCCCTTCTTCTGTCTGTTGTTTCCAATTCGCTTTTAGAAATCCTTCATGGACTCGTCCGTGAAGTCCTCGTCAAAGGGAATGGCCGATGCGGCTTTGCTTTTCCGTCCCGCGCCGGGTTGAGTGTGACCGAGACGGGGCGCCGGGGTCGGCGTTTTCGTTCTGCGGGGGACGCCCTGGTGTTCTCCGTGAAGCGCGACGGTTGGGGTCGGCCTGCCCGCACCCTGGGTTGCTGCGCCCCCGACCATTGTGGCCAGTTCGCCCACGATGGAGGTCAGGAGGTGCGACTGGCTGGCCAGTTCCTCCGACGCCGACGCCGATTCTTCGGCGTTGGCCGCCACCTGCTGGGTGACTTTGTCCATTTGGGCGACGGCAATGTTGATCTGGTCTATTCCCTGGGCCTGTTCGTGTGAGGCGGTGTCGATGGTTTCCATGAACTGCGCAACCTGGGTGGCGTTCTCAGCGGTATTCTTGATCCCGGCCGCGGCCTTCTGGACCACTTCGGCGCCCCGGTTGGACTGCTCGACGTTGGCCTGGATCAGGTTGGCCGTGTCGCGGGCCGCCACCGCCGAGCGCTGGGCCAGGTTGCGCACCTCCTCGGCCACGACGGCGAAGCCCTTGCCGTGCTCGCCCGCGCGGGCGGCCTCGACGGCGGCGTTGAGCGCCAGCAGGTTGGTCTGGAAGGCGATCTCCTCAATGGTCTTGATAATCCCCGAAATCTTGCCGGACGACTCCTTGATCCCGCTCATGGTCTGGACCATCTGTTCCATGGCGTGGCCGGTTTCGCCGATGACCTTTTTCGCGGTGTTCATCAATTCCATCGCCTTTTCGGCCGATTCGGCGTTGTTCCGGGCCTGGCTGGCGAGTTCCTCGAGCGCCGAGGAGGATTCCTCGAGACTCGAGGCCTGCTCGGTGGCGCCTTCGGCCAGTTGCTGGCTCGACTGCGAAATCTGCGTCGAAGCGGACTCCACCTGATTGGCGCCCGCACTCAGCCCCTCGATGATGCGCCGCAACGTGTTGTTGATGCCCCGGCTGATGAGAATGCCAAGCGCCAGCGCCGCGACCACGCCGACGATCATCGCCGCCAGACTGAGGATTTTCAAGAATTCCGCCTTTTCAATACTGGTCTTAACGGTGTCGGCGGCGAGAGTCTTGTTGATTTTTACGATATTGTCGAGCATTCCCAATGCCTTGTTTTCACTGGCACGGCAGACAACCATTCCCTGCTGGTTCAGTTTCTCAAGCAGCCCATTCGCCTTGACGGCTTCGGCGCGCAGGGGACGCATCCCCTCGATCACCTTCATGGCAGTGGGAATGAAGACCTTTTCAAACTCCTCGACCGCCGCATTTGCGTTGCCGCCGGTCGTATTTCCCTGAATCTTGCGCAGACTCTCCATCATGGCGGTATTGGCGGGTTGAAGATCCTGGAGCATTTTGACCATCGCGGGACTGGTTACCTTGATCGTTTGCAACCAGTCTTTCTGGGTGTCGGTAAGGAGAGTATTCAGCGTGTCGGTTTCCTGAAGGGTGGCGCCCTGCTTGAGTTGCAGGGTCAGGGCATGAATGGTCTTCCACAGGGTTCCCCGTATGTCAAACAGATCGCGTTGGAGCGCAATCGGATTCGCAACCTGCAGGGCCTCGAACTCGCTATTGATCTTGAAAAACTCTTCCCGGTCAGCCATCACCTGTTGCCAGGCGGGCAGAAAGTCTTTCCAGATGGCCGCTTCCTCGGGAACCTGCGGGAGCGCCTCGTACACCTTCCAGGCCTCGTCGAGTTCCTTTGTGGCCTTGGCGATGGTTTCCGGCTGGCGCTTGCGGTCGGCGTCGCTTGTTCCCGGATTCAGGAGGGTCCGCATCGCGGCTTTGACCTGCCCGGTCTGTTCCATGATGGTGACGAGGCTTTGGATGTTGGGCAAGGTGTCGTTGCCGAGTTCATTGACGGCCTGTTCGCTCTTGACCGCTCCATAGTAACCCACAATTCCCAGCATCAAGGTGATAGCCGACACGGCCACAAACGACACGATCAACTTCTTTCCAATGGTCCATCCCGTTTTCATGTTTTTCCTCCGTGAGTCAAATTGCGCGAAGCCGTTTTTGCAGGATCGAATGACAGGGTCTCTTGCCGTTTCTCAGGGAACCGAGTTCATCTCCTTTCCCTTTCGGCAAGAAAGCGACATCCCTTTAGCCGTTTTTCTGAGAATATGGGGGTTGGGATCTTTTACCAGGAACGCCTCGTTGTCCTATTTGTCGTTTTTGTTAGGGGAAAATAGAAACCATTCACCCGTCATGCCCGCTTCCGTGGGAATGACGGCGAGGGGAAGCGTACAGAAAACGAGAATCTCCGGGATTCGTCTGGACACTCGGAATGGGTTCTTATGAAAACAGCCGTTACGCGAACAAGTCGTTTGGAATCAGGAGAACTCAAGAGACCCGGAGGGTGAGTTCCGGGAAGAGAAGAAAGGCGTCGGAAGATAGAAAAATCCGGGGGAAAGCGCCAACGGCGCGGATTTATACCAGCCTGGGGCGTCGCCCCAGGAAAACCGATGGGTTTATCTCCGTAAGGGCTGAAAGCCCGCTCTATTTAGCCCTTTGTCCCTTTTCATAGGTCGGGCCTTCAGCCCTTATGAAAAAAGGGCATCTATCCTGGGGCGACGCTGCGCTTGCCCCAGGCTGGTATAAATCCGCGCCGTTGGCGCTCAACTGCTGTAAAAAATGCAACCTGTATGAACAGAAAGAAGGTTCTCCGGTGTGTTTCGCGATACGAAAGCGAAAGACTCGAAGGAGAACGGGCCGAATCAGTTTTTCCGGTTTTGAGGGGGAGCAACGGCGCCTGGTTCCTCGGAGCGGTTGCTTTCGTCGAGGCCCAGGGTGATCCAGACGATGCGCCAGAGGGTGCGCATGGGGATCGAGGGTTTGAGCAGGTTGCCGAGGTTGGGAATCGGGGGCTTGTCTTTTTCCTGCGCCACGCTGAAGAGCGAGAGGGCGCAGGCGACGCTCATGAGCGCTGTCAGGAGGAAACAGAGGCGGTAGCCGGTCATTTGCATCCGTTCGACAATGACTCCGGCCAGAATGGGGGTGATGCCGGTGGCCAGCGCCGTGCAGACGATCCAGAGGTTGGTGTACCCGACGCGTCCCTCTTCCCGCACCCGGCAGAGCATGCCTCGGTTCATGACCATGGCGGCTGCGCCGTTGAAGACGGTGCCGAGCACGACCAGGAGCAGGGACAGGAGGGGCGTCCAGGCGGCGCCCGGCAGGAGGGTGATCCAACCCAGAGCGATCAGCGCGTAGGCCGCGAGCGCAAACATGATGGCGGGGATGCTTCCGAAGCGGTCGGCGTAGCGGCCCCAATGGCGCACGGTGAGGGCCAGACCCAGGCTGCCCGCCGCGACCTGATACATGATCTCCGTATCGGAGAACTTGAGCTGGTCGCGCAGATAGAGGACATAAACCGCCTGGAGCCACCAGAGCGCCGACTGGCCCAGACAAACCCGTACGACGTAGCGGACGTAGTCGCGGTCCGCCAGGGCGTGGCGGTACCCGCTCAGTCCCGGCTGGGACGAGCGGGTGGTCTGTGGCAGTTGCTTGCCTCCCGGGATGCGCCAGATGGCCGCCAAACTCAAGAACCCGGCCAGGATGCCCATCAGGTAGATCCAGAAATAGCTGCCCAGACCGGTGTTGCCGCGCAGCCCAACCGCCACGGCCAGGGTCAGGGCAATGTTGGTCAATTGCGCGATGGCGGCTTCGGTGGAGAAGTAAACTCCCTGAGCGCGGTTGGGCACGACTTCATAAAGCCAGGGAAACCAGCCTCCCACCCCAATGGCTCGCGCGCCGCAGAAACTCAGTGTGGAGAACAGAAGGACGTACCACGCGGCCTGGGGTCCCCAGACGGACATGGCCCAGACCATGGCAAATGTGGGAATGGCCAGGACGTTGCGGATGCCCCAGGTGAAGAGCAGGAGCCGCCGCGGACCGGTGCGTTCGATCAGTGGAACGGTAAAAACGACCAGAACGGTCGAGAGGGGCATGAACGCCTGAAGCACCCCGATCCAGGACTCGGGCATGTTGATGGCCCGACCGAAGAGCACCAGAAACAGGCCCGCCACACACTGCCAGGCGACTTGATTGGCGGCGGTGAAGATCAGGAACCGCTGCGCGCCGATTCCCAGTTCGCGCAGGCTTGACAGGACGGACACGGGCATGATTGTCGTTCAGTTCCTGAATCTGGACGCGGAGTGGATGAACACACGCCTCCGGAGCATGAGGTCAATCACTGACTTTGCGTTTGATGTCGGGCATGGTCTCGGGCTTGTCGGCCATCATGTAGCGGCTCTCCTTACCCGTGGCGGTCACGTTCTCATAGACACCCTGGTCGCGTTTCACCAGTTTGGTAAATCCCATCTGTTTCAGGTCCGTGTCGGAGCGCGGGGTGCTGATGAAAGTCCGCGAAATCAATCGCTGCACCGCGCCGCCGCATTCGGGACACGTCTGGAGGGCCTTTTCGCTGATCGGGTGTTCCACTTCGAAGACTTTGCCGATGGCGCAGGCCTTGCCGACATGCTGGTATTCGTACACAGCCATGTTTTTTCAACTCCTTCTTGCTTTCCTCGAGCGTGGCCGGAAAGGGTGGAGGATTTCTTCCCTTGCCGCAGACCTCGCAGTCCGCGTCCCGGCCCCACAAATGCAGTATCGCACGAACGGGGTAATTGTCAAGAGGAGGGAGGGATGCGGAACGTCTCGTTGTTTAACGGGTTTAATCGTTTCGCCGATCATTCCCCCGCATTCTATATTTCCGCAAGAGCGGGAATCCGGACGGCCTATTTTTCCACGAGAACTTTGGCCAGATAGACGGCCGTTTTCCCTTCGTGCGAAGAATAATAACTGACCCACAACAAACCATCGTGCAGAACGAGACCGGGGTAGCTCGTGTCCCCCCCGGACGGCAGTTTGAGCGCCTCGGTGAGTTTACCGGTCTGCGAGTCAATCCAGCAAAGCGCAGTGTGTGGGCCTCCCGTGAGGAGCCGTCCAGCAGCCAGCAAACGTCCATCGGGGAGGCGGAGCATTTGCGGGCCGCCCACAAACGCGCCCGTGTCCTTCCATTCCCACTTCGTATAGGGCGGCTGCGAAATCCCAAACTGAGCGGTGTTCGGGTTTCCATCGCGCCGCAGCAGACAGTACGCGGTGTCGCCATCGAATACCAGCGAGGACTCGTTGGGGAAACTGGCGTCAAACAGGCGCTCGACGAGCGTGTTGAATGTTTTGCCATCCTTGCTCGAGTAAAGCCGGGTCAGGCTTTCCTTCCCGCAACTGTAACCGATGCTGTACGCCGTACCCTGGCGCCACGTCACGCGCCAGAGCCAGAAATCCGGATCGCCGATCTCATGGCGCTCGCTCCAGGCGCGTCCGTCCTTCGAAAACCACGCCAGAGACTTGTGCGAGTATTGCGATTTGTCGTGCAGCGCCTCGGCGCCGCAGAGCATCAGTTGCCCGTCCGGTGTGACGGTGATTTTCGCGTCGCGCAGGTCGGAATCGGGTGACGTGAGGAGGGCGGCGGATTCCCATTTTTCTCCGTCGGACGACGTGAGCACCCGCAACGCGCCATCGGGGGCGACATGGCCTTTCCCTTCGCGGAACACGCAGAACCAGCGATCCTGAAAGCGGATCAGATCGGTAAAGGCGTTGTGGGGCGCCTGATCCCAGATTTTCCGCGCTTCGACCAGTTTCAATGTCGGTGTTGTGTTTTCGTCGGCGCGTGTCGCGTTTGCCGACAGAACCACCAGGCAGATCATTCCCGCGATGACAGATTTCAGACCTCTCATTGTCTCAGTCTCCATTTCTGTTTTTGAACCGGACTGTCTGGGAAATGAACTCGATCGTTTCCGCTTACTCTTCCAGTCCCATCTGGCTCACCAGACGCTCAACCACGAACTGAACCAGATCCTCGAGGGTCTGGGGGGCGCGATAGAATCCCGGCATGGGGGGGACGATCCGCACGCCCAGGCGCGCCAGTTTGAGCATGTTTTCGAGGTGCAGGGCATTGAGGGGACACTCACGCGTAGCGAGTACCAGGCGGCATCCCTCCTTGAGGCAGACGTCCGCCGCGCGCGTGATCAGGTTGTCGGCCAGGCCGCCCGCCACCGCCGCCAGCGTCCGCATCGAACAGGGAACAATGGCCATCGCATGCATACGGTAGGAGCCGCTGGCCGGACCCGCCCCGATGTCGTCCACGGGAAACAATTGCCAGCGCACCCCTTCGGGTTCGCGTTCCAATCCCACCCAACCGGTCATTGCCTCCGGTTGGGTCGGCAATTCCGTGCCCAATTCTTCGCGCACAACCCGGCGCCCGGCTTTCGACGCCACCACCAGAATCTCGCGCGCGCCGGGGCGCAGCGCCAGCGCGCGCAACAACCGGTGGGCGTAGATCGCGCCGCTGGCGCCCGTAATGCCAACCATCACTCGTTCGATTTGCATGGGACCCCTCCTGTGTAGAGAAACGCGATACCGCCCGTAAGGGGTTCGGCCTCGATGCGTTCGAGACCCGCCTGGCGCATCCAGCCCTTCACGTCTTCGGGGGACGGGAAAGCCTCGATGGTGTCGGCCAGGTAGGTGTAGGCGTCCGATCGCGACCACCGGTTGCCCACGGCGGGCAACAACCGGCTCAGATAAAAACCGTAAAGCGCGCGCAGCGCGCGGTTGCGCGGGCGCGAGAACTCGAGCACGGCCACCACGCCACCCGGGCGCACCACCCGCGCCATCTCGCGCAGGCCCGCCGGGCGGTCCACCAGGTTGCGCAGACCGAACGCCACGGTGGCGAGGTCGAAGCGGCCATCGCCCAAAGGCAGACGCAACGCGTCGGCCTCAACCGGCAGGGGCGAGTTTACTCCCGCCGACCGGCTCTTGAGCGCGATCTGGCTCAGCATGGCGCGCGAGTAGTCGAGCGCCACCACGCGCCCGTCCCCCATTTGTCGCAACCGGCGGGAAAATGCCAGAGACAGGTCGCCCGTGCCCGCGCACACGTCAAGCACGCGCCAGGGGCGGCCCGTGCGCGTGGGTTCGGCCAGAGCCAGAGTTCGTCGCACAACCCTGCGCCGCCAGAGCCGGTCAATCGAGAAGCTGAGCACATGATTGAGCCGGTCGTAGGTGGGGGCGATGGCGGAGAACATGGAGCGGACCTGCGCCGCGCGGGCGGACAAACCGTTGGCGGGTGTCACGCCCTGTCCCTGTTTCTCGTCCGATTCCCGGGAGGATTCTCGCGTCGGCGAACCGAACCGATGTCCCTCCTGAAGTGGAGATGTGTTTTCTTCCGGTGCCATGTATTGCCTTCTTCTCGATGGCCGGTTCGGGCCATTTCGCGTTCGGAACCCGCTGTGTGGATTCGGATTTCATTTTCGTGTTCCCGGCACGAAATGCAACGAAAGAATGCCGACAAAAAGACCTTGCCTGCGCTCGCTTGCATGGGCCATGATGAGCCGTCTGGAACGGATGGAGGCCGGGAAGGAAACGCCGGGTGGAATCAATCGAGATCCCCGTGTATTTTCCTCGCGTCCGATTGGATCGCGTTCTGCCGAAACTCACCGACTCCTCCAGAACCAGTCCCCCTGCGCTTTGCGCGCGCTTATTCCGTGACGAGAAGGAGAGAAAGACCCCATGCGTTTCACTCTGACAGCCCTGGCCCTGGCGGCGCTGATCCCACTTTCAGGATGTTCCATCATGCAGAAATCCCCAAAGCTCGGTCAAAACGCGTATGTGCTGGAAAAAGAAGTCAAAACGATCGTCAAAGCCGATTACCTGCTCTACCTGCCCGAGAACTATGAGAAGAGCCAGGATCGCTGGCCGTTGATTGTGTTCCTGCACGGAGCGGGCGAGCGCGGCTCGGACATCAACATGGTCAAGAAACACGGTGTGCCGAAAATCGTCGAGGGGAAGAAGGATTTCCCATTTGTCGTCCTCTCGCCCCAGTGTCCGACCGAAACGTGGTGGAATACCGACACGATTCTGGCATTGATAGACGACATCACGGCCCACTACAAAATCGACCGCGACCGCATTTACCTCACCGGCCTGAGCATGGGCGGATTTGGCACCTGGAGCCTGGCGATTCAGGAACCGCATAAGTTCGCGGCCATCGCGCCCATCTGTGGCGGGGGACAGCCGTTGCTGACCTCGCGCATCAAACACCTGCCCACCTGGGTCTTCCACGGTGCGAAAGACACAACGGTACCGCTCAAGGACTCCGAGGACATGGTCAACGCGCTGAAGGCCCAGGGGAGCGACGTGAAGTTCACGGTTTATCCCGACGCCAACCACGACTCGTGGACCGCGACGTATGACAATCCGGAACTGTACAAATGGTTCCTGGAGCACAAACGCCAATAGGCAGAATCCAGTATCTGGAGCCTCTTGCAAAAGTATTCGCTGCTTACCGGATACTTTTTAAAGCAGGCTCAAAGGAAAGATGTTGTTCTTGAATCCCGAAGGGATTTCCCTTCAGTAGCCGTAGGTGACCGAAGGGAACCTACGGAATATGTCCCCATAATAAATCAAACCCCGAAGGGGTTCCCCAATCATTGATTTCACTTTCGTTGGGGCACCCCTTCAGGGTGCGAAATTTGCAATTCCCTGTCCGTGGGTTCCCTTCGGTCACCCACGGCTACTGATCGGGAGGCCCCTTCGGGGCCACCTGAATAGTATCGAACCTCTGCAAAAGTCGAAAAAAAGGCGATCTGAGCGGTAAAGTGTGAATGAACATGCGTTCTCGCCAAGAAATCTCCCCGCTTTTTCGCCGCTTACCCAATTACTTTTGCAAAAGGCTCTCTGGATATGAGTAGAAAAAAAGGAACCGGGGCGCTGAGAGACTTTCTCCCAGCGCCCCGGTTCTCTTTTGGCGTTCGCCCTCACATTCCTTTGCGTTCCGGATTACATCGGCGCCGGGTGGCTGGTTGCATCCTCACACACCTGGAAAATGGGATGGTTCGTGGGGACGAACTTGATGGAAGCGCCGGTACCGGACGCCACGTGCGCCGTCCCGATCAGACGCCCGAGACGGGGATGGGTCGCGATCTTCTGAATGGTTCCCTCGTGGTAGGCGGGGCTGGAAGGTCCTGCGCCAATTCCCGCCACGAAGGTTCCATCCACGATGTCCTGACCGTAAATGAGTCCCATCGTCGAGGCTCCGACCAGAATGGAAGCATAGCCGGCGCTGATCGCCGATGCGGAACGCCCGATGATTCCACCCGTCAGGGACCCATTGAACCGGACCGCCGTGGATTGCATCTTGTCCAAACCGTCGCCACAGGTCAGGCGATCCGGTTCGATCGTGGCGCCCGTTGCCTGAATCCGTTTGAAACTCTGCGCCACACAGTCATAGGGATCGGCAGGAAGGGTCAGCGCGTCGGGGGTCACCCGTCCGATGCCACTGACGCTGACAACGGGCACGGAGGCGACCTTCCCCTTCTTGGTGGCCACATTGAGGATTGATATGGGGGACGAACAATAGAGTTTCTCCAGAACGATCCCGGACAGGGAAATGGATACGGGGGTGGAGAGAGGCGTCGGTGGGGCGATCTGGATCCGCGTGGTGGCATAATGCCCCGCCCCATAGGAATTCACGATGGCATCCATTTTGATGGACTGGATGGCGGCTTCAGAAATCACGTAATCAATCCACGTCTTTTTGGCGATGATTTTGTTGACTCCACTGGGAACGGAGAGATACCGCACTTTTGCCTCCGTATAGAACATCCCGAGGGGACCGATAACTTGAACGCCGGGGATGGTGGCCGGGGCGATCATGTACAGGGTTCCGGCGGGCGCGTTGGTCGAATTGCCCTCCATGTCGAACAGGATGGTGGGGGAAACATTCTTTAAATATTGAATCTTGACGCTGCTCGACGCGCCAGCGGTGTTGTTGACCAAGAGAAGATGAGCCGGACCGGCCGTTACCGTACAGTTTTTGTACAGAACGCGGTAGGCCGGGGCGGCCCAGGCGCTTTGCCAGGGAACGACGGAGAGGAGACAGAGGGCCATCAGGAATCCCGAGAAAAAAACGTGTGTTCTTCTTTTCATTGTTCAGATTTCCTTTCGAACAGGTCGTTCAGGCAGAACCGGATCAGGGTTGCGTGTGACTGCCAGCGTCCTCACACAGCAGGAATTCTGGGTGGTCCTGGGGGGTGAATTTGATGGAGGCGCTGGTGCCGGGCGCCACGTGCGCCGTTCCGCGCAAATGTCCCCCGTTGGGTTTGGTGGCGATTTTCTGAATGGTTCCCTCGTGGTAGGCTGGGGTGGAGGGACTTGCGGAAACACCGGCCACGAATGTTCCATTCACGATGCTCTGTGCATAAATCGAGCCTATCGTCGAGGCATAAACGATGATGGGGGGGTACGTACCCATGGCCAGTTCGGAACGCCCGATAATCCCGCCCGTCTTGACATGATTGAAAGCCACCAGAAGGGCTTGCATTTTGCCCAGATCGTGGACACAGGTCAGGTGATCCGGTTCCATGTGGGCTGCGGTCAACTTCAAGGAGGCCAGACTATGCATAAGCGCGTCGTAAGTCGCGCCTGGGTCGGCCAGCGCAGCGGGGGTGATCCGCCCGATGCCTCCCATACTGACCACGGAAGCAGAGGCGACCTTCCCTTTCTTTGAGGCCACGCTGAGTGTGGATATCGGGGTCATGCAGTAAAGTCTTTCCAGGACAATCCCCGACAGGGAAATGGAAAGAGGGGTGGGAGCCGGAGCGGGGGTCATGATCTGGATCGTGGTGGTGGCATACCCCGATCCAAAGGAATCCACAATCGTATCCATTCGGATGGTCCGGATGGGGGCCTGCGAGGCAATGACGTCAATCCACGTTTTCTTGGCGGTTATGGTGGTGATCCCATTGGGAGCCATGAGATACCCCACCTTCGCCTCGGTATAGAACGTTCCGAGAGCCCCCGCGACTTCGATTGCGGGGATGGTAAGCGGAGCGGCCATATAAAGGGTTCCGGCGGGCGCATTGGTCGAGTTGCCAAACTCGTCGAACGTGATTGAGGCGGGCGCGTTCTTCAAGTATTGGATTTTGATGTTACTCGTGGCGCCGACGGCGTCGGTCACCAGAAGGACTCGGGCCGGATTGGTCGTCACCGTGCAGTTCTTGTACCGAATGCGGTAGGCCGGGGCGGCCCAGGCGTTCTGCCAGGGAGCGGCAGAGAAGAGACTGATTGCCAACAGGAGCCACGCACAATAACCGAGTGTTTTTCTTTTCATTTTTTGCATTTCCTTCTCAGGAGGCTACGCAGAATGGAACAACAAAACCCTCTGTCTCCTTTTCGGCAGGAGGGTTACAGAACTTGAGATCCATTTGAAGGAAAAGTAAAATCTGTTCCCCAAAGGAGATTGTATATCTTCAGTTACGGCTCCAAGTGGTATTCCTGGATTTTCTTGTGGAGGGTGTTGCGGTGGATCTGGAGGCGTTGGGCCGCCTGTATCTGGTTCCAGTTACAGGCCTTGAGCGCCTGTTCGATGCAGCGGCGTTCGGCCTCGGCCAGCGTCAGGGGTTCTTCGGACAGAACGGGGATTTCGAGGCCCGGCGAGGTGTCTTCCGCGGAAGCGAGATCCGGGTGGCTCACGCGTGAGGCCGACACGGAACCGACAAACGGGAACCCGAAGTGGCCCGGTTCGAGCCGGGCGCCGTCGCACATCAGGATGGCGCGCTCGATGGCGTTCTGGAGTTCGCGGACGTTGCCCGGCCAGTCGTAGGTTTGCAGGACGGCCAGCGCCGCCTCGCTGAAGGTCAGGGCGGGCCGGTTGAATTCGGCGGCGTAGTGGCTCAGGAAATGCCGCGCCAGGATGGCGATGTCGCTGGAACGTTCGCGCAGGGGGGGCAGGTGGATGCCGAAAACGTTGAGGCGGAACCAGAGATCCTGACGGAAGTGTTTCTGGGCAATGGCCACCTTCAAGTCCGCGTTGGTGGCGGCCACCACGCGCACGTCGGCCTGGATCGCCTGATGACCGCCGAGGCGCGTGACCACGTGGTCCTGCAGGAAGCGCAGCAATTTGGTCTGGGCGGAGAGGTCCATCTCGCCGATCTCGTCGAGAAAGAGTGTGCCGCCGTGGGCGTTCTCGATCAGGCCGCGGCGCATCGCGCCCGCGCCCGTGAAGGCGCCGCGTTCATGGCCGAACAGTTCGTCCTCGATCAGTGAGGAAGGGATGGCGGCGCAGTTGATCGCCACAAAGGGGTAGGCGGCGCGTTTGCTCAGACGGTGGATCTCGCGCGCGGCCATTTCCTTGCCGGTGCCGGTTTCGCCAGTCAGCAGGACGGTCGAGTCCGATGAGGCGACCCGCCAGATCAACCCCTGCGCCTGCATGAACGCGGGGCTTTCACCCAGAAAGTGTCCGGCGGGTTTGGGGACGCGCGCCTTCTGCTGTTCGAGGTCGTCCACGGCGCGCGAGTGTTCGACGGCCAGTTGCGTGAGGTTGGCGACCGCTTGGAGTAGTTGCACGTCGTGCAGCAGGATCGCGCTTCCTTCCGGGATTTCGATATAGAAGAGGCCGGTGACGAGTCCGCCGCGCAGGAAGGGAACGCAGAGGGCTTCCGACTCGGTGTGTGAGACCCGCGCGCTGCGCAGCGCGCGCGGCAGTTGCGACTCGGGGGCGGGAACGGGGGTCAGGATCGCGTGTTTCTCTTCGAGCACGCACCGCACCACGCTTTGCGGCACCGCCAGCGCGCTTTCCTCGGCCACGACGACGAGCGGCACAAAATCCTGCAGGACGGCGTCCCAGTTCAGCAGGCATCCGCGCTCGGCGTTGAAAATCCGCAGCAGGGTTTTCAGGATGTGCTCGAGCGCCTCGGGCAGAGGCAGGAGCGAGGAGGAACCGATCTCACCCAGCTGGCACAGGAGGGTGTGGGTACTTTCGGCGCGGAGCGCTTCGTGCTCTTTCTCGCGCCGTTTTCCCTGACGCGGCGAACCGGGGCGTATCAGGGTATCCTCGGCCAGTGAGGAGGTCGAGAAGAGGACGCGTTTGTTGCTGAAGCGGGTATTTTTCAGATTCAGATCCGTGTTGAACAGGAAGACGGTCGAACCGACCACGACTTCGTCGTTGCGCAGGAGCGCTTTTTCCCGGACCCGTTCGCCGTTGACGATTACGCCGTTTCGGCTTTCTTTGTCGCGAATCTGATACGACTGGCCCGTCTGGACGATTTCACAGTGGAACCGCGAGACGTTCGCGTCGTGCAGTTGAATCTGGTTTTCGGGCGCTCGGCCCAGAGAGGTGTGCGCGCCGAGCGCGTAGCGCACGCCTATGTTGGCGCCTTTGATCACCAGGAGGTTCGACATGGTGCGAGCATCCCCCTTTGGAACGAGAACCCCGAAAAAGTCTTTACGAATCCGCAGGGGCGGATTCTCCTGGGTAATTACTGTAAACCGTCTGAGCCTTTTGCAAAAGTATAGGGTAAACTGTGAAAAAGCCGGGTTGATCGTTTTGATGTTTTTTTACATTCGAGTCTAAACGCCATTCCACTCTTCGTCATTCCCGCGAAAGCGGGAACCCAGATACGGGGCGTTCTGTTGATTGCGTTTCCCTAGTTCCCCCCCTGTTTTCCCGTTCGCGCACCTCTGGGTCCCCGCGTTCGCGGGGATGACAAAAGGGGGACGAGCGCCGGGAGGTTGGAGTCGCAAGATCGGAGAAGGATACTACCTCAATACTCACCTGAAAATCGAGCCATTCAACGACTTATGCAAAAGGCTCCGTCTGGATCTGGTTCAGGGCGCAAGGTTGGTGACTTCAGGCCCCTGGCTTCCGCGCTTCAACAACAGATTCTGGATTTCGTTCTCATCAACGCGCTGTTGCCGGATCTCCGAGACCCATTGGGTCCACGCAGGGGGCACGGGTGTGCCCGCCGACCAGATGAACCCCGCCAGCCAGAGGGCTTGCAGCACCACAACACTCCAGAGCAGGATCGCGCCTGAAGGAAGCCACGAAGGGCCACCCTTGCGTCCTTTGAACAACTTTTTTTTGGCCATGAACGACAACCTTTCGGCGGAACGGATTCAACAACAGGAATTGGAAAAAGCCTTTGTGTGTCGCCCTCCGGGGTCAACGGCTTGACGAGATCAGGAAGTTCCCGTCTCGGATCGGTTTGCTGAGCTTGCGCTCCGGGTCAATCGCCTTGGCGTTGTAACGGATTTCGAAATGCAGGTGGGGGCCGGTCGAACGGCCCGTCGAGCCGACCAGCGCAATGGCGTCGCCCACACGCACCTTCTGCCCCTCGCGCACCAGCGACTTCGAGACGTGGCCGTACAGCGTCGAGTATCCGTCGCCGTGATCGAGCACCACGAGGTTGCCATACTCGCCGAGTCGCCCGGTTTCGAGAACGACCCCATCCTTCGCCGCATGGATGGGCGTTCCCTCCTCCGCTGACAGGTCAAGCCCCTGATGGAGCGAGAGCCAGTTGGTCGAGTATCCCCGCGACCGGCGGAATCGTCCGAGCGGCCACTGAAACTGCCCGTCGCCCCCCTTCAAGACTGTTTCTTGCGGTTTGGGCTTGGAAGGACCAAACAGGCGTGAACGCAACGAACGCGAGGCCGATCTGGTTTCGACCGGTGTGGGGGAGGCGGTCGCTACGACCGTCCGGGCCGACTTGGATTCCGTCGTGCGCAATTGGGGCGTCGAGACCGGATTCTTGAACGCCGAGGCGTACTTGCGGGGTTCCACCCGCGGTTCCACTTTGCGCTTTGCCGAGGCCACGGCCCGTTTGCTGGAAATGGGCAGGGCCGGTTCTCCGGTCTGTTTCCCGGAACCGGACGCCAGACTGCGACCGCTCGTCCCTCCTCCCACCAACATGCGCGCCTTGCGGATGTCGGCCATCTTGAGTTGGCCACTGCTCAAAATGGACGCGTCGTTGGTGGGCGGGATGTAGAGAATCTGCTCGGGATAAACGGTGGGGATACTTTGCAGTTCGTTGAACTGCGCCAGCAGTCCCGCGTCCCGTTCGTAGTAATCGGCAATGGAAGCAAACGTTTCACCGGGCGCCACGCGGTGGAAAATTCCCCGGCTGTAATTCGCGCCCGGCTCCGGCACAAAATGGCGCGGAGCGCTCGCGCACCCCGCCAGCCAGACAAGCAGCAATGCAACCGCGAGCCGACAGAATCTCTGCCGACAAAATGCGCATCTTCTTTTTGGAGGAAACTTTTGGGAATGCACAAAATTTCCAGCACGCGATACAAACATCGCGCCCGTCAGGAGAGGGGACGTCAGGGGGCCACGTGGGCCAAAGCGCATGGGACGGGTCATATCCGCAGTTCCACTTGAACCATTTGCGCCCGGCCTGTTCCCACAACACAGTCGGCGCGCTCTACAAGAAAAGGAAATTCTCCCGCCGGACGCGCATCGAACCCGGCCGAAGAAAGGCCCCGCCTCCCCCGCGCCAGACAAGCAACAACTCGCTTCCAGCACCGTGGAGACCAGAACCCATTGCTATCCTATAGAACAACCGCGCGATTTCGCTACTCTTTTTTTAAAATTGGTGACCGCGGAACACAAAAAAACCGCCTCGGCTCGGGCGGTCTTCAAGTTTATCCGGATCTTGAGTGGAAAGGAGGGTCGGAAACAAAGGATGACTCAAAAAAAGATGGCGGAGAGTTAGGGATTCGAACCCTAGATGGAGAAACCCCCATACTGCCTTAGCAGGGCAGCGCCTTCAGCCACTCGGCCAACTCTCCGCATCTGGAAACAGGCCCGCGCGTTCCGGGGTGGAACAAGCGAAACCTGTAAGATTGACAAAGAACCGTTCCGTGGACAACCAGCCAGACACCTGCTGGCGGTGGGGGTGGGATTCGAACCCACGGAACTTTCGTTCAACGGTTTTCAAGACCGCCGCCTTCGACCGCTCGGCCACCCCACCGGTCCTCTCAGGGCCGACATGCCGGGCCGCGCCACGGGTGTGGCCGGGCCAAAGATTGTGGCATTTGTAACAGAGAGTCCCGAGGGTGTCAATCGAAAACCCGCCCGGGAATTTTTTCCGGATTCGGCCGGGCAAGCCCGCCCCCGATGATTTCTGTGCGAAAAAACTTTCCCCCGTGTGCGGGGTCATGTTATGATTCCCGGAAGCGTGTGTCTGGAGTCGGGCTTCCCCATCCGGGCATTCGCGTTAGGGTTTTCCTTCGATAGACTCCTTTGAGAGGTATTGCATCCGTCTGGAGAGAAAGGTCCGACAGGTGAACGATTCGGCTGATCAAACTCCCGTAGAAGTGGATGATGTATGCGAGCGAATCCAATCCGTTCTGGCGGATTATCCGGGTCTGGCCAGTGTCGAGGATCGGAAACTGGCCGACGATCTGTTGCTCAAGCAGTTGGCGGGCCTTCTGGAAGACTTCCTCAATCAGGTTTTCTCGGTTGAAAGTTTTCTGATTCAGGCCGAGCAGCACGATACGCTGGCGATCGCGCGCGAAGTGGCGCAGAAAATTGAAATGCTGATGGACAAGCTCCACTCGGTTCCGTACGCGTTTTCGCCTTTTCTGACGTTCGACCGGATTCCCGAAAAGATGGTGCGCGAGGTAGAGGTCTGCGACTGGAATCTCCTGAGCGTTCTGGAAGCGACTCAGAAGGCGATCGCTCCAGTTGTCGACGAGACGAGCGATTTCGAGGGATTGTTGAGAACGGCGCTCGAGTTGATTTCGAATCTCGACGTCTCGTTCGAGGACCGCCTCAACGCGATCCTGGCGCTTCAGTAAGACGGGCTTTTCATAATCATCCCCATAGACGGCTCCCAGGCGATGTTTGGGAGTCCTTGTGCGAGGCGCCCGGAGGGTCTTTCGTCTCGGGTGCCTGTTTTTCGATTCCATGCCAACACGCAAATCGGGAAAGACCGGGTGACGAGATTTACGGGATGCGGAACGTCTTGATCCGTATGCCGTAGATCCGATATCCGGTCCTTACTTTTGCTGATCTAAAAACCGCGGTTGAGGACAGAAAACGAGTCTTTTATTCGTGTGTTATGGGGCGAAAAAGGTTTTGTCTCGGTCACATTTGGGGTGAGCCTAACTGGCCGCGCCAATCAGGAGATTGGCGATCCCGGCAACCGCTTTCTCCCAATAAAAATGAGCGTTTCCTGGGAGGGAGGGCGTCTCGCCCGCCTGGAGTAAAGCCGGGGCAGGGACGCTCAACTGCGGCTTTCAAGTTGATCTGTCTCGAAAGAATTTCCGCCCTTTGCCTCTTGTGAAGGCGGCCTGAGGGAAGGGGCTATCCCTTCTTCGGCAACCCGAGCCGTTTGCGCAGCGCGTGCTCGACATGCGGAGGGACGAGCGACGAGACGTCGCCGTTGTGGGTGATGATTTCCTTCGTCAACGACGAACTGACGAATACGTGGTTGAGCGACGGGGTCATGAAGATGGTTTCGATCTCCGGGTCCACGCGTTGGTTCATCAGCGCCAGCTGCAACTCGGATTCGAAATCGCTCACCGCGCGCAGACCCCGGATGATGCAGTGGATGCCGTGGTCGTGGGCGTATTGGACGGTGAGACCGCCAAAGTGGAGAACTTCGACATTGCTCAGTTCCTCCGTTGCCTCGCGCAGCATGTCGAGCCGTTCCTCGACGCTGAACAGGGGCACCTTGGAGGGGTTGACCGCCACGGCCACCACCAGTTTTTCGAATAGACGGCTGCACCGCTGAATCACGTCCAAGTGGCCGTAAGTCAAACAATCGAAAGTTCCCGGATAAAGCGCGATCCGTCCTGGCATCCTCAATCCTCCCGCGCCAACAGAATCAACCCGCGGCCACCTTACTCCATTCCTCCCGTCCCGACAAGGGAGATTCTCAGCCGGTCTGCGTTCCGACGAAAAATCCCGTTGTCCGATTTCAATCGAAAATCGAAAGAAAAAAATCGTTCCATGGAACCAAGAATTCCCTTCTGTTGCAGTCTGAAAAGGGGGAAGATTTCCTGTTCCCGGCTTTTCTGTCTGGATGCAGAGAAGCCTCCGAGCTGCGAAACTTTCGGAATGGTTTCAAAGGGCGCCACCATGACCTATATCAAACTCTACACACTCTGCATCCCCTTGATCCTGCTGTTTGTGCTGTGTCCTTTTATCGTCATCCCCACAGGCGTCAACTATCTGGCCCTCAGACGCCCGGTTCTCACCTATGCGCTGCTGGCGCTTCTCTTTCTCGCGGGAGTGGGACAATTCCTGATCGGCCCCTTCCTGCTCGATATTCCGGCGAACGACTGGAGCGAGTCCTTCGCCTTTACGGGCGACTGGAGCGCCCCCTGGCGACTCTGGACCTACACCCTCTGCCACCACAACGCGCTCGAAGTCATCGCCTGTCTGGTCATGCTCTACTACTTCGGTCCCCCCCTGGAGGAGCGATTGAAGTGGCCCCGTCTGTTGGCTTTTTACCTGGCTGGCTGTGTCGCCGCGCCACTCCTCTATGGGGCTGTACGGGACTATTTGAACGTCCCGATGGGTGAGTTCTACGGCTTCTCAATCCCCCTGATCTTCCTGCTGGGCATATTCTTCGTCCTGATGCCCTGGTCCGACATCCGAATCCGCTACGTGTTCTGGTTGCTCTATGTCTTTCTCTACAACGGCACGTTCTTGCTGGCGTCGCTCTTTGCGATCGGCGCGTATCTGTTCATCGAACTCAAGGTGGTTCTGCCGGATGACGCCCCCCCGGTTCTATGGAGGTTCACCCCGGACGCCCTCCTGTTACTATCGAGCGGGCTTCTGGGTTTCGTGTCGGGATGCGTATTTTTCGGGTTCAAGCGCATTCTGAAAGGTGAAGCCCAAAACCTGCAGGACGAAGGCCGGGTCCAGCGTTCCCTCCAACGCGCCATCAAGAAAGCCTCGGCGCAAGAGGCGGCTCTGGAATCTGGCGCTTCCCCCAAATCCACGTTGCCCCCGGCACGGGCGAAGGAAGAAAAACCGGAAGCCGCAGTCCCGCCGCTTCAGTCGGTTTCACCAACGGTCCGTTCAGCCCAGCCTCCGTCTTTCCGCTTTGCCGACCGCCTGACAGACGCCTGTCCGGCCGCCCCTTCCTCTGCTCCGGCCATCCAGATTCGAGAGGAAGCGTCCGGTTTTGTCGAGACGTCAGCGCCCCCCACCCGAACGCGTTCAGAGGGAGAAAAACCCGCATTCGGACTCCGTCCTCTGGGCGAAAATCTCTCGGACGGTTCCCCCGCCCAGGTGATTCCCGATCTGAAAAAGAACGTATCCCGTACCGGGCAATCGGACGCTTGAGGCTCAGGAAATCTTCAGATCGAAAAGCGGCTTTATGGTCCGGCCAAACTTTTCCTCGTCGAGTTTCAGACCGAATCCCGGCGTGTCGGGGACATCGGCGAAACCGTCCCGGATGGTGTAGCCGTCGGCGATGAGGAGATCCGTTTCGGCCGGGTCGTTTTCCGCGTAGTAAAAATTGTCTATGGCGCGCCCCACGTGGAGGGTTTCGTAGAACCCGACAAGGGATCCCCAGTTGTGGGGTCCGACCAGGAGTTTCTCGGTGCGGGCCAGGGCGGCCTCGGCCAGAATGCCCTCGATCCCGAGTCCGTTCATGTCGAGTTGAAAGACGTCTATGGCACGCGTCTCGACGAAGGGACGGAAGACCTCGACCGAGTTCTGGGTCTCGCCGTCGGCGATCAGGGTCTTCATCCGGTGTTGTTTGAGGAACGCCTTGAGGTCGAGGTTGTCGTTCAGATTTTCGGGAAACATCTCCTCGACCCAACCGGGCTTGAGGTCCGGCAGGTCGGTCAGGAGGCGTTTGGTGCGGGCCAGATCGTAACCGTTGTTGGCGTCCACCCCCAGTACGATGTCCGGCCCGACGTGTTTTCGGATCAACGTCAGGACCGCCTTGTCGCGCTTGTATCCCTCCTCGAGGGGCATCCATTTGGCTCCGCGGCCGATCTTGATCTTGAACGCCCGGTATCCCCGCTTGAGGCCGGAGTCAATTTCTTCCTTAAAACGGTCCTGCCAGCGCGAAGCGTACTCGGGCATCAGGTCGGAGAAATAGATGGATCCGTCGTAAACCGGAATGCGCCGCGCCGGTTCCTGCCCGAGGAGAGAAAAGACGGGTTTCTTGAGCGCTTTCCCGACAAGATCCCACACGGGCATGGTCCACTGGCCCAGGGGACCGGTGACCGCCGGCTCTTTGCCCGGTTTGAGAAAATCCATCGGGCTTTTGCCAAGGAGCGCGTTGAGCGCTTTTTCGTCGGCGCGACAATTCCCGAGGCCTTCGAGGCCGGAGCGGGTGTAGAGCCGGACCATGCGGTCGGTGGCCGAGTCGCCGTGGTTGTCGAGGCGCGAGTTCTTGCCCACCACTTTCGGTCGCTTCGAGACAAGGTCGAAACCGACGATCCGCACGATTTCGAGATCGGGCGCGGCCTCTTCGGCCCCGGCAAGCCAGGCTGGCAGACAAGCGGAGGCGGCCAGACCGCCGCACAGCGAGAGAAATTGACGACGATACATGAAAAACACTCCTTTAAGGGGGGTGGCGTCTCCGTCCGTTCGAGCGACAAAAAGCAAGGCGTTCAGCGGAAGCGATGTTCGAACGATCCTTTTATAGCCCGTTGTCATACCAACCCGGCGAACGCTTTCCGCGCGTTTTCCGTATCCAGTTTGTGCGCCTCGCGGGCCGTCAGCGTCTTGGGTGTGGCCGCTTCGACACATTGTTCGAGCACCAGGAGCGGTTTGATTCCAAACTGCTGAAACTGGCGCAGAAGTTTCTCATAGTCAATGTCTCCGCCGGGCGTGAACACCTCGGACCACACGCCGTCCTTCGACTGGCGCAGATGCACTTCCGTGATGCGTTTGCCGTAGAGTTCGACCAGGTCGAAAAGCGCGATGGAGGAATTGCCGCAGCCGCGATAGAGCCAGTGGGCGTCGAGGCACAGGGTCACGAGTTTGGGGTCGGTCGCGAGCATCATGTGGTGAAACTCGCGCGCGCCGTTGCGCAATTCCATGTCGTGGTTGTGGTAGGCCAGCGTCAGCCCAAGGTCGGCCAGCCGCTTGCCCAGTCGGCCCAGCGCGGCGGCCTGCGCCTCGAGTTGTTTGTCGCTCTTGTTCTCCGCCCCGCCCCAGGCGATCGGACTGGGATTCGTCACGATGATCCGGGTCCCGATCTCTTTGGCCTTCGCGGCGATGGCGAGGACGTCCTGGATGCTTTTCTCCGCGTCGGCCTCCTCGTGCAGGGTACTGTTGACATAGAGCGAACGCATCTCGAGGCCGTGTTTCTTGAGCAGTGGGGCCAGTTTCTCCACATCGGCGGGAGAAGTGGCGAGCGGTTCGTAACCGTTGAGATCGCAGGAGGCCACCTCGCCGATGGCCTCGTCGAGCGAAGCGTCGAAGTTGCGTCCCTCGCGGCCATAGAACGTGCCCCAGGGGTACTGGTTGGTGGCGACGTGAAGGGTGTCCCCGTTTTCGGCCAGAAGCCGACTCGCCGGACTTCCGGCCAGCGCCGCCGCGCCAGCGGCCAGAACGGCGGTTTTGAGAAAGGTGCGTCGCGGATGAGAAGAGATGGTCGTCATAACAGGGGAACTCCTTTTCAAGAGGTAAATTCCGATCCGGGACTTCCCGTCCGGGGGACCGAGTCAATGATACGTGATGCCGGCGAAGCGGCGTTTGATCGCATGGGAATATGAAACCGCCGGATGACCGAGCGCCAGCATCAAACCGGTCCGGTGTTTCGGGACATTGTACTGCTCGCGCAAACGGGCGTGGTACCGGAAAAAGTAACTCGGAAACCCGAGCATGATCGAACCCAGCCCGAGCGACTCGGCGGCCATCATGGCATATGTAGCGGCGATGATCGGGTCGGCGTCGTCGGAACTGGTCGAACCCGAAAAATAGAGGGCGCAGGGTGCGCCGTAAAACCACAGATCCTCGCCCCGGCTGTCGGCCTCGAGGTAGGCGTCTATCACGGGCCGGACGAAGTCCCGCATCGTGCGGTAACCTTCTCCTCCGAGCCACGGGGAGAAGAACAGGAGCGAGAGCGGGTGGAGCCAGTATTTCTGCCACACGCGGGCCGCCCCGAGCAAATTGGCGGTCAGGCCGCGAACCGCTTCCGGCGAGGGGAAAACCGACACGTGAACCTCGGAGGGGGGAATCCCCATGGGCGCGGTGGAAGCCGTTTCGAGAATCCGGTCCAAATCCTCGCGCGAGACGGGGGTGTCCCGATACTCGCGAATGGACCTCCGCGCGCGCGACAAATTGTGGAGGTGTTCCCACGTGGCCCGGCTATCACGCGGCGGAAGCGAGATCGCGTCTTCGGACAGTAAATCGCGCCCCGTGAGTGAGATAGCCCCGGGGGGACATACCGCCACGCACTGTCCGCACCCGATGCACCCGAAGCCTCGCGCCGGGTCTATCTGAATCGGCCCGCGCGGCTCGGGCTGAGTCAAAGGTCCGCCCTTGCACACCCGCGCACAGAGTCCACACCGGGAACAGAGATCAACGTCCAGTGCAACCTCCGCATTTCCGGGACAGCGGCCAAAATCGAGGGGCATGATCCTTTTCTCTCCAGTCTCCATTGCGCGCTCAATCGAGTTCACTGTATCGTCGGGCGGGTAAGAGGTCAACGGTTTTGGCGCCGCCGACTGCGGGAAATTAAGGCGGAATAAGTCTCACGCCAAGGCGCTAAGGCGCAAAGTGGGTGAATAAGCGGTTTTCTCAAAAGAATTCCTTTGCGGCTTCGCGGCCTTGCGTGAGATGAAAGTCTGGCGGGGAAGAGGAAGAATGGAACGGAAAAACGAGGAATCACGCCAAGACGCTAAGGCGCAAAGGAAAAGGGAATGACCGGCTTTCTTGTAAGTTTTCTTTGCGGCTTGGCGCCTTTGCGTGAGATAAACAAACGGCATAGTGACCGAGAACCCATCTGTCACAATACTTTTTAACTCCGGATTTCCGGGTTTCGCCGATTTCGGTTCTGACCTTTGCTTGAGGAGAATAGACATGACCGAGAATGAGATAGCCAGAATCGTCGTGGATGCCTGTTATCGCATACACGTCGGTCTCGGACCGGGACTGCTGGAATCGGTCTATGAGGCGATATTAGCCCGCGAACTCGATGGACGCGGGTTACGAGTACAACGCCAGGTTGCCGTGCCCATCGTCTGGGAGGGACAGACATTCGATGAGGGGTTCCGAGCGGATCTGATTGTAGAGGACAAACTGATCGTCGAGTTGAAGTCCGTGGAAAAGATCGCGCCGGTCCATGCCAAACAATTGCTCACGTATCTCCGATTGACGGAGCGACGTCTCGGGCTGTTGGTAAATTTCGGGGAAGCGTGGATCAAGGACGGGATCAAGCGTGTGGTGAACGGGCTGGAGGAAGAAGAACTCACGCCAAGGCACTAAGGCGCAAAGGAAAAGGGGGCGGGGATTTTTCTGAACGCGGTTCTTTGCGGCTTGGCGCCTTTGCGTGAGACAAACAATGAGGCGTTGGTTCGGGCAGTACGAGGTCTTTCCCCTCAACAAACCGGAAAACCAGAAAACCGTCTTGACAAACGCCGAGTGTCCCCGGTCTAATCCGATATGTCGTTCCTGTCTCTCACCCTCGCCTCTGCGGCTGCCGATGCGGTTCAAGGTTTTGATCCGCAATTGCTCTATGCCACCCTGGGCGCACTGGCGGTTCTGCTGGGCCTGATCCTGATCTTCCACATCCAGGCGTTTCTGGCGCTCCTGCTCGCAAGCATCAGCCTGGGGCTTTTCTCGGGGATGAGCCTGAGCGACATCGCCGCGAGCCTCGACGCGGGAATGGGCAAGACGCTCGCGAGCATTGCAAGCGTCATCGGACTGGGGTCCATCTTCGGCAAGATTCTGGAGGACTCGGGCGGGGCCGAGGCGCTGGCGCGGGCGCTGCTGCGGAAGTTCGGCATTGACCGAGCCCCGTGGGCCCTGATGCTCGCGGGCTTCATGATTTCCATACCGGTCTTCTTCGATGTGGCGGTCGTGCTGCTCATGCCGATCCTCTATGTGCTCCATCGCGACACGAAGAAGTCGCTGCTTTTCTTCGCCTTCCCCCTGCTGGCCGGACTGGCGGTCACGCACGCCTTTGTGCCACCGACACCGGGACCGGTGGCCGCGGCGGGCATCCTGCCGGCGGACATCGGGCTGGTGGTCCTGTGGGGCGTCATCATCGGTCTTCCGTGCGCGATCATCGGCGGCCCGCTTCTGGGCGTCTGGATGTCGCGCCGGATCTATATCGGAATCCCACCCTACATCAAATGGGACGACACGGCGCGGGTCGAGGAAGGGCTGCCCTCGTTCTGGCTGGTCTTCGGCCTCATCGGCCTGCCGTTGCTCCTGATGCTCGGGGGGAGCGTAGTGGATTTGTCAGTGAAGAAGGAAATGCTGGAGGCCTCGAACTGGACCGCGCTGGCGGCCTTCCTGGGCCGTCCCCTGGTTGCGCTCCTCCTCGCGACACTCGGCGCGTGGTACCAGCTCGGCGTCCGGCGGGGTTTTTCTCTTGAAAAACTCCAGGAGATCGCCGGTGCGGCGCTCGAACCGGCTGGTCTGATCATTCTGGTGACCGGCGCGGGTGGCGTGTTCAAAGAGATGCTCGTGGCCAGCGGAGCCGGCACGGCGCTCGCCGGGGCGCTCCAGTCGTGGCCGGTCAGCCCGATCCTGCTGGCGTGGATTCTCGCGGCGGTGGTGCGCGCGCTTCAGGGTTCGGCCACCGTGGCGATGCTGACGGCGGCGGGGTTCATGGCTCCCGTGGTCAAGCAACTCGGCCTGAGCGACCATCTATTGGCCATCTGTGTGATCTCGATCTCGTCGGGCGCCACGGTGCTTTCGCATGTCAACGACAGCGGTTTCTGGATGATCAGCCGCTATCTGGGCATGAGCGAAAAACAAATGCTGCGCTCGTGGACCATCCTGGAAACGGTCATCGGCGTCTCGGGCCTCGTCTTCTGCCTCCTGGCGGCGGCGCTGGTGGGGTGACCTCCTTCACCGGAGAGAACCAAATAATAAACCACCAAGGTACCAATGCGCCAAGGCACAAATAACCAGGGAGCCAGGATGCCCAATCTGGGAGTCGACAAATTAACTTTTCCTTGGTGTCTTGGTGCCTTGGTGGTGAAAATAAATGGAGACGCCTCCCCCCATCAGAGGCGTCGCCGCGGGGGCGCTTTGGGTTTGATATCCAGCCCCAGTTCGACGTGGTTGCGGCGGCTGCCGTCGGTGACAAAACGGTCTATGCTGTCGCGGGTGATGCGCATGGAGCGCGGCCCCAGCCGCACGGCGTCGAGTTTCCCCTCCTGCACCATCTGATAGATTCGCTTCCGGGACACATCCAGCAACTTGGCAACACGATAGACTCTCCAGAGTTCAGCCAACATTTAAAATGCACTCCTTTTCGTTCGAGTAAGGTTGCCCGCGTCCCGGCAGAACGTCGGACGGCGGGTTGCTTGCTTGCCCCTTTTGGAGAACGGCGGGGTGGACCGTTCCGTTCCTCAGGGGGCCTTGCCGGGTTCTTTCTACCCGCTGGGGGGCGCTGGCGTCCCTTGATCTTCCTTGCATTTTCCTTGTATTTTGACTGTATTTTGCTTGGATTCTGTTTGCATTTTTCAGGGGACTTTGATAAACAAGCACTTATATGAACCTGCAGGAGAAACGGGCGGAATCGAACTTCGTCCGGCCGGTGGGGTGTACACACGGGGAATGCGAAAAAAGTCTGCCACACAGGGACACACACGGTGACCAACGAGCCGTCGGGGGACGACACACGAGTGAAGAACGGAAGCGTTCGGCTGGCTTCGGCGGAGCGGCGCCGTCCACCGCGCGAGCTGCCCCCTCTGTTGCCCGACGAGCGGGTCGTCGCAGCGTTGTGCCACCTGTCCACACTGGTCCCGTTATGGGCCGTGCCGGCCAATGCGCTGCTCTTCTTTCTGTTCCGGCAAAGCAGCCGTACGATTTGTTTCCACGCCCGGCAGGGCATCCATTACCATTTTCTCTTTCTGGTGGTGGCGGTTCCCTTCCTGTTGATGATCCCGCTCGAGAACCTGTTGATTCTGGCCGGGATTCCACAGAGCATGGCCCACAAACTGCCCACGATGGCGTTTGCGTTGCTCGGGATTCTGTATCTGGTCTATGCCGCTTTCTGTCTGGTGGGAGTCGTCCAGGCGTTGCAGGGGAAAAGTTACGCTTATCCCCTGCCGGCTCCGTTGTCGCGGGCCAAACAGGCGCCGGTCTATATCCGGGTCTCAGCTGGACCTCCGCCCTCCTCGCCAGATGAATCAGAGCCTCCTGCTTCGGACGAGCAAAACGCACCGGAACAAAAAGTAGCCGAGGTCGTGGAATTGAACTCGAAGCCGCTCCCAATGGATAATTCCGCTGAAAACGATCGGGAGGAGAATCGGGACGAAACGCGGGCCGGATGGATAAAATAGAGGAACAGGGGTAGAAGCTCCTTGATTCTTCATCCTCACACTTGAAGGATTCAAGGAAATCAAATTTATTGAGGTTTTTTGCCCCCGGAGGGGGCGACGGTCAGTAGCCGGGGGTGACCGAAGGGAACCCCCGGAAGAGAGTGCAAAACAAGATCAAGCCCCGGAGGGGCGACAGAAACGTGAAGGATTGGGGAGAAGCAAAGAGGTAAACGGCAAGACGCGGGGTGAGGCTTCCGTTCGCCGGCGGGGACGCCGGCGGTACAGAACCGCGAGACCGAAGGACACACAGGCGGCATACAGGACAGGAAATTCCAATGAGCGCATTGCGGGTCATGGTGGTAGGCAAGCACCAGCAGGAAGTCATCTCCCAGCTGGACCGCTTTGGGCTGGAACTGGATGAAAGTCACCCGGAGGTGGTGATTTCCTACGGAGGCGACGGAACGCTCCTCGGAGCGGAACGGGCCTGGCCCGGAGTGCCCAAGGTGGCCTTGCGCGACAGTCAGCGGTGCCGCACCTGCTCGCACGAGTCGAACGAAGTCATTCTGCGCCACCTGGCCGAAGGACGGCTGAAGCGGACCGAGTTCATGAAACTCGAGGCCTCGGCGCGAGGCCGAAGGCTGGTGTGCCTGAACAACGTCATCGTCCACAACGCCATTATTACCTCGGGCGTGCGCTACCGGGTGTGGATAGACGACGAATCCTACGGCGACCGGGAAATCGTGGGGGACGGCCTGGTGGTGTCCACGCCCTTCGGGTCCGCGGCTTACTATCGAAGCATTACGCACAGCACGATCCGGGTGGGAATCGGCCTGGCGTTCAACAACAGTATCGAGCCGATCAACCATCTGGTGCTCGCAGAGAGCAGTTTAATTCGAATCCGGATCACACGGGGTCCTGCAACATTGACGGGGGATCAGGCGCCCGACAAAATCGAAGTGGACCGCGGCGACGAGATTCTGATCTGCCGATCGGAACACGCAGCCACAATTCTGGTGTACGACCGGGTCCAGTATCCGGCGGATCAGTTTATTTTCTTCCCCCATGACAAGTAGCGGGAGATGAGACGAACGGAGGCGACTCCGTAGCAGGAAGGGCAGACATGAGCGACAAACTGGTAATCAGCGGTCTGGGCGTTCTGGCGCCGAACGCGATTGGATCGGTGGGATTCTGTGAAGCGATTCGGTCGGGCCAGTCGGGTATCCGCCGACTGGAAGAATTGGGTGCGGTGGGCTACCACACCCAGATCGGAGGGATGATTGACCGCAGCGTTCTGACGCCGTTGCTCGAGCGCGACGAGGAAGCGGCGCAGCTCGACCTGACGGCGGGTCTGTGCCTGCTCGCCGCGCAAATGGCGTGCGAGGAAGCGCAGATTGACCAGCCCGACGGACGCGCAGGGTTGCGGTTGGCGGTGCTGGTCGGTTCCGCCTGCGGACCGGTCCAGGCGCTCGAGGAGATCTATCGGGAACTGGCCCGGTCGGAGACGCCTGTGGTGCGTCCGTCCCGGGTTCAACGCGCTTTTCCGTACTCGCCCGCGAGCGCCGTTGCCAAGCGCTTTCAGGCGCAGGGCGCCTGTCAAATGGTCAACGCGGGTGGCGCTTCGTCGCTGGCGGCACTGGCCACGGCGGCCAGCCTCATCCGCTCGGGCGTCGTGGATGTTGCGCTCGTGGGCGGGGTGGACTGCCCCCTGGCGCCAGATTACTTCCGCCTGTGGGACGCCGTGCGGTTGCTGACGCGCGACCATAACCGTCAGCCCGAGACCGCATCGCGCCCCTTCGACTACGCGCGGAGCGGCATTGTCCTGGCCGAGGGGTGCGGTTTTGTCGTGCTGGAGCGCGAAGAAACGGCGCGGGCGCGTGAGGTGTCCCTCTATGCGGAAGTATTGGGATTAGGCCAGAGTTTCTGCGGTCCCTCGGATGGCCGGGCGCGCACGGCGGCCCAGGCCGCCTCGATGTCGCAGGCGATCGCGCAAGCCGGAACGGCTTGTCCACAGATCGAGCACGTTCAGGCAAGCGCCATGTCGTCGCCGTCGGGCGACGCGCAGGAGGCCGAAGCAATTGCGCAGGCATTGGGCAATCAAGTTGGACTCGCGCTGGTCAGTTCGGTCAAGTCCATGATCGGCCAGTCGCCCGGCGCGGCGGGCATGCTGTCGCTGATCGCGACGCTGCTGGGGATAAAAGAAGGGTTCATCCCCCCGACGCTCAACCTCCACGAGCCGGACGCGGAATTTTCCGCGCTGCGGTTTGTGCCCGACGAAGCGCAGCCGTTCGTTTATTCAACGGCTCTGGTCAACGCCTTCGACCCGGCGGGTCTGAACGCCTCGGTGGTCGTGCGGGAGTGCTGAACGAAAGAGACTGAGACAAGGGCTTTGGAAAAGGATTGCGCCAGACGGTCGCCCGATGCGTAAGGCCATGCAAGGCTGAAAAGCGATGGCGAACATTCCGGTGGACCGGGAACTTCTCGCGACTTTCTGTCAGCAGCGCCACATCCGGCGGCTGTCTCTGTTCGGTTCCGTCTTGCGTCCGATTTTAGCCCCCAGAGCGACGTGGACGTGCTGGTGGAGTTTGAACCGGCCCACACGCCGGGACTTCTGGGCATAGCGCGCCTGGAACGGGAACTGTCCGCTTTCTTTGACGGCCACAAGACCGATCTGCGAACCGCCGAGGACTTGAGCCGACACTTTCGCCAGGAGGTTCTTCAGAGTGTGGAGGTCCAGTATGCGCAGGGATGACCGTGTGCGTCTGTGGCGCATGCTGGATGCAGATCAGGAGGCCCTGATGCTTCGGGAAACCTTCGAAATAGATTGACCTCTCGAAAATGGGAAACCCCGATGGATCTCGACAGGTATAGCATAGTCTTTCCGACGGCCTGCCTTCTTTCGGCTTTCTGTGGCGGGTTTCTGTCCAAGCAATATGGTTTCTGGGCCTTGATCTGGGGGAGTTTCGTTGCGTTCCCGTTTGCCTGTGTTTTCATGGTTGTACTCTCCGACATGTGTTCCTTCATGAGCGGTCTTCTGGGTGAATTCAGACAGAGAAACCCGGACTGCCAGAAGTGCGGAGCAAACCAATATGAAAGTATTGGCTATAAGAGTCTGAACACCCGTATCGGTCGAGAAGTTGTCCAATGTACGGTGTGTGGCGCGCGATATGCCACTCAATTTGATGAAGGGACCGATTTTCCAACTCGTGAATTGTGTTATCTCTTGGAGCCAAATGGAGACAGGGAAAGATTGTACGCAAAAAGAGGGGCGCTGGTATGGGGGAAATGGAAGAAGATCCCAATCGTTCCATCTCATGAGAAAGTCCCCCACAAGAGGATCTCTGGCAAATGAACCTTTCGGAACTCCTTGTATTTCTGACGGCGATCTTTTACGGGTGGTGTACCTCCAGAATGCTTTGGAGTTCGCATCGAATAATGGGGCTTGTGGGTGGCTTTCTTGTCGGACTTACATTGGGGATCGCCATCCTGTTCGCTAATTATTACCTCTATCACTTCCTTGAATCTTGGATGAAGAAGCGGATTCCCCATCTCCCGAACTGTTCAAAGTGCGGGGAGAATTACTACACGCACGACAAACACTACAACTCGAGGGGGATAGATACGGTCGCTTCGTATCGTTGCTCGTCGTGTGGAACCGTTTACCTCTGCCTGAATGACGTCCTGCTTCTTGAACGACGGGAGGATGGAACAAAGTACCCCTATATGAAAAAGAAGGGAATTCTGCAGCGTTGGGAACCCGCAATCCCGCGGAAA
The DNA here is from genome assembly GCA_942493245.1 of uncultured Candidatus Sumerlaeota bacterium. Taxonomy (GTDB): domain Bacteria; phylum Sumerlaeota; class Sumerlaeia; order UBA8349; family UBA8349; genus DAOPYU01. The sequence goes on from OW818685.1 coordinate 5,892,334, forward strand.
GAATCTTTCCTTACCTACAAAAAACGGTGGGCAGACGCCGATAAAAGATGATCGCGCAAGCGCGGTTCATCGTGTTGTTTTTGTCCATCCGGGTATATTTGTGGGCCCGAAGAACGCTTCAAAAAAGTCGACAGGATCACAGGATTTTCAGGATGCCGGATATCCCGTTCCGGCATCCTGAAAATCCTGTGATTCTGTCCTATTCTTCTGAAAACCTCCGTTGAATGTTCTTGTGGCCTTTTCTTCACATCCCCGTGAGGTTCCCCCCGTCCATTGGACAGGGATCGGGTAGGATTAAGGTGTGACGCCTGACGACCCGATCATGTTTTTTTCTCGCTTATTTGACGGAAGGGGCGGTCGGGGTCGGTTCCCGCGTCCCGTCCCCTTCGCGTCGTTTTGAGGGCATCTTTAACCTACCATTCGGCGCTGATCGGATCAATTCATTTGGTCAGCGAAATCTCTGTTTTGCTGCTTCGCAGTCTCAAAGCCGTTCGCCCAGTGAACCTCCTGGGGCGTGCGGTAGCCAAGCGACTGATGCGGCCGCTGCGTGTTGTAGAATCGGAAGTACGCCCCGAGCGCCTTGTCCGCAGCGGGCGGGTCCGCATACTCGCACAGGTACACCTCCTCGTACTTCACGCTGCGCCACAGGCGTTCCGTGAAGATGTTGTCGAAGCAGCGGCCCCGCCCGTCCATGCTGATCCGGATGCCGCTCTCCTCCAGCCGTTTCGTGAACGCCCCGCTGGTGAACTGCACGCCCTGGTCGGTGTTGAAAATATCGGGACACCCCAGACGCAGCGCCTCGTCGAGAGTCTCGACGCAAAACGAGGTGTCGAGCGAGTTCGAGAGCCGCCACGCCAGCACGTAACGGCTGAACCAGTCGATCACCGCCGTCAGGTAGAGAAAACCGCCCGCCAGGCCGATGTACGTGATGTCGGACGCCCAGACCTGGTTGGGGCGCACGATCGGCAGATCCCGCAGCAAATACGGGTACTTCTTGTGCTGCGGCGCGCTGTGGCTCAGGCCCTTGCGCGGCGCCACGGCCCGCAACCCCATCACCCGCATGAGCCGCTCGACCCGCTTGTGGTTGATCGGCTGGCCGAGGGTGCGCGAGAGGTGCGCGGTCATCTTGGGCGAACCGTAGAACGGAAAGCAGGTGTAGATCTCGTCGATCCGGCGCATCAGTTCCAACTCCTGAGGGTCGCGTTCCACCGGCTGGTAGTAGTAGGTCGAGCGCGGCAGACCGAGCAGGGCGCACTGGCGCGAAATGGCCAGTTCCCCGTGCCCCGGCTCCACCAGCGCCCGCGCCTGGCCGGGGTCAAGCGCCGCACTTTTTTTAGCCAGTCGAGTTCCACCTTGAGCCGTCCGATCTGCTCGTAGAGTTGGCTGGTCTCTTCCGCCTCCTTTCCCGGCCGCTTGCGCCGGTCGGCGAAAGCCCCGCTCAGGGATTCCACCGCCTGCTTCTTCCACATCACCACCTGGTGGGGATGGATGCCGCGCTCGCTGGCAATCTCATTGATCGTCCGCTTGCCGCGAATTGCCTCCAGTGCCACCTCCGCCTTGAAAGACGCACTGAAACGTCGCCTCTTTTCGCTCATTTTCCCCACTCCTTCCTGGACACAAGCCTAACAGAATACCACCTTAAAGGCCTGTCCAGTTTTCGGGGGGAACTTCACCGCGATTACTTTGGACCGATCGTTAAACTCTGATACCGGAAGTCGTCGGGGCCGGTGTAGATCGCACCGATGGACTGATCGAGGTAACGGGCGACATCCTCCACCGGATAGTCCTCTCTTGTTTTGCCATACCTAAAAGTATGCACGTGCAAAGATTTCTCTTGCGTATTCTGCGCCACACCATAAAGTAACCAAGACAATTGGGATAAGACTTTCTTCGGAAATACAACCCATGTGGATCGGTGATTTGTGTTCACTCGAAAGTACAGCGGAAACAACAAGACGATGCACAAGAAATCCAAGTGCTTTTCGAGACCGGAAACCAACCGGATAGAATGACAGGAAAGGGTGAATCCTCCATGAAACGATCGCTTCGAAACCTCTTCTTCCTCGCGTATGTCCTGAACCTGCTTGTTTTTGTTCGCGTCGAAGCCGCCGACCCGGCCCACAAGACACCGCGCGTCCGAGCAGGCCTGGGATACTACACCCTCCTGCCCAATAAACTCCTTCTGACGAGCGTGGTCAGCAATGACGGCGCCGGACCACTGAAATGCCAGTGGAGCAAGATAAGCGGCCCGGGTGAGGTTGTGTTCGAAAAGCCCGCAGCACAGACCACCTATGCCACGGCGACTCAGCCGGGGCATTATGTTTTCCAGATCACCGCGAGCAAAGATATGCAGACATCTTCGGCGCAAACCGCCGTCAATGTGTATCCTGCGGGGTCCGGTTTCGGTAACCCGATCCTGCCCGGCATGTTTCCGGATCCGCACATCCTGTTCGACGAGGGGAAATTCTACATTTATGCCACCTCAATGGAAAACGAGAAAGGCGCCTATGGCCGCGCCTCGGTCTGGATGTCGGACGATTTCGTGAACTGGGAAATGAAACTGACCAACTGGCCGGCTTTGGGCCAGTTCGGTGGAGATATATGGGCGCCCGATATAATCAAGAAAAACGAGAAATACTACCAGTTTGCCACTCGTTCCGGTGGCTACGACACTTGGATCGGCGTAGCCGACCACCCCGCGGGTCCCTGGAAAAACCTCCGCGAGGACAACTCGCCCATCGTCAGCGGCGGAGGAAACGCGGGCCGCATTGTAGCGGCCTACAACATGGACTCCCACCCCTTCATTGACGAGGACGGGCAGGCCTACATGTATTGGGGATGGTCCGAGGCCATGGCGGCCAAACTCACACCCGACCTGAAAGATATTGACGGAGAAGTCCATTTTCTTAAGGGAACCAAGTGGATCGCCAAGGGCGGGGACCTGCCGCAATGGTTGATGGTGGACCTGGGGGAATCGCAACCGATCACTCGGGTCGTGACCTCGCCCGAGTTCAACCATGTCGCTTATGGCTACAAGATTGAAACGTCCGACGACAAAGCGACTTGGAGTCTGTTCGCGGACCGGACTGGGAACAAGACCGAAAAGGCCGGTGAAGGCTACTTGAACGAGGCGAAAGCCACCGGGCGTTATGTCCGGATCACGTTGAATTTCTGCGAGGGCAACTGGGCGGGACTGTATGATTTCAGCGTCTTTTCGGGCGACAAACTGATTTCTCGAGGGAAACCGGCAACCGCTTCTTCCACACAAGGCAACGGGACGGAACCCGCCAACGCCGTGGATGCCTCGAACGGTCCCCGCCTTCAGGACTTCGTCGAGGGTTCCTACATGATCAAGCGGAACGGAACCTATTACCTCATGTATTCCTCCGGCGCCCTGCACGACGGTTCGTATTCCGTGCATTACGCCATGAGCAAGAACCCGTTCGGTCCCTTCACGTCACCGCCCGAGAATGAAATACTCGCCTCCAATCCAGAACAGACCACCAAGGGCCCCGGTCATCACTCCGTTCTGAAATTTAAGGACCAGTACTACATCGTCTATCACCAGCACAACCAGCCGCACGAGGGAGCCGGCGGGGTTTTCCGGCAGGCGTGCGCGGACAAACTCGAGTTCAACGGCGACGGAACCTTGAAAAAAGTCGTCCCAACCCAGACTGGCGTCGGACCTCTGCAACCACTGGCCGAGCAGGGAACTGACGTGGCGCGCGGCACATACGCAACGGCGACGAGCGTCAAGGGGGCCAACTATGTGCCCGAATATGCTCTCGACCATAACTTCGCCAGCAAGTGGTGCGCCGCGACCAACGACTACCCGCAGACGCTGACCGTGGACTTGGCGGGCAAACGCGCTATCAGTCGGATTGAAACGAGTTTTGAATACCCGACTCTCTCCTACAAATACCGGATCGAAACCTCGCTGGACGGCAAAATCTGGTCGAAGTACGCAGACAGAACCGCGGAATTTTCTTTGGCGGCAAGCCCCTGCAAAGATACAGGACAGGTGGACGCGGCTTTTATCAGAATCACAATCACCGGCTGCCAAAGGCCCGAAAACGGCGCGGGCCTCTACTCCTTCCGGGTGTACTGATTTATTCCACCCCACGCTCGACACGAAAGGGCACGAAAACATTGTTTTCGTGCCCTTTCGTGTCGAGCGTGGTTCAAACCCAAAGTTTTTTTACGTCACTCCGACCGATTACTTCCCCCTTTTATTTCGGACCGATCGTTAAACTCTGATACCGGAAGTAGTCGGGGCCGGTGTAGGTCGCGCCGATGGACTGATCGAGGTAACGGGCAAAATCCTCCGCCGGAGGCAGGGCGGACGTGTCAAAGAGGTCCAGGCTGTTCAGAACTTCGATGACCTGCGAATTCTCGAGCGCCAGCTTCACCGCCTTCTTGTTGTCGCTCCAGTCCACTCCGGCATACCCCGGCTTGAGTTGCGCCAGCATGCGCTTGTAGTCCTCGCGGCTGGCAAGGCCCGGCGTTTTGGCCTGTCCCTTCGCGCGCAGGATCGTGTTCTTCAGGGCCTCGCTGTCCCGCGCGAAGACCAGGAACGAATTGACCGTGGCAAAGGAAAACTCGGTGGCTTCGCCCGCCGATGCGCCCGTCTGCGCCGCCAGCCGATCGGACTTGAACGCGTATATCGTTGTGCCCTCGAACGGCAGGGTTTCTACTTTCGGCGCGCTGGTCTGCCCCTCGAAAAACGCGCTGACGACCCTGGAAAGTTTCCCGGGCAGGTCGCCCGCTTCGCCGGCGAACTCGACGAAATAAACGGTGTCGAACATGTCGGCGAGACTTGCCGCGGCTGTCCCCTTTTTTTCAGCCGGGATGGTACAGGTGGCAATCTCGCCCTTGATCCGGCTCAGAATATCCGTGCTGATTCTCACGCCGGTCTTCTGCTGGAGGCTTCCTTCGTACATGTCCACAATCGGCAGAAACTGCGGGGCCGCCTGGGTCAGGATGCCGCGAAGCAGCGCGTAGGCGTTGGCCAGGTCAAACGCAAACGACTGGTAGGCGATGGCGTTGCCCGGCGTCAGTTCGAGCGAGGCCAGACGGTTCGGGCTCTCACGCACCAGCAGGCTCGCCAGCCCCTTCGGCTGCGGTTGGGTGGTGAGCAGGAGATTCACCGCCAGCGCGCCGTCGGGCCAAAACTTGCCCCCCAGCGAGAGCGATTCGATTTCCTGAGCGCCCAGTGCCGCGATCGGCTGTTTGTACATCTGCGCCTCGGGTGTTTTCAGAAAAATAGAAAGCGCGCGCTCGACATTTACATAGACGGCGACATCCTGCTTTTCGTCGAGAAGACGGCGCGTCTTGGCGTAGTTGGGCGTAGGCGCCAGAGCGCCGGTGACGGGTTTTCCTTCCTTGGCGTCGAAATAGTTGGTAATCGCCTGCTTCATGAAATCGCGCGGCCCTTCCGTCAACAGGCAAACATCGTCGGCAAAGGCATACTCATAGCGCACCAGCGCCCCCTGGGTTTGGGTGGTTGAGGGAGTCTGGGCCGCGGTGGGTGTCACTGTGGTCGAGGCATTGGCCGGGGTGGGCATTTCCACCGGTTCGCGGAATTGGACCGAGTGAATCGTGACGCCCTTGAAGGTGTTCGAGGCTCGCCTGGCATTCTCGGGAACCGAGGGACCGATGACTTTCTCCTCGATGATCCGCTTGACCTCCTGGCGCCGCTCCGGTTTCGGCACCCGCGCCAGCACGCCCCAGCTCAGGGCCGGCTCGCCCGACCCTCCCGGTCCGGGCAGTTGCACGTCACCGAGAAAAACCGCGATTTCCCCTTCAAAGACCTGCTTGAACTGTTCGCACTTCATCCCGATCTCTGTCTCGAAATCGTTCCGGACTTCCTGGACTTTCATTTTGCTCGGTTTCAGGAATGACTGAAACTTCGGATCGTCCCACATTCTGGCGAAGGGGGTCTTCCGCCACGCCTGATCGAGTCCTTTCAGGTCGCGCGTTTCGACATAGAGCAGGGTCTCGCCCGGCACAATGTCGCTGAGCGCGGGGGCGTCCGCCGCCCAGGCGCCTGAGGCAATCCACAGCGCAATCACCCCCGCCAGAATACAATGCACTCCCACAATGCCGCTTTTTGAACGCATGAATCGCGCTTCCTTCCTCTTTCTCGATTTCGTCTCTCCCTGTTTCAGGGAGAGGAGGCACGGGCGTCCCGCCCGTGAAGCAGTTCTGCCAGATGACCCGCAATACCCCGTGTCCGTGAAAACAGGCTCTACCGGCTCACGGGCGAGACGCCCGTGCCTCCTCACACCGCCCAGAACCTCAGCGGTCCAAGCACCATAGGGGATCGGGGGCAACCCTGTAAATCGAAATCCGACAGAGTGAAAGGAGGATACCAGATACCGGGTCAGGAAGAAAGGTTCATCGAACGTCTGGGAAGGAAAAAGACCATCGCCAGCCGGAAAACAGGCAACCCGCCAACCTTTTGGGGGCGGGCGGGTTGCCGTTTTTTTCAGGTCTGTCTGAACAGGGTTTCAGATTTGCAGGACCACTTCTATGTTCAAATGATTACTTCGCGTACTCCACCGATCGCACTTCGCGCAACACCGTGACTTTGATCTGGCCGGGGTATTCGAGCTCCGCCTCGACCTTCTTGGTGATGTCGCGTGCCAGACTGGCGGCCATGGTGTCGTCCACCTTATCGGGGTCCACCAGGATGCGGATTTCGCGTCCGGCCTGGATGGCGTAGGCCTTGCTGACTCCGTCGAAGGAGTCGGCGATGGCCTCGAGGTTTTTCAGGCGCTTGATGTAGGTCTCAAGCGTCTCGCGGCGGGCGCCGGGACGGGCGGCTGAAATGGCGTCAGCGGCCTGAACCAGAACGGCGACAATGGTCCGCGGTTCCTCTTCGGCGTGGTGCGCGGCGATGGCATGAACCACGGCCGGCGTTTCGCCGTACTTTTTGGCCAGTTCGGCCCCGATGTTGGCGTGCGTACCCTCCATCTCGTAACTGACGGCCTTGCCGATGTCGTGCAACAGACCGGCGCGTTTGGCCAACTGGGAGTCCACGTTGAGTTCCGCGGCCATGATCTTGGCGACACTGGCCACTTCGATCGAGTGGCCCAGGACGTTTTGACCATAGCTGGTGCGGTACTTCAGGCGGCCCACGAGGCGCACCAGTTCAGGGTGCAACCCATGAATACCCAGATCGAACGCCGTTTGTTCCCCGAGTTCCCGGATGGAATCCTGGACTTCTTTTTCCGTCTTGGCAAAGATGTCCTCAATGCGTCCCGGGTGGATTCGGCCGTCGGTGAGGAGTTTTTCGAGGGTCAAGCGGGCAATTTCGCGCCGCAACGGATCGAAACACGACAACACCACCGCCTCGGGGGTGTCGTCCACGATGAAGTTACAGCCGGTCACGGCCTCAAGCGTACGGATGTTGCGACCTTCGCGTCCAATAATGCGGCCCTTGACTTCGTCACTGGGCAGGTTGACTACCGAGATGGTGCTCTCGCCGACCTGCTCGGCCGCATATTTCTGGATTGCCAGGGTGATGATCTGGCGCGCCTTCTTGGAGCTGGCTTCGCGCGTTTCGTTCTCGACGCGGCGGATAATGCCCGCCGCATCCTGCTTGAGTTCGGTTTCGAGACTTTCGAGCAGGACTTGCTTGGCCTGTTCGGCCGTCATGCCCGAAACCTCTTCACACCGCCGGATGACTTCCTGCACCTGCTCTTCGAGCGTTCCCGCTCGCACTTGCAGGTCTTGCTTCATCTGATCGAGCCGATTTTCCTTTTGCGTGAGCGCCTGCTCGCGCTTTTCGGCCGTCTCGAGTTTCTTCTCCAGGACCCCGTCGCGTTTGAGGATCTTCTGTTCGAGCCGATCCAATTCCACCCGGCGCCGTGTCATTTCACGATCGAGGCGTTTTTGCTGCTGACGCGCCTCTTCTTGGGCCTCGAGGGTGACACGGTTGATCTGCGCTTCGACAGTCTCGCGCGCTTCCTCGATAATCCGGTCGGCCTTGGTCTGGGCGTCGCCCAGTTTCTTATCCACCATCCGCTTCTGCAGGATCCAACCCACGACTACTCCTGCAATTCCACCAATCCCTGTTCCAAGCAGACCCCCAATTACCATAGGGTCAGCCATTGTAATATGTTTCCTCTCCCTCTGCTTCTTAAGATAACCGGCGCCACTCCAGGGGGCCGTCGCAACTAACGGATAATAGCCAATATGCGCGTTGAACCCTTCTACGGCCAACGCCCATGATTTCAGTTATCCACAGGGAGAATCCAATGTCAAGATTTTTACTTGTCCGGGGAAAGGAAATCCCGCGCCGCACCGCAGGGTTTTCCGCTCGGCAATCGAAAGGGAGGCCGCAAGGGGCCTGAAAGGGTGGGCGCCTTCGCCCACTTTGGGAAAAAGGACGGCTCCGCCTATTCGCTGATGGCGGCCTGAATGGCCTGGATCGCTTTCAGGGTGTCACTGACCGATCGCACGGCTGGCTTGGGGACAGGCGCCACGGAAACGGTGCGGGCCTGCTGCGAGCGCATGGTGGCCATGATTTGCTCGTTTAGCTGGGTGGCCGGATTGATGCCCTGGTTGCGCAGGCGCTGCATGAGAGCCGCCACCTCGACCAGGATGCTGATGTTACGACCCGGCTCGACCGGCAGAATGTACTCGGGCACGCGGCAGTCGAACAGGTTGGTGAACTGCTGTTTGATTCCCAGCCGCTCGTAGTCCTTCTTGGGGTCCCACCGCTCGAGGCGGATCAGGAGGGACACCACCTCTTCGTTGCGAATCGAACGAACCCCGTAGAGGCTCTCGATGTCAATAATGCCGATCCCGCGCAGTTCCATGTGGTACCGCAACCGTTCGGAACAGGTGCCGACGAGTTGTTCGTTGCCGACACGGCGCAGCACGACAATGTCGTCGGCCACGAGGCGGTGACCGCGCTCGATAAGTTCGAGGGCGCACTCGCTCTTGCCCACGCCGCTGCGGCCCTGAATGAGAACCCCCATGCCGAAGATGTCCATCATGACGCCGTGGATGGCCCACGAGGGGGCCAGTTCGCGGTCGAGGAAATGCGACAGGTGACCCGAGAAGTTCGAGGTGAGAAGAGGAGTCCGCAAAACGGGGACACGGTTCGCTTCGGCGATCTCGATCATGTCGGGCGGCGCTTCGAGCGAGGTGGTGATGATGACGCAGGGGATGTAGAACTCGAAGATACGTTCCAGCCGCCGGCGGCGCTCAACTTCCTGAAGCGAGCGCAGGTAGGAAATCTCGGTCAGGCCTAGGATCTGGATGCGGTCGGCGGAGAAGACTTCATAGAACCCGGTGAGGGCCAACCCCGGGCGGTTGAGCTCCGAAGTCGAGAAGGTGTTGTCGAGGCCGGCCTCGGACGTGAGCATCTCGAGTTTCCACTCGGAGCCTTTTTTTTCCAGAATCCGGCGAACCGAAATAGGTTTGGTCAGCATGGAACGCCCCACCCACCTGCACAGAATCGTTTCCCGGCCACAGCCCGGAACGGAATCCGAAAACGGACCTCTCGTTACTCCGCCTTCAGCGTAGCGGAACCGGGGTTGTACGTCAACCGGATGCTGTGAGTTTCGATCATTTTCTTTTCGGGATTGTTACGTATATGGCACTCCCTGAAACTCGGACCGCAGAACCCCATACAGGACACAGGCAACGAGCCAAAGTCCGGCCATCGCCCACGCCCCCTTGCGCAAACCCTTGACCAGCAGGAGGTGTTGCGTCGCCCAGGCCGTCAGGGTCAGTCCCAGCATCGCCGGTTCCAGGGAATTCATGAGCGCCCACTGCGCGTTCCAGTCCGAGAAGGGCCAGAAGGGACGCAAGGTGCCCCAGGCGGTCACGGCGTCTCCGGCAAAGTGCCACACGGCGGCCCAGAGGGCAAACGCAAACAGGGGAAGCGGAGGGGGTGGGGAAGCGCCCGGCGTATCGGTCAACCAGCGGCGGCGCATCGAGGGCAACAACCAGCGCCCCGGCCAGCGCCGGGCCACGAGAGCCGACACGAACGCCACAACGATCAGCCCTCCGATGGAGTGCGTGACGACCCGGTGGTACCGGGTGTAGAGGGTGAAGTCGCCATTGGTGATCTGGCTGACCCAGCCCAGACACCCGTCCAGATCGGGCAGGGAAGCGCCCAGCGCAACCGCCGCCCGTTGGCGCCAGCGGGGCCGGGCGGCTTCCATTCCGGAGGCGGCGATGATCGGCTCAGTCCAGATGGCGGCGGTCAGGAGGTGCGTGAGGAGGTCCACGAGGCAATCTTTCTAACGACGGTGTGAAGACAAAACCGGGTGTGGGACCGCCGCCCCCGGCGGGGCGACAGAAACCTGAAGGATCAGGGTCTCCCGGCGACGTCTCACTCCTTCTCCGGTTTCAGGTCCATGTGGGTGGGTTTGTCGCGGTCACAGGTGAGAGCGCCGTCCTGATATTCAAGTTCCACCACCTGGATGGAGGTCCGGCGCTGTTCGACCGTGTCCTTTTGGGCGCCGGCTCCCTGGCGTCCGGGATGAACGAAGTAGAAAAGGTAGGCGCGGTCGCCACTCACGACGACATCGGGGTGGCCTCCCTTGACCTTGTCTTCGTTCCCCAGACCCGGCTTCTGGAGGAGGTTGTCCTTCTGACGGGTCCATTTCAACAGATCGTCCGAACGGTAGATGGCCAGCCCGTCCCAGACGTCCACAACCATCCAGTAATGGTCTTTCCAGCGGAACACGGTGGGGCCTTCCCCGGCTTGATCGCCGACGGCCTTGCCTTTATCCTGCCAGTGGTAGAGATCGGCGCTTTCGGCGTAGTTGATGGCTTTTTTGTCCGGTTCGTTGTTGTACCACATGCGCCACAGACCATCGGGCATCCGGGTGACACAAGCGTCAATCACGCGGTTGGACGAGAGTTTCAGCGTGGATTCATACTTCCACTTGAGCAGATCCTTGCTGGTCACGTGCAGAATGTCGCGGGTACCGGCCCAGTCCTCGTGCATACCGGGCACGTAGGTCACGTACATGTGATACAGGCCATCGTGGTAGAGAACTTCCGGGGCCCAGAAACTTTTTTCCTCTTCTCCGTAGGGAATATCGGCTGTGCCGCGGTATTTCCAGGTGGCGCCGCCGTCGGTGGATTCGGCGATGCCGATTTTGCAACCGTGGCAGTAGGCGACCCCTTTGAGGTCTTTCTGGTTGGCGCGGCGGTTGGTGTAAAGCATGAACCACTTCTTCTCGACGTGGTTCCAGATGACGATCGGGTCCGCGGCTCCGTCAAAAACCGGGTCTCGGAAAAGGGGCTTGGGAGCGACCTTTCCCGATTTTTCAACGGGAAACGCAGCCGGAACCAGACCGTCGGCGGCAAAAGCGGAAGGACAGAGAAGCATTCCGAGGAAAATGACGCAAAGCAGGGATTTCATGGGATTCTCCTGAAGAGAAATTTACCCGGACGACCCAAAACGGAGTCCGGGAAACAGGGCGATTCTGCATCCAGAGAGATTGTTCAGGAAACGGGAGAGGGAATCAAGAAAATCTCGAAAACAGGGGGCGCTTGGCACAGCAAATCTGCAACCCAATTTCGTGTTTGCCACAAGAAGCCTCGTGCTGCGGAGCCGAAACCCATCTGTAGGGGCGGACCTGTGTGTCCGCCCGGTGCGAGAGGTCTGCTACCGTGGGGAGACGAGAAAACCCAAGAGACGGGGATGAAAAGAATGATCGCGCAGAGACGCAGGGACGCGGAGGCCGTTTGTTTGTGAGCCATATGAGACACAAAAGTCAAAAAACGGGAAACTCCTGTACTACTATCCCGCAGAATCTACGCAAGCCGCGACGATTTTTCTGTAACACAAGGACAATCAACCACAAAACGCAAAGTCGCAAAGACGCAAGGACGCAGAGAAGCGTGAATGGAGAGGGGACGGGGTACAAACCTCGATAACAAATATAGGGAAAATTTCAACGGTCTTGCGAAATACTGAATCTCTGCGACTCGGCGTCTTCGCGACTTTGCGTTAAATTGGTTTTGGTTGCGGCTTTGCTGCGCCAGGTCTTCTGTGTTTTTCTGTGGCTGATGAAATAGACTTTGTTTGCGTACATTCCGGGAGAGAGTCGCACAAAAAAACAAGGTTCTTTGAAAGAATTTGTGGATAGATTTTGATGAGTTTTTCGCATTGGTGCCAAAACACTCGATGATACGTCAGGCCGGAGGCTCGGTTTGCGGCCTGACCTCCGGCCCTTGTGTTTCGGCGTCGTCTGCGGCGCTCGGGTTGCTCTCCAGCAGCGCCCTATCCTCCGAGACGATCTCAATATTGTAGGCAAGGAGGCCGGAAGTTCAAGAGGCAAGGATTCTTTAAGCGTGCATCTCGACGCGCGTTCAGGTTGATTGGTTTCGCCAGAAATCGAGCAACGGGAACGGAGACGAGATGCACATCCGAACAATCCTCAACCGAGTCCAAAAATTCAAGGGTTTTGTCTATGGCGCCGAGCGGATGATCGAGAAGGACGGGCAAGTAATCCTGGAGATCCCGATCCGGGCGCGTCGGGGCAGCCGGGCGATCTGTTCGGGTTGTGGACGCAAGGCTCCGGGCTACGACACGCTGGCCGAGCGGCGCTTCGAGTTCATTCCCTTCTGGGGCATTGTGGTCCACTTCCTCTACGCCATGCGCCGTGTCAACTGTCCCCGGTGCGACGTCAAGGTCGAGGCGGTTCCCTGGGCCGAGGGGAAAAGCCCGATCTGCACGGCCTACGTCTGGTTTCTGTCGCGATGGGCCAAGCGTCTGTCCTGGGCGGGCGTGGCCGAGGCGTTTCAGACGTCCTGGCACACGGTGGCCTGCGCCGTCGAACAGGCGGTGGTTTGGGGGCGCGCGCATCTGGACCTGACGGGGATCAGCGCCATCGGCGTGGATGAAATCGCCTGGGCGAAGGGTCACACCTACGCCACCGTGGTTTACCAGATCAACCAGGGCCGCAAGCGTTTGCTGTGGGTGGGGCGGGAGCGGACCGTTAAAACGCTGCTGGCGTTCTTTCACTTGTTGGGGCACGAACGCAGCGGTTTGATCGAGTTCGTAGCCAGCGACATGTGGAAACCGTACCTGAAGGTGATCGCCCGGAAGGTCCCCCAGGCCCTCCACATCCTGGACCGTTTCCACATCGTGGCGCACCTGAACAAGGCGCTCGATCAGGTGCGCTCGGACGAGGCCAAGCAGATGAAACGCAAGGGCCTCGAGCCGTTGTTGCACAAGAGCCGCTGGTGCCTGCTCAAGCGCTGGTCGAACCTGACGGGCAAGCAGCACGAGAAACTCGAGAGCCTGTTGCCGTACAATCTCAGGACGGTCAAGGCCTACCTGATGAAGGAGGATTTCCAGCAGTTCTGGGAGTATGTTTCGCCCCCCTGGGCGGGGCGGTTCCTGGACGCCTGGTGCCGGCGGGCGATGTACAGCCGTATCGAACCGATCAAAAAAGTGGCGCGGATGCTGCGCAGCCACCGCGAACTGATCCTGAACTGGTTCCGGGCAAAAAAGGAGTTTTCCAGCGGGGTGGTGGAGGGTCTGAACAACAAAGCCAAACTGTGCACAAAAATGGCGTATGGGTACGGCACGTTCAAAACGCTGGAAATCGCGTTGTATCACCGGCTTGGCGACCTACCCGAGCCAGAATTCACCCACAGATTCCTTTGAAGAGGCAAAAACAAAGAGACGGTCGCAAGCCTGATGCTTGCGACCGTCCCGGATCTGTGACGGGTCTTCTCTGTGTCAACACCTTGCGACCGATAATTACTCGGCAGCGGGCTGAGCGGCGGCAGCAGCAGCGGCGGCCTTGGCCTTGGCCTTGTTCGCAGCCACTGTTTCGGCCACAGCCTTGGCGTTCTTACGCGTACGCAGCAAGTCCTCGACGATACGAGCTTTTTTGCCGCGCAGGTTGCGCAGGTAGCCAAGGTTGGCGCGGCGGACTTTACCGTGGCGCACCACATCAATACCGGCGATGCGAGGCGACTGCATGGGGAAGATACGCTCCATGCCCACGCCATAGGAGATGCGGCGCACCGTGAAGGTCTCGTTCAATCCGCCTCCGTGGCGGCGGATGCACACGCCTTCATAGTCCTGGATACGTTCTTTTCCGCCTTCAATAATGCGAACGTGAACGCGGACGGTGTCGCCCGGACGAAAATTCACTTTCTTGTCTTCATTCACACGGGCCGCTTCGAATTCACGAACCAGGTTATGCACCTTTGGAATCCTCCCAAAACTTCTCTATCTCACGTCGAGACAGTTTACTTGCACTTCTCTCCAACCCGCTCCCCCTCTTAGGGTAGCCGTGGAACATGGGATTAAAGACATTTTCACACTAAAAATCCACAACTTTTTTCAACTTTTCTCTTTTCTCCTCATTGCGGGGTGTGGAGCGGGGTCTCAATTTGGCCAGGAATGAAACGCCAGAGCATTTTATTTATTGCGGTTGCGCGTCTTCTTCAGCACTCTCCGGAGAAAAAATCCGGTCCCGCAGCCGCCACCCGACCGCCACCGTCTGGCTCGCCGCCTGCAGAGCAAAACGAAGCAATCGCAACCGCCGGATGGAAGAAACCCCCGTGGTCCGGTCGCGGAAGGGAACGGGGATCTCGGTCCAGCGGGCGCCCGCCCGGCCCAGAAGACCCGAAAGGGCCAGGTTGGGAACCCGGTAATCGTCGGGCAAAGATCGAACAATGGGGGCCAGAAAACGAGACCGCATGAGGCGGAAAGGCACGTTGGCGTCACCGGGACCGGGACCGAAACAGAATCTTACAAAGGCTCGGGCGGAGAACGAAATCAGGCGGCGCAGGGGAGACTGACTGCGTCCGGCGCGGCGTCCGAAGATGGCATCCCAGTCTGCGCGCCGGTTCCAGAAATCGGGAAACCGCTCCGCGGGCAGTTCGCCATCGCTGTCGGTCTGAAAGACCCACTCGGCCTGCGCAACCGCCAGCCGATAGCCTTGCAGCAGAGTCGGTCCGTGGCCGGAATTGGACTTGTGGACCCCGTGGAGTTGGGGGGAGTCGTTCGCCAGCCGGTCGAGAATCGAGCCGGTGGCGTCGGTCGAACCGTCGTCGAGTACGATCAACTGGAACCGCGCGCCAGTGGCCTGAAGGACTGCCAACCAGTCCTGGATCACGTTCTCGATGCACCCGGCCTCGTTATAGACCGGCATCACAACGGCCAGATCGAAAGCGGGAAGAGAGGGGGACGGATGGGACATTCGGGATTCTTTTACATCGGGATGGGACATTATTGTTGCACAAATTCCAATCGTTGCAGTTTCCCGTTCTCCAGCATGTAAAACTCGTGCGAAACGCGGATATTGTTGTCCGTAAAATGGCTGGTCGGGATATGGAGCAGTTCCTTGTCTCCCATTTTCAGAATCGTCGGTTCGTGGATGCGGATCATTTTCTCAAGGGCCTCATTGCTCTCCGCCCATTTACCCGGCTTTTCGTTCCACACGAGCTTCTTGCTGAACATCAGGGTCGTGAGCACCAGCAGGGCCGCGATGGCAACCAGCAGCAGAATGTTTTTGAACATGGCGCAGATCCTTCCCTCGATCAGAAAATTTTTCCATAAACCGATCCGAAAATCGAACGGTACCCACCGAATCGGAATCTACCACGCCCGTGCGTTTTCGCAAAGGGGTTTTCTTTTCACCCACCAGGAACTCCTCATTATTGTCTAATACCAAATTGTCTAATACCAACATTTTGACTCTTTTGACCGTCACACAGAGAGGAAGGGGGTTCTGGAGGTGGCATGGGCGTCTCGCCCATGAAGGAGTTCCGGAATAAGGGGATAGAAATCCCCGGCCCTGCCGACGAAAACGTCGGCAATTCACGGGCGAGACGCCCGTGCCACCTCCGGACCATCCTTGCTTTTACAAGAACGGGTACTTCCCGGCATCCGCTTCTCAAACGACAGCCACACAATTCGCCGGACAATGAGGACTTCCTGTTTCACCTTCTCTTAATCGGGAATAAGTGTTGGCGAATCGGAAACGGGAAGGCTATGATGGGCCGGTTTTGTGGGGAGGGGAGCCCCGGCCGGTTATGGACAAACAGATCTCGATTCGCTCGTCGTTTGCGGCCGCCAGTGCTCCCTTGTCTCCGAACAACGCCCGCCGCGCTCGGCCCCCACGGCCACGCAGATGGGGCGGATGGGTTCTGGCAGCCCTGCTCCTGATTCTGGCGGCGGACCGCTTCTCCCTTCTGGATCGCCAGGCCTTTCACCACGACGAGTCCATCCACTGTTACTACTCCTGGCTCCTCGGGTATCAGGGGCCATCCACCTATGAATACGACCCGGTTTATCACGGTCCGTTCCTCTACCACTTCGGCGGTCTCTTCCACCGCTTCCTGCCCGATACCGAAGCGTGGGCGCGGTTCCCGTTTGCGTTGATGGGGTTTCTGCTCGGCGCGGCGTTTCTCCTGTGGCGGCGGGCGCTCGGGTGGGGGACGTGCGCCCTCGTTGTGGGACTCCTGACCCTCTCGCCGATTGTGGCGTATTTCTCGCGCTTCGCCCGCGAGGACGCGCATCAGATGATGTGGCTCACCGGGATTCTGGTGACGGGGGTTCTGTACCTCCGCACGGCGCGGGTGGCCTGGCTCACCGGGTCGGTCTTCTTCCTGACGATGTCCTATTGCACGAAAGAAAACTCCTACGTCAACCACTTTGCGCTCTGCGCGTTTCCGGTTTTGTGGGGCGCGGCGCGGTGGGTGCGGCGCGGGCGCGAAGGGACGCGGGAAATCCTGGTGCGTTATTTCCCGCTGGTGCGGTTTTTTACGCTGTTCGGGTGCTTCTCGGCGGCGGTGTTTTTCTATGTGGCGGTGGATTGCCGCGTGGGACCGGACACGTCCTTATCGAGCGGATTGAAACAGATCGTGGCGAACAGCACGGCCATCAGCGAAAAACCAGACCGGGCGGCCTTCGAGGGACAATCCGGGTATTTCACAGACCCGGGCCGCGAGGGGGTCCGACAGACCTATATCCTGTTGACGGCCTGTTTCACCCTGGGGTTGCTGAGCCTGTTCGAGGCGGTTTCGATCGGGTACGAGCGGCGTCCGTCCGCCCTGCAGATGGCCGGACTGGCCTGCTGGGCGCTTTTCTTTTATTTGCTTCTGGCGTTGTGCGTGTTTTCGCTGGCGCACTGGGTCGCATCGGCTCCCGCCCGACACGCCTTCCCGCTGGCGCTGACCCGGCAGGTGATGGCGCGCGCGGCGATTCTGTTGACCGCCCCGGTTCTGGCGCTCGGGAGCGATTTGATTTTTCACCCGCGGACCCGCAACGCGGACGGATCGGCGCGGAGTTTTTTCGGGCTGATAGATTCGTGGCGCGAGCGGCTGTTCGGCATCTGGGGCCTGACGACGCAGGTTCTGCTGGCGATGTTTCTCTACCTGCTGTTGTTCGGTTCGCTCGGGTGGAACCTGCGCGAGGGACCGACCACCGGGCTTTACGATTACATCGCCTACTGGTTCAAACACCAGACGGGCGAGTTCCGCCTGTGGGACGAGTGGTGGTACTACCTGCCGCGCCTGGCGCTGTTCGAGGCGTTTCCGCTGGCCCTGTGCGGAGTCCTGGCGGTGGCGGAAGTGTGGGAGCGGCTGATAAAGAAACAACCGTTTGGGGCACCCCTTCAGGGTGCAAACCAAACAGAAACAACCGTTCCGTGGGTTCCCTCCGGTCACCCACGGCTACTCAAGGGCGGCCCCTGTCGGGGCCGGGGATGCCCCCCCTTCCAGCGCGTCTCTCCGGCGCTTCTGGGATTCCTGGGGTATCTGACGATTTTCTTCGTCGCCGTCTATGCCATTCTGAATGAAAAAGTGCCGTGGCTGGCCACCTACCAGGCCTATGCGTTGAACCTGCTCGCGGCGCTGTGGGCGGGCGACTGGTTGGCGCGACACTGGGGATTCTGGCGGGGCGGAAGATTGGGCCGGGTTTTGGCCACCGGGGCGCTGGGGCTTTTTGTGACATTGGGTGTGGCCTACACGATCTATCAACACGCGCTTCAGGTGTTCGTCCGGTCGGACAACCCTTCCGAACTGCTGGTCTATGCGGCCACCACGCACGAGTTCGGCGATTTTTCCCACCGGATCATCGAGAAACAACAGGCCGCCCAGGCGCAGGGCGAAACATACGCTATTTCTCTCCAGGGCAACGCCCAGTGGCCCAGCGCCTGGTACCTGCGCAACGCCGATGTGGCGTGGAACCAGATGAACCTTGGCGCCGATGTCGTGATTGCGGACGACACGCCCGAAAACGAACGGCTGTTGCAGTACGGGGACCAGGAATGGGCCATCGAGCCGATGAACCTGCGCGCCTGGTGGTTGACGGCGGGGTCCACCGCCCTCCCCGATACGTCGAGCCTGTGGGAGAATCTCAAGGCGTTTCTGACCAACGCTCCCAACGACCAGAGGTCGCTTTTCGAAGAAATCGGGGAATCGGCCCCGGAAAATTACCCGCTCGGCTTCCGGGATCAGGTGCTGAACTACGTGTTCCTGCGCCGGATCTGGGCGCCCACCGGCGGACATCGCCTGCTGGCCTGTGAACGCACGGGACGCGCTCAGTCGCCGGAAAGCAGTCCGGGATACCTCGCCGGGGCGGGCGAACCCGCCGAACCCGTCGCGGTCGCGACCACGACCGGCAGCCGGGGATCGAACCGGTCGCAGCTTCAGGAGCCGAGAGGGCTGGCAGTGACACCGGAGGGGAACCTGGTCGTCATGGACAGTCAGAATGGCCGGATTCAGGTGTTCGATCCCAACGGGGCGTGTCTGCTGGAATTCGGGAGCGGGGTTCTGGGGATCAACTATTCCGGCGCATGCGATGTGGCGTGCGACACGGCGGGAAACTTCTTCGTGGCGGACACCTGGAACCACTCGGTGCGGAAGTTTTCGCCGGAAGGTCGGCTTCTGGCTACGGCAGACAGCGCGTTGGCAGACGATGAACGGGTGACCATGTTTGGACCGCGCGGGATCGCCGTGGGACTGGACGGACGCGTCTATGTGGCCGACACGGGGCGGCGGCGGGTGCGGATCTTCGAGAACGACTTGACTCCCGTGGACTCCTGGGGTGTTTCGGGAACGGTGCCGGGCGGATTGCTGGAACCGGTCGGCATTGCCGTGGACGCGCAGGGCCGGGTCTGTGTGGCTGACGCGGGCACCGGGCGTCTGATGCGGTTCACCGCCCAGGGACGATTGTTGTGGCTGGGGGACTTCGTCAAACTCTCCCAGAAAGAAATCTATGCGCTCGAGCCCCACCTGGACGCCCTCCCGGACGGGCGGTTGGCCGTCACCGCCTCGCTGATGGGCGCAGTCTGGATCGTCGAGCCGGAACTGATGCGGGTGACGATTCTGAACCTGGTCAATCCCGCCATCGAAGATCCGGTGGGACTGGTGGCAACACCCGACGGCCAGATCTGGGTGAGCGACCGTACGCTGGGTCTGGTGGCGCGTTTCCGTCCGCCGGAACCCAAACCCCTTACAGAAACCGATGCGTCCGGAGGGGATGCGGGGGATGCGGATGTGACGTCCGAAACACTGAATTTCGATTCGGAAACTTCCGAATCTGAACCGGGAGTCTGATTAAATCCCATGACCGCTTCTCCTCCCTTCCTCCTCCAGATGTTCCAGGCGCTGACGCACCCGGGATCGCTGGCAATTCTGGGGACGCTTTATCTGTTGAGTGGGGTGGCGTTGCCGCTGTGCCACCGCTGGTTCGACCGCAGCCGCCTGACGTGGTACGCATCGGCGCGGTTTGTGGGGCTGGCGCTGGTGGGATATGGCGCATGGCTGGTGGCGCATGTCATACCGGGTGGGTTCTCGCGCGGAGGACTCTGGGCGGTGGCGGGAATCGGAACGCTTCTGTCGGCCTGGGGGTGGACCGTGTGGGGCCGCTCGCTGGTGAAACGGCTGCGCGCACAGGCGCGCGTGATTCTGGTGGGCGAGGTGATCTTCCTCCTCTCCTTCGCCTTCTGCGCCGGATTGCGCATGCAGGCGCCGGACATCCGCGAGGCCGAGAAGTTCATGGACATGGCGCTGCTCACCCATGCTATGTACACGGACCGGATGCCCATGCCCGACCCGTGGCTCTTCTCGGGCGACACGAATTACTACTACGGCGGCCACGCCCAGATGGCCGCGCTGGCGAAGATGGCGGGAGCCGCGCCCGAGGTGGCCTACAATGTTTCCGTGGCGGTGGTGTTCGCCTGGTTCTGCCTGCTGGTGTTCGCCTGCGCGCTGGAGGTAAACGGTCGCGTACGCTGGTCGCTCGTGGCGCTGGTGGCCGTGGCCCTGATGGCCAACCTGGACGTGGGCGCACAGGTGTGGGAACGGTGGGTGGCTGGTTCGACTCAACCTTTTGACGTCCAGGAGTGGCGCGCCTCGCGCGTCATCCACGACGGCCCGCTTCAGGGGAAATACTTCGAGACCATCAACGAGTTTCCCTTCTTCACCTTCATGCACGCCGACCTGCACGCGCACCTGCTGGCCTTGCCCTATGTGCTCGTGCTGCTGGCCACCGTGGCCAATGCGGTGCGGCGGCGCAAGGGCGGGGTGGCCCTCTTCGGCGATGGCGGTTGGCGCTGGGGACGGTTGGTGCTGGGGTCGTGGGCGCTCGGGTCACTCGCGATGACGAACGGGTTCGACTTCATCACGTTCTCGTTGTTGCTACCCCTGTTCTTCTTCTACCACGAATGGTTTGCCTCACGCGGGTGGCGCCACCCGGCGCGATTCCTCCGGGGAGGGGCGGTCAATACGACCCTGACCCTGGCGCTGGCACTGGTGTTCGCGGCGCCGTTTCTCGCGCACTACCAGTTGCCCTCCGCGTCGAAAGACCTGCTCTCGGCGGGCGTGAAGGCGACCGGTTTCTTCACCCGGCTGGCCGCGCGCAGTCCGTTCGAGATGTCGGACTTCCGCAGCCACCCGGGGCAGTACCTGATCGTGTGGGGCACCCAGTTTTTCGCCCTCGGGGCGTTGCTGGCCGTGCCGGTGTTCCTGCGGATGGCTCGCCTGCCGGACCGGTGGAAGGACGTCGCCTGGCAGGGACTCCTGTTGCTCTGGCTCGCGGCTTATTGTGTGTCGGGCGGCGTGGTGGCGGCTTCGCTGATCGCCCTGTTGGGCGCGACCGCGTGGCGCCTGACGCTGGCGCGCAAGACCCCGCGCGCGCGATTGTTTCATTTTTTCATCGGCGCGGCTCTGCTGGTCCTGACGCTGTGCGAGTTCTTCGGCTTCCACGACGGCCTGGGGCGGGGCTACCAGCGGCTCAACATGCTCTTCAAGTTCCACTACCCCTGCTGGATTCTCCTGGGCCTGGTCTGGCCGGTCTGCCTGCGCGAAATCTGGGGACAGGCCACCTGGCCGCGCGGCGCGCGCATCGCCGTCCTGATGGGGACGGGGGTGCTGGCGCTGGTTGGGCTGAGTTACCCGGTGGCGGTCACCCACGACCGCATCGTCCTGCGCGAGAGTCTGGGCCTCGCGCCCACGCTCGACGGGATAGACTACCTGCGGCGCGAAGAACCGGGAGATTACCGGGCGATCCAGTGGCTGCGCCAGAACGCGCGCGCGGGCGAGGTCGCGCTCGAGGGGGGCGGGGACTCGTATGCCTACCACGGGCGCATCGCCACGCACACGCCCGTGCGGTCGGTCCTGGCCTGGGCCAACCACCAGTGGATCTGGCGCGGCAAGCGCCCCGTCGAATTGCAGAAACAGGTGCATGAGGTTTACAAAACCCCGGAACCCGAGGAAGCGCTCGCGTTGCTGGAACAATGGGGCGCTCGGTATGTGGTCGTGGGTGGATTTGAGCGCGATCAATACCCCGAAGCGGGACTGGCCAAGTTCGGAAAAATGTTCCCGGAAGTCTTCCGCGATCCGGAAACCGATACGGTGATTTACCGGGTGGACGACCGGGGCGGAAGTCAGAAACTCTCGCGTTCCACGGACGACTCTATCAGGCAATAGACCGAGAGGGAGCAAAGGCTATCTTCTGTTAAAACAGGATTCACAAAATTAACAAGATGCCGTCGGACTCCCGGCATCCTGTAAATCCTGTGATCCTGTCTCATCTTTTCAGAAAACGATCTTCTCCCTCATTCGGGCAGAGTGTTCCAGTCGGGCGGTTCGACCTTCAGGAGGTTGCGGACGAAGAAGTCGCGGCGGCGGCGTTCTCCGTAGGCGCCTCCGTCGGAATGGCCCATGCCGGGGATGACCAGCATTTCAAAGTCCTTCTTCGTCTTGATGAGCGCGTTGACCACCTGGAGGGTTGAGGAGGGGTCCACGTTGCGGTCGTCCTCGCCGACGATGAGGAGGAGTTTGCCGCGCAGTTTCGCGGCGTTGGTGACGTTGGACTGTTCGGCGTAGTGCGGGCCGATGGGCCAGCCCATCCAGAGTTCGTTCCACCAGATCTTGTCCATGCGGTTGTCGTGGCATCCGCAGCTGGCCACGGCGGCCTTGTAGAAATCGGGGTGGAAGAGCAGCGCGCCCAAGGCGCTCTGTCCCCCGGCGGAGGTTCCGAACACGCCCACGCGCGTCGTGTCGAGGTACGGGTACCGCTCAGCGGCGGCGCGCATCCACTTGATGCGGTCGGGCAGGCCGGCGTCGCCAATATTTTTCGCGGCGAAGTGGTGGAAATCGCGCGCGCGGTTCGACGTGCCCATGCCGTCAATCTGGACGACGATGAACCCCAGTTCGGCGAGGGATTGCTGACGGTAGAGGTCGCGCCAGCCCTTGGGAACGAAGGAGTCCTGCGGCCCGGCGTAGATGTCCTCGATGATCGGGTATTTTTTCGATTCGTCGAGTTTGAGGGGACGGTAGAGAACGCCCCAGATGTCGAACCGGTCGTCGCGGCTTCGGGCTTTGAACGGCTCGGGGGCGCGCCACCCGGCGGCGAACAGGTCCGAGGCGTCGGCGCGTTCGAGTTCCAGGACGAACGACCCGTCCTGCGCGCGGCGCAGCTCGTGGACGGGCGGCTGGTCCACGCGCGACCAGGTGTCCACGAACCAGGTTTCTTTGGGCGAGTACCGGATGCTGTGCGTGCCATTGCCCGAGGTGAGGCGCACGAAGTTTGAACCGTCGAAGTTGACGCGGCAGTAGTGAACGAAGTAGGGGTCCTGATCCGGGTCGAGGCCCGAGGCGCGGAACCAGATCTGGCGCTTCTCGTCGTCTATCTTCTCGATGCCGCGCACCACCCACTCGCCCTTGGTGATCTGGTTCTTCACCTGGCCGGACTTGCGGTCGTAGAGGTAGAGGTGGTTCCACCCGTCGCGTTCCGAGGCCCAGACGATGTCGTCGGATTTCTCGGAGAGAAACAGGGTTTTCTTCCCGGAGTAGTCAATGAACGTGTCGCTCTTCTCGTCAACGACCGCGCGGGTTTTTCCGGTCTCGGCGTCGAGCGCGACGACACGCGCGACCTGGTGGCCGCGCTGGTTGTAATAGAAATAGAAGGCGGAACTGTCTGCCTGCCAGTGATAGTCGTCCAGGTCGAACGGGTTGGCGAACAGAGCGTCGTCCACCGGAACGGCCGACTGGGTCGCCACATGGAAGAGGCGCGGCTTGCGAATCGTGATAGCGTCGCCGGGCTTGGCGTAGTTGAGCGTACTGTACCTGGGTTGCAACTGGTCCTCGGGCGAGGAGGCGACGTAATGGACAATTCGTTCCTCGACCGGCTTGACCACGTCGGTGACGAGTTTTTGGGAATCGGGCGCCCAGAGAATCCGTGGCGAATAGAGGTGTTTGTCCATGCCGTCGCCGGTCAGCGGGTACTCCTCGCGCGTGGCGGTTGAGCGCAGGAACAAATTGTAGTTGCGCGTGAACGCCTCCCACTTGCCGTCGGGCGAAAGGACCGGGCGGCTTTCCTTCGTGGGGTCGGGCTTTTGCGGTCCGCCCTCTGTGGGGCGCTCGCCCTCGTTGTTCCGCCGGCGGCGATTGGGCGGGGTGTTTTCTTCCGGCTTTTTCTCTTCTGCCGGTTTCCCGACCTCTTTCACATCATATGAATCGAACGCGCACCGCCACCGCTTGCCCGCCGCGTCGAACTCGACGGCTTTCCCCTCCTCGATAAACGCGATCTCTTCGAAGGGGAGTTTCGCGGCGGCGAACTCCTGTCCCGCCGCTTTCGAGAGCGCCTGGGCCAGCCGCTCGTGGTCGAACGCGGGCGCGCGCGAAGCCTTCTCGGCGTCAATCAGGATGAACTCGCGACTCCCCCGTACGTCGGTGCGGTACCAGAAGCGGGGCGTGTCGCCGATCCAGTGCGGGTCGAGCCGTTCCTTGAACACCTTCCCCTGAAACATCTCGCGCAATTTGTCGGCGCGCTTGTAATCGTCGAGGGCGCCCTGGGCGCGCGCGGCGTCGGACGGCGCCAGAGTCAGAAGCAGAGAGGCAAGCGAGAGGTAGAGCAATTTACGCACGGATTCGGTCCTTTCGGTGGGGCGAAGATGGGGATTGGACGGGCGGGGCGGAATCGTCCACCCGGGAGGCTGAGAAAAGCCGTTGGGTCGCGGCGATCGAACGGAGGGACCGGCATGGAGAAAGGTCGGCCACGTTGCTTTTACCCGAGATCCAACCGCTTTTCGAAAACCGCCTCTATTCGTCGGCTCCACCTTGCGGAAACGGACTCGAATTTTCCAGAGAATTCTTACACGAGAAAAGGCGCCCGGCGGAATCGGTTGCCCGCAAGCCGCCGAAAAAAATTGGGGCGGACGCGCCGGTCCACCCCAACAAAATCTCTTCCCGTCTTCATGCGGTTTTCCAGTCCGACAGGAGAAAGCCTCCTCCAGTCAGGACGATGGGCTATTTTTCCTTGTCCTTCTTTTCTTCCTGATTCGCCTCGTCTTCCTCTGTCTCGCGCTTGAGGACTTTTCCGTCCTCGGAGATTTCGATCTCCGATTTTTCCTTGCCTTTCAGGATCTCGACCGAATAGACCGTCTTTCCGTCCTCGGTCTCCTTTTCGATCTCCTCGATCCTGGCCCCCTGGCTTTCCTTCTCGAGGGTGGCCTTCACAGCGGCCGGGACCTGATCGAGCGAAACCTTGACGTCCTGTTCGTCCTCTTCGCCGTCATCGTCTTCATCATCCGTTTCGCGCTTGAGGACTTTTCCGTCTTCGGCAACTTCGATTTCCGGTCTTTCCTTGATAAACTCGACCGAATAGACCGTCTTGCCGTCCGCGGTCTCCTTTTCGATCTCCTCGATCCTGGCCCCCTGGCTTTCCTTCTCGATGGAGGCCTTCACCGCCGCCGGAACCTGATCGAGCGAAACCTTCACGTCCTGTTCGTCGCCTTCGTCTTCGTCGTCATCGTCCTCCTCCTCGGTTTCGCGCTTGAGGACTTTCCCATCTTCGGCGACTTCAATCTCCGATTTCTCTTTCCCCTTCAGGAACTCGACCGAATAGACCGTCTTGCCATCCTCGGTCTCCTTCTCAATCTCCTTGACTTCGCTCCCCTGACTTTCCTTCTCGATGGCGGCTTTCACCGCGGCCGGAACCTGATCGAGCGAAACTTTCACTTCCTGTTCGTCGCCTTCGTCATCGTCGTCCTCCTCGGTTTCGCGCTTGAGGACTTTCCCGTCTTCGGCGACTTCAATCTCGGTTTTCTCCTTGATGAACTCGACCGAATAGACCGTCTTGCCGTCCACGGTCTCTTTCTCGATCTCCTCGACCTTCGCCCCCTGGCCTTCTTTCTCGATGGCTGCTTTTACTGCCGCCGGAACCTGATCGAGCGAGACTTCCGCTTCGCGCGCAAGGACTTTCCCATCTTCAGCGACTTCAATCTCCGATTTTTCTTTCCCCTTCAGGAACTCGACCGAATAGACCGTCTTGCCGTCCTCGGTCTCTTTCTCGATCTCCTCGACCTTCGCTCCCTGGCCTTCCTTCTCTATGGTGGCTTTTACTGCCGCCGGAACCTGATCGAGCGTGACCTTGACCTCGGTCTCACGACCTTCTTTCTCCTCCTCGGCGGCCCAAAGCAGTGCGGCAAACACACTGAAGGCCAGGACCAGAAGAATGGTGACCCAAAGAGTTTCACCCCGTTTGTCTCTCATTTTCGTCTCCTCCATCCGTTCTTGTGTTCCTTGAAATGCAGTCTTTTCCTGACTTTCAGACAGGAATGGAAACTTCTCCAGAGAATCCTTTCTCCTCGGCACCCTTGGAATCACCCCCTTGATGTCTGTCTGGGAAGCGCTATCCGAAACACGCTCCCTTTCCCCGGTTCACTTTCCACAGTGATCGAACCGCCGTGGCTTTCCACAGCCCAGCGGGCGATGGCCAGTCCGAGGCCCACCCCGCCCATCTCGCGCGCGCGGGCCTTGTCCACCCGGTAGAAGCGGTCAAAAATCCGATGGGCATGTTCCGGCGACACACCCGGGCCCTGATCGTGGACCTCGAACAGAACCCGGTCCACCTTTTGAATCACCGCGATGCGAATTGAAGACCCGGGAGGGCTGTACTTGATCGCGTTATCCACCAGGTTGGTGAACGCCTGTCGCAACACCATCGGGTCCACGTGGATGGGTACCTTTTCCTCCGGCGCGTCGAGGCGAAGCGTCTGCTTCTTTTCCTCCGCCAGAATTTCCAGGTGATGCATGACCTGACCCGCCAGCGCTTTCAGGTCGGTTTCTTCGCGCCGCAGTTGAATCCGGTTTCCATCGGCCCGCGACAGGGTCAAGAGGCTTTCTACCAGACGGGTCAGACGGTCGGCCTCTTCCAGCATGCTCCCGACGATCTCGCGGTAGTCTTCCACGTTCCTCGGTTCGGAAAGCCCGACTTCGCCGACACTGCGCAGGGCCGTGAGCGGAGTGCGCAGCTCGTGCGAGGCGTCCGCCGTAAAGCGCCGCAGTTCCTCAAACGATCGCTCCAGGCGCGCAAACATCGCGTTGAACACATTGGCCAGCCGCCCCAGTTCGTCGTCCGGGTTTTCCACGGGCAAGCGCTCCGACAAACGCTCGGCCGTGATCATTTGTGCCTGTCCCGCCATGCGGTCCACCGGCGCCAGCGCCCGGCGCGCCAGCACATAGCCGCCGGCGGCAGCCAATACGACGGCCAGCGGAATCCCCAGAACCAATACGACAGCCAGGAACCGTTGCTCGTCGCGCAACGGTTCGAGGCGACGGAAGGCCTCGATGGTGACCGGTCCCACACCCTCGATAAACCCCTCGCGTTTCATGCTGCGATGGTCCGCGTTATGGATTCTCTTGTATCGAGGGCTCCGATACAACCGCGTGCCGTCGGGGGCTTCCACATCCACGCCCGGGATTTCTTCGTCGGATTCGAGATGGACATCCTCCCAGACGAGATGCCCCTTCTCCATCTCGAGCATCCCTTCCGTCAACTTGATATCCTGTTCCAGTTGCCGGTCCAGATCCAGAGTCAACATGCGCCAGAGCAGCAGGTACACAAACAAAGCGTAGGCAAGCAGCGCCACGCCCAGCGCCCCGGCGTACCACAGGGTCAGACGCATCCGGACGCTGCGGGGGCGGAAAAGCAGCCTCATTCCTCTTCCTCCCGCAACACAAACCCCACCCCCCGGATGGTGTGAATCAGTTTCGGGTGATCGGGCAGGTCCACCCGTTTCCGCAAGCGGTTGATATAGACGTCAATCACGTTGTCCAGCGCCGAACCGCGCGTGGTTTCGCCCCAGATTTCGTGCCCGAGCATCTCGCGCGAGACGATACGCCCCTGGTGGCGCAACAGGTACTCGAGCAGGTCGTATTCCTTTCCCGTCAAGTCCAGCGCCTGACCGCCTCGCGTGACCCGCCGGGTGATCAGATCCATCTCCAGATCGGCCAGGCGGTAGCGCACCACCTGGTCGGAACGCCCCCGGCGCAACATGGCGCGGATGCGGGCCTCGAGTTCGGAGAAGGCAAAGGGTTTGACCAGGTAATCGTCCGCGCCGCAATCCAATCCTTGAACGCGGTCCTCGAGCGTGTCGCGGGCCGTCAGGATGAGGACCGGCGTCTGGATGCCACACTGACGCATCGCCTGAAGAATCTCGAGACCGTTACGGCCGGGAAGCATCAGGTCCAGAATGATCAGATCGTAAGTCTGGGACTGGGAGAGAAAGAACCCCTCTTCGCCGGTCGTGGCAATCGCCACCGTGTACCCCTTCTGTTCCAGACCGTCGCGGATGGAGTTGGCAATCTTGGGTTCGTCTTCGACAACGAGTAATTTCATGGTATCGGTTCCTATTGTCATGAGACTCACAATACCCATCCGCTTGCGGAGCCTCAACTTACCGTTTGCTTAAAAGCGCGTAAGCCGCTCGGGCCGTCATCCGCTTTACCATACGCCAATCCTTTTGCCCTTGCAACTTATCCCACTCCGTGTAAAATGCGGCGCACTATGACGAACTTTACCTCGACTCTCCCCCCCGATGCTCCTAAAAACTCCTTCGACCGCCTCTGCTGGATTATGGACCGGCTCCTCGAACCCGAAAGCGGGTGCCCTTGGGACAAGGAACAGACCCACGCAACCCTCAAGCAGTACCTGATCGAGGAAGCCTACGAGGTGTACGACGCCATCGAGTCGGGCGACATGGAACACCTCAAGGAAGAACTCGGCGACGTGGCCCTGCAGGTGGTTTTTCACTCCGCCGTGGCGCAGCGCAGCGGCCATTTCATTGTGGACGAGGTGCTCGACGCCATCTGCGAGAAACTGGTGCGCCGTCACCCCCACGTGTTCGGCGACGTGACGGTGGATGGCGCGGGGCAGGTGCTCACCAACTGGGAACAAATCAAACAGGGGGAGCGGACGAAGAAGGAAAAGGACAACTCGCTCGTGGCGGGTATCCCCCGCGCCCTGCCCGCGCTCCAGAAA
The DNA here is from genome assembly GCA_942493245.1 of uncultured Candidatus Sumerlaeota bacterium. Taxonomy (GTDB): domain Bacteria; phylum Sumerlaeota; class Sumerlaeia; order UBA8349; family UBA8349; genus DAOPYU01. The sequence continues at coordinate 5,921,105 of OW818685.1, forward strand.
GCCCTGCGCATTCAGGACAAGGTGCGCCGCGTCGGGTTCGACTGGCCCGGTGTGGCGGGCGCCCTGGACAAGGTTGAGGAAGAGTTCCGCGAACTCGATCACGAAATCCGCACGAATCCTCCTGCGGTTGGCGTTCAGGCCACCGACCGTCAGGTCGAGGAATTCGGCGACCTGCTTTTCTCCCTCGTCAACGTGGGACGCCTGATGGGGGTCCGCCCCGAAGAGGCGCTTCAAGCCACCTGCGACAAGTTCTCCCGCCGCTTCCGCCACATCGAGCGGCGCGCCGCCGAATCGGGCCGCGAGCTGCGCGACATGACCCTCGAGGAAATGGACGTGTTCTGGAACGAGGCCAAGAGCCTGTAATCGGGCGGGAACGCCCTTCTTCAATCGAATCGCTCTATTTTATCACGGAAAAGGTGGCTTTCATGGAAACCTACAAGCGCGAATTCATCGAATTCATGGTTCGTTGCGGCGCTCTGACCTTCGGCGACTTCACCACCAAGAGCGGACGCAAAACCCCCTATTTCATCAACACGGGCAACTACCACACCGGCCCCCAGATGCTCCAGTTGGGCCGCGCCTACGCCCTCGCGCTTCAGGCCGCCCTCGGCGACACCTTCGACAACCTCTACGGCCCCGCCTACAAGGGCATCCCCCTCTCGGTCGCCACGGCGATGGCGATTTCCGCGGAACTGCAACGCACGGTCACTTTCACGTTCAACCGCAAGGAAGCCAAGGACCACGGAGAAGGCGGGTCGCTCATCGGCTACCGCTACCAGGGCGGCGAACGGGTCGTCATCATTGAGGACGTGGTGACGGCGGGCACATCGGTCCGCGAGACGCTCGATATCCTGCAACAGGCCACGCCCGGCGGCGTGGACCTGCGCGGCGTGGTGGTGTCGGTGGACCGCATGGAACGCGGCGCGGGTTCCCGGACGGCCCTCGACGAGCTGCGCCACGAGTTCGGCCTCCCCGTCTTCGCCATCGTCACCATTGAGGAAGTTATCCAGCACCTTATGTCCCACCGGGTGGACGGCCGCGAAATCATTGACCGCGACACCCTCGACCGCATCCAGGCCTACCGCGCCCAGTATGGGGCGTGAGAGGGGACGTAAAACCCCCGATTCCGAAAGAAAAAGGCCGGGGATGCGGTCTCGATTGCATCCCCGGTTTCCCCCTTCCCCGTTCTTTTGAAAGTTCCCTTGCTTCAGGTACGCCTTATGTTTGGAACCCCGCCCTTGTCGGTTCTCCGTTTCTTTGGAACCCACTCGCCGGCGGGGACGTCGGCGGCACAACCCCTTTTTTCCCTGAGCCACCCGTGCGTACCTACTTCAAAGCGGATACGTTCCTTGTGAACTCCTCCAAAAGAGCCGTCTGACCGATCTCTTTCAGAATGCGCTGGATCTCGTCCGCCAGCGAGAGCGCCAGGGTCTTCTTTCCGCTGTCGGCCATTTCTTTCAATGCGCTGGACACTTGCCTGGAAATGGCCGGATTCAACCGAACCGCCTGGACCAATTCACTCTTGCCCGCGTCGGCCTGCCCCAGATAGACAAGCGACATCCCGTGGTCGAATCGCACAGAGGCGTCCTGGGGGTTGGAACGAACCGCTGCGGCAAAATGGCCGGCGGCCTCGTCGAGCGCGCCCCGCTGGGCACAGATCCACCCAAGAGAGCGGCGGGCCGGAACGCTCGCGGGGCTCTGCTTCAGAACCCGCTCCATCGCGTCCTGTCCCCGGTCGAAATCGCCCATCTCAACCAGAACGCGTCCGTAGAACTCCTGCCAGTTCATTTTTCCAGGCTCAAGACGGATGGCTTCTTCTATGTGCGGGAGGGCATCCTGGAATTTTCCCATTTCCGCAAGGCTGGCACCCAGATTGTAGCGCGCTTCGGCGAGTTTGGGCTCGAGCGCGACGGCTTTCTCGAAACAGACGAAGGCGCCCTGCGCCTGTCCCTGTTTGTGCAAGGCCTGTCCCATCCGGTTCTGGGCCTGCGCGGAGTCGGGCTTGATCTTCAGGGCGACCTCGAGCTGCGCGGTGGCTTCGGGCCATTTGCCCTGGGAACTCAAGGCCCACGCCAGGTTGGCCCGGGTTTCAAAGTTTTCCGGATCGAGCCGCGCGGCTTCCTTCAGGTGGACTTCAGCCTCCGGGAAACGCTCTCTTTCAATAAGCGCAATCCCGAGGTTGTGTTGCGCGTCATAATAACCGGGCGAGAGTTGAACAGCCTTTGACAAGACTTCGATGCTGCGGTCGGTATTTTTCATGTAGGTCAACAGCAGAAACCCGTACTTGGCGAGCGCTTCGACGTTTTCGGGGTTTGCTTCAAGCGACTTGAGGTAATGCGCCTCGGCGCTGGCATAATCGCCCCCCCGGACAAATTCGTCCGCTGCGCGGCGGTGCGAAGTGTCATCCACAAAGGCCTGCTGAATCTTCCGAATCGCGGTCGGCGGAGCATTGACAAATTCCGGAATGTTGGCGGCCCGGTCGGACGATGTGAACTGTTCCAACAAGACGGGCGGGGTACTGTGGCCGGATTCGTCAATATGGGTCAGGAACAACTGGGTGTAATCCGAGAAGGCTTTCGAGGAAAAAACCAGCCACTTGCCGTTGGGCGACCAACTGTGCCAAGAATTCATGCGCGAGGTGTTGCATTCCAGGCGGCGGGCTTCGCCCCCCTGCGAGGAGACAATGTAGAGATCGCTGTCGGGTTGGAGGAGCATATAGTCCTTCGCGCGGCAGAAGACAATCCACTTGCCGTCAGGCGAATACTTGGGGAAGAAATTGCTTGCCCCATTGTTCGATGCGCCGGCCAGCGGCTGGGCCGCACTTCCCGGCTCCCCATTGAAAGGAACCGTGTAAATATCGAACTTGAAAGGCTTCCCTTCTTCGAGGAACTCGCGACACTCTTCGGCGGTCAGGATCGCCCCTTTCTTCTTGTCCACCCGGAGTTGGTAGGCTTCACTGCGCGCAAACGCCAGTGTCTTGCCATCCGGACTCCATGCGGGGTTGCTCTGGACGTATTTTGGGTCGTCGGCGCCCGGCACTGCCGTAAAGGTCTTGGTGGCCGTGTCGTAGGCCACCAGAATCCCCTTGATCGGGAAAAAGAGTTGCGAGAAGGCCAGATCCGGCTTGGGCACAAAGACCGACCGGTCCTTGAGCGTACTGACCACGTAACGCCCGTCGGGTGACATCTGCGACAGAAGGCCGAAGGTGTTGTCGCCATCCTCCGGCTTGTAGTCGTCCCACGTGATGATATTGCTGGTGGCCAGAACAATCTCCTCGTGCGTCGGCACGATGGCGTAGGAACCCTTGCTGTTGGCGTAGTCCACATCCATCCCCAGGGATTGCGCGTTGGCGCTGAACGAATGGCAGTTGCCGCACACCGGCAACCCCTCCAGTACGATCGGAGGCATTTCCTTCGACCCAACGGAACCGAAACGCCACCGGATTTTAGACGGATCCTTGACCGCTTCCGAGAAAGGCAAATTCACCTCCCGGTAAAAGATTGGCGCGCCCACCTCGTCGCGCGAGGTGCGGAACTCGACGCGTCCCTGCGAAACAAACGCGCGCGAAGCGTCCATCCCGGCGAGAGTCACCTGCGCGGCCCGCTCCATCGAATGCTTCTTCAATGCCTCCCACTCGGCATCCGAAGGCTTCCAGAACGGTTCTCGAACCTGCGCCTGAAGCGCTTCGGAACCGGATGTCTGGATGGAGATAAACCAGACTCCGGCTTTGGTGGGATCGTCCCAGCGGAAAGTGGGCGGGACACTCTCGGGCGGGAAAACCGCCTGATCGAAGGGATACGCGACCAACAGGGCGGCTCGACTGCCCGGTTGACTGGCTGCGGCGGCCATTTCCTCGAGCGTCGGCACGGGCTGGGGAATTTCCCGCACGGGTGGAGCGGAAACGGACGGGGCGCTTTCCCCCGCCGCCTCGGAAGGCTTTGGCTCCGGTACGGGCGCTTGAACCGCGTCGGACCTCGTGGCAACACGTTCCTCGGACGGTTTTTTTGCCGCTCCTCCATTTTTCGTTCTGTCTAAGGTATAACCCAACACTCCCGCCAGCAAGACGACTGCCAGCAGGACTATTCCCTGCGATTTCCGCATCGAACCGCCTCCCGGAACGTAATAAAGATCTCTGCGTTCAACCCGCTTAAGTTTGAAAAACCGGGTTGGCGCAAAAAATCAAAAACGCTTTCGGGTTGGCCCGGCAGGAACCGGGCACCCGGAGGAAAAGCCTGTTACGCAACTGTTTTGGTATAGGTCAAGAAAGCTAGTACCACAATTCAGTCCCCAGCCTCGGGAACCGCTTCACCGCACTCTGTTCACTTCATTGATGCCTTAAAACGCGATTTTCCCAAAGATCCTTTCTTTAAACCATTCGACTTCCGCCCGCAACCCCTCACGGGGCGTGGTGTGGGGCATGTACCCCAACACCCGCCGGGCTTTCTCGATATTGGCGTGTGTTTTCAGCTGGTCGCCCGGACGGCGGCCCTTCCGGTCAATCCGGACCTTCTTCCCCAGAATGTCCTCGACGATGGCGATCCCTTCGCCCGTCGTGATCTCGATGTCGCTGCCGATATTGAAAATTTCACCGACGCAGACGTCCAGATGGTTCAAGACGGCCACAAATCCATCCACGATGTCGCCGACATAGGTGAAGCTGCGCGAGTGGCGCTCACTGCCCTCGAAGAGCGGGAACGGCAGGTCCGCCAGAATGGCGTTGATGAGTTTCGGATAGAGTTTTTCGGGCCGCTCGCGCTCGCCATAGACCGAAAAAAGCCGCAACGAACAAGCGGGCACCCCCTGATCGCGACAGTACGCCAGCGCCAGTTGTTCCGCCGCAAGTTTCGTCACCCCGTAATACGAAGTGGGTTTGGGCGGCGTATCCTCGGAATCGGTGGCATTCTGCCCATAGACGGAGGAGGTGGCGATATTGACAAAGCATTTGAGTGTGGATTGTTTCTTCACCGCTTCGAGCAGACGGTACGTGGCGTCCAGGTTGTTGCGCACATAGTGCGAGTAGGGCGTCGTGGCCGAGATGCCGGGCTGGGCAGCCAGATGATAAACCACCTCGACCCCCTCGACCGCCTGACTCAGGTCGTCGCAGGCCAGATCGAGCGTGAGCAGTTCGACACCACAGGCGCGCACGTCGGCGGCATTGAGATCTTTGAGCGCGCGCGCGTAATAATCGTTGAACGCGTCCAAGCCCACCACCGTGTGCCCCAGGCCGGTCAGGCGTTCGGCCAGATGCGACCCCACAAACCCCGCGGCTCCTGTCACCAGTATCTTCATAACACCCTACATCCGATCTATCAGGTTCGATATAAACTTTCTCTGCCCGGAAGAGCGGTTGGCTCTTCAGAGACGGCCAGAAAAAAGCGTTCGGCTTTTTCGCACTCCCGCAGCGTTTTTGGCACAAAGCCGGGGCAATGGTCAAGCTAATCTCGTGAGAATCTTTCTGAAATCGTGAGAACAACCATTTCCCCCATCCTCGGATTTCCGCATTTTCCTTGACGGAACTTCTCCGCAATGGAGAAATGGAAGGCAGACGCGAAGCGCCGGAAAGAAATGCCATGAGCGCGGACTTGTTTGACCAGATCCAATCGGAAGACTCTCCCACCGCCCCCGCCCACCCGGCGGACGATGTGGCCGCGCGGCCGCTGGCCGACCGCATGCGCCCCCGCACCCTCGACGAGTTTCTGGGGCAGGACGAACTGGTCGGCGCCCAGTCGCTCCTGCGCCGCATGATCGAGACCGACGAGGTCCGCTCGATGATCTTCTGGGGACCGCCCGGTTCCGGTAAAACCACCCTGGCGGGGATCATTGCGCGCCTGACCCAGGCCCATTTCATCGCCCTGAGCGCCGTGACCTCGGGCATTCCCGACATCAAACGCGTGATCGGCGAGGCGCAGGCGGTCAACCGCCGCATGGGGCGGCGCGTGTTGCTTTTTGTGGATGAAATCCACCGCTTTAATCGGGTACAACAGGACGCCCTGCTCCCTCATGTTGAATCGGGCGTGGTCACCCTGATCGGCGCCACGACCGAAAATCCCTCGTTCTCCGTCGTCTCGCCGCTCTTGTCCCGTTGCCGGGTCTTCACACTGGCCGAACTGGCGCCCGAGCACCTCGAACAGATCCTGCAGGCCTCACTCGACGACGCGGAACGCGGCTTGGGCGCGCTTGGCGTTCGGGCGGGCGAGGGGGTGCTTGGCCTGATCGCCCAGATGTCCGACGGCGACGCGCGGCGCGCGCTCAATCTCCTCGAGATGGTTGTCTGCTCGTCCCCGATCGAGGCGGACGGTGGGTACACCATCACGTTCGAACAGGTCAAGGAAATCTCGCAACGCAAGCAACTGGTGTACGACGCGTCGGGCGAACAGCACTACAACCTGATCTCGGCGTTCCACAAGAGCCTGCGCGGCAGCGACCCGCAGGCCGCCGTGTACTGGATGCAGCGTATGCTGGCGGGGGGCGAAGACCCGCTTTTCCTCCTGCGGCGCATGACCGTCTTTGCGTCCGAAGACATCGGCAACGCGGACCCGCGCGCGCTGCAAATAGCCGTGGCGGCCACCGACGCCTTCAAGTTTCTCGGCCAGCCCGAGGGCGAGATCCCCCTGACGCAGGCGGTGGTCTATCTGGCCACGGCGCCCAAGAGCAACGCCTCATACCGGGCGCTCCAGGCCGCGCGCGAGGAAGTGCGCCAGAGCGGTTCGCTGCCCGTGCCGATGGTGATTCGCAACGCGCCCACCAAACTCATGAAAGAGATCGGTTACGGGGACGGGTATCAGTACGATCACGACCACCCGGACCACTTTGCCCCGCAGGAATACCTGCCCGAAGGGGTGCGCAACCGTGTTTTCTACGAACCCGGTCAATTCGGCTTCGAACGCGACATCGCCGCGCGCATGGCGTGGTGGGACGAACGGCGGCGGGAGAGCCGGGAGAAAAAAGGTCCGGCCCCCCAGTCCCCCGTCAGGAAAAACGCGGGAGGAAAAGTAGTCCCTCCAAAGAACGGCGCAAAGAAAAACGAGACGGGAAAAGAGGGACCGAAAAAAACCGACTCGAAAAAAGACAAGAGTTGAGGCGGGTTTCTCAAGAGACAGAAAAATGGATGGCCAGGCGCCTGGAAATTCAGAGACCTTACCCCAGGGAATTCCGAGAATACATTCATTTCTTCCGAGTGTTTGAGCCTCTCCGTCATCCCCGCGTTCGCGTTTTTTGAATGCGACCGGGTATCAGATCCGGAAGTTTCCCGTGGACATCCGAGACACCGGCAAAGGCTTGCGTCTTCGCGTTTCAGGAAACCGGACAGGGCTTCACGTTCCAGATCTCGTCCGCATACTGGGCGATTGTGCGGTCGCTGGAGAATTTTCCAGAACCCGCTATATTCAGAATGACCTTGCTCGCCCACGCGTCGGGAGTGGCGTACACGTCACACAGTCGCTGGTCGGCCTCCATGTAGGATCCAAGATCGGCCAGATGCATGTAATAGTCTCCTCGCGTGAGGAGAACTTCGCGAAGCGGTTCGAAAATCCCCGGTTCCCGAGGATTGAAATAGTCGGAGAAAACCAGATCCAACGCCGCACGGGTTTCCGGGTCGTTTTCATAATGCCATTGGGGACTGTACCAGCCACGATCACCGACCACCTGATCGGACGACAGCCCGAACAGGAAAAAGTTCTCCTCACCCGCTTCTTCGGCCATCTCAATGGTGGCGCCATCCCGTGTGCCGATGGTCAATGCCCCGTTCATCATGAACTTCATGTTGCTGGTGCCGCTGGCTTCATAGCCGGCGGTTGAAATCTGGTTGGAAACGTCGCTGGCAGGGATCAACCGCTCGGCAAGCGACACGCAGTAGTCCGGCAGGAACTGGATTTTGAGCCGCCCGCACACATCCGGGTCGTTGTTGATCTTGCTGGCGAGGCTGTTGATGAACTTGATGATCAGTTTGGCCAGGCGATAGGCCGGCGCGGCTTTGCCCGCAAAAAAGAAAGTCCGCGGAAGGATGCCCAGGTTCGGATTCTGGCGCAACCGGTTGTAAAGCACCACAATCCGCAAAGCATTGAGCAACTGCCGCTTGTATTCGTGGATGCGCTTGACCTGGCAATCGAAAATCGAGTCGGGGTCCACCTCCTGGCCGGTTGTGGACCGGAGCCAGTCGGCAAATCGCAATTTGGCCTGCCGTTTGGCTTCGAGGACGGATTTCTGGAAACCCTTGTCATTCGCCAGCGGTTTGAGTCCGGCCAATTGGTCCAGATCGGCGATCCAGCCGTCGCCAATGGCCTCGGTGATCGAACAGGCAAGGTCGGGATTCGCCAGCAGGAGCCAACGCCGCGGAGTGACGCCATTGGTCTTGTTGTTGAAACGTTCGGGAAACATTTCAGCCAGATCTTTGACTGTGATCGTGCGAAGCAGTTCCGAGTGGATGGCGGCCACGCCGTTGGTGCTGTGGGAGCCGACGATGGCCAGGTTGGCCATGCGTATCTTGCGGCAAGCCGGATTCTCCTCGATCAGACTGACTCGCTGGATCCGTTCCACATCGCCCGGAGAACTTGCCTGCACGTCATCGAGCAGACGGCGGTTGATCTCGAAGATGATTTCCAGATGGCGGGGCAACATCTTCTCAAACCAGGCGAGCGGCCATTTTTCCAGAGCTTCGGGCAGCAGGGTGTGGTTTGTATAGGCAAGGGTCTTGCGGGTGATTTCCCAGGCCTGATCCCAGTCGAGGTTTGCCTCATCCAGCAGAATACGCATCAATTCGGGGATGGCAATTGCCGGATGCGTATCATTGAGTTGGATGGCGATTTTCTCTGGCAGGGTATCCCAGTCGGTGTTTCCGAGCCGCCTGAAGCGCCGGATCAGATCCGCCAGCGAACAGGCCACCAGAAAATACTCCTGCACAAAACGCAAACCCTGTCCCATACTCGTCGAGTCGTCTGGATAAAGCACTCGGGTGAGGGATTCTGCCGTCAGGGTTTCAGCCAGCGCCCCGACAAAGTCTCCGCTGCTGAAAGCCTTAAAATCAAAGTAATCCGGCGAGGCGGCGGCCCAGAGACGAAGGGTGTTGATCGTCTTGCCGCCGTACCCTACGACAGGGCGATCGTACGGGATGCCAATCAGGTTCGACGGACGACCGGGGATGGCTCGCAGAGCGCCTTCACGCAACTCGAAGTCGCAATTGAGGTGGATTTCCACCTTTTCCTCGGGTCGCGCGACCTCCCACGGGTCCGGGTATCGGAGCCAGTTGTCGGGCTGTTCCTGTTGCCAGCCATCCTGAATGGACTGACGGAAGATGCCGTATTCATAACGCAGCCCGTACCCCATAGCCGGCAATTGCATCGTGGCCATCGAATCCAGGAAACAGGCGGCCAGCCTTCCCAGCCCCCCGTTGCCCAGACCGGCGTCTGGCTCCTGCTCCACCATATCCAGCCAATCGAGGTTCTTTTGCTTCACAACGTTTTTCAAGACAGGATCGAGCAGGAGGTTTGTGATGTTGTTGGCCAGCGAGCGGCCAATGAGGAATTCCATGGAGAGGTAGTAGATGCGTTTGGGATTCTCGCGGTCGTACGTTTTTTCCGTAAGCACCCATCGCTGCGAGAGGACATCCCGGATGGAGCGGGCAACCGCGTCATAACGTTCGCGCGGGCCGGCATCGGACAAGGCGAGGACGTGATCAAACGTGAGGTGGCGCTCGTAGAGGGCATTGGCCGTTCCGGTAAATTCAATCGGACCACACCCATATTGTTCCAGGAGTTTTGCCACTTCGACCGATTCCGTTTTTTTCGTGGAGGAGTTCATTGCCATGTCCCTTCTTTCCGCATTGTATCTGGAACACAATTTCGTCCGTCGAAAGTAGCCGGTTCGTCCTCTTCTCCTTTATTATCCCCGCCGGGAGAAACTGCCCTTTGCGAAGGATGTCAGTTTCCCGATTTGGGCTCCTCGTTCGCCGGTTGGACCGGCTTTTCCTCTTCCTGCTGCCATCCACCGCCCAGAGCGCGATAGAGATACACAATACTCAACTGTTCAGAGAGACGGACCTGGGCGAGCTGCAGTTCGGCGCTGAATTGTTCCCGCTCCACGTCGAGCACTTCCAGGTAGTTGGAGCGCCCCCCCAGGTAACGCTCGTTGGCCAGTTTCGAAGCATGCACCAGCGCATCCACCTGCTTCTGGCGCTTTTCGCGTTCCTGCAAGCTGTACTTGCGGGCCGCCAGCGCGTCGGCCACTTCGCGCAGCGCCTGCTGAATCGAGCCCAGATAGGCGGTCAACGCCTGTTCGCGCCGCGCTTTCACCGCCCGATAGTTGAAAAACAGGCTTCCCCCGGTAAAAATGGGCTGAGCCAGATTTCCGGCAACATTCCACGTATAGGCATTGTGGGTAAACCAGGCATCGAGCTCGTCGCTCTCGAAACCCAGCAGACCCGTCAAACTGATTCTCGGGAAAAACATCGCCTTGGCCTCACCGATCCGGGCGTTGGCGGCAATCAGTTGCGCCTCCGCCTGAAGCACATCGGGACGCCGTTCCAGCAGGGACGCAGGCAAGCCCGAGGGAATTTCGGGCGGGATGGGTTGGTCCACCAGCGCTGTGCCGCGGGCGATCTCGCCGGGATTTTCCCCCAGCAGAATGCTCAGAGCATTTTCCGTCTGTTCGATGTCGTTCTTGATGGTCGCGAGGGTGGCTTCCGTGGAAGCGGTCTCGCCCACGGCCCGCTCCAGTTCCAGACCATTGGCCCGGCCATATTCCTTGCGCAAGCGTGTCAGGCGTTCGGATTCCATGCGACCGTGGAGGGTGCGCTCGGCGATTGAAAGTTCAAGATCCAGTTCTCGGAGTCGCAGGTAGTTCTGGGCAACATCGCTCACCAGGGTGGAGACAACCGTGTGCCGGGCATGCTCGGTGGCCAGAAGGTCTGCGCGCGCGGCCTCGGTCGCCCGGCGCAGCCGCCCCCACAGGTCCACTTCGTAGGAAAGTCCCAACCCCGCCTGATAGAGATTGGTGTGGAGATCGAGTTTTTCCGGATCGTTGGAAAGACGGGTGCGCGAGGGATCGGCGGTGGCCCAGAGTTGCGGGAAAAGTCCGGAGCGAGTGCCCCCCACAGCCGCCCGGGCCTCGTCCACGCGCGCCACGGCGATCATCAAGTTCTTATTATTTTCCAGCGCGGTCCGGATGTATTCCTGAAGTTGCGCGTCGCCAAAGAGTTTCCACCAGGGCAGATCGGCCAGCGAGGCGTTGTCGGCGGCTTGCGTTTGCGCGCCGCGAAATTGGGCTCCTGTGTCAATGGTGGGCCGCTGGTAGTCCGGACCCAGTCGGCAGCCCAGTGAAAGGAACAGGCAAAGAAAAGTGAGAGTCTGCAGCAGTCTCATTGGATGGATTCTCCTTCAGAGGAATGCGCCTTGGATTCCTGTGCCTCGGCATGGGTCTCGGTTGGCTGCGCTTTTTGAGCGGATCGGCGGCGCTCGACCCGCAACTGACTGAATACGTACAGGGTCGGGATGATGCAAATAGCGATGAGCGTGGCTGCCAGCATGCCGCCCACAACCGCCGTACCCATGGACTGGCGGCTGTTCGCCCCGGCGCCCGAGGAGAGCATCAGCGGCAGACAGCCCAGGATGAAGGCGAACGAGGTCATCAGAATGGGCCGGAAACGCGCCTTCGCCCCTTCCGTTGCGGCATCGATCAGGGATTCCCCATGCATGAACTTCTCGCGGGCGAACTCCACGATCAGAATAGCATTCTTGGCCGCCAGACCGATCAGCATCACCAGACCGATCTGGAAGTAAACGTCGTTCTGCAGCCCCCGCGTCCATTGCAGGGCCAGAGCCCCCAGAACGCCAATCGGAATAGCCAGAATGACCGACAGAGGCGCGGTCCAGCTTTCGTATTGCGCCGCGAGCACTAGGAAGACAAACACGACGGCCATGATCAGGATCATTGTCGGCTTACCGGCCTTTTTCTGCTGATAGGCCATACCCGTCCACTCGTAACCGAAACCCGCCGGAAGAGTTTTTGCCGTCTCCTCCAGAGCGGTCATGGCCTGGCCGGAACTGGCGGTCGCGGCGGGAATGGCGTTGATTTCAGCCGCTCGGTACAGGTTGTAGCGGACCAGATATTGCGGGCCGCTGATGGGCTTGATGCTGGCCAGACTGCTCAAGGGCACCATTTCACCCGTTTGATTGCGCACATAAAAACGGGTCAACTCTTCGGGAGTCCGGCGGTAGGCGGGATCGGCCTGAAGCATGACCCGGAAGGTGCGTCCAAACATGTTCATGTCATTTACGTAAAGCCCCCCCATGTACATCTGCAGCGCGTTGAAAGCGCTGGTGAGCGGTACGCCCTGCAGTTTGGCCTTCTCGCGGTCCAGATCCAGGAAGATCTGGGGGTTCTCCGTGTTGAAGCCGGACATGGCGACGGCCAGTTCCTTGCGCTCGCGGAGAGCGGCAGAAAAATCCTTGGTCACCTTGTCGAGTTCTTCCACCGAGGAACCGGAGAGATCCTGCAACTCAAACTGCAGGCCGCCGACCGAACTGATACCGGGAATGGCGGGCTGCTGGAACGCGAAGGAATTGGCCGATTGCTCCGCTTTGAAGATCTCCTGAATCTGGGCCGTGATGGCCTGAATGCTGGTTTCCGGAGTCTTTCGCTCCGCCCAGGGTTTGAGCGTAATCAGCGTCCCGCTGAGGTTGGAGGCGTTGATGCCCGCGGACAGGCTGTACCCGACGATACTGGTGACGTATTTCACCCCCTCGATCTTGAGGATCTGCTCCTCCATCCGTTTCATGACCGCATCGTTGCGTTCCTGCGAAGCCGCCTCGGGAAGCTGGGTGTTGGTCATGATCAACCCCTGGTCCTCGTTGGGGATGAAGCCCACCGGAATGATATTGGCCAGACGCCAGCAGAGATAACCGGCAATCCCCAGCACCAGGAAGGCGACCACCGTCTTCCGGATGATCAGGCGCACGATCCCGATATAACCGCCGGTCACGCGATCGAGCCCCCAGTTGAAGGCGCCGAAGAAACGCCCCATCAGTCCGCGACCGTGGCCATGCGCGCGCGGCTTGAGCATGATGGCGCACAGGGCCGGGGTCAGAGTCAGGGAATTGACCGCCGACAAACCGAACGAAATGATGAGCGTCATGGCGAATTGCTGATACAGCCGCCCCGTCAGTCCGGTCATGAAAATGACTGGGACAAACACGGCCAGAAGCGACAGGAAGATGGCCAGGATCGGCATCCCGACGTCCTTCATGGCCAGACGGGTCGCCTCTTTGGGTTCATATCCCTTCTCGATGTAGGCTTCCACTGCCTCGACCACCACAATCGCGTCATCCACCACCAACCCGATGGCCAGCACCAGCGCAAACAGGGTCAGCGTGTTGATGGACATCCCCAGCATTCCGAAAAACATGAACGTCCCGATCAGGGAGACCGGCACGGCCAGGGTCGGGATCAGCGTGGTGCGCCACCCCTGCAGGAAGAGGAAAACGACCAGCAACACCAGCAGGATCGCCTCCTTGAAAGTCTTGAGCACCTCGTGGATGGATTCCTTGACGAAGTCGGTGCTGTCATAGGCGATCACGTAATCCATGCCCTCTGGAAATTTGCTTTTGGCGTCCTCGAGAAGTTTCTTGATCTGATCGGCCACCTGGATGGCATTGGCGCCGGGCAACTGATAAACCAGCAGAAGCGCCGAAGGTTTGCCGTTGAGCCGGGAGATCAGGTCGTAGTTCTTGGCGCCCAGTTCGACCGAGCCGACGTCTTTCAGGCGCACGAGCGAGCCATCCGTATTGGCGCGCAGAACGATGTTCTCGAACTCCTCGGGTTTGGTCAGTCGCCCCTTGACCTGCACCGCATACTGAAACTGCTGACCCGCCGGCACGGGCGGCTGGCCCACCTGCCCGGCTGGGGCCTGCAGGTTCTGCTCACGAACCGAATTGGTCACATCGTCCACTGTCAGACCCAGCTTGGCCAACTGGTCGGGATTGACCCAGATCCGCATGCCATAATCGCCCTTGCCCATCAGGGCGACATCCCCCACCCCGTTGACGCGCGCGATGTTGTCCTTCAGGTTGATCAGCGCGTAATTGCTCAGATACAAGTCGTCGTAGGCGCCATCGGGCGAAATCAGGTCAACCGCCATGAGAATATCGGGCGACTGCTTCTTGATATTGATCCCCTGACGCACCACTTCGGAGGGCAGCTGGGCATTGGCCAGGCCCACGCGGTTCTGCACATCCACGGCGCCGATGTCCAGGCTGTATCCCACCTCGAAATAGACGTCCAGCGTGTAGTTGCCGTCATTGGAACTCTTCGAGGACATGTAGATCATCCCCTTGATACCGTTGACCTGCTGCTCGATGGGCGCGGCCACGCACTCCTCGACCGTCTTGGCGTTGGCGCCGGGGTAATTGGCGGTCACACGCACCACGGGCGGGGTAATGGACGGATACTGAACGACCGGCAGCCGCAGGATGGAGATCGCCCCGGAAATGGTCATCACGATGGAGATCACCATGGCGAAAATCGGGCGATTGATGAAGAAATTGGAAAACATGGTCTTCCCCTGACTACGCAAAGTGCAAGAAGTGCTTTGACACAAGGCTCTCAAAAGGAGCCGGAAAACGCGTGAACCGATACGGGATCGCGCAAAAGAATCTTTTCATAGCCACTCAGATGGATTATTGAGCGGCTTTCAACACGCGAACGGTCATGTCGGGACGCACCTTCTGCAAGCCGTCTGTGATCACCTGCTCACCGGCCTGAAGGCCCTCGATCACGATCCACAGACTCTCCACACGGGCGCCCATTTTGACTTTCTTGCGCTCCACCATGTTTTGCGCGTTGACCACCATCACGAACTGCTCACCCTGCTGTTCCTGCACGGCGCGCTGGGGAATCATGAGTGAATCCGGAGCCTCCGGATTGGTCACCCGCACACGGGCAAACTGACCCGGACGCAACACCTGGTTGGGATTGGGAAAACCGGCCCGCAACTGCAGAGTACCAGTTTTGGCGTCAATGGCGCGTTCGGCGAACTCGAATGTTCCCTTCTGGTCGAACAACTGTCCATCCGCCAGCACCAGTTCGAACACGACGGGGTTCCGCTTCCCCCCGCGTTCCTGGAGTCCCCGCATCACTGAGAGGTATTCCTGCTCGCTCAGACTGAAATAGACTTTGACGCTATCGAGCCGGGAAACGGTGGCCAGCAGCGTCGCCTCTCCTTTGCCCACCAGACTCCCCACATTGATCGCGCCCGCGCCAATCAGGCCGCCGATCGGCGACTCGACCTTGGTGTAACTCAAATTCAACAGGGCGGTGTCCAAGGCGGCACTGGTCTGCTGGACTTCGGCTGCGGCCAGGGCAATACCCGTTTTTTCATTCACCTGGGCCTGCCGCACCACAGCCTTGCTCGCGTCCACCACGGCAGCCGCCTCTTGGGCCTTGGTTTCGGCCTGATCCAGTTCCTGAATACTGACGGCGGACGATTCGGCCAGGGGACGGACACGCGCCAGATCTTTTTCGGCATTGGCTAGCGTGGCTTTGTCGCGCACCAGGTCGGCCTTGGCCTTGGCCAGTTCGACATTCGACTGGGCGGCCTCCAGGTCGGCCTGGGATTTGGCCAGTTGCGCCTTGGCTTCGGCCACCGCCGCCTGATACTGACGCGGGTCGATCAGGAAGAGCAGTTCGCCTGGTTTGATCATCGCGCCGTCCTTGAAGATCTGTTTGTCCAGGAAACCCTCGATGCGCGCTCGGATTTCTACCGTCTCTTCCGCGTCAATGCGGCCCACATATTCCCTGGGGACCACGGTCTTTTGAAGCGTCGCCTCGAACACCCCCACCTCCGGCGCTTGCGCCGCATTCTGCTGTCCCTGAAGGGGGTTGGTCATGATGACCCACACGGCCAGAATCGAAACCGCTGTTGTGATGAATCCAAGGGCCAGTTTTTCGTGGCGCCGGATAGACGGAAAGCGCATTTGGTTCGACATCTTTCTCTCCCTTGATAAGTCCTGTTGAGATTGTGTTCTTATTCCGAAGTGAATCCTGCCAATCTATCTTCCCACCAGGCGGGGTCTTACTGAAGACAAACGCTTCGCCCGGGATTGAGCCACACTCCCCCGCTCCACAAGAGGCTCATGAAGGAACCGATGAGTGAATCGCGATTTTGGGGAAAGTTTTTTCTTCCGATTTTTCTCTTATTCAACCCTGCCGAATGAAACCCGGCTTCTGTTTCATATATCCGCCTCGCTTGTTCCGAGTATCTGGAAAGCCCCTGTTGATTGCAAGAGAGAAATAGAAGCCAATGAGAGTTTCTCCCGCGCTCCTTTACCGAAAGATGACTGAAATCATCCGTCGGGGTCGCCGGGAGGGGGCGAATGGGCGATCAACGATCCCACCAGCAAGGCGATCACCACGGCGACGTAGAACTGCCCCATGACGGCCTCGACCACCGCCAGCATCCGGGGGAACGGCGTTACCGGGACAATATCGCCATAGCCCAAAGTGGCGATCGTGACAAAACTGAAATACATCATTTCGGTGCGTATGGTTTCAGATGGGCTTCCTGTGGCGGGAGCCGGTATCTGAAAACTCTCGGGATTCCACTGGAACACGAGCACAAAAATCATGGCAAACGCGTACGCCAGAAGGAGATACGCCGTCAGCGCGGCAAAAATACCATCCAGAGTCGTGCGCAGATTGTGAAAGACAAAAGCCAGAATGCCAACCACACAACCCAACAGCAGAAGCGTGAGACATCCCAGTTCCAGATACAGGGCAACGGTATGAAAGGAGGAAATCGTCGGGATATAACTGACCAATGAAGCAATGGCAGCCACCGCCCACAGAATCCACAGAGTACGCCGTATCCGAACTCCTTTGCCTGCGGCAGACAGGGTTACCAGTACGGAATTCAACATGAAAAGCTGGAGCAGTATCTGGAAAAACCAATTCCGTTCAAGAAACGGCGAGACAAACATGAATGCGATGATCAGCAGGGAGAGCTGAAGAAACCGGAATTCCTTAAGTTTTGTGAATGCGAAGTGATGCATGACAGACCGCACCCGCTCCTCATCCCCGGATTGGATGCTCTCCATTTTCCTTATTCCGACCACACCGTTCAAAGACTATCTCATTCAGCCAACCAGGCGCGGGCGGTCTCGATCTTTTCCGGAGGATAGAATTCGATTTCAGTGGCGCGGAATCCCGCCCCGGCAAACATCAGAAGTCGGTCTTTCCATTGAACCTCAGCGACAATGGCCATTTTCTCGATACGATCCCCATGATCGCTGATAAAATTGTCATCTCCCCAGGAGTCTCCTCGATGCCAGCCTTGAAAATCCTCAACGAGCACCAGGAACCTGGCTCCCGTTTCAGAACTCAAATTTTCAACGGCATTGAATTGAATCGCCTCCATTTCTTCTTTGCGCAGCATTCCGGTGATCGTTACCACCCATATTGTCCCGTCTTTGCTCAACGTCGCGCCCATCTCCTGCACTCTCCTTTCAGATTAAAAACGCTCTCGTATTTTGATCCGGGAAAACAGCCCTTGACACTGAGCGGAAAAATCATCGCAACCCGAATCCCCGAAGTCCTTTATGGAAAATTAAAACGAAACCCGTCGGGTAAATGTTTTCTGCGCCGCTCATCGCTGGCGGTTATTGTGTATCTGAATGGACTCGATTCCCTTGGCCTTCTTCAAACGGCTGCGTCCTCACGGGGACAGAGAGGGTTATTTCTTTTCCATTTTTACAAAAAGATAAAAGCCCCATTTTCTGTTTCGGATCTTACCATATGGCGCCACTCAAAAGTCAATGCCCAAATCAGGGCCGTTCTTCTTTCTCAAAAACTTCCACCTCGGCCAGGGCCAGATGGCCGGTTCCCACCAGTTGGAGTTTCACATACCGCGCCGCCACTCCCCCCAAGTCAAACGTCCAGGCCTGGGGGGTTCCATCCCGCGCGATGGTGTGGACCTTTTCGTAGTCCGTTCCATTGCTTGAGACCCACACTTCGACCGGCAGGGAGAGAAGGCTGGCCACATCGGGTGGCATGTCCTGCCCACTGCGGACATCGGTCCGTCCCTGCCGAAGCCAACGGGCCAGGTCGGACGGGTCGTGGACCACGATTTTTCCGAGCCGCGTCTCCCGCCCCAGATCCACCTGCCACCACGGATCGGTTTCATTGGCGGAGGCGAACCAGGAACCGCTCCGGGATTCCCCGTCCACCGCGCGCGCCGATTCATACAGAAAGGGATACAGGAAATGGTGCGAACTGCGAGAGGTCGTCTTGCCATACGCCAGATTCCCGGCAGTGGGCCGGTCCTGTGGGGTCCATTCGTAGCGGGTTCCCAGATTCTCACCCCGGTACAGACTCCGGTACCAGAACCAGAAGAACAGCCCGCACACAACCAGAGCGAAGAGCCAACAGATTCCGACCTGGACACGAGGATGCAATCCGGCGGTAAAATACCAGACAAGCGCGCAGGCGAGCAGGCAACTGGCAAACATTCCCCAACAGGCGGCGTCCGAGCGGTACCGAAACTCGACGGTCGAGTCGCCTCCCTCAATCCAGACGGCCTGTTCGATCCCATTGACACGGTAGATGGGAACATTCTGCCCATTCAGCGACGCGCTCCAGTGGCGCGAATAGGGGAACGAGAGTGTCAGGAACGCCGGTTGAGAAGCGGTAACATCGAAAACCATTCGGTTGAAGGACGAGTGGCGCAGCGCGATCCGGGCGGCAGGGTCCACTACCGGATTCTCAGGGGAAGGAGGACCGTTGAAATTCTCGACCACCACCCGATCGGCCATCCGCTGTTTCCGCAGTATTTGATACGCCTCTTCGGTGGAAGAAACATTCCGATACCGTTCGCACAGCCGAGCCAGTTTGGGTTCCAGAAACTGGCCTTCGTCCGTTACGTGCCGAGAGACCTCTTTTATCGAAGTTCCCTCACCCGGTTGAAATCTGAAAGCCAGATTGTTTTTCTTCTCCTCCTGCATCTGAACCAGGGTCGGCATATCCCATTTCTCGATGATCCAGCTTCCGTGGCGAAAGAGCAGCGTGGTATGGGCTAGTGTGGCAATCGCAAGCAAGACCCCAAGGGGCGCCCGGAAGCGCGAAAACAGCCCATAGAACCCAAATAAGCACAGACTCAGAAGCCCCAGCCCGTTTATCAGATTTTCCTTGAGCCTCTTGCAAAAGTATTGGGCAAAACGGCGAAAAAGCGGGGCTAATCGTTTCGGGGAGATGATTTCTGAGCGAGAACGCCTGTTCGCTTGCTCTTTACCGCCAAAATCGCCCTTTTTCGCTGGGGACGGGGCGTGCGATTGCCACTCGGCGGTTTCGCCGTTGATTTTCTCCCTTCCATTTCGATTCGCCCCGGGCCGCTCATCTCAGCAACGCGAAAATTTGACGGGCCGTCATCGCCACGATCCCGAACATCAGGTGGCACATCACCTTGGCCGCCCCGCGCACCCGCACGAACCGTCCCCCGTAGTTGTCCTTGATGTTGCTCATCACCCGTTCCGCCGCGCTGCGCTCGCGGTAGCGGACCGCCCGATGCGAATCCATCGGCAACTTCTCGCCGCGGCGCGGATTTTGATCGATGATCGGCACGTGCCCCAGCCCCTCGCTGAACGCTTTGATTTCGGGCGCGTCGTAGGCCGAGTCCATCAGGTCGTAGAGGTTGGTCAGGCGCTGGCCGGTCATCTGCGCCAGCGGGATTGCCGCCTGCGAATCGTGCAGCGAGGCGCTCGTCAGAATCGTGCTGACCGGGATGTCGCCGTCGATGCAATCGACGTGCAGTTTGTAGCCGATCCACGATTTCTTGAAGCCCTTGCTGTCTTTTTTCGAGCCCCGGTCGCAAGCGGTCGGCAGATCCTGGAGGTTTTCTTCGAGCGAGTGCCGGCCCTGTTGTTCCAGACGGCGCGGCGGCTTGGGCGCCCGCTCCTCGCCTTTCTTCGGACGCCCGCGCCGGGCTTTGGACTTCTGCGGCGCAGACTCTTTGCGGGCCGCCTTCTCGCGCCCCAGGATCGGCGTGGAGTCTCGGCTGGTATGACCTGCCAACTTCGGCCCGCAGCACTTTTTGACCATCGCTTCGTGAATCGCCTGCGGCAGAGCGGTGCGGGCGAATTCGTCGAAGGCGCGCGAGAAGGTCGCTTCGCTGGGCAAGTCGGCCCGCGTTTCCCAGCCGCACAGACGCCGCAACGGGGCGTCAGCGCCGAGCAGATCAAGCAGCGCGCGGGTGGTCGGGCAATTCCAGACGGCCTTGGCCAGAAACGCCAGGACGAGAGGCTGGCGTCCGTGGCGCGGGCGCCCCATCGGCTTGCGACCGAACGGGCTCATGAATTTCTCGATCGAAGCCAACTCGGCCACCTCGATGAGCGTCTTGTGCTTTTCGCAGAGTTCCCCCAGCGCTTCTTGCTGGAACGGGAAAAGATGTTGTTGTAGGGTAGTGAACAGTGAGGAGAGAAAGTGCATGATCCGCCATCCCTTTCGGGGTTTGTTAAGCAAGCGTATGATGCCTTTTTCTCCTCACTTTTTCACCTGAAAATCGAACGACTCAACGACTTTTGCAAGAGGCTCCCTTGTCTGGAGATATCCGGCACAGATGCGCGGGCGTATGGATCTCTCGGACTTGCAAACCGTAGAGAGGGACACTGAGGTAAAGAAAACAGAGGATTGCGCACACAAATGCGAGCGGCGTATAGGCAGGAAACGAGAACCCCATCTTCGAGATTTTCACCCGTAAGTTTTCCCGACTGACCAGCCACGCCAGCAGGAGAAAAATCGGAAAGACGAGCAAGAGACTGATCCGACCGGGTACCCGAAACGAGGACGCCAGGGGTAACAACTTCCAGGCCACGTAATGAACCGGCGTCGCAGCGCCCAGCATGTAAAAAAACACGGCCAGACACACCAGCCACAAGACAAGAATCACCCGTTCCACCTTCTGATTGACCAGAAGAACCAGCGGCAGCAGAGCCACGGCGGCCACGAGCGCCGACCCGCCGAAGGAACCGAAAATGTCGCTGTGAAGCGGATTGAAGATGCTGCTCAGATTTCCATAAACCGTATCTGAGAAACCGAGAGAAAAGATGTAACGCTGGCCGGCCCGAAAAGCGCTTTCTTTCAGAAAATCCAGATAAAGCGGCGCCAGAAATACCACCGACAACGCCCCCCCCGCCGCAATACTGGCAATCCCCTCGGCATAGTATCGGAGCACCCGGCCCGGCCGGACCTCGATCTCCGGCAACACGGTTCGCAAATAGAAAGGCGCCGTAACCAGGACCAACGCCGCGCCCAGCAAGCCAAAATAAGTCATCTGCGGTTGCCCGGAACACACCAGCAGGTACGTGGCGATCACGGTGGGCGCAAAACCGAAGCGTTTGGGCGTTTGCAGGTAACGCCACGCGATCGCCACACACAGCCACAGACTGGCCACGAAACTTTCGCACGGCGCCCCCACGCGCAGCATATCCAGCATGCGCATGTTATAGACCGTCAGGAAGGAAATCACAAAAGCGAGGAGAACCGGAATTCGAATCCGGCGGAGGAACAGAAAAAGAATCAGATGGGTCAATCCGAGCGAAAGAAAACGCAACAGGGTCAGAACCTCGAGAGCCTGACCGTTCCAGTAACCTGGAACAATCGAAGCCAGGTGGGCGAGCGGGTGGTAGATCCCGCCCAGCATCAACGCGATCGAGGGAACACCGCCCGCAAATCCCGGAATGAAGAGCGGGAAGGAACCGTGCCGGATCGAGAACAACATTTCCATCTGCTGCTGGACGGCGAACTCGGGATAATCCGCCCCCAGGGTCAAAGACCCCAGGAAAGGCACCATCCAATAAAGAACACCGAACGGCAACAGGAAAAAAAGCGGGTACCCGAGAAAACGCCAACGATTGCCAGCAAGCGATTTATCCACAACCCGACCTCCTCTGGTTTGTTCTCTTGAGGGCGCCCGACTCTCGAGCAAAACCATAGCAGGACTCCCGGCGCCGCACAAGAGCGCGATTGCATCCTTGATCTTTCTCCGGGGCCGGGGTACTATCGGCACTGGAATACCGGGTAGCGGTGAAGTCCCCGATGGTATGCACCGCCTGAAACGAGGTTCTGGCGTCATGGATGTGCTTGCGAATGCGACAGTGAGAATCCAGCAGATGTGGCAGGAAAGCGACCGGGTGGCTTTCAGCCGCAATGGATTGCAGGGACAATGTCTGCCCCTCATTTCAACCCTGGATATTCGCAACCTCCCGTGGGAAACACGCCAACGGCGCAAAAACGACCCGACAATGCTTGAAACCCCGGTGACGTGCGTCAAACGATCGACCACGCGGTCGGTGCTGACATTCTCCATTCCCACGGCGGACGCCAATCAATCCGTGAGCCTCTTCGTAAAGCGCTGCAAACCGCGTCTGAGTCTCAAAACACTTTTCTCCTGTTACCGGAAAGGCAAATGCGAGCGGGAGTGGGATCTGGGCTGGGAACTGCGCAAACGCGGCATCCCGACCGCCTTCCCCCTCGGGTGGGCCGAGCTGCGCGTCCACGGATTCCTGCGCGAGAATTATCTGGTCACATTGGGATTGGAAAACACCTGCTCGTTCTACGACCTCTTCAGCAAACTGGGCGACCAGGACGCGCGAAAGTTCTGGATGGGCAATCTGGGACGCTTCATCCGCCAGGCGCACGAGAAAGGGTTCGCCCACGACGACCTGAGCGCCGAGCACGTCCTGGTCGAGCAGTACCCCGAGGCGCCCGCCGACGTGAATGGACCCCAGTTCTACTTCATTGATCTCGACCAGTCGCGCCTCTACCCCGGCGCGGTCACGCCCTACCGTCGGGCCCACAATTTCTTCCAGATCTTCCGTTCCCTCCCCGCGGAACTGCTGGGCCAGCCCGAGCGGGACGCTTTCTACGCGGGTTATTCCTCGGGCATCTGGCGTCCGGAACACATCGAGGCTTTCGAACAATCCATCCGCCTGATCGCCCTGCAGAAAAAGATCGGCAGACTCTTCCGGCTGAAAACCTACCTGGGACGCTGAAATCGCCCGCAAATTCCAACGCAACCACCGATGAACACGGATGAACCTGGTGCGGCGGAAGACGCAAAGATGCCGGAAATTTACAGGGACTCTTGGCTTTTCCCATATTTTTTAAACTCGGAATAGACGGAACACCTGGCGCAGCGAAGCCGCACCCCATCCGTAGGGGCGGACCTGTGTGTCCGCCCAGAGCGCGAGGTCTGTTACCGCGGGGAGCCGTGAAACCCCGAGAGAAGGGGATGAAAAGAATCATCGCGCAGAGACGCAGGGACGCGGAGACCGTTTCTTGTAAGCCACATGAGGCACAAAAGTCACAAAAACTGGAAATTTCCCTGTGCCTTCTGTGCTTTTTTGTGGCTGAAAATCGTGGCGGTCTGCGCAGATTCTGCGAGATAGTAGTACGGAAAACCGCATTTCTGAAGTTGTGGTTTCCGTGTATTCCGTGGTTTTTGCTTTTCAGTCTGTATTCATATCCCGCCACGGGGAAAAACGTGGGATCAGAGAATTCAGCATTCCCTCACTCACAGACCCGGCGCTTCGTTCAGCGCGCGGGCGCGTTCGAAGGCGTGGGCGGCGCGGATCAGGCGGCCCTCCTCGAAAATCGGCGCGAGAATCTGCAACCCCACCGGCAGGCGGCCGGGCGTGAACCCCGCGGGTACGCTGACGCCCGGAATGCCCGCCAGGTTGGCGGAAATCGTGAAAATATCCTCGAGGTACATCTGAAGCGGATCGTTGACCTTCTCGCCCAGTTTGAACGCCGGGGTGGGCGCCACGGGCATGCAGATCACGTCCACGTTCTCGAACGCCTTTTCAAAGTCGCGCTTGATGAGCGTGCGCACCTTGAGCGCCTTGAGGTAATAGGCGTCGTAGAACCCTGCGCTCAGGACATACGCCCCGAGCATGAGGCGCCGCTTGACCTCGTCGCCGAACCCCTCGCGGCGCGTGCGCGAGAACATGTCAATGATGTTGTCCGTCCCGGCGGCGCGGTGGCCGTAGTGCGCGCCGTCGTACCGCGCCAGGTTCGAGGAGGCCTCGGCCGTCGCCACCAGGTAATAGGCCGCGATGGCGTACTCGGAATGCGGCAGTGACACCTCGACCATCTGCGCGCCGAGCCGTTCGAGCGCCGCGCGGCTGTCGTCCAGAACGGCTGCCACCTCGGGGTCCAGCCCCTCGCCGAAACACTCGCGCGGCAGGCCGACACGTAACCCTTTAATATCGCTGTTGAGGAACGAGGTGAAATCTGGACGGTCAACCGGGGCAGAGGTCGAATCGCGCCCGTCGTGTCCACTGATCGCGTTGAGCATCAGGGCGCAGTCCTCGACATCGCGCGTGAGAGGCCCGATCTGGTCGAGCGACGACCCGTAGGCCACCAGCCCGTAACGCGAGACACGGCCATAGGTGGGCTTCATTCCCACCACGCCGCAGTAAGACGCCGGCTGGCGGATCGAACCGCCCGTGTCGCTCCCCAGCGTGGCCAGCGCCTCGCCCGCCGCGACCGCCGCCGCCGAGCCACCGCTCGACCCGCCGGGGGTGCGTTCCAGATCCCACGGGTTGGATGTGGGGTGAAAGCCGGAGTTCTCGGTGGACGATCCCATCGCGAACTCGTCCTGATTCGTCTTGCCGACAAAGACCGCGCCTGCCTCACGCAGACGCGCCACCACGGTGGCGTCGTAGGGAGGACGGAAGTTTTCCAGAATTTTCGACGCGCAGGTGGTCGGGAAGTCGGTCGTGCAGAGGTTGTCCTTCAGACCCAGAGGCACGCCGCACAGCGGGCTTTCCGTGTTTCCGGCAGCCAGTCGCGCGTCCGCCGCCCGGGCCATTTCCAGCGCCCGGTCGGCGTCCACGGTCACGTAGGCGCGCACGCGCGGCTCGACGGACGCGATGCGGTCCAGCACGGAACGCGTCAGTTCGACGCTCGATATTTCACGCGCCCGCAGCTGGGCGGACGCTTCATGCAGGGTCCAATTGTAGGGTTCCGACACCGCTTCTACCTCCCGAGTCCTCTGACACCCGGCCGATTCTCTTCCACCGGGATTATTTGCTTTCAGGGACCAGGGAACCGCCACACAAGACAAATTCCCCCAGTCTCCAGCCCGTTAAACCACAGTCGGACGGTAAATTCAAGGTGAAGCGGTTAAAGAAGAGTGTCTTGAGATTGAAATGTAACCCGAACAGGATCATCGAAACTGGTTGAAAACCAGATAGGGGATGAAACCGATTATCAGACAGGCGCTTCCGAGAAAATACCGGTCGGCAAAAACCAGAAGATAAAAGGCGAAACCCCAACAGATCCAAGCGAACAGGATCACGATCCTGGCGAGTACTTTTTTGAATAGCCCGTCTTTCAAGTTGAAGGCCTCCCTCCGGTTCCCCGCAACCACGTCCCGATCGCCTCTTTCACCTCCTGACGGTTCGAAAAGAAAAGAAAATGGTCCGATTCCGGATAGAAGTGAGTGGTGACCCGGATTCCCCCCAGATTCATGATTTCCACATTCCGGCGGACCTCGGTCGGGAGAACCCGATCATCCTTTTCCCCCTGAAGAACCAGAACCGGACGGTCCCGCCAGGCCGAAAGAAAAGAGGCCGACTCGACCAGGTCGCGTTCAAGGTACCCGCTGATGGAAATCAGCCCCTTGTACCCCTGTGGATTCTGAATGGCTGCC
The DNA here is from genome assembly GCA_942493245.1 of uncultured Candidatus Sumerlaeota bacterium. Classification (GTDB taxonomy): domain Bacteria; phylum Sumerlaeota; class Sumerlaeia; order UBA8349; family UBA8349; genus DAOPYU01. The sequence continues at coordinate 5,946,795 of OW818685.1, forward strand.
CGCAGAAGTCCTCGCCCGCCATTCGAAAGGCACACCAGAAAGATGCGCTCTGGGTCCAGATTTTGTTGCGTGGCGCACCAAAGCCGAGCCCGTTCGATGGCGGCGGTACCTCCGTCCCTGTTCCAGTTTCCCAACCCAAAACTGGGCGCGACCACCGCGCAACCGGATGCATCGGCGATACTCTTGAGGACCCACAGGTACCCCTTGAAATTCCCCATGCTGCCGTGGAGAAACAGAAGGACCGGCAGTCGGTCTCCCACTTTGCTATTGGGGCGGGGTGGTGTGTACACATAGAGGTGTCCGCCATCGAAGTTCCCCGGAAAGAATTCCGCATAGGCATACCGCATGTTGGACCCGAGGGCGTGGAAAGCGGGGTCCTGTTCCATCTCCGCATACACCGCCTGGTAATCACGCTGAATCTTGCGCCCCCTTTCACCGGACAACGAATTGTCCAGCAGGGACAGCAGGGCCATGCCGAGATTGAACTGGTCCACTTCCGGCACCAGGTTGGACAGGGCGGCGCGCCGAAAGTGTCCCCCGTTCAGGTAATACTGTCGGAAAGGCGCATCGGCGGATGCTTTCCCATCGGGTGCGAGGGAGTAAGACGTCGCCAGGCACCCCGCCATGACGATTGCACATGCAATACAGGACAAGAGAAACCGCTTTCGCGGTTTCGTGTCGCGCGGGGATGCAATCCCAGAAAGAAAAAAGAGAAGACTGGCTGCCAGACCGATACCGGCGAATCCCATCAACCGTCCGGCAAGGGTCGAGGCGGTCCAGAGGAGTAACAGGGAAAGAAGAAACGGCACAGTCAGGCCGGTGAGGGACCAGATCAGTTTCCTGGAAAACATTTGGATACCCGTTCCTCATCATTTCTGGGACGAACAGAATCCGGGAGAAAACTCCCGCTCACTTCAGGAACAGGTACCGCGCCCCGATGACGAGCAGAAACACGCCGTAGCATTTTTTGAGCATCAGGTCGGTCATGAATTTGTGGTTGGCGAGTTTGGCTCCGAAGAGGAAACCAACCAGGAGTCCCAGAGCGAGCAGGACCGCCCACTTCAGGTTGACATGGCCTTCCTTGTAATAGACCATCGCGCCCAGAAGACCGATGGGGAGGATCTGCGCGGCGATCGAGGTGCCCGTCGCCATCTTCTGGCTCAACCCGAGCAACAGCACCATCGCGGGCACCATGATCGCCCCGCCGCCAATGCCAAACATCCCCCCGGCGACTCCCGCCACCAGGCCGATCACCGTGATCCAGATCGGTAACATGTCCATTCGAAACTCCTTTGCGCCCGTGGGTTCCAATGTTGTACCCATCAACCTGAAAACATGCGAATGGTTTTCATAATATCGGGGAACATGGATATCCTCTCCCCTTTTTCCTTGAAAAGCCCGGAGTGAGCGTTCAGCATACCCGCATGGCTCGGATGGAGTGGCTTTGAGAACCACTCCCATAACCTTACCCAATGCGACAACCCGCTGCAACAGGCTTCTCTCGATGCAATACCTTCTCATGACAGTTCTGTTGGGGGTGTTTCTCTACGGGACCATTTTTAATGGAGTGGTGTTTGTATCCGGTTACTTCCTGAAAAGAAAAGCCCCGTCTGTTGTTCCGTTCATCGGAGGAATGGCGGGCGCGTATTTGATGCGTCTTTTGCCTTGGGAGGGATTTCACCGGTATTATTGGGTTCCCCTGTTCCTCGATTTCGGTTGTGTCCTGTATGGGGTGTCGATTTGTATTTACCTTCTGATGGAGCAGATTCGTCCGACTCCAAAAGATCCGATGTAACCGCACCCAATGCTGTTTTGTGAAAATGCAGACAATCCTGTTCCGAATTCGACTGGATCTGGATGGACCTCATGAAAACGGAAAGTGTGGTGGGTTGCATTCTGGGGACTGCTGTCGGCGACGCCTTGGGGCTCCCCTATGAAGCGCTCAGCGCCCGACGCGGACGCAAACTGTTTGGCTCTCCCGAACGCCACCACCTTGTCTTCGGGCACGGGATGATCTCGGACGACACCGAGCACACCTGCCTGGTCGCGCGGGCGTTGCTGGCGAGTGGGGGCGATCCGGTCCGGTTCGAGAAGCATCTGGCTGGTTCGTTGCGGTACTGGTTGCTTGGGCTTCCTGCCGGGGTGGGCTACGCCACCCTGCGGGCCATTCTGAAGTTGTGGGTGGGGTTTCCCCCGGAAAAGAGCGGGGTGTTCTCCGCCGGGAACGGCCCTTCGATGCGAAGCGCCCTGTTGGGGCTTTTGTATGGCGACCGTCCGGAAATGATGAAGGAGTTTGTCCGCCGGTCGTCTCGTCTGACGCACTCGGACCCCAAGGCTTACTTCGGCGCGCTGGCGGTCGCCTGCGCCACTCACCTGAGCGCGTCCCGGGATGTGGTGCGTTCGGACTACTTTCTCCAGATGCTCCGGGAATGTCTTGCAGGAGAAGCGGCGGGTGAATTCCTCCAGTCTCTGGAGCGGGCTTGCGCCTCGGCGGCCACTGGGGAACCCGTGAGCCGGTTTGCGGAGTCGATCGGTTGCCAGAAGGGCATTACGGGGTACACGTACCACACGGTTCCGTGTGTGATCCAGACGTGGCTGCGTTACCCCGCCGACTTTCGCTCCGCGATGGTCGAAATCATCGGTGCGGGGGGTGATACGGACACGACTGGTGCGATTCTGGGCGGAATCCTCGGGGCGCGGGTGGGGAAAGCCGGTATTCCCGAGGCGTGGTTGTCCGGCATTCTCGAATGGCCGTGCAGTGTGGCGTGGATGGAACGGCTGGGCGAGGCTTTGGCGTGCATTGAAGTCGATGGGGAATCTGTTCAACTTCCGCGGCTGTCTGTCCCCGGTTTGCTGCTTCGGAATGTCTTCTTCTGGGGAGTGGTGTGGGCACACATTCTGAGACGAATGTTTCCGCCCTATTGATTTTCCTCTTGTGCTCGGTTACGCCCTCTGCATGTGGCTCAGAATCAGCCCCACGACCGATATCTGCTCACGGTAGAACGGAGCGCTCAACCCGTGACGCGACGATCCACGGGATATCCACCGGCGATCAGTAAATCAGCAACTGCGGCACGTGGGCGGGGGGAGCGACCGGATCTGACGGGCCTAAAGGGTCCAGCAGTCCGATGTACAGGTGCGCGCCCGCCCCATTGGCGGTATCGACACCGGCCTGATCGGTCCCGGCCAGGAGGAGGGTTGCTCCGGCCGTGTTTACAAGCGCCGGAACAGCCGACGCGCTTTCGGTCGAGATCGAGCGCAGGACACCGCCCGCGCCGTTCTGCTGGCTGGCCAGGGCCAGAGTGCCGACCAAGCCGCTCAGGACCAGGAACAGCGCCAGCACGGCGGTCCAGCGTCTGGGGTTGGGGTTTTTTTGCATGCTCTATATCCTTCTTCGTCTCAAGGTAACCATTGCTGGGGAAAGTGAGGCTCCGCAAGACGGCCTCTTTCCTGAGAACCTGTTTTTCTCATGCGACACAGCACCCAAGCATCAAGGGTACACCATGTTGGATTTGATGCAGTAAAGAAAAATGGGGGCGGTTCCACCTCCTGCGTTCGTTATGAAGCTGTTGGCGCCACCGTTACAGTATTCAAATTTTCCACCGGGCGCAGTCCCACGGTCGCCGGCGAAGGAGTAGGTGTCCCCAATACAGGATTTGAAGTATCCACTCGCGGTACCGTTGTAGCCGCCAAAGGCGTAGTCGTCGCCCGTACAGTTGGTGAAGGTTCCGCTGGCCGTGCCCTGGCCCCCAAAGGCGCTGAAATCGCCCTTACAGTTGGTAAAGGTTCCGCTGGCTGTGCCCCCGTGGCCGCCGAAGGTGTAGTCGTCGCCCGTACAATCCTTGAAGGTCCCGCTGGCCGTACCGCCCCAGCCGCCAAAGGCCCAGGATCCACCTGTGCAGTTGATGAAAGTTCCACTGGCCGTCCCGCCCCAGCCGCCGAAGGCGGAGTCAGTACCCGTGCTGTTTTCGTAGGTTCCTTTGTATTCAATCCCGATTCGCATGGACCAGGCATAGTTTAATCGTGCCAGAAAACGGCAATTACGGACTACCGTGGCAGCCAGCGCGGCGGAGGGAAAGTAGGCCGCCGGGTCGGTATTGTTGGTGATGACGCCGAAGGTGGGGCGGGTACATTCCACAAAGAGGTTCTCGATCCGGACGTTGTTGGCCGTCTGCATCAGGACGCCGGTGTTGGGCCCGTTGGACGTGCCGTAAAGGTATTGCTTGTCGCGGTCTTGAGAAAGTCCTTCGACATCTACAAACTCAGTGTCGAGCCTCAGCGCGCCGGTTCCGAAGTCATACTGGCCGGGGGGCAGAATTACCCCCACCCGGTTCGACGCGGAAAGCGGCTGGCCGTGGGGCGTCAGGGTTTTGGCTCTGTCATAAGCCTCGATCAGGTTGGCGGCATTGAGCGTGGCGGTAGTGGTCACACACACCGTCAAGGCGGCTTCTCCCTGATAGTAGGCGTTATCCACGAGGCAGTTGTTGAAGATCCCGCTGGCGGCACCTCCCAAACCGCCGAAGGCATATTGGCCGCCCGTACAGTTCGTAAAAGTTCCGCTCGCCGCGCCCCAGCAGCCGAAGGCATATTGGGCGCCCGTGCAGTTGGTGAAAGTTCCGCTCGCCTTATTCCAGCAACCGAAGGAAGCGACGGTGGCGATGCAGTCGGTGAAGACTCCGCTCGCCGTCCCCACGCCGCCGAAGGCGCCGTAAAGGCCCGTGCAGCGGGAGAAGCGTCCGTTCGCCAAGCCGTAGTAGCCGCCGAATGCGTAATTTCCTCCTGTGCAATTTGTGAAGGTTCCACTGGCCGTTCCATAATTTCCTCCGAAGGCGCAGTTGCCGCCTGCGCTCTCTTCGTAGGCCCCTTTGTATTCGATTCCGATTCGCATAGACCAGGCGTTTGTGTTGTCAGACTCAAAACGGCAATTGCGTACCACGGTGTCTGTCAGGGCGGTGTTGGGAAAATAGGCTGCCGGATCGGTACTGTCCTGAATCAACGCCCCTGTGGCGCGTGTGCATTCCACGAAGAGGTTTTCGATCCGGACGTTGTTGACGGTCTGTGTCAGAACACCGGTGTTCAGGCCGTTGGACGTTCCGTAGAGGTGTTGTTTTTCGCGATCTTTCAAGAGGCCTTCGAGATCTACAAACTCGGTGTCAAGCCTCAGTGCTCCGGTTCCGAGATCGTACTGGCCGGGGGGGACGATCACGGTGATACGGTTCGATGCGGAAAGCGGTTGGCCGTGGGGAGTCCGAATTTTAGCAGCGGCATAGGCAGCGAGCAAATTGCTGGCATTGATTGTGGGACTTGAAGTCGTTAGAATCGTCAGGAACGTTTCACCCTGGAGTCGGTAGGCCGTAGTGGCGGTCGCTGCAAAAGTCGCCGTAGTCGCGGTGTCGGAGGAAGCGGCCTTTGCCGCCGTTTGGGCCACGTCTGCGGTGATCGCAAAAGAGGCAGTCGTCGCCGTGTTTGCCGAAGCGGCGTGGTTGACCGTAATGGTGTCCGGCACCTGCGCATCGGTAACCGTGCCGCCGAGGTCGTTGAGGTTGTGGGTGTGTGCGAGGTTGGACTTGGTAGCCAGACCACTGGCGAGTTCCGCATCGGTGGCCAGATTTCCAGCTGGCACACCGTCGAGGGTTCTGGCGCTCAGTGCAACGGTCGCGGTGGTGGCTGTATCGGCCTGTTTTGCCGTATTGACCGAACCCGCAGTGACCGCATAGGTGGCGGTGGTGGCAAGGTCGGCCCGGAGGGCAATGGAAGCCAATTCGGAGTTCAAGGCGATAGCCGCGGTGGTGGCGGTGTCAGCCGTCTGGGCGGAAAGCGCATGGGCGGCGCGCTGGGTGAAAAGCACGCTGTGGACCGCGACGCGCTTCGGGAAAATGTCGCCCGGGTTAATTGAGGCGTCGGGCGAGGCGGCGCTGTCCACTGCCAGTTCGTACCACACCGCGCCCGGGGCGGCGAGGACCTCGGCGGGCGGGGTCAGTTCGATCGCGAAACGTCCGGACGCTTCAGCCAGAAAGACGCCATTGAAGGCGCTTCCGAGCGCGTTCCCGCCAGTTTCGTCGTCGTAGAACTGCACGCGCCAGACGCGCACGCCCACAAGCGCCTTGCCGTCGGTCCCGGCGAGGGATCCCTGGATGCTGATCGTCGGGGGAATGGCCCAGACGGCGATATTTGAAAGAAGCGCAAACAGAAAGGTGCAGAGAACCCTATTCAACCAAGGGTTGCAGAACATAAGAAACACCTCGCCTTCGAATAACCGCAGGATAATTCTTTGTCGAAAACTCTCGGGAGAGCAACCCGTGGGAAAAGCGAGTTTGGATTCTCCAGGAATTCTACAGGGATATCAGCGTAATAGAAAGGGGTCTTAACATCAAGGAAATCCCAATAGTTCATCAGATGTACAACGCGAGGGGACGTTCAAAAGCGATTTTGGAACCCTCCTGCAATTCGAAACGGGGGTTTTGCTTCTTCCTTGAAATACGGGCCCCGCTCTGGGATAGTCGGATGGCGCTTCAAACCGGGTTGTCCCAGTGTTGTGTCCCTGTGGACTAAAACAGAACTCTATCGTGAGAAACAAGGAATTAGAGACAATCATGAGCGTACCGGAATATGTCCACGGTTACTCGCCGCGCGAGGGCGAACGGCTGGCCGATCAGGCGGCCACGGTCGAACAATTGCTCCACCACGACACGGTCTATCCCCCCGGCAGCCGGGTGCTCGAAGCGGGGTGCGGCATCGGCGCCCAGACCGCGATCCTGTGCCGGAATCACCCGGAGGCGCTTTTCACCTCGATTGATCGCTCCGCCGAATCGCTTGAAGCCGCCCGCGACCGCGCCAGGCGCGAAGGGTTGACCAACGCGACCTTCCAGCAGGCGGATATTTTCAATCTGCCCTTTCCCGAGGCGAGCTTCGACCACGTGTTTGTCTGTTTCGTCCTTGAACATCTGGCCGATCCTGTCGGAGCGCTTCGGTGTCTGATGCGCGTGTTGCGGCCCGGTGGAACCCTGACGGCCATCGAGGGGGACCACGGTTCGGCGTTTTTTCACCCCCGCAGCGAGAAGGCGTGGCGGACGATTCAGTGTCAGATCGACCTTCAGGCCCGCGCCGGGGGCAATTCCCTGATCGGACGGCAGTTGTACCCGCTGTTGAGCGCGGCGGGATTGCGCCAGGTTGCCGTGTCGCCGCGCCAGGTGTACGCCGATCCCTCCCTGCCGCATCGGGTGGACGGTTTCACCCGGAAAACCTTCATCGCCATGATCGAAGGGGTGCGCGAGAAAGCGATCGAATCGGGCTTGATCGGGGAACGGGAGTGGGAGGAGGGGATCGCCGATCTGCGCCGGACGGGGGAAGGGGATGGCACGTTCTGTTACACCTTTTTCAAAGGCGTGGGGATTTTGTAACGTCCGTCTATTTGGAAAATTTAGAAAACGCGTCCCTCTTTGCTTGACTCCACAGGGCATATGAGAAAAGAATGGGACCGTATTGGGACAAGAGGAGTAGTCTGGAGAAGAGAAGTGGGGTTGTGGGTCTCCGGGGGGGCGGTCTCCTTTGTGTCTCAATCGCTTGTTGAACCGATCGGCCTTTTCGTAGTGGAACTCCTGCTTCGAATCGCGGGAAACACGATTCGTGCTTCAGAAAAGCGAATAGGGACATGATATTCATAGACCTGATCAACAATCTGGCGCTTCTGGTGGCGTTGAGCGTGGTTTCCGCGTTCATCGGCCAGCGGTGGAAAAACCGCAAGTTCGGCGCGCTCCTCCAAGGGGTGGTCTTCGGCAGTGTGGCCGTGATTGGCATGTTGCGCCCCTTTGTTCTGGAGAAGGGATTGGTTTTCGACGGGCGTTCGGTGGTGATCAGCTTGTGCGGTCTTTTCTTCGGACCGATCTCCGCGGGTGTGACGTGGGTGATGGCGACGGCGTGCCGGGTCTGGCAGGGCGGGGTGGGCGCTCCGATGGGCGTGTGTGTCATCACGTCGTCGACCCTGCTGGGGTACGTTTTTCACGTCTGGCAGAAACGGCGCAAGACCGAGTTCAACTCCTGGCAACTGTGGGGGTTCGGGGTGCTGGTCCATCTGGCCATGCTGCTTATGACGCTGGCGCTGCCCGCCGACCGGATTTGGGGAACGCTGAAAACCATCAGCGCGCCGGTTCTGTTGATCTATCCGGTGGCGACGGTTCTCATCGGAAAAATTCTCTCCGACCATGAGGCGCGTTACGCGTATGTGGCGTCGCTGCGCGAGAGCGAGGAACGGTTCACCCGCGCCATGGAGGCCAATAAGGACGGGTTGTGGGATTGGAACATCGAAACAAGCGAGGTCTATTACAGCCCCGGCTATCAAACCATGTTGGGATACGCGCCGGGAGAAATGCCCGGTGAATTCAAGACCTGGAGCGAACGGGTTCACCCCGAAGACTTACCGGCGGCCCAGGAAGCGATTCATCTGTGCCTCGATTGTTTAAAGGACGATTACGAGGTCGAGTTCCGGATGCTGGCGAAGAACGGCGAGTGGCGCTGGATTCTGGCCCTGGGAAAAGTCGTGGCGCGCAGTCAGGGGGGACGCGCGCTGCGGATGGTGGGGACACACACCGACTTGACCACCGCCAAGAAGGCTGAACAGACCTTGCGCGAAAGCGAGGAACGCTACCGGTCTCTGTTCAATGAAATTCAGGATGGGATCTATCGCAGCACCCATGCGGGACGGTTTGTGGAGATCAATCCGGCAATGGTGTGCATGCTTGGCTGCAAGAGCCGCGAGGAAGCGCTGGCGATTGACATCAAGAACGAGTTGTATTTCGAACCCGAGGAACGGGAAAGCCTTTTTCTGGATACCGGTCAAAAGAAGGTGGAGGTTTTCCGCCTTCGGCGCCGGGATGGAGCCGAAATCTGGGTGGAAGATCATGGGCATTATATCCATGACGCCCAGGGAAACGTTATTTTCCACGAAGGAATTCTGCGCGACATTACGGAACGCAAACTAGCGGAAGTGGAACGGGAAAAACTGCACGCGCAACTGATGCAGGCGCAGAAAATGGAATCGGTCGGACGCCTGGCGGGCGGGGTGGCGCACGACTTCAACAACATGCTCGGGGCGATTCTCGGGTACACGGAACTCGCGATCGAGCAGGTCGGCCCCACGCATCCGATACAGGCCTGCCTGGTGGAAATCCAGAAGGCCGCTCAACGCTCGTCCGACCTCACCCGGCAACTGCTGGCTTTTGCGCGGAAACAAACGGTGGCGCCCAAGGTTCTGGAACTCAACGAGACCGTGTCGGGCATGCTTCAGATGCTGCGTCGGCTGATCGGGGAAAACATCGAACTGACCTGGTTGCCGGGAACGGATGTGTGGCCCGTCCGAATAGACCCCAGCCAGATAGACCAGATCCTGGCCAACCTGTGTGTCAATGCCCGCGATGCCATTGGCGGGGTGGGCGAAGTGATCATCGAGACGGAGAATGTTTCGTTCGATGAATCCTATTGTGTGGGGCACGAGGGTTTTGTGCAGGGCGATTACGTCCGACTCTCGGTCAGCGACAACGGCTGCGGCATGGATAAAGAGGCGCAGGAGCATCTCTTCGAGCCGTTCTATACCACCAAGATTGTGGGACAGGGAACCGGTCTGGGACTGGCAACGGTTTATGGCGCGGTCAAGCAGAACGATGGGTTTATCAACGTGTACAGCGAACCGGGCCAGGGGACCATCTTCAAGATCTATCTCCCGCGCCACTTGGGATGCGTGTTCGAACCCGCTCCGGCCAATGGGGATCCCGAACCGAAACCTCTTGCCCAGGAAACGATCTTGCTGGTCGAAGATGAGCCGGCGATCCTGAAAATGACCCAAACCATGCTGGAAAAGATGGACTATCGGGTCCTGGCGGCGGGCAACCCCGTCGCGGCGATCGAACTGGCCGGCAAATACGCCGGAGAAATCCATCTGCTCATCACCGATGTGGTGATGCCGGAAATGAACGGCCGTGACCTGGCCGCGCACCTGTTGACCCTCTATCCGAACCTCAAACGGCTGTTCATGTCGGGGTACACCGCCGACGTGATCGCCCACCACGGCGTGCTGGAAGCCGGGGTTCACTTCATCCAGAAACCCTTCTCCAGAAAAGACCTGGCCGCCCGGATTCAGGAGGCGCTGGAAACCCATTGAAATGGAATGTTTCCGTTGGGCCTCCCTTCCACCCTGAGCCCCTTGGCAAGGGGCCGTGGAGAAAGATTCCCCTGCAACGCCGAGTTGCCGACCGACACATTTTTCCGCTTGATTGTGCGGATCGGACCGTGCTTCCACCAGGACTTCCCCTGTCTCAAAGCGGACAACCGTCACATCGAATGCTTCTGTATGGTTGACAGTCCGGGCGGAAGACCGTACACTCTCCGTGGCCTCCTGTCGCGGAAAACATGCGCCAAAGGCGAACGCAGGAGGGAAGCATCCGGTATTCCGACGGTGGTGAAAGCGAGAATCAAGCGTTGAGTTTGCAGTTTTTGCCTTTCGAAAACGAAATTGCCCGGGTGGAAGAACATATCCGCGCCTGTGTGCAGGCCGAAGGTCGCCTGTTGCAGGATGTGGCGGAGCACTGCAACCTCGGGGGCGGCAAGAAACTGCGTCCCCGGTTCCTGATCCTGGTCGCGCAGGCCGTGAGTGGTTCAGATCAGGCCGACGACGCGGTGCTGCGCGCAGCGGCAGCCACCGAACTGGTCCACGTGGCGTCGCTTCTGCACGACGATGTGATTGACAAAACCACCATGCGGCGCGGGCGCCCCTCGGTCAATGCCCGGTTTGGGGACAATGTGGCCATTCTCATGGCCGACTTGCTCTACGCCCACGCCTTCGACCTGGCGCTTTCGACCCTGGAACCCCAGATCACGCGCCTGATCGCGCAAACCACCCGTCTGATGTGTGAGAGTGAGATTTTCCAGATTGAAAAAGAGGGGCAGAGTCTGTCGCGGGAGGACTATTATTACATCATCCGCTGCAAGACCGCCGCGCTCTTTTCGCTCTGCGCCGAGGTGGGGGGCTTTCTGGGAGGCGCCCCGGACGAAACCCGCCGGGCGCTGGCCCAGTTCGGACGCCTGATCGGCATGACCTACCAGATCACCGACGATGTGCTGGATTATACCGCGCTGGGCGAACAGTGGGGAAAACCCCAGGGACACGACTTGTCCGAGGGGAAATTGACCCTGCCGATCGTCTATACCTGTGAACAAGCTTCCCCGCAGGACCGCGAGGCGTTGTTGGGCGAGTTGCGCAACGGCCGGCAGATGGACCGCGTGTTGCCGATCCTCAGGAAATATGGGGGGTTGGAATTCTCCGAGGGACAGGCGCGTTCGTTTGCCCGCGAGGCCGAAGAGCTGATCCCCGCGCTGGCGCTCCGCCAGTCCGCGGACCTGTTTCAGGCCCTGTGCCGCTTTGCCGTCGAACGGTCGTTTTGAAACTGCGGAAGAACAAAGGTCAGTCTTTAGCCAACTTTCGTACGGCTCTCTCGCCATATAGCTAAGGACCACAAACCACCCCCGCGCCAATCAGGAGATTGGCGATCCCGGGAGGCCGCGTTCTTCTTTCCTGCTTCCACTTGTCGTGATTGGCTCACCCAGTTTGTTTCTTCCCGCAGTTTTTCACGCGCTTTCTTTTTGCGTTTCCGTCAGGTCGTAGCGCGTCAGGCGCACGCGCAGGACGTCGCGCAACATGCGGGGGGCGTCTGAGCAGAAACGGACGCGGGTGGCAAAGGAATTGATCCAGTGAACCGGAATTTCGGCGACCCGCAACTCCAGCAGGCGGGCCAGGCGCAATTGCTCGACGTCGAAAGCGAACCCGTCGAGTCGTTGAAGACGGGCGATGCGGCGCGCCGCCGAACGGGTGTAAGCCTTGAAACCGCACTGCGTGTCGGGGTAGGGCAGGCCGGAAATAAGGCGCACGAGCTGGTTGAAAAGCCGTCCACTGCGTTCGCGCCACCAGGCCTGGTGGATCTCAATGACCGAGTCGGGCAGAGCGCGCGAGGCGATGACCATATCGTACCCCTGACGCAGGCGCTCCTCACAGGGGATCAATTCCTTAATTGGAGTGGAAAGGTCGGCGTCGGAGAACAGCACCCAGCGTCCGCGCGCCTCGAGCAGACCGGCGCGCACACTGTACCCCTTGCCCCGGTTACCGGGGTTTTGCAGCAAGCGCACCTCGGGGAACTCGCGCTGGACCAGCGTCGCCGTGCCATCGCTCGAACCGTCGTCCACCACGATCAATTCAAAAGTCTGAGGCGCGCGCGTGGCCGTAAACTGAAGAATCGAGCGGAGGGAATCGCCCAGCCGGGCTTCCTCGTTGTAAGCCGGGATCACCACGGTCCAATCGGGCGGCGTCTGGGAATTTGCGGTGTCGGCGGGGGGGGCAAGGGCCATCGTTCGGTCTCCACGGGAGTCGCACAGCGTCTTTTGCATGATGGAGAAAGTCGGCGGGAGTGTCAAGCTTCGGTTCCTCTCCGATCGTTCTCATTTCAGGAAGTTAAGGGAGAATCGCTATGCGTCGTGAGGGCGGATATCCCGTCAAAAAAGCACGTATAGACCCGTCCACTCAAAGATAGTGCTTGACCCCTTGCGGTTTGCATCCGATAAAGGGGGAGTAACATGGCGCCATTTCTTGCGGTGCGTCTGTTTTCTGTACCCAGGCAGAACTGTTCCCAATCTTAGACGCTCAGCCGTGGCCCGATGCGCATACCCGGAGGTTTCTCATGAAAATTAACACCTACACCGTGGTCCCCAGTTTACCGGACAAACTCAAGTGCCTGAGCGAGTTGGCCTACAACCTGCACTGGTGCTGGGATCCGGAAACCCTGGGACTGTTTCAACGGTTGGATCGCGATCTTTGGAATGAAACGTACCACAATTCCGACCCGGATGCTCGGCCAGATATCCCAGGAACGACTGGATGAACTGGCGCAGGACGAAGGGTTTCTGGCGCATCTCGAACGCGTCTGGCACCGCCACAAGGAGTATCTGGAAGGCACCAGTTGGTTCACGCGGACTTACGGGAGCGAGCAGGCGCTCAACATCGCCTACTTTTCGGCCGAGTACGGCATCAACGAGTCCGTTCCGGTTTACTCGGGCGGCCTGGGGGTGCTGTCGGGCGATCACCTCAAAGCGGCGAGCGACTTGGGGTTGCCGCTAGTGGGCGTGGGGTTGTTGTACCGGCAGGGGTACTTCCAGCAATACCTGAACGCCGATGGCTGGCAGCAGGAGGTTTATCCGGAGAACGACTTCTACAACCTGCCCATCAAGAAAGCGCACGACAGCGAAGGCGCCCCATTGACCATTCAGGTCGAGTACCCGGGCCACAAGGTCACGGCGCAAATCTGGACCCTGATGGTCGGACGCACACACCTTTTGCTGCTCGACACCAATCTGCCTGAGAACGCGCCCGAGGACCAGGAAATCACCGCCCAACTCTATGGCGGCGGGCAGGACATGCGTATCAAGCAGGAAATTCTGATGGGCATCGGGGGGGTACGCGCCCTGACCGCAATGGGTTACAACCCCGACATCTTCCATATGAACGAAGGTCACAGCGCTTTCCTGGGTCTGGAGCGCATCCGGCAGATCATTCAGGATACTCAGGTGGAATTCGACGTGGCGCTCGAGGCTGTCCGCGCCAGCAACGTCTTCACCACCCACACCCCCGTCGCGGCGGGCAACGACGCTTTTTCGCCCGACTCCATGCGGCACTACTTCCGTGATTACGTCTCTCAACTGGGCATTTCGATGGATCGGTTCCTAGGTCTGGGCCGACAGAACCCCTACGACCCGAACGAAGCTTTCTCCATGACCGTCCTTGCCTTCCATCTCGCGGCGCACTCCAACGGCGTCAGCGAACTGCATGGTGAGGTCTCACGCCGCATGTGGGTGGGAGTCTGGCCCGGTGTCATGGAAGAGGAAATCCCCATCACGTCCATTACCAACGGCATTCACACCCGGTCGTGGATCTCGCAGGAAATGGGGGCGCTTTACGACCGCTACCTCTGCCCCACCTGGGCCGAGGACCCCACCGATGAGGCGATCTGGAAGCGTGTGCAGGAAATCCCGGACGCCGAACTCTGGCGTACGCACGAGCGGCGCCGGGAGCGGCTGGTGGCGTTCGCGCGCAAAAGCCTGGCGAAGCAGTTGACGCACCGCGGCGCGCCTGAACGGGAACTGGCCCAGGCCGAAGAAATCCTCGATCCCGAGGCTCTGACCATCGGATTCGCGCGCCGGTTTGCCCTGTACAAACGCGGCAATCTGCTCCTGCGCGATCCGGAGCGGCTCAAACGTCTGCTCCTGAACCGCGATCGGCCCATCCAGATCATTTTCGCAGGCAAGGCGCACCCGGCCGACACGATGGCCAAGGACATCATCCGCCAGCTTGTTCATTTCATGCGCGACCCGGAAATCCGCCGCCATGTGGTCTTCCTCGAAAACTACGACCTCAATGTGGCGCGCTATCTGGTGCAGGGCGTGGACGTGTGGCTCAACACCCCGCGTCGTCCCCTCGAAGCCAGTGGCACAAGCGGCATGAAGGCCGCCGCCAATGGGGCGTTGAACCTGAGTATTCTGGACGGCTGGTGGGTGGAAGGTTACACCCCCGAGTGCGGTTGGGCCATCGGGCAGGGGGAAGAGTACGACGACTTGGACCTGCAGGATACGGTCGAGAGCGCCGCTCTCTACGATCTGCTCGAGAAGGATGTGGCGCCGCTCTTCTACTCGCGCGCGGCGGACGGATTGCCCCGCGCCTGGATCAAGCGTATGAAATCCTGCGTCGGGCGTCTCTCGTCCATGTTCAGCGCGTCACGCTTTCTGCACGACTACATCCGCGGACCCTACATCTCGGCGGCGGCGGCAGGTGTGCGTCTGCGGGCCGACGACCTGGCGGGCGCGCGGGAACTGGCCGCCTGGAAAAAGCAGATGCAGGAAAACTGGGGCCAGGTGGAACTGGTGCGCCTCGATGCGCCTCTCAATTCCGAAATCCCCGTTCACGACAAAATGCCCGTCGAGGCCACCGTGCGACTGGGGACCATCGCCCCCAAAGACGTGGTCGTCCAACTCTTCCACGGTCAGGTCAACTCCAAGGGGCAGATCATCAAAGGGTCCACCACCAACCTGACCTACAAAAGTTCCACCGACGGAGTGCATCTTTTCAAGGGAGACATTCTGAACCACTCGAGCGGCAAGTACGGTTTTGCCGTGCGCGTGCTGCCCCACCACGAGGCCATGGCCACGCCCTTCGACGCCTACCGCGTTTATTGGGCCTGATGCAGAATCCGGGTGGCGGAGGACAGAGCGTCCCCGCCACCCGGAATACCCGACAACAGGCTTGACCGCCCCCCTTCCTCCCAATCCGAAGTACCCGGCAGATACGATTTGAAAACCCCGTAAACGGGAGGTGGAACAGATGTGTCCAACTTTTCTTCAGAATCGGCAAGCGGCCCTCCCGGTCGGATGGCGCCGGGTGTTGATGACAGGTCTGTTCGTGACCATGGCCTGCTTGAGCGCTTGTCAACCAGCCCCGGAGAGTCGGCCGGATGGAGTCCTGAAAACGCCCCGGATGTATTTCGGCGATACGTCGCGTCTGGGACGCCCCTATTCCAAGGATCCGGCAATCGTGCAGTTTCAGGGACGAAATCTGCTCTATTACTCAATCCCCGACACCGACCGGAAAGAAGGATGGGGGATTGGTATCGCTGAAAGCCGGGATCTGACAAACTGGAAACGGATCGGCGAGATCGCCAAAGAACCGGATGGACCGGAAGCGAAGGGTTTTTGCGCGCCGGGAGCGATTGTCCTGCGCGGAAAGGTCCATCTGTTCTACCAGACATATGGCAACGGCAAACAGGATGCGATCTGCCACGCCTGGAGCGACGATGGTGTCACCTTCCAGCGCGATCCGACCAACCCTGTTTTTCGTCCCACCGGAACCTGGAACTGCGGACGCGCCATTGACGCCGACGTGGTCGAATACAAAGGCCTGTTGTGGCTTTACTGGGCGACGCGCGACCCAGACTTCAAGATCCAGATGTTGGGGGTGGCGACAGCGCCGATGGACTCGGATTTCTCGCGCAACACCTGGACCCAGCGGTGCGACGGGCCGATCCTGAAACCGGAATTTTCCTGGGAACAACAGTGCATCGAAGCCCCCGCCGTCTTTAAGCGGAACGAAAAACTCTACATGTTCTACGCCGGGGCCTATAACAACGCGCCCCAACAGATCGGCTGCGCGGTCAGTTCCGACGGATTGACCTGGAAACGGCTCTCGAATGAACCCGTTCTTCCCAGCGGCCTGTCGGGAGAGTGGAACGCGAGCGAGTCGGGACACCCCGGTGTGTTTCAGGACGAGAACGGCCAGATCCACCTTTTCTACCAGGGCAATAACGACAAGGGCCGCACGTGGTTTCTCTCCCGCCAGGAAGTCCATTGGACCTGGCGCGGCCTCCCCCGTATGGTGGAGCCCCGGCGCTGAAAGTCACACAGGAACGCCTGTCTCCTGATTGGCGAGGGAAAAGATCTTGCCAATGGGCGACTGGGTCCGAACCGCTTTTCCCCTGTGGCCCGGGCTTTCCGGTCGGTTTCCCCTTTCTCAACGGCGGTTTTTAGGTTGAAAAGCATTTCCATTCCTTGGAGACTGCTTCAAGATTCGCGTGTGCGTCATCGCCCCACGACTTGTCCAAGGATGGGCGCGGGTGTCAAGCGCAACAGAATACCTGAGGCAAGTCAGATGAAATCCAATACCTCGAGCCGATTCCTCTGCCTGGGGACGTTACTGGCCATCACCCTGCCCTGCGTGGCGCTTTACTGGCGCTTTATCGCCGGGTGGCTCCCCATCGGAACCGACAACTCCCTCTTTCTGATTCCCAGTTACACCCTCCGCTGGGATGAAGGACTTCCGCTCTGGAATCCGTATTACCTGACGGGGATGAGCATGTTCGACAACCTCCAGTTTTCGATTCTCTATCCCCTGCGTTGGCCCTTCTTCTTTGTCTACGACTGGAACCACTACTACGGCCTGTTTCTCTTTCTTCACTACCTGGTCTCCGCAGGCGGAACCTGGTGTCTGTTGCGGGCCATGCGGCTCGACCGGCTCGCCACACTGGCCGGGGTGATCGCGTTTGTCGTCGGGGGCCACATGGCGGGTCGGGTTATCAATCCCATGTTGCTGTACAGCGCCAGTTGGCTTCCCTGGCTTTTCTGGTCGGCTCTGGGTCGCACGCCCCTCCACCGGTGGGGAACAACCGCCGCGATGGCAATGCTGTTCACCGTCGGACAGCCCCATACCCTGTTCTATGGTCCCGTGGGTTTTGCCATCGTTTTCTTTTTCTTCCAGAGCCGGCTGAGACCGCAACCGGAAGAGGAAACGCCTTCTCTTGAGCCGAAATACCGCCTTGCCGGGTTCTTCCAATATACCGCCGCAGTCGGCGCCCACATCGCACTGGCGGCGGTGTTGGCCACCCCGTCGCTTCTCATCGGTCTCCAGCACGCTTTGCAGTCCATTCGCAGTCGCACGGATATGGCCACAAATCTGGCCGACTCGGTGAGCTGGGGGGAGTTGCCCAGTGTGTTTCTGGGCGGTTCGGGCGGGGCGATCTATCCCGAGTACATTGACAAAAGCTGCTTCATCGGGAGCGTCGGGATTCTGCTTCTGTTCTCGATCATCCTGCGCCGCGATTCCTGGCGGGACCGGCGTTTTCTCTGTGGTCTGGCGTTGACCGTTGTGGGGGTTTTCTTCGCCCTGGGGCCCCATGTCGGGCTTCAATATGTCATGCCCTATATTCCCGGATACAATTCGCTTGTCGGCCCGGCCCGAGCCTTGATGCTCACGGCGGTGGGCCTGGCGATTCTGATCGCACTGGCCATTCAGCAACTGGAACGCGGTGAGCGAGTGAAGACGGCAGGCGGCATTGCGTTGGGGTTCGGAAGCGTTTTTTTGCTCCTGTTCCTCCTGTTGGCCGGGCGATTCCCCACTGCGGCCACCGTCCCGGCTGGCTGGGCCGACTGGTTGCGTGTGTGGGCCGAGAAACCCGACGCGGCGGGGTTGGGCGCCTTTCTTCTTGTGGATGCTGCGGTGGGCCTCCTGCTGGCTGGGGGGGCGCTGCTGATCTGCCGTAAAAAGCCTCGCTTGGCCGCCGCCCTCCTGACAGGCCTTCTTTTCGTCCAACTCTGGCATTTCAGCCCTCGAGTCTTTCCCCCCACCCGCCAGGCCGACTACTACAATCCGCCGGATGTCATCCGGTCCCTGCAAGCGTTGCGTGACGCGACTCCCGAACGGCCCTTCCGAGTGGATGCGCACGATCCGTTGCGTCTGCACGACACGGATTTTGGCTACCAGTACAACATGCACTATCTCATCCCCAACTACGCGGTGATTTTCCGCCTCGAATGCCTGAGCGGGTTCGATCCCATGGCGCCCCTCCGTTTCCTGGAATTGCTCGAGCAGACCGCAGGACGGTGCCCCTTCAACAACCCCCTGCGCGCATTCACCACCGCCCGGCCCGATGAACGCCTCTACGACCTGACCGGAGTCCGGTACCTGGTCGGCCACCCCTATGACCGGCGTGTGAGTACCCTCCCCCAGACGTTGACGCCGCAGGAGCCTGTTCAGATCGTCGAATTCTGGGAAACGCCCGAAAAATTCAACCTGCCCCAGGATTTCGATCGTACGCAGCCCCTCACGCACTGGCTGTTCCTCTCCCAAGTGGGCGCGGCGGTGGATTTTCCCCACGGGACGCAATTGGCTACCCTGCGTGTCGAAGCGCAGGAAGGAAGTTTCTCCTTCCCCGTGCGCTATGGCGTCGAGACCGGCCCTCTTCAGGCCTACTATCGGGATTTGTGGAAGAAAGCCGAGGAACCCGGACCGGTTCTGGACTCCCAATGGTCCGTGCCAATTCTCGATCCCGAAATGGATTACCAGATGACGCTGGCCAATTACCGCGGCGTCATTGCTTTTGGTCAACCGCTCCATATCAAACGACTCACGTGGGAACTGACCCGCCCCAAGGGAATACGCCAGTCTTTCAACTTCAATGTGGCCGCCCAGGCCTGCCGATTGGCTCCTCCGGCTCAGGACGATCCCTGGCAATGGGTCTCCGGCGACGAGAACCAGCCCGCGCCGCTTTTTGAATACCGGCGCGCTCCGGCGCGCGCCACTCTGGTGGATTGGCCCAGCCAGACCGATGTCTCCACAGAAACCGCCGACAGCGCGCCGCCAACCGCTCCGAGAACCGACATCCACGTGGACGAAGCGTTCCTGCGTCGGCCTCAGACGGAAAGTGATCCGGTTTTCGTCGAGCGGCACACCAATCGCGCCCTCCTGCGCAGTCACAGCGGCCAGGCGCAGATTCTGGTGCTCCGAGAACTCTGGCGGCCCGACTGGAAGGCCTGGGTCAACGGTACGGAAACGCCCGTGTTGCAGGTCAACGGCCTGTTGTGCGGCGTGGCGGTTCCCAAGGGCGAGTCGAAGATCGAGATCCGAATCGTCCCCTCCCGTTTTTTCCACCTCTTGACCTTCGCGGCCATTACCGGGCTGATGGCTCTGGCGCTGGAGTTTTTCCTCTGGCGGCGGCGAAGAACCGTGGGGAAAATCCCCCCTCCCATCCAGATAACGCCGCCATGATGCCTTTCTCCTTATTTTTCAAGTAGGCGAGGGATCGTCGGCTGCCCCGCGTTTCCCGGATGGCGATTTTTTCTTGCGTTTTTTCCCGCATCTGAATAAGCTCAGACGGTTCTGTAGGCGTGGAAGAACTCCACAAGCCTGTAGAATTGGTTGAGGAGGGTGAAAAATGCCAACTTACGAGTACCAATGTCAAACGTGCGGCAAGGTGTTTGAACATTTTCAGAGTATGACCGAAGACGCTCTGAAAACCTGCCCTTTCGACGGGTGCGAGGGGGAGGTCAAGCGGTTGGTTTCGGGCGGGACCGGATTGATTTTCAAGGGATCGGGTTTCTATGAAACGGACTACAAACGCAAGAGCGGGGGGAGTGGCTCGAAGGCCACCAGTTGCCCGGCTGCCAAAAATAACTCGTGTCCCAACAGTGAGGCGTGTAAAGCCGCATCTTGATCCGGTCCCGGGCGAATCGCGCTGCTGATGGACCACATCGCAGAAGGAGTATACCAACATGTCAGGGCATAATAAGTGGTCCACCATCAAACACAAAAAGGCCGCCACAGACGCCAAGCGTGGGGCCGCTTTCACCAAGATCATCCGGGAATTGACCGTGGCCGCGAAAGCCGGCGGAGGCGACCCGACCTCCAACCCACGTCTGCGCGTGGCCATTTCCGCCGCCAAAGAAGCCAATATGCCCAAGGACACCCTGGAGCGCGCCATCAAGAAGGGAACCGGCGAACTCGAAGGGGCATCCTACGAAGACGTGACCTATGAGGGGTACGGTCCCGGGGGCGTGGCGGTCTATGTCGAGGCTTCGACGGACAACAAGAACCGCACCGCCGCCGAAATCCGCCACCTCTTCGCGAAATACAACGGCAACATGGGCGAAGTCGGGTGCGTGGGCTGGATGTTCAAGAAAAAAGGGGAAATTATTGTCCCCGCCGCGGGGGTGGATGAAGACGCCCTGATGGAGATCGCCCTGGAAGCGGGCGCTGAAGACATGGAGCGCGACGGAGACGAGTTTGTCATCACGACCGAATGGCAGAACATGCTCACCGTGCGCGAGACGATCGAGGCCAAGGGCATTACGGTCGAGAGCGGAACGGTCTCGATGATTCCCGACAACACGGTCCAGATCGAAGGAAAACCCGCTGAGACCCTGATGAAACTTCTCGGAGGGCTGGATGATTTTGACGACGTAAACTCGGTGGCGGCCAATTATCAGATTGACGACGCTGAGATGGAACGGATCATGAACGCCTGAGTCCGCCCCGCCCGGATGCCGCCCGACTTCGGGTGCATCCGGAAACGCAGGGCAGGTGCGATGGGCGCCGAATCACAACAAGTGGCGTTTCCCGAGAACACAGCCCTCCGGGCTGTGTTTTTGTTTTACAGAGGCTCCCCCAAAACCCGGAAGGAGAAAAACAGCATGGCCAAGTTGATGATTTCAGTCGCAGGCATTCGCGGTACGATCGGCGATTCCCTGATCCCGGAAGAATACCTGAAGTTTGCCGCGGCGTTTGCCTCGACACTTGAAACGAAGAAAATCGTGCTCGGCAGCGATACCCGTCCCTCGCGCGAAATGGTGCGCCATTGCGTGCTGGCCGCCTGTATGGCGGCGGGATGCGAAGTGCTCGACCTGGGCATTGTCCCTACCCCGACCGTCGGCCTGATGGCCAAGCATCTGGGCGCGGGCGGCGGCATCGCCATCACGGCCAGCCACAACCCGATCAACTGGAACGCCGTCAAATTCTTCTCCTCGGAAGGCACCTTCCTCAACTCGGCTCAGATGGAACGCGTACTCGATCGCTACCGCTCGGGCGAGTTCGACTACCGTCCCGTGGCCGAACTGGGCCAGGTCCGGATGGTCGAGGAACCCACGCGTCCGCATCTCGAACGCGTCCTGGCGGCGGTGGACGTCGAGGCGATCCGCCGGGCGGGTTTCACCGTGGCGATTGACCTGTGCAACGGTGCGGGTGGCGAGCTTTTGCCGCAACTGCTCGAAACGCTGGGATGCAAGGTGGTCAAGGTTTTTGAGGACCCCACCAAAGCCTTCGAGCGGGTGGCCGAACCCCTGCCCGAGAACCTGGGTGCCTTGAGCGAAGCCGTCCGCCAGTCGGGCGCGGCGGTGGGCTTCGCCGCCGACCCGGACGCCGACCGTCTGGCGCTGGTGGATGAAACCGGACGCCCCATCGGCGAGGAACGGACCCTGACGCTTTCGGCCCGCTCGATCTTCCGCAAGATGGCCGCGGCGGGGCAAAAGGTAACGCCTCTGGTGGCCAATCTTTCCAGCACCCGCGCCCTCGATGACGTGGCCGCCGAATTCGGCACCCGCGTCGAGCGCACCCGCATCGGCGAGGCGCACGTGGTCGAGCGGATTCTGTCGAGCCGGGCGGTCATTGGCGGCGAGGGGAACGGCGGCGTGATCTACCCGGCCGTCCACCCGGGTCGCGACTCGGCCACAGGCATCGCGCTGGTACTGGACATGCTGGCCGCCTCGGGCAAGACGCTTTCGGCCCTGAACGCCGAAGTGCCCGACTACGCGATGGTCAAGGCCAAGGTGGGGATAGAAGGAATGGCCGTGGCCGATGTCCTCGAGCGCATCCGGACGGCTTTCGCGGACGCGGAGGGCGCCGACTCGACCGACGGGCTTAAGATCCTCTGGTCCGACCGCTGGCTCCACGTTCGCCCCTCGGGCACCGAGCCGATTCTGCGCGTCTTCACCGAGGCGCCCACGGCCCAGGCCGCCGAAGCCTTGGCGGAGCGGGCCATGCAGATTGTGCGGGGGTGAACCTCACGCAACGGATAATGGATAATCGAGGGGTTGTATGGAGGGATGCCCGGTACGAATGCCGTGCATCCCTCCGCGCATAAGTATGATCATTTTTTTCGTGTCTTTCGTGCCTTTCGGTGCGCCAGGCCAAGTCTGGCTGATCTTGCAATCTGAAAGGAGGTTGCCCTGCGAATTGCTCGTTCAGCAGGTAGCGACGCGGGCGGCCTGCGGAGTAATCCGCCGGGTCGAAGCCCCGCCGAGCGAACGCGCGAGCCGTAGCGCAAGCGAACCCGTTTCGGCCTCGTTACACCAGTGGAGAGTGGCCAGCCCGCCGGATAGTGGTGAAGCCCGCCGCCGGTGGCGAAGCAACGAGCGCAGGCAGCCATCGGGCCTCCCGGGGTGAGAGGGGACAGCGCGCGCGGACAGATCAGCCGAGGACCCTGGGAGACCCGTCGGGGCGGGAGTGATGGTCCCGAACGCGGTGCGGGAAGACATAACCGCCGCGCGGCCCTGCCGGGAGTCGGAGGGGCCCATAGTAGCGGGGAAGCGGGTAACGACCGTGGAGCGAAGGGGCCCTGCTTTTGGCGCGATTCTGTAAGAGGGGAGAGGAGCCGATTGGACGAGTATCCTACTACGGAAGACGCGGTTGGGCGGATGTTGTCCCTGCCGCCGAAACTTGTCACTCTGAGACAGAATCTGGGCCGCAAGGCCAAGGATGAGCCGAAGTTCCGTTTCTATTCTCTCTACGGCCACATCAGCCGGGAGGACGTGTTGGAAGCGGCATGGGGCCGGGTGCGGGCCAATAAGGGCGCTCCCGGAGTGGATGGGGTGACGTTGGAATCGGTCGAGTGGTCGGAGGGGGGCGTGAGGGCCTTTCTGGACGAAATCCGGGGGAGCCTTCGCAGCCATACCTACCAACCTCGGCCGGTCCGGCGCGTGTACATCCCGAAAGCCAACGGGAAGATGCGCCCGCTGGGGATTCCGACGGTGCGCGACCGGGTGGTTCAGATGGCGGCGTTGCTGATTCTGGAGCCGATCTTCGAGGAGGACTTCGAGGACTGTTCCTACGGCTTTCGCCCCGGCCGCTCGGCGCATCAGGCGTTGGAGGAGATCCGGGGACACCTGAAAGCGGGCTATTGCGCGGTGTACGACGCGGACCTGAAGGGGTATTTCGACTCGATTCCTCACGACCGACTGATGGCGTGCCTGCGCATGCGGATCAGCGACAGCCCCGTGCTGAAACTGATTCGGATGTGGTTGCAGACGCCCGTGGTCGAACCGGGGAAGGGGGGGAGTTCGGGCTCGACGGCCCGGCGGACGGGCAAGGGAACGCCGCAAGGCGGCGTGATCTCGCCGCTGCTCGCCAACCTCTACCTGCACTGGTTCGACTACGTGTTCCACAGAAGCGATGGCCCGGCGCACTGGGCGAAGGCGAAACTGGTTCGTTACGCCGACGATTTTGTGGTGCTGGCCCGCTACGTGGACGGACGGCTGATCGGGTGGATCGAGACGAAGTTGGAGAAGTGGCTGGGCTTGGAGATCAACCGGGAGAAAACGCGGGTGGTGAACCTGCGCGAGGCGGGCGCGAGTCTGGATTTTCTGGGCTACACGTTCCGTTTCGACCGCGACCTGTTTGGGCGCTCGAGCCGGTACCTGAACCTGTTTCCCTCGGAAAAGGCGCTCGGGCGCGAGCGGGCGAAGTTGCGTGCGATGACCGGGGCGTGGATGTGCCACAAGCCCATCCCGTTCCTGATCGAGGAACTCAACCGCCACCTGCTCGGCTGGGCGAACTACTTCGGACGCGGTTACCCGCAGCAGGCGTTCCGGGCGATCAACCACTACGTGCGTGAGCGGCTCTGTTGTCACCTCTCGCGCCGCAGCCAACGCCCCTGGCGTCCACCACAAGGACAGACTCACTACGAGCAGTTGAAGGAAATGGGTCTGATCTACCTATGAAGCACAACGGCTTATCCGCATGCGTGGCGGCGAGAGTCAAAAGGAAAGCCGGATGCGGGAAATCCGCACGTCCGGTTTGACGAGGGGGAGGGCCGCGGCCCTCCCTACTCTACTGGTTAAATGTGGTTCTGTTTTATCCGGGGCCCGGAAATCCGGTCTTCAGTTTCAAAGAAAGAGGAGAGTGAAATCATGCAACTTGTGAAATGGATACTCCTGGCGGCCCTGTTGTTGCCGGTCGCGATACAAGCCGAGGAAAAACCAACCACCGCGCCCAAACAGTTCGACAACCCCGTTTTCACCCAGGAGGCGCTGGCGGATCCCTTCTGTTTCTACCACGAGGGAACCTATTACACGATCGCCACGGGCGGTCTGGATCGCCAGGCGAACGACGGGCGCGCCGTGCCGATGGTCAAGTCGAAGGATCTCCAGCGCTGGGAATCGGTCGGTCGTGTGCTCATCCCGGCGCCCGAGGATGCCAGGGGGAACATCTGGGCGCCTGAAATCGCCTATGATAAGGGGATGTTTTACCTGTATTACCACGCCGACGGAAACGGCAAGGGCTTCCACATCCGCGTGGCCAAAAGCAAGAACCCCGAGGGACCGTACCGCGATACCCACGCCCCGCTGACCGACGTGACGAAGAACCCCTTTGCCATTGATTCACACCAGTTCCGAGACGACGACGGCCAGTGGTACATCTTCTACGCCACCGACTTCAAGGACATCACCGATACGACCTTCCGCGGCACGGCGCTGGTAGTGGATCGCATGACCAGCATGACCCAGCTCGCGGGCAATCCCCAGCCGGTCATGCGCGCCCACTGGCAGTGGCAGGTGTACGAGCGCAATCGCACAATGTATGGCACACAGGCCGACTGGTACACTCTGGAAGGTCCCAACATCAAGAAGCGCGACGGCAAGTATTATTGCTTCTACTCCGGCGGCAACTATCAGAATGACTCCTACGGGGTGGATTACCTGGTGGCCGACAACATCCTGAGCCCCTGGAAGGAAGTCGGTAAGGAACGCGGTCCGCAGATCATGCGTTCGATCCCAGGCAAAGTCATCGGCCCCGGCCACAACTCGGTCGTCACCACGCCCGAGGGCCAGGACTACATCGTCTATCACGCCTGGACCCTCGACAAAAAGGTTGGGCGTTTGATGAATATCAGTCCGATCCTCTGGACCCCCGACGGCCCACGGGTCGAACGTTTCGCCGAGCGGATCAAGGAGTGTAACGCGAAGGCCGAGGAGAAGAAAAAACTCCCTTGATTTCATCCCAGATCTCTTTGGATGCGCCCCGATGGAAACAGGATCTGCGAAAATCTGCGTTATCTGCGCAGGAGGGCGGTTTTGAATTGTGCCTGTTTTGTCGCTCCATTCAATCCCGAATTCAACTCAGAAGTGCAACTTTCCAGATATTGAGCAAGGGCCAGTTGTTTGTGTACACTCCTTTTGCTCACACCCTGGAAAGGAGCACTGCACCGATGGCATACAAACAACTGACCCGAGAAGAACGATACCAGATTCACGCGCTGAAGAAAGCAGGAAATTGCACGGCCGAGATTGCCCGATTGCTGGAGCGGCACCCCAGTACGATCTCGCGAGAGATCAAGCGCAACACGGGAGGAAATGGTTACCGTCCCCAGCAGGCGCAGGAGTTGACGGATAACCGGCGCCGGAATGCGACAAAAGCGGTCAAGTTCACCGAGGAAGTGCGCCAGTACGTGGACGGAAAACTGCGTCTGCAATGGAGCCCTGAGCAGATTTCCGGGCGCATGGAACACGACATCGGCCAGAAGGTCAGCCACGAGCGTATCTACCAGTACCTGGCGGCTGACAAGAAGCAGGGAGGCGCTTTGTGGCAGAATCTGCGCCGCTCGAACCGTAAGCGCAAGAAACGCTACGGCAGCGCTGAGAACCGGGGAAAAATCCCCAATCGGGTGGGGATCGAGAAGCGTCCGGCAGTGGTGGACACCAAATCGCGGCGCGGCGACTGGGAGGGGGACACCGTGATCGGTGAGAACCATCAGGGGGGCTTGGTGACGCTCGTGGAGCGCAAGAGCCAGTACGTGCTCATCGAACCCGTTCAGCACAAGAGCGCGTCCGAGGTCACCGAGGCGATTCTGCGCTGCGCCGAGCCGTTGAGCGGAATCTTCAAAACGTTGACGTTTGACAACGGCAAGGAGTTTTCCGAGCACGAAGCCATTGCGGCGGCCTTGGGGGTTTCGGTGTACTTTGCCCGTCCCTACCACTCGTGGGAACGCGGCCTGAACGAAAATACCAATGGGTTGATCCGTCAGTACTTTCCCAAGAAAATGCCGCTGAAAGACCTCTCAGTCGAGTGGGTCAAAAGGGTCCAGGACCTCCTGAACAATCGTCCGAGAAAAACCCTGGGATACCTGACCCCACACGAAGTCCTTGTGGAAGGAAAACATATACGGGTATAAGGAGAAAGAAAGTTGCACTTATGAGTTGAAATCAAGAATTTTTCAAAATATGAATTCGAAAGACAAGGTATCCGCAGATGACGCAGATGAACGCAGATAAGGAGATTCGCGATCCGGAGACCTACGCTATCATCGGAGCGGCGATGGCGGTTCATTCCGAACTGGGGAGCGGGTTTCTCGAAGCGGTTTATCAGGAGGCGCTTGAGCGAGAGTTTCAGACAAGAGGGATTCTCTATGAGCGTGAAAAGGAATTGCCCGTGTTCTATCGGGGAATCCGGCTCAACGCATTTTACAAAGCGGATTTTGTGTGTTTTGGATCGGTTATTGCCGAATTGAAAGCGTTACAGCAACTGTCCGGAACAGATGAAGCGCAAACGATCAACTATTTGAAGGCGTCTGGACTGAACAGGGCCTTGCTGCTCAATTTTGGAGCGTCCCAACTGCAGTATAAACGGCTGGTCTTAAATCTGCGTGAATCTGCGTCATCTGCGGATAAAAAGTCTTTCTGACAGGATCCTGCGCCGAAAGTTAGGAGGCAACAGGCTTGGCGGAAACGTGAACATGGAAGCACCGCATCGGAAATCTGTCCAGGGGAGTTCCAAACAATGGCTGGAGACGTGACGGAAAAGCGGGATCTGTTCGTCGAGATCAAGACGCTGATCGAGCAGGGGCGCCAGCAGGTGGCGGTGACGGTCAACGCCACGATGACCCTGTTGTACTGGCAGATCGGCAAACGGATCAACGAGGAGGTGTTGCGGGAGAAGCGGGCTGAATACGGCAAGCAAGTGGTCGGCACGCTCGCCCGGCAATTGACGGAGGAGTATGGGAAAGGTTGGAGCAAGAGACATCTCCACTATTGTCTCCGCTTTGCGGAGGTTTTTCCTGACCCGCGAATAGTGAACGCACTGCGTACACAATTGAGTTGGACGCATATTCGGACGCTCCTGGCCATCGAGGATGAATTGAAACGCCGTTTTTATATCGAAATGTGCCGAATGGAAAAATGGAGCAGTCGGATTCTGGAAGAGCGCATCAACTCCATGCTCTACGAACGCACGGCCATCAGCCGAAAGCCGGAAGAGACCATCGAACGGGAACTTCGCCAGTTGGGGGATTCCGGCCAGATCACGCCCGATCTGGTGTTTCGCGGCCCGTATTTTCTGGACTTTCTAAGACCATCTCCCTCCGAAAGGCGCCTAATCAAGAACCATGAGCCAGTTTGAATTGTGTTGCGATTATCAGCCCAGCGGCGACCAGCCGGAAGCCATCCGCAAGATTGTGGACGGCTTCCGCCAGGGGATGCCGCGCCAGGTGCTGCTCGGCGTGACCGGGTCGGGGAAGACCTACACGATGGCCCAGGTCATCGCGGAACTGAACCGGCCCACGCTGGTGCTGTCACACAACAAAACGCTGGCCGCGCAGCTCTACCGTGAGTTCAAGGACCTTTTCCCCCGGAACGCCGTCGAGTACTTTGTTAGCTATTACGATTACTACCAGCCCGAGGCTTACCTGCCCACCACGGACACCTACATCGAGAAGGACGCCTCGATCAACGAGGAACTCGACCGTGTGCGCCTCTCGGCCACGCAGTCGCTCCTCGAACGGCGCGACGTGATCGTTGTGGCCAGCGTGTCGTGCATCTACGGCATCGGGTCGCCCGAGGAGTACCACTCGATGAGCATCCAGATCGAGGTGGGGCAGACGCTCGGGCGTGAGGATTTGCTGCGCCACCTGGTGGAACTGCAATACGAGCGCAACGACATCGGCTTCACGCGCGGCGCGTTCCGCGTGCGGGGCGACGTGGTGGACGTGTTCCGGAGTTTCGAGGAAAACCGCGCCCTGCGGATCGAGTTCTTCGGCGACGAGATCGAGAGTCTGAGCGAGATTGACCCCCTGCGGGGCAAACGGATGCAGTCGCTCGAGCGGGCGACCATTTTTCCGGCGGCGCACTATGTCACCTCGCGTCCGCGCCTGGAGCGTGCCCTGAAGACCATCCGCGCGGAACTGGCCGAACGGCTCGATGAACTGCGCGCGGGGAATCACCTGCTCGAAGCGCAGCGGCTCGAACAGCGCACCCGCTACGACCTCGAGATGCTCGAAGAGATGGGCGTCTGTCAGGGGATTGAGAATTATTCGCGCCACATAGACGGGCGCGAGCCGGGAGAGCCGCCCTACACGCTGTTGGACTATTTTCCGGAGGACTTTCTCTTCTTCGTGGACGAAAGCCACGCGAGCCTGCCCCAGGTGCGGGCCATGTACAACGGCGACCGCGCGCGCAAGAGCACCCTGATCGAGCACGGGTTCCGGCTCCCGTCGGCCTACGACAACCGACCGCTCAAGTTCGAGGAGTTCGAACAACGGATCCACCAGACGCTCTATGTTTCCGCCACTCCGTCCGATTATGAAATCACGCAGAGTCAGGGCCTGGTGGTGGAGCAGATCATCCGCCCCACCGGCCTGCTCGAACCGATCATCGAGGTGCGGCCCGCGTCGGGCCAGGTGGACGACCTGCTCGATGAGATCCACAAACGGGTCGAGGTAAACGAACGGGTGCTCGTGACCACGCTGACCAAACGCATGGCCGAGGATCTGACCGAGTACTACCACGAACTGGGCGTCAAGGTGCGTTACCTCCACGCCGACATCCAGACGGTCGAGCGGACCGAGATTCTGCGCGACCTGCGCGCGGGGGTGTTCCACGTCCTGATCGGCATCAACCTGCTGCGCGAGGGACTGGATCTGCCCGAGGTCTCGCTGGTGGCGATTCTCGACGCCGACAAGGAGGGGTTCCTGCGCAACCGGACGTCGCTTGTCCAGACCTGCGGGCGCGCGGCGCGTAACGCCGAGGGGCGCGTGATTCTGTACGCCGACACCGAGACGGACAGCATTCGTGTGGCGGTCGAGGAGATGCACCGGCGGCGCGTGATCCAGGAGGCCTACAACCGCGCCCACAACATCACGCCCACGACGATCCGAAAGGAAATCCAGAGCATTCTGGGGTCAATCACGCAGCACGACTATGTGGACGTGGCCGGCGTGGCCGAAAAGGGATCGGTGAAGTACGGCAAACGAAAAACCCAGGTGAAAAGTCTGGACCAGTTGCGCGCCGAAATGCTCGAAGCCGCCGAGAAACTCGAATTCGAGCGGGCGGCGTCCCTGCGCGACCAGATCATCGCGCTCGAAAAACAGGTTCTGGAACTGTAAGCCCGGAAAACCGATGGGTTTATTGCCGCAAGGGCTGAAAGCCCGTTCTATTCAGCCGTTTTGCCCCTTTCACAGTCCAGGCCTTCAGCCCTCATGAAAAAAAGGGACACCTGTTATAGGGCGACACTGCGCTTGCCCCATCTGGTATAAACCCGCGGCGTTGGCGCTCAACTGCGATTTTTAGGTTGCTCTTTCTGTCCCCGTCTTGTTCTGTTCGGAAAGAAACCCGTCTTTGTCTCTTTTGAATGCGGTCGAGTTTTATTCCTCCGGCTCGTCCATCAGGTCGTTGGGAGCGAAGGCGGTTGCGGGTTCGCTACCGGGAAACAGGATCTGAACCCAGCGGCGCGTGGCGTCGAGGACAATCAGAGCCGTCAGAACAATCATGATCGAACCCAGCACACACATGAGTTTGAGTTGAAAGACCTGTTCGGCGGGAGCGCTGGCGATCTGGTCCCACCACATGCCGATGCTTTTGACGCTGGCGGTGCTGACGGTCACGAGGACGCCCGCCAGGGGCAGCGCGGTACAGAGCGCGTAGATTTTCCGGGGAGCGTGGTTGAGGATATACGTGGTTCCGAGTGTGAGGGCGATGGTGGCCAGGAGCTGGTTCGAGATGCCGAGCATGCGCCAGAGCGTGTCGAGGTTGCCGCGGTAGAGCAGGTAGCCCCAGCAGTAACAGGTGAGCAGGCTCATGGCGATGTTGACGCTCCAGTTGACTTTGCCGCCGGGGGCCAGCGAGGGTTTGAACTGTGCGACCGTTTCTTGGAAGACAAATCGGGCCACGCGGGTGCCGGTCTCGAGCAGGGTCAGGATGAAGAGCGCCTCGAACATGATGACGAAGTGGTACCAGTAGGCCATGAGCGTTTTCAGGCCGGGCACGCTGGCAAAGACTTTCGCCATACCGACTGCGAGGGTGACGGCTCCGCCGACGCGCCCGGCCAGTTTCTCCTGCGTTTCCGCTTCGAGCGTGGCGAGTTCCACAGGCGCCAGGTTCCATTGGTGTTGCGTCTGCTGGGTTTCCAGGAGGGTGGCGTATTTGGCCTGTTGCGCGGCGGTGTCCTGCGCGACGTTGATGGCAAAGTAGTCGCCCGGCTCCAAGGCACAGGCGGCGATGAGCGCCGTGACGGCCACGAACCCCTCGAGCAGCATGGCGCCGTATCCGATCGGGCGGATGTGGGATTCCTTGCCGATCATCTTGGGCGTAGTGCCCGAGGCGACCAGCGCGTGGAACCCGGAGAGCGCCCCGCACATGATAACGATGCAGACAAAGGGCCAGACCGCGCCCGAGACCACGGGGCCGCCCCCTTCAAGGAAAGAGGTCGTGGCGGGCATTTTGAGCGTGGGGTGTGCGGCCACAATCCCGATGGCCAGCACGGCGATGACGCCGATTTTCATGTAGGAACTCAGGTAGTCGCGCGGGCACATGAGCACCCACACGGGCAGCACCGAGGCGAAGAAGGCGTAGATCGGCAGGATGAGCGAGAGCGTTTTCTTGTCGAAAAGGAGATAGTGCCCGAATTCACTTGCGGCGAAAGGCTGGCCCAGAACGACGCCCAACAGCACGATGGTCACGCCGATGGCCGAGGCTTCTCCAACGCGGCCGGGACGGATTTTGTACATCCAGAGACCCGTGAGCAGGGCCGCCGGAATGGTGACGAGAATGGTGAACATGCCCCAGGCGCTGTGGCTCAGGGCGTTGACCACGACGACTCCGACGCTGGCCAGAATGCTGATGGTGATGAAAAGCGTGGCGATCGAGGTGGTGACACCCGAGAGCGGCCCAATGTTGTCGCGGGCGATCTTCGGGAGCGAGACTCCGTTTTGCCGCACCGACGCAACGAGGATGATGAAGTCGTGGACGCCTCCGGCCAGGCAGGCGCCGATGATAATCCAGAGGAAGCCGGGGCAGTACCCCCATTGCGCTGCGAGGACGGGGCCAATGAGGGGACCGGGACCGGCGATGGCGGCGAAGTGGTGGCCGAAGAGGACGAGGCGGTTGGTGGGGTGGTAGTCCACGCCGTCGCGCAGGCGGTGCGCGGGCGTGGGGGTCGCGTCGTTGAGAACCGCGACACGCGCGGCCAGAAATGCCCCATAAAAGCGATAGGCCACGGCGAAAGCCGCCAGCGAGCCGAGGATCAGCCACAGAGAGTTCACGGGGATTCCTCTCCTTTATCTGTTTTGCCGGGTTGAAGAATCGCCGTCCGGCATCGGACGTCTATCCCCTCGAAGATATTTCAGACGGGCGGTATTTGCACCCTTTTTTTGAGTCGGACTCTCTCCCTTTCTCCACCGGAGAGAAGATTGCCGGGTTCCCAGAACAAAAAAGTCATCCAGGCCCCTGGCCGGATGACTGAATCGGGAACAATCGCTGAATACAATAATCCCTCCCCCCAGCGAAATAGGAACAGGAAGGCCGATAATCCGGGGGAAGGCAGACGAAAGAGGACGGCGGCAGTGAGCGGGCCATATTCCTGCCCGGCCGCCGTCCTCTCCGAATCTATCGCGTCTTACTTGCGATGCCGCATCTTTTTGCGCAGTTTTTTCAGCTTATGCTTGCGGATTTTTTTCTTTCTTTTCTTGATAATGCTTCCCATAGGATGAACTCTCGAGTCCTTTCTCTTGACAATTCCGGACCACACTGCGGTTCCTCGCGCGTCGCGTCGCCCCGCATGAAGGGCTATATCTACCGGAAGCCGGGGCGTCTGGCAAGGAAAAAAGCCATTGGAAATGGACGCGATCTTGCGCGGGCGGTTTGTGTGAACGGAAAACCGGGGCGGAAAACGGTTCTTGCGCTGGGCGGGCGAGGGAGGATAGAATAGATCCTCCGGTGAACTGGCTTGCGAGCCGGGGGGACGTGTGCCCCCTCACCGCGATTCTGTGTCAACGTCACCCGCCGGGTTTTCCTCAATGGCCGAACTCCTCCCCCCGTCTCCGACTCCTCTGCCTTCCGGCGCATCGCGGCTGCGTCGTCGGCGTCAGCGCACCTCGGCGCGCGGGGTCAAGAACACCTGGCTGATCGCGGCCATTATTCTGGTGTTCTTTTTCGGCATTGTGTGGTCGGGGCACGCCAAGGATCTGTTTGGCATGTTGTACGGGCGCGGGGCCGTTCTGATCGTGGTGGTTCTCATTATCGAATACATCATCCTGAAGGGCCGCGACCGTTCCCGTTTCTACAAGATCGAACTGCTCAAGATGCGTGACAAGCGGCGGAATTATATCGAGTTCGTGCGGAATCTCGAAGCGCAGATAGACCAGGTCGAGTCCGCCCTCAAGCCTCTGGCCGATCTGATCCCGCCCGGTGATCCGAATCGTGCGTCCCTGCAACAGGCGACCCACCAGCTCGAAAATCTGCGCAAGAATCTGTCGAAAAATCTGTAACCCTAAAAACCGCAGTTGAGAGCCTAATCGCTTGTTTCTCAGTGATGTAGAAAGACCCATTGGGTACTGCGGAGCAGTTGGCTTTTCTGTACTTAGCCGGTCAACTGCGGTTTTTAGGGTAACCGGTTTTCCTCTTTCTCGCGTTTTACCCTGAAAATCACCGTTGAGCGCCAACGGCGCGGATTTATATCCGCCTGGGCCAAGCGCAGCGTCGCCCCAGGACAGGGGGGCCGTTTTCTCATAAAGGCTGAAGGCCCGAACGATGGAGCGTTCGCGGGGATGACAAAAGGGGGACGAGTGCCGGGAGGTTTGAGTCGCAAGATCGGAGAAGGATACTCCCTCAATGCTCACCTGAAAATCGAGCCATTCAACGACTTTTGAAAAAGGCTCGGTTCTTTTGGGCAATGGTTTTAAAAAGAAAAAGAGCGGGGACCGGTGAAAAACCGGCCCCCGCTCTTTCAGTCTGACGCACCTAAGCGGGTCTCTCAGAATCCCATGAATTCGTCGTCACTGGACACGGAGCTCATCTCCGGTTGTTGCGCGCGTCCGTTTCTCGGGGCCTTGGGAGAGGTTCCAAGCAGACCTCTGGATGGCGTCTTCAGGGCGGCGGGAGACGACGCCAGCGCGATCTGGGGCAGGTTCGTGTTTCTTCCGATTTGACGTTGCCGGCCCGCAGGGGTGTCGGCGTTGGACGAGCGGCCGACCATGGTGGTCAGTTGCTCGACGATGGACGTGATCTGGTTGGACTGGGCGGCGAGTTCCTCGCTGGCCGAGGCGGATTCTTCCGCGTTGGCCGCCACCTGCTGGGTGGACTTGTCCATTTCCGCCACGGCGGTGTTGATCTGGTTGATTCCTTCGGATTGTTCGTTGGAGGCCACGGCAATGGCCGACACGCTCTGCGCCACGGTGCTCGAACTGTCCGCGATCTGCTTGACGCCCTCGGCGACCTTCGTCACCACCTCGGCGCCGTTGTTGGCCTGATCAACGCTGGTCTGGATGAGCGTGGCGGTGTCCTTGGCCGCGGCGGCCGAGCGGTGGGCCAGGTTGCGCACTTCCTCGGCCACGACGGCGAAGCCCTTGCCGTGCTCGCCGGCGCGGGCGGCCTCGACCGCCGCGTTGAGCGCCAGCAGGTTGGTCTGGAAGGCGATCTCTTCGATGGTCTTGATGATGCCGGAGATCTTGTTCGAGGACTCCTTGATGCCGGTCATTGTGGCGACCATTTTTTCCATCGCTTCGCTGGCCGAGACGACGATCTTCTGGGTGTCGTGCATCAGACCGTTGGCGTGGGTGGCGCTTTCGGCGTTGCCGCGCGACTGGCTGGCGAGTTCCTCGAGCGCCGAGGAGGATTCCTCGAGGCTGGCGGCCTGTTCGGTGGAGGCTTCGGCCAGGTTCTGGCTCGCCGAGGCAATCTGGCCCGAGGCGGAGGTCAGCATGACGGCGCCCTCGTTGAGCGCTTCGATAATCTGGCGGATGGGGCGGACGATGCTGCGGGTCAGGAAAGTGGCCAGCAGGATGCCGAGGACCACACAGCCGATGGCCACCCCCAGAACGATCTGGTTCGTGCGGATCGTGATAGTGTGCATCTGGGTGTCCAGGGCGGTTTGCAGGTCGGTGATTGATTTCATAACGGCCGAGGCATCGGCGGCCATCTTGACGGTGGACTGCCGGTCGGCGTCAATTCCCGCCTTGTAGGCCGTGCCCGCTTTTTCATATTCAACCAGTTGGACCGCGATTTCACCGGCGGCTTCCTGGAGTTTGGCGTCGGCCTTTGTCAGTTCGGTCCACTGGGCCAGGCCGTCCTTCAACACCTTGAGCTGGGCCAGATAGCCCTCGTGTTCCTTGTCTTCGTTGGTGGCGACCAGGTAGGTTGCCTTGACGCGCAGGAAGAGGAAAGCCTGGATGACTTTCAGATCCAACTCCGACGAGATCCGGTCCCACTGTTCGAGAGCCTTGACGTCATTGGCCGCGACGGCCGCCTTCTTGGCCGGCTCGATCGTCTCTTTTGTGGCTTTGCCGATGCTGGCGGTGATTTTGTTGCCAACCGCGCCCCAGGAAGCGAACGCCTCGTCTTTCGTCTTGCGCGAAGCGGTTTGACTCTCGAAGGCCGTTTTATAGTCTTCCAGTTGTTTACTGGCGGTTTCGACCGTCCCTTGATTCGCCTTATCCAGGCCGGAAGTGGTGGCCAACTCGGCCAGGGCTGTCTTCAAAGAGTCATAGGAGGCCATCCACTTATCCACGGCGGTTTTGCCGTCGGCATCTTTCTTGAATGCTTCTTTGGCAAAGTCCCGGCGCAGGAAGCCGCACTTATTGGTTTCTTCCAGACACATGGCGCCCTGCTGCTGAAGTTTCAGGCGGGTGTTGATGCCCGAAAGTCCGATCCAGCTCACGATCCCCAGAATCACCGTCATGGCCAGGAGGAGCGTGAAACCGACCGCGATCTTTGTTCCCAGTTTCATGCTTTTCATGGTTTGTTTCCCCTTTTCTCTTTGAGACCTCGATATTGTTGAGCCGGAATGAGATTCCGAGCAGTTTACCGTTTCTCAGCTACCACAGGCTTCGACGGGGTTTTCCTTTTTGCTGTCCTGCTTCCGGAGCGCCGTGAGCGCAAACTCCCGGATTTCGTCGGGTGAAGGCGGGTAGAAGAACACATGGTGGATATAGCCGCCGAAACTGACATTGGCGTGTTGCGCCTGCAGCGGGTTGTCGGCCACCAGCAGGACGCTGTTTTCCGGGCACAGGCGTTGCAGGGAGCGCAACGCCTCGGGCCGGTACTGGAAGAGCGACAGCGCGAGCACCAGCAGGCGGATCGGACGGTCGGTGAGCAGGAACAGAATCCGTTCCACCTCGTGGACCGCCACGGGAGTCAGATGGATGTCGCGCACAATGGTTTCGGCCAGGGTTTGCTGGTCCGGGGTCCCGAGGGCGACAATGGCAAATTCGTTCATGGCGGTCTCCTCGACTTCTGGGTGTTCAGGCAATGGTATGAAGTGTCGGGTTCATATTGCATGGAGTCCAGGCGCAAGCAGCGTGCCAGCAATATATGATATTCGGTCGAATTGCAAGTGCATTTTTCTGAGTATTCTACGATGTATGTGGGGGGGCTGGTTCAAACTCGCGGGAGGCGCAAGTGTTACCCTGAGATCGGCGATCCAATCAAATATACTGTATAAAATGTTGATTTTAGATAGATTGGGTGTGCCTGTTACGCAGGCGTTACACTGTTACCATTTGGGAACACTTCGAGGAAACAGAAGGGAACGCAGACTTTCCGAGGCGCCCGGTCAGACGCGGAAGTCCTCCGGGTTGAGGCCAAGGTCGTCCATCATCTTATAGAACGTCTTGCGGGAAATATTGGCGTGTTGGGAGGCGTGGGCGACATTGCCCTTGTATTGCGCGAGAATTTCGCGCAGGTAGTGTTGCTGAATGTGGCGCTGTACGTTCTCGAGGTTGCCCAGAGCGGCAAGCGCCGACAGGGGGGCGGGTCCGGCGGGTTGAAGTTCGGACGTCGAGGTTGAGAACAGGGCGTTGCGTACGGCAACGGGAAGGTCGCTCACGCCGATCGTGTCATTCGACGTGGTGGCCATGGCGCGTTCCATCGTATTGCGCAACTCCCGGACGTTGCCCGGCCAGAGGTAGCGGCGCAGGCACTCGAAGGCTTCCGGGGCGATTTCGTTGACGTGGGGGTAGTTGGGCGAGAGTTCGGCGAAGAAATAGCGGGCCAGCCCGATGGCGTCGTCGCCGCGCTCGCGCAGCGGGGGAACCTGGAGATTGAGCACGTTGATGCGGTAGTAAAGATCCTCTCGGAACCGGCCCAGGTGGATTTCCTCCTCCAGGTCGCGGTTGGTGGCGGCCAGGATGCGCACGTCCACCGAGACGGGTTTGGCGGCGCCCACGGGCGTGTAGGAGCGTTCCTGGAGCACGCGGAGCAATTTGGGTTGCAGGGCGAGCGGGAGTTCGCCGATTTCGTCAAAGAAGACGGTTCCGCCGTTCGAGTACCCCAATATGCCGGGGCTTTCGGCGGTGGCGCCGGTGAAAGCCCCGGCCTTATGCCCGAACAGGGAAGACTCCATGAGGGTTTCGGGGATGGCGGCGCAGTCCACGACGTTGAAGGATTGCGCCCGGCGCAGACTGTTGTTGTGGAGCGCCCGGGCGACTTTCTCCTTGCCGGTGCCGCTTTCGCCGGTGATCAGAACGGTGGCGTTGGTTGGCGCGGCCTGGGCGATGAGGCGGAAGAGTTCGAGCATGGGGGCGCTCTGGCCGATGAGGCCCGCGTAAGTGGGCGTGTTGGCTATTTGTCTTGAGAGGCGCTCGCCGAGGCGCAGCAGACGGTGGTGTTCGAGCGCCCGGGCGATCGAGAGCAGCAGCTGGTCTTTCGAGAACGGCTTGACGATGTAGTCGAACGCGCCGCGGTGCGAGGCGTCGAGCGCCATGTGGATTTCCGTGTGGCCGGTCAGAACCACCACCGTGGGCGAGGCCGGCATTTCCTGAATGCGGCCGAGCAGGGTCAGGCCGTCCATTTGCGGCATGGCGAGGTCGGTGATAACCAGATCGAAAGGGGTTTTGGCCAGGCAGGCGAGAGCCTCGACTCCGTTCTGAGCGAAGACGCAATCATAGTCGAATTTTTCCAAGACGGAACGTAACGCGTTCCGCACAGATTCATCGTCGTCAACAATCAGAATACTGGCGAAATCCGGCATGATCATCTCCACAAAGATTCATCCGGATCTTACCTTGCACGCCCGGCGGTTGTCAACGCAATAGGATGCGGTTGTCCCTTTTTCCAGAAATTCTTTCAGAAAGGCTTCTGTCGCCCGGGGGGAATTTCCTCTGAAAAACTCACTCCGTGGATATTTTGTTTGGCAAGGAGAAGGCTACTGGTTAATAATGTTTCTGCACGTTGGAAGCGATGGATTCGGTTTTCCTGCACGAATCGTTTGGAGCAATGTTGAGGCGCTTGAGTCGGCTTGGGCCGTCCCGCTTCTGGAGAGAGGTTGTTTCTCTCGAAGGTTGAAGGGGACAGTTGCGATGCGGCTGGTTTCGGCGGAGGGACCGTTTGGCCGGGCAGAGGGTTGCGAGAGGCGGTTGGTATGAGGTGGACCGGGAGAAAAGGACGGATACGGGGGGGGATCTGGGTTCTGGCGCTCTTGCTTGAGCTGGCCGGCGGGTACGCCGACACGCCGACAAGCAGTTCCGTCGAATTAGCCCAGGAGGAGCGCGAATGGCTGGAAATGCAGCCGATTCTGCGATTGGGATATGATCCGAACTGGGCGCCGATCGAGTTTCTGGACGATTCGGGGACACCCCTGGGGATCTCGTCCGAATATCTTCGGATCCTGGAGTCTCAGTTGGGCGTGCGGTTCGAAGTGTGTAAAGGGGTGAACTGGCCGGAACAGATCAAGCGGGTGAAACAAGGTCGGCTGGATGTGTTCCCGGCGATGATCCGTACGCGGGACCGCGAGGCTTTTCTGGAGTTCTCGGAACCCTATCTTTCGATGCCGATTGGCATCTATGCCCGCCGGGATGCGCACTATAGCGGGTCTCTCGGCGATCTGGTGGGGAAACGGATTGGGGTCATTGAGGGGTACGGGGAGCAAAGCCTCCTGAAAGAAGGGAATCCGGATCTCAATCTGGTGTCGTTCCGTACAACGCCGGAGGCTTTGGATCACCTGGCACGGGGCGAGGTGGACGCCTACATCGGAGGGGTGTTGACGACCGGGCACTATCTGGGGCGGCTGGAGTATCGCCAGATCCGGTTGGCGGGTGTTACGCCTTACCGATACGATCTCTGCTGGGCCGTCCGGAAGGATTGGCCGACTCTGGTGGGGATTGTGAATAAGGCTCTGGCGGCCATTCCCGCGTCCGAGCGCGAAACTATTTACCAGCGCTGGGTGGGAGTTTATTACGAATCGCGGCATCACTGGCTGTCGCACTGGAAGGTCGAAGGGGTGGTGCTGGCGATCATTGCGGGGCTGGCGCTGTGGGTCGGGTGGCTCTGGCGCGAGGTGCGGTTGCGCCGGCAGGCGGAAGAGGACTTGGTCCGGCACCGGATGCATTTGAGTGAGATGGTGGATGAGCGCACGGCGGAGGTTGAAGCGAAGAATTACCAGCTTTCCTTGGAGATTCAGGAACGGCGGCGAGGGCTGGATGCGCTTAACGAGAGTCGCAACATGCTCGAAAAGGTGATCAATACGGTACCGCAGGCGCTCTTCTGGAAAGATCTCAACAGTGTGTATCTCGGGTGTAACGACACTTTTGCCTGCATGGTCGGGTTGAAGAACGCCGGGCAGATTGTGGGCAAGAGCGATTACGACCTGCCCTGGCCGCGCGAGGAAGCCGAGGCGTATCGCCGTGACGACCGCGAGGTGATGCAGGGCAACCAATCCAAGCGGCATATTATCGAGCCGTTGCAGCAGGCCGACGGGCGGCGCTTGTGGATAGACACGGCCAAGGAGCCTCTTCTGGACGATCGAGGGATCGTGTATGGTATTCTGGGGATTTGCGAGGATATTACGGATCGCAAACGCGCGGAGGAATTGTTGCAGCAGAGCGAACGGAAGTACCGGTTGCTGTTCGAGAACATGACCGCTGGTTTCGCCCTGCACCAGATGATTTTCAACGAGGCCGGCGCGCCATGCAACTACCGGTATATCGAGGTCAACCCCGCTTTCGAGCGCCTGACGGGTGTTTCGGCCACGCAACTGGTCGGGCGCACGGTTCTGGAAGTCATGCCGCAGACGGAACCTTACTGGATCGAGTTCTTTGGAAAGGTGGTCGAGACGGGCGAGCCAGCCTCGCGTCTGGACTTCGCCCGAGATGTTGGACGTTATTACGATGTCTGGGCCTATCGTCCAGAAGCGGGAACTTTCGCCGTTGTCTTCCACGACGTGACCGAACGGAAACGGGCCGAGGCGGCGCTCGAGCGCGAACGCGATCTGGTCAAACGAATCATGGAGACCAGTCCGGTGGGGATCACGGCGTTGGACCGGGCGGGGACGATCGTGTTTGCGAATCTGGCGGCCGAACGGATTTTCGGCATGAAGCGCGGGGAGGTCGAGGGGCGTGTTTACAACCAGCCCGACTGGGAAATTACCGATTATGCGGGCGATTTTCTTCCGGACGAGGAACAGGTTTTTCGACGGGTGATAGAGAGTGGACTCGCTGTGTATAACGTCCAGCACGCCATCCGGCGGGCCGATGGGTTGCGGATTCTTCTCTCGATCAACGCAGCGCCGACTTTCAACAGTTCGGGAGAACTGGATGGGATGGTCGCCGCGCTCGAGGATGTGACCGAGCGCAAACGGGCGGAGGAGGAATTGCGTCAGAGTGAAGCGCGTTTGCGCGACGCGCAACGCCTGGCGCATCTGGGCAATTGGGAAGAGGATCTTCAGACTCGAAGTCTGGTCTGGTCGGAGCAGGTTTTCCGTATTTTTGAGATTGACCCGATGGAGTTCGATCCGTCGGCCACATCTTTTTTGAAGCGGATACACCCCGAGGATCTGGAGCGGGTCAACACGGCGTTTGCCGACGCCGTCACCAACAGGAAACCCTACGACGTCGAGCATCGGATTCTCATGTCGGACGGGCGGGTGAAGCATGTGCATGAGTATGGGGAGGTTCTGTGTGACGGGCAGGGGCGGGCGGTGCGGGTACGGGGGACGGTGCAGGACGTGACTGAGCACAAGTTGGTGGAACTCGAACTCAAGACGTCGCTCGAGGAAAAGATCGCGCTTTTGAAGGAAGTCCACCACCGCGTGAAGAACAACTTGCAGGTGGTCATCAGTCTCCTGAATCTGCAAACGACGCGGATTCAGAATCGTGAGGTTCTCGACACGCTCGAGGAGACGCGCAACCGGGTGCGCTCCATGTCGCTGTTGCACGAAACGCTTTACCGGTCGCAGAACATGGCGCGGGTCAATCTGGCGCAGTATGTCGAGACTCTGTGCGCCCATTTGTTCCGGACGTATGGGCGGCAGGTTGAGAATATCGAGTGGGTGAACCGATTGATCCCTGTTGAATTGTCTCCCGATCGGGCGGTGCCGTGTGGCCTGATTGTCAACGAGTTGATCTCAAACGCGCTGAAATACGCTTTTCCTGAGGCGCGTCGGGGACAGATTGTGATAGAGTTACGCGCGCTGGAGAACAGGCGGTTTGTTTTGACGGTTTCCGACAATGGGGTCGGATTGCCGTCGGATCTGAATATCGAGGAAGCGCAGACGCTGGGTTTGCAGTTGGTGTTGATGCTCACGGAGCAGTTGCACGGCTCCGTGGAAATCCTTCGGGATGGTGGGACTACTTTTCATATTACATTCGAAGCGGGGCAGATTGGAGCGGAGGACCTATGAATTCCCTCACGCCAAGCGTTCTGATTGTAGAAGACGAAGCGATTGTCGCAGCCGACTTGAAGATGCGTCTGACGATGCAGGGTTACCGGGTGGTTGGTATGGCTTCGAGTGGCGCGGCGGCGCTGGATCTGGCTGAACTGAAGCGGCCCCAACTCGTCTTGATGGATATCCAGTTGGAAGGCGAAATGGATGGGATCGAAGCGGCGGACCTGATACGCCGCCGGCTCCACCTGCCGGTCGTGTTTCTCACGGCCTTTTCCGAAGACGCCACTCTCGATCGGGCGAAACAGGCCGAACCCTTCGGCTATATTCTCAAGCCCTTCGAGGACCGTGAACTCAAGACGTTCATTGATATGGCGATCTACAAGCACCAGGCGGAAGAAACCATCCGTCACCTGAACCGCCTGTACGCCTTTCTGGGACAGGTGAACCAGACGATTGTCCGCAGCCGCTCGCGCGAGACTCTTCTTTCAGGAATCTGTCGCGTGGCCGTGGAATACGGCGAGTTTTCCCTGGCGTGGATTGGCATGCTCGATCCCCAGACGCAGGAGGTCAAATGTGTGGCCCAGTGCGGGGACACGCACGATTATGTGGGACGGATTTCGGTGCGCGCCGACGATTCTCCCGAGGGATGGGGCCCCATGGGGACGGCGATCCGAGAGGGCCATGCGTCCGTGGTGAACGATTTCCACCACGAGGAACGCGTGTACCCCTGGCGGACGGTTGCGGAAGGATGCGGATTTTGTTCCTCGGCGGCTTTCCCCGTTTTTTTCCAGGACAAGGTCTGGGGCGCGCTGAGCGTCTATAGTGTCGAGGCGGAGTTCTTTCAGGATCCGGAGGTCAAACTGCTCGAAGAAGTCGCTGGCGATGTTTCCTTTGCGCTCGACAACCTGGAAACCGAACGGCAGCGTCAGGTGACGCTCAAAGCCCTTCAGGAAAGCGAGCAGCGTTATATTCAGATGGTCGGTTCCGTTACGGACTATATCTACACGGTCGAGATCGAGGAGGGCCAGCCGGCTTCCACTGTTCACAGTCCCGGCTGTGTGGCGGTCACGGGTTATATGCCCGAAGAATACGCCCGAACGCCTTTTCTCTGGCTCGAAATGATCCATCCCGATGACCGGGCGATGGTGCTCGAGCACGCCCAGAAGTCCATGAACGGCCCGGTTCGGCCCATTGAACACCGGATTTTCCACAAAGATGGAACAGAGCGCTGGGTTCGCAACACCCTCGTGGCGCATCGCGATTCCGAAGGACGCGCGGTGGCCTGCGATGGATTGATTGCCGACATCACCGATCGCAAGCGCATCGAGAAGGCGTTGCGCCAGAGTCAGGCCGATCTGGCCCGAGCACAGGAAATCGCCCACATGGGGAATTGGCGTCTGGATTTTTCAACGAATATCCTGACGGGGTCCGACGAATGGTCTCGGGTTCACGGGTTTGACCCCACGGTTTTCGACGGACGCTTTGAGACCTTCCTTCAACGGGTTCATCCGGACGATCGGCGGAATATCGAGAACGCTTACGAGGAGGCGCAGGACCGCCGGACGCCTGCGTCATTCGACTACCGGTTCCGGGTGGAGGGCGAGGCCGAACGGCATTTCGAGACAACAGGTATCCACCTGCACCTTTCGGAAGAGGGACGCCCGCTGTACGCCTATGGAGTCACGCAGGATGTGACGGAACGGAAGCGCAACGAATTTGACCGCAGTCTGTTGCAGGAACAGCTCGCCCAGGCGCAAAAGATGGAATCCATCGGGCGGCTGGCGGGTGGAGTGGCGCACGATTTCAACAATCTGCTGGCCGTGATTCTGGGGCATGGTGAAATCCTGATGGCGGATCTGGCGCCCACCTCGCCGTATCGGGCCGATATCGAGCCGATCATCAAGGCGGGCGAGCGCGCGCGCGATCTGACCCGCCAGCTCCTCGCCTTCAGCCGCAAACAGGTCCTCGAGGTCAAACCGCTCGATCTCAATCAGGTCGTCCGGGGAATGGGCGACATGATCCGCCGCCTTCTGGGCGAGGATATCCGGATTCAGATTTTCGCGGA
Organism: uncultured Candidatus Sumerlaeota bacterium; assembly: GCA_942493245.1. Taxonomy (GTDB): domain Bacteria; phylum Sumerlaeota; class Sumerlaeia; order UBA8349; family UBA8349; genus DAOPYU01. The sequence goes on from OW818685.1 coordinate 5,990,561, forward strand.
GAAGCCGGTCGGACTGGTCAAGGGCGATCCGTCGCAACTCGAGCAGGTGATCCTGAACCTGAGTGTCAATTCCCGTGACGCCATGCCGCACGGAGGCGTGCTGACCATCGAAACTGAGCGGGTCACGCTCGACAAGCCGTATGCGGAAACGCACGCCGACGTTTTACCGGGCGCGTATGTTCTTCTCAGTGTCAGCGATACGGGGGAGGGAATGGACGAAGAGACGCAACGCAGAATCTTCGATCCTTTCTTTACCACGAAAGAAAAAGGGCGGGGCACGGGATTGGGATTGGCAACGGTTTACGGGATCGTCAAGCAACATGGAGGGAGCATCTGGGTTTATAGCGAAAAAGGGAAAGGGTCCACCTTCAAGATTTATCTGCCTCAGGCGGATGTCGGTTTCGAGACTCCGCGCGAAAGTTCCGTTTCCTCCAGTCTGATTCGGGGACAGGGGGAGACGATTCTTCTGATGGAAGACGATGCGGGGGTGCGCGAGATCGCCGGGCAGATGCTCCGGCGCCTGGGATACCGGGTTCTGGTGGCGCAAGATGCCCAGGAGTGCTTCAACTTGTCGAACGCGCCCGGGCCTCTGGATCTCCTGATCACCGACGTGGTGATGCCGGGCACGAATGGACGGGAAATCCAGCAGATGGTGTCCTCCCTGCGGCCCGGTACCAAGACCCTGTTCATGTCGGGTTATACCGAAAACGTGATTGCCCACCACGGGGTGCTCGACGCCGGCATCCATTTTATTTCCAAACCCTTCACCGAAAGCGCGCTGAGCCAGACGGTGCGGCGAATTCTGGACGGATGACCTCCGGTTGTGTATAGTACGATCCCTTGTGCCCTGGGGCAGGGGGCGGGTTTGGACTCTCCCTCCCTGCTGTGCCCCTCTGGTTCAACAATTTGGGATCCCCCGCCGGTTAGTCAGGAGCGTATCGCATTTTGAAAGAAATAAACCCCCGCTTGAAGCCCTTCAAACTCGAGGAGGAATCGAACCCGATCGAAGTTCGACAGCCCACGCGCGCGTTGCCCGGTTTCTGGGCGCGGGCGGGCGCGTTCGGGATAGACGCCGGGCTGTTGACGTTCTTCTTTTATCTTCTGGCCCGTCAGGCGTACGCCTGGCTCTATCCGATGCGCTGGGGGGCCCAGGTCTTCGCTTTCGCATTCGTCTATGTCTATTTCTGGGTCGGATCGAGCCGGCTGACGAAGGGTCAGACGGTCGGGAAGCATATTCTGGAGCAACGCATTCTGGATCTGGAGGGGCGTCCGTTGGGGTGGGGGGCGGCGGCCCGGCGAGCGGTTGGGTTGTTTCTGACGACCGGAGCCTATGCCGTCGTGCTCGGGTGGAGCACAGGGCGTGATTTTGTGCATTTTACGGAGTATGGCAAGGGCACCTTTCTGGCGACGGTGGGGTTTGGGATTGTGACCCTGGCCTATGCGTCGGGAAATTCCGTGTTTTGTGGGCTGCATCCCCACAAACGGTCGCTGCACGACCTGGCGAGTGGCGCGCTGGTGGCGCGGGCGGGCGAGGTTGAGCGGGGCGTGGCTTTTGTGGCCGAGCGCGAGGAGTGGCATGCGTCGCGTGTGAAGATGGCTATCTACCCGGCGGCGACGCTGGCGCTGCTGGTGGGGGGCCTTCTGGGAAATCAGGCGCGGCAAGCCTGGCCTAAACTGGATGCGCTGTTCGAGCCGATGGCGCAGGTCCGCGAGGTTCTGACGGTCGAGGGGGTCCGGCCGCTGCAAGTTCTCGGGCCGTCGCGTGAGAACCACGAGCGGTTTCTGGCCTACCTCGAAGAGGGGGAGAAACGCCGCCAGGAACGTCTGAGCGCGGGGGACAGTGCGGGCGCCCGGCAGTTTGAACGTCCTTCCACTGCGACACTGGAATTGATTCCCGACGGGTCTTGTTTTGTCTTTACTCTGGTGGCTGAAACGCCTTTTGCAACCACGGAGTCATTGGTGACGAGTCCGGGTTACCTCGAGGTGAAGCGCCGGGCGCCGAACCTGGCCCGGGATCTGTCGGCGCAGTATTTTCGGACGCCGGAGGGTCAGCCGACTCCCTACAATCGCGTGCTGCTTCAGGTGTACGAGGTGTTGCCTTTGTTCTTGCATTGTGAAAACAGATTGCGCTGGCAGGAAGTGTTGCCGGTGGCGGAGGCCACGAGCGCGACGGCAACGGGTGTGGCGAATTAGCGCCGGATGCCCGTCAGGCGCTGCGCCTTGACGGAGTGGCCGTGGCAGAGGGCGACGGCCAGGGCGTCGGCGGCGTGGTCGGGTGTGGGGATTTCGGGCAACCCCAGAAGGGTGGCCACCATTCTCTGGACTTGATTTTTGCTGGCGCGGCCTTGGCCGCTGACGGCTTTTTTGATTTGCAGGGGGGTGTATTCGGCCACTTCCACGCCCGAGTGGGCCGTGGCGAGCACCAGTACGCCGCGCGCCTGCGCCACGACGATGGCGGTTTTGACATTGGTGGCGAAAAAGAGTTCTTCGATGGCGATGGCGTCGGGTTTGAGTTCGGCGATCAGGGCGGCGACGGTCCGGTGGATCTGATCGAGCCGCCGGGGCATGGGATCGGAGGCGGGGGTGTGGATGGCCCCCCAGCGCACGTCGCGCGGGCCTCCTTCAGGGTACACTATCAGTCCCCAGCCAACGGACGCGAGGCCAGGGTCGAGTCCGAGGATACGCATCGCGGGGACCTTTCCGGAAGAATCGGGTCACGGGAGCATATAGAGCGCTCCCGTGATTTTTATTTGTGCAGGATACCGGCAGGCGGGGGGGAATGCAAGAGCGTGGAGTGCGGAATATGGGAATTAGGGAAGGAGTCTGGAACCCGGTGGTGAGGGCGCCTGCAAGAGGGCTGCGGACGATTTTTTTGCATTTTTACATATTTTTCAGAATGATATTCGTCTGAACGGTTACTTGATAGGTGGAGAACGAGGGCGGCTTGGAGGGGTGAATGGCTCCAGAGGTCTCTGTAATCTGGAGTTACGGGAAAATCATCTTCTTCCTGAACCTCGGGTCGGATCGCCCGCGATTTTTTCCAGCAGTTGGGAGGAACAGGGTGATTTGTTTTTCTTCATGGCGGAATGGAAAGAAGGTGGGCCTTCCCGGGATAAGAATGGCGGTGTTTTGTTGAAAACGTGGGGGCGAAGGAGGGCGGGCGGGGTAAAATCGAGGCGGCGGATGGAAAGCCGGGAGGTGAAGAAAGGCTTGACATTTTGTCGGCGGGTTGTTTAGGGTCTGAATGTTTGGCGAGTCAACAAACGAAGGCTTAGAGGATAGGACCCTTGACGAAACGCACCTCAACCGCCGACCAGCTTCTTGTGCGTCAGATGAATATGGCGCTCCTGCTCGACGCGCTGCGCAAAGCGCAACCGACGTCGCGCGCGCGTCTGGCCGCTCAGGTCGGGTTGAATCGCAGTACGGTGTCGAGTATCATCACCGAGTTACTGGAGATGGGTCTGGTGTGTGAGACGGAACTACAGGTCTCGAAGAACGGACGTCCGGGGATGCTGCTGGAGCTGAACCCGAATGCGGGGTGCGCATTGGGCGTGGACATCAACGTGGACTTCATCGGCGTGGTGCTGGCGGATTTCACGATGAATGTTCGGTGGCGGCGGTATGTGCGGTCGAATCCGGAGGATCCGGAACGGGTGATTATCGGTCGCGCCATGGACATGGCGTCCGAAGCGCTGGCGGAATGCGACCGGTTGGGGTTGCGACAGTTGGGAATCGGCATCGGCGTGCCGGGGCTGGTGGACGAGGAGTCGGGGGTCTTGCGGTTCGCTCCGAATCTGCACTGGCGCAATGTGCCGCTGCGCGAGATGTGGGCGCGGCGGTTCAATCTGCCGGTGTTTCTCGAAAATGACGCGAATGCGGCCTTGCTGGGCGAGCATTTCTGTGGGGTGGCCCGGGGAGTGGATCATCTGTTTTACCTGAACGCGAGCCGGGGGCTGGGGGGCGCGGTGATGGTGGATGGCCGCCTGATGCGTGGCGCCTCGGGGTTCGCGGGTGAAGTCGGGCACATGAAAGTGGACCCCGAAGGGCGCGAGTGTGGGTGCGGGCGCCGGGGGTGCTGGGAAACGGTGGCGGGTCAGCGGGCCGTGGCGATTCGGGTCGGGGAGCGAATCGCGTTGGGCGAGAAGAGCGACCTGTTGGCGGATCTGGTTGTGGGGGATCAGGAAAGTTTGAATTTTGCGGTCGCGGTGGAAGCGGCTGAGAAGGGCGACCTTCTGGCGCTCGATGTGTTGACGGAGATTGGCACAAAGCTGGGCATGGGTCTGGCGAACCTGGTGAATGTGTTGAACCCGCAAATGATTGTGCTGGGGGGGGCGTTGAGTCTGGCGTCGCCCTTCCTGTTGCCTGAGATCGAGCGGGTGATTCAGGAGAAGGCGCTGCCGGAGTTGCGCCAGGGGTTGCGCGTCGAGGCGTCTGCCAATAAGAACGACGCCTGCCTGATTGGGGGCGTGGCGATGGTGCTGACGCGCCTGTTGCGCGAGCCGACGCTGGTGCGGTCGGCTTCGGCGGCGGCGTAAAGGGTGTGGTAGAGGGAACGACAGAGGGGTTTCGCCCCGGTGGCGGGGTCCCGATTGTGTTGCGATATTACAATGGAGGTTGAATTCATGCATTCCGAGAAAACGTCTGGTGCGAGCGCTTCGATCAGCCGGCGTGACTTCCTGGCCTCGTCGGTCACGGCGGGTCTGGTTCTGGCGGGGGCGGGCGTGTTGGCTTCGGCTCGAGCGCAGGAGGCGGGCGCGCCGCAGGCAGCAGGAGGGAACAAGAATCCCGGCGACTTGAATGTGGCCCTGATCGGGTTCGGGTGTCAGGGACGGGTACTGGCCGATTCGTGCGCCAATATCCCGGGGATTCGTTTCACGGCGGTGTGCGACATCTGGGACTATGCGCGGCAGCAGGCCACGCAGCGCCTGGGGGTCTATGGACACAAGGTGAAAGCGTATGAGAATTACGTGGACATGCTGGGCGAGGAGAAGGATCTGCAGGCCGTGATCATCGCCACGCCGGACTGGATGCATGCCGAGCAGGCGAAGGCCTGCATGGAAGCGGGCCTCCATGTGTACTGCGAGAAGGGGATGGCGACAAACCTGGCGGACGCCAAGTCCATGGTTGAGACGTCGCGCAAGACCCAGAAACTCCTGCAGATCGGCCACCAGCGCCGCAGCAACCCGCGTTACCAGCACGCGATCGACAAAGTGCTGACTCAGGAGAAACTGCTGGGTCGCGTGACGCAGGGGTACGGCCAGTGGAACCGGGCCAAGACGCCGTTGCTGTCGTGGCCGTCGAAGTTCACCATCAAACAGGAAGCGCTTGACCTCTACGGTTACGACAATATGGTGCAGTTGCGCAATTGGCGCTGGTTTCGCCGCTATGGTCTGGGGCCGTTCGCCGATCAGGCGCTGCAACAGATCGATGTGTTCAACTGGGGCTTTCAGGCGCCCGCCCAGGCCGTGACGGCGATCGGCGGGTTGGATTACTACCAGAATCTCGAATGGCCCGACACGGTCATGGCCGTGCTGGACTATCCGTTCGGGGGAGGGGTGTCGCGGGCCTATTATCAGGTGCTGACATCCACGAGCCACGGCGGGTACGTCGAGAACTTCATGGGGGAAAACGGCACGATTCTGATTTCGGAGATGATGATGCTGGGTAACGGCGCCGAGCGCGAGCGCCGGGCGCCGGAACTGTGGTGGAAGGAACTGGGGCGGCGCGGATTGTTGAAACCGCCGGCCAAAGCGCCGACCGCTCCGGTGACGGCGACGAAAAAGGCGGTGGACACGCGCGCCACGCTGGCGGGCGAAAAGTGGACGTTCCCGGTCGAGTTGGCCAAGCCGGTTCATCAACCGCATTTGGAGAATTTCTTCAATGGCATCCGGAACGGGGAAAAACTGAACTGTCCGGGCGAAGTGGGCTATCAGGCGTTGGTGACGGTCTTGAAGACGTATGAGGCGTTGCAGTCGGGCAGCAAGGTGACGATTGCGCCTGAAACGTACAAGGTCTGAGGTTCGCGTTGAAGCGCGAGCAACCACCCCGCGCATGGCGCGGCGGGCAAGGTGAAGGAATCAGGGGAGGCGCAGGGCGGTGAAACGGCTGCCCCGCTTCTGGAACGATGCGGAGGACGATTCATGGATTCGGAAAAGAAAGCGGACGGAATGACGGATCGCACGGGGCTGGTGGACGGCTCGGGTTTGCCGATCGGCGCGATGGCCGGAATTGCGGCTCTGGCGACGTCGGGATTTGTGCGGGCGCAGGAAAACCCCGACAAAGTGGATGACTTGA